>OZ245027.1:5902500-6210541 GCA_965223915.1 Cyclobacteriaceae bacterium | reverse complement strand
GAGAAATTGAAGAGTGGGTTGAGTGATCTTTTGCATGTGTGTGGATTATTTTTTCTTGCTTGATTTTGCTTTTGGGTTAAACTCCAGGCATTCTTTGACCCAGAGTTCCAGGTGATCATCCTTGTCAAATCCGGATTGATCAATAAACAGGTATCCTTTCATTGGCCTGCCACCATGGATCATTTGCTCAGCTCCTTCATGTTTTGCTAGTTCATCCACTTTATCAGGGTCTACACGAGCCATGATACCTCCTTTGTAGGTACCGATACACATCTTGTCATCCACCATGAAGCAGTCCCCGCCAAACATGCTCTTTTCTGTCCAGACTGCTTTTTGTTCTTTAAGGACCTTCCGGATACGTTCCAATAAATACGGATCTGTAGCCATTACTTGAGGGTTTGGGTAAAAGTTAATGCCATTTCTGTTAATGGTTCCCACAGGTCCATCTCCTTTTGATCAATCAGCAGCCAGCCTTTGAGGGGAGGTTTGGTTTTAAACGGACTCAATGGTTCGGGGTTCTTCAGTCCCCATTTTTGAGCGTCGAAGTTCGGACCGAGTCGGAATCCCATTTTTTCCTTATGGAGGAAAGCAAAAACTTTGTTGTTGTACTTTAATCCCGGAGAACTCATCATGTTTCCAGTTTCTACACCTGGTTGGGTAACAAACTTCCGACACAGTGAATCAAATTGATTTTCTGCTGTCATTATCTTCAATTCATTTACAAGATAACGAATACACTTATTGAAAGTGGACAATTTATGGTGCCATGAGTAATTATTTCAAACCATAATTTGATCATTCATCCTGAAAAAATGCTTCTCATATAAATTCTTACTCAGGTTGATGGCCTGGATGCAACACCAAATATTATTTGGCCGTATATCAATCGCCTCGTTATCACAGAGGCTGTAACAAGATGAGAGAACTATTGAAAATGACCTTAGCTATCATGGTGATAGCAGGTCTGGCATCATGTAATGATGACGAAAATGAAGGTCAATTGGCTCCTGTGGTAACGCAGTTTCAGGGAGATGTTTCAATTTCAGAAAATTCTGGTGCAAATAAGATTGCCCTGATATTTGATAAAAAGACGGTTCAGGATGGACTGGCAGTTGTAGCATTATCTTCCGCATTTGAGGAATCATTCTATCTGGATCATGAGGTGGTAGATGGAAAGATCACCCTCGAGATTGAGGAAGGGGATACTGCAGCATTCATTGTAGTGACTCCAGTAGATGACCAAAAGCTCGATGACAGCAAAACACTTACCCTTACCATCCATGAGTTGAGTGAGGGGTTTTTGATGGGACAGATAAAAGAAATTGAAGTCACTATCCTGGATGATGAGGCACCAGCCAGGATAAGTTTTGCTGAAGGATTGGTTGAAATTAAAGAAAATTCAACCGGAGGACGAGTGATCCTTCTTACAATACCCACACCTGCACCTGCACCAGGCAAAGTCACCATCACCTTTGATCAATCTATTGAAAACCTTGTTTCCAGTGATCTGACTTTCATTGAAGGTAAAGCTGAAATAGACATTGCTTTTGGTGCAAGACAAGCAACATTCTTTGTGGGTGGAGTAGATAACAACCTTTTGCATGGACACAAACAAGTGGGACTTACAATTACCAAGGTCGAGGGTGCCCTGGAGATAGGAGACCTTAAGACGATGAACCTGAAGGTATTGGACGATGAGCTCCTTGGCAAGCCCAAATCATATGAAACAACAGGTGGAGGCTGGTTCTATTCCAAAATGTATGAATATGATGAGAAGGGACAGGTGGAAAAGATCCACTGGGAAAGAAGAACACCAGGCACATCACGCGGTACACAAACATTGAGTTATGATGAACAGGGAAAGCTCATGAGGATTACTGATTATGAAAATATCTATGAAGTTTTCACCTATGAGAATGATAGACTTGTGAAGTCAGAAAATATCAAAAATGATGTAGTAAAATCGTACCACCTATACGATTATGATGAAGCAGGTAATATAGGAGGGATGGCAAGTTTTTATCTTCAACCTGGTGGGGATTATCTCAAGAGCCTGGTTTTCATCTTTCTAAACTATGAAGATGGAAATATTTACAAGAAACTTGCCTACTCGGTGACTGAAACCAACGGTGAGGAAGAATTCACACTGCTTTCCACTGAAACCTTTAGAAGCTATCATGACAAAGCAAATCCTTTCCCGGCATTCAATGTTATTCCGACGATTGTTTCACAAAGCAAATTGCCCGGTGGGTACCTTTTCGAGGGCAGCGATAAAACACTCGACTATGATTTCACTTATGCATTCAATTTGGACGGGACACCTTCTGTAAGAAGTGTAACAGGATCTGGAAATGAAGTCACGTATTATTATTACTACTAATCGAGATTAGTTGTTGGAGAAGCCTATGATCAAAGGGATCATAGGCTTTGTTTCTTTAGGTTTACCTGATACAGGTCATTTCTTTTATCCTTTAGATTTTGGACACTTCCAAACTGGTTGAGTTCCCTCAACAGGTCAATATCAACATCTGCAATCAACATCATCTCCGTGTTTGGTGTGGCCTCTGCTTTGATTCCATTAGACGGAAAGGCAAAATCACACGGAGTAAAGACCATCGACTGGGCAAATTGCATATCCATATTGTGAACCTTCGGTAGGTTTCCTACACTACCCGCAATGGCTACATAGCACTCATTTTCGATAGCTCTGGCCTGTGCGCATAGACGAACCCTTGAGTAGCCATTTTGTGTATCCGTAAGAAATGGCACAAATAGGATATCCATGCCTTGATCGGATAAAATCCTGCCCAGCTCTGGAAATTCAACGTCATAGCATATCAGGATGCCGATTTTCCCACAGTCTGTATCAAACACTTTGATTTGAGAACCTCCTTCCATCCCCCAAACCTTTGCTTCATCAGGCGTGACATGCAGTTTTTCATACCGGTCTTTGGTGCCATCCCGATGACATAGATAACCCACATTATACAGCCTGTTGTCGATCACCTCAGGCATGCTTCCAGTGATAATGTTGATATTATAGGAGATGGCCAGCTCGCCAAGCTTTTGAGTAATGATCTCAGTGTGTTTGGCCAACTCGCGGATAGCTTTAGGTTCGGACAGGTGGTTGTTTTCAGCCATCAAAGGAGCATTGAAGAACTCCGGAAACACAGCAAAGTCGGACCGATACCGGGAAATGGTATCAATGAAGTATTCCACTTGCTGCATGAGGTCAGCCAGGTCTTTATAAGGGCGCATCTGCCATTGGATCAGGCCAAGTCTGACCACCGTTTTTGTCTTCGTCGTCGTTGGTTCTTTGGAAACCTTTTCATGGTAGATATTGGACCATTCCAGGAGTACGGCATAATCCCCGGAGGCTTTATCACCTTGCAGGTAATTTTTGAGGATGATCTTGGGGTGAAAATCATTTGACATCTGAAAATCGAGTACAGGATCCTGTATTTCCTTATGCTTTACCTTTTCGATGTACTGCTTGGGCGTGAGTTCATCTGCATACTTGTGGTAATTAGGGATACGTCCACCAAAAGCGACACCTTTCAGGTTCAAGTTTTCACAAAGCTCTTTCCGATAGTCATACAATCTTCGGCCAAGTCGCAGACCCCTATACTCCGGCAAGATGAAAATATCAATGCCGTAGAGCATATCACCCTCAGCGTTGTGAGTTGTGAATTTGAAATTGCCTGTAACCTCCTTGTAGGTGTGTTGATGATTATATCTTTCGTAATCTACGATGATGGCCAGCGCACAACCTGCAATCTGATCATTGACCTTGATGGCTACCTGGCCTTCAGGGAACTTCTTTATCAATTGGTGAATCTCAGCTTCCTTCCAATGGGGATTTTGCATGTTGGGATATGCAATAATCATGGCTTCCTTCAGCTGGTGGTAATCCTCGACAGTTAGATATGTCAGGGTTACGTTCTCAATATCTTTCATGGGGCAAAATTCCTCATAATTATATTATGAATGATTACTCCCTGGCAGCTAAATGTTAAATTATTTTAGGCTGTATAACCATACAGCCTCTATTTGATTTAAATAGAAATAAGTTGGTTGTAGTGATTGAAAACCTGAATAAGGTCTTCTTCTTTATTGATGTTCAAATCCATCTTTTCAATGTATGATCTTATCTCCTCCTTCTTGTCATCCATCAATTTATAAAGGTTTCTTTTTCTGACTTTGAACTCATCTGGCTGAAGGCCTTCCCATTGAATAAATATATCGTCATTCATCATATATTTATCATTGGTGGCGCCGATGATGCCCTTCGATTCCATACCCATCAGAATCTTGCAATAATACCTTTTCAAAAGCTTCAATGGTCCTTCAGCTAACAGCTGGTAAATGTCTCTGCTATGATTGGAATACAAATAAATATAGGTATCACTCCCAATTTCAAACCGCTTCAGATCTGAATAGGTCGAAATGAGAAATTCCTTATTCCGTTCTTTATAGGTAAGACTGTTTTCGAAAACATTGTAGTTGAGCAGGTTTACATCGATCTCAACTTCATTCTCAAGATATAGTTTACCAGGTTTCCAATTTTCATTGATATAGGGATTACCATCTATTGTAGTATTGGCCTCCTTTTTATTCATCAATGTTCCAAAAAAACCAGCAGTACCGTTCTGTTGGTGAGCACTACCAATAATATTCTGAGATTGTGCCGACACCAACGTTGAAATGATAAACGTCCCTAAGAATAAAAAAACTCGCATATTGTGAAAATCCTGAATAATAAATCTGGTGTTGTTCGATATTAACAATTTCCTCACAGGAAACAATTACTTAGAAGAATAACAATTAAATCAGAAAAGCATTCATTTTTTTCTAGAAAATCGGTCTTTCCCCAGTCCAAAGATTAGGCCCATAGCAATTCCCAATGCCAGCCATACAGAAAGGTTATCCGTCGCAACGCCGATAGCGCATCCAATTCCTACTCCAAAAGCAATCCCCAGTCCTAAATTTTTATTATTTCTCAAAAGGCTATTTGAAGAAGATTACAGCACAGATTACGATGGCAATTCCTGTCAACAGGGCGATGGGTCCGAGTACCGGGATAGCCTTTAATTGAGACTCATCACCTTTTCGGGCCTTCTTGGCTTTGGAGCTAATGATACCGATCAAAGCACCAAGTGCAAGAAAAAGAACCAGCTTGATAATTAGAATGGGTGAGGATCCCAGAATGGACCAGTAGGGTGTCATCAGGTAACCTCCGGAAATAAATAACAAGGCCAGGCCTATGTGTCCCATGGTACTGATAGAAAATGCATTCATCATGAAATTTTTACCAGCTTCGGGTTCCATTTTAGCTGTTGCTTTCCCCAGGAAGAAAAAAGCAAAGCTTGTTCCCAGCCCCATGGCCAACCCGATAAAATGAAGTACGAGCATAAATTCTCTCATGGCGTTTTTTTGGCTAATATAGCCGATATTATTATTCTATTGCCATTTTTAAAGAATGAAAAAGGGGACCATCTGATCCCCTTTAACTTTAGTGTAGGTTAGTGATTTACTGTTTGGAATATAAGAGTTTATGCACCTGATTGACTTTTTCTCCTTGTATGGTTAATAAATAAATACCTGATGGCACATCCATGGCTGGCTTAAACTTCCAGCGATAAAATCGGAACTCGTTCACTGGTATTGTTTTCAAATCCTGGATCTGCTTTCCGTTGATATCATAAATTGCGATCTGCACGGTAGCATCATTAAGGCTGAAGTATTCAACACTGAATTCCAGGTGAAAAGGATTTGGATATATCGTAACCTGGTTTTCGGGGATCTTTTCGGGGACATGCTCATCTATTTCATAGCCTTCACCCGCTACCCTGGCGGAGGATCCACCACCATTGTTCAAAGAGTCAATGATGGCGTCGGCGCCATCAAGCAAAGTTTGCGCTTCATTGTCATCCAGAAGACCGAAGAAGCTAAAGAGTCTGACCCTGAATTTGAAGGAAGTCAATTGGATAGTCGCTACCCTCGTATTTCCTCTGTCAGCGAATCTCAATGCTCTGTCCAGAGGGCCACCGAGAATTGTGCCCTGGAACGAGGAGAGAGATCCTGAATTGACCAAATCATCGATCGTGCTCCCCAGTTCCTCAATGGCTTCCTCAGGTGAAAGCACGGTCAGGATCATTTCATCGGGATCACTGAAAACAAACCCATCATCAACAATGAGATGAATGGTATACTCTCCGGCCACATCCGGTGTCAATCCGACAAAAGGTCCTGTTCCCGAGATCATGGCAGTACTTCCCACAGGAGCAGAAACAATGGTCCAGTCATGGTTTATCATGTCATTGTCAGGATCGGAGGAGCCACTGCCGTCCAAAGTCGCCTGTTCACCTACGGTAACCGATTGATCAGGTCCTGCGTTGGCAACTGGTGCGGCATTGTTCGGGTTCAAATATGGATTGGTATCATCCGTGTCATTACCGTCGAGGATGTAACCGGAAGGTTGTTCACATTGAATTATTGAGACATTCGGGTTTCCAAAACCATCCCCGTCAGCATCTTCATACCAGACTGTTTCAGGATTGATGACGGCATTTGAATCATCGCAATCAGGACCAGAGATGGTGACATATGCATCACATCCGGCAAAGAATCCATCCCCGTCTGTGTCGATACAACCTGAGCATCCTTCTACAGTCCAGTTATTTGGATCTTCGTCACATTTATCACAGCCACCAATGAATCCATCAGCATCGGCATCATTACCTGCAACAAGCGGTTCAGCATCCTCTACGTCATCACATCCATCGTTGTCATCGTCCGTATCACCAGCGTCACAGATTCCATCGGCATCATTGTCCGGGCCGTCATTGTTTGGATCGTTGTCGGCGAGGGGTCCGAATCCGTCTGAGCCGATTGAGCAATCATCACAACCATCGCTATCAGTATCCTGGCAGATCAATGGGTTCACAGGATCGGTGTCTAGTCCATCCGCCACACCATCGTTGTCATCGTCTTCATCGCAGGCATCACCGATGCCATCGCCATCGGTATCTCTTTGGTCAGTATTTGGTGTGCTAACGCAATTGTCGTCAGGGTCAATGATACCGTCTCCGTCTTCATCCGGAGCGATGATGGTGATGTCAACAGCCACGACGTTTGATAAATCTCCATCGTTGTCAACCGTAAAATAAGTGAACTGATCAAAAAAGTTGTAGCTGCCATCGTGGGTGTAAGTGACTGTTTTATCCGTGTTGATAGTTAATGTACCATTTGCAGCAGGCGTATCAACAAATATGGTCAGGTCGCTGGTTCCGCCATCATCTGAATCATTGGCCAGGATATCGAGTGTAGCCGGTGAGCCATAGTCGATAGAGAAATCGTCTGCAACCCCTACAGGCGGGTCATTGACTGAAATTACATTTACCGTGACTTCAGCGGTGTTAGAGGTTTCGAGGCCATCGGTGATGGTATAAGTGAAGACATCGGTGCCATTGAAGTCAGGGTTGGGGGTGTACAGGATATGGTCATGCATTACACTGACAGACCCATTATTCGGACTTTCAACATCTGTAATTTGAAGAGTAGTTGCAACCTCTTTCGTTGCAGTTTCACCAGCACTTTTCTTTGTGGCTTTTTTTCTGGTTTCTTTTCTCCTTTTCTCTTTTTCGGCGGAAGACAGCCCATCCCAATCATCAACATCGAAATCATTTTCTAAAACGAATATCTTAACAGCTGTATCTTCTAATGTCTCAACCAGGTCATCTTCTGCTGTAGGTGGATCGTTGACAGGGTTTACTTTCACAAGCACGTTAACTCCTTTTACAGTATCCGTCCCATCAGATACATCATAGCCAAACGCATCAAGACCGTTAAAATCCGGATCCGGTGTATAGGTGATCAAATTTCCATTTTGAATGAGGGTTCCAAAACCTGGATCTACCAAACCTACAACATTCAATTCATCTCCCTCCAGATCGCTGTCATTGGCGAGAACATCCACTTCAAAAGGGGTATCTTCATCCAACACAATTTTATCTCTACTGGCGATTGGCGGGTCATTTACAGGTAAAATGGCGATTGAAACAGTTGCAGGTTCCGATTCAAGACCTTCCTCATCACTGATGGTGTAGGTAAAAGAATCCTCTCCATTGAAGTTCAGGTTTGAAGCATAAGTGATCGTCTGATCCGAATTGACAAGGATGGCCCCGTTGAAGGGAGCTGTGGTAGTCGTGATCGATAATGGATTTGTATTGTCATCGGTATCGTTGTCCAACACGGATATAACTACTCCTATATCCTCATCGGTGGTCACTGCATCATCAACAGCTACTGGTGCGTTGTTACAATCCTCATCCACGTCTCCATCACCATCATTATCCAGCAGGTCATCACAGGTTTCTTCATCACAAACATCCCCTATTCCATCTCCATCAATATCCGATTGGTTGGAGTTAGGAACATCCGGGCAGTTGTCGTTCCTATCAACAATACCATCGCCATCACGGTCCGTAGTGGATGCATCGTAAAGTTTAAACACATTGTAATCCCCTGGAGATAATGAAACGGACATTGTTCCAATAGTTCCTGTAATAGAAGTGCTTGCAACACCCATGAATTCATTTGAACGGTAGACTTCATTGGCATTGACTAAAGTAGCCACGTATTTAATGGATCCATCAGCTATTTCTCCGAAATAAGCTATATCCAGGCTCAACTCAAACAATACTTCTCCTGGATTGGTATTCAGGTTAATTTCTACGGGGTTGATCAATTGCAATAAATTGGTGGTGGTTAATAGCCATAGTCCAGCACCATCAGGACTTATTGCCAGGGCAAATCTAGGATTAAACCCAGGCGCAAAGGTCAATTGTGATCCGTAGGGAGCAGAAATGGCTGTGGTATGGGGTGAGCTAGGGTCTGCTAAACGTGTTGTATTAAAACCAGAACCATCTTGTACATCAAAATAGATGACGATGATGTCATTTGTGAAACCAGAACTCCAACCACCCTCTCTGGCTGCATCCAATGCAATGTGGAGATTTCTCTGGTCGTCAGAGTCAAAATATAGTCTGGATCCTTCCCCGATAAGATCTCCAAAATCATTGTTGATGCCATTGACAAACCCTGCATACTCACCGTCTTCAATGACACCATCAAGAATAGCTCCGGTTGGAGATCTGTCGACTATAGTACTTCGTGGCCCTGTACAAGCATCACCAAGTCCGTCTCCATCGGTATCGGCCTGGTCTGGGTTTGGATGTGCAGGACAGTTATCATTCATGTCGCCAATTCCATCTCCATCTAAATCGATCACCATACATTGATCATCGATCAATTCATACCCCACTTCACATTCACACGCATAGCCTCCGGGTGTGTTTGTACAAAGGCTGTTAGGTCCGCACGGTTCATTAACACATTCATCGATATCACTGCAGGTTTCACCATTTCCTTCGTAACCAGCGTCACAAGCACATATATAACTTCCAACAGTATTCACACATGTGGCATTATCATCGCAGTTATTTACTCCGGATGAGCATTCATCAATATCTACGCATACTCCATCAACAAGTGTGAAACCTGACGAACATCCGCAAACATCCCCTATACCATCTCCATCGTTGTCTGTTTGATCAGCATTGGCGATTTCTGGGCAGTTATCTTCAGAGTCCGGAATACCATCTCCATCTCCATCTGCTACAACGCATGCTCCGGTTTCGGGATCGCAGAATCCACCCTCACAATTAATAGGTGATGCTATACAAACACCATTGATGTCAAAAACATCTGTTGTACAAGGATCTCCATCATCACATGGTGCCCCGGGATATCTTGATCCATCCGTATCATCAAAATCAGTATTATCCGCAACAAACCCATTGGGTTGTGTACAAGAAGTAGTGGTTTGGTCAGGGTTACCAAAGCCATCACCATCACCATCGGCATACCAGATTGTGCCCGGATTGATGTTTGCATTTGTCGGTTCACAATCGCATTCGTCTCCATAGCCGTCCACATCCGCATCAGCTTGTGAGCTTGGGGTATCCGGGCAAAGGTCTTCAGAGTCAGGGATGCCATCTCCGTCTGTATCTGTTAATGGTTCAATAATTCGTATCCTATAATTCCATCTATCACAGATAAAAAGATTTCCATTAGAATCTGCTATTACACTGGTGGGGTAGTATAATTCTGCTGATGTAGCAGGACCACCATCTCCTCCATAACCATAGGAGCCAATACCAGCTATTGATTTTATCCCTTCAACTTCGTTGTATTTAAAGATTCTTCCACCTATATCAGTAGCTATATAAACATTTCCTGAGATGTCAACAGAAACATCTAATACATTATTGCTGATTGTAACGACTGTTGTCACTATTCCGGTTGATATATCGATCTTTCTGATACGATGATTGCTTCTATCAGCAACCAGAAGATTGCCATCATGGTCAAATTCGATTTCTTCCGGATAATTAAATTGAGCGTTAATAGCAGGACCACCATCACCACTATACCCTGAGGGTCTTCCTACTCCAGCAATCCTTGTGATTATTGAAGTGTTGGCATCAATTTTATAGATAAGATGATTTACTTGATCAGCAACAAAGATATTATCCTGATCATCTATGGCTAAGCCCATTGTACTTAACTGAGCGTTTATTGCCAATCCGCCTTCTCCAGAAGGTCCGTTTGTACCATCACCTGCAATCGTTGTTATGATACCTGTGATAGCATCTATCTTTCTAATTCTGTTGTGATCGGCTATATAAGTATTCCCTGTCCTATCAAATGCAACTCCCGTAGGATTACTTAGACTAGCATTGGTAGCTAATCCGCCGTCCCCACTAAATCCGCCACTTCCATAACCAACTCCGATTCCTGCAATTGTTGTTATTATACCAGTTGAAATATCAATTTTTCTGACCCGATAATTATTCGACTCGCATACGTAAAGATTCCCTTCTCTATCAAAGTCAATGCGATATGGAGAATCAAATCTCGCATCAATAGCTGGGCCACCATCTCCACCATACCCAGCCACACCAGTCCCGGCATATGTATTAATATTTTGGGCGACAGGAAATGAATAAATAAAAAAGTAAAATAAGAAAAGTAGAAGACCTACCTTAAGGTAACTATTTTGATTGGATGAGTTCATGGCGGTTTAGGTTTAGTCAGCGATTCTTAACAAAAGGGATTTCTAACAACCTCAATTCGTTATTTAAAAGCTAAAACAATTACCAATCAATTGCCCATTTTCTTTGTGAACGACCGATTTTTTTTGTGAATGACACACCGGGGTGGGTTTTGCTGGTAGCAATGCGCACATAAGAGGGTACCAGGTGAAGTGAACCTTCTAAGATTTATCTACAATCAGTTCCTTCATCCTATGATGAAACTGATTCATAGCTCTCTTATGAAAAATAGGGTAGAGGAGGCGGTCTCTGACAAATGAGGTTCCTTTATACAGCGTTAAATGTTCAATTTCAGTGCGGTTGGATCCGGCATCAATGAATTTGATCCATTGTGATCCTGCTGTTTTTCCTGTATTGAGATAACAAAGCTTGATGATTTTTTCTTTTTCATCCACAAGGTCCACTTCATGGGCTACAGCAATCTGTAGTTTTTCACCTAAAAGATGGAGATTTACAAGATAGACCTGACCTTTGGAAATGCCCGCGTAAGGTTCTTCTTTATGATAAATATAGGCATCGGTCTTCCGGGTATACAAAAAGCCGAATCGGATCATTTCGGTCTGCCAGGAAATAGCAGGGTGTGCGTTTTTATATCCTTCCCAAACTTGTTCGATATGAACATTTAAAGAATACCTGATCACCTGTTTCAGGTATTCCTTTTTGTTGCCATTATAACAAACTGGTATTAAATCCTTTGGGCCTTCAATACCAGCATCATGGAATAGTTTACCAATGCTGGGGTAGGTGACCCTGGTAAAGTCAGGCTTACTCAAGGTTAAAAAGACTAAAGATCTGAGAAATCGAAATCATCCAGGAACTTCGTGGTGAATTTTCCTGACTTAAATATTTCGTTATCCATCAGTTTCAGATGAAAAGGAATGGTTGTTTTCAATCCTTCTATCACCATTTCAGAGAGTGCTCTTTTCATCCTCACAATGACCTCTTCTCTTGATTGAGCGGAAACGATCAGTTTTCCGATCATACTATCATAATATGGAGGGATCACGTATCCCGCATATACATGGCTATCCAGACGTACACCATGACCACCAGGCATATGAAGGTTGGTGATCCTTCCGGGAGAAGGTCTGAAACCGTGTGCTGGATCTTCCGCATTGATCCTGCATTCCATGGAATACAATTGCGGATAATAGTTTCTTCCGGAGATTTCAATGCCTGCAGCTACCTTGATCTGTTCTTTGATCAGGTCGTAATCTGTCACTTCTTCAGTGATAGGGTGCTCCACCTGGATACGGGTATTCATCTCCATAAAATAGAAATCCCCGTGCTTGTCTACCAGGAATTCTATGGTTCCAGCACCTTCGTATCCAATCGCTTCAGCGCCTTTGATGGCTGCCTGCCCCATTTTTTCACGGAGCTCTTGTGAGACAATGGGAGAGGGAGTCTCTTCAACGAGTTTTTGGTGTCTACGCTGGATAGAACAGTCTCTTTCAGAAAGATGGCATGCTCGGCCCTTGCTATCACCGATGACCTGGATCTCAATGTGACGGGGTTCTTCTACAAACTTTTCAAGATATAATCCGTCATTTCCGAAGGAGGCAGCTGCTTCCTGCTTGGCGTCATCCCAGGCTTTTTTAAACTGGCTGGGCTCATGTACCAGACGCATACCTTTACCACCACCTCCAGCGGTAGCTTTCAGGATGACAGGGTAGCCAACTTCTTTGGCAAGACCCAGTCCATGATCAATGTCTTTCAATAATCCAACTGATCCCGGAATGGTAGGCACACCGGCTTTCTTCATGGTATCTTTTGCCGTGGCTTTATCACCCATGGAATTGATCATATCCGCACTGGCACCGATAAACTTAATGCCGTACTCCTCACATACTTTTGAAAATTCAGCATTTTCTGATAAGAATCCATATCCGGGATGGATGGCATCTGCATTGGTGATTTCAGCCGCAGAGATGATCTGAGGGATTTTTAGGTATGAAAGTTTACTTTGTGGAGGACCAATGCATACCGCTTCGTCAGCGAAACGTACATGGAGACTGTCTCTGTCTGCCGTAGAATATACCGCGACAGTCTTTATACCCATTTCTTTACAGGTCCTGATTACTCGAAGAGCAATTTCTCCTCTATTGGCGATCAGTATTTTTTTAAACACAGATTATGGGGTTAAGATGGGTCTACTAAAAATAAAGGTTGATCAAATTCCACTGGTTCAGCATCATCCACCAGTATTTTTGTGATCTTACCTGACACTTCGGATTCAACTTCATTGAATAATTTCATGGCCTCAATGATACAAACTGTATCTCCCGCCTTTACGACATCTCCCACTTTCACAAACGGTGCAGTCTCAGGATTCGGAGACTTATAAAATGTTCCAATCATCGGGGACTTAATGGCGATCGCATTGGTCTCGGTAGATTCAGCGGAATCTGCTGATTTTTTTGGAGCTGATTCAGCAGAGCTAGGTAATGTTGGAGCAGGAGCAGATGCTGCCTGGGGCATAGCAACAGGTCCAGCGGAAATAATATTTTGTGATCTCTTCACCTTGAGCTTTACCTCAGAAGTTTCAATGTTGACTTCTTCCAGACCTGACTCTGAGATGAAATCGATAAGTTCTTTAATTTCTTTTGCTTTCATGTGTTGAATGTCAATTTTTCATCGGACTCAATCCCTGCCTGGGTCAGAAAGGGACAGTCCAGATCATTTGAATAATAGTTGCAATCCTTCTAAGCCTTCAAAGCTAAACAGTGATGGTTAGATTTCAGACATTTAATGTGCTAGGATTTCGAGCTTCTTAAAATTAAGTAAAATTATTTTACTCGCTCTACGTAGGCGCCGGTGGTTGTATCCACTTTGATCACCTCATCCTGATTGATGAATAATGGCACCTGCACGTTCGCACCTGTTTCCACTTCAGCGGGTTTTAGTGTGTTGGTGGCTGTGTCACCCCTAAGGCCAGGTTCAGTATAAGTGATCGTTAAGACGACATGTTGTGGTAGTTCACATCCCAAAACCCTTTCCTGTTCGGCATGAAAGAGTATTTCAACATTTTGGCCGTCTTTCAAAAATTGAGGAGCATTGATCAGCCCTTCTTCAATGGGAATTTGCTCAAACGTATTGCTGTCCATGAAATGGTAGCCCATATCATCTTTGTAGAGAAACTGATAATCTCTCCGCTCTACACGAGCAGTATTTACTTTATGTCCGGCGGAAAAAGTATTGTCAATTACTTTACCAGTCGTCAAACTTTTTAGTTTCGTTCTGACGAAAGCCGGACCTTTGCCAGGTTTTACATGTTGAAATTCTACAATAGCAAACAGGTCGTGATTATATTCTATCACTAACCCATTCCTGAAATCAGCAGTAGTTGCCATGGTATTAAAATTAATTATTAAGAATCATAAGCCCATCTTACCCAGGAGGCACCCCAGGTAAATCCACCACCAAAGGCGGCCAACACGATGTTATCACCTTTTTTTAGTTGAGATTCATAATCCCAGAGGCAAAGAGGTAAAGTGCCCGCAGTGGTATTTCCATATCTTTGGATGTTCATCATCACCTTATCTTCTCCAATCCCCATCCTGTTTGCTGTAGCATCAATGATTCGCTTATTGGCCTGGTGCGGCACCAGAAACCGGATGTCTTCTGAAGTCAGGTTGTTTCGCTCCATGATTTTCGCAGCGACATCAGCCATATTGGTCACTGCAAATTTAAATACCGTGGATCCTTCCTGGAAGGCGTAATGCTCTCTGTTGGTCACGGTTTCGATGGTGGCCGGCTTGACGCTGCCGCCAGCTTTCATGTGAAGGTAAGGCGCTCCCGAACCATCTGACTTGAGGATGGAATCCATCACACCTACATCATCTTTT
Source organism: Cyclobacteriaceae bacterium (assembly GCA_965223915.1). GTDB lineage: Bacteria > Bacteroidota > Bacteroidia > Cytophagales > Cyclobacteriaceae > UBA7330. The sequence continues at coordinate 6,195,519 of OZ245027.1, read as the reverse complement.
TTAGGGACAGGCTCAAGCAATACCGCTCCACCGCCATCCCCAAAAATGATACAGGTGGTACGATCAGAGTAATCAATGATTGCCGACATTTTATCGGCACCGATCACGATTACCTTCTTATAAACACCGGATTCAATGTATCGCGCTCCGGTGTCCATTCCAAACAGGAACCCTGAGCAGGCAGCACTCAGGTCATAACCGAAAGCATTTTTTGCCCCTACCTTATCAGCAATGATATTTGCAGTGGCAGGAAAAGGCATGTCAGGCGTGACAGTAGCACAAATAATAAGATCAATTTCTTCGGGATCTGTTCCGGTTTTTTCAAGGAGTCCGTTTACTGAGTTGATCCCGATAACGGAGGTACCCTGATTATCCCCTTTAAGGATTCTTCGTTCTTTTATTCCCGTACGACTGGTGATCCACTCGTCGGAAGTTTCGACCATGGTTTCTAATTCCTGATTCGTAAGAATATAATCAGGTACATAACCATGTACGCCAGTGATAGCTGCTCTGACCATGCTGAAGTATTCGGACCCTTAGGCCAGGACTTCTTTTTCCATCACTACTTTACCTTTATAGTAAAGCTTGCCTTCATGCCAAAATGCCCTGTGGGGTAGATGTGCTTCACCAGTAGTTTGACAGATCACATAGTTTCTTGGAGTGGCTTTGTAATGCGTCCTTCTTTTATCCCTTCTGGTTTTTGATTGTTTACGTTTAGGATGAGCCATTTTTTAACCTATTTTTTATTTATCTTTTAATTTCTTTAGTGCTTCCCATCTTGGGTCTACAACTTCTTCTTTCTTCTCTTCAACTGATCCTTTGGTTGAATAGATCAAATCCGGCGTCTCCTGTCCTTCATATCTGGGATGAAGTTTTTTCATCGGGACTGCCAAACTAATGAATTCATAGATCAGACCGTCAACAAAAATGCTTGGTGTGTCTTTCCTGATGATTGTGTATTCTTCATTACTATCATCGTCTTCTTCACCAAACTTAATAATAAAGTCTTCTTCGATGGACATCGGATGGCTATACTTGTCAAGGCTTCTGTCACAAGTCAACTCCACATTTGCCTGGATGGAAAAATGAAGTGTTATCATTGTTTCCGATTTCTGCAATTGAAGCTTACAAACTCCTTTTCCTTTGCTGAGTGCACTATTTTCCGTCATGGATAATAATGCGTCATCGATCTCAAATTCTAACTCGTGGAGCTGATTGCTCAGGTTAAAAATATCGATCTGATACTCACGTCTTCCCTTGGTTAGCATAGCTTACCTCCGCTCAAAGAACCGCAAATTTAGGGAATATGTGTGGATAAAAAAATAGAATAACTCACTTTGATTTTGTGGTGATGAAGATGTAGAAAGTTTGCTTTGAAGTTGTGCTGCTTGTTGATATCAAAATCAGTGGTGAATTATCATTTACTTCAGTTTGTAAAATTATCGTAAATTAAGATCATGAATACCCCTCCAGTCGTGCCACCACTCCAAGTGGTGGCACGACTGGACGGACTGGACGAGTCACCAACTGCTATTATTATGTCACCTGAAAGTTTCTACCATATTTACAATCGAGGGAATATCCGGCAACCTATTTTCTTCAAAAAAGAAAACTACTTGTACTTTTTAGGTAAGGTAAGAGGCCATTTGTTGCCCCACCTGGATATACTTGCTTATTGTCTGATGCCAAATCATTTTCATTTTTTAGTCTACTCAAAAGAGCATGTAATTCCTGAGGATTTCAGTAAAGACCTGAGAATAATGCTTAGTTCTTATACACGAGGAATAAACGAGCAGGAAGGACGTGTGGGTTCCCTCTTTCAGCAGAACACAAAAATCAAACCACTTGATAATGACGACGGAAGTGGTGGCACGACTTCATCCAATTATCCATTGACCTGCTTTCATTATATTCATCAAAATCCGATGAAAGCGGGTTTGGTTCAGCGGATGGAAGATTACGAAATGAGCTCTTTCAGAGACTTTGTTGATTTGCGGGAAGGTGACATTTGTAATAAGTTTCTTGCCATTGAATTACTAGACCTTCCAGCCTCCTCGAGCGAATTTTTAAAGGAAAGCTACCTCATCCAAATTTTAAAGGAGGTGCACTAGTGATAATATCTACTTAGCATTTGGGATCGTGAAAAACATGTCTGGATTGAAGATGTAGAAAGTTTAGGAGTAAAAACGCTTTAGCTGCTTCACGGCTTTGCGTTACTTTAACACCAAAATAGTGGTACACTCCTGCATCTCTTCCTGAACTCACCTCACTCCATCCTCCTTTGCACAATATCCTTTGCTAAAAACAAGGCATTTCTAAAAGAGGTTTCATCAGCCAGTCCCTTTCCTGCCAAAGAAAAGGCCGTTCCATGGTCGGGAGAGGTTCTTACTATGGGAAGACCGGCTGTGTAGTTGACGCCCTCTGTAAAGGCAAATTGTTTAAACGGAGTCAGCCCCTGATCATGATACATGGCCAGGATCCCGTCGTATTTTTTCAGGTCTCCCGATCCGAAAAACCCATCCGCCGGAAAAGGTCCAAAGACCAAATGCCCGGAATCCTTGAAGGACTTGATCACAGGCAGGATGGTATCTATCTCTTCGTTACCCAAAAGCCCGTTTTCACCGGCATGTGGGTTGAGTCCCATTACAGCAACCCGGGGTTTCTTGATGGAGAAATCCTTTTTCAGGGAGTCGATAAGGATCTGGAGTTTCTTAGTAAGCTTTTCTTTTGTCAGCGCAGCAGAAACATCTTTCAGAGCGATATGGCCTGTAACAACACCTACCCGCAGATGGTCGCTTACCATCAACATCAGGCTATCGCTCACATTGCTCTCCTGAGTAAGATATTCTGTGTGACCTGGAAAATTAAAGTCTTCACTCTGTACCGTCTCTTTGCTGATAGGACAGGTGACGATACCTTGCAGAAGGCCTCCTTTGAGATCTTCCATGGCTTTCCTGAGCGACTTAATGGCATACTTTCCACTTTCAGCATCCGCAGTGCCTGGTTTAACTTCTAAAGGATCACTTTTCAGATCTACCAGATTGATCTTCCTATGGTGCAGTTTATTAGCCTGATGAGTAAGGTGATAGTTGAAATGCTGCTTATTGAAATGTTTTCGATAAAACGAAAAGATCCTGTTGTCAGCATAGATCACAGGTGTAAGGTATTTGAGGATTCTGTTGTCCTCCAGTGCTTTGATAATTACTTCAGGACCCACACCATTGTAATCACCAACAGAAATACCAATGACGACAGGGTTCTGCTTTTGTGAAGATTCAACCATTTTTTATTCACTTTTACAATGCGAAGATATAAGTCATTCATTGAATAATACGGAGAGTGAAAAGTGTAAGACCAAAAAAATACCTCGGACAGCATTTCCTTAAAGATGAGCAAATCGCTTTAAAGATCATTGAAGCACTAAAAACCCCCGATGGCAGCACCTTGTTGGAGGTGGGACCAGGGACAGGAGTTCTTACCAGGCACCTTTTCGCCTTTGATAAGCTGGATTTTTTTGCATTGGATGTGGATGAAGAATCTGTCAATTATCTAAAGGAGCGACATCCCGAACACGCTGACAAAATTCTATTCGCAGATTTTTTAAAATTCCCCTTGGAAAATATCCATTCAAATATTGCTGTGATTGGCAACTTCCCCTACAATATCTCTTCTCAGATCTTTTTTAAGGTATGGGATAATTACAACCAAATAGGTGAAGTGGTCTGCATGGTACAAAAAGAAGTTGCACAGCGGCTCGCCTCCGGACCCGGAAACAAAACCTATGGCATACTGAGTGTACTTCTTCAGGCATTTTATGAGATAGAATATCTGTTTACCGTTCCACCTGGAGTCTTCATCCCACCACCCAAGGTTCATTCAGCAGTGATACGCCTGAAACGGAATGAAACCAGGCAGTTAGCTTGTAATCATTTAGATTTTAAAAAAGTCGTCAAAACTGCTTTTGGAAAACGGAGAAAGACCTTGCGTAACGCCCTAAAAGACCTAAATTTGGCTGCCCAAATTACCGACGACAAGGTATTTGATCAGCGAGCAGAACAACTTTCTGTCACCGAGTTTGTTAGGCTTACTTTAATGATATTCCCAAATGACTAAAACAATGGAATTTTCGCTGTCCAAAGAATTTCTGGATCGATTTCAGCTAGCGCTGAATGAGCGGGAAGATTCCTTTATCAAAGAGAGTCTGGAAGGTGTCAATCCGGCAGATATCACCGCACTGCTCGATGAGTTTAACGCAGAGGAATGCAAGTATGTCTTTGACCTCCTGCCGATTGATGTGGATGCAGCCATTCTTAATGGCCTGGATGAGGATGAGCGGGAGCAATTCATCGAATACTTCACTCCGGAAGAGCTGGCTAGATACATTGAATGTCTGGACTCTGATGATGGTGCGGATATTCTTTACCAGATGCCCCTCAAACGTCGCGAGGAGGTCATACGGCTGATAGAAAACGAGGAAAAAGCAGGTCATATTCTTGATCTACTGAGGTATGATGAAGATGTGGCCGGAGGCTTGATGGCTAAAGAGTTGATCAAAGCCAATGTCAACTGGACGGTGCAGCAATGCATTGAGGAGATCCGGAAACAGGCTGAAAATGTGCAAAAGATCTATTCGGTATATGTGGTTGACGACCGGGACAAATTCCTGGGACGGGTGAGTTTGAAAAGGATCATTCTGGCTGATGACAAAGTAAAGATCGGTGACTTGTATGATCCGGATATTATTTCGGTTGAGACATCCATGGATGAAGTAGAAGTAGCCACCATCATGGAAAAGTATGACCTGGAAGCAGTCCCGGTGCTGAATGCCCGCGGCAAGCTGGTAGGCCGGATCACGATTGATGACATCGTAGATGTGATCAAAGAATTGGCTGATGAGGAGCGCCAGATCATGGCAGGTATTAGTGCTGATGTGGAAGAAGATGATACAATCTGGAAGCTTTCCAAAGCGCGACTTCCCTGGCTCACCATTGGTATGGCCGGTGGATTGTTGGGGGCTCAATTCATGGGTTTGTTTAAAGGAGACATAGCCATTATCCCAGCGCTGGCGTTTTTTATTCCGCTCATAACTGCAACTGGTGGTAATGTCGGTATCCAAAGCTCTTCCATTGTGGTGCAAAGCCTGGCCAATCCCAATGTTTTTGCGGAGCGTCTCTGGCGGAGAATGGTGAAGGTATTATTTGTAGCCATTGTGAATGGTGTAATCCTGGCACTCATGGTATTTGGTGCTGTCATTTTGGTCAACCGGGATCAATCTTTAGCTTTTACTGTTTCTTTTGCTTTGTTTAGTGTGGTGCTACTGGCCTCGTTTATGGGAACAATTACGCCCCTGGTATTGGATAAATTTGGCATTAACCCAGCTTTGGCTTCAGGACCTTTTATCACAACGACGAACGATTTATTGGGTTTAGCCGTTTATTTCTCTGTGGCACATTTGTTGTACCAATTATAAATATGAATAATAAAATTCTCATAGTAGATCATATGCACGAAAGCATCAAGGAGATGCTAGCAGATACCGGATTCCGACCCGATTATCAACCTGAAATCAAACGCGCGGAAATCCTGAAGATCATTGATCAGTATGCGGGTATTATTGTTCGCAGCAAGACCAGGATCGATAAAGAATTGCTTTCAAAGGCTACCAACCTGCAATTTGTGGCCAGGGCAGGAGCAGGTATAGACAATGTGGATTATCAGGAAATATCCAATCGGAATATCAAGCTTGTCAACGCGCCCGAAGGCAACAGAGATGCCCTGGGAGAACACACGGTCGGAATGCTGCTCACCTTGCTGCACAAAATTCATTTGGCAAATCTGGAAGTGAAGCAAGGAGTCTGGAATCGTGAAGGCAACAGAGGATGGGAGCTCAAAGGAAAAACAGTTGGGATTTATGGGTTTGGTTACATGGGGTCAGCCTTTGCCAGGAAGTTAAAGGGGTTTGATTGTACGGTACTGGTTTATGATAAATATAAGACCGGGCTTTCGAATGAGTTTATACAGCAGGTTGATTTGACGACCTTTCAAAAAGAGACTGAAATATTAAGTCTTCACATACCACTAACGTCTGAAACAAGCTACCTTTTTGACGAATATTATCTAAATCAGTTTCCAAAATTGAGGATTCTGTTAAATACTGCCAGGGGCGAAATTTTATCACTGAAAGCTTTAGATAAACTATTGGAGTCTTCCAAACTCATTGGTGTGGGGTTAGATGTACTGGAAAATGAAAAAATTGATCAGTTGAACATCGAGGAACAAACTGTTTTTGATAAACTGACAAAAAGAGAAAATGTGATTATTACACCTCATGTTGCCGGGTGGACTTTTGAGTCTTATAAGCGGATCAATGAAATTATCGTTTTCAAACTTCAGGAAGAAGGTTTGGCACACGTTCGTTGATTGTTTAGAATATTTGAATTCTTTATATTTGCTTTTCTATTAAATAAAAAAGATCACAAGTAAGCGGAAAACGGTTCATCTTCATGGCCGTTCTTTTTTATTTATTGGGGTTAACAAAAAATGTTATGGCTGTAAATTACTATACAAAGGAGGGTTTGAAAAAGCTCAAGGATGAGCTGAATGAACTCAAAACAAAGGGAAGGGCTGATATGGCCAAGCAAATTGCTGAAGCCAGGGATAAAGGCGATTTAAGTGAAAATGCCGAATATGATGCAGCTAAAGATGCCCAGGGATTACTCGAATTAAAGATTTCCAAATTGGAAGAAGTGGTAGGTAATGCACGGGTTATTGATGAATCATCAATCGATACCTCCAAAGTATCGATCTTGTCTTCCGTGAAGATCAAGAATGAAAAGAACGGCATGGAAGTGACCTATCAGATAGTGGCTGAAGAGGAGGCTGATCTTAAGCAAGGCAAGATTTCTGTAAAATCACCCATCGGAAAAGGTCTTTTAGGGAAGAAAGTAGGGGAGAAAGCACTCGTAAAAGCACCTGCTGGTGATATAGAGTTTAAAATTCTTGATATCTCCATATAATGCCTAGTATATTTTCAAAAATCATAGCAGGCGACATCCCTTCCCATAAAGTAGCAGAGGATGAGCACTTTCTGGCCTTTTTGGATATCAACCCTTTGGCAGAAGGCCATACACTGGTCATTCCCAAAAAAGAGGTTGATTACATTTTCGATCTGGATGACAGCACGCTGGGCGGCTTGCATGTTTTTGCTAAAAAAGTAGCCAAAGGCATAGAGCAAGTGATTCCATGTGAGCGAATCGGTGTCACCGTTATTGGATTAGAAGTTCCCCATGCCCATGTTCATTTGATCCCTATCAATGGCATCAATGACATGTACTTTGGTAAAAAGAAATTGTCATTCAGCCAGGGGGAACTGGCAGCCACTGCCGAGAAAATCCGGAAGGCCATCGAGGGCTAAGGTTTCAACCGGGTAGGGTTTTCTGTTAAAAAGGCTTTCCAGCTTTTTGCACTTTTCACCTCGTTGCCACCCTGATAGTGGTGACATACGGCCACGGCCAATGCATCGGAGGCATCAAGCAGCTTGGGTGCCTGGCTAAAATTGAGGATGGTTTGTAGCATTGCAGCTACTTGTTCTTTCGAAGCATTTCCATTTCCGGTAACAGACTGTTTCACCTTTTTTGGCGCGTATTCGGTGATGGGTATCTCTCGTGACAATGCTGCAGCCATGGCTACACCCTGAGCCCTACCCAGTTTAAGCATAGACTGAATATTCTTACCAAAAAAAGGTGCTTCCAGGGCCACCTCATCCGGATGATAATCATTGATAAGACTCAAAACCCTTTCGAAAATCTTTTTTAGCTTGAGTTCATGGCCAGTATACTTTTGTAAGTGAATAACCCCAAACTGGATCAGCTTTAGCTTAGGGCCCTCTATTTTTATCAATCCGTATCCCATCACGCTGGTACCCGGGTCAAGCCCTAAAATGACCTTTTCTTTGTTGATTGGTTTTTTTATTGTCACACCTGCAAATTAACCAATGGGATTAGATTTCTATGAATCAATGAAACGAATAGTTCTTCGGTTTTCAATTTAATCTTAACATTGCCTTATGATCATTTTTCTCTCGCTTTCCCTGTTGAGAATATTATTTGTGCAATGGCTGGCTGTGATGTGGTTGAGGATTCCTGGTGTTAAGACCCGCTCCAGATCATCTAGTACATTTTCAGTTTTAATTCCTGTGCGCAACGAAGCGGAGAATATCATCAGGCTTTTACAGGACCTGGAAAATCAGGACTATCCTCAGAACTATTTTGAAGTCATTGTGATTGATGATCACTCCGAGGATAAAACGGTTGATTTGGTGAAAGAATTCATCGAAAAATCAGGCTTGACTATTCGCTTAGTGCAGTTGGATGAGCAGAATGGCAAAAAAGCCGCCATCACCTTGGGAGTAGACCAGGCAGTACATGATTACATCCTGGCTACGGACGGAGATTGCCGATTATCAGCTGCATGGATCAGAAGCTTTGCCTCCCGTTTTGAAGATACTGATAATCCCAATATGGTTGCAGCCCCGGTACATATGGAATCTAACGATTTGTTTACTAATGTGCAAAGTCTTGAATTTTCAGCCCTGATTGGTTATGGTGCATCGAGCTTGCAGATGGGGCTGGCTGGTACCTGCAATGGCGCCAATATTGCTTACAAAAAAAAGATATTTCATGAAGTAGGTGGATACACGGGAAATGAAAAAATTCCATCAGGGGATGATGAATTCCTGATGTTTAAAATATTTAATAAGTATCGTGGTTCCGTGGTTTTCCTGAAATCTCAGGGTGCAGTTGTCAAAACCCCTGCCAAAAAGACCCTGAAAGACCTGATCAATCAGCGAATTCGATGGAGTAGCAAGTGGAAATTTCATAAGAGTATCTATGTTACTACCACAGCCATCACATTTTTCGTTGATTATGCCATGTTGGTTGTGGCTGTAACAATGGCCATGCTTGGTATGATGGATCATTCGCTGGTGGCATCGGTATTGTTACTTAGATGGCTGACTGAATACTACTATGTGTCCAATGTCGTTAGGTTTTTAGGCGGCAAACCCAAATGGCTCAACTTCCTCGCCATGCAGATAATTTATCCTGTATTTGTGATTTTTTTAGGTATAGCATCTATTTTTGGCATTTATCACTGGAAAGGCAGGGCATATTCATGACAGACAATGAATTTGATGTATTAGACGAATTATATTTCGTTCAGTCCTTTCACGAACTGGTTGAGCTTACTGGTAAGGAAGACACAAAGCTTCGAAAGATTTTGTCAGCACTTTATAAGAAGGGTTGGATCAGGGTCTTTAAGGACATTGACAATGAAGTTCCAAAGGACCAGCTTGACATAATGCTATATGCTCAGGACTACTCCTTTTTAGCGAGCAAAGAAGGGCTGATGGCTCATAATACAACAGACTAATGGCAACTTCCCTTGACATACGTGACCTCGAACTCAATGCTCTGCTGGAAATCACTCAGGCGATTAACAATAATTTACCTGAGAAAGATTTATATAAGATCTATAAATTCACTCTGTTGGGGGACCTCAAGGTCAAAAAGCTGGCGTTGTTTGTTCATGACGATGGCTGGAGTTGCCCTATTCACTTTGGTACATCCAAAGACTATGGCAAGGAGAACCTTGATCAACGCCTGACTGGGATCGAAGAGATCACCTATCTGGATGCCGCTAACCTGAATTCAGGAGAATTCGAAATTGCAATTCCTGTTCATCACAAAAAATCTCTGCTTGCGATAGTGCTGGTAGGAGGGTTGCCTGAGGAAAGCCAGGAGGATAGCACAACCTTTCTGAAGGCCCTAACCAATATCATTATTGTGGCCATAGAGAATAAAAAGTTGGCCAGGAGACAATTACAACAGGAAGCTTACAGGAAGGAGCTGGAAATCGCTAAGAAGGTCCAGAATTTTTTATTCCCCAAGACCCTTCCTAAAACACAAAAGCTGAACATCAAGGCTATTTATCTTCCTCATCAGGATGTAGGTGGAGATTATTATGACTATTTGTCTATAGATAATGAACGATTTCTAATCTGTATTGCGGATGTATCAGGCAAGGGGGTACCCGCAGCGCTTTTGATGTCCAATTTTCAGGCATCACTGAGAACATTGATCAGGAGGACTCAAAAGCTTGATGAAATCATTGTAGACCTGAACCATTCCACCTTTATCAGTGGAAATGCTGAAAATTTCATCACATTTTTCGTGGGGATCTACGACTTTAATAAAGCCACTTTCGAATATGTGAATTGTGGTCACAACCCTTTGTACCTGGTAAACAACAAAGAGGTGATCCTATTGAACGATGGCACCACAATCCTGGGAATGTTCGATCCTTTACCATTTCTAAGCACTCACAAAATCGAAAATGTCAATGATTTTTTCTTCTTTGGCTATACAGATGGCCTTACCGAAACATTCAACCAAAAGGAAGAACAGTATGGCAATGAACCGATTGATCAGCTTCTGAAAAAAGGAATGCCCGAAGATTTGGAAGCGTTCCACGAGTACCTACTCAAAGATATTGATAAATTCAGAGAGGAAGTTCCTCACCGGGATGATATTACCATGCTGTCTTGCCGGGTAAAAAATCTATGATACCCTATTTTCATAAGACACCAGGGTGGCTGATGAAATGGCTACCTACAATGACCTGGAGTATATCCACTTTTTCCAGAGAGCTTTACCTGACATTTGACGATGGACCCATTCCGGAAGTCACGCCCTATGTATTGAATATACTTTCACAATATCAGGCAAAAGCTACTTTTTTTTGTGTGGGCGATAATATCAGGAAGTATCCCGAGGTTTTTCAGGAAGTAAAGGATTCAGGGCATTCATTTGGTAATCATACTTATCATCACCTCAATGGGTGGAGTACAAATACGGAGAAGTATTGGGAAGATGTCAAAGCATGTCAGGCCATCATGAAAACCAATGGTGTTTCTACGCATTATTTCAGGCCACCTCATGGCAGGATACGAAAGGATCAAAGACAGCTTATCGAACAGCAATATGAGATCATCATGTGGAATCACCTCTCCGGAGATTTTGATCCGGGTTTGAACCCGCTTCGATCACTTAAAACAATGAAATCGGCGCTTGCAGGATCCATTCTCGTATTCCATGATAGCCTTAAAGCGCACGATAACCTGAAAAAGTTGTTACCTGAAGTAATGGAATACTTTAGTGATCAGGGATTTGAATTTAAAGCTTTGTAACATGCAGTTAGTTGATAGTCATGCACACATATATCTGGAACAGTTTGATGAGGATCTTGGCGATGTGATAGATCGTGCCCGGGAGGCAGGGCTCGAAAGGATCTATATGCCCAATATAGACCACACATCTATTGACAGGATGCTTGAAACAGCCGAAAAATATCCCGGATATTGTATACCAATGATGGGTTTACACCCTTGTTCAGTAGATAAAAAATTTGAGAAGGAGCTGTATTTGGTGGAAGAATGGCTGTCAAAGAGCGATCAGTTTGTTGCAGTGGGTGAGATAGGTACAGACCTGTATTGGGATAAAAGCTTTTTTAAAGAGCAAAAGGAAGCCTTCCGTATCCAGTGCGAGCTGGCCATCAAATACGATTTACCTATTGTGATCCATTGCAGGGAATCTCTTGATGAAAACATCGGGTTGGTGGAGGAGTTTCAGGAAAGAGGATTGACAGGAGTCTTTCATTGCTTTTCCGGTACCATAGAGCAAGCCAACAAAATTATAAACCTTGGTTTTTTCATCGGTCTTGGAGGGGTGGCAACCTTCAAAAATGGTGGGCTCATTGAATTACTCCCCGAAATACCATTGGAAAGCATTGTGTTAGAGACAGATAGTCCTTACCTGGCACCAACACCACTCCGGGGCAAAAGGAATGAGCCTTCATTTATTACCCATGTTGCAGAAAAAATAGCTATTGCAAAGAATCGGGATGTTGAAAAAATTGGAGAAATTGCAACACGAAACACAGCTACCCTGTTTAAAGTCAGTTGAATTATAAAATCGTAAACATACGGACCAGCGCCACAGTTGATCCAAAAGACTCTGTATTGATCATCTATACCGGAGGTACTTTTGGTATGGCTTATGACAAAGATGGGTCTTTGGCACCATTCAATTTTGGAAGGGTGATAGAAATGATCCCTGAACTGAAAGGGCTGGAGCTGAGACTCACAGTGATTTCTTTTCCCGAGGCCAGGGATTCAGCAAACATCCAGCACACTGATTGGGACAACATTGCTTATATTATTTATGAGAACTACAGTCAATATGACGGGTTTGTGATCCTGCATGGTACGGACACCATGGCTTACACAGCATCTGCATTGAGCTACATGCTTAGAAACCTCAACAAACCTGTCATTCTCACTGGTGCTCAAATCCCCATTGGTTACATCCGGTCTGATGCCAGAGAAAACCTCCTGACAGCCCTTGAAATTGCCACGACCAGGCAAAATGGTCACCCAATCGTGAATGAGGTATGTATTTATTTCAACCTGGTTTTGCTTAGGGGAAACCGCTCATCAAAGATCCGAAGTAGCACTTTTGCAGCTTTTCAGACCAAAAACTATCCTGTTTTAGCAGAATCCGGGATCAATATTGAGTACAATCAGACATTTATGGCTCCTCATAACCCCAATGCTAAAATTAAGGTTGTCAGGGGATTTGATGAGAATGTGGCCATACTCAAGGTTTTTCCATCCATCAGTGAGACGGTTGTTCGGAGCATATTGAATAGCAAAGGGCTTAAAGGAGTGGTGCTTGAGACATTTGGCTCTGGAAATACCATGAATTTCCCATGGTTTTTGAAACTTATCGAAAATGCTTTGAAAAAAGATATTATCATTTTTAATGTGAGCCAATGCAGTGGAGGAGAAGTTTTGCAAGGAAGATATGAAACCAGTAAACGGCTTAAAGAGTTGGGCGTATTGGGAGGAGGAGACATTACAACCGAGGCTGCGGTCACAAAATTGATGTTTCTTTTAGGTACTGAGAAGCAAAAATCATTAGTTCGGAAAAAACTGATTAAGCCACTTAATGGAGAGATGGATGAATGATTCAATTTATTTGAATTTGAATTATTTGCATAAAGGTTTATTTATTGATTTATTTGTTGCCTTTGTTTAACCTTTGGAAGGAATTTAGGAGAGGTGGCCGAGTGGTTGAAGGCGCACGCCTGGAAAGTGTGTATACTCTTCACGGGGTATCGAGGGTTCGAATCCCTCTCTCTCCGCGAGTTCTCGAAAAGGGTTATATTTACGGACTTTTAAAACTTAACCGGAGACTACCAAAAACGAATTATGAAAAAGTTATCTTTTGTTTGGATTGTTACTGTTGCTTTGACTTTTTTATCAGCAACACTTTATGCTCAAGATTCATCAGAATCTGATTCTGCTTCAATGTCTGACGATACAGCCGTGGCGGCCGAAGAGCCTGCTGCAGAACTTGCTGTAGCCATCGCTGACGAAATTGCAGTAGAGGAAGAGCAATCAGAATCATTTCACAATGTTGTAAAACAACAATTTATTGATGGAGGTCCCGAATTTATGGGGATCGTTCTTTTGTGTTTGATCCTGGGATTGGCCGTAGCTATTGAAAGGATCATTACCTTGAACTTAGCCACCACCAACACTAAAAAATTATTAGCAAATGTTGAAGAAGCGCTGAACACTGGTGGTGTAGAGGCAGCTAAAGAGGTTTGTAAAAACACAAGAGGCCCTGTTGCTTCAATTTTTGTTCAGGGTATGATGAGGATGTCTGAGGGTATCGAAATGGTTGAAAAATCAATTATTTCATACGGATCAGTCGAAATGGGTAAACTTGAGCGAGGAATGGTTTGGATTTCTCTTTTCATCTCTCTTGCTCCAATGCTTGGTTTCATGGGAACTGTAATCGGTATGATCGACGCTTTCGACGCCATTGCAGAGGCTGGAGACGTTTCTCCTTCACTTGTGGCATCTGGTATCAAAGTAGCCCTTTTGACCACAGTAGGCGGACTGATCGTAGCTGTTATCCTGCAGTTGTTCTACAACTACCTGATCGCAAAAATTGATTCATTGGTAAATAGCATGGAAGATGCTTCTATCACTTTGGTAGACGTATTGGTAAAACACAATCTTGCTAAGTAATAACCATTCACTTTAAAATAAGATATTATGGTTGATATAGGTCTGATCGTAGCATATGTATTGATAGTACTGTGCGCACTATCTGCAATTCTGATCCCTTTGGTTCAGTCTTTCAGCGATCCTAAATCATTGGTGAAATCAGGAATAGGTCTGGGAGCCGTCTTGGTAGTCTTCCTGATTGGATTTGCCCTGGCTGGCAGTGATTCCACTGGCACCACTGAATCCACTTCCAAAATGGTTGGAGCTGGAATTATTTCAATGTATATTTTTGTTCTAATTGCAATAGTCGGAATATTTTTTACAGAGGTTTCTAAGTTGTTTAAATAATGGCGAGATCAAAAAATAGAAAACCTGCAGAGGTTAGTTCAGGTTCGATGGCGGATATCGCTTTCCTATTGTTGATATTCTTTTTGGTTACAACAACCATTGCGAATGACAAGGGAATTCTGATCTCATTGCCTCCGAAGCCTGACCCTAACGAGCCACCACCAGTTGTTGAGAAAAATGACAAGAATATCTATGCTATTCTGGCCAACTCTCAGGACAAGCTGTTGGTGGAGAGTGAGCCCTACGAAGGCACCATGGAAGAGCTGACTGAAGATATCAAGAAGTTTGTATTGAACTTTGGTCAACCATCTGCTGATGGTGTTGATGTATACAATAGTTTACCATCAAGCCTTAAAAGCTATATCAATAGCAATGGCCGTCTTCCGGATTCTTCCGATGACCCCATAGAAGCGGTGGTTTCTTTTAAGGCCAACAGAGGTACTACCTATGAATTGTATATCAATGTGCTGGATGCTGTATACAAAGCGTATGATGAAATCTATGCAGAAAGGGCCGGTTTGACAGTAGAAGAGTGGCTTACACTTGATAAGAGTAAGGATGCTCAGCGAGAGATCTACTCTCAGGCTCGAGAAGGTATAGGAAGGAATATTTCAATTGCTGAACCGAATTAATTATGTCTAAGTTTAAGAAAAGTTCAAGTACTTCAAACGATATACCTACAGCGGCACTTCCGGATATCATCTTTATGCTACTTTTCTTCTTTATGGTAACGACCGTAATGAGGGAAACAGATATTCTGGTGAAGCAACAACTTCCACGAGCTACACAGCTAACTAAAATTGAGCGTAAGTCTCTGGTAAGTTACATTTATATTGGAGAGCCTAAAAATCCAAGCCTTTATGGTTCGGAGCCCAGGGTTCAAACCAATGATGTATTTATTGAGCCAGAGGATATTGTACAGTTTGTAAATCAGGAAAAAGATAAACTGTCTGAGGTAGAACGTGATCAGATAACGATGTCGCTCAAAGGTGATATTGAAATAAAAATGGGTATTGTTTCTGATGTGCAACAGCAACTCAGAGAAGCCAACGCCAGAAAGGTGTTATATAGTTCGATCAAAAGATTAGATAACTAAAAAAAGCCTCCTTTTGGAGGCTTTTTTATTTCTTCTATTGATAAAGCTTTTTTATTGGGTAAGCTTTTCCTTTTGTTCTGCAAACCATACTTTAGATTCTTCCGATAGCTTCTTTATATCCTCAGTAATTTCTTCCTGGGTATCTTCTACTTCATCTTCCAGTTCTTTCATTCCATCCTGGGATGCATCTTTCACTTCTTCCATCAAAGAAACGATCTTGCCTCTTTCTTTCTGAAGTTTAGAAATGGCTGAAGACACTTGCTCTTTGGCTTCCTCACCCATTTCTTCGGAATTATCCTTCAATTCATCAATCTGTCCATCCAAATCCGATTTTATGGTATTTAGCTGATTGGTCAGCTGCTCTTTCTTTTCTTTCAGATCAGATTCAACGGAATCTTTTTCCTTGGTCGTGTTTTGGCACGATGAAAGAATGAGTGTGACTACAATAGCCATTGAAAATATACTTTTCATATTCATCATATTATTCGTATTCATATTCTGATTGTGTTGGTTTAAAATTGCTCTTTAATGAGATTTAGCGGCGAATCGACAAAAAATGATCGATCTTTAGATAGTATAAACGGTGTATTTAACAATGAAGGTTGTTTTTTCAATAACTTCAACAATTCATCTGCTGAAAATTCATCATTGGTTTTGATATCTGAATTAAGAAGATCAGACATTTCTACTCCTAACAATTTAGCAGCCGCGACCAGCTGGGTTTCAGTAAGCATATCTTTGCTGACATCCTGTTGGTTGATAGCAACAGATTTTAATGCCTGTAGGTAGCCAGCCGCTTCTCTATCCTGAAGATCATTGCTGTTATATATCAGTAAGTATTCGTTTTTATTCAATTCCAAACACATACTTATTCAACAGGTTCATATCGATCATTGTTTAGGATTATTTTTATTTGTTAAACGTTTACTCTTAAACATCCATATGTATCCATCAAAGCAGAATTACTGGTTATTAATGACTTTCTTAATCATGTTATTGGTCAACTCCTGTAAGACCAACCCAGAGAATTTCCTGACCATAAGCCCCAATGCCGCTTTTACTTTTACCCTCAAACTGGACGAGAGTGGTTCACCGAATTATGCTGTAAGATACCAGGGCAAAGATGTTATCCAGCCATCTTTGTTAGGTCTGGAAATTGATGGGACTGTAGTCCAGAAAAACCTTGCTATCAATGAGGTCGAAACAAAGTCTGTGTCAGGGAATTGGGAACCAGTATATGGCGAAAAGCACCTGTATCCGGATAACTACAACGAATCCCTTTATGAGCTTGCTGGCTATGAAAAACCCATCAGGTTAAGGGTGAGAGCTTATAATGAGGGCGTGGCGTTCCGATACGAACTTCCTGAGGTGGGTTCTTCATTAACCATCAACAGTGAATTGACAGAGTTTTCTGTCCCCGATACCTCCAGAGTGTGGGCATCACAACGGGCTCAAAGTGAAATCATGGAAATGGGTGTTTCAGACATTGAGGAAATCGTTGAAAGACCTTTGTTGATACAATCAGAAGAAGATCTGTTTTTAACTATAGGGGAAGCTGCACTTGTAGACTTTGCCCGGATGAAGTTTTCCAGAAAAAATGGAGGAACCCTGGTAGCTTCCCTGGAAGGAGAGTCTGTGATGAACACATCATTTTCAACCCCATGGAGGTTTATCATGGCTGCAGAAACACCTGGTCGGTTTTTAGAAAACAACTATTTGCTGTTGAATCTCAACATGCCGAATAAATTGGAGGATACATCATGGATCAGGCCTGGAAAAGTAATTCGTGAGGTGACTTTAACTACCAGGGGAGGTATGGCTTGTGTAGATTTTGCAGTAAAGCACAACCTGGAGTATATCGAGTTTGATGCGGGGTGGTATGGCAACGAATATGATGAGGCCTCAGATGCCACTACGATCACAGTGGATCCAAAGCGGTCCAAAGGACCTCTGGATTTGTTGTCAGTTATTGAGTATGCCAAATCAAAAGGTATTGGCGTAATTCTGTATGTCAACAGAAGGGCTCTGGAAAAGCAACTGGATGAAGTGCTTCCGTTGCTAAGTTCATGGGGAGTAAGTGGAATAAAATATGGCTTTGTGAATGTAGGGCCACAGGAATGGACCAGCTGGTTGCATGACGCTGTGCGAAAAGCCGCGGATTACAAATTGATGATTGATGTTCATGACGAATATCGACCCACCGGATATTCAAGGACCTACCCAAACTTTATGACGCAGGAAGGTATCAGAGGTGATGAAGAGTCGCCAACAAATTCAATGGTATTGAAGACGCTGTTTACCCGAATGATCGCTGGAGCAGGCGACCACACCAATTGTTATTTTGCTTCACGTGTGGATGAAACCATGGGATCGCATGCTTCCCAATTGGCAAAGTCGGTGATGATTTACAGTCCGTGGCAATTTCTCTACTGGTATGATCGACCAAAAGGATCACGGCCCGGCGATGAGGGTGCTGGTGGTAGCAAATCATTTATTCAGGAAGTGCCTGAACTGGCATTCTTTGATGCACTCCCCACAGTCTGGGATGATACAAAAGTCATTGAGGGTTATCCTGGGAAGTATGCCACGATTGCCCGGAGAAAGGGGGCTGAGTGGTTTGTAGGGGCACTGAATGGTGATGAAACCAGAGTATTTGAGATCCCACTAGCAATCCTTGATCAGGGTAAAAAATACACTGCAACGATTTATTCAGATGATGCTTCCGTAGCTACAGTAACGAAAGTTAAAATTGAAGAAAGAGCAGTCAGTAGCCAGGAAACATTGAAGTTTGATATCAAAGAGAATAATGGAGTGGCTATTCACATCCGTCCGCTAAACTAATTGAGAATCTGAGTCTATGAGTCTATTTGATATAAACCGTCTTGGCATTCACAAATTCTTTAATCCCGATATAGGAGAGTTCTCTGCCGTAGCCGCTCTCTTTTATTCCACCAAATGGAAGTCGGGGGTCTGACTTCACAAAGGCATTGATAAATGTTGAGCCTGATTGAAGCTTTGTGGCCATTATTTCAGCCTTGACAATGTCTTTGGAGAAAATGGCAGATCCCAATCCGTAGATGGTGTCATTGGCCACTTCCAGAGCCTCTTCGCCGTCTTTCACAGTGATGATTGAGGCAACCGGACCAAACAGCTCTTCATCATAGGCTGGCATGCCTGGTTTTACGTTGACCAGAACTGTGGGAGGGTAGAAATACCCTTGCTGGTCCGGGATATAACCACCCGTTAAGATTTCGGCGCCATTTTTCACAGATTGTTCAACCTGTTCAGAGAGTTGATCGCGGAGGTCTTTCCGGGCCATTGGCCCAATATCGGTGCCTTCAGCCATTGGTTCGCCCATGATCTTTGTTTCCATCAGTCCTTTCACCTTCTCGATGAATGGCTTTTTTACAGCATCATGCACAATGAATCGTTTGGCAGCGATGCAACTTTGGCCGCTGTTGATCAATCTGCCTGTCACGCATGTTTCTGCAGCCAAATCAATGTCTGCATCTTCAAGGATCAAATAGGGATCACTTCCTCCCAGCTCGAGCACAGTCTTTTTTAAATATTTGCCTGCGAGAGCAGCCAGTGATTTCCCTGCCCTGGTAGAGCCTGTGAGGGTAACGGCAGCAAGCTTATTGTTGGCTACAATTCCTTCAATCTGGGGAATGTCTACAATGATGGTATTGAAAAGATATTGCGGAAAACCGGCCTCTTCAAATATTCTTTGCATAGACAAAGCACATCCAGTGGTATTGGGAGAGTGCTTTAAGAGGCATGCGTTTCCGGCCATCAGCGCAGGGGCTGCAAACCGGAAGACCTGCCAGTAAGGAAAGTTCCATGGCATCACAGCCAGTACCACACCCAGGGATTCATACCTCACATAGCTTTTGGAGGCATCTGATTGGATCATCTCCTTCTGGAGGAATGCTTCCGCATTGGTAGCATAGTATTCACATACCCAGGCACACTTTTCAATTTCTGCTATAGACTGAGCCAGGGGTTTGCCCATTTCAGTGGTGATTTCCTTCGCCAGCGCTACTTTCTCTTTTTCCAGTAGGGTTTTCAGTCGTTGAAAAAGCACACTTCGTTCAGCGAATGAAGTCTCTTTCCAGTTTTCCCAACTACGATATGCATTGTCGATGATATGACTGATTTTTGAATCGTTGTAAAACTCGTAGCTGTTCAGCTGCTCTTCAGTAGCAGGATTTATCGTATTGAATGTGTTCATTTGTTTAAAAACTTATGCTGATGCCTTCCTGTCTAGAAACGGAATCCAATCCTCCCTCATCTTGTTGGAGGTGGATCTTAAAAACATAACATATGTAGGCCGGATTGGTTTTCTGATCAGCCGTAATCCTACCTGATCGGGACTAAAATCTCCCTTTCGGGCATTGCAAGACTTGCAGGCTGTTACCAGATTGGTCCAGCTAGATTTCCCTCCCTTGGACCTGGGGATCAGGTGATCCAAAGTCAGATCCTTGGATGTGCCACAATACTGGCACTCATAGGCATCCCTTTTGAATACATTGTGACGCGTCAATACAACTCCTTTATAGGGTATATGCGCATAACGGAGGATACGGATCACTGAGGGAAAGGGAAAACATTGGTCTACCGATCGAAGTACTGCATCAGTTTTTTCACTCAACATTTCTGCTTTTTTCAAAAATACCAGTAAGAAGGCTCTTTGAACCGAGCAAACTGAGATGGGAGTAAAATCTTGATTGAGTACCAGGACAGTGTTCATATTTTTAATCTTTGCAGTTCTCTGTCCTGATCCTTCTTTTTGATGGTGTCTCGCTTATCAAAAAGTTTTTTACCTCTGGCGAGGGCTATTCCAACTTTAGCATATCCACGCTTATTGACAAATAGTTTTGTAGGGATAATGGTTAGTCCTTTTTCTTCAGTCTTGGCTTTAAGCTTTTTCAGCTCACTCTTTCTCAGAAGCATTTTCCGCTCCCTCATAGGGTCATGGTTTGCAAAAGAACTCTCTGTATAGGGAGTGATATTCATCCCTTTGATAAAGAGCTCATCTTTGTGCAGATAGCAATAGGCACCGGATAAGCTGAGCTTACCTTCCCGAATGGATTTTATTTCGGTACCCTTTAATACAATACCTGCTTCAAATTGCTCCAGCCACTCATATTCGTAACTGGCTTTCCGGTTTTTGATGCTGATATCGTTTGAAAATCGCTTCTCTTTCGCCATGACATACTTATTCAATTTAAAAATAATGAAGGGTCTGTGATAAATAAAAGAGAATCTCTTTAAAATATCATTCTTGGCATGGGGCTGTCTGTAAGTTGACCATATTTATCGGATTTATAATGCAAATATCCGGTTAATGCGATCATAGCAGCATTATCTGTGCAATATTCAAATTTTGGTATAAATACCTGCCAATTGCTTTCAATCGCCAGACCCTCTAGTTTTTTTCTGAGTCCCTGATTGGCAGAGACTCCCCCTGCAATACCTACGTGTTTAATGTTTTCCTTTTTCGCAGCCCTTTTCAGTTTTTTCATCAGCATATTGATAAGTGTGTGCTGAATGCTGGCAGCCAGGTCGTGTAGGTTATTTTCGATGAAGTGCTCGTCTTTTTTCACTTCGTCACGGAGAAAGTACAGGAATGCTGTTTTTATACCGGAAAAAGAAAAATCATTTCCGGGCATCTCAGTTTCTGGGAAACTAAATCTTAGCGGATCTCCTTTCTCAGCCAGTTTGTCTACCTGTGGCCCCCCTGGATAGCCAAGGCCAAGCAATTTGGCACATTTATCAAAAGCCTCACCTACGGCATCATCCTGAGTCTGACCGATGATGGCCATTTGGTCGAAATTGTCTAACCGTACCAATTGCGTGTGCCCCCCACTGACAGTCAGACAGAGGAATGGGAATTTCGGGTGGGGTTCTTCAATGAAATGGGAAAAAATATGCGCATGCATATGATGTACCGGAATGACAGGCACAGACAGGCTCACAGCCATGGCTTTAGCAAAAGAACTACCCACCAACAATGATCCCAGGAGCCCGGGGCCGCGAGTATAAGCAATTGCATTAATTTTGTGTGGTGTTATATCCGCTTTTGTCAGGGCTTCGTTTACTACAGGGACTATATTTTTTTGATGAGACCTGGAAGCCAACTCTGGAACGACTCCGCCGTAACTTTTATGTATAGATTGAGTTGCAATGATATTACTTCTGATTTTTCCGTTAATACAAATAGCAGCTGATGTTTCATCGCAAGATGATTCTATACCGAGAATAATGAGATCCATTGAAAGTCAAAAATATAGTTGAAAATTAAGATAACGATAGCGCCAGTGCTTCGAGTTCTCAAAAAAGTGCTTTTTTGGAGTCTTACTGTCTTAGTGACTTTGGCTTTGAGCATCATTTTGCTTCTGCAGGTGCCGACGATCCAAAATAAAATCAAAGATCAGGTACTGGAGGCACTATATGAAGAGACGGGTCAACAAATCTACCTTAAGAGCATCCAAATAAAATGGTTTGACCAGGTATTGCTAAAAGGTTTGAGGGTTGAGGACTATCGGGGCAACCCCCTGCTGAAAGTTTCTGAAATGGAGGTGAACTACCAAATCTCAAACGTTCTTGTTGAAAACCACTTGTTTCTGGATGATGCAAACCTACGTAAGGGAGAGCTTAATCTTGTAAAATATGATGATACCCTATCGGTGAATATTTTAGCATTCATTGAAGGAATAAAAAACCTGAAGGGGAGCAATCAGCAATTGGATTCCCTGAAAAACCCCCTGAAAATATCAATCACTCAGATTGAGCTGGAGCAGTTCAAGGTCGGTTATGATAATCAACAGGTGGAAAATGCCGAAGATCGGTATGTAGACCTGGCTCATTTTGATTTTATGATCAACCAGGCTGGGTTTTATCAATTTGAGGTTAAGAAAGATACGATATCAACGATCGTCAGCTATTTAATCGGTGATGAAACCAATACTGATTTTCAGATACGCGAATTTCAATCTTTTTTCCAGCTGACAAACAAAGAGATGACACTGAGTGAACTTTTCCTCAAAACGCCCAATTCCGTCATTGGCGATGAGTTAAAGTTTTCTTTTGATAAACTTCAGGATCTAAATGACTTTAAAAATAGTGTTACACTGGATTTGCAACTAAAAGAAAGTAAGATAGATCAGTATGATCTTTCATTTTTTGCCGATCTCCCCAGAGAGCACAATATGATTCACACCAATGCTCATATTTTAGGGACAATTCCGAATCTTTCCATTAAAGATTTCTCCTTCAAGTACAACGATCATAGTCAAATTGCCGGTGAGGTTGACTTTTTAGGGCTACCCAAGATTGATGAGGCATTTATTGACGCTAACATTTCAGCAGGTAATCTTTACCCGGATGATTTTGCAGATTATTTCGGGGAATTCGAGAAGAATCTATTATCCCTCGGGTCTATTCGTTTTTCAGGGTCATTTCTTGGATTTATCAATGATTTTGTGGCCAATGCAGATTTTGTTACTGACAAGGGAAGAGTTTATTCCGATATCAACTTAAAATTTCCTGAAGGCTTTGCCGATGCTAAGTATTCCGGTAAGCTAGTCCTGGATCAATTCAATGCCGGTGCATTTATACAAAACAAGGATTTGCTTCAAAAGGTAAATCTAAACGGAGAAATTGACGGCCAGGGATTACGAGTAGAAAATGCAAATTTTCAGCTGAATGCTGACATTACCAAGACGGGAATCTTGGGGTACGAATACGATTACATCAAGGCGGATGGCAGATTTGCGGCCTCCTATTTTAGGGGAAGTTTAATTATAGATGACCCACATTGCAAGATCAATGGTGAAGGCACCTTGAATTTGGGTATTAACCCTGAGGAAATAGAAGTAATTGGGTCCGTTGATCAACTTGACCTCAAGCCCCTGGGCTTTTCTGAAAGGGACATTAGCCTCAAGCTGACTGTGTCATCAAATTTTACGGGATTGAATATCGATAGCCTTGAAGGGAAGATCCAGCTAGATAGCATGTTTATCAGTTATGCTGATCGTTCATTATTATTTGATACCATTTCCATATCTGCTGAGCGTAATGAGCATAGCAGAAAGATCAGTATTGATTTAAAAGAAGCTCACCTAAAGCTGGATGGTGATTTCTATTTTTCACAATTGGTTTCCGATGCTGACCTGATAGCCAGAGAATTTGCAGCTTACTTTGAGCCTGAGCTCGAGCAAAGAGTAAGCATCTATAAAAGGCTCAAAGACTCCAGGAATTATGAAGTCAATGTGACATTGGATTATGAGGATATCAACCCATACCTGGCCTTTCTCGACCAGGACCTCAAAATATCATCAGGCGGATTGGTAGAAGGTAAATACTACCAAAGAAAAAATGCCACCCTTTTCCTTTATACGGAAATAGATTCTGTGGAATACAAGGGTGTCAACTTTTATAACAATACAATAGATATCAACGCATCAAAAGATATGGATTCGCTCGGTGTCATAGCTAATATCTTTGTCAACTCAGCACGTCAGAAGTGGCGACAAATCCCTGAAACCAGGGATATGTCCATAGAGGCTATTTGGTTTAACAATGACATCTCCATCCAGGGGCATGTGGAACAGCCGGAAAACAACAGTTCTGCCCTGATAAACGCAGAACTAAAGTTACTGAAAGATAAGCTGGTATTTAACTTCAAACCATCGAATATGATGGTATTTGGTGATCGGTGGTTTTTCAATCCATACAATAAA
Source organism: Cyclobacteriaceae bacterium (assembly GCA_965223915.1). Classification (GTDB taxonomy): domain Bacteria; phylum Bacteroidota; class Bacteroidia; order Cytophagales; family Cyclobacteriaceae; genus UBA7330. Next base: position 6,171,197 of record OZ245027.1, on the reverse strand, counting down.
ATTGAGATTGAGAGTGAGTCCATTTCCATTGACCGGCTGGAGCTTTACAATGGTGAGCAATCGGTCAGTCTAAAAGGTGTCTATTCGGCGGCCAATAATACAGACCTGACGCTAAACTTCAAACAGTTTAACCTCATTAGTATCTCACCCATTGTGCCTACACCCATCAGTGGAATACTGACAAGCCAGGTGAGTCTATCGAGGGCAAAACAGGACTCTTCCGTTCAACTGCTGACTGAGTTGGATCTGCAAGACTTGGTGGTAGATGAGCTCTATGTTGGGAATATCAACGGGAGTTCAGACTGGGTAAAGGGGCTACAGGCTATTTCAATGGATTTTGTTGTTCAGCGTGAATCCATCCGAACCATCACCATGGAAGGCTACTACTATCCATACAAAGAAGAGGACCAGTTGAATGTGGCAGTAGAATTTGATCAGGCCAACGTAAAGCTCTTTGAACCACTTTTCAAAAGTTTATTTTCAAATCTTGAGGGTAATGCCAGTGGTAGCGTAAGTATTGGAGGGACTCCATCGTACCCGGTTCTGAATGGATATAGCAGGGTAGAAAATGGAAAATTCCGATTCGATTATCTGGGGACAACTTATTCTTACAATGGAAACATTAATTTCAATAATGAAGCTATCCTGTTGAACGGACTTCAAATAGTTGATAGAGACGGAGACCGTGCATCGCTTAATGGTAAGGTTCAACACCGCGGATTCAAGGATTTCTCATTAAACCTTGATATATCAGCGAATAATTTTTTATTTCTCAACACCTCAACATTGGATAATGATCTCTACTATGGGTCGGCAAAAGGTACTGCCGAGATCAAAGTTAGCGGCCCTGTGACTGATCTGCTTGTTAAGGCCAAAGCGACAACAGAAGCGGGCACGAAAATTTTTATACCCCTACAGGAGGATGCAGATATCGATCAGAAAGATTACATAAGCTTTATCGACCTGTCCGATACTTCACACGTGGAGGTGACCGAAAAGCTGATTAGGAGTAGCATTTCAGGGATTCGAATTGATTTTGATCTCGATATTACCAATAAGGCCTATCTGGAATTGATCAGGGATAAAAAAACCGGTGATATTATTCGGGGTAGAGGTGTAGGTAACCTGAACATGACGCTGGATACACAAGGTGAGTTTCAATTGTTTGGTGAGATTACCATCAGCGAAGGAGCTTATAACTTCACCATCCCTAATTTCATCAATAAAGAATTTGACATTCGGTCTGGTAGCACCATCTCCTGGTATGGCGATCCTTATCAGGGCATTATTAACCTCACGGCAGTCTACAGGCAGATGGCTTCACTCAGCGACTATACGCCGCAACCAGGCGAATTTGAGGCCCCCAGTCAGCATCAACGGTTGCCTTTTTTGGTGATATTAGGTTTGACGGGTGAAATGTTATCTCCGCAAATAGATTTTAAGATCCAGGTGGATGAATCTTCTGCTCAGCTACAAACGGCCGATCAGGTGGCGCTTTCTGATATCAATAACAATGAGCAGGAGCTGAAAAGACAGGTTTTTAGTTTATTGATCCTGAGGAAGTTTTCCATCCAGGATGGGTTCAGTATTGGAGGAGGTGCTGTGGGGAGTAGTCTCAGTGAGTTCCTGAGTAATCAGTTTTCATATTTTATCAGCCAGGTAGACGAAAACCTTGAAGTGGACATTGATTTAAGTTCCTTCTCAGACGCCAATGCCTTTAACACATTTCAACTGAGGCTGGCTTATACTTTCATGGATGGTAGGCTTCGGGTCAGCGGAGGTGGGCTTGTTGCTCAAAATGGATCCAATATGGCCAATGATAACTTTTTTGGTGATTGGTCTGTGAGATATATCCTGACGAGGGATGGACATTTACGGATTAAAGCATTTAGCCAGACAAAACAAAGAACGGCCACGAGCACAACAGCAAATTTTTTCAGGGAGACTGGCGTGAGCTTTCAATATGTAGACTCCTTCAATGAATTCAGTGATTTGCTGAAAAAATCCAGGGACAAAGCTGTTCAGCAATCTGAGTCTGAGGCTACACCCTCACAAACCAGGAGTGATTCTACGTCCATTTCCAGTCGACTCTAAACTAAACAAAACCAGGAATTGGATGTTAGTTTAAAATGGATAAAATCAACATATTCTGGTTCAGAAGGGACTTAAGGTCACATGATAACCGGGGTTTTTTCAAAGCGCTAACATCAGAATTCCCGGTACTACCTATCTTCATTTTTGACAAGAATATTCTTGATGAGCTTGACGATCCGGCTGACGCACGGGTCTTTTTTATTCACAAGCAAATTGAAAAGCTACATCATACTTTTAAAGACCATGGCAGTGGGCTTAAGGTCATTCATGATCAGCCCCTCAATGCTTTTAAGGCTATCCTGAATGACCATCAAGTGCAACATGTTTTTACCAATGAAGATTATGAGCCCTATGGGAGGGAGCGAGACACTTTGATTCATGATTTCCTGGAGAAAAAGGGCGTAGGCTTCACGAGGGTGAAAGATCATGTGATTTTCAGTCCTGAGGAGATCTTCACTGAGCAAAATCAACCATACAAGGTCTTTACTCCCTATAAGAACAAATGGAGGGAACGGCTTCAACCTTCGGATTATGAATCAGTGAATACCCGGGAGCATATGGATAATTTGTACAAGACATCCATCGAACGACCTGTTTCCCTTGAAGCATTAGATTTCAAACCCTCTTCGGTAGAGATACCCGAAGTTGCATTCGATGAGCAAATCATCTCACAATATCAGCAGAAAAGAAATTTCCCGGCTATTAGAAGCACAACAAGATTGAGCATTCATCTCTGACATGGCACCATCAGTGTCCGCGAAGCTGTAGCTACAGGGGTAGCACTTTCAGACACCTGGCTGAATGAATTGATCTGGAGGGAATTTTATATGATGGTACTGTATCATTGGCCACAAGTGGTGGATCAGGCATTTAAGCCTGAATATGACAAGATCGAGTGGCTGAACGATGAGCAGGTCTTTGAAGCCTGGTGCGAAGGGAAAACAGGTTACCCCATCGTTGATGCTGGCATGCGGGAGCTCAATAATACGGGTTTTATGCATAACCGTGTTCGCATGATCACTTCCAGCTTTCTTTCCAAGATGCTGCTGATTGACTGGCGCTGGGGAGAACGGTATTTTGCTCAAAAATTGTTGGACTATGAACTTTCAAGCAACAATGGAGGGTGGCAGTGGGCTGCAGGCACAGGTACGGACGCTCAGCCCTATTTCAGGATTTTCAACCCCTACACACAGACTGAAAAGTTTGACAAAGACCTTAAATATGTTAAAAAGTGGATTCCTGAACTAGATTCGGAAGACTACCCTGACCCAATCATTGATTATAAATTGGCCAGGGAAAGAGCGCTGGAAACCTATAAAATGGCCTTATCATAAAGGGCATCAGATATTTACATTATATCAGTACTTTTGCTGTGCAAGCCGGCTCATCGTTCTTTTCGATTTATCGGAAGGGAAGGAAAGTCCGGGCAACATAGAGCACCGTACTTCCTAACGGGAAGGGTCCTGATGCCGATAGTAATCGGTATCGGGAAACAGATAGTGCCACAGAAAACATACAGCCTAAGGAGAAGGGTTTGCTCATCTCCCGGCAATGGTGAAAAGGTGGGGTAAGAGCTCACCGTTCTCATAGTGATATGAGAAGCATGGTAAACCTTACGGGTTGAAAGACCAAATAGGTCCTGCTAGAGTTGCTCGCTCAATTAGCAGGATGGGTAGGTTGATAATGATCCTGGCAGTGATGTCAGGACTAGATAAATGATGAGCTTCCCGTCTTTGATGGGAAACAGAACCCGGCTTACAGGCTTGCGATTTTTTTATATTAATTGAGACTAAGCAATGGCGAAGATCCTTATTGTTGATGATGAAAAGACCATCAGAGAAACCCTGAAAGAAATCCTGGAATATGAAAAATATCAGGTGAGTGAAGCCCAGGACGGTGAAGCAGCCTGGGAAGAACTATCCAAAAGCAGCTATGATGTGGTGCTCTGCGACATTAAAATGCCCAAGATGGATGGGATAGAGCTTTTAGATAAGGCTGTTAACGAGGGGATCGACACTCCTTTTATCATGATCTCTGCCCACGGCACAATAGAAACTGCTGTGGATGCGACCAAAAAAGGAGCTTATGATTTCATCCAGAAGCCACCGGATCTCAACAGGTTGCTGCTTACAGTCCGCAACGCCCTGGATAAGTCCAACCTTCAGGTAGAAACAAAGACGCTCAAGAAAAAGATCAATAAAGCCTATGACATCGTTGGCAGTTCAAAGCCTATTCTTGAGATCAAGGAAACCATTGAAAAAGTAGCTCCAACCGATGCACGTGTACTGATTACCGGCGAGAATGGAACAGGTAAAGAGTTGGTGGCGCATTGGCTACATGCCAAGAGTCCCAGATCATCCGTTCCGCTTGTTGAAGTCAATTGCGCTGCCATTCCTTCTGAGCTGATCGAGAGCGAGCTATTCGGTCATGAGAAAGGCTCATTTACATCTGCCCATAAGCAACGCATAGGAAAATTTGAACAGGCCAATAATGGCACCATATTTCTTGATGAGATCGGTGACATGAGCCTGTCGGCGCAAGCAAAAGTTTTGAGAGCTTTGCAGGAACATAAGATCACCAGGGTAGGAGGAGAGAAGTCGATCAAGGTTGATGTACGTGTACTGGCAGCTACCAATAAAGACCTAAAGAAAGAAATTCAAGAGGGGAATTTCCGGGAAGATCTCTACCACAGACTGAGTGTGATGATCATCCAGGTTCCGCCTTTAAGAGAGCGTAAAGATGATATCCCATTGCTTATCGAACACTTTATGGGTTTGATTTCTTCCGAATATGGGTCTGCACCCAAGAAAATAGCCAAAGATGCCATTGAAGAGCTTACCAATTACGCATGGTCTGGTAACATTCGTGAGCTACGAAATATCGTAGAACGATTGATAATTATGTCAGATAGTGAAATATCTGTAAAGGATGTAAAGAGATACGTAGATATCTAAATCAAATTCTAATCTGTTCAGGTCTTGATTTTTCTACATCCTGTTTGGCATAAGTAGGACAAGTTTTTTGGGTACATGCACTCAACCCAGCCAGTACAACTGCAATAACAAAAATTTTCAACTTCATGAGCGGTTTCATTTAATGGATATAGTGTATACCCAATATTAACTGTTATCAAAAATATGTTTTAGTTTCTTTCTCTGCAAAAAAAAACGATTAATTAACTCATAATCTCGTTAAAATAGCAAATTACAGCCTCTAATATCTGTGTTATCCATCCTCCCCATTACCTCAAATTGGCTGTTTTGAGTAATTCTTCCAAGATCTTCTGTTTCAACGAAGGAAATGCTATTAATATTGGCCAGGTCGATAACATTTATTCCTCCGGTAGCTCCTTTATCAACATAAGAAAACGGATCGTTGATGTCTCGAATCATCACTTTACCCCATCTGGGAAATGAAAAAAGACCATTTTTACCATAGGCTTGAGACAGCAACTCCGTCATGCCATATTCCGAATAAACCGACTCAATCCCGAAACCTGACTTAATTCTTTGGTGAAGCTCCTGTCTGGTTATCTCCTCCCTTCTGCCCTTCATACCACCCGTTTCGATCACAATGAGGTTTTTCAGGCCTGAAAATGGTCCATTTTTATCAATAAAGTCTAAAAGCGCATAGGAAACCCCAAAAAGCACCTTTGGGTCCTCATTTGATATCAAAGCAGCTTTCAGATCTGTATAGTTCTCCATATAAAACCCACCACCTTTCTGGGTACTTCTCATAAAATGATTGACCATACTGATTAATGAGGAATCGCCCTGCTCGATATAGGAAGGTAAAAGGGCCAGTATTTTAAAGCTTTTAAGGTTGCTAAAATGTTGATTGAAGATGGTTTCAGTGATAAAATGATAAAAAGTTTCATCCCTGACATGGTGTGTACTTCGCTGACCTGTTGTTCCACTGCTTTTGAATATTTTTTCAGTTTTCCAGGTACCGGTTTTTATCTCTCTCGTCTTGAAAAATGAAATGGGAAGAAAGGGGATATCTTCCAGCTTGGTGACATCTTTTGGTTCTATTTCCAAAAGATTACAATATTCCCGATAAATTTGATTCTGTTTCCATTGAAAGTTAAAAATATCAACGGCAAATTTTTCAAAAGTTTTTTCGTTAATAGAAATTAGATCAGATTTGAATCTTTTAGGATCAATCATTGGTTATATTAAAAAAGTTCAATTTATAATGCGGGATCGATTATGAAGTACATGGTCAGGTATTTTTTAGTGTTAATTATGATCCCTGTGATCCTCAGTTGCTATAGAGAGCCTGATATTTCTGATACACCATTCATAGAATTCGAGAATCTTCAATTTATTCCGGGATCCTCTTTCGATTCCCTGGTATTGTCATTCTATTTCGAAGATGGTGATGGAAATGTTGGGTTGTTTTCCACAGAAACATTGCCCCCACATCACCCCTTTGATTATGTGGTAGATGCTGATGATAGTCTGGTAACGCTTAGTTCAAACTCCACGCCTCCTTTCAGGTTAGTCACTCCAGGCACATTTGATGAAAAGTTTTTGAGTGATACTGATTCCCGCACCCCTTATAATTGTGAAGATTATGCCATTCTCGACGTTGGGACGGGAGAACCAGATACCTTTTTCATTAAAAAGAATGAGTTTCACTACAATTTACACCTGAACTTTTTCAGAAAGGTGAATGGTGTGTACCAGGAGATTGACCTGGAATCCGTTTTTGGGACCACTAGCTGTGGGATCACCTATGATGGCAGGATTCCCGTCTTCGATGAAGAAACTGTTGAAAGTCAAAGACCCGTTCGTGGAACAATCACCTACCCGATCACATCCAGTGGGTTTCCATTCATTTTTGGAAATGACGAGTTTAAGATTGAGTTTTATATCTACGATTACGATCTAAACAGGAGTAACGTTACCAGTACACCTGACCTCACACTATTGGGAATTACTAGATAAGTGGCTTAAATCGTTTCGGATCAACTTCTGAAATTAGCTGATAGACCCCCTCAAACACATCTTCCGTATTTGGCTTGGAAAAATAATCGCCGTCTGTGCTGTAGGCCGGTCTGTGATCTTTTGCCGAAATGCACAATGGTTTTGAGTCAAGGTATTGATAGCCAGCGTCTCTATCCAACACCTGCTGCATCATATAAGCTGTTGCTCCACCAGGTACATCTTCGTCAATAAAAACTACACGGTTGGTCTTTTTTAATGATTCGATGATTGAGCTGTGAATATCGAAAGGAAGTAAGGTCTGTACATCAATAACTTCACAGGAAATACCAAATTCGCTTAGCTGCTGGGCGGCCTCCATCACTATTCGGCAAATGGAACCATAAGTAACCAAAGTGACATCAGTACCTTTCCGCAAAATTTCCGGAACACCCAAAGGAACTTTTATTTCTGCGATGTTTTCTGGCATCTGCTCTTTTAATCGGTAGCCATTGAGTGATTCAATGATCAGGGCAGGGTCTTCAGAATCTATCAGGGTATTATAGAACCCGGCAGCCTGAGTGAGGTTTCTTGGCACCAGTAAATGAATGCCCCTGATAGAGCCAAGCAACATACTCATGGGAGACCCACTGTGCCAAACTCCTTCGAGGCGATGTCCGCGCGTTCTGATAATGACCGGGCATACCTGACCACCCTTCATTCTATAATGCAATGACGCCAAATCATCCGACATTGTTTGCAGTGCATAGATCACATAATCCAGGTATTGGATCTCTACGATGGGTCGTAAACCCCTTAATGCAGAACCAATGCCCTGACCAAGGATGGTTAGTTCTCTGATTCCTGTGTCGGTGACCCTGATCTCACCGTGCTTTTCCTGTAATCCGGCAAAACCCTGGTTTACATCACCAATCTTGCCAACATCTTCACCAATGGCAAACACGCGTGGATCTCTTTTCAGTAATTCATCAAAACAGGCTCTCACAACTTCGCGACCATCCACAACCTCTGAGTCATCAGAGTACTCCGGCTTCACTTCCTCTACCTTCAAAGGGCTATAAGCAGACTCGTTGTAAAGGTGCGAGTTGTACTGATCTCTATGGACCTCATTTTTCTCTCTTATCCATTCGATTAGTGTTTCTTTTTCTTTGGAGTGTTCATCCTTCAGATACCTTAAGCTTTTCCTGACAGCACGCATGGTGTCAGCTTTGAGGGGATTCAGGGCGTCTTTGAGGTCGCTTTTAATTTCATTGAGCGCTACTTTGTTGGAAGATACCATGGCAGCATCGCCAATCAGTTTAATGGCTGTAACGACGTCTTCTTTAATCCTTTTGGTATAGGCTTTCCAGGCTTCATTCCTGGCTTTTTTTGCTTTTTGCTTAGCCTCATTCTCTACTTCTTTCAGTTCTGCTTCTGTGCTAAGGCCTGTCTCCAGGATCCATTCTCTCATCTTCAGGTTACAGTCATGTTCTTTTTCCCATTCTAACCGTTCCTTGGACTTATACCTTTCATGAGATCCTGATGTAGAGTGCCCCAGCGGCTGCGTCATGTCCACCACGTGGACCAGGCTGGGCACATGATCTTCTCGCGCTATTTTAGCTGCTTTTTGATAAGTGTTGACCAGTTTTTGGTAGTCCCAACCCTCAACGGTGAAAATTTCCATTCCTGGTAAGTCTTTTTCTCTCCGGAACCCCTCCAACACCTGTGAAATACTTTCTTTGGTGGTATGGTAGCTCTGCGGTACAGAAATGCCGTAAGCATCATCCCATACCGACATCACCACAGGAATCTGTAGAACACACATCGCATTGATGGCTTCGAAAAAATGTCCTTCAGAAGTGGCCGCATTACCGATGGTTCCAAAGGCTACTTCGTCTCCATTGATGCTAAAATCTTTAAAGTCTTTTAAATCCGGATTGTTTCGGTAAAGTTTGGACGCATAGGCCAATCCGATGAGCCTTGGCATTTGTGCTGCCGTTGGGGAGATATCAGAGCATGAATTCTTCATGTCGGTAAGTGTATTCCACTCACCACTGGCAGTCATAGACCGTGAGCCAAAGTGACCATTCATCATCCTACCTGCTGAAGCAGGCTCAGCATCAAGGTCCGTATGAGCATAAAGCTGGGCGAAAAACTCCTGAGAAGAGTGCTGGCCCATGGCCATCATCATGGTTTGATCCCGGTAATAACCGGACCGCCAGTCTCCATTACGAAGGGCTTTGGCTGCAGCAATTTGAGCTACCTCCTTGCCGTCTCCAAAAATGCCAAATTTGGCCTTGCCCATAAAAACCTCTTTCCGACCAATAATACTTGCTTCCCGGCTCTCCACTGCGAGTGCGTAATCAAATAGCACCTCAGCTTTTTTAAACTTGGTTTTAGTTGTGACTTCCTGAGTACCCACTAAAAAGAGGTTTTATTAAACAATACTTCAAGTACTTCAAAATTACAAAAAAAACACCACAGGTAATAGAGAATTGGCCATATATTTCTATTGAATTGGAATTTTGTGATAGCTAAAAGGAAATAATATTTTGAGTTTGTTATTATTTTTGAAATATTATTTTGATCGGCTAAAATTCAGTTAGGGTTATTATCGAATTTTTCAGACCCTGCAATTCTCACCCATACGACAAGTATCTTTGTGAAAAAAGGGTATTTCAGTATGATAATAGGGGTTCCAAAGGAGATTAAATCCAATGAAAACAGAGTAGCCATTACTCCGGGTGGAGTAATTGAACTGGCTAAGCGAGGACACGATGTATTTATTCAGAACGGGGCAGGGGACGACAGTGGGTTTGGTAATGATCAATATATTCAGGCAGGTGCAAAGATCCTCTCATCGATTGAGGAGGTATACGAAAAAGCAGAAATGATCATAAAGGTCAAAGAGCCTATTGAACCTGAATATAATCTGATCAAAAAGGATCAATTGCTTTTCACTTATTTCCATTTTGCATCGAGCAGGCCTTTGACGGATGCGATGATCCAAAGAGAAGCAGTATGCCTGGCATATGAGACAGTGGAGAAAACCGATCGATCGCTGCCATTGTTGATCCCCATGTCTGAAGTAGCGGGAAGGATGGCCATTCAGGAAGGAGCTAAATACCTGGAGAAGCCTCAAAAAGGAAGAGGAATTCTACTGGGAGGTGTACCGGGAGTAAGACCTGCCAAAGTTTTGATCCTTGGAGGAGGCATTGTGGGTACAAATGCAGCAAAGATGGCGTCCGGAATGGGTGCTGATGTTACCATCATGGACATCAACCTGCCCAGATTGCGATACCTGGAAGATATCATGCCTGCCAATGTGAGCACTTTTATGTCAAGTGAGTACAATATCAGAGAGTTGATAAGTACACATGACCTGATTATCGGAGCGGTCCTGATTCCGGGAGCCAAAGCACCTCATTTGGTCACGCGTGACATGCTTAAAGATATGAAGGCTGGGACTGTTTTGGTGGATGTAGCCGTAGACCAGGGAGGGTGTATCGAAACATGTAAGCCGACCACCCACGACAACCCAACCTTTATTATTGATGATGTAGTTCACTATTGCGTGGCCAATATGCCAGGTGCAGTTCCTTACACTTCTACTTTGGCATTGACCAATGCTACATTACCATATGTGATACAGTTGGCTAACAAAGGATGGAAACAAGCCTGTATTGAGAATGAAGAGCTCAAAAAAGGACTCAACATTGTTGGTGGAAAGGTTGTGTATCAGGGAGTCGCAGATGCTTTTGAACTGGAATATACTGAAGTAAAGGAATTTCTCTACTTAAGCTAGTTTTGGAAACTCCTTTAGCGGATGATAATCACTCCCGCTGAATTCCCAGATAAAATGCTTTAATCCATTGGTCATGGCGATGAAGGGAGCCTGAATGACCTTGTTGTAAGTGGAGATTTGGTGGATCGTCTCAGGGCCAAGTTTCACTTTGGCTGACTTACATTCTACCAGCAGGTAGGGCTTACCCTTCCTGTCAGTCAGCAAAATGTCCGATCGTTTTCCTGATTTAAAATAAGTCAGGGGGAATTCCAGGCTTATAAGGGCGCGTGGATAATGAAGGTGGTTGATCATGAGATGAATAAAATGCTGCCGCACCCACTCCTCAGGAGTGAGTGTTACATATTTTTTCCTGACAATATCAAACACGAATTCATTGCCTTCTTCATTCTTTATCTTCAGTGTGCAATCAGGTAAATTAAGCTTTTCCATATGCGGGTAACTTCACAAACCTAAGCAGAATAAGACCGATGAGGAAGAAAAGACCAAGCGCAAGAGAACTATTTCGCATACTGCCGGTGATCTGCTCGATCAGGCCGTAGCTAAACGTGCCCAACACCACGCTAATATGAAAAGTCACATCAAAGAAGGAAAAGTATGAAGCATGGTCCTCGGTATCTTCAGGAATTAATTTGGAAAAAGTAGCTCTGGATAATGCCTGTATACCGCCCATCACCAATCCTACTACCACCGCAATCACATAAAACTGGGTCACATTGGTGATAAAATAGGCAAAAACACAGATACCAATCCATATGATGATCATAATGGTCAGGGAAAAGATATTTCCGATCTTATCCGATAGCCTGGCGAAAAGCAATGATCCCGCTATGCCCACAAACTGAATGATGAGCAGAATGGGTATTAGCTGACCGGCTTCCAGGTGAAGCACCTTTGATCCAAATAACGTGGCAAGTAACATCACAGTTTGCACCCCCATATTAAAGAACAAGAACGCCAGGATGTACTTTTTCATATTACTTAAAGTCTGTAATTTCAGGAAGACTGACCTGATCTCCAGGTATCCGTTCAGTAAAATCCTTCCTTTCGGTTTTTTTTGAAATACATTGGTAGGCAAAGTCCTGAAGGGGATTTGAGCAAAGCCTATCCACCAGATACCAACCAGGAGAAAGACTAGTCGGGTGGCCTGCCCTGAGTTTTCAAACCCAAATTTTTGATGAAAGGTGATAAGGACCAGGCTCAGAATTAACATCAGGGCACTTCCGAAATAGCCAAAAGCATAACCTTTGGCACTCACCCTGTCTGTTGTCTTCGGAGTAGCAATCTCCGGGAGATAGGCATCATAAAAGACCAGGCTGCTGCTATATCCCAGACTGGCAAAGATCACGCAAAAGATCCCCCATTCAATATTGCCTTTGGTGAACAGAAACATGCCCATACAGCTGAAAGCTCCCAGAAAGGTGAAGATTTTCAAAAAGGTCATCTTTTTACCCGTGTAATCCGCAATGCCGGAAAGCAAAGGCAGGATCAATGCCGAAAGTAGATAGGAGACCGACAAAGCATAGCTATACAATACTGAATTGACAATTTGGAAGCCAAAAAAGCTCACCTGATCACCTGTACTTTCATTGGTTGTGATGGCCGTATAGTAGATAGGAAAAATCGAGGTATTGATCACCAGATTGTACACTGAGTTGGCCCAGTCGTACATACACCAGGACCTGATTATTTTCGGATTGTCCTTCATAAAAAATTATTGCCGAAAATAGTCAAACTAACCGAAACCTTTAACGTATTACAATGTGTTTCAAGGGAGGGCTAATGAAGAGTCCTCTGCAGAAAACACTAAATATGGAAGAACAAGATATTTTAACTCCTGATAAGCCAAAACTCAACAGGATCAAGGAAAGGATCCCAAAAAATGATCTCACGCGAGTGGTCATCATTGGTGGTGGATTTGGAGGGATCGAGCTGGTAAGACATTTAAGTAAGCAGAACGTTCAGACAGTTCTGGTAGATAAGCACAATTATCATAGTTTCATCCCTTTGCTTTATCAGGTGGCTACCGCTGGATTGAGCCCGGGTGACATATCCAGCCCGCTGAGAGAATTTTTGCAGGACAACAAAAACTTTCATTTCAGGATGGCTAAGGTGAAAAGCGTGGATGTTGAACAGAAGCGAGTGATCACCAATGCCGGTTTCCTGGAGTATGACAAACTTGTGATAGCCACTGGCTCGAGCACCAATTTTTTCAACAATGACCAGCTGAAAAAGCATGCTCATAAGCTTCGTGAGATCAGTGATGCCATCGAATTGCGAACTAAGCTGATCAATAATTTTGAGGAGGCGATACAGGCTGACGGCGACGAAGAGTTGGAAAAGTACATGAATATCGTGATTGTGGGCGCAGGACCTACAGGAGTAGAGCTGGCAGGAGCTATCGGTGAGCTCAGAAAACATGTTTTGCCTAAGGATTACCCGGAACTGGATTTCTCCAGACTCAAGATATGGCTCGTTGAAGGTACTGACAGGGTGCTGCCGAGTATGTCGGAAAGGTCAGGAATGCGGGCCAAGCGATACCTTAAAAAATTCGGGGTTCGGCTGCTGTTAGGGAAATTTGTCGAAACCTATGAAGATGGTGTTGTCAGACTCAGCGATAAACGAACCATTCAGACCCAGTGCCTGGTTTGGGCGGCCGGTGTGAAACCCAATAATATCAAAGGATTACCTGAGGGGTCTGACGTAAAAGGACGCATCAAGGTAGATGAATTCAACAAAGTATGGGATACGGAAGATGTCTTCGCTATAGGAGATGTTTCATACCAGGAATCAGCAAAATATCCTAAAGGCTTACCTATGCTGGCACCCGTGGCCATACAGCAGGCCAGACGATTATCAGAAAATCTTGTCGCCCAGTTAAATGGAGGGAAAGAAAAGCCTTTTGCTTATGTCGACAAAGGGACAATGGCAACCATCGGTAGGAATAAAGCGGTGATTGATGCACCTTTTGGGATCAGGATAGGTGGTTTTTTGGGATGGTTTATCTGGATGTTTATTCACTTGTTTTCCATTATCGGTTTTAGACGTAAATTACTTGTGTTTTCACAATGGATCTGGAATTACTTCACCTACAACAGAGGTAACAGACTGATCATCAAAAAAGACCTGGAGGATGAGTAAATGACATGAGGACGGAAAGGTTATTGGAACGGAAATCTCTTGAAGTAGATATTCGCCCACAGCCAAATGATGAAACTTGTGGACCCACAAGTCTGCATGCCGTATATCAATATTTCAACGATAATATTTCACTGGAAGACGTCATCGGTCAGGTCAAAAGCCTTAAATCAGGTGGCACCCTGGGTGTGATGTTGGGTAATCATGCTTTGAAAAGAGGTTATTCGGCCAAACTCATCACCTATGACCTTCAGATGTTTGACCCTACCTGGTTCGTGGGTGATATTTCCCTGGAGGAGAAGCTGAAAGAACAGCTGATCCACAAGCCAAACAAGAAGTTTAAAACAGCTACCAATGCTTATCTGAAATTCTTGAATTTGGGGGGTGAGATCCTGTTTGAGGAAATGAGCTCAAAGTTGATCAGACATATCCTTGAAGACGGGACACCCATATTAACCGGGCTCAGTGCTACCTACCTGTATAATTGTTCACGTGAGATACCTGAGACCAACGAATATCATGACCTGAAAGGCAGTCCTGCCGGGCATTTTGTCGTTATTCGTGGTTTCGATCCTGTTAAGCGACTGGTTTATATCGCAGACCCACTTGAATCCAACCCTATAAGCGAAACCCAATATTATCTGGTCAATTTGAGACGATTGATTAATGCCATTTTGTTGGGGATTATGACTTATGATGCTAACTTATTAGTAATTAAACCAAAATAATGTCATCCAAAATTATTGTTACTGATCATCCCGGTGAATGGACTGGCTCAATCAGTGAAACCGAAATTACTTCGCCACAGGATTACTTTTCGGAAGAGCAGTTTCAAAAGAATAAAAAGTTCAAGGTTATCAACCTTTGCAAATCCTATCATTACCAAAGCCTGGGATACTACGTTTCTCTATTGGCTGAAGCGAGAGGGCACAAAGTGATGCCCGAAATTTCTACCTTACAGGAATTCAGGTTCCCTTCCCTGGTACGGGAAGATGCTGAAGACTTCGATGAGCTGATCCAGCAGGAATTCAGGAAGGTGACAGGTGACAGGGTTGAGATCTATATCTGTTTTGGAAAAGCTGAGATTGCTTCATTCAACCGTGTAGGATTATTGATTTTTAACCTGTTTCAGGTACCTATCCTCCGTGCGATTTTCACAAAAAAAGAGAAATGGTTTCTGACCAACCTCAAGCCGCTCAACCTGAAAGAGCTTCCAACAGAGCACATGGATCACCTGAAGCAGTCACTGGATGAATACCTGCAAGGCAAGAAACGGCTGCAAAAGCAATACAGTAGGAAAAAGTATGACATGGCCATTTTGGTCAACCCGGAGGAAGATACTCCACCGTCCAACAAGAAAGCCATTCAGTATTTCATGAAGGCAGCAGAACAGGTTGGATTTAATGTGGACCTGATCACAAAGAATGACTTTGCCAAGTTGATACAGTATGATGCATTGTTTATCAGGGAAACCACCAATGTCAATCATCATACCTTCAAGTTTGCGAAAAAAGCAGCATCTGAAGGCCTTGTGGTCATGGATGATCCGGAATCTATTCTCAGGTGCACCAATAAAGTATATCTGAGCGAGCTGTTGAGCGCCAACAAAATTCCGACACCGAAATACTGGATAATCAGGAAAGACCGGCCCGGACAGCAAAAGATGGAGTTTGATTTCCCAGTGATCATCAAACAACCGGACGGTTCCTTTTCCAAGGGAGTGAAGAAGGTGAAGAATCATGAGGAGCTGGACGTGGTACTAAAAGATTTTTTCAGACTTCAGACCTGGTGATTGCCCAGGAATTTATTCCCACACAGTTTGACTGGAGGGTGGGCGTGCTCAATAAAAAGCCTTTCTACGTCTGTAAATATTATATGGCAGCTGATCACTGGCAGATTGCCAATTGGAAAGATGGGAAACTGACCGGGGAAGGTGATACCGAATCCATTCCGGTCGACCTGGCACCCATACAGCTTTTAGAACTGGCCGTAAAATCTACTTCCTTGATTGGTAATGGATTGTATGGAGTAGATATTAAACAAAGCAACAATAAATACTATATCATAGAAATCAATGACAATCCTAACCTGGATGAAGGTGTGGAGGATCAATCTATCAAACAACAACTTTACCTGACAGTTATGCAGGAATTCATGTCAAGAGTGACCTAAAGAAATGATGAGTAAAAGCCCCAGACTCCACCTTTTTCAAGCCTATGGCATTGAACTGGAGTATATGATTGTGGACAACACCACCTTAAATGTTAAGCCCATAGCAGATGTTTTGTTAAGAAATTCCGATGGTGAGATCCAGGGAGAGCTAGAGAAGGGCGACATTTGCTGGAGTAATGAATTGGTCAGCCATGTGGTGGAACTAAAGTCCAATGGACCAACCAAAGACTTGTGTGCGATACGGGATAGCTTCAATGCCAATATCCAACAGATCAATAAGATTCTCAAAAAGAAAAATGCCCGGCTTATGCCCACTGCCGCTCATCCGTGGATGAAGCCTGCTGAGGATTCTGTGCTTTGGCCACATGACAGCGGCGATATTTACCGGATCTATGACAGGATTTTTGGCTGCAAGGGGCACGGATGGTCCAACCTGCAAAGTACCCATATCAACCTCCCTTTCTATGATGATGAAGAATTTGCCAAGCTTCATACGGCCATAAGGTTTATTCTGCCCATCATTCCTGCCTTGTCAGCGTCGTCTCCAATTCTTGGAGAAAAGTTTACCGGTTTTATGGATAAGCGTCTTTTCTACTATGAGAAAAACCAATCCAAGATCCCTGCCATCACCGGGATGGTGATCCCTGAAAAGGTGGTGACCATGCATGGATATCAGAAGCAGATCTATGACCGCATTGCCAAGGCGATCGGGCCACATGATCCCGATAATGTTTTACAGCCGGTCTGGCTAAATTCCAGGGGAGCGATCGCCAGGTTTGACAGGGGTAGCATTGAGATCAGAATTGTAGATATCCAGGAGTGTGCCACTGCAGATATTGCTATTATTTTCTTTATCACCCATTTACTCAGGCTATTGGTATCAGAAAAGTGGATCAGCTTCTCAGATCAGCTGGACATGTCCACCGAATCATTGTACAAAATATTCAGCCAAGCTATCCGTGGAGGTGGTCAAACACTCATAGACGATAGACAGTACCTTAAAAACTGGAAGGTAACCAACAGCATCCAGGGTAATGAACTTTGGGCCCTGATCATAGAGAAAGTAGCCGCCACCTACCCGGAGGAATCAAAACCCTGGAAGGAAACCATTGAAAAGATCAATCGGGCGACATTGGCCGAAAGGATTATCACAGCTTTGAATGATGACTACCGGAGAGAAAATCTACAGATAATCTACCGTGAACTTGCTGACTGCATGGGTGCCGATAAGCTTTTTGAACCATGAAGCTACAGGTATTGATAAGCTGCGAACATGCCTCGAATGAAGTACCGGAAGCTTATCAACCTTTGTTTCAGCATGCAGAAGAAGATCTACGGTCCCATAAAGGGTGGGATCCTGGTTCCCTTGACATTGCGCAATACCTGGGGGATTTATTGAAGGTCGAACCTTATGTCTATCCCTATACACGGCTGCTGATTGAGCCTAACCGATCCCCTGGTCATGACCAGCTTTATTCTGACTATAGTAAAGCCTTAGCAGAAAATGAAAAGGAAACATTGATGCTTGGTTTCTATCAACCCTTCAGGGATCAGGTGGAATCAGCCATCGAACAATTATCCGGCAAAGGGCCAGTATTGCACCTGGGGATCCATACATTCACTCCCATTTGGAACAATCAAAAAAGGGAAGTTGAAATTGGGGTTTTATTCGACCCGGATCGCAATTATGAACTGAAGTATGCCGGCCTGCTTTGTCACCATCTCTCCGGGCGGGGGTATCTCATTAGAGAAAATGAGCCTTACCTGGGGATCGCTGATGGCTTTATCACTTATCTGCGTACACAGTTTGATGCGCAGTCTTACCTGGGTTTTGAAATAGAGGTGAGCCAGGGTTTGCTGCCTCGACTGGACGCTATAAACGATCTGTTAGGTAAAGCCCTTCTAAGTGCTTCTGCTACTTTTGAGATCGGGTAAAGCAGGGTTACCGCTGTAATTACCGCCATCTAACATCCCGAAGGATAATACCGTCACAAAAAAATTATTATATTGCATTTTAAACCGCCAATGACCCCTTCAGCTCCAATTAAATATGGGGTTGATAAAGATGACCAAACCTAACCTCAATGGCCAAGCTCAAGTATTATTATAATACAGATACCTGCAATTATGAACGTATCCGGGTATCAAAAATGGATGTCTTCCTTAACTTATTGGGCTTTTTTCTGTTGGTATTAACGATTGCCGTTGGTATTATCTTCACTTTATCCAGGTTTTATGATACCCCCAAACTCACCAGTCTCAAGCAAGAGCGTGAGGTTATTCGTCAGGCATATCATGATTTACACAGCGAACTCAACGAAACCGAGCAGCAACTTGGTATGCTGTCTGAAAGGGATGATGACATCTATCGGGTGTATTTTGAGCAGAAGCCCATTCCCAGTACCATCAGAAAAGGTGGGGTCGGAGGTACTGACCGGAGAACGGATATTTACGAGAGTGACAATTCTGAGAAGGAATTGCTGATCAGCACGTATCAAAAGATTGACCAGCTTAACCATGAGATCCTGATCCAGGAGAAGTCTTATAATCTCATTGACGAATTGGCTTATGATAAGGCCAAAATGTATGCTTCCATTCCGGCCATTCAACCCATTTCTATTGATGATATGACCAGGTTAGCCTCCATGTTTGGTATGCGGATGCATCCATTGCTGCATTATGAACGGAAGCATGAGGGTATTGACTTCACGGCTCCTCGTGGCACACCCATTCATGCCAGCGGCAATGGTGTGGTAGAGGCCGCTTTTTATTCAACCTCCGGGGGGTACCTGGTGGTGATCAATCATGGCTACAGCTACCAAACCCGGTACCTGCACATGTCAAAGTTTGATGTGAAAAAAGGGCAGAAGGTGAAGCGTGGTGATATCATTGGATATGTGGGCTCCACAGGGCTATCCAGGGCACCCCATTTACATTATGAAGTGCTCAAGAATGGCGAACCTGTCAATCCGGTCCACTATTTCAACAAAAACCTCACCCAGGAGCAGTATGAGCTCATAGTGGAGCTTGTCGCGAAGCAAAACGATTTTGACTGATTGAACTTATTCAGTTCTTACCATCGATCTATCCGAATTATTATCCGTATATATCCGTTTATAATCGGATATATCCGTTTATAAATACGGTTAATTATGCTGTATTATCGATTTTTACCCTATAAGGGCCAAAGTGTGTCGCAGTACATAAAAAGCAGTTACACATTCACAGGCCCTCTTTTATACGTTCAATCCCGGGAAGTGGAAATAATTTGAGGTGCATAGGGGGCAGATGGAGCAAAGAAACCAAAAGTAACTGAAATATACACCCATGTAGCCCAGGGAGACATTCATAAAGTGGTAAGCCCACTCAATCTTTTAAATACAACGGGGTATATTTGATAAGGAATAAGCGGAATTCCGCTTAGACAAATGTTGTCATGAATTGGAGGCAGTTTGGAAATTGAGAGGCTTTCTGATTTTCAAGGTGGTTAGTGGGTCTGCGGAGTTGGTAATTGGGATTCAGATACAGGGATAACGAACTGACTGAAGGCAGGTGAGTCAAGTTTTTCGCGGTGAGACCGTAGAAAGTGATACTTTCAGAACGCGTTGAGACGCATTAGAAAAACTTAGTATCGAAGTTAGCGGTTTTCATTGACAAAATCAAGTGGTTTTGGTCCGGTAACTTCGAAGGCCCTGGACTGAATCACAAAAACCAACAAATGATTAAACTTAAAAGACTTTCAGGACGAAGAGCCACCCACCTGACCACCTTCACCGACAGACCTTATCGTACATAAAGACCATCTGTGAAGGATAAAACCAGTGAAGCCGACGCCTTCTCTCAAGCTCCGGCGGATAGGTCAAACTGCACCAACTACGTTTCCTGAATGAATCAATTGACTTTCAGGCTGTAGAACGAAGCGGAGAAACTCATCACAACATCCGGTAAGGTGAATACCCACCAGTAGCTACCTGCCCATTGACTACGCCGGATCCGCCAATCTGCCTTGATTTCTGAGAGATCATCATTTCAGGCAGATCCACCGATACTGACCAAAGCAGATGTAAAAAGGTAAGGTGAGGTCAGCATCTCCGCTTGTAGAACAATGGCAGATTAGCTACTTTAGACAAAACTGAAAGGGAGTGGGTACTTCACCTTACCTTTTCGTTATGTGGCATTACTCATATGCAAAAACTCTTAAGTATTTTCATATTTCTTCTTTGTTCACAATTCTCTTTTTCTCAGACCTCTGAGATTGAATTTAGTAATGTTAACGTCAAGTTAAGTTCAAATTTTGAATTCTTAGACTCAAGAATTGATACAACTAGTATTGGATTTTCACAAAGTGGTTTGAGTGATGCTTACCTTATTTTAAAGGGTGGCTTAACCTCATTAAATACCAAAAACAAAAAGCCAGGGAGTCGAAGTTTTCTTGTGAATATATTATACCTCAAGGCCACTGAATCGTCAGTATACGAAATAAAATCGCGTCTAGATATTGCATTTGAACTCTATGAAACTCAAGGTGAAACGTATGGACTAATTATCACTGATTCATTCAACATCGAAAGCAAGACTGCTATAAGTTGGAAATCTCACCAAATTAACAATCTGACTTCATTTTTAATTTGGTTGGATTCCGTTGCTCAACAAAACAAACTTGAACAAGCAACTAAAGAATGGGACTACATTGAAATAAAGGAGAAATGGAAGTATGAAATACGAATACTTGATTATCGAAATTGGGGATTCGCTAGAATGATAAATATTCCCCTCAAAGAACTTCCCCCGAGAACAATAGAACTTAAAAATCTTGAACAACTTTTACTTGGAAGCACCTATTGCCACCACTGTAGCAATTATAACATTTTTAATGAGGTTCCAGAACAAGTTTATAGTCACTCTAACTTAAAAAAGTTGGATCTAGCATATAATCCAATCAATTCAATCAGTCCCAAAATCCAACATCTTGAAAAACTTGAATACCTAAAATTAACTAACACCAACATATCAACACTTCCTATTGAGTTTGGCAATCTTAACCTTCGGACATTAGAATTAGATCAACTTGACTCATTAGATGTCCTTCCAGAATGCATTTGTGAATTATCCTCATTGGAAACACTTTCAATGGGTTTCACTAGTATAAACAAACTACCTGATTGTATAGGAAATCTAAAAAACCTTAAATATCTAAAAATGATGAACTTCACCCCTTTACCAATCAGCTTTTCGGGATTGGAATCACTAGAATTTCTTGAATTACAAACATTCAATATTTCACAAAGTGAACTTAAAATGATTTCTAACTTTGTAGAGTTAGATACTTTAAACCTTTGGGCGCCAGTTACTCTTTTACCCAAAGAGTGGTCTAGCCTTTCTAACATAACAAGCCTTTCAATCTCAATTACAGATTCATCTAACTACAATAACATTTTCAGTATTTTGAAAAACTTTAAGAATCTCAAGTTTTTAGAATTGAAAACACACAACATTTCTGATCTTCCATCTCAAATCGGTTGGCTAACTTCTCTTGAAGAATTATCTGTTGATTCACAAGATGGATTTAGAAGAAGGCTGAAGTTTCCAAAGGACATTTCAAATCTATCAAATCTGAAAGTATTCAAGAAGTATCAATGTAAGAACTTTAAAGAGATTAAAAACCTTTTGCCAAAACATTGCGAAATAGATGTTAGTGAATATTAAACAGCCACATAACATTGTGTATGGCCGCATGTGCTAAGTGTTACTAGTCATTGTCTGTAGGACTCCACCGTTCATCTGCCGCTGGGACCGGTAATCTATCTTTTGACTTGCGGAGCGCAGGGGTTTTTTAATCTTCAGGATGCAGTGCCCCTTGGATTCTTTGCCAACACCGGCAGATTCACTATTTTAGAGCTATTAGCCAGTGTAGGCACACGCGCCATACACGGGCGTTGTAATGAATTGGAGGCAGTTTGGAAATTGAGAGGCTTTCTGATTTTCAAGGTGGTTAGTGGGTCTGCGGAGTTGGTAAATTGGGATCAGTCACAGGGATAACGAACTGACTGAAGGCAGGTGAGTCAAGTTTTTCGCGGTGAGACCGTAGAAAGTGATACTTTCAGAACGTGTTGAGACGCATTTGAAAAACTTAGTATCTAAGTTAGCGGTTTTCATTGACAAAATCAAGTGGTTTTGGTCCGGTAACTTCGAAGGCCCTGGACTGAATCACAAAAACCAACAAATTATTAAACTTAAAAGACTTTCAGGACGAAGAGCCACCCACCTGACCACCTTCACCGACAGACCTTATCGTACATAAAGACCATCTGTGAAGGATAAAACCAGTGAAGCCGACGCCTTCGGCTCATCAACTACACTGAAGTTTCGTTGATCAAAGAAGCTCCGGCGGATAGGTCAAACTGCACCAACTACGTTTCCTGAATGAATCAATTGACTTTCAGGCTGTAGAACGAAGCGGAGAAACTCATCACAACATCCGGTAAGGTGAATACCCACCAGTAGCTACCTGCCCATTGACTACGCCGGATCCGCCAATCTGCCTTGATTTCTGAGAGGTCATCATTTCAGGCAGATCCACCGATACTGACCAAAGCAGATGTAAAAAGGTAAGGTGAGGTCAGCATCTCCGCTTGTAGAACAATGGCAGATTAGCTACTTTAGACAAAACTGAAAGGGAGTGGGTACTTCACCTTACCTTTTCGTTATATACAATTTCTCACCGTACATGAAGTTCCTCTATTTGATTCTTTTGCTTTTCATGATCTTTTCTTGTGAACAACAGAAAGTAGACTTTGCATTTGACCCCAACAACATACCAGAAGAAATTACTGACAGAGTAACAACTCTGAACTTACAGAACGGCGAAGAAAAAATACTCAGTGTTGCTTACGAGAGAACAGTATCCTTACCATCATATGATGTTTCTGATGAAGAATTACTTGTTTTAACAGATAAAAGATTTCTCAGGTATTATGACTTTGAAGAAGAAGGATCTGTCCAAGAATTCGAACTTGCTAAATGCATTGACCTTGAACTGGATTTCGATTCATCAATGTTAAACTTCGAACGAGTAAAATATGATATAAAAGCCATAACAATCAATGATCTATTCTATAACGAAAAGGAAAAGAGATTGAACCTAATTCCTGACTTCAAGTACGTACATTACAGCATAGGTAGTGAATACCAAAAAGAATTGGACTCTTTGAATTCACTCATTTTTAAGACTTGGAGAAGTCAGAACCTTTATGACAGTCTGCAAACTATTAACAATGCGTTCTACGATGAGAACGGTGACTGGATTGTCACCGAAGATCGAGTAATCGAAAAAGAAAAAATTCAATCCCTGAAGAATCGACTGGAAGAATGCTCTTTTGACATTATGGATTCATATGGAGATTTACTTGTGGTTAGGCAAGACACACTTATGAGAATATCTTATTATTTCTATGACGACCAGTATACAGTAACAACCATAAAAGCCGATCCACTTCCAACTGATGAACTGGAGATGTCCATGTTAATTGATTACTTCCTCAGTATTCAGGACACCATTGAACTACCATACGAACTGAAAAATGAGTATATCAACACAACGTACCTAAGTGCTCAAACATCTCACTTACAAGGTGAAGACGAACTAATTGACAGCTATTTCAAATAACTGTATATAACAGGCGGAAAAATGCTTGTGGAACGTGCTGTATCTGAACCGTTGTGAGTTGGAGCCAGAATCGCTACTTTGTGCTATTAACAAAGCTCGGGCCACACAGCATTTTACCTGAGCGTTACCAGCAATTATCCCTTCATGGACGGTAATCTAATACTAGTCATTGTTTCAACTATTCTTATGTTGGTTGGTGTTAAACTCTGGCAAACAGGAGACATTCTAGTTAACACAGGAAAAACTGCAAAAGGAATCGTTTTTAAGAACAACTATAAAGGAATGGGAGCCAACCGAGGATTGTATTTTCCTGTTGTTAGGTTTTTAACAGACAAAAATGAATGGATTACTCAAGAACTTAGTATTGGTCAAAACCCTCCAATGGAAGAAGGCAAGAAATTAACTTTAATATATGATCCAGAAGATCCAACATTGGTTGACATCAAGTCAACATTTAGACAAGAATTCCTTCCAAGAATGTTAGTCGCTGTGGGATTGTCAGTAATTATTATTGGCTTGTTGTTATATCTTGAACTCGTTGAATTAACCTAACAAATGTCAACCATTGAAATTAAGTATAAGAAAAGTTATCTAGTTATCTATTTAATAATAATTCTGGTAACAGTGCTGGGTTCGCTTTACTTTCTCTTTCTAACTGACACCTTTCCTGAACGAACAACCAAAATTACCGGAACATTCGCAACGGTCATTCTCCTCTATTTGGCTTGGACACTTCTTAACAAACTACGAACTAACCCTACCGAACTTCTAATAACATCAGAAAAGATTGGCTATTATGAACGAAAGAACTGGAATGAGATTTCCCTGTCTTCGGTGAACTCTTTTAATTTCAAGAATTTCTACAACGGCTCGAAATGGGCAAGACAACTCATTCTCGAATTAACTACTGGCGAACAAAAGGTTATCGAATTAAACGGACTTGATACAAACCAGGCTGAACTCGAAAAAATACTGAAAGAAAAGAAAAGCTGGTAACATGCGGTATGATGAATGGCCTAAAGCATTTCATAGCCACTTCATGAGGAATGTCACCGCTAAAACCTCTCTGGGAACTGATGCCCCTTATCGCGCAAGTGTTTTTCACTTGTGCGATAATAGTTCTACAATCTCGCTGTTCGACATGTTCCAAGTACATACCGGACAGCACTGAATAAAGGTGAGAGCAGAATGAAAAGCGCTCGGAAACTATCGATATCAGAAAAGGTCATATCTTTATGATGTAGATAACGGAAGATATGCGTTTCATTAACTTAATAGTCGTATTTGCGATCCTGTGTTTATTTCAGCAACCAACACGGGGACAAAATGTCAATGAAAACCCGGAATCTATCGAAGACCTCGAGCAATCGATTTCAATCATCCTCAAAAACAAGCAAACACCTTCCGTTGGAATAGCTATTGTCGATAGTACCGGGCCAATTTGGGTGACCAGTATTGGGAAGGCAGATGTAGAAAAGGAGGTTGATGCTAACGAAAATACCATGTATCGGATCGGGTCTGTTTCCAAGATGTTTGTTGCCCTGGCTGTGCTGAAACTGCAGGAAGAAGGAAAGCTGAGTCTAAAAGACAAATTGAGAGACCGGGCACCTGACCTTGAATACACAAATCATTGGGCTGATACGCACCCAATCCTGGTGGAGCATCTGCTTGAGCACACCACCGGATGGGATGACTTTCATCTAACAGAGTATGCACATCGGGACTCCATTCCGATTAAACTGGGAGATGGCTTGGCTTATCACCCGCACTCCCGTACCACACGTTGGATACCCGGCACACGGATGGCTTATTGCAATTCAGGTCCTCCTGCTGCAGCTTACATTGTTGAAAATGTTACTGGTCAGCGATTTGAGGATTATGTTCAGCACAACTTCTTTGATCCATTAGGCATGGAAACAGCAACATATTTTCTAAATGAAAACTATCGGAATTATGGAGCTACACTTTACATGCAGAACAAACCGCAATCCTACTGGCATATCCTTCAGCGGCCCTCTGGCTCTATCAATGCCTCACCAAAGGATTTTGTAAAAATGGTTGAGTTCTTTCTTAATCGGGGCAGAGTAGATAGTCTGCAAATCATCAGTGAGTCTTCTCTCAACCGGATGGAAACTCCTATGACCAGTGTTGGCGCCAAAGCCGGTCTTCAGACTGGTTATGGACTAGCCAATTATTCCACAGACTTTGAAGGCTTTGTTTTCAGGTCTCATAGTGGTGGAGTAGGTGGGGGGTTAACAGACTTTTCCTATCTCCCTGAGTATAAAATTGGCTACATGATCTCCATAAATTCGCATCGTGGAGATGCATTGAACCGCATTGGTGGTCTCATCAAAAAATTTCTAACCAGAAATATCGCCATAGATTCTATTGAGCATCAACCTAATGTGGTGGATAATCCCACCATTTCAGGTTATTACACCACGATCAATCCCAGAAACCAGCAGTTTTTTTTCCTTGACTGGCTATTTGATGTGACCAGAGTGAGATTGAAGGGTGGAAAGGTTTATTTCACTTCCCTTTTTGGGAAGCCACGTGGTGAATATACCCAGGTAACTAAAAACACCTTCTCCTCTGCCAAAAATGATGTGATCAACCTGGTTCAGGTAGAAGACCCTCTTGTAGGAACAGTGCTTCATCGGGGCGGATGGCAGGTACTTAAGCCCATCCCGGCAATTTTTGCTATTGGAAAGATACTCCTGGTATATATCTGGGTGGGTTTGATGGGTATTTCGATCATTTTTGGTATTGTGATGCTCATTCGAAGCCAGATAAGGAAATACAGCAACACCACTATTTATCAGCTATGGTTATGGCCATTTCTTGCTTCTGTTACTTTTTGTCTAAGCTGGCTTTTGATCACTTTCGGATCTAATCACCTGTTGGCATTGGGTACAGTCAGTTTTCTTTCAGTATCTATTATGATTGCCACACTTTGTTTCGGATTGGCATCACTTGTCTCCATCTGGGTAGCCATCCGAAAATGGAAAGTGGAATCAAATAAAGTGATTCACTGGGCCAGTATGATTTTGATAGCCATCAACTTCCTGGCAGCTGTTTATTTCCTCATGAATGGTGGCATTGGATTCCGTACCTGGACATAACCTGCACAATCTCTTCTGACATGGTATGTTGGACCATAGCTTAACTGTATGGGTTAGCAAATACTAATATGAATATGCGTACAATGCTCTTTGAGAGGACAATGCGAACGAGAAACTTCAGTGCTTCTTTCAACTTGGGCTCATACTCAGTTTAGTTGGTCATTATCATCAAAATACTTCATGACGCATGCTTCACCTAAGACATGAAAAGCTTAAACCTCTTGGTGAACACCTAGTACTTGATTAACGGACCTTCATCTAGTATATATTTCAAAATCTTTGACATGCAGCTAAAATGAGCTATTTGCGTACATTTGATCCATGAAAATCGCTGGCCAGGAAATTAAGCCCGGGGAGAGCAAACGGATCAATGTCAATATTGCCAAACTCCCCTCAGGCACACTCATCGACATCCCCATTTTTATTCATCAATCCAAAAAACCCGGACCCGTACTCCTGCTTATTGCCGGGATGCATGGCGACGAGATCAATGGGGTAGAGATTATGCGCAGGATCATCGCGGAAAAGCAATATGTTGTAAATAGGGGATCGGTCATTTGTATCCCTATCATCAATATCTATGGCTTTATCAACTTTTCACGGGATGTGCCGGACGGCAAGGACATCAACCGTTCTTTCCCTGGCAGCAAGACCGGCTCCCTAGCCAGCCAGGTGGCCCACTTCCTGATGGAGGAGATCATCCCTCATATCGATTATGGCATAGATTTTCATACGGGGGGCGCCCGTATCAACAATTACCCCCAGATCAGGGTCAAGCTGGAAGACAGGGTCAACCGGGAACTGGCCGAAGCTTTTGCCACAAACTACATTATCGATTCTCCCTTCAGAGACAAGTCTTTACGGAAAGAGGCTTTTAAGCTGGATAAAAGGATCATCGTTTATGAAGCAGGTGAGTCTTTGCGACTTCGGAAAAATGCCATTGATGAAGGAATTAACGGGATGCTCAGGGTAATGAAATATCTGGAGATGATCCCCGGGTCCGCTGTAAGTACACCCACTTCAACTATTATCCATCAATCAACCTGGATCAGGGCCAGGTCAGCAGGAGTGCATGTGGCTTATGCAAGAAATGGATCTCCCGTCCAAAAACAACAGGTATTAGGGGTGGTCAGTGATCCTTATGGTGATTATGAAACCAAAATGAAGTCACCTGTGCAAGGCTATATCATTGGTGTAAACAACAACCCGGTGATCAACAGAGGGGATGCCCTTTTTCATATTGGGTATTGACCTAATGCTTTAGCAGCCATTTTCCCACCATGTCATGGATATCTTCCCTGCAGATGTCATTATGAGGCTCATGATAGGCCCCTTCAATGGCTTTCCAGTTCAATTTATTATTTTTTGCAGCAAAATTTTCGGAAGCTTTCCAGTCAATGATCCCATCTCCGGTCCCATGATACACCAACCCCGGCTTTTTGATCTCATCTGCTTGCTTTAGGGCAGTTTCAGCCCCTTGGGAAATGATCTTGAATAGTGAGACGGAGATCCTGTCATGCACGAGCGGATCCTCTACATATTTTTCAACCTCGGAGGCAATTCTGCTGATTTTTCTCGGGTCAAGTCCACTTTTGGAGGCATAAGAAGACCAGAGTTTTCCGATAAATAGCCCGGTTTTTACTTTCCATGCCGGGGGTTCGAAATTCAGCTTAAACCATGGGGCTGAAAGAATGAAGCCCGCAACCTCCTTTGAATCTTTCAAAATCATATAGTTGGCCACCAGGTTACCACCCATGCTGTGTCCCATCAGGAACAGCGGACTTTGCAGATCCTGGACCCTGGCCGACTTGAGCAATTCCTCCATGTCGCTCAATAGCAGGTCCATGTCTTTGGCATGTCCTTTTTTTCCCTGTGACTTTCCATGCCCACGAAGGTCCAAGCAGTACACGGATATGCGTTGGTCCATGAGTTTGGTTGCCAACATGCGGTACCTACCTGAATGCTCCCCATGTCCGTGAATGATGCAGACAATCTTTTTGGGCTTTTCGGGCACCCAATACCGGTAAAACAATTTTACCCCATCCCGGGTAACTAAAAAACTGGAATCAACCGGCATAGCACTATAATAAATTCAATTTTTTGATATATTATCAGACTTAATCAAGATATTGCTAATCGTGCGTAAGATATTAGATGATATACTATATTCCTTGCCTGTTCAACTGGTATTTCATCATGTCAAGAAGAATATTGCCCTTCTTTTTGTTTGGATCCTGTTAATTGCATCTGTCTTTGGGGGTGTGGGGCGGATTTACGGGATTCACTTCCTGTTTCTGGACCCTGAATATATAGATCAGGTAAACTTTTTAAGCTTTTTTATGGTAGGGTTGGCTTTCGGCAACCTGGCCATGGCATTTAACATTACCAGTTATATCCTGGATAGCCACCAGTTTTCTTTCCTGGGCATCCTCGAGCGGCCTTTTGCCAAGTTTTCGGTCAACAACAGCGTGATCCCATTGATTGCCTTATTACTTTATCTGGGGGCGATCATCAATTTTCAATTACACAACGAGTTTAGCACCGGGTTGAACCTGATCCTTAATATCATCGGCCTGCTGATCGGTATTGTGATCATGTTCTTGCTTTATTTCCTTTATTTCAAATTCACCAACAAAGACATTTTTAAGTTTCTGGCGGGCAGTGTAGACAAAAGACTCAGAAAATCGGGTATCAGCAGGGATCGAATGATGAATAAGCTGAAAGAGACCAAAGAAAATAAATATCCTGTAAAACAATACCTCGACCTGAGACTCAGGGTCCGTTCTACAAGGAACCTGATGGATTTTTATGACAAAGAAGCAGTACTGAAGGTTTTTGATCAGAATCATTTCAATTCGGTCATTGTAGAATTGACGATCATCCTGATTGTCGTTGCTCTTGGAGCTTTTATGGAGATAAAATATTTTCAGATCCCCGCAGCTGCATCCACCTTATTGCTGTTTTCTTTGCTTGTTATGCTCGTTGGAGCAGTCTCCTATTGGTTCAAGGGGTGGGGCTTAGCTTTCGTGCTGGTGATGTTTGTCGGTGTGAACACCCTCATTAAAACGGGAGTCATCAAAGGGTTCTATCCTGCCAGAGGGTTGGACTATGCTACAGAAAGAGCAGAATACAGCATTCAGAGTTTGCAAGAGCTGAATAGCGAAGAGCAATTTCAGCAAGACAAAGAGCGTATGCTCCGGGTATTGGATAACTGGAAAGAAAATCAAGCTGAAGAAAAGCCAAAGATCATTTTCCAATGCGTTAGCGGAGGAGGTCAAAGAGCTGCTTTGTGGGCCGTAAATGCCTTACAAAAATCAGATAGTGTGTTGGGTGGGACGCTGAATGATAAAACCATTTTAATCACGGGGGCCTCAGGTGGACTGATAGGTAGTGCTTATTACAGAGAGCTCGTTTATCGCCATAAAAAAGGCGAGCCCATAGATCCCGGATCTCATGAGCATTTGGTAAATATTGGTAAGGACAATCTCAACGCCATCATTTTCAGCCTGGTGGTCAATGATGCGTTTTCCAGGTTTAGGAAATATGAATATATGGGACATCAATACAAGCGCGACCGTGGATATGTCTTCGAACAAAACCTGAATCAAAACCTGGGAGGTGTTCTGGATAAGAAGCTTTCAGACTATGCTGAGCCGGAGAGCACCGCAGAAATGCCCATCGTGATCATGTCACCGGTCATTGCCAATGATGGTAGAAAATTGATTATTTCCAGCCAGCCACTTTCATTTCTCAATCTCAGCGAACCTCATTCGGGAGATGGGATATTTAAGGTCAGGGGCGTAGACTTTAATAGCCTCTTCAAGGATCAGGGGAGTGGAAACCTCAATTTCATCACAGCATTGAGGATGTCAGCTTCTTTTCCATACATCACACCTACCATCTCCTTGCCCAGTGAACCCCCGATCGAGATTATGGATGCAGGTATTTCAGATAACTATGGGGTGTCAGATGCCCTGCAATTTATCTATGTGTTCAGGGAATGGATAGAAGAAAATACATCGGGGATAGTTTTACTGATCATTCGTGATACGCGAAAGGTCTCTCCAATAGAGCAGCAATCATCTCAGTCACTTACGGATAAATTGACCTATCCAATAGCCAGTGTTTACAACAACCTGGGGAATATTCAGGACATTGTCAATGACAGTAAAATTGAACTTGTAAGGTCGGCCATTGATCAGACCATTGAGATGGTGGAGCTGGAATATAATACCTATTCAATCTTTAATGATGAGGAGTTTTTACTTTCCTCCAGGGAAAGACAGATGAAACAGCTGGAAAGGGCATCCTTAAGTTGGCATCTCACAACGCGGGAAAAGCAAAATATCATTGAAAATATCCAACGCGAAAACAATCAGGAGGCACTTAAGAAGTTAGGAAGGATTCTAAAACAAGAGTGATCAGAATAGTTACGGCATCTCCAACGATAGGGTGCGGGATTTTTTCGGTGTTTCTTCTTCTTTCTTGATAAATTCCACAACCGGATTAGCAATAATAATTTTCATGGCTTCATCCGTAGTAAAACCCATTTCAATGAGGGAAGCGTAATATTTTCTGTTGATCCTGGCCACTTTAGAGAGAATATCTGATTTCTCCAGGCTATTCAGTTTCTTTTCTACTTCAGCAAGATTATCCGGGTCGTCAAGTGACCCAAATTCCTCCTCAATACCTGCTAATAACTTACCCAGTGAAGACGATGTACTGTCTTCAAGAGGCTCGGTATATCTTTCGGGGGAGGAACCATCCAATGTAATGACCGTACGTGCTGTTTGTGCATTCGCGAGTGATGCACTACTAAATAAGAAAAGTATGATGACAATTCTAACCAGTTTCATGGGATGTATTCTGGTGAAATTACACCTTACCAAAAGTAATGATTATTTCGAGCATTAAATAGCTTACTCCAATAAGGATTTTAGTTTTAAGGAAACAGTTTTCTCTTTTCCTTCATCCAGCAGCACAAGTTTCACTGTTTCTCCCTCCTGTCTCAGCATTTCTTTGATGTCGGGAAGTGCCAGGTCCGCAACAGGCTTGTTGTTGATAGATATTAGCTCATCATTGAGCTCAATCCCAGCTTCTGATGCCGGGCTATCTTCGAATACCTGATGAATCAATAGTTTCTGCTTATCTGGCGACAGTTGCAGGTCGATACCACTGCAATTTACAGCCAGTGCTTTACCAAAATTCGAATTCTTCTCAAAATACAGCTTCCTGCCCGGGATATCAAAAGTGATGTTGTACATGCTGAGCACCTGATTCCCTAAGATTCCGGCTACGTTTTGGCTTGCCTGAATACCATTTTTAGCAGTACTGATACCAATGGGGAGGTCTTCGATCTTCTGCTTACCAAAAGATACGGCCAACACATGTCCTTCATAATGTAAGTTTTCTTCCTCGCTGATCCCTTTTACCAGGTAGGAATAATGTTTACCTGTTTTATGTATGACATCATATTTTTTAGCATAGGGTGTATTGAAATCCAGGGTGGTGCCAGCTCCTGTAATCACATAGTAGTTAGCTTCATGGGGTTCATTGTTGTTGAGAACCACAGAACCTTTGATTACAGGAATAGAGATGTCCATGTCAAAGGGAATCACATCTCCGGTTTTGGGACCTTTACCATGATCGTAGATATCAATTTTCATTTCCTCATAATTCAGGTGGACCGTATGATGATGCAACAGATCATATCCCAGGATACCATCGATATCTCTCCCGAGACTGATTTCCAGGTGATCCAGGTCCGTGGAATAGACTTTAATGTTCTTTTCCATGGGAAAATCATTAATATCCAGCTTGTTGTGTTTGATCAGTTCGAGAACCGTAGAGGTTTCATTCATGCGTATTTTTTTACCGGACAATCCCAGCTCTCTGGTGATGTCTTCATCAAGGACAGTATAGCCGGATCCGGAATCAAATATGAAGTCCAAAGGCCTGGAATCATCTACACTGGCTTTAATGATGATGTGGTCGCCATACATTTCAAAGGGTATGGTAGTGATAGGAGTTTGGGCCTGACAAAGGAGTACAACAGCAGAAAATAGGAGTGTTAAAAAGGTTTTCATTGGTTCATGTTGACGATTAGTACATTCAAATTATGCATTCCTTATTAAAAAAAGAAGCATTGAGTCCTGATTCTCAATAGATTATATCTCAATAATTATGCCAGGCTGTGATTTTGGTGTCGTTGCCTTCAAACAACTTTTCTCGCCCTATTATGTAATTTTGCATTACCATTTTGATAATCCTATGTCCGAAACAACCCAAACGTATCATCCCAAAAACCATGTTCGAATTGTCACTGCGGCCTCCTTGTTTGATGGCCACGATGTAGCGATCAATATTATGCGGAGGATCATGCAATCTACGGGTTGCGAAGTCATTCATCTTGGTCATAACAGGTCGGTGAAGGAGATTGTCGATTGTGCTATTCAGGAGGATGCCAATGCCATAGCCATTACCTCATATCAGGGAGGGCATATAGAGTTTTTCAAATACATGTATGATCTGCTGAAAGAACGTAATGCAGCTCAAATTAAGATCTATGGAGGTGGAGGGGGCACTATTCTCCCGGAAGAGATCAAGGAATTACATGATTACGGCATAGCCAGGATCTATTCCCCCGATGATGGCAGAAAGATGGGCTTGCAAGGGATGATCAATGACCTGATCAAAGGAGTAGATTACAAGCTGGGAAAACAGTTGAATGGATACGACCCTGCCTTGAGCGTAGTTGAAAAGAAAGAAATTGCTCACCTGATCTCTTCCATGGAAAATTTCCCTGATCAGAATCAGGATTTCTCAGATAAGATAAAAGATCTGGGAAGTGCGCCTGTTTTAGGTATCACTGGAACCGGTGGAGCGGGCAAATCGTCTCTGGTAGATGAGCTGGTAAGGCGGTACCTGGAGGATTTTGATGATAAGACCATAGCTGTAATTTCCGTAGATCCATCCAAAAGAAAATCTGGAGGCGCTTTGTTGGGAGACCGGATCAGAATGAACAGCATCTTCAATGATCGGGTCTATATGCGGTCACTGGCCACCAGACAATCAAATCTTGCACTTTCCAAATACGTGAGAGAAGCGGTAGATATCGTAAAGGCTGCCGGGTACGATCTTATTATCCTTGAGACTTCCGGAATTGGTCAGTCTGATACGGAGATCACAGATCATTCGGATGTGTCGCTGTATGTGATGACACCGGAGTATGGAGCGGCAAGCCAGTTGGAAAAAATTGATATGCTGGACTTTGCGGATATTATTGCCCTCAATAAGTTTGATAAAAGGGGAGCACTGGATGCGT
The DNA here is from genome assembly GCA_965223915.1 of Cyclobacteriaceae bacterium. GTDB lineage: Bacteria > Bacteroidota > Bacteroidia > Cytophagales > Cyclobacteriaceae > UBA7330. The sequence goes on along the minus strand of OZ245027.1, from coordinate 6,136,954 downwards.
TGAGAGACATCAAAAAACAATACATCCGCAACCACCAGCTTTGGGATACCCCCGAGGAGGATATTCCTGTTTATGGCACCATCGCTTCCCAGTTCAATGATCCCGGGATGAACAGACTCTATCATGAGCTGATGAAGTTAATAACAGAGAAGTCAGGCTTTGACTTTTTATCCTCGGCACACCTTCAGGACCTGGAAGCTGAAAAGATCTTTATCATACCACCTGACAGAACAAGGTATCTTTCGGAAATCACCGAAACCATCCGAAAATACAACGACGAGACCGAAAAGCAGAAGAAAATTGCCCAGCAATTGTACAGCATCAATGAAGCTGAGAAGTTGTTGGAGAACAAAAGTAACGCCAGGGAGGAGCTTGTTGAGATCAGGAAGGTATTGACCGGGAAACTTTTACCAGTAAGTAAAGACCTGATCGATTCCTGGGAGGAGACCAAAGAAAAATATTCGGGAAGCAGCTATACATACGAGGTGCGGGGTAAGGCGTTCACCGTCAAGACAGCACAACAAACTTTATCGGGCACTCAGGTTCAAAGAATTGCGTTACCAGGGTTTGAAGGCTGGGGAGACATTCTACGGTGGCAAATGCAGGAAAATGTGCCTGGGGCATTTCCCTTTACTGCCGGCGTTTTTCCTTTCAAAAGGGAATCTGAGGACCCCACCCGTATGTTTGCCGGCGAAGGCGGACCGGAAAGAACCAACAAACGTTTTCACTACCTGTCAGAGGGGCTTCCTGCAGCCCGACTATCCACCGCCTTCGACTCTGTTACCCTGTATGGTGAAGATCCGGACCTCAGGCCTGATATTTATGGGAAAATCGGCAATTCCGGGGTCAGTGTTTGCTGTCTGGATGATGCCAAAAAATTATATTCGGGATTCAATTTATGTGATCCTTCCACATCGGTATCGATGACCATCAATGGACCTGCGGCTACCATTGCGGCCTTTTTTATGAATGCAGCCATTGACCAGCAATGTGAGCTGTATATCAAAGAGAAGGGCCTTGAAAAAGAGGTAGAAGAAAAGATTAAAAAAAATCTCAAGGGGAAGCAAAGACCAACGTATCATGGGACCTTGCCTAAAGGTCATGACGGATTGGGATTGATGTTGCTTGGTGTCACCGGAGATCAGGTATTACCAAAGGATGTCTACGAAGACATCAAGGACAAAGCTTTATCTTCAGTTAGGGGCACAGTGCAGGCGGATATTCTCAAAGAAGATCAGGCCCAGAATACCTGCATCTTTAGCACTGAATATTCGCTCAAATTGATGGGGGATGTTCAGCAATACTTCATAGATCATCAGGTGAGGAACTTCTACTCTGTTTCCATTTCCGGATATCACATAGCAGAAGCCGGAGCCAACCCCATTACCCAGCTAGCTTTCACACTATCTAATGGCTTCACGTATGTGGAGTACTACCTTTCCAGGGGCATGCACATCGATGAATTTGCCCCTAATCTCTCCTTCTTCTTTTCCAATGGTATTGATGCAGAGTATGCGGTGATCGGTAGGGTGGCCCGAAGGATTTGGGCTAAGGCCATTAAGCTGAAATATGGCGGTAACGAACGGTCGCAAAAGCTAAAGTATCATATTCAAACGTCCGGAAGGTCACTCCATGCCCAGGAGATCGACTTCAATGATATTCGGACCACCCTACAGGCCCTGTATGCAATCTATGACAACTGCAACTCACTGCATACCAATGCCTACGACGAAGCGATCACGACACCTACTGAGGACTCTGTAAGACGCGCCATGGCCATTCAGATGATCATCAATAAGGAACTTGGTCTGGCCAAAAACGAAAACCCCATGCAAGGTTCATTCATCACAGAAGAATTGACGGACCTGGTAGAGGAAGCTGTAATGGCTGAATTCGACAGGATCACTGAGCGGGGAGGGGTGTTGGGTGCGATGGAGTCGATGTACCAAAGAGGGAAGATCCAGGAAGAAAGCATGGTTTACGAGCATAAAAAGCACTCAGGAGAATTGCCAATCATTGGGGTAAATACTTTCCTTTCATCAAAAGGATCGATGACCGTAATACCCGGTGAGGTGATCAGAGCCACCAAAGAAGAGAAAGAACAGCAGATAGAAAATCTGAATAACCTAAAGGAAGGCCATAGTGACGAATCTGTTGAATTGTTGGAACAGTTGAAAAAGGTGGCCTTGGAAAATGGCAACCTGTTTACCGAATTGATGGAGGCAACTAAAAAATGTTCACTGGGTCAGATCACTCATGCCATGTTTGAGGTAGGTGGACAATATCGTAGAAATGTTTAATTTGGCTTTTTTAAGATTGAAATCCATAACTATGATGAAACCTATTTTAACTATAATGCTCGCCGTGTTGAGCATTGGTCTCTTTGCTCAGGATAAAGAAGATAAGTTCCCCGCTTCTGCCACTGAGTTATACCTGGACGTACCAAAAGTTACGCCCGGAGCTAACAATGAACCACCATCAGACGCCATTGTGCTCTTTGATGGTTCAAACCTTTCCCAATGGAAGAAAGAGTCAAAAGATTCGCTTCCCGGATGGAAAATTGAAAGTGGCGAGCTTGTGGTTGTACCCAAAAAAGGAGGTATCTCCACAAGGCAAAGCTTCGGTGATGTGCAACTTCATATTGAATGGATGTCTCCGGTCATGAAAGGTGAGAAAGGCCAGGGATATGCCAACAGTGGTATTTTCTTTATGGGAAAATATGAGTTGCAAGTATTAAATTCCCACGAAAACGAGACATACTCCAATGGACAGGCAGGGTCTATCTACAAGCAATATGCACCCCTGGTAAATGCCAGCAGACCTCCGGGGACGTGGCAGGAATATGATGTGGTTTTCACAGCCCCCAAGTTTAGTGACAAAGGGACTTTGGTCTCACCAGCCAGGATCACTGTTTTTCACAATGGCGTACTGATCCAAAACAATGTAAGCATCTGGGGGAATACTTCATTTAAAGGCTTGCCAAAATACTCAAAGCATGCGGAGAAACTACCATTGTCCTTGCAAGACCATACCGATCCGGTGAGATACCGAAATATCTGGATCAGGGAGCTTTAACCCGGATTTAATCCAGGTTTAGGAAATAGAATTAAACTGTCTGGGGAACCCGGTTGTTGTAATGCTTTCGGATTTCCCAGATTGCATGGATATCCTGAATAAGTTTTTCGAGCACCTTCGGAGTGATGGATTGCTTAGGGTCATCACCAATTCCTTTGGCAGGCTGGCAATGTGTCTCCACAATTACGCCATCAGCACCATAAGCCATAGCTGCTAAAGCAGCAGAAGGCACATACTTGGCTCTACCTACGGAATGCGAAGGATCTACCACTACGGGAGCCCACGACTTTTCTTTTAGCAATGGTGTGATCGATTCATCGGGATGGTTTCTATAAGTATCCATTGTAGGAGCGGTACCTCGTGGGCAAAGCATTACATCAGGATTTCCTCCTGCTGCGATATATTCAGCAGCCGCGATAAATTCATTGACCGGACCCATGCCCATGCTTCTTTTTAGCAGCACAGCAATTGGCTTGTCAGCCGTCAGCTCACCGATTTTCTTTAGCAGGGAATAATTCAAGGCATTTCGGGCACCTACCTGAAGAACATCTACACCGGCTTCAACGGCAATGTTGAGTTGATGCTCATCCATCACTTCTGTGTCCACAGGAAGTCCGGTTTGCTCACGTGCTTCGATCAATATTTTCATGGAGCTATCATCTCCCTGAAATGAGTAAGGCATTGTTCGGGGTTTCCACACACCACCACGGATGGCTGAGGCACCTGCTTCTTTCACGGCGTGAGCTGTTTCCAGGAAAAGTTCCGGGTTTTTCGGATCGATGGTGCAATGACCGGCGATGACAAAAGGATCTTCTCCCAGCATCTTGCCACCTACTACGATGCGGTGGTTTGCCAATTCCGAATGGATGTCCATCAATTTAAATGGGGAATCAACAGCATCAAACCGATCGATATAGTCCAACCCAAGGATTCGGTTGACCATGATTGTTTCACGTTCTTCGCCCAATACGGCATAAATTGTTCGGTGATGCCCCTCGATTGGCTGAACACGACAGTTGTATTCTTCTACAATAGAGATAACCTCTTTTAGTTGTGCTTCACTTAGCTTCGACTCCTTCGGAATGATCATAACGCCTCAAATTATTTGAAATGAGGCACAAATGTAGGCTTAGAATGTATAGAAGCAAAAAAGATGTGATAAAATCGAACGATTCGAACAATGAGAATTGTTGTTGCATAGATTTGCAACCTTTCATTTAATTAATCTCATAACTGATGGCGACATTAAAGATTGGCCTGGAATACAAAGAAGATCGGGCATATACGGTAGTGAATGAATCCGGTAACGAAGTTTCAATTGACATGCTTCCGCGTGAAGAAAAGCAGGCAATGTCACCCATGGAGCTGTTATTATCCGGCCTGATCTCCTGTGCCGCTGTAGATATCGCATTGATGATAAAAAAGCGGAGGAAGGCCCTGGTAGCCATGAAAGGTGAAGTGGTAGGCAATAGGAGAGATGAAGTGCCTAAAAAGTTTACAGATATTCATATTCACTATACAATTACCTCTCCTGATCTCACAGATCAGGAAGCAGAACGTATTGTTTCACTGGCAACAACCAAATATTGCTCAGTGGCTGCTACAATCAACGAAAACACCACTATTACACATGACTTTACTATTGTAAAGCCTTGATTTACAGTATTTTGTATGAAAGTATACAAAAAATAAATTTGGTAGATTCCTAATTTCTTGTTAACTTTTATTTCTCTCAAAACCTAAAAATGTAAGAAATCATGGTAATAAGCTATCAAGGACCACATATTATCAAGTCAAAAACTCCGGAGCATCACTCGATGATCGTGGCAGATTATATGGCCACCAGATTAGTGACTTTCCACCCAGAACAATCCATGTTTGATGCTGTTGATTTACTGATCAAACACAGGATTTCCGGAGGCCCCGTGGTGAATGAAGAGAATGAATTAGTAGGAGTTCTTTCTGAGGGAGATTGTCTAAAAGAGGTTGTAAAGGGGAAGTATAACAACATGCTGATCTTATCGGGTCAGGTGTGCGATCACATGGCTACCAATGTGATCAGCATTACGCCGGAAACCAATATTTTCGAGGCAGCTAATATGTTCCTTACACGGAGATTGAGACGTTTCCCTGTGGTCAGAGCTGGCAAACTTATCGGTCAGATCAGCCAAAAGGATATTATGAAGGCTGTGCTGAAGATGAATAGCTCCAACTGGAGATAACTACTCTAAAATTGATCTGAATTCTTCCAAAGCGGTGGTGTTTCCAATCACTGTGATGATATCTCCTGCCAAAAGGTGTGTTTCACCGTGCGGGATAAAGATTTGTTTATTTCTCCGCAACATAACCAATGATCCTGATGGAGGAAATGCGAGATCACGTACACGATTATTTACGTTTTCATCATTGCCCATAATAATTTCCTCGATCCTGTACATACCAAAGTTTTCACTAAAGGCCTGATAAGAGTCTGGCCTGAGGATGAGGTTTTCCACGTGACTGGCCAATGTGTCATCCATATTCACCAGTTGTGTGTCGTTAGAGGATTGGTGGTTATTTCTTTCGTGTTCATCCACCAGCGTGATGATCTTATTGTGGTTGATCTGTTTGGCGATTTTAGTCAGCTTGTTATTGAATTGTGTGGAACCCGACAAAATGATCAGTTGATCACTGGTTTTGAGGTTGATAAACTCATTGAATTTTTCAAGGTCGGTAATTCTTCGACTCTCAACGCCCTTTGTTTCCAGCAGGGTGTAAGCCTCATCTGAATCCACCAGTGTCAAACATTGTACGCCATGAAGTTTGATCCTTTCTGCCAATAAAAAGCTAGCGTTTCCTCCACCCAGGATGTACATGTTGAAGCTTTGCTCGTCTCCTTTATTAAATAGCTTGTACAACATGGGTGCGACTAAACTGGTGATGATAGCTGCTGCTACTATACCCGTATTGACTGATGATGGAATAATATCCAATGCCAATCCAATTTGAGCTGTGGCTATACACAAGCCCATTCTACTGGTCAATAATAGTCCAGCTGAAAGCGCTTTCTTCACGCCAAAGAGCTTACTCAAGATCATTGAGGGCAGGATCTGGGTAATAAAAAACCCACAGACAAGTAAGACGATAAGCGGAATCGATTCATTTACATCTTTTAAGGCAGATAAGTCCAGGTTGACCCCTACCATAATAAAGAAGATAGGAATGAAAAAGCCATAGCTCATACTATCCAGTTTGAAAGTAAGTGCGGACCGTTCTTTATTCAGAAACATTGATAGCAGCACTCCAGCTATGAATGCGCCCAATACCAATTCTGTTTTGATCATGTGGGCCACCACTGTAAAGAGCAACAGGAGAGCAACTGTCCCCCGGACCCGAATCTGCGAGGCGGCATGCTCTAATGTATATAGCAGCTTTTGAAAAGTTCTTATTTTCACCACGACTTTACCAAGTCGGTGGAAGATGAAGAACACCACAAAAATGACCAGAAAGAGGAGGAGCTCAAATTGAAACCCATTTTTCAGAATACCCGAATAAACAGAGATGAGAATAATACTCATGATGGTTGCAATAGCTCCTTCCATGAGAATTATCTGACCAAACTTCCTGCTGATCTCATTGTCACTTTTTAGTATGGGAACAATGATGCTCAATGCTACGGTTGGTAATAACAATACCAAAAAAGCCACATTGATGGGTATAAAAAGGTTGATCAGCAAGGCGAAAGGTAATGACAGGGCCAGGGACCCAATATATATGATCACTGCTAGCAAGAAGGAATTGCTTACGAGATCCACCTTCCTGATTTTTTTCGGCATGGATTGAAGGATCTTGGCAACGTCAATTTCCAGACCGGAAAGAAATATCAGAAATAAGAAACCTGTATAAGAAAGGAAGTTCACATAAGACTCATCTCCCATCAGGTCAAGTACATATGGACCTACGATGACTCCTGCTACGATCTCTACAATGACTGAAGGCACTTTAGAAACCTCCAGCCAGGAGAGAATCATCGGGACTATCCATGCAATGATGAAAATAAGAAACAGAGGCCAATAGTTAATGGCGTTTTCCATAGAAAGGGCTTTACTCGTTTATTATGAAGGGTTAGGTTCCCGAATTTTCACTAAACTAACAGCCAAAGAGCATGTTTACAAATTTCGCTGTCTCAAGGCTTCAAACGTAAAAATGGCTGCGGCATTGGAGATATTCAGACTGTCAATTTTTCCAGCCATGGGGATTTTCACTTTTATGTCGGCGTGTTTTACCCAATAATCCGAGAGTCCTGTAGACTCGGCACCCAACAGGATGGCAATAGCTCCCTGGTAAGATTCTTCGGAATAAACAGACTGCGCTTCAGGAAGTGTGGCGTAAGATCTAATGTTGTTTTGTTTGAAAAAATGGCTTAGTTCCTCATTGGTGCAAATGGCCGATGGAACTGAAAAGAGACAACCAAGACTTGCCCTGATAATGTTGGGATTGAAGAGATCGGTGGCGGGATCGCAGATGATCAGACCATCCACACCTGCAGCATCTGCCGTACGTAGGACTGCACCAATGTTACCGGGTTTTTCAACATGCTCAAGCACCAGGTACAATGGGTTTTCCTTGAGCGTCAGTTGACTTAATGTCTTTTCCGGGGTTTTAGCAACAGCCATGATCCCTCCTGACCCGTCGCGGTAGGCAATCCTGGTAAAGATCTCTTCGGTTATCTTAAACAATGGTGATCCATCAAATTCGATAGGGTATACTTTATCTGCATGATACAGCCTGTCACACAAATACAATTCTTTGATCTCAAGGCCCCCTTGTTGGGCAAGCGAAATTTCTCTGATCCCCTCAATAAGGAAAGTCCTGGTTTTTTTTCTCTCACGGGGCTTTTGCAGGGCGATCAGTTGTTTGATCTTAGCATTTTGTGTGCTTGTAATGTCAACGATCATAAACGGGAGTTTTTGCTACTTGTATCCACACCATATAAGGGACAGGAATTGTCAACGATTCGTCAAATCCCAGCCCAATAAGCCTTTCGGGTTGTACAAATCCCACTTTTTCAATGGAAAACCCTGTTATTTCGTATCTGAAGTCAAGCAGTAGTTCGTCCAGTGGGTAGATGTTGTGGGTATGCATGATTTCCTCTACAAGTGGGTAGTCCACATCATTGCCCTGTGATCTTAAGTGATTGTGCCATCGGTTGGAGGTGGAAAATGCCTGGATCTGGTTTGTAAGTACATCATCATATTCCAAAGGGTACCCCAGGCTCAAAGATCGCAATCGGATGTCAATTTTACTTTCAGCCTCCCTCCACATCAAAGATATTTTGGGTAATAGTGGTCCCAGCGAACTGATATTCTCCGGCTTCCGAAATCGAAAATGGTGATAATACGTGCTGTCTTTGTGCTTATTGAATGTGAGGCTATATCCAGTGGTATCACTAACGGTAAATTCTACCTGTGAATGTTCAAAAGTAAATGAGGGGACAGCCGGATCGATTTCCGAGGTAGCATCTTGCTTATTAGAACTGGTGGAGCATGAAATGGAAATAGAAATGATGAAAATTACAATCCATAAGTGTTGCATGGGGTAAATTTCCATAAATTATCCCTGAAACAGAAGAAAGATGAAGCTGGAAGTGCGTGCAATGTTAAAAGAAGAGATCCCTATTGTACTGGATTATTTTCTAAATGCACCAGGATCTTATTTGAAGAAAATGGGTGTTGAGCCAACGCTTTTGCCAAAGAAGGAAGAGTGGAGAAGCGCCATTTGGAGAGACCAGGAACGACCGGATGAGGACAGGGAGTTCTTTTATCTGGCATGGCTGCAGGATGGAGAACTCATCGGACATACAAACATCAATAAGATCCGATATAAAGAAGACGCTTTTATGCATTTACATGTGTGGCCGGAGATCCTGAGGAGAAAGGGGATGGGTACTGAACTGGTAAAAATGAGCTTGCCTATTTACTTTGATCGTTTTAAGTTAAAAAGGCTCTATTGTGAGCCCAATGCACAAAACGAACCTCCCAACAAGACCCTTGTGAAAGCAGGCTTCGAATTTCTTGGCAGTGAAGAGAAGATACCGGGCTACATCAACTTTATGCAGCAGGTAAACAGATATGTCATTAGAAGAGAAAGGATTAGGAAGTGGAAGTGGTAGTAATTGGTCAGGAAGTTAGATTCCAGTAAATTGAATCTCTATAACTCAAGGATGATGAAAAGAAGACAAATTCTAGGTCAGCTGGCACTGGCACCAGCGCTGTTAAATACTGGTTTTGCATACAAGCCCCGAGTGGATGCTTCAAGGGTGCAGTTCAGTGTCAATGCCTATTCTTTTAACCAGTTGCTGAGGAGCGGGGCCATGAATTTTGATGATATGATGGAGTATGCAGCGGAAATCGGACTCGACGCTGTAGACCTGACCGGATATTATTTTGATGACTATCCGGAAATACCTCCGGATGCCGAGCTTTTTAGATTAAAGAGAAAAGCTTTGTCATTGGGTCTTAACATTAGCTGGACAGGAGTAAGAAATAATTTTTGCAATCCTGATGCCACTGTCAGAAAGCAAGACATTGAGCTCATCAAAAATTGGTTGATAGTTTCTCAGAAACTGGGAGCGACAATCATGAGAATTTTTGCCGGAAAAGGTGATCACCCGGGACACTCCCGGGGTGCGGTGAAACGATGGATGGTGGAGGACCTGAAAGCCTGTGCTGTACTGGCTGAAAAAGCAGGAGTCATCGCCGGACTTCAGCATCACAACGACTTTCTGTATAAAGCTGATGAGGTGATTGACATTCTCCAACGGGTAGACTCCGAATGGTTGGGTTTGATTCTGGATTGTGGAAGCCTGGATGATCCTGACCCCTACAAAGAGATCGAAAAGCTCGCACCCTATGCTGATTATTGGTTTGTAAAAGAACATGTTACAATCAATGGTGAGCGTGTCCCGGTGGACATGAATAAGATAGCTGCTATCCTGCGGAGACAAGATTACAAGGGGTATATTTCTTTCGAAAGCCTTTCAGATGGCGACCCCAAAGTCATTGTCAAAGAGATGTTCCAATCGTTTCAAAAAGCCTACAACGCATGATATCAGCGAAGGATCTCCTCAATCTTTCTTAAGATAGATTCTTCAATATAAGGCTTAAATGCGGTACTTGAGTTTTTGATGGATTCAATGGCCTTTGTAGAATCTGAATCACTTAAAGCAGTAATAAACAGGATGGGGGTATCCATTACCTCTCTGAGCTCTCTGGCTGCTTCCAGCCCATCTTTTTTTCCCGCAAGCATAATATCTAATAAAATCAAATCGGGTTGATTTTCCCTACAGATATCAGGTAGTTGATCAGCAGAATCAAAGCGACCAACACTTTCGAAGCCATTGGTGGTAACCATCATTTCTAAAGCTGTTGACGAAATCAGGTTATCCTCGATGATCAATACTTTCTTCTTCATTTCTTTAATCTTCAGGGGAAAATTCAATGACATATTTTACTCCATTCCGGGTTTCCTTAGTCATTGTACCTTTCAATTGTTGTACCAATAAATTGATCAGATCAAATCCGGTAGTTGTTCCATCTTCAGGTTTCCCTGCATCCTCAACGCCCTTTCCTTTATCATAAATGATGAGGTGCAGTAGCGTTTTTACTCGCTTAAGCGTCACAAATATAGGACCCCCAATGCCTGGATCATAAGCATATTTGATCGTGTTCAGGATAATTTCATTGGTTAATAAACCAAGAACCAAAATCTTATCCACTGATAATTTTTGATTTTCTATTTTTAGATCCAGAGGAAATGTAGATCCATCTGTGGTGTAAGTGGCTATTAATGTAGCAATAAGATCTTTCAAATAACCCTTCACATCCAGGCGGTCAAATTCCTCCATCCTGAGCAGCTGATCATGGGTCTTGGCAATGGTGTTGATTCGGGTTTTGGTTTCTTTAATGTAATCAAGTAAGGCCGGGTCATTGGTAGCTTTTGACTTGAAATACAGTAAACTTGAAATCAGGTTGAGGTTATTTTTTATTCGATGATGAAGTTCTTTCAATAACGTATTTTTCTGTTCCAGGGCTTCTTCCAGCTCCTGTTCTTTTTTCACAAAGTCAGTAATGTCCATGTCTATACCTACTAGCTTGTATACATTGCCTGAGTGATCTAAGAGTGGCGCTCCCGATGCCTGAAGGTATCTTGTACTTTCTTCAGTCGGTTTCATCCTAAACTTCAATCCATGCATTGATTTACCAGCATGCATTTGAAAAAAATGGTCCTTGACATCTTCGGCATCATCAGGATGTATTTTTGTCATCCATATATCAGCATCAGTTTCAAATTCTTCCCGAGTAATGTTATACATTTTAAACAGGATATCATTCCAATAATATTCCTTGCTCTTTACATCATAGGTATATATTCCCAACTGGGCTGCTTTCACTCCAAGCTCTAGCTGTCTGTTAGTCTCTTCCAATTGTAGCTGGGTCTCTTTCAGTTCTGTAATGTCCAGGATAATGGTATCCCAGATAATACTCCCGTCTGATTGTTTTTTGGGAAATCCTCTGCCGTTAACCCAGCGTAATTCACCAGACTTTGTGTTCACACGGCATATATAGTTCCAAAAAGACAAGTTCCGGGCTGATTGACTGATTGATTTTTTCATTCCGGCTATGTCATCAGGATAGATGATGTCCCAAACACTCAAAATGTTTTTGATTGCGTCATCTTTCGGTACACCGTACAGATCAAAGACCCGGTCACTGATATAAGGCATATCATCCGTTCCATCAGGGTTAAGTTTGTATTCCAGAAGTACGCCAGGAATGCTGTTGGCCAGGTTGCTGATCCGTTCCTGATTGGCTTTCACAATGCTTTCCGACTCTTTGATCTTGGTGATATCAGAAAAGACAGTGAGGAATGCAGGTGTACCTTTGTAGGTTACCGGAATTTCGGATTTCAGTACCTCAATCGTTTTTTGATCTAGCGTTAGTAATTTTTCTTCTTTAGGCTCAAGATTTACTGCCTTACCCTTTTTTAACTTGTCATAATATTCTGCTACAATCTGTCTGTAATCAGGATGGATGATATCAAGGAAAGGCATATTTACCATTGATTTTCCACCTGCTTCCAGAAGCCTCGCTGCATAAGAATTTCTGATGATAATCTTTCCATCAACGTGAAGCAGTATCCCAACAGGGGCGTTCTCCACGAGCATTTTATACCGCTCTTCACTGTCTTTAAGGGCTTGCTGGGTTTCAGTTTGTTTGGTGACATCCAGGAATGAAACAACGACTCCAAAAAGAGTTCCAGTTTCATCATGAACAGGTTCCGAATTGATTGAGATCACTTTTCGCTTTCCTTTACCCGTATGTATATTCATTAAAAAATTGGTGACGGGCTTGCCCGTCCTCAAGGTGACCATACTGGGATGATCCTCACCTTTCAATTCCGAACCATCCTTATTTAATGCCTTCCACCTCGGGTCATAAGAGTCCTTACCCAAAAGCTGATCTTTGGTTAATCCCAGGATTTTAGCTGCGGAATTATTGGCCAATATAATGGTGTCTTCCGTTGATTGAACAACCACACCCTCATGCAATGAATTGATGATAGCCCAGTATTGAGCCTCATTCTTTTTGATCAACTCTTCATATTCTTTCCTTTGGGAGATGTCATTTTGGATGCCGATGAACTTTGAAAGCTCCCCATGTTGATCAAAATAGGGAGTGACATATATTTCGGACCAGAAGGGTTCCCCGGATTTCCTGTAGTTTAGGATTTCAATGGAAAATGAAACCCGATCTTTTAAGGCCTTATTCATTTCTTCAATGTGAAGCGGATTGGTATCCTTGCCCTGTAGGAAGGAAAGGGACCCGCCCCTGACCTCATCGAATGTATACCCGGTAAGTCTCTCAAAACCCGGATTGACATACTGTACTTTTCTATTAGCATCGGTGATCACCACTGAGTTCTGAACATTCTGAGCGACCAGTTCGAGGTTGAGAACCTCAGATTGGGAGTAATTTAGTTGCCTTAGTTCCGGAGAATCAATGAGAGAAAATGAAAGCCCCTCTACCTTACCAGCACCATTCCATATCTTCATGTTGCAGGTGCAGGTCATTGACTCACCGTAGATCTGGTGTTCTTTAGAGTCTGTTAATGCAGCGTCATCTCCATCTATGAATTTTAAGAAATTTGATTTTGACTCTTCAATAGCTTCGCCCTTACTTATTTTAAATCCAGGCCAGGGAGTGCCAACTTTGATCTTTACTTTATGCTGGTTATAAACCCATTTTTCATAAGCACGGTTAAACCCTGAATATTCCAGGTTAACATTCAGGGAAAACATCATATGAATTTCTGAGACTACTTGACTCATGGCAACGGGTCTTGGTGGATAAATTTTAGGCGGAAAACCAATACCTTAGGTTCTACATGAACCATTATCAAGATAATGAAATTGTGATTTTAAAATGATATAGATAAATAGATTTTATATTTTCAGGGCAAAATAATGGCAAATCCCATGAAGCGTGATGTGAAATTTTCTCTTTTTGTCCAAACTAACACCTTGCTGATCTTTTTGGCTTTTTGTTGTTTGCATTTCTCTTGTGAGGAAACTACAGATAAAAATCCACCACCAAACATTGTCTGGATCACTTCTGAGGACAACTCAAAGCATTACCTGTCTCTCTTTGATGAAGGAGGAGCGCCCACTCCAAACATCGCATCACTTGCGGAAAATGGTGTGGTATTTACAAGAGCGTTTTCTAATGCACCTGTTTGCAGCGTGGCCCGCTCGGCGATTATTTCCGGGTGTTATGGCCCGCGAACATTTTCCCAGTTTCACAGACGGCTATCACTGGTGCCTTTACCCGACAGCCTTCAAATGTTTCCGTATTACCTACGGAAAGCGGGGTATTATACCACCAATAACAGTAAGGAGGACTACAACTTCATCAAAGGAGATGAAGTGTGGGATGAATCATCCAAAGAAGCCACGTGGAGAAACAGGCAGCCCGGCCAGCCATTTTTCCATATCTCCAATTTCACAACCACGCATGAGTCCAGGCTGCACTTCAGTGAGGAGGACATGAAAACAACTCCGACCAAAACCCCACTTGAAACTGTTGAAATTCAACCCAACCATCCGAAGACTGACCTGTTCAGATATACCAATGCCTATTACCGCGACAAGATCATGCAGATGGACCAACAGGTGGGAGAGGTCATTGCCCGGCTAAAAGAAGACAATCTCCTGGACGATACTTTCATCTTCTACTATGGCGATCATGGTGGGGTCTTGCCAGGCAGCAAAGGCTATATCTATGAAACAGGATTGCATGTGCCAATGATTGTGCATATACCTGCAAACTATGAGGATTTGGTAGATGTCAAACCTGGTGCGAGCACAGATGGCTTTGTCAGCTTTGTGGATCTGGCGCCAACGGTGTTGAACCTGGCCGGGATAGAGATTCCTGAGGCTATTGATGGGGTGCCTTTCCTTGGGAAGGGTATTGATGAGAACACGCTTTCAAAAAGAGAAATTGCTTATAGCTACGCCGATCGGTTTGATGAAAAATACGATCTGGTAAGAGGGGTGAGAAAGGGGAAGTTTAAATACCTCAGAAATTATCAGCCTTTCAATGTGGATGGATTGCAAAACAACTATCGGTATAAGCAGCTGGCCTACCAGGAGTGGCTGGAGCTACACAATGAGCAGGCGTTGAATGAAGTAGAAGATGCATTTTTTCAGTTTAAAGCGCCCGAGGCTCTTTACGATATAGAAAATGACCCGTTTGAAACAAAGAACCTGGCCAATGACCCGGAATACCTCATCACCTTGAAGGAAATGCGGAAGGAATTGAATGACTGGATGGTCAGTATGCCTGATCTGTCTTTTTATCCGGAGTTTCATTTGTTGAATAATGCCACGGAAAACCCAACCCTATTCGGACAAAACAATCAATCAAAAATCAATAAGTACCTATCAATAGCTGATCTTAGTTTATTGCCATTTGAAAGTGCCCGGGATCAATTGGTTGAAGCTATGGAGAGCAGTGATCCCTGGGAAAGGTACTGGGCCATCAATGCTGCTACCAGCTTCAGGTCAGAAGCCAAAGCACTTGTTAGTCATATCGAGGCGATTGCTCGGCAGGATGAGGTGCTGATCAACAGGACGATGGCTGGGGTATTTCTAGCCATTGCACTGGATCGTTCCCCCGTTGGAGTGATGAAGGCAGCTTTGTATGAATGCGATGACCCGGCGGAAGCTTTACTGATGCTCAATTCCATCGTACTGATGAATTCTTTTGAATATGGGTATGAGTTTAATCTGAGCCTGGACAATATTCAGCCGGTTGTAAAAGAGGAGCCACAGGTTCAGCGGAGGCTGGAGTATTTGGGGATGATGTAGCTCGGGAAGACATCCCCATTATCCATGGCCTGTCCCCTCACAGGCCACATTCATACTTATCCATCACTCGCGAGAGATGGTAGTGTGGATTAAAATCGCACGGAAGAAACTTCCGTGCCAGGGGTGGGACTAATTGGTTCATCAAAAAGAGGAACTGGTTAGGTAAATATTCTGATAAGTTACCAAATGAACCCTCTCAAAAATAAAAAACCCTCGCCCGACCAGGGGCAAAGGGTCTTCAAGAACCAGCTTGTTTTAAAAAGCCTATCAGGAATAACGTTGTAACCTTTAATAAGTTGCACTCAATACCATTCCGATCGCTAAAACTGATAGCACTCAATTTGGTTTGGACCAGACCTGTAAAATACCCGGCCGAAGATTTCATCCAGCTCATAGCTGGGCTCCTTGTCCTTATTTAAATCAATGGTACTGACTGCATTGCCCGTTAGCTTGTCCACCTGTACCAGTCCATATTCCTTTTTATCCGTCTCAGTCAGGATGAACATGAATTCTGGCGTTTTTGCAGAGGCTTTGAACCTGGCATTGGCAATGGACATCGCATCCTTAGAATAAGCAAATCCCTGACTGGAGAGTTCTCCAAACCCCTGAGAGAGTTCGTTGCCGATTTCCTGCCCCAGTGCATCATCAGACTGACTGGCTGCCTCGGCAAATGCGGCAGAATAGGCTGCTGACACAGCACCTATGTAAGCCGCTCGCAATGCCTGCGCTGCAGCAACAGCCCGTAGCAGTCCGGATTCTCTGGGCGCAGGGTAGTAATTCTGGTATTTGATCGAACCATCCAGACCGACCTTCATGATATTTTGTTCCGCGCTCAGGACTACTCCATCGGATTGCACCTCTAGCTGATAAGGAACCTCCTTGCCCTCAAATTTTATCTTATCACCAACGGATCTTAATGTTCCGGCCGTTTTATCGATCTCATAGAGCCTGTCATCCTTTGATGAAAACGCATAAAGCATCTCACCTTTTTGGGTATAGGGGAGGCTATGTTTTAAGGGATCAAAATTTGAAGCATCCAAAGGTTTTGCCGCTTGCGGAGAATCAAATAATTGATCTCCAGTAGCTAAATCCAGCATATTGATCTCCAGGGAAGTAATGTACAGCAGTCCTTTTTCTCTAAGCTCAGTTGAGATCAGATTACCCGAAAGTTTGATGTCCTTATTAAACCTCAGGCTCCCATCAGCAGGATTTAATATGTTGACATAGTATTCATCTCCGGCGTTGTTCCATGCATTGTCATAAGCATTTACGACCAGGTAGCCCTCTTCAAAAAGTTCGAAATCAACAATAGAGCCTTTTACTTTGATCCCTTTTCCTTTTTTGCCCCACATACCTTCACCTGTTTCGTAGCTCAGTTTATTTAGTGAAACTTTGAAACCACTCGTCGGAGGACTGATGATGATTCCGCTTTCATCAAGTATTAGCCTGCTCAGGCTTGCATTATTCTCCTTATATGGATTTTTCCAGATTGGTTTCCCGGATCCTATTTCAACGGCATGGAGGAGAAACTCAGTAGTGGGTCCGGATGAGCCGGTACTGGTGGTAAAAGTTGCACCTGAAGACTGACTCTGTTCTTTTTCAACGCCAATAAAAACAATACCCGGTTGTAAAGAAGTTGTTTCGGCGCTTACCCTGATAGCCGATCCTTCATTGGGGATGTTCCAGATCTCTTCACCTGATTCGGGATTAATGCAATAAGAAAAATTGGGATGAAGCAATAGTAAACTATTATCATCCAAAGCCATGGGACTGGCCATGAGTCCTTGTTTGTTGGCCTCATTTACTGCTGTAGAAGCAGCCTGATTGAGCAAGCTACCCAGAGCACCACTACCAAAAGAGTTGCCCAAATCCACTTTGAAGATCTCATCATTAGACCAACGAATAACACCGGAATTGATATCAATCGCAATAAGGGAAGCCTGACCGGCTCCGGTTTTTTCCACGACCATTACCAAAAGACCTAATCTTGGCAAAATATCACTGCTAAGAATGTCGGCGACCCCCTCGTCGACGCTATTCATTAGTACTTTACCATTTAGGCTATTGATCAGTTGAAATTGTGTCTCATCACCGGAAAAGGTGGTAATCGTGAAGAAATTGGAATTGCCAATTCCCTGATAGCTGTTGATGTCCAGGTTTAGAAAACCATCAATTTTCCATAATCTATCGCCGGTATCGGTATTGACACCAACCAGAGAGTTACCGGCATTTACAATGAGTTGCCCGAGAGAGGTGACCCTCTGCCAGTTAACCGGTCCATCAAATGAGGTGGTCCAGGCAGCTTGTTTTTGTGCAAGAAGCGAGACCGCAAAGATCATCAATAAAGCAGTGGTAAATTTTTTCATGGTTGAAAATGTTGTTGAATGATTTATAAAGGTAAAGAATAAAGGATCTATCAGTTTTGTTTTATGAATAGGGTTGTTAAACCAAATATTGAACCAAACTCATTACTTTTTTCAAATAAGACCTTCCCTTTTAATATTTTGACGATAAATTCGAGCCTTAATACCGCGATCACAGACCTGATTTTAAAATAAGATTTATCTTCGAAATTTAAATCAGATAGAGGCAGTGAGATTTCTTGTTATTATTCCCCTTTTCCTATGTTTTATTGGTTGCGAGCCCATCCCCAAAAAGCCCAATGTAGTTTTTATTCTTGTCGATGATCTCGGCTGGAAAGATCTTGGCTATATGGGTAGTAATTTTTATGAAACACCCCGGGTCGATGAGTTCAGCGAACAGAGTATAAACTTTACCAATGCCTATTCGTCCGGCTCAGTATGCTCGCCTTCCAGGGCAGCCATCATGACGGGTAAGCATCCTGTCAGGCTGCAAATCACTGATTGGATCCCGGGAAGAGGTGGTGAGGGAGAAAAATTGCATACTCCGGAGATTCTGAATGAGCTTCAATTGGAGGAGGTCACCCTGGCAGAAAGGCTCAAATCAAATGGATATAAAACTTTTTTTGCAGGAAAATGGCACCTGGGAGATTCCACTTATTTCCCTGAGGATCAGGGCTTCGATACCAATATGGGGGGCCATCACAGAGGAAGTCCTCCGGGAGGATACTATTCGCCATACAAAAACCCAAAGCTCGAAGATGGGCCTGAAGGCGAATACCTTACCGACAGGTTAACCGATGAATCACTTCGGTTTTTAGACAACATCGGTGAAGACCCGTTCATGCTGTATTTGAGTTTTTACACGGTGCATACTCCCATCCAGGCCAATAAAAAGCATATCAGGAAATTTGAAGAGAAACTGAGTGGACTGGATAAAAAGGAAGCTGAAAAGCGTGTTGAAGGGGATGGCATTACCAGGCTCAATCAAACGGATCCTGCTTATGCTTCGATGGTATATGCCATGGATATGAATGTGGGCAGACTCATTGATAAATTGAGGGAAAAGGGCCTGTTTGATCACACCATTATTGTTTTCACCTCTGACAATGGCGGACTTTCTACTTTACAAAAGGACCGCAATAACCCTGGCCCAACCAGTGTGCTGCCACTCCGGGGAGGGAAAGGCTGGTTGTATGAAGGTGGGATCAGGGTTCCGTTGCTTTATAAGCCTTTGTATTATAAAGGAGGCGAAAAAGTGGTGGATACTCCGGTAATAGGGCACGATTTCTATCCGACTATTCTTTCACAAATGGGCCTGACAACTCCGGAGGACACACCAGTCGATGGGGTTGATTTTACACCTGCGCTAAGAAATCCTGCAGCCATGCCTGAAAGGGATTTGGTGTGGCATTATCCCCATTACCATGGCAGTGGCTGGACACCAGGCTCTGCAATCAGGAGTGGAAAATGGAAATTGATTGAGTTTAATGAGACAGGTAAGGTAGAGTTGTATGACTTGAAGGAAGATATATCAGAAAGTAATGATATTTCAGAATTACTACCTCATAAAACAGAGATGCTAAGGGAGCTGTTACGTTCCAGGCTGGACTCAATGGGAGCGAAATACACCTCAGCGCTCAATGTAAGTCAATCTGAGCACATCGGCCTTAATCTTGTTTCGTTGCATAAAATCTATCCAAAATAATTGTTGGGCAGATAAGTGATCGTTTGGTGATTTAATCTCATAGAAATGGTATTGCTTACCTTTCCAGATAAACAGGTCAGGGAACCCCGCGCTGTTATATTTCACATTTTTAGCCATTTCAAAGAGGATATTGAAGAGACTTTTTACTGGAATCCTTTGCACAGCCTCTTCCAGGCTGGGAAGCAATGAATCATGCCATCCCACGAGCGGATTGGCAATGCCCTCTTTCTTCATATACCGATCCCTGATCACACGTAAAAGCTTTTGTTTATTTGAATGTTTCTTCTGGATGGCCTGAAGGTTTTCAATTCGTCTGGTATAAAAATGTTCATCAAAGAGGTCTGAGGGTTGTCGCTGCAGTGGGTGGTGAAAGCTTTCCTGGTTCTCATCAAAGATCACATCCCAGAATACCAGACCAAAAAGCCCTCTCCATAGATAATTTTCTGTGTGTATGGCATCATACCCCTCTCTGATAAAGTACTCACAAGCCAGCTGTTCCACGTTGATGGATGGATCGGGGAAAACTTCGATGGCAGGACTTTCCTTTATTCTTCGGGTAGTGGTCCGGTAATTGCGTACACTTTTTTTGGCGAGAAAATCATTTACGAAGAGCAATTCGGAGGCATTCAAAGGGCTGGTGGATACTGTCTCCGCGATGGACCTGGCCTCATCAATTTTACCATCTTTCTCCAGGATGCGGATACATCTTTCCCTGGCAGGGTGTCGTTCTGAGATCTTGTAAAAATGGAGCGCTTCATGAGGCAGTCCTGCTTTTTCGAAATACTCACCAATCCTGAGAAGGAGTTTATCAGCTGACTTCTTTGCCCTGGGGAACCGGAGGTATTTCTCCCATTCAATGGCTGAGATCAATTCAAGGATTTCTTCCGGGAGGAGCTCTTCGGTAGCTAACCGAAAGGCTCGGGAAAGGTTAGCTAATTCATAAGTAGCTAGTGCTTCTTCACGGGTTTCAAACCAGGGGGAGAATTCATGCTTTTCGAGATTCTCCAGCTTGACATTGCCCACATCCCGAATAACAAACTCGGTCATCATGCCATAATTATGGCCAAAAAACAGAAATTTCAGGTAGTTGACCTGCTCCTGCTTCAGGAGCCGGATGATTTGCCAGTTTTCAGCAAGCGTTTGATAGTGATTTTCATCTGCCTCTTCTGTCAGGGTTTCCAGGGCTTCCTCCTTATACATGGTTTTAATCCCCATTTCAGGGAAAGCCTGGTGAAGTTCTGACTTGGTAAAAAGCCTGAACACGTCTGGATAGAAGATATCATCCAGTGTGATGAATTGTAGGTTGGAAAGATGGTCCAGGGATTCACCATAAATCTCGATTTCCGGATATTGTAATTTGTCTAACCGGAAGAACTCACCCCTTCTGTTGAGCATCCTGATAAAAAGACATTGGGCATCGTTGTGAAGACTGCGATACTCATCAATAAATTGTCTGTCTCCTTCACCTAGTAAATGTCCTGAGTGCTTCTCAATAAACTCGATCAGGTAGTTGAAGTAATCGAGGTAATACCTGGGGGGTAGTATGATTTTTTCCTTTTCGGACATTCATTACAAAGCTAGTTTCGAAGTTTAAAATTAACCGGAGTGAGAATTAAAAAGTTCTGAAGTCAGTTTTCCCTGGCAGGTGTCCTCACCTGCCGGAAGAAGTCTTCGCCGTCAAGCTTTAAGTCATTGGATGACTACAGTGATTAACCAATAGTTTTATTATTCTTAAGCCAACCCTAGAAAAATAAAAACAGCTCTCCTTCCTAAGAGTTATCCAATGACTACTCGCAAAGTAAAGGAAGGAGGAATCCCGTAGGGATGACAGTATTCTAGAAGAATATCATTAATACACAATTAAACTCCGAAGGAGTGACATTTATGGCAGGATCAATTCTCACAGATTTACGTTCATGGAGTCTTTCCTTTAAAAAGAATAGCGATCCTGTGTTTGATTGGTTATCATGACACCCCTTCGGGGTTTTGATCTTTTATGCGTCCTGGTTTCTATAATATTGCCATCCCTTCGGGATTAGGTATGAGCAAATTGAATGAAGAATTGGCTTAGAGTTGACGGCAATGGTGTCTTCACCAGCCGGAAGAGGTCTTCCTCGTCAACCTTTAAGTCATTGGATGACTACAGTGATTAACCAATAGCAATTATTATTCTTAAGCCAACCCTATAAAAATAAAAACAACTCTCCTTCCTAAGAGTTATCCAATACTACTCGCAAAGTAAAGGAAGGAGGAATCCCGTAGGGATGACAGTATTCTAGAAGAAATGAAATTATTTAGAAAACTCCGGAGGAGTGACATAATAACACCCCTACGGGGTTGGGTTATTTTATGGAATCTATCTGCTATAATATTCTCATCCCTTCGGGATTAGTAGTTAAGATGTAGATCATTCACCCTGATAGGTGTCCTCACCTGCCTGGAATTAAGAGAATGTGCGTGAGTTATAGTATCTACTCCGGGTACATATCACACCTGCAGGCATACCACTGCTTCATATATGCCTCCATCTCATCCAGGTATTGGGTGATGTTATTAATGCCTGTATAGTTTTTCTTGTCATGTGCAAGGACAGGCTGTTTTGTGGTGGTATCAATATCGATTTTTCTTGCGAGTGAAAGACTATCCAGTCGTTCTTTAAGCTCAACCTGCTTCGGATCCTTGTCAGAGATGATCAGATGTATCATGATGGAGAGATTAGATATAATGACCAACACAAAGAAAGCGCATTTAAGTTCCTGTCAAAACCTTGCTCCTTTCCATTTAAAGCATGGTATTCCAAATATTTAACAGAGCTTTAATAAAGACCATATTTTCTGCTAATTTTATAATTATGTTGCGCTTAATAGTCGTTATTCTGTCAATTTCAATATTAGGCAGTTGTGGGGATAATTTTCCAGAAGAAGTAAAAACTGCCACCCGGGATCTCCCGCAGGTAATTGACTATAATTTTCATGTCAAACCCATCCTTTCGGATAAGTGCTTCGCCTGCCACGGACCGGATGCAGCCAAGCAAAAGGCAGAGCTGAGACTCGATATTGAGGAGGAGGCTTATAAGGCATTAGCAAGCGGCAATGGCCATGCGATCAAACCTGGCAATACGCGCAACAGTCTTCTGGTAAGTAAAATTCTTTCTGAGGATCCTGAAGTGATGATGCCTCCCAAAGAATCCAACCTTGAGCTGAGCGCTGATGAAAAGGCTGTGTTGATCAGGTGGATCGAGCAGGGGGCCAAATACAAACCACACTGGGCATTCATGAAGCCGGAAAAAGTTCAGGTGCCTGAATCAAATAGTAGCTGGCCTAAAAACGAGATCGATCATTTTACTTTGGATAAAATGGGGCAAAAGCAGGTTGAACCATCGCCGGAAGCGGAACGAGAACATCTGATCAGAAGACTGTTTTTTGATATCACCGGGTTGCCACCCACCATTGAAGATCTTGATTATTGGTTGGCTTATGATGAAGAAAAATATTACGACTTACTTGTTGACAGCTTATTGAACAAGCCTGCTTTTGGAGAAAGGATGGCTGCTCACTGGTTGGATGTCGCCCGGTTTGCCGATTCGGAAGGGTATCTGGATGATTTCCACCATACTTTCTGGCCTTACAGAGATTGGGTGATTAAAGCTTTTAATGAGAACCTGTCCTATGATAAGTTTATTCTCTGGCAGATCGGTGGTGATCAATTGCCCAATCCAACCACTGAACAAATATTGGCTACAGCGTTTAACAGAAATCATAAGCAAAACAGCGAAGGGGGTATCATCCCAGAGGAATTCAGGGTAGAATATGTCGCTGATCGTACTAACACGGTAGGCTCTGCCTTCATGGCTTTGACGGTTGGGTGTGCCCGGTGTCATGACCACAAGTACGATCCCTTTAGCCAAAAGAACTATTATGAGCTCTTTGGGTTTTTCAACTCTACGATTGAGCGTGGAGACGGTATTTTTAGCTATAACGCCATCGAGAACGGGCAAATGGTGCCCAACAAATATTCTATGAATGCCGGTCCGGTCGTACCCCTGCTTGATGAAGAGGCAGAGGAGATCCGTGAATATCTGCTCTCCAATATTGAGGAGGAAAGTCAGAATCTTGTAAAAGCAGCGGTGGCCAATCAAGGTGATTTTAACCGGTGGTTAGGACAGCCCATGACCACTCATCCCGGAATAGTTGTTGACCAGTCCACTTTAATCCACCTCACCTTCGATGATATGAAGGATGGTAAAGCCAACGACCAGGTAAGGGAAAACGGGCCTGCCCGATATGGTGGAAGTATTGGCGTGGCCGAAGGAAAATTTGGTAAAGCAGTTGTGAGTGCAGCAGACGGTCAGTTTGTGGCCGACGGGAAGCCCGCCTTGTTTGAGAGAGTAGACGACTACACCATCAGCTTTTGGATCAACTCGAATAAGAGCTATAAAAATGCCCATGTGTTGTATAATGGCAACAACCGAATCCAGGGCTATCGCGGCTGGGACGTGGTGATCAAAGAGGATAAGCTGCATTTCAGGCTAAATCACGCCCACCCTTACCAGTCTATTGACATTCGGGATCCTGAGACACTCAATATCGGGGAATGGATCCATTATGTCTGGACCTATGACGGTTCAAGCAAAGCGGAGGGGATGAAGCTCTATCGCAATGGTAAGAAAGTAGCGTTTGATACAGTGCGGGATTACATCTATCGATCGGCCAAACCTTATACCAACAAAGATGCTACAGTGTATATGACCTACACAGGTATGATTATTGGGAAAAGACACTATGACAAAGATTTTACCGGAGGCATGTTGGATGAAGTGAGGATTTTGAACCACGAGGTCGACGACTTCACAGCCATGTATTTGTATGATAAGGAATCCGGTATGGCCGGCTTTAATGAGGCGTTTAACACGAAAAGTGTAGCATTGAATGAGTTCTATGATCTTCACATTGATGCTGAGCTTGCGGACAAAAGAAAACAATTGTCAGATCTTCGGCTGAAAGAGGTAATTCTGGTGGATACGGCTCAGGAAGTCATGGTAATGGGAGATTTCCCGGAAAAAAGACCCACCTACATCCTTGAGCGAGGCGTATACGACGAACACGGAGAGGAAGTGACCAGTGATGTGCCTGAAGCCATTCTTGAGATGCCGGATGAGCTCCCGCGAAATCGTTTAGGGTTAGGAAAATGGCTGATCCATCCGGACAATCCACTCACATCACGGGTTGCAGTAAACCAGATGTGGTACCTGATGTTTGGCAGAGGAATTGTTGAGACTGTAGAGGATTTTGGAAACCAGGGAGCGCTGCCTACCCATCCTGAACTATTGGATTGGCTCGCCGTGGATTTTCAGGAGAACGGTTGGAATTTAAAAAGATTGATCAAACAAATGGTGACCTCAGCTACTTATCGGCAGTCATCCAGGATCCGACCTGATCTACAGGAGGAAGATCCGGGGAATTATTTGCTGGCCAGGGGTCCGCGATACCGGCTTTCGGCGGAAATGGTCAGGGATAATATCCTGGAAGCCAGTGGGCTGTTGAAAGAACAGCAGGGAGGTATCTCGGTTTTTCCCTATCAGCCGCAGGGACTATGGAAAGAGGTAATGACCCATGGGTTTTTCCCGGAATATGAAGAAGATCCCGAAAACGGATTATACAGAAGGAGTATTTATACATTCTGGAAGCGCAACATGCCGCCACCCAACATGCTGATCTTTGACGCCTCCAGCCGGGCAGAGTGCCAGGTGCGGCGACAACGGAGCAACACTCCACTTCAGGCACTGGTGCTGATGAACGATCCTCAGTTCGTAGAGGGATGCCGGGTATTGGCGGAAAATACATGGATGGAATCTGATGGTGATCTGGGAAAATCACTTGTGGATGTTTTCAGAAGCCTGACCAGCAGGGCACCCAGCGATGAAGAAATGGAAATACTCACGCAACAGTTTAAGGCTGAAAAGCAGTATTTTGAGTCTAATCCTGACAGGATGTATACTTATTTGAATACCGGCTATCGTCCTTTAGCTCAAAAAGTGGAGCCATTGCCAATAGCTGCCCTCTCCAGGGTTACCAACACCATTTTAAACACCACTGAGGCTTATTATAAGAATTAAGACATGAGCAAGTTCAATCCAGATATAGATAAAGCCCAATACAAAAATACCCGGAGGGAATTTTTGCAAACCACGACCAAAGGTTTGGGAGCCATGGCGATGAGTTCTTTGTTTTACCCGAACATGCTCAATGGTGCTACAGCTGGAATGCCCAACCCGGGTGGAGGAGTACTCAAGGCATTGCATCATACCCCTAAAGCCAAACGGGTGATTTACTTATTCCAAAGCGGAGGCCCCAGCCAGATCGAGTTGTTTGACTATAAACCAGAGCTTTTCAAAAGGCATGGCGAAGAGATCCCGGATAGTGTTCGTGGAAATCAACGTGTTACGGGAATGCTTGCTGCGCAGTCCAGCTTTCCACTAGTATCTTCAAAGTTCGATTTTTCCCGACACCCGAAAACCGGGGGACATTTCAGTAGCCTCATACCGAACATCGCATCCATCGCTGATGATATTTGTGTGGTCAACTCCATGTATACCGAGGCCATCAACCATGAGCCGGCCATCATTTTCATGCAAACTGGCTCCCAGCAGGTGGGTAGACCTGCCATTGGTTCGTGGATGAGTTATGGTTTGGGCAGCTCCAACAAAAATTTACCTTCTTTCATTGTTTTACTGTCAAAAGGAAAGCCGGACACACAAAACCTGAATATGCAGGCCTGGAACAATGGATTCCTGCCTTCACACCATCAGGGAGTTCGATTCCGGTCGGGTGCTGATCCGGTGTTGTACCTTTCCAATCCTGATGGTATTGACCGGGAAAGTAGAAAGAGAGAACTCGAATACCTGGAGGCGTTGGAAATGCAACAAAAATCTATCTGGGGGGACCCGGAGATCGATTCCAAGCTGAATCAATATGAGATGGCTTACCGCATGCAGAGCTCGGTGCCGGAGGTAGCCGATCTCTCCGGAGAGCCTGATTATATCTATGATATGTATGGTCCGGAATCACGCATTCCCGGGACCTATGCTGCCAATTGTTTACTGGCCAGGAGACTGGCTGAACGGGATGTACCCTTTATTCAGCTTTATCACATGGGGTGGGATCAGCATGGAAATCTTCCCAATGACATCCAAACAATGGCAAAGTCCAGTGATCAGGCCTCTGCTGCACTGGTCAAAGACCTGAAGCAAAGGGGGTTGCTCGATGACACCCTGGTGATCTGGGGAGGTGAGTTTGGCCGGACCAGCTTTTCACAGGGTACATTGACCAAAACCAACTATGGTAGGGACCATCATCCGCGGTGTTTTTCCATGTGGATGGCCGGGGGTGGCATCAAACCTGGCACTGTCTATGGCAAGACTGATGACTTCAGCTACAATATCGCTGAGAATGGTGTACATGTACATGATTTCCAGGCGACGCTGCTCCACTTACTTGGTGTGGATCATGAAAAGCTTACGTTTAAACATCAGGGTAGGCGCTATCGCCTGACAGATGTGCATGGTAAGGTGGTGCCGGGGATAATGGCGTGATTTCAGCTATGCTATATCAGCATTAATTGAATTCAAAATGCCAGCAAATTTTTTCTGCTGTTCCAGTTGAGGATAATGTCCACAATCTTTAAGGAAGAATATTTCTGTAAAGATGGATAATGACTCCAGGTAAAAACCTGAGATCATAGGATCCTCCAATCCATGGATTGCAATATTGGGAACTAAAACTCTCTAGTGATTTTATTTCATCTTCAATCTCTCAAAGATTGTAGCTCCAAAAGTTTCACGAAATTTCGGGTCTGTTTTTGTTTTTAGAAAATCTGAAACGATTAGTTTATCCCATTTTTTCTATGTGGTTGCTTTTTTGACATATAAATCAATTTAGCTCTTTGTCTACTTCACGCATATAAAAAATCCCTGAAATATCATTTGGGAGAAAGGCCTCATTCAGATTTAATGGTTTTTTTACTGGTGGAATCCCAGAAATCACCAGCGCCTTTATTCCTGACAGATCACCAGATATTTCTGTTAAAATATGAGCTCCAAGAGACTGACCTACAAGGATTTTGGGGCCATCCAACTCATCAATGTTCTGCTTTATGATCCTCTTTTATGAAGCATAAGAATAATCTTTTGATGGCTTTGATGACCTGAATGAATCTCCGCAACCGGAATAATCAATAGCTATACACTGGTTGTTTGAAATGAAGTTGAATAGGGGTTCAAATGATCTGGCAGAACTGCAATTTCCTGGCAAAAACAAGATATAGGGAATCCCTTTCCTTTAACAATTTTATGAAGAGTCCTACTCATAAACCCCTTAGAAGCCCCATTTCAATAGCTTTTCTATAAGCCTGGATTGAATTAGAAACGGTTAATTTTTTAAGAATGTTTTTCCTATGCTTATCAACAGTTTCTTTGGAAATAAAAAGTTGACTTGCTATTTGTTTGCTTTTAAAACCTTCACCAATCATTTGGATGATTTCGAGTTCTCGTTTACTCAATACGTCATTGAATTCTGAAATTCCATTCAAGTTGCTGTAAAGTATTTTATCAGAAGGACCTGAGTATTGGTAACTAAATCGATTTTCAGGATATATGCCAGTAAGATCTGTTAGAATTCCAGCACTGTACCGCACCTTATTGGCAACAACCTTTAATGCAAAAGATTGCTTCAGCATGGTTCGATTTGTCCTGGTTTTATAGATAGCCGAAGATACATTTCCTTTAATCGTATCAAAGGGTATGCATCCATTCCTAATGGCATCAAAGACGTTGATATTCAGTTTAATGAAGCTCTTTTGGTGCAGATCAATGACTACCTCATAATAATCTTCTAATGAATTAAATTCAAAACCTGAACGACCAAATAACTTATAAATATTGCCACTAATTATATCTATTTCAAGAGTATTACAATCAAAGATATAAGCCACCTGATTAGGTAAAGAGGGAACTAGCTTAATCAAATCATCAAGGTTTGCTTCATCCCTGGATTGCGAATGATAAAGAAGGTCTTTCAGCTGATTTATCCTTGGTTGTTGTGGTTTCATCATTGAAAATCAAGGAACAAGCTCAATCAAGTTATGAAAAAATACCCATTTATGGTAATTGACACGCAACTAATGATGTGCTAATATTGATTTAAAGAAACACCAGGAAAGGATACTTGTGATTTGCAAAAGGATCTACAAAGAATTACAAATATTTCAAATAGAAAATTGAAATAGTCAAGCAGTTGCAAAAAGTGCCAATAAAATATCATGAGTTTTTTTGAAAACGCAATTTTCACCATTGGATGAATCAGATCACTAAAAACCAGTTTTTAATAGTCTTACAGCCAGAATAGCTTTAATAAAAGAACATCAAACCCAGACTCAGATGAAAAAGCTTATTATGTTATTAATAACACTTCTTGCCTTGAGTTTTCACTTATTGGGTGCAGAAGGAGAGACATGTCAAGAAGCAGAGATTGCTATTGAAGGATCAAACGAAACACCAAATTCACCTTATTGGTACAGTTTTACAATTCCACTATCTGGCAGCAAGTGGGTTATTTCATCTGTTAATCAGACTTCTTCAGATACCTATTTGTTTGTTTATGATGGTTGCAATGGGAATTTGATTGCTGAAAATGATGATTTTGGCGATGGGGTTCAGAGTGAAGTAAAACTATATGGACTTGAGGAAGGAGAAACCATTCTTATTTATTGGTCTGATGAATATAGTTCAAATGCGTTCAACTGGAGTATTTCATCATCTGATAATATCATTCCGGGAGAAGATTGCAGTGCCCCGGCAAATGCAGAAATAGGTCTTAATAGTGTCCCTTACATTGAAGATACCGAGTTTTTTTGGTATTCATTTACTCCTACGGATCCCGATTCTAAGATAGTCATTACATCTACACAAAATATTGAGGTCTATATTGTCAAAGGAATATGTGCCGGATATGATTTCGAAGTTCTTGGCTATGGCGATGGTGATTTAACTGTGACAAATGCGAAAATGGGAGAAGAATTATTGATCGTTTGGTTTCGAGAAGATCCGAGTGAATTTGAATGGAATCTAGCCGTGGAAGAGTTACAACCCGGCGAAGGCTGTAGCACAGCTTTTGAAGCACAAGTAGGAGTTAATGAACTAACTGTGGCTGAACCATTTCAACCTAATTGGTATTCCTTCACAGTACCCTCTCCGGATACCAAAATAGTGATTAACCATGATATCGGAGATGTGGAGTTTGAAGCCTATCGCAAAAATTGTTCAGATGATAATTATTTGGATTATAGTTACTTTAATGGTGAAATCACGATAAAAGAACTTTACGAGGGAGAAACGATTTATTTGAAATGGACTGTTGGCGATGTAAGCCCATTTGAGTGGTCTCTCCTGGTTCAAGAGGTTCAGGAAGGCGAATCATGCGGAAAAGCAATTCCAATTGAGATCGGAGGCAGCTATACCCTGAGCACTATTGGTGGTGTAAACAAATATTGGTATGAGTTTACGGCACCAGCGGAAGCCGGGAAAATGATTATTATTCAAACTTTTCAGGATGCAAATTTTGATCTTTATGGTGGTACTTGTAATGACCTTATTTGGAAAACTTCCGGATATAGTAGCGGGTCTTATTTTGCCTACCAGCCAGGTGAGCAATTATATTTATCCTGGTGGCCCCAAATCAATGGAGATCTGTCATGGGAGATGTTCGCACCGGAAATTCAACCGGGTGATATTTGTACCATGCCCAAAGTTGCCGAAGAGGGCACTTTTAACGAAGAGCTAAATTTGACGGGTGAGCACTGGTATTCGTTTACAATGCCTGACCCTGACTCAAAATTGGTTATTTCATCGGCGGATGAAATATATCCTTCAGTTTACAGGAATGGCTGCAGTGAACTTGACTGGGTTGACAATTCGTTCAACGGGACGCATAATTTTTACGATATTCCTGTGGGGGAGGAAGTGCTCATCCATCTTTATGGTAGTGATTACTCCTGGGATTTATCTGTTGAAAGTCTGGAGCCGGGAGAAAGTTGCTCATCAGCGGAACTTGTTCCAGCAGGAGTCCATGAAGTTCCTGAAACTGCTTTGAATACCTATTGGTTTGAATTTATTGCACCAGAAGATACTGAAAAATCAATCATTATCGATTCAGATGTGGATGCATATATTAGCGTTCTGCAGGGAGGTTGTCAAGACCCTGATTACATCAAAGGGAATTATCAACTTTTGGGATTTAGAAACAATCATCCAGGAGAAACATTGCATATTCGCTGGGACCTGTATCAGGGTGGTGGTTTTGAATGGGAGTTAATCTTTCAAGATCCACAACCCGGGGAAGATTGTGAAAGTGCTATTTTGGTAGAGGAAGGCGATCAGACCATCAATGATCCAAATGGGACCGGAGAACACTGGTACAGATTTGTAATGCCTGACGAAAATGCAAAAGTAACGATAAGCACCAATAGTGGCTTTGAAGCGACTGTTTTAAAAGGTAACTGTGTTACAAATAGCTTCATAGATTATGCTGAGTCTGTCGCTATTGATGATTTGGCTAAGGGCGATGAGATATTGATCATCTGGAATACGATTGGTTTTGTCTGGAATATTAAGGTTGATGCTTTACCAAAAATTTCAGTGACTCCGGAAGAGATTCAAAGTACTGCTCCTAAGTTTGGATCAGTTTCTGAAGAAATTACAATTAATAATGAGGGACTCGGGCCACTTTACTACAATATTTCCGCTTCATATGGATTAGCATTTAATGGCAGGAATGGTTATGTGGAATTTCCACATAGTTCTGAGTTGAATCCTGAAGATGGCATTACAATTTCACTTTGGTTATATCTATCAGAAGATATCAATTGCAATTCAGCTAATAATTGGCGATTTATTCTCAGCAAAGGATTCCATTGGCAAGATGGAAGTTATGAGGCTATACTTGAAGAAGATAGAAGCCTGACCTGGCGTGTAAATACTGTTGGCGGTCAAAGCTGGTATGTATCAACAAATCCAGTCCCAATTGGCTCGTGGACTCACCTCGCGTTTTCCTATGATGCAAGTTCATCAACTCATAAAATTTTTATTAACGGTGCTGAAGATGAGACAAGCCATACTATTGAGTCCGGAAGTGGTGATATTATGGGCAACAACCAACCTTTTGTCATTGGCAGCCAGATCAGCTATGAATCTTGTGCAGACGGTGCCGGTGTTATTCCTGGTAGTATCGACGAAGTTATGGTTTGGGATGAGGCTTTGAATGAGCAAGCAATCAGAGAATTAATGTTAATGCCTCCATCCAATTCTGATCAGGGTTTGGTCGCTTTTTGGAATTTTGACAACGTAGTCAACAATGAGGTTACAGATCAAAGCAATAATGAAAATGCTGGTTATGTGATAGGAGCAAAGCAAAGTTTCGGAGCACCAGTCAATCAATGGATTAATATTCCAGTGCCATATGGTACTGTAAATGCGGAAAATAGTTTAGGAGTAGATATTGACTTTAATGCGGTAAAATTAGAGCAGGGTACCTATCAGTCTCAGATAATAATTTTTAGCAATGATCCCTCTCAAGAATTCATTGAGGTACCGGTTACATTTATTGTGGATGGAGTCTTAGGAACAGATAATGTTGAAAATCATTCCTTCTCTCTGGATCAAAACTATCCCAATCCAATGAGTTCTGGAACAATCATTTCCTATCAATTGGAAAAAGGTGGTTATGTGAATCTGTCTGTATATAATATGCTTGGTCAAAAGGTAAGAACACTGGTTGATCAATATCAATATCAGGGTCCTTATGAAATTAAGTGGAGTGGTGAGGATGATAACAATTTCATGTTGATGAATGGCTTATATATATACAGACTACAGATGAAAAACCCAGATAACAAAGTGGGGTCCCATTCTGCAAGACTTATCATCCAAAGATAAAAGAATCTGAATTTACACTAAGGCAGGGTCAGTATTACACTGACCATTAAGGCTGGTCCCCAGGGGATCGGCCTTTTATTCGTATTAAATTTATAATCTGATGACACCTAAATCATTACTTGTATTGATTGGATGCTTAATATTTTTGATTCCATTTCTCAAGTATTAAGGGAAATATCCAAATTCGGGACCAAGCCAGGGAGATACAGAGGTGAGCTTTCACCCACCTCAAATCCATTTACTGTGACAACTTAAACATAATAGGTAGCACCATCACCGAACCAACTGCCTTACCATCCTTTTGTGCGGGATTGAATTTTCCCAGCAACTTCACCGTTCGGACGGCTTCAGCCTTTATATCCTCACTTGCTTCAGCGGATTTTGCAACAACATTCGTTGCTGTTCCTTCGTGAGGGTACCCAACCACAACTACTTCCGTCAGCATATATCCATCCGTTTTTTCCGGGATGATATCCTCAACCTGCCCCTGGGCATTCACGGTGAAGGAAACATAAATCAATCCGGTTTCATTAGCTTTCCGGGCAGATGTAGGATACCGGATATTATCACCAATGGTTTTATACAATGCCGGCATACCCTGCTCATATTCTGGCTGAACATCTACCTGATTGTCCATGTCTGAACATGCGCTGATAAATAGCATGAATGCCATCGTCGACAGAGCTAAACCCACCCGGGCGAAGCTCATTCTTATGTTTATATTTTTATTTGTCATGTGATTAAATCGTTTACTTAAACTTGTTTGATTACTTAAATAGTTACCTAACTGAAAGGATACACCAGTCCGCGACTCGAAAAGCAACTTCTGGTAGTCCAGTTTATCAATACCCTTTTTTAGTACCTGCGCATCGGCCTGGAATTCATGTTCAGCTTTGATGTCGCGCTGAAAGAGCCAGATGAAAGGATTGAACCAAAACAGGATGGTTAGAACCTCCAGAATCAAGGTGTCTAATGAATGCAATTGATCGCGATGAATCTGTTCGTGCACTAACATCACATCGTGATTTTCATTCTTCAGGCGTTGATTCCCAATGAACAATATACTAAAAAAGGTAAACGGGGAAACATCCTTAGCTAAGGCGACCACCGTAAATCCCCATCGGTAGTATTTTTCCGAAATGAAATAATGATAAATCAATGTCGCTGCTCCTATCAAAGAACGGAGGGTGAAGAAGCCCAGTCCAATCCCATAGATGATGAGATGAAGAGGGATAGCATGGCCCGAATTTTTTGGTGTAAGGCTTGTCTGAATGTCATTGCCCCCCCGAATCAGGACATGAAAGGTTTCGTTCGTCTGATAGTTTACAAAGAGCCCTTCAATGGGAATGAAAAGCCCCCCAACAGAAAAGAACAGGAATGCCAGTCCAATAAACCTGTTGAGCTGGTGATTGGCTTCGTAATGGATGATCAACCGGTATATCAGGAAAAGGATGGCCATGGCCAGGCTTGATTTCAATAGGTACGCTTCCATTATTGCTTGTTTTTTGCTTCAATCTGGGTTTTGAGATGCTCGATGATCTCTTCCATTTCTTTGGTAGTCATTTCCTCCTGGCGGCTAAATTCTGACACCATGTTTTTGAAAGAATTCGAGAAATAGTTTTTCACAAATGACTTCATGAAGCCACGGGTATATTCCTCTTTTTGGATCAGGGGATAGTATTCATGCGTATTGGCTATGGGTGTCCGCCCAACGAATCCTTTCTTTTCCAGTATCTTGAAAATCGTTGCTACAGTGGTATAAGCAGGTCTGGGTTCCTCGTATTCTTTCACCACATCCCTGATGAGTCCCTTTTCAATCGACCAGAGGATCTGCATGGCTTTTTCTTCTGCTTTCGTGAGTTCCATTTTCGTGGTTTTCATTGATGAATCAAAACTACTAAATGTATAGTAGAACTACTAATTAATTAGTAGATTAATTAAGAAAAGTGTGAAATGAGGGGTATTTCAAGCTTCATCCTTAAATAATAAGTCCCTATATTTCAAACAGGGGTCATTGATTAAGCTACCAGCTCTTTTGAGAAAGTTTATTAAAAATAACGTATTTGTATGAGTTTAAACTAATATATAACATCCTTTATTTATAAGGCTCTCATTCCACCAGGAGCTTATAAGAGAATCTGTTTTGTTCGGTCCGGAGGCTCAGGAGGTATAGTCCAGATGATAAAGATGTGATATCGATTTCATTTCTCCCTGCATAGAGATCATCAGCTTTTAGAAATTCCCGGCCAAGCATATCTGAGATGATTATTTTCATTCTCTTCTTTTGGGTATTTTCAATAATCAGGAAGTCTGAAACAGGATTTGGATATATGTTGATTCCTTTAGGAAGATCATTATTAATACCCAATACTTCCTCTGAAGTATACGTTGCTCTCCAGCCGGACTTTCTGATGGCCGGATCAGTGAGAAACTCTATGTACAAGGCCCCGTTGGTAGATATCACATCCTCTGGCAGGGCAGAGCCTGATAGGGTAGCTAAAACCGGCGCACTTGTATCCTCCCCATCATATACTACCACTGCATCAGCATCTTGTTCCAAATCAAATTCGTTGAATGAAAGGGTGATCCTGGAAGGAATATCGGGTTGTATCAGCCATGAACAAACAGAATTATTCCCATAATCATTTAGGTTACTCCCATCGGTTATCTCTCCTTCCGTGCTGGTTAATGTTTGCGTTCCTGAACAAAATGTTTCTGTTTCAGTCACGTACTCAAGTTCCCACCCTCCCTTGTTTACCGCAATATCTGAGTAGAACCTGATAAATATTTCACCACCTGTTGATGTAATTGGGGGCGGAAGTTTATTGCCTGAAAATGTTCCAATGAGATCTGCCATTTCTGAGTTGCCATCATAGATTTCAATGGCATCATAAATAGTTCTGCCATCCGGAGAGGGTTGTTCTATGTCAAACTTTGAAAAGTAGAGTGTAATATTTTTGGCATCGGTCGGAGAAATTAGCCACGTACACTCCTGATTATTGCAATAATTCTCTTCACCACTTCCATCAGAAAGGATTCCGTGATCACTTTCTGACAGATTGGTCACTGCAGAACAAAATGCTGTGCCCGTGCTGGCGTATGATGCGGAGAATCCCTGGTTCGTAACTGTATGATCTGAAACAAAAATGAGCAGCATTTCCCCTGTTGAAGAGGTAATATCATTGGGAATATTGGAACCACTAAATACCGCGAGTTCTGTAGCATCTTCCGTGATGCCATCATAGATAATTAAGCCATCGAAACCTTCTTCGGTATCGAATGCCGAAAAGGAAAGGGTGACAGAAGATGCACACGGTGGCGCAATGAGCCAATAACATTCCTGGTTGTTCCCATATGAAGAAAAGCCTGATCCATCATCAATATATCCGGCAATATCCGATAAGACATTTAGACCATCACAGGATGGAGAGCCGGAGGATGAATAATTAGCAGACCATCCTGAAGCAGTCACGTTATCATCAGAGGTAAATTTTATCAACACAGCTCCGTTTGTTGAAGTAATTTGTGGGGGCAGAAAATTTCCCCACCAGGTCATCAACACTTCATCGTTTTCAGTGGGGCCATCATAAACAAAGACCGTATCAAATTCTGCTTCCGTATCGAATTGCGTAAAATCGATGGTTATCTGATCTGCTCCCGGAGGAGCAATAAGCCAGGAGCAGTTTAAGTTATTTCCGTAATCAGCTAGCCCGCTGCCGTCAGTAATGGTGCCGGAAGACATTGTTATGTTGGTTGTTCCTTCGCAGGTATTGTCAGGGACATTTCCTACACCTACGGCATACCAGGCATCTCTTACGGCGTCA
Source organism: Cyclobacteriaceae bacterium (assembly GCA_965223915.1). Classification (GTDB taxonomy): domain Bacteria; phylum Bacteroidota; class Bacteroidia; order Cytophagales; family Cyclobacteriaceae; genus UBA7330. The sequence goes on along the minus strand of OZ245027.1, from coordinate 6,100,596 downwards.
TATTCTGCGGAAGGGTTTCCATACAGGTCCTCAGCTGATTGCAATGAACCCAGGTAAGAATCATAAAATGTTGCCTTAGGACCCAGGTAGGTGACTAAGTTTCTGTAGGCTATTTGCCGGGCCTTTTCTATTCCAATGGCACTTACGGAATATGAATCCCCTAAGTCGTTGGTACCCGTGCCACCTTCACTAAGTAGATAAAACCAGTAGTTCTGCACGCCACTATTGATATGGACACCACCATGATCAAAGGATAAGTTTTCGGGATTCACCCAAAACTGTCCTTCATAAGTATCTGGTTGTTGTCCCGCATTGGGCTCAGACAGAGACCTTATAAAGGGTTGAGTAAGCATAATGTCTTCACCCATGGTCCAATCAGGATTAAATTCTGAATAAAACTCAACACATGCTCCAAAAATGTCTGCAAAAGATTCGTTTAAGGCACCCGATTCGCCCTGATAATCTAAACCTCCATTCCCATTATTCTCTATAACCATGTGTGTGAATTCATGACCTTCTACATCAAGACCAACAACCGGACCCATCAATTCACCATCGCCGGTACCATACACCATCAGATTATAAGGAGGAGGAAAAGCAGCGGCATTATTCGGATTTCCTCCATTCTCCAATTGCATATCCGGGGGATTGATGAACTGACGGATCACACTTCCATCGCCATCGAAACTGTTTCTGCCAAAAACATCCAAATAGAAATCGTAAGTCACCTCCATCCCCCAATGTACATCTAAGGCCGGATTATTGAGCTCGGAGATCACATAACTCCCGGAATTGCTGTTGTCTGAAAAATTTTGTGTGCCTATGGTAGAACTAATTGAATAGGCACCTCCAAAATCATCCTCATCTGCAGCATCGTAATCCCAGATTTCTACGGAATGGGGTCCGTTTGATAGCAATAAATTGGGCTGGAAAGTGATCGGGGCATTGGTGTTGTTGACATAGTTTGTCTGATATACGATGCTACCGTCACTATCTTTTATAATGATATAAAAATCCGCATTCTTGTCAACAACCGAATTAAACCACCAATCAGTGGAGGCTGCTGAAATGGTAAAAGTGGTCAGGTAGGGGAAACCAGGCCAATTCGATGTGTTGTTTACGAAATCACTATGCCCATCAAAGCCGGCATTCGTAAATTCTGCATTCGTTGCATCGTAGGTTTCTATGTTCCTCGCGGATTCTCTTAATCGAAAGCTTCCACTGATTTCGTCAATCGTAATATTTTGTGTTCCACTGTAAAAAGTACTGGCCGTCCCGGGTGTATCTGCGTGCGGAATCAATGCTATCGTATTAATTATTTCACCTGATTTCGCATTCACATAAACTCTTTTCATCACCAGGGGATATGCTGCATCAACCCTGACTACATAGGCGAGATCAAATTCGTTTTTGCTGGCAGGCAGCTCGATGATTTTTAGTTCAGTAGGATATTCTTGCAGTACGGAGCTAACGCCCAATGACCGTTTAGCGATTTCTTTTGCTTCAGACTCATCTATCGTAGGATTTATATCCAGGTTTTCAATTTTGGCTACCCGGCCGTGCAATATTGTTTCTTTGCTCGTGTGCTTAAATAATAGATGCCCTTCTATGGGTAGCCCTTTATAATACTGAAGAAATGATTGATGTTTAACTCCTAACCTGTCTGACTTAAGCTTGAACTCCTTCAGGTTCATATCAGCAGATAGACCAAACCTTGATTTGAGCTCACCGGTGGTAATGTTTGCCTTTGAGACTCGTTGGTATGACCCTCGGGTTGGCGTATCAGTTTTACCCTGTCTGATTGTACGTGAATTTGTATTTGGGACTACATTAGTCACGTTCGTCTTTTGATTTTTTGCAGGAAATGGATTTTTGAATGATTCGGTCTTTAGTTCTTTATGCTGGCCATGAAGGTGGAAGCTTAAATACAGGAAAAATATACTCAGAGATAACGTTATTTTCATGACAGTCTAGTTCAGGAGGTTGGTTAATTTATTGAAAAGAGTATCTACCTGAGGGGGTAGTTCCTGATAACCCATTCCCCAAACGAGTCTGTTGGAGGATTTGCCATGATCTACTTCAATAAACCGGTACATGTTTTCAGGTTTATTGAGTTCAATATCCTTAATGGTTTCTGCAGAGGTCATAATTTCTTTGATGCTTGCCGGGGAAATTTTTTTTAGAGCGGTTGTGTCCTGATTATTGATGGTGGAAAGCACTCCTTTCGGGGATAGTTCATATTTTTTTATTTCTCCGGTGAAGCCTCCTCCTGAGCCAAACCTGATTGACTGTATATCAGATACGAACTTGTTGCTCCCACATGAAGAGATGACAAATACCAAAGCAATTAAAGACAGGATTCTCATTTTGGACTCAGTTCGAATGAATAATCAAGGTAATTTAAATAATCCAAAATTTTGCAGATACCTTTAGATGAGGTTTACAAAATGTGGTGGTTACTGCTTAAATTACAAGAAGAGGTCTCTTTTCCGATCATGGATTGTCTAAAAATATCAAGTCTCAGGATCGTACTCATATTTCTATTGATCTTCTCTACCTCTTGTGGAGAAAAGATTGATCATTTTGAGATTACTTCAAATTTAATCCTGGATTTCAAAGAAGAATATGAGGATAACAAAACATCAGCTCCAGTCCTCAAACTACTTATTGAAACAGAAGATAACTATGAATGTTCAAACTATATCCTGGAAACTCGGAGTTTAGCTTTTAATAAATATTTACGCATCGATGTTATAAGTTCAACGATTGGCAATAGATGCTTAACAGCATTTGGACCTGCAACTAAATCCCTTGAGTGTGATGAGGATGTTCAGAATTTGATTCTTAAAAAAAATGATGCTTTAGATGAGTTTATGCTTGAAATTACAGATGAGAGGGTGTCAATTCACCCATTAAGTTCAGGGTTTGCTGCTTTCAACTATAATGAATATTATCGATATCCGGAAAATTCATTTGCATTTCTCTGTGGAACATTGCCAGAGGATTCAGTATTCTGTAAACAATTTGAAGCAGTACTTTTTGAAAACATCCGGTTAGAGAAATTTACATTTCCATCTGATGGAAAACCACCTTATCCTGAGCGTTCTGCCGGACATTGGTATGATGCTCCTGCCAGCTACTTTAAATATTACAACCCAAATGATCTCGCCACAGCCGGATCATTGTTAAAATCCTTCTATAATTCTGAACTCATAGGTAAGAGTGGTATTGGCCTAACTATAATAGGATGGAACAATACCCAATTTAGAAATGAAAAACAGTTAAACTGAAAATCTGCCAGGTCTATTTTCATTCTGAAGATAGACCTGGCAGGTTTTGATATGATGCGGTTACCTTATATCCCAAAATGCTTTCTGAAAACCCCTTTCCAGATGCGGTAACCATTGGCGTTGAGGTGAAGCTGGTCTTCGAGGTATAGCTCTGGTCTGGCTTTACCATTATTATCAAGCATAGAGTCGAAGACATTGATCATGTCGGACCGGGGGATAGCTAATAGCTCTTTTCGGATCAGGTTATTGGTTTCACGGGTGTATTCCAACAGGTGATTTCGCTCGGGACTGGGCTTGATGGTGACGAAAGTGAGTTTGACTTTAGGATATGTTTCTCTGATCCTGTCCGTCAGTTTCCTGAATCGATGTAGGATGATTTGAGGATCAAGGCCGCGTCCGATATCATTATCGCCGGCATAGATCACCACTCTGGAGGGCAGAATAGTATTCTGGAAAATACGATCAAAATAATACAGGCAGTAACCAAAGGATGAACCGCCAAAACCAAGATTTAAAGTATTCAGGGGTGAAAGGTCCTTTTCAAGCGTTGACCATAGTCTCAGGCTGGAGCTTCCATAAAAGACAATCAATTCATCATTGTTTTTCCAGTCTTTTACCTTTTGTTCTAGCCTGACAATTTCATCTTCAAAGAGTTCAGGATCAATGATTTCCTTTTCATCCTCAGTCATTAGTACATGCTATTTTTTTGGGTTTTTGGATAATTCAATTGCTTCTTCAACGTAAGTCCTGTACTTAACCTGATACTCAGTCAAAAAATTCTTCAATCCCTCTTTGTCATTCGCATCTTTTACATGTTCACTCATCCTGAATGGTTTGTGAATGATGCACGAAAAAATGTTGTTCCTGATCCTTTTGTCAAAATTGGCAATGGATATCGGAATGATCATAGGCTCCGGGTCCATGTTGAGGGCCAGCCGGAAAGCTCCGGATTTAAAGACTCCCGGTGAAGTATCAGTGGGATAGGAGGTGCCTTCCGGACTGATGATCAGGTTGAGTCCGTTGTATAGGTAGTCACTGGCTTTTTCATAAAAAGCTCTGCGTGACAGCTTCTTATTCTGCTCGCTGTCTGTGGGGTCAGACTCTTTGGTATAAACATCTATATGTCCCAGCCGCTGGTAATAGTCCTGATGTCCATACTCCGCACCTTTACCAATTCTCACAATTCGGATACCAGGGTCTTTGTACCGTTTATATAGGATCATTGAACTGATGAAGTGCGAATCCAGCGTGACCTGAAAATTATTGGGGAGGGTGTTGTAAGGGTGATTTCTCAGGTGATTATAGATAAAGATATGTCCGGGCTTCTCAGGTAGATGATCCTGACCTTTGATAATGGTCGGCACCCCTTCCCAGGCTTCTATGAATGTCTCGGCACACATTTTTCTTACGCCAGAAGGAGTGATATAAGGTTCTGCATCGACTACGGTCTGATATACTTTTACCAACCGCTTATAAAAACGATGTTCTTTCTGCAGTTCGCTGACCAGGTCCAGGCAAAGCGCTGATAAATTCTTTTCCAGTGTTGACCCATTGATCTTAATCTGTTTTAACAGTTGAAGCCCATCTCTAATGGTAAGCTTGTTTTCCAGCAGGTGCGGAACCTTATGCAGGTTAGAATTCAGGTCCAGCTTTGTACTGTTGTGTTCGATCAGGTTACGAATGGCGATGACCTCCCTGTTGAACTTCACAGAAATGAGTCTCGTTCGGATAGCCTGCAGTTGATGACCGATGAGCCAAAGCAAGCGCTGATAAAAGCCATTGGCAAATTTTGGGTTGGTCGAGATAAGCTCCTGAATACATGTATTAGGAATAAAATAAATAATGGACTCCTGAGCTGCTATAGCGCTGATGATGTTGGGCCTGTTCATGGCTGCTGACCACCCGACCATAAATCCCGGAGTAGTGATATTTCGGAAACTCATCTGTGACTTGCTATTGTCAATAAAACTAAAAGTCACTTTTCCCGATGCTAAAAGATAAGTTCCTTCTGAATCTTTTCCCTGTTCATAGACGTGGTCACCAGTTCGGTATTGACGTCGGTCAATGTACTGGGCAATGTACTTGAGAGAAGCTTCATCAAACACCTCAAAAAATGGTGACCTGATCAGGAACTGGACAACATCTTCTTCCTCAGGGGTTTCAGTGCTTTGAAATTCTTCCGTAGTGACTGTGCTTTCATATTGGATGAGGTTTACGGAGTATTGAGAAAGAACACTTACGGATTCCTTCACCAGGTTCCAGGATTCCTGACAGATAAGCTGTAAAAATTCAATGGCTCCTTCCTCATGGGACTGAAGCCAATCAGTAAGCTCGTAAATGTCCCATCGATAAGCTTTTACCGATGGGCTGGAAGCTTTGACTGTTGTGGCAAATCTTTGTGGAAGAGAAAATCCGCTCCAGCCAATGGGGGTGAGCGGTTCGCTTGTTTTTCCAACTTTGAGCTCCTGACCGATACCATCGAGGCTTAGATAAAACGAAACCTGACCTTCCATTAGCATATAAAAGGATTCGGCTTTGGCATACTGCTGAATGATTACCTGTCCGTAAGTAAAGGTGTTTTCTACTGCCAAATCAAAGGCTGATGGCAGCGAACTGATGGTTTCCAGGGCTTTGTCGGTCATGGGCTCAAGCTGATTAATGGGCCTCATTGTTGGGTCAATGTCATTAAGAGCTTGATAATATATCGCTACAAATATGTAAAAAATATAATAAAAATACTTATATATTGTTAAAATTTATATTTATACCCTAAATCTTTATAAAATGTAACAATATAAGGCTCTTGTTTATTTTGTCTTATTCTTGTCAAATTGAAGGACGCATTTTAAATTCAAATAAGAACCAAATTTTAACTCAATCATGCCCAGAATTTTAATCAGACCTAATATCAGGGTCTTTTTCATCTCAACTTTAGTTTTCATTTTGAGCACTTCGATGGCACAAGAAATAACTGATCAGGAAATACTGGACCTATATGACGGGCTGCGTGTAGTAGATGTGTCTGACGGAATGGATTTCGTAGGATTGGCGGATGTCGGAATTATGGATCAAAGCATCGTGCCCCTCTGGAAGGATTTTGATGCGTTTACTCACATCATCACTGGGATTGCAGTAACAGCCAGGTATGTACCCACGAAGCGGGTGGTTGATCCGCCCAAAGAGTATGAAGCGTTCAGGAAGTGGGAGAGGGAATGGTACAACAAATATTCTCCCGAAACTTTTCTGGACTCAATCAGGAATGGATCGATTCTGGTATTGGATGTGAACGGGGATGGAGATACGGGCTCCATTGGGTCGTTCAATTCATTATTCTATATAGAAAAGGGAGCCAGGGGGATTGTTTCGAATGGTGGAATCCGGGATACTGATGAAATCACCAAGCAAAAAGTACCTGTTTATTGGGACCCGATGAATCGTGGCCGGGGGATCAGACCAGGAAGGAATGAGTTAGAGTCTGTAAACAGACCGATCACTGTCGGTGGTGTACTGGTGAATCCCGGAGATGTCATCGTTGCAGATGGTGATGGGGTGATTGTTGTCCCCAGGGAATATGCCAGGGAGGTGGCTGAATTTGCCTGGAAGATCCTTGAAAGTGACAAAGGAGGTCGCAGAAGGATGTATGAACGACTGGGAATCCCTCTTGATCAGACCGTAGAGCCTAGAAAGCGAAAATCTGAAAATTAGATAGAAAAACTTTCACCACAGCCACAAGTCCGGCTGGCATTGGGATTCACGAACTGAAAACCTTTGCCGTTGAGTCCGTCGGTGAAATCGAGGGTAGTGCCTAAAAGGTAAAGTAGACTTTTTCGATCCACGATCACTTTCACACCTTTATCTTCAAAAACATCATCTTTTTCAGAAATCTCTGTATCAAAAGACAAGTCATACATTAGACCTGAGCATCCGCCACCCTTGACCGATACCCTGACATTGGAGTTTTCAGGATGTCCTTCTTCAGTTCTCAAGGTTGAGATTTGTTCTTTTGCTTTATCTGTGACGTGTATCATTATGCTATAGGGTTTAGAACCACACTAAAAACTGTAATGTTATTGACATCCCTTCCGTAATATAATTTGTCCAGAGCATCATACATGTTCTTGGCCCGGAAGTAAGAAGTCTGCACTTCAGTCATACCATTGGTTATCCATTGAATGGTAAAGGACCCTTCTTTTTCTTTATGGGTCTTTACATAATCCAACATTTTATTGAGACAATCAGTTTTATCAAAACCTAAAATCGTCTTAAAAAGAAATGATTGGTTATGCCTGGGATTGATGGTAATCAGATCCAGCTTCACTTTTCCATCCAGACTGGAGTACTCAAAGACCAGCTCATTGCTTTTTAAACCCAGGAAATCAGTGATTTCCTTCTGGATCCTGGCTGCCTCAATGTGTACATCAGTTCTGAGTTCCATTCAATCAATTCAATGATAACAAATCAGGAAACCCTTCACGCAGAATAAAAGTTTCCTCATTTTTGCAAAATTAATAAGTAAAAATACAAAACCGAGCGGAAGTGGGCTAGTTCAGTTAGATTGATACCGAATTTCGCACAAAAGATAATTATGGCAGGAGAGCAACGAACGGAAATAGAGACATTGGGAGAATTCGGGCTGATCGAACGATTAGCTGGTGGGGTAAAGCATTATCATGCTGAGACCATAAAGGGTATTGGCGACGATGCGGCAGTCTTAGATACAGGAAACGGATTTTTGATCACCTCATCCGATCTGTTGACAGAAAGCATACATTTCGATCTCTCCTATGTACCGTTGCAGCACCTGGGGTATAAAGCCATTGCCGTCAATATCTCGGACCTGGCAGCCATGAACGGTAAGCCTAAGCAAGTGATCGTTAGTCTTGGGTTGAGCAACAGATTCTCTGTGGAGGCCATTGAAGCCCTCTATGAAGGCATACATGCAGCCTGCAAGGACTATGAGGTCGATTTGGTAGGTGGGGACACCACCGCTTCTTCCAGCGGGTTGATTTTATCTATTACGGCCCTTGGTACAGTCTCAAAAAACGATATCATTTACAGGAGCGGGGCACAGGAGAATGATATTTTGTGTGTGACCGGTGACCTTGGAGGTGCCTACATGGGTCTTCAGGTCCTGGAAAGAGAAAAGCAGGAATATCTTGCCAATCCGGAGATGCAACCCAAGCTGGAAAAATATGATTATGTGGTGGGTCGGCAGCTCCGGCCAAGAGCCCGTATGGATATTCTCCATGAGCTCAGAGATTTGGTAGTAAAACCAACCTCCATGATTGATTTGTCAGACGGTCTGGCATCAGACTCTTTTCATTTATGCAAAGCATCTGATCTGGGCATCGTCATTTATGAGGATAAATTGCCTATTGATAAGCAGACTTACGAGACGGCTGCGGAGTTTAGCTTGGATCCCAATACCTGCGCTTTGAATGGGGGAGAGGATTATGAATTGTTATTTACCATCCCACCCGGTGACTTTGATAAGATCAAGAATCATGCGGATATCCATACCATTGGATATATGCAAAAGAAGGAAAATGGAAAAGCCTTTGTAACCAGGAATGGCAATACCGTTGAGCTTAAGGCTCAGGGGTGGAAGCATTTTTGACCTAACTCAAGTTTAGATATAAAAAAAGCTGTGCAACCGAAATTACACAGCCTTAATTTAAAATCCTTTGGTTATTTCTTCACAACAAGGTCAATACCCAGTGTAAAGTTATCGTAGATCATTTTGTCACCAAGGCCGTCAAAGAATGACCCTGATCCGAACCTTACATTGAACTCTGACCTGTCAAGTACAATCTCTGCTGTAGCATTAGCCTGATCTTTTGTATCATCGATTTTAGCTACAAATTTGATCTCTTTGGTAATTCCCTTAATGGTGATATCACCAGTGATATTGTAGCCTCGTGGTCCCTGATTAACAACCTCAGTGATGACAAATGTGGCTGTTGGGTATTTTTCGACTCCGAAAAAGTCGTCTGATTTAAGATGTCCCTCCAATTTGTCAATTTTCTCATCTGTTTTTATCGTGGTCATGTCAATCACGAATTTTCCACCCTTCAGATTTCCATCCTCATAATCCAGTCCTCCTTCTTTGATTTTGATGGTTCCTGTATGAGATCCTGTAACTTTCTCACCTTTCCATGTTACGGTACTTGATTCCTTAACAACTTTGAAAGTCTCCTTCACAGCACCTGGATTCAACGCAAGTGCTCCGATCAATAAAATAGTTTGTATCATTTTTTTAAGATATTGGTATAAACATTAAATGTATGTACATATAATAACGAATGAAGGCTTGAAAAGTTTTAAGTTTTTCAAAAGAAATTTTTTGGAGAGCAGGATCCTTTAACTTTGAGGTATGATCCAAATCGGTAAAGTACTGGTCTCCAGTGAGATCAAAAAGGAGATGTTTGTATGTGACCTGGAAGCGTGCAAGGGAGCTTGTTGCGTGGAGGGAGATCTGGGGGCACCCCTGGAAAAGGAGGAGCTGAATGACATGGAGATGATCACTGAACTGGTGAAACCCTATCTGCCAGAAAAGAACATAGAAGTTTTAGAAAGAGAAGGTCCATACTTATTGGATGAAGAAGGGGACTTCAGCACCACCACCGTAGATGGTGCGGAATGTGTGTTTGCCTATTATGATGATAAGGGCATCCTGAAATGTGGGATCGAAAAAGCCTGGCAGGATGGGAAGACATCTTTCAGAAAACCAATCTCGTGCCATTTATATCCTATCAGGTTGTCGAAACTCTACGATAATCACATCGGTGTAAACTATTCCCGGTGGGGGATATGTTCACCGGCGTGCACATTGGGAGAAAGCCTGGGTGTACCGCTTTATAAGTTTTTGAAGGATGCGCTGATCAGGAAATTTGGAGAGGCCTGGTATGAGGAGTTGGTAGAGGCGATTGAGGGGGAGGAAAGTATCTAATCTTTTCTGGAGAAACGCACGATACCTGCGATACCCATTGAAGCAAGCGCTACAAAAACAACACAAACTGCTATAATTTCAAACATCTCTCAATTGGATTAGTAATCTAAGCTTTCGCAGTACTAAGATAATCAATACCTAATTATTTGATCTTGATAAATGTTGTATACCGGTATATAAGTGTGAGTTTTCAAGCCAGATCTCAAAGATGAGAACTATGCGAGGTATCGATTAGATGATCCTATGACCTAATGACTTTAATAAATTAATTGGCTATTACAGGTATATTTGGAGATTTAGCAAGTACTTAGAACTACGTCCTAATAGAACCTCTATGATATCCAGCTTAAAACCTCTGACTTTCTTTGTTGCCCTCTTACTGATATGGGCGTCATGCTCACAAAAGGGATCATCGATTGCTGAATTCCAAACCAACCATTTTAAGATAGGGATCAGTGATGTTGGGTCAGTCCTCTCTTTGACTGACCTTGCAACTGGGAGCAACTATCTCGCCGAAGATTCAAGTACCTATCTGATGTCTATCAGGGTGGATGGAGAAATAAGATTTCCGAAGTCCGCAAGCCTGAACCAGGATCTGCTTACCCTGCAGTTTGAGAATGATGTTACAGCCGGGATCAAAGTCACTGAAAAAGAAACACACCTTGTTTTTGAGTTGACTACTTTGACCAACAAGGATGTCGTTGAGCTCATACTTTGGGGACCCTATCAGACGACAATCAATAAAATCATTGGTGAAACAATCGGAGTGGTAAGAGGGGAAGACTATGCATTGGGCATTCAATCTTTGAATCTCAAGACCCTGGGTGGTTATCCCTGGAATGAGAGTGACCGTATGCCGGCCTTCGATATTTTCAGGCAAGGTGACCTTACGGACATGCATCCTGACAATGATGGAAGTGTATTGTACAGGGTAGAAGCAGGAAGTCCAACCAAATATGGAAGTAGCCTGCAAGCGTATACAAGGGATAGGAGCAAACCGAGGATTGTAAAGGACTTTGATCACGAAAAGATTATGGTTCCTCCTTACGAAGACGGTGGAGTCATCGGATCAAAAATCGCGCTCTTTGGCTGTCCTGTACAGGATGCCCTGCAAAATATAAGTGCCATCGAATTGGTAGAAGGGCTGCCACATCCCATGATCGATGGTGAATGGGTCAAAACTTCAAAGGATGCCGCTGCAGCCTACCTGATCACCAGCTTTACAGAAGATAATGTGGAGCAGGCCATCGAATTGACGAAAAAAGCCGGCCTGAAATACCTGTATCACTACGGAAAAACATTCGAAAGCTGGGGTCATTTTGACTTGTTTGAAGGTGAGTTTCCCAATGGCATGGAAGGATTGAAGGAATGCGTGGAAAAAGCGGAAGCTCAGGGGGTGAAAATTGGGACCCATTGTCTTTCGAATTTCATCACCACCAATGACCCCTACGTAACGCCCATACCTGACCAGCGATTAGCCAAAGTTGGGAGCTCAACAATAACACAGGACATTGATGCAAAAGCAACAGAAATACCCATCCAGTCACCGGATTATTTCAACCAGATGAAAAACAACAACCTGAAAACTGTAATGATCGGGGAGGAGTTGATCAGGTATGGAAGTGTTTCAGAGGCTGCCCCCTGGAAGCTGCTCGACTGTCAGCGAGGGGCCTTCAGTACTAATGCTTCCGCACATCCTTCAGGCACGACCATCTCAAAACTGCTGGACCATGGTTACAAAGTATTTCTAACCAATGCTGATCTAACCATCGAGATGTCAGAAACGCTGGCCAACCTTTACAACAAGACAGGGCTTCGCCAGATATCCTTTGACGGCCTGGAGGGCAACCGGTCTACCGGTCTGGGTACTTATGGTGAATCGTTGATGCCTTATACCTGGTATAATGCATTGTCGGATGATCTAAAAGAACACCTGATCATCGATGCCAGCCGAACCACACATTTTTTCTGGCATATTTATTCCAGAATGAACTGGGGCGAGCCCTGGTATGCCGGGTTTAGAGAAAGCCAAACCGAATACAGATTCAATAATCAGGCATATTTCAAGAGAAACTTCATGCCAGGAATGCTGGGGTGGTTTCAAATGACTGCCGAAACCAGTCTGGAGGATATGGAGTGGTTATTGGCCAGGTCAGCCGGGTATGATGCGGGCTATGCACTGGTCGCTGACAATGAGTCCGTAGCAAAAAATGGAAATTCAGACAAGATCCTGGAGTTGATCGGAGATTGGGAAAAGCTGAGGATCTCCAATTCATTTACTGAAGCGCAAAAAGAATTGATGCGAGATAACTCCAAAGAGTTTTCGATTGAAAGAACCGGAACCGATGAGTGGTATTGGCAGGAGCTAAAAGCTGAAATATTCACCCATGAAAACAAAGTGAGACAACCCGGCGAGCCTTTATACTCTACACTCAACTTCGATAACACCGGAGAAAAGCAGCCTTTTGTTTTCACACTTACAGCCAATCAAGGTGATGTCAGTGATATTACACTGGAGATCAATAATTACAAGAAAATACAACTCCCGGTAACCATAAAGGATGGGCAGATTCTTAAGTATGCTTCAGGTAACAGACTCATTTTATATGATGCCAGCTGGCAGGTTATCAAGGAACTGGAAATGGATGCCTCGGGCTTTGAGATCAATGCAGGGGACAATGTTCTTACCGTAGATTGCCGATTTGAAAATGCTGTCAAAGAGGCTAATCTCAAATTAGAAATCAAATCAAAAGTGAAGGGTGAAAAAGTAACATTAAGTAGCTGAAATCCCGAATATACACACGTTAACACATGATGATACGGCAAAAACTTTTACTACTAGCATTGATTTATTCATGGTGCCAGGTCTTGTGGGCTCAGGGTCAAGATGTGGACATTCCAACACCCAATCCTGCGCAATTGGCCTGGCAGCAGGCTGAGCTGGGTGCTGTTTTTCATTACGATCTGCACGTATTTGATGGAGAGCAATACCGGCAAAACGGAAGCTCCGGCAATCGAACGAATCCAGTAATGGACTATCAGCAGTTTTATCCGGAAAACCTGGACACCGATCAATGGATCAAAGCCATTAAAGATGCCGGGTTCAAGTTCGCTATTCTCACGGCTACCCATGAAACTGGTTTTGCGCTTTATCAATCGGATGTTAATCCATATTGCATGAAAGCGTTGAAATGGCAGGATGGAAAAGGTGACATCGTTCGTGATTTTGTGAACTCATGCCGAAAATATGACATCAAGCCGGGGATTTATGTGGGTATTCGCTGGAACTCCTTCTTTGGGGTTTATGATTTCAAAGTAAATGGGACAGGTGAGTTTCAAAAGAACCGACAAGCCTACTATAACCACATGGTGGAGGGCATGGTCACCGAGCTTTGTACACAGTATGGTGATTTGTTTGAGATCTGGTTTGATGGTGGTGCCAGCCATCCCGACCTGGGTGCTCCTGATGTTTTGCCCATTGTGAAAAAGTATCAACCGAACTGCCTGTTTTATCACAACAATCAACTGGCGGAAGCCCGCTGGGGTGGATCTGAATCCGGTACTGTGCCGTATCCCTGCTGGGCGACATTCCCCAATCCTTATTCCCATTCGGGAGATACCCAAAAAGATCACCTGCAGCTACTAAAGCATGGTGATCCCAATGGGAAATACTGGATGCCTGCTATGTCCGATGCCCCTTTACGCGGGTATAACGGCAGACATGAATGGTTTTGGGAGCCTGGTGACGAAGATCATATCTTTCCCCTGGATCATTTGATGGAGATGTATCGTAAATCGGTGGGGAATAATTCTACATTGATTATGGGGCTAACACCAGATCCCAGAGGATTACTGCCAGGACCCGATGTACAGCGACTGAAAGAGTGGGGAGAGGAGATTAAAAAGCAGTTTGGAAATCCCATTGCAGGAGTTTCTGGTACAGGAAAGGAGATTAAACTAAAATTGGATAAGCCAACAGTAATCAGTGATATCATCCTTCAGGAAGATATTACACAGGGAGAGCGGGTCAGGAAGTATATTATAGAATCCCGGGTCGGAGGTAAGTGGATAGAGATTGGCAGAGGTGAGGTGATTGGATACAAAAGAATCCAAACAGTGGAGCCCACCACAGCAACGCTACTGAGGCTGCGAATTACTGAATCCACTGCGGAACCGATTATTCAGGGTTTCAGGGTTTATTAGTTAACCTTTATTTATCCTCAGGAATTGCTGTCACCGATTCTGGCCGTTGGTGGATCGTTTTCAGGGCTATTTATTATATCCTGTCGGAAATTGAAATTTTCTTTAAGAATTTCGCGGTGGGATCAATAAGTGATTCCTAATTCAACGATGAAAACGATCAATATTTTGCTAACACTGGTCATAGTGACCAGTTGTGCACAGAAACCTGAGAATCCGGTTACCCTTTCCGAAGAACAGGTTATAGCCAGAGGAAGACAATTGGTTTCTCTGGGCGGTTGTCACGATTGTCACACACCAAAGATTTTTGATGCATCAGGTATGCATTTGGATCAATCAAGGCTGCTTTCCGGCCATCCCAATGGATCTCCACTTCCTGCAATTGATGAGCGGGTTTTCCAGCCAGGTCACTGGACCTATTTCAATGCGCACTTAACCGCTGCAGTTGGGGTATGGGGTATGACTTTCTCCAGAAACCTCACCCCTCACGAAACAGGCCTAAAAGGCTGGACACCAGAAGTATTTATTGCTACTATGCGAAGCGGGAAACACATGGGGATTGAGCATGGCAGACCCATTATGCCACCCATGCCCTGGGAAAATTTGAAAGACCTTCCGGAGGAGGATTTGATTACTATTTTCAAATTTCTTCAGTCACTCCCTCCGATTGATAATTTCGTGCCCGAACCCATGAATCCTACACAGGCCATAGCCTTTAAATATTAAAAAAAGCCCGAAAGGGCTTTTTTAATGATAGAGCTCCCATATTTAGAATTTTACAGGCTTCCTTTCGGAAATTCCGCGTGCTTGTTAGTCAGTATATGGCGTTTCGTTGGTCACCGATTCTGGCCGCTTGTGGATTATTTTTATGGGTATTCATTAGATCTTATCGGAAATTGAAATTTTCATTCAGAATTTCGCGGCGGATCAATAAGTGGTCCTATTCAACGATGAAGATGATGTATATTGTGCTCTTACTGGCCATAGTGGCTGGTTGTGTGCAGAAAAACGAAAATCAATCTGTTCAACTTTCCGAGGAACAGGTGATTGCCAGAGGTAGACAATTGGTTTCCCTCGGAGCTTGTCATGATTGTCACACACCAAAAATCTTTACTGAAACAGGTGAGATGAAACTGGACGAATCAAGACTACTTTCCGGACATCCTAATGGGTCAAAACTACCTATTATTGATGAACGTGTATTTCAGCCGGGTCACTGGACCTATTTTAATGAACACTTTACTGCGGCTGTAGGGATGTGGGGCATGACCATGTCAAAAAATCTGACTCCACATGAAACAGGTTTAAAAGGATGGACACCCGAGGTATTCATTGCGACCATGAGAACGGGCAAACATATGGGAATTGAACATGGCAGACCCGTAATGCCACCGATGCCATGGACAAATCTCAAAGACCTGCCTGATGAGGATTTGATTACCATTTTTAAGTATCTGCAATCCATCAAACCAGTCGATAATTACGTACCTGAACCCATGAATCCTATCCAGGCAGCAACATTTAAATACTGAAAAAGCCCGAAAGGGCTTTTTTTTGTTTCAAGACAAGAGAAAATACCGGATGTGTGAAGGTCTTTGACCATTCTTAATTTACTTTATAAGCACAATGCTTTCAATATCCAGATTATCTTTTCTCTTACTCACTTTATTGGTTTTGGCGTTCGGGTGCACCTCCGAAAATCCCACTTCTTTGGCTGGGAAGATCATTGTAGTTGACCCTGGCCATGGGGGAACTGCAGATACCGATAACTACAGGGTGGGGCCTGGTGGTGAACGGGAAGAATGGATTGACCTGCGTGTAGGTTTGATGTTGCGGGGTCTGCTTGAGGAAATGGGAGCCAGGGTCCTGATGACTCGTACATCCGACTCTGCTGTTGATCTGGCAGATCGTGCCAAACTTGCAGTAGATAACAATGCCGACCTGTTTGTGTCCATACATCACAATGCGACAGCCGATTCGTCAGTTAATTTTCCAATTGTCTATTATCATGGAACGGCTACACAAAATAAGGCAGGAACAGTATTGGCCGGGGAATTGGCTAGAGCGCTGGTAAAGCACATGTATGAGGCTGAAACACCCTTCAGTATTGTTTCTGATTTCACCATTTTTTCTCAGGCTGGTACCAGCGTATTGCGAGGAAGCTATGGTATTCCTGGCATTATTGCTGAGGCTTCATTTTTTACCAATCCTGCAGAAGAGCAACGGTTAAAACAGCGAGACCACAACATGAAAGAAGCTGTTGCCTATGCAGAAGCAATTGAAAGTTTTTTTGATCAGAAGGCCCCTGAAATATTACCCAAAGACAGCACCAATTTTCCTCCAAAGTTTGAAACATTACAAGAGGCAGATCGCATGAGTGAGGTGGCCATGAGGTGGAAGGCAGATTTTGAGGAGGGTGTGATGCTGATGGAAAAGGAGGATTCGGCTTCTATAAGCAAAGCCTATGAACTTTTTACCCGCTCTGCCAGGTCATTTCCGGATTCCTATCTGGCAGGGAAATGTCATCAGTACAGGGCCATCCTGTTGAGGAAAAAGGGGGATACAACGGCCGCCAAAGCCGAAGAGAATCGGGTGAGGGAATTCTATCCTGCTTTTTAATAGCATCTTTTCCCAAGAACTTAACGCTTTGGTTTTCACTTACCAGGATTAGCTCAATCTACATTTGAACCTGCCCCATAGCATTAAGCGCGGATCATTCTTAAAAGGATATAAGCCCATTTTTCACTATATTAATGGTAGATACCATTTTAAGTGAATGCAAGAAGAAGGCAATTCATCATTTATAGAAACAGCCAGGAGCATTGTATTTGATAACCTGAAGAATGAGCAGTTTGGGGTAGTTGATCTTTCTGACAAAATGAACCTCAGCCGGTCGCAACTCCATCGAAAGATCAAATTGAAAACAGGAAAATCGGTTAGCCAGTTTATCCGGGATGTCAGATTAGAGGAAGCCATTAAGTTGCTAAAGGCAGATTCACAGACTGTCTCTGAGGTAGCTTATAAGGTTGGATTCAGTAGCTCAACATATTTCAACAGATGCTTTAGGCAAGTCTACGGGATTGCTCCCGGAGAGGTGAGGAAACAAAGTCCTGATATTTCTTTTGTCACAGCAAATGAGGAAGCTATTCCAACAGCCAGCAAAACCAGACCAATTAGTTTCCGATTAATCACCATTTTAGTATTTATTACAATCATAGTCGGAATCTTTACCTATTTCATTTTCTCTGGAATAGAAAGTAAACCCAGGTCAATTGCTGTGCTGCCACTTCATAATTTCACAGGTGATGAAGATCAGGAATATTTTGTCAAGGGATTTCATGATGCTTTAATAGGCGCCCTTGGTCAGATCTCTTCGCTCAGGGTGATTTCCCGCACATCTACACTAAGATATTCAGACGAATCAAATCTTCCGCCAATACAGGAGATAGCACGTGAGCTGGGTGTGGAGGCCTTGATCGAAGGGTCAGTGATGGGTACAGGGGAGCAAATTCGGATCCAGCTACAGCTAATCAAAGCTTTTCCGGAAGAGGACCACTTGTGGGCAAAAGAATATCAGCGTGATTGGCCGAATATCATTGTACTACAGAATGAAATCATCAAAACCATAGCCGATGAAATTCAGGTGAATCTAACCTCTCGCGAAGAAGCTATCCTTAATCAGGACCAACAGGTGAACCCGGAGGCCTATAAGGCCTATTTGAGAGGAAGGTTTCATTGGGACAGGCTCACTGAGCAGGACCTCGATCTCGCCATGCAATTTTTTGAACAATCCAGAGCACTCGACCCGGATTATCCATTGGCTTATGCCGGTATTGCTCAAACCTGGATTGGTAGATTGCAGCAAGGACTTACTTCGTTTTCAGACAGTTATGCAGAAGTCCAGTTAGCTACATTGAAGTCGAAAGTCTTACAACTCGATAATATCCCTGCGGAAGTACACTTTCTTTTCGCGACAAAAAATACCTGGGTAGATTGGGATTTTGATGCGGCTGGCGTAGAATTTGAAAAATGTATTGGCATAAACCCTAACTACTCAGCTGCCCGGGCGTATTATTGTCACTATTTGGATATTGTTCACCAACCTGATGAAGCGAGTAAACAAATTGAACTGGCACTGGAGCTTGACCCTTTCAATCCCTTGTATAAAGCCCTGTATGGTATGCACCTGGTTTTTAGCAGAGAATATGACAAAGCCATTGAATTGCTGTTAAAAACCCTAAAGGATTCACCCACAGATCCTGTCGCTTTATCTACACTTCGCACCGCTTATCACCTGAAAGGAGAATATCAGGAAGCCTTAGAAACCTGGAAGCTCTCGTATTATGCAAAAGGCGATCAGGGTGCTGTTGAAGCACTTAACCTTGGCGAGTCTGAAGGGGGATATAAAAGTGCTCTAACGAAGCTAGCTGAAATGTTAATAGAGCGGTCGCAATCATCCTATGTTACACCCTGGCAAATCGGCACCATATACACAAGAGCAGGAGAAGTGGATCTCGCCGTTGAATGGCTACAAAAAGCCTATGAAGCGCACGACAACAACATGCCTTATATTGGTGTGGATCCTATTTTTGATGTTCTGCATCAAAGTGAGGGATTTATAGCCTTGCTGGGGCAAATGGGCCTTGAATCCTCCTTAAAAAGATAAAACACCATCTACAATGCAACATATGTGCAAGGCGCAACATATGTCTGCAAAAAAGTGTCATAATCTGCAACATAGCTGATTGGTCTTGCCTGGGTGCTATTTACACCTTTGTAACATGCTCATTATGAGCATTGTAAGATGTAAACAGATGTTTAATTTAAATTCAATTAAAATGAAAAATCTAATCAAGATCTTAACAGTAATTATCGTAACGGCACTGATGATGTCGTGTGATGAGGAAGCGGAAACGATTGACTTTACAGCTGATTTCTACACGGATTTAGCTGGCTTTGAAGAATCAAGTGAATGTACAGCACCCAAAATAATCCTAAATACACAGGTGGGAGCAGGTACTGGTACATTGATCGGAGCATTCGAAACAACCATTACATTTTGTGTTGATCCCAATACCTTCGAATATGATAATGGTGTAGGAAGCTTCATTGGTGAAAATGGTGATGAAATACACTTTGTGGGGAGCGGACAGGTATTTCCCAGCGATCACCCTGACTATGACCTGGAATTTCAGGATACTTTTATCATTACCGGCGGAAAAGGACGATTTGAAGATGCAAGTGGCACTTTGGTTTCTGATAGTTATGTGAAGAATGAAACCCAGCGAACCGACCACATTTGGACTGGAAAAATCACCTTAGATGATTAGGCAAATCCTCTTCAACCTGATCTGAAAGCCCCGGATTTTGTTCGGGGTTTTCTTTTGCTCTATCCTATCAATGCCCATACTGTTAATCCTACAGGCGTATTAAACCGGTAATTTTAATAGCAGGAAAATGTAATATACTCATTGTTTAAAGCGTTGCTTACAAGTAAATATTTACATCACTTTAAATCTAGTTAAATGCAAACCAGAAATTCAAAATTTGTACCGTTGGTTTTCTTTGTGGTCACATGTTTGACTTCATACTCGGTTTATGCCCAGGAGGATGAGTCCACCGGATTTAAATTCGGACTGGGGGTTTCAGTATTTAACATCAATGAATACCTATACGAATACAGTGAACCCATTGCCCCCATTTATCTTACATTCGATATTGGCGATAAATTTCGACTGGAACCTATTGTCGGATTTTCCCTCAGGGAAAGGTTTAGTCAACTGTCACTTTTAATAGGTGCATTCAGGAAGGCTCCGATATCAAAATTCAACCTCTTATACGGAGGAAGGGTGGGTTATAGTGGAATCGGTGATACGGGCAGTGAAATGTTCGTCATTGCTCCTGCGATTGGAGGAGAATATTATTTCATCCGGAATTTTAGCATCGGGAGTGAAATACAATTAAGAGGCATGAAACCAAAGGCAGGAGACTTTGTGGCTGTAACACACTCTTCATTTATTGCCAGGTTTTATTTCTAAGATATTTTCAAAGCAGGAGAAAGGAGGGCAATTTTGCACCTCCTTCACTGTCCAGACAGTCCTTACTCCTTTTGTCCTGTTTTGATGCTTGCTCCGGGTGTTTTGTTATAGGCATACTCCTGTACCATGATCGTCTCGTTTTCCGGGTCAGCGAGTAGTTTAATCCAACCATAGTGATACTCACCATTTAAGCGAATGCTCACGGCGATATAACCTTCCGAATTTTCAATCCAGTTTCCAGACCAAACCGGAGCCTCATTCTCCCTGGTTGTTTTTACCACCAGCTCTCCGGAGAAAATGTCCCAAATGGTGTTGCTGGGATCACCCTGAGGTCCCACCACGAAATTTTTATCATAGGCAACAGCCTCATAGTCCACAATTTGAATTTTAGCATCCCTGTAAGAGTTTGCCAGATACTTCTCATGGCTGGCGCCGTCTGAGTAGACGAGCCCAACTGAAAATCTAAAATCATGGATTGAATCGCCATTGAGGTCAATTTCACAAGCCTTTAAGTAATGAAAAAAAGCAGGTTCTTCCAGGATCACATGGTGAATGCCAGATTCGGGTTCAGGGGTTGGAAGAGGTTCATTGTCCTGGCAACTCATTCCCAGAATGGCCACCAAAGTAGATAATATTATCGTTCTCA
This sequence comes from Cyclobacteriaceae bacterium, assembly GCA_965223915.1. Classification (GTDB taxonomy): domain Bacteria; phylum Bacteroidota; class Bacteroidia; order Cytophagales; family Cyclobacteriaceae; genus UBA7330. The sequence goes on along the minus strand of OZ245027.1, from coordinate 6,079,473 downwards.
TTTCAAGTATTTTGACGAGCTTATTGACGCTTAATCCTGTATAATGGTTGTAAGGCATGATCTGAATTCTATGAATGGTTTTTACAAAGCAGTAAAAGGTAAATAGTAGGGATCATAAGTTTCTCCAATAAACCTTTGCGCAGTTAAATGACTGCGTTTATATTTGCAGTCAAATAGCTGCATAATGGAATTAAGAAGAGATGTATTTCAGGCGATAGCGGATCCTACCAGAAGGGCGATTATTGCGCTGGTAGCCATACAGGCCATGACACCAGGGGCAATTGCAGGGAACTTTGATTCCTCCAGACAAACGATTTCCAAGCATATTCAAATACTCACAGAGTGTGAACTTTTGCAGCAGCAGCAGAGTGGCAGAGAAATTCACTACCACCTGAATGCGTTAAAACTTAAAGAGATTGCAGATTTTGTTGAGCCATTTCGCAAGCTATGGGATGACCGTTTCAACAAGCTTGAAAACATCATGAAAAACTACCAACCATAAATAATCAGGATGATGGAAATGAAAACGAAAGTTCATGTGGAGGAGGGTAAGCAGGAGCTATTGATCACCAGGGAGTTTGATCTTCCGATCCACCTCCTTTTCAAAGCTTATGAGGAACCAGAAATTGTGGAGCAGTGGATGGGTACCCAAGTGATCAAACTGGAAAATAAGAAACATGGAAGCTGGCAGTTTATAACCACTGATCCCATGGGAAATAAACACGGATTCCATGGAACGATCCATGCGTTTATCCCTGATGAGAAAATCACACGAACCTTCGAAATGGAAAATGCGGATTTTGGTCCGCAACTTGAGTTTTTGGAATTTGAAGCACTGACCAATGAAACAAGTAAACTAACAATGCATGTTATTTACCGCTCTGTACAAATCAGGGATGAAATACTGAAGCTACCATTCACACAGGGGATCAATATGGCGCATAATCGCCTCCAGGAAATTGTTGAAAAATTAACCTAAATAATGATGAAAAAACGAGACAAAATCATTTACTGGATTGCCACACTTTGGTTGGCACTGGGATTGACATCCACTGGAATTGTTCAATTGATAAAAATGGAGGAAGAGACAGCTATGATGGCCAGGCTAGGTTACCCGGAATACCTTTCAACCCTATTAGGAGTATGGAAGTTATTGGGTGTAGTTGTCATCCTGATTCCAAGGTTTCCACTGATCAAAGAATGGGCGTATGCAGGCATCTTTTTCAATATGTCGGGAGCCATTGTTTCTCATCTGGTGGTAGGATCAGATCTAACTGACCTGTTTGGCCCCGCACTTCTTATTATGCTTACAATTGTCTCCTGGGTTTTCAGACCTCAAAGCAGGAAATTAGCTCAGAATTTAGTACAATCGTAAAATGAATGCTAAAGTAGATTTCTTCTTTGAGAAGCCAGGAAAATGGCAGGAGTCATACCGAAAACTGAGGACGATCATTCTGGATACCGGACTGACTGAAGAGCTCAAATGGGGATGTCCCTGCTATACTTACAAAGGTGTGAATGTCGTTTTGATCCATGGTTTTAAAGCATACTGCGCACTGCTCTTTCACAAGGGTGTTCTGTTGAAGGATCCGGATAAGCTTTTGATCCAACAGACGGAGAATGTTCAATCCGCTCGTCAGATGCGGTTCACAAATGTGGAAGATATTGAAACACTGAAATCTTCAATCAAATCCTACGTCTTTGAAGCGATTGAAGTCGAAAAAGCCGGTTTGAAAGTGGAGTTAAAGGAGACCAGGGAATTTAATATGCCGGAGGAGTTTAAGACATACCTGGATGGAGACGCTGAACTAAAATCCGCCTTTGAGTCCTTAACACCTGGGCGGCAAAGGGGCTATCTGCTTCATTTTTCTCAGCCCAAGCAATCCAAAACCCGGATATCCAGAATTGAAAAAGCGATCCCACATATCTTTGACGGGAAAGGTTTAAACGACATCAGATGATTGCCCAAGATGTAGAAACCTATTTATCGGAGGGGTGTGGACGTTGTCCTCTTGAAGGTACTCCTGAATGCAAGGTTCATACCTGGTCTGCTGAGTTGAAATATCTGCGGTCCATCGTATTGGATTGTGGGTTGACTGAAACAGCTAAATGGGGTGTGCCATGCTATACTTATAAGAATGGCAACGTTTCAATTGTCAGTGCCCTCAAAGGGTATGCATCACTTAGTTTTTTCAAAGGTGCCTTATTGAAAGATCCCCAGGGTATTCTTGAAAAGCCGGGAGCGAATACCCAGTCAGACAGACTCATCAAATTTACCAGTGTAAAACATATTACAGATCTTGAGCAGACATTAAGGGAGTACATCTATGAAGCCATCGAGGTGGAACGACTTGGGCTGAAGGTAGAATTCAAAAAGAACCCGGAACCGATGCCGGAAGAGCTGGAAATCAGGCTTGAAGAAGACCCTCAGTTGAAGTCAGCATTTTTTGCCCTGACGTCCGGTCGACAAAGGGGGTATATCATTCATTTTTCACAGCCTAAACAATCCAAGACCAGAGAAACCAGGATCGAAAAGTGTATCCCTAAGATCATGGAAGGCAAAGGATTTTTTGACCGGTAACAGGCCGGCCATTTCACTTTAGTTCTTCAAAGAACCACCTCCAAACATCACAAATCCTTTGATGATCAAAGTCCCTTGTGGCTGTTCATTCACGTTTTTTCTCTCATCACTAAATCCACCCAATATGGCTGTGGCATTTGTATTCACTTTCCATTCTCCGGGAACGAGTATTTCGCTGCCTCCAAACATGCAGAAGAATTCTATGGTTGCCGTATCCTTGATTTTAGAGCCTCTCAAATCGATTTTTGAACCTCCAAACATGCTGGTGATCTTTCCTCCCTGGAAATCATCCGATTTAAGAATCTTTTCTATCCCGCTGAAGATAGCCACTTCATCAATGTAGTCTTCACTACTCTCGGATGGAATGGTCATGCGTCCTCTTCTCAGGAGGAAAGTAAGCCCGATAATGATCAGGATTGCTGGCCACAATTGGCCAATACTGACGATGTCAAAAACGTCAAGATAAAAGATGGCTCCAAGTCCTAACAGAATAAAAGCGCCGCGAAGATTACCTGACACAAGGTTGATGACTCCAATCAGGATCAGTATCATGGGCCATTGAAAGATGTACCAGGGTATATCCATTTCAAACCCGAGATTATCAAGAAGAAATAGTGTCCCGATGAGGACTAGCAGGATGCCAATGAGCGCCCTTTTACGACCAGATTTTTCCATGATTGAGCTAAGTTTTTTAGTTGCCACCCAAAAGATAGTAAAAACTGGGTCCTGAATACCTCTTTCGATTGTATTATCACTGTGGCAGGGAATAAATGTTGAAAAAAAACTTTAGGCATCCCATTTAGTTCAAATCTTATATCCCAACTAGATGGTCACTTTTCCCACCGCACATAAAGAAATTCTGAAAAGGATTGATGATATTGACCCGGTAGCTTATGCTCATACCCGAAACTATGCAGATGGAGCAATTAGTTATTTATCTCCATACCTGTCCAGAGGTGTGATCTCTACCCGGTTTGTGATGGAAAGGCTGATTGAGAAGGGGTACACTTTTTCTGCTATGGAAAAGTTTATTCAGGAGCTGGCCTGGCGAGACTACTGGCAACAGGTCTGGACAGCAAAGGGCGATGGGATCAATGCTGATTTAAAAGGGAAACAGGAAGATGTGAGCCATTTTCAAATGCCGGAGGCAGTAGATAAATCGCATACAGGGATAAAAAGGGTAGACGAGGCCATTTCATCACTCAAAGAAAATGGATACATGCACAACCACATGAGAATGTATGTGGCATCCATTACCTGTAATATCGGAAGGAGTCACTGGAAAGTCCCTGCGAAATGGATGTATTATTATCTGCTGGATGGTGACTGGGCCAGCAATGCGCTGAGCTGGCAATGGGTTGCCGGAACCAATGCCAATAAAAAATACTTTGCTAATCAGGAGAACATCAATAAATATTTTTATTCTGATCAGCGAAATACATTTTTGGATGTCTCTTATGAGGAGCTATTTACAATGGATTGTCCGGAGGAACTAAATGGACTAATGCAGCCTGATTTGCGTACAGAGTTTCCGGAAGTAAAACCGCTGAATATTGATCCCTCTTTACCCACGTTGATTTATAATTATTATAACATGGATCCTCAATGGCGAAAAGCTGAGCGGGTCAATCGTGTCCTGCTCCTGGAACCCAGTCTATTTGAAGCATACCCTGTCTCAAAACAATGCATTGAATTTGTTCTCTCCCTTAAGGAAAATATCCACGGGCTGCAGGTCTATACAAGTTCCTTCGGTGAGTTAAAATCAAAGTATAAATTGAACGAAATAGTTTTCAAACAGCATCCACTCAATAAACATTATGTAGGCACAGAAGATCCGAGGGATTGGATGTCAGGCATTGAAGGATATTATGATTCTTTCTTTAAATTCTGGAAACAGGTGAAAAAGGAGTTGAAACAGATAGTTCCAGCCAATTAAGGCTCAATAATAATTCTCAATTATCCGAGGTCACCAAATTGAAGATATATTTATATCTTGGCAGACCTAAACAACTAACCAATATGAAAATCCTATACTGGCGGATGCTTGTAGCTGCAGTCATTGCTGTTGCTCTCATCTCATTTTTATTCGTTTTCCAGATTGGAGTCACCTCCCCCCGACTGGCAGGTGTTCCCTATATTCTTTGGAGCAGCTTTCTCCTCACGGTGCTGCTCGTCGTCATGACCTATTTAGGTTCAAAGATCTTTCCATATAAAGAAGAGCAATCATGACAATTTGGATCATAGTATTTTTCGTCATTTTCTTTGGGCTACTGGTCCTGGCTTCTTTTAAATCTTTTAAACGGAATCGAAGCTCTGAGGAGTTTTTATTTGCAGGATCAAACATTGGGGCAGTCCTTGGTTTTCTAACCTTCGCTGCGGCGCTTTTCAGTGCTTTTACCTTCATGGGTATGCCCGATTTCTTCAGGAATCAGGGATTGGGAGCATGGATTTTCCTGGCCTTTTCCGATGGTTTAATGGTATTTTTTATTCTTTGGTTTGGGTATCGGCTAAGGAAAAGAGCCAAAGCTGTGGGATACAGTGGTGTGGCTGGTATGATGGCTAAATGTTATGATACCCGATGGGCCGGGTATCTGCTATTTCTGAGCTCATTCCTTTTTCTGATCCCTTATGTAGCTATTCAGATCCGTGGGATATCTATTTTCCTTGACGCAGCATTTCCTTATGGAGTGCCATCATGGACATGGTCAGTAGGGATCGTGGTCATTATGCTATTGTATGCAGAGATTGGTGGGCTAAAAGCCATTGTTTTTAGTGATGCGATCCAGGGACTCTTACTTTTAATTGTGATATGGATCATTGGTGTCTCCTGTTTAGATATGGCAGGAGGTATGAAAGCCATATTTGCTGAGGTAGAACAAATCAAGCCTTCGCTGTTGAGCTTACCGGGTCCCAAGAACTTGTTTACCCCTCAGTTTTTGGTGGCTTCCGCGATAGCTATCGTACTGATACCGGTATCGCAACCTCAGTTCACCACACGTTTGGTGGTAATGAAAAGTTTAAAATCTGTCCATATCATGGCTTTTGCTGTGGGTTTCTTTGCTATTCTGGTGATTCTTCCTACTGCCTTTATTGGGCTTTACGGAGCCATTAATTATGAGGGTGCATCTACTTCAGACTTCCTCTCGAATGCCTTGTTATTTGACCAGGCAAATCCTGTAGCTGCACTGGCAGTGGTTGGGTTGTTTGCAGCCTGTTTGTCTACGACCAATGCACAGATCTTCGCATTGGGAACGGAGCTTCGGTCACTGCTAAGTGGTGAAGACAAAAAGGTGATGCGAGCCACTAAATTATCGTTGTTAGTGTTTTCTGTCATCGTATTGGTTTTTACACAATTGATGGGTGATCAGCTGGCACTCCTGGCCAGAGTGAGTTTTACCGGGACCTCAATGATTGCACCGATAGTGATAGGGGCCTTGATTTTTAAAAATCCACCTAAACTATTGATTATCACCTCAGCAATCTCATTTTTTATCATGCTGTTTTCCGTCACAGGAGTTCTGCCTGACCAGGTAAGTGGGATGAGGATGGATTTTACACTTTATATCTTCCAGGCCGTCATTTCAACAATCATAATGTGGGCCCATCACACAAAACAAAAATCAATCTGACAACTGTAATCCAAGATACTATCTATGTCTGAGAAGTTTAAACCTAAGTATTCAAGAGTAGCACAATTAAAAACAGCAGATGACTTTAAAAAGTATCTGGAAGAAAATGAGATAGATTTGCCCTTCGATGCAGAGCTGACTGCTGGCGATGAATCTCCCTATCAGCAAACTTTTCAGTTGAAATCAGGGAAGACTATTGGTAACCGTTTCTCTATTCTCCCTATGGAAGGATGGGATGGTACCACTGATGGAAAGCCAACTCAGTATACGAAAAGGAGGTGGAAGAATTTTGCGATAAGTGGCGCGAAGCTTTTGTGGGGAGGAGAAGCCTTTGCGGTGATGCCGGAAGGACGGGCCAACCCGAACCAACTGATGGCCCTGGAAGAGAATTTTTCTGAGCTAAAAGGATTGCATCAGCTGATCATGGATGGACACAAAGCTGAATTTGGCAAAACGGACGATCTATGTATTGGCTTTCAGCTTACGCATTCAGGCAGGTTTTGTAAGCCTTACGATAAGAAAAAGTCTGAACCGAGAATTGCCTATCATCACCCGATTTTAGATCCGAAATTTGGGATTGATGGTCAAAATGATCAGGTGATCTTGTCTGATCAGGAGTTAGACCACCTGATTGAAAGATATGTAGCAGCTGCAAAGCTGGCCCAAAAGGCAGGATTCGATTTTGTAGATATCAAACATTGTCATGGTTATCTGGGTCATGAAATATTAAGTGGTTACCACCGGGAAGGAAAATATGGGGGAAGCTTTGAGAATCGCACCCGATTCCTGAGGGATATTGTAGCAGGGATCAATGCGGAAGCTCCCGGCCTGGAAATTGGAGTTCGGCTAAGCTCGTTTGACTGGGTGCCTTTCACCCAGGGTGAGGATACGGTTGGTGTTCCGGAGAAATATTCCGGCGATTATGAATTTGCCTTTGGGGGCGGTAAGACAGGAACAGATATTGACCTGACGGAGCCCTTCAAATTGATAGAATTGATGCAGTCATTAGGAATTCAGCTGGTCTGCTTTACTGCAGGGAGTCCCTATTACAATCCGCATATCCAACGACCGGCGTTGTTTCCACCGTCTGATGGCTACCAGCCTCCTGAAGATCCGCTCCAGGGGGTCGCACGTCAGATTAAGATAGCAGGGGACCTCAAAAAAGCATTTCCGGATATTGCATTGATTGGTTCAGCCTACTCTTATTTGCAGGAATGGCTACCTAATGTCGGGCAATATGTCCTGAGAAATCAACTGAGTGATTTTATCGGGCTGGGTCGTATGGTTCTTTCCTATCCCGACCTGCCAAGGGATGTGTTGGAGGGTAAACCGATGGCTCGTAAAAAGATCTGCAGAACGTTTTCCGATTGCACGACAGCTCCAAGAAACGGGATGATTTCAGGGTGTTTTCCATTAGACCCTTTTTATAAAGACTTACCTGAAGCCAAGGAACTTAAAACCATCAAGACCTCATGAGTAAAACGGCATTGGTAACAGGTGGAAGTAGAGGGATTGGGCTTGGTATTGCCAAAGCCCTGATCTCTAAGGGTTATGAGGTAGCCATTAATGGCGTTCGCGACGAAAGTGCAGTTCAGGAATTATTGGGAGAACTAGGATCATCAGGAGGGAAGGTCATATATGTTCAGGGAAACATCGGTGATGCTTCCGATCGTCATCGCATGGTAGCAGAGCTGAAAGATAAATTTGGTCACCTCAATGTGTTGGTCAACAATGCAGGGGTAGCTCCAAGAGAGCGTAAGGATGTCCTGGACATTGCAGAGGATGATTTTGATTATTTGCTCAATATCAACCTGAGGGGCACTTTTTTTCTTACTCAGGAAATCGTGAATTGGATGATCGATCAGAAGGGAAGCACAAATGAGGAAGATTTTTGTGTGGTAAACATCACATCTGTTTCCGCCGAAGTAGCATCCATCAATCGGGGTGAATACTGTATTAGCAAAGCCGGTCTTTCCATGATGTCCAAACTGCTGGCCGTTCGGCTGGGTGATGAGGGCATACCTGTTTTTGAGGTAAGACCGGGCGTGATCGAAACAGATATGACAGCTGGCGTCAAAGAAAAATATGATCAGAAGATCAAAGAAGGATTGTTGGTGGAGCCCCGACTGGGCCAGCCGAAAGATATTGGAAAAATCGTTGCAGCCCTGGCATCTGGTGATATTCCCTACTCAACAGGCCAGATCCTCACACCCGATGGAGGGTTGATGATCCAGCGGTTGTAGTACACCGGATTCTTCAACTTATTTCCGGGAATTGGCTAACTTGACGGAAAAAAATAACCTTGCTATGAACCGACCTATGCTTTTGATGTGTCTGCTGATATGGACACTAATGCCTCTTCATGCCCAGGATGAAAACTTCAATATCCTTGACCATTGGGTGGAGTATAGCAATGGAGAAAACATGCTTCAGCTATACCTGAATCAGCAATCGTATGAATTGCTCGATCAACGAGATGAGAAGATGGCCGGGCTACAAAGCAAGGAAGACTGGGAAAACAGAAAAAAAGAGGTCAACGAGACCTACCGAGATATTGTTGGCACATTTCCTGAGAAAACGCCCTTAAATGCCAGGGTGACTGGCGTACTCAAGCGCGAGGACTTCAAAGTGGAGAAGATCATTTTTGAGTCCATGCCGGGATTTCACGTCACCGGATCGTTGTTCCTACCCAATAAGTTAAAAGGCAAGCATCCCGCGATATTGTACGTGAGTGGTCATACGGAGCTTGCTTATAAATATCCCAACTATCAGCATGTCATCATCAACCTGGTGAAGAAAGGATTTGTCGTGTTTGCCATTGATCCGGTTGGCCAGGGGGAACGGCTCCAATACTTCGATCCGGAGACAGGTAAATCTGCTGTTGGAGGACCTACCACGGAGCATTCCTACCCAGGATTGCAATGCTTCCTGGCCGGAGAATCTGTCAACAAATATTTTATCTGGGATGGGATCAGAGCCATAGATTATTTACATTCCAGAAAAGAGGTAGATACGAATCGATTAGGTGTGACCGGTCGATCGGGAGGCGGAACACAATCGGTTTTTATCTCCGCTTTTGATGAGCGTATCAAAGCTGCTGCTCCGGAAAACTATATGACCAGTCACCGCAGATTACTTCAGACCAGAGGTCCACAAGATGGTGAACAGAACTATTACCATTGGTTATCCAGCGGTGTAGCCCTGGAGGATCTGTTGATCATGAGAATGCCCAAACCACTACTACTTGTAACCACAACACGTGATATATTTAGCATTCAGGGTGTACGAGAGGTCTATGAGGAGGTTTCCAGGGGATATCAGGCATTTGGATTGCCAGATAATGTTGCAAAAGTTGAAGATGATGCCGGGCATTCCTCTACAAAAAGCAACAATGAAGCGATATACAAATTTTTCAGGCATCATTTGTCATTCCCGGGAGATACAGAAGATGAAGAGATCATCCCTTTCGAAGTCTCTGAGCTCATGGTCACCTCCACAGGTCAGGTGTCGACCTCGATAGATGGTGAGTCTGTATTTAGTCTCAATAAAGAGATGGCTGAAGAACTCAACAAAACGCTCAATGAAAAGAGAAAGTCTGCTGATTATCTTGAGCAGGCCAAAGGAGAAGCCATGACATTGTCAGGTTTTGAAGCACCCGGAAACCCGGAGTATATTTTGGATGGGTGCTATCAACGGGAAGGATACCGGATTTGCATGTATATCCTGAAAGGCCCGGGAGAAGCGTACGTCGTTCCACTACTCATGGCCATCCCTGATGGAGAGGGACCCAAACCGGTCATTGTTTCCCTTCATCCGGAGGGTAAGGAGAAGGGGATTGAGATGGAAGAACTCATCAGTGAAGGATATGTCGTGGTTGCACCAGACCTGATTGGAGTAGGAGAGACCAAACCTGAGGCTGATTTTGGGCCAGGTCCGGCTTTTGGAGCCATGATCCTGGGTAAGAGTGTGGTTGGCTTACAAGCCAGTGATATCGTGAATGTCGTGAATTTTCTGAAGGACCAACCCCATGTTGATTCCGAAAACATTCAGGCGATCGCTTTTCAGGAACAGGTACCGGCGTTGCTGCATGCAGCTGCTTTTGATACCTCAATTAAGGGGGTTGCTTTGGTAGATGGTCCTGAATCCTATTATTCGGTGACTCAGGAAAGGTTTTATGATTTACCGCTTTCCTTTTCCTGGGGAGTGGCAGGGGCTTTGAGAAGCTATGATCTTCCGGATTTGGAAAACCTGATCACTGAAAGAAATGGAAGGGTAATCAAATCGAATCCCGGCAAAGAGCCTGAATTGTCTGAAGTGTTTATTGACTTGCTCGATAGGTGATCTTCTTAGATAAGCCTGACAGTCAAAGTTTAATTTTCAAATCGATTGTTTTACTCTGACCGGAGTATTCACCATCCGGAAGGCTTACTGTCACACTATTTTTCTTGCCGTTTTTTCTTTCAAAAGAAACCGTAACTTCATCAAGCTTTGTAGTGGGATCGCTCACAGTAATTTTATTGGATTCTTTATTGATCACCACGAGGCAGGGATCACTGACAGAAAGCGTGATTTTTTTGGATAATGGATAATCTGTTACCTTGTAAAAGGCAAATCCCATCCTTTCAGAAGATGTATGTTGGATCGCCTGAAGGTTTTCATTATTTGAGAGTACTTCGATCGGTGGTTTTTTAGTCAACGCCTGAGTTTCTTCCCTTGAAACTCCGGGGAATACACCATAAGCATATGTCTCATTGGCTGGTCTGACTCCATGGTTATACCACAGGGAGAACACCTCTTTTCGATACACTGTATCCTCTTCCAATCCGAAAATCCGATGTAAGTTCCCTGATTTTTCAAGGGCTTCAATTTGCACATTTGACGGAGAATCAGGAAAGATATAGGCCGTGCTGTCATGCCAAACCCATTGGACAGGTTGAAGTGATGAAGCGCCGGCTGTGTATAGGTCGCCATCCACAAAGACTTTACCCTGGAGATTGGATTGGTTGATACCCGTGAATAAGGTGTTTTCATTATTTGAGGTAATACCGGCACCCAGGGCTACAAATCCTTCTTCAAACCAAAACCAGGCCTTTTTTCCTGCGGTTGTATTCAACTGCAGATCCATGGCCGATACCCCAAATGCTCCGTCAGTGGCTCCTCCAACAAAACGCGTTTGCTGTGTGTATTTCCCTTTTTCCACCGGTACGGTGTCCGGGCTGGTAACTCCTGGTAGTCTGGCCCAGTTCCAAACCGGAAAGATGTCTTCATATTCATCACCTCTTCGATAGATGTAGGTTAATCCATAGGGGAGATATCGACCAAGCAGGTTTTCGTGGTTCACATCTGTCTCCATACCGATGGTTCGTTCGGAGCACATTTTAACGGTGGTGTAGAAATGGTCCTGATAAGAAACCGTATAATCTGACCGCCAAAAATGTTTCAACCCGCTAAGCTCCTGAGGTCTGAGATGCTTGATGCTTGCCTGTATTTCCAGATAGGTATCCTTATTTGCCGGATCAGCAGCCATCAGGTAATTCAAAATGGATATTTGCTTGTCAGCATCCTGGCCGAAACCGGATGGACGCCCTACCTGACGACCCCTGGCATTGTAGTCGAATAGCCCCTTCCAGATCATCCAACGTGTGCCCTGAAGAAAATAATCCCGTAAAATCCGGATATGCTCCTCAGAAAAAGCATAACTCGTACCCTCCACCATAGAGGCAATCCATGCAGTTTCTCTCAGGAAATTGCTGCCATAGCTGCCATTGTAAAGAAAGGGGCCATGCTGGTGAAAACTATAATCGGGTTGAATACCTTCATCGTAGGAAATCTTAACAGGGTCCATTACTCCACGGATACCGGATTTAATTCGGGCTGGATTCTTTTCCAACACACCCCGATAAAAAACTGATGTAGAAACCAATGTCCGGTTCGAGCCGGTCATCCTTGGGGCAGGGGTCTGGTCTTCAATCATCTGATAAAGCAGGTCATCTCGTATTTGACCTTTCAGCAGTATGGCAATGGGACCCAGATACATTTGTTTGGCGATGTCGTTCTTGTACCAGTTGACACATGTTGGATCTACCTGATACCAGTAAGTTAGTGCTCTTTCGATTCCACTTAAGAGTTTTTCGTTTTGATAAAGAGGATCTGAAGATTGATTGTAGGCCACAGACATCACCAGGATCTTATTCAGCGCACTCAGTGGATCCCAGGAGTTATCCGTGTCAAGGTAATCTACAGAAGTCCAGCTTCCGTCAAAATTCTGTGCAGCTAAATACTGAGCAGCAGCTTCAAAATCAGGTGTGATGTAGTGACCTACACGAGGCACAAACCCTTTATTGACCAGGGCATCTTCAATTAATCGTGACTTCAGTAATTCAATTTCATCCTGTTGTGAAAAAGCAATATTGATGGTGATGAAGTACCAGAGCACAGTAGCAGATATTGTCTTCAACCAGATCATCTTTGATTTAACAGGGTTATTTCATGATCCCGGCTTTCCCAAGATCACCCCTCAGCTTCTCCAGATCTTTAGCCATGACTGTTCGGGCAAACTTCATTTTCTCTTTCTTGGTCAATGATTTCTCTTCCTGCTCATAGATCGGATATTCGAAATGGAGCGTAATAGGGCCAGCGATATTCAGTGATTTATAAAGCTCAAAATAACGTTTGAAGTCCACCATTCCTTCACCCAATGGGATCGTTTGAGGCTTCCATGAACCCCCATCAGTCTGGATCCATTTAAAATCTTTAATGGCAGTACATTTCACAAAGTCTTTCACCAGTTTGAGTCCGGTAGGCCAGGAATTACCTCCTTCAACCGTGGCGTGTCTGAAATCGTACTGTATGCCAATCCATCGGGGGTCCAGGCCCTTCAACAAATACCAAAGATCCCATACAGGACCACCAACCCGTTCCCCTGCATGGTTCTGATAGGCACCATGAATGCCATACTTTTCGTTCAGTTTAGCAAGTCTGGCTACTTTCTCTCTCAATGAGATAAGATGTTCTTCGATGCCCGATTTTTCATCATACCGTAAATAGGCCATCCGATAGTATTTCACACCATTGGCACCCGCAGACTTAAGGAGTGGTTCAGCAACAGGATCATCCGGGTCATTGATGCTGGTAACCATCATGGGTACATTCACCCCTGATTTTTGGATCTTTTCAATGGCTTCGGGAAGAACCTTAGCGGCTACATCATGTTCAATATGTCCGCCTTTACGAACAGTAAGGTCTACACCATCAAAGCCCACATCACTGATATACTTTCCCAGATCTTCAAAATCCAACCACTGCAAATGTTTGGTGAACACGCAGATGGGGTTTTGCAAAGCCTTTACTTCATGAGATTGGCTGAAAACAGCATTTGGCAGGGATAATGAGGCCGCACCAAGTGCTGAGGTCTTAATGAAATTCCTTCGGTCTATGTTGCCCATCTTTGTTGTGGTTAATACTGGTGGAATTTTTTGCTGACGAATGCTAAAACTTCTGGTAATGCCGTTCGCCAGTAATGCCATCCGTGGTTACCATCCCTGATACGGAATTCATGCGGAATTTCTTTTTTACGCATCGCAATATGAACAAGTGAGTTGCCTTCATAGAGGAAATCATCATCTCCACAATCGATATACCAACGCACAGATTTAATGGCTTCAACATCACCATTTTCAATGAGGGCCAAAGCATTGTGTTGGTTATAGTAGGCGAGCTTATCTTTTTTACTCATGTCTTCAATGCCATTCCTTTTTAGGATTCTATCGATGTCGTCAGGTGTAGCGGGCCCGATGTAGGCACTCAACGGGCAAGCTGAAGAGAAAAGGTCCGGACGATGCAGGGCATACATAAAAGTGCCACCGCCGCCCATAGACAAGCCCGCAACCGCTCTGTATCTTTTTTCATCTTTGATCCGATAGGTCTTTTCGATATGAGGGATGAACTCATCAAAAAAGAAGTCTTCATAGTTCCAATCTCCCTTGGGGCTGTTGAAATATCCCCGTTGACCCGTGTCAGCATCTGGCATTACAATGATCATGGCGGTGGAAGTGCCCTCATTGATGGCTTTATCGGTAATATGTAAGACCTCTCCAAACTGCACCCATCCCGTCTGGTCATCACCACTGCCGTGCAGCAGGTACAAAACCGGGTAGCTTCTTTCGGAAGTATCGTAGTCAGGAGGAAGATAGATAGCATACTTCCGTTCCATCTTCAGGATTTTGCTTGACATGGAAAGGTCATCGAGTACTCTGCCTCTTTGAGCAAATACTAGAAAAGGGATAAAAAGTGTAAACAGGAGTAATGTTCGTTTCATTGGGCTAAGGGTTCATCATGTTTGGTCCACAATTTAACGAATTGCCTCAACACAATTTGCTAACAATAATGATATGATCACATCATTACTGAATTGCCAAATAAATTAGGAGAATCACAACAAGGTTTAAAAAAGACTACCTCTGGAAATAAACTGATCGTCAGTGTCGAAGATGTTAAAAGTCGTTTTACCAAGCATTTTACCATAAGCGATAAAGTTGCCAGAAGCATCAAAAAGATTGAATCGGTCTTTGGAAATGAATTTTCCTGAAGACAGGAATTTCCCATCGGGATCGAATACACTCAAAGTGGTATTGTTAATAATGCTACCAGAGGAAATATAATTACCGTCCTTATCAAAGATACTGATCCGGTAATGTCTTTTTGGTGCCGTTCTGCTGCCTGTATTTCTTTTTCTGAGTGGATTCATAAAGTCATAAATGTAAAGTAGAATAAACTATTGCCCAGCCGGACAACAATATTTTGACAAATTATGTGCCCAATTAATCTTTCACCGTTCCAAATAGATCAATCAACTTATTTCTTCGATAAGTAAATATCTCTTCCAGTTTATTCTTAATAATTAATTTATTCGCTAAAGCTCCTAATATACCAAAAGGAGGTTGATAGGTGATCAGGTCAGTCATTAAAACGCCATTTTTTCTGGGAATAAGTTTATGTTCATGATGCCAGATATTGTATGGACCTGATCGCTGCTCATCTACAAAATATTTACCGGGCTCCACATGTGTAATTTCTGTCAGCCAATCCGATTTAAAGCCTGGTAGTGGACTCACCTTATAGCTGATCATCATGCCCTGATACATCTTCTTTGGTAGAAACCTGGTGGTAATATCAAATCCCATATAGGAAGGAGTGATTTTTTTCAGATTTTTTGGGGATGAGATAAAATCCCAAAGCTGATCCGGTGTGGCATCCAGAATCTGTTCCCTGTAAAATTGATAAAGTGCCATTGTGTCAAATTGATTTAGTATTAAATCAATAATGAGCCTTATTGTTTGCACGATCATAAATTTTTATCACTGTGATTCCTTCAGCCAGTTCATTCTATGTGCCCAATCATCCAGGAAATCTTTTCTGAATTTATTCACCGTCCTTGCACCTGGTCTCTTATTTTCTATAAGTGTATCAGCAGGATTATCCGTCCAGTAATTTGGTCCGTGTGAAGTGGGTACATAGGCACCTCCCCAGCTATCGGTTTCAGGGTTGTTGAGATCTCCGTGGAGTAGATATAATACAGATGGAGTGTCGCCCATTTTGATGTCTTTTTTCTGTGAATAAAACAGGTCACCCAATGCACCGTGTCCTTTTATATGTGTTTCAACAAAAGAGAGGTTCCCGTAATCCTCATCCTGGTAGCCGCCCATATACATTCCCCTGAATGTGGTATTGCTTTCGATCCACCACAGGTCAGGGTGGTGATTGTAAACATAGTTTCTCGATAGTGAATCCTGCACAGTATTCCACGAACCTATGGAATACACCCTGAGAACCTCTTTGATATCGGGCTGAGCATGTAAGGCCTGAGCAACATCAGTGATGGATCCCCATACTAATACATATAAAGGGTTATCTGTAGTATGTGCCTGGTCAATGATCCATTGTGCACCTTCGCTCAATTCAGTGGGTTCTTGACCCTTTTGTGCATCAAAGGCCCCTTGTTTTGTTATTTTCCGCAGGTAATCAGGTGTTGGATATCGCGCATTTCTTGCCTTCAGTTTTGAATAATCCTTCTCATAGGCATTGATGGCTTCGTGGATATGGGAGGCTCTGCCATCATGGGGAGGAGAGCTGATCAATCCTTTGATATCAAAACGGTCTGCATAGATAAGCAGGTGAACCATTGATTGAAAATCGTCAGGATCGCTTCCGCCAATATCAGTGGATATGATTACTTGTGGGCGTTGGGTTTCTTTTTGGTTGGCATTCATCTCACAAGCAGGTATGAATACCAAAGACATTATCAAGTAAAATGTATTGATTAAGTGAGTGATTTTAATAGACTTCTTCATATGAGATGATTTTGAAAATCAGATAAAATGTCTGTTTTACTGGTTTTCCACACAAGTGATTCAGTATAAATTGGTACACCGATAAGCTAATGTTCCCAGTAACTTGCATTTATACATTTTACCAGCTATGTGCGATAGGTCTGGGGCAATTTAAAGTATATTTTCAAACTTCATGAGTTGCTTTAAACCCCAGACTTTTTAACATCGCAGCATACATCCCTCATCAATTTATCACAGAAAACCTTCTTTGCAACTCATTTCCGGAGTCATCTATTAGGGTAAGTGTATGATCTCCCTTTACTGGCTGCACACCTATTTGATGAGATCCGGTAGTAGAGCCAAGGTACTCTTTGTCAAGGTGCCAATAAATCGTTGATGCTTTGTTTTCATGTGCTGCCTCAAATATTACAAGGCCCATTTGTCCATCTTGCTCATTGGGTATAATCACTTTTGTGTCTTTGTTTGGATAAACCAGGTCAAACAATTGATTGCTACTTGTTGTGACACAGGAGGGCAAGAAAGGAGGTAATTTTTCATACTTTGGATGATACTTTTTATAATACCATGATTGGACTGGTGGCAGGATGAACCAGGTTTTTTCTATCATTTGATCAACCGGGTAACAGCTGCTGTTCACCTGAAATTTTTCATCTTTATCCAGGTGGATCAACTGATGCAAATTGCACTGTCTGGTATATAGTAGATAATCCATCAGATGCTGGGATTTCTTCTCCGGACAGTTATTCGAAGCGATCATGCCACTTTTGACACATATTTCGACTGGCGCACCAAATACCTCTTGTGGTATTATGGGATGACTCAACAGATCAAATAAGTCAAACATAAGTGGTGCTGCAGTGCTAACACCCGTTAGGCCCGGTCTTCCTTCTCCATCAGCATTTCCTATCCAAACCCCTACGAGATACTTGCCATTGATCCCAATGGCCCATCCGTCTCTAAACCCATAGCTGGTTCCGGTTTTCCAGGCAATTTCCTGCGATGAATCAAACATTTCCCAACCCGTCTCTTCATAAGGTCGGTTCAGTTTTCGCATGGCTGTAAGAGCGTGATGGATCGATGGAGCCCTGATCACTCCATCAGAATTTAGTTTTTGATCCTGAGTGGGTTGAGCGGCGAGGTACCTGTTTTCCCGATAGTCGAGGTTTGAGTAGCCCGACTTATAAGGGCGTTTGGTAAAACGTGAAAGTGCACGACTCATACCTGCATAGGCATTGGATAAGTCCCATAACGTGGCTTCCGCACCTCCGAGAATCATTGAAAGGCCATAATGACTGGCGGGTTTATTGAGTGTTGAAAATCCAATCTCATTGAGCTTTTGGTGGAATTTTTCGTGACCGTACGTTATTAAAAGATGGACAAAAGGAACATTCAGGCTGCTGACTAAAGCATCGTCTGCGTGAATGGCTCCTCTAAACTTTTTGTCAAAGTTTGCGGGAGAAAATCCTTTGTAAAACAGCGGAATATCCGGTAGCAGCTGCTCAGGTGAAATGAGTCCATCATCCAAGGTCAGTGCATAGAGAAAAGGCTTTAATAAACTCCCGGGGCTTCTGGGCGAGGTAATGATATCTACGTGGCTTCCATGATCACCAGGATTTGTAGTGTTACCTATATATGCTTTGGTTTCTCCAGTTTCAATTTCAATGATCAGAGCAGCGGCATTGTGTATCTCATTCATGGCCATTCGCTTACTGTATCGATCTACCTTTTGCTGAGCCATTGCCTGTAAGCCTGGGTCCAGTGTTGACTTTACTTCCTTACCCTGTAAGCCATCCTTGATTGCACAATGTAACAGGTGATAGGCCATATCAGGCATAGGGCGCCACCTTTGCGGAACATTTTCCTCTTTAGCCAGGAATAATTCATTGTCATCCAGGTATCCCCGGGAATGAATCTTATCCAATAACTGGTTTCTCTTTTTGAGTAGCGTTTCCTGATTCTTTCCGGGAAAGATCATTGCAGGGTTATTGGGCAGGACAGCCAGCGTGGCGGATTCTGCCCAGGAGAGTCTTTCGGGGGGTCTTCCAAAATATCTGTGTGACGCTGCTTTAATTCCCACAATGTTCCCACCAAATGGAGCATAGTCCACATAGTCTTTGAGGATTTCTTCTTTGGAAAAGATCATTTCTGCTTTGAGCGCGCCAAATAGTTCGAGAATCTTTTGAAGGTACGTCCTGGGTTGATTTCCCATTGACATCCGAATGGCCTGCATGGTGATGGTGCTGCCTCCACTCACAACCTTACCTGCATTAATATTCTGCCTGGCAGCACGGAATAGAGAAATAGGATTGATACCAGGATGTGAATAGAAGTATTCATCCTCCAGGAGCGTAATTGCTACTTTTATTCGTTCCGGGACAGTGTCTGATTCCGGAAACCGCCATTGTTCGTCTGCTGCTATCGATGCACTGAGCAACGTACCATCATCGCCATATAGGGTGGTTACAAAGGGTTTCTCAAACAGCGGATTCGGAAGCGGTACCAAAGAAAAGAAAAGTAAGACAGCCAGCAATAACTGGCTGAAATACCAAATAGATTTTTTCCTATGGATCTTAACCAATCCCATTTTTCATCTCTACTGAGGAATTACCTTCACCCATTTCCCGGGTTTATTCGCAAAAATAGCATTGTCATACATCGCCTCTACACTAATGGATGGTAGATAATACTCACCCTGGTAGGAGGCATTTAACAACACATCAAATGTCAGCTTTTGATTGGGCTTCAATTCAAAGTAATGCATGGTTCGATCGTCCCTGATGTCAATGTAATCTGCATTCAGGTTAGCTGACTCGCTCCCATCAAGCCTCGTATTGATGATCTCCCATCCTGATGGGAAAATCTGGGTGAGTGCCATTTCATTGTAAACTCCCCTTGTACCCGGGTTGGTGACTGTTACTTGGGCTATAAAATTGGTTCCCTGTTTTAATGAATTGATGTTCACAGGATTGCCGTCAGTGTCCTGATAATTGACGTTAAATTGGATATTCCTCTCAATAGATGTTTCCGTCCCTTCAATCGGTATACCAGTCCTGATAATTCTTGCAAAGACAGGGGAACTACCCTCATTGGTTAACTTCAAATTTATCTCCTGGTCCGGATTGCTAATGATTTTCTGATGTAGAAAATCCGTCCCATTCAGGTTTGCAGTTTCACTTCCTGCACTAATCGTAACGGCAGTTTCTTCATCCAAATTAAAATTGGCTGCATATTTTGAAACTGCAATTAAACAATAAGCGGTGGTTTGGGTACTCATCCATCGATCTTGGTCACCCATGGCCCTGGCAATATCCATAAGTAGCTCAAATGCCTGCTCATTTTTTTCTAAGGCAATGAGCGTTTCAAGGATCATGGCTTTGTCTCTGGTGTCCGATCCGAAAGAATATCGGTAATCCCTCAATGTACTATCTGCACTGGCAGGTAATCCTGTGATTAGGTCTTCTGCCTGCGAACCATATCCTGCGACTGCATAAGCCATGGCCAGTCGCCATTTGGCGGATCTTCTGACTTTGCTACTCTCCCGCATTCTATTCATGGCACTCATGGAAGGACTTCCCGCCAGAGCCAGGGTATATAACCTGTATGCCTGTATGAGGTCATTGTCATCTTGGGTACTTGAGGGTCCCCAGTTGTTTGCTTTATCAGTTTGATAGCTGATCCATGAGGAAAGCATGCCTTCAGGCACAGCATATCCCAAACTCTTAGCTTCCAATAAGAAATGTCCGGCATAGTTGCTTCCCCAATTATTGGAATAGTCAGCACCAGGCCAATAAGTAAATCCACCGGAACTGGTTTGGAATGACTTGAGTCTGTTGATACCTGCTTCTACATTTCTCTGAACTTCTTTTATCCGATCCGGTGAGAGTTTCATTAGTTTGCTTAGAAAAAGCTGAGGGAACACACTGGAAGTGGTTTGCTCTATACATCCATGCGGGTATCTAATCAGAAAATTCAGTCTTTGCTGAAGGTTCAACGGAGGCAGTGTCGACACCTCGATGGTGCCATGATTTTCACCCAGCATCCCGATGGGTGAATACATGAGCTCCCAGCTGGAATTCGCTGAGATCACTTTGTCAGTCACATCAGTAGTGATCGGATTTCTTGGGATCACATTCATTTCTATGTCATAGGTAGCTTCCAGGTTTCCTGATTTGGCTACAACTTTCACCTTTCCTGTTCCGATGACCTGCTTTGCTTTCACATCAAAGTAGACCACTTGATCCCCCGATCCCGAGAATTGAACAGTTGCCGATTTTTGTCCGGCAAGGCTGAGCGCGCCACTCGCTTCGACACTGATTGAGACATTTTTTATGCTGTTGTTCATGGTGAAGACATTTACCGGGAGCTTCATGGTCTCACCTGGTCCAGCCACCCTGGGCAAGGTAGCTAGAACCATTAATGGTTGTTTTACTGGTGTTGCGGTTTCGACACTACCATAGGCACCATTGGACGCTGCAACCACCATTGTTTTAACACTACCAATATATTGCGGCATTTTAAGGGTATGCTTTTTAGTTTCTCCTCGCTTTAGGTGGAAGGGGCCCAGAAAATGGACAACGGGTTTGAATCTGTTTGCTTCCTTTTCTTCCTTAGGCTGGATTTCCCCATCTCCTCCAATAGCCAGCAGGTGCTGCATTTTTCCCGAAAAGGCTCCCATTACATCTTCATAGACATCCCAGGTCTTGATTCCCAGGGCTTCCCTGGAATAAAAATTACTCCAGGGATCAGGTGTAGTGAAATTGGTGATATCCAGCAGCCCTTCATCCACTACAGCAATGGTATAGGCCATCGGTTTTTTTGATTGTTCACTGATCTCAATGGTATATTGCTGTTCAGGCCTGAGTTCATCAGGCATGGTGATGGTGGGTTCCAATACGGTTTGCGGGTCCACTACCTTGATTGATTGCACACCGTAGAGTCTGATTGGCAGATCATTGGCAGTTTGACTGTGGGGCTGGATCATCGTGAGGTGAGCATAAATATTAGGTGACATATCACCAGTGGCCTCAAACGAAATGGAAGTGGTTTCTTCTTTGGTATCCACCCAGAAAGTTTGTAGGACCTCACTACCTGTTTCCAAACTTACCAGGACCTTATTGTTTGGTGTGCTGGGTATTGACAGCGTAATCTTTTCTCCGACCTTGTACGCTTCTTTCTCAACAGCAAAATCGAGCATGGTGGCTCCTCCCAGCTCCCCTCGTTTGCCTTTGCCTGCCCAGCCTGGCCAATCCATATAGATAATTTGGCCAGCCGAGTGGCCGGAAGTGGGATCCTCAATCTGTAGATAATACCTGCCCCATTGTGGATGGTTAACCCTTAGCTTCCATGTACCAGTTCCATCGCGGGTGCTGACCCTGGCCTTTTGAATAGGGTCCTTGTAGCTTCTGCCAACATAATTGCTCAGATAATCGCTTGAGTTGTCCCACCACCATTTCCAGTTGAGTTTATATAAAGAGACGTCAAGATTGCTTCGGCTAACGGGATTTCCATTGGCATCCACAGTAGCTATTTGGATGGTATGATCCTGGTCAGTGAGCAAGATTCCTCTTTTATCTCCTTCCGGAGCTTTTAGGCCTACAAAGCTTGTGTAAGGGTAGTATGGGATGGTAGTATTGTTAATGCTAAAATCACCGCCCTCTTCATAGACTTTGCCAAAAAGCATGGCATTAAGTGCTCCGGGTGCATCTTTTGTTTTCCCGAGGTCAATGTTTATGCTGGCAAACCCTTCACCATTGACTCTGCCCTGGTATACCATCTCTCTTTCACTATAGAATTCCTTGGATTCATCGTCAAAACTGTAGTTCGGGTATCCATCGAAAGTGGTGGTGGCTGGTTTGAGCAATAACTCATACTCTGCTTTTAGGTTATTAGCCTTGGCACCACTTAGCCACCTTACGTTCAGACTTCCGGAGATGGTCCGATCTGACGCACTGAACCTATCTTTATCAAATTCCAGGTTGATCTTCAGGCGATTGGGTTTGATCGTTTCTATTTTGACGGTCTTACTAAAATTAGCTCCTCCTACCTTGGCCTCTGCTCTCCAGTTGCCGGTAGGGGCATCCGAAGGTGTAACAAAGTCGAACCTGTACATCCCTTCCACACCTTCACTGCTGATCTTTCTGTAAGTGAGCTTTTGATTGGGGTCATACAGCTCCATGACTACAGGATGATTTTCAGGCAAGGAATTTTCTACATCTTCAATGATAAAACCCAGGTGCACGGTATCAGCAGGTCTCCAGACCCCTCGTTCTCCATAGATAAAGCCTTTTAGTCCGCTTTGAATTTTTGTGCCTGTCACATCAAAATTGCTCAGTGACAATGAAGAGCCATCGTCCAGTTTCAAATACCCGATCTGACTTCCTTTTCTCGCTATGAGGGCAAAAGGTCTTCCTTTGGTTGTCAATTTGACAATGCCATCGCCATTGGTTTTATCACTCCCAATCAATTGTTGTTGATAGTCATAGATCTCAATACTGGCGTCGCTTACAGCCTGTGTATTCAGCAAACTCGTGCAAAACACATGAAGGTCACCACCATCTCTTTTCTTTGCGATAATACCCAGGTCGGAGGCCATGATCATTTTATTGACACTACGGCGGTTTCCATAGTACGAATCGCTGCAAGGATTATCGCGATCCTCCCAACTGTAGCCAGGGTTGTAATAGTATTCGTATGAATCCCAATAGGAGTCCTCTTCTTCCGGGCCCCATTCATCCATTTCAATGTCTAAAGACTCAATGTCTTCGCTGTCCGAACAGAAATAAAGCGAATGACGTTTCTGAAAACCTATTCGAATTTGGTAGATAGAGCCCGATTCTGTACTCAGAATATCCTCCAGATTCAAAGAAAACTGGTTCCATGTATTTAGGCTAGTCACTCCGCTGGTATTTAGTGGAACGGTTTTTCTGGCAACAGGTCGTGCCACCCTGCTTAATTGACTCCGACCTCCCATGCTATTGACCTGAAGATATTGTAATACATTGTCTTCGAAAATCTTTATGATGGTGACATCTACAGCTTTAAGGCCGACAGCTTCAAAAGGTAAAATCAGCCCATTGGAGTTTGGTAGAATGGCTTTCTTATCCTCATCAACCAGCCTCACCTGAGGCTTAATCTGAGTGAACTGTAATGTTGACTTGTAGTCTTCTTTGAGTTTTCCTCCTGCGATATTTTTGATGGCAGCACTGATTTGTAGTAAAGCCGAGCCCTCCATTGCAGAAGTAGGATAGATTTTCAATTCGTTCAGGTCAATGACCGTACGGGGCAGGTTGCTGGTGTTGGAAAGCTTTACCAGTCCTGAAAGATTTTGTCTCCTATCCAGGAAGTCAGAGAAAAGAACCGAAATATAATTTTCCTCACCACGGACAATTCTGCTTGAGAGTATCTTATAATCACCCAACGCTGGGATTTTCACATCGATTTTTTCTGTTTTATCTACCTGAATAGGATCTCCGTTTACTGTGACAGAAACTTCACCCTCATTATCCCCTCTTTTCACATGCTCTACGCTGAATTCATATAAATTATCCTGCTTCGTATTCACAAGATTGATTTCAAGGTTTTTGCCTGACTGGTTGGCTGAGATTGTTTTTTTGAGGTCATCAAATTGTACAATATCAGCAGTTTGAAGGGACCCTTCAATTTTTACATCGGAAAGATCGGTGGTGTTATAGAGCTTTATTCCCTCAACTTTAACCTCAAAGTTTTGTACGAGGGTTTGAAAGATGAACTTGAAATTTCGCTTTTCACTATCAATAGTAGGAATAACCTTTTTGAGGTCTGCTGTCACCTCATATTTTTGATTGCCCTCAAGGTAAGACTCCGGATGAAAAACAATTGTTCTATTGTCTTCCCAGCTTGAGCTCCCTTTGATAGCAGGAGAAAAACTAAAAATATCATCGATTGCAGTCCCGATGAGGCTATCGGAAACACTGCGTGTAAGACGAAGTCTGATATCACTGGATATGGATATGACACCACCCGTGAATGAGCTAATGTGATCCACAAAAAGATTCTTCGGGCTACTGAAATCATCTTTTACTAAGGTGGATAAATTTGATTTTTGCTTTTGGCAACCCATCAGCAAGAGAAGGGTAAGCCCAATAATGGATACTCTAGGCATTTGGTTAGGAGGTTATTTATACAAGGAAATTAATGTACAACTGTATACAAGATGAAATATCAGCTTTTTCTAAGACAATTAGAAATGGGAGGAGAGAAATTCTATTGGCGAATAGAAGTTTTTCATCAGCTCCCTCTCATCGTAGCAAACAAGGGTGAATGAATGGTAAAGCCTTTCCGGATTGTCAGGCGATGGTTTTATCCTGACGGGTCTTCTCTTTAAGATCTCAAAATGGAAATGGTCAAATTGCCAACCATATTGATCCAGTTCATTTGTATTGAAAAACCTCGCTATTGGAGTATTTGAGTCTACTTGCTGAAAAAGTTCTACCTGAATTTCTGCAATGTGCTCATAGACAGTCCAGTAGACAAGGTCCCCGCGATCATGTTCAATGATCAGTTGAGCAAAAGGACCGTCTTCCCGCTTACTGATGACAGTACCCCTGTCAATTGAAAATATTGGCGCATTCAGGTAGTTTCCTGCGCTTCGCTTAATATCAATGCCTGTGTGCAGGTGAGCAGGCACTGCTTTTCGCGCAGCTCTTTGCAAGCCAAATTTACCAATATCTGTGAGTTCAATGAAATCGATCAATTTCCTGTCCGGAGCTTCAATTGGGAGTTGAATTTCAATCTCCGTCAAAAAAAGAATGGTAATGAAGAGTGAGATTTGAGCAACCATCTTATGTGAAAATTAAGCTACTCATATTTACAATGATAGAATTTAAAAAGCAACATTGAATTTTCCATGTCATCTCTTCATTTCTATTCCTTTTGTCTTAATTTCACGATGTGGAAAGTTTTGTAGTATCGGCAAGGAAATATCGGCCCCTGGGTTTTGAAGAAGTAGTAGGACAAAGCCATATCACCACTACCCTCAAAAATGCGATTGACAATAACCACCTGGCGCAGGCTTTGCTGTTCTGCGGTCCAAGAGGGGTAGGGAAGACCACCTGTGCGAGGATCCTCGCAAGGATGATCAATGACTTTGAAGCTTCTGCTGAAAATCAGCATACCAACTTCAATATTCATGAGCTGGATGCTGCATCCAACAACTCCGTAGATGACATCAGAAATCTAACCGATCAGGTCCGGTACCCGCCACAACAAGGAAAGTTCAAGGTGTACATCATCGATGAGGTGCACATGCTGTCTACCCAGGCTTTCAATGCATTCCTGAAGACGCTTGAAGAACCACCGGAATATGCCATTTTCATCCTGGCAACCACGGAAAAGCACAAAGTGATCCCAACCATTTTGTCCCGATGCCAGATCTATGATTTCAACAGGATCGAGATCAATGATATCGTTGTGCAGTTGCAGAAGATTGCCGATCAGGAAAAAATTGAAGCCGAGGAGGAAGCCCTGCATCTTATCGCCCAAAAAGCTGATGGTGCTATGCGGGATGCCTTGTCATTGTTTGATCTGATCGTTACTTTTTCTTCGGACAACAAGATCACCTACCAAAACACGATCAAGAACCTGCACATTCTTGATTACGAATATTACTTCAAGGTGACCGACTACCTGAGGAATGAAGACATGTCCAACGCGTTGTTGCTTTTTGATGAAGTAATCCGAAACGGTTTCGATGGGCATAACTTTCTCAATGGGCTTCAGGAACATTTCAGAAACCTGCTTATATCAAAAGACCAAGAGACTGTGAAATTGATGGAGGTATCCGAATCTGTCAAGCAGCGATATCTGTCACAATCCAATGAACTAAGTGGTTCATATCTGCTTACCGGGTTGAACCTGATGAATCAATTTGATCTGAACTACAAAATAAGCAGAAATCAAAGACTGCACATTGAGCTCTGCCTGATGAAATTGACTCAACTCAACAATGCAGTGCGACTCGCAGAAGTAAGCTCCGGTGATGGAGCAAAAAAAAAAGTAGCCATGGCGAGCTAAAGACTCCCGAACCGGCTGTTGAAAGCAAACCAACGGAGAAAAAACCAGCAATAAAAGAAGCGCAAAAAGCGCCCGAGGCGACCACAAAACCAGCCCCAGATCCGGCACCGGTTGAGCAGAAGCCAGCGCCACAAACTCCAAAGATCTCTCCTGTAGTGCCGAACACTTCTGCTCAGCCAAAAGAGACCCCAAGTATCTTCAGAAAAAAACCCATTGAAAAGGCGGTCAAAGCCGAAGCGACTCCCATGGCTCCAAAGGAGGAAAATGCTTTTGATGAACAAGCCCTACAAGAAGTTTGGCTGGCTTATAAAAAGGAATCCGAAGAAAAGGGTGTATCAGATACTGAGATGCTCGTGTTGAAC
The DNA here is from genome assembly GCA_965223915.1 of Cyclobacteriaceae bacterium. Taxonomy (GTDB): domain Bacteria; phylum Bacteroidota; class Bacteroidia; order Cytophagales; family Cyclobacteriaceae; genus UBA7330. The sequence continues at coordinate 6,052,502 of OZ245027.1, read as the reverse complement.
CGGTCTGTAGCTAAAACGGGTGAGCATGACGTGATGATCCAATTGGCCAGCTCGCTGGAGACCAGTATTTTGGAGCGGCTGGAGCAGGGGATAGTCCAGTATTTTAGGAAACACCTGAAAAATTCTTCTATTCAGCTTCAGAAGGAGGTGTCTGAACAGGAAAAGTCCAAGAAGCTGTATACAAGCAAAGAAAAGTACGATTATATGGTGGAGCAGAATCCTGCACTCAAGGACCTAAAAGATCGCCTGGGATTAGACTTTGAATTTTAAGTCATTCTTTTACCTTCAGCACTTCTCCGATAGCAAGGTCTGGTCTTTCTTTATTATTTAGTTTCATCAAAGCTTCAACACTCAGGCTAAATTCTCGAGCAATTTTGTAGAAGGTGTCGCCGGCCTGTACGGTATAGGTATTGTTGGATGATCCTGAAGAAACTGTGCGGGTAGAACTTTGATCAACAACCGGAATAATGAGCTCCTGACCCGGCTTGATAGGCATATCGACTTCCAGCCGGTTCCTTTTTAGAATTACCCCGATCTCGATCCCATATTTTCTGGATATGCTGTAGTAGGTATCATCGGGCTGCACCCTATGTGTGGTCTCATTACCAGAAGGGGCTGGTATGGAGCTTTCCACATATTCTTCAGAAGTACTCATCTCAAGGGGTGCTACCACCATAAGCTTTTGACCCGGATTGATGGGGTCATTTCTACGGAGGCCGTTCCATTCCAGCAGATCTTCCATGGGAATATCATACTGTTTAGCTATGCCATATAAGGACTCACCTGAGACTACCTCATGAACATCCACAGGATGGTTGTTCTTGGGTCTGTTAATGGAAGTGGAATTAACAGGCTGAGTTGTTTCCTCCGCTTTTTGAACAACAGGTTTAGGAGTCTTTTTTTCAGGAAAAGCTGGTTCAATAACCTTTTTAACCACAGTCTCCGGAGGATGTTGGGTCGGGGGTGCAACCGCAGGTCTGATCACGCCGGGAGATTCTGGTCTGACCATTTTTGGAGCCGTTACTTTTCGGTAAACAGGAGACATATCCTTTGGTTGTTTTTGTTTGAGCCACAGAATTCTGCCAGGTTTAAGGGATTCCGATTCCTCTATCCTGTTCTTTTTTCTCAGCTTTTTCAATTTGATCCCATAGCGTTGCGAAATATCCCATAAGGTTTCATCGTATGCTGTCACATGATACCGGATCTTTGACCGGCTTCGTTTTGATTCGGTAAAGTAAAATTTTCCGGCTTCGGAGCCCTGATGATCTCCCAGATCGTTGTATTTGCGGAGTTTTTCAATGGTTTTACCACTCTTCTCGGCCAGTGATTTTAGGTTATCACCTTTGATGGCCAGAATTGTTTGTCGGTTGTTGATCTCCATGAAGATTGTCTTGCTCATGGTATTGAGTTCATCCACGATCTTTTCAGGATATTGAGTTCTTTGTACAACCTCCTGACGCCTGGGCTCAGGAATCTTTGGCCTTTGGCCATTGATGGGAATAATAACAGGATATACCCGGTCGTCCGGTACCTTGCCATAGGATAGCCACTTATTGTAATGGAGCACCAGGTCCTGATTGACTTCCAACTCTCTAGCAATCTCTTTGAGGTCCTTGTTCTCGCCCCGTCGATAAACCATCAATTCCATTCCTTCAGAGTGAGGCTTACCCACATCCTCTCTGAAGGCAATTACGTGTGCAATAAAACGCTTCACATACCAATGGGTTTTGTGGGTAATGGTCAGCCGGTCTGAACCAATACCCTCCTGATCTATGTAGGGTTTCACTCCCCCAGGACCGGTCATATATGCATTCACAGCATAGATCCAGTTCTTAAACATGAAGTTGTTTCGCTTCAGATATTTGGCTGCACCATGTGTGGAGGACACCACATTTTTTCTCTCGTCCACTTTACTATCTACCCTGAGGCCTACTTCACGAGCAGTAAAGTCCTTGAATTGCCAGTAGCCGACAGCATCGGAAGTAGAAACCTGATCAGAGATCAGTGCACTTTCCTGAAGAGATAGAAATTTAAGATCGTCTGGCACACCTTCTTCTCTTAAGGCTTTTTCTATGATAGGAAAGTAAAGATTTGCCCGATCCAGTTTTATGTTGAAATATTTTTCACTGGCCCGGAGTGCATTCACATCCTTCTGGATCTCCCGCTGAGCCTCTTGCGTGATTTTTAGTTTTACTCCGGCTACCTCTATGCTGCTCGGCACCTGGGGGATTGGAAAATCACCAGCAAACAAATAGCATGAGCGAATGAATATCAATAGAAAAGAAGCCTTTCGGATCATTTTTTCCTCACCATCATAATCCCGTCCCTGATTGGGAACAATATGTTTTCTACCCTTGGATCCTTTTGTACCATCTCATTGAAAGAACGGATGACCTCAGTGACCTTATCCCGGGCATGCGGGGCATAGACCTTGCCACTCCACAAGACATTGTCTGCCAGAAGCAATCCTCCGGAACGTAAATGATCTATGGTAAGATCATAATATACCGGATAGTTTTCCTTATCAGCATCTATAAAGACCATGTCCCAGGAGTAATTCAGTTGAGGGATGATCTTAGCCGCTTCACCGATCCTGACTTCTATTTGATCGTCGAAGGATGATTGCTTGAAATACCCGGCAACTTTTTCTTTCAATTCCTCATTCTTCTCTAGGGTGATCAACTTTCCGTCTTTCTGCAGCCCCTCAGCCAAACACAACGCTGAATAGCCGGTATAAGTACCAATCTCCAGTATGTATTTTGGCCGGATCATCTTCGATAACATGGAAAGAAAACGACCTTGTAAATGGCCAGAGAGCATTCTTGGACGCAATTCGTGCAGGTGCGTCTCCCTGTTGATCAGGGCCAGCAGATCATTTTCTTCGCTGGTATGATTTTCGGAATAATTCTGGAGGAGCTCTGGGATCAGGGACATGGCGTAAAAATAAAAGATTTCAACTCTGTGGGAAAGAGTCCTTGCCACTCAGATTAAATAATCTCAGTAAATAAGATATATTTGATCCACCTAACCCAATAATGAACAATTTGATGATTTTATCTGAATCTTTTCAAATAAAATACACCACGCTTTTCTTATCCTTAATACTTCTATTTGGCTGTAAGTCAGAAAAGGAGCCAGAAGTGCTTTTACGTGCCAGCCTCATCACCAATGAAGATCATACCTGGTCGCGGGCTTTTGAATTTTTCAGTAAAAGACTTGACGAGAAATCCAATGGAAGGATCCAGTTGGAGGTCTATCATGCGGAGCAGCTAAGCAAAGAGATTGAATCTATCCGACTGATCCAGGCCGGGGTGATCGACATGACCATTACCGCCTCTATCCTGACGAACTGGGTGGATGAAGCCGTATTTTGTGAACTCCCATTTTTGCTTCGGGATAGCAAAGACCTTCAAAAGCTGGTCAATCATCCTATTAGTGATTACATGGAAGAGCAGATCATCAACAAGACAGGCCTTCGACCAGTAACCTATTTTGAGCGTGGCCCAAGACATTTGACATCCAAAAGACCCATCACCCATCCGGACGAGCTCAATGGCATCATCATTCGTGTGCCTACCGTGCCTGTTTATGTGACCGCATGGGAGGCCATGGGGGCAAAACCTACACCTATGGCTTTTTCGGAAGTTTTCACTTCACTACAGCAGAACACCATCGAAGCTCAGGAGAACCCTCTGGCGATGATCAAAGCAGCAGGGTTTGCAGAGGTCCAGAGTCACCTCAATCTGACCGGTCATGTGGTCAGCTGGGCTTATCCTGTGTTGGGAGAAAAGCAATATCAGGACATGCCAGATGACCTAAGGGCGATCTTTATGGAGTGTGCCGAAGAAATGCATCAGTTTGAACGGAAGCTGTTTTTGGAGAATGAGCAAACGCTTGCAAGGGAATTGAAGGAGAAGGGTATGACCTTCGTGGAAGTGGATAAGGATGCCTTTGCCGAAAAGTGTACAGACGCTATTTATAAGAGCTTGTCACCTGAAATGCAGAAAATCTATAACGAAATATTAACCGTGACCCGAAACTAGTATGTTTGGTAAAATCCTTTCAGCCGGAACACTAATCAGCACCCTTGCCCTGTTGGCCTCGGTGATCATCCAGATCTATGGTCGGTTTTTTATGGAGAGTGCACCTTCCTGGACAGAAGAAGCCGCCCGGGTGTTTTTTATCTATACCATGAGCTTTGGCGCCGGTCTGGCATTGCGAGACCAGGAATATGTTCAATTAGATATTTTCTTCAATGCCATGAATGAGACCTGGCAAAAATGGTTGAAGGTATTTTTTGCGATCTGCACTGTCGTGCTTTTTGTCATAACAGGCATCTGGTCACTCCAGTATGTACAGATGGGAACCAACGAACAGTCACCCAGTATGGGCATATCCATGGCCATACCCTTCGCAGGGATCACACTGATGGCCTTAGCAGTGACCTGGTATTCCGTCAAGGAGATCATTCAAACAATAAGACCCAACCCATGATTTATCTATTATTTGCAGTCTTTTTTCTTTGTCTCTTCCTGGGTATTCCGGTAGCCTTCAGTTTGGGCTTGTCTTGTCTGGTATACCTGTTGTTTAATGACATTTCGCTGATCATCATACCAGCCAAGCTCTACTCAGGCATAGACGTCTTCGTGCTATTAAGTATCCCGGGTTTTATCCTGGCTGGAAACCTGATGAACCATGGCGGTCTCACGGATAAGATAATATCATTTTGTAACCACCTGCTGGGACATATCCGGGGTGGGCTGGCCATGGCCAATGTAGGGTCTTCCATGCTGTTTGCCGGTATTTCAGGAACAGCTGTATCTGATGCCTCCAGTATCGGTGCAGTGATGATCCCTGCCATGAAGAAGGAGGGGTATGATGGAGCATTCTCCTGTGCAGTGACCGCCTCATCATCCACAGTAGGGCCGATCATTCCGCCGAGTGTACCCATGATTATTGCAGCCACACTTACAGGTCTGTCGGTTGGTCGGTTGTTTCTGGCAGGTGCTGTACCGGGATTTATGCTGGGGTTCGGGATGATTGCTGTTTCCTATGTGATAGCCAAGAAAAAAGGTTACCCTAAGCACGAAAAAAGCTCCTTTGCTCAGATCGGAAAAGGCTTCATCGATACCTTTTGGTCTTTACTCATGTCCTTCATCGTATTGTTTGGGATCATTGGTGGGGTGTTCACACCAACGGAAGCCTCTGTGGTAGCCGTACTTTATGCGATGGTGGTGGGTATCTTCTATAAAAAACTTAATTTCAAAAACTTACCTAAGATATTGCTGGAATCCATGAAGCTATCGGCTTCACTGATGGTGTTGGTTGGGTTTGCCAACCTGTTCGGCTGGATCATGATCATTGAAAGGGTGCCACAGTCTATATCAGATGGCTTACTCGGTTTTTCAGATAACAAATACGTGATCCTGTTGCTGATCAACATCACTTTGATTTTTATTGGGACATTCATGGAAACGATAGCCGCGCTACTGGTGATGTTCCCCATCCTGCTTAAGGTTGCCATGTCAGTAGGGGTGGACCCCGTTCACTTTGCAGTGATCGCTGTACTCAACCTGATCATCGGACTAACAACTCCACCGATAGGTATTTGCCTGTTTGTGACCTCCAGCATCGGCAAGACCTCCATAGCGCAGGTAGCCCGGGCCAATATTCCGTTTTTGTTGCTTAGTCTGATTGTGCTTACCCTCGTGACACTGTTTCCGGATATTTCACTGTTTCTGCCGTCGCTGTTTATGGATTGATAAAGGTGCTTTCTTCTAAATTTTTATACGTCAAGGCAAGTAACAGTAATGATGATACTACTTTGTGATAGGTAATTGATGCATGGAAAACAGATACGAGGTACTTGACCAACTTCCGACTCATGGACCAATGTATATTCCAGTTGCTGAGAATGGAAAAAAGTTCTACAGTGAAGGTTATGTAGTAAAGTTCACCAAGTCAGACGGGTCAACTTGGGTTGCGAACTTCAAACTTGGCTGGGCAAACTGTTGCTACACTAGAGAATACAAAACCGGCAAAGTGCTGGTAATTGCAAATGGGATGGGATATCTCATGAATCCTGACTCTGAAATCCCAGAAAAAACATTTGGCATCTCGATTAGAGAAGTAATCCCAATTGATGACGAGCAACTAATATTTGCCGATGATACCAAAATTGAACTTTTTGACGGTTCTGGCATTGTTTGGACTTCCCCAAGAATTTCATGGGATGGCATAAGAAACTTGGAACTGAACGACTCCTTCTTAACAGGGGAATCCTATGACCCAGTGAATGATGCAGATACTTGGATAGATTTTCGAGTGAACCTAGTAACTAAAGAAATCGAAGGGGGAAGCTACAGGCAGCATTTTACTGATGACGGTCAACCGATCAAGAAAAAGTCTTGGTGGAAGGTCTGGAATTAAATAATTATGACAAACGATCCTCGCTGTTCGACATGTTCCACAAGGTATGTCAGGCTCCAGATAAAAAAGGATTCCAAATCCCGTACAATTTTTCAGAGACGATAGCAAATTCGAATATTGATGGCTACAAATTCCAAACAGCGCTTGTCATTTCTTTAATCCGTGATTTCGAATAGTGCTGTTTCCATTTTCAGGATGGCTCCATGAAATCACTACTTAGAATACTGGGACACCAGTAAGTTTCGATGTGCTCGACAATTTTTTCAGTGCCTTCCGCATGACTTACAAATGGAGGCATTTCCGGGTTGTACATACTATCGGTCATGTCACGGATGAGGACCACATTCTTACCTGCCTTTGTTTGACCCCTGATTCCAAAGGATCTTCCCAGTACACACATATTTGTGTGCACGCCACAAATAGCCACATTGCGAATGCCCTGCTGTGCAAAGTAATTGTAGATTTCCTGTCCGTCGTCCGAAATAATATCCATGTTATCAATCTTAATACTTGAAATTTGTCGTGTCCATACGCCCTTCGGAGAATTGTTGGGAGCATCACACCCCTCATCAGTATCGTCTACTGGCAGCGGGCCTTCAGATAAGCTATCCAGGTGATACCAGGGTTGGATAGGGATGGGAGGCTTGGCAAAAGGTGCAGTCAATACCCGTTGCCGGGCTGGGTGCTCCTTGTAGAAATCGATCGTTCCACTGGGTGCATGCACTATGGTAACACCTTTGCTTCTTGCCTCTTTGATCAATTCATTTATTTTGGGAGCCATTGCCGCTACACGTTTCGTGGCGCTATCACACCAGTGAACATCCCACATATCACAAATGATGATTGCCGTTTCAGAAGGTTTCCATAAAAGGGTATCAAAGTGCTCCTCCGATACTTTTTCCTGATTCGTTATTTGACTCCGGGCATTCAACGCTAGCGTTTCTTCCGAATTCGATTTTATTTGATCGCGGTGTGCCTGTTGGCATGCAGGCAAAAGAAACTGCAAAAGGAAAATGAAAGTAAAAGATTTGCCGGGAGTCAACTGCTAGTTCTTTAGAATCTATACAAATATTAATCAAAAAGACTGTCCGTTCCAAATAAAAAGCCATCACAAAAATCAGTTCCATATGGCATGTACTGCAGGGCATGTCGGACTTCAGATAAAAAAGAGATTTCCAAATCCTTACTTTCTTAGAATAATCATATAATTGCTATTCAATAGGATGAGGTAGTTATCTTTTAGAAACCTTATAACCCACCCTCTGTTCACCAGTCTGGAGTATCATCATGCACCTCAAAATATCACAACATTACATCCAAAAATTGTATTATTTTAATATTTAGGGGTCTTCTGGTTCAACCGAGTGACTCCGGTCTGCTTCCGCAGTGCGTCCGCAGTGTTTCCACAGTTCCTTTACACCCCTGCTCGTCAGGCATTTAATTGTACTTACATAATATGGTGGAGCCAGCCAAACCAGGTCCCTCTGCGGGACCAGTTTTCAGAAAGTGTGATATTAGTTTTGTTTTATTTTATCAACCTGATCCTCTGTGTTCGGATGGGGTCGACCGGATGCAGAGATGGTTCGGTAACATTATTAAGAAAAATACAGACTTTTCAACAAGCTTGGTTCTAAAAATTATGTAAAATTCTCAGCCTAGAATTATTAAATTTACTTGATGGCTAAGAAACAGGAGAAACTTGATTTTTGGATAGATGACTTGACAAATTCCATACGCAATAGAATTTCAGGAGACAGCTTTCAAACAGAAGTTTCCAGGTTAACAAAAAGTAATTTAAAACTTAAAGACATGGGCTATTTAAAAGAACCGAAAGGCGTGGATTTCATTATTGAAAGTGAACCGCTAACCGAAAAAGACAGGAAAGAGATCAGCAGGTTTATTGCTGAATACAAGAGTAAATCCAAAAAGAGGAAACAGCGAAAAAGAGAAACGGCAAACAACAAACATTAAGCTCAATGAGTAACTGAATCATTCGCCAATTTTATTTGGAAAAGCCAATTTTGTGGCGACTGTGGGGGAGTATATTTAAGTAGCCCGTAAAAATGAATTGCAGGAAAAAAGATAGATTTACTGCATGTTTATAGGACATTACGCATTGGCTTTGTCAGCAAAAAAGATTGACAAGCTCCCCTCCCTGGCTATCATGTTTGTGGCTGTTCAGTTTTTGGATTTATTGTGGCCCATTTTTGTTTTGCTGGGACTTGAGACATTCGAAATTGAAGTCGGAAATACAGCACTGACACCACTCAACTTTGTTTCTTATCCCTGGTCCCACAGCCTGCTTGCAGCACTTGTATGGGGGATACTATTTTCAACGGTTTACTATTTATTTACTAAAAACAAGAAAGGGTCAATCCTACTGGGTATCCTGGTTTTTAGCCATTGGGTGCTGGATCTCCTGACACACAGACCAGACTTGCCGATTTCACCATTTGGCACAACCAAAGTTGGACTGGGCTTATGGGATTTACCGGTTGTGGCAATTATCCTTGAAGTTGGCCTGTTCCTTACGGGTGTTTTCTTGTATTACAATACGGTTCGCCCAAAGCGGAAAATAGCCTACTGGACACTCATCTTGTTTTTTCTGGTCATATACACAATGAATCTTTTGGGACCGGCACCTCCCTCGGTTCAGGCAGTTGCATGGTCAGCGAATGCCATGTGGATCTTTGTGGTGTGGGCCTGGTGGATTGAAAAGAAGTAACTGTAACCAGTATACTCAATATGTGCCCGTCACATCGAAATGACCAGCTTCCCGGATAAACTTCCTCTTCCCATAATCTTTAAAGCTTCTGGGGCATCATCCAGCGTGAAAGTGCCATGGATGACTGGATTTAACTTTCCTTCCTCAGCCAGCTTGCTGATAAATTGCAGATCGGCCTGGTTGGCACTGGCAAGCAAGTTGGTCATGACTTTTCCTCTTATGACCGATATCCATGGACCCATAAACATGGCTCCCGGTGAGAAGGCAGATGATACATAGCTCCCTCCTTTTTTTAAAACCTGCTCAATGGATTGTACTGGATGGTTGGCAACAGTATCGAATATCAGGTCATAGGATTTTTCCATTCGGGTAAAATCTTCCTTTTTATAATCAATCACTGTATCTGCTCCCTGTTGAAGGGCTAGATCCACTTTTTGGGTGCTGCAAACGGCTGTGACTCTGGCTCCAAATGCTTTGGCTATCTGGATGGCAAATCCTCCCACGCCTCCGGATGCACCGTTGATCAGTACTTCATCCCCCGGACTGATTCCACCCTTATCCCGAAGACCCTGAAGTGCAGTTACGGCCGCCATAGGGAGGGCAGCCGTCTGCTCATAGGTAAAACCGGAGGGTTTTTTCGACAGGAACTTCTCAGATGTGATAGTGTATTCTGCAAATCCTCCAAAGCCACTAGCTGATAAGTCACCGTATACTTCTTCACCAGGTCTGAATTGCGTGACTTTAGCTCCTATACGTTCTACCACTCCCGCGATATCGGCTCCAAGGATCTGGTATTTGGGCTTCAATCCTGACATCACCCGGACGGGAAAAGGTTTTCCATTCAGGATATGCCAGTCAGCCTTGTTGACCGATGCGGCAAGCACCCTAACCAGTATTTCATTGGGTTTCGGTTCCGGTCGGGCTATTTCCCTTAGCTCCAAAATGTCCGGTGAACCATATTTTTTGTTTACTATGGCTTTCATGATTCATTAAGTTTTGAGTTTGCTGCTTGTGTTTTTCTGATGCCTTTGATGAGCAGGAAAAGGGTTAATTCTACTTCCCCCAGCGCTGCGGAAAGCCCCACGATCCAGGCCAGTACCTCTTCATTTCCAGGATAGAGAAAGTCACCAAAAGTTTCTGCCAGGTAACCCATTGCAGCCAGGATCATCATCCATCCAAAGAAGCTATGGACCCATTCCGCTTTGATGAGTAATATTCCAAGAAACAGACAGTGCAGACCGAAGAATCCCCCGGCGACCAGGTATCCGTATCTGTGGGCATCCATAAACAGCAGGCTCAGGCTTTCTAATTGTGAACTGTCAAAAGTTGAAAGAAAATCTGCCCCACTGAGTACATGATAGGCCATGAAGTGATTGAGTAGATTGAGCGCTCCAATGGCTGGATGAGCGATGAGCCTCAATGCAGAAGAGGCTAACGCGAGGGTTTGACCATATGGTTTAAGTAATTGATACAACATCACCGAGATAATAGCGTCCACAATGAAGGCTATCATGTCCGATGCCAGCCCTAACCTGAAAAGGCCGATGTTTTCCAGAATGTTTGAAGCAGTGGCTACAGCATCTCCCGGGATGACCAGGTTGGCCCGGACATAGCCCTGGCTAAAACCCGCACAGATGATAACAAACAGGTACAGAAGCCCTGTAATTCTTGCTTGTGATTTTAATGATTTCATGGTTGTTCTGATTTTGAGAATCCAGTTTTAATTTCTGATGTAAAGTTGCTTTGAGACCAGTCCGCATGCTTGACATCTTGTGCCGATCCCTTGACACTTCGGGCCATATTAGGTTGTCCCAATTGTGCCTCGTTTTCTCATCTACTGAATAAAAAAAACCGATGACCTGATCATCGGTTTCCTCTTCATATTAGTCCTTATGAGTTTTAATCAATAAACTCTATCACGTTTGCTGTAACAGTAACTGTCCTTGTATAATAGAATGGTGGCACGCCACCTACCTGCTCTTCAGTCAGGACATTCACCACTGCCATTGGTCCGCCAGCAATGTTGGCTTGTTCCAGCATGTCTGCATAGGCTTTATCATAAAGATTCTTCTTTTTTGCTCCTCCAAAGAAGAGCACGTAGTCAACATCTGAAGTGCCTTTGGCTTTTCCTACCACCTTGAAGTTGTTGCTTTTCATGTGTACCTGCGTGGCATTTTGATTTTGATTGAAGATCATTGCCCTGTTTACTCCACATGAGGATAGAACTGCTATCAGTACCAAACCCATCATTAATTTCATTGTCTTTGTCATGATTTTTGTTTTTAAATGATGAAGTAAAATTGATGGGAGCAGCGATGGCTTGCTTGACCAGGTGTGCCAATCCCTTGACACTTCGGGCCAAAAGGAAATCTAATCAGTGGTTTTTGCGGAAATCTACCGGTGATTGGCCTGTCCAGCGCTTAAAAGCCCTGTTGAAGGCACTCTGCTCAGAGAACCCGGTTTGGAAAGCGATCTCAGCCATCGATCTTGTGGAGTTGCGGATCAGGTCAGTGGCCACTTCCTGCTGAATTTGCTGGACATAATCCCGAAAGGTGATCCCTTTATCAGATAATCTGCGTTTCAAGGTGCGGGCACTCATCCCCAGATAATCAGCTACCTGGATGATGCTTGGGATGCCACTGGGAAGTGATTCTTCTATTAGTTTGTGGATCTTGCTCATCAGTTGATCGGCACTTGCGTGGATACCACGCTTTTCTTCATCCATCCGCTCTACCAGAAACTGGTGAATGCTTTTATCTGCTTTAATCGTACGCACGTCCAGGTCAGCGGTTTTATATTGAATAGAATAGTGCTGATGATCAAAATGAACCGGACAACCAAAAAAAGAGGTAAAAGGATCTGCTGAACGGGCAGTATGTTTGAAAGTAACCCGGGAGGGAGTGATCGTTTTTCCGGTTACTTCATTGATGATATTGGCCAGCATGACAAAACTTACCTCATTGGCAATCTCAATCCCCAAACGACCGGCGTCTCTGAGCATGTAAACTGTTGTGAACCCATTGGATTCTTCTATTCTGATACTGCCATGATCTGTGACCAGTACCATGAATCGCTCTGTACGATCCAGAATATCTTTTGCTTGCCAACAGGTTTTCCAGGAAAGTCCAAGTGTTCCATAGTCATCCGGATTTAGCTGCTTTCCCTGATTGACGCTAAAGTCAGGGGACAAGTTTTGTATGGCCCATTCATAAACTTCAAGCAGGAGTGCTATGGGAATGTATTTCCCACCATGCTGAACATCCTTGATAGACTGATGATGATCAAACTGGTCATGGGGCATGCCTCCTGCGAGGGCGAGTTGTTTGGCTTTGAGGTAAATACTCGAACTAACGAAATGCATTTAGGAGGAGGATTGATTTTTTTGTAATTTAAGATAGTTAGCTGTTATGATGCAGAGGATATTTAAATGGATCACATTTTAATAATTGTATATGACCTGAAACATGAGCTAAACCAGGGAAAATGAAAATTCATTGTCTACTTCTTATTATTTTGATACATATCTCTAATGTGGGGTTTAGCCAGGTACTACATACCGAGAACTTTAATGTGATCATAGATACCACCAAAATGATCCAGGGTAGTTTTACTCCCAGTTTTAGGTACAGGAATTTGAAGGAGAGCTATTTTGAAATAGCCAATACTGCTGACATCTCCTTACGTTTTAATAAACATGCAATAACAGCAGCTAATAGGTTAGAATATGCCAGGTTTGGGAAAGAGAACCTGATGAGCGGAGGGTTTGTATATCTGGAATACCGAATTATTCAAGACAAAAAACTGGCTTTTGAGCCATTTTTTCAGATGCATTGGCAGGAAATACGGGGATTGGATAGAAAGTATGCCGGCGGCGCTTACCTGCGGTGGAGAATACTCGTGAGGCCATCCATAGGTATCTATGCAGGGTTAGGAGGCCTGTATGAATATGAAAGGTGGAATTATACAGGTGTATCCGATTCGTTGTTGATACCTGAAGATCCAATTCCTGTAGAAGTGAGCCGATTTAGGGGAGCCACCTATTTTAGTTTAAAAAAGACATTTAACGAGGTATTCAATTTTGATGTCAGTTTATATTACCAACCTCATATCTCTGGTTCATGGCAAAATTATCGTTTAGCCGGAAGCTTCGAGCTGACTTATAACATCAGTGAGTTCCTTGGATTGACGGTGTTATATCAAAATATCTATGATCCCATGCCCCTGGTTCCTATAGACACACTGTTTAATGATATCAATCTGGGTTTGACGTTTTCTTTCTGATGATCAGAAAATCACCAATCAATGTTAGTGTCATGTCTGGAGCCTGGAGTACCACTTTGAATAAACCATGCGATGACCTAGTTTAGTGCCATTAACACGAGTCCGAACCTTCAATGATTATGAAATATCTTTTACCACTTTTTGTTGCAGCACTTTTAGTAAGTAGCTGTGACACAAAATCAACAACAGAATCTACTTCAACCACGAACACAGAAATGAAAGCTTCACCCCAATTACGCCATGTCGTTTTATTAAAATTTAAAGAATCAGCCACTGAAGCCGATATCAAAAAAGTGGAAGAGGCTTTTATTGGTTTAAAATCCAAAATCAAAGAGATCACAGACCTGGAATGGGGACTAAACAACAGCCCTGAAGGATTGAATAAAGGGTTTACCCATTGCTTTTTCCTCACATTCGAGAGTGAAGAAGACAGGGCTATTTACTTGCCGCATCCTGATCACAAGGCGTTCGGTGAAGTGCTGGGTCCACATCTTGAAGATGTGACGGTTGTTGATTATTGGGCAAAATAGACTGATCTCCTTTGGGTATAATTATTAAGAAAAGGCGCCACTACCTCACCCGGTTTGTCTTATGGTCGGCAATTATTCTCCTATTGGGTTTTTCGCCTGTGCTCATCGGGGTGACAGGAGCCTGGATTTCCGAGCTACAGACCGGAGTGCCATGCCATGAAGGTAACTGTAGCTGGATGGTATTGGGATGGCTAACGCTGATCACCTGGCCTATAAGTGCCTTTATTGTCTTGGTTTTATTCATTATCGTCGTTTTAGATACCATAAAGCTTCGAAAACAGCGCAGCAGTAGTTTGAATGTTGAATAGAAATATGAAACCCTACTTTCTTTTGTCGCTAATCATGTTATATGCATGCGGTCAGTTATCCAAACAGGACAAAGGCCCATTGATCGATGATGCTGAAGGCGTGCTGGTGTCGCCCAAAGAATTGTCAGAGATCAGAAAACTGGCAGCTGAGGGGGTAGAACCTCATAAAACCAACGTAGCTGAGTTCCTGGAGTTTATAGACACCCTAATGGCTCAGTCTGAATCCTGGGACGAATTGTCCGGAGAAGTGGTGGTTGTGGGCCGATCATCCCAAAATCCCATCCAGATCAGCTCAACAGGAGGGAAGCTGGCTTATGGCACCGCCCTGGTCTGGCACCTGACAGGCGATCAGAAATATGCCCAAAAATGCAGGTCTGTGATCCTTGACCTCACAGATACCTATGATTATCGCAATGCTGAGGAGGAAAAATTCCACTGGGGAGCACAAGGCATTCTTAACCTGTCAAGAGGAGGGACCCCATACATCTATGCTGCAGATCTGTTGGAAGGCTGGGGAGGCTGGTCAGCAGACGATAAATTATCCTACCAGGTGTGGCTCCGGGATGTGATGTATCCCAAAGTTGCCTGGGCCAGCAGGTTCAGAAAAAACAACTGGGGTGTGGCCGGATCGTTTTCTGCAGCCCTGATCGCCTGGTACTTGATGGATCATCCGGACTGGAAATTAGAAGAGCTGAGCCCGGTGGAGCAAAGTATGTCCCCAAAAGAAGCATTTGACTCACACAACCAGTATCAGCTCCATCGGATGAAGACCACCGATGAATGGAAAATGGATGCCAAAGTATCTATTTGGGGGATCCTGCCACATGGTGGAATTCCTGAAGAGATCAGGAGAGGTGATGACCCAATTGATGGTGATCATCTTCCCTCTAAGGGAAGTGGCACCAGTTATACCATGACGCACATTGAGCACCTTACAGCGCATGCGGAATTTCTGCGCCGTCAGGGAAATACCATGATCTATGACAATGTAGAAGAAGATGGGTCAGGTTCATTACTACAGGCTTACCTGTTTGTGATTGACAATCCAATTGTATCTCACTGTTTCACTTTGGCGCGGCGAAATGCACTTTACCTGGCTTATGATTATTATAAACATCCTGCATTGCTAAGATCATTGCGCGAGTGCGGACCCAGCAATATTCAGGGACAGCGAATGGCTTTATTCGGGCGATTGACACATCCCCTGGATTTAAACTGATGTCAAAAAGAGTTATACGCTTTCAGGCTTGAACGTAAGTACGCTCAACCTGTCTGTATCAAAAGATTCATTGGCCAGGTCCATCAGTTGCTTTGCATCCACTTGATCGATCCGGTCAAATAACTCATTCAGGTCGGGGACTTTGTTCAAATCCAACATACTCTTTGCCATCATGAGCATCACAGCATTGTTGTTTTCCTCCGACATGGCCAGCTGCCCTTTGAGCTGCTGTTTGGCCTGATGAAGTTGAAGCTGCCCCAGTGGTTTTGTTTTGAGTAACTTCAGTTCTCTACGTATGATCCTGTGACTTTTTTCAAGATTTTTCGGATCCGTAGCAAAATAGATCCCAAATAGCCCCGTTTCCAGGTACGGAGAATAATTGGCGTCAATGCCGTAAACGAAACCATACTTCTCCCTCAGAGAAAGATTGAGTCTGGAATTCATGCCCGGACCGCCCAGGATATTTACAAGAAGGAAGAAGGGAATGCGTTTCGGGTCTTTGATGCCAAAACTTGTTGCTCCCATGGCCACATGTGCCTGGGAAATCGGCTTTTTCACGGTTTTGGCCAATGGCTGAAATTCACTGAAAAAGTCCCGCTTGGGTGTATGATTCTTGTAGGGCTGATCTGCGATGTATTTTTCCACCATCCTGATCAGCTTTTTTGTCGGATAGCTCCCTACACTGGAAATGATGATTCTTTCTGTATTGAGGTTTCGTTGAAGGAAGTTAAGAAAGTGTGGTTTATGGAAGCTATTGACCGTTTCCTCCGTCCCGAGGATGTTCTTGCCCAGGGCATGGTTTTGAAAGATCACCTCATCAAAATCATCCTGGATGGCATCATCGGGTGTATCGCGGTACATGGCCATCTCCTCCAGGATCACCATGCGTTCTTTTTCGATCTGATTTTCCGGAAAAGTGGCATTGAAGGTGATATCCGCGAGAAGCTCTACGGCTTTTTCAAGGTGATTGTCGAGAATGGATGCATGAAAACAAATCTTTTCTTTGGTGGTATAGGCGTTCAACTCACCACCCAAAGACTCCAGACGATTCAAAATGTGGTACGCTTTCCGCTTGGTAGTACCTTTAAAAGCCATATGCTCCCAAAAATGTGCGATGCCCTGTTCTTCGGGAAGCTCATCACGGCTGCCAATGTCCAGCATGATCCCAACATGGGCGATTTTAGTATTTGGCATTTGCCTGTGGATCACCCGGATCCCATTCTCCAACGCTATCAGCTCGTACTCCTTCATAAGGCCTGCAAATTTACCTAATTTTATGCCGGATGTCTCAATATAAAAAGATTCTCATTGTCCAGACTGCATTTATCGGAGATGTAATCCTGGCAACAGCCCTGATCGAAAAGATCCATCAACACTTTCCTGATTCAAAAACCGATTTTTTGTTGCGAAAAGGAAATGAAGGTTTATTGAAAGACCATCCTCATATTCATGAGGTCCTCATTTGGAATAAGAAGACCAATAAAACAGCCAATCTGATAAAGTTGATCAGGCAGGTGAGAAGGCGCCGCTACGACCTGGTGGTCAACTTGCAGCGATTCCTCTCATCAGGGCTAATAGCAGGGCTTTCAGGGGCAAAGACGATTGTTGGGTTTCGAAAAAACCCATTGAGTTTTCTGTTTTCCAGCACGTATACCCATCATATCGGTGACGGCACCCATGAGGTAGAGCGGAATTTAAGCCTTATTACCGCTTTTACAGACGATCTCGTCACCAAACCCCGGCTTTATCTGAGTAATCAGGTACTGGCTGCAGTTTCGTCTTTCCAAACGAGTCCTTATATCACCATTGCACCGACATCTGTCTGGTTTACCAAGCAATTTCCCCAAGAAAAATGGATAGAATTTATACAAAACACCGCCTTTCAGGAGAAGATATACCTGCTTGGGGGTCCGGATGATCACACAGCCTGTGAAAAGATCAAATCATTGTCAGGAAAAGATGCGGTGGTCAACCTGTGTGGAAAGCTTAGATTACTTGAATCGGCAGCGTTGATGAAAGATGCTGTGATGAATTATGTGAATGATTCAGCACCTCAGCATTTGGCTTCAGCGGTTAATGCACCGACATGCGCTATTTTCTGTTCTACGGTGCCCCGGTTTGGTTTTGGGCCCTTATCTGATCATCATATTATTCTTGAAACAAAAGAAACACTTAACTGCAGACCGTGCGGGCTGCACGGACATAAAAAATGCCCGGAAGGTCACTTTAAATGCGCCCTGACCATTGAAACCAATTCACTGGAATCCGCGTTATAGAAACAATTATGCAAGAAGTTTGAAGATTTTTCGTTAATTTTGCAGTATGAGAGGCGAGATGCGCATCCTTCCTTTAAGAACCTTTCGGTTAGAGTGAACATGACTCAAGTCACCTCATCATTTTTGTAATACAAGTATTTATATGAACATTTTTGTAACGAAGTTAAATTATGGTACTTCAGAAGTATCATTAAGAGAACTATTTGAAAATTATGGCGAGGTGTCGTCAGCCAAGATCATTATGGATCGTGAAACCGGTCGTTCTAAAGGATATGGTTTCGTAGAGATTGAAGATGATGCAGTTGCCAAGCAGGCAATTGATGAACTGAATGAATCAGAATTTGAAGGAAACACAATCATTGTAAAAGAAGCTCGTCCCCGTGAAAACTCTGGCAACAGAGGCGGAGGCGGATATGGTAATAACAGAAACTTTAATAGATACTAATTATGGCAAGACCTGCAACAGCCCCCATCAAGCTAAAAGATGGGTTTTATATTGAATTAAGAAATCAGGGCGGACTAAAAGGGATAAAACTTCGAAGGGAGTCTGTAGATCAGGTGTTAGTAGCAATTAAGAAATACAGCAAGACCTACGACGTTCACTATCTCGGTGAGTTCAAAAAAGGTAAGGTTATCAATGATAAATTGCCTAAGGAAGCAAAATAATCCATTGATTTAGACTTAATAGAACCAAAACAGGGAGAACTACAGGTTGTGAAGTTTTTGCAACAGGTAATCCTTCTCGTTTTGGTTCTTTGTTTTTTCTACTGCTGCATGAAGGGAGACCTTTGCATCTGAGTATTTCCCCAGGGCTGTTTCGAGATCAGCTTTGATCGCATAAAAGAGGTAGTGATCATTAACCTGCCGTTCATTTTTAAGGCTTTCAAGAACTTTCATTGCTTCCAGGGGACCATTCACCTGGTGAATGGGGACCACCCGATTAAGCGCGATCATTGGATTGGGAGATATTTCATACAACAGATCGTACATCTGAAGGATTGACTTCCATGGAGTGTTTTCGTAGCTATCGGCATTACAATGAAATCCCGAAATAGCTGCCTGGAGAAAGTATTCGTTATATATATCTGCTTTAGCAATGCTACTCAGGTATTGGTTGCCGAGCCTGATCATGTGCTTGTTCCACATTGATCTGTCTTGTTCAGGAAATGGGATCAGGGAGCCATCGGATTTAGTCCTGCTTTCAAAACGAGCCACCTGGAAACACATCAGTGCCATAATCGATCTGCTGGATGCAGTATTGGTTAGTTGGTTCTGAAGAAGAATATCATTTAATCGCATCGCTTCCAAACAAAGATCTTTCGAGATCAAATCGTCCCCTTCCGTACGCTTATAACCCTCGTTGAACAAAAGGTAGATAGCCTTAAGCACGACCTCCAAACGGTCTTTTATTTCCCTTTTGTTGGGGAGTACAAGCGCGAGGTTTTCCTGTTTAAACTTTTTCTTGGCCCTGGTATACGATTTGGCTGTGGTCTCCTCTTTTTTAAGAAGCGCAGAAGAGATTTCCTTGACTGAAAGTCCACAAAGGATCTTGAGTATCAAAATGATCTGATATTCGATGCTTAATTGATGGTTTGCACACGCAAACATCATTTTGATGATGTCATCATTGAATTCTCCTTCTTCCAAGTTTGCCTCTTCTGAAGCTTTATACTCAGGCAGGTTTTCCGCATAATCAATCTTGTCTGACCTTCTGAGGTGATCAATCAATTTGTTGTGAGAAACCCTGATGATCCAACCTGTGGGGTTTTCTGGGATGTTGCCAAATGACCAGGTTTGCATGGCCCGGATGAGTGCTTCCTGAACGGCATCTTCAGCCAGATCCAGGTGCATACTTCCAAATTTATTGGTAAGGTGTGAAACCGCTTTCCCATACTCATTCCTGAAAAAATGATCTACTAGCTGGGGAACCTCGGTATCTGCTGACATGCATTAAAAATAAGAATGCCTTTACTGATTAGCAAAGGCATTCTTAATGCGTTTAGAAATCGGTGGTTTTTACATTGGCAAGATCTCCCTGACCTCTACCAGCCCATCGTGCTCAAATATTGGACAGGCCTTTGACAGCTCTGCTGCATGATCCAGGTCATTGGCCTTGACGATTAAATAGCCACCTACAATTTCTTTTCCCTCTGTAAAAGGACCGTCTGTGATGACCTCTCCTGATTTTTTGACCACCTTGCCATCATCGTCCAAAGGTAATCCGGTGACGAGGTTTCCTGATTTGCCCAGGCTTTCCATCCAGGCACCCCATTTCTGCATATGTTCCTGCATCTCATCAGGTGATTGCTGTCTTCTTGTAGCATCTCCACCTCTGAATAAGTACATGTATTCCTTCATAATGTCATTGGTTTATTTGTTAATACTATTTGTCTGACGGGATAGCTGTTTCATAATGGACAATCATCGGGAAGATTCCCAGATAATTTCTTTGGCTGAATGATCATAAAGCAGGGTCGTTTGTTGCGCCATTTGTAGTCTTTTCACTTTGATTATGGATCTTTTAGGCCGAATTACGCTCCTTTTGATAACCTTATCCCGGATGTCTTTATGAAGTAACACAATTCTATTCTCTTCATAAGATATTGGGATCGTTATTCTGTTTTTTCTTGCGTTGATTACTTCCGGGCGTTTTACCTCAGAGATGTCTTTTTTTAACAGGTTAAGGATATTTTCACAAAGCGGCACACCAAAACCTGTGTAATTGTTTGGATACGGATATAAGTGACCTGATTTTTTAATGATATTAATGATTTCATGGTTGGTAAGTGTTGAGTCAAACTGCTGGATACAGGCTGCCAATCCGGTTATGACAGGTGCGGAAAAGGAGGTGCCAGATCCTGAAAAAACAACTACATCCGGTTTTATATAATTCAAAAAATCAGGACCGATGGAGCTGAATCCGGCCTTGTCCCAAATCAGTAATTGAGAGGAACCGACTGTCAATGCATGTTCGGCGTCTGCGGGTGTGGAAAGTACATTCCAGCCAAAATCGCTGGCTTCATTTCCTGCCGCGACCACAATCAGCATTCCCTTTTCGTTAGCTGCATATTCCACTGCTTTAGCCACTGCAGAAGTTTGACCATCCATTTGATCAGGATTGTAATTTTCACTTTTGTCATTGTATCCCCTGGTATACCCCAGAGATATATTGATGATTTTTACCCCTTCCTCATGCATCCATTCCATTGCAGCGATCAGGTTGTCTTCCTCAATCCTTTTCTCGTATCCATCGAAATCTGTCCTGGCCAGATAAAATATGGCGTGTGTTGCTAACCCAAAAAGTATTTTTTTTTCAGGATGATAGCCAGCAATAAGTTGTAATACCTCAGTGCCGTGAGTATCACCCGATTGATCAATTATATCTGTTGGAGTGGTGTCTCTGATATAATCCCGAAATGCCATGATTTGATTATTCTGATATGTAAGCTGCAATGAGGGATCCTTATGAATGTTTGAGAATCCACCATCAATCACCCCAATTTTCACATCCTTACCATTCAAACCCGCTTCATGGAGCAATTGACCTTTTATTTGTTCAAGAGCAAACCCCATCCTGGGCGGCCCTTCCTTATTTTGATAGTAAAACCGGTTGACAGGTAAGACCAACAGTCCGCAATCTTTGAGATCACTTACTTTTTGTTCTGTCAAATAGTAGCTGCAGGCATTGATCCAATCTGAGCAGAATAGTTCTTTCAGGTTTTCAGTATTCGGATCTCTTTCATTCAGGGACGGATGAAAAACCCAATATTTTTGCTGGGCTTGTGCACCGGAGAAAATGAATAAAAGAAATACTAATTTTAAGCGGGACATCGAAACGTTTTTGAATGTTATTAAAATTAGCAGAACATGAGGTACCATGCGATAGATAACAAACTTTTTATTGAGAATCGGAAAAACCTGGTTAAGGGGCTCAAACCCAATTCCATTGTTATCATCCATGCCAATGATATCTACCCAACCAATGGGGATGGTATGATGCCTTTTAAGCAAAATTCTGAATTGTTTTATCTCTCCGGGATCGACCAGGAAGAGACAATATTAATTCTGGCGCCGGATTTTCCTGACGAAAAGATGCAGGAAATGCTGTTTCTCAGGGAGACCAACGAATTGATTGCTACATGGGAGGGTCATAAACTGACCAAAGAGGAAGGTACAGCAACGTCAGGAATAAAAAATATTAAGTGGACACAGGACTTTGAGCATACGCTCCATACATTGTTAGCAGAGTGTGAGCACATTTACCTACCTTCCAATGAACATATCAGGAGTAGCTCCAGGGTGCAAACTGCCAACGACAGGTTTATCAAATGGTGCATGGACCAATACCCTTTATTCAATTACGAAAGGCTTTCTGCTCAACTCTACAGGCAGAGGATGGTCAAATCCCCCATCGAAGTGAAATTAATTGAACATGCTTGTAACATCACAGAAACAGGTTTTAGAAGAATACTTGAATTGGTGAGACCTGGAGTTTGGGAATATGAAGTAGAGGCGGAATATGCTCATACTTTTATCTCTAATCGCTCAAAAGGGTTTGCCTATACTCCCATCATAGCGGGAGGAGGTAATAGTTGTGTGTTACACTATATTGAAAACAATCAGCAACTGAAGGATGGAGACCTGTTATTAATGGATGTGGGTGCAGAGTATGCCAACTACAATGCCGACATGACCAGGACAATTCCCGTCAGTGGGAAATACACCAAGAGGCAAAAGCAGGTTTATGAAGCAGTTCTCAGGGTAAAAAACCATGCGACGGAATTATTGACACCGGGCAATACAATCCCTAAGTATCATAAGGAAATTGGTGATATCATGACGGGTGAGTTAATCGATCTGGGACTCATTGACAAAACAGATGTAAAAAATCAACATGCCGATAATCCCGCATACCGAAAATATTTTATGCATGGCACCTCACACCACCTGGGACTGGATGTGCATGATGTAGGATCAGTATATCGAGAATTCACATCCGGTATGGTGTTTACTGTTGAGCCTGGTATTTATATACCCCAGGAGAACATAGGAATTCGGATTGAGGATGACATTCTGATCACCAGAGATGGAACAAAAAACCTAATGCGTAATATCCCGATTCATGCGGACGAGATCGAGGACCTGATGAATAGGCATTAATTTAATGCTGAATCGATCTGCCTAAACAAGTTATTTGGTTAATTTTGAGCAAAACATTATTGGATGAATCTAGAGTATAATACCCAGCGAGAGCAACTGACTTTAAGGGAGTATGGCAGAAATGTTCAGAACCTAGTAAAATATATCAGAGAAGTTGATGACAAAGAGAAGAGGAACCGATACGCTTCTTTGTTGGTTGATTTGATGAAAATGATTAATCCGGAGCTCAACAAAGATGCCACGGAGTACAATCAAAAAGTGTGGGATGATCTGTTTATCATTTCAAAGTTTGATCTTGATGTAGAAAGTCCTTTCCCAATCCCGGAGGCTACCATTTTAGATAGGAAGCCTGATAGAATGGGGTATCAATCCAATGAGATCAAATACAGGCATTACGGCAGGAGCGTAGAAATATTGATTGAGAATGCCGCTAAGCTGGAAGATCCTAAAGAAAAAGAAGGTGCTGTGATCGCAATTGGTAAACTGATGAAGTCTTTTTACCTGACCTGGAATAAAGACAATATTGAAGATGAACAGATCCTTAAGACCATCAGGCAATTGTCCAAAGACCAATTAGATATTGACATCGAAAAGGTGAAGGAATTCAATCTTTTTGATTCAGAGAGATCTGAGAGAAAAGAAAGATCACATGACAACCGGGGTGGAGGACACCACAATCGTGGTCGAAAAGGTGGTGGTAAAAGAAACTTTAGTAACAAAAGGAGAAGGGGCAACTAGAGAATGGCTTCTTTTCGCGTGAATGGAGGAAAGCAACTGAAAGGAGAAATTGTTCCTCAGGGTGCTAAAAATGAAGCACTGCAAATTGTCTCAGCTACACTTCTTACTCCAGAACAGGTCACTATTCATAAAATCCCCAATATCCGGGATGTACTCAAGCTTATCGAGCTGTTAAGTGATCTCGGTGTAGAAGTAAACAAGTTGGATGACGAGTCTTATACATTCAGGGCAGACAATGTCAACTTAGCCTATCTGGACTCAGATGATTTTAAAGAGAAGGCCGCTTCGCTCAGAGGCTCAATCATGATACTTGGCCCCTTACTGGCCAGGTTTGGAACAGCCAAGATGCCAAAGCCAGGAGGAGATAAGATTGGCAGACGGAGAACAGACACACATTTTACAGGTTTCAGTAAACTGGGAGCCAGATTTGAGTTCGATTCAAAAACCAGTTTCTACAAAGTGGATGGCAGCAATCTGAAGGGGGCTTACATGCACCTTGATGAAGCTTCAGTTACAGGTACGGCGAATATTATCATGGCAGCGGTACTAGCGGAGGGAAGAACGACAATTTACAATGCTGCATGTGAGCCATATATTCAACAGCTATGTAAAATGCTCATTCGAATGGGTGCTCAAATTGAAGGTGTTGGAAGCAATCTGTTATATATTGAAGGTGTAAAAAGTCTGAGAGGCACAGAACATACAATGCTTCCTGATATGATTGAAGTGGGAAGTTTTATTGGCATGGCCGCCATGACCCAATCAGATATTACTATCAAGAATGCACGAGTAGATATGCTTGGAATTATCCCTGATACCTTCAAGCGGCTGGGCATTGATATTCGTATTGAAAATGATGACATTCACGTACCGGCACAAGACCATTATGAAATAGAAAGTTTCATCGATGGTTCTATTCTGTCCATTTCCGATGCTATCTGGCCAGGATTTACTCCGGATCTATTAAGTATTGCCCTTGTTACAGCAACACAAGCCAAAGGGACTGTGCTTATTCACCAAAAAATGTTTGAAAGCAGGCTTTTCTTTGTTGACAAACTTATTGATATGGGAGCTCAGATCATTTTATGCGACCCCCACCGGGCAACAGTCATAGGACTTGACAGGGCTTTTCAATTACGAGGGATTAACATGACCTCTCCTGATATCAGAGCAGGAGTATCATTACTGATTGCTGCACTGTCTGCGGAAGGTGTGAGCACAATACACAATGTAGAACAAATTGATAGGGGATATCAGTTTATTGACACGCGCCTAAATGCACTGGGCGCTGAGATCGAGCGAATAGCATCAAATTAGCATTTATCAATAGGTATATCATTATTCTAAGATGACTTAGCTCGTCATTCTTTTAAACAGTTTTATGTAAAAAAAATAGCGCCGCAGGGAAAAACCCCTGCGGCGCACCAACCAGCTATGAGCAGTTTCAATCGAAACTGTAGTTTTAAATGTCTATTGATGGATTTACATGAACATTAGTCCAAGTGAGAAAATCGCTACTACGACTAAAATGATATTTAGAATTTTTATTAGTCGTTGTCTTTCAGAGTCAGCCATCAGTTTTAATATTTTAATATCAAATATGAATAATCTTATGTTTATGGTATGTTACAAAGCCCGTGCCAGAAATTGAGTATTCATGAAATTAGATGATAATATTTTTAAAAAAATTTCCGTGAAGAATTACTGGGCACCTTCATAGCTACAGATGACAGGAAGAATGGTAGATTTATTTTGGTATGTAAATAAGTAGCAATGTTGAAGTGCTTGTAGCTTATGATAGGTGGTCATTTACTTGTAATAAATTTTGTTTGCATACCAGTGATTTAATTCTGGCGCAATTAAACCATTTCAGAGATAAAAGTGAAGCAATAAGTGGATGAAACAGTGATATTATTCATGAAAATTCATAAATTAATTTTCCACACTAACCTAACCACAATGAGAGGCCATTATTTTATCCAGATCCTGATACTTTTTGGAACAATTGTTTTAGGATGCTCACCACAAGGTCAGCTTCCCGCTGATAATACTAAGTTGCTTGATATCAGGAATGAAATGGAAGTATTACTCAAAGACAAAATGTTGGATGTTTGGTATCCAGTAGCAATCGACTCTATCGACGGAGGGTATTTGAGTATGCTTGATGAGAATTGGGAACCGTTTGGGGACCAGTCAAAATTCATTGTCACCCAGGCCAGGCATTTATGGACATTAGCTAAGGCAATGGAAAGATATCCGGATAATGTGGATTATCCCCGATGGGCAGCACATGGATTCCAATTTCTGAAAGGTAAAATGTGGGATCAGGAACATGGTGGATTTTATGAGCTACGCACAAAGAACGGACTCAGACCAAGTGGAGATGAGGCGGATGAGAAGCGGGCATACGGGAATTCGTTTGGGATATATGCCGCCGCAGCTTATGCCAAAGCATCTGGTAGTAATGAGGCTTTGGAATTCGCAAAAGATGCTTTTCGCTGGTTGAACGAACACAGCTACGACACCCTTCATGGTGGCTATTTTCAATTTTTGACACATGATGGGACGCCATTTCATCTGGCCAGGAGCCCCGGAGAAATGTCCTTCAATCAGTATTTTAAGGATCAGAATTCAAGTATACACATTATGGAAGCTTATAGTGAGCTATACCGTATCTGGCCCAATGACACGCTGGGTCATAGACTGGAAGAGCTGATGTTATTAATCAGAGACAAGTTCACTAATCCGGAAGGATATATGACTTTGTTTTATACCCTGGACCTACAGCCAATATCCTACAGAGATTCCGCGGTAATGCATTGGAATTTTGACCATGTAAGCTTCGGTCATGATATCGAAACGGCTTTTTTGATATTGGATGCTTCATGGGCTCTTGACAGAGAGGATCCAGGGACTGATTTGGTTACGAAGAAAATGGTAGATCACTCCATTCAACAGGGACTTGATAATGAGGTCGGCGGTTTGTACTACAAGGGTTACTATTTTCTAAATAAAATGGCCATTGTAGATGATGTGAAATCCTGGTGGGTAGAGGCTGAAGCCTTGAATTCTTTGTTATTATTTGACAGTTTATATCCCGGAGAAGCATATCTTGGGGAATTCATTGAAATGTGGGAATACACATCAAAATACCTGATTGACTGGGAACGTGGAGGATGGTACAATAGAGGCATTGATAATTACCCGGAGGCCATTGCCAGTAATAAAGGAGGCCACTGGAAAGGACCCTATCATACCATGCGGTCTATCATGAACTGTATTGATATGCTGGATAACAGAAATATGGCGACAAATCAATAGTCGTCATCATCATCCCCATTGTCTTTGGACTCATCCGGGATGTAATCAGACATATAGTCTACATCACTGTATTTGTCCTCATAATCATCCTTTACGGTTTCTTTTAAGTTGCCCTCATCGTCAAAGTCCTCGTCCTGGGATACGATTTCTTTGGCTTCGTCTCGAGTCATCCGGATGAGATAATACTTTTCATCCGTCTCAAACGGTAATGCGGATACTCTGGCCCCCTCCTTATTATAATAGTGGATGAGCGAATTATAGAACCCTGATGGATATGCAAGCTTCACCTGTTCCTGAATGATTTCATCCAGCTTCTCGAAATCCTTTATTACTCTTGGCTTTGCGTCGGGCATATTTGATTTTTTTTGAAAAGTATAAAAGGAGTCATAAAAATCAAGAAAAAAAGAAAATTATTTTTTTGTACAGCCCGGATACATCACGTCTATACTTTGCAGGCTTGTTGGATATATAGTTCGAAAGGTTTAATTTCAAATTATAAATGAGTATTGACTATGGCTAAAGATACAAAAGGACAGGTGGAGGAGATTTTGACGGAGTTAGGGAAAAAGATTGATCTACTTATTAAGGAGACTAAAAATGCCGGAGGTGAAGTAAGGGACGACATTGAGGATAGGATCCGGGATCTCAAAAAGAGGAAATCAAAACTGGAATCTGACTTCAGGACGTACAAAGATAAAAATGATGATAAATGGCAGGAGATCAAACAGCATTTAGTCACCGCCGTCAATGAACTCAAGCTGGCTGTGGAAACCGCATTTACTGATTCTCAAAAAAAGAAAAAGAAAACTAAATAAGCTCCAGCACTTTTCGAATTAAGCCATCAATAATCCTGTTTGGATCTTTGGAGTATTTGTTCTTGATCCTGTTCGCAACGATAGCGTTTAAACTCACCATTTCATGGCCTAAAATATTGGCCAAAGCATAATACCCCGCAGTTTCCATTTCAAGATTAGTTAGCCAGAGGTCATCTACATGGAAAAGGCTGAGTTTATCTACTAAATGAGGATATTTGATAGGTGCTCTTATTTCTCTTGCCTGCGGAGCATAAAACCCATGACAAGTTACCGTGTTGCCCAGAATCATGTCCTGTTTAAAGAGATTTATCAGTTTTTGAGATGCTTTGACACAGTAAGGTGAGTAGGGCAATCCAAGATCCTTTTGGATTAAATCACACACTTTTTGCTCAAAAGATTCCATAGAATACTGGTAAAAATGCATCAGAGGGTCAAGCCCAATGGCATATTCAGAGAGTATGTGACTTCCCATCCGGATATCTTCCTGGATACTGGCTGAGGTTCCAATTCTTACAATATTGAGTTTTCTTTTTCTGGGTTTTGGTATCCGATTCTTTAAATCAACATTGACCAGGGCATCCAATTCCGTCATCAGGATCTCCACATTGTCAGTTCCCATGCCAGTACTGATCACCGTGATCTTTTTTCCTTTGTATGTGCCCACATGAGTGATAAACTCCCTCTTATTCATTTCGAATTCAACCTGATCGAAATGGCTTGATATTTTGTGTACACGGCTGGGATCACCCACTGTGATTATCTTATCTGAAATATGTTCGGGCTTCAGATTCAGATGGTAAATACTCCCATCTTTATTGAGGATCAGGTCTGTTTCGGTATACTTAGCTGGCATGATTGGTAGTAAACCCAGCTCAATTTATGCATTTCTTCTCTTTAATCCCTTATAAGGATTGTAACCATTCATTGATTTTTGGTAATAACCAGTGCCGTCATAGGGTCGTGTATCAGGATTCTTACTGCATTCTGCAGAGCAACAACCATCATAGAGTTTTGCTCCTTCTTCACTCATCGGGATATGCATATTGCAGTGTGGGTTCGCACAATTGACCATCCTGTCAGTAGGCATTCCGGTCACATAACATTTGGAGATCACCTTAGGGTTTACGTTATTCACATCTTTTGTAATGCGGTTGTCGAATACATAACATTTTCCTTCAAAGTCTTCTCCTTCAGCTTCAATTCCATACTTGATGATGCCACCGTGCAACTGATAGACATTGTCAAACCCTTGTTCCAACAGGTATGCGCTGGCCTTTTCACACTTAATGCCTCCCGTACAATAGGTAATGATCTTTTTGTCCCGATATTTTTCCAACTCATTGACCTTATCAGGAAAATCCCTGAAATTTTCAATATCCAGCGTGACGGCATTTTTGAACTTACCAACGTGGTGTTCATAGTTTGAACGCACATCCAATATCACCACGTCCTGGGGGTTTTCTTTCAAAATTCGTCTAAACTCTTCCGGCTCAACGTAGCCTCCCGTTTTTTTGCCTGGATCAAGACGGATGGTGGAATGCACGATCTCCGGTTTTGTACGTACATGAAGCTTGGTGAATGTGTGATCTTGCACATAATCCACTTTAAATTCCGTATCGGCAAAGCGGGGATCGGATTTGACTGCCTCCATATATTTTTTACAATCCCCGATCAGCCCGGAGACAGTCCCATTCAAGCCTTCATTGGCTACAATGATTCTTCCCCTCAAATTAAGAGACAAACATAACAGGTGATGCTCTTCACGATATGCTTCCGGGTCTTCTATTGCCGAGTAGCAGTAATACAGAATTACGCTATACTTATTCTTCATAACTCAAGTCCCGTTTCAAGCGGGATGTTATAAATCAGTACTGTTTAATTAATTGAGGTGCAAATTTGGGTTGATTTTTTTTACTTTTCAATTTTCACCGCCGGATTTCCAAAAACTGTCTCTCCATCGCCTACATCACTCACTACCACGGAACCAGCACCGATACGCGCTTTCTTGCCGATCTTTACTCCGGAAACGATCAGGGCTCCTGACCCAATAAACGCCTCTTTTTCGATGGTGACATCCGCATTGATAATGGTGCCCGCACCAATCTGCACGAAGTCTCCAATGATCACATTGTGCTCTATCACAGCTCCGGAATTCAGGATGCAATGTTGCCCCACTTTTGTGCCAGCACCCAGGATCACCCGGGCATTGATGAAGTTGCCATGGCCCAAAGTGGCAGATTCACTCAACTGAGCCAATGTATGGACGGCATTCATGGGCATGGTCTTGCGCTTATCCATGAGCATATTCACAAGCTTCTTCCTCACAGGATTTTCATCTGTTGCTACAAACGCTTCACATTTCTGACCGATGAGCTTTAAGAAACCGTGATCATCCGTTTTGCCAAGTACAGGAATTGTGTCTATTTCTGTTTGATGTGTTTTCGAATCATCATCCAGAAAGCCAAATACTTCAATCCCATTGCTCCTGAATATTTCAAGTGCTGCTTTCGCAATGCCCTTCGTTCCAAATATGATTACCGCTTTTTTCATAGTGTTAAAAAATGAACGTGCAAAGGTACGGATTAAGTGGACTTTTCAGGGAAGAAACGTTGAAAAGGGTAATACAACAGTAATATCCACAGATAAGGTAGAAATGCAGATTTATAGCGCATCAAAGTACCAAAATTCGGGGCAGCAAGGGGCAGCAACGTGGCCATAATCAGGATGTATCCCAATGCCGGAAGCAGTAAATGAGTTCGCTCAAAAGCGGTTCGATGCCTGATCATCAAATTAATGTTGTAGAGGAATAGTAAGATTAAGAGGCAGTTCTCAAGCCAATAGACGATCGAAGTAATGGGACCTTGTCCGGGTAGGGGACCAATCAGTCCATATAGGAGTGATTTGGGGAAGTTTCTAACGATTCCCCACCAATCAGGAGAAAGATTAAACGTGATACAGTTTGTTCCTTTGGATGATTCAAAAATCGATTGGTAATTGAGGTGTATGCTTTGAGGGAGATGGTTAAACTGCAGATTATAATCCATGTAACTCACACCGATCAGTAAAGCAGAAATTACGCCCAGGTAAATAAGATATTTGATAGTGCCGGGCCTCACATACCTCACTACCAGGTTCCTGATCAACAAATAGCCAATGAAGAACAGCACCACAGCTCCAAGATAAAACCTCAGCTTGATCAACATAATCAGCGCAAAGGCATAAAAGAGATGATCAGCAAAGGACATGGGTTTTTTATCATAGAAACGTATCAAGAAGGTACATAAATAGAAAAAGCATGCATTGGCGACTGCATCTTTCAATACGCCGGAAGACCAGAATATAACTGAAGGGATCAGCATCAATCCGATCAACGCAGGCCATTTTAGTTTTTCATCAAAAAACATCAACGTTCGGGCTAAAGACCAAGTACCGGCAAAGCTGATAATGGAAAGATAAATAGCTGACAACCAATAGTTACCACCAGTGATGTAAACAAAAAAACTAAGTATTTTGGCAAAGAACTCGGTTCGGTATTCGCCCTTGTATTGTGGATGTTCACTGGTAAAAAGTCGTTTTAAGTAGTCTGACAATGACTGGTCTCCACTGTTGACTATTTCACTGGCCTCACGAAAATACAAGAGTGTATCTCCCGACTGAAGATAAATCATGTAAATAAGACCCAGAACAATCCCTGCAATTACTTTAAGTCCCAGGGTCAACCAAAACCATAGCTTGTCATAAGGTGCGCTATGTCCTGACATCCACCAGCACACGAGAACAAGAAAAACAATGTTTAACGCTACAATCATGACCTGTTGTGCAATATAGCAATCCCTATATTACAGTTGAGGCATCTTTTTTTAAGACAGTAGTGTTTGTAGCGTTGGATGAGTGCCTGACTATCGGCCGCATGTTTGATAGGTAAACCTAATTTAGACCATTGTCTGGTGATTTTATTGGTTTCTGCAGGAATGGCATTCAGGTAGTGGACTGCACGGTCCATGTATGACTGGTCATCGATATATCGGCTATAGGCTGCCAGCAAGGGAGCAACGGTATTGATGATCAGGATTTCGATGGAAGATTGCCCCAGATTGTTTGTCCTTTTTTCCAGTTTACTCCCAAAATCATAGTGCTCCTTCCAGTAATCAGGCAGTTCTGTTTTGAAAAACTGAATGACTTCATAGACATCTCTGGCATTAAGAATGGCAGAAAAGAGATTGGGGATTTTTTGATAGACCGTTAAAAATTCTGCCATCCGTACTGTTGGGAAATTCGCAGGCCTTAGCCTGGAAAATTTCCAGTGGTGGCGCTCCATGATGGGGTTGAGCTGGTGTTTGTTTTGCAGATGGATGTATTCCTCCTGTAGTCTTGATGAATAATCATCGGGGGTGTCACTCAAAAAGCCAGCCTGACCAAATGCCAGGGCAAAACATTTATCGGGCTGGTCTGCATAGCGGAGGAGTAGCGAATGATCCATGCTGTTGCTCCAAACTTCAAAAGCATGATTATTGACCGAGAACCCAAAATTCTGTGCCAGTATCTGAAAGGAGACCAACTCCCAATCGCCTTTGCATGGTTTAAGTTTGTCGAGGATCCTATCAGATTTTTGTGACAATCTTTCCACCAGTGCCTGGTCCAGCATATTGGTTGTGGTGAGCAGGTCAAACTGATGAAAGAATGATGCACACTTAATCGTGACAGGTTGATTGATGTATTTTCTGTAGTCTCTTTCCAGCTCACCATTTTGGTAATCAGCCATTTGGAAAGTAGGGAGGACGGTACCGTCTGGCAATTGAATCTCCTTGTCTGCTACCCAAACGACATGCAGAACTACCCCATGATATTTTTTATCTTCCTGGTGATTGTGGTGAAGCCAATCCGAGGCTTTGTGATGAACCTCAACCGCACCTACCCATTCGATGTTGTCAATTCGAACTTTAGCTTCCAGGAAATCCGGCCCCGCATTTTGATTTTCGTGGCCAGGGTAGAAGACAGTCAGTTCCGACCCATCAGTAAGCAGAAACGGTTTTTGTTCAAATTTTTGAAACTTCCACAGGTAGTGAAGAAAGTATTCATCCATATCGAACAACTGATTTAGTTATCCAATATAACAAATAAGGTTAGAAAAACTTGCTTAGTTGTACTTCCATTTGCTTTTGGATGGACTGTGCTTCTTTTGCAGCAACATTTGCGAAGTCTTCTCCTGATGAAGCATAAATGATGCCCCTGGAGGAATTGACAAGTAAGCCACATTGCTTATTCATCCCATATCTGCATACCTGCTCGAGGTCTCCACCCTGGGCACCTACTCCAGGGATCAATAGGAAATGGTCAGGAACTATGGTTCGTACAGTCAATAAAGATTCTACGCGTGTAGCCCCCACCACATACATGATATTGTCAGGAGTACCCCACTGGGCACTTTTTTTCAATACAACTTCATAAAGCTTTTCACTTTGACCTTCAGTGATCAGGTCCTGAAAGTCAAAATGACCCGGGTTAGAGGTGGCTGCCAGTATAATGGCCCACTTGCCCTCGTGCTGAAGAAAGGGTTTTACGGAATCTTCACCCATATATGGTGAGACCGTCACCGAATCAAATTTCATCTCCTCAAAAAAACAACGGGCATACATGTTTGAGGTATTGCCGATGTCAGCTCTTTTAGCATCTGCAATGGTGAAGCAATCATCAGGAATGTAGTCAATGGTCTTTTGCAGTGACTCCCATCCTTTTACCCCATGAGCCTCATAAAACGCCAGGTTGGGCTTATACGCTACTGCAAACGGGTAGGTAGCATCGACGACTTGCTTATTAAATTCAAAGATGGGGTCGTCACTTTTCTGCAAATGTGCCGGGATCCGTCTGATATCGGTATCCAGGCCAACGCACAAAAACGACTTTTTCTTTTTGATTAAAGAGAATAGATCTTGACGGTTCATTCAAACTCAAATTGAACCGCCAAGTTAATAATTTAATAAGTTAAAGGCTGGTAAAGTGCCTTTCAACTATCTGAAGTCGATCACTTCAACATTCGGGTTTTTGCTGGTGTTGAAGGTGAACTTGCTGTTGGGAACATTGTTTAGTCTTTCAAAC
This sequence comes from Cyclobacteriaceae bacterium, assembly GCA_965223915.1. Lineage (GTDB taxonomy): Bacteria > Bacteroidota > Bacteroidia > Cytophagales > Cyclobacteriaceae > UBA7330. The sequence continues at coordinate 6,018,604 of OZ245027.1, read as the reverse complement.
TTTTCAATGGTATATACATACTGATTCCCTTTTCGTTCAAAAACAGTAAACTTCTTCAGCTCATCCTGGCTGTTGATGACCATTCGGATCTTATAGTACGTTTTGTCCCTGCTTTCAGGATCAAGGTCAATGATCCTGGCTCCATCTTCTGTAAAACCCATCAGGATATATTTAAACCCATCCTGATAGATGTCGAAAATATTGTTCAGAGAAATTTCCTGTTCATTAGGATCGTAGGGAGTGACAGTTACTTCCTTGATGTCTTTGTTATAATTCCACAGGTCTTCACCATTGTTGAATACTTCCTGATCTGCAATCTTCAGGTAGTACATATTGTCTTTGACAGTGATCTCACCCTTGAGTTTCTCACTCAGTCCAACACTCTCATTGATCATCTCCTGGGTAAAATCTGCGGAGAATGCTTCCATGCCTTTGTACTTTTCACTCATGGCATTCAGGATGTCTAATGCCTCGGGATCATACTGGGCATAAGCTCCTAGGTTGATCAATATTACTGCGGCTAATAACACAATGCGTTTCATTTCTTTTCTATTTTTAATATTTGTTGTCTATCTCTGACAATAATTGTTCCAAAGAGTATTCGTCTTTGATTAAAACTTCTCTTGCCTTACTTCCTTCAAAGGCGCCAACGATTCCAGCAGCTTCCAGTTGATCGATCAATCTCCCGGCTCTATTATAGCCCAATTTAAGCTTTCTTTGAATAAGAGAGGTGCTTCCCTGCTGATGCAGGACAATTAATTTTGCTGCATCTTCAAAAAGAGAATCTCTATCAGCCAGGTCTACTGCACCAACTTCTCCTTCATCATCACCCACAAACTCAGGAAGCATATAAGCTGAGTCGTATCCTCTTTGATCTCCTACAAATTCACAGACTCTGTCTACTTCAGGGGTGTCTACGAAAGCACATTGGAGACGGATGATCTCAGATCCCATACTGAGCAACATATCTCCCATACCGATGAGCTGATCTGCTCCTCCTGCATCCAGGATGGTTCTTGAATCCACTTTTGATGTCACCCTAAAAGAGAGTCTTGCAGGGAAATTCGCTTTGATAATTCCTGTGATCACGTTTACGGAAGGTCTTTGAGTGGCTACGATCAGGTGAATACCTATGGCCCTGGCCAACTGAGCCAACCTGGCAATGGGCGTTTCAATTTCTTTTCCTGCGGTCATCATCAGATCAGCCAACTCATCGATGATCAACACAATATAAGGGAGATAGCGATGGCCCTTCTGGGGGTTTAACCTTCTTGAGACAAACTTTCTGTTATATTCTTTCAGGTTCCGGCAGCCTGCCTCTTTGAGTAGGTTGTACCGGGTGTCCATCTCAATACACAGTGAGTTGAGCGTGTGAACTACCTTTTGGGTATCCGTAATGATGGCCTCTTCACTGTCCGGCAACTTGGCCAGGAAATGCTTCTCAATTTTGTTGAACAAGGTCAGCTCCACCTTTTTGGGGTCGACCATCACAAACTTGAGCTGTGAAGGGTGTTTTTTATAGATCAGTGAGGCAATGATCATGTTCAGACCAACAGATTTACCCTGTCCGGTAGCACCTGCCATCAGGAGGTGAGGCATCTTGGCGAGATCTGTAACATAGACTTCATTCGAAATGGTTTTACCCAGCACGATAGGAAGCTCCTTGTCACTTTTCATGAATTTCTCCGTGGTGATCACGGACTTGATATCAACCATCTCCCTGTTTTTATTCGGGACTTCAATACCAATGGTACCACGACCAGGGATCGGTGCGATGATCCTGATGCCCAGCGCGGCCAGGCTTAGGGCGATATCATCTTCCAGGTTTTTGATCTTGGAGATCTTTACCCCTGCTTCAGGAACGATCTCATAGAGTGTAACCGTAGGTCCGATGGTTGCTTTGATACTGGAGATACCGATCTTGAAGTTGACCAGGGTACGAACAATCTTGTCTTTGTTTTGCTCCAACTCATCCTTGGTGACCTGAATGTCTTTTTTAGGATAGTCGGTTAGCAGATCCGCAGTCGGGTATTTATATTTTGGCAAATCCAGTGTTGGATCATAGTTTTCACTGGTGTTCACCCGAACTTCATCATCTTTTTTCGCCTCTACCTCCATATCCAGGTCTTCCTCTGCTGGCACTTTTGGCTGCTCCACTGGCTTGGGCGCTTCTACCGCCAGCTCCAGCTCCTCAACAGGTTCTGGCTTTTTCTTCAGATCTTCTTTTGTTACTTTCCACTCTTCAGTGAGCTCTTCTTTTTGATCCGTTTCTTCTTCTGCTTCTACCTCCTCCTTTATTTGGGTAAGGAGACTCTCCAGACTTGAGTTTTCAGAGCCAGGCTTAAAAGAAAAATTTCTTAACTTATCCCTGGATAACTGGATGAAGTTGTTCACTGTTTCCAGCTGGGTGATATTGAAGAAATACATATTGAAAACGATGAACATGAAGATCAGGAACAGCAACGTACCCCAACCCATCAGGCTTTCAATAATGATGGCCATCTCAAATCCTACACCGCCACTGAGAAAACCCAGCTCTGACACATCATCAGAATTCAGTAGGAAGTACCCAATGGATATACTGACCCAAAGCAGGTAAAACAGGGTGAAGGAGAAAGATTTCACCAATGACACAATCCTGGTTTTCCAGATGATCCGATGTCCCACAAGGAAAAGTAGTGGTGGAATGAGCAAAGACATGATGCCCCACCATCTGAAAATAAAGTAATGACCGGTGATGGCACCAATGAGACCAAACCAGTTTTTAACCTGTTGCCCTGATTCTTTGATTCCAGTTTCCGTCATGGCTTCAACCACACTTTGATCTGCTTTTCCGGCTGTGAGATACGAGATAAATGAGACCGCCAGGAAGATGGAAGCCAATAATAAAAATAAGCCTATGGCGAGGTGGAACTTTCTGTCATTGAATAGCGAAATGCTAAAGCTGAATGATTTGGGTTCTTTTGTTTTTTGCCTCTTATAGGTGTTTTGTGCCATGCTGAATGATAAACGACAAAAGTAATGGAGATTTTATCCTCCATCAAGATTTTTCAATATTGCCCGGTTAATGTTTCGGATGAGTGACGGGCCTTTATAGATGAAACCGGTGTATACCTGTACCAGGGCTGCCCCGGCCTTGAATTTTTCAAGGGCTTTTTCTGATGAGTCTATGCCTCCTACTGCAATGATCGCTATTTTTTTATTTCTTTTTTTAAGATATCTGATGATCTCTGTGGATCTGTCAAATAAGGGAGCTCCGCTAAGCCCTCCGGCACCGATCCTCTCGACTTCTTCATTACCAGTTTTCAGGCCAGACCTGTCAATGGTGGTGTTGGTGGCGATGAGGCCGTCTATCTTCACTTGTGCTACAATGTCCAGGATATCATCCAGTTGATCATCGGTAAGATCCGGAGCAATCTTCAGCAAGATGGGTTTGGGAGCAGGTTTTGTTTTATTTATGGTCATCAGTGAATGAAGCAGCTTTTTCAAGGGTTCTTTTTCCTGGAGCTCCCGTAATCCTGGCGTATTTGGACTGCTCACATTCACAACAAAATAGTCTACATAGGGATAAAGTGTCTCGTAGCATTTCTGATAATCTTCCTGTGCCAGGTCATTGGGGGTGACTTTGTTTTTACCGATGTTACCACCTATGATCAATTTGTTGGACCTTTTCTTCAGATGGTGTACAACCGCTTCCATACCCTCATTGTTGAAACCCATACGGTTGATCAACGCCTGATCCTTCTTAAGCCGGAAAAGCCTGGGTTTTGGATTGCCAGGCTGGGGGAGAGGGGTTACCGTACCTATCTCTAAAAATCCGAATCCCATGGCAGCAAATTCATTCGTGAATGCGCCGTTTTTGTCAAACCCAGCCGCCAGGCCAACGGGATTGGGGAAAGTGAGACCAAAAACAGTCCGTTCCAGTTTTGGATTTTTTATCCTGTATAGTGCGTTAAAGATGTCCTTTATCAGGGGAATTCTGAAAAGGACTTTTACCAGGTTGGTGGTAAAATGGTGTGCGTTTTCAGCAGGAAGAAGGAAGAGGAGTTTTTGGACCAGAGCATACATTCCCGCAAAAATAGACAGATCGGTGAGAATTTATTTTTAAACTGGCCGCATTAACAAAATAGATCCTGAAAGGATTCCGTCATTGACTAGCTCAGCATTTCTTCAAAGCGGTGTGTTCCAAACTTCACATCATCCTCCCCAATCTGGTCAAACGGGTTTTCGAGATGATTCTGAATATTGTCCAGGCTGACCAGGATAAAACTAAACAGCACTGGCATGACATAGGAGAGACCAAACGAGTAATCCTGCGCTGCATAAACGAAATAGGGTCCGTAGGATACCGGGAAACTATAGATGGATATCTTGCTGTAAGCTCGCAGGGTAACAGGCGTTCGGTATTTTAATATGACTTTCATGTCTTCAATGGTTCCGCCAATTCGGGTTAGGTATTGACTGACCCTTGACATTTCCGTGCCATGCACACCATAGGTTCTCAATTGTTGCATAAAAGACGATAGGTCCGAGAGGTTTTCAGCCATTTTTTTCTCATGCTCATGAATGTCATTTTCATCGACGCTGGTGAATAGCATGCGGAGTTGGTCAAAAGAAGCAACAATTCGTCTTTTTGTCTCTTGCTGAAAATCGGGCTGTTTTGGATCAGGCCAATCTCGAGAGGCATGATACAAAGCTGTCATATGATTGATAAAGTCACCTAGATTTGTCAGAGCGGTCTCTCTTCGTGTATAGGCACTATTGATAGAAAATACGATGGGGAATACAATGGCTACACCTACAATGGTAAGCGGAAAATTGGCAGCTATGCCGTAGTGCTCACAAATGATCGTGGATGCGAGTGCTAAAAAGGTGACAATAACAGTGTTGAAATTGATAATCAGCGAAAGGCTACGCAGTAATTTCATGGGTCGTTAGGTACTGGTGTTCCGTACAATTTAATTCAGTTTTTAACAATAGGGAAATAATCAATCAATGAATGATTAATTTTAGGATGGGTTAAAGAAGTGAAAATCGAATATTTTACCGGGTTTATGGCCATATCAACAACTTTCCTGAACCTTATTTGCCGATTTGAGTAAAAGAACTGGATCAGGATTCCATTTTTCATTGCAAAACAGAGCTACTTACTTATGAAATGCATTTTTAATGATCAACTCAAAGATCAGAAAGACGTCAGCCTGCCCATACATGATATTGCACTCACCAGGGGCTACGGCATCTTTGATTTTTTTAGGTTGTGTGATGGGGTTCCTTTGTTTATTAATGATCACCTGGACCGCTTTTATCGTGGAGCAGCATTGGCCAGGTTGACTTCCCCCATATCTCAGGAAACGCTCAAGGAACTTTTATATGAAATGTTTGAGGCAAATCAAATGCCTGTTTCCGGTGTGCGGATCATTTTAACAGGAGGGACTGGAAAAGGTGCTTATGCCATTGGGGAATCTAATCTGATTGTCACTCAGGAACCCATTATTTTTCCTACGGATGAGATGTTTGCTAATGGTGTGAAATTGATCACCCACGAATATTTAAGGGATGTGCCTGAAGTAAAAACCATCAATTATATGACGGGGATTTGGCTTCAACAGCGGATTGAAGAGCAAGGAGCTTACGATGTACTTTACATCAACAATGGAGTGGTGCATGAGCTAACCCGTAGCAATATATTCATTGTGAATAGTAAGCGTGAGTTGATTACTCCACAAGAACAGGTATTACATGGAGTCACCAGGAAACATTTGATAAGGGAAATTGGAAATGTTCAGCAACGAACAATTACCATTGAAGAACTGGCCAGTGCCAAAGAAGTGTTCATCACGGGTACTACCAAAAAAGTGCTCCCCATCCATACCATAGATCAGTGGAAATATCATTCTGCAGAAGGGGGTTCCATGACTCGTGAAGTGATGAAAGTGTTTGCCCAGCTGGAGAAGGACTATGTGAGTCGCAACCTTGTCAACCTCAAGTGATTTGATGGTTAGTTCCTGACTTGTTGTTGTAATTCCGTCAGCAGTTCTTCGGTTTTTGCCCTCGATTGGGTGCTGATAATGATGGGTTTATCATTGGTCTCAATGTAGATGAATGGTCCTGCCATTGACTCAATGAAGAGCTTACATTGACCAAACTCATCCAGGTTAAAATTACCACGTTTATTCTCGCCTAAGCTAAAGCCATTGGTTTTCATTTTAATAGTAGGGAGCTCCTCTAGCAACTTGACGGAACTAACTTTAGTTTCTAAGCCGTACATCCCGGAGATATTCAATTGATTACCCGCCACTTCAAATTGAGGGGAGCGGGTGCCGGATAGCATTAAAATGGTGATCCCAACGGCACATACCACCAAAACAACTACCCCAATGATGGTTCCTGTTTTACTCACGCTCCGACTTATCTTTTTCATGTATCTCTGAGAGCCAATAACCATATACAGGGTACCAGGCAGAATTATGCTCAGCATGAGAATGGTTGGACTGATGGGAATTCCCACCATTTTAATTACCAGACTTGCCAGGATGATTAACAATCCAATCACAATCAATGAATTGCGCATGTGAGATGAAAGGCCATCCACATCCACATTGGCCTTTTCCTTGGCTGTCATGGTATTGTAACCCGAGATCAGGTTGGGAAATTTCTTTACCAGAAATCCCAGCAGGATAAAAAATAACCCAACAAAACCATGAGGACCATTGGCTTAAATTACGAATAACTATATTGTTCTGCAAATTGATGTGAAAACATCGCCAATTGGGTCATTCCCAAATAATCTTCCTTACAGGCAGCACATCAATCGCAATATCACCCGTCAGCTCAAGGGCTTCTGTGAGCATGGGGGTTTCGGCAGTCCAGCGATCGAAGAAGACCTGTACCTTTTTGTTGTCTCCGTCACCTTCCAGGATAAGCATTTCGGCAGCCAGGTTTTTGACCCCCTCGTCGAAGTTGTCAAAGTCAATGGACCATTTTTTGGAGGTTTTGTCATAAAGAATCCCGCCATTTTCGAGAAGATAATTGAGTGAAATCGCTGCTGCCTTGCCGTGGGCTTCATCCAAACCAAAACGGATGCTTCGGAATAGACTGCCCAGGAAAGAAACGTAAAATTCTTTGGCTTTTTCCGGATCTTCCACCCCCTGATCCATCAGGTATTTTAGCGAGTATAATCCGGTGATGTCGGCCTTGGCTTCTTCGAGGGGGCTGTAGTTCGGTCCGATGGCCGCATTCACTGCCATGCCTTTTTTATCTCCGACCTTCACTTCCCTTGGACCAATGGCATGACAGATCTCATGCATCAGCACAAACTTGAAGAATCCCTCATCGGAGAGGTATTGTAGCTGCGATTCGTCAATCAATACCTCGCTGACCGGCTTAATGATGGCATTGAACCGTGCATCAAACATGTTTTTCCAGAAAGTCTTTTTGGTCCCTTTGGTTTTGTGCACTTCCGGGTCGTTCGGGAGGTTGGTGGCTACGGCCTGGTAGCCGATACGTCCTTCTCCCTTGCGTATGATGTCCTGAACCACCGTGAAGTTGGCAGTCAGCCCACTCACAACTGATTTGTATTCATCCGGAATAGGCAGGTTTTCTTCCATCCTTTGGAGGTAGGTTTTGTAAACTTCAAGATCCGCACTGGCTTCCTGATCGATGATCTCGACATAAGCCTCGTATTTGGCTTTGATGCCTTTGATGTGGTCGGAGTAGGTTTCGAAAGGACCGAATACAATATCGAACTTACTGTCTTCCATTTCGATCCAGGCGACATCGGCTTCGTAGTAGTCATCGGTGACCAGCGCCTCAGCTTTTAGCCGCAGGAACCGGGCAAAGGATTCATTGTCTGAGAGGTCTGCCACTTCATTGAGGAGTGTCACTATAGGGTCCATGTATTCCTTATATTCCTGGTAATACCGTACAGCTTTATATCCTCCCTGACCATCTTCTCTGATCACAGTATATGGATACATGAATTCTGCTTTCTCTTCTTCTGATAACGTCTCCAGGTAAGCATCAAATTGCTCAGTAGTCATCCCGTGAGGATAGACCTCTTCTCCACCATAGTACTCCATGTCGCCGATGAATGCATCATACTCATTCAGCAACTCAAAAGGGCCACCATTACGCTGTACCAGGGTAAGCAGGTCTTGTGCGTAGGGATCATCAATCTTAGAGAGGCTGTCGATGAGCTTCAATCCATATTTCGACGTCTGCATCCAGTAAGCTGTGTCGATATATTCCGCAGCCGTCACTAACTTTTTAAGAATCTGCTTGTCGGTTTCGCTGTATCCTCGTGCATCAAAAGTCATCTCATACGGCTCGTACTGTTTGAGATATGCTTTGATTTCTTCGTGACTTGCGGCCGTTGAATTTATTGATTCGTTAGTATTTGTTTGGCAGGACAAAAGGACCAATACTGAAATAGCAAATAGTATTTTATTCATATTCTTAAAAGTGAAGTCTATCGTATCTGACTACGAAGATATTCAAACCACCATCGAATTCCAGGGTCTTTGGCCGTACCCAGACCATCAACATCGTATCTGATGGGGTAACCATCCAGAACTCCTTGCATCCAGGGATTGGAATGAAAATGGACATAAAGACCTGGTCTCTTGATTGCCTCATCAATCTCCTGCAAGTGAATTTTCTTTCCTGCCTCAGTGTAAACACCAGGAGGTATAAATTGACCGGTCCAGCCACCAAATAGCTCCACATTGATGATGGGTTTGTCGACCACACCCTGTGCCCTGAAGTAGTCGTAATGCCAGCCACTGTGTTGGTTTTTCTCAATGTCTCCGCTGAAAGTGTCAAAAAGCAGCGCATCCACATATGGTGACTTTCCAATAATCACATTCAGACTGTCGTGGTAGCCTCCGGCACCCACAATCCGGTCCTTATCTACCTCTTTGACTACTTTGCAGAGAGAGATGATGTTTTGGGGATCATTGAAATCGAATCCTTTGAACTCCTTGTAATAACCTGAATTTTGTTCATTGGCTATATTGATGATGACATTGGGATAGCGTTTCAGTTTTTTGGTGGCTGTTTTGACGGCCCGGTAAACATCTGCTTCCGTTTGGATAGAAAGCTCCTTATCAAAAGCCATGGTCCTTTGATAAAAAATGCCCACTATGACGACCATATTCAGATCCTTGCAGGCTTTGATGATTCTCGTCAACCTGTCAAGGTGATCATATTCGAGCTTTTTACCTCCTTTCTTAAAAGGATCTTCATAGCCACCACTCGATCCCTGAATAAAGACACTGATGGCATTGATCCCAAACGATTTGTATATTCTCAGGTTGTTGATCAGGTCATAGGTATTGGATTCATTCTGTGACGCACTGGCTACCCGGACACCCCAGAATGGTAGGGGCTGATCACCCCAATGAAAGTGTTCTCCCTGGATGGATAATTTTTGAGCATCTAAAAATGTAGTATTCAGAATGATTAGAACGAAAGCATATATTCTGATCATGTGATTTTATTTATTTGAAGTGGGTACCTATCAACTTTCTAGAGACAAATGAATGGATAAGTTCACATTTAATCATTGGAATTGGCTCATTCAGATTTGAGTTTTAAAGAATCATTCAGCTTTGGTGAGTAAAACCACCCAATCGTTACCAGCCAGTGAAGGAGGACCTCCGAGTGATTGCACTTTCCCAGCCGTAACTTGCTCCAGGCTTCCATTTTGCAATGGGCCTCCTTCTAAGGGGTTATACCATTTAATTTTATAGGTGCCCGATGCATTACCAAGATCAATCGAGGCCTCATGGCAATCAGGGATGTAAAGGGCATAGCGTACATTTGGTTTGGCGAGGCAATAACCATTGTTTTTGCTTACCAATTGATGATCAGGCTTCATTTCCCAGTAGGGCAGGTAATGTTTAAAAAATGTCTTTGCATGGTTTGTAATTTCCCAAAGCTGATCTCTTTCTTTCCAACTTTCAGAGGTCAGATCGTTGTGAAGACTGTTGGCACCAAAGTACCATTCCACACCTGCTACACCTGATAATAATGATCCCCAAAGAACGTATCGGGTCAACGTGGGATGGTTGGTGTCGGCAGTATCAGCTTTAGCTCCAGTATGCCACTTGCCAATCTCATCCATCGTGATAAGCCATTCATTCCCGGCCGATTTTGACCTTGATTTCAGATCAATGATTACTTCAGCAGTCTTCTCACGGTCGTCCTGTTGCAATGATATGCCATCCAGGTATTTGAAACCCAGTAAACTATCCAGTACAGGTGACCTGGTTTCTTTATTTGGCAAAGTATGGATTACTACCGGATGGTTATAGGGGTCGTTTTTTTTCAGAAACTCTGCTGAAGCCTTGCGCTGACGGTCTGTTTGTGCAAAGGGGGCACCTCCCATCCAGGGTGCAGGTCCGTTTTCTTCTCCAAGGTTCCAAACCAATCCCGGGTGATGACCAAACCGGGAAATGAGTTCCAGCAAATAGAGCTTTCTAAATGGTCCCAGGTTGCCCTTATCCAGCAATGTTTCATTCTCTGTTTCCTGAATAACAAAATGCAAAATGATACCTTTCGATTGCATATGAGTAAACAGGATCTCCCATTGCGCCAACTTGCTCACGTCAAACCTGGAATAGTCATCCGGGTTGGCATACATCCAGACATCTTTTCCATCACCACGGATATTCAGGGTGAGAAAGTAGACCGAATTCATGCCTTTGGAGGATAAATAATTGATGGCCCCTATGATACCCTTCCCTTTATCTTCTTGCCAAAAGGGATCTCCCGGCTGCCAGTCAGCTATATGTGGTTCGTATCTGTGAATGACCTGATCGGTTTTTGCTTCACCCTCCCGCTCCGCAGCAGAAAGCCTGTAAGTATTATCAAACCCATCATAAGCCAGGAAGTTCTCCGGGCTGTTGGTCCCTACTTTTAAGAAATAACTGTCCGAATCTTGGAATTTAAGATATCCATCTTTAGCAATAATGCGTCCTCTGGTCCTGAAATCCAGTAGTTTTTTTTCATTTTCTATGACTTTGAATTTCCCGTGGTCATTAGGCAATTCGATTTTTTGCGCTTCAGATAAGTCACTTTTAATAGCAATACTATCACCAATGTAAAATTCTGCCCGGTATGACCACTCACCTTTCAGCTCTGGCGTGAAACGCACCTGCCATGTATTACCGGAATCAGCACCTGTATCTGCTGAATTGCCATCCGCTGCATAGAATCCCCTGATTTTTTGTTTGCTGGTTTCGTGTTCAAACTCTACGGTCAGCAGGTAATTCAAGAAGGGATTATCCTCATCAGTCTCAGCTGTGGTTGGACCTTTAAAAGACAGGGTCATGGGATGGTACTGTTGGATGATGACATCTCCATTGTTATCGGTCAATTGGGAACAGGAAGATAGAAGTAAAAAGGTTGTTAGTGGGAAAAGAGAAATCAGTCCCATATTAAGAACATCAGGAATCCGGATTTTTTTGATCTTAGCGGTAACGAATTCAAAATTTGACAGCAAAGGTATTGTGATCATGAGTATTAGATTGAGTGAAAGCTAGCTATTTCTTCAATGGCCATTTTTATGTCATAGAGCCACTTGAGGGTTTTCTCATCCATACAGAAGTTCTTTATTCTGGTTGATGGACTTAATCAGAATGGGATTTTTTAGTGTCTGTTCTTCGACAAGATCAATCTCCCTACCTAGTAGATCTTTAAGTTCTTCTTTGAGGTTTATGTAATTCTCAAAGTAGGCAGATAATTCGATGGGTTTGAATTTGATCAAAAAATCCAAATCGCTGTTTTCGGTAAAACCATCATTTAATACAGAACCAAATAGATAAATTCTTTCAACATGATGTTTCCTGCAAAGAGCTGTTATGCTGTCTATATGCTCCTTTATCAGCCTCATAAATCAAATTTACTCAAAATAGTTTAGCGGAGGTCAATGTGTCCAAACAGCGTAAAGAATATTATTGATGTTAAACCATAAGCCATTGAGAGCATTAAGGTTTTTGCTGTGATAATAAACGTATCAAAAACCCTAAATGTCCTTAATTTCTTAATGGTTCAGATTTCATCTCTTGAAATACTTATAGTCAGCCGGGGTCTGCTTACCAGTCGTAGTCATGGTGGTGGTCACGTCCCAGCTGGATCGCTGCCAGTAATAGATCACTCCGGTTTCCGTTCCTACGACCAGGTCAGGAATACCATCTTTGTTGAAATCGGAAGCCACCGGACCATCCGTATGACCCATCAGCGTAACAGATAGCATACGTCCCATGTATTGGAGGACAAGCTTGCCGTCTTTCATACCCATGTTTTTCATCCAGTCAACAGCGGGCTTGGAGCTAACGATCAGGTCTTCGAGCCCATCACCATCCCAGTCATGAAAATCGATCTTAAGCCTGCCACTGCTTTTCCCGGACCGTTGGTTGAGGAGGATGGGTTCTCCGTCAGGGAAGACGAAATTTCTTTTGGGGTGCCCCAGGATGAGTTCGCCATCTTTTTTCTTGCGGGGGTAGACTGCCAGGTAACCTTCATGGTCCAGCATGACCAGGTCATTCAATCCATCACTATTGAAATCCATGATGTACGGAGAAGTCCTCCATGGGGCGAGCAGCTCGTTCCCTTTGGAAACACCCGGTACCCAGGCGGGCTTGAGTGGTTCTCCTTCCCAGTCAACCTCCATGGGTAGTGGCTCTGCGAGCTTTGGTGCGGTTCGGGTACCTATATTTTTGATGAAAACGATGTTTCCATTGTGCTCATTGGCCAGGATATCAGGCAGGTCGTCCTCATCCCAGTAGCCTACATCGATGGTGGAATATCCCCAGATGGGTTGCTCGGTGTTGGGAACAGCTTCATTTTTAATCAGTCGGAGAGGGGTGCCATCAACCTCAAGCAGCTTAGGGGCATCCCAGCTCGGTGCCTTACCTCCCAGGTTTCTAATAAAGCCAATATGTCCAACACCATTTCCCACTATGAGGTCATCGTGGCCGTCGCCATCCCAGTCGAACACACGTGGAACTACCAAAGCACCGAAATCGACATGTGACGCTTCCTGTTGCAGGAATACCGGTGGAGCAAACTGAGGAAGACCATCCACAATCTGACCGGTGTTTTTCATGTAGGAGATCTTGCCATCTTCATCACCTCCGAGGATGTCTACATGTCCATCCTTGTTCCAGTCGATGGCTGTCAGGTGCATGGTAGCCCGGGATTCAAACTGTATTGGCAGCTTTTCGACGGTAAGCACTCGACCCTTTTTGAATTTATAAGAGGTTGGACTCCCGATATTCTCAAAGTAGACCAGGTAATCATCCTGCCACTCAACATCAAATTTTTCGTCAGTGGTGCCAATGCTCAGGAAGTCGATGTCCCCGTCGCCATCGTAATCGGCAAACATGGGTTTAAGTGAAAGCCTGTTGGCCATGGATGTACCTTCTGTTGTTTTCAGTACTTGTGGGTGCGCAAAGACCGGTTCTTCATCAGTGCCCGTGTTTTTCATAAACAGCACATAGCTGGATTTTCCATCCACAGCCAGTTCCAGCTTTTTGGCTGCCTCAGCCAGTTTACCACGAGACTTCCTAAACCCATCTCTTGTAGCTACACACATGAGATCATGTGCTCCATCACCATCCAGGTCTACCAGCTTCCATTCGGTCTTGGAGTTGTGCAGGTAGTCATATCCTTCCAATTGCAATTCAACCTCATTTTCATCCCAGAATACATTTTGCGGTACGTTCTTGTAGATCAAGAGCTTCTCCCGCACCCTGTCAGGGGTCAACACATGGACGGAATTGCCGACGTAGGAGGTCTGGAATCGTGAGCCATCGTCACCGAGTCGTCTGCGTTCGAAAGAGACTTTCATGCCCCGTCGGAAGATGGGCATCTCCACATTCCCGGAGATGTTTTCAAAGTAGAAGATCCCGGACTCTGCATAGCTGCCGGACTCTGAGATGAGCAGGTCATAATCGCCATCGCCATCGAAGTCCATGGGCATGGGGACGGCTTTGAAGCCTGCATCAAGGTCTACGATCAGACCGGGGTTGTTGTAAGCCAGTTTGTGTAGCTGACCGTCACCATATTGGTCATAACAGCTTTCCTGGTTTGGTGAGTCACAGGCCACCAATGAAACCAATGCGAAAAGGATCGTAATTTGGGTTTTGAATGCGTACATAAATGGGGTATTTGGAAATAAACCCCTAAAATATAGCATTGAAGAGAATGGGTGGGAAGTAATTGGGTATTGTAGGGTGGAAATTGCGAATATCCTGGCCTGCCTCCTTATATCAGGATTATAGTAATCATGGTAAAGTACAATCAGGATTATGAAGTATCATTGTAAACTTCAATTAGTATTATCAATTAACCTGTCAACTTTTTTCAGGACACCTCCGTATGACTGAAAACCGGTTCTTGGCGACTTTCGACTGGTCCATGGTCATTTTTTTTGAGTTCTTAACCATGTTTTTGTCGTTCTGGGGGATTCCCTACTCAATCTGGGACGTTTCCAGTCAAATCTGGGGGACTTCGGAGTCGATCTGGGAGACTTCCAACCCGTTCTGGGAGGTTTTTAACCAAATCTGGGGGATTTTTGGGTGCTCTGGGAGAGTTTACACAACTTTTTCGTCAATTATCAAAAACATAAAACATCAAATTAGACATTTCTTCACCAAGCTGCTTATCGCTCAACTGGTAACCATATCCTTCCATCTCTTTCAGTAATTCAGCTTCAATGAGTTTAGGGTATTTGCAGTCCCCATGGATTTCTCCAGCGGTTTTGCCAATCCGCTCCATGATCACCAGCTCAGCATTTTCTTTTAGTAGTTGATGGACTTCCATCATGATGTCTTTTCGAGCATCTATCTCATGAAAGACATTGATCATCAGTATCCGGTCAAATGTGGCTTTGGGCAGTTTAGTGTTTTGCTCGGTTCCCACCACAAGGTTGAATGTTGCAGAAGGTTTTCCTGCAATGTTTTCATGGTGAGCCAGAACATCATAAAAATCATATAGCCTGGATGAATCAATCTCCTGGAGATACCATGTGATATCTTCAACAAAATAGGAAATCTGGATCTCTTTCAATCCATTGCCGGCACCAATGCTTGCGATAGTTTCTCCAGGCTGACAGTCAGTTAGATGGTAATAATTTTCATACTCATGTTGTATAGACTGGAAATCATCAGGGAAGTGTTTATAGTTGTAGGGCCTGGTCAAACGGCAGGAGAGGAGGAGGAATAAGAAAATGCTGAACAGTAATATTTTATTCCGTAGATGCATAGTTCAAACCAGCTAAAACCCTACTATAAAATACGTTAGTCATTGCATTGGTTAACATATACGAATTCTAGTAGAACCGAATTCCGAAGGTTATATCTATCCTGTTGAGGCTTTCATAGTCTTCTTTGGCCAAATCACTTGTGCTTCTACCATCATTGATCTTGGTTAAGGTTCCGACAACATATGAAAACAGAAAACCAAGGGCAAAATTCTCAGAAAGCATGAAGTCATGCCCAATGTCCAGATTGAGGCCTAAAGTATTTCCTGTAAAAGTAGTTGTTGATGTTAATGTCACCTTGTCGTTAAATCTAAGATAGCCCAGACCAAAATTAAAAAACCAGGCATTTCCTCCGGTCAAATTTTGAATTCTACAAGAATAAAAAGGAGCGATATAGGTAATATTGATTCGTTCCTTTATTGTCGAAAAAGAAGAAGTTCCAAATAACCCGGGAACAACAACACTACCCTTTTCATTTTTTGAATTGTGTAGACTGTATTTAAAGCCTAATCCATTAGTCCTGTCATAAAAATGTGTATAGCTGATTCCATAATTCACCCCTGATTTGAGCTGTTCGGTGAACTCCTTTAGGCTCGGGGGAATACTCCCATGCAATTTGGCAACTCTAAAACTCCCACAAAATCAAATGCCCATCTATTTTTTGAGTATGGGAACATATAATTATAATAACCATATTCATAAGTAGATATATTTTCCCATAAAAGGATAGACGGAATGACCTTTTTATCAGATCTAAACTTGAATTGAATACTATTTTCATCAACCATAGTAATCTTACAATTGATAGAATCGTTCTCAATAGATACAATCAGGTCCTGGCCAAAGGAGGCCCTTATAGTGATTTGAAGAAGTAAGAGTAAAAGAATTAGATGCTTTTTCATGGTTAGATCAAAACCGATTGGTCAATTATTACCTGGTTCGGAACTGATGACAGTAGCAAAATAATGGTTTTATCCCTTTTATACTACACACCTCAGTATTAATTGGTAGTGTGCACCTATTTTGGATTTAAAAATCCATCACCCTTTCCTCAATCCCGGGCTTCACAAAAGGCTTGAGGTACTCAGGATAACCGAGCTCCCAGGGAGATGGGCCTACGTAAGAGGAAGTTTTGCCTGACATTTTAATGTAACCCTCGGTAGAGATCTCTACTACTGTGAAGAGCGGTTCTTTGTAGGGTGCGGTGTATTTGATCCAGCGGTAGTCCTTGTCTACCTCCTCACTATATCTGAGGTGCTCGTATTCTTCGCCCAGCCATTTGTAGGCCATACTGTTGATGGTGATATACCAGATCCCATTGATGTTTTCTGCAAAGTCATGATGCGTGTGCCCGTTGAAGCTGGCGATGACGCGACTCTCCGGATGGTTACGGTTATGGGCTTCGAAGAGCTGTCGCACTGCCGTGGCATTTTTAATGCTGTATCGTTCGCCCGGGGTGCCGGGGTCACTGCCGATCCCCTGGTGAGAGAAGAAAATGACTGGTTTAGTAGCCTGCGCTAGCTGTGCTCGGATCCAGTCCACCTGCTCGGATCCGATAAATGAGCGATACCCTTTCTGCTCCGGATACTCTTTGTCATTCCCATCCAGAACAATGAAAAGGAATCCGTTTTGTGAAAAGGAGTAGTACGAGTTTTCCATCTTTCGATAGGCCAGTGCTTCTTCCAAAGTCGTTCCTCCATCCATCTCATGGTTACCGATGATGTGGTACTTTGGACCCGGAAAGGAATTCCAGATGTCAAAATAGGGGGCATAGCGCTCATCGGGTATCCCAAAGTCACCGAGCTCCACGATGAAGTCAGGTTGAGCGATCTTCATGCTGTCGATAAAGGTTGTAATGCGATATTCCGCGTCATGCATGGTAGGGAGGTGCACGTCTGAGCACATGCCTATTCGTACTGTTTTGATTTCTTTCTGAGGGCTGCAGGATGCCAATAGCAGGAGGGAGCAAATGGCCAGGGTCAGGTTTCGCACTTTTGTTAGGGATTAATTCTACCTGTCTATACCCATCAGAAGGGCAGAGAGACTATGACAGCCTTCTGATTTTTAACAGAAAATTAAATTAATGGCCGGAGGAATCCGGCCATCTTTGATCTTCTCTTACTTAACTACCGGCATATCACTCAGAATTTTCCACGCTCCGTTTGCATCCCTTGCAAGGGTGAGAATAGAAGCAAAAGTCATTTTTGAACCGGTGAAAATAACCTGGGCACTGGCGGTATTTCCATTGAGGGTCAGTGAAATGATATCAATTTTTCTATGGTCGCCTCCATACTCTTTAGTCCTGATCTTTTCCAGGTAAACATCTTTTGGCATGATACTGATTTCAGTGCTGCCAAACAATTGATTCATCACAATGCGATAGTGCTCATCCAGATATGTAGCCAGTTTTGCTGCGTCATTGATGTCACCAGCCTTTGAATAAGCTGTAATTGTTTCCCTGATCGCCGCTTCTTCGTTTGACTGTGCTTTACAACTTGTCATTGAAAGAAGAGCGATGATACTCATAAGTGTTACATTTTTCATTTCATTAAGTGTTTATGTTACTAATTATTACTTGGTTATTTATCTGCAACAGATATTTTGAATTATTATTTGTGATATCAAAAATTGATATATCAATTAAATAGGTAAATTTTTTATTGAAGGTTTTGCTGAATTTTGATCAATAGCTGATTCAATTGCTGGACCTCTTTGTTTGAGAAACCTTCAATACTTTTGGCACGATGAGAATCTACGACGGGTAAATACTTTTCGATAAATATTTTCCCTGCAGGCTTTAAGCAGATGCTGTATTGGCGTCTGTTATCCGGTACCGACTTTCTTTCGATGAAATCTTTCCTGGACAGCAGGTCTAACGTTCGTGTGATAGAAGCAGGGTCTCGTAAAGATTGCTGAGCCAGCTCTTTTTGAGTCAGACCGTCATTTTCATCAACTATTTTCAACAGGATCCATTGTTCCACAGTGATTTCCATACCCAATCGGTCAAACTCCCGCTGGGAAAACAGCTTGGATACTTTACTGGTTTTGTCAATCTGGAATAAGATGACGTTTTCAATATTCATTTGATATAACAATAATTGATATCGCAATATTATAGACATGTCTACATGAAACCAAATTTTTTAAAGTATTTCTTTTCTATGGATATTAAGCAGTAGTCTAGAGGCTGTTAACTTAGTTTTCCTCAAACCACTGCACGATCCTGGGCATATCCCTTTCGAAACCACCCGGAATGAAGAAGTTGAGTATCCCTGTGCGCTTATCGGTTTTGTTCTTGAAGTCGTGTATGGTTTTTGAAGGGACCCGAAGGAAGGTTCCCTGATCTGCATCAACCCATTGGTCTCCTACAAGAAAAGATGTGGTACCCTCCAGCACATAAAACACCTCGTCATTGTCCTCATGCTGATGAGGGCCCGGACCATCTGAGTGGGGTTCAATCCACCATTCCGAAACGCTATACTTTTCATTGGTTTCGTTTTCATCCGCCTTGAAAATGGCCGTCATGGGACCACAATTGTAAATGCGACCCTGCCCTGACGGAAGAATGATTGAATCGCTGTGGTCTTTTTCGTGTGTCATCAACCTTATTTGTTGCTGATGGAGATTCCTTTGGTAGTAAATGAAATTCCTTGCTGCGCATGGTTGGAAAGCATAACCCCTTCAAAGATGGGGTCTACCACTGTGCTTTCTGCTTGCCAGATAATGATGAAATTGGGTCCTGTTCCACCGGAGATGTCGCCTTCCTCAATGACATATTCCATGGATTGCATGGGGCCCAGTTTGAGCGGTGTATCCTGGAATTTTTTGGCTACCTCACCAAAAGAGTCGTAATACTCAACAGAAGTGATATAGATGTTATGCTTAAAACTGGTGTTTCGTAAACTCGCAGTAGCCGTCAGGTTAAACCGGGTGTCTTTGGTCTCATTGTAAATCTGTGAGTAGATGGGAATATAGGTAGTGTCTCTCATAGGTAACCCTGCAGGTACCGCGCTTACCTTCATCATGTCATACTTGTCCTGAACTTTTTTCTTTCTTTCCTGGCCCTGAAAATCAAAGTCACAGGCGGTTAAAGTCAATAACGAAAGGATAATATATAACAGGTTGCTCGTGGTATTTTTCATTTTCAATTGGTTTGAAACAGGTCTAAATCAAAACAAGTAGATTAACCCTTCTCAAAGAACGTCAATTTTTTGATCAAAGTTTTATTTGATTAAAAAAGGAAAATACCTCACTAACTCAGGTGATTTTACTGAAAATTATTGCCGGCGGAATGTAGGTAAGAAAATGTCCCGTATGATGGCAAAAGGCAATTTATCATCCTGGGAGTTGTAAGCACCCCCGGTGAATACAGCTACCATATCCAGCCGGGGGATCACCATGATATACTGGCCACCATTGCCAGTAGCTGTTTTTGAGATGATTTTTTCTTCCTCCAGTGTAAAGGGGATGTTCCACCAAAAGTAGCCATAGTCCATGCCGGTAATCTGTGTTTTTTGGGTGGTAGCTTCCTTCACCCAGTCAGCCGGGATGATCTGCTTTCCATTCCAGTTTCCATCATCAAGGACCAATAAACCAATCTTAGCAAGGTCCCGTGGCGTCATATAAAGTCTTTTGCCGGAATCAATGACTTTCTTGTTAGCGGTATGGTCCCATTCCACTTGAGTGATCCCCAGTTCGTTAAAGAGATATTTTTGGGCAAACTTCTCAATGGTCATTCCTGATGCCTGACTGATGATTTCAGCGATCAGTATAGCACCCATAGAGCAGTAGTGGGAAACACTTCCCGGATCATTAATCATGGGGAGGTCCAGCGTATACTGGAGCCAGTCTTTTTTCTTGTAAACTTTGTCCTCCTGACCCTTGGAGGACTTATCCCAATCATTACAATCCAGCCCGCTGGACATGGTAAGGAGGTGCTTAATGGTTATCTGATCTTTTCTTTCATCCGGATTTTTAGTGGGTACCGGATGTTTGAGGTATTTACCAATGGGGTCTTTGACGTCCTTTATAAAACCTTTGTCGATCGCAATACCCATGAGCAAAGCCCTGATGCTTTTGGTGGTGGATCGCAGGTCGTGAAGTTTGTTTACATCATGGTCGTTATAATATTCTTCAATCAGGAGTTGATTATCCCTGATTAACAGAATACTATGAATCTGATGATCTTCCTGACGGAGCTTTGTAAACAGCCGGTGAATCAACAGGGTATCTATATTCAGGGAACGAATGTCTTGAGTGATCCACCCGTCGTTTAGTGCCCTGGGTTGGGTGTATGAATAGTTTTGCTGACAAATGCTGTTTCTGTTGATCAGGATTGATAAAAGACACAACAAAATGATCTTACGCATAGCTAGGTTGAGTTCTTATGAATTTTCTCGTAATTATAAACGGAAATTCGCTATAAAGATACGGTGCCTGAGGTATGGATGAGCATATTTGTCTGCACTCCCACGGATGAAAACCCTAAAAAATCCCGGCAAAGTCGGGGACTGGGGTTTATTTTATCTCGGGCCATTTCTTTGTGGCCTTGGAGCATTTTTCAGCTATTTCCGATTGAAAGGGAAGAGAATTATTTGGTTATCGTATTCGTTGTTAACTGGATGATGATTTTTTAGACTTCTTTCAAGTGTTTAAATTGTGGGAGTTTTTTCAAGAAAGTCTGAAATTTAGATAACCATGGCTTTAAGAATTCAACAGGAATACAAATGCGCAAATCGAGTTTGATTCGAAAGGTACTGACAGGGGTAATATACTTTTTCCTGTTTCTTACCATATGTGCTTTGGCAGGAACTGCTCTCAGAGCATTTAAGGGCAAAGCCGAACGTAATCACGTGAATACTTCAGATGCAAAATGGTTTGGTGAGAGCTATGGTTACGCACCGCACCCGGATGATTTTGATGGAGCGGTAGTACAGGTCTATGGAGCGAGAACCCGGGGAGTGAAGAAAGCATTGGCCATGCACACCTGGGTTGCGATCAAGAAGGAAGGAGCCAGCGAATACATGGTAGCACAAATATTCGGATGGCGTTTGAGACGCAATGGCACAGCACTCAATTATGAGCCACGTATCCCCGACAGGGCGTGGGCTGGGAATCCACCTTTACTGATCACTGATTTGAGAGGAGTGGAGGCTGAAAGGGTGATCCAAAAAGTTGAAAAAGCCATTCATGCATACCCATGGAAGGATGTCTATACGGTTTGGCCTGGTCCGAATAGCAATACTTTTGTTGCCTGGCTAGGCTTGCAAGTGCCAGAGCTCAAGCTTGACCTGCCATCTACAGCTGTTGGAAAGGATTGGCGGCCAATTGCGGAAAGCTTTGGCCCTGCTGCCAGTGGCACGGGGGTTCAATTTTCCCTTTATGGTTTGTTGGGCATTACAGCAGCGTATGAAGAGGGCGTGGAGATCAACCTATTGGGGATGAATGTTGAATTGGACCTGTTTGATCTGAGTGTTGAACTTCCCGGAATTGGTAGACTTTGGTGAGGAACCATTCAGCTGAAAACATTCACTATTGTTATTCCTGATTTTTGTTAAAGAGCATCAGAAGTTTGACTTTTTCTTATTCTTTCGATCTCTCCAACGGTGATGGAATCTGTGTGGCTATTAAGGCTGGTTCGTATAAAGTTTAGTATATCTTTCAATTCCTGGTTAGAGAGACTGACACCAAATCCGGGCATCACATCGTTGTATTTTTCCCCTTCCACTTCTATTTCTCCAGACATGCCAAAGAGGGTGGTCTTGATCAGTTTGGTTTTATCTGCTACAGTCTCTGTTTCCAGAAGGGGCGGAGTGAAATGAGGGATTCCCTCTCCGCCTGGCAAATGACAGGATGCACAGTTGGTCCTGTAAGTGAGGGCTCCCAGAATGTCCGGGGGCGCATTATCCTGAACATACACCGGGATAGGTTCACTGTCTTCGGTGAAGACCATTAGTTCTTTATAGGATGCTTCTTCGTGCGCTCGAAGTACTGAAATTTTCAGGACCCGATCATTGCCCTCCTCAGGCACATTGTCGTACATCCATCCATACCTTGGTATATGCCAGTCAGAGTTGCTCGTGATCACATACACGTCACCGAGTGGGGAAACACACAGATCTCGCAGGCGACCAAACTGCTTTTGCAAAAAGATCTTTTCATTGACAATTTGCTCTCCTGAGTCATCCAGCTCAAACAGCCACAGGGCCCTTCCTTTGAGGGTAGTGAGCATCAGATGGTTCTTCCATTCTGGAATGGCGGAGTGCCCATAAAAGTCCAAACCAGCCGGGGCAATGGTAGGGGTCCAGGTGTATATGGGCTCGGTAACTGTCACCGAATCGCAAAAGGCCATCTCATGCTCTTTGTCACAATACCCCTCCACAAACGGCCATCCATAGTTGCCAAACGGTTTGATCACGTTGATCTCATCGTCGTTATTGGGGCCGTGCTCTGATGAATATATTTTTCCATTGGCGGCGACAAGTCCCTGAGGATTCCGGTGGCCCATAGAATAGAAATAGTTGCCGGGTATTGGATTGTCATCCGGAACGCTACCATCGAGATTCATGCGGAGGACTTTTCCCGGTAAAGAGTGAACTGTCTGTGCATTTTGCGCATTGACGATCTCTCCAATGGCAAAAAGGAGTTTATTGTCTTCGCTGATGGTTAACCGTGACCCATTATGGGCGATGCGTGCCGGTACCTTGGGTAAAATAGGTTCGGGGTCCATGAGAGTGTCTTCCTCAAATGAATACCTGTATCGAACCAGTTTTGCAGCAATATAATTGGGGTTTCCCCTTCGGTCAACCTCATTGGTCAGCGTAGAGTCGATGTAGTTGTAGTGCATGTACACATAGGGTTCATTCCTAAAATCAGGGTGGAGGACCATGCCCAGCAGGCCTGGTGTATTTCCTCCGGAAAAAACCTCCGGGATATTAAGTACTTTATTGACCTGACCTGTGACAGGGTTCATGCGCATTACGTTTCCCTTCTTTTCAGTGAACCACAAATGGTCATCCCCTCCCCACGTAACTTCCCATGGCTGATCCAAATCACGCACCACTTCACTGACCAATAACCAGGTTTTGTCCAGTTGGATAATGAATTTAGGTTTTTCATAGGCAGGTCGTTCGGAGGATCTTTGGAATTCACAATGGGCCAAAAGAAAGGATATCAAAACGATGCTCAGCAGGTGAACCAGGTACCGTGAATTGGTCATAAGTACTAGTACATTAATTTCAGTGGTAGATTCTGTTTGGTGATTATTCTCCCGGAATTTTCAATGGTGTTGTCAGATGCGGAGTTGTTTTTGGCCCCCCATAATCGTGCTATCAGCTTCACCGGGTTGTCAACAAAGGTATTATTGGACAAGTCCACATTGATGATGCCATAGGTGTTGATCAGGATGTCACTGGTTTCCTGTCTGCCACAACCTGTGAAGGTGCTCCCCGTGATTACCAGGTTTCCACCCACAGTAGATTCATCATATCCACCGCGGTAGTAGTCAACAACATTTTTTCTGACTGATTCAAACCTACAATTTTCGATAAAAATATTTTCTGCATTGTACGCTCCCCGGTCGTCATCTTCTGCAGAAAGCTCCAGTCCGTTGTTGCAGTTTTTGATGACTATGGAATTAAACCTGATAAACTCAGAAAATGAGTGTTTGTATGCCTTGAGTACATAGTCAAAATCTGCTATTTCAGCATTTGTCACGGTTAGATTATAAAGGCTGGACATGTTTTCTTTAAGGCTGGCAAAAGCATAGTTCTCCCCATTTCCAGTGAGCGACACCGAATTCAATATAAGATGACCCTTTGGATTCATTTCAAAAGCCGGGGTTTCCGGGGCTCCTGAATAGGCAATGGTTGCTTTGCCGGAAGCGTCAGCAGGTTGTATGGTCAGTGTTTTGTTGATTTTCAGTGATAAACCTATTTCATATTGATCTGCCGTTAATTGGATGATATCACCATTGTTTGCATTATTTAATGCACTGGCTAACTCTTTGGAATTACTGACTGAATGGGTTTTTGGATTCGTAGGGTGAGGGGAGGCATCATACCAGTCCGGCCCATATTTGGACAGGTCCATGATATTAGGTTTTTCAGTTGAAGACCCATTGGTAGCCCCAATAGAATTGTTTTCCATTCTGGAATTTCCAAAAATGTCCCTGGTGATCTGATCAAATTCAAATCCCTGATACACTTCTACTTCGCTCAGGTCTGAGGCTGGGACCCAAATATTTTCTTCCAGTTCCCGCATGGAGAAATTTTTCTTCTCAAGACCTGCTACAGCCCTGAAGTTGACTCCCTGGTTGTTGATCACGTTGCTGTGAAAATCGATCCCATCAATAGAGTCGTAGCGAAGGATTGGCCTTTGATCCCCTTTGGTATTATAAATGATATTATTAGCGACGATGGTTCGCTCAGGTGTTTCAGATCTGATTTCAGAAGGAGGAAGGACGTCCTTCTGATCAATGTTTGATCCTACGCCAATTTGCCAGGGGGAAGTACAGTTGACCCAGGTATTGTAAGCCACAACCACATCGGTCACCTGGAAGTATCTGTTGACCGCTGGTCGTGGGATGCCATTCATGATGGCCAGTGGGCCTCTGAAAATTTCTCCCTTAAGTTGAAAAAAATAGTTGTTGGTTACCCAGTGTCCTGTCCCTATCAACCGGACACCGCCTACGTGTGGAGATTGGTCACTGCCGATGAAATAGTTACCATCCACGATACAATAATTCCCATGTCGTGTGACCAACGATCCATCACTTTGGTAGAAGACATTGTTTCTGAATTCGTTGAAATTGGATTTACTGGAGATCACCTCCACCTCGCCGTTACACCGATCAAACAGATTGTTGGCCACTAAAGTGTGGCTGGGCGACATCGATGTGCTACTGTTTCCAATTTGGAGCGTTTCGGCACTGGGGCCTCCTTTGGGGGGTCTGGGACCAAAATGATTGTGGGTAATTTTGTGAAAATTTTTGATGCTTTCATTACCAGCCAGGTCCACCCTTATCGTGGGGCCCCTGTTAGACTTCCCTGCCAGGTAGCAATGGTCCAGTTGGTTGTGCCTGCCCTTAAAAAGTATCCATAGATCCTGTTCGTTCCGCTGAGATTTGTTGAAATCAATGATCGCACAGTTGGTGACCCGGCAATTGTTGGCCAATTCATTGTTATTGATGGCATACTGAATGATTGTGCCTGAAGGTGAGGCACCATTGGTGAAGAAAAGTCCATCGACTACCAGAAATTCACCACCCAGCTTCAGATCCGATGCTCCCTGAATGATGACTTTGCCAGGAGTCTCGGCCCGAAGGGTGATGGGGTTTTCTTTTGTGCCCATACCCGTAAATTTGATTCGAACATCCTTCCATTCGCCATTGGTCATGATGATTTCGGTACCTGGCTGCGCATTTGCGATAGCATCATTTAATGCGTCAATATTTTTTACATATTGGCTTTCGGTATTGGAGGTGCTACCACAGGACCATAGCAGAAGCGCACAGGAAATAACTAGCGTATTTTTCATTATCATCATTTTTAGGCTTCATCTTACACTCGTTGGAGAAGCTTTGCTTGAATAGGTAAGGTTTTGGGGTTGTCCTTACCGGGGTTAATGTTCCATCTGATAGCTGTCAACCTAACAATGGGACTACTAAATATAGGCAGCTGCCTCTGAATAAAAAAACCTACGAAACTGCTTACGAGGACCAAAGCTTTTATAAGCGGTCAATTCAGGAATCAAATAAATAAACGGCGCTGATTTGTCATTGTATTCAAGCCTAAATGATTGATCTTTAAAAGACTATATGTCCTTCGTTAAGGTGACGACAAAAAATAATTGATGAGTGAAATAGTGGCTGAATTGATCCTATATTTAGGTGATCTTAAAATCCATTAATATCAACTGAAAGCGCATGAAACCGGTAACCAGAGAAAAGCTACATAATGTCAGTACAGCCACCATTGCCACCAGCTTGTTTAAGCGCGGGCTGAGGAATCAGTTTATCCAGAACGTCCTGCCACTCAAAAGGATGACCACCTCCATGGTGGGGGAGGCCTATACCTTGCGGTATATTCCGGCGCGTGAGGACTTGAATCCCATTGAGGTTTTTCGGGACCCGGAACATCCGCAAAGGAAAGCAGTAGAAAGCTGCCCGAAAGGGTCTGTCATGGTAATCGATAGTCGGAAGGATGCCCGGGCAGCCAGTGCCGGGTCTATCCTGGCTTCCAGGTTGATGGTTCGGGGAGTGGCTGGCCTGGTAACTGATGGGGGTTTTCGGGATTCGGAGCTGATTGCTGAGCTGGACATGCCTTCATTTCACCAGAGACCTTCTGCTCCCACCAACCTGACCCTACATCAGGCGATAGAAATCAATGGGCCCATCGGGTGCGGGGATGTGGCTGTTTTTCCTGGAGATGTCATCGTTGGTGACAATGATGGAGTCATCGTAATTCCTGCTGAAATAGCGGATGAGATAGCCCACGAATGTGTGGATATGACATTATATGAAGACTTTGTGACCGAAAGGGTGCTGCACGGTGAATCGATCATTGGATTGTATCCACCAACAAATGAGCAATCGCGGATTGACTTTGAGAAATGGAAGGTTGATAAGGGGTAAATTCCTTCTGCCTTCGTTTGCCCATAATTTTAAACCATCAGCTACACGTTCAATTAAATTGAACAACACACAACCTTATCTACGAAAAAATGCATCATGAAATCACTGCCAAAAGCAATGAAGTTCAAGGGGCTGAGATTTTGCAGAATTCGTATTGAGAGGTCAGTTTTTCAAATTATTAACCCATCAATAAGTCACCTTAAAGATAGATCCGCCATGGTCATCTGCTACATATAGGGCGCCATCCGGTCCCTGAGCCAGCCCACATGGGCGATGCTGCAGCTCACCGTCGGGATTAGCAAGGTTGATCCCGGCAAAATTGTCGAGGAAGATCTCCCACTTTCCGGTAGGCTTACCATTTTCAAATGGTACAAATGCCACAAAGTAGCCTTTGTGCAACGTTTTGTTTTGGCCATGGAAGGCGATGAATGCTCCATTCCTATATCGCTCCGGGAACATGTCTCCCGTGTAAAACAGGACGTCATTTGGTCCGTAATGTGCTGGGAATGCCAGGATCGGATCAATGGCATCTTCACCTCCCGTTTTCTTGCCATCGCCACCATATTCAGGTGAAACAATCCTCGCCTTTTGGATGTGGTCATAGTAGGTGTAAGGCCATCCCGCATTGTCATTTTCTTTCAACTCATAAAATGTTTCAGCAGGTAGGTCATTATCCTGTTGCTGAGTATACAGATCAGGGTAATACAGGTGCAGCTTGCCCCGGCCATGATCTGTAGCGAATAATGTGTTGGTTTGAGTGTTCCAGTCCAACCCTACAGCATTCTTAAGCCCGGTAGCATACATAGTACCATCTGCATAAGTTTGATTGAGTTTGTCAGCCCGGAATTTCCAGATGCCCCCTGCAGAATCCAGAATCGTGCAGGGATTCATTCCGGTCTTATCTTCGGCATCTCTGCAGGGATCGTTCCAGGAGCCTACCGTCACATAGATATTGCCATTGTCATCCATGGTAAAAGGTTTGGCATTGTCACGCTTCATATCGATTAATCCATCTACAATTTTTTCCGGCGAGGTTTTATCAATGATTTCATGGTTATCATTCATCTTGTATCGATAGATGCCCGAATTGGAAGATGCATACAGATAGCCACCTTTAGCGAGTACCTCTGTTCCGGGGAGCTCCCCGAAATTCTCCTGGCTATCGACCTTTCCGTCATTGTTCTTGTCTTTCAATACGACGATCGCCTTGCCATCTTTCAGTGCTTTTCTGTTGGCGTAAATGTCGCCATTCTGAGCAACAGTCAGGTGCCTCACGGCGCCCAGGTCTTTACCGATCTCATATACAGAGAAGCCTTCGGGGGCTTTTAGAATGGTTTCATTGACTGCCTGTTTTGGTGTTTCCTTTGTTTCGCTTTTGCACTGCACAAACAAAGTGGCAGAAGCGAGGAGGGTGAGCATCAGGAAATGGTTAGGCGAGGAGTTTAAAATTTTCATAAAAGGGATTTCAGAATTAAGCAAGCGCCAAATTTAAACTTTCAAACGAATTAATGGATGAAATTCATATAAACATGTTGCTCGTCGACATTTCTGATTGACCTGGAGAGACTGGAAGAAAGCACAATCAATGGGAGTGCTGAATTGAAGTTGTACCTCACAATCTTTTGAGGTTACTTCACGGTTTCATAGTGTAGCAACATCAAATTTTTTGCTTCAACAGCTATAGAGGCTAATGTTTGGCCCAGTTTATCAGCAAATTCTACCTCATAAACATCTTTTTCAAGATGATCTAGAATTGTGCCTACTTGTCCCGGAACTAAAGCGTACTCAGGAATTTTAATGAGCAGGGCGACTGTGTCTAATTTCTTAAAACGGTGCATTTTTATAATTTATGTAGCAGGTGGTTAATCTAGGAAAATCTTCGTTTTTCTTAATAATCCAACCTGTAGTT
Source organism: Cyclobacteriaceae bacterium (assembly GCA_965223915.1). Lineage (GTDB taxonomy): Bacteria > Bacteroidota > Bacteroidia > Cytophagales > Cyclobacteriaceae > UBA7330. The sequence continues at coordinate 5,989,795 of OZ245027.1, read as the reverse complement.
ACCATTGCTTCCTTCTCTAATTTACGAATTCTAATCCGAACGGTATATCTTTTACCATATTTATCTGAAAGTCCGGTTTGTGCTTCACTGGTAGCTAATCCAGTCAATATCATATTACATAACCACTCCGAATCTTCCATGGATAAACCGAGTATGTTCTTAAAAATTCTTGCTTTGTTCTTCCCTGTAGGATGAAATGGATTTAGACAATATAACCTGATTTTGTCAATGTCTATAAAAGCTCTTTCATGGTTAGGGATTCTTTGCATGAATAACAGCTTGATGATTAGTAGGTCTGCTCAGTAACTAATACCTTATGCGTATTTGTTAAGCTAAAGTAAGGAATTTCGTAGAATGAATTTCAGTTGTTCTGCTACAAGCGATTAGCTCCACCTTCAAACATCAATCAAATCAACAAATCCTCAGCTTGGCAAAAGCTAACAACAAAGTCTTCTCACCGGTATTGTCAAAATTGACCTTGGCCTTGCGGTTAGAGCCCTGCTCATCGATGAGGGTCACCTCACCAAACCCAAACTTGGGATGCTCTACCTTCATACCTACGGCCAGCGAAGAGGTATCGCTCGGCTCAAAGTCTTCGGTCACCTGGTGTGCTGGTGCAGAGGCAAACTTTCTGTTAGCCTGGTCTTTCTTCAGGTTGTTCACAAAGTTTTTAGTCACATAACTCTCTGCAGAGGAGAGGGGAGCAGTGGTACTGAATTTTTTATTCACCTTGATGAACGCCGGATCCACTTCTTCTAGGAACCGACTCGGCTCACAGTTTTTCAATCTGCCAAACCGATAGCGATTCAGTGCATAGCTGAAATGTAGTTTCTTCTTGGCTCGGGTGATCGCCACATAAAACAACCTTCGTTCTTCTTCCAGATCAGCCCGGCTACTCAGCATCATCTGGGAGGGAAAAAGCTCTTCCTCCAGCCCAACGATATACACATAGTTAAACTCCAGCCCCTTGGCCATGTGAATAGTCATCATGGTCACTGCCTCATCGGAATTGTCCTGGTTATCAGCATCTGTAAGCAAGGCCACCTCCTGCAGGAAAGCGCTCAGGCTCTTGTCCTCACGGCCCTGATCGTCTGTAAATTCTTTGATGGCATTGAGGAGCTCCTGCACGTTTTCATACCGGCTCATGCCTTCAATGGTCTTGTCCTCGTAGAGCTCCTTGAGCAGTCCGGAAGTCTTGGCTACCTGGGTGGCTGTGTCATAAGCGTCTTTCTTCTCTGCTGTGAGCCTGAAACTTTTGATCAGTGTAGCAAAGTTTTCTACCTGTGTGCCGCCTTTTCCGCCAACATATTTGGAGCCATGTTCTACAATATCCCACAGGGATTTCTGCTCTTCCTCAGCTGCCACTACCAGCTTTTCTACAGTCCCTGGGCCGATCCCACGCTTGGGCAGGTTAATGATCCTTCGCATGGCCTGCTCATCATTCATATTTACCACAAAGCGCAGGTAGCTCAGCAGGTCTTTGATCTCTTTGCGCTGGTAGAATGACACACCACCAACCACCCGGTAGCGGATATTCATCTTACGCAAGGCTTCCTCCATAGATCTCGATTGGCTGTTGGTACGATACAGGATAACAAATTCTTCGCTGGAAGCATGCTGCTGCATCTTGGTCTCGAAGATCGAGGAAGCTACCAGCTTTCCTTCTTCGTTGTCACTGGTAGCCTTGATCAGGTCGATCAGGTCTCCTTCTTCATTGTCCGTCCAGACATTCTTCTTGATCTGAGCCTTGTTCTTATTGATGATGGAGTTGGCAGCATTGACAATGTTTTTGGAAGAGCGATAGTTTTGCTCCAGCTTAATGACCTTTAGGTCCGGATAGTCCCGCTCGAAATTCAGAATATTTTGAATGTCTGCTCCACGGAACCCATAGATACTCTGTGCGTCGTCACCAACCACGGCGATATTTTGCTTCACCGCTGCCAGCTTTCGTGCGATCACGTACTGGGAAATGTTGGTATCCTGAAACTCATCGATCAGCACATAGTGAAATCTGTGTTGGTATTTGTTAAGTGTATCCGGATGTTCCTGGAAAAGTACATTGGTATGATACAGGAGGTCATCGAAGTCCATGGCATCTGCTGCAAAGCACCTGTTCACGTAGGTTTTGTAGATGTTTCCCATTTCCGGACGCATATTGGCCTGATCGTCTTCCTCGTAGATAGGATTGTTTAGATATTCCTGCCAGGAGACGAGCCTGTTTTTAGCACCTGATATCCGATTGTATACCACATTGGCCTTATAGAGCTTGTCATCCAGATTTTTTTCTTTAACGATCTGCTTGATCAAAGTCTTGGAATCGTCCGTATCATAGATGGTAAAGTTACTTGGGAAACCGATTTTGGAGGCTTCGGCACGTAATATCCGGGAGAATACCGAGTGAAAAGTACCCATCCACAGGTTACGGGCATCATCACCGACGATCTGCTCAATTCGATGCCGCATCTCCTTGGCCGCTTTGTTGGTAAAGGTCAGGGCCATGATGTTGAAGGGGTCTACCTTATGATGTTGGATCAGGTGTGCGATCCGATAGGTAAGTACCCGTGTTTTGCCGGACCCTGCGCCTGCGATGAGCATGCATGGGCCTTCTACATTGATTACTCCTTCTAACTGTGCGGGGTTTAATTCCTTCAGATATGCTTCCTGCGCGTCGTTCACCATCAGGCAAATCTAAAATAAACCAGTTGATTGAGGTGGCGGATTTTGAAACAAAACCTGATAAAAAAAGAAATTGCTGTACTGGCGAAGATGGAGTTGTTGGTATCAAAACCATTCGCAAAGAAAAGTCCCGAAAAAATTCCGGGACCTTCCTCTAGCTAAATAAACCATCTAAACATAATCCTAGTGATGTACGACAACATGTCTTCGGTGTGATCGGCGGATCTTTCGCTCTATTCTCGCATTTCTTCGCTGCATACGCTTGTGCTTGATAATCGCTTTTTTATGAGCGATCGAATGATTGGTGGATTTCACCACAACGACACATTGGTCAGCTGATCTGTGAATATTGACTTTGTCCCTGGCTGTTGCAGAAAAAATAAAAAGCAACAACATGTATACGGTGAATATTAACTTCTTCATGGCAGTAAATTTTTGTTGTTTGGTGGTTAGACACCATGCCATGTAAAAGGTTTAATCGCTATTAACCAAAAAAGTGATAATACTTATTTAAGATGATTATTGTAAGAAAAGCAATGAAGGCGGAAACTTCAAATATGAGGATTATGATACTCCAGTCTAGTTTGTTTTTGCTCACCATGCATCGGTGTTATGTAATTGTTCTGGTAATTTTAACCAAAAATGAAGAACAATTGCCGCATTTGTCGGAAATGAAGATTTTTTTTTCCACATCTTTAGCACATGTTTTTCCACATCCATGAGGATTGAGCTTCTATTTGACTGGGGAGAAAGTTTGAATTTTATCGAGCAGGCGACCCGGATCCTCTTCAATGATCAACGTATTCGCAATTTTTTCAGATAAAAAACCTTCTTTGATCATATGATCAAAAAACGCCATGAATTTGTCGAAGTAATGATTGGGATTATAAATGGCGCAAGGCTTGCGATGATAGTCAAGTTGAAGCCATGTAAAAACTTCAATGAACTCTTCCAGGGTCCCAATTCCACCAGGCATGGCGATGAAGGCATCAGAAAGCTGCGCCATCAATGCTTTGCGGTCGTGCATCGTGTCAACGATGTGTAATTTGGTGATCCCTGTGTGGCCGAGTTCCCAGCCCATCAATTTTTCCGGGATCACTCCCTGTACCTCTCCTTCGTTTTTCAGCATCTCTTCTGCCAGCACACCCATAAGCCCCACCTTACCGCCCCCATAGACCAGCCCGATATTTCTCTGAATAAAATGTTGCATCAAATTTCTAGCTTCCTGAGCATAAACGGGGTTGTTTCCTCCGCTGGAACCACAAAATACGGCAATACGATTGATCATTGGATGCTATTATTTTTTCCCGGTGCTCAAAACTATTCAGATTCAGGAATTGTATCATTTATAGGGAACATTTTTTAAAGCAAAAAGTGCTGAGCATTGTGAGGCTTTAAATCTATAACTTTACAACCAAATTACGCACCCATGAAGTATTACGAATCCATAGTAGACACTATAGGAGATACCCCGTTAGTTAAGTTGAATTCGGTCAACAAAGGAATTCCAGGTACCATCCTGGTGAAGGTGGAATATTTCAATCCGGGAAACTCCGTAAAAGACCGGATTGCATTGAAAATGATTGAAGATGCCGAGCAGCGAGGTGAGTTGAAGCCCGGAGGCACCATCATCGAGGGGACTTCCGGCAATACAGGCATGGGACTGGCCCTGGTAGCTATTGCGAAAGGGTATCGATGTATTTTCACCTTGTCTGACAAACAGTCACAGGAGAAAATCAATATCCTAAGGGCAGTGGGGGCAGAGGTGATCGTATGTCCTACCAACGTGCCTCCCGATGACCCCAGATCTTACTATTCTGTTGCTAAAAAGCTCAACAAGGAGATCCCCAATTCAATTTATCCAAACCAGTATGATAACCTATCCAATACGGTAGCACATTATGAGACTACCGGCCCGGAGATCTGGCGTGATACGGAAGGCAAGATCTCCCATTACGTAGCCGGAATGGGTACCGGAGGTACGATCAGCGGGACTTCAAAATATCTAAAAGAACAAAACAAAGATGTAGTCACGGTGGGTGTGGATACTTATGGATCTGTATTTAAGAAATATAAAGAAACCGGAGAATTTGACACCAAAGAGATCTACCCATACCTCACCGAGGGGATCGGAGAGGATATTCTTCCCAAGAATGTAGATTTTAGTCTGGTTGATCATATCGTGAAAGTAACGGATAAGGACGGTGCCATCATGGCGAGAAAACTTGCCAGGGAAGAAGGCCTCTTCATAGGCTGGTCTTGCGGATCAGCGGTATATGGGGCGCTGGAGTATGCCCGGGACCACATGAAAAAAGATGACGTGATGGTCATCATCCTACCGGATCATGGTACGCGTTACCTGGCCAAAGTCTATAATGATGACTGGATGAAAGACCATGGCTTTTTTGAGTCGATGAAATTTGCAACGGCGAAAGACATCGTTCGCTATAAACAAGGGAACGGAGAACTAAGAACGATCAGTCAAAGTACCAGGATTGGGGATGCCATTCAATTCCTGAATAAGTATGGGATTGATCAGGTCCCTGTGGTAGACGATAACAATGAGTTTGTGGGTAGCCTGAGTGACTCCAAAGTATTGAAAAGTCTTATAGAAAACCCTCAGCTAAAAGAGCAGCCGGTGAGTGAGATCATGGATGAGTCTTTCCAGTTTGTAGGGATGGACAACACACTGGATGTGCTTTCCTCACTTATCAATAAGGAGAATAAGGCATTGCTCGTCAGGGATGAGAAGAAAAAAGTGCACATCATTACACAAAGTGATTTATTGATGGCAATCACCAATTGATTTTTGTATATTTGATATAATAATCAATTAAACTTTTAACTCTTTGCTTGCAAGCCCTGATGTCTGAGATGTCAGGGTTTTTTTGCTTTTAATGATACCTCCCTGGGCGCATATGATGCCTTGTCTCTAACCTATCTTTCACTATTGTTTTAATTTCGCTACCTATTCTAAATAGCTTTGACTATGGCAAAAAGAAAGCGCAAAAAAACAGGGGGTCACTCGCGATCATTTTCTCCAGTATCCTATCTGATGAAAGGGAACGCCCGAAAGCTTCCTATCCATGAATGTCTTCTGCCTGAAGGCTGGGAAGAGCTGGGGAAATTCGCAGTCATTGTCGTGCGACGGCATGCCAACGGAAATTTGACATTGGCCAATATCCTGGTAGACCTTTTTTGCACCGGTATAAAAGATGCGCTCTACCTGGTAAATATTCCTGACTATGAATACAGGGAGATGATAGAAAACTACCGGGATATGGATCTGGTAATGGAAAGATGTGATTACAACCTGGCGCACAATATCATATATGAAGCCCTGGCGTATGCGGAAGATTTCGGCATACCACCCCATAATGACTTTGAGATAGCTGAGATGATTTTGGAGGAAGACACGGAAGATATTCCGTTGGTAAAGATCCCACTTGGGCGAGATGGGCGTCCTTTATTATTGCTCCATGCTGACGATCCTAAAAACGACTTCTATATAAGGCAGCTAGATCGGTCTATCGGGCCGGACAACTATGATGTCATGGACAATGACCCTTTCTTTTTTGAGGAAGATGAATTCGAAGATGAGATGGATAACCCCGAAGACTGGGATCTGGAAGAGTGGAGGGATTATCTGGAAATGGACATTGATCACATTGTCCCTTTTGACGAAGCTTTGCTGTTCATCTATGAGAGGTGCATCTATTTACCGGCAGTAGCGGGCAGACAGCTTGCTGCAACCAATAATGAGAAAAACTACGAATTTCAGATCACCTTTGATGCATTGGATGCTGATCGTATGTCACCAGAACAAGCCAGCAGAAATTTGAGCTACTTCGAAAGACTCCATGATCCTGAACTGACAAAGGCTGGACAGAGGAAGTTGGTGAGTGACCTAAAGGCAGAAATAAACAAAGATCCTGATGAGCCCATATTGCAAAATTACCTCAGCAATGCTTTGATTTTGATGGGTGATCTGAAAGGTGCAGAAAAGATACAGAAAGATGTAATCGAAAAATACCCTGATTATTTGTTTGGAAAATTATCGTATGGCCGAAACCTGCTAAACCAGAAACAGTATGAAGAGATCCCCAAACTATTCGGTGGGGAATATGCCTTGCCAGCAGCATATCCGGATCGGAAGGTTTTCCACTTTTCTGAGTTTATAGGTTTCCAAACTCTGATAGGCTTCTACTTTCTCAGAACAAAGCAGGTCGAACATGCTTATCTCTACTACAAGACAATTCTTGAGATGGACTACCCCGAGGAATATAAGCCACCATATGATTTTATTGGAGAAATAAATATGGCAGTAGCAGGGGCAGTTGATAAGCAAATAAGTGTTGCACAGAAAGATCCAAAAAAGATGGAAGAGCTGCTGTCTTTGCTGGTGAGCTGAGCAGATAAAAACCTGTTTTTAGATACCACTCAAACAGTTAGTTGAAGTCATGATTTTTAATCCAGGTTATTTCTAACTGAAACGTTTTTTGTATTAGACAACTGAAATGCCTATTAATCCCTCCTTCGCTAAAGCTACGGAGGGCAGGCGCACCATACTGGAATCCAGACGGAGGGTTAAGGGATGGGTAGCGGGGTCTGGATCACGAGGAGCAGTGCGGCATGCCTGTGGGTACGAGTAATTGAAATTGTTGTCATTAGGAGCGATGCCAGCCGCCCCTTCAATCGCAGGCTACGCGCCCCACCACACTGGAATTCTTGCCTGCCGAAAGTATGTAGGCAGGGAAATATCCTTCAATCCCTCCTTTCACAACATATCATCGGAAGAATTTATCTTACTTTAACCAGATCTACCTCATCAAAGAATATGTCATGGTTGGGCACCTCGAAATGCAGGCCTGTAACAGATAAATCAACATCCAGCAGGAACTGGACCAGGCCGAAGTCAAACCAGGCATGGTGGTTATTCCAGTTGATTTCCCAGGTATCATGATGCCAATGGCTGAGTGTGGCATTGAGTGCCGGGGCATTTTGAAAGGACAATTTTAGCTGTTTTCCCTCAAGTGTAATGGTAACCGGGCCATGCATATCGGAGTAAAAAGCGCCCGGATATTTATCCAGGTCAAGTGTAGGTTTTGACCTGTTTTCTCTGGCTGCCCTAAGCTTTTCGATCTTTCCGGGTCCGCCAGCTCCATGATAGTTAAGCATTTCCCCGGACCAGTCCCGGTACTCTGCTCCCAGAAACCTGTCGATAATGTAAAAACACAGGGGATCGGAGATGCTCTTCATAGAGTTTGTGAGGATGACGATACCCAGGTTTTCTTCCGGCACCATCATCACCTTAGAGTACATGCCATCATAGCCCCCACCATGGGAAACGATCTGAATTTTAAGGTAGGTATCCAGGCTCCAGCCGAGCCCATAGCCTTTGTAGATTTTACCGGGAATTAATTCACGATCGCGATCAGTAAGCTGTCTTGCATTGTGAATGCTCCACAGATGCCGTTGTTGCCCGATCGTGAAGATGGTATCATTGCCCTGTATGCCCTCATTCAGCTGTAATTTGATCCATTGAGCCATGTCATGTGCGGATGAAATGATGCCTCCTGCCGCCCCCATATTGTCCCAGTTTACCCAATCGATAACCTGATTTCCACCATAATATGGTTTATGAGGTGAAGCAACATTGGTATTTTCCATTAAGGAATTAGTGGAGGTGACTGTTCGCTCCATATTCAATGGATTGAAAAATGCCGAGTCGACGAATAGGTCCCATGATTGACCACTGATGGCTTTAATGACCTCACCAGCAGCGATAAACATCAGGTTGGAATACCCATAGCCATCCCGGAAATCGAATGCCTGAGGTACGCATTGAATTTTTTCCACTATCTCAGTTGCCGTGAGTTGTGACTTGTACCAAATGAGGTCCCCGCTATAAGTACCCAGGCCGAGCCGATGGCAGAGCAGATCTTCTATGGTTGCCTGAGCTGTCACATAAGGATCATAAAGCTTGAAAATGGGTAGGATATCATGGACCTTGTCCGTCCATTTAAGTTTGTTTTGTTCCACAAGGAGGGCAAGCGAAGCACTGACAAAGGCTTTGGTATTCGAGGCAATGGCAAAAAGCGTATGTTCATTGACTCTTTTCGGCTCTCCGGAGGTGATAAAGCCATAGCCCCTGTTCAAAACAATTTCTCCGTCTTTCACTATGGCAACAGCCATTCCCGGGATGTTCCAGTCCTGGCGCGCCTTGATGATATATTGATCAATTTCATCCAGGTCTTGTGCGACCCCACAAAAACAAGATAACAGACATGCAAACACAGCAATGTTTCTGAAATTTATGACTAAGGTTTTCATTGAATATTATCCATTTACCACTATTTACCGGGAAATTGTGATATCGCACTCAATTAAACAAGAAAAGCTTTCCCAAAGCAATTTTTCTGCTAAGTGGTTACCCATTAATTTAGCCGATTAAACCCAGGAGGAACTAATGATAACATTCCTATTTTTCCTGCCATTCATTCTTGTGTTTGTCGTCTTCGGCGTATATGGTGAGCGAAAGATAGCCTCATTCATTCAAAGCCGGTACGGCCCAATGGAAGTAGGCCCAAAAGGGATTCTGCAAACCATTGCAGACCTTCTGAAAATGCTTCAGAAAGAAGACATTCGGCCTGCCAATGTTGATAAGCCTTTGTTTCTGGTAGCTCCCATCATCGTTTTTGCGGCCATTTTTGCCGGATTCTCTGTGCTTCCCGTGACCATTGAGGTGGGAGGGGCTGAGATACACTCCGGGATATTTTTCCTGTTAGCCATCGTGTCTTTAGATGTTTTGGGGATCCTGATGGCCGGCTGGGGGTCCAACAATAAATACGCATACTATGGCGCCATGAGGGCAGTTGCCCAAATCGTATCATATGAAATACCCCTGGGATTAAGCATATTAGGTGTGGTCATGTTTACACAGACACTGGATTTGCAAGAGATTAGCAGTCAACAGGGTGTTGGCTCCCTGATCTTTGGATTATCCACCGGATACCAGGTCACTGGTTTTATGGCATGGAATGTTTTTCAGCTGCCTATTCTATGGGTGTCCTTCCTGATTTTTTTTATTTCCGGGTTAGCGGAGTCAAATCGAACACCCTTTGATCTGCCCGAGTCAGAATCGGAAATTATCGGTGGGTATCACACAGAATACTCTGGCTTCCGGTGGGGCATTTTCATGCTTTCGGAGTACGCCATGATGTTACTGGTTTCTTTCCTTGCGGCCATACTCTTTTTTGGTGGATGGCAAACACCTTTACCAAATATCGGGTCGTTGAAGCTTTATGATTGGACCACCGGAACGGATTGGGGCATTTTTTGGTTGGTTTTGAAAGTTATTGGATTTATTTTCATTCAGATGTGGATACGTTGGAGCTATCCCAGGCTGAGGGTTGATCAGTTGATGAGTTTGTCATGGAAGTATTTGACTCCGGCATCCATCATTATTGTATTTATTGTTGGAATTTGGAAGTTGATAATTGTATAACCCTGATTCATGAGTCAATATTTTAAAGACATCGGTACCTCATTCAAAACCCTCACCAAGGGGTTGAAGATCACTTTTGGATATTTAAAGCAATCCTATAAGTCGCGAAAACCTTACGGGATCTTTGAGGAGGAGTACTTTTCTCAAAATGAGGGGCTCTTCACGCTGCAATATCCGCATGAGATGATTCCGGTTCCGGATAATGGTCGATACAGACTTCACAATGAGATCGATGATTGCATCGTCTGTGACAAGTGCGCCAAAGTATGCCCGGTTGATTGTATCGATATTGAGCCTATCCGCTCTCCTGAAACCATCGGACTCACTTCAGATGGTACACCTAAGCGGATACATGCGGCCAAATTTGATATCGACATGAGCAAATGCTGTTTCTGTGGTCTGTGTACAACAGTGTGCCCCACAGAATGCCTCACCATGACCAAGACATTTGACTTTTCTGAGGAGGATGTGAGAAATCACAATTATGCTTTTTCTGAGATGAGCCTGGCTGATATAGCGCTTAAGCAGAAAGAGTTGGAAGATTTCCAGAAGGCCAAAGAGCAAGCATCATCAGCCGGTTCTGGTCAGGAAGCAACCAAACCTGCAACGGCAAAACCAAAACCTGCATTCAGACCTAAGCAGATGGTAAAACCGAAACCGATAGCCAAGCCAGATAGTGGTGAAAAGCCCAAGGTAGTGGTGAAGCCCAAAACATCCGGAGAAAGTTCCAAAGCACAGCCAAAGCCTAAATTCGGTGCAAAATCAGAAGCACCTGATGAAAAAACAAAAAAGCAGGCGAAGCCTAAGATAGTACCAAAGCCTAAGCCTGCTGAAGATGATCCTAAGGCTCAGGCAAAACCCGTAGTAAAACCAAAGTTTAAACCCAGGCCAATGGTACCCAGAAAACCTAAAGATGATAAATGATCGCTAATATTCTCATCTTCTTTTTTACTGCCATCACAATTGCCCCGATTGTGTATATCCTGATCACAAAGAATGTGATTCGGGCGGTTTTCTCCCTGGCATTTAGTTTTTTGGGTCTGGCGGGCTTATATGTATTGATGAATGCCGAATTCATGGCAGTGGTACAATTATTAATTTATGCAGGGGGCATCATTGTATTGATGGTGTTTGGATTGATGCTTACTAAGACAACGCTCAACAAAGGATTTATCACGAAGCACCGGTCTTTGTTTTTTGGAGCCCTGGTATCGTTTATTTTGTTCATCAGTTTAACTATGCTGGCCTTACGATCAGGTTTTCATACAGAAACGATTCCTGAAGGAGGGGATCCGATCGCTCGGGTTGGACAACTATTTTTAACAGATTTCATCATTGCATTTGAGGTGGTAGCATTCCTATTGTTGGTGGCATTGGTAGGCGCATCATATCTGGCAAAAAAATCCGGAGGATAATGGAAGCGATCAATGTAACATACTTTGTGTGCTTATCCCTGTTTATCTTTTGTGCCGGGATTTGTATTGTCATCATCAAGCGCAGTGTGATCTTTGTGCTGATAGGCATCGAGTTGATGCTCAACGCAGCCAACCTGAACCTGGTTTATTTTTCACAATTTGACCCAGGGATGAACGGGCTGATGACAGCAGTATTTGTGGTGGTACTAGCAGCTGCAGAGGTGTCCATTGCCTTAGCCATATTGCTCAATATCTTCAAGCACTATAAAATTACTGATCCTGACGAATTAACCTCATTAAAAAACTAAGTGATACTGATAAAAACCATATGGCCTTTGATTTTTATCCTTCCGCTATTTTCAGGCATTATCGGGGGTATAAATAAACAAGGGTTAAAGCTATCCAGTATTGGGATAGCTGCAGGTTTACTCCTTTCAGCCGTAGTTGTTTTCCTGATTGATGAACCACTTGTTTTGGAATGGCAATGGTTGGAGCGTGTCAGCTTTGGGTTTAGTATCGATCGGCTTAATGCATTGCTTGTGCTTTTAGTCTATTTCATCACATTGTTGGTTCAGGTCTTTTCCATCACCTATATGGAGCATGACCCTGACAAGGGCAGGTATACGGCGAAACTGGGATTTTTTGCTTTTTCGATGATCGGGTTGCTCATGAGCAATCAACTGGTGACACTTTTCCTTTTTTGGGAACTGGTAGGTATGAGCTCCTATCTGTTGATTGGTTTCTGGTACCAGGAGGAGGCCCGGTCAAAGGCCGCCCGGCAAGCTTTCATGATCAACAGGATCGCGGATGCATTTTTACTGCTCGGTGTTGTTCAGGTTTTTATCAATGGATATGCCACATCGTTTACAGGTATTTTGACGTCAGGCATTCAATGGGATGGTTTGACAGGCATCTGTTTTATCATTGGAGCATTCGGAAAATCGGCTCAGTTCCCATTTTATGGGTGGTTAACCAAAGCCATGGCAGGTCCCACACCCGTCTCAGCATTGATCCATGCCGCCACCATGGTTACCGCAGGGGTGTATCTCCTGGTTAGGATAGGACCTGTGCTAATTGACTGGAACATGCAGGTCATTGCCATTGGAGGAGCGGTCACAGCTTTTATGGCGGCCATTGCAGCCATTACCCAATTTGATATTAAGAAGGTGCTGGCTTACTCTACGATTTCACAGCTTGGATATATGGTACTGGGTATTGGCGTTGGTGCGTACCAGGCATCGGTTTTTCATTTGTGGACACATGCTTTTTTCAAAGCAGGTTTATTCCTGGCGGCAGGTTCGGTGATCCACTATATGCATGAACTGGACTCTTCCGGGGATCCTCAGGACATGCGTAATATGGGTGGATTGCGCAAGATTTTGCCAATTACATTTTATGCCTTCCTGATCTGTGGATTAGCACTTTCAGGATTGCCTTTTCTTTCAGGATTTTTATCAAAAGAAGGGATCCTTACAGGCTCCTTATTGTGGAGTATGAACACGGGTAATTTTCTGGTGCCTATTCTCGCATTTTGTACGGCTGGACTTACTGCCTTTTATATAGGTCGTCAAATCCTGCTGGTATTCTTTGGAGAGACCGGCTTCACAAGGAAAATTCAAGAGCCCTTGTTGACAGTAAGAATACCATTGATCATACTTGCGGTAAGTTCCTTATGGTTTTGGAATTCATTAAACCCGGTCAACCCGCTCGGTTGGTTTTGGAATGGATACCTTTTTGCAGATCTGGGAGCTACCTCTGAACAACACTCTATTCTGGGTGTGGTGATAGGATCAATAGCGCTTACATTTTCCGGACTTGGGATAGCCTATTGGTTTTATCGGCCAGAGACTGCTCAGGCAAAAGCATTTAATAAGGCCAGTGAACCCTCTCAATTGGTAGGAAAGATATCATTTCATGGCTGGTATCTCGAGAAATTCTACGACTATGTGGTGTACCTTTTTTCAAAAGTTGTGATGGGCGCTGGGTGGTTTGACAAGAAGATTATAGACCGTTTTGTCGACGGAGTTGGGATCGTTGGGGTGGTCCTAGCCAAAATCATTGGTTGGTTCGACCAGAATGTTATTGATGGTCTTGTGAATTTCTTAGCTTCTGTATCTCAAATGATCGGAAAGTTTTTTGCAAGTTTCCAGTCACCAAAGATACAAAAACAGATAGCCTGGTTGCTGCTAACTTTACTCGTTTTACTTTTGTGGTTTCAATTCTTAACCTAGCGAATGACTGATAGTTTACTCACCCTGATCATATTCTTTCCGCTTCTTGTTACAGTGGCCATTCTGTTCATTCCCAATGACAAAGTACTGCTGATCAAAGAAGTTTCTCTGGGTGCCACCGGGGTGCAGCTGATTTTATCTGTCTTGTTATTCTTCACTTATGATGCCAGTTTGCAACCCGCTAGCTGGAGCAACGCTTTTCAGTTTGTTGAACGCTCGAAATGGATTTCTTTATACCTAGGAGACTATGGCTGGCTACAGATAGATTATTTTGTTGGTGTTGATGGGATTAGCCTTCTGATGATCTTACTTTCTTCATTTCTGCTATTTATAGGAGTGATTGCTTCATGGAATTTATCCATAAATGTAAAAGGATATTTTATCCTCTATCTGGTTCTTAGCACAAGTGTTGTTGGATGTTTTGCGGCGCTGGACTTTTTCTTGTTTTATGTGTTCTTTGAATTCATGCTGCTCCCTATGTTTTTCCTGATTGGGATTTGGGGAGGTCCCAGGAGAGGATATGCTTCAATCAAATTCTTTATTTATACGCTGGTAGGAAGTCTTTTTATCTTAGCCGTGATGATAGGTTTATACCTGTCTGTGGAGGATCAAAGCCTGGCAGGACAGACGCAGGAGGTGGTTCATTCCTTCAGCCTCGTGAATATGATGGATGGTGGCTATATAGAAAATGGGATATTAACGCCAGGCACCAGCATAGAATTCTGGGGTATGAATATTCGTTGGGTAGCATTTATCCTGCTAATGGTAGGATTTGCGATCAAACTTCCTGCTGTGCCGGTACATACATGGCTTCCGGACGCCCATGTTGAAGCACCGACGGCAATTTCAGTATTACTTGCAGGAATACTGCTCAAAATCGGTGGATATGGTTTCTTCAGGATTGCTTATGGGATCTTTCCGGATGCCGCTGTTAGTCTAACCTATCCGGTAGCGATTTTCGGGATGCTTTCCATTGTTTATGGAGGGCTTACTGCCATGGCACAGAATGACCTGAAAAGGATGATTGCCTATTCATCAGTTTCACATATGGGTTTTATCCTCTTAGGGTTAGCGAGTTTTAATATACAAGGCACTTCCGGAGCCTTATTTCAAATGGTTTCACATGGGTTTATCTCAGCTGCGCTTTTCATCCTGGCTGGGGTGATCTATGACAGGACGGGAGATCGTGGGATAGCCAATTTTAGCGGTCTGGCAAAAGCGATGCCTGTGTTTACGGGTTTTGTGGTAATATTCTTTTTTGCCTCCCTGGGCTTACCAGGGCTGAGTGGGTTTGTGGGCGAGTTTTTGGTCTTCCTGGGAGCGATTGGGAGTGATCACCTGCCTAAATGGATTGGAATCGTATCAATTACAGGAATTGTCATTTCAGCAGCCTATTACCTCTGGGCGCTTCAGCGCATGTTCTTTGGTCAGTTCTGGACACGAGAAAAAATGTGGGAGCAAACAATGTATGACCTTACAGGAAGAGAACTTATCTTACTCATTCCTCTGGCTATCCTGGTGGTCCTTCTGGGTGTTGTTCCGAATATTATCCTTGGACCGGTCAATAATTCGATTGAATTTTTTGTTAATCAGTGTTTTGCACAAAGTCAGCTTTACATTTCTCAATGATGGAACTTTCGCTTCAAAATGTCATTGAGGAGATAACGCTGTTGAGGTTTGAGACAGCCTTGATTGCCGGGTCATTGATCTTGTTGATCGTAGGAATGATCTCAAAAGAGGAGGTGGCCTACAAAATCGTCTTTGCAATCACACTGTTGGCTGCACTCTTCCTTGTGGAGGTAAAAGACATAGGGACTTCTGCTTCAGGAGCCATAAGCATCGACGCCCTTTCGGGTATCCTAAAAATACTGTTTGCCTTCATATCACTTTGGATCGTATTTTTTCACTCTTCCTTTCGAAGGTATGAGCACTATTTCCTGATCCTTTCATTAATTCTAGGTAGTAGTTTGATGTTGTCGGCCAATCATTTACTGCTTTTTTATATCGCTATTGAGTTGACATCCTATTCATCTTATTTGATTACCGGATTTGCTTTTAATAGAAAAGGCTATGAAGCAGCCATCAAGTATTTGTTGTTTGGAGGTATAAGCTCAGCCATCATGCTCTACGGCATTTCTCTATTGTATGGCCTGTCAGGGAGCCTATCCATCCAGGAAATGGTGATCAACCAGTCAGGGCCATTATATCATGTAGGAATGATATGTTTGATAGGCGGGTTGCTATTTAAGATTGGGCTGGTACCCTACCAGTTTTGGGTTCCGTCAACTTATCAGCAGGCCCCTACGGATGGGGTGGCCATCCTCGCTATTGTTCCAAAAATTGCCGGATTTGCACTGCTGCACCGGGTCCTTATAGACTTTGAGTTGTTATCAAACCCATTGTATAAACAGGGCATTGCCTTACTCGGCATTGTCACAGTGTTAATGGGTACATTTGGTGCTTTGAGGCAGGATAATGTTAAAAGGATGCTTGCCTATGGAGCCATTGCGCATTCAGGTCTCATCTTAGCAACGTTACTGATACAAGGAGAGCAAGGTGGACTTGCCTTTATATGGTATGTGACCATCTACGCCATCATGACCATGGCCATATTTATGATTGTCTCCATGTATGAGGATTTTGGCATCAAAGAGATGAAGGACATGAAAGGTGTTGGGATCCAGTTTCCAGTGATGGGTTCATTGACCTTGCTTATTCTGGTGGCACAGATTGGTCTACCTCCGACAGCCGGGTTTACCGCAAAATTTTACCTTTTTTCGTCTATTTGGAATGAATACAAGGTCTCGGGTTCCCCAATCATGCTCACTTATCTGATCATTGGGCTGCTGAGTGTTGTGCTGGCATTGTTCTACTATTTAAAGATCCCATTTCATAGTTTTCTTGGGACTAGTGAAGCTTCCTATTTTGGAGGATTTTCAATTATTTCAAAATTGATCGTAACTATTTTCACTATTATGGTGTTATGGATATTCATTAGTCCGGAATTCTTGAATAAGATTGCATTTAATATTAACTTCATAGGTTGGTAAAGAAATCACATGAGTGATCCGATCAAACACGAATGCGGGGTAGCACTACTTCGCTTAAGAAAACCACTCCAATATTATATTGACAAATACGGTACACCTTCTTACGCGGTGAAGAAGATGTATATCCTGATGCAGAAGCAGCATAACAGGGGGCAAGACGGTGTTGGTATAGCAAATATCAAAATGAATATGCCGCCTGGCACCCGGTATATCAGTAGGTACAGGACCATCGACAACCGACCTATTGAAGACATCTTTGGTAAGATCAGTAAGAAGTATAATAAAGCTCAACTGGAAGGAGGGGATAGCTACTACGACGCTCAGTGGATGAAGATGAACTATGCTTTCACAGGTGAAGTGTGGATGGGGCATTTGAGGTATGGTACGCACGGTAAAAATAACATTGAAAGCTGCCATCCTTTTCTTCGGCAGAACAACTGGAGGAGTCGAAACCTGGTCATAGCGGGTAATTTTAATATGACCAATGTGGATGAGCTATTCAATAAGCTTGTTTCACTTGGTCAGCATCCCAAAGAGGTCGTTGATACAGTCACGGTCATGGAAAAGATTGGCCACTTCCTGGATGAGGAGAATCAGGAGATCTTTGATAAATACAGAGACTCGGTTTCCAACGAGGAAGCTACTGAGATGATTGAGCGTGAGCTTGATCTCAGAAGGGTTTTGGAACGATCCTGTCGTGATTTCGATGGAGGATATACCATGGTGGGTATGGTAGGATTTGGCGCCGCCTTTGCAGCCAGAGACCCACATGGAATCAGACCGGCTTACTACTATATAGATGATGAAGTGGCTGTGGTCGCCTCTGAGAAGCCAGCCATCAAGACCGCTTTCAATTGTGAGTATGAGGAGATTAAAGAAATCAAGCCAGGTCATGCGTTGATCATGAACAGGGCAGGTGAACCAAGAGAAGTTCAGTTTATACAGCCCAAGGAGAAAAAATCCTGCAGCTTTGAGCGGATCTATTTCTCCAGAGGTACCGACCCTGATATCTACAGAGAGCGGAGGAAGCTTGGTGAACTACTTGTGCCACAGGTAATGAAAGCAGCGAACTCTGATCTGAAGAACACAGTATTTAGCTACATCCCCAATACTGCGGAAACAGCTTTTTTAGGGCTTTTACGAGGAATAGATCAATACCTAATCAATTTCCGAAAGGATATCATTATAGATCAAAAGCCAAGTGCTGATTCTATAGAAGAGATATTGGCCCTCAAACCGAGGGTAGAGAAGCTGGTACTTAAAGATGCTAAACTTCGAACCTTCATTACGGATGATGCTCATCGGGACGACCTTGTGGCTCATGTTTATGACACAACCTATGAAGTGATCAAGAAAAAAACAGATACGCTTGTGGTTATTGATGACTCCATAGTACGTGGTACTACTTTAGAAAAGAGTATTCTTACTTTACTCGATAAGCTGGAACCTAAGAAAATCGTAATTGTCTCCTCAGCACCTCAGATCAGATTTCCTGATTGCTATGGTATCGATATGAGTAAGATGAAAGAATTTGTGGCGTTTAGAGCTGTTGTTGCTTTGTTGAAAGAACAGGGAATGGAATCCAAGCTGGAAGAGGTCTACGAAAAATGTAAGGCAACGATGGGAGACCCAACACCGATCAATTATGTGAAAGAACTTTATGAGCCATTTTCCGAAGAAGAGGTTTCCAGAAAGATTTCAGAGATCGTAAAACCCAAAGGCATGAAAGCTGAATTGGAGGTAATCTACCAGACAGTGGCTAACCTGCACAAAGCTTGTCCTCATCATTTAGGCGACTGGTATTTTACCGGAAACTACCCTACACCGGGCGGTAACATGGTTGTGAATACTGCTTTCATGAATTATATGAAGGGTATTGCCGTTAGGGCATACTAATCTTGCATTCATTTGATTATCACTTAATTTTAAGGGATACAACCCATTCGTGATGATGAAATTGACCCTCAACCTCATATTCCTATGCTTACTTTTCAATGCCTGTGCACAGAAGGACCCAATCCGTCTGGTTGTGCGCGGGGATGACATGGGCTACTCCCATTCAGGTAATCTGGCCATGATCCAGTGTTATCAGGAGGGTATTCAAAAATCGATTGAAGTGATAGTCCCTTCGCCCTGGTTTCCGGAAGCTGTCAGACTGCTTAAGGAAAACCCTGGTGTTGATGTAGGCATCCACCTGGCACTCACAAGTGAGTGGGACAACGTCAAATGGAGACCTTTGACCGAATGTCCCAGTATCACGGATCCCGACGGGTATTTCTATCCAATGATTTGGCCAAATGACAACTATCCGGGACAGTCTATCCGTGAAAATGACTGGAAAATTGAAGAAGTAGAAAAGGAGTTTAGGGCTCAGATTGAACTTGCTATACAAAAAATACCTGGAATAACACATTTCACTGGCCATATGGGCTGTACTGGCTTCGATGACCAGGTAAAGACATTGGCAGAAAAGTTGGCAAAAGAGTATGATCTCTATATTGATCTAGAAAGACTCGGTGTAACCAGAGCCACATATGCAGGACCAAAAAAAACCAGCGAAGAGAAAATAGAAAGCTTTATTAAAATGTTGAGGGAGCTAAAACCCGGGACTTACATCATGGTAGACCATCCCGGCATTAACAATGAAGAGCTCAGGGCAATTTCTCATATCGGATATGAAACAGTAGCCTTAGACCGTCAGGGAGTCACAGATGCGTGGACGAGTGAAAAGGTAAAAGCGGTCATAGAAGAGCTGGGAATTGAGATCATTTCTTATGCTGATCTCAAGCGGGAATCTGACGCTTTAAATTAGTTGTTTTCGCTCTTTTGTTCGTCATTCATCATTTGGTATTGATAATTTAGCTGGTCATAATTCGGAATTATTTAACTAACCTATGTCCGCACTGATCCAACAAGTAAATGCTGAATTTAGCAAGAGGTTTTCAGATAATCCTATCACCACTTTTTCACCTGGCAGGATCAACTTTATCGGGGAGCATACCGATTATAACCTGGGTTTCGTATTGCCGGCTTCTATTGACAAGGGAATAGCTGTAGCGATTGGAAAAAGCCATGAAGAAAATTCTCAGATATATGCTGTGGATATGGATGAGCTACTTCAGGTAGATATCAATCAGCCCCTGGAAAAGTCTGATTATGGGTGGGCCAATTATGTATTGGGTGTGGTAGACCAATTGCAAAAGGCTGGCTTGCAATTCTCAAATTTTAATTGTGTTTTCGGAGGAAATATCCCAATTGGATCTGGTTTGTCAAGCTCAGCGGCACTGGAGAATGGGATAGGGTTTTCTTTGAATGAGCTGTATGATCTGGGATTGGACAGGATGAAGCTTCTTCACCTCTCACAGCTGGCAGAGCATGAATTTGTAGGTGTAAAATGTGGTATTATGGATCAGTTTTCTTCCATGATGGGCAAAAAAGATCATGCACTGAAGTTGGATTGCCGCTCCCTTGAATACGCTTTATATCCCGTTGATTTTGGTGAATACCAGATTGTATTGCTGAATTCTAATGTCGAACACAACCTGGCCTCGTCTGAATATAATGTTCGACGCAATCAATGTGAGGAAGGCGTTAGTCTTATGAAACAAACATTTCCTGAAATCGATTCATTGCGGGATGTGGATGTAACCATGTTGAAAACCTGCAAGAATGTGTTGTCTGAGGTTGTTTACAAGCGGTGCAAATACATCATTGAGGAGAATCAGCGTGTCAATGATTTTGTGGAAGCCTTGAGTACAAGGAATTTTTCATTGTGTGGTAAGATACTCTTTACTGCTCACGAGGCCATGCGTACCGAATATGAAATTACCTGCCCTGAGATCGATCTGCTGGTTGATCTGGCTAAAGGTCAGCCTGGAATTTTAGGATCAAGAATGATGGGAGGAGGTTTTGGAGGGTGTACATTGAACCTGATTCATTCAGAACACACGGAAGACTTTATTGAAAAGATGTCCGGCGTCTATCAAGAAAGAATGGGTATCGCGCTGAGCTCGTATCATATCTCGGTAAATGATGGAGTGCATCTGGTAAATTAATATGGACACACCCGATAAAAGCCGGGATTAGGAAAATCAGTTCATGATTTAGATATTTGAAATACTAAAACCCACTAAAAATGAAGCAAATATCAGTATGTCTGATGATATGTATTGTGTTGATACAATGCGATTCTACCTCAGAAAAAGGAAGCGACGCAACCAAATATACCACCACAGGATCTATAGAACGGCTGGATCCGATGATGGATGAACTCATACCTAAAGACGCTGAAATAGAGCTTTTAGCTTCAGGGTTTGAGTGGGCCGAAGGTCCCGTCTGGCTCGCCGATCAAAACGCACTCATATTTAGTGACATTCCTGTCAATACAGTTTTTAAGTGGACAGAAAAAGACAGTATCACAGAATACCTGAAGCCTGCAGGATTTAGTGGCTCCATCGAAGGAAAAAATGAACCGGGATCAAATGGGTTGGTTCTTGACAAGGAAGGCAATCTGATTCTTTGCCAGCACGGAGATCGACAGGTGGCCAGAATGATGGCCCCGTTAGACAAGCCAGACGAGGTATATGAGCCCATTGCACAGGATTATAATGGGTTGAGGCTCAATAGTCCAAATGATATCACCATGAGCAGCGAAGGTGTGTTCTACTTCACTGATCCACCCTATGGACTGGACGACTGGAACATTAAAGAACTTGACTTCCAGGGGGTCTATAAAATTGATCTGGAGGGCGAGCTCACGCTCCAGATAGACGATCTGACCCGACCTAATGGGATTGGATTATCACCCGATGAACGTACTTTGTATGTAGCCGTTTCAGATCCTGAACAGGCTGCCTATTACGCTTACCAATTGGATGAGGAAGGCAATGTTTCCGGTGGTGAGAAGATCCTTGACGTCACAGATATGTTTTCAGCAGAAAGGCAGGGTAATCCTGATGGCATGGCAATCAATAAATCAGGCTTTCTCTTCGCAACGGGTCCGGGGGGTGTGCTCATTATCAGTCCGGAAGGTAAGCACCTGGGAACTATATTGACTGGGCAGAAAACAGCAAATTGTACATTTAATGAAGACGAAAGTGAGCTGTATATCACGGCAGATATGTATTTGATGCGTGTTAAATTGAAGTAAAAAATACGGAAATGAAGTATTTCATATGCTTACTGTTTGGTCTTATTTCGATTTCACTATTAGCTCAGGAAAGAAAAATTGAAAAATTACCAATTGGGGCGAAAGCACCTCCTTTTGATCTGCCAGGGGTGGATGGCAAAAATTATACCCTTAAGGACTTTTCAGATAAGGATTATCTCGTAGTAATGTTCATTTGCAACCATTGTCCCACCGCTCAGGCCTATGAAAGGAAGATAATCAATATGGTTGATGCCTACAGTACCCGGGGAGTGGGCTTTGCAGCTATTTCTCCAAATGATCCGGATGCTATCAGTCTGTCAGAACTTGGATATACAGACCTCAGTGATAATCTGGAGGAGATGAAGCTCCGTGCAAAACAGATGGACTATAACTTCCCTTACCTGTATGATGGGGATAACCAGGAAGTGTCTATTGCTTATGGTCCATCAGCCACACCACATGTTTTTCTATTTGATAGCGAAAGAAAGCTGGCCTATAGTGGGCGCATTGACGATACTGAAAATCCATACATAACACCAAAGACCCAGGATCTGAAAAATGCTTTGGATGCAGTTTTGAATGGCAGACAAGTGCCTACCACAGAAACCAAGACTTTTGGATGTAGTATCAAGTGGTCATGGAAAGGGGATTGGGTAGCCAAGCTAGCAGCACAGTGGGCTCAGGAAGAGGTAACGCTGGAAGAGATCGATTTGAATGGAATTTCTGACCTTGTCAACAATAAATCTGGTGAGCAATTGCGATTGATCAATTTTTGGGCCACCTGGTGCGGTCCCTGCATCATAGAATTCCCTGAATTTGTGGAAATTAACAGGATGTATCGTGACAGGGATTTTGAATTTATCTCCGTCAGCGCGGATAAGCTGAACAGAAAAGACAAAGCTTTAAACTTTCTGCAAAAGAAGGAAGCCTCCTCTAAGAATTATATTTTTTCAGGTAGCAGCATCTACGACCTCATTGAGGTTGTTGACCCACAATGGCAAGGTGCGCTCCCTTATACATTGCTTGTGAATGAGGATGGTAAGGTCGTTTACAAAGTGGACGGAACGATTGATCCTCTGTTATTGAAGAGAAAAATTGTTGAGCAGTTGGGTAGATATTATGCAGACAACTGATAAAAGACCTACCGCCAAGCTTAAGCTAAATATGTGGCTTACTCTTTTACTATTTGTTGTCAATACCCTTATCATAAGTCTGGTATTTCTTATTTTGTATGACAACCTAAAAGATGAACTTATAGATCGTACGCATGATCAGCTGAAGTCTATCAATATCCTGAAAAAACGCCTGCTAGACCAGTTTCTCCAGGATAAATACGAAGAGGCCAGCCATATTATCAATTATTATCATACCCACACAACAACCCGGGAAGAGCTTGAAGAACGTTTGAGCAGCATCAATAATACGGTAAGGGTCAATTGGATTAGCGAACACCACGTAGATTTTGATTCTTCTGTGAACTTTTATGCTACTTATAATCCCGAAATGCTGCATTTCAATTTTTATTTCAGTGTCGATCAGGAGGTGGCTGAACTTGTACTCAATCTGGATTCGATTCGAGAAATTTTAAAGGAACGTACGGGGCTGGGGCTTACCGGTGAATCTTACCTGGTATCTGAGGATCGCAGAATGATGACACCGTCAATCTTCTTTCCGGACAGTATGCCCAATACCATCATTGCCAATACCATAGGGGTTAATAAAGCCTTTGATGGAGTAGAGGGTGTAGAGGCTTATGACGATTATCGGGGTGTACTGATCATTGGATCTTATCGACTATTGGAGTTTTATGGTATCAATTCAGCGATGGTGACAGAGATTGATTACGAAGAGGCCATGAAGCCTGTTTGGCAGTTAAGGGATGAATTGGTTTTGATCTTAATAGTCGTACTGTTCTTTATTTTATTGATCTCCATGCTTATTGCTTTTTTCCTCTCAAGACCTATACTGGAATTGAAGGAGGTATCGGGATTCCTATCACGGGGAGAGCTTCCTGATAAGCTCCCGACTCCAGGACCAGTTTTTGAGCTTTCGGAGATCACACATTCCATGAATCAGCTTATTCAGTCATTGAAACAAACAGTGATCTTTGCCCAGGAGATCGGGAAAGGTAAGATGGATGCACCGTTTCAACCTTTGAGTGACAGGGATGAGCTGGGGTTGGCGATCACGCGGATGAGGGACCAACTGATCAGCCTCGATAATGAAAAATCAAAGCTTGAACTGTACGGAAAAAAAATACTGATCGATACCCAGGAAAAGGAAAGAGAATCCTTTGCAAGAGAATTACACGATGGTTTAGGGACCTTGCTCACCACCATGAAGCTTAAAATGGAAAATACTGGTCTGAATAATGAAAAAGCAAGAGAGCTCAGAGAGCTTCTGGACAAGACCATTATGGAAACACGCTCGCTGGCCAGAAACCTGATGCCTTCCGTTCTCATGGATTTTGGACTCAATGAGACGTTGAATCAATTGGTAAAGGATATCAGAGACAATACGCAGATAAAAGTGAAGTTTGTAAATGAACTGGAATCATCAAAAACATCTCTGGATAAGGGTAAAAGTGTAGGTTTGTATCGAATTGCCCAGGAAGCCATCAATAATGCATTGAAGCATGCCAATTGCACAGAGATTACTTTATCCGTTACAGAATTTGATGATCAAATTGTGATGTTTGTAAAAGATAATGGAAAGGGATTCGACCATGAAACATTAAGAGGTGGTGGACTTGGTCTCAGAAACATGGAAGAAAGAACAAGAACCCTGAATGGACACCTAATGATAGAGTCGGATGGTGATGGTACAAGCATTGAAGTAATTATTCCTTTATGATATGGAAGAAATGGATAAAATAAGTATTGTAGTCGCAGATGATCATAAACTATTCAGAAACGGTATAGAGGCTTTGCTGCACGATGATGAGCGATTTCATGTAGTTGGTGGAGTTGATAGCCGTGTAGACCTTTTGGCTCTGCTGAAGAATAATGCAACCGATATCGTTTTACTGGATATTTCTCTACCCAATGAGTCGGGCCTTGACATTCTAACTGATATTCAAGAAAAATTTCCAGATATCAAATGTATCATGCTGACGATGCATGAAGAAATACACTATGTAAAAGAAAGTCTCAAAAAAGGGGCTTATGGTTATTTACTGAAAGACAGTGGTGAACAGGAACTTAAATCAGCGATCATTGGTGTATATGAAGGAAAGAAACATTTCAAAGATAAAATATCTGATCTCCTGGTAGAGGATATGTCCAAGTCGGATAGCAATGCCAATCCCATCCTGTCAGATCGGGAAGTTGAGATCGTTAAAATGGTTGCAGAAGGTAAAATCACCAAGGAAATAGCAGATAAATTGTTTATCAGCGTTAGAACTGTGGAAACACACCGCTCAAGGATCATGAAGAAGCTCGGAGCTTCGAATGCTTCAGAAATGATCAATTATGCCTATAAACGCAAGTTAATCTAGAGGCATTACGTATTTTCCACATTTCCATTACGTATTTATACCGCTTTAGAATACCCATTTTTCGTGATCAACGTCTAGGGCAGCAGTGCGTTTATTTGTATAAGTAATTTAAACGCACATAGCCATGAAGAGAATAGCAACAACAACTTTAGCTTTAGCAATAACTTTATTTTCATTCAACGTAATGGCCCAATTGAAAGGCCCTGCTTACAAGAATGGATCAATAAGCGAAAAATATCAGGGAACCAGCGAAGTAAAAGTAGCTAATGAACCTGCATCTGTTAAAGGCCCTGTAGCCAAAAACAATAGGTTCGCAGCTTTTGAAAATGATAAGTCTGTAGTTACTGCAAGCTTAGATTCTAATACTACTGCTCCTGAGAAAAAATATAAGGTAGTTAACCTGAAGTCTACTAAAACTAAATATGATAAAGGTTTGAAAGGACCTAAATTCAAAAACTACAAGTCAGGTAAATAATTAAAAAAGGTTGGTGGTCGATGTTTCATATATCGATACAAGGGCGTTGAGATCTTCAACGCCTTTTTTTTGCTTTTTCGGAGGTAGATGATTTAAGGAAGCTCCCAATTCGATATAAACTTTACAGAAAAACCTCTGCCGTTGCTGTGCTTTCGCCGTAGCGAAGTTACTGTCAGCAAAGACAAATAGAGCTCAGCCCTTTTCAAGGTGTTAGAGGTTTGGGATGTTAAAGGCTGAGTTATATCCTTGTCAGGAGATCCTACGCCTAACTGCCGTTGAATACCATCCGTTTAGGGATGGATTTTAAATATCGAAGCAACTTATTTCATTACATATTCAAGCCCACCCCAGACATGTTGAAGGAAGTCCGGGTTTGAAAAGCTCTCTTCCGTGTGGCCGAGACCCGTATAAAACATTTTACCACCATCGTATTCCTGATACCAGGCAATCGGGTGATTTTCGCCATTTTTTCCGCCTTCATAGCTGCTTTCATCCAGGTTGGCTAGTACCGTCACCTCAGGATTCAGGTTTTTATAGTTGTACCATTCGTCAAATTTTACCCATTCTGCGGGTAAATGTTCAGTTGCCGGATGATTTTGATCCAGTATTTGGATGGAAGCCTCCTGCTGTTTAGGGTGACTCTCAAAATAGCCACCGATAAGTTTGCCATACCATGGCCAGTCGTATTCGGTATCCGTTGCCGAGTGGATTCCAACCAGGCCACCTCCATTTTTTATATAACCTTCGAAAGCAGTCTGCTCCTCTTCATTAAAAATGTCACCGGTAGTAGACAGAAAAATGATGGCCGCATATTGTTCCAGGTTTTCAGGAGTCATAATAGAAGAGTTTTCCGTAGTGTCTACCTTAAATCCTTTTTCTTCACAAAGCTTTGTCAGTGCTTCCTTACCAACCTCAATGGATGAGTGCCGAAAACCTTTGGTTTCTGAAAAGATCAGGATACGATCCTTCTTAATTTCAACAGATGAACAAGACGCTAAAGTAATGATCGCAAGTATTAACGTAAACAGATTTTTCATGGAGTAATGTTATTTAAGCCCCAATTTAGGAAAAATTGGATTTAAAGAGATCAAAGGATACCAAATTGAAAAATGGTCTCTGAACTAAACACTTCTCCGGGTCTCAAGACCGTACTCGGGAATTCTGGTCTGTTGGGGCTATCCGGGTAGTGTTGGGTCTCCAGGCATACACCATAGTGCTTTTGGTAATGCCTGCCACGCTTACCTATATGATCCAGATGGTTAGCTGTATATATCTGGATGCCAGGTTCAGAAGTGAAAACATCGAGTATCCGTCCGGTTGCCTGATGTCTTAAGTTGGCTACATGCTTTTTTGATGTCATTTCCGGGTTGACTACCCAATTCACATCATACCCCTGACCGATCTTTAGTTGTTCATCGTTGGCTCCAATATCTCTACCGATGGGCTTTGGCCGACTGAAATCGAATGGCGTGCCCGTCACGGACATGTAATTGACAGGGACCTGAAATTCATTCAGCTTTAAAATCTCTTTACTGTTTACCGTTAGCTCATGATCAAAAACACGCTGGTTTTTCCCACTCAGGTTGAAGTAACTGTGGTTCGTTAAGTTAATGACTGTAGGTTCATCTGTCTCTGCCTTATATTGGATGCTGAGCTCATTATTTTTTGTTAGTCCGTAAGTGATCTTAAATGTAACATTGCCAGGGAATCCATCGTCCATGGCCCGGCTCATATGTGTTAATTCCAGTGTCTGGTCATCGATTGTCCATGGCTCCCAACATACATGATGGAGGGGCTTATTGATGCCACCATGCAGACTGTTAGGCCCGTTGTTTCTGGCCAGGTTATATCTTTTACCATCCAGCTCAAAAGTGGCATTGGCTATTCTGTTTGCGTATCTTCCCGCCACACAGCCCATAAAAGTAGAATTAGAGATGTATGGTGTAAATGAATCATACCCCAGGATGATATCCGCAATGTTTCCTTCCCTGTCAGTAGTAAATAATGACTTGATAATAGCTCCGTAGTTGAGTATTTCCACAGTCATGCTGTCATTTTGAAGGGTAAATAATCGAACTTCTTTCCCGTCCGGGAGTTTACCAAATACAAAAGACTTCATCTATTTTTAGGTTTTGAAAAAAGGCTAAAGATACGATATTCAAAATCTCCAGAATAAATGGAAAGGTGCAGTACGGGTAAAAAGATCTATTACTCCATTCATGATGCAGAGGAAGCGCTGATTGATGCGTGGGGAAGAAATAATTACAGGGAAGGAGGAGGGCCGATTGGGATCTATGAATGCAATGATTGTGGCTACTTCCATTGGACATCCAGAGGGCCTATGAATGAAAATTTGAGGAAAGCCCTGGAAGACGGAAGCATCACCAAAGCACAGCAGGCTAATGATTGGTGGCATAAACTAAAATGATCATTCCCGGAGCTCTGCTACCTCCACTGAAGTGATTTGATCAGCCTCATTGCCAAAACTGCTCCTGATATAGGTGAGCACACTGGCTACGTCCTTATCAGACAATAATGATTTAAACCCGGGCATTTCCTGGTGATATTTCTTGCCATTTACTTCGATTTCTCCAGAAATTCCTTCCAGCACAGCCCTGATCAATCGTTCACGATCTCCGGTTACCCAGTCTGTATTGGCTAATGGTGGAAACAATCCTGCTACTCCCTGACCTTTATCGAGATGGCAGCTGGCGCAATTTCTCGTGTAAATTTCCAGGCCTGATTGCATAGTGGATGCTGATGGGAATTCGTCAACCAGGGTAACTTCGCCAAATTCAGGAACTCCTATTGATTCATGGTTGGCTTCAACTTTACTTATCATGATGATCCTGTCATCTTGTGGTGTAGGGAAGCTGTCATACATCCACGGTTGACTTTTGGGGTGCCAGTCGTGATTGCTGGTGGAAATAAAAATGTTGCCGGAGGATGATACCACCACGTCCCGGATCCTGCCCAGTACTTTTTGCAGATAGATTTTTTGTTTGATTACTTCCTCTCCGGACTCGCTGAGAGTCAATACAGATAAAAACTGGGCTTTTAAGGCACCCAACAGCAGGCTGTTTTTCCATTCGGGAATTTGATCACTGTTGTAATAAGCGATGCCAGCAGGAGCTATGGTGGGTGTCCAGGCATGTATCGGTTCGGTAATTTCCAGCTCATTACAAATCTTGACTTCTGACTCCGTGTTGCAATATCCTTCTACCAGAGGCCAGCCATAATTTTTCTTTTTACGCAGGATATTGATTTCATCATCATTGTTGGGCCCATGATCTGAGCAATAGAGCTGGCCGTTGGGGCCATATGCGAGTCCCTGGCTGTTTCTTACGCCAATGGCATATGCATAGCTGTCAGGGTATGGGTTGTCATCAGGAATACTACCATCCAGGTTCATTCTCAGTAGTTTCCCACTCAATGATGTCGGATCCTGGCTATTCCTTTTCTTACCGGCATCTCCCATGGTCATAAGAAGCTTGTTATCCGGGCTGATGATCATCCGGGATCCATTGTGATAGGTTTGGCCTGGTATCTCATCCAGGAGGATCGTGTTAAAATCCAGTTTCTCATTTTGAGAATCAAGGCGGTAAGCGGAAACCCTGGACTTGATAAGTGTATCGATAGATTCTACCTTCAGATAATTGTAGTGCAAATAGACCAATGGATGATTTTCGAAATCAGGGTGTAATGCCATGCTGAGCAGTCCTCTGGATTTTTGATAGTGGACGTCGCCTAAGGTCAACAGCAAGGTCTTTTCCCCGGTCCTAAGGTCCAGATAGCTCACCGTGCCTTTTTGTTCGGTGTACCATAGTTTGTTGCCTGGTCCGAGATGCAGATCCCAGGGTACCTCAAGGTTTTCGGCCATCACACTCATCCTTAATCTGCTGCTATCCAACAATAAGGTTCCTATTGGAGATCCTTCAAACGAAGGTTTGGAATCCTGTTGACAACTAAATTGAAGGAGCAAAAAAGCCAGTAGTAGAACAATACTGCCTCTCATGCTTTTTCCCATAACGATTGAGCTGTCTTCAGGTCTTTAATCATCGCTTCATATACTTGGTCTCTGGAAATGGAGATCTCTTTCTTGCCATGCTCTGCCCCTCCGAGATCATATTCCAGATGCAAGGAGACGGGCACATTGATATTGGCGGCTTTCAGGAGCTTGAAATAGGCATCGAAATCTACCATACCTTCACCAAGCGGAGTATTGAGCGGTTTCCATTGGCCATTGATCTTTTCCCACCTGAAGTCTTTCAGTACAATGGTATTGATGCGTTCACGAATCAACCTCAAGCTTGTTTTCCACGAGAGGCCACCCTCAACCACTGCGTGCCTGATATCAAATTGGCAGCCCACATAGGGCAGAGAAGTCCCCGTCAGGATGTTTTGTACTTCCCAAAGGGAGGCACCGGCATAGTTAGCGCCTGAGTGATTTTGATAGGAGCCATAAATGCCTGTTTCATCATTCAGCCGGGCGATTTCCTTCATTTTTAGGTTATACCCTTTTGCGGCTTCTGTGATAGAGCCGGTCTCCGGGTATTTGAACCAGCCTAGTCGGTAGAACTCAATACCATTTTCAGCGGCAGTCTTCAGCAAAGTTTTGTTGACCGGGTCACTGCCATCAGTGATTGCCGTAGTCATCATCTTGGGCTCTAGTCCGGCCTGTCGAAGACCCTCAACAGCTTTAGGTAGGTCTTTCTCCACATTTTCAGGCAATACATGACCTCCGGGACGCACAGTGAGGTCTGCTCCCGCAAATCCCATCTCCTTTACCATTTTCCCCAACGCTTTATAATCCAGGAATTGCAGATGCTTCGAAAACACATGGATCTCCAGGTCTTTAGGTGCAGGGGTAGCAGGTGCAGCCATCATGCCCGTAGGAAGAAAGGGGAGGGCACTGGCCATGGCAGAATAATGGATGAAATCTCTTCGCTTCATGGGGATTGGGTTGTTTAAGCGAAAAATTAAGGAAATTTTCATCAGGAAGTGGTAGAGGTAGCGGAGAAACCAAGGGTATTGGTAGAATTAGTCTGGGTTCAGATACTTAAAAAGATGTTCTCATGAGTAAGATTTGTCGTTGTCCTGTCAGGGGACAAGCCATGGTGCGAAGAGTAAAGATTTCTTTCATTAGTACATCGGTGGCTAATAAAAAATCCAAAATACTAAAGACTGTAAGTGTTCCTAGGGCTTTCCCCTGACAGCCCCACGCGAGAAAGTATCACTCTATCACTCGGCAATACCAAGCGCTGAGGGGTGTTTTTTGCTTAAAGTATCACAAGAAGTATCTTTTTCAGCTGGTGTATACCTCTTCGGTAGAAATAGCTTAAATTTATATATACATATTAAAGTTATTCGTGACTATCCCCTGATAACTTAATGCTGAAGCTCATTGAGGTAACTATTCTTTATTCCTTAACATCTTTTTCATTGCTTAAGAAATCAAATAATTAAACCATAAAATGATGCAATCATGAAATTCCAAGACTTTCGATTAATCTTAATATTGATATTATCTATCAATGTGTTTTTGGTTAATCAGCAAATGGTTTTAGGTCAGACAACAGAATCTGTCCAATCGGCTGATGGTACTTTAATCGGATACGCCAAAATTGGTTCCGGTCCGGTTCCGGTAGTTATTGTCCACGGCGCCCTCAATTCCGGAGCGCAATGGATGCAGGTAGCTAATGGTTTGAGCGAATATTGTACCTGCTATGTGATGGATCGGTGGGGACGTGGCAGTAGTAGTGATCATTCTAAATATTCATTGAATAGTGAGGCCGAAGACATTATTGCTGTTCTTAAGGCTGCAGGATCAGATGCTATTTTATTGGGTCATTCTTCAGGTGCCATATATGCGCTTGAAGCTGCAATGAAGTCACCACTCTTAGGATTAATCCTTTACGAACCCCCAATCTTTGCTTTTTCAAAAAAACAATTTTTTAAAGAGAACCGGGATCCCATCCGGGTTGCGGCAGATGAGGAACGCTGGGAGGATATGGTTTCCATGTTTTTAATTGAGGAAGGAGGGTTGTCTGATGACGATCTTAACTCTCTAAAATCCTCTCCCTTTTGGGGACCAATGGTAGATCTAGCTCCTGTTACTGCCGTTGAGTGGCTTGAACTGGAAGAAAATAAGCCCAGAGTGAAACGCTACAGAGATATCTCTACTCCCACACTCTTGCTGACAGGAAGCAAGAATGTCAATAATCCTTCGTTTGCCACACAAGCACTGGACGAAATGTGGCCACCGGAGCAAGCCAGGATAAAAAGTCTTGCCGAACAAGGACACACTGCAAATCTGGATGCACCGGATATGGTCGCAAAGGTGGTGGCAGATTTTATCAGTGAATTGAGTAATGATTGATTCAATATCAATCAATGTTCTCATTTTGGTTGTAGAAGTGAGATTTTACCGCCACGGATTCCTTTAGACTTGTGCTGTTACTTTTTTCATGAATTTTAAATCCAAAGAACCAAGGGAAGAAGGTGAACTATACGGATTCATAGTTGATAACTATTTCGTGATTTAGACCTTCAACCCTTTCTCGGATCAGTTGCCAATTAGAATGTTAAGTTTTGAGACTTATTAAAGGTTTTAGCAGACCATCCGATCTCGGTTCTTCAGATTTTTTCAATCATTAATAACAAATTTATGAAAAGGATTTTTGTAGGCATTGATATCTCCAAGGGATGGCTCGATTTTATTCCAATGAATGATCAGGTAGAGATACTTGATAAAGCAAGAAGGGTAAACAATGACATAAAGGGAGTGAATGAGATGATACAGTCACTTACTAAAAGGTATAACCAGGATGACCTTTGGTTTTGTTTTGAGCACACAGGTAACTATGGATTATTATTAAGCAGCATACTGCAGAGTAGTGAGCTCACTTATTCAGCAGTACCAGCACTTGAGATTAAGAAGTCCTTGGGCATTACCAGAGGCAAATCAGATCAGGTAGATGCAAGACGAATTGCAGAGTATGCAGCAATTCAAAAGCACAAGGTAAAACCCTCTAAATTACCTTCAGATGAACTTCTGAAGGTGAAAAACCTACTCACCTTCAGAGCCCAGCTCATTAAAACACGGACTGCATTTATTAACAGTATTAAATCATATAGAGAGGCTAAGAAAGTGGTGGATCTAAGCTATATCACATCTAATATTGAAGATAAAATCAATCTGCTTGACCAGGATATTAAATCTGTCGAACGGGAAATTAGTATCATTATAAAACAAAGTGAAGAGCTGAAAAACAACTATCAGTTGATTAGTTCAGTCAGGGGAATAGGGCAAGTAATCGGTGCCTTCTTGTTAGTATACACCAACAATTTTACTTCTTTTGATAATCCCAGAAAGTTCAATTGTTTTACAGGCCTGGCACCATTTGAGTCCAGCTCCGGAATTACAAAAGGCAAGACTAAAACAAGTGTCTATCGTCACAAATCTCTGAAGGTTTTGCTCTTTAATGGTGCTAATAGTGCTATTCAGCATGACCCACAATTAAAAAGATATTACCAAAGAAAAAAACAGGAAGGTAAAGAGCATATGACAATAATCAATGCAATAGCTTGTAAGATTATCTATCGTGCTTTTGCAACAATTAATAGACAGTCACCTTATGTAATTTTAGCTCAATAATTGTTTGCATAAGTCTTAGAATTCACTAATGATAACTAATATGTGAGTAGAGAAGATTACACAAATACTAACTCCTGGAAGTGTGTGTGGGCCGCATGTGAGGATTCATAGAGTAAGGAAACCCATGGATAGGGAGGGGTACCCGTTGTGGCATATTCATGGTTTACATTTGGAACTTGTTAACTTGTACGGGTAATGTTATTCTCAAAAGTGATGAGTGTCTATGAGTGATTATCATTTAAAAGATTCTGTAGCCATCGTGATAGGTGGTGCCTCGGGTATTGGAGCGGCCATAGCCCGGGAAGCTGCCAAAAAAGGAGCCCGGGTAGTCATTGCAGATATCAATAAAGAACTGGCCCTGGAGACCATCTCATCTATCAAGGCTGCGTATGAGCCCACGTTTATCGATACCGATGTTACCAAAACGGATCAGATCAGGCAGATGGTGAAACAAGCTGCTTCACTCGGGAAAATACATTTCCTGGCCAATTCAGCGGGGATACAAACCTATGGGACCGTAGAAACCACGTCTGAGGAAGACTGGGACCTGACGATGGACATCAACCTGAAAAGCATGTTTTTGGTATGCAAGGAGGTGATCCCTCAGCTAAGAGAGAATGGTGGTGGCAGCATTGTGAACATCAGCTCGGTCCAGGGCATCCGTTGCCAGCACAATGTGTTGGCCTATAGTACCGCCAAAGCTGCTGCCATCGCCCTGACCCGGTCAATAAGCCTGGACCATGCCATGGAAAACATCACTACGAATTGTATCTGTCCCGGGTCAGTAGATACGCCATTGCTGAGATATGGGGCCGCACAGCATGGACCTGTGGAAGAAGTGCTGAAAGAGTGGGGGAGTAAGCACCCCATTGGCAGGATTGGAGAGCCAGAGGAAATAGCTAAGCTGACCCTTTACTTATGGAGCCAGGATGCAAAGTTTATGGTGGGCCAACCCATCGTCATGGATGGCGGGCTGAGTAGTATTGTATTGTAGGGTGTGGCCTTACTTGCTCAGTACCCCTAAGGCTTTCCCCTGACAGCCCCACGTGCTTCAGAATGATTCGTTACATGTCACTCGGCAACGCAAAGTGTCTGGAAAAAATCTATTAAAGCCATGGATTAACTAATAATAACTAATATGTGAGCAGAGAAGATTGCACGAATACTTCCCATTGGTAGGAGTGTAAGCTCATACCAACATAAGACCTCTTCTCATAAGTAAGATTGTTGTTGACAGCCCCACGCGAGAAAGTATTACTATCTCTGTCTCTCGGCTTCCGAGCGACTGGGTGATTTAGCATAGATGCTGAAACTAAAAAAGCGCACAAATTTTTTGTTTTTCAGGGGCTAAACCGTTGCATTTCTGGAATGATTTGTGTATGTTATGAAATAAGGTATTATAGCCGCTCAAACAAGTCAATTTGTCCCGGACAAAATCATTCCTATCTTTTTTTTGTTTGATACCTATCTGAATTTATTTATATACGTATCTTATTTAATTTATATATGTATCTTAATTGCTCAACAACACGTTGTTCAAAGCTCAACAACACGTTCTTCGAAGGTCAACTACACGTGATTGGGAACTCAACAACAAGTGATTGAAATTTGAGGGGGTGGATTAGCCGGAGGCTGAAATGATATTAGCCACTAAGCTGAGCCTGACTCAGCCAAGTGACTGGGTGAGGGGCCTCCAATCGTTAAATAGATAATTCTCCGTTAGCTTTCTTATTGATGAAGTGAGGTCCCTTCATACCATCATCTTCAAACTACTACTGAAAATTCACGAAAAAGCTTATCTTAGGTGGTTTATACATACAACGTATCCGTTTTTAATCGCTTATAAATGTTTATTGTCGTTTACGAATGGGTAAGGTTTTGGTATTGAATAAATTAACAAGAAAAAATATATAAGACAGATCCCACAGGTGGAAGATTCCGCCCCTTTGGGGCTTAGATGAGGCTTACGGCAGAACCGCAGGGCTGCCACCCTGCGTTTTAATGATTACGCTCCTTTGGAGCTTTCTTGATTAATATTTATCAAAATCATCTCACCAGTTACTCCGGGTTGGTATCTTCACCATAGTCGTTAATCTGTACCCATACTTAACCAGGTTGCGCTTTAGTCTAATCCCGAAAGCCTGGCTGTGGAAGGCAGGGGTGTTAAGATATCCAATCGAACAGGAATCTCTCTTCAATTATCCCGGGTCGGTGTCCTCACCATAGTCGGCAACTTAACAATTCCCAAAGAAAATTAGTCTGATTTTGATCTATGGGAACCCTGTAAGGGTGACCTGTCTGTAGATTTAGGATTACCCATTAATCATAGCCCCGTAGGGGGTCCGTAGGGGGCGACCTAAAAGGCCAATACATAGGACGCTCCTACGAAGCTAATTTTTATTTGGTTTAAATTTTACAGACAGGTCGTCCCCATGGGACTCCCGCCGTTAAAGCAAAAAAAAAACTGGATTAGCGCTAGCCAATCCAGTTTTAAGTAAAAAGTAATCAGGTTTAAAGACTCAGATCAAGCAAATGCTGACGTGAGCCTTTGTATTAGGTTGAGATAAAATTCTTAATTCAGGTCTAATCCGATAAATAATTGCAGGGCTGAATTTTTAGCATTGTTGATGGCCTCTCCTGCAAAAGTACCTTCTTTTCCGAGCTCCTTCATGCCATAGTTATATCGCAAGCCGAAAGTACCACCATCAAAGTCAAAGCCTGCACCTACTGCCACGCCATAGTCCACGGTATTGAAGTCGTCTCTGTCCAACTCTTCAATTTCCTGGATGTCACCATCATCATCCACGTCTTTGATGTTGACAGACAGTAAAAGACCTGCATATGGTCCCGCTGAGACATAAAAATTGCCCAATTTGACCAAAGCCAATACCGGCACCTCCAGGTAATTGAGGTTGTATCTGTAAGTGCCGCTGCCACTCAACAATCCGCCTTCATACCTCACTGATGATCCTTTCTGCGAAAACAGAATTTCAGGCTGTATACCAAAAATCTTGGCTATATATTCTCTGTGAAACAAACCTGCATTAAACCCGATCTTCATGTTGGCATCGTCAACCTGATCCACATATAAGTTAGTAAAACTTGCACCAAGTTTCAGACCTGTTTTAGACTGTGCATTGGTTGAAAGAGATACTAATAAACCGATTAATAATACAAAAATGAATTTTTCAATTTTCATAAAAGTTCAATTGTTATAGGTTTCAAATTGCAAGTTTAGATAAAAAAAGGAGTCCCCCTTATGAGGACTCCTGATGGGCGCTCTCGCGCCTGTCGATCACCGCCTGAACTAACCTTTAACTGATATAACCAGGTATTTTGATATTTTCCAGAATTCTACCGGATTGGTCACATCAATATATTGTACGATTTCGTTTTCGTCTTTAACCACTTCGTAAGATCCTTGCGGGTGCTCAGTGACAAAATTCATTTTGTCGCTGTTCACATAGAATCTTGAGGTTTGACGAATGTCAATTACTTCAAATTTTTCTTCAGAGATATTCTCATCAAGTCCAGTTGTTTTTCCAAGGCCCAGGAAACCACCTTCTTTGGTGATCAGGCCTTCAGTCAACAAATGCTTTTCAGTATTCACTATATAGAAAGCTTTGTGTAGGGACTTGTCAGACTCCTCAAGAGTGACTTTTTGAGTCTGTATTGTTTCATCCATCATATTTACACGGGTGATGAGATTTTTCACTTCACCGTCCAGCTCCATGATCTTATTATCCTTGATCGTGAGCTTCTCTTCCAACGTGGCAATGGCGTTCTTCCTTTCGTCAAGCTCCTGGCTCAATTTATTGACACGCATTTTGAAAGAGCCGATTTCAATATTGGCTTTGTTCAATTTTGAAGACAGACTTTTTACCTGGCTGTTGGTAGATTCAATCAACTCATTGATGATCTCAATGTCTTCAACAAGACCCTGATTGGTATCTTCAGAAAAATCTTCACCTGACCGATTGGCAATGATATTCTCTCTCTCTTTTATTTTTTCGATTTGAGATTCTACCCTTGTCATCAGGTCCATGATCTCATTGAAAGCTGAATCTCTGGCGTGGAGCTCCTGCTCCAGCTGGTCTGCTTTGGCTTGTAGCTCTCTGCGCTTCTCTTGATTACATGAGGAAGAAAGCAGTATTAGTGCAATAGCACTTGTAATTACATATTGGTTTTTAAAACTTGGTTTCATTTTGTTAATCGTTTAAACTCAATCTCTTAACTGAGTTCGATCAACTATATGCCAAAGGCGTTCCAAAAATTAAAATAGTTGTAACTGCTTGATATACAGATTAATACAAAATGAGAGGCAAGTCGGATTTTATCAAAAAGAGGATTTTTTTCTCAAAATGAGAAATGTTTTACTTTGACGTCTTCACTTCTTTAAGAATTCGGTAGATAGTAGACTGACCAATATCCAGTTTTTTTGCCACTGTTTTGATATCATCATCATTGTTCTTCAGATACATCCGAATGATTTTATATTCATATTCTCTCATGGTGAGCTCTTCTGAATACACTTCGGTGACAGGGTCCGGTTGAGCGAATGTGATGTCATCAGCTTCAATGGTTTCCTTTTCACTCATGACTACTGCAAGTTCCACCACAGATTTTAGTTCCCTAATGTTACCGGGGAACGGATATCCCAGTATTTTTTGCAAGGCATCTTTGCTTAAGGACTTTTCCTCCATATCATTTTCCCTGCAGAAATTTGTGACGAAGTATTTAGCCAGGATGGCTGCATCCTTGTCCCTGTTCCTTAAAGGAGGTAGCTCGATAGGCAATCCAAATAAGCGATAATAGAGATCTTCCCTGAAGTTGCCTTTTTTCATTTCGTCCAATAAATTCTTATTGGTAGCTGCGATGATCCTGCAATCTGTTTTGATGGTTTCACTACCACCCACCCTGGTGATCTCCTTCTCCTGCAACGCACGTAAAAGTTTGGCTTGCAGTGTAAGTTCCATTTCACCCACTTCGTCCAAAAAGAGTGTGCCCCCTTTGGCCTGCTCAAACTTTCCAGTATGACGACTGGAAGCACCTGTAAAGGAGCCTTTTTCATGACCAAATAGTTCGCTTTCCGCCAGGTCTCGTGGAATGGCGCTCATGTTCACTGCAATAAAGGGCGCTTTCTTTCTTGGGCTGTTGTAATGGATTGCTTTGGCCACCATTTCTTTCCCAGTACCTGTTTCACCCTGTACCACTACAGTGATATTGTTGGTAGTGGCTTTTTCCATCATTCGGAAGACCTGCTTGATAGGGTTGGACTGACCGATGATGGTTTTTTGGAAATCGTACTTTTTTTCTACTTCTGTCTGGAGTGATTCAATTCTCGATTGAAGTGAAGTGTTGTTTCTGATGTGTTGGATGATATTCATCAACCGGTCTCTGATATCCTTGGTCTTGGTGATATAATCGTAGGCTCCAAGACGTAGGAGTTCAATGGCCGTTTCGATGTCATCCTGTTCAGAAATGATGATGACTTCTACAGTGGGGTCATATTCCTTAATTTTTTTGAGAAGGTCATTTCCGCTGATATCAGGAAGGCGATAGTCGAGGGTAACGACATGTGGCTTTTGGTCCAGCTGATCTAAGAACGACTTTCCATCAGAAAAAGCAGTAACCTCAAAGTCAGGATTTAGACTGATATTATGTACCAGGAATTTTCGGTACCACTCATCATCTTCTACTATATTGATTTTGAATATAGGCTCACTCATTCAGGCATAATTATTATTTGATGGGCAAAGATATTATACCTGGGCCTTAACAAGGTATTTACTTAGCTCAAGGTTTAAATGATGAAGGGCTTTCAATACGCTTTTTATTTCCCCGGAAGTGATTCTTGGGTTTTCTTTTCGGGCCTCAAACTCCAACGACTTGAGCTGATCCACCACAGCTACCGCACCCAGGTATCGTGCGGGAGCCACAATTTTGTGGGCTTCGTCAGCCAGGCCTACCCAATTTTTATGGTCAAACAAGTATTGAATATTTTTAATACCAGGTTCTGAGCTGTTTAAGAATGTCTCGAGCATATCAACGACAAAAGCATCATCACCCAGTTCTTTGAGGTCAGATAAATCATACATCCTTTGATCGCGTGGTTGCCGGATCTTTTTCAAGGGCTTTTCTTTGACTTGTGTATTCAGCTCTGATTCGATAACGGTGAATAATTTGTTTTCATCAAAAGGTTTTCGCAGCACATGGTTAAAACCATACTGCATACACTGATCGAGGTCTTCCTTAATTACTGTAGCAGTCAAAGCAATCAAAGGTATGTGTTTGTTGGGTCCGGAGCTTGTTCGCACTTTCTGAGCTACTTCCAATCCGGTAAAATGAGGCATCTTAAGATCCAGCAATGCCATGTCAAAAACATTTTGTTGTAGTTGTTGAATGGCTTCCCTACCATCTTTGCAGGCGATCCATTTTGCTCCTTTCTGATCTAGCACTGTTGTTAAAAGCTTGATATTAAAGGGTTCATCATCAGCAAGGAGGATCAATGTGCCTGAAAGGTCAAGTTCTAAATCTGACCCGGAAGGTGCACTTGGAGCCTCATCCACTTCAGTATAGGGTAGGTGTATCGTGACCTTTGTGCCTTTTCCTTCTTCACTATCAAGCTTCATTTTACCATTGTGCAGTTCTACCAGCTTCTTGGTGATAGAAAGTCCAAGGCCGGTGCCCTTATGATCTGAGGCGCTCCCTGCTTGTTCAAACTCCATCATGATCCTGGACTGCTGATCTTTGGGTATCCCAATGCCAGTATCCTCTACCACCAATTGAAGCTCATTCATTCGATACTTCTTTTTGACAGACAGGTGAATATTAACATGTCCTTTTTCGGTGAACTTAATACTGTTGCTAACCAGGTTTATCAATATCTGCTTGAAACGATATGGATCACCATTGACAAAATGCGGGATATTTGCAGCGATATAATTGATGCTGATGTCCTTTTCATCTGCTTTATGCAACATCAACTGAACCGCATCATTCATCAGTTGATGAAGGTCATAGGGTTCATTTTCCAGGATCAGCTTGTTAGCCTGAAGTTTCGAAAAATCCAGCACATCATTGAGGATATGTAATAAATGATCAGATGACCGATGAATAATATCCATTTGTTCTCTTTGCGAATCGGAGAGATCGGATTTCAACAACTGATTGGTAAAACCTGATATGGCGTTCATTGGAGTCCTGATCTCGTGACTCATATTAGCCAGAAACTGTTCTTTGGCTTTCGCCAGGTTTTTGGCGTCTTCGGTTGCTTTGCTTAGTATTTTCTGGTAGGCTTTATTCTTTTCCATGTAGCTGTAGACCATATAGCCTGTAGCGACCAACAAAAGGATGGTTAGAAGGGAAAAAGCCAGTACCTGATCATTGGTCTCTTCGGCGATGATCTGTGCATTGTAATTCCGGAGTTTAATTTTATCTACCTCACGCTCTTCCAGGTAGGTGAGCAAGTCAATGATTTTGCTTTGTATGATTTGTTGATTCTGAGCAAGCTCCAGCTCTCTCTGCCGAATGTCGGCACTGATCACCTGGGTCTTATTTTGAAGCTGCATTAGCTCGTTTTTTAGTTTTTGCTTGTATTCCAGGGTCTTTTGTGCAATCAGTGTGCTGTCATTGCTAAAACTTGCAGGCTCAGGAATTGGATTGGAGGGTTTAATTATTGGGTCTTTTTCATCTATGCGCTCTTCTGTGTCTTTGCTTTTTGAAAAGATGCTGATAATTCCTTTCCAAAATCCTTTCTTTTTATCGACTTCTTCCACATTGTCAGTTTCAAGGGAATCAATGGC
Organism: Cyclobacteriaceae bacterium; assembly: GCA_965223915.1. Lineage (GTDB taxonomy): Bacteria > Bacteroidota > Bacteroidia > Cytophagales > Cyclobacteriaceae > UBA7330. The sequence goes on along the minus strand of OZ245027.1, from coordinate 5,948,334 downwards.
AATGGGTTGCTCATTTTTTACTGCCATTCGGTTGGATGCGGGAGAGGTGGAATCCCTGGGGAGATCTACGGGTATGGTGTCCAGTTTTTGGGCCAGGTCGTTGATAGACCCTGTAATATTATACATTGTCAGTCCTTCAAGTTCGTTGAGGACATTGACTTTTTGGTTGATAAGTGACTTTAATGAATCGGAATACCTTAGAAAATCTTTGTCGTCCTGATTCATTTCTTTAAGGGAATCAAGAAACATCTCGGCATCGGCTATCCTTTGATCAAATCGATTTTTATAGGTTTCATCATCAGTGAGCATAAAAGACTCCATGTCATTTTCAATGCCCGTAATGGAAACCATGATATCCTTAAGCACAATGAGATTGAGATTAGGATTTGATTCATGGCTTAGCTGATCAATGACTTTATTCAGGCTGTTGTATGTGTAAAAGCCTACCCCTGCCACACCAAGAACAAGGATACTCAGCGAGACACTAATAAAGGTAGAAAACCGATTTTTCTGTGGAAGCATTGAATTAATCGAATCTTATAGCAAGATACGATGAACATTTATCAAAGTTAAGCTTTGATTTATATCTCAGTCAGTATCAAATTACACCACTTCCCTTAAACTGCTTGATGTGCTTTTCTATTTTATAAATTTTTTGGTCCCCAAGTTCTTTTACCCGATCGCTTTGACCTTTCTCCTGGTAGTTTTCAATCGTAGATTTCAATTCCTCAAATTTGACCAATAACATGTTTTTGTAACGAGAATCAAAATCCTCTCTCGAAGTGTTTGTGAGTCTGTGAAGGTATTTGTCGCTCTCGGCACTTAAAGTACTTGAAAGGGTGGTTCTTTGAATAGCCGCTTCCATTTTGGTTTCAAGTTTCATCTTTTCAAAGCTGTCTGCTACTTCCTGTGCGGCTACATAGGTGTCTCTTTGCAAAGATTGAGCTACTGCTAATTCAGAGAGGTCAATGATCAACATTTCGAGGTCGTTGAGTTTTACCAGGTGATTGGCTGTTTCCAATTGATAACCACCGAAACGCTGGAGGTTCTTATTGTTTGCAGAATAATAGGATTTACTGGAGCATCCTGCCAAAGCAAATGCTAAGATCACTACCAAAACACTGTACAGATTTTGGTTCTTTAGGTGGAATAATAGTTTTTTCATGGGACTTTTGGTTTATATATAAAGTTAAGAATAACCAGCATAGTGATACCGGCTATTCTTTAAAACTCAATTTTTAACTAATTAATAACTTAAAACGAGATCAATGGAAACATTGGTACTTGATTCTACATTCACTAGGTTAAGAATATTTGTACCTAACATCACTTCAGAATCTACTGTACTGCCAAACTCAAATTTGTTTTCATTGGCAGTGCTTCTTTCGTAGCTGGCAACGATGATTTCGTAGTTGCCCTCCTCCATAAAAGCAAGTGTGAACGATCCATCTTCAGCAACAACACCACTGTTGACGGAATTTTCAAATCTTGACTCACCTTCAGCAGGTTCATCAGCTTCAGAGGCTGTGTATTCCCCTTCCAGATAAGCATATACTGCCAGTTTTTTGTCTGAACTGTGAGAATAATTAGAAACCTCACCGGTGATAGTGCTTGTTGTTTCATCAATAACAAGCCTGGCAGCAGGTCGGAGCGTGAATTTCTCTGAAGTGCTTACCAAAGCTTTCCTCAAATCAATGTCAATAACCAAATTGGTTTGACTATTGGCCGATATTTGGAAATCACCTTTAACCTTATAACCGCTTGTTGTTCCGCTAGGAATCTGCAAATCCGCAGTTGTTTGATCTGTATATTCAATATATGATGAAGTCGTTTCATCAGATGGGGAGCCGTCGGCGAGTATCAATCTCAACTCGTCATAAACACCAACTTCCAGTTCACCACTTCCTAATTCGAAAGTAGATCCTTCCTGGTAATCCATTACGTTGAAGACTATTGGGGTATCAAAAGTTGCAATTGTTTTGACAGAGCCATTCGCGCTGGCCTGGATTTCAGAAACAGCTAAATATACGCCGGAAATGTTCTCCGCATCTACTGCTGCATCGGTCACTTCAACATTTGCGTTCCCCTTTTCCCCGGTTTCTGAGTCATTGCATGAACTCAGTAGCGTAAGCATTGAAATGGTTAAAAATCCTAATAAAAAATAATTTAAGCGTTTCATGAATATGTAACATTTAAATGTAAAAAATATATGTGTTGATATGCTTCAACTAGCATGCCGACCTAACCCTGAAATGCATAACTAATTGAAAGTCAATTTGTTAAATATTTTTTCAATTTTGATTTTTGAGAAACTAGTTTCATTTTGAAAAGAAAATCCTCATTTTGATAAAGAATCTTCAAATTCATTTTAAGATTCACTCAATTATCTATATTAGCATTTTTTGTCATGCAGATTCGTCTATTAAAGCTTGCGTTAGGCCCCCTGTTTTTCCTGGCCATCTACCTGACCGGACCCTATCCGGGCATGTCCCAAGAGGCTTTGGCGGTGCTGGCCTCAACCGGCTGGATCGCCGTGTGGTGGGTGACAGAAGCCATACCTATTGCAGCCACGTCATTACTACCAATCATTCTCTTTCCATTGACACAGGGATTAAGTATTTCGCAAACAACAGCTTCGTATGGGCATCGGTTTGTTTTCCTGTATATCGGGGGATTTATGCTGGCTGTAGCCATAGAAAAGTGGAACCTTCATCGGAGAATTGCATTAAATGTGATTAAAATAATCGGGACAAGCCCTGATAAAATGGTGCTGGGATTCATGATTGCAACAGCATTTCTTTCCATGTGGATAAGCAATACGGCAACCACTGTCATGATGCTACCCATAGGTATGGCCATTGTAGTACAATTCAGTGAGATCATCGATAAAGGAAAATTAACGTCATTTAGCAAAGCACTGATGCTGGGTATTGCTTATAGTGCATCAATCGGTGGAATTTCGACCCTGATTGGCACTCCCCCCAATCTCGTACTGGCGGGCGCCGTGGAGCGTTTTTATGATTTTGAAATCAGCTTCGTATCCTGGTTTATGCTCATTTTCCCACTCAGCATGGTCATCCTATTTATATGTTGGAAATACCTGACCACCATTGCTTTTAAGATCAAGGAGAAAGGATTAACGGGAACCAGTGAAGAGATAAGCCGCCAATTGAAAGCCCTGGGGAAGATATCTCGTGAGGAGAAAATAGTGTTAACAGTTTTTTCCCTGACAGGATTTTGCTGGATCTCGCGTCCATTTTTGCTTGAACCGTTTTTGCCCCAGATAGATGATACCATCATTGGCATCTCGGGAGCATTGGCGCTCTTTATAATTCCTGCTGATGATGATTTCATTTTGAATTGGGAACAAGCCGTAAAAATTCCATGGGGAATCATATTGCTTTTTGGGGGAGGTATGGCCATCGCATCAGGCTTTCAGGAAAGTGGTCTGGCACAATGGATAGGAGGTCAGATGACAGGATTGAATGGTTTATCCATCTTCCTTATCCTGATTGTCATCGTAATGATGGTGAATTTCCTTACTGAAATCACTTCAAACCTGGCTACGACGGCCATGCTATTGCCTGCGCTTGCTCCAACCGCTCTTTCTTTGGATGTGCACCCCTTTTTACTCATGATAGGAGCTACCATTGCAGCCTCGTGTGCATTTATGTTACCAGTGGCAACGCCTCCAAATGCTGTAGTATTCGGTTCAGGTTACCTTCAGGTATCAGATATGTTTAGAAAAGGGCTTATTATGAATATTCTTTCAATCCTCCTTGTATCGATTTACCTCTACATCATGCTACCTGTGGTTTGGGGCATTGATATCACGATTTTCCCGGAAACGCTGAAATAATTATGGAATTTTAAATCACTGGCGATTGTTTAACGTCAAAATGAGTATATCTTATTACTTTTGCAGACTAAAACTTACAATAGATTGAATCATTCTGCTACCATAGCATTATATCAGCCAGTTCTACAGTCCATTGCACTGAAGATTGTGGGGTCTATTCATGACGCTGAAGATATTGTTCAGGATACTTTCTTGAAGTATCTGAGTATGGATAATTCCAAGATCGAGAATATCAAAGCATACCTGATAAGGTCTGTGACCAACAGGAGTCTGAATCACATCAACTCCTCTAAGCAGAAAAAGAATGACTATCTGGAGTCTGTCAAGTTACCCGAGTTATTTGAGAAAGTTGATTTCTCACACCTTGATTTGAAAGAAGAGTTGACTACAGCCTTGAATGTGTTACACAAAAAGCTGGGTCCTCTGGAGCGTGGTCTGTTTTTACTACGTGAAGGCTTCGATTTTGAATATGACGAGCTTCAGGAAATTTTCAATAAGAAAAAAGATCATTGCCGGCAGTTGGTATGCAGGGCAAAAGAGAAACTTTCAAAAGAGACAGAGAAATTTACATTGTCCTTCGATGTAGAGAAATATTTTGAAGCCATCAATAAAGCTTCCCAGCGAGGTGATTTCCATGAATTGATGGATCATATATTCGAGCGCGGACCAGCCGAATAATTTTTTTATTTTTTTTTCACATTTCTGTCACAAACCCAAAACGACTTTGTCTTTATAGTTAATGAAGGGGAATTCCCTTCTTTGAAATGAACTATAAAGTAATTTTAAAATAAACTGAATGGAAATTATAATCCCTTTTTTCATTGCCCATTGGTATCTATCGCTGTTTTTTCAAACTTTTTTCTTGCACAGGTATGCTGCTCACGGTGCATTTACAATGAGCAGATTCACTGAAAAAGTCTTTTTTGTATTGACCTGGATATTTCAGGGTTCCAATTACCTGAGCCCTTATGGTTATGGTGTGATGCACAGAATGCACCATGCTTTTGCGGATACCGAAGATGATCCACACTCACCAAAGTATGATGACAACATCTTTAAGATGATGTGGAAGACAAAGACAATCTATTCAGCGATTACCAGCAGACAAGTGGAGGTTGATAAGCGATTTACAGATGGCGTACCTAAATGGCATGCATTCGACCGTTTTGCCCGTTCATGGGTTTCCAGAGTTGGTTGGGGTGCAGTATACTTTTTTGTTTACTGGAATTACGCCGATGTATGGTGGTTGTGGTTATTGTTGCCAGCACAATGGATGTTGTCGCCTATCCACGGTGCAATCATCAACTGGTTTGCACATGTATATGGATATAGAAACTTTGAAGTAGGTGATACTTCCAAAAACTTCCTGCCTGTTGATTTTCTCATGATGGGTGAAAGCTATCATAACAATCACCATAAATATGGTTCAAGGGCTAATTTTGGTGGCATCAGATGGCATGAGATCGATCCTACCTACCAGGTGATCAAACTGTTGAATAAGGTTGGAGTAATCAATATCGTTCAACAAAAACAAGTTGATCTTAAAGGTCTTAGAAAAGAAGAAAAGGCTAAGAAAGCAGTAAAAGCGAAGAAGGTAGCGGCCTGATCACTAACGAAATAATATTAATTAAAAGAGAAGGAAATGGTTAAAATGATGATCATTATCTTCTCTTTTTTTATGCCCTTTTTTCAAGCAGAGCATATGCTGGAGATCAAAATCTCGGGAGTGTCTCAGATTCAGGGGTCTATGATGATAGCCATCTACCAGCCTGAGCATGATTTCTTAGGTGAGGAGGGCTATATTTTTAAAGAAATAGCCATAGAGAAGCCCGGTGAGCTTACATTCAGTGTTTTACTTCCTGAGGGGAGGTATGCAGTAAGTGTTTATCATGACCTCAATGATGATGAAAAGCTGAATACCAATTTAATCGGGATTCCAAAAGAGCCATACGGTTTTTCAATCTCGAGGGGAAGCTTTGGGCCACCATCATTTGACGAGGCCAGTTTTTTGGTGCCGTCCAGAAAATACATAGAGATCGAAATAAAGTAATCAACTTACGATTTTGAACAAAATAGTATATGATTGTGTTGCCTCTAAGTAAAAAATACTCCACATGGCCCTACCAACAACCTCCAGTCAGGAGCTCCTGATTGAAAGATTTAAAACCATTCGTAATTTTTCTATAAAACTCTGCGAGCCCCTTGAGACGGAAGATTATGTGGTTCAGCCGACGATGGATGTGAGTCCACCAAAATGGCACCTTGCCCATACCACGTGGTTTTTTGAAACATTTCTACTGGCACCATTCTACAAGACTTTTAAGCCGTTCAATAAAGACTATGCATTGCTATTTAATAGCTATTATATCGCGGCTGGTGAGCGCTGGGTGAGATCCCAACGAGGGGCTTTGACTAGGCCAACCGTAGAAGAAGTAATCAAATACCGGGAATATGTTGACCAGGCAATGGGTGAATATTTAGAGCGAACCCATCTTTCCCAACGCGAACAATATATACTAGAGGTAGGCTTGAATCATGAGCAGCAACATCAGGAACTACTGTTGTATGATATAAAATATATTCTTGGTCATAACCCATTATTTCCGGAATATGGCGGCGTAAAACATCATGAGTCATCCCAACGTGTTGATTTTGGGTGGATTGAGATACCTGAGGGAATTTATGAGGTAGGACATCAGGGAGATTCTTTTTGCTACGACAATGAAACCAGCTCACATAAAGTCTATTTACAGAATATGGAGATTTCAAATCAGCTGGTCACCAATGGTGAATATTTGGAGTTTATCCAGGATGGCGGGTATTCCTCTCATCAATACTGGTTATCCGAAGGTTGGGATTGGGTGAATGCAGAGCAAAAAAAGGCACCCTTATATTGGATTAGAGAAGACAATACATGGAACCACTATACGCTACAAGGGCTACAACCTTTATACAAGAATTTACCCGTATCACACATTTCATTTTATGAGGCTGACGCTTTTGCTGCGTGGAAAGGTTACCGGTTGCCCACTGAATTTGAATGGGAAGTGGCTGCTAAGAAGGCTGAGCCAACCATTCCTGCTTCAAATTTTGTGGAGTTGGGATTATACAGGGAAAAAGCAAGTCAGGGGTATGATTTCCTGGGGAACCTGTGGGAATGGACCTCAAGGCCATATCGCCCGTATCCTCATTACAGACCTGATGATGGTGCGTTGGGTGAATACAATGGAAAGTTTATGATCAATCAAATGGTGCTTAGAGGAGGATCTTACGGCACCTCAAAGTCACATATAAGACATACCTACCGAAATTTTTTTCACCCCCATCTGCAATGGATGTTTAGTGGAATTAGACTTGCAAGATATAAATAGCCTTTAACTCAATTAACAGATTATCGTGTCTCAATTTGGCAGCGACGTCCGCGAAGGACTCACCTCAAAACCCAAGTTTCTTTCTTCCAAGTACTTCTATGACCAACATGGAGATGAGCTTTTCCGAAAGATCATGGAGCTGGATGAATATTATCTTACCCGTTCGGAGTTTTCCATTTTCAGAAACCAGAAGGAAAGGATTCAGGAACTTCTTGCCGGAAGTCAGCCGTTCAGACTGATTGAGCTGGGCGCTGGAGATGGGGCTAAAACAATGGTCTTACTGGAGCATTTCATTGGAAACAGCATTGATTTTTCCTTTTGCCCAATAGACATTTCTCCGAATGTACTCAATATACTCGAAGCAAATGTCAAATCCAGATTGCCGGAAGTTAACATGGAGCCTTTGGCTGGTGATTATTTCAAGATTTTACATGATATCAAGATTGAAAACCATAAAAGGAATGTTGTTTTTTTTCTGGGTTCAAACATTGGAAACTTTACCCATGATTTGGCCATCTCATTTCTGAAAGACGTCAATAAAAACCTGAATCCTCATGATCTTATGATGATCGGGTTTGATCTGAAAAAAGACCCAACCACTATTTTAAGGGCTTACAATGACAGTAAAGGAGTTACCAGAGATTTCAACCTTAACCTCCTGAAGCGGATCAATAGGGAGTTGGGAGGTGATTTTGATCTTTCCAGTTTTAAGCATTATCCAACCTATAATCCAGCCACCGGTGAATGCACAAGCTTTTTAATCAGCTTAGCTGACCAGGAAGTATTGATAAGTGAGTTGAATCTGAAAGTAGCATTTAAACGCTGGGAACCCCTAAAAATGGAGATCTCCAGGAAGTTTAATATCGAGGACATCAATGGACTGGCTACAGAAGCAGGTTTTAAAGTGATGGATACCCTGTATGATGATAATAGGCTTTTTGCAGAGTCTATCTGGGAGGTATAATGGCGGGGCTCAAAAGTTTTAGCAGCTATGATAAGCATGCTAAAACCTTTGTGCAATGACGCTTACTTGGCAAATGCCACGGCTCTGGTCTCCCTGATTACTGTTACCTTGATCTGGCCTGGGTATTGCATATCTTTTTCTATTTTTTGGGAGATATTGAACGAAAGCTCATTGGCTGTTTTATCAGAAACATTTTCGGCATCTACCAGCACCCGCAATTCACGCCCCGCCTGAATAGCATAACATTTGTTGACTCCTTCAAATCCGAGTGCCAGATTTTCCAGTTCTTTCAATCGTTTCAGGTATTGTTCCATGATCTCACGTCTGGCACCAGGTCGGCTACCGGAGATGGCGTCACAGGACTGAACAATCGGCGAGATTAGGGATGTCATCTCAATTTCATCGTGATGGGCTCCAATGGCATTACAAACCTCATTATTCTCCTTAAACTTTTGGGCCAGTTCCATGCCCAGAATGGCATGGGGCTTCTCCGGTTCATCAGGCCATACCTTACCTACATCGTGCAGAAGGCCAGCTCGTTTTGCCAGCTTGGCATTCAATCCAAGCTCCGAAGCCATGATGGCACAAAGATTGGCTACCTCACGGGAATGTTGAAGTAGATTTTGTCCATATGAGGACCTGAAACGCATCCTACCAACCAGTTTGATCAATTCAGGATGCAGACCATGAATTCCGAGGTCAATGACAGTTCTTTCACCGATTTCCACAATCTCATCATTGATGTTTTTCTGGGTCTTGGTAACAATCTCTTCAATTCTGGCCGGGTGGATCCTGCCATCCTGAACCAGTCTATGAAGCGATAAGCGTGCTATTTCCCTTCTCACCGGATCAAACCCGGAGATGATAATGGCTTCAGGAGTATCATCTACAATGATTTCTACTCCGGTAATGGCTTCCAGGGCTCTGATATTTCTCCCTTCACGACCGATGATCTTGCCTTTGATGTCGTCACTTTCAATGTTGAAAACAGAAACACAGTTTTCTATGGCATGCTCAGTAGCAGTTCTTTGGATGGTTTGAAGGACGATCTTCTTCGCCTCTTTGGTAGCAGTCATTTTCGCATCTTCCACGATGTCTTTGATCTGAATACTTGCAGCCGACCTGGCTTCTTCCTTGAGCGTTTCTACCAGTTGGTCTTTGGCATCTTCAGCCCTTAGGTTGGCTACCTTCTCGAGGATCTGAATTTGCTGTTGTTTGATCTTTTCATACTCTTCTTTACGTTTTCGAACGATTTCCAACTGAGCAGTAAGATTCTCTTTCATCGATTCCACTTCTGCTTCTGCACGCTTGGCTTGTTCGATTTGTTTGGAAATAGTGGCTTCCCTCTGTTTCAGTTTATTTTCGTTGGAGATAATTTGGTTCTTCCTGCGATTTGCTTCCTCTTCGAATTCTGATTTTATTCGAAGGTATTTTTCTTTTGCCTCAAGAATTTTGTCTTTCTTAATATTCTCAGCTGTCAACTCTGCCTCTTTCAGAATGTGTTCTTTCTTTTCTTTGGCTGCCTTGATCCGTTTTGAAATGGAACGCTTAAGTAATAATCTATCTATGAGAAAACCCAGCGCAAGGCCAACTAGCCCTACCAGGATAAGATAAGTAGTGTTATCCATGTTTGTTGCTTTAGTATCAGTTCAACATACATGGAGCCGCATCTGAGAGGGTTACTTTACTATATTAAAGAGTTAAATGGCCTTGGAAATCATTTGATTGATGTTCTTTATTTGCTCTAGCGCAACTTCATCAGTCGATTCAATTGTTTCCTCATTTTTCATCTTTTCCACTTGACAATCGAATGCTACCATTGCCAGTAAGTCCTGGTTGTCTTCTAGGTTAAATCGGTCTCTGTAGAATTTTATTTTTTCATTTAAAATCTTACCTGCCCTTCTTATCCTTTCCTCATCCTCTGACTTTACCTTCATCGGGTATTCACGATTCCCAATTTTAAGTTTTATGGATAATTCAGCCATTTTATTACTTAGCCTCGCTTAAATGAGCGATGCATTTATCGATCTCGTTAATATAGCCGTCAATCACTTCTTTTAGTTCAGTCGTGTTCTCTTCTCCGGCTACCATGCTTTCTACAATTTTACTAATTTTCATCTGATTTTGAAAGCCGGAGAGGGCTACTTCTTTTTCTAAGACCTTTGTTTCGAGCAGGTCATTTTGTCTTTTGAGTGCTTCGATCTCTTGTTGTAGTTGGGAATGTTCATTGAGTAGCAGTTTAACTTTTCTGTCCAGGTTGCTAACTTCAGTGCGGAAAATTTCGTTGCTCATTATTTTCTAATAATCGCTTCTAGTTCTTTTTCATAAATTTTTATTAACCTATCCATGGCTTTGTCAATGACTTTGTCAGTTAGGGTCTTTTCAGCGTCCTGTAAGTAAAAGCTCAAAGCATAGGCTTTTTTCCCTTCTCCAATATTATCTCCTTCGTAGATGCTAAATAAATTGACTCTATTTAGCAGTTTTCTTTCTGTATCTAAAGCTACATCTCTTAACGCTTTAAATGAAACTTTTTTATCCACAATCAATGATAAGTCCCTTCTGACTTCCGGAAATTTTGATAACTCCTTGTAGGTTTTTTCTGTGCGGATATTTTTAAGAATCTTTTTCCAATTCAATTCTGCGTAGAAAATCTCCTGATTGACTTCAAAATATTTTAGGATCGGACGCTTTAGTTTTCCAATCACACCAATAGGATGGTTGTGGATAACTATTTCGAGGGCATATTCAAAGCGGTTATCATCGGAAGGCTGGGTAGTGTATTCCGTGAGATCCAGGTAGTTCAATAGTGAGTAAACTGATCCATTGAGATCATAGATTGACACGCCCTTTGTTTCTGTGATCCAATGCTCGTCATGTTGATCTCCCGTAAGGTACAGGGTTAACCACTCTTGTTCCACATATTTCTCAGAACGCTTGCCATAAGTCTTACTCAACTCAAAAAACTTTATGTTTTTCCTTTTTCTGTTGATATTATGACGGAGTGACTCCAGAGCGGTATAGATAGGGGTGGTCTTCATATATCCCAGCTCCTGGCTTGACTTATTCATGATCTCTACCGGAGTCAGATCAGAGACAGGCGCTTTGTCAAAGTACTCGGGATTGGTAAGCGAATTTGTGATAATCTCGGAATACCCCTGGCCTGCCAGGTACATAGAAAGCTCTTCAAATACTTTGTGTGATTCTATGTTATCGAAAGAAGCGATGGTATTCCCTGTCATTGATTGACCATCCAGAGCAACATTGTTGATCCCATAGATCCTTAAAACTTCTTCCACAAGATCCGCTTCCCTGGTCACTTCGCTTCTGAAAGGTGGTACAACGGCCTTGAACCCACCATCTTTGATGTCTTTGGTCTCAATGTCCAGATCATTAAGAATGGCTGTGATCCGCTCGTCTGGAATGTCTATACCTATCAATCTGGAGAAATTGGCGTAGGTTGTAGGTATTTCCTTTGGTAAGATCTTGTTGGGATAGAGATCCATATATTCAGAAGAAAGCTTTCCTCCAGCTATCTCCAGGATAAGGTTTACTGCCCAGTGTAAAGCGGGCAGGGTCATCTCGGGATCAGTGCCACGTTCGAATCGAAAAGACGAATCAGTAGAAAGGCCATGACGCATGGCAGTTGCCCGAACGCTGTCCATAGAAAAATACGCACTTTCGAGAAATACATTTGTCGTGTTATCACTGATTCCCGATTCAATCCCTCCAAATACTCCTGCGATGCACAATCCACCCTTTTGATCGCAAATCATGAGATCCTCTTGTGAGAGCTTCCGATCCACTTCATCCAGGGTTTTGAAACTCGTGCCCTCCTTTAATTTTTTTACAATGATCTGATTCCCTTCGATCTTATCTGCATCAAAGGCATGCATGGGCTGCCCAATACTCAACATCACGTAATTGGTGATATCTACAATATTGTTAATCGGGCTTAAGCCAACAGCCTTTAGTTTCCATTGGAGCCAATCAGGTGAAGGGCCCACTTTTACACCTCGAATGGTTGCTCCGGAATACCTTGGGCATGCGTCGGAATCTTCAACAACAACTTCAATGGGGTTGCTTATTTCCGCTTTTTGTTTCGGAGCTGTTGGGGCCTTGATTGGGCGCTGGTAAAATGCCTTCAGGTCACGTGCAACACCAAAATGAGAGGTGGCATCACCACGGTTGGGCGTTAAACCAATCTCAAACACATGGTCTTCTCCGGTCTCGAAGATTTCTTTAGCTGGTGTGCCATTCTTTTTGTTTGTATCCAGCACAAGCAACCCGGCATGACTGGCTCCTAAACCGATCTCATCTTCTGCACACAACATGCCCATGGATACTTCTCCTCGGATTTTAGCTTTGGTGATTTTGAACGGGTCCCCGTTGGTGGGGTATATCGTAGTTCCAACTTTGGCCACAATTACTTTTTGTCCGCTGGCTACATTCGGAGCTCCACAAACAATGGGTAATAATTCGCCTGTTCCGCCATCCACTTTCGTAAGCTTTAGTTTATCTGCATTGGGGTGGGGGATACATTCCATGACTTCTCCTACCACGAGTCCCTCCAAACCACCTGGTATTTTTTCAACCTTTTCAATACCCTCCACCTCCAGGCCTGTTTGAGTAAGGACATCTCCAATGGTCTCCGGGCTTTCGGAGATGTCAATAAAGTCTTTAAGCCAGTTGTAGGAAATTTTCATGAGGATGAGTAAACGTTAAAGGCCTGCAAAAATAGGAAAGGGATGGAAATATGAGGAGGATTATTGGTGATAATCCTTCTCTCCGGCTTCGATTCTTATCGGTAGTATATTCTCCCTGGGAGGAAATGGGCATTGGTATTGATCTACATAGGCACAATAAGGATTGTAGGCCAGGTTAAAATCAATCACAATATTATCTGATTTGCCAATTTTCAGGTCCAGGTAACGGCCACCTCCATAGGTATCGTTGCCACTGGTATTGTCGGCAAATCCGGTGAAATACTGGGCAATAGCGCCCATATTCATGTGTTTTAAGATGAGCAACTGGTGTTGCTGGCCCTTGAGTGCAAAACTGGCATAGGCAAATTTCAGGTAGGTTGTTTCAGATCCATCGCTGTTTTTGATGCTCGTCCGTTCGTTATTTTTAAGTCGCTCCAATCGGGCATTCACTCGATAGTCGGAGGAGATGGGATAATATTCAGGTTCCTTAAACTCCTCATCGTACATCTGGAATGGCGAGGATTCCGAGACTTTTAGAAATTTAATCCTCGAGGCTCGTTCAGCCTCAATGTGCTCAACATAATCCCCATCTTCATTGGTTTTGAATAATGTGTACCCAATAATGACGATAATGATTGGGCCTAGGAAATAAAGTAACTTCTTCATAAGCTTTTAAAGTGCTGAATCGTCTGCAAAGCTATAATAATCATGATCACAAAATATAATGTGATCTATGACAGAAATGTCGAGAAATTTCCCGGCTTCTTTGAGCTTTTTGGTGAGCTGCTGGTCGTAATGGCTGGGCCGGGGATTCCCAGAAGGATGGTTGTGTATTAAGATGATTGAACTGGCCATTTCGTCCAGAGCATATTTAAAAATGATCTTGGGGTCTACCACGGTACCAGATACCCCACCACTGCTGATTTTGGATTTTTTGATGACTTCATTGTTGCGTTTCAATAAAAGAATCCAGAACTCTTCATAAGGCAGATCCAACAGCTCACCTTTCATGAGGTCATAAGCTGACCTTGCGGTGGAAATTCTGGGATTCTTTTGAAATTCTGTTTCCTTTCGACGTCTCCCAAGCTCCAATGCACTAACAATGGTAATGGCTTTGGCTTCACCAATCCCTTTAAACTTCATCAGATCCTTTACCGAAAGTCGAGCCAGTAGGTTCAGGTCATAGTCTACTTTGATCAGGAGTTGCTTGGCCAGGTCAACGGCGCTCATGCTGGTAGTACCGGAACCCAATAAGATCCCAATGAGTTCAGCTTCACTGAGTGTAGCTTTTCCTTTGAGTAAGAGTTTTTCACGTGGGCGATCTTCCTCAGCCCACTTTTTGATGGATAATACTTTGTCTTCCATTATCTGCCAGTTTCCGAATTGGAAGATAATAAAAAACCCTGTTCAAAATAATGAACAGGGTCAGTATAATTTCTTTTTAAGAACCGATTGTTACTTCAAAGTGTTAACTTTCTTGGTCAAGCTTGACTTTAGGTTAGAAGCTTTGTTTTTGTGGATCACATTCTTTTTTGCCAGCTTGTCGATCATATGAGTGACTTCCTTTAGCAATTTTTCTGCTTCAGGTTTTTTAGTCTCTTCTCTCAGTCTTTTGATATAAGTACGTGTCGTCTTATGCTGGTACTGGTTTGTCTCCTTCTTAGCCTGACTCGATCTGATTCTCTTTAATGCCGATCTATGGTTTGCCATAATCTATTACTTGTTCCGAATTTTAGGGATGCAAAGGTAAGAACAATGAAAGATAAAACCTATATACGAGGCGAAACTTTATTTTTAAAATAAGGAAATAATTTTATTTTTATATCCCGTTGTGGAAAAAATAAAAATCTTCCTTCTTGTAGTTTGTACGCCCATACTCATGAGCTGGGGTTTCTTTGCGCACCAAAAGATCAACCGTATTGCTGTCTTTTCGCTTCCCCAGGAAATGATCGGCTTTTACAAGCATCACATCTCATTCATTACTGAAAAGGCCGTCAATCCTGACATGAGACGATATGTTATCGAGGATGAAGCACCCAGACATTACATAGATTTAGATGTTTACGGGGACAGTGCAGTATTTAAACTACCCAGGTATTGGCGGGAAGCAGTCAAAAAGTATGGTGAAGACTCGTTGAAAGCTTATGGGATTGTGCCCTGGCATATCTCGGCGGTGAAGCATTGGCTTACTCAGGCATTTCTCAATCAGGATGCTGATGCGATATTGAGATTGTCTGCAGATCTTGGGCACTATGTGGGTGATGCAAATGTGCCACTCCATACAACAGAAAATTACAACGGTCAGCTGACCGGACAATATGGGATCCATGGATTCTGGGAGTCGAGGTTGCCTGAGTTGTTCTTTGAAGAGTATGATTTGTTTGTTGGGAAAGCTGCATACGAGGCAAATCCGCAATTTAGAGCCTGGGAAGCTGTGAAAGGAGCACATCTGGCGCTTGATTCGGTTTTACTTTTTGAGAAGAAATTGTCAGAAAAATTTAATGAATCCAAAAAATATTCATTTGAGGAACGCGGACAGAGGTTGGTAAGGGTTTACTCTTATGATTTCTCCAGGTCCTACCATCGAAAATTGAATGGGATGGTGGAAAGGCAGCTTAGGAAAGCCATTAAGATGACTGCTGATCTCTGGTATACCGCCTGGGTGGACGGGGGTCAGCCGGATCTGGATCGCTTAATCAATGAACATGCACCTGAAGAATTTATCAAAATGGACTCAGCTTCCAGAGTGGTTAATGAACATGAATCCGGGATACCAGTTGGTAAGTCAAACTAAATAAGGCTATCTTGGAGCAAGTATTTCGCACATTATGAAACGATTTTTCTTACTTTTTATCTCATTTTGGATAGGTGGCATTTCATCAGCGGAACAATCAAAAACAGATGGAAGTGGTCAGGTGGTCCCTTCAACAGATTTGGATAGAAAACTCCAAAAGGAAGTGAAAATTGAAGTTTCACAAGTATATTCATCTTCCAAGATGACATTTCAACAAAGGTCGTTTAATCTGGAAAATGATTTATTGCTGGCCCAATATGATTGTAAAACCGATGTGGATGATCTTCATGCTGTTGCCGGTTTTTATACCCTTTTGGGCAAACCTGAGTATTCGAAATTGAAGTTTCATGCGGTGGCAGGAAGCTATGGTATTCAAGAAGGGCTTTATGTACCGCCGAATGATCTGTTTCAACAAGCCTTTGGTAAAAAATGGTCAGATGCCCATGGGGACTTTGGTAAAGCAGTGAAGGAGGTGAAAAATATTGTACAAGAGATTATTAAAGCAGGGGGCGATATTTGGATAGCTGAGGGCGGACAATCCGATTTTTCTGCTGCAGTGATACGGAAGATTCAGGCTGAAATGCCTGATGTTAATACGCAAAAAAGGTTTCATATCATTCAGCATGGAGGATGGAATGAAAAGGTAACGACACCTGAGGATCTGGAGTTTGTGAAAAGCAACACCGATTACCTGAAAATTCCAGATGGTAATGTTATTAGCAACGGTACTCCTGAGTTTCGTTCACCAAACTATTCCGAATGGCGAGACCAGATTAGAGACCTGAAATTGAAAAAGGTATGGGATCTGGCTGTTGAGTTAAGTCTGAGATACAACGACAAAGATGGCCGCTACAATAACGAGGCAGTGGCTTCGGGTGGATTAGATTTTTCTGATCTGGTCGAAATATGTTGGATCCTCGGTCTACCAGACATGAAGGATTCCAGGGATTTTTTTGAACAATATGCCTATTAGACTGGCAGTATTAATCATTTAAAACAGATCCGAGCTTAAGTATCGGTCGCCCCGGTCGCAAACAATAAACACAATCAATCCCTCATCCAGTTCATCTGCGATGGTCAGTGCTGCTTTTAAGGCTCCACCGCTGCTCATTCCTGCCATGATGGCTTCTTCTTTGGCCATTCTGCGGGTCATTTCTGTGGCTTCTTCCTCACTTACGTCCACAATGCGATCAACCCGTTCCGGTTCGTAGATCTTAGGTAAAAATTCAGGAGA
Source organism: Cyclobacteriaceae bacterium (assembly GCA_965223915.1). GTDB lineage: Bacteria > Bacteroidota > Bacteroidia > Cytophagales > Cyclobacteriaceae > UBA7330. Next base: position 5,931,409 of record OZ245027.1, on the reverse strand, counting down.
CCAGCGCCTGATACCTGGAATACTGGATCCATCTTTGGGCTGTGTGCCTACAATCTGAATGTCTTTATTTTTTTCTTTCAGGTACCTTGATACACCCATAATGGTGCCGGTAGTCCCCATTGCAGAAACGAAATGTGTGATTTTGCCATTGGTGTCATTCCAGATTTCGGGACCGGTGGTTTTATAATGCATCTCATAGTTGTCCGGATTGGCAAACTGGTTGAGGATGTAATAGCCTTCTTTTTCCGCTTTCTCTTCTGCCAACTCTCTAGAATATTCTATGGTTCGGTCAGCAGGGGTTAGGATCAGGGTGGCCCCATAGGCTTCCATGGTTTTCACGCGCTCGGAGGTGGAATTGTCGGGCATGATAAGCGTCAAGTCAAGTCCCAGTGACTGGGCTACCATGGCAAGTGCAATCCCTGTATTTCCACTGGTGGCTTCGATCAAACGATCACCTTTTTTGATATCTCCACGTTTCAGGGCGCTATCAATCATATTGAATGCAGCGCGGTCTTTTACACTTCCTCCGGGGTTTTGGCCTTCTAGCTTCGCATATATACTAACCTTTGGGTTGGTAGGAATACGATTGAGCTTGATGATCGGTGTATTCCCAATCAGATCGAAAATATTCATTCCAGGTTCTCTTTATATACATAAAGATCCGTTTGGTCGGTATCGCTGTTGTGCATCCGTGCCTGATAGTATATCTTACTGTTGGGAGGAATGCTCCTTGTGATCCAAACATTACCACCGATGATACTTCCATGGCCGATTGTGGTTTCTCCACCCAGGATGGTGGCCCCGGAATAAATGATGACATGGTCTTCCAGGGTGGGGTGTCTCTTTTTCTCTGCATCAGATTTGTCCACGCTTAATGCTCCTAAGGTAACACCCTGGTATAACTTCACATGATCTCCGATCACGGTTGTTTCACCGATAACCACACCTGTGCCATGATCAATGCAGAAATGCTCGCCAATGCGGGCATTGGGGTGAATATCAATTCCGGTCTTACTGTGCGCATGCTCCGAAATGATCCGGGGGATCACTTTTACACCCAATTTGTGTAGTTCATGGGCCATTCGATAAGCCGCGATGGCATAAAATCCAGGGTAAGACCGAATCACCTCACTTCTACTTTTAGCAGCCGGGTCACCTTCATATAGCGCAGTAATGTCTTTTTCCAGCCTTGTATGGATGTAGGGAAGTTTCTCAAAGAAGTCATCTGCTACGTGCTCCAAATCCACATACCCTTTCATCGGGTTTTTAGTCAGAAGCTCATCCAGCTCCACCTTGAGCTTTTGAAAATGAAGCTCAAATTCCTTCACTGTTTCAAACTTGATTTTGGCATGATCAGGAAACAGTGATTCCAGCAGGTTGGTGAAAAAGCTTGCAATAATCTTCGGGGAGGGGCAAGGCGGAGACTCTTGATGTTGCTTAAAAATCCTTTCTAAAAAGTGCTTATCCATGAAATAAGAATTTACAAAATGCCAAATAGGTTCATTCAGTGGCAAATTTAACGCAACTATCCATAAGAAAGTTTAGAGGCTGTAGGCCAGGTAGTAGTCTTTGATCTGCTCGTAATGAATTTTGTAACTTTTATTGAAATCTTCTTTGTGAATTTTTCCACTTAAAAGTTCCGGCGTTTTGATCACAATGGTGGTGTGATCCCGAAGGCTCAATCTCTTACGGCCGTAAATTTTATATAGTACTTCTTTGCCGCACCAGACAGCACAGAGACTGTAGAGGTCATCGGCATACTTCTTCTCCTGACCATTGATAAACTTGTCTTTAATACTGAATAGCTTGTGCCTAGGGCGTTCCAGGTCTATTCCACAGGAGTTTTTTCGATGTATCATAGCAGCAGCCATCGGGAACGAATGGGTGATGCTGATATGAACTTTGCTGCCCACGAGGTGCGGTTTCCCAGTCTCATCTACCGTAATCCCTTGATAGGGCACATTCAGGATTGAACATATGTTCCTGATGAGAACCCGGCCAACTATCCATTCTGATAGTCGTTGAGGGTTTAGGTTATCAGGTGTAGGTTCATCGAGAAGGGCTCTGATGACACCATAAGTTTCCTGGATATTCCAAACAGCATACGCTGAATCTTTGTTAATAGGTTTTGATAAAAGAAGTGGCATTGAATTTTATCTATCCTTCAATCGTTAATTTTAAACGAAATTCATGAGATGAGCACCATACAGGTTGAAAAGATACAAACACTTTCTGGGCATAATGACTCCTTGTACACGCTCGAGCAGGTAAGTGACACACAGTTTATTTCTGCCGGGGGGGATGGAATGATCGCTCTATGGGACCTCAAAGAGCCAGAAAACGGAGTAATGATAGCGAAAGTACCTTCATCTGTCTACGCACTATCTTTCCAAAGGACGAAAGGTTTGTTGGTGGTAGGGCAAAACTTCAATGGGATTCATCTCATCGATGTCAATGAGCGTAAGGAGATTGCTTCGGTAGCGCTTACTACGGCATCCATTTTTGATATTCAATCCAATGAGTCATCCATCTGGGTAGCATGCGGTGATGGGATGGTCATTTATTTGGATTGGGATTTGAATTTACTGGCTAAAAAGTCCTGGTCTGATAAAAGTGCAAGGTCAATCGCCATAAATCCAAATGGCAGAGAGATCGCGGTGGGATATAGTGACAACACCATTCGAATTCTTAATCCACAAGACCTTTCACTTGTAAGGGAGATTGAAGCACACAAGATTTCAGTTTTTACGTTGCAGTACCATCCACAACTCCCCCTATTGGTGAGTGGGAGTCGAGATGCAAGAATAAAGTTTTGGGATATTCACAATAGTTACCAATTGATAGAAGAGATTCCTGCACATATGTATGCCATCAATCATATCCATTTCCGGGCAGACGGTCAATATTTTGTATCTTGTAGCATGGATAAATCTATCAAGGTATGGGATGCCCACAGTTTTAAGTTGTTGAAGGTCATCGATAGGGCGCGACACGCTGGTCATGGCACTTCTGTGAACAAACTTTTGTGGATGCCACATAATAATTGGGTGGTTTCATGCAGTGATGATCGTACTATTTCTATCTGGGATGTTAATTTTGCAGATCAATGAAGATCACACCACTTGAAATAAGACAAAAAAGCTTTGAGAAAAAGCTAAGAGGATACGACAAAGACGAAGTAATCGCTTTCCTGCAATCACTATCCAATGAGTGGGAGCGAGTCCTCGATGATAACAAAGAGTATAAAATCAAACTCGAGCAATCTCAAAAGGAGGTTCAGAAGCTCAGGGAGGTAGAGAGTTCGCTATTTAAAACGCTCAAGACCGCTGAAGACACAGGGGCCAACCTGATTGATCAGGCCAACAAGACTGCGGAGTTGCACCTCAAGGAAGTGCAGATGAATGCTGAAGCCCTGATGAGCGAAGCAAAGTCCAAAGCAGGCGATATCATTGAACGGGCTGAGCAGGAAGCCAAAGATATGATCGAGGAGATGCAGGAAGCTGTAGAAAAACTGGATCAAAATTATCATGAACTGGAAAACTACCGTGCCAATGTCCTGAAAGAGCTCAAACACCTGGCGAGTGAGATAACAGAAAAAATTTCCAGCATCGATAGAAAACGGGGAGATTTTGATGTGGTGGATTACAGTAAAAGAGTAAAAGAACTGGTTCGGGCCTCTGAAGACAGGCTCAATGCTGAGGATCTGAAGCTTAGCAAAGTTGAAGTCAAAAAATTAACCAAGGAAGACCTGCCTAATCCAAAGAAAAGAGAAGAAGAGCCCACCAATAGTCACCGGGCTGAGGAAGTAGCCTCCATTGAAAGGCATGAACCTGATCCCGAGGTTGAGAAACCAACTGAACAAAGAGAAGAGGAGAGAGCGGAAATAAAGAAAAAAGAACCTCCAAAGAAAGAACCTGTTAATACTGAGGTGGAAGACAAAGGCTCTTTTTTTGATCAAATTGATGAATCCTGATGGGTAAGGTAATGCTCGAGGGCATGGAGTTTTATGCGCGCCACGGATATTACGAAGAAGAAAGGATCATTGGTAATAAGTACTCTGTGGATGTGGAGATGGAATTAGATTTTGAAGAAGCTGTGGAAGAGGACAAGCTCGAAGGCACAGTCAATTATGAAAAAGTCTATGCCATGGTTGCTGAAGTGATGAGTATAGATGCCACACTACTGGAGCATCTCGCAGGGAAGATCATAAAACGGATAAAGACAAAATTCCCACATGTACAGGCAATCAGAGTAAGGGTGAGTAAGTATAACCCACCCGTCAAAGGATTATGCCAAAAAGCTACCGTGGAATTAACTGCCTAGGCTTTCACTTGATCATTAAATACAAATCCTCGCTGGTCAGATCCTTCATAAAAATCCACTTCTTTTCCGATCACAAACAGGGTCTCCTTTTTTTGAATGTAGATGGGTACATTCTCCACTACATATTCGATATCGTCATCAGTCTTTTCATCAAATCCCAGAATCAAAGTTGCACCACAACCACCACCTTTTACACCAATTCGAAGGCCATAACCTTCAGGGACTTTTTTGGCCTGGATTATTTGTTTGATCTCTGCAATGGCTTTTTTAGTTACTGTTACCGGAGGCATCATGATCAGCAAAGAAAATACTATTTTTGAAGTTAAACCTTAAATCAAAACACACTTCCTGATGGAAATGATCATTGAATTACTAAAAATTGTACTACCTGCCATCTTAGTGCTCTATGCAGCATACCTGATTGTCCGTTCTTTTACGACCAAGCAATTGGAAGAATATAAATATTCAATCAGACAGAAAAACATGGAAATAGTGACCCCCTTAAGGCTTCAGGCATACGAAAGGGTGTGTCTGCTGCTTGAAAGAATTAGCCCATCTAATTTGATCCCCAGACTCAATAGTGCTAAGATGACATCCAAAGATCTGCAGTCGGCATTGATCTCAGAAATCAGGAATGAATATAACCATAACCTGTCTCAGCAGGTTTACATGTCAGGAGATGCCTGGACTTTTGTGTCAAGCGCTGTAGAACAATTGATCTCAATGATCAATGAAGCTGGCAATGAGATGCAGGAGAAATCTTCAGGAATGGACCTGGCCAAAGCGATTTTTGAGAAATCGCTGAAACAGGAAAGTGACACATTGAAGGATGCATTGTCCTATATTAAGGAAGAAATAAAGGAGGTATTTTGATGGAAAACCCGAGAGTAAGAAGGATCTTCGAACGATCAAAGGATTTTATCAATAACAATGAGAAGGTAAAATCACTATTAAATAAGGCAAAAGACAAGCTGCAGGTATTGCAGGAGGATACTGAGGAAAGGAACATTTTCATTTCAAAGTTAAGATTGGTGATGAGGATGGTTCAGGCGCATTTCACTGGTAAATACGCCTCGTTTTCTACCAGATCCATTCTGATGCTGGTATTTAGTCTGGTATATTTTATTACTCCGATCGATCTTATCCCGGATTTTATTCCGGCGTTGGGATTCACTGACGATATTTCAGTGCTTTATTTTGTGTTACAAAGTTTAGCCAACGATATTGAAAACTATCGTCAATGGGAAGAGGCACAATAACCCAATGATTGCTGTTATTCAAAGGGTTTCCAGGGCTTCAGTTTCTATTGACGGAGTGATCAAAGCACAGATCCAATCAGGATTACTCGTTTTTATTGGTATTGAGGAGGAGGATGATTCTGAAGACGTCAACTGGCTTGCACAAAAGCTGGTTAACCTCAGAATATTTTCGGATGCGGAGGATAAAATGAACCTTAGCGTGAAGGATATTCAGGGTGAGGCGCTTATTGTTAGTCAGTTCACACTCCATGCGAGTACTAAGAAGGGAAACAGGCCTTCGTTTGTTAAAGCAGCTAAACCAGATACTGCAATTCCCATTTACAATAATTTCATTGACGCAGTATCTTCCCTGGACGTTCCGGTAAAAACAGGAGAGTTTGGAGCTAATATGCAGATAGATCTTTTAAACGATGGTCCTGTCACCTTGATCATTGATACAAAAAACAAAACTTGATAGGGTCTTATCTGTAAAGGGAATTAAATGAATGGGAAACATTTCCTGATGTATACCTATTGACTACTTTTGCAGTCCTTTTCAATTTAGCATGAAGCACCTAAGAAATTTTTGTATTATAGCTCACATCGACCATGGTAAAAGCACACTGGCAGATCGTCTGCTTGAGCACACACAAACTGTGACTCAACGTCAGATGCAAAATCAGTTGCTTGACAATATGGATCTGGAACGAGAGCGGGGAATTACCATAAAGAGCCATGCTATTCAAATGAATTATTTGCTGAATGGTGAGAAGTATGTCCTCAATTTGATCGATACACCGGGCCACGTCGATTTTTCTTATGAGGTGTCAAGATCCATAGCGGCATGTGAAGGGGCTTTGTTGGTGGTAGATGCCTCACAAGGTATTGAAGCTCAGACAATCTCTAACTTATACCTGGCCATAGAGCATGACCTGGAGGTCATTCCTGTACTCAATAAAATTGATCTGCCAGGAGCAATGCCTGATGAAGTATCAGACCAAATCATTGATTTGATTGGTTGTTCCAAGGAAGACATTATCCATGCAAGCGCCAAAGAAGGAATAGGGATAGAAGCGATACTGGAAACAATTGTGAAGAAGGTGCCAGCGCCTAAAGGAGATCCGGAAGAGCCACTTCAGGCCATGATCTTCGACTCCGTGTTTAATCCGTATCGTGGAATCGAGGTTTTTTACAGGGTTTTCAACGGCACATTGCATCAGGGAGATAAAGTAAAGTTTGTCAATACAGGGAAAACCTATGAAGCAGATGAAATCGGTATTCTGAAGCTTCAACATGATCCACAAAAGGAGATCAAAGCGGGAAACGTGGGTTATCTGATCTCAGGGATCAAAGTGGCCAAAGAGGTAAAGGTTGGGGATACCATCACGCACGTAGATCGGCCAACTACAAGAATGGTACGTGGGTTTGAAGACGTCAAGCCTATGGTATTCGCAGGGATCTATCCTGTAGAGACTTCCGAGTTTGAGGAACTGAGGGCCTCGATGGAGAAACTTCAGCTCAATGATGCCTCATTGGTATGGGAACCAGAAACATCTGTCGCCCTGGGTTTTGGTTTCAGGTGTGGATTCCTTGGCATGCTTCATATGGAGATCGTGCAGGAGCGACTGGAGCGTGAATTTGACATGACTGTCATTACCACAGTACCCAGTGTACAGTTTCACGTGATAAAGAATAATGGAGATCTCTTGAAAGTAAGCGCACCGTCGGAGCTTCCGGATCCGGTACTTATAGATCGCATTGAAGAGCCGTATATCAGGGCACAGATCATTACCAAGGCCGATTTCATTGGCCCTGTCATAGCACTTTGCGTCGATAAGCGGGGTGAAATCAAAAATCAGGTTTACCTGACTTCCAATAGGGTCGAACTCACCTTTGAGTTACCATTATCGGAGATTGTTTTCGATTTCTTTGATAAACTGAAGACCATCTCAAGGGGATATGCATCCCTGGATTACGAACTTATTGGGTACAGGACCTCCAACATGATTAAACTTGATATCATGCTCAATGGAGATCCTGTTGATGCGCTTTCGGCCATCGTTCACCGTGAGAAGGCTTATGAATGGGGAAAAAGGCTTTGTGAGAAACTCAAAGAGCTTCTACCTCGGCAGATGTTTGAAATAGCTATTCAGGCAGCCATTGGAACCAAAGTCATAGCCAGAGAATCTGTGAGAGCTATGCGTAAGAATGTGATAGCAAAATGTTATGGAGGCGATATTTCCAGAAAGCGTAAATTGCTGGAAAAACAGAAGAAAGGTAAAAAAAGGATGCGTCAGGTAGGTAATGTGGAGATTCCACAGGAAGCCTTTATGGCCGTACTGAAGTTAGACTAGTAAAGACCAAAGATTCGAATGGCAACAATATTGGATGGTAAAAAGATAGCTGGTGACATCAAAAACGAAATAGCAGCAAAAGTTGAAGCCATTAAAAGTAAAGGATTAAGGGCGCCTAACCTGGCGATCATTATTGTTGGTGACGATTCAGCAAGCCACACCTATGTGGATGGTAAGATAAAGGCCTGCAAAGCCGTAGGATTTGATTTTACCCTCATGCATTTTGCCAATACCATTTCTGAAGAAAAGCTGCTTAAGCATGTAGACCAGCTCAATCAGGATGAAGATATCGATGGATTTATTGTCCAATTGCCTTTACCAGAGCATATTTCGGTGGAAAAGGTGACTGACTGTATTTCACCTGTGAAGGATGTAGATGGGTTCACCAATCAGAATTTTGGTAGTATCAATTCAAAGAATCAACTAATCCTACCAGCCACACCTTTTGGCATCATGGAGCTTTTGCGTCGCTATCAGGTTGATTTGGAAGGAAAGCACTGTGTAGTTGTTGGTGCCAGCAGATTGGTCGGTGCCCCCATCAGCATGATGATGCTGGAAGATGGACATGCCACAGTCACAGTGTGTCATAAGTATACCCCGGACATTTCCTTATATACTCAAGAGGCTGATATCCTGATCTCTGCAGTGGGTAAACCGGGTTTGATCTCAGCAGACATGGTAAAAGAAGGCGCAGTCATTGTAGATGTGGGGACTTCTCGAGTTGAGGACAAAACCAGAAAATCTGGTTTTAAGCTGGTTGGTGATGTGGAATTCGAGAAAACGGCCCGGAAAGCATCATACATCACACCTGTTCCAGGTGGTGTTGGTCCCATGACCATCGCCTCATTGTTGTTAAATACTATCCGTGCGTATGAAAAACAACACTCAGACAATATTGCAGACTGATCAATTACCCATTATGGAGTCTTTCCTCACTTTGCAAGGGGAAGGGCATCACACAGGTAAGCTGGCTTATTTCATTCGGCTGGGTGGTTGTGACGTGGGCTGTGTTTGGTGTGACGTAAAAGAAAGCTGGGATGCTACAGACCACCCACTGGTATCTATTTCTTCTATTTCCAAAGGTGCTAAAGATTCCAAAGCTGAGATTGCTGTGGTCACCGGTGGTGAACCACTAATGTACAACCTGGATGCGCTTACCCATGAGCTGCACTTGTCTGGATTAAAAACGCATATTGAAACATCTGGTGTATATCCTCTTTCCGGAAATTGGGATTGGGTTTGTTTTTCTCCAAAGAAATTTAAAGATCCTCAGGATGAGTTTTATCAAAAATGCGATGAGCTCAAGGTGATCGTTTACAACAAATCTGATCTGAAATGGGCCGAAGATCATGCGCAGAAGATGCAAAGTGAGGCATTGCTCTATTTGCAACCTGAATGGTCTAAAAGGGATGCGATGATCCCATTGATCATCGACTATATCAAGGAGAATCCAAAATGGCAGATATCTTTACAGGCACATAAATACATGAATATCCCCTGATGCGTTTATTTTTTATCGCCGTCTTTTTTGTTTGCTCGTTTTCTGCACTCATGGCTCAACAAAAAAAGAGCCTCAAGCTGTATGAAAAATCAGAACTTGAATTGAGGGCGAGAAACTTTGGTGGGGCCATCGAAATTCTCAAAAAGATCATTGAAAAAGATCCAACTTACGGAGCGCCATATCTAAGGTTGGCCACTACATATTCGGTGCTTCAGGAAAAGGACTCTGCACTTACTTATTTTGAGCGATATACAGAAGTCACCCCATTCAGTAAAGTAAACCCCACACTATGGATCACCATTGCAAATATGCATTTTCAAAAGGGTAACTACCAGGAAGCCAAAGATGCTTTAGGAAATGCGAATGTTGAAAGTTTGGAAAGTCCCCAGGTCAAGCATTTATCCTCCAATATAGATTACTCGCTGCAAGCCATCCAAAAGCCTAAAGTTATTGAGTTGGAGCGCTTACCCGACGAGGTGAACAAGTTTCGCCTTCAGTACTTCCCTGTATTGACGGTGGATAATCAGCAGATTATTTTCACAGCCCAGGGTGTTGAAAGGGACGAAAACCTGGTAATAAGCTATAAAAAAGACGGCGAATGGAGCCCTGCGGAGTCCATTTCCCCACATATCAATTCATCCTTTAATGAAGGTGCCTGTACTATTTCAGCGGATGGACGAACCTTGATCTTTACTTCTTGCAATGGCCGTCAATCCATGGGCAGTTGTGATCTCTACATCTCACACAGAGAAGGAGACAGTTGGTCTATTCCCAAAAACCTTGGACCGACAGTAAATTCCATTGATTGGGAATCTCAGCCAGCCTTGAGTGCTGATGGCAAAACACTCTATTTTGCTTCTTCCAGACCGGGAGGTTTAGGGGCTCGTGACATTTGGGTAACATATTTGGTTGGGTCTGAATGGACAAAACCACAAAATCTGGGATCAAACGTGAATACATCTGAAGATGATATTACACCTTTTATCCATGTAAATGGACAGTCTCTGTTTTTCTCTTCAAAGGGACGCCAGGGAATGGGGGGCTACGATATGTACCTTTGTACGAAAGAGGAAAAAGGCTGGTCCAGACCATTGAATCTGGGATATCCCATCAATACACACGACGATGAAGTGGGCATTTTTATTACAGCAGATGGGCAAACAGCATATTTCAGTAAAGAAATCAGTGAGCGCGGGGCGATTGTAAGAAGTGACATCATGAAATTCCAGATCATGAATGACACATTGGTCAGAAACACCTCCAGCTATATCACAGGTCGTGTATTGAATGAGGAAACCAACGCACCTCTACAGGCAGATTTTCATATGGAGGACTTGAACCGGCCAGACATCGTGTATGAAGTCAGCTCGGATTCTGTTACAGGGAGGTATTTTTTGGTATTGACTCAGGGAAGAGAATATGGAGTGTTTGTAAGCAAGGAAAACTACCTGTTCGAAGACCTTACTTTTGAAGCCAGGTCAAATACTTTGCTTAAGCCTGACACCATAGACATCTATCTGAAACCTATCAAAGATGGCATATCCATGGTACTGGAGAATGTCTACTTTGCTTTTAATGAATACACACTGGATAACAGGTCATTGTCAGAACTGGATCAGATCTATGCTTTCATGAAAAATAATCCCAAACTTAATGTTAGGATAGAAGGGTACACCGATGACATTGGAACTGAGGAGTATAATTTAGATCTTTCTACCAAACGAGCCATGTCGGTCTTCAATTATTTGAGAGAAAAAGGGATTGATGATGCTCGACTCACTTATAAAGGTTATGGCTCTTCTGAACCTTTGGACTCCAATGAAAGCGAAATTGGGCGAAAAAAGAACCGCAGAATCGAATTCAGGATAATAAAGGGGGCTATTTCTTCAGAGTAGAACTTTTTTTCGTTTTTTTTCTGAATATTCCCTCAAAATTAAAATAATGTAAAACTTCAGATCTTAAATGATTATTTTGCTGCGATCATCAGCAAGGCATCCTGCTAAATTTTTATCCCGTTTTTTCCAAATTTTATAATAAAACACCTCTTTCAGGACACCCTGCAAAAGAAAAACCCCTATTGTTTAATGTGAACAAATTATTATAATTTTATCAACGAGAATTATTAATGTACAATTAAACCAGTATTATATGAAGAGGATTCTACTACTCTGCTTCATGTTTTCGACTGTTATTGCATTCGAATCATGGGCACAACGGACAGTGTCTGGGCGAATCACCGATGAGGACGGTGAGTCGATTCCCGGTGTTAACGTCGTACTTAAGGGTACGGCAACTGGTACTACCTCCGACTTGGATGGTAATTACCGTTTAACGGTTCCTGAAGATGCAGGAACAACTTTGGTTTATTCTTTTATTGGTATGGCAAGCCAGGAAGCTGAGATTGGAGCTCGTTCGGTTATTGATATCAGCATGTCTGCTGATGTAACCGAGCTCTCTGAAGTTGTGGTTTCTGCGCTAGGTATCGATAGGAATACACGTGATGTCGTTTATGCCAACCAGACAGTTGGTTCTGACGAGCTATTATCGGCTCCAAACAAAAATACATTAGAAGCTTTAAGAGGAAAAGCAGCTGGTGTTAGACTTTCAACCGGATCAGGATCTGTTGGAGCATCTACCAGGATCGTATTAAGAGGAGAAGGTTCACTTACCGGAAATAACAACGCCTTAATCGTTGTTGATGGTATTCCTATTAACAATGAAACTACCAGAGGTGGTGATGGAAGATCTACTTCCGGTTATGCTGACCATGGTAACCGTTTCAATGATATCAATCCAAATGATATAGAATCTGTTACGATCCTTAAAGGACCGTCAGCTACATCATTGTATGGTTCAAGGGGTGCTTCCGGAGTAGTTTTGATTACTACCAAGTCTGGAAAAGGAAAAGGAAAAATGCAGATTGGTTTGAACTCATCTTTCTCTGTGGAGGAAGCATACGTGCTTCTACAAAGACAAAATCAATTTGGTCAGGGATATGATGGGCTTCATTTCGACACAGGTGAAAACTGGTCATGGGGACCAGAATTTGATGGTGTCGTGCGACCATGGACTTCTCCAGTCGATGCTGATGGGGATGGAGCGATAGAAGCTTTGATGAGACCATACAGTGCTGTTCCTAATCAATTAGAGGAGTTTTTCAATCGGGGAAATACACTGTCTAATAGTGTTAATCTATCCGGTTCATCAGAGGGCTTTACTTACTATGCGTCTTATTCTAATACCGATCAAAATGGTATTCTGGATAATACCTATTATAAGAGACATACTGTATTGCTGAAAGCTTCTGCAGATTTATCACCAAAGCTTAAGTCAAACTTTAAAGTATCTTATGCCAATGTGAATCAAAATACAAACCAGGAGGGAGCAAGACCATTCGAAGGAAATAATGCTTACGCAATGGCCGTTCAATCACCGGTAAATATTCCATTTGGTGAATTAAGAGATTATAACAGTCCTTTCCATGATATCAATGGTTACTGGGGATCATACTCTTCTGTGAATCCATATTATATCTTGAATGAGTATGGCAATGAAGCAACGATCAATAATTTCCTTGGAAATGCTTCTGTAACATATAGTGTAATCGAAGGGCTTGATATTATTGGTAGGTTTGGTGCCAATGTAGTGGGTACAATGGTAGATACCTGGACTCCACGATTTATCCCTGGTACTCAGCTGGTTTGGGGCGATGACTTTAGTTTGACGACAAGAAACCAGAAACACGAGTCATTGGGTGAGTATATCAATTTCTTCAAGCAAAACATAAATCTCGACTTGTCTGCTTTGGCCAATTATACCAAGCAGTTAACAGAGGACTTCAGTTTAAATGTTTCAGCTGGATATAACTGGTATCAAACTCAGCAAGAAACGCTTGAGGGTGCAACTTCTGGTGGTCTTGTTGTTGATGGAGTTTATAACCTATCAAATAGTGTTAATTCTTCAATAGCAGATAGAACTCGAGAAAAATATCGAATTTTTGGAGTTTTAGGTAATGCAAGGATAGGCTATAGAGACGCTGTTTTCCTTGAGCTTTCTGCCAGAAATGACTGGTCTTCTACTTTGCCTACTGAAAACAACACTTTTACCTATGGTGCTCTTGGTACCTCTGTAATTGTTTCAGATCTTTTGCCAATAGAGAACGAGGTGCTCAGCTTCCTAAAGGTAAGGGCTAGTTACGGTACAACTGGAAAAGATGCTGGATTATACCTGTTGAATTCCTATTATGTGGGTAATCCTACGATTGGTCGTGACCTGGGTGACTACCGATTGTTCTACCCACTGGGCGGACAACCCGGATTCCAGACTGGTGACAGAATTGGTAATTCAGAACTAAAACCTGAGTTGACAACAACATTTGAAGTTGGTGGAGATTTTGGGTTGTTTGATGAGAGAGTTAACTTATCCTATACCTATTATAGCTCAGTTCACTCAGATCAAATTGTTACAATCAGTCTTCCAAGATCCACTGGTTTTACTGAAACGGTAAGTAATATTGGTGAAATGACCAACAAGGGTCACGAAGTAACCTTGAGTGTACGACCAATTGCCGGTCTGGTAGATGGGTTGAGTCTTGAGCTGTTTGGAACCTGGGCTAAAAACGTCAATGAGGTTGTAAAAGTAACTGATGATATTGATGAGTTAGTAATGGGAGAGTTTGCTCCATTTGCAGTTCCTACTGTAAGTGTTGTAGCCAAAGAAGGTCTTCCATTTGGAACTTTCAGAGGAACAATTGAAGACGTGACTCCGCAAGGACAGCCTATTGTAGATGCCACAGGATATCCTCAATATTCTGAAGATCAAGTATATCTGGGTTCATATCAGCCAAAATATATTGCAAGTTTTGGAGCCAATGGAAATTACAAAGGCATCGGCTTCAATGTGCTTTTTGATATGAAAGTTGGTGGTACATTCCTTTCTTTGACCCAAGGTCACACAGAATTTAATGGAACTGCAGTTACAACAAATCAATACGGCAGAGAGCCATTTATCATTCCTAACTCTGTAGTTGACAATGGTGATGGCACTTATAGTGAAAATACTGTCGAAATCACTGAGTATGAATATTTCACTGGTGGATATGATATCCCTGCATCTACAGCATTAATTGATGCCAGTTTCTTGAAGCTTCGTGAAGTGGGAGTTAGTTATACGCTTCCTCAGAACCTCCTGGGATCTACTCCTTTTAGTAATGTAAGGATTGGATTATTTGGCAAAAATCTGAAATTCTGGTTGCCGGAAGAAAATGTTTTTGCTGATCCTGAAATCAATGGACCTGCCTTGACTGGAAATGCACAGGGAATTGAGACCACACAAACACCTCCTTCAAAGAGTTTTGGGGTGAACTTGCAGGTTAATTTTTAATAAAGGTCATACTAAATGAAAGATAATATGAAATTTATATATAGATCGTTAATTGCAATCGTCCTGGTATTCTCACTTTCTTGTGAGCAATCCTTAGATGAGATTAATGTAGATCCGGATACATTCCCTTCTGCTGGAGATGCACAGTTGTTAACTGGTGCCATCGGTATGACGGGATATATGGTGGATGTAGAGTTAAATATGTTCTCCTTTTTGTGGGCTCAATACTATACATGGGGTCTGGGGGTTTCACTGGGTAACCAGGAACGGTATCAAGCAGAAGCTGGTGATTTTGACAACTACTGGGAATGGGCTTATTCTGATGCTTTAATTGACTTACAGGTTTTAGTGAACAGTGAAAGCAGAGCTTACTCAGGAATAGGAAAAACAATGAAAGCCTATATATTTCAGGGACTGGTTGATCATTTTGGTGATATTCCTTATACGGAAGCACTAAGAGGTGAGCCGGACGCTGGAGCTATTCAGGTACCCGGATATGATACTGCTCCCGTAGTTTATGACTCATTGGTAGTATTGATCGATGATGCCATTGCAGACCTGACTTTTGCAGATGATGCTGGTCTTACCGATGTTGGAGATGATGACCTCATCTATGGAGGAAATCTGACAAACTGGTTAAGATTTGCTAACTCGTTGAAGTTGAGAATTCTTTTAAGAACCTCAGAAGTGGATCCTCAGGGAGCAGCCATTCAATCTTTGATTAATTCTGGAATCTTTATTGAGACAGCAACTCAAATGCCTGAAGTTCCTTTTGCGGATGTTGTTGGAAATCAAAATCCAATGTATGCTCGAATGGAGTTTGGTGTTGGTGACTTTTACTTTGCAAGTAATGCCACACTTGATTTGCTCAATACGTTGAATGATCCTAGAGATACCATTTTCTTTGCCGAAGCAACAGCGGGAACCTTTGAAGGTCAGCTGAGAGGTATTGATCAGGGAACAGTAGATGAAGAACCATTTACTGCCGATGCTGCAGAATATAGTGGTTCTACACCTTACGCATATGATCCAGCTAATCCTGTGATATTAATGAGTCCATGGGAAGTTTGGTTCCTGAGAGCTGAAGCTGATGCCAGATATGGTACCGCAGATGATGATGTTGCCGCTTTTGGATCAGGCATTGCAGCTAGTTTTGCTTATACTGGTGTATCTGATCCAGCGACTTATACTGGTTCATTAGGATACGATGCCGGAGATGCACTGGATACCAAGTTGGATATGATTGCAACCCAAAAGTATATTTCAATGAATGGTACACAGGAAGATGAAGGTTGGATTGAAACAAGAAGGTTTGACAGGCCAGCAAGCAGATTATTCTCTGCTAGTATTTTCCAGGATCCAATTGAATCTGTGCTGAACCCAGGAGAACATCCTGCTACTTGGTTATATCCTTCGTCTGAGCGTAACCTGAATCCAAAGGCACCTGCTCAGAGGAAGCTTACAGATAAAATATTTTGGGACAACTAAAAAATGAATAGTATGAAATATTATATATTATTGTTATTCACTGCAGTAGTCTTTATGAGCTGTGAAGAGTTTGTGAATAGCGCAGAAGAATCAGCGGTCACCTATTTGCCGAAGATAGATGTTGAGGGTGAGGCTCAGGTAAATTTGGCGTGTAATAACTCCGGAGCGTTTGACGATCCGGGTGCCACAGCGTCAGAAGGTGGTGATGAAATACCTGTCAAATCGACTATCGGTGGAGTTTATTTCGATGGTACTGCGGTTAATGGACCCGACCTGTATAATATCACATATAGTGCTTATAATGTAGATAGTATACCAGGTGTAGCTAGTAGGGAAATATTTTGGCCAGAATGTAGTGGTGATATGATAAACAGTATCGCTGGTATGTACGAAGCCAAAGTGTTTAGAACTCATACTTCTGGTGCTACAGTTGATTATACGGAAGAGGCTTTTGAAGCTCCTTACTGGATTCGAGACCTTGGCGGTGGAAAATTTGGTATTTCTGATATCATTGGCTATTTCTATCAATCTGGCTACGGATATGGATCTCCCTATGCTGGAACCGGTATGGTTGTAACAGCCAATAACATTGCAACAAATGATTTCACTTATGGCGACCCGATTGGAGTTGGGGCCTTTGGTGGAGAATGTGAAATTGTTGATGGCTCTTTTAAAGTAAATGCAGCAACAAAAACCATTACATTCTCAAGTGAATGGAGTTTTGGATATGTGTTTGATGTTACTTTAAAGCAGGTAGATCCTTCTACATTTGAATTTTGATCATATGAATAAATCATCTTAAAAGATGGTTTAAATAAATAAAAAGCCTGTGGAGTATTCTTCACAGGCTTTTTTTATCTAGTTACATAAATACTCTTCAAATAGTATTATTTGGAACAGACCTTTTCAAAAATCATTTATTTTGAGATAACAAAAAGTGTATATTTACGTAAATATAAGTGTAATAATACACCGATATGAAAAAGTACAGACCTCATAAAGATGATCCTAAAGTTTTGCAAGAGCCTTTGGCTGCATACGGTCATGCTAATTATTTCAAATTAGCCAATCAGTCTGTATCTAAGCAGTATATTAAAACAGTTATCAAAGTCTCTGGGTTGACTCTCGATGATCTTATAGATATTCTTCCCATATCCATAGATACCTACAAACGCAAAACATCCTTTAGCCCTGCGGTTACAGAGAAGATTCTGGAGATAGAAGAGGTCTATAGAAAAGGTATTGCTGCTTTTGGCAATGGTTTTCATGCCTGGATGGAGGCCGAAAATTTAGCTTTAGGAAACATCAAACCCAAAGTGCTGTTGAAGAACAGCTTCGGTATTAGAAGACTTTTGGATCAGATTGGGCGAATGGAGTATGGTGTGTTGGCCTAATGATTGTCTACAGAATAAGTAAAAGTTCATATATCAAAGGCCTTTCAGGAACCGGAGCAGGATTGTATGGGGGCAGATGGAATCCTCCCGGAATCAATTTGCTTTATACTGCGGGATCTATTTCTCTTGCTTGCCTGGAATTTTTAGCCAACAATTATCATTTGATGTCTCCATCAGATATTTGTCTTGCAAAAATTGAAATCGATACAGGATCTATTAAAGAACTGAAGGTGAATCAATTACCCAATCATTGGGATGAAAAGACATTTATTCCAACATTCACCCAAAAAGTTGGTGCTGATTTTGTGCGTGCCAATGAGTACTATGTGTTAAAAACACCTTCAGCTATCGTCTCGGAGGAATTTAACTTCCTGCTAAATCCATTTCACGAACACCATCAAAAAACAATGATCAAAGAGATCTTAGACCCATTTTTATTAGACTTCAGACTATTTAAGTAGGGAGGACCACACACATTACTATATCCTTTTGATGAAATCTCGGGGCTAATAATAGCTTCCCTGACTCAGGTATTTGGTCACATAATCCTTTACTCCCTCCTCAAGGGGCGTAAACGAGTGAGGATAGCCAATCGATTTTAGTTTAGACATATCTGCCTCTGTAAAGTATTGGTATTTATCCCTTATGTCTTCGGGAGTGTCTATGAAACTGATGTCCGGTTCATTTTCCAATGATTTGAAAACAGCTTTTGTGAGATCGAGAAACGTCCTGGATTTGCCACTACCCAAATTGTAGATCCCACTATTTTTTCGATGATGCATCAACCAGTACATGACTTCAACCACATCTTTTACGTAGACGAAATCCCTGCTCTGTTCACCATCTTTGTAATCGGGATTATGGGATCTGAAAAGTTTCATCTTTCCTGTTTCAGAGATCTGTCTGAAAGCATGCAACACCACTGAAGCCATTCTGCCTTTATGGTATTCGTTTGGCCCATAAACATTGAAAAATTTCAATCCGGCCCAAAAGAATGGTTTTTCTTCCTGTTCAACAGCCCAGATATCAAATTCATTTTTTGAATCCCCATAAGGATTAAGCGGAATCAGATCTTTCAGGATCTTTTCATCGTCTATATATCCTCTTTCACCAAGACCGTAGGTGGCAGCGGAGCTGGCATAGACAAGGGGGATCTGATATTCTATGCACCGACGCCATACTGTCTTGGTATATTCTGTATTCAGCTTTTTAAGCAAGCTTTTGTCAAATTCAGCTGTATCTGTTCTGGCACCCAGATGAAAGATGAATTCGACTTCCGCTTGATGTTTATCAAGCCAGGCAGCAAAATCATCACGGTGGAGCCTCTCCAGGATCTTCTTGCCCTCCAGGTTTTTAATTTTCTCTTTATTATCAAACTCATCCACTGCAATGATGTCATTGAAGTTTTCCTTATTCAATTTGGCAATCATGCAACTACCAATAAATCCGGCTGCTCCTGTTACTACTATCATTATTACTAATTTCTATTAAGCTGTAAATTTGCTAAACAATTTTTAGATAGCACTTTTTGAAGCCATTGTTTTCATTCCTTGCTGTGATTATCCATTAATTTTGCGATCCATGATGTACGTTAGTAGAAAGGAGCATTTCAACGCTGCACATAAACTTTATAATCCTAAGTGGAGTAAAGAACAAAACACAAAAGTTTTTGGCCCGTGTGCCAATGACAACTGGCACGGGCACAACTTTGATCTCATCACAACTGTCAAGGGGTGGCCAGATAAGGAAACTGGTTTTGTAATTGACCTTAAGCAGTTGAGCACCCTGATCAGAAAAGAAATCATTGATAAGGTGGATCATAAAAACCTTAACCTTGATGTGCCTTTTATGGAGGGAAAACTAGCTAGCTGCGAAAACCTCATCATTGAATTCTGGAATATTCTGGAACCTTTGATCCCTACCATAGCGCATAATGCTCAGCTTCACTCACTAAAGCTTTACGAGACGCCCAGAAACTACGTTGAGTATTTCGGCTCATGAAGTATTTTATCATAGCAGGGGAAAGGTCAGGAGATATGCATGCTGCTCGCCTGATCTCCGAACTCAAAAAACTTGATGCATCAGCTGATATCTTAGCCTGGGGAGGCAATTATATGCAGGATGCCGGAGCTCAATTGCTTCAGCATTATCGTGATATTTCTTTCATGGGCCTATGGGAGGTCATCAGGAACCTGGGTGTAATCAGGAGAAAGCTCAACCTCTGCAAATCTCACATCTCCAATCATCAACCTGACGTGTTGATCCTGGTAGATTTTCCAGGCTTTAATCTTAGGATGGCAGCGTTCGGAAAGTCACTAGGGATCAGAACCTGCTATTACATCTCTCCAAAGATCTGGGCCTGGAAAAAGGGTAGGATAAAGAAGATCAGACGCTTTGTGGATCAGATGTTGGTCATTTTACCTTTTGAAACAACGTTTTACAGTGAGTTGGATTATCCGGTAAAGTATGTAGGTAATCCGCTTGTAGAATCAATCGACTCGTATTCATACGACTTTACTGGATTGGAGGAGCATAAAGCCTCCAAAAAGAAAAAGGTTGCTGTACTCCCCGGAAGCCGGGCTCAGGAAGTGGAGAAAGCTATCTCTGTCATCAATCAATTGGCTACCAGAAGGCCTGAAATACAGTTTCTGATCGCAGGAGTGGATAATCTCCCGGATGAGGCTTATCAGGGGATTGAATCTTTGGAAAATGTATCCATTCATTATAACAAGACTTATGAATTACTCAAGATAGCAAATGCTGCTATCGTTACATCAGGTACGGCCACATTGGAGGCAGCCATCATTGGTACTTTTCAGGTTGTGGTATACAAAACCAGTTGGATAACTTATGCCATTGGTAAGAGGCTTGTTAATATAGAATTCATTTCATTGGTAAACCTGATAGCAGGCAGGAGGGTGGTGGAAGAGCTAATACAGGCTGATTATAATTCAGATACCATTTTACACCACATAGATCTGCTGCTCAATGACAAAACTGAGATGGCCAGAATGGAAAACGGTTATAATGAAATCAAAGAAAAGCTTGGACAAAAAAAGGCAGCAAAATATGCTGCCTCTGAGATTATTAAAATGCTAAAGTAACCTGCTTGCTTATGCAGCTCTTAGCTTATTGAATTTAGATTTTTCAAGTTTCTCTTCCGCGTATTCCTTGGTCAAAATAAACTCTTTCATACTAGAGTTTGAAGGGATATCAAACATGGCATCTGTAATGATAGCCTCACAAATTGATCTCAATCCTCTCGCACCAAGCTTGAATTCCATGGCCTTCTCAACGATGTAATCAATGGCATCGTCATTGAATTCAAGTTTCACATTTTCCATCTCAAATAGCTTTTTATACTGCTTTATCAAAGCGTTCTTTGGCTCAGTAAGGATCTGCTTCAACGCATCATTATTCAACGGATC
This sequence comes from Cyclobacteriaceae bacterium, assembly GCA_965223915.1. GTDB lineage: Bacteria > Bacteroidota > Bacteroidia > Cytophagales > Cyclobacteriaceae > UBA7330. The sequence goes on along the minus strand of OZ245027.1, from coordinate 5,910,301 downwards.
AAGGTGTGTGAGTACAGGCAACCTTCCGATTAGCTCAGGAATCAATCCAAAACCTTTCAGGTCCTGTGCAGAGATATAATGCAACAGATTTTCCTTATCGATAGGAGATTCGCCGTCTTTCTCATTGACGAAGCCTATTGGTCGGGTATTTAGTCTATTGGCTATCACACGCTCAATACCGTCGAAAGCTCCACCGCAAATGAAGAGGATGTTTTCAGTATTGACTGAGATCATCTTCTGATCAGGGTGTTTTCTTCCTCCCTGAGGGGGTACATTAACAGAAGTGCCTTCCAAAAGCTTTAACAGCGCCTGCTGTACGCCTTCTCCGCTTACATCTCGGGTGATGGATGGATTGTCTGACTTTCTGGCAATCTTGTCCAGCTCATCAATATAGACAATGCCCCTTTCAGCTGCTTCAACTTCATAATTAGCTGCTTGGAGCAGTCTGGTAAGGATACTTTCAACATCTTCTCCCACATAACCCGCTTCTGTCAAAACAGTAGCGTCAGCGATACAAAAGGGGACTTGTAAGATCTTTGCAAGTGTTCTTGCCAGATAGGTCTTACCTGTTCCTGTTTGTCCAACCATCACAATATTGGACTTCTCGATGACTACATCATCTTTGTCCTTTTGCTGCATGAGCCTTTTGTAATGGTTGTAGACAGCTACGGAAATATATTTTTTAGCTTCTTCCTGACCAATCACAAATTCATCCAGATGACGTTTCATGTCGGCTGGTTTCACCAGATTAAAATTCGGTGATTCACTGTTGTTTTTGGTCTTAAGCTCTTCGTTCAGAATTTGCTGAGCCTGAGAGATGCATTTATCACAAATGTGTGCATGAATTCCTGAGATCATCAGGTCTACATCTTTCTTATTCCGGCCACAAAAACTGCAAGTGACTTGTGTTGCCATTATTTTTCTGCTTTTCTTTCTAAAACTTCGTCGATTAGCCCATAGTTTTTTGCTTCAGTAGCTCTCATCCAGTAGTCTCTATCCGAATCTCTTTCTATCTCATCAAATTTCTTGCCAGTATGTTTGGCTAAAATAGTGTACAAATCCTTACGGAGCTCCAGGGTTTGTTTCAACGTAATTTCCATGTCCTTAGATTGACCCTGCATTCCGCCACTTGGTTGGTGGATCATGATTCTGCTATGTGGAAGAGAAGATCTTTTGCCTTTTGCTCCCCCAGCTAGAAGGACAGCTCCCATAGAAGCAGCTAAACCTGTGCAAATGGTGGCTACGTCAGGGTTTACGTATTGCATGGTATCATACATACCCAGCCCCGCATATACTGATCCTCCGGGGCTATTAATATAGAGTAAGATATCTTTTTTAGAATCCACTGATTCTAGGAATAACAACTGGGCTGTAATAATGTTTGCGATATTTTCTTCAACCTGCATCCCAAGGAATATGATCCTGTCCATAATTAGTCTGGAGAAAACATCTATTTCACGGAAATTGGTGGGTCTTTCTTCAATGACAGCCCGTGTCATATTTTCGACCTTGTGTACGTAAGAGTCAAAGGTAGATCCACTAATTCCCTGGTCCTTTACGGCATATTTTCTGAATTCTTGAGTGTTAATCATGTTTTGAATATAACTTATGTAAGTAAAAATAAAAAAAGTCCTTATCAAAAGGACTCATTAATAACTTCATTTGAATTGGCTAAGTTCAGGGAAGTTTTCTGAATTCATCCAAACTTACCATTTTATCCTTAATGTTTACCTGAGATTTTACGTATTCAAGGGCTTTATTGTTCAACACCTCGTTGTAAATCTTCATATAATTCTCACCGTTTTCTGCCTGCAGGTAGTTTTGCGCAAACATATCCAGCTTGTCGCCCATTTGATCTCCAAGACCTGCTTGTCCAAACTGAGCACTTATGAGATCTTTTGCTGCCGCAATTACTTCTTCATTTTCAACCTTTAAAGACTGATCTTTAATGATTTTATTTTTAATCAAAGACCACTTTAACTCTTTGCTGTAAGACTCATACTCTTCACTCAGCACATCGTCAGTGATTTTTTCATCTGATTTAGCTAACCACTTTTTCAGAAAACTGTCTGGCAAGTTGATCTTAGCTTTTTCAATCAGCTGATTTCTTAGTCGGTAGTTGAAATATTGTTCTTCCTCCCGTTTGTAATTTTCACTTACAGCTTCCTCTACCTTCTTTCGGTATTCTTCTTCTGTCTTTACTTTGCCTTCTCCAAAAGTCTTGTCAAATAGTTTTTGATCGACCGGAATGGGATTGGTTCTTGAAATGCCACCAATATTAATGGATAGCTTACCCTTTATTTTGTCAAAGTTTTCATGGCTTATTTCCAGTTGATGATGAAGTTTATGCGAGTCGGTGTAGAGTTTTTTAGGTTCAAACTCTACGGTATCGCCAATTTTTTTTCCTATAAACTTCTTATCAACACCTTTGGCCAGATCATTCATGTCTATGTTGATCTCTTTGTCGACTTCCCCATCTTTCGAAGTGACTTTGCCGTAAATCATATCTTTGGCCTGAGCTACTTCTTCATTGGAAAGTTCACCAAACTGCCGCTGTAGGTTTTCAATGGTTTCGTCAATCACTTTTTTATCGACTTTGATCGTTGGCTTTTCTACTTTCAGCTTCTGATCAATTTTCAATTCAAATTCCTCGGCAAACCCTACGTTGTATTGAAATTCAAAGTCTTTGGCCTGATCCAACCCAAGCTCCAGGTTGTCAAAAGATTCTTCCTTGGGCATGGGTTCGCCCAGGAACTGCAGATCACTCTCTTTTAAGTAGGCATTGAGTTTATCTGAGAGCAGTTGGTTGATTTCTTCAGCTAAAATAGATTTACCATAGAGCTCCTTGATCAATTGTGGAGGCACCTTTCCAGGTCTGAAACCCTTAATGTTGGCTTTCTTACTATATTCCTTGATTTTTTGTTTTACACCAGGTTGATAATCATCCTGCTTTAATTTAACTTTAATTAAACCTTCTGTCTTGTCGATTTTGTCAAGTGTGATTTCCAATTGGCTAAAGATTTGATTTTGATCAAGTAAAAACCCTACTAAAGGTTAATTTGAATAGAAAAGATAGTATTTCGAATAAAGGATTTAAAAAAGTGCGGATGGAGGGACTCGAACCCCCATGCCTCGCGGCGCTAGATCCTAAGTCTAGTGCGTCTACCAATTTCGCCACATCCGCATTTTTAGAAATCTCTTGCCCTGATGTTAGTTTTCAACATTTCAGGACCTATGTTCTCAATATTTCAAATAATTTACTGCGTATAGATTTGCTACAACAAGTAAATTTTTGGAGGGCAAAATTAATTAATTATTTTGTAATTATTCATCCTTAACAAATGTTTTGTTTATATGATTTTGGAAGTTGATGTAGAAGAGGAAAGAAAAGAAATCATTAGGAGGTACCGAAAGCTACTAAGATCGGCGAAGCCTGTATTAAAAGAGGGAGACGCCAGAATGATCAAAAAGGCGTTTAACCTCTCTTTGGATGCCCATAAAGATATGCGGCGGAAATCCGGAGAACCATACATCTTTCATCCTGTGGAAGTAGCACAAATCTGTGTTTCGGAAGTTGGACTCGGTCCAACCTCAATCATTTGTGCATTGTTGCATGATGTGGTAGAAGATACCGAGACAGGTCTGGCTGAGGTAGAAAGAACCTTTGGAAGAAAAGTCGCAAGTATTATCGACGGGCTAACTAAGATCTCCGGAGTGTTTGAGCAGGGTAGTTCAGCTCAGGCAGAGAATTTCAGAAAAATGCTGCTTACCCTTTCCGATGATGTCAGGGTAATTCTGATCAAATTGGCGGATAGGCTGCACAACATGCGCACACTCCAAAGCATGCCTCGGGACAAGCAGCTAAAAATAGCCAATGAGACAATTTTTATCTATGCGCCGCTGGCACATCGTCTCGGCCTTTATGTGATCAAGTCCGAGCTGGAAGATCTGTATCTTAAATATACCGACAATGAGACCTATAATCATATTGTTCAAAAGATTAGAATCACAAGAGAAGCAAGAAGCAGGTTTATCAGGAGTTTCATTCGTCCCATAAAAGAGGAACTGAATAAACATAAGTTTACATACGAAATCAAAGGGAGACCTAAATCCATTCATTCCATCTATAATAAGATGAAAACCCAGAATGTCCCCTTTGAGGAAGTTTATGACCTGTTCGCCGTTCGGATCATTCTTGATACCGAGATAGAACATGAGAAAGCTGTATGCTGGCAAGCATATTCCATTGTAACGGATTTCTACCAGCCCAACCCCGATCGTCTTAGAGATTGGATCAGCATCCCGAAAGCCAATGGATACGAGTCGTTGCACACTACAGTGATGAGTGCGACCGGGCAATGGGTGGAAGTTCAGATCCGTACGAAGCGTATGGATGAGATAGCTGAGAAAGGATATGCAGCTCATTGGAAATATAAAGAACGGGAATCACAAGGGGATCGTGGATTGGAGCAATGGATCGGGAAGGTTCGTGAGATACTGGAACAAAACAACACTTCGGCCATTGAGTTTGTAGATGACTTCAGATCCAATCTTTTTCATGAGGAGATATTCACTTTTACACCAAAAGGCGACTTGATCACATTACCCAATGGCGCTACCGCATTGGATTTTGCCTTTGATATACACACAGAAGTGGGTGCCCACTGCTTGGGAGCTAAAGTTAATCAACGACTGGTTCCATTAAATCACGTCCTGAAAAATGGTGATCAGGTAGAAATCCTCACTTCAAGAAAGCAAAAACCCAATGAGGATTGGCTTAAATACGTAGTAAGCTCCAAAGCCAGGTCAAAGATCAAGGATGTCCTCAAGGAGGAAAGAAAAATCTTTGCCAGTGAGGGTAAGGAAATAGTCATGCGGAAGGTGAAGCAGATGAAGCTGCCCTGGAATCAGGAGATCCTTGATCAGTTGGTTGCCTATTTTGATCTTAAAACACCAACTGACCTGTATTACCTTGTTGGGAGAGGGAAGATCAATCATGTGGAGATCAAAAAGTTTAAGGATAAACAGGTTGAAGTACCCACCCAGACAAAGATCAAAGACCCTGATACCTTTGAAGGACAGAAGAAGAAAATCAAGGAAAAAGACTTTGACCTATTACTGATAGGTGAAGACATGGATGTGGTGGATTATAAATTTGCCAGATGTTGTAATCCCATTCCCGGTGATGATGTTTTCGGATTTGTTACGGTAAATGACGGCATTAAAATTCACAGGACGAGTTGTCCCAACGCTGCAGAGTTACTTTCAAACTATGGCTATAGAGTAATCAAAGCGAAATGGACAAGTCGCCACGATAAATCATTCATAGCCAGGTTAAAAATTATTGGAACTGACCGACTTGGCCTGATCAACGATGTTTCCAGTATTATTTCCGGAGAATTGAAAGTAAATATGAGATCTATTACCATCAATACCGAGGGTGGAATCTTTGAAGGAGAAATTCAATTATATGTCAATGATACGGAGCATTTGGATAAGCTGATCACCAACCTTGAAAAGGTTCAGGGAGTGGTATCTGTATCAAGAGATGTTTAGTTATTAAAGAAGGAGTTCTTCTATAGCTATATTTGCGGCGGTCATGGAACAATCTGTTATTTTAAACGAGGTAAAAAATATCTTTACAGCTTATCTGGAAAAGAAGAGTCTCAGGAAAACTCCGGAGCGCTACGCTATTTTAGAGGAGATTTATACGAGAAGAGGCCACTTCGATGTAGAATCACTCTACATTTCCATGAAAGAAAAGAATTACCGGGTGAGCCGTGCTACAGTTTACAATACCTTAGACTTATTGGTTGAGTGTGATTTGGTCACCAAGCATCAATTCGGAAAAAATCTTGCACAATATGAAAAATCGCACGGATTTAAACAGCATGATCATTTAATTTGCACGGATTGTAATAAAGTGATGGAATTTTGCGATCCAAGGATCCAAAATATTCAGACTACTGTAGGCGATCTTCTAAAATTTGATATTATACATCACTCTTTACTACTCTATGCCAGTTGCAAGCGTGTAGACTGTGAGAATAAAAAATAGGTGATTATGATGAAATATTCTCATAACCTGAACAATGACAGGCTGGTCCTGACCTTTTCAGGAGATTTAATAGGTGAAAATAACGGACCAGAATTGATCGAAATTGTCAACGATGCATTGGCAACCGATGCAAGGTATTGTCTGATAAACATTTCAGATGTCAGGTACATAAATTCCAGTGGGATAGGAGTTTTGATTACTATTCTCACAAAATTCAGAAATAAAGGAGGGGAGCTATATTTAGTGAATCCTTCAGAACATGTTAAAAAATTACTAATCATCACAAAGCTTCAGGCAATTTTCAATATTGTTAAAACTGAGCAGGAAGCTGAGGATACCATTTCAAAAATAGACTGATGGCGCAGGTTGATATATTATTAGGCCTTCAATGGGGAGATGAAGGGAAAGGAAAGATCGTGGATTTTCTAGCTCCCAAATACGATGTTGTTGCGAGGTTTCAGGGAGGACCCAATGCCGGGCATACTTTGGAGTTTGATGGACACAAGCATGTACTTCATCAAATCCCGTCTGGCATTTTTCACGAAGGAATTCTCAATGTTATTGGAAACGGAGTAGTGTTAGATCCGAAAGTTTTCCAGGAAGAGATCAACGAGTTGAAGCCTTTTAATCTTGATTTGAAAAAACATTTGGTGCTTTCAAATAAAGCCCAGATGATCGTACCAACACATAGAGTATTAGATAAGGCCTATGAGCACTCGAAGGGTGACAAGAAGATTGGATCTACGCTCCGCGGTATAGGCCCAACCTATCAGGATAAGGTTGCCAGAAGAGGCTTGAGGATAGGAGATGTAGATGAACCGGATTTTGACAAGCGATATGAGGAGATCAAAAATCATCATCTTCGGATTTTAGAACACTATGACATTGAATACGATCTATCAAAAGACGAAGAAGTTTTCTTCAGTGCCATTGAGACCATCCGGTCCTTTGATATTTTAAGTACGGAGTATCTGATCAATCAAGCCATTACCGACAACAAGGCTGTGCTTGCAGAAGGAGCTCAGGGGTCTATGCTTGACATTGATTTTGGTAGCTATCCATATGTGACAAGTTCAAATACAATAAGTGCTGGTGCCTGTAATGGACTTGGCGTGGCTCCTCGCTGGATTGGTGAGGTCTTTGGTATTTTCAAAGCTTACTGTACCAGGGTTGGTAGCGGGCCTTTTCCCACTGAGTTGTTAGGAGAAGAGGGGGAAGAGCTCAGGAAAAAAGGCAATGAATTTGGTGCGACCACCGGAAGACCGCGCCGGTGTGGGTGGCTTGATCTACCTGCCTTGAAGTATTCCTGTATGTTAAATGGTGTGACTAAGCTTTTTATGATGAAGGCCGATGTCCTTGCAGATCTTGATGAAGTAAAAGTTTGTTATGAATATGGAATGGGAGGAAAGACCACAGACGAGCTGCCACTATATTTAGAAGGAACAGACTGGGAACTTATTTTCAAGACATTTAAGGGTTGGGGAGCAACAAAGGCCAATACATTCGATATGTTGCCGGCATTGTTGCTGAATTACATCGCTTATATTGAAGAACAGGTCAAGGCGCCAATCGAAATTGTTTCTTTAGGACCTAACCGGGTAGAAACCGTATTAAAAGAAGCATTTACTGCCTAAAAAATCTTTTTCAATCACTTGGTTTTAGTATCTTTGCAATCCGCTTTTTGAGGGATAAAAATATTTCTTAAGTTTTTTGCTTCAAAAGTTGGACTTGCAAAAAGTTTAC
>OZ245027.1:1715000-5897500 GCA_965223915.1 Cyclobacteriaceae bacterium | reverse complement strand
TCCAAAAGAGTAACGGAGGCTTTCAAAGGTTCCCTCAGTACGCTTGGTAACCGTACGTGGAGTGCAATAGCATAAGGGAGCTTGACTGTGAGGCCTACAAGCCGAACAGGGTCGAAAGACGGATATAGTGATCCGGCGGTTCTGTATGGAAGGGCCGTCGCTCAAAGGATAAAAGGTACGCCGGGGATAACAGGCTGATCTCCCCCAAGAGCTCACATCGACGGGGAGGTTTGGCACCTCGATGTCGGCTCGTCACATCCTGGGGCTGGAGAAGGTCCCAAGGGTTGGGCTGTTCGCCCATTAAAGTGGCACGCGAGCTGGGTTCAGAACGTCGTGAGACAGTTCGGTCTCTATCTGTTGCGGGCGTAAGAAGCTTGAGTGGATCTGACCTTAGTACGAGAGGACCGGGTTGGACCAACCGCTGGTGTACCAGTTGTCTCGCCAGGGGCACTGCTGGGTAGCTATGTTGGGAAGGGATAAGCGCTGAAAGCATCTAAGCGCGAAACCCACCACAAGATGAGGCTTCTTTTAAGGGATGTTCTAGATCAGGACGTTGATAGGCTACAGGTCTAAAGGCAGTGATGTCATAGCTGAGTAGTACTAATTACCCGTAAACTTTCCGATACTAAACTCGAATTACAATGAATTTCAGTTTCTAATGTCTCTGACTACTCCGCCAGGTGGCGGATTCGTCAGATAAATAATGATTAATACTCATGAAGTTGAGTAGTTCTTAAAATATTATGGTTCACCACGAACCAATGATCTTTTGGTGATTATTGCGGTGGGGTCCACCTCTTCCCTTTCCGAACAGAGAAGTTAAGCCCACCAGCGCCGATGGTACTGCAGTAAAATGTGGAAGAGTAGGTCGTTGCCAGATTTTTATTATAAGGGATGTTGAGTATTCAGCATCCCTTTTTTTATTACCTTATTCTTAAACCCGTCAGGTTTCAAAAACCTGACGGGTTTATTGGGTTTATAGAAAAAAGTTTCATTACAGTTTACGAATAGATTCTTATTAAATTGTCTGATGAATTAATGTTATGGAGAAGTATTCAGTTCCGCCACAAACACGTATTGGTCATGTTCACCTTAAAGTTTCCAGCATTGAGAAAGCACTGGGATTTTATTGTGATCTTTTGGGCTTTGAAATTAAAGCCACCTATGGAGATCAGGCGGCTTTCATCGCTGCTGGGGACTACCATCACCACATTGGATTAAATACATGGAATAGCAAAGATGCTCCACCTGCCCCAAGGTATGGTGTGGGATTGTTTCATACGGCTATTAATTATCCGACAAGAAAAGATTTGGCGGTTATTTTTGATCGGCTTCACGTAAAGAAATATCCATTTACAGGAGCTTCCGATCATGGAGTGTCAGAGGCATTGTATTTAGATGATCCGGATGGGAACGGTGTGGAATTATACTGGGATCGTCCAATGGAAGAATGGCCCAGACGTGAAGATGGGTCTATCGATATGTATACCCGGCCATTAAATCTGGAAAGTCTGTTAAGTGAACTAAAATAAAACACGCCCATGAAAAGGTCCATCATTATATGCCTGATTGCTGTTATCTGTTACACTGATCTTTTCTGCCAAACAGAAAAACCTGTTCGGATCGGTATTGCTGGTCTTACTCATGGTCATGTAAATGGGCTACTTCGCTTGATGGACAATAATGACGCATTTGAAATTGTGGGGATTGCTGAAACTAATAAAGAGCTGGCCATCAAGCTGTCTAAACGATACAACTTTTCTATTGATCTGGTCTATCCTAGCCTTGAAGAAATGATCCGATCTACCCAGCCTGAAGCGGTGGCAGCTTTCAATTCAACTTTCGAACACCTGGAAGTAGTAGAGGCATGTGCGCCCAAAGGCATTCATGTGATGGTAGAAAAACCGCTGGCAGTAAATATGGAGCATGCCACGAAAATGAAATCTTTGGTTGATAAACATCAGGTTATGTTAATCACCAATTATGAAACCACCTGGTATCCTACCAATCATATGGCATATGAAATGGTGAAGCAAAAGAAAATAGGTGAGATTAGGAAAGTAGTGATCCATGATGGGCATCGAGGGCCTAAAGAAATTGGTGTAGGTTCGGAATTTTTGGAATGGTTAGTTGATCCAAAATTAAATGGAGGCGGGGCAATCACTGATTTTGGCTGTTACGGGGCAAATCTAATCACCTGGTTGATGGACGGGGAGAAACCGGAGTCTGTCATGGCAAAGACTCATACCAATAAGCCTGAAATATACAAGGAAGTGGATGATGAGGCTACAATAATATTACAATACCCCAAAGCCCAGGTTATTATACAGGCGTCCTGGAACTGGCCGTTTTCGCGAAAAGATATGGAGATTTATGGGCAAACGGGAACAGTTTATAGTGACAATCACAGAGACTTACGTTACCGGTTTGATGCTCAGGCCCCGGAAGAAAAAATGATCCTTGAGCCAAGGCCTCAACCGTTTGATAATCCATACACCTTTTTAGCGGCGGTGGTAAGAGGAGAAGTGAATGTCTCTCCTGAAGACCTCTCTTCTCTTGAGAATAACCTTGTGGTTGTGGAAATTCTTGATGCGGCTCGTAGAAGTGCTGCAGAAGCCACAGTGATCTATCTGAAATGATTTCAGTTATGATGATAAGTCAAGTTGAAATTTATTCAAATTCCTGAGACAATCTTGTTAAATTTGCAGTTCAAATCTACCCAGGTGGCGGAATTGGTAGACGCGCAAGGTTGAGGGCCTTGTGACCGTTTTAGGTCGTGCAAGTTCGATTCTTGTTCTGGGTACAAAAAGCAAAAAGTCCGGGGTTCGCCGGACTTTTTTAATGAATAATATTTATGAAGGTAGATGTAAAACTTTTCAAAGAGATCTGTGAAGCCCCGGGAGCCCCCGGATTTGAAGACAAGATCCGTAAAATCATCATTCGTGAAGTCAAATCTCATGTAGATGAACTTTCTATTGACAATATGGGAAGTGTGATTGCTGTGAAGAAGGGTAAAAGCGATGAGAAAAAGGTGATGGCGGCTGCCCATATGGATGAAATAGGATTTATTGTGTCACATATTGATAGCAATGGATTTATCAGGTTCCAGACACTCGGAGGTTTTGACCCTAAGACCCTAACTTCCCAAAGGGTGATTATCCATGGTAAGAAAGATGTCATAGGCGTGATGGGAAGTAAACCCATTCACATGATGAAAGCCGAAGAGCGCAATAAGCCCAGCAAGATCGAAGATTATTATATCGATTGTGGAATGCCATTGAAGGATGTTGAGAAGCTTATCGGTATTGGGGACCCAGTTACCCGACAAAGAGAGCTGGTTGAAATGGGTGATTGCCTGAATTGTAAATCTATTGACAATCGGGTATCAGTTTATATCCTTGTTGAGACCCTTAAAAGGCTGAAATCCATCCCTTATGATTTTTATGGAGTCTTTACAGTTCAGGAAGAGGTAGGGTTGAGGGGAGCAAACGTGGCCTCTCATCATATTGATCCTGATTTTGGTATTGCCCTTGATACCACCATAGCATATGATCTTCCGGGAGCGCAGGAACATGAAAAGGTAACAGAGTTGGGGAAAGGGACAGCTATCAAAATCATGGATGCTTCGGCCATTTGTGATACGCGGATGGTGAAATTCTTAAAAGATACTGCTGATAAGTATAAAATTCCGTGGCAACCAGAGATCCTGGCAGCAGGTGGAACGGATACAGCAGGTATTCAGCGAATGGGTAAGCAGGGTTCGATAGCTGGTGCTATCTCTATTCCTACTAGGCATTTACACCAGGTTATCGAAATGGCTCATAAAAAGGATATAGTACATTCCATTGAATTATTGATGAGATCTCTGGAGGAGATAGATACGGGTAAATGGAATTTCTGAAGTCATAAAATAAAGAAAAAGCAGGTTGTAGGCCTGCTTTTTCTTTATAGAATTTTTCGATCCTAATGAGTGTCTTCCTTATCCTCCGATGGGTGATTCCCATCAATTGCGTGAGACGAATGGTAACTGTGGGTAATCTTCTCAGTTTGCGATAATAGCAATGCAGAAAAGATGAAAACCATGTGGATGACAATCTCAATGATAATTGCCTGCTCGGAACCAGCTTGTAATTCTGCTTCCCGATAATCGACGAATGTTTTCAATAATTGAACCCCCGAAATGGAAGCGAGTGAAGTAGCTAGCTTAATTTTCAATTGGCCGGCATCCAGTCCTTCCAACCAAAGGGGCTTGTCCTCATGCATATCTACATCTATCTTACTGGTAAAGATAGAATACCCTCCAATGGTTACCATGACCACGAGGTTCATTACCATGGAAATATCAACAAGTGTGAGGACTTTCAACATCATTTCCGTTTCTGCCAGGATTTGTAGTTTGGCAGCAACATGATATAATTCCTCGAAAAATTTGTACAAGTAAAGAAAGGATGCAAGGATTAGTCCTATGTATAGTGGAGCCTGTACCCACCTGCTCCAGAACATGAATCCCTCAAAGAAATTTTCAAACTTCTTTATTCCTGATTGTTCGTTAGCCATTTTTTAAGTTAGATTGAATTTATCCTGAAATATAAGATTTTATTAATATCCTGATCACATAATTTGATAAAAATCCAAATTCTACCATAAATATTTCATTTTTGTGCCATACCAATACCTTAAAAGAATACAATGGGGAATAACCCCGAATTTTCATTAATTTGATCCATCACAATCAATTATCAAATGATCACAGGTCGATTCTTTAGATTAGTAGGGGTCATAATTTTGATTGTTGCTGCAATTGCGATCATGGTGATTGTATTTTTGCCTTCTACGGCATACATGGAACGCAGCCTGCATGTAAATGCCCCACCAGAAATTATCTATCAGGAGCTGGTTTCATTCAGGAATTTTAAGAAAAGATCACCCTGGGCCATCAATAATCCCAATGCAATATATACTGTATATGGTCCTGAGACAGGAGTGGGAGCTGGAATCCGATGGGAGAATGGGAATGAGGATTTTCAAAGTGGAAGTATTGAGATCATTGATATGCTGGAAAATCAGTACGTAGTTAATAAAATGGAGTTCTCAGGATATGGGTCCGGTCCCCAGTCAAAATGGATGCTCCATCCCTCAGATTCCGGCACATTGGTGACCTGGGCCTATGACGAAAAAGAGATCAAGGGGTTCAATAAAGTATTTATGCTAGGAATTGATGGGTTTCTAGGAGGAATTTACGAGCAAGGATTAAACCTGCTAAAGGAGCGGGTGGAATCATTGCCCGAATCAGTTCATCAGCTTTGCGTGGTCGAACTTAATTCGCAGTATTATTTGGGCATAGAAGATATTTCTGTCAATGATCGTGATCTGCTATCGGGGAGAATGAGAGCGAATTTTAATTTGATTTTTGATTTTGTTGATGCAAACAATGTTCAGGTAGCAGGACCACCTTTTACAATCTACACTTCATTTTCGGAAGAAGAAATCGAATTTATCAACGGCATACCTATTTCATCAAACCCTTTTATCAACCATGACTTAATCCATATGGGTGAAACTTATGATGGAAAGGCAGTGAATGGGTCGTTTTCCGGGGACTATGAATTTCTGATGGATGTATATAGGGATATTGAATCTTTCATCTTTTACTACAACTATGAAAGATTTGGTAATATTTGGGAAGAATATCATGAAGACTTTCTTGAAAAACCTGACTCACTTCAATGGGAAGTGCAGGTCTTTTACCCAATAAAATGAGGTATATTCTGTCAAACGTTCAATTATTCCCGATAAATGCAAGCGATGCTTATGCATCCCAGAAGTAAATTTGGTTTTCCTGGAATTATTAGAATTTTTCTATTATTGATATAAAAAATTCAAAAATCCAGCTTTCTATTGGTCCTTTTTAACAACTCTTTATATTATGGCGTGTTATTTAGTGAATTCACATAAAATATACTGTTAACATATAAATAACATAAATAAACTGTTGATTGTTTGAAAATGAATCAATCATTGTATTTATTTGCTATGAAATTCATAATCAAAAACAAAGGACAAAATGAAACTTCACATCAAATTACTGGTAGTTCTATTAACAGTTTTTAGTGCTGCCTCAATTAAAGCGAAGCCAGAATCAACAGCAAGTACTGCTTTTTGTAAAGTAGTAGCGGAACAAACGGACAAGATGTATAAGGTGGTTTATAATTCTCCTGTAAAGGAGAATGTAACTATTGAAATATATAATAAAGACAAAGAAGTGGTTCACTCTGAAAAGGTATCAGGTACCAATGGTTTTATCAAGAGATACAACCTTCAATACCTTTCTTTAGGAGAATATGATATTGTTGTTAAATCATCAGATTATGTTTTCGAAGAAAACATTGACCTGGGTGGAATCAGCAAGTTCAATGTTCAACTGAAGAATACTGGCAAGAACGTATCTTTCGTAGGAAGCCATCCTGATGCTAAAGAACTCAATGTTTATATCTATGATCAAAACAACGAATTACTTTACTCAGATGAAATTAAAGGCGTAAAGCAAGTGAACAAACTATACAACCTCGAGAAGGTTATGGGTAGAAGTGTATCATTCTTGATATACCACAAAGATACTTTGATCAAAAAAGAGATTTTTGATCTATAAGAATCCATGTTGTTTTTAGTACATAAATAAAAAAGAGCGGGCAAATGTCCGCTTTTTTTATTTCCTATCAATTCCCGAATATCAATTGGGGATTATTTCCTGTCGATTAAAACAATCGATCTATCACATTATTCCAATTTGATCTGGCAATATGCATATCTTTGGGGTTTAGATGAAAAAGCACGTTGGTTACATAATCCTTTCCTTGATCCTTACCCTGGCGGTAACGGATTATATATGGGTGGATTTGCTTTCGCATACCGATCAGGTATCTGTTGAGCTTGAACCCGAGTCAAAGGAAGCGGTTGGTGAGTCAGAATCCTTTGAAACCAAACATGACTCATTGGGTGCTTATTGGTCACCCACCTTCAAAGACTTTTCTTATCAAACGCTTTATTCAGGCGTATTTAAATTTGGTAATACCTTTAGACCTCTTACTGAGGATAATGATCCCAAATTTATCATTCGCTATTGTCAGCTTCGCTTACCCTGTTAAATCTTCTTAGTTCTGCAGATCCTTGTCAGGATCTGATATCAATCCGGTAAATCGGTAATTGGGATATTCTGTTTTGTCAGAATTTCCACATCCGCATTGACCGCACATTTATTTATTCACCTTATTTATTGAGCTAAAATGAAGATTAAAAATATTCATTTGATTGGAGTTTTGTGCATGCTGGCTGTATACACAAGCTGTGAATCAAAGAAAGAACACCATGAAGCAACTGGTAAGTTCGTGGTGACCAGTCCGATGAGAATGGACACTTTAACAACCAGAAGTTATGTTTGCCAGGTCCATTCCATTCAACATATCGAACTAAGAGCGCTTGAACGGGGCTATCTGGAAAGGATTTTTGTAGATGAGGGTCAGTTCATCAAGAAAGGACAACTAATGTTCCAGATCCTTCCAAGACTCTATCAGGCTGAATTAAAGAAAGCCGAGGCAGAGGCCCATTTTGCTGAGATCGAATACCAAAACACAAAACGTCTTGCCGATAATAATGTGGTTGCACCCAATGAGCTAGCACTGGCAGAGGCTAAATACGATAAAGCAAAAGCTGAGCTATCGCTTGCACAGGTACACCTGGACTTTACACAGATAAGAGCCCCATTTGATGGGATCATGGATCACTTCCATGTCAGGTTGGGAAGTTTGATCGAAGAAGGGGAGTTATTGACTACCTTATCAGACAACCATGAGATGTGGGTTTACTTCAATGTGCCTGAAGCCGAATATTTGGACTATCAGTCGAAAGTGACAAAGGATAGTGTAATCAATGTCAGGCTTTTGATGGCCAATAATAAACTATTTGACTATCCCGGAATGGTCACAGCCATTGAGGCGGATTTCAACAATGAGACTGGAAACATTGCTTTCAGAGCAACATTCCCTAATCCAAAAGGACTGCTCAGACATGGTGAAACAGGTAGTATCCTGGTTGATAAACCACTAAAAAATGCCATGTTGATCCCTCAGAAGGCAACTTTTGAGATCCTCGATAAGAAATATGTTTTTGTGATTGAAGATGATGTGGTTAAGTCAAGGCAGATTATTGTAGGTGCCGAATTGCCACATATTTATGAAGTACGCGCAGGGTTATCTGAACAGGATGTGATCCTGTTAGAAGGTTTAAGAAAAGTGAAGGATGGAGACCATATTCAGCCCGAACTTGTCGCCCCGGAAGTAGCCATGTTGGGACTTCAGCTACAAGCTGAATAACTTTTTCTTCATTCTTAATATCTGAAACATGTTATTTAGCAGAATTTTACAAAGGCCTGTTTTGGCCATAGTCATATCAGTAGTGCTACTTTTTACGGGGACACTTGCTATCAAGACACTACCGATTTCCCAGTTTCCGCAGATCGCACCTACCACCGTAAGTATCTTTATTGCTTATCCGGGATCAAGTGCAGAAGTGCTGGTAAATTCCACGCTCATTCCCCTGGAAAGGGCTATCAATGGGGTGGAAGGAATGCGATATATTTCCTCAGATGCCACCAGTGCAGGTGAGGCCACCGTCAGGGTTATTTTTGAACCCGGTACAGACCCTAGTTTGGCAGTTGTAAGAGTGAAAACCAGGGTGGACCAGGTGATGCCGTTACTTCCTCCGCTGGTGCAGCGGGAGGGGGTGATTATTTCACCTATTCAGTCCAGTATGTTGATGTATGTCAACTTGTACAGCACGGATAAAGACGCCGATGAGAAGTTCCTTTACAACTACGCCAATATCAATATGATTCCGGAAATCCAGCGGATCAATGGGATTGCCAGGGCGCAGATTTTAGGAAGCCGACAGTATGCGATGCGGGTATGGTTGAAACCTGACAGGATGCGTGCTTACCATATCTCAGCGGAAGAGGTGATGGAAGCAATGATGGAGCAGAGCATCATTGGTCGACCAGGCCGCCTGGGAAGAAGTTCGGGAAAACAAGCTCAATCACTTGAATACGTTCTGGTCTACCAGGAGCGATACAATAAGCCAGAGCAATATGAAAACATTATTATCCGGGAGAACTCAGAAGGTCAGATCATCCACTTAAAGGACATTGCTGAAGTAGAATTGGGAAGTGAGTTTTTTGATATTTACTCCAACCTGGATGGACATCCCGCAGCTTCCATTGTATTGAAACAAACAGTAGGTAGTAATGCTTCTGAAGTGATCAGCGAGGTGAAGGAAAAGCTTGAAGAGATGGAAGCTTATTTTCCTTCAGGAATGGACTACAAAATAAGCTATGATGTATCTCAGTTTCTGGATGCATCTATCGAGCAGGTGACGCATACCTTACGCGATGCTTTTATCCTCGTGGCACTGGTGGTGTTTCTTTTTCTTGGAGACTGGCGATCCACACTCATACCGATCATTGCGGTACCCGTATCATTGGTAGGAGCCTTTTTCGTCTTGCAGCTTTTCGGGTTGTCGATTAACCTGATCACCTTGTTTGCCCTTGTTTTGGCCATCGGGATTGTGGTGGACAATGCCATTGTTGTCGTGGAAGCGGTTCATGCCAAAATGGAAGAAGAAGACCTTTCTCCTTACCTGGCTACACGAAAAGTGATGGGGGAGATCAGTGGAGCTATCATCGCCATTACCCTGGTAATGACTGCAGTTTTCCTTCCGATCACCTTTATGTCCGGACCTGTTGGCGTCTTTTATCGGCAGTTTTCCATTATGATGGCCAGTTCCATTGTCATTTCAGGTATTGTAGCGCTTACACTCACCCCGGTGCTTTGTGCGATGTTATTAAAGAAGCCAAGTGGCAAAATCCGCAAAAAATCACCTGTTGCCTGGCTTCTTGCCGGGTTTAACAGGTGGTTTGATAAACTCACAGGGAAATATGCCCGGTTGCTTCAACTAATTGTAAACAGGCGGGTGCTCACTTTTGGGATTCTGTTGGCTTTTTGTGTGGGCATCTTCCTGGAAAATAAGGTTTTGCCTTCCGGATTTATTCCAAACGAAGACCAGGGGACCATCTATGCGATTATTCAGACACCTCCGGGAGCCACACTGGAAAGAACCAACCAGTTTGCCAAGGAGCTTCAGCGGATATGCACCACAGTGGATGGAATAGAATCTGTTTCTGCCCTGGCAGGCTATGAGATCATGACAGAGGGACGTGGATCCAATGCCGGAACCTGTCTGATTAACCTAAAACCATGGTCAGAACGGGATCATTCGGTGCATGAAATCATGGAGGAGCTGGAACATAAATGTCAGGACCTGGGTGCAGTAGTAGAGTTCTTTGAGCCTCCTGCAGTTCCTGGTTTCGGTACATCGGGTGGGTTCTCTCTTCGTTTGCTGGATAAAACCAGTGCAACAGACTACCATGAATTTGAAACCATTAATAACCAATTCATGGATGCATTGCGCCAACGTGAAGAACTGAGCGGATTATTCACCTTTTACGCTGCGAACTATCCACAATATGAATTGGAAATTGATAATCAAATGGCCATGCAGAAAGGGGTATCCATTGGAAAAGCTATGGAAAACCTAAATATCCTTATTGGGAGTACCTATGAACAGGGCTTTATCCGATTTGGGAGGTTTTTCAAGGTATATGTGCAGGCGGGACCGGAGTATCGTCGCTACCCATCGGACCTCAATGATCTTTTTGTGAAAAATGAAGAAGGGGAGATGGTACCCTATTCTTCATTTATGAAGTTGATCAAGCGCCAGGGACCCAACGAGATCACCAGGTACAACCTGTACAATTCCGCTGCTATTCGTGGGTTACCAGCCAGTGGCTACACTACCGGTGATGCAATCAGTGCAGTTCGTGAGGTAGCCGAAGCTACATTGCCACGTGGTTTTGACATAGCCTGGGAAGATCTTTCTTACGATCAGGCAAAGCGGGGAAATGAAGCCATTTTCATTTTTGTGATCGTCCTTATTTTCGTTTATCTGGTACTGGCGGGGCAATATGAGAGTTTTCTCCTTCCTCTCGCTGTGATCCTGTCCTTACCCATGGGGATTTTCGGTTCATTCTTTTTATTGAAAGCCATGGGATTGGCCAATGATGTCTACGCACAGGTCGGAATGATCATGCTGGTAGGTTTACTAGGGAAAAATGCGGTGCTGATTGTTGAGTTTGCCGTACAAAAGCACCGGCAGGGGGCCACTGTTTACGAGGCAGCCATTGAGGGAGCACGAGTGCGATTCCGTCCTATTTTGATGACTTCTTTTGCCTTTATTGCGGGGTTAATTCCACTGGTTATTTCCCATGGTGCAGGTGCCGTTGGCAACCGTACTATTGGGGGGTCGGCAATGGGAGGAATGGTATTAGGGACACTCTTTGGAGTCATAGTGATTCCCGGCTTATACTACATCTTTGGTAAACTCGGTGAAGGAAAAAATCTGATCAGAGGAGAGTCAGAAGAACCCCTGTCGGAAGAATACGTGCATGACATTGCCGAGCGAAATAAGCTGCTACACCCGGAAAACGGTGTAGACATATCTGCGACAGATAGTAAACCTAAAGACCAATAATCATGAGAAAGTTTATAAGAAACATAGGGGTGGTCGGTTTGGTCATGAGTTTATATGCTTGTGCCCCTGATCTGATCACAAAAAAGACAAGCATCAATTTGCCGAAAGCTTATCAAGACAAAAAGGATACGGTAAATACGGCGATGATCCCCTGGTCAACATATTTTGCTGATCCATACCTGGTAGCATTGATTGATACAGCCTTGAAAAACAATCAGGAGCTTCATATCTTCTCACAGGAGCTGGAGATAGGCAGGAATGAAGTATTGGAAAAGAAAGGGGAGTATCTGCCTTTTGTAAACTTAGGTGTTGAGGCCGAAGTGGAAAAAGTGGGCCACTATACCCGTGATGGAGCGGTTGAGGAACAGTTGCATATTCGTGAGCATGAGGAATTTCCAGAACCCCTATCAGATTATATGGTGGGGGCATTTGCCTCATGGGAGGTAGATGTTTGGAAAAAGCTAAGAAATGCTAAAAAAGCGGCAATGAGTCGTTTTTTAGGTTCGGTAGAAGGCAGAAAATTTCTGGTAACCAACCTGGTGGCTGAAGTAGCTGCTACCTACTATGAATTACTGGCGCTGGATAATCAGCTAGCCATCGTCAGGGAAAATATCAGGATCCAGAGTGATGCCTTACATGTGGTGAAGCTCCAAAAAGAATCGGCCCGGGTCACAGAACTGGCTGTCCGCCGGTTTGAGGCCCAGGTGTTGGATACGAGGAGCTTACAGTTTGTGATCCAGCAAAGGATCATAGAGACAGAAAACAGGTTGAATTTCCTTCTGGGGAGATATCCTCAACAAATACCACGAGACCCGCTGTTGTTTGCTCAGCTGGTGCCGGATACTGTGCAGTTTGGCTTACCCGCTGAACTACTGGAAAACCGTCCGGATATTCGGGAAGCAGAATTAAACCTGCTGGCTGCAGATCTTGATATCAAGGTGGCGAAAGCACGATTTTACCCATCGATTGACCTCAGGGCAGGAATCGGTTTTCAGGCTTTTGATGCCGGATTACTTCTTTCTACCCCTGAGTCATTGATCTATTCTGCGGCCGGAGGCTTGACAGCTCCATTGGTCAATAGGAATGCCATCAAAGCTGCGTATAACAGTGCAGGGGCTAAGCAGATACAGGCAGTCTATGAGTATGAGCAGGCGGTGCTCAATGCTTATGTTGAAGTGGTAAATCAAATGTCCAGAATCAATAATTTAAAGAGCAGCTATGACCTGAAAGCCCAACAGGTAGAGGCATTAACGGCGTCAGTGGAGATATCCAATAACCTGTTCAGGTCCGCCAGGGCAGACTATATGGAGGTATTGCTCACTCAGCGTGAAGCCCTGGAATCGAGGTTTGAATTAGTTGAAACGAAGGTGAAGCAGCTTCATGCCTGGGTAGACACCTATAGAGCTCTGGGAGGAGGCTGGAAGTAAACAAAAAGTTTTGGTAGCAGCGCTTGTAAAAGCCGGTGCAGCCGCAAGGTTGTGCTGGCTTTTTTTATCTTTAATAGATTGGATGCCTTTTATGACTCGGATTTAATTGTTCAAAATAGATTAAGCAAGCGATTGCACAGGGAGATCCCTCAAATCTGAATAATTTAGCCTGTCTGATCTTAAATCTAAACTCATCATGATGAAACAGCACTGTGTTAAAACACTGAAATTTGTCGTACTGTTAATGGTAATGGTTTCCTGTGGAAGTAAGGAAGCCCCAAAACCCAATATCCTGTTCCTTTTTACTGATGATCAGACCCACACAGCCATCCGGGCTTTAGGCAATGCTGAAATCTACACACCGAACATTGATCGGCTGGTGAATAGAGGGACCACCTTTACCAACACCTATAACATGGGTGGCTGGAATGGTGCGATTTGTACTGCGTCGAGGTCCATGCTGATTTCCGGGAGATCCCTCTGGAGGGTCAATGAACACCGGAAGCACTGGCAGGATGGCGATAGCATTGAAAACACCTGGGGTCGTATCATGGCAGCCCATGGATATCAGACCTACATGACAGGTAAATGGCATGTGGATGCCGCTGCAGACAGTGTTTTTGGTCAAACTGCTCATATTCGTCCCGGGATGCCTCGAGATGCCCGGCTCACATGGAAAGATGACAAAGTAAACTATCCCGACCGGGATTTCCCGATTGGCTACAACAGGCCTTTGAGTGAAACAGATTCATCGTGGTCACCCTCCGATCCGAAGTTTGGTGGTTTCTGGGAAGGTGGAAAACATTGGAGTGAGGTGGTAAGAGATGATGCGTTGGGATTTTTAGAAAGTGCCAAGGCAAGCGAAGATCCATTCTTCATGTACATCGCTTTCAATGCACCCCATGATCCCCGTCAGGCTCCACAGGAATACCAGGACATGTACGATCTGGACAATATTTCCCTTCCGGCAAGCTACAAGCCGCTGCCGAACTATCAGAAAGAAATTGGTAACGGACCCGGCTTGAGGGATGAAGCTTTGGCGCCATTTCCGCGAACTGAATATGCGGTGAAAGTGCATATGAAAGAATATTATGCCATCATCAGCCACCTGGATGCTCAGATCGGAAAA
The DNA here is from genome assembly GCA_965223915.1 of Cyclobacteriaceae bacterium. Classification (GTDB taxonomy): domain Bacteria; phylum Bacteroidota; class Bacteroidia; order Cytophagales; family Cyclobacteriaceae; genus UBA7330. The sequence continues at coordinate 5,883,307 of OZ245027.1, read as the reverse complement.
ATCCTGGATGCCCTGGAAGCTTCAGGAAAAGCGGATAACACCTATATCTTCTTCACCTCGGATCATGGCCTGGCAGTCGGGAGACATGGCTTCATTGGCAAGCAAAACCCTTATGAGCACAGTGTGAAGCCACCCTTGATCCTGACGGGGCCGGACATCCCAGCCGGTGAAAAACGGGATGCGCTGGTATACCTTCAGGACCTGATGCCGACAGCCCTGGACCTGGCCAATATCCAAAAACCAGACTATGTAGAGTTTGAAAGCCTGCTGCCCCTGGTAAATGGTGAGAAAACAGAAAACTATCCATCTATATACAATGCTTACATCAATTATCAGCGATTGATCCGCAAAGGCGATTACAAGCTGATTGTCTATCCCAAAGTGAATAAGGTCATGCTGTTTAACCTTGCGGAAGACCCTCAAGAGCTGAACGACCTCGCGGGCAATGCCGAGTTTGCAGATGTGCAGGCAGCGTTGCTGGATGAGCTAAAGCAGAAGATGGAGCATTATGATGATCCGTTGGAGTTGTAGTTGTGATTGGTTGAGTTTATAGTCACTGAGTTCACAGAAAAGTCCAGGGGTGCAAATGCAGGATTTAACTTTAACTTTTCCTTAGCCTTTTATCTGCTGATATAAAACAGAAAAAGCCGATCTACAAGTCAGCTTTTTCAATTGTAATGTACCCAGGGCCGGAGTCGAACCGGCACGGTATTGCTACCATTGGTGTTTGAGACCAACGCGTCTACCAACCTGCCTGCCGTCAGGAAGGTTCCGCCACCATGTTGATTAGAAACTAAAATGCTAGATAGATTTAAGTTCACAGGCAAGAAACAGAAAAAGCTGACTTACTTGCCAGCTTTTTTCAATTGTTGTACCCAGGGCCGGAGTCGAACCGGCACGGTATTGCTACCATTGGTGTTTGAGACCAACGCGTCTACCAACCTGCCTGCCGTCAGGCAGGTTCCGCCACCATGTTGATTAGAAACTAAAATGCTAGATAGATTTAAGTTCACAGGCAAGAAACAGAAAAAGCTGACTTACTTGCCAGCTTTTTTCAATTGTTGTACCCAGGGCCGGAGTCGAACCGGCACGGTATTGCTACCATTGGTGTTTGAGACCAACGCGTCTACCAACCTGCCTGCCGTCAGGCAGGTTCCGCCACCATGTTGATTAGAAACTAAAATGCTAGATAGATTTAAGTTCATAGGCAAGAAACAGAAAAAGCTGACTTACTTGCCAGCTTTTTTCAATTGTTGTACCCAGGGCCGGAGTCGAACCGGCACGGTATTGCTACCATTGGTGTTTGAGACCAACGCGTCTACCAACCTGCCTGCCGTCAGGCAGGTTCCGCCACCATGTTGATTAGAAACTAAAATGCTAGATAGATTTAAGTTCACAGGCAAGAAACAGAAAAAGCTGACTTACTTGCCAGCTTTTTTCAATTGTTGTACCCAGGGCCGGAGTCGAACCGGCACGGTATTGCTACCATTGGTGTTTGAGACCAACGCGTCTACCAATTCCGCCACCTGGGCATTATTTTCTTTTCAAAAACTCCTTTCCTGTTCCAGATTTAAGATACTTTTCTCTCAACCTGGCCTTATTCCTATTTGGAAAGGATTCTGAATAAATCAATTCAAAAGGCCTGTATGGCCTAGTTGTCTTGTTATATCCAGCGTTATGTTCATTTATTCTTCTTTCAAGATCATTTGTCAATCCTACGTATATGTAGTTTCTGGAATTACTTGAAATCGCATAAACGAAATACATTCTCAATCTGCTCTAACCGTGCTACCCACCTACCTGTACCCAACAACCACTAACAAGGTTCTTTGTCCTCCGTAGCCCAATAACCTCAACACGGCCTCAGGCGAAGGAGGGCAAAAGTAATAGAAGCGTTTTATTAAAACAATAAAATAATTAAACTGTCATAATCCAGGATAAAGGATTAAACTACCGGCAGCTGATAGTCCTCTCTGTAGGTCCTGCCTCTCATTTGATTGGCTTCCTCATCATTGTCAAACAATTCTTTCTTAGGATCCCACTTCAGCGGTCTATGTAGATCATAACCAATATTGGCCAGGTGACAAACGGATGCCGAACGATGGCCTATCTCAGCAGGGCAGATCGGGTCTTTCCTGGATTTGATACATTCTATCCAGTCCTGGTAGTGGTTTTCATTTCTGTAAAGCGTGACTTTGTCATCATCCATCTTAGATCGAATGAGTCCGGTAGGTAGCGACTCCAGGTATTGTCTGCTGACATCAATGACCCCGGCAGATCCTTCGAAGCGTACGCCCCAGCCTCGACCAAAATCTTCATGGAACATCTCTATCCCATTTTGATAAATGAATTTCAAACCTCTTACGGCACGTGGATTTTTTGGTGGGATGATGGCTATCGGCCCGGTATCATCCATGCCCAATCCCCATTGTGCAATGTCAAACATGTGGGCTCCCCAGTCTGAGATGATCCCACCACCTAACTCTTCGTAATCCCTCCAATCAGGAAAGAAATTACCATCGAGGGTAGGAGCCAGGCGATAGTTATACCCAAGGACTGGAGCAGGCCCGAGCCACATATCCCAATTTAGGTCCTTTGGAGTGGGCTCAGTGGGTAAATCATAAGGCACCGCAGGATCGCCTACATTTACCAGAACTCTTTTAATTTCTCCAATATGACCACTTCTCACCATCTCACAGGCATCTCGGAATGCTGGCCATGAACGCTGCATACTGCCGGTTTGAAGTACTTTATTGTATTTCTTGGTTGCATTGACAACTGCCCGTCCTTCCAGGATGTTGTGAGTAAGGGGTTTTTCACAATAAACATCTTTACCGGCCTTGATCGAGTCAATGATGTTGATGGCATGCCAGTGGTCTGGTGTGGCAATAATGACAGCATCAATGTCCTTTCTTTTTAGAAGTTTCTTGTAATCTTCATAGGTATCACATCCCTTATATTTTACCGTACCGGCTTCTGAGGCATAGTGATCATTCACTTTTTTCTGAAACGCCATTACTTTAGATTCAAAGACATCGCTGGCGGCTACCATTTGGACTTCTTTGATTTTCAGAAAATTTGATGCTAATCCTCCACTTTGTTTTCCTGTTCCGATAAAACCAAGGGTGATTTTATCACTTGGTGGAGTTACATTGGTGCCTCCGAGTACATATCTCGGAACGATGGTAAACGAGGCCATTGCCAGGGAAGATTGCTGAATGAACTTCCTTCTTGAGTTTTTGTTGTTTGATTTCTTCATTTTTGATCCATGTTGATATGGCCAATTTAGGCATCAATTGTTTTTAAGGCAAATATTTAGCTCAGTAATAGTCAAAATGACTTTAAGCGCGTAAAGCTTTTTTCACTATTTTGCGTTTCACTTTATAATTTCTACTAAAATTTCAATGAAAAGTCTATCAGGAAAATCAGCCATCGTAACAGGAGCAGGAACGGGTATTGGTTTCGAAGTATGTAAGCAATTAGTGATCAACGGGTGTCATGTCATATTGAATGACCTGGACAAAGACATAGCCGATCAGGCGGCAGAAAAGCTTGCAGGAAACCCAGGAAAATGTGTACCGGTAGCCGGTGATTCTTCAGGTATGAAGGTAATTCAATCCTTTGTAAGTGAAGCCGTAAGCCAGTTTGGAAAGCTTGATATTGCCATTGCCAATGCAGGGATCACTTCATTTGGGGATTTCTTTACTTTTCAGTTGGATAGGTTTCAGCAGTTACTGGATGTAAACCTGAAGGGGACATTCTTCCTGGCACAGCATGCGGCCAATCAAATGAAGAAGCAGGGTGGAGGAGGAAGTATCGTTATGACTTCTTCCGTGACCGGTCATCAAGCCGTAAAAAACCTGAGTGCCTATGGCATGTCGAAGGCGGCCATAGAGATGCTGGCCAAAGCTTTGGTGATTGATCTGTCTCCATTGAAAATAAACGTCAATTGTGTGGCACCCGGAGCTACTGTTACAGAACGAACGTTACTCGAAGAGGAGGATTATGAAGGAACCTGGTCGAAGCTCATTCCCATGGGCCGTGCTTGTTTCCCCATCGATATGGCCAACGCCATCATGTTTCTTGCGAGTGAGGAGGCCAGACAGATCACCGGGCAAACCATCGTAGTGGACGGCGGATGGACAGCAACAAGCCCTTCACCATAAATGACATGAAAAGGACAATCATATTCTACAGTTTGCTGTTCATATTGATCAGCTGTGATAATCAGAAAAAGATGGGAAAATCATCAATAACAAAGAAAGCTTTCGGTATCAGCGGGGGTAAAGAAGTTTATGAGTATACGTTGACCAATGATATAGGAGCCTCGTCATCCATCATCACCTTTGGTGGGATCGTCACATCTATACAGGTACCCGATAATTCAGGTCAGCTGGGAGAAGTTGTGCTGGGGTTTGATAGTCTGAGTGAATATGAGAAACGCTCCTCATTCGGATCGATTGTGGGACGGTTTGCCAATCGCATCGCGAATGCTCGGTTTGAACTGGATGGGAAAGTCTATGCGTTGGAAGCCAATAACGGACCCAATAATTTGCATAGCGGACCGAAGTCTTTCAAAACCGAGGTTTGGGAAGTAGTGGAGGAGATCCAAAAAGAGGATACGGTAGGGATCCGGCTAAAGTTTGTGTGCCCGCACATGTACGATGGATTTCCGGGCGAATTGACCAGTTACGTCACCTATCAATGGACCAATGAGCATGAACTCATCATTGATTACCAGGCCACAACCACTCAAAAGACAATAGTGAATTTCACGAACCACAGCTATTTCAACCTGGCCAACACCCATCAACCCATCCTGGACCATGAGTTAAGATTATCTGCTTCGCATTTTTTGCCGGTAAATGAATTTCTAATCCCAACAGGAGAGCTGAGGCCTGTAGAGCATACACCGTTTGATTTTACGGCGTCAAAAGCTGTAGGAAAAGAGATCAATGCTGCATATGATCAGCTCATGCTGACAAAGGGATATGACCATTGCTGGGTCATTGACGGTTGGAATGGAGAGCTCAGAGAAATTGCCGAACTCTATGAGCCGTCTTCAGGCCGGGTGATGGCAACATTCACTACAGAACCCGGTGTACAGGTCTACACAGCCAATGGACTGAAAGGAATAGGGAAGGGAGGAGTGCCTTTTGTGAGTCAGGGAGGCATTTGTCTGGAGACCCAGCATTTTCCGGATTCACCGAATCAGCCAACGTTTCCAACAACTGTGTTAGACGTTGGTGAGAAATTCACCTCTCAAACGATTTATGAATTTTCAGTCAGATAATCTTTAGGCTAACAATTCTTCTGAAATCTTCCTGAACATTTTCTTCTTTTTCTCTTGCTGTTGCCAAATCAGCGAGACAAAGGTGATTAGGATAATTGAACTCACAACGATGTTTGCCTGAATGGTTTTTTTACGATCTTCTGCAGCCCTGAGCTCTTTCTCGTAGTTTTCAGTGACTGCCTGGATTCTGTAGGCATCACCATCCTCCAGTGCGACTTGCTGATGTTCATAATAGGTTTCCATGAAGTCGTTGAATTTATTCGAATATTCAAGGGCTCTTTTGTTATCATTAACTGCCAGATATGCATCGGAAAGAAATGTATACAATTTGGCATCCCGCGGATTGTTGATCTGGTCACTATAGTTTTTTTCTGCATTGGTGCCAGCTTCTATGGCTTTGTGGATATATCCTTGCTCAAGATACATTTCACAAAGATTTTCAAGTGCAACAAACTGGTTTCGTGGTTGACCGATTTCTAATATTTGCCTAAAATTGAATTCAGCTGCGCCATAGTCCTTCATTAACCATTGGGTAATTCCTAAATTATTCCGAGCGTAGACTTCTAAACTGGTGCTTAGACTACCTTCAAGCAAAGCCCTGTCCAGATATTCAAGGGATTCCTGATAGTTACCATCATCTCTCAGTAGTTGCCCAAGCTTGATTTGAGATCTGATTCTGTAATCATTTACACCATGGTCAACACTCAATTTGAAGGATTCAAGCAAATAATCAATGGCTTTCTGAGTCTCGCCCAACTTTTCATGAGCTTGTGCGAAGCTATAAAGAACAGAAGGTAAGTGCTCTTTTGGAGCGTATTTCATTGCTTTTCCAAAGTGTTCTATTGCCATTTCCGGACTATTATATGTATTGTATAGTCTGCCAATGTTGTGATGTACGCCATGAAATCTATAGTAGAAAAGTCCCTCGGTATTATTACCTGGGGATCTTTCTTCTATAGATTCATAGTGTCTAATGGATTCTCGATAATTAATTATTGCACGTTGAATGTCATTTTGTTCTTCATAAACAAAGCCTTGAAAAAAGAGGTATTTGGCTTTTTCTGAATCTGAAAGATCCATTGCAGCAATGCTATCTAATTGTTGCTGAGTTTTTTCTAAATCCGTAAAAGTCACCTTCTCCAATAGCTGGGTTGGAGAGAATGCACCAAAGATGATGCTGATTGTAAGTATAATTGATTCCATAACTGACTTTAAAAATAAAAAAAGCCTCCGGACTATGGAAGGCTTCTTTTAAATCAGTTATAATGGGAAATCCCAAAATATATTTTTTAACTCATAACCAGCTAAGAAAGTTTAATTATCCACAAGCACCTGGAGTTGGACAAGTAGGTGTGGGATCATCACCATTATTTGGAGCCTGAAATTCAGGGACATTTTGTTCGATTTCCGTGAGGTTATCATCCACACAAGAAGCTAATCCAATAGTAACAACAGCAGCAAGAATTACAAATAACTTTTTCATGATTTATTTTTTTATTTAGTTATATATGATTTTTTGTCAAAAGTATAGATTCTTCATACTACCAAACATAAATTTTTTTTTACATTGACATTTATGGCGCTGATAATCAGTGTGAAACCTCTGAATTATAGAAATGAATTATTTCTGATATATTAGAAAAATACAATAAATAGTTAACTAATAAAGTAAGAATAAATTTTTACTATTATATATATGACATATAATGTAAAAAGGTATATATAAATAAATGTTTATTCCCAATCATTTCCTTTATTTTTAGCGCAGGGTGATGAGTATCAACCATATAAGAAAAGTGTGCTGGAAAAGTGGTTTTAGAGAGGAGTAATTTTTTTCTTGGTCAGAAGAATATTATTATAACTAACGATATTGTTATAGAATATTCTGTATTTTGTCGTAATTTAAAAATTTGACAAATTGACCAAAAAAGGGCTATAATTTATTTTTTATACTGCGTTTTGGATGGCTAAAATTACCTAGATTTTAAGAAAATAGTTCTTATGCAAAACATTATTATTCTTAATGACTGTTTTATTAGTATCCAGTGTATAGCTAGAATAGCATTCAATCATACCGGTCTGTAGAGTTATACTGGTTCTTTATTGTGTTTTGATCCCTTTACCTGATTAAGATAGGCTTATTCTACATCAAATAACTCGCAAATATTGACCTGATATGTTAACGTATAATTGTATGTAGGTGTTTTCTATTGCAAAAAAAGCATCAGGAGCCGTTCTGCTCCCAATGCCTAAATATTAAGAATTACTATGATTTAGTTTGATTTTGGAAATCCGTCACTCGATATAATCTCGAGAATCTGATCGGTATGTCTTTCAGTATGAGCTGCCAGTAATAATATCACCTGGTAAGCGTCTCCCTTACCAAAAGGAAAATCAAAATAGCTGGTACGAAGGGGATCCGTAGTGGTTTTCACATATTGAATATGTTGTTTCCTCCTCTCATTGAAATTTCTCAGAGCTTCTTCTGCTGATTTAAAAGAACCCTTAGGCTCCAAAGTGCTAGTGGTTTTACTCTTTTGTGTTCTATCCGTGAGGATATTAATCAACACCTCATCCTGGAAAGCGATTTCTCCTTTTTCTGCACTATTGCTAAGTGCGTCCTGGGACCAGGAGAAGATTAGCTCCTCGGATAAGGCCAGATGTTCTACACATTCAGCAATAGACCAGGATTCCGGACTTGCTTTGAATTTGAGTTGTTCCTCGCTCAATGGTTTCACCGTCCTGATCAATTTTTGCTGGGTTTCTCTTAGGTATGATGAAGCGAGATCTCTTTCCTTTTTTGAAATCTCTGTTAATGCCGAAAAAGCAATAGTGGTCATACAAATTAAACTGAGTATAAAAATGTTTCGAGTTTTCATGATTAATTAGATTTAAATGCAACTAAAAGGTTGCGTAATATGATAAAAAAATAGGTGTTAAGTTTTAGATTTTTGTTCAAGGTGGCTAACCAGTTTCGACAATTTGTCATCCCAGAACTTCTCATAAAAGGATATCCAATCGTTGATCTCCTTTAGAGGAAGCGCATTGGCCTGACAAAACCGCTCGCGACCATTATCATTAATTTCTACCAGTCCGGCCACTTCCAGGTATTTGATGTGTTTGGTCACCGCCTGGCGACTCATACTGAAATGATCAGAAATCTGAGTAATGGATAATGCAGTGCTTGTCAAAACCAATATGTGAAAGATCTCACGCCTGGTTGGGTCAGCTATGGCCTTGAATATTTTATTGATTTTATGCGACATTTTCTTTGTTGAGATACTTTGCCAGATTGACAATGCACGATTCCCAACCCTTATCGAAACTGCTGAACATGTTTGTTGCCATTTCTTCGGTAGGATAGTTGGCAATACCCGAGTGTTCCAAAGTCAGTAACGTTCCAGACTCGTTTTCTTCAAGATTCCACTTGACAGTGGTTTCCACGCCTGTTCCTCCAACAATCCAGGTATAGATCAGTGTGTGAAAAGGAGAAGCTTCCAGTACCTTTCCTTTGATTTTGGTATCCTCATGAGTAAAAGTGTACTCATAGCCGGCTTCTGCTTTAAAGTCTGCATGAATAAACCAGGTGGAGATTTCTTCTGCTGTAGCAATGGCCTTCCAAACATCCTGCATAGGAAAGTTAATTTGTTGATTTTTTTTGATTACATCTTTCATGTCTAATAATGTTTAAAGTTATTTAAGCAACTATAAGGTTGCAATATAAACTTAAACTTTAAAAGCAACCATAAGGTTGCATAATAAATGGTTTTATTTTACTTTGCTGTCAGAATACAAAAACTTATTTAAAACGAACTGTTACGGGTTGTTCTAACTCGACCATGAGTCCATCGAACTTTTCCATAAATGCTTTCATCTCCAAAGTGGTTTCTGGTTTCTTTTTAGTCAGTTCGGTGAAAGCTTCTTTATTTTTCATCATTTTACCAAAATCCATGTCGAGCAAAGTGATTGATGATCCGTTTCTATAGGAGGCATTGGTATTTGAAATTTTACCATCTACTTCGATGGTCATACTAAAACGCATCCCTTCAAACATCTTCATCATTTCGTTTCCGATATCATCCATTTCTCCAATCTCATCATCCTCTGACACGCCGGTGTCTTCATCGCCGCTCATTTCAACTTCTGATCGGTTAATAATTAATGTGGGTGTTTTCCCTCTTTCAAAAGCGAAATAGTAAAATTCTTCATCCCCCATGTCCTCTTCTGTGTCGTCCATGGCTGGAGGTGTCATTCCGGTATCTACTTTATCATCCTGACTGGTGTTCAGTTTCACCTGCGAGATATCCGTAAATGCGTACACTGCAGAATAACCTTCCCAATCTTTCTCTTTAATTTCTCTTCCTGATTGGTACGTCACCCCGGCTCCGTATTCACTGGCCTGACTGGTAAGTTTTTCTTTATCAAAAAGAGAGAAGGGCTGTGTGCCTTCTTCCTCGGCACCAAAGGATTCACCGAATGAACGCATCATATCGGCAAAGGCTTTGCTCATCATCACATTTTCTGTGATGGTACCACTGCCATCTTTGTTTACTCTGATCACAGTTTCCACTCTGATACAGCTAGTGAAAAACAAAATAGTAATTAAAACGAGTACAATTCTGGATGATTTTTTCATGGCGGCTCCTGTCTGTTATACTTCTAATTGAGTTTTATTGAATTTATAAAGATTTGCCATTAAATGATAATGATCGTTTGCTTAATTCTCCTTACGAGCTAACTGTTTCAACCAATAGGTAGTATCTTTAAGTAGCCAACCACATATTTGATGAGAGCTATAAAAATCGCTTTTGCTTCGTTGTTTGCGCTTGCAATTGCCTATTTCGTGGGTCCCAGGGTAACCTACGAACCGATCACATCTGCCAGGATTGAATTACCAGCGGGGGTGAACCTTGAAGGTCTTGACAATTATGTTGCTGAGAAAGAGTCTGTTTTCCCGAATATCAGACCAGGTAACGAGGCTAAAATCATCTGGGCAGATTCTTTAAAGTCCAAAACACCTTATTCGGTAGTGTATCTTCATGGCTTTTCGGCGTCACATGAAGAGGGAAGTCCGATCCACCTGGAGTTTGCCAGGCAGTATGGATTTAACTTATATCTTTCCAGACTGGCCAACCATGGTCTGGCAGGCGAAGAGTCCATGACAGAACTTACTCCCAATGGGTTGATTGAAAGTGCCAAAGAAGCGATAGCCATTGGTCAGTTAATCGGTGATGATGTAATTGTTATGTCCACTTCTACCGGGGGCACCCTTTCTATCTACCTGGCCGGAGCCAATCCGGAAATGATTGATGCCCTCATCCTTTTCTCTCCTAACATAGAGATCGCTGATCAATCAACCAAAATCCTGACAAAACCCTGGGGTTTGCAATTAGGTAAAATGATCGCAGGTGAATTCCGAAGTTCCCAAGACTCAGACCCACTTGAAGATCAATTTTGGACTTCAAAATATAGGATTGAGGCCATTGCAGCCTTGCAAAAGCTGTTGGAAGAAACGATGACCAACGAAGTATTCAAAGCGGTGACTCAACCTTATTTTCTTGGCTACTATTATAAAAATGAACAAGCTAAAGATAATGTAGTCTCCATTGAGACTATCAAAAAGTTTGCCCGGTCCACCTCTACGTCAGATGAAGCGGTTCGGGTTGTCGAATTTCCCAATGTGGGGGAGCATGTGGTCGCATCCTATATCAAAAGCAAAGACCTGGGGAGTGTCAGAAAATCTGTATTTGAGTTTGCCGAAGAAGTTCTGAAGGTGGAGCCAAAACCTTTATTTGTTGATACTTTGGTTGTTAAGGACTTTTAATACTGCCATGAGCATTTCACTTTTTAATCTCACTTTATAGTCCGGGTTGATATATTCAAACTGGATATACCCTTGCTGGTCAATGATAAATACGGACGGTACAGGAAGATTGCCAGGATTGGCACCATTGGAAAATTGCTTTAATTGTTCTTTTTTCCGCTCCGGTGCTTGAAAGGCGATGCCGAATGCCTGGCTGATCTTAGTATCCGCATCAGAATACAAGCTGTACTGTAGTTCATTATCATCACTGGTATTTCTCAACTTGTCAGGTGCGTCTGCTCCGATAGCAATGATCTGAAATCCGAGACTTAGGATGTCATCTTTGATCTTGTTCATCTCCGCCAATTGGATATTGCAAAATGGACACCAGCCTCCCCGGTAGAAAACAAGCACCGTAGGTTGCCGCATCACCAGATTAAGCAATGAATCAGACTTATTGGCAGCTGAAACCATGTGGATATTGGGTACTTGCTCACCAATCAACAGCGGTGAAATATCGTTGGCTTGTTGTGGCACCTGAGCAACCAGTGCTTTATGAAGAAAAAGACTTAGCAAGATAAAGGAGGTCCTCCAAAGCGTCATATGTATTGCTTTTATGTGAATTGAGGTAAAGAAGTAAGTAATTTTAACAATCAAACAACTATTTGAGTTGCAATGATGTTATATTTATGAATAGATATTTGAGCCGATGAAAAATCTTTTATTGATACTTCCAGTTTTACTGTTACTTTCTTGTGATATCAACCAGGATCCTGAAAACCTGGTTCGCTCTGTAGATTATCCCATGCGACAGGCAAATTACAATCCGGTTTACGGGAATGTAAAGGTATCTGAACTGGCCCCGGGTAAGCTTGAGATCTCCATTAAGGTGGACAACACGAGTAAAAAAATAAACCATCCAGCACATCTGCACTTTGGATCAATTAGTGAAGTGGGAGAGCTGGCATTTAAGCTCAATCCAATTGAAGGAAGTACTGGCACAAGTGTTACTGTTTTGGATCAGGCACAACTATCTAATGGAGAAACGCTTACATATGACACCTTCCTGAATATGAATGGAAGTATTAAGGTTCATATGGATGAACTTTACTTCAAAAATATGGTCCTTTCTTATGCCAACGTTGGCGCCAACCAGGATTACTTCTTTGATGGAGTAGCTGTTTGTACCGGGCATTAGACTACATGCATTAGTCATTTAACCTTTTTTAATACCTTTTTATCTTTTAAACCTTAAACCTGTCAGGTTTCTAAAACCTGACAGGTTTGATAGGTTTAAAAATATATAAGGTTCGATCTACCCCTCGAGACTGTAAGCAACAGGCTGATCATTGAACAGTAATTTTACTTGTCCCCAGGTAGTATTGAACAATTGGGATTTTCTGTATCGCTCCAAATGGGCAGCTGTTTCCCAATGGCTGATGGTGAAATATACATTGGCTGCTTTGTGATCACGGTGTAAGGAGAGGTTGCTGCAGCCTTCAGATCCACGAATTTTTGTCATTGTTGTATTGAATATGTCTAAAAATGCATCCACTTTTTCGGGATGAAAAGACATTCTTACTATTCTGATAATCATATATCGAAGTAAATATTTATGGGGGTATCCAGATAAAGTCCCAGAAGCTCAGAAGCATTCCCCTTGTTGATGCCGATTTGAATGTTCCCGCTGGAATTGAAGATGACAAAACATTCTCCGGATTCTACTTCGTGGTAGGACTGGTGAATTTTCGGTGATTTTTCTCTCCCGAACTGAATTTGAAAGTTACTGTTTCCATTGAGTTTTGTGATCGTATCAAATTCTTCGCGGTTGATATTGGTGATCAGGTTACCATAATGATCAACCCTGATCACATTCCCGGCTATTTCTTTTTTCGTCACTTTAAGTTGACGTGCAAGAAGTTTTTTGAGGTCTTTGTATGGTGAACCCACTGATGTGAGTTTTTTGTCGCGTACAATTTTAGCCACAACAGGAGCCAGTATGTCTTTGGCGACAAAGGTGGAATCTGTACCGGATTCGCCTTTAATCTCCACTATTTCACCTTTTTCAAGGTCTCCGATTAAGCTGAATAGTCCACTATCCGGTCCAACAAAAAAGTGATTTCTCCACTGAATGGCTAGAAGTGCGGACGGCTCCTTGCTTACTGAGTCAACGGCACATAGGTGAACCGTATGTTCAGGAAAATCGTTATATACATTCCTAAGGACATAAGCAGCATGAGCAATATCAGCCTGACCAATATGATGACTCAAGTCTATGATTTGGCATTCAGGATTGTGCCGAAGGATGGTAGCTTTTACCGCGGCCACATAGTGGTCTTCGGTCCCAAAATCCGATATAAATGTGATCACAGACATCGCGATAACTAAAAAAATTTATTACTTTGAGCAAAAGTAATATTATCAGGATCAATCAAAGAGTAACAGAAAATACATTACGCATTTGCTAGAAAAAATCATTACGCTGGAGAACATGTCCCTGATAGATTTTCTGGGGATTGAGAACAAGAACATCAAAGAAATAGCGTCAGCTTTTCCAGAAAGCAAAATTATTTCCCGGGGCAATGAGATCAAGATTCAAGGTACTGCACCGCAAATCTTGAGAATCAATGAAATCCTGAATTCGCTCATCAGTCACTACGATAAATATGGGAAAGTCACTCATGAAAATGTGGTCTCCTATATCAATGAAGAGCATGAAGAGGAGCATAGCCGGATCTCAGAAGATATTCTGATTTTTGGAACAAAGGGCTCAAAAATCTACCCCAGGACAAAAAATCAGAAAGCACTGGTAAAAGCAGTAGCTAAAAATGATCTTGTTTTTGCCATTGGTCCTGCAGGTACCGGCAAAACCTATATTTCTGTGGCTTTGGCAGTGAGGGCACTGAAGAATAAAGAGGTTAAAAAAATTATTATTACCAGACCAGCTGTGGAGGCTGGCGAGAACCTTGGGTTTTTACCGGGCGACCTGAAGGAAAAGATAGATCCCTATTTGAGACCAATCTATGATGCACTCCATGATATGATCCCGGGAGAAAAGCTTAAATACTATAGGGAGAACGGAGTGATTGAAATCGCGCCGCTGGCTTATATGAGGGGTAGGACACTTAATCATGCCTATATCCTGCTGGATGAGGCTCAAAATACCACACCCATGCAGATCAAGATGTTTTTAACAAGGATGGGACCTGAGTCAAAGGCCATTGTTACCGGTGACCGGTCACAGATTGACCTCCCCCCGCGTCAAAAGTCAGGGTTGATTGATGCCATTGAGGTACTCAAAGACATTAAAGGTATCGGTTTCGTGAATCTTAATCATACGGATGTGGTCCGTCATAAATTGGTAAAAGACATCGTCAACGCCTATACCAGTCATGCCGAGTCTTCAAAAGATTAAAGTCCTCAACGCGACCACTGACATCCTCAGGTCGAGGGCATTTGATATCCGACAGGAAGTATTTGTCATAGAACAGAGAGTGTCCAGAGAGGAGGAATTTGATCAGTTCGAAGAAACATCCCATCATATCGTCGCTCTTGATGAAAATGATCAACCCATTGGGGCGGCCAGGTGGAGGAAGACCTATGATGGAATTAAACTGGAGCGCTTTGTTGTGAAGAAATCACATCGAGGCAAGCAGATAGGTTCCATGTTGGTTGAATATACTCTCAAAGACATTGAAGAAAAGATGGGGAAGGGGCATACACTCTATCTCAACGCTCAGATACCGGCCATTCCACTCTACAAGAAATTTGGTTTCCAACAGGTAGGGGATCAGTTCGAAGAATGCAATATTCTTCACTACAAAATGATTCTGAAGACCTAGAAAGTGTAAATAGGTTCTATTGCGTTATGTAATATTCATTTTTATTGCCATCTTTAATGGGTAACGGTTATCAGTAGCGGTCGTAATATTGATTTTATATCATATGACTGCTGCCAATTTCACCTACCTGATCTCATTATATGAATATCTGGAACGCTTTTCCATTTGTTCGCTATTCTTTGGCACTGATTGTTGGCATCGTACTGAATGCCAAAATCCCCGAACTATGGGATAGAGCCTATTTTACAACTGCCGTATTGATTATTCCAGTATTTTTTACTGCATTCTTTTTCAGAAAAAGAAAACTGGAGCTGTTCAGGGTACTATCAGGTTTTAGCACCCTGCTTTTGATCACGTTTTTAGGAGGGTATCTGGCTGTATTGAATGATGATCGAAACCGCGGTGATCATTATCAAAATCTTCATGATGAGGTTATTGCATTTTCAGGAAAGGTAGTTTCGGATCACTATGAACGGGAAAATTATTTCAGGTATGAATTAGCTTTAGATCAGATACTGACTGAAAGTGGTCAAAAGGTGGTTGGAGGAAAGATGTACTTGTATGTAAAAAAAGATAGCCTGCCTGTCATATTTCCCTATGGAACCCAGTTTTATGTAGAAGGGACTTTTTTTGAAATTGATACCCCAAAAAACCCAGATGAATTCAACTATAGGCAGTATTTGGCACACAAAAATATCTTTGCTCATGCCTTTGTGTCTCATGAAGACCTGGAGGTTGTAGGGTACAATCCAGCCAATCCTGTATTGGGTTTCGCTTTCAAGGTTAGAACTTCATCCAGTAAAATGATTGCTGATTTTATCCCAGGAGATCAGGAAGCTGCTGTAATAAACGCCTTGCTGATAGGTGTGAAAGATTTTTTGGATGCAGAAATAAAGGAAGCGTATTCAGCTGCAGGGGCCATGCATGTCCTGGCTGTATCAGGACTTCATGTTGGGATTGTTTATTTACTCATCACACTGGTATTTGGTCAACTGAAAACGACTTCCTGGGGTAAGGTTTTCTTTGTGGTGATTTCACTGACAGTCATCTGGTGCTACGCGTTAATTACGGGGTTTTCTCCATCCGTAATGAGGGCTGCTACCATGTTTAGTGTGATCATACTGGCGGAATCATCCGGACGGAAGACCAATATCTACAATTCACTGGGGTTGGCAGCATTTATTTTGTTGTTGTACAATCCATATTTCGTATTTGAAGTGGGTTTTCAGTTGTCATTTATTGCTGTGCTGGGCATTGTGATGTTTCAACCACCTATATACCAGCTATGGAACACCCCCAATAAATTTTTTGATTACCTATGGGCCATCATCAGTGTCTCCATTGCAGCTCAGTTGGTCACCTTTCCGTTGTCAATCTATTATTTTCACCAATTCCCAACGTACTTCCTCTTCTCCAATATGATTGTAATCCCATCCTCAATGGTCATGCTTTCTACTGGGTTGTTTATGTTGGGTGTGGGCAGTTTCTCTGCCATCGCAGGGGAGACGATCGGGTTTTTGTTGGGAGGTTTTGTGGAATGGATAAACTGGCTGATCCTCCGGATCCAGGTCTTACCTTTTCCTGTAGTTGATTGGCTGTATCTGGGAGGAGTTTCCGTGTTGTTACTGTATCTCTTTATGCTATATTTTTTTCATGCCGTGAGGAATTATCATTTTCATGCATTGATATTTTCACTGTGTTGCCTCTTTTTGATCTTCGCTAATTTTTCTTTTGAGGAATATCAAAGGAATCATCAGAAAAGGATTATTGTCTATCATTCTAGAGATGCTTTGGCCATTGATTTAATTAGTGGCAAGGAAACACATCTGCTAACATTTGGAAATACTGAATCACTCCCCGAAGTTGCTTCATTTAGTATTGATCCCCATAGATTGGTGAGTGGATTACATCAGGTAACAGCTGACTTAGACAATTCTCAAGAGACAGACATAATCACCAGAGATGGGATCCATTTTACCGTTTGGAAAGGATTGAGGATTTTGGTGGTAGATGATGATACAAAGGGATCAATCAGCCAACCCATTGATGCTGACATCACGGTGCTACAGGTATTGGATCAGGAATTGATAAGCAAAATACAATCAAAGTTTCTGGTAATAGGACCGATAAGCAACTGGAGAGAAAGAACCGCGCTGATCAATTATTTGAATGAAGGGAATTTTAATTATTTTGATACCAATGAGCAAGGTGCTTTTGTGCTGGATCTCAGAGATTATCCTAAAAGCGATTAACAGGGTATCTTCGTCAGATAATTACTCAATTCTTTGAACGACCCTTTAACCATACTAAAGAAATACTGGGGATATACCTCTTTCAGGCCTTTACAACAAGATATTATTGAGGCTGTGCTGGAGGGACATCACACCCTTGCTTTGTTGCCGACAGGTGGTGGCAAGTCTATTTGCTTTCAGGTGCCGGGGCTTTGTCTGGATGGTATTTGCATTGTGGTTTCACCCCTGATTGCATTGATGAAAGATCAGGTGGAGCAGCTCAATTTCAGGGGGATAAAGGCGGAGGCTCTTTTTTCGGGGATGTCGAAAAGAGAAATTGACATCACACTCGACAACTGTATTTATGGAAGTATAAAATTCCTGTATGTTAGCCCGGAGCGGTTAAAGACTGAGCTATTTCTGGAACGGGCAGGAAAAATGAAGATTGGTCTGTTAGCGATTGATGAGGCCCATTGTATTTCTCAATGGGGCTATGACTTCCGGCCACCATACTTGCAGATAGCCGATTTTATCAACGAGTTTAAACTGGAAAAAGTCATTGCCGTAACTGCTTCAGCGACCAGGGAGGTGAAAGAAGATATTCTCGGTAAACTGGTATTTAAAGATCCTGAAATTTTCAAAAAGAGCTTTGCCAGGTCCAATCTTTCTTATTCCGTATTCAATCTGGAAAATAAGGAAGCCAAAATGATGGAGATCCTTAACAATGTACCCGGAACAGCTATTGTTTATGTACGCAGCAGGAAGCGAACCCAATTGATTGCCGAAAAGCTAAGGAGAAACAGCGTTTCAGCGGATTTCTACCACGCGGGGCTGAGCCCGCAGGATAGGACATCGAAGCAAGAAGCCTGGATCAAGGGACGGACACGGGTGATCGTGGCTACCAATGCTTTTGGGATGGGTATTGACAAGCCAGATGTACGTTCAGTCATTCACTACGATTTGCCGGATTCCCTGGAGGCCTATTACCAGGAAGCGGGAAGAGCGGGAAGAGATGAAAAGAAAGCTTTTGCTGTGATCTTATATCATCAGGGAGATATTGATGATTTGGAAACACGTACAGAAAAGTCTGCGGTTGAGGTATCATTTATTAAGCGGGTTTACCAGGCTCTGGCCAATTATTACAAGCTCGCAGTGGGGAGCAACGCACTTTCTAGCTTTGACTTTATCTATGCAGATTTTACCGCAACATTTAATTTACCGTCTGTAGAGACCTACCATGCATTGTCTAAGCTGGAAGATGAAGGACTCATTCAAATCACCGATGCCTATCGGGAAGCTTCCCGAATTATGTTTTTGCTCAAGCCTGAAGAGTTATATAAGTTTCAGGTGGCACATGTAAATTTCGATTCATTGATCAAAGTTCTTTTACGCTTATATGGCGGGGAATTGTATGTGGGATTTGTTAATATCAAAGAGCAGGATATTTCCAGGCTTGTCAAAGAAAGTGTGCCACGTGTTTTCAAAGATCTGGAGTACTTACAGAAACTGGATGTGCTGGAATACCACCATGGCTCAGATCAGGCTCAGATCACTTTTCTCACTCCAAGGTATGATGCCAATGATTTGCCGCTGGATAAGAAGCAAATCGCCTGGAGACGACAGGTAACGCTGGAAAAGGCCAAATCAGTGGCTAAGTATGCCCAAAATACCACACGCTGCAGGACCCAGATCATCCAGGAATACTTTGATGAACACACGGATGATGATTGTGGAGTGTGTGATGTATGTGTGGAAAGAAAACGAAAGACCACTCAGATCAGTGATAAAGAATTGATGGCCACGTTAAACAGAGGCGAACATTCAATTCAGCAGCTGAAAAAAACGTTTCCTAAAGTAAGTGAGGACCAGCTCATACAAGCTATCAGGATGCTGATGGATGAAGGCCTGGTGTATGAGAAAAATTCAGGATTCGGACTGAAATCCAATCAGCCCAAATCCTGAAAAGTGATTATAACGATTTTACTTCTTCCAATGCGGCCACTCCGGGAAGCACTTTCCCTTCCATATACTCCAGCAATGCACCACCGCCAGTAGAGACATAGGATACCTTGTCTCCGTAGCCTAAATTATTGATAGCTGATGCCGAGTCACCACCCCCGATCAATGAGAAGGCACCTCCTTCAGTTGCTTTCACAACGGCATTGGCAATGGCATCGGTCCCTTTGGCAAAAGTCGGGAATTCAAATACGCCCATAGGACCATTCCATAAGATTGTTTTGGAATCTTTAAGGATGTCAGAAAATAATTTAACCGACTCAGGTCCGATGTCGAGTCCCTGCCAGTCATCAGGTATCTCACCGGATTTGACTGTTTGTGTATTGGCCTCATTGCTGAAGTCATCAGCGATCACCGTGTCCACAGGTAAAATTATTTTCACCCCTTTTTCTTTGGCTTTTTGTTCTAATTCTTTGGTCAGATCCATCTTATCTGCTTCCAGGAGTGACTTGCCGATTTTACCCCCTTTGGCCTTGGCAAAGGTGTATGACATCCCGCCCCCAATGATGATGTTATCAGCAACACCCAGTAGCCGTTCAATAATCAGGATTTTGTCGGACACCTTTGCACCACCCATGATGGCTGTGAAAGGTTTTGCAGCATCATCCAGTACTTTCTTGGCATTTTCCAGTTCTTGCTTCATCACAAAACCGGCACATTTATCATTGAAAAACTTGGCTACAATGGTGGTAGATGCATGTGCCCTGTGGGCTGTACCGAAAGCATCATTCACATAGATGTCACCTAATACAGCTAATTTCTTTGAAAAAGCTTCATCACCTTTTGTCTCTTCCGGGTAGAACCTAACGTTTTCCAGGAGAAGGACCTCTCCCGATCCTAAATTTCGTGCCATCTCCAAAGCTTCTTCTCCTATACAATCGCTGGCAAATTTTACCTGTACATCAAGCTTCTCGGATAGATTGGGAACGATATGCTTTAGCGAAAACTTCTCTTCGGGACCGTCTTTAGGTCTTCCAAGGTGGCTCATGAGGATGGTAGACCCACCTTCGTTTAGAATTTTCTTAAGGGTAGGTATGGCAGCATTAATTCTGGTTTCGTCAGTGACCTCAAACTTTTCATTGAGGGGTACATTGAAATCTACCCGGATCAATGCTTTCCTGTTTCTAAAATTGAAATCGTCGATTGTAGTCATTTGTAGAAATTTCTGCTAAAATGTATTGATTAAAGTTAAATGCAAAGTTAACGCTGTTATTTCGGCGTGAATAAAAATATTGAAAGTCTTTTTATCAAAACGGCAAAAATGCGCTAGGATGAAGCACGTCGAAGTCTGTCATTGATGGCTTTGCCCAGCCCTTCCACTGGAAATCGCTGAGTGATGATCAGGTCAATGTCAGCCTGGTCCATGGTTCTCAAAGCATCAAATAGATTTTTGGCAGCTTCTCCAAGATCTCCCTGCTTTGATAAGATGATCTGTCTGGATCCATTCAGATAGCTGAAATCCTCTTTAAAACTGATGATGCCAATTTTTTTATGCTGATATTTTGATGCCAGCTCGGGCACCCGGCCCACAATGATCTTTTTTAAAGGAGCATAATGAGATTTGAGCATGCCCGGAGCCAGCGGGTTGCTGCTAAGGTTGAGATTTAGCTTCACCTTACCCACACAGGCTTCAATGTCCTCCAGTTTGATACCCCCTAATCTATATATTATTGGTTTCTCGTCTTCAAACCCAATAATGGTTGATTCCAGGCCAATTTCACATGGACCACCATCTAAAATAAAGGGGATTTTATCTCCCAACTGATTGTCTACATGCTGTGCCGTAGTGGGTGAAACATAACCGAAGGGGTTAGCGCTGGGTGCAGCCACAGGAAACTCCAGTCCCTCCAGCATCTGCTGCGTCAGGGGGTGATCAGGTATGCGGATAGCCACTCTTTCGGAGCCGGCGGTGAGTAGGTCCGGTACGTTTGTTTTTTTATCAAGTAAAAGGGTGAGCGGACCAGGCCAAAACTGTTTGGCCAATTGTAAAGCATTGGAAGGGAATTCCCGAATCAAGTCCCTGGCCTTTTCCAGTGAATCCACATGCGCGATCAACGGATCAAATTTTGGTCTGTTTTTTACTTTGAAGATCTTAAGTAAGGCATTTTCATCGAAAGCGTTGCCGGCAAGGCCATAGACGGTCTCCGTAGGAATGCCGATGACCTCTCCCTTTTTGAGGGTCTTTACCGCCTCAGATACATCTTTACTGATCTTTGCCAAGCTACTTTTACAGATTTTTCCACAATTATCATCAAAATACCAGACAACTTTTATATTTACCGAAAGAACCACAAAAAATCATGAATAGAAGTACTAGAAACCTCTTAAGAATCATTTCCGTCGTACTGGTCCTTTTGCTTGTATTAATGCAACTTGGCTTTATTCCATCCTTTCTGGAGTACCGATTTTGGTTCATGGTGGTAGCGTACGGGCTCCTGCTTTTCACTTCCAGGTAGCTTATTCCACTTATTTCAGGATAAATCACTGCTGTTTAGCTCAAAAAATCTCTTGCGAGATTATCAGAGTTTAAAAAATTAATCCTGCATTCATTACTGCTAAATGCATAAAGTGTAGCCTTATGGTCATATTAACCATATTCTAAGGACTTTTTTGGCATTATCGTTGTGTATATACCCACGAATACCAAATCAAGGAAATCATGAAAAGGTTAATGATCATATTATCGATAGCTGCTTTTTCTTTTGCAATTAAAAGTGAGGCACAGGGGATATTTTACACGTCTTATGGAACACAGCATCTGTGGGGTATGCCACCTGAGGTTCAATGGACATTGGAAAGAAATTATTATGATTTCCACATGGTGCATACCAGAAGATTTTGGGATCGTGGAAGGCTATATTTTGATGTAGTCCTGCAGCGAGGAGGCGTTTTTGTAGATGTGCGATTAGATGGCAGGGGATTTATTTTCAATACTGCGTATAGGGATTATTATCCTTTCCGTAGCCATGTATGTTCCAGCTTTTGTGGATTCCACAGAGACTACTACATGAGCTACAGAGTGAGAGTGGGTCACCCTTATTATTATAGGTACAATCATGTGTACTACAGACCAAATGTTGTGATTGTAAACCATGGCCATCATCATGGAAACCATCATGGCCACAATCAGGGTAACAACCACGCAAACTATAAAAAAGGACCAGAAAGGTATAAACCTACACCTGCTGAAAGGTATCGGGTTGATAGGACTGACAATGGAAGAATCGAAAGGGTGAATCATGGTCCTTCCAGAGATTCCGGACGAAATCCTGATTATGGAAGAGGAAACGGTGGTAGTAAAGGTAACAACGGAGTACGTGACCATGGTGCCGGAGTAGGAAGAGGCAATGGAAATGGTGTAGGAAATGGTAACAAGGGCAACAATGGAGTACGTGATCACGGAGTGGGTGTAGGTAGAGGCAGTGGCCAGGGAAAAGGACAAGGTAATGGCCCGGGAGTGAACAAAGGAAATAGCGGAAGGGTGTATACCGCATCCAACTCCAGAAGTGCTTCATCGGGAAGGGTTTCTTCGAGTTCCAGCTCAAGATCCAGAACTTCGGTAAGCTCATCCAGCGGACGGACTTCAAGGTCATCAAACTCATCAAGTTCAGGCCGGACAACTTCCGGTAGAACTGTAAGGACGCGATAATAGATTGAAACTCAAAATATTGAAAGAGGGCTTCTTATGGGAGCCCTTTTTTTATGGCAAAGAATTGCCAAACAGCAGATACTTAATCTAAAGCGTATAGTAGAAATGCGCCACATCCTCCTCTTCAGTTATTGGCGTCTGCCGATAGAAATCTACGGCATGTATATCTTCCTTTTCGGCCTGAACAAATACTTCCTGGTAACCCAGTGATTTACAGTGCTCATTAAAAGCATTGATCAATGATTTTCCAATGCCTTTTCGCTGGTGTCTGGCTAAAACTGCCAGATCGTAGATATAAGCAATTGGTTGCGTGGAGTGATATTGCTCAAACGTATACGCTGTCAAACCCCCAATGACCTTATGGTCTTCCACTGCCACCACCATACTAAAAAAACCGGGAAATTCCATCACCTTCTGCAGGTGCTCTCGTGATGGAAGGGGTAGTTTTTTCAGGTCAAACACTTCTTCGAATACGTGAAGTAATTCGATGAATTCATCAAGCTCGGTGTCCCTCAGAAGCTTAATATCATAGTTCATTGGTTCCCCAATTGCTGTATTTCCTCTCTTGACAAACTGAGGCGTGCTCCAAGTTTGAATGCGGTAGGGGCACTTCCGGCCATCAGGATGATAACTAAAGCAAATAAGAAGAAATTGGCGGTAGTGAAGGTAACGAAACATGCTACCAGCGAGAACAAGCCAACCCCTTCCAGCATGGCCATCTTTACGATGTGAGCAGTTTGAAAACCTGCCAGCTTATCCTGGAGTTCTTTTTTGTTTTTTGCCTGATCCATTTGTCTGTTAAACAATACCAGCGATACAGGGATCAGGAAAATGCCTGAAAATACTGGAATAAAGACAAGGGGGTTTTCAGGAGTGAAGAAAGTCGTTTCTGGATTCGTACCCAGTTGGAAAGCCACAACTGCAGCAAAAAGCGATAATCCTGCCACCAGTGACCAGTGGATTGTTTTAAGGGTTTTTAGAATAGCTGAGGGGCTTTGTCCTTCCATGGGTTTTCATTTGGAAGCTACTAAAATAGAATTTTTTCAGTATTTATTAACGCCTTTTTCTTAAAGCAGTCATGGCAATCTTTACTAAAAGGAGACCAAATCCCAGACAAGCAAACAGTAGTGTACCAAGTCCAATAGCAGTTCCTGTCGAATAGCTATCACCATTCATTATGCCAATCATAACCTTCACAAGATAACAGCTCACCATTAGTAGGAAACCAATACCAAGGATTAGTGGGTAACCAACATCAGCTATTATCTAGAGGACATCAGTTAGTCGCATACATTAAATATAGTATCAACTAACTGCTTTGTATATAAGATAAGCATGAAATATTTTTATTCCGGTTGCTTGATCAGCTGGCTTTTCTTTTTCCGGGGAATCTGCGGTAGCTATAGTGTTTCATTACTTCATGCAAGGCCACCTTTATGGCTTCGTTAATGGGCAGCATCTGATTTGCCAGCCTGAAATCAATTTGTGAGAGCCGCTGATAGTAATTGATGAATGAAGGAATTTCCTCATGATTGACAATCTTTTCAACAGCCTTCTGGTAAGCATTGGGCTGTTCTGTCTTGATCAGGTTACAGGTCACCAGTTTTCTTGCTCCATTTTTATCCCTGGAAGTAGCGTAGCCAAACAACCTGCAGATTAACCCCCGATTGTTGTAATCCCCGCAGCTTCCATTCTTGTCAGACAGGTGAACAGGCCTGAAGACCATGCAGATCCCGGAGGGATTCGCGTTTAATTCATCCAGCTTTTCATCCGCTTTTCCTTCCAGGAACCAGGAAAAAGCAAGGGGCAAAAACTCCAGTGGGTTGGCCTCGATGTCAGGTTTCATACAACACCGCCCACAACCGGCCAGACATTGCATACCAGTGCTCTTCGAGAGTGCTTTCGTTTCAACTTCAAGGTGTGCAAATACCCGTTCCACAGCCTTGACCTTTCGTATGATTGACATTAAGTATAAGCGGGAACGTAAAGGGGTGGAAAAGGTTGGGAACTTTTACATTCTCATATTTCTAAACCTTTTATATCATCAACTTAACCGCTCGGTTGTACCAAAAATCCATTAAAACTTATCCAGTAATGCAACTATATTTAGTTACTTTTGGTTCATGTCCAGAAAGGATAAATAGACCTATGAAAAATCTGGAGTATAAAGGATACATTGGAAGTATTGAGTACAGTCAGAAGGATAAGCTAATGTTTGGCAAAGTGCTTGGTATCCAGGGCCTTATTTCATATGAAGGAGAAACAGGTGTCGATCTCGAGAAAGATTTTCAAGATGCGATTGATACTTACCTCATTGATTGTGAGACTAATGGCATAAAACCAGAAAAACCATTTAAAGGCAGTTTTAATGTGAGAATTCCTCCATCCCTTCATCAGGAGGCAGCTTTACTGGCAAAAGAGACAAAAGTCTCTTTGAATAATTTTGTAGCCGAAGCCATTCGCTTAAGAGTTCAAAAGTCATGAGCAATTTTAGACTTCCCAGAAAACTAAAGAAATCTTTTAAGAGAAAGTTTCTTCTGTATCCGGCGGACGAAAATGGAAATTCCCTTATGGCGCAGCCTACCAGATTGCAAAAAGACTATGATGCCTGGAAAGGAGGGATTCTCAGAGAATTGTTTGACAGAAAAAAGAAGGACAGAGGAAGTATGTTTGAGAAACTTGATATTGAAACAGTTATCTCAGACGAAGCGCTTAAAGCGTATATCAACGATATTTTCAGGGAAGATATTCGGGCCATGGCATTCAGAACTTTTATGAGAGCAAAAGAAAGTGAGACAGCAAAAAGAGCTTATTATCAATTTATAAATGCCTATCAACTTTACAGGGAAGGCGATGATTCGTATGGAAATATTTGTTGTTTAGCTTTGGATCTTGCCGAGGATTTACTACGAAAAGAGAATACGATCGGAAAAAATCGTAAATAATATCATTAAATCCATCTTCCCTGGTTTTTCTCAAGTGATGTGCATAGGAAATAGCCCCTTATCGTCGCGATAATAAGTCTCACTTGTACGATAATTACTGGCTTTGGACTCACATCCTAACCATTCTTTGGTGTTCCGAAGGGTCGCTAAAGATTTTCTTTTAAAAAGGCGTATTAGACTCCATTTTTATTTTTCAATCCATAAAGGACTTGACAGATAGCCGAGTACCCTGAAGAGAAGTCCAACATCTGAATGGCCCATTACCACATCAGCAGAAGAGAAGCTATTTACAGAATGACAAGGAAGAGTTGAAAGAGGAAGTGTAGCATTTCCGTCTTTTAGGTTAAAATAATTTACATCCGTCCAAAATAATTTACGTTCAAACAAATAATACCTACTTTTATGATAGAAATGAAAAGCTACCAGTTTACAGCACAAATAGAAAGAGATAAGGAAACAGGCCTATATATCGGTATTGTGCCCAATCTTCCAGGGGCTCATACCCAAGGATCCACATTAGATGAGTTACAACAAAACCTGAAGGAAGTGATAGAGCTTTGTTTAGAGGAGCTCTCATCAGATGAGCTCAACAATTTTTCCGAGTTTGTAGGATTCCAGCAAATCTCGGTGGCTGTATGAGTAAACTACCATTGGTAGATGCCAAGACCTTAGAAAAAGTATTGTTATTCCTGGGCTTTGAAATATAGCGTCAAAAAGGAAGTCATATATTTTATCGTCATTCGGACGGAAGGTATACTACTATACCCCACCATCCGGGGCGAGATATTGGACGCTCATTACTTAGATCTATAATTAGGCAAATAGAAATTACCCCTGAAGAATTTATCCAGATTTTAGATAAAATCTAAGCTTTATCTGTTTTCCACTTGTGCGATAATTACTTCAGTATGCGCAGCGTCAACAAGGATCACAATCCTCCTTTGAAGTCTCAAATTCGATGGTGGCATGATCGATGTGGCAATCTTTTAGCAGCTCTTTTGCTCGTGACTTGATGGTGGCCAACTCCTGCATGTTCTTGTTTTCTTCCACCACTGCATGAATGGAAAGAATATGATACTGACCATCCATGGACCAGATGTGGCAGTCGTGGGTTTGTTTGATCTCCGGCATGGATTGCAATGCCTGATGTATGGCATCGGGGTCTATTTCCTCTGGTGTTCCCTGCAGAATGATTTTGATGGCTTTCCGGAGGTTCTTGAATACATTGAATAGAATAAAGATCGAGATCCCGATTGATAGAATGGGGTCGAGCTGAGGAAGGCTCCAAAACTTCATGATGATAGCGGCAATGAGGGTGGCTGTCCACCCCAGCACGTCTTCTAAAAGGTGCAGATACACCACCTTTTCATTCAGCGAGTGGCCATGACTTAGCCTGGTGGCTGCTATCACATTCACGATGATCCCTCCGATGGCCAGGTAGATCATTCCTTCCGCATTGGGTTGCACGGGATCGAATAGTCGAGGAATGGCTTCGGTGAGGATTAAAACCGAACCAACAATCAATACAATGGCATTGATGATGGACCCTAAGACAGAAAATCTTCTGAATCCATAAGAAAAATTCTTCGTTCGGTCCTTTTTGGAGATCTTTTGAAAGTACCAGGCAGCACCCAGACTTAGGCTGTCTCCCAGATCATGGATGGCGTCAGAATAAATGGCTACACTGTTGGTCCACCAGCCACCGATGAACTCTACAATGGAAAAGAAAAAATTGAGAAAAAAAGCTATCCCCAGATTTTTACTGCTGTGGTCATGATCATGGCCGCTATCTCCTGCATGCATATGCATGGTACCCGCAATTAATCGGTTCTGCCCAGGTCAAAACGCTCCAGGTAGTCCGCGACACGTCGCACAAACATGCCCCCCAGGGCTCCATCCACAATTCTATGGTCATAGCTGTGAGACAAGAACATCTTGTGTCTGATGCCAATAAAATCTCCTTTGTCAGTTTCTATGACGGAAGGCTTCTTTTCGATGGTACCTAATGCCAGTATACCTACTTGAGGTTGCACGATAATGGGCGTTCCCATCACGTTCCCAAAAGAGCCAACATTTGAAATCGTATACGTACCTCCCTGCAGATCATCAGCTTTTAACTGGTTTTCACGAGCCCTTCTGGCCAGGTCATTTACCTTTTGGGTGAGCTGTAGGAGATTCATTTTATCAGCATTGTGAATGACCGGTACAATCAGATTACCGTTGGGCAGTGCAACCGCCATACCGATGTTGATGGCATTCTTTTTAATAATGTTATCTCCGTCCAACTGGATGTTGATCATCGGGTAATCCTGGATGGCTTTTACCACCGCCTCGATCATGATGGGAGTATAGGTGAGGGTGGTCTGGTGCTTGTCCATAAACACCTTTTTCATCCGTCCTCTCCAGGTGACCATATTCGTTACATCCGCTTCTACGAATGATGTGACATGGGGTGAGGTCCTTTTGGAGTCAAGCATACGCTCTGCGATCATCTTGCGCATGCGATCCATCTGGATGATCTCATCCTCACCGCTGACCACGGGCTGAACGTGAGCATGTTGTGTAGGTTTTGCTACCGTTGAAGTAGAAGACTTTTTCTTATCTATGTAGGCTAAAATGTCATTTTTAGTGACCCGGTCGTCTTGCCCTGTACCAGGGATGGTCTCCAATTCGGCAAAGTCTATATTTTCCTGTTTAGCGATGTTTCTGACCAATGGAGAGTAGAAGCGACCTGACTGTGGAATTGGGTCAGAGATACTTTCTTTTACTCCGTTTACCTGTTCAATGAGCTGATCTGCTGCTACTTCAGGTTCCGGTATTTCTTCTTCATTTTTAGCTGGCTTTTCAGCACCATTGCTTTCTACTTCAATCAGGGCAATGGGTTTCCCTACTTCTACTACCTGACCTTCTTCAGCTAAAAGTTCTTTCACTGTGCCACTGTATGATGAAGGGATCTCGGTGTCTACTTTATCCGTGGCCACTTCCAGAAGTGATTCGTCTTCATCAATGTGATCTCCCGCTTTCTTGAGCCAGGAAAGCACTGTACCTTCCATTACGCTCTCGCCCATTTTAGGCATCACCATTTCAACGACAGCCATAGATTATTCTGTTTATATCTAAAAAATCGAATAACAAAGATAAATAATTTCGTCATTTTCCTGATAGGTTAATTCTCAGTAGGTCCAGGGCCTTTCGGGCACCAAATTCAATATTGAGAATCCTGTCTTTCGAAAAATTATATTTTTTGGCAATGGTTTTCTCCTTGTCAGAATAACCGAACCAGATCAATCCCACAGGTTTTTCTTCTGAGCCTCCATCGGGTCCAGCTACCCCACTTATGGATAAACCAATGTCTGCATGTAGTTGTTCTCTCACATTTTTGGCCATTTGCAGGACTACTTCTTCGCTCACTGCTCCATGTTTTTCCAACGTATCAGGATCTACATGAAGTGTGTTTTGTTTTACCTCATTGGAATAAGAAATAACCGCTCCTTTAAAATACGCAGAACTTCCCGGAATTGATGTGATCAGGTGCGATAAATATCCACCGGTACAGCTTTCGGCACATGCGATGGTTTTTCCCAGTTCCTTCAGTCTCTTCCCGATAAAGTGTTCAATATTTCCTTCATCAAAGCCAAAAATATACTTTTCAATCAAAGGCTTCAGTTTTTCTACCTCATCATTGATTTCATTTTGAAGGGTATCCTTATTAACACCAGTTGAAGTAAGTCTCAGCTTCACCGTATTCTTGGTTGGCAGATATGCCAGCTTGATGTGCTTCGGTAAGCTTTCCTCCCAGTTACTGATTTTTTCAGCAAGTGATGACTCGGGGATACCAATGGTCATGATCATTTTGTGTACTACATGGTAGTCTACAAATTCTTTTTGCAAACGTGGAATGATAAAATCAGTCATCATTCGCTTCATTTCATAAGGTACGCCAGGCATTGAGACGAAGATCTTGCCACGCTCCCTAAACCACATGCCAGGAGCCGTGCCCAGGTGATTGGTGATCTTTTCGCAATTGGCCGGAAGCTCAGCCTGCATCCGGTTAAGGTCTGTCATTTTCCGGTTGGCCTTAGTGAAAAGCTGCTCGATATCATTCAATGCTTCCTGATTCATGACCAGGTCAACCCCAAAATATTCAGCCAGGAGCGGCTTGGTGAGGTCGTCTTTGGTTGGACCTAAACCTCCGGTAATTAAAACCACGTCAGCTCTGTTTTCAGCTTCTTTGAGACCCGTCATGATTTCTTGTGCTAAATCAGGCAATGTGGTCTTGCGGATCACTTTGATACCAATTTGATCCAGGGCGCTGCTTATCCAATGTGAATTGGTATCTAGGGTTTGTCCGTAAAGGATTTCGTCGCCAATGGAAACGATTTCTGCAAGGGTCTGCTTCATGAGGAGGTTTTGAGGTTAAAATTATTTATTCTACTTACATTTAGCACTTTAAAAAAGCATTTGGCATGAAGTCTTTCACTAAATTAATATTCCTGGGCATTTTAATGTTTGGATGTACTGCCCAACAAATACAACAAACACTGGACAGCTATTTAGGTTCAGATCAACTTTCAACCGAGGAAGTGGCCAGTGGATTGAAAGAAGCCCTGATCAAAGGGATTAGCGAGGGGTCAGCCAGTGCTTCCAAATTGAATGGTTATTTAGGAAATCCGCAAATCAAAATTCCCTTTCCTCCGGATGTACAAAGGGTGGAAGATAAACTAAGGTCGATCGGGCTGGATAAACAGGTGGATCAATTCATTGAGACATTGAACAGGGGAGCCGAGGAAGCTGCTAAGGAGGCGAAACCAATATTTGTGACGGCGATCCGATCAATGACCATTCAGGATGCATGGGACATTCTCAAAGGTCAGGATGATGCAGCCACCCAGTACCTGGTGAGAACAACATCAGATCAATTGAGAGGGAAGTTTAAACCGGTGATTGGTAATGCGCTCGACAAGACCAACGCGACCAAATACTACGGAGATATCATCAATACCTATAACAAAGTTCCGTTTGTTGATAAAGTAGACCCGGACCTGGAAAATTATGCCACTCAAAAAGCACTGGATGGATTATTTTTCCTCATTGCCAAAGAGGAGCAAAAGATCCGGGAGGATCCATTGGCAAGAACGTCTGACCTGCTGAAAAGGGTATTTAAAGAACAGGACTGATGCCTGGATTTAATCCTGGTTAAAATTCAAGTGGAACACCCTCATCAGGTATCAGGAAGCTTTCTTGCTTGAGTTTTGCCTTTTTTATTGCGGAAATCAGGTCTTTTTCAGCCCTTCCCATACCATCATCAGCAAGGGGAAAAGTCCCAAAATGCATGGCAATACTCTGTTTTGATTGAACGTCTTTGTGGATCTTGATCGATTCCTGGGGGGAGACATGAATGGGTGACATAAACCATTTTGGGAGATATGCGCCAATGGGAATCAATGAGATATCCATGGGGCCAAACTTCTTACCGATATCCTTAAAGAAGTTGCCATAACCACTGTCCCCTGCGAAGTAAAGCTTCTTCCCCTGATATTCTATCACAAAACCACACCAAAGAGATTGATCTCTATCATAAAATCCTCGGCCACTGAAATGCTGTGAGGGAACAGCTGTAATCTTTATTTTTTGATTCGTGTGTTCCCACCAATCTAATTCTACGGTATTTTCAATATCGTTTTTCCTCAGAAAACTAGCCACTCCGAGTGGCACAACAAAGGTAGGTTGAAACTTTTCTTCTAACTTCCGGACTGTGGTAATGTCCAGATGATCATAATGGTTATGACTCAACAAAACCACATCAATTTTTGGCAGGTCTTCAAACCTGATCCCGGGTGGTCTCATGCGTTGTGGACCGACAAAAGAGAAGGGACTGCACCGGTCACTC
This sequence comes from Cyclobacteriaceae bacterium, assembly GCA_965223915.1. GTDB lineage: Bacteria > Bacteroidota > Bacteroidia > Cytophagales > Cyclobacteriaceae > UBA7330. Next base: position 5,851,638 of record OZ245027.1, on the reverse strand, counting down.
CAGACAGGATCCGTTAAAATATTGAGCTGCTCCCATTGAATCAAAAAGGTGCTATGATTAACAAAGGTGATTTTAACCTGACCTTTACCAGGCGGTTTTGGTTTTTTTCCAACAAACGTTTCGTAATTTTTTGTCCAGGGACCCTGATCCCTGCCCACAAGAAATTTAAAAAGATCTGTGAATCCTTTTGCAGTCACGTTGTTCGCATTTATAAACTTTTTCCCATCAAAATGGTCTGAAACGGGTCCCTTGTATGGTTGAGTACTTATCGTTTTGCCTATAAAAATGATCACAAGGATGAATAGCAGAAGGGGTACTGAAAACGAGATGAAGACGATCATAGCTGGGAGTAAAAAGTTTTACATTTAAGTGACTTTGGCTTTTCTAATGATCTTTGAAAAAAGTGAGGGAAAAAATCTTTTGATGTAGATGCCCATTAACTCCCTTATTCCAGCTATATATACTTCTTCCCGATCTTTTTTGATGGCTCTGACAGTTCTATTTGCACATTCTTCCGCACTGATTCCATTGGCCTGTGCTGCATCCATCTTATTTTGATTGGATCCGTCTCCCATTAAAGCATTGAGTGAAATGTTCGTTTTAATATATCCCGGACAAACAATTGTAACCTGAATATTATCCTTGTAATGCTCCGCCCGTAGGGAATCATAGAAACCATGCAAGGCATGTTTGCTGGCAGCATAAGCAGTACGCAACGGAGAAGAGATGATACCTGTAGCTGAGCTAATAACTACATGGTGGCCCTTCTTTCTTTTAACCATATTTGCCAACAAAGCCTTACTGAGAGTGATTGATCCAAAATAGTTGACCTCCATAATCTTTCGATCTACTTCTATTGAGGTGTTGATAGCGAGGTCTCTTTGCGAAATACCCCCTGAATTGATCAGGATGTCTACTTCACCAAAAAATGTCTGTGCTTCAATGGCTTTCTGGCTCAATGAAAAAGGGTCTCCCAAATCCAGTGCTAAAACTTTTGTGTTTGTTGGGTGAGCACATTGTTTCTGAACCCGTTCCAATTCGGAGAGTCTCCGGGCAGAGAGGATGAGTTTGGCCCCTTCTTTTGATAATTCATAAGCAAGTGCCTCTCCAATTCCCGAGGATGCTCCTGTAAGCCAGACCACCTGGTCTTTAATTTTGGTCATTCAGTCTTATTAATTTTTTGCTCCTCCAAAAATACCCAAATGGTATAGATCCCCAGAGCCGTCCCAATAGGAATATTTAATAAGCCCAGACATCCCGACACCATGAGGGTGGGGAGACCCCAGCTTTTGTTGTAAAGTGTGGCAATACCACCTACAATGGATGGAATGGGCCCCAGGATCATGATAAGAATGAAAATCCACCGGAGGACTTCCAGTACAGCTCCGGCGATGGCAAAACCCATTTCCTGGCCCTGATGCATGGCTTCCTCCATAATAAAAGGAAAGATGGTACGAATAATAGCGCTGAGGATGAGGAAGATCAGTACTGTGAGTGTTCCGTAAATAATGTGGAGTATACTTAGGAGTCTTTTATGTGTTTCCATAGGTTATTTTTTCTCATAAATTACAAAATCGAAAGCATAGTTGTGCCTTCCATCCTTTGGATGATGTGACCTGGAAGTCTCTACCCACTCATCAGATGAAAACTCAGGGAAGGTCACTTGCCCTTCAAAAGTCCCATCAATTTCTGTAAGGTATATCCTGTCACACAAGGAAAGGCCCATCCGATAGATCTCACCTCCACCGATAATAAATGCTTCTACTTCATTGGTTTGTCTGGCCATTGCCAGCGCTTCTTCCAATGAAGAAACTACGGTAGCACCATTGGCCTGATATTCATTGTTTCGGGTGATGACAATGTTTGGTCTTCCAGGTAGCGGCTGAAACTGCTGCTGAAGAGATTCCCAGTTTTTACGTCCCATGATCACATGGTGACCCCTGGTTGTTTCTTTAAAGTACTTAAAATCGTCCGGTAGGTGCCAGGGGATATCGTTGTCTTTTCCGATCACCCGATTTTCCCCCATGGCAGCAATCATTGATACTATCATGATTGGAAAGTTAAAATACTTTGCTGTAAGTTGTGACCTCGCAGGAACTCATCGTCTTTCATTCTACGCTTTCCTTCCAGTTGCAACTCTTTGATATGGATGATTTCATCACCAGTGTGGACCAAAATTTTTGTGCCCTCGGATGTTATAGTTCCGGGTGGTTTTGTGCTTTTTTGACCGGTTTCTTCTACACTGAGCACTTTTAGGGTTTTACCATCCAGGGTGGTCCAGGCAGCAGGGAATGGGTTTAGACCTCTTACAAAGTTTCGGATTCCTTCGGCTGTTTTAGCCCAATTGATTTCACAGTCCTGTCGGAAGATCTTGGGCGCATGTTTTGGGACGTCCAATTCTTTTTGCGGGATCAGCTGATACTCATTGGATTCAATGGCCTGAACCGTTCTGACCACCAGGTCAGCTCCTTTGTTCATCAATCGCTCATAAAGTGTTCCTGCAGTGTCGTCCTTGTAAATGGGTTCTTTTTGCTGGTAGAGAATATTGCCAGTATCGATCTCATGTTTGAGCATAAAGGTGGTTACCCCGCTTTCTTTTTCGCCATTGATGACAGCCCAGTTAATGGGTGCCGCACCACGGTACTGAGGCAGGAGGGAGGCATGCAGGTTGAATGAACCAATCGTGGGCATAGACCAGACCACTTCTGGTAACATGCGAAAGGCCACGATCACCTGAAGATCTGCCTCATATGATTGCAGCGTTTCAACGAATTCGGGAGATTTCAGGTTTGTAGGTTGAAGCACTGGCAGGTTAACAGACAGGGCATAATCCTTGACTGGGGAAGTACCTAGCTTTTTTCCTCTGCCCTGTGGTTTATCAGGTGCAGTTATCACTGCCACTATGTTGAATTGATTTTCGACCAGTTTTCTTAGTGAGGGAACGGCAAATTCTGGTGTTCCCATGAAGATGATTTTTATTCTCTGTGCTGTGTCCATTCAGCCTCAAAATTATCGTATTCTACAAAATTCATATATATAAGAAAATTAAATATATATTTGAATTAAATATTTAATCAATATATTTATCTATATGAAATCCGTATTAATTTTAGTTTCATTAATGGCTTTTTCTGATTTGCCTGGTCAGGATATAGTGGCAAAAACAGATTTGATTCTGACAGAAGCAATTCCTTCCCCGGTAAGTCCAGGCATCACCATCGGTATCATGAAGCACGGAAATCCGGATATCATTATGTCAAAGGGGATAGCTAATTTGGAATATCAAATTCCATTTAGTGATTCGACGGTATTTGAACTGGCCTCAGTGACCAAGCAATTTACTTCTGCTTGCGTAGGAATACTTGAACACAAAGGGTTATTAGGAGTAAACGATGATGTCAGAAAGTATATACCAGAGCTTAAGTTTTATGGCGATACCATCCGTATAAAACACCTTTTAAACCATACCAGTGGTATTAGAAATCACAATGTTTTATTGGATCTCATGGGTTTTGATTTTCAACATTCCGGATATACGAACCAAATGATTCATCAACTGATGTTTCGGCAAAATGGAACAAATAACAGACCTGGTGATAAAATGCTCTACTCCAACACCAACTATGTGATTTTAGCGCTGATTATAGAACGAGTTTCTGGTATGAAAATTCATCATTTTGCAGAAAAAGAGCTATTTCATCCACTTGGAATGAACGACACTTTTTATAAAAATGATCTCTCGAAGATTGTCAGGAACCGGGCTGCTCCATATTATAGATCAAATAATGAATACAAGGAACCAAAGTCACTTACCTTATGTGTTGGTGCAGGTGGAGTATACAGCTCAGTAAAAGATATGTTAAAGTGGATGAAGTTATTCAAGGATGATAATCATGAGCTTTCATATCTACCTTCTTTTCTGACGGTTTTAGATACATTAAATAATGGACGGGAAATGACCAGTGCAAGGGGAGTGTTCGTATCAAAATATAAAAATCTGACCACCATTAATCACAGTGGAAGAGATTGGGGCCTAAGGTCTCAAATAGTGTGGTTGCCAGAACTTGACCTTGGTGTTTTTGTTTTTACTAATTCAGATCATGTCAATGCGGTCGAAATCAGTTATCAACTGGTCGATCTATTTCTGGATGATTCCGGAGACCAGCCAGAACAAATGGGTGGCTATAAACACTCAGTGAAAGAATTAGCGTCTATTCAAGGTGTTTATCAGGAACTAAATAGTGACATGAAAATGCAGGTTTATCTAAGAAATGATTCACTTTTTGCAAAAAGTAGTATGGGAGGGGTTCCTGTATACCTGGTATCACAGTCAAAGGATAAGTTTCATCGAAATGATAATGCGAGTGTCACTTATGACTTTAATTATGGGACTGAGGATGGTATAGATATGTCCGTGGATTTCGGAGGCGCAGAATTCTTTTTTGAAGAAATTATGCTTACTGAAGAACCTAACGAAAACCTGGAAGATTATGTGGGAAGATATTATGCTGATGAATTGGAGGTAATCTATGAACTTAAGTTGGAATCCGGAATGCTGGTACTAAACTATCCAAACAATTGCTGCTACACACTTACAGAAGGTCAGCAAGATGTTTTTGGGGCCAACCGAAGAACTAAGTATGTTTTTAAAAGAGATCATAAAAAAAATGTTGTCTCGTTTACTGTAGCCTCTGAAGGTACCGTAAAGGATATCTTGTTTGAAAGACTGGATTAAACCCGGATTATTATGATGTAGATTTATTAAAATGCTAGCCATTTTTCATTAAAAAAGCATTAAACCATTTTGTGTATTTCTTTAGTTGAGCCTTGTTGCATCATAGAATCCCTATTTTACTCATACAACAAATACTTATTCCGAATCTTATGATAAGCGTTGAGCTCTTCCTGCCAGCTGGCTCGGATCCGGTCTTCTGTCCAGCCCGCCTCAATTTGTTGTTGTAACAATTTATTTCCAGCATGGCGCTCGAAACCTTTGGTGAAAAAGGGTTTTTCGGTCTTTCCTTTCATCTTTTGGTAAAAGTTGATGAGGTAAGACAGGTTAAATTCATATTTGGGCTCTGAACCCACAAATGAGACGCCAAAGCACTCTTCTCCTTCCAATGGTGGGTATTTGGATCCTTCATTGGGGGTAGGCGTAAATGAAAAGTCTTTGTCCGGATAGTCGGGGTGGCCAATCACCTGAAACGGATTTTCAGTTCCCCGGCCAACAGAAGCAATGGTCCGCTCAAAGAAACCCAGGGATGGGTAGAGTGAAATGGCCAGGTCGTTGGGAAGATTGGGAGAAGGAGGTACCGGCAAAGAGTAAGGGGTTTGGTGTGTCCAGTTTCGGATGGCAACTACAGTGAGCTCGCAGTACAATCCATTTTTGAGCCATCCCTCATCATTGATCATCATGGCCATTTCTCCCAGGGTAAGTCCATGGACCAAAGGCACAGGATGCATGCCAATAAATGATTTGTGTTCGTCCTGCATGACAGGACCATCCACATAACCACCATGGGGGTTAGGGCGATCAAGGACAATAAACGGGATCTTATACTTGGCACAAGCCTGCATCATATAGGTCATGGTGCTTGGATAGGTATAGAAGCGAATCCCCACATCCTGGATATCAAAAATCATCACGTCCACACCTTCCATTTGCTCTTTGGAGGGCTCTTTGCTGGTGCCATAAAGGCTGATCACCTCAAAATCATAAGGGGTTTCCTGATCCTTGATGACTTCACCATCGGCCTTGGTCCCGGAGAAACCATGCTCCGGGGTATAAGCCTTCAAAATAGTGATGCCAAGAGATTGAAGTGTGTCCACCAGGTGGGTTTTTCCTATTAGGGAACTGTGGTTTACCAGCAAGCCTACTTTCTTTCCCTTGATCATCGGGAGGTATTCATGAATCTGGTATGCCCCTGGCATTATGGACACATTACGTTCCTGCTGGGCTGTGCATGAACAAAAAAAGACGCTAAATACCCATAAAAAATAAATTCTTCTCATACCAGATCACTTATAATTGTGTTAAAATTATAAAGATTGAATCTACCGTACTTCATATCGAGTCGGATAACAAACAATGAGGAAGGTTCTTTTTCCAGCACCATCACCAGAATTGCTATTATAAGCATTGCTGTGGCTTTATCTTCCTTGATTTTAGCTTTTCTGATTTTGGGAGGATATGAAAATGTGATCACCAGTAAAATCTACAGTTTTTCAGGGCATGTGGTGGTGAGCAAATACACTTTGTCTAATAGTGTGGAGGAGACCTCTATCATCGTTTCGGATTCCTTATTGGAGACGGTAAAAAATACCGAGGGTGTTGACTACGTGCAGGCTTATTCCTTTAAATATGGACTACTCAGCACTGAAGAGGAGGTGCAGGGTGTGCTTGTAAAAGGCATTGATGAGCATTTTAATCGGACCGATTTTGAGCAGCACCTGATCCGTGGACGGTTTCCCGAATTCCCTGAAGAGAATTATGGAACCGAGGTGGCCATTAGTGAAAAGATCTCCAACATCTTAAAACTGGATGTGGACGATGAGGTGACTATCTTTTTTGTCCAAAAGCCTCTCCGTTTCCGAAAGCTTCAGATCACGGGTGTCTATGAAACGGGATTGGAAGAGATTGACGAAAACGTAATCCTGGGAGATATCAGGCTGGTCAGTCGGATCAATAACTGGGAGGAAAGACAGGTTGGCGGGCTGGAAGTGTACCTGGACGATCCGGACGATCAGGCCGAGGCAGCGGAAACACTTTTTGACAAGGTGGATTTTGATATGTACGTAGAGCAAGTAGCCAATAAATACATCCAGATCTTTGAGTGGTTGAGGATGCTCAATCGCAATGTGTTGATTTTACTTGTCATCGTATTGTTTGTGGCTTGCTTTAATATGGTGTCAATATTGTTGATTCTCATTCTGGAGCGAACACAGATGATTGGTATTTTCAAATCCCTGGGAGCCAGCAATGCCCTGATCCGGCGAATATTTCTGTTTAATGGGTTAAACCTGATCATTAAAGGGTTGCTATGGGGAAATTTTATCGGGCTCTCTTTCTGCCTGGCACAATATTATTTCAGGTTTATACCCCTTGATGCATCCAACTATTACGTGAGTTATGTGCCGATTGCACTGGATTTTGGTATTGTTTTGCTGTTGAATGTGATGGCAGTGATTGTGGTAGGAATTACGCTATTCATTCCATTAACGCTGATATCAAGGATACAACCTGTTAAGGCAATCAGGTTCGATTGACATGTTCCGGAGCGTATGACCGGAAGAAACTCCTTACTTTCATTTCTATCACACCAAATACTGCTTCCTTAAAGATCCCACGTGACATTTTGGATTCTCCCCGGGCACGTTCAGTGAATACAATCGGCACTTCCTTGATCTTGAACCCATGCTTCCAGGCATTGAATTTCATCTCAATCTGAAACGCATATCCAATAAAGTGGATTTTGTCGGCATCAATGGCGCTGAGGACTTTCCGGCTGTAGCACTTAAAGCCGGCAGTGGTATCCATGATGGGCATGCCCGTGATCAACCGCACATAGAAGCTGGCAAAATACGACATCAGCACCCGTCCGATAGGCCAGTTGACCACATTCACTCCCTGGATATACCTTGAGCCGATGGCCATATCGTACCCGTCTTCGGCGCATGCCTTGTAGAGCCTTACCAGGTCTTGTGGGTTGTGAGAGAAATCGGCATCCATTTCAAATATATAGTCATACTCTTTCTCAACAGCATACTGAAATCCGGCAATATAAGCTGTTCCCAATCCGGCTTTTCCGGTTCGTTCGATCAGATGGATTCGTTTAGGCTCCTTTTTTTGTAATTTCCTTACAATATCAGCCGTGCCATCCGGAGAGCTGTCATCAATGACGAGCACTTCAAAGGGCACTTTGATTTCGAGAACGGATTGAATAATCTCATCAATATTATCCCTCTCGTTGTAGGTTGGTATGATTACTAGGTTACGATGCAAGGTGCTAATAATGAACCGCTAAATTAACTTTTAGAATTAAATAGTCCGGGCGTTGAATACAAGTTTTAAGATTTTTTAAGGTTTATACCCCAAAATCTTCATCATATGCTCGTGATTTTGCTCTTCTGCAAATAGTCGGTGTACAGGTTCGCCATTCTCATCCAGGTCAATGATCACGTGCTTGGGTGCTGGGATGAGACAATGCTGAATACCCCCATAACCTCCTAACGATTCCTGGTAAGCGCCAGTATGGAAAAAGCCAAAATATAGGGTTTCTTCTTCATCATACTTGGGCAAGAACACTTCTGCAATGTGTGCTTCGGAGTCATAGTAGTCCATGCTATCGCAGGTTAGGCCACCAATATTCACTTTATGGAAGTTGTTGTCCCAATGGTTAACAGGCAGGAGGATGTATTTTTCATTGAGCCCCCATACATCAGGCATATGGGTGATGAATGACCCATCCATCATATACCAAAGTTCTTTGTCATTCTGTAGCTTTTCGTTCAGCACTGAATAAAGAATAGCTCCACTTTCTCCAACAGTGAATGAGCCAAATTCAGTAAAGATGTTGGGGACTTCTACGTGGTTTTTATGACAGATCCACTGGACATTAGAAACGATCTGTTCAGCCATATAGGCATAGTCATATTCAAATGCCAATGAATTTTTGATAGGGAAACCACCACCAATATCAATGGTGTCAAGGTCCGGACAGATCTTTTTTAGCTCACAGTACATATAAATGAATCTGCTCAGTTCGCTCCAGTAGTAGGCTGTATCCTTGATGCCGGTGTTGATGAAATAATGAAGCATTTTGAGTTTGGCTTTCTTGTTTTTAGCCAGCCGCTCTTTGTAGAATGGGATGATATCTCCGTACCTGATTCCAAGCCTTGAGGTATAAAAAGCAAAATTTGGCTCTTCATCAGCAGCAACCCTTATCCCTACCTTAAATTCCTTTTCGGCATTTTCTTCATAGTAGTCCAGTTCTTTGAGGTTGTCCAGTATGGGGATACAATTCTTAAAACCCGCATTGATCAATCCGGTGATGTTCTCCAGGTAAAGTGGTCGTTTGAAGCCATTGCAAACGATGAACTTGTCTTTCTTGATGTGTCCGCTTTCAAAGAGACTCTCAACGATGGGAATATCAAAAGCTGAGGATGTTTCAATGTGAATGTCATTTTTGAGCCCTTCTGCAAGCACAAACTGAAAGTGGGAGGATTTAGTACAATAGCAATAGGTATAGGTTCCTTTATAGTTCAGTTTGGTAATGGCATCATTAAAGATCTTCTTGGCAAATTGAATGTTTTCGGAGATTTTGGGGAGATAGGTGACCTTCAGTGGCGTTCCATATTCCTTGATGATCTTCATCAGGTTGACGTTGTTAAAGAATAGCTGGTCATTCTCTATTCTAAACTCCTTGGTTGGGAAGTAGAACGTCTGCTCTATGAGGTCACTATAGCTTTTCATTTAATCGCATTCTAGGGATTTTTCAATGTCGCAATTTTGTGAAAATATATAACAAATCAAGAAGTGGATTGTAATAATTCTATGCACGGAAGTATTTGACATTCAATTAATTTTGCTGCCTTCTGGAGATTACATGATAAAACTGGGGATTTATGACGAGACTGCCCCATTGGAGGCAGTTATTTTAGGAACCGCTGAGAGTTTTGGCGGAACGCCTACCATCGACAACACGAATGATCCTAAATCTGTTGAAAATATCCTGAATGGCACCTTTCCTGCGGAAGAAGATCTCCTCAATGAGTTGGAATCGGTAAATCAGGTTTTCAAAAAATATGATGTTGAGGTTTTCAGGCCTCAGGTCATTGGCAATTATAACCAGATCTTTTCAAGGGATGTAGGCCTGGTGATAGGTGATCAGATTATTGTACCGTACATCGCTCACAACAGAAGGGAAGAAATCAGAGGCATTCAATACATGATTGATCAGTGTGATCCCAACAAAGTGCTCCGCCCCAATGAAAATGAGCGCATGGAAGGTGGCGATGTAATGCCATGGAAGGGTAAGATCTTTGTGGGATACTCAAAAAAAGCGGATTTTGATGAATATATCACTGCCCGGACCAACGTGGCAGGTCTGGAATTTCTGGAGAAGTTTTTTCCGGATTGGAAGGTTTATGGATTTGAACTCAATAAATCAGATACTGAACCCAGGGAAAACAGTCTGCACCTGGACTGCTGTTTTCAGCCAATAGGTCATGACCAGGCTATTATTTATCCGGATGGCTTTAAACACAAAGAGGATTCGGATTTTCTAATACAAATGTTTGGTGAGCAAAATGTCATCGTTATTAATAAAGAAGAGATGTACAACATGAATAGTAACATCTTTTCATTGTCTCCTGATGTGATCATTTCAGAAAAAAGCTTCTCCAGGTTGAACAGTGAACTGCGATCTCGCGGATTTGTTGTAGAAGAAGTGCCCTATGCTGAAACTGCTAAAATGGAAGGATTGCTAAGATGCAGCACACTTCCCTTAAGAAGAAGGTATGATTGATCAGGTCACCAGTAAATTATTGATGGTCCGCCCAAAAAACTTTCATGGGAATGAACAGACGGCGGTAAATAACTACTTTCAAAGCCTGTCAGGATCTCAATCCCTGCGAGAAATTCAGGAAGAGGCTTTAAGAGAATTTGACGTTTTCGTTGGGAAATTAACATCGAAGGGTATCGAGGTAATGGTTGTTGAAGATTCAGAAACGTCAGACACTCCGGATGCCATTTTCCCCAACAATTGGATTTCATTTCATCAAAGTGGGCAGGTATTTACTTATCCCATGTTTGCAGAAAACAGAAGACTTGAAAGAAGCAACCTGATCATAAGCCAAATTGATCAGGCTTTCGATGTGAAGGAACTGATCCAATTGGAGTCCTGGGAAAATGAAGGTCATTTCCTGGAAGGTACCGGTAGCCTGGTGCTGGACAGACAGCATAAAGTGGCCTATGTGGCCTTGTCTGACAGGGCACATTTGCGAGTGATCAAAGATTTTGAGGAAAAATCTGGTTATCAGACCATCACCTTTCAATCCAATCAGTCGGTGGATGGGAAAAGGTTACCCATCTATCACACCAATGTGATGATGTATGTCGGAGAGGCCTTTGCGGTCATTTGTCTGGATAGTATTGATGATATAAGAGAAAGAAATAAGGTAGAGACGGCTCTTCTGGATACCGGAAAGGAAATTATCAATATTTCTGAAAAGCAGGTAGCCGAATTTGCAGGGAATGGATTACAGGTGTGTAATAACCAGGGTAATCGCTATATTGTGATGTCCACCACAGCTTTTGGATCTTTGGATCAAAATCAGCAGAAAGCTTTAGAAAAAAACGGGGAGATCATACATTCGCCATTGAATACGATCGAGTATTACGGAGGAGGTAGTGCCAGATGTATGATGGCAGAAATTTTTTTAAGTAGAAAACACTATGTTTGAGATAGATCAACTGCTCCAGGAGGAGATTGTTAAAGCATTTAAGGAATTATTCAATCATTCATTGGAGGCCAGTGAGATATCGCTCCAGCCTACCCGGAGGGAGTTTGAAGGCACGCACACCCTGGTGGTATTTCCTTTCTTGAAAGTCACTAAAAAGAATCCAGAAGAATCTGCCAAAATGCTGGGGGAGTATCTCAAGTCCAATTCGGATGCCATCAGAAATTACCAAGTCGTTAAAGGTTTTTTGAACCTGATCCTGGAAGACCATGTCTGGACGAAGCTTTTGACTAAAATAAATCTTGACCTCGATTTTGGGATCTTCCCACCCAATGGAGATAAAGTGATGGTAGAGTTTTCATCTCCCAATACCAACAAACCCCTTCATCTGGGGCATCTTAGAAATAATTTTCTGGGAGACTCAGTTTCTAGGATACTTGCAGCCTATGGGTATGAGGTGATGAAAGTAAACCTCATCAATGACCGTGGGATCCACATCTGCAAGTCCATGCTGGCCTATTCAAAGTATGGAAATGGAGAGACACCCGAGAGTGCTGGCTTGAAAGGGGATCACCTCATTGGGAAGTATTATGTAAAATTCGATCAGGTATATAAAGAAGAGATCGTCAAACTTGTGGAGCAGGGTATAGACCCTGAAGAAGCCAAGAAAACTGCCCCATCTATCGTAGAAGCCCAGGAATTGTTGAAGAAATGGGAAGAAGGAGATACCGAGGTTGTCGCGCTTTGGAAAAAGCTAAATCAATGGGTTTTTGATGGTTTTGAAAAGTCGTACCAGAACATGGGCATCACATTTGATAAAATGTATTATGAGTCTGATACCTATGTGTTGGGAAAGGATATTGTGAAGGAAGGCCTTGATAAGCAGATTTTCTTCACCAAAGAGGACGGTTCAGTCTGGATTGATTTAACCAATGATAAGCTCGATGAAAAACTAATCCTGAGAAGTGATGGAACATCCGTATATGTGACCCAGGACATTGGTACCTGTGAAATGAAGCATGAGGATTTTCCGTTTGATAAGTCAGTGTATGTGGTGGGAAATGAGCAGGATTATCATTTCAAGGTACTGTTTAAGATCATGGAAAAGCTCGGAAAACCTTATGCCGATGGTCTTTTTCATCTTTCTTACGGGATGGTGGATCTGCCATCCGGTAAAATGAAGTCCCGTGAAGGAACTGTCGTTGATGCAGATGACCTCATGGATGAGATGTTTCAAACAGCGGAAAAGCAAACCGAAGAGCTGGGTAAGATTGAAGGCTTAGGGGAGGATGAAGCACAGAAGCTATACAAGACATTGGGTTTGGGAGCATTGAAATATTTTCTACTCAAGGTAGATCCCAAAAAACGCATGCTCTTCAATCCACAGGAATCCATCGAGTTTCAGGGAAACACCGGACCGTTCATTCAATATACGCATGCCAGGATATCGGCTATCCTAAGACGCGCCAAAGAACTACAGTCCCCCATGGACTTTCGAGGTTCGGATATCAATACATTACACGAAAGAGAGCTGATGTTAATTTACAAGATCAGCCAGTATCCCAAAGCTGTACAACAGGCAGCAGAGGAGTATGCACCATATCTCGTTGCCCAGTATGTATATGACCTGGCCAAAGAATACAATGGGTTTTACCAGGAAGTATCCATTTTCAATGAGACAGACGAAAATCTATTGAGAATGCGAGTGGTTCTTTCCAGTGTGACGGCCCGTATCATCAGGCAATCTATGGCATTATTGGGTATTGACGTACCCACAAGGATGTAAGATGGGTGCGCTTAGAATTTGGATCAAAGCCTTTCGGTTGAGGACATTGCCCCTGGCTATATCAAGCATCCTGATGGGCACATTCCTGGCCATTTCAGATGGATTTTTTGATACCACAGTGTTTCTCCTGGGAGTAGTTACCACCATTTTTCTACAAATTCTTAGCAATCTGGCCAATGACTATGGAGATGCCCAGTCAGGTATTGACGGGGAAGATCGACAGGGACCCAGTCGTGTGGTACAGTCCGGTCTGATCAGTAAGCAGGACATGAAGCGGATGTTATATGTTTTTGTCTTGTTATCATTCCTTTCAGGATCTTCGCTCATTGTCATGGCGCTGGGCGATCAATGGCAAAAAGGATTGCTTTTTTTAGTCCTGGGCCTGGGTGCCATTGCAGCCGCTATTAAATACACCGTGGGGAAAAGTCCCTATGGGTATTCTGGCTGGGGAGACCTGTTTGTTTTGTTGTTTTTTGGCTTTGTAGGCGTGCTTGGTAGCTATTTCCTGTTGGCTAACACGTTGAATATCATGTTGATATACCCGGCTTTGTCGACAGGATTGTTCTCAGTGGCGGTTCTAAACCTTAATAACATCCGGGACATCGAATCCGATAAAAAAAATGGTAAATACAGCATTCCTGTAAGGCTAGGTCGTGACCGGGCTGTTATTTATCACTACCTGTTGCTTGTCATGGGGCTGATCTCCGCGGTGGTGTATGTGGTGAACAAAGGAACCGCCTGGTATTCGTGGAGCTTCATCCTGGTGATACCTCTTCTGATAGTCAATGCCCGTGCTGTAGCTTATAAAAAGGAAGCTGCTGACCTTGATCCCTATTTAAAGCAGATGGCTATTACCACATTGTTATTTGTTTTACTCTTCGGCATAGGACAGCTTCAATTTTAGGAAATTCAACTTTGCGGATTATGATTATTGGTTAACTTAGGAGATCATAAATAAAACCTACTATAATGGATAGAATACTCGTTCCCTACGATTTTTCGGATGTTGCAAAAAATGCGTTGAACCTGGCGGCCGAAATTGCCGAGCAGGCAAAAGACTGTAGCGTTACCATAATCAATGTGCTTGAACATCCCACACCAGAAACTTTTAAGACGATGGGGATCAGTGATGTTGACCCGATGGAGGAGTTATATATCAACAAGTTATTTCAGACAATTGAAGAGAAACTTGAGATTTTGATAGCCGATAGTATTTATGCGGACATCGATCTTAAGTATAAGATTGTAATGGGGCAACCATTTAAAGAAATCTCAGAGATGATCTCTACCGAGAAAATTGACCTAGTGGTGATGGGAACGAGTGGTAGTGAAGGGCTTGAGGAATTCCTGGTTGGTAGCAATGCCGAGCGGATGGTCCGGTTTTCAAAATGTCCGGTTATTACTGTTCAAAAGGAATTTCACGTAGATGATATTGACGAGATAGTTTTTGCTTCCAACTTTTTGGATGTGCCGCCGGCCTTTGTTTTTAAGTTGAAGCAACTTCAGACAGCGTTTAATGCCAAACTAAAAATCGTTAAAATTAATACTCCAGCGAGTTTCACGACGACCCGTCACGATAAGAAACAGATGGAGGATTTCATCAGTGAGTTTGATATTCATGACTGCTCTTATGAGATTTACAACCACTCTAATGAAGAAGATGGTATTGTAGCCTATGCCCAGGATATCGATGCTGATATGATTGCCATTGGTACCAGACAACGCAGAGGAGTTGGACACTTCTTTTCCGGTAGCATCGCTGAGGATGTGGTGAATCATGCCAAGGTTCCGGTGTGGACATTCAGTTTGGATAAGGCCTTGTAAATTATCAATAAGGGCAGGTAAAAATTATTCGGAAAATTGGAATTCCTCGTTAACTTTGCAGGATGAATTACGCAGTGTTATTCCACATATTTCATCATTCCTCATAAGGAGGACTCTATCTAGTTTCAATTATTAATTGCGTATTTCAACGATCTGATTTTCTAAATTTTACTACCCTTTTTTACTATGTCAAATCTAAAAGTAGCCATTCAAAAATCTGGAAGGCTCAGCGAAGACTCGTTAAAACTTTTCAAAGAATGTGGAATAAAGGTCAATAACGGAGCCCGAAAGCTTAAGGCCAGTGCATCTAATTTTCCCATTGAATTCCTTTTTCTTCGGGATGATGACATACCCGGATATGTAGAGGATGGAATTGCTGATATTGGCATTGTAGGACAAAACGTACAGGAAGAGGCACAGAAAAACACCCGGGTGCTCAAAAAGCTGGGCTTTTCGAAATGTCGGTTGTCATTGGCCATCCCCAGATCGGTTGACTACCCCGGTATTGAATATTTTGATGGTAAAAGTATTGCGACTTCCTACCCATACATTCTAAAGGCATATTTAAAGGAAAAGAATGTGAATGCTGAAATCCACGAAATCAGTGGGTCGGTGGAGATTGCCCCGGGTATCGGTCTCGCAGAGGGCATTTGCGACATTGTGAGCTCAGGAAGTACACTGTTGAGCAATGGGCTTGTGGAAGTAGACGAGGTGATGCGATCTGAAGCTGTATTGATCGGTGGGGATAAGCTGGATGATGACAAAAAGAAACTCCTTGACCAGCTGGTATTCCGGATGGATGCTGTGTTGGTAGGTAAAAACAATAAATATGTGTTGCTCAATGCACCTGATGAGTCATTGGATAAGATCATTGATTTACTTCCGGGCATGCGAAGTCCTACTGTGTTGCCCCTGGCAGAAAAAGGCTGGCATAGTATTCATTCTGTGATCAATGAAGACGATTTTTGGGGTAGCATAGAAAAGTTACGGGAAGCTGGGGCTGAAGGTATACTGGTAGTACCAATCGAAAAAATGATTCAATGATCACCATACACAACAATCCGGATAGAGATCAACTGGCTCAGATCTTACAAAGGCCATCCTATGACCTGACAAAGATTGATAAGGTGATCAAGCCGGTGCTGGAAAAGGTGAAGCGTGGAGGTGATAAAGCCCTTCGCAAGTTTGCCCTCGAGTATGATCATGTGGAGCTCAAAGACCTGTGGGTATCGGAAAAGGAATTTGCCACTGCGGACAAGTTGGTGAATGAAACTCTGAAAGATGCGATAAAAACAGCTTACGAGAATATTTACAAATTTCATGAAGCTCAAAGGCAGGATGCCCTGGTCATGGAGGTGATGCCCGGTGTAATCTGCAGCCGTCGTTCAGTTCCTATTGAAAAAGTTGGCTTGTATGTACCAGGAGGTACAGCCCCTTTATTTTCCACAGTGCTGATGCTGGGAATACCAGCTAAAATAGCAGGTTGCAAAGAGATCATCATCTCGTCACCAACTGATCGGGTAGGGGTGACCAACCCTGTGATCCTCTATACGGCAAAACTGATCGGTGTAAACCGGGTATTGAAACTTGGAGGCGCTCAAGCCATAGGTGCCATGGCGTATGGATCGGAGAGCGTACCTAAAGTAGATAAGATCTTTGGCCCGGGGAACCAATATGTGACGGTGGCCAAGCAGCGGGTAGCACGGGATAGCGTAGCCATCGATATGCCGGCCGGGCCTTCAGAGGTAATGGTTGTGATTGATGACAAAGCCGATGCATCTTTTGCAGCTTCGGACTTACTGTCGCAGGCTGAACACGGCATAGACAGCCAGGTAGTGCTTGTTACCAACAGCTACAACAAGGCTGAGGAGGTGAACAGAGAGATCGAAAATCAACTGGAGGCTTTACCCCGAAAAGAGATTGCAAAAGGAGCATTGGAGAAAAGTGCCATCATTGTGATGAAAGAAAAGGAAAGGATTATTGAAACCATCAATGATTATGGACCTGAGCACCTGATCATCAATACCAAAGATGCAGAAGAGCTGGCTGAAAGGGTTCAAAGTGCAGGATCGGTGTTTATCGGTGCTTATACCCCTGAGTCAGCAGGAGATTATGCATCCGGGACAAACCATACCTTACCCACCAATGGCTGGGCCAGGGCATTCAGTGGTATTTCTCTGGATAGCTTTGTGAAAAAAATCACCTATCAGAAAATTAGCGAAGAAGGGCTGCTGCATCTGGGCCCTACCATCGAGCGAATGGCAGAAGCAGAACTGCTTGATGCACACAAAAACGCAGTCACAATCAGGTTACAGAAATTAAAAGAAAATGGTATCACCGGAAAGTCTGGTAAGAAGTCATCTAAAGGAAATAAAGGCATACTCTTCCGCAAGGGATGAATATGAAGGTGATATTGGTGTTTTCCTGGATGCCAATGAAAATGCCATTGGGTCAGTCACTCAGACTCAGGTAAACCGCTATCCTGATCCACATCATAAAAAACTAAAGGCAGCGTGGTCAGGGATCAAAGACATTGATCCCGAGCGCATCTTTTTTGGCAATGGCAGCGATGAACCCATCGACCTTCTGATCAGGTTATTTTGCAATCCCGGGACGGACCATATCATTACCATGCCACCTACCTATGGCATGTATGAGGTGAGTGCTGCTATCAATAACGTGGAGAATAAGAAAATCCCGTTAACAAAAGATTTTCAGATTGATGTGCCTGCAGTATTGGCTCAGATCACCCCATCCTCAAAAATGATCTTTGTTTGTTCGCCCAACAACCCTACAGGGAATTTATTGAATAAACAAGATGTAGAAGAGATCCTGGGATCTTTTCAGGGCATTGTGGTGATTGATGAGGCATATATTGATTTTTCTTCAGAGCCCAGTTGGATCACCCAACTATCAAAATATCGAAACCTGGTGGTGCTGCAAACGCTGAGCAAGGCGTGGGGTATGGCAGGTATCCGGGTGGGGTCTGCCATGGCTGATCCTTACATCATTTGCATGCTGGAGAAAATAAAACCTCCGTACAACCTGAGTCTCCCTAATCAGCAGTTGGCATTGGAAGCCATGGAAAATGTAAATCAAAAAGATGAGGAGGTTGAGCTGATCCTTTCCGAGAGGAGTCGGGTATTGGCTGAATTGGAAAGTATGCCGCAGGTAGAAAGGATCTTTCCAAGTGACGCCAACTTTTTACTGGTACGGTTTCAGGAGTCTAAGCCTATCTTTGACCACCTGATTCATGAAAAGCTGATCGTCAGAGATCGTAGCAGCCAGATAAACTGTAGTAATTGCTTACGTATCACCATTGGTACCAGGGCCGAGAATGACCAGCTTATTCAATTGATTAGGGACTTTTATCAAGCATGACATCCAAATAATAATGAGACCAATATTATTCATCGACCGGGACGGAACTATCATCGAAGAGACTGAAGACGAAAAAATTGAGCGCATCGATAAGCTCAAATTCCTGCCCGAAGTTTTTCATTATCTACGAAAAATCCGACATGAGTCTGATTATTTATTTGTGATGGTGACCAACCAGGATGGCCTGGGGACTCCATCATGGCCGGATGAAGAATTCTGGCCTGTACAGAATTTTATTGTTGAGGCGCTGGAGAGGGAAGGCGTCAGCTTTGATGCCATCCACATCGATGAGCACTTTGAAAAAGACAATCACCCCAACAGGAAGCCGGGCATTGGCATGCTCACCGGGTACATGAATGGTGAATATGACATTAAGAACTCCTATGTGTTGGGCGACCGCCTTACCGATGTACAGCTGGCTGAAAATCTGGGCTGCCAGGCGATTCATATCTGGGGAGAGAAGGTTACTGATTCCGCATTGACGACTTTGAGCTGGAAGGAGATCTATGAGTTTCTGGTACAGAAACCAAGAAAAGCCTCTATAGTGAGGAAGACCAAAGAAACGGACATCACCATCAATATCAATCTCGATGGAGGTGGAAAGACCAACATTGAGACTGGCATTGGCTTTTTTGATCACATGCTGGATCAGCTGGGAAAGCATGGCGGAATAGATCTGAACATCAAAGTGAATGGGGACCTGCATATTGATGAACACCACACGGTAGAGGACACTGCCCTGGCGCTGGGGGAAGCATTTTTGAAGGCTTTGGGCGGAAAGAAAGGTATTCAGCGGTATGGTTTCATGCTACCAATGGATGATGTGCTGGCGCAGGTAGCCATTGATTTTGGCGGCAGACCGTGGTTGATCTGGGAAGCGGAGTTTAAACGCGAAAAGGTGGGGGAGCTTCCAACAGAACTTTTCTCTCACTTCTTCAAATCGTTTTCGGATACGGCCAAATGCAACCTGAATATTAAAGCCGAAGGCGAAAACGAGCATCACAAGATAGAAGCCATCTTCAAGGGGTTCGCCAAGGTCATCAAGATGGCGGTAAAGAAGAATCCTGACGAATTGGGAAGTCTGCCGAGTACGAAGGGGGTGTTGTAGGATTTCCGATATTCGGATGGTTCGGACATTCCGACGCATGCATAGGTAGCTTTTTTATGGGGGAGTTTTCCAATTCCATTTCCATGTTTGGTGTCCTCACCAAACATCAAACTTTCATTTCCCCGGAGGAGTTGTTTCCTCCCGATTCAAGTATCCTTGTTACCAAGGAAACATGGGCTTCAGAGTAAACCGGCTACAGATCATCGCTATGTGGGAACTGGCGGGTCTCCATAAGTGGTCAAGCCAAGTCAAATATTTTCAGTACTGCAAAAATAACTCCCCCGCCAACAAGTGAAAGTACAATAGTGGATATCACATAAAGTTTTTCTAGTGAAGAAACCCTGCTTTTTGTAAGAGATAAGTCCTCATTTATGAGTGTTATTTTCTTTTCTGACAGCTCGTTTGAGTGGATGAGCTCAGAGAGAATTAATTCTAGATGGTCAATTCGATTTTTATTTTCCATCAGTCTGATAAAGATTAGAACTTAATAAAGATAGGAAAAATTCCCGGCACAGAATAGTTGGTGAAATGTCTGATGATTGAATGATTTATGTAGACAGCATCTATGCAGCTTACAGGAGACAAGACCAGCTATTTCAGATACTCAAACAAAAAGCCATTGTTTGATTTCATGAACTCAAGTGGCGTGAAGCCGGTGATGCGCTTGCATATTTTAGTGAAGTGTGCCTGATCATGGTAGTTTTCAAAGCTGGTGGTACCGTTAAGGAACTTTTGCTGGACATGATTGAATTGAATCACCATGGCATATTGTTTAGGAGTGAGCCCTATATACTTTTTAAACAGTCTTTGTTGATGTCTGGGACTAATTTGATATTTATTAGCAAGATCGCTGATATGAATTTTTCCATGGGACTCGTAGATTTCTAATAGCATTTTTTCAATGGCATGTTCAATCTCGACCCGTTCAATACTTTCACTTAGAAATCTTTGCATGGCAAGAGCCACCTCCATAGGCTCTTCAATCTGGTCCAATTCTTTTATAAGCTTATTAGTATGTGTGGCATCAGGAGGAAAGACATGTGCTCTGTTTAGCAATTGGGTCCCTGATAGATCAAACAATATGTATGGAATATGAGGTAATACTTCAATGCCAATTTGATAGAATCTTCCTTTGATATGAAAATATGGATGCTCTTTAAATATTTGGTTGGCCATACCAAGTTTTCCCTCTGGGCTTATTTTTTCGTTGGAAAAATGCAGTACAATATCCTGAGGGTATCGAGAATAGGTAAAATATGCGAAACCTGTCGGCCGTATGGGCAATTGCATATCAACCGGATGATCCGAGTACCCTAAGATGATCCGTCTGATGAAATCCCTGTACTCGTTTTCAGGCTCTACAAATTGAAATACGGGCTTGTTTTGGTTCATTCCTTCAAAATTGAGAAATTATCTCAATAATGATAAATAACTTTTGATTCATACCGGTCATTGTCTGCCTGTATCAGTATAATATAGAGCCCTTTCTTTATACTGGTTTGGGTAAGATTGATCTTTATGTTTTTGAGGTTGATGAAGCTTTGTTCCAGTACTTTTTGACCCTGCAAATCTATAAAGCTGACCTGCCCTTGTTGATAGAATTGTGGTAGCTCTATCGTGAGCTTGTTTTGGGTGAGTGGGTTGGGGTATACTTTTACCAGATTGGTTTTATTTTCTTTTTCTACCGCTTGCAAGACCTCCTGGGCCAGATAGAATGCCGTGGCATACCCGTCTGACTGACCACCTGTGTAGATAGCAAGGGATTTTATGGATCCTGAAACGAGTGACTGGTACCCTTGTCCAATGCTACCTTCATAGATTTCCAATGAGCCTGAGCTGAGTAGTGAGCTTTGGTGATTTCCATCCTTTGATCCACCTGAAAAAATGGACAGTGTAAGAGGATTACTTAAATTCATCTGCCCATACCCATCATTTTGTCCCCCCTGATAAGCAAGCAGGTTTCCATCTGCTTGAAGGAGATATATGTCACTGCCGTCACCAGCTCCACCTTGATAAAAAGTACTGCTAGTATTATTTAAAGAGAAAAGGCTGTGAAAGCCATGGCCGACACCTCCATTGTAGGCATGAAGTGCGGATGAGCTTTCTTCATGATAGTCTGTGAAACCACTACCCGGACCTCCTGCATAGCCTGGTAAGGCAGTAATGTTTACTACTACAGAGTCGGAAGAAAGGCAGCCTCCCCTCGTGATAAGATTTAAACCATATACTCCTGAGGTGTAGACATTGATGGTGTTTAGGGTGTCACCCGTATTCCATTCATAGGTATAAAAAGTGTTGTTGGGTGCAGTCAGTGAAAAACCACCTACCAGCGTGGTGTCACTACCTAATGAAAAATCTATGGGTTGTTCATAGACAAATGTAAAAGTGTCTTTGGTGACGTATCCTAATTCAGAATGTATGGATACATTATAGTTCCGCGAGGAATTAAAGACGGCTGATGTAGAGTCAGATCCGGTACTCCATTCATAAGCATAAAAGCCTTCGGGTAGTGCAAGAGTATCCAGTTGAGTCTCGCAGCTGTAATAAGTAGAATTAAAATCAATTTCCGGTATGCATTCAGTATTAAAGGGAAGGGCAGAAAGTGCATAGGCCCCAAAGCCGAAAGATGGATATTCACCGGCATTGGTGAATGAGCCACCCACAAAGATGGTGTCTCCAATCATGGCTATTCCTTTAATGATATCATCTTCACCAGTTGTACCCTGACCAAATGGGTGAAATCCACAGCCATCAAAAAAAGCCAGGTTGTTAAAAGTTTCTCCATTGAGGGTTTCAAACCTGCCAGTAATAAGGATGGCATCATCATCACCTACAAATATTTCTTCGACCCGTCTGTAGCCATCCATGATACCCGCAAAAGGTAGCCATGTACTGTCGTTCCATGCCACGAGAGCGTCAACTGTGAGTGGGTTGTTGTCTTTATCATAAGCTCTCCCAAATTGTCCGCCGATCAGGATGGCTCCGGACCTGGGATCCTTATTGATACTCAGTACAATATTATCCACCCCACGGCCAAGAGGGTAGAAGGAGCCACCGGAGTAGGCTCCAATTTTTCGGATCATGTTATTTCCGTTTATAGAGCTAAACTGTCCACCTACATACAAGACGGAGTCATCAGCGAAGAGGGAGAGCACCGGGTAGTCAACTTCTCCAGGCTCTGACCACGAAGATCCGTCGTAAATGGCCAGATAATCTGCTGGTTGCCCGTCAATAGAAGAAAAGTTGCCTCCGATTACTAAATTTCCTTCATAGACTGTGATCCCATAGACCCTTGCTCCGCTGGTATTGGCTATACCTTCTCCATAGGTGATCCAGGTTTCATTGATAAGGTCGTAGGATGCCAGGTCACGGGTGGGGAGTGCGCCGACACCGTTGAAATCACCACCAACATGCAATATGTCTCCGTCCAGGTACAGGTCATTGACGACACCTTGTCCTCCATAAGCGTTTTTTATTCCCCCGCCCAATTCACTCCATTCGTCAGTAGCAGGGTCATAGATGGCCAGAGAATAGGCAGCGTCGGTTGCGAATCTTGAAAACTGCCCACCCACAATTACTTTATCATTCCATTCCACCATATCATTGATGATGGAATTATCAGACAAAATACCATTTCCCAGGACATCACACGAATACCCGTTCCAGCGGGTGAGGTTGTTAGTATTGAAAGCCCCGGCAGTATCAAAATCACCACCAAAGTATAAATCATCATTGAACCGTTGAAAAGCTTTCACCGATGCTCCATTACCGGTCACTCCTCCATTCAACGGGTTGACTACCCAGGTTGAGGTAGCAGGATTGTATATCCCGATGCCGTTTCCGATGGTGTTTCCATCTCGGGCATCCTCGTAGTTGAAGGTGCCTCCCACGTATACTTTATTTTCCTGAGGATCTTTGTAAATATCCTCGACCCGGAAAACCCCCGATAGTGGTTGGCCCACACCTCCAATGACTGACCATGAGGTACCGTCATATACAGCAAAGCCTCTTAGCCCGGTATTCCTGCCAAAGTATCCTCCAGCATAGATCAGGTTATTTTCAGCATCAGATTCCAGGCTGTGAACGGTTGATGACTGCGCATCAGCACCGTCCCATGGAAAATAGGGCAGTCCTCCGGTAGGGACCCATGAACCGTTTTCAGAATCCCACTTAATTACACTGAAAAAACTGATTGTATCACTTCCAGCCTGGTTGATATTTCCTCCAACAAAAAGGTTTCCGTCACCATCTGCCTCAATGTCATAGACGATGGCTTCGGTGCTGAATTCCTGAAAAACACCCCCATCCATGGCAGACCACTCTCTGGTGGAAAGATGCATGGAGGCCACAAGACTCACATCCAGGGTCGTTAAATCCGGTTGAGTAACCTGATAGATCTGTCTACCGCCGATGTATAAGGAATCTCCGATGATTTCCATGGCATTGATCCGGCGTGAATCAATGCCGTTAGAAAACGCTTCCCATTCTTCCAGTGTTGTATTCCACCGAATCAGGTTTGGACTCTCTACGTAGCTGCCATCAGCATTGTAAGCTCCTTCAAAAGCACCCCCGATATATATATTACCCGCTGCATCCATGATCATGCTGTTGTGATAGCCCGTACCACAGGAGGTGCATTTAAAAAGTCCACCAAGCTGATCATAGTTTTCGCCATCAAACCGAACAAACTTTTTCAATTTGGTATCTCCACCAAATTCTCCAGCCCAGGTATTGTCCAGGATGTAGATATAGTTTTCGTCAGACACCATAGCTGAGATATTGCCCTGGCTAATCCCCGGCATACCGAAATCATTGAGCCATGAACCAGCAGGCTGGCCCATAGATGCAAAAACAGCCAATAGAATGAGTATGAAGAAAAGAAACCTCATGCTTATCGGACTCCCCGACCTTTCAGAATGCCCAGGTTGATGCCATTACCAGGAATGTATTGGAAATTGATATTGGTACCTAAACCAAGTATGTTATTAGTTGAAGCATATGGTGCCAGGACTTCTGATACTTCGATCCTTGAATTAAAGTATAACTGAGTACCTTCATAAAATATTATATCGAGAGTCCAACTAAGTGGATAGCTCTTAATGGATCCCGTGCCATTGCTACCAATGAATGAGTCATTATAGATTGATATCAATAGCGGATAACCATTGCCGGAGAGATCCTGTACGCCCCAATAGGATGCCTGGGCATCCAAACGGTCCGTTCCGGATTCTGCAAACATGCCTACCCGATGGGCCATATTAAAGCTTAAGTAATTATAGAACTCAGCATCTTCTACGTAGCTCTCTGACTCAGTGCCTGCATTTGCAATATTTCCCGGGATCAGATCCAGGTATTTGGGAGCACCCCAGGCAAACTCGCCGGCTATGGGGCTTAGTGGACCCCGTGCAGCTTTTTCATATTCCAGTTCACTCATGGGTCTGAGTCCGGTCCAGTTGAGCATTCGTAAAAAAGCTTCTATGGCATAGACATCTATGGCTCCGGCATCAGACATTCTGGGATCCACCCTAAAGCTGGCTGCTAGGTGTTCACCGTCATCTGAATTGTTATAGACACCATCATCATTCAGGTTGCAGGCATAAATGTTCCCACCTAAAACATTTGTGGAGTCGATCCTTCTGTAGATCCCCTGTCTGAAGTCTTTGCCAAAGGGATATTGTTGGTCAGGGTTGTCTCCGGCATAATCTACCTGTACAATCAAGGCCTGGTCGTCATATGAAAGCTGATTCAGAAAGTCAACAAATTGCTTTTGTGTGAATGGATACTTCATGCAATAGAAAGCATCAAACCCGTTTGGGTAAGTAGCTGGCACTCTGGTATCAGGATAGTCAAAATTTATTTCACCTGCATTATCAATACGGGTGATGTAAGGGTCCTTGCCTTCAGTGTCATACAATGACCCATCAAAAATGACCGAATCAGCACCTAAACTGGTTTCGTTACCATCTCCAACAAAGAATGGACCCTCTGGCACATAGACCATTTCAATGCCATAAATCTCAAAGTCCGGGTATATGGCGATGTTTTCATCTACCATAATATCCACGGTGATTGATGTAGGGCTGACATTACCCGAAAAATCAGTTGCATTACGAATGAATATGCCTTTTTCATCTGTCTGAGGAACAAGCTCAAGGTTGCCACCTGCTGTCCCACCACTAATGTGAGCATGCTCCCACTGATTGCCATTATCAGGTCTGTATTTAAGGTAAATCCATACTGCATCGTGGAATCGCTCAGTCTGGCGCCATGAATTCTCCCAGGCGATATCAAATGTAGCCTGTGTATAGGATTCGTTGACGCTGAGGTTACTGATAATCAGGCCGTTTCCCAAAGCCAGGGTGGACAGAAAGGGTAAAAGAATGATGAGGAGGTTTTTAGACATAACTTAAGTGATTTAGTATAACAAAGATGGGTGTTGTGCTACAGAAAGTATTGTAAAAATCGGACATGGAAGAAGGGCTGCACCCTGACAGAAACTGATAAATACACAATCCTCATTTGAATATAATCCACAAAGGCTCACAAGAGCATTTTAACTCTCGAAGTCTTTAGGTGGGTCTTAAGCAGCGTGTGTTGAGGTGAGTTAAATCACTTTAAGCAAGTAATCTCTTGCGTATCTAATAAGCAAGTGATAACTTGCTTAATATATTGCATTCCTTATGAGACGAGATGTATACCAGGCCATAGCAGATCCCACTCGTAGACAGATCCTAATTTCGCTTACCAGGGAACGGAAAAAGGTGAGCGACCTGGCAGATCAGTTTGATATGACCAGGCAGGCGGTGTCCCTGCATGTGAAGTTCCTCCGGGAATGTGAGGTGATCAGCATTGAGCAGGAGGGACGTGAGCGGTATTGTCAGCTGGAAGCACAAAAGCTAACGGAAGTGGCAGACTGGCTCGAACCATTTCGAGCCCTTTGGGATGATCGACTGGACAGGATGGATAACCTGCTGAATAAGTTGCAATCAAAGACCAAAAGAAAATAGATGGAAGATATCAGTAAACGATCAATGGAAATATCCAGGACCTTCGACGCTCCGGTAGAGCTGGTATGGAAAGTTTTAACAACCCCCGAACATATTAGTGTCTGGTGGGGACCGGCTGGTTTTACCAATACCATCAGAAAGATGGAAGTGAAGGAGGGTGGCATCTGGGACTTTACCATGCATGGTCCTGACGGAACAGACTTTATCAATTATTACCACTACCAGGAGGTGAAGCCACTGGAAAAACTGGTGATGGAACATCGGGAGCATCCCAGGTTTACCATTGTCGTGCAACTCTACCCGGAGGGTGATCAAACAAAGGTCGTCTGGCAGAATATTTTTGATTCTGTGCCCACCATGGAAGAAACCATTCGGGCTTTTAAGGCTGATGTAGGACTGGTGGAGAACATCGAACGTCTGTCTAAATATCTATCTGGTGTCAACCTGATTTTGTGAATAAATAATAATTGAAATCGTATGAGAAAGATCATTTCATTCATGCACATGTCACTGGATGGGTTTGTGGCAGGACCAAACGGAGAGCTTAATTGGGTAAAAATTGATGAGGAGCTATTTAATCACGTCGGTAAGCGGATAGGTAAGGGTGATACAGCGCTGTATGGACGGGTGACCTATCAGATGATGGAAAATTATTGGCCCACCGCCGCAGACAGACCTAATCCCACAAAACACGATATCGAACATTCCGGGTGGTATAAAAATGTGCACAAAGTTGTTCTGTCTAAATCAATTAATGACAAAACCACCAACACCACAATCATCAGTGACAACCTTGTTGACAACATCAATA
The DNA here is from genome assembly GCA_965223915.1 of Cyclobacteriaceae bacterium. Classification (GTDB taxonomy): domain Bacteria; phylum Bacteroidota; class Bacteroidia; order Cytophagales; family Cyclobacteriaceae; genus UBA7330. The sequence goes on along the minus strand of OZ245027.1, from coordinate 5,824,261 downwards.
AAATAAAACAACAGATAGGGCCAGACATCCTCCTTTTTGGAAGCCCTACCGCAACGCACGCACTGATGGAACTAAACTTAATTGATGGCTTCTGGCTTTTTGTAAACCCCATTATTCTTGGACATGGAGTTCCATTGTTTTCAGGTGCTCAGGACAAAACAAGTCTCCGACTTTTGAATACCCGGTCTTTTGCTTTAGGGGTTGTGGAATTGGATTATGTGGTTGATAGATAAAGGCAAGAGTTGCCTGTACCATTCCCATGTTTGGTGTCCTCACCAAACATCAAACTTTCATTTCCCTAGAGGAGTTGTTTCCATGCGAATTCCATGCCTGCGTGCTGAAATGCACCTGTCCGCCGTACAAGACTTTGGAAGGCGCGGCTACGGTATGCAAGCATGTGACCGTTGAAAAATCAATTATATACATATGAAATGAATTATATTCAAAAACATTTAAAAGGGTATTGGGATGTTATACATGATTCAATTCTCCACAACCAGGGAAAAACGACTTTGGATTTGGTCTTTATTGGTCATCATCACAATATTCCTGAGCCTCTTTCTTGGACAGCCCTTCCAACACTTATTAAGAGATCAAAATATTCAAGCGGTGTTTTTTGTACTAGGTATGTTGCTTGTTGCGATTACTATTTTTGTTCACGGGGCACAAACAAAGCCCGGACGGTTTGAATTAACCATTTTCGCAGGTGTTGTTGCCATATATGTGATGCTTTTCTTTAGGTTGGGAGCACCAGAAAGAAGTCACCTGATTGAATACAGTGTTTTGGCAATTTTCATTCATAGCGCACTTGTTGAACGAACCGGTCAACCAGGGAAATTAAAGCCTGCACTTATTGCTTTCTCAATGACATTTTTTATTGGAGTGCTGGATGAATGTGCTCAAATATTTATACCGAACAGAGTATTTGATACACAGGATATTCTTTTCAATGGTATCGTTTCAGGTATGGCTGTGGGTACCAGTTTATTCGTCAACTGGATACGTAAGCGGTTACTCAAACACAAAGGGGAATAAATTTCATATAGCGTGAGGTGCCCGGAAATTTCTTCAAGACCAGTAGTCAGTCCGCTAGCTTATAGTAAGGTTTAGTCCATTATCATTGGCATAGTAATATCTTTTTTCCTATTTAATTTTAAAGCCAGCACTGTTTTAAGACTGAGGGATTAAAGCTGAAGAGATTTGTACATGTTTAATTCTTAAAAGAATAAATAGATATGGCAAGGATTATTTATTATGTCGCAAGTTCACTGGATGGCTATATAGCGGGACCGGAGGACGATATTAGCTACTTTGCTACTGGTGGAAACGGTGTTGATCAATACCTTTCTGATCTACAAAACTTCAAGACCGTGATAATGGGTCGAAGGACTTATGAATTTGGATATAAGTATGGGATTGAACCAGGTCAACCAGCGTATGCTCACATGGAACATTACATCTTTTCAGATTCAATCAAAATTGAGAAGTTGGCAGATTCAGTTCATATTGAATCAAAATCCATTGACCGGATAAAGGAAATAAAGGAAACATCTGAGACTGACGTTTATTTGTGTGGAGGAGGATTGTTTGCTGGTTGGCTTTTTGAAAACAGACTCATTGACCAATTGAAATTAAAACTGAATCCTATCATTCTTGGAGATGGAATAAAACTTTTTGGAAATTCACGCAGAAAGGCGAAATGGAAACTAATCGAGAGCGAAACCTATGTTCGTGGCCTCAAGATCATTACATACGACTTTGAAGAATAGCTGTAAGAATCAAACTTTCGATGAGCAGAGAATGAATTTCAAGATCTCTCCCCCTGGCAAAAGCGTCTCGCTTGAGCCTTAAATATTATCATACATCTCGACATCAAGAAGACACCTGGGTGATTTTACCGGTAGCAGAGATATTGTTAAAAATGGGTAGATTTGGTATGTGTTGAGATTCAGCCGTTTTATTAAATGTTTACATAAATATTTAAATAAGTGTTTATGGTCGTTTGATAATAGCTAAAATGCTGATTACCAGCACTAGTAATAAATGATATAAGCCAGGTATCATCAATGATGATACAGATATGTTGTACAGCATAACTGAACGCAAGAAACATGAAATCAACTACTTGTATTTTATTCCTCATAATCATCTTTGTCCAATTTTCCTGTGACAAAAAAGAACCACCTTTGGAACAGGCTAAGCAAAAGATATCAGAATCAAGTTTTATCAGCTATGATGAAGAATCGTATTGGCCTAACCCTGTCAATCCGACTGAATTAATTGATACATTCAGAAGTTACAATGAATTTGCAGTGAATCCTGAAAACTTTCTTGGGTATGACTTTATCGCGACTTCTAATAGGTCAGATTTGACTTTTATTAATGGGGATTATAGAATCATTGATCATGGAGATAGTCTTATCCAGATTTACACACCGCTTCAAGTGGAGAATACAGAGAAGTTTGAGAAAACGGTCAAGCGTTTAAATATTGAATGGTCTCCAATGATTTTTCTAACTGAGGAATGGGAGTTTGTAAGGGATACTGTTTTTCAGGATAGGTCCTATGCAGATTATTTCCAAATTGAAATGGATACAGTAGTCGATAACAAAAAACTTTATGTCGAACGACACTTATATATTAATTACGAAACTTCTTTGATCGACCGATTTGAACGAACTGCATTTGCTGAAGATGGGTCAATTAGTCAACAAGTATCAAGAAATTTTTACAACTATGATATTCAAACGGAATCAAGAGCACTCTCTTATTCTGAACCATCAAACTATGTCTCAACGTATGGAAGAAAAAAACGACTAAAGCTGCTAAAAGCAGGAGACGTTGCTCCTGAATTTGCTCTAACGAACATCAATGGCGACACTGTAAAATTATCAAACTTTAAAGGCAGTAAGGTATTACTGGATTTCTCTGTGATAAACTGCGGATACTGCCAGAAAACCTTACAGCACATCAACAAGGACGATTTTGAACTTGCCGACAAAGTCCAATGGCTGTACATCAACCCGGAAGATGGAAAAGAAAGGATGAAAAGCTACATGGAGAAACTTGAAATCCCCTTTCCTGTACTCACAGATGCCAAGACAGTTGGAGCGCAGTATGGTGTGAATGGCTATCCTACATTTTTCTTGATTAATGAGGATGGAATTATCGAAACAGTCCAGTCTGGTTATTCTGATAGGTTTATTAACTCATTCAAAATGTGAATACGCTGTACAACAGACACTTCCATGAATATGCGAACTGAGCCCTATGATAGGAAGATACTAAAAGGAAACTTAATTGCTTTTAGCAATGGGGCGCATACTCATTTTAGTTGAGGGTCAGTAACTTCCTCATGTATAATGCATTGTTATAAATATCTTTTAATCATAATTGTTGCTCTTGCCTTGTCATGTGATTCTGAGAAAGGGGATACAGACCAGAATGCAACAGCAGATTCACTAAGGTCAGAATTGCAAAGTATATATGGAGAGGGGCGTGTGAATGGATTTTCTTGTGCACTAGTCAATCAGGATAAAATATTGTTTTCTTCAGGTTTTGGTTTTGCGAACAAAAGAGATGAAAAACCCTATACGGAAAATACGATCCAGCGGGTAGCTTCTATTTCTAAAACATTCATCGGACTAGCCCTTTTGAATGCACAAGAAATGGGTAGACTCAATATAGATGATCCAATTAGCAAGTATTTACCATTTGATGTCAGGAATCCATATTTCCCCAATGACCCAATTACTATCAGGCAGCTGGCAACCCACACATCCACAATTTCAGATACAGAGGAATACAACAGGACTTTTACTCTTTTTAAAGAGCCAAAGGATCTTGACAATTTTCCATCGGAAATTGTTGAAGCGTTTCAGAGTCCTAAAGATGTAATCTCGCTATCAAAATTCATAGAGAAAATGCTAGATAAGGATGGTCAATGGCTTAGCGAAAACAGCTTTTTAGAAGCCCAACCTGGAACAGTAGTGGAATATTCAAACTTAGGAGCCAACCTGGCAGCATTGATTATTCAATTGGCGACAGGAGTTTCTTTTGATGAGTTTACCAAACAACATTTAATCGATAAAGCAAGAATGAACTCATCGGGTTGGCATACTAATGACCTCAATTATGATTCATTATCCACACTCTATGCAAATATTAATCAACCCTATCCGGAATATTTTGAGATAACCTATCCCGATGGGGGATTAATCACTTCAGCTAATGATTTAGCTATTTATTTAATAGAACTCATAAATGGGTACTCAGGAAAAGGAAACCTGCTAAAACCAGATAGTTACAAAGAGTTTTTTGGCAACCATGAATTAGACACTGCATTGATAAATTCAACAGATCAAAGACCATTTATGGGTGTAAGGTATGACAAAGGTATTTTCACTAGCTGTACTTCAAATAGCTACATTGGTCATACCGGGTTGGATTACGGCCTGGTAACAGCTATGTTTTTCAACCCCAGAACTCAAATGGGTAGGTTACTAATAATAAATACCGACTTGAATTTTGGGAATGAAGAAGAATTAAACTACCTCTGGAAATTGTGGAATAAATTGGGTGAGTACGAAGCTAAATTTCATAAAAGTAGGCTGGCAATAAATGCTATAAATGAATATGCGAACTGAGCTATTTGATATGCTTATGCAACTGAATGCCAATTGGATCGCCGGACTGGAAAAAGAGCCGTTTGGAAAAGACCGGATGTTGCTAGATGAACAGCTTTGTGAGGTATATTATCAATACTTTTCGAAATAGTATCCTTTGTAAGGTAATTTCACTTTTATTGTTGCTGATTTGTTTTACATCAATCAGTATCATCACTAAATTCATAATATGAGTCAAAACATAAACATGGCCGTCCTCATTGATGGTGATAACATCCCGTCAGCCAATGTGAAGGAGATGATGGAAGAAATCGCTAAATATGGTAATCCTACAATCAAGAGGATTTACGGTGACTGGACAAGGCCTGGGTTGAATAAGTGGAAGAACCTGCTTTTGGAAAACGCCATAACTCCAGTTCAGCAATACGGATATACCACCGGTAAGAATGCGACTGATTCAGCGATGATCATCGATGCAATGGATATTCTCTACAGCAACAGGGTGAATGGTTTCTGTCTGGTCTCCAGTGACAGCGATTTCACAAAGCTGGCCACCAGACTAAGAGAGGCAGGGATGCTCGTGATTGGGATTGGAGAAAAAAAGACTCCCAACCCATTCATTGTGGCCTGTGATAAATTTATTTACATCGAAATTCTGAGAAGCCAGGAAGAGGATAAAGTTGAAAAGAAAGAAAAAGATACTTCGGGTATTGAGAAGATCACAAATCGTGAAATCGGGTTAATCAAATCTTCTATTCGGGATTTATCTGATGAAGACGGCTGGGCATTTCTTGGTGATGTCGGTAGCCTCATTCAAAAGAAGCAACCAAATTTTGATTCAAGAAATTACGGGTTTGAAAAACTCACCCCCTTGATTCAATCAACAGGTAAATTTGAAATTGATCAACGTGAAACACCAAAGAGTAAACACAAATTGATTTATGTCAAGAATAAAGCATCTAACAAGCGTTGAATTAATCGTCATCAGATGCGGCTAAACTATTAGGATTACTACCGGCCTTCCCACTACGATTTTTCCAATATCATTAATATTACTTCTTCCCCATGGCTTGTCCCCTGACAAGCCAAAAGTGCATTGGACTCCTGAGCGGTCCGTCTTCATGGAACAGACCTTAGATCGAAGTCGTTGGTGAAAACACAGTGAAAACACCAACGATGGCGACAACACCAACAATAGCGATGACAAAGAGACCTTGGAGAGGAAAGGATGCTATAAGCTGAATATTTCCGATATTTGGTTAGGTAACACTCATTAATCAATCATGCAAAGAAGAAAATTCATCCGTGAAAGCTCATTAATTGGTGCCGGAAGCCTGGCGTTTGGTTCAGGACTTATCCAGGCCAATCCACTCATCAAAAATCCATTGCCCAAAAGCGATAAACTTCGATTTGGTGTGATCGGCTGCAATGGCATGGGATGGTCAGATACCCGATCACTGCTGAAAATGGACGATGTAGAGCTTGTGGCGATCTGTGATGTGGATCAGAACGTGGTTCAGAAACGGAAGGAGGAGTATGACACCCTGCGTGACAACAAGGTGAAAACCTATGGTGATTATCGTGAGCTGCTGGACGATAAAAAGGTAGACTTTGTGGTCATCGGTACGCCGGACCACTGGCATTGTAAGATCATGGTGGATGCAGTGCAGGCAGGTAAAGATGTTTACTGTGAAAAGCCCCTGGCCAATACTATTCAGGAGTGTAATATCATGATGCAAGCTGCTGAAAAGACGGGTAAAATTGTTCAGATCGGACAATGGCAACGCAGTGGTACCCATTACAAGAAAGCCAAAGAGATCCTTGATTCAGGAAATCTGGGTAAGATCCGTTTGGTGAAGGTATGGGCGTACCAGGGATGGATGAAACCTGTAAATGTTATCCCGGATGGAGCTGTTCCTGAAGGTGTGGATTATGATTTTTGGTTAGGACCTGCTCCTAAGCGGCCTTTCAATCAAAATAGATTTCATTTCAATTTCAGATGGTTCTGGGATTATGCGGGAGGTCTGATGACAGACTGGGGAGTGCATGAAATTGATATTGCACTTTACTTTATGGGAGCCACTGCACCTAAATCCGTGATGGCAAGTGGTGGAAAGCTGGCCTATCCTGATGACGCCTCTGAGACCCCCGATACACTCCAAACGGTTTTTGAATATGATGATTTCACCATGCTGTGGGAGCATGCTACCGGTATCGACAATGGACCTTACGGAAGAGGTGAGGGGATAGCCTTTATTGGAAACAATGGCACATTGGTGGTCAACAGACAAGGACTGGAAGTGATCATAGAACGAGACCAGGGAAAGCGATTGATGGAACCCGTAGAAGCGGTAAGGCCTGATGGTAACTACCTGGACTTTCATACCAAAAACTTCGTGGATGCCATCAAAGCGAACGATCCTTCAATGCTGGCTACACACATCAATTCAGGTGCCATCGCTGCGATCAACGCGCATATGGGAAATGTGGCCTATCGGACACAATCCAAGGTTTACTGGGATGCTGAAATCGGTCGATTCAAGGATAATGATGCGGCCAATGCCATGATCAATGCGAGCTACCAGAATGGATGGGAGCTGCCTAAGGTTTAATTCTTACCACAAAGGTGCAAAGACACCCTACGCTGTGGCCTGTGACTCACAGGCCACCGATCCTTTTGCTTTTAAACCCTTATGAGGCACACTGTTTATCGTGCACTCTATTCTTCAGCCACGAATGCACGAATTTTGCGGTTAAAAAAGATTTCACGAATACTCCAACAGAGTTGGAGTTATTGGTGCTATTTACTTTGCCCAACAGATTGATTGTAGCAGTAATTGCTATTAATAATTATCAACGCCAATTAATCTCTGGAATTGGGTTTAGTATGAGTGTTGATTAGTGAATCCGTGGCTTAAAGAATTGATCCCTTGATCGTGGTATTTGACCCTCTTGTTCAGTGGCCTGTGACCCACAGGCCACCAAACTTGTATCCAAGTTTTTGGTTTACTGACTCTATAACCAGTCGTTCGGTTTCCCCGATTTACATGACCTGTGACTAGCCATAGTCGTCAACCTAAGCTCTAAGCCTTCACCTTTGAACTTGTCTCAATCTTTTGAGCAATGTATTCGATCACCTCATGGTAGGCAATGACCTTGTAATGACCTAACCCCTTGGTGTGTACCCAGTGAGCCCCAGGAAAGAACTCCTTCATTTCCTCTCCTTTAGAAAACGGAACGGTCTGGTCGTGTTCATCATAGATCAGATGCATATCAAGATTGGTCAGTGTGGTTTGTTTTCTTCTTAGATCAAAATAATCAATACTTTCCTTAAAATGTGACTCCACCATATCAGCTAAATGCTCATACACCTGGTGGTTACATCCGGCATCATTTTTCACTACGCTCTCAAAGAAATAGCGGGTGTAAGGTGGAGTAGCAATCACAAAGAATTGGTCGGGCTTGAAGGCATCAGGCAATTCATCTATGGTGATTCCTCCGGCAATACCCCCCAATGAATATCCTACCAATGCATCAAACTTCCCTTTTTCCAGGATATAATTCTTGAGTACATCCCTAAATTCAGGTAGTGCAGAGCGGACCCCTTCAGACCTCCCATGCGCTTTCATGTCCACTCCATGCACTTCAAACCCTGCTTCCAAAAAATGTTTGATCATCCTGCGGAAGTCGGCAATCTTTGAGTTCCATCCATGACTCAATAATATTTTCTTCGGGCTTTCACCCCATTTATAAGCCACCAGTTGAAAACCTTTATAGGTGATCCTGCTTTGTTCAGCCTCATCCATAATATGTCGCTGATGAGGTGTAAACCTGGCTTCGATGGGTCTGGTGAAATGCCCCCAGATGATCTCTGCAACCCTTTTAGGTGCAGCATACTGATAGACCTGCAAAAATGATTTGGTCATTTTGGTCTTCCATGTGTTTTTTGGTGGTCGCTCCTTGGGCCGACTCATGTCCTGTTTGCCAGCGTCAATGATGGTTTGTTCTATTCTCATAATAATATACCGATTGGTATTTTAAGGTTTAAAATTTTTTAAATGGTAATTTCTTCTATCAATTTTTTCATTTTTGACTTCACGGTTTGGTAGGTTTCATTGTCTCCTTCAACCCGGGAGATCAACGTTGCGCCCAAAATGGTGGAATAGAAAGTCGTAGCAAATTCCTCCACGTTTACGTCGGACTTAAGCTGTCCTTCTTTGATCCCACGATACATCACCTTTTTTAGTGAGTCTTTGATCAGGGTCATAATCCTAACCACTTTGGTTCGGAGCAAGGGGTAATTATCATCAGCTTCAATGGCTGTGTTGATTACCGGACAACCACCCTGGACTGGCGGATTGTGTAAATATTCTCCATAATAGTTCAAAATAGCATTCAGCTTTAATGGGGCGGTTGGTGCTGACTTGATCCGTTGCCGGATCTCCTCCGTTATGATTTCCACGGCTGACTCAAAAGTAGCCTCTGCGACAGCATCTTTGTTTTCAAAGTTGCCATAAATGGCTCCTTTGGTCATCCCGGTCACCTTGGTGATATCTGATAAAGACGTAGCCCGGTAACCTTTTTGGTTAAAGAGGGGCATGGCCTTTTCTACTATCAACTTTTTGGTGAGTTCGGGGTTTCTCATACTACAAATATACCGATTGGTATTTAAGAACGCAAGCACAATCAATAGGTTGTGCTTTTTTAGACTTTTTTGTATGGATGGCCGAAGAAACGAACAGGCCGCTCCTACGGAGCTGCTTATTGGATTTGGACTTAAGATCTACAAACAGGTCGTCCCTACGGGACTTTTGTAGTCACCAAAATAAGCGTAGACTTGGGCTAATCTCGCATTCCGACTGGTGGTGACCTGCCTCCTGCAGGCAGGCACTAGCCGGGGAGTTCGTAGTGGATTGATTATGCCGATGTTGTAACTTTTAATATCCGCTTGATCCGATGGATATATAGGCTGGATTTTGTGATGTAGCAGCTACATATGTACTGTTTTGATTGCGCCCCTTCAGGGCTTGGTGATAGACGTTATTGAGCCATAAATGTCACTCCTTCGGAGTTTAATTATGTATTAATGGTGAATTCTATAATTCTGTCATCCCTACGGGATTCAAATTATACAACGGCTTAAGTGAAGCCTTTTGAGTTGACAGCTATGGTGGCTCACAGGCCACCGATCTCCTGATTTCTTTCCGTGGGGAGCCTTCGTTGGTGTTTTCATCATGGACATTCGCTTAATAAGGACGCTCAGGCCTAAAAATTCAATGTCAATTGATTGGAAGTGTCTTCCTCGTGAACGAATCCGGAGATACCGATACCCAGCAGTCGGATCCCTTCTGGCCTGAGCAAATCCTCATCGATCAACGATTTTGATAGGTCCCGGATTTCCTCCAGAGAAGTGATCAGTCTTTCCTCCGTATGGCTTCGGGTGATCTGTTGAAAATCTCCATACTTGACTTTCACCGTCAGTGTCTTTCCGGATTTGTCCTGTTTTTGGAGCCTTCGCAGCAATTCGTCTGCCAGCCTGTCCAATGAAGTGTGTACCTCATCCATGGTCATCAGGTCACGGTAAAAGGTATGTTCCACACTCAGTGATTTGCGCTCCCTGTCCGGCTGAACTTTTCTATGGTCGATCCCCCTGCAGATGTTGTAGTAGTAGGCTCCTGATTTACCATACCTCAGGGTGAGATCTTCCAGAGACTTCTTTCTCAGATCGCCACCAGTAAAGATTCCGGCTTGCTTCATCTTTTCCGCAGTGACTTTCCCGATACCGAAAAACTTGTGAATTGGGAATTTTCTTAGGAACTCCTCGGCATCTTCAGGCAGGATCACATGCTGTCCGTTGGGTTTATTGATGTCGGAGGCTGTCTTCGCCAGAAACTTATTGTAGGAGATGCCTGCTGAAGCAGTGAGTCCGGTTACGTCATAAATCTTTTTTCTGATTTCCCTGGCGATATGCGTAGCATAGTGTACGCCCATTTTATTTTCCGTCACATCCAGATAGGCCTCATCGAGGCTGAGGGGTTCCACAAGGTCCGTGTATTCAAAAAAGATGTCACGGATCTGCCTGGAGATTTCGGAATACCTGGAAAACCTTGGCTTCACAAAGATCAGGTCCGGGCAGCGTTTGGCTGCTGTCACGGAAGGCATGGCGGACCGTACTCCAAATTTTCGGGCTTCATAGCTTGCTGCGGCCACCACCCCACGTTCTTTGCTCCCGCCTACGGCAATGGGCTTGCCCTTCAATTCCGGATTGTCTTTCTGCTCTACCGATGCATAGAAGGCATCCATATCGATGTGGATGATCTTACGGATTTCAGTGGGGTATTCCATGAAAGGATAAAGTTAACTCCAGGGTTTTTCGTAAATTAAATTTTAGGAGGATTTCCTCTTTTAAAGCGGCGAAGGGTGGAGTTCTTATTTGATTGCTTTTTAATACCTCTTCCATTATTTACAAGCATTTTTTAACCGTAGCATTGATTAATTTTAGGCGAACAACAATCAAAGTAACCCCGAAAGTGATGAATGACTATTTGCAGCAGCTGGGATACAACAGCGAATTATTGACTCATGAGGAAAAGGACTTTCTTGACCAAAACGGATATTTAAACCTGGGAAAAATACTTTCAGATGAGCAGGTAGCAGCAGTACTGAATAGAATCGATGAATTATTGGTTGAGGAAGGAGAGTTGGCCGGGAAAGAGCTATTTGATTCACCCTATATTCGGCATCCTAAGGAGGCAGGAGCAGATCGATTGGCTGATCTGGTAAATAAGGGTGAGATCTTTGATCAGTTTTATAAGACCCCGAGGGTTTTGGCAGCCATATCGCATGTCCTGGGTAACAATATCCAATTGTCATCACTGAATTACCGTGCAGCCAGACCCGGGGATGGGTTACAAAAGCTGCATGTAGACTGGGGTGAGACCATTGACGAGGGCGATTATAAAGTATGTAATTCGATCTGGCTGCTGGATGATTTTAAAAAGTCCAACGGAGCGACCCGGATCGTACCAGGCACACATCTTTCCAGTGATTTGCCACAGGATGTATTGGCAGACCCCATGGCTCCACATCCGGATGAAGTACTCATCGAAGCCCCGACTGGAACAGTGGTGATTTTCAATTCTCACGCCTGGCATGGTGGTACCAATAACCAAACCGATAAACCCAGAAGGTCGATCCATAGTTATTTCTGCAGACGAGACCAACCCCAGCAGGTGGATCAGTCAAGGTATATCAAAAACGAAACAAGAGAACGCATTGGGAAGGCAGCGGAGTACCTGCTAAATGTGTAATCTAAACCGCAAACCGCAATGGAATCCGCAAGATCACGGGCTAAATAGCGTGCTTTGCATTAACTTGTTGCCCACTATTAGAATAATAGATTAACAAAGATTTGAATAGATGAAAGCCTCAGTTTTAACAGAATATGGCCGCATTGAGTGGCAGGAGAAAGAAAAGCCCCAATGTGATCCCGATAAAGTGTTGATCAAAGTTTCCTACGGATGTATCTGTGGCAGTGATCAGCATATTTATAAGGGGGAATTTGTACCCAGGACAACGACCCCAATGGTAATGGGACACGAATTTGGTGGTACCATAGCCGAGGTAGGAGCTGAGGTTTCTGGCTGGGAAGTAGGTGAGAAGGTAGCCCCGGATCCCATTATACCATGTATGGAATGCCCGGCTTGTAAGATTGGTCACTATCCTGCCTGTACGAGTCTGAAAATCGTAGGAGTGGACCTCGATGGAGGATTCCAGCAATACATCCAATTGCCACCTCACATGCTGTACAAAGTACCTGCAAGTATTCCTGACAAATATGTGGCGCTCGTTGAGGTGATGGGTGTGGCCTGTCATGCCAAGAATAGGGCTGAACTGAAAAAGGATGATACTGTCGTGATCTGGGGTGCTGGCAAAGTAGGACTGTGTGTCCTGCAGGCCGTTAGAACGGTAACGGATAATACGGTTTATCTGGTGGATGTCCTGCCTGAAAGATTGGCTTTGGCTCCGGAATATTATGATAATATTGTTACCATTGATGCCACAAAGGAAGATCCTGTAAAAGTGATCAAAGAAAAGACTGAAGGAAAAGGTGTGGACGTGGCCTTTGAGGTGGTCGGACATTCGCATCCGGTACCGGGTCAGGTAGAACCAGTGAGAGGATGTATTCAAAGTATTCGTGGTGCAGGTACGGTTTGTGTGCTGGGATTAAGTGCCGAAACAACCCCGGTACTATTCAAGGAGCTGATCTGGAAAGAAGCCAAAATTGTAGCCTCAAGAGTGAGTCATGGAGAATTTGCCGAGGTGATAGATCATCTGGTGAACGACCGGCTGAAGCCCGAAATGATCATTACCGATATCCTGGATGGATCCAAAGCACAGGAAGCCTTTGATATCCTGGAAAATGATCCGGCCAATAATGTAAAAATACTGCTGGACTTTAACGGACAGTCTTGATCTGAAGTAGATCATTATTCAATTCACAGCGTCAATGCTCGTGGGCAATGACAGCCTGGTGGTTTTTCCTCAATTTTGAGTCTCAGAATCGATTCTTTGATTTGGAATCCACTGACAGCTGTGCATGTTTTTGTCTGTATCTTGGACAGATCAAGAAGAGCCCTATTCAATAGGTAGGTTGTGCTGTTTTAAAAAAGATAGTTTATCCCAGTAGCCGCGCTGAAATTTGATCTTTCCATTAACAACATGAAAAAAACCACATCCCCTAAGTCCTAATGGATCTTTCCATTCCAGGATAGCCCAATCCCCATCTTCAAAGATGTTCTCGATGATGCAGGTCATTTCAGCCTGAGCAAATTCATCCGTAAACATTTGCAGGATAGCCGGTTTTCCCGCTACAGGATCATTGGCGACCTGGTGATTGACGGCATTATCATGGTAAAGCTCTGCAAGCTTTCGAGCATTGCCGGTATTAAATACTTCCACCCATTTTTTAACTAATTCTTTTGGCTTCATAAAATCCAATGTTCAATGTTCCATCATGGCGTTCAGTACAAAATTAAAAAAATGATCTGAGCAAGTTATCCAACTATGGGTTCACCTGACTTGAGGAGAAGTTGTTTGGCGTGTAGTATTCATAAATTTATGATGTTCATTCATCGAAGACCAATAAATCCAAAGAATGTACAATGGTTGAAAAGCCAGACGAGACCAGGTGTACCAGGCTTCGGATGGCAAACCACCAGGAGCAGATAAGTTGTTAACGGCAACATTGATATTGGCTGGAAACATCATAAGAAGTTGGATAATAAGTAACCACGCTGATATTTTCCTTGATCTTTCCCACCAAAGGCCAAGGCCCAGGATGATTTCTGATATCCCTGAGACGATGACCAGTAATTTTGGATAGGGGAGGAAACCTTCAATCATGTAGGTAAGTGCGGATGGGTTAATGAGATGTATAATCCCAACCTGTACGAACATGATGGTAGTAGCGAGTCGGGCGGCGGTTTTAACATCCTGAAACACCCCTCGGCCAATGAGTTTGCTGATCCCCCAAACTGTCAGGGTAATAGCCGATAGTCCTATAATAAATGCCATGATCTTTTCATTTGATACAAGGCAAAATTGAATGTTTGTATATAAAGATTCCTTGATTTAAATCAAGAAATGGAAGATCTTATTCTGGAGAGTGTTTCCGCAGTAATGCCCAGGTATGAAGCCAGGTACTTGAGTGGTATTTGCTGGATCAGGTGTGGCTGCTCGTCAAGCAATTGTAGGTATTTCTCACGAGGATTGAGCGTGAGGAGGAAGACCTCTCTTGATGATTTTTTCTGAAATTGCTGCTCAGCAGCGAGCCTGCCAATTTTTTCACCACATTGAGTATTTTGATAAACATCCTGTAGACTGTCATAGCCTATATAAAAGCATTCTACTTCGCTGGTCACTGGCCTGATCTCATAAATACTGGGTCTTTGGCTAATAAAAGATGAATATGAGCTAAAAAACTGGCCGGGGAATGCAAAATCGGAGGTGGTTTCAACGGATGTAGTATTCACTATATGTCGTACGATTCCCTGAGTCAGGAAATATAATCTGTTTTCGGTTTGCCCAAAGCGAGTGATGGTTTCTTTGCGTTTGAATGTGGTAAAACGCAGCTTATCTCTGAAGTAGAGCCAATCCTCATCAGTCATAATGACTAACTGGTTGAATATTTTCCTAATCGAGTCTAAAGAATCCATTAGTTACTGGAATTGGTTAAGACAAGTAAAATAATCTTCTAATGAATTGGCTAAACGGATATTTCAAGAAAGAGTTAAGCGGGAAAGCTAGGTACAACTGCTGCTTTTCCCACAACTATCCGATGCATTTTTAGGCAGGCATTCCATCACCGTACCAAGCGCAGCTTGTTCAATCAGGCAGCTATCGTTGAGCATTTTTTTTAGTCGTTCTCTACCTCGTTGAACTTTTGATCGTAGCGTTACATAATTTAAACCCAGTGTTGCAGCAAGTTCTTTTTGACTCACTCCCTTGATTTCCGATTCCTCGATCACTAATCTATACTCATCCGGCAATTGAGACATCAGACTGTAAATACAACCTTCCATTTCAGGATATGCAGCTGACTCGTTTTCATGAAGGGGATTGGGTAATTGGCTTTCTAACGTTTCTACGTTTACCAGGGGCTTTATTTTTCGATAAAAATCCATGATCTGGTTATTGGCGATGGTGAAAATCCAGCTTTTCAGGCTTTCATTGTTTTTGACCGTATCAATTTTCGTGATGATCTTCAGGATGATGTTCTGATAAATATCTGATACGTCATCCTCATTTTTCACTTTGGAGCGAATGAAGTTTTTAAGGTGTTGTCCGAATTCGTTATGAATGTGATTGATGTGTTGCATCGGTGTATACAAATTTTAACGTTTTGATTAAGATAAAGGTTGAGCCAGCCAGGAGGGAAGCAAAAAGCAGGTAATTAGGTACTGACAATACCAGTTCCAGACCCAGCAGTGCTCCTAAAGCACCTCCCAGGTCTTTGGCCGTTGATAATTTAGTGAAGGTGTTGTGGTTTTCCGAGCTTGAGGAGGCATAAAGTGCAAAAAGGGGGAGACACACATTATTGATCGCCGCCGCGGCAAACATGACCAGTATGCCGACCTGTGCCCATTCGATTGTTAACATTACCACTGACAGACAAAAGGTAACTGATGACCAAAGAAATATTGTTTTATGATCCCATTGGTTGATGAGCCACCCTGCAAGTGGTGCAAGGACAATTTGAAATATTCTCTTTAGTGAGATAAACAGGGCAGTGGTTACCAGTACTCCATGCAATGAAGTGGTACTATTGAAGTCCATCAGTACACTTAGGGCTACAATGATCAATCCATCTGCCAAAAACGAGGAGATGAATACCCAACCATCCAGCCAGCTTGCTTTTTGAAATTGAAGACTGTTAGCCTCCTGAATATCAGTTTTCATGGTTGGAAGGTTCATGATCCATGGGATATATGCCAACGTAAGTAAAGCAGTGGATGCGAATGTGATTCCAACACCCCATGCCGATAGGATAAATGGGCCTATCAAATACGTCGCAATAGGGCCTGTTTCTCTGAGGGCAGTGGTGATACTTATTGCGTGAGCCTTGTCGGGTGCCACCATCGAATACTGAACTGCAGTGAACCGAAACATGGTATAGGCTGCTCCCCACACTATCCTAACAAAGATCCAACCCCAAAGTGGGATAGAGATAGTGTAAAGAAATGCAGTGGCTGCCGAAAGCAATATGGCGACCAACAGGATTTTTCTTAGTCCCCAGGGTTGTACAAGTGCATTCACCCAGCGATTGAAGAAAAAGCGGACAAACTTATTGATGCTCAGGATGGCTCCAACAGCCATTGCACTGAGCCCCAAAGCCTGTGCATTCACCGGAAGGTAAGCATAAAGGAAAGCATCAGCCATACCTCCAGCTGCCATCGTTGTCGAAGCAACAATAGTGGGTATGAATGACTGGTAGGCTGACTTTTCTGGACAGCAAGCTAACCAATCCTGGCAGCAAGCCTGTTTTGTGGTCATGAGGGTTTTTTTAAATAAGTTGGGGTTATCTGCTTTTTAACTGACGCGAAAAAAACCTGCCCAAAAGGGCAGGTGGAATTAATGAAGCCATCTGTTTAACCACAACATGCTGAAGCTTTAGCCGCTGTCTGAGCTGGTGAGCTATTGCAGCCACAACCCGCTTCACCTTCCGCTTTCTTTTCTTCATCCAGCTTACAGCAGGCCTCTTCGTTGCTGGCAGGAGCCCCACCACAACAGCCAGATTCAGCAACTTCAACTTCGTTATTTACATTTTCCTGTGTTTCCATGTCAATTGAATTTTGGTTTATATTTTCTATTTCTGTCTTGCTATTTTGAATTGCAGATTTGCTTTTGGTTTGTTGGTGTGAAACCCCACAGCAGGCAGCGGCCTCATCACCACCCGTACTACACACTCCGGTTTCAGGCAAATCGAGCTCTACTCTTCTTGCGGCCTCCGCATCACCATCCAGGTAAGCTGCTATGCTTCTGACCTGTTCGTAACCAGTGGCCATCAGGAAGGTGGGTGCCCTGCCGTAGCTCTTTACACCAACAACATAAAAATTGGGTTCTGGCTGACGGAGCTCCAGCTCACCATGAGGTCTTACAGTGCCGCAACTATGGATATTGGGATCTATCAGTTCAGCCAGTCCGGGAACGCTCTCCAGCGACGCGTCAACCTGGACTCTCACCTCTCTAAGCATAGAAAGATCTGGTCTTCCTCCTGTGTTGGCGATGATTTCTTCGACACCTATAATTTCTTCATAATCAGATCTGACATATCCTTTAACAGTCATGGAATGACTATCCGAGATCAGCTCATGTATGAAATAGGGTGTATGGATATGGAGTTGTCCGGAGTTGACCAAGTGCTCGATCTTTATACCCAGGGCTCCCCTTGCTTCAAGGGCATCGTCTTCTTTACCACCATAAATCTGACTAAGCGTTTCAGCCTGTAATGCCCAATGCAATTCTGTTGTTGAGTATTCTTCTTTCAGCAGAGCCAGATCCAGCAGCGAGTTGATAGCTGAGTGACCACCACCGATCACCAGCACTTTCTTGCCGGCATACCTCGCTTTGTCTTTATTCAGGATATCAGGGATCCGATAGGCAATTTTATCCTGGTTTTCTGTTTCACCTGTAGCAAAAACACCACCAGCACCTATGGGATTGGGGTTTTGCCAGGTCCCTGAGGAATCGATAACCCCACTGCATTCATAAGATCTGATCTTGCCCTCCTGATTTACACTGATGATGAATGGGACTCTTTCCCTGCCAGAAGTCCTTACTTTGTTGATCCCTCTACGGGTGATCGAAATGACTTTACTGGAAAGATTAAGGTACGGTTCTATCCGGGGGTGAAATGATAGTGGAAGCAGGTATTGAGTCACCAGCTCTTTTCCGGTAGGTAAACCTTCTTCATCCGGCCTGGACCAATTGTTGGCATTCAGGAGTCTTTCGGCAGCTTTATCAATGTTGTACCGCCAGGAAGAAAAGACCCGGACGTGACCCCAATCAAGTAAGTTTGCTCCAACGCTGTTTCCAGCTTCAAAAAGGAGAAAGGGTATATTTCTCTCTACCAAATGTGCCGCCGCCGCCATTCCTACCGGCCCTGCACCGATGATGGCTATGGGATAGTCTCTTAAAGTCATTGTTATCTTTTTTTATTTGACCTTAAGACGCGGCAATCTTAAAATGATGAGTGCTTTGGTGAACTTTTTTTGAGAGTTACATTTTGAAGGTGGTCATAACGAATGTTGCTACGAAAGGAGACTGAGATTATCGATGTGAACACTCAAACATTCCGATGGGTGATCCGTCAGGGATTTTTGGCACCTTGATCTCAGGGATCTGAGCAGGATCTTTGAAGTAATTTTCAATCAACCGGATGTTACCGTTTTCATGGGTATTACGGGATTTTTTTCGTTTCAGATCTTTCAGGTAAATCGACAAATACTCGTTGATCAGGTCTTTGACTTGTCGGTAGCTGTTCTGATGTTGGGCAAGCGCCATCATCTTAGCAAGTGCTACGTGATTGATCCCTTCCTGAACATGGGCTAAATACGCATACTCATAACTTTTTTCCAGCGTACTGGCAAAGAGTTTGTCCAGCACTTCCTCAAAACCGAGCTGGGACATTGAGGTGGCATGCTGATTGATCAACCTTGCCACGCGTTCCGGATGGAGCAAGTAGGTCAAAGTGTAATCAGCTGCGGTGGTCGCCGCACTTAAGGGATCAAATGTAGGGCCGGTCAGTGTTTTGAAACTTTCTCTGTCACGATCCCCATAGCTTCTGGGCACAAATAGTTCCAACTTGTTTTCAGGAACAGCCAGCGTTTGAGCCTCAAGTGTTTTTAAGACAGCAGTCAAGGCTTCACGTTGTTGGTTAGGGGATATCACTTCTGCGGGATGCTCATTTTCTGCTTTTAACGCATATCCGTAGTCTACCCCTGCGATCAGTTTGGTGGCTGCTTCTGTTTGGTATCTGTGGTAGAAATAGAGGAGAACGAATAGATCTTCCAGGTCGTCGAACCCTTCTCCGGTTTCCATGTTGTCTAATCCAAATTGATCAATCGCCAGTTTTCTGACAGCCAGTACATTGTACAATTCCGCCACCGGGTCTTCTCCATTGTCCCACAGGTGTCCATAGGCATTGGCTCCACCTGATGGTCTGGCATCCGCATCGGATACATATCGGTGTCCCACATCAAATGCGTTTTCCAGGATTGCCTGTAGCTTTTCCTCCTCGCCATCAGCAAAGTCTGAATAAGCATAAGCAATGGTCACTTTATCCCAGGATCCAATTCCGCTATCATAGGCCTCTGATATATCGATTTCGCCGTTCCGGATCTTTACCCATGGATGGGGATAATCCATGACAGAGGCCCGGTCATTGATGCTGGCAGCGAAATTATGGGCAAGACCCAGCGTGTGCCCCACTTCATGTGCGGAGAGTTGTCTGATCCTGCTGAGGGCAAATTCAAGCAATTCATCTGTAGCGTCATTTCCTGCTCCGAAAGGTGCTTTACTGAGTGCTTTGGCTATCATATAATCCTGTCTTACCCTTAGGCTGCCCAGGCTTACATGGCCTTTAATGATTTCTCCGGTTCGTGGATCTTCTACCGCATTGCCATAACTCCATCCCCTTGTTGACCGATGGACCCATTGAATGACGTTGTATCGGATATCCAGTGGATCGACCGTATCCGGGAGTACTTTGATCTGAAAGGCATCTTTGTAGCCGATAGATTCAAAGGCCTCCTTCCACCACAAGGCCCCTTCGAGCAGCGCTGTGCGTACTGGCTCCGGTGTCCCATTGTCCAGATAGTAAATGATGGGCTCTATAGGCTCACTGACAGCAGCAGATGGGTCTTTTTTTGCTAATCTGTGCCGGACAACATATTCCACTTCCATCGATTCATTGATCGGAGCCGAATAGTTTTGGAATGAAAGCGAAAAGCCACCGGCATTGGGGTGGAACTTCCTTGGCTCATACTTTTCATCCGGCAACTCAACAAAGGAATGATGCTGAAAGACGGTCACATGTTTGTTGTCCGGGGTAACACTTTTCAATTCAGAACCGGAAGCATTCCCGGAAAGCGTGATCAACACATCAAAATCTACATTTTTAGGAAAGCCTTTGGTCTTTTCCATATTCAAAGCCGATCGACTGGGGTCAACACTGAAATTTCCCTGGTTTTTATCTTTGAGGATGTCAGTCACTCCATGGGTATCCTGAAAGAGGAAGGGGGTCAGGTTGATCAGGTAACCATTGGGTGTTTGTTCCATGATCGGGAAACCAAAGAGTACAGATTTGGCAAAAGCTTCCTGGACTGACTTCTTTTCCAGTGGGTTGGCAGTGATGGCCCGGTATTTCATGTTAGGCTGAATGAGTAGTAACTTATTTCCAGCTTTTTTGAACTGTACGATCCTGGATCCCCCAATCTGCCCCCTGTCCAGAAACAGGTCATTGCTTCCCAGTCCTTCGCTCAAAGCGCTTACATAGAGAAAAGGTGTTTCCAGGGTATTGACTTCCATAAAGATCTCATCCTGGTCCTCCAGATAGTGGAAGTTGAAATATCCTGAGAATTGTTGAATGCCTTCACCATCCAGGAGCGATTGAGCATATGATGTGTATTTGAAACTTAATAGTGCAAGAAGCAACAATGGCCATCCACTATGTAATAGTCTAACTGTGTGTCTCATTGACTTAAAGTTTATTTCCAATCATCCTTTTCCAATTCAAAAATATCATTCACTGGAATGCCAAAGATATTCGATAGTCGAAGTGCCAAAACAGTTGAAGGCACATACTTTCCCAACTCCATCGAATTGATCGTTTGTCTGCTAACTCCCGCTAGATCCGCCAGCCTGGCCTGGGTCAGGTTATTTCGGGCCCGTTCCACTTTTATATTATTCTTCATTTTTCACTGATTTTCGTGATCTCCAAAGCAGCCAATTGAATCTGATTACGAATAGAATAAGAGGAGTGAAAAGATGATAGACCATAATATCCAGAAAATCCATTCCGTAAACGAAGATAATAGCAAGCGTTAGCAATCCATAATTCCAATAGATAGCCCAAACCAGGCTTTCTAATCTCATCTTCATGATGAATTCATCCTCGTCTTTTTCCTGTGAAAATGAAACCAAAAGACTTCCTGCTATAATTAGTATTCCTAAGATTTCGTTAAATATATTGTCTTTTTCTACATAGAATAGCTGGGATTTTCCACCCGCACCGGTGAGATTGTAAGAGATTACATGGACATCAAAGAAATTGAGATCAGAACCATAAGCACGATACCAAATACCAGCAACTAAGCCTGTTAAAAGAAGAACCCAACCCCACGGTTTAAAATTTGACGGAAAGAGAAATTTGGTTTTCATAATTATCTGCTTTTAGTTGTAGTGTTTTTTTGACTAAATGTAAAATAAACTTTACATAAAGGCAAATAATTATTACTTAATAATATCTAAATGACTGTCTGAGAGCGAATAATAAATGAAGCCTCATCAAAATTTGATAAATTGCATCTTCATTTAAACCAACTGCAATGATGTCCTTTAAATACCTTTTACTATTAGCTCCCATATTCCTGTTCAATTGTCAATCATCTGATGAGAAAACTGATGCATCAGAAGTAACACCTGTTACTGCATCAGGAGGCAAGGAATTCTATGAGTTGAAAGTCTACACCTTTGACAATGACGATCAGGTAGCGATTACCGACGATTTCCTGGGCAGTGCTTTCATTCCGGCCATGAAACGACAAGGTATTTCACCCATTGGCGTGTTTAAAAACAGGATCAATGAAGAAGATACTGTCCAAAAGATCTACGTTTTGATCCCTTTCAAAACCATGGACCAGTTTCTGAGCTATGAAGACAAACTCATTGCAGATGACTCCTTCCTGGATGTTGGGGAAAGCTACATTGACGCACCGCATGATAATCCCCCTTATGCCAGAATTACGTCTTCACTGGTAGAGGCCTTTGATGATATGCCAGCCATGGCTACTCCTGATCTTGAGGGGCCCAGATCAGAAAGAATATATGAGTTGCGAAGTTACCTGGGGCCTTCAGAAAAGCTACACCTGAACAAAGTAGCCATGTTTAATGACGGGGAAGTTGATATTTTTAACCGGTTAGGGTTTAATGCAGTCTTCTATGGTCGGGTGCTCGTGGGCGATGAAATGCCCAACCTGGTATATATGACCACCTTTTCTGACATGAAGAGTCGTGATGAGCACTGGGATGCTTTCCGTGCTGATCCACAATGGCTGGAGCTTAAGGCAGTCGAAAAATACCAAAATAACATGCTTAAGGCCAAGGTATTCCTGCTGTACCCAACTGACTACAGCGACTACTGATGAGATTCAGTTTTATGGCCGTTATCATACTCCTCATGGTCGGCTGTCAATCTAAAGAGCATAACCAACAAGATCAGGAAGAGTGGATTTCTCTTTTCAATGGCGTTGACCTCACTGGGTGGACCATCAAAATGTCCGGATTCCCGCTCAATGAGAATTACAAAGAGACTTTTGTCGTAGAGGACAGTATGATCCGCATCAAATATGACAACTATGAGACCTTTGAGGAGGCGTATGGTCATATGTATTATGACAAACCATTTTCCTGGTACAAGATCCGGTTCGATTACCGGTTTGTTGGTGAGCAAACCCCTGGAGGAGCTACGTGGAACGTTCGCAACAGTGGCATCATGTTGCATTCCCAATCAGCTGAGAGTAATGAGTTTGATCAGAATTTTCCGGTATCGGTGGAGCTGCAGTTATTAGGAGGTTTAGGGGATGGTGAGCGAACAACCGCTAATGTTTGCACGCCCGGGACGGCTGTGATGATGGGTGATACAGTCAATTATCATCATTGCATCAGCTCACATTCCCAGACCTATCATGGAGATCAGTGGGTGCGTGTAGAAGCCATAGTAAAAGGAGGGGAGTCCATGGATTTTATTGTGGAGGGAGACACTGTTTTGTCCTTTCAGAAGCCACTGATTGGTGGAGGCTTCATCAATAAACAATCAGCTTGGGAGTCACATGGTATCTCTCGTGATATTGATATGTGGACTTCCAGGGAAGGGGAGATCCTCACTGAGGGATATATAGCCCTTCAGGCAGAGAGTCATCCCATCGATTTTAAAAATATCGAGTTGCTGGACCTTTGTGGATGTATGGACCCCAAAGCCAAAAATTATAAATCGTATTATTTAAAAGACAAGCCCAATAGTTGTAAATACTGAAGGTTTAAGCCCCAGCGACTACAGGTTCAGGCTTTTCTTCCTGGAAGACCATCCGATGGACGATATATAGCAAGCCTATTGTAGCCACAATTGTTGCAGAAACCACATAGCCCAGCATATCATAGTGCAATAGTTGACCACTCTCCGTTTGCACCACAATCAAGCCGGCGACCCATGCTGCGATACCTCCAGACACCTGCATGATAGAGGAGTTGATACTCATGAAAGCACCCCTGTCTTTTGGCTCAGGGATGGCGGTAATGAGTGCTTGAGAAGACACCATCCTGGCGGTGATCCCCATAAACATGATCACACTTAGCATGATGACCAGCCAGAGCGGAGAGACCCCAAGGTTGCAATAGATAACGATAGCGAAAATGGCTATAAATGATCCGATGGTGAAGATCTTGTATTTACCTACCCGGTCGCTCAGTTTTCCAGCAATCGGTCCCATGAAGATAGAAAAGATCCCTGTCACCATGTATACGAGTGGTAGTTGTTCTAATGTGATACCCAGGTTATTTACGCTGAAAGCTGCCCCAAACGGCATGAGCATGAATCCCCCGGTAGCAAGTAGGGTAGTTACCATAAACCCTTTCAGGTAGTTTCTATTCCTGAATATTCCAGTCATGTGTTTGAAGGGGTTGACCTTGTGCTGAATGCCTAGATGTTCATTGATGGGCTTCATGAAAAACAAGATGGCAATACCAACAATAACGCTCACTCCAACGATCAGGAGAAACGGAGCGTGCCAGTCCCATTGGTTGGCCAGGTAAAGCCCTACAGGAATCCCCATGACCTGACTGACAGCAAAAGCCATTTGCACAAAACCCATGACCCGGCCCCGTTTTTCAAGCGGGAACAAATCAGTGATAATGGCATAGCTGATGGAACTCATTACTCCTCCAAATATTCCGGTGACAATTCTGGCAATGAGCAGGAAATGATAACCTTGCGCCATCCCACAAAACAGGGTGCCCAGGATGAATCCGGTATAAAAGAAGAGTAATAGCTTCTTTCGATCGAAGTTGTCAGCAAAGCCGGATGCCAGAAAACCGGAAGCCCCCGCACTGAATGCATATGCAGATACGACCAGCCCAAATTGTGAGGTAGTGATGGTCAGCTCATCAAGCAGAATAGCACTTAATGGTGAAATGACCATAAAATCCAGTACGATCGTAAATTGAAGGATTGCTAGTATCGCAATAACAAATGCCTGATAAGACGAGAAAGTCCTTTCACTTTTCATTGACGTAAAATAGTAAAGGGGTGGAATGAGTTTTTTTGACCTTTATTCGCCAACGGAATTACGATTGCCAGGGTTCTGTTTTTTGGAAAAAGAAATGATGAATTCCTTATCCTATGACAGCAGACTCACAGACATAGTCTGGAATAATACCTGAGCCCTGGATGCGATAGGCTGCCCGGTCAGGTAAAGTATTGCCTGTCAGGACCAATGCGGTATCCAGACCAAATTTATTACCTCCCAGGATATCCGTTGCGAGGGTATCACCTACCATTAGGATGTCTCCTTTATCCACTAGATTTCCGTTGTTTAGTGCATGCTCATACGCATAGACAAACATTTGGGTATCCGGTTTTCCGAAGCGGATGAATTTCTTTGCCACGATCTCTTCGACCATCTTGGATATCCCCCCGATAGCGATAGCCACCTCTTCTTTTGAGACAGGGTATGATTTATCCGTATTGCAGACGATGGCAGGGATGGTTTTTCTTCTCAGCAGGTTAACGACTTTGTTGATATCATGATTCCAGTCAAATCCTTCGTCATCGAGAAAAACTACAGCAGCTACATCATCAATCTTTGAGAGATCCAGATCCTGAATGGGTATGGTTTTCAGGCCAAGGTCTTCTAAATAGTGAGCCGACTCCCGGGTACCCAGATAGGCGATTGTTCCCGATTTCACCTTGAGTCTAATGTACTCACGGGCAAGCATACCAGAAGAAATCAACTTATATTCTGTCACTTCGTGAAGGCCAGCTCTTTGATAGTACTCGGCCAGTTCAGAGGGACTTCTTGATGCGTCGTTCGTTAAAATGAAATAATCGATTTTCTTTTCAGCCAGAAACTGAAACGTTTGGTTGATCCCCGGAATGAGGCC
Source organism: Cyclobacteriaceae bacterium (assembly GCA_965223915.1). Classification (GTDB taxonomy): domain Bacteria; phylum Bacteroidota; class Bacteroidia; order Cytophagales; family Cyclobacteriaceae; genus UBA7330. The sequence continues at coordinate 5,798,699 of OZ245027.1, read as the reverse complement.
TTTATGATTTTTAAGCACCCCGTATGCATCAAAAAATACTGTCTTGTATTTTTTTACAACAGATTCAAATTTTCTAATCTTAAAACTCATAGGTTCAGGGCTTTTAATATCTTTTTGGCATCAAAAGATTCCTCCAATTTAGGAAAATAAATTTCATGTGCCTCACGCTGAAGCTTGGAAGCGTAGATCTCATGAAAGAAATAGCGCCCATCTTTGATCACATAGTTGATGATGAAAAAGCGGTAAGCCTCTTTCATAAACAATATTTCCTGTTCTGTGAGAGGATAGACCTGATGATAACTTTTGAGGAAAATCATGAAACGGTCTTCCATCATGGGGTCCAGAAGATAGCTGAATACTGTTCTGTCGCCAGCTTCGGAACAAACCCGACTAAAGAAATAAAAGTCCATCACCCTGGAGCTCATCCTGAACCAGTCATAATCCCAGCGGGAAAACAGACGCATTTTCTTTGTTACGGAGAAATTACCTATGTTCCAATCTACAAAAACAGGTATGGATTTCAACGAATCAATACCGAGTGCTTTATAGTTTTCGAAGAAGGTTGCACATTGTTTTTGGATAGATTCTATATGTCCACGGTGCTCAAATTTACCATGATCGGTCTCCAGGATTTCCAATAAATGATCAATATCATCCTTCATCTGCTTATATGAAGAAGGAAGCGTATTTCGAATCGTGAAGCAGGCTTTATGAAAATGCGCAAGCTCCTCTCCTAATTTTTCAATGATCTTTTTACTTTGCTTCCTGGGGAGCTTCTGATCAATTTGAATGGGGTTGTAGAAGACTACCCATGCGTCCAGCCCACTGGATGTATAACGGTAAGTATAAAGATTTCCATGTTTGGTTAGTGACTTGGCGACGAAGTTCTCATAAGGGCTTTGTAAGTTGTTGGCCAGTGCATTGATGATTGTGTGGTCGTCCAGAAAGTATTGATACTTTCCGAAATAGGATAGTTTTCCAATGATGATCCCTTCATCTTCAAACTTGATTCGATAGACATGGTTGGTAGAGACCTGGGCACTAATATCGGTGATGGATTTGATAGGACGGCTGTCGTCATAATCATTCCAGGCTGCTTCGATGATGCCTGTGAAGTCTAAAAGTCTGTTCATATATGAGGGATTATCTTTTTGACTGGGCTTAAAATTAATGGCATCAGGCGTTCTCCCTTAGGAAATCCTGGATTTAATTTGAGATATATGCAAATGTCATGAATCGCCCATGATGTGAAAGACTGACAGGCGAGTGGTTGTGGCTTAGAACAGGAAGTCCATTTGCATCTGAGATGACTTTTGTCTGAATAGCTAGTTCGTCAAAAAACCATTTGGATATTTTTATCCTGATCTCGTCTGATGGATTACGGGTATCACAATTAAATATTTGGTGATCAATTGAATCACCAGCAATCGATAAGCAATAGTTGGGTGTGGAGATGACTGTTCCTTTCCATCCTTTGGAGTGAAAGTTTTTATCCGAAACAAAATTGATGGGAATGTTCTTAGGCATAAAAGGACCTTTGTTTCGTTGGCATTTAAAGATGGCCTCCTTGGCCGTCCAGTAGTCCCAGAAATCCCTGTCGGGAACTTCATCCGGATGGAGGATGAACCTGGCTGTGCCAGTCCTGTTTTTAAGCAAAGGGTCTTGCAGGTCTATGATGTCAATGCCGATCATTCTACGTAGATTTATTTTCTTTTGTAATCTAGATTTTTAGTGTAGCACTCAAAGCAAGGTAAAAGTTTATTTCATCGCTTAAATAATACCGTTTCATGTTGTAGCAATAGCTTGATTCAAAGCCTATATCCAGATTGTCAAATTTCTTCTGCAAATTAAATGACAGCGTATATTCGACATCATGGTTGGTAATCCCTTGAATGTTTTTGATAAAGTAATCTTTATTAAACTCGATCCTTTGAAATAAAAAATCAAAAACCATGCTCTCATGAACATAATATAATTCCACATGGTCGCTGTTACTACCAGGTCCTATACCTGCTCCAAGTATTTGTCCATTGTGAGTGTACCCTTGTCTATTTACAGAATGAATATAGAATGGAGGTTCTGCTCTCCATAGGTAGGAGTGATTTAGTGAAAGGTTAGTATGCTCATATGAGAGGATAAAATGATCTCGTTTCAGTTCTACAATCTTTTCAAACCCTATGGTGTATGCTCGGCTATGTTCTGGTTCACTCAATGTCCATCGAACGTTTCCGGAAAAATCATTCTTGGCAAATTCTCCGTAAGCCCTGAATCCAATTTCCGGGAAATTCCAACTTACTGTGAGTGATGCCAGTTGATCAAATGTATCATTAGTATTAATACTATCCCCTCTTACACCACTATCAATAATATAAATTACACTAAGTAGATCCCACGGTTCAAAAAATTGAGTATTCTTATATAGTGTTTTATTTAATCCTATTGTTAGGTTTTTTAGCACACTGGGACTAAAACCTACGAAAAAACCATTAAAATACCTTTTGTCATTTAAAGAGTTGTTGTCAAAGTATTTTGATTCTGAAAGTATGCCAGTGATATGTTGCAATTCAATTTTCCCAATATCAAACTTTTTTAGCCTGATACTAGTCGGTTCTAATCCCAGTCTCAAATGAGGGAAACCTGCTCCATGTCTACTAAGGATGATAGGATTATATTTAGATGGTCCTGCTGAGTAGTTTTGAGTAGAAATGCTTGTAGAAAACTTGCCAAAGTTGAGGCTTATTTCACTTTGGCCAGGATGTATAGAGACAAATGGATCTGATCCAAACTGTTGTACGAAATCAATGCCGTTACCAAACTTATACCTTTCAGGAATTAATGACTGATTTCCATTTGGGGCAAGATTGAAATTGCTATTTTGCGAATAGAAGACTGATGGAAACAAAGTAATAGAAAGGACGCCTTTATTCATCAAAAAGCCACCATGAAATTCCCAGGTAGTGCCTTTGCCCTTCCATATTGGGCCGTCATTATATCCTCTCGGGTAGGATGAGTTTATTGTTAGTTTAGAATAGCTATTCAGTAATTTTAACCCCTCCACTGGGCTATCAGGTATTGAAGTGTATAGTATTAAAGTGGTTGTATCATTAATCTTATTAATTCTGTTAAACGCATCACCTGGTACTCTTATTTGTGCAACTGCGACAGAGGCATGATACACAAGCAGTGTTAAAAAGAGTATAAGCTTAATTCGATTCATATAGTGACAGAATTGTGTAGCTAGATTTTGTTTTGCTTAATGAGTATTATGTGTTAATAATTATTGAGGTCAATTTCAAGTTCAACTACTTTTCCAAGAGCATTATTATCACCATATTCATAAAAAAAGTCTAATTCTTCAGTGCCTCTGAATAGTTCAAATCTTATTTCCCAAATGGGGTCTACTTGATGAACTGTATAGGGTGGATGTCCATTGTATAAAATCACCTTGACTTTTTGATTATTTTCATCCAGATAAGATGATAAATTGACATTAAACTTTAAACCGGGCGAGTGATCAATAGTTTCACTGTCAAAAATAAGTGAATCGCCCACAAACACGTTTACCCTGTTGTCAACTTTGCTAAACTCCAGAGAGTAGTCTGAGCTTTGTATAACAGAGGTCAGAAGAATGAATAATGCTGCCAACATATTAGTTTAAATTAGTTCCATTTTTGATTGTAATAATCTGATCTGCTATCTGGAAGTACTGATCATCGTGTGTAATTGCGATAATGGTTTTCCCCATACTTTTTAAACTTGGCAAGATCTTATTGTAAAACAATTGTTTGAAGTGTACATCCTGGTAGGCCGCCCACTCATCAAAGAACCAGATTGGTTTATCTTCCAATAGAGAGGTTAAAAAGGCCAGTCTTTTTTGTTGTCCACTAGATAGCTTCATGTTTGTGTATATACCATTTTCTATGCCAAGTTGATTATCAAGTTCCAGTTCTTTTAACTTTTTATTCCAATCATAGTTTTGCCATTGTGTATAATTGATGTCTTCAAAAAGGTAATTGTCATTCCATATGGCCGTAAAGTGGTTTCGGTAATTGTCAAGATTGGCATCGTTCACAATTTGTCCATTAAGTTCAATTGTTCCGGCATTTGAAGTATACAGACCAGTAAGAACCTTGCCCAAAGTTGTTTTCCCACTTCCATTGCCTCCAGTGATGAAGTTAATAGTGGCAGGTTGGATCGTAAGATTGATTTCACTTAGCGTGTAGTCATTTTTTTCTGTTTTGTACTTAAAAAATATGTCTTTTAAGAATAACGGCAATGTATGGCTGGTGTTATTACTAACATCACCGGATACTGCGACCTTCTTATCTAATTCCAGTCCCAGGTTGGATATTTGATTCATTGCAGCATTAAATGTTTTTAATCCCTTAGCAAAACTGGCTACACTGGCAAGCGGGGCAGCTAAAAACAGGGACATTGTAAATCCTTCTACGAATGAATCATGATTTGTATCTGAAGAAAGATAAGTGAAGAAAAGCACCATAAGGGCGATACTGGCGAGTGCCAATGATTCAACAATTTTATCGGTGGAGGTGATGATGATTCTTTCTTTTACAGTGTTTTTCCGTTTGTTTTCAAGGGTTTGTTGGAACTCATCATTAATGAAATAATTGTAATGATGCTTATTAAGTTTTAATTCTCTGATACCATAAATTAAATGCTTTGTTTTTTGAAGGTAAGTATCAAAAATGCTCCGATTTATCTGAGCCACTTTTCTCAAAGGTCTGTTGGTAATAAAAACAGACAGGCCAACCAGCACAATCATTCCAATAAGAAAAAGAAATAACTGTGAAGATAAAAAGAAGATGTAGCCACTGCATACCATTACTACTGTAGTTGACACAAACAGATTAGGAATTTTTTCAGTAAGATTTGAAATTGTATTGATGTCATGAAAAAATACTGACATTAATTTATCTTGATTCGATTCCGTATTTATGTACTCCGCATTAAGGATTTTTATTGCAAAGTCTTTTGTTAGTGCAGTCACAATTCTTTGAAGTATTGCAACAATTGTAGTGCTTGCGATCACAGAGGATGTAATGAATAATAGCAACGAACTCCCAATCACAAATAGATATCTTTGCATATCCGGAATACCATTATGAATAGACTCATTGATTGATTTAATGGCAAGACCACTACTCATACCTGCTACCAAGCTGAGTAATCCAGCTCCAATAAATTGCCATCCACCGAGTTTTATCAAAAAGAATATCGCCCTCATTGGGTACAAGGTTAAATCAAAATGTAATTTTTAGAGATTTTTTGATGTTGAATGTTCAAATTTTAAATAACAAAAGCTAATTGGATTGTTGTGATGAGCGAAAAGTATTTAAAGTATAGAATTACTACACAGAAAGCGGGACTTCGTCATCAGGCTTACAACCTCAAGACTTTGATATATGAATCTTACACACTTGGAAGGGTCGCAGTTATTTCAAAATGGCATCTGTTTGGGTACCATAATTTTAAAAAGGGTATTGACACAGACTTCGCTAAGTATTTTAATTTTCAGGAGGTACAAATTGAAGGAATAAAGCCGCAAGTAAAACTTGAAAGAGATTTAAAAGCCATAAAGTATGAACAAGAATTTCACATGGATGATTTGATTGATCCTCATGCAGTAATGGCAGTGCGAAGTTTTCCGCCCAATGAAGGTTGTAGCTGGAAGCACTTAAAAACAGATTTTGATATTTACCATAAAGTGATAATACCCTATTCCAAAGAGGTGGTTGACCTAGCCAAGAAATTATATGAAGAAATAGATTCTCCACTAACTACAGTGCATGTGAGAAGGAGGGACGTACTCAAGAAGAAATGGCGGCTGTGGAAAGATACCCGACCAAAAAATATTATAAAAGTGCTAGAAGAAATTGGTAGCCCTGAGAATGTTTATATTATGTCGAATGAAACAAAAAAAGGTTTTTTTAATGAAATAAGCAGGTATTACAAATTAAGTGTAATTGAAAATATTCCATGGTTATCAAATATCCAGAAAGAGGATAATTTTCTTACATATTGTATTGAAAACCAACTGCTAAAAATGTCTGATAAAAAAGTGACTACATTTTCAGATAATACGGACGAGGATTGGGATGGATTTCTAAGTAAAGCCACATGGTGATTACCAGGGAAGGTTCTGAAACACTTTTGCCCCAAATATGTTTTTGAATAATTCAATTGAAGCCAATTTATTGTAGTTTCTGGCCCCTTTAGATAATGATCGAAACCACCTGATTCTCTGAGTTTTTGCTTCGTTTATAAATATTTCAGGATTTGGATGGTTATTTGGCCCTACATAATGTTCAACATTTACTTGATCATCCACTACACAAATCATTTTTGATTTAATGGCCATATAAGCCAGATAAACGTCAACCCCCCATCCAATTTTATTGAGTTTCAGGTCAATCGGGAATATTTTATTTAGTAATTCTCCACGAGCAGCAAAACAAAATCCATCCACGAAGAGAGCATCTCTTAAACTATTTGAGTTTTTATTTCTCATCTGTGGGTGATTAGACCCTTCTTTATTTACTGAGGGCGCATAAACACCAATTTTTGGATTAAGAAAAGCCTCGTTTGCTCTTTCTAGTAATTTTTCAGGATCGTCAACCTCCACATCAGATGCAACAAACATGATGGCATTCGTACTTGAATCAAAGTGTTTTACTATGTCATTCAGCATTCCGCAATAGAATACATTTGGAAGAATTTTATCAAATTGACTTTTGTCCTCTTCATTTTCGAAGTGAGAACCACTGTCAAGAAGATAGGTCTTTGTAAACTTCCTAAATTTCTTTGTCAGCTTGATTGCATTATAATTGCAATTGTGATTAAATACAGCAACTTCAACCATTCGATAAATGTCAGCAATCACTATTTTCTATCATATTGCAAAGATTAACAACTGGCAGTTGATAAAAAATGAACATGAGGAATTACTTAAAGAAATACCAAATTGTACCGTTATCGAAAATTGTTTAGAAGTTGATGAAGTGGAGCAATTTGAGATCCCAACGCTTCGAAAGTTGTGGGAATTTGCGAAGGACAAGCCAGATGATTATGTTATTGCATATATTCATTCAAAAGGTGTTTCGAAACCGAAAGACAGGCTTACCAGACATTGGCGTGAAACGTTGAACTATTGGGTATTATATAAATGGAAACAGCATATCCTAAACCTGGAGACTAATGACGTATCTGGAGTCAGGTTTTATGACTTTGAAATTGAAGGCTACCGACTACCTCATTATTCCGGAAATTATTGGTTTGCCAGCTGTGGATACATAAAGTCACTTAAAGATCCTTATGATTATGTTCACAGTTATGAGCCGAAGTTTAGTTCCAAAAAATATGGACCTGAGCGATACGGTTGTGAATTTTGGATTGGATCAGGTGAGGGACGAATGGGAACCGTTGACAATCAGGATACAGCCTTTATAAAGAATGGAAATGCTAAAATGGGAAGAGGTCTTCATTCATTTCAATATTGGAAGAAAAAGTATGGTTAGTTATACCGTTACTGAATTAAAATTTCACGAATTTGAAAAAATATTTTCTATCAACCGTTTCAGTTTTTAAAAATGAGAATGAGTATTTCCATGAATGGCTGGAATATCACCTGATGATGGGTGTAGATCATTTTTATCTGTATGATCAGGATGGGGGTCTTGATGCCATGGAACTGCTCAGACCTTACGAACAGGCAGGTTTGGTTACTCGCCATCCCTGGACGCATTTTGATGGGACAAAATATGATCGTACTACTCGATTTTGGGAGAGGGATAAAAGCCACATTGCTTATGCTCACTGTGCAAAGAATTACCGATACGAAAGTCAGTGGATTCAAAAACTCGATATTGATGAGTTTTTGGTACTTAACAATGGTGGAAATGACTTAAAGGAGTGGGTTAAAACTTTAGACCACACAAAGACAAAAGGATATCGTGTCTATCGATATAATTTTGGAAATAATGGGCATTTGAAAAAACCCAATGGTTTAGTAATAGAAAACTACAATAAACGGGAAGAGTCATACTCAGACTATAAAGATGCCGGTAATGGTGACTTTCTATCTAACAACAGATATCATTTTAATTCTCATCGTTGGGGCTATAAAAGGTTTTCTGGAGGCAATATTTTAACAGACCCAAAAAAAGTTGGTATCCATATCAATCATTATTATACCAAATCGCATGAGGAGTATAAAAATAGACAAAATGTAATGCGGTCAAGGGATACATCTATTGAAGCATTTGAGCAAATGAATAGCAAATGTAATCTAATTGAAGATTTAAGGATGATGGATAAAGTAAAGGAGGTCAAAGAACGAATTAAGAACAGATTATCCCATTAATTCAACCCCTCAAATACCGACCTCTCCGGATACGTCCTTTCCAGAAAGCTTTTTATAAGTTTCACCACCTCAGGATTGGGGTTGTCGCGCTGATCATCATTGAGGCAATAGAATTTTGGTTTTTTAATTGCTAGTTTCCGTAGTGATTTACCTTGTCTATTAAAATGATTTGTGATTTTATGAAAAGAATGGATTTTGCGTAGATCCCAAACTTTTATAGCTTGACAATGATCACTTTGGTATTTAAGACAATACCATCTGTAGAGCTTGTACATCATCACATCTGAGCCTTCTCTGAATTTATGCTGCCTGATCTTGTCAATCTCGTTTTGCCTGGCTTTTTGCATGGCTTCCCACCAGTCTTTTACCACCAACAAAGGGGAATGTTCAATCACACCTAATCCAAAAACATCATTTTTCTTGTTGTAAATGCGCCAGCCCAGGTTTTCACCAAAGAGCGTTCCATGGATCAGGACTTTTCCTTCGGGAGTAAAGAAATCCTCGGGAGTGACTAGGTTTCCAAACAGAAAATCATCATTCAGGTAGATAAACTGATCACTCAATCCCGGAATACGATGCAAATAGCTTTCGATCACGTTATAGTTGAAAGTAGGGATATCTTCCGGGTTGAAAATTTCATCATGATGGACCACGGTGATCTTAGGGTGGTCCACGTTCAGCCATTCAGGAATCTGCGGTCTCATCGTTACCAGATAGATATGATTTACCCAGGGAGCAAATTTCTCGAGAGATCGAATGCTGTACCTGAGCAGCTGATAAATATCACGGATCCTTTCAGGATTGAGGTCTTTTGGTGTGGCTGCATATTGATTATAGATCTTGAGGTAGTCCGGATCATCACCATTGACCCAGGTATAAACAACATCTATTTTCTTGTTCCTAAAGCTCATTCAGACTCATTTCATGCTGAATGTATTTCTTTGCACGGATGAAAAGAATTTTTCAGTACATTCTGCGATGGGCAAATATATATTTAGCTGTTTTACCGGGCAGATACCAATCCCGTAAAATCGAAATACTACAGCATCTTTTCAGAGAGATCAATCAGCTTCTTAGGAAATCTGGAGAAGATTACTGGTTGGATTTCGGAACACTTTTAGGCAATTATCGGGAAAAGGGAATCATTCCTCACGACATTGATGTAGACTTTGGCATGCATGAAAAGTCCTATGGAAAAGTTCTTGAATTAAAAAGTTTTTTACCATCATCCATCAAATTCCATGATACTTCCCAAAATCACCGAGGGCCTAAAGTGTATTTTAGCTATAAAGGATTTGATGTCGACATCTATTTCTATGAAGACCTTGGAGAGAATCTTCGTTCATATGAGAATAGCCGATATCCGAACGAAACAACTCCGATACCAAAGAATCTGATCTTTCCTTTGCGAAAGAGCTCTCACCTGGGAGAAACAACATTTGTTCCCATTCACACCAAAGAGTACCTTGAACATATCTATGGATATATAGGAAAAAATGCTGTTCGAGATCTGCAAACGGGTTATTGGAAAAAGTTAGGTTAGTTTAGGGAGAATCTTTTTTCTCGCCCGCTCCAGATGTTCCTCATCATCAATCTCACACCAGGTCAGGTCCTCAATAAGACACATTTTTACCGGATGACTATCCGTAATGTCTGCAATGGCCTTTTCATAGTCTTTCGATCGGGCGTCTTCAGCGACTTTGTGGTGATCCAGCAACTTTTGGTACAGTGACTGAGAAATTTTCCAGATACCTACAAGCTCAGCGTCAACATGGTTGAGTGCTGCCGGATCTTTCGAAAGATTTTTCAAATAACCCTCCAAAACTTCTATATAAACTTCATCATTGGATTGAGTAAACCCACTGCACAGGATCACATCCTTTTCTTCTGCATCCAGGATTCTGTCGATAGCCACTGAATCAAAGAGAAGGTCTGACTCCAGCAAGAGAAAATCATCCTTTATGATTTCCTTACCACAGCAAAGTGTATGAAAACTACCCGTTGTGGCAAAATCCTCATTGAGATAGGTGACAAAACCATGCGTTTTGGCAAATGCTTCATACTGCTCACTCAAATAACCGGTACCAAGAATAATATTTTCAATGCCTTTGGATTGCAATATCCTGACAGATCTTTCAACCAGCTTTTCTTTACCAACCTGAATGAGTCCCTTGGGAATTTCGTGAGTGTGGGGCCTCAATCTCATGCCCCTTCCAGCAGCAAGTATCACGGCTGTTTTCGTCATGTGCCGCAAATTAAGAGATCAATTGGATTTGAATGTGCGTATTCTTCAAATTATCACACGGGATCAGTTAATTTGCCGCTTGAAATTCGAAAAATTCAAAGGATGAAAAAAGTTTATGTAGGGATGGGGACTGATCTTATCCATCATGGTCATATTAACATTATCGAAAAGGCTCGTGAGCTGGGTGAAGTTACGGTGGGCCTGTTGTCTGACGAAGCAGTGACGAAATACAGCAGAATGCCTTTTTTATCCTTTGAAGAGAGGAAGCAAATCCTGGAAAATATTCGTGGGGTCAAAGAGGTCATACCACAGGCACATTTGGATTATGAAGAAAATTTAAGAAGCCTTAAACCTGACTATGTGGTGCATGGTGATGATTGGAAGGTGGGTCCGCAAAAGCATGTGAGGGATCGGGTCATTAAGTTGCTGGCAGAATGGGGTGGTCAATTGGTAGAGCCGGAATATACGCAGGGAATATCTTCGACAGGTTTAAGAGCAGCAATGAAAGAAATAGGAACGACTCCTGACATTCGAAGGAGAATGCTGCGAAGGTTAATAGAGGCTAAGTCAATTGTCAGGGTCTTAGAAGCCCACAATGGGATCAGTGGCCTGATTGTGGAGGAGACAAAAGTGGAGGTTGAAAATGAAATAAGAGAGTTTGATGCCTTGTGGGTCAGCAGTCTCACAGACTCTACAGCAAAGGGCAAACCGGACACAGAATATGTAGACAGAACCTCAAGATTTCAAACCATCAACGACATCCTGGATGTGACCACCAAACCAATCATTCTTGATGGTGATACCGGTGGAATGATTGAGCACTTTGCCATGCAGGTGAGAAACCTGGAGCGATTGGGGGTTTCAGCTGTTGTGATTGAGGATAAATCAGGACTTAAAAGGAATTCACTGTTTGGAACTGAGGTGGAGCAGCAATTGGATTCAATTGAAAACTTTTGTGAGAAGATCTCTACGGGTAAGAAGAGTCAGGTTACTCAAGACTTCATGATCTTCGCTCGTCTCGAAAGTCTGATAGCGGGAATGGGACAAGAGGACGCCCTGAAGCGTGCCAAAGCCTATATCGAAGCTGGAGCAGATGGTATCATGATCCACAGTAGACACAAAGACGGAGCAGAGATTAAAGAGTTTATGAAAGCATACCAAAGCTTTGATTTCAAAGTCCCTGTTATCTCGGTGCCTTCATCGTATAATCAGTTTACTGAAGATGAGTTGTCAGAACTGGGCTTCAACATCGTGATCTATGCCAATCACTTGTTGAGAAGTGCATTCCCTGCCATGAAAAAGACCGCTGAGACGATCCTTGAGAATAAACGATCACTCGAAGCTGACAAGTACTGTATGTCTATCAAAGAGATTCTCTCCATCTTACCTAACTAACCATGCTTAATTGCAAAGCCTTCTACAATTACCTGAAGGACCAGGGGGTACATCTAACTACCGGAGTTCCTGACTCTCTTCTAAAAGATTTTTGTGCGTACGCCTACGATCATGGTCGTGATATTATCGCGGCGAATGAAGGAGCAGCCATAGGGCTTGCCGCAGGTCACTACCTGGCTACCGGTCAAATACCATTGGTTTATATGCAGAATTCCGGTTTTGGCAATGCAATCAATCCCATTACTTCCTTGATTGATCCCGAAGTATATGCCATTCCAATGCTGATCTTGATCGGTTGGAGAGGGGAGCCGGGTGTGAAAGATGAACCTCAACACATTAAGCAGGGACGTGTGAATGAAGGCCTGTTGAACACACTTGAACTCCCTTATGCAATCCTTTCTGATGATTACCATGCGGCTATAGCTCAGGTTGATGCGGCCTTTGAATATATGAGAACTACCAGGAGCCCTTATGTGCTTTTGGTGAGAAAGGGCACCTTTGAATCATACAAAATCCAAAGTGCAGCAGCTAGCAGTTTTGAGATGAACAGGGAAGATGCGATCCATGAAATCCTTCCCTTTCTTACCGATGATGATATCCTTGTCTCTACCACTGGAAAATCTTCGAGGGAAGTCTTTGAGTATAGAGCTGCTAAAGGGGAGCCACACGACAGAGATTTTCTCACAGTTGGGTGTATGGGGCATGCTTCACAGATTGCGCTGGGGATCGCTCTAGAAAAGCCTCATCGAAACGTATTCTGTCTGGATGGAGACGGAGCAGTTTTGATGCACATGGGTTCCCTGGCAATCATTGGCGATCAGGCCGGAGATAATTTCAAGCATATCCTGATCAACAATGGGAGTCATGACTCTGTAGGAGGGCAGGCCACCGTAGCCTATGAGGTAGATTTCGAAAAGATTGTAATTGGTAGTGGATATCGATCATATAAAGCAGTGGATACAAAGAGTGATCTCAGAAAAGAGATGCAGTCTTTTGTTTCTGAACCCGGACCTTCATTTTTGGAGGTAAAAACCAAAGCTGGTGCAAGGACAGATTTAGGAAGGCCTACCATCAAACCTGTTGACAATAAAGTTGATTTCATGAAAAACTTGTCAAGATGAATTTTGAAGAGCACATTTCAAAGTCAGTATACCGTAAAATCCTGTTGAACCCGGGACCGGGAACAACCTCAAGCCGGGTAAAAGAAGCACTGATCGTACCAGATATTTGTCCCAGAGAGCAGGAATTTGGGGAAGTAATGCATAAGATCTCCGAAGGTTTACTTGAAATAGGAAATGGTACAGGAACTCATGAAGTAGCCCAGTTTGTGGCCAGTGGAACTGGCGCTATGGAGGCCTGTCTTGTTTCGGCAATCGGAAAAAACGATAAGGCCTTGATACTCACCAATGGCGCTTATGGGGTTAGAATGACTCAGATATGTGATCGCTTTAATTTGCCTTATGAAAAACAGTTTGCTTTTGGTGACTACCCTGAGCCCGACGTAATTGAAAAGACATTGGCAGGCGGTACTTTCACACACCTGGCCATGATCCATCATGAAACGTCAACGGGCATGATGAATCCTTTAGAGGAAATATCTGAAATATGCATCAAGCATGGAGTGAGACTTATCGTTGATGCGATGAGTTCGTTTGGAGCCTATCCCATTGATTTGAAGAAAACCCCGGTTGACTATCTTTTCTCCTCTTCTAACAAATGCATTCAGGGAATGGCAGGTCTTTCTTATGTGATCTTCAGTAAGGAGCGACTTGAAGAACTAAAATCAAATAGTGGAGGGTATTATTTTGATGTTTATGGACAGTGGAATAATCTGCAGATTAAAGATCAACTTAGGTTTACTCCTCCGGTCCAGATCTGCTATGCCTTTTTAGCGGCCATTCAGGAAACCCTGGAAGAAGGGTTGTTGAAAAGATGGGAACGTTATCAATCCAACTGGCAACTGTTTTATGATGGATTGAGGGAACTGGATTTTTCTTTTTTCCTGCCAGAAAAATACGAGTCAAGAATCTTACTTGCCATCAGATTGGATAGCAAACCAGACCTGGATTTTAATCACTTTCACGATTTTCTATATGAACATGGCGTAACCATCTATCCGGGAGTGATCCCGGAATGTCAAACATTTAGAGTGGCTGTTATTGGAGATCTATACCAGGAAGATATTAAATATGCTGTGACTTTGATGAAAGACTACTTCAGCGCAGATAAGTAGATCTTTTCGACTTCCCGTGCAATAAAGCTCCATTCGTATTTTTTGACAGCTTCCAGGCCCCACGTGATCATATCATCACGGATTGTCTTTTGATTGATCATCGTATTGACGGCCACAGTAAATGCCTGCTGGTCTCTGGGCTTAGGAAAAAAGCGTGCCCATATATCGGGAATGATGTTCAGGTATCCTTCATTTCCAAAGCCCACCATAGGCAACCCGGAGGCCATAGCTTCCAACAGGACAATGCCAAAGCTTTCTCCAAAGATGGCGGGTGCCAGATATAGATCAGCTGACTTAAGCAAGGATATTTTAGTTGGTTCATCTACCTGTCCGAGGACCACTACATCCTTTAGTTTATGGTCCCGGGTATAGGATGTCACCAATTCTTTTTCCTGGCCTTCACCAGCTATAATGAGCCTCAGTTGAGGAATTGAATTTTTTAATGACCTGTACGCTTCAAGTGCATAGATCACACCTTTTCTGGGTTCAAGCCTACCGAGGAAGAGGAGGTTAAACCTACCATCATCAAATTCACTCATTTTGACTGCGGGCGATTGATACTCAGCAATCTCAAGCCCATTGGGAATAATCTTTATGCGTGGATGATCTGCCCCACCAATGTTGTTAGCCTGTGAATTTGAAACAGAAATCACCCTGTCCATCATTCTGAATATCACAGATGCAGCCATGGGCATCACTGTCTTTCCCAGCCATTTCTGCTTGGGGGTGTCATGGAAAGTCACAATATTCCGGGCGTTGGAATGCTTCCAGACCTGATAGGGGATAAGAGGATTCCAAAATGTATGATAGTGTATGATGTCGAATTGCTGACTGTGGAGAAATGACTTCATATTTCTCCTGTCATCTCCCATGGCCACATTCAGGTCAATCTTGGTCCCACTGATTTTGAGACTTCTGTTTCGTCCAAACAACCGGACTCTGCTGTCAGAAGATTGCTTCATGCCATTTGGAGCAATGATCGTCACTTCATGCCCCAACTTTTCAAGTTCATCACTCAATCCAAAGATGTGATTCTTTACCCCACCAGGTCTCGATAGGTCGTATGGACAAACCTGTACGATTTTCATGCAATGTGTTGGTTAGGGTAAAAATAAGCGTGGAATTCCATTACTTCGCGATAATCTTTGCAACTCAAAATAAAAGCATGCAGACCAAACTGTTAGTCGATTCACATAATTTCATGGCTCAGCTGAAAGAAGATATGCGTCAGGCCAGCAGTTCGGTGATGGTGCAGGCCATGACTTTTGAAGGGGATCAGGCCGGGAGTGATTTGGTTGCTGCGATGATCCAATCCAATGCCAAAGAAAAGATTCTACTGGTGGATTCATATACCAAAGCTGTGATCAATGACCATTTTGTGGTCGGAACGGAATACCTGAGGTCAAAGCGCTTCAGGAATGAGGTAAAGGATACCAAAAAGCTTTTAAAGAAAGCCAGAGAAGCTGGAATCAAAGTAAAATTCACAAATCCACTGGGGTTGTTGATGTGGAAGTATCCGCTGAGAAACCATAAAAAGATGATCTGTATCGACGGGAAGATCTCCTATCTGGGTGGAATCAACTTTAGTGATCATAACTTTTCCTGGCATGACGCGATGATAAAAATCAAAGATGATCGGATCGGTCAAATTTTAATGGATGATTTTTATCACACATTATCAGGTCACAATCAATCTATTGAGTTCACTGAGGGTGAAAATAGCCTTTACTTTTTCAACGGGATCAAAAGCAAGTCATTGTATTCGAAACTGTTTTCCCATCTCTCAAATGCCAGGCAGTCCATCGATATCCTTTCACCCTATATTTCCGATCCATTACTGAGCTATATCAGAAATAATGTAAGTAAAAATGTTACTACAAGGATTATTTCACCTGAAGAAAACAATAAATCCATCTTTAAACGCTACCTCAACCAGGAATTGAGTAAGGGATACTTTCATTTGTACCACTACCAGGGTGGAATGTCACATCTCAAGGCTATTTTGATAGATCGGACCACATTAATTATGGGAAGTAGTAACTTTGATTTCGTGAGTTATTATTTTGAACAGGAGGTTGCATTGGTGTCAAGACACAAACCATTGATTCGTGAATTCATGGAAAAAGTCCTGGAAGTTGATCTGGCAGCAAGTAAAAGAGTGAAGGCAGACTCAACCGAAAAATCTAGTGTTTCAGGTTTATTAAAGTCATTGAATTCCCTCTGCCATTTTGCCTCTGCTACATTCTTAAAACCAAAATAGATGTCTGGATTCGTTTGGGATAATAAAAGAGAACCACATCATGAGCGAAGAAAACGCATCATGAAGGAGGTACCTGAGGTAAAAAAACTCTTTGGTACTGACCCACTGCTGAAATACAAGACATTGCTGTTAGTGGCGATTCAGCTCCTCATTCTTATTTACCTGCCAGAAAGCTTTTGGATCCGTGTACTCATTCTCTTTTTTGTGAGTGCCACCATCAGTCACGTGTTGTTTTTGGCTATTCACGAGATCACACATGACTTGGCTTTCAGAAACAAGACCTTGAACAATATTCTGGCTATTGTCGCAAACGTACCATTGGTATTTCCTTATGCTATGGCATTCAGGATTTACCATGGAGAGCATCACTGGTACCAGGGTAAAGACGGGATAGATACAGATATTCCCACTGATAAAGAGGCACTGCTTTTTAAAGGATTCTTTGGAAAGCTAATATGGTTGATCAATCAGATTCTTTTTTATGCCATCAGACCCCTGGTAGTACATCCCATTAAAATTGATAGGTGGCAAATCATCAATCTGCTTGTGCAAGTAGTTTGTATGACGGCTTATTATTTTGTGGCCGGGTGGACCGGGATAGTTTTTCTGTTGTTGGCTATTTTTATTGCCGGAGGTCTGCATCCCATCGCCGGACACTTCATCGCTGAGCATTACATCTTTAAAGAAGGACAGGAAACATATTCATACTATGGCTTCCTGAATAAGATCACCTTTAATGTTGGATACCACAATGAACACCATGATTTTCCAAACATTCCTGGTAGTCGATTGCCTGAACTGAAAAAAATGGCTTCAGCGCATTATGATAATTTGTATGCGCATGACTCATGGACAAAGGTCCTCTGGCATTTTGTGACCAGTCAGAAAATTAATCTTTTTTCCAGGGTAAAAAGAAATCAGTAGTTGATGGGGTTACGAAAGGCTTTGGAGCAGCATTACAAGCAGGTGCTGTCTACAATAAAAATGTTGGATGTAGAAGAGCGGTTTGATTTGTTTTTCAGCCGTTACGTCGGGTTGGTCTTTGCCAAAGCTGGAAAATACCTGGGACTGACACCTACTCAGGTTTCGGTTATCAGTCTGATCATTGGAATAGTAGGAGGTGGACTGCTGTATTACCAGGAAATTTGGCAAATAACACTGATCGGATCTGTTTGCATCACCATAGCCGGTGTATTGGACAGCGCAGACGGGCAGCTGGCCAGGATGACTGGCCAGTCTTCTGAGACAGGTCGGATCATTGATGGTCTGATAGACAACCTGGTATTTGCCTCTTGTTACGTGGGAGGAACCATCTATTTTATAGATGAATACAACTACTGGGTGCTGTTAGTGGCTGTACTGGCAGGAATAGCTCACAGTCTGAAGTCGGCTTTGTATGAATTCTACAAAACCGAGTATTTATATTTCGCCGGCCCTTTCGAAAGTGCCAGAATAGCTTACCCTGAAGAGATCAAGGGGCAGATTGCTTCAGAGAAATCTCTATTCAAAAGATTATTAAACTATACCTACCTGGATTATACAGCCAGACAATTTCGGTTAAGTACCCGGACAAGGGAGTTGCGCGATCGTTTTGGGGAGCTTGCATACAATAATAAGACTCAGCATGCTTTCACTACTTCATACAGAAGATTGAATCATCCATTGTTGTTCTGGTGGGCCCTAATATGCGGTTCAAATACGCATCGATCATTGATTATGATCTCAAGTTTGCTGGGAAGATTTGATCTTTATATGATTATCACCATCATCACCATCATTCCGATGATAATGGTCAATCAAAGACAAAAAAAGATAGACAGCAAACTGGAAAAGGAGTTCCTATGATTTGATTTTTTCCATAATCATACTGACTGATTCGCCAACGGTATTCATTTTTCCAATGGCATCATCATCAATCATGATATCATATTTTTCTTCTACATCTAAAACAATATCTACGATATGTGCTGAGTTAATATGCAGGTCATTGATCAGGTCTTTGGACTCATCAATGTTTTCAATCAGGTCCTTTTCAGGAACATAGGGAGTAATGATATCTACAAGTTCTTTGATTATTTGTTCCTTATCCATGTTATCCTTTCCATTTCTGTAAAACTACACAACAATTTAGATCGCCAAATCCAAAATTAGCTTTTATCACGGTGTTTACCTCCTTGTAAAGTGTTTTTGAAGGGACCTTTTCTTGCGGTAAAATGTCTGATAATTTGGGATGTACTGTTTCGCAATTGATGGAAGGGTGTATGTAGTTATTTAAGAGCTGCAATACACAGGCCACCAACTCAATGGAACCTGTTGCAGCTATGGAATGACCAATCATTGACTTTGGTGTATTGATGTATGGGAAGTTCCCGGAACTCAGTCCAAGGCCTTCAGCCCAACATTTAACTTCGTTTACATCATTGGGTGTACTTGTCAGATGTCCTGAAATAAGATCTATTTGTCCGGGCTCAATCTTAGACAGTGCCAAAGTATTTTTGACACAATTGACAATTGCCTGGAAATTTGGTGCCGTTAAACTTCCACCATTCCGCTGACCTCCTGAATTCACGAAACCCCCTTTGATCTCAGCCAGGATATTGGCACCTCGCTTTTGAGCAGATTCCAGTGATTCCAGAACCAAAGCACCCGCGCCACTCGACGGTACAAAGCCACCTAGCGAGTCACTCATCGGTCTTGAACCTTTTGCTGGATCATCGTTAGAATCTGCACATAATACCCGAAGCGCGTCAAATCCACCCCAGATATAAATGCCATCACCTTCGGTACTCCCACACAGCATTTTTTCAGCTTTACCAGATGCGATGTGCTCATAGCCCAGCAATACCGCCTCACTTCCGGTAATGCATGCAGATGAATTTGAAAGGACCCGGTTTCCCAAACCCATAATGCTATTTAGAAATGCGCTGGCTCCGCTACTCATGGATTCGGGGATAGTAAACGATCCCAATTTTCTGCTTAAACCATTTTCTACAGCATGCATTTTTTCACTTGTGGAAAAATCCAGACCCAGTGCACCCGACCCCATGATGATCCCCGAATCATTATCAACTTCATCAGACTCAGTTGACAACCCTGCATGATTCCAGGCTTCCAGACCCGCCAGGAGCCCGTTGATCACGGCATAGTTTTTTATTTTGGAAGACATTAGATTAGGGAGGTATGCTTGTTTATAGTCATCCGTGATTGTGGGTCTTCCAGCGATTTGGCAGCGTAGCTGTACATCTACCATGTCCTGTTGCCTTTTTATTCCTGAAACACCACCTCTTAAAGCCTCATCAAAAGCCCCGACACCCACACCATTTGATGCGACTACGCCCAGGCCTGTGATCACTACCCTGCGGTTAGCCATTAGTGTACATTATGGTAAAAAACGAACAGCATATCACTCAATTTTCCCATTTCCGTATTACCACACAACAATTCAAATCACCGAAGCCAAAATTTGCTTTGATAACAGTCTTAACATCCTTACGGACTGATTTTTGAGGGATTTTTACTTCCGGAATTAACTCCAGGATCTGTGGATGAATAGATTGTGTATTCAGGCTGGGGTGTACAAATCCATTTTCCATCTGTAGAATACACGCCACTAATTCAATAGATCCGACACCTCCAATACAATGTCCGATCAGCGACTTCACACTATTCACATAAGGGAAGTCATCCCCATTTAAACCAATTGCTTTGGTCCAGTTTTCTATCTCTATAGGATCTCCTTTTGTAGATGTAAGATGTCCGCTGATCAGGTCAATTTCCGTAGGCTCTATCATTGACTGCGCCACAGCATTTCCTATACACTCTACCACCGCTTCGCTATTTGGTGCCGTTAGGCTACCTCCATTTCTTTGTCCTCCGGAATTAAGCGCTCCGCCAAGAATCTCTGCATAGATTTTTGCCCCCCGCTCCAAAGCGCTATCCAGGGTTTCCAATACTAAAGCTCCAGAGCCACCTCCAGGCACAAAGCCAGCACTGGTATCGCTCATGGGTCTTGATCCTGCTACCGGGTTGTCATTAGAATCGGCACACAATACCCTCATGGCATCAAAAGCGCCCCAAATATATCGGCCATCTCCTTCGGTGCTACCACAGATCATTCTTTTAGCCTTACCGGCCTTCAGATGTTCATAACCAAGGAAAATGGATTCACTACCCGTGGTGCAGGCTGATGAATTGGAAATCACTCTATTACCTAAACCCAATAGACTATTGAGATAGGCAGCTGCCCCACTATTCATGGCCTCAGAGATCGTCCTGGATCCCAGCTTTCTGGGCTCTCCACGATCAACATAATAGGAATAATACTCCTGTGAGTTCCTTAAACTGTCAAATCCAAGATCACCAGCACCAAACACGATTCCGGATTCAGGATCACGGCTGTCTGATTGCACCGGTAATCCGGCATCCAGCCAGGCCTCAATGCCTGATAGGCAGCTATAGATGATGGCTTTATTGGAGATTTTTTTGCTAAAATATTCGGGTAACAGGGAGTCAATATATTCATCTGTAAGCGGCGGAACCCCTCCGATCTGGCATCTGAAATTTAGTCGGGTCAACTCTTCCCAATATTGAATGCCTGATTTTCCCTGCTGCAAGGCGTCGTTAAAATCTTTGACCCCCAATGCATTGGGGGTAACTACTCCAATCCCCGTTACAACAACCCTATTTTCTTTCAATTACATCTTCATTTAGGATCAAACCATCCATCTCTCCCCTGCAAACAACCTTTCCTGTGGTGATATTTTCACACTCCACACTACACTTTAATTTATTGAACCTAAAATATAACTTTTTTGAATGGACTTTCAATTGATCTCCAGGTTTTACTATATCGAGAAAATCAACTTTCGAGGAGGTGAATACCGGATATTTCTTTTTCTGATTCGCCGCATTTGCCTTCAGGAGAGATATCCCAAACGATACCAATCCTATCTGGGCCATTATCTCGATGAGGATAACACCTGGTACTACAGGATTTCCTGGAAAATGACCTTTAAAGAAATATTCATCTTGTTTGATCCGGTATAACCCAGTGATTTCATTCTCATTGATTGATTGGATCTCATCAACAAACAGGAATGGATCAGTATACGGTAATAAATCAATGATATCCTGATGATCTTTCATCCGATCAAATGTTCTCCGCCATCTACATGGATAATGCTACCGGTAATCCATTTTGCCTCAGGCAAGGTTAGAATGTAAATGGCATTGGCCACATCTTCAGGTAATGTCATTCTACCGCTGGGATTCCTTGTGGTAGCATAAGTCTTGAGTTGATCATATCCGGGGATCATTTTAAGGGAAGGCGTATCCGTGATGCCCGCCTTCACACAGACTACTCTGATGTTTTTCTCGGCAAGCTCTACCGCCAGGTATTTACTCAATGTTTCCAGGGTAGACTTAGCCATGCCTACAGCGGCATAACCTGGCCAGATTTTTTCGCTTCCTGCTGAACTAAGTGTTACAATGGTGCTCCCATCTGTTAGGAGGCTAGCGTCTGTCAGCTGGTTTACCCAAAGTTGCAAGCTAAGCGCCATGGCATCAATGGTAAGACTCAGGTCCTGCAGGGTTAATCGAGGGTTGCCGATAAGAGGCTTTAGGTTTCCTCGGGATATGGCATGGACAAATACGGCTATTTGGTCCTGGCCAACAAGGTCTTTAATTTGATTGATATGCTCAGCGATCTTTGCTTCATTCGTTGCATCGAAATTGAAAGCTTCTACACTCACACTGGATTCTCTGATTGCATTAAAGTGTGCATTGATTTGATCAAGGTCACTTCTTCGGTCACGGTGGGCGATAATCAGGTTGTATCCGTGTTTCCCCAGCTTCTTTACAGTTGCCAGCCCAATACCACTAGAACCGCCCAATATGATTGCCCATTTCTTCATTTTGCTGCATCAAAGTATTTTATAAAGCATCTCCGCTGTATCCTGCGTGAATCCAGGTGATCTTCCAGACCTTTCCATGAGTTCAAAACAGAATTGTTGGTTTCCATCATGGGACCTGTAGAAAGATACTTAACTCCATTATTCACAAATATGCTGAACAATTCATAGAATATGATGGCAAAGGCTCCACGTCTTTGGTACTCAGGTTTGACAGCAATCAGGAAAAGGTCCAGGTGATCATTGCTGTAGAATGACTTTAAAACATGAAGGAAGCCAAAAGGATACAAGTGACCTTTTGCCTTTTGAAACGCTTTTGAAAGCGAGGGCAGGGTAATGGCAAAAGCTACTACATCATCCTTCTCATTAACGATTAGACTGATGTATTCCAACCTGATAAACCCAAAGTACATCTTGATAAAATACTCAATTTGCTCTTCGGAAAGGGGATAATAGCCATACAAATTGCTATAAGTCTCATTGAGTAGGTCAAAGACGGGCTTACTGTATTTCAAGACATCTTTGGTTCGTTTGAATTTTCTGGATTTGATTTTGAATCTATGACTAACTTTTTCAGCAATAATCTTCAGGCTTTCAGGTACACTTTCAGGTACAGTACCGCGCATTTCAAACCAGTCACATGCCTTGCCATATCCTAATCTCTCAAAATGAGCCGCATAGTAAGGGTAATTATAGATAGTTGCCTGGGTAGCCATCTCATCATACCCTGATATGAGGGTTCCCTCAAAATCGAGATCTGTAAAACCCAGTGGTCCATGCACACCGATAGCACCATGCTGTTTAGCAAACTCCTCAACTGTTTTTATTAAAAGTGCTGAAACCTCATGGTCATCAATGAAGTCGATCCAGCCAAACCGTATAAGTTTTTTGTCTTCAAATTCTCTGTTTAACAGGATTGCGGCTACTCTCCCAACATCTTTCTTTCCATCTGTTACTAACCAATATTTTGCAGTAGCTTCTTTAAAAGCTGGATTTTTTTTTGGAGACAAAGTGCTGAGTTCAAAATCGATGATGGGAGGGACATAGCATGAATTACCCTTATATAATTCAAAAGGAAACTTGATGAATTGTTTGAGATCTTTTGGGGAGACCTCATGGATTTCATATGCCATGGATTATAAAAGGTTTTGCTCTCGGTAGTATTCCAAAGTTTTGGCTAAGCCATCTTTTAGCGAGATTAAATTTAAACCTTTCAGCATATTATGTTCACTTTTTAGTTCATGATTCCAGTCTTGCCTGATCTCCCGGTACTTTTCCCTGGTTAGGATGGGTTTTTTTTTCGTGATGGAGGTCAGGATTTCTAAAAAGAACAGGGCCCCTAAAATGATCGGTCCGGGTACCTTGAAATAATTTATGTTTCGCTGAAAGCAAGCTTCAAGTGCATTTCTCAAATCGTGATGACTATAGACCTGACCGTCATCCAGATGGACAATTTTGTTTTCCCATTGATTGACATAATGGAACACAAGCCTGGCTACATCGGCTCCATAAATCATTGTGATTTTTTGATGAGTAGGGGCGATATTGGGATATAACCCAAGCCTGGCTGATTTGAACATGGCCAGGAAGGAACTGTCTCTGGGGCCATATATTGCTGTCGGTCTGAAGATCAGGTAGGGGAGATCCGATTGAATGACTATTTCCTCAGCTCTGAGTTTACTTTCACCATAGGCAGATACCGGTCCTCCTGCATTTACCGGTCCCAGGGCTGCCATGGAAGATATATATGCAAATTTACCGGTATCGCTGAGCATGTCCGATTGTTTGATAGCTTCAATGACCTTCGTTGTGATTCCCTTGTTCACATCAAGGTTGTCCTTGAGAGAATTGCTTTTGGTTAGACCTGCATTGTGGATCATCAGGTCAATTTTACCCGCTTGTTTGACTAAATTGAAACTATTTGTCAGCGATTGAATATCATGATAATCCAGGGTAGTGATTTCAGTATTAAGGCCATCAAGATACTTCAGATTTGCATGAGCTCTAATCCCGGAATACACAGTATTCTCTCCATTCTTTGATGCAAATTCTACGAGATGACTACCCAGGAAACCATTAGCGCCGGTAATGAGTATTCTCAATGGCTAAGACTTAATGAGCACTTCAGAAAGCAGTGGAACACCAATTTCCCTGGCTGTTTCATGGATTATGTCGATGGCTTTGTCAATCTGCTCAGTAGTGTGAGTGGCCATCAGTGAAAACCTGATCAAAGAATCCTGTGGTGCAACAGCAGGGGCTACCACAGGATTGACGAATAAACCCTTTCGGAATAATTCAGTCGTAAAATCATACGTCTTACGCTGGTCTCTGATGTAAATGGGGATGATAGGAGTTTCAGCATCTCCGGTATCGAAGCCAAGCGACTTAAGCCGGGTAAGCGCATGATTAGTATTTTTCCACAAATTTTGGATCAGGCTATCATCGCTTTCAATAATGTCTAGTGCAGCTAAAGTAGCGGCGACAGACGCTGGTGTGATGCTGGCACTGAAGATCAGCGAGCGACTGTGGTGCTTTAAATAATTGACCGTTTCTTTATTGGCGCCTATGAATCCACCGAGTGAAGCGAGGGATTTGCTGAAGGTACCACCAATGAGATCCACATCGTCTTCAAGGCCGAAATGTGATGGCGTTCCTGAACCGTTATTACCCAATACGCCGATGGCATGCGCACAATCAGTCATCACTATAGCATTATACTTCTTAGCCAGATAGACGATATCTGGTAACCTGGCGATATCTCCTTCCATGCTAAAAATCCCATCCACAATGATCAGCTTGAAAG
Organism: Cyclobacteriaceae bacterium; assembly: GCA_965223915.1. Lineage (GTDB taxonomy): Bacteria > Bacteroidota > Bacteroidia > Cytophagales > Cyclobacteriaceae > UBA7330. The sequence goes on along the minus strand of OZ245027.1, from coordinate 5,773,474 downwards.
GCACATTCGCTACCATCTTGAGTTTCTGTTCCAGGCTTTCCATATTGTTGTGCCTAAAAATCACTGTTTGTGCTTTCGAAAGTCTGGCACCTTCGTATATGGAAGCATGATTTAAACGATCCAACAGGATGGTATCATCTTTTCCTGTGATGGTAGGAATTACCCCAATATTTACCTGGAACCCTGTGCTGAAAACAAGGACAGATTCTTTTTTTAAGAAGTGGGCAAGTCTCTCCTCTAATTCTACATGTAGGTCGCACGTGCCATTCAGAAACCTGGATCCTGAGCAGCTTGTGCCATATTTTTTGATGGCAGCATCTGCTGCTGCTTTGATTTTTGGATGTGTGGTTAAACCAAGATAGCTATTGGAACCAAACATCATTACTTCAGAGCCATTTACAGTAACGGTAGTCCCTTGTTCTGAAGAAATTTGCCTGAAAAAAGGATAATAGCCCTGTTCCTGGGCTTTTTGAGGTTCCTGAAAATCGCTAAATCTGTCTTTTAATATACCCATCAAATCAATTTAAGGAGTAGATAAAGTTTTATTCTGGGGTAATGATTGGTTAAGTTGAACTCAGTGTTAACGATTGATAAAGTTAACTTTAATTCTTTACTCTTTCAACAAGAGAAGATTTGCAAAGGTAGAATTATTCATCATGTTAATTGCTGGATTTGCGTTAAAGATGACCAGGTAAAATTATAAACGAGTTATAGAACATTTAATTATTTTTAAAAGTCGGCATAGGTTTGATGAGTAAAGCACCTTGCATCTTATGACCCACAGAATTCTTTTAAGGTTGGATTCTTTATTTCAAAAGCTTCATTGAAGTTATTCAGGTATTAAGTTAATATTTGCACTTTGACTGAAATCGAATCAATAAGTTCTAGATGATCAAATCAGGTTGCGTGATCCTGGCTGCGGGAAAAAATACAAGACTAGACACCGGAAAACCGAAAACACTCTTAGAAATTAACGGCCATACGCTGTTAGAACGACACATCACCTTGTTCTCAAAATACGGCATTGACCATTTTTGTGTAATTACTGGTCATAAAAAAGAAGCGATCGAGGAAGAGATACTGAGAATTCAGTCTGTTTACCCCGTCGCAATAGATTCAATCTACAATGATCAATTTGAATTGGAGAATGGTTTGTCTGTCTACACAGCTAAGGAATGGGTTAAACAAAAGAACCTGAACTCGTTTTTACTTACCATGGCAGATCATGTATTTAATAAGTCGCTGGTCTCTGCATTTACGAATACAAAAAAGGATTTTCTAGCGTCAGATTTATATCTGGCAGTTGATAAACCGGGCCCTCATAATCAACATATCGATATAGATGATGTGACCAAGGTGTTAGGGGACAAGGGAAAGATTAAAAAAATCGGAAAACAGCTTACCGAATACAACTACTTCGATACAGGCCTTTTCGAAATGAGTCCTAAAGTATTTGATGTCTTTGAGGCTTGCTTTGCAAAGCAGCAATATTCGATATCCAACATGGTGTATGCGCTTGCAGCTATGAATAAAGCAGCACTTACTGAAGTCATTGGAAGTAGCTGGAATGACGTAGATAACCTGGATGATTATCAGAATAGCCTGGACCTGAGTCTGGACTAGCTATTCATAAATTCCTGTAGCTGGGGATAGATCTGATCTTCATGCATCTTCACCTTTGGATGCTTAAATCCAAAAGAAGAAATAATGGATACTTCACCTTTCATGCCTTTGTCTTTGGCACCTTTGGCCAATCGCACCACATCAATCATAATACCAGCACTGTTAGGACTATCCTCTACCTTCAGTTTTAGGTCGATTTCAATTTTCTGATCGCCAAACTGTCTGCCATGAATATTAATATAGCAGATTTTTGTGTCATTAAGATGTGGGATGTAGTCACTAGGTCCGATCCTTACAGGAGGTTTGTCGGACTCACCAAACAATGAATCAACAGCAGTGGTTTTGGAAATTCTTTTATTCGTAAGCCTTTCCTCATCGATCATGTTTTCGAAATCAGTGTTGCCACCTACATTTAGCTGATACATATCATCGATGGCGATACCCCTTTTTATCAGACTTTCTGTCAATATGCGATGGGTATATGTTGCTCCAAACTGGGCTTTGATGTCATCACCAATACAAACCAGTCCTGCGTCAGCATATTTTTTGCTCCATTCCTCCGTAGAACAAACAAACACAGGAATAGCATTGATAAACCCAACTCCAGCATCCAAAGATTTTTGAGCATAGAATCTAACTGCTTCTTCACTTCCAACCGGGAGATAGCAAACAGCAAAGTCAGCACCGGTCGACTTTAGATATTCGGTTACATCTACACTCTTTTGATTGTCATCAACAAGAAAAGAACTGGTCATGTGCTTCGCTACACCATCGTAGACTTCTCCTTTTACTACCTCAACATTCTTTTTAGGAACGTCAGAGAATTTTACAGCACAATTAGGGTCAGCAAAAATGGCTGCTGAAACATCTTTGCCTATTTTTCTTTGATCTATATCAATCGCTCCAACGATTTCTACATCGCCAATTTCATAGCCAAAAATCTTTTCGGCGATAAAACCAGTTTTGTTCTCTTTGTCTTTATAATACTCGATGCCCTGAATAAGAGAAGAGGCACAGTTCCCAACACCTATAATTGCTAATTTGATCATTGAATCTTTATTAAAGCCGTGAAAATAATGAAAATCAAATTGATAGTCGGCAAACTATTTTATTTCCTGAATCTTAACATTGAAATCCAGGTGGGCATCTGCATCTCCTCTGTAAGATCCCTGCACCGGGAAGGTGTTTGATGGATGATAGCTCGAGACTACAGGGACATAGCTATTGGTAGCGAGCAATCCTGCACTCGGATCAAATGGAATCCAACCCGCTCCGGGAACCCAGGCTTCTATCCAGGCATGCAATTCATGACCCTCACCCAGTTCTGAATTGAAAGCATAGCCACTCACAAATCTTGAGGGGATGTTCTTATTCCTCAACATATTGATCATCATCCAGCTCAGGTCTCTGCAACTTCCTTTTTTGCTTTGAAAGCATGTTTTCGGTTCCAGTAAGTCTGACTCATATCTGGCTTCGTGGTCCCAATTGCTATTGATCTCCTTATTTAAGTAAGTGAGAAAGGTGATGAGATTATCATCGCTGGCTTCAAGTAGTTCACCTACCCAATCATTGGTTGTGCCCGATAAATCCTCTGTTTCAAGAAATATGTCAAGGGCTTTGGTATACGGTATTTTTGTATCTGCTTCCTGTAGAAAGTTGAATGGATTGATTTCTTCAGACTCCACTTCGATCTCAGCAGTAATATGTATTTCATTCAGGAGTTCATTGAACCAACATTGGTGATACAGATTATCTTCTGCATCTACCCTTTGTGCCAATCCGGAGCTTGCCGGATTGACCTTTAATTCAAAGCTGTTTAAGGTAAGATAATTTCGTGGAAGAGGATAAAAATAGAGGTGTTGTGGCTCAACAAAAACTTTTTTGCTGTATTGATACGTTGTTTGATGTATGATCTTAAGCTTCATTTTTTAATGTTATGCTCATCTGCATCTTATCATACACTGACCCCTTGTCCTGATAAATATGATAAAATATGAATGGTCTTTCCTTAGATCCGTAACGATATTTTTCAGTTACCGTAAAGTCATTTCGGAAAGTGTTGCTGGTATTGGCAAGGCCGGCAATTCCGTCCTTACTTAGGATGCCAAGGCAATAAGTCATGATTGTGATTGGGATTGGCTGTGGGTAACTAAGTTAGGTTGAATCTTGAAATATTGCTCATAGATTTCTGACGAAATATCATTCAACCGAATCTGTAGTTGATTAAGATACTCATGAAGACCAAATTCAAATACCTCACTGATATCTGCATATTCAAGGTCAGCCCTTAGGTTACCAATCGCTTTTTCTGCATTGTTAGAGTAGCCCCTTCCTTTATAGGCTGATATTTCAAGCAGACAAGCTTCTACATTGATCAGGCAGAACAGTATGGATCTTGGAAAGTACTTGTTTAGCACAAGATATTCAACGATAGTCGTGGGTGCAATTTTGCCATAAACACGCCGGTATGCATTGAAAGCGCTTACTGACTTCAATAGTGCTGCCCAGTGTAGATAATCAAGTGGTGAGCCTACCTCCTCAACTGAAGGCAGGAGGAAATGATATTTTACATCCAAAATCCTGGACGTCTTATCTGCCCTTTCCATGTATTGGCCAAGTCTGGTAAAGTACCAACCCTGAGTTCTGGGTGAAGTATCATAAGCTATCCCGTTGAGTAATTGTATTTTTTTCTTTATTTCGTTGAAATAGCTATGGGGATCTTCTTTCTTCCACACGCGTTTTTTTACCAGCGCTACAATGTAGTGGTACAGGTCATTGAGCACTTCCCAGGTCTCTTTGGAGATGTTTTCACGCACTATTCTGGCATTTTCACGTGACTTGGTGATAGAAGAAAGTATACTGTTTGCATTGCGTTCGTCGAAAGCCAGAAAACGAATCGCATTCTCACGGTTTATTGTTTTATAATGTTTAAGAAACAGATCATTGTCACCTGTTGCCATCAATAGTGGCGCCCATTGTTCTCTGATCCCCGGTGGGAGATCCAAAGAGAGGTTAAAATTCACATCAATAAATCTGGCATAGTTCTCAACGCGTTCCGTATACCGGCCCAACCAAAATAATGAATCAGCTACTCTACTTAACATACAATTTAATCAAATAAAACCCACGTATCTTTACTGCCTCCACCCTGAGAGGAGTTTACTACCAACGAACCTTTTACCAAAGCCACTCTGGTCAATGCTCCCGGGATCACTTTAATTTCTTCTCCAAACAAGATATATGGCCGTAAGTCTACATGGCGTGGTGCGATGCCTTTGCTGGACAATGTAGGTACAGTCGACAATGAAAGGGTAGGCTGAGCAATATATTTTCTTGGGGATGCCTTTACTTTTTTACGAAACTTCTCGTGCTCTTCTTTTGAGGCTTTTGGCCCGATCATCATCCCGTAACCTCCGGCAGCATTCGTTTCTTTTACAACGAGTTTTTCTATGTTTTCAAGTACGTATTTCAGATCCTTTTCTTCTGAACATAAATACGTCGGAACATTTTCGATAATCGGATCTTCATCCAAATAGTACTTAATGATCCTGGGGACATAAGCATAGACAGCCTTGTCATCAGCCACTCCCGTTCCCGGAGCATTGGCCAAGGCCACATTTCCCTTTTTATATGCCTCGAAAATACCAGGAATACCCAGCATAGAGTCAGGGTTAAAGACCAATGGATCTATAAAAGTATCATCAATCCTTCGATATATCACATCTACGAGTTGGAGACCCTTAGTGGTTTGCATATACACAAAATCGTCTTTGACAATTAGATCTTGTCCGGTTACCAGCTCCACACCCATCTGTTGAGCAATGTAGGAGTGTTCAAAATAAGCGGAGTTGAATATGCCAGGAGTTAAAACAACTACATTCGGTTGCGACTGACTGCTGAGCGACTGAAGCATACCCAGCAAGTGTCCACAATAATTGGACACTGGCTGAACTCCCATACTTGAAAATAAGTTAGGGAAAGCTTGTTTGATGATTTCCCTGTTTTCCAACATATAAGAAACACCTGATGGACATCTCAGGTTATCCTCCAGGACAAAGAATTTCCCTGATTTATCTCTTACAATATCACTACCGGTAATGTGACACCAAATTCCTTTGGGAGGAGTAACACCTATACAGGGTTCCAGATAATCGCTACTGGATAATATCAACTCACTTGGAATGATCTTGTCTTTCAGGATCTTTCGCTCATTATATATATCCTGAATGAACAGGTTGAGTGCGGTGATTCGCTGCTGTAAACCCCGGTTAAGAATGTCCCATTCCCCGCCACTGATGATTCGTGGAACCAGGTCAAGATGAAGAATCTTTTCAATGCCTTTATTATCATGATAGACATTAAAAGTCATACCCATAGATACCTGGGCTTTGTCCGTTGAATGTTGTAGCTGATGCAGCTTTCTGTTACTAAAGGTATCCAGAGCTTCTCTAAATGCTTTGTAATGCGGCCTGCAATTGCCATTTTCATCGAGCATCTCATCGTAATGCTCTTTGTATTCGTAATTTTCTGTCAACACTGCTCCTTTGAATTAAACTTTCAAGGAAATATACAAAAAAATTACGAATTTTATAAAATGAACATTAAATAATTGATAATTAAATCAGTTATTTCGTGATTTATTATCAATAAATTCAACATTACGGTAAAATCCTGTGTGTTTTATCAACTTAATGTAGATAAACTTGCTTTGATCGCTTTTATTTTTGCTTCAGCATCTTCCTTCTTCTTTCGCTCCATATCCACCACCTTGGCTGGTGCTCCTTCAACGAATTTCTGATTGGATAATTTCTTGTCTACTGACTTTAGGAAGCCCTCCATATATTTCAATTCTTCCTCCAGTTTCTTTTTCTCCGATTCTGCATCAATTGTTTCTGTAACCGGTAAATAGAACTCATCAGATTGATAGACAAAGCTTAGACAATTTTCAGGTTTTTTGTCCACAAAGTTTATATCAGAGAGGTTACCCATTTTCTTCAATGATGAGTTGATCATCGAATAGCTATCGGAATTTTTTGTCTTTATATTCAATTCTAGCGGGTCCTTCGGTGTAAGACCTTTTTGACTCCTGATGTTCCTTATTTCACTGGTGAGGTCAAAAAGTAACTGGGCATCCTTGAGGTGTTTTTTATCATAGTTTGAACTTTTTGGCCAGGCTGAAACAATCAGGTGTTTATCATTGGCAGGTTTAATACCTTCCCAGATCTCTTCTGTGATAAAAGGCATGAAAGGATGTAGCATTTTCATCAATGATCTGAAAAACTCGATGGTTCTGTCAAACGTAACCTGATCGATAGGATCACCATAGGCTGGTTTAATCCATTCCAGGTACCAGCTACAGTAATCATTCCAGATTAGCTTATAGGCGGCCATCAGTGCATCAGACATTCTGTAAGTTGAAAAGTGTTCTTCTATCTCATTGAGCCCTTGTTGCAATCTGGCTTCAAACCAGGTGATGGCCTGGGTGTTGACATCATCGGGATTCTTATCAATGGTTTCCCATCCTTTAACAAGCCTGTAGGCATTCCAGATCTTGTTGGCAAAATTTCTACCCTGCTCTACCAGTTTTTCGTCAAAAAGCAGATCATTGCCCGCCGGAGAAGAAAATAACATCCCCGTTCTTACGCCATCAGCACCATACGTTTTTATCAATTCCAATGGGTCGGGAGAGTTGCCCAATGATTTTGACATTTTTCTTCTTTGCTTATCTCTTACAATTCCTGTCAGGTAAACATCTTCGAAGGGCTTTTTGCCAGTATACTCATAGCCAGCAATGATCATTCTGGCTACCCAAAAAAACAGGATCTCCGGAGCAGTCACCAATACTTTTGTAGGATAGAAATAGTCCAGTTCTTTGTTTGAACCTGGTTTAATTTTTCCGGATACATCATCGAAATATTGGTCTTCAAAACCCTTAAATGATGTGATTGGAAATAACCACGATGAAGCCCAGGTGTCCAGCACATCTTCATCTTGCTTTAGGTCTGACAGGCTCAGCCCGGAGTTGCCAGATTTTTCCCTGGCCATTTCGAGTGCTGTTTTCTGATCTTCTGCAACCACATATTCCTCTTCTCCGGGTCCGTAATAATAGGCGGGTATTCGCTGACCCCACCAAAGTTGGCGGGAAATACACCAGTCCTTTACGTTTTCCATCCAGTGATTGTAGGTATTCTTAAACTTGCTTGGATAAAGTTTGATTTCATCATCCATCACCACCTGATGGGCAGTTTTGGAGATTTCCTTCATCTTGATAAACCACTGCAACGAAAGCTTTGGCTCTACGACCGTATTGGTCCTTTCGGATCGGCCAATCCTGGTTACCATCTGATCTTCTTTTACCAGTAGTTCCGCTTTTTCGAGATCTTTCACAATCAACTTACGGACCTGAAAACGGTCCTTACCAACAAATTCGGTGACTTCACACTTCTCATTAAGTGTGCCGTCCAGGTTGATGGTGTCAATGACTTCAAGGTTATGTCTCAGGCCTATTTCGTAGTCATTTACATCGTGAGCGGGTGTTACTTTTAAGCAACCTGTTCCAAAGTCGGTCTCTACATAGTCATCAGCTATGATAGGAATAGGTCGATTGATAAATGGTACGAGTGCTTTCTTACCAACAAGGTGTTTGTATCGTTCATCCTTTGGGTTTACAGCAATGGCAGAATCACCAAGGATCGTTTCAGGTCTTACCGTGGCAATTGTGACAAATTCATTGCTATCTTCAATTTGATATTTTACGTGATACAAAGAAACGGTTTCCCCATCTTCCTTATAGATTACTTCCTCATTAGACAGCGCAGTCTGTGCCTCACAATCCCAGTTGATCATTCTGAGACCTCGATAGATATATCCTTTTTTATAGAGGTCTACAAATACCTTGATCACAGCCTCATAGTAGTCATCGTCCATGGTAAACACAGTGCGGTCCCAGTCACAAGATGCTCCTAGCTTTTTGAGCTGTTCAAGAATAATTCCCCCATATTTTTCACGCCACTCCCATGCATACTTGAGAAATTCATCTCGTGTAAGGTCACTTTTCTTGATGCCTTTTTCTCTGAGCATCTGCACAACCTTGGCTTCCGTGGCGATTGAAGCATGATCCGTTCCCGGAACCCAGCAGGCTTCTTTTCCCTCCATACGTGCTTTCCTGATCAATACATCCTGAATGGTATTGTTTAGCATGTGACCCATATGCAAAACTCCAGTTACGTTGGGAGGAGGGATAACAATGGAATAGGGTTGCTTATCGGGGTTTACTTTGGCACTGAAAAATCCCTTTTCCATCCACAATTGATACCATTTGTCTTCTTTTTCTGTAGGGCTATACTTTGCTTCGATGCTCATTATAATAAATCCAGATTTTAAGAGCGCAAATCTAGTTTTTTTAAATAAAAACTGAGAATTACCTAAACTACATTAAACTTGGATAGATTGGTGTGGTTATTGTGTAGATATGTCATGCAAAAATGCTTAGTGCCAGGTTTGCATCATTGGAAAATAGATAAGTTTAATTATGAAAGAAGCAAGTATGCAAGATACCCGGACCCTCAAATGGAATGAAGTATATAGCCTGGCAGCATTGAACGTAGCTGTTGTCATCAGCTGGATAGCATATCATGAATACCAACCTCATTTAATTGAAAGTTTTAATCTGGGCAATCTGTCTGATTTCCTAATAATAACCAAGGCTCTGGTCCTTGTTTTGGTACCACCCCTGGCAGGTCTGCTTGCTGACCAAATCATGAAAAAAAGCGGAAAATTCTTCATTGTTTTTACCGTAGGCATAGGAGCGACTGCAATGATATTTATGGTAGTAGCAACAATCATTGGCGCGGGACCATTGAGCAATATTCAGTCAGCATTACCAATCATGATTGTCTTGTGGTTGATTTCAATGAATCTATTCATCAGCCCGGCCAATTCAATGATTGAAGCTTTTGCACCTGTTCAGAAGTTGCCTGTTGTGATGGGGTTTTTATTTCTAACCACAGAATTGGTATATGCTTTGGAGCCATTGGTTGTTGAACTCGTTCACTTTTTTGGGGATACCGTCACTTTTATTGCTGGAGGAGTGCTAATAAGTGTGACAGGTTATCTTTTTCACAGAGTTTCGAGTGATGAGGTAATTGCCCGAAAGAAAGAATTATTGAGTCTTCCTTCAAAAACCCTCAGTATTGCGGGTTTTATTACCATCATCATTGTCGGACTTCAACTTGGGTTAGGCAAAGCCTTGTTGGTGGAATTTTTCCCGGAAAATGTAAGTGCACGGTTTCCGGGGCAGGCTGACTACGCCAACTCGATCACATTTGGATTGTTAGGATTTGCAGCTGTATTGGCCTTTTCTGCCGGGCAACTGATTCAAAACATGAAATTGGAACGGGTATTAGTTATTGCATTTATTATACAGTTTATTGGGATTGGAATCATTGTCATTTCCAATAACTTCTACTTGACCCTGGCTGGAGCAATCATCACAGCAGGGGCTTTCAGCTTCATCAATGTGAGTGGATTACCATTTACATTAAAGCATCTTTCGGTAAAGCACATTACCTATGGTGTAGGGATATATATTGGGTCTTCCGAGGTTGTCAGTGGCATTCTGGAGTATCTATTGAAATAAAACGTATTTCTTAGAAAGAAAACCGCTCTACCATGGCTTTGACATTGTCTTCGAAAGATGTTTGGTTTTCAATTTTAATGTACTCTGATAGATGCAAATCAGCATTTACCTTGATGCTTTTGAGGTTCAGGTGCTGATTGATAAAAATGAATTCCAGTATTGGATTGAGCATTTTTAAAACATCTACAATGTCCAGTACAGAGAGATTACGCTCGACCAGGTTGTAAATCCCATTCGGAGTGTTTGAATCAAGGAGTTTACTAAAGACTTCGGAGATGATATCTATATGAACAAATGCTCTGCTTTGCTTACCATTTCCGTGGATGGAAATCTGGTTATTGAAGTTACTTTCGAAGGCAAATTTGTTGATCACAGAATCAAAACGCATGCTTCTGCTATAACCGTAGATGTTACCGCAACGGATAATGTGTGTATTGATCTTTTTCTTCAATCTTCGGACGTGTTCCTCACCTCTAAATTTTGAAATAGCATAGAAGGTGCGGGGATTAGGAACTGTCTGCTCATCAATACTCACAGAGGAAGAACCATATACCCCAATGCTGCTGGCATAGATGAATTGCTTCACATCAGACTCCTCAACGGCATAAACAAGCTCAGCGGTGCCCCAATGATTGGTTTGTTCAAAAAAGTGAGGGTCAATATCAGAGTAGGGGGTAGTCACCTTAGCTGCCAGATGATAGACAACATCAATTCCTTTTAGCGCTTTTTTTAAGCCACGGGAATCCAGCAATTCCCCCTGAACGAAGTTGATATTTTGATGGTTTGGGAATTTATGACTGGTAAATATGGCATAGTTTCCTTTGCTTAGGTTGTCATAGATGGTGATTTTATCCACTTGTGGATTTTCGGAAAGCTTCTTAATAAGCTCTGTTCCAATATAACCGGCACCCCCGGTAATTAGTACATTCATGATTCGGTTGGTTAACGCTTACTTTTCTACCAGATCGGTATGAAGGCCACATTCTACTTTGTTCATACCATACCATCTGGCCTCTCTTTCCTGCATCTCAGGGTCCAATCTTCTGGTGCATGGTTCACAGCCAATACTTAAGTACCCTTTAGCATCCAGTGGATGCCTTGGCAGATTGTGTTCGCGAATGTAAGTATAAATCTCTTTTATTGACCAATCGAGCATAGGATGAAACCTCAACGAATCAAAGGGAGCGGGTTGTTCACTTTTCATGGATTTCCTTACTGCACTTTGATCTGCACGTACTCCGTTGATCCAGATGTCATGGTTCCTCAGAAGGTGCTCTGTGGGTGCCGTTTTATTAATATAGCAGCAATGATCGGGATCTGAAGTAAACAGCAGCCGGCCTTCATGATCTTTTTGCATATACCTGGGCATCGAGGATTTTACCTCCTTTACCTCCAAACCAAATTCATTGGCCACCTGGTCTTTGAAAGCTACAGTTTCCGGAAAATGATATCCGGTATTCAGGAAATAAACAGGAATGCTGTTGTCAATCCTGCTGATGATATGCAACATCACCAGGCTGTGTGTCTGAAAAGAAGAAGTGCTAAAAAGCTTTTTCCCTTCTTCCTTATACTTTTTCAGTTGTTTGTCTATTTCTTCAAACTTCATAATTGCCTGGTATTGGTGTTACAAAACAACCCTTAATTGAAATAAATTCAAAAAAAGGAAAGGTAGATAACTCATTTAATTTTTATTCAGATGAAACAAATCATTTCTACTATAAGTTTGTTTAAGCAAATTGACATCCAGATAATTTTACAAAATTTTGAAAGTCGCAGTTTTTCGCAAGGAACATTTTAATGCAGCACATCGGTTATACAATCCAAACTGGTCTGAAAAGGAAAATGATCGTGTTTTTGGTAAATGTAATAACCCCAACTGGCATGGGCACAACTACGAAATTATTGTCAGGCTGATTGGGGAACCAGATCCAAATACCGGTTATGTGTATGATATGAAAGTTCTTAGTGACATTATCAAGGAGGAGGTTTTAATCAAATTTGATCATAAAAACCTTAACTTGGATGTACCGGAATTTAAGGCATTAAACCCCACCGCAGAAAATATTGCTATAGTGATTTACAATTTGTTGAGAGCTAGAATTGAAGATGACCTGGATCTGAAAGTAACATTATATGAAACAGAAAGAAACTTTGTTGAATACCCCGCTGGCTAATGGACCTATCGATGATCAGGAAGATCATATTGCGGGTGCAGCAGATACTCCGCTTAGAGCCGATGCCTTTGAGATGAACGATCAGCTTAAAATGGAGCTTATCGAAAAGCACTTCGCAGAGATCATGCAGATTCTGGGACTTGACCTGAAAGATGACAGTCTGAAAGGCACACCAAGAAGGGTGGCTAAAATGTATGTGAAAGAGGTCTTTAGTGGATTGAACCCTAAGAACAAACCAACACCTACCTTATTCGAAAACAAATACAAGTACGATCAGATGCTTGTGGAAAAGGATATTACATTTTACTCACATTGTGAGCATCATTTTGTTCCAATCTACGGAAAAGCTCATGTGGCATACTTCTCAAGTGGAAAAGTAATAGGTCTTTCAAAGATCAATAGGATTGTGCAATATTTCGCTAAGAGGCCTCAGGTACAGGAAAGACTTACAGTTCAGATTGCCACTGAATTAAAGAAAGTGCTGCAAACTGATGATGTAGGTGTAGTTCTGGATGCAACACATCTTTGTGTTTCCTCAAGAGGAGTGAGTGATACAAACAGTATGACGGGAACAGCTTTTTTTGAAGGGAAATTTAAGGATCAAACCATCAAGAATGAATTCCTGAACTACATAAACTCAAATACTGAGATTCGGTAATCGTCATATTATCCAGTTATAGGTAATTTAATGACTGGAAATTCAATTGAGGTCACAATTTGTTCATCGCTGTTTAAGTCAAATCATTGATTTTTATAGTTTGGGCATTCAGTTATATTTGCACCTCTTTTTAAAAATACTTACTGATTTTTATGAATAGTCTAATATATGCTGTGCCATTGATGGCTTTGTTTGGTCTTATTGTAATGGCGGTTAAAGCTGTCTGGGTCAATAAGCAGGAAGCGGGAGACACAAAGATGAAAGAAATCGCTCAGCATATCAGAGAGGGAGCGTTAGCATTCCTCCATGCTGAGTATCGCGTTCTGGGCATTTTTGTTGTTGTTGCAGGGGCTCTTTTGGGGGTTATTTCCAGCCTTGTTGAAACGACGCACTGGTTTATTGTTGTAGCTTTTGTTATTGGGGCCGTATTTTCCGCATTGGCAGGAAATATAGGGATGAGGATAGCTACTGCAGCTAATGTAAGGACAACCCAGGCAGCAAGAACGAGCTTACCTCAGGCGCTTAAAGTATCCTTCACAGGAGGAACTGTCATGGGGCTTGGTGTAGCAGGACTCGCTGTATTTGGACTAAGCATATTATTTATCGTATTGTTTCAATGGTTTATGGGAGGAGTATGGACTTCCACCAGCCAAATGACCATCGTACTGGAAGCCCTGGCAGGCTTTTCCTTAGGTGCCGAGTCGATTGCACTATTCGCCAGGGTAGGTGGAGGAATTTATACCAAGGCCGCAGATGTAGGCGCTGACCTGGTAGGTAAGGTTGAAGCAGGTATCCCTGAGGATGATCCTCGCAACCCGGCCACCATTGCGGATAATGTGGGTGACAATGTTGGAGATGTGGCCGGAATGGGAGCAGACCTTTTTGGATCTTATGTGGCCACTGTTTTGGCGTCTATGGTACTGGGCAACTATGTGATTAAAGACATGGGCGGTGCCATAGATGATCAGTTTGGTGGAATAGGTCCAATATTGCTTCCCCTTTTGATTGCAGGATTAGGAATAATATTTTCCATCATTGGAACCATGTTCATCAAAATTTCCAACAATGACGCCAAAGAGCCAGAGGTTCAGGCTGCTTTGAATAAAGGAAACTGGGGAGCAATCATCATCACAGCTGTCGCATCATATTTTGTGATAGATTTTCTATTGCCTTCTGTGATGCAGATGAAGTTTTTTGAACAAGGAATTGTTGATATCACCTCGATTCGGGTTTTTTATGCGGTACTGATTGGACTTTTTGTCGGAGGAGCCATATCATATTTCACTGAATATTATACCGGGTTAGGCAAGAAGCCTGTCCTGGATATTGTGAGGAATTCGTCCACCGGAGCAGCAACCAATATCATTGCTGGTTTATCAACTGGTATGATTTCAACATTTGCTCCGATACTTCTTTTTGCTGGAGCTATCTATGGAGCATATTCCCTGGCAGGATTTTATGGTGTGGGTATCGCGGCTTCTGCCATGATGGCTACCACAGCCATGCAGTTGGCCATCGATGCTTTTGGTCCCATTGCCGATAATGCCGGTGGAGTAGCTGAGATGAGTGAGCTGCCAAAAGAAGTGAGACAAAGAACTGACATTCTTGATTCTGTTGGAAATACAACTGCTGCAGTAGGAAAAGGCTTTGCGATTGCTTCAGCAGCGCTGACTGCTCTGGCACTTTTTGCTGCCTATGTGACCTTCACAGGAATTAATGGTATCAATATTTTCAAGGCAGATGTACTGGCTACACTGTTTATCGGTGGGATGATCCCTGTAGTGTTTTCTGCTTTAGCCATGCGATCAGTGGGGAGTGCGGCCATGGAAATGGTCAAAGAGGTGAGGAGACAATTCAAAGAAATTCCAGGCATCATGGAAGGAACCGGAGAACCTGAATATGCCAAGTGCGTGGATATTTCCACTAAGGCCGCTTTGAAAGAAATGATGCTTCCGGGAGCGATTACAATCATCACACCTGTTTTGATTGGTTTTTTGATGGGTCCTGAAGCACTTGGTAGTTATATGGCAGGAGTTGCAGTGTCGGGAGTTTTATGGGCCATCTTCCAAAACAATGCCGGAGGAGCCTGGGACAACGCTAAGAAATCATTTGAAGCCGGTGTTGAGATCGATGGAGTGATGACCTACAAAGGATCTGAGGCACATAAGGCTGCCGTGACAGGTGATACCGTCGGCGATCCGTTTAAGGATACCTCTGGTCCTTCAATGAATATCCTGATCAAATTAACCTGTCTTGTTGGCCTGGTGATCGCGCCGATCCTTGGAGAGATCTATGGTGATGGCCATGCATCAGCAGCTATTGATGAACCGGTGAAGACGGAGATCATGGTTCAACCTCAAAGCGAAGGTGAATAAAATTTATTCATAGTGATTTTACCTGGCTGATCTTTGATTCAGGTAGGTAAATCGCATATTTACCGCCGATATGAACGGCAAATTATTTCTCTGGTGCATTTTTCTCCCCTTTCTTGGGTTAGCTCAGTCCAATAACGAAGGTAACTCCGAACGTGTAGAAGATCGTCAAAATGCAGATTGGGTTTTAGACAAACCTTATGTGATAATGATATCCCTGGATGGTTTTCGGCATGACTACGCCGAGAAATTCGAGGCCAAGAATCTATTGCGTCTTAAAGCAGAAGGATCACACAGCATTAGGTTGTTATCCGTATTTCCAAGTAACACCTTTCCCAATCATTATGCGATTGCTACGGGCCTGTATTCAGCAAATCATGGCCTGATCAATAATACTTTTTATAGCAGAAAACGTGATCAAAAATATAGCATCTATGAACGTGATGCTGTTGGCGATGGAACATGGTATGGAGGGATTCCCCTCTGGTCTTTGGCTGAAAGTCAGGGCATGTTATCTGCCACTTACTTTTGGGTGGGGTCTGAAGCAGAAATAGCCGGCTATCGACCCAATTATTCCTATGCTTACAATTCAAAGACCGGGAACAAGAAGCGTTTTGATAGGGTAATTGACTGGTTGAAAATGGACCCAAAGGAAAGACCTCATCTCATACTGATTTATATATCCGATATAGATCATGATGGCCACGATCATGGTCCGGATGCCCCCGAAACCAAATCAGCAGTGTTGGAAGTTGATCACTTACTTGGGGAATTTCAGGAAGATCTGTCGGAGCTGGACCTGCCGGTAAACCTGGTGATCGTGAGTGATCATGGGATGAGCCATGCTAACAAAGCCCTCAGACTGGCTGATTATACGGATTTAGGAGATGCAAAAGTGATTAATGGTGTGCCAGCCCTGATCTATAACGATGACAAGGGTGAGACCGAAAGAATGTACAATGAACTGTCGGTAGTTCCTGAGCTTAAGGTTTATAAAAAAGATCATCTACCCGATCGATTCCATTTTAACAATGAGGACAGGACAGGGGATTTGGTGGTTATGACAGACCCTCCTTTCTTTATCACCTATTCAGGGAAAACCACACTCAAAGGCGGCCATGGATTTGATCCGGAATCAGTAGAAATGGGTGGAATTTTCTACGTGATCGGACCGGCATTCAAATCCGGTAAGACCATCAAACCTTTTGAGAACATCCACATTTACCCAACGATCACCAATATTTTGGGCTTGAAATCACCAAAAATTGATGGAAACATCAAGGTGTTGAAAAGCATCACGAAGTAATATTTGGAAAAAATTCCTGTTAATTAGTGACATGCTTCAGCTCTACGACATAGGATTTACCATCTTCCATTCCGGGTTTATCTTGTTTGTCTTGCTGGGTTGGACTCATCCCAAAACACAAAGAATACATCAGGTGGCCCTCCTGGTCACACTCATCGCCTGGCTGTTAATTGGTTGGTATGTTGGCACCATCGGGTATTGCCCTTTGACGGACTGGCAGTGGGAAATCAAACGACAGCTGGGTGAAAGAAACCTTCCAAGCTCATTCACAGAATATATCGCAGAGAATTTAACCGGAATTGATTTTAATAAAATTTACGTAGATATAGCAACAGCCGCTGGACTGGCATTCGGTGTGATCATGGCGATTGTGAAATATTTTCAAGGTAGGACGGCAAAGCCCTAAGCTTCATTATCAATCAATAATGCCTCGAGCAGGATTGATCGGATCATTTCTTCATCAATGTCATTGATCTTGTGAAATGTGAGGACCCCAACTTCTTTCCTTTTGCCCATTACAATCGCAGAGTGATCAATCAGATAGCCTTTGGAAAACCCAAGCTGAACTCCTTTCATGGGTGTGTTGCCCCATGGGATGCTCGCTGGCCAGAGATGACAAATGCGCTGCTTTCGCGAATAGAAGGGAACATTGTAGGATAGCTTTTCCTTCACATCAGGGATCTCTTCAAAGATCAGGTTTCTCAGCTTGTCTACAATCAACAACTCATCCTCACTGATGTAATTCAGGAAGTCATCAATGCTGGCGAATTTAATTCCCGGTTGGAACTTATTTGACATAAGGGTAATGATGAATCTCAGAGAAGAAAATATTAAATTAACTAAATATTGATCCAATCTAACATAGGTCATCATGAAAAAAATCATCGAATGGGCGCTCAGCATCATTGCTGCTGTTATCCTCTTGCAAACATTGTTTTTTAAGTTCACTGGTGCAGAGGAGAGTATCTATATCTTCACCCAGGTGGGTATGGAACCGGTCGGTAGAATAGGCTCGGGGATTGTTGAATTATTTGCAGGTGTATTCCTGTTGATACCCAGGGTTCGGGTTTATGGAGCTATCCTGGCACTGGGAGTAATCTCCGGAGCCATTTTCTTTCATCTTACGGTTTTAGGGATTGAGATAAAAGGAGATGGTGGATTGCTTTTTTACTATGCTCTGGTGGTTTTTTTTAGCAGCTTGGTAGTGTTATTTTTCAGGAGAAATGAGATCCCGATCATAGGCAGCAAACTTTAATATTGTACTTTTCGTTAATAACTTAGCTAACTTAGCTAAGTATGAAAAAGTATAATATCCATGAGGCCAAAACTAACCTGTCCAAGATCATCAGTATGGTGCAGGAGGGTGAGACTGTTTACCTGGCTAAGGCGGGAAAGATTGTCGCTGAAGTGAAGCAGGTGAAGGAGAAGAAAAAGAGACCTTTTCCTTTCGGGAAATATCGGAATCAGATCAGATTAACAGAAGATTGGGATAGTAAAGAGGTAAATCAACAAATAGCAGATTCTACGATGCAGGAAGATATTGAGGATCCGAATTCACCTGAGGAGGTAGACGGTAAAATTCATCCAAAGTACAAGTGAAATCTGCTATAAGTAAATGAGATTATTATTAGATACACATATCCTGATTTGGTCTTTAGTGTCTCCTCATAAGGTTCAGGACCCCATCAAGCGGTTAATGGAAGATGGTGAAAACAGCTTGTTTGTTAGCAGTATTACGTTTTATGAAATTGAGGTTAAAAGCCAAATTGGAAAGCTTTCATTCAAATTGGATTTCAATGAGTTGTTGGAGCGGAAATTCTTTAGTGTGATGGATTTTAATCAACATCATGCTTTATATACTAGTGAACTTCCATTGATTCATCGGGATCCTTTCGACAGAATATTGATTGCTCAGTCTGTTGTCGAAAATATGCCTTTGGTTACTGCAGATGAGGTGATTCATCAATACAATTTTCATTTCATCAAAGCTTAAAATGGATAAGATTACCACCATCGGCCTCGATTGGATGGAATCGAAAGGCTGGAAACCCTTTCAGTTCCAGCTGGACACCTGGCAAGCTTATTTGGGTGGCAAAAGCGGACTGCTCAATGCCCCAACAGGAAGCGGAAAAACGTACGCCTTATGGATACCCTGTCTGTTGGAATACTTACAGGAAGAACAGCTAGAAAGATCATCATTGAAAGTATTATGGGTAACACCATTGAGAGCGCTTGCCAAAGACATCCAACGAGCCATGCAGGAAGCAGCCCTTGAAATGAATGTGAAATGGGAGGTAGGCATGCGAACAGGTGACACCACTGTCACTGAAAGGCAGAACCAAAAAAAACATGCCCCTGAGGCCCTGGTCATTACTCCGGAAAGTTTGCATATTTTGCTAAGCCAGTCTGATTATCCACATTATTTCAAAAACCTTCAATCCATCATTGTAGATGAATGGCACGAAATCCTTGGCACAAAAAGAGGGGTGGCCACCGAACTGGCGATTTCCAGACTCAAAGCCATCACAAAGCGACCACTGAAGGTTTGGGGTATATCTGCAACAATCGGTAATCTGAAACAGGCCATGCGTGTGCTTCTAGGGGAAGATCTCTATAAAGATGCCGTGGAAATCCGATCAGATGTAGAAAAAAAAGTGGAAGTAGCGTCCATCCTTCCGGATGAAGTAGATTCATTACCCTGGAGTGGGCACCTGGGCACACATCTCTTACACAAGATCATCCCGATCATTCAGCAAAGTAAAACCACACTGCTTTTTACCAATACGAGATCACAAACAGAGCTTTGGTACCAGGCCATCGTCAACAACTACCCAGAGATGGCTGGCGTGATCGCCATGCATCATGGGAGCATCGATCAAAATATCAGGATCTGGGTAGAGGAGGCTTTACATGCCCAAAAACTAAAATGTGTGGTATGTACTTCCAGCCTGGACCTGGGAGTGGATTTCCGCCCGGTAGATACCGTGATTCAAATAGGCGGACCAAAGGGGGTTTCCCGATTTTTTCAGCGTGCAGGCAGGAGTGGCCACCGACCGGGTGAGATCAGCAGGATCTATTTTGTGCCCACACATTCGCTTGAGCTTATTGAGGCATCCGCTTTGAGGGAAGCTATCAACGCCAAAAAGTTTGAGACCAGAAAACCATTGGAAAAATCGATGGATGTCCTTGTCCAATACCTGGTCACATTGGCTGTGAGTGGAGGATTCCGGCCACTGGATATACTTGAAGAGGTAAAGAATACATTTTCTTTCAGACTGCTGACTTCAGAAGAATGGCTATGGGCCCTGGACTTCATCACCACAGGAGGTAATACTCTCACTGCCTATGATGAATTCTCAAAAGTCTACAACGACAATGGGGTCTATAAAATCATTAACAAACGCGCAGCCACCAGACACAAGTTGTCCATCGGGACCATCGTCGGAGATCCATCCCTGGAGGTGAGGTTTACAAGTGGTGGTTATCTGGGTACGGTCGAAGAGTATTTTGCATCAAAGCTAAACCCCGGTGATACTTTCTGGTTTGCCGGTCGTAACCTGGAATTTGTCAATATCCATGAATTGACTGTAAGGGTAAAAAAATCCAATAAGAAAAGTGGGATCACACCTGCGTGGGGAGGAGGCAGGTTACCCTTGTCTTCTTTGCTGGCGGAGGGTATTCGCGAAAAGATACAACTGGCAGGAGAAGGCAATTACAATGACATCGAATTGCAAACCATCAAGCCTATTATTGAGTTACAAAAGAAATGGTCCGGTTTACCAGATAAAAATACCTTGTTGATCGAGCGGACAGAGACACATCATGGCTTTCATATATTCTTTTATCCATTCGAAGGGATGTTTGTACATGAAGTATTGGCTGGAGTTATAGCCCATAGAATCGGGAAACTGGCGCGTATATCCTTTTCCATTTCTATGAATGACTATGGTTTTGAATTGCTGTCAGAAGATGAAGCTCCTTTGGAAGAGGCGCTTGAGCTCGATCTTTTCTCTGAGGAAAACCTGATGGAGGATATTGCGCATGCCATCAATAAAACTGAGCTTGCAAGTAGGAAATTTAGGGATGTTGCAACCATTGCCGGTCTGATTTTCCAGGGCTATCCCGGTAAAAATATCCGGGCAAAGCACCTTCAGGCATCTTCGTCTATCTTATATAAAGTCTTTGAAGAATATGATCAATCGAATTTATTGATCAGGCAGGCTATGGATGAAGTGATGACGCTTCAGCTGGAAAAGTCAAGATTATTGGAAGCCATCCGTAGAATTAATGAGCAGAAAATTATGTTGAAAAATACTGAGCGACCAACGCCATTCGCATTCCCTATTTTGGTAGACTCTATCAGAAGGCATAGCATCAGCAATGAAAAGATTGGAGACCAGATCGCAAAATTTCAATTACATTTTGATAAATCTGATTTATGAAATATCAATTATTTAACTCAAAGTATTTAATGCTTTCATTGTCACTGTTGATTTTGAGTCAAACAATGATGGCCCAATCCATTACAGGGAAATGGAAAACCATCGATGATGACTCAGGAAAAGAACGCTCCATTGTTGAGATATATCAGAATGGCGAACGGTATTTTGGAAAAATAGTCAAACTTTTCCGGGAGCCGGGAGAACCTAAGGATCCACGCTGCACAGAATGCAAAGGTGAAAAGAAAGATCAGAGGATATTGGGCATGGAAATCATCCAAAACCTTGAATATGATCCAAAAGATAAGGAATATGATGGGGGACAAATCCTGGACCCGGAGAATGGCAATGTATATGACTGTAAGATATGGGTGGATGAGCGTGGACAATTAAAAGTCCGGGGTTATCTCTATTTTCTGTATAGAACCCAGACATGGTTACCCGCAGAAAACTGAGATGCAAATATTTGAATTGGAATTAAAGGGACAGCAACTTATCCTGGATCCTCTTAAAGCTGTTTATTGGACTGAAGAGTCCATGCTGATATTGTCTGATCTTCATTTGGGTAAAGCAGGGCATTTTAGAAAACACGGGATAGCTGTCCCGATGGCTATACATCAGCGGGATTTAAAGACACTTGATTATCTGATGAATAAATACAAACCCGGAAAGATCGCTTTTTTGGGTGACCTCTTTCATAGTGATCTCAATATAGAATGGGATGCTTTTAACTTCTGGATGGAAAACCAGTCTTGTGATATTATACTGGTAAAGGGTAACCATGATATTCTTTCGGAAGAGATTTACCTGTCGTCAAGGATGCTCCTGTATGATGATCTGATTTTGGGGCCTTTCCATTTTTCGCATGAGAAGAAGGACTCGGAGCTATACAATATTTCTGGCCATGTACACCCCTCTGTCAGGCTGAAGGGAAAGGCCAAACAGGGGTTGACAGTACCTTGTTTTTATTTTTCAAAAAAATTTGGTCTACTTCCGGCCTATGGCAGTTTTACAGGCACTTACAAGATCAGACCCAGGGTAGGGGATAAGGTTTTTGCTACAACGGGAGACCAGGTAATTGCCTTAATGCCATAAATACCTTAATTTACATATAAGAACAGGTTGAAAAATTTGGGTGTGACTGGTTACTTTTCAGTTGGTTAAAGTATTTAATTACAAGGATCCCCGGGTCCTGGGTGTATGAAGGATAGTGAGATACTTGATCGTATAAAACGGGGGGATGAGTCTGCCTTAGACTATTTATACAAGAAGTATTATCGGATGATGACCAAAATTGTTATCTCCAATAATGGTTCTGAGGATGAGGCTCAAGATGTATTTCAGGAAGCCCTCCTGGCTTTTTGGCAGAAGGCCATTAGCGGAAAATTGGTGCTTACTTCCAAGATCAGTACTTTTTTGTACAGTATTTGCTTGAATCAGTGGAGAAAGGAGTTGGAAAGAAAGAGCAAACTGTCCAATGAAGAAGTTGATAGTGAAGAATACCAGGGACATGATGAGAAAGAAAGGTATAAAGTGGTGATGAATTGTATTGAGGAGTTGGGCGAGACGTGCAGAAAGATATTGACCTTTTACTATTTTGATGGATTGTCAATGACAGACATCGCAGAGAAATTGAATTTTGCCAACACGGATACGGCAAAAACGAAAAAATATAAATGCAAAAAGAAACTTGATCATTTGATCAGGGAACGCTATAGCGAAAAAGACTTTTTTTGATAAATACCGCATGAGTATCAAAAGAACTGAATTAATCGACGCCTACCTTCGGAATGAACTGGATTCCGAAGCAACTGAAGCTTTCCAGAGTCAGCTTGCAGGAGACCCCTCTCTACGCGAAGAGTTGGGTTTTCAACAGCAAGTAGTCAGGGGACTTGGAGAATTTAGAAAAGCAGAACTTAAAAGCAGACTGACGGCAATCAATATTTCTACCCCATGGTGGGAAGTAGGACAATTGATAAACCCAGGTCTTATCAAACTTACCGGGGCATTGGTTACTGCCACGTTTATTGGTACCGGAATCTACTATTTCAACAATCTGGATGAGAATCCGGAATCAGCATACCTTCCAACCATTTTCGAAGAAGATCTCCTTCATTCAAATCCTGAAAATGTAAGTTTCTTTATTGAAGATGCAGATGAAATCCCTGAAGCCATTGCATTGGAGGAGGTATTGGAAAAGACTGTTGTGAATTCGCATGAATCCACTGAATCCATCAAGGATAGCGATGCTTCTGTTGAAGGTGAAATGGCTCCGGTAGAATCATCATCGGGATCATCTTTGGATAATGAAGCATCAGATGCAAAGCATGAATTTGTGCCTGAGGTTGATCTTCCAAACCCCGGAGACGGATCCGAAGAAAATCAGTTTAAGTCTGAAAGTGCCAAGATTCCATTGGCAAGTAATGCTGATATCATCAATGCTTCAGATCAGATCGATATCAAAACCTCTCAGCGAAACAACGATGAGATTAAGTATAAATATTACGAGGGAAAATTGCATTTATACGGAAATTTCAAGGATAACCCTTATGAGATCCTGGAAATTAATAGCAGCCATAGTAAACAAGTATACTTGTATCACAACTATCGTTACTACAAGTTGTTGACAACTGATAAGGTGCTCGCGCTTCCTCAAATCACAGATCGAGTACTAATTCATGAGCTGGAAATTGTTCGCAACAATAAGGTAGACCAATAGCGCACTAAAAATCCTTCACTTTACTTAGTTTTGAGGCGGGATGGAGCAAAAGACCCGCAAGAAAAGAAAACTAGGAAGTTATCCGTTTATCAGCGTTACGCTAAGTATTACGCTGGCATTGATGGTGATGGGTATTTTTGGACTTTTGGTAGTGCATACCAAGAAGCTCACATTGAATATCCAGGAGAGTATTGAAATCCAGGTTTTTCTCAATAACCAATTAACCAGTACAGAAATCACACGGATCAATCGATCCATTAGCTCTAAGCCTTATACATTGAATAAGGAAGATCAGCCCGGAGTAAAGTTTATCTCAAAAGAGGAGGCCTCCAAGCAGTTCATTTCGGAGACAGGAGAAGATTTCACGGAATTTCTTGGGGATAATCCTTTAAGGGATTTACTTGTTGTAAATGTTGCCCCGGAATATCAGGCCGCTGACTCGCTGAGATTTATTACTTCTGAAATTGAGGCCATGAATGGAGTTTTTGAGGTGGCCTATGTAGAGTCACTCATAGAAAGTATCAATGATAATATCACCAAAATCGGATTGATCATGCTGGGGTTCTTTATTCTCCTGATGGTTGTGGTGGTGATCTTAATAAATAACACCATAAAGCTTGCACTTTTTTCGCAAAGGTTTCTTATTAGGAGCATGCAACTTGTTGGAGCCAAAGGAAGCTTCATTCGGGGACCTTTTTTGAAAAGGGCCGCATGGTATGGGTTTATAGGTGGGGTGATTACCTGTGTTGTACTGATAGCAATCCTTTACTATGCAAATCAGCGTATTGAAGATTTAGAGAAATTGCAAGATCATACCCAATTAGCCATTTTGTTTGCTTCCATTATTTTGGTGGGGATTTTGGTTGGCTATTTAAGCACCTATCGTGCAATTAGAAAATATTTGGGAATGTCCCTGGATGAATTATATTAATTTGAGTGAATATGTCTGATAAAAATAAATTTGCTTTCGGAAAGACGAACTACCTGATTATGATTGGTGGTGTATTGGTGATCCTGATAGGTTTCGTGATCATGGCTTCCGATAGCGAACCTTATGGCTTTGGATTTTTAGGGCTTACACTTGGTCCCATTGTTGTGATGCTTGGATTTCTTATCCAATTTGTAGCCATATTCTATAACGATGATAAGAAAGATCCTGCCAATAAATGACATGGATCGAAGCATTGATCCTTGGAGTCATCCAGGGTCTTACTGAGTTTTTACCCGTCAGCAGCAGCGGTCATTTGGAAATAGGTTCTGTCTTACTGGGAACCTCCTCAGGTGATAACCTCCTGTTCGCGGTGATCGTACACGCGGCAACAGCGCTGAGCACCATCATTGTATTTCGAAGTGATATCCTTAATATTTTGAAAGGACTGTTAATCTTCAGGTGGAATGAATCATGGAAGTTTGCAACCCTGGTGTTGATTTCAATGATTCCTGTGGGTATAGCAGGAGTGTTTTTTGAAGATGAGATATCCAGCCTTTTTATAGGAAACCTGATTCTCGTTGGGAGCATGCTTTTACTTACCTCTGCATTGCTATTTTTTACTTATTTCAAAAATGATGGCACAAAAGAGGTTTCCTATATGGAAGCCATAGTGATGGGAATTGCACAAACGATTGCTATTCTTCCGGGTATTTCCAGATCAGGAGCCACCATCGCTACTGGATTGTTGATAGGTGTTGACAAAGAGAAAGCCACCAGATTTTCATTTCTCATGGTACTTCCTCCCATCCTGGGGGCAAGCCTGTTAAAAACAAAAGACTACCTGGAAGCGCCTGCGCTTCACGAAGGTTTGAGAACCATTCCAATGATCGTTGGGTTTTTTGGTGCATTGGTATCAGGCTATGTGGCCTGCAAATGGATGACTAACATCGTGAAGAAAGGAAAGCTGTATTATTTTGCGATTTATTGTTTGGCTGTTGGCTTTATAGCCATCATATCTCAGTGGTGATGGATTTGGATGGTCAGCTGTTACTGGTAGATAAGGCCCCGGATTGGACCTCTTTTGATGTGGTCAATAAGCTTCGATATGCACTCAAAATAAAGAAAATCGGGCATGCAGGCACTTTGGACCCCTTGGCTACAGGGCTCTTATTGGTGGGGGTTGGCAAGTATACCAAACAACTTGGTGAGTTACAGGGGTTGGACAAAACGTATGAGGGAGAATTTGAAATGGGGAAGACAACTCCTTCATTTGATCTGGAGACTGAGTTTGATAGTGAATCGGAAACCAGTCAGATCACAGAAGACCAGATACTGAATGCTGCAAAGCAACTTACAGGTGAGATTGAGCAAATCCCACCCGCCTATTCTGCCATCAGGGTGAATGGAGAGCGAGCCTACAAAGCAGCCAGAGAAAAACGGGACATTAAGCTTCAACCCAGGTCTGTCACGGTCTATGAGTTTGCGATTACCAGGATAGCAGGCTCCATTATTTCCTTTAGGATTAAATGCTCAAAAGGGACCTATATCCGTAGCATGGCGCATGATTTTGGGAAAGTGTTGGGCGTAGGAGCATACCTGAAGCAGCTTCGGAGAACTTCCATCGGTGAATATCATGTGAAAGATGCTTTCCCGATAGAATACTGGGTGGATAAATTTAAAGTGTAATGATTCTGATAGATAATCTTGAAGATTTTGAATGTGTTGACCACAGCATCGTTACATCGGGTACCTTCGATGGGGTACATGTGGGGCATCAAAAGATCCTTCGCCAGCTGGTGGATACAGCCAAAATAAATAATGGCCAAAGCATTGTAATCACATTGTGGCCACATCCCCGATTTGTTCTGAATAGAGATCCGGAGTCATTGAAGTTGCTATCCACTTTTGAAGAAAAGGCCGCATTGATCGAGGAAATGGGGGTAGATATTCTTTTGAAGATACCTTTTACCAAAGAATTTTCTGAGCTGTCATCTCAATCCTTCATTCAGGAAATAATCATCAAAAAGCTCAAAACGGAAGTGTTAATTATTGGGTATGATCATCGTTTTGGGAAGAACAGGGAGGGTGGCTTTGACTACCTCATGGAGCATGCCAGTGAATTTGGCTTTGAGGTCAAAGAAATTCCCAGAGAGGATATCGATCATCTGGGTGTGAGCTCTACCAGAATAAGAAATGCTTTGGCAGATGGCGAAGTCCATATTGCTGCTGAATTGTTGGGAAGGCATTATTCACTCAGCGGTTTCGTAAAGGATGGTGACAGGATTGGACGAAGCATTGGATTTCCGACAGCTAACATTGATGTACCTGAATCATATAAGTTGATACCCGGAGATGGAGCTTATGCGGTTTATATCTACCTTGAACATGAAAAATTCCAGGGAATGTTGAATATTGGCTGGAGACCAACAGTTTCAGGTCAGGAGCGAAGGATTGAAGTGAATATATTTAATTTTGACCGGGAGATCTATAACAATAGATTAACTATTGAGTTTGTACAATTGCTTAGGAAAGAAAAGAAATTTGATAGTATTGAATTGTTAAAGGATCAGCTCAATGAGGACAAGTTACAAGCACTGGAGGCGTTAAGTCTTTAAAAATGAAAAATACAGCATTAAATCTAATCATCATCCTGATTCTATCGGGTTGTATAGGGTCTTCTTCAGGAAGAGTATCTTCACTATTCTTCTCTGTTGAAGATGACCAGAAACTTGGTTTACAAGTTCAGGAGGAAATAGAATCCAATCCTTCCGAGTACCCCATTCTTCCGGAATCAAAATATCCCAAAAGCTATGAATATATCCGGGATATGACCCAAAAGATTGTCAATAGTGGCAATGTCGCTTACAAAGATGATTTTGCCTGGGTGGTGAAGATCATACAGGATGACAACACACTCAATGCTTTTTGTACTCCGGGCGGATATATCTACGTGTATACCGGACTGATCAAGTATCTGAATTCTGCAGATGACCTGGCAGGTGTAATGGGGCATGAAATTGCCCACGCTGATCGGCGGCATTCTATTAAACAGCTGGAAAAACAGTATGGCATTTCGCTGTTGCTAAGTATTGCACTGGGTGAAAGTGCTTCTCAGACCGCTCAGATTGCAGGACAACTGGCTGGTAAAGGCACTATCCTGGCGTTTGGTCGGGGAGCTGAGTCCGAGGCGGATGAATATTCTGTGAGATATTTATCGGGAACAAGTTATGCCTGTAATGGAGCAGCTACTTTTTTTGAAAAACTTACAGAAGAAGGAAAGTCAGGTGGGACACCGACATTTATGAGCACACACCCAAGCCCTGACAATCGGGTGGAAGATATCAATAAGTTTGCGAGGAGCCTTCAATGTTCTACTAAATCTATTCAGGAAAGTGGAATGACCTACACTCAATTTAAAGCGAGTTTACCTTGATGGTAAAAACAGGAACAATTGTTGCTCATGATGAACACGTTCTATTAAATAAAAAAGCACATGAAAAATTTTAGACTTTACCTATTTACACTCGCTATTGTTGGGGTGAGCGTGCTGACTAACTGTGGTGATAATGATGGTGTGAAATCATTATTCTTTTCGATTGAGGATGACAAAACGCTTGGTTTGCAGGTAAGCCAGGAAATTGAATCAGATCCGGCAACCTATCCAATCTTATCAGAAATTGATTATCCGGAGGCATATGAATACCTCAATGGCATGAAGAATGCCATCCTGGCTAGTGGAGAAGTTGCCTATAAAGATGAGTTTGTATGGCAACTTAAAATCATTGAAGCAGATATTCTCAATGCATTTGCTACTCCTGGTGGATATATGTATGTCTATACCGGATTGATCAATTATCTGGATAATGCGGATGACCTTGCTGGGGTATTAGGTCATGAAATAGCGCATGCAGACAGGCGACATTCGGTTAAGCAGCTTGAAAAAATCTACGGTGTCCAATTGCTTTTATCTGTCGCACTGGGAAATGACCCATCTCAAATTGAGCAAATCGCCGCGCAAATTGCTACAGCAGGGTCATCATTGAAATTCGGTAGGGATAATGAATCAGATGCCGATGAGTACTCGGTAAAATATCTTTCTGATACTGAATATGCATGCAATGGGGCAGCTTCTTTTTTTGAGAAGCTAATTGCCAACGGACAAGATAATGGAGTGCCGGAATTTCTAAGCACTCATCCTAATCCTGACAACAGGGTAGAAGATATCAATGATCACGCAGCTACACTGGGCTGTAGCACAACACCAATAGTAGAGTCAAATATGACTTATGAAGAATTTAAGATGAGCTTACCTTAACTATGAAAAAATCAGAGATCAAACTTCTCGTAGAATTAGATGATGAAAATATCCCGGAAAAGATCATGTGGGATGCAGATGACAAGGATAATCCTGGCTATTCCGAAAGCAAGTCAGTGACTTTATCCATCTGGGACCATCAGAATAAAAATACCCTTAGAATTGATTTATGGTCCAAAGACATGCCAGTGGATGACATGAAACGATTTTATATAGATTGTCTGGGCGGATTAAGCCAAAGCTTATTGAATGCCACTGGTGATGAGTTCATGTCAGGACAGATCAACGAGGTATGTGACCGCCTGGTAGAACACCTCAAGAAAGAGACGAGTTAGCAGAGGGTTTTTTAAAAGTAACGGCTTTAAAGGTCATTTTTTGGGCGGAAATGTAGTTTTTTTTCTGTAATATTATTTTAATATACACCAACGCCCCAAAATGATGAAGAAATGCATGATCGCAGGATCAATGGTATTGATTCTGCAGTTTTTTGTAAATGTTGCTATCGCTCAGACGAATGTATCCGGTACGATCACTGATGCTTCGAATCAGGATCCTCTCATCGGAGTCAATATTTTGGTCAAGGGAACCGTACTTGGTACCACAACCGATGTTAATGGAAATTTCAATCTTGAGGTAAACTCTAACCCTCCATTGACTCTGGTAATTACTTCTGTTGGGTTTGAACGCCAGGAGATACAGATCACTCAAAATAATCAGCAGGGTTTGGATATTCAAATGGCTGAATCCCTGCTGCTTGGTCAGGAAGTGGTTGTATCTGCATCCCGGGTGGAGGAGAGTATTCTGAAGTCACCTGTGAGTATCGAGAAGATGGACATTCTGGCTGTCCAGAATACTTCAGCCGACAATTATTATAAGGCCATTGCGAACCTCAAGGGAGTTGACGTGGCTACAAGTAGTATCAACTTTCAGATCCTCAATGCCCGCGGCTTTGCCAGTACGGGTAATACACGGTTCGTTCAACTCATTGATGGAATGGATACCCAGGCCCCGGCGCTTAACTTTCCCATTGGTAACCTGAATGGTCCCTCCGAGCTGGATGTAGAGAGTGTGGAGCTGTTGCCAGGTGCTTCTTCCGCACTCTATGGGCCCAATGCTTTCAATGGTGTATTACTGATCAATAGCAAGAGTCCTTTCGAATATCAGGGCCTGAGCGCATTTGCGAAAGCCGGGATCAATCATATTGGAGAAGAGTCTGGCCACCCTGCCACACCACTCTATGAGGGATCCCTACGCTATGCCAAAGCCTTTAACAATAAGTTCGCCTTTAAGGTGAATCTTTCATACTCCAGGGCAGAAGACTGGCATGGCCAATCGGATTTTGATAGGAATGCTGCCCTGCAACCTGAGGGATTCAATTTCAACCCAGCATCGGACAGGCTCCACTATATGGGTGACGAGGCTTCATCCAGCATGGGATTTCTGGCCTTTGCTGCTCAGGCAGCATTTGCAGCTCAAGGTACTCCTGGTGATAACCCAACTTTTCAAGGGTTAAGAGCACTATTCAGTGATGTCCGTAATTACTTAGATGCGGGTGATGTTCCGGGGCATACGGTTGCCAGAACTCCTTTTACAGAAGCTTCTTTGATTGATTATGGGGCAGAGAATATCAAGGTTAATACCGGATTGTATTACCGGTTGAATGATAACCTGGAATTGAGTTATTTATATAATGCCGGGTTTGGAACAAGTATTTATACCGGAGCTCAACGCTATGCTTTGTCCAATTTTGGGATTCAACAACATAGACTACAGCTAAGAGGAAGCAATTTCTTTGTGAGAGGATATACCACCATCGAAAATTCAGGAGGATCATACATTACTGAATTTTTGGGTAATTTGATGGGAGAGGGATACTCAGGCAACAGTACCTGGTTTGCTCAATATACATCGAGGTATCTAAAGCATCTTCAGAATATTGGACTATCACCGGGTGAAATACAATCGCTATCTGAGACACAAAGGGTTGGCATTCAGCAAGATGCTCACCAATTTGCTCGCTCAGCTGCTGACGCAGCAAGATATTCTGAAGGTGAGACGCTTTTTAATGGACAACGAGAGAGTATTTTTGAAAAAGCTGAGTCTATCCCAGATGGGCCTTTTTTTGATGATCAATCCAAGATGTATCATGGAGAATTCCAATATGATCTTTCAGAGATGCTCGGAGATGTGTTTGATATGCAGGTTGGTGGTAGTTATCGTGTGTTTGACCTCAGGTCGGGAGGAACGATATTTCCTGATCAGGACGGTGGGATTCAAATCAATGAGGTCGGAGGGTACGTTCAAGCCGGCAATGACTTGATTCAGGATGTTTTGAGACTTTCCGGATCGTTGAGGTTTGATAAGAATCAAAATTTCAATGGACAGATCAATCCAAGAATTGGTACTGTCTATACTTTCGCCAGGAATCATAATATCAGAGCCTCTTTTCAAACCGGATTTCGAAATCCTACTACCCAGGGCCAGTATATAAACCTGAATGTGATCAGTTCGAGACTTTTGGGAGGATTGAGCGAAAATTATGAAAGCTATAATATGACCACTAATACATATACCGGTGGTTCTGTTCTGGCATTTAGGACGGCTTATTTTAATGATCCTTCAGCCGGACTTGCTAGTTACGCTCCATTATTGGAGTCTGTTGACAGCTTTGATCCCGTCAAACCTGAGAAAGTCAGATCAGTTGAAGTTGGTTATAAAAGCCTAATCGATAACAAATTATTGATAGATGCAGTATTCTTTTACAATGATTATACAGATTTTATTACTCAGATACGAATTCATCAGGCTTCAGATGATATTGGGACAAACCCATCCGCTATTACCTCATTGCTAAGTAGTGATGCGGACAATACATTTCAGATCTATACGAATCTGGACGACAGGGTAACCTCGCAGGGAGCTGCCATTGGGCTAACCTATAGTTTGCCCAGAGGGTATAATGTAGGAGGAAATTATAGCTGGAATAAGTTGATCGGTGGATTCACGGAAAACAACCTGGCTGAATTCAATACCCCGGAACATAAATTCAACCTCAATTTCGGGAATAGGAAGGTGATTGATAACCTGGGCTTCAATGTTACTTACAGGTGGCAGGATGCTTTCCGATGGGAGTCTTCTTTCGCTATCGGGGATGTGCCAGCCTATAGCACATTGGATGCACAGGTGTCTTATAAACTTCCTGACCTTAAATCCATCATTAAAGTTGGAGGTTCAAACTTATTTAACGAGTATTACATTCAAAGCCTTGGTGGACCCTCTATAGGAGCCATTTACTATGTGTCGATCACCTTTGACGAGTTAATGAATTAATTTGAAGGTGAATATCATTAGATTGAGCCTGATCAGTTTCTGATCAGGCTTTTTTCATATATTTAGGAAAACGAAACTATGGAAGGCAAAGATTTTAAAAGGTTTCCTGATCTGAGGAGCAGACTCTATACAATAGTTTTTGGTACTGAGACACCCGCAGGAAAACTTTTTGATGTTGTGCTATTGTGGGCCATTGTCGGTAGCATCCTGGTGGTGACATTTGAGAGTGTCAAAGAACTGAATGATCGGTTCGAGCCAGCTTTTGCCGTATTTGAATGGGTTTTTACTATCTTATTTTCCATAGAATATTTGCTACGGATATTTATTCTCAAGAAACCTTTAAAATATGTTTTCAGCTTCCTGGGGATCATTGATTTCCTGGCGTTGGTACCCACCTACCTGTCTTTGTTTGTAACCGGTGGAGCCTATCTCGTGGTGATTAGAGCGATCCGGCTGCTGAGAATATTCAGAATTCTCAAGTTATCACGATATCTCAGTGAAGCGCAAATGCTGGGAAATGCACTGGTAGCCAGCAGGTATAAGTTGTTTGTCTTTATTGGAACAGTGCTGAGTGTGGTACTGATTATGGGTACGCTGATGTATGTGATTGAGGGGGCGGAGAATGGATTCACCAGTATTCCCAGGAGTATCTATTGGTGTATCGTGACAATCACCACAGTAGGTTATGGGGACATCGCACCACACACAATCATGGGTCAAACCCTGGCTTCTATCCTGATGCTGATGGGTTATGCGATCATTGCCGTCCCCACGGGGATTGTGACCGGTGAGCTTGTGAAGGAGAACACAAGGAAAGCAGCCATTAGGATCAGGAGTTGCCATAGCTGCAATACGGAAATAGAAGATCCGAATGCAAAATTTTGCCAGGAATGCGGGAATAAATTGACATAAAAAAGAGGTCAGTAAACCTACAGACCTCTTTTTAGCTTATATTTTGTTGTGTATTCTATTCTTTACTGTGGAGTTGGTGGCGACATTACACCAGCAATGATGTGGATAATACCATTGTTCTTTGTTAAGTCATCTTCCAAATAAGTATTAGGAACAGCAACCTCAGCTTCAAATTCCTGATCGAGATTACTATCTATGAACACTCCTATACCATTAACTTTTTCAGATTCGATATATCTGAAATAAAGCTGTACACCTGCCATGCTTTCATAGGATGAAATGCCAGGATCAATGGCTGCTGTACTTGTTAGTTCTGTTGCACTTACATTATCCATTACAATATGATTGGCGATGATTCCATACCATGTTTCACCTGAGAAGTCATTTATGCCAGGAACAACACTCAATGTTTCATTTGTTGGTGCAAAAACAGTCCTGCTATTGGCTTCACCGGCTGTTAGAATACTAACTAATGTAGTCTTCTGATTGGCAGCGGCATACGCATCAGCTTTGGTAATACCAGTGGCTAAAATTGAAAAGTTAGCTCCCAGACTGAGTGTACCATAAATTGTTGGTAAAAGGGTGGCGAGACCATCTAAAGCTACAGGTATTAATACTTTATTGGTGGTGTGAATCACACCATTTGTTGCTTCAATATCTGCACTGATAATTTCAATATTTTTTGTAGTAGACCCAGTTAGGAGGGTCCCATCCTGATTCACTGTGATGACCTCATCGGCACTGGTAGTAGCCACAGCTTGTGTCATTACCTCTGTGCCTGCTGTCAAATCTGCAGCGTTATACCTTGTCGCTGACACATGATAAAGTAAAACGTTGGCAATAATATTTGGATTCACCGACCTGATGTCTGATGGGAAGCTGGGCACATTCAAAAGGTCTATAAAAGCGGTATTCGTTGGAGCAAATAAGGTCAAGGAACCCTCTACTTCTAATGCTGCCGCTACTTCCGGAAACAATCCCAGATATTTTGCCAGGGAGTCGAGTCCCTCGGTACTTTCAACGATTTCCAGAATGTTTTGCGTAGGACCTTCATCCTCATCTTTGTTACATCCTGCCAGTGCCATCACGCCAATAGCTACGATAGCCAGGGCCAATGTTTTTATGTTTTCTTTGAGTAAAAAGCGCTTTTTCATTTTTGTTAACGTTATGTTGCTTTATAAAAATAATAAAAAAATATCACGTAATATTAGAATAATGACATTATAGCTCGTCATATCTTTTACGGGATAATGATTGTTACAATTATGACCCGTTCTGTTATCCATTCGTTGGAAAGACATCACCCCTTAAATATGACATAGATCATCGCCTGCTTTGACGGCGCTCATGAAATATTATTACAGAGTTTTCAACCTTAGAT
Organism: Cyclobacteriaceae bacterium; assembly: GCA_965223915.1. Lineage (GTDB taxonomy): Bacteria > Bacteroidota > Bacteroidia > Cytophagales > Cyclobacteriaceae > UBA7330. Next base: position 5,738,676 of record OZ245027.1, on the reverse strand, counting down.
GTACCAAACCAAAACAATAAGGCCATGAAAACTGAATTAGTCAAACCCCCTAAAAAACATGTAAAACATGATGTAACTGATCATGGAGCCTTAAAAGCTAATGTATTACTCACTCCCCCTGTAACCAAAAAGCTGTTCCAGGAGATGATGGACATCAAACGTGAGCGTGCTGAGCAATATCAAAGTCAAACACGGCTGTTCCTAACCATTGGGCTGAGCCTCAGCTTATTGTGCTGTATTATCGCAATGAACTGGAGGTTTTATGATACCCAGGAGCTGGTAAATCTTGGACAGCTGGATGCGGACTTTGATGAAGTGATGGAAGTCCCCCCAAGTGATCAACCACCGCCACCACCACCCAAAATAGAACAACCAGTAATTGTGGTAGTGGACGATCGGGAGGTCGTCCAGGAAATTAAGTTGGATTTTGATGTGGAAATTCTTGAAGAGACTACCATGGAGGATGTGGTATTTGAAGCTCCTGCAATGGAAGATGAGGTGGCTGACCAAATCTTCCAGATCGTGGAGGACGCACCGGTTCCTAAAGGTGGATTGGAATCATTTTACAATTATGTCGCAGAAAATCTTAGATACCCTCAACAGGCCATCCGAATGGGGGTAACAGGAAACGTGTTTTTGAAATTTGTGGTAGAAAAAGATGGTAGATTGACAGATGTCCAGGCCGTAAAAGGGATAGGATCGGGATGTGATGAAGAAGCAGTACGCGTGTTAGCATCTGCTCCGGCCTGGATTCCTGGTAAACAAAGAGGACGACCTGTAAGGGTATCCATGGTCATCCCCATAAGATTTGTCCTGATTGAAAAGTAGTTTGGCTTTTTCAGGTTTGGTAAAGTCCCGCCTGTCGGCGGGACTTTTTATATGTCATCTTTGCTTATTCTTTCATGCAGTTCGTTGATTTTCATAAGTGCTGCAGAGCTGTACCAGGGATGTAGGTCCATGATCAATCTACCCGCCTGAATGGCTGGATCCGTTGAAGTGAGTTCCCGGGCTTCTTCTATGGTCTCAACAGCAAATACATAGATACCTCTCACCTCACCCTCATCCAGAAATGGGCCTGCCACCACAAGTTTACCTGCTTTGGCAAGTCTTGTAATATTATCAAGATGAGCTCTTTGAATCATTACTGTTTCCAGGGAATCCTGATCCCGGTTTGGTCCGGCTTTCAGGTATGCCAGCACATATTTCCGCATTCCGTAAGCATCAGCTCCTGTTTCCACTGCGAGAAGGGAATCATAAGACCCACTATTTTCCGATTGAGGGTACTCTTCAACAGAATGCTTCACCGTACACCCAATGATGATCATGAATCCGAAAAATAATGGTTGAATTTTCATCGATCTGGAATTTTGATTTTACTTTGGAGGTACTTAGCGTTTATATAAAAGTAATACAACCTTCTAATCAGATGAGCTGATGATCAAAATATTTCACAATCCCCGCTGTAGAAAAAGCAGGGAGACCCTGGAGTTGGTAAAAGAAAAGGAGGAAGAGGTAGAAATTATTGAATATCTCAAAACACCTCCCACGGTTGCAGAACTTAGTCAAATCATAGATCTGCTTGGGGTCAAACCTGAAGATTTAGTCCGAAAGAACGAGACCCTCTTCAAAGAAAAATTCAAGGGTCAATCGTTCTCTGATGCACAATGGATACAAATCCTGGCTGATCACCCAAAGCTTATAGAACGCCCAATAGTCATCCATGGATCGGATGCAAGGGTGGGAAGACCTCCGGAAAAAGTGCTGGAGATCCTTTAGCCATTGGTTGAATTCGGTTTTAGCTTAATAGAGACCTTTCCGGTTTAGTTGCTCAGATAACCTGTTCCGGAATGTTTGACCGGTACCCTGTCTTTAAACCATTGCATGGACAAGAAACTAAAAATAAATCCGGAAGCCGCTGCCTCTATAAAGATCACAATACCTATTCCATATTCATTGAGGTAGATGCCATGAGGCTCGTTTTGTCGGATCATTTCCATGAAATTGGGGCTGGAAAGTACGAAAATAAGTACGAAAGCGGAGAAGCTTACAGCTACGGTTAATGAGGTTAAAACCCCCAGACTCATACCTTTCAAATAGCCAAAATCATGATCATGATGTTTCCTGTATGCCCTGATGGTCAGGAAAACACCCGTAAACATAATAACCGCATTGAATCCCCGAAGCTCGTACTGATGGATCAGTCCCACTGACTTCATGAGTAAAAAGTAGACAATTAAAATCGCCGTAATGGCAAGGCCATTCGCAAATGCCTTTTTTTCAATATATCGTGTATTCATGGTATTGTTGTTTATTGGGTTTTAGCTTGTCACATATGTATATTAAGCGAATTTTATTGATAATAGTTTTATGAAAGCACAGGAATCTATGAAAGCCCTGATCTGTAAAAACTTTGAGTCCATCAACAACCTTCACTTTGAAGATACGAAAATTCCAGGGATTTCGCAGGACGAAGTGTTGGTGAAGGTGAGCTATTGTGGGGTTAATTTTCCGGATACGCTGATCGTTGAAGGTAAATATCAGTTTCGCCCGGAATTGCCATTTATACCGGGTGGAGAGGTTGCCGGAGAGGTTGCAGAAGTTGGTAGTGCTGTTACAGACCTGAAACGTGGGGATCCCGTCATCGCTGCCATGGGATGGGGTGGGTTTGCTCAGTATGCAGTGGTAAAAGCACGGAATGCGTTTAAGGTTAAATCACACGATGACCTAAAAAGGGGTGCAGTGGTCCTGGAAACGTATGGCACGGCTATCCATGCTTTGGTGGATAGAGCTCAGCTACAACAAGAGGAGGTTTTGGCAGTGTTAGGAGCAGCGGGGGGCACTGGGACTGCGGCAGTACAATTGGGTAAGGCACTTGGAGCTACTGTTATCGCCATTGCAGGGACAGCAGAAAAGCTATCTTTTGCCAGACAATCGGGTGCAGATCATGTGATCAATTATCAGCATGAAGATTTGAAGGAAAGTCTCAAGGGATTGGGAGGTGTCGATGTCATTTTTGATCCAGTTGGCGGTGAAGCCTCCGAAGCCGCTTTCCGAGCTTTGAAGCCTGGTGGAAGGCACCTGGTGGTTGGATTTGCATCTGGTTCAATTCCCAACCTATCATGGAACCTGCCCCTGTTAAAATCTGCTTCCATTGTAGGGGTATTTTGGGGCCATTTTTGGAGAAATCAGCCGGAATCCAACAGGAAGAATATAGAAACGCTATTGGAATGGCTGGACAACAAAGAAATAAATCCCATGATCACCAAAACGTTTGACTTAAGTGATGGCGTGGAAGCATTGAAAATGCTGAAGGAAAGAAAAGTAATGGGAAAAGTCGTCCTGAGCGCTTAAAACCGTTGGTTCATCCTGATGCCAACATAATAGTGTCCTGTTGACTCTGTAGTCTCAGGGGATCTGATATAGCCAATGAAACCCAAATCGAATGAAGGCCAGCTCATCATAATGCCATACCTGTGTTGAAATACATGTTTTTTAGTGGTCTTTACAAAAGAAGACTTATCACCAATGACATTTCCTTCAATGGAGGCATTGTAAAATACAAATTCATAGCCTGGCGCGTAGAAAATATAGAATTCACTCATTTCCGGGACTGGCAGTTGTTTTTTCTTGTTCCCTAATTGACCGCTGTAATATGAAGATTGATGAATGGGTAAAAATCTCCCCAGTCTGAATGTAACTTCCTGTCTCATCCAATCATTCACTGTTCCAACGGCTACAGCCGATTCGCTGAGAATTTCAAGCCGATCGATATTAATGATGGAATGACCGTAGTTTAGGCGGAGGGTGGTTATTGGGGTGTCGTTGATTTGATATTTCCATCCTTTGGGTGTTCCCAGGTTAAAAATCTGATGCCAGTATTCATGCATATTACCTACCCGGGATGATGGCCCCATCCATCCAAGTTCCACTTCCCATTTAAGATATTTACCTCTCCTGAAATAATATTCACTAGCAAAACTGGCTGAAAATTGGCCAGCGTAAGGTCGATCAAAAAGTTCTTCAAACCGCCATGAGATCTTTCTTGGTGTATAGATGCGGTGGTTTAGCTGAAAACCATGAATAACTTTTCTTCTGCTTGTGGTGTCATGGACATACCTAAAAGATGGATAAATGCCGCTGCTATAATACTGGTCTTTGTAAAAATTGAGCGTAAAGGCATCATTTTCCACTACAAGCCTGGCTTCGTTTTTCAGGTATTTGGTGGATTGCCCGTTTAAATGAAATGCGCAAACGAGCACGATATAGGCGGTGATAAAGTAGCTTCGCATTAACCTTTCAAAAATAGAAATTTGACTGATGGATTTTGATTTTCTAAGGAAAAAATTGGATGAAAGACAAAATTCAGGGAATCTAAGGCAATTACCGCGCCAAACAAGTCTCATAGATTTTGTTTCCAATGATTACCTGGGGCTAGCTTGTAATGAAGAGCTGGCTCAAAATATCAGGATGCGGGAAAATGAAGATTTCCCAAAAATAGGTAGTACGGGCAGCAGGCTATTGTCGGGAAACCATGGCTACTATGCCCAAACTGAAGATTATTTAAAGGATATTTTCGAAGTTGACTCGGTTTTAATCTTTAATTCAGGTTACCATGCCAATCAGGCGCTGATATCTTCGGTAGCTGAAAAAGGGGATACCATCATTTATGATCAGCTGGCCCATGTTTGCCTGAAGGAGGGTGCCTGGTTGAGTAAAGCGGATACCATCGCTTTCAGACACAATGATCTGAATGATCTTGAGCAGAAATTGGGTCAGGCCAAAGGGCGAAAATTCGTAGTGACCGAGACGGTCTTTTCTATGGATGGGGACATCGCACCATTACCGGAATTAACGGCCCTTTGCAAGCAGTACGACGGGTATTTAATTGTAGATGAGGCACATAGCACAGGGTCTTACGGAAAAAGCGGGTCCGGACTGCTACATGAGCTCAATTTAACTTCCGGGGTTTTTGCCCGGGTGTTTACTTTCGGAAAAGCGATAGGTGCGCACGGAGCTTGTGTGGCGGGGAGCCAGACCCTTATCGATTATCTGATCAACTTTGCCCGGCCTTTCATTTATACCACAGCATTGCCCCCCAGTAGCCTGATAGCGATTGCAGAGAGTTTCAAATACCTGACCTCTCATATGGAGCTCCAACAGGAATTGCAGCATAGGATCGATAGGTTTAGAAAACATTTTCCGGATTCATTGAGTGAAACAGCCATACAACCCATCGTGATAGGTTCCAATCAAAAGGCTAGGGAAGCTTCAAAGCAACTTTCAGAATATGGGTTCGATGTCAGACCTATCCTTTCCCCAACAGTTCAGCGGGGAAGTGAGCGATTGAGGATCAGTTTACATGCCTTCAATACTTCAGATCAGATTGATCAATTAACTTCGGCCCTGAAAAACATCCTCTAGTACATGCAAGAAAATTACTTTGTGACAGCTATTGGTACAGATAGTGGAAAAACGGTCATTAGTGCGATTTTAACACAAATGTTGGGTGGTGATTATTGGAAACCCATTCAGGCAGGATACCCCAGGGATACCGAGACAGTTCAAAATCTGGTATCAGGACCGGGTACGGCTTTTCACCCGGAGGCTTACTTGCTCAATACACCAGCTTCGCCGCATGCTTCTGCCAGGGTTGATGGGCTAAAAATAGCTATTGAGGATATAAAAATGCCACAAACTGAAAATCCCCTGGTCATTGAAGGGGCAGGAGGATGTCTGGTCCCCTTGAATGATCAGGATGTGGTTGCTGACCTCATTCCCCGGTTTCGATCCAAGGTCATTCTGGTTTCAGACTTATATCTGGGATCTATCAATCATACATTGCTGACCGCTGAATATTTACACAACAAAGGCTACTCAGTGAAAGGGATCATTTTCAATGGTGAAGAAAATGAGGAAAGTCAACGGATCATCTTAAAGAAGACCCAATTAAAACCTCTATTGCATGTGAAAAAGGAACCTGATGTAGACAGACACATGATATTGAAATATGCAGAATTACTCTCAAAGAACTGGTAAATGAATTGGCAAACACTCGATCAGAAAAATATCTGGCACCCCTTTAGTCCGCTTTCAGAAAAACCGGTGATCCAGGTGAAGAAGGGCAGAGGGGTTTATCTACAGACCGTAGACAATCGGTGGATCATGGACTGCATTTCTTCCTGGTGGGTCAATACCCATGGACATGCTAATAAACAAATATCCAGGGCTATTGCCAAACAGTCCCGAAAGCTGGAACAGGTAATCTTTGCCGGCTTCACCCATGAACCTGCTATAAAACTTTCACAACTGTTGTTGAAGCTATTGCCCGACACGCAATCCAAGCTATTTTTCAGTGATGATGGGTCCACCTCGGTGGAAGTAGCCCTGAAGCTAGCCATTCAATACTGGAAAAATCAGGGGAAGCCCCGGAAAAAGATTATCGCGATCGACGGAGCTTACCATGGAGATACCTTCGGTTCTATGTCAGTTGGGGAGCGGGGTATCTTCAACCTTCCCTTTTTTAATTTTCTGTTTGAAGTGGATTTTATTTCATTTCCCGAAGGTGATGGTTCGAATAGCATTTCAAAAATGAGTGAGTTGGCTTCTGACGATACTGCACTTTTTATATTTGAGCCTTTGGTACAGGGCGCTTCGGGGATGAGGATGTATGCACCCGGAGTTTTAGATGAACTGATGAGTATCGCCAATTCGAAGGAGATCATTTGTATTGCAGATGAGGTGATGACTGGGTTCGGGAGGACGGGGAAAGTTTTTGCATCAGACTATTTGAAGCATCAACCTGATATCTTTTGCCTGTCGAAAGGGATTACAGGAGGCTTCTTGCCCATGGGAGTAACGACCGTATCCAAAACAATTACCCAGGCCTTTGATGCGACTGATTATGCGAAGACCTTCTTTCATGGACATTCTTATACTGCCAACCCACTGGCATGTGCCGCTGCAGTGGAGAGTTTGAAAATCCTGGATAGTCAGAAGTGCAAGAGTCAAATCAAAATGATTTCTAAGAGTCATGAGGAATTTGTATCAACCACCGAGGTTCCCAGGAATATCCGGGAGATCAGGTCATTAGGTACCATATTGCGAATTGAATTGAAGGTAGACGACCCTGGTTATGTGAGCTTGATCAAAGAACAGATCTATGATTTCTTTATGTCAAGGAATTTACTATTGAGACCACTAGGCAACGTAATTTATGTGTTGCCACCCTACGTAATTGAGCCGAAGGAGCTAAAAAAGATTTATACAGCCATTCATCAATTTTTTGATGTGCTTGAAAAGGGCTAGATTTTGTCGTAACATAACTGAATACGTTTGGGAATGACTTTCAAGTATAAAGTTGGACACGTGGCCCTAAGGATGCTTCTCGTTTGTCAGGGAATACTTTATTTCACGGGGTGTGACCAGAAAGAAATGGGGGGTGCATCCAAACACCCTAATATTATCATCATCCTTGCTGACGATTTGGGTTATGGAGATCTTGAAGTATATAATGCAGGATCTAAAATACCCACACCACACCTCAATGCTCTGGCCGCATCCGGGATGCGCTTTACAGATGCCCACAGCCCAAGTAGTGTGTGCACACCAACGAGATATGGCATTTTGACTGGCAGGTATGCATGGAGAACGGCACTGAAGAAGAGTGTCCTTTGGGCATGGGACAAACCACTAATAGAGGAAGGCCGAGAAACGCTTCCTAAACTACTGAAGGGAGCTGGCTATCACACAGCTTGTATTGGTAAATGGCATCTGGGATGGCGCTGGCCGGATAAGCAAGGTGGGTTTATTAATGATAGCATAGCCATCGGAGACTACAATTTGCCAGGTAGGAATGAGTTGTGGTATGACATTGATTTTTCAAGGCAACTAGGTGGCGGGCCCTTAGCAGCAGGTTTTGATGATTATTTCGGTGATGATGTCCCCAATTTTGCTCCATATGCCTTCATTGAGGATAATAGGTTAGTGGAATTCCCAGACACCGTCAAACCAGCGGCGATGTTTGGGGGACCGGGACCCATGGAGTCAGGCTGGGACCTGACGCATGTGATGCCAGCCATCACACAAAAAGCCGTTAAATATATCAGGGAGCATGAGGGCAAGGAAAAACCATTTTTTTTATACTTCCCACTAACTGCTCCACATACTCCCATCGCCCCTGCAGAAGAATTTATTGGGAAAAGTGCTGCTGGCCGGTATGGGGATTATGTTCATCAGGTGGATTACACTGTTGGACAAATAATCCAGGCATTGCAGCAGACAGGTCAACTAGATAACTCGATCGTTGTATTTACCTCAGACAATGGATCCCCTCAACGAGATGGTGAAAACATGGCTGGTCAGGTTGGATCTGTAAAGGCTTTTGGTCATGATCCTAGCTATCCGCTAAAGGGAATTAAATCCGATATATGGGAGGGAGGTCATCGTGTACCTCTTATCATTTCATGGCCAGCTAAAGTTGAAGCAAACCGGGTGACCGACCAACTTTTTGGGCTGAATGATCTTATAGCTACCCTGTCCGGGATGATCGGCATAGGTGCTGAAGACCGGTTTGAAGACAGCGAGGACCTTAGTGAAATCTTAATTGCTAATCCCCAAAGGCCTATTCGGGATCATTTGATTCATCATTCTATTCAGGGCATGTTTTCCATTCGCAAAGGCCCGTGGAAACTCATTACTGGCAAAGGATCAGGAGGTTGGAGTGCAGATCCGGATGAAAATGACGCTCAGGGGCAATTATATAATCTGGATAAAGACCTCGGAGAGAAGAATAATTTGTACAATGAATATCCAGAGATTGTTGAGGAGCTACAGGTGCTTTTAGAAAAACATCAGGAAAATGGCTATAGCAATCCGAAGTTTAGGAGAACAGATCTAACCAAAGATTAGACACGGAAAGAAGACTAGCAAAAAGATTTTTGGATGACGAAGGAGTACCACAAGTGATGTATGCTGCCTGTGCCATTGAGAGTCCAAATCAAAAGCATGATGGTAGCTCCTTCAATGTACATATCCCTTTGGTAGTTTCATCTACCAATAAATAGCCAAATTTCATAAGCGGTATTGGAAGATTAATAAATCTTATCAATTTCGTGATGGTACAGGAAGGCTGGGTTATCATTCATTATTTAATTTGCAGTAAATAATTAAGCAATTCAATGAGCATAGAAATCCCCAACATCTGGAACAAAGAAAAAGAGAAGTCCTTCAATGGAGATCAGGTAGATTTACTGATTTATCGATCCAACTTGTTAGGTTCAGACCTCAGAGTGACAAACTACGGTGGTGGTAACACATCCTGTAAGACGATCGAAAAAGATCCATTGACTGGTGAAGAAACTGAGGTCATGTGGGTAAAGGGTTCCGGAGGAGATATTGGGACTTTGAAAAGAGATGGATTAGCTGGTCTTTACATGGATCGGTTGCTCAATCTAAAAAATATATACCGCGGTCTGGAGCATGAAGACGAGATGGTAGCACTTTTCAATCATTGCATTTATGATTTGGATTCCAGGGCTCCGTCTATTGATACTCCATTGCATGCATTCCTTCCGTTCAAGCATGTAGATCATGTGCATGCGGATGCTCTGATTGCTATTGCGGCATCAAAAGATGGCGAAAAGATCACCCAGGAATTATTTAACGGGGAACTTTCATGGGTGCCGTGGCAGCGTCCGGGATTTGATCTTGGCCTCCAACTTGAAAAATCATTGGCTGATAATCCGGGGATCAGAGGAATTGTGTTAGGTGGGCACGGTCTGTTCACCTGGGGTGATACGGCTGAGGAGTGTTATAAAAACACTTTAGATGTGATCAACAAAGCTGCGGTTTATCTGGATAAACACTATGGAAAATCGCGTCCTGTCTTCGGTGGTGAAAAGCTAATGAGCCTGCAGGAAGACAAGCGAAAGGATCAGGCTGCGGCTTTATCACCAATCTTGCGTGGGCTTGCAAGCAGTCATTCCAGAATGGTCGGACACTTCACTGATGACAGCAGAGTGTTGGAGTTTATCAACAGTAAGGACCTCGACAAATTAGCCCCTTTGGGTACCAGCTGTCCTGATCATTTCCTCAGAACGAAGATCAAGCCTTTGGTGATTGATCTGCCAGCCGATCAGGATCTGAGCGACGGTCAAAAGATCAAAGAAAAGCTTGAAAAAGCATTTTCAGACTACCGGGAAGATTACAAAGATTATTACGAGAAGCACAAAAGATCGAACAGCCCTGCCATGCGGGACCCAAATCCGGTCGTTCTTCTTTGGCCAGGCGTGGGTATGTTTACCTACGCCAAAAACAAGCAAACGGCCAGGGTAGCTGCAGAATTTTACATCAATGCCATCAATGTGATGAAAGGCGCAGAGGCCATCTCAAGCTATGTTTCTCTGCCGTTGCAGGAAGCCTTCGATATTGAGTACTGGCTGCTAGAGGAAGCTAAGCTGCAAAGAATGCCTAAAGAAAAGCCGATGTCTCGAAAAGTGGCGCTGGTAACAGGCTCAGGAGGAGGTATTGGAAAAGCCATTGCCGACAAACTCATAGCGGAAGGTGCTGCCGTGATCTTTAGCGATATCCGCGAGGATCTATTGACTGAAATCAAAAGTGAATATTCCGCAGACCAGGCGATCGTAACCAAGCTGAATGTGACTGACCAAAAATCTATCAGTGAAGCATTTAAGCAATGTAATCTGGCGTTTGGAGGGATAGACATCCTCATCAACTCAGCTGGACTGGCCTTGTCGAAACCTTTATTGGACCATACAGAAGAGGACTGGGACAAGCTGAATGACATCATGGTGAAAGGACAGTTTCTTATGTGTAAGGAGGCAGCAAAAATCCTGAAAGCTCAGGGACTGGGTGGTGACATCGTGAACATCGCCAGTAAGAATGCCCTGGTATCAGGACCCAATAACGTGGCTTATGGAACGGCCAAGTCCGCTCAGGCACACATGAGTAGGTTGCTCGCAGCTGAGCTGGGACCTGATAAGATCAGAGTGAATGTAGTGAATCCGGATGCCGTAATCCGAAACAGCAACATCTGGCAATCAGGTTGGGCTGAGGGTAGAGCAAAGGCCTATGGCATTACTGTGGATGAATTGCCTGCATTCTATGCGAAGCGTACTTTGTTAAACGAAGAGCTCCTTGTTGAAGACATTGCCAATGGCGTGTTTGTCTTTGTGAGCGGAATGCTTTCCAAGTCTACTGGTAATATTTTGAATGTAGACGGTGGTGTGGCCGCAGCTTTTGTAAGATAACCGAAGCTCCAAGAGTAAAATTTGAATGCCAAACCCGTCGGACCGACGGGTTTTTATTTATCCTGTTGTCTGATTACCCTTCTCGCCAGGCAAAGTCATTCGGATAGGACGCTGCGTAATTTCAAATGTACCACCTGCCGAAGCAGGTGACTAGACAAAAGTAAAGTGTCTGGACAATAAACTCGGGTTGAACCTTGGGTGAGTTGAAGCAAAAACCTGTCTCCTGTATTCTGTATTCTGTCTCCTTCGCTAAGCTACCTTCATCATTTCTTCTTTCAGTTTTTGTATGGCTCGTGTAGCTGTATTTTTTACTGACTGATAGCTAATCGAAAGAAGCTCTGCAATTTCCTTGTTAGCGATATTGGCGAAATATTTCAGGTAAAGAATTTCCTTTTCCCGCGGGGAAAGCTGGTTGATCGCATGACGCAGCTCTTTCTTTTGCTGCTGAAGATTTTCTTCATAAATGATCTTATCTTCAATAGAGTCGGAACTTGAGTTTATCTTCTCAACCTTTAGCTGTTCAGGATTTAATTTCTGAGCTTTTTTCAATTCCTTGATCAAAATGGAACGAAATGCTTTGAGTAAGTAATAGTTAATATTATCAGTGGGTCCGAGGTGATTTCGACGGTCCAGGAGATTAGCAAATAATTGCTGAACACAATTGGCTACCAGGTCTCGGTCACTGTTCAATCTTCGTCCATACAGAAGGAGATTCTGTACATGATTTTCATAAATTACCTTGAAGCTGTAATCACAACCATTGCGAAATTGGTCCCATATCATTTTATCATTTGACCAAAGATTTATACTCATTTGAAATCAGGGTTATGGGTCAAAAACGGGATTTAAAGACTCTCCAGGCTATAAATATACCATTTTTAGTATTATTAATTTGGCACCACTCAATTGAAATAGTTGAATGTTACTCCGTCAAAAATAATTAAAGAAGAATTGGGTACTGTCCTGACCTTTACTGCTTTTATAATAAATAGGGTTAATTTATATAACCTCTAGAATAATAATCTGCGCAGATCAGGATGAATTATCAGAATTATAATGTCGAAGATTTCATTAACGATGAGACATTCGTTAGATGGGTTTGGGACATGCATTTCGATTCCCCCAATGGCTGGGACAAGTACCTGGAAAAGTTTCCGGATAAGAGAGAGGAGATGCAACTGGCCATTCATCTCATTTTGAATGTAAAGCCTGATGTAGACGACCAGGAATTGAAGTCAGATTCAAAAGCCATCTGGTCATCACTTGAGCATAAGGTCACCTCTAAAAAAATTCAATCCCATACAAAATCAGGGGTTCATCGATTTATGACTTCGCCATGGCTACAGATTGCTGCCACGCTTTTACTGGTGACGGGCCTTACATATTTCTTTTATTTAAACACTGATTTGGCAAATGAGCAAACATCAGTAGCTGAATCGAAAACTGTAAAATTTAATCCCAAAGGAAGAAAATCTACTATCACTTTGAGTGATAAGACACGGGTGGACCTGAACGCACAAAGTAAAATTGAATACATCGATCATTTTAGTCCAAACAAACGAGAGGTAACCCTAACCGGTGAAGCATTCTTTGATGTTCGACGCGATGAAAACAGACCATTTATCATCAATGTAAATGGAATAACCGTCAAAGTACTGGGCACATCATTTAATATCAAAGGTTATCCGGGTGATAATTATATACAGATTGCAGTAGCTACAGGGAATGTGGAGGTATATGACATCTCAAATAATAATTCGGTGAACCTGATAAAAGATGAGGTAGCAGACTACAGCTATGCATCCGGCAATTTTGTTAAGAGTCCAATGGATGACCGTGATATGGTCTATGGTTGGAAAGACCAGAAGCTGGTTTTTAGAGATCAGGATTTATATTCAGTAGCAGAGGAATTGTCCAGGTGGTATGGTGTGGATGTGCAGTTGGAAGGTATAGATGATTTAAACAAAAGTATAACAGGTATTTATGAAAATGACCCGCTTAGTGAGGTTATGCTAAGCTTGTCACACAACTACAAATTTAAGTATGAGCTAGAAGGAAAAAATGTAAGGATTTATAAATAAAAGCTGAGCGTGCTTTGGGGAAAGGATCTCAGCTTTTAAGAACAACAATGAGTTTTTAACTAAAAACCCAATTATTATATGGATGCAAAACTACGAAAATTATTCATTCGCATGACGAAGATTACTATGTATGCGATGGTCTTTTGCATTTCCCTTTCCATAGGGATATGCAGTTCTGCGGGGGCACAGCAAAAGCTCCTCAAAGAGATCTCAATAGATCTAAACTCCAGAGAGGGGTCCTCCCTGATCAAAGTGATAAAGGAAATTGAGAATTCGACAGATTTTTTATTTCTGTACTCACAAAAGGAGCTTAGAGATAAGACAGTTGATATTAAAACCGGTACCTGGAATATGAGTGATTTGCTTCATGAAATTTCAGATCAGGCTAAACTATCAATCAAGCGGGTAAATGAAACCATCTCGGTGACTTCAGTATCACAGAGACGGGCCGATGTAGTGGACTTAATTGTTGCCCAACAGCAGATTACAGGTAAAATCACTGATGATAAAGGTGAAGCATTGCCTGGGGCTTCGGTAGTTGTATCGGGGACAACCACAGGAACAATCACTGACATTGATGGCAACTACGCACTTACCGTGCCGGAAGATGCTATGACATTGGATGTTTCGTTTGTTGGGATGAAAACACAGACCATTCAGATTCAGGGAAGATCGGTGATTGATGTACAATTAGCTGCAGATATAGGGCAATTGGAAGAAGTAGTTGTGATTGGGTTTGGAACGAGAGAAAAGAAAGATTTGACTGGTTCTATCAGTCAAATTTCAGGAAAGGATATTGAAGATGTTCAGTTCCCGTCACCACAATTTGCTTTACAGGGGAAAACTACCGGAGTACGTGTGATCAATTCCAGTGGAGACCCCACTGCCGCACCAACAGTGTATGTAAGGGGTATTGGTACTTGGCAGGGAGGAGCTCAGCCCCTTTACGTGGTTGACGGCCAGGTAATTAACCCTCGTGATGATTTTGGAAATGATGATACCATTGGGGATATCAACCCATGGACATTTCTGAATCCAGGTGACATTGCCTCGATGACGGTTCTAAAAGATGCATCCGCAGCGGCCATCTATGGTAGTCGGGCAGCCAATGGGGTAATCCTGATAACTACCAGGAGAGGTAAGCAGGGAAGACCAAAAGTTGAATTTACCGCGGAAACCAGATTTCAAAATGTAGACAAGCTGGATGTATTGCCTGTAAATGAAATGATGGATATTCATAGAGAAAGATGGACCAACAGCACAAATTCAAATGATGTGCTTGAGGAGGATTTCTATGGGAGAAATGAACCCAGTGAGTTAAACCGGCTTAACAATTTCTATCCTCAGTATGATCCTTCAAGTCCCCATTATTTCGGTGATAACCCACCATCGTACGATTGGCAGGAGGCCTTGCTTAACAAAAATGCACTGACTCAGAATTATAGCGTGAGAATTTCTGGTGCTAACGAGGCTTCAGATTATTACTTTTCTGTTGGTTACACCAACCAGGAGAGTGTCTATGTTGGTAAGGAGTTGAACCGCTACAATATATCAACAAACCTGAATACCGATGTTAGTGATTATATCAGGACTGGTCTTACAGCGCGGATATCTTATCATGAAACACTCAATGATAATTATCCCGATAATATTGTGCAGATGGCACAAAGGAGACCTTATCAGCCTATTTATGATCCAAATAATATCTATGGGTTTGCTCCGGTAATCGATCCGAATTTTGGAGCAACACCCTGGGCAGAGGTTGCTTATTTATATACTCAGGCAACCAATTCCAATGAATTTGCAGAAGCTGCTCTAAGCGCTAGAAACTGGGAGAGTGTACGTTCAGCAGGTATCGGTTTTATTGAAGTTGAGCCAATATCCGGTTTATCCTTCCGGGGGTCTGTAAGTGCTGACTGGCAATGGCAAAGAAGATTGACCATAGGATCCAATGCGGCCAATATCTTTTCAAGAAATGGGACAGATCCATCATTGGATGGAGATGGATCGTCCAAAGGAGATGGTAATTTCCGTGATAATTTATTTATCAATTTACAATATGATTTAAATGTCACCTATAACAAGGTATTTGGAGACCATTCCATTAATGTACTGCTTGGAGCTCAGGATACAAGGAGGTATCAAAGATTCAGTAATGGTGGGGCAGAGCAGATCACAACAACCGATCCTGTAAGAATAGGGTGGAGCAATAACCTGACCTACAACAGTAGTATTTTTGGACAGGGTGAAGCTTTTTGGTTTGGTTATGTTGCTCGTACAAGCTACAACTATGACAGTCGATATTACCTGGATGTTTCTTACCGAAGAGATGCCAGTAACGGATTTCCGGAGGATACCCGATGGGGTAATTTCTATGCCTTTTCTGGAGCCTGGAGGATATCGGATGAAGCTTTCATGAGTGGTCTGACTTTCATTGATGACCTTAAGCTAAGAGGCGGATGGGGTCAGGCTGGAAATGATGCCAATGTTGCCGGTGGTTTTGCCTACCTATCCCGTATTAATGGTACTGGAACTTATGCTTTGGGGTCAGGCAATGGTGATCCACTGGGAACCAGACTATTGGGAAATGCACTGCTTGACTTTCCCAATACTGAAATTCAATGGGAAATAGTTAGCACAACTACCATCGGTTTTGATGGATATTTTCTGAACAGAGCCATTGAAGCCAGTGTTGAATACTATTCGAGAACTACTGATGGTATTTTACAGCAGGTTCAATTGGCACCTTCTGTCCCAACGAATTCCCCTACACAAAACATAGGTTCTGTAGTAAACTCCGGTATTGAGATCTCATTGGGGTACAATACTCAGATTGGAGATCTGAATATCCATGTAGACGGAAATATTTCAACGGTTAAAAATGAAGTAACAGCACTTTATCAGGGAAATGCTCTGGATCGACCTAATAACACAAGAATTGAAATCGGAAGGCCGATTGACTTTATCTACGGTTACCAGGTAGGAGGAATGTTTCAGTCACACGGTGAAGCCATCAATCATTATCTGGATGGAAGCTGGGATTCTACTGTTGATACATCTTTTGTTGAAGCGGGAGATATTTTTTTCAAGAACGTTTACGGGGATCCGAATGACGAATATGATTTTGGAAACCCTGAAATAGACACAGCGGTCAATGCCAATGATCGTGATATGATTGGAAAGACGATTCCGGGATTTATATATGGTTTGAATATCTCTATTGATTATAAAGGGATTTACCTGACCGCAGGCTTCTATGGCGAAGGAGATGTTGATAAAATCAACACCACTCGTCAGGGTATGGAATCAATGAGTGGGGCTGGTAATTATTTGACAACTGTTCGGGACCGGTATACTGCTGAAAACACAGGAGGAACAATACCAAGAACCGTAGCTGGGGACCCTGCCGGAAACAACAGATTCTCCGACCGATGGGTGGAGAGTGCAGCTTTCTTTAGGTTGAATCAATGGCAGCTGGGTTACAGATTCCCACAAACTGTACTTTCTCAACTTGATTTTATTCAGGCATTATCAGTTTTTGTAGGCGGTCAGAATAATCTTCTGTTCTCGAACTGGTCTACTTTGGATCCTGTCAATGACCAGTTTCCATTGCCTAAGTCTTACAATGTGGGCTTGAAAGTAACATTCTAACCTTAACGCATTCAATGATATGAAAAATATATTTAAAGTAATGGGTATAGCGCTCATCCTGTGGGGATGTTCAGCGGATACGTTAGACAGGGCTCCATTGGGTGACACTGAAGAGTCATTCTTTGATGAGCCGGTTGATTATTTTACACTATCACTTACTGCCTATGCAGAGTTGACTGATTTCTATTGGTGGCATGGTGGGTCTGGAAATTATCTGCATGGTTTATGGCACATGTCGGGTGATGATATCACTTCGGATAATCAATTTCAGGACATGGAACTGTTTACGGCTTCACTAAGCCCTACCCATGGAAAAATTGAGGAGTACTGGGATCGGGCTTATGTGTTGATAGGAAAGGCCAATGTCATGATTGACAAGACTACGACAGCAGACCGGGATTCCTTTGAAGACCCATCCTTTCTGGATCACATCGCTGGTGAAGGCTACTTTTTGCGAGGTTATATGTTTTGGAAATTATATAACAAGTTTGGTACGGCTCCCCTGATAACAGAAAGGATCACAACCTTTGATAAGATCGACAACCCAAAATCAGAAGGGGTTCAACTCCTTGATCAGGCTATCAGCGATCTGGAAGCAGCAGCGAATTTATTGCCCGAATCCTGGGATGCTTCCAATAGGGGACGCGTTTTTGCCAATTCGGCGAGAGGTATGTTGGTTAAGGCACTGGTATTTAGAGGCAACTATGGTGGAGGAAATGCTGACTACAGCCAGGCGTTGACTGTGTTCAATACCATCAATAGTTCTGTCACCTCATTGACTCCTGCTTATACTGATAATTTTGACGTGTTTGATGAAAACAATGAGGAGGGACTGTTTGAGTTCCAGGCATCCGAGGCAACTGGTCTTGACAATGTTTGGTTGCACAATGGTGGTCCCTGGAGAGGTGTCGAATCGATGCATGCATTCTGGGGCTTTTTTGATGCCTCAGGCTCTACCGCAGACAATGATAGTGGTGGAAACCCGTGGAGGATTACCCAAAAATTAAGCAATGCATACGGTCTTGACGCTGCCACCCCCGATCCGCGACTGGAATTTTTCATGGAAGCCGATAGAAGTTTTACCAAATATGGTAAAGCTGGTTTTGATGAATTGAACGGCACTGGACGAGGCTCCCGAAATAACCCTAGAATTCTCAGATATGCTGATGTGATCCTGATGGCTGCGGAAGCTGCTGCCAGAACCAATGACCTGACAACAGCTGTTGACCTGATCAATGATGTAAGAACAAGGGCAAGGGACTGGGCCGCCACAGTAGGTGCTCCTGAAATCACCACCACAGGTGAGCCTGCCGATCGACCAGCATCCACAGATCAGGCAGAAGTTCTTGATTGGGTATTTGATGAAAGGTGGGTAGAGCTTGCCGGTGAAGAGGATGCCCGATGGTTTGATTTGAAGAGAATGCATGAAACAGGATTGGTTGATTTGACTACCTGGACAGCAGATGATAGCGGATGGAGTACTGATTTAGCCAGTCCTACACAGTTCAACCCTAATAAATTGATTTGGCCAATCCCTCAAATCGAAATTGATAGAAACAATGCCATTAGCACCAATAACCCCGGATATTAATTGGTAGAAATTTGATCTATATTAACCCAAGCAAAAAACCATCCGTCAATCTACGGATGGTTTTTTTATACCTGTTCTCCAAATGCCACTATCGTATTTTACGAGAGTTCGACAATAAAAACTCTGGATGATGGAATTTTTGTTTTTCTTACATCGAACTCAGATTATTTTAATTTCTTATGTCCTTTGAATGGGGTGATTCTAAGTAGTTCCCTTTACAGAGACTTCTCTTGATACTTGTCCCCACTAAATATCAATGGGTAATCATTATTCCTGGTAATGATGAAATGAGGCCTTCCGGATAACAAGATTTTGATGATATCCTGACAAAAACCTTCCACAAAAAATCCACTGGTTGATGGCTTGAGAGCTTCGAATTGAAATCCACTTTTTCCAACCAGGATAGATCCATAAGAAGCATTGAGATCTCCCCGGATGGGGTCCCCTGAATTGGTATTGCCCACAAGCATTAGATCAGAAGTACCATCCCTGTTAAAATCATACACCTCAAAATCCGAAATACTTGAGAATTGTGCGCTGATTGGGAGATCATGTCTAATCAGCTTTGAACCCGTGTTTTCAAGGATAAATGAAGCTAGTTCAGTCACCTTTTCGTGATGAGACCCTTCAATTTCTTCCTCAGTAAAAGACTCTTCAAAGGTAGCTTTCGCAAATTCATCAAACCGCTGAAATCTACCCTTGGCCCCATTGATCTGACTGATTAGCTGGTCCCTATAAAACGAGATAAATCGCTCTCCCTGATTATAGTGGGTCATAATAGGATCCATAGAACCCGTATTGTCAAAATCTTTAGCGAAAATCTCGATGGGCTCATCTACTGAGGCCTGGTAATAGGTGTTTTTGCCATTGTTTCCAACCAGGATATCATCATACCCATTTTCATCCAGATCTGATAGTACCACAGAATGGTACCAACCTGTAATTTGGTTTAATTGATATAATGTAGTTTGATTGTTTAATTTCCCTGAACCATCATTGATGAAAATAGACACGGGCATCCATTCCCCTACAACAACAAGATCTGGTTTCTCATCATTGTTGAGGTCTCCCCATGCAGCATCCCGCACCATTCCCAGGCTTAACAATTCTGGAGCAAAATCATTGGTTTGATCTTTGTATACACCTCTTTCATTGATCAGGATGGTGCTTTTTGGGCTCAGTGGATAGCGCCTTGGAATGAGATATCCTCCAATAAACAGGTCAATGTCTCCATCCTGATCCAGATCAATAGGTTGTGCCGTGCTACCGGATTCAGTCATATCAGGTAATAACCCATCAGACAATTCAAAATTTCCCTGACCATCATTCAGGTATAATCTATCCTGATAATTCTTGTGATTTTTGCTCCATCTACTACCACCGCTAACGATGTAGATATCATTATCACCATCCTGTTCAGAATCAAATATGACTATGCTTCGGTCTTCGAATACCGAGTCTCCTGGTAGCACAGAGAACTCAAAATTCCCATTTATTTGAAACCCAATTATCGTTGGTTTTCCATAGTCACTGCCCATTACAATATCATCGAGTCCATCTCCATTGAGATCACCTACCGCAGCATAGGGACCCATCTGACTGAGTTGATGAGGCAGCATGGGGGTATCCTTGAAGTCGTCATAACCATCTTCATGATGGACAAGGCTCGACAGGTTGGTGTTTCCATCTTTATTAAACAGCAGATAATTGGAAGTGGTGATTTCTCCAACTTCACCCAACTGAATCCGTTCCCTGGTTATTTGTGCAGCATTGCTATTGATCGTAAAAGTTTGATCAGCTTCTACATGGGTAAGCAAACTGACTTTATTATCTGGCCAGATGACCTGAATTGAATCGATGACGGTGTTCGTACCAGTTCCGAAGTGAAGTGTTGGCTCAACGGTAGATTTATATCCTCTGTATGGATTGTACTCTAAATACTGCCTGCTACCACCAGTACTAAGAATGACTTTTGATCCAAGGGTGAGTTGATCTGATTCAAGTTTAACTCTGACGAAGTGACTGGAATCCCCTTTAGATTGAAGGAGGCGGTTTTCTAATAGATAGGCAGGATCATCAATGTTGTTGGTGACGATGTCGAGATCTCCATCATTGTCTAGGTCGGCATAAATGGCTCCATTGCTAAACCCGGGAATATCAAGACCCCATTCTTTTGTATAATCAGAAAAGGTAAGGTCCTGATTGTTTTTGAAAATGAAATTTGACAATTTCACCTCTTCCAGCTTATCCAGGGCTCCCTTGAGGTTTTCTTTTCGTCTTGCTTTTTTAGCCTCTTCCGTACCAAACATATTCTGAGCCGACTGCTGACTATAGACGATATAGTCCATATTGGTAATGTCTTTCCGGTATCCGTTGGCAATGAACAGATCTTTATGTCCATCGTTGTCAAAGTCAGCAAATAAGGGAGCCCAGCTCCAGTCTGTTCTGAAGATCCCTGCCAGGTAGCCGATCTCGCTGAACTTTAGCCTGCCATCAGGAAACCTTCCCTGGTTGAGCTGAAGGGTATTACGCATGTATTGATCGCCAAAACCAAATTCCCTGCGCATCTGTTGCTTGTCATAGTTGCCACTGGCAATCATCATTTTTTCCCGGTAGTTACCCTCAGGAAGCATGTCCAACACAACAATGTCAGGTAACATATCATTGTTGTAGTCCGCCACATCCACGCCCATGCCATTGTGTGTCTGCAGTTTGAGGTATTCGTTGGCCATATCTTTATAAGTTCCATTCCCCTGGTTGATCCAGATCAGATCATTGGAAACGAAGTCATTGGCTACATAAATGTCTGGCCAGCCGTCCTGGTTGATATCAGAGATGCAGACTCCCAGGCCCCAACCTTCGATGAGAATCCCTGCCTCTTCATTCACATTGGAAAAGGTCCCGTCACCATTGTTGCGATACAGCCTGTCATTGCTTTCGGCTGATCCATCGGTGATCTTTTGGCGCAGGTTGTTCCTATTATAGGTTTCCAGTGCGTTGGTAAGCAGATATACATCCAGGTCTTTGTCTTTGTCATAATCAAAAAATGCCGCCATGGTGCTGTAACCGGAATCTGCCAGTCCATAAGATTTCGCCTGGTCTTCAAAAACTGGAATACCATTTTCGTCGAGTCCCTGATTAATAAAAAAGTAATTTTCTCTGGATTTACCCAATTCCTCCGGGCCAGCAACACAGACATAGATATCCAGCCACCCGTCCTGGTTGATGTCCACCATTGAAACACCGGTTCCCCATCTATCTGTGGAGGTCTTTGATTGATCTGTGATGTCCTTGAACTTAAGCTGACCTTCATTAAGGTAAAGTTTTCCTGAAACAAAGTTCCCGGCAAAATACAGGTCGATCAATCCATCATTATTCACATCGCCAGCTGCTACCCCGGCTCCATTATACATGTATTCAAAATCCAGCACATTGAAGGTGTCTGATAGGTGTGGCTCTATCTCATTGTTAAACTGAATGCCTGTTTGTGAGGGCGGCAAATTTCGGAAAAGCGTGTTTTCCGAGCAGCTAGCAATGAGGTATACTGAAACCAGGAGTAATAGGGTTGCGTTTTTCATTGGGCGGGTCATTTAAAATGTGATGACGGGTTAATTTTTACCATCATCTCTTAACTCTGACAAGGTTTCATTTTTCATTTGGACATTTTCCAGAATAAACTGAGCCACTTTTTTACCCTGCTCCACACCATTGACACAGGCTGGTAAGTAATGGATTCCACCATACATTCTGCTGATTGCCGCTTCATCCGAGGCATCGTAAAACGAATCAAATTCCCGAATAGGTAATCCGAATTCTACTTCAGTACTGTCTAGAAAAGCAAAATTATCTCCAAGCATATAGGTCAATGATTCTGCTGCAGCTCTTGAGATCACCGAGTGTCCGGAAGTGTACTCCGGAAATGCAGGCGTTTGCAGCAAAGGTCTCCATTCTTTGTCCAGATACTTGTTGATATAGGTTTCTGGCCGTATGAGGCTACTGCGGTATTTTTCGTCCCAGCAGCTGATAAATGCATCATAGAGACAAATCGCTGTAAGTGCAAAGACAGCACTGCGATCCATAAATGGCAACCCCTCTTTTTCTGTGGCGATTGAAGCAATGGAGATCCAATGACCTCCTGGGGATATTTTTTGGGTGTAAAACATGACATGCCCCTTGGTAAATGAGATATTTGGATTACAATCCCAGAACTTGGCGATTTCCAGGTGTTCATCAGTGGCATACTTCACAGCATCATAAACTTCTTTTGCTTCAATAAAAAACTGTGATGAAGTTAGCGTGTCAAAACTGGTGGGAGGTGGAGGAGGGAACTGCTGCGCTGAATCGAGCACCATGGTACGGATTGTATTCCAATGCGGTTCGATGGCTGGCATGTAATCCGGAGGAGTTGGCTTCCATTTTCCAGGTTTTTCCAACAAATTGTACCTGGTCATTGCTTCCCTATCCTTATAACCATCTTTAGACGCCCAGGCAATAATGTGATCAGCTACTTGATTTCCATATGTTACAGAAGCTTCGAAGGCCTTGCTTGAAATTCCAATATCTTTTACCTGTTGCAGGAAATCATCTTCATAACCTTGCATGGCCTCTTTATCGAAGACAAGCGTCCTGCCAGTCTTAGAAAAGGCAATAATACTGGCAAGTGGGTAATAGATGTTTTCATTATCAGGTTGAGGTATTTCACTCAAAGCGTTTAATTGGCCTGCCAAGGTGATGTAATCATTTGATTGACTGACCGAAGCCTCGTAGGAAGCAACATTGGCATAGGCATAAATCCTGCTGGCAACCGGTGGTGTGAAAATATCACTGATGATGACATTTGTCAGATTTTTGTTCCAGACATTGAGCTGTGATTGGAAAAAATCATCCAGAGCCTCCTGATCGTGGGACGGCTGACAGCTGCTAAATAGGATAATAATGAAGACGAAAATGCTATATTCGGTGATCCTTCTCATTCCGATTTGAAATAAATTAATTTTAAACCTCGTAGTTTCAAATTTAACAAATTATGAAGGTAAAATACCTATATAATTAACTAAGGTTCAGGTTGTTTGCGAACTCAATCCATTATTTCAAATTCAAAAAGAAATGCCAGCGGAAATCTCAAATAAGAAAAGGTTTGATTAAGATAATTATAAGTAAATCCATCTTGCTTGCCTTGTTTGTTACTGTCATTATTGGGTGTTCCACAGTTTCGGAAGACGCTGAAATAACAAGATATGAATTTGAACACCCCAGCATGGGGAGTTTATTCAGGGTGGTGGTCTATGCCAACGATTCAGCCGGGGTATCTACATTGGTGAAAGCCTCCTTTCAAGAACTGGATTCCTTAAATATGATCATGAGTGATTATATTCCAACGAGTGAATTGATGCGCTTATCCCGGAGCTCCGGGGCTGGTGAATATGTCTCTGTAAGTGAGGATTTAATGGAGATATTAAAGATGAGTGAATACTGGTATTCCTGGTCGGCGGGTCTCTTCGATGTGACCATTGGTCCGATCACCCAGCTGTGGAGAAGGGCAAAACGACAGGGTCAGCTTCCAAAGAAGCAGCATTTCGATGGAGCGATGTCTTCAGTTGGATTTAAGTATTTAAAGATTGACGATGAAAAAGGAGTGCTTCTGGAAAAACCCAATATGCAGCTGGATCTGGGTGGTATCGCCAAAGGATATGCAGTAGATATGATATTTGAAAGCTTAAGGAACAACGAGTATACGCAGTGTTTGGTAGATGGGGCGGGAGACCTGAGGGTAGGAGAAGCACCCCCTGGAAAAGAAGGTTGGGAGATCGCCATTAACACCTATGTTGGAAAAGATTCTACCATGTTTATTTCAAATCAGGCAGTAGCTACTTCTGGCGACTTCTATCGAAACCTTCAAATTGACGGCAAGTCTTATTCTCACATTATTGATCCATTTACGGGATATGGAATCACTGCTTTCAGAGCGGTTACAGTCGTGGCTGAGGATTGTACAACGGCTGATGTCTTAGCTTCAATATTTAGTGTAGCCGGTCCGTATGAACGTATATTGAATAGTAAAATTCCGGAGAACAGCTACATTACAATCTATGAGAAGGAGGGGGAGAAAACGGAAGTATTCGCCATTGGAACAAAAAAACCGCAAAGCGATCATTGAGATCACCCTGCGGTCTTACAAATGTTTTAGGATAGCTTAAAGCACCTGAGTAATCCCTGGCGTTGGAATTGGATACATTCCGTTTTCGTCTGGCATTACAGGAGGATTTACATCCCATCCAAATTTATCCGGTACTAAAACATCATTGGAGTTCAGGGCATCTTCCCAGGTGATTATCTGACCTGAATAAGTAGCCATTCTCCCCATGAGTGCTGTCAAGGTGCTTTTCGCTCCATTTTCAAGGTCATTGATCTGACCACCGTTCACGATAGAGGCAAACAGTTTATCATGCTCAGCCTGGTAAGGGTTAGGATCATCCTGATTTCTGTGTTTCCAGATGATTTTCCCTTTCAGATCATAGATGGTACCATTTCCGTCTGCACGACCTTTGGTTCCAGCCAGGGTTTCGCCTACTTTATTCCAGGTGTTCTTGATGTGACGGCACTGACTGTTGAGCAATGTACCATCTTCGTATTCAAACTCTACAAAGTGATGGTCGAAGATCTCCCCATGGTCGATACCATTTCGTACTTCTCTACCACCCATACCTTGTGCTTTTACCGGGTAACCATTTTTTGCCCAGTTGATCACGTCGATATTATGGATGTGTTGTTCGTTGATATGGTCACCACACAGCCAGTTGAAGTAATACCAGTTTCTCATCTGATATTCCATCTCAGTCTGGCCAGCCTGTCGGGGTCGTACCCAAACTCCACCACTGTTCCAGTAAGCCTGAGCAGATGTGATGTCCCCAATCTCACCACCGTGAACCCGTTTCATAAGCTCCAGGTATGAGTTCTGATAATGTCTTTGCAGACCAACAACAACATTGAGGTTCTTTTGATTAGCTACCTCTACCAACTCCAATACTTTCCTTACCCCGGCAGCGTCTGTAGCAAGAGGCTTCTCAGTAAATACATGCTTGTTTTGAGAGATCGCATACTCCAGGTGGATAGGTCTGAAGCCCGGAGGGGTAGTCAGGATCACTACGTCAGCCAGGTCGATGGCCTCTTTATAAGCATCAAAACCAACAAACTTGTTCTTTTCTTTTACTTTGACTCTTTTTTTATCTTCAACCTTTTCAAGGATATTGGTATAGCTGGTATCTAACCGATCCCTAAAGGCTTCTGCCATAGCAACCAATTCTACATTTTCTTTCACACTAAGTGCTTGAACGGCGGCACCTGTTCCTCTTCCTCCGCATCCGACCAAAGCAATTTTGAGTTTTCCTCCGGCAGCACTGTTAGCAGCGGACTGGAAGGGAAGACCTCCTACCATGATTCCACCAGCAACTGCCGCAGATCCTTTCACAAAATGTCTTCGGGTTACATTGTTGTCTTTCATTTGTATTTTGATTTTAATTTTTGATTGTTCGCATGGAATGGCCAGGTTGGTGGTCATTGCATGAAGTACTTTGTTCCTATAAAATTAGCAAATTTTAGCTTTCATCGAGGTTAATGGCCCAAAAAGCTGCCTGTTCTTCTGGCGTAGGCTGATCAAAGGGTTTCACAATCCTGAATCCAACAAAAGGAGAATCGGTATTCCACCAAAAACTCTTGGGTATTTGGGGATCCCTGCCTTTCCATCGTTCCGGGTCAGTGGGGATTCTGGAAGCACATCTTAAGCGGTCAGGATCATCGTCATATGAGCCACCTTTCACAGTTCGAGGATACAGTCCTCTGGGTTTGATCCATGGATTGTCAGCCGTATCACCTTCGATGACTGTGAGATAGTCCGGAAGGTAATGATCCAATGTCCACTCAGCTACATTACCACTCATGTCATACAGGCCAAAAGCATTGGGTTCCAATTTGCCCACCGGGTGATAAGCATATTGAGCATTTTCATAGCTCCATCCATACTTTTCCAACTCTTCCACCTTTTCACCAAAATAGTAGGCTGTCTCACTTCCGGCCCTGCAGGCATATTCCCATTCAGCTTCGGTAGGCAAACGGTAAAATTCTCCGGTTTTTAAAGAGAGCCATTTGCAAAACATCAGGGCAGAAAAATGGGTCATACTACCAGCGGGATATCCATATTTCCCCATACCAAATGAAGGATCCTCATAGGGTGGACTTGGCCTTGTAATGGCATCGGCAATCGCCTGTTCTTCGGATGTTACGGCTGCATCATTCTTTTCCTGTTTTTTCATAAACGCCTCAAACTGGCCCCAGGTGATCTCATATTTGCCCATCCAGAAGCCATCGACTTTCACTAATCTTTGTGGTCCTTCATCTTCGTCTCGTTTAGCTTCTGTTTCAGGGCTTCCCATCGTAAACGTTCCACCGGGGATGGGGACCAATTCTATGACCTGATCTGATCCCGGAATATCCTGGGTGATGGGTTCCTCCTGCCCGTAAACCGTGAAGGCCAGGAGAAGACATACATATACTATCCAACTGCTTCGCATCTTAAATTCCTTTGTTAAATGGTTTATTTGGTATTATTTAAAAGTAGGTCAAACGTTATCGTGACTTCTTCACCTGTTTTGATCTGACCAAACATCGCCGAGGGTGCTTCCATCTCATAGGTGGTCATATTAATCTTCTTGGAGGTGATAAATTTTAATTGATTGTTTGACAACCTTTCACCCTCAATATCAAGTGTAATAGGTTCCGTATGACCTGCCATGGTAAGCTCTCCTTTCACAGCAAGCTTAAATTTTCCTTCTTTGGTTGCTTCTTTCAGTTCATCAGATTTAACTGTAAATATGATTTCCGGATTGGATTCATATTTGAATGCATTGTGTGTCTTGTTATTCATCGCATCACCTCGTTCACTTCTTAAGCTAGTAACAGGAATTACCAATTTAACATCACTCACTATGCTTCCGGAGGTGGGAAATTTTTTCCCACATACTTCAGATTTAAATATATAGGTTCCTTCGATTGTTTGTGTTTCACTGGTCCAGTCATGCAAGGTGGAAGTACCCTTCACAGTCACTTTGCTGGATGGATCGACGGTGTAACTTGATTGACCAAAGGATATTTGGTAAAAAATTGCTAATGCAAGAGATAAAAATAGCTTCTTCACTGTTCATTCATTTTTTAAGGTCCCAAATATAAGTATCACGATTTAAATACAATCCCTTAAATTTCAGGGTTTAAATATCTGCTTTAAAATACATCCATGAAGAAATTGATGAGATCCATTTTAATCATAACTTTCTGTGCATCATTATCCAATCTTTTCGCACAAAAGACTGAAACAGTCATTTACAAACAACTTGATACCATCTCGCTAGAGATTAAGGTGCTTTACCCGAAAGATCATGCCAAAACAGATAAACGGGCTGCAGCGGTATTCTATTTTGGTGGTGGCTGGGTAGGTGGAACAATCAATCATTTTCAGCCTCAGGCCGAGCTGTTGATTTCCAAAGGGATGGTTTGTTTCCTGGTTGAGTACAGGACCCGAAAGAGTCATGAAACTACTCCTGTAGAGTCACTAAAAGATGCAAAATCAGCTATGAGATATGTACGCGCTAAAGCAGCTCAGTTTGGAATTGACCCCCAGAAGATTGCAGCAGGTGGTGGTTCAGCAGGAGGTCATCTGGCAGCAGCAACAGCATTTATTGATGGTTTTAATGAGATCACGGATAACCTGAGCATCGGGGCTGTTCCAAACGCTTTACTTTTATTCAATCCGGTCATTGACAATGGTCCGGGTGGATATGGTTATGAGAGAGTTGGTAATTATTACAAAGACTTTTCTCCTTTGCACAACCTAAGGCACGGGGCTCCTCCGACTTTGTTTTTACTGGGAACTCAGGATGCCCTGATCCCGGTCGAAACTGCTGAATACTATCAAACAGTGATGGAGAAAATGGGGAGTCGATGTGATTTGATATTATATAAGGGGCAGGCACATGGCTTCTTCAATCCAAATCATCCTGAGTATCACCAGAAAACCTTAAATGCCATGGTAGATTTTCTGGTATCTATTGGGTATCTCAACCAATGAGGTATCTACTCAATACTTATCATGCTATATTTCTGGAATTCATTGAAAGACAAGGCTTTATTAAATAACTTTGAATTATTGTGCGAAAAACCCCGATAAAATTCGAATTTGTCAATTATTCTATTGTGCTGCTACTACTGATAAGCAGTTGCTCCAGTAGAAAAATAGATTTCAACACGGAAGTACGCCCCATCTTTAACAATAAGTGTATTTCGTGCCATGGTGGAGTAAAGCAATCTGGAGGATTTGGGCTTGTTTTCAGAGAAAATGCCCTGGCTAAGACTACCAATGACAAATATGCCATCGTCCCAGGGAAACCAGAAAAAAGTGAGCTGATTGCGCGGATTAAACATCACGATCCGGAAATGCGGATGCCACTGGATGCCGAACCTTTGAAAGAAGAAGAAATCAAAATTTTGACCGAGTGGATTGAGCAGGGAGCGGAATGGGAGGAGCATTGGGCTTACCTGCTTCCCGAAGAGCCTGAAATACCTCAGATTGATCATGACTGGGGTGTTAATCCAGTAGATAAGTTCACCCTGGAAAAGATGCTCGAAAATGATTTGGCACCATCTGCGGAAGCAAACAAATACGATCTTATCCGAAGGGTATCCCTTGACCTGACTGGGCTACCTCCGACACTGGAAGAGGTTGATCAATTTGTAAATGATCCTTCGGAAGAAAGCTACGAAAAGCTTGTGGATCGATTATTAGCGTCACCGAAATTTGGCGAACACTGGACCACAATGTGGCTAGACCTGGCCAGGTATGCTGATTCCAGGGGTTATGAGAAGGACTCTTTTCGAAGTATCTGGATGTTTAGGGATTGGGTGATCAGGGCATTTAACGAAGACAAACCCTTTGATGAGTTTACCATTGAGCAATTGGCTGGAGACCTGTTGCCAGACCCAACACTCGACCAGCTCATTGCGACAGGATTTCATCGCAATACCTTGAACAATGACGAAGGGGGAACCTTTAATGAGGAATACCGAATCGCCCAGGTAATTGACCGGGTAAACACCACCTGGGAGGTATGGCAAGCGTCCACCATGGGATGTGTTCAGTGTCATAGCCATCCTTATGACCCGATCAAGATGGAAGATTTTTATCGCTCTATGGCTTTTTTTAACAATACTGCTGACTGGGACGTGGGGACGGAATTTCCGGTTCTGAAGGATCTGAAAGAAGAGGATGAGCATAAACTTGTGCAACTGAAAGACTGGATTGCTTCCTATGGATCCCCTGATCAGGCAGAAGACGTGGAACATAAAGTTCTTACCGGGACTCCACGGATCATCCATGAAGACTATACCGATACTACAGGGGCTGTACACCAAAACAGGGGAGATCAGGACTTTATGGAGGTGTTCGATGGATCTTCAATCACGATGAATAGCGTTGACCTGACAGGTAAGGGATACTTGGTGTTTTTCTTCAGACAGCGTGATAAGACAGGGCAGGTGGTAGTAACTGCCAATGGTGAGAAAATTGGTCAAGGTGACCTGGAAAGTTCCGGTTCGTTCACCCAGATTGTTATTGACCTTGAGCCATATCAGGGAGCGGCGGAATTAACCTTAACCTTTAGCAGCGAACATGATGAATACCGGACCTTTACTGATGGTTTCTTCCTGGTGGATGAGCTACCTGGAAAAGGTGAAGAAGGATACGATGAGCGAGTGGCTGAACTAAAGGCATTGTTTGAAGCTGATCCGGAAAACACTACATTAATCATGCAGGATAAACCGGAGCGGTTTCAACGGGTGACCAGGGTTTTTCACCGGGGCAGCTGGCAAGAACAGAAGGAAGCAGTAGAACCGGGCGTTCCTGCGTCATTAATCAATGATAGTACCCAACTAAAAGACCGACTTGACCTGGCCAGATGGCTTGTGAGTGATGAAAACCCGTTGACAGCCCGTGTAATGGTCAATCGTTTTTGGGCGAAGCTATTCGGTGTGGGGATTGTGGAGACCGTGGAGGATTTTGGCACCATTGGGACCAACCCAACCCATCCCGAATTACTGGATTGGCTGGCATTGAGGTTTGCGAATGACTATGAGTGGAGCATGAAGCAATTGATCAAGACCATGGTGATGTCAGCCACATACCGTCAGACTGCTGTGGTGAGCGAACTTGCTAAGAAAAATGATCCCAACAATGTTTGGTTGTCCCACAGTCCACGCATTCGCTTATCAGCCGAGCAGATCAGAGATCAGACCCTGGCTGTAACAGGATTGTTAAGCGACAAGATGTATGGCCCCAGTGTGATGCCCTTTCAGCCGGAGGGGATCTGGAATGTGGTCTACAGTGGCAACAAATGGGTGGTCAGTGAAGGTGAAGATGCATACCGGAGAGGGCTTTATACCTTCCTGAGGAGGTCGGCGGCTTATCCATCATTTATCACTTTTGACGCCAGCAGCAGAGATGTTTGTGTGTCTCGAAGGATCAATACCAATACGCCATTGCAGGCATTAACAACATTGAATGATCCGGCCTATGTCGAAGCTGCCTCACATCTTGCCAGGGAAATTGATCAATTAGAGGTTGATCAGGATCAAAAGCTGAAGCTGGCTTATCAACGGGTGATGTGCAAGCCTCCTTCAAAAGAAAAATTAAGTTTATTAAAATCCTTGTATGAAGAAATGCATGGTCAGTATTCGGGAGACGAGGAGGCTGCCATAGCATTGGTGGGTGAGCCTGATGCGAATAAGGCTGCCCTTGTGGTTGTTGCCAATACCCTATTGAACATGGATGAATTTATCGTGAAAAGCTAAGACAATGGATCACTTTAACGAAGCCAGACGAAAATATTTAGAGTTTACCACCCGGAGGCACTTTCTCAAGAAATGCAGCACTGGAATGGGAATGTTAGCTTTCGGCTCCCTCATGGGCATGGATAAGATGGCAGGTCTTGAAACCGACGGGGTTGTTCCTCATTTTGCACCTAAGGCTAAGCGCGTGATTTACCTGCATATGGCCGGGGCGCCCTCTCAGCTGGAACTGTTTGATTACAAACCTGTTCTGGAAAAGCTGAATGGTCAGGATTGCCCGCCGTCATTGCTGGAAGGCAAGCGATTTGCTTTTATAGAAGGAGTTCCACAGATGCTGGGACCGCAACAGAAATTCAGGCAGCGTGGAGAAGCAGGCAACTATGTATCCGATGCCATGCCACACCTGGCATCTATGGCCGATAAGCTTACGTTTTTAAAAGCCATGCACACAGATGAGTTCAACCACGCACCTGCTCAGCTTCTGATCCAAACCGGTAGCTCCAGAGTGGGTCGACCGAGCATAGGCTCATGGGTGACCTATGGTTTGGGATCTGAAAATGAAAATTTGCCAGGATTTATGGTGCTTATTTCCGGTGGTAATAACCCGGACGCTGGCAAAAATGCATTTGGAAGTGGATTCCTGCCATCAGAGTACCAGGGCGTACAGTGTAGAAATTCTGGCGACCCGATCCTGTTCGTTTCCAATCCGGACGGGATCAGTCGTGACATCCGCGGTCGTTCCCTGGAAGCCCTTAAGAAGATCAATGAGGCTGAGTACAAGGAAATGGGAGACCCGGAGATTCTTTCCAGGATCTCACAGTATGAGATGGCCTTCAAGATGCAGGTTTCAGTGCCTGAGACCATGGATATCAAAGACGAGCCCGAATACATCAAAAAGATGTATGGGATAGGCGATGGTTCCAACACTTTTGCCAACAATTGTCTGCTGGCCAGAAAGCTGGCCGAGAAGGGAGTACGATTTATCCAACTCTATGACTGGGGTTGGGACATGCACGGTACCAGTGAAAAAGGGTCCGTTGATATAGGTATCAGGAAAAAATCCAAAGAAATAGACCAACCGATTGCAGCCTTACTCAAAGACCTGGAGCAACGAGGTATGCTGGAAGATACCCTGGTTGTCTGGGGAGGAGAGTTTGGACGTACGCCCATGCGGGAAAACAGGAAAGGTGAGGTCATGAGATATTTAGGGCGAGATCACCATGTAGATGCGTTCACTGTCTGGATGGCCGGTGCCGGTTTAAAGGCAGGGTATAGTCATGGAGAGACAGATGATATCGGTTATTTCGGGGTGAAAGACCGAACCCATATTCATGACCTGCAGGCGACCATCCTGCATTTGCTAGGCATGGATCACGAGAAATTTACTTATCGCTTCCAGGGTCGTGACTTCAGACTTACCGATGTGCATGGCCATGTGATTGATAAGGTGTTGGCATAGGTGGGAAGAAGAGGAGCTGGTGGTATGTTTTATGGTGCAACCAGTGAAGTGTTTCAAAAAGCTCAAATGTTAAGGTCCTCAATGACCAAAGCTGAGCGCTCTCTCTGGGATCGGTTATCAAACAATCAATTAGATGGGTTTAAATTCAGGAGACAGCATCCAATAGGACCTTATGTCGCAGATTTTTATTGTCATAAAGCAAGGCTAGTCATTGAAGTAGATGGTAAGGACCATAATCAAACTGAAAGGAAGCAAAATGATGAAGTCCGAGATATTGAAATGAAAGAGCTTGGGCTTAAAGTTATTCGAGTTAAAAATGAGGAAGTCCTCAATGATATTGACAAAGTCATTAAGAGGATATTAAAAGAATTGAGATGAACCCACCTCACACCCTTTTTCCCTATAGGGACCTACCGCACCCTTCCAGTACTTCAATCGACTTAGCGGGCAGCCCCACTTCAGGGGATTAAGGGGTGCGTGGAGGGAGTTAGAAGGATTTGTTTTTTGTGATAGCTAAAGGCATTACTTCTCCTCAACACAGAGAAGGAATTAAATGTATTCACCTGATGAAGACACAATGAAGACACCAGCCGGGGTGAACATTGGGATGAACCCACCGCACACCCTTTTCCCTAAAGGGACCTACCGCACTCTTCCCGTACTTCAATCGGCTTAGCGGGCAGCCCCGCTTCAGGGAATTAAGGGGTGCGTGGAGGGAGTTAGAAGGATTTGCTTTTTGTGATAGCTAAAGGCATTACTTCCCCTCAACACAGAGGAGTGATTAAATGTATTCACCTGATGAAGATACAATGAAGACACCAGCCGGTGTGAACATTGGGATGAACCCACCCCACACCCTTTTTCCCTAAAGGGACCTACCGCACCCTTCCAGTACTTCAATCGGCTTAGCGGGCAGCCCCGCTTCAGGGAATTAAGGGGTGCGTGGAGGGAGTTAGGAAGGATTTGTTTTTTGTGATAGCTAAAGGCATTACTTTCCCTCAACACAGAGGAGTGATTAAATGTATTCACCTGTTGAAGACACAATGAAGACACCAGCCGGTGTGAACATTGGGATGAACCCACCCCACACCCTTTTTCCCTAAAGGGACCTACCGCACCCTTCCCGTACTTCAATCGGCTTAGCGGGCAGCCCCCCTTCAGGGAATTAAGGGGTGCGTGGAGGGAGTTAGAAGGATTTGTTTTTTGTGATAGCTAAAGGCATTACTTCCCCTCAACACAGAGGAGTGATTAAATGTATTCACCTGATGAAGACACAATGAAGACACCAGCCGGTGTGAACATAGAGATGAACCCACCGCACACCCTTTTTCCCTATAGGGACCTACCGCACCCTTCCAGTACTTCAATCGACTTAGCGGGCATGCCCCCCTTCAGGGGATTAAGGGGTGCGGGTAGGCCTTAGTAGAATTGACTTCAGGCTCACCGATGTGCATGGTCATGTGATTGATAAGATCTTGGCATAGGTGGGAAGAAGAGGAGCTGGTGGTATGTTTTATGGTGCAACCAGTGAAGTGTTTCAAAAAGCTCAAATGTTAAGGTCCTCAATGACCAAAGCTGAGCGCTCTCTCTGGGATCGGTTATCAAACAATCAATTAGATGGGTTTAAATTCAGGAGACAGCATCCAATAGGACCTTATGTCGCAGATTTTTATTGTCATAAAGCAAGGCTAGTCATTGAAGTAGATGGTAAGGACCATAATCAAACTGAAAGGAAGCAAAATGATGAAGTCCGAGATATTGAAATGAAAGAGCTTGGGCTTAAAGTTATTCGAGTTAAAAATGAGGAAGTCCTCAATGATATTGACAAAGTCATTAAGAGGATATTAAAAGAATTGAGATGAACCCACCCCACACCCTTTTTCCCTATAGGGACCTACCGCACCCTTCCAGTACTTCAATCGACTTAGCGGGCAGCCCCACTTCAGGGGATTAAGGGGTGCGGGTAGGGAGTTAGAAGGATTTGTTTTTTGTGATAGCTAAAGGCATTACTTCCCCTCAACACAGAGGAGGAATTAAATGTATTCACCTGATGAAGATACAATGAAGACACCAGCCGGGGTGAACATAGAGATGAACCCGCCGCACACCCTTTCTCCCTAAAGGGACCTGCCGCACCCTTCCAGTACTTCAATCGACTTAGCGGGCAAGCCCCCTTCAGGGGATTAAGGGGTGCGTGGAGGGAGTTAGAAGGATTTGTTTTTTGTGATAGCTAAAGGCATTACTTCCCCTCAACACAGAGGAGGAATTAAATGTATTCACCTGATGAAGATACAATGAACACACCAGCCGGGGTGAACATAGAGATGAACCCACCCCACACCCTTTCTCCCTAAAGGGACCTGCCGCACCCTTCCAGTACTTCAATCGACTTAGCGGGCAAGCCCCCTTCAGGGGATTAAGGGGTGCGTGGAGGGAGTTAGGAAGGATTTGTTTTTTGTGATAGCTAAAGGCATTACTTTCCCTCAACACAGAGGAGTGATTAAATGTATTCACCTGTTGAAGACACAATGAAGACACCAGCCGGTGTGAACATTGGGATGAACCCACCCCACGCCCCTTTTTCCCTAAAGGGACCTACCGCACCCTTCCAGTACTTTAATCGGCTTAGCGGGCAGCCCCCCTTCAGGGGATTAAGGGGCGTGGGTAGGCTTCAGAATTGGTGATCTTGGCGTAGATATCCATTCATCGTCTTCATTCATCGTCTCTCGCAGAGGACGATGTAGAAGGGATGCATTTTTTTTGATGGTGAGGTGAGCTTTTATGGATTTGTAATGTTATCTGCCCACTATATGTAATTCCCCATGAGTATATTTGGAAGTTAATAAACGGTCGTTATTCACATGAGTGATTGTTATGAGATTATTGGTTAACATATTGTTGATTTTATATTCAGGAGTAAACTTTGCTTGCGACTGTGACGGCTTATATGAATACCATGCTCAATTAGAATTTGACACCACAAGCAGTCTAATCTTTTTAGGCGAAGTAGTAGAATACGACACCAGTAAGCATCAGACTGTCATTTCCATTTCAGAAATGATCAAAGGAGACTACGCTGATGAGACAATCATTATTGATGCCAACTCAGAGTGTTCAAAATTTATAAATGTAAATGGACGATGGATCGTTTATGCCCATCGAAATGAGTCTGGAAACTTCTACGCGTCAACATGTGGATTGACCAGATCATTGCTTTTTGTGGGTTGGTATGTATTTCCACCTAACCTTTCTGATAGACAACTAAAACAATCTATGAAATCCGCGAAAAAGGAAAATGTTAAGCGGGCTAAAAAAGAAATAAAACTTCTTCGTCAACAGTACAATCCTTCCAAGGGTTAGCATTGATTGAATTCCTGAACAAGTTAGCCTCATTCATCGTCTCTCGTAGAGGACAATGTAGAAGGATCTTTCTCTCGTAGTCCCTTTCGGGAGGTGATATTGAAATTAGGGTATGATCAAAATAAAGATCTCTCCTTCCGTCTGGTGAAGACACCAGCCGAGGAGAGCATGAGTGTGAACCCACCGCACACCCTTTTTCCCTAAAGGGACCTACCGCACCCTTTCAGTACTTCAATGGACTGGTGAGCATGTTTTCCCTGACCTGATAAAAATAGATTTTCTCCGAAGAATGCCCCTGGTAAAGGCTAAGTATGCCCCATTTAACTGTATGAACTTGATCCTTGGCATATAATCATGACTCACTGGTGACTTGAAGCCACTTCCTTGGTATATATTGTGCTTCCATGGCAATGAAAAACAGATCACTAAAGATCTAATTGGCTTCCTTGGCGAATATGTGGTCTTCCTTGGCCATTATTTTTCAAATCTTGGAGACTTGAAACCCTTCCTTGGACGTTTGTAACCAAATCTTGGAGGTTTTTTCATAAATCTTGGTGGAAAAAACCCTTCCTTGGGGTTAAATAGTGCTCCTTGGGGCTGATTTACACTCCTTGGAGCACTATAGAGACACTTTAGGCCGCGGCCATCTCAGTAAATATTTACCAAAATATCCAATAAGTCGGTTAGACTTCCCTCCATTTCACGCAGATGGTTGGTATGTATTTCCACCAAACCTTTTTGATAGACAACTAAAACAATCTATGAAATCCGCGAAAAGGGAATATTAAACGGGCTAAAAAGGAAATTAAACTACTTTGTTTTGAAGGTTTGCTTTTCTTTTTGATAGAGAATCTATTGATATACGTTATTGAGCATAAATGTCACTCCTTAGGAGTTTAATTATGTATCGATGATGTTTTTCTATAATTCTGTCATCCCTTCGGGATTCAGATTATACACCGGTTTACGTGACGACCTTAGGTTGACGGCTATGGTGTCCCACCGATCGGAATGAAGAATCTTTGCTTCCGTTTGGTGGAGATATCAGCCGGGGCGAACACAGGGATGAACCCGCCGCACACCCTTTTTCCCTAAAGGGACCTACCGCACCCTTCCAGTACTTCAATCGACTTAGCGGGCAGCCCACCTTCAGGGGATTAAGGGGCGCGTGGAGGGAGTTAGAAGGATTTATTCTCGTATTTCCCCCCTCCATTCATCGTCTCTCGAAGAGGACGATGTAGAGGTATCCTTTCCTTGTAGTTCCTTTCGGAAGCCGATATTGAATTTAGGGTTTGAGCCAAGGTGGAATTCCATTATCTTTCATTTCTGAATTAACCTAAAACCGACAACATTTTGAACCCAATCAGCAATGTGTGCTGGATGTTTATCATCCTGGCACTTTCAGCATGTAATAAACCAACAAGTACCGAAAACACTCCTCCAAATATTATCCTGATTCTGACGGATGACCAGGGCTGGGGAGACCTGAGTATCAGCGGCAATACCAATATCAGTACACCCAATATTGATCAGCTGGCTACCACCGGTGTTCGGTTTGATCGATTCTATGTCAGCCCGGTATGCTCTCCCACGAGGGCAGAGATCCTCACAGGAAGATATCATGTGAGGGGAGGGGTCTATTCCACATCGGCAGGAGGTGAGCGGCTCGATCTGGACGAGACCCTAATCAGTGAAGTTTTCAAAGAGGCGGGGTATGCTACGGCAGCCTATGGAAAATGGCACAATGGGATGCAGGCACCTTATCATCCCAATGCCCGGGGCTTTGACGACTATTATGGGTTCTGCTCAGGACACTGGGGAGACTATTTCAGTCCCATGCTTGAGCACAATGGAGAGATCGTGCAGGGAGAGGGATTTATCATTGATGACCTTACCAACCATGGGCTTGAGTTCATGGAGAAGCATAAAGACAACCCATTTTTTTTATACCTCCCTTACAATACACCCCATGCTCCCATGCAGGTGCCGGATCGCTGGTGGAATAAATACAAAGACCTGGAGTTGAAACTGAAGCACAGGGATGAGGAAAATGAGGAGCTGGATTACACCAGGTCAGCATTGGCCATGTGTGAAAACATAGATTGGAATGTTGGCCGGATCACTGAAAAATTGAAAGAACTGGATATTGCTGAAAACACCATCGTGATTTATCTGTCAGACAATGGGCCCAATGGCTGGCGCTGGAATGATGGGATGAAAGGGAAGAAAGGCTCAACGGATGAGGGTGGGGTACGGTCTCCCCTGATCATGAATTGGCCAGGGACATTGAAAGCAGGGCAGGTAGTGGAACAGATTGGTAGCGCCATTGACTTGTTGCCTACCCTTGCTGAACTTAGCAAAATAACTCATACCTCATCAAAGCCATTAGACGGGAAAAGTCTTGCCCCACTACTCCTTGAGGAAAATCCGGAGTGGCCTGAAAGATATGTTGTTAGTCATTGGAGAAATAAAACTTCAGTAAGAAGTCAGCAATATCGCCTTGACACCGATAATAAATTATTTGATATGGTCGGAGATCCTGGTCAGCATGAAGATATCTCTAGCCAGGAAATGAAGGTCTATAATAAACTTGTAAGGATCAGAGAACAATGGAAACAGACCGTCTTGACTGAACTTCCATCTGAAGATACCCGTACTTTTCCTGTTGGATATGAAGGATTCCCAAATACACAGATCCCCGCAAGAGATGGTGTCGCGCATGGTAACATTACCCGTTCTAACAGGTATCCAAATTGCAGTTTCTTTGAAAACTGGACCAGCCTGACAGATTCAATTACCTGGGAGATTGAGGTGTTGAATGAAGGAGATTACGAAGTAGTCGTATATTATACCTGCCCGGAAGCCTCAGTGGGTTCGACCTTTGAATTGGCATTTTTAGGTGATAAGCTGGAAGGACAAATCACCGAGGCACATGATCCGCCGCTTAAGGGCATGGAAAACGACCGGATTGAAAGATGGGAGTCATATGTGAAGGATTTTAAACCCATGAAAATAGGGAAGATCCACCTGAAGAAAGGAGTTGGCACACTCAAATTACATGCTCTGGAGATCCCAGGAGAAGAGGTCATGGATTTCAGGTTAATGATGCTCAAACGAATTTAATGTTTTAAAAATCATGATAAGATCAGCCATATTTCTAATAGTATTTTCCCTCACCATAGGTCAGGCAATTTCGCAGACAGAGATCTGGATGAAAAAGGAAATTCTGCTTGAGAGTAGCAAGACATATGAGAATCCGCTATACCAGGTGTCTGAGTTTACTGCCACTTTTACATCACCCTCGGGGAGGGAAAAGACCATTCGAGGCTTTTGGGATGGGGCTAAAATCTGGAAACTCCGGTTTGTTCCGGATGAGCCGGGTACCTGGACCTATAAAACATCCTGTTCGGATAAAGAAAATGCGGGACTACATGATCAAAAAGGCTCTTTTGAATGTGTGGCTAATAAAAGTGACTTTGAGTTGTTCCAAAGAGGCAGCATAAAACGCAATCCGGGGAAGTACCACTTGAGCTATGCAGATGGCGCACCCTTCTTCTGGTTGGCCTGCACAGCCTGGAATGGAGCTTTAAAGTCATCGGAAGGTGAATGGGATCAATACCTGACAGACCGCAAAGAAAAGGGCTACAATACCATCCAGTTTGTTACTACCCAGTGGCGTGGTGGGGATATGGACAGAGAGGGACGGGTAGCATTCACCGGCTCCGGACGTATCGAGTTAAACATTGAGTTTTTCCAAAGGCTAGACCAAAAAGTAGATCGAATCAATGAGTATGGGCTGGTTGCAGCTCCGGTGTTGCTTTGGGCACTTCCATCGATCACGGGAAGATACTTGAGCCCCGGATACTATCTGCCACACGAGGAAGCCATATTACTTGCCAAATATATGGTAGCACGATATGGAGGAAACCAGGTGGTCTGGATCCTG
Source organism: Cyclobacteriaceae bacterium (assembly GCA_965223915.1). GTDB lineage: Bacteria > Bacteroidota > Bacteroidia > Cytophagales > Cyclobacteriaceae > UBA7330. The sequence continues at coordinate 5,698,433 of OZ245027.1, read as the reverse complement.
GGTGGAGATGGTGAATATCTAAAGGGATATGAGCAACACTGGAAGGAGATCGGCAGAGGTGTTTTTGGGGAAGGGAAACACCAGGGTATTGTAGCGCAGCACCCACACGGAAGGTCGTGGATTGGGAGGGCTTATGCTGATGAAGACTGGCTTGACATCCCGGGTTATCAATCCAGTCACAGTACAAGTCAAGGGACCGTAGATTGGATAAATAAGGGACCGATGGTCAAGGACTGGGATCGCATTCCTGCCCGACCGATCATGAACCTGGAACCCATCTATGAAGAGATCCACGAAAATGTTACGGCTTTAGATGTGCGTCAGGCTACCTGGTGGAGTCTGTTTTCAACTCCTGTATCCGGTGTTACTTATGGAGCCAATGGTATCTGGCCCTGGTTAAGAGAAGGGGAGTCTATACTCAATCACCGGGATGCACCATGGACGAGTACCTGGTCAGAAAGCCTGAAGTTGCCAGCGGGGACGCAGGTCCCTTATGCAAAGAAATTCTTTGAAGGATTTGATTGGTGGGACCTGACACCGGCACATGAGGAACTACTGTTGAATCAGCCGGGCGATGATCAATACAATTTGTTTGTCTCCATGCTGAGGTCTCCTGACTATAAAACACTTTTAATATATTATCCTTCCCGGCTCGACATCAAAATATTCAATAAACTGGGGTTAGAATACTCAGCCAGATGGTTTGATCCACTAAAAGGAACCTTTTCGAATGCCACCATCCAACGTGAGGATAATCTGATCAGGATCTCACAAACGAAAGATCAGGACATGATCCTGGTATTGGAAAGCAGGTAGTTTAGGAATATCATAAGCTGTTTCAGTTTCCTTACCCCTTCATTTTTGACTGCTGTAGAGAGACCAACCTGGTGTGACAATTTTAGAAATGGTATATAATACTTAATTTAGATTGAGGGAATTATCAAATTTTAAAGCGTAGTCCCGTTTTCTTAAATTTCAAATCAACAAAAAATCAGTAGGACTTTTTTGGTATTAAACAACAGAAGTTTCAATGGCTCAATATTAATGTTCGACCGTAATGAATGACAACAGAAGAAGTTTTATCAAGAAAACTTCAGTCGGAGCACTGGGGATGACCCTCGGAATGACAGCGAAAAGCTATGCCAAAATATTAGGGGCCAATGATCGTGTAAACGTAGGCGTTGTTGGCATCAGACAGCAAGGATTCAGCCACATAAGGAATTATGCAGTTTTGGATAATGTAGAGGTAAAGGCTTTGTGCGATGTGGATAGCCGGTTGTTTCCGGAAAGGGTGGAATGGCTTAAAGACAATGCTGGTACCCGACCTGAAACGTATGGTGACATTAGAAAACTTCTTGAAAATAAAGACATTGATGCCATCAGTGTAGCCACTCCCAACCACTGGCATGCACTGGCGGGCATTTGGGCAGCTCAGGCCGGGAAGCACTCAACGCTGGAAAAACCAGGCACACACAATGTCTTCGAAGGGAGACAACTGATACGTGCAGCCGAACGATATGGGGTTTTGATACAGCATCATGCTGAGAGACGCTGCTTTCCAGGCTTTAAATCTGCAGTGGAGTTTCTGAGACAAGGTGGGCTCGGAGAGGTTTACCTTGCAAAGGGATTATGTTATAAGTGGAGGGATACAATTGGCAAAGAGAGTGAATCTACTGTTCCAAAAGGAGTTAATTATGATCTTTGGTTGGGGCCAGCTCAAAAGCGCCCATTTAGTCCAAATAGATTTCATTATAATTGGCATTGGCACTGGGACTATGGTAACGGAGATATGGGTAATCAGGGAGTACATCAAATGGACATTGCTCGCTGGGGCTTAGGTGTTGAACACCCTATAAAGATATCCTCGATGGGAGGCCATTTCATGTTTGAAGATGATCAGGAAACACCAAATACTCAAATGTCTGTATTTGAATTTGATAATCCGGAAGGTGGTGGGGATAAGAAGAAGATGTTACAATTCGAAGTCCGGCATTGGATCTCTAATCACGAAGGAGGCATTGGTGAAGGGGGTACCAATACCATTGGAAATCTGTTTTACGGGTCCAAAGGTTATATGACCATTGATCTATCTGGGAATTGGAAAACATATATGGGAAAGGAGCGGGAACCAGGACCCAACGGTGAGGGAACAGGGAACATATTCCAAAACTTTGTGGATACGATACGTACAAACGACAGGTCAATGTTGGAAGGAGACATCCGAGAAGGTCACTATTCATGCTCTCTGGTTCACTTAGCTAATATTTCGTATAGATTAGGAAGAACACTGAACTTTGATCCAACTACTGAAAAGTGCATAGGAGATAAAGATGCGAATCAGATGTTGGACAGAGCCTATAGATCACCATTTGTTGTGCCGAATCTGGCTTAATTCTATAAAAAAAGAAGCAAAATGCACAAAAACCCAATTTTCATCCTGATAGCAATTTTAACGTCATCTTCCTGTGCAAGTGGTCAGGTTCAATTTCTGGAGAAAGAAGACAGGATTGATGTAATGTACCAGGAGAAAGTGATCACCAGTTACCAAATAGGTAAAGATATGTTAAAGCCTTGCCTATATCCCATTAAAGCTACTGATGGAGAAATAGTCACCAGGCAATTTCCATTTGAGGAAATCGAAGGAGAGAGTACGGATCACCCTCATCATACCGGGTTATTTTTCACATATGGATCCAAAAATGAAGTGAACGGTAATAGCTTTTGGAACATGCATGATATACCTCCAGGTATACAGCATATCAAGGTGTTGGAAAAGAAAGAAAAAGTAGAAAATGGATCAATTTCGACAATCAGTCATTGGATAGATAAAAATGGTAAAGCCATTCTCGAGGAGTCCAGGACCATGACTTTTAACTTTCAGGGAAAAAATAGCTATTCAATAGATTTTGAAATTTTTCTAAAGGCATTGGAAACTGATGTGATATTTCAAGACACTAAAGAGGGGATGTTTGCGGTTAGGGTGGCGGATTGGATGAGCGAGGAGCCTAAGGGAATGATAATAGGCACAGGAAAATACACCAATGCTCAAGGTTTAACCAATGAAGAAAATATTTGGGGACGTCAGTCCGAATGGGTCAAACTGGAGGGTACGAAAGGAGAGAAGGTTTATGGCTTTGCAATCTTTCACCATCCTGAAAGTGTGAATTTTCCTACTTATTGGCATGCCAGAGGCTATGGGTGTTTTGCAGCAAATCCTATTGGGCAATTTGATTTCCAAAAAGGATATCTTGAGGCACCAAAAAAGAGGAACCTGGAGATTCAAAAAGGGAAAAGTGCAGCATTTGGGTTCAGAGTACTTATTTATGAGGATAGCAAGGAACATAAAGAACTCCAGGCGGAGTATGAAAGTTTCAAATTGTCAGATCTGTAATTGATATGGTCTCGGTTTCTGGGGGGGTATATTTAATATACCCTTAATTAAAGGGTACAGTCCTTCAATTGCATTCAAAATCGTCTTTGATTTCGGTTCACCCTTCAATTGATATTCAGGACCCTTCAGGGAACTTGTTATTTTTCGATCCGCTCAAACATCAATAATCTAAAATCGATCACTCTATCACCTGGAATATTTACCGCTCTCAGTGTCAAAGTTCCCTCTCCTTCTTCCAAATGGATTGTACCCAAATTCATGGGGCGAAAAGCTTTGTAGTAATATTCTCTTCGCTCTACTCGCTCCTTGCCATGAAGTGGAGGATCATGAGCTTGTGTTATTTCTGCTTTAATTGTAGATGATCCGAGACTTAATTCTATTGTTGAGCCAAGATCTTTCTGCGCGCAAGTATAATATAATTCAACCTGGTAATCACCTTCGCTCAACACATCAACATTCCATGTAATTTTGTCATCTTTTTCAGTCCAATTTGTATAGAAAGAATCGTTGGGTGATCTTCTTGATCTTACAATATTGCCATGAGCCACTCCGTCACGCGCAGGAATTTGTGTGTATGCGAAATTTGGGTGACCTATTGGGAAAGGCCTACTTTTCTTGTTGATTTCCTTACTCATTTCTGCTTTCCAAATCAGAAGAGAATCCTTTAATTGCCTGGTCATATCAGGTAGTTTCGTGGAAATATCATTGTTCTGACCACGGTCTTTGGTAATATCAAATAGTCCCCCATCATTGTCGAGCCGATGGGTTTGAGATCTTACACTGGCGCGTCCGCCCCAGTAGGTATAAAGTAGACGATCCTTCCAGTCACTTTCATTATCGTAAATAAGTTCCTCCTTGCTAAGGCCCGTTTGACCCTGAAGAGCGCTGATCTCTTCCTGGCTGTTTCTTAGATGAAAAAGGAGAGGCTCCAGGCTAACTCCATCTAACGAATTTTTTGTCTTATAGGAGATGCCTGCAAGATCTGCTAATGTTGGTAGAAGGTCGATGGCTCCTGAGATCTTATTGACTATTGTTCCACTGGGAATCATTTCATTCCAGCTGATAAAAAGCGGTGAGCGGATTCCTCCTTCATCAAGCGAACCTTTGCGACCCTTCATACCTCCATTCCAACGCCAGGTATTAGGGCCATTATCACAAAGATAAACCACAATGGTGTTCTCTTTTAGACCCAATTCACTGACTTTATCTAACATCCGCCCTACATTCCAATCCATATTCTCACACATAGCTAGCACTGCTTTTGTATAAAGTAGATCTTCCTTATCGGGATCCCGATGTCTCATGGCCAATGTTCTATCGTCAAACTTATCCCACCAATAATCGGGGACAACTAGGGGATTATGAGGAACATTGTAAGGGACATAAAGGAAAAATGGATCATCCCGGTTTTTTTCAATGAATTGCATAGCCCTTTCAGTCAGGTCATCAGTGATATAGCCATTACCTTGAACAATTTTTCCATTATGCTCCAGCATGGGACTAGAGTAATCTGCCCAGTGTCCCGAACAAAAACCATAAAAATCATCAAATCCTCTGGCATTGGGGTGGTATGGGTATTGCATCCCGCTATGCCATTTTCCATACGCTCCTGTTTTATATCCTGCAGACTTAAATAATTCGGCGATGATTGTTTCATCCAGATCAATACGTTCCCCACCAGTTGAAGTAGAATAGACATTACTATGAGGGTGGTACCTGCCTGTAAGTATTTCAGCGCGAGTAGGGGAGCATACAGGACTTACATAGAAATTTTCAAATTGAGCGCCACTCTTGGCTAATGAATCAATATTCGGTGTATTAATATTCGTATTGCCTTGTATGCTGAAATCTCCCCAGCCCTGGTCATCTGATAATATCACAATGACATTAGGCTTATTAGATTTATGTCGGACATCAGACTGAGCAACTGATTTTCCAGAAATGATAACCAAAAGGAATAATAGATTCAGTTTTCCCATGATGCGTAGATACATTAATAGTGTGATTTTTGGATACAATAACTTGCTTATGATGTTAGTTTTATAAGTTGGGACGAACGTATAATATCTTGAGTGAAATTACTGATCTCCAGGAGGCAATGGCACTGAATGCTTTCCATACTTTTCATAAAACTTATCCCACATATTATAATATTTTTCTTCGTAAAGCTTTTGGAGTCTGGGATCATCTCTGTGTGGGTAATAATCAAAGATGTCTCCCTCACCAAGAATGCGAGGGTCCTTTTGCTCCGTCAACACCTGATTCATTTTTGATTCAAGTTGGACTATAATAGTTGAAAGTTCCGGATGGTTTGCCAGGTTTTTCACACAATGCGGATCCTCGCTAATATCGTATAGTTCAACTTCCGGCCTTTTGCCAAATGCTGACTTATAATACTGAAAATCAGATTCTTCTTTCGATAATTCTGTCAAATATGTTTTTGTTGGAGAACCATCAGTATTCATATAGTTGTATTCAGGATCTCCTGCAGGCCAACGATGAGGCATGTAGTTTCGTACGAACAAATAATCATCAGTTCGAATAGCTCGAACCGGATATCCTACTGAGTGTTGGTCACCTTCCATTCTTCCTAAATCGTGCCGCTCTTTTCCCAAAACTGCAAAACTCCGGTTTGGATCTATTCTACCGGATTCTTCAGACAGCATGATGTCTAAAAAGCTCTTCCCGGTCATTTGTGGATCTTTTTCGAGTCCGGCTACATCAAGTAAAGTTGGGGCCACATCCGGAAAGTTGATATAATCTGTCACAACTCTCCCCGGTTTAATTTTATCACCCCATTTGGCCGCGAAGGCCACATGAAACCCTTCATCATAAATCTGCCCTTTTACTCTCGGAAATGGCATACCATGATCAGAAGTTACAATCACCAGGGTGTTTTCCAGTAAGTCCCTTTCTTCAAGGGCTTTCAGTGCTAATCCAATAACTTTATCGTGGTATTCCACCTCTACCGCATAATCGGCCAGATCACCCCTTGTAAGTTGATTGTCAGGAAAAAAATCCTGCACCTCTACGTCGTCCAGATCCATGTTTTCCTTTTTATAGGAATCTTTTTCAAATCCCCTGTGCGCTTCATGAGTTCCCAGCCAGAAACTGAAAGGTTTACCTTTCTCATTTTGATCAAGAAAAGCTTCAAAATTCCCAACATAGTCTTTATTACTGATTCCGGAATAGGGTGGATCCAGTTTCAATTTATTGAATTCCCAACCAGCTGGGTTGTGCTCTCCATAATATTTACCCGGTCCCCATCCCTTCCCGGTATAGCCAATGAAATAACCGTCTGCTTCCAACAAATCGGGATAAAACTTCCATTTAGGGGGAACAACAGGCTGATGGTTGGCAGCCTCTTCCAGTTGCCAGGAATATCGACCAGTAAGTAAGCAGGCCCTGGCAGGTGCACATTTCGGATTGGTTACATACGCGTTAGTAAATAGTATCCCTTCTTTGGCTATTCGATCAAAATTTGGTGTTTCGATGTAGGCGCTGCCATACGCACCCATACTTGTTCTGGAAATATCATCAGCGATGATAAATAGAATATTGGGGCGCTCTATTTCACTGTTTTCATTGCTTTTATTGTTTTCATTTTTACATGAATACAGCGATAGGGCCAGGAGAGCTACGGTAAAAGTTAGTGTTGTTTTCATAAGGGAATACTTTCAATAATAAAATCTAGACTATCCTTTAAAGCTAGACGAGTTATAGGAATTCACCACATTCATGAACAATTTAGCAAATCTTAATAGTATTAGAATATTCAATAAATTAATGATTGATTATCATCCTGGATGATTTGGTCCTCATAACATAATAGTAATTTATGATAAGATCTACTCTTTATTCCGTTTTTCTAATGGTTCTGGGTATAACATATTTAAGTTGCCAGGAGGAACAAAAGAAAACCAAAAAGCAAAATGTGCTGTTCATCGCCGTAGATGATCTGCGGCCACAACTCACAAGTTTTGGTGCAACCGGAGTGATCTCTCCAAACCTAGACCGGCTGGCTGCTATGGGCACCATCTTTCCCAATGCCTATTGCAACATACCTGTCTGTGGGGCCTCCAGGGCGAGTATACTTACAGGATTGAGACCTACAAGAAACAGGTTCCTGTCTTATGACACCTGGATTGATGAGCAGGCACCAGGAGTGACCACTTTACCCGGTCATTTTAAAGCAAATGGTTATTACACGATCACCAATGGCAAAGTAGCTCATCATAAGGGTGATTGCGTAGGCGCCTGGGATGAAGAATGGCGACCTAAAGGCCCTGGAAGGAATTATCTGATCCCTGAGAATATAGCCATGGATGCCGTAGAAGGACAACGAGGTCCCTCCTGGGAAAAGGCTGATGTTCCTGATTCCGCTTATCATGATGGGAAGATAGCCCTGAAAGCCATCAGTGATCTTCAAAAGCTAAAGGAAAAGGACCAGCCCTTTTTCCTGGCTGTAGGATTTAAAAAACCTCACTTGCCCTTCAATGCACCGGCAAAATATTGGGATATGTACGATTCGGAAAAAATTGGACTGGCCGATAACCCCTACAATCCCAAGGGGGCACCGGATCAAGCCATGCATAATTTTGGGGAGCTCAGAAATTATTCAGGGATACCACCAAAGGGACCGGTAAGTGATTCAATTGCCCTAAATCTGAGACATGGGTATCATGCCTGTGTCTCCTATACTGATGCGCAGGTCGGCCTGGTCCTAGATGAATTAGATCGGTTGGGACTAACAGAAAATACCATTGTGGTGCTTTGGGGCGACCACGGCTGGAACCTGGGCGAACATGGGCTCTGGTGTAAGCACTGCAACTTTCATACGTCAATCAATGCGCCATTGATGGTGGCCGCCCCAGGCTTCCGGGGAGGTCAGAAAGCCATGACAAAAGCTGAATTTGTAGATATTTATCCTACCATTTGTGAGTTGGCAGGAGTGCCGTTGCCTGATCACCTCCAGGGGCAAAGTTTTGTGTCGGTTTTGAAAGATCCTGCATCTTCCCACAAGGACTATGCGATCTCCAAATGGTATGATGGTCTGACGATCGTGAAAGATCAATTTCATTATACCGAGTGGCGAAATGAGGAGGATAGCCTGTATGCCAGCATGCTGTATGATCACAGTCAAGACCCCCATGAGAATGTGAACGCGGTAGGTGATGAGCAATATCAAGAAGATATTACTGCACTTTCTGAGACCATGAAGGCAAAAAGAGGGGAGGAGTATTTTGGGGACTGATCGGCACAAGTCCGAAAGACTTGCGCTACGTACAATTTGACATCCTGACCTATTCGTAATAAATTCAAGTACCACCAATTAATCGCGCAAGTGTTTTCCACTTGTGCGATTAGTGGACTAATTGTTGTTTGTGCCTACACAAGTCTAATTGAATTGCGCTATTTACCATAGAATCAAATTACCAACCTATGAGTAATAAATACAAATTTGATGATCCCGAGGGTACCTATTTCACTTCCACATCAGTGGTTGATTGGGTAGATGTATTTACTCGAAGAGATTACAAAGATATCCTGATCGATAGTTTGAAATTTTGTGTGAAAAAGAAAGGTCTAATTGTTCATGCTTATGTTATCATGAGCAATCATTTTCATTTGATCATTAGTAGATCAGAAAATGCGCTCTCCTTTTCAGATATTTTAAGGGACTTGAAAAAGTATACAGCCATGCATTTGATTAAAGCTATCAGAGAAAATCCGGTGGAGAGCCGTAAGAAATGGATGTTAGAGATTTTTGAGAAAGCAGGTAGGTTAAACGGGAATAATACCATGTATCAGTTCTGGCAACAAGATAATCATCCAATCCATTTAGAAGGTGATTGGATAGAACAGAAATTGGACTATATACATTATAATCCGGTAGAGGCCGGGTGGGTAGATGAACCTGAAGCCTATTTATATTCAAGCGCGAGAAATTATGCCGGACTTGAGAGTCCAATGAAAATAGTATCCCTATATGACGGATCGATCTGTTGATTCAATAATTATGATTCAGCGCAAGTCAAAAAGACTTGCGCTATGTATGCTTAGTAGATTATCGGTGCATTTGACCGCACAAGTCAAAAAGACTTGCGCTATATGCTATTTGGTGGATTGATTGGCACAAGTCCGAAAGACTTGCGCTACGTACAATTTGACATCCTGACCTATTCGTAATAAATTCAAGTACCATGAACAAAAAAGAGATCGCAACGTCCTTCCTGAAAATGGCGGGAATGGAAGATGTTCGGAAAGCCTATGAAAAATTCGTAGCTCAGGATTTTATTCATCACAATCAGTATTTTAAAGGTGATCGAACTTCCCTGATGCATGCGATGGAGGATGCCCAAAAGACAGACCCTAACCGGTCATTAGACATAAAGCATGTTTATGAGGATGGGGAAACTGTAATCACGCACTCCCATGTGGTCAAAGATAAGATGGAGATAGCTGTTGTTCATATCTTCAGGATTCTTGATGATAAGATCGTCGAACTATGGGACCTGGGTCAGGTGATGGAAAAAGACTCCCCCAATGAACATGGAATGTTTTAAAAACTAATCGCGCAAGTGTTTTCCACTTGTGCGATAATTGGACAAATTCGGTTCAATTCTACTCACGAGGATAAGATCCTTCACTTCGTTCAGGATGACGTTAATAGGTGTTATTTGCAGTACACAGGGACGATTCCTTATGTATGCTTATGGTCTCAGGAAATACTCGAAGAACTGATATATCTGTTCATTTGATGTTTCCGTTGGATCATGCGTTGGCCGATTGGTCATTGCCACGCGGTTTTTATAACCCAATAATTTGTTAACGGCTATGGTATGATTCAGTGCGATCCATCGTTCCGGGGGATCTTCGGATCCTCCGGACACCAGGAAAGGACGCGGAGCCATCAAGGCGTGAAGATCGGTCAGGTCAACTCCCTGGTCTATTAATTTTGGATACAATCCCCTTGCAGGATTCGCACCGGAAATGATTCCTCGCTCCCTCCAGGGTGGCGGGTGATACCCCAGATACCACGGCTCCCAGTAGTTTATATTTGCCCTGGATTCATCAAAGATAATTCCTGGGTCAGACCAAACAGTACAAGCAAATTTCTCATACAGGCAGGATGCAAACATGGCCCATTTACCACCAAATGAATGGCCCATAATGCCAATTCTGGTAGAATCAACGCCCTCAACTTTTGACAATACCTGCCAGGCATTGGCTGCAGCATAAGCCAGCGTTGATAAAGGTTCTACTTCGGCGTGGTCAACGTCCGGATAATAGATTGCATATTTTTTGGCCTCAGTAGCATCTTTAGTGCCCAGCGACAACGTGATGAATCCCCGCTTCGTCAACTGATAAGCAAAATCCCGGAGGGCAACCCCTTGACCTATTGCCGTCTCAGGCTCATAGTAAACGGTAATGACGGCGGGCTTAGGTTTTTCACCATCAGGGATCAGTAAAAATCCTTCCGTTTGCTCATTAGGCGTCCAATTAAACCGGACACGATACTGGTAAAAATTTTCCCTGCGCAAAGTATCAATCATTTCGAGCTCCTGGTTTTTCAATAACTCAGGCCATTCCCCCATTTGCTGATGCCAGAAATCAAGGATCTCTTGCCTTCTCTCTTTCCATTCCGCTTTCGATTGAACGGAATCACCATTTGAAAATAGGAGGGGTGATCTATATTTTCCATAGCTACCATCATACGCATCAGGAGGAGAAAAATAGGGTGATATTTTATCCCATGTATCAGCTGTGGATTTAAGCTGCCCCTGGCATTCAACAGAAGTTAAACACCAGGCAATCGGGACTAATATGATGATGAAGTATGATCTTTTTAGCATAACTATGAAGGCAAATATATGCCTAATCAAAACTTACTAATCGCTACTAAATCGCGCAAGTGTTTTCCACTTGTGCGATTGGTATTCGATGATTATGGTCAGCACAAGTCAAAAAGACTTGCGCTATTGACCGTTTAAAGTTTAATCCCTCACCCTTATCACCTCCACCCAATGTTTCGGTTTTACATCGGTAAAATGTTCAATCTGATGTCGACAGCTGAATCCGCACGCAACAAGTGATTCATCTTTCATATCCCTGACAGCTGGGAACAGAATTTCTTCTCCTATCTTTTCAGACAGGGAATAGTGTTCTTTCTCGTAGCCGAAAGATCCGGCCATGCCGCAACAACCCGAGGGGATTTCCTGCACGGAATGACCATTCTGACCCAATAGCTTTTTCATGGCTGCTGTTCCGTACAAGGCTTTTTGGTGGCAATGTCCATGGATCTTGATATCTCCGGCAATAGAATGGAATTGCTTTTTTAGTCTGCCTTCCTCCACCTCTTTCATCAGGAAAACATCGATCATCATAATCTGTTCTTTGGCCTGACTGGCCAGTTTTTCATCTTCAATCAGATCTGGCAGGTCGTCATTCAATGCCGATGCACAGCTGGGCTCGCACACTACAACCGGGAGTCCTTCATCCAGGTAAGGTTTCAGTCCCTGTAGTGTTTTCAATCCTTCTTTTTTGGCATCCCTCAGGAATCCATGGGAGATTCGTGGTCGCTGACAGCAGCCTACACTGGCCAACAACACCTCATACCCACAAGACGTTAACAGTTCAACAGCGGAAATACCAATGTTCGGCTCATGAAAGTTGAGGTAGGTGTCTGCAAACAGCACAACCTTCCGATCGCCCCTCGACACCTTATCTTGGTTCTTTTCAAACCATTGATAGAAAGGTTCTTTGGCATAGGCTGGCAATGATCGCCTTTGATCAAATCCCGCCGACCATTCCATGATATTTCGAAAGGCCTTACTCTTTTGAATGGTATTGATGACACTGGCCAGCGTTCCGGAAAACTTTTTGGCAGCTTTGGAAGAATCCCGAATGAACTTATCTCTTAAGGAGGTTCCGTTTTTGTCATAATACATTTGCAGTACATCGCTTTTCATTTTAGCCATGTCTACATTGCTGGGACATTCGGATTTGCAGGCCTTACACGAAAGACACAAGTCGAGGGCTTCATGGATACGCTGGCCATCCAGGCCTTCGGCTTTGAGCTGACCGGACATCGCTAAGCGTAAAGCGTTGGCTCGACCCCGGGTAGAATGCTCTTCATCCCTGGTGGCCTTAAAGCTGGGACACATCGTGCCACCGATGACCTTACGACATTCGCCTACCCCGGTACACATGTGCACAGACTCCCGGAAGCCTTGTTCTTTTTTATATTGAAACTCCGTTTTGAGCTGCTGATCTTTATACTTCACCCCATAGCGGAGATTCTTTTCTATGGTTTGTGCTTCCACGATCTTGCCTGGATTCATCAGGTTATCCGGATCAAAAAGTGTTTTAATTTCTTTGAAGGCTTCATAGAGCTTCGGACCAAAAAAGCGCTCGTTATAGGCACTTCTCACCAGCCCATCTCCGTGTTCACCGCTCCAGGAACCCCCATACTTCATCACAAGCTCGAAGGTTTCTTCGGTGATCTTTTGCAGCCTTTCAATATCCTCTTCTTGTCTCAGGTCGAGTATAGGCCTCACATGAATCACCCCGACACTGGCGTGGGCATACATGGCTACATTGGTGTGGTGCTTTTCACAAACTTTGAGCACTTCATCGATGTAAGTGGGCAGGTGTTTCACAGGAATACCTGCATCCTCAATGAAGGGAAGGGGTTTCTTTTCGCCCTTGATCCCGAGCATCAGACCCAGCCCTTTTTTACGGATCACCCAGACGTCTTCGTAAGCTTCTCCATCGGGAAAGAGGGGATAGGCATATCCAAACTGATGACTTTTCAGGTCTTCAATCATCTTTTTGGGTCGGTCCAGCACATCTGCCTCACTGTCACCATAAAACTCCACGATCAATATGGCTTTGGGATCTCCTTCCAGGAAATGACAATGATGTTTGGTGGTCAGGTTTTCACGACTTAGTCTGATGACCGTATCATCCAGGATCTCAACGGCTGACGGATTGTATTTCAGCATTAATTCGACTGAACTGATCGCTTCCAGGAGCTTATCGTAATGCACCACGCACACAGATTTGTATTTCGGCAGGGGTGTGAGGTTTAGTTTGAGGGCTGTAGTAACTGCCAGTGTACCTTCACTGCCTGTGACCAGCTTGGCCAGGTTCCATTGATCTGTATCGACAAATTCATCCAGGTTGTAACCACCCACACGACGCATCACCTTCGGAAACCGCGTTTTTATTTCTTCCTTTTGCTCCGAGATGATCTCTTCAAAACGTTGATAGATTTTTCCCTCTCTGCCAGATTGGCTGGCCTTTTTCTGGTAGGCTTCTTTAGATAATTCCCCCAGTTTCAATTCCGTGCCATCCGCCAGGATGACTTCCGCTTCCAGCACATGATCCACGGTCTTGCCAAAGATCACACTTTTGGTTCCTGAAGAATTGTTGCCCACCATACCACCAACATTGGCGCGGCTGGAGGTAGCAGGGTCGGGAGCAAAATGAAGCCCATGTTGGGCCAGCTCCTGATTCAGTACATCACGGACTTTTCCAGGCTCCACCCGTACCCATTGCTCTTCTACATTGAGCTCGAGGATGTTGTTCATGTACTTGGAAAAGTCCAGGATCATCGATGACCCGACTGTCTGACCAGCCAGGCTGGTACCACCCCCGCGAGGTAAGATGGTCACTTTGAATTCATTGGCCAGGGCAATGGCTTTTTTAACGTCATCTTTATTCTTTGGTAAGACAATGACTTTGGGGCTGATCTGATATATGCTTGCATCGGTGGCGTACATACCGAGGGAGGCTGGGTCGTTAAGCACATCGCCTGAAATTTCCTGCTTGAGCTGATCGATGAATTGTGGGGTGTTGTTCATTGAACCGGGGTGAAAATAAAGCTTTGTAAATTATGAAAAATGGAGGGGATTGTCACATGATACTTTATGAAAATTCCAGGTGCGTGATGGAACCTACGTAAGCGATGAACGAATCTGAATTATGAACCATCAGAATAAGCTATTTTTTATTCATTATGGCTTTTTCAGAGCAGATCCAGCCTTCGGATCAGCTCAGGTCGTTTGGATCTGCTGATGGGTATCACATCCTCATCTATCAGGATGCTGTTGTCCTGGATATCAATGATCATGGAAAGGTTGATGACGTATGACCGGTGCACCTGTAAGAAGGAATCTTCAGGTAGTTTATCTACGATCTTTTTGAGGGTGGAGTGTACTTTATAATCTTTTTCAGTGGTCTTGATATAGATGTAGTCTCCTTTTGCTTCAATCAGTTTGACAGTGGGTGTCTTTATCTTGATCAGTGTTCGGTCTATGTTGACATAGAATTCTTTGTTTGAAGGTACGGAGGTAGCTTCTGGTTCTGATTTTTCCGCAACTGGCTGGGCCTGCTTTGAGGGCACAACAAATTTAGATGCTTTATTGACAGCTTTTTGAAAACGATCCGGGAGGATGGGTTTTACCAGGTAATCTACGATGCACTCATATTCAAAGGCATCCAGTGCCAACCCGTGATCAGATGTCGTCAGGATGATTTTTGGCGGATTTTTGATTGTCTGGATAAAATCAAAACCGGAAAAGTCCGGCATATGAATATCCAGAAATATGAGGTCTATCTCATTCTTGTTCAGGAACTTAATGGCCTCCATGGCGTTGGGAAATTCATCTACCAGCTCCAACCCAGAAGTCGCTTCACAAAACTGGTTAAGAATTACCCTGGAGGTGCCTTCATCATCTATTATGATACAGGTCATTTTTTTTATTCTGATTCTTCTAAAAAAGTAATCATTTTTTCCAAAATAAGCCTAAAATCAGGTAGTAATGATTCCGATCCATTGTTAAGCTGTGCTTCAAATGTGGCGGCGAGGTTATAACTTTCCTCCATACCTAATAAACTGATTTTGTGTTTGATCTTGTGTACCAATTGGGCTGCCTGCTGGTACTCAACCAGCTCGATGGCTTTATTGAATGTCTTGACTTCCTCCTGTAGCTCCACTTTTGCCACACTCAATATTTTCTTTTCGAACTCCCTGTCACCCTGCGACATCTTATGGATCGTTGAAAGATTGGGTGCTGTCATTGGGATGGGAGAGTGAAGTGGAAAGTTGTGCCTTGCCCGAGCGTTGATTCAAGCCAGATTTTTCCTCCGTAGTGGGTGATGATCTTTTTGACGAGGGAAAGTCCTATCCCGGTGGATTCAACCTCATGATCGAGTCTTTGAAACATCTGGAAGATCTTTTCATGGAACTGGGTTTCAATGCCGGGACCATTATCCTTCACATGGAACTCGTATCCATCCCTTAGCGGTGAATAACCAATGGTTATTACGCATTTTTCCTTGTCATTGTACTTAATGGCATTTTCAATGAGGTTTTGAAAAACCTGATGAAGCTTGATTTTATCACCAACAATTTTTGGGAATCCCTTCTGTATATTAATGGTACAGTTTTCAGGAATATTGATGATCTGAATGATATCCGGAAGGAGAAGAGACAGATCGATTTTTTGACGAACAAGGTTTTTCTTATCTATCGTTGAGTACTTTAAAACCCCTTCGATCAGCCCATCCATTTTTTCAAGGTTTGATCTTATGAGTGCTATGGTATCAGTAGCCTTACCATCCAGCAACTCCTTATAATCTTGCTGTAACCATGCTACCAAGGCTTCTATATTCCTGATAGGAGACTTCAGGTCATGCGAGATGATGTGAGCATAATCATTAAGTTCTTCATTTTGTTCCTGAAGATTTTTCAAAGCAGACTCCAGTAGTCGCTCATTTTTTCGCAGTTCCAATAACTTGATGACCTGGTGCGCCAAAGTTCTCAATGACTTCATCTGACCCTCATTAAGAAGCTTAGGCTTGTTGTCTATGACACATAGTGTGCCCAGGGAAAACCCTCTGTTCGTGACCAGGGGTACACCTGCGTAGAAGATCACATGGGGCTCGTCTGTTACTAAAGGATTGTCTGAAAAACGAAGATCCTGCCTTGAATCTTCAATGATGAAAACATCTTCCGGTTCATTGATGGCATGAGCACAAAATGAATAATCTCTGGGTGTTTCACTGCTTGCCATTCCATGATGAGACTTAAACCACTGTCGGGTTTCATCCACCAGACTAATCAATGAGATGGGTGTGCCACAAATCTCTGATGCCAAAGAGGTAATTTCATCATATTCGTCTTCGGAGAGCGTATCCAAAATGGAGTAGGATTTAAGCTCCTCCAGTCTCTCTCCTTCGTTTTTTGGAATTTCTGGTTTCTTCATGGGCAAACTCCAAAGCCAAATGCGTGTAGCGGTAATTCAGCCATTAATATTGGAATTGACCATAAATAACAGCATTATTTGTGAATTTATCAACCCTAACTAATCAGTTCTTGAGCTAAAGTATCAGGTGTCAAAGTGCAATTAATGATGATATTTCTTCCTAATTAGCTACTGCATCTTCAGTTTCAACCAATTCATTCATGCTCCAGTAGGAGATGAGCTTGGCTACCTTATTCTCATAATCTTCGTACTTCAGTGGTTTAATCACGTATCCAGCGATACCTATTTTGTAGCATTCGTGCATATCCAGCTGATTGGAGGAGGTTGTCATTACGATGGATGGAATAAATTTGAGTACTTCATCATTTTTAAGAATTTTGAGAAATTCAAGGCCATTGATACGCGGCATGTTTAGATCAAGGATGATGATGTTGGGAAGAAAATTTTCCTCTTTGAGTATTTTCAGTGCTTCTTCACCATTGATAGCTTCCCTGACATGAACCTGTTTCGCCTTTGGATGTGCGGAGACGGTACGGCTAAACTTCATTCGTTCGATGGTGTCGTCATCTATGAGTAGTATCGATAAGGGTTTGAAATCTGTCATGAATAGATGTTAATTTGGATTCACAAAACTGAAGAAAAAAATAACGAGGGCATTCCATTATATAGGGAGCGCACTTTGAGTTTCGGTGAACAACCATTGAGTTTCGGTGAATGGAAACTAACAAGGTAGGGTAAAACATTGAATAAAGCGATTTTCATATCAGTCATTGAGTAGTTGCTTGATCTTTTCTGCTTTCAGGGGCTTAACCCAGTAGTCGATTATATGAGTGTAACTCATTGATTTTTCAATATCTTCTAAAGAAACAGATGAGCTAAGCATAATTACTTGTATACGCGGATCGTAATTGGCTATGCGCTCCAGAAATTCAAACCCATTCATTTCAGGCATATTAATGTCTAGTAGAATCAGGTCAGGAGGGTCTTTTTCGATCATGTTAAGTGCTTTTAAAGGGTTGTTGAATTCCTGAATTTCCCAATGTTCATTGACCTCATGAAACATGGTCTTAGTTACCCAATTTTGAGTCATATCATCATCGATGATCCATATGGAATTGATTTCTTCAAGGGGTTTGTTTTTAGGTAGCTTTTCCGACTTTGATTCGTTGGCCAGCTCGCTCAATTGTTGAATGGACTTGTCCAGCTCTTCTCCGGATTCTTCCAGTTTTTTTATACCGTATTGAAGCGGTAGTTTACCATTTTTGATCATGGGAAAGAGGCCCTGCATAAAGGCCAGTTTCCCTCTGACATCATGAGCATTGATCTTTTTAAGATTTTCAAGTTTTGACTGCTCTTTGGTCAATTGATTTTGCAATCCATAGAATTGATCAATGAGATGATGTTTTTTGTCGATTGCAGTTTTAATCGCCCTTTCAAGGCCTTCATAGGTGAATGGTTTAGTGATGTAGTCATCAGCACCAAGATCCATTCCCGTGCGGAGCTCTTCCATTTTAGATCTGGCTGTTAGAAAGATAAAGGGCACAAAGGTGAGCAAGTCGGTCTTTTTTAATGCTGCCAATACCTCGTAACCATTCATCTCCGGCATATTCACATCACACAAGATAAGATCGATAGCTGCCTCCCTGGCAAGGGTTAATCCCTCTTTTCCATTGGATGCCTGAAGCACCTCATGTTCCATGAGCTCCAGCAGATCGGAGAGAGACTCCCTGATATTTCGTTCATTTTCTATGATCAATATCCGTTTCATCTATGCATCATTTTTTAGGGAGATTTTGACTGTAGTACCTTTTCCTACCGTACTATTTAGCAAGAAGCTTCCACCTATACTTTCTACCCTTTTACTGATACTTTTCAATCCATGACCTCCCTTTACCTGTTTGATGTCAAATCCGCAGCCATCATCGGAAATAATCAGTTGAAGACCCTTGTCATCAGATGAAATATGGATCTCTAGTTTTTCCGCCTCTGAATGTTTTATCGTGTTATTGAATATTTCAAACATTGTCCTAAGTAGAACCTTAGATTGCTCTTTTTCAATTTCTCTGTTGATTTCAGTCTTGATCCTAATTTCAAAGGGAACATAACCGTTTACCCGATTAGCCAGATTGTTTAAAGCAGTGATAAAGTCTGTTTCCTGAAATGTGATATCAGCATCTTCGATGATCATCCTTAGCTGATAAAGTGCCAGATTCGTTGTGTCGAGCCCTTGTTTTATTCTATTCTGGAATGGATGATCCGCTGTGTTTTCCAATATATAGGCCAAATTCATTTTAAGCCCTAGCAAGGTCTGTTGAAGTGTGTCATGTAGCTCACCAGTCATTCGTTGATTTTCTTCAAGATGCCCTATCTCCAGCAAGTGATTGTATCTTTCAAGTCTGTTTTCTATGACTTCGTATAGATGGTTAGCATCGATGGGCTTGACCATATAGTCGTCTGCACCAAGGTCCAGTCCTGTTCTAAAATTCTCACTGCTTCCTTTTGCTGAAAGGAAAATGAAAGGTATTTTTTTGAGTTTATTGTTTTCCCGAATGGCTTCCAATACTTTATACCCATCCATTTTAGGCATCATCACATCACATAAAATGAGGTCCGGAGTTTCTCTTACTGCTTTAGTCAATCCTGCCAGACCATTTTGGGCAGTTTGTACTTCATATCCTTTGAGCTCGAGTAAATCAGCCAGCGTTTGGGCGATATTTACCTCATCATCGATTACGAGTATGTTGTTTCTTTTCATGATTTTTTTAGTTTAGCAGGGAGATCAATACAAAACTCGGTGCCCTCTTTTGTCTCTTTGCTTAAGTAGATGGTCCCGTTATTAAGTCTCACAAATTCTTTAGCTACCGCCAGGCCGAGTCCGGTACCCTGAATATGCTGTGAGTTACTTCCTCTTTGAAAAGAATTAAATAAACTGTCCTGGTCCTTTTTGGGGATTCCAATCCCGTAGTCTGTGACTCTGATGCCCACTTTTTCATCACAAAATTGTAATTTTACTTCCGGGTTAGCTGCCTTTGGAGAATATTTAAAAGCATTGTCAATCAAGTTGTGTAAGGCATGTTCTATAAATTGTTCATCCAGGTCTAAATACCTTTCCTCCCCTTCAATGGATATATTTAATGTTCGTTGATCCTTCTGTTGTCTTTCTACCTCCAGCTTGATCTTTTTCAATATTGAAATGAGATTAACAGGTTTTAGGTTTGGCTCAAAATGTTTTGATTGTACCTTACCCATGGCCATGATATCCTCCATCAAATTAACCAACCGGTCAACCTCTTTATTCAATCTGTTTGTAACCTTGTCAATCACAGGACTTTGAAGTCTGGAAAGCTCAAGCAATTGCATGTTGGCTTTTATTACTGTAAGTGGTGTCCTGAATTGGTGAGAAGCCATGGAAACGAATTGAGATTGTAGCTCAGAAAGCTCCTTTTCTTTCTGAACGCTCTTTATCAGTTCTTCTTCTGCATTTTTTCTGGCTGTGATGTCATTGACGGTAATAGCCAGCCATTTTGAACCATCCTGACCCTTAAAAGGATGGAACTTTGCTTCAAGCCAAAATTTATGTTCATTGTATATGTACTCAAATGAAAACGGATCTATTGGTTTTCCATTCAAAGCTGCTTTGAAGCTTCTGATTAAAGTTTCCTTTGGAATCCCTTTGGTTTTTAAAATCTGTCTAACATGGACTTCATCCAGATTATCACTCAAACTTTTACCTACTAGTTTGTCCACTCTTGTGCCTAACAGAGCCGGATTATTACAGAAAACTTCCTGATACCTTAGATC
The DNA here is from genome assembly GCA_965223915.1 of Cyclobacteriaceae bacterium. GTDB lineage: Bacteria > Bacteroidota > Bacteroidia > Cytophagales > Cyclobacteriaceae > UBA7330. The sequence goes on along the minus strand of OZ245027.1, from coordinate 5,677,967 downwards.
TTCATTAATAAGGAGTACAATGTTGTCCATGGATTTGACCATCGCTTCCAGGTTAACAAGATTTCCACTTAGTTTCTGTTCGATCTCCTTCAGGTAGGTGATGTCATAGACCGTCCCAAATAGCCTTAAGGGCTCCCCATCGACTGTTTCTATGGTCGCATCACTTGTAATATGCTTGACCTCTCCGGTTTTGGTGATGATCCTGTGTACCATATTGGACCATCCACCATTTTCGAAGCCATTACGCTGTGCTTCTTTTACACGGTCTCTGTCATCCGGGTGGATAAATTCATAAAAGTCTTCAAAAGTCTTTAATTCATCCAAATTCTCAATTCCCATGATCCGCATGTGTTCCGGAGAATACCAATTATTTTCTTCACCTGTCAGATCAAACTCCCACCAGCCTACCTTGGCGAGCTTCTGTGCCTGTTCTAGTTTGATCTGGGTTTCTTTCAAGGATGATATATCCATGATAGTCCCAACAAGTCTTACCGGATTATCTTCATCAAAAAATACCCTACCGCTTGTAACGATATGCTTGTATCCACCTTTCTTGCGTTTATAGCGAATTTCTTTATTGACCCATCCTTCCTTATTATTAATTAGGTCGGTGTAAAACCATTCCTGATCATCCTGGTGGACTCCGTCAGCAAACCCTGAAAATGTTAAAGTGTTACTTCTTTTATTCTCTTCAAGTATATCGATAGTTGTATCAGACCACTTAGACTCTCCACTCATCAGGTTCACTTCCCACCATCCAATATTAGCAATTTGCTGAGCTTCTTCAAGTCGGATCTGAATTTCCTTGAGGTCGCTGATATCCATCATGGTACCAATCAGCTTCACAGGTTTATCTCCATCCCAGATGTATTGTCCACTTGTAGCTAAATAATGATAAGTTCCATCAGGACCTTTGTGCTTGCTCTCCATGTTATGCCATCCATTGATTTGGACATTCCTGTCATTTTTGATAGCTAGAACTTTTTCATGGTCATCAGGGTGTGCAGTCTCCAGGAATGTTTTGAACGATTGTTTAGTGGTTGCTTTGTCCAGTCCAAATAACTCGAAAACTGAGTCGGACCATTTACTATCATTGCTAATGAGATCTGTTTCCCACCAGCCAAGTTTGGATGTTTCCTGAACCAACTGCAACCTCTTTGAACTGATGAACCTATCAGTCACATCCTGCGAGGTGCCATGGTAAAGTTTAGGAGCTCCATTTTCATCCAGATCCAATTTGGAGTTAATTAATAGGTGCTTAACCCCACTTTTAGTCACATGTCGTACTTCAAAATCTTTGAGTTCTTCATTGGCAGACACTTTACTTTGAAACATGTCAAGATCATCCGGATGGATAAATTGCAAGATTGACTCAACATCCGGAATAAAATCATGGGCTACTTCCATCAGGTCAAACATCCCCCTCGACCAGGTGATATTGAGTGTTTTCAGGTCTACTTCCCACGAACCGATTTTGGCTATTTTTTGTGCTTCGTAGAGTTGATCTTCACTGGTCTGAAACTTTTTTCGAGTGATCTTTTTTTCATGAATATCTGTCAAATAGCCTAGCACATAAAAGGACTCTTCATCGATGACCGAACCATGCACTTCTACCCATCGCAACTCGCCGGATTTGGTCAACAATTGTTTCTCCAGCACATAGGAATTTGATTTTCCGGTAACCAGTTTATCTATTTCCTTTTGGTATGACTCCTTTTCTTCCATAGGAGTCAGGTCCAGGAAAGTAAGGTGCTTTAATTCTTCAGCACTATAACCAGACCATTTTTGAAAAGTGGTGTTGGTTCTTAAAAACTGTCCCTTATCATTGAGGATAAAAATCCCCGCAACTTTATTTTCAAAAACCCTGTTCAGCCATTTAAATGAAAGGTGATCTCCGAGGTTGTCTTTGAGATGGTTTGACCCCACCACCTTGGAAACTTCAAATATTTTGATAAATATGTTTTCCGGATAACCAGATTCACCATTCATCTCCTCAGCAACACTCATTACACTAGAAATGGTACCATTTCCAGTCCTGATTTTATAGAATTTGTATTTTTCACCTCCCAGTCCATCATAGCGTTCCTCAATGGTTGCCCGAAGTTGGGCTCGATCCTCCTCCAACACATGAGAAAGGAATAATTCATGATTGGAAATAACAACTCCTGGCTTAAGTCCCAGAAAATGGTAAAGGTCATCAGACCAGAATTGTTGCTTACTTTGAATATTTACATCTATGGTTCCCACTAAAGTTACTCCCCTTAAGGAGGGTATATCTTCAGCTTTTAGGGAAGTTTGGTCAAATACGCTTTGTAATAGTTCCATGGTGGATGTGTTAAGGTTTTCTTTAAGCAGATTGGATGCTAGGCTCTGAGAGGCTGATTATCAAATCTCCTGTAATGCATAACTGTGAATGTTATTGTCGTTAATAGCGTACTGAAGATCCTCTATGGATGGAGGTTTTACCAGGTAATCGTCTGCGCCACCTTCAAGTCCCTTTTGAATGTTTTCTTCCTCTGAAAATGCTGAGAGCAGGATAAAGCGATGCTGAGTGAAGCTTTCTTTGATGGTTTTTATGAATGTAAATGCATCTTCTTCGGGCAGTCCGATATCGCAGATAATAATATCGAAGAGGGCGAGATCAGCATTTAGCATCGCTGAGTTGATGGAGGGATAAGATTCCACTTGATGGCCAATGGCTTCAATGACGTCAGCCATGGATTCCCTGAGGATTTTTTCATCATCGATTAAGAGTATTCGTTTCATAGGCTTATTGATTGTGGAGATATTCATTAAGCATTTAGCCAATGCTTTTTGAGATTATGTCCTGTTTTTGCTCATCGCTTTTGTTTGAATTATACCCCTAACCTAGGGGGATTGAAATTTTGACCGGAAACTCTGTCGGTGAATGGTGTTTAAGTATCGGTGAATAAAAGTTAAACAGTTTTGACCCGTTTGGTCGATAGTAGAGGGGCTGCAACAGAGGGAATGATGAACCAATTGAGTTTGTGCAATGCATAGTAGATTCAATCTCCTGTCCATTAAATCCAGCTTTTGGAAAGCGAGGTGGTAACAGTAGGGTTGTAATTCCAGATACAACAGTCTGCTCATGACGGGACTTGATTGGAGAAAGATTAGTCGGAGATTAGAGAACGACTAGTGATGACTTCAGGGAGACTGGATGCGGTATGGAGGAAGACTTGAGAAACTACCCGTATTTTCAATATCAGACTGCAACACCAGATGATTGCCGTATAAACAAAAAAAGACAACCATGAATTAACATAATTGTCTTTAATAATGAGCCTCCTATCGGGATCGAACCAATGACCTACTGATTACAAGTCCCATACCTGTATATTTTTGTACAATTATTCCATTATCATTAATCTGCTTATAAGGGCCATTAAAGACAATATATTGTATGTTTATTGCTATTCTGTTATATCTTTTTTGATTAACTTACAGGTTACAATATCGGATACAACAGGTTACAAAACGTATTACAAAAATGGCATCGGTAAAACTAAGATTAGACAAAAGAGCAAAAGCAAATGGACTGCATAATGTCAAGGTGGCTGTATATCATAAGAATGAAAAAAAATTCTTTGCAACTAAGGTTGATTTAAGCGAAAAGGATTTCGCCACCATAAGCCAAGCCGTATACGGTTCCATCAATCTTAGGCGTAGTGACAAGATCAGAGATAAGGAGTTATTGGAGAAAAGATATAACGAAGCAAATTATGTAATCAAAGACCTGGGAAACCGATTCAGCTACTACCGATTTAAAGAGCTATACAGCGACTCTAAAGATAAAAGGGATTCGCTAGAGTACTTATTTGATCAGGACATCAAAGACAAGCGAGAACGTGATAAAATTGGTTCAGCGGTCAGTTTCAATAACTCCAAGCAATCACTATTAACATTTGCACCTAATGCGACAATTAAGGATGTCACCATTGAATTTCTTGAAAAGTATCAAAGATGGATGAACCAAAAAGGTAAAAGTCGCACAACGATTGGAATTTATTTAAGATCACTTAGGGTGATTTACAATAAGGCTATCAGGACAGGGCTTGTAAATCTGGCTGACTATCCATTCAAGAAAGGAGGATATAAAATACCGAAAGGACATGGACGTAAAATAGCACTGGAAGCAAAAGAACTTGTTATGCTTTTAGATTATAAGCCAAGTAATGAAGCTGAAGCAAAGGCTTTGGATTTCTTCTGGATATCCTATCATGCAGCAGGTCTGAATTTTGCGGACATTATCCAATTGAGACAATCTAACTTCATAGATGGTGAAATTGTACTTATCAGAAAAAAGACCGAGGATACAGACAGTACAATTCATATTCCTGTAACAGGCGAACTTGATGAATTGATAGCTCGGCGCAGGGTCCATAAACTAGGAAATAACCCCCTAGTATTTGACATCATCGATGAAGAGGATAACCCTGAAACACAAAATAAAAAGCTGAGACAGTTTATAAAGACAACAAATAAATATTTGAAACGCATTGCTTGTGAAAAGCTAAAATTGAGCAAATCAATTACAACTTACACAGCAAGACATAGTTGGGCAACCTATGCGCTTAATCGTGGTCTTACAAACGCTGAAATCAGTAAGGCCTTAGGCCATCAGAATATAAATACTACTGAGGCGTACCTAGATGGTTTTGCTAAGGAAAAACGAAAAGAGAGCGCAGAGAAAGTCGCAGATATTAGAAGCTCAGGAGGAGGTTAATATGACTAATAAAAAGCCAAATCGGGTTAATTTTTATGAATGAAATAAAATGAACTCAAGCAAAGGTTCTGAAAGAGTAGATAGGAGAAGTAAGTTCAAGCAGGAAGTAAGATCATTTATAGCTATGTGGAATAAACAGCATGCCGACAGTATTACTCTAGGTATATATGACTTTAATATTCTTTGGGATTTGCAGCAAAAGACTGCTGCGGTTTATTTGTCTCGAACTAATCTCGTTACTGACTTTATAAAAGAGACAAAAGATCTAAGTAGAATCTGCAAAGAGCCTTTGACCCACATAACAATAGCATCAACTCAAGGATCAATTACAATAAAAAATAAGGTCTTACTAAAGGCAATAGCCCAATTATTAGACAAACCAATCAATGGTTCAGGGCGAAAAATAAAAGAGTCTGAAATTGAAAAGATATGGCCGCAAGTTATCAGGGAAAACTTTGACCTTATTATCCAATTACAAAAAAGTAATCACCGACTAACGGATAAATTTTTGGCACAGCTCTTTGGAGTATCTGCTAAGACTATCCAGCGCGCCAGAACTGGACAGTAACACCTCAAACAAATTCTGTTTGTGTCCACTACATAGCACCCATTATTCTACTTACTCTTTGTTGAGATATTTTCTTTTACAAAATGGAAAGTATCACACAAACAATAATAAACTTGACTCCTCAGGATCTCGAAGAAATGTTTCTGAGGGTGCTACGGGAAGCACAACCCAATAATAGAGAAACTTCAAAACCAATGCCAATTGAGGAGGCTGCAGAGTTTGCAACTTGCGCCATTTCAACTATCCGTAAGGCTTATCGAGAAAGACGGCTTATTGGTCACCGGCAGGCAGGCAGGCTTTACTTTCTCGAGGAGGACCTTAAAAATTGGATTGTCGGAAAATGAGGTGGAATAAATTCCATATTGTCCCCCACAGAGAAACAGCCTTCCAGATTGATGAAGAACAAAGCCCGATATTGTCTGAAAGACTTTACCTGAAACCACCGGATTACCTGAAGAAGAAGGCAAAGCCATCTTTCACCCTGGTATCAAATGGCAGTCATGTAAGTAGTTTTTTTAAATACCCGTGTGGGTTATTTGTTGGGGACTACAAAGGTCAAATATTAATAATAGTATCGGAAGATCAATTCAAATCATTCCTTCTAATAGAGACGGATTACAGCCCCTCAGAGGGGCGAACACTAGTATGGCAAGGTCAATATTGCAAGCTGACCGGTGGAATCATACAGGAGCATAGAAAGGAGGTCACAGCATGAATGCCTTACCCTCTTGTTATTTGTTACAAGAAGTAACCCCCCAAGGGATACCACCTTACTTCGATTTTCTAAGAATAAGCAAGAAGACAAAGGCATTTGATCAAAGTCAGTTAAGAAGGTTGTCAAATGAAAAGTTTGAGCTAAAAAAAGATTACACCGGATTAGGAGTCAAATGGAATGATGAATGGAAAACCATTACCGTATGGGGGTCAATTCCTTGGTTCAAGAATGGCAACAATTTGTCATTTGATAGAATCGAATTACAGACGGCTATAGAGGATGTATCGGCGGTATTGGATGTTGATATGGGAACGGCAGGGGTGAAAGCTTTTGAGGTCTCAAAACTTATTCCAGTTGAATTATCCATTAAAGAAATTCAAGACAACCACCGGGAACTAAAGGACTTCCGCAGGGTAATGGATCGGGACACTCTGTATTGGAATAAACTTACCAGATATGGCAAAAGGGAAACGGTTTTGAAAATGTATCCCGCAACCGTGAACTCCCGGAGAAAGAGCATGACAGTTGTCCCCTCAAGCAACCTCCTCAAATTCGAATTAAGACTGAATAACCCATCCAAAGCTTTTGGCTATGCAGTCACAGTCCAGGACTTCTACAGCGAAGAAATTATTAACAAAGCATACAACGCCATGAAACACTATTACTCAGAAATTGAAAAATCCCTCACGGTAGTATTACCAGAAAGTCCGTCAACGGAAAATTTAATATTAGGTGGTTTGATTTCAAGCTCAAAGGAACCCATGAAGGAAATTGAAAGACTGATTAATTCATGTGAGGGGCTAACAAAGCAAGCCAGGTATAAACGAAGGCAGCTGATAAGGTCCAAACTAAACAGCTTAACCGTTGAGGACTCAAAGTATCAATTGCAACTGTGACCGCTAAACTAACGGACTAGTAACGATGACAAAGTTCACAAAAGAAATAGCAAGGGAGCACGGTAAAAAAACAAGCCGGAAAGGCATACCCAATAAAGCCACAGAGGCACTGAGAGGAAAAATTGATCTATTGATTTCAGACCATTGGGAAACGTTCCTAAAGGATTTCAAAAAGCTATCACCAAAAGAGCGCATTGACTGCATCACCAAATTGCTAGAGTATAGCGTGCCCAAAATGAACCGCACCGAACTAATGGCAGAGGTAGACAATGACAATTTCAAACCAGTGACAATTCAAATAATAAATGGAAAAGAAGATCAAAACCTTTGAACAGCTGATCAAATTCATCGAAGAGACCGATTTAAACGGCCGTCAATACGCTGAAATAATCCGCAATACCTTATTTGTCTTTGTTGCACCTGACCGGCCTAAAAGCGAGCTAATTAAGGACTTGCGGCAATTCTGGTCTGAATGGGGGGAAATACCTCGCCGAAACTGGCCGCTATACATCGATGATAAAAACTGATTACAATTTAAAAATCAAAATAAAATGACAGTACTTACAACAACAAAAACACTACTTTTTGAAAATAGCAAGGACGTTGAATTATTCAACGCCCGTATTGAATCGATCCACCGGAGATTGAAGGAGCTAAACGAAAAGCACCATATTGAGAACATGCAGCATTTGTATGCAATTGATGAAAACTATGTGAGATCCTACCACCTGAAAAATGATAAAAAGGCAAAGGATCTGGCCGGTCATCTAGGGGAGGAGTCAATAAAGATACCGGAGGACTTACAGCATGTTTTGCAACTCGCTAAAGAGCTTCAGCAGGAAATTGGACACAATTCCCGTCTAAACTCAATTACCCATTACTTTCATTTCAAGGATGGGGATATTTCTATAGATCATACTGTGGTTGAATCATTTCTGGATGAAAAATGTAGATGGTTTGATACAACGGATGAGGAGCTGGAACGGCTGGAAATGTGCCAGGATTATATCAAAAATCTTAATCGGTTGGATATAAAAGAATTTTCTCGTCATCATTTCAGAAATCCTTTTGTGTTAGATGTCAATGGTCATTGGTTAGTGAATGTTGCGTTTGTTCTTAACCCACAAAGTATTAAAGCTATCGGAACCGGGAAGACCTGGCATACACCATCGATCTCAAATGTAGAAGATTGGAAAGTATAAGGCATTAAAATTTTCCCGTTCTAGGAATGGGGATACCGTCAAGGGGTGGGTCCAGGTTACTCACCCCTTTAACTTTTTCCTTTTGTTTTTGGTGGGTCTTCCTAATTATTGGGGAGGCCTTTTTTATAATGTGCAAAAACTCTTTGAGTCAATGATAATTGATTATTAAAAACGTTATCTTAGATACACTGTTTTAAAATAGCTGGTTCTTAATCGGGGAGCTTCATTATTGGGGTTCCCTTTTTTATTCTATATCGCGTACACACCGCACAGAAAACCCAAAATGTTTATTGAATTGATTTCTATTGAACCAGGTCTGATCAAATATTAAGGTTCGTCCCCATGCATTATAAACGTCAATTTCTGAGGAACTCCAAAATCTACCATATACCCCAAAGGATATCCATTCTCCAACTGACCCTCGTCCTCCACCGGCAACACCTGTAAAACCTGATTCATTTGTTGCTCCTGTGTTTGGTGATTCCCAATAAGTGAGACCGGTATCCTTAAGGGCTGCCCCTGCTTCCAGATTACCACCAAAGTAATCTGATAACGTCTGCAAGTCATTCGTTGTAGGTACTCGCCATCCAACAGGGCAAAGAGATCTTTCATCGGCAATGGTGTAGTGATTATATAATTTACCATATGGGTCATCGTATACTGGATTATTTTCATAATAACTCCAATATCCTGTCTCTCCCGTACTCCAAGCGACTGCATCCTCCTCCAATGTTATTGGATCACCATTTTGATATTTTGTGGTTCGAAGGTTTTCGGCGAACCATTCTTGATTTCCAATTTCTAATGTCTTGTAAATATTCCCATCTAAGTCTATTGCACCAAATTCCCGTAGAAAAATTGTATCAATGACTGTTATTGTGTCATTAATGGTTACAGTATCATTAATAATCAAAGTATCATTAATGTAAATCGTATCGTTCACAAAAAGGGTATCTAAAACTGGTCCATTATCATTGTCGTTTTCATTACAACCTACGGACTGTAATCCAATGTAAAACCAAATAGATAATAAGCTGGTATATCTTAAATAGGAAAGTTTCACATCTTCAAATATAAAGTGTGTAAAATTCTAAATGAGAGCCTAAAAGACAGGTTGTAGGTTACAAAACAGGTCACAAATAAAAAAAGGCACTTACAGTTTTATATGTAAGTGCCTGATAATCAAGAGCCTCCTATCGGGATCGAACCAATGACCTACTGATTACAAGTCAGTTGCTCTACCAGCTGAGCTAAGGAGGCTGCTAGGTATGCTTTGAAGGGGTTGCCTTGAAAGCGACTGCAAATTTATGTCGACCTGATCTTATAGAAAAGTATTCCGCTGATAAAATTTGAAGATTTGATTTTATTTGTTTTAGAGAGCTTTGGACGCACTTTTTTGCTGAGGCAACCATTCACTTTATCAGCAACTCATCAAAGTCTGCTGCAACCTTCAAAGGATCAACACCCTCTGCAAAATCGCTGACAATTTTATGATTGGACCGGTTGGGTTGGAATCGCCACATATGCGTACCGTCTTCAAAAATATGGAAGTACCCTTCCTCCCTTATAGTAAAATAGGGTTCATGCCCTTTGACTGCTACATATACTGCGATCAGGTCCGCGCTGTGATGATACTCCCTGTTCCAGCTTTCGAGGAAGATTTTATAAGCTACTGAGACCGGGTTGCCTTTTTCAGCTTTGTTGGTAAACAATATTTTGCCCGTAGGAATGGCATTGGAAAACACCCCGCCCGTAGTAAAAGTGATCATTGTCGGCCATTCATTGGCGACATGAACAACCGCCTCAGGGTCCGGTTTGAAGTTGCCCCATTTCCCGGGATCCTGCTCCTGAGGATACCTGCCACCCATACACACATAATGCTTCACCTTCTTTTTGACCAGCTCCATTCCGGTCAGCGGGCTGAATTCATCCGGTTCGCTGGAGAGAAGCTTCGAGAGATTGGTGAGGTAGCCGACAGTAACAATGACCACGCTGGCGTCTTCCTGCTCACTTAAAATCCGGCGATACAAACTTGTAGCTTCCTGTGCTTTTTCACCTAATCCAATATCCTGAGGAAACTGTTCGGAAAGGGGTTTGGCATATTTGGAATTTCTATAAACGCCTTTGGTCTTCACGTTACCGATGGGGATATCTGGCTTTCCGAAATAGGTATTGATCACATCTATGGTTGGAGCTGACCAAGGATTAAGACTTGAGCTGATGGTGGCTAATATTTCCACATCGCCTCTGTCAGCTAAACCATGGAGCATGGCCAGGGCCGCGACATCATCCACATCGGATTCCATATCCGTATCAAAGATGATTTTGACAGGTTGGGCTGAGATGAATGAAGCATTGAAAAGAACGAGTAAAAGAAAAAAATTCAGTGGGGCCTTCATAGATATTTTTAGCATCTTTTGCCCACAAATGTAAGGAAGAATAAGGTTCCTCTTTCATGAAATACCAGCATCTCAGTTTAGCTGATTGTATGGGCTGAATTTGCTCAAAACATATTCATCTCAAATAACATCTTCACCATTTCTGATCCTTCTCAGTCTGATCAAACCCTCTATATAATAATAGTCAGCATAGATGATGGAATAGTCAATCTCACTGCCATTGGGGAAATGGCCTGTGGAATGGAGCAAAAAGGCACTGTTCTGATTTCTGCTCTGGTAACTTTTAGAGGAAAGATTGAATAACATTTTCTCAGCTTTGAAAAGATATTCTTCCCGGAGCTTTTTGTCATCCGTATAGGAGGCCAGCTCCAGCAATGCACTGGCTACAATAGCCGACGCAGACGCATCCCTTGGAGTTTTATCTTCGCGAGGTGCATCAAAGTCCCAATAGGGAATGAGATCCTGAGGCAATCCGTTAAGGAAAGGTCTGGTTACTGCATGAGCAAATTCCAAAAACCTGGGATCTTTTGTTTCCCGGTAAACCATTGTATAACCATAAATGGCCCAGGCCTGGCCTCTGGCCCACATCGTTTCATCATCCAGCCCCTGGTGGGTAACTGCTTTGATTTTCTGACCTGTTTCCTTGTCATATATCACCACATGATAAGAGGTGTTATCTGACCGGAAATGGTTATTCATGGTTACCTCGGCATGGCTGACTGCGATATCATATAGTGAGGATGAACCCCCGTTTTTGGAAGCCCAAAACAACAGCTCCAGGTTGATGAGGTTGTCAATGATGGTATTATGCTGTGGCCACTCCATATTTGGAACCGACCTTGGCCAGGACAGAATCGTTCCTACATTGGGGTTGAAAAGGGTGGCCAATGTATCAGCTGTTTTGAGAATTATTTTTTTGTATTCAGGATCATTGGTTAACCTGTATCCATGACCGTAGCTATTAAACACCTGAAACCCTAAGTCATGATCCAGTGCAGGTTCTACTGAAAGTGGCTTTAAGTATTCACTAAACCGATCAGCCTCTTGTTTCCACTGATCTTCATTCGTATATTCATATAAATACCACAAAGTTCCTGGCCAGAACCCACTTGTCCAGTCTTTGTACTTCACGAAATTCCATTTGGATTCACTCGATGATATGTTTCGGGGTATCAGTGAATCATTTGGAGTGATCGATAGTGTTTTAGCCGCCTGGCTAACGCAATAGTCCAACTGACTTTCTACATCCAATACCTCAACCTGCTTTTGCTGGCATCCAAAAACTAATAAACCGAGTAGGACAATACTTGTAAAAGGGTTCTTCATTATTTCATTCCTGATTAGAATGTTACATCTCATTTTTGTTCGGACTACAATGTTCCATCAATCAGGAAAGAAAGTTGATCAAATATGGGCCATTGAATATAAAATATGGTTCATTTATCAATATGGGATATAATAATTTGAAATAAACCATATTATTTTAAAGTTTCATCAATTGATGTGATCAAATAGACTGTAAAATTTGAATATTAACAAGTTATTTTCAGGAGGTATTTCTCTCTATGGGGCCATACATAGCTACTAAATAGTCACTTTTGTTAGCCCATTTTAAATCGTATAACTTTAATACAATCCCTGAGTAGTTGTCTGAAAAACTGAAACGTAAACGATAGAAAGATGGAAGTGTGGCGGATAAAGGTACCGATGTTCTGGTGTTTTTGTTGGTTCCTGTATGGAAGCAATGCTCAGTATTCAAACCCAAAGTTTGAAAGCTTCAGTACAACAGAAGGACTATCCAGCAGTACTTGCCTGGAGGTTTTCCAGGATAGTGATGGGTTTCTTTGGTTCGGAACGATTGACGGATTGAATAAGTATGATGGGTATGAATTTGAAGTATTTAAACCCATCATTGGAGATCCGAATTCCATTAGCAACAATCGGGTAAATACCATCACTGAGGATATGGATGGTAATGTCTGGGTAGGAACGAGCAATGGGCTCAACGTGTACAACAAAGACTCACATAAATTTTACCGGATTCCACTTCATGAGAATCATATAGATAATACGTTGATCCGGGATATTATCAGTGTGATCTTTTTTGACCCCACAAGAAACACACTTTGGGTGGGAACCAGGAATGGATTACACAAAGCTTCACTGGATGAATTCAATATTTTTTCATCCCCCACGCTGGAATTCGATCACTATACGCATAAACCTGATGATCCTCATTCCCTGGACAATAATGATATTGAAAAAATTTATATCCGGGATACCACCATTTGGGTGGTAACGGCCGGCTCGTCCTTAAACCGGTTTAATCCGGACAAAGACCATTTCGAACGTTTCCTAATTGATGTTCCCAGCGCATATACCTTAGATCACCTACCAAAAGAAGCCTTGCTGGACAGTAAGGGGAAGCATTGGATTGGCAATGATTTATCCAGGCTTGTGGTTTGGGAGGGGTCAAAAAACCATTTTGAGATTTTAAGCCCGGTCTCTCAAAACACGCCTATTTTTGACCTGTATCAGGACAGTCAGGGTTACATATGGGTGGCTACGGATGGTTTTGGAATTTACCTGCTCGATGATCAGGGGAAACTTCTGCAGCATATTGAACATGATCCAGCTATTCCTTTTTCACTTCCTAATAACCAACCTTCTAAAGTATTGCAGGATCAGCACGGCATCTTTTGGTTTGCCACATACAATGAAGGAGTGGTCAAACTGGTCCTTTCCAAATCAAATTTTGGTCATTATTTCTATCAGCAAGGGAGTGAGTATGGATTAAGTGCTCCGATCGCACAATCGGTTTTGCAGGATAGCAAAGGCCAACTATGGATTGGAACTGATGGAGGTGGTTTAAACCTGTTTTTGGAAGAGATAGGCAAGTTTAAACACTACAGACACCAAACAAATAACCCCGGATCTTTGAGTTCAGACAAAATCCTTTACCTGGAAGAAAGCCATGATGGGGGACTGTGGATCTGTACATGGGATGGCGGCCTGAATAAATTTAATCCCGTCACAGGACAGGTTACCCGTTTTTTACATGATCCGGCTGATGAAGCAAGCATCGGCCAGAATACGGTATGGTGTGCAGTAGAAGACGACCGGCATTGGGTTTGGGTAGGGACACAAACAAGTGGGTTGAATGTGTATATTCCCACCAAAAGTACATTCAAACGCTTTATGTATCAGGATGCAGATCCTTTAAGTCTCAACAGCAATTTTGTTTTCTCTTTGTTGATAGATTCTAAGGAACGTTTGTTGATCGGGACATCTATCGGGCTTTCGGTTTTAGATTTAAAAGGTATCAGTGAAAGCGATCTGGATAGCCTCAATTTTCGTGCTTTGGTAGAAGAAAATCTTTTGGGCAATCGGGTAAACTATATCACCGAGGATCATGAAAATAACATATGGCTGGGCACAGATCTGGGACTCCATAAGCTCAATGAAGAACTCGAATTAATCAGATCTTACTCTGTCATCGATGGTATGCCCAACAACCTGATCCTTGGAGTAAAAGAAGATGATAACCATGATATCTGGATCACTACTAAAAGTGGAATTTCGAGGCTAAAAGTTAAGTCAAATGAGGTGGAGACCTTCAATCTGAACGATGGATTGCAAGGTATTGAGTTCCAAAGCAAATCCATTGAAAAGACCCGGGATGGCAGGATCATGGCCGGTGGGATCAACGGGTTTAACATTTTTGACCCTGACGTGGTGGGTGACCCGCCTGTCGATTTGAAACCAACCATAACCCGACTAAAAATTTTCAATGACATCATCAATGTTGGGGATACACTGAATGGCAGGGTTTTATTGAATCGACCTTTGGATGAAACCGAAAAGCTGATCCTTGATTATGATGAAGGCTATTTAACATTTGAATTTCTGGCTTTACACCTGAAAAATCCTGAGGGGGTCAGGTATGCCTACAGACTGGAGGGGCTTGAAGAAGAATTTGTCAGTGTCAAGTTAAACAGGGTGGCTAACTATGCCGGTCTGAATCCGGGAGATTATCGGTTTGAAGTAAAGTCACTGATAGATGGAGATTGGGATCATGCCAATACCGCATCACTGGAAATTACCATCCTGCCACCTCCATGGCGCACCTGGTGGGCCTATTTATCCTATGTTACGCTTACGATCATCCTCATTTGGTTTGGCGTCAAATATTATAATAAGATCATCAATGAGGAAAGAGAGCATGAATTGGACCAGTTGAAGCTGCGTTTCTTTATGAATGTTTCTCATGAATTCCGCACCCCGCTTACACTCATACTCAATCCGGTTGAGAAGATCATATCATTTGCAAAACATCCGGAGATCGTGACTGAGTCAGCTGCTGTGATACAGCGAAGTGCCCATAAGTTGCTCAGTCTGGTCAACCAACTACTTGATTTCAGGAGGGTAGATCTTGGAAAGGCACCACTGGATCCCGTCAAAGGAGACATTGTAAGTTTCTTAAAGGATATTCATGTGTTGTTTGAAGACCTGGCCGTCAAAAAGGCCATCCGTTACATTTTTGATTCCAGGGAAGAAGCCATCTACATGTGGTTTGATCCGGATAAGATGGAAAAAATCATCAATAACTTGTTGTCTAATGCTTTAAAGTTTACCCCAAGCAACGGCTCAATAACTTTAACCATTCGGAAAATATCCAAACGACCTCAGCGGGAAAAAATATTAGTCAGAGGAAATAAGCAAGACTATATTGAAATTGCAGTGAAAGATACGGGTGTTGGGATTAAGGCAGAGCAACAAGGAGCTATTTTTGAGCGTTTTTTCCACGTAGATAATACCCGGACGGGCACAGGGATCGGATTGAATTTTACCAAGAGCCTTGTTGAGCAACATGGTGGTGAAATTGAGATGGAGAGTACTTACGGAGTCGGTAGCGAATTTATTGTAAGGATCCCCTTTGAAAGTCCTCAACTGACAGAAGCCTTAAAAGCCAATCGGGAAATCAGGCAGAATATCCGTGAATTTGATATCAATAATGTAAAATCTCTGGAATATGAAATGGCCATTGCTGGTGAAAATGCCAGCCATATAGACCACAAGGCAGAGAATACCCACCAGACGATTTTGATTGTTGAGGATAACAAGGAGCTGCGTATGCACCTGAAAAATGAGTTGAAAAACCATTTCAGCGTGAGAGAGGCCATGAATGGTGTGGAAGGGCTGGAAAAGGTGAAGAAGTACTTTCCCGACATCATAATAAGTGATGTCATGATGCCAGAGATGGATGGTTTTGAGATGTGTGAGAAGGTGAAGACTGACCTGGAAACCAGCCACATCCCCATCATCCTGTTGACGGCCAGAAGTCTGGAAGAGGATCGGATAGAAGGGTATAAGCTGGGTGCAGATGCTTACCTGCCCAAGCCATTTAATGTGAGTGTATTAAAGGCCAGAATTCAGAATTTACTGGAGACCAGGAGGAAGATAAAGGAACGCTTCTTATCTCAGGCATCTATCTTATCATCCAGTGAGGTGACCACCAATACCCTGGATGAGAAATTCCTGGATGATGTAAACCAGGTTATCATGGACCATATTGACGAATCGGATTTTGGCCTGGAGTCGCTTATTACAGAGCTGGGCATCAGTCGCTCTCAGTTTTACCGCAAGATCAATTCACTGACCGGTCAAAACCCAAGTAACTACATCCGGACCATCCGACTGAAGTTTGCTGCAGAATTGTTAAAGAAGAAATCTGGATCTATTAAGGAAATTGCCTTCAGATCAGGTTTTAATTCCACTGCTTACTTCTCCAAAACCTTCAGGGAATTGTTTGGGATGACTCCGGTTGAGTTTTCTGAACAAAACATGAAGGAAATTCAAAAAACATCCTGAAAATCATCATTTAGATAATTACAACGAGCTTTTTGGATCATATTTTATCATTATTGAATGATGAGTTATATCCGTCGGCATAGGATTGACATAATATTGGCATATGAATTTTTGCTAATTCACCAATCAATAATGTTAAACCAAAAGCCCGATGTATATGACAACAAAAACTACAATAATTCTACAGCGAGGAGATCTGTTCTATAGCTCCTTTACACAAGCTTAATCCTTATAGGATGTAAGCGATGAGTCTATAAGATTCATTCTTTAAAAAATTCATTTTGATTATTAAAAAAAAGTAACATGGAAATTAAAATTTTACCCAAATCAAACGCCTTGTTAAGGTTGTTTTTGCTGGTATTGGCACTGGGCATCACCACTTCGATGATGGCCCAGACCAATACTGTTTCCGGACAAATTCTCGATGAAAACGGAGAAGGACTTCCGGGTGCTTCGGTCATTGAAAAAGGTACCACCAATGGAACCACCACAGATATTGAAGGAAACTTCAGGATAAATGTGCCTCAAACTGCTGTTCTTACTATATCCTTTGTCGGATATGAAACCCAGGAAATTGAAGTAGGCAATCAGAGTACGATCAATGTGAGTATGGATACCGACTCTGAGCTGCTTGGAGAGGTAGTAGTCGTTGGATATGGTACCCAGAAGAAGGCTACCCTTACAGGCTCGGTTGAAACGGTTAGTAATGAAGTGTTTACTGACAGGGCTGTTACGAATACCGCAGCATTACTTCAAGGGCAAACTCCAGGTTTGGTGGTGACACGTGGTTCAGCGCAACCAGGGAGAGAAGATTGGGATTTCCAGATCAGGGGTGCCACTTCTGTTAATGGAGGGGAACCCTTAATTGTAATTGATGGGGCTCCAACAGTAAATATGGAAGCATTTTATTCTATGAATCCGGATGACATTGATAATATAAGTGTCTTGAAAGATGGTGCTGCTGCGATCTACGGATCCAGGGCCTCAAATGGCGTAATCCTGGTAACCACTAAAAAGGGTTCAGGTAAAATGAAGTTGAATTTTAGTTCAAATACGAGATTAAATACCATAGGTATCATGCCTCAATCGGCAACGATGCAGGAATATGCCACTGTTTGGTTGGAAGCAGCTGATCAGGATAGGGTGCCATTGTACTGGGGTTGGGTAAGCCGAGAAAACCTGGAAAGAATGCAAACCGGGGAACCAGGAATATATCCTACCCAGTACTGGGGTGATATGTATATGGAACCTTCGCAGCGTGCTGATGACATGTGGGGAAATTCTTATTCTCATCAACAGAACGTGAGTTTATCTGGTTCATCAGACCGGTCAAATTATCGCTTTTCTGCAGGTTGGGCAGAAGATAGAGGAATGTTGCAGACAGCTTATGATGGTAAAGAACAATATAACTTAAGATTGAATTATGACTATGACGTGACTGATTGGCTGGAGCTTGAGACCTCAGTTTCTTACTTTCATATCGATATCGAGAATCCGTCAACGGGTTTGGATAGGGAAGCTGCTGCGTATGATCCTGCGATTTGGCCTGCCAAAACACCGGATGGGTTCTGGTACGCCAACTTTAATACCGCTGGTAACAGAAATTCTGTTGCCTCATCAAGTGACGGGGGAAAGGAATTTGATTCACAGGATCAGTTAAAAGCTGCTTTTGCTGCTACTATCAAACTAACCAAGGATTTATCATTCAGGGGAACAGCCTCATTTGACAATGTAACCGGTGATAATATGCTGTATAAGACAACGGTAAAAACCTATACCTGGGATGGAGTTGAAACAAGTGCAAACATAAATTCTACATCCTTTATTGAGCAGGAGAAGACAAAAATCACCTATCAGATTTACGGTGGATTCTTAAACTATAATAAAGCTATCGGTGATCATGACTTTTCCGCTATGCTGGGCCTTACCGCAGAAAAAAGACGAAACAATAGAGTATATGGGTATAGAAGAGGATTTGAAGACTTTGGTGTTTATGACCTAAACCTTGGTGCAAATGATCAATTGGTTCAAGCACAAGGTGGATCTGGCAATTGGGGATTATACTCTTATATCGGTAGATTCAACTATGGTTATAAGGGCAAATACTTGTTTGAAATTTCAGGTAGACGAGATGGATCATCCAGGTTTGCTGAAGGCCATCAATGGTCAAACTTTGGATACGGCTCCATCGGTTGGGTATTGACAGAAGAAAGCTTTCTGCAAGGATTGCCAGTACTCTCATTCTTGAAATTAAGGGCGAGCTATGGTGAAACAGGAAATCAGGTTGGGATTGGTGAATTTGACTACTTATCTACAATAGCATTTAATACGGCTGTATTTGGGAGCACGCCTGCAAATAATCAAAACACTGCCAAAGTTAGCGGACTTACAAGTGCAACCAGAACATGGGAACGCGTTGGTATTGCCACTGTTGGTCTTGATTTCAAATTGTTTGAAAACAAACTTTTTGGACAGTTTGACTACTTTGAAAAGGTCAATGATGGAATGTTAATTAATGTAAACTATCCTCAAACGCTTGGTGGGAACGCTCCGAAATCAAATTCAGGTGAGCTAAAAACTACAGGTTGGGAATTTATTCTCGGTTATGCAAATAATGCTGGACAATTTAAATACAGTGCAACTTTTAATGTAAGTAATACAACCAATAAATTGGTTAGTATGGAAGGAGTAAGCACCTACTCTCAGGGGCTTAATAATACTGTAGAAGGCTATCCTTTAAGATCATATTTCTTGCATCAGACGGAAGGATTTTTTACAAGTGACGAAGAAGTTGATGATTATTACGCTGCTGTTGGCAATGGAGGAACTATTCCATCTTATGCAAACGATCAGTTACGATTACGACCTGGTGATACTAAAAAAACGGATTTAGACGGGAACGGTATTATAGAATCAAATGGTAGCACAGAACTTGGAAATGGGGATATAAAGTATATGGGTGATGCGGATCCTCATCAAGTTTATGGACTGGATTTGAAGGCAAGTTGGAAAGGATTTGATTTTCAGACATTTTTCCAGGGTGTGTTTAATCAAAATGTTGTCCGAGGGGGTTACATGCCATACCCATTCTATTTAGTGTGGACAAACCAAACCCCAGCTTATATCGGAAAAACATGGACACCTCAAAACACAGGCGCTGAATTTCCAAGAATGACAGCCCAAAATACATTGGCGCGTTGGAATTATGGCAACAATGATTTTATGATGGTAAACAACAGGTATATCAGATTAAAAACGCTGACACTCGGTTATACTTTCGATGATAATGTCTTGGAGAAAATCAAACTTGATAGACTTAGAGTTTACTTCTCTGCTAATGATGTGTTTGAAATTACAAGCTTGAAAGATGGTTATGATCCTGAGTATGGTGAAAGTACCAACGAACCATATCCATTTAAGAGAACCTGGTCACTTGGTTTGAATTTAACTTTCTAAATCAAAAAGAAATATTGATATGAAAAATATATTATTTATAATCTTATTAACAGTGCTGTGTTCAGCATGTGTGGATGATTTTTTGGATCTGAAGCCTCAGGATGAAATAACAGAGGTCGCCTATTTTACTAAGGCTGAGCATTTTGAATTTAGTGCAAACCATTTTCATAAAGGAATGCTGAGCTGGAGAAATTTCGATGGATATTATATGGATTATGGAACTGATCTTATCTCCTGGGTTCAGGACTATGGAATGGGAAATATTGTAACTTCTGAAAATGATGAGTATTGGGAAGAAACGTATGAAAAACTCCGCGATATAAATATTTTACTCCAAAAAGCTGAAGAATATCCGGGAGATCAGGGTGAAATTGTTGTGCCTTTAGCACGTGCTAAGTTTTTTAGAGGGTATCATCATTTCTTCTTACTGCAACGTTTTGGTGGTGTCCCTATTGCAACTATTGTTCCTGATTTGGATTCTGAGTTGTTAACAGCACCACGAAATAGCAGATATGAAGTAATGGCGCAGGTAATAGCCGACTTGGAGGCTGCCATTCCTGATTTACCAAGAAATTCAACTATTGGTGCCAATGACATCGGTAAAGTCAGCAAGGAAGCTGCCCAGGCATTGCTTTCGGAGGCGCTACTTTATGAAGCGACCTGGGAAAAGTATGTTGGGACTTCCACAGATGGTGACGGCACTACAGAAGGTGCAGGTTCTGCGAAGCCAGCAGGTTACCCCTCAATTGACGACATGTTGCAAAAATCCAACACCCTTGCCAAAGATATTATGGATAACGGTGGTTTTGAGCTTTGGGATTATAACCATATTCCCGAAATGAAAAATTGGAGTAACCTTTATCTGTTTAATCTGGAAGATGCCGGTTCAAACCCCGCGGGTTTGGATAAATCTTCTAATAAGGAGACGATCCTTGCTTCAAAGTTTGATTTTGGATTATATCAGGGAAATACCAACATTGGTCACACTGTAGGAGGAAGACTTGCAGCTTCTCGATATATGATGGATATGTACTTATGTTCGGATGGTCTTCCTGTGGATAAGTCAGCTGTATTTATGGGATATACTGGAGCATCTGACGAATACCAAAATCGTGATTATCTCTTGACATCATATCAGGCAGATAATGATACATGGGATATACCAGAGGATGGATCAATTTATTTAGGAGGAGCTGGTTCAGGCAGTGGTGCTGGTGGCAGAAAGTTCCGTTCTTATAATCATGGGTCTTACCGAAATGATAGACAAGAATCATTTGACTATCCTATTATCCGATACGCTGAAGTACTGCTAATTTATGCAGAAACATTGTATGAAATGAATGGAAGTCTTACTGATGCCCAGTTAAACGAGTCTATCAACTTGACAAAAGCAAGGGCAGGCTTACCTCCTTTGACAAATGCTTTTGCAGCCGCCAATGGACTTGACATTTATGAAGAAATAGTACGGGAAAGGACTGTGGAATTATTTGCAGAAAATACCCGATACAATGATCTTAAGCGTTGGGGCATTGCAGAAGAGCGACTAAACGATAACGTGATAGGCGCGGTGATTGAGGGTACGGAGTTTGAAGGTAATCGAGACCTTTATGTACCAGAAGGTTACCCGTACGGTGAGCTGTCAATTCCAACTGGAGTAGGGATGCGTAGGTGCCTCGTACTTCATGGTGCAGCAGATCGGAGTTATGCAAAAACCGACTATTTATTCCCAATTCCTTTAGAACAAATGAATCTTAATCCAAACCTGAAGCAGAATCCAGGTTATTAGAATTAAGAGTTTTATTTCATTATTTATTAGGGTTACAGCCGGCAGCAGCTTTTTGCCACTGCCGGCTGTTTTTTAAACGATTGTCTCTTATCTGTTCTTCATGATCGATTTATGTTGATTACCCAATTTGATCGGACAGGATTTTCATTGTATGACTAGTAAAAAAATGAAAAATGAAAACAAAATTAAACATATCAAGAAAGTTAAGAACTTGGTTCTTATTACTGATGCTATCAGTCTTCTTTATGCTAGAAGGTAACGCACAATTTGTTCATCCAGGCATAACACACAAATTAAGCGATTTGGATAGGATGAAATACATGGTGGAGGCACAGATTGATCCCTGGTATACATCATACCAGGAAATGGCTTCCGATTCAAAATCAAGCTACAATTATAACGTACAAGGAAATTCTAGCTATACCGTGCTGGCTAGAGACTCCCCTTATACAAATTTGGGTGCATGGAACAGCGATATCAGGGCTGCCTATTACAATGCCATCAGATGGTATGTAACAGGTGATACCAGACATGCCGATAAGGCGGTAGAAATATTTAACACATGGAAAAATTTAACTTCCGTAACCAGCAATGGTACTGATGCTCTAAGCGGTGGCTTAGGCTATATAATGATTGAGGCAGCAGAAATCATCAGGCACACCTATAGCGGATGGTCTTCAAGCGATATTGAAGATTTCGAAGACATGTTGGTCTATCCCGGATATTCTACATCATCAGTGCCATCTGGCAATACAACTTTCTATTGGATGGCTTACAATGGAGACGATGGAAGACATGGCAATCAGGGACTTTCTGGTTGGCGGACTGTGATGGCTATGGGGATTTTTCTCGACAATGAAACCATGTACCAACGAGCTTTAAGATACGTCAAAGGTCAGTCGCATCTACCAAATGACCTTCCATATGGTGCAGGTCCACCCATTAGGGGTCCTTTAATTTCATCAAGCACATACGAAAACTACTACAATACCTCTAAGAATTCTACCATAGAAGACTATATATACAATGATTGTATGGAATACTACATTTGGGAGAATGGCCAGTGCCAAGAAAGCTCGCGTGACCAGCAACATACAATGTTCGGAATAGGATTACTAACCTCCATGGCAGAGATGGCGTGGAACCAGGGTGAAGATTTATATGCCTTCGAAGATGACCGGTTGTTACTCGGGCTTGAGTATAATATGCGTTACAACACAACCAGTTGGAACCCAACCGTTAGTTCAGGTGAATTCATCGAACGTGATGATAGAACGTTACGTTGGCGCTCTAAGGCCATCAACCCAGCGGGAAGGAATGACTTAGATGGTCGTCCCACTTTTGAGTTGCCTGTTGCTCACTATGTTGGTAGAGGATTAAAAACCACTAGCCAGGTACAGTACACGATTGGTGCCCGCGACGAATCTATTTCTGAAAACGGATACGAAAAAGCCGGCTGGACCAATGACCATCTGGGCTGGGGGGCTCTCAATGCCCGTCGTCCGGACTATTGCTATGGAGATCCGATAAGCGGTTTTTCAGGTGGTTTGCCGGTATACGAAATGAACGTATTACCCATGACCATTGAAGCGGAGAATTTTGATTATCCCGGAGCTTCATCAGGTGAAGACAGAACGTATAATGAGACTACTTCAAACAACAGCGGCGGTGAATATCGGCCAGGTGAAAGTGTTGACATTGAAACCTGTTCTGAAGGTGGGTATAACGTTGGATGGATAGCCAACGGTGAATGGCTTACATATACCGTTTATGTGCCTGAAGATGGTACTTACAATATCTCAATGAGATATGCTTCAACCTCTTCAACAGGAACCGTTAAGGTGCTTTTTGGTGGAATTGATAAAACGGGTTTTGTCAGTGTTCCTAACACCGGTGATTATCAAATTTGGGATGATTTAAATCTTGCTACAGGAGTGACGCTGACCAAAGGAGTCCAAAGCATGAAAATTCTAGTAGGTACAGGCGGCTTTAATATCAATCATATTACCATTAGTGGTGGAAATAGTGGCGGAGGCCCGAATGGTTACTCATACTGTTCGGACGAACGAGAAACCTGCACCTATAGCGCAACAGTTAATATTGCGTATGGAGCTAATGGGAGCTATAATTATCTGTATAACCAAAGCAGCGGAAGCTGTGATTGTAGTAATGCATCATTTGGCGATCCTTTACCAGGTGTCACCAAGGCTTGTTACGTTCAACCTGTAAGTGGCGGCAATTGCGACTTACCATGGTCAGATAATGATATTAGTGTAAGTGGCGGAAGTTTGACATATTCTGAAACCGTAGATATTTCCTGTGCATCAAGTGCAACTATTTCAATGGATATTGAAGGACTTGGCACGATGGAACCAGAAGATTATCTGAATATATATTACAAAGTTGACGGTGGTTCCCAACAAGTGCTTTCTGAAAATGTAGATGATTTTTCTATTAAAACAGTATCGGCTACCGTAAGTGGAAATTCCGTAGAACTTATCATGAACATTTACAATAGTTCTTCTGCCGAGACATATAATGTGACAGAGATCAATATAGAGGCTGGTTCCTGCGATGATGACCTGCCGTGGAGCGATAGCGATATTACTGTATCTGGTTCAACCCTCAACTATTCTGAGATGATTGATATTTCGTGTGCATCAAGTGCAACCATTTCAATGGATATTGAAGGCCTAGGCACTATGGAACCAGAAGATTACCTGAATATATATTACAAAGTTGACGGAGGTTCCCAACAGGTGCTTTCTGAGAATGTCGATGATTTTTCCAATAAAACAGTATCAGCTACTATAAGTGGAAATTCTGTAGAGCTTATTATGAATATTTATAATAGTGCTTCTACCGAGACATACAATGTTTCTAATATAAGTATCACGACGGCATCAAATGCAAGATTAGGTAGCTTATCTGAAATATCTAATTTAACTGAAGTACCTGAATTATCTAATGTATCTGAGAACTTCCTAATTTATCCAAATCCAACAAGTGATCGAGTTACCATTATTTTCCCCGATGAGCTTCAAACCACTTATTCACTCATTGATAATATTGGAAAAACCATTGCAACGGGTAGACTAATTGATGGTTCTGCACTAGTGGATCTAAGCGGATTAAAATCAGGTGTTTACTTTATAAAGGTGGATAATAATCAACGAGTTGAAACAAGGAAAATAATTGTTGAATAGGTTGATGACTTTAGATTGCTGCATTTCAATGCGGCAAACTCAAAACGAAGGAGATCTGAGGGTAGAGCCCGGCCAGCCTTATCAAATTCATTTGGGATCCATTCTTCCAAAGAGGAACGAGTGTAGTAACCTGATTGTACCGGTTGCGGTATCCAGTTCGCACATCGCCTTTGGTTCAATCAGAATGGAGCCGGTTTTTATGATATTGGGACAGAGTACTGGTGTCATTGCTGCATTATCTGTTGATAGAAGTGAGAAAATTCACGATATTCCATACGAAGAAATCAAAGCCAAATTGATAGAAGGCAATCAGATTTTGGAGTAGACAATTTAAAACAACATTAAACTATGCAACCACCCCGCAGAAAATTTTTGAAAATGGCAGCCCTTGGAGGAGGAATGGGCACTATCCTTCCCCCAACATTCGGAAATGTATCAAAAGGAACTTCACAAACAATCCTCACAGACTACAGTCACCTGGATGAAGCTTTAAAGAAACCGATCCTCAAAAGGGACCTGTTTCCGGAACCGGTAATTATCGAAACCCTTGAATTGCTTCGGGATCGCAAGAATACCATATGCCGGGTCAGATCAAAAGACGGGGCTACAGGAACAGCGATTGGTCATCCGTTCATAGCCATGTCAAGCTATCCGATGTTTAACCTCAACCTGAAGCATCATTTTTTAGGAAAGGATGCCCGGGATTTGGACACACTTATTTTTAATGCTGCAGAGCGAAATGTAAAAAGGCAGGGGATCCCGCTCAATGTCCAGATTGCCGTAATTGAATTCGCGATACTGGACATGTTGGGGACATTGATCAATAAACCTGCCGGGCTATTGATTGGAGAAATCAAAAATCCTGAAGTATCCATTTACCTGGGACACCATTTGAGTGCCTTCAGGAAAAAAGAACCTGAGGAGTCATTGGAGCTGATGTATCAGGATTACCTGAAAACTGAAGCCAAAGCGATAAAACTTCGGGCAGGCAGAGGCGATAACCTGGCAACGGATATCGACAATGCTCCGGGGCGGACCGAAAAACTGATCCGAATGGCCCGTGAGAAGTTTGGAGATGACATGAACCTGATGATTGATGGCAATGGCTCTTATTCGGTAAAAGAAGCGATCAGGATAGGAAAGATCCTCGAGGAATACAACTATTACTTCTATGAAGAACCTGTGCCATGGGATTGGTATGAAGAACAGAAGCTTGTGGAAGAAGCACTCAATATTCCAATGGCAGGGGGTGAGGAGGAGTTTGGTATCCATGCGTTTCGTTACCTGATCGGCAATGAAGTATTTCAGATCCTGCAGCCTGACCTGTTTTATTTTGGAGGTATGGTACGCACCATGCAGGTAGCCAATATGGTGGAAGCAGCCGGATTGCAGGTTACACCTCACATCTCCGGGGGTGGACTTGGTTTTGTGTACATACTTCAGCTGGTTTCAGTATGCCCGGCGGCAGCCAGGTTTCATGAGTTTAAGATGTTTCAGACAAAAGACGCCAATGGAACTACAGTTCCAATTGAGAGTAAGGCGGAACCATTCCAAAGTGTCAATGGCGTGATCAAAGTGCCTTCCGGGTCCGGTCTCGGCGTAAACATTGATCCTGATTATGTCAAAACCCATAAAGTAGTTAAAGAATGAAAGGATGATAAACTACCAGTTAACCCAACACATACCCACACAATGATAAAAACAAAAATCACGCTTACTTCTATCCTCAGTTTAACCATTGGATTGTTGTTAGCCCAACAAACAATCATCCCTCTCCCCGAAAATCTGGAGCAGGGATATCCCAGGATTTACCTCACACAGGAAGAGAAACCAGTACTCGAGCAGCTGATCAGGGATGAGCCATGGGCTCAGGAAGTACTGACAGGCATCCACCGGCGCATAGACCCGCATGTGGAGCAACATACAACCGACCCTGAGTGGATGGTGTCGAGGTTGATGATGTATTGGAAGACGAAAGCTACCAACGTTTACATTGATGGGGTGTATTATTCTCATGCCGATGGTGAAGCGCCGGTGCCAACTGTTCGTTTTACGGGTGCACGCGATTACACCACCAACTACGCCATGCCGGAATTAGAAGACATTCTTCCCTACATGGATGATGAACGGGGGCTTTATCTCCGAAACAGAAGCAAGGAAGGAAATCCCCTGGAATGGGTTGAGCAGTCCAAGACGGGTGGAATCATCCACCGACACAATCAACGGATAATCGGGTTTGCAAGGGATGCTGCATTCCTGTATTGGCTCGAAGAAGATGAACGCTTCGCCCGGTTTGCCTACGATATTTTTGACACTTATATGATGGGCATGTATTACCGCAATGAGCCCATCGATTTACTCAATGGACACATCCAGACCCTGGTAGGGCTTACCTGTTTTCAGGTGATCCATGAAAGCACATTGACAGAGATAGCAGAACTGTATGACTTTTTGCACGCATACATCGAAAAGAAATACCCAGAGAAAATAGAAGTCTACGATGCCACCATCAAAAAGTGGAATGACCAGATCATCAAGAACGGAGTACCCCAAAACAATTGGAACCTGCACCAGGCCAAAATTATACTCAAAGCCGCCATGGTACTTAAGGACAACAAGTTCTATAAGGACGGAAAAGGGCGTGAGTATTATATCAACTACAACTTAAATGTCACCTCGCCACGTCAGTGGTCTTTGACCAAATTCCTGGATTATGGCTATGACAAAAATAATGGTGTTTGGGCCGAATGCCCGGGCTATTCCTTTGGTGTGACACGCGACCTGACGGAGTTCATCATGGACTTTGACAATTCATTTGATCACAACCTGTTGCCTTACATGCCGGTCATGACTAAAGCAGTGAAGGTGCTTCCACAGTATTTATTTCCCAATGGACAAACAGTAGCATTTGGAGACAGTAATTATGGATCACTCAACACCGGAGCTATCAGTGCGATGATCCGTACGGCGCAGAATAATGATGACGAGGAACTTGAAAAGGAATTTACAAGCATGTATCGACTGTTTGCTGAGGAAGAAGAACGATCCAACGGAAGAAGACGGGTACGCGCGGATATTTCTTCTTTTTTTGAAGACAAACCGCTTGAACTCAATCCGGAGTACGAAAAAGGTGACCTAAAAGACTACATCACTCAGACCTTTTACGCACCGAACGTCAGCTGGCATGTGCAGCGCATGGGGGAGGGTAAAGATGGCATGATGATTTCACTCAATGGATCACTTGGAAACCACATGCATGCCAATGGTATTAATATGGAGCTGTATGGCAAGGGGTTTGTCCAGGGAGCAGATCCGGGTAAGGGCGCAGGATATCTTCAACCCATTTATCTGGAATACTATTCACAGTTTCCGGCCCACAATACCGTGATGGTAGATGGAGCCTCATCTTATACAGAGATGTTGAGTTATCATGCCTTTGATTTGATGGGTGAATATCCCAAATCTGAGCAGAAAGCAGGCTTTTACGACGATATCACCTATTCTGATGTCTACTTTTTAGAGCCTGAGACCCGAAGTGACCAGAGCCGCATCGTGAGCATCGTGAAGACAGGAGAACAAACAGGCTATTACGTGGACATTTTCCGTTCTAAGAAACAGCGAGAAGGTGACAAATTCCATGATTACTACTATCACAACCTGGGGCAATCCATGGAGATGAGGGATGCCAGCGGTCAACCATTGAAACTGACCCCGAGTGAGGAGATGGGATTTGCAGGAGGACATCTGTATGCCCTCGATTATATGTGGGACAAAAACTCCGCCCGCACCGATGAAGACTACCAGGTAGCATGGAAAATTGATATGCCCGAAGGTGAGGAAGATGTCTTCATGAACCTTTGGATGAAAGGAACAGAAGGGAGGGAGGTTTTCTCCATCAAATCACCACCCAATAAAGCATTCAGAGGAGATGGAGGGTTGCCGTATGAAGTTGATAAGGAGCCATACCTGACCTTTGCCGCGCGTCAGCATGGAGAGGCCTGGAAACATCCCTTTATATCTGTTTATGAACCCTTTATCTCCGAAGAGGGAAGTAGTATTCAGGAGATCCAGGGATTTGAGGATGAAAGTGGTCATGATGAGTTTGCAGGGGTACAGGTAACCCACAAATCGGGTCGGGAAGATCTGGTGTTTTCATCTTATAGTGGGGCTGTGGTATCCTATAGTCAGATTTCTACCAATGCCAGGTATGCCCTCGTGGGCAATGAAGAAAGTGGTGATATTGTATTGTTCATGGGTAATGGAAAAATTCTTGATGCCAAAGGTTATGGCATTTCCGCAGATGAAGCAGGGAATGTAGTACTGGAAAAGAAAGCCGGAAAGCTCTTTTTACATAACGAAGTCCCGGTTGTGATTACCTTTAAGAAAAAGCAATACGCATTTGATGCTGGAGACTTCAGAGAAATTACTTTGGAGAAGTAGGTATTGAGAAAATGAACTCTATGAAAGGTAATATGAAGCGATCATCACTAATATTTCTCACATTGCTCTTTTTCTGTACACAGAGCCATGGACAGAAAAATGCCGGGACCGGGACCCAAAAAGTACAGGTGGCAGGTCATGCGCACATGGATCCGGTCTATCGGTGGCGATGGAATGAGATAGAAAACCGCGAGATCTACAATACGTTTTCCAATGTCCTGAAAATGATGGACAAGTATCCCGATCTGAAATTCTCCCAAAGTTCTCTCTTGTATTACTCCGCTATTCAACAACGCTTCCCGGAGGTGTTTGATAAGGTCCGGCAAAGTATTCAGGACAATCGGTGGAGCGTTGTAGGCGGTCAGTGGGTAGAAATCGATGAGACCATGCCATCCGGAGAAAGTATTATCCGACAATTCTTAATTTCTAAAGATTACTACTCCAGGAACATGGGTATTGATAACATTTCTATCGCCTGGTCACCGGATGCTTTTACCGGTCATTCCGGATCCCTTCCCAAATTATACGCGGGCTGTGGCATCAAATACTATGTGTTTAGCCGGGCTGCCCCGGAAGGAAAGAAGATATTTTGGTGGGAATCCAAAGACGGGACCAGAATGCTGGGCTATAAAATACCTGACCACTACAACCCCACCTTCAGTAAAATGCCCGAATACATCAAAGAATGGACTGAAGTATCAGGGTATGATTCACCGATGGTCACTGTGGGGAAGGGAGATCATGGTGGTGGACCGGACGAGGGTGACCTGCAGACACTGAAAAATCTGTCGGAAAACCACAACATGAGTTTTGAATTTGTGAATCCATACCAATTCTTTGAGGATTTGGAGGGCACTGATAACAAATGGCCCATTCAAAAAGAGGAGTTCGGGATTCAACCCAATGGACAACAATGGTTGGGCTGCTACACTTCCCATGCAAGAATAAAAAAGCTAAACCGCTATTATGAGAACCGATTATTAACAGCAGAGAAGTTTTCGGTCATCGGAACACTTCATAAGGGCAAACCCTTTTTTCCGCGTGAAGACTTTGCGGAAGCCTGGAAGATATTGTTGTTCAATCAGTTTCATGATATCATGGCCGGTACGTTTACCGGGCTTGGCGCCATCGATGTGTACAGGGATTATGAAAGGTTAGAGCACATCACGTCCGAGCAGTTAAATGCCGGACTTGAGAATATTGGGGCCAGAATAAACATTGATATGGAAGGAATCCCACTGGTGGTATACAACCCCCATTCCAGGCCTGTCAGTCAATATGTCGAAGCTGAAATCAAATTCATCAAAAAGCCAACTGCCTTTAATATCAAAGATCCGTCGGGAAAAGCCGTAGCCTACGCTATTGTGGATCAATCTAAAGACGGATTAAAGGTCAATATTTTACTCGATGCCCAGGATGTTCCGCCACTGGGATACAGGGTGTATGAGGTCATTGAAGGAGAGGCTGAAAAATCAATTTCAGATCTCAAGGTTGAGGGTAAAACTATGGAGAACAGCTACTACATCATCAAATGGGATGAGGCCGGATTATCAAGCATCTATAGCAAAGAGCTTAAGAAAGAATTGTTAAAAGGGAGTGGAAATAGCTTGCAGCTACTCGAAGACAATGGGAGTAGCTGGAGTACCAAATTTACTGGGAAAACATATTCGTTTGAAACTTTAGTCTCTCCTAAAATTATTTCACAATCTCCCCTGAGTGTTACCGTGAAATGGGAAGACTATTTTGAATCAACAAAAGTGATCAGGACCATGAGCCTGAACGCCAATTCCAGTCAGATTGATTTTGAAATGGAAGTGGATTGGCACAGCCACAATAAACTATTGCAGGTGATCTTCCCCACTAGTATTGAAAAGGGTAAAGCTTTTTATGACCAGCAATACGGATATGTCCAGCGGGAAAATTCGGATTTGGATTACCCTACCCAAAAGTGGATTGACTACTCAAACAACAAAGAGGGAATCACTTTACTGAACAATGGGAAATATGGTTTCCATATCAACGAGGGAAAAATGTCGATGTCAGTGGTTCGTGGAGCCCGTGATATGGACCCCCGAATGGATGAGGGTGTTCACACATTCAAATACGCTTTGATTGCCCATAAGGGAGATTGGAGAGATGCTGATATCCCTCAAAAAGCCTGGCAGTTCAATCAGCCGCTTCTGGCCAAGCAGGAAAACAATCATCCCGGAGAGATCTCCGGATGGCGTTTCACAGACGAGTCCTTTCCTTTAGAGAAATCGTTTTTCAGCATCGATAGTGACCATGTGTTGATTTCAAGTGTGAAAACAGTCCAGGATGCCTATAACCCATATCCCTTGATATTAAGGATTGTAGAAACGGAGGGAAGAGATGAAGACATCACAGTCAAATTTCCTTATAAAGTGGCTTCAGTCATTGAAACGAATCATGTGGAAGATGAAATCGAGCCGCGTAGTGAGGTTGAGATCGGGGAGAATCAGTTTAGTTTCAGAATCGGACATGATCAGATCAGAACTTTCATGATTAGATTTTAATATGAATTATCGAACCAAAACAGGATTGTTTTTCATCGCACTGCTTTCTATATTCCTGAGGGGAGAGGCACAGGGTACACCTGGAAACACAATACGCCAGCAGGATGTCCATAGCAAAATACCTGTATTGATCATCGATGGGTTTAGCAACCATGCCTGGGAAAATAACACCCAATACCTGGTCAGGATCCTTGAATCGAGCGGGAAGTTCAGTGTATCGGTAAGCACTTGTCCTGATCGATACCAATCAAAATCAGACTGGGAAGGTTGGAATCCCGATTTTCAGCATTATCCGGTTATCATCCAGACCTGCAACAACATCTTCAAAGAGGATAGCCTTCAGTGGCCAGATCATGTGAAGCGATCTTTTGAAGCGTATGTGGCCAATGGAGGAGGAGTATATATGTATCATGGAGCTACCAATGCTTTTACCAACTGGCTGGCTTACAATGAGTTGATTGCCCTGGGATGGCGTAAAAATGATTTTGGGGTGGCTGTAACCATCGATGAAAATGAGCAAATGCTGATCATTCCCAAAGGAGCAGGTGGAAATACGGGGCATGGCAAAAGGACGAACGCATTAATAACAAAAATGGGTAATCATCCTATCCATCATGGGTTACCCAAAGCCTGGCGGGCTGCTGATATAGAGATCTATCGATATGCCAGAGGAGCTGCTGATAAACTCGAAGTAATTTCCTATGCCAGGGATGCAGAAACAGGTTTGAATTTCCCGATGGAATGGACAGTGAAATATGGCGAGGGAAAGGTTTATTGTTCAACGTATGGTCACTTATGGAGGGGTCAGGATTGGCCTGAAAGCATGCGATGTGCTGCTTTTCAACAAATCATGGTTCGGGCGCTACAATGGTTAAGCAATAACGAGGTTGAGCAGGTAGCAGAATCAGATTTTCCATCCGAAGATCAAATTGTTGTAAGATCCCCATTATTTGATTAATAGCATGAGCTAGAAGCGTTACACAAAACTTATCCCTATTCCCTTATGATACCTAAAAGATCCCTTTGGCTATTTTTTATTGTTTTACTCCTGGCATGTACTCCGGAACCAGTCGAAAAGGTCTCCGACCCGCTGGATAACTACACAGACTGGTCCATATACAGAGGTGATAAAAAGGGAAATCAATATGCTGAGTTAGCCCAGATCCATGCAGCGAATGTTCACAGGTTAGATCTTGTTTGGCAATACCAGACTGGAGATGCATCTGAAAATTCATCCATGCAGGTCAATCCAATCATTGTGGATGGCATCATGTATGTCTCCACCCCCACATTAAAAGCGGTGGCATTAAATGCAGTTACGGGCGAAGAGGTCTGGGTATTTGAATCCTCAAAACACAATGAGGGCAAAACGCTGTTTCGGGGTCGTACGCGAGGTGTGACCTATTGGAGTTCAAAGGACGGAAAAGATACCCGGATTTTTCATTTTGTCAAGGACAGGGTATATTCATTGAATGCCAAAACCGGGGAACTTATTCGTTCGTTCGGAAATGAGGGGCACATCGACCTGCGTCAAAACTTAGACATGGACCCTGACAAGGCATCCATAGAAGTGACTTCCCCCGGAATTGTATATCGGAACAACTTGATTGTTGGTTCGAGGGTGCCGGAAGGGTATAATTCTACACCAGGAAATATCCGTGCCTTTGATACACAAACAGGTGAGTTTAAATGGGTTTTTCATACCATCCCTCAGGAGGGTGAGTTTGGCTATGACACCTGGACATTTGTAGAAGGTGAAAAGTATGGTGGAGCCAATGCCTGGAGTGGTTTTACTGTAGACGAGCAGCGGGGTTGGGTTTTTCTGGCTACCGGGTCTCCGGCATATGATTTTTATGCCAGCAATAGAAAAGGAATGAACCTGTTTGGCAATTGTGTGCTGGCACTTAACGCCAATACAGGGGAACGCATCTGGCACTATCAGACGGTACATCATGATATTTGGGATTATGACAACCCCTCGGCCCCCATTCTGGTCACCATCAATGGCGAACAAGGACCCAGGGATGCTGTGGTTCAACTTACTAAGATGGGACTCGTATTTGTGTTGGACCGCGAAACCGGAGAACCACTATTTCCAACGCTTGAGATGCCCGTTCCAAAATCTCCCATAGAAGGGGAGGAAACATGGCCAACCCAACCTATTCCGGTAAAACCAGCTCCTTTAGCAAGGTTGGGAATTACGGAAGCAGATCTAACCAACATTACCCCCGAAGCGAATGCTTACGCCAGGGAGCAGTTTTCGAAATATCAGACGGCCGCTTTGTATACCCCTCCTTCAGAAAAGGGTACGTTAACAAGTCCGAGTTTATTGGGTGGAGTGGAGTGGCAGGGTGGATCCTATGATCCTTATTATAACAGGTTGTACGTGAACTCCAACAATGTGGCCAGCATTTCCAGGTTACACAAGATCAATGAAAATGCCGGAGAAGTAACCGGTTTACAGCTTGGCAAACAAATCTATATCAGAAACTGTGCCTCATGTCATGGGCTGGACCGGAATGGGGTGCCACCCACATACCCACCAGTCATCAACATCGAAAAGGACAGCAGTGAGATTGCTGAGGTCATTAAGAATGGGAAAAACATCATGCCTGCTTTCAAACATCTCAGTGGGGATGAGATTGATGCACTCACAGAGTTTATTGTGAGTGATGAATCAGCCAATGATCCAGGGGATCAGAAGGACTCAACCCGGGTGCGTTATACGCATGCTGGTTATCACCTTTTTCTGGATCAGGATGGCTACCCGGCTACGGCTCCTCCCTGGGGCACACTCAATGCCATCGATCTCTCAACAGGTGATTATGTTTGGAAAATACCACTGGGTGAGTACCCGGAACTTGTAAAACAAAATATTCGCAACACTGGCACAACGAATTATGGTGGTGCCGTGGCAACCGCTGGGGGCATTGTCTTTATTGCGGCCACAGCCGATGAGAAATTTCGGGCCTTTGAATCCAGCAGAGGCAAGCTATTATGGGAGTATGACCTTCCTGCCGGAGGCTATGCAACACCCAGTGTTTTTATGATCGATGGCAAACAATATGTAGCCATCGTAGCCGGTGGAGGAGGGAAGAACGGAACCCCTTCCGGGGATTATGTGATGGTATTTGCACTACCGGAAGGGAACGAAAATTCTTTAGCCATTGATTCGGATATGGTTGATGAAAACGGATGGATTTCTCTCTTTGATGGTAAATCCCTCGATGGATGGGTGCACATGAATGGATCTCATGTTTATACGGTTGAAGATGGCGCAATTATCGGGAGGACTGTGCCCAATAGTCAGAATTCATTTCTCTGCTCACTATATGAATTTGATGATTTTGAGTTTGAATGTGAAGTAATGGTAGATGATATCACCAACCAGGGCGTTCAGTTCCGGTCTTCTGTGAGACCGGTCTCTGAACGGGATCATACAAACTGGCGGGCTGGCAGAGTATGGGGACCACAGCTGGAGATCCGAAGAAAAATGGGAGAAAAAGTGATCACTACCGGGGTACTCTATGGAGAGGCACTGGGGACCGGGTGGCTTTCTTCCAAGGAGCGGCTGGAAGACTCTCATGATCATTTTATTCCGGAAGGATGGAATCATATCCGCATCGTGGCTGACGGACCAAGGATGCAAACTTTTGTCAATGGGCATTTGATCGAAGACCTATCAAATGAAGAAGTTTATCAAACCCATCCGTCCGGGTTTATCGCCCTTCAGGTTCATGGCATAAAAGGGCAAAGACAGTTTACCATGGGCTGGAAAAACATTAAGATCAGACCACTACAGAAACCTTAAAAAATGAAACTAACAATAATGAGATTGTCATTCTATCAAATTTTGACCGCACTGGCTCTCCCGCTTTTTTTTATGAGTTGTGTATCAAAGGAAGCATCCAGGCCTCCCAATTTCCTGTTCGTCCTGGTGGATGACCAGTCACCTTTTGACTTACAGGTGTATGATGCCCAATCCATATTGGAGACTCCGGCCATTGACCGGATCGCCAGAGAGGGGATGGTCTTCGAAAGTGCGCGACACATGGGTGCCATGCTGGGAGCGGTTTGTACACCCTCCAGACACATGATCATGAGTGGGCGTACACTGTGGAACTTACCCTCCATTGGTAAGGCATTCCATAATCCGGACAGCCCGGATAGCCTGGAATTACAAACCATCGGAGCGGTCTTTAACAGGGCTGGATACCAAACCATGCGTACCTGTAAAAAAGGAAACTCCTATGCTGCCGCCAATGCGCAGTTTACGGTAGTGAAAGATGCTTCTAAACGTGGTGGTACAGAAGAATCCGGCAGTGCCTGGCATGGGAAACAGGTACTGGATTATCTTGATGACAGAGAAAACAAGAAAATAACGGACCCATTTTTCATCTATTTTGGGTTTTCACACCCGCATGACCCCCGGAATGGTACACCAGAGCTGCTGGCCAAATACGGCGCGGTCAATCATACGGATACGTCAAGTTTGCCGCCAGCCAATGTGAAACAACCTCCCTTGCAGGAAAATTATCTGTTAGAACATCCCTTTTTTCATGGACACCCGGAGTTGAGAGATGAAGAACGAGTGAGTGGTGTGTGGAAAAGGAGAGATGAACGCACCGTACGCAATGAATTGGGGCGGGAATATGCTTGCTCAGAGAATATTGACATGCAGTTGGATAAGGTATTGCAAAAGTTGGAGGCGATGGGTGAGCTGGAAAACACCTACATCATCTACACCTCCGATCATGGAATTGCGATCGGGCGTCATGGTCTGATGGGGAAACAAAACCTCTACGAGCATACCTGGAGGGTGCCTTTCATTGTCAAAGGACCTGGGATTGAATCCGGCAAACGTGTAGAAGGAAACATCTATCTGCTGGATGTGCTGCCGACAGTCTGTGACCTGGCCGGGATTGAAATGCCTGAAACGGTTCAGGGAATCAGTTTCAAACCAGTCCTGATGGGCGAGCAGGAAACCGTCAGGGAAGTACAATATGGAGTGTATTGTGGCGGCACCAAACCAGGCATGCGATCGGTCAGAAAAGGAGACTGGAAGCTGATCAAGTATGACATGATGGATGGAGCCGTGAGAGAAACGCAGCTGTTTAACCTGGCTGAAAACCCCCATGAATACCTGGCTGAGCACAACAGGTCCAATGAGATGGAAACCAACCTTGCCACGAACCCGGAATATGCTGATAAGCTCCAGGAGATGGAAGCTCTTTTATTAGAACAAATGACCATTCATAACGATCCTTACAAATTTTGGGATCAATAACTCAAGCAAAAAAATTCTAGATATGGATTACTTAAACCGAAATGTAAGCAAAGCAGCAATCAGGTTTTTCCTGGTAGTTTTTACCATGGCATATTTCTCCTCTTGCTCCATTCCTGCTGATGAGAAGGAGATCGTGAAAGTCTACCCGGCCCCTGAAGGCATAGAGCTTTCCAATGCCTTTGGAGTAGAAGTCGAAGGTAAAAAAGTGCCGGTGTATAATTTCAAAATTGCAGTACGCGAACCGATTCCTCGTCTCAATCACTCCCGAAGTGAATTTGGGTTTGCTTCGTTTGCCTCCTTTGATATGAAAGAGAAGGTGGAAGTAAACGTGACCTATCCTGAGGCAGTCAGTTCGGTGAAAATATTGCCAACGTCCTATGGGATTGAGCCGAAAATCGAAGGCAACAACATCATCATTCCCATTGATCAACCAGGAAATCTGACCGTTGAGGTCAATGGTGACTGGTATGAGAGCCTGCATATTTTTGCCAATCCATTTGAAGAGAATGTTCCGGATCCTGACGATCCAAATGTGATTTATTTCGGCCCGGGAGTGCATGAGGTGACAAGTGTGCCTGTTGGAGATAATAAAACCGTCTATATCGCTGGAGGAGCTTACCTGAAATGCGGATCAGATCAAGACGAAAAAGAGGTCGAATTACGCGGAAGACAAAGGAAGCCACCAACCTTTCTTCTTGAAGGAAAAAATATTACTGTCCGTGGAAGGGGAATCATTGATCAATCTGCCATTCCCAGGTCTAACAGACGTTATACCATTTTTGCACAGCATTTCAATGATGTAAAAATCGAAGGGGTAATTATCCGTGACCCAAGCCATTGGACCATTCCATTGCAAGCCTCGGATAATATTCATGTTGACAACATTAAAATACTGGGATGGCGTGGGAATTCCGATGGAGTTGATATTTCCAACTCGCGTGATGCGTTGGTAGAGAACTGCTTTTTTAGGACCCTTGATGATGCCGTGGTGATCAAATCATTTGAAGGCCGTGGAGAAGTAAGGAACATTCATACCCGGAAATGTGTGGTTTGGAATGAATTGGCGCATGCACTCAGTATTGGCGCAGAAGTTCGGGAGGATGTTACTAACGTGTTGTTCGAGGATTGTGATGTCATCCACGATGTTGGGCGTGAAACAGCTTTGCGGGTTTATCATTGCGATGATGCCCTTATCAGCGATGTGACGTTTCAAAACATCAGAGTTGAAGAGGCGCGCAGGCTCATCTCCTGCTGGATAGGCAAGACCCGGTGGACAGAAACTGAGGAGCGCGGAAACGTTCGCAACGTGATTTTCAAAGATATTACCGCCACTTCAGCACCCATAGATACAGCCCTGACCGGATTTCAGGATGGTACGGATTGGAAGCCTTATATCATTCGCGACCATGCGAGCATGCTGCTGACCGGATTCGATGAAACGCACACCGTGGAAGGGGTGGTTTTTGATAATGTTGTTTTGGATGGCAAACCGGTTGTAGCGGAACAAGTGAAGATGAATGATTTTGTTAAAGATGTTCAGTTTAAGTGATGAAAAAGACCATTACATACCTGGGAATTTTGATAATATGCGTGGTCTGTGAGGTCCATGCAGCCAAAATTGAAATAAGTAGCTTGAAAGAGCTTGCTATTCACGCAGCAAAAAACGATAACGAAATCACTTTGTCTCCGGGTACTTACCATCTGTCTGATTTCCTCACGAAAGATTCTTTGACAGCACGCAGGGACCGGAGGATGTTCCAGTTTATGACATTTAGTGGGAATAATAATGTCTTCAACCTGGCCGGAGTGCGGATTATTGTAGATACTGAACTTCGAACAATTTTAGAACCCAGGACACACACAAGTGAGTTTAACGTCAGTGGAAATGGGAATACTTTGATTGGGCTTGAGATCAGGTATATTGGAGAAGGTACTTCACCTGGAGGTGCAGCCATTGAAGTTGCTGGTCAGAACAACACGGTAATGGATGTCACTTTACACGTTACTGGTTCTTATCCCTATGGCTATGGTGATCTTTTTGGTAAAGGAGGTGGCAGCATCATTAATCACAAGAAACATAGTGGATTACTGGTAACCGGCAGCGACACAAAGATCATTAGGTGTAAGCTGTACATGAAGTCCTTTGGGCATGGCTTTTATGTTCAAAATAACTGTCAGAATATCTACTTCGAAGATTGCTATGTAGAAGGTGAATTACGAAAAACAGATGAAATTCTGGACGAAACTTCGGGTCCGGCGTTTGACGTGGATTTTCGTACATGGACAGTGAATCGTAAAGGCCAATTCCGTGTCACTCCTGGGTATATAAAATCACTGTGTGAGGATGGTTACCGGACGTATGGACAAATTAAGAACATACGGTTTAAGAATTGCACGGCCAGGAATACACGTGCAGGATTTGAGTTACGAACGGATGGTGGTATTACGCTTGAGAATTGCACCGTGATAGGTACTGAGAGAGGTTACTGGGTGGGAAACGGCGCGATACTCAGAAACTGTAAGGGAGATGCTGCCCATGGGCCATTGTTTTTTATTGAAGGTAGTGATGTGGAGGCTGAAATAACAGTATTGCCTGCCGAATCAGATGGGCTGGTTCATGCCCTGGGGACAATTAAGGAATCTGATAGTAAGGTTATTCTGAAAGCAGAAAATGGCATTCCCCGAACAAAGGAAATACCTATTATGATTGGTTATACACCACCACAACACGGTGAGTCCATGTCACCATTTGGAGAGTCCGAGACTTCTGGTATTCATTTGACCAATGAAACAGGAATGCCTGTGGTGATCGGTGCACAAGCCAGTAACTGTACGGTTGAGACGAATGGAGCAATAACAGAAAATAAGGGAACAAACATCAATATAAAAGAGCTTAGTAGCAAGTGACCATAAAATGAAAATATTCAAATCACTCATATAAACCAGATTTAATCCTGGCTGAGAGCAAAGGCCATGTACCAGCCTCCTGTTTTCATTCCTCTACCACCACCAACAGCTATGGCAATGTATTGTTTGCCATCTACTTCATAGGTTATAGGAGTTGAAAAAGCACCGGCGTTCAATTGATATTCCCATACTACCTTACCCGTTTTCTTGTTGAACGCCCTGATTTTTTCATCTTTTGTACTGGCAATAAATATGAGTCCGCTGGCGGTTACTACAGGACCACCATAAGTGGCTGTGCCCGTGATTGGGATACCTTGTGCAGTGAGTTCAGGATATTCACCCAATGGCACTGTCCATAAGTAATCTCCTGTGTTCAGATCAATGGCGTTCAAAGTTCCCCAGGGTGGTTTGACGGCTGGATAACCATTGTGATCTGTAAAATAATCCCATGTTTTAATCACATATTCAGGTGAGTAGGGGAAATCCGAAACCTGCTTCCGTTCGTGGATATCCGCTTTTTCAATTTTCCTGGATTTGCCGGAAGGGATAATCTCCTTGCCAAGTAAAAAATCAATAATTGCTTTTCGTTTCTCTTCAGAGAGATAGGGGAAGGGCGGCATGCGTCCATTTCCCTGGCTGATAAGGTTGTCAATTTCACTGGTTGAACGCCTTTCACCTATACCAATCAGGCTGGGAACAATATCTGCGTTGCCTTCCCTTTCAACACCATGACAAACCGAACAATTTTTAGCATATAAGGCATTTCCCGGTGACAATACACTCGTTTCATTATCAAGCTCATCCTTCCTGATCATTTTCAATTCCCATGGGAAACCAGCGTGAGCATTTTGATAAAGGATGCCATCAGGATCGGTGGCATTTCCACCCCATTCAGCTCCGCCATTATAACCAAAAAGAATGGTACCTTCTGTTGTCGGAGGCTGGAATGGACTTTCCATCCTGGGAAACGCTGAAAAGCGTTTTGAAACAAAGTCATGCGCCTCTTGAGAAATATCCGTGATATCATCCTCAGTCATCAATTGCCTTGAAAGTGGCTTTGGCTTTGAGAGAAACTTTTGGGTGGGGTAGGGATGTTCACCGGGAAGTCCATTGGTTGGTACAGGCCTTTCTTCAAATGGGAAGATGGACTCACCCGTGTCGCGATCAAGTATATACACGTTTCCATCTTTACCTACCTGAACCACAACGTCGATTCTTTTTCCATTGTGGTTAATTGTGGTCAGATTCGGAGGGCAGGGGAAATCACGATCCCACAGGTCATGATGGATGGCTTGAAAATACCATTTCATTTCTCCTGTGGCTGCATCCAGGGCAAGAATACAATTGGAAAACAGATTCTTTCCTTCCCTGGCACCACCATAAAAGTCAGATGAAGGAGAACCGGTTCCAAAGTAAACTACTCCCCGAGCTTCATCCAATGCCATACCTCCCCAGTTGTTTGCTCCTCCAATTTTTTGAAAGGCACTATCTGGCCAGGTATCATAACCAAACTCTCCCGGATGTGGAATGGTATGAAATACCCATTTTAATTCACCGGTGATCACATCAAAAGCACGTATATGTCCAGGCGCTGCATCTCCACCTTCCGATACACTTGAACCAATGATGTAGTTGTTTTTATAAATAACACCCGGTGAGGTAGCCTTCACGGACAGTTGTTTTACATCATGCTTCAAATTTTCACCAAGGCCTGCATGCAAATCAGCTTTGCCTTCTTCACCAAAGGTTGGAATCAGCTGGCCCGTTTGTGCATCGACAGCATGAAGGAAGGGACCAACGGTATAAAGAATCCGTTTGTTTTCTCCATCTTCCCAATAGGTAACACCACGGCTGGAATGGCCATGCCTTTTATCAGGCTCATACTTCCACAGTTGTTCCCCCGTGGCAGCATTTAGTGCAAATAAGTCAAGCTCAGAAGAAGTGCCATACAAAATTCCATTCACTACAATGGGTTGACATTGAATCTCACGTCGTCTACCACCTGATGAGGTGTCGATGGGTAGGTAAGTCCATGCAACCTCCAGCTCGTTTACATTGTCTTCATTGATTTGTGACAGGGGTGAATAGCGGTTGTTTAAATTATTGCCACCATAAGTGGGGAAGTCTTTTCCGGTTTCCATCCTTCCGGAACGGAGATCACCAGGATGTGAACAGCTTCCGAGAATAAGAATTGAAAATAGAAAAACGATTACAGTGTATATTTCACTCCTGGTATTGATGCTGGAAATTTCCAATTCCTTTCTATGATTCATTTTGAAACAGAAACCTTTAATTTCCAAATCTAATTTTTTGAAGCAAATTTCAGTTAGTTATGCCTGATTATTAATTAGGTATATCTTGCTTTTCGCTCGTTGGTTCACTATTTATATCCTCTGAACAGATATTAATACGCTTCGAATCCAATAATTTTTAATATTACATGCTAAAGTAACTTATTAACCTACCCACCCCATGCACAAAAGTGATCGTGCTTTCATTGGATGTCAGGCATTCAGAAAGATTGATAATATAAGGATCAAAATCCTGTTCATTTGGCTCTTTTCGATGATTTATATTTTAAATCATCAGGTTAATGCCCAAAATGCCCCAAATGAGTCCTATAGACTTAAGAATCCTGTTTCAGTTACCTACCTGAAAAAGAACCTGAGGAAACAATCTCCACGGCTTATTCTGAACAAGCAGACTGAGGAAATCCTTAAAAGGAAACTGAAGTCGGACCCGGTTATCCAAAACGTTTATCAGGCCATCAAATTGAATGCGGAAGCTGTATTTGAAAAGCCGATCATCAACCTGGACATTCCCATGGAGGAGAGGTCCCAAAATAACCAGCTGGACATTTCGAGGGATCTTCTCCATCGCATCGGTTCCATGGCCATGGTGTACCGGCTGGAGAAAGATCCGAGGATGCTGGAACGGATCAACCAGGAAGTCATAGCGGCCTGTAATTTTCCCAGCTGGTTTCCCAAGCACTTTCTGGATGTTGCAGAAATGTCATTAGGGATTGCACTGGCCATTGATTGGACAGCGGGTGACCTTCCGCCACCAACGATTGAGTTGGCTAAAAAATCCCTGGTAGAAAAAGGGATTAAACCCAGCTGGCCTGAAGACGGACGACCAGGACCCTTTTACGGACATAGCAACTGGAACCAGGTTTGCAACGGGGGTATGGTGGCCGCATCCATTGCTGTGGCAGAATATGCTCCGGAGCTGGCAGCAAAGACATTAAGTAGAGCCCTGGACGGAATGCCAAACGCCCTCGAAAAGTACGGACCCGATGGGGTTTATCCGGAAGGGGCCACGTATTGGAGATATGGCACATCATTTACTGTTACCACTGCAGCCATGTTTGAGAGTGCCTTTGGGACAGACTTTGGCATTTATGAATACCCGGGATTTAAAGAGAGTGCGATATTCAGAATACTGGCCGTAGCACCATCAGGGTTGGTTTATAATTTTGCCGATAGTGGCGAACGAAGCGGAAGAAATGGTGATATCACCCTGGCCTGGTTTGCCTCAAAAACCGGGAACAAACAGTATTTTGAAAAGGACCTTTTTATGCAATCCCCGGAAGAAATGGGGGAATTATCAAGGTTGGCAGGTCCGGCACTTGTATGGCTCGCACAGTATGAGGAAAAAGGAGATTTGACTATTCCTACGGCCTGGAAAGGTGCCGGTGATAATCCGGTTGTATTTTTTACAGGAGGAGAGACCGACCCCAACCAATATTATTTTGGAGGAAAAGGGGGTAGCGGATCAGTTAGCCATGGCAATATGGACGGTGGTTCGTTTGTGTTTGAACTATACGGACAACGATGGAGTGTTGACCCCGGAAATACGGGTAGATATGGACGAATAGAGAGAACGGGATTTGGATTATGGGACAGGGATCAGGATGGTGACCGTTGGAAACTGCTGAATAAAGGAAATTTTGGTCACAGCACCATTTCCGTCAATAATCAACTTCATCGTGTGGATGGGAAAGCTACAATTATTGATTTCAAAGCAGGTGAAACCCCGGAAGCTACGATTGATTTATCCCCCACCTTTGAAGGGCAGTTGAAAAGTGCAAAAAGAAGATTTGTGAAAGATGGTCTGGTTTCTCTGCTGATCGAGGATGATATCGAGTTGTCTGATGAAACTGAACTGATCACCTGGCAATTGATTACACAAGCAGATGTTCAAATTGTTGAGGGTGGTGCAATCTTAAGCCAGGAAGGAAAAA
Source organism: Cyclobacteriaceae bacterium (assembly GCA_965223915.1). Taxonomy (GTDB): domain Bacteria; phylum Bacteroidota; class Bacteroidia; order Cytophagales; family Cyclobacteriaceae; genus UBA7330. Next base: position 5,633,710 of record OZ245027.1, on the reverse strand, counting down.
GTGTAAGACTGGAAAACCTTTCACATCCTGATCTGACAGTTTCAGTCATTTCGCTTTACCCGCCTCCTATGTATATTGATACCATGAAAGAGGGTTTGAAAAGGTTGGAGATTCGGATACCGGCCTGGACCATTGAAGATGAAAAAACGAAGATACAGGTACGGTTGACAGGGATGTCAAGGGTGAAATGAACAATGTCATATTAGCATCAATATTAGTCTTTTTTAGTTGTACTCAAGTCAGAATGTATCTTTTATGGTCATGAAAAAAATCAAATTCAGGAACAGGTTATTAGTTTTTTTACTCATAACGCACCTATTTTTTAATTGCAATGGTTTAGAAAGTCAGAAGACTATTGGAATACTCTATGACCAGACGATACCGCAAATTGAGTTTGCTGCCAGTGACATTAAGAGTTCACTGGAAAACAAAGGATTTAAAGTACACCAATTACCCACCTCTTCAGTTAAAGATGAATATTCCGGTACGAGAATAGTTCTACTATTGGCTTCAGACTTAAAGACAATCAACTACCTACGAAATGAAGGGGGAGATATAGAAAGTATAAATGATCTTGGACCTCAGTCCTTTTCCTTTCAGACCACCAGTAGTAACCAGGATACTCATTGGGTTGTTGGCCGTGATTTAGCAGGAGCAATGTATGGGGGTTTACAGATGGCTGAAAATATATTACTTGATGGTTTAGAAAGTGAGTATGATGATGTGCAGCACCCGTATATTGAGCGAAGGGGAATCAAATTCAATATTTTACTGGATAAAAGGGCACCGGGATTTAACCGTAACGGAGACCAGGAGAAATTAAGTGTGAAGGATGTATGGGATATTTCTTTCTGGAAGGACTATCTCGATAATCTGGCCAGGAACAGATATAACACCTTGTCGTTTTGGACCAAACACCCATTTACATCCATGGTGAAGCTGGAAGAGAACCCGGATGTAGAGATAGAGGATGTAATAGATGGATATGGAAATCTGGTTAAGAAGATGACCATCGACGAAAAGATTGCTTTTTGGCAGGAAGTAATGGAATATGCCAATAACCGTAGCATTGATATTTTTTACTTCACCTGGAATATTCATACCAACACAGCAGAAGGAAAATATGGAATTACCGATGAAAGTACCAACCCAAAAACCATTGCATATTTACGAAAATGTGTGAAACAATTTCTATTGACCTATCCACATGTTGACGGTATTGGGGTAACAGCGGGCGAGCATATGCCCAACATGTCCTTTGAGGATCGTGAAAAATGGCTTTGGAATACCTATGCACTGGGAATGATGGATGCTAAAAAAGAACAACCTGACCGTGAAATTACCTTTGTACACAGGCATTGGTTCTCTTCAGTAACAGATATCATGAGCCACTTTAGCGATTATGACGGGCCATTTGAGTTTAGCTTTAAATACGCAAAAGCACATATCTACTCAAGTCCGAATATCGTTTTCGAAGATTTCTTGCTCGATGAAATGCCTGATGGTATCAGGAGTTGGTGGAACCTTCGAAATGATGACATGTTTTACCTGCGATGGGGTGACCCTACATACGTCAAAGATTTTATTTTGGGTTTTGATCATGAGAAAACCGCGGGGTATTTAATGGGATCAGATGGTTATGTCTGGAGCCGCGTTCATAACAATATCGATCCGAATTTTAATGGTATTCTGGAGAATGAAAAGCACTGGTACAAATTTATGCTTTGGGGCAGGTTGGGATATGATCCTGAAATACCCCTGACAACCTTTAAAAAATATTTGGAAAACAGGTTTTCGGAGGTGGATGCTGATGATCTTTTTACTGCCTGGCAAACAGCTTCAAAGATCGTACCCACGACTACTGAATTTTTTTGGCGTGACTGGGACTATCAATGGTATGTAGAAGGATCTAAGGGTAAACCTTTTGCCAACGTCAAAGAATTTATCAATGGTAAAACACTTGAGGGAAGCAGTATTTTATCTATTTCCGAGTATACAGACAAACTAATTGCAGATGAACCAATTGACCAAAAAACTCCTGTTGAGGTAGCAGAAGAATTAGCCATGTACTCAGATCAAACGTTGGATCTTGTTGAGGAAATGAGCGATTATAAGCATGCTGAACTAACTCAGACAATCAATGATATCGGTGCATTTGCTCAACTTGGAAACTATTATAGCGAGAAGATTCTTGGAGCAACAGCACTTTCCATGTATCGATTGTCATCCGACACCAATGACCAAAGGGAGTCAATAGAGCATCTGGAGAATGCGCTGGAGCATTGGAAAGCATATGCTTCGGTTTTGAGTTCACAATATCTGCCTCGCAGATTGGACCGTACAGGTGATTTTGAATGGAATGAACTAACAAAAGAAGTGGCAAAGGATATTGAAATTGCCAATACGTATGAGCCTTTCCAACTTTCTCTTTCTTTTGATGAGATCAAAGACGGAGATATTTTTCCAGTCGGCACAGACCTGACCATTAAGGTCCTTGTGGAATCTACTTTCGATATTGAGTTTGTTTCCATTAAGCTAAATGGCGAAAACCTGGATAATGATTCCTCTTTCCCCTACGAGTGGGATTCAGATAAATACGCAGTTTTGGAAAATATGACACCTGGAGGCTATGAGATCCTTGTTGATGTCAGAGACATAAAAGGCAATATTACCGAGAAGACAATAGATATTACAATTAAATGAAGTTGAAATGATCTTAAACAAAATATCCAGACTTATCTGTCTATTAATCCTTATCCTGGTTTATGGATGTCGATATCAGTCAACTGACATCAAGATTTATGCTGACAATAACCTTCTCGACGAAGTTAGTTATGCTATTCAGAAGTTGGAGGATCAGTTGGCAACATCCGGCGGAAATATATCAGTGACAAATAATGAGTTGGAGGCCGATTTACGATTGGAATTGATCCCTCAGTCTGATATGGATTCCGAAAAAAACGACGGATTTTCTATTTCAAAGTCAGACAAAGGGTTTGTTCTGAGCTCCGAATGCAGTCGGGGATTGCTTTATGGACTTTTGGACATTTCAGACCAACTGTCTCGGGGAACAAGCTGGGATGAAATTCAAGAAAAATCGATCCGGGCTCACCACGATTTCAGGGCGATCAAGTTCAACCTTCCCTGGTATTCTTACCGCAGCGGGGAGAATCTTGCCCTACACATGGAAACCTGTAAGGACCTGGAGTTCTGGGAGTCCTTTCTGGATATGATGGTCCAAAACAAGTTCAATGCACTCACGCTATGGAATATGCATCCCTACATGTATATGGTCAAGTCCGAATCTTACCCGAAAGCATCCCCATTTACTGATGCTGAAATGGCAGAATGGGAGAAGTTTTGGAAAGGTCTTTTTCAGATGGCTAAAGATAGGGGCGTTGATACCTACGTGGTGAATTGGAATATCTTCTTACCAGAGGCATTTTCGAAGGAATATGGAGCGGCGGACTATTCTTCTGAGACAGGTGCAGGACACTTTGGTGATGGAGATACCAATGAAGATATAGAGGCCTATATGCGTGAGGTAGTAACCCTCACACTCAACAAATATGAGAACCTGACAGGAATTGGCCTTACCCTTGGTGAACGTATGGGAGGCATGACCTCAGAAGAAAGAAAAGATTGGGTAAATCGAACCATGATTGAAGGCTTAAAGGAAGCTGATAGAAAAGCAAGACTTCTTTATCGGGCTCCACTATCAGCAGACAAGGGGAGTGGTGGTTCTGTGAGTGTTTCCGCTGAAAGGCTCACAAGAGATGCGGTAGAAAACCTGGGCTTTGAAGAAGATGTCTGGATTTCATTCAAATTCAACTGGTCGCATGCACATAGCTCTCCAAAATTATCCATTGTTCATGGAGGCATGCTTACAGACACCTACTGGGAACCTTATTCTACAAAGTACAAGGGAGTCTGGACCATGCGAAATGAAGACTTCTTTGTGATGCGATGGGGGGACCCCGATTTTATCCGTGATTTTCTGGACCTGAACAGCCAGAAATATATTGGCGGATGCATCATCGGATCTGAGACCTACATTCCAGCGAAAGATTACATCACCAAAGAAGAATACCGAACCTGGGATTATGCATTTGAAAGGCAATGGCTGTTCTACAAGGTTTGGGGTAACCTGTTGTATGATCCCAATGTCCCGGATCAGTTTTTCGCTGATGCATTGGCTGAAAAATTCAATTTGTCAGATGGCAGTGATTTGCTGGAGGCCTGGAAGCTGGCATCCAAAAGTCCCAACAGGTTGGCCTCCTTTTTTGGGAGCACCTGGGACGCTACCATTTATTCTGAAGGCTTCAAAACCAATGGAGGACAGTTTATTGATATCAATAAGTTTATTTCAAGAAATGTGCTCGATTCTTCATTGGTGAACATCGAGGACTTTGTTGCCGGAACATATGACAAATCAACCCAGATTACACCGTTACAACTTGCGGATGAGGCAGAACAACAAGCTCAAAGCGTTCTTGAGATTGTAGCAGAGCAAAGAGACAAAGGAGCCTCGGAAGCGTTGGAGATTGAGCTTACTGATTTGGAATTCTGGGCAAATCATGGGTTGTACTTTGCATCGAAAGTAAGAGGTGGAGTGGCACTCGAGCAATTCAGGCATGGAAAAATGGATTTTAATAATCAAGCCGTTGATCATCTGGAAGCAAGTAAAACCTACTGGCAAAACATGGTCGATCTGGCCGAAAAATACAATGTAAAGGTTATGCCGTATCAGTTTGACGAGGTATTTTCCTGGAGAAAACACCTGGAAGACGTAGATAAGGATATTGCGATAGCTAAAAATTCAGTGGTTGATAATTGAACTCAGAGAACATATTTAAATTGATTAACCCTAACCCTAACCCCATATAAATGATGAAAATGAAAATGATGATGCTGTGCCTGGCTTTCCTCCCAATTGGGGCAGCCATAGCACAAATGAATTCCACAGAACCGGGAGAATTTATTATTGAACCTCCCACATTACAGAATTTAGGGTTTGAATGGTATATCGATGGAGACCATAACCGCAATGCGACTGTAAAAGTTGAGTATCGCGTTTCCGGATCTGATGCATGGAAAAAGGCGATGAACCTCCTGAGAATCGGTGATGAGCATATCGAGCGAGCCGGTATTGATTACACCACTCCCCACATGTTTGCCGGGAGTATTTTAGACCTGGAAGAAGGCACTGAGTATGAAGCACGTTTTACCATGGAAGACCCTGACGGTGTTGAGGGAGAAGCGATAAAAGTCGTCAACGTTTCGACACGGGCTGAACCCAAGGCATACCGAGAAGGCCGGGTAAGGCATGTATACCCTGAGTATTATGAGGGTGAGATGGAAGAACCCAATTACCCGGGCCTGGTTGCTGCTTATGGTGGTTCTCATCACACCAAGGGGGACTGGTATGTGGTAGCTGAAGATCCGGTTCAACCAGGGGATATCATCAAGATACATGCAGGGCTCTATAATGCGGATATTCTGAACTATCCCGATTGGCACAATGTACCCTTCGATGGTACCTATTGGTTTACTCAAAAGGGGACCGCAGAACGTCCAATTGTCATTGAAGCAGCAGGAGATGGTGAGGTCATCTTTGATGGAAAGGGGGCAGCCAACCTGTTTAATGTCATGGGAACCGATCATCATATATTTCAGAACCTCACCTTCAGGAATGTTGACAGGGTATTTGAGGCAGGCAGGAAACACCTGGCTGGTGCAAGTAATTTAACGATACGGAATTGTCGCTTTGAGTTTGTGGGTGAAGGTATTCGGACAGAATTTGCAGGTTCAAAAAACTTCCTGATCCAGGATAATGTCATCCTTGGTCGCGATGATCGTCATAGATTGTTTGGATGGGCTTTTGACAGAAAGGGTTTTGCTCCTTATGGAACGCACCTGATGGATTCATATTATGGGATCAAGGTGTATGGATCAGGTCATGTCATTGCGCATAATTCCATTGCCTACTTCCACGATGGAATTGGCGTGTCCACATATGGTACACCCGAGAAAGCGCAGGATTTAAGGGCGGTTTCCATTGATATATACAACAATGATCTTCACCTTCTGGTTGATGACTTCGTTGAGGCCGATGGTGGAGTACACAACATTCGGATCTTGAGGAACAGGGGAGTAAATGCTGCGGAAAATGGCATTAGTGCCCAACCGGTATTTGGAGGTCCGGCTTATTATATCCGAAATATTCTTTACAATGTACCATTGGGCGGCGCATTAAAAATTCATGGTGGCGTACCTGGTCTTACTGCTTATCACAATACTTTTATTGCGGAAAACAATGCGGGTGCCAGGTACCCAAATTCCAATTTTCGGAATAACCTGATCCTGGGAACAGACGGGCCTACCAATATTTCATCTTTACATTTTACCACGCCTTACTCAATAGCTGATTATAATGGGTATCGACCAAACCGGGGACCTCACAGTCCGGAAAATCAATTTAAGTGGCTATCACCGGAAGAAGAATCAGTAGCATTCAAAACATTGAAGGATTTCAGCAAAGAAAGTGGTCTGGAAAAACATGGTATTATAGTGGATTATGATGTCTTTGAGGAACTAAAGAAACCTGTTCACGCTCTGGAAGGCGGACTGCCAAGCCCGGTATATCATGCAGTGGATCTCAACTTCAAATTAAATACAAAAGGGAAGGCTGTAGATGCCGGGGTTGCCATTCCTAATGTCAATGACGGGTTCAAGGGAAAAGCACCGGACTTAGGGGCGCTTGAAGTTGGCGGTCCGGGAGTGATTTACGGAGCTCGTTACCTGGATCCGGATCAGGAATTCTATCGGTAATTAAATGTGGCTTAAAATGAGATTTAAAATCTTTCATCTGCTTGTTTTGATGTGCTGCGTTTGTGCACTCCGGGCTCAGGAGCTCCGGGATGAGGATGGATTCATTGAAATTGATGACATCGATGCGCTGCGTACTTATGCCAGCCAGGATCATGTGAAGGTCAGGCTGTTGCCAGGTTTCTACCAGATTGATGAAGCAGACTGCAAACAGTTTATCCAGTTCACTGGTAATCATTCGGTTTATGACATGACCGGTGCCCGGATCATGGTAGATACCCGATTATTTACCCGAACGGATCTGTCTCCGGGGCTCAATGATGGTCGTATGTATTGTGTCATTGGTATTCATGGGGACAATGTCCACATGGAAGGGCTTTACATCGAAACCTATGGAGATACCCCCGGAGTCCAGAGCCGCAACAAGATCTTCAACCTGACTGGAAAGAACGTAACGCTGAAAAATGCCGAAATACGAACATCCGGTTCCAGCCCCTGGGGGTATGGCAGCTTTTATGGACTTGGTGGGGGAGATGTAAGGAAGATGAATGGCATCCGGATCGCCTGGCCCGGTGAAAACATCAGGGTGATCGGCTGCAAAGTGCACATGCGTGCCATGGGGCATGCTATTTTTGTGCAGGGCGCTAAAAACACTTTGATTGAAGATTGTCACGTCGATGGGCTGCTCAGGACCACTGATGATATCCTGGCAGAAACATCCGGCTATGCCTTTGACAAAGGATTCAAAGCGGCCAAAGGCGGATACATTGAGGGTGTGACAGTAGCAGAAGACGGAAGTTTTCTGCCCGGAGAAATGTTTTCCCTCAGTGAAGACGGGATCAGGATCTATCCGAGGGCACAGCGAGACCAGGACACGGAAACAGGGACCACCATCATCAAGAATTGTACGGTCACCAATATGAGACGCGGGATCTGCATAGGACTTGACAAGACCGGTGATAAGGTAATCAACTGTGAGGTGAAAAATTGTGTGGCCACAGGATTTAATGTGGGGATCGCCGATACGCTGATCAATTGCAGGGCCGATGCTAAATACAGCGAGGCATTTGGACTTCCCTATCTGTACGCCAGGGATGCTTTTGTAGACATAGAAATAACAGATAGCAGAGGAGGAATGGGTAATAACATGCTGGCCAAGATCAATGGACAGAACCATCAGGTGACCATTCAAACAGCAGACCCGTCACTCATTCCTGAAGATATGGAGATAAGGTTTTCTACAAAAGAGGGGTATGGAGGACCGAGGGGTGATGCTACGCCTTTTTCGAAAAATATCAAGCTGGATAATCAAACAGCGGCAAATGTCATCTTGTTGCCCGGAGCTGAGAATAATGAGATTGAGAGTAGGAGTGAAATTATTGACCAAACAAAATAATTAATCAACAGATAAAATGAATAGCTATAAGTTTCTTGTCATTGGAATGCTACTTTTCCTGTCGAGCTGTTTACAGGATCGTGCTGCAGACGGAGTAAAAGTATTTCTATCATCAGATTCAGAACAGATCCGGTTTGCCATTGAAGAGCTTGGTTCAGTGTTGGGAGAGATCAGTTTTGTTTCCAGTGAAGATCAGGCGCACATACTATTTGATGTCGGGAACCAAGCTTTGCAACCCGAGGGATTTGAAATATTGATCAACGATGGTAAAATCCATGTGAATGGAGCAGATGATGCTGGTGCGATGTATGGTGGATTAGAGCTTGCTGAGCAAATTGCTATCAGTGGAATGGAAGGAGTAAAACCCGTATCTATCAATCCATATATGGAAATGAGGGGAACAAAATTCAATATTCCTTTAGATGTTCGTACACCTAGCTACACGGACGTATCGGATGTCGCACAGAAAAATATTCCTGAAATGTGGAATTACGACTTCTGGACTGAATACATAGATAATATTGCGAAACACCGATATAACTACATCTCACTCTGGAGTCTTCATCCCTTTCCGTCTCTGGTTAAAGTGCCGGGTTATGAAGAGGTAGCCCTGGATGATGTACAGCGTTCTACTCATGAATTTGACGAGCACTACAATACGAATGGCTGGGGATTCTGTTCACCTGAGATTCTGGCAAACCCTGAGATTATTAAGAAGATTTCGATCGAGGAGAAAATTGAATTCTGGAAAAAGGTAATGGCTTATGGTAAAAGTCGGAATGTTGATTTTTACTTTATTACCTGGAACATTTTTGTTCATGGAGCCAAAGGCAAGTATGGAATTACTGATGAGATCGATAATCCGGTCACCAGAGATTATTTCCGCAAAAGTGTAAAGCAAATGTTTGTGACTTATCCTGATCTGGCGGGAATTGGTCTGACGACAGGCGAAAATATGTATGGCAATACCTTTCAGGAGAAAGAAGACTGGGCATTTGACACGTATGGAAGGGGAGTGCTGGATGCGGCCGCAGAAATGCCAGAAAGGAAGTTTCGGTTTATTCATCGGCAACACATGGCGGCAGCTAGTGACATATCCGATAAGTTTAAGCCGCTGATTGACAATGCAAACATTGATTTCATCTTTAGTTTCAAATATGCCAAAGCTCATGTAATGAGCGCAGTAGAACAGCCCTATCATACAGAGTTTGTACAGGATATTAAAGCTAACAATATCAAAACCATCTGGACCTTACGCAATGATGATGCATTCTACTTTCGATGGGGTGCACCGGATTTTGTTCGCCAGTTTGTCAAAAACATTCCTTATGAAGTCTCTCAGGGATATTACTATGGCTCGGATCAATGGGTATGGGGCCGAGAGTTTACATCAAAGGATGCCAAAGAACCACGAGAGATTGAAGTGGTAAAACATTGGTATCATTGGATGCTTTGGGGACGTATGGCCTATGATCCGGATTTTTCAAATGAACGAATCGTTGGTATCCTGCAAACTCATTTTCCGGAAACAGATGCTCAAAAGTTGTTTAAGGCCTGGCAGGACGCAAGCATGATATACCCCACAACTACCGGATTTCACTGGGGTTGGCTGGATTTCATGTGGTACATCGAGGGATGTAAGGGCCGGGAACGATTCACCAAAACGGAGACCGAATTTCATGATGTAAACTCATTCATTTGGTTAAAGCCACATCCAAAATCGGGATTTCAGTCAATACCAGATTATGTAACAATGGTAGCTAATGGAGATTCCACTTATTTAAAAACACCGCTGGAAGTGGCGCAAATGCTTCACGATTATTCAGAAAGCGCACTCCAACTTCAGGAGGAATTAAGCATGGATAGTCTTAGTCCTGAGCTTAAAGCCACACTTCATGATATCAAAACAATCGCATATTTGGGAAAATATTATGCAAGTAAAATCAATGGGGCTACCCAATTGGCGCTTTACCGAAAGACAGGTGAAAAACATTTTCAGGAACAAGCAGTAGAACATCTGCTTACAGCAAAGGAATACTGGAAAGACTATGCTGAAACTGCAATGATGCAGAACATCAACCCCATTTGGACCAACAGGGTTGGGCATGTAGATTGGGTGAAAGCGATAGGTTTCACACAGCTGGATATCGATATTGCCAGGGCTGAGTGATCAGGTAATAAGAAGGCATTGAAAATCATTCGAATTAAGTAAAATAGAATAAACACACAATTACAATACAATTAAACTATGAAAATAATGGACCTTTTGAAGCATGACCGTATTTTATCATTAGGCAGTATTTACCTGATTCTTTGTCTTTGTATTATTTCGGGATGTGACCAAAAAGTAGATGATAGGCAACCAGAAAGTGCTCTCACAAATAAGAATACTGACTCCGATAAAAACACCTTCTACCAATACAACATTTGGTGGGGTTTTGTGAACAAGGTATTCGAGGGGGATCTAACAGTAGAAACCCTCAAGAAATGGGGTGATATAGGTTTAGGTTCGTACACCCAACTAGACGGAGAGTTGATCATGCTGGATGGAATTCCCTATCGGGTGAGGGAAGATGGATCCGTTACCGTTCCGGAAGATCAGGAGCAAATCGTATATGTGGATGCCGCTTTTTTTGAACCGGAATTCAGTTTTAAAGTGTTGCAGCCTGTTGGTTTTGATTCTCTGAGAGCTGTGATCAATGCTCAGCTACCTTCACATAACCAATTCTATACTTTTGTCATCTCCGGTGAATTTTCATACATGAAATGTGGAGGCCTGAACAAACAGGAAAGGCCCTATACAGATGGTCTGGACGTCCTGATTCCCAATCGGCCTGTTTTTGAAAGATCAAATTTTAGCGGGACCATTGTTGGATTTTACTGTCCTGAGTTCATTGGTAATATCAATGTGGCAGGATATCATTTTCATTTCATTTCTGATGATAAACAGTTTGGAGGACATGTGATGGAGTTTGAATCCAGGAAGCTTACTGTGGAGGTAGATCCATTATTGGAATACCATTTCGCACTACCGGGTTCAGAAGATTTTCTGAATGTGAGTCTGGACAAAGAATTTCAGTATGGGGCTAAATAGGTTTAACAGGATGAATTTATTTTTTATGATAAAGCTAAAATTGTTTTTGAATTCTTAATATCTTAATCCATAACCTGGATGTTTCATTTTTGAATTGGCTGGACGATTAATATTAACCGGCGATAATCAAGACTAAAAAGGGAATTTAATGCAAAATTCATCACAAACATTTGACCTGAAAGACATAACTGCCATGAAAACGAATCAAAAGATTCAATTGGCAGACAAAGATGAGAGCCAGGTTTGGCAATTATTCCTGGATGGTGATGACCACAGTCTGGTTTACATATACAGGAGGTATATCAATGTCTTATTTCGATATGGTCAGCAATTTAGCCGAAGAGACGAATTTGTCCAGGATTGCATCCAGGAGCTCTTTTGTGACTTGTTGGATAAACGAAATAGATTGTCGCCTGCACGGTCGATCAAAGGCTATCTGTTTGCCTCATTGAAAAGAAAAATCATCAATGGGATAAAAAAGGAAGAAAAAATTCAGTTTGAGGAGGAGGGGTTCAGATTTATTAAAGCGGAAACAGCGCATCCGATTTCGCACAACCTAAAAGAACAGGATTTTGAAATAATCTATCAAAAGATCAATGATCTTCCATCTAGCCAACGGGAGACAATCTTCCTCTATTTTTATGAAGGATTAAGCTATGCTGATATTGCGGAGATCATGAACGTAAAAGTAGCAACAGCAAGAACTCTGACTTATAGGGCATTGGAAAACCTGGAAAAACACTTAGGGCCATATATGTCATCATTTTATGTCCTGTGTTTAATTTACCATCATAATTCTACATGTATTTAACGGATAACTATGTGTTAAAAATTAAATAAAGAGGTGATTAAATTGTGTTAATTTCATGGTGACCATACTTATTGATATAAATATTGTAAATATTAAATTTCATAGTCGTTAAATCACTGATCTCCTTCTCTTACGGGTAAACATGTTACTTTTTTAATCAATGGACCAAAAGAGAGGAAGAATTTTTAAGTTGCTGAACAATATCCATTTTGTGAAATGGGTTAGCTCGCCTACAGAAGATTCTACTCTCTATTGGTCTAAATGGATGGCTAATCATCCGGACCGCAAAGAAGATGTAGAGGTAGCCAGAGGGATCATACAATCAGCGCAGCTAAAGTATGACACACCCATTCAAGATGAGGATTATGACCGGATACTTGAAAACATCATTCACTATACGCTTACTTCCAAATCGAAAAAACGCTTCTCTTTTGGAAGACGATGGGTACCTGTTGGGATAGCAGCTACAATCTCATTTTTAGTTTTGTTCTTTCTTTATTTTTTCCAAAAGCCGGGGAATGAAAATATTCAATTTTCAAATAATCCCACAATAGAAAAAGTAGCTAATAATGGAACAAAAATTACAACAAGGCTACCAGATGGAACTGTTGTCATCCTTAATTCCGGCTCTAGAATATCATTTCCTGAAAAATTTGCAAATAATATCAGAGAGGTTAAGCTAACGGGTGAAGCTTTTTTTGAAGTTAAGCATGATACGGCCAGACCTTTTTATGTAAGGTTGAAGAAGGATTATGTAAAAGTCCTCGGTACCTCATTTAATATTCGTTCTTATCCTTCAGATAATACCGTCCAGGTAGCTGTTGCATCGGGCAAGGTAGCTTATAAAGTTGCTTCTGGGGAAGAAATGATATTAACAAGAGATCAAATAGCTACCTATTACCAAAATGACGGAAAAGTGGAGCTGGATAAATTCGACAGACTACAGGCGTTTGGCTGGAAAGACAAGATTTTATATTTCAAAGGAGCCCGATTTGGAAAAATTGTTGATGAACTGGAAAGGTGGTACGGTGTTGAGATCACAATCAAAGGTGACTTTGATAGAAGAGGACCTTATTCAGGAACCTTCAATAATGAATCGCTTGAAGAGGTTCTCGAAGGATTATCATTTATATACCGTTTTGAATACCAAATTGATGGGACAGCAGTGATATTAAACAATAAGTAAAAAATAGTTTGCCTATGAATTAACACATTAAAAAAACCCACAATCCTGAGCATCCGCAAAAATGAAACAGGAGTTGTGGGAATTGCTTTTCGATAATTAAATAATTACCAAACAGACAAAATTTATGAATCCAAATTTACGCAAAAATCTGATCAGGATGTCAAAATTATGTATTTATGGCATTGTCATTCAGTTGTCTGTTTATACGCTTGTATTTGCCGTTGAGACTGAAGCGCAAAACAAAAGTATAAATGACATTAAGGTGGTCCTTGACCTTAAGGCTCCTGTTAAGTTAGATAAAGTCCTGAACTCAGTGGAAGATGCAACGGGCTTTAATTTTTCTCACCTGGATAGGGAGCTGAATACGAAAATTTATAAAGTGAACCTGGATCAAAAGGAAATTTCCTTAGGAGAGTTACTTTTATTGATATCAGGCCAGACAGACCTTTCATTCAGAAGGATAAATAATCACATTTATATTAGAAAAAAGGAAGTTGGAATACAACTTGTGGAAGAAGTCATAGAATCGCAGGTTTCTATTTCAGGGAGAATCACGGACGAAAACGGTGACCCATTACCAGGAGCTTCAGTGGTAGTCAAGGGGACTACCAACGGAGTGATCACTGATGTAAATGGTGACTTTACTATGCAAGTGAATCCTGAGGATGTATTAAACATCTCCTTTGTTGGGTATAAATCAACCGAAGTGATCGTTGGACAACAAACTGAGTTTAACATTAGTCTGACATCGGATCTAACAAGCCTACAGGAAGTAGTAGTTGTTGGTTTTGCTGAACGGAAAAAGGAAAATCTGACTGGTGCCGTTGCTAGTATGGGATCCAAGGAAATTGCTGGTAAAACTGTTACCCAGGCTTCGCAGGTTTTAGCCGGTGAAATGAGCGGTATTTCAGTGAGACAATCTTCTGGAAATCCGGGTGAGGACGATGTTGCTATAAGAATAAGAGGTCTTGGGACATTCAGTGGAGCAGGCAATAACCCGCTGGTGATGGTTGATGGAGTTGAATCCTCTTTGAATGCACTCAATCCAAATGATATTAAAAGTATTTCAGTATTGAAAGATGCAGCTTCAGCTTCAATTTATGGATCTAAAGCTGCCAATGGTGTGATCCTGGTAGAAACCAAGTCTGGTAGTGTTGGAAAACCAACACTCACATACAGTACTTACTTTGGAATGACAACTCCAACAGAATTACCAGCCTATGTTGATTCCTGGACCTATGCTGAAGCGTTGAATGAAGCACTGGTAAATATGGGATCTAACAGAAGATGGACCGATGCTGAGATTCAGACATTCAGGGACCAGAGTGATCCCATTAATTATCCCAATGTACCTCATCTTAAGGATTTGTACTCGTCCGGAGATGGAACTCAAAACCGACATGACTTAAGTATCAATGGAGGTACGGATCGTTCTCAGTACTATTTTTCAATTGGTTATTTGACGCAGAAAGGTTTAATTGAGGATAACTATTATGATCGGTATGACCTTCGATTGAATGTCAATAGTCAAATTACCGATAAAATTAAGCTAAAAGCAATTCTGGCTGGGAATATCAGTGATCGGGAAGAGCCAGCAGGTCTAAATGATATTATTACAGGAGCTGTTAGGTTAAACAATACAATCCCGGGCAGATTACCAGATGGATCATATGGTCACATCACCATCCACCATCCTGAAGCATCGTTAGATGCAGGGTCCTTCGATAAGACAAAAGGAAGTTTCCTGAGCTCTAACATAAATTTATCATGGGACATCCTTCCTACCTTACAGGTATCAGCATTACTGGGATATACCTCTTCAACGGCTGAAAACAGGGTGTTTAATGCCAAATTTGATGTCACCCCTGTTTATGGTTATTCACCCAATAACCTGACCATTCGGGACATAGATGATATCATTCTTACCAGACAATTACTGGTTAACTATGACAAGCAAATTGCGCAACATTCAATACATATTTTAGGTGGATTTTCACGACAGACATTTAGCTATGATATGGTAGAAGCCTACAGGGACAACCTGGCTAACAACCTGCTTCACGAATTAAACGCAGCATCACCCACCAATGCAAGAAATTCCGGTACTGCCAATAGGAATAAGCTAGAGTCTTATTTTGGAAGGGTAAACTATACTTATGACGACAGGTATTTACTGGAAGGTAATTTAAGGTATGATGGGTCTTCCAGGTTCAGCAGAGGCAACAGATTTGGATTGTTTCCTTCAGTTTCCGCGGGCTGGAAGCTGTCAAATGAAAGCATTTTCCAGATGCCTGCTTTTGTGGACCAGGTAAAACTCAGAGGTTCATGGGGAAGATTGGGTAATCAGTCCATTGGTAATTACCCTTATCAGCAACTTGTCGAACTGAATCAAAATTATGCTTTTGGTGGAGTATTGTATGCAGGAGCTGCTGGCACTTCGATACCAAATCCGGACATTACCTGGGAGGTCACAGAGTCAACTGATTTAGGAATGGATTTCACGTTGTTTGAGAATCGGCTCAATTTTACTGTCGATTACTTTGTGAAGAAGACCTCAGGTATTCTATACAATATCTCGGCTTCACAAGTATTAGGTGCCGCACCTTCCATTCAAAACGCAGGTGTAGTAAAGAATAATGGATGGGATATTGAATTTGAATATCAGGATCTCATTGGAGAATTTTCATACGGGATATCCACAAACCTGTCAATAGTGAACAATGAAGTGCTGGAAATTGCCAATGTTGAGCAAGATATTACCAATGGTCTTTTTGTCGGAGAAGAATTGGGGTCTATTTATGGTTATGAAACTGACGGGTTATTCATTGATGCCAATGACCTGGCTAATTATCCTGATCAGCCCTATGCTGCCGAGCCGGGATCGGTCAAATACAAGGATATCAGTGGACCACAAGGGGTGCCCGATGGAGTTGTCAACCCGGAATATGATCGCCAAATCATAGGTTCAGCAATGCCTAACTACATGTACGGAATGCGGTTGGAACTAGGGTATAAAGGTTTTGACATGTTTGCGTTATTTGCTGGAGAAGGCGGTATGCAGCGGATGATGGGCAGATATGAGTTTGCTTTTGCCAACAATGGGAACATTCAGGAGTGGCAATGGGAAGATCGATGGACTACCGAAAATCCTAACCCCAATGCGACATATCCCAGGCTCACTACAGCTGAACCGTATTTTCAAACCAATTCAACATTTTGGATGCACAATGCATCTTTTCTCAGGTTGAAAAACATTGAAATGGGTTATTCAGTGCCTGAATCGCTAGTGAATAAAATATCAATTCAATCACTTCGGTTTTATGTGAGTGGACAAAACCTGCTCACTTTCAGTGAATTTCAGGAGGGTTGGGACCCCGAAATGAATATTTCGGGAACCTCTATTTTTTATCCCCCTACAAGGGTGATTTCAGCTGGTTTGAGTGTTCAATTCTAAAATGTATCAATCATGAAATCAATTAAAATATTTAAAATAATTACAATCCTGATTTTAGGATTTACTGTAATATCCTGTGAGGATTGGTTGGATGAGCAACCTCTCGATCAACTTTCACTGGAAACTTTTTGGTCATCTGAAGATGACGCGACGCTTGCTTTGGTCGGAGTTTACAAATTTGGTGTTTGGGGCGGGCCAATAGGTATCAGAGGTGATCCTTTGGACGACATTTTAGGACATAATCATTGTGTTTGGAGATTAATGATCATGTCTGATGAAGGAACACATAAGGCAGGCCGTGACGACAGGCCTATACTTGTCACTCCTGAACAGGGATTTATTTCTGAAAATTGGGAACGTGCATACAGGGGTATCCATAAAGCAAATGTTTTCCTGACCAATATAGATGCCGTTGAAATGGATGCCACAAAAAAAGCCCAATACATTGCAGAAGTAAAGTTTATCAGGGCATACACTTACTTTATTCTGAATCAATGGTGGGGTGGCGTTCCATTGGTGACTGAGGAGTTGTCCATACAGGAAGCAAACACCCTGGCAAGGTCTTCACACGAAGATATTGTTTCTTTTGTGTTGACCGAACTAACAGATGCTGCAGCCAACTTGCCCGCTACCCGACCACCTTCTGAGAAGGGAAGGATACTAAAGTCAGCAGCGCTTGCTTATAAGGGAAGATTACAGATGGCAGAGGAAAGGTGGTCTGAAGCTGCGGCCACTTATAAGGATATCATTGATTTGGGTGTACATGCAATTGACCCCAGGTTCAAAGAGTTATTTGAAGTGTCAGGGGAATCAAGCAGTGAAATCATATTCTCGATGGACAGAGTAGCTTCAATTGCTGGTAATTCAGAGTATCAGGTATGGTATCATGATCAGTTATACGGAGGATATAGTGTGATCAATATATTTCAGGAAACAGTTGATGCTTTTGGGATGATCGATGGTTTACCCATTGAAACATCTCCTATGTACGATCCCAATAACCCGTATGATAACAGGGACCCCAGACTTAGTGCTAGTGTGATGTTGCCTGACTATACCACCTGGAGAGACCAACTATATTCTCCTCACCCCGATTCCACAGCACTTGGAGTAAGAGCTGGGGCTGGTAGAACAGGTTATGGTTTGAAGAAATTCACTACAGAAGACTACCAGGGTGAGCCTTTCTCTTCATCAGCTGATTACATTTATCTCCGGTACTCTGAAGTGTTACTCAGCTATTTGGAATCAAAATTAGAAGCAGGTGATGGGATTACACAGCAATTACTTGATGAAACCATAAATGAAGTCCGAGGACGGGAAGCTGTCAATATTGATCCCGTTACAGAAACAGACCCTGACCTATTAAGGGAAATAGTGAGGAACGAACGCAGGGTAGAGTTACTGGGTGAGCCTGGCATCAGGCTATGGGATTTGAAGAGATGGAGAATAGCACATACAGCGCTAAGAGGTGAATTCCATGGGATGAAGCTTACAAATGACCCTGAAAATTATACGGATTATATGGTGGATGAGAATGGGCATATGTTTGTAGTGGACAGACAATCATTTGATGAAGATATCAACTATCTGTGGCCTATTCCACTTTCCGAAATTGATGTTAACCCTAATTTGGAGCAGAATCCAGGATACAGCACTGATTAACACAATAACGGAAGTTCAGACAGAGATGGACTTCCGGCTTTTATTGCCAGGTCTATCATAAACTCTTAACACATGGCCTATTACCAGGGCATGAGTCCGGATGGTGGATAGACCAAAGCAGAAAGCAAAAGCGCTAATCCTGATCCAACAATCAAAACCCAAACCTTATTATTAATAAATATTATGTCAAAATATAAATCAAGAAGAAATTTTATAAAACAATCCGCTGCTGCAACTGCCGGTTTAACCTTTGGGATGTCAGCGCTCGAAGCAGCACATCTTGTTGAAAAGAGTAAGAACAGCAATATCAAATGGGATAGAAATGGTAGGTCAATTTCTATTCAACTACCATATTCCGGCGATCTGTCAGAAGTGGAAGTACGACTTTTTAGTAATGCCAATGATTACATCTTCGAATATGATGATGTTTCTCCTTATGCGCCCAAAGAGGATAATGAACAGACAAGGGGAGTTTGGACCCCTGATTATGAAGACAAGGCAGTAGCCAGGAGAAAATCAGACAGGGAACAACGTTTTCCTGTAGTAGATCTTGTGCTTCAGCAAGGGATGGAAGCTGTCATTGAGATTGATCAGAAGGAGAAAGGTGAGTACAACTTTAATGGCTATAGAACAAGGCCAATTTCGAAAGAAATAAGGATACCCGATGAACAGGTCGAGCATTGGGGAAACAGTCTGATACTGGAACCTAAGTCAAATTCAATCAGGAAATTTTATATTACAAGCAAAGTAGACGTAAATGATTCTCAAATAAGTTTTGATTTTAATACGTTACGGGATGATTGGGTGGGTATCCTATCTGTTCATGATCCGGTTTCTAAAGAACTTATAGACAGTGCCACTGTCTCTTGGGATGTTTCGTTACCAAAGGTTTCTACCGGGAGTGGATTTTCACGACAGCGGTTGGTAGATGCTTTTTCGTGGGCAACAAAATATGTTTTGGATTGTGAAAACACCAACCCTGATAGCGAGACTTATCAGGGAGAATTTCTTTTGTATGATCTGGCTGCTAAAACACGGTTGCGATCAGCATGGTCATGGGCCTGGGGACCGTCTGCAAAAATGATACTGAATGCTACCTCCATAGAGGGAGTTGATGCCGGTATAAACAATCAACAACTTTTTAGAAGGGCCGTTGATATTGGTCATGCTACGTTATTAAAGCAGATCCAGGAACCTGAACACCCTGCTTATGGTGTATTAAAAACAAGTGATAGTGTAGCCAGTACAGTTGACACATTGTTCCTGGTGGGGTGGGGTTGGATTCCGCTTTACCGTGCAACCGGGGATGAAAGGTACCTAAAAGCTGCCCATAAAGTCACTAAGACTGCAGAGCGACTCATGGATGAATATGATGATATCATGATTCCTCAGTCCTATCACTTAAAAAATCAGGAATGGGCCGATATAATGAGTTTTGAAAGTGCCATGGGATTACCAGGGCTTGCCGGAATGTACAAGATTACGGGTGATGAGTATTACAAAGCCATGACGATCAGGCTGGCTGATTTGCTCATTAGAGCTTTTGAGAAAGAAGATGGTCTTTGGGGAGTATTCTTTTCATGGGATACCAAGGAATCTATGCCAACAAATTATTGGACCAAGGCGCTAGGCTATATCGTAGATGGTTTAATTGAAGCCCACAAAGCTGTTCCAGAGGGTGTTTATCTGGAAAAGGCCATCAGAATTTCCGACCATGTGCTTAAAGCACAGACATCGAATGGGTCCTGGGCAGTCCGGTTTGACAGGTTACCTAAGTATGTTGGTGAAGGAGATAAGTCCACAGCACTATGGGCTGGTTTATTTATTAGATTATATAAGATGACAGGTAATAAAATCTATCTTGAGGCCGGGAAAAAAGGCCTTGTATGGTGTATGGATAACCAATATTTTGGAGATGACGCTATCGCCAGAGGTGGAATAGTGAGCCGTTCATGGCCATCAGGCATTACTTTTCGTCATTGGTTTGATGTTGTCTGTACCTATACCGTTTCATTTTTTGGAGATGCGATTGCGGAAGCATTAAGTCTGGAAGATCTGGAGGAATAATTTGGGAAAGTGATAAAAATGAATCGTAACCTACTCTTTTTCATCTTCTTTTTATTGATAGTGAGCCTTAGTCAGGAAATGACTATTGCTCATCAAATTAAAGAAGAAAAACCAAACATTGTCCTGATTCTGGCTGATGATCTCGGTTACGGAGATATATCATGTTATAATAACCAATCAAAGATTCATACACCTAATATTGATCGGCTGGCCAGTGAAGGGGTCATGTTTACGGATGCTCATACCAATTCATCAGTATGTACGCCAACAAGGTACGGACTGTTAACGGGTCGCTACTGTTGGAGGACCAGGCTAAAAGAAAGTGTTTTGTATTGTTACGATAAAGCTTTAATTAAGCCTGGCCGCTTGACAGTGGCATCATTGCTGAAAGGACGGGGGTATCAAACAGCAGCAATAGGTAAATGGCACCTGGGATGGGACTGGAATAATGTAGATGCCGGGGAGAATCAAATTGATTTTAGCAAACCGATTTCCAATGGACCAAACTCAGTTGGTTTTGACTACTGGTATGGAATTATTGGCTCCTTAAGTATGCCTCCATACGTTTGGGTGGAGAATGATATGCCAACAATGGTGCCTTCAAAAAGAACTTCAAGCGATAAAAAACAGTCCATCTGGCTTGAAGGAAAAATTGCGGATGATTTTACTCATGAAGAGGTACTGCCTGAAATCAATGAAAGGGCGATTCAATACATCAATCGTCATTCGGCAGATAAGGATCCCTTCTTTCTTTATTTGCCGTTGACAGCCCCTCATAATCCCATATTACCCACACCGGAATATCAGGGAAAGAGTGGGCTTGATAACCCTTATCCTGATTTTGTGATGATGGTCGATGGTCTGGTGGCGGATGTCAAAGAAGCACTAAAAAAGCAAGGCATTATTGAGAACACAATACTTGTATTTGTTAGTGATAATGGCTGCTCAAATCAGGCTGACTTTGAGCAATTGGCAAGTAAAGGACATTTCCCAAGTCATATATTCAGAGGCTATAAAGCGGATTTGTATGAAGGAGGGCATCGGGTACCATTTATAGTATCCTGGCCAAAGAAGATCAATCCCGGAAAGTCAGATCAGTTAGTTTGTACCACAGACTTTTTAGCCACATTTGCTGATATCCTTGATGTGGATTTTCCGGAAAGTGCCGGGGAAGATAGCTACAGCTTTGCAGCCTCTCTTGGACTTTCATCAGCTCTGCCTTTACGCGAAAGTGTCGTACACCATTCGTTCGATGGATCTTTTGCTTACAGGAAAGGGAAATGGAAACTTTTAATGACCCCCGGTTCTGGTGGGTGGAGCCACCCCCGACCAAATTCGGATGGGATAGAGCTGCTACCCGAAATTCAACTTTATGATTTGGATAATGATATTGCAGAGTCAACAAACGTACAGGAGGAGAACCCCGATATCGTTCAGGATTTGCGACAGGAGCTTATTGTCATTATAAGAAAGGGAAGGAGCACTCCTGGTAAAAAGGCACAAAATGAAGTAGTGGAAAACTGGGAGCAGCTAAACTGGATTAACAATTAAGTTCATAATTGTCATTTTGAGCTCAATGACCCATAATTTATCCCGTTTGAATCATAATTGATGCGCAATAAATAATAGATGCATCATCTTGCCATCGGAAATCGTAATTTGTAAATCAAGTAGATTAGATTTTCAAACAACATACTCAACGAATGCGTACACCTCAGTTGCTAATATTACTATTATGCTGTTTTAGTTGCACACCGAAGCTTGCAGCACAGGATTCTTTCAATCAACTCAACTCTTCAAAGGACTGGAAAATGCAAATGTCGGATCCCTGTACCAAAAACTGGGAGAAGCAATGGTTTTTGGATGGTGAGATCGCGACGGTAGAAAATACAGAGGAGGGTATGGTCTTCAGTGCCGGACCTGAAAACAGGAATGACGCCCACCATGCCGTTTTGTGGACGAAAGAATCCTTCTCCGGTGATGTGAAAATTGAATATGATTATACCCGAACAGACAGCCAGGTAGTCAATGTAAACATACTTTTTATACAGGCTACGGGTATCGGAACCGAAAAATTCCCCAAAGACATCACCCAATGGAACGACTACCGCAAGGTGCCCACCATGAGCAAGTATTGGCTCAATATGAATACTATCCATATCAGCTATGCTGCTTTTCCCATGGTAAATGAAGACCCTGACAATGACTACCTGCGCGTCAGAAGGTATCCGGCTTCCAGCAGGGAAACTTTTGATGCGACAGAGGTGAAGCCTGCCTATTTTAAAACCGGCCTGTTTAAAACCGGAGTAACCTACCATATGACCTGGATCAAGCAGGCTGAGAAACTTTATCTTGAGGTTTCAGGCAATGGAGATAAGAAACAATATGAATGGGACCTGTCAGGTTTTGATCCCATTACTGAAGGCCGGATTGGTTTAAGACACATGTTTACCCGGTCGGCCAGGTACAAAAATTTTAAGGTTTATACGAAGTAAAACTAGCCCATGAAGAAGTACAGTTATTTTTTATTGATCGCCATGCTGATGGTCACAAATGTGAACGCTCAGTCGCCCGGTGAAGTGAGTAAGGATGAACGGATGGCCTGGTGGCGTGATGCGGCCTTTGGCATGTTTATCCACTGGGGTGCTTATGCGGTGCCCGGAGGAGAACGCAATGGAGAAATATGCGGTGGTGGTGCCGAATGGATCATGGATAAACTGGACTATACCATCGAAGACTATGAGAAAGAGGTCGTCGGAAATTTCAACCCGGTAGAGTTCAATGCAAAAGAATGGGTGGCCATGGCTAAGGATGCCGGCATGAAATACATTGTGTTGACCTCCAAGCATCACGATGGTTTTTGCATGTGGGATTCAAAGGTCACCGATTATGACATTGTGGATGCTACACCTTTTAAGCGTGATGTGGTAAAAGAGCTGGCAGATGCCTGCAGGGAAGCCGGGATCAAATTCTGTTTTTATCATTCCATCGTCGACTGGCATCACCCCCAGGCGCAGGCCCCATTATACCCAAACTACAATGCCGGTCAGAAAGATCAGTCGGTTTTCAATCCGGAATTCCCAAAGTACTATGAGAACTATTTCAAGCCTCAGGTAAAAGAGCTGCTGACCAACTACGGCGATATTGGTGTGGTTTGGTTTGATGGTGACTGGATCCCGGATTACACTACGGAGATGGGTAAGGAAATGTATGACATGATCCTTGAAATGCAGCCGAACACCATCGTGAATAACCGGGTGGACAAAGGCCGGATGGGCATGGAAGGCATGAACAAGGAAGGAAATTTTGCCGGTGACTTCGGCACGCCCGAGCAGGAGATCCCGGATACGGGCATCGATGATGATTGGGAATCGTGCATGACCATGAATAGGTCCTGGGGCTACAAGCCATCCGATAACAGGTGGAAGAGCAGTGAACAGCTCATCCAAAATCTGGTAGACATTGTGTCCAAAGGAGGGAACTTCCTGTTGAACATCGGACCCGATCCAGTGGGACTGTTTCCACCGGAAAGTGTGGAGCGACTGGCTGCAATTGGCGATTGGATGGACGTAAATAACGAGGCCATTTATGCCGCGAAAGCCAGTCCCTTTGCAAAGCCGGAATGGGGGAGATATACGGCCAAAGACGGGGTGATCTATGCCCATGTCTTTGACTGGCCGGAAGATGGAAAGCTGGTGATTAATCCCGAGATCAAAGCCAAGCGCGTGTCAATGCTGGCCCATCCGGGAGGCCAGTTAAGACATAAGAAGTCTGTGGTGCAGCTATCTTCAGAGAAACCGGATGAAGCAGTTGTAGTATTGAAGATTGAATTGTAAGTGGATTCGGTGATTAGACTCGCTGGGACTCATCACCAACCTTTTCAATATACTCCGTAATGCTCTCATTGGCTTCGTACTGACCAATTTCCACCTGCTCTTTGGCCCGATAAAAATCAAAAGATCCGCAGGAATCCCTGGAAATATTGATTTCCATATCTATCGTATAATAGTTCATGAGTAGCTGCGCCATTTGATTGGTCATCAGATTGAGTGTCTTATTGATCAGGTCAAAATAGCCCAAATCCTTTGAGTCTGAACCGGATAAAGGATTGATCTTCTTCAGGTGCTGGTAGAACTCATTCATCTTTTTGAGATAGATCTTCTGGTTGCTTTTATCTTCATCAGCGGTGGTGGGCCTGACTACCGGCTTATCGGCGTTGACATTTATGGCAACCAGGATGTTGTCCGGGGTTCTTTTAGCGTGGTTAATGGGAAGGTTGTTAATGACGCCTCCATCGATTAAGAGCCTGTCTTCCATCTTAACCGGAGTGAAAACGGTAGGGATGGCCATAGACGCCCGGATGGCCTGGTAGACGCTCCCCTTTGAAAAGACTACCTCTTCACTGTTCTTGATGTCCGTAGCAATGGCCCGGTAGTAAACAGGCAGATCCTCAATGTTGGCATCGGGGATAAAGTCCTTCATTTTTTGCAACACTTTCTCTCCTTTTACCAGACCCTGGGTACTGAGCGTAAAGTCTACCAGATTAAAGGTTTTCAGTCGGTCAAGGGTATAGAGCCACTCTTTGAATTCTTTCATCTTGCCCAATGCAAAGACGCCCCCGATCAACGCACCCATGGAGGTGCCAGCCACCGCATCGATTTCAAACCCCTGTTTCTCCAGCTCTTCAATCACCCCAATATGAGCAATCCCCCGGGCACCGCCTCCTGATAACACTAAGGATACTTTTTTCTTCATCGATGCTTAAAAATAAGTAAATGGGGTTGCTTTGTTTTTGATTATTAGTAGGATCTTTTCAAATATTGTTTGAGGTCCTGACCGCATGCGTATTAGGAGGGACTTTCTGTGGAGGAAACAGACCGGATTTGGAATACCACCCCTCAGGAATTTTATAATAACTTTAACCTCATGATGGAAATTCTTGAAACGCTTTATCGGGAAATAGTGGGCTTTTTTGGCATTGAACAGGCCTGGGAAATGCTTAAATCCGGGGATTACAGTGCTTTAAGGACCTATGACGGGGTTGTCGCTCTGATACGGCCCATCATTCCCACGCTGATAATCCTGGAACTGTTGTTGGGCATGGTCTACAAAAAGCCTCAGATGAAAGTCTATAAGGTCAATTTTTTGATCTATGTTTTTAACCGGATCGTCAGCCAGTTTATCGCTATAGCGATGGTGATTTGGTGCATCGGGCTGTTTGAGAAATATGCGATCATCCAGACTGAGCTCACCTGGTACTGGTTTATCTACGGGTACATTGTTTGGGAATTCGGGCACTTTATCTATCATTATTTAGGCCATAAGGTGCGGTTATTCTGGTGCCTGCACTCAACACACCATGCTCCGGAGGATATGAATCTTTCTGTATCACATGCCCACTTTTTCCTGGAAGCTCCTTATGCCGATGCGATCCGGACCACGGTATGTATTCTGCTGGGGGTGAGTCCGGCGATGCTCTTTGTTATCATGTTTATCGATGGCACTTATGGAGCATTTATTCATATCGGGGAAAATGGCTTGAAGAATGGCAGGTTAGGATTTTTGAACCGGTGGATTTTGACACCTTCTCATCATCGGGTACACCATGCCAGAAACCCGCTTTATATGGATACCAATTTCTGCAATCTTCTGAATATATGGGATAGGATCTTTGGTACGTACCAGGAAGAACAATATGATGTACCGATCCAGTACGGCATCACCCGTGAGATGAATTCCGGCAACTTCCTGGATGTCTATTTTGGAGAAATTGTGGCCCTGGCCAGGGACGTCGCCAGCGCTCCCGGCATAAAAAATAAGTTGCTCTATATTTTCATGCCTCCGGGTTGGAGCCACACCGGAGTGCACAAAACCGCTAAAATGGCACGAGCGGCTTATTTGCAAGACAAGAAGACAGAGCGGAAATAAATGCTGTGCAGGGATTTGAATCCCTAATTAAAAGTACAATTATTGAGGGGCCCAGGTTAACAGGGAGTCGGATGGATTCATCTAATTAGGATTGAATATATCTTTCCATCATCACCGCTCATACACCACCTCGCCATCTATAATAGTCATGATCACACGGGTTTGAAGGATGTCGTCTTCAGGAATCGTCATGATGTCCTGGTCCAGGATGGTGAAGTCCGCCAGCTTACCCGTTTCGATCGATCCGGTTTTGTCTTCCATAAACGCTCCAAAAGCTGCCCACCGGGTAATGGACAGCAGTGCCTCTGTCCTGGTCATTTTTTGTGCGGGCTCATACCCTCCTTCGGGTGTACCGGCAAGGGTCTTTCTGGTCACGGAGGCGTAGAAATTGGCCAGCGGATCAATGGGTTCCACGGGTGCGTCGGTGCCATTGACAATTTTTGCTCCTGTGTCAATCAGGGATCGCCACATGTAAGCCCCGGTTTCGATACGCGCTTTACCCAGCCTGCTGATGGCCCACGGACGATCAGACGACATGTGGATAGCCTGCATCGAAGGGATCACACCCAGCGAGGCAAAGCGGGGAATGTCTTGCGGATCGATGTGCTGGGCATGTTCGATCCGGTATCGTCTGTCAGTCTTCAGGTCCGGGTATTTTTCAAAGGCTCGTTCATAAATGTCCAGGACCTCTCTGTTGGCCCGGTCACCAATGGCATGGGTACACACCTGAAACCCATGCAATGTGCCTTCCCGGACCACCCTTTCTATTTCATCCATTGGCATTGTGTTGTGACCATAGACATCTGCGGCATCGCTGTAGGGTGCCAGCAGCCAGGCCCCTCTTGAGCCCAGTGCACCATCTGCGTAGAGCTTGATGGCATTCACATTCAGGTGATCATTGTAAAGATGTTGCTGCGGACCCAGGGCATATCGCTGGCTAAGCAGTGCAGAATCACTTCCATCGAGCATCACATGGACTCGCAACGGAAGTCGGCCTTCCCGTGCAAAAGATTCATACAGCTCAATATCGTCGGGTCCACAGCCCGCATCATGAAAAGACGTAATTCCGTTTTTTAGCGCCTCGTCAATGGCCAGGGTTAATTTCCTCGATTTCATCGTTGCCGTTTCCTCAGGCACATGCCTGGCGATCAGGCCGCTGGCCGTCTCATTCATCAGCCCTGTCGGACGACCGGAAAGATCTTTAAATACTTCACCCCCTTTCGGGTCCTTCGTTGAGGCGTTCACCCCTGCCAGCTCCATCGCTTTGGCATTCGCCAATCCTGCATGTCCGCTGGCATGGCTCAACCAAACGGGATGGTCGGGAACCGCCTCGCTCAGCGCTTCGTGTGTCGGGAATCCTCTGAACATCACCTCAGGTTGGTTGACCCATTTATCCTGGTGCCAGCCGCGGCCCAAAACCCACTCGCCTTTTGGTGTCACCGCTGCCCGCTCCTTCACCCGGGCGATGACTTCCTCATAGCTTTGTGCATCCATCAAATCCACATCAATCAGGTTGTCCCCAATGCCCATCATGTGTGCATGTCCATCAGTGAAGCCGGGATAGACATAGGTACCTGACAGATCTAGCACCTTTGTGCTGTCACCTGTGAGTTTACTGATCTCATCATTTGGTCCGATTTGGAGGATTTTACCACCCTTGACCGCTACGGCTTCAGCGATCGTCCCTAAGGGATCAGCGGTATATATTGTTGTGTTGAGTAAAATTAAATCAGCCTGTTCTGCCTGCTTTCTTTGGCAACTGCCTATGAGTGATACCATGAAGAAAAGCATATGGATCCGGAAGAGATATTTCATTGTATATCTAGCTTGTTTATAGTGAAGATGGAGGATTGATCAAATTTCATTTTTAGGAATTCATGCTGGTACATTGGGGTTGTAGCATAGCGCTAAAACGAAAATAATCATTCAAGCGGAAAGTGGTTCATTTTCCGGTTCTTGTAGTCTCCATGTATTGACCAGACAGGGGACAAGTCTAAAGGCACCCGTGGCTCACAAAGGTTGGTGACGAAAAATGGTGGCCTGTGAGTCACAGGCCACAGAGTAGGTTTTTCGCCTTTTACCTTCGTCGGTGTTTTCACAGTGTTTTCACCAACGAACATTGGCAAGTTGATGCATGTTGGTTTACTCAATCGTACAGCCTCCGGAAAATCCTTCTGCAGAGAAATCCGATTGAAATGAACCGGAACTCTCCATGTAATCCAAACGAACCGTAATGGTATGGTTTCCAGAGCGTTTTGGTGAACAGTACTCAAGTACATAGAATGAATTCGCCTCATCACTCACAGACTTGGCGACTTTTTGAAAGGTATCATTCAGCTCCAGGTCAGAGTCTGCAAATTCATAACCACTTTTACCAAAAGTAGACAGGATATTTTCATCTATTTCACTACCCAGACCGATGGTGAAGATCGTTAAATCACTTCCTGAAGAATTCACGGCCGTTGTCGCCTCAGCATCGCTGGCCCAGTTGGCCTGGTCAGTACCATCTGTGAAAATAACCAGTGACGAAGCTGTTGAAATATCCGGATCTAACTTGATTTCTTCCAGACGTTCACTCACTACGTTTATTCCCTGTATCACAGCACCATTCAGGTTCGTGGAATTGTCATTGCTTATGTTCTCATCAATAGATTCAATGGATTGGACCAATTCTGCCCTTGAGGTACTGAAAGGTTTTAGCAAGTGAATGTTTTGCTCACCATCAAACCAATAGATAGCCATTTCAAATGATCCGGCATATGCCTCATCCGGAAGCGGAATGACTGATTCGATAAATCCGATCGAAGATGTTTTTAATGTCGGCAAATCATCAGCATTTAGCACACTTCCACTTAGATCAAGAAGCAGCACGGAAGTAAACATAAACTGACCCGGATCTCTTTGGATCTGGGCAAGGGATTCACTCGAGGAAATGACACTTCCATTCTCTGAGATCGTAAAGTTGTCCGCTTCAAGACCGGCTATCGGCTCACCATCGTCAAAATCTGCCTTGAAGAAGAGACGTATCTTGGCAGGTTCTTCTGACCTGGAATCCAAAAGATCCAGGATAATCGACCTTCCAGGCTCCACGGGATCCTTACCCCCACAAGCAATGATCAGTGAAGTAGCAGCGATGATAACAGATAGAGTGAATGCTTTAAATATGTTTTTCATTGATGATTTTATTCGGATTGATTTCCCAGCAAAAGTGCAAATTTAGTATCCTATCTTGAACTACATGCAGGTTGCCATTACTCTTTGTTATTATCATGGAAGAAAGTTGTATGTCCCATTGGTATTAGGTTTGATTTTCGCTTGCTTTCGTTAGTGTCGCTTGCCTTCGTTGGTGTTTTCACAGTGTCCTCACCAAGTGAAAAATGGGTTCCAACATGAGCAAAAAAGAAAAACCTTTGGCTTCTATTCTCCTCTGGCCATCAGCCCAAGTTGTTCAAACTTATCGATGAGAAAATCGGCATACCGGAGGAACCCCAGATCCGTAAAGTGCACGCCATCAACAGTACCTTCATGGTCTGTGCCCATGGCATTTTGGCTGTTAATATAGAGGACGTTTTTATATCCGGCTTTCATCATCTTGTCATACTCGGTTTTGAGAGCGGTGTTTTTTTCAACGATTAACGTGCTAAGCTCCTGGTTCAGAAACGATTTTTCGTAGATGAAATTCTCCACAAATATGATTGGTGTTTCCGTGTGCTTTGCCCGAATGGTTTTCACCAGGGGGATTACCCTTTCGGTGATCTCCTCTGTTTTCATATTCGGTAAGCATTCGATCACATAGAATGCGGGATTTGACTCAGCAATCAATTCATTGATGGGTTGTTCCATCTTTCCGTTTCCACTGAATCCAAGGTTGATGCAGTCCATGTTCAATTTCCTGCTAATGATATTGGTGTGTGCCATGCCCGGACGAGAGGCACAACCTCCCTGGGTGATGCTGGTGCCGTAAAAGATGATGGACTCGCTGTACGTTTCTGTGGGTTTTTTGATCACACTTGTGGAGTCGATGCCCACCTCAATGCTGGCAATGCCATCATAAAGCGGAAGATACATTTTGAATTCCCGCATATCACTGGTCATGTTATCGATCAGTAAGAATTCATTCTCAATGCCCGTTGGACGACCGGTATTCACATATTGCCAGGTGCCGTCATTGTTGAAGTACAGGTCAATACCCTTGATGCCTGTTTCGGCCATGTGATTCATCTTATTGTCGTTGAGGACGGTCCACTTCACATTGATGCTGGTTGTGTTGGAGAAAAAACGGATTGACATGCCTGCAGAGGCTTTGGACAGATTCCATACCGCAGGTCGGACGCTTTCTTTGAGGGATAAGGGCAACCGGTCATAGCGATTTTCTTTGAGAGATTCGGCAATGTCGGTGCCTTCCAGGATAAAATGATCCTTGCCGTAATAGGTTGGGTTATTCTGAGCATGACCCGGGATCGCAAACATGGATAGAATGAGGAGTATGAATGATTGGACGGTTGTTTTGGGTGTCATTGTACTTTCAGCGTTTTGATGATGATCTTTTATAAACGAAAATAGTCTTTTCGGGTGAGGTTGAGGAAAAAGGAGAGAAATTGTCGATCGCTTTGCTTGTTCAAAAAACACTTGCAGCACTGTCACAAGCGGACGTATGCCTTTAAAGGCACGGTGGCCTGTGGGCCACAGGCCACGGGATAGGATAAGAATGAATATGCCTTTAAAGGTAGTTGGTGAAAAGAGCAGGGGATTCTTCAATACGTTGCTTATGTCGTATTTTCGTATTTGATCGATTTTCAATTAAATACACACCTATCGTCATGCCTCTTCCAAGGTCTGTCCCCTGACAGACCTATCAGTTGCCTGATGTGATGTTGGCCTGTTCGAGTCCATGGAGTGCTTTATGAAAATAGGTGGAAAGTAACATGTCACGAAGTAAAAATCTAATTTCCTTTAAAAGAAGCCATGGGGATGACACTGGCATAACCAATCAAAACAAAAGCCGAACATTGCTGCCCGGCTATTTGTGAGGTAGCTAATAGCTAAACTGCTCACATCTGATTGTTTCATTGGACTTCTTCCAGCGCCACCCCTACAAATTCCTCCAGGGTGATCTTGGCATTTTTATAAGAAGCCTCCGATTCGTAATAGGTGATCAATGTTGAATTATAGTCACCTCGTATATCTGCATAAGCTTCATAGGAAATTTCACCTCCTGAAAATTTCTCCTCGGCTAGCGTTAGATTATTCTCTGCATCAATGAGCGCTTGTTCCTGAATGTTGAAAATCTGCTCTTGCATCACGAAATTGTTATACAGCCTTAGTACCATGGATGAATGAGCAATTTTTTGCTCTTCAACAAGGTGTTGTGAGACTTCCAGCTCGGCTTTGGCCTTTCCTCTTTGATAAGGGATGGTAAAAAATACGCCGAGTGAAATATTTGCTGCCACATTATACCTGGGGAGGAATTGGGATCTGTTGTAAATATCCCGCTCAGGATCAATATTGAACTCATTCATATTACCTGTTAAAGTGATGGTATTTAACCATTCGGCACCCGCCAGCTTTTTGGCATAGTTGGCCACATCTACATTTTTCTTCACCACTTGATTGGTTGGATGATTTTCCCAGGCTGTACGCACCAGCTTTTCGGCAAATTCCTCATTGTATCCACTAGCTACAGATCGCTGCTGAGCATTTACACCAAAGGATATAATTGAAAGAATGATAATTATATATTTTTTCATGCTTGAAATATTTCTTATTACTACAGTATTTTAGTTCAACAATTCTTTTTGGTTACTTCACCAACCTGAGCGATGATGGCCAATGATAAAGCCACTAACAGGTCTACAGGCTTTGGATAAATGGCATTTTGTGCAAAGTGTGCTATGGACAGTGAAAAGAAAGGGACCAGATGCGCTAGCAGGATGGTTTTTAGCTCCGGATCTTGTAGCTGGAAGTATTTATCTGTTCCACTTCTTACAACCACGAACATAAAGAGCAGTAGAATAAGCAACCCAATCCATCCTGATTCCATGGCCATTTCCAGGTATCCACTATCGGGATCGAATCCGGCAAACTCATGTTCCGGTGCGTACATCAACCCATAAAAAGCAGTCGTATATACACCACCACCAAATGGATGGGATTGAACATACGGCTGGTAGTGTAATCTTTTCTGGTCTCTTACCCCCATTGACGCATCCTCAGAAGGTGAGAAGGCTGACCTGATTCGATTAATTTGCCATCCATAAAAGGGGCCAAACAAGATGGCTATGAAAAGGAGTGAGGTGACAGATACCACTCCAAAGGTTTTCGGTGATCGAAAGGTGAGTAGCGAATACAGCATAATACCTGCTGCTATCATCGCATAGGCAGTTCGTGTACCCGAAAAGTTCATAGCCACCAGAATGATCAACGATATGATACCATAAATCACTTTGGACTTTAACCGGGGTGACCTGAGGGTATAAATCATACTGGTGAGCGCACTGAAGGCCATGAAAATACCATAAGCTGAGGGGTCTGAGAGAAATGAAAAATTTCGCATTTCACCCCATACCACATAGATCGAAACACGGTCGGGATTAGAATATATCCAGTTTAACTCGGCCTGTGTAAGACCAAATATTTCCTGGTAAATACCATAAAGTGCCACGATAATGGCAAACCCTAACCAGAGCTTGATCAGCTTTTTCAGGTATTTCTTATCCAATACCACTTGCAGGAAGAATATATACAGGACAAAGAGGATGTGCCTTCTTAAGGACACCACCCATGCTATCGTAGTTCCATTTGGATTAAATACCTGGATGAGGTGATAGAAAATCAGTACCAGAAACGCCCATGTTACAGGGTTAAGTAGATTCGACCAGTTTTGTTTGTCTCGCCCGGTCAAGAGCATAGAGATAAAAGTGACAATGACCAGAAAATCATAAACCACACCAAGAGGAAAATTGGTAGGAGCTGAGCGTTGAATGAAAAACATGAATATGCTCAGAAAGAAAAGGGTAAACACTCCATAGTAGTTATTTTTCAGGATCATCATGACCATAATAAGCCCTACAAAGAGTGCCAGTGGTAGCATGCGATGGAGTGAAGGCATGAATACCGTAGCGAGTGCTATCATCAATCCACCAGCAATTACTATCGCGATCAATAGTGATCTGGAAACATATTTGTTGTTGGGTAATATTGAATACATGGTGCTATGCTATGAACACGATCTTTAAGAATATTAAAGCGTAGATGATGATGAGAATTGCAGTGATCATCATTTTGGTAATGCTTGTATCAATTCTCTTTTTTCTCGCCTGAGTGGTGTTTTTGTATTCCATTGGTTATCTCTTCTAAGTATTTCAAGAAATTTTTCGGCCCGGTCTTCCCAGCTGTTTGCAGAGGCAAATTCAATTCTCCTTTGCTTGTTTTGGATACTGTTCGATGTTGATTCGCTTTGAATTGATTTGATAAATTCATCAGCACTATCAGCGATCGAAATAATGTTTGAGAAATCATGAATATCTTCCGAAAACCTTGTTGAAACTACCGGAAGTCCTGCTGATAGGTATTCATTCACTTTTAGCGGATAAATACATTTTGTTACTTGATTACACAAGAATGGTATGATGCCACAGTGAGAATACCGGAGATATGCAGGGAGCTCTTCCAGTTTCTTTGGCCCGGTAAATATTATATTCTTATGTTTTGTAAGATTATACTCTTTGTAGCCCGGATGGGAGAGTGGTCCAATCATCATCAATAGATGATTGGGCAGGTTTGTTGCGATCTTGTTTAGTAAGGGGTAATCTATTCGGTGGCAGATATTTCCGATATATATAATGACTTTGGTATTATCACGGATACCCCTCAACTCAAGCGGAGGGATCAATACCTCGTTGGTTGCTCTTTGAAACAGTTGAACATCTGCACCATTAGGCACAATCGACACTTCATTGTTTTCACTTAATTTATGTCTGTAAAGTTCTTTGGACGTTGTGATAACTTCGTCAGCCCTTTTACTAATAACCTTTTCAAGTCTTTTCCCATGTTTTGAGACGTATGGAGAATTGTTGATCTCATCTACACAGTGATATACAAATTTCCTGGGTTTAAAGTCTTCCGGAAAGTAGTTGCTATACAGTGGCTGAAAGGAATTTATGAAAGTGTAATTTTTGATTTTAAATTTCTGTATGGCCTTTTGCAGACGATTGAATAGTAACTGATCATTGAATTTCATTAGCTGGGAGAATAATTTGCCTTTTGGTAACCAGTTGATTGAGATGGCAACGGGAGGGATAATAACTACAAAATTCTGGTTTCCTTTGATGGGGTAGTAGCTATAGTCAATGCCCAATAAAAGTGCTGGTAGTCGCTTTCTGATCTCCTTGTTTCCTAACCCAAAAACCAGGTCTTTGATGGTGTATGGTTTACCCACATAAAACACCCTGTGATCGCGGGAAAAAACCTTTGCAAGGGAGAGTATGGTCGAGGAATATTTGCCCTCCCATCGTGAATGTGCCAGTATCAAAATATCCATGAACTTAAAGCTAAATCAATAGGTAGGAGGCATTGATAGATATCGAATTACAAATCAATTACAGGTTTCATCTAAGTGGATTTTAATAAAAATGAAGGCCTGTTTGGATTGTGTAATAAAGAAAAGAGCCCCGCAATTCGCGGGGCTCTTTAAGGTGCTGCTCGCACCCTAATCACCGCCTAACCTAAAAATTAATAACCCTCTTACTATTGGCTATGAGTTGAAATTCAAAACTATCAGATCGTCCCGGAACTTCATAGGAAATGACGGTTACAAATCCATTACATTGATGCTGATTTTCTAAAAACGGTGATTTTGATTGGATCTGATACTTCTGAATTGATCCCTCGAAAGCTCCCTGCACCAACGCATGTGGCATACCGTGAATCATGTAGTTAGGCTGTAGTTCTACCTTACAAGTTTCTTACAATTCGAGCACCTTTTATAGATGATTAATAATCATCCATACCTTTCAATCTGGTTTAGCGATTGTCAATTCTTAAGCATTTAATTAGAACATCTAATCATATAAATCTGGAATACATCTATGTCTTTGAAAAGTATCGGTATTATCACATTTTGGGAAAGTCAGGAAAATTATGGTCAATTGGCTCAGGCAAGCGCACTACAGATTTTTCTTGAGCAAAAAGGATTTGAACCTTTTCTGATCAGATACAATAAGCAAAATTCTGTCAAGGTGAATAAGCCTGGGAAATTGCAAAGGATACTAAATAAGGATTGGAGCAAACTGAGGAATCTTGAAGCCATCAAGAAGAAATTTAGAAAACTGGTGGCTAAAACAGTTAAGCCTGCCAATAGAGGGTTTAATGAATTCAGAAGTGATTTCCTTAAGGCATACCCTAAGATCTATCAGTCCTATCAAGACCTGGTAGCCAATCCTCCAAAGGCTGATATTTACATAACCGGGAGTGATCAGGTTTGGAATTATAAGTACATCGGGGATCCCAGACCCTTTTTTTTGATGTTCGGTCCCGAGCATGTCAAAAGGATAGCGTACGCAGCAAGCTTTGGTCATGCAGACCTCCCTTCTGGCATATTTAACCAGTATAAGACATACATCAATGCTTTTGATGCCATCAGTGTAAGGGAAAAAAGCGGCGTTGATCTCTGCACTCAGATGGGTTATTATGTAGCTGAATTGTTACCAGATCCCACTTTGTTGATTTCCCGAGACAGATGGATGAAATATAGTAGGCCTACTCCATGGTCAAATTGTCATACAGATAAAACCAGGGTCCTTGCTTATACCATTGGCAACAGATCTTCAGACATTAAAGACGAGACAATACGATATTTCAGACAGTCCAATGACTTTGAGTTTGTACATACTTCAATCAATAATGACTTTTCAGGTAATACGTTTCCTACACTTCCGGAGTGGCTTGATTATTATGACAATGCAGATTTTATCATTACCAATTCCTATCATGGCGTGATTTTTAGCATCATATTTAACAGGAAATTCATAGCACTTCCTTGTGCCGGTGACAAAGCTGGTATGAATGAGCGGTTAAATACATTGTTAGAAAAGTTTGATCTTACATCACATATTATGAATGGATTCAGTACGACTTCAATCGGAGAGATCATGCAATCTGAAATAGATTGGGAATGCATTAATAGAGAAGTCAGGGATTGGGCCAAAGCAGCGGACCAATTCTTCAAAGGACTAATGGTTGAAGGGTAAACCTTATCAGCCGGAAACCCGGGCCTGAATTTGTTTCCTTAGTTCGAAAATATATTGTCTGGAGTAGCTCACGAGGTTTGTCAGCGAGACATCATAATTTCTATTGAGGAATATCTGATTGATAATTAATATCATAAAGCTGGATGACAGCGTGGCCAACGCGGCTCCGATGGTTCCAAAGTAGGGGATCAGAATCGCATTGAGTATGATGTTTATCACGGCATTTCTTATCACAAAAAGCATATTCAGCCTGGCTCTGCCTGTTGCATCCAATAAAATACCCATTTGCTTACCAAACGGCACAGTCAGTCCAAGAAGCATAGTTACTTTCAATAAGTCCGCGGCTTCCTGGTAAGATTCACCAGCCAGTATCCAAATGATCAGATCTGATAAGGCAATCCCACCAACGACCATTGGTATGACCAACAACAGGATTACACTGAGAGACTTTTCGTAAAGGTTTTTAAAAGCCGATTTTCCCTCTAGTTTGGATTTCCTTACGGCTTGCGGAAAAATAATTGAGGCCATGGCCATGATAGGAACTTCAAAAAGGTTGGTAATTCTTATGGCCACATTATACACCGCTACAGACTCGGGAGACATGTACCATCCAATCATCCAGATGTCTATGTTTCTCAATACAATACCACTAATATTAGTCCCTAATGTATATTTTCCATAGTCAAATAGTTTCCTCAGCATACTGGGTTTCCAAACCAATTGACGGGATTGATATTTCCTGCTGAAGAAGAGTATCACCAGGGTGACTACCATCACCGACGCAAGGTCATAGTAACACAATAAGATGACATCAATGGTATTGCCAAGTAGGTAATTATACAAGATGCATGAAAACAGGATCCCGCTTTTCAGGGTATTCGCAATCAATGGACCTTTAAATTTAAAATTGGCTTCCAGCACATTATTGGAGTGTGAAAAAAGGCCGGAAAGTATATTGGTGAAGAAAAATATGACAATGAGTTTACTGATGTCCGGAGCATCCCAGATGTTTGCCAGGAAAGGAGAAATCAGTATGAGCAACAAGCTGCTGACTATAGAAAAGGAGACATTGAGGATAATGGAGGACCCTTGTAGTTTTTCTATATCCCGTCCATTCAGATCGTTTATATACCTAATCAATGGTTTTTTGAAGAACCCTTCCCTGGTGGTCTGGATTAGTGTAGAGATAGAAACAAACAGCATCCAGATACCATAGTCTTCTTTTTCCATCATTCTCACCAGAAGATAGAAATTCATTACTCCAAATGTTAGCATTGACACACGCTGAAGTAATGTGAGCTTTCCGTTCTTAATCCAGTAAGATTCTTTTTTTTGGCTCATAAACCATTTTGATATCTGACAAAGCAAGAGTTTAAAAACGGAAATTTCACCGCTTCTATTTAAAAATATGGAGGCTGTAATTCAATTGTAAGAGCGGAAAATGCCAATGAAGCCAGTTACTGGTTACTTTTAAAATTCCATGAGTGTAATCAATGAAAGACCAATGGAGAAGCAACTACAGATCACGTCTCAAACAAAGAAAGACATGCCTGACTTTTTAATTATAGGGGCAGGTAAATGTGGAACCACATCTTTGGATAACTATTTGCGCCAGCATCCTGAAATCTATATTCCACCAGTGAAAGAACCAAATTTTTTTGGGTATGAATTACTCACTGAGGATGATTTTAAGAATAATTATCAGGAGCTGATTCATTTTAGAAATTCTGTTACCACAATCGATGAATACCAAAAGCTTTTTGAGCCTGCCTTGGATGGTCAGGTGAAAGGAGAAACGTCCAACACCTACCTATATCATAAATATGCTCCGGATGGAATTTATAGTTATAACAAAGACATTAAACTGATTGCTATTTTTCGCCAACCCGCTGAAAGGCTGTGGTCCAGGTATCTACACCTTTCAAGAGACTCACGGTTGCCTTCTGATGATTTTGCAGAGTGTCTCAACAGAGATAGCATATGGTGGAAGAGAAACGACCTTGTTCAGGAGGGGTTTTATTATAGAAACTTGTCCTCCTTCTACAAACTTTTCAAGTCATCACAGATTAAGGTCTATTTATTTGAAGAATTGAAGGACTCAGGAGAAACCGTATTAGAGGATATATTTAGTTTTTTGGGAGTTGATGCTGACTTTCAGATTGACATGTCTGTTCGATACAACCAATCGGGTATTGTGAAAAATCAGGTATTCGATAGGCTAATTGGCAGCAATGGAATAATACCAAAAGTCACGCGCAGAATGCTGGGAGATCAGTACCAGACGCTGAAGGAGAGTTCTACTCTTCAAAGGCTAGTGACTAAGGTGAGAAAAAAGAATCTCTCAAAGCCATCAATTGATCCTGAGATAAGAAAAGTCCTGACAAATGATATTTATGGCGATGATATCCGGAAGCTGGGAAAGC
This sequence comes from Cyclobacteriaceae bacterium, assembly GCA_965223915.1. Classification (GTDB taxonomy): domain Bacteria; phylum Bacteroidota; class Bacteroidia; order Cytophagales; family Cyclobacteriaceae; genus UBA7330. The sequence continues at coordinate 5,594,614 of OZ245027.1, read as the reverse complement.
TAACGGGAAAAAGTTTACAGCACTGGATGGATTGATCTGAGCCGTGCCACCACTTATGGGCACGACTGCGACTCACCCCATCTTTCATACCTACGCAAAGCTTTGGCAGATAAGTGCAACGAGAGTGCTAAAGAAGGACGATTTATCGCTCATAAAGCAGGTTGGGTTAAACCAGGCAGCGTTTTAAACGCCAGTTCTCGGAAATCCTCGTTGCACTTATCTGTCGAAGCTCATTTACCTAGGACCTGCTGAAAAACGCCAAATGATAAAGTAAGTCCGTGAAGGAGCTTAAATGATCATGATTTAGTCAGTTATTTTTTAAGCAGGTGCAAGGTTTTTAGATCCAGAGTACAATATTATGTGCATCTTGAAAATATCGGATCCGATATTTTCTTGGCTAGCCTCAGTCACATCATCTACTTCCTGGCCTCAGATCGAAGTATTCATATACATCTTCTCTTCACCCAGTCGTATCTAATGTAACTGAGACTTTTTCAGCAAGCCCTACCTAAGCTTTAGCTAGGTAGAGCGTAGGTATGAAACGAGGATTAGACCCGGGAATTGAGTAAAAATGGAGCTTTTAGAACAACTCACCCAGCCCTCCCGAATCGTCGGACCGCTTCGAAAGAGAGGGAGCGGTACACGTAAACATTTTTAGACAATCGTTGCCAAGGGTGAGTTGGTGAATAATTTCAATCAGCAAGGTAATCTTCTTTATAGTATATAACTTAGTTTCAGAATTTTATGCAAAGTTGAATATCTTGAGAAGAGGTGGGTTGTTTTGATAACCCTAGTATCCCAACTCAAATTCTACCCTCCTGTTTTTAGCGCGACCCATCGAAGTAGCATTATCAGCGATAGGGTTCGCTTCTCCATAACCGACCGCCTCTAATCTTTTGACATCCACTCCAAATATGTCTACCAGAAATCGTTTCACCTGGTCAGCACGACTTTGAGACAGTTGCAGGTTCTCTTCGTCATTTCCAGAACTGTCCGTATATCCGCTTATTTTGAGCCTGTAAAGCTTGTTGTCAGTCATGATCTCGACAATTTTATTCAGATGGGAATATGACTGGACGGTTAGTTTATCTGTCCCGGACTCAAATTGCACACCCATTGTTACCTCCTCCAGTACCTTTTTTTCCCATGATTGCACCGCAGGACATCCCATATATTCCGGGGCTCCAAAAACATGCTTACACTTATCCTCATGATCATTTACCCCATCCGCATCACTATCCGGACACCCATGCAGTATTCCGGGGTCATCCGGACAAGCATCATCACTGTCTATGACTCCATCTTTATCACGATCGGGACAGCCGCCATCTTCATGTGACCCTGCCTCAGACGGACACTCATCATCCGAATCCTGAATGCCATCAAGATCTGTATCAGGACAACCCATGAAATCTGTTAATCCTGCTTTATCAGGACAGTTATCCTCCTCATCAGGTACTCCGTCACCATCACCATCGGGAAGGGGGCAACCACCATTTGTGGCTACACCAAACTCCATAGGACAGTTATCCTTCTTATCTTCAACTCCGTCCGCATCCGAATCAGTTTTTTTCAAGGACAGTTTTAAACCTAGCATTACCTCATGAGAGCTATCGAAAACATTGGCCAGTTCATCATCCACTACATAATCAAAAGCATAACCCAAACTCAGGTTTTTAGTGGCTTTGAATTGTAAGATCGCCGTCATAGTCTTCTCGGGCCTGTACCCGATTCCCCCAGCCACCCGGTCGTCTATCCAGGCCATCACATTAAATTCAGACCCCAATGAGCTATTCTCAACTATTTTAAGCAAAAAGCTGGGATCCAGACGCCACCTTGGCGCTATCTGAAGCCGGTATCCGCCGGATACAAAAAAGTGTCTTGTTTGCCCGTAATATGTATTGCCATTCTCGTCAAACTCACTATTTAAAACTTCTGGCAAGGAGGCGCCTATCCAAAAAGAAGGATGATCGTAGTACAGACCTAAACCAAAATTAGGTTGCATACCTTCCGCCTGAAGCGCAAAATTGACATCCTCGTCTAAAACATAAACTTCATTGTATTTTACGGTGATCCGATTCAGGGTACCGGAAAGTCCCATGGACAGCTTCCCCCTCCAGGCATCAATGTGATATGCATAATTGAAAGTTAGATTGGAACTGGAGGTAATAGCCATCACATCTCTGCTAAGCGACAGTCCTATACCAAAACTTTTGTTTGGGAAATCCGAATCAATGGCAAATGTCTGAGTGCTTGGAGCGCCTTCAAAGCCAACCCACTGCCAACGACCGAACGCCCGGGCGTTCAGTCCCCCGGAAACACCCGCATAACCCGGATTATAAAGCAGTTGTGCGTTCATAAACTGGGAATATTGAGGCTGCTGCTGGGAGATGGCCTCCAGGCTGATCAGAAAAATTAAAACCGGTAAACTAAGTCTTATAATGTCGTATAAATCTTTCATCGTCAGTGCATTATTTGTTGATAATCAGGTATCCTTTTCTGACATCTTCCGAACTAAGGTCAATCACATAGAAGTAAGTCCCGTTTGATAGTGTATTCCCCAGACTGAAATCATTATTTGATTGCCCTTCAAAAACCTTTGTCCGGTTATCATACCCAATCATCTGATAAACCTGATTTCCCCATCGATTGAATATGGTCACCCGATTTTGAGGGAAATTTTCAATACCAGGTATGACCCAGGTATCATTGGCGCCATCCCCGTTCGGGCTGATCCCCTGGGGGATATCAAATGAAGTATCTTTTATGATCCGATCAGTTTTCGTAGATCCAACATTTCCGACTTCATCAGACATGGTTACGATCAGTATGATCTCCCCGTCGGGAAAGTTGGAAAGATCAAACCCATCTTCCACCACCTTTCCTCCCATAGAGCTGGCAGATCCTTCAATGGTCTCACTGGAATCCCCAGACACTACTTGGTAGGTGTATGTAGATCCCTCTTCAGTATACAATATCTGAAAGGAAATCGATTCCTGATTGACTGCATTTACAATAGGATCTACAAACGACGGGACAAATTCCGTCGGGCCTGTTACATCATCATTGATAGTGATCGAAACTGCATCATTCGTATTTCCCGCTTCATCTGATACTGCTCCGCTTACCAAAGTTACGGTGGTCTGACCTTCAATAATATTAGTTACTTCGAGCGTATAGGCATTTAGGGAGCCACTAAGGGAACTAATACTTCCTGTCGTTAACTCAAAATCATTCTGAGAAAGGCCTGTTATTGATTCAGAAAAATCAATGAAAATGGTTGCTTCCGGGATTTGATTCTGTTGGTCCAGGCTAAGCGTTGCTGTCGGCTTAGTTCCGTCATAGAAATAGCTTATTTTATTGGATGCTCTATTCCAGTTTCCAGCCTCATCCTGAGCTGAAGAAGCCGGAATGGAAACAGCAACCGTACCATCCGAGGATGCTAAAGCTGTGAATGTATAGACAATATAGTCATCTGTAGATATATCTGATGCTTCACTATTTATGGCAGTTATATCCGCCTGGTCAAATCCTGAAACTGCTTCATCGAAAGTGGCAACTATCATCACCTCTTGTTGATTCGTAACTTCCGATACTTCTGAGGTAAGTGTTACAGCTGGCCCCGTCTCATCTTTACTCACCACATTCACAGTCACAGAGGCAGCTTCACTGGTATTGGTGCCATCACTCACAGATACACTTAGTATATATTCATCCCGGGAGGTATTTAATTGGGAGATATCTGCTACCGATAACGTACCGGTATTGGATTCAAGGGCAAAAAGCCCTGCTTCATTACCATTGAGTACTTTCCAGTTGGAAAAAGTGGTTCCCTGGTCGTCGTCGCTGGCCTGAATAGTGCCCAGTTCAACACCATTTTCCATGGATTCATTGATCTCAAATACCTGGTCCGCCACGACTGGTGTGTGATCATCATCTACAATCGTGACGTGACCCTGATCCGATATGTTTATCTTCGGTCCGTTCAGGGAGGAAAGTGAAACAAAAAGTGTTTCATTCTCTTCGTCAAGATCGTCATCAATAGTAGAGATCTTCAAAATTTTCTTTTCATCCTGCTCACCTTTGAAAGTGAAGGTCTTTGCTACAACTTCATAATCCTGCCCAGCCCTGGCCGTACCATCCGAAGTACTTGCCTGGAGACTGAACCCTCCGCTGACAGCCCTGTTGAGCACCATAGTGACCAGGATGTCTCCTTTATCTTCAGTCTCACTGACATCCTCTACAAAAACCCTGGATTGATCATCGTCCTCAATTGTTACGACAGCTTCATCACTCACGTCAATAGCTCCCGAGGCGACTGTGCCGGGCACAAGATTGTTCATGCTTACAGTAAGTGTCTCATCAGGCTCGGTCTCACTGTCATCAATCGGCGTAACCGTAAAGTTGTGCGTTTCACCTGCTGTACCGCTGAAAGTCAGGGTCTCTCCGCTGAGTGCAGTAAAATCCGTGCCTGCTGTGGCTGTTCCGTTGGCGGTATTCAAATCCACGGTAAAGCCTCCGTCCACTGCATGGTCGAGTGTGGCTGTCAGTGTGATTGCTCCACCGCCTTCATTGCCCGACACATCTTCGATCAGCACGGTCGCTTCATCATCATTGGAAATTGTGCCAGTACCGGAACCGTCTGAAATAGACGACTGACCGGTAGGATTACTGAGTGTTATGGTGAATGTTTCATCACGCTCTACCGTTTGATCGCCCGGTATGGTCACGGGGATGCTTTTGCTGGTCTCACCCGCTGCAAAGGAGAGGGTGCCGGAAGTTTCCACAAAATCACTGCCGGATGTGGCTGTACCCCCTGATGTAGCATAATCCACCGTCACAGAAGATCCTGAAGATTCATTGAGACTTACGGTAAAGGTGAGTGTGCTTTCAGTATTTCCTTCGGAAACAGTCACGTCATTCACGGAAATTTGCACCGTAGGCTGTGTATCATCGTCCTCAATTGTTACGACAGCTTCATCACTCACATCAATAGCTCCCGAAGCGACTGTGCCTGTCACAAGATTGTTCATGCTTACAGTAAGTGTCTCATCAGGCTCGGTCTCACTGTCATCAATCGGCGTAACCGTAAAGTTGTGCGCTTCACCTGCTGTACCGCTGAAAGTCAGGGTCTCTCCGCTGAGTGCAGTAAAATCCGTGCCTGCTGAGGCTGTTCCGTTGGCGGTATTCACATCCACGGTAAAGCCTCCGTCCACTGCATGGTCGAGTGTGGCAGTCAGTGTGATCGCACCACCGCCCTCATTGCCCGACACATCTTCGATCAGCACGGTCGCTTCATCATCATTGGAAATTGTGCCAGTACCGGAACCGTCTGAAATAGACGACTGTCCGGTAGGATTACTGAGTGTTATGGTGAATGTTTCATCACGCTCTACCGTTTGATCGCCCGGTATGGTCACGGGGATGCTTTTGCTGGTCTCACCCGCTGCAAAGGAGAGGGTGCCGGAAGTTTCCACAAAATCACTGCCGGATGTGGCTGTACCCCCTGATGTAGCATAATCCACCGTCACAGAAGATCCTGAAGCCTGGTCAAGCGTTACGGTAAAGGTGAGTGCACTTTCAGAATTTCCTTCGGATAGAGTCACGTCATCCACGGAAATTTGCACCGTAGGCTGTGTATCATCGTCCTCAATTGTTACGACAGCTTCATCACTCACATCAATAGCTCCCGAAGCGACTGTGCCTGTCACAAGATTGTTCATGCTTACAGTAAGTGTCTCATCAGGCTCGGTCTCACTGTCATCAATCGGCGTAACCGTAAAGTTGTGCGCTTCACCTGCTGTACCGCTGAAAGTCAGGGTCTCTCCGCTGAGTGCAGTAAAATCCGTGCCTGCTGAGGCTGTTCCGTTGGCGGTATTCACATCCACGGTAAAGCCTCCGTCCACTGCATGGTCGAGTGTGGCAGTCAGTGTGATCGCACCACCGCCCTCATTGCCCGACACATCTTCGATCAGCACGGTCGCTTCATCATCATTGGAAATTGTGCCAGTACCGGAACCGTCTGAAATAGACGACTGTCCGGTAGGATTACTGAGTGTTATGGTGAATGTTTCATCACGCTCTACCGTTTGATCGCCCGGTATGGTCACGGGGATGCTTTTGCTGGTCTCACCCGCTGCAAAGGAGAGGGTGCCGGAAGTTTCCACAAAATCACTGCCGGATGTGGCTGTACCCCCTGATGTAGCATAATCCACCGTCACAGAAGATCCTGAAGCCTGGTCAAGCGTTACGGTAAAGGTGAGTGCACTTTCAGAATTTCCTTCGGATAGAGTCACGTCATCCACGGAAATTTGCACCGTAGGCTGTGTATCATCGTCCTCAATTGTTACGACAGCTTCATCACTCACGTCAATAGCTCCCGAGGCGACTGTGCCTGTCACAAGATTGTTCATGCTCACAGTAAGTGTCTCATCAGGCTCGGTCTCACTGTCATCAATCGGCGTAACCGTAAAGTTGTGCGCTTCACCTGCTGTACCGCTGAAAGTCAGGGTCTCTCCGCTGAGTGCAGTAAAATCCGTGCCTGCTGAGGCTGTTCCGTTGGCGGTATTCACACCCACGGTAAAGCCTCCGTCCACTGCATGGTCGAGTGTGGCTGTCAGTGTGATCGCACCACCGCCCTCATTGCCCGACACATCTTCGATCAGCACGGTCGCTTCATCATCATTGGATATAGTTACAGTGCCTGTATCTGAAGCGTCAACATCATCTGCGGAAATAAGAGGTCCCCGTACATTATCCATGCTCACTATGAAAGTCTCATCAGCTTCCACCTTATTGTCTGCCCCCAGATTAACGGTAAAGGATATTGTCTCACCTGCCAGACCTAAAAAAGTAAGTGTTCGGCTGGAAATGGCCGTAAAGTCTCCATCCTGAGGGGTGGCAGATCCGGTTTCCGTATTTACATCCACGGAAAATCCGCCTAATACAATATTATTTAGTATAACTGATATGGAGACCGTTCCATCGTCTTCGTTGGCGCTAACGTCAGCAATCGTCAGACTCGTAGAGGTTTGTAAAATGTTGGTTTCCACAATCGTAGGCGCCATGCTGTTGACTGTGTTTTCAGCCTGAGCAAATTGGATTCCTGCTAACCAACTGAACAGCAGTAGAATGTATTCTGGTTTGATATTCAATGAGTTCATAATCGACTGGTTTTAACTTCATTTATCAATCCTTAATATCTGCAGGAGCAACTCTGTTTAGCACCGCACCACCTGCCTTGCCATTCAGGTTTTTTATAAAGTTGAGCGATTCTTCATCAATTGGATCAATTTCTGAGTTGGCTGAAACTACCGTAATCACTTTTTGAGCAAACTCGGTAAGCTCTTTGGCATCTGCATAATCATTCAGTGCAGGACCTTCCATGAATATATAGTCAAATCGCTCTGACATCATTTGGATGAACTGTTTAAAGTCTGCTTTGGATAACAATTCCATTGGCGACATCCCCTTCACACCGCTATTTCCGATAAAGAAGATGTTTTCATATTGCGTCATATTCACCATGTCCATGGAAGAGAGGGGTCTTTCAGGTTTTCTTTGGTGTCCGGAAGATCCGTTTTCCATAACCGCGTTTACGGGTTGCACCTTTGGTACTACCATTCTCGGGTTTACCACTTTTATTTCTTTGAGGCCAACACCGAAGATCCGCGTCAGGGTATTGCTTTTGAAATTGGTATCAATAATGAGCACTCTTTTATTGAGTAAGCTGAGCGTGTAGGCCAAAGAGCAGACGATAGAAGATTTACCAACTTTGTTTCTAAGACTCGTAAACAAAACCACCTGGTTATCTGCAGCTTCTATCTGAAATCGTAAATGGCGAACTGCAGATTTATAGAATTCAATCTGCCAGTTATTCTTTTTAGCTTTGAATATCTTCCTTGGATTTGGGAGAGATTGGTGTCCAAGTTTTAATTCGTTAACCACCGAAATGAGTGGAAGATCCACCATTGATTTGAATCGTGAAGAATTTTTTATTCGCTCATCTGTAATGGTTAACAGGATGACTGCAAACAGACCAAAACCAAAACAGGACGCCGCAGAGATGAGTAAAATAAAAATATCAGGCATTGAAGTGGGCGAAATTGCCGGTGTTGCCTTCAGGATTTGTTTTAGCGGGTTCAATGCAACCTGCAGGTTTTTGGCTTCATTGTATTTGTTTAAAACCTGCTGATACTCCTGTCGCGCTACATTGATCTCATTTTCCAATCTGGATATTTGATCCTCGGCGGACCTGTTGTTCGACAGGCCGTATCTTATATTGGCAATTCTTTGATTTACCTGATTTAGTTTATTTTTCTCTACTTCGTGATCAATATTGGCGTCTTTTATCTTTCCTCTGATATCTGCTGCCTGGGATGGGTACTCCTCCTGACGATTGATCTGACTAATCGTATTTTTAAGTTGTGTCCTAAGAAATTTAAGAGAATCGGCCAGGGCTTTATTGTTGGATCCGGAATTGATATATCTGCTATTCAGCTCTTTTAATTTTTGCTGTAAGGTGACAATTTCCTGATTGCTTGAATTGACCTGACCTGTGCTACTCAGGTCTTCCTGTAGCCGGATGAAGGTGAGTTCAATCTCTTTGATCCTGGTTTCTATTTCATCTCGCTTACTTTCCAGCTCGATCAATTGATCATATCGCGTTGCATTGGCATGGTTGGCATCAGGAATTTCAGATGTTTTATACCTGCTGAGTACTTCCAGCTTGCTTTCCAGCGAATCTTTTTTCTGACGTACGATATCCTTAAGGATAATGGTTGATTCAGAACTGTTTTCACCTTTTACCGAAGCATAGTAGTCAATGAATTCCTCACAGTAAGTATTGGCTGCAAAAGCAGACAGGTATTTGTTACCGGAAGTGAATGATACTTCTATGTAGTCTGTATCTCTGACCCGCTGCATTGTCAGCGCATCTTTTATTCTTTTGAAGTCGTAGCCATAGGACAAAAGAAACCGACGGATCAATTCGAAATCAGGCTCATTAGAATATAGGGGTTCCCTGTTTTCAAGCTTATATTCCAGTATATTGATCACCCTGTTTACCTGAGCATCTGTATACAGGTCATGAATATTTACAGTTTCTTCCCGGTGAAAGCTGTTGATCTTATTCTTGACAAGCATCAGTATTTTCTTGAATTTATCTTGCTCCAGCTCTGATGATACATCCTTAGGAGTTGAGAACCCATTAATGGCTTTTAGATCATGTAGCAGCAGGTTGTATGAAAGCAAATTATAGCTGGTAGGTGACTTCATGAGCGCCAGCAGGTTAGAGAATTTAGTTTCACCCGATCTGTTATTATTCCTGTTTTCCTCTGACAAACTGATTTTGTCATCCAATGTGAATCCGGTAGATATCCGGGCAGAGGAAGTGAATTGGTCAGACTTAAACTGCAGGAATAGTGCAGTGAAGCATACACCTGTGATCACCGCCAAAATCAATATCCATCGCTTTCTCCAAATGTTTTTTAATAAGTCTTGAATTTCCATAATCTTTTTGATTTCAGAGAATCAAATATAGAAGGTGACTATTGGTTTTTGCCCATTCTTCAGCTTATGTAAGTGAATCGTAAGTTTCAGTGTAACCATATTGTAATTATGATATTGCCAGCACTCAATAGCGCCACGTTTAGCTTTGAAAAAGCAACAACAATAAAGACCAGCCAACACATGAATATGATACAGACAAATGATAGAAAGCGCTTACTAATTGTTGAGGATGACATTTCATTAATGAGTCTTCTGAAATCGATTTTGGAAGCTAATTATGAAGTGAAAACCTTACAAAATCCTATTGAAGCCTGGGACTGGCTTAAAGAAGGCCAGTTCCCGGACATGATCTTAACGGATTTTAAAATGCCTGTTATCAACGGCATGGAGCTGGTTGTAAACTTGCGAACGAGTGGTATTTACAAGGATATACCCATCATTATTATCACGGGTAGTAGTGAATCCACGTTGGAGCAGATGGCTGTAAAATGGCAGATCGAAAGCGTCTTATACAAGCCTTTTGATCCCGAAGAGCTTGAAAAAACCATTGAAGATATTTTCAACAAAACGGAAAGAAAACATGTCTAGATCAGAATCTTTAAATGCATACGGAGGGGCAAAGATCATGCTCATTGTGGACCATGTGATCCATCAAAAAAGTGAATTCTACTTAAGTGGCATCGAATTCAATTGTGTGAGTCCTGATCAGTCAGTGCAATTCTTCGACACGTATGACTACGATGCTGTCATGATATTATACAGCGAGAAGTTCGTGAACGGAGAACCGATCAAAGATATTTTAGCGGTCTTAAAGGAACGATCGATTCCATTGCTACTTTATTCACAGCAACAAACAAAAGAGGCCAGGAATTTAGCCATTAAATATGGGTTTGATGACTACCACTATGGTAGAATAGATGAAGATATCAGGAAGAAAATTGAGATTATTATCAAATCCAAAACCAGGAAGGAGAATGAAGCTGAGGTTGCTGAGACAGATACAAATCCATCAATTAATATCTGGAAACGAACCTTTGACATAGCCGTTGCTTCCACTGTACTCCTCCTTTTTTTACCAGTTCTTTTATTCATCGCTCTGATCATTAAGCTGGAAACAAAAGGTCCTGTTTTTTATGTATCCAAAAGAGCAGGCAAAAATTACAAGGTTTTTGACTTCATCAAGTTCAGGTCGATGTACCCGGACGCTGATGCGAGATTAAATAAAGTTTCTACTCACAATCAGTACGGGAAGGGCATTTTCATTAAGATCAAAAACGACCCAAGAGTTACACCTTTTGGGAGATTCCTTCGAAAAACGAGTCTGGATGAAATACCCCAATTGATCAATGTGCTTAAGGGGGACATGTCTATCGTGGGAAATCGACCCCTCCCGCTTTATGAAGCAAAACAATTAACGAAAGATGAAGCAGCCCGCAGATTCCTTGCCCCAGCTGGAGTTACAGGTTTATGGCAGGTGACAAAACGTGGCAAAGAAGATATGTCTGATGATGAGCGGATCAACCTTGATATCGAATATGCACATAAATATTCTTTATGGTATGACCTGAAACTCATTATCAATACGATCCCGGCCATGATTCAGAAGGAGGCCGTATGATCTGATGCAAAAGAAATGCTTGCTTAAAGAAAAAATATTTAAATCTAAATTAACTCATAGGCTTGTCCGGTTACTCAGATAATCTGACGAGTCGTCCCAATAAATAATTAACCAATGAAAATAGCTGTTGTAGGAACAGGATACGTCGGTCTTGTAACCGGCACGTGTTTTGCCGAAACAGGCAATGATGTTACCTGTATTGACATTGATGAAAGCAAAGTCGATAAATTAAAAAGTGGTAAAATAACCATTTATGAGCCTGGTCTTGAACCACTCTTTACTCGTAATTTAAGGCAGAACAGGCTGCACTTTACCACCGACCTGAAGGAAGGTATTGAAGGTGCCCAGGTGATTTTTCTGGCGCTGCCGACTCCCCCGGGTGAAGATGGATCGGCTGATCTTAAATACATTCTGAATGTAGCTGATACGCTCGGACCGATGCTCAAAGAATACGTAGTTATTGTAGACAAAAGTACAGTTCCTGTGGGGACCGCGGACAAGGTCTACGAAGCAGTCAAAAAGAATGCTCAAGTCGATTTTGATGTCGTTTCAAATCCCGAGTTTTTGCGTGAAGGCGTGGCTGTGGATGATTTTATGAAGCCGGATCGAGTAGTCATTGGGTCAAAGACCGAAAAGGCCAAAAACCTGATGGAGAAACTTTACTCACCATTTGTAAGACAAGGTAACCCCATCATTCAGATGGACATTCGATCAGCTGAGTTGACAAAGTATGCAGCCAATTCCTTTTTGGCCACCAAGATCACATTTATGAATGAAGTAGCCAATATGTGTGATCTCCTGGGAGCCGATGTAGACAAAGTGCGTCAGGGAATGGGTACTGATTCCAGAATCGGAAAACGCTTTTTATTTCCGGGGATTGGCTATGGGGGGAGTTGCTTCCCTAAAGACGTTCAGGCCATGGAAAAATCAGCCAGAGAAGTCAACTATGATTTCAAGATCCTTCGGTCAGTGATGGAGATCAATAATATACAAAAGTTGAAGCTGATCGACCCGCTGGTTGAGCACTTCAGTGGAAACCTGAAAGACAAGACCATTGCCCTTTGGGGATTGTCTTTCAAACCCTATACGGATGATATCCGTGAGGCACCTGCCATTGCCAATATCAATAGTCTGCTTTCGCATGGTGCCAGATTGAAAGTGTTTGACCCGGAAGCCATGCAAAATATCCGGACCATTTTTAATGGAGAGATCTACTATGCAGAAAATGAGTATGATGCGATTGCTGAGGCAGATGCATTGATGATCATGACAGAATGGCCAACATTCCGAACACCTGACTTTGATAAATTGGGTAACAGCTTAAAACAAAAGGTGATTTTCGACGGGAGAAATATTTATGATCCTGATCATATGAGAAATCTGGGGTTCACCTATTTCAGTATTGGTAGGAAAAAAATTGAGCATTATGTCTAGGATACTGGTAACAGGAGGAGCAGGATTTCTGGGGTCTCATCTATGTGACCGCCTGGTGCAACAGGGTAATCACGTCGTGGCCATGGATAATTTGATTACCGGCAGCCTGGATAATATCGCACATCTAATGAAGGAAAAGTCTTTTGATTTTTACCACCATGATGTTAGCAAATTCGTGCATGTACCCGGTAAATTGGATTTTATCTATCATATGGCTTCTCCCGCCAGCCCGATAGACTATTTAAAGATGCCCATCCAAACCATGAAGGTGGGATCTTTGGGAACCTATAACTGTCTGGGACTGGCAAAAGAGAAGAAAGCCAGGATACTGGTAGCATCCACCAGTGAAGTGTATGGTGATCCACTGGTACATCCTCAGCACGAGGATTACTGGGGCAATGTAAATCCGATCGGACCAAGGGGCGTATATGATGAAGCCAAGCGGTTTCAGGAGGCCATCACGATGGCGTATAACAACACTCATCACCTGGAAACAAGGATTGTACGAATTTTCAATACCTATGGTCCCCGAATGAGACTTAATGATGGTAGGGTGTTGCCTACATTCATTTCTCAGGCATTAAAAAATGAAGACCTTACAGTCTTTGGGGATGGTTCTCAAACCAGATCATTTACTTATGTAAAGGATCTGATAGAGGGTATTATCCGCTTGATGCATAGCGACTATGATAGACCTGTAAATCTTGGAAATCCCGAAGAGATTACGATCAGGCAGTTTGGGGAAGAGATTATTTCGTTGACAGGCAGTAGTTCGCAATTGATCTATAAGAATTTGCCTACGGATGATCCCAAACAGCGAAAACCTGATATTACCCGAGCCAAAGAAATCCTGCAATGGGAGCCTGCAATTTCCAGGCAAGAAGGATTGAAGAAAACACTTGGTTATTTCGAGGAAAAAATTGCTCAGGAGGAGTGTGTGCTCTCGTAAGCAATCAAAATGGGATATGGGGTACGACAAAAACGAAATAAACCAACAGTCATCGGATTGAAATCCGGCTGTTAAAAGCAGATTACCGGATAGTGAATCCGGTAATCCATGTTTATCACCAACCTGTTTTGATTCTTAGATAGTCATTATGAATTATGATTTAATTGTCGTGGGTACAAGCTTTGCGTCATCCTTTTTTCTGAGTAAATACTTGGATAAAAATAAGGGTGGTGTAAAGGTTTTGGTATTGGAACGGGGAAAACATATACAGCATGGAAAGCGATTAAAAAATGTACAACGCAAACCCAGAAACGAGGTTGACTATAGGACAGTCAGCGATTCCAGTGACACGTATCACAATGTAAACCCGGAGAAATCCTGGCTTTTTGATTCTAATTTTGGAGGTAGTTCCAATTGTTGGACAGGGTGTACCCCGCGGTTTATGCCCAATGATTTCAGGCTGAAAACCACCTATAATGTTGGACTTGATTGGCCGATTGCCTACGAGGATATAGAACCATACTACTGTGATGCAGAAAAAATGATGGGCATATCCGGGCCAGACCACACACCGTATCCCATGTCCTCGCCATACCCGCTCCCACCACATAAGTTAAGCTCTGTGGATCTGTTGATGCAACGTAAATACCCTGAGACTTATTTCAGTCAGCCAACGGCAAGAAGCAGCATTACACATGGTAGAAATAAATGTTGCAATAGCTCCGTATGCCACATGTGTCCCAACGATGCAAAGTTTACGATTGAAAATGGGTTGATGCATTTGTATGATGATCCCAGGGTCACCGTTCGTTTCGATGCTCAGGTAGTAGAACTGCTCACCAATGCTTCACATGTAAAGGGTGTGACTTATCTGAGTACGGGTAAAGAAACGGAGGTAAAAGGGGAGGTGATTGCACTCGGGGCCAATCCAATTTTTAATGCTCATATCTTGCTGAACTCCGGAGACACAAATCCAGTCACCGGGCATTATCTGGCAGAGCAGCGTGGATTTACGGCCTACCTGTATCTGGATAATTTAGAGAATACAGGAGGTTCCACGATCATCACAGCAAATGGCTTCGAATATTATGATACGGTTGATCGGAATAAGTTGGCTGCTTGTATGGTGGAAAGTCACAATGGGTTTTATGTCAGACATGAACATAGGAAATGGAGACAGATAGCCAGGTTTAAATTCATCTTTGAAGACCTGCCCCAGTATAAAAACAAGGTTGGAATAACTTCCGACAGGGGCAAGCCTGTAGTGGACTATAAAAGTGCATCACCTTATGTCGCGAGAGGTTTTGATTATGTCAAGTCAAAACTTAATGACTATTTCAGTCCGCTTCCTGTCGAGCAAGTTTTTCTGGAAGATCAACCGGTAGAATCTGAAGGGCATATCATTGGTACTACTAGAATGAGTACCGATGCCAGCCAGGGCGTAGTGGACAAGCACCTGATTCACCATCAATACAGAAATTTATTTGTCTTAGGTGCAGGATGTTTTCCAACGATTTCTCCCGCCAATCCTACTTTGACATTGTCAGCACTTTCCTTATGGTCAGCAGATAAAAATTTCTAGAGAGATGGAAAGAAGAGTATTCATAGGTATTAACATACTGGCTGCCTTAGGAGCTGTTACAGGTGGTCAGATACAGGGATTCAGGACGACCTGCCAGCAAATTATCCGGGAGGATATTAAAGAATTATTGATCCATAAGCGTTGCATTGATCAATTCATGACCGAAGCAGACAGAGAGCGATTTTGGGATGAATTCAGTATGCCTAAGAAATTGTTTGTCATGATACAACACCCCTTTTTACATAGGTACAATATCAAACTACCTTTTTTTAGTGAGTATTTGATGTTTAGAAACAGGGTTACCGGACAGTTTTTATTGTCCACAAATCTGTTTTATCAAAAATATGATAAGACCAGAGAAATTAAGTATATGGGCTATCACAACCCTTACATGTTACCATGTTCAAACCCTTTTATGAGAAATAGTCCACCGGTCGTGTAGACAATCAACATTTTGTGGAAACAATCCACAGTATTTTGAGATCATCTATTTTTTAAATAATTGTAAGTGATTGATAAACAGTGGTTTATATTCTAATTGAAATTTTGGTATGGCTTTAGAACCTATAATGGTATTTAAACCAAATTAATAAAATGATGAAAAAGCTAATTGTTTATTTAACGTTATCCGTATTTTTTGTGGGAACAGGTTTTAGTGCCGCGGCTACTGAAGCCCAGAGTGACAAAGTTGAAATAACCCTTCAGGATAAGAAGGAGATCGCTTTGGAAGATGCACCGAAAGCAGTGCAGCGCGCGTTGGAACAAGACCGTTTTGCTAACTATTCAATTCATAAGATTCATGAAGTCTCAAAGCAGGACGGATCGAAGTATTATGCAGTTGAATTTGATTATGGTGGGGGCCAAACAACCACCATCAATTTTGATAAAAATGGCGAAATCATCAAAAAGTGATTTTGAAGCGTCATTAAAGAAAAAAGCCAGTTCCAAGCAACTGGCTTTTTTATAATCTTAATCTGATATCAACGTTGTCAATATGACGGTCACGCTCCAAGAACTCCCCTGATTCAGACATTAAAACCTGGCGTAAATGATCAGCATTCTATTGGTCGAAGATGACCTCTCTTTTAGCAATATTCTCAGTAAGTTTTTATCGAAACAAGCTTACGATGTCGAAGCTTCCCAAAACCTGAAGGATGGCATAAAGACACTGGTTGAAGGTAATTTCGACTTGATTTTGCTGGATTACCGGCTACCGGATGGGACAGCCATTGATTTCATGTCGAGCAATGAATTTCGAAAAGCCAAGGTACCCGTGATCATCATGACCACTTTCCACAACGTGAGAACAGCCGTGATGACCATGAAGATGGGGGCCAAAGATTATATCACAAAACCCATCAACACCGATGAATTAATCATATCAATCCAGGAGACCCTCGAGACTACCGGTGAGCCGGAAGATCCTGTGGTCAACGAGCAGTGGATCGAAGGGGAAAGTGAAGTAGCGCGGCAAATGCACAAATACATTGAGCTGGTTTCACCCACCGATTTCTCTGTTTTGATTGAAGGAGAAAGTGGAGTAGGGAAAGAATATGTAGCCAGGACCATCCATAATCAGAGTAACCGAAGAGACAAGCCATTCATTGCGGTAGACTGTGGTGCACTCTCCCCGGAACTTGCGGCGAGTGAATTGTTTGGACATACCAAAGGCTCCTTTACCAGTGCCATACAAGACAAGAAAGGTCATTTTGAAATGGCCAATACCGGAACACTCTTTCTGGACGAGATCAGTAACCTGAACTATGAAAATCAGGTGAAGCTGTTGCGGGTAATTCAGGAAAAGTGTGTTCAGCCCATTGGAAGTAATGCTGTAGTGGATGTGGACATTAGGCTGATCACAGCCACTAACGATGAACTATTTAAGCAGGTGAAGCGAGGTAGGTTTAGAGAAGATCTATACCACAGGGTCAACGAATTCAAGATCAGTGTGCCTCCGTTACGCGATCGGGCGGAAGATCTGGATTTGTTCATCAGTCACTTCATTGATACAACGAATAACCGATTGGGCAAAAGCATTTCAGGGCTTTCTGATGAGGCGATGGAAATATTCAAAAAATATCGTTGGCCGGGGAATCTCCGTGAGTTAAAGAACATTATCAAAAGATCTGTGCTCCTGGCTGAAGATGAAGTCATTGGACTCAATGACCTTCCTCATGAAATGGTATGTATGCCTATGCCCCATGATGGTGAGCAATCAGGCCATGGGAATGAAGAATTTTCAGATCTGAAGGCCTTACAGGAACATAATGAGAAAATGATGATCATCAGCACCCTGAGGAATGTTAAACACAACAAATCCAAGGCGGCCCAAATACTGAATATTGACCGGAAGACACTGTATAACAAACTGGAAAAATATGACATTGAATGAGTACCTGTGAGAATTTGGACAAATGTCATTTTTTATATGTCTTCGAAAATTGCTCAACAAACACACCGTCCTACTCATATGCCTGATGCCTGAATTTTGTTTCGGGCAGGATTCAATAGATACAGCTAATAAATGGAAAGTAGGTGGGGAATTAATGCTTACCTCCTCACTGGTAACGCTCACCCATTGGGCTTCCGGCGGGGACAACACCATTTCACTCAATGGCATGGGAGGGATATTTACGGATATGGAGGACCAGAGACAATCATGGGAAAACTCGGTGGACCTGGCCTATGGTGTGATCAGGGATGATAAGATGAGCACATTTAGGAAGTCCAATGACAATATCATACTGGAGTCTAAATATGGCTACCAGATAATCAAAGATAATATGCAATGGCACTTTAGCGGATTGGTGAATTTTAAAACCCAATTTCACAAAGGCTATAGCTTGTCAAAGCCAGACAGCATCATTTCAAAGTTTATGTCACCAGGAATATTGGTTGTTGGATTAGGCATTGATTACCATCAAAAAGATTGGTTGTCGGTTAATTACGTGCCTTTATCAGGAAAAATAACTTATTTGTCAGACCCTAAACTTGCTGAAAGTGGTGCATTTGGCGTCACTCCCGGAAGCAGACGCAGGAGAGAGCTGGGCTCTTTTTTTAGTGCCAAATATCAAGACAAATTGTTTGACAAGGTCACCATGGAAAGTAAGCTGGAGTTGTTTACCAATTATGTAGTAAGCTTTGGGAACATTGATGTGAATTGGTTGAATAAAATTGAAATAGCCATTAATCAATGGATAAGGGTCAGGTATAGTTTTCATTTGATGTATGATGATGATATACAAATAGAGATCGATCAAAATAACGACGGAGTAGTGGACCTGGTTGGACCCAGGATCCAGACAAAAAGCGTGATGGGCGTGGGCATCAGTTTGGGAGTCGGGGATCAAAGAATAGATTAGCCTTGATCCCGGAGCCATTCCAAAGCTTCTGATGTTTCTTTAAACAACTGAATTTTTAATCGTTTACTATCGATCTTACCCGAGATCGTTTCAATGGCTACCCGATTGAAATAATGTACGGAGTTGACAATGGCCAGCGTCTTCATTCCGCACTTGATCGCTCTGGGCACAAAATTGGTTTCCAGCCATTTTTGATCTTCCCTGCCAATCAAAAACATATCTTTCGTGTCAGCGAGTACTTTCGTACACTCGTAGCTCACCAGGCTATCGAGCATGAGTTCGGTTCCCACACGGAACTGTTGGCTGGTAGCATAGCCAGTCCAGTTCATTACTATACAATTAGCTTCATGATCATAATAGATATGATAAACGTTGTTGCTGTTTGTTGTATTCATCACTACGTCACACTAGATTTTATCCACATATTTCAGGTCCGTTACATTTAATTGTTTAATGAGTTCATTTAATTTATCAATGACAGTGTCGGTTTCTTTTTCTAATAAATCATCAATAAGGCTGGACATGGCACAGTCTCTGATGAGGGATTCCAGGTTGCTTAATTCCACAGAGAGTTTATAAGCCCCCAGCTGTCCGCAGCGGCCGCTCAATCTATGCAATTTGTCGGCACATTTTAAGCGGTCCTTTTCAGCCGCTGCTTTTTTCAATGACTTAATATCCTCGAGGGAGTCTTTGGAGAAATCCGCTAAAAATGCCTGTAAAAGGACAGGGTCATTGTTAGTGAGCTTTGACAGGATTCGTGTATTGAGTTTTCCATTGGTTGGATGAAGCTTCCCGATTGTATTCATACAATCATTACTGGTTTTCCTATTGAGGTTCAACACATCAATGAGTTGCTTTTCAGTGAATGGCTTGAATAGAATATCATCAAAATGTTTATTGAGAATACCTTCAATCTCACTCCTGGAAGCGTATGCTGTGACACCCACAAACAGCACGCCTTCCTGAATGGTGTTTTTGATTTGATGGGTAAGTCCTACACCCGTGATGCCTGAGGGCAACCGGTAGTCAATTAGCAGGGTAGTACCTGACCGCACTTGATTGAGTCCATTGTTTAAAAAGTCTTCTGCAGAATGGAACAGGTCATAGGAAATCTGATGCTTATCAAAGATTATTTCATAAAGATCCCGTGCGAACTTATCATCATCAATGACCATCACATGACTGGTGACATGTCTATGATTTTGATGGTCTGACAATACCGGCTTGGGTTGTGGATGTGTTTTGGGTGCGTGAGGATAAGTAATGACAACAAGAAAAGTGCTGCCTACACCAGGCTCGCTGTACAATTTGAGTTTTCCTCCATGAGCATCTACCAATACTTTGACAATTCTAAGCCCAAGTCCTATACCATCACTTGGTTGATTTTCGGCGATTTGTTCAAACTGATTGAATATTCTTGTGGTATCGGCACTGGAAATCCCAATGCCTGTGTCGCTCACAAAAAAATAGAAAACCGAGGCTGATTCCTTTTCACTGGTAATGACTTTAAGAAACACACTCCCTTCGTCGGTATATTTTATGGCATTATCCAATAAATTGAAAAGGATTTGTTTGAGTCTGAAAGCATCACCGATATACTTTGTTTCCCTGTTCTTGATGTTGATTAAGTGCTGAAATCTAAGTTTCGATTTTTCGCTTTTCACTTGAGCCACTTCAATCACTTCTGTGATGAGGTCCTTCATGCTGAAAGGTTCTTTGCTGAGCGATAAGGAGTCAGATTCAAGTTTGTTGTAGTCAAGGACCTCATTGACCAGATGGAGTAAATGTCTTGAAGATCCGTAAATGGCTTTCAGCGGTTTTTCATTGCCTTCTGTATCACGTTTGATCAATTGCTCTGAAAAACCAATGATTGATTGAAGGGGTGTTCGGATCTCATGACTCATATTGGCCAGAAATCGTTGCTTTACCTGGCTGTGTTGTTCCGCATTCAACTTGGCCAGCTCCAATTCTTCTCTCAGATAGTTTGACCTGGTAATATCTAACAGGATAAGGAATACAACCAGGCCGGTAAGTATAAAAAAGGCAAAAATGAAAACACTGAACTTTCTGAGGTTTCTTAAGATGCTCCCTGTGGCAGCCTGGGTAACGGTTTTTTCCTTTGCGACCTCTTCCTGCTGTATTTCATACGAAAGCTTCATCAGCGCTCTGATCAGCTGCCCACTGCTGTTCAATAATTCGTACTCCTGCTTGTTGAGTTGTAGTGCCCTGAATTTTTGATCGTTGTTTATCCTGCTCATCAGCGATATGGCCTGATTGATCAGCGTATCATTTTCGATCCGGGCTATGGTGTCGATCAGGATATCCTCTTCCTTTTTCACAACGCGATCCGGTTTTGGTACGGTGAGTTTACTTTTCTCATTGCCATTGAATAAGCGTTCAAAGAAGGTCTTTCTTTCTTCCTCTGCCTCTTCCGGATAAAAAGTGGTCGTAGTTACCTTCTTTTCTGTTTTCACAATGCTGGAATCCGGAGTTTTGTTGTCAATGATTTCAGACATCTTCTCTACCTCCTTGTCGAGCAGGCCCGAGGCACGCATTTTTCGTTTAACACCTAAGTATTTTTTGAATAATTCTTTGTGTTGATCGAGCGTGGATTTCATTGAATCTATTCGGGCTGTCTGAGATTCACTGTCATGCACCAAAATGAATAGTGTATCCAATTTTCTATGTAAATCATTTGTACTGCCCAGCAACTCTTCATCTGAAATACCGGGTAATTGGATCGACTTCTCACGTTGTATTTGTTCAAGCTGCGCAATGTCTTCAAACAATTCATTGATGAGCGACATCTTATAGTTCGGAACGGATATCTTGTCGATGGAAACGATCATCTCATTAAAAGTGCTTCTCACAACCAGCCAGGAAAACAGGATGGCCAGCCCAAATAATAGAAAACCAAGAATTACTTTGGCTTTTATTGAATTCAGAAGATGACTAAAGTGGTTATCCCTGCCTTTTTTGCTATGTTTTTTCCTGCTCATTAGCTTTCTTCAACCGTACATCAAGACGATCAATCAGGCATTGCTTAGGTGATTCGGCATGTCCACTATGAGGGATCACATTACTTGTGTAAATGAAGTAATAAATGAAACCTTTCAATTTGCTTTGGAAATAATGTAAGCAAAATGTAAGGGTTATTAACGCTTATTAACGGGCGTTGCTTCTGAATTAATGTGGAATTGCTCCACAATGTGTGGAAATAATCATCAGCCTGTCCCCAAAATATTTAATGGAAATATCAGTCTTCAAAGGTCATTTAGCTTGTAGGACCACTATTCCCTGATTGGCACGAGGCTTGGGCCTTATTCCATATAGTTTAACCAAATACCCAAGTGATGAAAAATTATTTCTTTCTTATGCTGTTGGTCATGTTGTCATTCCGATGCGCTGATGATGATGAAATTATACCAACAATAACAGATCCAAAATCTGAACGGGCATCAGCCCATGATCAGGAGGATAGTTCCGCATGCGATGCATGTGATTATGTAGTGACGTCCAAGATCACCGATGGAGACTCACTCAATATTCAGCCGGGGCAAGTAATCTGTCTGGATGCTGATATTAAGTATGACGCCCTGATTTTTAGAAATATCAAGGGATCTTATCGTAATCCGGTAAAAATCACCAACTGTGGTGGTGTCGCTGTGATAGACTCCCACGATCGATATGGGGTGAAATTTCAAAACAGCAAACATTTTCGGCTGCTTGGCAATGGGCATGGGCCCGACCTTTACGG
The DNA here is from genome assembly GCA_965223915.1 of Cyclobacteriaceae bacterium. Lineage (GTDB taxonomy): Bacteria > Bacteroidota > Bacteroidia > Cytophagales > Cyclobacteriaceae > UBA7330. Next base: position 5,572,402 of record OZ245027.1, on the reverse strand, counting down.
GATCAGGATCACTACCGAAAAGGGATTTTACCTGACGATGGAACAGTTCACAACCTCTTTTGAGATAGCCCAGGTGGAGATTGCTGGCAAATCCCGACATGGACTGAGCAGGGAAATTGGAGGATTTGCCGGAATCGGCGTGAAGACAAGTCCGTATCAGGATTGCGATTTATTTACGGATGAAAGCAGAAAAGCCTGGATCATGCGGCATGTGAGCATCCACAACAATTATATCCATGATACGGGGGGAGAAGGCATATACATAGGGCATGGCTTTTACACAGGAAGAAAAGAAGATGATTGCCCGAGGATTACCTACTCCCATGCTATCAAGGGACTGCGTGTCTATGAAAACTTTATTGAGAATGTAGGGTACGATGGCATACAGATCAAGAATGCAGACCATGATGTGCTCGTATTCAGAAATGTGATCCGTAACTATGGCACAAGGAACAATGAGCCCCAGAATGAAGGACTTTTCATTGGTGAGGGAACGACCGGAAAATTCTATTATAATACCATAGCCGTCGGGACAGGTGATGGCATCAGGATCCAGGGGATTGGCAACCTGGATGTTTTCAAAAACAAGATCTTGTATCCGGACAATGACGGGATCAATGTGTCACATGGAGCCTTTGGATACCGGCTACCCGGAGGCTATTTCAACATAGTCGATAACATTATTCACAAGCCCAATGGTGATGGATTTGTCTTCCATAACGAAAAAGGAGGACCCAAAAGATTTAACAATAACATGATCATTGAACCCGGGGGAGAATTTGTCCGACGAGCTGCAGCGGTAGATCTATATAGCAATGAATTCACGTATATCCCTCCCACAGGGATCAGAGACAGGATTGGTACCCTAGGAGAGACGCTCCAGCAGTTGGAAGTCAACCCTCTATAGGGTCATTTGCATGAGCGCTGTTTTTTCCCCGCTGCTGATAAGGAGCGGGGACAGCCTCAGCTGTACTGGTGATGCCTTCGTTGGTGTTTTCACCAACAAAATCCCAGACACAAGAAGAAAACAGAGTGATAATCAACTCACTTCGTTTGGATCAAAAAACATCACCATGACACATGCCGGATCATCGATTGTTGGAGATCGTTTTTCTCAGTTAAAACTGTAGCCGTATAGGGCTAGGGTTCCAAGAAGATAGGAAGTAAGGTTAGCAATCAAAGTTGCTTTGTATACGTTCTTTCGATCGTGTTCCTTGAAAAGTCTTCTGTTGATAGCCAGTTCAATTAACACCGATAATATTAAGGCTAGAGAGTAGAAAATTGCCAAACCATAAATATTATTTACGTCATCCGTTCGTACTTCGTTCTTGCTGACCCATGGAAACCAAACCACAAGTATCCATCCGCCATTAAGCATCACGGATATTATGATGCCTGTTAACCCGCTGACTCCATTTGATATTCCAATGTTCTTATAAGTTCTGAGTTCATAATATTTACCGTTCAAGTACTTGGCGACAATTAATGATTCGAGTAGAATAATTGTTATCATGAATAGCCAGCCTTGAGGCATGAATGCATAAATTCCAAAACTTACATTTCCGATCATCATTTTGAGTTTTCGTTACGAGTATAATCTCCAACACAGAGGTATGATGAGTGGCTACCCTATGCTATAAAAATCTAAACTAATTAAATCTACAGTGAGATGCAACGGGTAAAATACTACTGAATTAATTAGATGAACGCGTTCAGGATTGTTCGCACATCCTATGCTGTTCAATTTCCACCCTTGCCAGACTCTTACGCTAAAGCTTCAGCGTCAGCGTGGGGGGCTTTCATTTTTGAAGGGCCAAAAACGAAACAAAAAGCCCTTGGAAAATTTAATAAGTGCACGGCCTACACGCCACGCGCCTCCCACAAGGCCAACCTCCTGCAACACAGCTCCCCGCAAGCAGCCCGCCAATTTTCCCCAGCCGCCGTGGTAGCCTATTCAGTTTTGCAGCATTTCGTTTTGAAGATCAATGTTCGTTTTCATCACCCAGACCTATCAGATATTGATCCCTCAGCCTTCGTTGGTGTTTTTACTGTGTTTTCACCAACAAAATCACAGACACAAGAAGAAAACGGAGTGATAATCAACTCACTTCGTTTGGATCAAAAAAGTGATCGTACCCGATGAAGTGGGAGCCGGTTTGTATTCAGAAGTTTTGCTGAATGATAAACGCTCAACCGACTGACGATAGAGGCGTTCTACAGCTGGTGTTACAGTACTGGACTGAAGCGAAATGTTGGTGATATACCCTTCGTCATCAATAGTGATCATATAGACGATCTTTCCGGTCTCATCAGAATTATCCTTTGGATCTGGCTTAGAATCCCAGACCCAGCCAGCCATTTGTAAGCTGGCACCACTTGTACCACTCTCATACATTGTATTTGTGTTAGACCTCACGAGTTCCTTCACTGCCTCACCCCAAACCATATAGCCCGGTCCATTGAGGTGGAAGCCGTCTTGGGAATATTTTCGATCGAGCTGGCCACTGGTGTCGATGAAGAGGTAATGCAGGTCTACGTAAGTAGCACCAAACTCCGCGGCCATGGTACGGATCCGTTCGTTGACGTAGACAATGTCGGTATTGTTATAGCGGGCATGCCCCCGGGTGGGCAGGATACTTTGTAGGTAGAGCTCCGTATCCGGCGCTTTCGTAGTGATGTGCTTTACCAGTTCATAATATTCATTGAGGATATCCACGTCGGACTTATCTCTGAGGTCATTGATGCCGATCATGAGAAAGATCTTGGATGGCTCAGACCTCAGCACATGGTGGATGCGTTTCTTCACGCCAGCGATCACTTCGCCGCGGATGCCCCGGTTTTTGATCCGTGGATCTTCCAGCAGCTCCGCCCAGGGACAGTCCGCTATCAGATCGTCACCCAGAAAGACAATCTCGCCCTGAGTGTCAGGCAGCACAATGAAAAGACTGTTCCGGCTCTGGTAATATTCATTGTTATCCCGGTGCTGACTCAGGCCAATAAATGATTGAAAAATCATACCCATCAACAATAAATTAGTGATCATCGGAAACATGCTAAACTTTATCATATCCTTCTTCAGAATTTTTAAAATGCTTTTCATACCCTTAAAATACATAATATAATATACCTCTACCCGCTTTATTAAACTAATCATTATACCGTTTTAAAAGAATATCTATATATTAAGCGATATTTTTTCTTAATCCGTTTTTTAACAACTAATTTATTTAATAATGGAAGAATCTCAGTACAAACAATTATTGCCCGCTTTAGAGGCTATTCCCAATGAAGAAGTAAGGATCCCGGCTATACCTGTGGGGATTTTCCTGCAAGAGGCTCATGACCTCCAGATGTATATCAGGGATGATCACAAACTACTACTCAAAGCAGGTCTTGACTCCAAAACGATTGACGAACTACCTATCAGTACAGGAGCACTTCGGTATGCACAGTCTGTTTGGAAGAAAGAGCAGGACATGAAGGAAGAAGCAAAAAGGGAATGGCTGGAAAAATCACCGGATGCCTATGCCCTCAAAAATTCACTGGAGACATCCTACCGGTTTGCCTTCCGCAGGCGGCCTGACCTCCTCACTAAAGTACAGGCCATAGAAGAGGGCTACGGCCATGCAGATATGATCCAGGACCTGAGCGATCTCGCGGTGCTGGGTAGATCAAACACCAACCTGCTCAGAGCCATAGGTATGGATATGAAAGAGCTGGAACTGGCAGAATCTCAGATCACTTCACTGGCCAACCTGCTGGGGATGGTGAATGGTGACAAATTCGAAGAATCCAAGACCAAAGAGATGCGAGACCGGGCCTATACCTATCTCAAACGCATCGTAGATGAGGTACGGATGACCGGTAAGTATGTATTCAGACATGATTCTGAGAAAGTTCTGGGCTTTGCCAGTGAGTACTATCGGCGGACACGCAACTGAATTTAGCGCAACACAGCGTGTCCAACACCTTCCCGCATCACCTTGGGAAGGTGTCTTTTTATCCGGCTACCCCGGAAGGCTCGCAACTGGCGCTGAAAAGGTTACTATCCGCGCTGAAAACACCAAAAGTCGCGCTGGAAGGGTCACAGATGGCGCTGAACGAGTCCCAGACCGCGCTGAACACCTCACAACCCGCGCTGGACCGGCACCAATCGGCGCTGAAGAGGTCCCAGGTCACGCTGGAAGGGTCCCTACCCGCGCTGAACCAGGCTCAAGTCACGCTGTACACCCACCGACCTGGTGAAAATGACATTCGACAGCATCAAATCAACAGATAAACAAATAACCTATCAACCTAATAACCCATTAACCCTTTGCCCAACGAAGCTTCAGCGTAGTTGGGAATAACCTAATAACCTAATAACCTAATAACCTAATAACCTAATAACCCATTAACCCACTAACCCAATAACCTACTAACCTAACAACCATGCAACCCAAAGACATCCAATACCTCGAAGAAAACTACCTCCTCCTCAGAAGAAAAAAGATTTACGCCTTCCTCGGCGGAGCCTTCGCCTTTATCGTAGCCTCAGGCATCCTGAGCTACGTGGCTGCACTGCAGACCATCCAGGGCAAGGCCGGGCAGCAGTCCCTCGCCATCATCCGGGAGAATGCCGAACGCTCCAAAGCCATGCTGGAGGATATGCGCTGGGTGAACTACCCCGTAGGCACGATCATTGCCTATGCGGGCGACTCTGCCACCATCCATTTTGATAGCTGGCGGCTGTGTGACGGCTCCGAGATCAGCCGCGACGACTACCGGGAGCTGTTTGATGTGATCGGTACCTCCTGGGGACCCGGCGATGGCGAGCATACGTTTGCACTGCCTGACCTGCGCGGGGTGTTCCTCCGGGGCACAGACTACGGGGCCGACAAAGACCCGGACGTGGCCGACCGCTATAACGGGCGCAACCTCGTGGGTGAGGTAGGCAGCTACCAGGAGGACGCCTTTCAGGGCCATGAGCACTTCCTCCGCTCCACACCCAACAATACCCGCTCCGGCAACAACACCACCAACTACGGCGTAGGCGCCAAAGTAGGGGAGCGCAGCGGTGTAGGCACGCCTACTGTGCTGGAAGGGTTCGGCGAGGTCCGCTTCTCAGCAGAGACCCGCCCGGAAAATGCGTATGTGAACTGGCTGGTGAAGGTGAGGTGAGGGGGAAGTGCCGGGCGAAGCGACCAGCTAAAATCCGTAGGCTCAGCCTTTCAAATATCTATAAAAGTATCTGATATCATAGGCCTTTGCAAAAAGCTCTGTTAGCTTATGGATGATAAGGAGCCTTGTGTAGCCTTACCTTAAAAGTAGCGGAAAGCACTACTGGTGTAAGAGCGGTAGTGTATGCTTTACGAACCGCCTGTTACGAGAACCGTACGGCAGGTGGTGTGAGAGGCGCACCGTGAGCTTATGGCTCACGGCCGTCTACTCGATTGGCGGTAGTTTTTTAATATACGCTCACTCCTAAATGCCCGTTTCCGTAAGATTTGGCATTATAACCGTTTACACTTGAAATGTTGATGTCAACTTCATTGTCAACTGAAACACTACCAGAAACATCAATATCTCCACCGTTAACATATGTGTCAACTGTATTCACCACTCTAACATTTTGGTTTGTCGGTATTACTCCAGCATTTTGCAAAACAATTGCCCATATTCCAATGGCAATTACAAATAAAATGACTCTTAAAGAGAGCCCATTGAATTTAGTTTTAGTTGTTTCCATAGTTATTTGCAGTTAAACAGGATTAGTTCAAGTTGGATGATCTTTTGGGGATCTTTAATAAATGAGCAAGAGATTGATGTAGGTGAATTTTCCTGAACAATATTCTTGAAAAGTGAATGTTTACAAATCGTTGTTTTGGCCGAAGCAATTGCCGCTAGGAATTCAATTTCTCCGTGCCATATCTTACATTCGGCAATAAAAACGTTCACTCCATTAGAATCCTGAATTAAAATATCTGTTTTCCCGTTTTTATTGAAAGTTTCTCCTGTGGCACTGTGGCTGGTTGAGATAGAATTTAAGTGAGGAAGGAAGAAATCTCGGAATCCTTCTTCATCAAATTTGTTAAATAAGGATTGGAACTTTTCAAGATTTTGGCCAAAACGATTAATGTGTTCGATTATTTGCCTGTATGCTAATTGACTAATTTTTGAAAGATTATCATCCGAGAATACCGGATCTAAGCGACTCCCACCATAGAAGTTATCTAGATGAATCTTAATTTCTTGCTCAGTTTCTTTCGGCTCAAAGAATTTAGAGCAATATACAGTTATGTCTTTTCTATTATTGTCTGTAATATTTGCTCGTTTGACAGATTGAAGCTTATTAAGAAGTTCACGTACTGATTCAAGTCGTTCGTTATTCTTAAGTTCAACTTTCAAATACCGATTTTCAAAAATTTTTCTATGTTCAATTACGTATTCCGGCATAATATCAGACTCTACAATTACCGCCAACAACTAGCTAAAATGAGTATGCGTCACACCAGATAGACATGATTAAATCTTCGTATTGCACTAACCTTTCAAAAAGCTCCGTTCGCATATTCATTTTTAGTATCCATGTAATGATCTGGAGGGTTAAGTATTAAAATTAACCTTAAAAAAGATCATGAAAAAAGAAGTAACAATTTACTCAACAACAAAACTGTATGTTGGCATAGACGTGCACAAAAAGCAATGGTCAGTAAGTATTTACACGGGCCAGATTCACCATCGTACCTTTAGTCAGTTACCCTCACCAAAGGTATTGCGATCATATATCGAATCACATTTTCCCGGTTCCAAAGTTACGTGTGCCTACGAAGCTACGTGTTTTGGCTGGTGGATAGCAAGGGAGTTGGAGAGTTATGGCTATGAGTGCCTGGTGGTCAATCCTGCAGATATTCCAACTACCAGTAATGAGAACCAAAATAAGACTGACAAAATAGATAGCAGGAAAATAGCGAAGACCCTTCAAGCGGGATTACTGAGGAGTAGTTACATACCCGATGAGCAATTAGAAGGAGATCGTCAATTGATCCGCTATCGAAAGCGTCTGTGGTCTGACTTAGTTCGTGTAAAGAACAGGATTAAGGGCACGCTTAGGTTTTCGGGAGTTCAGCTTCCCGAAGAATACGACAATGCCTATTGGACAAAAGCTTTTTTGAGATGGCTCAGGGAAGTACCTCTACCTTCTGGGAGTACCCGGATTACCGTGGATTCGCTGTTGGATCAGTACCACCAGTTGTATTCACATCACCTCAAGGTATCCAGAGAAGTAAGAGGTTTATTGAAAAAGTCCAGATACACCAAATCAGGGAAATTACTACAAGGGATTCCAGGGATAGGACCCCTGACAAGTATCCAACTTTTGGTGGAGCTGGGAGAGATTGATCGATTTGCCAACTTCAAATCACTGAACAGTTTCATCGGCTTTAAGCCATCAACCTATAGCAGTGGGGAACATGATTGGAAAGGCCATATGACGATTCGGCGGCACAATGCTCTGAGAAGTGCGTTGATAGAGGGTGCATGGCAGGCGGTGCAGAAGGATCCGGCCTTGCTGGTGAGATACGAGGAGCTGATCAAACGGATGACCAAGAAGCGTGCGATCGTAGTGATAGCCAGAAAATTACTGTCAAGGATCTATTATGTACTTAAATATGAGGAACCGTATGAGATAGGATTGGTGGCATAGAAATAAGATTTTGAGAAATTAAGATCAGCTTGCCCAATCAAAAAGACAATGCCCTGACCACTCAACAAACGGTGAGTCCGGAACTCTAGCTTTTAGTCTGTGGCGGGGCATTTAAAAAGCTTACTGATAAATTACTGTAACCATGCAAAAGCTGGATTACTAATGGGAGTCTGCAAGCTATTTTCTTCTCTCAAAGGTGCAAAAAGTATCCAAATACGTCAAGGGGGCAATCCGTCACTCATGGCCGCACTATGCCCTATCCTTGCCGATATTGTCTACTTTTTGGCGGTCCGCTGTTTGAAGAAAATGAGCCCTGAAGATGGAAATAGAAGGATTTTTATTAGAATTACAGAACATTCCTCTCCAAAAGATCATTCATGGGAGCATTTGTTAGCAGCTTTTTACTTGTCAATACGTACATAATCACCTATTTGAGGTTCATCAAATGGCAATAAAGTGTCATCATATACAATCTCTTCTTTTGGACTCATTATTGACTGAAACCCACCAAAAGATTTTATCACTCTTTTGCCTTCTTTATTCGTTTCTATCGTTTCTATTGTACATATTTTTTCTTGAAGATGAATAACTTTACCTCTTCCTCTAAGAATTTCAAGTTTTTCAAGTTCCTCACCTGTATCAGGATCTGTCAAGACTTCTGTACTTAATCCAAATACAACAACTCTATCATTTCGTTGTAGACCTGCATTTTCACCACCATTCAGTACTAGTTTGTATGGAGATATTATTTTAATTACTCTTAGTTTTTCCATGCCTATCATTAATTCATGTTATCCAATTCAAGCTTATTAATTATCGGAATCGCAAATAAGCTATTTAGCCTTGACTCTTCATTGAAATATTTACTTATGTCATATTTTTCAGGTTCCGGTGTTAATTGTATTGCTAATAAGTCCTCTCCACGAATACTTTTAACTACCTGTATGACGCAAATAGTTTGATTAGCATTTGATCCCTTGCAAGACAAGGTCATCAAAGTATTATCTCTTAATTGCTCGTTATTTTCTATTCTAATAAGAGTTTTTTTGGAATAGATTCCTTCTCCTTGAGTAGAGCCTTTGACTTTCAAGGGTCTATTCATTCCTTGATAATAGAAATGACATTGTCTAATTATTTTTACCAAAATGGCAAATGTCAATCCAGCAACAACAAATAGCAATTTATATTTCCAGTTAAGCTGATGGCTAAAAGCCAGACTAGTAAAGCCTAATAAGGCAAGAATCAGATCAACTTTACCCCAATGTTCAAATAATATCTCTTTTATAAACCTCATTATTTATTTCTTGCGCATTTATTGTTAGTCGCTAGAGCTATTCAAATTACTATTTTGCAAGTACATCTTCTCATGCTCATTTTTAGCGATTATAAGCTTTTGCGCTTATCTGTTTATCAATGAGCGCCAAATATTTCATTCCTGATTGATCAAAAACTTGTTCAGCTCTCTCTATTTTTAAGGCAGAGTAAACCGCACTTGCAAATCCAGGTAAGCCACCTATAACAGCTCCAGGAGTTTGTGCAGTAGTTAATCCATACAGCGCTCCGGTAATTCCACAAACAGTCCCGAAAAATATTTGTCCCATTTTGCTCTCGGACATTTTTGCCGATAGTTCTTCCTTTCGGAGTTTCAGCTCCGTTATCATCTCATTGAAAAGATCAGAACCTTCTTCAATATTTGGATCAAGAGCAATTAGTTCTATTTTATTTTTGAAAGCTGTCAGTAGGTTTGGGTGTTTATCCTTAAATGACCGAAGATTACTAAGATCGATATACTCAGGATAAGGAATGAGTTCATCCAGAATTAGCTCCCTTTTTATTTGTTGCTTCTTTTTAGTTATGAATTCTCGCTTGTTTCGTGAGGAGATGGAGAATCTTTTATTGTATTTATCAGTTGTTGGAAGATAACCAAGCTTGCCCCCTATAACTAAAGCTAGATATGACATCAGTTCATTTGCTGTTTTTGATTCAACTGAATACCAGTCTCCATCGATTTGAGATGCAAGACCTGCTTGTTCCAATTGATAAAAAATTTCTCCATCAAACTTATCTACGTGTATATCCGATTTTTTCGGCTCAAATTTTTGACGGTTAATCACCCCAGACTTTCTAGGATTAAATCTTGTCCTGCGTAATTCCAATTGGAACTCTTTGCCGTTTACATACTCTAGAAAAGGTCGTGAGATTTCCCATGGGTTCTCTAAGATTTCGATTGGATTTATGGGAATTACCAATTCACTCATCACTAGTTCCCTCATGAATGGCTCATACTGTTCTGGCTCATAGAAGTAACTTTGAGGTACAATGGTTCCCACCTGATTATAATAGAGAAGAGCTCTAGCCGTCCATTGGGTCGGTGGTATATTGATATATGGATAATAGAGCAAATTGTCCATTGCTATTCAGTTTGATTCTGTCATTGCTGCTAACATTTAGTTATAGTGCATGCACTATAACTATTAATATCATTTTCTAATTAATCATTTCAATACGAACACTTTACCCAATTTTAAACGACAATAAACGTTTATAAGCGATTAAAAACGGATACGTTGTGCGTATTCATCACCAAATTAAGCATTTCTCCGGATACTGCATCCTGTTGGCTGTAATCAGTCATGGAGGATAATTTGTGAAAAAGGGACAAAGCTATTTAGTGCCTGCTAAACTTTTTCAGCAAGCCCTATTCATTGTATGGGATTTGGAAATCCCTTTTTATCTGAAGTCCGACATGCCCTGTGGAACATGTCGAACAGCTAGACGTACTGATAGCTATCGGTACGAAAACAGTACGGCAGGTGGTGACGCCTATGCTGAAGCTTCAGCGCAAGCATGTGTGAGGCGCTCCGTGAGCTTATGGACGTCTACTCGATTGGGGTGCGTCAAAGAAGCCAATTGATTATTCTTATGATAAAAAGGTTACTCTCTTCACTTTGATGTATCCCATTATAAATCTTTGGATTTCTTTCCTTTAGAGTTTGAATAAACGAGAGCTCTTTGGCAGGTGATATTAACACGAATGTCCCATCAATCAGGTTTAGTCGAATTCTTCTAAGTGAACTGGCCGGAGAAGCAATGGCATCACTACTTCTGTTTATTGATTCAATGTTATCCGTTTCAATGGTTGAATGTGTAAACGGCCCAATTTTAATTATGAGTTTCGAATCATGGATAATGTAATAAGTTCCGAACCACACGGTTCCAACAAATAAGAAAATCAATCCTTGCAATGAAACCTGTGGGATATTTTCTCCAATTAGTTGTTGACCGTTAGCTACATAAAATACTAGTACTATTAATCCCCAGAGAGGAATGCCTAAAATCACACTATATCTAGTTCTAAAATATTTTTTCATCAATTACGATTCCTATGGATGCACAATAACTACCAATTTCAATTTCTAATTAATCATTTCAATACGAACACTTTACCCAATTTTAAACGACAATAAACATTTATAAGCGATTAAAAACAGATACGTTGTGCGTATTCATCACCAAATTAAGCATTTCTCCGGATACTGCATCCTGTTGGCTGTAATCAGTCATGGAGGATCATTTATGAAAAAGGGACAAAAGCTATTTAGTGCCTGCTAAACTTTTTCAGCAAGCCCTATTCATTGTATGGGATTTGGAAATCCTTTTTATCTGTGGTTCGACATACCATGTGGAACATGTCGAATAGCTAGCGCATTGTTTATAGGCCTGCCAATTTTCGCTCCAAATCGAAGTACTCTTTCAGCTCAATATTGTGTTTATCCTGCATAGATTGAAGTTTGTTCTCAATCATTTCTATCAATTTGAGTTGAGTACTTATTTGTTTTTCTTTCTCAGTCAAGCTTCTACCAAGTCTAAATTCATTGATTGATCTAAGTCGCTTATTTGCCTCCAACAGTTCACGTTCTATTGTTTCAAGGTCTTCCGTTAATAGTTTAATTCGAATATTTCTTTGATCAAGAGAATCCATCATGACTAACCTTTGATAAACCAGATCAAGCTTACTCATCAGTTCACCAAACGAGCCACTAATATTTTGCTTTACAAATGATTTAAGATTATCAGGACTCTGAAACTCTTTCTTAATACTCCCACTTGAATCTAAAAGATTCAATTCCAGAATTCTTTCCTGCTGTTCTTCGATAATATTGATTTTAATAAAATGATTTCTATATGGATCACTGTCAATAAGGACAAAGGAACTTGCAGGTCCGTAATTTGAAGTATTGCCATTAGGTAGATACACTGAATTTAAAATATTGTTGTTGATTAGCATCAACCAGTTTTCATCTTTACTAATAGCTAATTCACGCATGCTGCCAATACTATCCAAAATCACAGTTTCTTCAAGTGTCAAATCTTTCACAATGACCAGTTTTTTCTCGGAGTCTTTATCATACCTGGTGAACAGAACAGAGTTGTATCGTTCAAGCAAGTATGGGTGGTAATCCTTATTGGTAAATGTCAGTTGTCTGGATGTACTGTCCGGATAGATAATGTGGACGTTGCCATTTCTTTCAACAACTGTAGATTTTAAATTAGTGACTTGTTTTTTATTTTGCTCACAAGCAAAAACAGCTATCAAAATAAGAATTGCTATTAGAGATTTTTGGGTTGGGTTAAGGTATTTCATAGAATTAATCACTAAATGAATTACTCCCTTAGGTGCGCCAATACTTATCAAATCTACATAGATCCTTATTATTTTATGCTATAACGGGAAGGTTGAATATTGGGGTGTGTGGAAGAATTGTGAACCTGTTAAAAACAAAACCCCTTGCTTCCGACCGAAGACAAGGGGCTTTGATTAAGAACCGGCTTGTTTTAAAAACCAGTGGTAAGTTATAACAAATAGTGGTTATATAAAACGGTTGGTTGGATGGAATGGATCATGTTTGATGGAGGATGCTTATATGTTTCCGGCTAAAGTCTCGGTGGCCTGTGGGACACAGGCCACGGAGTTGGAGGTGAATTCGTGGCCTTTAAGGTCGGAGGGCTGAGAGTCACAGATCACAAGGGTCAAAAAGAAGCATCAATAAATTAACCGGGCTCGTAATCAAATTGTAATTTTTGATCCTGCTTTTTATCCAAATGATTTATTAACCTTCCGAAATGAAGGTTTTTAGCATTTGTCTGATACTTTATTGCGTATCGATAGTTCATCTGATGGCCCAGGACCAGCGGGCTGCGTTTCCATGCACGGAATGTGATCATTTGGTGGAGTCAAACATGATTGATGGAAAAGCACTAAACATCAAACCCGGAGAAGTGCTCTGCCTGACCAGCCGGGTCTACGATCGGCTTACGTTCAAAAACATTTTGGGAACACCCGAAAATCCAATAGAGATAAGAAATTGCGGCGGGACCGCCAGGATATATTCGCCACAGGCCTTTGGCGTCAAGTTCCAAAACAGCCAGCACTTCCTGTTTACCGGAGATGGTGGCCCGGAAAAGTATGGAATTAAGATCACTACCGAAAAGGGTTTTTACCTCACGCTGGAGTCATTCACCTCAGACTTTGAGATTTCCAGGATTGAGATCGCAGGTCCCGAAGACCCCGGAAGAGAAAAAGGTTTCGCCGGGATCGGTGCCAAAACCAGTCCCTATGAAGACTGCGAGCTCTTTACTGATCCCGATAGAAAGGCCTGGGTCATGGAAAATGTCAAAATCCACAACAATTATATCCATGATGTGGGGGGTGAGGGCTTATACATCGGTCATGGGTTTTATAAAGGTCGTGCCGAACCAAAATGTCGATCTGAAAACATGCAATATTCCCATTCCATCCGGAAAATTGAGATTTATGACAATCTAATCGAACATGTGGGCTATGATGGCATTCAGATCAAAAATGCGGATGAAGACGTGCTGGTTTACCATAACATCATTCGAAATTATGGCGTCAGCAATCATCCTGCACACAATGAGGGCTTGTTTATCGGTGAGGGCAGCACAGGCGAATACTATGGCAACATCATAGATACGGGGAGCGGTAATGGGTGCCAGATCCAGGGACTGGGCAACATTGATTTTCACGATAACCTCCTGATCAATCCGGGAGAGCACGGTCTCTATGCTTCTAATGGGAAATTTGTGGTAAGGCTGCCCAATGGCTATTTCAATGTGCATAACAACACCATCCTGAATGCCAAGCGATATGGCATGGTCTTTTACAATGATGAGGGCGGTAAGAAGATCTTTAGTCAAAACCTGGTGGTGGGCAAACAACCCTATAAAGAAGGGTCCAGCGTCATTTTACACGAAAATGCCTTCACCCAATCTGCAAATTCCATCGTCCCAATGATCCAATCAGGCCAAAAAGGGATCAATCTTGCTCAGGTGCGTTCCATGATGGAGTCTTATCTGGCACAATACCAGCCATTAAAATAGCCGCTACCCGCACGCTTTTCTCTCGCACATAGCCAAATCCTTCTTTTAGTCTTTACGATAGCTCATCTCGTTAAGCTTACCCGATTGGTCCTTATCAAACGTATACAAGGTTCATCTACAAGCATGTAGTAATAACTCAACTCAATATGTAGTTAAATTAACTACAGGAATGTAGTTATTTTGATGATTTATTTTATCAGTAATTACACGCATTTTTCTGACCAGTGTTACCTGTAGTAATTCTGATTTCATCCTAAAAAACTCCGTATACTGTTAATAAACTCACATTTTTCTTCTTTGTCATCTTCGTGATTTACTCCGCATTCGAAAGGGAAATTTGTAGGATTGCAAATGTCATTTATATATTTGCATTGTAATAGATTGATTTACAAGATTAAAAGTTAAAGAAATAATTGTAATTCAAAATATTACAAGAATGTAGTCGTTGTAACTACAATTGAAATTTGAAATATCATCCGGAATGATAAGAGGGGTCAGGAACGTAAAGAACTAAAACACCATTTTACCCTTATTTAAGCATAAAATTTCCCATATGGGATTGGTATGTTCAATTTAAATGTCATAAAACCGATCACACGCTGTAATAAATAGAACTACACTGTTTAACCTTTTTATTTAAACACAGCAATGAAAAAAAGAAAAATCAATTTAAGAAGAAATATGTACCCAGTGGTACATATGATCGTAATTTTAGCTTTAAGCTTAACTTTTACACAATGTCAGATGGACGATGAGGTGATCGTCCTGGAAGAGTCGGTAGCAGCGACAGATGATTCAAAGAATGAGTCTAATCCAATTTCGTGCGCGGAATGTGATTTTATCGTTGATAGTTATGTGACAGATGGTCAGGCCCTGGGCGTAAAGCCAGGTGATGTCATCTGTTTAAATTCAAATGTGGCCTATAGCAGGTTAGTATTTCGCAACATCGTAGGTACAAGGAACGAACCCGTATTGATTAAAAACTGTGGGGGTGTAGCTACCATTTATTCAGATGCGGCATTCGGGCTGAAATTCGAACACAGCAAAGATTTCAAGCTTATTGGCGATGGGTCTGCAGATGATTATGGTATCAAAGTCACTACTGAAAAGGGATTTTATATCACCATGGAAAATTTCACGACAGACTTTGAAATTGCCCATGTGGAGGTAGCAGGCGCTTTGCCGAATGGTATTGGTGATCGTTCTGGTTTTGCAGGTATTGGCGTCAAAACAAGTCCATACCAGGATTGCGATCTGTTTACTGATCCTACACGTCAGGCGTGGATCATGCGGGATGTCTCCATTCACGACAACTATATACACGATACCGGTGGAGAAGGTATATACATGGGGCATGGCTTCTACAAAGGCAGGGTCGAGTCAAAATGTAGCTCAATGACGTACTCACATTCAATCAAGGGGGTAAAGATCTATGATAATCTCATTGAAAACGTGGGCTATGATGGCATGCAAATCAAAAATGCCAATCAAAATGTGGAGGTGTTTGACAACATCATCAGAAATTATGGAACCAAGAATCATAGCGCTCACAATGAGGGGTTATTCATTGGAGAAGGAACCTCCGGCAAGTTTTATGGGAATATTGTAGAAAATGGAACCGGCAACGGATGTCAGATACAGGGACTTGGAAATCTCGATATATTCAACAATTTGTTTGTGAGCTCGGGTGGCCATGGGATCTATGTAACGCACGGAGAGTTTGTGGTCAGGTTAAAAGATGGCTACTTCAATATCTTTAACAATACGGTACTTAACTCCGGTGAATATGGATTTATTTTCTATAACGACGATGGAGGACCCAAGAGATTTGTCAACAACCTTGTAGCGGGTGCAGGTGTGCTCACTAAGAACGGGGCAAAACTGGAAATGGATAACAATAATCTCTTTTTTGAAAACCTGAATGAAGTTGGTTTTCATCAGAGTCTGGTTAATTGTGAAACATCAAATACTAATCCATATAGCTTGAGCATCAATTCATCGTGTGTAGATGCAGGTGCGGATTTGAGCAGTTTTGGAATTGTTGATGACCTGGAAAAAGCGGGGAGGCCCAGTGGAATAAGCTTCGATATCGGAGCGTTCGAATTTCAACTTTAGATTTAGGTAATATAATGGATCATTTGGAAGGTCAGACTTTTTGAGTCTGACTTTCTTATTTGTGCGCCCGGCATGGGCGATAACTATAGGGTGTAAGTCCCGAACACGCTTGACAGTAGGAAGTGTTAGCCGAAGGCAAGGGTGTCCATCGTGAGGTGGAATCTGAAGGAAGCCGGAAGCAAATTCCTGGCCTGACGAACAGAAACTGCATATAAGGCCTACTAGGACTGGGTGAGCTTGCAAAACAAAGCAAAGCCCAACACTGTCCGGAATCCTTGGGGTAAATGCAGCAGGTAGATGGGATGAAAGTTATCGTACTTACCCGGGGAGGTCTCATGGACGTGCTGAAACGGAGTATGAGGTACGGGTCGAAATCCGCCAGCCGGCGGATCATGAGAAGTCAGCAGAAGCCATAGTAGTTATTAGGAACGAGCCATGAGAAAAAAAAAACATGGAGGTCTCACAAGATAACGAAGGGCTGAACCTTAAGAAGTGAGTAGTCAATGAATGTTACCAAATGAAGGGTGGAAAGCAGAAAATATCGCAAGATACCTGGCTGCAAAATGATAGGGCGGAACCCGAAGACTATGCAGGAGGGCAGACTTTCATGTGGATAACTGAAAACAACCTCACAAACAATCAATTAGGATATGGGCTACTAGAGATGATTCTTTCGCCCTCCAATCTGAATGAAGCCTACCGACAGGTAAAGCGGAACAAAGGGGCAGGGGGAGTAGACGAGATGGAAGTAGAATCTTTGAAGAACTATCTTGTCGAAAACAAAGATAAATTAACAGGGTCCATATTAGGGGGTAAATATCGCCCCAATCCAGTCCGCAGGGTAGAGATACCCAAGGATAATGGGAGCAAACGCCAGCTTGGGATCCCCACCGTGGTTGACAGGGTTATCCAGCAAGCTATCTCGCAGGTTCTTACTCGGATTTATGAACCACAGTTCTCACCGTACAGTTACGGGTTCAGACCAAGACGCAATGCCCATCAGGCACTGCGCAAATGCCAGGACTACATTACCGAAGGCTATGTGCAAGCAGTAGACATGGACTTAGAGAAGTTCTTTGATACAGTAAGTCATAGCAAACTGATAGAGGTACTTTCACGGACAGTGAAGGACGGGCGAGTCATTTCGCTCATCCATAAATACCTTAATGCAGGAGTAATGAAGGATGGTAAGCTTGGACCAAGCGAAACAGGAGTTCCTCAAGGAGGTCCATTAAGTCCGCTATTGAGCAATATCATGCTCAATGAACTGGATAGGGAGCTGGATCGGAGGGGGCATAAGTACGCTCGGTATGCAGATGATATGGTTATCTTATGCAAGAGCAAGCGAAGTGCCCAACGCGCCTTAGCGAACATCTTACCTTACATTGAAGGCAAGCTGTTTCTAAGGGTAAACAGAGAAAAGACCAGCGTATCGCCCATCTCAAAGATTAAATTTTTGGGATACTCCTTTTATAAGGTAAAGGGCGAAGGACGGCTGAGGGTACACCCCAAAACCATCACCAAGATGAAGGCAAACCTTAAGAAGCTTACATCTAGGAGCAACGGATGGGGAAACGAGGAGCGCAAAGAAGCACTCAGACAATACATTATTGGATGGGTGAACTACTTCAAACTGGCAGATATGAATAAGCTGCTAGTTAGGATAGATGAGTGGTACCGAAGACGGCTAAGGATGGTGATCTGGAAACAATGGAAACGGATAAGAACCAGACTGGCCAATCTCTCAAATCTTGGGGTAAAGAAACCCAAGGCATGGGAGTGGGCAAATACGAGGAAGAGCTACTGGCATGCTGCCAACAGCTTTATACTCTCCACCACTATCACTAATGAGCGTCTACGTCAAACTGGCTATTTGTTTCTAACGGACTATTACCGCAAGGTAAGAGTTGTAAATTAAGGAACCGCCGTATACCGAACGGTACGTACGGTGGTGTGAGAGGACAGATAGGGAACTAATCCCTATCTTCCTACTCTATTAATCCGGGTTTAAGGAGTTGGGGGGCTTTCTATACAAAACGAAAAGACCGTCTCTACCCCGGGATCGGATTCTGCCCACACCTGGCCTCCGTGTTTTTCTATGATTCTTTTTGTCAATACCAGGCCTATCCCTGATCCATTGAAGTCTTTGGCTGATTCCAATCTGTTGAATGCCTTGAAAAGATGTTTGGATTCATCTTTTGAGAATCCCACTCCATTGTCATGCACGGAAAATATCAGAAAATCATCCTCTTTTTTAGACTTGATCCAAACTTTTGGTTTATCCCGATTGCCTGAGTATTTAATGGCATTAGACAAGACGTTAGACCAAACCTGTTTGATAAGACCCGGATTACAATAGGCTTTGGGCAGCTTATCCATGATGGATAATTCATGTTTCTCTAAGCTTTCGAAAGACAGTTTTAATTCATCGATTACTTCATCAACGATTTTCTGCATATCAGTTTCTACCTTTTTGATCACCGTATCCTGATGTGAAAAAATAAGCAGATCTTCGATGAGGTTTTTCAATCTTTCTACCTGAGTGTCTATTTTCTTTACGTTATCCAGGGCTTCCTCATCTGTTTTCAGATTACTTCCCTTCAAAATATGCGTGATCATAGAGATATTGCTCAATGGAGTTTTGAAGTCATGAGCAACGGAGTACGAGAAGGCATCCAGTGCTTCAAGTTCCTTTAAGCGGTCCTTGAGTGTTTCATTCAGCTCTTTGATCTTACTTTCAGAGGCCTTTCTTTCGGTAATTTCCTGTTTAAGTTGCTGATTCATTTCCACAAGCTTTCTTTTTTGACCTTGCAGCATGATGTTTTTAGAGCTGAGCTCTACGAAGACACCTACTTTAGCCCTTAAAAGTTCCGGAATGATGGGCTTGCTGATATAGTCGACAGCCCCCAATTCAAAAGCCTTAAAAACTTGATTTTCTATATCTCTTGCTGTGAGAAAGAGGATGGGAATAGCTTTCAATGATTCCCTTTTTGTAATGTAAGAGGCTGTTTCAAACCCATCCATCTCCGGCATCACAACATCCAAAATTATGAGGGTAAAATTGATATCATTGAGCAAGATCTTCAAAGCTTCCTCACCTGAGTAGGCGCTTTCATATTCAAACCCCAACCCATCCAATGCTGCTTTTAGGGAAATGTGATTTTCCTCTCTGTCATCCACAATTAATATTCGTACGGGTATTTTATCCATCACCTAAACAAAGTACTTTATCATGGAAATTAGTTCTTCAGGGTCAATCGGCTTTTTAATATATTCAGAAGCACCGGATTCTATACATTTCACCCGGTCTTCCGGCATAGCTTTGGCTGTTACGGCAATGATAGGAAGCTTACGGAATTCCTTCATTTGTCGAATCTTCTGTGTGGTCTGATATCCATCAATATCAGGCATCATAATATCCATTAAGACGACATCCATATCCGGGTTACTCTTCAGAATCTCTATAGCTTCTAATCCTCCCTCTGCTGAGAAGATTTCACTATTAAATTGTTCGAAGATCGAAGTTAATGCGAAAATATTTCTAACATCATCATCTACAATGAGGATTTTTTTATGATCGAGAAATGCCTTGGAATCATTGATCCGCTTAATCAGCTTCTGTTTATTTTCTGGTAAGACATCCATCGCAATATGAAGTCTTTCAACAAGAGCATCTAACAAGAGCTGTTCGCTGTTTTCTGTTCCCTCCACAATCATGCTGCTGTCATCTGTCAATAATGATTGCTCTTTCTCAGATAGTCTGGATTCTGTCCTGATGATCATTGGTACTGACTTCTGTTTTTTCTTGATTTTTTTGACCACATCTATACCATAACCATTTAGGTTGATCAAAATTGTGTCCATAGCATCTTTCTCAACAATATTGATGGCATCGTCCCTGGAACCGACGGAGATGACCTGCAGGTGGTCGATATCCAGGTGCTTTTTCAAGTTTTGAATTTCATCATCTTCGCCAATAATCAATAATTTTTTATCCCTCTTCTCAATATAGCCCACCAGTTCGTCAAGCATGCTATCTATCTGAGGGGCCTTGTTGGATTCTGTGGTAAAACAGTGACCAAACTTCTTGATGTCAAACCGGGTAGCACCTATGGATGTAATAGCCACCGGAATGTGCCTAATATCAATATTGGACTTTATTAAATACAATATTCTTTGTCCTATCAAATCACTGGAGTCAAAATTTATGACCACAGCCTTAGGTTTATAATTATATAAAAGGTTGAGGATCTTATCTACATCTGTACTGATAATCGCTTTGAAACCTCGTTTCCTCACCTTTTGCATAAACATATTGGCCACGCTCACATTTCCTTCAACAATGAGCATTGAATCATCTCCTTCAGTCAGCGTCGGAAGATCATCATCGATGATGTTAACGTTCTTTTTATCGTTCACCGTACTGGAGTGGAGCAACATATTGGTCTGTTTGATGGACTCATTGGCGCTGGGATCCAACTCTTTTTTAGGAACGGGCTTGCTATAGGTAAGCGGTTTCAGAGGGATGAACAATGTGAAAGTACTCCCTTTGTTTAATTCACTCTCCAGGTCTATAAACCCACCCAGGAGGTTAGAGAGACCTTTGCTAATAGACAACCCTAAACCAGTGCCCCCATATTTGCGACTCGTTGAGCCTTCTGCCTGCTGAAAAGCTTCAAATATTATTCTTTGCTTATCTTTTGAAATACCCGGGCCGGTATCAGAGATTTGGAACGCGACGAAATTGTGACCCATTTCGATGGTCTCGCCATAGAGTTTATCTACGAGATAAATTCTCACATTCACTTCACCTCGCTCCGTAAACTTAAAGGCATTGGATAAGAGATTTTTTAAGATCTGCTTGAGTCGGTTAATATCTGTCTCAACAAAACTTGGCAGATTATTGTCGAGATCTACTGAGAAAGTCAGCTTTTTATGATCGGCTAAATGCTGAAACGAGGTTTTTAAGTACTCGACAATGTCACTGAAAAAGTTTGGAGAGATGTCAACACTCACCACCCCGGACTCAATTTTAGAAAGATCCAGGATATCATTGATAAGGTTGATGAGCTCTGAGCCCGATGAGTAAATGATTTCCGAGTATTTGACTTGCTGCTTGGTTAAATTCCCGCCTTTGTTTTCCATGAGCTGCTGCGAAAGCATGAGGAGACTGTTGAGCGGTGTTCTCAATTCATGAGACATGTTGGCGAGAAATTCCGACTTGTACTGAGAAGTGATTGTAAGCTGCGTAGCTTTCTCTTCAAGGGATTTCTTGGCAAACTCGATTTGCTGATTTTTCTTTTCAACTTCTTCTTTTTGTTTGGCCAGCAGTGTAGCTTTTTCTTCCAACTCGTCATTGGTGATCCTGAGCTCTTCCTGCTGGGTTTTTAGCTCTTGAGCCAGCTTTTGAGACTGACCGAGGAGTTCCTCTGTTCGGGTATTGGATTCTATGGTATTCAATACAATTCCGATACTTACGGTCAGCTGTTCCAGGAGGTTGAGATGGGTCTGGCTAAAGGGGTTGAATGAAGACAATTCGATGACTGCCTTCACCTCACCTTCAAAGAGCACCGGGAAAGTGATGATGTTAATGTTTCTGCTTTTGCCCAGACCCGAGCTGATTTGAATGTAGTCAGACGGCACGTTGGTAAGAATGATTTTTTCCTTTTCAAGTGCACACTGTCCGATCAGGGATTCTCCCAACCTAAACTCATCGACCAGATTGTCTTTTTTGTTGGTGGCAAAGGAGCTTAAAAGTCTGAGTTTTGGAACCTTTTCACTATTATCCAGGATATAGAAAACCCCCTGTTGAATGGAGATCACCCTGGCCAATTCCGAGAGGATCTTTATCGCTACGGTCTTCAGTTCTTTTTGTCCCTGAAGCATTTGAGTGAACTTTGCCAGGTTGGATTTCAGCCAATCCTGTTCCTGATTCCTGTTGGTGGTAGCTTTTAGGTTGGAGATCATCTGATTGATGGTGTCCTTCAAAGCTTCTACCTCACCTTTGGCTTTTACATCAATGGTACCACTGAAGTCTCCTTTGGTCACGGCACTGGCCACGTCAGCGATAGCCCGAACCTGAGTGGTAAGGTTGGCAGCAAGCTGGTTCACGTTTTGTGTGAGGTCTTTCCATATTCCGGATGCTCCCGGTACATTGGCCTGGCCTCCCAGTTTACCCTCGTAACCAACTTCTCTTGCCACGGTGGTTACCTGCTCGGCAAAGACCGCCAGGGTATCAATCATCTCGTTAATGGTTTCAGTCAGTTGTGCCACCTCACCCTTGGCATCGATGGAAAGTTTTTGTCTGAGGTTACCATTGGCGACGGCTGTTACCACCTTGGCAATTCCCCTTACCTGGCTGGTCAGGTTAGAGGCCATCATGTTCACACTATCCGTGAGGTCCTTCCAGGTCCCGGCGACTCCCCGAACATCTGCCTGGCCTCCGAGCTCCCCTTTGGTACCCACTTCACGGGCAACACGCGTTACCTCAAAGGCAAATGAGTTCAACTGATCCACCATTGTGTTGATCGTGTTTTTGAGATCAAAAATCTCACCTTTGACGTCGATGGTTACCGTTTTGGACAAGTCTCCACTGGCCACAGCTTTGGTTACCTCAGCAATATTTCTTACCTGATCAGTAAGATTACCTGTCATTTGGTTCACACTGTCGGTAAGGTCTTTCCAGGTACCAGCTACTCCCGGCACAAAGGCCTGGCCACCCAGCTTACCGTCTGTACCCACCTCCCGGGCTACCCGGGTTACCTCCGATGCGAAGGCCCTGAGCTGATCCACCATGGTATTGAGGGTTTCTTTCAGCTGGAGAATTTCACCCCGCACATCCACTGTAATTTTACGGGACAAGTCACCATTGGCCACTGCTACTGCCACCTCGGCAATGTTCCGTACCTGGTCAGTCAGGTTACCGGCCATCTGGTTTACACTGTCAGTAAGATCTTTCCATGTACCACCTACATCAGGTACGTTGGCCTGGCCACCCAGCTTACCATCGGTTCCTACCTCCCGGGCTACCCGGGTAACCTCCGAAGCAAAGGACCGGAGCTGCTCCACCATTGTGTTGATGGTGTTTTTCAACTCGGCTATTTCGCCTTTTACATCCACAGTAATTTTTCTGGAAAGATCTCCTTTGGCTACGGCTGTGGTCACTTCGGCAATGTTCCGCACCTGATCGGTCAGGTTACCGGCCATCTGGTTTACACTGTCCGTCAGATCCTTCCATGTCCCGGCCACACCAGGCACATTGGCCTGACCACCTAATTTTCCTTCTGAACCAACTTCCCTCGCTACCCTTGTTACCTCGGAGCCGAATGAATTTAACTGGTCCACCATGGTATTGATGGTGTTTTTCAGCTCAGCAATCTCACCTTTTACATCCACGGTGATCTTCTTGGACAGGTCACCCTCTGCAACTGCCGTGGTTACATCTGCAATATTTCTTACCTGGTCGGTCAGGTTATTCGCCATCTGATTCACACTATCCGTCAGGTCTTTCCATGTACCGCCTACACCGGGTACATCGGCCTGTCCGCCAAGCTTACCTTCTGATCCTACCTCACGAGCCACCCTGGTCACCTCAGACCCAAAGGAGTTCAACTGGTCCACCATCGTGTTGATGGTTCCTTTCAATTCGGCAATCTCACCTTTTACATCCACGGTAATCTTTCTGGACAAATCCCCCTTAGCCACCGCTGTCGTCACCTCGGCAATGTTCCGTACCTGGGATGTCAGATTACTTGCCATCTGATTCACACTGTCCGTAAGGTCCTTCCAGACACCACCTACACCTTTTACCTTGGCCTGTCCGCCCAGCTGACCCTCGGTACCTACTTCCAATGCCACCCTTGTTACCTCCGAAGCAAAAGAGTTGAGCTGATCCACCATGGTATTGATGGTGGTTTTTAGCTCTCCGATTTCACCCTGCACATCTACCGTAATTTTTCTGGACAGGTCACCTTTTGCCACCGCGGTCGTTACCTCTGCAATGTTCCTCACCTGACCGGTAATGTTTCCAGCCATCTGGTTCACACTGTCAGTGAGGTCTTTCCATGTACCGGCCACGCCTGGCACATTGGCCTGGCCCCCCAGTTTTCCTTCTGACCCTACTTCCTTGGCTACCCTGGTCACCTCCGAGCCAAAAGAGTTGAGCTGATCCACCATGGTATTGATCGTGTCTTTCAATTGTGCGATTTCTCCCCGCACATCCACTGTAATTTTCCTGGAAAGATCACCCTGAGCCACGGCTGTGGTCACTTCGGCAATGTTCCGCACCTGATCGGTCAGGTTTCCTGCCATCTGATTCACACTATCCGTCAGGTCTTTCCAAACACCTGCCACACCGCGAATTTTTGCTTGTCCACCAAGTTTTCCGTCAGTTCCTACCTCTGTAGCCACCCGTGTCACCTCCATTGAGAACAGGTTGAGCTGTTTTACCATGGAGTTAACATCCTTGGCAATCCTGAGGAACTCACCTTTAAGTGGTTGCCCTTCTATAGAGAGTGGCATTTCTTCAGAGAGGTCACCCTTTGCCACCGAGCTGATAACCCTGGCAATTTGCATAAAAGGCTGTACAAGGTCAGTGATGAGAGCGTTCACAGAGTCTGTACTGGTTTGCCAGGAGCCTTTGGCACCCGGGATTTCAATCTTCTTGGTGAATTTGCCCTTCTTACCGATCATATCACGGGCCTCTTTTACTTCTGTAACCAGAATTCTATTCATGGTGACAATTTCGTTGAGGGTATCACAGATCTTACCTGAAATTCCCGTTTGATCCACCGGGAATCGGACAGTAAAATCTCCATTTCTTACGTCAACCAACTTTTTGTAAAGTTCCGTGTCGTTCACCATTTGATCATGCTCATTTCGTCTTGGTGCTTGTGTTTTTGTGGACTTGTTCATGGAGTGTTCGCAGGTCTTTTTTGTACTAGAATTTTAATTATCAATACTAAAGAATGGCCTAAGCATGGTTTTAACCCATATTTAATTGTGTTAGACCCTACTAATCTATCAAATAGGTTGTAAATGAGGCAGTGACAGGAAAACTCAACCAGTTAAACGCACTTACAATTTAGTTCAAAATCGTCCCATACTGCAAATTCTAACCGTTTTTAGGATGGCTTGTAATAGATTTTTCTACAGAAAAATCCAAATACATTGGACAGACCGAAAGCGGCGTCTCCTCTAATATTGCCTTAGAGGCCAATTCTCTGAGGGTGTCTGTCAGAAGGGTTGAGCCAGAATATTTCATAAAAAAACTCATCATTGAGTAAGCACAAAATTCACTTGGATTATGTCTGTAATTGAAAATATGCCCGAACTAAAAAGTCTTGAAAATCAAGCTGTTGATACTGGACAACTATTAAAATTAAATGCTGCGTCTCAGTTATCGGCATTTCTCATTGTCCTTAAGAAATATACGCGTCAGGAGACATTTTTCATTGAATTGCATGAAGGAGAGAAACCAAGACAAGCAAGTGCTGTTCCAACCTTTTTCAAGGTAAGTATTAAAGATCGTGCAACTTTCAAATCTATTCAACGGCAGATCATTGAACTTTCTGGTACCATTTGTACCCTTAAGTGCTGGAACCCCGGAATTGGTCAAAATACCGGGTTAACCAGGTTTAGGGATCTTAGAGCATCAAAAGGTCAGATAGAGTTTTCAATAAAGCTTAGGTCCAAAGAAGACATCTTAACCTATATCATTCCGTTTGAAACCGATTTGAATGATCAACGAATATATCCCCAGATCCAGCAACATTACAATAGCGTTCTCAAACAGGGAGTTAATAAAAATGATCAGGAAGTCTCTCAATTTGACCTCTTAAATGATGAAGAGAAGGAAGCGCTTATTTACGGGTGGAACAATACCCATAAGCAGTACCCCAAAGGCCAGTGCTTAAATCATTTGTTTGAAGAACAAGTCCAAAAAAACCCAAACAAAACAGCTGCTTATTGCGAAGGAAAAGCGATTTCCTACCAAGCGTTAAATCAGCGGGCAAATAAACTTTCACACATTCTGATTGGTGAAGAACTCAAACCCAATGATCTGGTTGCGGTATACATGGACCTGTCTTTTGATGCTTTGGCAAGCATATTCGCTGTACTAAAGGCAGGTGGTGCTTATTTGCCGCTTCACCCTGACAATCCTGCCAGCAGGCTCAAATACATCCTGGAAAATGCCAGACCAAAGCAAATCATTTGCCAGAAGAAGTACCTCAAAGACATTGAGTTTTCCAGGAAAAAGACCCTTGTAATGGAGGAATTGGATCTGGATGATACCAATGTTTATGCGGAAAATCCGGTTACCAGAACTAAACCCACTGATCTGGCCTATGTGATATATACTTCCGGGTCAACAGGAATGCCGAAGGGTGTCATGATCCAGCATGACAATGTGGTCAACAACATGTTTATCATCAAGGATCGATATCAATTAAAAGCTGAGGATACCGTGTTATCCATGCCGAACCTGGCTTTTGATGCCTCAGTGTCGAAGCTGTTCCCTATACTGACCATTGGAGGTTCAGTGGTTTTACCTACATCCGATGAAGCTAAAAACCCTGAAAGTTTGCTCAAGCTTGTGGCGGAATATAACTGTCCGTATTTTGCTGCTACTCCAAGTTTTATCAGGGTCATCAATGCCATGAATCCTGATTTATCCTCCCTAAAAGTGGTTACCAGCGGAGGTGAAGCGCTTCATTACAAAGACATCGATAACATCCTCAATACCACGGATGTCTTAAATGTCTATGGCCCAACAGAAGCCACGGTTTCTTCCTGCAGTTTTAGGGTGAGTAAACTGAAGAAAGATATTGGGAAGGATCAGAGAATCCCAATCGGAAAGCCTAATCCTAATTGCAAAATCTACGTGCTGGATGACAATATGCGACCGGTTCCCATAGGTTGTGTTGGCAATCTTTATATCGGAGGATACGGGGTAGGAAGAGGTTATCTGAGCAATCCAAAGGACACTAAAGCACTCTTTATTCCAAATCCTTTTGAGGAGGATGATACCATTTATAAAACCGGGGATTTGGCCCGGTGGCTTCCCGATGGAAATTTAGATTTCTGTGGAAGAGATGACGACCAGATCAAAATTAGGGGCTATCGAATTACCACAGATGAGATTGAATTGACCTTGTCTGGCCATCCTGCAGTAAAACACCATAAGATCATTACGTATGCTGACAAAGATCAGAACCAGTCGTTGGCTGCTTTTGTGGTGATGGACCCCCATCGAAAATTGGAGAAAGAAGATATTCGAAATTTTCTTGCCGGAAGGCTGCCGGCTTACATGGTTCCTTCGCAGATCACATTATTAGAAGAAATGCCGCTCACCCAAACAGGCAAGATTGATGTCCAACAACTTAAATCCAGTCTCGAAAAAACGGAAAAAAGCAAAGTAGATAAGCAAGGGGAGACGGATCTGGAGATTGAAATATTAGGCTATGTCCGGGAATTGATTAACAATTCCGAGCTCAATAGGTCTGAAAGCTTATTTCAGGCCGGCGCCCATTCAATTCACATCATGCAATTGAAGTTGCACATCTCAAATAGGTACAAAGTAGACATACCAATGAAGTACTTATTTGAAAAACCTACCTTAAAGCAAATCACTAATAGGGTTAAAGCAGGCCGGGCTACCAATGATCCTACATTATTACCATCAAAAAGTGAACAAATCGTCAGGAGTAAAGACGGGAATGATCGCTTCTTCCCATTATCTCCCAGTGAACGCAGGGTTTGGTTTTTACACCAGTACCATACTCAAAAAGCTGTTTACAACATTGTAAAAAGCTATTTTATAGAAGGTGAGCTTGATCTAAGCAATTTGCAGAAAGCTTTTGATACAATTATCGGTCGTCATGAAAACCTGAGAAAGACCTTTCAGCTGGTGGATGGAGAACCATTGGCATATGTGGAGAATAAGAAAAGGGTTCATGTAAACTTTACGGCTTTAGGTGATGACCAGGATCCGGAGATAGCTGCAGATAATTTTATTCAGGAGGAAAAGGAAAAGCCATTTGATCTGTCGAAAGATATTCCTGTAAGGGTTAGGCTTATTAAGATCCACTCAAAAAAGCATTTGTTGGTCATTTCGCTTCATCACATCATAGCGGACGGCTGGTCATTCCCCACATTATCACAAGAGCTGGAAAAATTATACGCTGCAAATCATAAGAACCAGGAACCAGTTCTTGATGATTTAGGAGATGCTTATGCTACGTATCCATTCATAGAACCTGATAAAAAGCATCAAAATGATAGCTTAAAATATTGGAGTGACGAATTGAAAGGCAAGCTTGAGCCAATGAACTTACCTTATGACTTTCAGTCGTCGGAGAATGACCTGTATCAGGGGTCTGTTGAAAAACTATTCATCTCACCAGCACTTTTTCATAAAATTGAAGATTTAGCACAGCAGTCGAATGCCACTGTTTTTACAATTTTCCTCAGCGCATTAAAAACACTGCTTTATATCTATTCCAGTGATGAAAATATTAAGGTAGCCATTCCGGTAGCAGGCAGAAACAGTGAAACCAGTAACCTCATAGGCTTTTTTGTAAATACACTGCTGATCAATACAAGTTTCGAGGATGATCCACGATTCGAAGATATTATCGAAAATATAAGAGATCGGTTTCCTGATATCCAGGAACATGCAGACTTACCTTTTGATGAACTGGTCACTGACCTGAGGAAGACCCAAAATTTCGATGTAGATGCCTTGATTCAAATCATGTTTACCTATCAAAATTTTGGTGAATCACTCAACCTGGAAGGTCTGCAGACGGAAAGAAAAGAGACCGATAATAGGTTTGCAAAATTTGATCTGACTTTTACTGTTGAGCAAGATGAGGATGATATTACGATTTCTGCTGAATATCGAAAGTCAAAATTCAAGCGAGAAACGATCAGGCAGTTTCTTAAAAGTTATTTAAGACTATTAGATGAATGTACGAGACACAAAGATTTGAGAATATCTGAATTTAACCTTACAGATTCAACCACAAAAAAGAAGATTCTCAAAGACTGGAATAATACATCGACCGTTCAGGCAGATTGTTCAATACATAAACTATTTGAGTTGCAAGCTGAGGTATCATCATCTGCCCGCGCTATTATCTATGAAGATGATACCATACTTACTTACAAAGATTTGAATGAGCAAGCCAATCAAATCGCTCATTTACTGCTCAAGCATCAAATACGTGAAGAGGAGCCTGTGGCTTTGTTTATGGAGGAATCTGAAAAAAGTCTTATTTGTATGCTGGGTGTATTGAAGGCAGGAGGCGCATTTATGCCACTGGATATGTCAAATCCTCCTTCCAGGACCAATCAAATGCTGAGAGAAACCAAAACAAGGTTTGTGATTACCTCAAACCGTGAAAAGCATAATTTTTCATCCAAGGGGCTAAAAGTCATTGCTCTTGATAAGTCCTATCATGAAATTTCAAGGCAATCCAGGCAAAATCCTGAGCTCACCTTAGATCCTGCTTCACTTGCTTATATCATGTTTACCTCAGGGACTTCGGGAACTCCCAAGGCAGTAGCCGTAGAACATCGATCTGTATGCAGGCTGGTAATGAATACCAACTACCTTGAGCTGGGAAGAATCGGTCCGTTTGCCAGGCTGATGAAGACAGGAGCCTTTGGATTTGATGCCTCAACTTTTGAAATCTGGGGTATGTTATTGAATGGGGGTACCATTTATATGTATGCAAAAAACAAACTCCTAAGCCCTAATTCATTTGCCAAATGCGTTGCCAAAAATGACATTAATATGCTGTGGTTGACCACCTCATGGTTCAATGAGCTTGTTGATGCCGATCCCAGTTTATTTAAGCCTGTAAAATACCTGCTGGTCGGGGGTGAAAAACTATCTGCCAGGCATATTAATAAATTGAAGGAGGTCAATGATAACACCTTTGTTTATAATATGTATGGCCCCACGGAAAACACCACATTCTCTTTGTTCCATAAATTGGAAGGTTTTCAGGATGAACCAATACCTGTTGGAAGACCCATTGCTAACTCCACCGCTTATATATTAAACCAATCAGGGCAGTTACTACCTCCCGGGATACCCGGTGAGATCTGCGTTGGCGGCCCCGGTCTGGCCAGGGGGTATTTGAATGATCCTGAAAAAACAAAGCAAAAATTCATTGATCATCCATTCATTGATGGAGAGCGGCTTTATCGGACAGGTGACCTGGGAAAATGGCATGAGGACGGTAATATAACGTTTATTGGAAGGTCGGATAACCAGGTTAAACTCAACGGGTTCAGGATCGAAACACAAGAGATTGAAAATACCCTGATCAAGCACAGTAATATCGAAAAGGCCGTTGTTTTGCTAAAAAAACAGGCAGGACACCAGAAGCTCATAGCTTTCTACAAGAGTAAAAATGGATATGCTGTTGTAAACGAAGACCTGAGAGCTTTTCTTCTTAAAGAGCTCCCGGCTTATATGATACCATTTGACTTCATACCAGTTGATGGGTTTCCCCTTACGGAAAATGGAAAACTAGATAAGCGTAGGCTACTTGAGGGTGTGGTGTTTAACGTTCAGGGAGAAGATCATGCGGCACCCGAAAGTTTGATGGAAGAGCAGCTTGCTATGCTATGGGAAGAGGTTTTAGGAATTAATGATATTGGGGTAAAGTCTAATTTCTTTGAATTGGGCGGCCATTCATTGTTGGCGGTTAAATTGATGGACAGGATTGAGAAAGAGTTTAAGAAAGCATTGCCTGTTTCTGTACTCTTCGAAGCACCCACCATTCAAGACCTTGCCAAGATCCTTGAGCAAAGCAGCAGCGGAAGAGATTCCTGCATCGTTGAGATCCAAAAGGAAGGTAGCAGATTTCCTTTATTTGTGATCCCTGGTTATTTATTTTACTACCATCTGGCTAATCATTTAGGGAAAGATCAACCAGTGTATGGTTTTGAACCACTCAACCACATGTCTGTGGAAGAAGTTGCAGCCAGGTACATCCGGGAGATCAAGAAGATTCAACCTGTCGGCCCTTATTTCATTGGTGGATATTGTGCAGGTGGTATAGTAGCCTATGAAATTGCTCAGCAATTAAAAGCTCAGGGAGATCAACTGGCCATGCTGGCGTTATTTGAAGTGTATACACCGGAAGCCACAGTGTCTAAAGCATCCTTGAGATATCTCTCTGAAAAGTGGAAGAGTCTGAGATCTAAATTCAATAGCTCTCCTTCATTGGGAGAGAAAATGAATATTGTCAGGAATGAAACTGTTAAAGCCATCAGATTGCTCCAGTTCAAATGGAAATCAGTGAAAGGTGAAACTTACGCTTTAAAACCCTATGATGGCCAGGTGAAAATCTTCAGAGCAAAAGAAGGTATGGTAGGAGCCACGGATCACCAGTATGCTGGTTGGGACAAATACTGCCCAAGCGAAAACTTACAGGTATTTAAGGTGCCAGGAAATCACAATACCTTATTCAAAGAACCCAATGTGAGTCATATTGCCAAAAAGATTCTACAATGTATCGACGAGGCGTCAGAGGCCACTGTGTTAAAATCTTAAATGTATTTCAGGTTTACCTATGATTGGGCAAGACAATACTGACCCTAAACCGGTCCATGTACTCACAGGGAAGCTTGCAAGCCAAATATCTGATAAAGAGCTTGGACGGTTGGTCAATCGGTTACCCGACTCATTTCATTCCCAGGTTTACAGGTATCAGAAAAAGGAGGATATCCAGGCTTCGGCCATTGGTAAATTGCTCCTATTGGAAGGACTAAAGACCTTCTATGGGTTAGGTGCTGATGTTTTAAACTGTATCAAGTACAACAAATACAATAAACCATATTTGAACGGTAAGGACATAGCATTCAATATATCTCACTCATCGGGTTTGGTTTTGTGTGCCTTTAGTGATACAATTAAGATCGGAGTGGATGTCGAAAAAGTTCGTCCGATCAATATCGAAGAATTCTCCAAAGTATTCACTGGTCAGGAATTGCATCGAATCTATCATTCAACCGATCAGTATCTTGAATTCTTCACCTATTGGACAAAAAAGGAAGCCCTTCTGAAAGCAGAAGGGCTGGGGCTGAGAATTCCTTTAACGGATATTTCGTTCAATTATGCTGGCGACCAGGCCGAAGTGCTTTCAACATTGTGGTTTTTAAACCCTCTTGATGTAGACCATAAATATTGCGGTTGGGTAGCCACCGATAAACAGATCGGTAAGGATGATATTGATATCCAATCTGTTCCTTTTGTGAGTTAGTTTTTTCTGGCTTGATTGGCATGAATCGGCTTAGGCCATTGCTCTTTTGGTTTTTTCCCAGGTAACCGCCTGTTTCTTCCTGATAAACCGAACAAATCCAACATACACAGATAAGTTCATCATTAAGAAGTAAAAAGGAACAAAGAAACCTTTAATCGAAATGGTTTTGTTCCTGAAACTATACCCTATCAACGCCAATAAATAAAAGATAATTTGAGTGTACATGCTCGCGTGATAGATCCAATGACCGGTTTGATATAAAATGACATTGGCTCCAAATGTTGTTAAGAGTGCCATGGGTGCCAACGTCCATCTAAACACCCGGTGCGATATGTATTGGAAACTCAAGGTTTTGTATTTGAAGATATTGAGTAAAGGATATAGTTTGATGATCGCCTGAATACCACCGGCAGATATTCGCACCTTTCTTTTCCATTCATCTAGTACAGAAGCAGAAGCTGTTTCCGTTGCCATGGCTTTTGGCTCATAAATAAAACGGTACCCCTTCGAAGCTATTTTCATGGAGATATAAAAATCTTCGATCACCATATTTTCCGGTGGTGGCTGGAACAGGTCAGTCCTGACTGAGAATAATTCTCCGGCTGAGCCTACGATTGAGTATAATTTCGAATCCATTTTTTTCAGAAAGGATTCATATTTCCAATAGATGCCTTCACCGGATCCTGATGCATTGTCTGCATCTTTATCTACAATTTTTTTCTCCCCGGAGACGCCACCTACTTTGGGGTCTTTATAATGGACAACCAGGTTTTTCAGTGCATCATGGTTAAGGATCGTATTAGCATCTGAAAAGACCACAATGGGTGTTTTGATTAGTTTCATCATCCGGTTTACCGCATGTATTTTTCCTCTTCGCTGATCCTGATGAAATAACTGGATATTGGGAAACCCGCTGACAATATTTTTTGTGTCATCTGTGGATCCATCAGTTACAAACCACAGATCTAGTTTTTCTCTGGGGTAATCAAGGTTGAGGGAGTTGATGATTTTCTTTAAAATAAAATCTTCTTCATTGTAAGCAGCGACCAGCAGCGTCAACCTGGGCCATTCTGTTTCATCGATGTCAGCATTACGGTTCTCACGCTTAAACAGATTAATCATATATATTAATATGCCGTAGCCAATGTAAGTGTAGAAAAGGACCAGTAGACTGATCCAAAAGATATAAGAAGCAACAGTAATCATGGTGATTTGCATTTATTTTCAATTATTAAATGGATCCGAACCATCCTTGCGTGATCGAATCTGACTGATTCACAAATTCACCAAATACCCAAAGGATATCATTGAAAACGGCCTTACTAAAGAGTTACACGATGATTACTATTTGCTAACCGTCGCTACTCTTTCCTAACGTACACTTCTACGTAGGAATTTTCTTTTTTCCTGGGGGCAAGAAACCTGTCTTGAAGTTCATAATGAACCCTCAGAGCTTCCTGTACCTCAAAAGGGAAAAAATGGATCAAACCTGGGATATCCTGAAACAGGACCAGGTCATATTCTTTCTGTTTTATTCTGTCAATGAACATATCAACTTCCTTTTGGAACAATCCGATGTTTAGATGATACCAAAGCGGTTGATTGGTAGGAGGGATGTAATCCAGCCGGAGTGCCAGGGGTGTTAGCTCAGACATATTCAGAACTTTAAGGTTTTCCTTTTGGGCCACCCTTGATTGGATTAGTCTTTCCATTCCATGAATTGTTTCTTTTGGAAGCAGCATTTTCTCAAACCCCGGAATGTCAGACTCCACCCATGGATCCCACCTTCTTGGAATCGATTTGTCTTCGTTTGAAATATTCATTCCCATTACACCTTTTACATATTTCCAATAGCCACTGGAAAACGTCAAGGTCATGATTATCAGGATCATTAAAATCACCCTAAGGTTGTCCATTGCCCGATACAATTTTTTGACAGCACAGAAAATAAAGGCTATGGCAAAAACATGAAAATAGGTCATGTGATCCGTTGGCAACGGGCTGGTAACTCTGGTGACGATCGCCTGACCCACCAGCCCCAGGGTTAGCAAGAACAAAATGACCAGGTGTTTTTCTGCCGCAAGCTGTTTCAAACCACCCTTTCCGGATGATATGATGATAAGCAGGATGATAGTGATATATATTTTTTCCCAGAATGCTTCCCCACTAAAAAGCACATCTACAATTGAAATTATGCCTAACCTCGCGTTATGGGGTGGTTGGCCATAGTTGAACCAATAGAGAAACCCTTCATTGAGGAATGGGAGAATGAAAGCCAGCCCGACGACAAAGAAAGTTATCAGGTATACCAGGATGGGTCTAAACTTCTGATGGTAATAGCTATGATATATGAGTAAGACCAACCCGATGATAAAGCCCATAGCCCCTGCATCCTGTTTGGTGAAAAATGCCAGAAACATAAAAAAAGCAGAAAGGGTCAACAGGATGAAAGAAGATCTGTTTTCGGATGCGGTGGAAAACCATACGATCAAGCCGAGACCTAACAATTCATACACAACCACTGTATGATTATACCAGGGCCAGAAATTGTAAATCACATAGGTCAGGCAAAAAACCAATAGAGATATCGTTATAAAGAGGGGTTTGATTTTTAGCCGATACAGGACCCCACGTACACTGAGAATACTCAGGCTGTTGATGAAAATCTGGGCTTTAACCAGGGTGATCAGTTGAGGTCCGAAAACCTTAAAAAAAGCAGCCGGAACTAACCAATAACCGAACCCCATAGGAAGATCAAAATCTATGAAAGGTAACTGGCCTATCATCAGCCTGTAAGCTCCTTCCCATGACAGGTAAATATTCACACGGTAGGGGAGGTCGATGAGCAGTGGGACCACAAGAAAGGGCAAACAAATAATAAGGTCTAAAATCCGTATGTAATTGGATTGTAAGTGGTTATGTGAATATTTCATGGCTATTCTTAATTACCTTGAAAATTATCTAAAGTTGAATTGCTACCGAGTTATAATGCGTTACATTTTCCTTATAAGGGCCCATCATTGGGTAAAAAACCTGTTCATTTTCATCCCTGTCTTTTTTTCAGGCGACCTGTTTGATCTTTCCCTGATATATACTTTAATCCAGGGCTTCTTTTGCTTCTGTTTAGTGTCTTCATCGGTATATATCTTCAATGATTTACTGGATATAGAATCAGATAAGAGACATCCGGTAAAAAAGAACCGGCCGATAGCCTCGGGAAAGATATCACCGGCATTGGCCATCAGTGTGATGACGCTGTTTGGTCTCACAGGGTTGTTCTGGTCATTTTGGTTGAACCCGGAATTTTTTCAACTGTGCGGCCTTTACCTCGTAATTAACATTGCCTATTCTCTTGGTCTGAAGAATATTTCACTTATCGACGTATTCCTGGTATCATCAGGGTTTCTCATTAGGGCCATTTCAGGGGGAGTACTGGCGGATGTTTATGTATCGCAATGGTTAATCATCATGATATTTCTGTTGGCCTTACTGCTCACATTCTCCAAAAGAAGAGACGATCTGATCAGGGCCAAATCAAAACTAACTACTGCCAGAAGATCTTGCCGCGAATACAACCTGGAGTACATTAATATCATCCTATCCATTATCGCAGGGGTGATTATGGTATCCTACCTGATGTATACTTTTTATGGGAATCTCAATGAAGAATTTGGTAAGAAGTATCTATATGTCACTGCGCTTTTTGTCTTTGGTGGGATATTAAGGTATTTACAGATCACGCTGGTAAATGAGACGAGTGGGTCACCCACCAGAATATTCTTAACTGATAAGATTATCCAGTTCACTGTAATCGCCTGGACATTGTCTTTTTTTATCACCATATACATTGTATAGATCACCAAGATGGAAGTAAAAAACTGGAGTGGTTATCCACAAATAAAAAGCAAAGTTTACTATTTCAGAACTGCTGGAGAGTTGAGAAAGCTCCTGAGGGATCATTCAAGATTTATTACCAGAGGATCCGGTTTGTCTTATGGAGATGCCTCCCTGGGAAAGCATATCATATCTACCAAGCTATACAATAAGATTATTGCCTTTGATAAAAAGTTGGGTATTATCAGAGCGGAATCCGGGACCACGCTCGATGAAATTTTGAAGATCATCGTCCCTCTCGGATGGTTCCTTCCTGTGACTCCGGGCACCAAGTTTATC
Organism: Cyclobacteriaceae bacterium; assembly: GCA_965223915.1. Lineage (GTDB taxonomy): Bacteria > Bacteroidota > Bacteroidia > Cytophagales > Cyclobacteriaceae > UBA7330. The sequence continues at coordinate 5,535,748 of OZ245027.1, read as the reverse complement.
ACCATGGGGGGAGCTGTTGCGGCGGATATCCATGGTAAGAACCATCATAAAGAAGGAAGCTTTAGCCAGTACGTGACTAGTATAAGGATGATGATGGCTGACGGCATCGAGATCAATTGTAATCAATTCGAATCGTCCGAGCTATTTTATAGTACGTGTGGTGGTATGGGGCTAACCGGGGTTATCATGGAAATAGAACTTAAGTTAAAACCGATTGAAAGTTCCCAAATTATTCAGAAAAGTATCGTTTGTCATAACCTGAATACTCTTGTTTCTGCCATGAAGGAACACCATCGAGTGACTTATTCCGTGGCATGGATAGATTGTATGGCAAAAGGTAAAGGTATGGGGAGGGGAGTGTTGATGCTGGGCGAGCATGCCAAGCTGAATGAATTACCACAATCGCATCGAAATCAGCCGTTTAAATTACACCAGGCTCCAAAGCTCAGAGTGCCCATTAATTTGCCATCATTCGTACTCAATAAGTATAGTATAAGGGGATTTAATTTCTTTTACTACTGGATGCATAAGCTTAAGCGAAAGCAATCCATTATTCATTATGACCAATTCTTTTATCCACTGGATTTTATCAAGGATTGGAATAAATTATATGGCAAAAGGGGATTTCTTCAATATCAATTCGTCATTCCATTCGAAAACGGGGAAAAAGTCATGCATAAGATATTGACAAAAATTAGCCATAGTGGCTTCGGCTCATTTCTGGGGGTGATAAAGCTGTTAGGGGACCAACGCTCTTCATTGTCATTCCCCATGAACGGATATACGCTGGCTCTGGATATGCCGATAAAAAAGGATCTTTTTGATTTTCTTGACGAATTGGACCAACTGATAACCGAGAAAGGTGGTCGCATTTACCTGGCCAAAGATGCCAGAACCAGGGAGGATATCATGCAGATGGGATACCCCGACATAAGTGGGTTCAGAGCTATCCGAAATTTAACCGGAGCCAATCTCAAGTTTGAGTCCCTGATGTCCAAAAGGCTTAAGTTATAATCATCATTTTGAGTAAGAGAAATATATGAAACAAGCACTGATACTTGGTGGTAACTCAGATATGGGACGTGCCATAGCATCAAAGTTTGCCAGAAATGGATGGAGTATCGTTTTGGCTGGCAGAAACAAGGAATATCTTGACCGAATTGCTTCCGATATCCGAATTAGAACAGATCAGGATGTAAGGGTGAGTTATTTTGATGCCATCGATTTCAGATCTCATAAATTGTTTTATCAAAACATCAGTCCACCACCCGAGTTGTGTGTTTGTGCCTTTGGATATCTGGGTTCACAGGATGTGGCTCAGCTGGAATGGAATGAAACCGAAAGGATCATCGATGTGAATTTTAAGGGGACTGTTTCAATTCTAAATATTGTGGCAGAGGATTTTGCCCAGCGTAAAAAGGGTGTCATCATTGGAATTAGTTCTGTTGCAGGAGATCGGGGTCGCCAGGGTAATTATATCTATGGGAGTGCAAAGGCTGGCCTTACTGCATATCTTTCCGGACTTAGAAATAGCCTCTACAGAAAAGGGGTTCATGTCATTACTGTCAAGCCAGGATTTGTAAAGACAAAGATGACTCAGCATTTAAATCTTCCGCCACTTCTGACAACTGAGCCTGAGAATGTGGCCAAAGCTGTTTATACCGCCTATCTGAAGAAACAGCATGTTGTTTACATATTGAAGGTGTGGAAATATATCATGAAAGCCATTGGTTTGATTCCCGAATGGCTGTTCAAGAAAACCAGACTATGAGACCCCAATCAATAGCGATTTTTGACTTTGATGGGACCATTACCTCCAAAGACACCTTAGGACCTTTCATCATTTTTACCAGAGGAAGGTGGAGATATTACCTGGGCTTAGTCCTACTATCGCCCATTTTAATTGGATTTTTTTTAAAACTGGTGAGTAGGCACAAGGTAAAAGAAAGTCTATTTACCTTTTTCTTTAAGTCTACCTCAGCAGCGCTGTTTGACGAATGGTCACGGAAATTTGTGCGGAAGAAGCTCCCGGGGCTCATCCGAGCAAAGGCCCTGGAAAGGATCCGTTTTCATTTATCAAATAATGATAAGGTTCTGGTTGTGTCAGCTTCCCCGGAGAGCTGGGTAAAACAGTGGGCAGCTTTGAATGGCTGTGACGCACTTGGCACATGCCTGGAGAAGGAGAATGGAAAACTAACAGGGAAAATTTCTGGTAAGAATTGTCAGGGGGTAGAAAAGGTGTACCGAATCAATGAATTCCTGAATATGGAAAATTACGACAAAATTTCAACTTATGGGGATACCCCGGGGGATCGTCCGTTTCTCCAACTAGGTCATTTCAGACACTATAAACCCTTTAGGTAATAAGAAATGCAATGATTGGTGCGAAGTACACCAAAAGATGGTGCAGACCATATTTGTAATGTATTTGTATTCCCATCCCGTTCATCCTCCGATGATTTCTTATTAGCATTGGTCAAATCAATTTCAGATATCATTATGTGGGGAATTAATCGACTAGTTATGCTTGTGATGGTGCTAATAATGAGTGCATACATTGTTTATGAGCATGTGGCAGATCCACGAGCGATTTCTTTGGAGAAGCAAATAGAAAGACATGAAATGTGGATGGCTGGGAACTCCGAATTTTATAACCCATGGCAGTACAGGGTTTTTTCACCCTTGTTACTTGAGGGTGCTTCCCGGATTTTTCACAAAATTTCTGGTCTTGACTCGAAATCGATTCCCTTTTTGTTCATTCATTTCTTGCAAATGGTGATCATGTTTTATTTAAGTATGGCATACTACAGGTTATTGGGAGTTGAGAATCCATTTCTATTGATTTCAGGGCTTGTGATTCTGTGTTATAGCGTTGCCTCCAGCACATTCAAATCGGATCTATCTTTTAATACATACTTTGATATTATATTCTATCTTCTGGCTGCTATACTGGTTTTGAAAAAGCATTATTTGTGGATTGTACCGGTTACGCTAGCGGCAGCTTTAAACAGAGAAACCAGTGGATTCATTCCATTGATGATGCTCGTTCCTTTTTCATTAGACCAATCAAAAAGGAAACTGACTTTTGCGGCGATCTCAATGCTCTTGTATGTTGTTGTGTTTTTCTCCGTAAGGTATCATTTTGGTTTTCAGGAATCTCAGGGCATTCATGGGATGACCTCACCGTCGGATTTCTTAGTATATAATTTTTCCTTCTTCAAGCTTTACCCGTTGCTTATAGGTACTTTGTGTATCATCCCATTGATTTTTATCTTAAATCTCAGCAAAGTACCCACGCAATTGTTGTGGTGGTTTTGGCTAATGGTCCCCTTTTGGTTTATTATACACTTTCTCAAAAGTACCGTAGTGGAGACCCGTTTATTCCTGGTTCCCCAGTTGCTGATTTTCCTTCCTGGATTTCTCTTGCTGGCAGAACGATGGCATCATGGAAAACCGGGTACATAACATGACTTGTTAATGCTGCTTGATTACTCTGAAGGTTTTATCCTTCACCTGGATCACGTAATGGCCATTGCTTAAATTGGTCATATCTATAGTAATTCCACTTTCACTCTGTGTGATATTTGTCGGCTGCTGCACCAACCCACTGTTTAGGTTATAGATTTGTAGCGGGGGATATTCACCATATTGTTGCTTTGAAAAGCTTATATTGAGAATATCAGCCGTTGGATTTGGATAAACGTTTATTTCTGAGGTCTCCATTGACTCAGAGGGTTGTTGATTTTCAACGGTAGCTGTCCGGGCTGATGCACCTGATGATGAGCAATCAGTACTAAAGGTCACGCCTGTATCCACGTCATCAGACCAATTAGCCTCAGCGTATGACACATCATCTACCTGGATACATGTCAGGTTATTATCATATGCCTGAAACAAGTGAAATTGGTCATTGTTTCCATTCTGTACATTTAGTGAGGTCAGGTCATTATTGAAGCACCTTAATTTTTCGATCATTGTATTACTGCTGATGTCCAGGGAAGTCAGGTTGTTTTTTTGACAATGAAGTTGGATCAATTGACTGTTGGCACTCACATCTATTGAGGTAATATTATTGTTGTGAACCCTCAAATCCGAAAGTTCAGTAAAGGCTTCAATGCCAGTGATATCTGAAATGTTCTGTGAATTGACATTGATTTGCCCGGTAAAGACCTCTGCTTCAGACACCTGGATCTCGTCATCATTATTGGTGTTTAATCCAGTCATAGAAAGCAATGCATTTTTAAAATTTTGGTCTGGTATATTTACGATGGCTCCCTCACAATTTTCACTAAATTCAACACCCTGATCTACACTTCCCGACCAGTTGGTATTTGCATAGTTTACGTCACTCACCTGAACACATGTGAGCAGATTGTTTGAAGCCTGGAAATCTGTAATGCTTTGATTGTTGCCATTTTTGATATTCAAGCTTTCAAGTGAATTATCGTTGCAATAGATGAGTGCCAGCTGTCCATTGTTGCTTAAGTCCAGGTTCTGAAGTTGGTTGCTTTGTACCCTCACTTCAGTGAGTCCGGACAAGTTACTTAGATCAATTTCCTGGAGAGCATTGTTGTCTAGCTGTACGATTGAAAGATTTGAATTAGATCCCAATGCAACAGACGTTAATTGATTATTCGTTCCATTGATGCTTTCAAGCAGGGTATTTTCTGTGAAGTCTGCCGACGCAATTCCATTGTTGGAGAAGTTGATGGAATTAATTTGTGTAAATGCTTCAACCCCAATTAAACTTTCAATTTGGAGGTCAGGAACATCAATCCCTCCCATATAATTTTCGGCTTCCGTGAACTGGATGTCATTGTCACCATTGCTATTTATGTTAGGATCAGAGACCAGTGCCGACTTAAAATTGGCATCCGGAATGTTTACCACTCCCTCAGCACATGTGGTGTTGAATTCCACTCCCGGGTCTACATTGTCGGTCCAGTTAGTTTCGGCATACGCAATGTCATCAACCTGTATACAGGTGAGCGAGTTGCCGGTAGCCTGAAACAGACCAAAATTGTGATTATTTCCATTTTTCACATTTAATGAACTCAGGTTATTATCAAAGCAACGAAGTTTGGTTAGCTGATTGTTTTGACTGATATCCAGACTTTCAAGTTGATTACCCTGACAGTGTAATTGAGTAAGACCTGGAATTGCGCTGATATCCAAAGCAGTAAGATTGTTGTAGTGCACACGTAAATCCGAGATATTAATAAAAGCTTCAATACCAGTGAGATCACTGATGTTTCTGGAATTTAAATTAATCTGTCCCGTGTAGTTTTCAGCTTCTGTAACCTGAATTTGTCCATCTTGATTGGTATTGATCGCGGTATTGTCTAATAGTGCAGACTTAAAATTGACATCCGGGATATGAACGATAGGATCACCGGTATAGGGTTCAAGTTCGAACTGAAAAGATTCTTGCCAGGCCCCGGATATATTATCCTGAAATTTTACAGTATAAGTGCCCGCTTGCTCAGCAGTATAATATCTGGAGGTAGCACCGGAAATATCAGATCCGTCAAGTGTCCATTGATAACCGTTGAATCCGGCAGAAAACCCAAAGTCGACGGTTCCATTTTCAGTTATGTATACATTGGAAGTGTCTCCAAACACATAGATTTTCCTTTTGTCTCTTTGCTTCATCCAGTTGAAAAATTCCGGTTCAGCATAGGCGTCCACCCAGGTGTTATGGCCATTTCCCTGATATACTGTTAACTTGGGCTTGCCGCCTTTATTTGTCAGTGTCTCAATCCATTTTTCAGCTGCTCCGGGACTTGGATTGGTATCTTCACTGCCCTGAAATAACCAAACAGGTGTTGTTACCAGTTGATCGGTTGTTGGCTCAATGTCAGAACCAACACCAGACATCGGGAGGATTCCGGCAATCAGATCAGGCCTGTACCTACCATACTCCCAGTTTCCTTTTGCTCCATTGGAGAGGCCATGCATGGTTATTTGAAAAGGATTGATGTGGTAATCCGAAACCATGTGCTCAATGATGGCTGTCAACATCCTTAGGTCATCGGCATCCCAGGAGCCATTATAGCTACATTGAGGAAAGATTACAACTCCTGGAAATGTGCCATCATTTACAGCGTCTCTGTGTGTTTGACCGCCCCATTTCAACTGATTGCCATTGTTGTCATATTCCGGATCTGAAGGCGTATAATTAAAATTTCCGGTCCACTTTCTGCCTGATTCTCCAGCACTGTGTAGCATAATGATCATGGGGTATTTTGTGCTATTGGCAACATTGAAGTCAGGAGGAAAAATGGCCCGCCAATTCATGAATTCTAGAATGACTCCTGTCTCACTTTCTTTCCAGTAGGCAAATTCTTCATAGTCACTATCATCCCAGGTGACCATTTTATGGTAGTGACTTGTCTGGTTATTTCTAATTGAAATGCCTGATTGGAAATTTATGGTTTGTGCATTCAGATTTATATGTAGTACCCATACTAGCCCAAGAGTAAAAATCACACGACCTGTTGAACTCATATCTGATATAGTTTAGTGTTATTTGATTTGAACAAATTAACGGAAAGGGGAGGAGGCTGTGATTTAGTATTCTGTTACAAAAGGATTACAATGGAATTACTTAACCCTTACCTTATTTTCCTTCAATTTTAAGCACTTGGAATCTGCTTGATAATTTTGGCTGGAACACCCCCTACAAGTGTGTATGGGGCAACATCTTTTGTCACTACAGCACCTGCGGAAACAATGGCACCTTCTCCAATTTTCACCCCTTTCAGGATAATGGCCTTGGACGCAATCCAGACATTATCTTCAATTATAATTGGTATGCTCTTTCCCGGGATATCATGATATTGTATATCATGAAAGTCGCTGTCCATGATTAGGGTATATGGACCAATTCTCACATCTTTTCCGATGGTCACAGATTCTTTTACAGAGATATGAACACCGTTAAGCCGGGACTTATCTCCAACCTTTAATAGAGCTCCCGGGTGGACGAGTAACTTTGTTTTTTCAAAAACGGACCAAATGGCTACCTGATCCCCCATAATTATTTTACCCTGTGACCTGATCATTGGGGCTCCATTTACAGATACCAATTGACCTACCTGGCATTTTCTAAGATAGAATTTTGCAAAAAGAACCCTAAGAATGCTTGAAATCACTTTTAACCCAAATAATGAATAAAGTTTCACGGGATTGGATTTACGTTGAGAGACCCTGAATTCTTTAAACTTGGACCTTAATAGATCAACGGAGCTGTCTGATACCATTTAACTTGTTTTTAATATTTTTTGGATGACCCGTATAGATAACTTTGCCATTTTTCTTTGACGGGTTGAGGTGCCAGGCAATGCCTTTCAAGAATGCCCTTAGGTCTTCAAATTCCTGATTAACAGTATGCATTAAGATGTTTTTTGGCATGCTAAAACAGAAGAATAATAAAAAGGAGCTCCAGAAAGAGAATCCTGAAGCATTTCGCCTCAGGTATAACAAACGACTTCTTGTCATGTGATAAGTTTTTAATGGATTTTTTTCCCCAATGGATCCGGAAGCTTTGTGTACTACCTGGGAAATACCCACATAGTAATGATCAAACCCTGCCCGTTTAATAGATTCAGCCCAGTCATGTTCTTCATAATAAAGAAAATATTCAATGGGTAACATTCCTGCTTTACATATGACTTCCGTAGATACCATGACACAAGCTCCATGCACCAATCTGGTTTTTGAAACATAATCGTATTGCCCGTGATCCATCTGCAAATAGCCATTTTTTTTCCCTCTGCCTGTCCATAGGTTAATCCCACTGGAACCAGCATATTGAATTCTGGCTTGCTCTCCATTCAGTATTATTTTTGGGGATACCAAACCTACATTTCCCTTTGTATTGAATATTTCTACCATGGGCTCCAGGAAGTCTGGTGATACTTCCACGTCATTGTTTATCAACAAGATCAAGTCTCCCTTGGCGTCTTGAATACCCAAATTATTTCCACCGGCAAAACCTAAGTTTTCTTCAGACCTTATTGGGCGTATCTCGGGAAATTCCTTTCTTAAATTCAAACAGGACATGTCCTTTGATCCATTATCCACAACAATGATCTCAATATTTTTATACGTTACTTTTCTGAGAGAATATAGCAACTGGCGAGTTAACGCTGTTGAATTATAATTCACAGTTATGATGGAAACATGAGGGTTTGAAGTACATTCTCTCATTTTAGTTCGGATATTTTCATGCGTTTTGATAAGTTTTTATCTATCAACAAAAATATCAGATTGACCTTCCACTAAATTTCTAAATGGGATTACATAAATCTTACGAACAAATACATTTCTATAATGAAGGTGTATCAGGAGATGAATTTATAAATGATCTCATTGACCAATGCAGGCTGTTCGTATTGAGGCATATGACCAGCCTGGTCAATTTGAACCATATTCAAAGAGGGATATAGTTGTTGGAAAAACTTCTTCTGTCCTTTACCAAAATAGGGATCCTGATTGCCATAGATCACCATGAGTTTCTCAACAGGAATTTCCTTTAATATCGGCAATTTATTTTCCTGCAGAACATTCATCCATGTTGAGTAGTTGGTTTGTTTGTACCCTTTGATGTTTTGAAAGAATTTTAGTCTTTCTGCATAATCTTCAAACAGCTCATGGTCCACAAACTCTTTTTTCTGACTTTCAATGGCTTGCGGATACCAGTAAGCTGTCATGAGAAAATTGGATAGTAGAGGCACTTTCAATAAGGAATTTGGCTTAAAAGTCCCTCCGGCAATCGGATCAATGAGTATTAAATGTCTGATCCTGTCGGGGAATACTTCATACAAGTCTAATCCGGGAATTGCGCCAAGAGATAGAGAGATTATATCAAAGCGACCTGTGATCTCCAAAGCATCCAATAATTCTATAATCTGGTTTAAATAAAGTGTTGGAGTATGCGCTACCTTGGGTCTTGCAGAATAACCCCTCCCATAGAGGTCAAACGCGAGAATACGGTAACCTTTATCAGTAAAAAAGGTGATACTTTCCTCCCAGACTTCCAGTCCTGTGATCCCTCCTCCATGGATGAACACTAACAATGGGGATGAGTCATCCCCACGTAGCATATAATGAACTGGTCCAAATTGGAGTTCTACAAATTTACCAGGGGCTTTTGCACGTAAATTATCATCTAATGGTATGGATTCCTGATTTTGGTCATAAAAGAAGTAGGTAACAAAACAAGCATTGATCAAAAGGAAAATACCAATAGCAACAACTCGCAAAAAACCACTTATTACCATCCTTGCGGCATGTTTTTTCTTACTTCTACTTCTTTGAATTCCTTGCTCTTGCGGGCTCCAACTTTGTACGCCCATTTAGCCATTCTGCTGATTCCTTCATCAAGTTTTATTGAACCATTCTGACCAAATACCTCATGAGCCTTGCTGTGATCGGAATAAGCATGCTTGACTTCTTTTCTTGCTTTCAGGTAATTGATTTCAGGCGCTACATTAAATTGTTTTCCCACAACATTCACCAATTCATTGATAGAATAAGGCTGATCAGCTCCAATGTTAAAAACATTATTATAGGCTTCGGGTAACGATGCGCTTTTTGCAATAGGAATGGCTACATCATCGATATAACTAAAAGCCCTGGTCTGACTTCCATCGCCGAATATGGTCAAGGGTTTATTCTGCATCAACTGATTCATGAAAATGCCAATGACATTCCGGTATTTGTCTCCTATGTTTTGATTTTCACCATATACATTGTGAGGTCTGAATATTACATAGTTTAGGCCATACATTTCTGCAGCAGATTGCAGATCCAACTCTACCGCATATTTGGCAATCCCATACGGATCTTCAGGCACCGGGATCATGTCCTCTTTCATTGGAAGCTGACCAGGCCCATAAACCGCAATAGAGGAGGTAAACACGAAACATTTGCAGTCGTGTTTGACGGCCTCGTTGATCAGGTTTACACTACCAATCAGGTTATTGTTATAATTAAATCTCCTGATAAAGTGAGACAAGCCTTCTGCAGCATATGCTGCCAGGTGATAAATGTAATCAAATTGATATTCCTCAAATAGGTTTGCTAAGAGCTGGTGATCAGTGACGGAACCCTTGATAAATATCGCACCATTTGGTATATGGTCTTCAAAGCCCCCACTTAGATCATCAAGAACCACTACTTTATGGCCTGCATTGATACAATGTTTGGCAACATGTGATCCAATAAATCCTGCTCCTCCGGTTATTAAAGAATTCATATTATTATATGTTTTGATATGCTTTACGCATGTTTTTAAATGATTCTGTCTTGAAATTGGTGTTAAGCTGATAGTTAAGATGCCATCTTAGCCCCTTAATGAAATTTTTCAGGTGTTTTGGTTGGCCCTTGATCAGATATGTGATAATCTTTTTAGGAATTACTGCTACCACCAGAAAAAGTAAGAAGTACATGAATTGAGCTTTACTGGAGTGCTTCCTCATGAATAATATCCGGTTTCTGTCATGATAGTAAGCCTTGAAAGGACTGTCTTTACCCATGGTAATAGACTCTTTGTGGTAGATGAGTGCATACGGTTGATAGAATATCTTGTAACCTGCCTTCGTGGCTCTGGAGGACCAATCAAGCTCTTCGTAGTAGATAAAGAAAGTGTCATCGAATGCTCCAACTTTGTCTACCACTTCTTTTTTCACCATCATGGCAGCTCCATGGGCATAGTGAGTATATCCGGGTTTGTTGTATTGCCCTAAATCTATTTCACGCTGACCAATGGTGCTATTTCTGCCGGTTATCGGGTTTATCTTCTTAAAACCAGCATATTGAATCATATTTGGATTAGAATAATAGATGATCTTGGGACTGACCATCCCGATTTGATCATCCTTGTAGAAAGGCCTGATGAGTTTATCCAGTAAGTCAGGTGTGACTTCAGTGTCATTGTTGACGATAAACAGATAATCTCCTCTGGCAGCTTCAATCCCAACATTGTTTCCACCTGTAAAACCCAGATTTTTCTCATTAATGATCAGCCTTACTTCGGGATAATTTTCCTGTATGATGGTGCTCGGATTTTCATCCGAATTATTATCGACAAGGATGATCTCATACTTTGGATATTGAAGCATTTTGCATGAATCTAAAAACTCACACGTCACCTCAAGCTGATTGAAGTTTAATGCAATGATTGAAATAAGTGGATGTTCTTTTTTAGACTTCATGGGGAGTATGAATAAATTTTTTATTTGCTTTTTTAAGTTGAAAAAATGCCGACACCATTCGTAGAAATAACATGGGAAGTTTTACGATGGAGTACAGCAATCGAAATGAATAAAATGCTTTTGGTATTGAAATAAAGATGGCGATGGTATGGAGGCAGAAAAGTATTATCCACACAAAGTATGGGACCTCAATAAAGTCTCTGAGCAGTAAAGCGAGAACCATCAGCAGCGTAAACAGACCAAGATTGATTAGCCTGGGTAATTGGATATTGCGAAGAATTGTGCTGTTAAAAAGGCTCAGTGATCCACTAAATAAAGCGGTAATTCCTTTTTTGAAGTACTTGGCGAGATAATGATATTGACTCGAAATCCACCTTTTCCGCTGATTTTCAAAATGAGCTGAATTGGAGACTTTTTCGTCATAGACGACCAGCTCATGGATATACTTGACATTGATTCCCCTGGCCACAAGCAAAACCTCCAGTTCCTTGTCAAATCCTCCAACAGAATCCATAGAGCTCATGACCTTTTTCAGAAGTTTATATTCAACAGCAAATCCGGAGCCGCTGATCGAAGATGAAAGGCCTGCAAAAGATGTCCCTCTCCTAAAAATAGCGGTGTTTATTGATTCACTGACAGCGTCCAGATAGGACAATGTATTTTGTTGGTTTTTAGGTTTTCTTTGACCCTGTATGGCTTTGTATTTACCAGTTGCAAACCGGTTATTGACCAGTTCAAGGAAATATTCATCCATGATATTATCAGCGTCCAGGATCACTCCATAGTCATATCCTTCGCCTATCTGAGCCATAGCCTGATTCAATGATTTGACTTTTGTGCTTTTCTTAAAAGAAACGGGGATTGTGGTTATGGCTAATTGCCCTAACTGCTTTAGGGTTTTGCCTTTTAACTTATCTGCAATGACGACTACATCAAATAAGCTGGTCGGGTATTTCTGGTCTAAGGCCCTCTTTGCTGTTTTAATGATTACAGCATCTTCTTTATATGCGGGTATTAGTATACAAAACTTTGATTTGTGATGGTGACCCGCATTCCGGGGTGTCTTCTTTCTGTCCAGATTGGCACATATACCAAAAAACATTGTGTAGCCCGTGACATACATGAAGTATGTAAGTAATATGATCTCAATAACAATCATCTGCAATAAGTAGAAACATTCAAAATATTTGATTAGTACAATAAATAGCTATCGACTGAATATTTTAGAATTGTGAATGTAGAAACTTTTGGATTGTATGAGGTAGAATTGAATTCGATGTAAGTGAATTGTAAGAAAAGATCTTAAATTTGATTTAATAGGATGATTTTAGCCTCATTCTTATAGAAGTTATTCAATTTATATTACCTCATATAGGATCTTTCAAATGACCGACCTTTGGAGAAAATGGAATTATTATTTAAACCATTTTATAATAGGTAAACTTGAAATTATACAAATTGTCACTATTTAGTTATTGTTTGTAAGTAAATTGTAAGGCATGTGGGGTTCACTGTAGCAATGCCGCTTAGTAGCTTTGGATTTGATGCTAAAAATGAAATTTTAGAAAGAAAAACATGAATGAAAAACGAAAGAGGATACCTTGATGCCACAACAATCGATCAACCTATTTCATGACTTAACTTTTATGAAATTCGGATGAGATATTGATTGATAGTATCCGGATTTATCCGGAAGCATTTTTTTTTAGCAGTTAGACGATTTTTAGTAATTGATTTAGATAATTTTCTTTTGAATAGTCATTACAAAATCTTAATTTTTGATATTGATTCTGGATTACTCAAAAAAGTCCGGCAAGAATTAAAGTTGTCGAGACTTTCCGTAGAAGTAAGAGTAATACAACGAAATAGTGATATTATTCAAAACATACGTGAATATGATCCGGACCTTGTTCTTTCACTTTTTTTGTTTCCCTCGTCTGATGGGTTGGAGATACTTCAATCATTAAGAAAGATTTATTCGAATATGCCATTTATATTCATTACAAATCTGATGACTGAAAAACTTACACAGAATTTCTTGAAAGCTGGAATTGATGATTTGATTCATCTAACCAATCTTGATTTGTTATCAGATTCCATTGAATATACCATTAGAAAGAACAGGATTAATCGAAATCAAGGCAGAAAATCTAACAAGCTCAAGAAATCCTTCGATGAGCTACGGGAGCGATTATCCCGACATCATGTAGCCAGTGAAGAAGAACTATATCAGATAGCCCGCCACCTTCATGAAGAGCTTGGCCAGGAGTTGGGAGCCCTTAAGATTGATATAAGTATGTTTGGCCGAAAAGTCTTTACTAAAGACCTTGAAAGAGAAAGTCTGTATGAAGATTTTAACCAAATATTGCAAAACATCGACAAGATCACTCAAAAAGTGAAGAAGATGTCTTCTGGGCTACGACCAGAGATTTTGGACGAACTGGGGCTTGTCGAAGCGATTAAATGGTTGATCACACAGTTCGAAAAAAACCATGATATAAAATTTGAATCATACCTTCCTGAGCACCTGGATGGAGATCGGATTTTCCCAATCACGCTGTATCGAATTATTCAGGGTGCGCTGACAAACATTGTAAACCATACTGACGCAACGAAAGCTAAAATTGAGTTAAAGTTGATAAAAGATATCATCTTACTCAGGATTAGTATTAATGGGAATGAAGTACAACAGGAGGAGTTTAATATAAATAATATTGAAATTCGTGAAAGAGTTGGGATACTGGATGGTAAGTTTGAAGTAGCTTCACGAAAACCAGTAGGTAAAATAATTTCTGCTAGAATACCAGCGGAAAGGCAATATAGTTTTAGTAGATGATTTGAGATCGATGAAGATTAAAGTAGTAATTGTTGATGATCATTCCATCATGCGTTCAGGCCTTGCCAAGATTCTGCGTGAGGAATCTGATATGGAAGTCATAAACGAGGCTAATGGTCATAATGAATTGATTGCAGGCCTTAAAATAGATGAGCCTGACATCGTGCTTCTTGATATTACCATGCCTGGTAAAAACGGTCTTGAGATACTCAAGGAATTGAAACAAAACTACCCCTCCATTAAGGTGTTGATGCTAAGTATGCATCCGGAAGACAGATTTTCTGTCAGAGCAATTAAAGCGGGTGCTTCGGGCTATATCAATAAGGAATCAGCAACGGATGAATTGGTTAATGCCATCCGTAAAGTCTATAATGGGGGTAAGTTTATCACTCCAACCGTGGCAGAGATTCTGGCAGATACATTTGAAAATAATGCCAATAAGCCGGTTCATGAAAAATTGTCGGATAGGGAATTTCAGATACTAAGGCTTATTACTTCAGGAAGGAAAATAAAAGAAATAGCCGATGACCTGTTCTTAAGCCCGGCTACAGTTGCAACATACAGGAGTAGGATCCTGGAAAAAATGAATATGAAGTCTAATGTTGAACTGACAAACTACGTGCTGAGAAATAATCTGGTTGAATAACCATTTACACATCTCTGGTAAATTTTAGTCTCCCATTGTCATAAAGTAAATGACAAACCCTCTCAACCCTGTAGTACAAACTCCAAAATAGGGCCTGTATTTCATATTTACAGGATAATTACGATTTCTGCTATGTTCATATTTTCATTTGAACTTGACAAAAAGTAGTGGTAGTCACTACGATATTTTCATGTTTTTACTTCTTTTTCAGCGTCTCTGTCACGCCTACTTTTGGGAACATATTGTTGAATGATTAAAAATTTAAAACATAAAACCATGCAAGTAGGAAATATAGATACGTTGAATAAATCCTATAATATAGGAAATAGTGAGTTGACAGACCTGTACACCGGGTTCTTAGAAAATGTCGATTTCTCCAAGCAAAACAAGAGGCCGGAAAAGCAAACAATATTGCTCATGAATTGCGGCCAGGATACCGGGCAAATTATCAAGTCATGTTTTCCTAATAACAGATATGATATGCTTAATGCCGTAGATACCAATATCACGCACAATACCATCAAATCAGTGAATCCACTATTGATGATATTAGGCATTGAGGAAGTCAATGAGGAAAGCCTGGAAGTGATGTCGTCGATCAAGGCTAATCCTATTATGGTCAATGTGCCTTTGGTCATTGTGTCTGAAACTCAGTTGTCACCCTCAAAAATTGATCGGTTATTCGCCGCAGGAGCAACTGATTTCCTTTTTAATTCAAATGATACCAATCAATTGAAAAGAAGGATGAAATCAATATTAATTCAGGTAAGTACTATCAATGAGTACAGACGCAGGGAAAAGAGTGTCCGGGAGGAAAAAGAGCGGTTAGCCAACGAATTTGTTGAGTTATATGATAAAGCGGAATCCAGACAAAGAGAGTCGCTGACAAACCTGGAACTATTGATTCATACCAAAGAATTGAATGAAACCATTGTCAATAAGATCAATGACTTAACACCTTATCTAAATGTCCATGGTAAAGCAAAGCTCAAACAGCTGACCCGACAAATCAAGTGGGAGCTAAATGAAGAACAAGACCTAAATCTTGAACGGAAATTAGATGAGTTGAATCATAATTTCTACAAGAAGCTTCAGTCAGAGTGCTCTGCATTGACAAAATATGAAATGAGGCTATGTGCATACTTACAATCAAACAATGGTTCTGCAGAGATAGCCAGGATAACCCGAAAAACCTCCAACTGTATCAATGTGGCATTTGCCAGGATCCGTTCTAAACTTGATATAGAGAATAACAAAGAACTAAAGAACTATCTGAATGATTTGCAAGGAGTAAGATCTGATCAACCAGCATATGCATAGTAGCAGACTGCAATTCTCTACTCAATCAACCCAATATACCTCCCCATCCAGTAGGGGAGCAGCCAGTATACAGGCTCACGCTCCTGATGGGGATTCCCTGCCTGAGCAAAGTAAGGGTTGCGGTCCCAGCGCATCGTTCGGTATTCACTGGGGGGTCTGAGCTCGTCTACCTGTACTTCTTCGAGGATGGGATATCGTACCAGTTGTAAGTCTTCGCGACGGCCATTGTCTATGTAATCGTCCACCAGGCTTAGGGGAGCGTCCTGAAGGAAGAAAATAGATTCCTTTAAACCATCAGTTCCATCTGTAAGAATGTTGTAAGTAAAGTTCAGTAACGGGCTGTTTGTTTCACTGAATTTATCGTACCACTGGTCCAGGTGATCCCTGTAAGCCTGATTCAGCGCCGGATCTTTCTCCAGGTTGATCAGGGCAGGGTAGATGTATAGTGCCAGGTAAATGTCAAAATAAGTCTCCCAGGCGGGATTGGTGACATAGAGTGTCTGTGCATTCTTCAGATAATCTTCTTCGTTGATCAGCTTTAGATAAGCCTCCTGATAGCGTTCAAAGCCAGTGATCTCATAAGCAAATTTCAGAAATGACAGGATCTCTAAAGAGTTCAATGGCTTTTCGGGCGACCACTCCGGATCTTCGTTCAGGCTTTGAGGTGACCAGACGCCCCATTTGGTGTGCGTTCCGTCCACACCTACCAGGTAGAAGTCATTACGTACCAGATGATCCATGATTTTACTCACATGGCTGGCAATCCTTTCTTTTTCGGCATCATCAGCCACCAGGTAATAATACCAGTAGTACCCGAAGAAATGTCCATCCAGCTCATCACTGCTGGTGTCACCTTTCCATTTCCACTTACCATCTTTGGATAGGTGCCACCGCACCTCCACGGGTTTATGTCGTGGGTTATTGATCAGGTCTTCTGCCAGTTCCTGTGGCGTATACGCCCGATTCATATCGTGCATCTTATCCCAATCTGCCGGAACGATCGTGCGGGCAAAGAATCCGTCTATTTCAGTGACTTCCCGAAGCAAATGGAGGAAATCAAAGGCTTTCTTTGCGCGTTCTTTCGCTATCGGGTCACCAGTGACGGCGTACCTGAAGGATTCCATGGCCAGGTACATGGCTGTGTATTCCCCGTCGTTGTCATCATCATCCGGGACCAGTGTGGAGGTATCGCCTGCAACAGTCAGAGTAAATCGTCCGGTAATCCAGGGCTCTCTGATGTGTCTGGTGATCAGCTGATCATAGAAGTATTCAGCTTTTTCGGCCAGTGTCATCTCTTTTCTGTAGATCACACTCACTCCACCTGCTGTCGCGATCCATGCATTGCCTTGCGCATCGAAGGTGATGTCTTTCACCTCATCGTTCATCAGCCAGCGCTTGCTCAGTCTGACACTGTATTCCGTTTCACCAGGTGTGAAGCGTGTGATGCCATAGTCTGTGCCTACCCACATGATACCTTCGGGGCCTTTTCGTACAATATTCACATTGGCGTTAGTGATACCATTTTCCGGTGTTTTGTGTCCGACTACTTGTGCTCCCTTCCTGATTGTCACACCTCCCAGACCGCCAACCCAGAGGTTTCCCGAGTCATCATAAGCAATGCCTTTTGTATAAGCACTCAGCAGGTCTTCATTCTTATTGTAAACAATCGTTTTGGTGTCATTGCAATGGTAAAGCCCCACGTCTGTGGCAATCCAAAGGCCTCCTTCTCCATCGGATATGGCATCTCGCATGCTTCGGGCTTTGGTCCAGGCTTTTGCGGTCCAGTTTTCGCCATTATAGAGCCAGATGCCCTTGGGTCCAAGCGCATAGACCCCTTCTGCGGCCATCACCAGCCTGGCGATGGGTGCTTCAGGACCTTCCTGTTTGGCCAGTGTTCCGTCTTTACCGGAGTACACACCATCCCAGGCGGCTACCCAAACATTTCCCTGCTCATCTACATCCACATCATAGGCAGGACCCTGTGCTTCTCCGGCAATCTTTAGCTCCCAGTTCTGTGCGGATCTAGATTTCTGATAAACCCCGCCTTTGGTAGCTACCCAGACATCCCCGTCCTCAGTAAGTTTAATCGCTCTGAGCTCATTGGAGGCTTCATCGTTTTCATCCACGATAAACCCTTCATGATATTCCTGAATAAAAGGTGTGTCCGTGTGACTGGTTAATTGAGTGGTTTCAGATGGATCTGTTTTTTCATTGCAACCATAGATGGTCAGGAGTATGGTCAGCCCGGTCAGTAAAGTATATATAGTTTTCATTACCAAATTTTAGTCTATCACATGATCAAACATCATCATGGGTTAGTAGGGGTTGTTTGACAGGATCAGCTTAGTTTTCCTTCACCCAGCTCACAGGGAACGAAGCATATTTGATGGTCTTGTGAGGCCCGCCATCACGATCCTTGTGATGGTAACTATAGACCGTATGGATCATCCCATTGGCTCCCTGGATGATAGCCGGATAATGACTGGAGGTAGCCAGTTCTCCACGCTCGTCCAGTTCGATTTTTTTCTTCCATTTCCAGGTCTCACCTTCGTCATCAGAAATGGCCACTGTCAGGTCGTGTCTGCCTTCTTCGGTTTCATTGTAGACCATGATCCATTCTCCGGTGTTGAGCGTTGTCATGTCAAAACCTGCCCCGGAGTTGGGGATGTCGGTGTCTTTGGCGATGGACCATGTAAAACCTCCGTCAAGAGAAGTTGTAAGCTGCATTCTTTTGGGCGCAGGCCCATTGTCCCGGAGATACGCCAATAGACTCCCATCTTTAGCAATGGCGATAGTGGCTTGAATACCTACGCCTCCAAGCACAGGATTACTAAACTGCCAGGTCTCCCCAAAATCATCGGTTATGGCGAAAATAGAACAGTCCAATCCATCTGAATATAGAGGTAATAAGATCCTGTCGCGGATGACTAAAGGCTTGTTTTTGGTCTGCCAGCCAATCCTGCGGGTAAGGGGGTATCCCAGGTCTTTGTTGATGGTTTCGTCCCCAACTTTTACTCTGCCACTTCTGATCATGTTTTGACCACCAGCCAGGCTGTCCATCTTTTTGCGGTATCCTTTCCAGCGGGGTTCCAGTCGTTGTTTCTGTTCCTCGGTCATCTGTGGGAATAAGGTTTCTTTGAGGTAGACTTCATATGCATCCAGCTGTTTGGTGACTTCCGCAACAAATCGGTCATCAGCTTGTATTCCTCTTTCTGTTTTGCTTCCTGGCTTGACCAGTATGATGTCCTGCCACGACCAGTTAGGGGCACCTTCACCTTCATAATCATCGCTGATCCTGTATTTGGGGATAGAAGTCTCCCATTGGTTGGCAATGACCGGGTAGTACATCAGCCATAGCTTATCCCTGGAGTCCAGAAACAATACCGGGTTGATGTCCGGAAAATCGGGGGTATCGGCCATCAGGAAAGGATCACTCCAGGTCGTATCGCCTTTCTTGAGTCGTGACCCCATAATACGCACGTCATCGGCCCATCGCTCGCCGGAACCCTGAAACCACGCAGACAGCAGGTCACCGTTGGGTAATTCTACGATGGTTGGTCCGTGAACATGCTCATGTTGCAGAGGGAAGATGATTTGTGCCTGGTATTCATCAGTGGTTGCTTCGTTAACCCCAGGTTTGTCGGAATTACAGCTCCATAGTATCACGGAAAGTAATACTACCCAAATCAGATCGAGATGTTTTATCCTTTTCATTGTTGATGACGCTTCATGATCTCCTTCCAGTTGGTGAAGATGATCCCTTCATCTTTGAAGAACTTTTTGAGGTCAGGATCTCCAAACATTTTGGCTTCCCAGACCCGTTGCTGCCAGGAACCTGTAATGGTTTTAAGCTGTTCTGTGTCCACCGATGGGTGGAAAATGATTTCAGTGAGTCCGGGTTTCAACGACCTGACCAGTTCCTTAAACGCTTCTACTTTTTCTTCATAAGTATCGGCTTTAGGTGCACTGGTGAAGAAGTCCAGTTTAGGTAGTGTATAGGTTGACATAAAGTCTACCACATCATCAGTGATTGGGTATCCTGCTTCACGAAAGGTTTTGACAACGTCCGGATCTGAAAGGTCAATGGCATTGGCGGGTATCCCGTATTCCATGGCAATTTTCAAATACCGCATGGCAAATTCCGGGTGACCATACAATGTCCCCATGTGGGTGTCAATATGGTCCGGTCGGTAGCCTAATGCTAGGGATTTTTCTATCTGGGCGCGTACTTCTTTCTCCACTTCATCAGGAGTCGCATTTTTTACTACCTCTTCTACACTCCTCCACATTTTGCCTTCCGAATCTATCAAGCCAGGCACTTCTTCTACCGGAGTCACGGATGGCCACCGCCAGGTTTTCCATTCACTGGTTAGTGCCAGGTGAAGTCCCATGTCGATTTGAGGATTTTCTATCGCCCAGGCAATGATCTCTTCAAAATTGGGGCAGGGTGGCATGGCAGCGGCAGACTGTATGTCACCAGCCAGTAGCTGTGCTTTGGCGGCGATATTCGCTTCTGGGCACATTCCGATGTCATCGGCATGAAGCATGATGACTTTTTTTCCGGCAGGGTATCCTAATCGCTCAGCCCAGGTAGCGGGCATGCGTTCGGTGTTTGATTCTTGTTTTTCAGAGGATTGTGCCTTCTGACCACAGGAATAGGTAAACAACATAGCACAAAAGGCAATGCCAGTTAATATCAGATTGGTTTTCATGAGGTTTTTTATTTAGTACTGATAATATAGCATTTCTTACTATCAGTTATCCTAAAAAAATTGAGAGAATTGAAAAGTTCTGCGATCAATCTTTGTTCAACCGCCGCTCTTTCATTTCCGGGATCCTGTTCACCAGTTTGTTGGGTGCTCCTTCAGACTTCACCAGATCAAAAGCATCATAAAGCTCACCTGTGGCTGTATAAGCACCATATGTGAGGGTGTTGTCTTCGATGGTGATGATCTGGAAAAGCTGCGTATTGCCAGCTCTTCGGTCCATCCATGGGTCATCGGACACATCATACATCTTGGGTCCGCTCACGGAAACAACATACATCGTTCCTGAAGTCTTGTCTTTGACCTGATAGCCGGTAGGAACATTATTAACCATTCCTCTGCCGTAAGCATGGTCATGTCCTTGTAGCACGATGTCCACCTTATGCTTGTCAAAAACCGGCTTGAAATCTTTTCTGAATTCAACATTATCCCGATTAGGCTTCGTTGAGAAAATCGGGTAATGGAAGGTAATCGCCGTCCATTTTCTAGGGTCATTGGTGAGGATGGAATCAAGCCATTCGAGCTGTGCCTGTTTGTATTCCGGTGACTCATCGATTTGCTCAGCATCCAAAGAAATGATCTTTAAATTAGGATAATTCACCTGGTAACAAACCTCATCCAATCCCTCAGGTCCGTTTTTAGGGAGGTTAAATTGTTTTTTCCATTGGGGAGAAAGCACCACATTCCTATATTCATGGTTGCCGGGCGTCATCACACTGGGAACCATGGCATGGATGAACGAACCTGCATAAAACCAATCGCCCCATTCAATGTCCCGGTCGTGCCGGTTGATCAGGTCACCGGCATGCAGCATGAAATCTACATCAGGCAATTCTCCATAAGCTTTTCTAATTACCCTTGACCACATGGATTTCACATCGTTTTGCGCATCCCCGAAATAGATAAATGAAATCTTTTTATCTGGTTCGGGCATCTTGATCTGGAACCACTCACTCCAGCCTCTTTTAGATCCTACCCGATAGACATACTTTTTACCAGACTCTAATCCGTCTATCAGGGCCGAATGGTAATGGGCAGCGACTTCCGGATCGTTTTCAGGTTTGTGAACAAGCTTTTCTGTTTCAGCTTCAATAGACCTGGTATTATGGATAAACTCAGGGCCATGGGTTGCTGCTGCTACCTCTACCGTTGAGTTAAAGATTGTCGTGTCTGTTCTCCAATTGACTGCAATGGAAGTGGTAGGGTCCTCTGCCAGGTTGGCAATGATCCTGTCCGGGACTGGAGTAGGGAATAGCCCTGGAAAAGCGATATATGTTGAATCAGGTTTATGGACGAAAATGATCTCTCTTTCTCCGCCCTGGTTACCGCAACCCGATAGGATCAGGATAGCAATAAATAGACTCAGAACCGGGTTTTTGAAGTTGTTGTTAAGCATAATTAAGGTCTTTTAAATGTCATTTAGGGCCCTATATTCATTGGACCTGAACAATCTTTTTATAATACGATCAAGTAAGGAATTCATACCCCTATAAGCAAGGTAATATGTATTAAAAAAGTGTAATCATTGTGTAAAGCAGGTTAGAATAGGTCTATTTCATTCATCAAACGCTGGGCAATAGTCACCTTTTTTTATTACTTTTCATTGACCAACCCAGTTATTCATGAAAAACGGCAGAATTTTGTTCATTGCGTTGTGGTGTACTTTATCTTCACTAAGCGCACAAACTTCACTTACCACCGGATCACCACAATCCGTCAATATGTCGTCAGTCCATCTGAATTATATGGATGAGGTGATTCAGGAATACATGGAGAATGAATGGATTCCCGGTGGTGTCTTTTTGGTTGCTCGAAGAGGTAAAATAATATATTTCAAAAGCTTCGGAGACAAGTCAGACAAACGTGGTGATACCTATCAAAACAATGACATCTTCCGAATAGCCTCAATGACAAAAGCGGTAACCACGGTAAGTATCATGCAGCTCTATGAGCAGGGTAAGCTGAGGCTGGATGATCCTGTTTCAGATTTTATTCCCGCTTTTAAAGAGATGACAGTACTGGAGTCCGTAGATTCATTAGATAGCACTTATACTGCTGTTGAAGCTGAAAAACCCATTACGATTCGACATCTGCTTACCCATACATCCGGCATCACCTATGGTTATGAAGCGGGTCTGAGCAAAGTTTATACAAAGGCTGGCCTCCCAAGAGCTGGTCTTTCATCCAATGACTGGTCTTCAGAAAGATTTATCAATGAATTGGCAGCTTTACCCCTGGCCTTCCAGCCTGGCGAAAAATATAGTTATGGACTGAACATGGACGTATTAGGTCGGGTAGTGGAAGTTGTTTCCGGTCAGTCATTGAGTGATTATTTCAGGAAAAATATTTTTGATCCGCTTGGCATGAAAGATACCTGGTTTTATCTGCCTAAAAACATTCAGGATCGACTTGTAGATGTGAACCAACAGCAGGAAGCAGGCTTTAAGATCATGGATGGAGATGCCTACAGTGGTCCTGACCATCAATATCCTTTATCGGAGGATCATCCGTTCTATGCGGGAGGCGGAGGACTTTCCTCCACGGCGATGGACTATGCAAAGTTTATCCAGACGTTATTGAATGGAGGGTCTTACGGGGAGGCCAGGATCCTTGGTAAAAAAACGATAGAGGTGATGACTACCGATCAGATGATCCTGCTCAATGGGCAGGGTAAAGGTTATAGCAAAACACCTGGGATTACCTATTGTTTGGGGTTTTCATTAACCACAGAGGAAGGAGGTGGGCAAGGACCCAAATCACCTGGCACGTATGGGTGGGGTGGATACTTCAATACCAATTTCTATATTGATCCCCGGGAGGAACTGATTTTTGTGGGAATGACCCAAATTGAGTTTAGCAAAAAGGGTGGCTTGTGGGACAGGTTGGCAGCGGTGATCTACGGGTCGATGACTGATTAGGCTATACCTCCACTGTGCTATCCGTCTGATTGTTGACACGAAAAAATACCTTAAGTAGTAATAAACAATCTGATCATGAAGAATTTTATTAAACCGGTAACAGATGCTTTTTTCTGTGTATCCTTTTTGATGCTGTTTTTTGGCTGCCAAAAAGGTGAAGTCAAAATCGAAACTTATCCTCCCGAAATAGCTTTAACCTGGAATGAGAAGATCATGGATTTGGCTATTGAAAAAGATGGGTTGTTGACCTTAAATGGAGTCCGCACTGAAGCGATGGCTAATGTAGCCATGCATAATGCATTGAACACACTTAAGCCAGTTTATCAAACGTACAAATTTTCTGACAAACAGATTAATGCAGATCCTATGGTAGCTGTGGCGCAAGCGGCATTTGAAGTGACACGAACAAGTTTTCCGGAGAAAGAGGAAGCATTGGCTCAATTACTTGAAAACACACTATCTCAAATTCCTGAAGGAGATGCTAAGAGCCAGGGAATCCAATTGGGTAAAGAGACTGCAGCTTCCATTTTAGAACTTCGAAACAGTGATAATTGGAACGGAGAAGCTGAATATACCTGGCATCCGATGGCTCCGGGAGTATATGCAGAATTCAATGAACACTCAGGCACACCGGAGGGGTTTATTTTTGGTGCTGGCTGGGCACAGGCCACTCCATTTATGCTTCCAACACAAGATTATTTCCGTTCGCCTCCACCTCCTGAAATCAATAGCGATGCATATACAAAAGCATTTAATGAGGTAAAAGAAGTTGGGGGGACAGAAAGTGCTATACGAACGAAAGACCAGGCCCATTTTGCCATGTGGTGGAAAGAGTTTGTTGAAAGTTCACACAATAGATTGGCACGAGAGCTCATTGTAAAAGAAAAGTTAAACCTTTGGGAAGCTGTCAGGACTTTGGCTCTACTTAACATGACCATTTACGATGCTTATGTAAATGTTTTTGATAACAAATTTCATTATAACCACTGGCGTCCGTATACCGCAATTCGTTGGGCTGCCAATGATGAAAACCCAGATACAGCGCCGGATGAAAATTGGAATAACCTCCATAACCATACTTACGCATTTCCTTCATATCCCTCCGCACACGGGACTGCCAGCTCCGCAGCTATGAGGGTTTTGTCAAATACACTGAGCACTGGAGATCAGTATGCTTTCACGATGACCATTGAGGAAGTGGAAAGCGCCGGCCCTTTTTCAGAGAAAGTAAAGATGGACCCACCAACACGCTCTTTCAACTCATTTTCTGAGGCAGGGTTAGAGGCATCCATGTCAAGAGTATACCTGGGCATTCACTTCAGGTATGATTCCGAAGAGGGTCACCTGTTGGGCAATAAGATTGGTGACTATGCCAATGAGAACTTCCTGACTCCGCTGGAGTAGCTCACTGAATGTTCTGAATTAGCATGTGGGTTGTTTGTATCATTCAGCATTCATGGATGTATAAGTTTTAATCCGCATATCAAACCCATTAATCAAGAGCAAGTGGGCAATAAGTTTACATAATTGATTTATATCGAAATGAATAAGTTTATATTAATACATATATAAGCATATTAAAGTGTATTTAATTATTTAAAAATAAGTATACGAAAGTTAATTACTTATATATATTTGCGATATACATTATTAAGCTTAAGTATTTCCCACCGATAGATGAAAATCGCTAGTGTAAAAAGTTGTGTGTATAACCTGGAGTTGACCAGGCCCTATACAATTGCATTTGAAACTTTTGATTCTGCGGAAAACATCTTTGCTTTTATTGAATTGGAAGACGGAACCTTTGGGATTGGAGCAGGTGCCCCAATCCCACTGGTGACGGGGGAAACCATAAAAGAGAGCGAGCAGTTGCTCGATAATAAGCTTGAAGCACACCTGGTAGGAAAGGATATTCGCCATATCCATGAGCTGATCAGAAGCTTTCACCACGAAAATGCTGACTATCCTGCCGCTTGTACAGCTGTTGACATTGCCCTGCACGACGCATTTACTAAATACCTGGATCTTCCCCTCGTTGATTATCTGGGACGATACCATCAGTCCCTGCCTACTTCCATTACCATTGGGATTAAGCCTGTGGATGAATCGTTAGCCGAAGCTGATGAATACATTGGGCAAGGCTTCAAGATTCTAAAGATCAAAACAGGGAAGTCGCTGGAAGAGGATATTGAAAGGACCTTGAAGATCCGGGAACATGTGGGGAAGGACATTGGGATCAGAATCGATGCCAACCAGGGATATACCCCGAAGGATTTGACCGAATATATGGCTGAAACCCAATCAGCAAACCTTGAATTTCTTGAACAACCATTGAAAGGGACACATCATGCTGACATGTATAAAGTGATGGCACCGCTGCGGAAACGTTGTGCCGCTGATGAAAGTCTGCATAGCCCAAAAGATGCATTGATAATGGCTGCCAAGCCACAACCCTTTGGTATTTACAACATAAAGCTCATGAAATGCGGGGGGATTCTTCCAGCGAAGGGAATTGCGGATATCGCACAATTAGCAGGTATTGACCTCATGTGGGGATGTATGGACGAAAGCATTGTCAGTATTTCAGCCGCCTTACATATAGCCCTGGCCAGTCCGGCAACTAAATACCTCGACCTGGATGGGAGCTTTGACCTGGCAAAGGACATTGTCGAAGGTGGATTTACCCTAAAAGATGGATGCCTTAGTACTAACAGTCGCCCGGGGCTTGGATGTGAACTAACAACTAAAATATTCTAACTATGAAAGAAAATGCCATTGTCCTCACAAGTGGTTTACTCGATAAAGACTTTTCCAAAACCAGCCATGGTCTGATCAGAGGTACAGATCGTTTCAATCTCCTGGGGATTATAGATCATGTACATGCTGGCCGGGATGCCGGTGAAGTATTGGATGGTATAAACAGAGGAATCCCAGTTTATAAATCAATCGAATCTTTTTTTGAAATTTCCGATCAGGTACCCAAATATCTGGTGATTGGTGTTGCTTTCCCGGGAGGCGGATTGCCCGACGAATGCAGAGGAGTGATTATCGAAGCCATGAAGAGAGGGGTATCCATTGTCTCAGGTTTGCACGAGCGATTGAGTGACGATGAGGAATTCAGTGCTGTTGCTGCTCAATACAATGTGGAGTTGCTGGATATCAGAAAATCAAGACCAGCCAAAGACCTGCATTTCTGGAATGGAGAGATCTATGAAGTAGACACACCCAAAGTGGCTGTTTTAGGCACAGATTGTATGATCGGGAAAAGAACTACCTGCCGGTTTATCATGGAGGGTTGCAGGGAAGCAGGTCTAAAAGCGGAGATGATCTTTACAGGTCAGACCGGATGGTTGCAGGGCAACAAATACGGATTTATCCTGGATTCCACCCTAAACGATTTTATCAGTGGTGAGATTGAACGAGCGATTGTTGATTGTTATCGCAATGAATCACCAGATCTGATTCTGGTAGAGGGACAATCTTCCCTGCAGAATCCTTATGGCCCATGTGGGTCGGAGTTTATCATATCCGGAAACATCAAAGGTGTGGTATTGCAACATGCTCCCGGCAGGAAGTACTACAAAACCAAAGCTCCGGTAGGCTTTGAAATTGCTTCTATCGAGAGCGAAGTAGCTTTGATCAATTCCCTGGGTGCTGAAGTGCTCGCTGTTACTTTGAGTGAATTAGAGGCCACCGATACAGAGATGGTTGCTCATCAAAAGGAGATTGCCGAAAAGCTTGGTATTCCGGTGATTCGTCCATTGGTAGATGGTGTGGAAGAGCTGACCAGCATCGTTATGGACTACCAAAAGCGTGCTAGTACCAAAGAACAATTATCCGCCTAATAGTTGAGGCCCTGGGGCTTATTCCGATAACAGGAATATAGCTACCAGGGCTACCAATACGCCGATAGAAAGAAACGTATCCGGGATCACAGCATAGATAATGAGTGAAATAGCCACAGTGATCAATGGGGATAAACCGGTCATAGGCACCACAACAATCGATTTACCGTATCTCACTGCGTAAACAAGCGTGAGTGCCCCGATAGAATTAAGTACATGAATGCCACTGGCTAAATAAGGGCCTTTAAAACCCCAGTTGATCTCCTGGGTAAAATCTGTCATGGCCAATGCCACAGGGATTAGGATCACTCCCGTGATCATCATGTAAAAGAAGATGCTTTCAGCGCGCATCGTCTCATTGGAAAATTTCATCACAAAAGCCTGGACCCCCCACATCAGGAAGACCAGTGCGGTAAAAAGTAGCCAGCCTTTGGAGCCGGATTCACCATTTTCTGGCTCCTGATAAGAAAGGAAAAAGACGGCAATAAGGGCCAGAACAATCCCGATCCACTGCCGTACGCTGGCTTTTTCTTTTAAAATACCTGTTGAGAGTGCAATGGTCACGATGGGGAATAATGAGATGATGGGAAAAACGATGTAGGCAGGACCACTTCTCAAAGCCTGAAACAAGAGTAACTGACCGCCGGCTCCTAACAAGCCCACGGTAGAACCCAGTAATATGGATCGAACATCATATTCGAGCTTCCATCCGATCAGGTAAAGTGCAACCAGTGCACACGGAATCATCGTCAGCGCCCAAACAGAATAACCCAGCGTGGCCGGAAAACCTGCTTTTTCGGGTATTTCAATGAATGCTCCCCATATACCCCAAAATACAGTAGTAATGATGGCGAAGAATAGCCACGATCGCTGAAAGAAACTCCCCATATCAGTAATGAATAAATTTGTAGATTAATTTATTTAACAATATTTCGCAATATATAATATTTCGTAATCTTTCGAATCAATAGTTTTATTTAAATTTAACGTTTCAAAAATCTTTTGATAAAATAAAATCAGAGCGCTGGTTTTAACCGAAATTTTCAACGGGTAATATGATGATTTGTATGAAGGACTTAAGAAATATGCTATGGGTGGGTTTGTTTTTAGCACAGGCACCATTGGCTGCTCAGCGGATTGATGTCTCTACAGAGCACATCAGTATCTCCATCGATAAGGCGCTGAATTTTCAGTTTCAATGGAAAAGGGATGGCCAACCGATCACTACGGATAAAAGCCGTTCGGCCCTTGTGGTTAATGGTATTAGCTGTGCTCCTTTTTTACTAGATGAAAAATCTGCGAAGCAAGAAGAGCAAGACCATTCCGAATGGGGGAATTGTCTGGTGACAACCCTGGATGCAAATTATCAACAGGGAAGCCTGAAAATTGCCCGGCAAACACGAATTATCCTGCCCCGGGCATTCCCGGATGTGGTACTCATAGAAACCAAATATACCAATCAGGGCAAGCAAAGGATCCATATTGATTCGGTGAGCAGCATGAGCCTGATGCTTGGCCACGATAACCTTTCTTCAGGTCAGCGAGATCACCTGTTGGCTTCATTTCAGGGAGGGATCAATGAGTGGGGCAGAGACTATGCCCTGATCTGGTTGCCCCCAGGATTTGAGCAGGACAATTTCCAGGGCATGCACCAAACAGTATCTCCCGAGCGAATAGAAATGATCGGAGGAGGGATGCCATTCGTAGATGTCTGGGGCAAAGACATGGGTGTTGCGGTTGCGCACCTCGAGAAAGAACCGCAATGGGTATCGCTACCAGTGACAGTTGGTGCAGACAGTACAGCCAGGGTGAGCATTGTAGAGGCTCCCGATGAATCCATCGGTATGGAAGGCTGGCTGGAACCGGGTGCAGCTTTCGAAACCGTATTAAGTGCGCTGATCTTTCATGCGCTGGATTTCCATGATGGCTTAAGGCAATACGGGGAACTGTTACGTCAAAGGGGGGTTGCCATACCGGTTTCTTCTCCTGAAGCAGCTTATGAACCCTACTGGAAGAGCTGGGGCTTTGAATTGGATTTCACGCTTGAAGAAATTTATGGTATCCTTCCGGAACTGAAAGATCTGGGGATCTATGTGGCTAACCTGGATGATGGCTGGTTTGACTACTATGGTGACTGGAACGTGAATCGCTCACCGGGCAAATTTCCCAGAGGGGAAAAAGATATGATCAGGTTCGTTGATAGTGTTCATCAAAGTGGCTTCAGGACCAACCTGTGGTGGTATCCGCTGGGAGTCAGCCTGGAGAGTAACCTTGCTAAAAATCATGGAGACCTTTTGGTGATGGATCAGGAGGGTAACTATCCAGTGGAGTCCAGGCAGCTTCACCAGCTTTGTCCGGCTTACGGTCCGGCGATGGATCATGTAGAAGGCCTGGTGAAAAGGTTTATCAAAACCTGGGGCTATGACGGACTTTATACAGATACCCGGGGATTGTCTGCTGTGCCGCCGTGCTACAACAAAAAGCATAAACACGAGACCCCGATGGAGTCCTTCCAGCAGACCACCCGGGTATTTGAAGTGATTGATGAGACGCTGAAGAAGTACAACAAAGAAGGGCTTCATGAGGTATGTATCTGTGCGGTTCCGCATTCTCCGTACCACATGCCTTACTATCAGATCTCCAGTGCTTCGGACCCGGTTGACCTGT
This sequence comes from Cyclobacteriaceae bacterium, assembly GCA_965223915.1. Taxonomy (GTDB): domain Bacteria; phylum Bacteroidota; class Bacteroidia; order Cytophagales; family Cyclobacteriaceae; genus UBA7330. The sequence goes on along the minus strand of OZ245027.1, from coordinate 5,505,531 downwards.
TGCAGACGCGCCGTCGGATCAAGGTAGAGAAGGCCATTCACGGGCCAACCTATGCAGCAGGCGACTGCTATCAGGTGCCGGATGATGAGTGGAGTGGATTTTCTGTTCCGCAGTCTTTCCAAAGTGCGGTAGGCACCGGCGGTCAGGTCACCACATTCTATACTGACCTCGATTCCACGCAATATGCCATCTGGAAGCGGTGGATTGATGAATACCGGAACCTGAAGCTGAGCAGTGCCGAATATACCAATCTGTATGACATTGCTTTTGACAAGCCGGAGGTTCATGTGGTGGAGAAGGATGAAGAATTGTACTATGGCTTTTATGCGGACTTATGGTCAAAAACAGACCCGATCGAGCTGCGAGGATTGAAGAGGGGTATACAGTATAGGGTACTCGACTATGCCAATGGGAGAGACCTGGGTGTAGTCAATGCTGATTACCCCTATGTCTATTCGGGGTTTAGGGAATTCCTGTTGCTAAGGGTGACTCCGGAGTAGCTCGGATTTCATTTAGTGCCGGTCTCACTGGTATGATTAATCATTTGCGTTTATTTTCATGCTAAAATTAGTCGACCATGAGCAATTCCTTAGTTACGGCCGCCTGGCTGAATCAGCACCTGACCGATGATAACCTGGTAATTCTGGATTCAAGTCCGGCATCAAATGTATCAGGACTGAAAAGTGATTTGGATGGTTTAGTGATTCCGGGCGCCAGGTACTTCGATCTGAAAGGGCGGTTTAGTGATCCGATAAGTCCGTTTCCCAATACGTTGCCCGCTCCGGGGGATTTTGAAAAAGCCACCCGGTCCCTGGGGATCAATGCAAACAATGAGATTGTTATTTATGACAACCTGGGGGTTTATACCAGCCCCAGGGTATGGTGGATGTTTAAAACCATGGGGCATGACCGGGTGAGTGTGCTCGATGGAGGCCTGGCTGATTGGGTGAAGAGTGGGTTTGACACTGATGACGTATATCAAACCGAATTCGCAGAAGGTAATTTCAAAGCTCGTTTTCAATCAGATGCTATCAAAAGCATGCAGGAAGTGATGGAGAATATCAATCAGTCATCTTTTGAGTTGGTCGATGCCCGGTCGAAGGGTCGCTTTGATGGTACAGCGCCTGAGCCGCGTGAGGGGATGAGCAGTGGCCACATACCCCATTCATGTAACCTGCCATTTGAGGAGGTCCTTGAAGAAGGAAAGTTCAAATCTACTGAAGCGCTAAAAGAGATTTTCTCCAATCTGAAGCTTGGTGATAAGCCTGTTACATTTTCCTGTGGCTCCGGACTGACCGCGTGTATTATCCTGTTGGCTGCCGAGCAGGTCCTGCCTCATCAGAAGAGTGTGTTTGATGGCTCCTGGACGGAGTATGCTTCTACGGATGGTGTGGAGATAGAGAAGTCTTAATCTGGTTTTGGGTGTGATATTTCGCCCCTTTGGGGCTTGGATTGAGGTAGTTTGGTAACACAGGGCTTCACCCTGTGTTATTTGATGGCGCCCCTTTGGGGCTTTGCTAAACATTCGGAATAGATTGTAGCTCCAAAGGGTCATAATTATCATAGGTGTGAAACTCAAGCATAATCAACTACATATATTCCTGCAATGGCAAATCGCTGGGGAACTTCTAAGGGTAGACAACATTGCCTTGTGTTGCATTTCGTATAACTCGAATAAAGGAACAAAACGACTTGAGGACTGGGCTAACTTGTGAATATTGTAAGGCACGAGGTATAACCATTAATTTTGTAGCTGATATTGTAAAGAATTGTTTGTGAAAGAATCTGAAAAAAAATATTACAAAATATTTTCCTTAATCACATTGGCTTCAAGTCTATCTTTTTTAGTGATGTTCATAAACCAGGATTTTCCCGAAAAGCTTAGACAGGTCATTGGAGTCAACCTTGCATTTCATCTGGTATTTCAATTCTCAAGTAAGGTTCCTTTTGGTATGGTGAAATTTATCACAAACGTAAGTCAAGATCTTGTTAGAAGGCTGATGAAAGGTTTTTCAATCGCGATTATGTGTGTTTCAGTTGTTGGAGCATTTGGTATTTCATTTCACTCAATTGCTGAGGGGGATTATGAAAGATTGCTTGTTCTAAACATTTTGAACGGAATGTTTCTTGTGGCATTCTACTCAAAAATTAAACTTAGCTCCGAAGGAGCGTAATCACTACCTCAGGGCTTAGCCCTGAGATCCTATTAAATCACATGCATAAGCCCTGAAAGGGCGTAATCCTTAACCTAAGGGGCCTGATGTATTTTATTGAGTATACTTTCATATAATCCAGAGCTTTAAATAGCCTCCCCAAACAAGTAATTAGCTTCCCTTAACATGTTTTTAGGTTTCCTAAACAAGAAAACACCAGTCCTAAACAATGAAAATTGCTCCCCAAACAGTAAAACTACCGTGCTAAACAAAAACACTACCGCCCTTAACGTTGAGGGAAGTAAAAATGATGTTAGGGAAGATAAGAAGATTGTTTAGCACAAAATAATCTATGTTGAGGGTGATAAATATTTGTTTAGCACAAAATAAAATTTGTTTAGGGAAGTCGTTATTCTGTTAAGGGAGGGTCAAATCAGTCAAAAAGGGCTACTGAATAAGTTTTTGGATATAAAAAAGCCGGAAATGTGATATCCGGCTTTTGGCTTTTGAACGTTCTCGAAAATCTTTACAACACTTCTGTCTTACCCGGGATCGGAATGGGATAGTTGCCATCCGGGCCTGGCTTGTCAGGCATGTCAGCATCCCAACTCCATGCTTTAGGCAGGATAGATCGTTCTGATGCCAGGGCTTCGTCCATTGTAATTCGTTTTCCCGAGTGGATGGCCATCCTTCCCATTACACAGGTTAGCGATGATCCGGCACCGTATTCAGTCTGGTTGAGCGGTGTACCCTCCAGTACAGAATTGATAAACGCAGACTGGCAAAGCTGCGAAGAGCCTACCCGCTGATCTTTGTTGCGATACTGCCAGATCACCTTGCCATCCACGTCATAGATGCGTGAGTGGTCATTGGCAGATCCTTTGGTCCCGATGATCTCAAAGCCATTCCTGTTCCAGGTGCTATCGATGTTTTTACTTTGGACGTGAAGTTTCAATCGATTGTCGTACTCAAATTCTGCATAATGATGATCATATGTGTTTCCCTGGTTAGGACCTGAGAAAGCAATCCTTCCACCCAGCCCATTCACTGTGGTGGGGTAATCATTCATCAGCCAGTTGATAATATCAATCTGGTGGATGGTCTGTCCACTGAGCTGACCGCCCCACAGCCAGGTAAAATAGCGCCAGTTACGCATCTGGTATTGCATCTCTGTCTGTCCTTCCTGTCTGGGATGGATCTTGGGTGCCCCCACATTGTAATAAGCGCTGAGGCTTCTGACCTCTCCGATCGCGCCATCCTTAATCTTTTCCATCAGCTGCTGATATCCGGGCTCGAACCTCAGCTGAAGTCCAACCGCTACATTCAGGTTCTTTTGTTTAGCTAGCTCATTGGTTGAAATGATTTTGTGGTATCCCGGAATGTCTACAAAAAGAGGCTTCTCCATGAAGACATGCTTGTCTGCCTTCACTGCCGCTTCAAAGTGGATCGGTCTGAATGGGGGAGGTGTAGCCAGTATGACCACATCACACTTTTCGATGACCTTCTTGTACCCGTCAAAGCCTACGTGTTTATCTTTTTTTGAGATGCTGACCTGATCACCGAACTCATTGCTCAGGCGCATATAGGATGACTCTACACGATCTTCAAAGGCGTCAGCCATGGCGGTGAGTTTTACATTAGGAGCTGTCTTGAGGGCTTCAAAGGCTGCGCCTGTACCCCGACCGCCACAACCGACTAAACCTACGCGAAGCTCATTGGGTTTGCCGGCACCCATAGCATTGATAGAAAAACCACTGAGTAAAGTGCTGCCAACTGCCATGGTTGTGCTGGTTTTAACAAAGTTTCTTCGATTCTGCGTTTTCATCATTCAATATTTTAATATTCGTTGAGTTGGATTCAGGATTGTTTGATCTCACTGATCCATTTATCAATATTTGCTTTAATAAAATCGTCGTCGTGTAGTTCCGGGTAATCGCGATAGACCCGGTCGATCTCCTCGGCCTGCCCGGGAGAGAGCGTTTCTTCAGGGTTAAGACACCAGATCCCTTCCAGGAGTCCCTGTCTTTTGAGTACTTCGTGGATCCCTGCAATACATCCTTTGAATGCATTCTTTGTGTCGAAAAAGGCTGAATTGGAATCGGTGATATTAATGTTCCTTGTCAGGAGTTCTTTATCGAAATTCGATCCCGCACTTTTTATCTTTTTGACCTCTTCAAGCAAGGTTACCGCCTTTTGTGTCCATACGGCCCAATGTCCAAGCAACCCCCCAACAATTTCTTTCTCTACGACCTCGCCATTTTCTTTTTTGATTCGGTAGGTGGTCAACAGGTCGTTCAGGATGTTATCATCATTACCCGTATAAATGGCTATTTCCTCGTTTCTGTCAGAATTGCAGACAGCGCGGATCACCTCGAGGGACTGATATCTGTTAAAAGGAGCGATCTTGATGGCATTCACTCCCGGGATGTTGGCAAATTGCTTCCAGAAATCTTCCGTGAGGACCCGTCCACCTACGGAGGGCTGCAGGTAAAACCCAAAAAGTGGCATATGCTCACCGATCTTTTCAGCTCGCTTCAGGAGATCGCTCTCCGACCAGTCTTTCAGACCGTTCATGCTTACCAATACGATATCATACCCCAGGTCCCTGGCGATTTTAGCTTCATTGACCGCTTGTACCGTACCTCCGCTCACACCTGCCACACGGATAAATGGTCTGCCCGGGCGTTTTCTTTCGAATTCTTCTGAAGCCAGTGCCAGCACCTTTTCATACAGGTTGATTTCGGGATCCCTGATCTCGAATTGTGTGGTGTGAACACCTACGGCCACTCCACCAGCACCGGATTCGATATAATACCTGGTCAGGAGTTTTTGCCTGAATTCATCCAGCTTTCGATTGGCGTCCAGGGCCAATGGGTGAGCCGGGATTACAGTGCCTGATTGAAGTAGTTGATGAATGTCTTTAGATGGTTGCATGTTTAAAAATTTCCTTTTCTTTCCTGAAAATGCGTGGGTTTACCGAGCTCTTCACCGCCTGACATTACCCATTCTGCTGTCCATTCAATGATCTGCTCAAGTCCAATTTTAGGCTTACCAAAAAGTTCAAAAGAGTGGGAAGCGTCATTGAGGAGGCAGGTAGGTTCTGTCTCACCAACGAGGTTTACCGGCTTATCCATGATGTCACCAAATTCTTTCGCCAGCCAGGCGATCGAGACTTTTTCGGGACCAGTGATATTGAGGAATTTGGCGGGTGACTGACAATGTAGTAGTGAGCGTAGTGCATAGCTATTGGCATCTCCCTGCCAGATCACGTTGGCATACCCAGTGCTGATATCGATCGGTTTTTCGTTGAAGACTGACTTGGCTACTTCATACAACACGCCGTACCTTAGATCCACTGCGTAATTGAGCCGATAGATCAGCATAGGGGTCTTATTTTTTATAGAAAAATGCTCAAAGATTCTTTCTCTTCCCAGACACGACTGTGCATATTCCCCAATAGGCCCGGGTTGTGTGGACTCATTGGCTCCTGGTCCGTCAACAGGCATAAAGGGATAGATATTGCCACTGGAAAACACCACAATGTTTGATTGCGGGTATTTTTCAGCCACCCTTCCGGGGAGGTATGCATTCATGGCCCAGGTGAAATGCTCATTGCCTGCGGTTCCAAATTTATTGCCCGCCATATAGATCACATTTTTACATGGTGGCAGGTTTTTAAGAAACCCTTCGTCAAGCAGGTCTCCCGCTATCGTTTCGATGCCAAAGGCTTCCAGCTCATCTCTTAAAGCCTGGTTTGAAAACCTGGATACCCCGGTAATTTTTTTATCAAGCCCGGCCTGTTCGATGGCATTTTTAGCCAGCATGGCCAGGCTGGGTCCCATCTTTCCTCCCAATCCAAGGATCATGATATCACCTTCCATCCGGCTCATGTCTTTGATGAGGGCTTCATCCGGTGTTGCCAGTTGTTGGTCGAGTTCTTCTGTGGTGTTGATTTTCATGAGGTGAGTACTGTGTAGATAAAATGAATACTAAATACAGACATAATTAACAGGATCAGGATCCCCGCGATACCTATGGTGTTAAGATATCTGTTGTTTCTAAGTGCTATGGGTGCTTTTGATGAGTTGGCGAACAAGAGGATAATGATGGCGGTGACAGGTACGATCATGATGGTGATGCCCTGGGCGAAGATGATAAGTTCTATCGGTAATGATCCGAATATCATTGCCACAATCGCTCCAATGATAATGACTACCGCAATCATGGATCTTGCATTGATGCTGCTCAGGTCATGTTTATGGAAAAAGGTGTCTGAGAGAATCACGCCACCGATGGTAGCGTTTCCAATCATGGAAGAAAAAGATGCGGCAAAAAAGCCAATCATAAATACTTTGGATGTCAAAGACCCAAACAGGGGCTCCAGGGCCATACCCAGGTCTGCAGCACTCCTTACTTCAACGTTATTTCCCTTCAGGACCGCTGCGGCAGCAACCATGACCATGGTAGACAGCAGACCCAGAATGATGATTCCAGCCCTGCTTTCTTCAATACCTTCCTTCACGTTTTCTTTGGTCCAGCCTTTTTCTCGTACCAGATAAGACTGATAGAAGGCCCCAACAATTGAGAAGCTGGACGCTGTCAGGGTGATGATCAGGTATTCCGAACCCTTTGGGATCCTCGGGATCAATCCTTTCGCCACTGCCCCAATATCGGGTACCGACATGATAATGGTCAGTAGAAAGGAGAGCAGCATGAGGATGACCAGGGAGATCATTAGTTTTTCCAGGATCTTATAGAATGACCTGAAAAAGAGCAAAAGGATCGCGCCTATTGAAAAAAGCGAGACCCAAAGGTTTAAAGATGAATTGAATAGCTCAGAAAAGGCCACACCTACACCTACGGTATTCCCGGCCTGAAAGGAGGCCGTGACGAGAAACACACCCAATCCAACAATCAGCGCAAGTGGTTTTCCTAATTCCGTGCGTACCCTTTCGATAAATGACTGATTTCCGAACAGGCCAATCTTAATGGACATGGTAGTGAATCCCATCATGAGAATGATCGCCAGTACAATTACCCAAAGCAGGTGGTAACCATAGCTAGCTCCCAGCTTGGTGTTGATGGTTAGACTGCCAGGTCCAAAGACCAGTGCTGCTGTAATAAAGCCTGGGCCTAGTTTTTGTAGAAATGTTTTAAGGGTGTGCTTGGCTTTTTTTTCGTGTTTCACAGGTATGATTTCAGGATCACTTTGACAAATATAATAAGGTGAGTTTAAAATAATAACGTTACGAAGACTAAATAATAATGAAACGAAACTAATTTAGACATTATATGAACATAATGCCAGATTCATCACCGGCTAACTTATGAGCAAGATAATAAAGTAACCACAAGGAGGATATTTTCCCGCAAGGCATCCAAACCTCTTTTAATAAGCTTGGTTACAGAATTTTTGTCTTTCAGGCTCATCAGTTCAGCCACCTCTCCCTGGGACATGCCTTCGTAATAGTAAAGTAGTATGGCTTCTTTCTGTTTTTTAGAAAGCTTTGAGAGTTCTTTCTTGATTTTATGCATTACCGATCGCTGATGATCATCTGCGATCATACGTGATTCGCAGGATAAATCTATTTCAAATCCCGAGGAATTTTCCAATGCCGGATGTCCAAGAAAGTACTTACGGTCTTTCTTCGTCTGATCCATAATCTCCCGGTACAGTGATTTAAATAAGTATGATTTGACAGAACTTACTCCATCCAGGGATTTTTTACTTTTTATCAGGTTGGCAAATACATTCTGGATACAGTCTTTAACCATTTCCTTATTTTGAATAATTTGATTTCCAAACCTGTATAGATCATGTACATATTGACTGTACACATAGCCAAGGATTGATTCGTCACCTGCTTTTAACCCCGAAGAGATCTCTTTTAGAGAGCGCTTTCTTTCATTATTGCTGTATGAACTCAGGTTTGAAGATATTTTTTCTTTTGCAGTGATTTGTTCTGTCTGAGCTATCATTATTATATCCTATATAAGATAATTTTACACAAGCGATAAAACAATATTACGAAATATAAAATTAATTATTAAGTTTCGTATAGTTATTTTTGCTATAATTTAATCATTAAATAATTTTACTTACGAAAGAAGAATTGGGAAATCCTGTTTATTAAAGTAATTGTAGACCCTTCGGGGAATGGGATGGAGTCAAAGCAAAGGCAAATAATCCTTTGGGATTCAGGTTTTCCAGTTTCAGAACATGAGTAGTTAAACAAAAGTCTTGTCCGGAAAATGAAAAGAAGTATCAAATATATAGTAAATATGGCTATTGTGTCAACCCTTATTTATTCATGTAAAACGGATAAAACGGGTTCAAAACAGACGGTTGATGAGCGTTTTCCTTCAGAGATGGTCAGATTTTCTCCCATTCCAAACAATCCGGTTTTTAGTGGAACAAATGAAAATACCTGGGATAAGAATATCCGGGAAAGAGGCTATATCTTAAACGAAGAAGGCTTGTACAGGATGTGGTATACCGGGTATAATGATAGTATATCTGATATCCGGTATCTGGGGTATGCTACCTCCAAAGATGGTATTTCCTGGGAGCGATACATGGATAATCCATTAGTAAACAATAGATGGGTCGAAGACATGCATGTAGTAAAGCATGAAGGGAAATATATCATGCTGGCAGAGGGAAGGAACGATATTGCACATTTACTTACATCTAAGGATGGGGTTGCATGGAAAGAAGAAGGTAACCTGGTCATTCTCCGGTCTAATGGGGAACCGATTGAGGAAGGACCTTATGGTACGCCAACACTCTGGATCGAAGAAGGCAAATACTATATGTTTTATGAACGGAATGATTTAGCGATTTGGCTGGCTACTTCAACCGACCTGATAGAATGGACCAATGTGCAGGATGATCCGGTACTCAACTGTGGACCCGAGGAATATGACAAAGGAGCCGTAGCAGTCAATCAAATCATAAAACACAAAGACAGGTATTACATGTATTATCATGCTTCTACCAGTACAGATTGGATGGATCCGGGTGCCAACGCGCTATGGTCATCTAATGTAGCGGTATCCGATGATCTGATCAATTGGACAAAGTATCCTGAAAATCCTATTGTAGAAGGAGATCACTCAAGTCCCATCCTTGTTTGGGATAGTAATCTCAATCAGTATGTGCTCTACACCATGCATGATCGGGTTTTCAGATACGAGCCTGTCCAATAGGCGGAGTTAGGCAATAATAATATTTACTCCCAGGCTTTCGATCTGTTTTCTGATGTCTTTTGGTATACCTTCATCAGTGATGAGAATATCTACTTTATTGAGTGGGCAGATATATGCGAGGCTTCTCTTGGCAAATTTGCTGGAATCGGCTAACACGATCACCTGCTTAGATAGTGCTATCATTTTTTGATTAAGATGAGCTTCTTCAATATTGGGAGTGGTAAGTCCAAACTCCAGGTCAATCCCATCAACACCAAGAAAGACTTTGTCACAGAAGTAATTTTGGAACCCACTTTCTGCAGGCGTGCCAACCAGGGATAAGGACTCTTTTCGCAGAAATCCACCAGGCACTATAACGTTGATATCCTTGAGGTTAGAGAGCTGACTGGCAATATTCAAGGCATTGGTGATTACGTTTAGGTTGGTAATGTTTTCCAGGTGACTGGCAAACTCAGAGGTGGTCGAGCCGGAATCAATGATGATGGTGTCATTGGCCTGGACCAGCTTTGCCGCTGCTTTACCGATCTTCCTTTTCTCCTTTATGTTGATTTTGTTCTTTTTCAGTAATTGGTGATCCAGGCCAACGCGCTGATGGATTTTTATAGCACCTCCCCGGGCTCTAACCAACAGATTTTTTTCTTCCAACTGGGCCAGGTCATTCCGGATAGTCACCTCACTTATTCCGAATTCTTCGCTTAGCTGACTGACATTGACCTGGTTTTCTGCTTCAAGTTTTTCCAGGATCATCGTTCTCCTGCTCACCGTAGATTTCATTCCTTCCTTGTTGTCTTTCATATCTGGTATGTTTAGAATCAGTTCATAGCCTGGAATAATCGCATGCTTTGAACAGCACTTAATTTCTTGTGAAGAGTCAAATATCAGAATAATTATTCTTGAAAAAAAGGTTTTATTGATCCGTTTTGTTTCATTTCCTTAATAAGTAATCAATTACGAAACCAATACTGAGATTACAACAACTTGAGATCTGCTGGATATTACTTTAGCATAAAGTAAAACAATGTTTATACTTGTTAATTGATATAAATAATTAATAAACATAATTAAAAAGCTTTCATATACTTTCGGAATAAATAAATATGCCTTTTATTTGCTGAATATTATAATACCTTATCACCAGTGAGTGATAGCTACCAGCAATGGATAAAGCATACAACATGGCACTAGAATTTTCTGACATTTCAAGCGAAACGGCAAGTAACACCTTTAAGGAGATTTCCGCTCAACCCAGATTATGGGGTGAAACCTTTGATATCATCGATGAACAAAAGTCAGCATTGGATGATTTCCTGGCACCAATTATTGGAGATCAGGCAACCCATGTGATTTTGACGGGTGCCGGAACTTCAGCGTATATTGGTGACGTATTGCATAAGGTATTTCAGAAAAATACAGGAAGGTTTACCGAGCCCATTGCCACCACAGATATTCTTACCAATCCAGGGGATTACTTCAGCAAAGACAAAAAGACTTTGTTGGTCTCTTTTGCCAGGTCAGGCGACAGTCCGGAAAGTGTTGGAGCAGTTCAGCTTGCCGAAAAGGTATGTGACGAGGTAAGCCACCTGATCATAACATGTAATAAAGAAGGTAAACTCGCTAAGATGGCCAGCGATTTAAATGCCTATACGGTCTTTATGCCAGAGGATGCCAATGACAAAGCCCTGGCTATGACCGGGTCATTCACATCAATGTTATTGGCGGGGATCCTTATCTCGGATTTAAAGAACCTTGCAAAGAATAAAAATTTAGTGGATCAGCTGGTTGATTATGGTCAGGGCATTTTGAAGAAAGATCATAATATCAAAGAGATTGCGCAGCTTGACTTTAACCGTGCAGTATTCCTGGGTTCAGGACCGCTAAAAGGTATTGCCAGAGAATCCCAGTTAAAACTTCAGGAATTGACTGACGGACAGGTTATTTGTAAATATGATTCATTCCTTGGGCTGAGACATGGGCCTAAGGCAGTGATCGATAAATACACGCTGGTTGTTTATCTGTTATCCAACGATACATACATCAGTCAGTATGAGCTGGATCTGGTCAGATCAATCAATGGTTCAGAGGATAAAATGGCTGAAGTAGGGGTTGGTCAGAATTTGCCACAATTGAAAGAAGTAAATTTAAACCTGACTATTGAACCCGGTAAGGCTAACCAATTACCGGAAGAATATTTTGCAGTGTGTGCGGTACTTCCAGGCCAGTTGCTTGGGTTTTACAAGTCTTTAGCACTCGGACTTTCCCCCGATTCACCGTCCGTGAACAATGCAATCAACAGGGTAGTACAGGGTGTGAATATTTATCCTTACCAATAGCTTTACATTCCATGATCCTTTGCGTTTGTCCTAACCCTTCTGTTGATAAGTATGTATGGGTAAAACATTTTACCAGGGGGAAGGTCAATAGAGCGACTCAGGAAAAATCGTTTCCCGGGGGTAAAGGCGTTCACGTGGCCATGGGAGTGAAGGAGCTTGGATTGGATGTGGCCATTCTGGGTTTTTGGGCGGGAGCATCCGGTCAGTGGGTGAAGAAAACGTGTGAAACAATGGGGATCACGTGCTATGGCCCCGAATTACCCGGTGAAACAAGAACCTGCCTGACCTTCAAGTCAGATGATGATTTTAATGATACCGAGTTACTGGGAGTTGGTCCTGTTGTTGGCAAAGATGCCTTAGCAGCATTTACCCAGCTACACAGTCAGCTTGCAGAAGATTCAGAAATTATTGGATACAGTGGGTCCTGGCCGCCCTCTGATGAAAAAGTTTCTTATGCTCCGCTAATCAACAGGGCAAATGCTTTGAAAAAACCGACAGTTGTAGATTGCTCTGGTGATCAGTTGACTGAAGTTTTAAAAGAACATCCTTACGCCATCCACATCAATAGATTTGAAGGTCTGGATGTTTTTAAGACGATGGATCCGTTCGAACTTATCAACGAAGTAGGAAGTGGATGTGAAAGAGCGGCCATCACTTGTGGTGCAGAGGGGCTGTATCTTTCTGATGGAGATGCGGTCGTACATGCTTTAAGTAGGGTGGATAAGGTGGTAAGTACTGTGGGATGCGGAGATAGCCTGATGGCGGGTTTGTTGGCAGGGGCAGTTCAACAACTGGATTTGATGGATACTGCCCGTTTGGCTGCGGCCTGTGGGGCTGCCAATTGCCTGAGGGAAGAATTGGGCATGTTTTATATGAAGGATGTGGAATCATTGCAAACATCCTGTGAGCTTAAGATATTGAACGTGAATAAAACCAACTAACATGAAGAAATTGGATGTCATTGTTGTCGGTGAATTAAATGTAGATCTGATCCTGAATGGAATTGAGGGTTTCCCGGTCGTTGGTAAAGAAATCCTTGCGGATCAGATGGAGCTGGCTCTCGGTAGTTCATCTGCCATCTGTGCCAGCAATCTCAGTTCGCTGGGATTGAAAGTAGGTTTTCTGGGGATGCTGGGCAAAGACGTTTTTGGACAGTTTGTCGTTGAGCAACTGGAAAAGAAAGGGGTAGATACCTCTATGATCATCACAGATGATGAGTTTAAGACGGGTGCTACCATAGCCTTGAGTTATGGCGAGGATCGCGCCATGATTACGCACCAGGGAGCCATGAAGTATCTGACGCTCGACGATATTGATTCAGACAAGCTTCATCAGGCCAGTCACCTGCATTTTTCATCCTATTTCTTACAACCCGGACTGAAAGGATCACTGGATGTTTTATTTCAGCGGGCCCGACAATTGGGGCTGACCACCTCACTGGATATGCAATGGGATCCGGCGGAGGAGTGGGATCTCGATCTGAATAAGACCCTACCTTACGTAGATGTTTTTTTACCCAATGAAACTGAACTGTTGAAATTAACAGGAGCGAAAGATCTTGATCAGGCCATTGAGAATGTTCAGGATCTTGGAAAATACATTGTGGTGAAGTGTGGGAGCAAGGGATCAGTACTTTGCTACGACAAAAAACGAATAGAAAAACCCGCTTTTCTGAATGAAGATGTAGTGGATACCATCGGGGCGGGAGATAGCTTCAATGCAGGCTATATCCACCAGTTTATCAGGGGTACCTCACCTGAGCAAGCCCAGGTTTTTGGAAATATGACCGGGGCAGTTTCAACAACACAGGCAGGGGGGACCAACGCTTTTACCAGCCTGGATGAAGTATTGAAATTGGCCAAAGAAAAATTCAATTACACAGAAGCATGAAGTTACAGGAGAAATTCATTGAATTACGCAAAAACCGCCAGGCTTTGTTGGCTACCAATTTCTATAACTATGAGACGTTGGAAGGTGTATTGACTGCTGCCAGCCAATCTCAGATGCCGATCATCTTACAGCTTACCAGAAGCTCAATTGAATATATGGGGTTGCCTGTGGCTTACAACCTGGCCAGGACCATGCTGGAGAAGCATCAGGTAGAAGGATGGGTGCATTTGGATCATGGGGACTCCTATGAACTGGCTGCACAATGTCTTGATATAGGGTTTGACTCCGTCATGATCGATGCCAGTGAGCAACCTTTTGAAGATAATATCGCCCTGACCAGGAAAGTGGTAAAACTTGCTGAAAACTATCAGGCCAATGTGGAAGCAGAGCTCGGATACATTGCCAAACTTGGGCAGAACAAAGATGGCAGTGGGTTTACCCAACCGGAAGAAGCCAAAACTTTTGTGGAAGAAACAGGTGTCAATGCCCTTGCCGTAGCTATCGGTACTGCTCATGGGTTTTATGATAAAGAACCTAAGCTGGACCTGGAGCGGCTTGCTGAAATAGAAAAAGTTACCCCTGCAGCACTGGTACTACATGGCGGTTCCGGGATTCCGGGGTCAAGTCTGAAAAAGGCCATCGACCTGGGAATCTGCAAGATCAATCTAGCCACAGAGATCAAAAATATTTTTATGCAAACCCTGAAGGAGGTTCTTGCCACCAATCAGGAAATTGATTTAAGGAAGGTGTTTCCCAAAGCGACAGATCAGGTTACCGGACTTGTGAAAGAGAAATTAGTAATTGTACATAACTAAATCCATAATAATTCTCTTCATATAGTTTGACAAGGTTGTAGTAGACCTCGTCTTTTACTGGTTTTTCACTTGCTTTCCGATCCAGCCGGGTCGTTGCTTTGGGGTATCTTCTTTGCTTCTCTAAATTTTTCTAAAAAAAAGTCAAAAAAAATGATTCAAATGGCATGAATCATTTTTGACTCCCCTCTTTATAGGTAGAGTAATCATACAAAACCCATTTATTGTTTTAAATGAGTCACCAAAATTACAATACTTACAAAGAGTACACTGCCTTCGATTTCATTGAGGACGAATACTTTATTCGTTGGGTAAAAAATCCGGATGAACAATCAGATCAGTTCTGGACGATGTGGGTAGCTAAGTACCCTGAGAAGTCTAAAGAAGTTTTGATGGCTAAAAACATTCTATTGAATCTAAGCTACCAACATGATCCTGAATTAAGTGAAGATGATTATGTGGAAATGTTTGAAGGTGCTTTGAAAAGGAGCCGTATGGGCTCAGGTAAATCCAAATTTTTCGGTTTTACTTTCCTACCGGTTTTGCTCAAGGTGGCAGCACTCATTGCCATTGTTTGGGGGGTGATATTTTCTGTGGATCAGGTAAACCTGGCAAATACTAAAAGCACGCCAAATGTTGCGATGGTGACCAAGCAAAGTCCACTGGGTCAGAAAACCATTACCTGGTTGGAAGATGGCACCAAAGTCCATCTGAATGCTGGCACTACCCTTACATATCCCAGTATTTTTTCAGATTCAATCAGGGAGGTAAAGGTAGAGGGGGAGGCTTACTTCGAAGTTTCTAAAGATGCCAGCAGACCTTTTATTGTCACCACAGAAAACCTAAAAACAACTGTTTTAGGTACGATCTTTAATGTTCGGGCATACGCTGATGAAAACACGGTCGACGTAGCAGTAGCCGAAGGAGTTGTTCGGGTTGAAGCTAAAAGTACAGCCCCGGCTGAAAGTAGGATTCTAAGGGCCAATGAGATGAGCTCATATGATATCATCAGCAGCAAATCCTATATGTATAACATAGATCCTGAGAATGTATTTGCCTGGACCAATGGAGTGATCAGTTTTAAAGAATCCAATATCACTGAAATTATCAGAACCCTGGAGCGATGGTATGGGGTAACCTTCATCACCAATCTAAAGCTGAATACAGACAAAGACTTTACATTCAGATACAAGAATAAGCCCCTGGAAGAGATCCTGGATGGATTAGGGTTTGCTTACGGGTTTGAATATAAAATTGACGATAAGACCATTACACTGTATTAACAATGAAGATCATGGATTATGTAAATACCAGTTAAAAAAGGGATAAAAAAAGACCCCACACTGTGATAGTTCATTTGGCAGATTTCCTACACAGCGCGGGGTTTATGTCCCGATAAAATCAAGTTTCACCAAAACATTTTAACAATATGAAGTTAAAACTACTTAAAAAAATTGCGATTATGTCCAGATATGTAATTATTGGCATACTCATACAAAGCTTACTGTATTCTTTCGCCTTGCCAGAATCCGGGAATGCGCAAAAAATCAGTATAGAGGAAATCAAGATCTCGATTGATGTTGACAATCTGAGTGTTGAGGAAACCCTTGATAGGGTAGAAGCTGCATCAGATTTTGAATTTGCATACAAGCGTAGAATCATCGATGCTGACAAGAAACTCACACTTGGTCAACAAAACACGACCATTGCAGCACTTCTGAGAAGCATTTCGAAGGAAACAAACCTTGGGTTTAGAAGGGTCAATGAAGTGATCTATGTCAATAAAAGTATCGAAGCTTCCGGGCCTGTCACTGAAGAGATAATGACTGCAGATATTACGGTAAGTGGAATAATCACTGACGAATCAAACAGCGGTTTACCAGGTGCTTCGATTGTGATCAAAGGTCAGGGAACAGGTACAACCACAGATCTGGATGGAAATTTTTCCTTGTCTGCACCTGAAGACGCTACATTGGTTATTTCCTATGTGGGTTATACTACCGTAGAAATTCCTGTTCAGAATAAGACACAGATCAATGTGCAGCTGGAGCCGGATTCTCAACAGTTGAATGAGATCGTGGTAACAGCCTTTGGTATTGAAAAGGAAAAGAAAGCCCTGGGTTATTCAGCTCAGGAAGTGAATGGTGAAGATTTGGTAGAGGCACGAGAGGTAAATGTTGCCAACTCCCTGAAGGGAAAAGTAGCGGGTGTCTTTGTGAACTCATCATCAGCAGGTCCGGGTGGATCGTCATTCGTGCAGATCAGGGGAAGTAGCTCTCTGGGGGGAAATAATCAGCCACTCTATGTAGTAGACGGTATTCCAATCAGTAACGACAACCTGGCACAGACCAATATTTTTGCCGGCAGAGATTTTGGAGATGGTATCAAAGATATCAACCCGGATGATATAGAAACGATATCAGTTTTGAAAGGACCAAATGCCGCTGCATTGTACGGATCTCGTGGAGCAAACGGTGTGATCCTCATCACTACAAAGAAGTCTTCCAAAAAGGGCATCGGAGTATCCTTCAACTCCAATGCGACCTTTGAAACTATTAATGTTATCCCGAAGTTTCAAACAAACTACGGCCCGACCTACGATGACAATGATGCCAACTTTGGAACCATTAATATAGACGGTACAGACTATGACATGGTACCGGGATGGGCGCTCGACAACTGGGGACCAAAATATGATGGTCGACCGATTGTTTATCAACGCCTTTCGGATATGGGACCTGTTCCATTTGAGAATCAAAACAATGACATGACTGATTTCTACAGGACTGGTTCAACCTTTACAAATACCATCTCTGTAGATGGAGGAAATGAAGCAGTGAACTACAGGGTATCTGTTTCCAATATGGAAAATAAGGGAATTATCCCCAATGCGGAGTTCAAAAGAAGAACGGTGACTGCACGCTTTGGTGCTAATGTAACAGAGCGTCTGTTTGTAGAGGCTAAGGCCAACTTTGTCAACAGCATAGGTGAAAACAGACCTATTGTTGGTGTTTCAAGTGGTCGAAACATTGCGGGCTCTATTAATCTGATCCCACAGCATATCAACTACGAGTGGTTGAAAGATTATAAAAATGATGATGGAAGCCACCGAAACTGGAGGTCTTCTCCGACTAACCCATTCTGGTTAATGAATGAGCTATCCAGCTATGACAACAGGGATCGATTGATCGGGTTGGTATCCGCAAAGTATAACCTTACAGATTGGTTGACCATCCAGGGACGCGTTGGAAATGATTCTTATACCGAGAGTCAACGTCAACAGTATAATGCCGGTACACCGGGTGGTTCATATGTAAATGGACGGGTGGATTTTGCCCAATACAGGGTAA
The DNA here is from genome assembly GCA_965223915.1 of Cyclobacteriaceae bacterium. GTDB lineage: Bacteria > Bacteroidota > Bacteroidia > Cytophagales > Cyclobacteriaceae > UBA7330. The sequence continues at coordinate 5,487,787 of OZ245027.1, read as the reverse complement.
ATGAGCTGAACGCAGATGTGTTGGTTACAGCCTCAGGTGATCTGTCTTCAGACCTGACAGGTAGTATTTCATTTGGTGCCAACAGATTCACCAGAAGATGGGAGAAAAACAGTACGGTAGCACGGAATATGAATATTCCGGATCTATACATCATCGAAAATGCGGATTTGGTCATCCCTTCATATACCATTACTGAGAAGGAAATACAGTCAGTTTATTTGACTGGTCAGCTGGGATATAAAAATGTATTATTCCTTGATGCTTCAGCAAGAAATGACTGGTCAAGTACATTGGGAACAGGCAACTATTCATTTCTGTATCCATCAGTGAGTTTAAGTTTTGCATTTACAGATGCCCTGGCATTGGATTCAAGAGTGCTGACTTTTGGTAAAGTGAGAGCTTCTTTTGCGCAAGCAGGTAACGATGCTGATCCTTATCAGACATCAGGTGGCTATTCAGTTTCGTCTGTTACATTCCAGGGACAGCGATTTGCCAGTGTCAATGGAACCGTTCCTCCCACGGACCTTAAGAATGAATTATCAAGTTCTTTTGAGTTTGGTACAGATATCAGGCTGTTTGGCAACAGGGTTTCTTTAGATTTTACTTACTATGATTCTAAAACAACCAACCAGATCCTGCCGGTAAATCTTTCAACATCTACAGGATATGATGCCCTGTTCCTAAATGCAGCTGAAGTTTCCAATAAAGGGGTTGAGATATTCTTATCAGCTACGCCTGTTAAAATTCCTCAATCACTTCAATGGACTATCGATGTCAACTTTGCGAAGAACAAGTCAGAAGTTGTTGAATTGGTAGAAGGTGTAGAGCAGCTGGACTTCATTTCTACAGGAAATGCCAGTATTGTTGCTCGTCCGGGATTACCCTATGGAACCATATGGGGCTACAAGTATAAGCGAAGCCCTGATGGACAACTGGTTGTGCATGAGAGTGGCGACTATTATATCAGAGAAGATGAATTGTCATCTCTGGGAGACATCCAGCCTGACTGGTTGGCTGGCGTTACCAATACGATTTCTTTTAAAGGATTCTCCTTGGGAGCCTTGATCGATATCCGAATGGGTGGTGAGCTTTATTCATGGAGTAGATACGATCAAAATGCAAAAGGTACTGGTGTCTGGACAAATGACAGAGAGAATCTGGTCGTAGAAGGAGTTATCGAAAACGAAGATGGAAGCTATACACCAACTAGCAAGACGGTATGGTCGCAGCATTACTGGGCGCAACGTTCATGGGGTAACATTGGTGAGGAGTTTGTCATCGATGCAACCTATGTTTCTTTAAGACAGGCAACATTTGGTTATAGCTTCAGTAAAGCACTTTTAGCTAAAACACCTTTCAACTCTGCTAAACTATCTGTTGTGGGAAGAAACCTGCTGTATCTGTACAGAGATGCCAAGTTTGAAGAAATGGGAATTGCTCCTGAAACGGCATTCGCTCCAACAGCAGCTGCACAGGGATATGAGTCTTTTTCTATGCCCACTACCAGAAGCTTAGGTTTCAATTTATCAGTAACATTTTAAGATAAAGAAGAAAAGATATGAAAGCGATAAATAAACTATTTTATACAGCAATTGTCGTGTTACTTGTATTGGTACCCAATGCTTGTACCGACCACTATGAAGAGCTAAATACCAATCCCAAGCTGGTAACGGATGATATCATCAAGCCAGGGTTGATATTTACACAAGTTTTGAAAGAATCAAGTTTTGAAATTCAAAACAGAGGTAGAATCAATGAATATTCCGGATATAGTTCAAGAGGAGACTCTGGTCAGCCATTAACATATGGTGATTTCGGACCGTTTGACAATTATGGAGATCATATTGTAAACCTTGCCGCCATCATCAGATTGACAGCTGAGGATCCTGACCTGGTCAATATGCATGCCATGGCCAGAATCTGGAAGGTTTGGGTATTTCACAGAATGACGGACGCCTATGGTGATCTTCCATACTTCGAGGCCGCACAGGCATTTAGTGATGTAGATCCAACTCCTGATTATGATACCCAGGAGGAAATCTATATTGATATGTTGAATGAGTTGAAAGAGGCCGCAGCCCAGCTGAGCAGCGATCCTGAACTGAGCAGTTTTGGTGACGCAGATGTGATGTTTGGAAGTGATGTGGATCTTTGGGAAAGATTTGCCAATTCACTGCGGTTAAGGTTAGCCATTAGGGTAAGATATATCGATGAAGCTTTGGCTCAATCTCATATTTCAGAAGTGCTTTCTGCTCCTTTGATCGAGACCAATGACCAAAATGCTAAAGTAACCTCCGAAGGAGAAGATGCTGGATTTTTGACCAATACAAATCCGCTGTACCAAAACTTTGTCAACGGTAATGCCGGAGCATCCAATGCGACAGTAGTTGGACTTACCCTGACCGAGAATATGGTAGGCACCAATGATCCCAGGTTACCGATTTATCTTAATCCAAATATTGATGGTGAGTACATTGGAAGGGCCATTAATATGGATGTGGATGAAAAGGAAAACTACGGGCCGGTTGCCCGACTGGATGATGCCTTTATACAGGCAGAGTATGATTTCAATGCACTAATAGCAGCCGAGGTCAGGTTTTTAAGAGCTGAAGCAGCCCTGGCTGGGTTAAGTACAGAAGATGCCGATGATTTATTCGGAGAAGGGATCCAGGTATCCATGGAACACTATGGTGTGGACCCAGCTGACATTACTACTTTTCTGGGTACTGCAGCAGCTACTTTAGCCGGAACTTCTGAGGAGCAGCTAGAGCAAATTATTGTTCAGAAATACATTGCACTTTTTGGTGATCCCTATGAAGCCTGGACTGAACATAGAAGAACAGGGTATCCTCGTCAGTGGATTGGAAGCTTGTCAGCATTGGATACGGACAATGCTATGCCGAGAAGGTCTGCTTATCCTCTTGGAGAGTACAGCCTGAATGCTGACAATGTAGCTTCAGCAGCTGATCGGTTATCGGAAGGTGACGTACTTACCAGCCGTGTTTGGTGGGATGCCAAGCAGGGTGTGCCTTTTGCCCACCCGAAGCAGGGAACATACCCTCCTTATTGATTTTAGAATTGCAAGTAATTTCAATTTAAATATTAGAGTGATGGGCCAATTACAGGGCCCATCATTTTAATCAATTTACACCTCTCAATGCTTACTTCCGGACGGAATATCTTATGGGGATTCTGCTTCTTTGCCTTCCTGGTGGCATCTCATCCGGCCAATAGTCAATTCACCGAAGTAAGTAATGCCGTCGGCATTAATCACCTAACCAATGACCTTACTAACCTGTCTGGCGGGGTAGCATTCCTTGATTTTCAGAACGATGGCTTTGAAGATATCTATCTCATAGGCGGGGGCAAAAGAGATAAACTTTATGAAAACCAGGGTGACGGTACTTTTATCGATGTCACCTTTGAGATGGGGCTGGGTCAGATTCATATGATCCCAACGATGGGGGTAGCTGTGGGAGACATGGATAATGATGGATTCGTTGATCTTTTGATCACCACAAAGCATAATGAACGAACTTATTTGTTTTGGAACGAGCATGGAACTTCTTTCAAAGAAGGAGCCATTGAGGCAGGAATCCAGGGGGAATACTATGGTAGTTCCGCCGCCTTCGGAGACTATAATCTCGATGGGCTGCTCGACCTGTATATTGGAAACTATGATCCCGCCGAAAGTCCTGGTGATTTCTTATATCAAAATAATGGTGACCGTACATTTTCAGATGTCAGTCGGCTCTTGGGAGACTCAGGTAGCGGAACTGCTCTGGCCGTGTCCTTCTCAGATTTCGACAAGGATCATGATGTAGATATTTTAGTAGGCAATGACTTTGGTTTCCAGTACGGTGCCAACCGGTTATTCAGTAATAACTTTCCCGAAAATTCTTTTACGGAGGTTTCAAAGCAAACGTCCTGGGATATTGAAATAAACAGCATGGGAATTGCCGTTGGAGATTATGATGAGGATGGCGATCTGGATTACCATGTGAGTGACATTGGTGATAATTTTCTTTTCAATAACCGACCAGACAATTCATTCCTGGAGGAAGCTTATGATAAGGGTCTTGACAACGCTGAAGGAACTAGCTGGGGTAATGCATTCTTCGATTATAACAATGACGCTTACCTGGATCTCTTTGTTGCCAATGGGGTATTTGAAACAGGGTCATCCACTCAATCAGACCGACTCTATCAGGGAAGTAATGATGTTTTTAAAGAGGTGTCAGAACAACTGGGTGTAGCAAGTACTGCTCGTGGTCGGGGCGTAGCTATTGGTGATTACAATAATGATGGTCATCAGGATATTCTGGTAGGCGTGGTGGGTATTCGTTCAGACAATCACCATACGCTTCTCTATCAAAACCCGGGCAATGACAATAGCTGGATCAAGGTCAAACTCATGGGAGTATCCAATAATGCCAGCGCTTATGGAAGCAGGGTTGAAGTCAGCATGGGAGAAAGGCGCCTGATCAGAGAATTGAGTGGAGGCACAAGCTACCTTTCGAGTATGAGCACTGTGATACACTTTGGTCTGACTGATGCCTCCGGGGTTGACAGCCTGAAAGTGGTCTGGCCTGATGGAAAGCAACAGTCCTTTTCAGACCTTGAAGTGAATAAATCTTACCTCGTGGTCGAGGGTGATGGAATCTATGAATCCGTAGCAGCACTTAAAACAATTACAGAAGGCACCCGGGTCTTTCTACAGGGAGCTTTCCGGGAAGAAGCAGGCATCTACAGAGATACTTTGTTTGCCACAGCTCAAATACCGAGGATTGCAACAACCCGGTTAGCATTAGCAGAGACCCTTACAGGGCTCAAAGAAGGAGAAGGTAGTCCCAGGATTTGGCCCAATCCCTTTAAAGAAGATATCAACGTGTCCTTGACCAACATAGCAGCGGAGATGAGTGAGTGTAACCTAAAAATTTATAACCTTCTGGGACATTTGGTTTTTGAAGAAAAAAGGGTGCTTGCAGGGCGGGACGGATTAAAAGTGAACCTTTCAAAATTACCAGTTGGAGCTTATTTGCTTCAATTGCAAGCGGGCCAACAACTGTATAACAGTAAAATTGTACATCGATAAACACAGTTAATAGTATAAATTAATTAAAAAAATATGAATCCAAATCAACAAAAAGGAGACACGGTAAAACGTTGGTTGCACCAAATTTTTTTACTGGCGTCCTCATGGCTACTCATTGGTATCATTACATCCTGTACCACATCAGGATCGACGGAGACGGTAGCATCAAAAGAGCCGATCTCAGCTGAGGGTAAGACAATCATGGCAGTCTTCGCGCATCCTGATGATGAGCTGTCTGTCGGACCACTCCTGGCTAAATACGCCAGGGAGGGTGCCAAAGTTCAATTGGTCACAGTGACGGATGGTAGATACGGAACAGGGCAGACAGACCTCAAGCCTGGTGACGAGCTGACAGCCTTAAGAAACAAAGAAGTTAATTCAGCTGCTGAAAAGATGGGGATAGAAAAACCTATCTGGATGGGATACCACGATCAGTTGAAGCTCAAAGGTGGTTTTTTTGGACATGTTCCGTATGTTCAAAAGTTGATGAAAGAACTGGATAGCCTGGTGACACTGATCAAGCCGGATGTGATCATTACCTGGGGCCCCGATGGTGGGTCGAACCACATGGATCATCGGTTGGTAGGTGCCTCTATTTCTCAAGTCTATCTAAGTAAAGATTGGGGTAAACCCAATATGCTCTACTATGTGGGAACTCCTTCATCTCACCTGGAGGATGAAGAAAGTAAAGTACTCAGAGGTATCGCTGATAAATACCTGACTACTGTGGTAAGTTTTGAAGAAGAGGATCGTGAAAAGGCAATTGAGGCGCTGTATTGCTACAAAAGTCAGTTTGCTCCTGATCTGATGGATCGCCGTGCAAAATATTGGCGTGAAGGGGATCAAAAGATCTATCTCAGACCTCTGGTCAGGTCTCAAGTTGAGTCAACAAATATTTTTGATTCACTGGAGCAATAAATCCTCGGAGCTTGATGCCCTTCGGTATTTTTTTATCTCTTATTATAAAATGATTAATTTGATAATGATTAAAAACAATAAGTTCTTGTCTTTTCTGGTTGGCGCATTGCTGGTGATAACACCATATATCCCAACGCTGGCTTCAGATTTAACAAACCTCGGATTACATGTGATTCCCTATCCACAGCAGGTTGAATTGGGAGGAAGTGATTTTGTACTGTCTGGCACCGTCAATGTGGTGTTAGATAAGAAAGCTGGAGAGGTAGACAAAGCCACGGCTGAAAAGTTGAAGTCTGAGCTGGAAACCCATTGGGGCGTAAAAGTGGAGGTTGGAACGACTTCAGGAAGTACCAATATATTCCTCACCCGCAAAGGAGCCACCAAAGACTTGAAAGCCGAGGGGTATCAGCTATCTACAGATCAAAAAAACCTGACCATCACTGCCAATGATGAAGATGGGCTGTTTTATGGCGTCCAGACCCTTTTTCAGGTTATGAAAAAGACAAGATCCGGTATTGTGGTACCCGGGATGAAAATCACTGACTGGCCAGATATTGCTGTCAGGGCCGTTCATTATGATACCAAACATCACCAGGACAAAGCCAGCTATGTTAAGAGCTTTATCCGCGACATGGCTAAGTATAAGATCAATATGCTGGTATGGGAGTGGGAAGATAAACTGGCCTATAAAAGTCATCCCGAGATAGGCGCACCTGGTGCATTCACCATCGAGGAGATGCAAGAGTTTACCCGGTATGCCAAAGAATATCACATTGAATTGACTCCGCTTGTTCAGGGATTAGGGCACGTTAGTTTTATCCTGAAATGGCCCCAATACAGAGATCTGCGAGAAGTAGAAGATTCTGATTGGGAGTTTTGTCCATTGGAAGAGGGCACGTATGACCTGCTGTTTGATCTGTGGGATGAAGCCATGGAGGCTACCCCGGGATCAGAATACATTCATATCGGTTCGGATGAAACTTTTGAACTGGGCCTTTGTGAAAAATGTAGAGCAAAAGCTAAAGAGATAGGCAATAGCGGACTGTATCATTTGTTTGCCGGCAAAGCGGCAAAGCATCTGAAAAAATCACGAAAGGTCATGCTTTGGGAGCGTCCCATGGGATGGAAAATGAGTCGGTCTCCCATCAAAAATATGGAGCCTGATGATGATCTGATCCTGACGGAGGAATATCATTACAACAAGGCAGATTTCCAATATGTAAAAGAAGCCAAAGATCTTGGTTTTGAAGTGTTTGTCTATGACCCTAACCCGGGACTGGAGCCCTTGTTCCTGCCTTATCATTTTAAGCTAAGAGGACGTACCCGCATCGATGATGGTAGTATGCAAAATAGTTATAACACGGTGGCACCAGCTGCACAGTCAGGTTTGTTTGATGGCATGATCAATACCTCCTGGGATGATTCAGGGCTACACAACCAGATGTGGATGTTGAGCTTTGTGACTTCGGCACAGTATTCATGGAATGGTGCAGCTCCGGGGCTCGATGAGTTTGAACAATCGTTTTTCTACAACTATTATGGAAAAGAGGTGGTGGACATGAAAGAGCTATACCAACTGCTCAATGAGGCTTCCTATTATTATGCCTGGTCGTTGGAAAGAAATGTGTGGCATCATGGTACCATTGGCAAGACACACTTGCCTGATCTACCACGAAGACAATACATCGAATACGATCCTTTCTGGAATCAGGAATATGAAGAGATGGTGAAGAAATCACGCACCATGCAATCCAAGATGCTTCGGGCCATGCAGATCATCGATATGAACAAAGATCTTTCAACCAGCAATGCCTATGACTTTGATATTTATCGTACCATCGCTGAGCTCGTAGATCATACCTGTCAGACTTATTTGGATATTTCTGAATTGGAAAGAACGATCACCCGGGCACATAAGGAAGCTTTTAGTGATCGAAAGGCTGCTATCGGACATTTAATGGAAGCCGAATCGCTCATCGAAGAGAGTCTGGAGAGAAGGGAAAAAGTATACAACAATCTTGTGTCCGTTTGGGAGCAGACACGTATGCCGAAAGGCATATCGACACCTGAAAAAGCGTATTTCTATAAGATGGACCGTTCCCGCCACTATGCCAACAGAACTCCCGATATGAGCTACCTGATCTATGATGAGCAGTTGCTGGATATGGAGGGATACCTGGAAGCACTCAGAGCCTATCGAAAAACTTTAAAGACTGATTTTTAGATCACTATGAAATATATTGTTTTCATTTTATTAATTGTGACAACCATGGCATGCCAGGAAACACCTGAATATTATTCAGTAGAAGACTACACTAAGGTCAAAAAAGTAGATACGCATATTCATACCAGTGCCACAAATGGCGCGTTTGAAGCGCAGGCCAAAAAGGATAACTTCCAACTGGTCAACATTGTGGTAGATACAAAAGATCCACAGTTTGTGTTGGACCAGTATGCTTCACGTACTCGCCTGAAGAATGAGTATCCGGATATCTATGAGTTCATTACTTCTTTTTCTATTGAGGCATGGGATGATGAAGACTTTGTTGAAAAGACCATTGCCTGGTTAGACAAAGGATTTGAGGCTGGTGCTGTAGGCGTGAAGGTCTGGAAAAACATCGGGATGGAATTCAGGGACAAAAACGGGGAGTTGATCTTTGTGGATGACCCCAAACTGGACCCAATTTTTGATCACATTGAAAAAAGAGGTAAAACCCTGATTGGTCACCTGGCAGAACCAAAAAATTGCTGGTTACCCCTGGATGAGATGATCGTGAACAATGACAAAGATTACTTCAGGGATCATCCGAAATATCACATGTATCTACATCCTGATATGCCTTCTTACGAAGAGCAAATAGCTGCACGCGACCGGATGTTAGAGAAGCATCCTAACCTGACATTTGTGGGAGCACATATGGGAAGTCTGGAGCACGATGTGGATGAGCTGGCCAAACGACTCGACAAGTTTCCTAATATGGCCGTGGACCTGGCTGCCAGGATCGGTCAGGTTTTTTATCAGACCATTCATGACAGAGAGAAGGTACGGGACTTCTTTATCAAATACCAGGACCGACTTTTGTACGCTACTGATATTGGATATGGCGGTAAGCAGGAAGCTGAAGCATTTAAGGCGTTTGCACATGAGACCTGGATGCTGGACTGGAAATTTTTCGTAACTGACGAATGGATGACCAGTAATCGGGTTAATGAAAAGTTCCAGGGATTGAAACTACCAAAGGAAGTAGTGGATAAGATCTTCTACAAGAATGCAATCAAGTGGTTTAAGATGTTTCCTGAGAACCAATAATTAAAGTCTTTGAACAAATACTCCCAATATGAGCTCAAATAGGATTGTTTTTCTGCTTGCCAGTTGTCTTGTTACCATCACCGGATGGTCACAAAGTAATACCTTCCTTCCTGATCCCGAGTATCCCAATGATATACAGACTTACTTATGCAATGAAGCCAGTCGAATTACCCATAATTCGCTTGAAGAGATAGAAACACATGACCAGTGGGAAGAGGTCAGGGAGGAACGTTACCGGGAGTTTATCGAAATGATTGGTATGCAGGACATGCCCTTAAAAGGTGAGCGGCCTTCTTTGAATGTGACCTATACGGGTACCATTAAAGAAAAAGAGTATCGGATTGAGAAGCTGTACTATGAATCGATACCCGGACTGTATGTTCCGGCTAATCTGTATATCCCCAGGGGACTGAAGAAAAAGGCACCGGCCATCCTCTATGTCTGCGGGCACTCACACACTCAGAAACACCATTATCAGGAGCATGCGATCAACTTTGCTGGAAATGGCTTTGTTGTTTTGATCATTGAGACCATTCAACGCGGAGAGGTGAAAGGAGAACACCTGGGAGCTTATGAAAAGGGTTGGTTCAACTGGTATAGCAAAGGTTATAACCCTGCCGGAGTAGAAGTATGGAATGGGATCCGCGGCCTGGATCTCCTCTGTGAGCTGAAAGAGGTGGACAAAGATAGGCTTGGAGTGACCGGTATTTCCGGTGGAGGTTCTCAGAGCTGGTACCTTTCGGCGGCAGACCCCAGGATTAAAGCTGCAGCCGCTCAGGCGGGTGCGGCATCGCTGGAAGGACAGATCTGCCAGTCCACCATTGATGATCATTGCGATTGTATGATGCCTATCAATACTTACGGTATAGACTTCACTGATGTGGGGGCCTTGATTGCCCCGAGACCCTTCATGATTGCGCAAACGACCAATGACCTGTATTATTCCATTGAGGGGGTACGAACGCTTTATGACAAGCTAAAGCCACTTTACAAATTGTATGACACTGAACAGAACCTGCTCATGAGAGAGGCCCCGGGTCCACATAGCTATGGCAGCAATGAAGAGTTAAGGGCGGAGATCCTGTCGTTTTTTTATAAGGAGCTGAAGGGTGAGGAAGTGGATCCGGAGGAGTTGAGACCCATCGATATCACGAAGCGGTACACCAATGAGGAGCTGAAAGCCTATGTGGATGGTCCACCGGAGGGAGACCTGACCAAAACAATTCAGGATCATTTTGTCGAGTTAGCCACACCACCTCAGATCAACAACACGCAACAGTTGGCTGATTACCGCAGGGAGGTCAAAGATTTTCTGGATGAAAAGACATTTGGTGCGTTTCCGAAAGAGAAAGTGCCTTTGGAGGTAAAAGAGGAGTTTCAGTATATGAACAAAGGGGGTAGTATTGGTAAGAAGTACAGCTTTGTATCCGAGGAAGGTTGGAAGCTCAATGTTAACCTGAGCCTGGGGCAACCGACTGAAGAAAAACGACCGGTATTACTGGTGCTGCCAAATCCCGATGCCGGGAGGTGGGCTCCTTATGAGCTATCACGAGGCGTAAGGGGTAAGATGATTGTGGCCACGTTCGAGGCACGAGGTATTGGTGAAACAGGGTACGCTCCTAAGTATCAGTGGCATCTGCGAAGGTCTGCTGCCTGGACGGGCCGAACACTGGCTTCGATGCGGTTGTATGATGTGCTGAGATGTCTGGAAGCCTTACGTGAGATCCCGGGTGTGGATCCGGATCAGATCAGCATTGTGGCAGAAGGAGAGATGGCAGCCGTGGCCGCTTATGCCGGGATGCTGGATGAAAAGGTTAGAGCTTTGTTACTGAAAAACCCACCAGCGACTCAAAATGTAACGGGAGACCCAGACGGAAAAGGCATGGCCATTGAGATGCTGAATAGTCTGCGGGTGACGGACCTTCCACAGGTAACAGGATTAATGTTTCCCCGTGAGGTGATCGCTATCGGTGAATGCCCGGATACTTATACATGGGTGGAGGAACTTTATGAAAACCTGGATCATGCGGCAGCCATCAGAAAGGTGGATCAACCCGGTGATTGGTTGACGGAGTAGCGGTTCTGTTTACCCGCCGGATAGAAATATCCGGCTACGCTGGGGAGTGACAAAAAGCACCGTCACTGCGAGGAAGAATGACGAAGCAGTCTTAATCCTTTAAGTTGGCGAGATTACTTTTCACTTTGGGGTTCTTTATAAATGTCACTCCTTCGGAGTTTAAATTCGTATTAATGCTATTATTCTACAATCCTGCCATCCCTTCGGGATTTGCAAGATTCACCGTTTTAAGTGAAAACTCTTGGGTTGAAGGCTATGGTGTCCCTCACCAGACAGATACCTGCCATGCATCTACGACCGGAACATGTCGAAGCGCTAAGGATAGAATGAAAATATAATAAAACTAATATTGGATTACCTGGAAGCAGCTCCTGTGGAGAGCTCCCGATTAGGCTGGGTCCCCTATATTATTTAAGTACAATTATTGCCTGGCTGGAGAGGTGTGGGAGAAGTGTGGACACACATTGGGAGCACCATGGGAGCAAACCGGTTGGATGATATCAGCGTTTTATTAGAATAATACAATTTATAGGTCGTATTTTGTGTTTTTAAGAGGCCTATGATGATCCTCCGGGTTAATGGATAGATGGTAATAAGGTGGTTGTTTAATAGATTGCTATCCATCCTGGTGAACAACTTCTATATAAATATTCTAAGAAATCCATGAACAACACCAGATGTTCGCCATGTCCCGTAGGGCATAAGCCTTTCTGATCTTCCAGTTTTTATGTATACCTGTTTGATGGTGAGCATGAGTTTTCTGAATCGACGGTTGATTTTTTTGACAGAATTATTTAATGATCAAATTAACGTATTCATTTCTGAAATGCTTGTTTCTGAACTTGCTGGAGCACCAGAAAACGTTAAAGAACTTATTCACCTAATACCAGAGGGTCAAAAGATTAATATCTCATTAACAACCGAAGCAGAAAAACTTGCTAAAACCTACATCTCAGAGAATGTGGTTGGCAAGACCAGCCTAGCAGACTGTCTACACATTGCACTGGCAACAATTCACCATGCAGACATATTAGTCAGTTGGAACTTTAAGCACATTGTGAATATTGAAAGAATAAGAGGATATAATTCAGTAAATTTAAAACTGGGTTATTCAATGATTGAAATCAGATCCCCTCTTGAACTGAGTAAACTATGAAGGTAAAAGTTAAAACAGAAAAAGGAGTAGTTGAGAAATTGCGGAAAATCCGGGATAAAATGAATCTTGATATGCAGGATATGTCTTTTGAGGAGATCAAGCAATATCCAGAAAAGATGCGCAAAGAAAATACTCCCCACAGTAAGCAATAAGAGCGCATGACCATTACTGTTACGAGCCGCTCTCGCAATGATTTTACCGCTGTGTATTTGTAATGCAGACCCTGGATAACTTTTAATCCAGGATTACCAGGGCTTTGAGATAAAAACCTAAGCTCTCCGACATGTTCCTAAGGACATGTCGGACTCCTGATAAAAAGGGATTTCCAAATCCCCGACAGATAAGCCTTTCCGATCTTCCCCATTTGATGTATACCTGTTTGATGGAAATAGCTTAGATTTATCAGGTGATATGATTGTTGTGTTGCACTGTGTTTAATATAACTGAATATTAGCGAGAGTACTAAATACTTTGAAATACCTAGCACTTGACGTAGAAACAGCCAATTCAGACTACTCTAGTTTGTGTCAAATAGGAATTGCAGAGTTCGAAAATGGAAATGTCATTAATAAGTGGAGTACTTTAATTAACCCCGAAGACTATTTCGACTATTTCAACATTGAACTACATGGAATTGATGAAAAGAAGGTCAAGGATGCTCCAACTTTTCCGGACATTTATGATGAGCTAGTTAACTTGATTAAGGAGCGAGTAATTGTTCATCATATGCCATTTGACAGAGTGGCAATTTCAAGAGCCTGTGAGAAATATGAATTGGTGCAGATCTCCCCTACTTGGCTCGACTCAGCCAAGATAGCTAGGCGTACTTGGGAGGAAGTAGCGTATAAAGGATTTGGTCTAGCCAACCTAGCAGAAATGCTGAATTTAGAATTTGAACATCATGACGCACTAGAAGATGCTATTGCAGCAGGCCATGTTGTCAATGAAGCTTCAAAAGTTCAAAATCTATCAATTGAAGATTGGGTCGAACGGGTAAAGAAACCTTTAACAATTTATAAGGATGGATCATCTACTATCAAACTCGATGGTAATCCAGATGGCCCTTTGTATGGTGAACAATTAGTTTTCACAGGAGCACTTTCGATGACCCGCGCTGAGGCTGGTAAGATTGCAGCTGAACTAGGGTGTGATGTGACAAACTCAGTAACTAAGAAAACGACTATGCTTGTAGTTGGTATTCAAGATTCTTTTAAACTTGCTGGGTATGAGAAAAGCTCAAAACATCGAAAAGCCGAGAAATTAATAAAAGATAAAGGGCAAAATATCAGAATACTATCCGAAACCGATTTTGAACATATCCTTGAATTAGAATAACATCTCAGCTCTACGCCATGTTCCGCACGGCATATCGGACAGTAGCTAGGCAGAGATTTCCAAATCCCGCATAATTAATAGCTATTCCTCATACCCAAACTTCTCAAGCTGCTCCTTCACCTTCGGGTAGACCCGGGCAGCATTTTTAAAATAGATCTTTTCCAGGACGTCTTCAGGCAGGTTCAGGCCCTGTATGGGTTGTTTGCTGAAGAAGCTGCCTTTTACCAGGTGATCTGTTTCCAGGATCTCGAAGGTATTCAGATACTGTTGCTTTCTCCTTTCGGTTTCTTCGGGGTCTTTCCAGGCTCCATTGTCGGTAGCATACAGGATCCTGTCGGCCCATTCGATGAGAAAGGACCTTAGGTTGCCATGGCTGACCAGATTAAAATATTGAAAGGTAGCCGCCAGGTCAATGTGTAGGTTGGGGAATTGGGTGAACATATACCTGAGATAGTCAATCTGGGCATCCTGGCAGAGCAACCAGTTACCATGGGCAGCGACTACAACCAGTTCGGGGTGGCGCTCCAGGACGTTGTGCCAGGCATTGATCTCTTTCCAATACTCTATCGGGTCCGCCAACCAGGGACTTCTCTGGTTCCAGGGGCCATTGGGGTCTGCAATGTGGACCGATGCCCCGGGGAAGCCTATCTCCTCCATCTTGCTGAAGGTAGGTGTATGCGCCGGATCATCAATGTAAGGGTATCCGTCTTCCATTTTGTCCAGACCTCTGTACCATGGGCCGGACCAGATCTTATAGCCCACATAACCTTGTTGCTGAAATTGAGTGAGTTGGTCAGGGTCATAGGTTAACCCATCATGAGCCCGGTAATCAGCAATCCCACAGACCATCCTGCCCTCACTCAATTTGTTTACCAGCTCAATGTCTACTAGGCTGTTCCGGGAGTTACCCAGGTTGACCCATATGGCCATGTCTACCTGGCTCTCCTTGACAAGTTCATTATGAAGTTTCAGATAGTTCGCAATGGCGGTATCATTTTCACCCATATGGGTGTGGACATCTACCCGTGGAATATCAGGGTATTGGGTAATGTATTGGGAGGCTAATGGGCCACACACCAGGAAAAGCACAGCGGACGTTAGGATGGTTGACTTCTTACTCATTTTTTATAGGTTTTAATGAAACTCCAATTCCTTTCTTTATTCCAGATAGATCATAAAGCGGCTCCCGCAAATCAGGTCCTCCTTCAAAGGGATTATCTGCCGGGTCCAGATGAGGGTCCAGGTCCACAAACTGAAAGCCTCCAAGCCCTGCGGCAAAATGGGCGGCACAGCCCAGTCCCAGTGTGGTTTCCAGCATGCAGCCAACCATCAATCCCATATTCGCACGTTTAGCAATCGCCGCAATATCCAGCGCTTCGATCAGCCCGGACTTCATGAGTTTGATGTTGATGATGTCTGCACAGCCTGACTTCACAACAGCCATAGCGTCAGCAGCAGTGAAGACGGTCTCGTCGGCAGCCACCGGAATGGAGGTGTTTTCTCTGATAAACCGCATCCCGTCCAGGTCATGTTTGATTACAGGTTGCTCAAAAAGAACCGGGGTGATATGCTGATCAGCCAGTTTATCGAGAAAGGTCAGGGCCTGCTTAACGGAAAACCCCTGGTTCGCATCGATCATCATGTCACATCCGGGTGCACCGTCCTGAATAGCCAGGAGTCGGTCGATGTCTTCATTCATGTGCTTCCCCACTTTGGTTTTGATGGTGTTGTAGCCTCGCCGAGTGAGTGAAGTAGCAAGGTTTTTTGCCTGATCAGCGGGTAGGATATCGATGGTGTAATCTGTTTCTATGGTATCCTGTGCACCACCGAGAAAACGATAAAGCGGCAAACCAAGGATTTGGGTATGCGCATCCAACAAGGCCATTTCAATGGCACATCGTGCTGCAGCCTGAACGCTGAAGACCCCCTTTATCTGTTGGGCGATCTTCCTGTACTCCATCACATCTTTTCCCAGTAAAAAATCTTTGCAGCTGTGCAGTGTGGCCAGCACCGTAGCCTGGTTTTCCCCATTGATGGGCTCTAAAGGGGCAGCCTCACCCATTCCTTCCACACCATTGGCCAGTCGGATTTTGAACAATACATTTTGAATGCTATCCTTTTTCCCAATGGCGATGGTGAACGGTGTCTTCAGGGGAATGTCCAAAGGAATGATCTCCACGTGGTTGATGCTAGTGGGCTGGGTGCTCATTCGTCCATTTCTTTAAAGTGAATAGTAATTGCTCAATCTCATCAGATGTATGTAATGCATTTGTAGTAATCCGTACGATCGATTGCTCCATTTGGATTGGGTATTTGATCGCAGGAACCACAAACCCCATTTTCTCCAGGTATTGTGAAAGCTGTTCTGCCTGCTTCACCTCTTTGAAAAATAAGGGTATAATGGGAGTTGGGTCGGTTGTGGTATCAAATCCAAGGGAAGAAACGCCTTCTTTGATTTTTCGGGCATTGTGTAGTAGTTGAGTCCTTAGCTCCAGATGCTTTAGGAGATGTTGAAGCGAAAAGAGACTTGCCAGCACGATGGCTGGAGGTAGTGCGGTAGAAGCCACGTAAAAGCTGGATTCCGACCGTATCTTTTCAATGGTGGATGTATCAGCAGCGATAAAACCTCCGTATGAACCCAGGGCTTTACTCATGGTTTCAGACTGGTAAATGTGATTGGAACCATGCAGGTTGAAATGTTCCGGGGTTCCACGTCCGTTTTCACCCAACACACCCGTAGCATGGGCATCATCTACGATGAGTGTCGCACCATATCTGATGGCCAATTCATGGAGACTATCCAGTGGTGCAATCTCCCCAGTCAGCGCAAACACCCCATCTGTCATGATGATCAGGTCTTTTGGCTCATGCTTTTTCAGCAGCGTTTCCAGGTGGTCACAATCCCGATGGGCATAAAGATCCATACTCACCAGATCCGAAGGAATGCTATCGATGATGCTGGGGTGCGACTGAGCATCCGCAAGTACAAGCGTGTTTTCTTTCCGAAGTGCCTGGACGAGCAAGCTGTTGCCCAGATATCCGGTCGCGAAGACCATGCTTTGTTCGCTTTGTTTGAATTCCGAGAGTAGCTTTTCTAACTGAAGGTGTATGTCATGTGTTCCAGTGGTTCTCCTTGAAGCGGAAAAGCTGTTACCATATTCTCGCAAAGCGGTAGACACTTTTTCAACAATTTCCTGGTTGTTGGCAAGCCCCAGGTAATTGTTGCCCGAGAAATGAATATGTTTATCATGGTTGCTGACCATACCCTTTATCTTGTCGCGGGCATTTGATTAAGATAGTTTTCTTTCAAAACCCTGTGAAATTAGTGAAATAAGCTGTTATATTATTATTATATGTCTAATCTGTTTTTAAATTATTATTATTTCATATATTTATCTTTCAAATAGTTATTATTTGAAAAATGTTCCTGATTAGAAAAGTTGCCTTGCTGAACAGATACATACCAGTCATGTCGAAACCAATGTAAAGATAAGCTTATGAGCAAGGATAATACACTTAGGCTTGTTGAGGACAATAACAGATTGCTGACTGAAATTTCTTTTCAAGAAAAGAACCAGTTAGATACTTTAAGCGATACCAGAATCTGGGAATTATTTCAGAAGGGGCATGAGATTGCTTTTATACATATTTACAAGCAGAACTTTAACGATCTTTTTTCTTTTGGATCTCAGTTTTCCAAAAACGAAGCCCTGGTTGAAGATGCCATTCAGGATATGTTTGTTGAATTGAGGGAAAAGAGAAGGAACAATGTCATTAAGTCTTCAATAAGAAATTATCTGTTTACTTGCCTGAGGAGAAGAATACTGCTTTACAAAGACAAATTTGATAGCAAAACAGAACCCTTTGATAGCACAATTTCTCAATCCTTTGAGATAGGTTTATCTGCGGAGCAAAGGATCATTGAGGGCCAGATCAAAGAAGAGCAGCAGAAGAAACTGGAGATAGCTTTAAAACAGCTGACTGATAGACAAAGGGAAGCAATCTACTATCTCTATCATGAAGGAATGAGCTATGATGAAATAAAAGACCTCATGAATTTTAGCAATATCCGATCCACAAGAAACTTGATTTATAGAGCTTTAAATACTATTAAATCAAGCATTCTTTCGTTGTTGTTGTCTGTTTTTCTATACTCCTAAGTACGCTCAGCCTCTTTTCCTGTCCTTTGAAGAGCTTTTGTTATTGCTGCAGTTTAAAAAATATTTTAGTTTTCGTGATGCCCTTTCGATTTTGATGCTCTCTATGAATTGGAACTGACACCATTTAAGATAGAGTGAATAAAAATTATCGTTCAGCGGAAGCATTTATGATGGATCCGGATTTTAGGCAATGGGTTTTCGATCCAAGACCTGAATCCGATCTTTATTGGAAAACCTGGATAAAGAATAATCCATCACAAGTCAAAGAACTACTCCTTGCCAAGGAGCTACTCCTTAAACTTGAGTTTCAGGAAAAGTCATCAGGTCATGAGCGGTACGATCGGATTTTGGAAAAAGTTCTGGCAGGAGATTATTCAGATCGCTCAGGGAAGCATTCACAAAATACTTATTCATTTAAAACATTTGGAAAGTACCTCAGGGTAGCTGCAGTTCTTTTATTGGCGGGTTTTCTATTCCTCTACTTTTATTCTAACACAGTGCAAGAAGAGAATCTTGCAGTAAAGCGGGAGCTCATTTTAAAGGAAAATCCTGCCGGCAGGAAATCCCAGTTTTTTTTACCTGATGGGACAGTCGTATGGTTGAATTCAGAGAGTAGTTTAGCTTATGAGGTAGACTCGGAAAGAAAAGTACGAATAGTAAATCTTGACGGAGAGGCATTTTTTGATGTGACAAAGGACAAAGAGCGGCCATTTATTGTGAAAACCTCCAATTGTGAAGTCAAAGTGGTCGGTACGCAGTTTAATGTAAAGGCTTATCCGGAAGACCCATCACACCAGGTTTCTTTGTCTGAAGGGATTGTCAGCGTACAGGGAGTAGTTGAAAATGAAACTGACCCGGTCATTCTACAGCCCGGAGAATCTCTAAGTGTTAATGAGCAGGGTGAAAAATTAAAATCAACTTTCAATCATCAGGTTACTCTAGGGTGGAGAATGGGCATACTTCATTTTGAGGATGCATCTTTTCATGAAGTTGTGAATAAACTGGAGAGATGGTATGGAAAGAATTTTTTGATTGAAGGAGACTCAAAGGGGACGTGGAAATTCACTTCTGAATTTCATAACGAGACATTAGAAAATGTATTAAGTGCCATAAGCTATGCCAAAGGCTTTGAATACCAGATAGACGATAAATCAGTAAAACTAATATTCAATTAAAAGATTGATATGAAAATAAATAGCTCATAGAAAAAAAGCCGGAAACAAGGTTTCCGGCTCTGAATCTTTCCGGGTGTACCATTGGGGAATGTCGCTCCCGGATCAGTTAAAACTTGTTTAACCTATTCAATACAAAAGTATGAAATTAAAACTTATACCTACATTAATTATGCTTTCGAGGTATGCGGTGTATGTACTGATCATTCACTCACTTTTCTTTAGTCTCGTCCTGGCCAATACAGGGACAGCTCAGAAAAGCAGTAGTGTCAGGGAGGTACAATTTTCTCTAAGCGCTGGAGAATACAGCGTAAAGGAAGTGTTTCAGTTGATTGAAAAAAAGTCAAACTTCCGGTTTGCCTTCGATAAAAATGACCTTAGATCCGAGTTGAGTCAAAAAATTGATCTCAGTGGTAAAGAAGAAGCTGTGTCTGATATATTGATACAAATCTCTCGAACATCTGGTGTCAGGTTCAGGCAGATCAATGACAATATCACCGTATCGAAACATAAAGATTCAAACTCAGAAGAAATCAATGTGCTGATAACGGAAGATATAGATATATCAGGCAAAGTTACAGATGAAAGTGGAGATGGACTTCCTGGAGCTACTATCCTTGAAAAAGGAACTGCAAATGGAACAACCACAGACATTGAAGGTAATTACCGATTGAACACTTCAGAAGATGCGATTATTATCATATCTTTTGTTGGATATGAAACCCAGGAGGTTCCCGTAAACAATCAGTCATCTATTAATATTCAACTTACACCAGACTCCGAACAATTAGAAGAAGTGGTAGTGATTGGTTATGGTACCCAAAGGAAAAGTGATCTCACTGGGTCTGTTGCTACAGTTGATGGGGGAGCTATAGCAGAACGGAACCCGATTCAGGTGAGTCAGGCACTACAGGGGACGATACCAGGTGTATTGGTAACCCGTGGAGCAGGGAGCGCTCCAGGGTCCAGTGCCACAATTCGGGTGAGGGGAATTACAACGATTGGCTCTAGTGAACCGCTTATCATCGTGGATGGCGTGCCAGTGGACAATATTGATTTTGTAAATTCAGATGACATTGAAAATATTTCGGTCCTTAAAGATGCAGCTTCTGCGTCTATTTATGGCTCCAGAGCAGCAGCAGGTGTCATTCTTGTGACAACAAAGCGGGCAAAGAAAGGACAGGCTTCATTTGAATACACAGTACAGTATGGTATAGAAAAGCCCACCCAGCTACCTGATTATGTTGGACCCGAAAGATACATGGAGATGATCAATGAACAGCTCTGGAATGACAATGGCAATCCATCCGGAGGTGAGACACCCGTTTATGCTCAGGACTTCATTGATGACTATGTGGAAAACAACAGGACAAATCCGGATGAGTTTCCAATTACCAATTGGACAGATTTAATCCTTAATGACCATTCCACACGGGTAGCACATCAGCTTAATTTTACTGTGGGCAATGAGAAATTAAGAACAAAAGGATCTTTCAAATATGAAAGTTCGGACGCACTCTGGAATAAAAAGAAATTTGAAAGATATACTGCCAGGATAAATAATGACCTGGATATAAATAAATACTTATCTACGCAGTTTGATGTCACCTTCCGACATACCATCAATGAACGCCCAAATATTAATCCCATAGTACGGACACATACAGCCGGGCCAATATACGCTGCCATGTGGTCCGATGGTAGGGTAGCCAGTGGAAAACAAGGAGATAATGCCTGGGCAGCCATTGAATATGGTGGCTTCGATAACCAGTGGGATAACCAGCTATTAGGGAAGTTTGCTTTGAATTTCATGCCTTTCGAAGGGTTGAAAATTTCTGCTGTTGTGTCGCCAAACATTGCTTTCACTAAAACCAAGGTTTTTGAGAAAGCCATTCCAACATATACAGCACAAGACCCTACTGTGTTTGACACTTATATTGGGGGGTTTAACACTACCTCGTTATTTGAGGGCAATGGAGAGATATTCAGGATAACCAATCAGTTCTTAATCAATTACGATAAGAATTTCGGACAACATAATCTCAATCTTCTGGCTGGTTTTGAATCCTTTAGCTCCTCAACCGAAAATATGGGCGCTTCTAGAGTGAACTATGAATTGTCTGAGTACCCATACCTGAATTTGGGACCCCTTGATGGAAGGGATAACTATGGTAGTGCTTTTGAGAATGCTTATAATTCGTATTTCGGCCGGTTGATTTACGACTACAAGAATAAGTACTTACTCCAGGCAAACATAAGATATGATGGTTCATCCCGGTTTGCATCAGACTATAGATGGGGGGCATTTCCATCGGTGTCTGCAGGATGGGTTTTGTCTGAGGAGGCATTTATGGAAGGAGTTTCCTGGTTATCATTTTTGAAACTCCGTGGATCCTGGGGACAGTTGGGAAATGAAAGAATTGGTAACTACCCATATCAATCTACAATAGCGTTCAATCAGAATTTATTTTATATGGGCAATAATATAACCTCAGCGACAACAGCCGCACAAGTAGCGTACGCCATCAGAGATATTTCCTGGGAGACCACCAAGACTGTAGACCTTGGTGTGGATGCAGATTTTTTCGGTGGGAGATTAACTTTCACAGGAGATTATTATCAAAAAACAACTTCCGATATGCTGTTGGATATTGAAATCCCGGATTATATAGGCTATGAGAATCCTCAGCAAAATACAGGAATAATGGAAACGAAGGGTTGGGAATTACAGGTAGGTTGGCGAGATAAGATTGGAGAAGTAACCTATTCGGTAGCGGCAAACCTTTCTGATTATGTATCAACCATGGGAGACCTTGGAGGCACTCAGTTCTTAGGCAATAAAATAAAGCAGGAAGGAAGTGAGTTTGACGAATGGTATGGCTACCTCTCAGATGGCATTTATCAAACGCAAGACGAAGTTGATAATTCTGCCACATTAAATGCGTCCGTTAGTCCCGGAGACATTAAGTATAGAGACATTAGTGGGCCAGAGGGCGAACCTGATGGATTAATTTCACCTGAGTATGACCGCACACTGTTAGGTGGTTCTTTACCGCAGTACTATTATGGAGGAAACATCAATCTTAATTATAAGAACATCAATCTATCAGTCTCATTTCAAGGAGTGGGTAAACAAAATGCTTATCTCTCACCGGATATGATCAGACCTTTATTAAATGGGGCTCAAAATGTTCCGGCATTGGTTGATGGAAACTATTGGAGCATGTACAATGCAGTTGAACAAAACACAAGTGTGCAGTATCCAAGGTTATCACAGGTTTCCAATAGCAGTAACTATGTTCTGTCAGATCTATGGCTTTTTAATGGTGCTTATTTCAGAATGAAAAATATCACCTTGTCTTACAGCTTACCTGTTGGTTTGATTGAAAAACTGAAGCTACAAGGAGTTTCTATACATGGGACTGCTACTGATTTATTTTCTATAAACAAGTATCCGAAGGGCTGGGATCCTGAAGCCGCAGCAACAATTTATCCGGTTACAACCACATTAATGCTTGGTTTATCAGTAAAATTTTAAATATATTATCATGAGATCTATTAACACATATATATTTATATTAATAGGGTTCTTGTTAAATTCTGGATGTGCAGAACTAGACCTTAACCCATTGGCAGAAGGATCCAGTGAGTCCTGGTATTCGAATGAGAATCAACTGAACATGGCATTAAATGACATGTACCGTAAGGTATTTTGGGCCAGGGATTTTGATGAATGGACGGATGATTGGACCAGTCGGTCAACCGTAACATCGATCACAGGAGGAACATTAAACGGAGAGGACTTTCTTGTTACTTCCCGGTGGGCAAACTCGTACAAAGCAATTGCAAGGGCTAATACGTTCTTGTACAGCTTTGATAAGGCTTCAGGAGTTACACAAGAACAACTTGAAACATTTGAAGGGGAAGCACGGTTCATAAGGGCCTCTCAATATGCATATTTAATTACCCATTGGGGTGATGTTCCCTTCTTTACAGACTATTTGGATATTGAGGATGCATTAAGCTTAGGGAGAACAAGTAAGGATGTCATTAAGGAAGAAATCTATTCTGATTTCGATATTGCAATTGATTTCCTTCCAGTATCATATAATAACTCTCAAATTCAAAGAGCAACAAAGGGTGCTGCCCTTGCTATGAAAGCGCGTGCAGCACTATACCTGGGAGACTTTGATGTTGCTCGGGATGCAGCTAAGGCATGCATGGATCTGGAAGAGTACAGTCTTCACCCGGATTTTAGAACATTATCTTTGGCATCTACCAAGAATAGCAGTGAACAAATTCTTGGGTTTCCCAATTCTGTAGAGCTCAGTTCCTTTTGGGATGCAGGTTTCATAGTCAAGAGATATGTACCTAGAAATAATGGGGGCTTTGCATCGTATCAGCCGTCATGGGATTTATTTTGTTCCTTCCTATGTACCGATGGGCTGCCCATTGATGAGTCACCTTTATTTGATCCAAGAAACCCATTTGAGAACAGAGACCCTCGCTTAGGAGAAACAATGCCAGTTCCAGGTTCAAATTTTTTAGGGTTTAAGTATGAACCAAATCCTGACTCTACACAAGTCTTCAACTTTGAGACAGAAGCCTATCAACTCAATAAAGACTCAAGAAGGCCTGACAACTTATTTGCTTCGTTCAATGGATTGGTTTGGAAAAAGGGTATTGATGAAAGCTGGATTGATCTTCAAGCGGATAATGATTTGATTGTAATACGATATGCAGATGTGTTATTAATGTATGCCGAATCGAAAATAGAATTAGGTGAAATAGATCAGTCCGTTCTAGATGCCATCAACATGGTGAGGGCCAGGGCATATAAGGTGGATTATACCGATACCGGATCATATCCTGCAGTCACTACTACTGATGTATCTGAATTAAGATCGATTGTTAGAGTGGAGAGACGTATGGAGTTTGCACATGAGGGTCTTAGGTATATGGATATTATTAGATGGGGAATAGCTGACGAGGTATTAAATACCAATATTTATGGTCATTTGGATTATGCAGAACTCAAGGACAAGGTGCTTGATCCGGACCTTTGGTTTTTACCCGGGATTCCTGAAATAGATGAAAATGGAACTCCAAATTTTGACCCACTGTATGATGCCGGCCTAATTAAGCAGTTGGCGGTTAGGTCTTTTCCTGAAAGGCAATATGTATGGCCAATTCCTTCTAGTGAAATTCTTATAAATGACAACTTGAATCAGGAAGATTACTAAGATCAGAAAGAGCTAATCAAGAGAACAAAATTCCACTTCCTCGAAGGAGCATCTATTAGGTGTTCCTTCGGGATTGGAAGGTTACAAGCTTGGCTTAATATAATGAAGATTTTAGATGCTTTGCAAGCATATACACCTGACTTTATAATAATATGATAAGAAACATAATTATAATCTTTTGCTATGTATTTCTTCAAATTCAATCAGTATATCTGGTTGGGCAAGGTAAATCAAGACCAAATATCATCTGGGTAATAGCAGAAGATATGTCTCAGGATTTAGGTTATTATGGAAATTCGATTGTAAAAACACCTCATCTTGACAAACTCGCAAAAGAGGGGATGCGATTTGATAACGTGTATGCAACAGCTGGTGTATGTGCGCCTTCAAGAACGGCAATCGCTACCGGAATGTATCAGAATACTTTGGGAGCATGTCATTTGAGATATCCCGATAACCTGATGCCTCAGTTGCCCGACAACGTAAAGATTGTTTCACATGTTTTAAAAGAGAATGGTTACCAGACGTTGGGGCAAGGTAAAGATGACTTTATGTTCCAACTAGAGGAAAAGTCATTTGAAACAGATGAATGGCAAAAGTTAGATCCCAAAAAACCTTTTTTCGCTAAGATATGTACCTCATTTTCTCATCGGGTGTTCTATCCGGATAAAGACAATCCTATAGATCCAAATGAAGTCAAATTGCCGCCCTATTATCCCAACGTCAATGTTTTAAGGGAAGACTGGGCGCTTTATCTGGAAAATGTGCAAAAATTCGATCAGCAATTTGGAAGGCTACTGGAGAGCTTAGAAAATTTAAACTTATTGGAGAATACCATCATTTTTTTCTTCTCTGATCATGGTAGAGCCATGTTGCGGGGCAAGTATTGGTTGTATGATAGTGGCACAAAGGTGCCCATGGTAGTATGGACTTCAGGAATTGATGCGGTTCAAGGATATGATAAGGGAGCGGTTTCAGATCAGCTTGTTTCAACCATTGACATTTCAGCTACGACACTTTCATTGGCTGGGTTGAACAAACCTTCCTACATGGCAGGAAAGGTTTTTCTTGGAAAAGATAAGGAAGAAAGCAGGAAGTACGCTTTTGCTTCTGCAGATCGTATAGGAGGGGTCCATCTCAAATCCAGGATGGTAACGGATGGGAGGTATAAGCTCATCGTAAACCATAACAATGGATGGTCAGTTCTTGAAAATTCGACCGAACACCGAAAGGCAAAGCTGCCAGCCTACAGTACAATAAAAATAATGGATGATTATAACCTGTTGGAAGGGGCTGAAATTTCTCTGGTGAATCCCCTTCCGTTGGTTGAGCTCTTTTATTTAGCGCAGGATCCTTTTGAAGTAAATAACCTGGCTGAAAATAAAGAATTTAATGAAGTAAAAAAATCCCTTCAGGCAGTACTTGAGGAGTGGACCATACAGATAGAGGATCAATGTATTCAGCAGGATTCACCTGAAATGATCACTCATTTTGTTGACTACCGACTGTCCCATAGAAAAAAGTTCACAATAGAGAAAAAGGAGATGTACTTGAAAGTAAGGAAAGCTCTGGAAAAAGAAGGAAAGCTATAAAATCATAGAAAAATGACATTCAAAAGAATACTACTTGTATCCGTCGTACTGTTGACATTGGGGAGTACCTGTGCGCAAGTAAATCCAAAACAACTAAAGATCAGTGGTGTTTACCCTCACTTAGCAGTATATAACCCGGGAGATAAAAAGCAATTGTGCCCAAAATATGATGGACTGGAGTGTGGGATCGGAGCGATGGTCCCCTGGGCTGGAAAGCTTTGGATGGTCACTTATTCGCCTCATTGTCCGGAAGGCAGTTCTGACAGACTTTGGACAATTGATGATGACCTGACCTTGGAAATGCATCCCGCCAGTATTGGAGGGACACCAGCTAATCGTCTTATCCATAAGGAATCCGAGCAACTAATAATTGGTCCTTACTTTATCTCAAAAGAAGGCAAGGTAAGAGAAATACCCTATTCGGAAATGCCAGGAAGGCACACAGCTACAGCCAGGCATTTGGAGGATCCGGAAAACTGGGTTTATTACCAGGATATGGAAGGTAAAGTGTATGAAGTCAATGTCAATTCATTAGAGGTGAACAAGCTTTTTGAAAAGCCAATTCCCGGATGGCACGGAAAGGGGGCTTATACAGGACAAGGCCGTTACATCATTTCGAACAATGGTGAAAATGGCAACTTTGATAAACTAGACGTGGTGCAGACAGGAAAACCATCAATGGGCCCGGAGGATATGGGTGCCCTGGCAGAGTGGGATGGAGAGACCTGGCGTTTGGTGGAAAGAAAGCAGTTTACAGATGTGACAGGCCCTGGAGGAATCTATGGGTATGAAAATGAATCAGATCCCGTATGGAGTATGGGCTGGGACAAGAGGTCTGTTATTTTGAAAGTTTTGGATAAAGGTAAATGGTTTACTTATCGGTTGCCCAAGTCATCAAATGCCTATGAAAATCGAGGAGGGTATTATACCGAATGGCCAAGAATAAGAGAAGTTACCGATGGAAATTTTCTGATGGACATGTTTGGGATGTTTTATGATTTCCCAAAAACATTTTCATCTGAGAATACGGCAGGGATCAACCCCATTGCTACTCATTTGAGATATACGGCAGATTTTACTGCCTGGAATGGTCAACTGGTCATAGGGAACGATGAAACTACATTTTGTGGTGGGTCAATTGGGAATAAATTTGTTGGCCGTTCCTGGTCAAACCTTTGGTTTGGTCAATTTAAAGATCTTGAAGAATGGGGACCCGTGAGAGGTTATGGTGGCCCATGGAGCAATGACAGGGTAAAAAAAGGCGAAGCATCCGATCCGTACCTTTTCAGCGGATATGACCATAAAGTACTACACCTCGCACATGACAGCTTCAGCCCGGTCACCTTTACAATCGAATATGATTTGGATGGAAAGGGTGAGTGGATTAAACATTCTGACCTGGAAGTTTCTCCCAAGGCTTATGAGTACTACATTTTTCCAAATGATTTTCAGGCCGAGTGGGTAAGGGTCATCACAGACACAGACTGCAAGGCAACAGCGATGTTTCATTATAATCAGGAGAACTATGCTCCTGAAGATGGTGAAGAAGAACTGTTTAATGGAGTTGCAGACATAGATTCAAAAGGTAAGATCGACTATGGAATGATTATGGTGGCTGCCCATAATTTGAGTTTGCAAATGGTTGATTTTAAAAATGGACAGGAGACCTATTATGAATTGGATGAGAAATTGGATTATCAAATTCCTGAAGTAAACAGGGCTGACGAGGTAAAGGCCATATGTGAGTTTTATAAAGAGTTTGAAGAAGATGAAGCTTCTGTCATTATGGAGTACAATGGTACCAGGGTGCGACTTCCTAAAGGAGCTTCTGCATATAGCCAGCCAATTAATGGCGTATGGCCGAGAGGAGTTAGAGAGATAGAATCAGAACGTTTTATGATGAATATCCATGGCACTTTCTATGAAATGCCCAGGGCAGCGGGTCTAAACTCACTTAGACCGGTAACCACACACAATAAAAAGATCATTGATTTTGCTACATGGAGAGGGCTTCTGGTATTGTCAGGTGTTGATTCCAAAGCCAAAGAAAACGGTCATGTATTCAGATCTGACAATGGTAAGACAGGGCTTTGGTTTGGTAACGTAGATGATATGTGGAAGCTGGGAAAACCAGTAGGACAGGGCGGCCCATGGAAAAATACGGAAGTAATCAATGGACGTCCTTCAGATAAGTATTTGATGACGGGTTATGACCGTAAGACACTGGAACTAACCGCAGACCAGGATGTAAATATCACAGCTCAGGTAGATGTGGATTTTAATGGTTGGCACGAGCTAAAAACATTCTCTGTAAAAAAAGGAGAAAAATTAACTTATGAGTTTCCGGAAGGATTTAATGCCCACTGGATTCGATTTTACGCAGACAAGGATTGTAAAGCCACGGCTTGGTTAGTCTATGAGTAGTGTGATGACCTTATTTAAGCATCATGT
Source organism: Cyclobacteriaceae bacterium (assembly GCA_965223915.1). GTDB lineage: Bacteria > Bacteroidota > Bacteroidia > Cytophagales > Cyclobacteriaceae > UBA7330. The sequence continues at coordinate 5,459,278 of OZ245027.1, read as the reverse complement.
ACTTATTGCATTGATATTTTTTACCGCATTCTCAAGTGAGAAGGTGTTTGCGCAGCAGGGGTTTGAATCCAATGGATGCTACGCCCACTGGAAATCAGATACCTTGATTGTGGGTAATAAAATAATTGAGGTTAAGTTTTTGAAGAGCCCGGATGGACTGAATATTATTAAATTTGCTAATTCAGAACTTGATATTGAAACAAGGTTTTCCTCAAATAGTTCTGTTTTTTCGATCGGTCACTTTACCGAATCAGAGCAGACAACTCAATATGATGTAGCATTTATTCCTCAGAATCTGTCAACAAATGGATATATGCTTATTGAACTTCACAGTTCATATGAGTTGCTTGATGTTAAAAGGCAGGTTAGGGTATATCCGAATAGCCCACTCATCTCCATAGACTTTGGAGTAAAGGGAAAATCCGGGAAACTCAATTTTACACCGGAAAATGGAATTCTGTTGGACCTTCATACAAAAGGCAAACATTGGAAGCTGAGGGCTGTAGAGTTTTTTGATCGAACAGATCGGATAAATACATTGGTGAGAGAGCAGGAGCTCCTGTCATTTAGGTATCCCGAAAAGTTATCCGGTAACCTGTTATTTGCCAATGATCTGCTCGGTGAAAGTTCATTGATCCTGTTGAAGGAAGCACCTTGTTCATTTGTGCAGCTACATTATCCGGGTTATGATTTTAGTACGGTAAATGGAGATATCAAAGTTCATGGAATGGGTGTTGCCCCGGGTGAGATCAAAACAAATTCCTGGACGAATACCTACTCAGTCGCACTTGGTGTTTCCATTGATGACGAGCTTCAGACCTTATCGGCACTCCGTTCATATCAAGAAGCAAAAAGAAGGCTGATTCCTGAGAGAGACAACATGATTATGATGAATACATGGGGAGATAGAAACCAGGATGCCAGCATCAATGAAGCATTTGTGAAAAAGGAAATTGATGCATGTAAGCGACTCAATATCACACACTTTCAAATTGATGATGGCTGGCAAAAAGGTCGTTCCCACAATTCCGCAGATGTCAAAGGTGCTCTATGGGATAAGTGGGACAAATCAGATTGGGAACCAGATCCTGAAAAATTCCCGAAGGGGTTTGGAGAGGTTACGGAGTATGCACGGGAGAAAGGAATAAAACTTGGATTATGGTTCCATCCCACCAATGAGGACAATTATGCAACATGGGAGCGAGATGCACAGATCGTGATTGATCTGTACAATAAGTATGGAATTAGATACTTCAAAATTGATGGAGTCAAACTGCCGAATAAACTAGCAGAGATCAATTTTAGAAAATTTTTAGATCTTGTCGCTGAAGAAAGTAATTATGAAGTAGTATTTAACCTCGATTTAACAGCAGATAATAGAGGAGGGTATCACTACCTAAATGAATACGGGAATTTATTTCTCGAAAACAGGTATACGGATTGGGGAAACTACTATCCGTTTTGGACGTTAAGGAATGTATGGATGCTATCCAAATACACACCCCCTCAAAAACTGCAGGTCGAGTTTCTTAATCCGGAGAGGAATGAAGATAAATATCCGGAAGGTGATAGTTATTTGCCACCTAAAATACCTTTTGATTTCCAATTTGCAACAACTTTCGCCGGACAGCCTTTGGCCTGGTTTGAAGGCACAGGCTTATCCAAAAAAGGTTATGAAATAGCTCCTCTAATAAGGCAATACAAGGAGATACAGGAGGAATTTCATTCAGGGAAAATATTTCCAATAGGCCAGGAACCATCCGGAAGATCCTGGACAGGATTTCAATCAATTGATAATGAAAGATCAGGCTATCTCCTGATTTATAGAGAAAATAATTCAAAGGCTCAGAATGATATTAGTACATATTTAAAGGATCATAGGTCATACAGTTTTAAGAAAATTTTGGGATACGGTCCTGAGGATTTTAAACAAACAACAGATAGTCAGGGAAGTATAGCCTTTTCCATTTCGGGAATAAATCAATTTGCACTTTATAAATACGATTTAGACTGATTTCAAAGCTAAAATGCAGCATAAAATGAAAACAGTAACAACCATAATTTTATAGCTGGGATTGGTAGGAGGTCTGGGCCTTTCCTGTGTAAGCCAATAAAAACACTCCTCTTTCTGCGTTTGAGGTAAGAGAAGAATACCTGAGAAATAAAGTAAAGAGTATTCTCATGATTAAAGGAGAGCATAGAGTGGTCATGTATTTTGATAGGATTTTTAGAGAAGTAAGAAAAGTAGCCAATGTCTTTACTTGGAACCGCTAGTGAACTTTAATGAGTTTAATAAGTAAATGAAGGTATTTTAAGTTTCGAAATATTATTAATAACTTGCATAAAGTTATATGTGTCAGGTTATTATGAGTTGGTTAACAAAGTGTTTTAAGTGTTCAGCACTTCTCCTCTTCTTCGCATCCTGCAATGCTTCAGGTAAAATAGATTCAGATAATAGTAAAGATGAATTTAAGGAAGAAGAAACTAACATAAACTGCCAATCAGTAGACCAAGTAGAAATGAGGCCTGTTTCAAATCCCATCTTCCGGGAAACCTTCGAACATGAAAGCATCGAAGCTATGCTAGAAAACTGGAATGACCGGAAAAACACTAAGGGGATGTCTTTCAGTGGTGATGTTCCGGAAAAAAGCAAGGGGAAACAATCCCTGATGATGACCTATATAGCGGATGAAAATGAAGGAGCACATCTGTTTAAAGAGTTTCCGGAAGGCTATGACTCATTGTTTGCCCGGTTTTATGTCAAGTTTCTGACTCGTGAAACCAGCCTTCATCACTTCGTCAAGCTGGGAGGGTACAACCCATCTGTAGGATGGCCACAGGGATTTGCCGGTATGAAGCCAGATGGCAGTGACTTTTTTATTTCCGGGATCGAGTCACCCTCTCCAAAAAATTGGGATTGGGGTTTTTATACCTACTGGATGCACATGAATGGAAGCCCTGGCGCTTACTGGGGCAATGTTTTTTACCCGGAAGAACCCAAAGAGGTGACATTGGATCAATGGATATGTGTTGAGTTTATGATCAAGCTGAATGATCCTGTGGATGAGCAAAACGGAGAAATGGCTTGCTGGATCGATGGTGAAAAGATTATGCATTTTGGTGAGGGTTTCCCGATGATGGACAGGCGCGGTGGGTACAATAAGGAAGATGCTGAAGGAGAACCCTTTGAAGGCTTTCAATGGAGAAATTGTAATCAATTAAAGCTGACGTTTTTCTGGCTCAACTATTATATGACCAAAGGAGATCCGGGTGATATTGATGAGGTATTGTTTGACGATCTCGTTGTGTCCACTAAATACATTGGTCCGCTCGAATGAAATCATGTTTGTCATTTAATCGTTAGTTTGTATCAATGGACTCCGCTTCACAAAACATAAGTATCCTTGAGATTTTCAAGATCGGTATTGGGCCCAGTAGCTCACATACCATGGGGCCCTGGAAGGCTGCAACAAACTTCGCAAATACTTTAGCATCAAGTGAAGATCCGAATAACATTGATCACATTCAGGTAGATCTTTTTGGGTCTCTGGCGCTGACAGGAAAGGGGCATGGGACAGACAAAGCGATTATCTGGGGACTTTCGGGCTGTGATCCGGGAACGGTCAGTGTAGAAGCATTGCCAGGGATTTTGGAAGAAGTGGAGAACAGCAACCAAATCACATTGGCAGAGGAGTTTCGGATTGCATTTCATCCAAAGCAGTCCATTGTATTTCACCCCAATGAGACACTGGAATTCCATCCCAATGGATTACGTTTTCAGGCTTTTGACAGCAATCAAAATTGTTTGCGGAGTAAAACCTACTTTTCTGTGGGTGGTGGCTTTGTGGTGGAAGAAGGTGAGGAGCTGGTGTTTAACGAAAAACCCTTTCCTTATTCCATTGAAAAAGCCAGCGACCTGAAGAAATACTGTGATCAGGAAGCATTAAGGATTGCTGATGTGGTCTATCAAAATGAGTTGACACTGCGGAGTAAAGATGCCCTTGATCGTGAGATCCTGAACCTGTGGGAGGTGATGTTCACCACCATTTATCAGGGATGTCATGCTGAAGGTTATTTACCTGGGATCCTAAAGGTTTCGAGGAGGGCGCAGGGGATCCATGCCCGGTTAATGGCTTCTGTGGATTATCGGAATGCTAAAAATGAGTGGTTAGCCGCTTTGAAAGATTATCAGCCGTCCTTTGACAAAGTGATCAAGTTCGTATCCTGCTTTGCCATTGCCACCAATGAAGAAAATGCCAATTTCGGCAGGGTGGTTACTGCTCCTACAAACGGTGCAGCTGGGGTGATACCTGCCGTATTGATGTATTTCACCTGCTTCAGCACCAAGAAGGATGTCACGGATCGTGATATCATCGATTTTCTGTGTGTGGCTGGTGTCATTGGGAGCTTATTTAAGAAAGGAGCTACCATTTCGGCAGCGATGGGAGGCTGTCAGGCGGAGATTGGCGTTTCCTCAGCCATGGCAGCGGCGGCTTTGGTCTCGGGTCTGGGTGGAACGGTAGATCAATCACTCATGGCTGCAGAAATAGCGATGGAGCATCACCTGGGGCTCACCTGTGATCCTGTGCAGGGGTTGGTGCAGATTCCCTGCATAGAGCGCAACTCCATGGGGGCCATCAAAGCGATTACCGCAGCAGAAATTGCCCTGGAAAGTAACCCATCACTGGCTAAGGTTTCACTGGACGATGTGATCCGGACCATGTGGAAGACAGCCTGCGATATGGATGTGAGGTATAAAGAAACCTCGCTGGGCGGGTTGGCCGCAAACATTGCGGTGTCCGTGCCCGAATGTTAAATGGAATAGTAGATTTAAATCATGATAGAAAAAATCAAGGGACTATCCGATCAATACTGGAAATCATGTGTAGAGATCAGAAGATATCTGCACAAGCACCCGGAGCTATCTTTTCAGGAGGATCAAACTGCCCAATACGTCGAGAGTCAGCTTCAGGAACTTCCGTTTGATGAGTTGAAACGTGTAGATAGAAATGGGCTATTAGCTACCATCCATGGCAAGGAAGCAGGGAAAACCATCATGCTGCGTGCAGACATGGATGCTTTGCCCATTACGGAAGCCAATACCCATGATTTCGTATCTCAAAACAAAGGTGTGATGCACGCCTGTGGTCATGATGGCCACACTTCAATGCTCATGACAGCAGGAAAGATCCTTTGTGATTTAAAAAATGAATGGAATGGCACCATCAGGTTGTTATTTCAGCCGGCAGAAGAGAAAATACCGGGCGGGGCCAAACTGATGCTGGATGGAGGGCTCTTTTCAGAGGGTCAGCCCAAAAGTATGGTTGGACAACATGTTTTCCCATGGTTGAAAACGGGACAGGTGGGGATTAAACCCGGAAAATTTATGGCATCCTCAGACGAGCTATTCATAAAGTTTATCGGAAAAGGTGGACATGCAGCCATGCCGGAAAGTTGTATCGATCCCGTGTTGATCACCAGCCATTTCATTGTGGCGGCACAGCAACTGGTGAGCAGAAATGCAAGTCCAAAGATCCCTACGGTGCTTTCTTTTGGAAAGATCATCGGAGAAGGAGCCACCAATGTCATTCCCAATGAAGTCACCATCGAAGGAACTTTGAGGACGCTCGACGAATCCTGGCGGGAAGACTGTTTGCAACGTATCGAAACGCTTGCAGTCAATCTGGCTAAAAGTATGGGCGGACAATGTGAAGTAGAGGTTGCCAGGGGGTATCCGTTTTTGAATAATGATGTTGACCTTGCTCAGAGACTCAGATCAGGCGTAGAAACATACATTGGTGCGGAAAACGTTATCGACCAGGACATCTGGATGGCAGCTGAAGATTTTGCCTATTATTCTCATCAGGTACCATCCTGCTTTTATATGTTAGGTGTTCAAAATCAGGATAAAGGTATTAATTCCGGACTGCACACCCCAACCTTTGATATTGATGAAGACGCCCTGAAAATGGGTTCAGGGTTGATGGCATATCTTGCCTTAGAAGAACTAGTCAATTGATTATCTTTAGTCGGGCAAATTAAATTGTACTGATTCATAGTACTTAACTGCATTTGCTCAGTATATATAATTAAATGGTATGCATGCATACTAAATATTGAGCCTGAACTACCCATGAGAAAGACTATTTACCTCGTATTCTGTTTCTTCTTTCTGTTAGAAGCATCAGCGCAACAAGTTAAAGTCGGCGCTGCCATAAAAAAGATTACCCCTAATCCATTGTTACCTGTATCGGGAGGGGTAGGTACTCCCAATCCTGTCACGGAAAACAAGGGAGACCTTTTTGTCAGGGCCATGGTTGTAGAAAAGGAAGGTACCCGGGTGGCGTTTGTTGGCATTGACAATCTGGGTTGGCCAGCGGTATTGGGTGACAAATCCCGGGAGTTGATCAAAGGCATTCCGCCTGAAAATATCATGATCGGGGCTTCCCATACACACAGCGCGCCTGATGCTTATGGCTTTCCCAATGAAAAAGGGGAGATCCTTGCGGATTTTGAATATCTCAACTGGTGTGTACAGCAGGTGGCGGATGCGGTGAATGAAGCAGTAGATAACCTGGAACCTGCAAACCTGAAAATTGCAGTGGGTGAAGCCAAAGGACAAATTGCCTATAATTACTATGCGCCTCAGCTGTATGATCCTCGATGCGGGGTGATCCAGGGCATTGGTACGTCAGGAAAAAATAAGGGGAAGGTGATTGCTACCCTGGTCAATTATGCCATACATCCCGAAGTGATTGGAAATGACCGGCAGATATTGTCTCCGGATATGTGTGGCCCGCTGTATGATCGAATTGAAGCCAAAGTGGGAGGCGTGGCCATTTTCATGAATGGGGCGCAGGGAGGTATGGTGACAGCAGATAACCGCAGGCCTGAAGGGAAACAAGCCAACGATTGGGCCGAATGTATCCGGATTGGGGAACTGTTGGCAGATGAGGCCCTGTCAATTATTGACGAGGCCCCTGTCCAGCAAGATCCTACACTTTTTTGTACCTCAAAAAAGGTTCAGCTTCCCGTTGATTCTGAGCTCATGCGGATGATCATTGATAACTCAGGATTAAAACCTGTGGTTACGGATGACTATATGCTGAGCACACAGGTGAATCTTGTGAACATTGGTTCAGCACAGATCCTCACGATACCAGGGGAAGCGCTTCCCAACATTGGATATTACCTCAAAAGAAATATGAAAACGAATCATCCGTTTCTGTTTGGGTTGACCAACGATGCTTTTGGTTACATACTCACCAAAGAAGATTTCAATAGCTTCAAAAGATATGATTATGTCAGCCGCACAAGTCTCGGTGAAATGACCGGTGAGATTTATATCAAAGAAGCCCTTGAAATGGTTGAAGAAAATCCAGCTTCAGATAATTATTAATCACAATACATCATAAAAAATTCATATGTACAGATCACTTTTCGGACTTATCATCCTATTATTATTCTCCTGTGAAACAAAAAAGGAGCTCCCATTATCAGCAGAAACTGCTTTGCAGCATTATCTTGAAAATGGTGACGATAAGTATCATTGGGTACTGAAAGAATCTTACCCTATTGAAGATAGGTCAGTTACTGCCTACGACCTGATCCTGACCTCACAGCAATGGCGTGAACATACGTGGAAACATCAGCTTACTGTTTTGGTGCCTGAGAATCTGACCAAAAGTGGTAGCTTATTGTTCATCACAGGCGGCAGCAATAAAGACACTGAACCTAATTTCAAGAAGAAAGACGATGAAACTACCCTGGGCATGGCTGTCGTCGCAGAAAAGAATCAGGCCATTGTAAGTATCATCAGGCAGACCCCGAATCAGCCTTTGTACGATGACCTGGTTGAGGATGAATTGATCTCATTCACACTTCATAATTTCAAGAATGATGGCGACTTTACCTGGCCATTACTTTTCCCCATGGTAAAAACAGCTGTAAGAGCCATGGATGCCGTTCAGGAATTTGCTAAAACTGATTTGGATGTTGAAGTTGACCAATTTGTAGTATCAGGAGGCTCCAAGCGAGGATGGACCACCTGGCTGACCGGAGCGATGGACTCCAGGGTGAATGCGATTGCGCCCATGGTGATTGATGTACTGAATATGCCGGTGAGTCTGGATTATCAGATTGAAGTATGGAAAGACTACAGTGTTCAGATCCAGGATTATGTGGATCTGGAAATTCCTCAAACCTCGAGAACTGAGAAGGGAGCACAGATTTCTACCATGGTCGATCCTTATTCTTACAGACAGAAGCTCACCATGCCCAAGATGATCTTTATTGGTACCAATGATGAGTACTGGCCAGTCGATGCCATCAAGAATTATCTGGATAGTATCCCGGGAAAAAACCTGATTGAATATGTCCCCAATGCGGGACATGGGCTCGGAGATAGAGTACAGGCTATGCAAGCACTTAGCGCTTTCTTTGCTATGACCCTCAATGGAAAGGATTATCCGTCATGTGAGTGGATGGTTACAGAAGAAGGTAAAACAATCACGCTGAGTGCAAAATCAACTGCTGATAAACTGGTTGATGCGTTGTTATGGACTGCAGATTCTGAGGATCGTGATTTCAGGGATGAAACATTTGAAGGTAAATCACTGGGAGTAAAAAGGACCTCGAACGTAGGAGCAGAGATCGTGATTCCGGAATCAGGTTATAAAGCGTTCTACATCGACTTGAAGTATACCGATCCGAATGATGAGGAATATGTGGTGAGCACCCGGATGTTTGTTTCGGACAGTACAGGCATTCTTTAAAACAATCGCGTGATGAGAAAGTCAGGTACTGGTCTTCATATTTTCTTACTTGGATTATTGACAACTGCATGTGTCTCAAAGAAAGAGTTTCCGGTAGCTAAATACTATGAATACGATCATGACATACCATTAAATGAATCAGTAGAATTACTGGATTCAACGGCATATCACTTATACACTGTCAGCTACACGAGTGTTCATGATAAGACAGTTACCAGCCTCCTAACCATACCCAACAATGTTGAACGTCCCGTTCCGGTTGTCATACTCCTTCATGGAGTAGGGGACCGAAAGACAGTGGATTATATTGAGGCAGGCCACAAATATTTTGTTGAGGCAGGATATGCCGTTTATAGGATAGATATTGATAACCATGGGGACCGAAAAAAGTACGCTTATGATTTTGATCTGACAGATGGCTATCGCTACTGGACGAGGGATATCATTTCGCAAACAGTCTTTGACCTTCGAAGATCGATAGACTTTCTGGAAACCCGACCTGAAATAGATAGTGATCGGATTGGTTATTTTGGGATAAGCCTTGGTGGTATTATTGGTACAATATTTTGTGGTGTGGATCCACGCGTAAAGGTACCGGTCATCGCACTGGCCGGTGGGAATCTGTCATTGATGTTTGGCGTTGACGCGTTGACTGAAGAAACCCAAAAGTTTTTCAGTATCATCGATCCCATCAATTATGTGGAATTGATTGCTCCAAGACCCCTCTTAATGATCAATGCGGAGAATGATGAAGTGATTGACCCGCTTACCAGTAAAATGATGTATCAGGCGGCGGATGATCCCAAAGAGATCATCTGGTATCCTTCACGTCATAGAGACTTGCCGATTGACAAGGCCTACCCGGATGGGATCAACTGGTACAGGAAGTATCTTTAACAATGGATCAAACCCATGATTAAATAACCATGAACACCCTCAAAAAGGCTTTGCAAATTGTCAGGTATACCTTTTTAGGGAGTTCCATGCTTATAATTCTCTTCATACTCTATCAGCTGGCGCCTGCCTTGTGGAACCATTGGGTGACTTATCCCAGACTTGAAAGGGAACGAATGGAATTGAGGGCCTCTTACCAGAAGCTAGAGAATTATATCCAAATGCCATCATTCAAAGGGGCATTACATACGCATACCTATTGGTCGCATGATAGCAGAGGTACATTACCTGAAATTTTGGATGGAGCAAGGCAAGCCGGCTTACAGTTTATGTTTAATGCTGATCATAAGCGACACCAACTGGATTCATTTCCGAGGGGGTATCACGGCGTTTATGACGGTATCATTATTGAATCAGGTACTGAACACAGTTCTGGTCTGATGGTCACACCCATGGATACCATGGTAATCGATTGGGATAATCCTGAGGCTCAGATCATGAAGGATATTGCCGATCGCGGAGGGTTGGTAACCTATGTGCATTCCGAAGATGATCACGACTGGGATGACCCCAGCTACCATGCCATGGAAATTTACAATATACATACAGATGTTATCGATGAAGGAGGACTTTTGCCCGCTGTACTCAATAGTGTTGTAAATGGTAAGCAATATAGAGACTGGACATTCAGAGAATTCTATGATGAGCAGACCGAGATCCTCAGCCATTGGGATGAATTGAACAGTAACCGGAAGATTGTTGGCATTGCAGGAGTGGATGCACACAACAACCAGAGCTTTAGGGCAAGATATCATGAGGATGGTAAGGTGGAGTGGGTGGGACCCAATGCAGATACCCTGGTGATCAGGGAGCCTAATTGGATAGACAGGTTTCTTTTAGGTCAACCGGATAAGTACGGGTGGGCTTTCAAATGGGAAATAGATCCCTACTTCAATTCATACAACTTCGCCAATACCCATGTGTTCTGTGATTCCTTCTCCATTGAAAATATCAAGGAGCACATTAAAGCGGGCCATGCCTATATCTCCTTTGAAAGCCTGGCGGAAGGTAAAGGCTTTCAGTTTTTTGCTCAGGACAATGCATATAACATTCAGGCAATAATGGGAGATTCTATTCAGTCAGCCAATGTTCATCAATTGATGGCAGTTTCTCCATATCCTGTGATTTTCCAGCTGTACAAGGATGGGCAGATGATTGAAGAATCAGCAGCAGGGTATGAGTTCTTGTACGATCTGGAAAGTCACGGCAACTATCGAATAGTCGCACGGGTAGAGCTGGACGGTGACTGGGTTCCGTGGGTATACACCAATCCAATTTATATTTATAAGTAAGGACTGATGAGAATACTTAAGAAAACATTCAAGATCCTTCTGATCCTTCTGGCCTCACTGGCAGTATTAAGCTATGCTTATTTTATTTATCCACTTTGGGGTTATCCGTTCAATCAACAGCGACACGGACAACTGCCACTCACGCCTCTGTGGGCGTTGGAATGCTGGCTTTGGGAAGATGACGTTAATACGGCGATTTATATGGATGAGCTATTGGAAGGCTACAAAACCCATGATATTCCTGTCAGAACGATACTGATTGATAGTCCCTGGGGATACCGATACAATGATTTTGATGTGGATACTACCTTATATCCAAATTATGAAGAATGGTTCAGAGGCCTGGAAGAGGAAGGATACCGGGTGGTGCTGTGGATGACCTCGATGGTCAATAGCTACAACAAAGACCTGGAGCTGAAAGAAGATCCTGAATGGTACCAGGAAGCCAAAAAGAAAGGATATCTGGTAGCTGATGGTGAAGAGAACAAATGGTGGAAGGGTAGAGGAGGTTTTATTGACTACACCAATCCCGAGGCCATGGAGTGGTGGCATGGGATGCAGCAAGAGGTGTTTGACCTGGGTATTGATGGATGGAAACTGGATGGTACTGCTACACTATTCTGGAAAAACCTTGGACCTGTCCCGTTCTTCTACAAGGAGACGGCTGGAGGACTGATGACCACTCGACAATACATGGATCACTATTATCGGGTTGAATATCAGCATGGGCTCACCCAAAACCCTGAATTCGTGACACTTTCCAGGTCGATGGATAGAGGGTTTCACCCGGAAGGTTTTGCTCCGTTTGATGCCTCACCCGTTAATTGGGTAGGTGATCAGGAGCACAAATGGGTGACCAAAGAGATGATTGAGGAGACCGAGGAAAAGGAAGATATTGCATTAGAAGGAATACAAGGTTTTGAATCTGCGATAACGAGTATTCTTGAAAGTGCTGAGCTGGGGTATAACATTATTGGGTCCGATATCGCCGGGTTTTCGGGTAAGACCATCCCCTTGAGGCTGTATATCCGATGGGCACAGTTTTCTGCATTCAACGGACTCTTCCTCAACGGCGGACATGGAGAGCGAAGGCTTTGGAAAAGGAGCAAACAAGAGCTGGAAATTATCCGGGAGTATTCCTGGCTGCATACTGAGCTGGTTCCCTATATGTACCATTATGTGGTAACAGCACATGAGGGAGGACGAAGGTTGATGAAGCCTGTAGATGGCAAGTATCACTACATGTTTGGTGAAAACCTGTTGGTTGCTCCCATCTACAAAGATGAACTGATCAATGAAGTAAAACTCCCTGAAGGCCAATGGAGGTATTGGTTTGATGACAAGAAGATCGTCGAGGGGCCTGTAGTTTTTGAACAGGAATTTTCGTTGGATGAATATCCGGTATTTATCAAGGAAGGATCCATCATTCCCATGAATATCGAAAGGGAATATACAGGGATTGGCACATCAGAAGATGAAGGATTTCTGACCTTTATGATCTATCCTGACCTGGATTCCTCAAGCTTTGAAGTTTTCAGGGAAAGGGATGAATCTACCACTTTATCTTATGAGCGAAAAGGTAATCATCTCTACATCACTTTGACAGGGAAACGCGTACCTCACATTTTAAATATTCAGCTTTCAAACAAACCTCATGCTGTAGCATTGGATGAAATTGAGCTATCCGGAAATTCATATGAATATTTATCTCAGCAGCAAAAACTTCGAATAAAGACTCATGATTATACTAGCGGAAAATATGAAATCGCTCTAAATTGAAATGATGATGAAAAATGCCTTTACGCTCTTCGTGACCACACTTATTTTGAGCAGTTGTAGTTCCCAATCAACCGATCCTGATCGTCCTATGAAACCACCCAATGGTTTTATGAATGAGACGTTCCTTAAGATTGCTTACAGTATGGGGATGTTAGACCTGATAGAGGACGATCCTGTAGTTCCGGAAAACATTGAAGCGTTTAAAGACATTGAGTATAAGCGGATAGAAGATATCAGTCTGCAGCTAGATATCTATAAAGCAAAGGACCTGAAAACACCAGCACCTACCCTGATCTTTATTCATGGAGGGGCATGGAGGAAAGGAAAGCGATCAGACTATCTGCCTTATTTGCTTGACTATGCTGAAAAGGGCTATATCACTGCCACGGTCTCCTACAGGTTGACGAAGCAGGCGCCCTATCCGGCTGCTGCACAAGATGTGAGCTGTGGGATCAAATGGATTAAAGCGAATGCCGATCAGTATGGTATTGATCCGGACCGGATCGCACTTATTGGTGGTTCTGCCGGAGGACACCTGGCCTTGTTGATTGGTTACGGTGGTGAGAACCCATTGTTTAATGAAGCGTGTGATCTGGAGGTAGACACCAAAGTAAAGGCCATTGTGGATTTTTATGGACCGGTTGATCTGACCACGCCGTATGCGGTTGGTACCTATCAGACACAGGACTTTTTAAATACTACCTATGATAAGCATCCGGAGGTCTATGAGTCTGCATCACCTAAAACTTATATCACTTCTGATGACCCTCCAACACTGATCTTCCAGGGCACCATCGATTCACTGGTGCCGGTGAGCCAGTCAGACTCATTGGATGTCTGGCTGAAAAGGGTAGGGGTGCCCAGTGAGTACCACAGGTTGAAAGGATGGCCACATACCATGGATGCGTCAAAAAAGGTCAACGAGTATTGCCAGTTTTATATCGATCGGTTTTTGGAGGAGTATCTTTGATCCTTATTTGTAAATATCCTTTCGATGACCAATCTTTCTAATAACTACAATTTTGATTGTATCCTCAATTAGATAGATGACTCGATAGTTACCTATCCGAATTCGCCACAAGTTTTCATTACTGCCTTTTAATTTCAGACAACCTTCAGGTCTGGGATTGGAGGCTAATTGATCGATAGCCAGGGAAATGCTCTTAATAATTGGAGAGGGGAGTTTTAAGAATTCTTTATAAGCCCTCCTTTTGAACCTGATTTTATAGTTCACAATTTACCGGAAGCTTTTAATTGAGTTTTTACCTCCTCCCAACTAATTTCATCATCATCTTTTCGACTTTGGGCAATAATGATATCTAATAAGTCTTCAATCTTGCTTTGGTGTTTTTCAAGTTCGTCCAAATCTATTTGTACAAAGCGCTTATTATGTGTTTCGTCGGTAATGAATGTTACACCTTTCATAATGATAAAGTTAAACACTTTCGAACCATTTTTAGTTTTCTTATTCAGGTTCTTGCGCTTCTTTACAGCCAAGACTACAAAAGTCTCTCTCAAGAAGCACAAGAGACTTTTGTGGTCTGGGCTGAGAGACTTTAGTAGTCTAAAGGCCTACCTCTTCGAAACCTCCTCGATCATCTCCCCGACCATGTAATTGATATAGGGATTGTATGATGGCCCCAGCCAGTTCATCAGACGAGACTCATATTCATTGAGATGGTAGTATTTGCACGGGATGATATATCCGGTATATGCCCCGTTGAAACTGGTGACCATGGCCCGGTAGCCTTTTTTATGCATTGCATTTTTATAGATCAGGGTAGTCTCACCGCTAAAGTCACTAGGCGTCGTGGTCCAGATCAGACTGTCCAGCTTGACAGATTGGAGATATACATCCCCAATCTCAGGAAAGAATTTCCCAGCCAAATAAGTGTTCAGTCGAAGACCATCAGAAACTCTAATCTGAAATTCCGGATAGTCAATTTTTAGTGTCAGAGCGTTGATCGAAATGGTATCTTTCAATGGGATGTCAGCTGCGATATTGTATACACTGTCTGCCAATGCCTCACCAATGTATCTGGACCTTTCAAAACCGTCTCCCTGGCTTCTGTAGCTATGGCTACCCACACTGCCGGCATGGAAGACCGCCATATCGTATCCGACCGATTCCAACTTTCGTTGAAAATATCCGGGATAATCCCCGCTGGTCTCCAGGTTATCACCACCCAGTGTGGTGGCATGAGCACTAAACGATCCGATGATCGCGGTTTTACCATCATCCTGTGCCACTTTAATGATCATAAAGTCATCGTCCACCTGGCCATCCTCACCAACCAACCTGTTTTTGACATAGTTCGGAGCATGAAAATTGGCCGCACCCATCTTTCCGGGTTTGAGGTCCTTCACCGCATCGATGATGGCCCCGGAAACCTGTTGCGCCAGCCATTCAACAGCCAGTGGATTGTATTCACCGCCAAAGAGTTCACCTACCAGACCTTCTGACCAGGCCCCCACACTGGAATGAGTATGTGTAGCTGAGTAGAAGATGCTTTCCCGGCCGAAACCCAATTCATCCTTTACAAGTTTGTCCACCTGTTTACTCACATCTGGAGGCATGATCAACAGGTCTGAGCCGACAAATACCAATGTTTTATCCAATACCCGGATGGCGATCGTTTTAACGAACAGGCTGTCATGAATGCCCGTGGCTGAAATGCCTTGTCTGTCTCCGTACCCGGCAAGTGGCATGGCCGCAAATGAGCCGGATTTCGGATCATCTTCGTCAGCATTTAAAATAGGTGTGATATTCCTTTTCCCCAATCCAATGCTGGGTTTACCCTCAGCACTTACAAGCGTAGTGGACAGACTGTCCAACCTGCTTTTTGTGGCTTCATAATATGCTGTCTCGAAGTAAGGGGTATAGTCTACTTTACGGATGGCCCAGAAGAAAAGGATGACAATCGCTAAAGAAATGCCTGCAAGTATTTTTAGGATGGTTCTAATCATTATATAGATCTTTGTAAAAAGAGGTCACTAAAAAGCGTCATTCTGACTGAAAAGGAAGAATCTCGTAAATAAAACAATTGAATGTTTTTTCCACGAGATTCTTCAATGCTTCAGAATGACGTTACCTTATTGCTTTTTAGGTGACCTCCTTCTAATATATATCAATAAGGTAAGCCAGTACCCTGCAGCAGCCATGGTTTTGACCAGGCACTGTTATTACTATCATCATTGCCTTTATAAGCAGTTGGTTCTAGTTTTTCAATTGCATCATTCGCATTCTGCGTATTTAAAGCAATTTCATTATTAAAATTATAGTATAGTCTCAGAGGTAGTGCCTCTCTTTTGGCGGATTCACCAGTTTGCAAGTTAGGAAATCCTGTTCTCCTGTAATCAAACCAGGATTCAGTAGCAGTAGTCCAACTTGAGATCCACTTTTGCTGTATCAGCTGCTCCTTATTAAATCTAACTACATCATACTCAACACTCCAATTTGTAATGTACGAGTCATATTGATCCCCAACTTCCCATGCTACAAGAGATTCCCTCACACCTGCTTCATAATATTCCTGAACACCACCAATCCATCCGTTAAGAGCAGCTTCAGCAAGAATAAAGTTTATTTCAGAAGCTGAAATGATTCTCATCAATAGTAGGTCCCCGTCTGTTTCCTTGTAAATTTCGTTTAGCTGAGAAGCATGCGGATTGATTAAACCCTGATTTAGATTTGGGTTAAGGTTATATTGTGAAGCAGCAAATACTGATGGAGGAATCCCAACATAGTCAGGATTATAATTTATTCCAACACCCCATGTAGACTCGTAGTCATCAACAATATCCTGAGATATCTGTCGAATACCATTCACAATTTGATCTACACCGGAACCACCAACCAGTTCTAATGGTATATCGATTTTATTGGCCCATACGCCTAAACGGGGATCGTCGATACTATCCAGTGCTTCAACAAGTGTTCCACATAATTTAAGGCGAAAATAGCTTCCGTTTGGACTCGTATCAAAAACGGTATTACTCGGCCATGAATCTGATGGAGAGCTGCCTATATAACCAATTGTTGCATCATCAGCTGAAGTTAATATCAATGGATATGTTGCAGGATCAGAAGCTATCCGACTAATTCCTTCCTCAGCAATACCAGCTTCTTTTACAGATAATCTCATATAATACCGAAGTGCTAATGAGTTAGCAAATTTCCTCCATTTACTCACATTTCCTCCATAAATAAGATCCTGCGTAGCATTAATATTTGTGTAATCGCTTTGATTCTTGGAAAGTAGGGTATTGGCTGTTTCGAGGTCTTCCAAAATGCCCAGATAAATATCTCTTTGATCGTCATAAGATGGCTTGAAAAACTCTGCACCTTCTTTTGCCCTTAGCGCATCTGTATATGGTGCATCTCCCCAAAGATCTGCAATCATTCCAAATGTATAAGCTTTGATCACTAGTGATACACCTTGATGAAACTCATAACCAGCATCAACAGCTTTTTCATAGAAATCATTGTTATTCCTTAGGATGCCATAATAATTAGACCAGTTACCACTTTGGTTATCCCAATCATAATCATTGTGACCACCAGACCATCCGTCTTTTTGCGTATGTTGCATCACCCCAGCGATATCACCAAAGCCATAATTTACAACAGCTTGTCCAATGGCAGTTTCCATTGTTGGCAAAAGGAGGTTAAGATCAGCTACTTCCGGATCAACACCATTCGGATTGATATTTAATTCCTCCAGATCCTCACAAGAAGTAATCAAAGCCACGACCATGGCTATTTTAACTATATAGATATATTTTATTGATCTCATTGTTGTGATTTTTTAAATTTTAAAATGAAAATCCAAATTTTAATCCAACTGGAATAACCCATGGATTGACATTATATCTTTCGACACCTTGTGAAAACCCTCCATTTCCTTCTGCCTGGAAAGCTCTTTCAGGATCTACCCGAACCCTGGCGTCTTTTGCCCAAAGCATAATGTTTCGACTATAAACAGAAACATTAACATCACTCATTCCTATCCTGCTGGAAACATTTTTTGGTAAGCTATAGGTAAAAGCAATTTCTCTCAGCTTGATATAATCAGCATCAAACATGTTAGCCCTTCCGATATCCCAGGGATAACTGACAATAAAAGGGACAAAAACGGTTCCCGGGTTTCCCAGGTTTTCCTGTGCAAGTATGAAGTTCCCATCACCATCATATGTTCCCATTACCCCGGGAGTAAATGAACCATCATAGACTGTATAGCCACTGAATGACTCAGGAAATCCACCATATTCAGGAGTTGGTCCACCCACTGGTCTTAGTCGATCGCTTAATAATAATTCATCTGCATTGGCAACAACCCAATCCCGTAATTCCTGACTAGCAGCACCACCCAACTCACCGGGATTTACTGCTTCGTTAAGCCATGTCTGTGAAAGGTTGTCCTCCGCAGTGTATCTATAAGTTTGCGAAACAAACTGACCACCTGATCTCCAGTCGAACGTCATACTTAATGAGAAGTTCTTATAGGATATGTTGGATTGGAGTCCAAGGATAAAATCAGGGTTGTAATTCCCTATTTTAGAATATTCTTCTTCTCCTTCCCATTCTGCATCCAGGCCACTTCCAAGGATTGGATAGCCGAAGTAAGGGGAATTTTCATCTTCAACTCTTCTTACCTCTCTTGAATAAAGATTACCCACAAGTCCATCTTCAGGACCCTGACCTTCATTGGCAATGAAACCCTGGGCATAACTAATGGATCGTACCCTCGCCTCATCCCAAAATCTGATGGCATCTACACCTTCTGCAAGTTCCATGACTCTTGTCTCATTTTTAGTGAAATTGAAGTCAAGATCCCAACGTAAATTTGATGTTTGGACAGGTGTGCCTCCAAGCATAATTTCCCATCCTTTACTTTGAAGTAAACCTGCATTGATTATTACGCCACTATTACCTGTTGATGCAGCTAATGGCACTGAAAATATTTGATTGACATTATCTACAGTATAGTATGTGCCTTCAAATCGCAATCTGTTTTGAAACATTTTTAGATCTACTCCAAATTCAATGGAAGTAGCTAATTCGTTTTCTAATTCAGGGGCTCCTAAACCGCCAGGTACAGATAATCGAATGGCACTACCCCATTGACCCGCATCACCGTAGGTGGTTGTTAGTCGGTAAGGATTTGTATCATTTCCTGCTTGTGCCCAACCTCCCCTGAGTTTGAGCATATCAGTGTACGGGATATCAATTACTTCATTCAGAAGGAAGCTCAATGAAGCGGACGGATAATAATAACTATTGTTGGAAGCAGGTAATGTACTCGACCAATCATTACGGACAGTGAGATCCAAGAAAAGCATATATCTCCAACTTAGGTTGGCTAAGGCATATACGCTGTTGATAGCTTTCTCATTCCTGTTATTGCTAAAATTGAGCGCTGCAGAACTTATATTTTGAACTGTATATACGTTGGGGACTACCAATCCTGAACTGGTCCTTGATGAATTTGAAATTGAACCCCAGTTTTGATACATGAGATTGCCTCCAGCTGATGTTGATAAAGCAAAATCCTCCCAATCTTTTTTATAGGTAAAAAGGATGTCTGCATTTCTTTCCATTAAATAAGAATCCTCGATCCCGTAAGCTCCATTATTAGGCTCTCTTAAATATCCGGGTGCAATTTTTGTTTCCTGCACCTCCTCTGTTCTATTCAATACATACCGCGCCATCACACTAAATGAAGGTGTGAAATCCCAGGTAGCCACTACATTACCATATATTCTATTCCTATTGAAACTATTGTTTACATCATGAGCTAAATAAAATGGGTTTTCATGATTTCCTGAAACTCTCTTTACCTCATTTCCCGTTCTATAATCTCTCAGTTTATTAATATCAATATTCACCGGGTGAGCATAAGCCCATTGCAATGGGTTTGATCCCCGGTTAGATGCTGGCCTGTTATTAGCCCATGAATTGATATAATTAATATCTGTACTTATCGTTAACTGGTTTTGAATTTTTGAAGAAGCAGCCAACGAAAGGTTATTTCTATGCAAATCAGAATTTGGGATTATTCCACTATGGGTCATATTATTAAAGCCCATCCTTAAACTTGTTGTTTCGGAACCGCTAGTAATGGAAACTCCATTGGTGGTAGTGAGCGCATAGTCATTTAAGAAATTCTTTATATTGTCCGGATAGCCTCTGATTTCTGTTGGAATAGGGTTGCCATTAGCATCCAATGGAGCATCCCATTGCACGGCAAAATATCCTTTGTCTACTTCAGGGCCACTAAATGAGCCATCGCTTGGGTTGATTTCTGGTAATACCCCTCCTCCAACATTCTCTGGTCTGTAAGTGAAAAAACCAGTAGCGAAGTCTTTCTTTAAGTCAAGGTATCTGAAAGGAATATCAAAAACAGTATTGGAGCTCACTGTAACCTTCATTTTCTGACTATAACTACCTTTTTTTGTTGTAATAAGCACTACTCCATTTCCTGCTCTCGATCCATATAATGCAGCCGCACTTGGACCTTTCAGTACTGACACACTTTCAATATTTGCAGGGTCAAGATCAGAGATTGCATTGCCATAATCTACCCTGTTATCGTTGCCAAAGCCGCCAACATTATTTATCGTGCTTTCAATAGGTACACCATCCACTACGAATAATGGTTGATTGTCATTACTCAATGAAGTTGCCCCTCTGATAACAATATTTACTGAAGAACCAGGTCCACCTGTATTGTTAATGGTGACACCTGCTACTTTACCAGCCATGGAATTCAGTACGTTTTCCTGTACCACTCGCTCAAATTCCTCACCGTCTACTTTAGCAACGGAGTATCCGAGTGATTTTTCTTCCCGCCGAATTCCAAGGGCTGTGACTACTACTTCTGAAAGTGCAGTGACATCCTCGCTAAGTTCTATGTCAATGGTTGAGTTATTTCCGACGGTTCTTTCTTGTGATTCAAACCCTACATAGGAGAACACCAGGACGGCATTTTCGTTGGGTACCTGGATACTGTAATTTCCATCAATATCGGTGATTGTTCCTCCAGCGGCACCTCTTATCGCAATGTTCACACCGGGTATACCCGATCCATCAGAGGAGGTAACTGTACCTCCCACTTGCATCTGCGCCAGTGAAGGAAGGGCTATCAACATCAGACTGCATGCAAATAGCAGCTGAAATCTTTGAAATATAAAGTTCATTTTTTTCATTTTTTCAGAATTAGTTAGCAGGTACAAAAGTGAGGACCAATGCGTTCGTATTTAACGGATGATAATCTGGGTCTCCGGTCATAAACAGCACCAAACGCATAGAATCATTGGTCAGATCCTGCACGATAACCTTTCTTTGTACATCCAGAAATCCCACAAACTCTGTCCCTGAAAAATCAATTGTTGTAACTCCACTATAGGTGACTAATCCATCGCTTGGATCAAAAACTGAAGGAACATCATATGATGTATTTTCCTCAAAAGTAAAGGTGGCATTTTCTTCAGGGGTATATCCGGCAGTACACATTCCAAAATCTGTGTCAGAACTCCAGTTAACCACATTGGCCCCACCATTCAGGGCTAGTTGATTGACAATACTTGCAAAAGAGGCATTATCGTCTTTTACATCATGTTCGTATCGACCATCAAAATAGAAGGTAAATTCATCTTCATAAACCTCTCCGATGTCCAATCCGACACCCATTATTCCTGATGGCAGCGGGTTAGGGGCAGCCGGAAAAGGGGAAAGATCAGCGTCTGCATAGGCAAAATAGTCGTTGGCTGAATGATTATTTGATAATTTCCATGTTTTGCCATTTTCAGCATTTGGACCACCGGTTAATAAACCAATGGGCGGTGCACCTATTGTAAGGTTTACTTCATCTTCCGCTGAACCCGTCCCTCCAGTTACAGTTAATTTAGCAACATAATATCCGGTTTCATATTCATGAATCGGATTGGGTTCTGTACTGGTCTCCCCATCTCCGAAATCCCAGGAGTAAGAATTAGCATTGTGGGTGAGTGCTGTGAAGGCCACTTTCTTGTCATCCACACTAAAGTGGATGATTGCAGAAGTTGGCAAATCCGGTCTCTCATCATCCTCATTACATGAGGCAAGAAATATTGTAGACAGCACCAAAAGGCCGAAATACAATTGTAGATTTTGTTTCATAAATGTTTAGTTAAAAATTGTTCTAAGAAATCCTGTTTCTTGTTAATGGTTCCAGGTGGAGTAGTCAATCTTGAACCATAGCTGATCGAATCCGGTTGAGTATTCTTGATCTTTAAATAATTCTATTAAAGTTTAGTAAAATGCCAGTTAACTATTTCGCTATTTACGTAAATGATTCCTGATTTTACGCAGCAGTCATGCATATAACAATTTAGTGATTATTTAGCAGTAAATTGGTAACAATTGAAAGATATTTTGATTTGATGATTCTCCTTTAAATCATGGAATCATTCCTTTTTGGACCGGATAACCAATAAATTGCAACCTCTTTTAAATACCTTAAAATCAACCGCTTAGTTGAAGCTATTCCTGCCATGAGATTTTATCAAATATTACCTAAATGGATACCCATTCTTCTGTTGATATTCACCTCATGTAGTGAGAAGCCAGGTCAGGTCAATAAAAATTATCCAAAAACTTCAGTTCTGGCGGGTGATGTTCTGGCTGTACAACATTGCAGTAGCTGTCATGCATTCGTTCCTCCGGCAATGCTAACGAGACAGATATGGCAGGATGATGTGTTGCCATCTATGGGACACAGGTTAGGGATTTATCAGGGAGCTCATCAACCTGACAGTTTATTTGACAAAGACATAGGGGGGGAGATCGTCCGAAAAGCGAATGTATATCCAGAGCAACCTGTAATAGCCAAAGAAGACTGGAAAAAGATCAAAAACTACTATCTGGAGAACGCACCAAAAACAATACCTGTGCCTTCTCGTGAGCATAAGATTAGCATTGGATTAAATCATTTCAAAGTAACAGCCTCCGAATTTTCTCATCGACCACCACTCACCAGTATGATCAAAATCCTGGAAAATAATAAGGGCTTCGTTTTAGGTGATGGCAAACGAGATTTCAGCAACCTCACGTTTTTTAACCAGTCTACAACGCAGGATTTTAATACAAAGCTCAAAACCTCTCCGATTCACTTTCACCAAAAGGCGGATACAATCTATTTAACCACAGTAGGGAAGAGTCTCTATCCACATGATGCACCGGATGGAAATATCCTAAAATTATTTCGAAAAGAAGCGGGCGGGCCTTATCGAAGTGCTAAAGTTTTAATTGACGATCTCCAACGCCCGGTACATGTATCCTATGGAGACCTTGATGGCGATGGTTTAGAAGATCTGGTGGTTTGTGAATACGGGAATCTCACCGGGAAACTCTCCTGGTTTAGGAATTTAGGGAATCGGTATCAAAAGCAGATTCTCAAAGAAAAGCCAGGGGCGATTAAATCTGAGTTGATCGATTTTAATGGTGATGGACTAACTGATATTTTGGTGCTGATGGCTCAGGGTGATGAGGGACTGTTTTGGTTCAGGAATCAGGGAGGAGGATCATTTGAAGAAGTAAGACTTTTATCATTTTTGCCTTTGTATGGATCACAGTACTTTGAATTGCATGATTTTGATAATGATGGCGACCTGGATGTTTTATATGTCTGCGGAGACAATGCCGACCAAACGCCTATTCTGAAAGCGTATCATGGGATTTACATTTATCTAAACGATGGAAACTTCCAGTTTGATCAGCAATACTTTTACCCTTTAAACGGTGCCTATAAAGCGATGGCCCGTGACTACGATCTGGATGGTGACCTGGATATTGCTGCCATCTCTTTCTTTCCTGACTATGCAAGATATCCTGAGGAGAGTTTTGTTTACCTGGAGAACCAGGGGGAATGGAAGTATCAGGATTATAGTTTTGAGAATGCTTCTCAGGGTCGTTGGATCGTGATGGATGCTGCAGACATGGATGCTGATGGAGATATAGATATTGCCCTCGGATCCTTTGTGGCATTCGTTGCTGCCGGGGACACAACCGGTCTTGGACAAAGATGGATCCGACAAGGACCTTCAATGGTGGTGCTGGAGAATAAGGTGAAGTGATTAGACTCCAGCTCAGGGCAGGACTAATGAGTGAAGAGCGTGTATTTGTCGCCCTTGAACGCTGTCAGTCAGCTAACAGACTATTCTCAACAAATAAACTCCTGTTCTCAACGCTATATTTATATTCCCAACAAATAATATGTTGTTCACAACATCACAAATAAAATTCCCAACATGTTTTTAGCTGTTCACAACACTATATGAGAAGTTCCCAACGTTGAGAATTACTCAAAAGATGTTGTGAAGATATATTTTGGTGTTGGGAATTAGCATAAAGATGTTGTGAAGCATATTTTAACTGTTGTGAAACCAGATGATAATGTTGGGATCTACTGTAAAGGCATCTGGGCAAGATTAACACTAAATTGAACCATAAAAAAAGCCACCCTGCTTTAAGCAGGATGGCTTTTTATTGCAATTAAATCTAGGCTATATCCTGATCTATTAGTAAGGTTTTCCAGTACCCTGAAGCAACCACTGCTTCGAGTAAGGACTGTCTTTGCCAAGCTGTCCTGAAAATCCGGTGATTTCTAATGAAGACTCGACAGCCGAGCTTACATTATCTGTATTATTGTTCAATTCATCACCTCCATATCCAAACCGGATGGCAGGAACAGGCTGAGCAGCACCGGATCCAACACTTAAAACAGGGAAACCAGTTCGCTTATAATCGTTCCATGCCTCAGCTGCAGCACTGAAAGAAGCTACCCATTTCTGAGTGATTATTTGTTCTATTTTTTCTGCATCGCTACCGGCACTGTTAAATGGAACCTCTGTGATGAATGTTGCATATTCAGATTCAATACCCCATGCTTCTAATGACGCGAGGATACCCGCGTTGTAGTGGGTTTCAGCGTCATCACCCACAGACCAATTATTGACAGCCATTTCAGCTAAGGTGAAATGCATCTCTGCTGCAGAAACCAATCTTGATTGCAATAGATCGCCTTCAGAAGCCTGACCATCTATAAAGGTTTCACCTAACATGGAAACATGTACATTGTGTCGTCCCTGACCAGGAGAAGGATTGCCATTAAAGTTCTGTACATCGGGCATGAATATTCCAGCCGGTACACCAATATACTGACCATCATCATACGTTACATCAGCTGGATTGAAAGGCCTTGTGTAAGAATCTGTACTACCCCTATAATCATTCCAGTTAGGAAGAATCGGTACTAAAGGGCCACCATTTACTCGCATTGAATCCTCTGCACCTGTAACACTTCCATCTGCTACCCATTGTACCCTTACCGGATCGAACCAAATACTGATTCGAGGATCATTAGTTGCTACTAATTGATCAATGAGTGTGGCACAGGCATGATACCGTGTTGAACTCTGTTCATCGTCATACTGGATAGGCCACTGATCATTGGATCCACCTGTATAATCCATGGTTGCATCCTCACTTGAGGATGAAATGAAATTACCACTAGCCACCACACTTTCTACTATTGACTGTACAGATGAATTTTTCTCTGAGATTCGTACAGCATATCTAATCAACAGGGAATTTGCAAACTTCTCCCAGGCTGCCATGTTGCCACTGAAATACAGGTCAACACTTCCATCTATATTTGTTTCATCACCTGTAGCAAATAGTGCTGCGGCTGCTTGCAAATCAGCTATTACACCATTATAAATAGCCTCTTGTGAAGAGTACGTTGGAAAACGAATGCCCTCATCGGCCTGTAGCGCTTCTTCATAAGGGGCGTCTCCCCAATAATCAGCGATCTGACCAAAAATGAATGCTCTAATCGTTAGACCTACACCTTCATGGAAGGTAAATCCATTTTCCTGAGCATTTTTAATAAGCAAATCGTTGGTTCGGAGTACATCATAATAACCTTCCCAGCCGGTTCCTCCCCATTCATAATAGTTATGGCCGCCAGCCCATCCAGACTTTTGTGTGTGTTGCATGGCACCCGCCATGTCGTTCACTCCTAATTCAAGGTATCTTGTAGCAGTCGGACCTAACACTGCGGGCATCATCAAATTTACATTACCATCTTCTAGATTAGCCGCATTTGGATTCTTATTTAGATCAGTCAATGTATCATCACAGCTGGTTGCAAAAAGCATCACAGCTATGAAAACAATTCCTATCTTATATATTGTGTTTTTCATTTTTAAATCTTTTAAAGTGAATTAAAAGTTAAAGTTCAATTTGGCACCAATAGAATAGCTCCATGGCATCACATTTTGTCTTTCAAATCCTTGTTTGAATTGACTGGTTGTATTGCCCTGCTGTCCTCCATTTGCCTGGAAAGCTCTTTCAGGATCGATTCCAATATCAGCAGCATTCCACAACATCAGGTTCCTGGTATAAATAGCGAAATTAGCTCCTTTAAACAGTGATGGAACACTGTAACCAATAGAGAATTCTCTCAACTTGATAAATGAAGCATCAAATGTGATGTTTTTGTTATAGCTCCATGGATAAGTATTAGTAATCGGCGCGAAGATTGTTCCCGGACCTCCAAGGTTTTCAGTATAAACATCATCTGAAAAGTCATCAGGAGTATCTGCACCAGCAGTTTGCACTACACCTGGAATAAATGCTCCATCTGTTCCTCCATCACCAAGGGTGAATCCACCAGTTTCAGCAGTGTGTCCTCCAACTCTTGGAAATCTACCAATCTGAGGAATGATATTTTCTTCAGGATTGGACTTGAGGAAATCTTCCAACTCCTGCTCAGAAAACAGCCCACCTGGAATCAGTCCTTCCAATTGACGCGAAGACCTCCAGTCAGACTCACCATAGCGGTAAGTGTAAGATAGGAATTCACCACCATTTCTCCAGTCGAAGCTGGCACTTACTGTAAATTGCTTATAGGTAACTCTGGTTTGCATCCCAAGCAGGAAGTCAGGGTTGAAGTTTCCAACTTTTTCCCAATTTTCTACCTCATCAAGATTAGTCCATCCACCACCTTCAAGTATTGGCCATTTATAGTATGGTGAGTTAGGGTCTCTTACTACTGCATAGCTTTCACTATAGATATCACCAATCTGATCGCCAATAAATGAATAAGCACCACCGTTTTCCCTCCAAATTTGGACAAAATCCAGTCCTTCGGTCAACTCTTCAACAGTTGTTCGATTCCTTGTCAGGTTGAAATCGATATCCCAGGTGATTCCATTAGGATTCTGAATGGGCGTACCACCAAAAGTAAACTCCCATCCCTGACTATTGATCAAGCCGGCATTGATCAGCTCACTGCTGTTCCCTGAAGACCTTGGTAATGGCACAGAGAAGATCTGGTTTTCATTGTCCATGGTGTAATAAGTTCCGCTGAATCGAACTCTATCAGCAAAAAGACTTAAGTCTACACCAAATTCAATGGAGGTGTTTTGTTCAGGAACCAGATTGGCATTCAATAGGGTACTTGGTACACTTTGTGTAATCAAGGTATTCCATGATCCTAAATTAAGCGTTGGCTCAAGTTGATAAGGATCTGTATCATTACCTACCTGTGCCCAGCCTCCTCGAAGTTTTAATAGACTTATGGTCGCTGGAAGATCAAATGTGTAATTGGCTAACCAGCTTAGTGACGCGGAAGGGTAAAAATAAGATCTGTTTACCGGTGGGAGTGTACTTGACCAATCATTTCTAGCAGTAAGATCTAAATAAACTTGCCCCCCAATTCCAATGGAAGCAAGACCATAAAGACTATAGATAGCTCTTTCAAACTTTCTGCTGTTCACACTGATATTATCCAATGGGATATTGTCTACAGTATAAAGACCTGGCACAACCAATCCATTTCTCCTGTTGCCACCAGAGCCAGTCCTGGAATTGGTATTCTGTCTGTTCATAATGTTACCACCAGCAGAAACGCTTATGTCCCAATTATCATTGAATACCTTGTTGTAAGACAATAGGAAATCACTATTCCTTTCCTGAAAGAAAATATCCTGTAGGGTATAGTTTCCCTTTGGCATTCTGTCCGCACCAAACGGGATAATGGTTTCTCTGCTTTCATTATAGCTATCCATGGAGTGTCGTACAGTTAATGAAAGGTCATCGGTGAATGCATAGCTTAATGAAGCGGTACCGTATATCCTATCTCTTTTGAATGAGTTACTCATTTCGTACGCAATGAAATAAGGACTATCACCTCTTGGGAATGGACGCTGTTGTACGTCTTCCAGACCCGGCTCCCAGTAATCCTCAAGTAAGGCAATATCTATGTAAGAAGCTTCATATACAGCTTGCAATGGATTATTTCTTCTATCTCCTGTACTTGGGATGTCATTGGAATGTGTCCTTGCAAGTGTGATATTCGTATTAAGTGTCAGGTTATCAAGTATTTCGTAAGTGAAATTAGTTTTCAGACTGTTATTAAACCTGTCATTGTTTGGGATCATTCCTTTCATAGACATGTTTGAATACGAAACTCTGAAATTACCATTTTCTCCTCCTCCCGTTACTGCGACGTTATTTGTTGATGTAATTCCTGTTTCAAGGAAATTCTTCATATTGTCCGGATAAGATCTCAGTTCAGCAGGCTGGTCATATCCATACTGAGGAACAACAATTCCCGCATCAAGTTCCGGACCACCCCAGTAGGCAGAACCTTCATCCAATGTAGAGTTTCTTCCTCCATTGGCATACTTGTAATGGAAATCAAGATATCTATATGGCTGCTCAAAGAGCGTGTTAGAAGAAACAGAAACACCAATTTTCTTTGCTTTAGAACCTGATTTTGTGGTAATGATGATTACTCCATTACCAGCTCTGGTTCCATATAATGCGGCCGCACTGGGACCTTTCAATACGGTCACGTCAGCAATGTCACTGGGGTTGATATCAGAAATAGCATTTCCATAATCCACCTGGTTCGCATCCCCATTCTGTGAGATGTTATTCAGAGAGTTACCCATGAATACACCATCCACAATAAACAATGGCTGGTTATCAGTTGTCAACGAGGTAGCACCCCTAATGGTCACACTAACTGTTGATCCGGGGCCACTGGTCTGGTTAATGGTTACACCAGCTACTCTACCGGCCAAAGAGTTCAGTACATTATCCTGAGAAACCTGAGTTAACGCTTCACCATCTACTTGCCCTACATCATAGCCCAGTGACTTTTGATCACGCTCTATACCCAGGGCTGTTACAACTACTTCTCCGAGTGAAGTAACATCAGGCTCAAGTGAAACATCAATAACTGATCTGTTATTTAAAGGGATTTCCTGGGTGGTAAAACCAACTGAGCTAACAATAAGTACAGCATTGGCATCTCCTACAACAAGGGAGTAGTTACCATCAAAATCAGTAACTGTACCATTGGTGGTACCCTTCTCAACAATGTTTACACCAGGCAAACCGGAAGGCTCTTCACTCGAGGTGATCTTCCCCGTGATCCTTGTTCCCTGAAAAACACTGGCAGGAATAACCTCTGTCTTTACTTCAGCTCGTTTTCTCACAACAATGTTGTTATTAACAGCTCTGAATTCAAGATCAGATTTTTTAGAGATCTCCTTTAAGATTTCCTGGAGATTGCTTCCCTGCTCTAATTGAATCTTTTTATTCAATTCACCTTTAATTTCATCCTCGTAGATGAAATTATACGCAGTTCGCTCAGAGATCTCATTCATCAATTGGATGACTTTCCCCTCACGAAGATTCAGACTCAATTTGGTTTCTTCAAGGCCTGGCTGACCTGTAGAAACCGCGTAAGTCGCATTGTAAGCAACAATTGCCAAGAGTACCAGCAATTGCCTTAAAAACTTGGTAAGTTTTGGTTTCATAGTTAAGTATTTAAATTATTAAGCGTTTGAAATTGGATTGAAAAGTGGTGTCATTGTTTTGTTTTTGTCCATAGAGTTTTAGTTTTTGATGAATATTTTATTGTCTTTAATAGTATAGGAAGTACCGGTGGCAAATGTCAATGACTCCAGTACAGATTTAATGTTTTCGTTTTGATGTACACCTGTTAATGATTTATTGTAGATATCACTGTCTTCAATAATGACTTCTACCCCATACCAGCGCTCCATCATTTTTTCCACAGTTTGTAGTGGTGTGGAATCAAACCTAAGAATGCCTTTTCGCCAGCTTAACTCATGCTCAGGGTTGACTGCAAGGATTCTCATGGTGTTTTCTGCTTGTGAAAACAAAAGTTTTTGATTCCTGGTGAGTGTTACAGGGTCCATAGTACCATTTTCAAAGGCTACACTCACCGACCCTGTCTCTACAGTTACTGAGAATGTTTCCTCATCCTCATAGGCTCTGATATTAAAGGATGTTCCCAGGACTTCAACCTCATATTCTTTCACTTTAATGGTAAAGGGTCTATTTTCTTCTCTTTTCACATCAAAGTAAGCTTCACCGATAACCTCAACTGCTCTTTTGTCTGCGTTGAATTTTCTGGGATAGGAGATACTGCTTACAGCATTGAGATGTACAAAACTTCCATCTGCAAGCCTGGTCCGAAACATCCTTTTGTTGGGAGTGTTCCTGATGACCAATGCATTGCTGTTATCTTCCAATGTAGCTTCCTT
Source organism: Cyclobacteriaceae bacterium (assembly GCA_965223915.1). Classification (GTDB taxonomy): domain Bacteria; phylum Bacteroidota; class Bacteroidia; order Cytophagales; family Cyclobacteriaceae; genus UBA7330. The sequence continues at coordinate 5,428,851 of OZ245027.1, read as the reverse complement.
ATTTTCATTAATGTTTGTAGGGAGAACCAACATTATGTAGTAACCAATGCTGGTCAATACGAGCAATGTAGCCGCAATGGAATAGTATTTCTTTAAGCTGCTGGTTTTTGGTTCATAAGTTTTTGAAAATGATTTTCTCAGTGGCTGTGATGGATTAGACTTGCTTCCGGAGTTTTTCAAAGAAGTCTCTATCTCCTGGAGAAACAAAGATTCCAAATACGCATCATATTTGGCAACCAATTGAGGATCGTCCAGGCTTTCCAGAAGTGCTTCAAATTCCGCTCTGGAGATCTCATTGTTTATTAGTTTCTCAAATAATTTCTCTGAATCCATCTGCTTATTATCAAAAGCTATCACCCTAAATACTTTAAGACTATATTATCGGGCTACCCATATAAAAAATATTTGTGTTACACATATTATTATCGATGATTGATGGTTTGCAGAATTGCCTTCCTTCACAGCTGCTTTTGGCAAGCTTTAGTTCTTCAAAACGATAGCCCGGTTGAATCAATAGTTCGTATTATAGCCAGAGACAAAACCCATACCTGGCAATTATGATGAAGAATAACCAACTAATATTAAATCTGATCATTGTAGGAATGACTTTGGGCACCAATTGGGCAATAAGGGGTCAGTTTGGTCATGAACAAGGTGCAGCCTGGGCCGGGGCGGTTGGAGCCATCTGTGTCATTTTAATATCAGGAAGGTCTGATTGGTACAGCAAATTGTTTAAAGCAACCATGGCTGCTGCGATTGGGTGGGGGTTAGGTGGATTGATGAGTTATGGTGTGGTCGTGGGTTATGGAAGGGGCACTGATTTTATCAATGTGTACTATGGCTTATTGATGCTTTTCGTCATTGGAGGGTTGTATGGTTTTGTAGGCGGAGGGTTGTTCGGACTGGTGCTGGCTGATACAAAAGCTAAAAAAGTCAATTGGCTTTCCCTGTTTACCGGATCGGTAGCCAGTGCTATCGTCTGTTATTTCTTCATCATCATTGAATGGGAGTGGTTTATGACTCCACCGAGGTCAGAAGTTTGGGCAGCATGTCTGGGGGTAGGACTATTTCTATGGTGGTTCACAAAACATTTTGACTACAAAGCCGCCCTAAGAGTAGCTGTATTTTCCGGGCTGGGAGGAGGATTTGGATTTGCTTTTGGTGATTTCCTCCAGGTGCTGGGCAATGTATCTGGTATTTCATTCAATTTCTGGAATGTGATGGAGTATTCTCTGGGCTTTTTTGGTGGTGTGGGAATGGCCTATGGCACCTTTACATCTCATTGGGAGCCCTCAGATGACCTTCAGAGAAAACCATCTAATTTGATCCCTTTGTTATTTGTGATACTGTTTATTCCTTTTGTGGTGTGGGATCAGACTTTCACCATAGAGAAAATTCAGGGCATCTATGCTAAACTAATTACCGGCGACACAACAGAAATAGCCTGGACCATTAAGTTTGGTGTATTTTTTCTGATCCTGGTTTACACTGCTTACTATATAATAAGGTATCAGGCTAAAAAAGCTGGCGACTTAATTCAATATTCAAGATCTGAGGTAAAAACTTTCTTCTATACGCATTTTGCCCTGTATACATTATTTAGTCTTCTGATAACCGGTGCGCTGATTAGCACTTACAGGATCGAACAATATCTCTACATCGTTAATTATGTTATCATTTTGATCGCTATCCCAAGATTACAGCCAGTTTTTAATCCCATCGCAGAAAACAGGCATTGGGGTAGAAACTTCTTACTGCTCCTGTTGGTTATTGCCATTTTGGCTTTCATTGCCATCAACATACATGGAGAGATGCCAGGCATGCAAAGACGCTTTGAATTTTAAATATTGGATAGCCTTTTCTAATTTCAAGCCAGTAGACTACAAGACTAAACGGACAACTATAATATGCAAAATATAGCCATTGTGGGTTTCGGTTTTATGGGGATGACCCATGCTGCCAATATCATTAAAAATGATCGGCTGAAGCTGGCGGCCATTATCGATAAGGATGTAGGTGGGATCGAGCAAAAGCTGACTTCGAAAACAGGCAATTTTGCGATTGAGGAAATAGACAATGAGGTATTTGGCGAAATCAGTAAGTATGCTGATGTGCAGTCTTGTCTGGACAATGAGACACTTGATGCCGTGCATGTATGTGTGCATACCGATCTCCACTATGCTATTGCCAAACAGCTTCTTTCAAAGGGATTGCACGTTTTCCTTGAGAAACCAATGACTTTGGATGTGAATGAAGGACAGGAATTAATTGATTTAGCCAATAAGGGTAATTGTATTTTCATGGTTGGTCACGTAGTGAGATTTATGCCACCCTATCAGCAACTCAAGCAATGGATCGACAACAAAACTTATGGTTCCCTGAAGTTTTTAAGCCTTTCGAGGTTTTCCGGTGTGCCGTCCTGGGGACAATGGAAAGAAAAGCAGACCGATTTCGGATCGTCCGGAGGTGCATTGTTTGACCTGTTGATCCATGACATTGACATGGTCAATTATCTGTTTGGCCCGCCTGATACCATAGAAAGCACCTCCATGCCCGGATACCTAAGTAACAATGACTATACCTGTGCATTTTGGATCTACAATAAGTTAGGGATCAGGGTGAAGGTTGAAGGCGGCAATGTCTTTCATTCCACTTTCCCTTTTCAGGCAGGGTTTTCAGCCCAGTTTGAAGAAGCCAGCATTTTTTATTCTACTTTGACACCAGAATCGATTCAGGTAGCAACACATGAAGAGACCACGCATGTGAAAGGTATTGATGCGCCGGATGGATTTTATCAAGAGATTGATTATTTCTATCAGTGTATTCGTGAAGGTAAAAAGCCAGAAGTTTGTTTACCTGAAAGTTCACTCGAAACAATCAAATTGTGTTTTCAGCATACTAAATAATATTCAGTAATCAACAAATGAGCTTAGAAACGAAAGAACAATTGGCCATCAATGGTGGACCAAAAACAATTTCCAAGACTTTTCCCTGGCCAATTTTCGAAGAAAGCGATGTGCAGGCTGTCTTGGAAGTCGCAAAAACCGGGGCCTGGGGCAATCCTGACTGTAAAGGGCTAGTAGAGGAGTTTGAAAACGCTTATGCGGCCTATTGTGGCACAAAGTATGCCATTTCCTGTGTGAATGGGTCAGTGGCGCTCCGTCTGGCACTCATTGCCTGTGGAGTAAAACCTGGTGATGAGGTGATCGTACCGCCTTACACCTTTATAGCCAGTGCATCCATTATCCTGGAAGCTAACTGTGTTCCGGTATTTGTTGACATTGAACCCGATACCTATAACCTGGATCCGGTGAAAATCGAAGCAGCGATTACTCCCAGAACCAAAGCCATAATTCCCGTACACTTTGCCGGTCAGGCCTGTGACATGGATGCCATCATGGCTATAGCGGAAAAACATGGGTTGAGGGTGATTGAAGACGCTGCACATGCGCATGGAGGTGAGTACAAGGACAAGAAATTAGGTGGCATTGGGGATGCAGGTTGTTTCAGCTTTCAATCTTCCAAGAACCTGACCAGTGGGGAAGGAGGTATTGTGGTCACCAATGACGAAGCACTCTATGATATGATGAATTCCCTGCGAAATGTGGGAAGAATTAAGGGAGGAGTGTGGTATGAGCATCATAACCTGGGGTGTAACTACAGGATTACCCAGCTGCAGGCTGCTTTATTACTGAAACAGCTGGAAAGACTGGAGACACAAACCAGGAAAAGAGATGAGAACGGACAATATCTGAGTAGATTACTTCATAATATCGAGGGGATAGAACCCCTGAAAAGAGGAAAAGGAGAAACCCTGCACACTTATCATATTTTCATTTTTAAATATGATAAAACAAAATTTAGTAATCTTTCCAAAAAGGAGTTTGCGGATATGTTAGCTGCAGAGGGCGTGCCTTCTTTCATGGGTTATCCCGAACCGCTTTATAAACAGCCTCTATTCCAGAAGAAGAATTTCCTGTGCTATGCCATTCCGGAGGAAGTGGATTATACAAACGTGCATTGTCCCGAAACAGAGAAGGCCTGTTATGAAGATGCGGTTTGGATCATGCAGCATGCGATGTTAGGCAATAAAGAGGATATGGATAAAATAGCTGCAGCCATGCTTAAAATTCAGACTGCGGTAATCGATTAGTGTGCCAATCCTTATTGAGGAAGGAAAATGAAAGAATGCTATCCATTACATGGAATTGTCACTGTTCTCAATACTCCTTTTACAAAAGAAGATCAGGTTGACTTTCAGGCTTTAGGTAGCAATGTTGAAAATGCACTCAAAGCAGGTGTTTCCGGTTTTTTAGTCCCTGCCATGGCTTCCGAGGTTCAAAAACTATCCCATGCTGAAAAATTAAACATGGTAGCCAAAGTACTGGAGGTGGTAGATGGTGCTGTCCCTGTTTTTGCGGGTACAGCGGATGTGGATATCGAGGGCTCGGGTCGAATGATCAAAGCTTATCAGAAGCTGGGTTGTCAACACTTTCTGATCCAGTTTCCATTCAAAAGGGAGGATCAATTCAAAGAAGATTTTATGCGATTGATGAATAATGCTCCCGAAGTAGTGATGCTTCAGGATTGGGATCCGGGAGGTTATGGGCTTTCGGACGATCTTATATTGGAACTCTTTGAATCAACACCGGCGTTTCGTTGTCTGAAGGTTGAAACCGTGCCAGCCGGGGTAAAATATTCTAACATTCTCCGTAAAACAAATGGCCGGTTGAATGTCAGTGGAGGATGGGCTGTTTCGCAAATGCCCGAAGCCCTGGAGCGGGGGGTACATGCCTTTATGCCCACTGGCATGCATCAGATTTACACCAGGATATTTAGTGACTTTAAGGAAGGAAAAATTGATCTATCGAAAGCCCTTTTCAATGAGATTTTGCCAGTATTGGCGTTTTCCAATCAACACCTGGATATCTCCATCCATTTTTTTAAACGTTTGCTATGGAAGCAGGGTGTTTATCCCACTCCCAAGGTGAGGGAACCCATAACCGATTTCGATACTACCCACCAAAAGATCGCGGATGAATTGATCGATTTTGTTATTAAGAAAGAAGGTCAGATTCAGGGATTGATGTAGACCTCCTCTCCCTGGTGTCCCTGACAGACCATTCATAACCCTTCGTTTCTTAAACCAATCAGCTATAAATGAGATGATTAATAGCCTCCCTTCCCCAGGTTTGTCCCTCGACAGACCTTTTCCAGGAACACACCTTGGTATGGGTAGGATTAAAGTAGCTGCGTAAATAGCCTGACACACTATTAAGCGGGTATATTAAGCAACAATTAAAACATTTTCCGATGCTTAGAATTCTTTTGTCAAAATCATTCAAGATCCTATCCACGCAAATTATCCTGTCTTTATTTTCATTGGGCGTTTTTGCCCAATCCTCCGAAAAGTTTTGGAAACCCATAGCAGATGAAGTTTACCTCCAGGAAGTTTCAAAGAAAATTCCTTTTGATCAGCCAATTTCAAGTATAGGAGCCTGGAAGGATCAGGTCTTCGCTGTGGTAGAATCGCAGATGTATTCTCTGAATAATGATCAGCTTGAGTTAGCAAAGAAAGCTCCTCAGAATGTCAACAGGTTGATCTCTCTGAATGGTGAACTGTGGGCCTTGACTGGCAATGGATTATCCCGGTATACCGGAAAGTCATGGGAAAAAGTATCTGATCTGTTGATTGTAGATCTGTGTACTCATTTAGGTGCATTGCATGCCGCTACAGTCGATGATATTTACAGGTTGGAAGGCAATAAGTTGGTTTCGATCAAACCTGAAGGAGGATATCTCAATAGTGACATTACCACATTGATGGAGGATGGCACACAGGTCCATACAGACCCTGTAAGGCTTGGGCCGATCAGTAGGATAGACTCGTACAGCGGTACTTTGCATGTTTTACGCAGAAATGAGCTTGTTCAGTTTGACGGACATATTGTAAACACAGATTTTATTGATTGGGGGCATCTCCCTTACGGAAAAACCAATGATCTATTAAGCTTTGGCAGCAAATTATATATCAGCACTGACAAAGGGCTGGGAGAGTTGCGTGGCGCAAACCTCGAGGTGATCAAAGGAGTGGATGGCCTACCCGTTGAAAATACAACTGCTCTGACGCGAGGCTTCGACAATGATCTTTGGGTTGGTACAGCCAGAGGTGCAGTCAGAAAAGTTGGTGAGGAATGGCATTATTTCGGTGCAGATCATTGGTTGCCAGACAACAAGGTAAATGAGATCACTGTTTCAGGAAAGCAGGTTTATATCGCTACAGATGGAGGTATAGGAGTGATCAGCTATGAACCCTATACACTACAAAAGAAAGCAAACTACTATGAACGTCATATTCATGAGTGGGGACATAAAAGACTAGGGTTTATTCAGTCCTTGTACAAAAGTGATGGTGAATGGATTCGGTCGGTGAGCGACAATGACGGAGCCCATACAGCCACGTATCTGGCAGCTATGACATTCAAGTACAAAGTAACCGGGGATGAAACAGCACGACAGGAAGCCATAGATGCACTCAAAGCTCTGGTCTGGTTAGAGCGTATTACTCCAATTGACGGATTTTTTGCCAGGGCCATTTATTCTAAAGATGGAGATAAGGGGGGACTAAGCCGACATGGCTCCGGAGGTCTTCCTGCCAAATGGTATGAAACCAAGGACGGTAAATTTTACTGGAAAGGGGATACCTCCAGCGATGAGGTGATTGCTCATTTTTATGCTGTCTCACTATTTCATGACTTGATTGCTGAAGGAGAAGAAAAAGAGTTAGCTAAGGAGCATTTGGTGAGGATTGCACGCTATATCATGGAAAACAATTGGGTCTTAATAGATATGGATGGAAAGCCTACACGCTGGGGAAGGTGGAACCCTGAGTACCTTCTAAGACCTTATGGGTACAACGACCGGGGCGTCAATGGATTGGAAGCACTAGCGTTCACTCAGGCTGCCTATAAGTTATCCGGAGATGAAGACTTTAAAGAAGGGTTTGAGGAATTGGTGGATCTTGGTTACCTGAACAATACATTGAGGCAAAAAAACACATTCCCTCCGTCTACATTGGCTCCATGGGATGATAACCTGGCATTTGAAGCTTATAATACAATTTTGCGATACACCGATGATCCTGAAACACGATCTTTCCTGTTGAGAAGTTTAGAGCGAACCTATGAGATTAAACGCATGGAACATGTCCCCTGGTTTAATTTTACCTATGGAGCCTATACCAGCAATGATTTTGACAATGAGCAATGCGTGAAACACCTGAGGGCATGGACATTGGATTGTGTGGTTCACAGGTTTCATAATTCTCATCGTGATGATCTGTTTGTGGAAGAGGGCTATAAATCTTACGAAGGGGGAGTAAAAGCCATTTCACCCAGGGAATCCGGGGTGATGAGAGGTAGCCGGCCTGCCACTGTATTGGATGGGGGTTCCGGAGCTCAGGTCATGGAACCGACCGGGTTTTTACGTGATTACTGGATGGGTAGATATTATGGGTTTATTGAGGCTCCTACTACCTCCAACGAGGAATTGCTAACGGTAGAGCCTAGAAACAAACAATTTGGTGCAGTACCCTATAAAGGCCCGGGAAGACCTGAATTCTAAATTCAATCCGATCATCTCAAAGTACACCATAGACAGTATGGATTAATAATATACAACGCTGTTAATATTTATTTCTATCTAGCGGTTTTACATCTTTTTCACTATCTTTATATCAAAGGGCAGGATTTCCTGTTTATGGAGCTGAAATAGAAGTTTAGTACTTCTCGTTAAAGCTTCATTTATGCCAATAAGCGAAACTATCTGCCAATTATCGAAAAGTATTGCTACAATAAAGTTGAATAGCTCAATTTCGTAGTGTTGATTATTAATTAAAAAATATGGAAGAGGTGTTAACCCAAGATCAAAATTTTGCTAAGGATGAACGGTTTACCAAAAAAGTATTGGTTATCGTAGGGAATGATCGTGTTGAAACGGCAATTACAAAAGCACTTTCTGCAAATCAATATACATTGATAATTGAAAAGACGGGTTTTGGGGGCAGCATGGCTGCCAAACGAGAACAACCGGATATTATCATTTGCGATTTCGATTTGCCGGATCTTTCTGCCAGAGATATTTTGGAAGACATGGGTAGCCATGGTCTCCTTACCTTTTCACCCTTCATATTTTTAATTGGAGATGACTGGGATAAGAAGTCATCAACGGTTATGGATACGGATATGGACGCCATCATCAGGCATTCTATCATTGAAGAGGAATTGGAATCAGTTATCGACCAGGCCGTCTCTGATAAACTTAATCAGATAGACGAATTGAATCAGGTGCAACATGAATTCAATGAATCTTTTATCCATAAGGACCATCCGTCTGGAGAGTCACCTGAAGATATGAAAAAGAGGCTTTTGATAATTCAAAGGCTGTTTCCATTGATCAAACTAGGAAGGATGTCACTGGACTCCGGTATTGAGATACTCGATGAGGCGGTTGCAAGCCTGGATGAGCGGATAATGGATGCCAACAAATTTATCAATATAGGTAGAGGCATTGAGAGAAATCAAAAAGACATTGGTTCACAACTTAATACTATCTGGCTCATTGATGATGATCCAGCTCAGAATCTATTGAACAAAATAATACTCAAAAAGAGCAATCCAAACTGGAATATCAGTGAGTTCAATGACGCTAACAGGGCTTTTCAGACATTATCTATTAGAAAACCTGACCTGGTATTTCTTGATATCAATATGCCTGGAATGGGTGGATTTGAGTTTTTGAAAAAGCTTACTGTCAATAAGATCAAGTTAAACGTGATTATGTTGAGCTCTTCTATTTCAGTTTCAGAGATCAAAGAATCATTTAATTTTGATCAGGTCGTCAATTACCTGACCAAACCAATGGAGAGAGATAAGGTGACCAAATTACTAAAGTCCGTAATCAGCCAATAGATTTAATAAATCTTACTTTTCCTTTTCCACCAGATATTTCCTTCGATATTCGGTGGGTGTACAGCCTTTGATCTGTTTGAATTGCTGAGCAATATTTTTACTGTCGTTGAGACCCAGGTCCACGGCAATTTCAAAAATCGAGTTGTCAGTTTCCAATAACTTTTGAGTGAATCGCTCAATCCTCAGGTTGAAAATATATTCATATACAGGTAAACCAGTCACTTTTTGGAACCTGATCTCCAGTGACCTTCTTGACAATGGAACCTGGGTAAGTACATCACTCACTTTCATGTTCTTGTCAATGTTGTGATGAATATATTTCAGTGCCATCCCTATATATTTATCCTTGGCTGCATAGATGTCAGTTGAGTTTCTTGTGACCACCTGTGTAGGTTCAACGACAATATCATAAAATTCCTTATTCTTGGTGTTGATCATCGTGTGAAGCAACCTGGCGGCTTCATAACCTCCTTTTTCAATATCCAGGGCAACACTTGACAATGGTGGATCGGAAAGGTTGCAGAGCATTTCATCATTATCAACGCCTAGCACCGCCACCTCTTCCGGTATCCTGATATTTGAGACACGGCATGCTTCCGTGATATGCATACCCTGGTTGTCATCACACGTCATAAGTGCGATAGGTTTAGGTAGGGATTTTAACCACTTACTTAAGGCTGAAGGTTTGTAATACCATAATTCCCTGTATTTAAACCGTCTGTTATGCTCAAACTGATGTACTTCGTAACCCTCTTCTCTTACGCGGTTTTCGAAACCCTGCAGACGCTCTCTGGACCAAACAATGTTTTTAAACCCGTAAAAAGCAAAGTTCTTAAACCCTTTGCGCAGGAAATACTCTGCACCCATGCGGCCTGTATTGAGATAATCACCCGTAATATTAGGAATGTTTTCCTGCCTTTCTTTGAAATCCTGGGCAACAACCGCTATTCCGGCATCCATAAACTTTTCCACATGGGAATCTGAATAAAATTGCCCCACTATGCCGTTGGCATCCCAATCCCTGGCCCATTTCAGGATCCCTTCCACACCATTTTTTTCCCGGTAATAGCCAGGCATTCTGCAAAATACCCATGGCCCATATTTGTGTGAGTACTTAGTGATCCCTTTCAACAGGCTGGTGCCATATTCCTCTCCAAAGTCTGTTAAGAGAATTATCTTGATCATTGCACCTTTAAATTACTATCATTCTGCTTTAAAAAGGTCTTTCAGGCTATTTATTGTCTTGTTAGCTATGATGGGTTTAGCCCAAAACGAGATGCTTAAGACATAGCCAAGTGTGACAAAAACAAAGGTCATACCCACTTTCAGTGAAAACATATCACTTAATCCGCCAATCAGGATCTGCACAACAGCTCCACCGGCAATTCCTGTCATAAGGATACCAGCAAAGGACCCGTGATGTTCTGAAACTGAATTGAGTCCCAGGGACACGATAGAGGGATACATCACAGACATGAAGAAACCGGAAATTGGAAAAGCCCACAGTGAAATGCCGGGCCCACCATAAAGCCCGAAAGAAACACACAAAATGGTAAGAATGGTAAACCACCTAAGTACAAGTTTACTGTCAAACAACTTCATGCATACCAGACCAAATAGGCCACCGATGGTCATCAATCCCCAGTAGTAGGATACTGCGCTGGCACCACTGGTATCAGGATCAAATCCATGGTAGACACTAAGAAATTTAGACATCCAGTAGGAGATACCCTGTTCTGAACCTACATAGCAAAAAATTCCAAGAAAGTAGAGAATGACATATTTGTTTTTGAACAGCTCCAGGTAGCTTGCTTTGCTCCCCACCTTCTCGTCTTCCTTCAGTTTTACCTCAGGGAATTTGATGAAGAAGATCAATGCGATCATCAAAAGGCTGATTAAAGCAAATACCCAGTAGACAGAGACCCAGGACATGTCAATTGACACCAGTTGACTCATCAGTCCAATGAACGGTTTTTCAGTTGCACCCTGATTGATGTTGATGACCAGATAAGTATACATCAATGGGCTGATAAAGGATGCTAAACCAAAAATCAATTGAGCCATCACGGAATTAAACGCGAAATTTTCTTCTCCACCTGAGACTCTCAATAGAGGATTGATTACGACCTGTAGAGCTGCCATCCCGGCCCCGATTGTGAACAATGATCCAACAAATACGCCAAAAACTGGTACCAATGCAAAAATCAGTGAGCCAGAAAAAGCAATGGCAAAGGCAATGATCATCATGGTCTTGCCACCCAATTTCTCTACCAGTATCCCCGAGGGAATGGACATGACTCCATATGCGATAAAGAATGCAAAGGGAAGAAAGCCTGCCATCGTTTCAGTCAGTGTATAACTGGCCGAAATATTCGGATTTAATGCACCGAGAATGTTTGTAAGAAAGGATACGACAAAGAATGTGAGGAGAATTAAGGCGACGATCAGATAATTTTTTTTCATGAGAGGTGTTTTATACTAACTGTGGATTACTGTACGGTTGTTTCTTCCTGCTGTATGACCAAAGCAGCTGCTCCCAGCATAGAAGCATTCTCAATTTCAGAGAGGCAAATTTTAAGTCTTTTCACGGATTTAGGGAAGTAAGAGGTATTGAGCGAATCATACATCTTATCCTTGAAATAAGGATAGGCGGCCGCTATCGATCCTCCTAAAACCACGATCTCGGGGTCATATGCGTACATGACAGATTTGAGCGCAAAGCCCATGTTTGTTCCGAATTCATCCCAAAGTTTCAAAGCATCTTTATCGTTTTCTTCAGCTTTCAGGAAAGTATCATAAGCTGTGGTATGATGTATCTTTTCAAAAAAATTGGAACTACAATAGTACTCGAGATCCTGATCTTTGAAAGGAAGGTAGCCTATTTCACCCGCCCCACAGTTCACCCCATTAAACAGCGATCCATTGATAATGATGCCTCCTCCCAGTCCGGTCCCAATGGTTATCCCGACAATATTGTCATAACCTTGTCCAGCACCAAAATATTTTTCGCCCAAAACGAAACAATTTGAATCATTATTGATGAATACAGGAACATCAAACTGCTTTTCAAGCATGTCCTTGAGGTGTACTTCCTTCCATGAAGGGATGTTCACCACATCAAATACAATGCCTTGTTCACGGTCAACAACCGATGGCACTCCTATGCCAATGCCACACACCTCAGGGTTGTGAATTGATTCAATTAGCTGGATCAATTGTTCCAGTGTGCTTTCAAGACTGTCTTTATTTTCTAAATTGATCTTTTTGATCTCAACAGCCTTTTGATTGTGTATCAGTCCGGCACGGATGTTGGTCCCACCCAAATCGACTCCGATTTTCATCATGAATTAAGATAATGTTATAAACCTCTAACCCTAATAATACGCTGATATTTAAGATGGTACTATCGCCTTTTGCGAATTATTTACCTGATATTGCTAAAATGGGAAATAGAGGCTAAACGATTCATGGCGACTAATTTACTCAAATTTAACATCTGAGCGGGTAATGTAGTCTGACCCGTCAGTTTTACAGTATAATCTATAATAAGATATTAAGTTTAAAAGATATGATATCACAAACTAACCGGTTGATCTCCCTGGATGCTATGCGTGGGTTTACCATCGCCGCTATGATTCTCGTCAATTTCCCGGGTAATTCTGAATATGTCTATGCTCCCTTGAAGCACACTGTTTGGAATGGTCTGACACCAACAGACATCATCGCACCTTTTTTTCTCTTCATTGTGGGTGTTTCAATTGCACTGGCCTACACAAAACGTCTCGAGAAAGGTGTACCAAAAGGAGATATGTATAAAAAGATTCTGATCAGGTCATTCAAGATCTTTGCGATTGGAATTTTTCTTAACCTGCTATGGGATTTTAATTTTGCCGAGTTGCGCTGGACCGGGACCTTACCAAGAATAGCGATAGTGTTTTTGGCATGTGCATTTCTCTTTCTGAATGCTGACTGGAAAAAACAGGCCTGGATAGGAGGAGGTGTCCTTGTTGCCTACTGGCTAGCCATGACATTGATCCCAACACCTGGAGTCGGCAAGGTGATGCTGGAGCCTGGCTTGAATCTGGCTGCCTGGATCGACAGCAAATACCTGCCCGGCACGATGTGGCAGGGCACATGGGACCCGGAAGGTATATTGAGTACTTTTCCAGCCATTGTGTCGGGCATCACTGGCATGTTAGCAGGCGTACTTATTTTGAATGATAAATCGAGAGAGGAGCAGGTAATTCATCTGATGGTGATTGGGTTTTTTATGGCCATTGCGGGTTATTTGTGGGGACTTACGTTCCCCGTTAATGAAAATATCTGGACGAGCTCTTTTGTGCTGGTTACTTCCGGATTCGCATTTCTTGCGCTTGGAGTATCCATCTATGTGGTAGATATGAAAGGCTATACCCACGGAACAAAATTTGGGATCATTTATGGAGCCAATGCCATCACGGCCTATGTCATGGGTGATATTTTTGCAGCTATTTTTTATGGAATCAATTATGGCAGTGAAACGCTGAATATACACTTTTTTAATGCTTTCACCTCAATAGGTTTAGGAGAAAAGTTCACCGGGATGATCTATTCACTCATTTATGTCTTTATAGTGTTCATACCAACCTGGATCCTTTTTAAGAAAAAGATCTTCATCAAGCTTTAATACATAGATTACATTGATTCGTTCAATAAGGTTTATACTCACATTTTTATTAGCTCATGTGATGTGGGCAACCCTGGCAATTCCAAAAAATGTGAAAGGGATTGTTTACCTGGATGAGAATCAAAACCTGGTTCGGGATGCAGGAGAAAGAGTATTGGAAGATGTGCTGGTGAGCAACGGGCGAGATATTGTGAAAACCAATCAAAAAGGAGAGTGGGAGTTGAAGTTGACCGACCAAAAATCCTTTTTTGTGATTCAACCCCCCGGTTATATTGTTCCTGTGAATGATGCAATGGTCCCTCAACACTATCGGATATTAAACAACCCAACCAACAACCGGGAATTTCCGCTGTGGGCAGATGACCAGCACTCTGATAACTTCGAGGCGTTGCTTTTTGGTGATACACAGGCCAGAGGAATCAAAGAAGTGAATTATGTAATGCATGATGTCGTGGAAGAATGCATAGGAAGCACTGCCCGGTTTGGAGTTGCTCTCGGTGACATTGTTGCTGATGACCCCGAGCTATTTGACGAGATCAGTCAGGGCATTGGGAAGATTGGAGTACCATGGTATTATGTTTTTGGTAACCATGATCATGATCGGGGAGTAAAAGGCAACGAGGGAGCAGAGGATACATTCATTAAAAATTTTGGGCCCTCCACCTACGCATTTGCATTCGGAAAAGTTTGCTTTGTTTCACTCAACAATGTGGATTTCAAAGAGGAAGGAGGCTATCGGGCCCACTTTTCTGATGATCAGATTGAGTTTGTCAGACAGCTATCGGATCAAATCCCTGATGACCATCTGATTGTTTTAATGATGCACATTCCTATTGTTGCTTGTGACAACAAAGAAGACATATTCCGAACGTTGGAGCAAAGGGAGTATTCGCTTACAATCGCCGGTCATACACACACCCTGATCAATGCTTTTTTAGATGAAGAATATGGCTGGAATGGTGAAAAGCCCCACCACATGTTCGTGAATGGTACAGTGAGTGGGAGCTGGTGGTGTGGAATTAAGGATGAACTGGGTATCCCGCATACCACCATGAATGATGGCGCCCCCAATGGGTATGCTACGATTCGGTTTGAAGGGAATCAATACAGCATCAGGTACAAAGCAGCTCGCAGACCGGCAGATTATCAGATGAATATCTATCTGCCGGATGATATTTTATTGACAGGTGCTGATACCACCCAGGTACTGGTAAATTTTTTCAATGGTACGTCCAGGTCCAAACTTAGGATGCGTGTGGATGAACAAAGCGGTTGGCTAGAACTGGAGCAAACAGAAACACGTGATCCCGCTAATATAGAAATGCATGAATTAAGTCCCGTTATGGATATGGAATATAAAGGCAGTACCCTGGATGAGACTTTAGGTTGGAAGATGGATTATCCCAGCAAGTCAAGTCATTTCTGGCAAGGAAAATTACCTGCAAATCTGGGTCCCGGAACACATCTCCTGGAAGTACGTGCCACTGATTTCTACGGGCAGACCTTTACTGCACACAGGATTTTCAGGATAAACAAATAAACAACTCATGTACACTTTGAACACCCCACCTAAAAAGATGTCCGTTCTATCACTATTGATTCTATGCCTGACAATGGGCTGTCAGCAACCCAAATCAAATGTGGACAGCGTCTTTGAGTTTGCATTGTCCCATCAAGACGATCTTCAGCTGAGTGTTTACATTACTGCACATACCGTGGAGCGTTTACTAAGTCAGGAAGCCGGTCTCAGAGAGGCTACTTCCCTGATGATGGCCAATGGGATCACCAAAGTATATCTCGAAGTTTACCGCAGTGGGCTGGTGGTAGAACCCCAGTTGCTGGCCGAAGTGACGGAATACTTTTCACAGCAGGGTTTTGAGGTTGTTGGTGGTATTGCCACAGTGCCCGGAAGGGAGTTTGGCGTGAGGCAGGAAGGACCATTGGGTTGGTTTAACTGGCAGAATGAAAAAACACAAAGAGCATTGAGAAAGGTGATGGTCGATGTAGCTCCGATCTTTGATACTTTCATCGTAGATGATTTTTTGTGCACCAGTGACACCAGTGTGGAGTCGAAAAGTGCAAAAGGAGCACAGGAATGGTCAGAATATAGAAGGTCCCTCTTGACTGAGCTTGCTACTTCTATCTTTATAGCACCTGCAAAATCGGTAAATCCGGATATCGAAATGATCATCAAATACCCACAGTGGTATGACCGGTTTCATCTGTTTGGGTATGATGTGGAAAGTGGACCCCGGTTGTTTGACAAGGTTTGGGTAGGAACGGAGACGCGGGGCCAGTATACCCAGCGATTTGGGTTTGTCCAGCCCTATGAAGGGTTTATTAATTACCGTTGGATCAGCTCACTCTCCGGTGACAAGATCGGGGGAGCCTGGTTTGACCATGGTGATTGTGACGCATTGGATTTTATCGAGCAGGCCTACCAGACAGTGTTGGCAGGTGCTAATGAAATCGTCATATTTAATTACGACAGTTTTGTGAATGGCCATCCGGGACATCACCATTTGAGAATGGACCTTGAAAAGCTCGTTAAACTGGCGAAAGCCGTAAAAACCAGTCCGGTAACAGGTATACCGGCATACAAACCTCCACATAGCGATGCAGGTGGTGATCTGTATGTGATGGATTTTATTGGAATGCTTGGAGTCCCTGTTATTCCGGTAAGTACCTATCCAGCAGAAGCATCCACAATTTTCCTCCCGACACAAGCAGCAGCTGATCCGGAGATCGTTGAAAAAGCGATAAGATCCATTGAAAGTGGCGCAAGGATTATCATGACAGCAGGTTTTTTAGCACAAGTGGATGATAAGGGCGTTTTATCAAAACTGGCGGGGGTAAACAAACCCACGATCGTTCCTTTCAAGACCAGCCAGCTACAGGTTGAAGGAAATAGCATTGAACCAGAGCTGCCGCTGGAGTTGGAAGCAAGACTTTTGGTATCCGAAGCAGAAACATTGTTGTCAGCTGTTGAGAATAAGGTTCCACAGCCTTACCTGACTGAGAACAACAACATCTATGTGCTGAATTCCCACACTTTTTCCCAAGCTGATTTTGATGCGGTCGGTGAAGTGTTATTGAGTCCCAGACCGCTGGGGATATTGGAGATACCTGATGAATGGGCAAATGTGATCAGGAGAATCTTTAACCATCAGTTACCCTATGAAATGCAAGCTCCCTCAAGGGTTACTTCACAGCCACTGTCTAATGGAGATGTCATTATCCACAATTACAAGAAAGAACCTGTCGAAATACAATTGTCTGGTTTTGAGTATGCGGATATTGATGGGTTTACTGGGAAATCACTCAACATGAAAGGAATCCTCAAAGTCGAACCTCGTTCCAGAATTTGGTTATTTCCCAAAATAGATCAATAGTTTTTATTCCTCACCTTTTCTGGTTGCGAAAACATTTGCGCAGTGATATCCAGAAAGATTGATATCATTACAGGTTAGTTTTACCATTAACTTAACCGTGTAATGTTTAAATCAACCCTTTATTCCCTGCTTCTTTACGTTGTGCTATCAGGATGCACAAACCAAACAGGTAACGCACCTGACTACTGGCCCCAATCCTCAGGACCTGGTGGTACCTGGAAAATAACCACCAATCAGGAATTCCCGGTACAGTTTAGTGTAAGGACCAATGAGAACATCCTGTGGACAATGGACCTGCCCGAGGTTGGGCAGGGAGGGATCACTGTTTGGGGAGATAAGATCTTCCTTACGGTCATGAAGCCATTGTTTGAAGAACGTGAAAAGGCTGAGCTACAGACAAATTCCGTATTGGCACTATGTATTGACGCAGCAGAAAAGAAGGTTTTGTGGCAAAAACCATTAAAAGGAAAGACAAAGAGTCCCTATTTCTATGGTTTTAGTGATTCCTCGACCCCCGCACCTGTCACCGATGGCACCTATGTGTGGTTTTTCAATGCCAGTGGAAAACTGGCTTGCTTTGACATGGAAGGCAACCTGATATGGGAAAGAGCCTGGAATCCAGTAGAAGAACTGGATGGTGTACATTTCCCATTCAACAAACAATTTGAACCCATCTTACAAGGAGATTTATTAATCAATATGGAAACCTATTGGAAGAAAGACGGCCAAAGAGTTTATGGCTGGAACTATCTATACGCACTGGATAAAAAGAGAGGGAAAGTAGTTTGGATCTCGGAAGATGCATTGACCCATTATGACACACCGGGTTTTAATATTACTGAGGAGGGAACACCTGCTATGCTGATTGCCAGGGGTGCCCATCATAAAGTACCGGAGTCACCCAAGGGATATTCATTGATCAACTTGAATACCGGAAAGTCCATCTGGAGATATGAAACTGATGAGGGCATGGCATTATACAACTCTACCTGGACACCGGAGATTGCACTGTGGTTTACCGAGCAGGAAAATATGGTGCATAAGATCAATGCAAAAACAGGTGAACTTATGGGAAAATTATCCCTGACCGCTGATGTAAGACTCAGTGCTTATGATACAACCACCGGAACCTATCAAAAGAGGGAAAGTCTTGATTTGGGTGATTCATCCGTGATATTTCCAGCCTGGTATTCCAATATTATTGTTGGAGATCATTGCTATTTTATGTGTTTCAAGAAAGACAATCGTAGGGTATATAACGAGCCTGAATATGCGTATGGACGGCTTGATCTGAACACTGGTCTGGCAGAATATCTCGAGGTGCCCGTGCAATATGATATAAATGGTGGCGAGAAGAAGTTTATCTGGCACAAGGACCTGAAGACTGAGACTAAAAACATTCGGGAGTTGGATATTGCCCAGGATCAGCGATCCAAACGTGATGGTTGGGTATGGAATTTTAATCCCAATCCGGTACTGATCAATGAAAAGCTGCTTTACACGACCATGTCTGGTGTAGTCTATTGCTTTGATACTTCCAAAGAAGTCTTTGATGAGCGCAGTTTGATTGGTGTAAGTGATCTCGGACCAAAAGGAAAAACATGGACATTAAGCTCGCCATCATTTTCTAAAGGGAGAATATATCACAAGACGAGTAAGCAATTGATTTGTATTGGAATTACACAATAGAAGAAAGAACTAAAATGAGTAAGTGGGTTTCTTTTTTTGCGGTGGTTACTACGTTCATCCTCTCCTCATGCGAGCATGATACTAATCAGCCATTAAAACCCAACATCATCATCATCTACACCGATGACCAGGGCTATGGTGATGTCAGTTATTTGAACCCCGAGGCAAAATTTCAGACACCCAACATGGATAAAATAGCCAGTGAGGGTGTGGTGTTTACCAATGGACATAGCAGTGATGCGGTATGTACTCCATCCCGATATTCGCTGCTGACCGGAAGATACAGCTGGAGGACATCATTGAAAAAAGGTGTACTTGAGGCAGACGGACCCTGTCTCATTGAAGCAGGACGGATGACCATTGCTTCTCTGCTTAAAGCTAAAGGATACAATACTGCCATGGTGGGTAAATGGCACCTGCAAATGGAATTTCAGGGTGAGCGGGGTGAAAACCGCGACTGGTCGCAACCTTTCACACAAGGTCCTACTGAGCATGGGTTTGAATATTTCTTTGGGATCCCGGCATCGATGAATTATGGGATCCTCACCTATCTGGAAAATGACCGGGTCCTGGATCCTCCGGTGCTTTGGACAAAGAAAAAACCGGACCCCAGTGACCGCTCTTATGGGGATGCAGTGAATCCTAACGCCTATCGAATGACTCCACCCTATGAAAGTGAGCCCGGAGAAGGGGGAGGATGGATAGAAGTTGCTCCATCTTTCAATGATGAGTTGGTATTGGAAACCTTTGCAGCCAAAGCCGTCGAATTCATTGATCAGGCGACTAAAGATGAAAGACCGTTCTTCCTTTACCTGCCGTTGACAAGTCCTCATTTACCGCATTGTACCCATCCTGATTTCAGGGGGCGAAGCGAATGTGGTAATTATGGTGACTTCATGGAGGAAACCGATTACCGGGTGGGGCAGGTGTTGGATGCTTTAGAAGCCAATGACATTGAAAAGAATACCCTGGTCATATTTAGCTCCGACAATGGAGCGGAAACGAATTATGTGTATCAGCGGGACACCTACAATCACTACAGTAGTTTACATTTCAAGGGAGGAAAAAGAGATATCTACGAAGGTGGACACCGGGTGCCCTTCTTAATGCGCTGGCCGGATAGGATACAGGCTGGGAGCACGGTAGATACCCCGGTTTGTCAGACGGACTATTTGGCTACTATTGCTGATATTATCGGGGCAGAGGTCCCAGAAAATGCTGCTGAAGATAGCTACAGCCTGTTGCCTTATATGTCCGGAGAAGTGGAGGTAGAAGAGAAAAGAGGACCAGTCATTCATCATTCGGCTTCCGGCCATTTTGCCATTACTGACGGAAAATGGAAACTCAACATGCTTCGTGGTTCAGGAGGATCGTTGGCACCCAGATTTATAGACAGACAATCTGGAGAAGCACCCTATGAACTTTATGATCTGGAAAGTGATCCGGGCGAGACTACCAATCTGTACTTTGAGCATCCGGAGGTAGTTGAGTCCCTTGAGAAGAAAATCACTAACATTATTCAAAATGGCCGTTCTACAGAGGGAGAACCGCAGGATTTCGAAAAATCAAACTGGGACCAATTGACCTGGATGAACGTATCCGAGTAGGTGCAACCAGAGCTCTCAGACTGAAAGAAGCCATCAAACCAAGCCATCGTTGGAGTTTTTCACCAACGATAGATACTCCATTACATATTGGTGAAAACACCAATCTCGGCTGATAAAGAGCTTTTTTTTGCTGGTTCATTATAAAACCTTTTATGAATAATTCTACATATTCAAACTAATGCATTAGCTTTATCGTTGTTTCATATAGGAAGTAATTAGTCCCAAATGAATCGAACTACCAAATTATCAAATGTTCAGACACTATCTAAGAGGGGCAGAACCGTGAGGGGCATTTCTTTGAAGGCGAACAAAGAGATTACGGGATATTTAAAAAAAGTCCTGAATTATGACGGAATAGATGATTTAAATATTCCAGGAAAATTACTAAAAGATCTTCCTGATATCATCAACCTCTCTATTGGCCAGGTAATTGATGCACTTGGTATTAGTAAATCCACTTATTATAGGGCCAGAAATATTCGCCATTTGGACCGTGAAACAGTTGACAGAATGGCCAGCCTTTTAAAGATTTATGAGAAAGGTATTCAGGCTTTCAATGGAGATTCAGAACAGTTTAAGGCCTGGTTAAACACGTCAATACAAAACTTAGGTGGTCGCAAACCCATTGAATTGATCACATCTGAGAACGGAAGAATTTCTGTACTTCAAGCACTCAGCAGAGTTCGATATAATGTGTATGGGTAATGCTCGTCTATCGCATAGAGTCAGAGGATTTTATCCATGAATTTCCCCCTAAAGGATCGCTCTTTGCTGAGGGTCGGTGGAACCGCATTGGCACCTGGGTGGTCTATACTTCTGAATCTGTCTCCCTGGCTAAGCTGGAGGTCCTGGCTAATAGTGGTTCTAATTTGCCAAGTAAGGTCTACCGAAGGACCTTTAACATTCAAGATGATGCCCCATTCATTCAATTAAACATTGGAGGTCTGCGTCCGGACTGGGACAAAATACCTTACCCTCACAGACTGGCTGATTTAATAGAAGAAATACGGAATGAAAAAAAGTTTCTTGGATGTATAGTCCCATCAGTGCATTCCCATCAGGAACACAATCTATTACTATTTGGAGATCATCCTGCATTCCATTCCTATGTAAAGGAAATGGAGGCCATGCCAGAGAATTTTGATCCCAGACTTAAGGGGTAAACCTAAAAACACCAAAAAGCCATAGTGGTGTTTTCACAATGCTAGGTTGTACTGCATTACATGTTGGTGAAAACCCCAACATGGGCTCAAAGCAGTCAACTTTCCGCAGCCCATTGATGGGTATTATCTTTCAAATCCCAAAGTCCTGCCTGATCCTTTACCTTAGCATGATATAATAACACCCCTACGGGGTTTTGGATCATTGTTTGATCTAGAATCTATAATATTTTCATCCCTACGGGATTAGTTAATAGCCACAGAAGTGCAACTTAGTACAAAGCCACCGTTGTTGTTTTCACAGTGTTTTCACCAACGATAGATAGATACTGCATTACATGTTGGTGAAAATACCAACATGGGCTCAGAAATGAAACTCACGGCTCCCAGATCGTGGCAGCGATATAGCGTTCGGGTTTGAGCTTGTCCTCGAAATAATACATGGTCACTATATTCCCGTCAGGTCGTTGCAGTGATCTCACATAGCCAATGTCTCTTCCTGCACCATCATCCCGAAGCACGATCTCATAGGACCAGGTCTTGCCATTATCGTCACTGATTTTGGCTGCTATTCTGTATGGTTCAGCACGTACTCCATAGGTCAGGCAGAGCCTGCCGTCTTTGAGTTTTATCAGGCTGGGAGGGTTTCCTTCACCCAGGTTCTCAACAGGAGGAGGGAGGAGGGTCCAGGATTTACCGGCATCCGTCGACCTCCAGGCATCAATCCAGCGGCGATCTCCATCGCGTCGTCTGATCGTGGTAAGATATTCGGTATCAGAGAGTTTTACCGTGGAAGGCATGATGCCAAAACCTTTCGGCTCCGGGCCTATCATTCCCACCAGCTCCCAGGTGAGTCCGCCATCTTCGGTAATGGCACAGAAAGGACGACCCTCATGGTTATCCTCCTTAGACATCGATTGAAAGATCATACAACGCTTTTCATCCAGCACGATATAATCTGTTCTTGCCAGGATGTGGGTCTTTCCGGATACCTCCAGGTTGAATGGACCTCTCCACGTATGACCACGGTCATAAGAATAATAGAGCAGGGACGGCCCGGTATTATAATTCAAAAACCTCAAGGTCATGGCGAAATCCGGATGAGTGAAATTGATTGGTTCTTCCAGATCCACAGGCTCAACCCGATGGTCGTACTTCGGTTCCACACCATGAAGTGAAGTGCCCCGGGCAACCAATCTGCCTTCCGGAGATGGATCCTCGATTTGCCAGGAATTCCCACCATCCAGGCTTCTGGCTAATAAGGTTATCTCTTCTTTCTCGCGATCAATATTATGCCGCGTCTCCCCCAGGTCCTTATGATAGCCTTTGTCGAAACCCACTAAAATTTCATTACCCCAATTCCAGGCTCCGAAGTTTGCGGGCCAACCACTGAACATCCCTTCTTCATAGGATATCACTACATGCTTTTCAATGTTAGAATTCTGGTTCTGGTTTTTACTACCGGAGGGAGCACAGGCAAAAACTGCCAGACTTAAAGTTAGAAGAAGATAATTTTTCATTATTTACTTAGGTCTTTATAGTACAGGTCTTTGGCTTCGATCATCATACCGGGATTATGGCACTGGAGGGCAAAGTACCCTTTTTTGTACTCATCATCTGTGTATTCCATCACGAGCTCATCATTGATCCATATCTTGATGTCCTGACCAACTGCCCGCACACGCATGGTAAACCACTCATCGTCTTTGGTGATGAGTTTGGTGGCTTTGCCGGTCGGTGTACCTGGCTTCCAAAGCCATCCCGTATGAGCTTCCTGGTTGTGACAGATCTGGGCCTCGTAACCACGGGGGTAACCATCCGGATTGTCAGCAGGAGGGTTGCTCCTGAAGTAGAGTCCGCTGTTTCCTCCGCCACCCTGGTCGCTCAGACGGAAGGTTCCTTTTACCTCGAGGTCTGTGAGCTCGGGAGAAGCATAAATATGACCATTAGCTCCCTGTCCGATCATCACTCCATCTTCCACTTTCCATTCGGCTTTTCCACGGATGGTCCATCCTTTCAGGTTTTTGCCGTTGAACATGGATTTCCATTTGTCCTTTTCTGCGTAGATTAACGATGGGAGGCTGATCATAAGCAGCATAATCAAGAGTTTGTTTTTCATCAGTTTGGGTTATTTTATTGGTTAATATTCTATCAAATTGTGGTACCGGGCCAGGTAGTAGGGGAGCAGGTAAAAAGAGCCTTCATTCTCAGAATGACCTCCATGTACCTCTGTGTAGTCGATGGCAAAAGCGTCTCGGTCGAGCCGAACATGCCCCCGCTCATCAACGGGCAAGGCGTAGTGGTCTGTTACTCTCCATCCCATTCCTTCATCCTGCCCGGGGGTAGGGTCTAGCAGCACATCTAACCTGTGGCTATTGTTCATGCTGTATCCAATCAGATCCAGGGGTGTGCGCTGGAGGGTTTCCACCATATATTTTGTGTCCAGGCTGCTTTGCTCAAACTTTTTTAATGCGCCTTCTGCAAATAGGGGGTTTGCCGGAAAGAGTTCTTTTCCGTCAAAATAACCGCTTTTGATCTTTTCAGAAAAGCTGTTGGCTATAGCTCCATACAGCCCATCCCAAAAGGCATTTTTCTGCTTGCTGATGTGTAACCAGGAATTTTCGAGGGCATTTCGATACATGATGAGCAGCTCCGGGTCTTTTTCATATTTCAATAATCCATACAAACTCATCAGGCTGAGATTATTGTCCCAGGGCACGGCATTTTCAGGAGGGAAGAATTCCTTGGCATGCATCGAATTGATATGGTAATCGTGCTCGTCGCGTAAAGTCTTAGCCACCTCGTCATATTTGGAATCTCCGGTCATGTAGGCGGCTAAATTGAGAAATGACAACATCATCATGGAATTCAGACCTCTTTGTTCCCAGCCCCAGACAGAGTTGAAGTATTCCGGGTTGAAATTGGCCCAGCGGGTAGGCTTACCGTCATGATCTACCAGCTTGAAGCCATGGCGGATCAGGTGGTCAGTAATATCAGCGACTACTTGTCGGGCATCTGCTTTTTCCTGGTCTGTCTGGGCTACCAGGTCATAAAAGATGGCATAGAAGAAATAGTGACCGGCCAGCTCATCAGAGCTGGTGTCACATTTCCATCGGTATTTTCCGTCTTTGCTCAGAGGGAACCGCGGGTGGATATCCTTCCAGAAGGGGTCTCTTTTTTGTTTGGCAATGTTGTATTCCCGGCTATATTGTTCGTTCACAGGGTCTCTCCAATCAACGGGAATGATCACCCGGGCAGGAAAGCCGGACTCATGGGTAATGTCGACCAACCATTTACAGGCATAAAAGCTTCTGACGGCCAATTCACGAGCTTTAGGGTCTCCGGTTGCTGCATATTTGAAAGCCATCGCGGCCCCATACCAGGAGGTGTACAGGCCATCGTTATCTGAGATATCAGTTCTAGATGAAGTGATATCATATTTTACAGGTAAATCATTCTGACATACGAAACCCATCCTGTTGTGTCGCTCCTCTACCTGCTGAATAAAGTGATCTGCTTTTTCTTCATAGGTCATCTCTTTGGTTGAGATCTGGCTGACTCCGTTGGCCGTAGCGATCCATGCAGTACCATCAGCATCAACAGCGATATCCGTGACAGCATCGTTTGGCAACCACCGACGTGTCGCCCGGTAGTAGAAGTAATCGTCTTCAACACGGATAGCCCCTTTTTTAGTTCCGAACCAGACCTCTCCGTCTTGGCCGGCGGTTGCACAGGTAAAGTCATTGTAGGGTAGTCCTTCCTTCCCAGTGAAGAGTTTCCATGTAGAGCCATCAAAGCGGGCAAGACCTTCTTTCATTCCTACCCATAGACGACCTTTGGTATCCACAGTCAATGCGGAGACCTCCTGTGGGTTCCAGCTATAGTTCTCATCTGCCGGGTAGAGGGATTCAAATTTCTTTCCCTTTTGATCTGTTTTGTAAAGACCATTTTCACAACCTAAAATGATGCTTCCATTGTATTCGACCTGGGAAAGCAAAGCTCCTGCTGAGGCGGGAGGCGTTACCCGGTTATTTTTTGGAGAATCCAGGCTTCCGGAATAGCTTTCCCAACTGTCGCCATCAAACTGAAGGAGTTTACCAGCCATAGAGATAACAGGCTGGCCATCCACCATAGAGATATTATCGACAGCTCCCTCAGGGAGGTTTTGTTTTTGGGTATGCACACGGGCGATGTCCTGCCGAAAGGTGAGCTCACCCTCTTTTTGTGCGGTGGGAGCAGCCAAAAGGCCCAGAAAACAGATAGTCAGAATACAGATTTTTTTAAGCATTGTTTAGTTATTAAATGGTCACTGATGATGAGGTGTCATCTTTGGGTTGCTGGTTGTTGTCTATGGATTTGAGTAAAGCCATGTCGGACTGCAGTCTCTGGCTGAACAGGGCCATATCGCTGCTGTGAACGACAATGTTTACGCCTTCTTTGATCCAGAACAGTTGTCTTTCCGGCTCTATTGAAAAATGTATGCCCACACCCAATGTATGTTTTTTCGCATTCTCAATGATCAGTTTTACTACTTTGATAAAATCAGGGTGATCGTATTGTTCAGGGATTCCCATGTTGATGGACAGGTCATGCGGGCCGATGAAAACCGCATCTACTCCGGGAATCGTCAGTAGTGAATCGAGCTTTTCCACTGCTGGGATGCTTTCGATGTTTACAATACAGAGCAGGCCTTCATTGTACTGGTCAAAATATTTTTGCAGTTTGGCATCGGGTTGTTTTTTCCCTGATAAAAATTCCTCAAGCTTTTCACCCTTCAGCGGCCTGAACTTGGTGGCCCCAACCAGGTCTTTGATATCCTTTTCCTTTTCGAGATAAGGAGCGATCACGCCAATGGCACCGGCATCGATGGCCATGCTGGCCAGGAAGGGGTCCGGTTTTGGTATTCTCACAATAGGAGTGAGGCCAAGGGACTGATAGGTATTGCACATTTGTGAGAGCTCAGAACGATCCAGGCCAATATGCTCAGTATCCAGAAAGACGAAATCCAGCATGGCATCTGCTACGAGTTTGGGCCATCGTGGAGGATTGGTAGTAATGCAAGTGCCGTAAACGGTCTCATGCCGGAGAAGCTTTTGTTTCAGGTCGTCTTTGTGAAAAGTCATGGTTTAATCCGGGTGTTGTTGTCACAAGATTAATGTAATCAATATATATACCTGTCTTCGACCCTTTCATACTAATTAAATTTTCATAATTTGGTGCTCGCCTGGGAAAAGCTATGTGCAGATTGAAAGGAGTCGGGAAATTTTACCCCTGTTATTCGAAATAAAAGGTAGTCTGATTCCTCCAAAAGATAGTATCCTAGTAATAGACATCATTTTAATACTCATTTTTTAACCCATTTGTTAATGAAAAATTTACCTGAAGGGCTCTGGCCGGTTATGCTTACCTCATTCAATCCTGACAATACACTGGATCTTGATGGCGTAAAGAAAATCACAGATATGTATCTGGATTCCGGAGCTAACGGGATGTTTGCCAATTGCCTTTCCAGTGAGATGTTCCAGCTAACCAACGAAGAGCGTCTTACCCTGACTAAAACAGTCGTGGATCATTGTAAAGACAAGGTGCCTGTGGTAGCTACGGGTTCGTTTTACAGAGAAAGCGACAAAAACGTAGAATTCATTAAGCAGATCTACGACCTTGGTGCAGACGCTGTGATCCTGATCTCAAGTATACTTGCTGAACCAGGGGAGAGTGATGATTTTTTAAAGAAACAACTCGAAGAGATCATGGATGCAACCGGAGACATCCCTCTTGGTTTATA
Source organism: Cyclobacteriaceae bacterium (assembly GCA_965223915.1). Taxonomy (GTDB): domain Bacteria; phylum Bacteroidota; class Bacteroidia; order Cytophagales; family Cyclobacteriaceae; genus UBA7330. Next base: position 5,401,583 of record OZ245027.1, on the reverse strand, counting down.
TGAATGCCCTGTGCCCTATAAACGGGTCATCAGCCCTGATATGATGACATGGTTGGGCAGTACAGGCAGGTTTTGGTATCATAAGGATACTACTTGCAATGCTCCACTGATCGAACAGAAAGTGGCCAATGTGAAAGGCACCAGTTTCAATCTGTATAATGCAGATACTGTCACGGCCCTTGACTCCTTAAGAGCAGGTGCGAAGGGTATTTCTCCAATTTCAGGGAACTTCTATCCGGAGCTTTATGGGCATTACATGAAATTGTACAGGGAAGGGAAAAATGAAGAACTTGAATCTTTACATACCATTCTGGCCGTGATGGATAAGATCACCCATGATTTTTATCCCTGGTCGGCCAAACTCTTTCTGGAAAAGCGAGGATTTGATCTGTGTACAAATACCCGTATCCCCATGAGTAAAATGAGTGTTCAGGAGCAAAATCGCCACAATGATTTGCTTCGAATGTTCCAGAAGGTAATGAAAGACTTCGGAGTAAAATCAGTTATTTAAATTACTCAATTCAAATAACCAACATTAACCCCAAAAAACCCCTAATAAGTGAAAGCGCTAGATCTGATTGTATTCTTTTCCTACATGGTAGGTGTTACCGTTTTTGGTAGTTCATTTTATCGTAAAAACAAGTCGTCCTCGGCGTTCACCCTTGGAAACAGTGCGATCCCTGGCTGGGTAGTGACGATGTCTATTTTTGCCACATTCGTCAGTAGTATCAGCTTCCTGGCCTTGCCCGGGAATGCCTATCTGACGAACTGGAATGCTTTCATTTTTAGTCTCTCCATCCCTTTTGCGTCGATCCTGGCGGTAAAAGTTTTTGTGCCCCTGTATAGAAAGGCCAACAGCCCATCGGCATACTCCTACCTGGAGACCCGATTTGGTCCATGGGCTCGTATCTATGCTTCTGCCTGCTACCTGCTCACCCAGATCATGCGGATGGGAACGATTCTCTATCTCCTGGCACTACCTGTCAATGTCATGTTCGGTTGGGATATTGTGATCATCATTGTGGTCACAGGGCTTGCCGTGATGGTTTATTCCTTGCTGGGAGGTATTCAGGCGGTTGTTTGGACGGATGCCATTCAGGGGATCATTATGATCTTTGGGGCCTTGTTTTGTCTGGCCTACATCATGTTTTCCATGCCGGAGGGCCCTGGTCAGGTATTTGAGATCGCCAGTGCGAACGATAAGTTTAGCCTGGGAAGCCTGAGTCTCAGTCTCAAAGAGTCGACGATATGGGTAGTGCTGATCTATGGGATCTTTATCAACCTCCAGAACTATGGGATCGACCAGAACTATGTACAGCGCTATATGGCTTCCAAATCAGAGCAGGAGGCAAAAAAGTCAGCCTTCTTTGGAGGGATGCTTTATATCCCTGTATCAATGATCTTCTTCATGATTGGTACGGCATTGTATTCTTACTATTCAGCTCAGCCGGGCTTGTTGCCTGATGACCTGCAGGCTGCCCAGATGAGTGACCGGGTATTTCCGTTCTTTATCGTGAATAATCTGCCTCCCGGATTTACTGGTCTGTTGATCGCATCCATTTTTGCCGCCGGGATGAGTACCGTGTCTACAAGTATCAACAGTGGATCAACCGTGATCCTGACTGATTATTATAAGCGATATGCTAAAAAGGAAGTGACCGATAAGGATTCCATGAAGGTGCTTTACATCTCTTCACTTGTGTTCAGTATCATCGGGATCATCATTGGAGTGGCCATGATCAATGTACAAAGCGCACTTGATGCCTGGTGGAAGCTGGCTTCCGTATTCAGTGGTGGTATGCTTGGTTTATTCCTATTAGGAGCCTTTATGAAAGTGGTGAATATCAAAGGAGCCATCATCGGGGTGATCCTCGGACTGATCGCGATCCTGTATTTGAGTCTTTCGCCTATGGTATTTACCGAAGAGCCGTTGCTGAGCTATGCCAGTCCGTTCCATACCTATTTCACGATTGTGATTGGTACATTGATTATCTTCTTTACCGGGTTTTTGGCAACCATTTGGAAGAAAAAGGAGTGAGGTAATATCGTTATTGGAATATGGCCGGTGTCTCACCGGCCATCAGAATAAGGTTATCAGCAATAATTGTTTCTTAATAAGGAAACTTTTACCTTTACAATAAAAACTGGAATTTGAAGGAAAGGTTCAGAGTAGAGTTCATGGAAGAAGCCGCCCAGTTTTTAGATGAACTGGAAGAGAAGTCAAGAGAAAAGATTCTATTCAACATTTGGAAAGCCAGGGTAATAAATGACAAAGAACTTTTTAAAAAACTGAAAGGTGAGATCTGGGAATTTCGAACACTCTACCACAAAACATACTTTCGACTTTTCGCATTTTGGGATAAGACTGATAAGCTGGATACTGTAGTGATTTCTACACATGGATTGATTAAGAAAACAGGTAAAGTTCCAAATAGCGAAATTGAAAAGGCTGAACGATTGAGAAAGAAATATTTTGAGCATAAGAAAAGAGGAAAGTCATGAAAACATATTCGCTTGAAGAACTGACAGATAAGCACGTGGGCAGAAAAGGAACCCCTAGTAGAGATGCTTTTGAGTATGAACTAAGAATGGATTTATTAGGAAAGGCAATTAAAGATGCTCGAAAGGAACGAAACTTAACCCAGGAGCAACTTGGTAAATTGGTTGGGGTTAAAAAAGCCCAAATCTCAAAACTGGAAAACAGTTTAACCGATGCCCGCTTTGAGACAATAATCAAGGTTTTCAGGGCCTTGAACGCTAAGATTAATTTTCGTGTGGAACTGCTAAACCAACGAATGGATATTGCATAATGCTGGTAAACCTGTGCAACTTGATCACAACCCCTGTCCTGTGAATGGAAGGAGGCTTCTAAACAGGATCCAGAGAGGAGCCACGATCCATAATCCGGAGTGTCATCCAACAGTTCCCTGGCATGGCAGGATTGGTTTTACCCGTTGCATCTCAAAAGAGAATTAGCTAGTTTAGGTTTTCATTGCTAGGGAAGACCACTCTATAACGGATTAGGTATAACCGCTCCCAATCGAAAATGAAAAACATCCTAACATTAATTTCTTTCCTTTTCATGCTGGGAGCTACGCCGGTTTATTCCCAGCTGACACAAGAACAAATCGATAATCTGGCAGAAGAAACGATCTCCAAATTCAATGTCGCAGGACTGGCTATTGGGATTGTCAAAGATGGTCATGTCTTTTATAGTAAAGGCTTTGGTGTAAAATCAGTAAACACCAATGAAAAAGTAAATGAAAACTCTGCTTTTGCTATTGCTTCAAACTCCAAGGCATTTACTACTACAGCTTTAGCCTTATTGGTTGAAAGAGACATGTTGAAATGGGATGACAAGGTGGTTGATATTATACCTGAATTTAGAATGTATGATGAGTACGTTACAAATCATTTCAACATTCAGGACTTACTTACCCATAGGAGCGGACTCGGATTGGGTGCAGGTGACCTGATGTTTATCCCTCCTGGTACCAACTTCACCATGCAGGATGTTGTCACCAGCTTTCAATACTTTGAACCTCAGTCTGATTTTCGAGCTTCTTACGATTATGACAATTTATTGTATATGGTTGCAGGTGAGGTTATTGAAAGGGTGAGTGGTAAAAGTTATGCTGATTTCCTGGAGGAAAATATCTTCCTTCCGTTGAAGATGGACAATACGACTTGCTTATTGTCTGATCAAAATGACGACTTCGATATTGCGTCACCTCATTTGACTACAGGAAATGTTTTGGTAGAATTAAACCACTTTCAAAAATCGATCAATGAAGCTGCAGGAGGTATTTATTCAAATGTGAGTGACTTGTGCCGTTGGATGTTGGTACATCTCAACAAAGGGAAGTATGGACAAAATCTTGAACTGGAGCTATTCACAGTAGGTTCTCAAAGAGAGATGTGGAAAATCCACAATTCATTTATTACCTACCCCGATGAACGGTATAATTTTCATTTTTCCGGATATGGATTAGGTTGGGAGCTGCGAGATATTAAAGGGAATATGGCTGCCTATCATGGAGGATTGTTACCTGGGATGGCATCCCAAATCATATTAATTCCTGATATCGATCTTGGGATCGTTGTTTTGATAAACACTGCCAGTGAAACTGGATTTAGTCCGACAGAAGCAATTGCCTTCACAATATTAGATGACTATTTGGGCTTAGATGACTTTAATTGGATGGATAAAATATATCAGTCTTTTCAAGAAAGCGACTCTGAAGCAGATAGTATTGTAAATGCGACATGGCAAAAAGTAGAGCAAAACGCAGTAAAAATACATGCTAATAAATATACTGGCATTTATGAGGACCCGTGGTTTGGAAACGTTGAAGTGTTTGAAAGCAATGGAAAACTTTGGTTTAAAAGCTATCGGTCCCCACTGCTCAATGGACAGCTACAGCTTTATGAAAACGATACATTCGCAATCAAATGGGAGTATCAGGATCTGAACGGGGATGCATTTGTGATTTTCTCAGGGCTGGATGCCAAAAAAACACAATTCATAGAGATAAAGGGAATATCACCAAACATTGATTTCAGTTTTGACTTTCAGGATTTAGATCTGCAAAGAGTAGAATGAAACCTCCCTCCTGGTGTGGTTATGAAACATACTTTCAATACTACAGGGTTAAGCTGGCAGTCCTGATGTGATATATTTATACCCTATTTCTTTCAACGCTGCGGTGAATTCGGACATCAGGTAAAACATTATGATTATGGAAAAAAGAAATATTTATTTGAAAACGGGGTTTGCTTTCTTTTTGATTTGCTTACTGTTCGCATCTATTCCTCTTTTCACAGCCTGTGATCAGAAGCGCAAGGGCTCCATCCAGTTAAAAGTTGCAGCATATAATGTTCAATACAGCAAGGTGGGGACTGCAAATGAAATAGGCGAGAAGCTCAAGCCATACAATTTTGATGTCGTTTGCTTCTCGGAAGCACCAGGCGGAAGCTGGACAGATGATGTAGCAAAAGCAATGGGTATGGATCACGTGGTAGTCGGGCGTTACAGCACGGCAGGTCATGAGGATAAGTACAAAAGCATAGCGAGTAGAACCCCCTTGACAGATTACGAAGAAGTTTTGATGGCAGATACGCTACACACAGTTACCCGGGCCGTCACCAAAATTCGTGATCAGGAAATTGCAATCTATGCTGTGCATTTTCCTTTTGGCTGGAGAGATCAGGCCCATATTGATGAAACCACTGGTAAGGTAAAGGCCTTTGTAGATTACCTGAAAGAGAGGCAGTCTGATGAATTGTCCATTGCCATGGGAGATTTCAATTTTGTTTTGTCAACAGATACTTACAGAAGCCCATATTATGAAATGTTTGAAGCTATGGGTTTAAAGGCAAGCTGGAGAGGTTTAGGGACTGATGTATCAATGCTCAGTTCCATGCATGGGGAATCTCAAAAGCGTGACACAGCGAAAGTAGGCAGGGTAATTGATCATATTTTATACCCTTCAAGCAGGGTACAGGCTTTGGCTGGTGAGCTCATTGAAATGGATCAGCCACTGTCGGATCATAAGCCTGTTTGGGCTTTGCTTGAAATCAAATAATAAAGTGGGATAATTAACTTTACGTAATTTGGTTCTAAAGCTAACGAGTCATCTTAATTGATGGCTTAAAACTTCAATGAAAAGTACAGAACTCAAACAAATACTGGAATTCCTGAAAAATGCTGAGAAGCTTAAGGATACTATCCGGTCAGGCTATACCTCATCGGGTAAGCAGGAGAGTGTAGCTGAGCACACCTGGCGGCTGTGTCTGATGGCGATGATCTTTCACGGGCAGTATTATCCACACCTGGATTTCGGGAAGCTCATGAAGATGTGCCTCATCCATGATCTGGGTGAAGCCCTGAATGGGGATATACCGGCACCTGAGCAGGAAGGAAAGCCTTCCAAAACCGTGGATGAACGAGCCGACCTCATGACGGTGCTAAGTCCCTTGCCTGAAAGTTTGCGGAAAGAGATCATGGACCTCTGGGAAGATTATGAATCAGCCACTTCTGAGGAAGCCAGGCTTGCTAAAGCGCTCGATAAGTTGGAAACCCTGATCCAGCACAACCAGGGCAGGAACCCGGATGGGTTCGACTATGCTTTCAACCTGGAGTATGGCAGGCAGTATACCGGTTTCGATGAAACGATGACCACACTGAGAGAAATCATCGATGAGGAGACGCGGAGGTGTGTGTAGGGGCTGAATGTTTTTGGGAACAAACCCTCGGACATGACTGTAGATCAAAAAGTAGCCTGGTATAGCAGTTTTCGCTATTTTGCAATAAAAGAGCGTAGGTCCACACTCCAAGGCAGGACATTCACTTTTTAATAATTATGACGATGAGACACTTATTCACAACTTTCCTCATAATCCTTTTCATCGCTGGAACCGCAAAATGCCAAACTCAGGCTGAGATGAATAAGGTTGCAGCAGAGGGTTATAGGGTGGCAGATGCTGAATTGAACAAAGTTTACCAACAGATAATCAAGGATTACGCTGATGATCCAACTTTTCTGAAAGCACTTCGAACATCTCAACGTAACTGGATTAAGTTTAGAGACTCTGAGCTGAAAATGAAATATCCTGACCGTGAACCCGGGTGGTACGGAAGTATTCAACCTATGTGTGTTTCAACCTATATGACTGAACTCACGAACGAAAGAACCACTAAACTCATGACATGGCTCACTGGAATTGAAGAAGGAGATGCATGCGCAGGATCAGTACAGCCAAAAAGGTAACATGGTACACTAAAAGATCAACTTCTTCCCGGGTCTGTCCCCGACAGACCTCAAACGAGCTTGTTATATACATTAGCAGCAAACTCGTTACTTTCCCACAAGTAAAAGCACCTTACACGTATTTGGTCGTGTTAAAAGCCTTTTTGGTCGCTAATTATTCAAAATAATAGTTTGATATAAAACTATATTTCTTGCCATCCGTAAAGAGATGTCATGGAAACAAATCAACCACTTGATATAATTGGGGAAATGAATAAAAGCCCCAGGTTACAGATTATCAGGGCTTCTGGCAGGTTTCATAAAGCCATGATCGCATTGACCAACAAGAAAATCAAGGAGGCAGGTCACGATCTTTCCCTCGAGCATGCTATTATTCTCAAAAACCTCCTTGAAAAGGATGGTCAATCTCAGCAAGAATTAGCAGAAAACACCCTTAAACATAAATCAAGTATCACATTTCTGATTGACAACATGGTGAAGAGAAATCTGGTTGTACGGGTTCCGGACCAGATGGATAAACGAGGTAAGCTGATCTATCTGACCGAACTTGGCAGAGGGTTACTCAATAAGATTTTCCCTATTCTTTTTGAACAAATGCATAAAGTGACGGAACACATCGATGAAAAAGATTTACACCTGTGTATTTCCATTTTGGAGAAACTCCTGGAAAACACAAAGTCAATTCATGAAAAAGAATAATCATATAAAGTCATATATCAAACTAATTTTTTAAAACCAGTGAAAGACTCAGCGAGAATAATCATCAATATTGCTATAGGCCTGATTGTATTGGCTTTGGCCATTTTTATAGCTGTCAGATTGACAAGTAGTAAAAAAGGCGTAAAACCTATAGCAGAGAAAGCGGTGGCCTCAGTGTATGTTGAAAAGGCAGAGAAGACCAGGGTTCCGATTATCGTACCCGCACACGGAAATCTGACGGCCGTCAACAAAGTGGAACTCTATGCTGAAGTGCAGGGGGTATTTCTAAACAATAGCAAAACCTTCAAATCCGGCCAGGCCTATCGAAAAGGTGACCTCCTGCTCGGTATTGATGCAGGAGAATATCGAGCGAGTCTGGTAGCACAGAAAAGCGCATTGCAAGCCCTGATTACCAGCAGCATCTCAGATTTGAAGTTTGACTACCCTGAGGCCTATCCCAACTGGCTTGCATATCTCGAATCCTTTGATCTCAACAAGACATTGGCACCACTTCCAGAGGCTCTGTCCAAGCAAGAAAGCTTCTACATAGCAGGTAAGAACATCGTAACGACCTATTACAACATCAAAAATATGGAAGAGCGCCTGCAGAAATACAGTATCCGCGCAGGGTTTGACGGAGTGCTCACAGAAGCGCTGGTCAATCCGGGAACTTTGGTGCGGACAGGACAAAAGTTGGGTGAGTATATCGATCCGTCGGTTTACGAACTTGAAGTGTTGCTTGGCAAGACCTTCGCTGATTTACTGGAAGTAGGTAAAGAGGTAAACCTCCACAATGCAGAGCAGACCAACAGGTGGGTAGGTAAAGTAGCCCGCATCAACAGCAAAGTCGACCCCACAACGCAAAGTGTGCAGGTATTTATTCGAGTGAGCGACAATACCCTGAAGGAAGGCATGTATCTGGAGGCAAGTATAGAAGCCAGGGAAGAGCCATCGGCTATTGAGATATCCAGAAGTCTCATTTCTGATAAAAATGAAATTATGGTGGTCGAAGATGACCAATTGAAAGTCAAGGAAGTAATACCTGTATACTTCGGCGACAAAACAGTCGTCATCAAAGGCCTGCCGGATGGCACGATCATGCTCAGCAAGCCAGTTATGGGTGCATACGAGGGTATGGCAGTTAAAATCATTAAGGACTAATTAGCCATATAGAGCATCATGAGAAGTGTAATAGCCTATTTTATAAAGTTCCCGGTTGCGGTCAATGTGGTGATGTTTGGGATACTGATATTCGGTGTACTGGGTATCAGCCAGATGAAGTCCTCCTTTTTCCCTTTGGTCGAGTCACGTATGATCACCATTTCAATTACTTATCCCGGTGCTTCGCCACAGGAGATAGAAGAAGGAATTGTACTCAAAATTGAAGATAACCTGAAAGGACTCGTGGGTATTGACCGGGTCACTTCTGTTTCTCAGGAAAACTCCGGTACCATCACCGTAGAGATCGAAAAAGGTGAAGACATCAACGACCTGCTGGCAGAAGTGAAGAATGCCGTGGACAGGGTGCCCTCATATCCTGCCGATATGGAACCCGTGGTAGTGGCCAAACAAGAAAGTATTCGCGAAACCATCACCTTCTCGCTGAGTGGAGACAATGTGCCGCTGAGTACGCTAAAACAGATCTCTCAAAACATAGAGAATGATCTGCGAACCATGCAAGGTATCTCTCAGGTGAGCATCTCAGGATATCCCGATGAAGAAATAGAAATTGCTGTACGGGAAAGCGACTTGCTCGCATATAACCTGAGCTTTCAGGAAGTAGCCAATACAGTTGCCAGAGAAAACATCCTGACCACAGGTGGAAATATCAAAACTGACACGGAGGAATACCTGATCAGAGCCAACAACAGATCGTATTACGCAGATCAGCTCAACAATCTGATTGTTCGCACGGATATCAATGGAAATACAGTTAGGATTAAAGATGTGGCTGATGTACGTGATACCTTTTCGGAAACACCAAATGCGAGCTACTTCAATGGCAACCTCGCTGTGAATATCACAGTGAGCAATACCAACAATGAAGACCTGATCTCTTCCGCAGCTAAGATCAACGAATACATTGAAACCTTTAATCAGAAGTATAACAATGTGCACCTGGATGTGGAGAGTGATTCGTCGATCACCCTGAATCAACGTACACAGCTGCTGTCTGAAAACATGGCCATTGGTATTTTCCTGGTCTTGTTCTTTCTATCGTTCTTTTTGAATACAAGAATAGCCTTCTGGGTGGCGGTAGGGTTTCCGGTTTCTTTTGCAGGGATGTTCATCTTCGCGCCTGGTCTGGATGTGACGATCAATGTACTTTCCCTGTTTGGAATGATCATCGTGATTGGTATCCTTGTAGATGATGGAATTGTTATTTCTGAGAACATCTACCACCACTACGAAAAAGGAAAAGATCGAATTCAGGCTGCCATAGACGGCACCATGGAAGTGGTCGCTCCCATTGTATCGGCGATCATTACCACCGTTTTGGCATTTTCAACATTCTTGTTTTTAGATGGCCGTATCGGCGACAACTTCGGAGAAGTCTCTGTGGTAATCATGCTTACACTTGCCGTTTCACTATTCGAAGCCTTTGTGATTTTGCCGGCACACATCGCCCACTCCAAGGCATTGGATAAGAAAAAGCCAAAGAAGGGCTTGTTTGCATTTTTCAGAAAGTTCAATGTATTAGGTAATCGCATTGTCGGCGTCTTAAGGGACAAAACCTACACGCCTATCCTCAGATTCATGATGAACAACAAGTTCATTGGCTTGTCCATCGTGCTCGCCATGTTTATCCTTACAATTGGCGCAATTGGAGGTGGCATCATCCGAACGTCGTTTTTCCCGTCGATCGCCAGTGATCGAGTATCTATCACCCTTACCATGCCTGAGGGTACCAGCGTCACCATCACAGATTCGCTTGCCAGTTACATTGAAGCCCGGGTTTGGGAAGTGAATGAAGAATACACAGCCAAACAATCGGACAACCAGCAAGTAGTACAAAACGTCATCAAAAAGATTGGTCCCGGCACAGCTAACGCCAGTCTTTCGGTCAATTTACTTCCGGGAGAATTGAGAGATTTCGGTTCATACCTGATCGCTAACAGTATCGAAGAAAAGGTGGGGCCTATATATGGCGCAGAAAGTATCACTTTTGGTTCCGGTGGAAATTTCGGCGGTAGTCCGGTGGCTGTATCATTGCTCAGCAATAACATAGAAGAGTTGAAGCTGGCCAAAGAAGAGCTGAAAGAAGAGCTGAAAAAGAATCCGCTTCTTAAAGATGTTTCGGACAATGATCCTGCGGGTATTAAAGAGGTAAGCATCTAACTCAAGGAAAATGCCTATCTCGTTGGGCTGGATTACAGTACTGTGATGAGTCAGGTGCGTTCCGGATTCTTCGGAAATCAGGCTCAAAGGTTTCAGCGGGGTGAAGATGAAATCAAGGTATGGGTACGGTATAAAAGAGAAGACAGAGGTTCACTGATGGACCTTGACAAGATGCGAATTGTGACGCCAACAGGCGAAAGGGTGCCATTTTCTGAGATAGCCACCTATAGCATTGATCGTGGCGAAGTGGCCATCAATCACCTGGATGGACAAAGGGAAATTCAGGTCGTGGCAGATATGAAAAATCCGGATGAAAGTGCCACGGACATCAATACGGATATTAAGGAAAGGATTTTCCCCGGAATACAATCCAAATATCCGTCGATATCTGCCTCTTATGAAGGTCAAAATCGGGAGGCCGACAAATTTTCAAGCTCCGCGGGAAAGGTTTTTCCGGTTATTATCTTGCTGATTTATGCCACCATCGCTTTTACCTTCAGGTCATACAGCCAGCCGCTTCTGTTGATGTTACTGGTTCCACTCAGCCTGGTGGGTGTAGCCTGGGGTCACTGGATTCATGGCTTCCCGGTCAATATCCTGTCACTATTGGGCATCATTGCTTTGATAGGTATTCTGGTTAATGATGGGCTGGTACTGATCGAGAAGTTCAATGGCAACATGCGTCAGGGAATGCGCTTTGACGAAGCACTGCTGGAGGCCGGGAGATCCAGGTTCAGGGCAATCTTCCTTACTACGCTCACCACAGTGGCAGGACTTGCTCCTCTGATGTTAGAAACCAGCCGACAAGCTCAATTCCTCAAGCCAATGGCGATTTCAATTTCCTATGGAATGGCCTATGCCACCATACTTACGCTAATCGTATTGCCCATCATATTGTCCTTTAGCAATTCTATCAAGGTGGGCATCAAATGGCTTAGAACAGGTGACGATATCACCAAAGAAGAAGTGGAGCGATCCGTGATAGAACTAAACGAACATTAATTGAAAACCACATCGGTAGATTATAAAAAGATGAATATGAAATATTGGATTTTGGCTCTGGTTAGTGTGATCTGCTTCTCTGCCTCAGCGCAGCAGCTGCTTACGCTGGAGGAGGCCATCAAAATAGCGCTTGAAGAAAATCATAGCATCAAGGTGGCAAAGAACGAAGTGACCATCGCAGAAAATAGTACGCATCCGGGAAAGGCAGGGTTACTTCCCACTTTGGATCTAAATGGAAACTATCAATACAGTAATAATAACACCACCCAGCAGTTTGTAGGTCAGGAGGCCAATGAAATCAATGGCGCTGTTTCTACTTCTTACGGCACCTCACTGGATTTGGCTTATACACTGTTTGACGGTCTGGGCAACGTGTACAACTACAAAAAGCTAAAGTCAAGCCTTGCTCTTGTCAATGCACAGACCAGGGCAGAAATAGAATTGACCATTATGGATATCATTTCAGCATACTATGCATTGGCACGAGCTCAGGAAAACCACCGCATTGCCTTAGAAGCCCTGGAGATTTCCAAAGAGCTCCTCCAGCGAGAAGCAGAGGATATCAACTTTGGTCAATCCACTCGCAGAGATTACCTCAACGTAAAGGTCAACTACAATACAGATAGTGCTTCCATGGTTTCAACCAAACTGGATCTAGAATCCGCACGCAACAATCTGGTCTTTCTTCTGGCAGGAAATCAGGAAGAAATCGTGGTAAATACAACTGTAAAGCTGCTGGAGTCATTGGATTTTCAGGAACTGATGTCTTCCGCTTTGGAGAATAACAGCCAGGTAGTAGCCGGTGAATACAACAAACTAAATGCTGAGTATGATGTGAAACTGGCCAACGCTGTGCAGCTGCCTCAACTGTCTGCCAGTGCTTCTTATGGATACAATAAGAGCAATAGTGATGCTGGTTTTGTGACCTCCAACCAGGCTACCGGGCTGACAGCAGGACTGAGCCTGGGCTTCAACATCTTTGATGGAAGAACAAAGCAGATAGACCGACAAAATGCCAAAATCGCTTTGGACAATGAGCAGATCAGACAAGCAGAGTTGCTGAAGCAGACCGAACGTGATTTTGCCAATGCCTATGCTGCCTACCAAAACAATATGGCACTATTGGGTATTGAGGAAAACAGCCTGATCACAGCGCAGCAAAACTTTGAAACGACCCAGGAGCAAAACCGACTGGGGAGCGTAACAAGAACAGAGTTTAGAGAAGCCCAGCTGAATTTGATCAATGCGCGGTTTCGTATCACAGACGCTAAGTTTTTGGCGAAGGTGGCAGAGTTTGAAGTACTGCGGATAGCTGGTCAATTGCTTGACAATCTCTAAGAAAAGATAAATTGATTATCGGCGTTTGATCAATAAAACTATATGTAATGCAGCATATGCCCACATGTGGGGTCCAATAAACGAGGACGGGCCATGGTGAAGGGAACCTTCTCCCCAGGTCTGTCCCCCGACCATAGTCGTTAACTTAAGGGAAAGTAGTGCAGATAATATTGAATGATTAAGGAGTATTGATGACTAACGGTAGCTGTTCCTACTAGAACAACTTGCTAAGTTTTCTCCCCATAGTTTTTTGTTAGTAAAAAAAGCGGCTTTTCTTCTTTTCGTTTTTTCCGCTTTCGATGCTTGAATTTACAATTTTCAAGGGAGAAACAGCCTACAAATCGACACAAAACTTTTTATAAGGAAATATGCAAAATGCTTAAAATATTCTATTGAAAGCAGTTTTTCTGAGGATATGATCAACCGGATTGCCAGGCAGACCGGCTTTGTCAAAAGAATCAGGAAGCTACCAGCCTCTAGGCTGGTTAACAGCCTAATGTTTTCTTTTTGCAATCAGGCCAATGCCAGCTTGCCGGATATAACGGCTGATCTTAATCAACAGTTTGATATCAATATCAGTAAGGAAGCCCTTCACAAGAAATTTACTCCCCAAGGGGTGGATTTTCTCAAAGAGCTGATCAAGGAACAGCTATCACGTCAACTCACCTTTATTGAAGACAAGGAAGTCAACAAACATTTCCCTTGCATTAAGATTAAGGATTCCAGTAAGTTTTCACTGCCCGATATGTACAACGGAGACTATCCTGGATTTGGTAATTTCAGTAAAAAGAACGGTCTGATGAATTTGCAATATGAATATGAGTTGGTTAGGGGCCATTGGGAATCTATCGAGCTAACCAATGTTAAAACAAATGATCAGCAAGACTCAAAGCAGACCGTAGGCTCCATCACTAAAGGAAGCCTCCATATAAGAGATCTGGGTTATATCACCCATACTTATCTAAAGGCTTGCATAAAAAAACAAGCATACTTCTTAAACCGGATGCCTGCTCAGATAAACATATATTGCTCGAAAGAGAAGAAAATTAACTGGACAAAAGTTGATGGTAAAATCAAACAAACAGGCGTTGAAGCACTAGAAATGGATGTTTTAATCTATCAAAAGGATCCCTTGGCTTGTCGTCTGATCGTGGTACCAGTAAGTGATGAGGAATACCGACACAGACTGAAGCAAGCTGAACAATCAGCCAAAAGACATGGTGTTGGGATAAGTAAAGAACACAAGATAAGGTGTCGTTATAACCTCTACATTACTAATGTGGACAGTGAAGTACTTCCTATCGAGAAGATAAGGAAAACCTATGGCTTGCGCTGGCAAATCGAGCTGGTTTTCAAAACCTGGAAATCATTCTTTCAGATCAACCACGTGAAGAAAGTAAAAAAGGAACGTTTGGAATGTCAACTTTTAGCCAAGCTCCTTTGGATATTATTAAACTGGCGCTTGTTTCAAACTTGCAACCAATATACCCAGAGAGAAAACCCGGAAAAAGGGGTAAGTGTATTGAAATTCTTCAAGAGGTGTCTGGCTTTTTCAAACTCACTCAGATCTGTCGTTTTGAAAAAAATGGCCATAAAAACGTGGCTTCAAAACACTTTTATCCCTCTTATTGACAACACCGCATGCGAATCTCCAAAAGGAAAAGTAACTCATTATCAGTTACTTAATACAATGCCTAATCTGTTAAGTTAACGACTATGGTCCCCCGACAGACCTCATACGAGCGTGTCTTATACCTACCTTATTGGCCTGTCAGGGGATAGGCCATGGAGAGGTGTAAAAAGCCTCTTTGATGTAATCTCCTCACTGCCGGATAAGCCATACCCGACTGCCATTTAAAAAGCACCTCCACCAACCAGTGATATAGCAGACAATCCGGACAAAGCAAGCCACCCCAAGTATGGTTTAACCATCATTTGTTGTGAAATGAACAAGATTTGTTGAGAAATACACAATTAATATTGAAGAGTACATATGATTAATTGTATAGTACACATAATTTGTTGTATAGGACACATATTTTGTTGCATAGTACACATGGTTTGTTGAGATGTACATATAGATATTTGAAGGTTACATATATTTTGTTGTATCGTACACTTAATATGTTGTATCGTACAGAAAAAATGATGAGAAATTGACAACTACTCATGAGTAATAAACATTTAATGATGAGTAATAAATGTCTTATGAGTTGAAATACACATGTTCTTTGGGGAAATATGCTGAACTATTTGTATATTACATGAAACGTGTTGTAATCTTTATAACATTATATGTAAATATCAGATATCGTAACCCAACATATCATGTTAAAACTAAATCTATCGTATCTCTTTAAGGTAAGGGGGGTAAAGCGTCCCTTCGGTTTCCTCCGTAAGATTGGTTTCACTCACTATGTGGCTTATAGCTATTCAAGTGAGCGGAGGAAGAACCTACACATTGATCATCTCACCAAACTTTGCCTTGCGCTGCATTGCACTCCAAATGATCTTTTGTGCTGGGAAGACGGAAAGCATCACCTGGCTGCCGGTCACCCGCTCCATAAACTCAAAAGGCAGAATGATAAGCGTTTCAACATTGACCTCATGAAAAGTTTCCTGCTGGATAAGGTTGACAGGCTGCAAAAGTTCATTGAGGAAGAGATGGTTGAGGAAAATGAACGAGATGAACAACCCCGGGTAGAGGGTGAATAACCTTTTTGGTCACTTCTTCCCGGATCTGTCCGACAGATCTCAAACGAGCGCGTCCTTCTTCCGAGGTCTGTCCCCCGACAGACCTCATTCAAGGGTGTAATATACCTTATTGGACTGTTAGGGAACAGTCCATTGTGAGGGGATATTGGTTACTACAGGCCGCTCCTACGGAGCTAAATCTGTTATTTGCTATTTCTACAAACAGGGCGTCCCTAACGGGACTATAGTTCAAATTAAGTTCTTCCTTAGGCTTCTTCCCAGGTATGTTCCCTATGGACCTCATACGAGCGTGTCATATACTTTTGGCCTGTCAGGGGACTGTCAGGGGACAGGCCATGGTGAAGGGATAAATCAATTCAATATATCCTTGTAGTGGCGGGTATTTTATAAATTGAACCCAATTACTTTTATTGATTTTAGCAGTCCTAAAGTAGCTAATTACCAGATGATTTGGTCTTTACTCCTGAGTGCAGTTTTCTTTTTGCTTGGTATGATACACTTCCATTGGGCCTTTGGAGGGAAGTACGGATTTGAGCATACCTTGCCGACTAACGAAGAGGGGCAAAGGATGCTCAACCCGCGAAAAATCGATTCTGCCATAGTTGGGCTGGGACTGGTAGCATTTGGACTTTTTTATTTCTTTCAAGCCGGACGAATAGCTGTCGTACTCCCGGGTTGGATCATTGAATATGGTGGTTGGATCATCCCATCCATTTTTCTATTGAGGGCCATTGGTGACTTTAAGTATGTGGGTTTTTTCAAAAAGATCAAACGGACAGGTTTTGGAAGAAGGGATACAAAAGTCTTTTCACCTTTATGTTTCATCATTGCTGTAGTAGGTTTTGGGATCCAGTGGGGTATTATTTAGTTCGGTGAAAATCAATATATCGTCCAAAATGAAATAAACGAATGGCAGATCAGGAAACTTTTTGCCCGAAAAACCGAAAGGATTGGCGTCAGTGGTTAGCGAAGAATCACCGGTCATGTCAATCAATTTGGTTAGTGTGTCGAAAGGCATCTTTCGGGACACCCAACATTACCTGGGACGAAGCAGTAGATGAGGCGCTGTGCTTTGGCTGGATCGATAGTACCAGGAAGACATTGGATGAGGAGTATTTCATCCAGTACTACAGCCGGCGAAAGCCCAAAAGTACCTGGTCTAAAATCAATAAGAAAAAGGTGAAGCGGCTGATTGCAGAAAACCTGATGACTCCCGATGGGCTTGAGTGTATCAGGATTGCCAAAGAGAATGGTGCCTGGACGATGCTGGACAGTGTGGATGATCTGATAGTGCCCGAAGACCTGGAGGATGCGTTGGCCAACACTCCAGAAGCGAAGGCATTTTATGAAGGACTTAGCGATAGCAAAAAGAAGCAATTGCTCGTGTGGATCCTTTTTGCCAAACAGGCAGAAACTCGGGCAAAGAGAATCTCAAAAATTGCTGAATTGGCTGCAAAAGGAGAGTTGCCAAATATTTAAGAACTGGCTTGATAAGGAAAATATGTAAACTTACTGCATGAACTATCAAACCTTTGAGCCACATCCTGACCTGGCTGCTCTGGTGAAGTGTCATTGGACTTTAGAAGTACCGGCAAGCCCGGATACTCAGAAGCAACGCATCATTCCCGATGGTTGCATGGAGATGTTTTTTATCCTGGGTGATGATATCAGAAGGTTTACCTCAGAAGATCAGTTCATTATCCAACCTCGAGCAATGGTGGTTGGTCAAATAACCAGGCCATTCATCATCCAACCGACAGGATATGTAAACACTTTCGCAGTTCGGTTTTATCCCTATGGTTTTGCCAATTTCATCCAGGTACCTATTAATGAGCTTGCTGATAAGGAGACTCCCCTTGATGCACTGTTTGGAAAGCATGCCAGTCAATTGGAAAATCAGATTATCCATGCAAATTCAACCAAAGAAAGGATTGAGATTGTGGAGCAATTTCTAATCAAAAAGCTAGCTGATCAGGTAACGATTGATAGCATCGTCAAGTCAACGATAGACGCCTTATTAAAGACAGGAGGCGGTGCATCGATTACCTCCATCCTCAGTGAGGAGCCTTCTAAAAAGCGGAGCCTGGAACGAAAGTTTTCAAAACAGGTAGGAATGAGCCCCAAGCAGATGGGTAAGGTGATTCGGTTACAGGCAGCCCTGAAGACGATGCTCCATAAACAAGCTGATAACCTCACGCAGGTGGCTTATGAAAGTGAGTATTATGACCAGGCGCACTTTATTAAGGATTTTAAAGCCTTCACCGGGGTCAATCCCAAAGAGTATCTGAGTGATGAACAAATGGCGCTAAGCTCACTGATCTATTCCAAAGACTGACTGTCGCACTTTTACAATTTCTTTGAATTCTCCTGGTGTACCTATGCAGTAGATCAATAACACTGTGATGAAAGTACATGCATTTAATTTAATACTGTTGTTTACGGTTATGGCTTTTGGTTGTCAGGAAAAAGCCAGTACTGATACAGCCATGACGAACCCTAAAACTTTAGAAACCATGAAAAGCTTTATCTCCATTTTTGAAATTCCTGCCACTGATATAGGCAGGGCTGTCACCTTTTACCAGGCTTTGTTGTCCGTTGACATCCAGACCATCGATATGCAAGGGATGCAGATGGGGTTGCTGCCCTCTGAAGGACAGGCAGTGTCTGGTGTAATCACTCAAGGTAAAGGCTATGAACCTTCTGCCAATGGAGTGCTCATCCATCTCAATGGAGGTGATGACCTGCAGCCTATGCTGGACAGGGTAGCCGAAAATGGTGGAGAAGTGATCCTAGATAAGACCCTGATCGATGAGGAAAATGGATACTTCGCCTTGTTTCTGGATACAGAGGGGAACAGAATGGGTCTCCATTCGCCAAACTGAGGATTCGCTGTTTTGAGTCCTGGCAGTCCTGGCACTACTCTAAGTCGTGCCAGGACTATACCGACACTTTGGTCATAGGGTAAGAATCATTGGCAAATAATCCTTAACTTCACGATTGATTTTTGTCGCCAACCTATGACCATTTATTTTGCTTAGATATCGCGCCGACTTAAGAACCTTGTTATGGATGGTTTCCGCTACGGTGCTGTTCTTTGTTCAGTGGAACATGCCTGAGTTCAATGGGTGGCTCTATGCATTGTACCTGTACCTGTCTATTTGTTTTTCCGTCTTTGCCCACAACCACAACCATCTTCCGGTTTGGAAGAATAAGGTGCTTAACCAATTGCATAGTTGCTGGATCACACTATTTTATGGCTTCCCGGTTTTTGGGTGGATCCCGACACACAATAGAAATCACCATCGACACAACAACAGGGAAAAAGATGATACCAGGACCTACATGGTCTCTGAGAAAAATAACCTGTGGACCCTATTGATCTACCCGACTTTGAGTGGGGCAGTCCAGCAAAAAACCATTGCCCGGTTTTATAAGCAGCAATACAGTAAGAACAAGGAACAATTCTATTATTATACCCTGCAGATTGTAAGCCTGGTTACCTGGGTGGTCACCGCGTTTATACTTGATTGGCAAAAAGCATTGATCTATGTAATCATTCCGCAGCAGGTATCGCTTAATACCGTGCTGGTGTTCAACTATCTTCAGCATGTACATGCGGATGAGGAATCGGAATATAATCACTCCAGGAATATCGTGGGCTGGCCTTTAAACTTTTTCCTTTTCAATAACGGGCTGCATACCATCCACCACATGCACCCGGGGCTGCACTGGAGCAAGACCCCGGAAGCTCACCAAAAGATCGAGCACCTGATCCGACCGGACCTCAATGAAACATCCGTGTTTTGGTTTGTTTTCCGGGTGTACATATTGGGATTATTTATCCCCCGTTTCAGGACCCATTCGCTGAGATTAGAGCGGAAGGTGAGTGAGAAGTAGAGCTGGCGATCTGTTTGCAGATTTGGTCATACCAGATTATTTAAACCCTCTGGCCAGTAGTTGCAGGGGTATTGGTTACTACAGGCCGCTCCTACGTAGCTAAATCCCATATTATTTCTCATCTCTACAAACAGGTCGTCCCTAACGGACTTGTGTTTGAATTAATTTTAAGCCCATGTTGGTGTTTTCACCAATATGAATCCATTTGCTTTTTATTCATTGGTGAAAACATCAACGAAGGCTGATAGATCAACTTCTCCAGATATGCATGGGGATTGTCACGTTACCAATCAGGGGATACAACTCCTCCCGGACCGGGCAAGGTATCTCACATAAGTCGGACCTGTTTCCCACAAATAAGGTTTATTTAGGTATTGTGCTTTTTAGCTCAAAAAGAAAGCTCCAAAGGAGCGTTATAACTAAACGCAGGGTTTCAGCCCTGCGTTTAAAATATCCCAACCCAAAGCCCCAAAGGGGCGAAATCAAAAAGTGCTAGTCCTACCCGGATCGGTTTGGGTGTCCCTAACGGGACTTTAAGCCCATGTTGGTATTTTCACCAAATGAATCCCCTGATAAGGTATCTCACGCTAGACGGTTCTGTTTCCCATAAATTCTTTGTAACTTTCTTATAAGAACCACCAACCTATACCGCTATGAGAAAGAAGATACGGATCAATCGTGATCTGAATACCCCGTTTCCAGCCATACAACCTACTTACCATTAACCTAACCAGCTATGAAAATTTCAATCAAAACCCATTTTTGGATCCTGATAGGATTGTCTGTGATCCTGATGATCATCAACAACCAGTTTTATATCAATAGCTTTATTTCTGTACCACAGTTTGAGTACTTCGATGAATATGAATCGGTACGCAAGTTCATATTAGGCGAGGCATCCAGAGGGCTGTACTTCTACGCCTTTTTCCTCATCGATTTCTTATGGGCTCCAACTCTGGTCTTTTTGGTTTACAGATATATCAAAGCTGAAGCTATCAAAGGGAATTATCGAAAACCCATAGTATTCCTGATAGTAGGTATCGCAGCTTTGCTGTTGGACTATGCTGAGAATATCATCTACCTCTTTTTTGAGTCAGCTACCTTCCTTAAGGGAGTTGCAAAATTTAAAATGACTGCTTACGGCATTGCAGCACTTGTTTTTATCTTCCATCTGTTCGAACAAAAGATTTTTGCCAAAGCCGAAGTCATCAAAAGGTTCTTAAAGACATCCTATTTGAGCTTGCTTCTTTTGGTCATTGTGGTGGCCATGCTCACGGTCTTACCGCAGGGGAGTACGATCATTGTAGACCTGTTTTTCAGGCCTATCAACCTGTTTTTCGTATTTGTCCTCATGGGTTTTTTATCGCTAATCCTGTCCCATTACCCCGCTTACTTTGAGGCCAGAATAAAGGATAAAGACCAGGATATTTGCTGGAAAATGGACTGGCATTTCCTTGGATTTGGAATCGTGTACTTCGAAGATAATTCAACAACACCTTATGAAAATGCATGGTTGCTAAGGCTACTACGTCACCACCTGGGGACATTGGTTTTTATCGCCTTTATCTATTTGATGCTTTTTGTGGCCAAAAAGTACTTTGATCCCCAAATCAGTACATCGGCAGCGATTGTTTTCTTGGTAGGTGCTGTTTATTTCTACTATCAGCTAAGTAAACGTCTCACCAGTGATGACATTTCCAGGAAATGGTATCGTATAAGCCTCAGTGTCAGCATCATTTTGATTGCAGCCTCAGTGTCCTTAGCTGCCATTACAAACTGGAATTTTTGGACCTGGGCTGTCACATTCATTGCCATTGTTTCGCTGATGGTTACTTACCTTGTTTTCAGACTGACCAGAAATGTTACATTGCTTTCGGAAGACATTCGGTTTATTAAAACCATTGCCATTTTTGGATGGGCCACCTTATTGGTGCTTCTGATTGCCAATATCAATCCCGTCTATGCTTCAGATCACCTGAGTCCGTTAAATATTCTATTGCTCTACCTGATCAACCTCTATGGTTTGATTGTCATTCTCTTCAAGCATTTTCAATACTACAGTGACACAGATGATGCCTGTGGTTCGGAACCTAAAAAGGGCTATGAAATCATCAAATACCTGATCCCTCTGGCCGCTATTGGTATTGTGGTTTGGGCAGTATTTGCAGGTACGCTGGAGAGTGATCTGCACCTGTTACAACAGGGAAAAGGGAATAAAGACCTTATTACTGTTCCGAAATTTGCCGAATCTTTACCTGATACCCGAAATAATGGCGAGCATTTTCAGTCCTATTATCATGTGGCCAGCTATGGCGGCGGACTGAAAGCCGCACTTTGGAATCTGCTGGTGCTGAACAAGCTTCAGGCGGCTTCATCAGGAGAGTTTCTGAGATCCACTGTTTCCATATCAGCTAATTCAGGTGGTACTTCCGGTACCGGAATGTATGGGCCATTGTGGACGTATCAGGATGGACTTATTTCAAGCAAGCCAGATTCTCTCTGGCCAAGGATCCTGGAGATTGGTCAATTTAACCATCTTTCCATCGACCTGACTTATCTCTTTGGAAAGGACCTGGTGAGAGAGTTGATGCCTTTTATACCTTATAAAGGTAGTGACAGAAGTTATGTGGCTGCACAGCAATATGCCGGATTTATGGGGATGCCAGAGGGTTATGATACACTAGCATTCAGACAGCTATGGACCGAATTATATGAGAAAAACGGTCACTATCCGGCCTTCATATCACAGACAATTTCAACTGATGGTATCCAGGGGAATTCATTTTCGTTGTTGGTAAAAGACAATTACAATGAAGTATTCCCGGGTGCCAGGAGTGTGCTTGATCATCCGGATTGTAATGGGGAGATCACCTATTTCGGTGCCCTGTCTACCAGCAATCGCTTTCCGATCTTTAGTCCGGCTGCCAGGATCAAAGGCAAGGGTTACTTCCTGGATGGAGGTTATTTTGACAATTCCGGGATCAGTTCCCTAACTTCTTTTGAAAATTATCTGAGCCGTGATAGCTTGTATGAAGACCTGGAGCGAACCCCTCGAGTGGTTGTCATCAACAATGCCAAAGGAGATTATATCAAGTATGTTGTAAGTGAATGGATGAATAAATGTAAGAAAGAGACCTCTGCAGATCAGCTATCATCAATTATGCAAACGCTGGTTAGTCTGGACAAGGTCCCCAATTACCTGGAAGAGAAGCTGAATATTATCTACAGTGAGGAGAATGTGTTTAGAATACATCTGCCAGTGAAAATAGATTATGAGGATATCAAGGGTACGCTGAAGGGAAAACCTCAGGATATTGTTATGTTGATGGAGATGATTGAAGACAACAATGCGCGCATTGATTCGGTGTTGCAGGTAAGTGAGTATCAGGAAAAATGGGGATATGTGGAGCCACCACTGGCCAGGCTTAACTCTAAACCTGCCGTATATTATCAGAAAGCCATCATCGATCACCATCCGCATATCCAACAGCAGGTGGCTGAAATAGTGGGTAAATTGTGAGGGTGGACTATCCTGGTTTAGTTTGGTGTTCTGGTTAGCTGCTGGCAATACTACCTGTCAAGGAGTGTAATGCTACTGACTTGTTAAAGCCTTGTTAGGGTATGGCCTGTTAGGGAAGTTGTTCAATTTAACAACCAGGTCCTGAATAGACAAAGTATTACCATTATCGTACAGCCTCAACGGTTGATAGGCTTTGAGCTCTTTACTAGTCAGGCCATTTAAATGCATAATTTCATCAATGTCCATTCCGAACTGTTTAGAAATGCTATAAAGCGTACTGTTGGGTTTCACTAAAAATATGGTTGGTAGGTGATACTTGATGGGTGAGTTGGATTGTATTTTAATTTCGACACGCCTGTTAAACTGCCTGCCATATGGAGTTGTGTTGTCTGAGACTGGACTACTCAGGCCATGGAAATTAATCATTATTTTTTGGGGAGTTGCTCCCAGTGAAGTTAGGAAATGAAAAGCTGCTTCAGATCTTTCCTTGCTTAAGGATTCATTCAACGCTTCATCACCAACGCTATCCGTGTGTCCATGGAATTCAACCTTGATATTTGGATTCATTTTGATTAATTCTGCGATATCAGTCAGTGATGCTTTTGACTCAGGCCTCAAAGTACTTTCCCCTGAATTAAAATAGACGACCGAGTTTAGCTGGTGCTGGTAAACGTGAGTTTTAAAACCAGATACATTCAGGTTTCTAAGAACGACGCTTGATCCTTCCGGGTGATTCAAGGCAAGAATTTGATAGTTCTCCGACGGAATATCTTCAAATTCAAAGTTACCCTGGACATCAGTATAAGTCTCGTAGATTACTTCCTCGTTTATACTTAGGCCAACAGGAAAGATTGAGCCATTGCTTGCAGATGGTTTATCTAAATGTCCGGATATATTGATGAATTGATAATCGTAAATTTTAAAATCAGATAGATCACCAACAACATAATTTACAAGGGTGATGGGGGTGTTATTGTCGATTACCTTTGATGTCAATTTTTCATCATGTGATGAGTCCATATGGTTGGCTGTAGCCATTCTATCCACCTTTAAGTTTGAAGAAATAGCGACGAAACGTTCAAGCCTCAGACCATGCTCCCCACTTGTCGCTGTTTTATGATTTTGTTCCTTCGAAAGGTCATCCAGCAGTTCATTGATACTATGCTCATTTGTTGCGTAGCCCATATTTATTTCTGCACCATATGTTGTTTCTACAAAATGGAAGTCTGCTATTACATAATTGTGAATAAACCTGGCTAAAATCCTGTCAGCACCGCCTTTTGACAGGAGGTTTAGCCTGTCAAAAGTCTTGATCTCCTGCTCTAACCTGTCAAATGATACATCGCGGATATCCTCAATGACAAACATAGAGGCAAGTTTCTTTATAGCCCGTAGGTCAGGTTCGCTTAGATTTTGGAAGAAGATCCTGTCATCTTCATTTAATTGAAAATCTTCAGACTTTGATAGCGATATTGTTTGCTCGCGTATCGCTGTCCAAACTGCCTGGTTATCACTATTTTCTTTAATAAACAAAAGTAAATTAGGGCGTAATGGGAGATTTGTGAGCTTGGTTTTATGTTTGAAATAACTTCTGGTGATGGCATCAATAACTGATTTTTGTACTTCTGAAAAGGCCGCTTGTGAATTTGATTTGATGACTTCTTTTTTGGATCTACTTACTTTGTTTGTAATAATCTGATCCACTTTTTCCCTGTCCGTACTGTCCAGGTGGTCATATTTGAAATTCAATTCACCGTTTAGTCTAAGGTTATAACCAAGTTCGTTCTGTTCAAGTCTGCTATATACAATTTCATCTACGATATCACGGTTAGAGGGACCTAACTCACTGTAGGTAAAATATTCCTGAACTCTTAAAGCCCTAAGGTCGCTTTCGGTCATTTTTCGGTAACGAGCGTTAACAATTCTATGGATTCTGTCCTTGTCATCCATAGACAGACCATCGTAAAATTCCTGATCTTCTTTGGTCAAGACCAGGTCCAATCCTGCTATTCTGTTTGCTAAAAACTGTGAGATTATCCGATTTATTCCCTTGTTGTCCGGCGAGTCATACACATAATCATTTTGATAGAGAGACTGTCTGCCGGCAATGGCCATTCTGTCCTCCAGGCCCTGGATAAATTCTTTATTACTATCCATTTGATGGCTGAATAAAAGCACATTAAACTTTCCGATTGCTCCTCGATTGGAAGAAATGTAGCCATTTTTCTTACCCAATGTAAAAAAGCAGTCATCAGCATATGAGTTAAAAGGCAGACCAATATTGAATATTTCCAATCGATGAAAGGACTCTCCTTTGGCCATAAATATATCATACCCACCAAAGCCTTTATGACCATTGGAAGCAAAGAACAACACACCGGTAGCCCGGTCGTAGAATGGAGATATTTCATCAAGGAAAGTATTTAGATGTTCACCTAAATTGTGTGGTTTTCCAAAAGTTCCGGTATCATCTTTCACCGCATACCAAATATCAAACCCTCCCTGACCACCTTCTCTGTTAGAAGAAAAATACAGGGTGTCACCTAAAGATGAAATGTATGGATGTTTGCTATTGAATCCGGGTTGATTAATATTTTGATTGAGCATTACCGGAGCACTCCATGTTCCATTTACCTTTTCAGTTTTATAAATGAAGCAAGTCTCATTTTCCCAGGTACAGCTTGTGAAATAAAAGACTGATTGACTTTCCAGGTAGCTGCCTGAACCTTCACCCCACTTAGTATTGATAATTGATGGAAATTTGTCCTTCTCCTCTGATTCTACCCATTCCTGACCATTAAATTGATATCGAAAAAAATCAGTAAAATATTCTCCAGAGGTAAAATCTACATAGATACCTTTACTCTCCTTTCGTGCAGATGACAAGATGATGGAAGAATCATTTTCCATGCACACGACTGCAAAGTCGTTGTATTCTGAACTTACCGGATCACCCAACAATGCTAACCCGACGCCCAATCCATGATTTTTGTTTTCTCTCAATGCCAGTTTACATCCTGCAATTTCTACCCGGGCCTGCTCATAATAGGGTCTGTATTTTGGATTTTCATGCATGCCACTTTTTTTCATCTCGTGAGTCATTTGCATTAACTCCTGTTCTGCAGATTTAAACTTCCCCTGCATTTTTTTCATGAGGCCCAAATAATACCTTGCCAGCGGGAAAAGCTCATGGCTATATGATGTAGCCACTTTATCATAGTATTTTTCAGCACTTTCAAATTCCATTGTCAATCGATAACACTCACCAAGCTGGTAAAGCGCACTACCCATACTGTTGCGGACTTCCAGTACCGCCTGATAGTAGTCAATGGCTTTCGTATATTGTAAATTGTTGAAATATATGTCGCCTTGTTTTTTTAATGCCCCTACCGACTGACCTGAGGCCATCAGGCTGGAGAAGAAAAGAATGAAGGTTAGATAGATGTTTTTCATATTCTGCTACCCCTTCCGACCAGCATAAATGAACCCCAATAATGAGGATGTGAATATTCAGTACGGAGTTTTAATTGTGCATTCCGGAGGGCCAGATTGATCGGTTGATCGTCTTTAAAGTTTTCGTAGAAATAGGTCATGAGTTTTTCAGTCGCATCATCATCAATGGCCGTCAGGCTGAGGATCAGGTTTGATGCTCCCGCAACGATAAAAGCCCTCTGTAAACCATATACGCCTTCACCATTTACAACATCACCACCACCTGTGTAGCAGGCAGACAATATGACCATTTCTGTTCCTTCAAGATTGAGGTTCATGGCTTCATAAGCAGTTAAAACGCCATCATTAAATGGATCATATTCAAGCCCTGATTGATGAGAATAATAACTGTTTTCAACACCTGCCAAATACATTCCTGATTTAAACATATTGTGTGTTTCCACCGGAAGAAGGGCTGTTGCTAACTTATCTTCATCTGCCAGGAAACCATGTGTCGCAATATGCAGGAGGCCAGGCCGATCAGACTCTTTCAGATGGTATTCAGACGCTTCTTCCTGTGTATGGGTAATGATTGACCAGTCTTTTTGATCATTTAGGATATTTTTAATTTGATTGATTTCCTTGTTGGTACCAGGCAGCTTGGTCAATAATTGATTTTTTCCATTGAGGTGAAACTCGGGATCACCTATCAGGTATGCTCGCTTGTTTGTTATGGCGGGGTCCTTTTTGGGAAGGAGATCGCTACAATTTGTGAGGTAGTTCACAAAATATTTGTCAATAACATATGTACCATCACCCATCAAAAAGGTGTTCGGATTTATTTTATTGTAGATACCATCAGGAGAAACAAAAACACGACTAACAAAAGAGGTGCTAAGCTTTTCATCTATCTTTTGCCAATAGCTTATAAAACTCCTCTTGTCCTCTACTTTAAAATGTAGTGAGTTTTTATAGCATGCGTAAACTGCTTTCTCCAGGTTGACTCCATCAGGAACAATTACATATTCTGGTCCTGGTTTATTGGGGTTGACAATGATGGCGAGGTATTTGCACATTTCACTGAATCCAAATATCAAATTTTTGCCTGCTTTATCCTGATCGAAATCTCTAATTCTAACAATCTCAATGACCACCTCACCATTCGCCAGGTTTTGCTGTATGTCGTGCCAGGTAACATTTATATCAGACAATATCTCAAAACTTCCACGTTGATGGATAATTCTCTTCTCAATATCCTCGATCCTGGATTCAAGCGCTTTCAAGTTGATGCCATTTTCAGCAAGCCGAGACTGTCCAACATGATAATATCTCACTAGCCTGGTTTTCAATTCCACCCATGTTTTATAATCTTCAATAAGTTGCTGATCCCTACTGTTGATGATACTTTGACGTATCTTTTCTGAAGCGTTCAACAAAATGGCTTTAGTTTGGATCTGATTGTTAATGATGTTCTCAATCAATTCCGGGTTTGAGTTTAGCAGGGATAATGCTATGTGATTGTAGCGTTCAATATCCTGGGAAATGGTCTCGTAAAAAATCTGACGCTCTTTCTCTGTCAAAACCGGAAAAATGGTCCTGATCTGTTTTTTTCGAATGGTAACTGCTTCACGAAAGAATTTTTCGGCCTGTAAGAGGTTACCGCGGGAATAATGATAAAGCCCCAGGTTTTCTAAACTGCGGGCATAGGTTGGGTGATTGATGCCCAATGTGTTCTTTCGGATTTCAAGCGACTGTAAATACAGGACTTCTGCCTTTTCATTCTCTCCTTTTTTAAATAAAAGGATACCTAAATTATTAAGCGTGGTGGCATAGTGCTGATGTTCCACACCATAGATGACGGAATCTAACGCCAGCACTTGTCTGTAGTGTTTCTCGGCAAGATCTAACTGGCCAAGCTTACTTTCTGTGGAAGCCAGATTATTTAACCCATCTGCATACAATGGGTGATGTTCGCCATATAATTGAGCATATATTTTAAGAGATTCAGAAAAAAGAGCTTTGGCCTTTTCATACGCGTGCTTTTGTTTAGCGATTGTGGCAAGATTATTCAATGCTATCGCATAGTAGCTATGATTCCTATGTAAATTTTCCTCACATTTTTCCTTCACCTGTGAAAAGAAATGCGCTGCCTTTTCCAGATTACCAATGTTCTGGTGGATAATCCCCAGCTCATTGAGTGTCTTTATCAGTGACTCGGGATCCAGTTCATGAATGGTCTGTTTATATTCCAATACATCAAGTAAGATTTTTTCTGCCTCTCCATACTTTCCCTGAATTTCTTTCAGTACACCCAGTGACTCCAGGGACTGAACATATTTAAGCTGATGATCAGACGGTCTTTTGCTAAATACTGAAACGGCGTGCTCAAGATGATGCTCAGCCTCATCAAAAGATCCGACCTTCATCAAAATTCTTCCCAGAGAAACAGAGATCTCACCAAACTCTGGTGAATCCTGAGAAAACAAAATATTGACAATGTTAAATGCTTGATTATATAGCTCATAGGATTTTTTGTAGAGACCTATTTCATGGTAGAAGTCTGCCAAACTCGAAAGACCTAATGCATACTGATAGTTATTTACTCCATACCGGTCGTATAAAAGATTAATCACTTCAATGAAAAAGATCCTGGCCTCATCATATCTCCCTGATAGGCGAAGTACCTGGGCCAGGTTTTTTAAGGACTTGATATAAGAGGGGTCCTTTACGAAACCATTCTCTCTTTTATAGTTTACAGCTTTTACCAGATAATGTCTTGATTTTTCAATTGCTCCATTCTGCCAATATGCATAGCCAAGATTGCTGATTACGTTACCGTAAGCGTGCGCCCCCAGAGATTCGGGAGCTTCAGCATGGATGCTTTCCAATAGGTCAATGGCCTCGTTCCATTTCCCATGGTCCATTAATTCATCAGCTTGAATGACAGGATCAATAAAAAGACAAGCGTTTACCTGGAGGGGGTTGGAGCACAGTATCCACACCAACAGATTTACAAGTACATTATTTTTGATCAATGCTGGGGTAGTCATCACTTTTGGGTCCTTAATTATTCCTATTAAAATCATTAATTGTGCTCCAAATGGATAATAGAACAGCTATTATCAGGGGTTTTGGAATTACAGAACCAAAGCTATATGATGCCCGAACAGGTTTGATTAATAGGGTAATTACAATAGCGTTACTCGGGTAATTACAATTCAATTACACCGTTCGGAATACCCCACCATTTACCAGTACAATGTGTTTTTATAGAGATTCTTAATAGACTCTATGCTTTATCAACGCTGAGTCCTTGCAGGAGACGATTCTTTGAACAATACTAAAACTGTTTGATAGCTGCTAGTGGCAAAAGCTGCATGACGCATCTCACTACTAACTTAGGTTTGTGTTGTCTCAGTTGTTATTAACCACCCTTAAAAAACATCTATGTAGATTTGATTTTCCCATTCAATAGTGTTCATGAAAAACAAATTAATTTTTTATGCAGGTATACTTGGTGTCAGCCTGTTTGCTATCTCTTCAATTGCAGGAGGACTTTTAATCGAGGGCTACAGTGTACAGCGCCAATATATTAGTGAATCCTATGCCGTTGATACGGATTATGGACTGGTATTAAGGAGTTTTGGCTTTATACCAAGTGGAGTCCTCATAGCTATCTTTTGCTTTTCTGCACACAGGTATTTTCTGTCCTCACAACTAACAAAGATTGGATTTTATGGGATGGGGATCTTTTACGGGATAGCGACAGTAGTTGTTGGACTTTTCCCGTGCGATAGTGGATGCAATAAAGAATTTATTGATCCAAGTATATCGCAGCTGATACACAACCTAGCCGGGTCCCTGACCTACCTTTTTGTTCCTGCAAGTATGATCCTGATAGGAGTGGGCCTAAATCAATTCCGTCCGTATAAGAGGCTAATAATGACGATCATCATTTGTGCGATCATTAGCATACTGTTTATCTGGGTGCTGTTTTCTAACCCTGACTCTCAGTATATAGGAGTGTATCAGCGAATTGTAGAAATAATGTTTATCATCGTAATAATTGCATGTGCTATAGAGATCAGAAGGAATCCTGTTTAAGCATAAGACGATGTTGTCAGAATAAGCTTAAGTTGGTATTGTCAACATTGCCTCTGAATTTGCTGGATGAGTCCCTATTTTGCATCCTGTAATACCTGCCTGACTTCATTCAATGCTGTTACTATCTTATCGACTCCAAGGTCGTTTTGTTTGTCAAAGATGAAACAAGCATAATAGATGGTGTCAGCATCATGAATTTGAAAATCAAGTTTAATAAATCTTTCCTTGAATTGGCTTTTTGAATGCCACATATTAAACATTCTAAACCTGGCAAGATGTCTGCCATCAGTAGGGTCACAGATATAAAAGAACAACCGATTTTTTATGAGGAAGAAATGATCAATAATCGCGTCTACTGTTAAAGAGATATTCATATCTCTTATTCCATCTCCTTGTGAAGTTTTACCTACTACCACATGATAGACATCTGCACTTTCTAAATCTGTACCGGTTAAGATTTCGTTGGATAAGGAAAAAAGCACTTCGTAGCTTGCTCCTCCCGAGGTAATAAACTGATATGAATTTCTTGAGGTATCTAACGTTACCTTATAGGGGCATTGCAAGCTTAACACCTCTTTCATCCAGTTCTTTCTTGGTTATTTTACCTTGAGTATAGGCAATAATAACTTTTTTATCCTGCATAACCTTTTTAGCAGCCTGGATGATTTTTTCCTTATCGTCTTTCTTTAAACTCATTATTAGCCTGATAAGACTGATATTCAGCAAACTTATGTGCAAGATAATATTAAATGCACACAATATCTACAACTTATGCTTGAGTGAGAAAGTTCCTGTTAAGCTTTCAGTCATTGTTGTCACAATATCCTCACCAACCTTAAAAAGCTGGCAATCATTAGCAGTGTATGCCTATCTCACCTTCTCCACCACGAAATCATCAATCAGATATACTGACTCAGCCACGGGATCATCAGCACCGGGAAGAGGTGGTTCGGGGGTCTCATTGGGTGTCTTTCTATTGGGAATGTCCCGGTAAGGGCCTGTTCGGAATGAGGCTCGCTCTACGGACTTTACTGCTTCAGCCGACTGAAATCCTTTGCCAACTTGCTCACCATCAACCCATACATCATAGCTGCCATAGGGTATTGCACGAACAAGTAACTTCACATTGACCCAGGTGTTAGGGTTATAACTTCCAATCTTTCTGGAAGTACCTCCATCCATTGCGGTGATGTCTCCCTTCGCATTGAAACTTACCCTGACCGGTCGGTTGCCGTACTGATCGGTGATGTCTACCTCAAAAGGTTCTTCCTGTGCCTTGAGCACTTTCACTTTAAACGACACCACACTTTCATTGCTTTCTTCAAACACCCGAATTGCTCGTGCATAATCGTAGGGATCCTTGTCTTTGAGTTGCATGCTCAATCCATTGTCTGATTTCACCAGATTTACGGGTGCCCAAAGTGGGCTGTAAATGTTCCAGTCGGGGATGGCCCCGCCTGCTGTCAACTCATCGAAGTTTTCGTCGATATCTCCCTTCACCGCAAAGCTGACAGGTGTAGGAACCCTGCTGATCCATATATCTTCTTTGTTCATGCTATAAGTCAGCCACATGTCGTTGCCGGGAGGGTTACCATTGCCTTTCACGATACCACGTACATAGCAGGGGCCAAAGTCTTTCCATCTGCCATAAAACCTGCGGGGTGGTACCTCGCCCTGGACCAGCACCATGTTGTCAAACAGGATGCCATCATCACTGGTGATGGTAGCCAATGGGTATCGATACTCCTGGTTTTCGATGGGGTTGTAAACAATGGCATACTTTCCATCATCGGTCTGCTGACCCCATTGCTTCCCACCAGCCATGAGCAGGGTTGGTGACTTTACCGGTTTTGAAAAGTTAACGCCATCATCGGAAAGGGCGAACATCGACCATTTCCAAAGCGCAACGACTTTCCCATCTTTCCGGTGATAGAAAGACAATGCCTCTCTGGCCTCATCTATACTGTAGAAGCCATCCAGTCCCCGGTCTTCATCCCACCACTGCATGGTAATCAACTTATTATTCAACAGCTCGTCACAAGCTTTGATGAAGCCCTTGTCTTTGGCTTTTTTGTAAAAAGGAAAGCTGGTGTTCGTTTCGTTCCAGTCAGCATGGCTGGTGTACCGGATAAAGTAGATCGGTCCCAGGCTACCATCTTTATAGATCTCTCTAACTACCCGGCCGATACCACCTTCTTCAAATGGATCTTCCGTATGTCCATAGAATGCGAGAGTAAGCAGTCGCTGATCACTCGTCATGTAGAAGCCCATCCGTTGGTGCATCATATAACCATCGTAACCTTCCGGGATTGTTACCCCTTTTGGTGGGTCATAAGGAGGGAAAATCACCTGGGGTTTGGTCCAGTCTCGGCCATCTTTCGAGGTGACCATTAGGGTCTGACCCGGCGCGATGTGTTCATCCACCGGGTTGCTGAGGTATTGCTGAAAGAATGTATCATTCCAATAGGCCAAATTAGAGGCATGGCTGTAGGTCCAACCAAAGCCATCATTTAGCTCCGGGTGTGTTCTGTTGGCACGGACTGTCTGCCGGCTTTCCGTACCTATGGCATAGCGTAACCTGCCTTCGTGGACGCTGGGGTCGATGGTTACACCTCCGATATACCTGACGGGTTCGTTGACCGATCCGGTTTGCCCGTAGAGCGTTGTACCGAGTAAGAGGGCAATGATTGCAAGGACGTTCTTCATATTTTATTTCAGTTTATTTCTTGATGATCCAAATTTCGGATACCTGTGAGCCCCGCTCTGCTTCACCACAGGTCTAGGAGAAGATCACTTCTCCATCTTTCAGGGCCTCTTGAGGAATTGGCAACTCGTAGGTAGGTTCAATACCTGTTTTAATAAAGTCATGGACTTCGATGCCATCAGCTTCCATCCGCATGCGCGACCGGAACCTACCTGTGTAAGATACCCGGATGCTGTATTCACTATCAGAGTCGAGGTTTTCATACCTGATCTCTAATGGCTGATCATACAGTGTGGTCACCTGGTTCATCCAGGCCATCGGGGCAGCATCGCCTTCAAATCCTTTGGCGGTGATCTCATGCACCCACTCTTTGCCCTGCAATCCCACACCAAAGCTTACCCGAGGGGTCTTCAGGTTACCCGGGTCTTTACTTAGATCATTTCGAAATACCCCACGATTCCATGCAGAGGGATTGCCGAAGTTGTCGTAAAAGCCTCCGGGGCCCGGGTTGGTTCGTTCTAGTGTTTCCTCCAGCAACTTAATCATTTCCGGCGCTGAGGATGCTTTTTCCACCTTATTGAGCTGGGAGTAGATCCAGGCCACGTCGTTGAGTGGGTTGTCGATGTTGTCCATAAAGTTTCCCCGGCCGCCCATGGCACCATGCTTTTCGATGGTGAGCTGGGCACCGATGCTTTCATACAGGTCGTCTGCCAGCTCGTAGCACCGGGTTTTCAGGGCATTATCAATAGGCTGTTCCCATGCTTCGCCAAGGATGGACCGACTCATTTCCACCGCCTTAGGGATGCCAATCTTTGGATATTTAGCCAATGCTTCTTTTGCTTTTTGTTCTGTCCAGGTCTCATAAGTCAGCCGCTTTTGCACATAGGCATCGTGATAGGCCCGTATCAGTCCCATCTGATATCTGAAGTTATTTTGCATTTCCAGTGTGGCACTTTCCTCTATAGCTTGCCATTGCATGAGTGTATTTTGAACATGTTCATTGGTAAGGAGTGGGCCATCTATGTTTCTCTCCAGTGCCAGAATCCCCTGGGCAAGGTTTTCGGTATGATCCGGGGAGATGAAATAGCGGGCATAATCCCGCAACGTTTCAATGACTGGTGTCTCAGGGTCCCAGTCCTGGTCACTCCAGATAAATTTATTCACATCGTCGTTGGTGCCTTCGGAATAGGAGAGGCTGCCATTGGCAAATTGATCTAACGCATTGTGGATCATCTTCTGGTCTTTAGGTCTTGGGTTGATGCATTCTCTACCCAGTGTGATGGCCCAGGCCAGGTCCCATTCAGGTATAGGGTACTGGGAGCTGAGACTGTGCGTGATGTCAGGGTATCGTCTGATAGGAATACCTGCATCCACAATCTTCCTGATATCGTCGACCGGTGTCTTTACCCATGGGCCAAAGACTACACCCCCCAGCCAGTCCGGCTTTTCATTGATGTAGCCAAAGAACTTACCCAGCCACTCTTTCGTGGGACGGAATACCTGTGGGGAGATCCAGATCTTAGCTTCGGGGTGATATTTATGGAGTATCACTGCTACTTTTTCCAGCCAGGTAAACAAAATGTCAGGCTCCAGGTCGCCAGGATCACCACCGGGAACAAACAGGTGATCCAGCCGGGGTACCGTAGAAAAGACTTTGTGTCTTTCATCGATTTCGACTTGTAGCGAATCAGGGTGTTCGTAATCTGAACCCATGTTGGGGTACCACATCCACACATCCAGGTCGTATTCATCGCAGATTCGGGATTGCTCCCGGATCATGTCGATAGCAGCGAGTTTCATATGCCGGCTGGTGAAGTCATCATCGGTGCGGGGAGGCATGATCTCAATGCTATTCGCGCCAAAGATGGCCAGGTCACGGATGTACTGATCAAATTGGGCAACTGTCCAGGCATCGTAACTGTTGGTCTTGGGACGATAGCCCAGCTGATGGCCTCGGATCTCATAGGCAGGAGAGGAGGAAAGCCTGATGGACGCAGGGGCCATCACCTTGTTTTTCCTGATCTCCATCATGCGAAGCAGCTTACCCACACCATACAGGGCACCACGTTTGGTGTTGGCATGAACAATGATTTTGCCGGACTCCGGCAGTGTCAGTAGTTTATAGCCTTCTGCTTCTATGGCATCCATCTGATCCAGTTTCTCTGACAGATCTGCAGGCAGGTCTTTTGTTTCTCCGAGGGAGAGGATGATTTGCTTACCGTCGGTGATCTTTCGGCTGATCTCAATTCGCAGTCCACTTCTTTTTTCTACCTCTTCAGTGAGCACCTGGATCACTTTCTGCAATGACCGGGCATCCTTTTTAGGGCTATAGATGGAAAAATCAGAAAAGTCCTGTTGTTCACGTTGGGTGATGATCGGGCTGGCTGAGGAGACAACCATCAGACACATAACCAGGAACAAAGAATAAATGGGTTTCATGGGCTTGTTAATCTAAATGAATGATAAATATCTGTTTGGAAAGCTCACCCCGGGCGTTGGGTACCTGCCTGTTGTAAGCAATAGATTTTCCATTGTGGGCAATCACAATATTGGTAGGGGGAAGTTCTGTTGGCTTAGTCAGGGCCATGGCTTCTTTTTTACCCACCTTTAGTTTCATAATGCTGTTGTTCCAAACGTAGCTGATGTGCTGGCTATCCGGAAGCCACCTGGCCGCACTTTGTACGTCGGTATCGTGGAAAGTCAGCTGAACCGGTTGACCTCCGGCAGGGGAGATACTAAAAATTTGTTTTACGCCCTGGCTGTCAAGAGCGATATAGGTAAGCTGAGTACCATCAGGCGCACTTCTAACGATACCTACACAGCCCGGATAGGCAGCATCGGAGGTATTGGTCAGTCTTCTTTGCGTAGCTCCCTGAGGTGGAGCGGGCATTGTTGTGGCTGTACCTTCCAGCGGACCAAGATTTCCGGGAATGGTAATGTCTTCCGGAATATCCACGATAAAGACTTCGTCTACATCCTGACCGTTCTTGTCTTTGGTGGTTCCGATAAAAGCACGGGCCATCTGTTGTTGGCCATCAGCATTGATATATCCAGCAGTACCCACCCAGCTATCGCCGGCAGCCCTGCTGATCTCGTCTGAGCCAGGGGTTGGATTGGCCACTACATTGACAACCAATGCACTGAACCATTCACCATCCACATTTTCCCCTTCAGGATCTTTGTCTACTATTACCGGACCAATCTGTTTCGATACCCCGATTGTGCGAAGGTTATAAACATCCCCGGTTGAGTCTTCCAACTGCTTCATGATGGCATCGTTGTAGGTGTAACCTACCCATTGTCCATCCCCGCTGAACTCATGTCGGTGTGTGCCTCCACGAAGCGCCCCCGGTGTGAAGGGTGGCGTGACATCCCGGGCATCCATGAATATGGGCTTACCGGGATCGGAATCTTTGACCATGACGCCGGTCCTTCGCCATTGCTGGTAAGGATTGTCTGCGGTGATGTTGAGCAGGCCGTGAATGAAAATGACCTGGTTGTCTGTATGGCTATAGCTCACGGCGCCTACTCCCGGGCCAAAGGCCTGGTTTTGCGGTAGCTCATACATCACTACGACCTCTCCGGTAGATACATTGACCTTTTCGATGCGACCACAGGCACCAATGCCACCTTCCTCGGTGCGGGTATCATAGACGATCCACTGATCATTGGGTGAGAAATTGTCATTGTTATCAAGGTCGTGATTGTAGGAGAGGTCATGGGTGAGTTGAATTTCTTTCATATAGGTGGGGCTTTGACAGCTCAGTACGAGGACCAGAATGAGGGGTAAATGGGCAATGTATTTTTCCATGGGATTAAAAGAAAGAAAAGTCCCATTAAAATAAATTAATGGGACCAAAACAATCAAAAATTAAACCTAATCAACAAAATTACTCCTGGGGTTCACTGATCACACCGAGGTATCTACCGATCCAGTACGGCAGCAACCAAATGTCGCCCGCGCTGTGTTCGGAAGTACCATTTCGACCTATGCGGTCAAGTCGGAACATGTTCCCGTTATGTCTTTGAATGGGTCTCTCATCAGGAGGTAACACCTCAGTAAGTGTTTGTCCCCTGAAGTTTTCTTCCATAAACTCAATGTCTTTCCTATGGCTGTTGGCAATGTCCCAATCGATCAAGTCAATCGGGTGTTGCTGCAGGTACCAGATGCCTTCTTCCAGGTCAAATTCTTCTGTGCCTGTGAGCGCTGTCATGATGTTCCATGCACCTTCTTTCTCCGGTCGCTCGATTTCCCAGTGGTCAATGATCGCTTCTTTAAACATCTGCTTCAGACTATCATTGAACGCATATCGGTACAGTCCCCAATAACCCATATAGTACATCTCATCATCTGAGTGGTTCCAGCCTTCGGAGAGCATTTTACTCCAATCATCGGCATCTTCCGGTGCGCGGCCTACTTTTTCCATGGGCCACATAAGGTTGTCCAGGTAACCATGTTCGGTCATCAGCTCAAATGCTTTGTCTTTGTACTTTTCCTTACCTGTGTAATGGTAAGCTGTTTGCAGCATGGCCACGATGTTGGAAGCATTGATCTTCCGGTCTCCCACCATCTTAGGTCGGGCATTGACATACTCCGGGTTCCAGCGACCCCATGTAGTGGGCTCTCCATCAAAATCAACCAGATACATGTCGTTCTTCACAATATGGCTCATCAATGTATCGATCAGGGTGATGGCCCGACTTTTCAGGTCTTCGTCATCAATCAGTTCAGCCAAGGCTCCGAAAGCAAAGATGTGTCCAATGGCTTCGTCACTACTGGTAGTTGCTTTCCAGTCCCACTCCGGATCTTCGGTGTGTTGCCACCTTTCCGGGTTACCAAGATGCTCGATATATCCACTTCGCTCAAAAGATCGGGAAGGGAAACCGGGGACGGGGTTGATGCTGTAGAGTCTTTCCATGGCATCCATGGATTCTCTGCAGTTTTGCAGCGCTTCTTCCGAACCTGTCACCACATACCTGAAGATTTCACCACCCAGGTACATGGCCGTCCATAGTCCGTCATTGTCCGAGTCACTCAGTCTTCCTGAGTCTACGTTTCCTTTCTCCATGTCCACCAGGCTGGCGTTGAATCCAACCCTGATATGACGGTCCCTGACCTGTTTTTCAAAATACATGGCTTTCTCATACAAAGTCATCTCCTCGAAGACAATCTGTCCGAGACCTTCGTCAGTCAGGATCAGTACCGATCCGTCTGTGGCTTCCGAGATGCTGATTACGGTATTGGAAGGGATCCACCGCTCACCGTAGTAATAGTCAAATTTACTGTCTTTTCTCAGCTTGAAAGCACCTTTGGTAGATCCAAACCACAAGGTACCATCGATGGACGTGATCGCAGTAATCTCTGTCCAGGGGAGTTTTTGCTGAAGGTCCCCTTTTTGTTTTCCGGACAGATCAAGGGTGAGGTAGCCATTCTCCGTCCCTACGACAATCTCTGAGGCTGTCACCTCAAAAGCAGTCAGGTCGTTGCCATCAAACAACTTTTCGACCTTTTTAGCTCCTGTATCAAACTTGCTGATGCTTTTTTCTCCCAGGATGTAGAAGGCACCGGAGGCATAAGTAATGTCCTGAACCTTTTCCTCGTAGCTGCCTTCCCAAACTACACTGTTGTCAGCCAGGTATTTCAGCTGTTTTCCATTACTGATTAGAAACTGGAAATCTGATGATCCGTCAAAGATGGTGGCATCACTCATTTCATGGAGGATGAAAAGCTTACCTGCCCAGGCGTTGCTCAGCACCGCTTCATCATCGAGGTAGACAAACTGTTCATCGATGATGGTGATGTCAGTAATGTTTTTATCAGTCAGTGGTCTGTAAGTACGGTCCGTGATGAGCTCTCCGGGGTATAAAAACTGACCATCATGTGTTCTTAGTAAACCATCTTCGGAGAGGGTCTGGATCACGCCATTGCGGTCCATGTAGGATGCTTTCAAAGCTCCGGTCGCATCGGTTTTGTAATATTTGATGCTGTAATCCTGTACGAATGGTACGTCCTGGTGAACGGGCTGTGTGCTGACACCGGAAGAGGTACTCTGTTCGGTATTACAGCCTACCTGAAAAAGGCAAACCCCCAGAATGAATAAGATGATGTTTTGCTTCATAAAAAATGATGAATTAGTAATGTCTGAATTTTGCCTTTAATACTGGGTTTTGGAAGGAACAGACTATTAAAGACTGGATAATTCAGGGTTTTTACGGAAGGGAGAGCAAGTCCTGCCACCTATCTCATCTTCCGTGGTAGGTGGTGTCTTCACCTACCACAAGGAGTAGTAGAGTTCATATAAGGGTTGATTGACCCCAGCGAACCCTAAACCAACACACTCACGTCATCCTGAAAGGAGCGAAGCGTAATGAAGGATCTTAGAGTTCGTGAGGAGTATTGAAGATGCTCCCCTTAATTGCCTAAGATCCCTGCCTTCCGCAGGCAGGCTTAACTTCACTGTCAGCTTCACATATTCGGGTCAATGATCTAAAGTTTAAAAAGTGTCACTTTTCAAAAAAGATCCGGGAAGTTCCGTTCAGGATTACAGTTCTTATGTTAGTTTCTGCCACCTATCTTTAGATCAGTACTATAGACACTCCAGGCCGTGGCTCGACCCAGGCTATTCCTCCGGCGCGCTGATCACGCCCAGGAATCGGCCCATCCAGTAGGGGAGTAGGTAGGTATCCCCGGCGCTAAGCTCTCCGTTGCGGTTGCCGGCATCCAGATTGAAAAGATTTTTGTTATGCTTCAGGTCAGGGCGTTCGTCTGGAGGGAGAACCTCTTCGATATACTGCCCCCTGAAACCAGGGTCTTCCCTGAAAACAAGATCCTTTCGGTGACTGTTGATCGTCTCATATTCAATCATGTCAAGCGGGAATTCTTTCAGGTGCCAGACGGATTCCTCCAGGTCAAATTCCTCCGCGCCGGTCATGGCGTAGCAGAAATTCCAGAGTGAATTTTTCTCTGGTCGCTCATGCTGCCAGTGATCCCTGATCGCCTCCTTATAGACTGGTTTTAGTGAGTCGGCAAAAGCATAGGGGTAGAGGCCCCAGTAGGCCAGGAAATACATCTCGTCGTCGCTGTGATTCCACTCTTCGGACAACATGGTGCTCCAGGGGTCAGAACCTTCAGGAGCATTTCCGATCTGATCGAATGGTCGTGCCAGGTTTTCCAGGTAGCCATGCTCCCGAATCAGCTCGGTAGCTTTGTCCTTATAGATCTCCTTCCCGGTGAACTTATAAGCTGCCTGAAGAAAGGCAATCAGGTTGGAGGAATAGACCTTACGGTCGCCTATCATGGTCTGGAACCGGTTGACATACTCAGGTCCCCATATGCCCCATAAGGTGGGTTTGCCATTCGGATCTACCAGGGTGTAGTCGTTTTCCACGATGTAAACCATCAGGTCATCAATAAGCTTAATTGCACGCTGTTTCCACGCTTCATCGTCGATGTATTCTGCTACCAACATCAGGGCAAACATCTGTCCTACGGTCTGGTCGCTGCTTGACGTGGCTTTCCAGTCCCACTCAGGATCTTCTGCATGATACCAACTGACAGTGTTATTGTATCCTTCGTACCAATAGTTTTCCACATAGGACCTGTATTCTTTATGAAATGGATAATATCCTCTTCGTTCAAAAGATCTTCCGAATAGGCCTTTGATGTCATTGATCTCATGCAGCCGTTCCATGGCCTCGAACGACTCGTAACAATTTTGTTTGGCCTCTTCGGACCCCGTCACCAGATATCGGAATAGCTGGCTTCCCAGGTACATACCCGTCCAGAGGTTGTCACTGGCAGCGACCCTGTTGCGTGCAGTAGATAATCGATGGTCTTTGAGGCTGCTCTTATCAGTAATGATCCCGTAACGGACATGACGTTCACGAACCTGTTTTTCGTAAATCATCGCTTTTTCCTCCAGCGTCATCATCTTAAAACAGATCTGCCCAAGTCCTTTATCAGTCAGGATCATCACGGAGTTATCAGGACCTTTTGAGATATGTCTTACTTCGTTCCCTGGCAGCCATCGTTTCCCAAAGTAGTAGTTGAACTTCCCATCGTCTCTGAGCATGTAAGCACCTTTTGAAGAGCCAAACCACAATTTCCCATCAATGGATTGAATGGTAGTGATTTCAGGCCAGGGGAGCTTTGCATTCATTGGCTGAACTACTGCACCGGATTTATCGAGGATTAAGAATCCATCATTGGTACCGATGGCTATTTGATCCCCTGTAACATCAAAGGCGGTCATTTGATCTCCTGAATAGATGGGTTTCTTTGCTAAGGACTTTTCATCCAGGGAAAAAACAGACTGTTCGGTCAATAGGTAGAAAACTCCCTCGTCATATGATGCATCAACGATATTGGCATCTAAGCTTCCAGCTGTTTTCACTTCAGAATCCTTCAATACCCAATATCTTTCGTGGCTGGTCACCAAGAAAGTGAAATCCTTACTTCCCACGACCAGCTCCGGTTCAGGAAAGTTATGCCTGGAAAACAGCTTCCCGGCCCAGGCATTGCTGAACACGGCAGTGTCATCCAGGTAGATGAACTGGTCCTGATATATCGCAATATCCAGTACGCCCTTATCTTTCATGGGAATATAGGTGATATCCTGCTCCAGGGTGCCCGGATATTGCAGGTGACCGTTTACCGGACGGAACAAACCCTTGTTAGTCAGCACCTGGGTAACTCCATTTCGGTCAGTGAACACCTTTTTGAACTCCGCTTCTATGGCCAGGTGATATTTTACCGCATAGTCCTGGAGAAAAGGGGTGTCCTGATAGACGGGCTGTGTCATTTGATTTGAATCCTGGCTCTTTTCTGAACACGAGAAGATAAAGAGCAGGACAGGAATAAGGAATTTGTAGTTTTTCATTTATTTATCGCTTAATAAGCCAGACATCGGAGATCCTGGAGTAGTTTCTCCAATTCAGGTGGGACTCCTCGGCCCGGTCAAATGTGAGGGTCATTTTTCCATCCCCTACAATACTTTTGGGGACAATGAATTCTTTAAAACCTTCACGGTGCTTCTCGTATTTGATGGGCTCAAGCCTTTTGCCATCCACGCGAACCAAAGCATCACCATATCCGGTTACACGGATCAGGTACCGGGCATTGGGGTCGAGATCTTCGTACTCCAGGATCGGGTCTACCTGGGAAAGCTGAGAGGAGAGCCTCCAGCGGCTAAACCCTCCATTGTTCCACACGAAATCAACGGCATCATAAACCGTAGTGGTTACATGCGGGCTTTTGGATATGTTGGAAACGTCATCATAGTAGCCTCCGGGACCGGTATTTTCCCAGTTGGCGATCACTTTGATCCTGTCAGCTTTTTCCTGTTCCGTGGCCAGGGTATCGATGGCTTCAAACTGATCTGCCAGCCACCATCGGTTGTTAAGCGGGTGATCTACAAACTGAAGCATACAGCCCCGCTGAGAACCGCTGGCCTGGTATTTTTCTACATCGGACTGCCAGCCGATGGTCTGAAACAGGGCTTCACTATAGTCCACGATCACCTGTTTCATTTCCTGCTCGATGGGTTCTGTATCGGCTTTGTTAACTATTTCCAGGGCCTTTTTCATCACCGCTTCCGAGCCCAGCTCGTCTACTTGTAGCATAACCTCATTGGCTTCTTTCTCCAGGTTGGTCTCGTTGATTGCTCTTCTTCGGACATAAGCATCATAATAGGCCCTCAGCACCAGCATTTGCCATCTCCAGTTATCACTTAGCTGTGGATTGTTGGCTTCC
The DNA here is from genome assembly GCA_965223915.1 of Cyclobacteriaceae bacterium. Taxonomy (GTDB): domain Bacteria; phylum Bacteroidota; class Bacteroidia; order Cytophagales; family Cyclobacteriaceae; genus UBA7330. Next base: position 5,358,312 of record OZ245027.1, on the reverse strand, counting down.
AATTCCTGCCAGTAGGCCAGGGTTGGCTCAATGCCACCATTATAGATGATGGGACCATCCCAGTTTTTTTCCAGTGCGAGGATGCCATTGGCCGTTTCGTAGGCTATTTCCGGACCGAAGAAAAAACGGCTGTATTCCTTGACGATGTCCAGGATATTCTTGTCCAGATCCCAGCCTCTCTGGCTCCAGACAATTTTGTTGACATCATCGTGGCTACCATCAGAGTAGGAGACAAACCCATCGGTGAATGGGGCATATTTAGCATGTACTTCTGCATAATAGACCGGTTGTGGGTTGATACCTTCCCGTCCGACAGTCAGCGCAAAGGCCTGATCAAAGTTTTGGGCTGGGTAGTCACACCGCACATTGTGGGTGATGTCCGGATAATGGCGGTGGAGGTACTGCTCCGGTAGACGGAAGCGGGTTTCTGAAATGGATGGACTGCTGGGACCCGAAACCACGCCTCGCAGCCAGGTTGGTTTGTGGATTTCCAGGTACTGGTAAAAATAATCTACCTGCTCTGCGCTGAAGCCCTGCAGGGAGATCCACATCCCTGCATCCGGGTGATACTTGATCAAGCGGGCATACAGGTCTTTTAGGAACGGCATCACTTCCCTGGGGTGATTGTGGCCGGGGTCTCCACCGGGGAAGAAAATATTGTCTAAGCGGGGAACCTGTTTGTAGTTGGCCTCGTGGATATCCAATTGTTGGCTTCGCAATTCCGGGTCCTTCAGATCTACCGTTCCAGGTGTCCATACCCAGTATTCAATGTCGTATTTATCACAGATCTTGCTCATTTCCACATTCATTTCCTCCCTGGGGATCGGGAAGTGAGGACTGGAATCGTCCCGAAGTGGTGGGATGTTTTCAACAGCATTGGTTCCGAAAAGGACCAGGTCCCGGATGTATTGGTCGTATTGCTCCACGGTCCAGGCATCATAGGTGTTGGCAGTGTTTCGGTACCCGATCTGGTGTCCACGAAGTGGGTACTGAGGAGCAGTGGCTATATCCATGTTGTCTTCGATGATCACCTGACCATCGTCCATAGAGGCTTTGCGTAGCAATTCACCAATTCCGAAAAGCACAGCCCTCGAATCTGCTCCAATGATCCAAAGGGTATTTTTCTGCTGAACCAGTCTAAACCCTTCCGCCTGATTTTCAGGCTGGTTATTGCCTGATCGCCTGGGGGGTGCCATACCATCCAGTTTTTTGGTCTCCGATAAGGCCAGGGCAATGGTCAGTCCTTTGGCGTCTTTCCAGGAGCTGATCTCGCTCCAGGCCAGTCCAGTTCTCTTTTGTACTTCTTCCTGAAGTATTTCCACGGCAGATTGTCTTACCAGGGGTTTGATGTCTTTGGAAACAAGAATACTGGCCTCACTGATGTCAATGCTAAAAGAAGCGGAGGCTACACTGGTAAATAATAGGATGAATAGGATTCTCAAGGTGTTCATGGGTCAATTGATTTGGGCCCTGTTGTCCGGGTTTAGAAATAAATATTGAAATTCAGTTAAAATACTTACTAAAGAACATTACAGGCTACTTTATCTAGTCCATTTATATTCGGGGCAAGTAATTAATGTAAACAACACCCTGATCCATGCGAAACAAATTCCTTATCACATTTCATTTCTGGCTAAAAGCACCTCTTTTGATCCTTTCGATCCTCGTAGGTTTTCAAAGCTTTTCATTTACGATCCTGGCTGATCATACTAATTATAGTAGCATCAATATAGTCACAGGCGATCATGCCAATGAAGTTGAACTGAAAGTTGCGCAATTACTTAAGGAAAGGATTGAAGAAAAATCAACCATTCAGGTCTCAATGGGTGAAGCGCTTTCAGCAGAAGGGTTGAATATTCTGTTGGGTAGGCTGGATCATCATTTGAAATTAAGGAATTTGTTTGAGCAGCACAGGATCCCAGAGCTTACAGGCCTGGCTCCCGGGCCTGAAGGGTTTCTGCTAAAAAAGCTAACTAACCAAACACTCATTGTTGCGGGTATTGATGATCGGGGGTGCCTGTATGCTGTTGGAGAGCTGCTTAGACAAATAGGGTATGAAGAAGACCGGATCAGTATCCCAACTATTCTGAATGTCCGGACGGCACCGACCTTTGAGATCAGAGGTACACAATTTGGCCAAAGCAGGGTTGCTAAAAACCTTGCCAAGGTTCGTGACTGGACATTGGAAGAGACCCAGCGAGTCATTTTAGATTATGCGCTGGCAGGGGCTAACATATTCTCGGTGAAGCCTGGCCCCCTGTATGACTTCATTAAATCCTATGGGTTGATGACCCAGGGAGGTTTTGGTGCCAATACCGCTCATGAAGTAAAAGATGAAACCTGGAAAGCCTCAGAATCGATAGGTCGAACCGGGTACGTTTGTTTGTCAGTAGATGCTGCCCGGGATTATATGCTGAAGAAGTGCGAGGCTTTCGCTAAAGAAATGCCAGCTTACGACTTACTCAAATTTCACGGAGGAGATGGGGGAGGCTGCGAATGTGATCGATGCGATCCCTATGGGCTGACCTTTATTCAACTGGTAGAGGAGATGGCTGAGATCATCCATCAGTACCATCCGGAGACGAGGATCTATTTCACCAACCAGAAGTTTGACAATGCAGATGATAATGCCATTTTCGATTATTTGAACGAAAAGCCCAGGGATTGGCTTTGGGCCTGGGGTTACGGACCAGGATCCGATGCTACCACCTGGCAGCCCGGCCATCGGCAGACCCACCGCATGGATCTGTTTAAGTACCCCGGGTTCGGACCTTATTCATTGTATCCTCTGGAGATCGTGAAACAGATGCCGGCGAGACACAAGCTGGTCTATTACAATGAGATTACCCACTGGAAATATGCGCAGCATGCCTATATACAAATGTACCCCCGAGCGGACAAAAATGGAGACCTGCCACCGCACTGGGGTCACGACATCTATGAGCGCAGACCCGATCAGTACATGACCATGGTCTATAACCGGTTGACGTTCTTTGCCTGGCCACGCAGTTATCATCGGGTCTTCAACGACCTCATGCGCTATGGGGTGGGCGACATTACCCATTCATCAGGACATCACGATCATTTTAATCAGTGGATGTGGCAACGGCTGCTTTGGGCTCCGAGGACTAGTGTTGAGGATGTGGTGGATGAATATTGTCGAACCTGGTTTGGGCCGGAGGCTGCACCCTACATGGCGGAGGCCATTTTCCAGTTAGAGGAAAACCTGGAAGAAATACCCGGAACGCCACTACCGCAGAAGGAAGGTATCCTGAATTATTATTCACTGACGAAAAAGGCGGGAGAAGAGATGCCTGACCTATGGAAAAGTGACAATTGGCTCTGGAGGATGTATATGCAGAAGGCTTCCCTGGATCGCTATGTTCAGCTTGCGGTGACGGAACAAATAAGGTTGGAGGCACGGGTCAAAGAATTGGTAAATAAATGCCTGGAGGTAAGTTTTTCAGATCAGTACATTAATAGCGCCATTGAATTGATTAATAAGGGACACCAGGTTACGAGTGAAATGGATGAACTTCTGGCGGAAGCAACCCAGCTGGGACAGGAGAGCAATGATCTCTTTGGGGTCAGGAATGATGGACTGTATAATCTGCAACATGACTTTATCGGGTTAGGATGGACGAAAAGGCAATTAAAGAGGGCTTTGGATGCTAAGGGCAAGATGCGAAAGGAATTGCTGACCATGATCATTGATTATGAGCATCCGGGTGAAGGTGGATTTTATGACAACCTTGGGACAGCCAATCATGCGCCGAATGTGGTGGCAGGATATCCCTATGACCATGGGCAGCCATACGTTCCTCAGATGCTTTCAGAAGCCAATAAACCCAGCCAGCGATCCATGCATTTCACCCAGGATGAAGACCAGGGGGTGACACTACATTATAAAGGATTGGACCCCAAAGCGAAATACTCCTTGAGGCTCACGCTGGTAAGGCCGTGGTTCCAGGAAAGATATGCCATGCGGATGAATCAAAAATCTCAATCTATATACGCGGATGATATCTTGCTGGCCAAAGAAGTAGAGCTACCGCTCCAGGTAAGTGATTTCTTCACCTATAAAGTTCCTGCGAGCGTGACGAAAGATGGGGAATTGATCATTCGGTTTGAAAAAGCCCCAGATGTGGCAGCAGGAGATCGGGTCTCTGTGGAGCAATGGCGCAACTCCGGAGGGTGGGGCACCATTGTTTCTGAAGCCTGGCTGATCAGGGAGTAGGCATTTATTTTAATATACGGATATATTTCAGTATAATATTTCACAAATATTTAATGCACACTAAATAGATTCGTAATTCTCCTCAGATTTCAGCATACTTCACTACTAGTTGCGCAAATTCAGGTATAAAAAGCGCATTTTGCGCACATTTCTTGATGAATATTGAGATAAATTTATTGAATGAATTCATTATTTATAGTCAAATAATGATTGCATGACATTAAGATAACAGTAGCCGGAAAAATTAAAAGTAAGTTTATACCCAATAATAAACCACATGAAAAAGGAATTACTTTTAGCAATTAGAAATGGCGATGAAGTTGCATTCAAAGAACTTCATGACCTGTATAAGGAGCCAGCGATGCGATTTTGCAATTCGATCATCAAAGACATCGAAGAATCTGAGAACCTAATTCAGGAAGTATTTATTAAGATTTGGGACAAGCGTACTGGGATAAATCCCGATTTAAATTTTAATTCCTATTTGTTCACTATCATTAGAAACAGAGTATATGATTACCTGAAGGAGGTGAAGAGGAACGAATTTGTTAAGGAAAGATACTGGCACAACATTGTTCAACATCAGCAATCAGAATCAGACCTTAAAGAAGAACGTATCACCAATATCAAAACAGCAATCAACGACCTTACGGAGAAGCGACGTAGAATCCTTCAACTAAACTATGAAGAGGGAAAATCCTACGAAGAGATTGCTACGATGTTGAACATTTCAAAGAACACGGTGAAAAATCAGCTGGTTAAGACAAAGCAGATCATCCGTACCCAACTGAAAGTAGCTTCAGCTTAACCAAAACAATTGTTTTTCGCCTGTGCCTGTTACAAGGCTTTCATGGACTCATTGTTATCACTGGAAACGATGACCGACCGGCTACCTTTGCCTGCTGCGTCGATGGCTTTGATCCTTACTTCAGCGTCTTGTGATATCGATACTGGCCCTTCATACAATTGACTGTCTGTGGTTGGCTCCGAACCGTCGAGGGTATAATATATCTTCAAACCAGGGTATTCTACATTCGCCTTTAATATTCCATCTTCAATAATTCCTCCGGCGGGTGGGACCCGGTAATTGTAACCGCCATTGATATAGCTCAATCGTGGTAGCTCTTTGCTGGCCAACAGGTTTGCAAAAACATTCCAGTCTTTGTCCTTCAATTCATCGCGTCTTTTCTCATCTGAAATGTTCTCCCAGGACCTTGATTTAGTCCATGCACTTTCTGCAAAACCGATCAATTTTGGCAGGTAATAATATTCAAGCATGTCCCGACCTTTGATGGTCTCACTCCAGATTTGAGCTTCAATTCCTATGATGTTTTTTTCAGCGCCCGGATTGAGCCGTTCCAATTCCAATACCTGGCCTTCCGGTTCAATTTGTATAATGTCTACAGTTTTATCATCTCTCTTTTCAGTTCTCAGTACATGAAGTTCCGCACCCATGGATGTGGTAGCCGTAGTCGTAAACATGTTGAAAGGAGCGAAGTGCCAGTTGTCTCTGGTATTGATGAAGCCAGCCCAGTAAAGTCCGGGTTCAGCAGGATCTTTGCTATAAGCCAGGTCAAAATAGAAGTTAGATACATTACACAGTACAATTGGGTAGCCTGCATTGGCCAGCTTGTATCCAATGTCGGGATAATCGAAAAGGTTATTCCAGATGTATGGAACAATATTTTTACCCATCAATTCCTTATTGGGGATATAGTTTCCATCAGGCGTCTTTTTCAATGCCACTTCTTCCCATCCATGCCACTCCAGATTTTTGTCTTTCAACCTTTCCGTCATCCTTTTGATGAAATAGGCATGTAGCTGATGATGATTTTCGATCTCAGGGTGGTCTTTCATAAATGCCGCAACCATTGGGGATCCGGTCCAGGCTCTGTGCGGAACTTCATCACCGCCCATGTGGAATTTTGTAATTGGGACGCCAGCTTCGTCGTACATGGCCATGATTTCATTGACTACTTTTTCGTAAAAGTCATAAGCCGACTTTCTGACCACACAAACCACATTGTCTTTATATGCCTGTGCAGAAATGTATTTTGAAGTATCATCCGGATCAATCAAGCGGTATTGTTCAGCCTCTTCGGGTTTGCCTTCTTCCATCAATCTGTCATATCGGGCTTCCATAGCCATGATGGCCGCTCTGGCATGACCAGGGAAGTTTACTTCAGGTATGATGGTGATGTGTCGCTCCTGTGCATATTTTAGGATTTCAATAAAGTCTTCACGTGTGTAATAACCACTTCCGTTTTTGTCAGGATCGTTGGCATATGGCCCGGACCCATAAGCTGGGTGCACTACACTGTTGTTGAATGATGTGGTGTGTTCGCGAACAGCACCAACATCCGTCAATTCAGGTAAGTCTTTGATCTCCAGTCTCCAGCCTTCATCTTCAGTCACATAAAATAAAAAATGATTGATTTTATAGTAGGCAGCAACGTCCAGCATTCGCAGAATCGTTTCTTTGGTTTGAAAGTTTCTCCCCACATCAAGGTGTAAGCTTCTGAAACCAAACCTGGGAGCATCGCTGATCTTCTTACAAGCCAGTGACAAACTTCCGTCATTGTCGTTGAGTGAACCCACGGGGATCAGCGCCCTCAGACTTTGAATACCATAGAAAACACCTGCAGGGTCGCTCCCAACAATGGAGATGCCATCCGGATCAATGGTCAGGTAGTAAGCCTCTTTGTTGTTATTATTCACAGTCAGCCTGTCCTGTTTTAATACGATGGCTTTTCCGGAAGCTACATCTGTGGAAAGAGGTAAGTCGATGCCTGTGTCCTTCAGTAGCTTTTCTTTGAGGAACGTTGCTTCCTTTTCCAGGCTACTTTGGTAAAAGATTGTAAAGTCCTTATCAACTGTAAGTGTACCTTCAAGTTTTTGCGTTGATACCGGGGATGGGATAATCAGATCCAGCTTTTCTTTCGGTAATTTAGTCAGCTGCTGGTTAGCCTGGTAGAGGTAAGCGGGTGTGGGAATCGGATCATAGTCTTCATCGCTTCGATGGATCTGTTCAGGTTTAGTGAAGGGTTGGTACGTGTAATCGGTCACTTCTACGATTTGATCCTCATTCCCCTGATCATCATAATACACAAAATATAAACCCAGCGGCCTGTCCGTCTCTTTTATGGTGGCTTCTGTTCCCCGGTATAAGATTTCTATGCTTTCTCCTTCTTGAAGCATAAAATCTTCTGAGGGCACCATTTTATACCAGTCACCATTGATATGTTCAATGGTTGCTGGCTGAGGAGTTGGTGTGCTAACCATGGGACGAGGAGCGATGTTGAAAAACAGCGTCCAGTTTTGGTCATTAAGTGCCATGCCCTTATTATGGGTCAATGTGAATTTGGATTCAAATACACCTGGTTCTCCGGTGAAGTTGGTGATATGTTCCCATTCAACAGCAATGTTGGGGGTGGTGGGTTGGCAGGAGAATGTGAATGATAATATCAGAATAGAGAATGCGGAGGCAAAGTACTTCATACTATACTAGTCAATTATTTAAGATTAATACTAAAATATTGATGAAAGGGGCTATAGAAGCACTGACAATGATTGAATTTTTCAGAAAGTGTGTTAATTACTTTTTTGGGCAGAAAGTGTTCTTACCAATTGTTTGATTTTGTCTTTGGTGAGGGGTTTCAATACATAATCAATGACATCATCGTACCTGGACGTCTTTTCTTTGTCCTCACATTCGTTGGAGGAGGATACAATTACAAAACTTGTTTTGCCAAGATGTTCTGACTGGCTGTAATGTTTTAATACTTCAAAGCCGTTCATCACAGGCATATTTAGATCTAAAAGAACGAGGTCTGGATAGCATCCGTCACATTTATCCAGATAATCAATGGCTTCTTTCCCATTTTTAGTGATCTCGATTTTGCTAATATTGAATTCTTTAAGGCGTTGTGAAGTGATCAAATTAACCACTACGTCATCGTCTACAATTAAAATGTGTTCTGGCTGGTTGTTCACTTTAAAATGTATTCTGTTAATATCATAAAAGACATTAAATATTAGGATCGTTCTACACTTCTGCTATGTCATAAGATGTTAATATTATCTGTAATCTATATAAAATATTTTATTCAATAAAGCATAGTTAACGCTTTGATAACCTGATAGTTATAATTACTTATAATGGTACTATTGGGTAGCTTTGGATTGAAAATAACTAAACTAAGTTCAGCCCCACTATGAATCAGCTGGCTCGGTATTAAAACTAAAACTTGATACCAAATGCTGTGTCACCCGCAAATGTTCCGTTACCTATGACTGCATCGGAGAGATGAGGGTATAAGTAAAACCACGGTTGATCTTGTCCATCTTCAATTCTGTTTTTCATTGTTCCCTTTTTATAAAGATTGATAAACCCACCCATTCGCCATTTGAAGTACATCTTTTCTCCTAATTTCAATTCACCACCAACCATTAGTAAAGGCCCCATCGCAGTAGCATCTTCCTCAATGACCGCATCATTCCTTAGAAATTTATGCGATGCTGTCTGTAGTTCAATTCCACCATCGAAAAAGGTGGAATATTTAGCATCAGGTTTTAAATAGTAGCGACAAGTAGTCAACCATGCAAAGTAATGGAAGGTAATCAAGTAGTCGTAATTGGGGTCATAGTTCTTTTTAAAATCACCTCCTGTAGTTTTCTCAATCATAGATGTCACCCATAACCTGTCAGTAATTTTTCGCCCAACCTCAAAGCCCCATCCATTGTACTCAGGATGTGTGTTCACCATCAGTGAAGAAATTTTTATAGGTTCTATCAACCATACCTTATCTTTTTGATTTGCTATAGAAAGTTCTTCCTGTGCTTTGCCGGATATGGAGGCAAAAAATACAACAGCAATAAATAACAGTTTCTTTTCCATGTTTAATTTTTTTTTGATTGTATATCTGAAAATGGTTGTGGTCGATTGTATGAACAGCTGATTTTATTCCTGGAACTCAGCGGAGGTTAATAATTGGTTTCATCGTTACCTATTTTCGCATCCTCGGTAGAGATGTCTTTAAAGCGCAACATGTCCAGAACATTGGCAGAAGCACCATCATAAAAACCATATGCTCCTTGATAATCTTTTGGGTTCTTAAATGTCCCAAATATCAGGTCATATATAGGAAAATCTGAATAATTGAATCTATGAATTCCTTTAGCATGATGTATGGCATGTTGCTCCGGCCGTTGAATAAAATAGCCCAGCCAAACAGGCGTTTTGATATTGGCGTGCTGGAAAATACTTAGAAAATTAAGTGACAAAATAATGATGGTTGCGGCTGTCGGTTCCACGCCCATGACCAAAGCAAAAACCAAACTACCAAGTATGGTAAATCCAACCATATCCATTGGGCTGAAGTAGAATGCACTTGGGATGTCTAATTTCTCAGCACTGTGATGCATTTGATGAAAAATTTTCCAAAGTGTGTTTGAATGATGCATGCTATAGTGCCATAAAAAAAGCATGAATTGATAGAAAAACAATCCAATAGCCACCTGGCCTACCAATGAGTTCCCACTTAAATCCAGTAATTGATAGGAAGCGAGGTACTCATCGGTAAAAAGCGGCAGGTAACTACTTAAATAGAAAAATACGGCAAAAGCTATCAGTCCTCTTAATGTTGCGTATTTGACATTTGGTAAGTTCTTATTTCTTGGGAAAATGGTTTCCCATATAAAAAGCAAAAAGTAGATCCCGATAATCACAATGGATAATGGATCAAATAAGATTTCAAAAGGTGTCGGCATTTCCTTTGGGTTTATATTTTTATTTAAACAAACTAGTTGGTACAAATTTAAATGAACTTTTTATTAAACAAACTAGTTGGTATAAAAAAATATTATATTTTTGGTCATATGCCTAAAGATGGAAACAAAACACGTACCCGAATACTTGATGAAGCAACAAGCCTGGTTCTTGAAAATGGATTTGCAGGAACGACGATTGATCTTATATTAGCGCGGACACAGATCACAAAGGGAGCCTTCTTTTATCATTTTAAAAGTAAATCTGATCTGGCTTTTAGCCTGATGGAATACTTCTCTAAAAAGGATATGAATGAGCTTAGTAGTTCTATGGCGGATACTAAAGACTTATTGGATCCAAAGGAAAGACTTCTTGCATTTGTACAATGGTTTATTGACGCTTTTAAGGATCTTGAGGCACCTTATGCCGGCTGTTTATATGCCTCCTATATTTATGAACCAGAGCATTTTGATCAGAAAATCAAAGACATGGTGTCAAAGTCAATCCTTATATGGAGAAAAGAGATTGTTGATATGATTAAAAAGACCACAGATACATATAATGTCAATATGGATTTTGACAGAGATTCGCTGGCTGATCATTTTACCGTCATTCTTGAAGGAGCATTCGTTACTTCAAAAGCCCTGAATGATGCCAGTGTGACTTCAAAGCAATTAATACATTACAAGAACTACCTGAATTTACTCTTCACAAATTGAGTACAAGGAATATAAGATGTTGAAATGTTTGCCTGTTAACTAAGGAGGAGACTCTTCATAAGTTGGATTGTACCAGAAGTATTGTTGTTTCATAGATATTGGTTTTACTTTGATTTAACACAATTGATTCAACAATTTCATTATATTAGGATTCAATCTTTTTATCAATGCCACAATACCCACTCTTCATCAATGGTTCCAGAAAAACAGTAGATACAGAGCCAGACACTCCACTTCTTTATGTTTTGCATGATCATCTTGAACTTAATGGTCCAAAATTCGGCTGTGGCTTGGCACAATGTGGTTCATGTTCGGTTTTAATAGACGGGAAAGTAACAACCAGCTGTCTTTTACCAGTTTCTGACATGGGCAATAAAAAAATCACTACGTTGGAAGGCCTGGCTTCCAAAAACGGCAAACTTCATCGCGTACAGCGTGCTTTTGTTGCGGAACAGGCTGCTCAGTGCGGGTATTGCATAAACGGAATGGTCATGTCGGTAGTGAGTTTACTAAACCAAACTAAGTATCCCAATGATACAGAAATCATAGAAGCCTTAAAGCCAAACCTTTGCAGATGTGGTACCCATACCAGATTCATCAAGGCGGTGCAAAGAGCCATAGAAAATCAATAGTATATGGAAAGGATAGAAGATATCAATGCCTCCCGCAGGACATTTCTCAAGCAGATGGGATATGTGAGTGTTGGATTTTCTTTGATTGGATGTATGGGTAATGAACCTGTAATGGCGCCAAGGATAAGCTATGAAGGTGAGCTTCCCGGAAGTATGAGAAAGACCAATCAGGTCAATGCGTGGTTACAGGTGTTGGAAGATGGGCGTGTCAGGGTATTGTCCGGGAAGGTAGAGCTGGGTCAGGGGATCCGGACAGCCATTTGTCAGGTAGCAGCAGAAGAGCTGGACATTGAGCTGGAAAAGGTTGAGGTACATCTGGCAGAGACTGGGGTGACCCCTGATGAGGGGTATACAGCAGGAAGTAATTCTGTTCCCAATAGTGCCATGTCGGTAAGGTATGCTGCTGCGACTGCCAGACAGAAGTTGTTGGAAATAGCCAGTGAAAAATTCAATGAACCAATAGAAAACCTCAGATTCTTTGATGGTAAAGTAAGCTCAAGTGTAGGCAACAGGGTTTACATGTTGACTGAAATTCTGGAAGACATCCAACTGGATTTGGAGGTCAAAACCCCAGTTCCCATCAAAAGCTATCGGTCACATAGGTATATTGGGCAAGCTATTCCCAGATCAGACATAGGGAAAATGGTTACCGGGGAACACATGTATATCCAGGATCTCCGCTTCCCAGGTATGGTACATGCCAGGGTTGTCCGACCGCCAAATTATCAGGCAAAGTTGGTAAAGTTAGACGAATCCGGATTAAGAGAATCCGTTCCCGGGGTGTTGAAAACAGTGGTAAATGGTAGTTTTCTCGCCGTGATTGCAGCGCGTGAATATCAGGCTGTAAAAGCAGCTGACTACTTAAGAGACCAGGCTGAATGGACAACTCCAACCGGTTTCCCTAAAGATGTGGATCTGAATGAGTTTATCAAATCTATTGCGGAAAGTCCAGAAAATATCAGGAGTGAAGGGGATGTCGACGCTGTTCCCGAATCAGTATTGGTCAAAGCCAGTTTTAGCAAGCCATATATAAAGCATGGGTCGCTGGGTCCGGCTTGTAGTGTAGCCATGTATGATGGAAACATGTTGCACGTATGGTCACACAGTCAGGGAATTTACCCTTTGAGAAGGGCCATTGCCGCGATGCTGGATCTGCTGGAAGACAACATTCACATCATAAGTGTACCGGGAGCAGGGTGCTACGGACATAGCACGGCTGACGATGCCTCTGCTGATGCCTCTCTGCTTGCCATGGCATATCCCAATAAACATGTAAGGGTACAATGGTCAAGAACAGATGAAAATACCTGGGAACCCTATGGGTCGGCAGTGATCGTGGATATTGAGGCTGGTCTGGACTCATCTGGTAAAATCAATATCTGGAAGTCGGATGTGTGGACCGACTCCCACAGTACAAGACCTAACAATGATGCGGGAACATTGGTTACCGCCAGGTATCTTGAACATCCGAAAATGATGGAGGGTAGGGGTTACCTGGGTGGTGGGCATAGAAATGCAGATCCGTACTATTCCATTCCGAACATGCAATTGAATGCTCATTATTTTGAAGGGCCTTTCAGGGTATCTTCATTGAGGAGTTTGGGAGCATATGCGACAATCTTTGCCACAGAATCGGTGATGGATATGCTGGCTGAAAAAGCTGGAATAGGTCCCCTGGATTTTCGATTGATGCATTTGGATGATGATCGTGCCAAAGACACCATCCTTAAGATCAGGGAAATGACCAGTCAGGAAACTGTTTCAGCAGATGAGGGGATTGGTTATGCTTTTTGCCGATATAAGAACAATGCTGCTTATGCATCCGTGGCTGCCAAAGTATTAGTGGACAAGCATTCAGGGGATTTACAACTCAAAAAGCTATGGGCTGCTGCTGATGTTGGTGAAATCATCAACCTGGATGGTATTAAAAATCAAATTGAAGGGGGTATGATACAGGCTGCCAGCTGGACGCTTAAAGAGCAGGTAACTTTTGATGAGCATAGGATTACGAGTACAGATTGGATGTTGTACCCAATCCTGCGATTCAATGAGATTCCTGATGTGGAAGTGGAGATGATCGACCGACCGGAAGAAGCTGCCGAGGGTGGAGGGGAGGTTTCGATGCCGCCCACCGGAGCGGCCATTGCCAATGCGGTTTATCACGCCTGTGGGAAAAGGATTTATGACCTTCCGATCACGGTTGAGAAGCTTAAATCCTTGTAGATCATGTGATTTGAATTCTGTTACCCTAATGTCGTAAATCTTATTATTTCAATTTTCATTATAAAGCACCATAGATTTATCTTTTAGATAAAAGACCAAATATGATTGACAGCATTGCGTATTTAAGTGTCTCTAACATTAAACCGATAGCCCAGGAAGTGGACGAAATGCTCGATCAATTTAAATATGCAAACACTCTTCATGCGCTCACTGGCTTCCTGGTTTATGATCAAAACCATTTCTTCCAGTACATTGAGGGGCCTGAGGATGAGATAGCGATGCTGATGAAGAATATCCGCAAAGATCCCAGACATAAAATAATGGTGGAGAGTAAAAACAGGAGATCAAACCGTAGATTTAAAGAATGGTCTATGAAAATTATTGGCTATTCAAACCTTACGAGAATACTGCCGGAAAATAAATTGATAGACTTGATTGCTTTCAGTATCACTAAAAAGGATATTATTCCTGAATGGGAATCATATACGTGGAAGATCATCGATGAAATTGCTGAGAAACAGGAAGGCTTTTGAATTATTTGACAGATTTGCCGATCACGTTTGAGAAGCTTAAATTTTAGCATAACACAGTAGACTTACAGGTCATGATAAGGAGGATTATTTGACCATTATGGTCATTTTCCTTTCACCAGCACACTTTCATAACCAACGAAGCTGAATCGAAGCGCATCGTTTTCACTGGTTTTGATGGCAAAATCCCCATCAATATCGGACACAGTTCCATTCGAACTTCCGTCCACAATGATGCTGGCTCCGGCTAATGGATCACCTTCAGGACTTAATACTTTTCCCTTCCACATACCATTTTGATAAGATGCTTTGACTTTAAGCGGATCCTGATTTTGTTGCAAATCATCAATCACAATGACTCCCATATTTGTACTATCTTCAAATTTTTTCAGTTTGAAAATAATGGGTAATACCATTCGAACCCTGACAGGCATTCCTCTTTGCATACCGGGTTTGAATTTGGCCGCACCTTGTAAAACTCTGACAGCTTCTTCATCACATCCGTATCCAATTCCTTTTACAGGTACAACATCTGAAATTGATCCATCTTTGTCAACGACAAACTGCAGATATACTCGTCCTTCTATGCCGTTGGTCCGTGCTTCGACCGGGTATAACATATTATTAGCTACGTATCTGTAAAAGGCATCCAATCCCCCCGGGTATTCCGGTTGGTCTTCTACTATTACAAATAATGGGTTATTTGGATCTGAATCTTCAGCAATTCTAGATCTCTCTGAGAGATAGTCAAAATTGGCTCCTTCTTTCCTTATGGCAATGTAGATACCTTCGTCAGGAGGAGTCTTATAAACGCTCATGGATTGAATAGTACTGGGATCAATCCCAGCTAGTTCCTGAATTTTTGATGAATTACCATCCTCAGGAAGATCCAGTTTTACATAAATCAGATCATTTTTCTTATCAGCCAGGCTCTTCTGCATAACAACCGGAAGTTGATCGAAGGTGATCGCATTGCTGTTTTCACCCATCTTTTTGATCTCATTGTCAAGCTCTTCGTTGCACGCAAACACCACAAACATGAGTGCGCCTAGAACCGTCAATGCCCCGATCTTCCAGGGACTCAGTTTTTTTGCTTGTTCTTTCATTGCTTTTAGTCTTTGTAGGATTAATTCATCATGAAAGGAGCTCGCCAGGGCGAGTCCATGTAGTTGTAAAGTAGAACTGATCAGTATCGTTGAGTATTTTTCAGGATCACAGGTCTTCAGGGCCAATGCATCCGCCTGGTACTCGTGAATTTTCTTGACTTCTTTTCGGACAAACCAGCTGGTCGGCAGCCACCAGAAGCATATCCTGAATAGCTCGAAGAAGATGATGTCATAGGTATGTCCCAGGGCAACATGCGCACTTTCATGTTTGAGGATGGTTTCATAGTCTTCCTGGTCCTCGGTGATCTCTTCACTCAGAAAGATCCTGTTGAAGAAGGTAAAACTACCCCTCACGCCACTTACTCTCCGGATGAACATGCCATGGAATTTTTCATACCGGCTTTTTCGCTCAAGTAAAGCAAGGGAAACCATGTTTTTGAAGAAGGCCAGCAGGAAAAACCCACTGATAGCTAAATAGATCGAAAGGACCAGGTTCCAGCTCCAGAAGGGAGTTTCCATACTGCCAGTCTGTGTGACTTCGAATGTGTAAACCGGGAGGGCAGGTATTACCCGCACAGCATCGTCACCATTAAAAAACAGTGCGGGAAGTTTGAGCAAAGGGATGATCAGCGACGCCAGGGTGGCTGCAACCAGGTAAAACCGCATTTTGGCATACTGTCGCTCTTTGCTCAGGAAAAACCAATAACCAAGGATGAGCAGGGTATGGATGACCCCGAGTTCGATCAGGTAAATGCTCATGACTTTTTCTTTTTAAGTTCTTTGAGGAGTTCTTCCAGTTCTTTGAGGCTCAGGTTGTCCTGCTTTGTAAAGAAGGAGACCATCTGCTGATATGACCCGCTGAAGTATTTTTTTACAAATCCTTTCATGAAGGTCCTGGTGTAAGACTCCTTCGTGACGAGCGGATGATATTTATGAGACTTACCAAAGGCTTCATGTCCTACAAATCCCTTTTGCTTCAGTATTCTTACAATGGTAGAGACTGTATTGTACGCAGGTTTCGGTTCGGGGAGCTTTGAAATGATTTCCTTGACAAAAGCTGATTCCAGGTCCCAGAGTACCTGCATGATCTCTTCCTCAGCTCGTGTTAATTCTTTCATTCTTTTAATTTATTAACTAAACGTTTAAGTAAAACTAAACACTTAGTTTATTGATTCCAAATGGTTTGACTAGAAAATTAGTTGAGTAGCCCGTTAAAGGCTTTTTGAGACCAGGAGGGGTGTACGCGATGCAATAGCCAACCAGCAATTGGGTTGATTTTCGATGTTGGGACGAATACTGAATGAGTTTCGTGAGATTATTGAGGTTAGGTAAAATAAATTATCTTCGCGGCAAGAATTTCCAACCTTTTCTGAAACGCTTATTCTGGACACTTAACATTTAAATGTAAGATAAACACTTATAGTGTTTGTGTGTTTATTTATAACTGGTTACACAACTTTTCAATATGATCATATTTAAGCCTCAGTTTTATATCATAGGCTTTACATTATTTCTTTTTGGTTTTATTTCAAATGCACAGAATAGTCAGTCCGATGAACTGAAAGTGATGATTGACTGTAGAGGATGTGATGAAAGCTATCTGCAGCAAAACAGTCTTTTCCTCACCCATGTACGGGATCAGTCACTGGCTGATGTATACCTGTTGATCAATCGAACATGGAGTCCCTCCAGTGAAATATATAATATAGAATATGAGGGTAAGGGAGAATTCGAGGGAATGGATTATGATTATTCTGCAGACTTTTCGCGAACACTCACTTACAATGAGACGCGGAACGGTCTATTGCAGGAAGTACTCAAAGGCTTCATCCCGTACATCCTGAAAACAAATCTGACGGATAAATTCGAAATAGTTGTTTTAGAAGAACCAGAGGAAACTGAAAAGAAAGTGCAGAGGGATCCGTGGAATAACTGGGTTTTTGAAATTCAAGGGGAATTGAGGTTACGCGACCAGGATACCCGAGAAGAGCTCAATTACGAGTTGGGATTTGAGGGTGATAAAGTATCTCAGGAGTGGAGAGTCAGAATTGATGGGTTTTTCAGAAGGAGAATTCTAAATATTGATCAGGATGATGGTTCGCAATTTACCAGTGTTCGTGAGTTTCAGTATTTCGGGACCAGTGTGGTCAAAAGTTTGGGTGACCACTGGTCAGCGGGAATATTTTCCAATATCGAAAATAACAATGTAGATAACTTTCAGCTAAGACTGAATGTTTCCCCTGCTGTGGAATATAGTCTCTTTGACTACAGGGAGGTCCTTACCCGGGAGATCACCTTCGCTTATAAAATAGGCTACAATTATCAGAAATATTTGGAGACCACCATATTTGACGTTGATGAAGACCGCTTTCCCAGTCAATCTTTCTCAGTTAATGTAAGATTTCGAAAAGACTGGGGCTATATTTTTTCAAGCGTCGCTGTCCGCAATTTTCTCAATGACTTTTCCAAAAACCGGATCTCGATTGATAATCGTGCAAGTATCAGGATCTTTAAGGGACTTTTTGCCAGTATCAATGCTGATTTTGATATGATCAGGGATCAGATCAACCTTCAGCGGGGTGATGCCTCACTGGAAGACATCATCCTGCAGCAGCGAGCCATTGCAACTAATTACCGGCTCAATGTGGGCGTAGGTCTGAGCTATACCTTCGGGTCTATCTACAACAATATCCTGAACACCAGGTTGTAGTTGAATTCATTGGTTTTGATGGGAAGTGGATTTATGACTTGGTGATAACCAGTGAAAAGATAAGGAGCTACATCTTTTATAGTAAGGAGCATCATTTGGGTAATACTCAGAAGTAAATTCATATGGAATATATCCTGTGAAAAGGTTTGAAATTGACTTATTTAGTCGGAATGTCTAACTTCAAAAAAAATTTAACCTTAAGCAATGATAGCTCAACCAACAAAGACCCTATTCCTCATTCTGACGATTCTGGCTTATGCTACAGATGGCATCTCGCAGTTACACAGCCACGACCACGATCACACCCATCATTCGCATGAACTGGCCTATGCAGGTGAAGCGCTACCTCATGAGGAATTTGCGCAGGAAGGCAATTTAGCCAAATTAGTAACTGGTGAGGGGGCTTTTATCTTTTCGTATGATGAAAAACTCACTTCGGCATTCCCGGAAGCTGCGCACGAATTTGAACCTAAGATGCATGGTGGATTCAATGAAGATCCTGAAACAAGTATCGTATACACAGGGATTCCCGGCTACGGGCTGTGCGCTATCAGTGCGGACCTCACTTCGTGGTCTACCATTGGCACGGACGATAGGCTAAAAGACAACATTCATGGGATTGTGTTTTTTGTCCACAAAGGGAAGAAATACCTGGCGGTAGCGCAGGAAGGTAAACGGGTGCTCGTAGTCACCCTGGATGGAGAAATAGTAAGTGAAATTCTCAAGCCTACCGGCAAGGAGTTTTCTTTTGCCCCAGCCAATGAGTTTTTTGGGTCTCCGGACAGCAATTTTGGTGTAACTGATGTGACTTATCTGAAAGGAACATTATACGTAGCCCATGGCTATTCCAAAGGAGATTTTGTAATGACCATTGAGGAAAAAGATGGCAACTGGAGTTGGGGAGATCTCGCCTGGGGTGGTAAAGGTGATGAACCTGGGCAATTTAAGACAGCGCACGGTATCTATGCCTACAAGAACCACATTCTGGTAGCCAACAGAGCCGCCGGACAAGTAGTAAAGTTTACGAGTAAAGGCAAGTATGTAGAAATCTTTGATGACATCCCTGAAGGAGCTCTCATCTGTAATGTGTCTTATAAGTCAGACCACTACTTCCTAAATGCTTTGAGCCCAATAGGTAATCAGAAATCTGCACCCATCTATGTGCATACCAGCGAAGAGTTGGTGTCTACTTTAGTACCCGGAGATCTCGAAATCCCTGTCCTGACGAATATCCACCAGGTGTGGCCTCATATTGTAAAATCAGCCGATGGGTCTGAGCAACTTTATATCCTCATCCATGGATGGAACAAAGGGAAGTATGCTGTCTTGAAACTGGAAGAATGATTTAATGATATCGTCACTTGACAGTTATGGGAGAAATACAACCGGAGGCCTAGATTCTATTGAGTAAGATTTCCACAAGGAATAATCAATTATAATTGCTTAGTCCTTAAAAAACCATTTGTTCTTACTTGGCGATGTGAGGCTGAAATGAACTCCAAGACTTGTCAGGAGCAGTGCAATTGGAATTGTACCTAAATCATGATAAAAGATCAGTTGCCCAAGGAGGTACCCAACTCCTGAAAAAAGAAAGGTAGCCCTGATCAATGCTAAATACCTTGTTTGCTGCCTGGGTACTTTTTGGTCAACGGGAACGTCCATGTATGGCGAAATAAAACCCTGCATCATTCCTTTAGCAAGTGAACCAGTACAGAACATCCAGACCCAGATAACAAAAGCTATTGGAGAAATGGGGAGGACGACCCCTATCATTAATGGTAAGGAAAAACCCACACCCTATTGAAAGTATACTGAGTGCTCTCATGAGTATTTTTGTTGTACCCATTTTAAATATACGGAATTCGGGAAGAATATTCAGTTTTGCAGAATTGATCATGTTGAATTGATCATAGACCCAAACTGGAGGTCGATTGGTTTTATTCTAAAAACCGAAGGGAATACAAATCAGCATCTTTCAGGAAAACCCGCATTTTAATGGTTTTTCCTGCCAGGGCAGAAACATCACTATTCCCATTCCATTCCACGATCCTTGAGATCTCGTTGCCAATGATTGTTTGAGCGTCATCCATTGAAAATCCGGGAATTGGTTTTCCTTGTTCATCCTGCAATTCAATCTTGATTTCACCCACAGCAGAAGTCGAATAGTTGATTTCCATCTTATTTCCCTTGAAAGTAAAGGGTTTTGTGAGGAATGCCCCACCCTTATAATCTCCCTGAATAGAAGTGAACCCATCCAACCGCATGGAATATCTTCTCAAATGGGCTGTAGGCTGAGCGTAATCCTGGTTGACATAGATGGACATCTCCGTTGGGCCCGTCTGTACCACATTGAGCGCAGGGTAATTAGAGCGGGACACCCAATTGTCCAGACCGATACCCGGACGGATAAAAGCTTCCATAAACAACCGGTCATAGTTATTGCCACCACGTGTGGTCATGAAAAAAGCATCTGAACAATCATTGAAATACTTTGGATTGACATCCAGGGCGTTGGCTTGTTCGGCTGTCAATACCTGTCTGCCGGGCATAAATCGACCACCAATGGCCACATAGATATGCGGAGCGCGAAAATAAGGACTTGTCTGTTGTGTATAGAGATGCTCAAGCGGGGTATCACCGAATGTCATCTGCTGTGGTTCACTCCATTGGATAAAATCCCTGGAGGTAGTCCTACCTACACTGCGAAAACCATTATACCCATCTTCGGTCCATGTTCTGAAGTAACATATATATTGATTTTCAGATTCAGACCAGAAGGCTACGTTTTGAGAATCGAATTTACCTTTGGTGAATACCGGCTCGTCTTGCAGTTTTTTCCAGTGAATACCATCGGGAGAGCTCCATGCGATCAGACCACTTTTTCCTGTTCCTCCAAGGGCCTTATATTTTTGGCTAGCATCAACATCCGGATTTTTATCAATAAATGGGCTGAAATTATGGGTGACGGGTGCAGCCTGTGCCAGGATGACATTGTTGTCAAGTGTGCCATTTACCTCAAACAGCCGAAGCTCAGGTTTGACCCAGTGGATCCCATCTTTTGACTCGGCATAGCAGGTCACTTCGGCATCATTCCCATCTTTGTCTGCCTCTCTGACCCCACGATAATATGCCCTGTACAGGTCACCATCTTTGAGTATGGTCACATAAGCACTAAAATGTCCTTCCCAGGGTTTGTCGAAAGGAAAGACCATGCCTTCATCGTGTGGTGTATGTTTCACGATTTTTACTCCCTCGAGCTTTTCCACCAGAAAATGATCCACAAAGATCTCTCTTCTATCGCCCAGCTCGATGAGGGTTTGAGCGTGAGCGGTTGAGCAGATTGAAAACAGTAATACTAGAAAGGTTTGAATGAGTTTCATTGTAGTTTAGGTGAGTGATTTTACAGCATATGTTATATTGGTAATATATATCAGTATATACTGGTAATATATAAATAAGGTCTATGCTACTTTCAATCAAATACTCCCTGCCAGAATCCTCATGACATGCAAAATACTTGACGAAATACTTCAGCTTTAAAAGGAAAATGAAATTTGAGGCGATCTGAAAAATGCCATCACATCTTACTCACCTTCATCTCAAACGATCCTTTCAAACCAGGTGATGTATTGGTAATGTTGATCCGGTAGATATTGTCACCCCATTTCTGGATCACTCCCTGATCCTCCATGGTCACCAATGGCACCTTCTCTATATTTACAGTGGTGTTGGATGGAGGGTAGGTGATCTGCATTTTTTTTCCGTTAGCATTGATCATCAATGTCCCTGGTTTTACTTCTTCTACCGGGTAGCATGTCATCAGGTGCTGAGTGATCTGCTCACCTTCTTTAAGCGCATAGCTATCCGAAACGATCACGTTTTTTCCTCTGTTGAGTCGAATGGTCCTGGTATACTGGTCGATGCCCGCTTCTTCAGGATATGCTGTCCCAATGTTTTCGGTCAATGAAACATAGCTATTCCTGACTTTGTAGGAAGCGTCGGTCGCTTTGAAATCTTTTCCGGGTGGTTGTTGTGCTCCGTTAATGGTGGGGGTGTTGTGGTGATCTGATCGGTGAAACCAGATATCATACCGTTCATTGCTGAATACCTTTCTGGTGTATGTGCCCCGACCAATATCAATAAGGACAGGATTGCCATCATAGAATACCATGAAATTCCCAATGTCGTTGTGGTTATGGCTTTCCGCATTGTGGCCACCTTTAGCGGCCAAAAAGAACCCTTCATCGGTTCCGGATTTGTCTCTTGATACCATAACCTGTAGATCGGGGAACCATGAATCGCGAGGTAAAGGGAGGGCTTTTTCAGTTTGAATAAGCTCATCGTGAGCAAACAACTCATAAAAATTCCTGAAATAGTGGAATCGGCCGATTTTCCTGTTCTCAGGCTTGTAATAATAGGCGCCAAACTTCATCATGGCCGGATCATTGACAGCCCTGCCGAATCGGTAAATGAGTGCGCCATCCACACTGGTTTGTGGGTCAGCATCAGCAAAGGAGATAAAATAGTCCTTGCTTACCTGGGCTTTATAGATGTAGGCAGCCATGTTCTTTACTTTCTGATCTTCTGTTACATAGGCAAAAGCTCCATTGGTAGCCGTGTTGAGAATTTCAATGTTATCGTACAATGACGCTGCCGCTGCACCCCAATAGGAGGGGCCTTCATCGCAACCACCATCTTCCGGATAGGGATTTAGAAATTCATCCAAAACAACCAGGATCTTACTCACATGCTGTATTCGTTTTTCTTCATCTTTTTCCAGTAAAAGTATGGAGTTGAGCCAGTTGCTGCAGATCCATGGATTCCAGTTGTTGGGACGCCTCCCTTCTTCGCCCATCCACCAATGGTGTTTCTCCATGAGTGGCTCGAAGATTCGTTTATTTCCTTCATGGTAAATCCGCTTTCTGATCTGAGGGGAAACTTCATCAAACTGATCACCCAGGAAATAATCAGCCCAGGCCAGAAAGGTGAGGGTCTCGGCAGCGAAGAGATCTACAAAAGGATCACTGACGTCCATCAACCCAGCATGCTCATCCGTTTTTGGTAAGTGAGCCGGAACTCCCCACCAGGATTCTTCACAGATCGACCAGATACCATTGATGATGGGATCAATAAAACGCCCTTCATTTTCAAAGATCTCTGCCAGGATCATTGTCCCCAGCACAGCACGCTTTTGAAAACTCACCTGCTGGTAAGTGTTTCGATCGCCTGTTCGCTCAATCAGCAATGAATAGGTAGCGGGGATATAGGGCCACTCATAGTCGATCCATTCATTGGCCTGGTCAATGAAGTTTTGCCTGACCTGTGGAT
The DNA here is from genome assembly GCA_965223915.1 of Cyclobacteriaceae bacterium. Taxonomy (GTDB): domain Bacteria; phylum Bacteroidota; class Bacteroidia; order Cytophagales; family Cyclobacteriaceae; genus UBA7330. The sequence goes on along the minus strand of OZ245027.1, from coordinate 5,335,060 downwards.
CCATCTTATTCCAGGTTTCCCGATCAGCTATTTCAGGAAACGGGTTCCATGAATCCTGGGGTATAAACAACTCAGTTAATTCATCAATAGCATACTGGCCACTTAGCAGGTCTTGACTATACATACTTGGTTGAGTGATCAGTCCAATCAGCAGGAGGGTAATGAATCGCATCAGGTTTGGGTTAAGATTAATGTGAAATTGAAATTAGCAAATAATCTGTTGAATAGACGATTCATGGGTTGATTTAGATAAACAAATGAAAATTTGCTACCATTGTTTTTCTTTAAAACCCATAATATGAGATTATTCAATCATCAGCTTTCAATGACGCTACTCGGGCTTTTACTTTTTGCCTGTGCAGAAAAAAAGCAGGCTCAGGAAAACATTCAACTACTCTGGTCATCACAGGAGTTAATTATTCCGGATGATTTAAAACAAGCAATTGTAAGGGCTGCTGATCAATCTATGGATCAGGGACCATACTCAGTATTACAAAAGTCCTTCACACCACCCAGTGGTGATAAGCAGGATTACATGAGCATTGGCGTTTATTGGTGGCCAGACCCGGATACGGAAGATGGATTGCCCTATGTAAGAAGGGACGGCTTTGTGAATCCGGAGGTTCATGAAATTACCGACAAGAAATATTTAAATGAGACCCAGGATATCGCTTTGGTGAATGCGCTGGCCTACCGGATAAGCAAAGAGGAAAAATATGCAAAAAAAGCCGCTGAAATGTTGAGGCATTGGTTTATCAATGATAGCACGCAAATGAATCCTAACCTTAATTTTGGGCAAGGTGTGCCGGGAAGAGCTAAGGGACGATGTTATGGGATTATCGAGACAAGAGATATATCGGTTGTGATGGATGCTGAAATGCTCATACGAAACTCTGCTTCGTGGCAAAGTGAAGATCAGGAGGAATTGAAGGCCTGGACGACTGAATACCTCAATTGGTTATTGACAAGCGAATTGGGGATGGAAGAGTTTACAAGAACCAACAATCATGGAACCTGGTATGATGTACAGGTTTCTTCTTTGGCCATTTCGGTGGGTGATACGGCTACGGCCAGACGAATTCTTAGGGGCTCTGCAGATCGAATATTAGCACATGTGGATTCGGCAGGTCGGCAGCCTGAAGAATTGGCCAGAACCCGAACATGGGATTATAGTACGATGAATTTACAAAGCCTGATGCTTTTAGCTGTTCTGGGAGAAAAGGTTGGAGTAGATCTCTGGCAGATACCCAATGAGGAAGATCCGGCCATACGGCGAGCCATTGACTTTTTAGTGCCTTACGCCCTTGCACCCGAATCCTGGGAATATGAGCAGGTATTGGATTTTAAGCCAGATCGGATTGTGCCACTGCTGGAGGAGGCCATGCTTCATTACACGGAGCGGGTAGATATTTATTCAGATGCCCTGAAGAAAATTGGTGCCTCTGACGATCAACATCTGGGATTTTATGATTTACCCTAGACTGAATTACTTTTTTGCTTTAGCCAGATTTTCTTCCATCCTGAATGCCACAATTTCAGCGATGAGGTCATAGGGAATCGGCTGATCAAGCGGAAATTTTACTGAACCCTTTCCCTGCGGATATTTGGATAGCTCCACTTCAAATGCTGTATGACCTGAAGGTGTGGCATAAAAGCCAATGTGATTTTTATATCCCGCAAAATACACCAGAGGTTTATTCAGAAACTTATAGGCTGGCATACCGTAACTAATTGTTTCTTCAGCTTCAGGTGCCGTATTTCTGATAATATTCCTGACTTTGTTGAGGATAATTTGAGTGGATTCAGGAAAGCCGGAGATGTAAGAATCAATGGGGTTCATTGTTATTTTAGCTGGTTTCACATTAAAAATAATGTGTTTTTTTCACAAAAAAATGTCCAACCTCAACAAGTGTGCCTTTGCCCGGAATAAAATTTCCATTCACTAAAATTTTGTAGATTTAGGGTCCTAAACCCAAAACATTGATTTATGAAACGTCCTTATATTCTTGTACTATTTCTCCTTTCACTGATAGCAGCTTCTTTTACGTATCAGGACAAGATCAAAGACCCCAAGCTTAAAAAGATCTTCAATGGAAAGGACCTGAGTGGTTGGTTAGTAGAGCCGGAAGAAAATATCTGGTGGACCGCCAATAAGGGAATACTCTCTGCTAAGAGTGACCCTGATAAAACAGGCTCAATCTTATGGACTGAGGAATCGTACAGAGACTTTATTATCCAGACAGATTTCAAATTCGGTGCCGGTACGATTGACTCAGGCATATTTCTGCGTACAGACTCACAACAAATCCAGATAGGGGAGTCCGGTTCCCTTAAGAGAGATATGACATGCTCACCCTATATTCCAGGCAAAGGTTATCCGGTTGAAGCAAGTAATATCAAAAAACTGTTGAAGATGAATGATTGGAACACCATCAAAGTAAAGGCCGAAGGAAGCCTTTATACCATTTGGCTGAATGGAGAACAAGTACTCGAGTATGACTCTGATACAGCCATTGAAGAAGGTCCGGTAGGTCTGCAGCTACATCCAAACAGGGAAATGTCAATTGAATTTAAGAATATCTTGTTTGCAGAATTATAAGTCACTGATAGACTTACAGCTATTTGATAACGATATGTTTGGTAATGCTTTTTTGACCAATTTTTACCTGGAAAATATATAAACCGGGGCTTAGATTAGTTTTCAAGGATCGGTTGCTTCCTAGATTGTTTAAATCTATTGTTTGAATATACTGACCCACGTGATTATAAACGGTCAGTTCTGCAGGCAGATCACCTGTAAATGTGTTGATATAAAAATCTCCATTGGACGGGTTAGGAAAAATTGAGAATTCAATATTCTCATCAAAGGAGATAACAACGATATTGAAGTATTCGAAATCCCCGTTGAAATCCGTTTGCTTCAAACGATAATAATTTGAGCCTACTTCCGGATTCGTGTCCGCAAAAGTGTATTTTTTCACCGTGGTGCTGTTTCCAGCTCCCTCTACCTTTCCAATTATTTGAAACTCATGGTCAAATTCCGTTTTTCTCTCAATGGTGAAAAAATCATTATTGATTTCACTTGCAGTAGACCAAGATAGAAATGCATGATTAACTTTTCTTTCAACCTTAAATTCAATCAGGGTTATAGGAAGAGCTGTGCCTGCTATCGAACCAAAAGTGATTGGCCCAGCAGAAAAATTCACATTGGCTGTGGTAATAATATTACCCGAGTTATCGCCATTCAGTGTGGTAGTATAGCTGGTACCCACATTTGTCCAGGCATCAGGCGTTAGAGAGACATCATATTTAGCTATTGAAAGATCAGTCTCGTCTGCAATGTGGCTTCTGATGCTGTCTTCCCAATATAATCTCACCCTGGCAGTTCTATTGTTACCACTATTCTCAGTAATGGACCAATATTCCACATCACTCACATATTGAAGTGAGGGATTTGATGACGGGTCTATGCTGGAAATGTCGCCATATGATCCATCGAAATACTGTGCGTTGAACACAGCGTCTGCATTTGAGATATTAGATATTTCAGTCCTTGCCCATATATTTCCGTCTCCCAATGGGAAAATAAAGTCGGTATTACCACTTTTTTGTACCGGTCCGTCAATGTAGCTGGCTGCTGACCCACCAGTGCTAGTTGCAGCACTTGTAAAAACAACTGTTCCGGAAGGTTGAACTACACCATCTGTTAGGGTAAGACTGTTATTGATGGTCACATTGTTGTCGAAAATCACTTGTGGTATGGTTCCGAAAGCGTTGTCAATCTCCATATTGGACACTGACCAAATATTGTTCAACGTTTGCTGAACAGCACCTTCCAGGTTGAGCGATGAACCTTGACCGGAGCCAGAGAATGTAGCAGCACCGGAGATAGTAGCACCGGAAATTGCTAAAATAGCTACCTGACTGGCTGAATTTGATGTTAATGTATGTGTACTTGTATTGTTGTAGTTACCCAAAACAGTAATTGAACTGGTTCCGTTTGTGCCTCCCTGATTTACGGTGCCATTGTTGGTGAAATTGCCATCACAGGTAATTTGTGAAGTGGCTGTAGAAGAATGAGTTATTGTTCCATTATTGTTGAAATTTCCACCCGCATTAAAATTGGAAGCAGCAACTCCAGAGGCATTTTGTGTTATCAAACCACCATTGGTTACAGTTCCATTGACTGCAACAGTTGCTGCAGTAATCGTTCCTCCGCCTGTTATCGTATGAGATCCTGTTGAAGTAATGGTATACGTCCCAGTAACGTTCGTAACACTGCTTCTGATGAAACCTCCTACTGTTTGAGAATGAGTCCCACTATTGGAGTAGTTGCCACCTACATTGATTGTGGCCGTATTAAAGTTGTTGGTTGGAGCCTGATTTAAGGTGCCCCCATTATTAATCGTCAGGTTATTTATTCCTTTGGTACCATTTCCGGCTGTAATGGAAAATGGACTATTAATCACAACATTGTCGTTTGTTCCACTCTGTCCCGGCCAGGAATCGCCACATGGTCCTGTACAGTTCCATCGGGCAGCACTTTCCCAACTCCCGGTAGCTCTAGAAGTGTAAGTAGATTGTGAATATCCAGTGGTTAATATAAAGAAAGCGACAAAAACACCAAATAACCTCAATATGATACACTTAAACATTTTAATTAGCACTGATCTTATAAGATGGCGGCAAATTTAATGCCATATTACGATTGTCTTCAATTACCTAATATAAATATAAGTATCCAAATAATTTTGTTGGACTTATCTGATAATATGGTCATAAGCGTAAAATGACCTTTTAAATAGGAGGTAAGAATAATTTGAAGTGACTAAATTGTCTTTAGAAAAGTAGTAGAAGTGGAGAAAATCAAGGGTTTGATTTGGTATTCCGATGGCTATCATGCAGGTACCCAGGAGGACTTCCAGGCCTTTTTGAAATCCCATAAAACGGCTAAGCTTGTATTTACATTCGATGAAATCAAGCCCAATCAGCTCTTCAAATTGTCCAATAATCTTAACTTCTCAAATGCCAAAAAAATCAATCTGGCGAAGAAAGATTAAATTAGCTTATTTGAAGTGAGTGCAGGCTATTTCGTTCAGCTGTGCCTGAGTGAATGATTCCAGGTATTTATACCTGTTCGAAGGGTCTTCCTGGAATATATTGGAAACATTTTCGAAATGATTGACTTCTTTTCTTTTGATAAGGCGTCCGATTCCTCTTGATATTTTGTTTCTTTTTAGTACCATGATATTCATTAGTTATAAATAAACTCACTGTTTCTGTTTCCGGATCTTTTTTTATTGCCTGATAACGTAATCCCAAACAGAACAATGACAACCGCTAACATCAATATGATGAGTTTTTTGACCATTTGTAGATAAGTCAAGAAAACATTGAGACACCCCCAAGGAAAAGCTAAAAAAGTTATGGATTTATTATCCGGGTCTTGGATGTTGTGGATACCACGCCGAAATAGCCAAGGATCAAATTAGATGGATTGGTAGCATTTATCATGTTTCCCCTTACCACAGAAGGAGTGGTTCCACTACGTGTACCAAGTGAAGTGGTTTGGAGCCTCAATAGTCGTAGATAATTGTAGGCTTCAAATGAAATTTCCTGTAATTCAATAGTAATGGTGTCATTGAGCTCGTATTCAAAACCTGTGAACTCGTTTTTGATGGAATCCAGGCCATTGATAAATCTGTCTTCCTGAATGAAAATATCTTCAGGGTCAGCAAACGGTTCTTTATTGCGTAGAAACTTCCACCGATAGAAGTTTTGTTCTTCCCCCGCGTCGCTAAAGTATCCAATTGGATAGTACACCAGTTCCTCTAATTGGGGGTTTACCTCAGACTGCCGCTCAAAGAAATCAAAATAAACACTATCCATTGCAGGTACTGATTTCATGATTTCTCTGTTTGATACGATCGTTTGACCCTCCAATTCAATCTCAACCCAATAAGACCGACCAGAAACACCAGCAAATTCAACTTCAGACTGATAAATTCCATCGCTTTTATGGATGAGTTCTTGGCTTTCCTGACTGCTGCGTATGTGGACAACCGCATTGTTGACACCTGTACTGGAATTTTCCGATTCGAAGCTTACTGTTCTGGATAGTCTGACTTGCTGAGTGGTATCCTGATCAATCAGCCACCCTTCTACCACCAGGATTTCCTGTGCTACAGGCAAATCAATATCATCGCTGCAACGGGTCAAAACAGCAAGAAGAATTCCAATATGTAGGTACTTCTTCATCAGAATTTAAAATTGTAGGTGATTGCAGGAATGGGTGAATCAAAAATGGTAAATGGTATGGCTTCTGTCAGGTTGGGGTCGGTTTCAGACTTCCTGAATATCAATGAATAAGCATTGGCTCTGCCATACACGTTGTACAATACAAATGTCCAATAGTCTTTGTATTTCTTGGGTGATCCATCCCTTTTAAACTGTTTTCCACTCCATTTCACAGACAGGTCCAACCGGTGATAACTTGGCAGATTATTCTGGTTTCTATCCTGAAAATGAGGAACCAGATTGCCCTCGAACTCATACTTTCCAGCGGGTAGTGTTACAGGGCGTCCTGAACTGAAATTAAACGTACCGGATGCTGCCCATCGTTCACCAAGCTTCAAAATAGTAGCCAGAGAGAAGTCATGTAATTTGTCATGGTTGGCAGGAAAGAACCTACCGGCATTGATGGTTTGCTCCGGAAACGGTGTCTCTACTTTGAGTTCCGCTCTTGACAGGGTGTAGCTGAACCACCCCGTGAGTCTCCCATGATTTTTCTTAGCAAAGACTTCCAGTCCATATGACCGGCCAATGCCGGTCAAGATCTCTGTTTCCATATTGGGGTTGAAAAGTAGGTTAGCCCCATTTTTATATTCTATGATATTGTCAAGGGCTTTATAATAAACCTCAATGGAAGTCTCAAACATATTGTCGTCCAGGTTTTGATAAAAACCAAGGGAGTAATGATCAGATCGGGTAGGGGGCACATATTGATCGCTGATCTTCCATATATCTGTCGGGGAGGGTATTACCGTATTGGAGATCAGGTGAAGGTATTGATAGGTCCTGGTATATGAGGCTTTGATAGATTGGGCATCGTTGATCTTGAAATTGGTAGAGATCCTGGGTTCAAGTCCATAATAATGTTTGATCACTTCACCTTTTTGAAATAGGGTAGTGTCAATAATATTGCTGGTATTTCTTTCTTTGTCTGGATTGTATGAAAATACTGTGGCTGGCCCCAGGTTGAGCAAAGAGCTAAACCTAAAGCCATACAAAGTAGTGAACTTATTGCCAATGCTCCATTCATGGCCTATATAGGCCGAAGATTCGAGTGCATTCTCAGTGTCAAGAGAAAATGGTCGGGAAGAGGCATTTTCATCAAAAGGAATCCGCTCACCAGGTGACAATCGGTGATAGATGGTCCCCCCACCAAAAGTCAATTCATGTTGAGGAGAGATGGTAAAGGCCAAATCAGCCTTTGATGAATAATTGATAATGCTGGATCGACCCACAAAAGACCCCGCCTCCTGGGGGTCGGTCACCCGGTAGATGTATTCACTGATTGTATTGGTGAAGTTGCTGAATAATCTGGGACCGAATAGATGATTCCACCTGACCGACAGGTTTCTGTTACCCCAGTTCCTTATGGCATTAAATCCTGTTCTGTTTCGGTCATTCCCAAAATATCCGGAGAGATACACGGTATTGGTACTGTTCAGCTTCCAATTGACTTTGGCGTTAAAATCCTGAAAATTGGCTGTGTTCCTGCTGAGACCGGAACTGGTATTACCAAGGACAGAAAGATCAGCAATTGACTGGCGGGCTGAAACGATGAACGAACTGATTTTCTTTTTGATGGGACCTTCAGCAATCAATCGTGCTGAAACAAGACCAACACCTCCGGTCACACTAAATTCCTCATCATTGCCCTCCTTCTGATTGATGGTGATCACGGAGGAAACCCGACCTCCATAGGATGGGGGCATAAAACCCTTCATGATCTCTATGCTGTTTACCGCCTCAGGGTTAAACACACTGATCAGGCCATAAAAGTGGTTGGGGTTGTAAATGATTGATTCATCCAACAGCAGTAGGTTCTGGTCCACTTCACCGCCCCTCACGTTAATCCCACTGGCATCTTCCCCAATGGTCCGGATACCTGGCATGAGCAAGGCCCCTTGCAGGACATCGACCTCTCCAAGAAAATAAGGTATCTGACCATCTGTTTGAAGGTTGAGCGTATTAACCCCAGGGATAATGCTCTTGATGTTGTATTCCGGTTCTCTTGAAGAAACAGTGATTTCAGCCAGTTCTGAAGACCTTAGTGACAGTTCGAAAGTATGACTCAGATTGTTTCTTAAGTCCAGTGTGAGTGTATCCGATTTGTATCCGATAAAAGAGCAGGAAAGCTCATAGGTGTCTGGCGGCAAGGTGAGGGAATAGTATCCGTAATTGTTGGTGGCGACACCCTGAGAAGTACCGGACAGAATAATTGTAGAGCCAATCAGTGGTTCCCCTGTTTCCAAATCTCTCACATATCCTTTCACTGAAAATTTCTGCGGTTTTAGCTCATCAAATGTAACGATGTAGGTAGCATCCTGCTTTTTAAATGAGACGTTGGATTGGTTGGAAATGATCTCAAACAAGTCTGCGTATTGCGTATCCTTTGATACGTTGATTTTAGTGTTTCCGGGAATGGTGTTTAAGCTATAAGCAAGGTTATACTCCTCATCCAGCCGGATCAGCAACTCTTCCAGGGTGTAGGACCCTTTGAGAAGGACACTATCCTGTGCACTGCCTGATAGGGCAACAAGTACAGTGAGGAGAAATAAAGAAAACCTGGTAAAATTTTTAAGCATCTAAAATAACTACGCCATCTAAAGGATAACGATGCATCTGGCTTAAAATTAATATTTACCGGCAGCCTTTTCCTAGTGTTTTAACTTCAGACTTTGAGATTTTGAATTCAAGGTTTAATATCTCGCCCAGTACGGCCAGCACCTCAGTGAGTTCCTGTTTGTTGAATTCGGCAGTGACAGTACATTTTTTAAATGCGTCTGCATTCAGGAAATCTATTTTATAGTATTTCTCCAGGTTTTCAGCCACTTCATCAAATGGTGTATTCTTAAAGATAAATTCCCCGGTTTTCCATGCCAGGATATTGGGATTGTTATTTTTTGAGACAATAAATTGTTTATCCTCCTTTTGGTAAGTGAGCAGCTCACCAGGATTCACCTTTTGTGTTGAATGCGCATCAGCAACTTCGACCAAACCCTCTTTCACATAGGATCGATATAGATTGTCGTAGGTTTCCAGACTAAAGGAGGTACCCAGAACGGTGACATTCAGGTCTTTCATCTGAATAGTGAAAGTTGTTTCCCCTTTGACTACATCGTAGAAGCCACGCCCTTCAAAAGAGATAATTCTCTCATTGAAATCTTCTAAATAGGAGATGGAACTGTGAGCATCCAGATACACGGTTGACCCATCAGGCAACACATAATTTAGTGGCGTGCTGGTAGCCGTAATTTCCACCCGGCGATCATCATTTATTCCTGTTTGTTGGTATAGTAAGGCTGATAAAGCTACCAAAAGGAAAACGGCTGCAATCTTATAGACCATTGCAAATCCAAATTGTTTTTTAGCCGGTGTGATTGACAGGCGGGAACTCACCTGATCCCATGCTTTATCTTTATCAAAAGCAACGGGTGGATCATTGCTTAATTCAATAAAAGCATCAAACTCGTCTTCAGGACGGGTTTTCGAAGAATGAGGTTGGTTATATTTTTCAAGCCATGATCTATCCATGTTACTATATGTCAAGCTTTAGAGGACGTACCCCCAAACTAATTTACATTTTTTCATTCATTGAGGTAATTTTTTAAATCAGTTTCCAGAGAATCTCTCAATTTTTTCAGGGCAATACTCATTTGATTTTCTACAGTTTTTACCGAAAGATCAAGATCTTCAGCAATTTCCTTGTAGGTCATGCCACCATATCTGCTCAATAAAAAAATCTGTTTACACTTCTCCGGCAGTTGATTGATAGCTACCTGAATTTTTTTCTTCAGTCTGATGGTATCACTTTTTTCATGAAAGAAAACACCCTCTACAAGCAGGGAATCTGAAATATCGATCAGGACCCTTTGTTTAGGCAATTCATATTTGATGTAGTTGATCGATTTGTTCTTAACTGCTGAAAATAAGTATGATTTTAAAGAAGACGAGATCTCAATGACTTCTTTTTTTTCCCAGAGGTAAATGTAAACTTCCTGAGTAATTTCCTCTGCTACTGTCTCATCCCTTACGAGTGTAAAGCAAAACCTGGCCAGGTCATTATAATATTTTTTGAATATCTGCTCAAAGGCGACAGTGTCACCCTTTTTAACCTTGTTAAACAAAAAAATATCCGACGTTTCCGGCATCAATTTTCATTTGGCTCTAAAGATGCCAGAACAGACAAGAAAATAAAAGTGGAACTATTAAAAAATCCCTGAGCGTAGTTTTCAGCGTGAATGGTTACGACCATTTGCAGATGAGGGATGATGTACAGTTGCTGTCCCACGCCACCATCGGCAAAATAGAGATCATTGGTCTCCAGGTCGATGATATTGTCATTGAACTTCCACCAGCCATAGCCTGCGCTGATGGTATTGTCAAGCTGAATCGTTGGTTTGGTGATTTCAAAGATCCATTCGTTGGAGATCACTCTGGCATTTTTCCACCTTCCGCCCTTCAATAGCAGGTATCCAAACTTGGTGAAATCGAGGGCTTTGAGACTTAGTCCACTTCCACCATCAAGGGTGCCTGATGGATCCATTTCCCAAATCACTTCGTCAATGCCTATCTTTTGAAACAATTCCTCTTTGAGGTAAGTGAGCAGATCAACTCCTCCAAGCGCATTCTCCATGACCCGTGCCAGTACAAGCCCGGCGCCGGAGTTGGGCACATACCTAAGACCCGGGTCTGCTTCCAGCGGACGTGAAAGCACATAGGCAGTCCAGTCGTTTTGTAATTTCATCAAGTTCAGATCATTGAGGTTATCAGGGAAAGCATTGGACTGAACCCAGGATATTCCGGATTTGTTGGTTAATAGATGCTCTATGGTGATGAGCTCCTTATCGGGCTCAGCATCAAAAATTGATTGGTATTCGGGCAGAAAGTTGACAATCTCTTCCTGTATATTTTGGATATATCCATCCCGTATTAGCAAATCAAGGGCAGTGATCAATACAGTCATAGAAGCCTGTCCGAGATTTTTAGGGGTACCACGAAAGGGTAGGTCATAGTAGTTTTCAAATATCAGTTGGTCTTCTTTGATGACCACCAGCGAACTAATATTCCCATAAAGTTTCAGAGCGATATTGTTGTCAATGGATAGCAAAATGCTGTCTGAAAGTTGGGTTGAGGACGGATTGGAATATGACCAGACATCCTGCTCATCAGGTTTTTCTGGACCCAGTGTACATCCGGTCAGGATCAATAGGATTAATATGTTTAAGATCCTTTTCATGGGCTAAGACGGAAAAAACCTAAGCGACCCCCTACGCTCAACGTAAAACCATTGAAATCATTTTTGTCGATACCAGGCATTTCAATATCATGACCAATTTTATATCCACCACTTGCAAAGAGTGATATAAAGTTTAACACCCGATACTGGAGAATCAGCTCAGGCTTTGACATGTAGTAGTCATCTCTGACTAAATCTGCCTTGGTCTCGGAATTTTCCCATACCATACCGCCTTTGCTCAAATTATATCTAAAGACAAGATCCGCGTTTTGACCATTTGCCAACATCAGCCCTAAATATCCACCACCATGTAGATAGATCAGGTCAAACTCGTTTGGAAAAATCAGGGGTTTTGTGATTGTGTTTTTTTGAAAATTAGCAAACACACCGGCGTGGATCATTCGGTAGCTTGTTCCAAGTCCAATTTGATGGTGAAAACTGTGATTATCAGGTTGAGGTGCGTATTCAAAATTAAATTCAATGAAAATCGACCAGGGTATCGGGTCTTTCAGGATCGGATCGGCTTTTTCCGCTATGATTTTGGTAGTGTCAACACTGATTATCATAGAATCCTGTTCCACTTGTTGAGCAGAGAGCATTTGAACACCCAGCAGACTGATCAGAAGGAATAAAGATGATTTGATGGAATGGATCACCAGGTAAACTTATTGAATCCATTTCAGTTTAGCTAGTCTATCAAGCCTGATCAGGATATTTCACTCAGCTCAAATTTCTGTTTTCGAGAATCGAGGATCTTTCCATTCTCACATTTTAGTACCCTGTGAGGGAATTTTTTGATAAAATTGTGGTTGTGTGTAGCCATCAACACCGCTGTTCCGCTATTGTTGATCTCAAAAAACAGGTTCATGATCCCCTCTGACACATCAGGGTCAAGATTTCCTGTTGGCTCATCAGCAAATAGGATCTGGGGCTCATTGATCAGGGCTCTGGCGATCACCACACGCTGTTGTTCACCACCAGAAAGCTGATGAGGCATTTTGCTGGAAACTGCTCCCAAGCCCACACGCATCAATACTTCAGCCAACCTGTTTTTCATTTTCGCTTTATCCTTCCATCCGGTGGCTTTCATGACAAAAAACATGTTTTCCGCTACGCTCCGGTCATAGAAGAGCTCAAAATCCTGGAAAATAATCCCAATTTTTCTTCGGAGAAAGGGAACGTCGTTGCTTTTGATGCCACGGATGTTGTATCCTGCAACACGAATGTTACCCAGCCTCAGCGGGAGGTCTGCATATAAGGTTTTGAGAAGGCTGGACTTTCCGCTCCCTGTTCTGCCCACAAGATAAACGAACTCGCCTTTTTCAATCTCAAAGTCAATCCCGCTCAGTACAGTGGAATTGTCCTGAAAAATATTGGCATTGCTTACTTTGACTACTGCATCCTCGGAAAAAGTCATCAGAATTCCAGTTTTTGTAATTTCCCAAAAGGCAAATTCCTTATCAATTCGGTAAGTTCCTTTTCTTTGCCTTCCAGACCAAACTTTTCCAGCTTTTGAAGTGGCCTGTCAGCTCTAAAATAAGCGATCAGCACAAATTTATCATCCCGTAGCTGGATGTAATCGGGAATTTTTGCTTTTCCTTTTACTTTGATGATATACATACATACCAAAACAAGCTGTTTTGGAGTTTAGCTATTGCCTTTTTTGTAGTCAGCTAAAAATTTCTCCAGACCGATGTCAGTCAGTGGATGCTTCAATAATCCGGTGATCACACTCAAAGGGCAAGTGGCTACATCTGCGCCCGCTTCAGCACATTGGATCAGGTGCATGGTGTGGCGAATGGATGCGGCAAGTACTTCCGTTTCATAGCCATAGTTATCATATATCAACACGATTTGTTCTATCAGGGCCACTCCATCAGCACTGATATCATCCAGCCTGCCGATAAAGGGTGACACAAAGCTTGCGCCGGCTTTTGCGGCCAGAATTGCCTGACCAGCATTAAAAATCAGTGTACAGTTGGTCCGAATGCCTTCGCTTGTCAAAGCCTTCAATGCCTTTACTCCGTCTTTGATCATCGGGACCTTCACAACGATTTTGTCATCGATCTTGGCAAGTTTCTTTCCTTCCTTCACCATGGTTTCAAAATCCGTTGAGATTACTTCAGCACTCACATTGTCATCCACGAGGCCACAAATGTCTTTATAATGCTTAAGGATATTGGCTTCTCCTGTAATACCTTCCTTGGCCATCAGCGATGGATTGGTGGTCACACCATCCAAAACTCCGAGATCGTAAGCCTCTTTAATTTCATTGAGATTTGCAGTGTCTATGAAAAATTTCATCGATTTAATTGTTGTGGTTAATGAGGAATGAAAGAAAAAAGGCAAACAAGGTATCGCACCGCTACAACCACCTACCCTTGCTACCTTCCGGTCCTGGGGGATTCAGCAGGAGCTGGTCGTACCCGTTTGCCGGGTGCAAAGGTAAATAGGATTAATATAAAAAATATGATTCTTGACTAAAGTTCCGAGATTGATCGATATTCTGAGTCTTTGTAGTCATAATTTGACTCGTCTTCTTCAATATCATCCATCCGGTCATCAGAAAAATAAGAATGGTCTAAAACATCATCGAAATCCTGAAACTCTGATTCTATGAATTCTCTTTTCTGCTCTATTTTCTCCATTTGATTTGCTGGTTTATTTAATAGCTGGTAAAATAACGAACTGACTAAAATATAAATTCTTTACTAAAATCAAATAATCATTATCATATTAATATCTCCTTTTAAATAACTTTATCACAGTGTTACGTCTTTGCATGATTGGTTGGCATGGTCTTTTTTCTTGCATGAAACGTATGCCTTGATATGGGCTTTTTGGAATAATGATAGCAGGTGATGGATATATAATCAATCCTCATTATACTTGTTTATCCCACATTACCCTAATATGAATTGCACAGCCAACCTAAGCATAAACCCTGTCATCCGGATGCTGAAGAAAAGTACCATTTTGATGCTCCTCCCATTGTTTTATTGCTCGGCCCCGGAAAATGAGGAAAAAGAGGATCAGTTTTCATTGCATATCCGAACTTCTGATCCACTATCCCCGGAGGAGGAGCGACAAGCTTTTAAACTTCCGGAAGGTTTTAAGGTTGAACTTTTTGCTTCCGAGCCGGATATTGGGAAACCCATGAACATTAGTTTCGACCCAAAAGGCAGGATGTGGGTGACACAGTCTAATGAATACCCCTTCTATGATTCTGCGGGTATCGGCCCGGATAGGATTTCAATCCTTGAAGATACAGATGGTGACGGAAAGGCAGACAAAATTCAGGTATTTGCCGATTCTTTGAATATCCCCATTGGGATAACGCCAGTCATAGACGGAGCCATTGCGTATAGCATTCCATATGTATACCATCTGATTGATAAAGATGGGGATGATCGGGTAGACGAAAGGAAAATATTGCTGCGAGGGTTTGAGTATAAAGATACCCATGGTATGATCAATAACTTTTTCAGAGGGCTTGATGGATGGATCCATGCCGACCATGGTTTTTCAAATGTGTCCAGGGTTGTGGGTACTGACAATAAAGACCCATTGGTGATGCAGTCCGGAAACACCTTTAGGTTTCATCCAGACGGCTCGGGGGTTGAATTTACTACAACAGGCCGGGTCAATCCTTTTGGTTATGCCATGGACGAATATGGCTATATGTATTCGGTGGATTGCCATTCCAGTCCCATCTACCAATTGATCCGGGGGGCTGACTATCCCCATTTTGGAAAACAGCCCACAGGCATTGGATTCGGACCATACATGATGAGACATGAATATGGATCTACTGCGTTGGCAGGGTTAGAATATTATACAGGGAATCAGTTTCCTGAAGCCTACCGACAGAATTTTTATCTGGGAGACGTGGTGAAGTGCAGGGTATATCGAAGCTCTATAAAAATGAACGGTACTACGCCTGTTCCTACCTGGGAACCGGACTTCATTGTGAGTGAGGATCCGTGGTTCCGTCCGGTAGATGTGAAACTGGGGCCGGATGGCGCACTGTATATTGCTGATTTCTATAATAGTATCATTGGACATTACGAGGTGCCCCTTGATCACCCAGCCAGAGACAAACGGCGAGGCAGGATCTGGAGAATTACTTATGAGGGAAGTCAGGAACGACATAAAGCAACAAACTGGACCAGTGAAGATCTGCCAGGCTTGATCAGGGGGTTGAATGAACCGAGTTTAACAGTAAGGATGATGGTGGCGGATCAGATTGTTGATCGGTTTGGCCCTGATGCCGTGGATGAGGTGAAGTCTTTGGTACAGGCCAAAGATGTGACGGATGAGTCTTTTGTTCATGGTATGTGGATCCTGTTTAGATTGGATGCGCTTGAAAAGACGTTGCTGGAAAAGGGGCTGAATCATCCTGCCGAAGAAGTCCGGGTTCATATGCTCAGGATACTGTTCGAGATAGCGGAACCTGACCAGAAAACTCTTGCTTTGGCCAGATCGATGATCGCGGATAAAAATCCACACATCGTAAGGGCGACTGCCATGTTGATGGCCAGGCATCCCACAGAAGATCAGGTCAGAACTTTTCTGGACTTGCTGGCCACAACTCCGCAAGAAGATTCACATTTGTACTACGCCCTTCGCCAATGCCTGAGAGATCATCTGCGTGACGAGTCAATTCTGAAATCCGTTCAACAAAAAAGCTGGGTGGAGCCAGATTCAAAATATCTGGCAGATGTGATGATCGGTGTAGATCATGCCATGGCTGCATCGTTTATGCTTAGCCACATCAAGCAGTATGATGAGCCCAATGATGTACTTTTGAAATATACTACTCATATAGCCAGGTATATTAGCAATCGCGGGATGGACCTCCTGGCAACAGCTTTGCGTGAGCAATTTAGCAATGACCTCGATTTACAGTACCAATCCTTTCTGGCCTTACAAAAAGGGGTCGAACAGGGAGGAAAAAGTGTAACAGGAGCAAGCAGAGAATGGGCCATAAGTCTTGCCAAAGCTTTCTTAGAAGATATTCCCTCGGATGGTGAATGGACGGTTATCCCACTTTCAAAAGGGTACCAGGCCAATACATGGAGATATGAGGGATTTGAAGAAGTTCAGGGAGCTGAGGTACTGATTGGTAGTTCGCGAACCAGCAGAAATTACAATATTTCACAATTAAAGTCACCATCATTCACCCTGCCGGAAACGTTAAAATTTACGTTGGTCGGACACAAAAATCCCTCAAGGGCAGGTGAGACTGTATCACCGGTTACCAACAAGATCGAATTGTTTGTTGATGGAACTGAGTCTCCGAAGATGGTGAAAGAAATCACGCAACCAAACCAGGTGGAGGAAGTGACCTGGGATCTGTCTGACTTAAAAGGCAAAAGTGGTTTCCTGATCATGACAGATGCATCCCTTCAATGGGGAGAGTACATTGGCATCAGCCAGCTTAGCAATGCTGCTCCGGCGTTGCCAAAAGTAAGTCCGCAATTGATTGCTGAGAGACAGGTTTTTGCCTGCGAGGTCGCTGGCAACTATGAGGTAAATGAGATGATAGCAGGGCTTCAGACTTTATTAGAAAGCCAAACGGCAGATGTACTTTCCCGGTCTGCAGCAGCAGAGGCTTTGTTATTAAACTCCCCAAAACATATCGACGTTATTGGCCGCATAGCGAGAGATTTTAATGAACCATCTCTGTTGCAACGAAAGCTCATATTGGCTCTTGGTAAAATTCAGACACCCCAGAGCAATGCCATCATCGCTTCGGTTTTGGATAGTCTTACTTTTGATCTTCAAAAGGAAGCCGTGTTGCTTATGGCCAGCAATACCGATGGGATAGCGCTGGTACTGGAAGCAGCCAATCATATGGATATTTCACCAAAGCTCTTACTAGACCCACAGATCAATGAACGGCTGAGTATGAACATGACCACTGATCAAACTAAGGAATTGACATCACTTACTGAAAACCTGACCCCGTTTTCGGAAGAGGTTCAGCAGTTAATCGATGAGCGTGTAGCCCAATTCACTTCTAGGGATGTGTCTGTTGCTGTTGGAAAGGATGTCTTTCAGCAAAATTGTGCCATCTGTCATCAAATAGGAGCTCAGGGTGGTAATATCGGTCCTCAGCTGGATGGCATTGGAAATTGGGGCCTGCAATCATTATCAGAAAAGATCCTTGATCCCAATCGGAATATTTCCAAGGCTTTTGTGAACTATAAGATTGAGCTAAAAGATGGCAGCATAGCCCAGGGACTCTTTAGAAGAGACGAAGGGAATGTGAGGGTTTTTGCAGATGTCTCAGGCAAGGAGTTCTCCTATTCCACAGACCAGATCAGGGCAATGAATGCTTTACCTTTCACATTAATGCCAGATAATTTTTCAACAGTAATTTCAGAGGGTGATTACTATCACCTGATGGGATATTTATTAAGTCAAAATTAAAATCAATGAAATCCATCCTTGTTTCAACAAGTTTTCTTCTTCTGTTTGCCTGCGGGGTAAAAGAAAAGAACGTAAAAAATATCACTTTTCAGAAGCATGTGCTTTTCGACGAGTTTGTATCTGAGGGAATTGCAACAGGTGACGTCAACCATGACGGGCTCATTGATATTCTATCCGGACCATTTTGGTTTGAGGCACCGGATTGGACCCCGCATGAAATAAGACCCGTAAAAACATTTGACATTACAAAAGGATGGAGTGATTCATTTTTAAACTTCTCACTTGATGTAAACCAGGATGGGTGGGTGGATTTCGTGAGGATTGATTTTCCGGGCACCGGAGCTTACTGGTATGAGAATCCGCAAAATGACATCGGGCATTGGAAGGAGTACCTCTTTGATAGTACAGCATGCAATGAATCTCCCATGTTAACAGATTTAGACGATGATGGGAGCCCGGACCTGGTATTTGGCAGTGGCAACAAAGAGATCAAATGGTTCACACTGACAGGCAACAGCGATGCTTATTGGGAAGCCAAAGCCATCAGTACTGTAAATGCACCGGGAACGAACAGGTTTTCACATGGATTGGGGAGTGGCGACGTGAATGGTGATGGCAGAAAAGACGTGATGGTGATAGAAGGTTGGTGGGAAGCACCGGAAGACCGGGAAGATGTACCATGGAAATTTCATCCGGCCTCCCTGGGAGAGCCGTGTTCTCAAATGCACACCTTCGATTTTGATGCGGATGGTGATAATGATGTGATCACCAGCTCTGCTCACAACTATGGGATTTGGTGGCATGAGCAGGTACAGGGAGCAAACGGTGAAATTTCATTCGTTCGCCACCTTATTGATAGCTCTTTTTCCCAGACTCATGGGGCGGCACTCGTCGATATGAATGAAGATGGTTTGCCAGATTTGATAACCGGTAAGCGCTTTTTTGCTCACAATGGCAAAGACCCCGGAGGCACAGACCCGCAGGTCATCTACTGGTTTGAGCTCAGTAGAGATGAAAATGATAAGCCTTTCTGGATACCTCACCTGATTGATGATAGTTCCGGTGTAGGACTGCAGGTGATTGTGGAGGATATTAATGGTGATGGGATGCAGGATATTCTCATTGCAAATAAGAAAGGTATTTTCTTTTTTGAAGGTGAGGAGATGAAAGCGGGTTAGTTTTTTTGATAAGTAAATTTTCCTCCATATTTGTTGAATTGTTTTCACATTAATTCGTTTGAAAGATGGGAAAAGGAGACAAAAAAACCAGAAGAGGCAAGATTAGGATGGGAACTTACGGGGTTTCAAGACCTAAGGATTCCGGTTCTAAAAAAGATGCAGAGAAACCAAAGAAAGCAGACAAGAAATAATTTAATGAATAGACTGCTCTTTTGCTTGCTACTATTTGTTGCAGGGCAAGTTCTTTATGCACAGACCAAAACATATGTAGGAGTAAAGGGGGGTGGAAACTTTTCGTCGGCTTACTTTGAAAGAACGATCGGTAATGCACTAATCTCAACGGATTATATCACGAGTTACCATGGGGGGATTATTTTCCGTCATTTCAGCCGGCAGAAAAAAAGTTCATTCCTGAATGCCGGACTACAATCCGGTGTCAACATCGTCAATAAAGGCTGGAAGCAAGTGTTTCCGACTGAGGAGCCTTCTTATTCTACAAGGCTCACCTATGTGGAATTTCCTGCTGAGGCATTTGTTTATTTCGGACACCGGAAAATGAAACCATTTTTTACTTTGGGGTTCTACCTGGAGCACCTCCTGGCCATTGATAAAGATCCGGAGCCCAACCTGGAAAATATTGAGCAGGCAGACTTCTTTCCATACGACGAGTCTCGCGACCGAACCTTTGGGTATGGGGTGCGGATCGGTCTGGGAATTCAGCGGGATTTTGGGTTTGGCACCGTGCAGCTGGATGGTTTTGCCACTTTTGGATTTAGGGATATGCTGGAATATGGTTCATTCGATACCGGAATACCTGATTTATCCAATAATTATGTGCTGGGTTTTTCTGCAGCGTACCTGATATCCTTTGGAAAGCTCGATTTCTAATGCCTCTGTTAGGTTTATTTATCTTTTGAGTTACCAAATAGTTGTCATTCTATGTATGAGTTATTAAAAAATGATTTAACTTATACAAGGATCAGATTAATGGGTAATATTGTTAAATAACCTTCTAAGAAAATGGCCTCATCAATACAAACAATCGAAAAAAGACTTATTGAAGCAAAAGACAAACTAAGCCAACTTCAAATTGAAGAAGATTTGGTCAATGAGATTGAATGGTGTTTGGGTAGTTATGCTTTTGATAAAAATCCGGCAGGGCTCTATGAGAAAGCCGAGTCAGCCCTGAAAGCATTGACAAAATTCAAAAAGAAAAACGATAAAAAGGTATCAAAAAAGCTTTTGGAAGACCTGACTAAAGCCATTAAGAATGGTGTAAAATAGGTCAGGCGAGATGCTGGTTAGCCACTTCTAGCAAGGCATCCCTGTCTATCTCTATGGTTTCATCAGAATAAATGTGACCCGAAAGGTCTGCTATGACACTTGGCTTATACCCCATGGCTGTGGCCACTTTCTCGCAGAATTTAATTTCACTTTGAAAGATCTTTCCATCCACCTTCATCAAAAAAATCACGCTATACAGGTAATCGAATTTTTTGTCGGCCGGTAGATTAGCCAGCGCCGGAATGGGCTTGGGGTTATCAATTATCTGGTCGATTTCTTTTTTGGTTAAACCATTTCTCTCGCCTACTTTATGGATCATTTTAGATTCTTCCTCTGCCAAATGATTGTCTGCCATAGAGAGGTGTACAAGGATATTTATTTGTTCTTTAGTAGATAGCATGTTTCGCTAATAGAATTCATTCCATAATATAATCCAAATAAATTGAACAATTATAATATCAGCATACGGATGGTGGTGCTTGTTATTGTGAAGAATGATATTTTTTTATGGCTTTTCTTGGAATTAATGTCATCTACAAATTAGCTTAGCGGTCATGTTGAGAAGAAGCACATACTGGTATTGGCATTTGACACATTCTATGGATTTGTGAATAGTCGAGGTATGTTAAAAATATAATATAGAAACCCGCTGTTCGCAGCGGGTTTTTTTATGATTTACAGCCATGGAAAAGTTATTTTAAGCCAGCTCATGGCAACCAAAGTTGAATCAATGCACTCATGAAACACTTTAAATTAAAGATCAGACAAAAACGTTTTCTCTCGGACACCATTACCCCGGTAGGTCTGTACCTCAAGATCCGTGATAGGTTTGCCAATTCATTTTTGCTTGAAAGTTCCGATTACCACGGAGCGGAGAATAGCTTTTCTTATGTCTGTTGTGATCCCATTGCTGCATTCAAGCTTTTTAATGGTCAGGTAGACATTTCCTATCCGGATCAATCTTCAGCCTCTTTTTCTCTTTCTGAAAAGCGTGAGTTACTACCGAAGTTCAAAGCGTTTCTAAAGACATTTGAGATGCCTGAGATGCCTGGTAAAGATGAAAAATCCATCAAAACAGGATTATTTGGCTACATGGCTTATGATGCTGTCCAGTATTTTGAAGATATTGAACTGGACAATGAAAAGACCCCCTCATCGGATATTCCTCAAATTCAATATCACCTTTTTAAATTCATTATTGCACTGGATCACTTCAAAAACGAATGCTTTTTGATTGAAACATATATCGATGAGAAAGATGACATTCAGTTTGAAGAGTTAACGAATCTAATTTCCCAGCGAAATATCCCATCATTCAACTTCAATAAAGTAGGGGAGACGACTTCTAATTTGGATGACGACACCTTTCTGGAAATTGTGAAGTCAGGCATTAAGCATTGCGACCTGGGTGATGTATTTCAGGTAGTTTTTTCCAGACAATTCAGTACAGCTTTTAAGGGAGATGAATTCCAGGTGTACCGTGCACTGAGATCGATCAATCCCTCGCCTTATCTGTTTTATTTTGATTATGGTGGTTACAAGATCTTTGGGTCATCTCCGGAAGCCCAGATCGTTGTTAAGAACCGGGAAGCAACGATTTATCCGATCGCCGGAACATTCAGGAGGACCGGAGATGATATGGCAGATGCCGAGCTGGCGAAAAAGCTGCTGGAAGATCCGAAAGAGAATTCTGAGCACATCATGCTGGTTGACCTGGCAAGGAATGACTTAAGCAAAAGCGCTGATGATGTAAAGGTAGAAACCTACAAGGAGGTCCAATACTATTCTCATGTGATACATCTGGTTTCCAAAGTGACAGGACAGCTCCATTCAGCATCAGATCCCCTCGACATCGTAGCCAGCACTTTTCCAGCAGGCACACTATCCGGTGCACCAAAATACAGGGCCATGCAGCTTATCAATGAACATGAAAACATGAATAGGGGTTTTTATGGAGGGGCCATTGGGTTTATGGATTTTGCAGGCAATTATAACCATGCGATTATGATCAGAACCTTTTTGAGCAGATCAAACAAGCTTTATTTCCAGGCCGGTGCAGGGATTGTTTCCAAGTCAGATCCAAAAAGCGAGGTACAGGAGGTTTACAATAAATTGGCAGCATTGGAGTCAGCCATGAAAATGGCAGAAACGATTGAAGGATAAGATGAAGAAGATACTGGTTATTGACAATTACGATTCATTTACCTACAACCTGGTACATATACTCAGGGAATTAGGTTTGAGCAAGGATATTGAGGTGCACCGCAACGACAAGATCCCCGTAGAATATGCAGATGATTTTGAAAGTCTTTTGTTTTCTCCTGGTCCTGGTTTGCCGAGCGAGGCAGGTATCATGCCTGAAATGATCGATAAATTTGGAGCATCCAAGAAAATACTTGGTGTTTGCCTGGGGCATCAGGCGATCGCTGAAGTATTCGGAGCAAAGATTTTTAATCTTCCGATTGTATTTCACGGCGTGGCAACGGAAGTCAAACTCACTCAGGTGAAAGACCCACTGTTTGAGAGTCTCCCGGAATCATTCAGGGTTTGTCGCTACCATTCATGGGCGGTGGAGCCACAGTCGCTCAACAATAGCCTACAGGTGACCGCTTTGGATGATGAGGGAAATATCATGGCCATCAAACATGCCACCTATAATGTTCGTGGTGTACAGTTTCACCCTGAGTCAGTGATGACTGAACATGGAATTAAAATGATCGATAACTGGATTCAACAATAACAAGATGAAGGACGTTCTAAACAAACTATTTAAGTATCAATCCCTATCCAGACAGGAAGCTTATAACATTCTGTCAAACCTGGCCACAGGACAGTACAATCAAAGTCAAATGGCGGCGTTTCTTACCGTGTATCTGATGCGAACCATCACTGTGGAGGAGCTTGCCGGATTCAGGGATGCCATGTTGGAGCTCTGTGTGAAAGTGCCCGTAGACGACTACAACGCCATTGACCTGTGCGGTACCGGCGGGGATGGAAAAAACACCTTCAATATCTCAACCATTGCCTCTTTTGTTGTGGCCGGATCTGGACAAATGGTAGTGAAACATGGTAACTACGGAGTATCCAGTGTATCGGGATCATCCAATGTGCTGGAGCATTTCGGCACAAAATTTACCAATGACATTGGTGTGCTTAAGAAAAGCCTGGATAAGGCTGGTATCTGTTTTATGCATGCACCGCTCTTTCACCCTGCCATGAAGAATGTAGGGCCTGTACGTAAGGAATTGGGGGTAAAGACATTTTTCAATATGCTGGGACCCATGGTGAATCCTGCCATGCCAAAAAATCAACTGGTGGGTGTCTTTAGTCTTGAGCTGGCCAGGCTATATGGATATTTATATCAAAATACAGATAAGCACTATGTGATCTTGCATGCACTGGATGGGTATGATGAGGTTTCTCTTACGGGCAACTTCAAAATGGTGATGAACGAAAGAGAAGAAGTTTTCAGTCCGGCTGACCTTGGGCTTCAAATGGTGAAACAAGAGGAGATCCATGGCGGGGAAACAGTCCCGGATTCTGCGAAAATATTTGAGCTTATCCTAAATAATAAGGCTACAGATGCTCAACGTGATGTTGTATTGGCCAATGCCGGGCTGGCTATTGCAGTGGGTAAGCAAATTTCTATCGAAGAGGGCATAGCGCAGGCCCGGGAATCTTTGACTTCAGGTAAAGCATTGGAGTCATTCAAACAATTTATCGCTATAAACCAATAACCTGATGAGTATACTGGATCAAATAGTTGCTGATAAAAGAAAAGAAGTAGCGGAACGCAAGGCATTGTTTCCTGTCAAACTGCTAGAACAGAGCCCTTACTTCGAAGGTAAAGTAGTTTCCATGTCTCAATATCTGAAGCGGCCAGACAAAGTGGGGATCATTGCCGAGTTCAAAAGGCAGTCACCATCGAAAGGGGTTATCAACAACCGGGTCAACGTTGAAAAGGTATCCATTGGATACATGCAGTCGGGTGCGGCTGGTTTGTCTATTTTGACGGATAAGCAATATTTTGGAGGTAAGAGTGAAGATCTCACAATAGCCAGGAGTTATAACTTTTGTCCGATCCTACGCAAGGATTTTATCATTGACGAATACCAGTTGATTGAGTCGAAATCGATCGGTGCCGACATCATCCTTTTGATTGCCGCCTGTTTAACCCCGGATGAGATCAAAAACCTGGCGACCAGGGCCCGGGAGCTGGGGATGGAAGTATTGCTGGAAGTACACAATGAGAAGGAGCTCGAAAGCTCATTGACTGACGAAGTAAACATCGTCGGTGTGAACAACAGGGATTTAAATACCTTCAATACCGATGTCAACACCAGCAAACGATTGGCAGAGCTTATCCCCAAAAATTTTCTAAAAATTTCGGAAAGTGGGATCAGTGATCCTCAAACAGTTGTTGACTTGATGGGGCATGGGTTTGATGGTTTTCTGATTGGAGAAAATTTCATGAAGACAACCAGTCCCGAAAGGGCCTGCAGGAATTTTGTAAAAGGCATCAAAGAGCTAATGAAATGAACCTTAAGCTGAAGGTGTGTGGCATGCGAGAGATGGAAAATATACGCGAGCTGGAGGGTGTCGCCCCGGACTTTATGGGCCTGATATTTTTTCATAAGTCTCCAAGGGATGCTTCAACTTATGTGGTAGATAAAGATCTGGCAAAAGGCATTTCAAGGGTTGGTGTATTTGTTAACCCTACCCGGGATGAAGTTTTGGAAAAGGCCGAACAATATCATTTGGATTATGTTCAGCTTCATGGTGATGAAACTGTTGATCTTGCTCGGGAGCTTAAAGAGGCTGGTTTAGGCGTGATCAAAGTGTTTAGGGTCGATCATGAATTGCCTGTAGCATCCATGAGGCCTTTTGAGGAATACGTTGATTATTTCCTGTTTGACACCAAAACCAAATTGTTTGGAGGGAGTGGGAAAAAGTTTGACTGGGAGATTTTAAAAAGCTATTCATTAGATATCCCCTATTTTTTGAGTGGGGGGATTGAATCGGTCGATATAGAACACATTATACAGATGGAGTTGCCCGGCCTTTATGCCATCGACATCAATAGTCGGTTTGAGGTGGTTCCGGGTCGTAAAGACATTGAAAAAATTAAAAAAGTGAAGGAGTTGCTATGAGCGTGCAAGTATCAAAATATCAGGTAAGCCCAAAGGGCTACTATGGGAAATTTGGAGGAGCGTACATTCCGGAAATGCTTTATCCGAATGTGGAGGAGCTTCGACAAAACTATCTGCAGATTATTGAGGAGTCATCTTTTCAGATGCAGTTTAAGTCGCTATTGAAGGACTATGTGGGAAGACCCACTCCCTTATATTTTGCTTCCCGGCTTTCGGATAAATATAAGGCAAAGATTTACCTGAAGCGAGAAGATCTCTGTCATACGGGAGCCCATAAAGTAAACAATACTGTTGGTCAGATCCTGTTAGCCAGGGCCCTGGGCAAAAAGAAGATCATAGCTGAGACAGGGGCCGGACAACATGGGGTGGCTACCGCTACGGTTTGTGCATTGATGGGCATGGGTTGTGTGGTATACATGGGAGAGATAGACATGGCCAGGCAAAAACCGAATGTAGAACGGATGAAGATACTGGGCGCTCAGGTAGTGCCTGCCACATCGGGCTCAAAGACACTGAAAGATGCGACCAACGAGGCAATGCGCCATTGGATCAACAATCCGGCAGATACACATTACATCATTGGTTCTGTTGTGGGCCCACATCCGTACCCGGACATGGTGGCCAGGTTCCAATCGGTGATCAGTGAAGAGATCAAGCTTCAGCTGCTCGAGCAAGAACAAAAATCGGATCCGGATTTCATTTTTGCCTGTGTTGGTGGAGGTAGCAATGCAGCAGGAGCCTATTATCATTATCTCGACAAAGAAGATGTGCAGCTAATTGCGGTAGAAGCTTCCGGACTTGGTAATGATTCAGGAAAGTCCGCAGCTACTACAGCATTGGGCAAAGAAGGTGTGCTCCATGGTAGTCGTACCTTATTGATGCAAACTGCTGATGGTCAGGTGGTTGAACCTTATTCTATTTCAGCAGGACTCGATTATCCGGGTATTGGACCATTCCATGCCCACCTGTTTGATTCAGGAAGGGCAAAGTTTGTTGGTGTCACTGACGAAGAGGCGATGGTAGCTGGTGTGATGCTGAGCAGACTGGAAGGAATCATACCTGCTGTGGAATCAGCGCATGCTTTTGCCGCTCTAGACAAGGTGGATCTTGGTCAGGATAAAATTGTAGTGATCAACCTCTCAGGAAGAGGTGACAAAGACCTTGAAACATATATCAAATGGGGAAAATATTAACTGAGATGAACAGAATCGATCAGGCATTTGAATCTGATGAAAAGGATATTCTCAATGTGTACTTCACTGCAGGATACCCTCAATTGGATGATACCGTGCGAATTGCAAAGGCCCTGGAGTCTGGGGGAGCCGATATGATTGAGATTGGTATCCCTTTCTCCGATCCTGTGGCAGACGGACCCACCATTCAGGAGAGCTCCACGAAAGCCCTCAAAAACGGGATGAACCTGAAATTACTCATGAAGCAACTGGAAGGCTTAAGAGAACATGTGACCATACCTGTCTTGTTAATGGGTTATATCAACCCCATCCTTCAATATGGTTTCGAAGCTTTTTGCAAAGACTGTGAGCGCGTTGGAGTTGATGGGCTTATTTTGCCTGACTTACCGCTCTATGAGTTTGAGGAATTGTACCTGGACGTACTGGAACAGCATGGCCTTTACAATATCTTTTTGATCTCACCACAGACCCTGGATGAAAGGATCATCAAGATCGACGAATTATCCAGTGGTTTTGTTTACATGGTTTCTTCCAGCAGCATCACTGGTGCCAAAGGAGAGATCTCGGAAGATCAAATCAAATATTTCAACAGGATCAATGCCATGGGTTTGAAGAATAAACGACTCATTGGATTCGGTATTTCCAACAGGAAGACATTTGATCAGGCCTGTCATTACGCGAATGGAGCCATCATCGGAAGTGCGTTTATTAAGTTATTAGGAGAAGATGCTTCCGACGGAAACATCAAAAAATTTGTACAAGCAATAAAAGGAATGTCATGATCATACAGTTTGAACCCAACATCTCAGAAGAGTCAAGACGAATAGTGGCTGATGAGATGAAAGCGCATAAATACAAAACCACTGAGGTGAAAACTCAAAAGGGCGATTATCTGGTAGGTATTGGAAAGGAGCGATTTGATATTCGTAAGATTGGTCACCTCAATGGCATCAAAGACATTCATGTGGTTTCCGATGATTACAAGCTGGTCTCTTCCAAATGGAAGGTGAATCAAACCCAGATTGACCTGGGGGATGGCATCAAGATTGGCGATGGTGAGTTTGCCATGATGGCCGGGCCCTGTAGCATAGAAGGTGAAGAGAACATCATGAAAACCATTGAACACCTGAAAGCCAATAACCTAAGCATTATGCGTGGTGGGGTCTTTAAACCCAGGAGTTCTCCGTATTCCTTCAGAGGGATGGGGATTGAAGGCTTGAAGTTATGGTATAAGCTGGCCAGGGAAAACGGTATCAAAATCGTTACGGAAGTGATGCAGGTTTCTCAGATAGAGGAGATGTACGAGTATGTCGACATTTACCAGGTAGGGGCGAGAAATACCCAAAATTTCAATCTGCTGGACGAGCTGGGTAAAGTGGATAAACCAGTGATGATCAAAAGAGGAATTTCCGGCACGATTGATGAGCTGTTGTACAGTGCGGAGTATGTGTTTTCGGCAGGGAATGAGCGATTAATGTTGTGCGAGCGTGGCATCCGAACTTACGAGCGGGCTTCAAGGAATACATTTGACATCAATGCAATTCCTATTCTTAAAGATAAGACCCATTTGCCGGTGATCGCTGACCCATCCCATGGTATTGGCATCAGGGATTATGTAGAACCCATCGCATTGGCATCTACCATAGCTGGTGCTGACGGCGTAATCTTTGAGGTCCACGAAGTTCCTGATCAGGCATTTTCTGACGGCCAGCAGACATTGAGCTTTGATGCATCCAGCAGACTGATCGCCAAAATCAGGAAAGTCCTGGAATTAAATGGCTCTTACTGAAGTAGGTGATCAATGAAATTAGCGATTGTAAAGTATAATGCGGGTAATGTGCAGTCATTGACTTTTGCCCTGAACAGGCTGGGGGTCGAGCCTATCCTGACTGACGATCCGAATGAGTTGTTTTCTGCCGATAAAGTGATCTTTCCAGGTCAGGGCGAGGCAAGCTCTGCGATGAGATCATTGAAAAGTAATGGCCTCGACCATGTATTGACAGGGCTTAAACAACCTTTCTTGGGTGTATGTCTGGGCATGCAGTTGATGTGTGAAAGAACCGAGGAGAATGATACGACATGCCTGGGGATCATTCCTGTAGAAGTAAAGAGGTTTGTTCCCAATGGGATAAAGGTTCCTCACATGGGCTGGAATGATATTACTAAGCTGGATTCACCACTCTTGAAAGGGGTAAAAGAAGGGAGCTATATCTATTTTGTTCATAGTTATTATCTGCCTGTTTGTGAGTTTACCACGGCAGAATGTACCTATGATGTACCTTTTACCGCGGTGTTACATAAAGATAATTTTTATGCCATTCAGGCACACCCTGAAAAGAGTGCAGAGCCAGGTATGACCATCCTGGAAAACTTCTTAAAACTATAGATGATGCAAATAATACCTGCGATTGACCTGATTGACGGAAAGTGTGTACGGCTTACCAGGGGCGATTACAATGCAGTGAAGGAATATAGCTCGGACCCACTCGAAGTAGCGAAGCAATTCGAGGATTCCGGGATCAAAAGATTACATCTGGTGGACCTGGATGGGGCCAAGGCCAGCCATGTAGTGAATATAGATGTGCTCATGCGAATTTGCAAATACACTAACCTGTCTGTGGACTTTGGTGGGGGCGTAAAGACCGAAGAAGACCTCGATAAAGTATTTGATGCCGGTGCTCATCAGGCAACAGCAGGCAGCATAGCGGCAAAAGATCCCGAAAAGGTGAAGCAGTGGCTTTCGGACAGAGGAAGTGACCGTATCATCCTGGGAGCGGATGTACTCGATGGTAAGGTCATGGTATCAGGATGGCAACAATCATCCGGGCTTGACCTGTTTGATTTTCTGACGGACTTTTATGAAGCGGGAGCCCGGTGGGTAATCTGTACTGATATTTCGAAGGATGGGGTGATGGAAGGACCCTCATTTGAGCTTTATCGATCTGTTTTGGAGCGTTTTCCTGAAATAAAGCTTATCGCGAGCGGTGGCGTAACCACGACCGCTGATCTCGAGCAGTTGAAAGCGGATCAGCTGTATGGAGCGATCATTGGGAAGGCATATTACGAGGGAAAACTATCTTTACAACAACTTAGCAGTTTTTAAATGCTCACAAAAAGAATCATACCCTGCCTGGATGTAAAGGACGGGCGCACAGTAAAAGGCGTCAACTTCCTTGAGTTGCGTGATGCCGGAGACCCGGTAGAGCTTGCCGAGCGGTATGCTGCAGAAGGAGCTGATGAGCTGGTATTTCTGGATATTTCCGCCACACTTGAAGGCAGGAAAACCCTCGTGGAGATGGTGAAGGCTGTTGCTGCTGCTGTTCATATTCCTTTCACAGTTGGTGGAGGAATAAGTGCTGTATCAGATGTGCGAGTAATGCTCGATGCAGGGGCCGATAAGGTGGCCATTAATTCGGCTGCCGTTAATAACCCGGGCCTTGTCAATGAAATTTCAGCGGAATTTGGCTCTCAATGTCTGGTAGTAGCGATTGATACCAAATACGTGGACGGGATCGATCTTGTTCATACGCATGGTGGGACCAAACCGACGAACCTTGAGACCGTTTCCTGGTCAAAAGAGGTGTGTGACCGTGGCGCGGGAGAGATCCTGCTGACATCCATGGACCATGATGGAACTAAAAATGGATTTGCGATGGATATCACATCAAGGGTATCCAAAGCAGTGACCATTCCGGTGATTGCATCCGGAGGAGGTGGCAACGATATCCATTTCACAGAGATTTTGAGGAATGGTATAGCTGATGCTGCACTTGCAGCAAGTATTTTTCATTACAAAGAGGTAGAAATAGCAGATTTGAAATCGTCATTATTACAAAACAATATACCCGTTAGGATTTGATGGAAATAGATTTTAAGAAAGGTGAGGGGCTGGTACCGGCCATAGTGCAGGATGTGAAAACCCGAAAAGTTTTGATGCTGGGATATATGAATGAAGAGGCTTTGGAGGAGACCCGGCGATCAGGTAAGGTTACTTTTTATAGCCGATCGAAGCAACGGCTGTGGACCAAGGGAGAGACCTCGGAGAACTTCCTTCTGCTAAAAGAAGTCATTGTTGATTGTGATAAAGATACCTTGCTGATCAAAGCGGAACCTACGGGACCGGCCTGTCATACCGGCGCAGACACCTGCTTCAATGAAAATAATCAAAAAAGCGCCTTGTTTCTCGAGAATTTGATGGAAATCATCGAATCCAGGAAAGCCAACCCATCGGAAGAATCTTATACAAGCAGTCTTTTTAAGAAAGGGACTAACAAAGTAGCTCAAAAGGTTGGTGAAGAGGCCGTAGAAACTGTCATTGAAGCGATGGCTGGAGATAAAGAACTCCTGAAAAATGAATCTGCCGATCTGCTTTTCCATCTGATGGTCTTGCTTGCGGATCAGGATCTTTCCATTTATGACGTTTTGTCCGTTTTGGAAAAGCGCCATCAAACTGCTTGATTTAACATTATTTTTTTTAGATTCAGGACGAAATACCCCATTTGTCAATGAAAAAGTACGATGTCATCGTCATAGGAGCCGGCCCTGCCGGATATGCAGCAGCTATGAGAGCTGTGGATTTCAAAAAGAAAGTAGCCCTAATTGAGAAGAAACAGGTTGGTGGAGCAGGCATTCATCATGGAGCCTTGTGGAGTAAGACCTGGTGGGAGCTCTCCAGAGAGGCTGCCAATATCAGAAAACACAGTGACGCCCTCAATATCCATCAATATCAGTTCAATTACGAAACCCTTAAAAGTGAGGTAAAAGCCGCGGTTCAGGAGCGGATGGACCTGTTGGAGCATCACATGCACAACATCAATGTTACCATAGGAGAAGGTTTGTTTGAATATATCCTGGGTAATGCCAAAGTGGTCTCGAGAAACCAGGTCCATGTACACAATTTTGATTCGGATGAAATTTTAGAAGCTGATTACATCATTGTCGCCACAGGTAGCCGACCCCGGTTACTACCGGAGCTGCCCATAGATGAGGAACATGTCTTTACCAGTGATGGATTGGACAAGCTGGATCACTTCCCCAAAAGCATTGTTATTGTAGGTGCCGGAGTCATTGGCTGCGAGTTTGCCACGATCTTTTCCAACTTCGGCAAGACAAAGGTCCATCTCATCGACAAGGGGGATCGGATTCTGCCGTTCGAAGACGAAGACATTGTAAAGGTGATTGAGCGTAACCTGGAGGCCAAAGATGTGCTGATCCACAGGAATTCCAAGCTGATCCATATGGATACTAAAGATGGTATGGTTCATTACACATTAGAATATACGGATGGATCCAAAGAAGTATTCAGGGTAGAGAAGGCCCTTGTTTCTGTTGGCAGGGTTCCCAATCATGAAGACCTCTTTGATGAGTCTGTGAATGTGAAAATGGATAAGCGGGGAATCATCGATAACCTCACACAGACCAATGTAGAGAATATCTATGCGGTGGGAGACATAACAGCAGATATTGCTTTGGTGAATGTTGGCGAGCTGGAAGGCAGGTTCGCTATCGAACGAATCTTTGGTAAGCCGGAGCGTGACCTGATCTACGAAAATATTTCCACTATCATGTTTCTTGGGCCGGAAGTTGCAGGAGTAGGTATGAATGAAATTCAGGCTCAAAAAGCAGGTTTAGAGTATAAGGTAGTCAGTCTGGATTATTCGTGTATTCCGCGAGCTACCGCCATGCGAAATACCCAGGGATTTATCAAGATCATTGTGTCCAATGATGACGAAACCAAGATATACGGCATGCGGGTAGTTGGCGAACATGCATCCAGCGCGATTCAGGCTGTAGCGTTATTGATTTCTATGGGTAAGGGCATCAAGGAACTGGCTGAGCTGATCCATCCACATCCGTCCATCATTGAAGGTATTCAGGAATGTGGCAGGATGCTGCTGGGCAAGTCGATGTTTAAACCGGATGTCCTGAAGCATGCCATGACCTTTAAGACTTATACCAAAGGGAAATATAAGGCTGTACCCATAGAAAGTTAATGCAGGCTATTTAAAACCGAATTCGGCGTTGGCTGAACGGATGATTTTTTCCAGGTCTGCTGTATCTTCCTTAGTGGGCATGGTTAACGGAGCCCGTACATCACCACCACTTTTGCCAATGATTTTGGCCCCGGCTTTGATCAGGCTCACAGCGTAGCCATTCTTTCTTTCTCTCAGCCTTACCAATGGGATATAGAATGATTTGGTGATTTTGGCTACGGTCTCGGCATCTCCACTTCTCAGGGATTTGTAAAAGAGGTTGGCTAAATCCGGAGTGATGTTGAAGGCGGCCGAAGAATAGGTATTGACACCGATTGCCAGGTAGGCCTCAGCGATGATTTCTGCGGTAGGTACCCCTCCAATATAGGATAGCCTTTTTCCAACCGTTTTAATGATATCATTGAGTTCCTGGATGTTCCCTGTCCCATCTTTCAACCCAATAAAGTTATCACAGGCTTCTGCAAGTTTTGCGATGTATGTGGTGTTGAGGATTCCATTGGCCCGATTATAATAGATCACCGGTAAGCTCGTGCTGTTCATGATCGCTTTGGCGTATTCGTATGCACCATCTTTCGGACACTCTGTAAGATATGGGGGGAATAATAACAGTCCATGTACCCCTGCTTTTTCTGCAATTTTTGCATATTCTATGGCATCAGGAATGCTTTTTCCCACCCCGGAAATAACGGGTACCCGGTCGTTCACCACTTTGGTGGCTATATTGACGACTTGTTCGTATTCACTTTTACTTAGCGAAAAGAATTCACCGGTTCCACCTGCAACAAAGACGGAAGATACTTTGTGTTGCACGAACCATTCTATTCTGTCTGCAAATGTGTCGGGGTTGAATTCCCCTTTTTCAGTAAAATCGGTGATGGGGAAAGAAAGGAGTCCATCTTCAAGAGATGCTTTAATTTGGGCTAAGGTCAATGACATTTTAATATGAGGTTAAAGTTAGATGCTTAAATTTATGTTAATGGGCCGGGATTAAACAACACAAGATCGTTATAAAGTCCAAGTTTATCACTCGCCACTTTCTTAGATCCACTCGCTACATCCAGTATCAGGTGAAAGAGTTCCCAGCCAACTTCTTCAATGGTTTTATCACCCAATGCGATGGGTCCTGCATCAAGGTCGATGAGATCATTCCATCTACCGGCCAACTTTGAGTTGGAGCTCACCTTGATCACGGGTACTTCTTTAAGGCCATAGGGTGTTCCCCGACCTGTGATGAAGACATGGACATTCATACCTGCGGCCAATTGTAGGGTGCCACAAACAAAATCGCTGGCCGGGGTAGCGACAAAGTTGAGTCCCTTTTTTCGAACTTTATCTCCTGGTGACACCACAGCCACAATGGGACTGGTTCCGGACTTGACTACTGATCCCAGGGCTTTTTCTACAATGTTACTCAGCCCACCGGCTTTGTTACCCGGTGATGTATTCGAGCTTCTGTCCACCAGACCTTCTGAGAGGTAATCATCATACCATTTCATTTCTCTTTTCAAGGCCTCAGCCACCTCTTCGTCAGCAGCGCGGTCGATGAGCTGCTGAATGGCATCACGTACCTCTGTGACTTCCGAAAACATCACGGTGCCACCGGCCCTAACGATCAGATCGGCAGCAAAGCCGGCAGCAGGATTCCCGGTAATACCAGAAAAGGCATCACTACCTCCACACTGAAGCCCTACAACAAGGTCGGAGACCGGACAAGGTTCTCTTTTCCTGTTATTCAGTTTCTTCAGGTGGGCATCCGCCATTTTCATGATCCCCGCTACCATGCCACCAAACCCTTCGAAGGCTTCATCCTGTAAAAAGAGGATGGAATCCGATTCATTTCTT
Source organism: Cyclobacteriaceae bacterium (assembly GCA_965223915.1). Lineage (GTDB taxonomy): Bacteria > Bacteroidota > Bacteroidia > Cytophagales > Cyclobacteriaceae > UBA7330. The sequence goes on along the minus strand of OZ245027.1, from coordinate 5,300,458 downwards.
TCACCAGAAAGCAGGCTTTCGGGGCGAAGCTTTTCACAACCAAGCCCGATAATCATTACTTCCCCACCGAAATTGGGATTTTGAGCCAGGTTTCTCAATGTCCGTATCGGCACGATGGCAGCGGGTGCGTTGATGGCTACACCGCAACCATAGCTGTGATTGATGGCCACAACTCCATCCACATTGGGATAGCGGGGCAATAATTCTCTTTGGATCTTTTCTACGATGTAATTGGTTGTGCCTGCCACACATTGAACACTGGTGGAGATCCCAAGTACGTTCTTGGTCCCTACAGAGCCATCCGGATTCTTATATCCGAGGAATGTGTAGCCTTCCAGAGGTTCTGATGCAGCCCGGTTGGAAGGAGTGTAGTTAATCTGGTCCAGTGAGGGTGATTCGGGAAGTGAGGTGTTTCGCTCATTCACCCAGGCGCCGGCAGGGATCATATCCCTGGCATAGCTGATGGTATGACCATAACGTATGACTTCCTGACCTTTCTGAATGTTGCTTAGCGCCACTTTATGCCCCATCGCAATAAATTGTGAAGCTGTGACTCCATCAAGCACTTCCACACCTTTTTCCAGCCCTTTCGGTGTGGTCACCACGGCTACATTATCCGCGTCAGCAATGCGAATTACCTCCCTGGAGATTACCATGTGACTAAGTTAGTGGTAATAATCTTGACAGGATCATAGAAATGATGAGGCCTGCGATACCCATGACTGTCAGCAGGTAGGAAAAGAACCTGATCGTTTCTTTTTCTTCCATCCCGGTCATCTTCGTGATGATCCAGAAAGCACTGTCATTCATCCATGGAATAATTTTGGACCCACACCCGATCACCATGGCAAGGTATACCGGGTGAAAACCCAGCTGGTCAGCATCTCCAAAGCCACTCATGATCCCAATGGTGGTAACCATGGCAACTGTAGCTGAACCCTGAGCGGTACGGATGATCGCTGTGATCAGAAATGCCAATGGGAGAATGGCTGTCTGGTAATTGCCTGCAAGTTCGGAGATCCCTTCACCGATGTTTGTTTGCTGAAGCATCTTTCCAAATGTACCGCCTGCAGAAGTGATCAGGATGATCATTCCAGCACTTAATAACGCATCCGTCAATACTTTTTGAAATTGTTTCCTGTCCTTTAGCCGTCTGTTTAGCAGATACATGGCTATGCCTGCAGAAAGGAGCAGGGCGATGTTTGGGTCTCCCACGAAAGTCAGGAAACTTAAGAGTCCAGCGGGTAAAGAGCCATTCTGTAGATTGTCAGAAGAAAAGCTCATGCTCATGATAGTATTTCCAGCGATCAATAGCACGGGCAGAAGTACCGGAAGAATGGAGATCCAGATGTTTGGTAACTCGTCATCCTTAACCTGGGTATTTTCCTTTAACTCTTCCACGGTGATATCCGGCGTATCTCTCATCGGTAAGTCCCATCGCTTATTGGCCCAAAGTGCGTAGACATAGCCAGCCAAAACCACGGTGATACCAACAATGATCCCTACAGCAATCATTATTCCAAGGTCCACCCCCAATTCCTTGGCCACAAATAGGGGACCTGGTGTGGGAGGAATGAGCGAATGGGCCATTACCCCACCCGCAATGGTGCACATGATATACAAACTGAATTTCCTGGAGTCTCTGACGCCAAGAGATTTCACCAGGGGTATCATGAGATAAAAAACCGTATCAAAAAAGACCGGGATCCCTAGTGTGAAACTACTTGCCAGAAAGGCCCAGGACCCATTTTTAAGACCTACCAGCTTAAGCAAACTCCTTACAATCTTGTCAGCCGCACCACTTTTCATCAGTGCAGCGCCGATGATCGATGCCAGGGCGATCAGGATCCCAATTTTTCCGGCAGTAGACCCAAAAGCTGAGGATAGCCGGGAACCCAGGGATTGCTCGGATAGGGCGTTGGCAGCAGATTCAGTGAGTCCTGATTGAAGAGCAAATTGATAAAGCTGGTCCTGGGTGGTGAGAAATCCTGTAACAAGGGCAGCTATTAGCAATGAAAGGAATGCATGCAGTCTCAATACAATGATGCAAATGAGTACCACTGCGATACCTGCCAGTACGATTAAAATCGATTCCATTGAGGGGTTGGGTTTAATGTAATGAATCTATTGGAGGAAAAATTAAACATTTATCCGGAACTCCCCTAAAGAGTTAGGATGTGTGTGCTGCCTGGCCTCTAAATAGGAAACCCCGATGAATTTCAACGGGGTCCCAACCAGCTATAGTCATGTCTGATAAATAATACTCAGACTTTTTTATTCATTGATAACGTGCCCAAATAATAATGTTTATGACTATCCTAAAAATAGTCAAATATTTTATGATTTTGTCAAATCTCACTCATAATAATACAATATTTCTTTTTCAGCTTTTCGCTGGATATTGGGAACATATGTGCTATCTCCGGGGTAACCAACAGGGAGAAGTAAAAATGGTTTTTCATTGGTGGGACGTTTCAGTATTTCGGAGAGAAAATTCATCGGGCTCGGTGTGTGAGTGAGTGTTACCAATCCGGCATAATGGATGGCCGTGATTAACATGCCGGAAGCTATACCTACTGATTCATTCACATAATAGTTTTTGGTTTGCTGGTTTTCCTCATCAAGCTCATAGGACTTCTTAAACACGACAATGAGCCAAGGTGCAGTTTCCAGAAAAGGTTTTTGCCAATTCGTGGCGAATGGTTCCAGGTCCCTGAGCCAGGAGTCACTCATTCGTTGAGCATAATTCTTTTGCTCTTCTTTTTCTGCCGCTTCCCGTATCGCCTGCTTAATGGATGGGTTGGAGACGGCGCAGAAGCTCCAGGGTTGTTTATTAGCACCACTGGGTGCAGTGGCAGCAGTTTTGATGATTGACTCAATGACGGTCTTCTTTACTGGCTTGTTTGAAAAAGAACGTACACTTCTGCGTCGGTCAAGGAGTTGATAAAAATCAGAAGACCTGGAATTGGTTTCCTGATCAGTGAATGTTAAAGGTGAATAAAGGATGTGTTCAAATCCATCAATGACTTTTTTCATGGCATGGAATTTTTAGAAAAAAGGATTAGATAATCTTACAGCATGAGGTTAGTTTAAACGTGTTTCGGCACAAAAAAAAGAGGCCGATTTAAGGCCTCTTTAAGAATAATTATCAGTCACCAATTTTGGATATTATCGTATTGTCTCCTATAAAGGTAATAAAAAATTATGAGATTTTAATTATGCTTGATACAATGGAACCTGAAGCCCTAAACGGCAATCACTTCCTCACTAGAGCTGAGTGATCACACCTTTAAATAATTCAATCAGGTCCTTTTCAGCGTCTTGTGCAATCGCAATAATTTCTTCAATATTGATGGGATGCAAATTGTCCGGATCACATTCATCCGTAATGACTGATATGGCACTAACAGGAAGTTGTAACTGATTGGCTGAGATAACTTCCGGAACGGTGGACATTCCTACAACATCAGCCCCGATTTTTTTGAGAAATCTGTATTCAGCCCTTGTTTCCAGGTTTGGGCCAGCCACGGCTACGTACACGCCTTCATTGAGTACCAGGTTCTTTTCAGCTGCGATTTTTTTAAACAACCCATTCATTGCAGGGTCGTAGGGTCTGCTCAGGTCAGTAAAAATATTACCGAATTCAGCCGCGCCATTTCCTCTCAGCGGGTTGTCTGGCTGGAGGTTGATGTGGTCATCCAACAACATCAGCTGACCTTTTTTCCAGGACAGATTCATAGAACCTCCGGCGTTGGAAATTAATAATTTTTTAATACCCAGCTTATGCATGACCCTTACTGGGAAAACCACTTCTGCCATGCTATACCCTTCGTAAAAATGAAATCTACCCTTCATGGCTACAACAAGCCTACCCTCCAGTCTTCCATATACCAATTGCCCATGATGAAATTCTACGGTAGAGAGTGGAAAATGAGGGATCTCCTCGTAAGAGATGGCTTCAATGATGTCCATGTGATCGACCAATTGGCCCAGGCCAGTCCCTAAAATGATACCCACTTCCGGATTGTCAAGTCCCTTAGCCTTTAAGAAACTCACTGATTCATTGACTTTTTCAAGCATTGGCTTTGTATTTATTTTGGTATGAAATCAGAAAATTAAACACTTAAAGCTGAAACAAAACTCATCTGTTTTTAAATTGGTGCAGAATTAAAACACTCACCATGAGAACATCGCTTATTCTTACGTTTTTTATTGTTTTTAGATCGTTTGCCCAGCAACCAGTCACCAGTACCTCTTTTGAGCAATATGGTGATCACATCATCATTCAGTTAAGTGTTGATGACTCTGAACCACTGGATTTTATTTTCGACACAGGAGCCGGACTCACGGTGGTAGATCTGGACGTTGCCAAAGACCTCAATCTCGTTTTTGATCACGATGAAATGGCCAAAGCCGCCCAGGGCGAGATCAAATCGCTAGCCATCAAGCACAATAAGATCGAATTGAATACATATATCCTCGAGGCAGATATCAAACTCAATGCTGCGTCCCTCAAACACCTGGAAATAAGTATCGGTAGAGATATTGACGGGATTATCGGATATGATCTGGCCCATCATCACATTGTGCGGCTGGACAATGACAACATGAAGCTGGAAATTTATGAAGAGGAGTATCCCAAGAATGGTAATGTGATCAAGTTTAAATCCCACATGGGTATCCCAACCATCAAAGGGTCCATCCAATTGAACAATGATGAGGTGATCAAAGGCACTTTTTTTGTGAATACCGGAGCCGGGACCTCCCTTGACTTCAATACCCCATTTTCAAATAAGCATGATATCATACACAAAACAGGTGAGCACTATAGTTACCTGGTGAAAGACATTTCCAACAATGAAACACTCCACTATGAAGGTAGGGTAAAGACATTAAGCTTTGATGGATTCGATTTTGACGAACTCCCTATCGGCATCAGCCAGGTAAAGCAAGGGATTCAATCAAACGGCCATGTGTCCGGGATCATTGGCAATAAACTATTGCGCAAATTCAACATTCTTTTTGATTACCCGAAACACCGGATATACCTTGAAAAAAGCCAGTATTTTGATGATGAGGTAAAGGTGAACTGCAGTGGGATGGACATTCAGCTGAATGAGGATATGACAGCGGTACTTATTCACCAAATCATTGCAGATAGTCCTGCCAGTGATTTGGGCATTTCCGTAAACGACGAGCTCATTAGCATCAATGGCAAGCAGGCCATGGACCTTTCGTTAGTTGAGATTGAGAGGATGTTGAAAAAAGCCGGAGAATCTGTCACGATTGAGGTTAACCAGGATGGAGCGGTTAAGCAGCATACACTGAAACTAAAGAGCTTGCTGTAATCGGGTTAAACCTGGATTATGCAATAGGAATCGTGATGAAGGCATAAAACACAAAGAAAGAGGCACTTATGTTGATAAGTCATAGCAACGCTATGGTGATTCAACAAGTTTACGGTAAGTGTCCGGGCGGCGATCCGCTATTTCAAAGTGTTTTATGTCTGGAATAGATTTTCTATTGCATATTTCAGGTTAAAGTTTCTTTCGCCATTGCTTTTTTTCACTGTGCTGCTTTTTGGCTTTGATCCGTTTATTGACTGCAGCCTTTGATGGTTTGGTTTTCTTCCTGGGTTTGGGCACAAAGAAGGCACGCTTCAGTAACCTGTCTAGTTTCCTGAAAGCGGTTTCTTTGTTTTTCAGTTGTGACCGCGACCCCTCCGAGACAACAAGTAAATCCCCTTCCTTCGTCAATTGGTTTGAGAGCTTTTCCTTAATGCGCATTTTTTCGTCTTCAGTCAAAACGGAAGAAGTCTCGACATTGAAGCGCAGGATGACCTTTGTTTCGACTTTGTTGACATGCTGTCCGCCTGGTCCACCGCTTCTTGAAGTCGTTAACTGGATTTCGTGTTTGATGCGTGAAATGGAAACAGGATGACTCATTAAAGACAAAGTTAACATGGTGTGGCTGATCTCACTGGTCAGGAGAATCTGGCCCTCCAGGGTCTGACTACCTTTCGGCACTGTGAGCCTGGTCAGACGATAGTCGGACCAGGATCCTTTGAGTGTTCGGGTCTTACTACTGTCCGACCCTTCTGCTCACCAAAGTCCAGGTCTGACTACCGTCCGACCTTCCCTTGCTATTGGGTCAGACGAAAGTCTGACCCTTCTCCTCGCTTGAGGGAGCGTTCCTTGGTCGGGGTCGGACGATAGTCAGACCCGACCCTTCTCCACACTCAGTCAATAGCCTGCAGGATCAAGCCACAGGCTTTTTCTATCTCTTCCTCCGTGATGGTAAGGGGAGGGGCTATGCGCATGGAGTTGTCACAAAACAGAAACCAGTCTGTGAGTACTCCGCCCTCAATGGCTTTATCGATGATCTTTTTCAGCGTTTTGAAGGAGCCAAAATCTGCGGCCATCATCAGGCCTTTGCTCCGGAAGGATTTGATTTTGGGGTGAACGAGTAGTTTCTGAAATAGTGCTTCCTTTTCCGGAATACCTTCCATCAGCTTTTCTTCATGGATCACTTGGATGGTAGCCAGTGAAGCGGCGGCACTTACCGGGTGCCCGCCAAAGGTTGTGATGTGACCCAATATCGGATTCTCGGTGAAAGCACTCATAACCTCTTTGGAGCTGATAAAGCAACCTATAGGCATGCCGCCACCCATTCCTTTGGCGCTCGTGACAATATCCGGGGTAATACCAAAATGTTCAAACCCCCAGAACTTACCTGTCCTTCCAAAGCCGGATTGGATCTCATCCATGATCAGGAGCGTGTCTGTTTCAGTACACCGTTTTCTCACAGCTTTCAGGTAGTCGGCATCGGGCACCCGAACCCCGGCTTCTCCCTGGATGGTCTCTATGAGAAAAGCTGCTGTTTGCTCCGTGATCTGCTCCAGGTCCTCCAGGTTGTTGAATGTGATGTTCCGATGTCCTGGGATAAGCGGACGATAATTTTGTTTGAAGGTCTCGCTGCCTCCGGCAGACAAGGCACCCGCTGTGGATCCATGGTAGGCATCGAAGCAGGAAATGATCTCTGCCCTTCCGGTATATCTTTTGGCGAGTTTCAAGGCCCCTTCGACCGCTTCGCTCCCTGAATTGACCAGGTATACCTGATCGAGGGAAGGGGGTAGGGTAGCGGTGATGGCCTGGGCCAGCTTTACCTGCGGGGATTGCACCAGTTCACCATACACCATCAGGTGCATGTATTGATCAATCTGGTGCTTGACTGCGTCAACAACCTTGGGATGGCGGTGGCCGACATTGCTCACACCTATACCTGATATCAGGTCGATATAGGCTTTTCCGTCTGGGGCATACATATAGACGCCCTCAGCCTTTTCTATTTCCAGCTGTAAAGGGAAATTGGTGGTCTGTGCCAGGTTTTGAAGGAAAAGTTGCCGATTGGATACCATGCGGCAAAGCTACAAGGATGCTTTAGGAATTCTTCCTTTGGATCGCTTTTTTAGCCTTTTCAACGATGTTTTCCGTGCTCAGGCCATATTTGTCCAGCAGCTCTTCCGGCTTGCCACTTTCTCCAAACTGATCATTTACGGCCACGATCTCCAGTGGTTTCGGCTCATTTCTGGCCAGCGTGCTGGCGATGCTCTCACCCAATCCGCCAGCCATCTGATGCTCTTCCGCAGACACCGCACAACCTGTTTTAGCAACAGATGCCAGGATCGCCTGCTCATCCAGTGGTTTGATGGTGTGGATGTTGATGACCTCTGCAGAGATGCCCTGCTCTTGCAGGATGGCTTCAGCTTCAATGGCTTTCCATACCAGATGACCCGTAGCAAAAATGGTTACATCCGTACCTTCGATCAGCTTGAGGGCTTTACCGATCTCAAACTTTTGGTTAGGATCCGTGAAAATAGGCCATTTTGGTCTGCCGAACCGCAGGTAAACCGGACCTTCGTAGTCAGCGATCGCGATTGTAGCTGCTTTGGTTTGGTTGTAATCACAAGGGTTGATCACGGTGAAGTTGGGCAGCATTTTCATCATGCCCATGTCTTCCAGGATCTGGTGGGTAGCGCCATCTTCTCCGAGGGTAACACCCGCATGAGAAGCACAAACCTTTACGTTTTTCTCTGAGTAGGCAATAGACTGCCGGATCTGATCATATACCCTGCCGGTAGAGAAGTTGGCAAAGGTGCCGGTAAAAGGTATTTTGCCAGTGGTTGCCAGACCTGCGGCGATGCCCATCATGTTGGCCTCGGCAATCCCGGTTTGAATAAATCGTTCCGGGTTTTCTTTGATGAAGTTCGCCATCTTGAGCGATCCCACGAGATCAGCGCACAAGGCAACGACGTTGGGGTGGGTCCTTCCAAGTTCGGTAAGTCCGTCACCGAACCCTGAACGCGTATCTTTTTTCTCTGTGAATGTATATTTCGTTGCCATCTTAGTAATCTCCCAGGGTTTCTTCCAATTGATTGAGTGCGTCAGCCAGTTGCTCATCGTTTGGAGCAATGCCGTGCCATTTGTGTGTGCCTTCCATAAAGTCAACGCCCTTGCCCATCACAGTGGTCATAAGGTTGAGCACGGGCTTTCCTTTTCCGGTCAGTGCTTTGGCTTTATCAAAAGCTGCTGCCAAACCTTCCAGGTCGTTGCCATCCGAAGTGATGACTTCCCATCCAAAGGCTTCGTATTTGGCTTTCAGGTCTCCCAAAGGATTTACTTCATCGGTTGGGCCATCTATTTGTTGTCCGTTGTAGTCTATGGTAGCGATCAGGTTATCTACTTTTTTGCTCCCGGCAAACATCACAGCTTCCCAGACTTGTCCTTCCTGCTGCTCGCCATCCCCCATCAGGGTATAGACCAGGCTATCGTCTTTGTCCAGCTTTTTGGACAATGCCGCTCCGATACTCACGGATAAACCCTGACCCAGAGATCCGGAAGCTACCCTGATACCCGGCAGATCCTCTTCAGTTGCAGGGTGTCCCTGTAACCTGGAATTGATCTGTCTGAAGGTGCCTAATTCCTTTTTATCAAAAAATCCGGCATGCGCGAGCACGCTGTACCATACCGGAGAGATATGTCCGTTGCTGAGAAAAAACATGTCTTCACCTTTGCCCTCCATGGTAAATGGAAGCTTGTATTTCATGACATGGAAGTACAATAAAACTAAATACTCGGTACATCCCAAAGAGCCTCCCGGGTGTCCTGACTGGCAGGCGTGTACCATCCTCACAATGTCCCTGCGGACCTGCGAAATGACTTTTTGGAGATGATTAAAATCTGGTGAATTTGACATGGTTTCGAATGTTGCGGCCGCAAATTTAATAAACCATATTAAAGAAAGTAGTGATCGGGGAGAAAAGGACAAATTGAGGAGACAGAATACAGGAGATAGGATGATGATGCCTAAATACGGTTGACCGGATGGAAAATTAGAGGAAATGTTTAATTTGGTCAGCAATACGCACAACGCATCCGTTTTTGATTGTTTATTGTTTTTTGAAAGTGGGTAAAGTGTTAGTATTGAAATGGTTAATAACAAATTGATATCAGAGTTATAGTGTATGCATTATAACTAAATGTTCGAAAAAGGACAAAAATTGGGAAACGAATGAATTACGTTGAAGAATTAGTGTCTGATCAAGAGCTAAAAACGGACGTCCTTTGCTACTGGGAAATGAGCGGGTATATTGACAATGCCGATGGAATTAACTCCAGATATCTGCCTAAAGGACAAAACTTGATTGTATTTAACTACGGGGAAATAGTTCAATATTCTGCACCGGAGATTCCATTTTTGAACCCATCATTTTTTATTGTTCCTGCAATTGCTACAAGTAAAATTATACATCAAAAAGGTCGGATTGATTTATTTGGCATCTCATTTATCGGTGATGGACTCTTCAAACTCATACAACAACCCATTTCAAAATTAACAAGTGATTTACCTGATCATTTGAAAGAGAAATACGAAGGGTTACATGCCAAAATGCAGGGAATGGGTTTTGCTGAAAAAATCGAGGTTACGGAAAAATTTTTAGCCAAAAACATCAATCAAAAGAAAAACAGCCCACCTTTCCAACAAGCCATTAAATGCATTAATGAATCCAAAGGAATAGTCTCAATAAGTGATATTGCCAAAAGCGTTCATGTTTCTGATCGTCAGTTGCAAAGACTATTCAAAACACGGATTGGGATCTCCCCTAAAGACTATTGCAAGATTGTTAGGGTAAACAATTACCTTGATTTTATCCTCAATAATAGAAACCCGGTTAATTGGATGCAGTTGGTGGTGGAATACAATTATCACGATCAACCTCACCTTATCAATGAGGTGAAATCAATAGCCAAGCTATCACCTAAGAAACTTCTCAGCTATAGGGATACGCTTTATCAACGATATATCTCAGAGTAATTTGGTCGCATTTCTACAATTGTTTCACCTTACAGAAATGGATTTTTGTGTTAAGTGAAATCAATAGTTATCAATAAAAAAAGTTCCGGATCAAATAAACCTTCATTTTTACAAACGGGGGTGATTTTTCTGGTTTTGTCATTCCCATTGATTCTCTTCGCTCAGAACGAGCCTTTAAACAAACAATACATTGGTTTTCTTCCTTCAGTCCTGTTAGAGCCCTATGACACTGTAAATGCCGTTGAGATCAATACATTGCCCTTTATTTACGAGCTTCGTTGGGGGGATCAAAATGCAACAGGAATTCAATTACGCCCCATCGCTAATTACCGTTTTTTAAAAAACGGATCTGGGTTAAGTCATCTGGGTGGAACCGTCTTGGTAAACTGGTATCTACTCAATTTATTTGAAGATAATTTATCACTCACACCTAAGCTCAGTCCGTACTTCAGCTATACATATAACAGATTGGACAAAGTTCAAACGATGACGCTGGGTGCTGAAATGGGAATTTTGATCTTCATTTCACACCACTTTTCCATTACTACGAATTTACAACCAGGTATAAACTATTATCCTGATCCTTTTTCCAGAGATTTTGTAGAAACCAAAAGTGGATTTAAGTCACACTTTGGTTTGATTTTTCACATTGGGTATAATTTCTAAGCAAGACTGGAAATAATTGCTTCAGCGAGCAGCATCAATCATTTGTTAGAATGATAACTGGTCGCATTTCTACAATTATTCTTAGAAACTCCTCTGGAATTTTGTATAAGAAAAATGACAAACACTTTTAAACCTAATGCTTGTTAAAATGTACGCTACATCAACTGCTTGGAAATGGCTGGATACTCGTGAATATCCATTTCAGCCAAACTACCAGACCACTCCATCAGGCCAGCTTCATTATATTGATGAAGGCAAAGGAGATGTTATCCTGTTTGTTCATGGAACCCCCACATGGTCATTCCTGTATCGAAGCCATATCAAGGCCTTATCAAATACGCATAGATGTATAGCGCCTGACCATATTGGGTTTGGTTTGTCCGATAAGCCTAAAAATTTTGCAGGTACACCTCAGGAACATGCCAGGAATTTAAACCAATTGATAGCACATCTTGATCTCAAAAACATAACCATCGTGGTTCATGATTTTGGTGGGCCTATTGGGTTGTCTTACGCGATCTCAAAACCTGAAAATGTGAAAAGGATTGTGATGTTTAATACCTGGCTCTGGGAGACGAAAGAAGATAAAGACGCTCAAAAAATTGACAAAATCCTGCACAGCAGCTTTGGAAATTTTCTTTATCTAAACACCAATTTCTCACCAAAAGTGCTACTTAAAAAAGCTTTTCATAACAAAAAGCACCTGAGTAAACAAGTGCACAATCATTACAAAAAACCTTTTCCGGACAAGAACAGCAGTATGGTTTGCTCAACATTGGAAAATCGCTAATTGGTTCATCTGAATGGTATGGCGAACTATGGCAAAATGCAGATGTGATAAAGGATAAGCCGATATTAATTCTGTGGGGTGAAAAAGACGATTTCATTAAGATGAATAATCTGGAAAAATGGAAGCGCTTCTTTTCGAATGAAAAAACAAGTGTTTTTGACGCTGGGCATTTTGTTCAGGAAGAGGAAACGGAAAAGACCATTGAAATGATGTCTGACTGGCTAAAAGAGCAATAATCAAAGAATCGAAGTTATGGGAAGAATACAGTTATTGTTGGCGGAAAATTCCATTTTAGGATTCCTAATAGTGACCTTTATCATCTCCTTAATATCATTTGTATTGATGTTAAACATTTCAGGCGCACACACTCCTGAATCACTTGTCGGCTTACCCGTCTGGCTCATTGCCATTTGGAGTCCAACTATGGCTGCAATAATCATTTGGACGTCAAAGGGGGAATTTATCTCACAAGTGCAAAGGGCATTTTCTATACCTGATTTTTCATGGTGGATTTTGCTTTCGTTGGTCCCATTGTTAATTGTGACAGTGCTGCTATTTGTGGAGTCGCAAAATGGGCATGCAATCAACTGGTCAAATTTTGAAATAAAGTTCTTACTTCCCCTGGTTCTCATCAATTTGTTTATGGGACCATTAGGAGAGGAATTAGGCTGGAGGGCATTTCTTTATCCAGTATTCAAGGATAAATATGGATGGATGGCAAGCGCTTTGATTGTAGGTGCAATTTGGATACTATGGCACGCTCCTCTCTGGTTTTTGGATTCACCACAATCAAAAATTCCTTTTTGGGCTTTTTCTGTCAATGTCATGCTGTTGAGCATACTCATGTCGGTGATTTACAATCATTCTCAGGGTTCAGTAATGCCTGTAATTCTTCTTCATTTAACTTTTAATGTAAGTCTTGGTATAGTTGATATATTGGACTCTCACCACCCGGGAGAATTTGTTATAAAAAGCTTATACGTCTACTTTCCACTGGTTTTATTACTTGTGGGCATCCATGAGTTGACAAGTCCACATGAATGTAATTTGAATAGTATTTAACCAAAAAGATAAATTATGAAACTTAACGCAGGTATTCTCACGGAAAAATTGGCCGAAAGCAAGGCCTTCTATGCGGACAAGCTAGGGTTCGCGGTATCGTTTGAAAACGAATTTTACCTTTTGATGCATACCCCAAATCGTCAGGCAGAGTTAAGCTTTTTGCTCCCACATCACCCATCTCAACAGCCGTTTTTTCATAAGCCTTTCAGTGGGGAGGGCATGTACCTCACTATTGAAGTAGATGATGTAGACAGCATTTACGAGGACTTGAAAAGTAAAGAGGTTGAAATCAAGGTGGAACTGCGTGATGAACCATGGGGTGACAGACATTTTGCCATTGAAGATCCGAATGGAATTCGGATAGATTTTGTCAAGTATTCAACGCCGGAGTCATGAAACTCAGCTTTGAGATTTATACTTCTAAAGTACTTGAGTGTAAAGCTTTTTACACTCAGCATTTTGATTTTGCAGTTAAGCTGGAAATTGAAGGTTTCGTGGTGCTGGAACACAAAAGGAATCCCCACTATGAACTGTTGTTCTGCATTCCCAATTCTCCATTTGTCAATCCAATATTTCAACCTGAGTTCAATGGTCAGGGAGCTATACTGCAAATGGAAGTAAAGGATGTAGAAGCAGAGTTTCGAAGAGTTAAAAATAGGAGCATCCCAATCAAAGTCCCATTGGTAAATGAACTGGTCAATGGTCATCATTTCACCATCCAGGATCCGAGTGGACTACTAATTGATATTGTTCAATATACCTGATATGCCTACAAAATACAGCATAACCGACATGTTTGGCTCTAACCTTGCCAAAATATTAGCGGATAAAATTTTACGGATTTATCCAGATTAACTCAATAGTTTCATTCATCAGGTGGACCGATTGGTGGAGGGTAAGCGATACACTGATAGAATCATTGTAATAGCTGAACAACTAAAGGTTCATTTACCCGAATCCCTTATCGCACAGATTTTTTCACTTGTGCGATAATAGGTTCGTCGATCTAAGCTCTTCGATATTCCCCACAGCGCATGCCGGACTCCAGCTAAAAAGCGATTTCCAAATCCCGTACAATTAAACAGGCTTAATCCACCAAATACAATATCCACGGAAATGTTTAATTTGGTGATGAATACGCACAACGTATCTGGTTTGGATCGTCTAGTATTAATTGTTTTGATCCATTGGACTTCCAGACGGAGATTAGGTAACTTTGAACTATGGCAACAAGGGAGAAACTCAGAAATATTATCCTCAACAGGGTCAAGAAACTATCGGACGACAAACTTAGGAACCTTGACGCATATCTCAATGATTTGGAATCTCATCGCAATACTGAGAAATCTCCCATGTCATTTAGCGGAATTTTCGAGGATTTAGAATTAGATGAACTAACTACTGAGCTCCACAAATCTAGAGTGGATAATAACGAACGAATTCCGAAATTTTGAATCGATCACTTGTTGACACTGATATCCTCTCGTATTTCCTGAAAGGCAATTAGAAAGTAGCCAAGAACTTTGAACGCTACCTCAATGAATATCCCAATATTACTATTTCAGAGATAACCTATTTTGAGGTTCTGGCTGGTTTGACTTTCAAGAATGCCACCAAACAAATTGAAACATTTGAGGCGTTCGTCTCAACCTGTGAGATTATTAAACTTTCAACTACTTCACTGCGAACTTCTGCGAAGATTTACGCTGAACTCAGAGAAAAAGGAAGAATCATTGGAACTGCTGATTTGCTAATTTCCGGAATTGCTCTAGCTAACGATTTAACCCTGGTAACGAACAACCAAAAGCATTACCAGCCAATTTCAAAACTTATCACGACCAATTGGACGAAATAAACGGATTACTAGAGGGGTATGGATGAATAGCCTTAAGCATTCTACAGCCACTTCATCAAAAATTTACTGCAAAAACCTCACTTAATAAGGTTTTATTCTCTTTTCTTTTAGAGTTGTGAGGAGTCTTCATTTGCTAGACGCAGTTGGATTATACCCGTTGCATCTCACCGAGGTTTTAACTAGTTTAGATTTTTATAGGATGAGGGTGGCTACTCATGATGTCTGTGCTTTGTGCATAATTACGTGAACCGATTATTTCCTTTAATGATAACGCATATTCTGATTCGGAACTTATTCACCAACATAAAGACTTAACATCTTATGCAAGAGACAACCAAAAATCATTGGGAAAAGGTTTATGAAACCAAACAACCAAATGAAGTAAGCTGGACACAAGAAGTGCCAAAAACATCAATTGAATTTATTCACAGTTTCAACCTTCCTAAAACCGCCAGAATAATAGATGTGGGTGGAGGAGATAGCAAGTTGGTAGATTTTCTGTTGGACGAGGGCTATGAAAATATTACTGTACTGGACATTTCCTCTAAAGCATTAGAAAGAGCAAAAATAAGATTGGGAGACAAAGCCAGTCGAGTCACATGGATTGCCAGTGATGTTACCGAATTCCAGACGGATACCACTTATGATATTTGGCATGATCGGGCAACTTTTCACTTTCTTACCACTACCGCACAAATCAAGCAATATTTGGACATTGCCAACAGTGTTGTAAATGGTTACCTGACGATAGGAACATTTTCAGAAAATGGACCAACAAAATGTAGTGGTCTGGAAATCAAACAATATTCTGAGTCTGAGCTGGAAAAACAACTCGCTAAAGGGTTTGATAAAATCAGATGTATCACAGAAGATCACACCACCCCATTCAATACCAGGCAGAATTTCCTGTTTTGCAGTTTTAGAAAAGTGAAGTGACTGAAAAGCTACATTCCCAGGCAAATACCCTCAGCCATATGAATATAGTATCAAGTTCAGGAAAAGGAAATTTTAAATTAACTGATAGAAACAAGGAAATTTGTGAATTGGTTTATAATAATTGGTTTTCAGACAAGGCTAAAACAGTTTTGAACGGAAACAATATCGAAATCAAACCAAAAAACATTTGGACAAGTAAGGTTGATATTTACAAGAACAACACGAACATAGGAGATATAACCTTTAACCTAAAAGGTCAAATGATTATTCAATTAGAAAAATCAAATGGAAAAGAATGTAATTATGTATTGAAAAACATGGCAAATTGGAAACTGAAATTTGAAGTTTACAACGAATCCGGAACACTTCAGTTTTCACTGAATTCTGTTAATAACTGGAGTAAACTAAATTATGACTATGATATTGAAATGGCAGATTTTAATTCAGAATTTGAAATTGAAGAACTATTAGTTTATTGTGGTTATGCATCAAATCTATATTTAGCCATAATTAGCGCAGTTTAACCATTAATAATTGCTACGCACAACAATTAAGGCTTGGTGTAGTCGGAACGACTCCTCACTCTTCTGCACTTTTCGCAGAGCTTTGCAGGGCTTCAGATAAAAAAGGATTTCCAAGTCCCAGACAATTAAAATAGCCAGGTCAGTCAGGCCATTTTTATGCAGCAATAATCTACAACTACTGAAAAATTAGTCTTCCTCACTGTTCAATTTCGAAGCTATCATGTAGCAATTTTACAATCGGGGCCACGCAGTTTGTGGTGGAAGTGAAAGAAGCATGGCTTGATGTTATGAAGACCTTCAAAACGTATCTTGAGCCCGGACAAGGGGTATACCTTTTTGCTAACACATTAAAGCCCGCACTTATTCATCCTTTCAGCACTTCCAACACCCGTTCCGGTGTAAAAGGCAAATGATATAGATGTTTGCCCGTAAGGGCAGCAAAGGCAGAGGCAATGGCTCCTGCAACCGCCGGAACGCCCGTTTCCCCCAGTCCATGAGGTGCCACACCTGAATACACAAAATCTATTTCAATAGATTCCGGGATCTCCGACATGCGCAAGACGTTGTAATCTGTGTAATTTGTTTGGACGACCTTTCCGGATCGGATATCGATACGTTCTTTCAGGGCGAGTGAGATGCCCATGATTGCTGCCCCTTCAATCTGTCTTCTGGCATTTTCAGGTTGAACGATCACACCTCCATCACAGGCACACCAATACCTGTGCACCCTGATCACCCCTGTTTCACGGTTGAGTGATATTTGTGCTACCCCGCAGGTGTAAGCATCCCGATCTGCGAAAGCGATCCCCATGGCTTTTCCTTCTTTCGGTTTTGGATCCCAGTTGGACATCTCCACGGCCCTTTCCAGTACTTTCCTGGCTCGATCATTTCCCTGCAACATGTTCCATCGGTAGCGGTAAGGATCTTGTCCGTGAGTACGTGCCAACTGATCAATGAAAGTCTCAATACCGAATTTATTGGTTCCATGACCTACCGAACGAAAATGCTTTGTCCGGATGCCATGATCCATTTCTCTATGTAAAAGTCTGACATTGGGAATGTCATAGTGTCCCATTTGTGCACCTCTGTAAGCCATGTTTCCACCGGGTCCTACAGCGGTGTGTTCCCAGGCAATAATGTCTCCTTTTTTATCCACTGCAGCCTTCAAGAAGCTTTTAAGTTGTGGCCGGAAAGCTCCGTAACCTATATCATCTTCTCGCATCCAGATCAATTTTACAGGGCCATCTACATGAACAGCCAGCGCCGCACATTCAGCCACGTAATCTGACATAGATCTCCTGCCAAAACCGCCTCCAAGGTAGAAGAGGTTCATTTTAACTTGTTCGGGGGCAATGCCAAGTGTTTCGGCCACTTCCTTTTGCGCCCGGTCAGGTGCCTGAGAACCCACCCACACCTCTGCTGATTGCTTATCCGGTGCCACAGCAACTACTGCATTGAGGGGTTCCATATGGGCGTGATAAGCATATTTCGTGGTGAAAGCCACTTCATATACTTTGTCAGCTTTTTCCAGGGCTGCTTCTACATCACCTTCCTGCATTATTTCTTGCGCACCATCTGTTGAGTATGCGTCCAGGTCAGCATCGCTGTTGTGGGAGTCAGATAAGGTATTCCCCCATTTTATTTGCATATGTCTTCTGGCCTTCAGACCAAATTCAATGGATGTAGCCACGACACCCACGCCATGGTCCAGGGTGACCACAGCTTTTATGCCCTCCATGGCTTCTATTTCTTTTGAATTTGTCAATTCGGGTTTGGATCCATGCGCCGGCGACCTGTTAATAAATCCATAGAGCATCCCCGGAAGCTTTACATCCATGGCAAACTTTGCAGATCCGTCTGTTTTTGAAGGGATGTCATGACGTGGCATGGTGTGGCCGATGAGTCTGAAATCTTTTGGGTCTTTCAGTTTCACCGATGCAATATCCGGGAGTTGATCAAAGTCTCCAAACCCGGCAATTTCACCATAGCTCATTTTCCTGTTGGAGCTTTTGTGCAATACCATCCCGGGTTCCGTCATCAACTCATCCGATGCTACCTGCCATTTTTTTGCTGCCTGCAGTAGGAGGGCAGTCCTGATTTGTGCCCCTGTCTCCCTCATCAGCTGATAATAGCTTTTGACGGATCGACTGCCAGCGGTAGTCAAATGTTTTGGTTGATCCGGAGACCATCCTAAACCATAGGTTTCTGCGTCCACCGGACTGAATAAGATGCGGACTTTGCTCCAGTCAGCGTCCATTTCTTCAGCAAGGATCAGCGGGATGGAGGTTTTTGACCCTTGACCCATTTCTGCCGCTGGTGTATAAATGATCACCTCACCATTTGTCAATATCCGTACCCAAACGCTAACCTCCTTCTCCAGGATTTTCGAATCTTCGGATGACCCATCGCCACAGCCGGGGAACAAATACAATCCACTAATGACAATGGTTGCCCCACCGGATTTAGTGAGGAATTTTCTCCTTGAAATGGTGTTGCTACTTTTCATGTGTATATCTATTTATTTTCAACGGTCACATGGAATGTCCGAATATCTTACTTTCAGCACCAATCCTCAATTTTGCTTCCAATATTCATCCTCGCTTGGTATAGCTAGCTTTATGGACATTTCATGTGTATAAGTGTTTGATTTTAACGGTCACATCGGTCCGCCGAAGCGGGAATTCCCAAGATCATTTTATTCATCCCCGGTTGGTGATTATTTTGAATAAAATGATCATGCTCATTTCATGATTTACCCTCCTGAATGACCCGCTTGATAGCTTTTAATATCCTGGGATAAGTACCACACCGGCACAAGACTCCGTCCATATGTTGGATGATTTGTTCATCAGTAGGGGACGGGTTTTCCCTCAGCAGCGAAACTGCCTGCATGACCTGGCCTGAATAGCAATAGCCACACTGCGGGGCTTGTTCTTCCTGCAGGGCTATCTGCAGTGGATGATCATTTGCTGTTGAAAGTCCTTCAATGGTGGTCACTTCCCGACCTTCTACCACTGTCATAGAGGCCATACAGGAACGCAGCGGTTTTCCGTCGAGGTGAACAGTACAGGTGCCACATACGGAGACTCCACAACTGTATTTGGTTCCTGTGAGATTCAAACGCTCACGTAGCGTCCAGAGGAGGGTAGCATCTTCCGGAGCTTCCACGGAAACATTTTCTCCATTGAGGCTGAAATTGAATTTCATAATGGTTTGGTTGTTCGAAACCCAATTTAATCATATTTGAATATTTGAGGCTAATGGTTAGCGTGCTCCGGCCCCTGATGGGTCATTTCTACCAGCCCATCTGTAGGCGCTGCAGTGTGATCATATGGTGGATTGAAAACAGATCCATTGCTATAGAAACCTGCTTTTCCAGTTAATCTCTCAGGTGCTTTGATAGCTATTGGCGATCTAGGCCTTCTACACTTTCCACAAGGCATATCGGCCTTCAGTCAAAATGGGATTCCCAAATCCCATATCTACGGAAATGTTTAATTTGGTGATGAATACGCACAATGCGTCTGTTTTTAGTCGCTTATAAGTGTGTTTATTGTCATTCCAAATTGGGTAAAGTATTGTTATTGAAATGGTGATTTGGAAGATGATATTAGTAGCTGTGGTGCATGAACTATAACCAAAGGTTAGACAGCAAGTAGATTGATATGATAAAAGACAAGTTTAAAGAAATTGTGAAAGCTGGAATTTATCCACCTCTTAAAGATGCTGGATTTAAAAAGTCTGGAAACCACTTTATCAAAAAACTTGACGAAACGCAACAGGTGGTTACACTTCAATTGAGTCAAGGAAACTCTCATGAGCAACTTCGCTTTTACTTCAGGTGCGGAATCTTAGTAAATGGGATAAAACCCGAACCTAGAGATTTGAAATCAGAAGTTTACGCTGATTACAGATTTAGTATTGATAGGGTGACTAATGAATTTGATAGCGACCAATTTGACATTACAAACGACACTCAAATAGCACCAATTGCTAAAAAACTTGAGGAAGTAATAAAATCGGAATTAATACCTTTTTTTAATAAACATGAAACTGAAAAGGCGTGTATTGATTTCATGACATCTCAAGATAGCCTCCAGGGTAGTTTTGATTTGATTAAATATTTATGTGTAAATAATCAAATATCTCATTTGGAAGAATATGTGATTCGCTTGACGAAGTTCCTTAAATCAATAAAAGGACAATATAGCGACCCGAATACTGCTCGTAAAAGAGTTGACAAAATGATTTCTTTAATCTCTGAGTTTGAAAAACTAACTCCTGAGTTGAAAGAAAAAATAGAAAAAAGTTGGTGACACTGTATATAGCAACTTCAGATGTTCCCCACCTTCCCAGCTCATGCCAGACTCCAGCTAAAAAGCGATTCCCAAATCCCGTACGATTAAACCGGCTTTGGTCGTAGCTCTCCCCTGGAAATCATACCTCCGGGGTGAAACATCGTATCTCCCGTTTAAAAAATCATATATCCCACGCGAGACGTCATATATCCCTGAAAAAAATCGTATCTCCCACTAAAAAATCATATATCCCAGATGGGAAATCGTATATCCCGGAAAAACATTCATTTCTCCGCGATAGAAAGTCATATATCCCATAAAAAAATGACGTCTCCCGGGTGAAAAGTCATAAATATTACGGAGGTGTCCTGAAAAAAGTTGACAGGTTAATTGATAATACTAATTGAAGTTTACAATGATACTTCATAATCCTGATTGTACTTTACCATGATTACTATAATCCTGATATAAGGAGGCAGGCCAGGATATGATCCTGCTTTTAGTTGTCTTTTTTCTGCTTAGTCCTTCATTGAGTTGCCTAGGTTTTAGTTGATCCTGTGTTAGGTTGACAGGCTTTATCTATGTCCTGATCTGAGTTGACAGTAGCTATATTAATCCTTTCCTTAGTTGACAGAGTTTGGCCTAAGTCCTGTTTCCAGTTGTCTTCACTATGCCTTTGCTCTGGTGTGTCGTCGCCAAGGCTGTTGTGAGGACGCTTCAGGTTATAGGAGGAAATAGAGTGTTCTACTTTTAGGAGAGCATCCTGGTCATTGTCTAGTGTCTTTCCTAAGTTGTATTCATCCTTCAAAATCCCATTAACTCGCTCTGCTAAAGGGTTTTCCTGCGGACTCCCCTTGGCTGCCATACTGATCGATATACCCTGTGTCTTGAGCATATTGATATAGCTTTGGGAACAATACTGGATGCCCCGGTCACTATGATGAATCAATTTCCGGGTTGGGTACTGACGGTTGCCCAGTGCCATCATCAAGGCCTTCAGAGTGCCTTCTGCCGATAGGTCTGGATGTAAGCAGTAGCCCATGATCTTGCGTGAATAACAATCTGTAATCAGGTTGAGGTAGTGGAACTGATCCTTGACCCTGATGTAGGTGATATCGCTGACCCATACACGTTCTGCTTGTTGCAGATCCAAGTTCTTGATCAGGTTAGGGTAAACGACAAAACCGTGCTCACTATTGGTGGTACGGGGCTTTCTACGTCTTCTCTTGCGCACTTTTAGTCCATATAGCTCCATGACCTCAAAGAGCTGATCCCGGCCGATGCTTTGAGAGTTCTTACCCAGTTTTTCGTTGATAAGAGGCAAGAGTTTACGTGCTCCTATCTTGAAGTTGCCTATATCTGTTCTGATTTCTGTGATCAACTCAGCGATAATCACATAAAAGGCAGTTTTATCTTCACGGCTCTTCTTGACCTTATAATAGGCCTGACGGCTTTTTCCAAGCAATTGACATAGGTATGCCACTCCTATGCCAGGATAAATGACCCGCATTACTTCGATTGCTTGGACCCACCCTTTTTTCGGATGTCGATGTTGAGTTGATCGTCAACTACATCGATGAGCGTCTCCAAGGCAGCCACTTTCATAGTTGACAATTTCAACGCTTTTTTCAATTCGGCAATCTCTTCGTCTTTACTCAAATCGCCTGATTGTCTGTCTTTATTCATCGATTCTAAGATACGGTAATACCCCTGGCTCTTCAATATATCCTGTCTGAAATTCCACAAACTGCCAGCTGGTATCCCATGCTTTCGAGCGATATATGCTTCGCTCTCATTATTACTCACCAGATCTTCTAATACTTTGATCTTGAATGCCTGACGATAGTGACTTCCATTTCTGTACTTTCCTAAGTCTCCTGTTTTTACTTGTTCTTCCATTTTTGACTACAGTTGTGTCAACATACTTCAGGACGGGACCAGCCCGATAGCTCATAGATCCCGCTCAGAAATCTCAGATCCCATCAAATGAACGGCAGATCACCTTTGAAAAATCCCTTATCGCGCAAGTGTTTTCCACTTGTGCGATAATAGGGCACCTCGGCCTTCAGCTAAAAGCCGGATTCCCATATCCCTTACAATAAATAGCTATGACCAGATCAGGTAGACCTGCAAGGGTGGCCACTCACCATTCATGGTCGATACCTGCAATCGCTACCCAATACCATGAGGGTATTCACGATCTCGATTTTGGAACCGAAGAATCTCTTTTTTCTGTATAACTCCCTTGTCTACATTAATTGCTTCCCGAATAGTCGCATTGTTTTTCCATGTTTCTCTTCCCTCAAGAATAGTCCGAAGATGCACTATTAATGCTGCAGAAATTGATCTCGTAGCACTTTCCCATAAGTAACTAGGGGTATGATCCACAGCATAGTAGTCTATATCATCAACGGAGAACATTGGATGCTTAAATGTTGTGGGTTTGGCAAAGTAAAAACCCATTCCTTCATCACAACTCACGTCTATAATTAAGCAACCTTTTTGTAAACATGCTTTTTCGTCATGAGTAACAAAATCCAGAGGATTGTTTGGGTCCTGGAATGTGCCATTAATGATAATTTTTGATTCGCTAATTAACTCAGTTAATGGCCTTTCTGATCCATCATGCTCTACCACTAACATCCTGGCTTCACCTTCAGCGCCTTTTTTAATCCTAACATAATTAACATCAAGAATTTCTTCTCTTACCTCGTGATCTGGCCTTTGGATGCAAATGGTTATATCTCTAAATCCATGAGCCTTCAGGGCGTAAATGGCTCCTCTGCTTACTGCCCCAAAGCTGAAGATTAATACTTTTCTCTGGTTTCCATAATGACCATCAATTCCCTTTAATTGCATAGCATGAAGAATCGCACAATAACCGGCCATCTCATTATTTTTATAAAATGTATGACGTCCCTGAATACCACTGGGAGACCACACGAACATGTCTTCAAACGCAATCAATGTCAATTCTCTGTTCGATTGCGGTTTGAGTAATTTCCTTCTGTTGTGCACAATGAGGGTAACCCCAAAGCAGACCATTTTTCTTTAGTTCCTGCAGGTCTGAAAGAACTGGCTTGGCAATGATTACCGATCCCAGGTCACCCAGAAGTTCACTTCGTGAAGCAATCCCGCAAGACAGGGCTTTTAGCTCTTCATCTTCAACCTTAAAAGACCTGCCGTACCCCTTTTCAAAAATAAGGTGTTTCCTTACCTCTTCTGGTAGCCTTGACAAATGTTCGGGATGAATGGGAAGCCTTCTTTCGTCTTCTTTTTTAGAAGTACCAATTACACCAATCGTATGCATTAAACTATTCGTAATATTTGTTGAGCCTGCTTATAAAAAGAATAAGCTTTGAATCTCCCGGATGTGATTTCAAAAGAAAGGATTGGAGGTTTCACACATCAAATGAATCGCCAATTTAATTGCTCGTAACCCGTCAATTGAAAGTGTAAAAACTTATAAGAGAAGAATTAGAATTGAAAAATTCCTGATGCGAAGGTAACCATTTAAAATCTAGCAGTTCTCCACCTTCCCCAGGCAAGTCGGCCTCCAGCTAAAAAGCGATTTCTCAAATCCTGTACTATTAAATAGCTATGCCCAGGTCAGGCAGATCTGCATCACGTTGTTCCATCCGTGCCTATCGTATCGTTTCACTCAACTATACGTATATTTGATATATGAGCACCATCGGAAGATACATAACAGTAGATCCAGAAATCCAAAATGGTCAACCCGTTTTCAGTGGAACACGTGTGCTCGTGCAAACATTATTTTGGCATCTTGAAAAAGGAATTACAATCGAAGAGTTCTTGGAAGATTTCCCAAGTGTAACAAAAGAACAAGCCATTGGTGTATTAGAGATTGCTAATAAGATTGTAAACTCTGCACAACTGGGTCAAATCTATGAAACTGTTAATTGACGAGAATCTACCTAAACGTCTAAAAATTCCCTTATCGTGCAAGTGTTCTCCACTTGTGCGATAATAGGTTCCACGATCTAAGCTCTTCGAACTTGTTCCGAACGGCACGTCAGCCTCCAGCTAAAAACGGATCCCCAAATCCCATACAATTAAACAGGGCTTGATCGACCGGAGATAATATCCACGGAAATGTTTAATTTGGTGATCAATACGCACAACGTATCCAGTTTTGGGATCCCTTAGTAATACTGTTGTTTTAATTGTTGAGTGCAATTATTGGGTCATACCATGAATAAATTATTAACTCTTCTATTCATTATAATAACCACAGTTTGCAACGGTACCGAGCAAGAGCCTGACCTTATATATTACGAAGGGAATTGTTTATCTCTATTTACTGGGTACTATTTCCCTTCACCACTAGAAACCTATTTTTATCAAAATAAAATCAAATATCCATTTGATGCGCTTTCTACAGCAAACTACCGAGGACATATTGCATCTTGGATTATAGTAAATGACAGTCTTTTTCTTACCGAAATTGCTATACAAAGTAAACGGTTTCAGCCTAGTGATTATAATATAGCTTCCAAGGATTCGACAAACTCAAAAAATGGTGTATTTGCTGATTGGTTTAGTGGTATAATTTCAAGTTCTGAATACAGACACGATACAATTGTAAATCTTGGTGATAGGTACTTGATTGATAGTACGTCCATATTGTTAAAAACATACTACTTCCATTTAAGGAATGGAAAATTGATAGATAAACAAATTATAAATGAAGAAGGCAGTGAAGATCATGGGCTGACATCTGAATACAACCTGCTTAATCTCAATGAAAACTATATTTCTTACTATCTGAGACTTGGAGTAAGTGATCAGATTACTTTTCAGAATAAAAAGGGCTACTTAAAAGGAAATTATGGGTTAAGTCCCATTTTAATACTTTATTCCAATGATCACTTGAAATGGCCCTATAATTGGGAGAATGAAAGCAGGAGCGGGGCACCCAATTGCAATTGGCACATTAGTAACGACTCTCTGTTTTTGGATTCGGTGACTCTTAAATCCGGACTCAGTTACAACTCAATAAAAAGTGTTCCAATAGCATTAAATGAAATCTTTCCTCTCGGTGAAAACAAAGAGTATATTTTCGGCGACTGGGTATCTGGTGTCTATTCAATTGAATATGGAGAAAGAGTTGCCAAGGATAAATATTCGAACTATAAAACTTTTGAAGTATCAGAATACATCCTGTTTAGATTAAATAAGGGAATTGTTGAGGAGTATTGGTTATTACCCGGTGACTTTAACTTTAACAAACTGAAGAAAAAAATTGAACCGGGATTAAAGCAAGTTATTCAAGAACTAAAAGCCCACAACATAAGATAGTCACGAATGGCCTACTTATTCTAGCCGTTCACCATGCCCACAGACCATCCCGGCCTCCAGCTAAAAAACGATTTCCAATCCCGTACAACTAAACAAGGCTTGGTCGACCAGAGACAATATCCACGGAAATGTTTAATTTGGTGATGAATACGCACAACGTATCCTTTTTGGATTGCTTATAAGCGTTTATTGTCAGGAAATAGCAGGAATACTGTTATTTTAATAGTTGGGAAAATTACTCATAGATTATGGTACTTTCTGAATATAATAAAGTGCACCTCGATCATCTTATTGCAAGACAGAGTATCCGCTATTTGCCAACTGAAGAAGCAGAAGAGAAAGCACAGAGTAGACCTAGCGCCTATGATCCACAACTCAGATACAGCGACATACAGTCTGAATGGTTTAAGCAAATAAGAAAACCTGATTTTCAAAGAGAGACCAACGCTTGGTCTCCAAATCAATGTTTGGAGTTCCTACACTCCGTTGTTAATGGCCATATTATTCCGAGCCTAATTTTATGGCGTAGCAGTGAAAATGGGTTAATATATGTGCTTGACGGTGCACATAGATTGTCTGTAATGCGTGCTTGGATGCTTGATGATTGGGGTGATCAAGCAGGTCATTATTATGATCGTAGAGACAAAAAGAAAATCATTCAAATTTCAACTGAAACTAGAAGCCTTGTAAACTCGGTTATTGGAAGTTTTGAGGATTATGCCAACTCTCGAAAGGAGCTTGATAAAATCGTAAAGGAAGGAAAAGCCCCAATGAAAGAAATGACCAAAAAAAGGTTCAACCAATCAACTTTTTATTCTGACGTAGTTGCTGGAAACATGACTCTCTTTGTGCAATGGGAACAGGGGGATTACGAAAGTGCGGAACAATCTTTTCTCAGAATCAATAGACAAGGTCAACCTTTGGATCCATGGGAGGCAACCCTAATAGAATATAGAAAAAGCAGTTATTCCAGATGCATCATGTCAATTGCAAATGGAGGTCAGAAAGGTCATTATTGGCCTGAAGAAAGCCTGGATGAAAAACTCATAAATATTATTAAAGATTTCCCAGAAATATCAAAGCAAATCCTTCAAGGATTGTTCGTCCCACCTTTTCAACTTCCAATTAAGGATTTAAATGTTCCAACAGTTGTAGCGCCAGCTTACTTTCAAAAACATGTATATCTTCTAGAGTTAATTCCACTGCTTGTTGATAGAGAGATTGCCAGTGAAAAAGAGGATCAGATTAAGTGGTTTGAGAGAGACATTTCGGATGACCCTGATGTAGTGGTAAATAATGCTAAGAAAATTTTAGAAACACTTTTTGAAAGAATTGAACACTTAGTGACATTCACGCACAATAGTAAATCCCTATCCGTTGTTCCTCTTTTCTATTGGTACAACCATCGTGGACAATACATAAGAGGTCTATTGTATGGCTTTCTCTACTGGTTATTCTCTGGGTCTAACAAAGAAGTCAATCAAAGAAAGCTAGCTTTTAGTGCAATTAGGGATCGTTTTGAGCTTGTGATTTTCAATTTCAAATCAGAAATAGCCGAATATCATGGAAAAGCAGGAGCAGGCTTAAAAGCAGTTAAATCAATGGCAAAGTTCTATCAAAATTTAGTTGACGCATTGGCAAAGACGATTGATATAGAGGTTGATTCTCCACATTTCGAAGAAATGATCTTAAACATCCTTCAAGGTCAGCGAAAAAAAAGAAGCAATCCAAAAAGGAATAGAAGTATTACTAAGCGGGATAAAACACAGGTCAACATTAGAGAACTATTTGAATCTTCGACTAGATGCCACATTTGTGGAGGAATTGTCAATTTGCAATATGGCGGTATTCAGTACGACCATGTTGAGGACTACGCCAAGTCTAACATTACAGATTCAGAAGGTCTGAAACCTACGCATCCTTTTTGTAACAGACAGAAAAATGAAATAAAAAAACTTAGAGAAAACCATTCTTCAATCACAACACCAATACTTAAGATTGAAGATAAGGACACTTCTTTTTCGTCTTCAAGGCAAATGATGTTATTTATAAATGAAGAAGACTTTCCTGAATAATTGATATGAGTAATACTTATTCCAGAATTGAGACTAGAAAAAGAGCGACCCGAAGATTTAATGAAATAGCAAATGAATCGAATCGGATCCTAATAATTCACTACTCATGTGAATCGTTTTATGATATACCCGAAGGAAGGTCGGCACGAATAACCTCAATAGGAATAAAGTACTTTAATACAGGCCAATGCACCTCGTTTTCAATCCACAAAATTGTAGAAAAAATTCCATCGATTTCATTTAACGAAATAGAATCTCATTATGATCAACTTGAGAAAATGATGTTGGACGAGTTTTTTGAATTTGTCGGTAGACATCAAGATTTCTATTGGATTCATTGGAATATGAGAGACATAAACTTTGGATTTGAAGCCTTAAAACATCGACATCATGTCTTAGGTGGAGAACCAACGTTAATTTCAAATGATAAGAAAATTGATCTTTCTAGTCTTTTAATAGACAAATACAGTCCTAAATACGCGGGACACCCGCGGCTTCAAAAACTTGTTGAGATGAATCGAATCTCAACTAGGGATTTCATGACAGGAGCCGAAGAAGCAATGGCTTTTGAAAAGAAAAAGTTTGTAGAGCTTCATAAGTCAACTCTAAAAAAAATTGACATCATGAATAACCTGCTTATCAGAACCATGAACAATACCTTAAAAACAAACGCAAAATTCAAGGATTCTTACGGTTTATCCCCCACAGCGGTTATGGAATTAATAAAATCTTACTGGGGAATAAGCCTCTTGATTTGGATAATTGGCATAATTCTCGGTGGGTTATTTTCAGCGTGGATAGGTCTTAATTTTGAAACTTAAGCTTTCCATAACAATCACTAAAATGAATTCAAGAACTGAGCCCTTAGATATAACAATGCAAACTATAAATCTCAGTGCTTGTAGTAGCTGGGGCACATACTCATTTTAGTAGGAGGTTGTGGGTATTTATGAAAAAGAAACAAAGTTGATTGAATGGAAAAAGAGTTTGTAAATAAGGTAACTATTTTCGTACAAGAGATTGAATATGTAAGTAGACCGGATAATCCTGGTAAAACATATTTTCTTGGCGATCTTTTTCCCAATCAAAGTATTGAAGACCTATGTTTTATCTTAGTTAGTCTTGTTGATGACCATGAAAATGACGATTCACTGCTTAGGTTAAAAGACGATTTCAACTCTCATCTAAATACAATAATTGAATGGTCTGATCTCAATGATCTACCTATAGCTATAGAAGGATTAGCTCAAAAATATGAATCCTTCATTAAGAAAATAGGTTATTTAAAATATAGGGGGACTGAATATTGGTCTGGAAACGAAACAAGTGCAGGGCTGACGGGCACAACTTTAAAATTATTGTGCGAAGGCAAAATCTCTAATAAATATGGTGAAGAATTTGCTCAGCCATTAGTTTTAAGTCAACCATTAATAAATTACAAAGGTATCTCGAGGTCATTGATTGATTTCATGAGAACAAAGCTGAGAAATGCCGTTCACTATGCACCCACGATAAATAGAAAATTACTAATCCCATATTCAGAAATAGTCTTAGTAAACTATCTGCTAGCTATTCAGGACAATATAGAATCTCTTGGTCCTCGATACTTAAAAAGATTAGCTCACAAACAAGAAATTATTAGGACGCATAACCTAGTTCAGAATTCATACATAGACAACAAGTTTATAGAACATTCAATTGACAACTCTATTCAATTTGAGCCAAAACTCACAGAGAGTCATTATTCTACAACTGAAAGTAACACAAGAAAGCGAGAAGGAACTATTTCAGAGATATTTGACTCAGTTGACAGATTCATTATTAAGGGAATTGGTGGTTTAGGAAAGACAACTACTCTGAGGTTTTTTTCTAGCTATTTAGTAAAAACAGGAAGAATAACACCACTCTATTTTCCATTAAAAGAATTTAGAAGTGGTTTAAATTTAGTTGAACAAATTTTATTTGATGCTAAAATAAGCATCCATGAATTTGAGGCCGATATAAGATCAGGTAATAAATATGTTTTTCTCCTTGATGGGATAAACGAAATAATAAATCTAAACAAGCGCTCAGAGCTTATAAATGAACTTATTTTTCTCTTAAAAAAAAATAGTTCTTGCAGCTTTATTATTGCAACCAGAAAGATCCCAGAAATACAGCAGTTAGGTCTTCCAATTTTTAATATCCAACCATTTGGTCAAAATGGAATTATCGAATTCATAAACAAGAATTTTCCTGAAATATCTCAGACTCTACTTCCTAATTTAAATAATTCCAAAAGACTACTTAGAATTTGTAGTAATCCACTTCTTCTAAATATACTGTGTAGTATATATCACAATGAAGACCTAAGTAAAACAAACAATGAAGCCCTTATTATTAAGACTTTTGTAAATAAATCACTTGAGCGTGAAAGACTCAAAAACCCTTTTGTCGATACTGTAAAAACACTACAATATTTAATGGATCTAGGTTACTTTACAAGGAGTAAAGCTTTAGTGTCATTTTCAAAAAATGATACCATTAAAATTTTATCAGATTGTTCAGAACGAATTGCTCCAGGAGATGACGTAATTAAAGAACTTTCTTTGCTTAAAGATTTGAATTTTATAACCGAATCTATTAATGGCTTTTCATTTAATCATGAACTCTATCAGGAGTATTTCGCTGCAGAGGGGCTACTTTTTTATGAAAGAAATATCAAAGATCTTGAAGAAATAGATCATTGGCGTAATCCAATATTGATGTATTCTGGGCTAACAACAAACCGTCAAGAATTAATCAATTCCATCGCGGAAAGCGATACCCTCCTAGCCGCAGAATGCGTTACAACTTCAATCATAGAAGAAAGTGAAATTGAGAACAGAATTGTAGAAAAGTCCCTTCATTCAATGAGAAATAGTAATGATATCGATCAATATAACAAAGGTGTTTTAGCATTATTAAGATTGAAAAAATACCATGAACTAAAAAATGGTCTTCCAAATAACAAAAGGGATTTGGGTGACTTAGTAAGGCCAAGAACAGAACTTGATGGTTTATCAGTTATTCAAACTATTATTAGAGAGCTTGAAAATGACCATTTACTCGAGTTTATTCATTTATTATTAGAAAAGGATAATTCATATCGAAATGACATTATTCGCGGATTATTGGACAGGGATTCAGAGGAATTAAAACCAATAATTGGTGACGTGGATTCAGCTTTAAGCGTAAATATTTCTGAATTAAACTCCAAAAACCTATTAAACTACTTAAACTTAATCGGGAAGAAAAATCTCAAGTCTAAGACCCTAAATGAATTAATTGAACAAACATTTAAGCGTATTTTTTATATCAAATCTTCAAATGGTTCAGCACTAGTCATTGCTAAAGAATTGGATTTGTTTACTGATATAGAGCGTGTATGTTCAGCTATTGAAAATATTCCAGCAGGTACAAATGGAGTTGAGCAGGCATTACCCATTATTCTAGACAATTTTTATAGTAACCAGAATGAAATAGACTTGTTGCTAAAATCCGCATCTCGTTCAAAAAACTTACTAGTCTACATATCAGGCTGTATTTATGCAGGATGGAATGAAAATAAATCCGCACAAAAAGAATTTAAAACATACGAAGTCTTTTCTGATAAATATTTAAATAAGATAATTCATCAAAAGAATCGAAACTACAATAGACTAGTTTCGGCACTGGAAATGGCATTAAATAAGAAATATGGCCCTTTCAATAGCTTTAGAAAGTTGATTGGTAAATCATTTGATTTCGAAATGCAATCTAGCAATAGGAAAAATGAAATATCCTTATCCTGTTCATTTCGAAATGAATCTTTGAAAGCCATATGGCGGGGTAAAGAGGCAATTGAATTTATCCAGGCTAAAAAATTCAAGAAGGGTAATTCAATTTTTTTGAAAATTAAAGATGCTGATTACAAAAAGGGATACTTATTGTTAAGTCAAGCAGATAGCATCTACCAATCTGAAAAGCTAAAAAATGAGTTTGACAAGAAGACTAAGGATACTGATTTAGGAATGAAATTGAAAGAAGCATTAAATAGTAAAATTGATCAATACGGAAATTAATACAGCATATGTACAGAATGGGATACTATGCCACCGTACATGGATCGCTACTCCAAGCACTTCCTAGCATCATTTGAACTCATTTATTTGTATCTTTATTTTATGGACATAAGCTAAAGAATAACAATTGATCCTGCCATTTGTCATGGGCAAACAGATAGTTAGAGGAATGCGATAGCTTGTGGAGGTTATTTTGGACATGCTGAGTTCCAGGATGACTTCAGAACAAATCATGAGAGCTAAAAGACGATATCATTGCTTGTTTAAATTATGCCCGTCTTTCAGTTTCAGGAGAGGCCTAACAGCTTGATGCCAAGTGAGGTTTCTGTGTGATGGTCATTTAACATTCAAGCTATCCAAACGTCTCGAATTGGTTAGGGCATCAATCGGAACATATTAACAACATTCTTGATAGAGTGGAACTACCTGTTCTACCTCAGGGCTTGTCAGACTCCAGCTAAAAACGACCCCCAATCCCATCCAATTAAATATCCTGGTCAGGTAACCCCTTTCTTACGCTATAATACACATCCAGGCTTAAGTAGCCAGAGAACCCCCTTTTCTACGAACGCTATAACGCCTAATCAGGCTAAGCAAAACAAGCCACTACCAAAATGTATACATCATCGACCAAAATGTTTAAGTAACTCACCCTATTCCGCGCGTTTATTTGCATCATGGATTTTTCCTCAAAAGAACGACAACAGAAATAACAAAAAAATAAGACGATGAGTACTAATAATCAATTTGGAAAAAAAGGGTGGACACCCGACCGCATAAAAGACTTAAAAGGTAAAACCTTTGTCATCACCGGCACCACCAGCGGTACAGGTTTTGAAGCGGCACGCATTCTATTATCTAAGGGGGCAAAAGTGGTGATGCTGAATCGCAACCCTAAAAAAGCCGAAGACACCATCGCTGCTTTAAAAGAAAAGCTGGGCCATGCCATTGATGTGACCAACATCACCATGGACCTGGGAGTACAGGCTTCTGTGAAAAAAGCCGCCGCCGAAGTGTTGGAGAAAGTGGATCGCATTGACGCCCTGATGTGTAATGGCGCCATCGCCCAGGTTCCAACTCAAAAAATAACCGTAGACGGCTGGGAAAGTCAGATGGGGGTGAATTACTTCGGACATTTTACCCTGCAAGGGTTGCTCTATCCATTGATTGAAAAATCGAATGGACGCATTGTTACGGTAGGTAGTCTCGGCTATGATATGGGCATTAAGGCCATCAAGTTTGATGATTTAAACTGGGATAAAGATTACACCGCCAATGATGCCTACAGCCAAAGTAAACTGGCGCAGATCATGACGATTTATGAATTGCAGGATAGATTAGCAAAAGCAGGTAAAACAGGTGTGAAGGCCTATGCTTGTCACCCGGGCTCTTCCAGAACCTCCCTGATCAGCACTAGTGGTAGCTTCATGATGAAAGTCATTTTTGGCCTGATGAAGTTATCCCCCTTAACCCAGCCTGCAGAAAATGGTGCGTATCCGGAATTGATGTGCGCCACAGAACCCGATCTGGATCAGACCGCTTTTTATGGCCCCACAGGCCGTAGCAATTGGGTGGGTCCCGTTGGAGCGCATCCGATAAAGCCACACGCCAAAGACCAGGTGGCCGCCAGGAAATTATGGGATCTTTCGGAAGAGGCTACTGGTATTAAATGGCCATAAACTTAGGGCTTGAGTAAGCTCATAAAATACAACCATCATAAAAGCGTCATACAATATGGCATTAATTAAAAGAATCATGGCAGTATTCATTTTCATTGTACTGATTATCGGGGTAGGCACATGGGTGTTTCTAAACACGGAAAGGTTTGGAAAGCATCCGTCAGGCAAGCTGAAGCAGAAAATCGAGCAATCTCCTCATTACGAAAATGGAAGTTTTAAAAACCTGAACCACACACCTACGCTCACGAAAGGGGTGGGGTATGGAGAAGTGTTATATGAATACTTTTTCTCTGCCAATCCAAAGGAACCTACTCAGCCTTTGCCCTCGGTGAAAACAGACCTGAAAGCCTTAAACGCTGATGAAAATGTATTGATTTGGATGGGGCACTCCACGTATTTCATTCAATTGGATGGAAAGAAAGTGTTGGTGGATCCCGTGCTAAGCGGTTATGCGTCGCCGGTTTCGTTCACTACCAGGGCTTACCAGGGGACTGACATTTATACCACAGACGATATACCTGAGATTGATTATCTGTTCTTGTCTCATGACCATTGGGATCATATGGACTATAACACGCTTAAAAAGCTAAGTCCGAAAATCAGGAAGATAATTACCGGCATCGGTAACGGTGCCCATTTAACGCATTGGGGGTTTGAGCCTGAAATAATTACGGAAGGAGAATGGTATGAGTCATTTCAGTTTGATGGTGGAATAGAGGTCTCCATCACGCCTACCCGACATTTTTCGGGAAGAGGACTGAAACGCAACCAGACCCTGTGGGCCTCCTTTGCCTTGAAAACACCTTCATCATCTATTTACATTGGGGGAGATAGTGGTTACGATACGCACTTTAAAGAGATCGGAGATAAATACGGTCCCTTCGATTTAGCCATCCTGGAAAACGGGCAATACAATGAAAAATGGAAGTATATTCACATGCTGCCGGGAGAACAATTTAAGGCAGGACAGGACCTAAAGGCCAAAACCATTTTCCCGGTCCATTCGGGAAAATTCACCCTGGCCAATCATGACTGGGATGAACCTTTATCGAAGATCACTGCATTGGCAGCCGACCATAATACAAGGGTAATCACCCCTAAAATTGGAGAAAAGGCCCACTTAAAAGACAGTACACAGGTGTTTGAACATTGGTGGAAATAAGCAATACTATAACAGTTAACTCAAGTGAAATGAAAAACAAACACAGCATCGTATTTATGGGAGCCACAGGCGCAGTCGGTTCCGCAGCACTTGATCAGCTATTGAAATATGATAAGGTGTCCAGGTTACTGACCTTAGGCAGAAGAACGGTTGAGGCCAAAGCCTTACTCGATCACGTTGAGCAACAAATTATTGACATCCATAACACGGATAGCTATGCCGACTTTATCCATGATATAGACACGGCAGTTTGTACGCTGGGTGTTGGCGAATCATCCAAAGTGCCTAAGGAAGAGTTTATCCGCATCGACAAAACGGCCGTTCTGAAGTTTGCCAAAGTATGCAAAGAAAAAGGCGTGAACCATTTTCACTTATTGTCTTCTATTGGGTCCAATAGCGGTTCTATGAATTACTATTTGCGCACCAAGGGTGAACTCAATGACGAGCTGGTCAGGATGGGTTTTGAACGCCTGAGTATCTATCAGCCTTCCATGATTATGACACCCCAAAATAGGTATGGATGGACTCAGGGCATTGCGCTGAAGATCTGGCCAAAGTTTGATCACATTTTGCATGGGGGATACAGAAAATACAGAGGCATCAAAGTGGATATGCTGGGTAAAGCCATTGCCAACAATGTCTTTGTAGAGAAAACAGGGGTGGAGTTTTTGCAATATGACGATTTTTTGAATTTACAAAAGAGGGTCTCTTAGGTTTTACCTCCTGACACCAGATGAAATGAAAGTTTAAACGAACAGTTTTACCGGATAAACAGGTTTTGAAAGAAGCCATGAATTTCCTGTATGATTCTTATGCAGAATACGATGATCAGTATATTGTAAACTCCTTCCGGAACAAAAAGTAGAAAAACTAAATTTTTAAAGACATGGAAATATTAAAAGCAGCAACGGACTGGGCACGAGCCGAAGTTTTCTCCACACGATTCTTCATTATTATGGCGATAGTATTTTTAATCGCAGGTATCGGGTTCTGGCAGCTCGGTAAAACAGAAATGGCCAGGACTTACATCATCCCCATGCTGGTAGCAGGTGCATTACTGTTGACCATCGGGCTGGGCTTATTTTATACCAATAAAGCAAGGATCATCCAGTTTGAAAAGGCCTATAAGGAAGATGCCCGGGCTTTTGTGGCCTCAGAAATAGACCGTGCAGCAAGCACGATCAAGGAATATAAAACCATTGTGTTTACAGCCATTCCGTTGATCATCGCAGCCTGTGCTCTGATCATTGTATTTGTCAATAGCCCGGCCTGGAGGGCCAGTATGATCACCACCATTGCCATGCTGGTCGTGATATTGTTGATAGACGGTACGGCCCGTGCCAGGATAGAAGCCTACAATGAGCAATTGCAGTCGGTCGATATGCCAAAAGGAGATTAACGAAAAAGCTATCGTGCGCTGGCAGTGACAACCTGTTATATAAAAAATATGAAGTGATGAATAGCGTAGACTTTAAGAACATTACAGAATTTAATCTGGCCAATAACTTACCTGAACCGGAAAACCCATTGTTTAGCATAGGGCATAAAAAGCTCAATGCAGATGAAGTTGAAAATTGCGTCTCCTCAAACAAAGAGGTCAGCTATTCCAACCAGTTTTATCTGATCAGCCTGAAAAAAATCGTTTCCGGTGAGATCATTTATGGCAGAACAAAGTATGATGGCGGCACGGGAACCTTATTGTTTTCTGCACCGAATCAGACCTACACGGTAAGAGACATCGTGGTAAGTTCTGAGTCATGGTTTATCGCTTTTCACGAAGATTTTATTCGGGGCCTGGATATCCGTCGACTGATTAAAAACTACAATTTCTTCAATTACAACGTCAACGAGGCTTTACATCTTTCCCCCAAGGAAGAGCGAACCATCAAGACTATTTTCCACAACATAGAAACAGAGTACCAAAACAATCAGGATGAGTTCTCCAAAGAGATCATCCTTTCTCAGTTGGAGACGTTGCTCAAATATTCAGACAGGTTTTATAAGCGGCAGTTTCTCAATCGTAAGACCCTCAATCAGACGATGCTGACAAGTTTTACGGAGGTCCTAAATACCTATTTCGAGGAGGGAGAGCTACTCAGCAAGGGCATCCCCACGGTAGACTGGATTGCAGGTAAGCTCCAGGTGAGCCATCGGTACCTCAGCGATACGATCAAAGCGGAAACCGGAAAGACAGCGGTAGACCAGATCAACCTGTTCCTCATTGAAGAAGCCAAGGATCTGTTGCTGGCACCCAATGCTTCCATTTCCGAAACAGCGTATAAGCTGGGCTTTGAGTATCCACAATATTTCTCCCGCCTGTTTAAGAAGAAAGTGGGCATCAGTCCAAAAGAATACATTGAAACGGCTTCATTGAACTAGTTTTTAGGCACCGATTTATGGTAAAAGTCCTACTTAACTATAATAGAAGGAATGTCTTTACTTAGGAATCCCCCTTTCCACTGGCCCCAAATCAAGGGCAAAGGCCTTGCATAAAGGGGGCAGGGGGGATTAGAGGTCCACTTCCATTTTCCGATAACGAGACTTAACCGATTTTCAACAAAGCCAGCACGAGATGCAATGGCGCACTAGCTTGGGGACTCTTTTACAGCCACGTATTCACTAATAATCGCCTCTAATATGGATAGAAAAGGATTTCACAAATGCTTCCACTGAAGTGGAAGTGTTCGAGATAGGATATCTGTCTCCACCGGATTACGGAGGAAATCCCGGAGGGATGACAGTATGGTAGAAAGAATAGTCAATTCTACGAAAGTAACTCCGAAGGAGTGACATAATAACCCAAAACAAAAATTCATCGGTGAAAGCTTTCTTTAATTCCATTTCATAGATTCTGCCATATCTTTCTTTCTGTACACCTGTTTGATGGAAAATACTTTAGATTTATCAGAGATTAAGTAGTTATGTTTCACTGCGTGCAACATAGCAAAATGTTGTATTTAAATATGAGGAAAATAGCCAGCATCATACTTATCACGTTAACAGCTTCACAGACATTTGCTCAGAGCGAGTGGTCAATCGATCATGAAATAACATTTGACAGATATTCAGTTTACGAAGGAGCTATAAATGATAAATATCCTATCATCATGAGACTCGAAGAATCTAGTAAATCTTGTAATGAAATGGCAAGCAGGTGGACATCGAGATTGGTATACGGATGGTATATGTATAAAAAAATTGGTAAAAAGATACCTCTCGTAGGATCTGTTTGTTATGCAGATCCTTGTGAAAAATTTCAGGAATTATTTGTTCCAGCTGACCCGATCAACTATACGTTTAACGACAAATGTGATATTATTGAATTCAAGGAAAAATTTACCCGGAATAGAGGGGACAAAGTATTCTACTGGAAACAGAACGGTGGAAATACCTATCCTGTAACATTAAATGTAACACATGAATTTAGTTGGAAAACGAGTGCTTTATTACACTTTCAAATTAATGGACTCACAATTACAGATATTAATCTAACTCAGCTATCGCAAAATGAATACATCGAGGAAATAAAACTAATTGCGCAAAAAGCAGTCTCTGGTCAGTATCACATATTGTTAGAATATTATCACCAATCGAATCCAGGATCATTTGGACATGGGGCATGCGGTGCTGGTTTAGAAGAGTACATTGCCTATTTAATCCTGAATAGAAATTTCGAAATTGAATCCTTTGAAAAGACTTTATTTAGAAGTTGCATCAATGACATATTTAGTGATGAAAAACCTTACGATTTAGAAAGGCCAGAGCTTGGAATCACTAATAAAAACTAAATACAGCTCTAGCTGTTCTACATGTTCCGCAGGGCATGTTGGACTTGAGATAAAATAGATTTCCAAGTCCCGTCGTAATATTGTTTTATAAGATAGAAGGAATGTCAATATTTAGGAATCCCCCTTTTCCACTGGCCCCAAATCAAAGGCAAAGGCCTTGCATAAAGGGAGCAAGGGGGATTAGAGGTCCACTTCCATTTTCCTATAACGAGACTTAACCGACATTCAACAAAGCCAGCACGCGATGCAATCGCGTACTAGCTTTGGGGACTCTTTACAGCCACGAATTCACTAATATGGATAGATAAGGATTTCACAAATGCTTCCACTGAGGTGGAAGTGTTCGAGATAGGATATCTGTCTCCACCGGATTACGGAGGAAATCCTGAAGGCCTGCCTGCCCGGAAGGCAGGGATGACAGTATGGTAGAAAGAATAGTTAATTCTACGAAAGAAACGCCGAAGGAGTGACATAATAACCCAAACAAAAATTCATAGGTGAAACAACCCCTTGAAACACATTAATGCTCAACAATTAGTTTCCTCGTAATCACCTCATCGCCCAGTTCTATTTGCAACAGATAGATACCTTTGTCAAACGCCTTCATATCAAGCTGTAGTGCCGATCCCCGGGGCTCCCATTGCATCAGCTCCTGACCCGAAGAAGCATACATAAGTATCCGGGAAGGTTGCACGGGCAAGTCGATATTCACCTGATGGCTTACCGGGTTGGGATAAATGACCAGGTCCGCGGTAATATCCAGACCTCCCAACACTGGAGGCTGTTCCGTATTAAAAGCATCCAATATCTCATCTTCCAATTCAGGATACTTCCATGTGAGGTTATTTCGATCAAACGAGTAGAACCATGCCAACGGGGTTATCCCTTCCGCCTTACAGGCGGTGGCCAATACTTTATAATATTCGCGTCGGGCAGCCAGGTTTTCCTTATCGATAGCACCCCACTCACCCAGCACGACAGCCCTGCCTTTCTTCACAAAATGATCTGAAATGGCTTTAATATCATTCCGTACCGTATTTTTTTCGTTTTCCGTTCCCCAGGTATCTGTGCCCGGCTCCTCAAGACAAAAACTGTACGGACTATAGTAGTGGACCGAAACAATGACGTTTGGATCATCATTGGGGATGATCAGATCGCTCATGGCCGCCTGCGGGCTGGCAGTGGCCTGCGGGGTCATAATAAAGCGGGAGGCATTATTGCCCCCTGTTGCACGGATCGCATTGACGGCCGCCAGGTTCAGTGCATTCACCACATCCCGGTGCTCCTGAGTTCCACCATTCCACTCACTGGGAGAACCAACTTCCCGGGGTTCGTTCATGGTCTCAAACAGGAGGTAATCACCATAGTCAATAAATCGATTCGCGATTTGGGTCCATACTTTCGTCATTTGGTCACTTACTTCTTCTTGCTTTTTGTAGGTCGTAATTAGCCAGGAACCCTGTTGATCTGCTTGTAGGTCATCATGGTGAATGTTGAGGATGACATACAGATCATTGTCAAAAGCATAGTTAGCCACTTCTTCCACACGGTCCATCCACTCCTTGTCGATGATATAGTCCGGGGCCGGTCCCATATGGTTATACCAGGTTACAGGCAGTCTCAGTGATTTAAATCCTTTATCTGCTATGGCCTCAATCATTTGGGGTGTTGTGTACGGTTGTCCCCAAACTGTTTCACTCTCAAGTCCATTGTGTTGGTCACACCACCAGCAGACCGCATCCAATGTGTTGTACAGGTTTACACCGGGAGCCATCTCTGCAGTTATTTCCAGTCCGGTAATGTCCCGCATGCCCGTGTGGGCGGTTTGGGCACTAAGCAAACAGGCGTTGAACAATACATACCATGTTGCGAATGCTTTTAAAGTGCTACGAGTCATTATCCTGGGCATAATTATTTTGGCTTGTAGTGTGCAACCTAAATCAAACGTTTGTATGACAGGGCTTCAATTTGTTCTTATTCACGGTATGATTTGTATTCCGGGTATTCATTTGCTGAGGAGATTCTCAGGGGGACCGATGTGATTTTGGTTGAAGTGCCGGAATTTAATTTTTATAAGTGTAGAGCCCTGCTGCAACACGAACTTTAAATGCCGACCTGTGGTTTATACCTTTTGACCTTTTTCTATACTTTTGATTAACACTTAACTATTAATTCAACATGAAATTAAATCTATTGCAATACCTTTTTGCTTTTACCCTTATTGGAGTGTTTGCATTACCGAATAAAATGCAGGCACAAGACAAAGTCCAGCCAAGTCAAAAAGCCAGTGTAAGCCAATTTATTGGGAACGACACACAAATCACTTTTTCTTATAGTCGACCCGGTGTAAAGGGCCGAAAAATTTATGGAGCCATCGTTCCTTATGGCATGGAAGCTGGCAATAATTACTCAGATAATAAACCATTTCCATGGAGAGCAGGTGCTAACGCCAATACAACCATTGAAATAAACAATGATGTGTTGATTGAAGGAAAAGCCCTGCATAAGGGTAAATACAGCATTCATACCATTCCCGGAGAGAAAGAATGGGTGGTGATCTTCAATAAGGTCAACGACGCATGGGGAAGCTACAAATACGATGAGAGCAAGGATGCCTTGAGGGTCACTGTAGCATCGGAGAAAGCTCCTCACATGGAATGGCTCACCTATGGTTTTGGAGATATCACTGATAACAGCACAGTTGCTTATTTACATTGGGAAAAATTGAAAGTACCCTTTAAGATCGAGCTGGCTAAGTAAGTGCCTCATAAAGAGGTAGAAAGCAAAAAATACCAGGTCTGTCCCCGCGGCAGACCTTTTTTTATTTTCATGGTTAATATGTCTTTGTGGCCTGTTGGGGACAGGCCATGGAGAGGAAATCCCCTGCAAACCCATGATCCGGGTAAGTACACCCAGCACTGGTTCCACTGTAGACTGTCTTTTCCGTTTGTAATATTGACCTTTTGTGTTTGTACTTTACCCTTAAAGAGTACCCGAAAAATCACATTTGCGGAAATCACATAGTTTGAGATATTAGCGGCCTGTTTTATTAGGTACCATCATCAATACAAATTGATTAAAAAATAATAAAGACTACCGCCAACAACTACTCTACCTTTGCCAAATGCCAGGAAAGAATAAAGAAGCCATTCTCGCTAAATTGGGAATAGCAGCATTGAATCCGATGCAGGAACGTGCGCATGAAGCCATTCTCACAGATGAGGTGGTCGTTCTGCTCTCTCCTACAGGTACTGGCAAAACCCTCGCCTATCTGCTTCCTGTGATCGAGGTATTGAATCCTGAGCTCCAGGCTGTTCAGGCGCTGGTAGTTGTGCCCTCGCGTGAGTTGGC
The DNA here is from genome assembly GCA_965223915.1 of Cyclobacteriaceae bacterium. Taxonomy (GTDB): domain Bacteria; phylum Bacteroidota; class Bacteroidia; order Cytophagales; family Cyclobacteriaceae; genus UBA7330. The sequence goes on along the minus strand of OZ245027.1, from coordinate 5,258,494 downwards.
CATCCAAATAGAACAAGTCTTCCGGGAAATGGGAAGTGGATATAAAGCAACAGCCGTTTATGGAGGCCGATCAGGCTCGAAGGATAAGGTCGAACTCAAGCATGCACCTGCCGTACTCATCGGAACACCAGGACGAGTGGCAGACCACATCAGACGCCAAAATATTGAGACGAAATACATCACGACACTGATCCTTGATGAGTTTGACAAATCTCTGGAAATAGGATTCACGGACGAAATGCATGAGATTGTCACCGCTTTGACTGCGGTCAAAAGGAAGGTCCTGACGTCTGCAACTCAGAATGTAAAGATCCCTTCCTACATAGCTATTCGTACAGCCACCCGGCTCAACTTCCTGAACGAATCTACCTCACAGTTAGAACTCAGGTCCGTAGTATATCCGAGCAGTGACAAACAACAAACGCTCGTCAAGCTGCTCCGACACATTGGCAAAAAGAATGGCATCCTCTTTTGCAACTTCAAAGACAGCATTCAGGAGGTGAGCGATGCTCTGAACCAACAGCACATTGATCACGGATGCTTTCATGGTGGGTTGGAACAGATCGATCGGGAGCGTGCATTGATTAAATTCAGAAATGGCAGTTACAACCTCTTGGTGTCAACCGATTTGGCCGCCAGAGGGATCGATGTACCCAACATGGACTTTATCATTCACTACGAACTTCCTCACACAGAGGAAGCATTCATTCACCGAAATGGAAGGAGTGCAAGGATGCATAGCCAGGGAACAGCCTATGTGCTTCACGGTGAAAACCAACAGGTGCCTGATTTCATTAGAATGACAGTTCCAATGGCGATAACACCAAAACAGGAAAGCCTCTCAAGCGGCTGGGACACCCTGTTCATCTCAGGTGGTAGAAGAGATAAAATATCCAAAAGCGACATCGCCGGACTGTTTTTTAAGCAAGGTCACTTGAGCACAGCAGAATTGGGTATCATTGAGTTGAAACAAGACTGCGCTTTTGTCTCAGTCCCACGCCCTAAAATCGACGAGCTCATAGCCAAACTGAATAATACGCGATTAAAGAAAAAGAAGGTGCGTATAAGCCGCATCGATTAATCATGGAAGAACGAAAAGAACAAGCCAACAACCCGCTGCATGGAGTTAAGCTGGTAGACATTGTGGAAGCGCTGCAAAAGGCTTATGGATGGGAGAAGTTGGGTCAGCTTATTCGCATTCGGTGTTTCACGCATGATCCATCTGTCAAATCCAGTTTGACCTTTTTAAGAAAGACGCCCTGGGCCAGAGAAAAGGTAGAGCAGCTATATTTGAAAATGCTCCGGAAGAGGTAAACCAATTACTACATTAGAATTTATTGTTTCCAGCATATCTATGAGTAAACTACAAGACTTCCAAAAACTGGTCATTACCAATGCAGTGCATGTCCGAGGACTTAAGGTAGGAGAGAGGGCACCCGATTTTGTGTTACCCAATGCCTTTGAAAAACCAGTTTCACTTTCTGAAAGCCTAAAATCAGGGCCGGTTATCTTAAAATTTTACAGGGGAGAATGGTGTCCCATTTGTAATCTTGACCTGAGGGAGATCCAACGATACGTGGATCAATTCAAGGAATATAACGCATGTATCATAGCCATCAGTCCACAGAAACCTGATGATGCACTAACCATGACACAAAAGAATGAACTTGGCTTTGAAGTGCTTAGCGATAGTGATCAGGAGGTAATAAAGGCGTATCAGCTACAATTTGACCCGGGAGAAGACTACCACCAGCGACGAGATCTTACCGCACTCAATGGGGATGGCTCAAAAACACTCCCTGTCCCGGCAACTTTTGTGATCAATCAGGACTCCACGGTCATTGCTGCGCATGTGGAAGCCAATTATACCGAGCGGATGTCACCGGCTGAAATACTGGAAGCACTCAAAAACATCAATTAGTTAGAGATGATGAATAAACTTTTAATCCTGGCCTTTGCCACATTTGTTTCATCCAATGTTGCCGCCCAAACGTACGAAGGAAAATTCCTCGAAGCGAACTATGACGAATCCAAAGTGCCGGAATACAACCTACCCGATGTACTTACTTCATTTGAAGGGAAGCGTATAAAAACGGTTGAAGATTGGGAAAAATTCAGAAGACAGGAAATCGTTGACTTTTTTACCCAAAACATGTATGGTGAAGTACCCACACCTGCGAGCTCCATCAAAAAATCGTTCAAACTAATTTCCGAAGACCCCACCATTTTCAATGGCTTATGTACCAGAAAAGATGTGCTAATAACTTTTGAAAATGAAATCGGAAAAGTCACCATGCCACTTGTGCTTTTTGTTCCGGCCAATTCGAAAGACAAAGTACCGTTAATCCTACTGGCAACGGGCAGTGACATCAAACGAACAGGTATAAAATTGAACGATTCCCAGCGGTACGGTGAAACAAATAATGGAATTCCCCTACATCAGTTAATGATGCGTGGTATTGGGGTTGCAATTGTCGACTATCAGGCGTTTGGAGTTGACCCGGGAAATAAGGAAGGAAAAGTAAGCGGCGGAATTTCAGATCTTTTTTTCAAAGAAGGACAAGCATTCACAAAAGAAAATGAGTGGGGAATGATTGCCATCTGGGCCTATGCTTTGCGAGCTGGTATGGACTATTTGGAGACAGATGAAGCTGTACGGGAAACACAAGTGGCAACACTCGGCTCCTCAATTGGCGGGAAAGTTGCACTTTGGGCTGCTGTAACAGATACACGTTTTGGGATGACACTTCTGGCAACAGCCGGTCATGGAGGCGATGCCATCTGGCGCCGCGAATATGGTGAGACCTTACAAAACATGTGCGATTACCTGCCCACCTGGATTTGCAGAAATGCAAATAAATATGCCAGCAATGTACACGATTTGCCCGTCGACCAGCATTCATTATTAGCAACAATGGCACCACGTCCTTTTTATGTGAGTAATGCGCAACACGATCTATGGGCCGACCAGAAAGGACAGTGGATTGGAACGTACAATGCAGCCCCCGCCTATCAGCTTTACCAAAAAGAGGTGGCATTTACCTCTGAGAAACAACCAGCCATTAACCAACCCATTATAAAAAGTACGATTGGATACCATGTTCGCTCAGGTGTTCACGGACTTGAATTGTATGATTGGGAACAGTACATGAAGTTTATTGAATATCATTTTTTGAATATTGAGCCCAGGAGTGTAGAGGAAGTATATAAATAACATTGGTGTGAACGAAATTACCAGCTTTTCAAACCCAGTAATTTCTCACCAAGCTCAGACAATCTGGCCCTTTCATACTTTGTCTGCTCCCAGTTGCGGGGGTCACCCGGAAAGGCATATCCTTTGGGGGCAATCCGATGTTTCCATGAATTGATTCGCCAGGTCCTCAGCGCTTCATTATCCTCTTCCGCAGGCGCCATCGAGATGTACTGGGCAATCCTGACCTTGTCTTTGGAGCGGTTGGGCCGTATGCCGTGTGGCTGAGCACTATTGAATATCAGCAGGTCGCCCGCTTCCAGGGGTACTTTCACGATTTTATCCTCCAATCCGGTGATGTCCGGTTTAAAATAATGGCTGTCTTCAGGCTGGGTCAATTTCCAGGTATCATAGTTTCTGTACAGCCAGGGGATACATTGAAAACCTCCCATGTTTTCATCTGTTTGGTCAGATAATGCCAATACCCCCTGTACATTCTGGGGTTTCGTCTCCGGGTCATAATCCCAATGAATAAATCCCTTGTACCCATATCCTGGCCGGATGGGAAAATTAAGATTTCCCCGGTCAATGGTCACCCACAGTTTTTCTGTGCCCCAGATATCAACAAAGGCATCATATACCCTTTGTGTTTGGCGGTTATCCCACAGATGTTGGTTGTTGTAAACTTCCACCATGCCTGTGCCAGCCAGTTCTTTCATTTCGATTTCTGCGCGTGGAGCGGTATACCAGGTCCTTGGATCACGGGGATCTTTGTCCTCAAATTCCCACAGAAAGGAAGCTGTCCGATTGGCTTGCTCCCGGGAGATGGCCTCTTTAATGACCACGTAACCCTGGGATCTCCAAAACGCCCATTGTTCCATGGTCAACACCCTCAACGTGTCTTGCGATGCCTCAGTTCTTAATTTCATCTCTCCAGCCATGACATTTCAATCCTGAATAATGTTCACATCCATCAGGAAATGTATAAACAACGATAATACAAAGTTGAGGGATATTAAGCAAGCATTGGATTTTAGTGGTAAACACTGAGCCAGGCTACTTATTGCTTCATGTTGAGGCTCAGGTACCCAGAAATATCGGGCTATTATGCTTATATTTTCATTTTGAATCCCGGACCAGGATATCTATGCACAAGCTTTGTGTGGATCATCGGATCCGATTGGCATTTATTGTAAAATTCCATGCAGGCATGTGACCTATTAAAATCAATTATATACAGATGAAAGTAATAGCCATTTTTGATATCGGTAAAACGAATAAGAAATTCTTCATTTTTGATAAAGATTTTAATCAGTTAGAACATGAATACATCCGGTTCGAAGAGATTCCCGATGATGATGGATTTCCAAGTGAGGATTTAGAAAAGCTGACTGAATGGATCTTTGCAACATTTGATAAAATACTTGCCAGCGATAAGTATGAGGTTGAAAGTATCAATTTCTCCACCTATGGCGCTTCTCTTGTACATCTGGATGAAGAAGGGAATCGAGTAGCACCTTTTTACAATTACCTTAAACCTTTCCCAAAGGAATTAGAACAGCAGTTTTTTGCTACCATGCCGAAGGAAGAGTTTGAAATAAAGACCGCAAGTCCTTTCCTGGGGTTCCTTAATTCAGGTCTTCAGTTATATTATTTGAAATATGCCAAACCGGAATACTTTTCAAAGATTAAGCACTCCTTGCACTTTCCTCAGTACCTAAGTAGTCTTTTCACTAAAAAGTATGTGACAGATTATACCAGCGTGGGTTGCCACACAGGATTGTGGGATTTTCAGCAGGGGCAATACGCTGATTGGGTCAGGGATGAAGGGCTGATAGAGCTCTTAGCCCCGGTGGTCCCCAGCACTTATTCTACCCCTGTTGAAATAAAAGGGCACAAGGTGAAAGTAGGTGCAGGGGTTCATGATAGCAGCTCTACACTGATCCCCTACATCAATTCAACCAATGAACCCTTTATGCTGGTATCTACAGGAACCTGGAGTATTTGCATGAATTTTTTCAACGAGGCTTCCATGACCATTGAGGAGCTAAAAGCAGATTGTCTGAATTTTCTCAGCATTAGGGGTACTTCTGTGAAGGCATCCCGGCTTTTATTAGGAAAGCATTTGAGTGAACAGGCGAAAATATTAAGTGATTATTACAAAGTAGATTATCAGTCTTATAAGAAGCTAAAGTGGAACAGCTCCTACACTTCAAAGCGTACAGATTTTAAACAACTGCTTTTTGATCACAGCTTAATCAAGCCTGAGCGGTTTGGATACCAAAATTCAGCCCATCCTGATTTGTCCATTTTCGATTCTTACGAGGACGCCCTGCTCAGCCTTTTCGATGAATTGACGGACCTGCAGATTGCTTCACTTGAATTGGCGATAGGTAAATCGGAAATCAGGAAAGTATATTTGGATGGTGGTATAAGCTCGAGTGAAGTATTCGTGACCTTCTTGACCAAAAAGCTCCCGGATTTTGAGATCTATTCTACTTCATTCGCCCTTGGTTCTGCATTAGGAGCAGCATTGTTGGCTAATTACCGCACCCTTTCAGCGGGATTTCTTTCCAATAACTACAAAATCACCAAACATCAAGCTTAGTCATCAATTTGCTTAAATTTGTCTTATGGAACGTAAAATAGATTTACATATTGAAAAACTTCCAGAAGGTTTTTACCTCGCGACATCCAATTCCATCCAGGGGCTCGTGGCACAAGGCCGAACAATTTCTGAAACAATCGAAATAGCAAGAGACTTAGCTAAAAAACTTTTGGAAGCACAGTCTGATGATTCATCCATAAATCTCCAGGAATTTGGAGATGAGTTTGAATACCCGCTTGTAATTGGCATCTAATGGGTAGGCTCTCCGGCTTTAAATACCGTGAAATCGTTAAACGCTTAAAAAAATTTGGTTTTATATTTTATCGTCAGGCAGCTGGCAGCCATGAAATATGGAGAAACGAATTGACAAATAAATATACAACCATCCCAAATCACCCTGGTGATATGCCGGAGGGCACACTACGAGCGATATTAAAACAAGCTGGTATTGATGTGAATGAGTTTGTTAAATCAAAATAAGCGTTATATCACTTCAGGATCTGACTCACGTGATCTTTGGTCTTGACTTTTTCAATGACCTCTTCGATCTTTCCATTTTCATCAATGACAAAAGTGGTACGGAGGGTACCCATATATTTCCTGCCATACATAGATTTCTCGCCCCAGGTGCCGTATTTCTCATGAACTGATTTGTCAACATCTGCAATCAGGGGGAAAGGAAGGTCATATTTCTCGATAAACTTCTTGTGTTTGGCCTCATCGTCACCGCTCACTCCCAATACTGCATAGCCCTTAGACTGCATCAACTCGTAGTTATCTCTCAGATTACAGGCCTCGGCAGTACAACCGGGGGTATCGTCTTTGGGATAGAAATACAACACCACTTTCTTTCCCTTGAAATCGGAAAGTTTGATCTCTTTTCCGTCCTGGTCCTTACTTGTGAAGTCTGGGGCTTTGTCTCCGGCTTTAAGTTTCATGAGCTTATCGTTTTCTATTTAAAGGTGTAATTATAGGTTTCTTTGTTTCCGGCATTGTCTTCTACCTCCAATACAAACACACCTTTGAAAGGAATGTTTTTATCTTTTTTCTCTGACCAGATCAAAGATTTCTTGGGTTCGTATTTCATTAAAACAAACTCATCGTCTAAGGTAGCATTAAACGTTTTTATACCGGAAAGATCATCGCTGATTTTGAAATAAAGTTCGTCCCTGTTCACGATAACCGGTCTGATTCTGGGTGCAATGCTGTCGTTGGCTATGGTAAACGTGACCAGGTCCCGGGTGTAGAATTCGACCTGCTCGCCATCCCAGGAGCCACCCAAATAACCCAGTCTGCCATTGTTTAAAGTGTAAGCCTGACTGCCAAACGGATAATGACCATCAGATTTGAGGCGCACCCGCACAGAGCCCTTCATCGGATCTTTGCGGTGGTTGAACTTAAACTCCTCAAACCCATGGATCGAATCATAAGACTTTTCAAATTGAAGGTATAGGGTATCGAAGAGGCTGTTTTTTCTGAATAGCAGTTCCACGTCTTCGTTGTAAAAGCTGTGCTCAGAGGCGGAAGGGATCATGGCCTGGATCTGCGTCTTCCTGATGTTGCCGCAATAGTCGATGGAGTCCGGAAGGCCATTGCGGAGGTCCCACAGGTAATATGCCTTGCTCTTTTCAATCCTGTAAGGGATCACTTCTTTGCCCAATGGTCCAAAATACACATAGATCTGGCTGGGAGTGGAAACATAGGGAGCTTCGAAATGCAGGTAATTCCTGAAAATCTCGAATTCAGAAAAATCAGGCCTTGGCCGGTATACAATTTTCCGTTCATTGATCTTATTTTCAAATTTCACGAGGTTGCCTTTGCTGTCTCGCATCAGGATGGTGAGCACATGAGGCTCCGAATCAATGTGAATGCCTTTGGAAGGGGTCACATAAATGTCATTGGTGTTACCATCTTCCACATACAGCCGGTTGTACTTTTGACCTGTCTGTACATAATGAGGGTAATTCACATGCACCAGGATGTTTTTTTGGTTTCCGAAAGAAAGGTTGGACTTCAACTCCCTGAATACCGTATCATCATCGAGCAGCATCACTGTTTCCGACACGCCATTGCGACTCCACACACCATCCATCAGGTCATAGGCATAGATCTCTACTCCGATGTTACCTTCCAAAGAGATAGGTGCCCTTGTCTTAAAGACCCCGTCTACCTTGATCACATCAAAGCCGTATCTTCCAAATGCCTCGTTGACTCTGGCATTTTCATCAAGAGATACAAAAGCCACGCCTTTCAGGAAAGGCGGCATATTGTCTTTGATCTCGGGGAAGTTAAACTTGAGCGGGTCGAGTATTCTTTGATGTCGGTCACGGATCTCAAAATGCAGATGGGGCCCACTGGAAGATCCCGAGTTTCCTGAGTAAGCGATAACCTCTCCTTTTTCAAAGCGGAAAGCACCATCTTCAGGGAACAGATCCACACTAAATTGTTCGCGTTCATACTGTTCGTTCAGAATGTATTCCTCCAGTACGGGGCTGAAGCTTTCCAAATGTCCGTAAACGGTGGTGGTGCCATTGGGATGGTTGAGGTAAAGGGCATTGCCATAGCCCCCCGGAGAGATCTTAATGCGGTAGACATATCCGCTGGCGGCTGCATACACGGGTAGCCCTGTTCTCCCTCCGGTCTTGATGTCCAGTCCCGCATGGAAATGGGAAGATCTCAGTTCGCCCATGGTGCCGGCTAGCAGGTTTTGCTCCCCCGGGTTGATGGGGAAAAGATAGTAGTCATCATCAGTAAATGACTGTCCGAACAATTGATTGATTAACAGGACTGCTAAAAACGCAGAAATTATTACACGCATAAATTCCTTCTCCTACACACAAGAATTAAAAACGCTGAAGAACCCATGAAGTGATAAGTCCCCAGCAATTATTTTATTTCAAAGTCAAACATCTGTTGATCATCGATATACCCTGTGAGACGATCACCGATCTTCACCTGGCTGACTCCCTTGGGTGTCCCGGAGAAGATAATGTCGCCTGTCTTCAAGGTAAAATATTTAGAAACAAAGGCTATGATCTCGTCAATGGGCCACAACATCAGGCTGGTGTTTCCCTGTTGGACCGTTTCTCCGTTTTTTTCCAGTTTAAAGTCGAGGTTTCTCATATCAAAACCTGCTTTAGCGATAAACTTTGATACAGGAGCAGAACCATTAAATCCTTTAGCCAGTTCCCAGGGCAGCCCTTTGGTTTTCAGGTGCTGCTGAGTGTCCCGTGCTGTGAAATCAATGCCCAGGCCGATCTCATCATAATAATTGGGTGCAAACTCAGGTTCAATAGACTTGCCCTCTTTTTTGATCTTCACCAGGACTTCCACCTCATGATGAACCTCCTGTGAATGATCCGGATGATAAAAAGGTTCATTGTCTTTGAGGATAGCGGTATCCGGCTTCATGAAAATCACAGGACTTTCAGGGCGTTCATTCCCCAACTCCTCAATATGATCTACATAGTTTCGGCCAATACAAATAATCTTCATGCTAGTGGGTTAAAATTTCTTCGGGTTCCGACACTTCTACCGTTCCAGCTTCACTGATTTCTTCCAGTTTTACCTCTTTCAGCTCATTGATGAGGATAGGATCATATTTGGCTCTGACTCTCACATAATTTTCAGTAAACCCATGGATCATACCTTCCTCGATATCTTCTTCAAAGAGTACGGTGGCCTGGTTGCCCAGCTGGGATTCATAAAAGTGTCGCTTTTTCTTCTCCGACAAGCCTCTGAGCATGGTCGTTCTTTCTCGTCTCACGTTCACAGGAACCACTCCATCCATCTCAATAGCTGGTGTATTGGCCCGCTCGGAATAAGTAAACACGTGCAGGTAGGAGATGTCCAGCTCATTAAGAAAATGATAGGTTTCCAGAAACCGGTCTTTAGTTTCTCCGGGGAATCCGGTGATCACATCCACACCAATGCAGCAATCGGGCATCAGGGATTTGATGGTCTCCACACGGTCGCGGTATAATCCGCTCAGATACCTCCTGTTCATCTTCTTCAGGATGTCATCACTCCCTGATTGAAGGGGGATATGGAAATGAGGTACGAATTTTTTGGATCCCGCAACAAAATGAATGATCTCGTTGGTGAGCAGGTTGGGCTCTATCGAAGAGATCCTGATCCGGTCGATACCATCCACCTGATCTAATGCCTGGAGGAGGTTGATGAACTTCTCACTACGTTTTCCATCAATGACACCGTAATCACCAATGTTCACCCCCGTCAATACAATTTCTTTTACATCTGTGGCAGCGATCTCTTCCGCCTGAGAGATGATGCTTTCTATGGTGTCACTTCTGCTTTTCCCCCGGGCGAGTGGAATGGTGCAAAAGGCACAGCCATAGTTACAGCCGTCCTGAACCTTGAGGAATGTCCGGGTGCGTTCCCCGTAGGAATAGGAAGCATTGAACCGTTTGGCTTCTTTGATTTCTGAAGCAAAAACCCGGGTTTCTTTGTTGGGGACAAACTCATCCAGGTAATCGAATAGCATAAACTTTTCTGCGGCTCCCAATACGGCATCCACGCCTTCGATCTCCGAGATCTCTTTGGGTTTTAGCTGGGCGTAGCATCCTACGATCGCGATGTAGCTTTCAGGGGAGATCTTTTTGGCCTCTCTGACCAGTTTTTTACACTTTTTGTCTGCGTTTTCAGTTACAGAGCAGGTATTGATGATGAAAATGTCCGGTCGATCATAGAAATTGACCTTTTCATAATCCCTGTCCTGAAACATCCGGGATAGGGTGGATGTCTCCGAAAAGTTCAGTTTGCAGCCCAACGTGTAAAAAGCAACTTTTTTCATGAAGCCGCAAAGATAACAAAGGAAATTTATGTCTGGTACGGATGAGATTGACCTTCTTCGGAATCCTTGAAGTAAACTCGGTTTGGCAATGGATTGATGATGAGAACACCTGACTTTCATGTCCTATCTTCACTATATTTACAAAAGATGGTCAATTCATACGGGTTGAAATATATGCCATTCATCACTAAATCACAACAACTATGAAACTCGGAGCATTTTCACTCAGTCTCAACGTAAAAGATCTTGAGAAGTCAATGGCATTTTATCAGGCTCTCGGGTTTGAGGTTTTTGCCGGGAGCATGGAATCAAAATACCTGATCATGAAAAATGAATCTTCCCTGATCGGACTGTTTCAGGGGATGCTCGAACAAAATGTGATCACTTTTAATCCGGGTTGGGATGCTGATGCCAATACATTATCGGACTTTGACGACGTAAGAGCCATCCAGAAGCATCTAAAAGATCAGAACGTAAGCCTGCTATCCGAGGCGGATGAATCAACAAAGGGGCCTGCTAACATCATGGTTCAGGATCCTGATGGAAATGTGATATTGATAGATCAACATGTGGAGTAAGCAGGATGCAGTATCAAGCGACCACACCAACAGAATATCTGCAAAAGCTCCAAGATGACTGGCGAAAGGTCCAGGTGGAAAATGTACGAAAAATGATCAGGCAAGTTTGGCCTGAGGCAAAAGAGGATATAGAGTACAGCATGCTATGCTATGGGGATGGATCTAAAAACATCTTTCACCTCAATGCTCAAAAGGCGTATGTGGCACTCTATGTGGGAGATATTGATAAGGTAGAAAATTCCGAAACGTTGTTGGAAGGTTTTGACACAGGAAAGGGGTGCATTAGAATCAAAAAGACGCTGAAACTATCAGAAACAGGCCTTTCAGACTTTATTTCTCAGGTAATCAAACTCCACCAGGCTGGTGGGAATACGGATTGTTAGTTTAATCCGGGTTTAAGACCGAATTCCAATTACTGCCCAATCAATATAAAGGGTGCCCAGAAGTATGGGTTGTAATAATCTTCTGACCGTAGCAAGCTAAGCTTAGCAGCCCTGAGATCATCTGCATAACCATTCCCGCTGTCATTCAGCGAATGGTTGTAAAATTCAATCATCAGATCGGCTGTGGATTTATCAGCTACCTGCCACAAAGAAACGATCAGGTTTTGGGCTCCGGCATATTGTAATGCCCTGCTGAGGCCCACGATGCCTTCTCCTTTAGCTATCTGTCCCAGACCTGTTTCACAGGCAGAGAGGGTGACAAGGTTGGCATTGAATTTCAGGTTGTAGATCTCTCCTGAATAGAGGCTGCCATCTTCTGTTTGACCGGGACAAAGAAAAACCCTGGAGAGCTCTGGCTTGGATTGATTGACAATTCCATGTGTAGCCAGGTGAATGAATTGGAAGTCTGATAGCGCTATGGTCTTGATCATCTCTTCAGATGCCTGCGGGCCGGTGGACGAGACAGTTTTCATCTGTGCATTAGAAAACAATTTTTCAATCTCATCAATTTCTTTCTTCGAGTCAGGGAGCTGCTGTAAATACTGGCCGTTCGACTCGAAGGTGACAGGTGCAGCGAGGAGAATTCCGGTCTGTCCAGATGTGGTGGAGTTTTTGGATTTGTTCACAAAAAGTGTAGCCGCATAGTCATACCCCATGGCAAACTTGTTGATCAGGTATTTATTGTCACGCACTGCGTTGGTCTCGTTTTTTTCATAAACCAATGCTTCAAAGGGAATGGAGCCGATGGCCGCGTCTGGGATAATGACCAATTGATTGATCTCATCAGGTAGCTTAGGGATCAGAAGGTTTTGCAACGAGAATGATGTTGTGGTAAAGGTTTCATCCACATAGAACTTGATCGAGTTCCTGAACCCACTCACCAATTGATTGAAACGCTCGTCTTTCGGAAGGTTATGGAGATGGGCTTTATCATTGGTGATCTGAAAAATATAGACCCTGTCTGTGCCAATGAAATAGGAGAGGAGGGCTGACTGGTCATCAAGTTGAGACTGGATCTGGGGTATGCCTGCCAGCTCTGTGTTATACTTCAAATCATAATACTCAGGGTATCGGGTCTCCAGTCTGCCGATGAAGTCCCGCAGTGCATTCTGATACTTGAGCAGCTCGATCTTTACTTTTTGGATTTCGTCTTCTTTGTCGAGTTGTGCAAGTCTTTGTTCCAGGAAACCGATCTCACTTTTTAAGCTATCTTCAATCGCCAGCTCGCTATTGGGGATCCCGGCAAATTGTTTGGCGTTGGTATCATTGATGGCAGATAACAGGATCGATGATTTACTTCTTTCACAAAAATTGAAAGCGAGATTCAGGTAGTGATCCTTTTTGAAGGTCCGCTCACTCAAATAGGTAGCGATTCCAATTCCATTCTCGTAGATCTGGGAAGCAATTTCCCCCAATTTTAGTTTGTCAGCCTCATCAAACCTGATCTGTCTGATCTGCGTGATCAATTCATCACACTTGATCAGCGTGTTTAAAGCCCCATTGATGTCTTTCAATTTCAATGTCTTACTGTAGTGAAAAGCCTCGAGCGACTGAGCTTTGGCTTGAAGAGAAGTCAGCAGAATGTCTGCATTGAAATAATCTCTGATCTCCGGCAGACTGTAAATGTCTGTGTAATCCTGATCAAACAAATTGGCATAGATAGATTTTTGGAAGGAAGCAATGGCTTCCGGGTAATCACCGGTTTTTTGATGAACACTACCGATGAGGAAATAGGTATTGGCCACTTCCGGATGCCTGTCTCCATAAAGTTCCAGGTACATGTTTAAAGCCCGATTTTGATAGTCTAAAGCTCCGGGGAAATCACCTTTCATTTCCAGGATCCTTCCCTGGTTGTTCATGGTAAAGGCCTTGTTGGGATGATCCGTGGTGTAGATCGCATCATAAATCTGCGCTACCTCATCCAGGTAGGTCAGGGCGTCATTGTAGTTGTTTTGGTTGGCATTGGCAAAGGCCATGTTGCTATAGATGACCGCTACTTTCGGGTGTGTCTTTCCCAATTGCTCTGTGTAGATCTTAAGCGCCCGGTTGAAATAAATGATGGCCTGTAAAGGCTCATCATTTAGATACACTCTGCCTATATTATTGTATGAATCAGCCACCAGTACCTGGTCTTCTGTGTTGGATTGTCTGATAGCCAGGGCCTTCTGGAGGTATTGCAGAGCCAACTCCTGGTTACCGTTGGTGGTGTAGATGACACCCAGGTCGTCGTAGCATTCGGCAGCCTCCAGGTCTTCTTCTTCAAGAAGTGATTCAGCATCTTTAAGGTTTTCCAGCGCCTGATCGATCCTTCCGGATCTCAGATAAGCATTTCCACAGACCATCTTGGCCTTGATGACCAATGGCTTGTCATTTTTAAAGAGGGTAGAAACAAATTTTTCTGTTCCTGTAGCGATGGACCTGGCAATCTCAATCTGTCCCAGGCTCAGGTGAGCATCAGCTTCACCAAGTTTACACAGTGTATACATTCTTGAATTGCCAGCACCGGAGAAAGCAGCTCCTGCTTCTTTGAAGTGTTGTAGAGCCTCTGTAAATTTCCCATCATTGAGGTCCTTATTCGCTTGCTCATAGAGGGACAGTTGAGCATACGCGGTGGTGTAAGATAAAATGAAGACAAAAAGTATAGCGATGTTTTTCATGTCAGAACCGGTAGATATAGCTGATTGTTTGCACGGCATGTCTGGTTAATCCGTCCGGGTTTACTTCACGTTGTGCAAGCTTTCGTCCAAACAGTACCCTTACGCCGTTGTTGACATTGAACCGATACCCTCCACCAACCAGCAAAGAAGCGGCCAGTCCGGTAGTGCCATCTATTTTGATGCGTTCATCATTCCTGAAATCGTAGCGTTCATCTTTAGTGATTCTGTAGATCGGGAGCAAGCCAATGTTAAAATTGAAGTTTGTAAACCGGAAATTTCGTTCCACCCTGAGCATGATGTCGGTACCTCTCTTCAGGTTATTAGCCAAATCATATTTTTCAACGTATTCAATGCTGGGGTATTCAGGCCATTGACCCCATCTGAAATCATTTTTGTTTTCAGTAAGTGCAATCTGCACACCTGTAGCGATCAGCCACTCATCCGTGATAAAAGCTCCCCCAGCGACAAGGTCATAGCTTCCGAGACTTACCTGTTGATACATGGGGAAGTCTCCGTCAGAACCAAAAGCTCCATCTGGTCTGTCGATGTCTGAATCATTGGAGGGGATCTTGGCTCCAAGTGTGGCACTGATGGAGTAATTTTCATTGGTAACCAATTGGCGAGTCCAGGCAAGCGAGATATCACTTAGACCTTGTGTTTCCCCAAAATTACCGGTGGTCATTTGATAAGGGACCTTGACCTGGAAGAAGTTATAATCATTGACTCCAATGGTTACATCAGCGGTATATACATAGATGGTGGGAGAAAGGGTTGTCGATCCCCGATAGAAGCTTAACTCAACAGACCTGAGCTTGAGGTCTATTCGCTTGCTATAATTCTGATCCGGTTTCATGGCACCCATGGTACAAAATCCGGCATCACTACATCCCTGGGCAAGTATCTGAAGATTTTGAGCCAGGAAGAATACAAGTATTAAATATTTCATCATTCTCAGTTGACGGCAAAAAAGGGCAAAGTAGATGATTTAGAGGGATTAAGTTAAAAAATATAATCCTCATCTAAAATAAAATTCATAATCGAATTAAACCTTATCCATTTTTCATTGTCCAAAGGGCGAATCAATTAAAACTAAATTTATAAACGATGAAAAAGGTATTTATTAAAGCGTTGACAGTTGGAGTGTTGTTTTCCCTGTTTTTATCGGCTTGCCAGAATGATGAAGAGGGTAATCCGGACATTGCTTCATTCGATATAGAGTCTGAGGCAGCGTTTGAATCTACGATAGAGGAAATAGACCTGCTCTCTGAGGCAGGGATGGAAACATTGGATGAAGAAACAGGTGCTCGTGTGACGAGAGATGAACTGTTGGATTGTGCTGAAGTCACAAAAGATACAGTAAACCAGATCATTACCATTGACTTTGGGGATGGTTGTGAAGGACCGCATGGAGTGGTAAAAAGTGGAAAGATCATCATCGAGTATGATGGCAGGATGAAAAAGAGTGGATCATTCAGAATCGTGACTTTCGAGGATTTTTATGTGGATAGCATCCATGTGGAGGGCGTAAGGAAAGTTACCAATGTGACGAATGAGGAAAATGCAGAGAATTCGTTGAGCTTCGAAACAGTACTTGAGGGCGGTAAAATAACATTCCCCGATGGAACATTTGCTACCCGTGAAGCGAGTCATCTGCGAACCTTGTATTGGCACCTGGACAGAAGAGAGAATTATGCGACGGTAGATGGGTCAGCCAGTGGGGTGAACCTGAATGGCGTAGACTATGAAGTGAATATCCTGGAGACACTGATCTTCAAGAGAGGATGTAGAGCTGGAAGAATTTTGATCCCTGTTGCCGGGGTAAAACAAATCATTGTGGGAGACCGAAGTGCAATCATTGACTATGGAGATGGAGAATGTGACCGAAGTACTCAGATCACTACAGATGAGGGTGAGACGGTAACAAGAGTGATCAGGCCAAGAGGAAGAGGATAAGATAGGTTATCTATCAGGTGAAGGGTCGTGCCTCCGGGTGCGGCCTTTTTTTTGTTTGACCTACCCAGCCATTTTATACCACGATACACGAATTGATGTGATTATGCATTGACGAGCTCAGATTTATTCGAAGTAATCCGTGTTATTTAGAAGACTGCAGCTATTTATCCGCATCCGTGGCTAACTTTAAGCGGACTCATCTAAGTTTTTTTGTAGCCACGAATTCCGAATTAGTTGTATTAAAATAGTGTTCTTAGGTAAAAGAATAGACACGAAGACTCCGATTTGGTCAAAGTCTTCATACTTCAAGGATTTAAATGGATATAATTACTGCTCTACCTCTGGGGTACCGGTAAACACATATGAAATGATATTGGCCCCCATCTTCAGGGCCTGCTGACGCACTTCTTCCGGGTTATTGTAGATGCTTTTGTCTTCCCATCCATTGCCCAGGTCACTTTCATAGGAGTAAAAACAGACGAGGCGGCCTTCATAAAATATGCCGAACCCCTGAGGTGGCTGTCCATCATGCTCGTGTACCTTAGGGAGCCCGTTGTTGAAGTCATACTTTTGATGATAGATGGGGTGGTTATAGGGTATTTCAATAAATTCCAGGTTAGGAAATACTTTTTTGAATTCCACCCGAATAAATTGATCGAGACCATAGTTGTCGTCAATGTGAAGAAAACCTCCTGACATCAGGTATTTTCTGAGGTTCTCTGCCTGATGATCACTGAAGACTACATTTCCATGACCGGTCATATAGACAAAAGGGAAGGTGAATAAGTCAGGGCTGCCCACCTCCACAATTTCTTCGTCTTTGGCAATGTCCGTCCCGAGGTTTTGATTACAAAACGCAATGAGGTTTGGTAATGCAGTCTTGTTGGCATA
Source organism: Cyclobacteriaceae bacterium (assembly GCA_965223915.1). GTDB lineage: Bacteria > Bacteroidota > Bacteroidia > Cytophagales > Cyclobacteriaceae > UBA7330. The sequence continues at coordinate 5,241,361 of OZ245027.1, read as the reverse complement.
CCAGTCACCGCCACCGTCATACTTGAGCTTGGCAATTTTTAACGGCTGAGCATATAGCCCAACGGCAAAGAAACTGCAAACAAGGACGACGATACTTTTCCTCATGACTCTATTTAACTCAAAACCTCACTAATCTGTTTCATTCCGAAGCCTTCAAAATTATCTATCACCAGGTCTGCGTCCAGTTCATCCCTCGAATGCGAGGTCGCTAAACCGACAACTTTCGCACCGGCAGACTTGCCAGCGGTGATCCCTGAAACAGCATCTTCAAAAACGATACAATCTTTCGGAGAGCGGCCAATGGCTTTGGCACATTTAAGGTAGATTTCCGGATTGGGTTTGCCCAGGGTGACCGCCCGCTCATCCAATATATCTACAAAGTAGTCTCTTAAGTTGAGCCTGTCAATGGTAAACTCTACATTCACCAAAGGTGCTGAAGTACCTACTACCATGGGTATCCCTTCGGCCTTTGCCATGTCCAGTAGCTGGATAAGACCCTTATTGGGGGTGATCAGGTCTTTATACAGATCCCGGTAGGTTGCTTCTTTCTCCTCACCCAGGTGGTCAACTTTATCTTGAGGCACCTCTTTGAAGACTGTTCTTACCAGCTCCCTGATGGTCCGCCCATTCATTTTGTTTTTGTAATAATCCGGTGTGATGTCGATCCCGTATTTTTCACCAAGCTTCTGCCAGGCCAGGAAATGATAGGTATTATTGTCTACGATGACACCGTCCATGTCAAAGATGAGTCCGATATTTTTCATTCAAAAATTTCAGTTAGAGGATGTCCGGTCGCTGAGGCCGGTAATGTAATTTGTAACATCATTGAAAGGGTAGGGGCGATGTCGGTAATGTTTACTTTTCGATAAACAGCTTTGGCAGGCACGCCTGTCCCATAAAAAACCATGGGAATATGCGTATCATAAGTGTAACCCGATCCGTGGGATGTTCCGCGGTCACCAGGTTTTCCTCCCAGATACCCAGGGTTTAGTCTGTATAAAAGGTCGCCTGACCGCTTGGCATTGTGTCCATTGCTAAGCAGCGTGCTTTGAAGCTCCCCGGAAATGCCAAGCTCCGAAGGAAAATAAACATTTGCAATATCATCTAGCTTGATCAGCTCTTTACTGATGTTGAATAACACTTCTGAAGCCGGCACCCTTTCCTCTTCCAGTAACGCATGGTTTAGATAAACCTGGTTGTTGGATATGCTCAGGATATATTCTCCTTCACCCAACATGTCCGACACAGCCTCTTCAATGGCAGCTTTGATAGCTCCTGTATTGGCAAAACCACCCGGCAATTTGTTATCAACCAAATACTGTGGGTTGGCCACCACCGCATGATCGGCCGAGACAAAGACCACGTATTCACCTTTACCCACATTGGTATCCAGGAAATTCAATAACCTGGCGATCTCCCGATCCAGCTTGATGTAGGTATCTTCCACCTCAACAGAATACGGACCGAACTGATGCCCAATATAGTCTGTCGAAGAAAAGCTTACTGCCAGAAAATCAGTGATTTCGTCTTTGCCCATGTCTTCACCTTCGAGGGCTGATAAAGCAAAATCCATGGTTAAGGTATTTCCATAGGGAGTTCCTCTGATCACTTCAGAGGCTGATTCAGCTTTGGAAAGAGCAGGCAGGTCATATGGGAAGGTGGGTTTCTCCATGCCTCCAAACAACCTTTCGTAGGTGTTGTCATCCGATCGGCTTTCTACATATGCCTCAATCGGAAATGATAGCTCCCATTTATTTTTCATGTATTTCTCAACCTTCTTATCCTTATTGAATTTTGTTGCCCAGCCAGGTAACGCTTCCAGGTAATAGGTACTGGTAACGAAATTTCCCGTTTTGCTGTCAAACCAGTAAGCGCAGTCAGGATTGTGGCCGGCAGGTAAGACAGACCCCCTGTCTTTGATAGCGATCCCGATCACTTTGCTTTTAAAGCTGGAGCTCAACTTTAGCTCATCAGTGATTGTAGTAGTGACAAGATTGACGGGCGAAACATTCCCGGAGCCTTCATCGCCACCAACCACTTGTTGATTGTTATCTTCTACACAATACAGGCTTTTGCCTGACTTTTTATCATACCAGCCATTGGAGATGATGCCATGCATGCTGGGTGTGGTGCCGGTATAGACCGATGCATGTCCCGGTCCTGTATTGGTGGGAATGTAGTTGTAATGGGCATTGTAAGCCACTGTACCGTCTTTCATTAGTCGCTTAAAACCGTCATCGCCGTATTTGTCTGCAAAACGAAGCAGATAGTCCTGACGCATCTGGTCGACAACGATGCCAACAACCAGTTTGGGCTTTGCAGATTGGCTTAATGCTGTGAGTTGAAACGCTACAATAGCGAATAGGGTGATTAGTAATTTCATGGGTGAACAATTTTCAGGTCGCAAGTTATGTTACTTTCTGAAAACGAGTATTAAACTTTGATGACTGTTTCGGTATTGTAGTAGCGATGGATCATTTCAGAAATAAGTCCTGTCCAGCCAGTCTGATGTGATGCACCAAGGCCAAGCCCATTATCGCCATTGAAATACTCATAGAAGAGGATATAGTCTTTGAAGTGAGGGTCTTCCTGAAACTTCTTCTGGTTTCCATAAATGGGTCGATAGCCTTTCTTATCAGGCAGGAAAAGACCCATCATGTCTTCTGTGAGCTTTCGTACAGCTTCCAGGAGTGTAATCATCTTTCCACTGCCTTTCGGGAATTCTACCTTATAGTCATCTCCATAATAGAAGTAGAACTTCAACATACTTTCCAGGATGAGATAGTTGACTGGAAACCAAACAGGCCCCCGCCAGTTGGAGTTTCCACCAAAGAAAGATGAATCAGACTCTCCGGGGAGATATTTTACCTTAAACTCATCCCCATTAATCTTCAGCTGATAGGGTTCTTTCTCATGATATTTCGACAGGGCCCGGATACCATGTGGCGACAGAAACTCCTCCGGGTCGAGCATCCGTTCCAGTATTTTTTTCATGCGGAATCCGCGAAGGATACTCAGCAGCCTACGCTCCCCCTTACCTTGTTCTTCCCACCGGGATACAAGTGAAGCCAGCTTAGGTTGCTCCTTCAGAAAAAACTCAAGTTTTTCCCTAAACTCAGGAAGCTTATTGTAAACGTCAGAATTGAGGATCTCCACAGCAAAGAGTGGGATCAGACCAACCATAGACCTTACCCGCATTTGTTTTGCCTCTTTGCCGGGTACGTGCATCACGTCGTAATAGAAGTTGTCCTCATCATCCCAGAGGTCTACCTTTTCTTCGTCCACGCCGTTCATCGCGCCGGCGATGTATAGAAAGTGTTCGAAGAACTTGATGGCCATATCCTGATAGGTTGGATAAACATTGGACAGGTCCAGCGATATCCTTAACATGTTCAATGAAAACATTGCCATCCAGCTTGTACTGTCTGCCTGCTCCAACCGGGAATTCTCTATGATCGGGTGATTTCGGTCAAAAACCCCGATATTATCCAGTCCAAGGAATCCTCCCTCGAAGATGTTGGATCCGTCTTTATCCTTCCTGTTGATCCACCAGGTGAAATTGACCAGCAGCTTATGGAATGCGCGCTGGAGAAAATCAATGTCACCTTTGCCACCGTTCATTCTGCGGTCGATCTTATAAACCCGCAATACAGCCCATGCATGCACCGGAGGGTTCACATCACTGAAATTCCACTCATAGGCAGGAATTTGTCCATTGGGATGGATATAACGCTCTTTGAGTAGCACCATCAGCTGGTCTTTGGCAAAATCCGGATCGATCCGGGCTATTGGGATACAATGAAATGCGAGATCCCACGCAGCAAACCACGGATACTCCCATTTGTCGGGCATAGATATAATGTCATAATTATACATATGCTTCCAATCACTGTTCCTGCCATGTTTCCGGGCTTCCGAAGGCTTATACCGGCCAGGATCCCCGTGGATCCAGTTGTTGACGTTATAATAATAGAATTGCTTGCTCCACATCAGCCCTGCAAAGGACTGTCTTTGGACATTCTTTAATTCAGCAGTTGGGATCTTGCTTTGCTTTTTCTGATAAAACTCATCACATTCTAGCTTTATCTCATTGAAGATAGCATCAAAATGTTCAAAAGGATTATCCAGAACCTCTTTGGTCATCCTGACCCTAACCGTCCTTTTCTGCCCAGCCGGGATCTTTAATTTGAAGTGAGCACTTGCTTTTGTGCCTTTTTTTTGTGTGTTGACGGTTGGATTTCCGTCTACGATATAATCATTGATTCCGTCTTTGCAATACTTTTCTTTTGACTCTATGCCATATAATCGCATTCTGTTAGTAGCATTCTCACAAAACAGCAGCTCTTCCTGCGTGCCGTCCAGGTAAACCTGAAAATTGCCCAACAGATGATGCTTGATAGTCATCCTGTTAGCATCAACCTGGAATATTTGAGGCTTGATCTTATCCCTGCCCGAAGACCATGTATTTCTAAACCAGATGGTAGGTAAAACAGTAATCTCAGCCTCCTTGGGTCCCCGGTTGTGAATCTCGGCAGTCAGGAGAAAATCTTCAGGAGTGCTTTTGACATACTCCATAAATATGTCAAAATATTCGTCCTTGTCGAAGATCCCCGTATCGATGATCTCATATTCAGGATCCTTTTTGGTTAGGGTTCTGTTTTTTTCAACCAGCTCCTTATAAGGGAATTCGCTTTGAGGATACTTGTAGAGCATTTTCATGTAGGAGTGCGTAGGCGTACTATCCAGATAATAGTAGAGCTCCTTTACATCCTCACCATGATTTCCCTCGTTGCCGGACAAGCCAAAAAGGCGTTCTTTCAGTATGGTATCCTTACCATTCCAAAATGCCCAGGAAAAACAAATACGCTGATCTGAATTGCTGAATCCGCCAATGCCGTCTTCGCCCCACCGGTAGGACTTGCTTCTCGAATGATCATGAATGACCCCTTCCCAGGCATTGCCATGATCGGAATAATCCTCTCTGACTGTTGCCCACTGTCGCTCCGACATATAAGGTCCCCATTGTTTCCAGTCTATGCCTTCCCTGCTTTCAATTAACCTTTGCTCTTCCCTGGTCATCCAATGTCTTATTTATGAACCGGCTAATCAATACAAAATTCAAGATATTTCAAATGGATAATCCCAATCTATTTGTAAAGCGCATGATTTATTAAACTTAATCCAAAAAACGCACTCATTGTTTAAAATTTTACAATTATCGTTAGAAATATGCCAAAGAAAGGCGAGTTAGTTGGAGGAATACCTGGTAATCACAACTTGTTTGCGGATATTTTCGCCGCAGGCATATAATGTGAAATTTTCATCATCGAATCCAACACCGGCTCCCCATCCAAACCTGGTGAGACTAGTTTTGGGAAAGCTTTTGGTATATATCTTGGTAAGGATAGGTGCATCGGAGCCTGCTGACTCAAGGGTATATACATCCATCAGGTTTTCGTCATTTGTGCCACTGGAAAAACCAAAGAGCAGCAGCATTTCATTATACTTGATCAAATTGATGTTTTGATAGGGCCAGGGTATGGGGTCTACCCACTTGGTTTTATCATATGTGGCCATCTCTATCTCACTTGTTTTTTGGAATTCCAGCATTTCTTCGCCTAAATCCAATGGGGCCTGGTAAAAATCAATGTGTCTGTTAGACCAGTCACCCACAAGCATCAGTAGCTTACCCTGCCATTCCATGATGGCTACAGCACCAGCAGTAGCTCGTTCCCAGGCGCCATTCCTTGCTACAACAGCACGGATTTTCAACTCACCGGCATGTGGATCCCCTAGCTGATAGACGTGAACTTCAGAAGTATTCCTTAACTCGTTGTCTTCTATACCTACGGCCAACCAGTCTTTGTGGATCTGGAACCCTCCGGCGTGCTTCAGAGGCTTATTGCGAAGAATATGCAGTTTTTCAACTTGTTTCATGGTAGCAGCAGCCAAATACCCATATTCGGTGGAGCTTCCTGACATATATAAAAAGGTCTGATCGTGATGCTGGTAAGCCTGGATACCCTGTAGGTGGCCGCCTTTCCGTACTATTTTCAGGTTGTTTGAAATGGTAATTTGCTCGGGAGCTGTTGAAATCTGTTCAAGTTTGGCCACAAGCTCATCTCGCTCTTCTATTGGGATTGTAAAATGAAATAGTAGGCTGAGAAAGATGCAGATCATTGTTTGGCATGGATTACAAAGGCTGAAAAAATTTGGTTCCAAGATAGGCAATGCAAAGCTGATAAGCCAGAAATTAAAACTCCTGTATTGACCGGATCGGATAATTCATCGATTCTGCTAATTTTGCCGCATGACAGATAAAATCCTGATCCTAGACTTTGGTTCCCAGTATACCCAATTGATCGCCAGAAGGATCCGAGAGTTGAATGTCTATTGTGAAATTCATCCGTTTAATCACTTTCCAAAACCGGATGATTCAGTCAAAGGGATCGTCCTTTCTGGTAGCCCCTGTTCTGTGCTCGATGAGAATGCACCCGATATCGCTTTCGATGAGTTGCCTGATGTGCCTATGCTTGGTATATGTTATGGAGCACAATTGCTGGCCCATAAGCAGGGCGGGGAATTGAGTAAGTCAGCACACAGGGAATATGGCAGGGCCAATCTCACACACATAGACACACATTTTGACCTGCTCAAAGAGCTGACACTTGGCAGCCAGGTATGGATGTCACATGGTGATACCATCACTAAGCTTCCCGAACAATTTGAATCTATTGCCCATACGGAAAGTATTCCGGTAGCTGCTTTTAAGTTCAAAGAAAAACCCATCTATGGGATACAGTTTCACCCGGAAGTCACACATACGGTTGAAGGCAAAACCCTGCTCAGAAATTTTGTGGTTCACATTTGCCAGACGGCACAGGACTGGACGGCAGATATTTTTGTAGAGCAGACGGTCAGCGATCTGAAAGCCAAACTAGGCAATGACAAAGTGGTGATGGGCTTGTCTGGCGGTGTCGACTCTTCTGTGGCAGCGACATTGATTCATCAGGCCATTGGGAAAAACCTCTATTGCATCTTTGTTGACAATGGCTTGTTGAGAAAAGACGAATTTGAAAGTGTGCTGGAATCCTACGAAGGTCTGGGCCTCAATGTAAAAGGTGTGGATGCCAAGCAGGAGTTTTATGACGCATTGAAAGGAAAAACTGATCCTGAAGACAAGCGGAAAGCCATAGGCCGGGTATTCATCGAGGTTTTTGATCGGGAAGCAAAGCAAATAAAAGATGTCACCTGGCTGGGACAAGGCACCATTTACCCTGATGTGATCGAGTCGGTTTCTGTAAAAGGTCCTTCTGTGACCATCAAATCACATCACAATGTAGGGGGGCTGCCGGAGAAGATGCACCTGAAAGTGGTGGAACCATTGAATTCACTATTCAAAGATGAAGTACGAAATGTGGGCAGGGCATTGGAGATCCCTCAAACAATCCTGGGTAGACATCCATTTCCGGGTCCTGGTTTAGGAATTCGTATCCTTGGGGACATTACACCCGAAAAGGTTCATATTCTTCAACAGGTAGATGATATATTTGTCTCAGGTTTAAAGGAAGAAGGACACTATGATGATGTATGGCAGGCCGGAGCGATGCTACTTCCTATTCAGTCCGTTGGGGTGATGGGTGATGAGCGGACCTATGAAAACGTGGTGGCGCTGCGGGCAGTGACCAGTCTGGATGGGATGACAGCTGATTGGTGCCATTTACCTTATGAATTTTTAGGTCGAATAAGTAATAAAATAATCAATCGGGTAAAAGGTGTTAACCGGGTTGTATATGATATTTCCTCCAAGCCACCAGCAACCATCGAATGGGAATAACCGAATTGCAATGAGCCTACATGTAACCAGCTTTCTATTGAAAAAAGTTTTCAATTGTTTATTCATATTAGGGCTTCCGATCCTGCTGTTGGCACAGTCCGTGCAAGAGGAATACCTTGAAGCAAAAAGACTGTTTAACAATAAACAATACCTGAGCGCCAAAGCTTCATTTGCAAACCTGGCCCGGTCCAACACTTCTTTTGCGCCTTATGCCGCTTTTTATTACGGCTTAAGTGCCCATAGGTCAGGAGACCACGAAATAGCTGTCACCCACTGGGAGCAAATGCTTGAACAATATCCTGATTTTGATCAAAAGTCAGAAGTATTGTATTGGCTGTCCTATGCACAATTTACTGAAGGTCATTACAAAGAGGGGATCCAATATGCCAGAAGGTATGCCGATGCCACCAAAGATAACAGTACTGGGAAAGCGCTGATATCCTCGTTCTTCGAATCCATTTCTCTGGATACACTGACCCGGATTGTTCTGGAACATCCTGACGACAAACTGTTGGCTGAGATCTACGTCACTCGTTCTATGGATCTTCCATATTCTGAAAGAGACTTTGGGTTGATAGATAGTCTGAGATCCTTCCATGACCTGGATATAGCGGCTATCTCCGATGTGAGCTTACCCATTGTCAGGAAGGACGCCTACAAGGTAGCCACCATGCTTCCTTTTATGTTTGAGTCATTGGAACAACCAGGTAGGATACTGCAAAACAATTTGGTGACCGATCTTTATCAGGGGATGCAGCTGGCAGCAGAGGACCTGAAGCGGGAGGGAAAAACTATTCAGCTGGTACCCTATGATACGAGGAGAAGCACTGAAGTCACCAAGTCTATCCTGGAGACAAAACAACTCGAAGAATTTGATCTAATCGTTGGGCCGCTGTATTCGGGCCCTGTAAAAGCCGTACAGGACTATAGCCTGGAGCACAAGATAAACATGATCAATCCCATCTCCACCACCAGTGAGATCATCGGGAGAAACCCGTTTTCGTTTTTGATGAAACCAACCACGGAAACAATGGCATTGGCCCTGGCAGACTTGGCCATGCATGAAGTGGACTCCAACAGAAATGTGATGATCTTTTATGAGCAAAACGACAAAGACTCATTGCTGGCTACAGTTTACAAACACAAATTGGAGAATGCAGGCTACAACATCATTTGGATGACTCCGATAAACCTGGAAAATGCCATAATGATCCAGGATTCTCTGACAGCCGAACATACGGTGTACCTCACAAGGAGTGAAGCGGATTCTATCATGAGGCTTCCTGACAGGGTCGTTGAAAACAGAAGGATCCGGCTTGATGAATTGAAGCGGATTTGGCGAGATGAAGACGACCCCGATGGGTTTACGATGCCCATCTCTTACGATGACAACAGAAAAGAGATTGTGTATTATGAGGAAGTCCTGGATATGGCCAAAGATTCTATCGGTCATTTTCTGGTAGCCACACACAAAAGTGTCTTTTCCAATAACCTGCTCAGTGTGGTGCAGGCCAGGAAAGACAGCACCAGAATTTATACTTACGCTGACTGGCTGGATTATACCATGGCCGATTACAGTCAGTTTGAACGCCTGGGCATCACGATGGTAGATCCTGATTATATAGACAAGTCCAAATATTCATACCAGGAAGTTTCCGGTCGTTTGGCAAGGAGGTATAAAACCATACCCTCCGAATACCATTACATGGGGTATGAACTCATTTGGTTTGTAGGGCAGCACATGAGCGCTTATGGGAAGTACTTTCAGACCGGGCTGAGAGGAGGGAAATTTGCCAAAGGAAAGATTTTTGAAGGAATGAGTTATGGGTTGGCCAATGACAACCAGGTCGTTCCGATATTAAGATTCAATGATACAGAGTTGGAAGTGGTGAATCGCAATACCTATGGAGATCAATAAGAGTAAAGACCTATTTAAACAAGCAAAAGAATTTATTCCCGGTGGAGTCAACTCCCCTGTAAGAGCCTTCAAGGCTGTGGGAGGGGATCCGGTCTTTTTTAGTCGGGCCAAAGGTCCTCATATGTGGGATGCGGATGGCAACAAGTACATTGATATGATCAATTCCTGGGGTCCTATGATCCTGGGTCATGCCAACCCTGAGGTGGAAAAAGCGATCATCGAAGCAGTAAAGGGTTCGACATCTTTTGGCGCACCAACGGAAGCTGAAGTGACCCTGGCACAGCTGATCTGTGAGATGGTGCCTTCCATAGAAAAGGTAAGAATGGTGAATTCAGGTACCGAAGCCACCATGTCGGCCGTGCGGCTGGCCCGGGGGTTCACAGGAAGAAAAAAGATTATCAAGTTCACAGGTTGCTATCATGGCCATGGGGATTCATTCCTGATCGCTGCGGGCAGCGGTGCCATGACCATGGGTACACCAAACAGTCCTGGTGTAACGACGGGTACTGCCAAGGACACCTTGCTTGCACCGTTCAACAATCTGGATGCGGTCAAAGAAATCATTGCGAAGCATCCGGGTGAGATAGCCGGATTGATCATAGAACCTGTGGCGGGTAACATGGGGTGCGTGCTTCCGAAAGAGGGATTTTTGCAGGGACTAAGAGCATTGTGTTCACAAAAAGGCATTGTGCTGATCTTCGATGAGGTAATGACGGGATTCCGCCTGGCCAAAGGTGGCGCTCAGGAGCTCTACGGCGTGCAACCGGACCTGACCACACTGGGTAAGATCATAGGTGGAGGCATGCCGGTAGGAGCCTACGGTGGAAGAAAAGAGATCATGGACTTTGTGTCTCCGGATGGACCGGTGTACCAGGCCGGTACATTGTCTGGCAATCCAGTAGCCATGGCTGCGGGATTTGCTACACTCAATCAACTGAATAGCCAACCCGAGATTTATGATCACCTGGAAGCTACCACAAGCAAAATCGTGGATGGGTATGCTCATACCTTGAAGAAGCTTGGTTTGGATTACACCATGAACCAGATCGGGAGTATGTACAGCCTGTTTTTCACTGATCAAGAGGTGCATAGTGTTGAAGATGCTCAGGCATGTGATACGGCATTGTTTGGCAGGTACTTTAAAGCGATGCTTGATCGGGGAGTTTACCTGGCACCGTCACAATTTGAAACGCTGTTTGTTTCCGCGGTACTGTCGGATGAGGATATTGACAACATTATCCGGTCCAATGAAGAAAGCCTGAAAGCAATTAGCAAGTAAGGTGGAGTAGAAGCACGATAACTTTACTTCATAACTCTCACCTTTTACAATTAAATTTGCCGTCTTTTAACAAATCAGATAAAAACCATGATCCTTGGGAGTGAAAAGAAGGAGGCTGTATTACAAGAGCTGGCGCGGTTGATCGATGCCTGTAGCGGTGAGATCATTGCAGCCAACAAAAAGGATATGGATGAGGCAAAGGATCTGGATCCTACCCTCATTGACCGGCTGCTGGTTGACAATAAGAAAGTCGATGGCATGATCGCAGCGGTAAAAGAAGTGATCGCCATCGAAGACCCCCAGGGAAAGGTGTTGGATAGCTATCAGCATCCCAATGGGATGAAAGTAGAGAACAAGGTGGTCCCATTCGGTAAGATCCTGATCATTTATGAATCCAGACCCGATGTGACCATCGAGGCTGCGATCAGCGCCTTCAAGGCTGGCAACAAGATCTTATTAAAAGGAGGTAAAGAATCCAGGAACTCCAACCTCTTTTTGGTGGAGTTGTGGCACCAGGCATTGAAGTCTCAGGGTATTCCGGAAGATTTTGTCACCTATTTGAATATAGACAGGACAGAAACCCAAAAGCTACTTCAGGAAAACACGCTGGACGTCGATCTGATCATCCCACGTGGGGGAGAAGGCCTGATCAATTACATCCGTAGCAACACTTCCGTACCCCTCATCGTCAGTGGCCGTGGCAACAACTTCATCTATGTGCATGAGAATGCGGACCTGGAGATGGCGCTCAGCCTGATCATGAATGGCAAGAGCCGACTGAGTGTATGTAATGCCATCGACAAGGTTTTGTTCAATGAAAATATCAACGGGCTGAAAGAATGGTTGCCCGAACTGATGGATGCTGCCAGCCAAATAAATCTGGAAGTCCTCACGGATGGCGATGTCTTCAATGGACTTACTAGTACCAGCCCTATCAAGGACAAAGAGATTTACTACGAGGAATTTTTGTCACCAAAGATCCTTTTTTCCACGGTAAAAAACCTGGATGAGGCCGTTCAAACGATCAATCGATATTCCGGAGGTCACTCGGGAGTGATCGTTTCTTCCGATACAGGTTCAGCGGAACAATTCCTGAATGAGGTGGACTGCGCTGCGGTATATCACAATGCTTCTTCCAGGTTTACCGATGGGGGCCAGTTTGGATTCGGCGCAGAGATAGCGATCAGCACCCAGAAATTACACTTCAGAGGGCCGGTAGGACTGAGCCAGCTGGTGACGAATAAGTGGTTTGTGTATGGACAAGGGCAGGTGAGATGAGAAAGCCAAGACTCGTTGTGAAAGTAGGTACGTCCACCTTGACAGCAGGGACGAATCGTATCTCCAGGGGGAAAATTGAAGACATTGCCCGGCAGTTTGTAGAGCTGCAGGCAGAATATGACATCATACTGGTGTCGTCAGGAGCCATCGCCACCGCGAAGCAGTTCGTAGATATCAATGGCTGGTCCAATGTGGTGCACTCCAAGCAGGCCATGTCTGCCATTGGCCAGCCCAAGCTGATGCAGATCTATAGTGAGGTATTTAGCGACTTTGGGTTGCGGGTCGCACAGTGTCTGATGACCTACAGGGACTTTGAGAATCAGGAGAGCAAAATCAATACCCGAAATACGATTGAGGAGTTGTTGGCCCACAATTACATCCCTATCATCAATGAGAATGACACGGTAGCCGTGGAGGAGGTCGTCCTGGGAGACAATGACAAGCTTTCTGCGCTGGTCGCTACGCTGATAGATGCCGACCGGCTGATCATAGCTTCGGACATCGACGGTCTGTTTACCAGCAATCCCAATATGGGTGAAGGCGCAGAATTCATTGCAGAGGTCACTGACCTGGACATGGTGAAAGACTATGTGCAAGAGCGCGACAATGGCCTGGGCACGGGTGGCATGACCTCCAAGATCAGCGCCGTAAAGATCTGCTTTGAGAATGGCATCAAGGTCTACCTCGTCAATGGTGGGATCCAGTTTTTCATCACGAAAAGCCTCCGCGAAGAGATCCGGTTCACGAAGTTTTTGCCGTAGGTTGGCCTGATAGGGTTAATTTGATATTCGTTGCGCGACCCCAAAACTCTCTCCGTGATCTGTGACACACAGACCACTTATCACATACTTATCGAAATAATGAAATCAGGACGCCCCTACAGGGCTTTTAGGACTGAAATTGATATTTTCTACAAACAGGTCGCCCCGCTGGGGCTTCCTTTGAATCACCCTTGGTCTGTTGCGTACGGCCAACGAACTAAATACTCGTGGTCTGTGACCCACAGACCACCGGATTTTCCTACTACATTGTAATATAGATTTCGCCCCTTTGGGGCTTGGTCTGCTGTTTTTGAATGACACAGGGCTACACCCTGTGTTGTATGATGACGCCCCTTTGGGGCTTAGGTGTAATTACACCCATTGATCTTTTTACCCTTAGCCCGTAGCGCTTCAGGCCACCGAACTCTGTGAACTCTGTGGTCTGTGGCCCACAGACCACTTCAAATCCTCACTCACTAAAATGCTCCCAAAGCATCTGCCATTCTTCCTCGAGGGTACCATTGAAGAAGTCTTTACCAGCCCGGCTGTACCAGTAACCTGCATTGGATGGATCACCTTCTTTACGATGCAGGTAAGCATGTATCCAGGCGGCATCGGCCGTAGAAAGATCCTGTACGAGCTCATGTGCTTTGTTCCAATTTCCGTTTTTATCTGCTTCTAATGCTTGTAAATATGGATTCATGTGGATATAAAGTATTTTTAATTGAACTTAACCCGTGCAGAGCGCACTATGGCATCCTTTTTGCATTTCAAAGGTAACAGCTATTTAGAACTTTGATCTTTTCAACCGTACTTAGTATTCATTCAAGGCAACAAGCGGGATTATATTTCGTTATTTTGCCGTGTAGTAACCAACTATGAAGAACATATTTCTTTTATGTTTTATATTTCTTGGCGCATGTATTTTCTCCTCATGCGCCACGCCTCTGTGCGCAACCTATGGTCATTCCACCAAAAAAGTACCCAGCCTTTCCAAGCCTAAAAACGACTACCAAACCAAGACGTTTAGCGCCTTTTAGTTAGCCTCTGATTATTTTCAAATCCCTGTGTCAACGTCTCCACTGACCAGTAATTCTCTTTTTTACCAGGGACCCTCAAATGATGGCTTGTAAATGTTATTAGAAGTGGATCGCATAATATTTCACCCATGGTGGAATTGTCAGTGGTAAAAAGTGTAGGAACTTAAATCCGGATAAAAGACTTTATTTCCTATGCAATCGTCCATCAAAAACCATTGGGAAAAAGTATATAAAACTAAACTGTCACACGAGGTAAGTTGGACGCAGGATGTCCCAAAAACGTCACTTGATTTTATTCATGGTTTCAAACTGCCAAAGACAGCTAAAATCATAGATGTGGGAGGAGGGGATAGTAAGTTGGTGGATTTCCTCGTGGATGAGGGTTTTGAGGACGTTACTGTCCTGGATATTTCAGCAAATGCCCTGGAAAGGGCAAAAGCAAGACTGGGACGCATAGCCAGCCAGGTTTCCTGGATTGAAGGTGATATTACTGAATTCAACTCGGACAAGACTTATGATGTATGGCATGATCGAGCAACCTTTCATTTTCTGACCAACGCTGATCAAATCAAGCAATACTTCAAAATAGCCCAGAAAGTTGTGGATGGTTATCTGGCTATAGGAACGTTCTCTGAAAATGGACCAACCAAATGTAGTGGGCTTGAGATCAAACAATATTCGGAATCTGAATTGCTAGATCAGTTTGCACAGGGATTTGAAAAAATCCGTTGTCTCACAGAGGATCACACCACCCCATTCAACACTAGCCAGAATTTTCTGTTCTGTAGCTTTAGAAAGATCAGTGATTAAAGAAAGGCATTCATTGAATGTGCCCCTATGAGAGCTGTTCTCCGTGGCTCACAGGCCACCTACTGGTAATCCACCTACACTTCCCCAATCATTTTTTTCCTCATTTCATTATTGGGAAGTTTACCCATGCCCGCACCCATGTTATCGATCATATGTTTGGGATTGTCCGTGCCGGGGATCACGCACGTGACTGCCGGGTGACTCAGGATAAACTTTAAGAAGAACTGTCCCCAGCTGTTACAGTCAAATTCTTTCGCATAATCCGGGAGCTCCTTGCCGCGGACCGACCGAAACAACAAACCACCCTCATAGGGCTGGTTGATGATCACGGCCACGCCCTTGTCCTGAGCGAGTGGTAGGATGCGCTCTTCTACCTTTCGGCTGACAATGGAGTAGTTGATCTGGAGAAAGTCTAGCTTCTCCGTTTTCAGGATCTGCTCAATGTTGCTGTAGCTGCTTTCCGTATAGTGGGTGATGCCGAGGTAGCGGATCTTTCCGTCCGCCTTCCAGTTCCGCAGGGTTGTCAGATGCGTTCGCCAGTCCACCAGGTTGTGGATCTGCATGAGGTCGATGGTTTGGCGCTGAAGCAGGCTGAAAGAGCGGTTCATCTGGTCGATGCCGGACTGGCGGCCGCTTGTCCACACCTTGGTGGCGATGAATAGCTTATCGTTGATGCCCAGCTCGGTAGACAGGTCGCCCACCACGCCTTCCGACCGGCCGTACATCGGTGAGCTGTCAATGACGCTGCCCCCTTTCTCCAGCAGGGTTTTGAGGACCTCTTTCAGGGGTGCCCGTTCAGCAGGGGAGGTCCCCACATCAAACGTATGCCACGTCCCCACCCCTACGATGGGGAGCATTTCTCCGGAGGAAGGGATCTTTCTTTTTATCACCGATGTCTGCGCCGCTGCCAGGCTTTGGAGTGGGGAGAGCCATGGACTGGCCCCCATCGCTGCCAGGTAGCCCAGGGTTTTCCTTCGTTGCATCCAATAAAGATAATGAACAAATCGGAGGGAAGCGATTACCGGTAGGAGAGAAATTGTTGAAAAATGGGTAGATTTGGTGAGATACGAACTAATTTAGCTTAGCTTTTAGCTTTAGGTCGGTGTTGTCACAGTGTTGTCACCGATATTAAGCTTAGGTTAGATGTGTTAATCAACTTTTCTTCTTCTCAAACTCTGTTTTATTCAGCCTGCGTTTGATGTCTTTATCAGGCAGAAAACTCATTCTGACCCCCGTGATATCGCGGCTGGTTATCTTGTCCGGGTTGGTCTGGCCTTCACTGCTGGCATGCAGGTTAAAAGTGCCAAAGCCATCGAGTCGGACGGTTCTGCCATCCTGGAGCAGATCGGGGATCAGCTCAATCATGGCATGGATTACCCCCATCACATCGGTACTGGTCAGGGAAGATCGATCAGAGATCATGTAACACAGCTTGCGCAGATCTGTGATTCTGCGGTCTGTGAGTACCGGGTAGTATTTAGGTGCAGCGTCCGGGGAAAGCCCGGGCTTTTTCATGGCTATGGTATATGTTACGGGCATGACACTTTCTTTTAATGGTTATGTAAGCACTATTGGGTTCAATCCTGCTGTGGTTTTGAAAAAACGATATATATCTTTTTATAAATAGCTATATATCTAAATATAAAAAGATATATATTAAAATGCAAAATCCTATATATCATTTTACTAAACTGTAAGCAGGTTTAAGCTTATTTAAGGCCTTGTTGAAGGTAAAAGGTAGTTAGGTTGGAGATAAAAAAATGAGTAAATTTAGGTAAGGAATGACAGTAGGTTAGGTTGCCTAAGCAGAAAAAACCGAATATTATCTGTATTTACAAGAATTAGAGATTGGTATGAATACACATATTGTCATCATAAAACGCCTAGCTCTTCTGTTTTTGTCGGCATTATCAATTCATGTTCATTCTCAGGAAACCATTCTTGAAGTTATTGATGAAACAGTAACCAAATCAGCAGCCAAAAAATGCATTTCTTATCTGGCCTCCGATGAAATGCGTGGTCGTGGTACAGGAACCGATGAAATTGATTTGGCTGCAGATTATCTTGCTGATGAGTTCAATACCGGTGGTATTGATAAGCTACCCGGAAAAACAGACCACTTTCAGGAAGTAGAGATGATACAACCATTTTCGCCGACAAAGGTGAGCTTTACCCTTGAAGATGACTCCTTTAGTTATGTAGATGACCTCTTAATGCTCTACCATGGCCATTTATCTTTCAAAGGTGAGGTAGTGTTTGTGGGTTACGGTCAGGATCAGGATTTCGCTGATGTTGATGCGACGGGTAAAGTCGTTGTGTCACTGGCTGGTAATTCAGCCAACACCACGGGTCAAACCTATACTTCTGAGGACCTGCACGCTAAACAATTACGCACCAAGGGAAGCGGGGCGAGTGCGCTGATTGAAATCATGACATTTGAAGACGTTGAATGGGACCCTTTGTCAGATTTTTTGGTAGCATACGCCACTGAGATCAAACACACCAATGAGAAGGGGTATATACCCCATGTCTGGCTGAGAAATTAAGATAGTGAGGCCATCAAAAAACTAATCAATGAAGGCAATATCAACGGTAGCCTGGTCATTGAAATGCATGAGCCAATTCCATTTTCAGACAATAATGTAATTGGGTGGATAGAGGGAGATGATCCCAAACTTAAAGAAGAGTATGTCATACTTTCGGCGCACTATGATCATATTGGAGTCTTTAAGACGAATGAGAAAGATAGCATTCACAACGGTGCAAGGGATAATGGGATAGGTACTGCAGCTATTTTGCTCGCTGGTAAAGCACTGGTAAAGCATCCGCCCAGACGTTCAGTTATTATCATGGCTTTATGTGCTGAGGAGGTAGACCTCCTGGGGAGTAAATGGTACGTAAATCATCCACTCGTTCCATTGAATCAAACAGTCTACAATTTAAACTGTGATGGAGCCGGTTACAATAATAAACGGCTTATTACCGTCATTGATTTAAACAGGACGACTGCAGATGAGGTCTTAAGACAAGCTTCCAGCCAATTTGAGCTTAAATTAACCGGCGACCCGGCACCATCAGAGGACCTGTACGCAAACTCTGATAACTATAATTTCGCCAGGAAGGGAATACCTTCAGTGAATATTGCTCCTGGAGTCAAAAAATTCAATAGAAAACTGATGAAATACTACCATCGACCGTCGGATGAGGTAAGCTCGTTGGATTTCAATTACTTGGAGAAGTTTTTTCGTGCGTTCGCTTATTCATCCTACCTCATTGCTGATACCGAAGAAGCCATCACCTGGACATCGGGGGATGAATTTGAAGAAGCTGGAAAGAAACTGTATGGGTCAAAAGAGTAGCAGCTTTTGTAATGTTCGAAGAATATGTTTGTCTAGTCTGCTCTTCTGTGGGGAAAATCTGTCACCGAAAGGTAGAAAGGACGCAGACTTAAATCTAAACTTTGCCGATCGCTTATTATTTATTGGTGAAAATATCAACGAAGGCTAAGAGCCCCATCAATTAAAAACCCTTTCTTATCTTTAAGCCATTGCCATATATCTGGCATATCCTAAAAAACCAGCGGGATGAAAAGCGTTGAAAATTGGAAAGAGATCTATCAGCGGTTATCAAAAGCAGACCAGCAAGGGGATCTTGGACCTGATGACCTCCAGATGCTTGGCCTGGCGGCCTACCTGACGGGTCACGACGTACAGAGCTTCGAGATTATGGAACGGGCACATATCGGATATGCAGACCTGAATCAAATCCGGGAGGCCGTACGTAGTGCTTTTTGGCTTGGGCTCATGCTGATAAATGTTGGAGAAACGGGCAGGAGTAGCGGATGGATGGCCAGGGGGGAGAGACTGCTCAATCAAGCACGCTCAGACAGCGCAGAGAAAGGATTGCTGATGATTCCCGCGGCACTGGGTGCATTGTCTGGTGGCCAGGCAGGCCAGGCCCAAAGCCTTTTTGAGGAGGCTGTCGCCATTGGTGAGAAATTTGAAGATGTTGATGTGATGGTACTGGCGCGGTTAGGCTTAGGTCAGACGTTGGTCAGGCAAGGAGAGGTGGCGCGGGGCGTGAAGCTGTTGGATGAAACGATGGTATCTCTTGAGACAGAGGAAGTCTATCCTGTTGTTGTTGGGATTGTCTATTGTGCGGTCATTGAAACCTGTCGTAAGATCTGGGACCTGGGAAGAGCCAAGGAATGGACTGAAGCGTTGACCAGGTGGTGTGACATCAACCCGGAGATCGTTCCTTTCAGGGGACAGTGTCTGGTCAGGAGGGCTGAGATCCTACAGTTTCACGGCGAATGGGACCATGCACTGGAAGGAACAGCCAAAGCATGCGACCTGCTGACACGACCTCCGGGAGAACCGGCTGCAGGGGAAGCCTACTACCGTAAAGCGGAGCTGCACCGCCTGTTGGGAGATTTTGAAGCGGCGGAAGTATGCTATCAGGAGGCCGCTAAGCTGAGCAGGAATCCACAGCCGGGACTGGCTATGCTTCGGATGACCCAGGGGAAGCTGGGTGCCGCTGTTACCTCCATAAGAAACACCCTAAAGGAAACAACGGATCAAATACGCCTGGCAGAATTACTTCCATGGGCGATAAATATCATGGTTGAGGGCAACCATATGGAGGAAGCTACAGAGGCTGTACAACAATTGAATGAGATTGCCCAGGATTTCGATTCACCTTACCTTCAGGCCATGGCCGCACATTGTAAGGGTGGTGTATTTTTTGCAAAAGGAAATTACCAGTTCGCCCTGGAGCAACTACAAAAGGCATTAAAAATGTGGAACTGGCTCCACTTCCCTTATGAATCAGCATTGACGAGAGAATTGAAAGGTCTGGTATATCGGGAGATGAATGACATAGACAATTCGGAAGCAGAGTTATTAGCAGCTCAATGGAATTTCGAGCAGCTAAGGGCAGTTCCGGATTTTGAACGGGTCAGTAGGTTATTGGCAAAAGAAAAGAAATACGAAATACATGGCCTGACACTTCGCGAAGTACAGGTCTTAAAGATGCTTGCTGCAGGCAAATCAAACAAACTGATGGCCAATGCACTGTTTATCAGTGAACGGACAGTAGACCGTCATGTGAGCAATATTTACCAAAAGCTCCGGGTATCTTCCAGGGTAGAAGCAGCCTCTTTTGCGCTCAAAGAAAATCTGCTGGACTAATATAGTCTCAGCCCAAATTAAAAACTTCTTCGTAGATGGGTAGAAATACCCATTTTTCGTTCTACCTAGAATTGGGTAATCGCCCCGATGCGAAGCGCTTAAGCTTATCATAATTTTACTCCTGTTGTCATGCATAACCGGAAATAAAATCGTTACCCAATGAAAACGCTAATAACCTTTTGCTTCATAGTATCCATGTCCCTGAACGGATACAGTCAAAATGATGTAGGCGATGAAAAAAGACCACCCATCATAGATATGCACATGCACACAGGGCTCCCGCATGATGTACCGGAAGGTATACCATCAATTTGTAGGCCTGACCCCTGCGAAGGTGATGGAGCTTCTACAGTCAACTCTGAAGCGCTGATGAAGAAAACCGTAGCAGCCATGGACCAGTACAATATTGTAAAGGCTTTTCTCAGTGGTGTTGACTTTAATGCGGTTCAGACATGGACAGAGACTGATCCCGATCGATTTATCCCTGCCCCATTTATCCTTGAAGCTGGAAACTCAGCACTGGCTGAACTTAAGCCGATGTATGCATCAGGTCGCTTTCGCGGAATGGGTGAAATAGGTACGCAGCTTCACGGCACACCACCCAATGACCCATCCCTGGAGCCCTATTTTAAATTGGCAGAGGAGCTGGATCTGCCTGTACTCATCCATACCCTGGGTATCGGACCCTATATGCCTCATTTCAGCTCTGCAGCGGGTAGTCCGCTTTTGTTAGAGGAGGTGTTGGTCAAACATCCAAAACTCAGGCTTTTTGTGGAGAATGCCGGGTATCCATTCCGGGATGAAATGATTGCTGTTATGTATCAGTACCCTCAGCTCTATGTGGATGTATCTACCATCACCTGGGTGATCCCGCGCACAGCCTTTTATGATTACCTGGAAGCTTTGGTTCGGGCGGGCCTGGGTAAACGCATCATGTTTGGGTCTGACCAGATGGTATGGCCTGAGAAGATTGGGGAAGCCATTGAGGCAATTGAAAAAGCCCCATTTTTAACAGAGGAGCAAAAAAGAGACATTCTCTATAACAATGCCGCCCGTTTTCTGAGGTTAGTGGGAGAGGGAAATTCCGGCCCCGCGAAGAAATTTCATTAAAGGTTTGCGCCGCATGCCATGGTTGGTTTACAATAGCTGTCAACCTAACAGGTTTAGTGAAGGGTAACATTTCCTAAATTTCCGGTACAATCTATAGCTAATAAAAAAAGTTTCGGAAGGGTGTAATAATTTTTGATTTCAGCCACTAAACAGGCAAAGATCAAAATTATGACATTACAAAATGCGCTTAACCATTTCAGAAAATTGAAATCGGGAACCACGAAAAAGGCTGAAATTTCCGTCTCAACAACTAACAACAAAAGACATTTTACAAGAGCACTCAGACAGTTCCAAAAATATTTAAAGAATGATTTTTCACTCATCACCAAAAGATATTATACCAAGATGGGGATGGGATTAGGAGCATCATTTGGAGTTGTTTTCGGCATTGTCGTTTTACCAAATCCTGAACGGTCTTTGGGTATAGCCATGGGTGTTGCACTTGGAATGGCAATCGGCTCAGTCATAGGACATCATTTAGATTCGCAGGCTGCGGCTGCAGGTAAGGTCTTATAGCGTACCTTTAAGTAGTAGTGTGAGCGAAGATTTTTATACATCATCAATTTTGCCTTTTGCCGCCATTGTCATCAAGATATGCCGGGCATATACTGATACTCAGGAAGATTTCGAAGATTATTATCAAGAGGTGTGCTTACAGATTTGGAAGAGCAGAAATAATTTTCAAGGACAATCAGAGTGGTCCACATGGGTGTACAGACTGTCGCTGAATGTGAGTATGACCCTGCTCAAGAAACAGAAAAAAAATCGTCAGCATTTGTCCTCAGGTACTTTGCCTTTAGAAACATCAGATGAAGCGCCTGTTGTTGCCGATGAGTCACTTGAGCAGCTATATGCTGCTATTCGGCAGCTTTCGGAAGTTGACAGAGGGGTGATTTTACTTTACCTGGAAGAAAAATCCTATAAGGAAATTGCTGAAATCATTGGCACTAACCCTAACAATATTGGTGTCAGAATAAAAAGAATTAAAGAAAAGCTAAAAAAAATATTAGATGGAAAAGTCAATTGAATTCATATGGAAAGAAGGTTTCCTAAGTACGAGCGCATTGATTGCGCCAAAAGTGAATGACATTTATAACAGGAAGTCGATACATATCATTGAAAAGTTTGAAAAGATGTTTCTTATCAATATATGGGGTATTATCATGGGTGCCTTGTTCCTGTTCATAGCTTCCTATTTTGCAGGAGCTTTGCTGGCCGGCAGTATTATTTTGATCATGTTGTTATATGTGGCCTACACAGCCTATCATGAACTTAAGTCCCTGGAAAGGATTGATAAAGGACAAAATAGCTATGGTTTCTTGAAATCCTTTAAAGCGTGGATAACGAGGTCTATTGATCGCTATGGCAAAATGTATCGCGTGGTATATCCTGTTTTAATACTTGCTTTTTATTTTGGAATATGGTTTTCCGATGTATTTGAAAGCAAACGAGAAATTATTGCAGGGAGCACTAACAATTTATTTATGGGACTTCATATCCCAACGACCATTATGATAATAATTTTTGCCGGCCTTATGAGTATTTTCAGTAAGGCCATTCATCGTAGAGATGTAAAGACCCTCTATGGGGGAATATTGAAAAAACTCGATCTGGCACTTGCTGAAATGGAAGACTTAAGGAAGTAATAACTGATCTATTAAGGTCTTTATGAAAATAGCCAATTCAACCAACAAACAAACCTGTTAATATATCTTTTTCTTTCTGTATTGAGCTGGGTTGCGAGCCCATTGAAGCACCTAAAGAAAAAGAAGGAGACCCTGACCGAAGAGGTAGTTTCAGAGATTTTGCCGGCAATGTATGGTCAATCGGGACACAAACTGAAGAGTGACCGCTCATCCATTGCCCGCTTGCTGGTCATTTTCTGATGACCTGCATCGACCTGGTGTAATTACCATCTTTCACTTTAACGATGTATACACCGGCTGGTTGATTGCCCAGATCCAATTCAAAACCCCTGTCTGTATTGATGGAGAATGGTACTTGCTGACCTAGAATATTGAAGATAGACACCTCAATTTCTTCAGACTCTATACCGGTAAGATTAAAGGCACCAGTAGTTGGGTTTGGGTAGATTTGGATCTCTTTTTCGAAGGTTATATCGATCATTTTTATGGATGAGTAGCTAAATTGACCATCAAAGTCCGTTTGCTTCAACCGGTAGTAGGAAAGTCCTCTTAATGGCTTTTCGTCTAATGTTTGATAGGAAAGCTCACTGTTCGTTGTACCCGCTCCCTGTACTATCTTAATATTTGTCCAGGTGTTGGCGTCTGGTGATCTTTCCAGGGTAAAGAAGTTATTATTCAACTCACTGAGGGTGGTCCATGCTGCAATGACCTGGTTTCCTTCCTGGAACACCTCGAATTCGAGTAGCTCAATAGGTAGAGGGATTGATACATCTGTATTACCCAGGGTAATCAGGTCTCCATCCTGTAAGTTGACATTGGAAAATACGGCGATACCATTGGATACAGAACCTTCTATCGGTGTAACATCATTGTCGGCAAATCCATCGCCATCACGGTCGATGAGTAATCTTAAGTTTGAACCAAGGGGCGTTTCACCAACACTGGAGAAATCGAACGAAAGGGATACTGTTCCCACATCTCCGCTGATTTCGCTGATCCCCCATACTCTTGTAAGCCTCTCCTGGATGATCGTTCCGTCTACATCAACAGTTGTGGTAGCATTGATAGATGTATTGTCATGCCCCCACATGAGAAATTCGCCATTATCCAGATCATTGGGGTTCCACATTCTGAGCATACCTGGTCCCCGAGCATCTTTATGGTTAGAGCCATCAGCAGCCTGCCCTATGCCCGCGACTTCAAAGTCGTAGTCACCATTCGCACTGTTGTCCATGGTGTAGACGTCGTTTGAAAAGGCAGGAGCAGCGTCATTATGGTATTTGGCATCGAGATAGTTTTCGATAATAATTCGTTTTGCATCATTGACCAAGGCACTAAAGACCATGACTTCGGCAATATCACCTGTGTATGGAAGTGACAACCCTCCACCAACATCTCCTATCTGCATGTTATTGGAATTTCCAGCAGCAGAATGATTGGATGTAAACGTGATTACTGAATTCCCATTGGTATAAACTTCGCTACCTGATGCTGCATCCTCATCGAAGATTACAGAGGTAATAACCGACGCTGAATTTGGAAATAAGGAGAGGTCATCTAAACAAGCTGTTCCGCTTGTGACAGCATAGTCACAGCCACCCACACCACCGCCAGAAGTCAGAGCGCGATCATAATTGCCATCACTTTCTCCCCATATTGAACCTGCGCCTGTTGTTGAGGCTGGGACATACACTGAAATAATGCTGAGTTCAGGATGTGTACCATCATTGATGTCCAAATTTGTCTGAATAAAATCACCAGTCCCATCAAAGGTTACAACGGATTGTCCGTTTAGTGAGCTGGTGGTTAATGCCGGATTACCATTGACTGTGTTAGTCACACTATTTCCTGATAGGTCGGTCCATGCGGTGATAGGGCTACTTCCCGTCACCCCATTGTTGGCATCGATCCAGTATTCTAACGAAGAAGTGCCATTGGTATTTCCAATACCTCCGGGTCCGGTGTTTCCGGGAGAGAAACCTCCTGAACCAGTCCCTGTAGATCCTCCTGTACAGTTTGTGTTACAGGTTATATCAAAACCATCACATACCTGGTCAAACCGTGATGTTCCGGGATTGAACCAATTAATGATGGGATTGGGGCCACCATTGCCAATCTCTACAGTTCCCTCACCACACAACTGCGCATCGGTGTGGTCAATATAAATATCATCAGCAGTAGTAGACGTGTTGTCGATGATGGTATAACTATTCCCTGAAAGGATCAGGTCGTCTAAAGAGCTTCCAAATGTGGCTGTGGAAGAGACTTCCAGGTAACCCAGGTTAATAATGTCTTCGGTAGCGGTAAACGATCCGCCATTTTCTATCAGGGTATACCCCGCCAGCATCACCTCCTCGCTGGAAGAAAGACTACCACCATTGGCAATTATTAAATCACCGGTATGGTAAAACATCTGATCCCCTGACCCGGTAAAAGGACCTACATTGCTCAGTCCCAGTCCATCGGCTGAAACAGCACAGGGATCATTGTCGGTAACATCGTCAATGGTTATGGAGTGCCCATTCTGGATCACCACATCATTGTCCCTTCCGGGATAAACTCCATCCGGTACAGCACCGCTGGACCCATCCGGGGTATAAGACCAAACAGCGCTGGATTCCCAGTCACCGGAACCAGTGGAGTAAAAAGTACTTTTCTGAAGCCCGTCGTCAGCATTTTCAAAGGTAACAATCTGCCAGGGTGCCGAAGCATTCGAAGCACTCTCTGCTCGATCTATCTGTAAAGTAGTGGAACTGGTTAATTCATAAGTAAACCAATTGTGTCCGGCATTGTCATTGGCTGTATAGTCACAACTTCCTTGTTTACCATAGTTGCCAGGAGCAATGACAGCAGATGAAGAAGTAGTAGTCAATCCAGATACTACCTGGTTGGCTGATCCGGAAGTGAAATTGGCAGTTCCTCGAGCTACTGTTGTCTGATCTGTAAACTCAACGACATATGTCAGAAAAGTCATTGTGCCTGTCGTGCCAACTCTTGTATAAGTTACTGTATTCGTGTTGGTGAGTTCCGTCCTTGGCATATCATCTGCGTTAACATCGGTACTTATAATATGATTTGAGATGATCATGGTTTTGCTCATATCGACCGGCGTAGAAATGGTTGAGGTAGTTGATGCGCCTGTAAGAGAGGCTGTGACTTTTTGGACTGAGGCTCCCTGGTACTCAACCACCTGCCAGTAAGCCTGATCGAAAGCTCCACCAGTAGTACCTGTAAGTAGTCGAAGGTTTGTCTCGGAAGTGAGGTTTCCGGTGATGCCGTCATCATTCCCAAGTGAGGTCCCATCATTTATCCCTGATAGGATCACAAAACTTTGGTTGAGGTCTACACATTCGATGGTAATATCAACATTGGTGCTGAGTGGTACTACATCAGAGCCTCTTTGCACATACACGCCACTTTCAAATTCGACTACCTCCCAGCTGATCGAGACTGATCCGCCATTGTTGTTTCTGGCAAAAGTCAATGTTGATGAATTTGTGATTTCACCACCCACCTGGTAATCCCGTGGATTGTTGCTACTTGTGGTTGTACTAAAAACCAGGATTGACTTAGACATGTCATCCAGCGTAGTGGGTAAAGTAACAGTAGTGCTCGTCCCGGCCATAGTGGTGGTCCCGGCCTGCCTCCTCAGAAATTCTGCCGCAAAGCTACAATGTGTGAAAAAAGCAAATAGAAAAAACAGAATAGCAAGTATAATGCGGTGATTCATTCGTCTTAATTGCGGAAAATAATTCGTAATATAATTTAAATGATGGTATCGATTGTTGATTATAAGCTTCATTAATAAACCAATTGAAGCAAAAATGTTACCAATATTCTAAAATAACAGTGAATTGTCGACGAACTGGCAAAATTTTCAGCCGAATAACCTGGGAGTTACCTTAAAAAACACGTTTTAAGATAGTTTTCACGAAAAGCCACCTGTCAAAGGTGTTCATTATGCCAAGTTCCTCGATAAAAGTAGATTCTTCATCCAGAAAGCTAAAAATGGTCTGAATGTTGTTTTTATTATACATGTCTGCGAATATCTCAGGGCCTTTTTTGTTGTGGTTAAATAGTACATCCAGGAACAGCGCATCGTAGATCAGGAACCGTCTTTTAGTCAACGCTGATCCCGGGATCTTCTCACTTTTGATATTCTCAAGGATCTTTTGACTCTTTCTTTCAGCACTCTTAAACGAATAGCCGGTGGATCCTTTTACCCAGCCCCCTGCAGTTCCTATTTTAGTGATCAGCCCATTGTTGTCCCGGTGCAACGGATAGTCTGTCATGGGTATGACGCCGTTTTCGGTTTTCAATACCTTATAACTTTCAACACCCAGGATTTCTTTGATATACTCTTCCAAATAGGTTTGATAAACATCTTTTTTCACCAGGTCAGGGGAGAAAAAAGTGTATTCAACCAGCGCTTTTTTCGGCGTAAAAGGCAGGATATAGATAAAGCTCGTTGTGTCCTGATAAATGAGACGATAATCCATCATGGTAAAAATTTCAGGATCAAACACCGGTTTTTCAGTTTCTATGACCCACCCTTCAAAGTGCTGCTTTAAGTAATTAAATTTCCCGGGCTCTATCGTAAATTGAGGATCTATCCTGCTGTCGAATACATGCCTCGCCAGCCAGGTCTTGTTTTCTTGCGTGACAATTTTATTGGGTTGTCCGGGGATCAGGTGGTTTACCTCTTCCTCTACCCAGGTTACCTGACCGGATCCCCCTACTTTCTTTTTCACCTCCCGGTAGAAATCCTTGCCACGGACCATTTTATAAGTATAGTTCCCCAGATCTAATTCAAGCCTTTTGTTCTTATTTATGAAGGCGGTTTTATTCCAGGTTTTAGCCACAATGGCATCCCATTGTCCTTTCCCCTTTTCCCAATAGCACCATGTAGGGAGTTTTTCCCCATTTGCATCTTTGTCAAGAACCAGAACCCGATTCGATTGAAAAAGTGGATCTGAAGCCAAAGCAACAGTAAGGTGAAGCCCGGCAGCCCCTGCACCAATGATCGCATAATCATATGCCGTAGATTCCATAGAGGTAGAGGAAAAAGATTAGTTGAGCCAGATAGACATGCAGCGAAAGTAAAAAATCCCCTTCCAGGCGGGATCTATGATAAATGTAATGTAAAAAGGCGGAGATAACGAACCATGCCAGATAGTTTCTCATGGGTACTTCCTGTGAAGAAAAATTCCAAAAATCCAGTATGGGTGCTGACTCCTCGATGAAGACATCCAAAAACACCATCAACAATGCGCCGGCAAGTATTTTCAATAGCCAATGGTTAAATACTTTAGCCGATATGGCCGCAGTGATGAGGATCAATACCATCCAGTTGACCCCAATCAACCAGGGCACTCCATCAATCTTCGGTCCGAGGTTATCTCCATATGAATATTTTCCAAACAAGAATTCGTAATGAATACCTACCCATTCTACGGCCATTCCAGCGAGATAGAAAAACACCGCCACTCTGATGGCTTTATCTGTTGACACCGGGTAAGCCAGCACTATCAGTGTGCCAATTATCAACAGGTTGAGGGGTGTTTTGGAGACAAACCACTCAAAATGACCTAACGAAATCCCAATGATGGCGGAGACATGAAACAGCCAAACAATGAAGATGGCTCCGTTCCGCTTTGTCAATATTGTGCTTAAATCAGTCAATGGCCTGTATTTGGTCTGTTGCAATTTTAGCAGAAAGTAAACATAGGGGTATACCTCCTCCCGGATGGACTGATCCACCACAGAAATACAGATTTTTATACTGGGAGGAAAAATTCGGGTGTCTCAGGAACGCAGCAAATTTAGCGTTGCTGGCCGTGCCATATAATGATCCCTGGTGAGAGCGCGTCTTTGAGGCAATTGTTCTTGGATCAACCACATCCTCCGTCTCAATATGATCTTCAATCCTGATCTTTAAGATCCTGTTCAGCTTTTGGATGATGTTTTTCCTGGCCTCATCGATGAGTTGGCCCCAATGCTGGCCCACATTTCCCGGTGCATTGATCATGACAAACCAGTTTTCACATCCCGCAGGCGCATCATCTGGTTTTTCTTTACTGGTGATATTGATATAGATGGTCGGATCTTTATACAGGTCAGATTTGTTGAATATATGATCAAACTCCTGTCGGTAGTTATTCGAAAAGAAGATGTTGTGGAGGTCCAGTTCCGCAAACTGACGGTTGATCCCCCAATAGAAAATGACCGCAGAACTCGATCTTTCCTGGCTTAGGATCCGTTTAGGCTGGCGGGCATCGGGAAGTAATGTTTTATAGGTGGAAAAAACATCCATATTTGATATAACTACTTCAGCGTCATATCTTCCCTGGGAAGTTTCTACCCCACTTACCTCATGGTCGGTAGTGAGTATGCGTTCCACAGCCTCCTCCAGCTGAAATTCGATGCCAACCTGTTGTGCCAGGTTGTAAAGGCTTTGGGAGATCTCATGCATACCTTTTTTAGGGAAATAGGTTCCGTAATGCATCTCCAGGTGGGGAATGAGCGACATGATACCCGGGGTTCTGTACGGAGATGACCCATTATAGGTGGCATATCGGTTGAAAAGTTGGACTAGCTTGCTGTTAGTAAAGTAGGATTGATTGACCCCGTTGAGTGTATTGCCCAGGTGAAGTTTCCCGATTTGGAGAATAGACCGTAAAGTGTCAGGGGAGAGGTAGGTATTGAGCTTATGGAGGGATTTTTCCAGGAACAGTCCGGCTGTTAAATCATATTTTTCCTTATTCCGATCGAGGTACCTTTTTAACGATTTTTCTTTTACCTGGAAACTTTCTGCTGCTTGCTCAATAAACTTTTGCTCATCTGCCGGGGCCGAGAAAGTATGTCCGTCTTCCCAGAAGTAGTTGCAAATGGTATCCTTTCGGATATACTCAAAATATTTTTTGGGGTTAAGCGCAAACAGCTCGAATAGCTCGTCCACCAAATGGGGCATGGTGAAAAGGGAAGGACCGAAATCAAAACGATAACCTTTGTTAGAGAAGGCATGGATCTTTCCACCCGTGAAGGCATTGGCTTCGAAGACTTTTACTTCATAGCCTTTTTTTCTCAACCTCAACGCACTGGCCAGTCCACCTATGCCCGAACCGATGACAATCGCTTTACCCATTCGTATTTTTTATCACAATATGAATAACCTGTTTCATGCAGGGTTGTTAGTTTTCGCTAGCGGTTAATCGTGTAAAAAGTCTTCCCACTTTCCACTGAATTCATACGGTTGAAACCGGGCAAACAGCTCCTCCTTATACCAGTTAAGTTGCCTGGTCATCTTGATGGCTTGCTGATGTTCTTTGGTGTCATAGGCAAAGCTTTTCATCTGTTCCTCACTTTTCCATAGGCTAAATGTAGCCATTTGTTTAATTGGTACCTCTCCGATCCCTTTTGTATAGATAAGTCCATCAGCTTGTTTGATGGGTTTCTGTGCTGTGGGAACATACCTCCAGAATTTAAGCAATTTGGATGACCTGATGGTTGCCCGGGTGATCACAGCCACCATTGGATTGGATCGGATAACCTGACCCACTTCGCTAAACGGCATTTGGCCCGACCATTGTCCATGGGCAGTCAGACATCGCATAAAGATGGTCATGCACTGCGTGCTGTGACCCCTGTATTTTTTGATCAACTCAGATGAATTGATAAAGTGCCTGGCATATTCATGATTTTCCCAGACCTGGATGAGCGCATAGACCGACCAGTCGGGGAGGGGGTTGAAACCGATGCTTTTGCCACTACCCATCAGTTTATAGAATGTCATCCCATTGACATCTTTGAGATAGCCATGCGCAAATTGCATCATAAAAAATGCCCATATTTTATGGAATAACGACTTGTATCTGCAAAAGGTGATCGTGGTGACCTGATCCATTGGGTGAATTTAACTAATTAGCAAAACCCGAATGGCCCGGGAATGTTTTGCTAACTATACTTTTGGCTCCTGCTGGCTCAGGCAATGGAAGCTTCCCAACCCCCAAACGATATCCGTGGAGTCTATACCTACTACTTTCCTGTCTGTAAATAGCTGGCTAAGCAGATCAAGTGCTTCTTTGTCTTTGGCATCATCCCGATAAGTAGGAACGATCACCGCATGGTTAGCAATGTAAAAATTGGCGTAAGAGGCAGGAAGCCTTTGATCCCTGTAAATGACCGGCTTTGGCATGGGCAGTTCCACCACATTCAAAGGCTTGTCATCAACCCTGAGCTTTTTTAATGCTGCCAGGTTCTCCGCCAATGGAAAGTGGTTGGGGTCCTTTTTATTGGGTTCTACCACTGTTACTACAGTGTCGTGAGCTGTAAACCGGGTAATGTCGTCGATGTGTCCATCCGTGTCGTCTCCTTCAATGCCATCTCCCAGCCACCAGATGGTGTCCACACCGTAGTAGTTGATCAGGTATTCAGAGATTTCTTCTTTCGACAAATGAGGGTTGCGGTTCTTATTGAGCAGGCACGCTGTGGTAGTGAGTACGATTCCCTTTCCATTGAAGTCTACGGAACCACCCTCCATCACGATTCCCGGATGGAATGTTGCCAACCCTAATTTGTTAGCTACCAGCGAAGGGATTTGATTGTCCAGGTCAAACGGTGGGTATTTACCACCCCAGGCATTATAACCCCAGTCGACGATGGCTTTTTCACCTGTTTGCGGATTAATCACAAAGGCCGGACCATGGTCCCTGCACCAGGCATCATTCGTGGGATGATGATAAAATGTGATCCTGTCGAGGTTTGCCCCGGCTTTGATCAATTTTTCTGTAGCATCATCCTGCATGGGCTGATCTTTCACATTGATACAGACCCTTTCTCCCTCAGCTACTTCTTTGATGAACTGAGCATAAGGTTTGTAGATGGAATTGATCTTGCCGGGCCAGGATTCTTTGTTGTGTGGCCAGCTGAGCCAGGTGGCTTCGTGAGGGTACCATTCCGCAGGAAAGGTAAAACCTGCAGACTTTGGGGTATTGTTACTCATCGATGAACCGCTTTTCGATTGGAGAGTAGGCATCAATGCGTCGGTCTCTCAGGAATGGCCAGTGAACCCTGTATGAGTCGGATTTATTTAGGTCTATCGGTACCACCTTAGTCACTTCTTCATCATGAGGTGCTTTGTAATCTATCCAGCCAAAGGCGTTGGTTACAAATGATCCTCCCCAATACTGCATGTCTCCTTCCCAGCCGGTCCTGTTGACGGAAATCACCGGGATGCCATTGGCTACCGCATGCGAAGTCTGAATGGTTTGCCAGGCATTGTGCTGTTCCTGATTGGTCTGCTCATCCTGGCTTTTGTGCCATCCGATGGCAGTAGGGTAGAAGAGCATCTCTGCACCCATTAGGCTGGTGATCCGTGCAGCCTCGGGATACCATTGGTCCCAACAGATTAACACCCCGATTTTTGCGTATTTGGTATCGAAAGTCTTGAAACCCAGATCACCGGGAGTGAAATAGAATTTTTCGAAATAGCCGGGATCATCCGGGATATGCATCTTCCGATACTTTCCGAGGTAGGACCCATCGGCATCGATTACGGCCACAGTGTTATGGTATAGCCCTTCTGTTCGTTTTTCAAAAAGGGAGGCAACGATCACCACATTGTTTTTCTTTGCAACAGGCGAAAGTGCTTCTACCGAAGGTCCTGGAATCGGTTCCGCCAGGTTGAAATTGTCGTAGTCCTCGACATCGCAGAAGTACAGGGAAGTGAATAGCTCCTGTAGACAAACGATTTGTGCGCCATCCTGAGCAGCCTTTTCCACTCCTTCGATAGCTTTTTTTAAGTTAGCTGTCTTATCTGCAGTGCAGCTCATTTGGACAATACCAACGTTTACAGATTTCTTTCCCGGCATGCTGTGCTTTTTATTTTGCCACGAAGTTCGGAAATAAATAAATACCCGCAAAAGCCATACGGACAATGGTTATACGATAATTATTTTTTCCAGAGTGTAACCGTCCGCCATATTTCCAGTGACGGCATCTGCCATGTTCTCGGATAGGCTGTTAGAAAAAACACCATCCCCTGCATTGGAAGTATCCGGAGCTCCTTTATATTCCGAGGAATGATAAACTTCAGAATAGATGTCTGTCGGAAAAGCAATTTGTGTTACCAGAAGTGATTGCAGATTCGAATCCAGTACCTCAACATGGATATGCGGTGCCCTGCCAGGGTACCATCCGGGAAAGATGCTGATGAAGGATGCCTGTCCGTTTTCATCTGTTTGCTGTCTACCCCTTAGAAAATTGGCATTCGAGTGGCTGTGATATTGGGAATAGTTACCATCCTTGTCACAATGCCATACATCTACATATGCACTTCCAACAGGTTTGCAATCATTGCTTTGTTTCTGTACGGTTAGGGTCATTAAAAGGGCGACGCCTGAACGGTCTGAAACGATGTTTTCTCTGACCAGCTGAGCGGGTGTATTGTTAGGAAATGGACCTGATGTCTCTTTTGGTGAAGTGTCACATGCCCCTGTGTTTACGTTCGTAGAGCCTTCATTGTCATGACATCGGGCAAGTAAAGATGGGATACCTACGATACTGCCAATTCCGGCGAGACTGTTTTTGATAAATCTTTTTCTGTCCATAATCTATAGGTTAGTTATAGTGTAAACGAAAGTAAAGCTTAAATGGATCAAAACAGGAATAAGAAGAAGCTTGTATACTCTTCTCGCCTGACTAATATCTTCAGATACTTCTAAAATAGGGTTATCTGATTAATTTGTATTTTAGTCTGATACTTAACCTGCCCCCAATGGAATGCATCAGATCAGCTTCATTAAACTCCATCCTTCCAATATTTCTTTTCCTTTTACTTTCAGGTTGCAGCAATAGTCCCGATGGGGGGCAAAATGAAAGACCGCCCAATATTCTTTTTGTCTTAGCGGATGACCAGTCATGGCTGCATACTGGTATTACCGGAGATCCGCAGATCAAAACACCAGGATTTGACAGAGTGGCACGGGAGGGCGTATTGTTTCAGCATGCATTTGCTTCATCACCTTCCTGCACAGCTTCGCGATCAGCCATTCTCAGCGGACAGGACTTTTGGCGGACACGGGAAGCAGGCGTGCTGATGGGGGCCATACCGCTAGACCTCAAATTGTTTAGTCATCTGCTGGATGATGAAGGGTATCATGTGGGCTACACAGGAAAAGGCTGGGCGCCTGGCAATTGGAGCTATCTCGGTTTGGAAAAAGAACCATTAGTCAAAGCTTATAATGATGAGTTGGAAAAGGAGATCGCTTATGGGATTGATCGAAGAAACTATACGGCTAACTTCAAAGCATTTTTGGATGACCGGCCAGCAGGTAGTCCGTTCTTTTTTTGGTTTGGCTCTACCGAACCCCACAGGGAATATCAGTACGGTGTAGGAAAAAAAGAGGGAGGACTGAATCCGGACCTACTAGAGGTACCTGAATTTTGGCCTGACAATGAAATAATCAAGCAGGATATTTTGGATTACTACTATGAGATCATGTGGTACGACACCCATCTATTGGGGATGTTGCACGAGC
Organism: Cyclobacteriaceae bacterium; assembly: GCA_965223915.1. Classification (GTDB taxonomy): domain Bacteria; phylum Bacteroidota; class Bacteroidia; order Cytophagales; family Cyclobacteriaceae; genus UBA7330. The sequence goes on along the minus strand of OZ245027.1, from coordinate 5,206,956 downwards.
TTGAAGCATTGGGTGAGTTGGACAATACCATCATCATCGTCACTTCAGACAATGGTATGCCCTTCCCCCGGGCAAAAGTGAATTTATATGATTGGGGAACTCGCATGCCGTTGGCCATCCGATGGGGTGAGCTGGTTGATGGTGGGCGAGTGGTAGAAGACCTCGTAAGTCTCACAGATATCGCGCCGACAATCCTTGAAACAGCTAAACTCCCTATTCCGGAGGAGATGACAGGAAAAAGCCTTCTCCCGATATTATTTTCCTCTCAACAGGGTGTCGTCGATCCCTCCCGTGACCAGGTATTTACGGGATTAGAACGTCATACCTATTGCAGGCCCGAAGGTGCTACTTATCCATCGAGGGCGATCAGAACCATGGATTATCTGTATATCAGAAATTTTGAAGCTGACAGATGGCCCACCGGTGGACCTGAGTTTATATCATCCAATAAAACTACTCACGGGGATGTAGATGCCTGTCCCACGAAAACATTGATCCTTGAAAACCAGGAAACTATGCCAAACTATTATGAATGGAATTTTGGTAAAAGACCAGATGAAGAACTTTATGACGTTAAGAATGATCCTGCCCAAACCGACAACCTGGCTGCAAATTCGGAATACCAGGAAATTAAGGAAGACCTGGCAGAGCGATTAAATGTTTATCTCGAGAAGACAGACGATCCAAGGATTGCGGGTGAGGATCCCTGGAAAAGCTACATTTATCATCAGCAATCCGGTTTTGGATCCACCTATAATGCCTCCTTGCCTGATCACGAAAGGCTCAGAGCGAAGCTTAGGCCCAGTGATCATCCGGATGTAAAGCGATTTAATAAGTAAGCCTGCAGTTCAAGAATTTTCCACTTTGGCTTTAAGGTTCTCCAATCCGTTCTGAAAGTCATCACCAACGCCCATATCCCCAAAGATCAGAAAGATGTTCATTGGAAAGGGCATCTCACTCTCAAACCCCCATGTCACTTCAGTGGAGGACCCGGATTCTTGGAGGTTAAAATAAACATCTGCCTGTGATTCGTAAGGCGCAGTAAAGACCAGGTTAGTTTCAATTCTGGTGGGCGTGACACTCACAATTTCCTGGTACCCTTTCCAGTGATTTCACCTTCCCAGCTATGTTTTGAGCCAGCGGCACCATCTGTTCCCTCATAAGTTTCTTTTTGGTCAGGATCCATTTCAGCCCATATAGACCACTCGTTTTGTAATCTTAGATTGGATACGTACGGATGTATTTCTGAGGCAGGAGCATCAATGGTGATTGATTTTTCAACATTAAATTCATTTGGTGCAACTAAGCCGACGATTACCAGAATGGCTACAATACCTAGTATGCCAAGGAAGATGTACTTTAGAATTTTCATGTGTATATCTATTTATTTTCAACGGTCACATGGAATAGTCAGAGTTCTAAACATAGTCAAACATCATTGCTAGTGACGAATATTCATGACTGGTTGGTATGGCTTTGCCTTATGACTATTTCATGATATGAACAAGTTAGGCTATGATTATTTGAGGATTGTCCGATAAAATTAGTTGATTCCTTTGAATTGAAGGGTACAAATCCACTCTCTAGGTAAATTGCTTTTTATCGAATTCAAAAAGTAATCTGTATCATTCCAGGAAAACCAAACACAGACATTTCTCGGATAAGTACAATTATTGTGTCTTGCCCTGTCCAAACTGCCTGACCAGGTGGAGTCGGGGAGCAGTCCGGGAGCAGTCCGGGAGCACTCCATGTGAGTGTTGGGTTGTGTAACTGGGAATAGTTATATTTTTGGGTGGGGTGGGAATGTAATAGGTGACAAATCAGAACCAACAGATAATCACTGCTTTTCTCACCAATGGAATATTAAACTCTTTGCCCATTCATTATTGGAAGCTAACGCAAAAAGTAAAAGGTGGGTGATATAGACATTCATCAATTACCTATCTGAGCTATTAACATAGGCTTTCCATCTAATACTTCCATAGAATTAGTTCCATAAGTAAATGCTTTATAGATCCCAGGATTCGTTATGGATAAGTAAAATATTATTCCATCATCTTCCTCACCCTATCACTTAATATTTCTACAAGACTCTCTGGCCCCATTACCCGACAATGTTCCCCATAACTCAGGATCACCTGCTGGAGCTCAAAATTTGGGATGACTTCAATGGTGACTTCTGAGCTCCCATCTTCAAACCATTTCTGTTTTTGTGTTCCATGAAGCGGCTTTGTTTGAATGTATGGAGACTGGGAAGGGGAAAACCACAATGTGATCTTTTCACATTGTTCACCTTCCGGCCGGGTCACTCCTATGATTTCCTCGAAGTATTCATCAAAATCATACTCAGTATTTTGGGTATAATCAGCTTTTGATTCCTTAATACGCTCTATTCGATCCAGTGACAACACAGTAAGACTTTCAAAACGCTGAACCTGTCCGAATAAAAACCATCGATTGTTGTGCTGTTTCAGGAAATAAGGACTGATATCAAACACCTTTGAATCATCGGATTTAAAGGATTTATAGGTAATCACCAAAGGTTTTTTATAAAGGATGGCATTAAACAATTCACCAAAAAACTCCATCCCCTTCAAGTCCACATTCTCATCAAATCCGATGATACTCGTGGATTCATTATTCAATCCAAACTGCTGCTCGATCTTGGGTATGATCTCATTCACCCAGTCAAATTGTGGCATTCCTTTGAATCTATATAAGTACCATCAATGCCGACTTCAGCTGTTCTGCCTCCAGCTCGTTCAGTTTTTGATTCTTGATACTAAAGTCGGGATCTGAATACCTGTAATAAGAATCTCGTCCTTCTTTGGTTGTCTCAATTGGAGCCAGGTACGGAGGCGCCTGCATGGCATGGATGTCCTTATAAAACATGGTCTTTTTGATGGGTTCGTATCCTGCTTCCTCCGAGGCTTCATTAGCCCTCCTCAAAAGATCTTTCCAGGAATATTTGATTTTCCTGTTTTGAAGACATTGGTCGTAGGCCCAGTATCGGATTAGAGTACGAGACATGTCATTTAGTTGTGAGGCTTTCTGTTAGCATCAGAGAATACCTGCCAATTGCTAGACTAATTCCGGCGGCTATAACTTCTACGGGATTATCATAACGGATATTAAGATAATCTCTACCTCTATAATAGTGAACCATGAAACCTAATCCAGGAGAGAATTTAAAGGGGAAGTCCGCATAGATGTGCAATCCTCCACGATACTTCTTTTCATATGGAAAGTTTCCCATTGGGCCTATAATATGGCTGTACTCAAATCTAAGTTTCCAATATTCTAAAAACCAGTCAATATTTCCAAGGTGCTGAAACATGAAATAGAACCGATTCCGTCCATAGTTATTTTCCTGTTCAATAGGGAATGCAAAGAAGGTTGTAGTATCACCCAACTCCTTTTGATAACCAAGTTCAATCCAGGAATGTGATCTCTCTCCCCGATGGACCTGATAACCTATCGTAGGACGAAAAAAGCTTGTTGAATGATCCCCTGTTATATAGTTATTTCTTGTTCTTTCAGGTTCTCGAAGCACTCCAGTCCCCTGTCCATTTGAGTAATGATGTAGATAGATTGAAAAATACATGAATTGATAACTCATTTCATTAGGAGTTTCAATAGTACTTTCTTCAGCAGTACACCAGACATCCTGATATGTTTGATCTTTGAATTTTGTATCCCCATCCTTTGAATATTTGAGGAATATTAACCGATCAAGTCGAACACCATATCTATTGGTGATTGGCAGACTTGGGTTTGAAAGTGATTCCGAATACCTGGCAATTCTTGTAGCAAAACCATAGTCTATGTAGAACCTACTATAACCAAATAAGGGTCGGATTTTATTGTCCTTTGGGTTATCATCACCAAAATACCTTTTTTCAACGGTTGGGAATTTGAGGTTGATTTGAACATCTAATAAGAAGCCTTCTTTTCCTTCAAGAGTATCCAATGTCGGTTTTGGTTCCTCTAAATTATTGAAAGAGGGAAACGGAGTTAAGTAGCTTGGGGATCGTAGTTCATTTAAGTCGCGGTTTATTACTTTATAAAGCCGCTGTCCCTTTACATTCCCTGAATATAAGACTAGGATTATTGATAAGCCTAGGATGGTTATGGTTGGTTTCATTTATTAAATATAAGTAATTCCATTATCTGCATTATAGTATTCCTTAAACCATTCCACTCTATGTGAACTGATCAGCAGTACAATTGCTTAGTGAACATCAAAAACAAAATGGATATGAAGACTAATATGAACATCACCTGCCCCAACTGTCATCACGAATTTTCCGCTGAAGATGCTTTTAGAAAGCACCTGGATGCTGAATTGAAAGAGGAGCTGGAGAGGGTACAAAAAGAATATCAGACCAAAAGTAAAGATCTGATCAAGCGGGAAAAAGAACTGGATCAGTTGATCCATGACGGGGTGAAAGCCAGAGAAGGTGATCTGCGAAGTGAATTGAATGAGGAATATCAGAAAGAATACGGCTCATCTCTGGATCAGTATAAGAAGAAGATCGAGCATCAATCCGAGCAGATCAAAGACCTGCGGGCTAAAGAAATTGAAATTGAGGACCTGAGGAGTAAACTTAACGACCAGGAACAGACATTTGAACTCAAGTACAAAAGACAACTCAACGAAAAGCTGGAAGAAGAACGCCTCAAGTCAAGGGAATCTGCCAGTGAGGAGTATAAACTGAAACTTCGGAAACAGGAGAAGATGCTCGAAGATCAACGGCTTCAAATTGAAACCATGAAAAAGAAGATTGAGCAGGGCAGCATGCAGCTCCAGGGTGAGGTGCAGGAGCTGATCATTGAAGAGCGGTTGATCCAACTGTTTCCTCATGATGAGATCGGTGAAGTAGGAAAGGGCATCAAAGGTGCTGATGTCATTCAGACAGTGATCAGCGAGGGTGTGGCTTGCGGTTCCATCATCTATGAGTCTAAGAATACCGCCAATTTTGGATCGGACTGGATTGACAAGCTGCGTACTGATCAGATGGCCGCCGGCTGTCAGACCGCCGTTCTGGTGACGAAGGCTATGCCCCGTGGATTTGAAGGGGACTATTTTGTGGAGAAGAATGTGGTGGTATGTAGTCCTAAACTATTTCCGGTAGTAGCGGCGCTCTGCAGGACCAAGCTTATAGACCTGAAATACCAGGCCAGCCGGTTCGAAACTCAAAAGGATAAAATGGGACTGTTGTACCAGTATCTGACCGGCGAAGAGTTCCGTATGCACATTGAGGAAGTGGTCATGGGAATCATGGAGATGAAAGAACAGGTGGATAAAGAGCGTGTCGCTTTTGAGAAGCAATGGAAGCAGCGGGACAAGCAGACGGACCGAATGATTTCCAACCTGGCCCAGATGTTTGGTTCTATCAAAGGTATTGGTGGGACTTCCATTAAAGAAATTAAATCACTAGAATTGTTAAATTAAACATAACTCAAAGATTATGAAAAGTAAAATTAAATTTTACAATTCAAGGAAGGGATTTGGTTATATTGAGAATCCTAAAGATTCAGTAAAGTCCTTTTTCTTTCATATTAGTGATGTTCTTCCTGAATTAGCAGAGCTTATTGCTGCATATAAATATCAAGATGAACCGGTAATATTTGAAACAAGTCCCTCTGAAAGAGTTCCTGGAGAAGAAATAGCAAAAAGTGTCAATTTAGATCTTGAAAATAGAAAGATCGGTTATATTGATGTGTTCGATTCCATAAAAGGTTACGGATGGATAAGGGAGCATGAAAAAGATGCCAAATACTTTTTGCATTTCACGAAACTTCAGGGATCAGAGTCAAGATACATATCAATAGCTGAAGGTGAACCAGTTGTATTTTCTTCATCAGAAAATGAGAAGGGATCTGAAGCAGTTGACGTTGTTAAAATTGATACTAGATGCGCACTGGAATTCTTTGCAGAATTCGAGGACTTCAATGATGATCTGACTCAATTACAGGCACTTGCTGAACATGAAGATTGGGATTACATCAAAAATCCAACTGGAAGAAATCCCGTATTGTTTAGTTATATTAACCATACCTTTGAAAGAATAAGGGAACAAGGCAAATGTATTGATGGTAAAAATTCAAAGAATGGTGACAAGTACCTTTACTTTAATACAGGATTAGTTACACCTTTTCAGGATGAAATTTATGGATACTTTCAAAAGTTAGAAGTTTCACATGCAGATGGATGGGGCATATCACAACCTGAATATAGATTTTTGGAATATAATACAGATCAATCCAGATTTCGAAAATATTTTCCAACCGAACCAAGCATAGCGACCTATTTTTCAGAGGCTGAAGTTTCGGAATTAATATTTGATACTTCTCTTAATGGTGGTAAAATAATCATTGATAAAGATCACATAAAAAGTAGGAAATCAAGGTTTCCAACAAAGATTGTTGAGATGGATGATGAACAGTTCTTTGATACAATTGAAAAGTCAATTGAGTTAGCGGTAAAACGTATAAAGAGAAATTATAAGACAGCTATTCCACACTCTTATGAGGGTAAAATACAGTTTCTACTGCCATTATGCATGCTAACCAAAAAAGATGCTGATCTTGCATTGGTGGTAAATAAAGAAGAAAATATTTACCAGGCTCACACTGTATTAACTTTGGATCAGGCTTATAATAATGCAAGATTGTTAGCTAAACCTGACAGAGAATGGCTTAACCCTTAATTCATGATCACCGGCGAACTCAAATCACAAGTAGACAAACTATGGGAATCCTTCTGGTCCGGCGGCGTGGCCAACCCACTTACCGTCATTGAGCAGATCACCTACCTGCTGTTTATCCGCAGGCTGGATGAGATCCAGCAGTTGGAGGAAAAGAAGGCTAACATAGCGGGTATCCCTATTCAGCGAGTACTTTTCAATAAGGAGCAACAACATCTGCGGTGGAGCGAGTTTACAAACAAGGGTCCTGAAGCCATGTTTGAGCTATTCACCCGGGCGGAAGCCGGCGGTATGACCGTCTTCGATCACATGAAACAGGTCGGCGGCAGCTCCGGCAGCATCTTTGCGGACTACATGAAAGGGGCCACATTTATGATCCCTACACCCCGCTTGCTCGACCAGGTGGTGCAGATGATCGACAAGATCAAGATGGAGGATCGGGATACCAAAGGGGATTTGTATGAATACCTGTTATCCAAAATTGCTACTGCCGGTACGAATGGACAGTTTCGCACCCCCCGACACATCATTAAGATGATGGTGGATATGGTAGCTCCTCAAAAAGAAGAGGTGATCTGTGATCCGGCATGTGGCAGCTCGGGATTTTTGGTAGCCGCCGGAGAGTATTTTAGGGAAAACCATGAAGAGTATTTCCTGGAAAAAGATTTTAGGGAACACTATCATAATAAGATGTTTAACGGGGTGGAATTTGATGCTACCATGTTGAGGATCGGGGCAATGAACCTCAACCTCCATGGCATTGACAATCCCAACCTGATTGCCAAAGATGCATTGAGCGAAAGCAATGCCGGAATCCGGGATGCCTATACGCTCATCCTGGCCAATCCGCCGTTCAAGGGTAGCCTGGATTATGACAGTGTGGAGAAATCAATCCTGCAGAAAGTAAAAACGAAGAAGACAGAGCTGCTATTCCTGGGGCTGATCCTGAGGATGCTCAAGACCGGCGGTCGCTGTGCGCTCATCGTACCTGATGGCGTGTTATTTGGGAGTTCCAACGCTCACAAACAGATCCGGGAGGAAATCATATCAAAACACCGGCTGGAAGGTGTAGTAAGTATGCCCAGCGGGGTATTCAAGCCCTACGCCGGAGTCAGTACGGCGATCCTGTTTTTTACCAAGACGGGTACCGGCGGCACCGATATGGTTTGGTTTTATGACATGAAAGCAGATGGCTTTTCCCTGGATGACAAGCGGACACCCCTTGACAAAGCCTACAAGGGAGCATCGGCACTGGAAGTTTCCCTGGATGATACGGCGGCTACTGCGGCGGTGAAGCATGAAAACAATAACATTCCGGACATTATCCGGCGATGGCAGAACCGGGACAAAGAAGCGGACAATCCCCGAACCGCCCAGTCGTTCCTGGTACCATTTGATGAGATTAAAGCCAATGACTGGGACCTGAGTATCAACCGGTACAAGGAGATTGAGTATGAAGAGGTGGATTACGATCCACCTAAAGACATCATTTCAACCATCAGGGAACTTCAGAAAGAAAATAAGAAAGATTTGGATGCTTTGGAGGGGCTGTTGAAGTGAAGATTGTTGACCTGTCCAGCGTAATGGATCAGATACGAGGTGTTTCATATAAACCTGATCAAGTGTTTGACCAACCCAATCAAAACACCATACCTCTATACCGAGCAAGTAATATTGGGGGAACTGGGATAAATGAAAATAATTTATACCATGTGAAAAATGAAACCGTCAGAGAAAAGCAAATCCTTAAGAATGGTGATATCCTACTAGCCGCTTCTACTGGAAGTAAGAAGGTAATTGGAAAAGCTGCACAGTTTGGCAATCCAGAAGTCCGAACGTTTGGAGCATTTTGTAAAGTTTTAAGACCCAAGAAAGGAGTCGATAAAACCTATTTTAGATTTTTCTTTGCAACCCCTTATTATAGAAATACAATATCCTCAGTTGTAAATGGGGCCAATATTAACAATCTAAGTACTCGCGATCTTGATAATCTCAAAATCCCCCTTCCTCCTCTTCCCATCCAGCAGAAGATCGCTGAAGTACTGGATACCGCCGACCGGATCCGGCGGCGCAACCAACAGATCCTGGAAAAATATGATCAGCTTGCTCAGAGTGTGTTTTTGGAGATGTTTGGGGACCCGGTGAAGAATGAGAAGGGATGGGAGGTGAAAAGTCTTGATGACCTTACTAACTTGATAACTGACGGTAAACATGGAAATTGTACTGATAAAGTCGGCTCAGGTTATTTCTTTATCAGTGCTAAGGATATATTCAATGATCAAATAAATTACTTAGGTGTGAGGGAGATTCCAAAAGATGAATTTGAAGAAGTTGATAGACGAACAAACTTACAGCCTGGAGATTTGGTAATGGTTAATACTGGTGCTACAATTGGAAAAATGGCTATTGCTTCCAACAAACCAGAAACTAGGAGGACAACATTTCAAAAGAGTGTCGCTATAATAAAGGTTAAACAAGAGCAATTATCAACCACTTATTTGAAATATCTATTTGGATTGAGATTAGATTCATATTCAAGTAAAGGTTCTGGCTCTGCCGTAAAAAACTTATTGTTATCTGAAATGAGAAGGTTTAATATTATGGTACCACCTCTTGACCTCCAAAACCAATTCTCCTCTATTATCGAAAAGATTGAGCAGCAAAAGCAACAGGCCAAAACCGAGCTGGATAAGAGTGAGGAGCTTTTTCAGAGTCTGATGCAGGGGGCGTTTCGGGGGGAGCTGGAATTTTGATAATGTAGATCTATGAAAAATTATTTCTATGTATCTCATATTCTTTCAAGACTTGACATCTCCAGAGAAGATTTTGATTCATATGCATCAAAACTTGAAATACACATTGAAAATGAAAAAATTACCCCAGGCGATTTTAACAGGATTTCTCATTATCATTTTAATAAGGCATTTATAATTGCCAATGAGAGTCAACCAAAAAAAGGGGGGTTATTAGAAAAACTCAAAACGCGGAAAGTGGCCTTGAGGCTAGAATCTATTCCTGCAGAATTAAAAGAGGAATGTGTGTTTGCAGAGTCATTCAGGAAACTTACACTAACCGACTCTCCCTTTTCCGGAAGGTCACATGCAAGCTATGAGCTTCCTGATGGACAAAAATTTAAGACAATCCTTTCTGCCGAAGAATCTGCGATAATATGTGGTGGTTTGGAACAGGGACGGGCGAGGGAATATGGTAGAAGATATTTTGCAGGAGAACTCACCGAAAATGAAATTTTGGAGATGATCTATCTGGCAAATAAAACACTTGAAAAATATGGTCCTGAACTGGTCAATTTCTGTTTATCGTTACCACGGCTACCTTTCAAAGCTTTAAATGCAGACAAGCTTTTTCATCAATTTGATCATTCCAGAACTCGATCAAAATTATCATCATTTAGAACAGTTTATAAAGATCATCAAAATAAGGATCAAAGAATTGAAATCAAGTTCTATAAAGAATTTGGATCAAATAAAGAGGTGCTTGTTGTAAGTAGATTGAAGTCCAATCAAAGGATAATGCAGGTTGCAAGAAATGGAAATATCATTGTTGAACCGGATATTACGGACATCAAGCCAATATTGATGCTATTCCAGCGGTTTGATTCTGATTCAAAAAAGTTAATGATTCATTATGGGTTAGAAACCGGTGAGTGTTCAAGATGTGGAAGGCTTTTAACTGATCCTGAGTCTATAAGGCAGGGAATAGGACCTGTTTGTGGAGGATGGAGGTAGCACTTTATTGAATGAGTTTAACTAGTGTGAAATGAAGAGGAAACCACCTAAGATAGTTTATAAATATCGCCCCTGGAATCTTGATTCTAAGGGATGTGATCCTCTATATCATGAACATCAGAACGCCAAGAAAATATTCAATAGTAAGACAATCTATTTAGCACATCCCGCAGATTTTAATGATCCATTTGACGTGGATATTATTTCAGACTATTCACTACTCACCAAGGAAGATTGGTTAATCAAATTGAAACAACAAAAAGAATATGCACTATCAAAAGGTTTTGAAATTGCTCATATAGAATCTCAAATAAAAAAGAAAACAAAAGGAATAGTTCCAATTTGGGAGGATAAGCAAGAATTGGAAGAGTTTTCGCATCACCATTTACGCTCACTCAGGACTCAAAGTGGAATCTTTTCAACTTCAGCACACTATTCTCAGCCGCTTTTATGGTCCCATTATGCAGATAATCATAGAGGCATTGCGATTGGGTTTGATGGGATTGCTTTATCAGATTTTCTATCCCTAAATCATGGCTACGTCCACTACTCGAAAGATTTTAAGATTCCCAAAATCAAACCCCAAGCGGGCACTCAGATACAAGACATTCTCACAATTTATACCGAGAAATCTCATTTTTGGAGATATGAGAAAGAAGTAAGATTCTTCAAAATAATGGAAAAAGGGGAAGAGAGAATAAAAGTAATCGATCCAAAAATCATTATGGAGGTAATTCTTGGTTTTAACTTTGACAAAAATATGAAGAGGAGAACCTATGAATACATTAGGGATCAAAAAGGATTTGATCATGTTGAATTTTACTCCTCTCATAAGGTTCCAAATCACTTTCTTTTCAAAAGAAAACCGCTAGATACCGAGAAATGGTATTAGTGGTCGGTTATGTTTTGTTATATAAATGTCAAAGGAACCAAGCTTAAGGAAAGAGTTATTAATAAAATGATCCTATTAGGATCAAAGAACAGGTTGGTATAAAATTCTGTACTTTAAACTATTTTGCTGGATTGGGTGTTTCTCCATATCATTGTACTCTAAAATTTCATTGTTTCAGATGAAACCTCAACTAAAAGCGACTGGCAATTTTACTCAGGGAAACAAAACAGCCAATTTTCAGAATGTACCTGTTTTTGTAATTAGGGAAGATGACACCACCATCTACTATACACCTGTTTTTGACATTTCAGGATATGGTTACGATGATACGGAAGCTGAGAAATCACTTCAGGTTGCGATCAATGAGTTTTTTAGGTACACCCTAAACAAAAAGACATTTTCTTCGGAACTGCTTAAGCTTGGCTGGAAGCAGCTGAAAAAGAAAAAATACTTACCGCCGGTCATGTCAGAGATGGTCAAAGAGCGAGATTACCTTTCTGAGATTATAGATAGCCACGACTTCAGCAAAAAATCTTTGGATGTCGCCATGCCAGTTGCTTAATGGCTAACCCCAATAACGTACCACTAAAAAAATTCCGTAAATTTCTTACCAATGTGGAGGGATGCAAGCTTATACGAACTGAAGGAGGCCATGAAATTTATGCCAGATCAGATTTAAACAGGTCATTTCCGATACAATCTCATGTTGATCCCGTTCCCAGGTTTATTGTTGATAATGCTCGTAGATGGCTCCTTTATAACTCACCTGAGGAGAAAAAGGAGTTTTATAAAAAGATAGCAAGGTTATAAAACGGTTACTTTTATAAGGCTGGAGTTTGATTTGTTCCATAATCTTTTCACAATCTTATTTAGTTCACTTGAAATGAACTCTTTTACCGTTTCTTAGCATATTGAAATGATCTGAATTATCTTCAGGGCTCATTTTACACCCAATGGACTCAAATTTTGATTTTCTGAAATCGGAATGGCCTGCCATATTTGACCGGATGCGGCTTGCGGAATCGAGGGTTTATGCTGAGCCCATCTCTACAGCTGGCTACTGCCGAACGTCCATTGAGGAGTCCCTCTATTACATCTACAAGGCAGAATGCCTGGAATTGCCCTACAATACAGAGCTCTTCAACCTGATGAAAAACAGGGATATAGAGCAACTTATCCCTTATCAACTTCTCAATGGCATTCACTATAGCAGGAAGACCGGAAATAGTGCTGCTCATTTTAATCCCAGGAAAGTATCGGGTGAAGAAGCACTGATCAGCATTAAATACACCTATAGCTTTCTAAAATGGTTTGCTAACAACTACAGTGAGGTTAAGCCGGAGCTGCCAGGACCATTCAATGAAAACTTTATTCCCAAAGAACGCCTGGATGCCCGGTCGATACAGGCAATAAAAGCTGAAGCAGAACGTCAGCAACAGATACTTCTGTTGGAACTCGAAGCCCTAAAGGCTGCACATGAGGAGGCACTGGAAAAAGCCCGCGAGAGTGAAGCAAATTTGGCTAGCTACAAAGCAGAGGTTCTTCAACAGAGAGAAGCCATTCAGCAACAAAGAGCAGCCAGGAAAACCAGGATCTCTTCAGAGTTCTCTGAGTCAGAGACACGAATACACCTCATAGATGCAGATTTGAAATCGGCTGGCTGGGATCAGCTTAGGCCAGGCAGAGAACTGGAATTTCCGGTCACCGGTATGCCCATAACCGCTGACAATCCTCAGGGCAATGGCCGAGTCGATTATGTGCTTTGGGATGATAATGGGAAACCCCTGGCCCTGGTTGAAGCCAAACGTACATCCATTGATGTGGAGTCCGGAAAACATCAGGCGTTTCTCTACGCCAATTGTCTGGAGAGGATGCATGAACAGAGACCGGTCATTTTTTACTCTAATGGCTATGAAACGAAATTATGGGATGATACTTTCTATACTGCGCCCAGAAGGGTATATGGTTTTTACAGCAAGGCAGAGCTCAAGCTGCTGATCCAGCGAAGGAAGAACAGGAGTGATATCCGAAAAGCTGAGGTCAACCAATCAATCGCAGGTCGGCCTTATCAGATGGAAGCTATTCAACGTGTCTCAGAAACCTTTGTAGTTGATGGGTATAAGGGGTTAGCCGGAGACAAACGCAATGCTTTACTGGTGATGGCAACCGGAAGTGGTAAAACCCGAACCGCGGCTGCACTTGTCGATGTCTTATTCAAGCATAACTGGACCAAAAGGGTGTTGTTTCTGGCAGATAGGAACGCCCTCGTCACCCAGGCAAAAAATAGATTTTCTGAATTTCTCCCTGATCTTTCAAGCATCGATCTTACTCAGGAGAAAGAGGTCAACACAACCCGTCTGGTATTTAGTACCTATCCTACGATGATGAACCTGATAGACCGATTGCAAACAGATGCTGGTCGGTTTTACGGGGTAGGGCATTTTGATTTGATCATCATTGATGAAGCCCATCGATCCGTTTATAACAAATACGGAGCAATCTTTGAATATTTTGATGCTTTAGTCGTTGGACTCACCGCTACACCAAAAGATAGCATTGATCACAACACCTTTGAGCTGTTTGATTGTCCGAGTGGCGATCCAACATTTTCCTTTGAACTTGATGAGGCCGTACCGCAATACCTGGTGCCATACAGGAATCTTAATGTAACCACAGAGTTTTTAAGGACAGGGATCAGGTATAAGGATCTTTCTGAGGAAGATAAGGAGAAGTATGAGGATGAATTTCGGGACAATGAAAGTGGATTGTTTCCAGAGGAGATATCCAATTCTGAGCTGAATAAATGGTTGTTTAACAAAGACACAGTCAATAAGATCCTGGACAACCTCATGAAAGATGGACTTAAGATTGAGGGAGGTGATAAACTGGGACGTACCATCATTTTTGCTGTCAACCATAACCACTCAAAGTTTATCGTGGAATGTTTTCAGGAGCGGTATCCTGAGCTTTCACCGGGATTTATATCAATGGTCCACAATAAGGTGTCGCATGCTCAAAGCTTAATAGACGCATTTTGCGATGAGTACAAGGAAAACGATCCCCAAATCGCTGTTTCGGTCGATATGATGGACACCGGGATTGATGCACCTAGAGTATTAAACCTGGTATTTTTTAAGCCTGTACGCTCATACGCAAAATTCTGGCAAATGATTGGTAGAGGTACCCGACTTTGTCCTGATGTATTTGGTCCCGGAATGCCCAAGAAAGAGTTTTTGATCTTCGATACGTGCGGGAATTTTGAGTTTTTTGGTGAAACTAAGTCAACCAAAGAATCTTCTTCGATCAAGAGCCTTACTCAGCAAATTTTTGAAGCACGCTTACATCTTGTACGTCTTCAGATGGATTCGGCCGATGAGGAAAACCTGGAGCTGGCCTCAACAAATTTAGAGATTCTCCATCAGGAGGTAGCGAATCTGAACAATTCCAGATTTCAGGTGAAAATGAAACTTCAATATGTAGATCAGTTTAAAGAAAGGGATCGTTGGAATCAGCTGAGTTCTGAGGATGTACATATTATCGAGACACATCTTTCGGCTTTGCCAGAGCCAAAAACGGAGCATGAGAATATTCGAAGGTTTGAATTGATGATGCTTAAAATGCAACAGGCTCAGCTACTGGATCTGAACTCATTGCAAGGGTATTGTGAAAAGCTAAGAGGGATTGCAGTGAGATTAACGAAACTATATACCATTCCGGAGGTAAAGCAGCGTAAAAAACTGATTGATGAATTGGTTGATGAGCGGTTTTATCAGAATCTGTCCCAGAAGAAACTCGAGACTGTACGCAAAGAGATCAGAGACCTGATGAAATTCCTGGAGGGAGAGTCAATTGAGCCTGTGTATACTAACCTAATGGACAGCGAAGTCGCAGCTGACGAGGGAATCCCATTAGAGATTAACCCAAACCGAAAGTATAAGGATCGGGTAGAAAGGTTTATTAGAGAAAATAAGGATCAGTTGGTTATTCATAAAATTATTAACAATGTTCAGATCACTGATGTTGAACTAAGTCAACTGGAGAAGATCTTATTTGATGGAGATGAAAGGGGGACCAAAGAAGATTTCATTCAGGAATTCGGTAAAGAACCGCTGGCCAAATTTATCAGACAGATATTAGGTCTGGATGCAGATGCTGCCAATGAAGCATTCTCCGAATTACTTGGTTCCGGAAGTCTCCGTGCTGATCAGATAAAATTTCTACGTACAATTATCGATTACCTTACAGTGAATGGCATGATTGACAAAAGCATGTTATTTGAGCCTCCTTTTACAGATCAAAATGACCAGGGTCTTCTGGGAGTATTTGATGATGAGTCCCTAGCTCAAAGAGTGATTAGTATTATTGATAGAATTAATGAGCGAGGGAATGTTGGGTGAAGTGTTAATTGAAAAAATATATGCTGCATGGCAAAAGGAAAAGCCCTCACTTCCGACTAAAGTAAAGAGGTATTGAAAAATAAACCCTTGAGTACTTACGAGTCTACAACCCCCAAAAACATTCCCATTTTGACCTATATTTTCTCATTTTGAAAATAACGGGATCTGGCTAAGGGAGGCTGGGCATTCAGCGGGCTAGTAACACTCATTAAACGTTTAAAAAGCTCATTTTGTTGCAACTCATTGCAGTATTTGTGAAATAATTACAATATTTCGAAAAAATAGCATTAAAATACAATAAAGGCCATTTTATGGAATGATTATTGCCTCTAAAAGAGCAAGAGGCCTCTTGTTAATTATATTTTTCACAATTTAAATTTTATTACGATGAGTAAGTTAATCAAGAACTTGTTTTTACAGGGAGCTAGTGGGATGCTAGGCAACCAACTAGTGTACAGGAGGGTAAATGGTCAAACCATTGTATCCTCGAGACCAGAACGTCGGAGCGAGATGTCCGACACACAGAAAAGACAGAACATGCGGTTTAAATACGCCACTGTCTTTGGGAAGAATGCGATAGCCGATGAGGTGCTTGGACCGATCTATGCAGCAGCAGTTGCTCGCATGCCCAGGTTCAGTAGTGCTTATACGCTGGCTGTAACCGATTACCTAAGAGCGCCCGAGATTGGTGATATTATTTTACCCAGTGGAGCATCAGGAAGTCAGGGGCTGGTAGAGGCCTATGAAGAACCTCAGCTGGCGAAAGTAGCATTCGACATCATTGGTGAAGATGAAAGTGTGATTTCCTCCGGGGAGGCTACACCAACTGACAACGGGATCCAGTGGGAGTTTACACTCACACAGGATATTCCGGAAGGTGGTTCTATCAGGATTAGGGCGTATGACCTGCCTGGTAATGTTTCAACTAAATCGTTTACTGTATGATAGTCATAGCAGCGTTCAGATGAAACCGCTTTCTTGTAGGAAGCGGTTTTTTTATGCATGATTTCTACCCATAGCAGTGAGGTTTTCATCAAACCTTAGTTGGTGTCCATCCCAAACATTCACAATTTTACAAGTATTGAAATCCTTCTAAGCCCTCAGGCCGGGCGGGCGTTCTTTAACTTTTTTCCTTGATGAAAAAAGTTACAAAAAAATCAAGGCCTGTAAAAATTTTGAGGAAAAATTGATTTGATCCCATAAGCAAAACAAACTCGCCCCGCCTATGGCGGGACTCAAACAGTATTTTGCATCATATTCCTTCACTAACCAATTTTTCTGATCCTACCTTCACAAGGTTTCGGTAGGCGAAGCTCAAAATTTTTAATGGCCCAGACTTACTAGTAATATTTCCTGAAAATATTTTAAGATAATCTAACCCTAATTGTGCTCACACAGGATATTCCGGAAGGTGGTTCGATCAGGATTAGGGCGTATGACCTGCCTGGTAATGTTTCAACTAAATCGTTTACTGTATGATTGTCATAGCAGCGTTCAGATGAAACCGCTTTCTTGTAGGAAGCGGTTTTTTTGTATTTTCACTTTCTTCCCTTTTACCAATATACCCATGGTATCTGCCTGCCTGCCGATGCGAGGCAGGGCCCACAGACCATCGTGATTTCCACTCATACCATCTCTCGTTTTTATATGAAGGAATATTAAAAACTTTTTAAAATGTCGATTATGTATATTTAGCTTTAAATATCCTAAATGCATTGATTTCCACCCTTGCAGGGGCTCTTACTGATCTCCAAAATTACATAATTGACACTCTTTTAAAAAAAAACGGTTGGAGGCTATTTCTATGTTTAACAATTTGGTAAACTAAAATATTAAATAGAAAGTGCGTTAACAGGTTCTGTGGGGAAGGGCGAAGTCAGATTTAATGTGATATCTGATCATCTACTTTAATAACAATTCAAAAACAACTTGCTTGAAGGGATATTTAAAATTCCAATAAAACCATTTGGTAGGAAGTCTGGCGATCGGAAACCAGTTAATAGAAAGAAGGATATACAATAGAGTATAAGTTAGCAGGTCTAAAACCAGTCATCCCTAATTTTCAGATTTTGTTAATAGCCCTCACTTAAGGATCCATATTGCCTTCGTGAACATTCTTCTTTTGTTTCTGACAATCAACCTGGTTGAGGCGGTGTTATTTTTTTCTTAAGCATGCTTAGTATTTAAAATTAAAAATTCTAGATTTGCGTCCTCGTTTACCATAGGGTATCACAAAAAGTGCTCAAAATAGTGGCGAGTTATTAAGTATTCGGGGTGTAGCGCAGTCCGGTTAGCGTACCTGGTTTGGGACCAGGGGGTCGTAGGTTCGAATCCTACCTCCCCGACAAGAGAATCAATCCTATCAGCTTTGCTGATGGGATTTTCTATTTTCGGGCTGAATGAAACTTGTTTCAATGAAGGCAAGAAAATAGAAAATGGCTGGAACAGCCAGGATTGATTCTCGGAATTTTCGGAAGCAAGGATCACCGACCGCCAGGGAGGTAATCCTTGAGTAGAAAGCCAAGCTTAGCTTGAGGGCGATAAAACTAAGAAACCAGGTTTTGTCAAGCGTGGAGGCGATTTCGCCATAAAGAAGGACCTGATATCTACAAAAAAGAAAATTCTGCAACCTTTAGCGAGAATTATGTAAATCCCCTCTCTTTCAATTTCGTATATTTACATTGTTGAAAAAGATCATTTCCATATCGCTGATCATTCTTTTGATCACCAGTCATCTGGGAATTGCTGTTGGGACACACTATTGTGGTGGCCTGGCTGTTGAAACCAGGGCCATGATTGGACACCAACACATGGATTGTGGTATGGGAGACATGGATAGTGATTGCGAGGGTACTGATTCAGAGACGCGCTTTGATAAATTGCCCTGCTGCCAAAATGAATATTTGAGCGTTCCAGTTGAGGATGAATTCAAACCTGTGCTGGATCAATCCAAAATAAATGTTGACTTTATCTCAGCATTTGTTGTCACTTATCTTGAACTTTTCTCAGATCGTTTTGAGGAAACTCAATTCATACAATATGACCCGCCTTTGGTGACGCGGGATATATCGACTCTTCTCCAGGTCTTCCTAATATGATGTACTGATTTTTTGATTATTCGATGTGCTGATGTCATAGCACATCAATCCATCATCAAATCAAATCATCATACATGCTTAATCGAATCATAAAATATTTTCTGGAAAACCGGCTGGTGACTGTCCTCATACTAATGGGCTTCATTGGCTGGGGAATTGTAACAGCACCATTTGGGTGGAAAGTAGGCGGCTTGCCTTCTGATCCTGTACCAGTTGATGCCATACCTGATATTGGAGAGAATCAACAGATTGTATTCACTCAGTGGCAGGGACGGTCTCCTCAGGATATTGAGGACCAGATCTCATACCCATTGACTACATACCTTCTGGGTATCCCCGGAGTAAAATCCATCCGAAGCTCATCCATTTTTGGCTTCTCAAGCATCTACATCATCTTCAATGAAGAAATTGAGTTCTACTGGAGTCGGTCAAGAATCCTGGAAAAACTCAATTCTATTCCATCAGGTCTGCTGCCGGAAAGTGTCCAGCCAACTTTAGGTCCAGATGCTACAGCGCTTGGTCAGGTTTTTTGGTACACCATTGAAGGGCGTGATAAGGATGGAAATCCTACCGGAGGCTGGGATCTTCATGAGATCCGCACCGTTCAGGATTTCTATGTGAAGTACGGATTGAATGCTACCGAAGGGGTTTCAGAAGTAGCCTCCATCGGTGGGTTTGTGCAGGAATATCAGATTGACGTCAACCCGGACGCATTATTAGCTTATAAGATTCCACTTCACCGTGTGATGTCGGCTGTAAAGCAGTCCAACAAGGATGTAGGGGCTAAAACCATAGAAATCAATCAGGCTGAATATCTGGTCCGAGGATTGGGCTACATCAAGTCTGTTGAAGACCTGGAGAAAGCAGTTGTAGCGGTACAAGACAATGTACCTGTTCGGGTTAAGGACATCGGGCGCGTATCGCTCGGCCCGGCTACACGCCGAGGATTACTAGATAAAGACGGGGCTGAAGTGGTCGGTGGAGTGGTGGTTGCGCGATATGGGGCTAATCCACTGGAGGTCATCAACAATGTGAAAGACAAGATTAAGGAGATCGCTCCCGGTCTTCCAAAGAAAACACTCGCGGATGGGACGGAGAGTCAGCTGACCATCGTGCCTTTCTATGATCGATCCCAATTGATCTATGAGACATTGGGTACTTTAGAAGAAGCCCTTTCCCTGGAAATCCTGATTTCCATTTTGGTGGTGATTGTCATGGTTTACAATCTCCGAGCCTCATTTCTGATTTCCAGTATTTTGCCCATATCGGTCCTCATGGTGTTCATTGCCATGCGCTACTTTGGCGTGGATGCCAACATCGTCGCTTTGTCGGGAATAGCTATTGCTATCGGCACAATGGTCGATCTGGGAATTATTCTTTCAGAAAACATCATTAAGCACCTGGATGAAGCTCCGCCTGATCAGAAGTTAATCACAACCATTTACAATGGTTCAGCAGAGGTAGCAACTGCCATACTTGCTGCAGTCTCTACCACCATTGTCAGTTTTATTCCGGTGTTCACCATGCAGGCTGCTGAAGGCAAGCTATTCGGGCCGCTGGCCTTCACTAAAACCTTTGCATTGGTTGCTGCACTCATCGTGTCACTGCTGATTTTGCCCACACTGGCTTACTGGTTTTTCGGCTTTAATATCAAAAACAAGTTCTTAAAAAAATTCGGCCATTACGGCTTAGTGCTTGTTGGAATTATAAGCCTCTTTATTGGACAAATTTGGACGGGGGTGTTATTGATTCTATTTGGAATTATCGGTATTGTGAAAAATATTGAAAAGCTCAAAAACGCTACATTACCAACTGTAGTAATGTTCTTACTCAAGTATGCGGAATTAATCATTGTCTTGTTAGGAGTCCTTTGGTTGCTGGCAAAATATTGGTTACCACTCGGTGCTTCTCAATCCCTTCTCCTCAACTTCGTCTTTGTTGCCCTATTAGTCGGTATTATACTGGGTGGGTTTACCCTATTGGAATTTCAATACAAAAAAATCCTCACTTGGTGTTTAAATAACAAGGTCAAGTTTTTGATTACCCCGACTGTATTGATCCTTTTAGGTGCTAATATTTGGCTTGGCTTCAATTCTGTTTTTGGATTCGTTTCAAAGGGTTTTGAAAAGGTTGGCTGGAAGATCAATCAGACCCAAACTTGGTCAGCAATGGCCCAAACCTTCCCTGGTGTAGGAAAGGAGTTTATGCCCTCTTTAGATGAAGGCAGTTTTCTCCTGATGCCAACTTCTATGCCGCATTCAGGTGTAACCTTCAACCGAAAAATAGTAGGGCAGTTGGATATGCTATTGACCAGTATCCCCGAAGTAGAACTTACAGTTGGCAAACTCGGACGGGTAGAATCAGCCCTTGACCCTGCCCCTATTTCGATGTACGAAAACATCATCAATTACAAATCTGAATACATACTGAACAAAAAAGGGCATAGACAAAGGTTTAAAGTGGACAAAGACAATCGGTTCATTACCATTTCGGGAGATATCCTTACGAACAAAGAAGGTTTGGAACAGGGAATTGAAGCAACTCAATTAATTGCAGATGATAATGGTGAGTATTACCGCAATTGGCGTGATCACATTCAATCACCTGATGATATTTGGAATGAGATCGTAAAAGTCACCAAACTACCGGGCGTTACTTCCGCACCTAAGCTTCAACCGATTGAAACCCGGTTGGTCATGCTCCAAACAGGGATGCGAGCTCCTATGGGTATCAAGGTATATGGCCCTGACCTGAAAACAATAGAGAACTTTGGATTGCAGTTGGAGAACGTTCTAAAAGAAGTGCCTTCTGTAAAGGCAGAAGCAGTATTTGCGGATAGAATTGTAGGCAAGCCCTACATACACCTCAACATCAATCGAGATGAAATCTCACGATACGGATTGAACATTGAGGATGTTCAGCAGACCATAGAAACCGCAATTGGTGGAATGAAAATAACCTCTACCGTAGAAGGCCGTGAACGATTTCCAGTCAGGGTACGCTATCCAAGAGAATTGAGAGATGACCCGGAAGCATTAGGTAAAATACTAATGCCAACACCCACAGGTGCACAAATTCCATTATCTCAAATCATTGACTTTGAATATGTAAGGGGACCACAAGCAATAAAAAGTGAAGAAACCTTTCTGGTTGGCTATGTACTGTTTGATAAACGTGTTGGTTTCTCGGAAGTCACTGTAGTAAACGATGCTCAACGTACGATTCAGGATAAAATTGATTCAGGTGAGTTGACCGTGCCTGCTGGTGTGAGCTATAAGTTTTCAGGGAGTTATGAAAATCAGATGAGGGCAGAAAAGCGACTTTCTATCATTGTTCCTTTGGTATTAGGCATTGTGTTTCTCATTCTTTATTTCCAATTCCGTTCTGTATCGACTTCATTAATGGTATTTACCGGAATAGCCATGGCTTTTAGCGGTGGCTTTATAATGCTGTGGCTCTATGGGCAAAACTGGTTTGCAGACTTCTCACTCTTTGGCACAAACCTTCGAGACTTATTTCAAATACACACGATTAATCTGAGTGTGGCAGTTTGGGTTGGCTTTATTGCCCTATTTGGAGTGGCTACTGATGATGGAGTATTGATAGCGACCTATCTCGATCAGAGTTTTACCAGAAATAAACCAACTACGAAAGAAGAAGTTCGGCAGGCAGTTTTAGAAGCTGGTCTGAGAAGAATAAAACCAGCTTTAATGACTGTAGGTACAACCATGATCGCACTATTGCCTGTACTGACCTCTACTGGCCGAGGCTCGGATATTATGATACCCATGGCGATACCCTCATTTGGTGGAATGGCATTCGCTTTAATCAGCATATTCATCGTTCCCGTGATTTATTGCTATAGAGAAGAACGTAAAATTTTGAAAGTCCAATCATGAAAAAGTATATCATAATCATATTCACGTTATTGGGCTTCTCAATGCTGGCAAATGCCCAGTCATTAGACAATTATTTTAAGATCGCTGCGGAAAATAATCCCGGCTTACAAGCTAAATACAAATCGTTTGAAGCAGCCATGCAAAAAGTGACACAAGTTAGCAGCTTGCCAGACCCCAATCTTTCCTTCGGTTACTTCGTGTCTCCGGTGGAAACAAGAGTAGGGCCACAGCGAGCAAGGTTTTCTTTGACACAAATGTTTCCATGGTTCGGCACTTTAAAAGCCCAGGAAGATGCTGCCACTTTAATGGCAGAAGCAAAATATCAAGAGTTTTTAGATGCCCGAAATAAATTGTACTACCAGGTTTCAGCATCATATTATCCACTCTATGAGCTGCAAAAGTTGATTACGATTGAAGAAGAAAATATTACCATTCTATCATCGTACAAAGACATAGCTTCTGTCAAGTTTCAAAACGGAAAAGGGGCTATGGTAGATGTATTGAGGGTGGATATAATGCTTAAAGATGCAACTACAAATTTGTCTATACTGGAACAAAAGCAAAAACCTCTTGTAACCCGTTTTAATAAGCTTTTGGATCGTTCTAATGACGACAATATTGTTGTTCAGGACTCACTATTCACTTTTAGCTTACCTGAAAACTATCGTAAAAACTCATTACTGGCATCCAATCCTATTCTGGATGAATTGGAGTTGAAAATTGAAGCCAGTAAAGCAAGTGAACAAGCCGCAATCAAACAGGGCTTACCTAAGCTCGGTGCAGGTATGGATTACGTCATAGTAGGTCAACGAACCGATATGTCTGTGCCTGACAATGGCAAAGATGCGTTTATGCCGATGGTATCTGTAAGCCTACCAATTTTTAGAGGAAAGTACAAAGCGGCACAAAAGGAAGCTCAACTCATGCAAGAATCTTATTCCCTGCAAAGAGAAGAAGCCACCAACAGGCTAACCAGTTCATATGATATGATTTGGTTCGAGATCCAAAAACAGGTTGAATTGATTCAGCTATATGAAGAACAAATACAGGAGTCAGGGCAATCATTAAACCTTTTATTCTCTGCTTACAGTAATTCGGGGAAAGACTTTGAAGAAGTACTCAGGATGCAACAGCAAATATTAAAGTATCAAAAAATGAAAGCTACTGCCTTGTCAGAATACCACATCGCACTAGCAGAACTAGATTATATCACAGCTAAATCGAAATAATCATGGAAAATAAACATCATAATCATACACACGAAGATCACAAGCATGGTCATGAACAACATGACCACAGTAATCATAATAATGGACATGAATCTCATGACCATCACCAAGGACATCATGCCCACATGATTGAAGATTTCAAAAAACGCTTTTGGATTTCTTTAGTCATTACCCTGCCTATCGTAGTGCTTGCACCAATGATACAGGGATTAATCGGTTATGAACTTCGCTTCAACGGTGATCGATATGTTCAATTCGTGCTTTCATCCATTATTTTCTTTTATGGAGGTTGGCCATTCCTAAAAGGTCTCGCAGATGAAGTAAAAAAGAAAGCTCCGGGTATGATGACTTTGATTGCTTTGGCAATTTCAGTTGCCTATTTCTACAGTTCGGCTGTAGTATTTGGACTTGGTGGCAAAATATTCTTTTGGGAACTCGCCAGCTTAATTGTCATTATGCTGTTAGGCCACTGGATAGAAATGAAATCCGTAATGGGTGCTTCCAATGCCTTGCAGGAATTGGCCAAAATGATGCCTTCAACCGCTCGCAGAATCAAGGAAGATGGGGAACATGAAGATGTGCCTATTGATAATCTAAAAGGCAATGACACCATACTGGTAAGGCCTGGCGAAAAAATTCCTGCCGATGGTATCGTATTGGAAGGTGAAAGCCATGTAAATGAATCCATGCTTACTGGGGAATCAAAACCTGTAACCAAACATAAAAATGATCAGGTTATTGGTGGTTCGGTCAATGACAATGGCACACTTAAAATCAAAGTCAGGCACACAGGAGAAGACTCATACCTGTCAAAGGTTATAGGTATGGTGAAAGAAGCTCAGGCAACTAAATCTAAAACTCAAAATCTGGCAGATAAAGCCGCTGCATGGTTATTCTACATCGCTTTAGGAGCAGGTATTACCACACTTGTAGTATGGTTGAGCCTCGGTAAAGATTTTGAATATTCATTAGAACGCATGGTAACCGTGATGATCATTTCATGTCCTCATGCTCTGGGCTTAGCCGTTCCGCTTGTAGTGGCCATTTCCACTGCTGTTTCAGCTAAAAATGGATTATTGATCAGAAACCGAACGGCATTTGAAAATGCACGGAAACTAACCGCAATCATATTCGACAAGACAGGTACTTTAACCAAAGGTGAATTTGGAGTAACACGGTTTAAAAGCACTTCCGACAAGTACTCGGACAACGAGCTACTTCAAATAGCCGCTTCCTTAGAAAATAGTTCTGAGCATCCCATAGCGGCAGGTGTCGTTCGTAAGGCAAAAGCAAATGATTTGGCTTTACAAGAGCCTGAGAACTTCCAAAATATTACAGGAAAAGGAATCAAGGCAAACCTAAAAGGACAGGAAATCAAAATTGTTAGTCCAGGAATGCTCAAAGAGCAAGGAATTGCCACTCCCTCTGACGCTTTTAAAACAGATGATGAAACGGTGGTATTTGTTTTGATCAACAATTCATTGGCAGGTTACATTGCCCTCGCAGACGAAATTCGACCAGACTCTTTATCAGCAATAAAGACGCTAAAAGAGAGAGGTATAAAAGTTTACATGGCAACAGGTGATAACCAGCAAGTGGCAAATGCAGTTAGCCAGCAACTCTCTTTGGACAACTTCTATGCAGAAGTACTCCCGGAAGACAAACAACGTATCATTAAAGAGC
Source organism: Cyclobacteriaceae bacterium (assembly GCA_965223915.1). GTDB lineage: Bacteria > Bacteroidota > Bacteroidia > Cytophagales > Cyclobacteriaceae > UBA7330. The sequence continues at coordinate 5,181,302 of OZ245027.1, read as the reverse complement.
TTCAGGAAAAAGGTGAATTTGTAGCCATGACGGGTGATGGTGTAAATGATGCCCCTGCACTTGCACAGGCTAATGTGGGTATTGCCGTTGGTTCAGGCACAGATGTAGCAGCTGAAACGGCTGATATTGTTTTGGTCAACAGCAACCCGAAAGACATTGCCAATTTGATTCTTTTCGGTGCTTCTACCTACAAAAAAATGATGCAAAATTTATGGTGGGCAGCAGGCTACAACATTGTAGCCGTTCCTTTAGCTGCTGGTGTTTTGGCAGGTGCTGGCATTATTCTTAGCCCTGCCATTGGTGCGGTTCTAATGAGTCTTAGTACTGTGATAGTTGCATTCAATGCACAATTATTAAAAAGACAAATCAAGAATTAAGATGAAAAATATAAATAAAACAACAGCAGTTATCGCCATAAGCACATTGGCAATCGGCTTGCTACTTGGGTGGATAATTTTCGGAACATCCAACGAAAACCAAACGGATGAACATAAGCACACTGCAATGGCAGATTCCGAAACAATTTGGACATGCTCCATGCATCCACAGATCAGGAAGAATGAACCTGGCGATTGTCCTATTTGTGGCATGGACTTGATTCCTTTGGAATCAACTGATGGTGAATTAGACCCTATGGCAGTGAGCATGTCACCTACTGCTATGCAGTTGGCACAAGTTCAAACTATGGTGGTTGATAAGGGTAAGACTGATAAATCAATACGTCTGAATGGAAAAGTACAGGCAGATGAACGTTTGCTATCTACCCAATCTTCACACATCCCAGGCAGGATTGAAAAGCTTTCAGTCAATTTTACAGGAGAATTTGTGTCGGCAGGTCAGGTTTTGGCAAATGTGTATTCCCCTGAATTGGTGACTGCACAAGAAGAATTGTTTGAAGCCAAAAAAATAAAAGAAACACAGCCTGCATTGTTTAATGCTGCCAAAGAAAAGTTGAAAAACTGGAAACTCACAGACAAGCAGATTGACCAGATTGTCACATCAAATAAGACCATATTACAGTTTCCAATTCTCGCCAATGTTTCAGGATATGTAACTAAAAAAATGGTCAATCTGGGTGACTATATTAAACAAGGGGAAGCCTTATATGAAATAGCAGACTTATCTAAAGTATGGGTGCTTTTTGATGTGTATGAGTCAGATATGACTTGGATAAACAAAGGTGATGCTGTCATATACACGGTGCAATCAATACCCGGTAAAACATTTAAAGGAAAAATTAGCTACATCGATCCTGTTATCGATCCAAAGACCAGAGTGGCAAAAGCCAGACTTGAAGCTGCCAACAAAGGTTTTATGCTCAAACCAGAAATGTTCGCTACAGGAACGATAGAAACAAAAACCAATACCGGTAATTCATCCTTAACTATTCCAAAAACTGCTGTAATGTGGACGGGCAAACGCTCCGTAGTTTATGTGATGCAAATGTCAGCTCAAGGTGTAAGTTTCATATTGCGAGAAGTGACTTTGGGTCCAGAATTAGGAGAAAGTTATGTGATTGAAGAGGGCTTGCAGCTTGGTGAAGAAATCGCAGTGAATGGGACCTTCAGTATTGATGCTGCTGCTCAACTGGCAGGTAAACCATCAATGATGAGTCCGGAAGGTGGAGCTGCCATGACGGGTCATGATCATGGCGTGACAACTCCTTCATCTGCTAATCAAACGGATCACTCACAACATCAAATGAACAAGCTTCAGGTGAATGAATCCAAACAAACCTATGATAGTGATCCCAAATTTAAGGAGCAACTTCAAGTGGTCTTTTCGGCCTATCTACCGGTGAAGGATGCACTCATAGAAAGTGATGTGAAAACAGCCAGCAAGGAAGCTGGAAATCTTAAAAAAGCCATTGATGAAGTGGACATGAAATTGGTCAAAGATGAAGCACACATGGAATGGATGAAAGACCTGAACATACTGCAGAAATCCACTGAAGGTATTCGAAATGAAACTGATCTGGAAAAAGTTCGAATGATGCTTTCACTCTTGAGTGATCAATTATTTCATACAATAAAAAAATATCAGGTGTCCGTCAAGGGTTACCGGCAGTACTGCCCAATGGCTTTTGATAACAAGGGGGCTTTCTGGCTGAGTGATTCCGAGAAAATATTAAATCCATATTTTGGTGATGCCATGCTCACTTGTGGGAATGTAGAAGAACATTTGAATGAAACTATTAAATAAACTTTTAAACTTAAATACGATGAAAACAACACTATTGACATTTGGACTTGCATTAGCAATTACAGCGTGCGGTTCCTCAAAGACAGAAGAAAAGACCGAAAACAGGGAAGTGGCTGTGACGAAAAATCAGAATCAATCCCAGGGAATTTCTGATTACATGTCACTAAAAGATGCCCTTGTCCAAACTGATGCGAATGCAGCAAAAGAAGCAGCGTCCAAGCTTGTTGAATCTGCAACCAATGAAAACTGGAACGCTGACATTGTGAAGGCTGCAAAAATTATAGCTAGCAGTGATGATGTTGAAGCTCAACGTGTAGCGTTTAAAACAGTGACAGATGGGCTCATTGAAATTTTAAAAACAAATGCTACCAATGATGGCGTATATGTACAGTACTGTCCGATGGCATTGGACAATACAGGAGCCAGCTGGTTAAGTACCTCGGATCAAATTAGAAATCCATATTTTGGTGATAAGATGTTGAAGTGTGGGAAAGTGACAGAAGAACTTTAGAATTATTTTGATTAAACCTGGATTTAATCCGGGTTTAATCCTTCATTAATCAATTCACATAAATATTTTCAGCAACTTTTTGTGAAATGATCTGTTTGGTTCCTTCAATTTCAGTTTCTAATGAACCATCAAACTCATAACGAGCTTTGATAGTGATCTTGCTGTAGATGGCCAATCCCAGCTTGGTTATGTGCTGAAGAAAAGCCGGAGAATCATTTTTTACCCCAACCATAGAAAATGAATCACCAGGGGTTCCCTGATCTAAAGTAGTTCTGTATGTCTCCCGCATTTCCCCGTTCACTTTAGGTATTGGGTCGCCGTGTGGATCATATTCGGGGTAACCCAGGAGTTTATCCAGCTGATCAATGAGTTTGGTAGACTTGATATGCTCTAATTGTTCTGCCACCTCATGTATTTCATCCCAGGTAAATTCCATTTTGTCCACCAGGAATGTTTCCCACAGCCTGTGTTTCCTTATGACAGTAATAGCTGCCTTTTCTCCCTTTTCAAGCAGTGAAATACCCCCATATTTTTTGTAGTTGATCAGCTTCTTTTCTTTCAGTTTCTGCAGCATATTACTTACTGTGGCAGGGGATATGTTTAGGTGACTTGCAAGTTCATTGGTGCCAAGCTCTTTACCATCCCGATCCGCATTCAGACTATAGATTGCCTTCAAGTAGTTTTCCTCAGTAACTGTAATCATAAATCAAAATTAAGTATTACGTACCATAAATTAAAGTTTGATATACCTAACTTTAATTTATATATTTGCTTAAAATATTTTGTGATGGGTAAAATACTATATTCTATTGTCTCACTGGTACTAATCTTCATTTGTTCGTGTGAAGAAATTATCCCGGAAGCACCAGCAGAAAATGAATTATTGGATGGTCCCACCACAGGCTTGTCGCATGCCGAGCAACGCCAATTCCTGGATGGAGATATTGCATTCAATGACGAAGTATTTTCATCAGTGGATGGTCTCGGTCCGGGGTTTGTGGCTACTTCCTGTGGTAGCTGTCATGCTGGAGATGGAAAAGGACATCCTTTCACCACGCTCACAAGGTTCGGGCAGACATTGCCCAACACGTCACCAGATTTATCAATCGGAGGACCGCAGTTACAGAACAGAGCCATTCCCGGCTTTGAACCAGAAATCATACCTGATGGTGTGCCTTCTATGAAGTTTACACCCCCATCGGTTACCGGATTGGGATTCCTTGCAGCCCTTACCGATCAACAAATCCTTCAAAATGTTGATTCGCTTGATGATGATGGTGATGGGATTTCCGGTGTTCCTAATTACATCACTCCACCGAAATACTTTGAGCAGCAATGGATTCATCAGCCTGTCAACGGAAAGATCATCGGTCGATTTGGAAAGAAAGCCGCAGCCATCGATCTGCTTCAACAGACAGTCAGTGCCTATAATCAGGATATGGGTGTCACTTCCACGTTTGAACCTGTGGATCCGATGAGTCAGCTTTCAACAGATCCGGAGGTTTCGGATCAAACAATCAGAGACGTGGTTTTTTATCTGCGGACATTAAAAGCCCCCATTCCCCGGTCTGAGCAAAACAGTCAGGTGCTACGTGGCAAGCCAGCATTTACTGAGGTAGGATGTACCTCATGCCATATCCCTGAGTGGACAACTCCTGCGACCAATATCAAAGCATTATCAAACAAAACATTCTATCCCTACACTGATCTGTTATTACATGATATGGGTCCGGGTCTTGATGATGGCGCTACGGAAGGGTCAGCGGAAACTTATGAATGGCGAACACCACCACTATGGGGGTTAGGGTTGGCTCCAAACTCACAGGGAGGCTCCTATTTCCTGATGCACGATGGTAGGGCAAGAAGTATTGAGGAAGCCATCGTTATGCATGACGGTGAGGCAGAAAATAGCAAAAATCAATTCGTTTCCCTTTCCGTGAGTGATAAAGAAGCACTCATCGCATTTCTTGAATCATTGTAGCTATGCAAAGACGGGTTTTTATCAGAGAATGTGGAATGGGATGCCTGGGAGTTCTTGCATCAGGTCTTCTGCTACAGCGTTGCGCAGGCACACGATATATTACCGGAATCATTGAGGGCTCCTATCTCAACATACCGGAGGATGATTTTTTAAAAGAGGATAATAGCTATTTACAGCATGTGGTTGTACAAAATGAAGTACTTCAATATCCTATCGTCGTCTTTCGCTTTGACACAAATGAGTATAGGGCATTTTTAATGAAATGTACCCATCAGGGCACAGAACTGCAGGTATTTGGGGATCGATTACAGTGTCCTGCGCACGGAAGTGAATTCACCAATAATGGGAATGTCCAAAATGGACCTGCTGATACCTCCCTGCGAAGCTTCCCGGTTATTAAAGAAAGTAAAACCATAAAAATTGACTTATCATGAGAAACTGTAGTTGGATCTTGCTAACAATGGCTTATTTGTTTTCGATAGAGACAAATGGTCAAATCGACAGCTCGTTACTCAAACGTACACCGGTTGATACTGCTAAAAACCTGCTCAACATGGATGCGGTTTACAATCGACCTTTCCTTCAGGTTGGTAAGCTGCCGGTTTCTGTAGGTGGATATATAGAGGCAGACTATGGATACATGGGTGAGGATGGCATTACAGATGGACATAGCTTCCGTGTACCCCGTATGACGCTGTTCGTGGCATCATCGATCCACAGGAAAATCAAGTTTCTCTCAGAAATCGAATTTGAAGAGGGAGGAGAGGAGGTAGCCATAGAATTTGCAGCGCTCGATATCAGCATGCATCCGCTGCTCAATCTTCGTGGTGGTATCGTGATGAATCCCATTGGGGCATTCAATCAAAATCATGACGGACCGAAATGGGAATTTGTTGACCGTCCCATCGCTGCAACCGAAATGCTCCCGGCCACCTGGAGTAATGTTGGCTTTGGACTTTATGGTAAATATTATGTCAAAGAATGGGCATTTGGTTATGAAGCCTATCTTACCAATGGATTTAATGACGCCATTATCAATAATGGAGAAAACCGAACATTTTTACCTGCCTCTAAAGAAAACAAAGAACGTTTTGAGGAATCATCCAATGGGGAACCCCTATTCACGGGAAAAATAGCCCTTAGACATAATGAAGTTGGTGAAATTGGGCTTTCTTATATGGGAGGTATTTACAATACCCATGAAGTGGATGGATTAATATTGGATGATGCAAGAAGATTAAACGTATATGCTATAGATTTCAATGCGACCGTTCCCGGGGTCAAAACTTTCTTTGTGGCTGAATGGGTGTGGGTAAATATTGATGTTCCAGCCACCTTTTCACAGCAATTTGGTGATCGCCAAAGAGGAGGGTTTGTTGACCTCGTACAGCCCATCCTGACCGGGAAGATATTAGGCTTTGATAAAGCTTCCTTTAATGTGGCCATGCGATTCGAATATGTTGACTGGAACGAAGGGACTTTCCGTGAAACGGGAGAGAATATTGGTGATGATATTTGGGCAGTTGTACCGGGAATGAGTTTCCGCCCCACTGCACAGACAGTCATTCGTCTAAACTATCGGTTGATGGGACAAACCGATATCCTGGGCAATCCACCCGCCAGGATATCAGGTATCCAATTTGGCGTTTCTTCGTATTTTTGAGCATGCTTGAACAAAAGCTTGAAGCCAGAGACATCAAACCAACAGCCATGCGACTTTTGGTTCTCAGGAAGCTGGTTGAATCAGGAGCTGCCATAAGTCTCAGCGACTTAGAAGCGAAATTTGAACGGGCAGATAAAGCAACCCTATACAGAACCCTTAAAACCTTTGAAGACAAGAAGCTCATTCACAGTATTGATGATGGTACCGGTGCTGTAAAATATGCGCTTTGTGAAGAAGGCTGTGAATGCGAGCCACAGGATCAACACATTCACTTTCATTGTGTAACGTGTGGTGAAACCTATTGCTTAACCCAATCAAAAATACCACAAACGAACATTCCATCGGGATTTAAGGCAGCCAGTGCCAGCATGGTGTACAAGGGCACTTGTGCTAACTGCTCCTAAAACATTGCAAACAGGTTGCACTCCTTTTTCGTTATTGTTGCATAGTGAAATCTTTCGCATTCATATTATCACTGTTTCTGCTAGGGCTATCCGTAGTACCTTGCGCTGATGAAACCACAGCGGATAGCATTGAGGTTTCCTTCGAAGAATCCGGGTCAGATCACGACCACAATGAATCCGAAGATTTGTGTTCTCCCTTATGTGTTTGTCATTGCTGCCATTCACACCTTGTCGTTCAGCAAATTTTTATAAGTGAGTTAGGTGTCCTTACGTTTCCTCTCCGGAAAAGCCCCTACACAGACCCTGTAACATCGGGGTTCGTCGGGTCAATCCTCCAGCCACCAAGGGTTTAGTATCAGCATTTCACAGGACATCTCTGTCCTATCGACCTTACTCAAAGGATCGAATCAGAATCATTTTAACTGATACTAAATCATTTCATACATGATCAATAAAATCATATCGTTCTCGATAAAGAACAAATTCATTGTGGGCTTACTCACACTTGCACTCATAGGTGTGGGGATCTATTCCATGTCCACGGTCAATCTGGGTTCCGTCCCCGATATCACCAACAACCAGGTGCAAGTGATGACTGTATCACCCAACCTTGCCACAGAGGATATCGAGCAGTTCGTCACTTATCCGGTGGAGTTGGCCATGGGTAACCTTCCGGGAGTAGATGAGATTCGTTCCATTTCTCGGTTTGGACTATCTGTGGTGACCATTGTTTTTGAAGATGACATGGGCACATATCTGCCCCGGCAACTTGTTCAGGAAAAGCTCAACGTATTGCAAGAGACCATACCCAAGAAATTCGGCAGCCCGTCTATGGGACCTATTTCCACGGGTTTGGGTCAGATTTACGAATACACCATCCAACCTCAGGAGGGTTTTGAATCAAAATACTCACCAACAGACCTGCGAACCATCCAGGACTGGATTGTAAAACGACAGCTTACACTATTGGATGGGGTGGTTGAAGTCAACTCCTTTGGAGGCTATATCAAGCAGTATGAGGTAGCCATTAATCCCGACAAGCTAAACGCCATGGATGTGAGTATTTCACAGGTGTACGAGGCATTGGCGAGAAATAATGTCAATACCGGAGGGGCTTATATTGAGAAGAATCGAATGTCCAACTTCATAAGAGGAGAAGGATTGATTCGGTCATTGGATGACATTCGAAAGATTGTAGTCAAAACTGAAAATGGCATTCCCGTAACGATTGGTGATGTGGCTTCTAAAGTCCATTTTGGACACCAGGTACGCTATGGTGCATTCACGCAGGATGGTGAAGAAGCTGTTGGAGGTATCATTATGATGCTCAAAGGTTCCAACCCCAATGCGGTCATACAGAATGTGAAAGAGCGAATAGAAGAGGTCGAAAAATCCCTTCCCGAAGGTCTGGAAATCAACACCATCATAGACAGAAGTGACCTTATTTCCAGAACGACCAGTACGGTGAAAACCAATCTGATCGAAGGAGCACTTATCGTCATATTCGCGCTCGTTATCCTGCTGGGAAGTTTGCGAGGTGGTATCGTCACGGCCACAACCATTCCGCTTTCATTGCTTTTTGCATTCATTCTGATGAAGCAATTTAACGTGTGGGCTAACCTGATGAGTCTGGGCGCCATTGACTTTGGAATCATCATCGATGGAGCAGTGATCATCATCGAAGGTACGGTCTATGAAATCCAGAAAAGAATCAGAGCTGGCAAGGTGGGTTTCAATCAGAAAGTAATGGATGAGGTGGCTTATGAGTCAGGAAGCACCATGATGGGTTCAGCCTTTTTTGGACAGATTATCATCCTCATTGTTTTCGCTCCCATTCTGTTTCTTACAGGTGTTGAAGGCAAGATGTTCCAGCCGATGGCCTACACCTTTGGTTTTGCCATGATTGGAGCAATCGTCCTTTGTCTGACGTATGTACCCATGATGTCAGCGCTGCTTATGAAACCCATTCAAAACAAAAAGAATTGGTTTGGCCGCTTTGAAAGATCATTGGAAAAAGTCAGTGATAAACTCATCGGAGGACTTCAACGCGTCTACCTTCCTGTTTTGAAAAGTGCTTTGCGATTTAAGGCCTTGGTAATCATGGCAGCCGTTTTACTTCTTGCAATCGCAGGTTTTACTTTTTCTCGAATGGGCGGGGAATTCGTTCCTCAGTTAGATGAAGGAGACATTGCGATGCAGGCATTGATCAGGCCAGGGAGTTCGCTAACTGAGTCTAAAGAGGTCTCGATAAAGATTGAAAAGCTCCTACTTGAAAGTTTCCCTGAGATCAAAACGGTCACCGCCAGAATCGGGGTTGCCGATATTCCGACAGATCCCATGCCGATGGACATTGCGGATATGTACCTCATTCTGGAAAAGGACAAAGACAAGTGGGTTTCTGCAGTGACCAAGGACGAGCTCATTGATCAAATCAAAGACAAACTCAATGAACACCTGGTTGGTGTTAACCTCGTATTCACACAGCCTGTAGAACTACGTTTCAATGAGTTACTCGAGGGAGTTCGAGAAGACATTGCGGTCAAACTATACGGTGAGGATTTGGAGGTTTTGGCTACCAAGGTTCAGGAGATGGCGGATATCATATCAACTGTACCGGGTGCCGGAGATGTCAATGCAGAGCGCACCTCTGGACTTCCTCAAATGACTGTGCGCTACAACCGAAATAAGGTTGCCCAGTATGGACTGGATATTCAAAAATTGAACGAGTATGTCAGCTCTGCTTTTGCTGGTGGAGTTGCCGGGGTGGTATTTGAAGGTGAGAAGCGATTTGATTTGGTCATTCGCTTTGACAATGCACACCGTCAAAGTATCGATGACTTACGGACGCTATATATCGATCTGCCAGACGGCACAAAGGTTCCCATCAAAGAAGTAGCTGATATAAGCTATGTGCCAGGACCGATGCAGATCTCCAGGGACAACACCTACCGTAGAACGTATGTAGGCGTGAACACCCGAGGCAGAGATGTGGAGTCGGTCGTAAAAGACATTCAGCAAAAATTAGATGCTGAACTTGACCTACCGGCCGGATATTACATCACCTACGGTGGAGAGTTTGAAAATCTGGAGCGGGCAAAGAGCCGATTGTCCATTGTCGTGCCAATAGCTCTTTTCCTCATTTTCGTTTTACTCTACTTCGCTTTGGGCTCATTTACCCAATCGATCATGATTTATATCGCCATTCCGCTTGCAGCCATTGGAGGGGTCTTTGCCCTATGGGTGAGAGACATGCCATTTAGTATTTCCGCAGGTGTTGGATTCATTGTACTGTTTGGAGTAGCTGTACTCAATGGTCTGGTATTGATCAACCGTTTCAATTCATTGAAAGAAGAAGGAGTAACAAGTATTAGAGAAAGAATTCTAACAGGAACAAAAGAACGAATCAGACCCATTATGCTTACCGCAACTACAGACATATTTGGGTTTTTACCAATGGCATTTTCAGCCTCTGCAGGTGCAGAAGTTCAACGACCATTGGCTACTGTGGTGATTGGAGGAATGCTGACAGCTACTATGCTGACACTTGTAGTGCTTCCGGTACTTTACACCATGGTAGAGGGTAGGGATGAGCGAAAATTAAAAACGCCTAATGCCAATGTGATCATTGCTTTAATCGTTTTCGGCGGTCTCTTTGCAATGCCTTCTTTTGCAGACGCTCAGGAGAGCAGGAATGAAAATCTTTCAACCATCACGCTTGAGAAAGCCAGAAAAAGGGCGATCGAAAACTATCCTAAAATTCAGGCAGCCCGATTGGAAATTGAAAGTCAGGAGGCGCTGAAGAAAACGGCCTGGGATTTTGGAAACACACAAGTATTCACAGGAAAAGAAGAAGTTGGCAATGGCTCAGAAGGTGTTCATACGCAGATTGGTATTCAGCAACAGCAGATGGACATTTTTGGAATTGCTCCCAAACTGAACCTGCAAAAAGAGCGAGTTGCACTAGCTGAATCCGCTTTAGACCTCACGGTTATTGAGCTGGATCGTGAAGTAAGCAAAGCCTGGGCGAAAGTCTATGCCTCTAAAAACACCTACTTGGTCTATGAGCAGTTAGACTCCATTTTCACAGATATAGAAAGGGCTGCAAGGATCAGACTGGAAACAGAAGAAACATCCAGACTGGAATACCTGGCCACCTCCAATCAGGCCAGTCAGGTTCAGATACAGAAAGAACAAGCCTATCGAGATTATCTGAGCGCACTACAACAACTGAACGTATGGTTTGTCAGTGATTCGCTTTTTACGGTTCCTGACATACCGGCAAATGATTTGTATCAGCCACTTGTCTACACATCTGATTCACTGGGAAGGCATCCGCTATTAGATGTGTCTCAGCAGCAATTGGGAGTTGCTGATGCTTTGGTCAAAGAAAAGCGATCGCAATTTCTCCCTCAGTTGCAGGGTCAGTACGGCAGACAGCAAATTGCAGGACAGTCCGGGTTCTATCAATATCAAATTGGCATTCGAATTCCGCTCCTGTTTGGACCGGAATTCGGTAGAACACAGGCGGCAAAAATTCAACGAGATATAGCCAACCAGAACTTACTCCAAACCCAATTGGAGCTCAATGCAGCATACCTGAATGCAAGGGAGCAGTATTTGAAATGGGAAAATTCCTGGAATTATTACCAGAATACGGCTCTACCTCTTGCAGAGGAACAAAGCTCAGGAGCTATCACGGCTTACCGGGAAGGAGCCATTGATTATGTATCCTTTTTGCAAAACATCCGGGATGCAATAAGAATGGAAGTGGATGCGTGGAAGGCTTTTGGCAACTACCTGGATAGCCGCTATCAATTGGAGTATTTCTTAAAAAAATCAAACTAAAATCTACGGATCAATGATCCCTGAAAATATAATACACATGAAAAATCAAATCATATACATCTTGACACTAGTGGTGCTGGTTGCAGCATTTACAGGATGCGGTAGTAAAAACGCTAACCCGAACAGTGATGAAAAAGCAGAAGAAGGACATGCTGAAGAATCAGTAGGTACTGTTCACTTGTCACAACTAAAGTTCAATAGCCTGGAATTTAAAATTGACACGCTTCCATTAAGAGCTCTTTCCGGAATAGTAGAAGCCAATGGACAATTAGAAGTTCCGCCCCAACATGAGGCAACCGTCACTGCCATACTTGGTGCAAACATCACTTCCATCAAGGTCATTGAAGGTGATAAAGTTCTGAAAGGACAGGTCTTAGCATACCTCTCTCATCCAAACTTGTCACAGCTTCAAACCAACTATATCAAGGCGTATAGTCGCTTCCAGTATTTAGAAAAGGAAATGCAGCGACAAAAGCGATTGTATGAAGAAGAAGTTGGATCAGGAAAGACATATCAGGAAACAGTAGCTGAGTATCAGGGCATGAAAGGTGAAGTGAAAGGGTATGAAGTGCAGTTAAAACAACTCAATTTGAATGCGGTAAAGATACGGAGTGGAGAAATCTATGAGTACGTACCAGTAGTCAGCCCTATCAATGGATTCATACAAAAAGTCAAGATTCAGTTAGGCCAGTATGTTAATCCTCAGATCGAGATGTTTATGATAGTTAATATCGATCACATCCATGCCGACCTGATGGTTTTTGAAAAAGATGTGTACAAAGTAAAGGAGGGACAAAAAGTATCTTTTACTGTTGAGTCTGTTCCGGGAAATACGCTGACCGCTGAAATTTATTCGGTAGGCAAACAATTCGAGCTAAACCCAAAAGCAGTACATATCCATGCGGAGATTAACAATAAGGAAGACTTTCTGATTCCCGGCATGTATATCAATGGAAGAATCCATACCACTAGTCATAAAGTGACTGCCTTACCGGAAGATGCTATTATAGAAGAAGAAGGCAAGCCCTATATTTTCATGGCGGAAGCACATGAAGAAGATGGAGAAACCGAATGGAAATTTACACCAATTGAAATCCGCACAGGCATTACCGATGACGGGTGGATAGAGGTCAAGCTACTAGAGGAGTTACCTGAAGGAGCTGAAGTCGCCTGGAACAACGCCTACTATCTCATTTCAGAAATGAAGAAAGGGGAATTGGAAGACGATGATTAAAAATCAAAATTGTATAAACATAAATTTTAAAAAACCATGAGTTATTATTTCACAAAAACCATAGATGGTGATTTCGATGAAGCTATCGAAAAAGTCACTGAAGAACTAAAAAATGAGGGATTTGGTGTCCTAACTGAAATTGACATTAAGGCCACCTTGAAGAAGAAACTTGACGTTGATTTTTACAATTATAGAATCCTGGGAGCATGTAATCCTCCGTTTGCTTACAAAGCGCTACAGGCCGAAGATAAGATTGGAGCTATGCTTCCGTGCAATGTAATTGTCCAGGAAAAGGAGCCTGGCAAAATTGAGATATCTGTAGTGGATCCGGTGGCATCTATGCAATCGGTCAGTAATGAAGGTCTCGGAGAAATAGCCACACAAATACGAGAAAAACTGAAGCACGTAATTGATAGCCTGTAAATGTCCAAGGTAAAAAAATCGACTTTCTTCATCTCCAAAATGGACTGCCCCTCAGAAGAGCAGATGATCCGTATGAAGCTGGAACCTTATAACGAGGTGAAGCAGCTTTCTTTTGATATTCCAAATCGTAAACTAGAGGTATATCATACAGATGAAGTAGAAGAGATCCATCAGGCCATCGGTGAACTCAAACTCAATGACAGGTTGGAAAGTACGGAAGATGAAGTTGAGTTGCCACTGGCTTCTGACGATTCTCACCAGCGCAAAATATTGTGGTGGGTGCTGGGAATCAATTTCGGGTTCTTTGTGATAGAGATGACTACCGGCTGGATTTCCAACTCTATGGGCCTGAAAGCCGACTCATTGGATATGCTGGCAGATTCTATCGTTTATGCACTAAGCCTGTTTGCAGTTGGTGGTGCTGTTTCCAGAAAGAAGAAAGTCGCCAAATTCAGCGGTTACTTTCAAATGGGATTGGCGCTCTTAGGTTTCTCAGAAGTATTGCGGAGGTTTTTCAGCGAAAGCGAAACACCTCTCTTTCAGTGGATGATCGTCATAGCAATACTGGCCCTCATAGGCAACCTGGTTTCGCTCTGGCTGATCAATAAAGCCAAAAGCGAAGAAGCCCACATGCAGGCCAGCGCCATATTCACGTCTAATGATATTATCGTAAATGGCGGGGTGATTTTGGCTGGAGTGTTGGTTTATTTTCTCGATAGTAAATGGCCGGATCTGGCCATCGGGGGAATTGTATTTGCCTTCGTGATGAGAGGCGCAATCAGAATACTAAAACTTGCAAAATAATTATGGGACATAATCACGATCATTCACATAATCAGAAAGAAGGCAATGTAAAAGTTGCCTTCTTTCTAAACCTGAGCTTCACCATTATTGAAGTCATTGGTGGGCTTTATACTAATAGTTTAGCTATCCTTTCAGACGCATTGCATGATCTGGGAGATAGCCTCAGTTTGGGACTTTCGTGGTACTTTCAAAAGCTTTCCAAAAAAGGAAGGACAAAGAGGTTTTCTTATGGATTTAAGCGATTTTCTTTATTAGGTGCTATCATCAATTCTATCGTTTTAGTTGCCGGATCCATATTCATACTTACGAAAGCAATTCCTGAACTTTTCAAACCGGGAGAAACCAACGTTCAGGGGATGTTGTATCTGGCTATTTTGGGGATAGTAGTAAATGGTGCGGCAGTATTCAAACTGAGAAAAGGAGAATCCATTAATGAAAAAGTGGTTTCACTACATCTATTGGAAGATGTTTTAGGCTGGGTAGCAGTGCTTATCGGTAGTATCATTATGATGTATACCGATGCACCATTTATAGATCCGCTTCTCTCCGTTCTCATTTCCCTTTTTGTACTGTACAATGTCTATAAAAACCTTCGCAAAAGCATGCTGGTGATTCTGCAAGGTATTCCGGAAGATGTTTCTCTGGAGGATATCAAAGAGAAATTGAAGGACATTTCTGAGATCACCGATGTGCATGATAACCATGTTTGGTCGATGGATGGCGAATATAACATTCTCACAATTCATCTGCAGTTAGACAAAGACTATAAGCTGTCAGAGCAGGCCAAACTCAAAGAGAAAGTGAGATCACAACTCAAAGATGAATCCATTAACCATATCACCATAGAGTTTGAAGGGCAGGAAGAGAATTGTGATTTGGAGGATTGTTAGTGCCATATTTTAGTATTTACTTAAATACTGAACATTTCCTTATCTCTTTACGTTTTAGTAATTGCTAAAACATTAAAAGATGAGCAAGACCTGTATTAGAGTATTGGCGGACCCGGTCCAAATTAAGGAGTGCAAGGAATCACTAAATCAACTTGATGAGCAGCTGGATCTGGCAACACAGATTTTCAACCTTTCAGGGAATGCCGCAAGGCTGAAAATTCTATTTCTTCTCTACAAAGAAGGCGAAATGTGTCCTTGTGACCTGAGCGATATCCTGGATATATCCGTGGGTGGTGTTTCACAACATTTGCGGAAGCTTAAAGATGGAAAGCTTGTCAAAGACAAGAAAGTAGGCCAAACGGTATTCTACTCGCTTGTAGAAGAGAATGTACAGATGATCAGGCCTGTACTGGAAAGTTTATTGAATGACATTAAAAAAGAAACTGTATCATGAGCAATTCAAATCAAACAAATGTATCATCCAAAAGTGTTGGAGCTGGTTTGTTGGTAGCCATAACAGCGTCACTTTGTTGTATCACGCCAGTTTTTGCTACCCTGGCAGGTATTGGCGGCATAGCAGCCACTTTTTCCTGGATGGAACCTTTCAGACCTTATTTAATAGGCCTTACCGTTTTGGTATTAGGGTTTGCCTGGTACCAGAAATTCCTGCCTGCCGGCAGGCATGGGAGACCCAGGACCCAGGAAGAAATCGACTGTGCATGTGAAGAGGATGAGCGTCCCTCCTTTTGGCAGTCTAAGAAGTTTCTGGGAATTGTTACCGTCTTTGCGGTATTGATGCTTGCATTTCCGGCTTACTCCCACATTTTCTATCCGGAAAAAAATATACCTGTTGCAGGAAAGCAAATTCAGCAGTCACCCATTGAATTCGCTCAATTTAAGGTTGAGGGAATGACTTGTTCTGGTTGTGAGGCCCATGTAACAAATGCAGTTGGTATACTGGAAGGGGTAAGGGAGGTCAAAGCTTCTTATGATGATGGAAGTGCATTGGTTCAATACGATCCTGAGCAGATTAATGAGTCAGAGATCGTAGCTGCTATCAATAATACTGGTTACAAGGTAGTTCCGGACTCAAAAAAAAAGCCATGAAGGGGAAGATCTTTACTTCGGGGGACATTTGGTCCTATATGGTGTGGAGCGACCATAGACTGATCCGTATTCTGGAAAATATTTCAGATGAAGATTATGACCGGGAGTTCAACGAACTATCTGGAAACGTTCGAAGCAAGGCTGCTCATATCGTGAGCATTTACGAGTTTTTTCTAAATACACTGGAGGGGAAAGGACCTGCTCAGTTTCCGGATAAAAGTGATTTATCCCGATTGGAGCTTGTCAGCCTATGGAAAAGTTACCTGCTGGAGATGCAGGATTACATCACATCTTCACATGGTTTAGTAGCCCTTCCATTGGCTGAAAATCAGCGGGTGGATGTTAATCATGTTTTTCTGGATGCGGCCATCCACACCATTCATCACAGAGGCCAGATACTTACCATGCTCCGACTTATGGGCAAAAGCAAATCGGATATTCATCCAGGAGATACGAATATGGATTATCTGATGTACTTGTTTGCTGAAAAGAATGAGGAGATACATCCAACATTACAAAAAGAAGATCATCAATATGGAAAATGAAGTCGTATTAAAATCTACCATTACCTGTCCAAACTGTGGACACCAAAAAGAAGAAACCATGCCGACGGATGCATGCCAGTATTTTTATGAATGTGAAAACTGCAACATAGTACTCAAACCAAAAGAAGGTGATTGCTGTGTGTATTGCAGCTATGGAACAAATGCCTGTCCTCCCATTCAGGAAGGAGGTAAAAACAATTGCTGCTGATGAAAAAATATGATGTAATCGTAATCGGATCAGGCATGGCAGGTATGACCATAGCCAATAAGTGTGCTAAAAAAGGATTGAAGACTGCTGTTACAGACTCCAGACCTTACGGGGGAACCTGCGCACTACGCGGTTGTGACCCAAAAAAAATACTGGTAGGAGTTGCTGAGATCATCGATCGGGCCAATAAAATGGAGGGGATCGGTATTCAGGGAGATATTTCTATCAACTGGCAGGACCTGATGGCCTATAAAAATGATTTTGTCTCCAAAATGCCAAAAGGCGTTGAGAAAGGATATGAAAAAGCAGGTGTAGACATGTTTCATGGAGCGGCCAGTTTTGAATCTGAAAACACCGTCAGCATTGGAGATAACCTACTGGAAGCAGATAAAATTGTTATTGCCACAGGTGCACGACCTGTAATTCTTGATATACCTGGAGGTGACTTACCCATTGACAGTAGAGATTTTCTAAACATGGAAGAGGTTCCTAAGGAAATCGCTTTTATTGGAGGTGGTTACATTGCCATGGAGTTTGCCCATCTGGCTGCCAGGGCCGGAAGTAAAGTTTCAATCTTTCATCGTGGTATTCGACCCCTGGAAAACTTCGATGAAGACATAGTAAACCATCTGGTTAGTGCAACCAAAGATTTGGGTATTAATCTCTGTCTCGAAACTGAGGTAATTGGTATTGAACAAGATGGCAATCAGTTTACGGTGGTTTCTAAATCTCCTGATGGTCAAGAATCATATACAACAAACTTAGTAGTAAATGCTGCTGGCAGAGTGCCTGAACTCAATGGTATGAATCTGGACAATGCTAATATTTCTTACAGCAAAAAAGGTATCCAGGTAAATGAATACCTTCAAAGCAAAACTAACCCATCAGTTTATGCTGCAGGAGATGCAGCGGACAGCCATGGCCTAAACCTCACACCTGTTGCTGTTATGGATGGGCATGCTGTGGCGGCTAATATCATTCGAGGTAATTCCAAAACACCTGATTACACCGAAATGCCCAGTGCGGTATTCACCTTACCAACATTATCTTCTGTTGGTATAACTGAAAAGCGGGCAAAAGATTCAGGTTTAGAATATCATGTAAAAGATGGCTCTGCGTCAAACTGGTACAATGCCAAAAGGATCAATGAATCAACTTACGCATATAAAGTCATTTCTGACAAAGAGGGCTACATTTTAGGAGCACACATCATTGGTCCTCATGCTGAAGAAATGATTAACCTTTTCGCTATGGCTATTAGAGGAAAGCTTACCGTATCTGATATAAGAAACATGGTTTATGCTTATCCATCGATGGGTTCTGATATTGGGTCAATGGTTTAAATGAAATTCGAAAAACCAGATAATTTGTTGTTTACCACCATGGAAGGAAACGTATCTTTAATAAAGCGTCAAGCATTATGATACCCAAAGACTTAACAAAAGACATCAAAACGCGTCTTCTGAGCATCAAAGGTCAGGTAGATGGCCTGATAAAAATGCTGGATGAAGGGAAAGATCCGGAAAAGATCCTCATACAGTTCAAAGCAGCTAAAAGTGGCTTAGATAAAGCCCACCATCTTTTATTGGACGAAGCGTTTAGAAAATCTCTGGCACTTAAGATCTCAGAAACATCGGATGCTTGCCCCGGTAATTGCGGTAATGAAGCGCAAATAGAGAAGTTGCGTCAACAATTTCCAGCCATTAAGGTGGATGATCTCACGGAAAAAATGAAAGAAATTGCCAGACTTAAAAAGCACCTGGATAGATTCAACAAGAATCAAGAATGATTTTCTAACTTTTTTTGGAGACCACCCCATAGCTCCTCGTACGTTTGTTTCAGCTTTATTCAAACCACTAAATAGAATAACAATGAAACGAAATGTAGAAGTATTTACAGCAAACTGCCCCGTTTGCGACCCGGTAGTTCAAATGGTGAAAGAACTGGCTTGCGAGCAATGCGAGATCACTATTTATGATTTGGTGAAGCAGTGTGAAGACAAGACCTGTCTGAGCAAGCTGGAAGAGTATGAAATCAATAAAATACCTGCTATTGCTGTGAATGGCTCTCTTTTACCTTGCTGTGAAAATCAGGAGATTTCTAAAGAAGAGCTGATCAAAGCAGGTATAGGACAAGGATAAAAGGAGGTAAGGCAGGCTTACCTTATAAATTTTTCCCTTGATGCTGCGTTGGCAAGGGAATTCATCAATGTATTGACAATTGGAATAATGAGAATCTTAAAATCACTAAAACAGGATTTTGTCAGCATAGCGTCCTTGTTTACATCAGTATCCACCTTGCTGTGCTGTGCCCTTCCGTCTTTACTCGTGGCTGTGGGAATGGGAGCAGTGGTGGCAGGATTGATCTCAGATTTCCCGGCATTGATTTGGTTGAGCAAGTACAAAGAATGGACTTTTCTGGGGGCAGGTATTTTGATCGGTTTGAACTTTTGGCTGTTTTATGGCCGTGAGAACCAGGCCTGTGAAATAGACGAATTTGGTAATGAAACACCTTGTGATACAGCTGCCCGGTGGAGTAAAGTTATCCTATGGATATCCTTTGGACTGTACACACTCGGATTGTTCTCTGCCTACCTGCTGCTCCCGGTTCAACAATTTCTGGGTCTTTGAAATTCATACAATGAAAATAATAGTCTTTTTAACATTACTAACAATTACAACCATTGCTCAGGTGAAAGCTCAGGGACACGGCCCTCTTTATGGTTTACAGACCCCCACACTGGCAAAAGGTGGATTTGACTTTAATGCAGCGGCTATGAGTCTGGCCACTCAAAATGATCAATCGTTTATGCTCAGATATATCTGGTCGTATGGGGTGACGGAAGATCTGCAAATTAATATTACTACACCCACCATGATCAACAGCCTGTCTGAAGCACCCAGAACAAGAGGTAACAACAATATGCCAGCAAATGGCGACATAGAAGCATCCGTCTGGTACCGTTTCTTTTCCAATGCATTTGGCGTTGGTAAACGGTTTGAATCCACGGCTATTTTAAGTGTTTCGACACCTACTGAGAAAACCAGAGGAGGCATCAATGTGAGCAACTCCATCCATGGAGCGATCTCTACCGGCTATGCTTCCCGTACCTGGTATACCTGGGTAGGTGGTGGTTATCAATATTACTTTGAAGAAGGCAATGATCAATTGGGCGACCTGCCTTATGCAAGTCTGGTGGTCGGTTATCGACCAAACCTATTTATGGGAGACTATCCAAAGCCGGACTGGAGAATGTTTATAGAATCGCTGGCAGAGTTTCCGGGGACTAATATCAGTGAAGGTCAGATTATCTCCATCGATCAGAGAGGAAAAAAAGTAATGATTGGTCCTTCATTCCTGGGACTTTATGGTGCCTGGGGTATATCCTTCGGAGCCTTGTTTCCGGTCTATCAGGATGTAATACAAGGTCCTAAAGAGGAATATAGACTTTCAATGAACATTAGTTATTGGTTATGAATATTAAATCTGAAGAAAAATGAAAAAGTTAGGAATAATAGCATTGTTGACAATTTTTAGTTTGAGCGGTGCAAGGGCTCAGTTGGTCAAAGTAGATCAGGAAGTATTTGGAATGGATTGTGCCCCCTGTGCCTATGGGCTTGAGCGAGGACTCAAAAAAATGGATGGGCTGGAAAGCGTAAAAGTAAGCCTTAATGAGGGCAAAGCTTATCTCAAGCTTGCTACCAACAATGAACTGACATTACAAAAAATCCAGAAAGAAGTAAAGAATAATGGATTTTCAGCCAGAAATGCAGAGGTTACTTTAAAGGGAGAACTGCTTAAAGAGGGAAATGAATGGAAAATTAAGGTCAATGAAGAAACATTCAAAGTCAGCACTGATACTTCTGGTGACATTCTAACAAATCTCAAACCTGGTAAGATTCGCATAAAAGGGTGGGTAGGGGATGAAGAGGATGGTCAGACCATTCGTATCTGGGATATCAGGATTACTGAAGTCTTACAACTTTAATAATACTGGCTAAGAAAATACTGATAAACCGTACTCCCGAAAGGAGTCATAAAACCAGGTAATTCGGCTTGCTTTCAGTTCATCTAATGAAATAGGGTGGAGGCACGCAAATGTTGACTTATAACCAAAGGTATTCCGGATCATGACATCCATGAACCTTATTTATCGCATTCAATATTTTCCTTTAAGTTTGTTGATCGATGCAACGGTTTAGAAAAATAGCGGCTATTTCGTTTCTGAGTATATTCAGTTTATACCTGCTGCATCAGCTATTGCCGCATGTTCATCATGAGCATGGTAGTGCAGAACACATAAGCATTACGAAGGCTAAGACTGAGCATACTCATGATCACCATCATCACCATGACGATGATGATTCCAGTGAAGGTTTTGATCTCTTAGGATTTCTTTTTGGGACACATGCTCACACAGTCCAGGTTGATAATATCCTTGTCGCCAAAAAGATCTCCAAGCAACAGGTATCAGCAAAGGTTCTGGTATTCAATGTTGCTTATGAAATTAAGATATCGGTCGGAGAGCCGGAAGAACAGATAATCTGGCAACATCCTCCTGACCCTACAAAATCCCCCCATCGAACTTCGGTTTCGTTAAGAGGCCCCCCATCTTTAGGATAATCATTTCAGGGAGGAAGAATCCCGCTTACTGAGCAGACCAGGTTATGCTCAACACTATTTGATTAATCCTAAAATCAATTTTCATGTATAAAAAAATCGTGTTCGCTCTTTGCGGATGCTACTTGTCGTTTGGCTTGATTGCCCAATCGACTTCAATAGAAAGTATTCTCAGGGAAGTAGAACAAAACAACCAGGAGCTTAAGGCGCTCAGCCAATATGCTGAGAGTAGAGCTCTTGACCTGAAATCCGGAAATAATCTACCAGACCCTCAACTGGGCGCATACTATCTGCCTTTTGGTGAGCATAGTAGCGGTGATTACTCCGAGTTCCAGGTAAGTCAGTCATTCGAATTTCCAACGGTCTATAGTACCCGCAGGAATCTTATTGACAAACAAACCGATCAGCTGGAGCTGGACTATCAGGCCAGGAGACAAGAGATATTGGCGCAAGCAAAAGAATACTGCCTGAAACTGATCTACCTGAACAAACGCTTAACGACTGAAACACTTAGAGTGGGGCAGGCAAAAGAGGTGTTTGAGCAGGTGCAGGAGCTTTATGAAAAGGAACAGGTAGGTATCCTGGAATTGAATAAAGCGAAGGTAGCCTGGATGCAGGAACAGTTCAATATTCAACAGGTTGAGGGAGATAGGAAAAATATCGTGTTGCAACTCACGAGCTTGAATGGAGGAAAAGAAATAAGCTTATCATCAGATGAATATGTTTCGTCATTGAATTTAGCTGATAAGGAAAGTATCTGGAAGGAAAAACAAAATCAAGACCCTGACCTTGTGGAACTGAATCAAATGGAAGCGATCGCCCAACAATCACTAAGGTTGGCTAAAAGTAAGGTACTACCTAATCTGACTGCCGGCTACAATAGTCAGGGTGTTGCTGGTGAACGGTTTTCCGGAGTTTATGCCGGTGTTTCCATTCCTTTATGGAGTAACAGAAACAAGGTCAAAGCAGCTCAAACACAGCTAAGCTTCCGGCAAGCATTTACTTCCTCAAGAATAATGCTGGCAAACGCAGCTTTCGAAAAGCAATACAATGATTATCAAATCATGCTTTCCAAATTCCAGGAGTATGAGACCATTCTTTCGGAGTTGAACAGCGATGAATTATTGCTTCAGGCTTATCAATTGGGAGAACTGTCTTTCATTGAGTATCACATGGAACTACAGTTTTACCGCAAAGCCCATAACACTATGCTGGACATGCAATGCCAATTATATGTAATGCAAACACAACTTTTAAAACATCAATTGTAAAATCTTAAAAACTTATTAAAAATGAAAATTTCAAATATTCTTATCGTTTTAACATTTGTTTTTGCCATGGCTTGTTCAGGCAAAAAATCCGAAGCTGACCATGGACATCCTCATGACGCCGAATTACATTCACAAGATGAATCTACCGAAGATCATGGACATAGCCATGGTGACGGAGATCACGAACATGACCATCATCAGCAGGAAGAATTTACTGTAAATGGGGACTCGACCAAAGCTGAGGAAAAAGGCACTCATACGCATGAGGATGGCAGTACGCATCACGATCACTAAACTGGAGGTTGGCATGCGATATTTAATAGCAATGCTTTCGTTGCTGGTGTTTTCATGCCAGTCAACAGAAGATCATGGACATCCCCATGACGAGAATGGCGGTCACTCTCATGCGAGTGAAGAAAAACCTACTGTGGATTATACTGTTTGGACAGATCAAACGGAATTGTTTGTTGAGTTTCCTGCATTGGTGGTGGGTGAAACAAGTCGCTTTGCGGCTCACTTTACGGTGCTAAATGAGCATCAACCTGTGAGAGAAGGAAGTGTAACGGTGAGTTTGATCGAGGGAGACAAAGGTATTCGGCATACGGTGGATGCTCCTTCTTCTCCTGGCATCTTTGGGCCATCACTTCAGCCCAAGGAAGCAGGGGTTTATCAGTTGGTTTTTGAATTGAAAACACCTGCCTATTCGGATAGGATTGTACTAAATAACATTCCTGTTTTTGCTTCTTTATATGAAGTTAAAAAGGCTTTGGGTGGCGGGGGAGAAAATGGAAATGCCATTACCTTTCTGAAAGAGCAAGCATGGAAAATGGAGTTTCAAACGGCTCCCGTTTTGAAGAAGCAAGTCTTTCAAACTATTCCAACATCGGGAGTTTGGAAAGTAGCACCTTCTGATTATCAAACCTTAGTTGCACCTGCAAGTGGAAGAGTGAGCTTTAGTCCTGGCATATTGACGGAAGGAAGTGCTGTAAAGAAAGGACAGGTTTTGATGACCATTAGCAGTGCAGGACTTACGTCCAATAATCTGAGTGCAGAGATCCAAAAGGCAAAAGCTGAATTTGAACAAGTCAAGTCGGAATACGAACGAAAAAAAGAATTGTACAATTCCAAAATCGTCCCAAAAGCCGAGTTTGAGCAGGTAGAGGAAAAATACCAGGTGGCAAAAACCAACTACGAGACGTTGAGCAGTGGTTATAGCGCAGGTGGCAAACAAGTCAAGGCTCCTATGAATGGATTCATCAAATCTATTCAGGGGGTTAACGGTG
This sequence comes from Cyclobacteriaceae bacterium, assembly GCA_965223915.1. Taxonomy (GTDB): domain Bacteria; phylum Bacteroidota; class Bacteroidia; order Cytophagales; family Cyclobacteriaceae; genus UBA7330. Next base: position 5,157,311 of record OZ245027.1, on the reverse strand, counting down.
GATTTGCAAACCAGGGCGATGCTTTGGTCACCGTGACAAGTCACAAGAGTAGTTTGCTGGAAGTACAGGTTAGTCCGAAATACAGTACCGAGCTTCAGAATATTCAAAACATAATGTATCAGCCTAAGCAAGGCACATGGTCGAGCATAAAGGAAAAAGGAGGTAAAGTTCTGTCTGTAGGTAAAGAGGTGGAAGCCGATCAACCATTGATTTCTGTTTATGCCGAGGTAAACGAAGGTGTGGAAATGCCGGAAGGCAGTTTTACAGAGGTGCAACTGGCAGTAGGAAAGTCCACAGAAAGCGTTGTGGTTCCCACTTCTTGTTTGATGGAAGATTATGGTAACTACTCGGTGATTGTCCAACTGTCCGGAGAAAGCTTTGAGCGTAGGAATGTAATCCTTGGCAAAAGGAACGGAAGTGAAGTAGAAATCATCAAGGGATTGGCTGATGGAGAAGTGGTGGTCACCAAAGGGGCTTATCAGGTAAAAATGGCTTCCATGTCTGGACAAGCGCCTGCTCATGGACACGCCCATTAATGAATTGTGAATTTTGAATGTTGAATTTTTAATGATTTAGTTATGAAAGAGAATGTGATTTTAATTAAATCGTTTGATTTCGCTTTGGAGATTATTCGAATCTATAAGGAGATGAAAAGTCAAAATGAATTCGTCTTATCAAAACAATTGCTTAGGAGCGGCACTAGTATAGGTGCAAATGTGGAAGAAGCTACTGCAGCCTTCAGTAAAAAAGATTTTGCTGCCAAGATGTCGATCTCTTCAAAAGAAGCTAGGGAGACAAAATACTGGTTAAGACTAATTCAGCATAGTAAAATCGTTGACGTAGAAGTATCTGAAGCACTTGAAAAAACGGAAGAACTAATAAGAATTCTAACCGCAATTGTTAAGTCAGCCCAAGGAAAATAAAGGTTGCTATGAATTTCATTCAAAATTCAACATTTACAATTCAAAATCCTGAAAATGCTTAACAGAATATTACAAGTATCGCTTCAAAATCGCCTTTTCGTTTTATTGGCAGCCGCCTTGCTTACTGCATCAGGCATTTTCGTCTTTCGAAATATGAACGTAGATGTGTTTCCTGACCTTACGGCTCCAACAGTGACCATTTTGACCGAAGCTCATGGTATGGAATCCGAGGAAGTGGAAAAGCTGGTGACTTACCAATTGGAAACGGCCATGAACGGCTCGCCCAATGTGCGGAGAATCCGCTCGTCATCTGCAGCTGGAATATCCATAGTATGGATAGAGTTTGAATGGGGAACGGACATTTACCGGGCAAGACAAATTGTGAGTGAACGCATCCCGATGGTGCGTGAGAATCTGCCTTCCGGTGTTGGTTCGCCTACCATGGCTCCCATTTCATCTATCATGGGTGAAGTGATGCTGTTGGGGATTCGTTCCGATAGTTTGTCTCCGATGGAGCTGCGAACGCTGGCTGATTGGACGATCCGGCCAAGAATCAAGTCTATTGGTGGTATTGCCAACGTGATTGTGATTGGAGGTGATTATAAGCAGTATCAGGTTTTAGCTAATCCTGAAAAGCTGAAATACTATGATGTGACGCTTGGCGAATTGCTGGAAAAAGTACAGGAAAGCAATGTCAATGCTCCCGGAGGCTTTCTGAATGAATACGGAAACCAGTACATCGTTAAAGGAAGTGGTAGAGCGTATTCAGTAGAGCACCTCGAAGAAGCGGTGCTTAAGAATGTAAATGGTCAAACCATCAAGATCAAAGACATAGCAGACGTTCAAATTGGTGCGGCAGATAAGATCGGGGATGGTTCGCTGAATGCGGATCCCGCTGTGATTTTGACCATTTCTAAACAGCCGGATGTCAACACATTGGAATTGACCGAAAGGCTCGATGAAGCCATCGCTGATTTGAATAAGACGTTACCGGAAAGCGTGGAAATCAAAAGCCACATTTTCCGTCAGTCAAATTTCATTGAAGCATCCATTAACAACCTGAATCAGACCTTGCTGGAAGGGGCTTTTTTCGTGGTGGTTGTGCTATTCATCTTTTTGATGAATTGGCGAACTACGGTTATTTCATTGCTCGCCATTCCTATCTCGCTGTTGGTATCCATCATTGTTCTTAAAATGCTGGGATATACCATCAATACCATGAGTTTGGGAGGTATGGCTATTGCCATCGGTGCGTTGGTAGATGATGCAATCATTGATGTGGAAAATGTTTTCAAACGGTTAAGAGAGAACATAAGAAAACCTAAAGAAGAGCGATTGCCAGTATTAACTGTTGTGAAAGATGCTTCCATAGAGATCCGAAGCTCAATCATTATTGCTACGCTTATCATTATTGTGTCATTTGTGCCCTTATTTTTCCTCAGTGGTATGGAAGGAAGATTGTTGCAACCACTTGGTATTGCATTTATTACTTCGGTATTGACCTCTTTGATAGTGGCAGTTACGGTAACTCCCGTGCTGTGTTCCTATTTGCTGAAAAGTGAAAAGGTACTCAGCAAGCAAGCCGAAGGAACAAAAGTGGAACGCTTCCTTCAGACGCGATATGCTGGAACATTGGAAAGGGTGTTGAAATTTCCCAAGACAGTGATTGGCTTGACCGTTGGAGCATTTATTATCAGTTTGATTCTATTGATGCAATTAGGTCGAAGTTTCCTGCCAGAGTTCAATGAAGGCTCTTTGGTAATCAGTGCAGTGGGTATACCAGGCATGTCATTGGAAGAAAGCAATAAGAATGGCAAATTGATTGAACAGTTGCTGTTGGAAATGTCTGAAGTAGATGTGGTGACTCGTAGAACCGGGCGTGCAGAGTTGGATGAACATGCACAAGGCGTAAATGCGGCTGAAATTGATGTGCCTTTTACGCTGGATGGAAAATCAAAGGAGCAGTTCTTTGAAGACGTCCGAACCAAACTGAGTGTGGTTCCTGGGGTTAATATCACACTTGGACAGCCCATCGCACACCGGATTGATCATATGCTTTCAGGTACACGGGCCAATATCGCTATCAAGATTTTCGGGGATGACTTGCAGCGATTGTTTGAGTTGGGTAAAAGTGTGGAGACCAATATCAATTCCATTAAAGGAATAGCCGATGTGGCAGTAGATCAGCAGATCGAAGTGCCACAAATTCGCATTACGCCCAAGCGACAAATGCTGTCTGCTTATGGTATGACGGTTGGTGATTTGATGGAGCAAATTGATGTGGCCTTTGCCGGAGAAAAGGCAGGGGAGATCTATGAAGGACAACAATATTTTGATTTGATTGTCCGTTTTCAAAAGAGATACAGGGATGGTATGGAGGCTATTCGATCTGCATTGGTATCGTTACCCAATGGAGGACATATTTCACTGGATCAACTGGCAAAGGTAAGCTCAGTAAGTTCGCCCAATACCATTTCCAGGGAAGATGTGAAGCGTAAAATCGTAGTCGCTGCTAATGTTCAGGAAAGGGATTTACGAGGCGTGGTCAATGAGATTCAGCAGATTGTAGAGACCAATATTGACTTACCGGAAGGCTATCGGGTAGAATATGGCGGTCAGTTTGAAAGTGAAGCGAAGGCGTCTCAATTATTACTAATCACGGCTGTGGTTGCCATATTGATCATCTTCTTGTTGCTGTATTATGAGTTTCAAGATGTGAAGCTTTCTTTTATTGTATTGATCAATTTGCCTTTGGCTTTGATTGGTGGGATTTTGATTGTGTACTTCACTTCCGGCATCATCAGTATTGCTGCTACCATTGGCTTTATCAGCTTGTTTGGCATTGCAACACGAAATGGGATTTTACTTGTATCACGTTATGAAGACCTGAGGAAAGAAGGAATGCAAGGTTTTGAGCTACTCAAAACAGGAGCTTTAGACAGGTTAAATCCAATTCTCATGACAGCCTTTACTACGGGACTTGCATTGATCCCTTTGGCACTGAAAGGTGGAGAGGCGGGCAATGAAATACAAAGCCCCATGGCGGTGGTGATTCTTGGAGGGTTGCTTTCTGCTACTTTGCTCAATTTGGTGGTGATACCTTGTGTGTATCAGCTTGTGTTGAAAAGGCCATGAGGAGTTAAAATTAAGAAGAGCCATTAGTAAATAGAAACGTTAGTCCTTTGCGAGTATCTTAGATATTAGTTTTTACATTCTAACTACTCTGGATATAATGTGGTTATGGGTTTCAAAGAATCAGAAAGATAAGCCCGGACAAACAGTCCGGGCTATAATCTTATCCTCTGAATAATTTTTAGAATGTCACAATAAACCCACGGCCTTCTGCAACCCCAGTCGCGAAATATTCACCTCGTATGCGGATTGAAGAACACTGAGTTTGGCTTCAGACAATGCCAACTCAGCATCAGTAAATTCCAATCGGCTACTTAAGCCCTCTTGATATCTCTGCTTTACCATGGTATAATGAAGTTCAGCGGCATGAAGTGTTCGATTGTGCATATCCATTCGATCCTTAGCTCCTTGTAAGCGAACCTGGATACTTTGTACTTCGATAGCTACTTTCTCTTCTAGATCCTGCAAGGCCGTCTTAGCTTGTTGCAATTTCAATTTAGCCTGGGTTGTCTGGTGGTTCGTTCTGCCTCCATTGAACACCGGCACATTTAATTGCATTCCAACATAGGTAGTCGTTGGCCAGCTATATTTAGAGAAAGACAAATCATCAGCCTGAGCCTGCAACTGATAACTTCCTACTAATGAAAGCACTGGTAATCGCTGGGACTGAGACTTTTCCAGACCGTTCTTGCTTAATTCAACAAACCAATATTGCTGCTTTAAGTCTGGTCTGTTATTCACCTGCTCTTCGATCTGGAAATTGACTTCATTTTCTGAAACCAATCGATCAGTAAGTACTAGATCATGTTGATCGGAAAAGCCCAGCTTATGTTTAAACTGAATCAATGCAATTTGATAGAGGTTTTCCAAGTACGCGATATCCGCTTTCAGATTATCTGTAGCAATGGCACTGCGTACGGTATCAATCTTTAATCCCTTACCCTGCTCATAAAGTTGCTTGGCATCTTTCAACGCATAGATATTTCGCTCAAGACTCTGACGATGCAGTAGTATGGTCTCCTCAATCAAAAGAATCTCATAGTACGTTTTGGCAACATCCAATACCAGGATGGTTTCCATATCTTTTGATTGTTCTTTCTCTACCAAGGCATTCAATTTGGCTGATTTAATCTGCCTTCTTGCCACCTCAGAAAAGATCGGCTGATTTAGATTGATGGCTGCATTCCAGGCATTTCTGCCGCCAACAGCGACGTCCTCAACAGGCGACTCACTACCAACAAATGATCCGGGCATAAATATGACTGCACGGTCAATAAAATAGGTATATGATCCACCAGCAGAAATTGTTGGCAATAAGTAACCCTTGCTTTCCTTTATTGTCTGTTCAGCCAGCTCATTTTCCAGCTTCTGCACCATGAGTGCCTTGTTGTTTTTCTTAGCCAGATCGATGGCCTCATTGAGGTTCAATTCGAGCTTTTGGGCCTTACCGGAATAGCACAGCCCAAGCAGGAGCAGTCCGGTTAATATGCTATGTATATTTTTCATAATAAATGTCATTAATTGTTCAAGATTCCGATTCATCCACTACTTCAGTAGCGAATTTTGAAGAGGACAAATAGGAATAAATAGCAGGGATAATAAATAGGGTCAGAATACCTGCGAAGATCAATCCCCCAACGATTACTATTCCTAGTGACTGACGACTATTGGCGGTCAGTGCAATCGGAAGTGCACCGAAAATCATAGCCAGTGAAGTCATTAAAATGGGTCTGAATCGCTGCTCAGCGGCCACTTTAGCTGCTTCGAATTTGGAAAGCCCCGTGCTCTTCAAATGATTTGCAAACTCAACGATCAGAATACCATTTTTGGTGATCAATCCAATCAGCGTAATAATTCCTATCTGACTAAAAACGTTTAAGCTTTGGTCAAACCATTCCAGGCTCAGCAATGCACCGGCTATGGCCATAGGTACGGTGAGCATGATGATGAGAGGATCTCTTAAACTTTCAAATTGAGCAGCGAGGATCATATAGATCATCACCAGAGCCAATATCAATGTGAATGACAAACTCCCCTTGCTTTCCATATAGTCACGAGATTGCCCAGCCAATGAACTTGTAAAGTTCTCTCCCAGAACTTCAGCTTTAATTCGCTCCATTTCCTGAATCCCCTCATCAAGGCTCACCCCAGGGGCCAAGCCGGCGGAGATTGTCGCAGAAGTATACTGATCATAGCGGTAGATAGCTGCAGGGCTGATTCCTTCCTCTATGGTCACGAGATTGTCCATGGGTATCATCTGACCGCTGCTTGATCGGACATTGATTGCGCGGATATCACTGATGTCATTTCTGTTGATATGCTCTACCTGACCTATTACTTCATACTGTCGGTCATTCATGAGGAAATAGCCATATTGCTGACCTGAAAATGCCAACTGAAGAGCCCGTGCTACTTCCTGAATGGAAACTCCCAGCATTGCAGCCTTATCCCGATCAATATTGATCATTAGTTCGGGTTTATTGATTTTAAGATCACTATCCACAAACATGAGTTTGTTGCATTGTCTTGCTGCCGCCAAAAATTTAGGAAGCACACTCGAGATGCTGTCAAGATTTGAAGCTTGAAGTACGTACTGGATCGGTTGACCGCCACCGTATTTCGTGCCGATAGTTGGTGGCATGTATGGGAATAGCAAGATATTTCTGAATTGGCCAGATGCCGCTCCATACTGATAGTACAATTCCTGAGCCGACATCTTGCGCTCTTTTGGATCTTTCAGGTAAATACTTTGTACAGCCACATTCACCGGTGCTGGTGCCGGAATAAATGAAATAGCGACCATCGAATAGGTCTGATACAGTCCATCTGTATTGTCATTCACATAATGCCCTACTTCTTCCATGTTTTTCTTCATGAAGTCATAGGAGACTCCCTCAGGAGCAATCGCAATCAACATCATATTGGACCTATCCTCCAGAGGAGCTAATTCTGAAGGCAGTTTGGTGCCTAAATAGTAGATCAATGCGCCAGTTAGAGGGAGAAAAATCCAGGCCAAAAATCTGTATTGCATAAATGCACTGAGTAATTTTCCATACCCATTATTTAGACCTACAAAGAATGGCTCAGTCACCCGATACAACCAGGTTGGCTTATCTTGCTTCTTAAGTAAATAAGCACTCAACATTGGAGATAATGAAAGAGCTACAAAGGCGGAGACCAATACGGATCCGGATACCACAATAGCAAATTCCTTAAAGAGTTGACCACTGATACCACCCATGAAAATGATAGGCAAAAACACAGCCGCAAGCGTTATCGTGGTTGAAATTACGGCGAAGTATATTTCCTTGGACCCTGCGAATGCCGCCTGAATCGGATTCATTCCGTCCTCTACTTTTTTATAGATATTCTCCAGGACCACTATCGCATCATCCACCACCAGACCAATGGCCAGTACCAGGCCCAGAAGGGTGAGTACATTGATTGAAAATCCAGCGATGTACATGATGAAGAATGCAGAAAGAATAGAAACAGGAATGGCGAGAACGGGAATAATGGTTGACCGCCAATCTCTTAGGAAAAGGAAAATAATCACCACCACCAATCCAAAGGCAATGAGCAAAGTCTCTTCCACTTCTTTAACAGACTCACGTACAGGCTTTGTAAAGTCAAATCCTACGATCAGTTTGTATTCTGAAGAAACTTCTGTTCTCAGTTGATCCAGCCGTCTATAGAATTCGTCCACCACTTCAATCGCATTGGCTCCCCTTTGAATTTGAATAGCTACACCCACACCTATCCGGTCTGCCTTATCTGTTCCATTAATGATGGCGTTTCTTTCATTGACCTCACCCAGCTCCGCAAAACCTATATCCTTCAATTTGATTGAGGTAGTGGGCGTTTGCTTGATAATCATTTCATTGAACTCTTCAGCTGTTGTAAGACGACCCAAAGTACGAACACTCAATTCATTGCTTTGGCCTTCAATCCTTCCGGCAGGTAAGTCAATGTTTTCTCTCATCAAAGCCACTCTGATATCCTCAGGAGTCAGTTGATATGCAGTGAGCTTGATAGGATCGAAGCGCAAGCGCATGGCATATTTGTGCTCTCCTACAATGCTGACTCGTTGAATACCCGGAATAGATTGAATTCGCTCCTTGATGGTTGTTGAAGCCAGATGACTCACTTCTTTGATGTCTTTGGTTTCACTTTCCACTTCAAGAAACGCCACCAGGTTATCGGGTGAACTTGACTTCTCCACAATCGGAGGATCCAGATCTGACGGCAGTTGGTTTTTCGCCTTAGCGACTTTATCACGCACATCGTTAAGGGCATCTTCCAGGTCAATATTTCGATTGAATTCAATGGAGATGATTCCTACCTGTTCTCTCGACTCCGAGGATATGGTTCGAACGCCATTTGCTTCTGCAATTGATTCTTCTAACGGCTTGGTGATTTTAGAAGCAATTACATCCGGGCTTGCACCCGGATAGAATGATATGACAGAAATCACCGGAGGCTCAGTAAGTGGAAATTCTCTGATTCCCAAATACTTCCATCCAACCAAACCCATGATGACAATTACGGCGGAAAATACGCCTGCCAGCACTGGTTTTCTTATGCTTAATGATGGTAAACTCATGATCGTATTATTTTGAAGTGACTATTTGAACTGGTGTACCTTCACCAGTTCGTAAGAGATTGGAAACCATCACTGTATCTCCATCTACAAGTCCCTCAGAAATCAATGCTTCTGACTCGCTTCGGTTGCTGAGTTTGACGGAGGTAGATTTAGCCACACCGTCTTTAACCACAAACACAGAATATCCACCAGCACCAGGAATAAGGGCTTCAGTTGGCAACTTGATCCCCAGATTGTTGGCAGAAGAAGTTGGGTAATAAACTCGTACTGACATGCCCGGCTTCAAGTTTCCAGCCTTATTATCTGTAGTCGCATGAACAGTTAGCGCTCTTGTTTGAGAATTGACCTCAGATTCAATAGCTGAAACTTTTGCGTCGATTTTCTCCTCAGAATCAGGCAGGGTATATGATATCTTCATGCCTGTTTTAATCGCAGACAAATATTTTTCCGGAACCGAAAATTCGATCTTGAGCGGATTAACTTCCTGCAATTTCACAAGGATCATCCCTGGGTTGGCAAGCGCACCGGTAAATGCTTTGGTCATACCTGCAACGGCTGAAAAAGGAGCAGTGATCTTCGTCTTCTGAAGTTCAACTTGCAGAAGGTCTTTTGATGACTGTAGAGAAATCAATCGAGCATTTGCAATGTCAAACTCCTCCTGGCTGACTACATCGTTTCTCAATAAAGCGGAGATCCTGTTTTTATTGACAATGGCCAACTGAAGATCAGCTTCAACCTGTTTAAGGCGAGCCATAAGGTCAGCATCATCAAGCTTATATAGAAGTTGGCCTTTGGTGACATAACTGCCATCATTAAAAGCTACAGAAACTATCTTTCTAGATACTTCACTGACTACTGATATTTCCCTGTTGGAAACAACAGAACCGGAAACTACTTCAAATTGATTAATTGATGTTGTAGAAACTACCTTCACATCTACAGGTAGCTTAAAAGGCTCAGACGAAGCATTGCTTACTTCGCCACCCGCACTTGAACAACTCTGAATTGCAATGACTATCACTGCAAGCAGTAGGTTCAAGTAGATTTGTGTTCTTAAATTTTTCATAAGTTTAATTTTTTTAAAGAAGTGAGGGTCCAGTAAAAACAGGACCCTTCATTTAGATTTTTATATTATTTAGGCGTTTTAATACCTACCAAAGCCACCAATGTTCCAATCACACCAATGACCGCAGCAGTTCGGAATGCACCCTGAAAACCTTCAGTCAGTGCTTCTTTGGTCACTGTTCCATCCAGGGATAATCCGTTAGTGATGGCAATAGCCACAGCCACTACAATAGCCAAACCAATCGCAGATCCGACCTGATAGGTAGTGTTCACCAAACCGGAAGCCAGTCCTGTTTCTTCGGGCTTTGCACCGGACATGGCTGCCATGGTTCCGGGGATGTAAGCCAACGACATACCGATGGCTCCCAACAGAGAAGCTCCCAACACATCAACAAGGAAATTTCCATCTACTGATACAGTAGAGAACCACACCAGTGAAGCTGATAGCACAATCATTCCTGCAACCAGATTTTTCTTAACACCGAATCGCTCAATCATTTTACCACTCACTCCAACCATGAGGATCATGATAGCAATAGTCATGGGCAACAAGGCCACACCTGACCAGAAAGCCGAATAACCAAGCGTCTGCTGTAGGTACAGGTTCAAATAAAACCACATGGGGATCCATGCACCTGCCATTAGTGCCATTACAAGATTGGCCGCAGACAAATTAGGAGCTTTGAAGATGCTCAGAGGAAGTAAGGGCGATTTGGAGTTTTTCTGGATCACAATGAATACGATCAATAGAACCAAAGCAATCGCAAACAGACCGATGGTAGCCAAAGTGGCCCAGCCATTGTGCTCTACCATTACCAGCGTGTACACGATCAGCATCGTTGCAGCTGTCACAAGAAGTGCACTCAGGTAATCAATCTTACCCCGAACTTTGTTTCCATTCATCAGTAGTGTAGCGCCGAATAACATCACCAGGATACCCATGGGGATGTTGATGAAAAACACCCATCTCCATGACATGTACTCAGTAAGTACACCACCAAGGAAAACACCTGCAGAACCACCTGCAGCTGCAGAAGCACCCCAGAAGCCAAAGGCTTTTCCCAGCTCTTTTGGATCAGTAAAAATGTTCATAAGAAGGTTCAGTGCAGCCGGTGCAATAAGGGCTGACCCAAGTCCCTGGAGGGCTCTTCCTACATTCATAGAAGTTTCTGACCAGGCAAGACCCGTAAGCAATGAAGCCAGGGTAAGAATGGTAAAACCCCAAAGAAAGATGTTCTTTGAGCCGTACAGGTCGGACAATTTTCCGCCCAGAAGCAACATACCACCCAATACGATTACGTAAGCGTTAAAGATCCATTGTAATGCGGAGGGGGTGTAGTTCAATGCACTTTGAATGGCTGGAAGGGCAACTCCGATGATGGAAGTGTCCATGATCACCATAAACTGTGCAGTACATAAGACCGCTAAAGCTGCCCATCGTTTCTCGAAGAGCAAGCTTGCATTTAATGACATTGAATTTGACATAATTGTGAAATTTATTTTCGCAAAATTCAGTCACAGGTGATTCTGTGCTTTTACAGAATTGCTTCTATTGATTGCACAATTATTACAGCCAATTCTTATTGAGTTGCAATCATTTTTCACTGGTCAAATGAAAATCTTCTGGCTATTGGTTATCTTAACTTGCTCTATTCACAAATGATCTTGGGAAACACTCAACTACATATTAAAAACATGGTCTGTCCCCGATGTTTATCGGTGGTAAAGCAGCTTTTTGAAGAGATTGGACAAGAACCAATTTCCGTATCGTTGGGTGAGGTGGAATTGGAAAATGAATTGGATGCCGACCAGTTAAAACAATTGGATCTGTTACTCTCACAAAATGGATTTGAGCGGATCGATGACAAAAAAGTCAGGTTACTTGAAAAAATAAAAACACTGGTGATTGATACCATCCATCACCACAACCCTTATGATACACACATTCAGTGGTCTGTATTTTTGTCAGAACATCTCAATTATGACTACAACTATTTAAGTGGGCTGTTTTCATCGATGTCAGGCATCACACTGGAACAATATATCAACCGTCAAAAAATGGAAAAGGTCAAGGAATTTCTGTTTTATGATGAGCTATCAGTCAAGGAGATTGCCTATAAAATGGGATTTAGCAGTGTAGCCCATTTGTCCAATCAGTTTAAAAAGGTGATTGGTATGTCACCCACCGAATTTAAGAAGGGTATGGAAAGCACTCAATCCAGAAAACCTCTCGATCAGATCATATAATCATACAATTCTTCTCAGCCATTATGTAACACCTCAGACGCCTGAAGTGATCAATTTTGATAAATAAAAATTGAACAATGGAAACTCAGGTAAATATCAGGGGTATGGTCTGCAACCGTTGCATCTACACCATTAAAAAGCATCTGCATGAGGCTGGAATGTTTGTCAGAGAGGTCTCTCTGGGAAGGGTCATATTCGGTAAGCCATTGCGGGATGAGGATAAGGCAAGCATAAAAAATATACTCACTGATCTTGGTTTTGACCTGATTTCTGACAAAAGTGAGCAACAACTAGCCGCCATTAAATTATTTATCCAGCAATGGATTGAAGATGGAAGCGGCCGCAATTCAAAGGAAAATCTTTCAGAGAGTCTTGCCAGTCACTTCCTGATTAATTACGATTCTTTGGGCATGTTTTTTTCCCGATTGGAAGGGAAATCAATTGAAAAGTACCACATCGAAAAAAGGATTGAGTCAGTAAAGGAATTACTGGTTTACACAAGCCTGTCTCTATCAGAAATTGCTTATAGAAAAGGATTTAGCAGCGTCCATCATTTATCATCTCAATTCAAAAAAGTGACGGGATTGAATCCTTCCCACTTCAGAGAAATACAGGCAGAAAAGGCTCAGGTTTCAGACAGGACCCCAGGATAGAATGGTATAATCCAAATCGGTAATTGTGTAACACACTTCGATCAGCCGGCCTCGAAATTTGCTCCAATAAAAATTCAAGAAATTATGGAAACAATAGAAGAAATAAAACCTGTACTGAATGGGCAGGTATCTAAGGAAACCTTCCCGGTAACAGGAATGACATGTGCCGCCTGTGCTTCCAGTGTGGAATCAATGATTAGTCACACACCTGGTGTAAAATCTGCCAGTGTCAATTTTGCAACCAATTCAGTCCTTGTTGAATATGAAAACTCTGTTACCCCGGAGAAACTTCGGGAGGCTGTACAGTCTATAGGATACGATCTCCTGGTAGGGGAAGAAGACCCTTCAGCCAAACAGGAAGAACTACAAAGGAAGCACTATCATGACGTGAAGCTGCGAACACTTTGGTCTGCTATTCTTACACTCCCTGTATTTATCATCGGAATGTTCTTTATGGAATGGCATGCAGGAAGATGGATCTCTCTGGTGCTTACCATACCTATTTTGTTTTGGTTTGGTAGAAACTTTTTCATCAATGCCTACAAGCAGGCCCGACACGGCAAAGCCAATATGGACACGCTTGTGGCCCTAAGCACCGGTATTGCATTTATCTACAGTTTATTCAATACGCTCTTTCCGGAGTTTTGGCATAGCAGGGGGATCCATCCTCATGTATACTATGAAGCTGCTGTGGTTATCATCACTTTTATTTCTCTGGGAAAACTGCTGGAGGAAAAAGCGAAATCCAATACCTCATCAGCCATCAAAAAATTGATGGGGTTACAACCCAAAACCCTGAAGGCCATCGTTGACGGGGAAGAAAGAGAAATTCCGATTGCAGCTGTACAGGTAGGATACACCATTGTGGTGCGTCCTGGTGAAAAAATTCCCGTAGATGGTACGGTAAGCAAAGGAGAATCTTATGTAGATGAAAGCATGATTACCGGTGAGCCAATTGCGGTGCTGAAATCCAATGGCGAAAAAGTTTTTGCGGGCACCATTAATCAAAAAAGCACTTTTCAATTCACTGCCGAAAAAGTAGGCGGAGAGACCCTGCTTTCTCAAATTATCAGGATGGTGCAGGAAGCACAGGGAAGCAAAGCGCCTGTTCAAAAACTTGTTGATAAGATAGCTGGAGTATTTGTGCCTATCGTAGTAGGTATCTCCATATTGACATTTATCACATGGATGCTTGTGGGAGGCGACGATGCATTTACCCAGGCACTGTTGACTTCAGTCGCGGTGCTGGTCATAGCATGTCCATGTGCATTGGGGCTGGCAACACCTACCGCTATTATGGTAGGCGTTGGAAAAGGAGCGGAAAATAACATACTTATCAAGGATGCGGAGAGCCTGGAACAAGCTCATAAGGTAAATGCGATCATATTGGATAAGACCGGTACGATTACTGAAGGAAAGCCGGTGGTTACCGACATGATCTGGGAGCAAAAGGTGAAAGATGTTGATAAGTATAGCCAAGTATTACTCGGGATTGAGGCGGTATCTGAGCATCCCCTGGCAGAAGCTGTAGTGAACAGACTCAAAGAAACCGGGATAGTTGCTGCGGAAGTGTCTTCATTTGAGAGCATTACCGGGCTGGGTGTGCTGGCAGATGTGGGACAGGACAGGTACTTCATCGGGAATCAGAAACTGATCACGCAAAACAATATTGATATTGATCCTGAGATACGTGAAATAGCCACAAGGCTTCAACAGGAAGCGAAAACAGTCATCTATTTTGCGAGTGAATATCAGACGCTGGCTGTACTGGCCATTGCAGATAAAGTAAAACCCAGCTCTGAGCAGGCCATCCGTACGCTTCAGGACCGTGGCATCGATGTATATATGCTCACAGGAGATAACCATCAGACTGCAAAAGCTGTTGCCGGTCAGGTTGGATTAAGGCACTTCAAGGCTGAAGCGATGCCTTCAGAAAAGGCGGATTTTGTGAAAGAACTTCAGTCACAGGGGAAAGTTGTGGCGATGGTCGGTGACGGCATCAATGATTCGCATGCCCTTGCGCAGGCAGATGTAAGCATAGCGATGGGAAAGGGATCAGACATTGCCATGGATGTAGCGAAGATCACCCTGATCACATCCGATCTGATGTCAATACCCAAGGCGCTCAAACTATCAGGTAAGACAGTCACTGGAATCCGTCAGAACCTGTTCTGGGCTTTCATATACAACCTTATTGGAATTCCGATTGCTGCCGGGCTGCTGTATCCTTTCAATGGTTTTCTGCTGGATCCCATGATTGCAGGAGCGGCCATGGCATTTAGTTCAGTCTCGGTGGTAGCTAACAGTCTTAGGTTGAAAATATCTAAAATCTAAAATGACGGCCATGAAAGCAAGTATTAAGATAGAAAAAGTCATCCGGGAAACCCCGGATGCCATTACCCTGGAACTGGAACAGCATCGGATGATTGAACGATATCAGTCAGGCCAGTTTTTAAACTTCTTCGTAGATGTTGATGGTCATGAGGTAGTCCGACAGTATTCCTTTTCATCCTCAGCACTGTTGAAGGAAACACCAAAAGTCACCATTAAGAGGGTGAATGGTGGTTTGGTTTCCAATCACCTGATAGATACACTTAATCCCGGTGATTCTATCGTGGTCAGTGCACCAGGCGGTCGTTTTACCACTTCATTTGGGACGCATCGGCAGGTATTGTTATTGGCTGGTGGATCTGGAATTACACCCCTGTTCTCCCTATTAAAATCCATATTGGTAGCTGAGCCCAAGAGTCAGGTAACGCTTCTTTATGCCAGCAAAACCTACGAGTCGATCATATTTAGGGAAGAACTTGATGCGTTACAACAAAAGTATGATAGGTTCCATTTAAAGTATTTTCTTTCCACTCAGGATGAAGTTGTTTACACATCTTCTGACCTTTTCTACAGAAGGGTTACGGAAGCTGACTTTCAGGAATACCTGGATGCATTTGATGTGTATAGCCCTGAAATCTTTTTGTGTGGTCCTGAATCCTTCATGAGCTTTTCTGCTGAGACCCTGAATAAATTAGGTGTTACTCCTGAAAGGATAAAAAATGAGGTTTTCTCTGGTTATGAAAAAATAGGTTCTGATCATAATCAGCCAAATCAGAGTCAAGTCCAAATCGAAAACATTGATGGGTCAACTGTTTCTTTTTTGGCCGATCAAAATAAACCTGTACTCCAATCAGCTCTTGAAGCTGGGATCAGGCTGCCCCATTCATGCAAAGAAGCCATGTGTGGTACATGCAGGATAAAATTGAGATCCGGCAAGATCAGCATGAAGGCAAACTACGCTTTACAGGATGAGGAGGTTGATAGCGGATATGTACTGCTCTGTTCAGGATTTCCCGAATCAGATATTCTGGATATGATGTATGGATGAATTGTGCAACCTAAAATGGGAAAAGTGTAAAGCAAAAACCTCATGCCCATACGAAATTTGAATCATTATTAACAATCAAAATAAAGGACAATGAATACGTTAAAATTCAAAACAACAATTAAATGTAGCGGATGTCTGGCTAAGGTCACTCCATTTCTCAATGCACTCGAAGGTGTAGACAGATGGGGAGTTGACATCCTTAACCCAAACAAGACGCTGACTGTTGAAAGCACCGGCGCATCTGCAGCTGAAGTGATCACAACGGTAGAGAAAGCCGGCTACACAGCAGAAATTGCTAATTGAAAAAAAGGTGCCTGATCGGCACCTTTTTTTGTCTAATTAAACGTAATATATTGATCAGGAAATGTCATTAATTTCCAGCGAGAAATTCACCCAATTCCCCCCCTCTCCTGTATTCCACTTAGGACCCAAATCGTTATCTAGGTCTTATCACGTACGCGAAATGCGTATTTTTCAAAAAAGTGCTTTAAACGTTATATAATTAGGTTTTTTCACCCCTAATTTCGTCTCATAATTAAAAAAAGGTTTTCGCTAAATCTTATGATGATGAAAATGATAGCCGTAAAAAAATTGATCTTATCAGCAGCCCTAATGGGAATGATTTCGATGACCTGTTGGTCTCAGAATATTGTGTTGACAGGGGTAGTGAAGTGTGAACAAACCAGGGAGGAATTAAGCAACTCACTGGTAAGGGTAGGAGACTACTTTACTTACAGCAATGGTGACGGAGAATTTGTTCTTACCGTCCCCAATGACGTGGCGAAAAAGTTGGAGATATTTCACATGGGATATGATGGCTATTCAACAGAGATTGCCAATGGGGGAAGATTATATCCTTATGTGATCAACTTAAATAAAGTGCAGCCAAAGCCTACGGGATTTAATACCGGCGCAGACGTGATGAAAGAAGTTTTCACCAGGTTTCATGTCAACTACGAAGTAGAGGATCAATTGATGCTGGCTTACTACAAAGAGACCCTCACAGCTAAAGATGAAATATATCATTTTGCAGAAGGTGTGGTAGAGATACATATCCCCAGCAACGTGGAAAAAGGACCAGCGAGACTCAGGCCATTGAAAACGCGTGTACAGTCCATAGGAGATTTGAAGCATGGTGGGCTTTATGAAAAGAGCGGTCATGCTTCGGAAATGATCCAGTCCTGGGCTTTTACGGATTTTCTTTCCAAAAAGAACCGATGGAGCTACAATTACAGACTTGTTGGAAAGGAAGTACACAGGAATGAAAACGTATTCATCATTGATTTCTCACCTATGGATGAAAAAGGATATGTGAAAGGTCGACTTTGGGTAGATGAATTCACCTATGCCATTATCAGGATTGAATACAATTTAGTAGAGGAAACCGAGTGGGATTCTGAAACCTGGGTGGAAGAATTTCAGCATCATAACCATACCTATTACCTGATGCGGGCATCTTTTGAAGGACATTGGAAAGAAGACAATAAGCCCTATGTATTTAACTCGATGGTGGTAAACACCCGAATAGAAGCCAACCAGGAAGATAAACTTCCTTTCGACCAGTTCATTAAAGGCTCAGATTTCACCTTTGTAGATCAGTCTCACGGAAGCTTCACGGATGACTACTGGGAAGGTTATAATTATATCAAACTGACTGACTGGGAGCGGGCGCATATAAGATAACAAGTTTAGGTTCATATTGAATGTTTTGGTAAAAGGGCAAGTGCATCACTTGTCCTTTTTTGTGTTTTAGTTGCTATTACCCAGGCGACAATCGACTGAAATCCTATTTTTACAAGTATATTTCTATGAATAATTAGTATCTTCGATGGCTTGAAATATGAATTTTCAAGAACCAGCTAACACAGTAGTGTATCCGCATGAACTATTTGCCTGAATCATGAAAAAAGGGTGTACCTCCTGTTTTCTAATCATTCTATTTACCCTTTCAACAGCCTTTCAATCCTTAGGTCAAAACAGCTATCTGCAAGGGACAGTTTTCAACAAAGAGCGTGGGATCCCCATTAACCTTGCACATGTCAGGGTAGGTGACATAGTCACGTACACCAATAAGCAGGGACAGTTTATCATTCGTATTCCGGAAAATACAACGGAGGAATATGTGGAGATCTTTCACATGGGGTACGATGTTCATTTTGCAAGTATTCAAACTGAAAAACCTTATTTTATCCCTCTTCAACCTGTAGAACCCACACATTCCTCAGAGGGGTTGACGGGAGAAGATATTATGAGGCGGGTCTTCAGAAAGTTTCACCTGAACTATGAGATCCACGACCAGTTTATGAAAAGCTATTATCGTGAAGTACTGGAGGAGAACGACAACCAGATACAATATATAGCAGAAGGGTTGCTGGAGCTGATGCTGTCTGCTGATGTGGAAGAAGCTCCGTCCCTCGTCAGGCCCATAAAAACAAGGGTAAAAACCATCAATATCATTGAACATGAAGGAGTAGATATAAAGAGCGGACATGCTACTGAGATGGTGGAGTCTTCTATCTGGCATGAAAAGTCATTTTTGCGAGAAAAAAACCGGTGGAATTATGAATATACATTGGTGGGCACCGAAATGCATCGCAATGAAAACATTTATATCATTGATTTTTTACCAAAAAACAAAAAGGGTTATATCGCAGGTCGAATTTATGTGGATGATTTTACGGATGCCATCATTAGGCTAGAATATACAGTATTTGAAAATTTGTTATTTGATACCGAAGTTTGGATTGAAGAGTTTCAGCACCATGACCTCATCTATTATTTATTGAGAGCTTCGTTTGAAGGGGTATGGGAAGAAGATGGCAACAAATTCACTTTTCGTTCCCTTGTGATCAATACGGAAGTAATCCCGGATCAGGATAATACAGACCTGGAGGGGTTTGAAATGGGGAGTCATTTCACATTCCCAATCATTAGCCATGGAGAGTTTACAGAAGACTATTGGGGAGATAATAACTACATCAAGTTAACGGATTCGGAGATGGCTCAGTTGAAATAGTCCTTTACTTTACATTGGGTATTTTGTATCAAAACTTCACCATGATCTTACACAAATACATTTTCTTTCTGGTCGTACTTCTGCTGGCTGGCCTTTTAGCCTGTAAAGATGATGAAATGTCACCAGTAGAGGAGGGGAAGTTAATTACAGATGTTGATCTGATCTTTAGTCCGGTGTAGAAGTGCACCCTTGTCATTTGGTGCTTCTGATCCTGACGGTGATGGTCCTGAAGCAATGGATTTGGATCCTGTTGTTTTGGAAGTTGATCAAAGCTATCAGCTGTTTATCAAATTCAGCAATGATGTAGACAATATCGATGTTACCCGGGAGGTAGAAGACAAGGGAACTGAGCACATGATTTTCTTTGGCTTCACCGAGGCGCTGTTTGATCAACCGGAAGGTGATGGTAACATTGATGTAAGGGGGGATCAGGTAAACTATATTGATGAGGACACGAATGGTTTGCCCATTGGTCTCATCACCGGTTGGCAAACCAGCAGTGGAGGTACTACAGGGTCTTTACGCATCGTATTGAAACATCAGCCTGATTCAAAAACTACCACCAGCGGGGTTGATATGGGAACAACAGATATTGATCTTACCTTTTCAGTGACAGTGGAGTGACTCAGTAGATCAGCTGGATAGCTCCCTTCAGCGTACTGATCTTTAATTCGTCGAGTTCACCTACATATTCACCATCTATCTGAAAGTCTGCAGGTTCTTTCAACCGGATGGTTGCCTGATCAACAGAGTGGATTTCAAAAGGGGAAAATTCAAAAGCCCTGTCATCAATTATTTTTTCTAGAAAATCCTCAAAGCTTATGTTTTGTAAGCAACATATTTCAAATTTCCCATCATCTACTTTGCCTTGAGGATTGACCTCAATACCGGTCCCATATTGTCGGGCATTGGCGATAATGACGAAATTTGATTCATATTGGTGCTTTTCCTCCATGAATTCCAGCTTGAAGGAATTGGCATTCACCAGATTTGGCAACTCCTTTAATCCACTGAGCGCATAGCCCAGAAATCCCCGGTGATCATCATTCTGATAACGTCTGACCAGGGTTGCGTTCATTCCAAAGTCAGCCATATGCAGCACATGCCATTGGTTGTTGACCTCGATGATATCAAAGGGTCTTCCATCCCCGGTCATGGCTTTCTTCACAGACTCCTGCAGTATGGCTGGTATGCCTAACTCACTCGCTAAGCCATTGGCTGATCCTACCGGGATAATACCAATAGGAACATGACTAAAATGCATTGCATTGGCAACGAGTGCAATCGTGCCGTCACCACCTGCTGCTACTACCCTGGCATAGGCGTTTGATTTTACCTTTTCAGCAATCTTTTTGTCATCATCCTTACCGGTAGTCATTAAGAATTCCACATTAGCATAGGACTCGCTAACGAGGTCTTTCAGCTCATTTTTTTCTAGTCCACCGGATACCGGATTAATAACAAACAGGGTTTCAGACATGTTGATTAATATTAACTTCGATTCAAAGGTATTAAAGGAATGACGAAATGGTTTTGCCCAATCATCAGGTCCAAGACAACGCAATCAGGATTTTCCAATGCATTCAGGTAATGATTCATCCGGTTCTAAGATCAAACTTTATAAGTCATTTGGCTCACCAGTAAAGGCTTATGTTTTTGGTCATGTTTTCACGAAGCAAAAGCTTAAACGTGAGCGGGTCTCAAGCAATATGCTTAAGAATGCCTGGGAAATGCTTAAGCGATACAGAGTTTCCATTGCTCCGAATGAATCAGTAAATGTGCTGATAGAGGGTCAGAATCACACCATATCAACAGACAGCAAAGGATATTTTATTTTGCCTTTTACACCACCTAAAGACTCACAAACATTGGAATTTACCGTGTCATTGTCTGATGACCCTACAGTAAATACCTCAGGAACATTGGAGATCAGGGATCCTAAAGAAATCATTATTTCTGATATTGATGATACCATCCTTGTATCACATACAACCAGCCTGGTAAGAAAAGTTTACACCTTACTGAGTCGGAATTTTGAAAGGAGAAAACCTTTCCGGGGTGTGCAGAAGTTTTATCATCAATTACACTCCAAGTCGCCTGATCAACTCTTTTTCTATGTCAGTAGCAGCGAATGGAATCTTTATGATTTTATCGTAAACTTTTGCAGACACCATGATTTTCCGAAAGGGAAATTCCTGTTGAATGACTTAAAGATTGGCCTCGGACAGGTGATTAAATCCGGAGGTGGTACACATCAGCATAAGTATGAGAAAATCCGATTGATCAGAGAAGCTTATAAGCAGGCCAGCTTAATATTGATTGGAGACAGTGGACAAAAGGACGCTGAGATCTATGAGAAAATTGCGCTTGAAACCCCGGATCGTATCAATGAGATTTATATTCGCGATCTACATAAACGCAAAAGAAAGAACTTACTGAAAAAGCAAAAGAGGCTGGCTGAACTAAACATTGCCATGTACCTATTTAATTGAATCCTATGAAAGCATATCAGCTCACAAAAACGGGGAAGCCCAAAGTATTAAAAATTTCGGAAGCGGAAAAACCGGCTCCGGAAAAAGATGAGATCCTCATTAAAACAGAAGCCATTGGCATTAACTATGCAGAGATCCTTTCAAGAAAGGGTCAATACCAATGGGCTCCGGAGAAACCATACATTCCTGGTATGGAAGCTTATGGGGAGATTGTGGCCATAGGAAGTGAAGTGAAATCATACAAGGTAGGCGATAGGGTGATCTGCGGTGGGCAATATGGATCTTATGCAGAATATTTTTGCACCAAGGAATGGTTGGCTTTTCCGGGTATTAAGGGATTCAGCGCAGAGGAGAATGCTGCTTTGCTTGTCAATTTCATGACAGCCTGGGTGGCACTCGTTAAGCAAGGAAGATTAGCAAAGGGTGAACAGGTACTTATACATGCTGGTGCGGGAGGAGTAGGTTCTGCAGCCATCAAACTGGGGAAAGCCCTGGGGTGCAAGGTCTATGCCACAGCCGGATCTGATGAGAAAGTCGAATTGATGAAATCGCTGGGCGCTGACATACCGATTAACTACAGAACCCAGGATTTTGTGCAAACGCTGAATAAACAGGGCGTAAAATCAGTAGATTTTGTACTGGAAGTAGTAGGAGGAGAGGTATTTAAGAAAAGTATTGAATTATTACACCCATTCGGGCGCCTGGTCGTGGCAGGCTATGCCAGCATTCCTTTCAAAAAATGGAATCCATTTACCTGGTGGCCCACCTGGAGAGATGCCCCCAAAGCCCAGATCATGTACATGGCAAAAAAGTCTATTGGTATCTATGCTACCCACATTGGTTACCTGACCGGAAATGAGGAAGTGGCCAAGCAGGTGGTGGGTGAAATGTATGACTTTGTATCCAAAAATCAGATTAAGCCTTTGGTGGGTAAGACATTTGACTTCGACCAGATGGCCCAGGCGCATGCCTTTATGGAATCCAGAAAATCGACAGGAAAAATAATTGTAAAATTTTAATAATAATTTGTATTATTAATATTCATTATTTACCTTAGATACTGATCAATTAAGATCGGTGGTGGAAAATAGAAAGACTGCACATAGCAATATGTTGTGGTCTTTCCTATTTTAAGAGACCCTGTGTATCATTTTGAATACAATGTGTATCATTTTAATAAATATTAAAATAATGTTAACAAATACCACAAACAACTCTTGACTTTATCATTAATGATGGTATCTTTGTTATGATAGATAGTAAGTATATCTATTTTCCATAGCTGGTTCTTAATGAAGGAGGGTTACATTTGTTGCCCTCTTTCGCTTTTTATATGGTTTAGTTTTTTTTGGGAATTCCTCTTAGGAATAGAAACTTTTAGCCTTTTTCTTTTTAAAGATCAGCTTAAAGCTATTGCCAGCGATGCCCGCCATACCTCCGGCGAAGGCTCCAATCAATCCAGCAAGTAAGACAAGCATTATCCCATCGTCCAGCGGGAACAGCTCAATGATTTTGGAAGACATGATAGAATCTGTCTTGACATCAATATACCATGTGTATGCCAGCCAGACCAGGCCGCCACCCAGGAATCCACTGACGAAAGAACCAATTCCGGATCCTTCAATCAGGAAACAAATTAAGAATGAGGCAACCATCACAGTCCACCAGGGCAAGATGAATGCCCCAAAATAGGTGAGTGTTGCAATCAGTATGATCTTGATAATTAATCTCATTCGGGATCAATTTGTTGTGTGAACGTTATATCAGGATGGTTATTGAGGTTGGAGCCAAAGGTAAGCTTATGATACCTGCCCGAGGCCCAATCGCCGATCATGTGGCCATATTCCGGATTACCAGGGTTGCCGCTTTGACTGCCCGGATACACACCCCAGGCATTGGGACCCTGTTCGGTCAGCTCTACAACCATTCTCCAGCTGGGTCCATGTCCTTTCCCGGCAGCATTCACCGTATTCCCATAACCACCGACTTCTATGTTTTCAACTGAAAACGGTGACAGTTGGAGCAAATGCTTGATCGAAGTATTCTTGAATACATACCAACGGAGGTCTTCCCCCTGATCCTGGAGCCCGGCCACGGAATCAATGGCTTGCCGGAAGGTTAGGTTATACAAGGCCATCGCATCTTCCTTTTGAGGTGTCTCCAGGATATCAAAAAGCTCGAATTGGGGTTTTGATCTAAGCAGTTGTACAGTGTTGTAATGACCGGGACGATCAATGGCAACGGAAATGGTATCAAATTCATCCCAAACGCTTTGATAGAGGATGTCCCACCACATTTGGAACACTGTAGGAGCAATCAGCTCCTGCTCATTGAAATAATCCCATGAATCAAGCATATTATAGTACTTCCACTCTTTGGCTTGAAAAGAGGTGGTATCCAATGTATCCAACATGACCGGCAAAATTTCATAAGCGCGATAATTGAAGTTGTCATTCTGGAGTTTCTTCATGTCATCAGGTGTGACTTTGCCCAGTATGTTTAGCCGGTCGTTGATCCTTCTGTTGCGATCATATTCGTAATGATGGTCATAGATATAATAAGGGTAAAGTGAATCTACAGGGTGCTGATTGGCCGAGCTCAAAAATTGACGCTTCGGATTCACAATTTTCAATCGATGGTCAAATGGTATAAAGGTTTTTGCTTCTGAGTCCGGGTCTGCACCATCCAGCAAAAATTTTCCCAACCCCTCACGCTTGATCGGGAATCTTCCCGGCAGATGCATGGCAATCGTACCTGATTTTGAACCGAACACAAAATTCTGTGGTGGCCCGGTAAACTGTTTCAGGGCATCAACAAACGCATCGTGATCCTGGGCTTTGTTGATCTCGAACATGGTTTGAAAAGTAGTACTCTTATCATGTGCAATCCATCGCATGGCTGCGTTGAACTTTCCATTTTCCGGAAGATAGTTGCGATCGTATACCACAGGGCCGTGGTGAACATGAACGATGGTATCGTAGAAGTCAGCATCTCCTTTCACCTCAAACTTCTCCACTATTTTAGAGGTCTTAAACCATTGCTTGTTGTAGTGGTACTCCTCTCTGGAGCTGCTTTTAAATTCAACTTGATACCAGTCTACCTGGTCGCGTGGAGAATTTGTGACTCCCCATGAAATAGAATCATTGAACCCCACCAGGATCACTGGCGTGCCGGGCACTGTCACGCCCATCACATTAATCCCCGGTGCATTGAGGTGACTCACATACCAGATGGATGGCAAAGTGAGCTGGAGGTCCATTTCATTCGCCAGCAACACATTTCCAGTGGCAGACTTGGATGGAGATACAGCAAAATTGTTGCTTCCGTTTAAAGGGTTAGGCTTTTCGATGGTATGTTGGATCAATGGAGCATGGAATGCCTGTAACTCCGGAGCAATTTGAAGTGGTTCAAAGTTCCATGGAGTTCCCCCGGGGATCACCGGGTCTATTCCTTTCGGGTTTTCCGGAAAAAGAAGTTCATAGATTTCCTTACCAAAAATGTTGAATGCGTTGGTGTTTTCAAGATCAGCTTCACTGCGTGAAAGTGTATTGCTCAAAAGGCCGTATGCCATGCATGTCTTCAGCGGTGTCCAGGCTTCGGGTTTATAGCCCAATAATTTGAATTCGATAGGATAGGAACCAAAGTCAAGCTCGTCGATGTATAGGTTGACACCATGAGCATAAGCCTCCAGCATCTCTTTGATCTCCGGGTTTTCGATGATGGCTTCATACATCGATTCTGTCATGGCTTTTACGCCAGTCCTCCGCTGGAGTCGGTCATAGTTCAGGGCTCGCTCGCCCAGCACTTCAGACAATCTCCCAAAAACAACCCTGGAGTAAAAATCCATCTGCCATAAGCGGTCTCTGGCTGTGACATAGCCTAGGGTGGTATAAAGATCCTTGTGGTTGTTGGCAAAGATGTGAGGGATCTTTAAGGTGTCATAATGTACGGTGACAGGTTCTTTTAGCCCTTCGAGTGTCATTACCTGCGGCGGTCGCTGGCCTTCAGGTTCTCCATTCTGCCAGAAACCATGGTGAGGACTCAGGAATTGTCCCAGGGCAGGAATATTGGAAAATGAGTTGTCCAGTCCTATTAAAATCGCAAGGGAGATAATAAGGGCAATGACAAAACGTAGAGTTTTCAACCGTTAAATACTTTGAAAATGAATTAATATTGATTCCGAATCAGGGGAGATCATTTCGATGTTGAAAAGTATCAATAAAATCACAAAATGTCTACTTTTATTAAAGGAATCGATCAAGGAGGGATGTATTCTGTGACAAAAAGTATCTTAGACTGGTTTGTAGCTGGAATTTTATTGCTGTTGGTGGGTATTCCGGTATTTCTGATGGGTTGGATGGGTACACTGATTGACGGGGCTCCAATTTTCTATAGTCAGGTGAGGAGTGGGAAATCAGGAAGACCATTTACCCTATACAAGTTAAGAACAATGAAAGCGAACAAAATCACTCCCTTTGGAAGCTTTCTCAGGCGATGGTCGATCGATGAGCTTCCACAGCTTTGGAATATCCTCAAAGGAGATATGAGCCTGGTAGGTCCCCGGCCATTACTTCCTGAATACGACGCCTACTATACACCAGCACAAAAAAGGCGGTTTGATGTAAAACCAGGGATCACAGGCTTGTCACAGGTCAATGGCAGAAACAGCATCGGTTGGGAGAAGCGTTTTGAACTGGATGTGGAGTATGTTGAAAAGCAATCGTTCTGGCTGGATTGCCAAATACTCATGAAGACATTTGTTCAGATATTCGATGGTAAATCCTCTGACTTCCACATCAATAAGCTTCCTAAATTTTCAGAGCAACAAAAGCACTCTTAATATAAATATCAGTTGACGTCACTTTTTTTGATTATTGCCCCTTTGCTACCACCTCTGAAAAAGCCGGGAGGTAAAAAGAATTCCACCTTGAAACTAAGAAAGAAGTAATGATCATTGTTGCGAGGGTTTCCTCGAGCACCTCCGGAAGATAACTGGTCATAGGCTTGTTGATTGACAATACCAACTTCTTCTTTGCGATTGCTTAGGGCTGCTCTCAATGTATCACTGATATTGGTGGGAAAGTTTGTTGAAACATCATCCAGATAATCCGACAAGGTAATTCTATAGCTGGCCTCTATATTAAAATTGATAAATTCATTTAACCGAAGCTTTACCCCGAGCGCAATGGGAAATGCCATGGTAAGGGGAGAATAACTTACCCCTTCGGTTTTGTAATCTCTCAGGTTGTAAGTTTCACCATTGAGCTTCGCCCGTGGACTAAAATAAGTCATTGCAATGCCGCCTGTCACATAAGGGTCAAAGGGATCACGACGGAAAAAATCTCCGTTATAGCTTTTAAAGAAGAATACTGCCTGAAGGTTTAATTCAGCATTCATGGAATGAAAAGACAGATTTCTTTGTCGGGCATAAGTGCTGTCAGCAGCTTTGTTGTCATTTCCATTAAGGATAAATCCATACAACTCACTTCTGGCAGCCAGTCGGGAAGTCAGCCTCGCTTCGACGCCAACATTTACATGGGAAAGTCCCTCTTGCAGTTTGTAGTTGTGCTTAAGTTCACCGAAATAGATATTTTTCCCGGTCCCTACCTGAAGGGAATAGTACCGGTCAAGATATTTCCATGATTTGAAATTCTGACCAGAGGCGGTGAAATAGCCACACAATAGAAGAAGAGGAATTAACCTTTTCATTGGGGATAAAAATAACGAATCCGGGGCAAAGGATATTTTAAAATCACGGAAATAAAAGTATTATATTCTTTCTTGATAGGGACCAGGCATTGTGAACAGAGATGAAATTCCAAGTTCACAAACCGTGAGCTTCAAACCTTTAATTCTTGCAATAAGGGGATATTTCTGCCTGTATTTTTGTAAATTTATTAGCATTAGTTTTAATCCCAAATTCGTTTTTTTGTTACTCCCCAAAAAAGATATTGACACTGTTCAATTAAACAACGCTTTTGAAAACGCTCATCAGTCCGAAGAAAGTCCTGCAGATCGTGAGGATCTGATTTGGGAACGGTTCAAGTCAGGAGACCAAAGAGCCCTCACCTACATTTTTGAAAAATATTCAGGCTTTCTTTTTAATTACGGTTATCAGTTCACATCCAATCGCAACCTGATCAAAGATTGCCTGCAAGACATGTTCCTTGATTTGATCAGACATAAAAGAAATTTGAAGCCTACTGATTCAATCAAATTCTACCTGATGAAATCTTTCAGGAATAAACTGGCGACGACTGTTGAGAAAAATAAGCGGCGCGAAAAAGTTGAATTGGAAAAGTTTCGGGAAAACACCTCCTTTCTGGTAACCATCTCTTCAGAAGTGAAGATGATCAATGGTCAGCTAGATGCTGAAAAACGACGTTTGGTAGCGCAAAAACTCAATGAACTCCCTCCACTTCAGAGAGAAGCCATCTTGCTGTATTTCTACGAGGGAATGAAATATGCTCAAATTGCTGATTTATTGGGAATAAAAGTGAAGTCCACGAGGTCGCTTATCTACCGATCCCTTCAATCATTGAAAGAGATTCTTACACCTTACAAGGGGGTGATATTGAATGTGGTCCTGATTCTAGGGTTACTAATTTAATATTGATATTGCGTTTTTATTGCGTAATAACATAGTTAGATTGATCGATAGTTGAAAATATCATAAAAATTTGATGGAGCTATGGTCAAATGAGACCTGGGGCTATTTATATAGGTAGTTCCAAAGCTTCAGAATGGATTATAAGTATTTTCAGGTTCAAGATTTTTTAAGCGATGAGTTTTTTGTCTCATGGGTCATTGACGGAGATCAGGCAGCAACCCATTTTTGGGAGAAGTGGCTAAGGGCACATCCTGAAAAACGCATTGAAGTTGAGCGGGCCAAAGAGCTTATCAAGTCCATTGATTATAAGTATACGGATCGTCTTTCGGATGCCGAGTACTCGATGATCTTTGAGCGCTTGCTGAGAGCCGATGATGAAGCGTCACTTCAATCCCGCAGAAACCATCACAAGTATATTTATGGCATTGCTGCTTCTATTGTGTTGTTGATCGTTGCCTTTTTTGGGTATCAGGAATTAGAACCAACCGCAACGCCCACTATGCAAAGCCTTCAGGTATCCACTGAGTATGGACAGCGAAGGACCATAAAACTGCCGGATGGTACACTGGTGAAACTAAATACCGGAAGTTCTCTGGAATTTCCTGAAAAGTTTGAACGTGAGGTTCGTGAGGTGAAATTGATTGGAGAAGCCTATTTTGAGGTTGCGGAAAATAAGTCTAAACCATTTATCATTCAATCGGGTGGACTGTTTACGGAGGTGCTGGGCACATCATTCAATTTATGTGCCTACCCTGAGTCAGACAGTATTACTGTTTCCGTCATCACGGGTCGCGTGAAAATAAGCAATAAAGCAGGGTCTCATCAGGTGTTGTCTCCGGCAGACATGGGTATATTCAGCAAAGAGAGTAAATCCATTTCGAAAAGGAATTTTGATGAAGATATCCTGGCCTGGTCCAAAGGGATACTCATCATTGAAAATAAGTCACTGCCAGAGGTATTCAATAAGTTGGAAAAATGGTATGGAGTTGAGTTTGAATTCGCAAGTGGGATCAAACTGGAAGGCACCTACAGTGGCAGGTATCAAAATAAGTCGTTGGAGTTGATTCTGGAAGGGATCAGCACCACCTCACATATTAAGTACAGTATTAACGGTAAAAAAATCCTGATATATGAATAGCCCATAAACCAAAAGTCCCAAAAGAACCCCCACACCTCTTGTTTTGACGGACTCCTGGTGTAGGGGTAACGTTCTAGCAAAATAATTTACTAAAACAAACCTAAAAATATGAAAAATCATTTACTGAGGGAAATAATCATTATGTCACGACCCCTTTTCTATGTAGTATTTATACAAGCACTTTTTGCTTCATTCCTGCATGCAGAGAAGTCCTCGGCGCAGGTGAAGAGCTTGTATGAGATTGAGCTTAAATTGGGTGCCAGTGAGAGAGAAGTTATCGACGTTTTTAAAGAAATTGAAAATGAGACCAACTTTTACTTCACCTATAAAGATCAGCTGGTCCTGAATAAAAGGATCTCTTTATCGACAAGAAAATCTGATCTTGGCACCTACCTTGAACAGATTTCCAAGGCGACGGACCTTAGCTTCAAACGGATCAATGATAATATTCATGTTTATCAAAGAACAAATAATGATACCAGTGTGGAGGAATCCATCGATGTGTCCGAGGATCAAAGCTCCATTACCGGAACCGTAACGGATGAGGGTGGAGAAGGATTGCCGGGAGCCACCGTACTTGAAAAAGGCACATCTAATGGAACCATTACGGATGTAAATGGAAGTTTTACGATCAATGCCCCTGAAAATGCTACGCTGATTGTTTCATTTGTTGGCTACCAAAACCTGGAAGTACCGGTAAACAGCAGGACCAGGGTGGATATCACGCTTGAAGCTGATGTCGCTTCTTTGCAGGAAGTAGTGGTAATTGGTTATGGTACCCAGAAGAAAGAAGATGTGACCGGAGCCATTGTGAGTGCAAACCTGGAAGACATGAATAAGCAGCCTAATGTTTCAGTGATGGAGGGCTTGCAGGGTGCAGTACCGGGATTAAACATTGGACAGGTCAATCAGGCTGGTCAAAATCCCGTACTTAATATCAGGGGGCAAAGTTCATTATCGGGAGAGCAGAATCCGCTAATTGTAGTCGATAATGTTATTTTCCGTGGTGAATTGATTGATATCAATCCCAGCGACATCAAATCTGTTGACATTCTTAGAGATGCCAGTGCTGCAGCGATCTATGGGTCTCAGGCAGCCAATGGTGTGATCATGATCACGACAAAATCAGGTGGATCATCTGATGGAAAACCAACGATTACGTATTCCGGGATGTACTCGTTCCAGCAGCCTCATCATGAATTGAGAGCTGAGGTTGATGGGGACGCTTTTATGTTGAAAATCGAACATTCGGATATCGAGCAAAGCCGGACCCAGTCTTCCGGTTATCTGGATAGAGATCCAAGCTGGGATGAAACTACTAATTTCAAGACCAACCATGAGATCAGACAGCATGATGCCGGACGAACATTCGACTGGTACGACTATATGACTACGGATAACCCCTATACTACCCGACATAATCTATCCATTGCCAATTCTACTGAGAGCAACAACTATTATGTTTCATTGGGGTATACAGACCAGGCCGGACATATGAGTGATGAGTATTATTCAAGAATTAACGGGCGGATTAACCTTTCCACATCTGTTACTGAATGGTTCGACTTTGATGTTCAGAGTTTACTGTCATTGAGTGAGTATGGTCCGGAAGTTTTTGGACTTGGTGATCGCTACATTGAACCTTTTGCTACACCTTATGATGAAAATGGGATGTTGGTGGATAGGCCTACTGGAAATGCCGTAAATCCGTTCCACGAAGCCACAGCAGACAGGGAAGATAAGCGTATGAACCTTAATGCAAACCTTACCGGCACAATTTATTTACCAATAGAGGGGCTCGATTACAAATTGAGATTTGGGAACAACTATCAATCAAACAGACAATTTGAATTCAGGAATTTTGGAGCTGACTTTACCGGGAATGGATTCAAGCGGAATGAAGTCCGATATACCTGGAGCTTAGATAATATTTTGTCCTACAATAAAGTATTTGGTAATATGCATGAAGTAGGAGTCACCCTACTTTATGGAGTGGAGAAGCGACAGTCTGAATTCACCAGGGCTGAAGGTTCTAATTTCATCAATAAAGTGCTGGGATATAATTTACTGCAGGCAGCTGCAGCAGAACTACAAAAAGTTGAATCCGGTGGATGGAAAGAAACCAGCCTTTACAACATGGCCCGGGTTTCTTATAAATTAATGGGTAGGTATCTTTTCAATGCCACCGTCCGAAGGGATGGGTTTTCAGGATTTAGTCGGGGCAATAAATTTGGCTATTTCCCATCTGTAGCTGCCGGCTGGATATTTTCTGAAGAATCATTTATGCCCGCGACTGATTGGCTTAACTGGTCTAAGCTTAGGGTTTCCTATGGTACTACCGGTAACAGAACCATTGGGAGGTACCAGACTTTGGCCGAGGTGACAGGTGGGTTTAATTATATCTCAGGAGATGGTTCTTCTATTTATACCCAATGGATAAGCGAATTGGCGAGCTCTGGTTTGAAGTGGGAGAAGACCACTGGTATTAATGTTGGTCTGGATTTCAAACTTTTTGGAAATCGCATCAATGGATCGATCGACTATTATAACAATAATACGACAGATCTGCTTTATGAGGTAGACATCCCGGCGATCAGCAGATATGAGATTTTCCCTGATAATTTGGGTAAGATCCATAACAAAGGCCTGGAGATTTTGCTCAATACAGTTAATATTCGGAAGAATGATTTTACCTGGTCAACGGATTTCACTTTCTCTAGGAATAGAAATGAGATCGTTACCCTGCTTGGGTTCGACATCGATGAAGATGGGGAAGAAGATGACCTGATTTCTGAAGGATTGTTTATCGGTGAATCTACAGGAGCCATCTTTGACTATGAAATTGATGGTATCTATCAAATTGATGATGAGATCCCTGCTGGTTATGAGTTTGGTGCCTATAGAGTAGTAGATTTAAATGGTGACGGTAATTATGATGCTACAGATAAGACTATTTTAGGGAATTCAAGACCCGCATACAGGTTTGGTATCAATAATTCACTGAATTATAAGAAGTTGAATTTAAGCTTCTTTATCAACTCCATCCAAGGTGGAAAAGATCGGTATTTAGGGGATGATACCATCTATGGTTTTCAGATTTTCAATCAGGAAAATCATTTTAATATTACTTATCCGGAAGGTCTTGATTATTGGAGCCCTGAAAATCCTGATGCCCGGTATCAGAGACCTGGAATCAAAGGCTCTGATGGTATAGCTGGAACACGTTATGCCTCCAGATCCTTTGTGCGTCTTAGAAATGTTTCATTGTCTTATAACCTTGGAGCTGACGTCATCAAATTCGTTCAGAATATCAGGATCACATTGAGTGCAAGGAATTTACTTACCCTGACCAAATGGAATGGATGGGATCCTGAAATTGTACTTTACGATGAAGATGACCCTGATGATGAAGATAATGGGAGCTCAGTAGGGATGGTGAGAGACGGAAGACCTGTTATGCAGTCTTATACTTTAGGGATAGATGTTACCTTTTAAACTGAAAGAAATCATGAATATCAATATATTTTCATACTTAAATTGGAACGGGATGCAACAGCATAGCATGCTCAAATTCGGACTTGTTTTGGTCATTCTTTTTTCAGCATGTGATGAAGAAGAGTTTCTCAAGACCGAACCTGTGGATTTTTATTCTCCGGAAAACTCTTACGTGACAGCCGGTAATTACGAAGCTGCTGTCATGAATCTGTATGACCGTGTAAGGAGTGAATTCTTTTCCGGTGACGGTCAGAATGAATTCCCAAGTGCTGGAATTGCAGGAACGGATATTTGTCATCTCCACAAAAATCACGGCTTCAATACCTCGTTGTCGTCCATTTTACTTCCTTCAAATAAAAGTTTTGTATTTGAATCTTTATGGCAGCCAGCTTACCGTATCATCTACGATGCCAATGTGATCATCGATAGGGCAGCGTCTGATGACAATGAATTGACTGATACTGAAAGAAGTCTTTTCATTGCGGAAGCCAAATTTTTCAGAGGCTATATGTATAAGATGCTGGCCAATTTGTATGGCGGTGTACCGATTGTGCTTAAAGAAACCCAGGAACCTAATCGAAACTACAACACAAGCCCACGGACAGAGGTATATCAACAGGCCGCCAGCGATCTCGAAGATGCTACGCAGGATCTGATGACCATTGATGATGCTCCTGATCACCGGATCAATAATCTGGCAGCTTATCATATCCTGGCTGAGGTTTACCTTTCTCTGGAACGGTGGCAGGATGCTGTCGATGCGGCTTCTATGGTGATTGACCACAGCGCTACTGCTTTGATGACCGATCGTTTTGGCAGCAGGGCAAATGAGAAGTATCTACCTGCGGAACAATGGGATACAGATGTGTATTGGGACCTGTTTCGAAAGGGAAATCAGAACAGGGGTTCAGGAAATACGGAAGCCATCTGGGTACTTCAGGATGAATACAATGTGCCTGGTAGCACTAGCAGAGGAGGACCGGAGCTGGAGCGATTATTTGCCCCACGGATCTGGCAGGCCAAAGTACAAAACCTCGATGGTTCTACAACTACTGTGGTCCCCAATCCTAATGCATATACCGGTGGGCGTAGTTCCGGGTTTACCCGTCCTAGCTATTTCTTCTTCGAAACGCTTTGGGAAAGGAGCGGTTATAACCAGGACATCAGAAATTCTCCGGCCAATATCACGCGGGATTTCATCATCAGAAACCCGGACAGCGATTTCAATGGTCAATGGATCTTTGCAGACAATACACCCATTGCCATGTCCAGCCTGAACGATACAACCCGAAATATGTATCCCTGGATAGGTAAGACGTCCACACCTGGGGATCAGCCTGCTGAAGCATTCCGGGAAAACCCAGTTGTTGAAGGTGGCCTTTCATTTAGCCATGCTGCCTTCAGGGATGTGTACGCCATCAGATTGGCTGAAACTTACCTGATCAGGGCAGAGGCATACCTGGGACTTACGCAATTACAAAATGCCGCGGATGATATCAATGTTGTGAGAGGGAGAGCACAAGCTCCGTTGATCGCGGCTGGTGATGTTGATATAGATTACATCCTGGACGAACGTGCAAGAGAATTGTATTTGGAAGAGTTCAGAGTGCTTACGCTTACGCGCTTAGGCATGTTGGTTGAAAGAACCAGGGAACTCAATCCACACGATGGTAATACTTATGAGGATCATAACAATCTATGGCCTATTCCATTCAGTGAAATAGAAAAGAACCTGGAAGGTAACCTGACCCAAAACCCGGACTATTGATTGATCCGATTTAAATAATAACTTGTATGAAATTCTCCCGCTCGTGTAGTGGGAGAATTTTATTAAACCCAATCACAAATAAAATAACTGAATAATATGTCTATAAAAGCAGTTTTTGCATGCCTACTTACCATATTCATTTTTGCTTGTACTCAAAAAGAATCTACATCCGAACAGGATGGCCCTTACTTTGGTAATGGCTTCCACAACGGATGGGCAGATCAGGAGTCCATCGTGATCTGGACGAGGTTGACTCAACAAAAGGAAGGAAATGCGGATGGGAAGAAATTCCTGCCTGTCTCCAAAGACGAGATGGACCTTCTGGATGAGAATCCATCCAAAGAGAAGATCCATGCTGCACAGATTCCCGAAGGGTCAGACCTTGATGATATGGAAGGTGCTTGTCCGGGAACTTCCGGGGAGGTGAAACTTACCTATTACCCAACCAATCTTCCTGATGAAAAAATGGAGCTGCCCTGGGTTGCAGTGAATGCCGATGAAAACTATACCTACCAATGGCAGCTTGAAGCACTTTCAGCTGACACGGAATATCAGGT
Organism: Cyclobacteriaceae bacterium; assembly: GCA_965223915.1. Lineage (GTDB taxonomy): Bacteria > Bacteroidota > Bacteroidia > Cytophagales > Cyclobacteriaceae > UBA7330. The sequence goes on along the minus strand of OZ245027.1, from coordinate 5,122,233 downwards.
GATCATAGAAGCCAGAAAGGATGCGGAAGCTGCGGTGTCTGATAAAGTCGAAGGGAAGTTTTATCTACCACCCAAGCCCAATCAGCAGAAAGAGATTTCCTTCACCATTGTCAGCTGTCATGATTATCTCCGAAAGGATCAGCCCGATGGACATCAGATTTATCGGTCCATGCTGAAGCTGGATCCTGATTTTTATGTGCATACCGGGGATATTGAGTATTATGACAAACAGGAGCCCTGGGCTATGACCGAGGAGCTGATGCGTTTCAAGTGGGACCGGTTGTTTGCTTTGCCCTTGCAACGAGAATTCTGGACTCAGCATACTTCTTACTTCATGAAGGATGATCATGATGCCCTACGCAATGATGCCTATCCGGGCATGAGCTATGGTACGGTTTCCTGGGAGCGGGGACTGGAGATCTTTGATCAGGAGCAATTCCCTTCCAACGCTAAACCGTACAAGACCATCCGGTGGGGCCAGGACCTGCAGATCTGGATCACCGAAGGCAGGAATTACAGGAGCAAAAACACCGATCCCGATCAGCGAGGTAAAACCATCTGGGGAGAGGATCAGAAACAATGGTTATTCACCACGATGCAGGAATCAGAAGCCACGTTCAAAGTGTTGATTACCAATGATCCTATTCTGGGGCCGGACAGAGAAAATAAAAGCGACAATTACGCCAATTCAAACTTTCAGTATGAAGGTGATGAGATCAGGGATTTTCTTAATCAGTTTGAAAATACCTTCATCACCTGTGGTGACCGACACTGGCAGTATGTCACACACTACGAGGATACCAACTTATGGGAGTTTGGCTCTGGTTCGGGAGCAGACCAACATGCCGGAGGCTGGAAGCAGGAAGATGTGAGACCGGAGCACAGGTTTCTCAGAGTTAAGGGCGGATATCTCTTTGCTAAAGTGTTTCAGGAAGATGGGAAGCCGGCCATTTCATTCCAGCACCATGATGTGGATGGGAATATGGTAAATGAGGAGGTTTTTTACGCGAACTAAACGAATCACCAATAGCTAATCAACCATTGGGGTATACCCTTTTGGATTAAGCAAAAAAGGTTGGGATACATTTCCAACCTTTTACATTTCTGCTATTAAAATGAGCTGCTGAGCAGATTCGAACTGCTGCAGAAGGTTCATCGCCTTCCAAACTACTAAAGCAGCCAATTATTTATTCGGCAGTAATGAAGGAATTGATTAGAGAGATGCAATCCCATTCATCGGCTTAATACATTTTCAACTGGAAATCCTGCTTATTCGGTTAGAAAATAGAAATTTTTGTATCTTTTTTGGACTGTAGTTCGGTAATTAAGCTTACATTCTTCGATTATACCTCCCGTCCATGGTAATACTTCCCCAACCATCTATGGTATAATGCATTTGCTTAAAGGTGATGGTCAGTAAGGTATCTCCCTCGACCTTAGCTGACAGAATTTCACCTTCTCCCCAATTATCAAAAATTTCAATATCATTCGTTTCTTCATAATATCGATATTTTGCAGCGATACCAGTAAAGCCATAATCAGTGTAAAGATAGTTTCCATCTTCATCAGAAAAAACATTCGGATAAGGTGCCCATAGATAGATGTTTTGATTGTAAAAAATGGGTTCCCAGTATTTTATCTCTGTGGTTAATTCAACAAAGTATTTAGATATTGAAGCCTCCTGATGTGTTTCTTTGATGATATCTACTGAATAATTTTGATCCATATCTAAATCCACAACACTATGCGCTTCCAAACTAATGAGGTCATAAGTTCCGTCTAGCTTCATAGAATAATATTCCTGTGTTTCAGGTATTTCCTTATTACAGGATTGCAACATAAACAGCACAACGAAAATTATTGGAATAGATTTAATTTCAGATCTGGTTTTCATAATTAATAACCCTTGACAGAAATAAAACATTAATTATTGAACTCCAATGAAATGCAACAAATTAAATGTGTTGCTTATGATGGTTGACAACCCAATAGTCTGTAAAACAAAAAAGGCTGATGTAAACATCAACCTTTTAGTAGAGGTGCTGAGCAGATTCGAACTGCTGTAGGAGGTTTTGCAGACCTCTGCCTAGCCACTCGGCCACAGCACCTTATGAAAACAAATTTATATTTCTTTGGAAAAGTACAAAAGCTAAAGCTTGAAATAGCTGCCCAAAAAAAACTCAACAAGTCATAAGAACGGAATAAAGCCACATTGAGTTCATCAATGTGGCTTTTATAATCAATTATTCTTTAGAATCTTCTTCTTTTGATTCTTTAGCTTCTCCTTTTACTTCTTTAGCATCGTCTGCTTTGGCTTCTTTAGCATCTTCAGCTTTGGCCTCAGCTGCTTTCTCCTCTTTTTTAGGTGCTGCCTCTTCTTTCTTAGGCGCAGCCTTTTTAGCAGGTTTGGAAGCTGATTCCATTTTATCCTTCAACGCGGAAAGTGCTTCAAGGTCACCAAGGGTAGATTTCTCACCTTCCTGGTTGATCTTGTTCAACGTCTTTCCTTTACCTCCGCCTCCGGTTCTTTTCTTAGGTGCTTCAACAGGTTGATCAGCTCCTTCTTTCCAGATGGATGTGTGAGAAAGTGTGATTCGCTTCTCGTCTTTAGAGAAATCCAACACTTTGAAATCCAGTGTTTCACCTTCATTGGCTACCGTTCCATCTTCTTTTGAAAGATTCTTGGTTGCAACCTGACCTTCAAGTCCGTAAGGAAGCTCAATCAATGCACCTCTTTCTGATTTAGAGATTACCGTACACTTGTGAATAGATCCTCTTGAGAATACTGTTTCGAAAGTATCCCAAGGATTTTCTTCCAGGTGCTTGTGGCTCAATGCCAGTCTTCTGTTATCTACATCAAGCTCCATCACCACGACTTCCAGCTCTTCACTCACCTTCACGAATTCTGAAGGGTGCTTGATCTTCTTGGTCCAGCTAAGGTCTGATACGTGTACCAGTCCGTCGATACCTTCTTCCAATTCGATGAATAAACCGAAGTTGGTTAGGTTTCTTACGATTCCTTTGTGCTGTGTTCCTACTGCATATTTGGTCAGCAGGTCTTGCTTGGTCCATGGATCTTCTGTCAGTTGCTTGATGCCCAGCGACATCTTGCGCTCTTCTCTATCGATCGTCAATACGACTGCTTCCAGTTCGTCACCAACATTCATGAAATCCTGAGGATTTCGCAGGTGCTGAGACCATGACATTTCAGAAACGTGGATCAATCCTTCTACGCCAGGGATGATTTCAAGGAATGCACCGTAATCAGCTACATTCACAATCTTACCTTTCACCTTAGAGCCGATCTCAATTCCAGCATCCAGAGAATCCCAAGGATGAGGAGTGAGTTGCTTCATACCAAGTGAAATACGTTTCTTATCATCGTCGAAGTCCAGAACCACGACATTGATCTTCTCATCCAGGTTCAATACCTCTTCAGGGTGATTGATTCGTCCCCATGAGATATCAGTGATGTGAAGCAGACCATCAACACCACCCAGGTCGATAAATACACCGAAGTTGGTCATGTTCTTGATCACACCTTCGAGTACCTGTCCTTTTTCAAGGTTGTTAAGGATCTCAGTTTTTTGCAGCTCGATATCTTTCTCGATCAGTACTTTGTGTGAAACAACCACGTTGTCATTAGAGTAGTTGATCTTCACAACTTTCACTTCCATCTTCTTATTGACAAACACGTCGAAGTCACGGATAGGCTTCACATCGATCTGTGAACCCGGAAGGAAAGCTTCCACACCATAGATGTCTACGATCAGACCACCTTTGGTTCTTCTCTTAACCATACCATCGATAACAAGGTCTTTGTCCAGAGCTTCCTGAATTTTCTCCCATGCGTTAACGATTTTGGCTTTTCTTCTGGAAAGTACCAGCTGACCAGCGGCATTTTCCTGCTCTTCAACATATACTTCAACCGAATCACCAGGCTTCAGATCAGGAAGATCCCTGAATTCTGATAGCGCTACCAATCCGTCTGATTTAAATCCTATGTTTACTATTACATCTCTGTCAGTGATCCCCACGACCGTACCATTCATCACCTCTTTTTCATTGATGGTGTTCATGGTCTCTTCATACATCTGCTCCATCTTCTTACGGTCGGCTTCGCTGTATTCGTCGCCAAAACCATCGGAGTCAGTGTCCCAGATATTGGGGTCTTCTACTGCAGGAGGGGCCGGTTTTTCAGTCTCTTTCTCCTCCTTCTTCGCTTCTGCGGGCTTTTCTTCTTCCTCTTTCTTTTCTGCTTCCTCTTTCTTCGCCTCGGTAGGTGCCTTCTCTTCAGCTGCTTCAGGAGCTTTTGCTGATTCTTCTTTTTTAGCCTCTGGTTTTTCTTCCTTCACTTCTTCTTTCTTTTCAGAAGAGGCTTTTTGTGTTGCTTTTTCTTCGGATGTTGTCTCCTCAGTAGCTGTGGTTTGAGCATCAGTAGTTTTTTTATCTTCTACTTCCTCAGTTTCTTTTTTAGCCATAATAAAAATTGACTCTAATTACGCTGCAGAGTCAGAGTCATTATCTCTGCAGATTTTGATTATTGAAATACTTCCCGGATAACAGAAAGCCCATTCACCCGAATGGAGGCGCAAATTTAGAGAAAATACCTGAAAAGAGGACGAATTCATTGTTTATTATTGAAATCTGGCCATTCAATTAGAATAAGTCGTTGGATGGTTAGTTTTGCAGCTTTGAAATACCAGGCTACTATAAAATGTCTCTATGTTGATCGACCGAAATATATCCCTGAAACCATACAATACCTTCGGTCTTGACGTAGCAGCTGACTACCTCACACATATTTTAGCGCCTGAGCATCTTACGGAGCTTTTCTCATCCAAAAAATTCAGGTTGATGAAGAAACTTGTCCTCGGAGGAGGGTCCAATATTCTCCTGACCAGGCATTATGCGGGTCTTGTCATAAAAATCGAAATAGCTGGCATAGAGATTATTGACGAAGGGAGTGAAACTGTTTTGGTAAAGGTAGGAGCCGGAGAAAACTGGCATCAGTTTGTATTGTGGGCAGTTGAAAATGGCTTTGGAGGCATCGAAAATCTCTCATTGATTCCAGGGACTGTGGGCGCTGCCCCGATGCAAAATATTGGCGCCTATGGGGTAGAGCAGGAGTCCGTCTTTCATTCCCTTGAAGCCTATGAGGTAGCATCCGGCAAAATCCAGCGGTTTTACAAAGAGGATTGCAAGTTTGGCTACCGGTATAGTGCCTTTAAAAATGAACTAAAAGAAAAGTATATCATTACTCAAGTGTTTTACCGGTTATATAAAGCGCCAAAATTCAATGTTTCCTATGGTAACCTGAAGTCCACGTTGGAAAGGATGGGTGTACAGGAACTCTCGCTGAAAACCATCAGCCAGGCGGTCATAAATATTCGGCAAAGTAAATTGCCTGACCCATTGGAAATTGGCAATGCAGGTAGCTTTTTCAAAAACCCCGTTGTCACCAAAGACCACTATCAATCCTTGAAGGCTGCGTTTGGAGAAGTACCCGGATACGAAGTGAATACCTCAGAAGTCAAGGTGCCTGCAGCCTGGATGATTGAAAAAGCCGGTTGGAAGGGTCTCAGAAGAGGAGAAATAGGGGTACATGATAAGCAACCGCTAGTTCTGGTGAATTTTGGGCGTGGAAAGGGTCAGGACATCAGAAGCCTTTCCGAGGAAATTCAGGAATCCATCCATAAGACCTTTGGTGTTGCCCTGGAGGCTGAAGTAAATATTATTTGAAATTCTCAAAATTCCTTCAGAAATCATCATTAACCTTTGCAAATGAAATTGCTGGTAGTAGAGGATAATTTACAGCTAAGCACCAACATCAAATCATATTTATCTGAGGAAGGCTATGTTTGTGAGGTAAGTGATACCTACCAACAGGCCTTAGACAAATTATATGCATTCAGCTATGATCTGGTGGCATTGGATCTGATGCTTCCTGATGGTACGGGGCTGGACTTACTTAGGGTAATTAAAGATAAATTCCCCCAAATGGGTGTCCTTATTATTTCAGCGAAAAATGCCCTGGATGATAAGCTTACGGGTCTCAACCTTGGTGCTGACGATTATTTAGCCAAGCCGTTTCACCTGTCAGAACTACATGCACGCCTCCGGGCGATTTTTCGCAGGAGAAATCAGGAAGGCAATGATCTCGTGGTTTTCAATGAAATCAGTGTCAATGTAAACACCTTTGAAATAAAGATTGGAGCTACTATTCTTGACCTGACGAGAAAGGAGTTTGAGCTGATCCATTATCTGGTGATCAACAAAAACCGGCTGCTTACCAAGCAATCCATCGCTGAACATCTATGGGGAGATTATATGGATGCGGCTGATTCATTTGATTTTGTATATCAACACATCAAAAACATTCGTAAAAAGATCAGTCAGGCCGGTGGTAAAGATTACATCCAGACTGTTTATGGTGTGGGATATAAATTCAAGGAGGAAGAGTGAGATTAGTCATTAAAATTACCATTTTCTACCTACTTATCACCACCATCGTATTTATGATAGGGGGTGTCATTGCATTTCAGGTAATGAACCGTGAAATACAGTTTGAACAAAGTATTTATTTGGGTGAACGCATGCCTTCCCTGGTCAGTTACCTGGAGCGACGACAGCCTACTGATAGTGTGATTAGGGATAAGTTGATTATTGTGCCACTCAAGGATACAATTCCTGAAATGGGACCGGTTTACTCTGATACGCTGGTGATGCATACTACACTTCAGCGGATAGAGCCGCACATTAAGCTGGAGGCCATAAGAAATGTAAATAACCGCAGTTACAGGATCATTATTTATGACCTTGTGATTGAGCCGGATGATATTGAGGATATTGTGGAGGAGTCTCTTACAACGATCTTTGCACTGCTTCTCTTTTTAATTGTTGGGTTGGGATTATTGGGATCATACTTTGTTTTCCGACCATTTGGCAAGACCCTGGTCGCCATCAAGAACTTCTCCATTCAACAGTTGAAACCCATCAGACTGCCTAACTCCTCTACTTCCGAATTTGTCATGTTGAATAAATTCATCAGGGAGATGACAGACAAAGCCACCAAAGATTATTTATCGTTAAAAGAATTTTCTGAGAACGCTTCGCACGAGATGCAAACCCCCCTGGCCATTGCTCAGGGGAAACTGGAAATTTTGATGGGTGATGAAAAGCTATCCGAGCATCAGCTTGAACTCATAACCTCAGCTCAAAATGCCATTAAAAGGGTAAGCAGGTTGGGAAATTCTCTTTCCCTCATCACAAAAATTGATAACAAAGAGTTTAGTGATACGCAGGAAGTTGACTTTTCCAAGGAATTGAATCGCTTTATCTACGATTTCAAAGAGCTGATGGACCTAAAATCACTCACTGTTAAAACAAAAATTGAAAACAATCAGTTGATTCATGGAAACCTGGTCTTGATTGAGTTGTTGCTAACTAATCTTATCAATAACGCCATCAGACATAACCTTGAAAAAGGCTATATAAATATCAGTCTGGAGAATAAAACATTAATTATTGAAAATTCCGGACATCAATTGAAAAACAGACCTGAAGAATACTTTAAGCGATTCAGGAAAGATACCAACGATCCGGGAAGTTCCGGATTGGGACTGTCTATTATCAAGAAGATCTGTGACGATATGGATATTAAGATATCCTATGAAAACGAAGAGACCAGGCATGTTATAAAATTATCCTGGATCTAACACTTCAGGATTGCTACAGATTTCGATCAAATTCTGATCAGATGTGGTTTTTAGCTTTGGCACTCAATAAAACATTAATTATTTCGAATGAATTTTTACCTCACCATTTTTCTATTATCTACAATCTCTTTGGCATCAGCTCAAAACTTTACCATATCCGGAAAGGTAACAGAGGAAGGGACCGAAACTCCTTTAGAGTTTGCCAATGTAGCCATCTTTCAGGAACAAGACTCCAGCCTTGTCACTGGCGGCATCACAGATGCTGAAGGTTCCTTCAAGATCAAAGTGACCCCAGGTAGCTATTACGTCAGAATTCAATTCGTTACCTATCGTCCTAAAATATTCAGCGGCATCAAGATCAACCAGAACAATCCCAACCAGAATTTTGGCGTGATCACCTTAGCTCCGGCAGACACAGAACTGGAAGAAGTGGTTGTTCAGGCAGAGCGTACACAAATGCAATTGCAGCTGGATAAGAAAGTGTATAATGTCGGGAAAGACCTAAGCAATCTGGGTGGAAGTGCCTCAGACCTGTTGGCCAATTTACCCTCAGTAAGCGTTGATGTGGATGGCAATGTAGAGCTCAGAGGTAGCACCAGTGTAAAAGTTTTGATTGATGGAAAACCTTCGGGTCTTGTTGGATTGTCAAGTACCGATGCATTGAGACAGATGCAGGGAAACATGATCGAAACGGTAGAGATCATCACCAACCCATCTGCGAGATATGATGCTGAAGGCATGGCAGGTATCATCAATATTATTCTTAAAAAGGATACCCGAAAAGGGGTGAACGGAAGCTTTCAGCTAAATACCGGCTGGCCTCATAATCACGGAGCATCGGTTAACATGAACCTCAGGAGAAACTGGGTAAACTTTTTTGTGAATTATGGAATAGACTACAGGAAGGCACCGGGTATTGGAGAGACGCTGCAAAGGTTTCCACTGGCCGGACCCGATGATGTAGCCAGAACGGATCAATTCACGGATCGACTTCGTGGGGGATTGTCAAACAGTGTGAGGTTTGGATCCGATTTCTTTATCAATGACAAAACATCCATCACAGCAGCTTTCTTATGGAGGTACTCTGATGAGTTGAACCATTCTGAATTGTCCTTTGAGGATTTCGATGCACAGGGAAATCTGCTTGATTATACCCTAAGAGACGATCAAGAGCAAGAAGGAGATGAAAATTTAGAATACTCTGTCAACTTTAGCCGAACCTTCAGCAATGAGGATCACAAGCTAACGGCAGATATTCAGTATCAAAGCAATAATGAGGTTGAACAATCGGAAATTTTTCAATATAATGGAGCGTCCAGGGCTTCGCTGGCTGAGGAACTGCAGCAAAAGGTGCGCAATGACGAAGGCGAAAACCGGCTGATGATTCAATCGGATTACGTCCATCCTTTTGGTGACAAAGGGAAGTTTGAATTGGGCTATCGCAGTACTATTCGAAATGTGAGCAATAATTACACTGTCGATGAAGCAGATGAAACCGGGACCTTCATGCCGGTGGATACCTTTACCATCGCCTTTGACTATGATGAGCGTGTACATGCTTTTTACGGTATCGTCAGTGATGAATTGGAGAAAATTTCCTGGCAGGTTGGTTTGCGTAGCGAGACCACAAACATTTCGTCAGTACTGGAAGAACAAAACAGTAACCTGAGTTGGAACTATACCAATTTATTTCCCAGTGCATTCTTCACATACAAGCTGCTTTCAGACAATCAACTTCAGCTCAGTTATAGCAGGAGAATAGAAAGGCCACGGTTTAGGGAGCTCAGCCCAATGACCTCATTTACCAACAATCGCCGGTTCAGGGTGGGTAACCCGAATTTGCAGCCCGAATTCACTGATTCTTATGAGCTAGGGTTCTTACAAAACATGAACAGTTCGTCCATTTATTATGGGGTTTACTACAGATATACAGACCAATTGATTCAACGTGTGACTTTGCCACCGAATGAATTGCTTCAAACAGTAACGATTCCTTACAATGCAGGGGTGAGCAGAGCTGTTGGCGTGGAGGTGAATGTATCTCAGGACTTTACAGAGTGGTACCGGGTAAGCGGAAACGTAAACTTTTATAGGCAGGAATCTATAGGGACTTTAGGTGATACACTTCGACTCGAAGCGAAGGCAGTTACCTTATCGAGCAGGATCAATAACAACTTTACCATATCAGATAGATTAACGGCTCAATTGAATTACTGGTATCGGGCACCTGAACAAAGGGCGCAGGGTAGACGTTTGTCCATGTCCAGTTTAGATTTAGGTCTTTCCTATGATGTATTCAACAACAATGGAACAATTAGTCTGAATGTCAGAGATTTGTTCAATACAAGAAAATACCGATATACAACCGAATTAACGACACTGGTTGAGGATAATGTATGGCAATGGAGAAAAGGACCCACTTTCAATTTAGGATTTGTCTACAGACTCAATCAGAAGAAACAACGCGAAAGGGGAGGAGACCGAGATGGTGGCGGAGATGACTTCGATATGTAGTAGTGGGGGTTTTTCTAGGAACTGCTCAATACAAGGACCGTAGCGCCTACGCTGAGTGGTGTGACCAGGCTGGTGTTCCAGAGGTGCACCGAGAGCTTATGGCCTGCGGCCGTCTATTCGGTTACCCCATGTTTAATCTTCAACAAGATCATCTAATTTATATTTTTTAAGCTTTTGAGCTTTTGATTTTGACAATCTTATCAACTCATTTTTCGTTTGAATATCTAACCATATCATAGGATCTTGATCAAATAATTTCCCTAAAATAAGAGCCATTTCTGAGTTTAATGGACGTTCACCTTTTAAAACCTTGCTCAGGTTAGAAGGTCTTAATCCAATATAATGAGCAAATTTGTTTTGTTGTATTTTCAGGACATTTAAATGTGCTTTTAAAAATTCACCAGCGAGTTTTAGTTCATCTTCATGCTTGGAAGTTAAGTAGTCTTCCATTTTAAATTTCAAACCCATTAATTCTACAATTCTTTTCTGTTTTTGAGTTTGATTTCTTACCCGATTTAAAATGATGGCTTGAAATTGATCAAACTCCTGTTGCCCTGAATCCATAGGTTCGGTAAGGACTCCACTTGATACTTTTTTGTTTAGATCATTTTTCATCTTAGTTGCTATTTAGCTCTATTCAAGTATTCGGTTATGAGTTCTAATCCATTCTCTTGACTAATGAACATCCTTTGCCCTAATCCTTGTTCTGCTTTGTATTTCTTTTTGTACCATTCAATGAGATCCGTTTTTGAGACAAAAGTCAAATAACCTTTATACTCGCTTTCCAACTTAAAACTTTCTCTACAACCAAACGCGATTAGACAGCCTGCTACATAATCATATTTCTTATTTTCTCTTCCAATATTGTGAGGAGCAATTTCAAGTACTTCCATAACCAACATTTCATTCTTGATTTTCAACTGCAACATTCCCTCAATGCTTTCATCAACATCTTTCAATCTCAGAGTAAAAACTTCTGAATCATCCTCTCTTAATAAGTTTTTCCAATTGAAACTCCATCCATTTTTTTTTAATGGAACTTGACCGTCACTAGAAGGTACAATTTCAGCATCAACTAACTGATTATTATCTATATCAAGAATATGAACGATCAACCTGCATCCTTAATTTTAACGATAAAATTAGCACTTAGTTGTCAAAATTGTATAATTATACACATTTTTATTGTCAATAACCGATATTAACTTTAGTGATGTGAGGAAAGGTGGGATGTATGCTGGCGCAGCCGAGGGAATTAGGACCCTCCTTCAACCTGGCGTTTGTCTACAGACTCAATCAGAAGAAGCAACGGGAAAGAGAAGGCGGCCGTGATGGTGGTGGAGATGACTTCGATATGTAATTGTTGAGATTCTGCATGGAACTACTCAGTGAACCGTAGCCTCAATGCTGAATCTTCAGCGTAAGCATAGAGGCGCACGTAGGCTTTATGGTCTCGACTATCATGTACGTCTAAAAGCCTAATTACCGTTCCAATAGCAGGTATTCTGCATATCTCAAGGCTGTTGCCATTAGATTGCTTCTGTTCTTTGCCTTTTCTTTAAATAGGCTTAACTGCTCACGATTGATTTTTCTGCCTTTTACAAAAACCATTTTAGGATTCTGAAGCGTTATCAATTCATCAAGGGGATTATCATCCAATATCAGGAAATTCGCCATTTTACCTTCTTCGATACTTCCTAAGCCATTCAAAAATTTATGTGTTTTTGAAGGATTGATTGTAGCGGTTTTCAAAGCTTCATAGTTGCTCATCCCTGCTTGCCTATAGAACTCCAATTCCTGATGAATCGAGAATCCGGGTAAAGTAATGCCAATGCCTCCATCTGTACCGCAGACAATATTTACTCCGCGATCGTGCAGTTTCTTTACGATAAGTAAATGAAAATCATGTTGATCCCTGATCCGTTTAGTAACAGTAGCATCTTCTTTTTTCGTACCATTCCACCTATCAAATTGAGCTTGACTATCTGTCATGCGTATGAGGGGGTTCATATAGTCCAAATGCTCAGAAGAGAGGATCGTATCATCCTGGAGCATGTTGTAGATGTTATAATAAACAATAAGTGTAGGGCTTAGCGTTGTATGGGGATTTGCAACATAGCCATCAATTATTTCATCAAGTGCAGCTGTATCTAATTGATAATCTAAAGGTTGCTGCACAAACTCTTCCGCATGCTCAATGGTGATGATCTGAGGATTGAAATGATAATCATAAGGAACCTCAGGAGTAGGGTGGGCCACAATATCCATTTTGGAAATAGCAGCTTGCTTTAGAATTGCTTCGAATAGTTCCGCTGTAAGTCCATAATAGGTCTTAATGAAATCATAGCCACGATCTTTGTACGAGATGATTTTTTCTTTTGCCTCATTAGGGTCTATAAGGTTGATATTATCGTCCCCAATGAATTGTGGGCCTGTTAGCTTAGGAGTTGAAGTAAAGAACAACGGAGCTGTTAATTCATTTTCCATGACTTCTTTCTTGATTAGTAAGTGCATGGGTTGCCCCCAAAGATTGCGTACTGCTGTAACCCCATTTGCCAAATACAAACCGAGTTCATATTTATCCCAAACGTGCACGTGCATATCAGTCAAACCAGGTGAAAGAAAGCCATCGCTACCATCTATCTCAGTCAGATTTTCAAGATTCGAAGTATCTCCAATACTACTTATCAACCCGTTTGTGATGGTGACACTTGAATTTGTCAATACCGTATCAGATGTCATTGGAACAATGTTGACATTCCTTATGATATAGCTATTTAAACCAGCCTCCGGTTGATTCCTGACCTTCAAAAAGGACGTCTGATAAGCATCCGAAATGAGTATACTCATTAAGGCTATTAGCATTAAGACTATCAAGCCCCCAAGCCCCAGAAGTCCTCTCTTTAAAATTTTCAATGTTAGGTTTTTAGTGTTTGTATTTTCGGAGAATAATTATTGATGATATTGCCTGGATAGAGCGAGTGGCCCTCCCCAGACAATGAAAAACTAAACTAGCTAAATCTGCTGTGAGATGCAACGGGTAAAATCATAGTGCAACGAGAAGGAGGAAGCCAATAGCTATTTGTAAAGCGAAGAATGAGAAGCTTTACCGGGAAAGATCACGCCCAGTCGCTCTGCTGAGCCAAGTGTCTTATATCTTTTAAGCTTCCTGCTAGTCCACCCCTTCAAATTTCAAGGAAATCATCATCCTACACGGGCCAGAAACCTATTATAATACCAGGTCACCCGGTAAAACCCAGTAAAACCAAGCGACTAAGTGTCGTGTGGTTATTACTTTATTAATCACGTGTGGTTGCGTTCCCAACCATGTAGTTCACCTTTGAAGAACGTGTTGTTGAGTAGTTGAGATACGTATATAAATGAAATAAGATACGTATGTAAATGAGTTTAGATAGGTATCAAACAAGAAAAAGATAAGTATTATTTTGTCGGGAGACAAAATGACTTGTTTGAGAGAGTTGCAATGCCTCAATGATAAAAGATACACAAATTATTCCAAAAATGCACGGTTTAGCACCTAAAAAATACAAAAAAAATATGTGAGATTATGCGATAAAATTAGTAGCTAAAGCCACTAAGTGCAAATCTATTTTCCCCGGGCTAAAGCCCGAGGCAATAGATTAGGCTAAAACCTCTTGCAGCAAACCAGAGTTGTGGCGCCAAGCCAAAACCTGTGATAGAAAGCCAAAATTATTTGACCTAGATTCATAATAATGGTATCCCTTCTAATGGCATTCCTTCGGAATACGAAATTTGCATTGTTTTTACTGAGTACACTCTTAAGTTAACGACGATGGTGCATCACAGCACCCCAGCCTTTAGATCAGCTCCGTGATGTTAGCCAGTTGCCCATGGTATCTTTCTACCTGGGTGCCAAATTTCTTTAGGAAATCTACCCCTTCGTCATTGGCAATCCCCTTATGCTCAGCATAGGAATTAAGGTAAATTACTTTTTCAATGCCTGCGGAATAAATGATTCGGGCACAGGACAGGCAGGGTGATAAAGTTACATACAGGGTTGATCCTTCCACGGTGGCTTTATTCTTCACAGCATAAAGGATGGCATTCTGCTCAGCGTGAATGGCCAGCGAACAGCCACCTTTTGAATCCCTCGGACATCCAGCTTCAGGAAACTCATCATCACAATTGTGCGTGCCAGCAGGTGGTCCGTTGTAGCCAATTGAAATGATCCTTGTGTCTTTGGTAAGCACAGCCCCTACATGTCTTTTGATACAATGAGAACGCCTGGCCAGGTTTACTGCCAGCTCCATAAAAATGTCGTCGAAAGCCGGTCTCTCCATAGAAACCCGAAATTACCAATTCGAATACTTTAAAGCATCTTAAAATTCAGAAAAAAGCTTTAATACCAGCTTCCAGGGTGATTAAAGTCGGATGGAGTACTATTCACTGTCTGTTTCATCATTTATTGCTGCGGAATCATACTTTTTATCCATCAATCTCCGTTTACTTTGCGATATTAGGTGATTTACCTAGGTGAATAGCGAAAATATATACAGAGAAATGCCTAATTGGCACGTGAATTGATATTAATATCGCATAACTACTTTGATACATTAAAAATGGATACCGTTAATATTCAGGAACAAGAAATCACATCAGACGAGGATGACTATCATAAACAGGTTTTAAAATCTGTCCTCCTTTTTGTTTTATTCAACATCATAACATTTTATTTAGCTTTATCGCAATGTGCTTCAGGGTACACCTCTGGTAACCTGACCATTACTTCTACCTGTACCATTTCGTCCAATATCACCATAACCGGAAACCTTATTTTGAATAGCGGGGCCAACCTCACGATATCACCAGGAGTGGTTGTTACAGTGAATGGAAGTGTTCAGACAGGTTGGAAAGTGGGTGCAGTGAGTATCGCTGGAGGCACGCTCAATGTGGGAACTTATCTGCACAATGATGATCAATCTGAACTTAGCATTACGGGTAGCACAATTTCTACCGGATCTTATTTTCTCAATGACAATAAGTCCAAGATGACAGTTACAAATGCTACAATCAATGTTGGCACTTACTTACACAATGAAGATCAGTCAGAAATGGAGATCAATAATTCCGTGTTTGTGGTTCAGGGATATGTATATAATGACTTTAAATCAAAATTTGAGCTCGTGAATGGTTCGGATATGACTGTAAATGGTAGTCCATCAATAGGTGGTTATGCCTTTCACAACGAAGATCAATCGGAATTCATGGTCGACAATTCGGCACTAACTATCAATGGAAATGTCTACAACGATTTTAAGGCAAAGCTTGAACTTGACAATGGAGGTTCAATGGTGGTTGATGGTGACTTCCTTAATGAAGACCAGGCTGAAATTTCGATAGGAAATGGTTCCTTGCACGTTACCGGAGATTTTACCAACGACTTCAAATCCAAAGTGGAAATTGGTAATGGTGGCCAGATGCTTGTTGAGGGGGATGTGAATAGTGATTCAAAATCAGAAATCATAGTAGATAATGGGGGTGGATTTTGTTCAAATGGTACATTATCAGATCCTGATACCATAAGCGCTTCCAGTGGGGACACTGACTGCTCGGACGGATGTTGTGGGTCTGCTGTCACTTTACCTGTTGAATTACTTTCATTTGTTGGTGAAATTAAAAATACTGAAGTGATGCTTTCTTGGGCGACTGCTACTGAAATTAACAATGAATATTTCACGATCGAAAGATCTGATGATGGAATTATCTTCTATGAAGTAGGTAGGGTAGCGGGTAATGGAAATTCGGATCAGGTAGTAGAATATTCATGGTCGGAGCATGTATACAAATCAGGGTTTGTGTATTATCGATTGAAACAAACAGATTATGACGGTCAGTATGAATATCTGGGTATGGTTTCCGTTATGGCCACCAGTGATAAAGAGATTACCATTTTCCCCAACCCGGTGGCTGCTGGTAATGATATTACTGTAACAGGAATTTCAGATGACTCAAAATATGTCATTTATGATATCTTTCAAAAAGTAGCTGGTGAAGGTTTCCTGAAATGTTCTAACAAGATACCTACTTATAATTTGAAGCCTGGTTATTACCTGGTTACAATCACTTCCGGTCGCTATTCAGAAACAAAGAAATTGATCGTAAAATAATGAGCTGATTTTTCTCAGTTCCCTGGTGGGTATTCGTCATTCATGATCAGGTAATTGGTTCGAAACTTTGCCTCATGAACCTGATTGAAAAATATAACGTACCTGGCCCTCGATATACCAGCTATCCCACGGTTCCTTATTGGGATGTCAAATCATTTGATTTAAAAACCTGGGAGGAACGATTGAGATACAGCTTCCTCAATTATGGTGGAAGGTTAAGTATTTATATACACCTTCCATTTTGTGAAAGCTTGTGCACTTATTGCGGCTGCAATACCAGGATCACAAAAAATCACAGTGTAGAGGAAGCCTATGTCGATACGCTCTTAAAAGAATGGAGTTTATATCTCTCGTCATTTCCGACAAAACCAGTCGTTAAAGAATTGCATTTGGGAGGAGGTACACCTACCTTCTTTTCTTCCGGTAATTTGAAACGACTGATTGATGGAATTTTTGAAACTTCAATCGTTGAGTCGGATGCTGAGCTAGGTTTTGAGGGGCATCCGGCCAATACCAGCTTTGAACATCTCAGGACCCTCAGGAAGCTGGGATTCAACCGGGTGAGTTTTGGAATACAGGATTTTGATCCGAAAGTACAGCAGCTGATCAATAGAAAACAATCTTTTGAACAGGTGCGAAAGGTCGTGGATCAAGCCAGATCACTTGGCTATAACAGCATCAATTTTGACTTGATATACGGGCTGCCGGCACAAAGCATTGAGTCTGTGGAATTCACCCTGGAGCAGACCCTGCGGCTAAGGCCGGATCGCATTGCCTTCTATAGCTATGCGCATGTACCGGGAATTAAACCTGCCCAAAAGAGTTATGAGTCCCATTTGCCAGATCACCTGTTGAAACAGGAACTGTACACCACCGGCAAAAAGATCCTCCTGGAAAATGGCTATGCAGATATTGGCATGGATCATTTTGCGCTGGAGAGCGATTCCTTGTATCAATCCTTCAGGAAAGGGGAGCTCCATCGCAATTTCATGGGTTACACGACGAAAAAGACAAGGCTTCTTGTGGGGCTTGGAGCAAGCTCAATAGGGGATGTCTGGTCGGGTTTTAACCAGAATGAAAAGCGCGTAGAAGCCTACCAGGAGATGGTGAACAATGGCCGGCTGCCTATTGTAAAAGGTCATTTGTGCTCACCCGACGATATGATTCTTCGTCATCAGATCCTAAACCTGATCTGTAGGTATCAGACATCCTGGACAAATGCTGAATGGAGCTCAATAGAAAGTAGCATCAATCATGAGCTACTGGATCAGCTTGAGCATGACGGATTGATCAAACGGTATAAAAATAAGATCGTCATTACATCAGCGGGTAAACCATTTGTGAGGAATATCTGCATGGCTTTCGATGCGCATCTAATGACAAACAAAGAAGTAAAAGCATCTTTTAGCAAGACGATCTGATCACCCTTCGTACCATACCCGGTAGATCGTTCCGGACATGTCGTCGGAAACCAACATGGACCCATCTTCCAGGAAGATCATGTCGACAGGTCTGCCCCAATACTGGTTGTTAGACTTCATCAGGAATCCGTCGATAAAGACATCCACACCCTCGCTTTGACCGCCTTCTTCTCTGACAAGTATGACTTTGGCACCCGTATGTCCTGCCTCCGGTGACCTGTTCCATGACCCGTGTAAGGCCACAAAAATTTCTCCACGGTAAGTCTCAGGAAACTGTGTGCCGGTATAAAAGCGCATGCCCAGTGGTGCTACGTGCGGTCCCAATAGCTCAACCGGAGGAACAAAATCCGAACAAGGAAATTCAGATCCGAATTCGGGATCAGAAACATCACCCTGGTGGCAATAAGGGTAGCCAAAATGCTGTCCCGCTTCTGTTAATTTATTCAACTCGCATTCCGGTGTAGTATCACCCATCATATCGCGGCCATTGTCGGTAAAATAGAACTCACCCGTTTGAGGGTGCCAGTCAAAGCCCACGGTGTTTCGTACTCCATGGGCAACTATTTCCCGCTCAGATCCATCAGGATTCATTCTGGTGATGGATGCGTAAATTTCATCTTCTTTTTTGCAGATATTGCAGGGGGCACCGACAGGCATATAGAGTTTGCCATCCGGACCAAAGCCCAGATATCTTTTGCCATGATGCACCTCTGTAGGATAGTCATCTACAATTAACTCCTTTTTGGTGGTGTCAAAGTCCAGGATATTAGGGTATTTCCAAAGCTTACTGACTTCAGACACATACAGATCTCCGTCCTTGAAGGCAATGCCATTGGGGTTGTTCTTACCCGTAGCAATGACATATTTTTTATCCGCCTTGTAGTCTCCGTTTTCGTCACGGAACGCATGCACATGACCACCACCCCGGCTACCAACAAATACGGTCCCATCAGGAGCCAGTGCTAAACTTCTGGCATCTTCCACCCTCGCAAAGACATCAATTCTGAAGCCTTCAGGCAAAGTCAGAGAATCTAAGCGGAGATCATCGTAATATACGATGCTACTGTCAACGGGTATAGAAGTTTCTGTAGTCTGATCTACGCCACAGCTGAATATCAGTGGCAAAATGAAGATTACGTAGGCTAAATTTTTCATAAGCCTAAGTTAAAAATCATTTGGCTAACGGAGAAGGGGTAGTAGGTACATATCTGTTGCTCTGGAAATTTTCACTTAACCCACTGATCTCAAAACCGTCTACCAGGATAGCATCAGGCACGATCAGGGAGATTGGTACACCATTGATCCCATTTCCGCCGGTTGACCCAAAGAACTGATTGGAAACAATTTTTTTATCAGAGATCTGATTTACCCTGAAAAGAGAAATACTGCTGGAGAGATCTACAAAATCAATTCTGACCGGTGTTTCTTCACCTGTTTCAATATCCAGCTTGTAAGCCTGGAACATGCTCGATAGGCCATTTGTCTGCACAGGTCTGAAAATGAGTGCATAATCAAGCCCGATTTCTTTAGCCTTTTTCACCAGCGAATTCTTCATTTCACTGGCTGGGGTTGGATTTTTTGACTCGATTGAAAGAATACCGGGAGCAATGGATTTAAAGGTTCCACCAAAGTTGAAATTCAACCGGTTGTGTCCATTGGATTCCGGAGCCAGCGGAACAGGTGTCCGGCCATTAAGCTGAGTGATCAACCTTCCATTTTCAACGAGTTTAAGTGAGTCCGGAGGAATAACCCCTTCCGAATCGACGGTGAAATTACCAATTAGTTTTACCCCATTGAAGGTGTCCATATGAGATAGGGCGGTCACCATAAGGTCCGAATTGGCAATTCTTTGAGGTCCCCGGGCCATTTCTTTTTTCATGTCACTGATATAAGTCTCCAGGAGTCCTTTATCCGTATTGTTGAGGTTGTCCCGTTCGGCAGCTATGTTTATGTCATTGGCCATAAGCGCATTCATGAAAACATCCGAAACCAAATCACCCTCAACGAGCAGTGGTCCATAATAGATGTCCTCAAAGCTCTCCTGACTCATTTTGTTTTTCAGATAGTCTTTCAATTTGTTGATATCACTGGCAATGACTTCTTCGGATGGCAGATCATCCACAGATGAGACGAGATAAGCCAGCTCTTCAGCAAATACTTTGTAGTTTTCATCAATCATTTGAACGGATATAGAAAGATATCCCAACTCATGAGGTGTGACTATTTCAATGTCTTCCGAATTAACAAAGTAGTGATTGGCACCAATGTAGAAGAAACCGATGGCTGACCTAAAAACTTCAGACACATCAAGGAACCCCTTACTCAATTTCGATACACGTTTTTCCCAAATTTCAATATCCGGTATGGTAATAGGCTGTCTGTTATAGATCTGTACCTTGGGGGCCTCCGCAAAGTCTTTGAGGGGTAGTTCCTTTATGCCAACTTCCTTGTACAGGTCTGTTTTGCTTTTTTGCAATCGAGCTGCGGCCTTATAAATATTGTTTGTAGAGATCCACAATGACCTTCTGATGCCATTATAGTTGTCATCCAGGGGAAGGTTGGTATATCCCAGGTCCTGGGTGAAAACCATGTTGGGATCATTGTAATTTTCATCATTCACTGCGTAGTCACCCACCATCACCCGGGTATACCAGCTGCGGGCACTGTCTGATGAGGACTGAAAAATCCCGCCATTCATGGCATTGATGTTGATTGTTTTCAGCTCTGTAACACCGTATCCAATAAAAAAGGGGTCTTTATAGCCATCGCTCTTCAATTCATTCATGTTCCGGCCTAATTCATCCCTCATGGCTTTGAGGATGACAGACTCATCACCGGATTGGGTATAACCTGAGCAAATGATCAAAAAACTACAGACAATTAAACTTACTCTCATCATCATTTATCCATGTTTGCCGGGTTGGAAAGGATAGGCTTATCCATATTCGCTTCCGGTTTTTTCTGTGTTTCAATTTTTCTTACAAAAATGGCTGGAGAAATGGCCGTTACAGGGACATAACCTGATTCAGCGCCACAATAGCCATAAAAAATGTCACTTTGAGTACCTGTGGCCTGTATCTCACTGAACATGGTCAAAGGTGTACCGATCAGGTCCACTCCCCGCACCAATTGGTCGGGTGTGCCATCTGCAAAAACTTTGTAAACCTCCGTTGGGGTAATACTGAAGGCGTTTGGTGTATATCGATCTGTCATGGTGTAGCCACCTTGAACATTTTTGATGTAGTATCCAAACTGTTTATCCTGTCTTTTGCATTCCTTGATCAACATTTTTCTAAGGGCGTCATCTTCTTTTTGATTGCTGGACGAAACGATCAGGTTTGACTGACGGGATACAGGGTTAAGTCCCGTTTGTGCCCTGGAATGTCCATTGGAGTGCTGACCTTCCAGCAGAGGTTTTCGCGACCTCAGAAAATCCTTTAAGATACCTCCTTCTACAGCTTGTACCTTCTGGGATCTGACACCCTGATCATCGTAATCATAGCTTCCTGTGAGATGATTGTCTTGAAATTCCGGTAGCGTGGGATCAAAAGTGACATCAATGAACTTTGGAAGGACCTTTTTCCCGATCTTTTCCTTGAATGTCTGCGCATCATCGCTGCTTTTCAATCGATCAGCTTCTACCCGATGCCCGAAGATTTCATGAAAGAATACACCTGCGGAACGTCCGGAAAAGATGGCAGGTCCAGCAAAAGGATCAGCAACCGGGGCGGTCTTCAATTCCTGAAGTTTTTTAAGCATTTGATCAATGTCAGCCTGGACTTGATCAGCAGGAGGGAGTTCGGACGGATTGCGCGCAAAATAGTTTTGGTGAAGGGGGATCACATTTCCTCCGGATGACCGGATAGCAGCGCTTATTTGTATCTCGGCCCTCAACTCATTCTGACGGATCCTTGAACCTTCTGTGGATAGAAAATATTTTTTTCCGGAAACAAAACTGAAGTTGACAGATCCTTCGAGGATGTCCTTGTCTACCAGGAATGCTTCAGACCAGGATGTAATCCTATTGATCCATTCTTTAACGTCCACCTCCGTATCACCGGGGTTTAACGCTGGTTCGATGTCATTGACGACACTCTCTTTGGAGAAATCAGGCACATCACCGGTTTCATTTTTTTCACTTCTTTGCGCAATGGTATAAGCTGATGAAGCTACTTTATATCCCATATCAGTAGCCATCCAGGTGGTTTGTCGGATGGCATCTTCAATGTTTTCCAGGGGGAGTGGCATGGCACCGGAATACCGGCTATACCTTTCGCTTCCCTGAAAGTTATGTGAGTTATCAAATGAATAGTCACCTACCCGAACATTGGCGTTCAGGATTCTGCTCCTGTTTTCATCAGAGTTCATCAGGCTGCCAAAGGAAGCTTCCAAAGAAAGCACCGTGATATCAGAAACATTATAACTAATAAAATAGACCGGAGGGTTTTGTTTTGCAAGGAGTTCATACTCCCTGGCCAGCTCTTTTTCTAAAATCTCAATCAGCTTATCGTCTTGCCCTATTACCTGAGATGTCAGGCTCATGAGAAGACAAGCTGAGAACACTACCTTAAACCACATTATTTTTTGCACGAATATAATTATACAATCTTTAGATCAATCAATACAATGGAAATTAACAACTCTCTACATTTGCAGTATGATTAGCATCAACAATCTCTCTTATTTTCTTGGCGACCGTATACTATACGAAGATGCGTCCCTTTTTATTACACCAAAAGACAGAATCGGACTGATTGGTCTTAATGGGACTGGCAAGTCGACCTTATTAAAGATGCTGGTCGGCGAAGTTACGCCAACTAAAGGAGAAATCAGCAAAAGTAAGGAGTCAACCATTGGTTTTTTGAACCAGGACTTGCTATCGTACCAATCTGATGAGCCTATCGTGGATGTAGCCATGCAAGCCTTTCAGGAAACCATCAAAATAGGGCATGAGATCGATCACATCCTTAAAAAGATGGAAACAGACTATTCTGATGACCTGGTGGATAAGCTGGCCAAGCTTCAGGATCGTTTTCAGACCCTTGATGGTTATTCCATCAAAGCCAAGGCCGAAGAGATCCTTGAGGGGATTGGTTTTACTACAGAAGATCTTGAGCGGCCACTTCGGGAGTTTTCCGGAGGCTGGAGAATGCGGGTGATGCTGGCCAAGCTGCTTCTGGAAAAACCATCTTTACTCATGCTTGATGAGCCTACCAACCACCTGGACCTTCCTTCCATCAAGTGGATTGAAAACTACCTGCAGAATTATGAGGGTGCCTATATCATCGTTTCTCACGACCGTCGATTTCTCAATAGTTGTGTGAATAAGATTGTGGAGGTTTCGGGTTATCAATTGAATCTCTATCCCGGGAATTACGATAAGTACGAAGAAGAAAAAGAACTTAGAAACGAGATCCAACAAAATGCCTATGAAAATCAGCAGCAAAAGATTCGGCAGACCGAACGTTTTATAGAACGCTTTAAAGCGAAGGCCACGAAGGCCAAGCAGGCCCAGTCCCGAATGAAGATGCTGGAAAAAATGGATCGCATTGAGTCTGTTGTTGATGACACCAGTCAAATCAACTTTAAGTTCAATTTTACCACAAAATCGGGGAGGCACGTCAAGAACCTCGTCGATATTGGAAAATCCTACGGTGACCTTAAAATTCTGGAACATGCCAGTGCGCACATCGAACGGGGAGACAAGATCGCTTTGATAGGAGCCAATGGAAAAGGAAAGTCGACGTTGTTGCGAATCATTGCCGGAACAGAAAAGCATGAGGGTAAGGTAGAAGAGGGCCACAACGTAATCCCTACCTTTTTTGCTCAACATCAGCTGGAAGCGCTTCATATCGAAAATGAGATCATCGAGGAGATGAAGCAGGCGGGCACAAAAAAAACGGAAATGGAGCTGAGAGGTGTTTTAGGGTGCTTCCTGTTCAGTGATGATGAAGTATTTAAAAAGATTAAGGTTTTGTCCGGAGGGGAGAAATCACGGGTGGCACTGGCGAAAACCCTGATCTCTGAAGCAAACTTTTTATTGCTGGATGAGCCTACCAATCACCTGGACATTCTTTCTGTGAATATTCTGATCCAGGCATTACAACAATATGAAGGTACTTTATTGCTGGTATCTCACGATCGGGACTTTATCTCGCAGGTAGCCACCAAGATCTGGTGGATCGAGGATCAGAAGATCAAAGAATATCCCGGCACTTACGATGAATTTGAGTGGTGGTGGGATAATAAGAAGATCAAGAAGCCGGCCACAGCTTCAAATGGCAGTCCGAAGGAAAAGCCAGCAAAGGACAAGGCAGAAAAGCCCCGACACAACGAACCGGAAAGGGAAATTCAAAAGGAAATTGATCAGCTGGAAGAAAAAATCCTAAAGCTGGAGCAGGAGGTGGATAAGCTGGAAAAGGAGTTGGCTGACCCTGATACTTTTTCAGATACCGATAAAGCAGAGAAGATCAACAATAGGTATCAGAGCAAAAAGTCCGAGCTGGATCGGGTGAATGAGCAGTGGGAGAAGCTGGTGGATAAGGTCTAAATGATGACTTTCAATAAATTTTACATATTCAGTTTCCTGCTTGGCTTTTCAATCATTCCGGTGTTAAGTCAGAACATTCCTGATGCAGATAGCAACCCCAATATTGTCATCATTGTAGCCGATGATCAAGGTTATGCTGATGTCAGTTTTCATGATCATCCGAATGAAATATCCACCCCTGCAATCGACAGATTGGCAGAAGATGGAGTAGTTTTTAGCAATGGATATGCGAGCGCATATGTATGTGCTCCTACTCGGGCAGGTCTACTCACAGGTAAGTATCAACAACGTTTTGGCTTTTATAAAGCACGAGATTCCAGAAAAGGGATGCCTCTGAGTGAAAAAACCATCGCAAACTACTTAAGTGAAGAAGGATATGTATCCGGAATATTTGGAAAATGGCATCTCGGACTTGAATATGACTACAGACCCTTGCAAAGGGGGTTTGATGAGTTTTATGGATTCTTAGGGCATGGAGCACATAGCTATTTTGACCTGGACTGTGAGGAGGACCAGAGACACAATTGTATTTACAGAAACAATGAAATTATTGAGGATGAGGGGTATTTAACAGATATTCTGGCTGAGGAATCCTGTAATTTTATAGAGAAACAAGCAAGGGCAGAACAACCATTTTTCTTGTATCTGCCTTTTAATGCGGTTCATTTTCCACTAGAAGCTCCTCAGGAGGACATAAACAGGTTTACTACTGAGGATTCAGATCGCAACATCATGCTAGCCATGCTCTACAGAATGGATCTGGCTGTCGGAAAGGTTATTGACAAGCTTAAGTCGGAGGGATTGTATGAAAATACCCTTATATTTTATTTTTCTGATAATGGAGGAGCAAGAAAGATCCACGCAAACAATATGCCTCTCAGAGATTACAAACAAAGCACTTATGAAGGCGGCATTCGAGTGCCTTTTATTATCAGTTGGCCTGCCAAGTTTGAGCCTGGAAAGCGTGATGAACCTGTTATTACAATAGACATCCTACCGACAATCCTTGATGTCTTAAATATTCTCACCAAGGAAATGATGCTTGATGGGAGAAGTATTCTCCCGGCGATCAATGGAAAGTTAGACAACCCACTTCATGATTTTTTATTCTGGGACGGTGATGAAGAGAAATGGGCCGTTCGATCCGGTGATTTTAAGTTAGTTAAGAACAATTCCGGTCATGTTGAATTATACAATATCAATAAAGATATTGGAGAATCTAACAATATCATTGAATCCAATAATGAAATGGCTGAGGTTTTACTAAATGAGTATAGAACATGGAGAAATTCAATGAGCCAACCAATGAAAAAGTGATTATTGAATAATCCATTGAAAACCATTAGTCCCAAGAACATACTTTCTTCCATCAATGGTGATCGATTCACCTTGCTTTAGATACCGGAGATTAACCAGGTCTGTGGTAAGGGTGTGAATCGAAAACCCATAATGATAGGCCAGGTTCAGGTAATTGGTGTTGACCCCTCTTTCCGTTCCACACAGAATGATTTTAAGGTCTCCTGCATAGTCCTTTAGCAGTTCGTGATCCCTTGGGAATGAATGATTGTCTGAGATCATGATGGCTCCTGAAGAGTTTCCGGTAATATTCACCCCGTAGAGTAACGCTTCAAAATTATTTTCATACAAGTCGCCACCACCTCCTTTACGCATCGACTGAAAGAGCATTTCTTTCACATCCAGGTAGCTGGAGGATTGAATGTGGTAGATGCCACCTGTTTTCCCGATCACTTTATGCTGTGTTGGTTTATCATCGCCATCATTGAAAAAAACATAAGTTTTGTTTTCTGTTGGATTGAGCCGGATCCATTTAAGCAGATCACTGGTATAGGGGTACATGCTTCCCGTAGCATCCACTATGATCAGGTCATCGTCCCATTTGTTTCTGAATAATACAGACGAGACAGCTTTCTTGTGAATTTTAGGGATAATATCTGTATAAAATGAATCTACCGTGTAGGCATAGCAATTGAACCCTCGGATCTCGATGTTGAATTCCTTTTCAACTTCAGGCAAAGGGACATAATCGGTAATGGTGACACATTCCCTGGCTAATGGGAAGCTAATGGTCCCCCTCACGGTGAATGGAAAGGACTGGCCTCCTATTGTGATTCCCCTTTTCCATCTTAAGATGTATTTCAGGATATTTTCAGTAATCTTAATACATGGAAATTGTGTGCCTTTGATGTCCACTACGAGCGGTCGGCCTTTGTCATCTACCGAGACATCAAAGAAGATCTTTCCGTTGAATCGTTCATCACACTCATAGTATTTCTTGAATTCATCACCCAGTGTTTGTTGCGATACATTCAATGGTGGGAATGCGCAAGTCAGGTCATGCACTTCATACCTCTTGAGCGAGTCATATCTGGAAATACTATGCTCCAGCTCCTTCATGGTTTGCTGGATCGTGTCAATTTCCTGTTGAGTGTCTTCTTTGGTATAGTACTTGTCATAATAGACCACAAATCCATGAAAGTAGTCTTTGCAGGATTTCGGATCATTACAACCGGTTTGCTCAATGAGCCGCCATTCAAAAAAACTGTTCTGTACCAGCTGCGGGTTGGTCTCAATTAACTTTTTTAATCTCAGTTTATTCAGTGCTTCCTGGCTAAACTCACTGGATTCTCTATAGGCTGTATAGACCAGGTCTATCCGCGTGATCCGCTGTTCTTTGATGGGTACTTTTTCAACACTACCTTCAGAAAAGGCGGATTCCAGTAAAATGAGGTCCCGGGTATTTTCCGGTTGATAGTGTTTCGTGGATACATTGCTGGCCTGGTCATAGATCGCATCAATGAGTTTATCCTGACAATAAACCATGAAACAGCAGCAGATGAACACCAGGGAAAAAATCAGTCTCATTCTAGGTATTAACGGAATTGAGTTGAAAGAATTCTCTCATTGATTCATAATAGCGTTTTGGGTATCCGATTTGTTTCACTTTGCTTTAATTTTACCTTTATTAAAGCATTTTTCCAATGATGAAAATGATTACCTTGATTATGGCAGCTTTTATAGTAAATGCTTCGTCGATTTATGATCTCAAGCTTAAAGCCCTTGATGGATCACCCATAGATTTTGCAAAATACAAAGGGAAGACCTTGTTGATTGTCAATACCGCCTCTGAATGTGGGAATACTCCACAGTATGCTGACTTGCAGGAGCTTCATGAAAAATTTAAGGACAGGGTCACTATCCTTGGATTCCCGGCCAATAATTTTGGAGGGCAGGAGCCTGGGAGCAACCAGCAGATCGCTGCATTTTGTGAAAAAAATTACGGCGTCACTTTTCAGATGTTTGAGAAGATCTCAGTCAAAGGGAAAGACATACATCCGCTTTATGACTGGCTCAAAGAGCAGACCGGGAAAGCGCCTAACTGGAACTTTAGCAAGTACCTTGTAAAAGCTGATGGTTCAGTCATTTTCTTTTCGGCCAGTGTGAATCCGATGGATGAAAGTATTCTATCTCAACTGAGTAATTGATAGCAAAAATGGAATCATTTAAAGTCGGTGGGGTACCAGAGCATTTCAACATGCCCTGGCATTATATGGTACGGGAAAACGGCTTGATGCCTGAGGACATTGACATAGCGTGGCAGGATTTTCCGGGAGGCACCGGAGACCTGGTCAAGTCTTTGGATTCTGGAGAATTTGATCTTGCCACTTTATTAACAGAGGGCGCGATCAAAGGGATAGACGCTGGTGCCCAATATAAGATCCTCAATTTCTTCGTCGACTCTCCATTGATATGGGGGATCCATGTGCCGGCATCCAGTGATTTGCACGCCATGGATCAGCTTCGCGGTAAGAAGTATGCCATCAGTCGCTATGGGTCAGGGTCACATTTGATCTCCTATCTGGATGCCCGAAACAGGGAATGGCCTACCGAAGAGCTTGAGTTTGTTGAGGTGGGAGGCATGGAGGGAGCAAGGAAAGCCTTTAAGGGTGCCGAAGCGGACGTTTTCCTTTGGGAAAAATTCACAACAAAGCCCCTGGTTGATCAGGGAGAGTTCAGAATCCTTGGTGAATGCATTCCTCAGTTTTCAAGTTTTGTGATTTGTGTGTCGAATAAGGCGTGGGGTGAGCGGCGTGATCATGTGAACAGGTTGCTGGAAAGTGTATTGAGATCCAGTGCAGCCTTGCTTGCAAATGAACAGTGCGTCGGTCTTATTTCAAAGCACTACCAAATGGATGAAGGCGATGTGTCTGCCTGGATGGAACGGACGCAATGGACAACAAAACCAGATCTGGACATCAATAAATTGAATGCGGCCATAGAAATCTTAAAGGAACTTTCTTTGGTCAGAGATTCAATAACTTATCAAGACTTAATTGTGGGTTAAACGGGTTAATTCAAGAAAACTCAAACATTTTTTGGTAGGGGGGATTAGTTAAGTAGGAAATGAGTTTCTTGGAGACCATAGGTAATTCATTAACTTTGTCATTCATTTGAAAGCAAATCCAAATTTCATTTTAATAAAAAATTTTAACCTTTCCGGAGATTAGGAAGTAATTTCTCCATGTAAAATAATGACTACAGAAGAGCTACATAAACTGGACAAAAAGTATTATCTGCCAACATTTCGTCGACTGCCATTGGCGTTTAAAAAAGCAAAAGGGTCCAGGGTATGGGATATGGAAGGCAATGAATACATTGATGTACTGGCTGGAATTGCAGTCAACAGTGTAGGTCATTGTCATCCGAAAGTTGTGGATGCCATTTGTAAACAAGCCAGTGAGCTGGGGCACATCAGTAATTTCTATTTGAGTGAGCCTCAGGCACTGTTGTCACAAAAATTGGTTGAATTGGCTGGTCTGGAAAGGGTCTTTTTCGGAAACAGTGGAGCTGAGGCAGCTGAAGGAGCCATCAAGATTGCAAGAAAATATGCATCCAAGAATGGGCGTGGTGGAACCATCATTACCGTAAAGAATGCTTTTCATGGTCGTACCATGGCTACGTTGGCAGCGACAGGCAAGCCGGGCATGCTCAAAGGTTTTGATCCGATTCCTCCGGGTTTTATTCACGTCCCACTCAATGATTTGGATGCTATCAAGGCTGTGATCAGTAAAGAAATAGCCGGTATCATGTTGGAGCCTGTTCAGGGTGAAGGTGGGATCAATGTGGCTGATCAAAAATACATGGAAGAGCTACGTGCACTTTGCGATCAGGAAGGTATCGCATTGATCTTTGATGAGATCCAGACAGGAATGGGGCGTACCGGAAAATGGTTTGCCCACCAATGGTATGGAGTAAAGCCGGACATCATGTCCCTTGCCAAGGCATTGGGGAACGGTATTCCGATGGGTGCTGTGATGGCGGCAGAAAAAGTAGCTACTGCCATGGAACCGGGCGATCATGGAACTACGTTCGGTGGTAATCCAATCGCTTGTGCTGCCGCACTGGCAACCATTGAAGTCATTGAAGAGGAAGATCTCCTGAATGAATCTCAAAGAAAAGGAAAGTGGCTCCGTGAAACCATAGAAGCGGCTAAAGACGAGTACCCGGAGATTGTAGAGGTACGGGGAAAAGGCCTCATGGTAGGTGTGGAACTTAACAGAGCGTCGAAACCTGTGATGCTTAAGATGCTTGAACATAAGGTACTCGGCAACGCGACTGCAGAAAAAGTAGTGCGATGGGTACCCCCTTTGAATATTTCTGATCAGGACTTACAAACAGCCGTGGACGTATTCTTTCAATCATTAAAAGAAACAAGATAAATGCCGAAATTTAAAATAGGAATTGTAGGTGCCACGGGGTACACTGGATCTGAATTGGTCAGAATTTTATTGTATCACCCCTCTGTGGAGATCGCAGCGATCACCTCAGAGAGTTATCAGGGAAAGCTTTTTTCTGATGTGCATACTCAGTTTCAGGATATTTTTGATCCTAAATTGATCAGTGTCAAAGAATTACCAGAAGATCTGGATCTGGTATTCCTTGCTTTGCCACATGGGGTATCCATGGACTTCATCGCTGAACATAAAGATGCCAATTATAAGATTGTGGACCTCTCCGGAGATTTCAGGCTTTCGGGCAAGGACGTCTATGAAAAGTGGTATCAGAAAGAACACAGGTTTGAAAGCGGGTTTGATCACGCAGTTTTTGGCCTTCCGGAATTGTTCAGAGATAAAATAAAGGAGGCTAAATTAATTGCAAATCCGGGTTGTTTTCCGACATCAGCCACCCTCGCTTTGGCACCACTTTTAAAGAATGATTTAATAGATCCTGACCACATTATCGTGGACTCAAAAACAGGAGTCACGGGTGCCGGCATCAAGGCACGTGAAAACACCCACTTTCCGGTGGTGAATGACAACTTCTTAGCTTACGGGCTAAAGACCCATCGACATACCATTGAGATCCAGGAGACGCTCAGTGCTTTTAAAGGTAGTCCTTGCACAATACTATTTACTCCTCATTTGCTCCCGGTCGACAGAGGTATTCTTTCAACCTGTTATTCTAAGCCAAAGGAGACAGTGGATGAGGAACAAATAAAGAAGCTCTTCAGAGACTTCTATAAAGATGAATTTTTCGTACGAGTATCCGAAGATATTCCACATCTGAAGAAAGTGCGAGGCACCAATTATTGCGACCTGTACGTTTCATATGATGAGCGAACAAACACCATCATTTCTATTGGTGTCATAGATAACCTGGTGAAAGGAGCAGCGGGTCAGGCCATACAAAACATGAACCTGCTTTTAGGTCTTGAAGAAAGATCAGGACTTCAAAGCGTACCAATACAACCTTAAAAACATGATTCAGAACATAACCAATGTAAGAGGCATAAAAGTCTGGGGGGCCCATACGGGAGTAAAATCGATGCGCAGGGATCTGGCCTTGATGTTTTCTGAAGTTCCGGCCAAAATTTCAGCCACTTTTACTCAGAACCTGGTGATTGCTGAACCCATCAAACTATCCAAAAAGCATTTAAAAGAAAATGACAACATGGCTCAGGTCATTGTAGTGAATTCCGGGAATGCCAATGCCTGCACGGGCCAGCAAGGTAAAGAAGCTGCGGAAGCCATGGCCAAAGCAACAGCTGAAGAGTTTGGTGTTGATGTTAAGTCAGTGCTGGTGGCTTCCACGGGGATTATTGGGAAGCCTTTTCCAACGGAGGAAGTTGTGCAAGGCATTAGAGACAACGCGAAGAATATCACGGAGAATTCGCGTGCTGGCTCTTTTGCCGCCAATGCCATCCTTACTACAGATACCTTTGCTAAAGAGGGATTTGTAGATTTTGACATCGATGGCAACACCATCAATATTGGAGGGATAGCTAAAGGATCGGGCATGATACACCCCAACATGGGAACGATGCTGGCCTTTATTTTCACTGATATTAAAATTGATCAGAAATTGTTGGACAAGGCATTCAAAGAAGCTGTAAATATTTCTTTCAACATGATCACTGTGGATGGCGACACTTCCACGAATGACATGGCCTGTATCATGGCGAATGGGCTGGCTGACAATGATGAAATCACCAAAGCTACTGATCCTCATTACAAGCTATTCAAAGAAAAACTTTCGGAACTCCTCATTCATTTAGCCAAACTTATCATATCAGATGGTGAAGGAGCCTCTAAGTTTATCGAATATCATCTCAATGGGGCAAAGACGATCGAGGATGCCCGACAGATCGTACGCACGGTTTCAGGTTCTTCCCTGGTGAAGACTGCCATGTTTGGAAGGGATCCCAACTGGGGTAGGATACTGGCTGCCATGGGCAGGTCAGGTATAGAATTCAATCCGGACAAAGTGGACTTATGGCTGGGGAATGAGAATGATAAGGTTCAGATGTTAGAGCGCGGTCGACCAGTGGAAATGGACGTGCAGTTGATCAAACGAGTGTTAAAAGATTCCAATCTGGTGATCGAAATCAAACTCTATGAAGGAAGAGCATCGGCAGTGGGATGGGGTACAGACCTCACTACCGACTATGTCATGTTCAATTCCATGTATACCACATAGAAAAAGATGTAGCGCGGAGGCTATGTAGAGGTTGGCTCTTGCTTCGCATTAAGACATCAAAAAACCTCCGTTTATGTCGTAATTCACCCCTGTCAGGTGACTGGCCTGGTCAGAGGCGAGGAAACAAACCAGGTCTGCAACGTCTTCGGATTTACCTTCTTTGCGTAGTGGAGTTGTTTCTGCTACTTTCTTCCTGATGTCGTCCTTGGTAAACATGTCATGAAACAGGGTATTGATCATACCCGGACACACTGCATTCACACGGATGCCCTTTGGACCAAATTCTTTGGCGAGGGACTTCGTGAGAGAACTAATCGCAGCCTTGCTTGCTGCATACAAAGATGATCCGCCACCACCACCGTCCCTGGCAGCCTGTGAAGACATGTTGACTACAGCAGAACCGGGTTTCATGCCAGGCATAAAAGCCTTTAAAACAAGCAATGTGCTCAAGAAGTTGAGGTCAAATACCTGGCGGTAAAGCTCCTCATCAATTTCATCAAGGTTTTTTCGAGCAATAAGACCACCTGTATTATTCATGATGATATCCGGAGTGCCGTAGACTTCGAGGGTTTTCTCAAATAGCTTGGCGACATCCCCACTCTTTGTCAGATCACCTTTGACCAGTGTGGCTTCTCCTCCGGCATCCTGGATCATCTGAAGGGTCTCTTTTGCTTTGTCTTCAGAACTGTGATAGTTGATAATCACTTTTGCACCTTCACTGGCAAACCTGACAGATATGGCACGTCCAATATCCCTGGCTCCACCGGTTACTACGGCCACTTTATCTTTTAATAACATATGTGTCTCCTTTTATTGTTTTAAGATGAGGTTACAATTTAACGGCTGATAGCAGGATTTAAAAGGATCAACGACATAAACGCATAGGATTCCCAGTTAAGCCGCCACATTAAAAATGTGGTTGAGAGTACCATTGTTTATCGGATGGTGATATCAAGGCGGTGTTAGAACATCAGTAAATCCGAATACATAGATGGTCAGCATTCCCAGTATTCCAACGACGGTCACATAGTAAAAGGTAGGGAAAATGGTTTTTCTCAAAACCAAACCCTCTTTCCCCAGCATGCCTACGGTGGCAGATGCAGCCACCACATTGTGGATGGCAATCATATTGCCCGCAGCTGCTCCCACGGCTTGTAAGGCGACCACCATGGTTGTTGGTATCAGGAGCTGGTTAGCCACACCAAACTGGAACAGGCTAAACATCAGGTTACTCACAGTATTACTTCCTGCAATGAAAGCTCCCAAAGCACCGACAGAGGGTGCAAAGAATGGATAAACATCGCCCACATTGGAAGCCACCCATCCTGCCATGACAATAGGCATCCCATCGATTCCCAGAGGATTCATGCCTGAATTGATATAGATCCTGACCATGGGGATGGTAAATATTAAAACAAAACCGGCTCCTATGATCATTTTGGCACTTTCGGAAAAAGCCATTTTCACTTCCAGACTCTTCATCTGATGAAGGAAAATCACCACGACCCCTGCTACGATGAGTATGGTACCCGGCAAATACAATGGAGCACTGGATGCATTGAGTGTGGTACCAAGGATTTGATCAAAGCTGATAGTAATACTTGTGAGCCACCCCTTAAAAGGCAGCTGTGGCAATCTGCTCATAACGAGCAAAATCGCAACCAGTAAATAGGGAAACCAGGCTTTATACAGTGAAATATGTTTATGATTTAGATCTTCCGGTTTGATCTCTATGGTTCCCAGCCAGGTTTTCGGCCAGTTGTCTTTTGTATCGAAATCCCAGTTTGATTTTGGCATTAGAAAACGACTTTTAATGGCAATGATGATAATCCCTATGCCAATGAGTGAGCCCAGCAGGGAAGGAAATTCAGGCCCCAAAAATATTCCTGTCAGCAGATAGGGGACTGTGAAGGCCAGACCACCAAATAGTGTAAAGGGTAAGATCTCAAAGCCTTCCTTCCATGATTTGTTCTTTCCAAAATACCGGGTCATCATCGCCACCATCAGGGTGGGGATAATTGTGCCTGTGATGGCATGGAGCACAACCACATTGGTGGTCACCATCTGTATATAGTCCATGAACGTAAGGTCAAGACTCGCCAATTGAGCATCGAGCGCCGGGTTTTGAAGGCCACCACGGATACCTACCAGTATGGGTGTGCCTACCGCACCAAAAGTTACTGCTGTGCTTTGTACCATCATACCAAGCATCACTGCTGCCATGGCCGGGAATCCCAATGCCACAAGAAGCGGGGCAACAATCGCAGCCGGAGTACCAAAGCCGGCAGCCCCTTCTATGAATGATCCGAATAGCCACACAATCAACACCACTTGTACCCTTCTGTCGGCACTAATGGTGGTGAATCCCAGCCGAATCGCAGTGACACCGCCGGAATGCTTCAATAGACTGAGAAGCAGTATGGCACCAAAAATGATATACAATATATCTGCTGTGATGACCAGTCCCTGCATACAGGAGGCCAGTATGTCTACCCATGATAATCCCCATGCATTGTATGAAATGATTACCGTAAGCAGGAGAGCTACAGGCATGGCAATTTTTGCGGGGATCTTAAATCCAACCAACAAAATACCAGAGACGAGAATGGGGGTGAGGGCTAATAAGAATAATACAAAAGAAGACATGGGGTTTGGGGTGAGTTTAGGGTTGATAATTAGTGATATGCTTTTAAAGATACGATACACTTTCAATAATAATGATATTGTCGGTTGCAGTCATAAGGCGATGTAAGTTTTTTGGGAGTTTCATCCAATAAACATCGATGGGGATGATTTGGTGAATATTCTGATTATAAGGGTCGATAATTGTGATTTCTTAAAATAGAATGTACTTTAACGAATTGTTTTGAAATATTTCAAACGGTAGCTAAGAGAGTTGAGAAGAAAAAAAGACACAATTTCAATCAGGTCTGGTCCTGCCGGTCGATCTGAGAAATTCAGAGAAATTTATGAATCTTACTTCATGAAGCTGGCCTCTTACGCCTTTGTAATTACCAATTCGCATGAGGCTGCCAAGGATGTAGTTTCAGAGGTCTTTTATAATTTGTGGAAGTCTGATACCAATCTTTCGGAGATTCGTGAGTTGAAATCATACCTTTTCACCTCTGTAAAAAACCAGGCCATTAGGGCCGTATCTCGGAATCCAAAAATATTTGATGATTTCAACTCGCAGCTTGAGCTAAAATCCATTGAAAATTTGAATCCGGAGGACCTGATGATTGGCAATGAATTAGCATTAAAAATACAGGAAATCGTGGATGCCATGCCACCACAGTGCCAGTTGGTCTTCAAGATGGTGAAAGAAGAAGGGTTGAAATACGGTGAAGTGGCAGAAAAGCTGGGAATCTCTTCAAGTATGGTGAAACAACACATGATTTCAGCATTGAAAAGTATGCGATCTTCACTGGATGGGCATTTCTCCGATGCCAAAGTT
Source organism: Cyclobacteriaceae bacterium (assembly GCA_965223915.1). Classification (GTDB taxonomy): domain Bacteria; phylum Bacteroidota; class Bacteroidia; order Cytophagales; family Cyclobacteriaceae; genus UBA7330. The sequence continues at coordinate 5,086,432 of OZ245027.1, read as the reverse complement.
GTGAAATTCATTTCTTCATGGCGCAACTAAAGTTATGAGGTTTTAAATTTTATCTCTCATTCTTTATGATCAACACTACTCAATCGGAAGATAATTGCGAGGGGTGTAAATAATTCTGCATTACCTGCCCTGTTTTGCCTATCATGGATCTTACTATTATTGACGGTATAGTCATCTGGAAAAAACCTGGAAATGGAGGAAATCATATTTAAACAACTCAGCAATGAGCGACTTTCGGGTGCTGAAAAAGAAATCCTAGAAAGATGGTTAGATGATCCTAAGAATATAAAGGTCTATAACCAGATGAAGATCAATATGAATGGCCCTTCACAAGTTGAACTCGAGGCAATGATGGGGGATGTCTGGGAAGAGCTGTCGCCGCACATTATAAAAGATGCGAAGACAAAAAAGATCAGAAGACTACCTGATTGGTTAAAAGTTGCCGCGTCCTTCTTATTGATCTCTTTCCTTGGAGCCTTTATCTATTTCGAGACAAAAAGTACTGACAGAGAGGAAATCACGGAGAGGCTCATGATCGAAAAAGAAAGCCTTCTGGGTCAAAAGCTCACATTTTCATTACCCGATGGTTCATCAGTGAAATTAAATGCAGGTAGTAAATTGATATTTCCTGAGAAGTTTGATGAGCAAAGTAGAGAAGTAAAACTCGAAGGTGAAGCATTCTTTGATATAAGCAGAGACATCAATCGTCCTTTCAGAATAAACACCAAAGATTTTAAAGTGGAGGTTTTAGGGACTTCTTTTAATGTAAAAGCTTACGCGAATGATGAATCCTCGGTTGCGGTAAAGTCAGGAAAAGTGAGTGTAGAACTTTTTGATGATGACACAAGATTCCTTTTAGATCCAAATGAAATTGTTTCTTATTTTCCAACAACAGATAAATTAGAAAAATATAAGCTTGAAGATACTCAGTGGGTATTTGGATGGACGGAGAAGCAACTAATCTATAAAAACTCAAATATTGATCACATACTAAAGGATCTGTCGAAATGGTATGGTGTAGAGTTTGAGATTCAGAGGAGATTAAATACATCAAAAACGATTTCCGGGAAATATGATAATCCACCCCTGTTTGAAGTGATGGAAAGTCTGTCGTTTGCCTACGATTTTAAATTTGAGATTGAAAAAAGTAAAGTGATTATCAGATGAAATAGATGATATCCTGATATAAATTAAAAAAGTAAGAGAACTGAGTAGTCTTTGTGGGAAAACGGACTCAGCCCTCTTTAAGAGCTTTAATTAGTGTTAACCAAATAAAAACTCTATGCATGTAAAATTACAAAAATTACTTTTCCGAATGTCCAAATCCGCTATTTATGCAAGTATCTTCTTGTATTCACTTACGGTAGCTTTTGGCTCTGTATCGGAAGCGCAACGAAAACTTCTGAGTGAGATTGATATTGTGATTAGGGATGATTCCTATTCACTTGTCAAGCTGTTTCATGAAATCGAAAAATCCAGTGAGTTTGATTTTATCTACTCTTCAAGGGAACTAAAAGGGAAAATAGTGTCCCTCCCGACCAAGGAGTGGGTTTTGGGCGATCTTTTGAATGAGATTTCCCGCCAATCAATTGTCTCCTTTAGAAGGATCAATGAAACCATCACCGTTAAGGAGGTTTCTCCGAATTTGACACCACAGGTGTACGAAGAATTAGACTTAGTCATTGATGTTTCGGGAAGGATTACTGATGATGATGGTGAAGGATTGCCAGGAGCGACCATCATTGAGAAAGGTACAAGCAATGGCACAGTCACTGATGTAGATGGAAATTATTCTATCAATGTAGATGAAAATGCCACCTTACAAGTATCATTTGTAGGTTATGAGCCCAAAGAGGTTCAGGTAAACAACAGATCCAGAATTGATGTGGAACTGATATTAAGTGTTTCAAACCTTGAGGAGGTTGTAGTGATTGGCTACGGTACACAAAAGAAAAAAGACGTCACCGGTGCCATTTCTTCTATTAAGGGTGATGTGATCAGCGAAGTGCCTGTGGCATCCATGGAACAGACACTTTCAGGTAGAATGGCAGGTGTACAGGTGATCAATGGTTCAGGTGCACCTGGCTCGGGTGCTACGATCCGAGTGAGGGGAGTAGGTACACTGAATAACAATGAACCTCTTTATGTGATTGACGGAGTGATCCTTGGTAATGTGAGAGGAGGAGGGTTGAACGATGTGAGTCCGCTTTCACTCATCAATCCCAATGACATCGAAAGCATTGATGTATTAAAAGATGCTTCTGCTACAGCTATTTATGGAGCCAGAGCTGGAAATGGTGTGGTTATTATCACCACCAAGAGAGGTACCAGGGACCGTCTCAGTATTAATTACGAAACCTATTTGGGTACCAGCATCCTGGATGAATCAAAATACAACAGGTTAAGCGGTCCCGAGTGGGCGCAGATCACTGCAAGGACAAACGAATTACAGGGAAATACAGTCTATACCGGACAACCTTTGGTTGAAGCTGTTTTGGCTGGACAATCATTCCCCGAACATGACTGGGTAGCCGAATTAACCAGGCCGGGAAGCATCCAGTCACATAACTTATCGGTTAATGGAGGTAGTGAAAACTCTAACTACTATTCATCTGTTTCTTACTTTGACCAGATGGGAACCGTGTATGGTTCATCACTAAGTCGATATACGCTCCGGTTCAATTCGGATCATAATATCGGAAAACGATTTAAGGTGGGTAATACCTTATTGCTGTCCAGAAGTGTATCTAACAGACAGGGTAACATCAATCCTAGTGATAATTCCAATGATTATATCAAGAGAGCTGTTGGGATCAATCCGTATAAGCCCATCTATGCTACGGATGGCTCTTACGCAGGGCTGAGCAGCCATCCAGCTGAGGCTGAGGGCATTTTAGACCAGGCCAATACTCATATTATCTGGGCAGCCAAAGAAAACCAGGACATTTACAAAGTAAATCGTGCATGGGCATCTGTTTATCTTGATTTCAAGATTTTGGATGGTCTTACCTTTCATACCATGGGATCTATTGATTTTACCTATTCCAAGCGGGAGGATAGAAACAATTTCAATCAGATTGACGGCACTCAGCTGACACAGCCGGAGCAGACCCGACTATTATTTAGAAATGATGAAGACAGAACCCTTTTCTGGGAAAATACTTTGACCTATGACAAGTCTTTTGGTGATCATAAGATCACTGCCCTGATTGGTTTTCAGTTTCAGAATAACCTGGATACCTGGTTTTCAGCACAAGATGGAGCTTTTGAGAATACAGATTACTGGTTCTTTTCGAGACCTAAAATCATCAACCCATCGGACCCTTCCATTCCTTTGTTCATTCCTGTGGTCGGGAACGGAGAAATTGAATCAGGGATCAATTCCTATTTTGGGCGAATCTTCTATGACTATCAGGGAAAATACCTGATCACCGGTACCGTGAGAAGAGATGGATCTTCCCGGTTTGGTGAGGACTTCAGATGGGGTACATTCCCAGCTTTGTCAGCCGCCTGGAGAATCACAGAAGAATCATTCATGCCTGACCTGCCATGGTTGAGTACATTGAAGATCCGAGCTGGTTATGGGATCAGTGGTAGCGACAATGCTGGCAATTACCAATATGCTGCAGCTGTTGGCCAGGGAGGAGAGTATGATTACTCCTTCAATGGTGGAGAGATCCCCGGGGCTACTATCAGCAGACTGGCCAACCCTTTGCTAAGATGGGAAGAAATCAGGATGGCCAACTTTGCCATTGATGCCAGCTTATTAGGCAATCGTCTGAATATGAGTATAGACTTATATGATAAGCTTACCTCTGATTTGTTCCTGCCATTTGCCCCTGCATTGGAGTTAGGAAATGAGTCTACCCCAGAAGGTAACCTTGGGGAGATCAGCAACAAAGGAATTGACTTAACCATCAATTCGGTGAATATGCAGGGAACCTTTACCTGGACTACTGATATGGTTTTTGGCACAGTTAAGAACGAAATCCTAAAGCTTCCGGGAAATAATGCTGACCGGTTTACCAATGATGGGTGGCAGAATAATCAACATAACATCTCCAGGGTAGGCGAAGAGGTTGGTGCTATCTATGGTTATGAATTAGATGGTATTTTTCAAACGTGGGATGAGGTGTATTCACATGCATATCAGGACCAGGCATTGATTGAGTTTGATACCGATGGTAATCCTGTTTATGATGTGAATGCTACAGATGATGTGACTAGAAGGACTTCTACTTCCCCGGGGGATTTTCGCTACAGGGACCTCAACGGCGATGGGTTTATTGATTCAGAGAATGATCGTATGATTATTGGTAGCGTAATTCCTGATTTCACTATTGGGTTGACCAATACTCTCTCTTACAAAGGCTTTTTAGTGTCAGTTCTCTTACAGGGTGTACAAGGAATCCATGTGTATAATACTTTGAAAGGTGATTATACCACCAGGGAGCGCCTGGATGCCTGGGATGGAGAAGGAAGCAGTAATAATGAACCACGTCTTGCAGGGAATGGGAATGGAAGGACATCTTCTTATCGTGTTGAGGATGCAGACTTTATCCGGTTGAAAAACCTGAAACTAGCTTACAGTCTTCCTCGTGACCTTGTTAGTAAAATTGGTTTGAATGCCTTTCAACTGTATGTAACAGGAACCAATCTCATCACAATCACGAAATATTCAGGATATGATCCGGAAGTAGGTTTACGTGAAGCAGGAGATAATGAAACAGCAGGTATTGACCGTGGACGATACCCGTTGACGCAGCAATTTACCGGTGGTTTATCCATTACTTTCTAACAAAAGCATTAAAACGATGAAGAAAATATTATATATCATATTAACAATGAGTCTGTTTGTTGGGTGTGAGGATAATCTCATCCAGGAAAATCCTACCGGTCCTACCGGTGATGATTTCTTTCAAACAGAGCGCGATGCTCAATTGGCAGTAGTTGCTGCATATGCCGGGCTGACCAATGAAAATGCTCCCTGGGGAAATAACATGTGGGGACTAGAAGCCATGTCTGATAATGCTTACAGCATTGCGGACGCACCATACAATAGTATGGATGCATTTGATCATGATTCCAATACAGGACTGATTCAGAATTACTATGGTTTTCTTTACAGGGCCATAAACCGATGTAACCTTGTGATACAAAAGACATCAGGGATTGATGGGATTTCTCAGACTGACTTGGATAATTATTTGGGTCAAGTTTACTTTCTTCGGGGATATGAGTACTTCCTATTGACACTACTGTTTGAGGATGTACCCATTATTCTTGAACCGCCGGTAGAGCCTGCAGGATACAGCGTGGCTGCATCACCTTCATCTGATGTGTATGCGCAGGCCATTGCAGATTTGGAGATGGCTGAGCAGTTATTGCCAGATACACAGGATGATGCCGGTAGGGTAATCAGCATGGCTGCAACAGCCATGTTGGCTAAAGTTTACCTTTTTGGTGCTGATGAATTGGGTAACACAAGCTGGTATGGAGAAGCTGAACAAAAAGCGGCTCAGGTAATCAATTCGGGAACATATCAACTATTAGATGATCCCGGGCTGACACCTCATGAGAACCTTGTCTCCTTATGGTCTTTAGATAACCAAAATAGTTCAGAAGATATATTTGCTGTACAACACTACAGTTCAGGAGGCTGGAGTAATGGCAATGTGGGTTCTACCTACCCCATGGCAATTAATCCCCGGCTGAATAGAGGTCTCAATATATGGGGTTTTGGATGGATGCACACTTTTGAATCGGTGGAAGCTCAATGGGACGATGCCGACCCTAGAAAAAGATTTACATTATTTTTTGATGGAGATGATGTCGTAACCATCAATGGAGATACTTTGGGGCAATATAGCTCTTCGACTGCGAGAAGTGATTCAAGAAGAGACAGTGGTGGACCGAGGAAGTTTTGGTGGTCGGAATCGTTTGATAGGGTATCGGGAGTGAATGACCTGGATGCCAAAGTCCTCAGGTATGCTGATCTGCTACTCATTCACACTGAGGCTGACCTGATGGCGGATGGGAATGTAAGTGCAGCCGGCGAAACATCGTTCAATGAAGTGCGGGGTAGAGCCGGACTGGCACCCATTGCTGCAGGTTCAATTACCAGAGATGTAATCCTGGAAGAACGAAGGTGGGAGCTGTTCATGGAGTGTCATCGATGGTTTGACCTGATGCGGACTCAAACCGCTGAACAGGCTTTTGATGCCATTGAAACATTGGATAATACGCTTCCTCAATATTTTGGGTACGCACTTAATGAAAATGATTTTGAGAAACAGGGGTTTATACCCCAGAAACACTACAAATTACCCTATCCTCAGGCAGCACTGGATCAAAACCCAGCTTTGGTGCAGAAGCCTGAGTGGGCAGCATCAGAGTAGTTCTAAAATAATTTGCATCTATACATTTCAATTTAAAGTACTCTCCCGTTTAGTTAGGAGAGTACTTTTTAATGCATTATGATGTGAGAAACTTAGCTATATGGATTCTGTCTTTTATACTATTTGGTTGTAACCATTCCATGGAATGGCAATCAGTGATTAAAAGTAGTGGAACCTTTTCATCTCCGCGAACTGTGGATTTGAATGGGGACGGAGTAAAAGATATTGTGCTGGGTGCAGGCGGAAGAAGAGAATGGGAGGCATCAGAAAAAGGAGTGATCGCTTTTAATGGTGCTGATGGGACGATACTTTGGAAAAGGGGGTGTAGGAATCAAGTTATAGGGAGCCCTGTTTTTTTTGATATTACCAATGAAGGTGTTCCGGATATTTTTATTGGAGGAAGATCAGCCCAGTTTATGGCATTGGATGGATCAAATGGAGAATTGATTTGGGAGTTCCAGCCAACCAATGACCAGGTGGACTATGAATCAGATACCACCATTCTCAATTTTTTTAATCCGCAATTCCTTTCCGATCAGGATGAAGATGATATTCCAGATCTACTTATAAGCTATGGAGGCTATGTGAAAGCCAAACCAAATGAACATAATCGCCCTGTCGGGTACCTGATGATCTTCTCCACCAAAACGGGTGAAGTTCTAGCTAAAGCACCTGTGCCAGATGGCAAAGAAACATATATGTCGCCGGTCATTCTTCAAAGAAATGGCAAAGAATATGTCTTGTTTGGAACCGGGGGTGAAACCATCACCGGTAATTTCTATATCACTCCGGTTGCCGATATTAAGGATAATAAGATCACTCTTCATGACACATTAATCTCGGGTAGACAAAAAGGTTTTATAGCGCCTCCGGTCATTGTTGACCTTAATGAAGATGATGTACAGGATATTGTCATTAATGCTTATGAGGGAAAGATCATAGCGATTGATGGCATTGGTTTCAAATCCCTATGGGAGGTGAATTTAGGAAATGGTTTTGAATCTCATTCACAGCCTGCCATTGGAAACTTTACTGGAGACTCCTCCCCTGATCTGTTTTTCAACTATGGGAAAGGTGCCTGGCCTGAAATTACTGGTTCTTTACAGATCGTTATAGACGGAAGCAATGGGGAATATTCCGTAGTTGACTCAGTGGGATATATTCAGTATGCTTCTCCAATCTCAGTAATGCAGCCGCAGAAGCCATACGAACTAATTCTCTTACCCATTAACGATCTATTACCAACGAATTATTCGATAGAGTCAGGTAAGCCACCCTTTGCCTATCAAAACCAACTTTATCTCTTTGATCCCGTGGGTAAGACAAAGGAGCTGATTTTGTCTAACCCGGGTACAAACACCGGTTCCACAGTACTCATTGAAGATTTGGATTCTGATGGAAACAATGAAATGATTTACGTCTATAATCTCAACCCTTTTGATGCTTTTGAGCATAATGGATTCTCAGTAAGTTGTCGGACAGTCTCAATGGTAGCAAATGGTTGGAACCAGTATATGGGTGCAGACGGACTAGGATTTTTTCAAGACTTCTAAACCAAAATCTAATGTTTAAATACTTACCACTTCTGGCTTTTACAATGTTACTGGCTTGTAACACAGACAATAAGTCTGCCATTGAGTATTATGATGTAGGTGCTAACATTTGGCACCTTGAAAAATGGTCTAATGACCTTTGGGTAATGGCGGATTATGACGGTAATGTGATACTCAGAAATCCGGATCATGAGGAAAATCATTGGGTATATTCTGTCGGGTCTTTTGTTTTCGACCTTAAAGTGGGAGATCTTGACCAGGATGGAGAAAAAGAGATTGGCATAGCCAGTGCTTCCGGAGAATTGATCATTCTTGATGGTCAGGGCAGGAAGTTATGGTCATTTCAATCCAAATTGCCCATGTTCAACGTTGGAATAGGAAATTTTCAGGGAGATCAGGATCTTGAGGTGGTTTGTGGTGGCATTGATCGGATTGTTTATGTCTTTGATAAAAACGGGCAACTATTGGATCGCTCTCCTGAAATGGAAAGGCTGGTTCACCGCATCGCAATAGGTGATTTATCAGGAGATGGGTATGACGATATACTGGCGATTGAAAACAGGACCACAGGCAACCTAATGTCTGTTGATGAGGACTCAATTTTTACGCGTTGGAGAAAGCCTCTTAAAGTACCGGATGAGCTGGTGAACTGGGAAAACCCAAGAGGGAATTTTTATCCTTTTTCAATCATGATTGATGATATTGATGGTGACGCTGATAATGAGATCATTATGGGTGATACCTTTTTTAATAAACAGGCTGTCATGGTGGCGGATCACAGTGGCGAGCCACTATGGATATCGGAGGGGTTACCACCTTTCGAAATGGTGGATGGATCTCAGTTAGAGTTTTATTCTACTGCTTTTGTAAGGGCAGAAGATCTTTTCACGGAATATCCCGGAAAAGAGATCATTTCTGTAGCTGGTGGTATGTTCAGAATTTGGGATTCCAACGGAAAATTGCTCAGTTCAGCAAATTCTGAATTGGGATTCACTGATATCGAGGTGAAGGGAAAAGAGCTATTGCTAGCCTCGGCGCCTAATGGAGATGAGTTTTTGTACAAAGTTACGATTCAGAAGGGTTGGGAATCAGCAGTAAGGGAAGCATCATTCCGAGGCAAGATCAAAGAGATCAGAGACCATACCTTTAAGATGGCAGAATTAGTTAGCACTTTAGAGATAGACGAGGAAAAAAACAATCAACCGTATGACCTGGTCATTGGATTTGGCTCTGTTAAAGCCAATGAAGCCGGATTTCAGGAATATCAAAGACAAAAAGCCTGGTTTGAGGAAAGATATCCTTACGAGAATTTCCGGGTGATAAAGTCGATGAAGGTCCTGGAAGAAACACCTCCACTCGATGAAAACGGGGAACCCTGGTCTGAAAGCAGGTGGCGAACAGATGCCATCAGGGGGACGATGTCTGTAGAAGAAATTCTGGAAAAAGCACGTTGGATCGAAGAACATAAAGTTCCAACACTCTTTATCATCGGACATTCCTGCATGCCATTTATCACACTAGAAACCGTTGAGAAGATCCTGCAGACTGCACCCAATTATACTGTTGGTTTTGCGACCTTTGAAGACGAGCAGGAAGAACGCATCTCAAGGTATTTCAAATATTACATGAAGCCTCTTGCCGAACTTTGCATGAAATATGGGAAGAAGGTTTGTATAACTAAAAATAAAGGACTGTGGTGGATGGATTCTTCTGCGAATCCGGAAGTTTTTAACGCCCTCTTTGAAGAAGGGCGGGATGAAGTCGCAATGGCCGCTACAGAGGACTCCAACTCACGAACTCCTGAAGTGAATCTCATGTCTCGGGGAGGGCTGTGGCAGGCTGGTTTGCTGAAGAAAAATGATGTGTCAATTCACAGTGATTTGTTTTCATTCAATAGATTTCATCAGTGGGAATACCCCAGGGTTGGTCATCCTTATCTTAGGCTGCTGATCGCTCACACTAGCATGGGAATGACTCAGGTCAATGTGAGGGGTCGAAGAAGTATGCCAGCATCAGAGGAAAATATGTCAGGACCCATGGGATATGAAAGTACAGATCTATTTTATCATTTACTTGGGAAGGGCATCATCTTTTCGCCTGATCCGGAAGATGCTCTTGGCTATTCGAAATTGGGACTTGTCTTTCACCAACCTTCAGAGAAATGGCTGACGGATGCCCACAATGGTCATCGTCCCGAGCTTTGGGTGGAGGATGAAGCGTTGCATGAAGCCATATTTCCTCACAATGGAAACTTATGGGGAATGACTAATATACCTGATCACGCCTTTCAACGAGTGGTTTTCAACAAGAAGCGCCAATATGGTTACCAGATACCAGCCACACCATATGGTTTGGTGGCCATTGTTCCGGGAGCGGTAAATACCGATCGTGTGGCCAATATCAATAGGTGGCTGCATACAGATGGCATCCATGTGTGGGAAGAAGGCAGTGAAAAGCTGCGTGGAAAAGAAGCAGCCGTTTTTCTTAAGAAAAGCTTTGAAGCGGCAGCGGATGATTTGTTGTTCAGGCAGACCAGTAGGGATAAGGTTTTCCTACAAGTGCTTCGGGTAAAGGATAATCATTATAGATTGATCCTCATTGATCCCGGTTGGATAAATCCCGCTGATCATTCAGTGGATATTAGTATCCAGATTCCGGGTTCTTTCGAGGTAAATGATATTATTAGCAGAAAAGACATTCAAATCTCTGATGCAGTAATTTCAGTGGAAGTACCTGCTGGTTTGTTTCGCATTCTTGACGTAACAACTAACCCCTGAAAATTTCACCTTGTTTTAAAGAATCCTTTTCCAGTATTTCGACACACCAATACCCGAAAGGAGGGCTACTAACAGTAGAATGAAGCCATTCAATAAATTACCATAGATAAGCTGCCCGGTACCAAGGAGAAGTCCATACACACAAATACTACCGAAAATCATGCATAAGATGCCATAGGGAACTTTCCAGGGGCCCGTAGGCTCATTCACGGTCATGCCAGCTTCTTTGGCTCTGTTGACGATCCTGCTCCACCCCGGTCCACCAGGATTCACTTTTTGAATGAACGAAACCAAAACACTTAATTCAGTGGGTTTCGACAATAAAGTTACAATGACCCATCCGAGGGTGGTAATGCTAATTCCAATAATCAGCTCCTGCCAGGATAGTAAAGGATCAAAACCGATGGCCGTATGTACAAACTTGAAATAGATCGCAACAAGGAATGAAACGATCATCGCCGCCAATTCACTGGCAGCATTGATGCGCCACCAAAACCATCGCAGAATGAAGAGTAATCCGGTTCCGGCACCTATCTGCAGCAGGATTTGAAATGCTCCCAGGGAATTGTCCAGTACCAAAGCGAATAAAGAGGCAAGGATCATCAGTACAACCGTTAAAATCCTTCCAAGGCCAACCAGCTTTTTCTCCGAAGCATTCGGGTTAATAAATCTTTTATACACATCACTCACCAGGTATGACGCGCCCCAATTGAGGTGGGTGGAGATGGTAGACATGAAGGCAGCGATCAAAGAGGCCAATACCAGTCCGAGCAATCCTGCGGGTATGTAGGTTAGCATGGCAGGATAGCCCAGGTCATGGTTGATGATGCTTTCTGCTCCGGGGAAGGAGGTTTTAAAGCTTTCCAGATCGGGAAAAACAATTAAAGATGCAAGGGCGACAATGATCCACGGCCATGGTCTCAATGCATAATGAGCGATCTGAAAAAACAGCACGGCCTTAATAGAGTTGGCCTCATCTTTGGCAGCAAACATACGTTGGGCGATGTACCCACCGCCGCCAGGTTCAGCACCCGGATACCATACACTCCACCATTGAATAAGAAGGGGAACCAGAAATAGGGTCATAAAAATCTCGGGATTGGAGAAAGAAGGAATAAGATCCAATTTATCCACGACATTTTCATGGCTCAATAGATTGGATAGGCCTCCTACTTTCGGGTGGTCAAGCGCCACGTAAGCCGCAATAAATGATCCGACGATAGCGAGGAAAAACTGAATAAAGTCCGTGATTAAAATACCCCTGAGTCCACCCAATGAGCTGTAAATCACCGTGATGACCCCGGCAATGATTACTGTTTCAGCTGGAGTCAAGCCCAATAAAATTCCACCGATCTTAATAGCTGCCAAAGACACAGAAGCCATGATCATCACATTAAACATCAGGCCGAGGTAAACGGCTCTGAAACCCCTGAGGAAGCGGGCGATCTTGCCGCTATATCGCATCTCATAAAATTCAACATCAGTGACCACACCCGATCGCTTCCATAATCCCGCGTAGACAAACACAGTGAGCATACCAGTAAGCAAGAATGCCCACCAGGCCCAGTTACCAGAAACTCCGTGCTGTCTGACAATATCCGTTACCAGGTTTGGGGTATCTGCCGAGAATGTAGTAGCTACCATGGATACCCCCAAAAGCCACCAGGGCATCTTTCCGCTTGCGGTAAAATAGTCATTGGAACTTTTACCGGCAGTTCTGGCTGTCCAGACTCCAATTCCTAATGAAACAACAAAGAAGAGTACGATGATGGACCAGTCAAGAGTGGTTAGGATCATTGATGATTGTTTTAAAATAAATTTTAAATATAGAATAAATTATCTCTCATAATACCCTTATTTAATCAAATCAGTCTACTCATCCTCAAAAATCATCAGGGTCATCATGTGCTGAACTTATGGGCACCGGAGGATGTAATGAATTAAACCCAGAATATGCATCAGAAAATCTATTACGTGCTTAAATGCCTGCAAATCAGTCGCTTTGCTAAGTTTTTTTGATTTCACCATAGCGGTGCTATGCTAAAACCAATAAAACTCCCTGATTTATTGACTTTTAAACCCTCATAACGATGTTCTAATGCATAGTCCGGGTTAAAAGGAAAATCAATGCGTTGAAATAACCATAAACGGAAATGGTTTTCTATAGAATCATTAGTTTCGTGTTTTAGAAGGATTAAAAAAATGCTAAATAAATTATTATATCTATTTGTTGTTGTAGCGGTAGTTGCCTGCTCGAAAAAACAAAAGGAAACAACCGGTCAGCAATCAAATAATAGTAGTGCCACATCGAGTACTTCAAAAGTTTCGAAAACAAAAGTGGATGCTCCGGAAGGGATGGTCTATATCCCCGGAGGAACTTTTGCCATGGGTGGAAAGTCCGATCAGGCTGATGAAGATGAATTACCTCGTCATGAAGTGAGTGTGTCACCATTTTTTATTGATCAGACAGAGGTAACTAACAGGGAGTTTGCTGAGTTTGTTGAAGCAACAGGCTATAAAACCATCGCGGAAAGGGCGATAGACTGGGAAGCCATGGCATCGCAGCTGCCTCCTGATACCCCCAAGCCACCGGATTCGGTATTGCAACCCGGCAGCCTGGTGTTTAAAGCCACCAATGGTCCGGTTAACCTCCGTGATTATTCACAGTGGTGGGCGTGGACTATTGGAGCCGACTGGCAACACCCTTATGGTCCTGAGACCTCTATTGAAGGGATGGAGGATCATCCTGTTGTACACGTTTCATGGGATGATGCGCTGGCCTATGCTGAATGGGCAGGTAAGCGGTTACCTACAGAAGCAGAGTGGGAGTGGGCTTCTATGGGAGGACTGGACGATCCTAAATATCCGTGGGGCAATCTCGAAGCAGACCAATCTTTTGACAAGGCCAATTTCTGGCAGGGATTTTTTCCTTACAAGAACACAGAGGAAGATGGCTTTTATAATACTGCACCGGTAAGGTCATATCCACCCAATGGTTATGGACTGTTTGATATGGCCGGTAATGTTTGGGAATGGTGTCAGGATAAATACCATGTCAGCGCTTATGAGCAGGCCAAAGAGCAAGGCACGGTAACCAATCCCACTGGTCCGAGAGAATCGTTTGACCCGATGGAGCCATATACTCCCAAGCACGTCATTCGTGGAGGATCATTCCTTTGCAACGACAGCTACTGTTCAGGGTACCGGGTGGCCCGAAGAATGCGCTCCAGCAAAGATTCAGGATTTAATCACACGGGGTTTAGGTGTGTGAAAGACATCAATTGAGTTTATTGGCCGGTATAGCTGAAAGGTGTTATCGCTGCCAATTCTTTTTTAACTGAGTCTCGGATATCCAGCTCTTCAATAAAAGTGTGGATGGCCTCTCTGGTGATCTTTTCACCGGTCCTGGTTAGTGATTTCAAGGCTTCATAAGGTTTAGGAAAGCCCTCCCTTCTTAGAATGGTTTGAATGGCCTCAGCAACCACTGCCCAGTTGTCTTCCAGATCGGCCTCGATGACCTTTTCATTAACCTGTAGCTTACTGATCCCTTTACTTAGTGATTTAAGCGCTACCAGGGTATGACTAAATGGAACGCCCACATTCCTTAAGACCGTAGAGTCTGTAAGATCTCGCTGTAACCTGGAGATGGGTAGTTTGGCACTGAGATGTTCAAAGATGGCATTGGCAATACCCAGATTTCCTTCGGCATTTTCAAAATCTATGGGGTTGACCTTGTGTGGCATGGCAGAAGAGCCCACTTCATTTTTGACAACCTTCTGAGTGAAATAATTGATGGAGATATACTGCCAGATATCCCTGCTAAAGTCAATAAGAATGGTATTGATCCTTTTCAGCGTATCAAAAAGTGCTGCTGCATGATCGTAATGTTCAATCTGGGTGGTGGGATAGCTACGTTTCAAACTTAGGCTTTGATGGACGAAATTGTCACCAAATTTTTGCCAGTCTTGCTCCGGATAGGCTACATAATGAGCGTTGAATCCACCTGTTGCACCTCCAAACTTAGCTGCATGAGGCACCTCCGCCAACATGTCTAGCTGTTCCTTTATACGGGATGTGAATACCCTGATTTCTTTTCCCAGCCTGGTGGGAGAGGCTGGTTGTCCATGTGTCCTGGCTAGCATGGGAATGGCTTCCCAGTCTTTGGCCAAATTTTCAAGTTGATCTTTGATTTGGTTGAAACCCGGGATCAATACTTCTTCTACGGCCTCTTTGATCATCATTGGGTTGGCCGTATTGTTAATGTCCTGTGAGGTTAACCCGAAATGGATAAATTCTTTGTACGCTGATAATCCAAGTGCGTCAAATTTCTCTTTAATGAAATATTCTACGGCCTTGACATCATGATTGGTAACCTTTTCAGTTTCCTTGATTTGTTGGGCATCCGCTTCAGAGAAATGATCAAAAATAGCCCGTAAAGAAGGAAAAATCGCATGATCTACCGAGGACAGCTGGGGAAGTGGTATTTCGCACAAGGCAATGAAATACAGTATCTCTACTTTGACCCGGTATTGGATAAGGGCAAATTCTGAAAAATATTTTGATAGTTCATCAACCTTGTTTCGGTAACGACCATCGATAGGAGAAATAGCATTTAAAGGGTTTAATTCCATGCGGTTAAATTCGAGGTGCAAAAATAGGTCATTCAGTTAAACTTGTCAGGCAAATGTCTTGTTTTACCTTTGCGCTCTTAAAATTTTATCATGGCATTCGGATTATTTAAAAGAAAGAAAAAAGAACAAGCAAAAGACTCCAGGTATTTGACCCTGACTGTGAAAGAAGTAATTGCCATTGCTCAGGATGCAGTTAATCTGATTTTCGAGAAACCATCATCGAATTTTGATTATTCTCCCGGTCAGTTTATTACTTTAATCATGACCATCGATGGGAAAAAGATCAGGAGAGCATATTCCTTGTGTACCACACCTTTTGAGGATGAGTTTCCGGCGGTTACCGTCAAAAGAGTACCTGATGGCGCCATGTCCAATTATATCAATGAACATGTAAAAGCTGGTGACCAGATAGAGGTGATGGAACCCATGGGGCTGTTCACTACAGAATACAACGATTCGAATCGCCGGGAAGCCATATTTTTTGGTGGAGGGAGTGGTATTACACCCTTGATTTCAATCGCGCGGTCCATCCTGATCAAAGAGCCGGAGAGTAAGTTGCTCATGGTCTATGGCAACAGGTCGAAGGAGTTTATTGCCTTCTATGACAAATTGAATGAGCTTGTTGAAACTTCTGATGGTCGGTTTAGGTTAGTTCACATGCTGGAAAACGATGACTCAGGGATTGCTACCTACACGGGCAGGCCAACGACTGAAATCATCCGGGATATCATTGAAAAATCGAATTTTGATCAACCCGAATGCTATATCTGTGGACCACAACCGATGATGGATATTGTAGATCAGGGCTTACAGGAAGCCGGGATCAAAGAAGATCAGATCCGAATGGAAAGTTTTGAAGCAGGGAAGACGTCTCCCGATCTTACGGAAGAAGGTACAGCCGGTACTGGCACCAGCGAAGTCACCATCCTGATGGATGGGGAAGAATATGTTATTTCAGTCCCTTCAGATCAGAGTATCCTGGATGCAGGCCTTGACAACGACCTGGATATGCCGTATTCATGCCAGAGTGGGTTGTGTACAGCTTGCAGGGGCAAATGTCTGGAGGGCGAAATCAGCCTGGATGACGCAGAGGGATTATCACAGGACGAAATTGATGAGGGGTACAGGCTGCTATGTATCGGGAAACCTACTACGGATAAAGTGACTGTGGAAGTGGGTTGACATGAACTTTTTGTTTTCTTAAAAATGAGATAAGACAGAATCGATAAATTACCGATTATGAATGCAACCAACCTATCGTTAATCTTAGCTGGTATTCTTTTGGTATCCTGTAACCCGAAAGCAGAAAATCAAGCACCAGCTGTCACAGTATTTCAACATGGAGTGGCCTCGGGTGATCCCCTGAATGACCGGGTGATCATCTGGACCAGGGTAACGCCTCCTGATTCACTTTCATCTGTAGAAGTCGATTGGGAAATGGCCACAGATAGTGTATTCCAAAGTATCCTTAAATATGGAAAATATACAACCGTAGTGGATCGGGATTATACAGTAAAGATCGACGTCAAAGGACTCAACCCGGGTACAAAGTATTTTTACCGTTTTAAATCTTTGAATGAGACCTCGATGGTTGGAAAAACCATGACTGCTTCATCATACGCCGATTCGCTCACCTTTGCGGTTGTTAGCTGTAGCAATTATGAATGGGGCTATTTTAACGCCTATGGAAGAATCGCAGATCGGAAGAACCTGAATGCTGTGATCCACCTTGGGGATTATATCTATGAATATGGTGTCAGGTCAAATACAGATACCACCCTGGGCAGACTGCACGAACCATCTACGGAAATCATCACACTGGATGATTACCGCACCCGATATGCCCAATATCGAAAAGATAAGGATTTGATGCGAGTACATGCCGAGCACCCATTCATTGTAATCTGGGATGATCATGAAATAGCGAATAATTCCTACATGACCGGAGCACAAAATCACCAGGAAGAAGAGGGATCTTATGAAGAGCGTAAGGCTGCCGCCAGAAAAGCTTATTATGAATGGATGCCGATCCGGGACGGACAGACACTTTACAGAAAATTCTCCTTTGGCAATCTCGCTGATGTATTGATGCTGGATGAGCGATTGGAAGGCAGGACCAGACAATTGGAAAGCATAAATGATCCGGCGTATGAAAGTGAAGAGCGCTCAATGCTTGGAGCAGGGCAGTTAGACTGGTTAACATCAAATTTAAAGTCCTCCCCAGCCCGGTGGAAGGTCATCGGCAATCAGGTGATCTTTTCAGACTTAAACAGGAGTTTAGTGTTTCCGGACCGACCGAAAAACCTGGACTCCTGGGATGGCTATCCCGCTGAAAAAAGGGCACTGGCCACATCAATTGTGGAAAATAAAATCGAAAATGTGATCTGGATCACGGGAGATACACACTCCTCATGGGTCTTCAATACCATGGTGGAAGGTGTAAGTGATCTACCCATTGGTGTGGAGTTTGGTACGACCAGTGTGAATTCATCCAATTATGATGAAAGGACCAGTTTAGACACTGTTCGCATGGCAGAAGCACTCTATTTAAAAGGCAATCCACACCTCAAATATACCAATCTGGCAGATCACGGTTATGTATTACTTACCTTAAAAAATGACCGGGCAAAAGCGGAGTACTATTTTGTAGACACAGTGAAGGAACCTTCCAACGTTGAAAACTTGAGTTACGTTGGATACGTTAAAGCGGGGGAGTCAACGGTAACCACAGATTAAAATTGTCAGGAAAGTATAACAGATGGGAAAAGTTTTATAATCAACTCAGCATGGTGTTTCACGGGATCATTGCAATTTCTATGATCCCTTTTGCGTGGGCCTTCTTAGAGACCCAGCAACAATTTCCCGACAGTCCGCTGATCAATGGGATTACACTGATGATTGTGAAGATATTGGGATCATTTTTATGTGTGATCGTAATGTTGCTGAGCTATCAGTATGGTCAGAATATTCTGACGAATGCAAAGTCCCAAAAAGGGATAGATGCTAAACTTAAAGCGTACGTCAAAGGAAAAAAGAAGGATTTCCTGCTATTGGAAATTGGGGCTGTAGTGGCGTTTATTGGATTATACCTATCCAAAGACCATCTATTCACATTGTTTTACGTGGCTGTGCTTCTGATGTTTTCTACCAAACGGCCAACTTATAACAAAATCACCGCATCATTGGATATCAAAGATCAGGAAGTAAATGATTGGATCAAGGATGGTGAAAAACAAGGATGACCAATGATGGCCACCCCTGCATTATTTTTTTGTCAGAGTGTGATCCCAAAAGCAAATGCATTGAGCTCCGGGCCACGACCTGAAGAAAATACGTTGTTCAGGTCATAGGTTGCAAAGATGTCCAGGCCTTTGTATCCCAATTGTGTCCTGATGCCGTAACGGAAATTCTCCAGATAAAAATTACCATATTCTTTATCCTTTTCTTTGCCACCCTCATCTTTATAAACAAATTTGGAGTGATTGCCAATGCGGTATCCGGCGTACATACCGACACCAAATCGGATGCCCTGTTTGTCGTATTTCCTGAAGGTAACACTACCGCGTTCGATGTTACGGACTTTCCTGCGTCCTTGAGAAAAATCAATGAGTGGAACAAGGTTCACGTTGATATAGGTAGCGGACAGCTTACTTTTAATGGTATTCAACGACGGATCCACAGGGTCAAAGGTGACACTGGCGCTGTCTCTGGAAACGAGTATATCTGTGTCTTGCATTTTCCAGTTCATCCAGTTAATGCCACCGCCCCATTCTATAAATAGAGGACCACCAATCCAGGTCTTGTTGACGCTATTGAGTCCTACAAACCAGCTGGCCCAGGGTTTTACCGTATAATTTTGGCCACTGGCATCGGGGAAGGTGCCGTTTTCCATCCAGTTGGTCAGGCCGATATCTATATTGAATGAGTTTTTAGTCCTGTCAATGCTTTCTTCTTCGAATGAATACTTCCTGGTTTTGATGTCTTCATTATCAAACTCATCTTCGAGCTCGTCCCAGTCATCGGCATCAATCAACAACTCCATATTACCTATTTTTATGCTTGTTTTTGCATCCTTATCGCCGATCACAATGGTGGTGTCTTTGAGGTATTTATGCCCCGTAGAGTCTTTCATCTCATAGATCTCTACTTTTTTTGACCCCAGCGCTGAGTTCAGGTCTTTGATCATTTTGTTGATGTCGTAGTTTTCCAGCTCGATGAGTTCGTCCCTGCTCTCCGTCTGGATCACGATTTTACTTTTGCTGGTCAACTCGATGACCACGGTGTCTGCATGATCACCGCCTGCCATAGCCACGCCTGGTAGGAGGAGCAGCTGTATGAAGAGTATTGATAGATTTTTCATTGTCCTATTAGTTTGTCCTTTTATTTTGAGTTATTAGTTT
The DNA here is from genome assembly GCA_965223915.1 of Cyclobacteriaceae bacterium. Lineage (GTDB taxonomy): Bacteria > Bacteroidota > Bacteroidia > Cytophagales > Cyclobacteriaceae > UBA7330. The sequence continues at coordinate 5,066,673 of OZ245027.1, read as the reverse complement.
CTTTTAAAGCCATTTTCGATAAGCTCTTCTTTGGCAATCCTGATGTCTGTCAGTATCTCAACGGGAGAGACATTTTTAGCAAAGAACTTCATCTTATCGAATAATTTTACTTTGGATGAGTCCTGTTCATCCTGTGTCATTTCTGCACTTCTGGCAGTATAATAGGTAATCTTCACTGCTGCTTGATCAACTGGTTTGCTCAGCTCCGGTTCCTCAATGGCTACCATTTGTGTGGCGATGTACAATGCTTCAATACTGGCGGGCTCAAGGACTGTTCTTTGAACAGGATGAGGCTCATTGGTTAGTTCCTGCACTTCATGAATAGGTGTTTTCATTGATTCAGCAGCTTGCTGAATTACCTGTTCTTTCTCGATTTGATCAGGGACTTCTACCATTGCTATCTCAAGGGGTTGTGGAGAAGTGATCTCCTCGCTCGAAAGCAAGGACTGCTCTTGTTTTGGGTAGAAGAGCAACCCAATAGCCAATAAAAGAGCAACACTGGCTGCTACTTTGAAATAGGTAACCCAGGGGATCATCCGTTTGGAATTGATAGTGCCCTGAACCATTTTCCAGGCCTGATCTGAGGGCTGAAATTCAACCTGATCCAGCTTTTCTCTGAAAAATTGATCTGTCTTATTATTCCTATCCATTGCTTTCTCCTTTCTCAACTGCGGTTTTATGCAAAACCTCTAGTCTGCTCTGTAAATATTTTCTTGCCCTGCTTAACTGTGATTTGGAAGTGTTTTCATTGATCTCAAGCATTTCGGCAATCTCTTTATGACTGTACCCTTCAATAGCGTACAGGTTAAATACGGTTCGATACCCAACCGGAAGCTCTCCAACCATCTGCATCAGGTCATTGGTCTCAAGTGTTTCTTCCAGAATATGGTAATTGGGCTCATGGTCTACAGCTTCAATCTCCACTTCCAATGACATGTTCTTGTTTTTCCTGATATACATGAGACTTTCGTTGACCATGATCCTCCTGATCCAACCTTCAAAACTTCCTTCCTCATTAAACTGGCCCAGTTTTTCATAAACTTTGACCATTCCACCAATCATGACATGTTCGGCTTCTTCCCGGTCATGAATGTATCGCATACAAACCCCCATCATTTTGGGAGCAAAACGCTCGTACAACTCACGTTGCGCATCAGGTCTGCCTTTTCGGCAACCCTCCAGGACGGCTTGTTCTGTATTTGACTTATTGATCCGCAACATGTAACTGTCGATATTCATAGGGAAGATGCAGAAGCGTACATGTAAGTTGCATCAGGTTGAAAAAAAAATTACTAAATCAATGATATTATGATCATGGAATGGATGAAATTTGATAAAAGTTAAATGTTAACAATGAAGAGCTTTTTCAAATTCTTGTTTTTTCTGTTGACAGGTGTTGCGGTTGCGCTGCTTGTTTTGAATACACTCAAAAAGAAACAACCTGAAGAGGAGGAGATGGAAGCCGAAGAATAATGTGCTATTTTGTCTTCTGACCCTGATCAGTAATACTTGTCAATGCCTCCAAAACCAGCAATGAGTTTATTTTCGCTGGTTTTGTTAACAAAATTCTTGAGCCTTTTCTGAAATTCCTCCGGGCGATTCCGTGCACTGTCGATGTAGGCAATTCTGATCCTTTTGTATGGGTCTGGCATGGATTGAAAATAGGTCCAGGCGACTTTGTCTTTCTTTATTTCTTTGAGAATGTCAGCAGGAAACTGAAACTTCTCGGATAAAACGGTCTTTACCTGGTTCTTTAAGGTATGGTGGATCATCTCATGATCCAATAGCCACATGAGTCGTTCTTTATTGGCTTGAGAATATTTACTGTTTGGTTTACGGGGAGTGAAACGCTGCATTGTATGATCTTCATCGTAGGTCTTTATGATGCTGTCAATCCACCCAAAACAGAGAGCCTCCTCTACTGCATCATTGTAAGTGATTCGTGCTTTTCCGGTCACTTTCTTTGGATATAAAAGCCACACCTCTTCAGATTCTTTAAAGTGTTCATCAAGCCATGCTCTCCATTCACCTCTTTTTGAGAAATAGACCACATTCTTAGGATTCATAACGATCTTGAGGTTACCACAACAATGAAGTTACCTATTTTTTCCTGCATCGTCTCCTGAAAGGAACGATACAGGGTAAGTGATGTACCACATCGTCCCCTCGGGAGACCATGAACGGAGTGAGGAGTGAAATTAATGACGATATCATTGTTGTAGTAATTTGTAAATTGGTGCCTAATACGTGATCATATTAAATAAGTACGGTATTGTGATGAGATATATAGGGTTAAAGTCCATGATTTGTTATACTCTCCTGATAATAAATGCTTGTTCTGAGAAGAAAAGTACTGAAAATATCACTGGACAAAATGAGCAACAAAATGTGATTATCATTCTTACAGATGATATGGGTTATGGAGATGTATCAACCTATGGACAGCAAGTTCATCAAACACCAAATATTGATAAGCTGGCAAGTGAAGGAGTTAAGTTTACTGACTTCTATGTTCCTGTACCATATTGTGCGCCATCCAGAGCTTCACTGTTAACAGGGAGGTTCCCACTCAGGCATGGTCTTATCAGGAATCCTTCACCTGATGGTGGCATGGACAGTGATACCCTGGGGATTTCTGAAAATGAATTGTTGCTAGGTGAAATCTTACAACAGGAAGGATACGCAACTAAGCTGATAGGTAAATGGCATCTGGGTCATCAATCCAAATATTTCCCTACCCGACATGGTTTTGACGCGTATTATGGGATCTTGTATTCCAATGACATGCGACCTGTTCAGCTCATTGAGAACATGGATACAGTGGAGTATCCTGTAGATCAAAGCATGATCACAAAAAAGTATACAGCCAAAGCATTGGATTTTTTGCGTAATAACCGGGACACCCCCTTTTTCCTTCATTTATGTCATGCGATGCCACATAAACCTTTGGCTGCGTCCAGTGAGTTTTATACACCTGAAACACCGGATGATCTCTATGATGATGCCATCCGGGAGTTGGACTGGTCAGTGGGAGAGCTGATGAGGGAATTGGATGAACTTGGCCTTAGGGATAATACCATCGTTATTTTTATGTCGGATAATGGCGGGTCATGGGGAGGCAACAATGGTGGATTGAAAGGCATGAAAGGCAGGACATGGGAAGGTGGGACCAGGGTCCCATTCATCATCCGTGGTAAGGACATACCTGTAGATAAGACCATTTCGACCCCCGCCTGGTCGATGGATGTATTTCCTACCCTGTTGAGTATGCTTCGAATTGATTTACCAGGCCGTATATTGGACGGAGACAATATCCTGGATGTTATCCAAGGAGAGAAAACCAGTCACAGACCCATATTTACCATGCGGCAAAACAAAGTAATGACAATTAGGAGTGGCGAATGGAAATTGTTTCTCGAAGAGCCAAGGTATTATGCAGGCTTCAATGAGAATTACCAGAAAAGTTGGGACTTCAGAAAGCCGGATGGAGAAACGATCCTGGCTCCGGACGAACAACCAACGCAGGTTCTGTATCCGGGAATTAAGCCGTTACCGTTTGAATCTTTTCCGTTGCTATTCAATCTGAATGACGATCCCGCTGAGATGAAAAATCTTGCAGGAGAATACCCTGAAATTGTCAGGGAGCTATCAGCTGATTACCATGATTTTCTTCAATCAATGGATATGACGGAATAGATCATTTTTCCTGCATCGTCTCCTGGAAGGGACGATACAGGAAAAGTTGTGTACTACATCGTCCTCTGCGAGAGACGATGAACGGAGTTGTGTGCCTCATCAAAGGTGATACAATGCCTGGGCGTTCTGGTATCAGCAACGATGAATGGAGTGGATATCGGTAGTGCTTACATCGTCCCCTTCGGGAGACGATGACCGGATCGATGAACGATACAGGAAAGGTTGGAGGTGTCCTCATTTCCTTGGTTAAGCATCGTCTCCTGACAGAGAAGATTTCGTCGGGAGATTAACCGCTCCACCCAGATCTTTGTAATGTGTAATGGCAACTTTGGGATGAGGCTCGTTTAGTTCGTAGAAACCGGCACTGGAATGCGGGTATTCTACAAAAGAGTCAGCCAAGTTCCATTTTCCACTTACAGGATTTGCATGAATATATTCGAGTTTTTGAAGCAGGAATTCTTCGCCCCAACACATTTTAATATCTGATGAAATCTCAAAAGCACGATGCTTCTTATTTCTCAATTTTTCCTCAGGTGTTACTTTATCAGACAAGATTTGCAATAGATCTTGTCTGTTTTTGTTTTTTAACCTGTTTACAATTTCATAAGCGAAAAACCTTTTAGCAGTACCAAGTATATTGTTGATATTCGATTTATCATGACGAATGTGAATCAAAGCATGAAGATGATTGGGCATAATTACGAAACCAGTAATTTGATGCTGATCCGCTATCAGGATGTTAAACAATGCATATATATTGTCATAGAGATCTGTTATATGAAATAGGTTTAGCCAATTGATGCAAGTAAAGGTACAATAGTAAGTTTGGGGATATTCATTGTAGGTAAGCTTGACAGTCATCTTTTGACATTAAATTTGATATATTAAAGATAATGTATTGACAGTTTAAATTAATCATTATTTGTTATGGTTTTAAGGTTTCATTTTTGTTTTCCTGCATCGTCTCCTGGAAGGGACGATACAGGAAAAGTGAGATATATGCTGATATACTACATCACATCGTCCTCTGCCAGAGACGATGAATGGAGTGGGTGATAGACATAGAACTGAGATTTAGTTGGATGGTAGATCATCCAAACAGGTTATATATTTTTGTTACCCAATGAGTCTGTTAGGTTTATTCCACTGAATGCGGGCTACGAACACGCTGCCGTCACTGCCATACTTTTCCACGCCATGGGGTTGCATCCATTCAGCCACAGTCACCCACGTTTCGTCAGGGCTCACATCGGTCACCCCAAAGTTTCCAAGCCGGGCACCTCGCTCAGGAACCAGGATCTGCTCGGTTTCGCGGATAACACATAGCTTGTCCGGATCCATCTGAGCCATAAACAAAGGCGCCCGGTGACGAAAAACATGATCGTTATTGGCGCCTCGACGGGTATACACAAGAAACAGTGCATCAGAATGGGTAACCCAATGCTGTTGGGTGTTGTAACTGCCCAGCTCGGTACCATCGTCGAAGGTCCAGGGCTTATATCCGTCAAATGTTTGTCCATCTGTGCTTTGAGCGACAAATCCTTTTTCATCATTTCGGATGGTCATGTAAAAGCGATCCCCAAATTTGGTGATCGAGGGTTCTCCCAGGCCCCTCGTATCGTTATCGAGCTTCAGCACAGAGCCATGGTCCTGAAATTTCAATTCCTCTCCGTCAAACGAACATTTACAGACCGTCACCCTGGAATTTTTTCCCGGTGGTCTGAAATAGATGGGTAACAGGATGGTGCCATCTTCCTGATCGTAACGCTGGACACAACCAGCACCGGCATCTTTGAATGTATCACCCGGCATCTCGAGCTTTTTCCAGTCTGACCAACGGCTGCTGGCAGGATTATAGGTGGAGTAGGAGGTATGTCTTGGTCGGGGACTTCTTACTTTCCAGTCAGGGGTATAGGCTACTGTATGGCCAGTGCCTAATAATGTTTTTGTTTTAGTGTGCCATCGTGGCCAGAAATCACTGACTGCTACGGGTCTTTCAATACCATCAATCGTTTCATGCCTGGGGGCGAGGGTTTTCTGTTCTTCAGCGGATGTCCAGGTCTTGCCGAGGTCATCTGTTTGGAGGCCAAAAACCCCATAAAAGACATCACTGCCCGCCAGGTCCAGGTTATTCATGGTCATGACCACGCGGGGAAGGTCACCTGATCCTATTTCAGGAACGATGCCGGCCCGGGGGTGACACCAACAGCGTGATCCGTCAAAATATTTGGTAGGGACATGGAGGTCTAGCCCATAGCTCAAGGGGTCCGATTTGCAACCGATCAAGGAAGGAATTGAAATAAGAGATATTCCTCCGATCAAAGATGATTTGATGAATTTTCGTTTGGTAATATCAGTTGGATTCATAAAATAGGGCAAGGTTGAGCGCCTAAATTATCATTTTAGCCTGACCAATTGCCCTTTTCGTTTCACAATATTCTTGTAATCCCATTGTATTTTCCTGGACTTTTCCAGCCATCGCTGCATAGAATTGGGATCAATTTGATCTATATCAGTATACCACACGGAGGCATCTTTGAACTTACCTGTACCCGGCTTCAAGTCATCTTCATCAAAGTCAGCTCCACTCCAAAACATTAACCGAATGCCGGCCTTTTCTTTGCTATATCCAGTGATCGGGTTCCCATCTAGGAACCACACAGGATGTCCATGCCAGACCTTGCTTTCGGCTTCAGGAAGATACGTATCGATAAAATCCTGAAGCTGTTCGCAGATGGCTTTATCTGAAGGAGATTGTTGATTGTGATATTGGTGGATTTCCATTGATGTTTTATTATTTCCACTACCACTTCCCTGCATAGCCCAGGTCTTCCTTGCTGTGTTCATTCAAGTAATCGTACTTCAACACATTGATCTGGCGGATGTGATGAAAATCATGAGCAAGCCAGTTGGTCAGCAGCTGCTTAGCCGTGATGGGACCTAGCTCCGGATGTTGTGTTGAGTTTTGCCAGGGTGGGGATTCCATAGACCTCAGCCATTCTACGGAGCGATCACGTTCTTCCATCAATTTTTCAAGCTTTTCTGAGTAGTCCTGCTTGAGGTACTCCCTTTCTTTGACCCAACCCACAGGATCAATGGGAGCAAAAGGTGTGTCAGGATCTTTTAATGCATGCTTGACGCGGGCTCTGAAATCTTCACATTCTTCATCCACCAGGTGACAAATAATTTCCAGCAAGCACCATTTTTCGGGTTTTGATCTCCACAAATACATATGGGACGGCAATCCCCCGAGCATTGCATTGAAAACCTGCTTGTTTTTAGCAAGTTGTCTGGTGAGCATTAGGGTATCCATATTCAGGTGTTGGTTTTGTTGGTGATTTTTATTGCTTCAATACTTCTAAAGTTAAACATAAATGACGACCGTTAAATACTTTCTGTGATGTGAAAGCACTGAGTGATCAGTTAGTAAAAAAAGCATGGATGTCCGTCATGTTAAATCCTGTGGATTCACCATTTCTGATGAGGGCTGAAAATGATACTCCTATTAATTTATGGAGATATGTGGATTGTTATAACCGCGGAGCAAATTCCAGTTTGAGTGTAAATTCCGTTTGATTTTATTAATTTGATATATGTTTTAACCTGTTTTTAACACTTTGTTATATTAATTTCGATTGATATAACCGATTTGCTATGAAAATCTTATCCAAATATCTGCCATTCTTATTCATTGCCCTGTTTCTCTACTATTGCAATCAGCCCTCAGGTAAGGATGATTCTGCAGCAAAAACAGAAGAACTTGATAGCGCCATGTTGGCTGCCGAGACCACCTATAAGACCTACTGCTCCGGGTGTCATGGGGCACAGATTTTGGCATTTGCGGGTCATCGGTGGAAGCATGGGAAAGTGCGCGATAGTATTTTTAATGCCATCAAGTATGGTTTTCCGGGTAGTGAAATGATTGCCTGGCAGGCAACATTTTCGGATGAGCAGATCAACAACATGACAGACTATATCCTGATGGGGATAGAAAAAGTGGAGGAATATGGATTTCAGGCGGGAACACTGGAATCGGATACTTTCAAGACTGAATTACTGACCATAGAGCTGGATACCATCGTTTCCGGGATGGTTCAGCCATGGGGGATGGTATTCCTACCATCTGGCGACATGTTGGTCACGGAGCAGTCTGGTGAGCTCTATCGAATTGATAAAGATTTGAAAAAACATCCTGTGTCCGGGCTTCCAAAGATCATGTATCGAGGCCAGGGTGGACTGATGGATCTGGAATTACACCCTGACTATGAAACCAATGGCTGGATCTATGTCAGCTACTCTGATTATACAGTGGAAGGTACTGACACACTGGCGGGCACTGCCCTAAATCGGTACAAATTGAAGGATGATCAACTGGTCAGTGGAGAAAAATTATTCACTGCACCACCATACGGTACTCCGGGATCCCATTTTGGTGGCAGAATAGAATTTGATAAGGAAGGGTATATGTTTTTGTCTGTTGGCGACCGAAGAAAAGAAAATGAGAATCCTCAGTCACTGGCAAGCCATTGTGGAAAGATCCACCGCCTGATGGATGATGGGAGCATTCCTCCGGATAACCCATTTGTAGGGCAGGATACCGTTGTAGCTTCTATCTATAGCTACGGACATAGAAATCCTCAGGGGCTGGCATTAAATCCCACCAGTGGTCAAATATGGTCTCACGAACATGGCCCCCGAGGAGGAGACGAGGTCAATATTGTTAAGCCTGCTGTGAATTATGGCTGGCCGGTGATCTCCTACGGGATTGAATATGATGGTACAGCCTTTACGAATGAGGTTGAGCGGGAAGGTATGGCCCAGCCACTGCTCTATTGGATCCCCTCAATTGCCCCATGCGGGGCTGCATTTGTCACCACCGACAAATATCCGGGCTGGGAGGGTGACTTCCTGGTAGGCTCTTTGAGGTTCAAATATCTCAACCGATGCGTGGTGGAAGGTGATAAGATCGTAAAAGAAGAGCCACTCATGAAGGGGGTTGGACGGCTGAGAAATGTGAGGATTGGCCCGGATGGCTATATTTACATCGCTGTGGAAGAGCCTGGCTATATTTTCAGACTGATGCCGGTGGAGGAGAGTAAGCTGCTGGCGAGTAGGTAAGTATTCATAAAGGACTTCAAGAGCCTCCGATACTTTTGAAGTCCTTTGCTATCACGTTGATCTTTTTTCAACCAGGATCCAGCTCTTGCGCTTGATAATGAATGCATGAATTATCCAGCTAAGAACAAGGGAAAGCCCGAGAATACTTATTGTGTTTGCTACAGCAGAATCGCTCCAGATCACTTTAGGGAGGAGTATGAAGATTAATAGCACACCGACTCCGGGAGCAATCAGGTTTTTATTTCTCTCGTTTTTTACAATCAATCCGGTGGTTGTCTCATCAATCATTATCTCTCTCGATCTTGTCCAGCCCTGTTTTACATAAGCTTTCACCGGGAAGTTTTCAAGCTTAATTCTTTTGGTTTCACCATTCCCCAGCAGCAGTTGAGTACCATTCTCAAACACAACTTTATGATTCATCATCCCAAAGTTTTGGTAGATACGCTTAATCAAAATCTCTTTCATAGGAAGTGGGTTTGATTAATCTAACATACAACATTTTGGTGAATATTTCATTGATATGAATAGTTGATGGGTGCATCAAGACCCAGTACATTGACTTTTAAAGTGTCTGTATCCGGGTATTTAAATCGTGATAAATCAAAGGAGTAATACTTAGTAATTGGGTATTTCATTTCTCGGGTATTACTCCATTGAATGACTTCCGGTCTGTTTTCAATAAAGATCAGATTAAAATGATAATTGTCAGGTTCATCGACAAAATATTCTCCATCCCAAACCATTAAATATTCTGATTGCATGTGAACTTCTTTATACGTAGATACCGGGATGATGAGGTTGTTATCCACGAGAATAATCGTTTGTTGCACATGAAAATCATTTTCCGGAAGGATACGATTAAGTGTGATTCCCTTTCCATTCTCCATATTGAATTGCTCAAACTTTAATTGATTCTCATAGAGTGTTTTATTGTTAACAATTTTACACGGCCTTGATGTGTACAGAATAGCTAGTTGTCGTTCATACACTTGCTGCTGATAGGGCACACAGCCGAGCAAAATAATCATCATAGAAAACAAATAAACTCTGCCAGTTAATCTTCCATTTGACTTTACAAAGATCCTGTTTGTTGACAACAACCTTTTCATAGATTTTCAATAACCTAACATACAACCTTTTAGTGATTATCGAAAGGGAAGAACCTGGAGTGTTTCCCTGTTGTGTTTGGGTAAACAGATGTAGTTTCCTGATCTCAATAATTTTTCCTTATGTCTATCTTCAGCCCTTTGAATACTGTATTTCCATTTAGCTATTTAAGTCCCGGAAAATAAAAAGCCATCCCTTCAGGCAATGGCTTTTTATTCTTTTATTTATAGACTAAAACTGGACCCGATACATCACGTCAGGGAAAAACCCGATCTGTGAGACCATATTCACCTCATCAGTCACCTCGTTGTAGCGGTACACAAATTCATTTTCCCGGTTGGTCACATTTTGCAGGTCTACAAAAAACTGGTGGGAGACACTTCGTTTGCGACTGTTCATCCGCACCCCAAACTTTACATCCCAACGGAAATATTCGCCATACCTTTCACTAAACGCCTGGTTTTCCATTCTTACTTCTCGTCCACCATTTAGTCGCGTGGCTTCCAGGTCTACCGGTGTATAGGGCTTACCTCCCGAGGTTGTCAGCTTCGAGTCCAGGGTAAAGGCGTTTCGTTGGCCAGCGCCAAACTTCCATTCTTTCCCAGCCAGCAGGTTGAAGACCACATTGTTGTTAAAAGCCGTGTTTCGTTCAAGGCCATCACTGCCCTTATATGTTGATTCATAGAGCGACGTAGTCATGAGCAGGTAATAATCGTTACTGAAAAACTTCTCGAGAGTTAGCTCGACACCATAGTTGGTACCGGTACCTTCATTCACGAGGGAGCCTCGCTGATCGAAGATAAAGTCAGCACCTTCATTGATGATAGAATAGCTGCTGGGAGCGGACTCCACGGGAATATCGAAAAGATGCTGATAATACAGCTCGGTTTTCAACCGCCAGCTGCTTCCAAAATTCCTGTCGTAAGCTGCAACAAAATGATGGCTCTTGCTGAAGTCGAGGTCGGCATTTGTCCTTTGATAATTGCCTGTTGAGATCTCTTCTTCGAAGAACAGGATGGGTGCAGGAATGGCTTGTGCATGCAGTCCGTACGCCAGGCTAACCCGCTGCACCGGATTAAGCTGGTAGCTGATCGCGGCCCTGGGCTCAACACTATAGGCGTCATTCAAGGTCAGATACTGGCTGTGTACCCCAAACGTTGTACTCAGGTCGTCATTGAATCTGTATTCCGCCTGTCCAAAGACTTGAGAAAGATGATAGATTTCATCCACATCCACCAAGGTCAGGAAATAGTCTGGTATCTGATCATTGTTATTGTCAGGGATCTCCACCCGGTTGTCACGATCCCGTGTTTCGAAGCTGGGATCATAGATCTCATGAATAACACCAGCTCTGAGGTTCCAACGGGCATTGAACTTTTTATTCAGTACACTGGAGATCGTGTATCGATATTCTTCATTACCCACCTCTATGGCCCGGTATTTTCCTGTAACATTTTCTTCACTATCCTTCATCAGGTTGTCCTGATCATAAAAGTTTTGTGTGGTACCCAATCCCAGGGTCGTTTTTACATAGGTATTATTATCGATCCTGAGCAGGTGGTTGATCCCACCAACTCCAAGTACATTCCGCACCACAGCATCCTGATCAGGATTCGCGAAGAGGTCATCTTCATCAATCTCTTCGCCATGAAAGTCGATACTGCTCAATCCTCCCAGACCGAAGATCTCAAACTTTCCCAGTTTGGATTTCCCGAGGTTTACCTTGAAAGAAAAGTCCTGGTAGTATGGGATGGCACTCGTACCCGTTGCAGCGAGGCTGGCGATCCCATATCTGTAAGAAGCCACAAAGGAGGAGCCTTTGGCCCGGTTGAGTGGCCCTTCAGCCATCATTTCGAGACCGGAGTAGGCTGACATTTGCCCGGTGAACTCATATTTGTCGGTATTCCCATTGCGGAAGTTAACATCGAATACCGCTGCATTGGCATTTCCATATTCCGCCGGAAAAGCCCCGGTAAGGAAGTCAGAGGTGCGTAACAGGTTCGTGTTCAGTGCGTTGACTGGTCCACCGGTAACACCCAGGGTGGAAAAATGGTTGGTCGTGGCCACAGGTAGCCCCTCCACCCGCCACAAGAGTCCGGTGGGCGCATTACCCCGCACCACAATGTCGTTTCTGGAGTCGTTGGGCGCACTCACACCTGCAAAAGATGTTGCCAGTCGGGCTACATCATTTCTTCCTCCGCTAAAGCGCATCGTTTCTTCCAGACTGAATGTGCGGGCACTCACCTTAGCCATCTCGTTCATTGGTCGATCCTTGTCTGATGCCGCAGTCACCACTACGGCCTCCAGGTTTTCCACGGATTCCTCCAGCTTCACATGCAGGACCACTTCCTTACCTGCTGTGACCAGGACGTTGTGGAGTTGGATGTTTTTATAACCTACAAAGGAAGCAGCAAAGTCATGCCGTCCATAAGGCACTCCTTCTATGCGAAAATGACCATCCAGGTCTGTCACCCCACCAATGATAGGGTCAGAATCCATGAGGATCACCGATGCCCCGATAAGGGGAGCTTCACTCTGCACGTCTATGAGGGTTCCTTTCACCACCTGGTGCTGGCCAATCGCCAGGTGAGCCAGTATAATCAGGTTGATACTGAGAATTGTTTTGAGTCGGTAAAAAATGACTTTCATCTTGATTCAGTTTGGTTTGTATACCGAAAGTAGATGAGGCTATTTATGCATCAATAGACAATAGGAGTGACCCCGGAAAGAAATAAGCTGACCCCTGAATTTTAAGTCTTGAACCCGAATCAGGATAGCCCGAAGAGGTGATTCTCGTTTCACTCTTGAATTTTCCGGGTTGAGGCAGGGAAATGCCTGCTTCATGGTTTGACAAGTGGGGGTTTACTCTAGAAACACTAATTTTATGGTGTGAAGAAATTTGATTTCAGCAACATTAAGGAGATTTATATCCGATGGATCGGGATACCAGTTGTATCTATCATCCTGGCTCCGATTTTGAAAGAAATCGATCAGACATTTTGGGTTACCGTCCTCTATTCATGCATATTCACAGGGATCATCTGGCATGGCGCGGCCAACATTTTTTTCTTTTACCGCAGAAGGTTTCCACAGATCAATCAGACTCCCAAACGGCTGATATTGACCCTGATTTCACTTTATGCCTTCGTGTTGATTGCAGATCCCATCATATGTGTATTTATCAATGAAAAGTCCTGGGCTGAACTTTCCCAACCATCCTCCTGGTTTGAATACTCCGGGGTAAGTCTTTTTACCAGCACGTTGATTGGAGTGATCTATGAAACTGTATATTTCTTCAATCGATGGAAAGAGTCCTTCAAGCTCAACGAAGAATTGAGGAACCAACAGATCAGGACACAGTTTGAGGTCTTACAAAACCAGATGAGCCCTCACTTTTTGTTCAATAGTCTGAACACCCTAACCACACTGATCGCGGAAAATCAGGAAATAGCCATCCGGTTTACCGAGAAGCTTTCGGAAACTTACCGATATATTCTTCAAAATAAAGAACGCGAACTGGTAAGGCTGCAGGACGAGCTGGAATTTGCTAAAACTTATGTGTTCTTGCTCAAAATGCGTTTTCCTGAAAATCTTTCAGTCACCTTTAGGGTAGATAGAGAATACCTCAGCGCCCACATTGCCCCATTGACCTTGCAAATGCTGATCGAAAATGCCATCAAGCATAATATGGTGAGTAAAAACAACCCGCTGAACATTGAAGTGTACGTGGAGCAAGGGAGATCCATTGTTGTTAAAAATAATCTGCAACCTAAAAGCTCCCTGGAAAAATCCACTAAAACGGGGCTGGCAAACATCAGCAAGCGTTATGAACTGCTTGGTAACCGCAAAGTAGGCATCATCACCACAGCCAAAAATTTCATGGTAGCGGTACCACTGATCAATGTGATCAACGAGCGAAAACTAGCAGCCGGATGAAAGTCCTGATCATTGAAGATGAAGCTCCGGCATTCAGAAGGCTGGAGAAGGTGCTGGAGGAAGTTGATCCAGGAATAGAGATCATTGATGTGATTGACAGCGTGGAAGAGAGTGTGAAGTGGTTTGAGAATCACCAACACCCCGACCTGATTTTCATGGATATTCAGCTGAGTGACGGTATCAGCTTTGATATTTTTGATAAAACAAAGATCTCGAAGCCCGTGATATTCACTACGGCCTTTGATGAATACATGCTTCGGGCTTTTAAGGTCAATAGCATCGATTACCTGCTGAAACCAATCATGAGAGATGACCTGAAACATAGTCTGGAAAAGTACAATGGATTGAAGAACCATTTTTCAAGTCCACATCCGGACCTGGGGATGCTGGTTAAGCAGATCAATCTCACTGAAAAGCAATTTAAAAGCAGGTTTTTGGTTAAGATAGGTGAGAAGCTGATCTCTGTGGTCACTGAGGACATTGCTTATTTCTACACCAAAAACGGGGTGGTTTACCTGGTTACCAATAGAAATAACAAGTACCTGGTGGATCAAACACTGGAAGAGATATCCAATGAACTTGATCCAAAGGTCTTCTATCGGTTAAACAGACAAATCCTTGTGCAGTTTAAACATGTTGCTGCCATCCATAAATATGCCAAGGGCAAGCTGCTCATTGACCTGAACCCTGCACCAGGCGAACAAGTGGTAGTAAGTGCCGAAAAGGCCTCAGATTTTCGGAGTTGGCTCGACCAATAGGAAGTGACCGCTTTTCAACGGCTTGCATTAAAATATCAGGACACCCGTTTCATGATATTCTTGCGGAAGCTAAAACCCTTTTCATCTGATATTTCATCATCACTGACTCTTTTGACGCCTTCGACGGTGTAAAAAGATTGAGGATTAAATCGCTTGATCTCCTGGATTGTAGACTTTAGATTTTCCCTTTTGATGACGGTAAACAGGATATTGACTTCGCCTTCATCAGAGATGGCATCCACACTACTGTACCGATAGCTGTTCTTCTCAAAATACCGGATGAGTTCTTCAGCGGGCTGTCGGGTAATTACCCGGACAACTACACGACCGATGGCCAGTTTTTCTTCAATGAGCATACCTACGAGAATACCGGAAGCAAAGCCTCCTGCATAAGCGAGGTAGGTAGGCCAGCTACTGAGGTTCTGAAAGATCTGACTGATAGCAAGCAGCCAGATCAACGCTTCAAAAAATCCCAGTACGGTCGACAATAGCTTTTTGCTGTGCAGCATAAAGATGATCCGGATGGTATTGATTGAAACATCCATGATCCTCGCCATGAAAATCAAAAGAGGAAGAACAATAAACTTGAAAATGAAGGGATCAATATTGAATGCTTCTTCTAAGGGAGTCATGCTGCAAAGTAAGTGTGATAAGACCTCAATTTCAGAGATTGTTTAGATTAAGATATTTCCAGACCAAAGTCAATAAGATTTTGAATTCAGAACTGATTTTAAAAAGACGACGTCCCGCTCAATCCGAACATCCTCCAGGAAGCTTTCATCGTGAGACACCACAATCAATGTGCCTTCATACGCGTTGATCGCATGGGTCAGGATCTCAATATTTTGGATATCCAGGTTGTTGGTGGGCTCTTATACGGAGCATGGTTAAAAAAGGTTACTAGAGTGGTGGACCCACAAACTCTTGTCCGTGTTTGATCGAAATCTCTGATTCACATTGTGTTCTAGTTAGTACAATTATTGTATATACAATTAATGGCTTTAAAAAAAATCACTGAGTGACCATCATTTTTTCCTGGCTGATCATTGATGTCAACTTGTCCAGCTCATCATTAAATGAATCGAGCAATGCAGAATCGTTGATGCCACCTTCCAGGCTGAAATTCTGGTAGAAGGAGGGTAATGAGAAACTTCCAACAACCTGGGCACCCTGATGAGGAATGGATGATTTCGCAGCTGTAAGCACACTCAATCCGCCTCGACCTCCCGGTGATGTTGATAGCAACAATAGAGGTTTGTTTGCCCAGATCCCCTTTTCAATTCTGGATACCCAGTCAATAATGTTTTTGTATGCGGAAGTGTAGCTTCCGTTATACTCTGCGAATGAGATGATGATCCCATCTGCTTCTGCAATTTTACTTTTAAATGCTTTGGCCTTGTTGGGTACTCCGGATTCATTTTCGCGGTCTTTGCTGTAAATCGGCATTTCAAAGTCGTTGAGGTCCAGGACCTCAATATCCGCATTTTCAACCTGATTGGCAGCCCAGGAAGAAAACTGTCGATTGATGGATTCACTGCTGTTACTTGCGCCTATGGCTAATATCTTTTTCATTGTTATTTCCTTTTAATTTAAGAATTAGATTCCTTAACTGCTTAAGCTCTTGATCTGATAGTTTGTTGGACATTGGGCTATGAAAGGTCATCACCTTACGATCCAGTTTTGTTAGAAATTGTTTACCTTCTTTGGTTAAGGTGATATCCATTTTCCTCCTGTTGGCAGGACACTCTTTTCTTTCTACCAGTCCTTTGGACAAAAGTCTGTCTATAATTCTGGTGACGTTACTCGAGCGCTGAACCATTTGATTTTGGATTTCACAGACAGTCGTTGGCTTATTATTTCGTTCTGAAAGAATTCTCAATACATTGTATTGTGGTTCTGTACTGTCAAATTCTCTCAGTTCCTTAGAAACCTGGTCCGTAATCCAGTGTCCCGTCTCTATGATCTGATGAACCGCTTGTAAGTAATCTCTAGTCATTACAATTGTTGTATGTACAATAGTACGCATTCAAATCTAAAAGGTTATGCAGGATAACTAAAACTTTATTTTAGTCGATAACCCTCATCTGTTTTAAAATCGTTGTAGTAATTTCTTTTCTACACTTACCAAAATCAGGGTTTTTAGTCTTCCTGCTTTGGATCAACCGCGTAGCAAAAAAGTAGGTATTATCACTCCGTTCCACATAGCCAACCCACCAGCCGGTATCCTTTTCCTGGTATCTTGTCCATCCCGTTTTAGCATACAGACTGTAGGTATCTGTTTGTTCGTTCAGCATCATTTTTTTCAGCGTGCTATAGTGTTCTTTGTTAAAGGGTAACGTCTCTTCATATATTCCAATGAGTGTTTCAATCTGATTAGCGGGAGAGATGGTAAACCCTCCGAAGTTCCAGAAATCATCGTCATCAACAGATAGGTCTACATTTCCATATTGACAGGCAGTCAGGTATTGTTGATATTTTACTTTTCCAATCTTTTTGGCCAGTTCTACATACACCCATCCGGCGGATAGTCTAAAAGCTTCTTTCATGCTCATGTCATGATAGATATCCGGTCGATAGCCGTATTTTACAGTATCTGTGACCCCTGGCCATTTGATGATTTCATTTTCATCGGTGATTACACCAGCATCCAGCGCAATTAAAGTATTGATAATTTTAAATGTAGAGGCAGGCAGCGTCGCGTAATGACTGTCATTGATATCGCTTGAAATCCACTTTTTGGCATTGTAATCATAGATCGTGATGCTACCCTTTATGCCACATTCTTCAAAAGGGTTGACCAGGTCTTGTTGACCATAAACACGAAAAAATATTGATGTAAGGGTAAATAGTGTGATGAGTTTGTTCATTGATATTATGTTAAATTCTATTCCCTGAGCTAATGTTTTAAGCTGTGCAGGTTCATCCCCAGTATCACAAATCCGACAGTACTCCATGGAATCCAGCCAATCAGATCCTGTTTCATCACCTGTTTCAACCATGAAGAAATACCTGAACAATGAGCTCCAGATCCAACTACCACCATCGGTACACATTAAGCGGTTTAACACAAGTCGCTGAAAAAAAGCGTGCAGCGATCAGGCCTAATAGGATTGCGAAATGCTTTTTTCTGTCCATTATTTATCAATAGTAGTTAGACCCTACTCATTTTAATAAGTAAGTAAATAGCCATTTAGGTCTTTTTAATTAAGGTTTTGGTACAACCAAACTCAATCAGGGGGGGTGCTTGAGTTAGAATGATGGGGCGTGAGCCAGGTCAGGAGCAGGTTTCTTTCATGCTCAGAGAGTTCATCAGCAATCTCCAACTCATAACTTATTCTTCTGGTGGTCTTAAAAGCTTTGGCCTTCAGGGTCTTTTTCTTGAGCTTTCCCCGTTTATTAGCCCTCAATACTTCTATGGAGACCTTTTCACCTGGCATGGTAGTAGAGAAATAGTGGTCGAGCGTTTCGTATAAGCTTTCGGTATCTGTACTTTTTTCATTCACTGCAATGATAATGTCGCCCGTCTTGAATCCGATTTTTCTTCCAAAGGCATCCATGTCAGAGACATCAGTAACAATTAGCTGGTCATCATCATTTTGTTGCAGGCCCACGTTGCCAAAGGTGATCTCCGATTCCTGCCCATCTTCGATGTAATTGATGCCCACCCAGGATAGCACATCTTTCATGGGCAGTGGCTCATCTCCGGCAACATGCTTATCCAGAAATTCGCGTATTTCAGGGAAAGTAAGTTTTTCAATGATATCAAACAGCTCATCATCCTCAAACGATTCATCCTTGCCAAACATCTTAGAAAGATCCCGCATAAGATGTTGGAGATCGTAAGTGCCCCTCGAGTACTTCAGCAGGTAAAGATCCAGGCACAATCCGATCAACGCACCTTTGGCATAAACATTCTGATACATGGCCTCATACCTGGGCTCCAGGATGTGCTCGCTCATATAGGTGAATGAAACGTCAGGATACATACTGGACTCATAGAGTTTCTGACGGATTTCCTCAATAAAGGTCCCCACGTTGTAAAGCCCATATTTCACCTGCACATGCATTGAGCTATATTCTGTCACACCTTCATACAACCAAAGATGTTTGGACATTTTTGGATTGATAAAATCAAAATTGCCAATCTCCTTAGAATGAATGTTTAGCGGGGTAACTATGTGGAAAAACTCATGGGCTGCGATGTCGCGCACATATTTCCCGATATAATCAATGTCATTTTCAAACAGGTAAAACAGGGTAGAATAGGAATGCTCCAATGCCCCGAAATAAGGAGTGATCTTATCATCTACCATGTAGATTAGGTAAGAATACCGATCCACAGGAAGTTTACCTCCAAGATAAGAAGCCTGAGCTACCATCAGGTCATAGATCTGATCCATGATCTGTTCTGATGAAACGAGGTTGTTAGGGGAGTATGAAGAAACCATCACCTTGGCATTGGCAATTTCCCGGGTGACTGTGTCTGGCACCGTATACATGATGGGACTATCTGCCAGGTAATTGAAGTCATCCGCTTTGAAAATGTCTACAGAGTCATTGGAAGATATCCTTTCAAGGGCTGATGCACCATAGATTTTTGGAGAGTGCCTGACCCTTAGCTGATAGGGTTGGTCTTTCATCCCATGTAAATACCCTACCACTCCAAAGGTATTGATGAGAAAAGCATTTCGGAATTTATCGAAGTTGGTGCCATTGGGTTCAAAAATGAAATCATCGATATCGTCTCCATAATCGCCAAACCGGTCAAAAGTATCGTGTACCCAGTAATTGATTTCTCTCAATTTGCCTCCGTTTTGGATCTTCCAGCGGTTGGTGTCAAGCCTTTCTACATAGAGTTCAACACCGCTTTCATCGAAGGCTTTCAACCTGTTGACAAAACTCCCGAAGTTCGACTCATCATAGGTGCCCGGGACTACTTTGGCCATATGATATTCGACATAATCATCATCTGATGCAGGAGGACGAATAGAGATGTTTAGCTGATCATCTTTCACCGAAGCCAGGTCGATATGGATATTATACCCTGTTTTTTCATGGGCATAAGACACAAGGGTGGAAAGGAAAAATAATGTTGCTAGGGTTCTCTTCATTGACCGAATTTTATTGCAAGTAAGGAAGAAATTTGTAAATGACTTACATGATTTCTACCAATGGTGATTTTGAAACTTTAAAAGGATTTTTCGCTATTTAAGTTCCCATTACCCAAAGGTTATTTTTATTGAACGTAATCTAGGCAAAAGCCTTGCCTAATCCTTTCTATATTTGCGCTTCAAATGTTAAAAATGACTAAAAAATCATTCAACCGGTATACCATTACTTCTGCTTTACCATACGCCAATGGACCCGTCCACATTGGACATCTTGCCGGTGTATATGTTCCGGCTGATATCTACGTGAGGTATTTAAGGTCCAAAGAAAAAGATGTGGCATTTATCTGTGGATCCGATGAACACGGTGTAGCCATTACCCTTAAAGCGCGTAAAGAGGGGATCACTCCTCAGCAGGTGGTGGACAAATACCATGAACAGATCAAAAAGTCATTTAACGATTTTGGAATTAGCTTTGATATTTATCATCGCACCAGCTCAAAAACGCATCATGAAACGGCAGCGGAATTTTTCAAGAAATTGTATGAAGATGGAAAATTTATTGAGCAGAGCTCAAAGCAATTTTTTGATCCCATAGAAAAGCAGTTTCTGGCTGATCGGTACATCAAAGGTACTTGCCCCACCTGTTCTTTTCCGGAAGCCTATGGGGATCAGTGTGAGAATTGTGGGTCAACCCTGAGCCCTGGTGAGCTCATCAATCCGAAATCCATGTTAAGCGGTGCCGAGCCCACCATGGAAGAGACCAAGCACTGGTATTTCCCATTGGACCAGTATGAGGAGTGGCTCAAAGAATGGATATTGAAAGAACATAAGGAATGGAAACCCAATGTTTACGGACAGTGCAAAAGCTGGATTGACAATGGACTGAAACCACGACCGATGACACGTGACCTCGACTGGGGTATTTCAGTGCCATTAAAAGATGCCAAAGGGAAAGTATTGTATGTCTGGTTTGATGCACCCATTGGGTACATTTCAGCCACCAAGGACTGGGCAAAAGAACAGGGTAAGGATTGGGAAGATTACTGGAAGAAAGACGATACCCGGTTAGTTCACTTCATAGGGAAAGACAACATTGTATTTCATTGTATCATCTTTCCCGCATTGCTCAAGGCTGAGGGAAGTTATATCCTTCCTGATAATGTGCCAGCCAATGAATTCCTTAACCTGGAGTCCAACAAGATCTCAACCAGCCGCAATTGGGCTGTATGGCTACATGAATACCTGGAAGAGTTTCCCGATAAGCAGGACACTTTGAGATACGTATTGACAGCGAATGCGCCGGAAACGAAAGACAATGATTTTACCTGGAAGGACTTTCAAGCAAGAAACAACAGTGAGCTGCTGGCCATATTTGGGAATTTCATCAACCGGGCTGTTGTGCTCACACATAAGTATTTTGAGGGCAAAGTGCCTGCACTGGGAGAGCTGACTCCTGAAGATGAGACTACCATTGAAACACTTAAATCCTTTCCGGATAGGATAGGAGGGGCGCTGGACCAGTTTAAGTTCAGAGAAGCGGTGAATCATTTGATGGACCTGGCCAGGCTGGGGAATAAATACCTGGCAGATAATGAACCATGGAAGTTGATCAAGACCGATGTTGAGCGCGTAAAAACGATCATGAACATCGCCATTCAGATCTCAGGTAACCTGGCCGTACTTTCCGAGCCATTCTTGCCTCACACCGCACAAAAACTATTCAAGACCTTGCCAGTCAATAGCAAGAAGTGGATCGATACAGGTTCCCTCAATATGGTGGATGCCAGTGCTAAATTAGGAGAGCAGCAATATCTGTTCGAAAAGATTGAAGATGAACAAATCGAGGCTCAGGTCAAAAAACTAACAGATACTAAAGAAAAAAACATGGAGACCGATAACCAGAAAGTGGTGCCTATCAAAGAAGAAATGAAATTTGACGATTTCATGAAAATGGATCTGAGGGTTGGCGAGGTTAAAGCTGCTGAAAAAGTCGAGAAATCTGATAAACTCATCAAGCTAACAGTAGACACTGGAGTGGATACACGGATCATAGTAAGTGGTATTGCGAAGCATTTCAACCCTGAAGAGATGGTTGGAAAGAAAGTGACTGTATTGGCAAATCTGGCTTCCCGTAAGATCATGGGCATTGAATCGCAGGGCATGCTATTGTTTGCAGAAAATCCTGATGGATCACTGAAAGCTGTTAATCCTGAGGAAGCTGCTGAAAATGGTGCTACGATTGCTTAGCGCTGGTTTATCGCTGAAATAGAACCTTTCTTGAAAAGTCCGGTAAAAGCAGAATGAAGTATTTGAGACTCAAGGATCTCTCCTTCATGCATGTAATATCCTCTTAATTCGACATTGGCTTCCAATAGGTAGCGGTCGTTACCCTTTTTATCCCCTTTTAGGTAGCCGTCTACGATCTTTAGTTTGTCGAAAGTGGTGCAGTCACAATATTGTTTGAAGACAAAGTCAATGTCCTGAAGTTCTGGTCCCTCCAGATAAAACTCCTCGCCGGCATTTACAGCAAAATAAACCTCTTCGGCATACTCATCGTTAGCGATGTTTTCTTTATCTGCCGCCATGTAATAATGGCGGAACACCAGTTTTTCACCCAATTCTGCATAAGGAAACTCCTCAACGAGGTTGGCGTTTTCATAAAATTCAAAAGATTCTTCAGCAGGGTTTATACGCTCGCTGTCACAGCTAGTGACTAGCGTAAATAAAATGCCGATAAAAAGTAGAGATAATAATGCTGTCTTCATCACCTGATATCTAATCCAACTTACACAAAGCAAAAATGTTTCCAAAAACAGTTGAGTATTCCAAAAATAGTCAATCCTTTCTTATAAACCATTCTCATTGAGATACTTTAGGGGTCAGTAAGACATGACAAGAAGTTAGGAATACAATTATTTTTAATAATATTAGACCCAATCTATCCTCAATTAGATGTATTTACTCCAAAACATCCCGGTTCAATATCATAAACTATTCAACCATGTGGTTTGTTCCATTGCTTTTCTGATCGCGATTGTCGCCTGCCGGGAGACCGGGGTTGAAGATACTATGGCAACCTGGGAAGTGACCAGTGCCACGAAGGCTAACACCAAGTATTCTCCTGCAGATCAGATCAACAGGGATAACGTACATCATTTGTCATTGGCCTGGGAATACAAAGCCGGTGATCCAGGGTATTCTATCCAATGCAATCCTATTATTATTGATACAGTGCTTTATGGCACTTCTCCAAAAGTCCAGGCGTTTGCCATTGATGCCAGGACAGGTAAAGAGATCTGGTGGTTTGATCCCAATAGTTATGAAGAAGGGAATAACAGGCTTTCAAGATCTACAGGGGCAAATCGTGGAGTTACCTTCTGGACGGATGGGAAGGAGTCAACTGTTTTCTTTGGGAGAGGACCATTCATGTACGCATTGAATGCCAAAACAGGTCGTCCCCGACCTGAGTTTGGACAGAAGGGTAGGATTGACCTGTTGGAGAATCTCGATAGGGAGATCGACCGGGCTTTTCTGAATGCATCTTCTCCGGCCATCACTTATAAAGATTTGCTTATCGTAGGTTCTCAGTTGGGTGAAGGTTCAGGCGTGCAGGCACCTGGGCATGTGCGTGCCTATGATGTGCACACCGGCGAGAGGAAATGGATCTTCCATACCATCCCACATCCCGGAGAATTTGGATATGACACATGGCCCAAAGATGCCTGGAAAACTTTTGGGGGCTCTAATCCGTGGGGCGGCTTTTCAATGGATGAGGAGCGTGGCATCCTGTACTTTGGAACAGGATCCGCTTCCAATGATCATTTTGGGATTGAGCGTACGGGGAATAATCTGTTTAGTAATTGTGTGGTTGCGCTCAATGCCCAAACTGGCGAACGAATATGGCATTACCAGATTGTCCATCATGACCTCTGGGATTATGATGTGCCAGCACCTCCGAATTTGATCACTGTAAGCCATGAGGGCAAAAGAATAGACGCTGTGGCGCAGGTCACTAAGGTAGGGATGGTCTTTGTGTTTGACCGGGTCACGGGTGAACCGCTGTTTCCTATTGAGGAGCGTCCGGTGAGGAGCTCGGAAGTACCTGGTGAGGTGTCATCGCCTACGCAACCTTTCCCGGTGTTGCCACCACCTTATGCCCGGCACGGCTTCCGGGAAGAGGACATCACGCAAAGGTCACCCGAAGCCCATGCATTTGTAAAAGAACATGTTTGGGATAAGTATGGGGCATCTTCGCTTTATGACCCTCCTTCCTTTGAAGGAGGTATAGTTTTTCCTCAGTTTAATGGGGGCACAGATTGGGGTGGCGCCGCTGTGGACGTAGCAACCGGTGTGCTCTTCGTCAATGCCAGCAATGAGCCGGAGCTCATCCAGGTCCTAAGAAATGATGATCCTGACGGTTATCCGTTTAAGGTAACCGGGCATCAACCTGTGAAAGACAATGAAGGCTACCCAATCAGCACACCGCCATGGGGAACACTCAATGCGATCGACCTGAATGAAGGTGAAATTTTGTGGCAGGTTCCTTTGGGGCATCATCCGGGCCTGGAACATGAACCACCGACGGGGTCCTTTAATATGGGTGGTCCAATAGTCACCGCTGGTGGTCTTGTTTTCATTGGAGCGGCCATGGATGAAATGTTCAGGGCATACGATAAAGAAACGGGTGAACTGTTATGGGAAGTCAAGCTTCCTGCTGGAGGATATGCCACACCGGCTACCTATGTAGTGGATGGGAAACAATACGTGGTCATTGCAGCAGGAGGAGGAGGGAAGCCAGGCACAAGGGCAGGAAATTCATTCCTGGCTTTTACATTACCAGATAAAAACACCGAAGGGCGAGCAGAAAGCGGTGATGCTTCAAGAGAAACATTATCAGAAGCCGCACAGCTGTATACTACCCGCTGCGCACCCTGCCATCAATTCAGTGGGCAGGGAACAGGTGATCTATTCCCTCCACTCCAGGAGACGGATTGGGTCGAAGGGGATGAGGACCGTTTGATCAAGGTGGTGTTAGGAGGACTGGGAGGATCCATTGAAGTGAATGGAAAAACCTTTGATGGTGAAATGCCCCCCTGGAAAGAATTTCTTTCAGATGAACAGGTAGCGGCTATTCTTACTTATATCAGAACTTCCTGGGGAAATAAGGCTTCAGCTATAAAACCTGAAGATGTTGCCAGGGTTAGGGAAGAAACAAAAATGAGGAGACAACTCTGGACAGCCGAAGAGCTTAATTAACTATTAGCGATCGAGGCGTTTTTCTTCAAATGTCACATTACCTGATGTACGATAATGCATCTTGATGTATACGAGTACTTCCTCTGCTCCGGCCTCGATGACCGCTTGTTGAGCTTTTAGAGCGATTTCATTTAACCGGTCAAATGGTCCTTCCATCACTGTTTCCATGGGTGTGATCATGTATTTTACACCTGATGCCTGGATCACTTCAATGGCTTTGTCTACAAGATGATAGGTGTTGGCGCCTTCTTTTCGTGGAACAATTTGAAGTGCAAGGCAGATGGATTGATTGTCTAGCATGTTTTGGATTAGTTAAACTGATTCATGGTTCTTTCAATGCCTATGGAGCAAAAAGAATAGATCATATCAATACATCGGTCGATCTCTATGGTCAAAGTCTCAAATTCTTTTTTAGAAAACGGACTGAGCACATAGTCAACCTGTCTGCCTTTAGGGTAGTCATCACCAATCCCAAATTTGAGTCGTGGAAAATCCTGTCCTCCCAGGGTTTCCTCAATGTTCTTCAACCCATTATGGCCGGCACTTGAGCCCTTTGGTTTTAGCCTGAGTTTTCCAAATGGGAGCGAAACATCATCAGTAATCACCAAAATATTTTGTTTGGGGATTTTTAGCTGATTCATCCAATAGTTCACCGCTTTACCACTTAGATTCATATAGGTAGTGGGCTTGATCAGGGTGATGCTTCTGCCTTTGTACTTGATTTCACTGGCAAAGGCATGTCTGTCTTGCGAAAAGTTTGTCTTTTGGAGATCGGCCAGCCTGTCGAGGACCAGGAATCCGATATTATGTCTGGTAACCTCGTATTCTGGCCCAATATTCCCAAGTCCAGCGATCAGGTATTTCATAGTATGCAAAAAAAATCCTGCCTAAATATGGGCAGGATTTTATTTTTCTAGTATTAAATTTTTAAGATTCTGCTTCTGCAGTTTCTTCACCACCTTCAGCACCTTCAGCACCTTCTTCAGCACCTTCAGCTTCCAGAGCTTCCTCAGCTTCTTCTTCCACCGTCTTAAGCGCTCTAGGTACTTCAACAGTCGCAATGGTAATGATCGGGCTGTTTAGGATCTCAAAATTATCCGCTGTAATGGCGGATACTTTAACAGATTTACCAAGCCCAAGTTTTGAAACATCCACATCGATATGCTCAGGCATATTATCAGGCAATGCTTTTACGCTAAGCCTTCTCAGTTTATGAACGAATCTACCTCCTTGCTGAACTCCCGGAGCCAGTCCCCGACCTATCAAATGGATAGGTACTTCCATTTTGATGATCTTGCTTGGGAACAACTGTAGAAAATCAGCATGTAGGATCGCCTCACTCACAGGATGAAATTGTGCTTCCTGAAGGATTGCTCTCGTTTTCTCTCCTTCAATGTTTAGCTCCACAAAGTGAGCCTCAGCAGTGTATATAACTTCACGAAACAGGATGTTGGGAGCATAAAAATGAATTTGCTCTTTTCCACCATAAAGTACGCAGGGGACATAACCTTCCTCTCTTAGTCTCTTAGATTCGGTTTTGCCAAGATTTGCTCTTTTATACCCTATAATCTCAACAGTTTTCATAAATAATGATTAATTGTAATTGATAAATAGTGAACTAATAGATTCATTGTCGTGTATCTTCCTGATCGCTTTGGCGAAAAGATCAGCTACCGTCAATACTTTAATTTTTTCGCTTTTTTCCTTGAGAGGAATGGTATCTGTCACCACCAGCTCGGTGAGTGCAGACCCTTCAATATTTTCATAAGCTTTGCCAGACAGAACCGGGTGTGTACACACCGCCCGCACAGAAGTAGCACCCTTCTCCTTAATGATATTGGCGGCTTTGGAAATGGTTCCGGCGGTATCTACGAGGTCATCAACGAGGATTACATCTTTTCCTTCCACATCTCCAATCACCTGCATGGTAGCGATTTCATTGGCACGTTTTCGGTGCTTATCACATACCACCATGTCAGCTTCAAAGAATTTAGCGAAACTCCTGGTTCTTGCTGTTCCTCCAACGTCTGGGGAAGCAAAGATCAGGTTATCCAGTTTCAGACTCCTGATATAAGGTACAAAGAAAGCCGTGCCATCCAGATTGTCTACCGGAATATCAAAGAAGCCCTGGATCTGTCCGGCATGAAGGTCGCATGTCAGCAATCGACTGGCTCCAGCGGCTGAAAGAATGTTTGCCATAAGTTTGGCAGCAATAGATACTCTCGGCCTGTCTTTGCGATCCTGCCGGGCATATCCAAAATAAGGTACGACTACTGTAATATGCTTGGCGCTGGCCCTTTTGGCAGCATCAATCATGAGCAGAAGCTCCATGATGTTTTCCGTAGGGGGATTGGTAGATTGAATAAGATAGACATGCTCACCCCGAACAGATTCGTTGAAGCTGAAATTCAACTCACCGTCACTGAATTTCTGAGAAGTACATTTCCCCAGGGGCTTACCATAGAACTGAGCGATTTTCTCGGAAAGTTCCGAAGTGCCTTTTCCGCTAAAGATTTTAACCAGTGACATTTTAGAGAGCTTCAAAATAAAATAATCCGCCAGGATTGCCAATAACAGCAATATTAGCGGATTGTATGTTGGCCTACTAGGGCTCGAACCTAGACTCTTCTGGACCAAAACCAGACGTGTTGCCAGTTACACCATAGGCCAATAAAAACTGAATTTTTTTTCAAGCTAATTCTAAAGCTTTTGTCCTACTAAGTCTGGTTTTACTCAGACTCTCAACGTGTTGCCTCCCGATAGCTATCGGGAACACCATAGGCCAATAAAAACTGAATTTCTTTTCAAGCTAATTCTAAAGCTCTTTCCAAATTCAGATCCAGACTTTCAGACCTTAGACTCATAGAATTTACTCAATGGGTCAAATCGGACTGCAAAAGTAGCAGGAATTGGTTAAAATAAAAACATAATTATCTAGGATGACCTTCTTTTTTCAATCCATTTTCTAGCATTGACAAAAGGCTCAATCCAGGGAGTAACCTCAATACCCCTGATTGACCGATTATGTGGCCAGTTCCAGGGGAATAACGATCGCTCCAAATGTGGCATCATGGCCACATGTCTTCCATCTTTTGAAACCACAGCGGCTGTGGCAAAATCACTGTCATTGGGATTGCCCGGAAACTCATCATATCTATACTTCAAGGGGATGCAGTATTGGTCTTCAGATCCAGGCAAGATAAATTTCCCTTCACCGTGAGCAACCCATATCCCCAGCGAGGTGTTAGACATGGATCCAAACATTACACTATCATTGGGCTGAATATCTACTGACACAAAACTGGATTCAAACTTACCGGACCCATTATGATGCATGGTGGGGTGGTTGTCCATTTCCGGGTATACAAGTCCAAGCTCCATCATGGCCTGACATCCATTACAAACGCCAAGGCTTAAAGTGTCTTCTCTTTGATAAAAAGCATCCAATGAGGATTTGGCTTTTTCATTGAAAAGAAAAGATCCAGCCCATCCTTTAGCAGAACCCAGCACATCTGAATTAGAAAAGCCTCCGACAAAAACGATCATGTCCTGGTCACTCAGGTCTTCCCGACCTGTGATCAGGTCTGTCATATGTACATCTTTCACATCAAACCCTGCAAGGTAAAGCGCATACGCCATTTCCCTGTCACCATTCACTCCTTGCTCTCTGATGATGGCAGCCCTGATCCCTGAGTTGACTTTCCTGCCGGGATCGATTCCATATTCACGATAAGTTCCGCTAAACTTTGAATCAAATGAATAAACAAGTGGTTGTAGCTTGTAGTTGCCAGCTCTTAAGTCCGCATGTGCAGGTTCGCTTTGTTCTCTGTCAAGCAAATGAGATGTTTTGAACCACAGGTCTCTGTAATCATCGATCGATAGCCTCAGCGTCAATTCTTCCCCTTCGATGACCAATTCCCTGTTTTCTATCACTTCACCCAATGCCGTAAAGGACACATCAAATTGCCTGAATGTTTCTGTGACCAGTTCTAAATTCTCTACCTGAAGCAAAACGGCTGGACGTTCTGAAAACAGCACCTTAATCGGATCTTTTTCATCAAATCCTGTCAGGTCCACCTTGATTCCGCTGGATTGATTTGGGAAATTCATCTCCAGCAGGGCAGTGATCATGCCTCCATCAGATACATCGTGACCCGCCAGTACCAGATCATGTTGAATAAGATCCTGAACAGCCAAAAAGGCATTTTTTAAAGATTTAGCCCGAACATCAGGAGCTTCTTCACCGACTGATGCGTTGACTTGTGCAAAGCTGCTTCCTCCAAGCGCAAAAGATTTTCCGGAAAAATCAACATATAGCAGATGTGTACCAGATTTATCTGTCACCAAATCAGGTGTCACAATTTTTTGAAGTCCGGAGACCTCACCAACTGAGCTGATGATAACTGTGCCGGGTGACTGCACCTTTTTTCCATCAGGATATTTCTGGGTCATCGAGAGTGAATCTTTTCCGGTGGGAATGTTGATCCCCAGGTCAATCGCAAAATCACTCAGCTCTTTTACTGCTTTATACAATCTATAATTTTCCCCTTCATTTTTTGCCGGCCACATCCAGTTGGCGCTCAATGAAACACCCTCTAATCCATGGGTAAGAGGAACAAAGACGAGGTTGGTGAGCGCCTCTGCTACACTGAGACGGGAGCCAACACCTGAATCGATCAAAGCAGGTATCGATGAATGACCAATGGAAGTAGCTACACCTTTATCATTTTTAAAATCCAACGCCATAACCGCAGCGTTATTCAGCGGAACCTGGATCTCACCAATGCTTTGCTGGAGGGCTACCTTACCGGTCACTGACCTGTCAACTTTATTGGTTAACCAGTCCTTGCATGCAACACCTTCAAGCTGAAGGATGTCTTCAAGGTATTTCTCTATATCATTGGCCTTGTATTCAAAAGGAATGAATGATCTTTCTTTGGCCTGATCTTCAAGGATTGTTGTGGGAGAGGATCCAAAAAGATGTTCCATCTTCAAGTCAAAAGCTTTGGCATCCTGGTTTTTTTTGAGGAATTGTAATTGCTGATCATCCGTAGCTTCACCTACAATATAGCATGGTGTCCTTTCTCTCTCAGAAACTCTTTTTAGGTAATCCAGATCCTGATCTTTCATTACCAAACCCATCCGCTCCTGGGATTCATTACCCAGGATTTCCTTATCAGAAAGTGTGGGGTCCCCAATAGGAAGCTCATCCAGGTAGATCTTGCCGCCGGTATCTTCTACCAGCTCGGAGAAACAATTCAGGTGGCCTCCCGCTCCATGATCATGGATCGAGACAACAGGGTTTTCTTCTGCTTCGGCCAATGCACGAACAGCATTGGCAACGCGTTTTTGCATTTCCGGGTTTGACCTCTGTACAGCATTCAGCTCCAGGGATTTCTTGAAATCTCCGGTATCTACTGAAGATACGGCTCCACCTCCCATACCTATCCGATAGTTGTCACCACCCATCATCACGATCTTCTGACCAGGCTTCACCTCTTTTTTCAGGCTGTCTTTATGCTTTCCATATCCCACACCGCCTGCCAGCATGATCACTTTGTCAAATCCCAGGATTTCTTCATTTTCCTGGTGCTCAAAGGTGAAAAGGCTTCCGCAGATCAAGGGTTGACCAAACTTGTTTCCAAAATCGCTGGCTCCGTTTGAAGCCTTAATCAGAATGTCCTTGGGACTTTGGTAAAGCCATTTTCTTGCAGGGACTTTTTCCTCATATTTTTTACCTGACCCCACACGGGAGTAGCTGGTCATATACACAGCAGTACCCGCCAGCGGAAAACTACCAGTACCACCTGCCAGTCGATCCCGGATCTCTCCACCAGAACCAGTAGCTGCACCGTTAAAAGGCTCTACTGTGGTCGGGAAGTTATGTGTTTCGGCCTTAAGGCTGATGACAGACTCAAAATCTGAAAGGGTAAAATAATCAGGCTTGTCCTGGGTTTTCGGTGCAAATTGCTCGATGACCGGACCTTTGATAAATGCCACGTTGTCTTTGTAGGCCGATACGATGAGGTTGTGGTGAGCCTTTGAGGTCTTCTTGATCCATTGAAACAAAGAAAGTTCCTGTTCTTTGCCATCTATAATAAACTTACCATTGAAAATCTTGTGACGGCAGTGTTCTGAGTTGATCTGTGAGAACCCGAAGACCTCGGAGTCTGTTAAGTTCCGATTAATTTTTTTGGATACGTCTTTGAGAAAATCAATTTCCTCACCGGAGAGTGCGAGGCCTTCTTGCTCATTATAAGCTTCGAGGTCCTCAATATATTGGATGGGGGCCGATTCGGTATTTAAAGTGAAGATCTCCTGGTCAAGTGAGACATACTTTTGCCTAAGCATCTCATCAAATGGCTGCCCCTCATTTTTTACAAAGGATTCAATGCGAATGATGCCCGTGATGCCTGCATTTTGGGTGATCTCAACAGCATTGGTACTCCAGGGAGTGACCATTTCCTTTCGAGGACCAATAAAAGCATCAGAGATCTCTCTATCTGTTAAAAGCTTAGCGCCCGAAAAAAGCCAGGTGAGTTTGCTTTTATCGTCCTGAGACAAATCTTTTGAGGTGAGTACTGCATAAACTTCAGAACTGGTTTTTTCAAAGAAATGGATCATTCAAAAAGGTGTGTAATTCAAACGCAAAAATAGAATAATTGCTCAAAGATTCTGGTTTTTAAGTGCAGATATGATGTAAGGTGTAGATTCTTTGATCATTTGGTGATGTTTGGCATTAACTACCTCAGTCTGGAGGTGCCGGATTGGTTTGAGTTTGGTCAATATTTTTTTTGGAGGAATAATATTATCATGAATTCCCAATACAACATGCGTCGGTATGTTGTGCTGGTTAATACATCTGGTAACAGATGAAAGTTTCGGTTGTAATGGAGAGAAATAAGTCCAGGTTTGATAAACCCTTTGTCTTTGGTGGGTCTCTCGTAAAGAAGTTTCAACAAACCTGGTTAATGATCTGGAAACCAGTCCTGTCTTTTTTGAAAGTGTCACAAACCGATCAAAGGTCTTTGGGGTGTTCATGAAATATTTGAAAAGGCTATTCCCCGGAAAGGAAGTGGCTATTTTATACCAAACAGACTGGAACACTCCATCAGGAGCAATCAGGAAAACGCTTTCAATTGCTTTGGGGAATGCCATCATGGTGGCGAGACTAAATCTACCTCCCAGGCTAAATCCAATTAATGAGAATTTTTTAATCTTTTCTTGATCCAGAAACCGATGGAAGGCCTGCTTCCATTGAAGTTTACTGAGGGGTTCATTTTCTCTGTTACTTTCTCCATGATAGTATATGTCGATGGCATAACAGGTGACGTTGATTTCAGCCTGTAAAATTTGAGCAATCATGCTGTCAAACACTTTGTGGTCTTCACCAAAACCATGAAAACATATGATGTTTTTTATCCCTTTTCCATGCTTCCTGTAATAAAAATCAACCACTGATCACTTTTTTTAAATAATTATCAACAAAATGAAACACATATTGTTAAACACCGTAAACCCAGGAAACTTTTAATATACCGAAAGTTTCCAGAGTATTATGTTAATGTTAGGAAGATAAATATATAGTGAAGCAGAAAATAATAGAGGGAGCCGAGACACTGTTTATGAGATATGGAGTAAGGAGTGTCTCGATGGATGACGTGGCCAGAGAAGTTTCGGTATCCAAAAAAACCATTTACCAGCATTTTAATCACAAGGATGATTTGGTGACAGAAACCGCCAAAAACTATCTCACAGGTGAAATGAAAGAGATATCTGAGGTGACCGAAAATGCTGCAGATGCATTGGAGGAACTTTTTTTGCTTTCAAAGTGCATCCGTCAAAATATATCAAGGGTGAATCCGTCACTTCTTTATGATTTGCAGAAGTATCATCCCGAGGCCTGGGAGGTTTTCAAAGATTATAAAGACAACTTCATCATGGGTAAAGTGATGAATAACCTTATTCGCGGGAAAAAAGAAAATCTATACAGAACTGAATTAAATGAAAAAATACTGTCAATAATGCGGGTAGAGCAAGTACAGCTCATTTTTGATGAACGGGCCTTCCCTAAGAGCGACTTTGATTTTGTTGAGGTCCAGGTCCAGATATTTGATCACTTTATTCATGGGCTGTTGTCAGACAACGGGCGAAAGTATTACAAAGAGTATCAAAAGAAACACATAGAAAACCAACTCAAATGAAAGGAATAGGACGACTACTAACAATTGCGCTTTTGCTGCCTGTGCTGGTCCATGCCCAGACGGAGACAGCAACCTTGACCACAGCAAAGGGTTTCACCCTGGACGATTGCATTGAATATGCCATCAATAACGCTGTGAGTGTAAAGAACGCCAGACTGGATCAGGAAATTGCTGATGCCAGAGTGAGAGAGACCATTGGTATTGGATTGCCTCAGGTGGATGGAAATATGAGTGTGTCTTATGCTGAGACACAACCGAGATTCTTTGGGCAATATAATCCAGATAGTGATTTCTTCGGCCTGGGGAATGTACCTGGAATTCAACCAGGAGATGTAGCGGCTGCACAAAACTTCTTTCAATTAAAAGGAGCGGGTGATGCAAGCCTGAATATCAATCAACTCATTTTTAACGGATCTTATATTGTGGGGTTACAAGCTTCACAAGCATACAAAGACCTGGCAGTAAAAAACTACAACCAGACTGAGGAGGAATTGATCCTCAACGTGTCTAAAGCTTACTACAACTTGCTGATCAATAAGGAAAGAGTGGAATTGTATGAGTCAAACATCAACAGAGTTGATACGCTTTACTCAGACACCCGGGCCATGTACGAAAATGGTTTCGCAGAGAAAATTGATGTTGATCGGATCAAGGTTAGCTTAAACAACCTTATGACTGAGCGTGACAATTTCGTGCGACTGGTAGATCTTTCGGAGAGGCTGTTGAAGTTTCAGATGAATTATCCGCTCGATAAAGAGATTGAGCTGGTAGAGACCATGTCAACAGCCATACTGGAATCAGAAATAGAGGTGAGTGAAGATTGGGATTATGCGAGAAGACCAGATTATCAGGTGTTGATTGCAAATCAGAAGTTGCAACAGCTAAATATCAGGAATAAATATGCAGAATCACTGCCTGTGATCTCAGCTTTTGCTAACCTGGGTTATTCCACACAGTCACCGACATTCGGAGGGATCTTTAGTACCAACAGTGGCTTTTCAGAGCAGGAAACTGTAGGGCCAGATAAATGGTATGGTTACAACATGTTTGGATTGCGGATGAGCTGGAGTTTATTTACCGGTTTGCAACGCGCCAATCAGATCCAGCAGGAAAAGCTGGCCTTGCTTCAGGTAGAAAACTCCTTTGATCAGCTTGAATCTTCAATTGAAGTAGATATTCAGCAATCCAGGATTAATTATGATGATGCGCGAAACCGTTTGGAAGTTCAAAAAGAAAACAAAGCGCTTGCACAAGAGATTTTTGATGTTGCAACCAAAAAGTACAGCAATGGTGTCGGTTCTAATCTGGAGGTGATCGAAGCGGAAAACAGCTTGAAAGAAGCTGACATCAATTATTACAATACACTTTTTGAGGCGGTTATAGCCCAACTGGAATTAAAGAAAGCATTAGGATTACTTAACCAACAATAGATCATGAAAAAGGTCAACTTAAATATTAGATTAATAGCACTAAGCCTTATTGCAGTAGTTGTATATAGCTGCGGAGGTGGATCGTCTGAGCTTGAACAAAAACAAGCTGAGCTGGAGACAAAAAGAAAGGAACTGATGGATTTACAGTCTCAGGTTTCAACACTTGAGAAAGAGGTAGCAGCATTGGATACCACATCAGAAGGAACCGCAGGAACAATTCTGGTCTCATCCTACAATGTAACTGAACGACCTTTTATTCATAAAGTAGAAGTAAGAGGATCGGTTGCGTCAAGGAAAAATATCCTGATGAGTGCAGAGACCATGGGAAGGGTAGAAAAGATCAACGTTTCTGAGGGACAGCCTGTCCGTAAGGGAGATTTACTGGTTCAGATCGACAGTGATATCATTGCTAACAATGTTTCTGAGGTGGAAACGCAGATTGAGCTGGCAAAAACTATGTTTGAACGCCAGGAGAATCTGTGGAAGCAAAATATTGGTACGGAGATCCAGTACTTGCAGGCCAAGAATAACTATGAATCACTGAAGAGAAGGTTAGCTACGCTCAAGTCCCAACTAAGTCAATATTTTGTCAGAGCACCATTCAATGGTTTGGTCGATGCGATTCCTGTCAAAGTAGGAGAGATGGCTCAACCCGGATTGCCGTTGATTCGGATTATGAATCCCAATGAAATGTATGTATCTGCTGATGTATCTGAAGCCTTTCTTGGAAAGTTTGACGCGGGTCAGGAAGTTGAAGTGATCTTTCCCGTTCAGGATATTACACTCAAGAGTAAAATTCTCTCTGTTGGGAATGTAATCAATGATCAAAACAGGACTTTTAAGCTGGAAGTAGCACTACCTGCTCAGCCAAACGTTAAATTCAGACCCAATCAGGTGGCCATGTTATCGCTGGTGGATTATGAGAAGAAGGACGCATTGAGTGTTCCAACCAACGTCATTCAATCTGATGCTGGTGGAAAGTTTGTTTATACCATTGGGATGAAGGATGGCAAAAGAGTTGCTCAAAAAGTCGCCGTTCAAACTGGTAAGAGTTTCCAAAACATGACTGAAATCATTGCCGGGCTACCCAGTGGAGCAAGTGTGATCAACCAGGGATTCAGAAATGTCACCAACGGGGCAGAAATATCTGTATCGGCTGCTTCATTATAATTCTATCAAAAGCACATCATAATGGCAAAAGACATCAATAAATCTGATGATTTAAGCAATCAGGAGAAGGTAGATAAGCAATTTTGGCTGACTACTTTCGCCCTGAAGAATAAGAATACGGTTTTCTTTTTAACATTCCTGATCATTGTCATGGGGATTATCTCCTATCAATCTCTGCCAAAAGACAGTTATCCGGAGATAGAGCAACCGATCGTATATGTAGGGACCCCTTATCCGGGGAACTCACCGGTAGATATAGAAAACCTGGTGACCCGTGAATTGGAGAAGGAGATCAACGCGATCTCTGAAGTAGATGAGATTTCTTCCACCTCTGTACAAGACTATTCTACAATTATCGTAGAGTTTCAGGCAGATGTGGATGTAGAGGATGCACTTCAGAAAGTAAAGGATGCGGTGGACAAGGCTAAGCCTGAGCTACCCACTGACCTTCCGCAGGATCCAAACGTCTTTGAAATGAATTTCTCAGAGTTCCCGATCATGAATATCAATCTGTCGGGAAATTACTCGGTCCAGAAGCTGGAGGAGTTTGCAGAGACTATTCAGGATGAAATCGAAAAAATTTCAGGTATTTCCAGGGTTGATATCACCGGGGTAGAGGACAAGGAAGTGAAGATCATGGTGAATCCTTATGAGATGGAAGCCCGTGATATCAACTTCAGCGATATTGAAAACGCTGTTACCGCGGAAAACGTCACCCTTTCAGGAGGTAATATTTTACAGGATGGATTGAGGCGATCGATCCGGGTTGTAGGTGAATTTACGAATCCCCAACAGATGGAGGATATCGTGATTAAGCATGAGAAGGGAAATATCGTTTACCTGAAAGACATTGCCGAG
Organism: Cyclobacteriaceae bacterium; assembly: GCA_965223915.1. GTDB lineage: Bacteria > Bacteroidota > Bacteroidia > Cytophagales > Cyclobacteriaceae > UBA7330. Next base: position 5,030,029 of record OZ245027.1, on the reverse strand, counting down.
ATCGAATTTGGGTACACCGAAAAGGAATCCTATGCCCGGTTGAGTACCAATCCGGTTGTTTCGGTGGATGTGATCAAGCGGAGTGGTGAAAACATGTTGGAAATTACCGCTGCGATTGATGAAGTAATGGAAAGGGTCAGACCAACACTTCCGGATGACCTGGAAATTGTCAGGACCAACGATCAATCCACCTTCGTGAAGATGATGGTGTCCAACCTGGAAAACAATATCATATCAGGAGTGATTCTTGTGGTTTTGGTACTGCTGTTCTTCCTGGGGACACGAAACGCATTGTTTGTAGGTATTGCCATTCCATTGTCCATGTTTATTGCTTTCAATATTCTGGGAGCCATGGATATTACGGTAAACATGATGATCCTTTTCTCTTTGATCCTGGCACTGGGTATGCTGGTGGATAATGGAATTGTGGTGGTGGAAAATGTCTACCGTTTGATGGAAGAAGGGTATAGTCCTCTGGCAGCAACGAAGAAGGGAGTCGGGGAGGTGGCGATGCCGATCATTTCATCCACTGCTACCACATTAGCGGCCTTCCTTCCACTGGCCCTATGGCCTGGTTTGATGGGACAATTTATGTCTTATCTTCCGCTCGGGGTGATGATCACATTGACCTCCTCCTTGTTTGTTGCCCTTGTGGTAAACCCTGTATTGATCGCCTCATTTATGAAAGTTCAGGATGGGAATAGGGTTGTTGATTACACGAAATTATGGAGAAATGTAGCGATACTGCTAGGTATTGGCATTCTGTTTCTGGTGATCGGATGGACTGTCTTTGGTAATCTATTCATCATATTGGGTGTAATTATTGCACTGGATGTTTATGTATTGGATCCGCTCTCACAGCGTTTTCAGGCTATTTTCTTACCCTTCCTGGAAAGGATTTATAGTAGGACACTGACTTTTGCGCTGGGAGGATGGAGACCGTATGTCTTCTTTTTCGGGACTGTATTTCTCCTGATCTTTTCATTTATGCTGATGGCAACATTTCCACCGAAGGTGATTTTCTTTCCGATCAATGAGCCAAAATATGTCAATGTTTTCATCGAGCTACCGATTGGGACAGATATCGAAAGGACCAATGAATACGCACACAAAGTAGAGAATGAGGTGCTTGATCTGGTGAAGCCGTATAACTATATGGTGGAGTCTGTCATCACCAAAGTTGGAGAGGATGCTTCTGATCCTAATGATCCTAGTGCCTTCGGACAGGGATCAACCCCTAATAAAGCACGTATTACAGTCAATTTCGTAGAGTTTCAGTTCCGCAAGGATCCGGAAACCGGAGATTTTGTGATGACCAGTGATGTGATGGAGGAAATCAGAAACAGCATTACACATTTCCCTGGTGTTACCATCACCATTGATAAAGATGCGGCAGGTCCTCCTACAGGAAAACCGATCAATATAGAAATTGTAGGTCCTAACCTGGAGAAACTCATCGAAATTACCGAACAAGTGCGTCTGATGATCAATGAATCACCCATTCAGGGTATCGAAGAGTTGAAATCAGATTTGGAAACGGGAAAACCAGAACTCATTGTGGATATTGATCGAGAGAAGGCCAGGAGGTTTGGTCTGTCTACCTACAATGTAGCCAATGAAGTCCGGACATCACTGTTTGGTAAAGAGATCTCCAAATTCAAGTTAGGTGAAGACGATTATGACATTGAGCTTCGCTTGCAGGATAAGTATCGATATGATATGGATGCTTTAATGAACAAGAGCATCACATTCAGGGATCAGACAGACGGATCGATACATCAGGTACCGATTTCTGCCGTGGCTGAGGCAGAACTGAGTTCAACCTATGGTTCTGTAAAGCGGAAAGATCTCGACAGGATGATCACGCTTTCCTCCAACGTATTGGGAGGTTATAATCCAACTGAGATCAACAATCAGATCAAAACGCTTTTGGAGAACGAACTGGAAATGCCCGGTGGGTATACCTATAAGTTTGGTGGGGAGCAGGAAGAGCAAGCCAAGGAGATGGCTTTCCTAAGTCGGGCCTTGTTATTAGCTGTATTCCTGATCTTTTTGATCATCGTTTCTCAGTTCAATAAGGTAACTACGCCGATAATCATCATGTCATCTGTTGTGCTGAGTACCATTGGAGTATTCCTTGGATTGGTTATTTTCCAAATGGACTTCGTGGTAATTATGACCATGATCGGTATCATTTCATTGGCTGGGATTGTTGTGAACAATGCGATTGTGTTGATCGACTTCATTGAGTTGAGCAGGAAACGGCGGGCTGAGGAGTTAGGTGTTGATAAGTTACCCTTTGAAGAGGTCATTGGTTCGATTGTAGAGGCAGGTAAGACGAGGTTGCGACCCGTTTTACTGACTGCGATTACCACCATTGTTGGATTGATCCCGTTGGCAGTAGGAATAAACATTGATTTCATCAAATTATTTACCATCTACAATCCGGACTTCTATATGGGAGGTGATAACGTGATCTTCTGGGGACCTATGTCATGGACGATCATATTTGGTTTGACATTTGCGACGTTCCTTACGTTGGTCATTGTGCCAGTCATGTACTTGTTCTTTGCCAGGATCAACAGAAGATTAGGTATTAGCTAAGAAAAGAATTTCGGACACTCAGATATTCTGACTTTCAGACAGGTCCGAATGTCTGAGTGTCGGAATGTCTGAATATCTACAGTATTATGTCAAGATATATGGTGTTTGTTGTTATTGCTGTCTTTTATGTAGCGTTGGATCTGTACCTCTACCAGGCCATAAAATTGCTGATTGAAGACTTTAGTCCTCCAATCAGGAAGATCCTTAGAATCAGCTATTTTGTTGTTTCATTGGGTTTTTTTGTTGGTGTTTTACTCTATAGTAAACTCGATCCAAAAGTCTTTGGTGGTTTAAGGATTGTATTGATGTCCGGCTTTTTTATCACCCTGATAGGCAAGCTGTTGGCAGCCCTCTTCCTTTTTGCTGATGACCTGCGTCGAATCACACTCTACCTGATTGATCTGCTACCCTCCAAATCTGAGACGACTCATTCAAGCTCCAGATCGGAATTTATGGCTAAATCAGCCATGATTGCAGGAGCGGTTCCGATTGCCGTATTTAGTTTTGGGATACTTTCCGGGGCACATGACTATCGGGTGAGGAAGCGAATACTCCACCTCAAAAATTTACCTAAAGCCTTTGACGGGATGCGAGTCGTTCAGATATCAGATATTCACACTGGTAGTTTTTTCAATCGAAAAGCTGTGGCTGGCGGTGTAGACCTGATCAATGCACAGAAACCAGACATTGTATTTTTCACCGGAGACCTGGTCAACAATCAGAGCGATGAAGCCAAACCTTACCTGGACATTTTCAAAAAGGTGAAAGGAGATATGGGTGTGATGTCTACCATGGGAAATCATGATTATGGCGACTATTCGAGCTGGTCAAGCAAAGAGGCCAAGCAACAGGATATCAAAAATCTCCATGAGATGCATCATTATATGGGTTGGGATTTGCTGCTCAATGAAAATCGAACCCTGAAAGTAGACAATGAAGAGATTGCTATTCTGGGACTGGAAAACTGGGGAGCAGGACGATTCTCCAAATATGGAGATATGCAAAAGACTGTTCAGGGAACGGAAGACATACCCTTCAAGATATTATTGTCTCACGACCCCAGCCACTGGGATGCTCAGGTTCGTCCGGAGTATCCGGATGTTGCCCTGCAGTTGGCCGGTCATACGCATGGTATGCAGTTCGGTATTGAGATCGGGGATTTCCGTTGGAGCCCTTCCCAGTATCTGTACAAGCAATGGGCCGATCTCTACCAGGAAGGCGATCAGTACATCTACGTAAACCGGGGCTTTGGCTACATCGGCTATCCGGGCAGGGTAGGGATCCTGCCTGAGATCACTGTGCTGGAGCTGAAGCGAGAAATCGGTTAAAAAGCATATCCCAGTCGCTCGGCTTCGCCGAGTGAAATGGTATTCGAAGGCTCTATGGCCGGTATAGGAAATAAGCCGTTATATTTATTGGATGTCTGAATTAGCAAGTGCATGTTATGATTCATCATTGAAACTCTAAGATGGTTTACTGGCCGGAGGCCATGATGATTGCCGTCACTCGGTGCAGCAACTGAGAGGTGAAAGATTACCCGCTTATTGCGCAAGTGTTTTTCACTTGTGCGATAATAGGCCTACTTAATCGCTCGATTGTACCAGATTGTTTCGAGTGAATAGTAATATAGAGAGGTTTCTGGTGGGTACAGGAAATAACAAGCTCTGATTGGATTATGAACAATAAATTCTTACTTTGTATTAAAGTTTAAATGATGGATATTAAAGCAGAGAAACTTAGTTTGATAGAATGGCTTGCCGGGGTTGAAGACAGTAGAGTTATTAAGCAATTTATTGCACTACAGAAATCAAATCAGGACTATATTAACGGTAAACTGACCAGGCAAGAGAAGTTGGCAATTGATAAGGGATTGCAGTCAATTAAGGATGGGAAAGTGCAACCCCACTCATCAGTAATGGAATCTACAAAGAAGAAGTACCCGAATCTCTTTAAATAAAATCTGATGGAGATTATCTGGTCTGATGATGCTAAGTTAGATTATGATGAAAACATTGAATACTTACTGGAAAAATGGACAGAAGAATCTGCAATAAATTTTATTGAGGAAGTAATTGCAGTCCTTGAACTACTCAAGGTAAATCCAAAACTATATCCCGAAAGCAACTATAAATCAGTGCGGAGAGCAGTGATACGAAAGCAAATAACACTATTCTATCAAATAAAGGGATCAACCATTTATCTTGTACGATTTTGGAACTCTTACAAAGACCCTGAATCATTTAAAGGTAACTAAACCTAGCGTAAGTTTTTTCACATGGGTTTCTTGCCCATGTGGTGTTTTCACCAACATGTATCTACCGGCCAATGTTTGTTGGTGAAACCTTATTGCGCAAGTGTTTTTCACTTGTGCGATAATCTACCTATTTCATCCACACTGGCTTCGTCTCCGCTCGATGGTCTGTACCAATAATATCCCGATATAACTCAGGTCTCCGGGCATTCCTGTAGCGATAACCACCAGCCAGCTTTAGCTTATCCGGCGTGATGGTCGCCATGGTAATATCATCCTCAAAACTACGGATCTCGGTCAGCACTTCCCCGTAAGGATCGAGAATCATAGAGTTGCCGTTTTTGAGGTGCTCCCCATCATAGCCGATGGGGTTGGTATACACATAATATACGCCATTGTCATAGGACCGGGCAGGCAGCCATCGCATCAGCCAGCCCCTGCCTTTGGGTCCGTCAAACTCCAATCGCAACGGCACAGGATCCTCAATCCGATTTTGCCACAACTTGTCATCTACAAAGCCTCTGCCAGGCATGGCCGAGGGGGTACAACAAGTCACATGCGGAGCGAAGATGATATCCGCTCCAAGTATTGTCGTTGCCCGCACATTTTCGATGATGTTGTTGTCATAGCAGATCAGGATGCCGCATTTCCATCCTTTGATATCAAAGACAACATACTCATTCCCAGGTGTCATGTATTGACTGATGAATGGATGCAGTTTACGATATTTAGCTTTCAATCCTGACCCATCTACGCAGATGTAGGTATTGAAAATCTTATCATCCGCTTTCTCAACCAGCCCAGCCAGTAGGGTGATTTCATATTTTCGGGCAATCCCAATCAACTTTTTAGTACTCTCCCCGTTAGGGACTTCTTCAGCCAGATCAAATGCATCTTCCTTGCTGAGGTTTTTGAAGAAGGTATAGGCAGTAACCGACATCTCATGAAAACTAACGACATCCGCACCCTTGTCTTTAGCCTGCGCAGTGAGATTTTCAATCACAGATAAATTACATTCCTTGTCGCCATCTTTGGGCTCAAACTGAGCCACTGCCACTTTTAGATTTTTCATCTCTAATTATTGATCATTCGTTAAATCTTTCAACCTGAAATTCCGATACCTGATCTCCATGGGCGGCCCTACGTGTACCTGTACACCAATTAAGCCGGACGTGGTTTTATTTTCCTCGTCATTGTCGATCACGATGCTCATCACGTGTCCATTGATCATGTGCAGCATCACGTCACCCTTTGCAATGATGTGATATTCATTCCAGTCATTGGGTTTGATATGTTCTATGAGTGCATCTTTATCTCCCACGGTTCCAATCGCTTCAACATCTTTACCATCTTCTTTTCGGCTCACCTGACCTCTTAGCGCCAGAAACTTACGGCCCTGCTCTTCGTAGTTCTGCCCGGACCATTGGTTGGGTCCGTCGATGTCCATCTGATAGCCACGTAACCTGTATTTTTCAAATTCTACACTGCGATAGTTGATTCCGCTGTTCCCTTTTTCAGACACTTTTACTTCTACCTTTAATTCGAAATCTGAAGGGGTTCCTCCTCGCCAGATGATGAAGGTGTTGTGCTTTACAATAGTTTCCGGGGTGATGGTCCCCACTAGTTCTCCATTGTCCACTGACCAGTAAACAGGATCGCCCTCCCAGTCACTAAGTGTACCATCGAATATCGAGACAAAGCCTGTTTCATCAGAAGGTGGCTGGGGAAATTTGGGTTGAGCATACGGCTGAATGGTAGCAAAAAACAGGACGATTAACAGTATATTTTTCATGGGATTGGGATTCATGGTTAAACCTACACATGTCTTAAGAAATAATTGGCGTTACTCTCAATAATTCATGCCATTTTGCGGCTACTTTTAATCCATACAAACCCGATGACATGCGACATACATTTTATTACTCCACATTTTTTATATACCTGGTTATTGGATTAGCTTCATATTTCGAGCGAGGATTTTTATGGGTGTTTGTTGTACTTATTCCATTGACCATTGTTGGGATTTACAACAGGGTCCAAAAGAACCACACCATCCTGAGAAATTTTCCACTGCTTGGGTATTTCAGGTACTTCTTTGAGATGATCGCTCCTGAGATACAGCAGTATTTTATCGAACGTCAAACAGATGGCGCACCCTTTAGCAGAAACCACCGGGCTCTGGTTTACCGCAGGGCTAAAAATGTCAATGATACACATCCATTCGGCACACAGCTTAATATCAATGATGATCATTACGAGGCCTTACGTCATTCTATATATGCCACTGAACCAGAAACCGAGTTTCCCAGAGTGACCATTGGTAGTAGTTTGTGTAAACAACCCTATAGTGCATCCATACTGAATATTTCCGGGATGAGCTTTGGTGCGTTGAGTAGCCATGCTATTCTGGCACTGAATAAAGGCGCCAAAAAAGGGGATTTCTATCACAATACCGGAGAAGGTGGCATATCTCCATATCATCTGGAAGGGGGTGCCGATCTGATGTGGCAAATTGGCACCGGATATTTTGGATGTCGAACACCAGAAGGAGATTTTGATCCGGAGATGTTCAAAAAAAATGCCCTGAGGCCTGAAGTAAAACTTATTGAAATTAAGATCTCACAAGGGGCAAAGCCTGGTCACGGAGGGGTGCTGCCTGCTGTGAAAAATACAGAGGAGATTGCTAAAATCAGAGGGTGTAAGCCTCACACCATGGTGTTGTCACCTCCCGGTCATAGAAAGTTTAAGAATGCAGCGGAACTGCTCTATTTTATCAAAGAGCTGAGAGAACTTTCCGGTGGAAAGCCCATAGGGTTTAAGTTGTGCATAGGTCGAACTGAGGAGTTTATTGAAATCTGTCAGGAGATGAAGGAAGAAGGGATCTGGCCCGATTTCATTACGGTGGACGGAGCCGAAGGAGGTACCGGTGCAGCACCATTGGAGTTTTCAGATTCAGTTGGGATTCCGCTTGAGCCCGCATTGATATTTGTTCACCGGACTTTATTAAAATACGGGTTGCGAAAGGAAATAAAAGTGATCGCCAGTGGCAAAGTATTGTCAGCTTTTTCTATCCTAAGGGTCAAAGCCCTGGGGGCCGACATCTGCAACTCTGCCAGGGCCTTCATGTTCAGTGTTGGCTGCATCCAGGCGCTGAGGTGTAATACCAATGAATGCCCAACCGGTGTTGCCACCCAAAGAAAGATGCTCGTGAAAGGGTTGGTGGTATCTGATAAGGCAGAAAGGGTCTACTACTTTCATAGGAATACCATCCATGCAGTCCTTGAGCTGCTGGCTTCCTGTGGGTGTAAGCATACGGACGAGATCAATATCCATATGTTTGTGAAGGGTGATGAAATGGTAGCTTTGACCAACAAGTATTTCCCGGATTCGGTGTTGAACAGGGTGGATTAGGATGGAGGCCAGACCTCTCTGAATTTTATGCTTTTTAACCTCTGTGGATTGATAAAGATCAGTTATCTTAAAGTTAGTTTAAAGGGCTGATTTATATTGTTTCGTGCATCCAAACCCTGGTATCTTTATTACCAACCGTACCCGATTAGAAAATGAATAGAAGAAATTTTCTTGAAAAGACCTCTGCTGTTGCATTGGCAACACCGGTCTTTTTGTCATCCTGTTTGTCAAAACCACAAATTCCCATTTTAGATACCCATCAGCACCTCTGGGACCTTTCTAGGTTTCCATTGAGCTGGGTCTCTCCTCCGCTGGACAAAAGTTTCATGATGAGTGACTATCTGGAGGCCATTAAAGGAACCGGTATTGAAAAGGCCATCTATATGGAGGTGGCTGTACCTGAGAAATTTCGCGAAGAAGAAGCACAATGGGCATTGAATCTTTGTGAAGAGAAGGACAATCCAACAGTGGGGGCGGTTATTTGTGTAGACCCGACTACTCCGAAGTTTGAGTCCTACATCAGGTCATTGGAGGGGATTTCATCTTTAAAAGGGATACGCTATTTCTTTTCAAGTGAAGAAGAAATGCTCCAGCCTAAGGTGATCAATAACCTTAGATTACTTGGACAACAGGGGCTTAGTTTTGATCTTCATGTCTCTTCAAGACGACTGAAAACCGGAGCTTTACTGGTGGACAAGTGTCCCAATACCCAATTTATCCTTAACCATTGTGGGGGTCCTGATCCGGCTGTTTTCATGAAAGATCAAAATGAAATATCGGGAAACCCCAGGCATGATCCTGATGAATGGTTTGGTGAAATGATCAATATTGGGCAGCGAGATAATGTCGTCTGTAAAATATCCGGTATAGTGAATAAATTACCTGATGCCTCAATGACCACAGGATTGGCACCAATTGTCAATCATTGCTTTAAGGCTTTTTCCGCAGACAGGGTCATTTTTGCCAGTGACTGGCCGGTCTGTCTGAGAAAGATGACGTTACTCGGCTGGGTAGATGTTTTGAAAGAAATTGTATCGGATTATTCTTTGACAGAGCAAAGGAAATTGTTTTATGACAATGCTTTCAGCCTGTATAAGCTGGACATGGTCACATAACTGATAAGCATTGAATTGATTCATCAGTTTCCCAATTTGAGGCAGGGAGCAATCAGCTTTTATCCTACCTCACGCCGCATAAAATAAAGCGGCTGATTACCATAGTTTCCATCCCATACATGGTAGGTTTCGAATCCGAACCGTTCATATACGAGCTTGTTTTGTGGGATAGAGGTCTCGAGATAGATGGGGAGGTTGAGTTTCCTGGACTGTTCAAAAACTTTTTCTTTAAGCTCCCAGGCACCACGACCACCGCGAGCTTTGTTGGATGAACCGAAAAACCAGAAGTAGAGGAAGTTGCCATCTGCCGGGCGTTGCTTCTTCACATAACCATCACGCTTTAAGATTTTGAAAACCCGCTCAACACCAATGGTTCTGAAAACAAGTTTCACCTGATTGATAATGTCTTTAAAACCTTCTTTTTTCAGGTTGTATCGATAGCACAAAGCGATGGCTTCTTTATCCTGCGAAAAATAAACACCCTCCCGCATCTTACTGGTTTCATATACATAATCGGCCAGGTGTTTGATCCGTTCGGCTTTATGCTGGTCTGGTTTTACAATATGCAGCACACTGGGGTTTTCTACAAAAGCTTCACTGATGATTCGGATGGCATTCTCTTTTTCTGGCAGATTCATAGAAAAACAAAGAAAATAAAGTTTAATCAAACAAAGACAGGTTAAAACCATAGGATCAACTGCGTTTTTAGGATTCTATGCTTTACTTTTGCAGTCCGATTTCCGAAGAGGAGAATTTTATTTTAACTGACGTTGTCGAAAGATGGGAAAAACACTATTTGATAAGATATGGGACAGCCATGTCGTGGCTAAGATTGACGAAGGTCCAAGCGTATTGTATATTGACCGCCACCTCATTCATGAAGTGACGAGTCCTCAGGCATTTGCAGGGATTGAAAAGCGGGGGGTAGAAGTATTCAGACCTCAGAATACGGTAGCTACGCCTGATCATAACGTACCTACGATTGATCAACACCTGAGCATCAAAGATGAGCTCTCACGCTTTCAGGTCAACAAGCTGACTGAAAACTGCGAGCGGCACGGCGTTACACTCTTTGGACTCAACCACCCATATCAGGGCATCGTACACGTGATCGGCCCACAGCTAGGGCTGACACGTCCGGGTATGACCATCGTTTGTGGCGATAGCCACACTTCAACTCATGGTGCATTTGGAAGTGTAGCCTTCGGAATAGGAACCAGTGAAGTGGAGATGGTACTGGCGACTCAGTGTATCATGCAGCCCAAGCCCAAGAAAATGCGCATCTCCGTAGAAGGAGAATTGCCAAAAGGAATTTCAGCCAAGGATGTGGTGCTTTACATCATCTCCAAGGTTACCGCCAGTGGAGGCACCGGATACTTCGTTGAATTTGCGGGATCAGCCATCAGGTCGCTGTCTATGGAAGGACGAATGACTGTCTGTAACATGAGTATTGAAATGGGAGCTAGAGGAGGATTAATTGCTCCGGATCAAACCACTTTTGACTATGTGAAAGGCAGAGAGTTTGCACCAAAAGGCGACGAGTGGGAAAAAGAATTGGCCAAATGGAAAGAACTATACACGGATGAAGATGCTGTTTTCGATAAAGAAATTGTTTTCGATGCAGCGCATATCGAGCCGATGATCACTTACGGCACCAACCCGGGCATGGGTACCAAAGTGAAAGGCAGGATTCCGACATTGGACGAAGTACCTGAAAAAGAGCGAAATTCTTTCACCAAATCCATGAAATACATGGGCTTCAGCCCGGGCGATGAATTGGTCGGTAAACCCGTTGACTACGTGTTTGTAGGTAGCTGTACCAACGGACGCATTGAAGACCTGAGAGAGGTAGCTAAGTTTGTAAAAGGCAGAAGGAAAGCTGATAACATCACCGCATGGATCGTTCCCGGATCTAAGCAGGTAGAGCAGCAGGCCATAGAGGAGGGCATTGTAGATGTGCTTGAAGAAGCTGGCTTTAAGCTTCGTCAACCCGGGTGTTCTGCGTGCCTTGCCATGAATGATGATAAAATTCCTTCAGGAAAATATGCAGTTTCTACTTCTAACAGAAACTTTGAAGGAAGACAGGGACCAGGTTCCAGAACATTGCTGGCAAGTCCGGTAACTGCTGCTGCAGTAGCTGTGACTGGCTCAATCATAGACCCAAGAGAAATTAGCGAACTCGAACTAGTATAAGGAGAATAAAAAAATGGCGATAGAAAAGTTCATAAAAATCACCTCTTCGGCAGTTCCTCTGCCCATCGAGAATGTAGATACCGACCAGATCATTCCTGCAAGATTCCTTAAATCGACCACCAGAGAAGGGTTTGGAGAAAATCTTTTCAGGGACTGGAGGTATGACAGCGACAACAAACCTGTTGAAGACTTTGTGCTGAATGATCCGAAGTACAGTGGAAAGATCCTGGTGGCAGGAAAAAACTTTGGGAGTGGATCCAGCCGGGAGCATGCTGCCTGGGCGGTTCACGACTACGGATTCAAAGTTGTTGTGTCCAGCTTCTTTGCTGATATTTTCAGAGGTAACTCCCTGAATAATGGCTTGCTTCCAGTATTGGTATCAGAAGAATTCCTGGAAGAGATCTTTGCTGAAATTGACAAAGACCCCAAGGCTCAGTTCGAGGTAGATTTAGAAAGCCAAACTTTCAAAATTGTTTCAACAGGTAGCACAACCTCATTTGAAATCAATTCTTACAAGAAAGATTGCTTGATGAATGGTTTCGACGATATTGATTATCTCCTGAATATCAAGGACAAGATCACTGCATTTGAAGCCTCACGGGCTTAATTCATAGAATGTTTGTTGAGATCCTAGATACCACACTCAGAGATGGTGAGCAGACCTCCGGCGTATCATTTACCGAAGGAGAAAAGCTAACCATTGCTCAGTTACTCCTGGAAGAACTCAAGGTTGACAGGATTGAAGTGGCCTCTGCACGAGTCTCAGAGGGAGAATTCAAAGGAGCACGTAAGATCCTGGATTGGGCCGCACAAAATGGCTTTCGGGAAAGGGTGGAGATACTGGGATTTATCGACAAAAATATTTCCGTAGATTGGATCAAGGAAGCAGGTGGTAAAGTTTTAAACCTGCTAAGCAAAGGGTCCAGAAAGCATTGTGAAAAACAACTTAGAAAGACACTTCAGGAGCATCTTCAGGATATTGGTGAGACCATTCAGTATGCGCATGATCAAGGATTGACTGTGAATGTGTACCTGGAAGACTGGTCCAATGGCATGCGCAATTCTCCTGATTATGTGTATGAAATCATAGAGGGACTGAATAAGCTTAATGTTGAGCGGATCATGCTGCCCGATACACTAGGCATTCTCAATCACGAGGAGAGTTTCAAATTCTGCAAGGATGTCATTGATCGTTTTCCCAATACCCGATTCGACTTTCATGCGCACAACGATTACGATCTATCGGTTTCCAATGTATACGAAGCGTTGAAAGCCGGGGTATCAGGTATTCATACCACCATGAACGGTCTGGGAGAACGTGCAGGAAACGTTCCTTTGAGCAGTGTGATTGGGATAGTCAAAGATCACCTGGAAGGAGACCTGAACCTGGATGAAAAGAAACTGTATAAGGTCAGTAAGATCATCGAGTCTTTTTCCGGTATTAGGATTCCTCAGAATAAACCATTGATTGGGGAGTTTGTATTCACACAAACGAGTGGTATCCATGCAGATGGCGACAGCAAAGACAATCTTTATCACAATGGACTCGCTCCTGAACGATTTGGAAGGAACTATAGCTACGCCCTGGGCAAGATGTCAGGTAAAGCCAACATCAAAAAGAACCTGGAGGCGCTGGGCATTGAATTGAGTAAGGAAGAGACCCAACAGGTGACCAAAAAGATCATTGAGCTGGGGGATAAGAAGGAATCCATTACCAAAGAAGACCTTCCATTCATCATCAACGATGTCTTGCGGAGCGAAAAGATTGATCAGAAAGTAGTGATCAAAAATTATGCGCTGTCAGTAGCACAGGGGTTAAGGTCGATGGCTACACTCAACCTGGAAGTATCGGGCAAATCCTATGAGAAGACGGCTTCCGGCGATGGTCAGTATGACGCCTTCATGAACTCGTTAAAGTCCATCTACAAAGACTTGGGCAAAACACTGCCAAGGCTGGCGGATTATGAGGTGACCATACCTCCCGGGGGAGAAACAGATGCCCTGGTAATTACAACGATTACGTGGGAGAACGGCGAACGGTTCAAAACCAGAGGCCTGGACCCTGATCAAACGGTTGCTGCCATCAAGGCAACCATCAAAATGTTAAATATCATCGAAAAATAAGATACATGAACTTCAAGATCGCAACATTACCCGGTGACGGAATCGGACCTGAAATTGTAGAACAAGCAGTGAAAGCCATGGAGGCTATTGGTAAAAAATTCAACCACAGCTTTGAGTTTACCCAGGCGCTGGTAGGCGCAGCAGCCATTGATGCCACAGGTGATCCGTACCCTGACGAAACCCATAAAATATGTATGGATGCAGATGCGGTATTGTTTGGTGCGATCGGAGATCCAAAATATGACAATGACCCCAAAGCCAAGGTTCGTCCTGAGCAGGGATTATTGGGGATGCGAAAGAAATTGGGGCTTTATGCCAACATCAGGCCAGTAGCAACATTCCCTTCCTTGATCGACAAAAGTCCTTTGAAGAACGACAGGGTAGAAGGAGCTGACTTTGTTGTTGTACGTGAATTGACAGGAGGGATCTACTTTGGTCAGCCCCGGGGAAGATCAGAAGACCTGAAAACCGCTTTTGATACAAGTGTGTACCATGTAAGTGAGATCGAAAGGATCTTAAAATTGGCTTTCGAATATGCTGAAAAAAGAAATAAACGATTGACGATCGTAGACAAGGCGAATGTACTGGGAACATCCAGGTTGTGGAGAGAAGTAGCCCAGGGAATGGAAAAAGACTACAAACACATTGAAGTAGACTACATGTTTGTAGACAATGCAGCCATGCAATTGATCCAGTGGCCTAAGAAATTTGATGTGTTGGTGACCGAAAACATGTTCGGTGATATCCTTTCTGATGAAGCCAGTGTGATTACAGGGTCGCTTGGTTTGTTACCATCAGCATCTATCGGACTGGAAACATCTGTTTTTGAGCCCATCCACGGATCTTATCCTCAGGCGGCTGGTAAGAATATTGCCAATCCTATCGCAACAATTTTGTCTGCAGCCATGCTACTGGAATCTTTGGATCTGCTGGAAGAAGCGGCAGCAATTCGGGATGCAGTTAACGCCTCATTGGAAGAAAACTTCGTAACGGAAGATATCTCCAAAGAAAGCGCAAAAAGTACCTCAGAGGTAGGAGACTGGATCGCCAGTAAGATCAGTGGTTAACATACTGTGCAGCCATGGCCTTCCACAGTGAAGATCAGTGGCTCAGCTGGATTGATCAACTCTCAGAGGATGATCATATAGTGATTGACAACTTCATTGAGGAAGGGGTTTATCAGACAGCCAGGTCTTTTTTGCTCGATAAACTTGAAGATCAGCGATTCCTGAAGGCCAAGATCGGTCCGGGAAGTGAGGAACAGATCGTATCCGAGGTCAGGGGAGATTATATCTATTGGTTAGATCGTGTCAGGGACACTTCGTTGCAGCCATTCTTTGAACTGATTGATGAAACCATCTTTATTTTAAACCGGTATTGCTTTCTCAGCCTTTCAGGATTTGAATTCCATCTCGCTCACTATCCGGCCGGAAGTTTTTATAAGCGACACCTGGATCAGTTCAAATCCCGAAACAATCGCATGATCTCCATGATCATTTATCTCAATGAAGGCTGGAAGCCAGGTGATGGGGGTGAGCTGAAGATCTATAAAGATTCCGGTGATATCACTGTCGAACCCTTATCAGGGCGTTGCGTACTTTTCAAAAGTGATACGGTGCCTCATGAGGTGTTGAAAACACAAGTGAGTCGATATAGCCTAACTGGGTGGTTATTATATCTGCCGTCTGGGGTAGGGCCTATATTGGGGTAGTTTATTAGAAATCAGACGCTCACGAATTGATCCATCAAGTTGAATCATTCATGTATCGCTGACTAAAATTTTAGACACGGTTGTAAGTAAATTACCCCAGCGATTTCACCTCTTCAATCAGGTTTTGGATCGAGGTTTTAGCATCCCCAAACAGCATCTTGGTCTTTTCATGGAAGAATAGCGGATTCTCGATTCCCGAATACCCTGTGTTCATGCTTCGCTTCAATACCACAACAGCTTTAGATTGAAGTATTTCCAGGATAGGCATGCCATAGATGGGGCTGGAAGGATCGTCCAGCGCCGCAGGATTTACCACATCATTGGCACCCACTACCAGCGTAATATCAGTTTCTTTCAATAGATCATTGGCTCCCTCAAGGTCCAGCAGTTTGGGGTAGGGCACATCGGCCTCGGCCAACAAAACGTTCATATGTCCTGGCATACGACCAGCAACTGGATGAATGGCATAATTAACATTTACACCATGCTCTGAAAGGATATTATCTAACTCTTTACACGCTTTTTGTGCCTGAGCCACAGCCATCCCATACCCAGGTACGATCATCACCTGATTGGCATATCTCATCAGGATAGCCACATCATTGGAAGTCGCTTCGACGATAGACTTTTCGCCACCATCACCTTTTGCTGCTGATGCAACACCAAAGCCACCAATCACCACATTCAACAATGAGCGGTTCATGGCTTTACACATGAGTATGGTGAGAATTGTTCCGGAAGATCCGACAAGGATGCCACCAATGATCATGGGTTGGTTGGTATATACAAAACCAGCCAACGCAGCAGCTACGCCAGTGAATGCATTTAATAAGGATATTACCACCGGCATATCAGCCCCTCCAATCGGTTGTACGAAAGTGATGCCATAGATCAGTGAAACGATCAGTATGGCAAGAGGTAAAGTAAAAGTGGCGTCCGGACTAAATATACGATAGGCAGTGAGACCAATGATGAGCACCAGCAATGCGATATTGAGCACCCCGGTAAATGGGATATAGACATCTCTCAGCTTGCCAGCCAGCTTCCCATAGGCAATAAGGCTTCCTGTGAAGGCTACAGCGCCCACAAACATGGCCAGTAGTGTTGTAAGATGGGTTCCCATAGAAACAGTTGCAGCATGGTCCGCCAGGGCAAAAACAGCTTGGTAGTTATACAATTCGATCAGTGAAATGGCTACGGCACATGCGCCACCCAGTCCGTTGAACAAAGATACGAGTTCTGGCATGGCTGTCATCTGCACCTTGCTAGCCATGATCAGACCAATGATCGTACCTACTACCATGGCTATCGTGATAACGGTATAGTTGTTTCCACCACTTTCTATCGGACTAAGGATAGTTGCAACGATCGCCAGACCCATACCGAGGGCTGCCAGCAGATTGCCCGAACGGGCAGTGGCTGGGCTACTTAGTCTTCGCAATCCAACAATAAGAAGGGTGACAGCAATAAGATAGGATAGGTTGACAATGGCCTCCATTAGGGTGTATAGTGAGTTTTAATTGCGATTTATTTCTTTCGGAACATATCAAGCATTCTGTTGGTGACGGCGTGTCCCCCAACCACATTGATCATTCCCAGCACAATACCAATGAACCCAAGGCTCAATGATAAATAATCATCAGGTGCTGATTGTCTTACCAACAGAATCGCTCCGATGGTGACGATACCACTGATGGCGTTGGCACCGGACATCAAGGGTGTATGCAATACTGTGGGTACTTTTGAAATGAGCTCAAACCCCAGGTACGTTGCCATCAATAGCATGTATAAAGTAATGGGATTTTGCTCGACGAATGAAAGGATAGCCTCCATTGAAATTTAGTTGTTTGCTGAAACTAGTTCAGATTGATTTAACAAGGTTTTCTTTACGATCTCGTGATCCATCGGTAGTTTGTCTACGCCTTCTTTGAGTAAGAACTTGATGAAGTTATACAGATTAGTGCTATAAAGTCTGCTGGCCTCTCTGGGAGCGGTCTCATAAAGATGTGAGTTCCCGATGATGGTGACATCATTTTTTTTGATTTCTTTACCATCTTCCGAAACCTCACAATTTCCACCGGAAGCACTCGCCAGATCTATGACGATAGACCCTGGTTTCATTGCTTCCACTGTGGTTTTTTCGATTAGTAATGGAGCCGTCTTACCAGGGATATTGGCTGTGGTAATGACAATATCAGCATTGACTGCCCTTTCATGAATAAGTTGCTTCTGCAGGTTGATGTAATCCTCCGATTGTTGCACGGCGTATCCACCAGCCTGGTTATCTTCTTTACTTCCCTCTACCTCGACAAATTTCGCTCCTAAACTTTGTACCTCCTCTTTCACTGCTGATCTGACATCAAAAGCTTCTACCACTGCGCCCAGCCGTCTGGCAGTAGCAATGGCCTGTAATCCCGCTACTCCAGCTCCCAGTACAAGCACTTTGGCTGGAGGGACGGTGCCAGCCGCTGTCGACATCATGGGGAAATAACCTGAGTATTTTTCTGCTGACAGAACGACGGCTTTGTATCCGGATAGCGATGCCAGGGAGGATAAAATATCCATAGACTGGGCGATTGAAGTCCTCGGCACCATGTCCAGGCTGAAAATATACCGATTACCAGTGTCTAATGATTGTATAAAGCTTTTGTTGGTAAGGGGGTTAAATCTACCGATTACAATGACACCCTCTCTGGTTTGATTTAATTGTTCTTGTGTAATACTTACATCTGTCAAAATGATATCAGCGTTTTTAAGTATTTCACTTTCTGATTCGATCGTTACTCCCACAGCTTTGTATGAATCATCAGGATAATGGGCCAGTGCACCGCAACCTTTTACCATCATTACCTGATAGTCGTGTTTTATGAATTTTTTCCCTAAATCGGGAACAAGGGGAGAAAGAGGGCTATTCGTAGATTTTAAAATTCCAACAATCATAATACCTGTATTCATGCAATATTAATGAATCAAAACTTCTTTGTTTAAAAATATTCGCTCTGGTTAAATTGCCTCCGGTCAAACTAGCTAAAATCATACTTTATTTGATTAGCTTCAGTCTGATTTAATCACCTGAATATGTGTCGATTTACCTTTTATATGGGCAAACCCATTGTGTTGAGCTCATTGATTACCGAACCCAAACATTCACTTATACGTCAAAGTTTTGCAGCGAGGGAAAGAGAAGAACCTTTGAATGGGGATGGTTTTGGACTTGCCTGGTATAACAATGCCCTATCATCAGAACCTGCATTGTTCAAATCAGTGTCGCCGGCATGGAGCAATAATAACCTGATGGAGATATGCGGGATTGTCCAATCTACATGCATCCTGGCACATGTGAGAGCTGCCACACAAAGCCTGATCGTTTCAGAGTCCAACTGTCATCCTTTTAAATGGAAGCAGTATACGTTTATGCACAATGGCGACGTAGGGGGATTTAGCAAAATGAAGCGAGCCCTGCTAAGTAACTTATCGGATGAAGCCTTTAACCATATAAAAGGAACCACTGATTCTGAACATTTTTTTGCATTGCTAATCGATGAATTGAATCAGCTATCGGGTCTGGAACCCCACGATCGTTTGGCAACAGGTATGATGAGATCTATTAAAAAAGTATGTGCGTTGGTAGATGAGTATTCCCCCGGTACACATTCCTATTTAAATTTTGTGATCACAGATGGACGGTTGGCATGTGCCGTCAGGTTTACTACCGATGTAGATGATCGTGCCGATTCCCTTTACATCAATATCGGGAAGAGTTATCATTGCGAGGATGGCGTCTGCTACATGAAAGAGCCCGGAGAAGCAGAAAAATCAGTTATTATCAGTTCCGAACCATTAAGCAAAGACCCCGGGTGGGAGAAAATATCCGTTAACTCGATGATACTTGTGAATGAAGGACAGATTCTGGACAGGGTAGCCATAAGTCCGACATTTTTAAAGAATGTTTAGGGTATAAAACAATTTGGCACACCTTTTGTAAATACAATCCATGAAAGCGAACAGTAAGCGATGGCCCAAAGCTTTGCTTAGGCTGCCGCACAAACAACTGAGCGTTTTTTTCATAGTATGGGTTTTTGAGATCCCTCGACTTTAGGTTAGGTTGGTTACAAAGAGGGTGAAAACGTCCCGGCAAGTGTCGGGGCGTTTTTTATTTTCCGCTGTTTTGGTGGTATGACGTAAAATATCTTACTTTATTAAAAACAATAAATCTAAGGATATGAAAAAGTTTATAATAACGGGAATATTAGCCATAGCAATGGTTTCGGCCTATTCGCAGGCCAAGTTTGAATTGGGATTGAAAGGTGGGTTGAACCTGGCTAATTTATCTACCGATGCTCAGGGAAGTTATGATTCTAGAACTGGTTATCATATTGGTGCCTATTCATTAATTAAAGTAGCAAGTATTGGAATTCAACCCGAATTACTGTTTTCAGCACAGGGAACTGAATTTTCAGATGTGTCTGCGGAATGGTCACAGGATATGAAATATTTCCTTGTTCCAGTGATGGTAAAATTTTATCTCCCTTTAGGATTAAACCTACAAGCAGGTCCACAATTTGGTATATTAACTGATGCTAAAATTGATGATGGGACCACAACTGAAGACATAAAAAATCAATTTAAAGATTCAGATGTCAGCGCTGTACTTGGTGCTGGCTGGGATTTGCCTTTTGGATTGAATATAGCAGCACGTTATTTAATTGGAATCAATGATATCAGTATTAGTGAAGATAATGATAGTAAAAACCGGGTATTTCAGGTTTCAGTAGGATTCAGGTTGTTTAAGGTAGGGAAGTAGGAATTAAAAAAAGAACAATAGAGAAAAGCCATTGGTAACCATGATGGCTTTTTTTGTGCTTCACAAATTACTTTCCTCAACGATCTCCAGGAACTGACAGCAGGCAACATCATATAGTTTTTGTACTGTTCCTGAGCCCGCCCAGGTAATCCGGATTTCTTTAATGACTTCCGCCTTTCCCAGGCCAATTTCAGACCTGAAAGGAGAGGCACCAAAACTCCCACCGGAATTGATGTCCCTGTAGATTTTACGGTCTGTTCCATTTTCATTAATGGTGATCTCTATTCGACTCCCGACTCCATAGCGATTAGATCGTACGCCAATCAGATTAATGGTGATCCATGAGTTTTCATCCTGATATGGATTCTCGAAAAGTGCATTGTAGAAAAAATCTCCCTGATATCCACCACCCATTACAGTATATACATCCTGATCTCCATCATTGTCCAGATCTCCAAATGAAATGGCATGTCCTTTCTGTAGGTGACCAAAACCACCAGCCTCAGTCACATCCTGAAATATTTGTCCTTCAGCATTTCTAAACATCCTGTTGGGTATTACGGATTCATAGCCCATATCTCCGGTGCCGAGATAAAGATCGAGCCAGCCGTCATTATCCAGGTCACCAAAATTAGCCCCCATGGCAAACAGGATTTTATCGAGGCTGACATGGTCACTCACATTGCTGAATTGGCCGTTTCCAAGATTTCTGTAAAGTGTTCCGGTTTGAGCGGTATGATTGAAACCAAGGTATTCGTTGGTAATGTCATGGGTGATGTTTTGATGTGGGTCATGGTTGTATCCGGCAGCAAAAATGTCGAGCCAACCGTCATTGTCGTAGTCCCAGAACCAGGTTGGGAAAGTAGGGATGGGCTCTTGTAAACCTGAATTTTTGGAAACGTCTTCGAATTGAGGAATTCCGTTTTTATCTATTCCGGTGTTTCTAAATAGCTTATTGCCTGTATTTGACGGACGCAGGATCGAAACATAAATATCAATCAGCTGATCATTGTTGTAATCACCCGATGTCACCCCTTTGATGAAATAGCTGTTTTCGCTATCACTTACTTGAAGTCCCGCTTCGGCAACCACATTCTTAAAAGTGCCGTCCTGATTATTGATGAATAATTCGCAAGGGTGAATGCTGCCTTCTGTGCTTTCATTCCCAATAAAAACATCTAACCAACCGTCATTGTTGAAGTCACTCCAGGTAGCCGTTTGGGTGGGATGAAAGGAGAGGAGACCAGACTCAATGGTAACATCACTAAAGGTTCCATCGGTATTGTTTCTGAGGAGGGTATTGGGGTGTTCACCAATTCCTTCTAGCCAGGCCCCTCGTAAAATAAAGATGTCAGGATACCCATCGTTGTTATAGTCCGTTTGTAAAAGATTAAGACCGCCTCGATGGGTATTTATTCCGGATACTTCTGAATAGTCTTCAAATGTCCCATCTCCCTTGTTTAAAAAATATTTGAGCGGATGATCCGGAAACCAGCTACTGCAAACAATATCAAGGTATCCATCTTTGTTAAAATCTTCCAGTATGCTGCCGCCCGCTAAATTATTGACTGCAACGCCGGACGAGCTGGCTATGTCTGAAAATCGTTTTAAGGGATAATCAGATTTAAAAACTGTGTCGGGGATCAACCATCGCGGGGGTACACCCTTCGGGTATTCTCCCAGGGTCATATAGCTTAGGTTGAGCATCCACCGGGCTTCTGTATTGAAGGGCTCATTTTCGAGTATTTTGCTGTATGTTCTTACGGCGCCTTCCGAGCCTGTAGTCTGATGATGAATGGCTGAGGGTTCAATGGGAATGATACAAGAGGCTGAGCTATGGTCATGAACACAATTTTGAATCTCTCCATGCCGGAAATAAGCGATGGCCAGGTAATCGTCCAAAGAGGCTTCCTCAAAGCTGCTGAGCCCATTGACCCCCATTGTGCTTTGGCTTTGTTCCACGAGCTTACGAAACATGCCAATGGCAGCTTCAGTATCCCCTGAAAATAACAATTCTTTGGCTTTGTTATAGGCGTTGATATTTTTTTGTAAGGGATTGGATTGTTGTCATAAACTGTCAAAATATTTGATCCTTTGCTCACTGGCATAACTATTTGCAGGGACAAAAAAGGTTTCCCTTGCAATGTCTTCCATGATTTTAGCAGTATCCTGCTGATGAGAACTACAAGCGACAGTAGTAAAAATGAGGAAGAATAGCAGGGGGTTTTTCGTCATCATTGTAAAATTGACATGGATCGCACATAAGATAAATTAAACTCGGAATATGCATCAGAAAATCTATTAAGTGCTTAAAAACCTGCAAATCAGTCGCATTGCTAAGTTTTTTGATTTCACCATAGCGGTGCTATGCTAAAACCAATAAACCCCCTGATTTATTGGTTTTTAAACCCTCATAACGAAGTTCTAATGCATATTCCGGGTTAAAAAAACTCCCGCTTAATCAAAAGCGAGAGTTTCCACTATTCAATCCAATTTATTGATGATGATTACCAGTTAGGATTTTGATCAGCACTTACCAATGATCTGTTATTATCAATTTCAACTACTGGTAATGGCAGAAGATCATGTTTTGGCTGATATCTATCTGCCAATGGGTCTCCACCAGGAAAGCGAGTGGCATTGGACATGAATCCCTGCCTTCTCCACCTTCTAAGGTCTCTGTTTCGAATTTGTTCGGAACCAAATTCAACTTGCCTTTCATGCACAATGGCAGCAAAGATTTCATCTTTCGTTCCTGTGGGATAGGCCCCTGTGGGATAGTTAGCCATGCCAACATCGGCCCTGTTTCTTGTCATATTGAGATAGGTCACAGCAGGCCCGGGATTGTCCAGCTCATTCTCAGCCTCTGCCAGCATGAGTAATACATCAGCATACCTTATCACCCTGAAGTTGATATCTGATCTGCTATTGTCACTCGGCTCTTTATACAGCCAGGAATATTTCTGCCAACTAATGCCGGGATTATTGCCCTGGATATCTTCGGCTACCAGCTCAGTGGTTCCATTATTATAAAACTCACCAATTTCCCAGAAGCTATACCCATATCTCGGATCCCCCGCTTCAAAAGCATTGATAAATGCAAAAGATGGGATCACGTTTCTCCACGCTGTCGCACTGTACTCTTGACTTCGGAAGGTGATCTCGGCAGTTCCGGTACCATCACCGTTCCAGGCTCCACCCGTACCATGATTTAGAGAAAACTGTACCTCCAGGATAGACTCTGAATTGTTTTCGTTTTCAGCTTCAAAGTTATCCAACCATCGATCTACAAGGCTGTATTCATTGGAAGTAACAACTTTGTTTAGTTCAGTTCTGGCCTCGGCATAGTCGCCACGAAACATGTGTATTTTTCCCTTCAGGGCCTGTGCTGCACCTTTTGTCGCTCTCCCCATGTCTGAGGCGCTATAGGCTGACTTAAGCGGAAGATCCCGCTCAGCAATATCCAGATCTGCAACGATCAGGGTATAAACAGCATCCTCCGTAGCTCTTGGCTCACCACCTGGGGTAGTAGAAGGTTCTGTATAAATAGGTACACCTCCCCACAAGCTCACTAACTCAAAGTATGCCCATGCTCTCATAAAATGTGCTTCAGCAATTAATCTGGACCTCAAAGCTTCTGTGATTCCTTCAGCGCCGGGAAGAGATTGAATGGCGAAATTGGCTCTTAGTACAATTCTGTACCACCCTCTCCATACATCATTTGTTAACTTATTTGTCGCATCAAAGGTGTGGAGCAGGATCTGCGCTCTGGCCGTTTCCAGCTGACCACCGCCAGACTGGTTGTCATCAGACAACAGATCGTGGAGGAAGAAGTATTCCCTGTTATATAAGTTATTTGCTTGTAAACCAGCATAGATAGCGTTGACTGATGAAATAGCCTGCTGCTCGGTTTGGAAAAAACTTTCCGGTGTTAATGAATTTGGATTCTGCACATTGAGTGACTCATCACATGCGAAGACTAACCCAACCATTATAAGCGTTAAAAAGATAAATTTTTTCATGCTTATGATATTTTTAATGAATTATAATTTAATCTGAATACCTCCGATAAATGTCCGTGGCTGTGGATATTGTCCAAAGTCAACTCCTGTAGTCAGAGAGGCATCCAGACCCTGTCTTACACCAATTTCGGGGTCATACCCTGTATAATCAGTAATCGTGAACAGGTTTTGTGATCCAAAATAGATTCTTACATTTTGTAAGTAATCCGTATTTCCGAAAATGGATTGTGGTAATGTGTACCCGATTGTGAGGTTTTTCAACCTGAGGTAATCACCTTTCTCAATGTATCTGTCAGATACTCTGGCATTCAATGCCGGATCTCCGTTGCGGGCAATGGGTACATCGGTATTATCACCCTCTTGCTGCCACCGATCGAGCACAGCTGCGCCAGCATTGAAAAGACGTGTCATTCCTTCCAGATCATAGATATTGGTATTGAATATTTCGTTACCAGCGACTCCCTGGAAGAAAGCATTCAAATCAAATCCTTTGTAGTCAGCTGAAAGTGTGAAGCCATAGGTAAGATCAGGGATATAACTACCAATTCTCACACGATCTTCCTCGTTGATTTCACCATCACCATTGTTGTCCTTAAATCGGATATCGCCAGGGATCGCCTGGGGTTGGGTAGCATAATTGTCAATTTCTGTCTGATTCTGGAAAAGTCCATCTGTTTCGTATCCATAAAAAGAAGCAATAGGAAAGCCTTGCTGCGTGATGGTAAGCGGCAACCCTTCAAAGGCTGGACCGAAAATGCTTTCATCCGGATTGTTCAAGACAGTCACTTCATTTTTGACTGTTGAGAAATTTCCATTGAATCCTAACCTGAGATCCCCAATATTTTGTGTGTATCCCAAAATGAATTCAAAGCCTTTGTTTTCCACAGACCCTACATTGTCTACGGGGTCTTCATCAAATCCCTGTGAAGGTGGAATAGGCACACTGATGATCATGTCTTCAGTGGTATTGATGAAATAATCAGCAGCTAAGGTTAAACGGCCATCAAAAAAAGCAGCGTCAAAACCTATGTTTGTCATTACAGTTGTTTCCCATCCCAATTTAGCGTTGGTTAATGCCCTCAAAGTATTTCCGGGTTGCAATCCCTGGTCATTAAAGTCGATGAACACATTACCGTAAATAGTAGGTATGTACTTGTAGTCTTCGATGTTAAGATTACCCGTTTCGCCATAGCTACCACGGATTTTTAAGTCATCTATGAAGGAGACACCATCCAGAAAGGATTCTTCACTAACTCTCCATCCCGCAGAAAAGGAGGGGAAAATACCAACCCGTACATCTGAGGAGAATCTCGTGGATAAGTCTCTTCTGATTGATGCACTGAATAGGTATTTCTCTTTGAAATCATAAGTCAACCGACCAATCATTGACTGGATCTCAAAATAAGACCGGTTTCCACTTACCTGAGGCTCAAGGGCCTGATCCAACGCACGTACCTTGTCAGTGACATCATTGGTACCGTTCGATCCTATATTGTCAGAGCGGTTTATTTGTCGCTCAAATACTCCAATAGCACTTATGGTATGGTCACCAAAGGTTTTGTTGTAGCTTAACTGATAGTTTGAAATATTCCCGATAAAAGCATTTCTGTTTTCTGCTATGATTGCTCTGTCATTTCTTTGAAAGGATCCAGCGTCATAGATAGGCGTGAAGTCTGAATTTCTGTTATAATTCATATCGACTCCAAACATGGTTCTGAAGTTGAGCCCATCGAGGATTTTTATCTCAGCATAGATATTTCCAAATGTCCGTAGATTCTTCAGATAAAGCTGCTTGAGTGAAGCATTAAGCACAGGGTTTTCCGGATCTGTTCCATCCTGAGTATCGGGAGCTCTGAATCCTCCTGGTCTTGTAGCATCGAACACAGGGATATATGGGGTCATCTTAATCATATGTTCTATCTGAGACCTGCCACCCGATAATCGATCATCCCTTCTCGATACATTTGCTATAGTGAGTACTTCACCTATTTTTATCCGGTCATTGATCTTGTATTCAGAGTTGGCTCTGAAGGAAATTCGCTCGAAGTTTGATCCAAGCATGATCCCATCCTGCCAGAAATAACCTCCCCCAATAAGGTAAGTTGCACTTTCATTTCCACCGCTCACAGTAATGTTGTTGTCACTGATCTGACCAGACTTAAACATCGCATCCTGCCAATCCGTGTCCACACCTGCAAATTCTCCCAGGTTACTGTGACGAGGAGGTAGAGCCTCTCCGGCATTGGTAAATAGGTCATTTGCATAATCCAGGTATTGCTGGGTATTCAAAAGATCCAATTGTTTCCAGGCAGACTGAACACCCATATAAGAATCAATGGAGACCTGAGGTTTTCCAATCTGACCTTTCTTTGTAGTAATCAGGATCACTCCATTTCCACCTCTGGATCCGTAGATCGCTGCTGTGGAGGCATCCTTCAATACTTCGATAGACTGAATATCATTTGGGTTGATGGAATTGAGGTCACCACCAGGTACTCCATCAATGACAATTAAAGGATTGTTATTGTTGATAGTACCAATACCACGTATTCTGATTAGAGGCTCTTCACCCGGCTCTCCGACATTGGTGATATTTACACCTGCAGCCTGCCCCTGGATGGCCTGTGCTGTATTTCCAACAATTTGCCGATCAATGTCAGCAGCTGATACAGATGCCACGGCGCCTGTAACCTTAGCTCTTTCCTGGGTACCATAACCAATAACCACAACCTCAGAAAGGGCTTTTACATCCAATTGTAATCCAACATCGATCACTGATCTTCCGTTGATTGGAATCTCCTGAGTTAAATACCCAACGAAATCAACGACCAAAACAGCTTCTTCACTCGATACAGTCAGGGAATAGCCTCCATCGGTATTTGTGATAGTCCCGTTAGAAGTTCCTTTTTCCAGAATGGTTGCCCCGGGTAATGGGCTGTTGTTCTCATCGTTGATGATCCCTGATATGCTTACCTGAGTCCCTTCGAATTGCTCAGATACCTTTGTGTCAAAAAAACCTGATTTTCGGACAATGATATTGTCGTTTTTTCGAAGAAACTCCAGTCGGGTTTTTTGGGAAACATCTTTGAGGATGTATGCCAGCGATTTATTTTGCTGATCAATGCTAAGTTTTTCTTTGTGGAGATCTTTTTTGTCATAAACAAACTCGAATCCGGTCTGTTTCCTGATCTCCTTGAAAACTTTCTCAATGGAGTTATCTTCAACTTCAATGGAGAGATAGATGTCTTCAATGCTAGCTGTGATCTGCCCATTGGCTACTTCTGCTAATGTCAGTGACAACAAAATGAAGTTTGTAATGAACAGAAATAGGGCTAACCTAGACATTTTTAATAATTGCCTTCGTAAATTTGATTTCATATTATTTCTATGTTTGGTATGTACTTATCAAGCAGGGTCTTGGTCCACATCGACTGTCCAGGAAGAGCGTGGATTCAAGGCCTTTTTTATGATTATTCAAGGGTGTTTAATTCATAGATCTTTCGATTTTAGTTTAAGGGTTTTATTGTCTAATGTATATTCTATCCCGGAAGCATAGGCAATGGCGTCCATCACATATTCCAGGCTTTTATGTTTAAACTTTCCGGTGAATTGGTGCTTAGCTTTGATTTCACTCAATGAAACTTCCACGCCATACCAGTTTTCCAACTTTGTCTTGAGAGAATGAACCGATTCTTTATTCAGTACAAGGATCCCGTCCTTCCAGGCAAGATCATTGTCATAGTCCATCGGGCTTTTGGTAATTATCCCATTGGATTGATCTACTGTTAATTTTTGATTGGGCGTTAAAATTTCAGAAACAGTATGAGATGAATCTTCAACAAGGACTTTTCCTGTAACCAGAACAATGTTTAGCAGATGATCTTTTTCATCGCTCTCAACGTTGAAAGACGTACCCAGAACTTTGGTGTAAATTCCGGTCCCGGTCTGTACATAAAATGGTTTGGCAGGGTCCTCTTGCACTTCCAGAAAGGCTTTCCCCTCCAGCCAAACCTCTCGTTTGTTTCCACAGAATTGGCTTGGGTAGCAAAGTTTACTATTGGCTGCAAGTTTTACCATCGATCCGTCCGGAAGCTTAATGGTTGAAGACCTTCCTTTGGGATTTTCTTTTTCAAGCATTTGAATGCATTCATCAGATAAGGTGGTGTCCGGTTCTGAATGATAGAAAAGATATACGGATAAGCCAGAGACAATGGCCAGGACAGCAGCAACTCTGTAAAACCACGATAATTGATTAGTTGTGGATCTTTCTACTGATCTTGAGCTTCTCGTCCCTTCCAGAATTTTAGAAAACACCTGATCCTTTTCAATTTCAGTAGACGTAAGTCTGTTGGTTTTAGGTATGGTAGATAGTAAGATTTCCCTGGATGCCTGGACTGATTCTCTTATCGCCGGGTGAAATTCAAGCAGAGACTTCCAGTAGGAGTTAGATGCTTCAGTGGGAAACAGCACCCAGTTCTTAAAATCTTCGTCAGTTAAAAAATCCTCTACGGAATAATCTCTATACTTCATCATCTAAGGGTCTCACTTATATAATGTAAGTAAGCCTTACAATGACATCGGAAATTCAAAAAAAATTAGAATAATTTCCGTAACGCTTTTTTTGTCCTAAGATTTTCTGAGGCTTTAAGAGAAGAAATAGCCTTGTAAATAAGGTTCCTGGAGGCTTTGACGGACCCAAGTTTCATGATACTTGTGAGCTCCAGGTAACTGAATCCTTCGAAATAAAAATAGTAAATAGCTTCTTTCTGGCGCTTGGATAGTTGGTTGATCTCCTGGGCGAGCAGGTTTTTTATTTCAAGATCCAACTGATTGTTTATCAGGATGGTCTCATGAGAAGCTACAAAATCCAGCTGGAATGAATTTGTAAATGTTTGAAAAGAGAAACGGTTGATTTTTTTGACCAGGTACCCAAGTTTCCACTTAAGGCTCTTGAACAGATAGAATTTGATGTGGTCTGTGTCCGACAAGTTCTCACCACTCTTTCGCAGGTCGATAAACAAATCCTGGATACTGTCCTTCACCAGTTCTTTATCCTTACAGAATAGAAACCCATAGTTTAACAAGTCATCATAATAGGTATCGTAAATGTACTTAAATGACCCCTCGTGACCTTTTTTGAAGTAACCCCAAAGCATCCTATCATCAATTGATGACAGATCGGTCGATGAATTAACCTGCTCAATTGGGTACGACTTGTCGTGAGTGCCTTGCTGATCGGATAAACCCAAAATCTACATATTTATTAAAATACCTTATAAATATGCGATCTTATTTTTTAATTAGCAATTCACAGGGGTGTGTATTTGTGAATATAATAATTACACATCGTGTAAAATTGAATATATGCGGCAAAAAAAATACCGATCGAAAAAAACGACCGGTATTTTTTATATGAGTTGTTTTTTATTAGCAATACTCATCAAAAACATCCACCAGGTGATTGGCAATCAGCTGGGCAGGTCTGCCTTCAATGTGATGTCTTTCTACGAAGTGTGCCAGCTCACCATCTTTGAAAAGGGCTACGGCAGGGGATGATGGAGGGTAAGGGAGTGTATATTCTCTCACTTTCTCAGTCG
This sequence comes from Cyclobacteriaceae bacterium, assembly GCA_965223915.1. Lineage (GTDB taxonomy): Bacteria > Bacteroidota > Bacteroidia > Cytophagales > Cyclobacteriaceae > UBA7330. Next base: position 5,000,197 of record OZ245027.1, on the reverse strand, counting down.
CCTCTTTGTCAAAACCGGCAAAGACAGTCGCCAGATGGTCAGGTTTTTTTTCGCTGTTTTGCAATGCCATCAATACACCGGGCCTTGCGGCACCTGCCGCACAACCACAAACCGAGTTGATCACAATCAGGGTAGTCCCTTTGTGGTCTTTGAGGTGATTGTCTACATCTTCAGGAGTTGTGAATTCTACGAACCCGTATTCGGTGAGTTCGGTTTTCATTGGTGCAACTAATTCTTCAGGATACATTTTTATTTCTGTTACGTTTAATTCTAAAATATTTTACATAAATCCTAATTCCAGCTTGGCGGATTCGGACATCATTTCGGTGGTGTAAGGAGGATCAAATGTTAATTCAACCACTACATCATTGATGCCTTCAATTTCTCTGATCCTCATCTCAGCATCTGAGGGAATAGACTCAGCTGCAGGACAGGAAGGGGAGGTCAGGGTCATGAGAACGTGAACATTGTTCACGGGATAGATACTGATCTCATAGATCAAACCCAATTCATAGATATCAACAGGGATTTCGGGGTCATACACCTCCTTGAGGGCCCTGATGATCTCTTCCTTCAACTGTAATTCGTCTTTTGCTTTATCTTCTGACATTTTAAGCTCCCGTTTTAGTTTTTGAACTCAAAGCAAGTGCATAAAGTTTCATTTGCTTGATCATTGCTGCGAAACCATTTGAACGTTGAGTTCCAATAAATCTATTCATGCCAATTTTTTCAGGAAAATAGATGTCATGCTCCATGATCGTTTCGGGAGATTCCCCATCCAATACCCTGACCAACAGGCTTACCAGCCCTTTGGTAATGGCTGTATTGCTATCGGCATCGAACTTTACTTTTTCATTCTCCAGGTAGGCATGCATCCATACCTTTGACTGACATCCTTTCACGATGTAGTCGTCATTTCTATACTGATCATCCAGCTCGGGCAATGATTCACCCAACTCCATGATGTAGTTGATGGTCATTTCCATGTCGCCATCAAGCACAGAGAATTCAGAGATAATCTCGTTTTGCTTTTCTTCGATTGACATTAATTACTTTTTAAACTTTTTGACAATGTCATTTAAAGCTTCCGCAAATTTATCAAGTTCGTCGATAGTATTATAAATGGCCATGGATGCTCTCACAGTTCCTTCTATTTTAAACCAATCCATCAAAGGTTGAGTGCAATGATGTCCGGTACGAACAGCGATTCCTTTGGCATCCAACCACATTCCTATGTCAAAAGGATGGATTCCATCAATGTTGAAGGAAAAGACACTGGTCTTTTCTTCAGCCTGGCCATAGGGGATCATCCCTGGTATACCAGTCAGTACTTTATTGGCATGGTCCAAAAGCAACGCTTCGTGGTCATGTATAAATGGATATCCTGTGGACTCAATAAAGTCAATGGCCGCTTTAAAAGCAACTACATCTGCAATGTTGGGTGTGCCCGCCTCAAACTTGTAAGGGATGTCGTTGTAGGTGGTTTTCTCAAAAGTCACATCCTTGATCATCTCCCCACCTCCCTGATAGGGGTCCATGGCTTCCAACAATCTTCTTTTACCGTAAAGTGCACCTACTCCGGTAGGTCCGTACATTTTATGTGCGGAAAAACATAAAAAGTCACTATCAATAGCTTGCACATCAATGGGCTGATGAGGGGCAGCTTGTGCTGCATCAATCAACGTTACGGCACCTGCTTCATGAGCCAGGGAGATAATTTCCTTCACCGGGTTGATGGTGCCCAGGGAATTTGAAATGTAATTGACAGCGACGATTTTGGTTTTTTCTGACAGCAGGTTTCGGTACTCATCAAGCAATAGTTCTCCCTTCTCATTGATAGGGATAACCCTGATGATTGCTCCTGTTTGTTCTCTTAAGATTTGCCAGGGCACGATGTTGGAGTGATGTTCCAACGGAGAGATGATAATCTCATCGCCAGGCTTCAGGAATTTCCTTCCGTAAGCCTGAGCCACCAGGTTGATACCTTCCGTGGTGCCTTTGGTAAAGACAATTTCTTCTACTTCGTTGGCATTGACAAATTGAGCCACAGCCTTTCTTGTTTCCTCATAGGCGTTGGTTGCCCGCTCTGCCAGGGTATGAATGCCTCGATGGATGTTGGCATTGTCATGCTCATAGTAGTGGGCGAGCGCATTGATGACCGCTTTGGGCTTTTGGGAAGTGGCTGCATTATCAAAATAAATGAATGGCTTGCCATTGACCTCCTGATGTAAAACAGGGAATTCTTTTCTTATTTGCTCAACTGATATGGATACTGCTGTACTCAAACGCCTAATTTATTTAGTATTAAAAGCTCTACCTCTTCACGGATGTGATCATCCTGAACTTCCTGAACAGTCTCTGCAGCAAAAGCGTTCAACATCAGGGCTTTGGCATTTTGTTTGGAAATTCCTCTTGATCTCAGGTAGAAGATGGCTTCTTCATCCAATTGACCCGTCGTACAACCATGAGAACATTTCACATCATCAGCCCATATTTCCAACTGAGGCTTGGTATTTACCTTGGCATCGTCAGAAAGGATGATGTTGTTGTTGGATTGAAAGGCATTGGTTTTCTGAGCCTGTGGCCTCACATAGATCTTACCATTGAAAACGGCATGCGCCTTTTCATCAACAATTCCTTTGTACAACTCATTGCTGAAAGAATTGGGTTCTTTGTGATCTACACTGGTGTAATTGTCCACATGTGAAGTTTGATTCAAATGATACAGGCCATGCATGTGTGTTTCACAATTTTCAGCATCCAAAGAGATGTAAAGATTGTTTCTTGTCAGTGCAGATTTGAAAGAGAAAGTATTTGTGTAGATCCGGCTATCTTTTTCCTGAGACCCATAAAAACCCTCAATGGAATAATCCGATAGCGTTTGATTCTGCAGTTTGGTCCACCTGAGCTCTCCATTGGCTCTAACGACGGTCTCCACAATGCTATTGGTCAGGTGATTTTCACTTCCGTCTCTAAAAGTTTTTTCATATACCCGCAGGCGACTGCCTGATTCAACAAAAGTAAGAACACGTGGTGACGACACGGCTTGGGAAGACGCATCATTGAAGTGATAGATATAGGTAGGCAGGTTGTCCTTATTTTTCAGCGAATGCAGAAACAACCCCTGATTAAATGTTGACAGGTTTAAGAAAGCAAAAGCGTCCTGCTTATCTTTCGTTAAGGTACCCAGGTATTGTTTGATTTCGTTGTTGTTACCATAGGTCTGACTATCGATGGTTTCAATGATAAGGTCCGAAGATGGACTTTTTATTGTTGAAAAATCCTGGTGATACAAACCATTGATGAATACCAGGTGATTGGCCTGATCATTGGGGTTGAATTTCTCCTGACAAGACGCTTTTGTCCATGTTGATTGTGGCGTTGATAGTCCGGGAAAGTCAAAATTCTTTTCGAGTACCCTTCTGATAGGCGTGTACTTATAAGCTTCAGACTTCTTCTGTGGTACACCTAATTTCAGAAAAGATTCTTTGGCTTCTGACCTCAGACCATCCAATGGGTCTGTTTCCAGTAATTGGGAATAATGATTGATGAATGCTTCTTCCAAGTTTCTATCTATTACTTCCATGATTTAGACAGCTGCCGTTTCTTCTTTAACCCAGTCGTATCCTTTGTCTTCCAGCTCCAGAGCCAGTGATTTGGAACCCGATTTTACGATTCGTCCATTGAGTAATACATGGACATAATCAGGAACGATATAGTTTAATAACCGCTGGTAGTGGGTAACCACGATGGTTGCATTATCTTTTGATCTTAGGGTATTCACCCCATCAGCCACAATCTTCAGTGCATCGATATCCAGACCCGAATCTGTTTCATCCAGAATGGAAAGGGTAGGCTCTAACATCGCCATCTGAAAGATCTCATTCCTTTTCTTCTCCCCACCTGAAAACCCTTCATTCAACGACCTGGACAACAATGACTGGTCAATATCAACGAGCTTCATCTTTTCCTTCATGATCTTGAGGAAAGATACTGCGTCAAGGGGTTTTTCACCCCGGGATTCCCTTATCTGATTGATAGCCGTTTTCAGGAAGTTGGTAGTGGTCACTCCCGGGATCTCCACCGGATATTGAAACGCAAGGAAAACGCCTTCCCGGGCACGCTCTTCAGGATCCAACTCCAACAGGTCAGTTCCTTTGTAAGTGATTGATCCGGCTGTGACTTCAAATTCTTCTCTTCCGGCCAATACAGAGGCCAACGTGCTTTTCCCTGACCCATTAGGGCCCATGATGGCATGTATTTCACCCGGCTTGATGGTGAGATTTATTCCTTTTAATATCTCTTTGCCTTCTACAGAGGCATGTAAATTTTTTATCTCTAACATGATTTAGAAACGCTCTATTAGTACTCTTAAAATAATTTATTATCCAACACTTCCTTCGAGTGTCAGGGCCAACAGTTTTTGGGCTTCTACGGCAAATTCCATTGGTAGTTTATTCATTACCTCCTTGGCAAAACCATTCACGATAAGGGCCACAGCACTTTCTTCGTCAATCCCTCTTTGCTGGCAATAAAAAATCTGATCTTCACCAATCTTGGATGTGGTCGCTTCGTGTTCCACCTGTGCAGAATTGTTTTCTACATCTATATAAGGAAAGGTATGTGCTCCGCACTGGTCTCCCATTAGCAAAGAATCACATTGGGAGAAGTTTCTGGCATTCTCAGCTCGCTTGAGAATGTGTACCTGACCACGGTAGCTGTTTTGCGACTTACCGGCCGAAATTCCTTTGGATACAATTCTGGACCGGGTATTTTTCCCGATATGGATCATCTTGGTGCCGGTATCAGCCTGCTGATAATTGTTGGTGACAGCGACAGAATAAAATTCTCCTGAGCTGTTGTCTCCTTTCAGGATACAGCTTGGGTATTTCCAGGTAACCGCAGAGCCTGTTTCTACCTGGGTCCAACTAATTTTGGAGTTGTCTCCATCACAGATTCCTCTTTTGGTCACAAAGTTGTAGATACCGCCTTTTCCATTCCTGTCGCCAGGGTACCAGTTTTGTACGGTAGAATATTTTACTTCAGCATCTTTGGCCGCAAAAATCTCAACGACTGCTGCATGAAGCTGATTTTCATCTCTTTGTGGGGCAGTACATCCTTCCAGGTAGCTAACATAAGAGGCATCTTCAGCTACGATGAGTGTACGCTCAAATTGTCCTGTATTGGCCGCATTGATCCTAAAATAGGTAGAAAGCTCCATGGGGCAGCGTACTCCTTTAGGGATATAGCAGAATGAACCGTCTGAAAAAACTGCGGAGTTGAGGGCTGCGAAATAGTTGTCATTATAAGGAACAACAGATCCCAGGTATTTCTTTACCAGCTCAGGATGCTCTTGCACGGCCTCACTGAAGCTACAGAAGATAATTCCCAGTTCAGAAAGTGTTTCTTTGAATGTGGTGGCTACCGATACTGAATCTATCACAGCATCTACTGCCACGCCGGTTAATCTTTTTTGCTCCTGAAGTGAGATCCCTAAACGCTCAAAGGTTTTGAGTAACTCAGGATCTACTTCACTTAAGTTTTTAGGCTTATTCTTTTGCTTGGGTGCTGAATAGTACCTGATGGCCTGGTAATCTATGGATGGATATTTCACGTTGGGCCATGTAGGTTCGGTCATCTCTACCCATCTTCGATAAGCTTTGAGTCTCCATTCCAACAGCCATTCCGGCTCTTCTTTCTTAGTGGAGATAAACCTGACAATGTCCTCATTGATCCCGAGAGGTGCTTCATCAGCTTCAAAGTCTACCGACCACCCATGTTCATATTCTTTGGAGGTAAATTCCTCTAATATTTGATCGTCTTTACTCATTCAGATTGTGCTTCTTCTTTGGTAACCCGATTGTACCTAATAAGTTCCCGCAAATTTACACTTATTTATACTTAATCTAAATAAGAATCGAAGAAACAGACAATTGATTCTCTGAGTCAGCGAAAAATCGTCCTGGTTATGTAGACTTCACAACCCAGAGATACAAAGCAGAGTCACTGAGAGGAACGCAGATTAAAAATACAGTTTATATAAGCTTGCCGAGCATTGCGGCCTCCCGTATGCTAAGTAGTTAAACTTCTGAGTTTCATTATTGAATCCTAAGTATGAATTATGGGACTGGTGGATTGTCCAGAATGTGTCCTATATCCAGTGTGTAGAGTTGTCTTCCCAGTCCTTCATGGGTAGCATCTATGGAAATGGTGCGACCATCACGGCTGCTGCGGGCGTGTAAATCTACCCTGAAAATACCTCCGTCAGGCCCTGTAGCCTTGAGTTTAGCCAGCGGCACAAATAACTTTGTGGGGATATGGAACAGGAAAAGGTGCTGAACTCCCTCAAGGACGTACGTATCACCCAGTATCCAGTCGTCATAAGGAGAGGGGAGGATGGTGGGGTCTATGTTGGCTTTTACATCCGCATATTTTTCAACCATTTCACCTGAACCATCATCCTTGAAATATCCAAAATATCTTCCTTCAAAAATTGTATCATCATCTAACCATACATGATGACTGGGATCATTGAAAAAATACCTCACGTCTTTTCCATCGGCAGAGATAGACCAGCCTGAAACGTGTCTGTCCGGGCTGTCCATATTGCGAAGAAACGCAATAAACCGGGTTCCTGATGGATTCCAGCCTTCTCTGAAGAAATACAGGTTTGTTTCTCCGTTGTATCCATCTGGAAAAGCTATCTCACGCATTCTCTCCAGGCTGATCAGAAAGGTTGTTTCTCCTGTTTCCATATCCATCCGCTCTATGCCTGACTCGGCTGGCGCTTTGTCATCAACATATTGGTCAGGCACTCCATCGTATGAGGTGCCAGCGTGTCTCATCCGCGCAAAGTCATGGGTAAGGGCCATTTTACCATCATCTGTCACATCGTAAATGGCTCTCGGTAATGTTCTGGTTTCTCCGGTTTTAAAATTATAGGCCCTGCAAACAAACCCCGTCTTATCGTCATTATGGTCATTCCACAAGATCTCCTCAGCGTTCGGGCGCCATTGCAACCGGCATCCCTGTTGCCAGTTCCAGGCAGTAGTTTCCCCAATTTTGGTCCACCGATTATTTTCTTTCAGATCAAAATAGCCAATATCGCCGACATCCGAAGCAGTCACTTCTCGCTCTTTGAAGTAGACCTTCATGGCCAGCATATACCTACCTGATGGATCAAATTGTTGCTCGTCGTAAAACCAAAAGCCTGTATATGCGGGATTCTCTTCAGTCCCGGGGTCAGAGATCCTAACAGGAGTGACATATTTAAAGTCAGTACCAGCTACCAGCTCATCCCAGGTTGTTACCGTGGAATATTCAGGTGTGGATTTACCGCATGCAGCAATTACAAGTACGCTGAGGATTATCAGTTTATCGAAATTCATCATTAGGGGGTTAAGTTAAGGGGCAGGAGATATCTCCCTATTTACACCTATATATAAATTAGGTGAAGTAATTTAATGGAGAGAAGTAAAACCCACAACGAGAAGTGGGCTAAATTGGATAAACCGAATCCACTTTTTTGTTAAAACTGAAGGTGTCTGTTAAGACTTTCTTCAAGAGAAATAAAGGTCTCAGTTCGCTCAATTCCGTCTACCTTTTGGATCTTATCATGTAAAACATCCTTCAGGTGTCGGGTGTCCCGGCAATGGATTTTAATAAAGATGTTATAATTACCAGTGGTATAATGCACCTTTACGATTTCCGGTATATCCCTAAGCTTTTCAACCACCTGATCATAAAGTGAGCTCTTTTGAAGGAAAATTCCCATAAAACATGTTACATCAAATCCCAACTTCGAATAGTCCATCTTAAGTGTTGTGCCGTTGACAACACCCATCTCTTCAAGCTTTTTCATTCGGACATGAACGGTACCGCCGGAGACAAAAACTTTTTTGGCAACTTCAGTATATGGGATTTTAGCATCCTCCATTAATAAATTGAGGATTTTTAAGTCTACATTATCAATTTCGTAATTTTTACTCATTTTAAACAGGTGATATTTTTAAATACGCAACAATGACTCTACAATCTTAACTCAGGTATAAATATTTACCAAAAATATTAAAATATTTTTAAAAAATATCTTGTTATGTTACTTTTGAGTCATAATTAGTTCTTTATATACACTGTAGGGTGATGAAACTGGCAGACATGCCCTCCTATCTCGGGGGTGAAGATAAGGGAGAAATCCCGGTTTTATTCGCTATAATTTACCACGGTATATTATTGTGAATCATCGGGACTAACCGCTTCGTGGAGGTTCGAATCCTTCCCCTACAGCCATCATTTTTGGGTTAATGTTGTTTATTTGAATCTGGTCGTGGTAGGGGTGCTGCGGCCTTTTTCTTTTTACAGTAGACAGAATACAGAAATCAGGAGTCAGGAGGTCTTCGATTATAGATTTCATTAAGAGACTTCATTCTGAACTTCTTATACTACGCTCTCATGTTATACTGCGCTCTCACAAAACCCACAACTTATTTGAATCTGGTAGGGGGAGGCGGTTCGACGTATCGACGGTTCGGCGGTCCGATGCTGCGGCCTTTTTCTTTTTACAGTAGACAGAATACAGAAATCAGGAGTCAGGAGGTCTTCGATTATAGATTTCATTAAGAGACTTCATTCTGAACTTCTTATACTACGCTTTCATGTTATACTGCGCTCTCACAAAACCCACAACTTATTTGAATCTGGTAGGGGGAGGCGGTTCGACGTATCGACGGTTCGGCGGTCCGATGCTGCGGCCTTTTTCTTTTTTTATGAGAATACAGCCCAACTTCGCTAAAGCTTCGTTGGACATAAATACAGAAATCAGGAGTCAGGAGGTTTTTTGATTATGCCTAAATAAGGTTGACCGGTTTTACGCTTCTGTATTTATCTGATTAATTCACTTTCATTCTGTTTTACTTATTTTAATTCTCCACCTCAAATTATGTTGGTGGTTTATGTCTGATTTCCTGATTATTGAATGGACCTCTAAAACTCAAAGGATTTAATAGGACAAATCAACCTTATCAAGTTTTATTAATTTATGCTGAGAACCAATAAGATGGATAAGGTGTTGTATGCTTAATCCATACCTAAACATGCGTATTATGAATGAGAAAGTATTAAACGTCCTGCTTTGGATAGCTCAGATCTTGCTGACCGGTATGTTTTTTATGGCCGGATACATGAAGGTTTCAACATCTATTGAAGTGGCCATTCAGCAAATGCCCTGGGCAGGGGATATCCCGGCATTTTTGTTTAGGTTCATTGGTTTTGCTGAGATTGCAGGGGCCGTTGGCATATTTCTACCAGCGTTATTGCGAATACAACCAAAGTTAACTCCCCTTGCAGCCATGGGTTTGATCACAGTAATGATGTTTGCGGCACTGTTTCATATATCCAGGGGTGAATATGCTATGCTGGGGACAAATGCATTCCTGGCCGTCATTGCTTTTTTTGTCTATTGGGGCAGAACCAAGAAAGTGATTATCAAAGCCAGATAACTACCAGGCTAATAAGATCGCTTATGGGGGCATCATTCCTATAGATACTTGTCCACTGGGATGGACTCCTCTTCTAATTCTCATATAGGATACCCCATTCACCATAATTCACCGTATCACATCTGTTTTCAATAACAATTTCGACGTACTGTATTTCCTGATTTGTTGGGTTGATTTTCATCAAATAACCCGGATACGATAAGTCCTTCATCGTTGCCGCATCCTGATCTTCAATAAAATAACAAGAAATGTAATAGTGTTAGAAAATTTTATTTTTATAACCGTTATAAGAAATAGGATTATTCCTGGAAATTATCTTGAGCATCAACGAAAATAACGGTTTGCTAAACTGATTTAGCTGAATATATAGCGTTGTGGGGAATGAAGCGTGAATGGTGCCTGGTTTCAATCTTTTTCGTGTACGTTAACGATAGGCTTGGTGACCGATTATTAAGCCCATGTCAATAAAAATATGGAATTTCACAGGTGTTAAAAATTTATAAAAACTCCCGTTTTGATATGAAACATTCAGTATTTGGTTCAAAAATCCACATGAAATGCAATTATTAAAAATTTGATGTCTTTTTTTGAAATATTCCAAGATGATAAAATTATCTTACAATTGGGTTGGCTGAGATTAGTAGAGGTTTAGATCTTAATCTCAGAGTATTTATTGGAAGTTAATTCTACAGTTGAAAACTGAATCAAGGGATAACCTTTTAAGGCTATTTCAACTGTTTGAGCTATCAATCTAATGCTGAAATATTCATGAGGAATGCATAAAGAAAATACAAAATGGATTGAGCGGATATCGCTAAACGTGATTCACCGCTTTTTTTCAGGAATCTCAACAGGCAATGATTGCCTGCTATATCTTAAAATCAATGTTTAACGTAATGTTTTTATTTATGAACCAAAAACTACTTTGGAAATCGTTTGGAGCATTTGCACTGGCAGTATTATTGACTGTGGGTGTGCAGAATTCAGCTCTGGCAACGTCGAATCCACCGGATTCGAACAATAGTACTGATGAACCAGTACAACAAACAGTCACCGGTAAGGTGACAGGAGATGACGGCGAAGGAATTCCCGGTGTCAATGTTGTGGTCAAAGGAACCACGACTGGTGTGATCACCGACTTCAATGGGGACTATTCTTTGAATGTGCCTGATGGTGAAACTACACTCGTTTTTAGCTCTGTGGGTTATCAAACAGTTGAAGAAAACATTGGTAACAGATCAACTATTGATATTGGGTTGGCTCAGGATGTAACAGCACTGGAAGAGGTCGTTGTTATTGGATATGGTACTTCTCAAAAGAAAGACCTGACCGGTGCGATTGTTAACGTTCAGGCTGAGCAAATGGAAAAATACAAGCCTACAAGTGTTTCTGAGATTTTGAGAAGCGCGGTACCCGGACTTCAGGTAGGTTATGCCACCAATGCCAGGAACGTTCCTGATTTTGAAGTTAGGGCTGACGCTTCGATTAAAGCAGATTTGGACGATGATGTTGATGAAGAAAAGGAAGCGAACCGACCTCTTATTGTTCTCGATGGAGTAATCTTCCGTGGTGATCTTGCAGAAATCAATCCTAATACGATTGAAAGTGTGGATGTATTGAAGGATGCCAGTTCTGCGGCGATTTACGGATCTCAAGCTTCCAATGGGGTAATAATTTTCACTACTAAAAAAGGCCAGCTTGGCAAACCACAAATTAACTTTAGCACAAGGGTTGGTCTTGTGACGGGAGCAAGACGTCTTACTACTTATCAAGGAGAACAGGAAGTGACAGATTGGTTGACCGATCTTTTTGAGACTGTTGAAAACTCCTCTCAGGATCCTGTTTCTCTATACGATAATTATTACACATTGGATCCTGCTTTACAAGGACAGTGGTTGCAGCTTAACAATTTACCTTCAAATGCCAGTGACGAGGACATCAGACGTCAGAGAGGTCTGAACTTCGGTCTAGAGGAAAATGAATTGGAGAACTACATGGCTGGTATTGATTACGACTGGCAGGACTTCCTTTTTCACACTGGTCTTAGACAAGACTACGATGTGAGTGTTTCTGGTAGGAACGAACGAGTATCTTACTTCTTCTCAGCGGGATACAGCCACAGAGAATCAGTCCAGATTGGAGAGACTTTTGAAACCATTACATCAAGATTAAACCTGGATGTAAATCTTGCTGAATTTTTGAACATCGGAGTAAATGCTCAATTTACTTTCCAGGATGAAGGTCAGGAGGAAATCTCTAATGGTGGTTACCGAACAAGCTCAATCTGGGATCAACCATGGGAGAATGGAGTACCAAGAACACGGGAGAATTTAAAAGACTCGCGAGCTGGGTCCAACCAGGGTAACGAATACCTGAACCCTTCTTGGAATACTAGATTGTACACAAGATTTATGGTAAACCCAACCATGTTTGCAAAATTTACGCTTCCTTATGGATTTAGTATTCGCCAGGATTTTACACCTCGTTTTGATGCCCGAAAGCGTTTTGACTTTGATGATTCTCGAAATCCGAACCAAGCACAAGATGAGGTTCGCAGACGACACAACGAGGCCTTAGAGTGGCAGTCGAATACTATTCTGAATTGGAACATGGCTTTTGGTGAGCACAGGTTTAATGTAACTGGTCTTTACAACACCGAGAAAAATCAAAATTGGTTTACAGATGCCGAAAGCCAGAATTTCCAGCCTAATGCCTCACTGGGATTTGGTGGTATCGGTTTTGGTCTTGTACCTGAGGTTGACTCAAATGATGAAACCAACACCAGAATTGGTATCATGGGTCGTGTTAACTACAACTATGGGGACCGATATAATTTCACTGCTTCTATCAGACGAGACGGTTTTTCGAGATTTGGAATAGATAATCTGTGGGCTAATTTCCCTGCCCTGGCAGCCGGTTGGACCATTACCAATGAGGACTTCTTTCCAACAACTAATCTGCTCAGTTATTTGAAGCTTAGGGCTAGTTGGGGTGTCAACGGAAACAGCCGTGGCCTTGAAGCCTATAATGCTTTTGCCCGATTGGGTAGTGGACTTTGGTTGAATTATGATGGAGGATATAATGCAACTCCATATACTGAATTGGAGCGATTTGCTTTGCCTGGTCTTTCCTGGGAAAGAACAGCTTCTTTCAACATAGGAATTGACTTTGGATTGTTCAATGACCGTGTGAGTGGTACGTTGGATATGTATCAGTCTGAAACTACGGACTTGATTCTTGACCAAAAGCTTCCTGAGTTAACAGGGTTTGAATCAGCCAAAAACAATGTTGGAAATTTGAAAAATTCAGGGTTTGACTTAGGTATAAATACACGCAATATCACAAACTCAAACTTCTTGTGGAATACAAGTTTCAATGTGACCTATGCAATCAACAAGATTACCTCATTGGGTAACGAACCAACGGAGCAGCCTGATGGCACCGTCCGCGAAAACGATGACCTTCAGAACAGATGGTTTATCGGAGAAAACAAGGACATTATTTGGCAGCTGGAAACTGATGGAGTTTACAAGATTGGTGAAGAATCTGAAGCCGCTCAGTTTGGATTGCGACCTGGTGATTTTCGGCATGTAGATCAAAACGGAGATGGTGTAATTAATATTGAAGATCGAACATTTCAGGGTCTGAGTGATGCTCCATGGTATATCACCTTGAGAAATGATGTTGAATTTATGGGTTTTGATTTTGGAATCATTTTGCTCAGTAGATTGGGTTGGAATGGTGAAACCGTGATGCCTTTCAACTGGGAGCAGCAGTACATCAAGAATCGAAACTGGTTTAATATCCCTTATTGGATGCCTGATAACCAGATCGATGAAGCCGCAAAGATCCAGTCTATCCGTTTGCTTGATATAGAGGCAGTACTTCCTAGAGATTATCTGAGAATTCAGAACATTTCTGTCGGGTATAGCCTACCGGCAAGTTTATTGGAAAACATAAACTTCAGCCGTGTTAGATTAGCATTCAACTTAGAAAATGCAGCGGTGTTCACTCCATGGATCTATGGTGATCCTGAGAGCCAGAGAGAAATGCCAAGGACTTATTCATTCAGCCTTGACTTTAGCTTTTAAGAGAAGGATTGATAATTAGGATTAAAAAAATAGAAATGAAAAATAATATATTAAATAAAGGAATAATTGCTGCTTTGATAATGACCCTGTCATTCTCATGTAGCGATGATTTTTTGGTGGAGGAACCACTATCATTCCTCAGTCCCGGAGCTACCTTTCAGGATGCTGCTGGACTTGAAACAGCCTTGCAGTTTGCTTACAGAGGTGTGCGAAATCAATATAATGGTGATACTTCACCTCTGCTCTTTAACCACAATATGGGAGAGACTTCAGTAGTAGGTGGTACTGACAAGCCTGACTCATATGTGGATCTGCGTACTTACGCCAATCCGATCAATACTCGTACGGCCTCTGGTAGTAGGACTCGTACTTTCTATGTTCAGAATTACGAGATGATCAAAACTGTCAACGCGGTGGTCGATAACATTGACATACCTGACTGGGAAGATGGTGAAACTGATGAAGAGCGAAATCACATACTGGGATCAGCATACTTCCTGAGAGCATGGTTTTACCTGCAGCAGACCATGCAATTTGGTAACAGTGCATTTCCTCTGACTGTAATTTCTGAAGCCAAGAGAGATTTTAAGGTATTTCACGTGCAGGGTATATGGGATCAGATGATCCAGGATCTGGAGTTTGCAGTTCAGTGGATGAGAGAAAAAAATGAGCTACCTGTCGGTGTAGCTAACAAAGATGCTGCCAGAGTTCTTTTATCAAAGTACTACATGCTGAATCTTAGGTTTGAAGATGCTGAAAACATATTGACTGATGTAATCAATAATGGTCAATCCAGGTTGTTTACAGATGCTGATATACCTGCTTCTAAGACCCATGTTTTGGTTGGAAATAATATAAATCCTAACACTGGAAATCTACTTCCGGGTATTGACATGAATGCGCCTGCCAACGCTCACAATGTGATGCACGAAAATGCCAATGCTCAGAAGACGCAGAATCCGGAAGGTATTTGGTTATTTGTGAATACCCCCAACGTACTAGGTAGTATGGGGCGATCGGCCAGGATCAGAGGTTGGGGACCAAATATGTTCTCAACGACTGGTGGTATAAGGATTCCCGGAACGTCTGGTGGAAATGGAGTTGATACTCGCCAGGTGATTGGTGATGATAACGGTAGAACCATGAAGAAGTTCGGTCGTTCTCAGGGCTTTGCCAGAATCACTCCATATGCACAGTACGATGTTTGGAACTTCAATGGTACTTTTGATGAGCAGGATTATAGACACAGTGATATAAACTGGTTTGAAATGGAGGATGCTATCTACGACAATCCTATTTTTGGTCCTGACGGGGAAAGCCCCAATCCTGAATGGTATTTACAACCACTCGAGCTATGGCCCGATTTAAATAATAATGGTATGAGAGATCCGGAAGAACTTAGCTGTTATGATACAATCCGGTGCTGGTATGATTGGCCTCGATTCAAGGCATATGCAGTGAACGTGGAACACAATCTGAACAGACAGGACGGTGGAGATGCAGACTGGTATATCATGCGAATGGGAGAAGTTTACCTGCTTCGTGCTGAGGCCAGAGTTTGGCAGGATGACTTTACTGGGGCTACGGATGATCTTAATACTATCAGAACCCGAGCCAATACATTGGAACTATATACTGTAGGTCAAGTTACAACCTTGGGAATCGGTGCAGTTCTTGATGAACGAACAAGAGAATTGTGGGGTGAAGAAATGCGTCATGATGAATTAGTACGTATGTCTTATGTCTTCGCCAAAACTGGTGGTACAGATTATATGGGAAATACCTACCCTCAGATTTCTCCTGGTGATGATTATGAGGTTGCCCTGTCAAGCCAGAGTTTCTACTACAACCGTCAGTTTGACAAGAATACTTTTCTCATCGAGGCGACTCCTTGGTGGCAATCTCCAGAAGTACGTTACACCATGGACCCTATGCATATTTTCTGGCCAGTATTCCAGGAATATATTGTTGGAAACGTTGGTGCTGTTTTGAATCAGACCACAGGATATGATGGATCAGAAGGTAACGTTGATCCTTTGACTCACATCTTACAGCCGACTGGTGTGTCTAACGTTGATCCAATGGAAGCCATTGGAGAATAAGATCAGATTGAAATAAACAACAACCCCTTAAACATATCTGGCAGTAACTACTGTCAGATATGTTTTTTTAATTGTATGGTTAGCCATTTTTTGTTAATTTAACTCCTCATTTGTTTCTCCCTTAAAGAAGGGTATGGAATGCGAAGCCATCAATAATGGTGGAATAACACATGGAGAAACTGGTCCGTAAAGGACAAATAATAGTATTACCTAGTAAAAACCTTAATCAAGAAGTAAACTCAAATTCTAAACATGGAAAAATCTAGAAGATCCTTTATTAAAAAGTCAACCGTTGCTGGATCTGCGGCTTTTGTAGCACCTACAATCGTTTCATCTAAGGTATTTGGAGCGAATGATCGTATCAATGCTGCAGTTTTGGGCGTGAATGGGCGAGGTAAGAACCACATCCAGAGCCTGATGAATCAGGACAATGTGAATGTTGCCGTATTGTGTGATCCGGATATGAATATCCTCAAGGATCGACAAAAAGATTTCAAAGAAAAGTATAAGAAAGATGTAGCGCTTGAGCAGGATTTACGAAGAGTCTATGACAACAAGGATATTGATGTTGTAAGTATTGCAGCACCCAACCACTGGCATGCATTGGCCACCATATGGGCCTGTCAGGCTGGTAAAGATGTCTATGTTGAAAAACCAGGTTCTCACAACATATGGGAAGGACGTAAGATGGTTGAGGCAGCGCACAAATATGACCGAATCGTTCAGCATGGTGTACAGTTGAGAAGCTCCCCGGCTATCCAGGAGGCTATCCAACTGATGCGCGACGGGTATATCGGTAAAGTTTATATGGCACGAGGTCTTGTTTTCCGATGGAGACCGTCTATCGGTGATGCAGGGTTCTCACCTGTTCCAAAAGGTGTCGACTACGACCTGTGGACCGGACCGGCACCTAAGCGACCATTTACTAAAAACCTTGTGCATTACAACTGGCACTGGCATTGGGATTATGGTAATGGTGACGTTGGTAACCAGGGAATTCACGAAACTGACCTGTGTATGTGGGGTCTTGATGTAGGGCTACCTAGTCAGATCACATCCATGGGAGGTAAATTCCTTTGGGATGATGCCAAAGAAGTACCTGAAGTATTGACCTCGGTATATAAATACCCTGAAGAAGGTAAAATCATTCAGTTTGAAGTTCGTCACTGGTGCACAAATGCTGAAGGTGGAGCTACAGTAGGAAACATCTTCTACGGAGACAAAGGAGTGATCGTGGTAGATGGATATGATAAATACCAGTCTTACCTTGGAAAAGACAGAACTCCAGGTAAATCAGGTGAAGATGGAGGTCCATCAGCTACTGGAATGGATCGAGGTGCCGGTGGAACAGACGGACACTTTGCCAATTTCATTGAAGCTGTGCGTAAGCATGACAGAACAATCCTGAACGGACCGGTTGAGACCGCTCACTTATCTTCCGGATTGGCTCACCTTGGCAACATTGCCTACAGACTTGAAAGAGTGTTGAATTTCAACCCGAGCTCAGAGACATTCATCAATGATCCTGAAGCGGATGAAATGCTTACACGTAACTATAGAAAAGGTTACGAAGTGCCTGAACTGGTCTAAGAAACCTTTTTCATGGTGATAAAATAGTAAAACCTGTCAGGCCTTCCCTGACAGGTTTTAATTTGTGTTTACACTAACCCAATTAACAATAAACCAAAAATGAAAATAAAGACCCTTTTTTTTATGGCGCTGATCATGAGTACGCCCTTCCTCTTTGCTCAGAAAAAAGCAGCCATTAACCTGAAGGTAAAGGAGGCAGAAAAGAAAGTTGACGTCCTCATCGGAGACGAACTTTTTACTTCCTATATCTACCCTGATAATATCATGAAGCCTGTTTTATGGCCAGTGAATTCTGCCGGAGGTAATATGCTTACCCGAAGTTACCCATTGATCAGTAAGGCCGGTGATCGTACGGACCACCCGCACCATGTCGGAGTCTGGCTCAATTACGGGGATGTGAACGGGCTGGACTTTTGGAATAACTCAGAAGCCATCTCACCAGAAAAGAAATCTAAATACGGATCGATCTATCATCAATCTATCGAGACAGCTAAAGGAGGAAAAGGCAGTGCTGTTTTAGCTACCAGGTCCTTATGGAAGTCACCCGACAACACCTCTATGCTGGAGGACCAAACCAGCTTTGAATTTATAGCCGATGGAGACACGCGGATCATCGACCGCACCACAAGCCTCAAGGCTTTAATCGATGAAGTGAACTTCACAGATAATAAAGAAGGCATGTTTGCCATTCGGGTGAGCCGGGAATTGGAGCTGCCTTCCAATAAACCAACCACCCTGGTTGATTCTCATGGTGTGGCCACCCGCGTGGAAAAGATGGATAACACCTACGTGAAAGGAAATTATCGCAGTGCTGAGGGCGTAGAAGGAAAAGAAGTGTGGGGTACACGTTGCCGATGGATGAAACTGGGTAGTGTGATCAATGGCGAAAAGGTTTCTCTGGTCATCATTGATCATCCGGATAATGTTGGATACCCAACTTATTGGCATGCCCGGGATTATGGCTTGTTTGCAGCCAATACGCTTGGTCAAAAGATCTTTTCGGATGGTGAAAAGGAATTGAATTTTAAACTCAATAAAGGTGAATCTACTACTTTCAGATACCGACTTGTTGTTGCATCAGAGGACTTGTCAGATGCGCAAATCAATAAGTTAGCAGATGAATACGCCAAAAAGAAATCTTAATCATTAAGTAAAAAATATTTTTAAATATGTTTAATAATCAGTCAAGAAGAGATTTTATTCAAAAAAGTATCATGGCAGGTGCAGGTCTGTCATTGTTTAATGCATCAGCTTTCGCTGAGGTGGCCAAAAAGTCAAAAATGAAGCTGGGCCTTGTCACTTATCAATGGGGTAAAGACTGGGACCTGCCAACGCTCATTACCAATTGTGAAAAAGCAGGTTTTAAAGCTGTTGAACTTAGGACAGAACACGCTCACGGTGTAGAAACCAGTTTATCATCCAGTGAGCGGGCAGATGTGAAAAAGCGGTTTGCTGACAGCGATGTTACCTGCGTGGGTTACGGATCGAATTTTGACTACCACCATGTAGACCAGGCACGTGTAAAGAAGAATATCGAGGGGACAAAAGAATACATTAAACTGTGTAAGGATATTGGTGCCACAGGGATCAAAGTAAAGCCCAATGGATTACCCTCGGAGGTATCTAAGGAGAAAACCATCGCACAAATTGCGGCTTCTTTCAATGAAGTGGGGAAATATGCCAATGATATGGGGCAGGTGATCAGGGTGGAGGTCCACGGAAAGCTAACCCAGGAAATCCCTACTATGAAAGCCATCTTTGAGCAGGTTACAGAGAAGAGTGTGAAGATGTGCTGGAACTGTAATGATCAGGATTTGATGCCTCCGGGCCTCGAAGAAAACTTTAATTCTGTGAAACAGTGGTTTGGGGATACTGTTCATATCCGTGAACTGAATGTTGGAGATTATCCATATCAGCAGCTGATGGATTTGTTTGTAGGCATGAACTACAAGGGATATATTCTGTTAGAAGCCAGAACCTCTCCTGCAGATAGGATTGCAGCCATGAAAGAACAATTAGAAATATTCAATTCAATGATTGCTAAGGCTCAATAGTCTTAGCTTCATTTTTTATATTAGAGATTAAAATAACCCAAAGAAACATGACCCAAAGAAGAGAATTTCTTAAAAAGAGTGTCCTGGGTACCACAGGTATTACAATCGGTGCAATGTCATTCAGTGCAAAATCCTATGCCAAGATCATGGGAGCCAATGACCGCGTTCGCCTGGCTGTCTGTGGTGTGAATGGACGAGGTAAAAGCCATATCAATGGTTTTGGCAAACTGGACAATGTAGAGATCGCATATCTGGTAGATCCGGATAGTCAGGTGCTTGGAAGCAGAGTGAAGCAACTAAGTGAGGAAGGTGGATTGCATGCCGGTGTAAAAGGAGTGGCTGATGTAAGAAAAGTACTGGATGACAAAAATGTGGATGCTATCACTGTTGCTACCCCAAACAGTTGGCATTCGCTGATGGTGATCTGGGCTGCTCAGGCCAAGAAGCATATTTATGTCGAAAAACCAGCCAGTCATGATATCTACGAAGGTAGAGTAGCTCTGGCAGCCGCTGAGAAATATGGAATTGTTGTTCAGCACGGTGCTCAAAGAAGAAGTAGTGATCACTGGAGAAAGCAGGTATCAGAAATCCGCTCAGGAAAATATGGAAAAATGGTTGTTTCCCACGGATTTGCCTGCAAACCACGGGAAGGAATAGGATTTAAGCCCAATACAGTTCCACCTGCTCACCTGGATTGGGATCTTTGGAAAGGTCCTGCCATTATTGACAGGTATAATGAAAACCTGGTCCATTACAACTGGCACTGGAACTGGGCGGTTGGAAACGGAGAATTGAATAACCAGGGTACGCATCAGCTTGATGTAGCTTACTGGGCACTCGATCCGGAAGTAGAAAATACCCATCCGAAAAGAGTTATGGCACTCGGTGGCAGGTTTAAGTGGGATGATCAGGGTGAAACACCCAACACCATGTTCGCCCTGGCTGAATTTGCCAATGGCCAGTATGTATTCTTCAATGTGAGGAATGTGAATCATGAAGGCTACGTGCGTGAGGTTACTAACCGTTTTTATTTTGAAGATGGTGGAAGACTTATCGGCGAAAATGGAGAGTATGTTTCGAAGAATGGAAGTCAACCCAGAAATGTGACGGTGAAGGATGTACCGATGACAGAGGGTGGAAACTGGGGTAGTTTTATTACTGCCGTACGTGCCAATGACCCTTCAATGGCCAATGGAAACATGAAGGATGCGCATTTTAGCTGTACTTTGGGTCACTTAATGAATACTTCATACAGGCTGGGAGAGAAGGTACCTTTCAATGCCAAGGCAGGTCAGTTTGGTGACAACAAGTTGGCTTATGAGGAATTCATGAAGATCCATGCCATCGCTCGTGATGGAATGGGTGTGCCTGAGGATAAGGCTGAATATGTTGTTGGACCGTGGTTAGAATTTGATGGTGAGGCAGAGCATTTTGTAGGTAACCGGGCTACGGAAGCCAATCGCTTGCTGGCCGATCCACGCAATGCTGAGTACGATATTCCATCGCCTACATCAGTGTAAAGAATATTCTGTAAAAACAAGAAGAGGGTGTTCCAATGGGGCATCCTCTTTTTTATGATGAGGTGTTCAATTGTGCAGGACCATTTTTTAATACCATCAAACCAATTACCCACAGTATCGACCGACTTGTCCATCGAAGCAAATGCGTAGATGGAAGCTAATCGAAGGTTAAAGCCTTGGCGTAGTTGGGAATAACCTAACCCCCCACCTTAAACTCATAAACTCCACTACCCACCTGATAAATGCGGTAACCGCTTTTTTGCTCCAGGAAGGTGATCTCTTTGATAGCGTCAACCGCAATACCACTTTCGGTCACCTTGCTATTGGACGAGGCTGGAAGGTGAACCGTGGCTATGGAGCCCACAGGAATTTCTACTTCCATAGTAAATGAACCCGGTTGGTTTTTCCAATGGATACCAGCATCTCCGTAAGAAGTTTTGTAGCTGTATTTCACATATTTCATCGTTGAAATTGGCTGTGGCTTGAAAATGATGTGCTTATAACCCGGATCCAGGGGATCCGCTTTCATACCGGCCAGGTTTTGATAAAACCAAACCAAACCACCACCAAACATGGGATGGTTGTGTGAGCCATCTTCGTTCCAATGTTCGCGGGTAGTTGTGCTGCCCAGCTCCAACCATCGCCCATAGCTGGGTTCTGTTGTCTGGTTCATGGCTTCGTAAGCCAAATGATTAAGGCCGTGCTCCGCCAGCACTTTAAAAAAGAACCTTGTTCCGAATATCCCGGTATCCAAATGACGGTCATTGTTTTCGACATTTTGTTCCAGGGCTTTGACTACCTGTGCTTGCTGATCTGCAGGTACTCCCATCGTTAGTGCCAGCACATTGCCCCCATACTTACCGTAGGAGCCAATTTCCTCTTTGTAAAACTCCTGATAGAAAGCTTGTCTTGTTCGCTCAGCCAGCTCAGCATATTGAGATGATTCTTCATCCTGCCCCAGAGCTTTGGCTGCTTTGGCAGTGAAATCGGCGCATCTCCAAAAATAGAACGTATGCACCATGGATTGAGGGATGCTGTTGCGTCCGGTAGGAGCGGCCCATTCTCCCAGATTCATCCAGACCACAGGGTTGTCTTCATCAGGTTCTCTGGAAAACATAATGCCTGTTTCATCCACCCATTTTTTCATCCATTCAACATGTTCTTTCATTCCCTGATAATTGTCCTCCAGCATGTCTATTGCTCCATACTGAACATAAAAATGCCAGGGCATAATACTCATGGCAGCCCCCCAGGGGACACCGCCTCCACAACCTCGTTGCCAGGGAGCGCCATTGGGCACATAGCCGTTGTCCACATTTTGAGCTCCCAGGATATCCTGGATCCACTTTTGGTAAAAATTACGAGCGTCATAGTTGTGCATGACTGTCAGGCAGGCTACCTGACCATCACCCGTATAGCCTGATCGCTCCCTGTGTGGACAATCACTGGCCAGGCCACCATGCATATTGTCGATCTGACTCCGCTTCCAGATCATATTGATGTCATTAAACAGTTGATTGGAGGTTTCAAAAGTGCCGGTCTCTTCTACATAAGTATTGACAGCTTCAGCGGTCAGATGGGATTTTTTGAGTTCTCCGGGCCAGTTGGTGATCTCAATAGCACTGAATACAAACCAGTTAAATCGAGGAGCATAGTTTTCGCTGCCCTTGCCGCTAAATATATAAGTGTTCTCTCCGGAATATTGATTGCTTAAAAAGTCAATATCGACCTGATGTCCTGCAGGACCTCTCACATTGTTTAACCGAACCCATCCGGATATCTCCGTACCAAAATCCACGACATGCACACTGTCATTTTTCTTTTTAATGGATAAAGGTTCAAATGTCTCCGTTATTTTGTCCGGATGAGCAGTGTGGGCTACCAGTTTTCCATAAGGCGCCTCTCTTTCGACCACACTAGTCCATTGAGAATCATCGAATCCAGGAGATGCCCAACCTTTCTGTTCCAGACGGGCATCATATATTTCTCCATAATAAACCATATCCATCAGGATCGGACTTTGATCGGCTTTCCATGACAAATCACTGGCGATGATCTCTTTGGTACCATCTGTATAGGCTATTTCCACCTGCCCGAAGAACCTGGGGCTGCCATAAGGACTGGTCCAGAATTTGGCAGGGTTGTAAAACCCATTTCCCAGGATGCTGCCAATGATGTTTTCTCCCTGCCTGAGCTCATTGGTGACGTCATAGGCCAGGTACATCACCTTGTATTCCTTAAAATTATCAGCAACAGGAATGTATTGATCTTCCAATCCGGGCCTTTTGCCATAGTTCGTCTGATTGGGGATCAATACCTCATCACCCATTTTTTTGCCATTGACATAAAACTCAAAATAGCCCAGACCGGTAACGTATGCCTTTGCCCGCTTGATCTTTTTAGTAATATCAAATGACTTTCTTAGCATGGGAGCAGGAGGGGGGAAGGTGTCCAATATGGCATTGGGACCACCCGGTGGAATGGGGAGTGCTTCTTCGCCTTGCCAGGGCACACCGATCCATGTCGCCTCCCAGTCTGATGTTTTTAGCAATCCCATGCCCCAATACGCTGGCTGACTCCACTCTGATGGTTTGTCGTTTTTATCCCAGGTGCGAACCTGCCACCAGCAATCCTGGCCAGATGATAAAGCATTACCATCATAAAGCACTCTAAAGGACTTATCAGATGGTACTTTTTCGCTATCCCACAGATCAGGATGAGCAAGACCTGGTTTGGAAGAGGCAACACGAATCTGGTAAGCAGTTTGTGACTGATTGCGCTCATTGCTCGTTGTCTTATTGATCCAGGATAATCTTGGTTTCACAATATCTACTACTCCGGGGTCTTTGAGGTATTCACAGGTAAGATCGGTCGGAACAATACCTGACTCCGCACAACCAGCCAACAGGAGAGAAACAAAAAGCAAATGGAAGATACCCTTCATAATTGGTAGAAGTTTCAAACAATAATATATGGATACATTTGATTTACAATCCTGAGGTGGCAGGTTTTGTGAAATCATGGGCTCAAACAGCAACGCATGTGGTACGAATTGGGTAGAATGAGGATGTAAACAGCCATTTATTAGTAAGAATTTAAAATGGGATAAAAGAATAAAGTTGAATTATTATAATGGCAGTAAAATAGCTATTAATATAATTATAATATAAAAATAAATTTATTTTGTTAAAATATTTGTAACATATATTCCGATCTGTTACTTTTGAATCATAATTAGTTCTTATACATACTGTAGGATGATGAAACAGGCAGACATGCCCTCCTATCTCGGGGGTGAAGATAAGGGATAAACCTTATCTGGTTCACGATTGCTTACCTTAAGTAACCTTTCGTGAACTGGAAAAGACTAACCGCTTCGTGGAGGTTCGAATCCTTCTCCTACAGCCATCATTTTTGGGTTAATGTTGTTTATTTGAATCTGGTCGTGGTAGGGGTGCCGCGACCTTTTTCATTTTACAGGAGACAGAAATCAGGAATCAGAATTCAGGGGGTCTTCGATTTATTGTTTTCAATGAGAGATCATTCTGATCTTTTTCCAAACCACAAATATTTGAATCCGGCACTAAAAATTGTTTGGCATAGTTGTCCGAGGTTATAAATACTTTTATAGCTAATAAATGCCGTTTATAGATTATGATATGTGTATCAAATAACCAATTAGGTTAGATAGAATAAATTATTTTAATTTATTTGTTAAAATATTTGCAACGTTTATTTAGTTCTGTTACTTTTGAATCATAATTAGTTCTTATACATACTGTAGGATGATGAAACTGGCAGACATGCCCTCCTATCTCGGGGGTGAAGATAAGGGATAAAGCTTCTCTCGTTCACGAATTGCTACTCAGGTATACTTCGTGAATAAGAAAGACTAACCGCTTCGTGGAGGTTCGAATCCTTCTCCTACAGCCATCATTTTTGGGTTAATGTTGTTTATTTGAATCTGGTCATGGTAGGGCGGTTCGGCGCTCCGATGCTGTGACCTTTTTCTTTTTTATACTAGAATACAGAATACAGAAATCAGTATTCAGAAGGGCTTTGATTTATAGATTTCGTTAAGAGAGCTCATTCTGAACTTCTTATACTACCTTCTTACAAAACCCACGACTAATTTGAATCTGATACAGTAGGGTGGTTCGCTGGTCCGAGGCTGTGACCATTTCTTTTTTATACTAGAATACAGGAGACAGAAATCAGGAATCAGAATGATGATGCCTAAATAAGGTTGACGGGTTTTACTCTTCTGTATTTATCTGAATAATTCATTCCTTCAAACTTCTTACCTCAGGCTAGTTGGTCTTGAAATGAATGGGTAAGGTCAATGATTTCACTACTGGCTCTCCATCTACAATTGCCGGATTCCATTGATTGGTTAGCGAAATGATGCGCACAGCTTCTTCTTCCAGTCCGTTACCAAGGTTACTCAGGCAATGGATGTTGCTAACTGATCCGTCTTTTTCTACGGTGAATTTGACAAGCACCTTACCAGAGGTCTTTTTAGCCCTGGCTTTTCGGGGGTACTGAAGGTTTCTGGAAACGAACATGTAAAACATCTCTATTCCCCCGGTATAGGTTGGTTCGGAGCTGTCATGATCTGCAGGTTTAGTTAGATTTTGGAAAAAGGAATTTTCAGGTAGACTTTCAATAAATGGGTAATCTTCCTGAGTAATTTCAAAAGTTGTTTCGAATCTCTCCTGGATCGGAAAGGCCTCTGCGTAGAAACTTTTCTTGGTAAATAATGAAGGGGAGGGAACGGTCACGCCCATAAATCCAGTAGCCTGCTCCGCTTTGATAAACTCACCATCTTTATAAGTTTCTGTGTGTATCACATAGCCTGTCTCGGACCTTATCATCCATTTCTTTACTTTCTTTCCACTTTTGAAATGGGCAATCAGATAGTTTTTTATGCCGTTCTGGATGGAAAGTACTTTCTTCCACTTACCTGTTCCATCAACTACCCCGGTTTTACCATTTTCATCCCATGAATTAACGACATAATAGTCGTCTTCATCAAATTGGATTAATTCAGATAATTCACCATTCTCGTTATAGAATTCCCACAAACCAACTATCTCATTTTCTTGGTATGAGCCCTTTGAATAGGGAGTGCCAGATTCATAAAACCGCTCAAATACACCACTCTTCTTTCCTCTTTGGTTGTAACAACCCTTTACCATGAGCTGTCCACTTTTATAATAATCTGCAAAAGGGCCCTGGAAGATCATTTCCTTAGTCTGGATTGTTCCGATCCTATAGAAAACACATTGATCGCTTGTTGTCAACTTCCAATCCAGTCCATAGTAGAGCGTATCTGTTACCGTAGTGTCTGAATAATCGATGGTTGAGATCAAATCCAAGGAGGTGGATGTTAAGTCCAATGAAAGATCTTGATACCGGATTCTCTCAAAATCAACGTTTTGGCAATTTTCAAGATATTTTTCTGAGATTTTGCTACCAAAATGTTTGGCAGCATGAAAGTCTCGACACGCCATGGAGTGATCTGAAAGATTTTTATATGCAATCCCTCTATTGTGATAAGCTTCCGTAAAATCAGGATAAACCCGAAGCGTGAAGTTATAATCTTCAATTGCTTGTTGATATTTTTTCAACGCCAGGTAGGTATTTCCTCTGTTGAAATGACATTTGGCCAAATCGATTTTCACCTCACTTGACTTAGCGTTATTGATCGCTACCGTATAAGCCACCAGGGCTTTGTCATAGTCTTCTGAATTAAAGGCAATGTTTCCTGCCAGGAGATAAATGTCGGACTGATTGCTTGTCATTCCGAGGGCAGCATCCACTCGTTGAGTTGCCAAATTATATTTTTCCAGATGCATGTATGCAGTAGCCGCACCTACAAATGCATCGGCATTGCCATCATTTATTTCTATGGCTTGCTCAAATGCCTGACTGGCTTCATGATATGCTTCTTGATGTATGAGATCCCAACCCTGGTCAATTAAGCTTAGTTGCTGGTTATACTTAGATATGTCCAGCACATCCTGAGCTACAAGCACCAAATTTATTAAAAGTAAAAAGACCACTGAAATTACAGTTCTCATAGGAATATTTGGTTTGGCAATAAATATAACAAATACCCCCAAGAACTAGGATAAGTCAAAGTAAAGGAACCGATTCAGGTTAATATCATGTAGTCTTTGGCATGTTTCAATTTTCCTTCAGAATAGGTTATTATCTTTATATGGAAGACCCAGGTGGCTAAACCTGTTTATAAAGAATCTTAAACCCAAATCTTATGAAGAAATTATATTACCTGCTTATCATATGCCTGGCTGTTGTAGTCACGGCATTCAGCGTTATGCCTTCTTCCACTTCCCTTAAGTATAGACTGGAAAAGGGAAGTCCCGCCATTGAGTCTATGAGTAAATTGTCTTTTGGTCCTGATGGAATCCTTTTTATTGGTGACACCAAAAGCGCTTCGATATTTGCCGTCAACACCAATGATACTAAGCCAAATACACAATCGGGTAGCGTATCTGATAGCGATATAGGTAAAACCCTGGCAGAATCTCTGGGTACAACAACCGATGATATTGTGATCCAGGACATGGTAGTGAATCCGGTGTCTAAGTCCTTATTTTTTGCTGTACATACTTCAGACGGCACACCTGTTCTTTTGAAATTGGTGAATGGAAAAGTATCTAAGTTCGCACTAGAGAATGTTGAGTTTTCAAAAGTGGGAATATCGGATGCACCTGCCGAAGATGCCACGGATAGGAGAGGCAGACCCATCAGGGTCCATGCCATTTCAGACTTGAAATATGCCAATGGCAAAGTGATGATATCCGGATTGTCAAACAAGGAATTTAGTTCTACTTTCAGAAGCATAGCTTTCCCATTTAACAATGAAATTGCTTCTACTTCCCTGGAGATTTTCCACGCCAACCATGGCAGGTTTGAAACTTACGCTCCCATCAAATCATTTACTACGGCCGAAATCGGAGGAAAGTCCTATCTGGTGGCAAGTTATACCTGTACCCCATTGGTTTTGTTTCCATTGGATGAGCTAAAGCCCGGACAGCATGTCAAAGGGAGAACGGTGGCTGAACTGGGTAACAGAAATACTCCGCTTGACATTATCTCAATGAAGATGAATAACAAGACGTCCCTCTTGTTTGCCAACTCATCAAGGCCTATGATGCGTGTGAATATCGATGACCTCAATAGATATGATGGATCGTTGACTGAAAAAGTAGAAGGTACAGCGGGTGTGGATTTCAAGGTTTTTGATCAAAAAGATGTGCAACAATTGGATGCTTTTGGAACAGATAAAGTGGTTTTGCTGCAAAAAGAGGCCAATGGAGCATTGGCCTTGAAAACCGAATCAGCCAGTAAGTGGCAATAAACTATTCAGATCCTATGATTGGATCAGCAACTTCAATAAAACAATTGATTGTAAACAAAATGGCTTGGGCTTCGGTTCTTGCCATTTTTGTTTTGCTGACCTTTCCGGCATGTCATCGGACTGGTCATGAAGAAATATCGACAGAGATTAAATTTCAATTTGTTGGTGACAAACCCATAGCCGTTTTCATACCCATCTCATTTTTCCCAGTCAGCAACCCGGATGCAAAAAGTATTAGCATAAAGCTTGAATCATCCGAAACCGCGATGTTAGGTGATTTCGAAGTACAAAAACATGCCATTAAATTCACCCCTCCGGTACCTTTCAAAAGGGGATTGGCCTTTGAAGTAAAATACAATGGCATTACCATTGATCGGTTTGCAATAGACAAAAAATCATCTGAAAGCGCTCCTGCTTTGACCAATATCTATCCGACCACCGATACAGTACCGGAGAATTTACTCAAGATCCACCTGGAGTTTAGCGAACCCATGAGTGAGTTGCACTCTTCGAATTATGTCAGTCTGCTTAATGAATCCGGGGATACCCTTGATCATATTTTTCTCAGACTGGACCCCGAGCTATGGAATTATGATCATACCATGCTAACGCTTTGGCTGGAGCCGGGGAGGATCAAAAAGAGCCTGTTGCCAAATGTCCTTGATGGAATTCCCATAGAAGAGGGCAACCATTACACCATAGCTATCTCCGATCAATGGAAATCGGCCCAGGGTGTTTCATTACAAAATCCTGTTCATAAGCATATTAATGTAACTTCTCGAGATGAAAATATGCCATCTGTAGATGATTGGAAAATAGAATCACCTGATTTCTCCACTTTGGAGCCTTTAAGTATATACTTTCACGAAGCACTTGACTATACCTCTGTTTTAGGATCCTTTAATGTAGTGGATAGCAGAGGCGTAAAGATCGATGGATCATACAACATATTTCCCGGAGAAACTGGTTTGGCATTTATCCCTGATCTGAAATGGAATGCCGGACCTTATACAATCCATATTGACGGGTCTGTAGAAGACCTGGCAGCCAATAACCTGAATCGTTTGTTTGACAGGGATTTGGAAAAAGATTCGACCCAGGTAGTTGAGTCTAACCATGTGATCATGTTTAATATTGTCAATTCAAAGGAGCTCTAACAGAAAACCTACTTCAAAGCCACCTGGCTTGAAGTCCGCAAGTACCCCACCAAATCAATGATTTGCTGATCTTCCAGAGTTTCCCACAACCCGGCGGGCATCATCGATACGTTGGTTACATCTTTTGACTGAATATTAGATTTGGCAATACTTACCGTGTCCTGACCTACCAGACTCAGTGCAATGGTCCGCTCATTTTCTGAGGCCACGTTGCCACTATAGGTTCTTCCATCCCGCGTTGTCACGACAACCATTCGATAATCATCCTGAATTTCGCCACTGGGATCTAAAATGTTGCTCAGCAAATATTCGAGGTTTTGGCGGTTGGAGCCCGTGATATCCGGCCCTAATGTACCACCTTCACCGTACATCTTGTGGCAGGGTCCACAGGTCTGCTGGAAAATCTGCTTACCATTCTTTACATCGGCTTTTGTCAATGCTTCATTGGTCAGCAGGTCACGGTATTTTTCATACATGGCTTTTTGATTACCGGTAAGTTGGTCGATAGGACCCCAAACCTCGACAAATCCATTTCCAACCACTCGTCTCAGCTGCCTGGCAGCATAAGCAGGTACATCAGCTTTTGAAATGGTACCTTCTTTCAGGGCATTCGTCAAGAGTCGTCCGTACCCGGATCTGGAGGATAAAGTTTGTATGGTTTCCAGCTTGTCTGTTTTGTTAAATTCCGGATATTTTTCCAGCAGTGTTCTGCCTAATTGATTGCTATTGAAGGATGCAATACTTCTAATAGCCTCATTCCGCAATGGTTCTTCATCCAGCAAAGCAGGCAGGATCTTCGGTAACTCTGGCCACTGCTGGCCGGACAATCCCTTCAAAGCCTCAATTCTTTTTTCGACAGGCGCATTTTGATCTTTTAATGTAGCCATATACTGTAGTGCAGCACGTGAGTCACCAAGCTGTTGAGCGATGTTCAGCGCTATTTGTGCGGCTTCACCACCTTGTCTGGTAATTGTTTCATAGACGGATTCCCAGTTGGCTGGAGCGGATGTACCGGGTCTGCTTTCAAGACCATCTCTAAAACCCTTCAGCAGGTTCACCTGGTTTTTATCCTTTTTGCCGAGTTGAGCCACTAAAACCTGCATCTCATCTGCATCCACCATTCTTCTGGCCATGTATTGCGAGATCATAGGGATCTCTGCTTCAGACGCAATAGCCAAATATCTGTTGGGATCCTCATTGATCAGGGGCTCAATTCCAAACCAGAGCATATGCGGGATGTTATGATCACCGATATCTGCTTTTCTTTTGGCCAGGGCCATTGCCAGATCCCATTTCTGGGTTGGTTTGATCCTTTGAAGCGCTGCTGATAAATATAGTCTTACCACGGGAGATGGGTCTTTTTGAGCCATCAACTGGAATTTGTTCAGGATATCGGAGCTCACGTTTTTGTCTTCACACAATAGCTGAACTGACCAGGCCCTCAGGTATTCATCTTTATCATCAAGTAATGTCCTGAGTTGAGATTCAGCAAGATTTCCGGAAACATGTAATGCCCATAAGGCTCTCAATCTCCAATCCCCATTTTTGTTTGATTTCAGGATTTCTTGAAGCGCTTCTATGGCATCAGCTTTAATGGAGCCCCCAGAGGCTCGTTCCTGCAGAATCACCCGGGCTCTTCTTGCGTGCCATGAACTTTTATTGGTTTGAAGTTTAGCCAGTTCCAGGTCAGACAGTTGCGTCAGGTCGCTATATCTTCCATCCCAGTTTTTAGCTTGAGACTCCTCAGGAGAGATCCTGAAGATCCTGCCGGTCTCTTTGTGGAGCACCTCCATACCGCAGATATCTGCATCATGCCAGTCGAGAACGTAGAGGTTGCCATCTGGTCCGAGCTCCATGCTGAAGCCAATCCACTGGGCATTGTTGGCCAGCATAAAATCTTCTCCATGCGATGCAGAAAAACCTGATCCTTTCTTTTCAAGTACGTCTGACAATACTGCGTGTTCATGGATATTGGCCATGAAAATCTTTCCATGCTGATCTTCCGGAAAGGCATCGGATAAGTAGACGCGAGCTCCACCGTGGGCAGACCGGTGCCGATGGTCAGCGATGGTTTGGATGTCGGAATATAAGTACGGGTTGAAGTGTGATCCTCCCTGTCGCTGATAGATGCCGCCCGGGATGACATGCCACAGGTGGGGTATCACGCATGCTGAGATAAACAGCTGACCTTTTGCATCATAGTCGATGCCCCATGGATTGCTAAACCCATGCGCCACCACTTCAAAAATGTCTTTCGTAGGATGGTATCGCCATACGCCACCATTGATGTCTACTCCGTCTGCTTCTAAAAGATCAGCAGGAAAGGCATCACGGTGCTTATAAAGGTGACCTTCACCAACCGGTTTTCTGATTTTGGAAGGAGTGGCGAACCCTTCCAGGCCATAGAGCCAGCCATCAGGACCCCAGTGAAGGCTGTTGATGGTTTCATGTCGGTCCCTGATTCCCCAACCAGTCAGCAGGACTTCAACATCATCCATGTCTGCTTTGTCATCTTTATTCTTATCTGGCACAAAAAGCAGGTTAGGAGGGGCTGCCAGGAAAATACCATCGAAGCCCACAGCGATGGCTGATGGGAAAGGGATACCCTCCAAAAAGACTTTTCTGCTATCGGCCTGGCCGTCGCCATCAGTGTCTTCCAAAATCAAAATTCGGCTGTCACCGGAATTAGAAAAACCTGTTTGTCGGGTTTCATAGTCCCTGTTTTCAGCCACCCATAGCCTGCCTTTATGGTCCCAGCAAAAAGCAATGGGTTGGGTGATCGTAGGCTCTCCGGCCCAGGCGTTCACATTATACCCTTCTTTGATGGTCATGGCCTCCACCGCTTCTTCAGGATTGAGAAATTTGGCATCCCTTCCTTCCTGTCTGGCGATATTCCACAATGCACCCACTGAATAAAAATGACCGTCCACATAGGCGGTCCATTTTTCGGTCAGGTCAACATTATCAAGTTGACCGGTATATACCCTGATCTGATGTTTAATGATCTCACTTGCTCCTTTTTTGATCTCCCAGTCACCAAGCCGTGCCCGCACCGGACCAACACCCAATTCACCATCTACACGCCACGGTTGAGGGTATCCACTATTTTGGGTGTGATCAAAAATGGCAATATGGGCCAGATCATCTCTGCCTTCTACCTGCATACCTACATCTACCCACATGGCCCGCTGTCCCTCAGCTGCTTTGTTTTTCTGTCTGGCCGCATTGACGACTTCACCATTGATCCCTTTTTCCCAGGGCATCCGAAGAAACAGGCCACCGTAGTCGTATTTCCCAATGGTGATATCTACCAGTGCTTCACCAGTCCATTCCAGATCGAGTAAGTATTCATTATCGATTTCAGTCATGGTCCAGAATTGTGTCTCCTTCAATATAGGGGAGCCTGCTGAATCCAACAGATGATACACTGTTTCCCACTTTACTGTTTCTCCGGAAGCAACAAGGATGTTAGCAGAGACCTTTTCCCAGTAATTGTCACCCGGATGGTGAAAATAATCCCGGCCATTTACCCTGGTAAATCCCCAATACAAGCCTGTTTGGTGTTTATGATGCGAGGGACTAAACTCAGTTAATACACCTTTACCATCCGGAGCAACGATGGGGTGCAGGTAAGGTCTGAAATCAGGTTTTACATTTTGGACGATGATAGGTTTGTCATCACCGTCGCGAAAAACAGCAATGGTCGAGTCTGAATTTTCCCTTAATACCAGATCACGTTGCTGTTGACCGTTTTCCTTGGGACTGCAATTGATCAGGATGATGGCAAGGAAGGCATAGCTGAGTTTCCACATGATTGCTTGGGTTTTACTGGGTAAAGTCTGGTAATTTTTTGATCTCGCCATTGTTCATGGCAGAATCATGAGCCAGTATACCCACACAGGTGATGTTGGCAGATTCAACGGCATTGGGGTAGGGTGCTCTCTTCTCTGTAAGTGCCGTGACAAACTCATGCACCAGGTGAGGGTGAGAACCTCCATGGCCAGCGCCCTGAATGAATGACAGATGTTGGTGTTCATCATCATCATACACACCTCCCGTAGTGAAGGGAGCTATTTCATCAGGTAATAAATGTGCATAATCGGGGATCTTGACCCTTTCAGGCTGCTCGCCAGTGTGGATCACACTGTCTTCATGTTCGATCAATGTCCATTCAAAAGATTTTTTGGATCCGTAGACATCAAAGCTTTCGCGGTATTGACGTGCTGTATTGAATAGGGATCGGGTGATCTCTGCTGACAGGTCTGAATCTTTTAGTTTGATGTGACAGGTCTCAATGGCAAAGGGGGAGTTGTATTTGCTGATAAGTTTTTCGTCAATCCTCCCCGAACCAAAACAAGAAACATATTCTGCTTTGGCTTTGGGTAAAGCCAATACTGGTCCTACACAATGGGTGGCATAATACATGGGAGGAAGCCCTTCCCAATACCCAGGCCAGCCAGCCATTTCCTGCTGGTGTGAAGCCCTGAGAAACTGAATTTTCCCGAGATCACCCTTTTCATACATCTCCTTTACAAAAAGAAACTCACGGCTGTAGATGACTGTCTCCATCATCATATAGGTCAGGCCGGTTTTAGCAACCAACTCCACAATCTCTTTGCATTCCTCTATGGTTGTGGCCATGGGGACTGTACAGGCTACATGTTTCCCTGCTTTCAATGCTTTTATACTTTGTCTTGCATGGTCAGGTATTGGGGTGTTGATATGAACGGCATCGATGTCCGGATCTTTTAACAACTCATCATAGTCCTGGTATCTTTTTCCAATGCCAAAGTTGTCACCCACTTCATCCAGCTTGGATTGCGTTCGCTGGCAGATGGCTGACATCTCAGCGTTTGGGTGTTTCTGATAAATAGGAATGAATTCTGCACCAAAACCTAATCCGATAATGGCGACGTTGATTTTTGGGGATGACATATCAATACTGGATTAATTTCTAAACAAATGTGCTGGATATTTCACACAAATGCTTCCATTATATCACCATTTACTGACTGTATTTTGTCAAATAATTTGATATTTATTATAATTTATGTGAAAATAAAGTATGGATAAGCATTCTCACCCCAAACGGATTATAAGAAAAAAGCCCATAGAGGAAAACAAAGTCTTTGCTGTGCACTTACTGGACTCACCCTATTTTGATCCTACCTTTCATTCGCATCCGGAATTTCAATTGTTTATTGTGCTAAAAGGCCATGGCACCAGGTTTGTTGCTGACAGTGTCACCCGATACAAAGAAGGAGATATGGTATTTACTGGTCCCCATGTGCCACATATGTGGAGAAGTGATGACATATACTTCAAGGGTCAGGAAAATTTGACCAGTCAGGGGATGGTGGTCTATTTTCATGAGCAGTTTTTTGGTGAAGAATTAATGGAAAAAGATGAGGCCTTGAAGTTGAAAAAATTGTTTACCGAAGCGTCACGAGGTATTGAAATTACCGGTAAAACGAATACAGAGATCACTCAACTGATGAAGGATCTGAATGGAACCGAAGGTTTTGAGAGTGTCATTTTGCTGCTGAGAATACTTAATAAGATTGCTAACTCACACGAAATAAATCCCATTGGGAGTTTGTGGTACCGTAATGCCTATTCTTCTTCGGATACGGAACGTATGAGTCTCATCCAAAACTATGTGATGGAACACTTTAGGGAAAAAGTTTCTCTGAATAGCGTGGCAGCCATAGCCCATATGAAACCGACTTCCTTTAGTCGCTACTTCAAAAGTCGAGCAAATAAGACCTTTACCGACTTCCTAAGCGAGATCAGGATTAGTCATGCCTGTAAACTTCTCAGGGAAACCAATGCACCGGTTGTGGAGGTATGTTATCAATCAGGATTTAATACCTTGTCAAATTTCAATAAGCAGTTTAGATACCTAAATGGCCGCACACCGAGGCAGTATCGGGAAGAATATGAAAGTTTCTATTGAAAAATTGTCATAAATTAATTTAACTTCAGCCGAAAAGTTTGTCATTAACCTAATCCACCTTTTAATGAAGTTCAGATTTACCTCTCTGATTGTGCTGTTCAATCTTGTATTATTCTCGCTTTACGCTCAATCACTTCAGGAAGTCACTCCGGAATCTGTTGGCATGTCTACTGAGCGGCTCCAACGGCTCACAGACAGATTCGAACAATATGTTGAGGATGA
This sequence comes from Cyclobacteriaceae bacterium, assembly GCA_965223915.1. Classification (GTDB taxonomy): domain Bacteria; phylum Bacteroidota; class Bacteroidia; order Cytophagales; family Cyclobacteriaceae; genus UBA7330. Next base: position 4,964,621 of record OZ245027.1, on the reverse strand, counting down.
TAAAATGGCAGGAAGTGTTATCCTGGTAGCCAGAAAAGGCAAAGTAGCCTATTATGAGGCCATTGGTATGTCAGATATTGAGTCAAAACAAACCATGGAAAAAGACGCCATCTTTAGGATCGCATCTCAGACCAAGGCCATCATCAGTGTGGGAATTATGATTTTACAGGAGCAGGGAAAATTGTTGATCAGCGACAACGTAGGTGATTACATTCCTGAATTCAAAGCAACAACTGTAGCAGAGTTACAAGAAGATGGGAGTTATGAGGTGGTGGAAGCCAACAGACCCATAACCATACGAGACCTGCTCACGCATACTGCCGGTATCAACTATGGCTCCGGCCATGTGTCCGAGGCATGGAGTGAAGCGGGTATACAGGGATGGTATTTTGCTGACCGTGATGAAACCATAGGAGAAGTAATTCCACGGATGGCGCAATTGCCCAATGTGAGTCATCCCGGAACAAAATGGGTTTATGGCTACAATACAGATATTCTGGGACTGGTGATTGAAAAAGCTTCTGGCATGCCCCTGGATCAATTTCTTCAGAACGAAATTCTGGATCCTTTGGGAATGAAAGACACCCATTTTTTTCTTCCTAAGAATAAGAAGGATCGACTGGCTACCGTCTACAATCCCAGGGATGGGGTATTGAAGCCTGCACCTGAAAAGGGTACGATGAATGCTCAGGGAACTTATGATAATGGGCCCAGAAAGTGCTTCTCAGGTGGTGCCGGTTTGCTATCTACAGCCAAAGACTATTACTTGTTTTTACAGATGATGGCCAATGAGGGTGAAATCAATGGTGTTCGGATATTATCGCCGAGTACTGTCCGATTGATGACGACTGATCACCTGGATGGCATTGATTTCCGTCCCGGACTGGGCTTTGGGCTTGGTTTTGATGTGGTGAAAGACCCGGGAGCATACGGGACATATGGTGCTGAAGGTGCTTATGGTTGGGGAGGAGCTTATGGTTCCAAATATTGGGTAGACCCACAAGAGGAATTGGTGGTTGTCTACTTTACCCAGCTAAGACCCGGCTCTGTAGTGAGTGACCAATTAATGTTAAGATCCTTAATATACCAATCAATTCTTTTTGATTGATTACCGCTATCTTTATTGAACTAAAAACACTAGAAACATGGACAAGCCCTGGTTTAAAAGTTACCCCAAAGGAGTACCCCACGAAATTAACCCTGAACAATATGAATCACTGGTAGATCTTTTTGAAGTCACATTCAGAGAATATCCTGATCAGCCTGCTTTTGAGAATATGGGTAAGATCCTTACCTATAAAGATGTGGATGAGCTGTCTGCAGCTTTTGCGGCTTATTTACAACACGATTGTGGACTCAAAAAGGATGACAAGATTGCTATCATGATGCCCAATGTATTGCAATACCCGATAGCTCTGGTAGGTGCACTGAGGGCAGGTTTGGTTGTTGCAAATACGAATCCGTTGTATACACCTGGTGAGATGTTACACCAGTTTACAGATTCAGAATCCAAGGCTGTTGTGATCCTTGAAAACTTTGCTTCAAACCTGGAGAAAATTCTGGACCAAACTTCCATCAAACATGTCATTGTAGCCAGCATTGGAGGGATGATTGGTGGGCTCAAAGGAGCCATTGTGAATTTTGTGGTTCGCAAAGTCAAAAAAATGGTCCCATCGTATAATATTCCCGGGGCTGTTAAATTTCAGGATGCATTGAGTAGAGGGAAAGGCAAAGCCTTTGAAAAACCTAAGATCAAGCCAGCGGATATTGCTTTTCTTCAGTATACCGGAGGTACAACGGGTGTGTCAAAAGGTGCGATGCTCACACACAGGAATATGGTATCCAATCTGGAGCAGGCCAATGCCTGGGTGGTGCCAGGAGATCTGAAGCCACAAACAGAGATTTTCATTACGGCCCTGCCTTTGTATCACATTTTTGCACTCACTGCCAACCTATGTCTGGCCATTAAGTTGGGGGCTAAAAATGTGCTCATAACCAATCCCAGAGATATGGCAGCGTTTTTAGGGGAGATGAAAAAGCATCAATATTCTTTGATAACCGGTGTCAACACGCTCTTTATCAAGATGATCAATCATCCTAAATTCAAAGAAATCGATCACTCAAACTGTAAGGTAGTCCTGGCAGGAGGTATGGCACTTCAAAGGTATGTGTTGGAGGAGTGGGAAAAACTGACCGGGTTTAGGATTGCTGAAGCATACGGGCTCACGGAAACTTCACCGGGTGTTTGTATTAACCCACTTGATGGTAACATTCAAGTTGGCTCCATTGGATTGCCGATCCCAAGTACAGATGTTAAGTTGATTGATGAAGACGGAAAAGAAGTTAAAAAAGGAGAGAAGGGAGAGCTTTGTATCAAAGGGCCACAGGTGATGGCAGGGTATTGGAAAAAGCCGGAGGAGACCAAGCTTGTGATGACTGATGATGGCTTCTTTAAATCAGGAGACATCGCCATAATGCTTGATGGGGGATTTTTCAAGATCGTAGACCGTAAAAAAGAGATGATCCTGGTGTCAGGGTTCAATGTATATCCCAATGAAGTTGAAGATGCCATTGCCATGCACCCTAAGGTGTTGGAAGTTGGTGCGATCGGAGTACCTGATAAGCAGCAAACAGAAGCGGTGAAAGTATTTGTTGTTAAAAAGGATGACTCTTTGACTATCGAAGAACTTCATGAACATTGTGATGAATGCCTTACCGGCTATAAACAACCAAAGTACATAGAGTTTACTGATGAGCTCCCCAAGTCTAACATTGGAAAAATATTGAGACGCGTGCTCAAAGAGGAGGATGCCAAGGTGAATACTTACAATTGAGGTAGGTATTTGTAAATTTCTTTGAGGTCTGAATAAGGTATAATCAATTCGGTAGGTCCCATGGCATAGGGGCCTATTTCGTAGCTATTGTAATAAATGACCATTCCGGTTTCAATAAACCCGAAATTGTCAGAAAGCGAATACTGATCCTCATCAAAAGTGTAGCCGACTTCAGACAATTTTTGGTCTGACGACACATTCTTTAGGGTTCGAAATTGCTGTTCCGCCACTTCCCTTAGCCGCGCTTTATCAGTAATGAAAAAGTCAAGATCATCTACCCTTTTACCTGAAGAAGAGACATTCCAATACTTTCGATGATGCATGGGGTGAGCACCTCCCGTATAAGCATTTATGGCGGTGGCCAATGAAATGAAGTTAGCATGTTTGTAAGCCACTTCAATATTTATTGAGAGTGACCATGGAGAAGAAGCCTCGGGAAACTCCTTTTTAAAGTCCTCATGGTTCTGAAGAAAAAGATCAACCAATGCTTCATAATCAGCATTGGGACGTTCGCTCATCACAAAATCCCCAACTCCGGCTTTGATCTCCTGTTCAATGATTTGATTGAGGTGGCTCTGTTCTTTAAAAAACGGATAATCAATGATTACTTCAGTGCAATTGTCCTCGCATTGATCTTGCTTCTTCGTATATGACCGTTGTGCAAATGAATAATTTGCGTTTTGTCCGCCTTCGTTATTTTGGTGAACATTTTCGCTATTCATGCCATTTTCATCGACATTTTCCCCTTTTTTTGCGGAAAAATCACAGCCGAACAAACAATAGCAGAGGATCAATGTAGTTATTACAGGTCTAAGAGCCATTTAATGAAGAGTTGATTATCTGCGAATTTGACCATTATTTATTTACATGCTTTATAAAATGAAGAGAATAATAAGCTTATTGCTTTTAGGTAGTTTATTGCTGACATATACGCATTTAAATGCACAGGGCGATACCACCACGGTGGAAAAGGACACCTCATATTGGACTGCAGGTGGGCTAAACTCAATTACATTTTCACAAGTCTCGCTGAATAACTGGGCAGCGGGGGGACAAAATTCAGTATCAATCAACGGATATGTAGGACTTTTTGCTGACTTGAGAAAAGAAAGGCAGACGTGGGAAAACTCCATTGACCTTGCTTATGGTCTTGTCAAACAAGGAGACGTTGATTTTACTAAATCTGATGACAAACTCAACTTCGTTACAAAGTATGGTTATCAGATCAATAACAACAACCAAAAGTGGTTTTTCAGTGGGCTGTTGGACTTTAAAACCCAGTTTACCAATGGTTTTGCTACAGTCGAGCGGGATAGTGTGATTTCAAGGTTTATGGCGCCAGGTTACCTGGTATTAGGACTTGGGGTGGACTATAAGCCCAGCAAAGTGTTTTCGATCAACTATGTGCCAGTCACTGGAAAGTTCACCTTTGTGATGGATGATCAGTTGTCAGCGTTGGGTGCCTATGGGGTAGATCCCGGATCCAGAACAAGGGCTGAGCTTGGATCATTTCTACGGGTAAAGATCAAGGATGAGATTTTTAAAAATGTTAAAGTTGACTCCCGGCTGGAACTCTTTACCAATTATGTAGAGAATTTTGGGAACATAGATGTCAACTGGCAGAACGGCTTTGTCTTTAAGGTGAATGGCTGGCTTACTACCAATTTCTTTACCCAGCTCATCTACGATGATGACATCAAGATTGAGGTGGATAATAATGACGATGGAACCATTGATGAAGTGGGACCCCGGGTTCAGTTCAAAAGTGTGCTGGGTGTAGGTGCTACCTTTACTTTTGGGGATGAACGGAAAAAAGATTAGGGCGATCTCTATTGAAGATTTGGAATTGGAGGTTTGATGTGAAGATCCCGTTGTGGGAATGGTATTTCAATGCCTTCTTCTTTAAACTTCTTGAATATCTCAAAATAGAGTTCAGACTTTAATACACTTGGTTTGGCTGTGTGCGATGTAGTCCAAACTGCCAGGTGAAAATTCAGTGAACTGTCACCAAACTCACTAAACAGAACAGTGGGCTCAGGGTCATCATTCACATGGGGATTCTTTTTAGCGACTTCTAATAAGATCTTTTTTACGATTTCAGGATTTTCATTGTAGCTCACACCCACGGGGATTCTGAAGCGGATATTTCTATCGTTGTGGCTCCAGTTGATCACTCTGCTTGAGATAAACTCAGAATTAGGTACGATAATAGAGATGTTATCATTCGTAAGGATCATGGTAGCCCTAAAGGAAATATTGATCACATCTCCCTGCACATCACCCACCTCTATGCGATCACCCACTTTGATGGGTTTTTCAAAGAGAATGATGATCCCTGATATGAAATTATCCGTGATGTTTTGCAAACCAAATCCAATACCTACTCCCAGGGCTCCGGCCAGCAACGTCAGGGCACTCAGGTCGATCCCTGCAGTTTGTATGATCACTACGCTTCCAACAATAATTATAACGATGCGGGTAATTGAAGCGATGGAAGCACTTACCCCTCTGTCGAGGTTAGCTTTTGGAAGAATGGTCCTTAGTAATAATCTTCGAACAATCTTGGCAAAATAGCCGAGGATGATAAAAGCAAAGATGAAATAAAAAATTGTCCCCAGGCTAATAGCGTTGCCTCCCAGCTCAAACAGGACCGTATTCAGGAATTCTGTGAAAGAACTAAAAGCATCCTGTAATTTCTTTGAAAAAGTTTCAAACGCAGTTTCCATCAATAAACAAGATAGCTCAATTTGATGAATTTGCACCCGGGTAAAGCAGGGAAGAGTCACCGTAGCTTAAAAAACGATAATCATTAGCCAGGGCCTCTTCATAGATCTTTCTCCAGTCGTTTCCGACAAAAGCAGCAACCAGTAGTATTAAAGTAGAAGAGGGTAGATGAAAATTGGTGATCAAACCCCGGCAAATCTTAAAATCATACCCGGGAAAGATGAAGATTTCCGTATTTCCCAATAATTTGGACACACCCTTTTCTTTCATTATCGACAATACATTGTTAAGACTTTCCTCCCTGGAGATGTTTTTCTTTTTGGCATAGTAAGGCATCATCTTGGTAATATGAAATGAAGGATCTCCCAGCGCAATTTTTACCCCATACCAGTAAATACTTTCCAGTGTACGCATACTCGTAGTGCCAACTGGTAAAACATTGTCATTCTCTAAGAGCCGTTTTACCAGTGATTCTGTAACCACCACCTGTTCGTTGTGCATGGGATGCTCTTCAATACTGGATTTCATGGGCAGGAATGTGCCTGAAGATACATGTAATGTGAGATATTCCTGCTTCACACCTTTCGCTTTAAGTTGGCTCATCACCTCATCAGAAAAATGCAGACCGGCTGTGGGGGCTGCCACAGCTCCCTCATGCTTCGAATAGATGGTTTGATATCTGGGTTTATCTTCCTCTACCATCTCTCGTTTCAGATAGGGGGGTAGCGGTACCTTCCCGATAAGCTGAAGGATCTCTGAAAAGGTATAATGCGGAGGCCATCGAAAAACGACTTGCTGCTCATCCTTTTTGATCGCTTCAATTACGACACCGTCTTTGATGAAATGGGTAAGTGATGCCTCGTTTTTCCATCGCTTGGCATTGCCTATCATACATTTCCAGGTACAGGTACCCCTGGAATTGAGCGTTTCTTCATGTAAAGGCGATGGTGCGACAGGATCAAGTAAAAAAATTTCAATGTGAGCTCCTGTTTCTTTTTGGAATACCAGACGAGCCGGTATGACCCGTGTATCATTAGATATCAATAAGGTATCAGGTGGGATCAGGTCCACAATGTCGCGAAAACTATGATGAGAAACTTCACCTGATTGATAAAGCAGTAACTTAGATGCTGATCTTTCTTTTAGTGGATATTTTGCAACTTTGTCCGGTGGGAGGTTGTACTGATAATCCTTTAAATTGAGGTCATTCCAATTCATAAACGCATGTTGAAACTCGAATATAAGCCCTATACCCTGGATTTTAAATTTGAGGCCGGAACTTCACGTGGTGTTATGACCAAACATCAGGTATTATATATTAAAATTTATCACCCTGATGACCCGTCTGTTGTTGGCTACGGAGAAATAGCTCCCTTGCCAGGACTAAGTGCTGAAAAATATGAAGATGTGATTGAACATATCCAGCATATCCAGGCAAACATTGGTTCATACAGTATTCCGGAGAATTTTGGTGAATGTCTGGACCTGGCCTATAAGTTATGTTCAGAAGGATATTCCAGTGTCATTTTTGGGCTTGAAACAGCTTTGCTTGATCTGTGGAATGGAGGACGACGACAACTTTTCAAGGTGCCATTTTTTGAGGAGGGGAAAGGCATTCCCATCAATGGCCTTATTTGGATGGCAAATAAAGCATCGATGATAGATCAGGCAAATAAAAAAATAACACAAAGCTTCGACTGTATCAAGATGAAAGTGGGGGCCATTGATTTTGATGTGGAACTTGAAGTCATTGAGCAGGTGAGGAAAGGATTTAATGGCATCCTGAGGCTCGATGCAAACGGTGCATTTAAAAACAATGAAGCACTAAAAAAAATCAATGCGCTGGAACCCTATGATATTCATTCTATTGAGCAACCGATAATACCAAGACAAATGGAGGCCATGCAATTGATTTGTGCAAAATCCCAAATCCCTATTGCACTGGATGAAGAGTTGGTTGGAGTAGATGATAAATCGCATCGGGTAGAGCTGCTCAGGTTTTTGCGACCTTCGTTCATTATCTTAAAACCTACATTGCATGGTGGTATGGCTTCATGCATGGATTGGATCTCTATTGCCAATCAGATGGAAATTGGGTTTTGGATCACTTCGGCTTTAGAAAGCAACGTTGGTTTAAATGCCATTGCGCAGTTTGCAGATTATGTAAATGCTTCCGGGCATCAGGGTCTGGGCACAGGGACCCTGTATAAGAATAATATTACTTCCCCCCTGAGTATCATGAATGGATCTATTTATTACGATCCAGGCATTGCTTGGGGAGAGATATTTTAGTTTCTGTGAGTAGTGTCTTTATCCAATGAAGCCACCAGACCACCGGTCTTCTTACCAAAGAGATTAATTCTAAGCGATATTACATAGGTTGGTCGAAAAGATCTTACGCCAACTCCAGCTCCCACGGTAAGGAGTTTGACAGGAGTAAAACCTCCCTGGATACTGGGAGTGATCACAAAGTTTTGATTGTTGGCCAATCTTGCTCTTGTTTTGAATTGCAGTTCGAACTTTTCACTATTCAGTACCAAGGGATAAGAAAAGAAAGCCCCGTACAATTCGCTTTCAAGGTTATGTTGTGTTCTTTCACCCTGCTCTACCACAGATGCAGATCGTTGAATGAAACCACCTACCTGGATTTTGTTTTTGAAGTTGAAACCGATGGATGTCCCTAACTTAGGATTGACGCGTGTATGCTCTATGAATGATTCTGCGATGAAGCTTTGCGATGTAGCCTGGAATGCGATAAAAAATGTTGCTAAAAGAATAATTACTTGTTTCATTGTGCCCTTGTTATAAATTCTTTTGCAAATTTGAATCAAAGGGCCAGGCTATATAAGCGTGATAAACCTAATATGAAGATTAGGTGAAAAGCGATTATCATGCTGAAATACTTTAGGTGAAATACTTAAAGTGTTTACTTGATACCAGTATACAATGCCTTCATAGGCCAGTTTATCGATGTTTTTGAACTCATATCAGAAACCTTGTACTGGATTTATCCATATGAAGGGGATTCTTTTATGAAAGTGCGTAGCATTGGAGGAGGTCACTAAATGGAAAAGAGCATTGTAGACCAGTGCTCAGTTTGCTCGACTAGGTGAATGCATTGCATTCAGGGTCCGGGCACAAGGACCCTGTATTTTTAGTAGTGCTCCTGGTCAATAGAAAGGGTCCGGTTATTATGACCCAATATATTGTTGGAGAAAGATGTTCCTAGTTTCTGTGAGTAGTGTCTTTATCCAATGAAGCTACCAGGCCTCCGGTCTTCTTACCAAAGAGATTAATTCTAAGCGATATGACATAGGTTGGTCGAAAAGATCTTACGCCAACTCCAGCTCCTACGGTAAGGAGTTTGACAGGTGTATAACCTCCCTGGATACTGGGAGTGATCACAAAGTTTTGATTGTTGGCCAATCCTGCTCTTGTTTTGAATTGCAGTTCGAACTTTTCACTATTTAGCACTAAGGGGTAAGAAAAGAAAGCCCCATACAATTCGCTTTCAAGGTTGTGTTGTGTTCTTTCACCCTGCTCCACTACAGATGCAGATCGTTGAATAAATCCACCCACCTGGATTTTGTTTTTAAAGTTGAAGCCAATAGATGTCCCCAGCTTAGGGTTGACGCGTGTATGCTCCATGAATGATTCTGCGATGAAGCTTTGCGACGTAGCCTGGAATCCGATAAAGAATGTTGCTAAAAGAATAATTACTTGTTTCATTGTGCCCTTGTTTTAAATTCTTTTACAAATTTGAGCCAAAGGGCCAGGCTATATAAGCGTGATAAACCTATTGTGAAATTTAGGTGAAACGCATCAGAAGGTTAGGGAACGCATTAGGTGAAATGCTTATGTGGTTACTCAATGTTGTGTTCCAGGGCATATACGACCAATCCTGCGATGTTTTTGCACCCTGTTTTTTCCAGTAAATTACGCTTATGAGCATCCACAGTTCTTACACTAATGAATAGCTGATCTGCGATTTCTTTATTACTGTATTCTTTCACGATCAATTTAAGCACTTCTTTCTCCCTGGTAGTTAAAGGAGTTTCCAGTGTGAGACGCTGAGTGGGCTTTTTCTTACCAGCAATGCCATCGATAATGATCTTGGTGACAGATCCCGAATAATAGTTTTCCCCATTCAGGATGGTTTTGATGGCATTCATGATTTCGCTCTTGTCTGAGTTCTTGAGGATATACCCATTCACTCCTGCAGCCAGCATATGCTTGATGTGTTGGTTTTCACCCATCATGGTGAGTGCCATCACTTTCTGATCTGGGTATTTTTCTTTGATCTCCTGGGCCAGGGTAATCCCGTCCATCTCAGGCATACTGATGTCCGTTATGACAAGATCAAATGTCTGCTTTTCCAAAATCTCCAATGCCTGTATACCATTTTCAGCTTCAGCTTCAACGACATAGTCTTCATTACCGGTAAAATACATCTTAAGACCATCTCGGATGATCTTATGGTCATCTACCAGGATAATTTTTTTTGGATTGGCCATTCTTTTGATTGTTAGTATTCAAATCTCGTGAGTATCACCTAATAATTGGTAGCCAAAGGTTCACTTTTTATCAACTTGTGTGCCTAATTTTTCGACGAACCAATCAAATTTTCAATATTTTACTTAGTTTTCACGGATAATGTTACAATTGTGTGATGTTATAAGAATAACTTTTATTGTACAACTGCGTTCAGAAATTCATGACCCAAACATTACCCATTAAGTTTAAAAGACTACTTTTCTATCTTTTTGTTCTCCTTTTTTCCAATAATTTATTTTCACAGATACCACAATATTACAACACATCTGACATTCTGTTACGGTTAGATAAACTAAATGTGCTTGGAAGTGTATTGTATGTGGCTGCTCATCCTGATGATGAGAATACCAGCGTGATATCCTATTTTGCCAATGGAAGACTGATGCGAACGGGTTATCTGTCTGCTACAAGGGGTGATGGGGGGCAGAACCTGATAGGTCCCGAGATCCGAGAATCCCTCGGTATTATCAGGACGCAGGAGTTATTGGCCGCCAGGAGGATTGACAACGGCGAACAATTCTTTAGTCGAGCGGTGGATTTTGGATATTCGAAACACCCTGATGAAACATTTGATAAATGGGATAAAGAGAAGGTGCTCAGCGATTTTGTTCGTGTTTTTAGAGAATTTAAGCCCGATGTTGTCATTACGAGGTTCAATACGCAGCCAGGTGTAACACATGGACACCATACGGCCTCAGCTATTTTGGCTAATGAAGCCATTCAACTGAGTGGAGATCCAGCTGCTTTCCCCGAGCAGCTCAACGAACTGACAGTCTGGCAACCGAAAAAGATATTTTGGAACACCAGTTGGTGGTTTTATCGCCGCACTGGTCAGGAATTTGATACCACAGGCATCAATATGGTGAATGTGGGAGCGTACAGCCCGATTCTCGGAAAATCTTATACTGAAATCTCAGCCAAAAGCAGAAGTATGCACAAGAGCCAGGGGTTTGGTATTTCTGCTTCACGTGGCGACGAATTTGAATACTTTGTCAACCAGGATTCATCGCAGCGTTCCGAAAGTGTTTTTGAAGGAATTGATGTGAGCTGGGGACGAATTCAGGGTGGTGAGCAGGTAGCTTATTTTATTCAGGAAGCCAGGGAAAACTTTGATCCTGCGAACCCCCATTTTATTCTGGAAGAATTAATATCTGCAAGAAAAGAACTCATCAACCTTCCTGATCAATATTGGAAACAAGTCAAACTGGAAGAAATTGATGAATTGATACTGGCTGTAACAGGAACCTTTATGGAATTGGTCACTGATCAGGAATCATTCGCGGTTGGGGATTCAATAAGTATTAAAGGGGAGTTGGTAAACCGAAGTCCGGCTAAAGTCACTTTATCGTCCATAGATTTTAATTTAGAAGGTGAAACATTCTTGTTTAATCTGAATCTTAATGAGAACCAGGTCAATCAAATGAATTTTAATCTGGCCATTCCTGATCATTTTCCTATCTCACAACCGTACTGGCTGGTAGAGGATGGAACAGATGGGATGTTTACGGTTGATGATCCGGGGCTCATTGGTAAGCCAGAGAACCCGCCGGCAATAACAGCCAGGGTCACTTTGAAAGTCGATAGGCAATTTATTGATTATGAAATCCCTGTATTATTCAATACGTCCGATCCTGTGGAAGGCGAAATTTATAGACCCCTTCATATTACACCGCCTGTGATGGTTTCCTCAGATCAGGATGTGATCATTTTTGGTGATAATTCGGAAAAGGTGATTGAGGTAGATGTATTGTCGGGCAAAAATTTCATAAAGGGTAAAACCTATCTGGATCTGCCGAAAGGGTGGAAGAGTGTTCCTGAAAGCTATCCGTTTGAGTTGACCTCCAAAGGTGAAGTGAAACAATTTTCTTTTAAAGTCACACCCTCCAGGGATCAGGGGCAATATACTATTAAGGTGCTCGCTGAAGTGGATGATAAGGTATACCACAGAGGGATGAAACGGATAAACTATGATCATATTCCTCCTCAATCATTGTTCCCGAAAACGGTGATCAAGGCCTCAAGGATCGATTTAAAAATCGGTGACCATCAGGTTGGTTATTTCATGGGAGCAGGTGACCTGGTACCTCATAGCCTGGAGCAAATCGGCTATCAAATTGATATGTTGAATGAAGCAGATGTCTCAGAGGCCAACCTGAAAGGATATGATGCCATAATTCTTGGAATAAGAGCCTTTAATACCCTGGATTGGTTGGCTACCAAAAGCAATATGTTATTTGAATATGTGAAGGATGGTGGAACCCTGATTGTCCAATACAATACCAGTCATAGGCTGGTCTCTGAAAACATTGCTCCTTTTGATTTGAGGCTTTCACGTAACCGGGTTGCTGTAGAAGAAGCAGAAGTTAGGTTTTTAGATCGTAAAAGCCCGGTGCTTAATTATCCAAATAAGATCAACGAGGCTGATTTTGATGGTTGGGTACAAGAAAGAGGTTTGTACTTTCCTGACTCATGGGGCAGTGAATTTCAACCGATACTCAGCATGAATGACCCTGGAGAGTCATCATTGGATGGCAGTTTGCTTGTGGGAAAATATGGCTCCGGATACTATATATATACAGGATTGTCGTTTTTCAGGGAATTGCCTGCAGGTGTCCCGGGAGCGTATCGACTGTTTGCTAATCTCATCTCAATAGGAAATAAAAAGGAACAATAATGAATGCTAACCCAATTGAAGAAAGTCAGGACGCGACGCCACCGTATTTTAGTAGTTGGCGACCCATCTATTGGATTGTTATAGCCAATATCATCCTTATCATTACCCTTCTCCAACTTTTTTTTTCTACCGATAGATGAATTATCTCGATTTTATTGTCCTGGGGGCAACGCTGGTTTTAATCGTTCTTGTTGGTGTATGGCAAATGAAAAAACAGCATAGTATTCAGAGTTTTTTACTCGGGGATAAATCTATGCGATGGGGCACCATTGGTGTGTCGGTGATGGCTACACAGGCCAGCGCGATCACTTTTATCAGTACACCAGGTCAGGCCTATGAAAGTGGTCTCAGTTTCGTGCAGAATTATTTTGGGTTACCATTTGCGTTGATCATCGTATCAGCAGTCTTCATACCCATTTATTATAAGCTAAAAGTATATACGGCCTATGAATACCTGGAGTCGAGGTTTGATATAAAAACCCGGATGCTTGGTGCATTTCTCTTTCTGGTTCAGCGAGGCCTTGCTGCTGGTATCACCATTTATGCGCCAGCCATCATTTTGTCATCCATTCTTGGCTGGAATTTAAATGCTACGATATTACTCACCGGAATTGCTGTGATCATCTATACGGTTTCCGGAGGAACAAAAGCTGTAAGTACCACCCAGAAATATCAAATGGCCATTATCATGGTGGGGATGTTCGCAGCCTTTTTTATAGCCATTGGCTATATCACCCAAAATGTGCCCTTTGGTGATGCAATGGATTTGGCTTCTTCGCTGGGTAAACTGAATGCAGTTGACCTGGATCTTAATTTTGAAAAAAGATATACTATCTGGTCAGGGCTAGCGGGTGGTTTGTTTCTGGCACTCTCATATTTTGGCACAGATCAGTCCCAGGTTCAGCGTTACCTGGCAGGAAAGAACGTCACGGCAAGTCGAATGGGGCTCATGTTTAATGCGGTATTCAAGGTGCCCATGCAGTTCTTTATACTGTTTACAGGTGTATTGGTTTATATCTTCTACATCTTCTATCAGCCACCCGTGCATTTTAAAGAAGTATCGATGGAGATGCTTCGTGAGTCCCCGGCAAAAGAACAGCTGATCGCCTACGAAGCGGAGTATGATGAGTTGGTAACCCAAAGAAAGGACCTGGCATTGGAGATATCTGCAGCCGAAAACGGAAGCAGTAACCGCGAAGAATTACTGAATGATTTTAGGTCCGTCGATTCTAAGTCTATTGATGTAAGAAATAAGGTAAAGGATTTGATCAAGAAGGTCAGTCCGGAAACAGAAACAAAAGACTCCGACTATGTCTTTTTAACGTTTGTCATGAACTATCTTCCTCATGGGTTGATCGGTTTGTTGATTGCGGTGATTTTATCAGCAGCGATGTCATCTACCTCTTCGGAGCTGAATGCTTTGGCCTCTACCTCTGCCATCGACTTCTATCGGCGACTGGTAAAAAAGGATGCCACAGACCGCCAATATTTGTTTGTGTCCAGGCTATTGACGCTGTTCTGGGGTGGGGTAGCCCTACTTTTTGCAATCATGGCTACCAACACAGAAAACCTCATTGAAGCCATCAACATTATTGGTTCAATCTTCTATGGAGTAATTCTGGGGATTTTCATCATAGCTTTCCTAATCAAATATGTGAAAGGAAATGCTGTCTTTTATGCAGCCTTAATTGCTCAGTCCGTTGTCTTCCTTGTTCACTTTCTGATCCTTTCAGGCTATTTCAGCCTGGGATACCTGTGGTATAACGTGATTGGGTTTTCGACAACCATACTGTTTTCCCTGATCTTACAATTTCTGTTACCAAAGAAAGCATAGCATGAAGTACCCGTAAATCGGGTACTTCATAGGGACTAACATTATTTTTTTCCGACTGAGAGGGGAATAGATACTTTGGTGTTTTGCCAAACCAGATCTATGGTAGCAGAAGTATCTCTTAAGTTATTGATGTCGATGATGAAAGTTTCTACGGGTTCAGAGAGTTTGGTTGGTTTAATGGTAGTCGTTACTACAGGATCCAACTCAGTGTAAGCACTCCAACCTGGCTTATCATACTTGTAAAAACTTACTTTCCACTCATTTTCACCAGGTACTGAAAGGATGGTGTAAGAACCAGCATCAAGGCTTTTTCCACCAATTGTTACCGGCTTGTTAAAAGTGAATTTAGTGGCAGCATTGGCACCTGTTCGCCATACTTCACCATATTCCAGCAGATCTCCAAAAATGGTTCGATCTTTAACTCCGGGTCTTGAATATTCAACGGTTACTTGAGTTAGTCCCACCGTCTGAACTAGTTTTTAGCTTGGGCTTGGAGCAGGCTTATCCTGTCCAAACGAGCCAAAAGAAATAAGCAGCGCGATTGCAAATACTGATAGTAATTTCATAGTGTTTATCTTGTTTAATGAATACATCTGATTACGTAAAAATACCAAAGTCTTTTTATGAAAGAGAGGATGTGGTGAAAATAGCCCAAGAACTTTTAGGTAAATACATCTTTACCAAAATTGATGGGGTATTGTGTGGTGGTATGATTGTGGAAACAGAAGCGTACAATGGGAGGATTGATAAGGCCTGTCATGCGTACCGGAAACGTACTGCTCGAACAGAGATCATGTATCAATCCGGCGGTATTGCCTATATCTATCTTTGCTATGGCATTCATCACTTATTCAATATCGTCACCAATCAATACGGCATGGCCGATGCAGTACTTGTCCGTGCCATTGATCCCACTGAGGGTTTTGCACAGATGACGGAAAGGCATGGAAGCAGCCAACGCAAAATCGCCAATGGCCCTGGTAAGCTTTCCAGGGCTTTAGGAATAACGACAAAATTGAATGGTATTGATCTAAGTGGAGATAAGGTGTATCTGGCAGAGCATAAAAGCCAAAAAAAGCCTAAGATTGCAGTCGATAAAAGAATTGGTGTTGATTATGCAGGAGAAGATGCCTTACTCCCCTGGAGGTTTTATATTAAAGACAATGAATGGGTCAGCAAACAAAGAACCCCGGTTAATTAGACCGAGGTTGCTTACATTATTCATAACCTGTGTATTTCTTTACAGGCAGGTACCCAAGTATGTTGGATATATACAATAATATATCATTTAAGTGAAAAAATAAAATAAAATAGAATTAAAATAATAAAAAATATTAATTATTTAATATGAGTTATCGAAGTTGGTTCCTGATTTTCGCATTAATATCGGGATTTAGTACAGTAGGACAAATCACATTTTATGGCGCTCCGGAATCCCTAGATTCATTGAATTCCAGGGTTTCCGAGCAGTATTTAAGTATTTCAAAAGATGGAAATACCCTATACTTCTCCAGGGAAAATCATCCGTCGAATGTAGGAGGCATAAAAGACGAAGGTGATATCTGGACCAGTTCTTTTGAAGATGACCTTTGGGCTAAGCCAGAAAACATCAAATCAATCAATGATGCGAATTTCTCATCTCCCATTGGTTTCACAGCCAGTGGCCAGTACTTTCTGTACAATCGTGTCAGGTTTGAGAAAGGGATCTACATTGGTGAAATATGGGCTGTGAATTCATCTTTTGAAAACGCCCAAAAATTAGATATTTCTGCTTTCAGAAATTATTCACCCGTACAATCAGGGTGTATAAGCCAGGACGGCAAGTATTTGCTGGTTAGCATTGAAACCAACATTGGCTATGGAGTGGATGATCTGTATGTATGTGAGCTGCAGCCGGACGGCTCATGGTCAAGACCCCGCAACTTAGGCTATTCAATAAACACTGCTTTTCAAGAAATCACACCTTTTCTGGCCGGTGACAACAAGACCCTGATCTTTGCGACTAATGGCAGAGATGGCAAAGGCAGCTTTGATCTGTATGTAACCACGCGTCAGGATGATACCTGGAGAAACTGGTCCACACCTGTCAACCTGGAAGAAATCAATACATCCGGTGCAGAAACCTCTTTTTCCTTTCGGGCTGGGAAAGATTACGCTTATTATATTTCTACCCGGAACAGTGATGGATATGGTGATATCCGGCGAATCAGGATCACGGAAGACATTGAAGAAGTGGTAGAGGATACGATCCTTGAAATGGTTGTGGAAAGAAAGCCTGTCCCTGCAGTAAATTTCAAAGTCACCAACGCCAAAACCGGTGATCATATCAATGCGGGCATCAACATTATCAATCAGGATGGAGACACGGTAAATTTTCTAAAAACAGATTCCTTGTTTTTACTGGAATCCGAAGAGCGGGCTCCATTTAGAGTAGAGTTCAGATCGCAGGGATTTCTCAAAGACTTCTTTGTCCTTGAGCCTTCATTTTACCATCCGGAGGGCGATACAGTGATCACAGTTGCGCTGGAGCCACTTGAGACAGGGAATACCATTGTATTGAAGAATGTATTGTTTTACCGGGGTACCGCCAATTTTGTGGAAGGGTCTGAACGTGAACTTGATCTGATTGTTGAGATGCTGAATGAAAATCCGGATATTAAGATCCTGTTAAAAGGGCACACCGATAATCGTGGAGACGCAGCGCTAAACCTTCAATTGTCTGAAGAACGGGCCAGGGCTGTAGCTGATTATCTAACGGATCACAACATTCCTGTGGATAGAATTGACAGCAAAGGGTTTGGTGGTGAGGACCCCGTGGCAAGTAATCTCTATGAGGAGACGCGTAGGTTAAATAGGAGAGTTGAGTTTGAGGTTATGGAAGACTAATCAGAAACCTTCGGCGTAATCATCACCTCGCGTAAAGTCAGCTCCACCTTCCAATTGTCCTTCGGCAGTGACCAGGATGCAATCGGTGCGGCCGATCTTATCTCTCATTTCGATGTTATGGCCCAGTTCTTTGAGTTCACTCATTTGATTGTCAGATAATGCACCCTCTTCAACAAGTATTCTGTCTGGTTGCCATTGGTGATGGATTTTCTTTGCAGAAACTGCAGCCTGCATGGTCATCTGATGGTCTATCACATTGACAATCGTCTGGAATACAGAGGTGATAATTGTTGGTCCGCCGGGAGTGCCTAAAACCATTTTCAGCTGTCCGTCTTTTTCTACGATGGTGGGTGTCATTGAGCTCACCATCCGTTTGCCCGGGGCAATAGCATTGTTTTTCCCTGTAATTGAACCAAACATGTCAGGGGCTCCTGGTTTTGAGCTGAAGTCATCCATTTCATTGTTTAGGAAGAATCCGGCCTGGTTTACCATCACCTTGGATCCATAATTACCATTGAGCGTAGTGGTGATCGCCAGGGCATTGCCAAAGGGGTCCACAATGGAATAATGAGTGGTTTCCGTTGACTCAACCAGATCTGCTTCACCGGCAAAAACATCTCTTGAAGAAGCCGCCGAACTCAGGCTGATGTTTGAGAAACGGGGGATGTTATAATCAGTAGATGTTAGCGTTGTTAAGGGTACATCTACAAAGTCGGGATCCCCAAGATGGCGTGCCCGATCAGCAAATACCAGCCTTTCGATTTCTGCCATCAGGTGTACGGCATCAGTAGAGTTATGAGGGTAACTACCAAGCTCATGCATTTCAGCTCCCTGAAGCATTTGTATAAGTGCTATACCTCCGCTGGATGGTGGAGCCATGCTGATCACCTTATGGCCTTTGTAATACCCCACTACGGGCGTTCTCCATTTGGCTTCATAGGATGCAAGGTCTTCCTTGGTGATGAGCCCACCACCGCGTTGCATTTCCTTTTCAATCTGATCTGCAACAATGCCTGTGTAGAATCCATCTTTGCCGCTATCCCGAATAAATGATAAGGTAGCTGCCAGTTGCTTTTGAATAACCAGGTCCCCCTGTTTCCATCCATCGTTGTTGACAGGCCATGGCTGATAATGATTAGCGGAAATGAAGTCAGCTTGTTTTCCATTGAGGGTAGCTGCTTCATCCTCAGTAATGGCAAATCCATCAAACGCAACATCTATAGCAGGTTGAACCAATAGGCCCCAGTCTTTTGTTCCATGTTTTTGATGCAATTCCCAAAGTCCGGCAACACTTCCCGGGACGCCTACAGCAGAATGGCCAAGCTGAGATTTCTGAGGCAGGACCTCCCCGTTTTGGTTCTGATACATCTTTTCAGTGGCTCGAAGTGGTGCTTTTTCTCTGAAGTCAAGACAGGCTGTACGACCATCATTTTCCCTGATTACAGCAAAACCTCCGCCTCCAATATTACCTGCCCTGGGATAAACTACCGAAAGCATGAAATGGACGGTAACAGCCGCATCGTATACATTGCCACCCTTACGCAGAATCTCTAATCCTGCTCTGGTGGCAATGGGATGTGCTGAGACCACCATGGCTTCATTACCGATGGCCCCTGGCCGATTTTTGTCCCCCTCATTGACCTGACAAGCAATAAGGATGATTGACCCAAGAATCAAAGACAGTTTTTTCATCTCAACGTGTTATACTTCACCGTCCTGGTTCTTTTCTTTTTTCTGTCTTTACTGGCATCGTATGGGAAGAACCGTTTCTTGTTTTTAACCACAGATACCCGATGGCTGGAACCTTTACAGCCGGAAAACCCAAAAGGAATAAAAGAGATTAGAAAGACTATTAAAAGTGCTTTCCCTTTATGCATTAATGGCTTTCTTTAAATTATTCTTCGAATTATTAGGTTGTCTTATCTCCAGCTTGATGTCTTCCTGATCCGCCGTGAACTTAAAGTCATCAATGGTTTCAATGATATCATGGTCAATGAAAATAGATTCAGATTCATCAATGATTACATGTGAGCCATTGGGTATGTCTCTCAATGTTCTCCTCAAGAATGCTTTATTGAGGAAGCTTACGTCCTTTTCAAAGTTTATTTTCACGGTATTGTCTTCAGATACTACCCGTATGGCCATATGCAGGTTTGTAGTAACAACGAAGTAAAGACCAGTAACAATACCTATTGTAATACCGATCAATAGGTCAGTAAATAGGATCGCCAGGATTGTTACAATAAATGGGATAAACTGAGACCTTCCCTGGGCATAGATCTCTTTGAATAATTTAGGCTTAGCCAACTTGTATCCTACGATCAGTAATACCGCCGCTAAAGCTGATAGGGGGATCATATTAAGGACGCCAGGGAAAAAAGCTACACTGAGTATTAATAGTAAGCCATGAAATATGGCAGATACTTTGGTCTTCGCACCAGAACTAATGTTGGCAGTACTTCTGACAATTACTGCAGTAACAGGTAGTCCTCCAAGTAGACCTGAAATCGCGTTTCCTACGCCCTGAGCCTTTAGCTCCTGGTTGGCAGGGGCAATTCTCTTATATGGGTCAAGTTTATCCACGGCGTCCAGACTCAATAACGTTTCTAGGCTGGCTACAATGGCGATGGTGATGGCCACTACCCAGATGTCAGGATTGGATACCTGACTGAAGTCTGGAAGTGAAAAAATTGAAATGAACTCATCCAGGTTTTCACTTACCGGGAGGTTGACCAGGTGTTTTCCTGTTAGCGCCATGGTATTGTCATACAGAAAGAAATTGATGATTGTTCCTGTGGCTACCGCAACCAGAGGACCTGGTATAATGCTGGTCCACTTTTGGTTGTTCATAAAAGGTCTTTCCCAAAGGATTAATATGGCCAGACAAATGGCTGCGATGATCAGCGCACCCATATCGATGTTCTGTAGAGCCAATGCTATCTCGGTAAATGTATTTTCCCCATCTGGTTGGAAAAAAGCCTCATCACCTTCGTAATCCCTGTCATCTCCCAATGCGTGTGGGATCTGTTTAAGAATTAAGATGAACCCAATCGCTGTCAACATTCCTTTGATCACAGAAGAGGGGAAAAAGTGACCAATCGTACCGGCTTTCAGAAAACCCAGTGTGAGTTGCATCAAACCAGCGATGACCACGGCAAGCGTAAAAGCTTCAAAAGTACCTAAAGTGGTAATCGCATTTAGTACGATGACAGTTAGACCTGCAGCGGGACCACTAACACTTAATTGAGATCCACTAAGTGCTCCTACGACCAGCCCACCAACAATTCCAGCAATTAATCCGCTGAAAAGAGGTGCGCCGGATGCCAGGGCGATACCCAGACATAACGGAAGTGCTACCAGAAATACAACAACCCCAGCAGGAAGATCAGAACCTAATGATCTCATATAATCTTTCATAAATACTTAAATGATATGGTTAAAATGGAATGCAATACTAACTGAATACTAAATAACAACACAGAAGTTTTAATACATAGAGAAAAAATAAAATTTTATGGAAAGTAATGTTATGAATGATATTATTTGTTGGGTTGGTTAATCAAGTAGGCATTAAACGTATAACTACCTCATTCACAGTAATAAAAATACCCATATTTCAATCATTTTTATAAGAATTTTTTGATTGAGTTATTTGTTTGCCTATATTTCAAAATCTAAAACAGGTTCAGCTATTAATTTAATAAAATCGTAATCAACCAGCATGAAAGAAAATATTGATGCAATTGCCAGCATTGGAATACCAAAAGGATACAGAGCATATAATTTAAAAGGTGTCAAACAGACCATAATCGCTAGAAAAGGAGGACCTACGGCAGATCAAATAAGAACACGACCAACCTATCAGAAACTAAGAAACAATCAAAAAGAGTTTGCAGTAGCATCCATGATGTCCAAGACATTGCGGGAGTCGCTTACCGGAAACATGAATGAGATATGCGAAACTTATGTTTCTGGACGCTTAACAGCCCAATTCAGAAATCTTGCCAAAAAAGAGGAAGGGCCTACTGGAAAACGCCCCATTTACATTAGTAAGCATGGGAGTGCCCTGCATGGGTTTGAATTCAATTCTACCTATGCCTATGATGATATCTTCAAGGAACAATATCACATCAAGACAGGCTCCAGGTGTGGTCAGGTAATATTGCACTTTCCGGCATTCATTCCTGATGAGTCTTTTAGGAAGCCAAAAAATGCTACCAATTTTAAGATCAAAGCAAGGTTAGTAAGTATTTCAGATTATGAATATGATGATTTTGAGGAGACTTACCTGCCTTTGAACAAAGACATTCATGGACTTTTCAGTACATATGAAACGCCCATGTTGCCGTTGTTGAAGATTCCTACCAGCCCCATGACTACCCAGATATGTGTTGATCATGATGGTAGTAGTCAAGATGCAGGATTCTTTTTGATCATGGCTATCAGCTTTTACGCTTACGAAAAAGGAAAATTCATACATCTCCCAAAGGAAAGTGCAATGAGTATTAAGAAGGTATTCTGAGCTAAGGAACCGACCAGAGCGAAACACCGTTTAACCAGTATGAAAAAGCTGGTGCTACTTTGTTTTCTGGTTTCGGCATATGCAGCGCATCCTCAACAGCGCTATCAGCAAGCTGAACTACTTTACCACGAAGCTTTTCAACATTACAAGAAAAACGAGTTAGGCCTGGCTCGATCTCTTGTGGACGAATCCATTCAAATCAACGAGACGCCCGAATCCAGGTATCTGAGCGGATTAATCTATGAGCAGGATCAAAAGCCATTAAGAGCAGTGTCTGAGTACGAGGCGGCTGTGAACCTAAGTCCTGAATTTAGAGAAGCCATTTTCAAAAAAGCTCTGATCTACCTGGAGTTTGGAAATCCGGAGCAGACCGTAAAAGATCTATCCGCTTTGTTGAATAATTTTAGTGACTTTCATGAAACCACCATCATCATGTTTCAGATTGATGAATCCGGGGGTAATCAGAATAGGTTGCTTACTACCAACATGCTGGAATCTCAATTGTATTTCTACAGGGCTCAGGCTTATCAAAAACTAGGTGCTGATGAGCAGGCATTAAACGATTATGATATCGCCCTTGACCTGGAACGGACTCCTGATTATTTTATTGGTAGGGGGCTGTTGCATTCAAAGAATAAACAATATGTGTTAGCGAGGCAGGATTTCACCAGAGCGATCTCCCTCGATTCAACCAATCATTTGGCCTGGTATAATTTGGCCGCCATCGA
This sequence comes from Cyclobacteriaceae bacterium, assembly GCA_965223915.1. GTDB lineage: Bacteria > Bacteroidota > Bacteroidia > Cytophagales > Cyclobacteriaceae > UBA7330. Next base: position 4,941,865 of record OZ245027.1, on the reverse strand, counting down.
CGAGAGCGTAGTACTTCCTAAATCCATGTTGCTCGGCGCTGAATTTGCTCCAACATTGAGCTTATTGGCTTCCAGAGAAATGGAGAAGGGTAACTATGAAAACGCCAGGCATTATTTAGACAGAGCCTTGAGTATTGATCCCAGGGATGACCTGTCTTTGGTAAACAGAGGAAGGACAAAGCTGAAACTCAGGCAATATGCGTCAGCAAGAAATGATTTCAGCAATGCTTTGAAAATAAACCCACAGAGGTTTGAATCACTGTATCTGATAGGTAATGCTTATTTCTTTGAAAAGGACTTTGTGCATGCGCTGGCCTATTATGATCAATTCTTAACGATTGATCACACCAATGGCATGATCTGGTTCAATGCAGCCATGTGTCAGTTTGAGCTTGAAGATGAGCAAGAGGCATGTCATTACCTGGAGCGGGCTGATCACTATGGAATGATGCAGGCCAGTGTGATGATCAATAAACATTGCAAGTAAGATTTTTTAAATTTGAGTATGTCAGTCAATGAAAATATTCCATTGAAGATTGATATGCATACCCATATCATCCCCGACAAAATGCCCAATTTCACAGAGAAGTTTGGGTATGGAGATTTCATCAGTTTGCTACACCACAAAAAGGACAGGGCATTGATGATGAAGGGAGGTAAGTTTTTCAGAGAGATCAGTGCCAATTGTTGGGACCCTGAGTTAAGAATCAGGGAGTATGAACAATTCAAAACCAATATTCAGGTAATATCAACCATTCCGGTAATGTTTAGCTACTGGGCTGATGCCAAAGATTGCCTGGACCTGTCTATGTTTCTCAACGATCACATGGCCGGTATTGTTGAAAATTACCCGGACCATTATATTGGACTGGGAACGGTTCCCATGCAGGATGTGGATATGGCTATCCAGGAGCTGGAACGATTGGATAAGCTAGGGTTCCCGGGGGTGCAGATCGGTTCAAACATCAATAATCAGAATCTTAGTAAACCCAGGTTCTTTGAGTTCTTTGAGGCCTGTGAAAAGTTGGATATGGCCATTCTTGTACACCCATGGGACATGATGGGTAAGGAATATATGGAAAAATACTGGCTACCCTGGCTGGTAGGTATGCCTGCGGAAACTACCCGTGCGATCACTTCGATGATCTTTGGGGGTGTTTTTGAACGGTATCCCAAACTAAGGGTTTGTTTTGCCCATGGAGGAGGGTCCTTCATTGCCACCCTGGGCAGGATAGAACATGGCTTTAAATGCAGACCTGACCTGGTAGCGGTACACAACAATGTAAATCCCAGGGATTATGTGGGCAGTTTCTGGGTGGATAGTGTGACCCATGACCCTGAAATGTTTAAATATATCCTCAGGAAAGTAGGATCAGAAAAGGTCTGTGTTGGATCGGATTATCCATTTCCCCTTGGCGACCTGGAGATTGGGAGCTTCATCGATGACCTGGAATTGAGCCAGGATGACTATGAAAATTTGATGTACAAATCAGCCATGGATTGGCTGGGAATAGGGAAGACCCAGGAGGATGATGTAAAAAAGATCATTGCGAATGCTTAATTGTACCGACCCTGTGCATCTTTGGCTTGCCTGATATGCGCGAGGTGGTGATGGCAATGCCAGGCATACAGTCCGATGGTTTCATCCAGTTTTCTTGTAAATTTTTGTTCGGGATGAAAATAGGTTGCTTTCAATGACTTTTCATCCAAATCTCGCAACAGGATACACCATCTGGCGTGCAAGCCTTCTATGATTGAAAGTGATGTTTCGATCGGTCCTAAACTATCGGGTAGACTAGCCCATCTTGCTTCTTCATATGGTTTGATCGTAGGATTTTCTTCAGTCAGTGCCAGTTTAAACCGTACAAAACTGTTGAAGTGACTGTCAGCACAATGATGAATCACCTGTCTGATGGTCCAGCCATCAGGACGATACCGCCAATCTAATTCCCGGTGAGAAAGGCCATTGACTTCCTGTGTGACAGAAGAGGGAAAAGATTCAATATCTGAAATCCACTTTTTGAGATCGGGCACACTGATTTGTTTTGGCCAGGTGAAATTGCCAATGGGATATTTTAATTTTTCCAGATCGTTCTTCATAAGATCGGTTTAAGAGCAGTTGTTTTTTGCTGTTAAGGCTAACTGATAAAGTAGCGCTAAAGCTATCTATTAAGTCAAATAATCTTTCAGATGTTCTACCGCTTTCGATACTCCGGAACTCGCTACTTCCTCAAATGTATGGAAATTGGTACCATAAAAGTCCGGGATTTTTGGGTCAATGATGTATTTGGGAACCTCCGGATTTACAAAGTCCAGCAGACCGGCTGCCGGATAGACAGCCAGGGATGTACCAACCACCATAAATATATCACAGCTGGAAGCCATTGTTGCAGCGACTTCCATCATGGGGACCATCTCTCCAAACCAGACAATGTTCGGCCTGAGCTGTGAACCTTTCTCGCACCTGTCTCCAATATTGATCTCTTTGTCTTCTATGTCATAGACAAGTGAATCATCTACCGAGCTTTTGGATTGGAAAAGGTTACCGTGCAAATGAATGACATGACTGCTTCCTGCCTGTTCGTGTAAGGTATCTACGTTTTGGGTGATGATGGTGACGTCAAATTCCCTTTCCAGCCGAGCCAGGGCTACATGGCCAGCATTCGGTTTGGCATGCATGGCTTGTTTTCTACGCTGATTATAAAAATCGAGAACCAATTCAGGGTTTTTTCTCCACCCTTCTATGGAAGCTACCTCCATCACGTCATGACCTTCCCACAAACCTCCGGCATCTCTGAAGGTCTTCAGACCACTTTCGGCACTGATACCAGCACCTGACAATACAACAACATTCTTTGCGCTCATTGAATAAGAAAAACCACCCCTTGGTGAGAGATGGTTCACTGCAGTGTTAAAATCTATTAAAGAATGATGATCAACAATAGAATAATGATAATCAAAGCCCCAACAGAAATAGAGATCCTGGAGTCGAGCCCCATGGCTCTTGCTTCTTTTTTGAGGTCTTTCAACTCTTCTTTCAAAGCCTTTTTTTCCACCCTGGTCAGTGATGACTTATCCATGTCCCTGATCTCTTCCACACGATTGACGATAACTTCTGCACGCTGATTGACCTCAATCGTTGTCATGGGTGTGGTCTCCGCAGCATGGGCGAAGCAAGAAACTAAGAAGATCAGCAGTATAGTGATGATTGGTTGTTTTTTCATTTTTTTGAATTGTAAGGTTTGAATCCATTAAAAGTAAGTCTAAATCCACTAAAATGAAATCAGCCAATAGAAATTTGATCTGTACATTCAGTTATACAGGTATGAAGACAAGTTTTTTAGTCTCAAAGAAGGGCTCGCTGAAATAGTTGGACAAGTGTGTTATTTTATGAGGTTTTTTTAATTCTTTGAGCTCCTCAGCGAGGTCACCACCTTTTAGCAACAGGAAACCGTTGGATTGTGAAGGGTCTGTTCTTCTTCTTCTTCTTCTTATGGTTTGGTGGGACCATTGGTATAGTTTCTTTGCTGGTGCTACAGCACGTGATACCACAAAGTCGAATTTTTCGTTGATCTTTTCAGCCCTTTCATGTGCATAGGAAACATTTTTTAATCCTAGTTCATCTGCTACAGCTTCAACAACCTTTATTTTCTTGCCAATAGAATCAACCAGATGAAATTGGCATTCAGGAAAGTAAATGGCTAGTGGTATTCCTGGGAATCCACCACCAGTACCGACATCCAGGATTTTAGTCTCCGAAAGGAAATCCTGATATTTAGCGATTGCCAGGCTGTGCAACACATGTCGTTCGTATAAAAGCTCAATGTCTTTCCTTGAGATCACGTTGATCTGATCATTCCATGCTTTATACAGCGATTGAAGCTTTTGAAATTGGGCTAGCTGGGAATCTGTGAGTTCCGGGAAGTAGTTGGAGATTAGCGAGACACTCAAGGGGTCAGATGTGTTTTTTCTTGTCTTTGAGCAGGTCGTACATCAGTTCTCGGGCCCGGTGAAGCTGTGCCTTTACGGTGCCAAGAGGAGCATCCAGTTCTATTGCGATCTCTTCGTAGGAGAGTTCGTCGAAATAGCGAAGCTTTACGAGTCGTTGATATTTTGGCGGCAATTTGGTGACAAACATCCTGACGAGCTCAATCTTTTGCGAGTTGATGGTTTCTTCATCAGGGGTGAGATTTCTGTCTTCTACATCGATATTAACAGACTCACCGTTGTCATCAGAAAATGAAGTATTCAAGCTATAGGTCTCCAGCTTCTTCTTTCTGATAAAATCAATGGCGTTGTTGGTGGCAATTCTAAAGAGCCAGGTGCTAAAGGTATAGTCTTTTTTAAATCGCTTAAGATTTTTAAAAGCTTTCGCAAAGGCTTCAATGGTCAGGTCTTCGGCATCATCCACATTGCGAACCATTTTCAGGATCATGTGATATACCGGTTTCTTATACCGGTCCATCAATTCTGCGAAGGCGGATTCATCATCCTCCAGGGTAGCTTTGTCTATGAGACTAAAGTCTTTAAGTGCCTTATCTGAAAACTGCCGGTTTACTTCCATTTGACCTTTCTAAGTAACAACGCCCTGATTCCAACAAACGGATACAAAACTCCATAAATTAGATCTGATATTGGTAAAAAAAGGGGATTATAATTGTATCCCATCTTTCTTGACGACACAATGAAAATAAGCCCTTTTGATACTATCAACAAAATCAACGTCGAAATCACTCCAATGTTTATGGATTGAGCGAGAATCAAATATATAAAACAAAGCCATAACATCCCGTGTAACACCGTCCAATAGACATGAACATTTTTGTTCTTGTAAAATTTTCCGACGTGCAGATGTCTGGTCTTTTGTGTAAGGTATTCCTTGAAGTTATGCTTCGCTTCCGAGTAGACAATACCGTTTTTTTCAATCACTACGCCAGTATTGGTTCCATTCCCACATTTTTGTATAAATAAGTCATCGTCTCCACCTTCAATCGCTTCATAAGGAGAAAATCCGTTTGTTGATAGAAACAACGATTTTTTATAAGCCAGGTTTCTTCCAACAGCCATATAAGGCTTTTTGATGAGGGTAGCTGAAATGTACTTCATCGCTGTATAGGTAGTTTCATATTGGATAAACTGGTTTAAGAGTGTGGGTTTTGGGATAAACGGACTCACACCGATAAGAATATCGGTGTTCCCGGTGATAGCATCTGAAAAACTTTGTATCCAATGATGCGTTGCTGGCCTGCAATCGGCATCTGTAAATAGAAGCCACTCATTGTTTGCTGCCCGGATAGCCTGTGTCAACGCATATTTTTTCCCGCTATAACCTTCGGGGGTCTCGCTGATCTCAATGATGGTGAGTTTTGGCGTTTGTGCTTTTAGATTGCTAAGAAATTCCTGGCTCTGATCAGAACATCGATCGAGCGCAACGATGATCTCAAAGTCACTGTATTGCTGAGCCTGAATGATAGGCATGAGTTCCTTCAAGTTCAGTAATTCGTCTTTGGCGGCAATGATGATAGAAAAAGGAGGTGGGGTTGGATTGACCGTTTTTTTATACCTGATGATGGGTATCAGCGACCGAACCAAATGAACTACATGAAGCCCTGAAAGTAGATAAAACACCAGAGTGACCATGGGCCGGAAGATAATAGAAATTCTAAAAACCAGTACCATCCACATTTTTGAGAATATTCCATACTGTCTGTAACTCTCTAGGCATAGGTGTCTATTTTTGCCCCCGATGAAATTTACGCTGGAAAATACGGATGCCCGGTCCAACGCCAGGACTGGAACCCTGGAAACTGCTCATGGGAAGATCCAAACCCCTATATTTATGCCTGTAGGTACTGCAGGCACGGTGAAAGCTGTGCATCAGCGGGAATTGAAAGATGATATACATGCTCAGATCATTCTTGGAAATACCTATCACCTCTACCTGAGGCCTGGTCTTGATATCATCAAAGCTGCGGGGGGGCTCCATAAATTTAATGGCTGGGAGGGACCTATCCTGACTGACAGTGGTGGATACCAGGTATATTCCCTGGGAGATAACAGGAAAATCACAGAGGAGGGGGTCATCTTCCAATCGCACATTGATGGATCAAAGCATACTTTTACTCCGGAAAATGTGATGGATATCCAACGGACCATTGGTGCCGACATCATTATGGCTTTTGACGAATGTACTCCCTATCCGTGTGAAAAAAAGTATGCGGAAAATTCCATGCACATGACGCATAGGTGGTTAGACCGGTGTATCAATCACTTCAACAATACCACAGAACATTATGGGTTTTCACAAACACTGTTTCCCATTGTTCAGGGTAGTACCTATCCGGACTTAAGACAAGAAAGCGCTACAGTGATTGCTGAGAAAAACTGTGAGGGCAATGCCATTGGAGGGTTGTCAGTAGGAGAGCCCCATGAAGATATGTACGCCATGACCTCTTTGGTCTGTGACATACTTCCGAAGGATAAGCCTCGTTATTTAATGGGTGTGGGAACTCCTGAAAATATTTTGGAATGTATTGCTTTAGGTGTTGATATGTTTGACTGTGTGATGCCAACCAGAAACGCCAGAAATGGCATGATGTTTACCAGTCAGGGGATCATCAATATCCGCAATGAGAAATGGAAATCTGATTTTTCATGCATAGATCCACAGGTTGGGGGGTATAGCAGCACATTTTATAGCAAAGCATACCTCCGCCATTTGATATTGAGCAATGAGATACTTGGTGCCCAAATAGCTACCTTGCAAAATCTTTCTTTCTATTTGTGGTTGGTAGGGCAGGCGAGAAATAAAATTATTGAAGGAGAATTTTCGTCATGGAAGGATAAGATGGTAAAGATTGTTTCTACAAAACTGTAATGAAAAAGATCGATCAATATATCCTCAAAAAGATGCTCACCACATTTGTATTTGTGATGGTCATCCTGGTATTGATCATTTGTGTCATTGACTTTACCGAGAAGAACGATAAGTTCATTAAGCATGAGGTGGCTCCCAAAATGATCATGCACTACTACCTCACCTTCATTCCGTATTTTGCCATTCTGCTAACACCCATTACATCGTTCATTGCTACTGTTTTTATTACCGCCAAGATGGCTGCCAAAACGGAGGTCATTGCCATACTTGCTTCAGGGGTTAGCTTCAGGAGGATGATGGTGCCTTATTTTATCGGGGCTACACTCATTGCTGTCAGTAGTTTTTATCTTATCAACTATGTAATTCCGGAAGGGAATAAATTCAGAATTCCTTTTGAGTTGGAATACCTCAACAGACCTTTTTACTTTAGTGATCGCGACATTCACTTCAAGGTTGCTGAAGAAAGCTATGTCTATATCAATCGATATAACAATCGAAGTGATGTTGGATATTCCGTGACCCTGGAGAGGATTGTGGAGGAAGAGCTTAAAGAAAAATTGAGTGCTACCAGGATCAAGTGGGATTCTACATCTGGTAAATGGACACTGATGGACTGGGAACACCGGGTCCTGATGCCTGAGGGCGAGATTTTAACTGAGGGCAGAGAGCTGGATACTCTGCTTAATTTATCTCCTGCGGATTTTAAGAATAAGGAACGGCTATGGGAAACACTCACGCTGCCTGAACTGAATGACTACATCGAGTTGCAGCAATCAAGGGGAGCAGATGATGTACAGATCTATCAGATAGAGAAGTATATTCGATTTATGCAGCCTTTCACTGTGATCATTCTTTGCTTCATTGGACTCATTGTATCAGCCAAGAAGAGCCGACAGGGCACCGGGTACCAGATAGCGTTAGGGTTTATCATTGCTTTTGCTTTTGTCATTGCGTTTGTCCTGGCCAAGGCCATTGCCGAGGCGGGCTCGATGGATCCTTTGTTGGCTGTTTGGTTGCCGAATATTGTCTTTACGGGCGTGGGCTTATTGCTTTATAATACAGTCCCGAGATAAAAAAAGCCTGACTCAGGGAGCCAGGCTTTTCAATCATATATAAAAAACTTATGGTAGTAAAACCTTATCGATCACATGGATCACGCCATTGGTGGCCAATACATTGAGTAGTGAGGCATCGCCGCTTAAGTTGGCTGCTGCACCCGATCCATCAGTGATTGTTCCGGCTGTCGCATCGATGGTAATATCTCCATTTAAAGTAGCTACTGCTCCGGTAGCCAGGTCAGATGAAAATACCCTTGGCGAAGCGATGACGTGATGCTGAAGTACAGCGGTCAAAGTAGCCAGTGGAATATCGTCTACTGAATTCCAGGTCACATCGCTATCCAATAAAGCCTGGAATGCCACGTCTGTAGGAGCAAACACTGTATAAGCGCCATCTCCGGAAAGGGCTGCTAGCAGATCGGTAGCTTCACCACTCGTTCTGGCAACTGCAGCTACCAGTTGAGTGAACTCATCCGGATCAAAGCTTTGTGCGATTTCCACAATATTGTTTGCGGGAGGCATGATTGTTCGGTCAATGATATGAACCACACCATTGCTAGCCTGAATATCTGTCGCAGTTACCTGAGTACTGCCATTGATAAACACTCCGGCGTCGCCACCCTTGTTAGAAAGATAAAATGTACCGTCCAGCGATTGAATGGCCTCTGCACCTACAGTTGTTGCAGGCAGGTCTGCGGCGAAGATTGTTCCATCTACTACATGATATTTCAATACAGCGCTTAAAGTTGCTCCATCAGGCAACTCGGTAATCCCTGCTGCTTCGAATGCCGCATTGGTAGGAGCAAAGAGGGTTAATCCATTTCCTGCTCCGGATCCTAACAATACTGATAAGATATCTTCATCAGCAGCCTCTACTGCCGCTATCAATGTGGAGAAATCCTTGTTAAAGTAAGCTGGCGCTACAATGGTCCCTACTACCGGAACAATTGACGGTGGTACAAGCACGCTTTCTACAATATGGACTACTCCATTGCTGGCTTCCACATCAGCAGTTAACACTTTGGAATCGCTAATAAATATGTCTGAACCATCAATGGCCACGGTAACATCTTCTTCCAACACGGTAGTAGCAGTAGCACCATCAGAAAGATCTGTTGACATCAAAGCTGCTGAAGCAATCACATGGTATTCAAGTATTGAACGAACAACTGATTCAGGGATGTCATTAAGATCTGTTTGTCCTATAGCGGCCAATAAACCAGCAAAAGCTTCATTGGTTGGTGCAAATACGGTGAATGTTCCATCCCCTTCAAGAGTTGAAACAAGGTCAGGGAATAAAGACAATGCAGTAACAAGTGTACTAAGATTTTCCGTTTCCATAGCCAGTTCTACAATGGTCTTAGGGACTTCAAAACCTTCTGGAATCAATACCTCATCAATGATGTGTACGACTCCGTTGGTTGCTTTAATGTCTGCATTCACAACAGTAGCTGACCCATTGATCACAACACCAGCGCTAATATCCACATCAATATCACCATTCAAGGTAGCCACTACACCTGAAGACAAATCAGTTGATAATACTGAACCACTCACGACGTGATATTGCAACACTCCGGCAAGTTCCGCAGGATTGTCAAGCAAATAGTCTAAAACACCATCAGGTAAATTTTCGAAAGCTTCATTGGTGGGAGCAAAGACCGTAAAAGGTCCATCTCCTTGTAATGTTGCTACCAGGTCAGCTGTAGTCAATGCGGTAACCAATGTGCTGAGATTTGTTGTAGCCTGAGCTAATTCAACAATATCATCTGTTGGAGGAAGCTCGAATCCCTCCGGAATCAATACTTCATCAATAATATGAACGACTCCGTTGGTTGCTTCTACATCAGCAGTTACTACATTAGATGTACCATTGATGGTTACACTGGAACCCACATTCACTTCAATATTACCATTGAGTGTTGTCACAGTACCCGTTGAAAGGTCTGTTGACAGAACTTTACCACTTACTACATGGTATTGAAGTACTCCGGCCAATTCCGTTGGATTATCAAGTAGATAGGCCAAAACACCATCAGGTAAATTTTCGAAGGCATCATTGGTTGGAGCAAATACTGTAAATGGACCATCACCTTCCAGGGTGGCAGTCAGGTCTGCAGCTACAATAGCTGTTACCAGGGTACTTAGTGTTGGAGTACCTTGTGCAAGTTCAACGATGTTTTCATCAGGACCCATATCGTCCATGTCATCGTCATCATCATTACATGCGGAGAAGGTCAGAAGAGACGCTGCCATTGCCAGTAATACCAGCAATTGCACGTTGACTTTTTTTCTTAATTCTGTTTTTTTCATGGTTACTGTTTTAAAAGTGAATTATTAATTATTTGTAACTCAGAACTCAAACAGGAAAATGAAATAAAATGTTTAACTAAAAGTCAAAAAAAGTTAAACAAAATAGAAATAATGTTTCATTATATTGGCTTTAAAGTTTATTTATCCCATAAAATCAATAAAAATAATTAAACAAAATAAATTGGTAAGTAGAAAGATTTATTCCATTGCTTCAACAAAATCGGCCTTCAGAGATGGATGGAGTTTAGCCATCCATATCTATTCAATTTATTTATTTTCGTTGCATGGTTGATCCATTCCTCAATGCTGAAATCATTAAGTCTGAGAAAAGAAGGCTTGAAGTCTTTTCAGGGGTCTTGGTTACAGGATTCATGATCACTGTCTTTGTTAGGATCTTTCACACGGAGGAGTTACAAATAACCTTTGAGAATGATCGATCTTATTTGTTGTTGATGATTGCCATATCAATCATGGTGGTATTTGTTCTTTACTCCAGAAGATGGGTGGTAAAGGTTTCAAAAAATGGAGGTCGCATCACCAAAAGATATTACTGGTTGACCATTTTCATGGAAGTTTTCGTTCCTTCCCTGTGGTTAGTGCTTATTGCCCAGGCAGAGCAATCCGCATACTTTTTAGACTCACCGGCCATATTCGTCTACTTTATTCTGATCATCGTTTCTTCGATGCACCTGAGTTTTTGGATCAGTGCTGTGATGGGAATTTTGATAGGATCATTTTATGCAGTATATACTTATTGGGTGACCAATGCATATCCAATGGTGCATAGTCTTCCCGTATTTGTCTTTTACCTGAGAGCTGCCGTTTACATCATGGCTGGAGTTTGCGCAGGGCTCGTTGCCCAGGAATTGAAAAACAGGCTCTCTGCCACACATAAGAACCTTCAGGAAAAAGAAGCAATAGAAGGTTTGTTTAGTCAACAAATTTCCTCACAACTAGTGAAGGTTTTAAAAGAAAAAAGAGACTACGCTGCCAGACTCGAAGCTATTCTTGTTTTTCTCGATATTCGGGATTTCACTCAGAAAGTTCAGCACTTGTCTCCTGAAGAAGTAAATGCTTTCCAAAATAAATTTTTCTCACCCATCATCCAGATTATCAATGACCACAATGGTATTGTCAATCAGATCATGGGAGATGGACTGATGGCTACTTTTGGCATACCCAGGGTGGGCAATTCACATCATAAGGACTCCTGGCAAGCTGTAAAAACCATATTGTCTTTTGTCGAGGCATTCCGGAAAGATCAGGAGGAATATCAGCTCCTGGATGTGGGCATAGGAATGCATATTGGTGAGGTGCTTGTAGGCAATATCGGAACGGAAACCCGCAGACAATTATCCATTTCCGGAAAAGCAGTTATTGTTGCCTCCAGAATTGAACAATTTAACAAAGAATTAAATAGTACCTTGCTAATGTCAGGGGAGCTATATCATTTATTAGCTAGTGAAATCGGGGAATATAAATCTAAGTCGTCCTATAAACTTAAGGGAATCGATGAAGAAATTACCATAGTTCAGATCATATGAGCAAAAATCTATTCTTTGACAGGGACCTAAGTTGGTTATCTTTTAACTACCGCGTACTGATGGAAGCCGATGATCCGGCTGTTCCTCTGGTGGAACGCCTAAGATTCGCAGCCATATTCTCTTCAAACCTGGATGAGTTTTTTAGGGTGCGGGTGGCCAATCTCCGCAGGTTGGTTGAAATCGATAAAAAGAAAATCAATAAAGCCATTGATGTCAATCCCGAAGACCTGCTACAAAAGATCCAAAGAGAAGTCGCTTCTCAACTAAGGATCTATGGCAGGGTGCTCTCGAAGGTCTTAAAGGAGTTGAAAAACCAGGGTCTGGCTATAAACTACACTGGTAAAATCATTAAGAGAGATCGGACTGCGTTGAATATTTTTTTTAAGATCAAATTAATGGGTTACCTGAGAATTCAGAAGCTTCAAAAAGGATCAGTTTTTCTGGACAATCGAGCCCTTTACTTTGTCGTCGCTACAGTAAGTTCAGGTAAAGAAATCAACTATGTGCTTAACATACCTTCCAATAAGACATCAAGGTTTCACACGTTGATAAACAAGCATAGCACACAGGCATTTTTCATTGATGATATCATTAGGGATAACCTGGCAGCGATCTTTCCAAACCATGAGATCAGGGGATGTTATAGTATCAAGCTCAACAAAGATGCGGACCTGCAGATTGATGATGAATACGAGGGAGATCTTGTGCAGAAGATCGAAAAACAGATTCAGAAGAGAAACCTGGGAGTGCCATCCCGGTTTTTGTATGATGAAAAAATGCCTGAGGAAATCCTAAAGCAATTGGTGACAGTGCTTGATTTAAATGATTCAGACCTCTACGCGGGAGGCAGGTACCACAATCTCAATGACTTTTTTCAGATTTCCAGTAGCATTCCCGGTTTGGAATATGACAAGCTACCTCCCATTCCAAACAAATTTCTGGATACCAGGAATTCATTGTTTGAAGCCATTACGGAAAATGATCAGATCCTCCATTTCCCTTACCAGTCATACAACTATATACTTCGTTTCTTTAATGAAGCAGCGATTCATCCCGATGTCAAACGGATTGACGTAACCTTTTACCGCATGGCAGCAAAGAGCATGATTGGTGAAGCCTTGATCAGTGCGGCCGTCAATGGGAAGAATGTCAATGTCTTTATGGAGGTGAAAGCCCGATTTGATGAAGAGAACAATTTACTTTGGGCCAGAAAGATGGAGGCTGCAGGCGTGAATATTCATTACAGCATGCCCGGGCTCAAAGTACACGCAAAGGCAGCCCTGATCACTTTGAAGAATAAGAAAGCAGGAACATCCTATCTTGGTTTTTATGGCACGGGAAATTTAAATGAAGGTACCGCCAAGATCTATTGTGATCATAGTTTGCTGACGGGAAACCCTGATATGAATAAGGAATTGAAGCAGGTCTTTGAATTCCTGAATACCAAAAAGAAGCCTAAAATATTTAAACATTTGATCGTATCCCAGTATGGGGCTCCGGAACGGTTTACAGAACTGATTCAGCGTGAGATAGACAACCATGCCGGGGGAAAGCCAGCTGAAATTATCATTAAATTGAATAATCTGGAAGAGCCTTCGCTCATCGAAAAGCTTTATAAGGCTGCGCTTTCAGGTGTACCTGTAACACTTATTGTGCGAAGCATTTGCTGTCTGGTGCCAGAGACCCATGGGATTCGTGTAGTAAGGGTGGTGGATCGATTCCTGGAACATGCCCGCATCTTTTACTTTTTGAATGGAGGAGAAGAGGAATTATTTATGGGGTCTTCAGACTGGATGAAAAGAAACCTTCATCGAAGGGTAGAGGTTACTTTTCCTGTGTATGAGCCGACGATCAAAGAACAATTAAAAGAGCTGCTACAGATCCAACTCAGGGATAACACCAAGGCAGTTACTTTGGATAAAGCATTGAATAATTTGAAATTAACGCCTAAGAAACCGCTGATACGAGCTCAAATGGAAAGCTACGAATTGATTAGAAAGTTGAATTGATCAATATGGCGTTGGAGCTTTCAGATAAGTCTCTGCGAACATAAACGATAGCACCGCAATGACAAACCCATACATAAAAATGGTATACGATACACGAAGCAGACGATACTTTTTACCCAATACCACACCCAGAAGATAAATATCTCGAATCAAACTGGAGTATAAATAATCTCCATCCTGCATCATTTCTTTCATCGCCCACTCATATTGCTCCATGCCCATTTTATGGAAGTTGCCAAAGAAAAGCAGGTTTGTTCGCTTGTTATGGATATCATCTTCGGTAAATGTACCTTTTGATACATTGGGCCTGGTAGCCAGAATCGCAAATACGATGGTTGATAGACATACTACTGTCATGATGATGGCAGGCATGATGAGGTGCGGGAATTCTTCCAGTTTACGGAACAGGACGGATACCAAAACGGAAAGAATGATCGAGTTGACTGAGATCATGATATTGGCCTTGGTATCGGCCATGGCACTAAGGTCCAGGTGATTCTTTGAGGTGAGCCTAAACATGGTTTCAATGCCACGTGTTGGCTTGATTTCTTTCACATCCTTTACCTTTTTCTTTAGCTTTTTTACCTTCTTTTCGAGGGCAAGGACTTCATCATCTTTTTCACCGCTCATTCGTTCCAGTTTTTCCTTAACAATATCGAGATTTTTTTTGACTTTATCTGTATAATTTTTCCGTGCGTACTCAGTGAAGAATTCATGGCTTTCGATGAATTTTTTGTTGGTTGTGTACCAATCTTCATCCTGAATTTCTTTTCCATGGATTTGCTCCAGCTCTTCTTGCAGCAATTCTGAGATCTCACAATACTTTTCATTCGCAAGGTGGAGCAGGTCAGCATCGCAAATGATTTCTTCTAATTTGTTTGTGGGAGATTGGGGCATCTTTGTTGCCATGATACAACCATTGACCTGCCCGATCTTTTTATGATCATAGTTTTGCGCCGACAAGAATTTACGGGCTATTTCAACGCTTTTTTCTTCATGGTTTGTGATAGTACTTACATACCCCAGATCATGGAACCAGGCTGCTAGCTCTAAGATCTCTTGTTCTTCATCCGTTATCTCTGAGTGGTTCGAAATCTCGATGACTGCTTCTACCACGTGTTTGGTATGCTCAAAAGAATGATAAACAATGTCCTCGGGAAGCTGATTTTCCAGGATCTGCTGCGCATATTTTTGAGCTTCATTGAGAATTGTTGATCTTTCTTTAGACATTAGTCTTTGAATGAAGTTTGTAAAATACCAATTTTATCTTTCTTAGGCACAAATCTCTCATTAAACACATTCATGAACAGAAATTTAATGATCAATACGTATTACTTGTTTGTGGCTGTGATCCTTTTTTACATCCCAACCGGATGTCATTTTTACTCGCCCAACGATAGGGTGGATACATTATTCAATATTTTAGACAACGTACAATATTATTATGATCTCAACAGTCCTTCAGAAACACATTTAATGCCGGAAAAGTTATTGGAAATATCAGGTGTAAGCTATGTGGATCCATATCATTTGATATGTGTGGAAGATGAACACGGAAGCTTATATAACTATGATCTGAGATTGAGAGATTTTACTCCGGAATGGAAGTTTTCAGGAGATGGGGATTACGAAGATGTTCTGTACTATTCAGACACTGTCTTTGTGTTGGAGAGCAATGGCGATGTGTATCAGTTTCACTACTCAAAATCAGGCGCAAAAAATTCGATAAAGCATAAAACCCCCTTAAGCATAAAGCATGATACAGAAGGGTTGGGTTATGGTCCGCTTACGCAAAGTCTTTTAATTGCTTGCAAAGAAGAAAGGGATATATATGGTAAAAAATCTGATGGTTGGAATGTATACGCATTCGATTTAGTCTCAAAGAAGTTGTTGGAAGATCCGTTTTATACTTTAACAAGTAAAGGACTTAAATCCTTTTTTGAGCAACATAGAGACTTTGTCTATGAGGAGGAAAGGATTGTGGTCAAACCTTCAGGAATAGCTTTTAATCCCCTGGATAGCAATTTCTATATTTTGTCATCCGTAGGCAAGATGATTGTTGTTGTGGATCAGAAAAAGAATATTAAGGCAACGTATTCTATTCCTGGTAAATTGCTAGGACAACCGGAGGGCATCACTTTTAGTCCATCCGGAGACCTGTATATTAGCTCGGAAGGTGACGATAAGCCTGGTCGTATATTGCTATTTAAACCAAAGTCCAGATGAGGATAATTCTATTGATCTTATGCTTTCCCATGGCCTTGTTTGGACAGGAGACGGAAGTGTATCTAATTGGTGATGCAGGGGAACCCCATTTCCCGGATGATATGACCCTGGAGTACCTGAAAGAGGTGAGTGAGCATGCAGGTCCGGAGGATGTGATGATCTTTCTGGGAGATAATATTTACCCGAAAGGATTGCCTCCGAAGACGGATCCGGTACGTGCTGAGATGGAAAAGAAGCTCAACGCCAGCCTGGAGGTGATGAAGGCTTTCAAGGGAAAGGTGATCATGATCCCGGGAAATCATGATTGGCAAAGTGCCGGAAAAAAGGGGAAGGAATATCTGATGGAAATGCAGGATTACGTTGATGAATACTTCAATGATGCCACCATCTTTTATCCACGCTATGGTTGTCCGGGTCCTGTAGAGCTCGTTGTTTCCGATGAATTGGTCATCCTGATTTTAGATACGCAATACCTGTTACACCCATATAATATTCCCGATGGTGCCAATGAGTGTGCTTCGACTTCCCTGGTGGAGGTGGTAAATCAGCTTAGGGATCTGATTAGTGACCACAGCGAAAAACACATTATGGTAGCAGCTCATCACCCCATGTATAGCTATGGGGCTCATGGTGGCAGATTTCCATTGAGGTCTCACATATTTCCATTGACGGATCTATCGAAACCCAAGATCTGGCTCCCGCTACCGGTACTCGGAAGCATCAATCCGGTATACCGCATGACCTTTGGTCTCAGACAGGATATTTCACATCCCAAATACCAGGTGATCAGAGATGAAATCATGGATGTATTGGAAACCGCTAAAAACCTGGCATATGTAAATGGCCATGAACATTCACTGCAGTATATCATGGATGATTCGATTCATTACATCACCAGTGGATCCGGATCCAAGTCTTCATACGTGACCATGGGGCGAGGCTCCCAGTTTGCCTCAGGTTCCACAGGGTTTGCCAAATTACACTACGCCAATGATGGAGTTGTAAACCTGAGTTTTTATGACAGCCAAAAGAAGACCATGGTTTATAGCGAACCCATCTACCACAAAAATGTGGTGACAACAGAAGATATCATGGACTTTGAGTTGGAGGAAAAAGCAGTCAGATCACCCATTAGCAATCAGTACCATGGTTTTGGCAAAGCCCATCATTTTTGGCTTGGGAAAAACTACCGGGAAGCGTGGGCCACATCCATAGAGATGCCGGTTTTTGATATAAGTAAAGAGCACGGAGGACTTGAAATCGTCAAGCTGGGGGGAGGTAACCAGACCAAATCTTTGAGGCTGGAGGCTGAGGATGGGCGACAGTTTGTGTTGCGGTCTTTGGAAAAGTATACCGAAAAATTGCTTCCGGATATCCTCCAGTCTACCATCGCAGGTGATATTCTACAGGACCAGATCTCGGCAGCTAACCCGTATGGAGCCTTTGCGATTCCTGCAATGGCAGATGCCGCTGGTATTTATCACACCAATCCCAAACTGGTATATGTGCCTGATGATCCACGCTTTGGCAAGTACAGGGAGACTTTTGCAGGACTTCCCGTACTCTATGAAGAAAGACCGAATGATGAAATCGCTGAAATGTTTTTCGATGGGGAAGGAGAGGACGTGAAAGGAACACCTGATCTGATACAAGAGCTTAGAGATGACAATGATGAGGCTGTTGATCAGCCTTTTGCTTTGAGGAGCAGGCTTTTTGACATGCTCATTGGTGACTGGGACAGGCATGAAGATCAGTGGAGGTGGGTGAGACGGGACAAGGAACCGCAGGGCCATCTCTGGCGTCCTATTCCCAGAGATAGGGATCAGGTTTTCTTTGTCAATGAAGGCCTGGTAGGCTGGTTCGCTTCCAGGCGGTTTGTCTTACCCAATTTAGAAGGGTTTGATGCGTACATGAATTACCCTCCGGGGTTCAATACCAGTGCGCGATTCTTTGATCGTACCTTTCTAAATGGTCTCAGCTGGGAAGACTGGCAGGAGGAAATTGACTATTTACAAACTAATTTAAATGAAGGGCTCTTTACAGAAGCCATGCAAGCCTGGCCGGATACCATCCGTGAATTATCAGCTGAAAAGACCATAAAGATATTGAAGGCCCGGCTGGCTGATATGGAACGTTATGCAAGGATCCATTACCAGTTTCTATCTCGAGAAGTTGAGGTGGTAGGTACAGACAAGCATGAATATTTCCTGGTTGAGCGACTCAATTCCAATGAAACCAGAATAACTGTGTACAAGCGAAAGAAGGATGGGGAAATCGAGCAGGTTATCTATCAGAGAACCTTTCTTTCTTCCGAGACCAAAGAGGTCAGGCTTTATGGGCTGGATGGTGAGGATGTTTTTGAGCTCAAAGGGGAATCAGGGAGCGGAATTAAAGTCAGGATCATTGGTGGTGAGGATGATGATCGAATTGTAGATGTTTCAGCGGTCAGACGTTCTGGTAAACACACGCTGGTTTATGACACCAAGGATACAGAGTTGTCAGGGGCTGGAGAGCTGAAATCCCGGTTGAGTAATAATCCCGGAGTGAATTTCTATAACCGGACTGCCTTTGAGTATGATAAATTTATTCCATTGCTGAATGTACAATTCAATCGGGATGATGGATTGTTTCTGGGTGCGGGTTTTCTCTACACCAAAGAAGGGTGGCGGAAAGATCCTTTCGAGCAAAAGCATCAGCTCACTGGAAATGTGGCTTTAGCCACAGGAGCCATCAATCTTAATTATTCGGGAACTTTTACTGATGTAGTCGGCTCATGGGATCTGGTGGCTGATGTTTCCCTGCAGCAACCCTATAGCGTTTCCAACTTCTTTGGGTTTGGTAATGAAAGTGATTTCGATTTCAATGGAGAAGGGATGGCTGCTTCGTTTGACAAGCCCATTGACTATTATCGGGTTAGATACAATCGGTCAAATACCTTTCTGGGATTAGGTCAGACGCTAGGTGTGTCAGGTCATTTTGAGTTTGGGATACAGCACTTATCATTCAGGTTAGATGAATCAGCAAGCAACAAATTTATAGGAGAACCCGGCAGTGGTGTTGACCCCACCACTTTGGATGAAGGATATCAGTTCCTGGGATTTAAGACAGCGCTAAACCTGGATACAAGGGATAATACATTTATTCCTTCCAAAGGCGTGAAGGCGGATCTTTCATTTACGAAATATTATGGGATGAATGGTAACTCATCGGATTTTACCAGGATGGGCGGAACATTTGGGATCTATGTGCCGCTTTACCCACCTAAGAAAATTGTAATTGCCAGCCAGGTTGGGGTAGAACACCTCATTGGAGATGCCACCTTTTATAATGCTTCAGCCATTGGTCAGCAACAGGTAAGGGGCTACCGGAGAAACCGCTTTATCGGGAATACTTCATTCTTCAACGCAACGGATATCAGAATCCATTTAATCAATGTGAAAACCTATTTTCTACCTATGGGCATTGGTATCGTTGGCTTTCACGACGTTGGCCGGGTCTGGTACAATGGCGAAACCAGCGATACATGGCACAGGAGTCAGGGCTTTGGGGTGTGGATTGCCCCGCTGAATCGTGTTTTAGCTACTTTCCATCTGGCGTTCTCCGAGGAAGAGACCTTGCCGTTGGTCACGGTTGGATATCAGTTTTAGATACTGAATATCTCCACTTTATTCGATTTACCTCGCAGGTTAACTTCCCCCATCGATTTGGTTTGGATTTTTAGTTTGTTGAAATCAATCCTTTTGATCAGACTGTCCGACAGCAGGATATCAACTTTCAATGCATTGCACATCTCCTGGATTCGTGACGTGGTATTTAGAACATCCCCCGAGTAAGCAATGTCCCGCTTTACAATCCCGATTTCTCCAGCCATCACTGAGCCATAATGCAGCCCTGCTTTAAACTCCGGCTGTACTCCATACTTCTTTAGGAAATAGATTTCTTTTCTGTGGAGTAGCCGTTTAACATCAAAATAGCAGTTGATGCAATTTCCGTTCTCGATGCCCGTTTTTACGGGCCAGGAGATTACGATCTCATCTCCCACATACTGATAGATCTCCCCTTTATTTTTCAGGATAGCAGGGGTGACAACTTTGTATACCTCTTTGATAAAATTAAAATATTGTTCTTCACCCAGTTTCTCAGCAATAGATGTAGATGAGCGGAGGTCCATAAACATAAAGACCCGCTCTTCACGTTTTGGATTGAAATACTTTCCCATTAGGAACTTTATGAACACGCCGGGGCCATATTTATCATTAACCAGCATGGTAATGAGGGTGAGCATGACAATGAGAAGCCAAACACTGTATGGAATTAGGATATTGGGTTGAAAGGAGTATTTCAAAGCGACCAACCAGACGCTATTATTTCCTAGATCAATGTTGGGATGGTTGGAAGCAAAATAGAGGGTGCTAATGTATGAGATAGCCAGGAAAGCAATGCTATAGGTAATCAGGATATTTCGTAGTGTCCAGCCATAGGGTTTTGACCTCAGCCACTTTTCCCAAAAAAACACAATTATGCTGCCTCCTATGGTCCCAGCAGTAATTCCTGTTACCAATCCACCAGCCCAGCCAGCCATAAGTTCTTCGCCCAGAGGTTGATAGCCAAACTGAATACTGATGGCATAACCGATCAGATACTGAAACATTGAGATGAATGTCCAGGCGACGGTGATCCATAAGATGTTGTAGATTTTCGACTTAAGCACAATCTATTTTGTCTGAGGTGCGTATCAAGTATAAAAATAACGTCTTTTAATTGATATGATCACTACGACAACACACAACATCGAAGGAAAGCAAGTTAAAGAATACATGGGTATCGTTACCGGTGAAGCCATCATCGGCGCCAACCTGTTTAAGGATATATTCGCCAGCATCACCGATGTGATTGGTGGCCGTTCAGGGGTTTATGAAAAGTCCTTGAGACAAGCTAAAGATATTGCGATCAAAGAAATGCAGGAAAAAGCACAGCAGGTAGGAGCCAATGCGATCCTGGGCGTGGACCTGGACTATGAAAACCTGGGCCGTGACGGAGGAATGTTGATGGTGACCGCGAGCGGGACGGCGGTGAAGGTTGCTTGAGAATACAGGAGACAGTATACAGAATACAGGAGACAGAATGATGATGCCTAAATAAGGTTGACCGGTTTTACTCTTCTGTATTTATCTGAATAATTCACTTTCATTCTGTTTTTAGAATAAGATTTATCCATAATCAATGCTACAAATTGATCCGGACTGATACCACCAATTGTACTATTCCAATACATCAGTATTTCTTCAAAATCTACACATTTTTAAGCCAAAGTCCGCGCGGGTTTCGATCAAAGTCCGCGCGGGTTTTGAGTAAAGTCTGGGCGGGTTTTAAACAAAGTCTGCGCAGACTTTTTGAGACATCACAAAACCGCCCTTTAAAAGCACTGAGGGGTGTTTTTATTCAGGATACACCTCTGTTTTTCTCTTCGGCCCTTCATTATCCCTTGAAACAATGATAGGATTATTCTAAGATTACATTTTTCGTTTTATCAGTCCCTAAGTTAACGACTGAGGTCACCCTTCTCTCCCAGGTCTGTCCCCCGACCATAGTCGTTAACTTAACAGATTAGGCATTGTATTAAGTAACTGATAATGAGTTACTTTTCCTTTTGGAGATTCGCATGCGGTGTTGTCAATAAGAGGGATAAAAGTGTTTTGAAGCCACGTTTTTATGGCCATTTTTTTCAAAACGACAGATCTGAGTGAGTTTGAAAAAGCCAGACACCTCTTGAAGAATTTCAATACACTTACCCCTTTTTCCGGGTTTTCTCTCTGGGTATATTGGTTGCAAGTTTGAAACAAGCGCCAGTTTAATAATATCCAAAGGAGCTTGGCTAAAAGTTGACATTCCAAACGTTCCTTTTTTACTTTCTTCACGTGGTTGATCTGAAAGAATGATTTCCAGGTTTTGAAAACCAGCTCGATTTGCCAGCGCAAGCCATAGGTTTTCCTTATCTTCTCGATAGGAAGTACTTCACTGTCCACATTAGTAATGTAGAGGTTATAACGACACCTTATCTTGTGTTCTTTACTTATCCCAACACCATGTCTTTTGGCTGATTGTTCAGCTTGCTTCAGTCTGTGTCGGTATTCCTCATCACTTACTGGTACCACGATCAGACGACAAGCCAAGGGATCCTTTTGATAGATTAAAACATCCATTTCTAGTGCTTCAACGCCTGTTTGTTTGATTTTACCATCAACTTTTGTCCAGTTAATTTTCTTCTCTTTCGAGCAATATATGTTTATCTGAGCAGGCATCCGGTTTAAGAAGTATGCTTGTTTTTTTATGCAAGCCTTTAGATAAGTATGGGTGATATAACCCAGATCTCTTATATGGAGGCTTCCTTTAGTGATGGAGCCTACGGTCTGCTTTGAGTCTTGCTGATCATTTGTTTTAACATTGGTTAGCTCGATAGATTCCCAATGGCCCCTAACCAACTCATATTCATATTGCAAATTCATCAGACCGTTCTTTTTACTGAAATTACCAAATCCAGGATAGTCTCCGTTGTACATATCGGGCAGTGAAAACTTACTGGAATCCTTAATCTTAATGCAAGGGAAATGTTTGTTGACTTCCTTGTCTTCAATAAAGGTGAGTTGACGTGATAGCTGTTCCTTGATCAGCTCTTTGAGAAAATCCACCCCTTGGGGAGTAAATTTCTTGTGAAGGGCTTCCTTACTGATATTGATATCAAACTGTTGATTAAGATCAGCCGTTATATCCGGCAAGCTGGCATTGGCCTGATTGCAAAAAGAAAACATTAGGCTGTTAACCAGCCTAGAGGCTGGTAGCTTCCTGATTCTTTTGACAAAGCCGGTCTGCCTGGCAATCCGGTTGATCATATCCTCAGAAAAACTGCTTTCAATAGAATATTTTAAGCATTTTGCATATTTCCTTATAAAAAGTTTTGTGTCGATTTGTAGGCTGTTTCTCCCTTGAAAATTGTAAATTCAAGCATCGAAAGCGGAAAAAACGAAAAGAAGAAAAGCCGCTTTTTTTACTAACAAAAAACTATGGGGAGAAAACTTAGCAAGTTGTTCTAGTAGGAACAGCTACCGTTAGTCATCAATACTCCTTAATCATTCAATATTATCTGCACTACTTTCCCTTAAGTTAACGACTATGGTCCCCCGACAGACCTATTTGTACCTACGTGCTATCATTAGAAATGTTGCCTGTCAGGATAAGTTGTGGGAAAAAGCCCGGAATGGTCTGACTGTCGTCCGACCCTTTTTCAGAAATACACCGGACGCTGTGGATCTTTCTTATAATTCCTAAGCTTTACGCGGTAGTTGTCCAGAATTTCCTTTCTCCCAGGTCTGTCCCGACAGACCTATTCGTTACCTACACGCTATCATTAGAAATGTGGCCTGTCAGGACAAGTTGTGGAAAAAAGCCCGGAATGGTCTGACTGTCGTCCGACCCCTTTTCAAAAGTACACCGGACACTGTGGGTCTTTCTTGTAATTTCTCAGCTTTACGCGGTAGTTGACCAGAATTTCGTGAGACCCTGTAGTGTTTTGGCCCAGGTCGTTGGTGGAAGCGTCATAAGCATAACCGGCCCGAAGGTTTTCATTCAACACCAGTTGCCCGATGAAAACTACCTCCAGCGAATTCCTAACGCTGAGGCCTACATAGGCAATATTGTCAAAGATCACATTGCCTGTAAACTCGTAAGACAATCGGTTTTGTTCCTGTACCCTGACCAATACCGAAGGCGCCAATTTCACTAAGCTCGAGAGGTGAAAAATCACCCCACCGGTGATGTAATAATATCTTGACTGCCTGGCAGCGAAAGCTTCGGCAGCTTCTTCAATCGAGTAAGTTTTGTTTTCAAGGATATACGGAATTGATATTCCAGCATACATATTAGGATTGGCCAGATACACACCCGTTCCGAAATTTGGGGTTAACCGGTTATTAGCACCCATCAGCAAAGGATCATTCTGATCAAAGATTGTGAGTTTTGAAAAGTCCGTTTCCCTTCTATCCAATCCACCTTGTAGCCCCATGGCAAGAATTCCAATGGGGGTTTTGATCTTATAGGCATACTGGCCATACAATGAGAATGTTTCCGTAGCCCCGATTTCATCCCTGAAGGCTGACAGCCCTATCCCCACCCGGTTGGAATAGAAGGAGGAGTGTGCGGTAAGTGCCTGGTGATTGGGTGCTCCGTCAATGTTGAGCCATTGTTTACGATGGACAGCAATGACGGAGAGGATATTCAAACTGCCCGCATAAGCAGGGTTAAGTAGGAGTCCGTTGAAGGGATAGGTGGAGGTAAGCGTTCGCTGCTGGGCATGGGATACCACGCAGCACGCCAGTAAGCATAACACTAAACCATACCTTAACACCTTCATACGTTGCTAATTTAACGAACTAACTCTAAATAACCCTGAATTCTAGGCCTAATTGTATCGTCTGTCAATTCATCATCAGTACCGAATTCCTGAGGTCCTTTTTCAATGATGTAGAAGTAAGTACCAGCCGGAAGCTGTAAGCCACCTCTACCTACATTGCTAAACCCATCAAACCTGATGTCATTGTTGTTGTACTGATCAGATTCCCACACCTTGGTTCCGTCTCTGTTAAAGATCTGAACGTTGTTGTTCGGGAAATAGTCTATACAGTCAATGAAGAAGTAGTCGTTGAGCCCATCTGCATTGGCGGAAACACCATTATAGATCTTCAACGCTGTTTCGATGCCGAACGAACCAAAATACTCGCAATCATTGTCTGCGATAAACCTGACTTCCCATCTTCCCGGTTGCGCATTGACCAACTTGATGTCATTGGTAAATATTGAACCATCCGGAGCTGTCCACTCAATTTGCTTGATTGCAGCAAATTGTGAGAAAATGATCTCTGCTGTTCCGGTGAATTGATTGAAGGCACCATCTTCTGTTCGCAGACAGAGCGATGTAGTTGTTGCAATTTCAAATACCGGATCTTCAATGGCATTGATAATCTCAACCGGAGTTCTCGGAGAAACGCAACCGGTAGCAATCCTTGTTGCTCTTACCGTATAATTGACCGAATCCAGGGTGAATACTTCATGGCCGGTAAATTGGACAGTTGTTGTATCACCTGAGGCTAAGAACCACTCAAATCGATAACCTGAAATCGTACCGCTTATCGAAGCTGTGGCATGACCATTGGCAAATTGACAGTTGTCACGGTCTGAAACCACATTCACATCCGGAGCCGGAACAGCATCCGCATCATCGATGATATCGAAAGTGACCAGATTTTCGCAACCGGTTCTCAAATCCGTTGAGAGCACTGAGTAGGTTCCTACATCCAGTGAGTCGGCCCTGATACCTGTGACGAATGGTGTTTGTCCGGCCGTATCTGCGGCAGTACCTGTGTACCACTCATAGCTAAACTCGAAGAACTCTCTGTTGGCCTCAAGGCTGGCAGGGTTGATCCTCGCTCTACCATCAGGCAATGAGTCATAGCAGATCGTTACATGATTTTGTATCTCTACCTGGAATGGAGGAGGAAGCGTCCTGTCCTGGATGGTTACCAGTGTTGGCTCAGAGGTACAGAAGGCATCTGAAGCATCCACCACATAAACGGTATAGTCACCATCCGGTAAGTCAGTTACCAGCGTACCCGTATAATCCGGGTTGGCTACATCTGGTACTCCTAAAGTTTGATCTCCATTGAACCAGTAGAACTGATAATCTGTAATCGGTTTACCCAGTGATGCCAGATTTCTGATCGTTGCACTGACTTCTCCATTAGGATTCACACAATTGGTGTTAGGAGAGGTAGAGATGACGAGTCTGATCGGATCCGGGTAATCATCTACGATATCAAACATCGCACTGGACATACATCCTGTGCTGTTGTCAGTCACATTCAATGTATATGTACCTGCAGGTATGTTTGTAACAGTCGCATTGTTTGGCTCTACGATGTTATTTAGGTCATCTCTCCATTCAAAGTTGTACATCACATTGTCAGTAGAGCCGTCTGCAGATGCAGAGATCTCACCATTAGGGTTGGTCGGATCACAATTGGTCTGATTTTCAAATGAAACCAGGTCAATGTCAGGGTAAATAATATTACCGTCCGTAACCACTACACTATACACCAATGGGTTGGTACATTGTAATGTATTATGTGTAGCATAGATCAGGTATTTTCCTGCCTGTGCCATGTTGTAGATGGAATCCGGACCTGACTGAACCACATTGTTTAATTCATCACGGAATTCATAGGTATAATCCGAAAGACTACCGTAGCTCATATCCGTCACTTCGATGATGCCATTTGGTGGCATACATGATGTAGGAGCTGTCGTCGTCACATCATTGATTACTATGTTCACAGGTCTTGACTGGATGGTAAACGTTTCGGTACTGGTACATCCAATCGATGTATTCGTTACCTCTACGACATAGTCACCAGCAAACTGACCACTCAACGTATCATTGTTTGAGATAGGAGTGACCAAATCGCTTGCAGCATACCAGGTGAAGGTATAGTTGCTGCCAGGGTTGTTCTGATTATCAGCAATTACCCTCAGTGATCCGGTTGGTGTTCCCGTCATCATACAGGTGGAATCAGCAGCCAGCTGAAGTCCGTTCAGGCTTGGATACAGGATATTGTCGATAATTACCAGCTCTAGCGCTTCGGAGGTACAATTGGTGGTATCATTTGTCAAAGTGACATAATACGTTCCATTACCCAATTGCTCTAATTCCAGAGGTGTTGCAGGTACGGGGTCAACGATAGATGTAGTAAGACCCGCATCGCTGAACCATCCAATGGTATAGTCATTGACCATGGCCAGAGAATCAATGATTGATGTTCCGTATTGACCTTCCAGCAATACGATGGATCCGTTGTCAACACACGCAGTATTGTTATTGACCTCATAGGAGGTAAATGTTGGCAGGATCTGCTGGATTGGAACTTCATAGACCTGCGTCATCACACATCCGGTATTTGAGTTTGTCACTTCAAGGGTGTAATTACCCTCCGCTAATCCAAATGGATTGGCTGTGGTGCCTCCATTACCAGCCGGGACAACCACCCCAACAGTGGATCCAATGTACCACTGGAAGGTGTAGGCCGGGTTGCTATGGTCGAATCCGTCAGCATTGACCATCAACTGTCCGTTGGCAGCGGAGCCGCCACAATTGATGTTGGCAATGACGGAATCCAATGTCAGAACAGGAGGGAAGCGTTCATCCAGAATATTGACTTTAACAGGTGCCGCAGCACATTCAGTACTTGCCCGTGTAGCGGTTACATAGAATGTACCCGCATCTAACGAGCTGATCGTAAGGTCTGTATTTCCACTACCAGCTATGCTTTGTGTTAGGATCGCTCCTGAAGGTGTATTGGACCTGATCTGAACATCATAGTCGTCAAGAACACCTACGGAGAAGCTCGAGTCAGCAACAATGATGGTTCCACTTGATCCGGCGTCACAAGTGCTGTCAGCACGAACGACGATATCGCTCAGGAATACCTGAGGTTTGACAAGTGTTTCACTCACAGCATAGGTTCCTATTGTGGTACATTCATTGACGTTGTCAAAGACCTCAACCGTATAGTAGCCTGAATCCAGTGCCAGCAGGGTACTTTGATTGTCATTAGCACCAACCCCATCAGACTGAACATACGAAGTGGCTGTTGCTGTTCCCTCTCCATCATACCAAATGAAGGAATACCTGCCAACCCCTGTAGTAGGATTACCATCTGCAGTTGTTGCAGTCACAGTCAGCTGACCATTTTTGGTTGGTCCGCAGTTGGTGTTTATCTGGTCGACATTGAAGCTTAGTACAGGTTCTGTAGGATCATCAATGATCGATACAATGATGGTATCTGTGGAGCACCCGGTCACCACGTTTTCACCAATGATCTTGTAATTGCCTGCCGGTAGACCGGTAGCAATATCATTGGGAGAGTTAATTGATCCGGGAGTTCCTCCGTTGTAACCATCAGGCCAGGTAAAGGCATAGTTGGCTCCAAACGTGGCCAGATCCTGAGTTACACCATCCAGCACTACATTGGTAATCTGGATACTTCCATTGGCATTGGTACAGTTTGTATTGTCGGCCATTGCCAAAGATGAGGTTTGGATTGTAAAAGGAGGAATATCCTTATCAATCGAGAATGTCGTTGTCGTCAAACATTGATCATTTGGCGCTCCGTTTTTGGTAACTACTACCGTATATTTCCCTGAGCTCAATCCGGATAGCTGAGTTCCGCTTCCTGAGACTACAGAAGTACCAGGAGCTGAACCTAACGTCGTACCAGTGCCTGTTCCCCTGTACCAGGCTATATTGTAATCCAATGGATCAGCCGGGTTATTGCCTTCGTGAACAATTCGCATCTCCAGACTTCCATTACCCTGAAATCCGGTGTTGTCGCAATATTCATCAGGTTGTTTGATCACAAGCTGTACCAAAGGATTGGATGTATCATCATCGATGGTAACATCCGCAGATACCGTACATCCCGTTCTGTCATTCAATACATCTACTGTATACGTACCACCTTCTATACCAGTAACCTGATCATCAGCGAAGTTCACTGTGTTCAATACGGCTGTACCTGGTAAACCGGTCCAATTGATGGTATATGAATCAACAGTCGCACTGAAGTCCTCAAATACACCATCAATTCGTACCCCATTAATGGTGATAGATCCATTAGGATTGTCGCAATTCAGGTTGTCCTGTAATGTCATAGCAGATAGAGGCAATGAGTAAGCAGGAGCGTCTCTGTTAATGGTGAAAGTTTGTGTGGTCAAGCATCCCAGGTTTGGCGTATTGGCGTCTGTAACTCTTACTGTATAGGTACCAGCGCTAAGACCTGTCAAGACTGTACCGTTCGGGCTAATGGTGGCAGAGCCTAAAGCACCACCAGCCAAAGCTGTTCCTGTACCTGTTCCACGGAACCACTCAAAAGTGTACAGTGTAGAATCTGCAGGATTGTTGCCTTCATGTACCAGTTTGATGTTTAATGCACCGTCTCCTTCGTTTGGAGTGACTGTAGCACAATACTCATCCGGTGTTTTTGCCACCAGCTGAATCAATGGATTGGATGTATCATCATCGATGGTGATGTCCGCAGATACCGTACAACCAGTTCTGTCATTCAGGATATCTACGGTATAAGTACCTCCGTCAATAACAGTAACCTGATCATCAGCGAAGTTCACTGTATTCAATACTGCGGATCCTGGTAAACCGGTCCAGTTGATGGTATACGTATCAGCAGTCGCACTGAAGTCCTCAAAAACGCCATCGATATGTACTCCATTGATGGTGATAGCACCATTGGATGTGCTACAGTTCAGATTGTCCTGAATCGCCATTGCAGAAAGTGGCAATGAATAAGTAGGAGCATCTCTGTTGATGGTAAAAGTTTGTTGTGTTAAACAGCCATCATTGGGGGCACCACTTTTCGATACAGTTGCTGTATAAGTTCCTGTACTCAACCCGGTAAGGGTGGTACCGTCAGCACTCACAGTGGCTGAGCCCATAGCAGAAGCCAAAGTCGTTCCGGTTCCAGTTCCTCTGTACCAGGTAATGACATAATCCAGTGGATCTGCAGGATTATTTCCTTCGTGGACTACTTTGATGTTGAGATTACCATCTCCTTCATTTGGAGTGACTGTAGCACAGTACTCATCTGCTTTTTTAGTCACGAGCTGAACTACCGGAGTAGTTCCGATATCATCAAGTTCGATGTTGGCATTTACCGTACAGTTGGTTCTGTCATTGGTGATGTCAACTTCATAAATACCCGCTTCAAGTGCAGTTACTTCATCATTGGCAAAATTGACAGTATTCAACACTGCTGTACCAGGTAACCCAGTCCAGACAATGGTATACGTATCTCCGGTTGTAGAGAAATCTTCAAAGACACCATCGATATGGATTCCATTGATGGTGATGGTTCCATCTGGATTCAAACAGTTTTGGTTATCCTGAATCGTCATTGCAGAAAGTGGCAATGAATAAGTAGGAGCATCTCTGTTGATGGTAAAAGTTTGTTGTGTTAAACAGCCATCATTAGGGGCACCACTTTTCGATACAGTTGCTGTATAAGTTCCTGTACTCAACCCGGTAAGGGTGGTACCGTCAGCACTCACAGTAGCTGAGCCCATAGCAGAAGCCAAAGTCGTTCCGGTTCCAGTTCCTCTGTACCAGGTAATGACATAGTCCAGTGGATCTGCAGGATCGTTTCCTTCGTGAACTACTTTAATGTTGAGGTTACCATCTCCTTCATTTGGAGTGACTGTAGCACAGTACTCATCTGCTTTTTTAGTCACGAGCTGAACTACCGGAGTAGTTCCGATATCATCAAGTTCGATGTTGGCATTTACCGTACAGTTGGTTCTGTCATTGGTGATGTCAACTTCATAAATACCTGCTTCAAGCGCAGTTACTTCATCATTGGCAAAATTGACGGTATTCAACACTGCTGTACCAGGTAACCCTGTCCAGACAATCGTATACGTATCACCTGTTGTAGAGAAATCCTCAAAGACACCGTCGATATTGATTCCGTTGATGGTGATGGTTCCATTTGGATTCAAACAGTTTTGGTTGTCCTGAATCGTCATCGCAGACTCAGGCAAGGCATATGTCGGGGCATCCCTGTCAATGGTAAAGGTCTTTTGTGTGTTACAACCATCGTTTGGTGTTCCACTTTTCGAAACAACGACAGTGTATGTGCCCGTACTCAGTCCTGAAAGCTGCGTACCACTACCGGCAATAACTGACGAACCCGGAGCAGAGGCCAGGGTAGTACCTGTTCCGGTGCCACGATACCAGGTGATGGTATAATCCAATGGATCGGCAGGGTCGTTGCCTTCGTGAATTATTTTGAATTCAAGCGTACCATCACCTTCATTGGCTACAGTAGTACAATATTCATCCGGAGTTTTAGTTACCAACTGAACGTTTGGTAACGTGGTCACATCCTGAATGGTCACGGCTTTTCTTACACCGGTAGGCATTGCGCACATGGTTTGCGTATTGCTCACGCTCACATAATATGTGCCGGCAGGTCTAAGATCGTAAACATTGTCATTGTCCTGAGATACGCCACCTGTAGCGGTAAAGTACCAGTTGAAGTCATAATCTGCAAAGGCAGCATCACCACTGGTGACTCGATAGGTTCCTCCACCATATTTTGTTACAGTTACGGCATCCACAGTTGCTGATCCATTGTCGATGTTACATTCCAGATCATTCTGGATCGTAATATCAGCGGTTTGAATGCTTATGACAGGGGTGAACCTCGATACAGTGATTTGTGCCTGAGCCGTACAATTATCTCCGGGAGTCAAATTGTCTTCTACTGTCACGGTGTAAATTCCAGCAGGTAATTGCTCATACATCTCACCATTGACAGCTGCTCCATCCACCGCACCAACGGTGATTGGGGTTCCGGTACCGATACCTTCATACCATGTAAAAGTGTACTCTGCCGGATTCCCTGATCCTCCACCAGGCAGGACAACAGAGGCAGTTACTTCTCCGGAAGGTGCCAGTGAACCGACGCAGGTAGTATCTGGCAATGTCTGCGCCAGCTGTAGGTTTGGAATGACTCGCTCATCATTGATGGTGAATGGCACTTTATCGGAAACACAATCAGTGGTCTGGTTTTCAGCCTCCACATAGTAAGTACCAGCGGGCAGGTCTGTTACGTCTTCATTAAATGCTCCACCTACTGTTCCTACAGAGATTGGTGTTACCTGATCGGCATCAAACCAGTTGAATAGATAATTTCCATTGGCCACAGGGTCCGCCACACCATCTTCATATACGTTCAGCAAGGTCACCTGACCATTCTCGTCTGGTGAACAGTCCGTATTGTGTTGAGTGGTATAATCTGTGTTAAGGATCTTTTGGATCGTTACCTCAGGTTGGTCATCAATCAGTACGAATGATGCTGTGGTCACACATTGTTCATCATCTCCATTGTTTTTGGTGACTTCCACCCAGTAAGTTCCACCAGGAAGGTCGTCTATGGTAACATCCACAGCCGTGGTGGTGATATTTGCACCAGTCACCTGCGTTGCAGGGATCTCATTACCACCTGCGATGGAATTTAAGTACCAATCAACGTCATAGTCTACCGGATCCATGATCGCACCCAGTTCGTCCTGGATCTCGATCACAATTTGTCCGTCAGCCTCGATGGTGCCGATAGGTCCACCCACACAAATGGTATTGTCTGAGAGGCTGAGGAGGTTTATCACAGGATCTTCGGTTACATCCTCAATGGTGAAGTCATAAGACACATCGCAACCTGTAGTAGTACTCACCGCGGTGATTCGATAATCTCCTGCTGCCAGGTCATCCGAATGGTTCTGAGCTATGTTTGGAGCATATGCCCCAAATCCACCACCGTTGTCATATTCCCAGGTGATGTTGACTCCGGCTCCCCCGGCAGGAATATCTGCCCCATCTTCACGGACGGTGGCCAGCAGGAATTCACCAAATTCGTCAGCACCACCGGAACAATCCAATACGTTGGTTTGTGTGGTGATTGCAGCCGGTAGGATGGCCAACTCTACAAAATCATCAAAGATCTCAACGTCCAGTGTATCCGGACATGCCGTGGCATTGACTCCGGCATTGTTAGCGTCGGTATGTGTAGCAATCACGCGGTACCATCCCGGGCCAACACCTGATAAGGTTGCGGAGAGTGAATTGGTCGTTGTGGCTCCTGTTACAAAAGATCCGGCCCCGGCTCCATTGGCACCATTCGCCACAGCAGTTTGTCCTGCGGTGAAGTCACCGTCACCATCCGAATCATAATACCAGTCAAACGTAAAGGTCGATCCTGCAAAATCAGGATGTTCGGCATCCACGGTAATGGATCCATTGTAATCAAGTGCACCTGATACATCACAAACGGTGTTGTCTGATTTTGTGTCCAGGGTTACGTTTGGTTCAGTAGGAGGGTCAATGGTGACTGTTTGAACATTTGTAACACAACCACTTGCCGTATTGATTACTATTACAACTGTATAATCACCAGCTTCAAGTTCACTGATGGTTACATCAGAAACTGTATTAGCTCCAGTATTGGCAAAGGTTCCTGTCCCATTACCATCCCCATCATTTCCAGCAGTTACACCACCATTGTAAGTTGATACATCAGGAGTCCATGGTGCAGTTCCAGGAGTATTATCAGAAACGGAGATAATACCTGGGAATAAATAATAATCGTAGCTATCAGCAAAATTATCATTGAATGGAGGATTTGGGTTTTGAATTGGAGTTATTTCAATATTAATCTCTCCATCATAGGTAGCTGCACACCTTGTGGTTGGAGTTGCAATTGTTGCTACAACATCAGGAGCTTCTACAATCGACAGGTTAGTTTCTAATATAAACTTACATCCATTTGATAATTGAGCAACTCCAGTATAACTAACAGCAGGTAAGTCTTCAACTCGTCCATTAATAATATCATAGCCAAGACCATTGTAGTTCACGGTGTTACTCAGAGTAGCTGTAGGTATTTCCGTTGTAATTAGCTTGCTTACATCGGCTGTATCCGTACCGACGTACCATGTAATTGTTACATCATCTGTGTTTCCAGGAATAGTTAATGATGTTCCAATATCAAGAATCCCGTTTTCGTCGAAGCATGCTGACAATGGTGAATTTGACATGTTACTTTCATCAAAAGCGAGGGATAATCCTGTATAATTGACTGTCTGCAATGTACTGGTTACCAAACATGAAGTATTGTTGTCAATAATTCTGATGGTATAATCATCTGGTTGTAGACCTGTAAATGTGTGTGTAGCCTGATAGTTGGGCGCTCCAAATACAGCCGTTTGGTTGAATGTTTGAATCGGAGTCTCACCGGCACCAATGGTACCCACATACAACTCAAAGGTATATCCACCCGCTCCATCATAAGGTTGGGTACTTCCGCCGTCATTTACTGTAACGTTAATCTCACCATTGCTCGGTGCACATTGATCAGCATCGGTAATGATGATACCACCTCCAGGAATGGTTGGCGTTTGTGTAATCAGGTCGATGGTTTCATCGATCACGTAGAAACAGCCTGATACAGGTTCAATTACTTTCAATCTGTACGTACCGGAAGGTAATCCTGAAACCCGACTGTCATTTGTAGAACCTACTACGGCAGTTGGAATGATCCCACCGGTTGTAATCCTGTTACCGGGATTGGTATTTTGTCCCTGATACCATTCAAAATTATAATCTCCAACACTGGTGGAAGGTCCGGTTCCTGCAGCAGCAATCGAAGCAATCAATTCGCCATTAGGATTTGAGATCAGACATGATGATTGATCACTATAGACGGTCAGTCCCGGAGTAAAAGAGACCGGTGTAAAATTGACCGTTCTGGTAATACCATTGGATTCACATCCTGATTCGTCTTTGATCACAGAAACCGTATAAGTTCCAGCTGCCAACCCGGAGAAAGTATGGTTTGCTGCGGGATGCTGTGCTGATGTAATCAGGTTAGCAGGCACAATGGAGCTTCCACTGTACAGGTTGAATGTAGGGTTTACACCTGGATTAGTTACTGTGCTGACCGTAATGCTTCCGTTATCAGATGTACAGTTGGTGTCATTGGTTTTGGTCACATTGCCTCCTACTAAAGTAGGTCGATCAGGTACGTTATTGATCGTTACCTGTACCTGGGTCTCACAACCAGTATCATTGTTGAGCATCTGTACCGTGTAGGTATTGGTTGCCATGTTGGCCGTTCCGGAAATAGGGAAGGCACCGGTGTAATCATCTGCGATTGTTTCCTGTACAGCCCCACCTGTACCAATGCCATTGTAAACGATGATATCGAATCCTGCAGCGGGTGCGGTTCCGGGATCATTGATTTGAATTTGGCCATTTGGAGCAATACAGCTTGTTTCCTCACTTAGCTTGGTAACACTCAAGTTAGGATAGGTAAAATTATTCGACACAGATACTGAAGCAGTTGCTACCGAAACACACCCACTGGCCAATTCAACACCAATTTTGTAATTGGCGGCTGCCAGGCCATCAAATATTCCGTCGTCTCCGCCACCCGTATCTTCAGTGGTAATCACCACATCCGCGGCATCATATAAGGTAAATACGTATGGTCCGGGTTCGCTCACAGCAGCAGTAGGGTCAATGGTACCGGTTGAAGGTCCCGAACAGTTGATATTTGGTGTAGTGACGATCAATGACGGATCAACGACAGGATATACCCTTAAATCCTGAATATCATATTCTTCTTCTGTATCACAACCTGTGTCATTGTTGGTGATCAACACTGTATAGGTACCGTCTTCCAGTCCTGACACGGCATTGGTGGTAGTTCCGGCGAGGGCTGATGCATCAGAAACATCACCTGCTCCATCCAGCACATTTCCTGTACCAGATCCGTAATACCATTGATAACTATACCCCAATGCAGGCTCAGGTCCACTGGCCATGGATGGCGTAACTGTGATACTACCATCCGGTGCATCACAATTGGTATAATGCGAGATCGCAGGTGCAGGCACATTAATCGCGATCAATACATCTTCAATTTCCACTGTCTGTTCACCACTTTTACATCCGGTGACGTTGTCAATGACCACAATGGTGTAGAATCCTGTATCCAGATTTGATATGACATTATTGGTAATGTCTATGTTGACACCACTGGCAGCACCTGTTTTTTCAAAGGTGATGTTGTCACCATCGCTCAGCAGTTTGGCAGGATCAATGGAAGGACCCCAGTAAAATTCGTAGGAATAATCACCTGATCCATTGGTAATGGATGGTTCGTCCACATCTATGGCTCCATTTGGATAGACAGCTGCGCCGTCACAAACGGTCATGTCAGTTACAGCGATGGTGCCCAATGCCGGATCTACCGTAGCATCTCCGATGGTAGCATAGATGGTTGTGTCGCAACCAGTCAGATTGCTTGTGGCAACTACAGTATAATTACCATCAGGTGCTTCAGAAAGCACATTATTGGTAGCTGTATATGTGGTTGGAGTTCCTGTACCCGTACCATCGTACCATACATAGCTGTAATCAGTAACGTTGGTGGCATCTGTAGTGACGATTTCTACCTCACCATTATAAGCACCAGAATTGTTGATGGTAATATCACAATATGAATTGGGTGTTACATTTTGACTTAATGCCGGAATGGTTGGAATATTGACGATTTGCGCATTAGCCTCAATGGAGGTACACCCGGAAGCAAGGTCGACCAAAACAATGGTATAATCTCCGGCGGAAAGCCCCGTGATTGTAGTGGTTCCATTCCCATTGACGTTGACAGAAGCCACTCCGGGAGTTCCACTTTGTGTAAAGATATCTGTGCCGTCAGTAAGCAGCGTACCTGTAGCTACGTCCGGTCCGTAATAATAGAAATAGTCATATGGACCAGTACCGGTTACGGCAGCCACTGTGATTGACCCGTTAGGGTAGTTAGGACCACCCTCACATTCAGTAACATTTTGTGTGGTTACATTATCAATGGTAGGAATGGTGGTTGCATCTCCGATGGTAGCATAAATGGTAGTATCACAACCAGTCAGATTGCTTGTGGCAACTACAGTATAATTACCATCAGGAGCTTCAGAAAGCACATTGTTGGTTGCAGTGTAAGCAGTAGGGGTTCCAGTGCCCGTGCCATCGTACCATACATAGCTGTAGTCTGTCACATTGGTGGCATCTGTTGTGACAATTTCTACTTCACCATCATAATCTCCTGATGCAGCCAGCCCAGGATCACAAATGGTATTGTCGGTGATATTCTGATCCAATTGTGGCTGCGTAGGAACATTGGATAAAGAAACATTGGCTTCTATGGAGGTACATCCTGAAGCAAGGTCTACTAAAACAATGGTATAATCTCCGGCGGAAAGTCCAGTGATTGTAGTGGTTCCATTCCCATTGACGTTGACAGAAGCTACTCCGGGAGTTCCACTTTGTGTAAAGATATCTGTGCCGTCGGTAAGCAGCGTACCTGTAGCTACGTCCGGTCCGTAATAATACAAATAGTCATATGGACCAGTACCGGTTACGGCAGCCACTGTGATTGACCCGTTCGGGTAGTTAGGACCACCCTCACATTCAGTAACATTTTGTGTGGTTACATTATCAATGGTAGGAATGGTGGTTGCATCACCAATAGTGGCATAAATGGTTGTATCACATCCTGTCAGATTGCTGGTAGCTACCACGGTATAGTTACCATCAGGAGCTTCAGAAAGCACATTGTTGGTTGCAGTGTAAGCAGTAGGAGTTCCAGTACCCGTGCCATCATACCATACATAGCTGTAGTCTGTCACATTGGTGGCATCTGTTGTGACAATTTCTACTTCACCATCATAATCTCCTGATGCAGCTAGCCCAGGATCACAAATGGTATTGTCAGTGATATTCTGATCCAATTGAGACTGCGTAGGAACATTGGATAAAGAAACATTGGCTTCTATGGAAGTACACCCGGAAGCAGAGTCGACCAAAACAATGGTATAATCTCCGGCGGAAAGCCCTGTGATTGTAGTGGTTCCGTTACCATTGACGTTGACAGAAGCTACTCCTGGTGTTCCACTTTGCGTAAAGATATCTGTGCCGTCAGTAAGCAGCGTACCTGTAGCTGCGTCAGGTCCATAATAATACAAATAGTTATATGGGCCAGTACCGGTTACGGCAGCCACTGTGATTGACCCGTTAGGGTAGGCCGGACCACCTTCACAGGCAGTGACATTTTGAGTAGTCACATTGTCAATGGTCGGCGTCACAGTTGCATCGCCAATGGTCGCATAGATCGTGGTATCACAAGCTGTGGTTGTATTGGTGGCTACAACGGTGTAGTTACCATCAGGGGCTTCCGAAAGAATGTTGTCCGTAACTGTCCAGGTAGTGGGCGTTCCGGTACCTGTGCCATCATACCATAGGTAAGTGTAATCAGCTACTGCATCCGTTCCATCCGTTGTGATGATTTCTACTTCACCATCATACACTCCCGAGGCTGCCAATGCAGGATCACAGACCGTATTTGGTGTGACACTTTGATCCAGGTTTGGTATGGTGGGAACATCAATGATTTGAACATTGGCTTCGATGGATGTACAACCTGAAGCCGAATCCACTACGATGATGGTGTAATCACCAGCAGATAGACCGGTAAGTGTTGCCGTACCATTGCCAGACACGTTGACGGAGGCTGTCCCGGGTGTTCCGGTTTGCGTAAAGATGTCTGAACCATCGTTCAGGAAGTCTCCCGTGGTGGTATCGGCACCATAGTAATACCAGAACCCGAAAGGACCGGTACCTATGCCCACAGTATTGACCGTGATTGAGCCATTCGGGTAAGTCGCTGACCCTTCACATACGGTTACATTGTTTACTGTCACATCCGTGTTTACATCGACGATGGCCGGATCAATGGTCACATCCACAAGAGTAGTGTCTTTGGTAGCAATACATCCTCCGGCCAGACTTTCAACCACCACGGTATAATCCCCACCAGGAATGTTTGAAATGGTCTGGTTTGTACTCAATGTATCCGCGGAAGGTGACGTCCCTTCAAACCATGCGAACACATAATCAGCAGGATTCTCGGCAATGTTGGCCGTTAATGATCCTGTGAAGTTACCTCCCTGTGCCAGGGTGGTATCACAGACAGTATTGGATACTCCAGAGAATGAAACTGTAGCGGTATCCGTATCATTGGGGATGGTAAATGTCACCGGTGGGCTGGAAGTACATCCTGAGCCACCATAAGTCACTACCAGGGTATAGTCACCACCTAACAGGTCACAAAGAAATGGTCTGTCTGCTCCCACGATCTCATTCGATGGGTTAACACCTGTGCCTGTATACCAGTCAAAGTCATATTCTCCAAAGTACGGATCTAACCTTACATACTGTTGGTTTCTTTGTCCACCGGTAGACGCCGTAAAACCTCCGATTGTCTTAGGGTTTCCACCAAAAAGGTCATTGATAAAGTCCTGTGTTCTTTGTAGCCTAAGTTCATCTTCTACGTAGACACTGAATGTCTGTGTACCATCAAAGTTAGGTACGATGGTAATGGTTACCCTTAATTCGGTATCAGGATCTTCCACATCGTTTTGTCCATTGACAATTCTTGGCTGGTTGGCGTTGTAAAAGACACCTACATCACCTTGTGGTTCACTCATGTCACCATTAATCACAAAGGCGGCATGATCCCATGCTGGATCTTTGGTTGCGGCCCCATTGTTGTAAGTATCAAATTCCACAGCGACAGACGGTTGAATGGCTGTTTCGGTTCCTCCAAAACAAGTTTCATCGCCAATTCCGAGGTTACACCCGTATCTTCCCAGGGCATCCCTGCCGTCAGGATCCTGATGGAAGATGAAAGTGATTCCGTCTGCTCCAACGTTTTTATTACCCAGATACATCCAAAAATCAATCCGGGTTGGTTTACTAAAATCAACGGAGTCGCCTAAATAGGCTTTACCTGCCTGGCTTGTCACATCCGGCGTCAGTTCGATACTTCCATCAGGTAAGATGGATGAATTGAGGTCTGTTACGGTATTACAATCCGTAATTACATCCCAGGTCTGGTCATTCACTGCTCCATTGATCGTCTCACCCACAAAGTTGACAGCTGCAACGACAGAGCCATTCCCGGAAGGTCCGCACAAGGTATTGGCAGTTACTTTTGAATTCGCCGCATCAATGATTGGTGGCTGTGGATCATAGGTCAAAGAGATTGTGGTCTCATTGGTACATCCTGTTAAATTATTAGTGACCTGTACGGTATAATCATAGTCTCCTGTCAGTCCTTCTACTCTTGAGCTATCTACATACGTAGGGTTTGAGTTGTTGCCCGGATCGGTAGCTTCGATCAGCGGGGTAGAGGTGTCATTCCCCAGGAACCATTGGAAAGAGTAGTCATCTACTTCTGTACATTCCACGCAGTCACTCGGGTCCGGTTCATCCACGTAAGCCCTTAGAATTCCGTCTCCCACATCACAAGAGTGCTGAGGTTGTACCTCAACAGCAATGACATTCGGATAGATCGGAGTGTTGTTGACAGTGACGGGTTTAGCAGGAGTGGAACATCCTGTAATGGTGCTGGTTGCTACCACTGTATATTGCTGTCCGCCTGCCAGGTCATCAATAAATTCATCCGTTTCACCGGCAATGAGTTGACCCGGATTTACTACTCCACCATTGTACCATTCGAAGGTGTAGTCCGTATTACCTCCGCTAACCACTACTGAAACAAAACCATTGGGTGTACCACCACAGGTCGTGTTGTCATTGATGATAGTAGAGGGATGGTTCCATGAAGGATTGGTAGGGACATCGCCCACATTCACATCCACATATGAGGTACAGGTGAGCGTATTGTTCGTGACCCTGATACGGTAAGGACCATCTGTCAGACCTGTATAGGTGTGACCAACTGAACCATCCGGAACAACAATATCGGATCCAATCTCTGTCGTGAAATTAAACCCATCAAAAATTTCGTAAGTATATCCTCCGCCAGGCTCAGCACTGCTGCTCGAAGATGTAACAGCGATCTCACCCAGCCCGATGGTGCTACAACCAATATCATCAGTGATGGTGGTAACAATGGCCGGGTTATCCGGAATATCATTCAGCGACACCCTTCCTTCAAGTGTTGCACAACCTGTGGCCTGATCTGTAGCAACCACTGTATAAAAACCTCCGGCAAGTCCTGTGAACAGACCCGTTGTATTTGCGTCCAATGGAGCACCGGCCGTTGAGAATCCGGAGTATATTTCAAAATCGTAAGTTATTCCTCCACCTGGTGCTGGAGTAATTTTATCTGATAGGTCTACTTCACCATTTGGAGTACCTACATCACAACTTCTGTTGTTGTTGAAGTTGCTGTTGGGACAAGTTATGGTTGCAGTAGGATAGCTGATGTTGGCGGCTCCTCCGTTTCTGATAGTACCATTGTTGTTACCATCCTGTGGTGCCAAATCAGGGATTGTAGTTCCCGTGTTGGGTGATGCGATGTTGTTGAAGTCATAATAGGCAACCAATCCATCTTCAGTACCTGTAAGTTCGGTACAAAGCTGAGCATTGATTTCCTGGATGGTTAGCGCTTTGTTGTATATCCTAACTTCGTCGAGTTCTCCTTCAAATTTTTTAGACCCGATGTTACCATCCCTTCCAAGATACATGGGGTTTCCGGTATCAACCAATATACCACTGCCAATGTGGTTATCTGTGCCAATCAATACTCCATTGACATACAACCTCATCTCACCTGTAGTACCATCCCAGGTTCCTACGATCTGTGCCCATCCTGTAGCAGAGTAACCGGAATTGATTCGGCCTCTTCCACCAGTACTTGTCCGCACCACAAACGCTAAACCATTGTGGTTATCAGACCAAAGTAATACCTGATTTTCGCCGGTGGAACCGGAAGAAAATATTCTTTCATCGTTGTTGTAGTTGTCTACGGAGAGATTAGCCCAATACGAAATCGTTAATGCATTCGTGATTTCATTTCCAGGACCAAACAACTGAGGTAATTCAACATATCCGTTGTTATCCAAAATGATGCTCTCTTCCGTATCGATGGGTGTATTGAAACTAAATTGAGGAACTACGAAGTTTTCGTCAACAAAAACAGTGTCTGATCCAATACAACCCCCTTGTTCTACCACTACGGTATAATAACCACCGGGCAGGTTAGAAATGGTCGAACCATCAGCAGAGGCTGTGGCTCCGGGGATAGCTGCGGGCAGTTCATTGTTAGGGTCGTCGTTTTTACCGGCATACCAGGTGAAGTTATATCCGGCAGTTGTTCCGGCCCCATCACCATCTACTGAAACCTCTCCGGTATAGGCAGTACATGAAGTATTATCGATGCTTGTTGTCGATGGGGTAGGTTCTCCTGACAAGTCTTGAATTACCATGGTGATCACATTGGATTCACAAGAAGACCCATTGTCTATCGCTTTTACATAATAAGTTCCTTCAAGCAAGCCTGTGATGGTTGTGCCTGTGTAATCCGGCGTAGCATCAACATTTTCATAGAACCATTCGAAAGTATAGCCTGCGGTGATCCCGCCAACACTCACGGTGGCAGATCCTGTACTGCCAGGTCCGGAACAAGTAGTTATATCTACGGGAACAGGTGTAGGATCAGCCGGTATAATTAAGCTGGAAGACGGCGCCCCGGATGCAGAGGAAGTACAACCTGTGATGAGCTGTTCTACCCGTACCGTATAACTTTCACTGGAGATATTGGTGAGGTCAGGACCTGTTCCTACTGGTGTGATACCTTCTGTAGAGAGTACCCAGGAGAATGAGTAGCCTGCCGTCAAAGTATCGGCCGGATCTCCACTGCCATCAGTCTGTGTATATACAAAAGCTGAAAGC
Source organism: Cyclobacteriaceae bacterium (assembly GCA_965223915.1). Taxonomy (GTDB): domain Bacteria; phylum Bacteroidota; class Bacteroidia; order Cytophagales; family Cyclobacteriaceae; genus UBA7330. Next base: position 4,899,407 of record OZ245027.1, on the reverse strand, counting down.
GCTCCATCAGGATCTGCACAATCCGTGTAAGGGGCTACTTCATAAACATGTACGTTAAATGTTGGGACCGAATCATTGATCACAATGTTGACAGTATCGGAATAGCAGTTCCCACCGGGAAAATACCCGACTACATCATAACTACCGGACGCCATACCAGTGTAGAGGCTTCCATTGGCCACTGGTGCGGAGAAGTCACCTGCATTGTACCAGTCAAATTCAAATCCATCGGCGTCTGTAAACTGCTGTACTACCGGAACAGAATTACCGGAAACCTGAACATTGTCCAGGTATTGATTCTCGCCACCTCCAGTAGTATGGAAGGTTACTTTGATCTGCAGAGTAGATCCATTGAGATCCTCATGTTCGGCAACTGCGTAAAGAAAACTACCATAGAGCTCTCCATTCACATCAAATTCCGTTTCAGCTCCGCCATCGAGGATATAGAATGCCCGCATATAGTCTCTTCCTCCACCTGATGCTTCAAGTGTATTATTGGTAAGCATCTCCAGTGAAAGATCCACATCAGTGTGGCCTGAGATATCAATGACTTCTGATAGCCATGTTACTTCACTTATTTCATTGTTTAATCCCGTTTTTCGGGTGCGATAAACCTTATTTCCACTTTTGTTATTTACTCCCCAGTAAATAGGGTTGAACGTGCCTTTGGTAGATGTCCAGGCTGTTGCTCCGGCATCAGACCGGTCACCATTGGATAATCCAGCAAAATCTTCTACCCAAAAAGTTTCATAGTCACCACCCAAAGTACCTTCAAAATAGGCCTCAGCCTCTCCATTGTCTGGTTTGGAAGGATCACACCTTCTGTTTTCTTCCAATTTGTTCACTGTCAGGGTGAAAGGTGTATAGGTGACAGGAACGTTAGCAATGTTGTTTGAGAAGTCACATTCAGGGAATCCACCACTTCCGGGAGTGATAGGAGGGTCTTGCCCGTTGTTGTTGATGGAGATATACAAATCAAAATCACCACCGGATCCTTCTACGGTCATGTTGATTGTTCTGGTTTCTCCCTGTAAAAAATTGTTGATCACAACAGTTTCAGTGTTGAGTTTTGTGGCCCCAGGTGTTTCAGGGTCACCATTATAGAAAGTTACCGGGAGTGTTCCGAAGATGTCGGTATCTCCGGTGTTTTCAATATCAAAGGAGACATCAAAAGTAGTAAGAGGACACAATGAAGGCGTAGCCACTACATTTCCTGCCATATTGAGGTCAGGCGATACATAAGAAGGACAACCGTCCGCTTCCAGGAAGGTAGACTGATTAAGGAAACCATTTAATGCCCGGTTATCCTCTGGTACTCCAGTATCACAGTTGACAGTACCAAAGATTGCCGTGTGATCCTGCTGTTGGGCAGGGATTGTCAAGTCATCATTGACGTTTACATTATAGTATCCGTGCTGGTTCCAAACCCTTCGGGAAGGCTGCCAGATCTCCCCACCATCGGCTTCATAGATCCTGATCTGAGAAAATTTGGTATTGCTATAGGGGCTGAAGGGTGTATTGTTGCTGGTATAACATGGTACACAAAGCTCACTGGATCCATCATTGTCCACATCGGCTACCAACGGGTATTCTTCCTGGGTTCTTGATTTACAGGCAACAGTTGTCCGGGTGCTTCCGTCGGTACCGTCAATGATATAGAGGTATGATTCACTTCGGTAGATGGTTTCCGCAGCTCCGTCACCATCAAAGTCGAATACCGTGGTACCCGTGAAACCAGAGGAGCCTTCATCAATCCCTTTTGTCCACAATACATCCAGGTTTTCATCCAATGCATATAATATCTGATCAGAAACATAGGTGGTGTTCATAAGCCCATCGCCATCAATATCCGAAACGTTCAATCTACCTGTACCTTTGTTGTGATTTACACCGCCATCATACACCAGGTAGGCATCATTGAATACATCCCAAAAGAAGATGGTAGTCTGAGAAGAATTGCTGGACCCATATGCTCCGGGCATCAACACATCCACGTGTCCATCCTGGTTGTAGTCAGCTACTGAAATGGCTGTCCTGTTTTGGGTAGTATTGAAGTACTTTGTGTAATACCTTTTGTTATTGACAGGGATTTCGGCAGCAAAAAGGTCATTGAGGTCTTTAGCCAATGTTCGTGTTCCCGCAGCGATATTAATGGCCCAAATCTCATTTCCAGTGATAAGTTCCAATCCGCTACAGTCCGCACAAAATGCATCATCCAGGATATCTACGGCAATGGCACTGTGTGCATAGTTTTGCACCCAGTTGTTTCCTGTCCCAGTCACTATAATGTTCCCGGTGGCAGCATCCATGATCTCCGTTTTGTAATAAAGCTCGGCATTGCCATCTCCATTGAAGTCGGCAATACCCATGATACCTACGCGGTCAGAGGCATTGGTTTGCCACAAGAAGTTAGCTTCACAGTCGAGGGCTGTGATGGTAGAGCTGTTGTCTCTTGAAACGTAGATGTTTGCACAATCCCCACCATCAAGGTTTGCAAGTACGATGCCGTTTTCGGGTTGATAACCTAAGTCATAAGTAAATGCAGTTGTACCATCTTCACCGTTCAAAATAAAAAGTCTTTCATCCAATCTGTTGATCACCACAACTTCAGGGAGACCATCATTGTCCAGGTCACCCACAGCAGGTGTGGCGTGACTATCGGCTGACCGGTCTTCTGAGCCCCATTGCAACTTCATGGTGAAGGTTGGGTTTTCTGTGGGTTCATCTTTACAGACAATCGGGTTTCCATAGAAGAAATCCGCGCAACTAGGGCCACCAGCACAGTCTCCATCATAACAGTCTATAAATCCATCCCCATCATCGTCTACACCATTGGTACAATTCTCTTGAGCCAGGGCTGAAGAGATGGACAAGAAAGCGATAGCGATATATAGAAAGATATTGTTGGTCTCGTTTTTCATTAGATTAGTTGATGATCGTGAGCAAGTATCAGAGAAACCCTACACAATTCAGGTTGTCTGCAATTTGGTGATATGGATGAAATGTCAACGCTTTTTGGCATAATACATTTTAATAGTATCAATAAATACGCCAAAATTTGGCTAAGTAACCCATTCAAATCTACATAAAAAGGCAATAAAAGCATAAGTAACAGGTGTTTACTAGCCAAGCTTAGGACTTAAAATAAATGTACTTAAATAACAAAATATTGTATAATTCCAATATATACGTCTTTGTAAAGTGAAATAAAGAATTTGAATTATGATAAAATTCAGAAGAACCTTTTGCATATAATTTCGTAATACGGCCAATATTCTGTGTCCGGTATCGACCAAAAAAAAGTTTTATTTTTTTGTATATTTTTTGATAAAAAGGACTTTTCCGATTCATTTTAGTCAATTCAATATTATAATCTTCAAAGGTTTGTAAGTATGATGAATTAAGCAATCGCGAAATCACTGTAATTTCATCTAGGTAAAACCTTGAAAAATCACTAAGCCTTTAATCGTAGCTGGTTATGCTGGTGGTTTATAACTGATTGGAGTTCCTTTTTACATCAGGAATGATCTATCTGGCCAAGGTGATGGTGCCGTTCAGATTGTTGAGCTCATCATCACATTTCAACACAAAATAATAGATCCCCTCAGGAACTTGTTGTCCTACTGCTGTACCATCCCAAACACAGTTATTCGGAAAGGGTGATTCTGCTACAAGTAAATGTCTTCCGCGACTATCAAAAATGTAAACAGTACAGCCATCAAGGGATGAGGTATTCAGGATCTCCCAACAATCAAACCCTTGTCCATCGGCATTCGGAGAAAAGGTTTTTCTCGCTAGAATGGCTGGTAATAAAACGGTGGTGGTGGTGGTTTCAACGCAACCGTTCGCATCGGTCCCTGTGACTGTTATGACAGTAGTTCTTTGAGTTGGCTGGTGCTCAAGTACTGCTGTTGTGATATTACTCGGTGTGCCATCAATGGCCCAGGCATAGTCGCCCACGGCATTAGAAGCCGTTAAAGTAACGATCGTTTCTCCCTCCGGTAAGGTAATGCTGTCATTGGCAATGGTGCCCTCATCGGCAGTCACAGGAATACCTGAACCAGGATAGTTATTGATGGTTTGCTGGACTGTAACCATACATCCGATGTTCGTTTCTACATCAGCGGTGAGCGTTACCTGATCCTCACCTCTGGCGGTAAAGGCTTCTGCTTCAAAATCAGTGTCTCCCGTAGACCAGGCATAAGAAACGTAGTTGGCGGGTAGCTGAACCATCAATGTATCACTGGGACATTTGTCTGTGGACCCCCCCACAACAGTGATGGGGATATCACCGGGCACCTGATCGCTGACCGTGATCGTGCTCATGGCCTGGTCGCTACATCCGGCAATATCAGTGTAGGACGTCGTTAAGGTCGCAGTGTACTGTTGCGCAGTGGAGTAGGCGTGAGCTGTCGTTGCACCTGTATCATTGGTAGCATCTCCAAAGTCCCAGTCATAAGACAACGCAAAAGATCCGCTACCGGTAGAAGTAGCAGTAAAATCCAATGGGACGTCGATGCAGATCTCTGATGTATTGGCAGCCGAGTAGCTGGTATTGAAGCTGGAGACGGGTGCTGGAACAGCTGTTACGGTGTAGTCAGGACTACGGTTTTCGCATGTACCATCAGAAATAATGGCATTATAGGTTCCTGTTGTATTTACACTCAAAGTATTGGTGGTACCTGCGATGGGAGCGTCATCTCTTTCCCAGGAGTAAGTGAATCCGGGATAATCAGGAACCTCAAGCGTAATGTTGGACCCATCACAGAAATTGTCCTGATCCTGGTTAGTGATTGATATAAATGGTGGTTCGTTTACCACTACTTCATGGGTTGTTGGATCGCTCACACAACCACCTGTTAATTGGGTTCTTAGCGTATAGACACCTGCATCGGCAGCCGTAAGGCCTGTCAATACTAAATCCTGAGCACTCGGCCCATCACTTCCATCTGGTAATATCCAGAAGTAATTATCGGCGGCTGAAGCACTTAAAGTGAGATCTGCACCTGTACATATAGGAGAGGTGGCATCGCTGGGAGTGATGGTAGGTAGTGCCGGTGGGGTACCATTGACATTAAATACCTGACTCGACGTATTGGTACAACTACCATCACCATTGTTGCCGGGAGTGATGGTAACCTCTATGGTCGCACTTGCGCTGGTAATCGTGACTTCCGCATTGTCAGCGGTTGGCGCAGGTGGATTAAAAGATCCTGTACCAGAGGTGATGTTCCATGTATAAGTGGCATCAACTGTTTTTGTTGTGTTGAGTGTGAAAGGGACATTCGGACAGTAGGTGAGGTTTATTGGCGTGAAAGTTGGCTCGTAGCAATTTCTGTTAATGTAGGTACCAAAAGATCCGGGTGCACCATTGGTACTGTTGTGAGTAAAGGCTATATCCGGACGAGCATCCCCGTTGAGGTCACCTACTTTCACGTTTCTCGAAAAACCTGTTGTACTCAATAGCGTTGATGGTAAAAACGATATGGTTGCTCCGTCGTAGTCGTTGATGAGCACCCTGACCCCTGATCCTGTTCCTACAACAAGGTCAAGTAATCCATCACCATTCATATCTCCACCATTCAATCCCCATGGAGCTGTCACGTTTGAGCTGATTGGTGTGGCGCTAAAAGCAGGATTGTTACCCGGTGTACCCGTTGTATTTTCATAGACCACTACATTGGAGGAAATTACACTGGTTACAGCAATTTCGGGATATGAATCATTGTTTAAGTCCCCAATGAATGTATTGACTCTCGTTCCCAATACATTTAATATGGAGCTGGTAAATTTAACGGTCCCCGGCGAGCTGGTGTTTTTCAGGATCCCAATGGGTAAGTTGGAGTCTTCGAATGAAAGCACAATGATGTCTGCCAATTTATCATTGTTAAGATCTTTTACGTCAATAGCTCCTGCATCAGCCAGATTAGGCACTGTGATGGCTACTGGAGTGAGGTTGAATGAAAATGTATTGTTGGTTCCATCATTGAGGTAAACATATAGTGTATTATCTCTTTGATTACCTATGATTAAGTCGTTTTTACCATCCCCGTCTACATCTGCAAGTTTTAATTTCCTTGGGTCCCTGTTGATAGGCGAGGGGGTGGCCGGAATGGAAGGCAATCTTGTAGACTGTCGCTCAGTGAATGCAATATTGGCACCACTGGTATTTTCATAGAAATAGGTATGTAGTGCATTGTCTCCAATACTGGTAGAAACCACCAGGTCAGGAAGACCGTCGGCATTTAAGTCAGCACAGTCGATACCCAAAGTGGTAAAGGGCGAAGCAAAATTCAACAAATCAAATTTGGTGAAACTGGTAGTTGCTGTGGTACTTTGATTTTGGAAGAAAGAAACAGATTGTCCCTGCTGATGTGTAATACCAATGTCTAAGAGTCCATCGTCATTAAAATCACACATACAAAGGTCATAGGAAAAATTGTGGCCTGTGGCTGTATAGTTGGGTGCATCGAACCCACTTGCAGCGATCGATCCACCGCCAAAACTTAGGTTGAAGAGTTCAGAAGATGAGCCGGTTAAAAAATTGGTAAGATGGATAACAGATACCGGACCGTAGGTAGCATTGGCCGGAACGGATACTTTTATTTGACCGGTTGTTGAGCTTAGTATGGTGGCTTCACCCGCACCAAAAAATACCTTTAGGTCTGCAGGATTTGCCGAAAAACCACTTCCGGTGATGATTACTGTTTCTCCCACAGCCCCTGAAGTTTTGTCCAGACTATTAATAAAAGGACGCTGCTGTGCAATAGCAGCCATAGACAACCCTATAAAAAACAAATTCAGAAAAAACTTCATCATTCATTCACTTTTAAAACCCAAACGTCAGATAATCCGGACATTCTTCTCACCCTACGTCGCTCAGTTCTGGCAGGATCAAGATTGTTGCTCTCGAAAATCACTACATAGTAATATCCTCTGGCTGTCAGATACCCTACCTTCACATCATGAAATCCTCTGTTAAATAAAGTATCACTGTAATCTTCAGCATTATCAAACGATTCAAAAACGCCTGCTACCACATAAGTTCCGGCGGGCAATTCCAGCATGTGACCACCTCTTCTCACTTCCATGTGTGTATCCGATTGAGCGAGTTCAGAAGGCGTTCTGAAATCTTGTGTCAATTGCGGGTCACCCCTTTCTATTTCTGCCGGATCTGGCTGAGTGGTCGTCTGAGCTACTTGATCTCTTATAGGATCCTGAACGCGGGGATCAGTAGGTTGTGGGTTCTGATTTTGATTGTCTGTACGTGTTTGATTACCTTGCTGGTTGGTTTGGTTGGTGACATTACCGGATGTAGGATCTGATACAGGCTCCTCAGTGGTTGGTGTTTCTGTAGTTTGTGTTTCGTCCGGTGTCTGAAGAATGGTCAGTTCATCTGATTCACTTTGTTGATTACGGGCATCTTCGAGTGCCTGCAACCTCCGTTCCCGTTCCAGTTCAGCTTTTTTAGCCCGCTCTTCGGCCGATAGTCTGTGACTCTTGATGAACGAAGAAACATGTTCCGCATGGTCTTTTTTGGCTCCAATGTGATATCCTATGTGTACTTCATAAGACGGGCCTAATTGATTGGTGTAAGTGAAATTGCCCACTTCATAGGCAACTCCAATGGCCAAAGATTCTTTGATTTTAGCTCCTAAGAGTCCAATAATCCCGGCATCCTGCCGATAGGTACCGCCTAGCCATACAATATGGGCCAGGTGAACAATCAACGTTCCCTCATACTGATCAGGCAGGATCTTGTTATACCTATATATAAGGTGTGGCTCAAAAGCGAGGTTATCTGTGATGTGACCCCGGTAGTTCATTTTAAATAACACATTTTCATGCCCCTTGATGGTAATCGGAGAAAAGCTGTTTTCTGTGAAAACTTCATAACCGAATAAAGATGGTATGGCAAAGCCAACATTGAAGTGGTCGAAATGGTAGGTTAAACCAAAATCGCCTACAAGGAATGAACTTTTATCCACGATATCCGAAAAGGCCGGATCATTGGGTGAATCAAATTCCGAAACATTGATGGAATTGTTACCAGCTCCTATGGATAATCCAAACCGGATAAAATGCTCACGGTCAATGCTTAGCAGATAACCCCCGGTGACCTTACCCGAGATTGTGCTCAACACTCCATGAGTTTCATTGTAGGCACTTGCCCCAAATGCAATTCCTCCCTTTAGAGGTACGTGAAAGTTGGCATGGTACGTTTTTGGCGCACCATCAATATTCCCATACTGATTTTTGTACATCAGGAAAAGGACTGAATGACCCTCTACTCCTGCGTATGCGGGATTGTAGACATAAGGGTTCATGAAGAACTGGTTATAAACCAATGGCTGTTGCGACAGTCCGGCGAATGATGCAACAAAAAAAAGCAGGAAAGAGAGAACTCTTATGTGATGAAATAACAAATTATTCAAACTACCTCTAATTATGAAAGTCAATACAAATCATTTACTTTCAAATCTAACACTTCAAATTGAAACAAAATATCTCTAAATATTGAAGATTTATAAGATTATTTTGTAATAATCAATTATCTCTTTAAGAATATCTTTAGTATTATTACGTTTTGGAAATAGGTAGTATGAAAATTCTAGTTTTTTGTGTTGGCCTGCTGTCAGGATCCATCTCGTATGCCCAGTATTGGTTTGGTCCAAAAATTGGCGGACATAGAATAGATCATATTTATCAGGACCCGGAATATAAACAGGATACCGTAAGAGTTCTTCCTGACTACAATTTTCAAGGTGGGTTTGTCTTTCACTATTCTTCTGATGACCGCTATAGCTTCCGTACAGAAATTGTTTATGAAAGGATAAGCAGGGTAGTGAAAAATCGCGATAATATTCCCGCTTATAGCCGGATGACCAGCCATTTTATTTCCCTTCCACTACAACTTAGGATGAGTTTTAACCAGGGGTCCATTCACTATTATATCAATGGAGGGCCTAAAATCAGCTATTGGGTGAGTGGAAACGGCTATATTGATTTGGATGAGTTTCTCGATGATAGTGTTGACCCGATTGACTACAACATTGTTTTTAAAGAAAGTAAGAAAGTGCGGGAGAATCAATTAGCGCTTCCCGGCGCCAACCGATTCCAGTATGCACTGACTTTTGGTGCGGGGTCGTATGTTGACCTTGCTGTCGGTGGACGATTAGAAATTGACTTTCGCTACAGCTTCGGTCATTCTAATATGGGATTCAATAGAAACCCTGACTTCACTTTTTCAGAGTATTACGATAACCTGACCTACCGAAACTACATGCTTTCAATCAGTGTGGCTTATTTGATGGAATACAATGCACAGTTGAAAAGAAAGGGAGCCAGCACGCAGGGGAAAAGCCGCCGATAATTCCAATTATTCAACCAGGCCTTGATCGATATTTTACCATATTCCTTGGAAAATTGATCATGGAATATTCCAACAAACCTTTTCTTATTCTATTAATAAAAATCTTTGTTTATAGCGGTTAAATGCAAGTTTTGTTCGTTCCAATCCATTAACAGGGATTTTTCGTGACTTATTTTGGTGCAAGCCAGTTTAAAAAAAATACAATTTAGTTTGAAGCGGATTCGTATTCTTTCTATTTTTAAACACTGATCAAAACCGAACTGCCTTGCTTAAATCATTTATTGCCTTTTTGGGTGGCGAGCCTGGAGAAGAGAAGCCTATTCTATTGCTCTTGGGCATGGGGTTCTTTATGGGTATTTTTCTTGCCACTTATCAGGTAGGATCAGAGGCATTATTCCTTTCTAAGCTTGGTGAACAATATCTTGACGTAGCATTTTTTACGGCAGGTGGTTTAGGCATCATTGCAACCTATGCCTTCGTGTTACTACAGCGTCGGATCAATTTTTCTACATTGACGGTTTCCAACCTGTTCATCATTTTCGCTTTTATGGCTACCACCCGAGCCGCCTTTGAGTTTACCAACTACGATGGCGATGCCGAGGGATTCCAAATGCTTCCTTTTATCATGTTTGTAATGGTTGGGCCCATTACGGCTATCACCTTACTCAATTTCTGGGGGCTATTCGGAAGGATTTTTGACTTGAGAGCTTCTAAAAGAATCATCGGAGGAGTAGACACCGGGCAGTTGATCGCTACCATCCTGGCTTTTTTCTCCATCCCCTTCATCACCCGGTTGCCTTTTATCAATGAGACCTACGACCTTTTATTTGTTGCCTCAATATCTTCTTTCGGTGTGTTGTTTTTCACCCTTTGGGTGGTCAAGGACTATAACATCAATAAGGCTACCAAAGCTCGAGAGGAGCAGGGAGATTTGGAAACGCCCGGTTTCAAAGGAATATTCAAGAGTCGTTTTTTACGACTATTATCATTTTTCATCATCTTTTCGATGGCAGCCTCGGTGTTCATCGAGTACTCATTTCTCACGGCCACAGAGATCTTTTATCCGGATGAGCAGGAGCTGACGGATTTTTTATCCTTTTTCAGTGGTACCGTCATGATCATGAGCTTCATCATCCAAAGTCTGATCAATGATATCATTATTGGCAGGTTTGGATTGAAGGTGGCACTGCTGACCATGCCCCTGATACTTATTTTGTTTAGTGTGGGTGGAATTGTAGCCGGACATCTTTATGGATATGACTCCAAAACCGACAATTTTATCTTCTTTTTCGTGCTCATGGCTTGTGCCCGGGCCTTCACAGCCAGTTTGAAAGATGCGCTCGAGAGCCCTGCACTGAAACTTTTCTTCCTTCCATTTGACCTCAGGATAAGGTTTGATATTCAGACCAGGATAGAAGGTGTGATCAGTGAATTCGCTACATTGGCTGCTGGTGCTATGCAGATGGCGCTGGGATTACTTGTTTGGTTCGAACTGATCCACTATTCCTATTTCGTATTGGGATTGGCGGGCATAGTCATCTGGTTGTCCGGAAGGCTATTTACGCAGTATAAGGCCACATTGAAAAAGACACTCGAGGACAAAAAGGCTGAGCTTCACGGCGAGGGCACCAGAAACGAGGAGAATGTTCGCAACCTGCTGAAAGAACAGACGCAATCCAAAGACCCTGAACTGATCATCAATGGTTTGAAATTTATGGAAAAGCTGGATCCGATTGATTTCGAATTCAGGCTTCTGGATATGCTGGGTTCACGGTTCCCTGATGTGAGACTTTTTGCTTATGAAAAACTAGAAGAATATCTGTGCTTTGAATCCATTGAGATTGTAAAAAAAGAAGTAGAGACAGAGGGAGACGAAACTGTTTTAGGCCAGGGGAAAAAGACCCTGAATACGCTTCAGGAAGCCCTTGATTTTAAATTAACGGATGTCAATATCAGGAAATATGTGCGTTCGACCGAAGCAGAGGATCGTGTAAAAGGTGCAAGACTGCTCGCTAAGGTTACTGAAGATAAGCACATTCCCTATGTATTGGAATTACTTCGAGACATTAATCCCAGGGTGCGTACAGCTGCCATCATCACGACAGGCAAACTAAGAAGGGCCGAGTTGCAGCCAATCCTTGTGGAAAATCTCCATTTAGCAACCTACTCTAATGCCGCGATGTCTGCGCTGACACTGTCCGGGTCGGCTGCATTCCATACCGTAGATACTGCGTTCTATAAAACCGGACAGTATCATTCTACCATGCTCAGGATAGTCCAGTTGCTGGGCAAGATTGGTGGAAAAGAGGCGGTTGACCTGTTGTGGAAGAAAATAGAGTTTCCCGATCGTCAGATCGTGTCCGAGTTGTTGCTTTCGCTCAGCTATATTGGTTTTGAGGCCAGGGAGTTTCAACGGTCACGGATCAAACTGATTGTAGAATCCGACATCAGTGATATTGCCTGGAACATCAAGGCGTTGGTTGATATACCTGAGGAGACGGAGACAGATCAGTTGATCAGAGAAGCTTTCCGGGAGGAGGATATTCAAAATTACGCTGATCTGTTTATGCTATTGAGCATGATTTATGATTCACAAAGCGTAAAACTTGTTCGCGACAGCATCAGCGCCGGAACCACCGAGGGTATCACTTTTGCCGTGGAGATGTTCGACATTTTTGCTGACGAAGAATTTAAACCCAAGGTGATTCCGGCCCTGGATGACCTCAAAACCAGTGAAAGGTTGGATCAGATGGTCAATTTTTACCCTCCTGAGGAGTTTTCAGATTACACAGACGTGCTGACCCAGATTATCAATCGGGATTATAACAGGATCAACCGGTACACGAGGGCTTTGGCCATTTACAGGATCAGCCAGATGGAAAGCGCAGAAGTAACGGACACATTGATCGCCAACCTCTTCAATCCGGATCCATTGCTCTTACAGGTGACAGCCTATACCATATATACTATTGACAAGGATGCATACCATAAGCATACCAACCGGCTAAAGCCTTCTGTCAAAAAAGAACTGGACAAAGCCATTGTTCCACCGGTATTCAGGGGCGAGGATGAAGATTTTCATCAACGCATGCTGTTGATAGAGCGAGTACTTTTGGTGAAAAGCATTCACTGGTTTGAAGATATCCCCGGTGAGCTGGTAACACACCTGGTGGAAGCCATGGAAGAGATCAAGGTAGGGGATGGTACTACCATCATTGAACAAGGTGAGCCAGGGAATGCGCCATTTTATATCATAACCAAAGGACAGCTAAGCATTGAGAGAGCAGATGAGTCTGAGCTGAAAACTGAGAAAATGGTGGTTGGGCATGAAAAGCTACTCGCCACCGAGCAGTTTGATTTCAACGCTGTCTCTAAGGGTGAGTGCGTATTACTGGTGCTCAGAAAAGAAGAAATGTTTGATTTGGCTTCTAAATATCTGCCAATTCTTGAGGCATTCATTGATCTGGTCAACAGGGTAGAGGAAGAGGAGGAAGAGGAGGTTTCCGTGGCTGATATATTATTAAGTAGTTGAAGTAGATAAAACACATTTAAAGACCCCAACAATCTGATATTGATATATGAAATGAGCATGATTAGAAAAACACCAACCGAAGATGCCATGCCTGCCGGCAGGCAGGAATATCAATCATGCGAATTCCCGCTTCGGCGGACCGATCGCTCCGGCGAACCGGTGTCCGATAAAAAATCAATTATATACACATGAAACTGAAAAGAGAAATACTGATATGCTATGCCAGTCAGGATGATGAGCCGCTTGAGGGAGATCAGCGTGGATGGGTTTCGAATTTCCATCGTTTTTTCGTTTCACTCCTTTCCCAGATCCATAAAGATGCGCCTGAAGTACGGATGATTGATGAGAAAGGCATCGCCAGCGCTGACCTGGAATCTGCAGCGGCCTCGATTATCATCGAAACCAAAGCGTTGACAGAAAATGGTGTTTTTCTAAAGAAATTCAATGATTTCGGGAAAAAGGCTAAAAAAGATAAATCCCTGTTTGTGGATGGAGCCTCACGGGTGTTGAAGGTACACAAGGCACCTTTTGTGGATGAGGGGGATCTGAGCGAATTTCAAAACCAGATCTCGTACGATTTCTATATGATCGATCCCCTGAGTGGTGATGCCGTAGAGTTCAGACGGTTTTTCGGCAATGATGCCGAGCGTGGTTACTGGATGAAGCTCATTGATATGGCCTATGATGTAAGCAAGATCTTGCAGGCTGCCACCAAAACAACCAAATCTAAAGATACGGATATTCCTTATGAGAAAACAGTCTATCTTGCCAGCACCGGTGTCGACATTTTGATTCAGCGGGATGTTGTGAAGCGGGAGCTCATCAGGCATGGATATAAAGTATTGCCCGATCATACCTTGCCCAAAGAAGCCAAGCTGCTTCAATCCATGGTGAAAGAAGACCTGCATAAGTGCAGACTTTCGATCCATATGGTTGGTGAAGATTATGGGTATCGGCCTACAGGTTCAGACCTTTCAGTGGTTGATATTCAAAACAGGCTGGCTTCGGAGCACACCAAAGCCATGGCTGAACATAATCAGCAGGCGAAGGATAAAGACAAGAAGCTTTTTAGCCGGTTGGTGTGGCTTTCTCCGGACCTGGCCAATGTGACGGAGCGTCAAAAGATATTTATTGAAGACCTCAAGAGTGAGGCTGCTACTCTGGATGAGGCGGAAGTACTACAGATTACCCTGCAGGAGCTGAAGGGGATCATTCGCGAAGAATTGATGACAGGTGGTCGGTTCAAAGTAGCTGAAAATCAGTCCTATAATGTGAAGGATGATGGGTCTAAAGTGATCTATCTGATCCACGATAAAGAAGATAAAAAAGGCTCGAAGCCCTTGCAGGATTATCTGACCAAGCAGGGCTACCGGGTAGTAGGTCCCAGCTTTGATGGTGACCTGGTGGATATCAGGTACATTCACCAGGAAAACCTGAGAAAATGTGATGCCTCTATCATCTACTACGGTCAGGCCAATGAGGAGTGGATCAAGACCAAACTACAGGATCTGTTAAAAGCGCCCGGGTTTGGTCGCGCCAAGCAATTGAGGGCCAAAGCCGTTTATCTGGAGGGATCCAAAGAAACGGATCTCAGTCATTTCGAAAAAAACAACACCATGGTTTTGGGATTGAATGGAAATTTCCGTCCAGACCACCTAAAGCCTTTTCTCAACAAAATAGGCAAGTAAAATGAGTGAAAAAGACATTAAAACACAGCAGGAAAAGGAAGTCGGTGACATCACCGGACTGATCAACCCGTTTCCGGGGCTAAGGCCTTTCGGTGTGGAGGAGAGCCACCTCTTTTTCGGAAGAGAGGGGCAAAGTGACGAGGTGTTGACCAAGCTTGCTGACAACAGGTTTGTTGCCATTCTGGGATCTTCCGGTAGTGGTAAATCATCTTTCATGTATTGCGGACTGATTCCCAGTCTGAATGGGGGATTCATGACCGATGCAGGGTCCAACTGGAAGGTGGTTGTTGCCAGACCAGGGGGTGGACCGATTGACAACCTGGCGGAGTCAATCCTGATGCGGGATAAATCGTATGGCGCACTGTCAGAAGAGGACCAAATGATCAAAAAGACTATCATTGGCACGGTGTTGAGAAGCAGCTCATTGGGGCTGGTAGAGGTGATCAGGCAGCTCAAGGGAGATAAAAACCAAAATGTCCTGATTGTCATTGACCAGTTTGAAGAATTATTCAGGTTTCGCAAGATAGAAGCAGCTACCTCCGATCAGGACGAATCAACGGCTTTTGTCAACCTCCTGCTGGAAGCCATTCATCAGTTTGATGAACCTATTTACGTGACCATTACCATGCGGTCTGACTTTATCGGGGAATGTGCCAAGTTTCCTGACCTGACGCAGATGATCAATGATTCTCATTACCTGATCCCACAAATGACCCGGGATCAGAAACGGATGGCCATTGAAGGTCCGGTGGCTGTGGGGGGTGGAAAGATCTCCCCGAGGCTGTCGCAACAGCTATTAAATGATGTGGGTGACAATCCGGATCAGCTGCCCATTCTGCAGCATGCCCTGATGCGGACCTGGTCCTATTGGACCGAGAACCGCAAACCCGATGAACCCATCGATCTCAGGCACTACAATGCCATTGGTACGTTGAAGGAAGCCCTTTCTCAACATGCGAATGAAGCTTATGACAACCTGAGCAAGCGTGAGAAAGAAATTTGTGAGGTGATGTTTAAAGCCCTCACTGAGCGGGGCAGTGAAAACCAGGGGATCAGAAGACCCACCAAGCTGGGAACCATTGCTTCCATTGCCGGGGTGACCGAAGATGAGGTGATCAGGGTAGTGGACAAGTTCCGCGAGCCGGGAAGATCCTTGCTGATGCCGCCACACGGAGTAAAGCTGGAGTCCGATAGTGTGATCGATATCTCCCATGAGAGTCTGATGCGGATCTGGGACCGGTTGAAGCGGTGGCTGGATGAAGAAAGCCGGGCCGCTGAGATGTACATGAAGCTGGCGGAGGCTGCCGAAAGGTTCCAGGAGGGTAGGGCTTCATTATGGAAAATGCCTGATTTGCAGCTGGCCATCAACTGGAAAGAAGAAAACAACCCGACGATCGTCTGGGGGCAGCGATACAATCCCGCTTTTGAGCGAAGTATGGTCTTTTTGGAGACCTCCATTCGAGCATGGGAGACAGAACAACGGAATAAAGAGCTCTTACAGAAGCGTAAAGTAAAATTCTTCCGGATCACAGCGATTGTGCTGGGGGGAGCGGCCTTGGTATGTATTTTCCTCGTAGTGTTGTCTTATATAAAGGCAGAACAGGCTACAAAAAATGAAGAACTAGCGAATTTAAAAGCGGAGGAAGCTGCAATTGCTACCACAAAAGCTGAAAACTCTGCTGTTGAAGCGCTAAAATCTCAAAAAGAAGCAATTCTTTCAAGAGACTCTGCTAATGTCGCACGACAACAAGCTGAAGAAAATTTTCAATTAGCTCAACGGCAAACCCAATTAGCAAAACAAGCTCAAGCTGAAACTCAAGTTGCTCTTGAAGATGCACAGGTTGCTAGAGATGAGGCGGTTGTTGCAAGAGACAGTGCGGAGGTTGCGCGTCAGGCAGCGGTAATTGCCAGAGAAGAAGCCGAACGTCTCCGCTATCAGTCGATTGCCCAGTCCATGGCCATCAAGTCGCAGACCATCAAGCGACCGGATCTGCAAGGATCCGTGGCCAAGCAGGGCTATGATTTCCACATGATCTATAAAGATCCTCACAAAGACTATAACGGTGATATCTATGCCGGTGTATTTTCAGGGTTAGCCAACCTTTTGGATCCTATCCATGTGGGAGATGATGCTTTTCGGGGAGATTCTATCCTTAACCAATTCCATGGTCATCCGCCTTTGATGGATCCTCGCACTGGTCGTGACAAACAAATAGCAGTCCGTGCGGTGAAATTCTCGCAAGATGGGGAAAGAATGTACTCTGTAGGAAGTGATGGTAAGCTTGTTTTGTGGGATATGAATGATGTCAAGCGCCGTCCGGAACTGTTGTACTGGGATACAGAAATCACACACATCAACAGAACCCTCGATATCACAGAGGATGAGCGGTATGTTGCTATAGGAACCGACAATGAAGGGGTAATTATTGTGGATCGGAATAACTTGACTGCAGAACCCAAGATTGTAAAAAATCACGTTGGTGGCACAGTCGTTAAGTTGATATATCTTTCTGATAATGAGAGTTTTATATCCGTGGGAACTGATAAGCTGGTCATTTTAAATAAGCCATCGGGTCCTGAGCAAATTTTCAGGGTGGATGGAATTCCAAGAGCGATGGCACTTTCGCCCGATGAAAAGAGACTGGCCATCGGAACAGACCAGGGTGATGTCATCCTGATCAATCTGACCAGCGATGATTATGAAAGTACAAAGATTGTTCGTAATAAACTTGAGGCCAATGAGACCATTCATTCCGTAGAGTTCAATCATACTGGTAACCTGTTGGCCTTTGGTATTTACAGACCCCTGGAAAGAAGTGGTGTAGTCAATATCTGGAACCTTGAAAATAAAGAGAAATACGGTCCTGATCTGGTTGGAATCGTGGGTCAGATCAATGATATCCACTTCAGTCCGGATGATAGTTTGATCGTGGCATCCAGCTCAGATCATACCGCACAGATGTGGGATTTGAGGAATATCTATGACCTGCCTACGGTTTTCCCCGCAGGAACAGACTGGGTGTCTACCCTGGATTTCCATCCAAAGGGACATTACTTTATGACAGGCTCCTATGATGGGATTATCAGGAAGTTTGATGTGCTGCCTCATAATTATGCTTCCAGGATGTGTGGACTGATACAGAACAATATGACCGAGACAGAGTGGGATCAATATGTTGGAGAGGACATTGAATACCAGATCACCTGTGAGGGGAAAGAATAGGATGACAACAACGAATAAATTTCATACCGCCTGAATGAAACACTTTTACTTATCTTTATTGATCACCGTTTTGAGCTTACCCGCCTTTTCTCAGAACTGTACCATTGTCTTAAACCGGGCAGAGGATGATTACGAAGCCGGTCGTCTCTTAGGCATACCGGAGCGGATCACCCCATGTCTGGAAAATGAATCCTTTTCCAAAGAGGAGGAGATCCGTGCTTTGAAGCTCATGACTTTGGTCTTTATTTTCACGGACAATGATTCAAAGGCCGATGAATACCTGGTGAAGCTCTTGAAAGCAGACCCGGAGCATGACCTGGATCCTGAGGTGGATCCTGCTGAGCTGTACTATTTATACAATCAGTTCAGGGTAAAGCCCATCTTCAGGGTTGCCTTCAGGGCCGGGATCAATAGTTCCGATCCACAAATCGTTAGTTCTTTTACCAGTGGCGATACCAATATGTGGCCGAAATTTACCAATGGAAGGACAGCTGATGGGTTAAAGGATTATACAGTAGAGGGGAATCAACCCGTGGCAGCCATTAATGGTATTGGTTTAGGTACTTTCCTGGAGCTGATGATTGAGAGACACCTTATGAAAGGCATAGAAGTAGCCGGAGGACCCCAGCTCAGAGTTTCCAGTTACAATGTGGACATGTATCTTAATAGTCCTTCTATGTATTCCGAGATTGTGGAGAAGCAGACTTATCTGAGGCTTCCAGTGCTGGCACGATACAATCTTTGGTATGAAGATGAACCCAGAAAAGACATCCTGCCTTATGCCTATATTGGAGGATCGTTTGATTATCTGCTGAGTTCAACAGTTTCTGACGGGGCTCGAACCGGGGGAACA
Organism: Cyclobacteriaceae bacterium; assembly: GCA_965223915.1. Taxonomy (GTDB): domain Bacteria; phylum Bacteroidota; class Bacteroidia; order Cytophagales; family Cyclobacteriaceae; genus UBA7330. Next base: position 4,880,738 of record OZ245027.1, on the reverse strand, counting down.
TCCTTTTCTTTGGTGGAAAACAATGACTATAAAGCCAATGAAATGGTATACAATACCAATGTCTCAATTTTTGGTGGTCTGGGAGCGAAATTTCGGATGGCGACACATTTTTTAACTGTTGAGTTTCGCTATGACAGGAGTTTCGGGCTCTATCACAAACCGGAGAACCGCTGGAATAACAACCAAAACTCAACCTTTGACTTAGCCTATGTCCCCGATGATACCAAATTACATCTGTTATCATTTTCAGTTGGTTATACACGGTCCATTTACAATCCTAAGAAGTTAGCAGAATGAAATATTACCAGTATATTTTTCTTTTTGCACTCTGCTGGGTGATGGCATGTACTGTGGATTCAGATATCACTCCTGCCGATGTTTTCGTCAAGTATTACGGTACACAGGACGAGCAAAGGGCTGCAGACTTTCAGGTTGATGCCGAGGGTCAGTTTGTGATTTTTGGTACACGAAAGGTGGATGATGAAACAGGTAACGATTTCTACTTGCTCAAGGTGGATCAGCAGGGAAACCTGATCAATACGGTCACATTAGGAATTGAGGACACGGCAGGTAATGCTAACAATGAGTTAGCTTATCGGCTTAAGGTCATAGATCAGGGATATCTGATTGTAGGGAGCACTGCACCCCTTAATGAGGCACTAATCCCCGGCCAGCGGCTGTTGTATTGGGCGCACCTGAATGAAGACTTCGGAGTAGAGACCCAGGTCATTGACACCGTAAATGGTGGTGTTGGAGATCTCGAGGGGACCGACATCTACTATACCTCCGGCGATAGCGTGTTGATCACGGGGTATTCAGATGCCTTTGAAAACAATCAAAGTGGGCAGCCGGAAGATGGTACTACCAAGCTCTTTGTTGGGAAGTGGAGTCTGGATGGTGAATTGGGCTGGAAAAAGACCTATGGTTTTGCCGGATCCAATGACAAGGCCAAAGCGGTTTTTGAAAAGTCAGATGGCGATATCGTTGTTTTCGGGGTTACCGATGAGGTAGGGTCCAATGGCGAAGGGGGCCAAAATGTGGTGGTGTATCAGCTCAATCGATATGGCACGTCCCCTGTTGGTCAGGTTCCCAGGTATGGTTTTGAAGGTGACGACGAGCTGAACCGGGTTATTAGGATTACCGGTGGATATGCTGTGGTCGGAACAAGTTTTGTTGGAAACGTATCCAATCCTTTTATCATGATCCTCGATGAAGATGCCCGACTGGTTTCTCAGGATAACCTCGTTTTTGAGGTAGACTTCAAAGAAGACGATCCTTTTGATGGGGTAGGCCTTGGCGTGACCAGAGCGGCCAACAATGATTTTGTGGTTGTGGGTAGGGTGTTGGATTACGAAGATGAAAATGATTTGGCCAAAAACAATGAAATGATGTTTATCAGGGCTACGCAATCCGGACAAAAAATACCCGAGTCGGTTCAGAATTTTGGATTGGTGGCAGGCAATGATGAGGCGATCAGTGCACTGACGTTGGACGATGGTTCGATCGTGGTGTTGGGTACCTCGGATTTTGGTAGTGGGGTTACCCTTATTACCCTAATGAAAATGAACGCTGATGGCTTAATTAAGGAGTAAATGGTTAAAAAAATGATATTTAACCTTAGAATATTTAAAAAATTAACGAAATTTGGTGTACCGTCGCCTGAATTTATGAAGAGAATCTTATTACTATCAGTATTTTCTCTAATTACTGTATTTGCTGTATTTGCTCAGACACTAACCATAGATACGCCCATTTCCGGGGGCTTTGTTAATGCTGCTGAAGATGGTGCTTTGGTCATCACAGGTACAAGTTCCGGATTAACTGATCAAACTGAAGTCACGGTAACCATATCAGATGGAGTTAATTTGGTCTCTACAACAGCAACCATTGGTGCCAGCTGGACTGCTGCAGCTGCTGATCTTTCTACCGCTTTACCCTTGGCCATCAGTGAAGGTACAGTCACAGTGGATGCTATAACCGATGGAACTCCAATAATTGCTACACAGGTTACTTTTGAATATGATAAAACAGCTCCAACTCCAGTCATATCCAGTGGAGAAAGTGATCCAACCAATTCAGACCCCATATCATTCCAGGTAGATTTCGGGGAGACCGTATCAGGCTTTGCAGAAGGAGATATTACAGTCAATAACGGAACAGTGACCAGCTCCAGCCTTTCAGGAGGAGTGGGAGGGTTGTATAGTTTCACGGTAGATCCAACGGCGGATGGTACAGTCACTGTTGATATAGCCGGATCAGTGGCTACTGATGCTGCTGGTAACAACAACAATGCTGCGACGCAATTTTCCATTGAATATGATGGTACTGCTCCTAATGGATATACTGTCGCATTTGATCAGGATCCGGTGAATATAGCAAATGAGACCTCAATAGGATTCACTTTTGCGGGTGCTGAAACAGGAACCACCTATGATTACACCATATCCAGTTCAGGAGGAGGTACTGATGTGACAGGAAGTGGTGCGGTTGGATCTGCTACGGAAAATGTAGCAAGCATCGATGTTTCCGGACTCAATGATGGCACACTGACGTTAACTGTTACACTAACAGATGATGCCGGAAATATCGGAGCTGATGCAACGGATAATGCTGTTTACGATGCCACAGCTCCTACACCCGTCATATCCAGTGGAGAAAGTGATCCAACCAATTCAGACCCCATATCATTCCAGGTAGATTTCGGGGAGACCGTATCAGGCTTTGCAGAAGGAGATATTACAGTCAATAACGGAACAGTGACCAGCACCAGCCTTTCAGGAGGAGTGGGAGGGTTATACAGTTTCACGGTGGATCCAACGGCGGATGGTACAGTCAATGTTGATATAGCCGGATCAGTGGCTACTGATGCTGCAGGTAACAATAACAATGCTGCGACGCAATTTTCGATTGAATATGATGGTACAGCTCCAAATGGGTACACAGTTACTTTCGATCAGGATCCGGTAAACATTGGCAATGAAACCTCCATTGGATTCACCTTTGCCGGCGCAGAAGTAGGGACAACCTATGATTACACCATATCTAGTTCAGGAGGAGGCACAGATGTCACCGGTAGTGGTCCTATTGGTGCGGCTGCGGAGAATGTTGCTGGAATAAATGTTTCCGGGCTCAATGATGGTACACTGACTTTAACTGTTGCACTAACAGATGATGCTGGAAATATAGGTACTGATGCGACGGATAATGCTGCTTACGATGCCACAGCTCCAACGCCAATCATATCCAGTGGAGAAAGTGATCCAACCAATTCAGACCCCATATCCTTCCAGGTAGATTTCGGGGAGACCGTATCAGGCTTTGCAGAAGGAGATATTACAGTCGATAACGGAACAGTGACCAGCTCCAGCCTTTCAGGAGGAGTAGGAGGGTTATACAGTTTCACGGTAGATCCAACGGCGGATGGTACAGTCACTGTTGATATAGCCGGATCAGTGGCTACTGATGCCGCTGGCAATAATAACAATGCAGCAACACAATATTCAATTGATTACGATGGGACTCCTCCAGTCGTCGACGACCTTGAGGTTTTTGATACGGACAACGATGGCTACATTGATGAAATCATTATTTACTTTGATGAAAATGTAGATACAGATGATGGTGCCGCTCCTGTATTGGCCGACCTGGGAACGATAACCTTACCAGATGGTCAAACAATTACAACTGCTGCCGGATTGAGCATTTCAGATCCACAAGGCCTAACTAATCAGGTAACCATATCAGGGATTTCTGATCAAGTCACAGCCAATACGGGGGTCGGTTCAACAAGTATTGACAATATTGATGGATTATGGAGGGACAATGTTGGAAATATCACCAATACTGCTTCTGATGACTCAGAAAACATCATAGATAGTGCTGCACCTATAATCCTGGCTGCAGTCACATCCGATAATAACAATAATGGGTTCCTGGATCGGTTAACATTAACATTTTCAGAAAATATTGATGATGGAAATTCCGGAGCATTTACCAATACCACTGTGGATGTGGCTGGCTACACCGGAGAAGCTAAGGTTTCCGGTGATGATGACAATGCTGAAGTTATCATCAGCTTTACCGAAGGAGGTACCCCAGATACGGATGCCACACCATCTGTTACGCTCTTGAGCGGTCAGGTTGAGGATGCTGTCTCAAATGCTATTGCTTCCAGTCAAATATTTTCATCCACCGAAGATGGTGCAGCACCGATTATCGTTTCTGCTGTCACATTTGATGCAGACCTCAATGGGTTTATTGATGGAGCATTGATTACGTTATCCGAAAATATTGATGAAAGTAATCCTGGGAATGACCTGGATAATAGTACGTTTGATGTCTCATATAGCGGAGAAAATGCAACAACAGGAGCTACACCGAATGATAACATTGTCGAGTTGACCTTTAATGAAGGAGGTGTCGAGGATACAGATGCCACACCGAACATCACTTTAAACAGTGCTGACCTTTATGATTTTTCTGGAAATGTGTTGGGTTCAAATCAGGTTTTTAGTGGTACTGAAGATGGTGCTGTACCAATTATCATCCTGGGAAATAACCCGGAACCAGATGAAGAGGATTCAAATGTCGATGTCAATGATTCAAGAATCATTAGTTTTTCATTTAGCGAGGATATTGATGCTATTGGAGGTCATAATATTTATATTTATAATACAGACGATCTCATCAATCCTGTAGTTGAAGCTGATGTAACTAATCCTTCCATATCCATCGCAGGATCAACAATTACCTGGGACCATAATGAGCTGCTTGATAAAGGTGAAAGCTATGTGGTTGGTATTGATGCAGGTGCCTTTGAAGATGAAAGTGCTTCTACATTGCCAACACTTGAACTTGAAACAACAGGTGATGTTAAGTGGCAATGGAGTATGCAAGGGAATGGAAATCCAGGGTTTGTTTATAGTCCACAGCATGGAACCTCCGGATCACCTACAACATTGCCACCGTTTGGCCGTGTATATTTTTATTTTGATGAGCCCGTACGAATCATGAATTCGGCAGATAGAGATATGGATGCTGATATAATTGATAATTGGGCAGGTAGTAAGGATTCTGATGAATTTACAGTGGATATTGACAATGATGATGGTCAACCTGGAGAAGGTAATGGAACCAGTCCAACCTCGATCTATCCTCTTCATACCGAGCCTGATAATCCAGCTAATTATACAAAGGAGAAAATATTTGATATAAGTGATATCTCCTACAATTCGGGTAATGGATATAAAACAAGTGGGAGTCCTATTTATCGCCTTTCGTTTCCTGGTGGTTCATTTGAAGATGTGGGTGATGGAGACAGCGATTCTTTTATCATTGAATTTCAAATTGATGGTTCAGATGCGACAAGACCATCGATAACCTCATTTGTGCCAATAGATGATGTGGATGATCCTGCGAATGATCCGATAGATATTGAATCAACAACAACATTAACCATCAATTTTGATGAGGATATTGTCGCAGGTTTTGGCAATATTAAACTGTTTGCTAACCTGGATCCGGATGTGCAGGTATTAGATATTCCTGCCACCAGTAGTCTTGTAGATATTGTTGGAGATCAGGTAACCATTGATATCTCCGGTATTACACTCTCAGGAAATGTTGAGTATTATATCAATATCGATAAGGGAGCTTTTACTGATGTTCCTGGAAACACTTTTGCAGGCTTTTCTGACGAAACAACATGGAATTTCTTAACTGAAACAGAGACAAATGCTCCAGTTGTTTCATCCTTATCGCCTGCTGACAATGCTACAGGTGTAGATGTAGATTCCGATTTAACAATCACATTCAATGAGCCCGTGAAGCAAGGAGTTGGGGGAAATTTAAATATTAGGCTTTCATCAAATGGTTACATTGTTGAGACAGTATCTTCATCAAGTTTTACTTTTGATGGAACGAATGTAACAATACCGTTAGATCGGTTAGGTGGTTTATCTGGATATTATGTCAATATTGATCAGGATGCCATAGCTGATCTTGGTGATAATAAATTCCCAGGCATCAGTGGCTCTTTCGCCTGGAGTTTTACTACGGCTTCAGAATCTGATGCACCAGTTGCACAAACATCTACTTTTTCTCCAGCACACACATCTTCTGGCGCTGCAGTTGGTACAAACATCTCATTTTTCTTCGATGAAGTAGTGAGTCCAATTGCCGGAAAGAATATTACCATCTATATTGATGATGGAGTTCCTACAGTATTTGAGACATTTGATGTGACAGATCCAGGAATCCTGGTTAGTGGAAACCAGGTTGTCATCAACCCTTCCACAGACCTTGACTTTGTTGAGGATTACTACATTGAAATTGAATCCGGAGCTTTTGAAGACGCATCAGGAAATATCACCCCTGCATTAGGTGGTGATGGCATTTGGAATTTCCAAACCGGAGTTGACACTTCCAACCCATACATTGTCTCCACCACACCAACCAATGCAGCTTCTGGTATTGCAAGCGGGACCATTACCATCAACATGAATGAGACGGTGACTGCCACACCCGGGAAAAAGATCGCGTTGTATGATGCAACCGTCGATACATTGATCCAGGAAATCGATGGGGCGGATGCTGAAGTGAATGTAGCCACCAATGTAGCAACCATCAACTTTAGTACTGGGTTTACTACGAATGGACTGAACTACTATATCGCCATGGATAAAGGCTTCTTCAGAGACCAAAACAGCAATGACATAGAAGACATTAACCCCGGGGAATGGACTTTTTCTGCTCAGGACAATACACCCCCCACAGTGGTGATTACCCGAAATGCCGTAACTAATGGTTCATTCAATAGTACCAATGACGCTACTATCTCTTTTGATATAGCTTTTTCGGAACCGATTGATGCTGCCTCATTTGACGATACCAATATTACCGTGTCTTCGGGGGGGACGGCCAACCTGGGAACGGTCAACCTGAATAACGATGCCGATGATCGGTATTATACATTCTCCATCCCCGTAAATTCCGGTGATGGAGATGTGAGTATTACCATTAATGCCGGAAGTCTAACCGATCAGAATGGTCAGGTGTTTGTTGGACCCACTTCCTCTTCCATCATCCATGTTGATCAGGTAGTGCCTACGGTTGGCCTAACATTGGCTTCAGATAATGCCAGTCCATCCACATTGGCTACAACCGGTGATGTGGTAACGCTGACCATGGACTTTGATGATGAACTCAGTGGACCTCCCACTGTAACTATGCTCAGTGGGGGTGATGTGTTGAATAACGCACCAACTATTCTGGAGACTAACGGAGATCCATTTTATATCTGGACAGCCAGCTATACTGTAAGTCCTTTGGATTCTGATGGAGCCATTGAGTTTGATGTGAGTTTTGTGGATGACGGAGGCAATGCAGGAGCGGCCGTTGATGAAACTGCTGTTGGCAATACCCTTGTGGTGGATAAAGTAGAGCCTACAACCCTAAATCAAAGTGTGTCGGTACTTGGATCAGACGTTACGCTAACAACTTCCCTTAATGAGCCGGGCACTGTTTATTACATGTTCAGCAGTACACCCTATGCCGATCCTGCCACCTTGAGAGCCGATGCGATAGGAGCTGGTAATACCATTGATATCCCATCTGCTTCGACAAACTATCAGATTGTAGAGACACTTTCCAATAATACCGCAACTACAGTATACCTTGTGGGTGAGGATATCCATGGTAATTTAATGGGTGCAGTATCCAATTCTTCCGTTCAGACCGGCGGCGTAACATTGAGTAACCCTACCCTGGCAAACCTTTGTAACAGTTCACTTACGGATTATACGCTGTTAAGCGACATCACCATTGATGAAACAATTAATAACGATTTCAGGGTTGGCTCAGGCATAACATTCAGAATCAAACTTCCGACAGGTTTTGAGTTCAATACCGCTGCCGGTTCTGCTTCAGCAACAGGTGCTGATATCACTGTTCAGCCTGTGTTGGATTTTCCTGATGTAGATGAATTGAGGATCACGTATACTGTAGCGGGCACAGCTACTGATGATCAAATTACCATTACCGGATTGGAAGTCAAAGCAACAGATTCTCCACTTTCTGCGGTGACATTATCACGATCAGGTGGTTCAGCGGTCGTTTATGGTGCTGAAGAAAGTGATAATCGCGTTTTTGGAACATTAACCAGCATAAACCCACCTGCTACACCAACCATTACCACCTCAAAGGTTGTGAGCAATGAATTGGTTGTGAGCACCGGGGATGATCTGTCTATTCAAACCACAACATCAGGAGGTACCATCTCCTGGTATAATTATGATTATTCATCCAGTCAAACCGGGAATCCAATATTACTTAGTGGAATGCCTGCTCCTGGTGGAGGCACAGGGTTTCAGGCCAATAATGGGTTGTATACGCTCTACTTTACAGAAGTACTCGCCGGGTGTGAAAGTGAGCCGGATAAATTTAATGTGCTGGTTAGGGGGTATTTTCAGGATCCAGCGGGTAATAGCTTTGTAGATGACGCGGGAGACATAGATATAGCCATTAGTAAGCCAGCTAACCACACGGTTACTTTCACAGGTACAGGCCTGTTTGACCCAAGCACTACGGCTGATTCATCCAAAGTGAAGTTTAGCCCTTCAACAGCAGGTACCGGAGATCATGATATTTTGATCACTACAAATAATAATAATACAGGGGAGTCTTTGGGGTACACAGAAACATTTTCTATCTCTACCACAGCACAGATTTTTGCAGTACCTCTGGATGTGGACTACTGTCAGGATGGAGGGGTTTTGAGCGTAAATCCCCGACTGGATGACATACCCGGGGGTTACAGCTTCTATGGAATGTATTTGGACGGAGCACTGATTAGCCCACCGCCTGGTTGGAATTCCACCCGAGATGACAATCCAACAACCGGATGGTTTCTTGATCTTTCCACCGTAAGTCCGGGCCAGCATAAAATACAAAGACGCATTTGCCGAACCCCTGCTTCAATTTTCAACCCACCACAAGCTACAAATATCGTTTATCTTCAGGCTGATCTGGATGTGTACAGGGTTCCAAGTGTTAGTTTAAGTAACCTACCCGAGTACATCTGTGAGGATGATCTCCCATTAGAGCTGGATGCTGATATATTGAATATCAATTTAAACGGTTCTTCCAAGGCGCTTAATACCGTAGATTTGGCTTCTTACCTGATTGAAAAATTAACTGGTGAGGGTACTGAGGGTGGACCATATTCAAGAAATGTTACCGGTGATGTCCTGGACCCCTCAGACCCTATGAACGATGGGAGGGATCCAGTTGGAGAATATCGGATTACTTACACGTCTTCAACAGATGATGACCCTAATTTTCCTTCAGCAATTGATGGCAAAGGGTGTAACGATGTAGATGTAAGAACCATTTATATTCAGGCAGTTCCTGATCTGCCTGAGCTGACTACTGACCTGACTGGCATTGGTGGTGAGAATGGTGACAGGATCAATTTACAATTTTGCGTTGGGGAGGTGATTCCTGACCTTGTAGTCAGCGCCGATCCTGACGAGCAGATCACCTGGTATACCAGCAACTTATTGAATACCACTTATAATTCAATTGGTGCTCAGGGAGAGATATTAGAGGCTGAGGAGTTATTTGGAACCGATGAACCAAATAGTGCTTTTAATGTGAACATTTACGTCACGAAAACAGATTATGTCAATGCTGACGGCCTGGGGTTTGAAGGATGTGAATCACCCGCAAAGATTATTAATATCAGGGTATATGAAGATCCTACATTGCCTGAAATCGATGTGACGCAGGAAGCTGCTACCCGAATAAACTCTTCCAGTTATTTATTTGAGTATTGTGATAGCTATGGGGGAGATAATGTTACTTTTAGTTCAGTACTTCCAGATGGGGAGGCGTATTACAGGTTGTTTGATCAGGGTGGAATTCACCAGAAAGATACTGCTACGAATTTGTTGGAGTTTTCAAACTTTGATTTTGCTGGGGCAAAGGGAACGGATACTACTATATTTATTTCAAGAGTATTAAACGATAGTACCTGGTTTGATTCTGGAGCCCAATTTCAAGGATGTGAAAGCGGATTGATATCTTTAGAGATTAGGGTTTATGAAACCTCTCCAGCACCAGATACAACCTTGTTTGCTACAAACCGGACGGACTACTACATCTGTTCCGGTGAAGATCTGGGAACCATTACTTCCCCTGGGGAGCAGGATACCAGGTACGCATGGTATCAGGATGATGGAAGTGGCACTGCTCCTGATTATGATTCCATAATGGATGTATCCGCCTTTGATGCCCGTTTTATTGTTCAAAATAGCCTGGTCAATGAATTTGATAATTTCTCTAATGAGAATCTCACCACTAGTCCTGTTACCTATACCTATTGGGTCACCCAGTTTCAGGATTATAATGACCAGACGGGTTATATTGGATGTGAAAGCGAGCCGAGCAAAATAACCATCACGGTGTTTCCTGATCCGGCAGCACCAACATTTGATGATCCGGGTGTTACCTACATGGATTGGGACGTTGCCAATGCCCATAGATTAGATATTGCTTTTTGCGAAGGAAATATTGGACAGAGTATTGAGCTTAATTTGAATGGGAATACGGATGCCGTCTTCAACTGGTACAGATCAGATGCAACAGGAACTACCAGAATCGGGAACTCCGTACATGATCATCTTGCCGGCGAGGCTGTTAAAACCAGTGAGCTGAAAATCACCGATGCGGAAGAAGCCGATGGGCTGATCTACTTCGTGGTGACCCAGACCAACAACAGTCAGCCATTGGGAGCGGATTTTGATGGTTGTGAGACGGAACTAGATGAGATGGCTTTTGTGATTATCAATACGTATGACATCCCTGCTATGCCTGAAACAATAGATGGTGACTATACCTATTGTGAAGATGATGTTTTTGCTAACGGTATTGAACTGACCGGAGAAGCAGGTGTCACGTTCAACTGGTATAAGGCTGATGTAGATGGAAACATGGAATCCACTCCTTTCCATACAGGTAGCACTGCCAATGATACTGAGCTTGGGTTGCTGGGAGATAATGGGACAGGAAGGTACCTGTTCTGGGTGACCCAGACACAAAACATTGGCGATGGAGTGGCCACTTTTGAAGGTTGTGAAAGTGAGCCCCAGCAAATCATCATTTATGAAGTGCCGCCTGAAATGGATGATATCCGGTTTTCTTCCGATTACATAGCATCGTCGGAAGGGTTCTGTGTGGACATACTTCAGGGCTCAGTGATCATCAACTATTCCGGAGTAGAAGACGCCTTGTTTACCTGGTATGATCATAGCATGTCTCCGATTGTTGAACGTACGCTATCTCCTGAAACGTTTTTCAACACAGGTGCCAGCGGTGTGGGGACGTATACCTTTTATGTCTCGCAGACAATTAATAGCTGCGAGAGTGCATTACATGAGGTTACCTTTAATATCTATGATACACCTGATACACCAGAGTTTGATCTCGCCAGCAATGGCACACTGATCAATCCACAGTATGAATTTATCTATTGCAGAGATCAGGATATTTCAAATGAAACGCTTTTGATTTCCAATGGACAAACTGGAAACAAATATGAGTGGTATTTTGATGAAAACCTTACTGAGTCAATTACTCAGAATATTGATGAGAGCGATCAAAGTATTGAGTTTACCAATCTTGGTGTCAGCGGAGTAGATGGCGACCAACTTGCCAAGACACCAGGCACTTATTCACGATACGTGCGGGTTCAGGAATCTACCCAATGTTATAGTCTGGTAAGAAGATTTGATCTGGTAGTGGGTGAAGCTCCCGAAGTAGCGTTTATCTGGGACGGATTGATGGAAGGTAAGCCTATCGACTTTACTTTTATCAATGAAAACCAGGCAGTGGAAGCATCTGATATTGATGAGGTAAGATTTACAGTGGGTGCCGATATTCCATATCATGAACTCACATATGCTGAGAATCAAACTTATGATACCACATTTACGGAAGCCGGGGAGTACACCGTTGAGCTTTTCATGCGGACATCGGATGTGTGCCGGGATTCAGTGACCAGAACAGTTACTGTCCTTGACGTTATCAAGGTGCCTGAGGATGGTTTACTCGAAACTTTTGAAGACACAGAGCATGGGTGGTTTGCGGAGTACCGCACGCTGGATGGCAAGCTTGATACCCTGGTAAGTTCATGGGAGCTTGGTGAGCCGTCTACTTCCACATTGAATAATGCATTTAGTGGAGACAACGCCTGGGTGACGAATCTGGATGGCGATTATGCCTCCAATGAGATTTCCTGGGTTTACTCACCTGCCTTTGATATAACCAGTCTCACGATACCTATTGTGAGCTTTTATCATCAGCATTGGTTGTTCAACAACAGGGATGCTGTTGTATTCCAGTATTCAACAGATAATGGTACCAGCTGGTTTAAGCTGGGTGACTTTAGTGAAATAGCAGGTGGAATAGTAGAGACCTCCGGGCTCAATTGGTATACTCATGCTGATATTCCTACACAACCGGGATACTACAATGTTAATTCTGTAGACTTCAATCAATCTTACAACCCTTCTTCCTTTGGATGGTCTTCCACTCAGCAATCCGTTCAAAGGCAAGAAGATCGGGTTTCTGATTGGCTATTATCTATCAACAAGATGGATAATGCAGATACAGTAATATTCAGGTTTGCCTTATCCAGTAGCGGTGGTGATGAAGATGAAGGGTTTGCCTTTGATGATTTCAGGGTGTATAACAGTGATAAAATCACCATGCTCGAGTCATTCTATAATGCATCAGAGACTGGAGTTGTAGCAGCTTACCAGGACTTGCGTGAGCAGGTGGACAATCAATCTATCGGTAGTGTGGCCTGGATCAACTATTTCACAGAACTCGATATGACATCTTCGACCGGTAGAGATGACATCAACCGGTCAAACTCCATTGACCCAAGTGCAAGGGTAGGTTATTACGGAATTGATGAGGCCCCACGATCTGCATTGGAAGGTGAGTTGCAAAAGCTTGAAGGAATAGATACCGGATCCGAACTGTATATCAGAGGATTTACTCCTTCTGCTTTGGGTGTAGCTGGCCTGGAAAGTAAGAAGTTTGATATCACCAACTTCCAGCTGGATACCTCAGCGCCATCTGATATACTCAGGGTTTCTGCCACTTTTACAGCGGTGCAGGACTTCCCTGAATCGAGCAATGAATTCTCCATAAGGTTTATGGTGATTGAAAAAGAGATTACAGGTGTATCCGTAGGGGAGTTTAGTGAAAATGATACCCTGAGAAATGTATTGAGGAAAATCCTGCCATCAGCAGGAGGGATCATTAAACAGGGAGCCATGGAATTAGGTACTTCATTTACGGAAACCGTGGAATGGAAGATCAACAATGTATATGATCCTACTCAGCTCGATGTCATTGCTTTTATCCAGAATGAAAATGCGACCAATGGCAGAAGGGAGATTTTCCAGGCTGCCGTTCTCAATGGAGACTTTAGTAATAAAGAACTGATCCTCGGCGTACTGGATCAGCTTAGAAACGGAGATCCATTCGTGATCTATCCCAATCCGGTTGATGATGCGTTTAAGTTGGAAATACTCAATCCTGTAAAAGAATCCATGGATTGGAAGATGTTTGATCAAACAGGGAAGGAAGTCCTCACCGGGCAACTACCCGGAGGTGAACTATCGATAGATATAGAAACAAAACAACTGCCAAGCGGAGTATTCCTGCTGTATCTTATTCCTGAAGAAGGGGAATATGAACCGAAAAGGATTGTAGTGGTTCACCAATAGAACCACTGCTTGTCTATTCTATGTGTAGGTGATGGACGTGTTCACGGATGTGATCCACACGTTTGGTGATATGATTTACATATCGGCTTAGCTCATTTTCCAGCACATATATTTGACCGTCGTAAGAGTAAAAGCCAATTTCATCTTTCAGGTCTTCAGCATTGTGCTCAATCTCCTTTCTCGCACTGCACTCAGTGTGAAGAAAATGGATGAAACTTCTCATATCATATCCTTCCTCGAATTTCTCAATTTCATCAATGGTCTTTTTGATTTCGTGGTTACTTTTCCCAGTTCTTGTTACCTTGATCAAACGATCATAAAGCACAGAATCATAGTGGTGAATGTCCTTAAGTAAATTGATGATTCCTAAGCGGTACTCCTCATTGATGCAGAATTTGGCCAATCCTTCATAATTATTCAGACCTTTGGCCTCATCATCCCATTTGTAAGTGAGATCATCAATGATTTTTCCCAGTGTTTTACCATCCTCCTGCGCAAAGCCGGGGGAGACAATTGAGAAGCATATTAATATACCAACGATAAGCGTTTTCATAACCAACCATTTTTATTTATTAGAGCAAACATCGATCCAATTCGATAAAAATCTTCAAAATGGTGGTCTTTTTGAAAGGTTGAAGATGTTTATGAATGGTAAATTTACACATTTGTACCATATATACGAATAATTCTCTATTTTGGTATAATACTAAGAAAAAATTTAATTATATCTTGTTTAAATGAAATTTGGTAAGGTAGAACAGCCGGAATTGATTGATTTTTCACTACCTGCAACGCATGAAGACACCATTATGTTGCTTTCAAAGCAGGAAAAAGAACCGTTAGAGGTATTCGTAGGCTGCGCCAAATGGAATAAAAGAGACCTGAAGGGGTTTTATCCGCGGGGGACAAAAGATGAATTGCCTTACTACTCCCGGCAGTTCAACAGTATTGAAATGAATACCACCTTTTATCATTTTCCAAAACGGGAACAAGTGAAAATATGGAAGGACAAAACACCGGATGGTTTCAGGTTTTTCCCGAAAATTACCAATACCATCAGCCACTTCAAGCACCTCAAAGAGGTGAAGGACTTGCTTTATGCCTATTGTGAGGAGATTATGCACTTCGAGGAAAAACTCGGAATGGTCTTTTTACAATTGCATGGTAATTTCAGTCCAAAGCGAATAGATAGACTGGAGAAAACATTAATGGATTTTCCTCCGGAAGTGCCCCTTGCGGTGGAAGTAAGGCATAAGGAGTGGTTTGAGGCTCCCAATAAGGATGTTTTTTATCAGTTATGTAAAGAAAATCACAAATCAAGCATAATTGTTGATACGGCTGGCAGGCGTGATATGCTTCATATGCGACTCAGTACACCTTCAGCTTTTGTCAGGTGGGTAGGTGCCAATCATGAAAGTGATTATGCCCGGTTAGATGAGTGGGTAGAGCGGATAAAGGCGTGGAAGGAAGCAGGCTTACAGCAACTTTATTTTTTTGTACACCAAAATATTGAGGTCGAATCCCCTTTGTTATCGGCTTACTTCATCAAGAAACTCAACGCTGAAATAGGTACAACATTGAAAGTACCACAGACCTTATGATCAGGAGCTTTACATTGAGTTTAGGTCTTGCATTGGTATTACCAGTGGTGCTTGTCACAGGCCAACCCATCCTGAACGGTGAAATTGATCAGGAAGAGTTTTTGTATGAAATTCGGTATGGTTGGATTAAGATTGGAGAAGCTAAGTTGTCACATCACAGAGAAAATTCAACAATTTCGGTAGATGTGCTGGCATATACCACGGGTATTGTAAACTGGATCGCTCGACTTAAAGATTCAATCCATACGGTCATTGACGCGCAAACACTTAAGCCCATCAGGTCATTTATGGACAGGAGAGAGGGTAAATATCAGCGGAAACAAGAAGATTGGTTCGATTTCTCAACCGATTCGGTCGCTGTGAGTGTTTATAAGAGCAAAAGCGGTAGTCAGGTTGAAACGGAGAATCAGAAATTTTTTCTTAGGGACTCTACTTTTGATATGCTGAGTAGTTATCTGTATCTGAGATCCAAACCATGGGATAGATATACTCCGGAAGATTCAGTGATGCTTAATATGTTCTACGAGGACGAATATTATCCTTTCGGGGTAGAATATGTAGGAGAGGAGGAGATTACAACCGTCCTCGGGCGCCATCTATGCCACAAAGCCTATATATTATTTCCAATAAGCGGGACATTTCCGGAAAAATATATGGTCAAGGTTTGGGTTACCACGGATAAACGTAGATTACCATTGATGATAGAAGCAAAGATGAAATTCGGGAAGGCAGTCTGTGAACTGATCAATGTCAATTGACGAGGTTTAATTGACCGGAAGCTATCTTTTCATGCCCTCCGCCCAGCTTAACAAGATCTCCATTCAGTTCACATCTGAAGTATCCTCCACGCAGACTAAGCTGCCTGGCAACCATCCTGTTTTTATTCAGTTTTTCAGCCCAGTAGGGGGTGAGTATGGCGTGAGATGAGCCCGTGGCATGGTCTTCCAGCTGACCTACGTGCGGTACCAGCGTTCGGCTTACGAAATCAGTTTGATCTCCCGGGGCTGTCACTGCATAACCGAATATGTCACTTGCTCTCAATACGTTAAAATCAGGTTTCATGGCCGTTATGCTGCTTTCTGTATCTGTTAAGATCAGGTGTTTATTACTGGTTTCATACATTTCAATGATGGGTATCCCCAAACCTTTAAGGATAGGCTCGGGAGGGTCGATTTTCTTCATCCGGACAATGGTCTGAAGTCCAATGGTGATCCCGGAGGAATTTCTCCATCCTTCGATGGCTCCATCGCTATATTTCATGGAAAGGAATGGATCCATCATCTCTTCGTCTTTTAAGAAAGCGAAGCTGGCAAAGGCACCGTGACCGCACAGGCCAATTTCTTCGTCCGGGGCAAACCATCGAACATGCCAATGACCAGATTCCTTCCATAGAAATGATGTGGCAGGTTGATTAAGGTCAGCAGCCAGTGATTGCATTTTTTCGGCAGGGATAGGTTCATTCAATAGCACCACCGCTGCTGTATTGCCCCGATCGCCGAATTTCAGATCGGAGAATACCTGATAGATAGAAAATTGAATCATGTCCAAATAAACAAAACATTGGTTCCAATGATTTCAATCAGATAAAAAAAGCCCGAAAAAAGTTCCGGGCTTTGTGGATTGTTGAATCTGGTGACTATAAGTATTTTATTTTTCCCGATCCTGAAAAATTGAAGTCTAATCTGGGTTTTCCGTTTTTGACATATACGTTACCCGATCCGGAACTGCTGCCACTGAGGATTTCAGACACGCTCACATAAACACTGCCTGATCCGCTTTTTCTGATGCTACAGGTCTTGCTTTTTAGGTCTTCCATTTTCATGTTACCCGATCCGCTCAATCGAATGGATTGGGTGTTGATCTCCCCACCACCTATCTCGATCCCACCTGATCCCGAATTGGTGATTTCCAGTTCGTCAGCAAAAAGACCATCAATTTCGATGTCACCCGATCCACTGTTGGTGATTTCAGTTTCGTCACCCGCAGAGACTGCTGCCATCAGTTTGAGAGTACTTGATCCACTATTCACAATGTTGAGGTCATCCTCGGCTTTTAGGTTTTCTTCAGCGTAAAAATTACCCGACCCACTGGATCTGATCATGATGTCTTCACTGTCCAATGGGGATTCAAGTCTGATGGTTCCTGAACCGGAACCAACAATTTTACCCAGCTCCGTGAATGTGACATAGATCTTTACATTTCTGAAGTTGTTAGAAAACGACCAGTTTCGTTCTTCCAGCTTAATGGTCAGGGTGTTGCCGTCTACTTCGGTTTGGATTTTTTCGATAGGACCTGAGTCTGCTTCGATCACCACGCGCTCTGTGTTACCCTTTTTAATAAATACATCCCAGCTGCCTGCTGAGTGAATGGCATTAAAAAAGTCCAGTTGGCGTACATCTTTAGACTGGCTACAGGCGACTGATATGCCCAGTAAAAAGATGATTGAGAAATTGATGAATTGTTTCATGTGCGTAGTCTTTTAAAGTTTTTGAGTTACCTGTTAGGTTCATTCATTAGATGAGAATAGCATAATGATGGTTGCATCAAGAAGCAACAAAAAATAAGCCACTAAATGTAAGTAATTAATAATGAGGTAATTAATAATATTCAGTGGTAAAGCAGTGTTCATTTTGGAACACTTTTTGTATGATATCGATACGAATCGAATATTATGTTTTTAAGATTAGATGGTGTTTTAGTAATATTTCACTTTACTTTGTAGTTCCAGCCCGCTAGGAGATACCTTTTAATTTTGATATTGATGTTTAGAGATAGTTTGCTAAAACCAGCTATGCTATCATGTTTACTCATTGCATCCTTTATAGGTTATTCTCAGACCTGGACCAAACAGACCGGTACAGGAGCAGAAATGGGAAACGCTAAAGATGGAGGCGCTGTTTGGGGGGATTTTGATAATGATGGTGATCTTGACCTGCTAGTGAATACCAACTGGAATAGTACCAATGGGAGAACCAGGTTATTTGAGAATGATGGTGCAGCCAATCCCAGTTTTTCGGACATCACCAATAGTAATGCAAGAGACTTAAGAAACACTGTAGCCGAACGATCGGTCTTATGGGGAGACCTCAACAACGATGGCTATCTGGATATCATAAGAAATGCACACAGCGAAATCCAGATATATATTAACCAGGGTTCTCCTGGTTTCAAATTTGGTGTTGGTGGACCAATGAATGCAAACTTGATCATCACTCAACTCAAGAGAGACGGTTGTTCATTAGGGGATGGATTAAATTCCGAAGGCATAGGGTTGATCGACTATAACAACGATGGATGGCTGGACATCCTCATCGAAAATGGGGAATGTGGAATCGATATCCTGGAGAACAGGAAGCAGGACGCTGCAGCTACCATAAACACCACTTTTGGTGATGGGGATATGAGTACGGAGGCCGAAGCTACTTCTCACAATTACTTCAGACATGTTTCTGTGACGGGTAACACCCTTGGGCTACCACTAACATCCGACAATGGAGATTTCCTTGCCACTGGAGACTATAATGCAGATGGATACGTAGATTTTATTGTCAGAAAACCCACGGGGACCTATGACCTCTGGGAAAACGATGGTGATGGAACCTTCACTGCCAATACAACTTTTTCTGACGATGCTTCCACTAATACCCAAAACGGCAATAAGGGTGGGGTGATCTTCTGTGATTTTGATCTGGATGGTGACCTTGACATCTACTGGACCGATGGTGGGACCAACCAAATTTGGTTGCAACACCCAACTGGCACTTTTACTGCAACGGGAAAACCCACAATCACCGGTGGATCTGATATTGATGGGTGTGCCTGTGCCGATGTGGATGGAGATGGTGATCAGGACTTGTTTTTAGGTAATGATGGCACCAACAGCTTTCTATTCAAGAACAACACTGCAACACCTAACAGCATTGCAGGTCTGAGCTTTACACAGGAGAATATCAATGTCAACGCGGATGCGGAAGGGGTAAACCTTGTGGATTATGATGATGATGGCGATTACGACATCTATGTAAATGTGAATGGGGGAAATAACCAAATTTGGGAAAGTGACCTGTGTGATGGAGGAGGATGCGATTACATGAAAGTATTCATTGAAGACTGTGTAGATGGTACGCCCTCCAACAGACCTGTTGTGGGAGCCACAGTGATCATAAAGGATAGTGGGGGAACGATCGTTTCTTCGGCTCAAAGCGGGAGTAATTCTGCCGGACATGGGGCACAAAACCCTCCGATATCAGTTTTTCATTTGCCGAACATGACAGATGATTATTCCATCGATATCACATTTCCGGAAAAGAACGGAACGATTGAGACTTATTCTTATGAATTCAATGCGGGTGACATTGTTGATAATGAACTGACATTAACCGCATTGAACGGTACGGATGGTTCTTCCTGTGATTTTTCATTGCTTCCTGTAGAGCTCATCTTATTTGTGGCCACGGCCACGAAAGAAGGGGTTGTACTTGATTGGAAAACTGCCAGTGAACTCAATAATGAGCGGTTTGAGATAGAACACAGTGCTGGCGATGGTAAGTTTGATGTTATCGGAATGGTAGATGGAAATGGTACCACAGATCAGATGATCTCTTACACTCATGTACATCAAAATCCTGTTGATGGAGCTAATTATTACCGTTTAAGACAATTTGATTTTGATGGTGCCAACGAAACCTCAGAAACGATCATAGCCTTTTATGAGACGACTGATGACATGAATATCTACCCCAACCCTGTAAGTGACAAGTTCACCATCTATCTGGGCCAAAGGTTTAGCAGAACCAGTCTGAATATGGTAATCAGGGACATTTCCGGCAAAGTGGTTTGGAATAATTCTTTTAACGCTCCCGAGCTTAAGGTGGAGCTGACCATTAATCATTTGAATCCGGGGCCGTATCTTTTAGAAGTTACCAATGGTACCTATACGCATGTGGAGCACATCATATTCAGGTAATTAGGAGGTCATTTTAATTCACCATTGCTCTCCAGCCATCGGGCATGAGCCAGGATCATGCGAACTTCTCCGTAGCTGTAGTCATCACCAAGTTCATATTTGATGTCTCCACCTCTGAGGATCCCTCTGTCTACATATTCCATCACCTTCTTGATCTTTTTCTCCTCCACCAGTGTGGTAATATCCAATTCGCCTGCCTCAACGTATTTAGTTAAATGACTTTCTATGGTTCCTTTGACCAACCCACGGGATTTGGCAATCTCTTCCACATTTCTGCCGTCTTTGTACATCTCAAAGGTGATTTTTGCCGAAGGTATCTTGTCTTTTCTGGCGGTCCTTTTCCCTTTGCTATTCCCTGCTGTTTTGGGAAGATCAGTAGATTGTAGCTGCTCCCGGGTGAGTACCTTGTTTTGGGCGGCTTCACTGATAAACATGGAGAACTTCACCAATTGATTGATCTGGTATTCAAACATGGCCTGAATCAGCTCCAGTTCCTCCAGATAACTTTTGGTCTTTTTTTCTTTTCCGATGGTCTTTTTGTGATCCTTGATTCGGCTATTGAGTTCCGTAAGCTTGGGCTGAAAATATGCCCTGGCTTTATCTACCCTTTCCTCAAGCGCCATTAGATAATACTCTTTTTTCAGAATACTGGCAACCTGTTTGATAAAGTTGTTTCCTACGGTAACCAGCGGCATCAGTTCATTGCTCAGTTCTGCTGTCCAGGCCAGATACTGTTGCTTAATGGATCGTTTTTCATCTTTATTGAAACTCCGTTCATGTGATTTCAGCTCCTGAAATATCCGATCAAAACCAAAAACCTTGGATGCAAATTGATAAATGAAATTTTTACGGTCATTGGTCAGGCTATCCACCAGTTCTTTCTGGCTGGGAAAAGAAGCTACGAACTCCCTCAGGCTGGTGTCGATTGTTGGGATAGAATCCCCAATATGGGAGGAAAGGACCAGTCCATTGAGCGAAGTGAGCCTTGAAAGTGCTACGTACAACTGACCCGGTGCAAATGTACCAGAGAGATCAAGAATGGCTTTTTCAAAGGTAAGCCCCTGGCTTTTATGAATGGTCACCGCCCAGGCCAACTTCAGCGGGTACTGTTCAAAGCTACCCAGTGTTTTTTCTACAACCTCATCCCTGATCTTACTCAGCGCATACCTTTTGTTTTCCCATAAATATTTTTCAACAGTCACTTCGCTACCATCTTCAAATTCCACCTGAATATCATCAGCGGTAAGTGCTGAGACTTTGCCAATCTTTCCGTTGTAGAACCTGCCCTGGCCTGATGGGTCGTTTTTGATAAACATCACCTGTGCTCCTTCCTTTAATTTAAGATCATATTCCACAGGATACATGTTTTCAGGAAATTCTCCTTCAATGTAGGCAGAGAATGTTCTTAATTTTCCCTCCAGCTGATCCAACCGTTTTTGATTGATCCGGTCGGCTTTGTGATTGTGAGTGGTTAGGTGAATGAATCCATCAGACAGGCTTTCATGATCTTCCCGATAATGATCGTTTAACAGTTTTATATCATCGGCAGTCTGCTGATTGTTTCTTAGCCTGTTTAGCAGACCTATAAACTTTTGATCTGTTTGACGATAGATCTTTTGTAGCTCTACACGAATAGGAGGGATATCTTTCAATGCTTGTGCCTGAAAGAAATAGGCATTGTCATAATAAGGACTAAGCAAAGACTTTTCATAATCTTTAATGACCGGAGGTAATTGAAGCAAGTCCCCAATAAACAAAACCTGGACACCACCAAACGGCTCGGTTCTATTCTTTCTTAGCAATCTCAACGTATGGTCAATACAATCCAGTAAGTCTGCCCGAAGCATACTCACTTCATCAATGATCAACAATTCCAGCTCCTGGATCAGCTGTCTTTTACTCGCGCTAAATTTTCGGTCTCGCAATAAAGTCGTGGGCGTGGTGATCTGAGAGTTGACTTCGTCCAACTGGATATTTTCAGGAATGAATGTACCAAAAGGGAGCTGGAACAATGAGTGTAGGGTGACACCGCCGGCATTGATCGCTGCAACACCCGTTGGTGCGGCTACCACAGCCTTTTTAAAGGTATGCTCAACGATGTATTTTAGAAAAGTGGTTTTTCCCGTACCCGCTTTACCCGTCAGGAAGATATGTCTTCCCGTGGTATTGACATATTTAACTGCCAACTGGGCAAGCTCGTGAAGTTCGGTCATACCGGTAAGTTAATGATGATTAGAAAAAAAATTAAATCTATATGAATAAAATAGTACGACAAGCGTCAATCATGGTATCCTTATTAGAAAAATAATATGGTTACTCAAAATAAAACACTCAACCCAGACCAACCCAACTATGATACAGCTTTTTTTTTCTCGTACAGGTTTTATCTCATGTTTGATTATGCTTGTGGTGCCATTGGCCTACGGGCAACAAGCCTCTCTGGAAAAAATTTCGGACATTGTAATCTATAAAGATACGGCCTTCTATTCGGCTTTTCCATCCATTGTGCGTACAGACGACGATTTCATTCTTTCATTCCGCAGAGCCCCTAACAGACAGGTCTTTGGAGAAAAAGACAACAATCATGTGGACCCCAACAGCTACCTGGTGATGATGCGATCAACGGGTGGGATCAACTGGTCAGAGGAACCCTCACTGCTTTATGCACATCCGTTCGGTGGTTCGCAGGATCCATGTATGGTACGATTGAGTGACGGAACAATTATTTGTAGTAGCTACGGCTGGGCATTTGTCCGCCCGGACGGAATGCCCAATTTGAAAAAACCTTTTTCCGAGAACAAAGAAGGTGTGGTATTTCTGGGTGGTTACCTGGTGAAATCAGAAGACGATGGGAAGTCGTGGGAGGGACCTTTCTATCCACCTAGTTTGCCCATTGAAAGCCGAAATGATGCATTGGGCAGGCCATTACCGGCATACAACAGAGGCGCAATGTGTGAAGGCAGGGACGGCAGACTCTTCTGGGTGGTAGCGGCCGGTATGGAAAATTCAACAACCACGTCTA
The DNA here is from genome assembly GCA_965223915.1 of Cyclobacteriaceae bacterium. Taxonomy (GTDB): domain Bacteria; phylum Bacteroidota; class Bacteroidia; order Cytophagales; family Cyclobacteriaceae; genus UBA7330. The sequence goes on along the minus strand of OZ245027.1, from coordinate 4,857,353 downwards.
CTCACTTACTCATTTCAGAAGATAAGGGATTGACCTGGGAATACTCATGCCCGGTAGCGGTTGATGACAAGGTAACCTTCAATGAGACCTCAATACTTGAGACACCCAACGGAGACCTGGTGGCATTCCTGAGGACTGGCGGTTTTGATGATCAAGCCTGTTTCGCCAGATCTACAGATGGAGGAAAAAGCTTTCAGCCCTGGGAGAAAATGGGATTTCAGGGACACCCTTTTCATGCACTCAAACTACATGATGGACGGGTGCTTTTGACTTACGGATATCGCCATGAACCGTATGGAATCCGGGCAAAGATTTTGAATCCGGAATGTACGGATATTTCGACCGCACCTGAATTTATCATTCGGGATGATGGAGGAACGAGAGATCTGGGCTACCCCTGGTCAACTCAACTGGATGATGATCGGGCGCTGGTGGTTTACTACTTCAACAAAGATGATGGTACCCGACACATCGCCGGATCGGTATTAAGTATCACCCAATAAAGATTTGATATTAGGGAGCTAGTGCTTCTCTCCAGTTTGGATGTCTTTTCATATATGCCCGAACATAGGGACAATAGGCAATGACCTTTAAGCCATTTTCCAGCGAATACTTCAAAGCATACTCGGTCAGTCCTTTGGCAATGCCATAATTCCCGATCGTTTTGGGTACACCTGTGTGCATGAGGTAGATCTCATTGTCTTTGAGCCGATAGGTGAGTTCTGCCAGGTGATCGTCTTTTGTTACTTCAAAACGCATGTTTTGCGTGTTGTGGGTGATATTAAAGTCATCTAACATCGTCGTGCTCATTAAATACCATAACCACCCATTACCTCAAGCTCTTGCCCTTTGGAGGGAGCTCCATCAATCAATGGAATGGCTTTAGCAATCAGTGAACGTACCTCCGGAATGGAAAGAGAGGCGTCATGGTCAGCTTTGGTATCCCAGATTTCTGTGACCCACACTGCATCGGGTATGCCGGGATCTTTCGAGATAGCATATAGCTGACAGCCTTTGGCTTTTGAAACAATCTGAGATGCTTCGATCAGGATCGCACCCAATTCATCAGCTTTCCCTTTCTTTACATTAAACTTTCCGTGGAGACCATACTTTTCCATCCCCTAAAAATACAGTATGGTTTTTCTTCAGACTACTTTCAGTATCAAAAAAATCGATTTTATTCAGGTAGGCGTCAACATGAGCTTAGCTTCTATCAAAGTAAAATATTTAACCAGCCCCATTGGATCTACCAGATTGATTTCTTCAGGCTTGAACTGAATCTCAATGCGGTACTTATTGGAGCTCAGCCTGAATTCACGTTTTAACAATTCTTTGTATTGACTGATCACATCATTGCTGCTGGTTTCCTGCAAGATGGGTACAATAACAAGGGTTTGTTTTTTGTAATCTTCCAGATCAATGATGATATCGAGGGTATATTGGAAATCGTTATGATGTATGTCCAGGTAAAAACTGAGGTCTTCGGTTAAGCTACCCTGGCCAGTTGGGATGAGTTTGGAGTTTAACTGCTTGAATGCGGGTTTATTGATGATTTTGAGTTTTACACTTTGTCGGTCATAATTGATCACCAGTGCTGCCATACACAATGCAGTGGAAAACCCTGCTGTATACAGTAAAGAAGTGGGTGCCCGGGTAATGATATCCTGCCAGAGGTTTCCATCACCAAAGACAACCGGAAGGAAAGTAAAGGGAAAGCTGAATACAAAGCATAATACCCAGCCTTTGAGTAGTGTTTTTTTCTCAAGGAGAAAGAGTTGTAGCATGCGATAAAGTTAGGAAATCAGACAACATCATAAAATTATGTCTTGCTCATCTGATCGGGCTATTTGGCAAAAGTTCTGCATTCATTGAGTGGGTATATTAATTATGGGTTTGCCATTAGATCAGAATGGTAGGATTTTAGTATTTGCCATTTTTTATAATACTGTTATGTGGAAATAAGTCGAAAAAGAAGTATATTCATAGTAGTTATGGGCATAGAAGTCTACTGAATTGTTTATCAATCTGGTAGCTGGCATGAGAAATGAGCCATTGAATCATTTATTTAAGAACCAGAAACAAGCTTAATGAAATCACTATGCATTATCCTTCTATTTTGCAAATAGTTTTTCTCATATTACTTGGCCTCTTGATTTTTTTCTCGCTCGGATTTCTTTTTTATAAGAATGGAATTTTATTTTTTTTATATGGATTAGATCTTAATCTAATCAAATCAGATACAGCTGATAGCTATGCGGCATTTAAAAAGATTACATTGGGTAAAAAGATTTTTTTGTGGTTAGTGTTTTTGCTTACATTAGTGGATTTTCTATTAGCATACTACTTATTAAATAATAATATGTATCTAATAAATTATAGAGTCACTGTCGTAATCATGTGGTTAATCGTAATACTATTGCTCTTTTATTCAATAGGAATCGTCTTAGCCTTCTTAAGTCCCAACAGAATCATGTAATCTCTCTTGGCTTTATTTTAATTGTATTTTTAGCATATTTATCATCTTGTGGGGATAAAGATGATAATACTGATCCACTTACTTTAATTGTGGGCACATACAATCAGGTGAGTCTCAATGATGTAGAATGCCCTAATTCGGCAGACAATCAATCCACCGCCTGTAACCCATCAACTGAGAGTTGTGCGACGTGGCAATTCAATAGTGATGGCACATTTTCAAGAACAACAGGGTCCTTATCCCAGGGAACAAAAAACGTTTTGGATACGGAAAATTCAGAAATCTATATTTACTGGACGGCTGGAACAGACTTTACCATTTATGATTATACTTATGACGGTAGCTCACTTGTGATTACCAGTCAAACTCAAAATGACTGTAAGGTGCAATACGTGCTAGATGAAAATTGATCTTCATTTGAAATGGGTATAGTTCGCTCAGACATCAAAGGCGTGGTAATTCAAACCACCCTAATTTATCCAGAGGCACACGTTGTCATAATCAATGGACAGCTACCTCTGGGAAATATAAAATCTAACGGCTTTGGCTGTGAGCGTAATCTAGAATTTAATCCGATCAGATTTACGCCTTCTCCGCACAGGCAAACATCCATTGAACACCAAACTTGTCGGTGCATGATCCGAAGTAGTCACCCCAGAACATGTCCTGCAACTCCATGGTCACTTCGCCACCAGCTGACAATGCATCAAAGAGTCGTTTGGTCTCTTTTCGGGTATCTGGCTGCAGGTTGATATACACATTGTTGCCTTTGTTGAGTTTGAATCCCATCGACTCAGGGGCGTCAGTGCCCATCAGCATGTGGCCGCCGGTAATCTCCAGCGCAACATGCATCACTAGGTTTTTATCTTCCTCTGCCAGGGGAGGATAGCCTTCCTGGGGAGGTGCTTCACCCATTCGGGAGATCCCGTCTCCAACGAATTCCCCACCAAATACTGTTTTATAGAAATTGAATGCCTGTTCTGTTTCTCTCGTGAAATTGAGGTAGGTGCTAGTACTTGCCATGGTTATAAGAGTTTAAGTATTGATATCTATTTATGAGTTGAAAGCAGCTTCCAGTTCTGAAACGATGAGTTTCCGCATAGTCAGGAGCTTGTCCATCATTTTTTTCTTTTGGTTTTCAGTTCCTTCTGTCATCATCTTTCTCAATTGTTCGGGGATGATCTGCCAGGAAAGACCGTATTTATCCTTTAGCCAACCACACATGCTTTCCTCACCACCTTCAGCTGTCAGCTTATTCCAGTAGAGATCCACTTCATCCTGGTCTTTACAATTTACGATAAAAGAAACAGCTTCTGAAAACTTAAATTGCGGACCGCCATTCAAGGCAGAGAATCGCTGTCCGGACAATTCAAATTCTGTGATCAGGGGTGAATGGCTTAGGATTTTTGATTCAGGGAATATAGAACAGTAAAAATTGGCTGCTTCTTTGGCCTGATTGTCAAACCAGAGCGAGGGAACGATTTTTTGAAAAGTTGCCATGTGTTTTAAAGATTTAAAGTGTAAGTATTTGTTGTCAAATTGTTGATCAGCGATACCATGGAAGGAATATGATTTCTCAGGTAATGATCCGCTCCTTCAACAAGCTGTCCGTGAGCATGTGGGATCAATTGGAGGTAATCATCCAGGTGACTGACAGGTACGACATCATCATCCACACCATGAAAGAAGTGAATAGAATCAAATGCTGATAGACGTTCAAGATGATTTAGATCGAGCCTGAAATCATTTGATTTCCAGTTGGAGTTGCCCCAAAAGGGAGTCCCCATCAAAAAGACTGATTCAATGTTAATTTCTACCGCTCTTTCAGTAAGGTATTTCAGGATCACTGACGCTCCCAACGAATGACCGATAAGAATGATCCTTCCGTCTAATTTATGGATCGTAGCATCCAATACATCCATCCAGGCAACGCAATCAGGGTTCATTGGGTTTGGCATTTCAGGCGCATGAATTTCCAGTCCATCGTCCACTTCCCGCATGAGGTCTTTCAATAGCAGTCTGCTTTCTGATTGGGGGTCCTGAAAGCCTGCCCCGTGTATATAAATGATCTCTGTGTTCATGTTATTAATCCGTATATGAGTGTTTGAAGTGAGGACACTTGCCCATCGAACCATTACGTTTGTTAAAGCAATTTAGAGTAAATATTGAAGGTTCGCGATGTGTGATTACGACATTCTAATGGGTTGATTGCGACATTCTTTTTTTAGAACTTTACATAAAAAGAATGACCATGCAACATGTTTCGATTTTGGTCCCTAAAGGACAATACAGCATTGTCAATATTGGCGGAGCCTTTCAGATCCTGAATTGGGCCAATGATATGTTTTTCAATCAGACCCGTAAAGGGCTGTTTGAGGTAGCGTTGGTAGGGATGGGTAATCCGTCTCCGGATGCTGATGGTTTTTATACCATCAATCCGCAGAAAACCATAGATCAGATTAGCAAGACTGACCTGATCATCGTGCCTGCTGTGCACGGCAAGCTGGACCAGGTTGCCAAAGACAACTCAATATTGATGGAATGGGTAGTAAAACAGCATCGTCAGGGTGCTGAAGTTGCGGCCATGTGTATTGGAGCGTTTTTACTGGCTTCTGTAGGGTTGCTGGATGGGAAGAAATGCTCCACACACTGGGGACATGCCAATGAACTGGCTGAAGCATACCCCAACGTTAAAGTGGTAGCGGAGAATATTGTCATCGAAAGTGGAGGAATTTATACATGTGGAGGCGCCTATGCGTTTACCAACTTGCTGGTGTACCTGATAGAGAAATATGGTGGGAGAGCGTTGGCCGTGCTTACTGCCAAATCCTATATGATAGATATAGACAGGGGTAGTCAATCTCCATTTACCATTTTTGTAGGTCAGAAAGGACATCAGGATGAGGTTGTGCTCAATGTGCAGCAGGAAATCGAGAATAGTTTCTCCGGGCCTCTGACCATCGATGAGCTGGCATCGAAAAATGCCATCACCCGGAGAACACTTGAGCGCAGGTTTAAGAAAGCAACTGGTAACTCGATTCTGGAGTATCTGCAGCGAGTGAGGATGGAAGCTGCCAAACGCAAGCTGGAGTCAGGTGCCTTTCATGTAAATGAGACCATGTACAGCGTGGGATACAGTGATCCCAAGTCATTTCGTGAGGTTTTCAAGAAGTATGTTGGACTGACACCAGTTGAGTACGGTCAGAAATACACTCAGCGGGTTGCTTAAAACATGCTAAGAAATTGATTCTACATATTTTTTGAAGTTGGATAAGATGGTTTGCCATCCCCACTTTTGAAACTCAGGATCATTGTCTGGTTCCGGCTCGAAGGTTTCAATGATTTTAACCACTCCATTTTCCTCTTTAAATGTGACGGAAACTGTTCTGCCATCCTCTAGCATATATTCAAGCAACTCCTGGATTTCCACGACTGTATAAGTCCCCATAAAGTCGAATCCGATACTCCCGTCTTTTTTTTCTATCCGACTGGTCAATTTTCCACCTGGCCTCAGGTCGTTTGATGCGGTTGGGCAACACCAATCATCAGAAGCAAAATTCCATTGAGTCATATGTGTAGGATTGGTAAAGCAATCCCAGACTTTTTGCAACGGCTGATTAACTTTAGTTTCCACCGAGATTTTTTCCATATCTAGCTATTTGATCCATGATTTCCAGTCGCGGCTTTTATTCTTGAGCATTTTTTCAATGATCTCTAGCGGTACATGGTGTTTATCCCGGATACTCGTCCGGTTTTCACTCAACCATTGGTAAAATTGCTGGTTGATCTCAGAAGTCCATTCAGATTGATATACTTGTTGACTGGTATAAATTCCTTTAGCGATCTTGTCTTGCCGGAAGGCATCCTCCAGTCTCACCACTTCACTGCCCAGGAGAACTTTTTCCATGAGGTGAGGAGGGATGAAGAGCACTCCGGCCTGAGTAGCCAGGACTACATCGCCCGGTAGACATATCGCTTCACCCATTCGTGTGACGTCGTTGATGCTGATCAGCATGCGTTCAGCGCTGTGGGAGGGATGCCATCCTTTGGCCCAGATGTTGATCCCATCAATATTTTTCACTCCAATGATGTCTCGTCCATGGCCATTGATGATCGCTCCTTTACCGGAATTGGTGTAGATGGCCTGAGCGAGGTTATCTCCCAGAAAGGCACCTTCTCTCAATTTGCCATAGTGATCTGCTACAATGACATCTCCCTGAGAGAGCATGCTCATGGGCCATTGATTCGTACCTCCCTGAAATCCGGCTTCGTTTCCAAGCTCAATCATCCGGTCATCCAATCCCGGACGTTTGGGTAGAAATGTAGCAGTAAATGCTCTACCCACCATGACCCTTTCCGGATCCAGAATGTGCCATTCTGTTTCCAGCTGGTTGTTGTATCCGTTTTCCTTGAGGGTTTTCCACGCTTCCTCTACACTTACATGACTCACCCGATCGAGCCACTCATCAGGGACCAGTGGCCTGCCATAATCATCGCGATCACCTTTCCATTCTTCCGTGAGGAAGATCACCCGTTCTTTAGGTAACAGGTGAGGTTGGCTAATCAGGAATAGGGGTGCGAAGGCCGTCAGACCAAACAAAAAGGATTTTATCAGACTCATCATTTTTAAGATTAAATGGGGTTAGCCGATTAATTTAAGCTATTCTCCAATAAGCTTTAGCCGTTGAGTCAAACAAAATTTTATCTTTTTTGCTGCTTAATGACCGAAAGCCTGAGTGTACACCTCATTTCCTTCCACATCATAGTGCGTGAATACAATTTGAGGTACGTCCTTTTTTCTGAATACTTTCACTCCTAAAAAGCCACCATTGACACGCAGAAACTGATGCTGTGGTCGCTTGTCATCCGGATCCCAGCCTTGTGCATGGGCATTGCTGATCGGCCCCGAACCGAATTCGTGTACACCAGTGCCCGGGTCAATAGAATGATACTGCCAGTGGCGGTCTCCATTGATCACGTAAAGGTTTTCTGTCTCGGAGATCAACGTTCTTATCCAATCACCTTCGGTTTGATAGACTTTGTTCGCATGGTTGTCTGACTTACGATCCCGGTCAGGACCAACGATGGGAGTGGCAGAAAAAAGGATCTTGAAAGTAGCATCAGAATTCTGAAGTGTGCTGGTCAGCCACTGCTTCTGTTTGCTACCTAAAATGGTTTTGTCTGGCCCATCCTCTTCTTTGTTGTTGGACCTGAACTCTCTACCTTCCAACAACCAGATTTGTAAATCTTTGCCCCAGCGAAACGTTCTATACGGTTCTCCCTTTAGCGGTACATTCTCTCGCCAGATCTTCAGTCCATCGGCATATGATAGATTTCCATACAAGGCTGATTTGTCACTGATATCATCTTTAAGGAGGTCATGATCATCTTTGATCATATACATGGGTGCTTTGGCGTGAAAATCTACCAAAGAAGGCCAGGAGTCCATGGCATGCCACTTGTGTCGGGCAGCTTCCAGGTCCTTAGACAACGGACCGGGCTTATCGTAATACACATAATCCCCGGTCTGAACAAAAAAATCAGGATTCATGGAATTCATCAGATCGTAAATTTTAAAACCCCTTAAACTGTCATCGAAGCTCCAGAAATACTGACAGGTAGATGTTGTGAAATGGATAGGAACTACCTGGCTGGCTGTTGGGGCCGTGCTGAATGACCCCTGGTATGTTGTGCCGGATGCTTTAGACTCCAACGTCACCTGGTATGTTGTGCCAGGTTCAAGCGATCCAAAATAATGATTTACCGCATAGTCATTTGCTGCCAGTGCAGGGAGCCAGGGTGATGCCTTTTGATCTTTCTCCGATTTTAGTGTTATCCTCACTTCACCTTCCTTACCCTTCACTCCGCCGTCCATTTGTGCAACTGGCATTTCCTCATCAAACTCAATGGGGTGTCGAAATACTGTTGGCTTTCGGTCATGCTTAATGGGGTTGGGAGTTTCCTGAGCATACAATCGCGTCCAGATCGTGGCAGAGGACTTGTTGACTTCCAGTGCTTTGAACCCTGATGTGAAGTAATCCTCTTCTTTTTGGGGTTGTTCACAGGCAGTGATTATCAGGAAAAAAATCAGGGTAATCTTGAGTAAAGAAAAACAAGCGTATTTTAGGTTCATGGGTCATTGATTTGGGATAAAGATAATAGCAGTGGATGAACTTCATCACTAAGTTCAATAGGTTTCCCTGCCTTAGTGATAACTTTTTGAACTAGCCTGTATAATTTAGACAGTCAAAGTAAAAAATTGTTAACCCAACCATATATTCTAAAAAAAAGCAAAAATGAACAACAGCAGAAGAAACTTCATAAAAACAAGCTCAATCGTGGGAACTACTGCCATGGCTGGTGGCTTTGCGATGCCCCTTTCAGCAAAAGGTAAGAATGATTTTAAAATGAAATATGCCCCGCACTTTGGCATGTTTAAAAATTCGGCAGGTGAGGACCTGATTGATCAGTTGAAGTTCATGACTGACCAGGGTTTCACAGCACTGGAGGATAATGGGATGATGAAAAGGGACGTAAAAACCCAGGAGCAAATTGCCAATCAGATGGCCAAGACCAAAATGGAGATGGGTGTCTTTGTGGTGGATAAAGGTGGCAACCTGGCCAATACCCTTGCCGCAGGCACCAAAGAAAATGTGGACATATTCCTGGATGGCTGCAAAAGAGCTGTTGACGTGGCCAAAAGGGTGAATGCTAAATGGATGACCGTGGTGCCGGGTGCTTTCGAAAGAAAATTGCCTATTGGTATTCAGACGGCAAATGTAGTGGAAGCACTGCGAAGGGGGGCTGAGATCTTTGAACCGCATGGTTTGGTTATGGTGCTAGAGCCACTGAGCGATTCACCTGATCTTTTCCTTCAAAAATCTGATCAGACCTATGAGATCTGTAAAGCTGTAAATAGCCCTTCATGCAAGATCCTATTCGATATTTATCATATGCAAAAGACGGAAGGTCATATCATCAGAAATATTGATCTGACATGGGAAGAAATTGCTTATTTTCAGATTGGGGATAATCCCGGAAGAAAAGAGCCGACTACCGGTGAGATCAATTACAAGAACGTTTTCAAACATATCTATGACAAAGGATTTAAAGGCATCATGGGTATGGAGCACGGCAATAAATATCCTGGTAAAGAAGGAGAGCAGAAGCTGATCCAGGCTTATTTAGAGGCAGATAGTTTTGAGGTGTGATTTGGTGGTTAGTTATTTGGTTGGTAGGTTAATGGGTTAATGAGTTATTGAGTTAATGAGTTAATTGGTTATTGAGTTAAAAGTAAAAACCATGAGATCAGTTCTTGTTTTTATTTGTTTGGTTATTTGGGCGGTAATTCCTGCTTTGAGCCAGAAGCAAGAGGATGAGGCGATTAAAAAGCTCATCGCAGACTATGCTCAGGCCCGTGAAACGCAGGATACAACTTTACTGACCAGTATTATCACTACTGATATCGATCAGCTGGTGTCATCCGGGGAGTGGAGGAGGGGTAAAGAAGGCGCGTTTAAAGGTATGATGCGAAGCTCCTCCGGGAATCCGGGAAAGCGGGTGCTGACGGTGGAGCATATCCGCATGATTGGGAAACAAAGCGCTATTGTAGATGCCCGGTATGAGATCTACCAGGCCGATGGGTCCATCCGAAAGATGTGGAGCACATTTATCGTGGTGAAAAACAAGAAAAAGTGGCAGATTTCAGCCATTAGGAACATGCTACCTGCCAAACCTTCAGACTGAATGGGCCATCTGATCTGAAAAGTTGCAAAAACTGCAACTGATCCGAATTAGCAGGCAAAATACCGTTTTACTTCATGGTTTCGTGGTTCTAAATTTGATTCATTAATCATTTTGAACCATGAAAAAATTAGTCTTTTTTCTGTTGATCTCATGGCTGTTTCCATTGTTTGCTTTCAGCCAATCTAATGTAAGGATGTCCGCCGGGATTGGTTACCCATCAGGGTACCATTTGAGTACTATCTATCACGAGAAATCTCTCCAGTTTGAGTTTATTTTCGGGTTGCCAGCTGTTGTTCATGATATGGATAGGGGTTATTACTGGGGACTCAATATGGGGTTTAGGTTTGGGAAGGAAAAGAATAAGGCACAGGTGAAGCCCTGGATTATTCGGTTTGGCCCTTCGTTTTATGAAGTAGAAGACCAGTGGGAAATAGAGAGGAGGTCTATCTTAATGGCTACGCTGGGTCGGGAGTTTAATTTTACCAGTCGCCTGGGTTGTGAACTGATGATTGGTCCAACCATCACAATGAGTGAGAAAACAACCGTAAAAGAAGACAAGCCATCTTCCTGGCTTGGGAACATACTAGAAGATGAGATTCCCATTACTGAAGGCAGGTTAATGATTTTCTATCGATTTTAACAGGGTTATTGGTACTTATCACAAGATGATCAATTCCTCATAAATTTGCCATCCATGAATCAGTCAATCAGCATTATTGGATGTGGATGGTTAGGGCTGCCACTGGGTAAACACCTGGCTAGCTCAGGTTACCAGGTTAAAGGGAGCACGACCAGAAAGGATAAGCTTAATCAGATTGAAGAAGCCCATATTAAACCCTACCAACTTTCCTTTGATCCTGATTTGGTAGGAGTTCCGGGGGACTTTTTCGTATCGGATATCCTAATCATCAACATCCCTCCAAGAAACCAGGATGACGACCCCAATTTCCATAAAAAGCAGCTACTCACTATCCAACGAATGGCGAAAGACCATATTACCAGGGTACTATTTGTTAGCTCTACCGGGGTTTACCCCGATACTAACGGTGTTGTCACGGAGATAGATGCTGATATCCGGCAACTTTCCAGAGGAGGTGTTTCCTTGCTTGAGATGGAGAATCTTTTCCGTGAAAACATTCATTTTCAGACCACACTGATCCGGTTTGGTGGATTGTATGGACCTGGACGTCATCCGGGAAGATTTCTGGCTGGGAAGAAAAACCTTTCCGGAGCGGAAAACCCCGTAAACATGATACACCTGGAAGATTGTATCGGAGTGATTGAAACGATCATCAATCTCGATATTTGGGGAGAGACATTCAATGCCTGCAGTCCAACACCTGAAACACGGAAGGTGTTTTATGATAAAGCAGCCAAAGACCTGGGCATTACACCTCCTGAATTTAATGATGAACCGGCTCCTTTTAAAAAGGTCAGTTCGGCAAAGCTGATTAACACAACCGGCTACCAATTCAAATCTTAGATTAAACCATCTATCACTTTCTATTAGATAGGTTGAATGCAATCATAAATTGGAAAAAGACGTAAATTGGTTGGGTATTCATTAAACACATGAAGCTACCCTCACTTCAGTTTCTGTTTCAGCAGGCTGTTGGTGCCTTTGTTAGGCATCCGATGGTTATCATTTCTGCAGCTATGGCGGTTTTTTTCGCCATCTTCCTGGTAGAGCATGAATCTGATCTTGAGAATGTATTTCCCTATGTCAACCTGCTTTTGTGCGGGTATCTTGGGGTTCCGATTTTTACTGCTGCCGACATCTATATGGCGGTACTTGGTAAAACCACCTCATTTAGATGGTTGCTGTATTCAGGGATCATTGTTGTACTTATTGGTATTTATTTCTATTTACCAGGTTCTGAGGAGACACTGAATATCACCATTCCCTACATCAGGTATGCGATCCTGGCGATAGCGGCTCATTTACTGGTGGCCTTTATCGCATTTCTTCAGCGGGGTACACTCAATGGTTTCTGGAATTTTAATAAGGCGCTTTTTCTCCGGTTTCTTTTGTCCGTATTGTATTCGGCGACGGTTTTTCTAGGATTAGTACTTGCATTATTTGCCCTCGATAATCTGTTCCAGGTGGATATTGATGACAAACGATATGCAGAATTGTTTTTTTTCATGGCAGGGGTATTTAATACCTGGTTTTTTGTGGCTGGCCTTCCATCAGATTATCAGAAACTAGATGAGGAGGTACAATACCCCAAAGGGCTGCGTACATTCATTCTGTATGTACTGATACCGCTGATTGGCTTGTATTTTTTGATCCTGTATAGCTATTCTGTCAAGATCATAGTCGGTTGGAACTGGCCATCAGGTATCATCGTGTACATGATCATTGCGGTGGCTGTATTGGGAATTTTGGCCATGTTGCTGGCCTATCCATTTGACAAAGATGTTCCCGGGCCCATTAATTTTCTCAAGAAAGGATATTATTGGGTCCTGATCCCTATGATCGTCATGTTGTATCTGGCCATTGGGATCAGGGTAGCAGATTACGGAGTTACAATCAATCGTTATATCACCATTTTACTGGCCATATGGCTTACTGGTGTTTCGATCTATAAAGTGGTTGGAGGCAAAGATATTCGGGTGATACCTGTCTCACTATTTATCATCATTCTGTTTTGCTCTTTCGGACCATGGGGGATGTTTCAGGTCAGTGAAAACAGTCAGGTAAAAAGATTGAAGAATATCCTCAATGGTGCGAGCATTTTAGATGGGAAAATCCAAAATGAACCTAAGTGGGATGAGTCAGACACGCTTTCCTTAAAGTTGGAACCGAAACATGCCAATAAAGGGATTTTAAATGACAGCCTACATAACGAAGTCTACTCGATTCTTAATTATTTGGAGGATTTCCATGGGTTAAGTGCTATTGAAGGGTGGTTCGATCAGAGTATAAGGGAGATCGCCAAAGCACGTAGTTATTCGGAGGATTATGTAGCCATGGAATTGATGGGGCTTGAATACATCTATAAGTCTGCTGGTGAGGACACTGCTTTCCCGACGTTTTATGCAGATGAAAGTACCAACAAGGTATTTCTTGTGAGCGGATACGATTACCTGTATTCATTTAATTTTTCCCGGGGAAAATACGGTGATTTCAGCCAGGAAACATTATCACTTGAAAGTGATTCAGTTGTCATCAGTTTAGATGCTAAAGCTTTGAAGCTGATAACAGTTGATCAAAAGCTCAGTGTTTCCTTTGATTTGGATAGCCTTTATGACGCGTTGAATGAGGAGAAAATCTCAAGTAATTATGGTCGAATATTGGTTGATCAGGATCGATTGACCCAGGAGGCAACCATTGAGCAGCTCAAAGCCCGGCTAGTGATCAAAAACCTCTCAGCAAGTGAAGAGGGAATCATCTATTGCACAGGAGAGCTGCTGTTTGGTATCGGAGCAGGTCAGTAAATCAATCAGGAGGAAATCCTGCCAGATACTCTGAATCGTACCTTTCCATTAGAATTGACTCTTAGAAAGAGCGTCCCACCAAATTCATGGTATTCCTGATTATCCACGACCACTACTTCGGCATCCTCAGGGAGCATATCTACTTCAGCACCGTCAGGTGGTGACACAATCTCATATTCATTTTTGTATTGAACATAGAAGATACCCTGGGAATAAAAATAAGGTCTTGAGTTTATGGTGATCCGGATGAAATTAGCGGGTAGTGTTCGTATCCTGATACCCCTGGGAGGTACCACAGCCATGTATCTTCCGTTGATCAATCGAAAATATCTGCCATCATGAAAATGATAGGCGACCTTTTTATGGCGAACGACTACTGCATTTCCAGGCAATGACCTGACTACCACAGTTTTAGGTCTGGTATTCTTGTACCTTATCTTTTGCTCTTTTACTACAACAACTTTCTTTTTTCTTACTTGAGCAGATACCTCTGTGACACTAAGAAAGAGGCTGCACATTAATGCTATTATTAAATTCCGTTTCATTATTCAGGTGTTTAGTCAATAAATATTTTCGTTCCTTAGACTGACTAAACAATGAAAGGTTTAAGCGGTGGGTAAACAATAAAGCAATAAAAAGCTCCTCCGCAGCAATCAATCCCCGGAGGAGCATAATATTAGACCAAAACCTTTTTCAATTGCTTATTGACAAGGGACTCCCATTTTCGGGCAAGCACTTTCTCTCCGTTGGGTTGAAATCGTTCGTCTGAATTGAACAACTCTAACCTGCATGGGGCAAGAGATTTGTCCTTTGGCTCAAAAACAAGTTCCAACTTATCCATTACGGTTTCTGAACTTTTATTGCTTTGGATTGCCCGGGATTCGGCATTTACGTAGCATCTTTTAATCTTATCCACAGGTATACATAGTTCTGTGTGATTTTGTCCAGCTTTAAAATAAAAGATGTATGTATTATTCATGTCTGTTCCGATGGCAAATGCGGGTCCGCAATCGTATTCAGTAATACTACTTTTATAGCTATAGGCTAGTTCTTTTAGTGAATTGATCAGTAAAGATTCGTTTTTCTTTCTGCTTTTGTACATGATGACAAAAGGTGCTATACAAAGGGCTATTGCAATCAGCCCAATGATTGATGTTTCCATAATTTTTTCTTTTTGAATATTGAAATATGAGCGACAGAAGGCCGCCCGTTAAAAGATCTAAGCCCAGTGCGGACTTATTGATTAGTTATGGAAAGGATTACCAAAAAAAGTGAAAAGGGTAGAGGATCTGGGAAACTTTGTGCTTGACCGGGGTGGCAAACACATAATGAAATAGCTGAGTAAGGTGGTTATGAAAAGTGCTTTCATGTATTTGCTGGATGATCAATAGCTTTTGATGATCTGCTTTGACCAGCAACAAAGGAGCTGAGCGTTCGGCTTCAGCAAATTGAACCGGAACTGTATGATTCAGGCAGTCCAGCAGTGTGTCTGACTGGTAAAACCCATGGGTGTTCTGGTCCTGAAACGAATGGTCTTGCGTACCGGAAAAAGCCATTGCCATGGTCATGGCATACATGACTAATAATGTGATTGCACCGTGTTTTCTGATATGGTCTCTTTGGCTCAACACTGATCTAGTCAACTGTTGGATGGTATGTCATCTTTTTCCAGAATGCTATATACGTCATTGATTGCTTCAGGTTTGTCTGACAGCACAATTAGTTTGTCATTTTCTTCGAGGGCAGTGGACCCATTTGGAGTCAGGTAGACCTGATCCCTTTCGATCATCGCGATGATGGCATTTTTAGGAAAATCCAGGTCAACGATCTTTTTACCAATGACCGGGGATCCTTTTCCGATGATTATTTCATTCATCTTCGTTTTGGGGTGTTCGGTTAACAGTTCATCTGTTGGTGAAGGTGGTTTTACTTTTTCCGGCAATCCTACATGCAGCCATTTGGCAACAATAGATAGCGTAGTACCTTGTATAAGAACGGAACTGATTGAGACGAAAAACACAATATTGAAAATGATGTTGGCTTTATCGATGCCAGCCAACAAAGGGTAGGTAGCAAACACGATGGGAACCGCCCCTCTCAGACCTACCCAGGAGATATACCACCTTCGTCGCATTCTCATCTTAAAGGGGAGAAGTGAAAGAAAAACTGCAACTGGTCTGGCAATTAGAATAAGAAACAAAGAGATCAGTAAACCCACCCCGATAAAGGGAATGATCTGGGTAGGAAAAACCAGTAGTCCCAGGGTCAGGAACAATACGATTTGCATCAGCCAGGCCATTCCATCAAACATTCGCATGATGGTCTTTTTGTGGATCAGGTTTTGATTTCCCAGGTAGACCGAGCAAATGTAAATGGCCAGGAAACCATTCCCACCGACACTGTCTGTTGCTGAGAAAGTGATGAACATCAATGCGATGGTCAGTACGGGATATAATCCTTCAAAATCCAGTTTGATCCTGTTGATGACGAATTTGCTGATTTTCCCAAAGAGAAACCCAGCTACTCCACCAAGAGTCATTTGTTGTAAAAAAAGCCAGACGATTGACCAGATACTTTTATCCGGGATTTGTACCAATGAGAGGAATGCAATGGTAAGGACATAAGCCATGGGATCATTACTACCACTTTCCAGCTCCAGGGTAGGGCGTAAGTTTTTCTTCAGGGCCAGGTTTTTTCCTCTGAGTATGGAAAAAACGGCAGCAGCATCCGTTGATGACACAATGGAGCCCAGTAGCAAGCTTTCAAAGAGGGTAAAATCAGTGATTAAATAAACGAAAAATCCTAACCCCAGGGCTGTCAGTAAAACGCCAAGAGTGGACAATACCAACCCTTCCTTTAACACAGGTTTTACCGCCGGCCAACTTGTATCCAGACCTCCTGAGAAAAGTATAAAATTCAAAGACACGATCCCGATAAACTGCGCGATCTGGGGGTTGTCGAAGTATATGCCACCAATGCCATCTGATCCCGCTAACATTCCAATGGTTAGGAACAACAGCAAAGTAGGTATGCCAAATCTGTAGCTGGTCTTACCGGCAATGATGCTAATAAATAGCAGGACAGACCCGATCAGGATGATATTTTCAATGGTTACATTCATTGCGCAGATGCCTATTAAAACAAAATCCGTTGAGAATATTCGTTTTGCTCGCTAAGTTAATAGCATTTGCTTACTGAACGAACGCAAGAAATGTATCAGGATAATTTTTTTAGAATAACGGTAGTGGGAATCTGTCACTCAGTCATTAGCCTACCGTAACCCCTTTCTCTTCCCTGGAAGATCGATAAATGGCTTCCTGTACCTCCAGGGTTTTTTGGTAATCCAGCGCTGATGTTTCAAATTCATTTCCATCTACAAGACAGGAAATAAAATGGTTCAGACATGCATGAACGCTGTCACCGCAAAAACCAGTTTGTGGAATGTGATAAGACACATCTTCCTCTTGTTGGCCCAATTTGGTCAATGTGAGCCTTCCATCATTGTATAAGCGAATGCTCCCGTCATACCCTTCGATCAAAGCTTCTCCAAAGGTGAACCGTGGCTTCTCTGCTGTGGTTTCGTTGTACCTGCCCGCATCCAGCAGACCCATGCCTCCATGGGCGAAATCGAACTGGACCCAACCAGTATCTTCACCTTTGATCACCGGGTTTAACCTCCGTAATCGTGCATATACCTTACTAATATCGCCAAATAGATACCGGAATGCATCGATGAAGTGGACGCCGGTTTCATGGATCAAAAGCCTCTCCATGGTCCTGAAATAGGGTTGCCTGCCCAGGTAGGCATCTTCACCCCATCCATCCCCCATGCGCATCCTGAAATTGATCGTGTGAAAATCTCCGATGGCTTTTTGATCCATCAATGCCTTGATTTTCCGATACCACGGTTGAAATCGCCAGTTATCGTGGACCATAAATCTGGTTTTGCTTTTGCTCACCAGATCAAACAAATGAGTGGCTTCATCAAATGTGGGAGCCACAGGTTTTTGACAAAGTATTTGAACTCCTCTTGAAATAGCCAGTTTGCAAAGTTCGAGGTGTGTCTCCGGTGGCGTGATGATATCGATAAAATCCGGCTTTTCTTGATCCAGCATTTCTTCAACAGACCGGTAGGAGGTGGGGATGTTGTATTTCGTAGTTAAATTGCTGAGTTTATCCTGATCCAGGTCACATCCTGCAACTATTTGGACATTGGGGATCCTGTTCCACGCATCCAGGTGGAAATGGCTAAAATAGCCTGCTCCTACAAATACTCCTTTTAGTTCCCTGGCCATATATCAATAGTCTGTCACGTAGTTCTCCGGTTTAGTCATTAGCCAAAATACAATGGCTAAAGCATTTAATAAAGCTGCAATATAAAAGAATGGATCGGGTGAGCCAGTCCAGCTCAACAAATAAGGGAAGGCCAGTGCAGTGATAAAACTCCCCAGGTTGCCAGCCATGTTCATGGTTCCGCTAACAGCGCCCGAATGTTCTCTTCCAATGTCTACACAAAAAGACCAGGATGGACTTAACGTCATGTCTGCACCAAATATGGCTAATGAAAAGAAAATGATAGCGCTGGCAGGAGTATCCATCTGCATACTCATCAGGATACCAATCGATGCCAATAAAAAACCAACGATAGCAGGAATTTTTCTACTCACATTTAATCCTTTGGTTTTGAAAAGGTAGTCTACCAGCCAACCCGCAAAATAATTACCAAAGGCACCGGCTATCAGTGGCGCTGAGGAATACCAGCCGGCTTCCAGGGCATCGAGCATATATTTTTCTTTGAGATGGCTAAACATCCATGAAAGGCAAAAAAAGAAAGTGAAATTGCTGGCGAAATATTGCCCCATAGCCAGCCACATGTTCTTAGACCTGAGTAGTAAAATGAAAGGTAACGCCGATTGGTCTTTTTGATCTTTTTCGGTTTGTCTTGTTGCTAAAATATGGTTTAGCTCTTCCTTGCTTATGCCCGAATGGTTTTCCGGTTTGTTGCGAAACCACCAATACCAAATGGCAGCCCAAATAAACCCGATACCTCCCAATACCATAAAGGACATTCTCCAGCCCAAAGTGGCGATCATCCAGGCCACCATGGGTAGGGCAAAAGCGGCTCCAAGCCTGGATCCTGAGAAGTTTACGCCCGTAACAATTCCGCGCTCCCTGACGGGTATCCATTTGTAGACCGCCTTGGCCATTCCGGGAAAAGCTCCTGCCTCTCCGACACCAAACAGTAAGCGTGCGATAAATAACGAGATAAAGTTCCAGGCTGCGCCGGTCAAAAAGGTAAACAGTGACCAGAAGCTGACAACCATACTTAGAATGGATCGCGGACCGTATTTGTCTGCCAGCTTTCCTGAAGGCACCTGTGCCAATGCGTAACCCAGGGCAAAGATGGACATGATCCATCCCATTTGGGGTCCGGTAATATCCAGGTCATCGGCAATATTATCTTGTGCCACCGAGATGTTGATCCGATCAATATAAAGTAAAAGGCTGAGCAGGAAAGTCCCAAGAACCATGAGGAATCGGGTAGGTATTAGTTTTTTCATTGGGGTAAGGTTAGTTTGTTGTATAGTTCCAATAGGGAGTTTTTTGTGCCAACATTTCCGGGAAAAATGATGTAGGGTAGGTCAGGAAATTTACTTTCCGGTCCGGATTTCCATACCGGGATACCTGGCAAAGCCTGACCCATAATCATTGCCCGTTGGATGCCCAGACTTTTGGTAGCAATGTCACTGGAGGTGATACCTCCTTTAGCAATCAGGTATCCGGGTCTTTCTGATAGGTTTTTGACTATTTGAACCACTCCGGACGAGACGGTATTGATAATAGAAATATTTTCTTCTCTGGTTTTGCCACTATGGAGCTCCCTGGAGGTGTAGGCTACCACGCTCTTGCCATCCCTGATCAGTTCACTGATCAGGTTTGATGTCCTAATCAATTCCTGTGCTCTTGTATCATCATCTAATAATTGCTTAACTCGGATTTCAACACTGGTAATATTGGAATGATTGAGCAATGCTTTCAGCTGATCGGAAGTTTTAGGAACATAAGAACCTACAACGATCAACCCGGCCTTCCCTGGCTCTGAAATTTCTGAGCCGGTTAACACTGGTTTTCTTTTCACATTACCCAGGATGGGAACAATGGAAGCTGCCGACCTGAAAAGTAAATTGAAAGGTTCCTCTTGAAGTGCAGTTTTGAGGACCGAAGCAAATCGCTCCAGATCCTGGTAATTACAGGCATTGACGATAAGGACCTTCTTTTGCACATTATTAATGAGCTTGTCAACTACATCCTTCTTTTGCCATGTCCGGAGTTCTGCAATAGAGAGATCGAAAATATCATTTTTAGTTAGTGAAGGGTCTTTTTCACAAGCCCAGTCGTAAAGGTTACTTTGTGTGAAACCAAAAGCATTGTCCTTCGCAAAGGGTGTTTGAGCAGCAGGGATCAGTTGATCATCTTCTTGCACATAATGAACATTGCCAATGGTATACCGGCCACCTTCAAAAAAGGAGGGTATCAGTATGGTGAGAAAGGGACCATCATAGAGTGCTTCACCCAGTACTACGGGTTCAAGCGGGAAATGACCACGCAGCGTGGAGTCACTTCTGGAGACCACGATAAAGGGTCTATTTGCATTTTTGGAAGCCTGGATAAGGTTTTTAGACAACGCTTGATGCAAAGCGGTTGTGTCAGCTTCCTTAAGGCTACGGGAGTTGGTGAGGATAAAGAAGAGCCCCGTGTTTTTGCTGAATTCTTCTTCGATGATCGGTATTTCCCAGTTCGTCAAAACCGGCACATCATTCACCGTCTGGGTTCCCGTAGGGTCATCATCCAACACGACAATGGTTTCCTCAAAACTTGCAGAGGACGCAGTCCATTTGGTATAGTTCTTTGGTAGCTGATTAAATAGATTTTCTTTGAGCATCTAATCCATTATTCTTCAATCGCAATTACCCTGGCAGGAGCACCATCACCATCCTTGATCTTGAGTGGCAATGCAATCACAGTAAACCTGGGTTGACTTAAAAATTCCAGGTTTGTCAATCCTTCTACGATGATCACATCACCGCCTAAAAGCAGCCGGTGGATCCGGGTGACTTCTTCGAGGTCATTAACATCTGCCACCGATGGAGGCTCCACACCCAGGAATTTGATCTGTTTTTCAACGATCCATTTGGCTAGCTCCTCACTAATGCGAGGCAAACCCTCTCTGTACCTGGGCTGTCCAAGGTGTTGGCTCCATCCTGTCTGAAGAATGAGGCCTTCACCGGGTTGTATTTTGTCCTGAACAGCTCCAAGGTTATCCACTTCAATTAAATAGCGATCCTTAGTCACATTGATTTTCACCAGGTGACAGGTAAGGATAAAACGACCGGGTAAAAAATCATCGATGGTCTGGTTGCTTACTCCAAAATGGTACGGTGCATCCATGTGGGTGCCCGCATGGGAGTAGATTTCCAGGGTTTGTGCATTCCACCCATCCTTTTCCAGTTTTTTAGCTGGTTTTGATTTGAAACCGCTAATGGCTTCTGAATAGGGGAGCGTCAGATCGATGATTCTTTTACCGTTCATCTTAAGAAAGCTATATCCTTTTGATGATTTCTGCAGCCATTTGGTCAGTTTTTACATCTCCGCCGAGGTCAATGGTTTTAAAACCAGCCTCCAGGGTGTCTTCAATCGCTTTTACGATCGAATCAGCAGCAGCTTGCTCTCCAAGATGTTGCAGCATCAATGCTCCGGACCAGATCTGCCCAATGGGATTGGCGATGTTTTTACCAGCGATGTCAGGAGCTGAGCCATGAATCGGTTCAAACATGGAAGGAAAGTCTTTCTCCGGATTGATATTACCGCTAGGTCCCAACCCAAGACTTCCCATGATTGCACCTCCCAGGTCGCTGAGTATGTCTCCGATCATGTTGGTGGTGACAATCACATCGAAGATCTCCGGGCGTAACACAAAAGACGCTGAAGCATTGTCAACATACATTTTTTGTAGCTCAACATCAGGATATTGGGCAGCTACTTCTGCGATCACATGATCCCAGTAGGCCAGGCTATGAATCAACGTATTGGATTTGGTCACGTTGGTGACTTTCTTTCGTCTCTTCTGAGCCAATTTGAAGGCAAAATGTGCGATTCGTTCAATGCCCCTCCGGGTAAACATGCTCGTGTCCGTTGCTATTCCTTCCGGACTTTCCGGTCGAAAGATTATGCCGTTTTGAACAAATTCCCCTTCGTTGTTTTCCCTGACAACCACAAAGTCAATGTCTTTTTGACTCTTTGATCTGAGGGGACTGGATAATCCTCTTGGAAGCTTGACAGGACGATAATTTACATATTGACTAAAGGCTGTCCTGACTTTAAAAGTGTACATCATCGCAGGGAGGGTATCATCTACATCCGGCAGACCGACGCCCCCAAAATAGATGGCATCATAGTTTTTAAGCTTATCCAGCGCACCCTCGGGAAGGAAAACTCCGTGTTCCTTATAATATCCCGCTCCATATGGAAATTGATCATATGATAGGCTGAAATTGAATTTTTTGGCTGCGTGCTCAAGTACAGATACTCCCGCGGGCACTATCTCGTGACCCACTCCATCGCCTGGGACCACTGCTATCTTGTAGTTCTTCATTTAGTTATGTTCTATCGTTTGTTTCAAATTATTTTTTTACTGGTTTTGGTCCTTTACCTTCAGGTTTCTCATAGTCTCTGGTCATCACCCATTTGTCAAACTCAAAGCCATCTTCTCTCATCGAAAATGAAATGGTATGTTCTCCTTTGGTGGGCACATCAATCCAGATCAGCTCCGGTACCCCACAATGCTCTTCTAAAGTTCTCTGCTTGCTTTCCCAGGTCCATTGATTTTTTCCTTCACACCACTGCATGCGCTGACCACTTTCGGGCCAGGTACCATCAATGCCCACGTGGATGCCATTGTCTTCTGATCCGGTGGAATAGGCACGTACCCATACGTAATATTTACCCGGATTGTTGAAATAGACTTTGTAATTGAGCACTGCCATCTCACCGGCTTTGTTGGTGAAGTTGACACCATGGGTGAGCGTGTCATCGTGGGTCTTTCGGGTATCGGGGAGGATCTCCAGGTACGCTTTATTACTGGCAGCCTCATAATGATGTTCACTATCCTCTTTAAGGCTCGATATGTCTGATTTTTTGTTGATCAGATACCACTTTCGTATATCAGTCAGTTGCTGACTAGCAAAATCCTCAGCTTCAACAACGAGAACACCTTCTTTTTCTTCAAAAAGTGGCGGAGCTTTTTCACCATACAGTAAGAAAATTATCAAAAATGAAAGTACAATATTCATCGGATCTATTGTTTCTTTATGAGGATTACCCAGTCCTGATCAGGATTCCCAGGTGGATTTCCCAAGGCCTGGATTTTACCCCCTTCTATCATTTTGATATCACTTTTCTTTAAATCTCCGCCTGTAATCGGGTCGAACCATGAAACATTATAGGTACCACTTGCACCTGACAGGTCCAATGTTAAGTCCTCTACCCGCCAATCATAGACTACATAGGTGTCATTGGCTTTGCTGTAGCAATAGGCATCTTCATCATTGATTAGTTGATCCGTAGATACCATTTCTGTAAATGGTGTATGCTTTTGAAAGAAATCCGTAGCTGCCGAGGTGAATTTCCACACCCGATCCCTGGTTTTCCATGACTCCAGGTTCAGGTCATTGTTGGCAGATCTGTACCCACAGTACCATTCTACGCCGGCACCACCTGCCATCAGGTTGCCCCATAGCGTGACCCATCTTACGGTGTCTTGATTGTTGATGGCAACACTGTCTTCATCAATTCCCCGGCTGGCAGGACCAATCTCATCAATATTGACAACCCACTGCTTGCCTGCATCAGCAGACTTTTGCAACCATGCGATGGTCTCTTTATGGGCAGATTCCGGATGATGGATTTGGATGGATGGTCCATCAAGTGTTTGTAGGCCCAACAGAGGTCCCATGATATCATCACGCTCCTGTTGTCTGGATGAGGTATGTAATACGGTGAAGCTGTCAAACGGATCCACCTCCTTGATGTAGTTGATCATGTCGATTTCCTGTTGGGTATCCTGGTTAATTTCTCCCAGGTGACCGTTTTCTTCACCCATGTTCCAGGTGATGGCCGGGTGATGACCAAACCTCGCAACCAGCTCCCGATAGTACAGCTTACGTTGTAATCCGGTCTCACCATCATCCAGAAGCATCTCGTTTTCTGTTTCCTGGGTCACAAAGTGCTGCATCAGCCCCAGCTTATCCATGTGGTCAAATACGATTTCCCACTGGTCCAGCTTGCTGCAATCGAAACGGGTGAAATTCTTGTCATCGACATAAGGCCAGATGTCATAACCATCTCCTTCAATGTTCATGGTGAGCATGTAAACTGAATTCACACCGGTTGTGGCCAGGTAGTTGAGGGCCCCAATGATCGCTTTCCCTTTTTCACCTTGCCAGGTAGGGTCACCAGCATTCCAGTCACCCTGATGGACTTGATATTCATGGACGAAGTCTTTCCCTTGTGGGTGGTTTGAATAAGTGTCGTCAAACTCATGATAGGCCAGGAAATTCTCAGGGCTGTCGGCTCCTGCTTTTAAGAAGTATTGTCCTGATCCCTGAAATTGCAGATATCTACCCCCTGTATAATCCAATCGACCGTGCGCCCGGAAATCTCTTCCTGTTTTGTCGCTTTCAATCACGTTGATCGTACCGGTAGATCCGTCAAAAGCCACACTTTCTCCCGCCTCGTTGCTTATGGCAATGTTTTCACCTTTCACAAAGGAGACCTCATAGGTCCAGGTGCCCAATTCATCCGGACGGAACCTTACCTTCCAGGTGTTACCGGCAGTGCCACTTGACTCTGCAGCCTTGCCATCGGCAGCATAGAACCCCGGTACTACATATGTTTTGGTCCCATTGGTAAACCGAACATTTAGCCGGTAGTCTGTGAAAGGGTTGGTCTCGGCATCTTCAGCGGTTTCCGGACCCTGAAAGGTGAGCTCAGCTTTGTGCCAAAGCATGACTTCCATAGGTGGCTGTTCTTTACATCCCAAAATCAGGAGGAGCAAAGGGATAAAAAGCAATGAATTTCTGAGGTGCATATTTTGGGTTTTTAGGTTATTTCAAACAAAAAATTTAGATCAAATGTTGAGATCTCGAGGGCATGATAAGGAAATCCAATTGAATAAAGAGGATCGTTTAAAAGTATTTTTACTGCAAACCTTACCGCAAACGTTTGCGGAATTTTCACGATATTTCCTGATCTTTATAAAAGGTAAAAAAGCCAGGGAGATAGTGATTGTCTGATGGTATAGGGGATTGGTTCATAAAATTGGATTATATGAAGAATAAGATCGCGACTTTAAAAGATATCGCGGATAAGTTAGGGTTGTCCATATCTACGGTTTCACGGGCCATCAGTGATCACCCTGACATCAGCGATCAGACCAAATCACGGGTGATGAAGCTCGTTAAACGGCTGGATTATCAACCCAATCAGCTGGCCATCAACCTGCTCAATCAGCAGAGCAATTCTATCGGAGTGATAGTGCCGAGTATTGCTTATTACCTCTATGCCTCGGCGATCTCTGGGATCGAGCAGGAAGCTGAAAAGCATGGACTTAAGCTGATCATATGTCAGACTAACGAGTCCGTACAAAGAGAGTCTGAGATCATCAGCGAGTTGCTCAGGATGCGGGTGGCAGGCATCATTGTTTCTGTGTCGAGTGGGGGAAGAGATTTTACCCACTTCAAGCGGATCGTAAAACGAATTCCGTTGGTATTTTTCAATCGTGATTGTTCTGTAAACGCGTCTAAAGTGATGATCAACAATCACAAGGCTGCCTATGACCTGACACAACATCTCGTTGAGACCGGGAAGAGGCATATCAGTTTTCTCGCGGGACCAAAAACCTTACAGATCAGCAATAAGCGTAAAAAGGGGTATCTCGATTGCCTGGAAGATTTTGGGATAGAAATGCAAAAAGAGTGGGTCTGCCATAGCCCTTTTAGCCAGATAAGTGCTATGAACATTGTGGATACCCTGATCAGAAAATATCCTGAGATTGATGCCCTCATTGCTTTCAGTGACCAGCTGGCCATGGGGGCTTTGAAAGCCATTAAAAACAAGGGTAAAAAAATCCCGGATGATATCGCCATAGCCGGATTTAACAATGAGCCAGCTGATGAACTGCTGGAGCCCCCTTTGACGAGTATTGAGCAACCAGCTTTCGAGATGGGTAGAAAGGCCGCAGCCTTGCTATTCAACCAGATTCATCAAACGGGTAAATACAATGAGCAGGTGGTTTTGAATTCCAGATTGATCATTCGAAGATCCACCTGGGCAGAAACACAAAAGCCGGAGGGTTAGCTATTTGTTGAGCGTGTAAATGAAGTGGTGATGCCTGCACAAAAACCACGAGGCAGGTTATGCACTCCCATGATGGCCCTGGAATGATTTCCTTTTTCTCCCAGCACATGGATGAAAAGGTCGGAGGCACCATTCACTATTTTAGGGGCTTCGTCCCAAGTGTCTGCTGCCACATAATAGGCATCCATGTGGTTTAAACCAAGGATATGTTCAAATCCTATTTTCTGATTGATCTGAGCAATGACATTGAGCGCACATAGCTGCATGGCTTTTGACCCATCTTCTGTGGTTAGGTCCTTTCCTAAAATTCCCTGGTAGAGGAACTTCTCGTTGAGTATTGGAAATTGAATAGCTATATAAGCAATCTGTCCTCTCACATTTACTGACTGGTAATTGCCCCCGGGTGTACTTATTTCGGGGAGATCGAGATTTAGTTCTTTCAGTTTTTGGGAAATGTTCATTGTGGATGTTTTACTCTTAATATTTGCCTTTGTGTTAAATGTGAACTATTTATTATTCCGGGTTTAAAATAAGTTACTTACAATTTTATTGTGTAATGTTGTTGGCTTTTTAAGGAAATAGCAATCAGTGTAACGATCTGTGACGACATGAATCTTAATTTATGATAATTGAGATCTTAAATATGAAACTGTTCAATTTTAAAATACACGAAAAAACAGGAATTCTTGTTTTCGTTTTTTGGTTCCTGGCAATTTACCCTTGTTTTAGTCAGGATCCCCAGCTACCCATGGCGAGGGATCAGGAGATATTTATGGGCAGTGCCTATAGCAATCCACAAAAGCTGGAGTTTAATCAGCACTGGAACCAACTGACTCCGGAAAACGCCGGAAAGTGGGGAAGTGTGGAATCTGTAAGGGACCAATACAACTGGGTCGAGCTTGATGAAGCCTACAATTATGCTAAGGATAATAATATCCTTTTTAAACTTCATGTGCTCTTCTGGGGCAATCAGCAGCCTGTATGGATTGAGAGTCTCAATCAGGACGAGCAATTGGAAGAGATCATCGAATGGTTGGATACTCTGGCAAAAAGATATCCTGACATGGATTACATAGAGGTGGTAAATGAGCCTATTCATGATCCCCCGCATGGAGCAGGTAACGGGAATTATCGAAATGCCCTGGGAGGACAGGGTACTACTGGTTATGACTGGATTATTAAAGCTTTCCAACTCGCAAAAGCACGCTTTCCTGAAGCTAAACTGATGATCAACGAATACAACATTGTCAATAATCCTCAGAAGGCTTCCCAGTATAAAGCAATAGTAAAATTACTTCAGGCAGAGGATTTGATTGATGCCATTGGTGTTCAGGCACACGCTTTCTCTTTGACTGGCTCCGAAGACATATTCAAGACATCATTGAATATTCTTGCTGAAACCGGAGTCCCAATTATGGTGACCGAGCTAGACATTGATGGCCCCACAGATCAGATCCAGTTGGAAGAGTATCAAAGGATATTTCCGGTTTTCTGGAATCACCCGTCTATTCAGGGAATTACACTCTGGGGTTATAGACCGGGACTTTGGCGGGATGAGCAAAAAGCATACATCATCAATGCGAACAATGAGCCAAGGCCCGCAATGACCTGGCTACGGGAATATGTGGAGAGTGGAAGGAATGTATATGAAATTTTAGGAGTATCATATGATTCAGTATCTGTGAGCATCTATCCAAATCCAACAAATAACAGGAAATTTGTAATTACGGGTGAGTCTCCCATTTCAAACATCGAGGTGTTGGATACTGCAGGAAAAGCAATATATAATCTTGCAGATCTAGATCAGTTGAAAGTAGAGGTTGTGCTTCCGGAGGGTAAGAATTTTTACATGGTGAAAATACAACATGTGAATGGAAAAGTCTATGTAAAGAAACTTATTGTCAAATGATCGATACGGAATTTGTAAATTTCTTTGATAGCGGATTATGGAAGGTCACACTTTAATAAGTAATTTAGGTAGTATATCATGTTCAATAAATTTCATGAAGGTTTTGCGTAAGCCTGTTTTAGCATTTTGCCTGATCTGCATCACATTTTGTAGCATTGCTCAGTTATCCCAGATAAGATTTGAACATCTTGACATGCGGGACGGGTTATCTCACAACAGGGTTAACTCTATTTACAAAGATCAGCTGGGCTTTATATGGTTTGGTACCAGTGCCGGTCTAAACAGATATGATGGTCACGAAATAAAAGTGATACCCATAGATGACAAAGATCCCTTGTCTCCATCTGATCCCAATTTTGTATGGATCAAGGAAGGTCCCGGACAGTTCTTATGGTTAAAAACCGGGTATGGAGTTTTCGCATATGACATCTTCAAGGAAAGATATGTAGATATCAGTCAGCTTCTTGGTGAGTTGCAGATCAATACATATAATTTATCAGATATCGTTAAGGATCACCTGGGAAACTATTGGTTTGTAATTACCGAAGTGGGTGTCAAAAGATACATTGCTGATTCTCAAACTGTCCATCATTATGGTGGAGCATATAGAGATGTGACCTTAGTGCAGCCCGATCATGAAGGAAATATGGCATTGATCCATCTCGATGGAGAGATAGAACTCGTTAATGTGGATGACCCTCGTCAGACTGGTTTTCTGCATTACCCAGGGCACATTCAAAATATCAGAGAATTTTCAGTTTACATAGATTTTGACGGGGATTACTGGTTTTATAGCACCGGAGATTCTTTTGGAGTATGTTGTTATGATCCGGAAACCAATACCTGTAAGCACTTTGATAAAAAGGAACTGGGATCCAGTGTGGTGAGTGGAGTAATTCAGGACAAATCGGGGCGAGTCATAGTTGGGGTTGATCATGGGGGAGTAAATATGATTTCCAAGTCAGACTGGACCATTCAGAGTTTCCGAAACAGCCCCACCGATCCAAAGTCACTAAGTCACAACAGCATTATCTCCATGTACTACGACAGGTCGGGTTTGATTTGGCTCGGTACCAATAAAGGAGGTGTCAATTATTTTACGCCGAAATCGGCTTCATTTAAATTCTACAAGCAGACAAACAACCCTACGCCAAATGCGAATGATATGTGGCCCCTGGTAGAGGACAAAACGGGGAATTTGTGGATCGGAACAGATGGGGGTGGTCTGGTTTATTTCAATTTGCAAACTGGTCAGTTTACTAACTACACCCACAACCTGGAAGATCCTAACAGCATCAGTAGCAACATCATCGTTAGTATGTCAAAAGCTGCCGACGGCGGGATGTGGTTTGGCACCTATATGGCGGGTCTGAATTATTTCGATGGTAGCAAGTTCCGACACTATTTCATGGACCCGGATGATCCCAATGCCATCAGCGATAACAGCATCTGGAAATTATACCTGGATAGCAATAAGAATTTGTGGGTGGGAACGCTCAAAAATGGGATTGATGTATATGATTCCACTTTCACTAAGATCAATCATTTTGGTTTGGATAACCAAACAATAAATTCAAGCTATATCACCTCAGTTTGTGAAGACAAAGAAGGAAAAATTTGGGTAGGTACCGGTTACGGTATTGAGATATTTGATCCGAAAACCAAAAGCTTTACACATCACCTTAAGGAGGAGGGTAATCCACAGACTTTGAGCAACAACAGTATCATAGATATCTATTGCGATAGAGATAATAACATGTGGATTAGTACGATGTATGGCCTTAATGTCTATAACAGATCTACCGGAAAGTTTACTTCATATACCAAAAAGGACGGACTCCCGGAAAATATCATCGCCGCTGCACTACAGGATGAATCTGGTAATATGTGGTTCAGCACCTATAAAGGAATTTCTAAGCTGGAATTTAAAAACTCAGAGGCCGTATTCCATAATTTTGACATCTCTGACGGGCTCCAGGGAGATATGTTCAATGGCCGATCAGCTTTGCATCTATCCAATGGAGACCTGGCGTTCGGAGGCAAGAATGGGCTCAATATTTTCAATCCACAAGATATCCATATTGCAGAATCAGAAAACAAACTGGTATTTCTTGACTTTTATATTTCAAATCATAATATAAGTCCGGGAGCTACTTATAATGGCAGAACCTGGTTTGAAAATGGAATAAACGACATAGATGAAATCGTCCTAAAGCCGTTTGAGAACAGTTTTACCATTGAGTTTACCTCGTTGAATTTCTATCAACAGGAAAACATGATCTATAAATACCGCCTCGTTGGATTTGATAAAGAATGGGTAGTCAGGCCAAACATACATCGGGCCAATTACACCAACCTTGATCCCGGTAACTACCGCTTCGAAGTCATGGCCACAGATCAAAGTACCAATTGGGACAATGAAGCGATCATGATGGATATTCAGGTATTGACGCCTTTATGGAAAACCCCGATAGCATATGGAATTTATGTGGTTCTGATACTTACCGGGCTGCTCCTTACCCGAAGGTCAATCATTCAAAAAGAACGTTTTAGAGCTAAGGTGGTCCATGATCAGTTAGAGGCTCAACGCCTTCATGAAATTGACATGATGAAGATCAAGTTTTTCACCAATATCAGTCATGAATTCAGGACACCCCTTACCTTGATTATGACGCCTATTGAGCGTTTATTGATGAGCAATAAATATCCGGATGAGGACAATAATTTTCAATTGATATATCGCAATGCAAAGAGGCTTCTCACATTGGTTAATCAACTGCTTGACTTTAGAAAGATGGAAGCCAATCAACATCAATTGTCACTTTCAACCGGAGATATTGTGTTGTTTATTAAGAGCACAGTGGACTCTTTTTCTGATCTTTCCAATGACCGGTTGGTTAGGCTGGAATTTCAACCTGAGATAAAGGAATTTCTGACCCTGTTTGATTGTGATAAGATGGAGAAGATCATGTTTAACTTACTTTCCAATGCTTTTAAATTCACCAATACCGGAGGAAAGATTACAGTAAAACTTGAAGAAACCGGCTATCAGGAGGGTAAACATCAAATCCGAATTAGCGTTGCTGATACAGGAATTGGGATAGCTGCTGACCGGCTATCAAAGGTTTTTAATCGATTTTTCCAGGTTGAAAATAATCAGAAACTAAATCTGAACAATGGAACGGGGATTGGTCTCTCCATCACCAAAGAGTTTGTTGAGATGCACGAAGGGAAGATCTGGGCAGAGAGTGAGCCGGAACAGGGAAGTACATTCACTTTTGAACTCCCGATGAAAAAACTAACTGATCATCACGACGCATCCGGTCAATCTGATGAACAGGAGCTTGAGCTAAGAACGAACCTGCCAAGTGAACCCTCAAAAGAGACCATCCTGCTGGTGGATGATAACGCAGATTTCAGGTTTTATCTCAGGGACAACCTAAAAGATTACTTCAACATCCAGGAGGCAGCCAACGGAAAGCAGGGTTGGAAGAAGATCGTTCAGAATGTTCCGGATTTGGTTGTTACTGACATTATGATGCCGGAAATCAATGGGATAGACCTATGTAGAAAGATCAAAAAGGACCCGCGAAGTGCTCATATTCCAGTCATATTATTAACCGCCAATTATTCTGATACCCAAAAGCTGGAGGGCTTTGAATCAGGAGCGATTGAATACATCACAAAACCTTTCAATTTCGAGATATTGGTCAGGGCTATCCATTCTGCTATTCAGCTTCAAAAACTAATTCATACTTCAGAGAAACGAATTGAGGTGAAACCGGGTGAGGTCGAAATCATTCCTCAGGATGAGCTTTTTATCAGGAAAGCCATGAGTGTGGTGGAGGAACATATGACAGACCCGGATCTTTCGGTTCAGGAATTGAGCCGGGAGCTGGCTGTTAGTCGAGGACAGCTGTACAAGAAAACCCTGGAAATCACTGGCATGACACCCATTGAATTTATTCGATCTATCAGGATAAAAAGAGCAGCTGCACTGTTAGAAAAAAGTCAGTTGAATGTAGCTGAAGTGGCCTATAAAGTTGGTTTTAATAACCCCAAAAATTTCAGTAAGTATTTTAAGCAAGCTTACAAGGTGTTGCCTTCAAGGTACTCTCCATCAGATAAGCAGTAGAGGTGATAATAAACCCTTACCCCTTTGTTTATTATCCACTAAAGACGTATTGTAAAAATTATAATCAGAATTGAGTTTATTTAAATATCAATATTTATCTCATATTGAAAAGCTCAGAAGGCTTGTCAAGTCATTTCTGTCCTTCAAATAGTCTAATTATATCGTCTTTTCAGCCTTAAAAAAGCCTTCCTATCCCTTAAAAAGGCACAATTAACATTTTGATACCCTTTTATGATCAAATGAGGCATATCAATTGAAACTGTACTGACTAGAATTAAGGCTTGGATGGAAGCCCCCAAAGGGAAAGAGTCCAGAAAGATTAGTGTACAACAAACCAAAAATTATGAGAAATACTTCTACAAAGGCAGGTTGTTCTTCCTTCTACAGTCGAACAGCCTTTTTACTAACCTGCTTTCTCACAATGGTGCTTAATGTACAAGCACAGGAGAAAGTGGTGACCGGAGTTATTAGATCAGGAGAGGACAATGAAACCCTCCCGGGAGTTACTGTTTTGGAGAAAGGTACCACAAACGGCACCATTACCGATTTGGATGGAAGGTATCAATTGACCGTGGGCAATGATGCCGTTTTGTCCATATCATTCGTCGGATTCAAAACGTATGAAGTTGAGGTGAAAAATCAGTCTTCTATTAATGTTGACCTTGATATTGATGTTTCTACCCTTGAAGAGGTGGTCGTCGTAGGGTATGGTACCATGCGAAAAATGGATATGACCAGTGCCCATACATCCATTGGGGCCAAAGACATCAGTAAGACAGTCAATACTACCCTGGAGCAGGCTATACAAGGACGTTCACCCGGAGTATATGTTACCCAGAATACCGGAGCTCCGGGAGGTGGACTGTCAGTAAACATCCGTGGGGTAAACTCCATCAATGGGACCAATGAACCCTTATATGTTGTAGATGGTGTTCAGATCCAGGGTGAGGCTTCACCGGATGGAACGAACCCGCTGGCAAACCTCAACCCTTATGATATTGAAAGTATTGAGATCCTGAAGGGACCTTCGGCTACCGCCATCTACGGTTCGCGTGCAACCAATGGAGTAGTGATGATTACTACCAAACGAGGTAGTTCAGGGGAAATGCAAATTTCCTATGGCTACCAATATAGTCATCAGACCGCCCCAAAGCCTTTGGAAGTAATGAACATGCGGGAATATGCTCAAATGGAGAATGAGTATAAGGAGAGAGCCGGAGGCACAGTAAGAGAAGAGTTCCTGGATCCCTCCATTCTCGGAGAGGGCACGAATTGGCAGGAAGAGCTATTCAGCCCGGCCCCCTGGCAGAAACATCAGCTGAGTTTAAGTGGAGGTGGCGATAAAACGAGATACTATATGTCAGGGGAGTACCTGGATCAGGAAGGTGTGGCGCTTGGCTCTGGCTTTGAGCGATACTCATTGAGGTTGAATCTAGATAGTAAACCCAGGGAGTGGCTGACGTTAACCGGTAATTTCAATTTTGCACAGACAGACGAAAGGATATCTGCTACACAATCCAATATTATCACCACGGCGATCCAGCTGGCTCCTCATATCCCGGTAAGAAACTTAGACGGTACTTATGGAGGCGGTACGGTGACCACTGAAAATAGTTCAGAACAATTCTCGCCACCAAACCCGATTGGGATTGCCAACATCACCATCAATGATGAAACCAGACGTCAGTTTCTGGGTGGATTTAATGTTTCTATGGATATCATAGAAGGATTGGTGTTTCAGACTTCTTTGAATGGAAATTTCGGATTTTCAAATTCAACCTATTTCTTGCCAACCTACAAGTTTGGCTACCAGGAAAATGCAGAAGCCATCCTCAACAACAATCATAACCTGAACACTTACTGGAACTGGAATCAAACTCTTCAATACTCCAGGAGTTTTGGAGGTGGCGAGTCTGGTAATCACACATTGACCGTCATGGCAACGCATGAGGCTCAGGAATCTACCTGGAAAAATCTTTTTGCAGAGCGTCGTGGATTTCAAACCAACGATGTCATTGACCTCAATGCAGGGGATGAATCCCTGGACGATACCGGTGGAGGACAAGGCGATTGGGCCATGGAATCATATCTGGGAAGAATCAACTACAATTTCGCTGATCGCTACATTGTTCAGGCCAATATTCGAGCTGATGGTTCGGTAAACTTTGGTTCAGAGAATAAATGGGGAGTATTCCCATCTGTTTCAGGCGCATGGAGGGTTTCAGCAGAGCCATTTTTCAATGTGCCCATTTTCAGTGACCTCAAGGTTCGATACGAAACCGGGCTAACAGGTAGTCAAGGTAGTGGTGGAGCCATTTATGGAACACTATCTGCAAGTCCTTCCGAATGGGGGACCAGCTTCAGACCCAATAGATACCCAAATCCTAATTATGGGTGGGAAGAAACATTGACCAATAATTTTGGAATAAACATCGGTCTGTTTAATGACAGGATCCAGATTGAGGCAGACTATTATATCAAGAGCACAGACAACCTGATCCTCGTCAATCAATTGCCCTGGTATATGGGTACACAAGGTCAGGGAAATATCCAGGCGCCTACTGTGAACATAGGTTCATTAGAAAACAGGGGCTGGGAATTTACTTTAAACACTGTCAATATTGATAAAGGAGCCTTCCAATGGACTTCAGGTTTAAATATTTCACAGTTCAAGGCAGAATTGACAAGTCTCACTGCAGCCAGCAGTCACCTGGATAAGATCAACTGGTGGATGAATGACTGGACTCAACGATCCGTCGTTGGAGAATCGCCCTGGCTGTTCTACGGTTATATTGAGGAAGGCATTTTTCAAAGTATTGAAGAACTCCAAAACAGTGCACTACCAGCCGACAACAATGGCAATGAATATCCCATTGCCGAGAACAGTATCTGGGTAGGGGATGTCAAATACAAAGATATCAATGAAGATGGCGTGATTGACGGAGAGGATCAGACATTTATTGGTAATCCCTGGCCAAAGCTTTTTGCCGGCTTTTCAAATAACTTCTCATACAAAGGATTTGATCTTAGTGTTTTAGTTACGGGCACATACGGTAATGAAGTTTACAATTACCTGAGGAATCAAAATACCAACCCGAACAATATCAACCTTGGTAGAAATTTGTTCATCGATGCATTTGACTATGCTAAAGTTGAATACCCTGCAGATGATGTGTCTCAGCAGCAACCTTTTCTCTCAAACCCAGGGACAACAGTTGCACGGGTGTCAGGAGGAAACAATAACAACAACTTTGAGCGACATACTGACAAATATGTGGAAGACGGATCCTATATAAGGTTGAAAAATATCACCCTTAATTACAATCTACCCATAAATGTGATCCAGAGTCTACGATACATACGGGGAGCCCGAATTGGAATAAGTGCACAGAATGTTTACACATTAACAAATTATTCGGGCTATGATCCTGAAGTGGGGTCGTACGTAGGACCCAATGCCAGTGTAGGTAATGCTGCGATTGGTGTGGATTATGGTCGATATCCGATTACACCAATCTATTCCATCAACCTTGGTATTGATTTTTAAACTAAAGAGACTAAGAAAATGAAAAATATATATTCAATCATAGCCCTAATTGCAGCTGTTTTTTATTTGGTAGGCTGTCAGGAGGATTTTCTCGAAAGGCCTCCCAAAGACACTTTGGTAGATGCCAACTTTTACAAGACTGATGAGCAGGTCCTGGCTGGAACAGCTGGACTTTACAGTGTGGTCTGGAAAGACTATACAGATAAATCATTGATCAATCTTGGTGATTTCCGTGGAGGAACCGTGTATCGGGCGTGGGGCGACAGAGATAACGTATTATTTAACACGACAGCTGTTTCACCAAGAAATGGAGAGGCTTACCGATCATTTTATAATGTTGTGGGACAGGCCAATGTGGCCATATCCAATATCAACGAATATGCTGGAGCGGGTGTATCTGACGAGATCAGGAATCATGCCATCGGAGAGGCCAGATTTATGAGGGCGACTGCCTATTCATTCCTGGTGATGAACTATGGTGCTGTTCCGATTATTGTGGACAACATTGCATTACTGGCGGATTCCAGTAAGACCAGAAATACTGTGGAGAGTGTTTGGGAATTCATCACGAGGGATTACCTGTTTGCAGCTGCCAATCTTATGGAACAGGCCCCACAGGAAGGCCGTGTTACCCGTTGGTCTGCAGAAGGTATGCTGGCACGCACCTACCTTACGCGTGCCGGAGTAGGTTCCACAGATGGTTCTAAAAATCAGGAGTTTCTTGATCTGGCCAAGCAGTATGCTGAAAGCGTCATACAAAACAGCGGCCATTCATTACTGATTGACTATGCTGATCTGTTTCTATTCCCCTACGACAACAACATTGAGTCTCTTTTTGAGCTTCAATGGGTCTATACAACAGATTATGCAGCTGCCAACACCATGGTCTCCCAAATCACGTTTAGCAATGATATTGCCAATGGTGATGGATGGGGTGGAGATATCGGAGCTTCTTATTGGATGCTCAGTCTTTATGATGGACTGATCCAGACAGATGGTTCCCCTGGTTTTACACTAGACCAGCGACTGAAGGCCACTTTCATGCTGCCCGGTTTTCACTACCCTGAGATTACCCAGACCGTGAGAGATGATCAGGGCAATACATCCGAGCAGGAGCTGGTATTTCCGGAACCAGCAACCGATGCGTGGGTAAGTTTTGCCAGCCCTAAAAAGTATGTGGTAGGAAAAGCCAAGGATTTGCAAAGAAATGGTGGAAATGCCACGGCTCAACGATACCCTAACAATACGTACATGCTTCGTTTGTCAGAGATCTATCTGATCTATGCAGAGGCTGAACTGGGCAACAGTGCTACCACTTCCGATGCTAAAGCACTCAGTTATTTCAACGAAGTGCACATGAGAGCAGGTATGCCGGAATTCACTGATGACCTGACCTGGGATATCATTTATGAGGAGCGATGTCGTGAATTTGCGATGGAGGGGATGTCATGGTACGACCTCGTCCGGCTTCATTATTTCAACCCTCAGAAGGCCTACAATATTGTTAATGCTCAGGACAGAGGGTTTTATGTGGTAGAACCCAATCAAATGCCAGATGCTACTGCCTGGACGGTAGAAAAAAATCTTGAGGCAGCAGAGGAAAGGTTTGCCACGGCAAATTCCGGAAATTTTCTGCTTCCTATTCCGGCAGCAGAGGCAAGTCAGGCTCCGAATCTCAGGAAACCTCCGGTACCCTATGAATTTGGGAATGAATGATAGTTGTGATAATAAAGGATAAGAAAATGAAATTAATACATAAAATAACACATAGCATACTGGTAACATTGATCATTGTGATGGGTTTATCATCATGCGTGGAAGATGATGCCATGAGTACAGGAGAGCCGAGTATTAGTTACATAAGAATAACTGATCCTGAGTCTTCGGATTCTCTGCTGGTTGCAGCGGGGCAAGGTAGCATGATAGCTATCATTGGTCAAAACCTTCAACATGTTCGGCAGGCATGGTTCAATGACAGAAGAGCTCAACTGTCACCCAACATGATCACCTCAACTTCAGTCATTACCCGCGTACCATCTTTAATTCCGGTGGAAATAACCAACCAGTTAAAGCTGGTATTCAGTGATGGCGATACCCTGTTTTACGATTTCAGAGTGGCCATTGGTGAACCACAGATCACGAGTATGGTGAGCGAGTATGTAAATGCAGGTGGGATTGCCAGGATAAGGGGGCAGTATTTCTATGAGCCTCTGACAGTCACTTTTACAGGTGGAGTCACCGGTGAAGTAGTGGAGGTAGAAGATGAGATGATCCAGGTTATTGTTCCTGAAGGAGCGATGCCGGGACCCGTTTCAGTGGTCAATAATTTTGGTGAGTCCGAATCTGATTTCTGGTTCAGGGACAACAGGAATATTATTGCAGGTTTTGAAGGAACAGCAGATGAAGATTTTTCTGGCTGGTGGCATGGTAAGGATTTTATTGTTGCTTCTGACGAGAATATCCCAGCCATTAACAGTCAGTTTATGCGTATCAACCGGGAACTACCTGAATGGGGTTGGTTTGAAATGTGGGTTGGAAATGGTGGAACCATACTTGAAGCAACCAGTAACATTCCTGCAGATGCTTTTGACAATCCTGATAAGTACAGCCTGAAGTTTGAAATCAATACCCTGGAATCTTTAACTGGGGCTAAAGTTCACATGTATATGGGACCTGACATGCCCGCTGAGCGGGGTACTAACTACATATGGGAGCCCAACCTGCATACTGAAGGTCAGTGGCAAACGGTGTCGATACCCTGGGATACATTCCTTGCAGCTAGCCCAACGCTTGCTTATAATCCGGGTGGCTATCAGGTCTCATTTCACTTTAGTGGACCCCTGGCTGTGAATGCACAGTTTGGCCTGGACAACATCCGAGTAGTACCCAATTAAACCTGAAAAAAGATGATTAGTATAATATATAAGTATCAACTAAATCTGCTACTGGTAGTGATTGCCCTGGGCAGTATGATGGTCTCTTGTAATGATGATGAAGATAATGCCAGTGATGAAATAGTGCTTTTAAGTTACGGACCATCACCCATTCTTAGAGGCGATGAGATCAAATTCATTGGTAGAAACCTGGACCAGGTGACTGCCATTGTTTTTCCCGATGAGGTTGAGGTGACCGACTTTGTTTCCAAAGAAGCCGGGACGATTGTGGTGGTAGTACCGGAGGCAGCAGTACCCGGTGACATCGTGATCAAAACACCTCAGGGTGACATCGTGCCTAAAACACCATTTGATGTGTTAGAGCCCATTGAGATTGAAAGTATATCACCGCTCGAGCTTCGTCCTGGTGCAACACTTACCATTACTGGAACCTATCTTAACCTGATTAAACAGGTTGAGTTTTCCTTAGGGAAAGTTGTTGCCCAGGATGATTTTGTCAGCCAGTCACAGACGGAACTGAAAGTGGTGGTTCCATCCGACGCCCAAACCGGGTCGGTCATTCTTTCTAATTTGGCTGAGATTGAAGAGGAACTCAGGGAGTTGGAGACTGATGAGGAGATCGAAATTATCCTGCCCACTGTAGCAAGTATGGCTCCTTTACCAGTGAAGCCGGGAAATAACCTCACAATTACCGGAACTAACCTGGATCTCACAGCACAGGTGAGTTTTGCCGGAGGTGCCATGGTGACAGAGTTTGAAAGTGTATCGGCTACAGAAATTGTTCTGGTGGTGCCTGATAATGCAGAAGAGGGACTTATCAAGGTGGTTGCCCCATCTACAATCAGCAATGATTCTCCTGACGAACTTACCATCGTAGCACCGGCTATATCTGACATATCTCCATCACCGATCAAGGCAGGAAATACGATCACCATCACAGGATCTGATCTGGATCTTGTGAAGACATCCGTATTTGGAGGGGGAGTAGAAGGGACCATTATCTCTCAAACTGAAACTCAGTTGGAAGTGACCGTACCCATGAATGCTTCTGAAGATATTGTGACCCTCAACACAGTGGCAAAATCAACAGCATCGGTGAATGTGCTGGAGTTAATAGATCCTATAGTGAATTCAATCAATCCTGCATCAGTGGAGACCAATGCAGACATCACCATCAATGGGGTTGATCTGGACTTAATCTCAAAAGTCATCTTTCCTGATGGTTCAGAGGGGCAGTTTGTATCGCAATCAGAAACTGAACTGATGGTGACTGTGCCTTTAACAGCTACTTTAGGAAAATTGTCCTTTTTTACAGTGAATAGCTATGAATTCGAATCCACCAGTGAATTGGATGTACAGCCTGCTGACTTGCCGGTGATCAACAGTATACCAGCCATTGCTTTGGTTGGTGATAAGATCACCATTGAAGGTGAGAAAATGCAATTTGCTACAGAGGTGATCTTCGGTGGAGGTGTGAGCGCTACAAAATTTGGATTGAAGAGTGAGACATTCCTGGAAGTATATGTCCCGGCAGCTGCTGCGGATGGTGCCGTAACATTAATGACAGATTTGGGTCTTACAACAGAATCCCCAACAGTCAACATTATCAACCCTGAAACCTATGATGCCCTTATTTATGACGATGCTGTCGTTGGAGACTGGGGAGACTGGAGTTGGGGAGGTGCTAAGGTATGGAGCAGTGACGAACAAGCTTTCATAGGATCCAGTGCTATTAAGAAAACCTATGATGGTTCCTGGGATGCCATCTGGTGGCACCACAATTCCTCAAATATCGATGTGTCCGGCTATACCAGTTTTGTGTTCCTGGTATATGGAGGCGCTGGAAGTAGTGGCAAATTTGTTCAGCTTGTAGTAGATCAGCAATGGGGTACACCATATGCTTTCGATGTGGCTGAAGGTGAGTGGACCGAAATAATCATTCCTATTGCAGATGTAAATGGAGGCGCTTCCACGGCTACATGGACAGATATCCTTTTTCAGGGCCAGGGAGAAGCAGGTAGTTTCGATGTATACTTCGATCATATAGGTTTTAAATGATTCTTACAAAAACCCCGGGAGCCAATGTTCCCGGGTAATTTCTTTTTTCTATTGTTTACTTTAATTACACAATCGGGGGTTATGAGAATAATCTTGCTGTTCCTAATCTTTTTATATGTTCACGGGTGTTCATCAGTACACAGCCATCAGTTTTCTACCGGTGATATCCGTGTCAACCAAATCGGTTATCTGGTGGGTGGGAATAAACAAGCAGTGGTTGTTTCACCAACTTCTGAACAGTTTGAACTAAGAAATGAGGCAGGAGAGGTTGTTTTTGGTGGCTACCTGCTTCAAAAGAAATACTGGGACAAATCAGGAGAAGAAGTGGCCATTGCTGATTTTTCTGGGTTTAAGAGCAAAGGCAAATATTTCCTGGTGAACGGACAAACAGAATCTTCACCTTTTGTCATTGAAGAACAGCCATATAATGAGCTCATCAAAGCATCCATAAAATCATTTTATTTTCACAGGGCTTCAGCAGCCCTGGAAAAACAATACTCGGGGCCATATCACCGGTCCTTTGCTCATCCGGACACAGCTGTTGTGGTTCATGCTTCTGGTGCCTCTTCACTCAGACCATCAGGATCAAAAATAGCTACTCCCTTCGGCTGGTATGATGCCGGCGACTACAACAAGTATGTAGTTAATTCAGGCATTACAACTTATACTTTGTTGAATGCCTATCTTCATAATCAACAACTATTGGATTCTCTACATCTCAATATTCCTGAAAGCACAAATGACACTCCCGATATTATCGATGAAATCCTGTGGAATATACGTTGGATTGAATCCATGCAGGATCCTGAAGATGGAGGGGTATATCATAAGACCACCACAGCAAGCTTTGAGGGATTTGTAGGGCCGACAGCTGCCACAGCCAGGCGGTATGTTGTGGCCAAAGGCACAGCAGCTACTTTAGACTTTGCAGCGGTAATGGCAAAAGCTGGTGTGGTTTTAATGGCTACCAATCCTGAGTATTCCAGGATATTGATTGAGAA
Organism: Cyclobacteriaceae bacterium; assembly: GCA_965223915.1. GTDB lineage: Bacteria > Bacteroidota > Bacteroidia > Cytophagales > Cyclobacteriaceae > UBA7330. The sequence continues at coordinate 4,815,732 of OZ245027.1, read as the reverse complement.
AGCAGAAAGAGCATGGGACTGGGCTGTCGAAAATCCTGATAAACCCTATCGTAATCCTGAAGCAGGATCATCCGGCGATCCGGCCATCAAAACCGGGGAGTATGGTGATCGAAATTTCCAGGATGAATTTCTTTGGGCTTCAATAGAATTATTTCTTGCAACTGGCAAATCCGACTACCTGAATAAGATTAATCTGAATGGGATGGACTTTGGAATACCTAATTGGAGTTCTGTAGAGTCATTGGGTCTGATCTCCCTTTCCACTGCAGGAACAGAGGTGCCTGAACTATTGAAAAAAAGTGCCTCTGATAAGCTCATGGCGCTTTCTGAAAAGCTGATTGCTGTTTGGAGAGAAGCACCTTATAAAATTACTTTAAATGATTTTCGGTGGGGGAGTAATTCTGTGGTGCTTAACCAGGGAATGATACTGATCAATGCCTATAAAAGTTTTGGGAATACTGAATTTTTCGAAGCAGCCTTATCAGGTCTTGACTATGTGTTGGGCAGGAATGCTGTAGGATATTGTTTTGTAACAGGTATGGGAAATAAGTCACCGGTCAACCCTCATCATCGAATCTCTGCCTCAGATCAAATCGAGGAACCGATCCCGGGAATGCTGGTTGGCGGGCCTAATCCACACAATGTGGATCAGGACTGTGGGAGTGATCAGTATGAAGTAATTCAGTTTCCAGCTAAATGCTATATTGATAAGGTATGTAGCTATTCCACCAATGAAGTGGCCATCAACTGGAATGCCCCATTGGTCTATATGAGTAGCAGCCTACAATCCATTTACCAAAGTGAGTTTATCAAGAAATAGCAGCACTCAGCGTTTAATAAATTTTTGTGCACCCAGGTAAACTCCATTACTCAGGGTGATTTGATAAATGCCGGTATTTAGTCTGGAGACATCAAGACTGAATTTATTTTGTGAGGTGGTTGCAGATAAAAACAGCCTTCCGTTTAAATCAAATATATTGACCTGAATAGGATGCTGAGAAACCAGGGTGTCCATGTCAATATTCAGAAAACCTGCCGTTGGGATTGGATAGATACTGAAAGGACCTGAATGTGATATTACGGAAAGCGGTGGAACCTCTTCATGTTCAATGATATGGAACGTTTGGGTACTTGTGGCACCACAGACATTTTGAAAACTGGCTGTAATCGTATTCAGTTTGTCCAGGGATACGGTTTGTTCTTCCGTTGAGGTCAACCTACTTGGTACCCCAAGCCCACTCCAGCTCCAGATGCCCTCATCTTCAGTCTCTACTCTCAAACTAGCCTGAACTCCTGTTCCTAATCCGATTTTGTTTGAAGCCATCCATTCGCCCTCATCAATCCTAACCGAGGCTGTAATTGCACTGGGTTCGCAGTCCTGGTCCCATCCGTAAACGGCCATTATATCAGGTAGTTCATCATGCGTGACCACCAAATGGCTACTATACTGGGCTTTTAAGTAATCTACATCAATAGCTTCCAGCCAATCTGTATGCCAGACCATCCACCAGGACCACATGGCACCATCAATGATACATTCTTCCGCATTGGGAGGATTTCCTGTCTCATGGAATGCTATGGGATAATGTTGATCGCCGATCGCATCAAGCACTGCATTATACATATTCAAGTGGGAATCTATGCTGTTATCGTAAGTGTCGGCTCCGGCGATGTCCACATAGTCAGCACCTGGGAACCAGTCGCCATCCGGGTTTCCAGTATAGCATAATACCCAGATCAGGTTGTTGAGGCCCCGATCGTGTACCAGGTAGTCAAACATGGTGGTCCAAAGAAGTTTGAATTTTTCTGGACCTTCCTTACTCCACCAGAACCAACCCCCGTCCAGTTCATGGAATGGTCGCCATAAAACGGGTACCTGAGCATCTTCGAGTTTCTGTAACCAGTCACCAATGCGTTCCAGGTCCGCCCAAAAGTCTTCATATTCAGGTGTACCTTTTACAAAGCATTGATCAATGTCAATGGTAGCCTTGCTATTTTCATATCCTTCACCAACACCCGGAGCTCCCCAATGCCACATCATGGTAGAAATGCCCCCATTTTGCCAATATTCGATGGCTTTTTGGTTTTCTCCGGCATTTTGAGGCTCATTGATGTAGTCAAACCCTGCTACAGCCGACATTTTACCCGTTACCTCCATTACATAGTCTATTTCATTGATACCCCAGGGAGACCACATTTGTCCTGAAAGTATTTTCTTTCCAAATAGATCCTTGAGATATCGGTATAATGCAATGGATTCGGGAGAAGGGTTAGGGGTGACCAGGGTATCCGAGGAACTAAACAGGATTTCTCTGGTCCTATATCTGGCAGTAGCGGAGTCCTCCAATATTGTGGTTGATATAAACCTTTCTTCGTCTTCAACCCCGGAAATAGAAATAGAATCTGAGCCCAGATTTTGAGCGCTTGCTGCAATGGTTAATAGCAGTCCAGTGAGTAGAAGTGGAGCTTTCATTTTAGGTTTTGTTTCAAAACCAAGGTAGCAAGATTGGCTTACTCCCGATGGGGCTATTTGTCCTTTATTAGGGTGCTTTTTGTTCAATTAAACTAAAAAAGTCAGGAAGGGGCTATCAGGCCACCTTCAATTCCTCCAGCCGGTCTTTTTTAATATAGAAGGATAGATAGATGATGCTGATGCCTGTGAGCAAAGCTGTGAGAATGGTTGTCCATCCGGTCCAGGGAGCAATACCGGTATTGTTGAAGATGATGACCAGGGATGCTGCCATAAACAACAGTCGAAGCACCTCCAGTGTGAGCGCCCACCTTTTTCCCTGAAGCAATCCACCCCAGGCGATGATCATCATAAACAACCCTGCCGACATGATGATGCGATCAATAGAGGAGAGGCCCAGTGACATATTAATGGTGATCATCATGTATGCCAGGCCCAATGCAATCTGTAAGATGATATAAGGGCTAATGCCTTTAAACTGTTTGCTGTGATATTTCACCTGTTCTTTTCGGGTGTATCCGATGGGACCTTTTTTTGTTTCTAACCCACGAGGTCGCCAGCCGAGGGGCATAAACCAAAGCCGGATCTTGTCCCACCAGTAGGGGGCTGCCACAGCATCATCCCATAGCTGTTTCCAATACTGGAAGTTAACAAAGATAGGATCCCAGCTTCTGGGAGGGTGTGTGACTCCATAGCAAACTTCCTCTTTTTCCGGTTCGAAGGTGCCAAACATCTTGTCCCAGATGATGAGGAATTCACTATAGTTCTTATCCAGATATTGAGGGTTTACTCCATGATGCACCCGGTGATGGGAGGGGGTGACGAAGAATTTTTCAAACCAACCCAGTTTTTTGATGACCTGGGTGTGGTGCCAATAGGCCAACAGTAAGTGCACTGCAGCCACAGCATAGACCATTTCAGGAGAATACCCAAGGAGCACAAGAACCCAGTCGAAAAACAGAAACTGGAACAATCGCTGGGTGAAGCTGGCTCTGATACCCACAGACAGATTAAGCTCCTCTGATGAATGATGGGGCATGTGTGCGGCCCAGAAAATATTCATGGTGTGTCCAAGCCTGTGAAACCAGTAGAAAATGAAATCCTGAAGGAGCAGGAGGATCAACAGGCTATACCAGGTAGCGGGGATCTGCCACGGAGCAAATTGATATAGCCAGCCATACCATTTATAGACGAAAAAAGCCACCGCCAGGTTTACGCATTGGTTGCCAATCCCTGTAGCAAGGTTTGTGACCGTGTCCTGAAAATTGTACAGACCATTTTTGGTTTTAACGCTGTAAATGATCTCTGCAATAAGAAGAACCAGCACAATGGGGGCTATAAATGTGTAGACATTCATACGGCTTTAATTCTCCATATTCATTAAACGAAATGACAGGCAATTCCGTTCTAAGTGGTTTAAAAAAATATTTGTCTGTGATCGGCTCGGGTGTGATAGTTATTGGACAAAATGAAACTAATTCATTAATTTAAATTGTTAAAGTGGTCTAAACCCATCAATGATGTATGCCCAGTTCACCCCGGTAGATCCTGATTTTTATGATATCGTCAATGACTATCAGCATCAGCTATTGGTCATTCATTACTTCAACCCCCAGGGGGAGGTAGATACGGTCAGAAGTGAATTCGTGAAGCTCAAAAAATCAGGAAAAGAAGGAGATTTTGCAGTTTTAAAGAATAAAGATAAAGTGCGTCTCGATAGGATCATCACCATTCATGGCAGACCCGGACCTGCTTATGATGAATACGACAGCTATGCCAATCAGTGTCTTGATTGCATGGGTGGGATGGATTAAACAAAGATAGACCCCGGTTGCTGATCCCTCAAGAATAACTATCCCGCGACATAATATTTTTTCCTTAACCAAAAGGCCACTCTGACAAGCAGGATCAAAGCTGGTACCTCTACCAGGGGTCCGATCACTCCGGCAAAAGCCTGACCGGAATTGAGTCCAAACACGGCAATAGCAACAGCAATGGCCAGTTCGAAATTGTTACCCGCTGCAGTAAAGGCGATGGAAGCATTTTTTTCGTAATCAGCGCCTGTGGCTTTGCTGATAAAGAAGCCAATCAAAAACATCAGCGTAAAATAGATAAGCAGTGGTACGGCAATTCTCAGGACATCAAATGGGATTTGGACAATCAGCTCTCCTTTGAGAGAAAACATCACCACGATGGTGAAGAGCAGTGCAATCAGTGTCATCGGAGAAATGGCCGGGATAAATTGCTTGTTGTACCAGTCTTCTCCTTTCCATTTGGTCAAAAACACCCTGCTCAGAAGCCCTGCCAGGAATGGGATACCCAAATAGATGGCCACACTCTCCGCAATCGTTGCAATACTGATGTCCACCACGGCACCCTGGAAACCAAAGAGGGGAGGCAACTTAGTGATAAACAACCAGGCATAAAAGCTGTAGCCAAAGACCTGAAAGATGCTGTTTAAAGCCACCAGGCCTGCGCCATACTCGCTGCTCCCTTCTGCCAGGTCATTCCAAACCAAAACCATGGCAATGCATCTGGCCAGTCCTATGAGAATCAAGCCCACCATATATTCCGGATAGTCTTGCAGAAAGACCATGGCGAGAATAAACATCAAAATAGGACCGATCACCCAGTTCAGTAAAAGTGAAATGGATAGCACCTTGACATTACTGAAGACTTTGGGCAACAACTTATAATTGACCTTTGCCAGGGGAGGGTACATCATTAAAATCAAGCCAATGGCAATCGGGATGTTGGTGCTTCTGCTGCTAAAGGAATTGATAAATCCGGAACTGGATGGAAAAAAATAGCCAATACCCACACCAAGTGCCATGGCAATGAAAATCCACAGGGTTAGATATTGATCCAGGAAACTTAATTTTTTATTAGACACAGTAAGAATTGATTAAAATGGTCTTTAGAAATAGAAAGATTTCAAATGGAATTAATGTTTGATCATTGAAAACACGTAAAACATTTCAGCTGCGATCTGTACGGACCGTTCATCATATTTACTGGCTTCCTCGGGCGTATCATCAAAGGCTTTAGGGTCTTCGTAAAGCACGGGGATCCTTTTTTCGGCTCCGGGAATAAAGGGGCAGTTTTCATCTGCATGAGAGCAGGTCATCACTGCTGCGAAATGATCTGATTGATTGACCGGATCGTCGAACAACTTGGAAAAAAGGCTGATACCTTCATTGTTACCTGAATGGAAGACCTTATAAACAGGATTTGTATCGCCTTCGGATGTTACTTTGAATCCGCTTCTTTTGATGGATGCCACGGCACGTTCATTAAATGCGGTTACCTCCACACCCCCTGAAAAAGATTTGACCGGGATGCCATAATAGTCGGCCGCTGTTTGTGCCCAGATCTGGGAGAACTGGCTTCGGCGGGAGTTATGGGTACAGATGAAATTCAAATTCACATCTGCCTGCTGATCCAGTTTTTCCTGAATATAAGCAATCAAAGGAGCGAGGACCTGTTTTCTTTCGTCTGGAATGTCCTGGTTGATCACTTGGTCGATGGTTGTGGAAAGGGTGGGTATCATAGCGCTTTTTTGTATTGGCATCGTTTGGTGATTTCTGAAAAGTGTTATTATTTTATATTATTGCAATATTACGATGTTGTTTACTAAATTTTTTTAACAGCAATCTTCTGGATCAGCTGATTTAAATTGATCAAATATTTCGTTAAACTGGTTTTTGATCGCTCCCCAACGCACAGGGTTGATACAATAGCTGATACGTGACCCTTCTATGGTACCCTGGATAATTCCTATGTCTTTGAGTTCTCTCAGGTGCTGACTGATCGTGGCTTGAGCTAAACCCAATTCGTTCACCAGATCTCCATTGATGCAGGCATTTGTTTTGAGCAGATACTGAATGATAGCCACGCGTGCCGGATGTGCAAAAGCTTTAGCGGCTACAGCTATATCATTTTGTGTTGTTGAAAAAAGATCTGTCTTGGTTACGCCCATGATTTTAAGATCGCAATATTACGATTAGTAACGTTAAAGCACTAACAATAGTTTGCTTTTTTTGAATTTCAGCATTGAAATCAGGGTAACAGCTCATTTGGCTTGGATCAATTTGTCTGCAAACTCATTCGGAAAGTCACTTTCCTTTACTGCCTGCACTGCCCGCTCCATATCATAGTCTACCCTTCTGAACTCAACTTCAAACGAATTTTGGTCATGCCTGGAAAGGTTCTCATCAAATGTCATTAGAGCATAGCAGACCCGGGGATCACCGTCTTTGGGCTTACCTACAGCGCCAATATTGATCACATGCTTCTTTACTTTTCCCCCTTGCAAAATCCGATGATAGGGAATATGTGTATGACCGCATAACACAATATGAGCCTGTTGAGATTCCATTTGGTTTAAAATATCATCTTCAGGGTAGTCTTCCACTAAATAATCATTGATCGCTTGTGGACTGCCATGAACCAATAACAAGTTGAATGTTTCATCACCGGTCCCAAAGCTAAGCCTAAGCTGTCTGGGTAAACTGATCAGGTATTCTCTGTTTTCAATAGAAACAATCTCCCGGGTAATTCGTCTATTGGGTTTGTCATTATTGCCGGGAGGAAACAACAATGCCTCATCGTGGTTTCCCATGATCGTAACAATATTCCGTTTCCGTATTTCTTCCACCACTTCATTGGCCCATACATTATAGCTAACCAGATCGCCCAGGCAATATAGGGCGTCTGGTTGTACTTCTTCAATGTCCCGGAAAAAGGCTTCCAGGGCTGGCAGATTGGCGTGTATATCAGAGAAAAAAGCGATTTTCATATGGGTCTATCCTTTATCCTTTAGCAGCATCCGGAACCGGGAGCGCAGCAATCTTCCTGATTTTGTAAATCAGCAAGTTTGACTTTTGGTTTTTCCGATGGGCTTCCTGGTTTCTCAGCAAATACTGTGATACTGAAAATGCCTGTTCCACCATTGTTGAAATCAGCTGTTTCCTGCTCAGACAGGTACTTACTCAGGATGTCGTCCGGAATGCTTATGGGCTTTTCCTTTTGTAAAGTAATGTTTTCAAAGCCAGCATCTTTGATGAATTGAAGGTATTCCTCTTTTTGAATGGCACCTGCTACACATCCGGCATACATTTCCGCATCCTGACGCAGTGCTTCAGGCAAATCGCCCACCATCACGATGTCTGAAATACTAAAGTGTCCACCCGTTTTTAACACCCTGAAGATCTCTCCTATGACCTTTTGCTTGTCAGGAACCAGGTTCAATACACAATTACTTACAATTACATCTGCCACGTTATCATTGACGGGCATGTTATCGATGTCCCCTTCACGAAATTCTACGTTGTTGTAACCGAGCTTTTCCGCATTTACTCGGGCTTTCCGGATCATGGCAGGAGTAAAATCGATACCTATTACCTTACCCTCGACTCCTGCTTCATGTCGCGCTACAAAGCAGTCGTTACCAGCTCCTGAACCCAGGTCAATCACGGTATCACCCGGTTGGATTTTAGCAAATTGCGTGGGTAGGCCGCAACCCAGACCCAAGTCAGCATCTTCTATATATCCTTCTGTCCCGGTATAGTCATCCATCATGATGTTGTACACTTTGTTGGAAGGAGTCGTAGCTCCACAGCATGAAGCTGCATTTTCGGCTTTTCCCTGTTCGGCTATTCGGGCATATCGCTCTTTCACCACGTTCTTTAAATCTTGTTTGGTACCCATATTTATTAAGTTTATTTTTAGTCCGATAGGTTGGGTTGCGATTAAGTAACCTGTACCTTATAATAATATCGCAATATTACGATAAGTAACGTTAAAGACCCAAGAATAGTTTGGTTTTTTTGAGTTATTCTTGCTTAATTTCTATATCCATGCAAGACTATATTGATATAGCTGAAAAGAATGGTGTTAAGTTATATGACACCGGTAAATGTCAGTTTTGTGGGGCTGATACCGAGAGGGGCGTGCATGAGTGTGTAGAGATCTTTAGCCTCGGCTTCCAACTGATCGATTACTCAGTGATCAGCAATCATACCTATCGCTTTCTGGCAGTGGATGCTCACACCCTGCAACATCCGGAGATCCATGGCCGATGGAATAACCACTTTCATCTAACCAGACAACACCTGATGCTGCATTATAAGATCAAGTGGAATTATCAATTGTCGCCCAGGCTGAGTGATCATCTGAATAAGTATAAAGCTGTCCGGGTGGATGAATATTTTTCTCCTCCTGAAGTTTTAAACCGAGGCAAGATAACAACGACCGATATCCTGAATGTTTCCGATGAAGCTACATGCAAAGAAATGATTGAAAGGTGGTCCCGGGAGGTGTATAAGACCTGGAGTCCATATCACCAAACGGTAGATTTCATTGCTTCAGGATTTGTGCAATAAAATAAGCTGGAGTAAAAAATGAAGAAACATAAAAAGAATGGGCAATTTCCAACCATCACAACAAGTCGTTGCGTCTTAAGAAAGATTATGTCTGATGATAGGTCTAAAATCTATGAAGGTCTTTCGCATCCTGATGTCGTTCGATATTATGGCGTCCATTTTGACACGTTGGAATCTACACAAGCACAGATGGAATGGTACGACAGCCTGGAAAAAGAGGGAACCGGAATTTGGTGGGCCATTTGCTACAAAGATGATAATCGGTTTTGTGGAGCTGTGGGGCTCAATGATGTTTCAGAGGAGCATCATAAAGGTGAGATAGGTTTTTGGCTTTTTCCAGCTTGCTGGGGACAGGGAATTATGAGAGAAGTAGTTCCTGAGATATTAAACTATGGTTTTCAATCTATGCACTTACACCGGATCGAAGGGATTGTAGAAAGCGAAAATACCAACAGCAAGAAGTTATTGGAGAGGCTGGGTTTTCAGTATGAGGGGACAATGAAGGAATGTGAGCTTAAAAACGGTCGATTTATCAGTCTGGACATTTATGCGATGATCAATAATGCCTGAACCAGCGGGTCAAAAAAATAATGGGTAAGCAAATAAATAGGATAATTCTCTTCTGGGGTGTACTTGTTATGGCGTGTGAAGACCCGGAAGTCATGCCTGAAGATAGGAAAGATGAAAAGGAATATGTGTATGTCCTCCCCGTAGTGGTGCATGTCATACACCATGGAGAGCCGGTAGGCGTAGGACCAAACATGTCGGATGCGCGGGTGATGAGACAAATAGAAATTTTGAATGAGGACTTTAGAAGAAGGCCGGGCACCAGGGGGTATAATGAACATCCTGATGGGGCTGATGCGATGATCGAGTTTGTATTGGCCGATGAAGACCCGGATGGAAAAGCCACCAATGGCATCAACAGAATAAATATTTCGGGTATCGAAGAGCCTCAGTACGGCTACGGACCGATACGCTATGCTCAGTATGACTACTGGCCACCTGATCGATATATCAACATCTGGACCACACCCTTAAATGAAGCATCGATATGCATTGCTTTGGGTATGGCAACGGGTCCGGAAACAGATTTGCCCGGAACTGATCGGCTGGGTATTCCCGGGCCGGAAGAACCTGAAGGAATTTTAATCAATTGGAATCATTTTGGAGAATCTGAGATTGATTGCCATGCCCGATTCGGAAGGACGCTAACGCATGAAATGGGCCATTATTTAGGACTTCTACACACCTGGGGAGGCAAGGATTGTGAGTTTAATGACTACTGTGATGATACACCAGCAGTGGATTTTACAGTAACAGGAAGTCATCCACAGGTTGGATGCAATGGCGAAGCTGTAATGATCGAAAACTACATGAACTGGACCCATGATGAGGTGATGAACATATTCACCAATGATCAGGTCTATCGGATGCACTATGTATTGGAAAACCACCCGGGGAGAAAGTCATTGTGGATGAATCATCTGGATTGATTTATTGAGCGCTTATTTTAAGGACTGATTGAAATCTCTTACGATCCGTTTTGACTGAGAAAAGTCAGTTTCATGTGTATATCTATTTATTTTCAACGGTCACATGCCTGCATACCGTAGTGGATTTCGGCACCCAGGCATGGAATAGTCAGAGTTCTAAACATAGTCAAAAATCATTGCTAGTGACGAATAATCATGACTGGTTGGTATGGCTTAGCCTTATGACTATTTCATGTGTGATTAAAGTGTTATTTACGCTGTTATGCAATGCAAAACCCATTTCGATTGTTATAAAGACAAATGTTGAAGATTTTTTATTAATTTGTACATGTGAAGCGCAGGGCTTATCATATTTTGCTTTCCATACCAGTTCTGGTGGTGTTACTCCATTCTGTAACACCCCATCAGCATTTTGCGCTTGACGAGACCCCAACTTTTATAGCTCAAAACCATTGTTCCGGGAGTTTTCTGAGTCACCTGTTCGAAGTTGACCTGGGTGAGAATCACCTGGAAGAGTATAAGATTTCAAAATATGATGTAGATTTTCACCCTGACCTGGAGCTGTTGGCCACGATGGATCACGTGCAGGTCAATAACATAGAAAATTCACGCATTCCGTTTATTGCGCTTGAAGATAATCCTGTTCAGGATCTTTATTTATGCGGTAGCCATTCCCTTCGGGCACCTCCTGTTGCTTAATCACTCCGTTTCGCTCACCGACTACGTGGGCTCCCATTCTATTTCTTAAGCAACAAACAATAATTTTCATGTTTGGAAAAATCATTGCTTATTCTGTTAAGAATAAGTTCATCGTGCTGCTGATGGTAGCAGCGATTGTTATTGGAGGTATCTATTCCATGCGGGGGATACCCCTGGATGCAGTACCTGATATCACGAACAATCAGGTACAGGTTGTGACTGTGTTACCTACACTGGCTGCGGAGGAGGTCGAACAATTGATCACCTTCCCGATAGAAGCTTCCCTTTCGAATATTCCTGATGTTGTCGAGATCAGGTCTATATCCCGATATGGGCTCTCTGTAATTACGATTGTCTTCGAAGAGGACGTGGAAATGTTGGATGCCCGTCAATATGTGCGGGAGCAGCTAGGGGTAGTAGATATTCCTGCTGGTTTTGGTACCCCTGAGTTAATGCCTATTACTACTGGGCTGGGGGAGATCTATCAATATGTACTACACGTGCAACCCGGGTATGAGGATAGATATGACATCATGGACCTGCGTACAATCCAGGATTGGATTGTCAAGAGGCAATTGGCCGGGATAACCGGGGTGATAGAAGTCAGTAGCTTCGGTGGACTGGTCAAGGAGTATGAAGTAGCTGTGAATCCGGAACGGATGTTTGCCCTGAAGCTTACTCTACCAGATGTGATAGAGGCACTGAAACAAAACAATGAGAACTCCGGTGGAAGCTATATAGATCAGGGGACCAACGCCCTTTACATCCGTACATTTGGACGGTTACAGGCCAAAGAAGACATAGAGCACACCATGGTCGCCAAGAAGGGTGATCTTCCCGTCTATCTCCGGGACATTGCTACTGTCCAGTTGGGCAGCCCTAAAAGATACGGAGCCATGACCATGGATGGAAAAGGAGAGGTGGTTGGAGGAATTACCCTTATGCTAAAGGGGAGCAATTCATCTGAGGCCATCGCCAATGTTCAGGAACGGGTAGCACTCACTCAATCTACTTTGCCTGAAGGTGTTAAAATTGAACCATATCTTGATCGCTCGGACCTTATCGGACGAGCTATCAATACAGTGAGTAATAACCTGATTGAAGGTGGACTGATCGTGATCTTCGTGCTGGTGTTGCTGCTGGGTAATCTGCGAGGTGGGTTGATAGTGGCCTCTGTCATCCCATTATCCATGCTGTTTGCTTTTATGCTGATGCGCTACTTCGGAGTTTCGGCTAACCTGATGTCTCTGGGAGCTATCGACTTTGGGATTGTGGTGGATGGTGCCGTGATCATTGTGGAGGCTGTTCTTCATACCATTTATTCCAGGTTTGCAGGGAGTAAACTTAACCAGGCTGAAATGGACCGGGTAATCACCGACACCGCAGGAAAAATTTATAATTCTGCTGCTTTTGGTGTGCTGATTATCCTGGTGGTATTTATCCCGGTGATGACCCTCACAGGGATAGAAGGAAAAATGTTTCGTCCCATGGCATTTACCGTGAGCTTTGCTATCCTGGGAGCGATGATCCTGTCTATGACCTATGTGCCAGTAATGGCTTCTCTGTTTTTCAAAAAGGATATCAAGCATGAAAAGACATTTGCAGATAGGATCGTTGGTGCGCTAAGGGCAGCCTATAAACCATCGCTTAACTGGGCATTGAAATACCCCAAATGGGTCATCACAATGGCCTTTGGTTTGTTGTTGCTTGCCGGGTGGACCTTTTCCCGGATGGGAGGTGAGTTTATTCCAAACCTGGAGGAAGGAGACCTGGCCATGCAAATGACCATCCAACCAGGTAGCTCGCTCACTGAAAGCATAAAGACCAGCACCAAAGCGGAGAAAATCCTGCTGGAAAATTTCCCTGAAGTAAAACGTGTGGTCTCTAAGATTGGTACTGCCGAGGTGCCTACTGACCCTATGGCTATTGAAGATGCAGACATCATGATTTTGCTAGACCCTAAAGATGAATGGGTGACAGCTGATAACAGAGAGGACCTGGTCACTGCTATGAAAGAAAAGCTCTCCCTGATCGTAGGGGCTTCTTTCGATTTCACCCAGCCCATCCAGCTGCGGTTCAACGAGCTGATGACAGGAGCTAAGACAGATATAGCCATTCAAATATTTGGAGAAAATATAGACCGTCTGGCAGCGCTGGCCAATCGTACGGCAGAGCTCATCAAGGATGTTGAAGGAGTAGGAGACATTAAGGTGGAACAGACGGAGGGTTTGCCTCAGCTAATGGTCACCTACGACCGGGAGATGATGGCATATTACGGAATCAATGTGGATGAGCTCAACACGATCATCAAGTCTGCCTACGCAGGCACCGCAGTCGGTCAGGTATTTGAAAATGAACGTCAATTTGACCTGGTGGTGCGTTATGATGAATCCTTTAGAACTGAATTTGATATGGATAAGTTATGGGTCAATACGATGCATGGAGATCAGGTCCCTTTGAGCAAGGTGGCAACGGCTATCTATCGCGAAAGTCCTTTACAGATCAGCAGAGAGCAGGCAAAGCGAAGGATTAATGTGGGAGTGAATGTCCGAAACCGGGATGTCGCCAGCCTCGTCGCCGACCTTCAACAAAAGATTGATGCAGAGCTTCGACTTCCTCCCGGATATATGGTGACATATGGAGGGCAATTCGAGAACCTGGAGCAGGCCAAATCCAGACTGCAGGTGGCCGTGCCGCTGGCATTGGCTTCCATCCTGGTGTTACTCTATTTCACATTCGGCAATATCAAAGATTCACTGATCATCTTCATGGCGGTACCATTTGCTGCCATCGGAGGCGTATTTGCGCTTTGGTTGCGTGATATGCCTTTCAGTATTTCAGCAGGAGTAGGCTTTATTGCACTTTTCGGTGTGGCGGTGTTAAATGGCATTGTACTGATCCAGTATTATCGCCAGCTGCGGGAGGAAGGAGAGACCTCGCTGGATAAACTGGTGGTGCAGGGTGGATTAGTCAGATTGCGTCCGGTGATCATGACTGCTGCTGTGGCTTCGCTGGGGTTTTTGCCCATGGCAACTTCTACCACGGCAGGAGGGGAGGTTCAGCGTCCGCTGGCCACGGTTGTCATTGGCGGATTAATAACTTCAACTTTGCTGACCCTGATAGTGCTTCCGGTGATCTACCGGATGATACATAAAAAGGAATTCTCTATCAATAAGGGATTAATGATCCTGATGTTTATGAGTTTTTCATTTGCTGTGGCCGGGCAACCGAAAGCCACGTCGCTGGAAAGTCTCCAGCAAAGAGCATTGGATAATTATGAGTTGGTCGAGGTGGCCGGACTTGCAGTTGAGCAGCAGGAAGCCTTAAAAAAGCAGAGTTACAATCCGGGGAATTTGAATATTAACTACATGTATGGGCAGATTGATGGCCCTGCACAGGATTATAATTTAAGTATTGTCCAGCCACTGGGCAACATACCCATGGCAGTAAAACTGAACAAAGCCGGGAAAAAGTCAGTACAACTAGCGGAGGTGAATAAGCTGCTGACGGAAAAGCTGATCCTTAAGGAAGTAAACGATGCGTATATTCGATGGGTAGCATCAGGCATGATGTATGCCTCTTTGGTACAACAACGTATGCGCTATGAAAACCTATCAGAAGAAGCCCAAAACGCTGTAGCAGCAGGGGTTTTCAGTGAACTGGAGATGCTATATGTTAGTCAGGAACACAATGCGGTCAGTAACCTGATGGTGCAAGCCAGGTTGTCATATGAACAATACGGAAATCGACTCATCGAATTAACAGCTATTCCAGAAGACTCACTTTCGCTGCCTGATGGGTTGCCTGAAATGTACGCTACGCGGGATACTGTTCTCAGTCCGGTGTTTTATGAAGCCTTTGGCTACCGTTCAGATGTGGAGAACGAACGGTTGGCTGCTGCCAGGATGGGGTATTTGCCCAACCTGAATATAGGGTATTTCAATCAGCAGCTAGACGGTGTGTCAGGCTATGAAGGTGTGCAGTTGGGAGCATCTCTTCCGTTGTGGTTTAAACCACAAAAGTCACAGATACAAGAGCAAAAGATCACCGTGGAAATGGTTGAGCTGGAGAGCCGTCGGGAGCTGAATCAGTTGCAGAGATCCTTGCATAAATGTTTGAATACTTTAGAAAGTTTTGATCTTCAGTTTGATAGTGAAGCGATAGATCATACCAAACAGATTATTCAGCAGTCTGAAGCGGCTTTGAATGCCGGGCAGCTTAATCTTTTCGACTATATAAAAGTGGTTTCCCAGGCTTTCGAAAGTCAGCGAAGTCTGTGGGAGACCCGACAGTTATACTTACTTACGATTTCAGAATTAAAATACTATACAGAATGAAAAATCTGATTTTTATAACACTCATAGGCTTGCAAATAGCATGTAGCCAAACTTCAGTCCGGGAGGAAACAGCGGAAAAAGAAGGATTGATCTATCTCACTTCCGAACAACTGGAATATAATGATATTCAGACTGGTACGTTACCAAAAGGGCCATTGTACCACAAGATCAAAGCAACTGGTCAGGTAGATATTCCGCCGAATTATTCGCTGAAAATATCGTCACCTGCAGAAGCATATGTTACTCAACTTAAGGTACTTCCCGGTCAGCGTGTAAATAAGGGGCAGTTGGTAGCCAGGCTGCAACACCCTTCCATTGCAGACATTCAGAAGTCCTACCTGACTGCACTAGCTGAATTGAATTATTTAAGTAAGGACCTGTCAAGAAAACAGGGACTTATTGATGGAAATACGGTCTCCGCCCGTGAATTTGAGCAGCTGCAAAGTGAAGAACAATCCAAGACGGCCATGCTGAAATCCATTGAGGCTGAGCTTAAAAGATTAGGCATAGATGCACACAAACTTTCCAGTGACAATGTGACCCAATCGCTTGATGTGAGGGCCCCGATCTCCGGTGTGGTAACGGATCTATTTAGTCAGACCGGTCAGTATGCAGGTCCAAATGATCCGTTGTTGACTATTTCAAGTAGAGAACATGAGCATGTGGAGCTGGAAGTATTTCAGGAAGATCTGTCCCGGGTTAAGGAGGGAATGGCGGTGTTGATGCGGTTGCCAGGTCATGACCGGGTTTATACAGGAGAGATCTTCCTGACCAATATTCAGCTGGACAAAGAAACCTTAGCAGCGAATGTACATGTACATGTGGGAGAAGACTTTCCGGACCTGCCCATAGGTGCTGTGGTATTTGGGGAGATCATCTACCAGGTGGATTCAGGGTATGTGATGCCCAGATCTGAAGTGATCCGGGAAGGTACCAGTCACTATATTTTTACCAGTTCACAGGAAGGGTACCAAAAGCAACAGATAGAGATTGGATATGATGACGGTGTAAATGTTGGGATTTCCGGTCCACATGAGATATTAGGAGCATCGGTAGTGGTGAAAGGGAACTACTATTTGAACGGGATGTAGGAAGTAATTATTTTTCAGGTTTTTAAAGTGTACTAATTAAGAAGTGTTTCTAAAATGATGCAAAACAAAATCGGAAGAACAATCATACTGATACGTGATTATGAAACCTCTGCGGCTTTCTACGAAAAAGTGTTTGGGTTTGAAAGGATTTTCGATATGACTACCCAGGAGGGTCAACGGTTTCTTCAATTGGGGGATAAAGCAACCAATGTGGGTATCTGGCTATTGAAAGCAGAAGGCAAGGAACAGGAAACCCGTGTAGGTAACCAAACGGCTGGTCAACCAACGCTGGTCATCTATACGGAAGATCTGGACCAGCTGTATCAAAACATGAAGAAATACCAGGTAAAAATTAAGGTGGAGCCAGTAGCTGGTCCGGAGTATGATTTTCTACATTGCTTTGATCATGATGGGAATGAGATCATTGTGGTGGAATTGAAAGATTGAATAGGTATAGGATACTAAACCTGACCCTTATTGCACCAGGTGATTATGCCTTCAACCAACTTTTATCATTCCTCTTATGAACAAAGAGTGCGCTTTTGTTGGATTTTAGAAAGTGACTGAATAATTTGAAAATTATAATGGCCCGATTCAGGGCAATTTTTTTACCGCAATACATTTAAAAACTTAAGATTCATGAGAAAATTCACTGCATATCCATTTTTATTTATTTTATCCATTTTCCTATTTTCCTGTAATGATGATGAGGGTATGGACCCTGAGGTGAAGGGTACTGCTACATTTACGGTCTCCGGTGAGATCAGTCAATCCCTGGATTATGAAGAAGTAGAATTTTCTTATACGATTAGTTCTGTAAGCGGTGGCGAGATATCCTCTTTTGCCCTTTACATTGGTAATTATCCAGCAACCGAAACGGCATTAAGTATTACATTGGTCGATCAGGGAAATTCATCGGGGTTTGATGAAAAAGTTTATACATACGAGGAGCTTACTTCAGCATCCACCTCAGGTGCTGTTTCCGGTTTCCTTTCAACTTATGTCACTGAAAATGATGCTTATTCAATCAATCCGAAAGCGGATGTTGTAAACAAAATAACATTTACCAGTATTGCTGATTCTAAAATCAAAGGCACTTTTGAAATCAACCTTGAAAACAATGTTTCAGGCGAGCAAATTAGCCTGACTGGTACATTTGAAGCAGTAGGAGAAATTGCAAAGATTTAACCTAGATTTGATCCAGGTTTAATTCCAACGTTTTTTGTCACTGGGTTTTGACTGGAGTGGCAGCCATTTAATTATTACTTTCAAAATGAAAAATCCCTGATGTAATATCCCAGTTCCTCATCTGCTATATCCTCCTCAAAATCAAAGTAGGCTTCTTTTGGGAAGAAGTATTTCAGGTTGTATTCGATATTATATGAATGTGGATTTTGATTGATATGTTCTTCGATTCGCTGAAATAGTGTCTCGATCACCAGGTTTTCTGTCATTTCAACCATAGCCTCATAGTCTATATTTGAGCTTTCCCCGTCACTAAGATAGACGGTGTCCAGCTCACCATCTACAAACTCAAGCGTGTAGGGACCCGTGCCTCCACAATAGCAATTATAACCTGCTTCGTAAGAATAATCTTTTAGGTCCAGGTTTTCCCAGCGTTGACGCATTGCCTCCAGTTCATCCAGTTCGGACTCGTTTTCATTGCATCCAAAGAGAGCAGGAAAAGCAAGGATGATTGTGGTCAGATAAAAGAGCCTTTTCATTGTTAAGAATGTAATTTGGTATTAAGACACCAGAATGGGGGATAGAGTTTGAATGTCAGGTCGCTTATTAAAGAAAACATTATAGGAACGGATGAGCTCGATGCAACCTTTGTGATAATATTTCCGATATATTATATATGATGTTAGGAGCCGGATCAATCAAGGTGATGATTAAGACATCAATACCTATCCCTTCTTTTTCATCCGTTTTACCAGCTTACTCAGCTCCTTTCCTTTTCTTCTTCGCTCAGCCTCGGTAGCCTCAAAATGGCTTCTTTCACGCTCCATTTTGAGATAATTGGCATAGGCCTCCCGTGGAATTTTTCCTGTTTTAACGGCCTCGATCACCGTACAGCCCGGCTCACTGGTATGGGTGCAGTCCTTGAACTTACAGTTGCCCTGATAAGCACTGATGGTTTCGAAAGCCGACTCCAATCCTTCATCTGAGCTCAGGGTGCCTACTTCCCGCATACCCGGATTATCAATCAATATCCCTCCACCTGGTATTACCATCAACTCCCGGTGTGTGGTGGTATGCAGTCCTTTTTGGGTGCTCTCACTGAGCTGTTGGGTGTGCATGGTTTTTTTTCCAGTCAGGTTATTGATCAGGGACGACTTACCTACACCAGAGGAGCCAAGAAGGCAGTAAGTGACTCCTTCCCTGAATAAACCTGCCAGCTGTGCGATGCCATCTGGTGTTGTGTTGCTGATCGCAACGACCTTTACTGACGGAAGCCTTTCGTGTATCGCTTTTATCAATGCGTCCGGTTCTACTGCACTGACCAGGTCGATTTTGCTCAAAACAACTACCGGGTCTGCGTCGGTGGTCTTAATGATGGCCAGGTATCGTTCGATCCGGTTCAGGTTGAAATCGCGGTCAACAGCCTGAACAATCAATGCAACATCTACATTGGCGGCGATGATCTGTTTTTCTCCATGGCTTCCTACCGCAGGTCGTTCTATTACAGACTTTCTGGGTAATACATTGAAGATGATGGCAGAATCATCATAGGTTAAGAGCTCTACCCAGTCTCCCACAGCAGGGAAGTCCGCCCGGCTGGTTGCTGCGTAACGTAGCTTGCCGATAACCTCGGCCTCCAGTAAACCGGTTTCAGTCATGACTACGTAGCGGTCTTTATGCTCGGTAACTACCCTGGCCAATGTGTATTCACTATCAGGGTTGGGTATATATTCAATGGATTTTAGATACTTATGGTATCCTAAAGCTTTTAGGTTCATTGTATATGAATAATGTTTGAGAAGAAAACTTGAAAGGGCTATTTGCCTGAGGAGTATATCGTCGACCAACACAATATTAGATCACCTCCGGATGCTCAGAGAGAGCAGGAGGGGTGTCTTTCAGCAACGATATGGCTTATACAATGACCATCAGATGCAAAAGTAGTGATTTTTCGAAAGATTTTAGTTTTCCGTTTTATCAACCAACTTTTATTGCCTGTCTCCTGGCCTTACTTAACGAGTATGCCATTCACTCATCATCCCGGGGCAAATCTTCATCCGGGTCGTGATCAAGAGGGCTCACTCCGGGTGGGTTAAACAACCCCCAGCGATCGATCTCATAGTCCCACGGGTCAAAGGTTTTGACCCAATCAATAAACAGGAGGCGGTACTCTTCTATCTGATCACGAACCAGTTGGAAATAGGCCACCTCCTTAAAACCATACATCTCAAGCGCATGGTTTTGTACCATCAGGTCCCTGGCTGATTTACGAATCAAAGTGGCCGCTTCCATTTTCATGTCATAATAATCCATCATGGCCGCTGCAGCCAACTTACTGGATAAGGTCAGGGCATCACCGGACATCTGTTCTTTGACCATGTTCAGGTGCTCATCTTCAGGAGGGATCAGCTCACCAATCCGGTGAACGGTATCGTAAATCTCAAGTCCCTTTTGGTAGAGAGGACGGATCTCTTCGGGAAGGTTATCTGGTAAACTCATATTGATTCTGAAAATTATCAATTGAGAATGGAAAATCAATACTTTTCTTCCCTGAGATAGGGTAAATGTTTTCAAATACACTGGATTAATAGACAAATAATCAGGCGAGAAATCATGAAAAAAAACCAGAGCAAGTATAACAAGCTCCGGTTTGATGGACATTTAATATGCTTAGTTATTTGGCCAGCTGCTCCAGTTGCTGCAGTGACCGGCACGGTCAGTTCTCCTGATAGAAGTCTGGATGCCTGTGTATCCGGCATTCATAACGGCTCTGGGTGCAAAATGGAATTTTCCGTTTGATTCCGTTTGGAACAATTTACCAAAGTGTGCCTGGCTGAGTCCATGACCTGCCTCATGTAGCACCACGGTCTCTACATCAATGTTGTTTCCGATGGCCCAGCTAAATTCGTCATTATAATAGATGTCCCTGAAGGCGACATCATCTTTTCCATTGTTGTCGATATCACTTGGATTGTCATTATCATCCAGCCAGATAAATGTGAAAGTAACTCCTAAAACGTTACTTCCCGGGCCGAATACTGCATCCGTGACGGTAGTATTGAATCCGGAATGCATGATGTCTGTAAAGACGAATTCACCCTCAGCACCATCGGTGACCACTGCTTCTACATAACCCAGATCAAAGTCACTGGCACCCAAATTCGTCAGGTTCAGACCACCAGAACAGGTTACTTCATCCCAGGTGCTCATCGCACTTAAAATGGCAGCATCTGTATCTCCTTGTGCCAGTCCACTTGAAGTAGCCCCCTCAGTACCGTCTCTGGCAAAAGCAATATCGGTAAAACCCCCTCTTCTGGGATCACCTGGCACAAAATCAGCGGATAATTGCTTGTTACCCCGGTTGTTGAAGTATACGACAATTCCTTCGCCGTCAGCAGCATAAGCTTCAATCGCTGATAGCTGAAGGTTTTGGGATATCAAGGCTTCATTGGCTGATGACATGAAGCTTTCAATGTCACCGGCCAGACGTGCACTGGAATAACCGGCATCTACCTCTGCCGATTGTAATCGTTGTCCATTAAATGCTTCGGTGGGTTCAGGAGTCTGTACGTCCTGTTCTGTACAGGAGATGACAGTAAATAGCAATAAAATTGATAGTAATAATACATCTTGTTTCATAGCGGTACTGGTTTAAATGGTTAGATATTAAATCTAATTAATTTAAACCGATAATTAACGGTATGGGAAGTATTTAATCGTGGAGTGTAATAAGATATTAAGCCATAAAGCAAGTAGTCAATACTTTTCTTCCTTCAGCTTATCCGATATAAAGATCTTGATGATACTTTGACGAGTCACTCCAAGTTTTCTGGCTACCTTGTCTAATTCTTTGACCATCCAATCCGGAAAGTCGACGCTAACCCTCTTCTGGTCGAGCCCTGGCCTGATTGCTTTCTCAAGATCGAGAAATTCAGCAACATCCTCTCCATTTTCAAATTTTTGATCGAATTCAGATGCTTTGATAGATTTCTTTTTCATTATTTCTTGCTTTTCGAACAGATATGATCCTAATGTTTCTATTTCTCAAAGTGTAAATTGCGGTCCAAATATTCTCTTCAATTCTGGCTATTATCATAATGTTCTTTGCTGGGATAATAATCCTGCTAGGATCCTCCCATAAAAGCTGTGCTTCAATGAAGTCAATTCCATGTTTTTCCTTATTTGTAAGATTCTTTATCTTATCAAACTCAAACAATCACTTACTTATTAAGTAAAAATTACTTAAAAATACATTATAAATTACTTAAAAAATACTTTAAGGTGCTTGATTTAAACGGTTTAATGAAGTTTCCTTTTCAATTTTGAACAGTCCCGACAATCATATCACCCTCTCAGAATTGACCCAACACATCAAGGGGGTGATCAATGCGGCTTTTGCCTCGGAATCCTATTGGGTCATCGCGGAGATCTCCGGCCATAAAATGTACATGGACGGGGACAGGCATTATTTTGACTTTGTGGAGAAGGCTGATGAAAGCAGCGAGACGACAGCCAAGATCCGGGGCATCGCCTGGAGAGAAGGGTCGGAGAGCATCAATTCCTTTGAGCAGCAGACCGGACAAGTCTTTAAGGATGGAATAGAGATCCTGGCCCGGGTAAAAGTGGAATATCAAAGTAAATATGGTATCCAGTTGATCCTTTTGGATATCGATGAAAGCTGGACCCTGGGCAACCTGGAAAAGCAGCGACAGGCCACCCTGGCACGACTCGTAGCAGAGAATCCGGATGCTATCCGGAAGGTCGGAGAGGAGTATTTCACCACCAATAAGCAGGCTCCTCTCAATGCCGTCATTCAGCACATCGCGATCATTGGATCCCCCAATTCCGAAGGGTACAAAGATTTTATCGGAGTACTGGAGGCCAACCAGTTCAGCTATAAATTTGATATTGACAACTACCAGTCAGCTGTTCAGGGTGCGGAGGCGCATACTGAGATTGTTAGTCGGCTGGTAGCCATTTATCAGTCAAACAAAAAGTATGATTGTGTGGTGCTCATCAGGGGAGGAGGTGCTAGGACGGATTTTCTGGTCTTTGACAATTACCTGTTGACCAAAGCAGCTGCCCGGTTCCCTATTCCCATCATCACCGGGATTGGCCACTCGACAGACACGAGCATCGTGGATATGATGGTCAATACCAGGACCAATACCCCCACCAAAGCTGCGGAATTCGTGGTGCTTCACAACCGTAATTTTGAAGATAACTTACTGGGTTTGCAGAAGAACATTACCATTCAAACACAGCGTCTTCTGGCTACTGCATTATCGCGAATTACAGCAACCAATCTTACCGTCATCAATAAGAGCCGGTTGCTGTTAACGAATCATAAAGACGCGCTGAGTGTCATGGCCAATCAAATGAATGTTAAGCCCCGCATTGCGATTGCCCATCAAATCCAGGAGCTGGAAAACCTCAAAACCAATATGCATAGCCATACCCGCAAGTATTTGGCTAATTTAGACGGCCAATTGGTGCATTATCAATCGATGATACGCATGTCCAAACCCGAGAGTATTTTGAAGCGTGGATTTGCTATCATTACGCATGAAGGGAAACCCGTGAGCAACCCGGAAAAACTGCGTACGGGCAGCGAAATGAAGGTGATCATGCATGCATATAATATCGATACGAAAATAACCGCAAAACGAAAAAGAGAAGATGGAGAATCTTACCTATGAAGAAGCCTATAAGGAGCTGAAAACAATCGCTGCTGAGATCGAAAATGAAACGGTCTCCATCGATGTATTAAGCGAAAAGGTAAAGAGGGCATCTTCGCTGATTCAGTACTGCCAGGAAAAGCTCCGCTCCACGGAGTCAGAGGTGAATAAGATCATTCAACAGATGGATGCCAAACCCCGGCCGGATGAGTTGTGAGAATTTTCACTAAACGGCTCAAACAACCCTTCTCCATGGCCGGTCCCCTGACCGGCCAAAAAACAACGGTTTCTCCTGATTGAATTAAGGTAAATGAGAAGAAGGAGACATAATGCTACCTCTTAGAGTTTTTGATCATTTCAGCCAGTATGGCTTCTATTCTTTCAACTAGCTCTTGACTCTTCACTGATTCATCATTCAGGCCATTATCCAGGGCGTCTCCCAGCTTTGAGATCATATCACCAAGAAAGTTGTGTTTCTTCGCAAGTAATGCGGCATCATCAGTTTCCCAGAATTTCCCCTCATCAAATACTTCAAACTTCTTAAAATACCTGTTGCTTAGGTATTTCATCAGCTTCACCATCGAAATGTGTATTTCCACAGGAGCAAACTGGGTTTTGGTATGTTGCCAGTCAGCTTCATGTTCTCCCAGGGCCATTGTAACAGGGTTTGTAGTCCTGCCTTTAGCATCAAACAAAAGAGAAAATAATTCACATTTAGCATGCATTTTGATCGCAATACCTTTGAGAGCGGAATGACCTTGAATGGATCCTTCAGAATCAATAAAGGAAGTATCAGGCAAGTCCCAGTCATTATCCATTACCTGACAGTGCCAACCCATTGTTTGTGCCACATCACTCATTTCTTCGATGAGAGGGTAAACCATTTCAGGTTTTTTTAATGCGCCCTTGTAATGAATAGTAAGTCCCATGGTTATTTAAAGTGCTAGTCTGATTCCTCTAAATCTACCTTTATCAGGTCCCAGATGTAAAGCTCGTATGCTTTCTGCCTGAACTCGAACCACTGCTCCCGGTATTCAGAATCTTCCACTAGCACTTTAAAGTTAGCAAAAGGCCTTCGATTGTTGAGTGCTGAGATGAGTTTATTTTGCAGGTGGTGGTTGTCGACCTGCTTAGTGAAATTTTCCATGATCTTAAATGATTCGTTCGAGTCCAATGGAGATATTTCAATGGATTTTTCCCAATCTTCATGTTTCCTTTCTTCGCTTTCCCATGTCTCGCCTGTTATTAATTCATATTCTTCAGGATCTTCTATCAGATCTTTGGGGATATCTTCAATTTCAAGCGTATCCGGGTTAAAAAAGCAGACAAATCCAGCCAATAAACTATCCGCCATATTCTGAACGGTCTTTTTATACCTGTCGGGGATTTCTTCCTTTTCGGGCTCTTCATATATGCTGTCCATCATAAATTCGTGAAGTATTGCGAGCTTGTGTTTGTCATCACGAATGGTGGATAACATAGTCAAGACTTCATCCATTAATTGCTCTGTATTCATTGTTATCTAATTTGTGGATGCGGTACCTTACCTCTCTCAAGACCTGCAGATAGACCTAAAAATAACGATATTCAACTCGTCGGAAGGGGGACAGACCTCGGATGAAATGGTGCTCCTATAAGGTTCAAGTCAAGAATTTCATATCCTTTCTGAGCTCTTCAATATCGGAAAAAGCGGAGTTGGGTTCTATGTGATTGATCCAGACTCCCCATTTTTTGTTAGACTCATTCCAGAGCAACAATTTCACTGCTCTTTGAATGACTCTGTTTCTGCTTATTCCATGGCCTCTGGCATATGCATCGAGGTTGCTTAAGATTGTTTTGGGTAGGTCAACTGATATATTCATGGTATTAGTGCTAATATTATACATATGACTAATGTTTCTGGTGTTTTTCGGTCGCAGTTACTTTCTCCAGGGCCAGTCCATTGAAAGGTCAAAATATGGCTCCTAAGTTTTTGATTTTATCTGACTTAAGCAGAATACAATTGTTTTTTCGATTTTTCAGGGATATTAGCTTTCGCAATTGCCTTTTTATTTCTGATACGCACCTTATCTATTTCGTAGGATACCTGGTATTTCATCCAAAATTCTGCCTTTATATCCAAGGCTTCCTCCAGCTTCACCGCAAGTTCAGGTGTGATATTTCGCTTACCACTTATAATCTCAGACATAACATTTTTTGCGATATTTAGCATTTCGGCCAGTTCGATCTGTTTCATTTCTCTGGCCTCCAGTTCGGCCTTCAAGAGTATTCCCGGATGTGTTGTCGATCCTGGGATCATGTCATTAGCTATTTTCTTTTTGCTATTCATAATGCTTGGATATTTCAATTATTTCGATTTCTATCGTATCGTCTTTCTCCTCTCTAAATATCAGTCTAAATTGTTTATTGAGCCTAATTGAAAACTGTCCTTTTCTTTTACCGGATAGTGATTCAAAATTTAGTGATCTGATTGGAAGGAGTTCTTTTAGATTATCAATAAATGTTAATATTCTGACTTTAGCCTGATACTGTTTAATTACTTCTTTCGAGAATCTCTGTTTTCCTTTTAACTCATCCAAAGGTGTTGTATACAGTTGCTCTAGCTCATTTGTCTTAAAATAAACTTTCATTTTCTGAACACCAATATAGTAATTTTAGTTTACTAAATAAGTAAACTTTATATCATAAAATCAATTTACCATGTTCCTGGCCAGTGACAATCCAAGGGTCAGCAAAGAGATCGTTTGCTGTGCCTCAGCATCAGACGATCCAACGGGCAATAGCAGGTAGGGGTGGATCCGTTTTTCCCACGAATGTATGGACTCAGTGAAAAGTGCGTCCTGCCAGTATCCGATCATTTGCTGATGATGAATTAATGCACATTGATAGTACTCGCCACTATATACCAGGGTATAGGGTTGATCCTCGAGGGTGATGTCTACAACGAAGTCCATGGGTGCGTCATAGTTCCCATAACTATCCAGCTTCTCTGTCAGCCAGTGAGGAGGGGGTCCCAGAAAACTTTTCAAGTATCCGATGGAGTCAAGGACCATATTTACCGGCCTGAAGACAAACTTTCCGAGTGTCTTATTATTTTCTTGGATCAGTCCTTCCGCACCTTCATCCCAGTAAGGATTGTAGGTCTCCACGGTTTCCATAGAGTGGCTACCGTCTTCATGATCTACCCGATCGCGATATTTTTCGTAATAACCACTTATCTGGACAGGGAAATCCATTTTTTTGTTCACTCCGATGAGTTTTACCTGATTTTCTATCAGAAGCACTTCTTCCGATGCCGAGCTGCTCGACCATCCGGTGAATATCGTGATTACGCCTTCGACGATCTTTTCATCTTTGGCAATGTTGTCAGTGACCCGGTAGGGTGGTTTGTTCTTCAGCTTGATTTTTGAGATACCGAAACGGTTGAGTTCATACTTCCCTGATTGCAGTCTGACCTTGCTAAACCCAATGGAATCCATGGGTTGTCCGAAAGTGACTGCAATGCAGAATATCAGGCATGTAATAGTTAGTGGAAGTTTCATGATAATGCTGTTTATGATTTGGACCAAAAAAGGAAAATGCGTGGAAGAAACTTCTGCGCTAGTTTAGGTCAATAAGGACGTCTCAAAAGCCCTATAATCGTCATTCTGACCGAAGGGAAGAATCTTAATACTCATTTAGTGATTAACGAGGAAGTAAGTAAGATTCGTTATTTCTTTAGAATGATGCTTTTGAGACGTCCGCTATTAGATAATCATCAGATCTGTTCGTATCGGAACTTGATCAGTTCATCTCCTGAGTAATCAATCAGGATGAAGTGGTCTTCTTGAAATGTATGGACAAAGTAGTCCTTCACATCCAATCCATTGATAAGCAATGATAAGTTCTGTCCGTATCCCCACCAGCTTGCTTCCTGAAACTGGGGTAAATTATCGCATCGGGTGGTACCATCATCCATGGTATAATACCCGGCCTTCTCAAAGTGGGCCACATTACCGATCATGCACGAATGGTCCGGATCATCACTGATGTCATTATCAAATTCATCATACACATTCGTGATCTCCCAGTCTTTACCTTTTGCAGAAGAGATGATGTAGTTGAAGTTGTGCGAAATCGCGATATTATCAATATTGATATCTCCCTTATTTACCCAAATACCATAGGGGTATTGCCAGTTGGTCATGTCATCTTTGATCACATCCAGGTAATAATCTCCATCGTTTAGCTCTTTCAGCTTAACCTGACCATCAGCATTGGTAGTCAGCGTCTTTATCAGGTTTTCTTCAAAAGCCCAATCATCTTCATGGTTGTATACTTTGACGGAAGCATTGGTGATGGGGTCCCCGGTCCATTCATCCACCACCGTTATCATCGTAATCCCTTGTTCATCGAACTCCAGTTCCCCACTACATTGGGTGAAAGCAAGGATAAGCGCAATGGCTACATAGATCCTTAATATGATTATTATCGTTTTCATAATCTCTTTGTTAATGGTGCTTAAAATCGATATTCAAGTGAAAAATCTACGGTGCGGTTAAACACCTCAGCATCATATTCATCAATCATTGAGATAAAACCCCACTGATAGCCCACAGAAAGTGCAATATGATCGGTAAACAGATATCCCACCCCCAGGCCTAGACCGAAATCAGTACCTTGAAATGAATCAAACTCATCTTCCTCCTTTGAGCCTGTACAATCTCCATCTAAACATTCTCTTTGGATGGCGGAGTAATTGTTTTTCAGAAGTATAGAGAGTGTTGGTCTCACCATCAGGTATAGCGATGGGTCTACCCGATATTCAAAAGTAAGTGGAAAATCAAGGTAGTTAGACCTTACCCTCATTTGGTATTCAGAGGTGACTTCTAGATCTTCATACCAATCGTAGGTTTCTTTATGCTGGTCTTGTGTCCCCTTTGGGTGAATTGTATGCCCGGAACAACATTGAGTGCCTCGGAGGCCTTAATCCTGTAATAGAGGCCCATCTGGTAACCCATTCTTACGTCTGCAGTTCTACATCATCTCCAGCCCAGGTAGACAAATTTGCGCCTGCTTTTAAGGCAAAGCCCTGAGCGTGTGTCAGAACGGGTGTAGCCAAAAGCAGCATGGTGATCGAAAACATTACTAAACGTTTCATAAGCGTTTATTGGGTTGATTATGCAGTAAATTTTAACCCAATTAACAGGGGAATGAAACTGAATATTGAGGGGATAGCGGCCTTTGAATCGATAATTGCAAATGCAGCGTGCACTCAGGCAATCAGTTTGCAGATATTGCAAATAGGAGGGGAGTGGTGGTAAAAGTTAGTAGGGCTGATTTGGATTTTCCCTATGTAGGGTCATGAATAGTCCTAATTTTACTGACCCTTCCTACCTTTACCCCATGAGTGAGGGAACAAAACGAAGCAATATCAACATAGGTGCAGAAGTAGAGATCGTAGAAAAGCACAACCAGCGATCCGGAGAGCTGACCAGTGGTTTCGTAGCGCAAATCCTTACGAAGTCACCCAACCATCCCCATGGCATCAAAGTGCGGCTGGAGACCGGAGAGGTCGGCCGGGTAAAGCACCTACTGGAAGAAGACTGAGCCTATCAGTGACTTGTCGTAAGGTCGGCTGGAAACAACTCAACTAAAGAACTACTGAAGATATACGATCAATGAGGAAGCTTGCTTCTTACAATGCCGTAAGCGAGCGTACCCAGTACTGCACTCGCCAGCACCACCAGGATCACTCCATATCCATTTCCGATCAGCGTGTACATGGGGCCGGGGCAGGCACCTGCCATGGCCCAGCCCAGGCCGAAGATGGTACCACCAATCAGGTAGCGAGGGATGCTCTTATTCTTTGGTGAAAAGGTAATGGGAGTCCCTTCTGTGCTTTTCACCTGATACTTTTTGATCAGGGCCACTGCTACGATGCCCAAGGCCACTGCCGACCCAATGATTCCGTACATATGGAATGCATCGAACCGAAACATCTCGTAGATCCGGTACCAGGAGATTGCCTGGGATTTGGTCATTACAATGCCGAATAATGTGCCTATGAATATGTAACTGATATATTTCATCATCAATTTGCTGGATTAAAGGGTTAAGAGAATTGGTAGAAGAAAGTAGGTCATGATGAGCCCTCCGATAAAGAAGCCGATCACCGCTATCAGGGATGGCAGCTGTAAGTTGCTCAATCCGCTAATGGCATGTCCCGAGGTACATCCGCCTGCATAGCGGGCACCGAAACCAATCAGGAACCCACCACCTACCAGCATCAGAAAGCCTCGCAGGGTAAGCAAAGCATCCCAGCTAAATATCTCACCGGGTAAATAATCAGCTCCCGAATTTTCAATGCCTAATTGCTGCAATGTCATGACTGTATCCAGTGCCAGCGGGATCGGCTCAGACTGTTGTAGCCAGGTGGAGGAAATAAAACCTCCGATCACAGCACCCAACACAAAAAGTAAATTCCAGATTTGCTTTTTCCAGTCAAAATCAAAGAATTCACTCAAAGCGCCTCCGCCACCAATGGCACAGGTCGTCCTCAAAGTATCTGATACCCCAAAGCTTTTTCCTACCAACAATAAGAGACCCATCACCAGTGTGATCATCGGGCCTGCCACATACCATGGCCAGGGTTGACTTAAATATTCTATCATACAAATTTTTCGCTATACTAATTTTACCTGTGAATTTTTAAATGTTAAGACGGGGTAAAAGGCGTGGTGTACCAAAGCAGACGAAATGTGCTTGTGAAAGAGTTTGGCCAGCCTGTCTGGTTCCACTTCAATGCTGATCATGTCCATGTGATGGTCTTCGGTGAAGTGTAGAATGCCTGATTCAACATCTTTATCACAGTACGTATGGTATTCCACATGGCTCAATTCATTCTGTTTTACAAAAGCCTGCATGAGCTCCTGCAGCTGACGGCTGGTTTTAAAATGACCTGGTGTATTTATCCGTAACAGATGGAGCTTAGCACCAAAAGCCTCCTGCAGGGTTTTGATGAAGCTGATGGTAGCGGGCCGTTTTCCTTCGAAGCTGCTGGCAAACACAATATTTTTGATCTCCAGGTCTGAACGGTCACATTTCAGTGAAAGTACCGGCACGGACGACTGTCGCACCACATGCCCCGTTACCGAATCAGCGATCAGCTCACGAAAGCCCGTTAGGCCATGCGTGCCCATGACCACGAGGTTGATCTCTTCTCGTTTTACACAGTGAAGGATCTGGTCCGTGAGATTACCTGCCTTGACCACAGGCGTCGCGGATAACCCGGATTTTTTGATCCAGCCACTTAATTTCAAGTGTACCTGTTCCTGTTCCGCCATTGTAGCTTCCACATCAAAATCTTCTCCTTCCACAAGTTCCCCCTGCTGGTTGAAGACTGCGTTGGCTGGAGTGGGCACTACACGTAACGCATAAATTTCAGCTCCACTTTGCTTTGCCAGTTTATCTGCCAGGGTCAGGGCATAGCCTGAAAGGTCCGAACAGTCTGTAGGTACTAATATTTTTTTCATTGTTCAGTCATATTGATTTAGTCAGTGGCATGCTCAAGCCACGTTTATATGGAACCGGAGCAAATGCAAGCCTGCTATTTTGATTGCCTGAGATGTTTTCGCCATCCTTTAACCCGGTAAAATGTCCGGGAAGTTCGCCGGACATTTCTTTTTAGGTCTAATTGACTATTCAGTGTCGTAGGGCCATCCCAGGATCCCACCGCTCAGGTTATAGAGGTCAGAAAACTCCTGCTGAGCCATGTACCCACAAGCCTGGGCGCTTCGGGCACCACTGCGACAGTATAACAAGTAGGTCTTGTCTTTTTCCAGCTTATGAATGTCCTCGACAAAAGATCTGTCGCTCACATCCAGGTGAATGGCCCCCGGAATTTTTCCCTGACTTACCTCCGCTGGTGTTCGCACATCCAGCACGCGGGCGTTTGGGTTTTCTTCCTGTATTTTTTTAAAATCCTGAGCTGCTATATTTTTAAATGACATGGTTGTGTTCTTTTTGAAATAGTTAAACATGTTGTTCTTCTTGTGCATGAGCAGCGGATGCGTATGAATCCTTCAGCTCGCTGACTGCTTCACTCATATCCAATACATCTACAGGCAGGGCACTTTCCAGAATACTACTACCTGCTGATGAACGATAGCCACCGGCGCAATGCACCACCACCGGTTTGTCGGTAGGGATCTCACCGGTCCGTTCTCTCAGCTCTGGTAATGGAATATTGATGGCATGATCAAAAAACTTACCTTCTTTGGTTTCGCTGGTATTCCGGATATCCACGATGGTGAAACCATCCTCATGTCCACTGAATTTCTCCACTTCAAAGGGTACACTGGTTTCGTCACCCGGCTGATCATATATAAATGCCCCGGCGATATACTGCTCATAACCTATTTTGGCTGTTTTTTCAATGAGTTTGTCCAAAACCTGCTCGTTTTCGGCTACCAGGTAAAAATTTTCATCCGGACCGACGATGCTGCCTAACCAGGTTTCAAACTTGGGATCATCCTGGATATTGATCGCGCCTTTGATATGTCCGGCTTTAAACTGTGACTGAGGGCGACCATCTATGACGATGCTGCCCGGTTCAGTATCAAAGTTCTTCTCCAACTTTTTCACTTCCTCTATGGCAGGTTGAAAAGCAGGTGCTCCTGCTTTGTTGAGGGCTACATCATAGCCAAAATATTTGGGGATAAACGGCTGGTCCTCCAGCAGTATTTTTACGAATTCCTCTTCGGACATGGGTTGCAGGGCGTAGTTGCCTGTTTTTTCCGCACCTATTGAGCTGCTCTGGGCATCACTCAGGGCTCTACCACAAAGGGAGCCGGAGCCGTGCGCGGGGTATACGATTACATCGTCCTCCAGCGTCATCAGTTTTTCACGTGTACTGTGGAACATCTGGCGTGCCAGCTCCTCGCGTTTGGCGGTTTTGTTACCTGCTTTTTCTCTTAGGTCAGGACGACCGACATCCCCGATAAACAGGGTGTCTCCCGTGAATACAGCGATGTCTTTTCCGTCTTCTTCGGCGACGATGCTGATGCTGTCCGGGGAATGTCCGGGTGTATGCAAGGCCTTTAATTTCATCTCGCCCAGCTCGATCATATCACCTTCATCAAAGGTCTGATGAGGATAATCGGCCCCCAACATCTCACTCACATAAATGATCGCTCCGGTAGTCTGGTGGATTTCCAGGTGTGCGCTCACAAAATCTGCATGGGGGTGCGTTTCGATGACACCTGTGATTTCAGCGCCCTGAGCTTTCGCGTAATCATAGTAAGGCTGCGGGTTCCGGGCCGGATCTATCAATATGATTTCATTCTTTTCCTCACTGAGAATGGCATAAGAGAAATGTGCCAGTCCTTTATCTTCAAATTGCTTGATCTTCATGTTTTATCGTTTTTTTAAACGCTTCAGGTTTATTGTTATAACCGGGGCAGGGGGTGTTTTTGTTTGATGACGACCCCTTTCCCGGATTCCTTCACATGCAAAACTAGCAGGAGGAAAAGCCCGCTTCAGTGACTTTTGTTACACAGCAGTAGGTAAATGGGTGGTTGGTATTTTATCATTCCCTAAATAGGGTTATAAAGGCGCTTTAAGTAATTAGATTCGGAGGTATAATTCAATACGAGGTGACCGTGAATTTCTCAGACATAATCACATTGTTTACCAGAATGGTCGGATGGAGACAACCGTCTGATTGCTAATGTTCAAAGTCCTTGAGGAAATCCTTCTATTCACTATTTACTACCGAGTTCTTCTGCCAGCCCGATGAGAATTCCTTCTGTACTACGGATGTAGCAAAGCCGATAAGTATCCTGGTATTGAACCACTTCACCAACCAACTGAGCACCATGCTTAGTGAGTCTTGCTACCATTTCATCAATATCTTCCACCGTGAACATGACACGCAGGTAGCCGAGGGTATTAACAGGAGAAATCCGATGATCTGCCACAGCAGGAGGAGAAAGGAATCGTGAAAGTTCAAGTCTGCTATGACCATCGGGGGTGACCATCATAGCGATCTCTACGCTTTGAGAACCCAATCCCGTCACCCGACCGGCCCATTCTCCTTCCACCATGGCTCGTCCCTCGAGCGTCAGACCCAATTCGGTAAAAAATGCGATGGCATCGTCGAGTGATTCTACGACAATGCCCACATTGTCCATTCTTATTAATTTGTTTTTTGCCATAGATTATCCTGTACGTTTGAATTTGAAAGTTTATTTCCATGTTGAGCATTAGTCCCCTGTCTTTTGTTATTTAGTACAATGGTAAACTGATCATGAAATGGTTTTTTCATTTGCATGTTTTACTAAAGCGCTCTACTTATTTTGCCGTATCATAATCTAACAGAATCACACCCGATTTGGAGGTTGTTGTTTTATTCAATTTTAATCTAACCCTGTTTTGAATGTCAGAAAACAAGAGTTTGCCCGCACCCAAAATGATCGGATGAACAGCCAGTAGGTACTTGTCTATAAGCCCTTTGTTCATGAAGCTGGTAATCAGACCAGCACCTCCGTACAACCAGATATTTTTACCGGGCTGGTTTTTTATTTCGTCAACCTTTTTAGTTATGTCTGAAGAAATGTAGGTCACATTATCTGCGGGTTTGGGATTGCTGGAAAAAACGTATTTAGTCTTGCTGTGAACTCCCTGCCACAGGTTCTTTTCGCCTGAAGAGGCTTCTGAAGCGGGTTGATATTCTCCCCACATGTCATAGCTTACCCTGCCGTAAAAGATCGTGTCTATCTTATCCAGAAATTCATCAAAGTGCGATTCAACATTTGAGTCGGGTCCGGAGTCAGGTTCGAAATTGCACCAGTCTATTTCTCCATTTGGGCCTTCGATAAATCCATCAAGTGATACAGCTAAATTTAAAATTACCTTTCTCATACGATTCTTATTTTGTTCTATTGATAATGAAACCTCTGTTTTCCTTTGCAAACCCAACTTTGGGATAATAACTCATAGCTTTAGGGACTGAAAGCAGCAAAATCATCACCTGTTCACCCACGGTTTCTTTGGTCAGTTGGACCAACTGTTTTCCTATGCCGCTATTTTCGTAATCAGGATCAACTGCCAGGTCAGAGAGGTAGCAGCACCAGACCCAATCAGTGATACATCGACATACACCTACAAGCTTGTCTTGATGTAAAGCAGTAACGATCAAATCGGAATTCTCGAACATTCTTTGTATTCTTTCTGGATCGTTATTTGGCCTTGGCATTTCTGACTTCACAAACAGGTTAATGATCTGGTTTGCTTCAGGAACACGGTTGATTTGGTACACTATTTCCATGACTTATTCTCCTTTTGACAAAACTATGAATTGGTTTTGCTTAAAAATTGGGAAAAAGCGAACTAGACTTTAGTGCTCTAAAAAGTGATCGTTGATATGGTTCTTTTTGGCAAAATATACTTTTGGAGAGGAGCCTGTGATAAGCTGCGACAGGTATATCAATTGCGATTGATCATAAAACCCGGTATCATAGGAGCACTCGGTAAGTGTCTTGTCCGGATTGTTTTGTTTGTAGGTAACGAAGTTGTTATATCTGATCACATTAGAGAAGTGCTTTGGAGTTACGCCCACATATTTTTGAAAGGACTTTTCCAAATATCGGGTCGAAACTCCGGTAACCTTTTCCAAAGCAGAAATTTTCAAGTTCCCTCTGAGATCGATCATTCTTTGAATTACCGCATCAACAAATTGAAAGGAGTGCTCATAAGGCTTTAATCTTGATGCTTTTTTTATGAATTCTTTCTCCAGGTTTGCAAAGGTCTTGTCAGGTGACTCGTGGATGCAACCAGTTATAATATCATTGCTGACCATATCCTGAAATGATATCAGGTTCTCGGTTGAAAGAGATGCAGGAAAATCATAGAACAAAGTCTGGGTGTGTGGGTGAAACCGTATGCCATAAATGATAGAACCTGGTCTTAGTTGCTGTATGTAACTTTTTTTGTTTTGACCAGCAAAAAATATTGCCGGATCTCTCTTCCACCCTGTCTCATCATTTCTTTTTCTTGAGGGAAAAGGATCTAAGTTGAATATAATCTCATGGTGTCCGTCTGGCAGGATTTCCTCGATATATGGTTGGCTTAAACTTTCTGATACTTTTAAATACCAAAAGGATTTGATTAAAGATGAAAGCTTTTTGGGTGTGTGTGTTTGAATGGAGACCATTATAAACTATAGATATCAAGATAGCAAAAAGTTATTAACATGGCAAGTCGGTTCAAGGGTCAAACCAAAGCTACTTTATTGTATTTCCCTTTGTATTCTAATGGTGTCATTCCTGTGATTTTCCGGAAGACTTCCCGGAAGGCTTTTTCATCCAAGTAGCCTACCTCGTACATGACTTCATTGATGTATTTACGACTGGTCTCCAATGCTTTTTTGGCAGATTCCATTTTTACTCCTAGCTAGCGCGGAAGTTTCTTCCGTGATAGCTATTATTCAGCTTCGCGATCTTTATGGCTAATTTAAGGCTTACAATTCATTGGCCTTCCTTAATACTTCTGCCTCAACAGTCTCAGAAATTCTAAAATTATTAGCTTTCAATTTTGTGATCATTTTTTGTAGAGATGTTATGTGCCCAAGTTTCTTGGCTTCTAACAATACACCTAGTGTTCCTGTAAATTTGATCCCTATTTTTTGGGCTACTTTTCTGCCTTTTACTTCATCGATTACAAGTAATGCATTTTCAAGTTCCTGAACTAAAGCTATAGCACTTGACTCCCCTTTATCGAGGGTCCTCTCCAAGAGTTTCTGGTATTCTTTATTCTTTACTGGAATTTCTTTGACCCATTCAGGGAGTGGTAATTGAAATTCATTCCTTATTTCGGGAGTGATGAATATTTCTCCAAATACCCTATTAAGAATAATAAGTTGGTCAGATCTTTCTAGGGTGATAAGGCAACTTGTATCAGCTATTATTACCATGTAGGAATTTGTTCAGACTGAGAACATCGTGTTCTAAATCTTCTACGGATTCACTGAATACAGAGACACCATACTTGCCTAACGATTCGATAAATTCCCGTTTTGAGATGCCAACGAGATCAGCAGCCTGGCCAGAAGAAAGTTTGCCTTGTTGATACAACAGAGAAGCGACTACCATGCTCACATCTTTTTCATCTATTTCTTCCGGTATATTCAAAGTGATTGTTTTCATAATCAATGACTTTTTTTAGTATCAGTCAATTTTTTCTCTCTACTAGCCTTGGTAAATTTGCTTCACTACAGTCAAAGATACGGAAACTCAACCTGAGTTAAATATAATTTAACTTTTGATAGCTATAGACTTATTTTGATTGTATCGCATCACCAAGCATCCTAAAAAGACACCACATGTCGACAAATAATTGCATTATTCCAATATCTTAAGCGTATAGTCCTCCCAGGGTGCGTTCAGTCTCCGTTCGCACTTCCTTTACACTTCCTGTACACCCCGATAGTCAGGCATTAATTGTACTTAAATAATATGGGGAAGCTGGCAATCGGGACCCGCTGCGGAACCTCATGCATCGTAGTCTAAAAATGGCTTTTGTTTTCTCATTTTGAGAATAGGGGATTGACTAAAGGAAGGCCCTAACTACTTCAAGAATGTGCTAGGCGTACACGGGGAAGCCACCATCCATTAAACGTATTAGAAACCCTTGCGGTTGTGTATCCTACGCAGTATATGTGATTTATTCAAAAAGTTTTCAAAAACAACTGAAAATAACACCTCACACCATTTTATGGAACAATTCTTGCTTTTTAAAATCTCAAGAGGCCTCTTCTTAAATCTTTTCTCACTTTATAAATTTTACTACAATGGCAACTTTAAAAAAGAACCTGTTTTTACAGGGTGCTAGTGGCATGCTAGTCAGCCAACTAGTTTACAGAAGCATGAATGGTCAAACCATCGTATCCTCGAGACCAGTGGGTCGGGGTGAAGGATCCGAGGCTCAGAAGAGGCAGAACATGCGTTTCAAATATGCAACTTCCTTTGCGAAGCATGCAATGGCCAATGAGGTGCTTGGACCTATCTATGAGGCGGCAGCTGCCGGCATCACCAGAGTCAGGAATGCTTACACGCTTGCTGTTACCGATTACCTGAGAGCACCAGAGATTGGTGAACTTATTTTACCAGGTGGTGCATCAGGAAGTCGAGGGCTGGTAGAGGTGTATGAAGATCCTCAGTTGGCGAAAGTTAGGTTTGACATCATCGGTGAAGATGAAAGTGTGATTTCCTCCGGGGAAGCTACACCGACCGACAACGGGATACAGTGGGAGTTTACACTCACACAAGATATTCCGGAAGGTGGATCGATCAGGGTAAGGGCGTATGACCTGCCAGGTAATGTGTCAACTAAATCGTTTACGGTATGATGATCAATGCTGATATGACTTGAGACCGCTTTGCTTAATTGGGAAGCGGTTTTTTTTATTCCTAAAGATATGACTTCCCGATACACTTTTCAATGCTATTCATTTTCTTCAAACCACTTCACAATTGCTGGCATATTCCTTTCGAACCCTCCGGGAATGTAGAAATTGAGCAGGCCCATTTTTTGATCTGTCCGGTTTTCAAAATCATGCATGGTATTAGCTGGTATTCTGATGAATGAACCTTTTTCGGCATCTATCCATTCTTCCCCAATCAGTAAAGAAGCAGTGCCCTCCAGCACATAAAACACCTCTGTATTCGCTTCATGCAGATGGGGGCCTGAACCTTTGGAATGTGGTTCCAGCCACCATTCGGAATGCTGTATCCACAGTTGGTTTCGTCTTCATCTGCCTTGAAAATGGCGGTCATCGTGCCCATTTTATACCTTCTTCCTTCATCGGGCTTTAGCACAATAGGGTGTTTATGTTTTTCCATGTTTATACTTCATTTCTGTTAGGTTTGACTACTTGAGCCAACTTCTTTGGAGCTACTTCACAATAAGCAGTGGTCAAAACTTGAAAACTTCAATGGCTGGATTTGATCCCTGTAAATCTGATTTTGAAGAGGATAAAGAACTATTCATTGCGTTGATGCTACTTAACAATTTTACCGCTTTTGAAATTTTCTTCATACTCCAGATTACCGTCCTTGTCATAGCGAATCCAATTGCCATTTTTCTCCCCATTCTTAAAGTTACCCACCTGCCATAACTGACCTGACTCCCTGTAGAATTTCCATTCGCCTTCCATCACACCTTTGATGGATATGCCTTCAGCCTTTACTTTTCCGTCTTTAAAATAATAGGTCAAAGTGTTTCCCTTTTGTTCGTAAGTCTTCTGGCCGTTGGTATATTCCTTTTTCTTCATCATAGCATTTGCACCAATTGAATATTGTTACCACAGGTATCGTCCAGAACTGACATCATCACAGGACCCATTTCCTTGGGCTCCATGCTAAATTCAACGCCTAAACCTACCAATCTTTCGTACTCCTTCTTCAAATCATCAACGGCAAAGGAAGTCCAGGGAATGCCAGCATCTTTTAGTGCTTTCTTATATACTTTGGCTGGCTCAAACGCCATGGGCTCGAGAAGTAGTTCAACGCCATTTTGCTCTTTAGGAGACACTACGGTAAGCCATTTGTGCTCACCCATAGGTATTTCAGTCTTCTTGATGAAACCTAGTTTATCTGTGTAGAACTTGAGAGCCTTTTCTTGGTCTTCAACAGGTACGCTTGTTACATGTAATTTTATCATCTTCTATATTTATAGTTTCTGCTAAAATGTAGACTTGTTTTTGCAGATACTTATTCCAGATTGCTATTGTTTAGTTCCTGATACAATTTGGGAGAATAGTTTGTCCCTCTCTTGAATGCACTGGAAAAGGTTGGAAGACTTTCATAACCTACATCAAAGCAGACCTGAGTGACTGACATTCCTTTTTTTAGAAGTTCTTTGGCCTTGTTGATTCTAAGGTCTCTTAAATATTCTCTTGGTGTAAGGCCATATACCAGCTTAAATATTCGGATATAGTGAAATCGTGACATGAATGCTGCGGCAGCAATTTTCTCCAATTCAATTTTTTCGGAATGGTATTTTTCCATAAAGGCTTTTGACTGCCTTACCTGAATGTAATGATGCTCGGGTAAGCCGTGTTCTTTGGCTATTCGATCTACTTCCTGTTCGAAAAATGTTTTGGAGCTGTTTTGCATCATCTGATCGTCAACAATTTTTTCATAATGCTCTTTATACCGATAGACCAAAAATAAAGTTGCCAGAATCGCACACCTTCAGGTTCTTCCCTCAATAAATTTTATTGTTGGAAGTTTCCAAATTGGAAAATTAAATGAAATTCTCTGAATTTGAATCCGGAGTCACTGCCCGATATAAAACTCACTGAAAATATTGTCCAGCAGGTCATCCGTCGTGATCTCACCCAGATGGAGGAGGGCATTTGCGGATGTCCATCGCCAGAAAGTCAACCAACTACCACTACTTCCTTCAGTTTTGCAACAATTGTTACAAGACCTAAAATAGTTGGCAATAACTGCAACCTATCTTGAATAGTTATGAAAATTCAATTTGAATATAGTGCCGATTACATTCAATTTAGAAGTGTATAAATGCTAAGGCTATGAAAAAATATCAATTTATTCAAGCAGTTAAGCTTGTTATGCTTTTTCTGTTTCTGGTTTGTTACTCCTGGCTTGCTTATTCGCAAGTGTCAGAACAGTTAGTGAATCCGAATGATAATTTAAACAATTCTCACATTGACACGGATAAAGTGAAGAAAGGCAAGAACGCTGTTTACTTTGAGTTTGGAGGAGCTGCATTATTATATTCCATCAATTATGAACATTCATTTTTAAATAATGGGTTTACTCCATT
The DNA here is from genome assembly GCA_965223915.1 of Cyclobacteriaceae bacterium. GTDB lineage: Bacteria > Bacteroidota > Bacteroidia > Cytophagales > Cyclobacteriaceae > UBA7330. Next base: position 4,775,563 of record OZ245027.1, on the reverse strand, counting down.
CGTGAGAGTTGGAGCAAGTGTTGCAAAGAGCATTGTTTTCCCTCTTGAGGCTGGGTTCCATTCTACTAAAAAGAATGGTTTTGAAGTAGGTGTAGGTTTAACTGCTGCAATTGGGTATGATGAGGTGCTTGGTTTTGCTAAAGTTGGATACCGGAGAGAATCAGAAAATGGGTTTCTATTAAAAATAACACCTATGTTCGTTGTTGCGGGAATAGTTGCAGTGCCCTGGATTGGATTAAGTTTAGGCAAAAGTTTCTGACAAGAGTGTTGAGAAAGTATTTTTACCCTAAGTCATTAGCAATCTGACAGAAACCCACCAGATCAGGTCATAATCCGAACTTTTATGGGAGGCGTCAGGTGGCTATTCGATTCACTTCCCGATACAAAACTTACTGAAAATATTATCCAGCAGGTCATCCGTCGTGATCTCACCGGTGATCTCACCCAGGTGGATGAGGGCATTGCGGATGTCCATCGCCAGGAAGTCATTGGTGACGCCCGCATCAATCCCCTCAATCACCTTGTCCAGTGACTGATTGGTCTCTACCAGGCTTTCATAGTGACGGAGCGTGGTCACCAGGGTATTGCCAGCCTTGAAATCCTTCAGCATGACTTTTTCTTTGAGGGCTTCCTTCAATGTGTCCAGGTTTTCCTTCCTGTGAGCGGAGATCCGAAGGAAATCCGTGTCTTTAAGTGCCGTAATTACTTCTTCATTCGCTTTATCCGCTTTGTTGCCCACGATGAGGTGGGGGACACCCAGTTCTTTTAGGTAGTCTAGCTGTTGGGATACCTCGTGTGGCGTGTCATGGGCCAGGTCGATCAGGTAGATGATCACGGCGGCTTCTTTCATGCGGGCGTGGGCACGTTCCACCCCGATGGCTTCCACATGGTCCTCCGTGGTACGGATCCCGGCCGTATCAATGAACCGGAAGCTGATTCCGTCGATGTGGATCACATCCTCGATGATGTCGCGGGTTGTGCCGGGGATGTCGGAGACGATGGCCTTTTCTTCATTGAGCAGGGCGTTGAGCAGGGTGGACTTCCCGGCATTGGGTTTGCCGGCGATCACAGTTGGGATGCCGTTTTTGATCGCATTCCCCAGGTTAAAGCTCTCTGTCAGGGCGGTGATAAGCTTTTGGAGGTTATGGATTAGCTTCTTGAGCTCGTCCCGGTTGGCAAACTCCACATCTTCTTCGGAGAAGTCCAGCTCCAGCTCGATCATAGAGGCGAAATGAACCAGCTCTTCACGTAAAGCTTTGATCTCCGCGGAGAAGCCACCCCGCATCTGGTTCATCGCGGCCTTGTGCATGGATTCATTCTCTGAAGTGATCAGATCTGCCACTGCCTCTGCCTGCGCCAGGTCAAACCGCCCGTTGACGAAGGCCCTAAGGGTGTATTCACCGGCTTTGGCCAGTCGTGCACCGTGCTTGAGGAGCAGCTTGATCACCTTTTGCAGGATGTACGGGCTCCCGTGACAGGAGATCTCGATGACATCCTGTTTGGTGTAGCTGTTGGGCCCTTTGAAAACGGAGACTACCACCTCATCGATCACCTGGTCGTCATCTTTGACGGTGCCATAGTGCAGCGTGTGACTGGCCACCTGAGAGAGATCTTTCCCTTTGAATACCTTTTGAGTGATAGGAATGGCCTCTTTTCCGGAAAGTCGAATCACGCCAATAGCTCCTACACCGGGAGGTGTGGCCAATGCGACGATGGTATCTTCGGTGTTCATGCCGCAAAAGTAGTGGAATACACTGCGAATTGCTTCACTATCTTGCAGTCATGGGAGAAAAAGTCATCATCGTTAACCATGCCAATGAAGTTATCGATGTAGTCCCGCGATCTGTCATGCGGGCCAATGCCATGCTTCACCGGGCCTCGTACGTGATTGTTACCAATTCACAAGGCGAGATCCTCGTTCAGAAGCGTTCTGACCACAAAGACCTGTATCCTGGCTTTTTTGATCCGACCACTGGGGGCGTGGTGACAGAAAATGAATCCTATGAGGAAAATGCCATTCGGGAGCTAGAGGAAGAGCTGGGGATCACTGGTGTGACATTGTCTCCCTTATTTGATTTCCTTTTCGAGAATGAGGACGTCAAAGTATGGGGACAGGTTTATTCAACAACACACGATGGGTCTATCCGGCCCTTGGATGGAGAGGTGGTGGATTACTTCTTTTTAAAACCTGATGAATTAAAGGCTTTCCTTAAGCAAGAGAGAATAATGCCTGATGGGGAGGTTGTGATTAATCGGTATTTGGAGATGTAACATATTTATGCCACCACTCTGAGTGTGGCACAAATACAAGCAGGATCTTACCCCACGACCAGCCTATAAATCTGAGCCACCAAAAAACAAACTACAAATCCCATAATCACGGGTAGGATAGAGGCCACAGCGGTCCATTTACGGCTCTTGGTCTCTTTGTAGATGGTATAAATGGTGGTACTGCAGGGATTGTGCAACAAACTAAACAGCATCAGGTTGATACCCGTGAGTAAAGTCCAGCCGCCTTTTCTCAGGATGGCTTCTGTCTCCATGGCGCTATCCAGCTCAAACATTACGCCTTCGCCGGCGCCATACCCTGCGATGTTTAAATTGGCCACTGTGAGCATCAATATGGTCGGTAGCACGATCTCATTGGCTGGAATGGCGACAATATAAGCCAGCAGGATCACCCCATTCAGTCCGATAAATATCCCAAACTCATCCATCCAATCGATCATCATGTTGGCAATGCTTTGATCCCCGATATCAATATTTGAGGTCAGCCATATCACGGCACCGGCGGGCGCAGCAAAGACCATGGCTCTCCACAGTACGATTAGTGTCCGGTCAATTAATGAGGTGTAGATCGTTTGCCAGAACCTGGGAGGCCGGTAAGGAGGCAGCTCCAGTGCAAAAGTGGATACTTCTCCCTTTAGCAAAGTGTTGGAAAGCAACCAGGAAGTCAAAAACATAAAGGCAATACCCAGCATAGCGATCCCAATCACAGAAGCCGTGCTCATCAGGCCAGAGAAGGCAGGAGGGACCAATGCCCCGATAAAGATCGTTGCGATGAGGATCTGGGTAGGCCATCGGCCATTGCACAAAGAAAAATTGTTGGTAATGATGGCAATCAGTCGTTCACGCGGGCTGTCAATGATCCGTGTTGCCACAACGCCTGCCGCATTACAGCCCCAACCCATACTCATGGTCAGGGCTTGCTTGCCATGGGCACCAGTTTTTCTAAACATATTGTCCATGTTAAAAGCTACCCGGGGCAGATACCCGAAGTCTTCCAGCAAGGTGAACATGGGAAAAAAGATGGCCATAGGAGGGAGCATCACAGCGATTACCCACCCAAGCGCGAGGTAAACCCCATCAATCAGGAACCCGTCCAGCCACCAGGGCATCCCGATGCTGCTGGCCACACCTTTTAAGAAAGGGTAGATGTTTTCCAGGAGCAGGGTTGCGAGCATTCCTGAAGGATAATTGGCTCCCTGGATGGTGATCCAGAGGATAATGGACAGGATCAGCACCATGATCGGAAAGCCAAATGTCTTGCTGGTCAGCAGCTGATCGAGCTTCCGGTCAAAAGTAAAGTGAGACTTTCCATCCCTGACCTCAACATCCTTCGTAATGGCAGCGGCATCCGTATAAATACCCTCTGTCAACCGGTCATGGTAGTTTTCGCCTACCTTCCACCGTAGGTTTGAAGCCAATTCAATGATATCGTTTGATTGATCCTTATTCATCAGCTTGCTATTTGAAAATCATCGTTTTTGATCGCGTCCAGGATATACTGGTCGCCATCAAGTAGCCGCATGGCAATCCATCGGGTGTTGGGCAGCCCTGGGTATTTGGCCAAAAGTTTCTTATTGAGGTCCTCAATGGCCTGATTGACCTGTTTAGATGAAATCTTGATCCGGTGGGGCGTGCATTTGATTTCACCTGTGGCTACTTTATGAATCGTTTCCAGCAATTCAGGGATCCCTTCCCCATTTCTGGCACTCGCAGGCACCACTGGGATACCCAATCTCCTGGAAAGAGCTCGCGCATCAATTGTAACATGGTGCCTTTTGGCTTCATCCATAAGATTGAGACACAACACAGCTTTATCCGTGATCTCCAGTACCTGTAGGGCCAGGTTAAGGTTTCTTTCCAACCTGGAAGCATCCACTACGATAATGGTGACATCAGGCCTACCAAACAGGATGAAATTCCTGGCGACTTCCTCATCTGTAGATGTGGACAGCAGCGAGTAAGTTCCTGGTAAGTCAATCAACTTCACATTTTTGCCATTGTAGTTGTAGCCGCCTTCGGCACGGGTCACCGTTTTGCCTGGCCAGTTACCTGTATGTTGCCTCAAACCTGTCAAAGCATTAAAGACGGTACTTTTCCCAGTGTTAGGGTTCCCAGCCAATGCTACCACAAAATCAGCATTGTCTACATTCACACCAAGCTTCTTTAGCTCGGCACTGTTATATAGTGGGCAAGTTTCACATGCTTCTGATACTACCTGACTCATTTTACCTCCTTCTCAATTAATATTAAATCTGCCTGATCATTCCTCAAAGCGATCAGGGTATTCCTGATTTTATATGCTTTGGGGTTGCTGTTGGGTCCGTTATATTCTGTTTCAATCCCGGTCCCTTTGATAAACCCCAGATCCATCAATCTTCTTCTTGCGGCCCCCCGACATTCGGAAGAGATCCCAAGGATCTTTGCTTTCTCTCCTTCTTCAAGGCTGGAGAGCCGAACCTTGCTATCCTCAAAAATTTCCTCCTTACTTAGCTCCAATACGCTGATGTTACAAGCCACAATAGAAGGTAGGGTATACTCTTCTCCCTCCGAATAAAACTTCACGTATTTGTCATCCGATTCAATCACTTTAAGCTGTGATCCGATATGAAGTTTTTTAGCAATGATCTGCTTATATACTACCTCGGGTTCATCCTCAATATGCTTGATTCTGGCCACCGCATCATTTCGCAAACCAGTCAATGGAACACTCTTCACTTCTATCACCTGACCCTGCTCCGTAGGGATGGGGTCACCATGAGGATCGAAGCGGGGACGTCCTAATTCCTCATAGAGCGATTCAGTTTGTTCGCGGGTGAGCTGGTGCTCTTTTTGCTCAGCCCGGTCATGCCATTCGATCTTGCTGATCCCTGTTTTTTCAGATAAATACTTTTCCCATAAACGGTGTACCCTGATGATCCTTAATGCATAATCTTTCCCCATATCAGTAAGTACGATCTTTTCATCTTTTGTCTGGATCAGGTCCATGCTTACCATCTCTTCAATGAGAAGCAACATTTTTTTGTCCGAGATTCTCAGTGCTCCGGACAGATCAATAATGCCAACACTCTTGCCCCCGGATTCCACATGATACAGTTGTTTCAGGATGTCTTCAATTTGCGATCGGTGAGATCTGAGCTGCCCCGTAGCGATCACTTTCCAGACCCTGAATTTCATCAGAATATAGGCAATAAAAACCACTAGCAAAAAGATCACCAATGACCAAAGTGCCTGGTCAGTTTCTGACGTAATAACCTGAGCTATGTGAGTGAAATTTCTCATGGCCATTTAGATACTAAGAGTTGTTCCGCTGTCTTTCTTGAAATAAACATTTCTTCTTTTTTGTCAGTTTCAATTTTCATGGAACCGTCAAATTCTTCGATCTCCAGAATGACCAGTTTCGTACCCAGGCCAATCTTGATTTTGTCCAGGTATTGAAGGAGCTTTTGATCGTCACTGGTGACCCCGGAAATGATACCGCGCTCCTCAGCTTTCAGGTCAGACAAAGGGATGGCCGGACCTACATGGAATACACCGTTTTTGTCAGGGATGGGATCGCCATGAGGGTCCATCACAGGGTGATCCAAAAACTTGTCCAGACGCTCCACCAGGAGGGAGGATTGTATGTGCTCAAGTTGCTCGGCGATATCATGCACTTCATCCCAATTGAATCCCAGCTTCTCAACAAGAAACACTTCCCATAATCGGTGCTTTCGGATTACACTCAGGGCAATGGTCTTCCCGGTTTTGGAGATGTTTACTTCCTTGTATTTCTGATATTGGATTACCCCTTTTTGGGATAGACGTCTTACCATATCACTCACTGAGGCGGGCTTGGTGTCCATAGATTCTGCCAGCGCGTTGGTAGAAACATCTCCTTCGCTAGCCTCAGATAAATGATAGATCGCTTTTAGATAATTTTCTTCTGCTAATGTCAGCTTCATCTTGATGGCAAAGATATAAAATTAATTTAGATTAATCTAAAAATATTTTTAAGTACGCACTTTTTTAATTATATAAGGAATTATTAATCAGAGATATAAGTTCATTTAAGTAAAGTTTCAATTGACTTGAATAATTTGGATTCTTCTGTTGTCCAAAGTGACTTGCTTTGATCTTTCTTGTTAAAGCTAATTTCCAGATTGTCAATGAATCCAGGTGAAATGCTTGCAGTTAGATCATAATAATCCACAGGTATGGCCCCTCCAAGCCTGGTGCCAACTTCTTCCCAGTAGGAACCTTTCTCTACCAGATAAGGCAAACCAAAAGCCACATATTCATAAAGCTTGGTTGGGATTTTATGGGCATTTACGATCAGACTTTGATAGGCAATGACTCCGATGTCAGCATGTTGAATTTCGTCGAGGATTTTACCATGAGCTACCGGGGAATTATCTACCTTGATATGGATATTTGCAGACTGAAAATTTGAAAGCGCTGACGTGATCCGGGGATCAAAAACCTGACCAATAATGGTGAATTCAAAGTCTGTTTTTAATGACTTCAGATATGTAATTAAATCAAGGATTCGATAGATCCCGGCATAGGCTGAGATGGTTCCGGAGAATAGAAATTTGATTCGAGTGTGGCTGGTAGGAGGCGTCCTTTCAAAAGGTGAGTCCAATACCGTTTTATTTTCCAAAACCGTGAAGTTGGAATATAAAAAATGTAGCTGTTCAGCGTAGCACCTTTCGGCAAGAAGGTGATGATTTACAAACCAACTGGAAATGACTTCCGTTCCTCTTATCAAGGGTGCCAGGATCTGCCGATGTACCCATCCGTATTCTTTTAAATATTTAAAGTTCAAAGCATAATTTTCCTGCACATCATAGACTAATTTGCAGCGGGTTATTATTGAATATAGAATAGCAAATGGCAGTAACTCAACGGTACATACGATAAATAAATCAGGTTGGATCCTCATTACATGAAAGTAGGTATGCCAATGAAGCTTCAGTCGGTGAACGAACTTTCGCCCATGCTTACCATTTGAGTAAAATCTTATATTGCTCGTGTTAGGTTTTTTTTCTCCATTTGCTATGATATTAACCTCATATTTATTTGTTTTCGCCAGTGAAAGCGCAAACCGCTCGTAATGCCTTGGATCGCGAAGGGGTTTTAGGATGGACGCTATGACAATTTTTTTTTTAATCAATTAAGACAACTTTACCAGAAACATTTCAAACACTAAATGGAAGCACTACAAAAACTTATCGAGTCTGCATGGGAAGATAGATCGTTGATCAAGGAAAAAGAAATTTCCGTTGCGATAAAAACTCTGATTGACGATTTAGATACTGGTAAAAAGCGGATTGCTGAACCAGGTAAAGATGGATGGAAAGTAAATGAGTGGATCAAGAAAGCTGTGATCCTTTATTTTCCATTGATGAAGATGCAGCTCATAGAAGTGGGTCCATTTCAGTTTCATGATAAGATCAAACTCAAGTCAGGCTATGATCAACTGGGTGTAAGGGTAGTGCCTCATGCGATTGCCCGATACGGATCTTTCATCAGTAAGAACACCATCCTCATGCCCTCATATGTAAACATCGGAGCCTATGTGGATGAAGGATCCATGGTAGATACCTGGGCAACTGTGGGTAGTTGTGCACAGATTGGAAAGAACGTACACCTGAGTGGTGGCGTTGGAATTGGTGGAGTACTGGAGCCGGTCCAGGCAGCTCCTGTCATCATCGAGGATAATGTCTTTGTAGGTTCGAGGTGCATTGTGGTAGAAGGAGTAAGGGTAGGTAAGGAAGCTGTACTCGGAGCGAATGTGGTATTGACGGCCAGCTCCAAAATCATTGATGTAACGCAAGACGAACCTATTGAATATCGCGGCTATGTCCCGGAAAGATCTGTAGTGATACCAGGCACAATTCCGAAAAAATTTAAAGCGGGCGAATACCAGGTGCCATGTGCCCTCATCATTGGTCAAAGGAAAGAAAGTACAGATAAAAAGACTTCATTGAATAACGCGCTTAGGGAAAATGACGTATCAGTATAATTAGTTGGCATGCTACTTGTTTTAACATGACATGAAGCTAAAACTATGCAATATGGTACTGATCGTTGCTTTGATCCTTTCACTCAATCTTTTTGCGCAAAGCCAAAAGGAGAAGGAAGTTCATTCTTTCCAGATGGGGGAGGAATTAGAGTTTAAGTTAGGTTATGGATGGTTTACGCTAGGCAAAGCCACAGCTAATATTGGGCAAAGTCCTGTTCAGTATTCTATGGAGGATTGCTACAAGGTAGAGATCGTAGGGAGAACCGATGGCTTTGTTGGGTTGTTTGCTCATGTAAAGGATACCTGGGGAGCCCTTGTTGCGCAGAACCAGCTAAAACCTTTTTACGCTTATCAGGACATCGAAGAAGGGAAATACACGCGTAACGAGAAGACCTTTTTTGATCATCAGGAAGGAAAAATACGCATCATCAAGAACAATGAGGAAAAAGATCCAAAGGAGTTTGAACCATCAAAAAACGTTCATGATATCCTGAGTGCCTATTTGAAGGTAAGGACCATTGATCTGAGTGATTTCAAAAAGGGAGATACTACACTTGTTTATACGTATTATGACAATGCTTTCTATGATTTGGTCCTGAAGCATGATGGAAAAGAAAAGATCAAGACGCCATTTGGGAAAATCACGGCACATCGTGTGCTTATTATCATTCCCAAGAATGATGTCTTTCCTGAGGAGGGTGGAGTGATCGCCTGGGTATCTGCCGATAAGAATCAGATCCCACTGAAAGTAGAAGCCAAAATGTTCTTTGGTAAAGCTTTTTGTGATCTTGTCAGTTACAAAAATCTTAGATATAACTCAGATTTTATCAATTAGGCGGGTTTTGCTTATGTCATCACCTATATTTGCGGACGCTATTGAACGACTATGCCAATACGGTTATTAAGTATACTTACAATCATCTTCCATCTTGGATGTAGTTCTGGTGAATCTAGAAAAGCAGATCAACTATTTAACCAGGGTAAATTCCAGGAAGCCATAGCCTCATATACCAATTACATCAGTGAGAACCCGAGAAGCATTGGTGCCCTTTATAATCGGGGTAGGGCTTATGAGGAATTGGGTAAGTATGAGCAGGCAGAAAAAGATTTCATAAAAGTTTCTGAGTTAGATGAAAAAAATGTCAACGCTTACCTAAGCCTTGCCAAACTTTATTACGGACAGGAAAAATATTCCAAGGCATTGATCTATACCGAAAATGCCCTGAAGATCAATGAAAACTCTGCGGATGGATATTTCCTCAATGCCAGGTCGCAGCACCAGTTAGGATATATCGACGGAGCCATGGAGTCATACACATTGGCCATCAAGATAAACAGGGACTATGGAGAGGCTTATCTCTACAGAGGGGCATTAAAGATCCATAAAAACCAAACCCGATCAGCATGTGAAGACTTTAAGAAAGCTGAAAATCTTGAAGTTGCTGATGCATCTGCCATTATAAAAAAATACTGTAATTAATACTATGCTTGACTTGAAAGCGTTGGTTCCTCACTTCGAGGAGAGGGAAACTCCATTCTATTTTTATGACATGTCTTTGCTGGAGGAGACACTAAAATCTCTGAAAAAGGCTAACGCCAATGGTTATCAGGTGCATTATGCGCTGAAGGCAAATAACAACAGTCCAATCCTGGAGAGGATCCGGGAATATGGACTAGGGGTTGACTGTGTAAGCGGAAATGAGATTTTAATCGCATTGAAGAATGGTTTTTCACCGGGTCATATCGTGTTGGCTGGTGTGGGTAAATCTGACAAAGAGATCAAACTGGCCATTGAAAATGATATTTTCAGTATCAATGTTGAGTCTATTCAGGAGCTCACCATAGTCAATGAAATAGCTGAGCAGTTGGGTAAGAAAGCCAATGTCAGTATCAGGATCAATCCGGAAATGGAAGCAGGCACGCACCATTATATTACTACAGGGACCAGGGAGAATAAATTCGGGATAGCCTCTGAAGAGTTGTTGAAAAATCTGGACCTGATCAAAGGCCTTTCCTCGGTATCATTTATTGGTCTCCATTACCATATTGGTTCTCAGGTCACAGATCTGAACAGGTTCATTGGATTGGCAGAAAAGGTTAATCAGCTTCAGGAAACGTTAAAGTCAGCGGGAATATCTCTGGCTCACCTGAATGTTGGTGGCGGACTGGGAATTGATTACAAAGATCCGGGGACCAACCCAATACCAGATTTTGAATCCTATTTTAAGGTATTTAAGGAAAACCTGGAGGTTTCAGATTCACAGCAGATCCATGTTGAACTGGGACGATCTATTGTAGGTCAATGTGCATCCATCATCAGTCGGGTTGTTTTTATCAAGGAAAGTGAGCACATCAACTTTGCCATCCTGGATGCCGGGATGTCAGATTTGATGCGACCTTCGCTTTATCAGGCATATCACAAGGTGTTGAACCTGAGCAGCCAGTCTGGTGAAGAGGATATCTACGATGTGGTGGGTCCTATCTGTGAGACCTCTGACTTCTTCCAGAAAAATTATCTACTGCCAATTACCAAAAGGGGTGACCTCATGGCGATTATGTCAGCAGGAGCTTATGGGGAGACTATGAAAAATAATTACAACGCCAGAGATTTTGCAGGTGTCATGTACAGCACGGAGCTTAAGTAATGATAAATCCAACAATCAGGTAAAAAACCAAACTGATTGCTCCCGAGATCATGGCATAGGGAAGCTGAGTTCTCACATGGTCAATATGATCGCTGCCCGTAGCCACTGACGCGATGAGGGTGGTATCAGAAATAGGAGAACAATGATCTCCAAACACACCACCTCCCAAGACTGCTGCCACCATTACATAAGTGTTGATCCCTAGTTCCAGGCTGATTGGCAAAGCAATGGATAGCATGATGGCAAAAGTGCCCCATGAAGTACCTGTGGAAAAAGCGATGGCACAACTCGTAACAAATATGATGGCAGGGATAAGCGGTGGAAAAATCCACTGGGCAGTCAGGGATGCCACGTAAGTTCCCGTACCCAATTCATTGCACAAGCTCCCCAACGCAAAGGCCATGACCATGAGCAGTGCCATTTGGATCATGTCACCCATTCCCTTGAATGATTCATCTGTAAATGCTTTGAGGGTGATCTTCTTTTGTACAGCATACATCACACCTGCAAAGACCCAGGCCAAAGTCACCGCCAGAAGCACCGATAGGGAGCCCGATCCATTGCCAATGGCCGTCCAGATACGATGGGCAACCGGATCTGTTGACGTGGCATCCCAGCCTGTATAAATCAGAAATAAGGGCATGGAAAGTATCATCATCAGGATTGGGAGGAGCATGTTCCAATGGTTTCCTTTTTTGTCCGTATCCAAATTATTTTCCTCCGGGATATTATTCGATTGGCTTTCAAACTTACGCATGGGGCCAATATTCTTATTTCGGAAGGTTACAAAAAAGAGCAAGATCAATGTGATAATGGGGTAGAAGTTGAATGGGATGCTATAAACCAGTGTTTTTAGCGGGGGGATACCTTCAAATGCAACCAGTAGCCCCATGATATAAGCTCCCCACGCATTGACAGGGAAAAGTATGCAGGAGGGTGCAGAGCTGGAATCAACAATGTAAGCAAGCTTTTCCTTCGATATCCCAAACCGGTCAAACAAAGGCCTGAAGATGGTGCCCACTGTCAGGATAGAAATATTGGATTCAATGAATATCAGAAACCCGGCAATACCTGCAGTGACCTGAAGCTTTCTTCCCGGGCGGGAGGACTTCTGCACACTTTGTTGAATTCTGTGAACAAATCCATGAACTCCACCTGAAAACCGGATCAACTGAATCAACGAGCCAATCAACAAGGTAAAGATCACTGTGCGCGTATTCCCTGCACTGGCAAAAACATTTACCAGAGCATCAACAGAAGCCAGAAGACCAATAAAAAAGCCATCTTCAATGATTATCCAGCCCAGTGCAAGCCCGATAAACAAGGAAAAGAGCACTTGGCGGCTCCAGATAGCTAATACAATAGCAACTATGGGCGGGATTATAGAGAGAAAGCCATACTCCATTATTCAATGATCAGGGATTCGTCTGGTCGCCCTGATCCGGATTTATAAGGATAGGTGTTGTAGATGCTTGTGACGGCTTTTTGTATGATTTCTTCCATTTTTTTCTCTCTCCGATAATTGTTCATATCCACGCTGGCATGCCAGATGGCTTTCTTGGTCTTTAAATTAATAATTTCAATCAAAAGCGCCGACTCCAGGAATGTTCTGACTGAGATGGACCGATAGGGATAATAAGGATTATACAGCCCATAATTGTTCATGTTGACATCAGTTTGCTGATTAGAGATCAACTCATACCGTACCACCAGATCAGGCTCTTTTTGAGGCTTATATTCCCGGCGGTTCATTTCCCGGATGATCGCGGATTCAACGTGTTTGATGATTTCCTGACCAGTCGGAGAGATGTCAGCATTGTTGATTTTTACATTGGTAATCTGGTAGGTTTTGAACCCGGAGTAGGGTGCACTTTCATTGAGATAATGGATCACTTTTGGGTTACACCCAAAGAAGAAAATGCCTAATAAAATGAATGATCTTGTCATGTGTCTAATAACGTAGCTAAAATATAATATGGTGTGTATTCATCAAACAAAGGTTACCATATAAAAGATTTAATGCCACAATAAATATTGCTGTACCGCTGTTTGAATCGTTAAACTATTCGTAAATTATCAACAGAACATACAGATTTTCAATGGCAAATACGATCCATTCCAAAACTGAGGCAAAAAAAACAACCATCGAAGCACAGGCAAAGCACTTTCAAACGATCCTGAAGGAGTTTAAGCAAAGAATGGATACTGTTCAGGCAGTAAAGCCCGATTCAAAAAAGGATGATCAAAAAAAGCGATTACCCGCAAGGGAAAGGGTTCAGAGGCTGGTAGATAAGAATACTTTTCTGGAATTCTCTGCGCTGGCGGCATGGGGGATTAAAAACAATGAGTTTCCATCAGCAGGAGTCATTACTGGCATTGGAAAGATCAGGGGCATCGACACGGTGATTATAGCCAATGATTCCAGTGTGAAGGGAGGCACCTATATCGCTCAAAGTATTAAAAAGCACATCAGAGCACTTGAGATAGCCCTTCAAAATGAGCTTCCCTGTGTTTACCTGGTAGATTCCGGTGGGGTGTTTCTGCCTGATCAGGCTGAAGTTTTTGCTGACAGGTTTCACTTCGGACGCTTCTTCTATTATCAATCAAGACTTTCCGCGATGAAAATCCCTCAGGTGGCGGTGGTCATGGGTAGTTGTACGGCCGGTGGAGCCTATGTACCTGCCATGAGCGATGAAGTGATCATGGTGAAGCAGCAGGGGACGGTATTTATCGGTGGGCCACCATTAGTGAAAGCTGCAACGGGAGAAGAAGTGACTGCAGAAGAGCTTGGTGGTGCTGAAATGCATACTAAAATAAGCGGTGTGGCAGACCACCTCGCTGACAATGATCAACATGCATTAGAGATCTGTCGGGATATTTTTGAACATATTAAGCAAAGTGACCACTCCGGCCGAGAGAAAGCATACAAAGTGCCCCTCTATGATGCCAAAGAGATCTACGGCTTTATACCGGAGGATTTGAGAAGGCCATTCGATCTAAAGCAAGTCATAGCCAGGATTGTTGATGAAAGCAAGTTTCAGGAATTCAAAGCCCGGTATGGGAAAACGCTCATCACAGGTTTTGCAAAGATCAAGGGAGTTTCGGTCGGCATCATTGCCAACAATGGGATTCTTTTTTCGGAGTCCGCATTGAAAGGAGCTCATTTTGTAACACTGTGTGCTTCCCGCAAGATCCCCATCATCTTTTTACAAAATATTACGGGATTCATGGTTGGGAAACGCTATGAGCAGGGCGGCCTGGCTAAGGATGGAGCCAAGATGATCCATGCGGTTGCCAATGCTCAGGTCCCTAAGATCACCATTGTTGTAGGTGGTTCTTTTGGTGCCGGTAACTATGCCATGGCAGGCCGGGCCTATGACCCAAACTTTCTTTTCTTGTGGCCCAATGCAAAAACTTCAGTGATGGGAGGGCAACAGGCGGCCAATGTCCTGCTGACCATCAAGGAGGACCAACTGGCCAGGAATGGGAAGAAGCCTGTTAAAAAGGACATGAAAAAGCTGGAGGATGACATTCTTCAGAAATATGAAGCGGAGGGAAGTGCCTATTTCAGTACAGCAAGGATCTGGGATGATGGGATCATTGATCCTGCAGATACCCGGGAAGTACTGGGAAGGGCATTAGAAGCTTCGATGCATAAGCCAATACCGGAAACAGTATTCGGTGTTTTCAGAATGTAAATAAAATGGAAAATCACCCGGTCATCATAACGCAGGAAGGAGACGTAGCCACAATTTGGCTTAACCGCGAAAAAGTGCGGAATGCATTCAATGAAGCAATGATAGCCGGGCTTTTAGATACTTTGAAGCGGCTGGACAGTGACCCCTCAGTCCGGGTATTGCTGATCCGTGGTAAGGGATCGGTTTTTTGTGCCGGTGCAGATCTAAACTGGATGCAAAAGGCCGTTGACTACTCGTTTGATCAGAACTATCAGGAGAGCCTGCAGCTGGCCAATATGCTGCACACACTTTATTCATTCAGTAAACCCACGATTGCCATTGTACATGGGGCAGCGATAGGTGGCGGTATTGGGCTGTTATCTACCTGCGATTTTGTCTTTTCCAGTCAGGATACAAAATTCTCTTTCAGTGAAGTGAAATTGGGTCTGATTCCCGCAGTGATTTCTCCTTATGCCATCAAGCGGATAGGTGAAAAATATGCAAAACAGATGATGCTTACAGGAAAGGTATTTATGGAGGAGGAGGCGTTAAAAATAGGCCTTGTAGACTTCATAGGGACACCGGATGATATAATCAGTGAAGTACAAAAGATTGTAAAGCTGGTATCTGATGCTGGTCCTGATGCCGTGTCACAAAGCAAACAGCTCGTTTCCAATGTGGTAAACCATTGGAGTTTGGAGGAAGCGATGGAAAATACAGCAAAACTCATCGCCGAAGTCCGTAGTACTGAAGAAGCGCAGAAAAGAATGCGTTCATTCTTAGAAAAGTAAAATCCTTAGAGAAAGGAGACTTATGAAAAAGGTAAGAATAGGCAACAGCAGTGGTTTTTGGGGCGATGAACCGATGGCGATGGAGCGACAGGTCCGAATGGGTCGGCTAGATTATCTCACAGCAGATTATCTGGCAGAGGTTTCTATGAGTATACTGGCCAAGCAGCAGGCCAGGAACAATGAACTTGGGTTTGTTACAGATTTTATAGAGCACGTTCAGCTTTCTCTTGAGTCTCTAAAAGTCCATTTCCCAAAAATCATCACCAATGCTGGAGGAAATAATCCGGTGGCTTGTGCAAAATCCCTCCAGGCCTTGTTGAGTAAGCATGGGTTTAAAAAGAAGGTCATGGCCATCACAGGAGATAACCTGATTGAGCATATCCCTGAATTAAGGAAAAGCGGGAATGCTTTTAATAACCTTGAGACCGGAGAAAAATTTAACAACATTGCAAAAAATCTACGTGCAGCCAATGCTTATACAAGCTCTGAAGGCATTGTGAAAGCTTTGGAAAAAGGTGCAGACATCGTCATATGTGGCAGGGCTTCGGACAGCGCATTAGCGATTGGTCCCATCAAATATGAGATGGGCTGGTCCACGGATCAGTGGGATTTAATAGCCTCTGCGATGGTGGCTGGCCATTTGATTGAGTGTGGGACACAGGTATCTGGCGGTAATTTCACTGACTGGGAATCGATTAAGGATTGGTACCATATGGGCTATCCAATCATTGAAATGTATGAGGATGGCTATTGCATTGTAACCAAAGCTCCGGGCTCAGGTGGACTTATCAGTGAGTTTACGGTAAAGGAACAACTGGTGTATGAGATTGCGGATCCGGGAAATTACCTTGGTCCTGATGTGGTGGCAGATCTTACGTCCCTTGAGGTCAAATGGATAGCCATGGATCAGGTGATGGTCAAAGGCGCTACCGGAAAACCGGCACCTGAAACCTGGAAGGTATCCATGGCCTACCATGACGGATACAAATCCAGTGGATACATCGTGGTTGGAGGCGCTCATGCTCAACAGAAAGCAGAGGTACTAAAGGATTCATTCTGGAAGAGACTGCCTGGATTTGAGAAAACCAGTACCAATTTTATTGGAGCGGATGCATTAGGTCAATCCTTGAAAAACCCGGATCCCAAAGAAATTCTAATACAGTTTACGGCTTTCGCCCAGGATAAGAAAAAGCTTGAACTATTCAGCAAGGAAGTGGCCGGGATGATCTTATCGGGACCCCAAGGGGTCGCTGCATTTGGAGGTCGCCCAAAAGTTCAGGAAGTGATGGCCTATTGGCCTACACTGGTGAAAAGTCAGGATCTCGAGCTTAAGCTTTGGGAAATTAGCGATAAAGGAAAAGAGGCCAATGTTCTGTCATTTCATCCTGAAGCCACCAAAGGTGATATAAGTAGAAAAACTGAACCAAAAACTGAAACAGATAGTCCTTCTATCAAGGACCCATTCAATGGGGAGGAGATCGCCCTGAGTGAAATTTGTCTGGCCAGGTCAGGGGATAAGGGCAACAGTATCAATCTTGGGGTGATAGCCAGAAGTAGTGAGGTATATGTGTTTATCAAAAAGTATTTAACAGAGGAATTATTGAAAAACTGGTTTTCTGATATATGTAAAGGTGAAATCAAGAAATATGAGCTAGCGAATTTACTGGCCTTAAATTTTGTTCTACATGAAGCATTGGATGGAGGAGGAACAAGATCTGGCAGATTAGACCCTCAGGGGAAAATGCTGGCCAGTGCATTGCTTCATAAAAAAATATTTGTTCCGAAATCAGTAGTTAACAGTGTTTTAGCAACTTAGAGAAGCCCTATGGATATATTTTGTAACCAGGACCATGATCTGATACGCAGTTCGGTCAGAGATTTTGCCGAGCAGGAGATCAAACCTCAGGCAAGAAAGCTTGACCAGAACGAGGAGTTTTCTGTGGAGCTCACCAGACAAATGGGCGAATTGGGAATCTTTGGAATGATCGTGCCTACAAAATATGGTGGCCATGGTATGGATATTCTATCATATATCATTGCGGTGGAGGAAATCGCCCGGATTGATGGTTCTCAGGCTGCCACGGTGGCAGCTCACAATAGCCTGGGGATTGGGCCAATCCTAAAGTTTGGATCAAAAGAGCAAAAAGAAAAATATCTTCCTGATCTGTGTGCCGGAAAAAAATTATGGGCTTTTGGACTTACAGAAGCTGAAGCAGGATCGGATAGTCGGGCTAGTCAGACTTTTGGGAAGCTGGAGAAGCATGATTGGGTGATCAATGGATCAAAAATATTCATTACAAATGGTGACACCCCAATGACAGGAGGAGCAACCATCCAGTTTATCAGTGATATCCACAAAGACGGAAGAAAAGAGATTTCGGTGATCCTGATGGATAAAGAAACCCCGGGATTTACCACTCAAACCATGCATGGCAAGCTAATGTGGCGTGCATCCAATACTTCTCAGCTATTCTTTGACAATTGCCGGGTTCCTCGAAAAAATATCCTTGGAAAAAAGGGACAAGGATCAAAGATCATGCTTTCTACCCTAGATAGTGGTAGGCTATCTATCGCAGCGATGGGACTAGGCTGTGCTCAGGGTGCCTATGAACTGGCATTGAAATATGCTCAGGAGCGAAAGCAGTTTGGAAGGCAAATATCTAAGTTCCAGGCGATCTCCTTCAAACTGGCTGATATGGCCATGAAAATTGAATTAGCCAGAAACCTGCTTTATAA
Source organism: Cyclobacteriaceae bacterium (assembly GCA_965223915.1). GTDB lineage: Bacteria > Bacteroidota > Bacteroidia > Cytophagales > Cyclobacteriaceae > UBA7330. Next base: position 4,757,421 of record OZ245027.1, on the reverse strand, counting down.
AGCCTGCTGGCTGAAACAAAAAAAGAAGCCCTTCGGCAAAGAGGCGGCCATGGCAAAACTGTATTGCTCTGAAATAGCCAAAGAAGTTGCAGATGAAGCGGTTCAGATCCATGGCGGCTATGGCCTGATGAGTGAATACGATGTAGAGCGTTTCTATAGGGATCAAAGGTTGCTGCAAATAGGAGAAGGTACCTCAGAAATACAGCGGCTGGTTATTAGCAGACATATTCTCGGAAAATAGCGTTTCGCAGTGCTATTCCAACAAAGATTTATCAATTCTTAAAATAATCAGGAAATAGCCTTCTGCATTTGAAAGTAACCCAGGTATTGTAGTCTTACAATAAAAGGTCTTTTACGTCCGAGTTTTTGAATGGCTCCCAGTATTCGTCTATCAAAGCGGAGTCTTTCACGATAATTCCTGATTCGATGGTAATACTTGGCACATATCCAAAGTGATACCACTGATCATCTTCCACATTATAACGGAAGTCAAGTGATTTACCAATTTGTCCTGTATTCTCCGGATAGATCATGTGAATCTCTTCCGTATAGGCTTCATCATTGTAGGTGTATGTACCCGAACCCGCTGCATAAACTTCATCACCATGCCTGTCATATTTGATCCAGGTAAAATGTGTTGAAGTAACCAGTTTTAATGATCCAATAAAATCGGGATATTCAATATAAGGTTCACCCATTGTTTCCTTGTAGGACTGTAGCTGCCAGGTACCCACAAGCTCAGTATTTTCGTTAACAGGAGCTTTGGTTCTTTCCCAGATCTCTTCAATCTTCACGGTATCACGTTCTACGACCTCACCTGTTTCAATGTCCGTAATTTCATTCACAAAGTAGCCCGTATGAAGCCATTGACCATCCTTGAATTCTACATCAAAAGGGATTGGCTGACCGATCAGGCTTTCGATGGGTGGATAGAAAAAAGCAATGTATTCCGTATACTGATCACCAGTAAATTCAATGGTTCCACCACCCATTCCAATCAGCCGTTCATTTTTTTTGTCGAAATTGAGCCAAACGAAAGAATTGGGAGTAATATGCTTCTGATACATGATGGAATCACCATGTGATTTCCACTGTTTATCGAGGTCATGGTCCACATATTTAATCAAATCCCAGGAGCCTTCCACTGTCTCTTCTTCCTTTTCATTTGAAGTATTTTGATCAGTGCAAGACATAAGTAGGGTAAGAATAATAAAAGAGAAATAGGTTATTTTTAGAGGAGGCATGGGTTCAGTTGTTTTTGCTATTAAAAGTTATGAAAAAAATGCTACTATAAAAAGTAATTGAGTTATAATGTGGATTGATTGCCCTAAAACATAACAGATAGTTTATTAATTCTGAATATGTTTAACTTTAGACAAACAATGAGAGAATAATTGTGTTGCTGCTTCTCATTTTACTGCGATTTTTAACGTTTGACGAACAGACTCTTGCCGGAGAAACTTACTTTACAGGAGTTTACCAGGGCAAGGTTCTTTTCATCCAGAATCCGTATGATCCAACCATCTCTCAATTTTGTATCAAAGAATTGTTTATCAATGGCAAGAAGAAAAGTTTCAATCCCAGGCTTAGTGCCATTTCTTTGAATTTTGACAGGGTGGATTTGTATACACCTGTCACCATTAAGATCATACATAAAGACAGTTGCAACCCAATCATCCTGAATCCTGATGCCATTTTCTTTCATAGTACCTTCAGCTTTAAAGACATTGTGCTGACAGATTCGACACTTACCTGGAAGGCAGTAGGAGATAAACCGGGAGCTAAATACACCGTGGAACGCTATGAGGCTGGAATTTGGGATGAGGTGGAAACAAAAGAAGCTAAAGGTGTGTATGCGGGTACGGAATATGAATATGTTCCTCACCTGGAAGAAGGGGCCAATAAATATCGCATTAAATATACATTTCCTGATAATAAGTATTTGTATTCAAGGGAGCTGGATTATCATTATTACCCGGAACCTGTCACGTTTTCACCAAAAAGGACCAATCACCTGATTAAGTTTTCAAGAAGTACTGCATACAAGATCTATGACCCTGAAGATAAAATGGTGCTTGAGGGTATCGGCACGCAGGTGGATGTCAGACGACTTTGGAAAGGGGAATATATCATTTATTTCGATGGGAAAGATCCCGGGTCATTCATCAAAGAATAGGTATTTAGAAAACCTCCACACCAAAGAACCTGCTCAGGACTGTCAGCACGAAAATAATTCCCAACACGGCAGGGCACAGGTAACTGATCGCAAAATCAATGTATTTTTCTACCAGGGTTCCTTTAAAAGCCGGATACCCTTCTTCAATCTCTTTGTTTAGATTGTGCTTTTTCCAAACATAGGCGGCAAATACGGTTATTAGGAATCCGCCAAGGGGCAGTAAGGTATCGCTGCCGATATGTTGAACAAAATCCAGAAAGTTGGTGGGTTTTTCAGCCCCAAAATACGTAACGAAGTTGGTAAAGAAGTGAGAATCGCCATTGGAGATAAGTGAAGGTACACCCATCATAAAGATAAATAATGCAATGACCCATACTGCATGGCTCCTTTGTAGTTTAAGCTCGTCAACGGCATAGGTCACCGGAACTTCCAGAAGAGATATGGTGGAAGTAAGTGCTGCAAAGGAAAGGAGCAGGAAGAAGAGAGATCCTACCACCCGACCAAGTACAGGCCCGATGGATTCAAACGCTCCGGGTAGAACTGTAAAAATCAATCCGGGACCCCCCTGCACGGTCTCAACGGCTCCATTGCTGATATAAGCTGCAAACGGAAACATCATCAGACCAGCCAAAAAGGCAATACCAGCATCGGCCATGGTGATCATGGCTGCTGAAGAAATGATATTATCCTGTTTAGAGACATAACTGCCGTAAGTGATCAAAGCACCCATCCCAAGGGATAAGGAGAAAAAGGCCTGACCAAGTGCATTGTAAACTACCGAGAAATTGATTTCTGAAAACTGAGGGACCAGGTAATAGGAGATACCCTTAAATGCATGAGGCAGCGTCAGCGAATAGATTACAAGTAATACAATGATCCCCACCAAGGTAGGCATAAGGATCTTTGAAGCTCGTTCTACGCCACCCGAAATACCTTTGCTGACCACAAAAGCAGTAGCAATCATGAAGAATATACCGTAAAGTCCAACCCGGCCTATATTGTTGATATACTCACTAAACTGGCCACCGATTTCAAAATTTCCTATACTGATTTGGATGAAATATCCGAATGCCCATCCTGCTACTACATTATAAAATGAAAGGATGAGAATACCTGCTAGGATCCCGATTTTTCCCAGGAAGCTCCATTTAGGGAATCCCAATTCGATGAATGCGCCCACCGGATTTTTTTGTGTTTTCCTCCCAATGGCAATTTCAGTCACCATCACCGGAAAGCAGAGGAGAAAACAGAAGATGAGGTACATGATCACAAAGGCTGCACCACCACCATTGGCCACCTCGAAAGGAAACTTCCAAATATTACCTAATCCTACTGCTGAGCCGGCGGCAGCAAGAATAAATCCGGCTTTACTAGAAAATGATCCCCTGTTTGTTGCCATGGTTAATGATTAAACGACCAAATATAGCAAAAGGGAATCTAAGGATTGGACTGGGGGATCAGTTACAGATCTTCCTCGTCAACATGCAGTTCGTAGGGCAGATTGAAGAGATGGTTTTTCTTGATAGCATCTGATACTTTGTTAGGCACATATTGTTCCCAACCAGCCTCACCTTGTGTGATCATCTCCAGCACATTGTCCGAAATGATGTGCATATACTCAGCTTTGGCCCCTTTCAGATCAGCAATTTGCTTATTGTCCTGGAAGTAGGTGAATAATTTCTGAAGATGGGGAGGAGGAGTAAATGATTGAGAAGTTAGCAGTTTATTCGACCCTGGCTCCAGGGTAGGGTAAACGTATAGCTTTACGTTACTGCCAAACAACCGGCTGAATGATTCCAGAATACCACCATTGAGGTTTTCATAGTACTTTTCGTCAAAGATCCTCACCAGGTTGTTGTATCCTACGACAATACCAATTTTCTTTCGACGCGTAAACTGGGAGAGGTATGCAGCGAGCTTATAGTGTTCCTGATAGTTCGAAATCATCACATTCTGGCCCAATGAACAAAGCAGATCTACCCGGTCGAGAAAGTCATTTTCATCGATCTGTCCTTCCAGGGTGAGGTCATTGAGCGTAAGCTCGCACACTGGCTGGATCTTACTAATCTCCACATCTTCCTCCTGGCGGTATGAACGCATACCCGTCAGCATCATGTCTACGTTGACATGGGTGACTGGCTTGAAACGCCCGCGCAGTACGAAAATGTTCTTTTTATATAGTGCAGCCGAGGGTTGTAAAACATTGCCTTTGGGATCAAACATCGTGGCATGTGTCAGTCCGTTTTTCACAAGTTTCAAACTCATCAATCGGTTATCCACGTGGTGGAAGTCCGGACCTTCGATCCTGAAAAAATCTATCTCTAACCTTCCAGAATGAAGATTGTCGGCCAGGGAATTGATAATTTCCTCTGGCTCGCTGTAAGAGAAGCAGGCATGTATAAGGTTAACACCTACGATCCCTAAAACCTGTTGTTGCCACAAGGCATCCGTATCCCTCAACATCACATGGATGATGCAGTCATTCGGCTCCGAATTTGAATGCTTTTGGAACCGAAGTCCGATCCAACCGTGACCCTCATTGGTTTTCTTGTAATTTAGTACTTCAACAGTGTTGGAGAAGGCAAAGAAATGAGATCTTTTGGCTCGGTGAGTAAGTCGTTGAGATAGGAGAGAATACTCCCTATTGAGCATCTTCATGAGTTTTTCCTCACACACATACCGATCACACTTGCCATAGATGGCATCACTAAAGGTCATGTCATAAGCCGACATGGTTTTGGCAATTGTACCGGAAGCAGCACCCGCTTTAAAAAAATGATCAGCCACTTCCTGGCCTCCACCAATTTCAGCAATTGTTCCATAGATTTTTTCATCCAGGTTTAGCTGTAGTGATTTCTCCTTTGTTGTTAATTTTTTGAAATGCTCCATACCCTCAAGACCAGAAATAACTTTCATAAAATTATCTCTTACTTTACTTAAAGAAAACCCTTTAACCTTTTATTATAAAAAAAGCCGACAAAGCCGGCTTTAGTTCAAACAATCTGAAAATAGTAACCTATTGATAGAGTGAATATGGGAATTTGTTAGCCCGAATCATTTGCTCTGCGATGTTTCGCCTTAACAATGTAGTATTAATGGGCTCCGATTTGGTGAAACGTTTCATTCCCATCAACATCACTTTCAACTCATCACCGGTAGTAAAAGAAGAGACTGCCTCATCGCCATGGTTTTTAATCTTTCGAACGGCTTCATATAAATAAATCCTACCAAGGTCCTGATACAGTCTGCTTCCATCCTCTCCATATAATTTCATTAATTTCTCTGTTCTCAGCAATACTGACTCTGCTACGTATATTTCAATGACCATATCAGCAATGTGCATGAGCAATTCCTGCTCATCATTCAGCTTGGGTCCAAAGACTTCAGCAGCTTTACCCGCGGTCATCAACAACGCTTTCTTTAAATTCTTCAATGTTTCCTTTTCAACGGCCAGCGGCACAGTTTTGTCTACTGATCCAAACGATGGTACAGAAGTCAACTCCTTTGCAACTTCCTTTGCCGGCGTAAAGAAATCCATTTCACCCTTCATGGCTTTTTTGAAGATCATACCTACAAGCAACATTCTGTTGATCTCGTTGGTACCCTCATAGATCCGTGTGATCCTTGCATCCCGGTATGCCCTGGCCATTGGAGCTTCTTCAGAGAATCCCATGCCCCCGTAGATCTGCACGCCTTCGTCTACAACCAGGTCAAGGGCTTCGGAACCATGTATCTTGATGATGGCACATTCCACTGCAAATTGCTCAAGGCTTTTTAGTTTGGCCTCATTGGCCTCCTTACCTTCATCAATTAAAGTCTGTACATAATCATCAATGTTTTGGCCAGCCCTGTATGATGCTGACTCAATACCATAAGTTTTTACTGCCATTGAGGCCAGCTTTTGCTTGATGGCTCCAAAGCTGGATATCGATACCCCGAACTGCACTCTTTCATTGGCATAATTGGTTGCCAAAGTGGCCACATACTTGCAACCGTTGATTACCCCGGCTCCTAACTTGATCCTACCTGCATTCAACACATTTACAGCGATCTTGAATCCGTTTTCCCGATCAGAAAGCATGTTTTCTACAGGTACCTTACAGTCATTGAAGAATACTTGCCGGGTAGAAGAGCCTTTAATTCCTAATTTTCTTTCCTCATCATTCATGGTGATTCCACCAAATGATTTTTCTACCAGAAAAGCTGTGAGGTTTTTGTCGTCATCTATTTTGGCAAACACGATAAAAAGGTCAGCAAACCCGGCATTCGAGATCCACATTTTCTGCCCATTGATCAGGTAATGTTTACCATCAGCCGAGAGTTTGGCCTTTGTCTTTCCGGAGTTGGCATCTGATCCGGCATCCGGTTCTGTAAGACAGTAACATGCTTTCCATTCGCCCGATGCCAGCTTGGGTAAATATTTTTGTTTTTGCTCTTCTGTCCCATAAAACAGGATTGGCAATGTCCCAATTCCTGTGTGGGCACCGTAGGCTGTAGAAAATGATCCGGATGATGCAATGATATCTGCCATCAACATTCCGGTATTGAAGCTCATGCCAAGGCCACCATATTCTTCCGGTACGGTTACACCCAACAGTCCGAGCTCTCCGGCCTTTGACATGATGGATGACATAAGACCTTCTTCCATGCCATCAATTCTTTCCACATGGGGAAAAATTTCTTTATCTAAAAAATCCTGCGCCGCTGCAGCCATCATCTTTTGTTCTTCAGAAAATTCTTCTGGGATGAAAATTTCATCGGCCTGGGTCTCCTTAATGATGAATTCGCCGCCTTTTATTGAGGTTTTATTTGCTACCGCTTCCATGATGGTTATACTATAAATATGTTATGCATGCATACTAAATCAAAGGTAGAAAAAAATGTTATGCATGCATAACAAATATCAAATTATTTTTACTCATGAGTGTTATACGGCATTTATGTCCATTTAAATAATGGAAGTACCACTCAAAAGAATTTGATTTTGATAAGGATGTTCATTCATTAGCTTTAAGTTTCAAATACAAATGGATATGCATAGAATACTGATAGTTCTGACACTGGGTTTATTTATTGCCTGTGGAGGTAAGGAGGAACCCAAAGAAACGGGGGTGTTTCCCTATCCAATTCAGCAAAACAGACTTGATAATGGCCTCAATGTGGTAACCGTACCATTCAACAGTCCTGGTATCGCCGCCTTCTATATAGTGGTGAGGGTAGGATCAAGGAATGAAATAGAAGAAGGAAAGACCGGTTTTGCCCATTTCTTTGAGCACATGATGTTTAGAGGTACGGCTAAATATCCCAAGGAAAAGTACGATGAAGTATTGAAGTCCATTGGAGCTGCGGCCAATGCCAATACCTGGTTTGATCGAACTGTGTATCATATGACCGGAAATGCGGAGATGTTGGACAAGATGTTTGAGCTGGAGGCAGACCGGTTTATGAATCTGAATTATTCTGAAGCTGATTTTAAAGTTGAGGCAGGCGCAATTAAAGGAGAATATACTAAAGGTTACTCTAGTCCATACATGAAACTGTATGAGGAGACTTACAATACTGCGTTTTCAGATCACACTTATTCACATACTACGATTGGTTTCTGGGATGATATTGTTGACATGCCTAACCAATATGATTATTCACTACAGTTTTTTGACAGATGGTACCGACCAGAATACAGTACAATTATTGTGGTTGGCGACGTGACTCAGGAGAAGGTTAATACGCTGGCTAAAGAATATTTCAGTGAGTGGGAACCAGGGGCTTACACCCAGCAGGTACCCATAGAACCTGAGCAAACCGAGACACGATATGCACACATTCAGGAGCAAAATTTCCCACCAGTTTTGTCACTCAATTATAAGGGTGTGGCCTATTCCGTTGAAAATCTTGAGATGGCTGCCCTTGATGTGATAGGTACATTGGCATTTTCAGAGAGGTCACCTATTTATAAGAAACTAGTGGAAGAAGAGCGAATTGTAAGAGAATTATCAGCTGGTGGATATAATACTGTGGACCCCGGATTATGGTCGGTAGATGCGGTGCTGGTAAATAAAGAGGATCTAACAAAGGTTAAAAATGAAATTGTAGAAGTTTTGAATCAGCTTAAAACGGAACCTGTAGATTCTGCAACACTTGCGCAAACCAAGAGTCATTTGAAGTATGGCTATGCGATGACTTTGGATAATCCGGATGCCATCGCCAATTCATTGGCATGGTTCACCTGGCTTACAGGAAATCCGGCAGATGTCAATCCTGGTTATGCTAACTATGATAAAGTGACTCCCGAGATTATCATGGATGTAGCCAGCAGATATCTGGTTGATGATAAGTTAACCGTTGCCACCATTTCTCCGGATGAAGAAGTAGAAGTGATTGAAGAATTAAATTTTGAAAGATAATACACTGAAGATATGAACCGATTATTGATATTAATATCCCTTTTGACATCATCAGTTGTATTCGCGCAGGATGTCATCGAACTACCCAGTAGTTCCACCAAGGTAATTGTGAAGTTAGCTTTCAAAAATGGATCCATTTGTGATCCAGTGGGCAAAGAAGGGTTGACCAACCTTACGGCTTCGTTGATCGCCGAAACCGGAAGCGATCAATACACCAAGTCTGAGATTAATGACTTGCTATATCCAATGGCCGCCAACTACAGTGCCTTCACAGACAAGGAGATGACAACCTTCACTTTTGCTGTCCATACCGATTTCCTCAATGAGTTTTATGATATTGTCAGGGGTGTGCTTCTGAATCCATCTTTTGCTCAATCTGATTTTGAGCGAGTGAAATCAAATCTGGAGGTTTATGTAAAGGAAATCATCAAGGCCAACTCTGATGAGGACTTTAGTAAGATGGCGCTGGAAGAGCAACTTTTTGAAGGCACACGATATGCTCACATGAAGGAAGGTACCATTTCCGGATTAGCTTCTATTACCCGTGAGGATGTAGTCGCTCATTATCAGAAGTTTTTCACCAGTAAAAATGTACTGATCGGAATAGCGGGTAAATATGACCAAAGCTTTCTCTACAAGATTAAATCAGATATCAACAAATTGCCAGGGCTAATGCCTGGCCTTCCTCAGCTCGGCAAAGTGGATATGCCGAATGGGATAGAAGTTCAGTTGGTTCCAAAACCAGATAACAGGGGAACTGCCATTTTTACTGGGTATCCAATAGAAATTGATCGCGCTTCTGAAGATTGGCCGGCAATGCTCGTAATCAATAGCTATTTAGGGAGCATAGAAGTCAGTACTCCAAGTTGTTTCAAATAATAAGAGAGCAACGCTCAATGAACTATGGGAACTATACTTACTTGGAATGGTATGAAGATGCTGGAAGTGTTCAACTACCACTAACCGGATTTCCACGGAGCCAGAACTATTTTGCTATCTGGATCAGACCTGTTCAAACAGCTATCAGCCTGACTGGTCAATACCCGGAGCTGGCAGGCCTTGAGATGGGTCATGCCCATTTTGCTACACGCATGGCATTGTATGAGGTGGAAAGAGTCAAAAAAGAAGGCCTCACACAGGAGGAGTTTGATCTGACCAAACAGTTTCTGATGAGCTATATGAATTTATTTGTCCAGACACCAGGTAAGCAGCTTGGTTTCCTGATGGACAGTAAGTTTTATGGTATGGATAACTATATCAGTAATATGACTGATGCCATTGCAAAGCTGACTTTGGAGGACGTGAACAATGCGGCTGCTAAATATCTACAAGTAGATAATATGTACATCACGATGATTACTGACGAACAGGAGGCCGCACCGTTGAAACAAAGTCTTCTAACGAATGTCCCTTCACCCATGTCTTACTCCAATGTGGTAAAAGAAAGTCTTGGAGAAGATATTTTTGAGCTGGATAAAAAAGTTGAAAGCTATAGCATGAACGTAAAGCAAGTTGAGATCGTAGATCCAAAAGAACTGTTTAAATAAGATCTGGAATCAATTTTTTTGATTGTGAGTTTTATGAGTCCGGGCATACTCCGGACTTTTTTCATTTTGGTATCAGTTTCAATTTCAAATAGAAGTTCAAGATTCAGAACAATATTTCCTTTCTTTGCGTTAATCAAGCAGAAGTGAGAAAAATTTCTTCCATATTCTTCATTGTGTTCTACGCGCTGATTGCCACAAGCTTTTCAGTCAACCTTCACTATTGTCTGGGCGAACTGGCTGATATTGAAGTGTATGGAGAAAACAATGCCTGCTGTTGTGGGGACGAGGAGGATATGTCTGGTTGCTGTGACAATGAGACTGTGGTTCTCGAAGCAACTGAATATCAAATCCCATCCACCAATAATTGGGTGGTTGATCCCTTAGTAACATTTGCTGAGGTTCAATATGACCTATCAGATCCTCTTTTAATTGCATCACATCAGGAAATAGGAAGTGCCGGAGATCTATCTCCTCCCGGAGACAGGCCCCTATGGCTTGTCAACTGCAAACTGATACTCTACGGTTAGAGATTTAGCCTATTCAATACGGAAGCATTCCCTGGCTTTCATGAATTCTTTTATTAGCTAAATCATTTATAACCATGAGAATATTAAACTTATTTTTTATTACAGCTATTGCGCTACTTTCAATTCAACAATCTCAAGCGCAGGAAAAGCAGGAAATTGATACGGTTTCTTTCAAAGTAGCCGGAGTCTGCGAAATGTGCAAAGACCGCATCGAAAATGCAGCCCTGGTCAAAGGGGTGAAATTCGCCGAGTGGAACAAAGATTCCAAAGACCTCGTGGTCATTTACAAAACTGATAAGACTACCGAGGAAGACCTGCACAAAGCAGTGACTGAGTATGGTCATGATACAGAGAAGCTAAAATCCAAAAAAGAGGCTTATGATAAATTGCCTTTTTGCTGTGCATATAGAGACGGAGTAGAAACACATTGATGATGTCTCGAAGTAACAGCAGCATTTTAATTGTTGCACTGTTATTTATTTCCTTTTCTTCCTTTTCTCAATCACAATGGATAGAAGGAACCGTATCAGGAAAGTTACCTGAGGGACAAAAGGAAAAATTATACGGTGCAAGCGTTTACTGGTCAGGTACCACCAATGGTGTGACTACGGATACCACCGGAAATTTCAGGTTAAAAAAAGATGCCAATACCAATCAACTGGTAGTCAGGTTTATTGGGTACGTGGCTGATACCCTATTGGTTGATACGGAGGCTTATCTGCAAATTGAATTGGTTCAGGATAATCAGCTGGATGCGGTGGAAGTAGAGTACCGTCAGAAGACCACGACCATTGATTTTTTATCCGCAAAAAAAGTAGAAACGGTAGGAGAGCGGGAATTGCTCAAAGCTGCATGTTGTAACCTTTCAGAGAGTTTTGAGACCACACCAAGTGTGGATGTTTCGTTCACTGATGCAGTGACCGGGACGCGTGAGATCCAGATGCTGGGACTCGCAGGCCCGTACACGCAGATCATGCGGGAAAACATACCCGATGTGAGAGGGCTTTCAGCCTTTCAGGGAATGACCTATACTCCCGGAACCTGGGTGGAGGCCATCCAACTCAATAAGGGGACCGGATCGGTGGTGAACGGATATGAAAGTATCGCCGGACAAATCAATGTAAACCTGAGAAATCCGGCTAATATGGATCGGGTTTATTTAAATGCTTATGCTAACCAGATGGGGCGTTTAGAAGCCAATGCCAATCTAAGTGCAGACGTGGGCGAAAGGTGGGGGACTGCCTTGCTACTGCATGGCAATCTTAACCAGATCCGTAATGACACAAACGGTGATGATTTTCTGGATAATCCGCTGAGCAAAAACTTTATTGCTTTGAACAGATGGGAATTGTACAATGACCAGGGACTTCACTTGCAGTTCGGAGCTAAAGGGACATTCATTGATAACCTGGGTGGACAGAATGACTTCAATCTGGACATGAGAGGTTCCAACTCGACCTGGGGGATGCAGATGTTGACGAATAAAGTGGATGTCTGGACGAAAATTGGTAAAGTGAATCCTGAAAAGCCATATGAGAGTTTTGGCTTCCAGGTTTCAGGGAGCTTTCATGACCAACAGACGTTCTTCGGACTCCGGGAATACGATGCCACACATAGCATGCTCTATGGAAACTTCATCTTTCAAAGCATTATTGGATCCACAAACCATCAGTACAAGACGGGCATAAGCTTTCAGTATGATGACTACCAGGAGGTATTTAACCTGATAGACTATGACAGGACTGAGGTGGTACCCGGAGGGTTTGTGGAGTATTCTTTTCAGGGATCAGAAAGATTTGACCTGGTGGCCGGATTGAGGGGAGATTATCACAATTTGTACGGTGCTTTTGCAACACCCAGGCTACACCTTCGGTATTTGCTGACAGAGAATACGGTGTTGCGGGGATCTGCCGGAAGGGGCCAGCGAACAGCCAATATCCTGGCAGAAAATATGGGTTTGATGGCATCTTCCAGGGTATTTGATATTCAGGGAGATGGTAGTGATAAACCTTTCGGACTGGATGCAGAAGTAGCCTGGAATTATGGAGTAAACCTGACCCATGAGTTTACCCTGGATTACAGGGATGGGAGTGTAACCTTTGATTTTTATCGGACCGACTTCGAAAACCAGATAGTGGTAGACCTGGACGAGAGTCCACAGGAAGTCTTATTCTATAACCTGGCAGGTGAGTCTTATTCCAACAGTTTTCAGGCTCAGGTAGACTATGAGTTGATCAATAGACTCGATCTGCGTATGGCTTACCGATGGTTTGATGTACAGACGACCTATGGTGATCAGTTGATGAAAAAGCCGCTGATTTCCACCCATCGTGCTTTTGCTAATCTAGGATACGAAACCAGAGATCACTGGAGGTTTGACTATACCATCAACTGGCAGGGAGGAAAGCGTATCCCGAATACTTTATCCAATCCGGATGAATACAGGCTGCCTGAGACCTCCCCGGATTTTGTGTTGATGAATGCACAGGTAAGTAAGTACTGGAGAGATGAAGTCTTTGAGATCTATGTCGGAGCAGAAAACCTATTAAATTTCCGTCAGGAGTCTCCTATTATTTCAAGTGAGCTACCTTTCAGTGACAATTTCGATAGTTCGCTTGTTTGGGGTCCCATTTTCGGGAGGAATATTTACCTGGGACTGCGATATCGTATCCGGTAGTGAAAATGGAACTCAGAAAAATTCATATCAAAAACATGGTTTGCCCTCGCTGCATCATCGTAGTACAGCAGATACTGGACGATCTGAAGATTTATTATCGTCAAATCAACCTGGGGGAGGTGGAATTGGCAGAAGAGTTAGAGGATAAAACCAGAGAGGAGCTATCCCGCAAGTTGAGTGGCGTTGGGTTTTCATTGATTGATGACAGAAAAAGCCGGTTGATTGATCAGATCAAGGTACTGGTGATCAATCAAATACATCATCCTTCAGGGAAAACCCAAATCAAATGGGCCACCTTGATATCAGAAAATTTACACTATGATTACAAATATCTGAGTTCTCTTTTTTCTTCCGTAGAAGGGATCACGCTGGAGCAGTATATCATCAAGCAAAAGATCGAGCGGATCAAGGAGCTGATGATCTACGACGAGTTGACTTTATCACAAATTGCTTATCAGCTCAATTATAGCAGTGTGGCACATTTGAGTGGGCAGTTTAAGAAGATCACGGGGATGAGTCCCAGCGAATTTAAAGGTGCGATTGCCCAGAGTAGAAAAGGTTTAGATGAGATCGGCTCCTGATCAGCATATCTTATAACATAATGAGAATATTCTGTAACAGTTGTTAAATACACGTTGTGGACCTTTGTATGGATAAATTAATAATCCTATGAAGCATACCTATAAAATTTCGGGGATGAGCTGTGATGGTTGCAGAAACCATGTAGAGCAGACATTAAAACATGTTGAGGGGGTGAAATCTGCCAGGGTCGACCTGGAGCAACATGAGGCAGTCCTGGAAATGGATCAGCATGTACCCATTGAAAAGCTGCAAAAAGCCATGGTGGAAGATGGAGGTCATTATGGCATTTCTGTCGATGGAGACGGTCATCATCACCACAATCATGCTCATACGAAACCAAAGCCTGAAGGTAAGGGGACTGGAACTTACTATTGTCCGATGCAATGTGAGGGGGATAAGACGTATGACAAGCCGGGCGATTGTCCGGTCTGTGGTATGGACTTAGTTGAGGAAGTAAGTAAGGAAAGCCTTAAAGGTAATACGAAGTATACCTGTCCAATGCACCCGGAAGTTGTCAAAGATGAGCCTGGTAGTTGTCCCATCTGCGGCATGGACCTGGTTCCGAAGGAGGTAGATACATCAGCAGAGAATAAGACATATCGATTGCTGATGAAGAAATTCTGGATCGCACTGGGACTCACCTTACCCATTTTTCTGATAGCCATGTCAGAGATGGTTCCTGATAACCCACTGTACCAGGTGATGCCCATGAAATACTGGAACTGGGTACAATTTGGACTTTCCATCCCTGTGGTATTTTATGCTACCTGGATGTTCTTTGAGCGGGCTTATCGATCCATCGTCACCTGGAACCTGAACATGTGGACCCTGATCGGTATCGGCTCGTCAGCAGCCTGGCTGTTCAGTGTAGTCGGGATGTTATTTCCGGATGTATTTCCGGATCAGTTTAAGACCGAGGCAGGTACCGTTCATGTCTATTTTGAAGCTGCTTCTGTTATTCTCACCCTGGTTCTGCTGGGGCAGGTGCTGGAAGCCCGTGCACATAGCAAGACCAATGCAGCGGTGAAAGAGCTACTTAAGCTCGCCCCTAATCAGGCTGTTAGGGTGAGAGATGGAGAAGAGGAGGTAGTTTCCGTAGATGATATCCAGGTGGGTGATTTGTTACGGGTGAAACCGGGCGATAAGATCCCGGTGGATGGGTTGATTGAAGAGGGCGACAGCCAGATCGATGAATCGATGATCACCGGTGAGCCGATACCAGTGGAAAAAGCGGATGGTGATAAAGTGAGTTCAGGAACAATCAATGGCAACACCTCTTTTGTCATGAAAGCAGAACGTGTAGGCTCGGAGACGTTGCTCTCGCAAATCATTGATATGGTCAACAAAGCCAGCCGTAGCCGGGCTCCCATTCAAAGACTGGCAGATAAAATATCCAGCTACTTTGTACCTATTGTGGTTTTGGTATCTGTCATCACCTTTATTGCCTGGGTGATTTTTGGTCCTGAACCAAGATACGTCTATGCATTTGTAAATGCCATAGCTGTATTGATCATTGCTTGTCCGTGTGCATTGGGACTCGCTACACCCATGTCGGTGATGGTGGGTGTAGGCAAGGGTGCCAAAGAAGGTGTGCTGATCAAAAATGCAGAAGCGTTAGAGACCCTTAACAAGATTGATGTGCTGGTAATAGATAAGACAGGGACAATTACTGAAGGGAGACCAGCGGTTGAACAGGTGGTGAGTTTGGATGAACAGTTTTCGGAAAAAGATTTGCTTCAAATGGTCGCATCGCTCAACCAGCAAAGTGAGCACCCGTTGGCAGAATCCACAGTGAGGAAAGCAAAGGAAGAGGATATTTCCCTGCTGAAACCCGATAAATTTCATGCTGAGACCGGGAAGGGGGTAACAGGAGCAGTTGAAGGCAAGTCCGTAGCGATTGGGAATGATAAGCTATTGATATCTGCGAATATTGATCTCCCTATCCGGGTGAGCAAACAAGTTAAGGAGGAGCAGAAGCAAGGTAAAACAGTCTCGTATGTGGCTGTTAAAGGGAAAGTGGTTGGGTTTTTTACGATCAGTGACCCAATCAAAAAGACCAGTCGCGAAGCCATACAGGACTTGAAACAGAAAGGGGTAGAAGTTTTGATGCTTACTGGTGACAATGCTTATACTGCCCAGGCCATTGCATCAGCATTGAGTCTGGAGTTCAAAGCGGGTATGTCGCCTGAAGACAAACAAAAAGTGGTGAAACAACTACAGTCCGAAGGGAAAAAGGTAGCTATGGCAGGAGATGGGATCAATGATTCACCTGCATTGGCACAGAGTGAGGTAGGTATTGCAATGGGCACAGGAACCGATGTGGCGATAGAAAGTGCCGGGATCACGCTGGTAAAAGGCGATCTAAAGGGGATTTTGAAAGCCTTCCAGCTGAGTGAAAATGTGATGCGTAATATCCGTCAGAACCTGTTTTTTGCCCTGATCTACAATACGGTGGGTATTCCGGTGGCAGCTGGTGTGTTATTCCCATTTTTTGGAATGCTGTTGAGCCCGATGTTAGCAGCGGCAGCGATGAGTTTGAGTTCTGTGAGTGTGATTGGGAATAGTTTGCGGTTAAGGTGAATTTGCTCACTAAATAGATTTCACGCAAAGACGCAGTGACGCAAAGAGGGGAAGCAAAAAAAGATATATTCATCTTTGCGGTCCTGGCGTCTCCACTGGCGGTCATTATGGGTAAATATTATATATGCAACGTTGATTGACATGAAGTTTTATACGAGAATACCGGTGGGATTAAAACCCTATTTCAATGCGGAATTAGCCTTGTACCAAGAAGAATTCTCCAATGGAAGCTATCTGGTGGCATGGAAGCATCTGGAGCGTGCGCATATCCTGGGGCAACGATATCCTTTTACGCATTCCTATGTGCACTGGAAAATGTTGGTGTTTGGTTTTAAAATCAAAAACCACAAAGAGATACTGGGCCAATTGCCCAGATTGTTTTTCGGAGGGATAAAATCATTTGTTGGGAAGGTGCCAGTCGGGAATCCGGGAGGAGCCAATGTTCCGGCGCTTAAGTCCTTTCCGATTGAGCGGGATTTGCAAGAGATCTTTAAGAAGGCGGGGGTCGTTCGAATATAGATTTAACACGTGGACATGTAGATGATCATAGCAGTTTACTTCGCAAGATTTCTAACTTATAATCCCATGACATCAGTCACACTTAAATCCAAACTAGACCTGGCTTTTTATCTGGCCCTGATAACCATCATTTACAATCTGATTGAGGGGGGAGTCTCTACCTTTTTCGGGTCAACGGATGAAACGCTGGCACTATTTGGGTTTGGGGTAGACAGCTTCGTGGAAGTATTATCCGGGATTGGCATTGCGCATATGATTCTGCGAATGAAAAAGCATCCGGTGAAGAAGCGGGATCAGTTTGAGGTTACCGCTTTGAGGATTACCGGAACTGCCTTTTATCTTTTGGTTGCCGGCCTGGTTGTAGGAGCTTTCCTTTCTATCTATCATGCTTCAGAGCCACAGACCACCAGGGTAGGGGTTATCATCTCAGCACTGTCCATCGTCACCATGTATTTTCTATATCGGTACAAACTTGAAGTTGGGCAAGAGCTTAACAGCCAGCCCATCATATCAGACGCCAATTGCACAAGAACCTGTTTTTATCTGTCTTTTATCCTGCTTGCCAGTAGCCTTCTCTATGAACTCTTTAAAATCCCCTATGTAGATGCTTTGGGAAGCCTGGGCATTGCCTGGTATGCGTTCAGCGAAGGGAGAGAGGCCTTTGAGAAGGCGAGGACTAAAAGCATTGCCTGTGCAGATGATTGTTGTTGAGGATATAGTACTTGTTGTAGGAAGGAATCTTATTGTAATAATGAACTTGATTGTTATTCAATAGTGCTGGGATCTGATGAATAATTTTAGGCTACTAATATTATCAGCGGCTTCTTTTCCAAATTGCGTTCTATAGCTTACGTTTGAAGATAGAAGATGATAGACAAACAATAGCGGATGAGAGCATTCATAGTAATAATATTATTAGCAATCAATTTTTCAGTTTTTGGTCAGAGGTCGACCATTTTTATAGAGGCGGAGAGCTTTTCCAACAGGGGAGGATGGGTCATCGATCAACAGTTGATGGATGTGATGAAGTCAGCCTACCTGATGGCTCATGGATTGGGTGCGCCTGTTGCTGATGCTACTACTGAAATTGAGGTACCTTCAGGCGGCAAATACTCCATTTGGGTACGTACCAAAGATTGGGTTGCTCCATGGAAAGTGGAAGGAGCCCCTGGTAAATTTCAATTGTCTATCAATGACCAGCCCCTCGAGACCACCTTCGGAACAGAAGGCGCCGAATGGCATTGGCAGTATGGAGGGCGCATTCCTCTCAAGGCTGGGTCAAATACCCTCTCATTGCATGATCTAACGGGCTTTAATGGAAGGTGTGATGCGATCCTCCTTACAAAAGACAAAAAGCTTATTCCACCCAATGCGTTGGATGAATTAACCTCATTTCGACATGAATATTTGGGTTTTCCTGATACTCCGGATGATGTTGGGGAGTATGATCTTGTGGTCGTAGGCGGTGGTATCGCCGGGATTTGTTCGGCAGTAAGTGCTGCCCGTCTGGGATTAAAAGTTGCTTTGATTCAAAACCGGCCTGTATTGGGGGGAAACAATAGTTCTGAGGTCAGGGTGGGTTTGTCCGGACTGATTTACCAGGAGCCTTATGAGAATTTAGGCTCATTGGTGGATGAACTGGGAGCTGTTGGCCACTGGACATTGTGGGAAGCCAACCAAAATCCGGATACCGAACGAAGCAGAGCAATATTGGAAATCATCAAAAACAATCCCGAGAAAAAGGAGCACAATGCTGGTCCGAAAAGTAATTATGATGATGACAGGAAACTCGAAGTAGTTCAATCCGAGGAAAACTTGGATCTGTTCTTGAATACCCATGCCATAGCCGTGGAAAAAGAAGGAGATCAAATCACAGCGGTGATTGGGAAAAGCATCATTACCGGAAGAGAATCCAGGTTTAAAGGGGCCTTATTTGCAGATTGTACCGGAGATGGCACCATTGGATATCTGGCAGGCGCAGACTTTAGGGTAGGAAGAGAATCAAAAGCTGAGACTGGCGAGCCACGGGCACCCGCCAAGGCAGATGAATTGGTGATGGGTACTTCTGTTCAATGGAATTCTATAGAGACGGAGTCAGCCAGCCCTTTTCCCAGTACAAACCCATGGGCTGTGAAGTTTGATGAGGAAACTGCCATAAAGACATTCAAAGGTGATTGGGACTGGGAGACGGGTGCGATGCGAGATCAAGTAGAAGAAATTGAGTTTATCAGAGATTATGCCTTGAGAGTGACCTTTGGTAATTGGGATTACCTCAAGAATAGCGCCTCTTACAAAGATGAGTTTGCTAATCGAAAGCTTTCCTGGGTAGCCTATATAGGCGGGAAAAGAGAGTCAAGAAGATTGCTGGGAGATGTTATTCTCAAGGAACAGGATATTCTGGGGGGAAGGGAATTTGGTGATGCCACGTTCAATACCACCTGGGGTGTTGACCTCCATTACCCGATCCGTAAAAACGGATTCAAAGGGGAACCTTTCCTTTCCAGGGCAGACATTCGTGAGATTGAATCATATCAGATACCCTATCGATGCCTCTATTCCCGCAATGTCAATAACCTGTTCATGGCAGGGCGTGATATCAGTGTCACCCATGTGGCGCTGGGAACGGTAAGGGTGCAGCGAACCACCGGCATGATGGGTGAGGTGGTAGGAATGGCCGCTTCAATTTGTAAAGATGAAGGTGTCCTGCCTCGGGAAGTCTATCCAAAGCATTGGAACAAAATGGTGGAGTTGATGAAAGAAGGCATCGGTAATCCGGACTGGTAATGTGTCCTATTCCAAATCGGAGGAAAATGTTATTACACAAGGTCTGCGAAACAGTGTTAATAGTGAGTGTTCTGCTACACGTTTCGATTGCACTGGCTGGTAATTCGGAGCCTCAAATCGCCTTTCAGTATCTCACGGAGGATTCAGTGTTGCTGGATATTTATGAAACCTATGACAGTCAGGGCTTGCTGGATGGTTATAGTGCACATGTGACCACTCCAGTATGCAATACAGGACTGTGTTATGAAGCGGAGCTGGACTTTTATTGGGATGTACTCGGGAATTTCAGAAATTTTGAAATTTTGCCTGATAAGCCGCTGACCAAGCTGGACCATGTTCCTTTTGAGGATTCTGACTATGAAAAGCTTAAAGCTATTTTGCTAACGAAATCACCCTCTTTTATTCACCTGAGGAGGGATGAACTGGTAGTAACACCATTTGATACGGACCCGCAAGATGTGGACGCAGTAGGAGGGGCAACCCTGAAGCACATCGAAAAAGACATGGTGGAAGGGGCTATTTACACCTGCTACACGCTTTGGCACATCGCCAATGGGGATATCAGTTTTCAGATGCAGGAACATACGATCCAAAACCTCGAAAAGGATTTGTTAGCCAAAATGTTGGATTCAGATAATGTGGAGGCACATTATTTCGCAGTCGAGAATATGGACTCGGAGTATTTCGAAGTATTCATCACTCAGATAGCCAGGGCATGCAAAAGCTACGGTCAATATTTTACCGAGAGAATTTACAGCAGGTTTCCGGATCATTTGGATTTGAGATTGCGAGATTTATTGGAAGCCGGGAAGTAAATTGCTTTCATCAACTGGGGAGACAGTAGATATAATGACATATTACCCCTACGGGGTTAAGGTTCTTCAATTGGATCAGTTCTAAAATCATTTCAACCCTTCGGGTTTCATGATGTTATTAGCGCGGAATCTACTTCCATTCGATGAATATCATTGTTCACCTCTACATGCTGCCAACTCCGCCTTCACCTTTTTTAGTTCTGCCATAGCCCGGAGAGATTCAGCAGCTTGTGCTTCTGCCATTGTTGATTGTTGAAAGGCCTCTTCAGCCTGTTGCTGAGCTTGTTCCGCATTTTTATTAGCTTCATTAGCCTTAATGTATGAAAGTATAATCAGGAATATTGATAGAATGGCAAGAGCAGCGATGACGATATTCTTTTTCATGGCGGTTTTTAACTTGAGAATAATACAAATAACGTAAGTTATAGTATATTATTAATGGTTTTTGTACTGATTGCAGACCAAAAAGATTTGACGGAAAAACTTATCATACCATTAATTTTGATTATAAGTAACTACTACGCAGTATGTGGACAAGAAAAATTAGATGCTAAGTTCAATGCTTATGATGGTGATATATCAGAATATCTCAGGGATGGTTTTTTCAAAGAATTTAGAGAAATCTTTGATCCAGAGGGTGACTTTGTTTATTCTCTGACTCTGGACATTCAAATTGATGCGGATGGAAATGTTGAGAACGTTAGTTTGATTGAGAAATCAACCAACAATAAATTTGATTCCTATTTAGTGAAAAAAATAAGTGATACTTCTGGTATGTGGGAAATTACGGGCACTAATATCCACTCAAATACTTATCATATTATAGTGCCTTATAGAATGAAAATCTTCCCGAAATATTCCAAAATTGATACGGAAAAAAGAGAGATCAAGTCGTATAAATATGAACGCCAGTATGAAAACTTGAAAATAGATGACTTAGCTGGATATGATAAGTCATCTACGATAATTTTGAATGAGATTTTGCATGCCGTTTCAGAGATTTGGACTTCATCACATGCGGAATCCATAAGAGAAACCTACCCTCGTCCGATCAAGTGATTCTAACACTGGATTCTAACACTGGCGCGGAAGTTACTTCCGCCCAGTGAGTTTGCAAATCTTACTTTATCGGCTTAATCACGATATTCTTAAAATACAGCTTCAATCCGCCTCCGCTGTGGATCTGTAACGCAATCTGACCACCCTTCGAACCGATCTTTTCATCTTCCAGCGTGATCATTTGCTTGCCATTGAGCCAGGTGGTGACCTGATCTCCTTCTACCTTAAGCTTCATCTTGTTCCACTCTCCATACTTTAGCGCCTCATCTTTTTCTGGCTCGGGTTTGATCAGCCAACCTCGGCCGTATGATTCATATATCCCGCCAGTATCATGGTTTGGAGGAGCAATCTCAGCCTGCCAGCCGGCTATTTTTGTCCCTTCAATAGAGGAATGAAAAAACAGCCCGCTATTTCCGTCTTTTTCCTGTTTAAACTCCAGGGTCAATACAAAATCTTTGAATTCATCTTCTGTTCCCAGGTAGCCATATTCTCCATCCGGACCACTTTCCGCAACCAGCAGACCATCTTCAACATACCATTTCTCTGTACCATAAATGGTCCAGCCAGTTAGGTCTTTACCATTGAAGAGCTTTTGCTTTTGGCCAAAAGATGAAGATATCGTTGCAAGTGTTAATAGTGCAACAAGCGGAAATATGTGTTTTGTTTTCATGTAGCTATTTTACTTTTTATCGAATATGGAAATGACATGCAGACAGTGACATTCTGTTTATACACAATTAGGCCTGCATTTTTTAAGGTTGTAAATATATGTTAACATCTCTATTTGGACGAGTTCAGGTAAGCTTTATAATCATCTTCTGTATCTATATCAATCTCACCGTTTTCAAACGCTACCAACCCCAGTTCACCCTTATGGTTTCTAATCACTGACCGGGCACCGGCTGCATCCTTGATTTGCAATAGCTTAGGAAGTTGAGATTTTCTGAAAAGGGTTGGGGGTCCATAGTTCCCATCAGAATATCCGGAAGCAATGATCTCCTGGTTTCCTGTTTGACTTAAAAGTTTATTGAAAACATGGGAGGTCATATAGGGTTGGTCACAAACTGAAATAATGACCACATCATAGTTCTTATCCACTATTCTCCGGATTCCTTTTTTGATCGAGTTTCCCATGCCTTTTTCCCAGCCTTCGTTGAAAATAGTTGTTACATCCATTCCGGAAAGGAGTGGTTGCAATAGATCGGCACCTGACCCTAAAACCACATAAACGTCATCAGCATGGCTAGTGCAAGCCTGATGTACTACATGCGTAAGCATTTTCTGCCCACTTACTTCCAGCAACTGCTTCGGACTACCCAACCTGGACGAGTTACCGGCTGCCAGAATGATAATTGCAGTTTTTTCAGTCATTTAAAGCACGTGAGAAGACTTCAAAACCTCACCTGTAGCAGGATCTTTGTGGTGGATACTATCTGCTCTTTCCTTAAGGGGCTTTCCACTTCTTTTGGAAAAGTATGATTTGATCTCTGCAATGATAGCGAGGGCGATCTCTTCGCGGGTATCAGCTCCAATGTCAAGGCCGACAGGAGCATGTATTCTTTGAAGATCTTTTTCATTCAAAGAAATACCCTGATCCGACAACTGGGCTTTCATCTTTTCCCAACGTTTTTTTGGGCCTACGATACCAATGTAGGGAGCATCTCCATCAAGGAGTTGGATGAGAGCATCGCGGTCATAATCCAGGTTGTGCGTCATCAGTACCACTGCCGAGAATGGTGTGGTTTGGATCTTTTCACCCATGTATTTTCGGTCACATTGGATCACCTGTGCCTGAGGAAAGTTTTTTGGGAACAAATGCGCAGCACATTCATCGGTTAGCCGCACATTCCATCCCAGCTGATTGGCCAGGCTGACTACCGGTTGTGCATCTCCTCCACCACCTACTACAACCAGATCAATGGCTGGTTCGAAGTGCTCAAAAAATATTTGACTTCCGGCCACCTCAAGGATACCTGAAGTCTGATTGTGAATTTTTTCCTCTATGCCTTTTAGTCCCGGGAGCTCATGGTAATCAAAGGTGGAATCCAGTATTTCCCCATCCGTTTTAGTCCATGAGTAAGTAGGGAATTCATCCAGTCTTTTAATCAGGATGGTACGCTTTCGTTCAGAGATTATTTGCTCAAAAACAGGAATAATGGGATTCTTTCTGGTTAGTGGCTCCACAAAAATGTGAATTATACCATTACATCCCAGGTTGACTCCTAATTGATGATTGTTGTCATCATTGGTGTCGTACGTGATGATTCTGGCTTTACCGGATTGCATGATTTCTCTGGCTTGTCTCAGCACATCACCCTCCAGGCAACCCCCACTGACAGAGCCTTCCCACAATCCATTATCCTGGATAAACATTTTCGCTCCGGGGCTCCTGTAGGAAGAACCCTCCACCTTGACCACAGTAGCCAGGGCTGCATGTTGAGTATCATAATCTGTTTGGTTATTTGCCGCTACAATCCGCTTCAGCTCAATCATATTTTTGATGATATCAGGATAAGTGTTTAATTTATCATTTTCTAAGTGATAAAACAACACGCACAACCAATTTAGCCCTTTCGCAAAAGACTTTAACCTCAGTCTATTTGCTATTACTTTCCGATCGATTTTCTGTGAAAGATCCGTTAATCATTCATCGCCGGCGGAGGAGGTAAAGTTGGTATCAAGTCCGGTGACGGGTATGTTACCGTTAAGCTGAAAAGTTCCTGAACTACTTTTGGTTAGCCAGAAACTCAATCACATCCCTGATCTCACGCTTTGACATGATGCTACCCATCGGTGGCATTCCAGAAGGAAGATTCTCACGCTTTTTGATCCGTGAAAGTGGAATATCCAGTGGTTCCGCTTCCGCAGTTCTTAAGATGAGTTTATCATCTCTTTCTTCAGCCAGAATCCCGGACACTTTCTGACCATCATCTAGCGTCAACATCACATTACCAAATCCGGGAGCCAGTCTTGCACCAGGCTCGATCAATG
Organism: Cyclobacteriaceae bacterium; assembly: GCA_965223915.1. GTDB lineage: Bacteria > Bacteroidota > Bacteroidia > Cytophagales > Cyclobacteriaceae > UBA7330. The sequence goes on along the minus strand of OZ245027.1, from coordinate 4,732,760 downwards.
CTTCAAGAATTTGTTCCCTGGTGAGTTTAGACCCAATATCTGTAAGCACAGGACCCACATTTGAACCAGAGCCCTCTTCCATGGAATGACAACGCACACATTGTCCGGTTTCATTGCGATAGAAATACCGGGCACCGGAGCGGGCGTCTCCACCAAGCAGGGTTTCTTTGTATCCCTCAACGGAATTTTCGTCGGACTTGAATGGAGCCAATTCGGCAATAAGCTCCTGGGACCCGGAAGCTTCAACGGCTTCAATAAGATCCAGTGTAATTCCAGGGTCTAACCGTGCCTCTTTCAATCTTTCTATCAGATTAACTAGAATGTCCTTTGTCTTTTCCAGGGGTAGCTCTCCGAGGAGACGTACTGTCTCTTGTTGCTCTTTCAATTCGCCGGACTTGAATATTGGCATCACAACATTGGGTAGTTCTTCTTTAGACATATTCAACTGATTGAGCATGCCAATGGCTGTGGTGCGAACATCTGCATCTTTATCCTCCATTCCCTTCTGAACAACTGCAGCCATTTTTTGGTAATTCAGCTTACTGAGTGCATCCAGTACTGCCGACCTTACATTGGGATCTTTATGGCTTTGTAGCGCAACAATGGCATTGATATTTGTGTCAATGCCCAGGTTGCTGATGGCCTCAAGGCTCGCTACAACCACCTCTGATGCATTGTCTGACAGGAAGTAACTGATTTCACTGGAAATTGCCTTGATCACAGGTTCGGCATCTCTTTGTACTTCACCACGATATCTTCCATCCACCCGATCAAGTACGGAAGGGTTTGGCCAGGTTCCCAGGGTGGCCAGTGCTTCGGCTCTGAGCTCATTACTTGCATCTTTTCGTTTAGCAAAGGCAATTACCCGATTCATTTCTGCTTCACCGCCAACCCTCAATGCAGCATTGATTGCTCTTCTAAGAAGGGGCTCCGAAGTAAATCTTTCTTCATCAAGCGTTGCAGCTAAAGCGGGTAGAGCGGCCTCGATTGAGAAATCATCATTGATGGCACGTGCAGCTTCTGTGACGATATATTCATCAGTATCGTCGAGGAATCTGGCAACATTTTCGTTCCCCAGTCTTCTCAATACCAAAACAGCTGCAGTCCTTAATGCCTTGCTTTCATGATTCTCCAGTGCAATGACAGGTTCTGCCTTACCAATTCGGTATAAGGCATAAACACCAGCATGTCGCAAGTACAGATCTTCATCATTGTTTGCTTCAATCATAGCCAGTAAGCCACCTATGGCTTTTTCTGATTTCAATCGACCCAAAGCCTGGGCTGAATAAAACTTAACTCTCGGATTTTCTGATTTCAATAAAGGAATAAGTTTATCTTCAGCAGGCTGATAATAGACATCCCCAATGACTTTAGCAGCCTGGGCAATGATCTCTGGATCAGCATCACCAAGTAGGGGCACCAAATCAGCAGCATATTCCAGGTCGCCGGCTGCCAACTGCCCCAATCCCCATATTCCATGGATACGGGCCAACTGATTTTCTTTTTGTTCAATGGCTGATTTGAGTACCATGGAACCGGGTTTATCTCTTTTGGCCAACTCAAACTGTGCTTTCTGCCTGATCCGCATATCAGGATAGTGCAATAGCTTAAGTAATTGGTCTCCGGACTGTTTTGAATAGTCCAGTATCATGAATCGCTGTGTTTCTTTCCGTTGTTCAGCCAGGTCATTTTCTTCCTCGGTCACGTCTAAACGCCAGATCCTGCCATAGTTTTTAGGTTCCCAGCCCTTAACCCAGTCGGCTGCATACAATGCTCCATCAGGGCCAAAGGAGATCCCAGTCGGTAGAATACCCTTCACTGCCATCACCTCATCGTCAAACGCAAACGTGGCACCTTGAGGCTTCAGGCTGAATGACCAGATAGGAGAGCGGCTGGACTGCCCAACGAACTCCACCAGAAAGAATTTATTTTGCCATCTTTTACCAAGGGCTGTTCCCGGATTGTAAACCATTCCCGTCGGTCCGTTATGATAGTTTCGGATGGGCGGGAGTATATGCGCTGCCTGACCTTCCCATCTCGGTACAAAGTATTTTTCATCCATCCAGACCCTGTAATTGTTGTTTTTGGGGTCGGTATACTTCCCAAATTGCCAGTTGATTCTCCAGCCGGAATCGTACCCTTCTACGATGTGGACCAGTCGTTCACTTTCGCCCGGTTGATCGCCGTCGTTATCTGAACTGATCATGTTGCCATACTCGTCGAATACGAACTCATGTGTATTTCTATGTCCGGCGGAAAACACCTCAAAATTGCTTCCGTCAGGGTTGGCTCTTACAATGACACCTCTGTTGGGAAACATATATTTAGAGCCGTCATTGGCGGTCAGATTTGCTCCGATATCACCAATACCCCAGTAGAGCTTTCCATCCGGGCCCATGATAGCCCCAGACATTCCATGACCCCCAAAGCCAATATGGGTCATAAATCCTGTGCCCAGAGATTCTTGCTTATCCATCACCCCATCGTCATTGGTATCTGTGAGCCGCCACATATCCGGAGCACTACCCATAAATATTTCATCTCTGGTAACTTCAAGAGCTCCGGCAACATCTGTTACCTCTTCCGAAGGCAGTTGATAGATCCTGCGGGCAATATCCGCATAGCCATCTTCATTTTGATCTTCAATCTGCCAGACTTCATCCATTTCAACGGCGAGATCACGCCAGTCATGACTGCCATCACCATTCAGGTCTTTTAGCCATTCATTTTCACCACTCTTTTCCGGAGCAAATGTGGATCTCAAAAAAGCTCTCCGGTCCTCAACAGACTGAAAACTGATGGATGGAGTCATCCAGTCCCTGTGACCTCTGATGTCAAATTCAGAATTATAAGGTCGTATGGCCCTTGTGAGATAGGCCCTGCCAAAATCATCCATTTCAAGAGCGATGATGTCAGGGGTAAGGGAATCAGAAGCCCAGAGCTCCAATGAGAGTCCTTCCTCGACCTCTAAAGTGGTTTCCGCCATGATTTCACGCTCCCTTTGCTTTGTTTGCTCAAGTGTTTGAGTGACAGTAAGAGGTTCTACTTTGCTGGATTTTTGGCATGAAAAACCAAGAACCATTGAAAGTATTAATAGGTGTTGAAGATTATTGTGACTGTTTTTCATTTCTGTCTTGAAAAAAATGGTTATTTGACCTGGCCTGCAGCAATGTTAACGATAGTCTTATTAAAGAAGTCGATGCTTTCAAGAATTTCATTATCAGATTGGTCCCAATTATAAGAGTACTCCAGTCCGATCAGGGTTGGGCTGACTTGATTTTCAACCAGTGTTCTAAGTATATTTTCAATTTCACTTGACCCTGATCCCCAGGGTACATCATGCCCATCTGGGGTTGAATTATTCAGATCATGTAATTGTAAAGTTATTAAACGGTTCCCAAGTTTTTCAATCGACGCTATGGGATCAATTCCACTTCTTATCCAGTACCCGGTATCACCGCATGCCCCAATCATTTCACCATGGTCCTTAATAATGCTTAGAAGCTTTGTGGGATCGTAGTAATCCGGGGACACCTTGGATCCGTGATTGTGTAGCGCAAGTTTGATATTGTACTTGATACAATACTTTTCAATCAGATCCAGGGCTTTTGGCTTAGCCTCTGAGATAAACGTTTCGATTCCCATGAAATGTCCAAATTGAAAGATCTTCTCACATTCGTTTTTGTCATTAGGGATATCATGGATGTAAAAGGTTTTAAGATTGACCCCTGTGTTGATCAGTTTATTTCTGACCTTCAACAATTCTTCCCTGGTCAGGTGATGATCAAAGTGCTTATCTATTTCTGAACTCACTTTTTGGAAACTCAACCCTCCAACATTCCAAACGCCCATTTCGACAGCATGATCGATCACATCAAAGAATGTCTGATTTTTGTAGCTATATGCTGCAATCCCTAATGGGAGGCTGGTTATCTCCTGAGCCTTAGTGGAAGCTGTGAGTTTCCCGGTTGGCGTGGTTGGAGCTGGCAGATCACCCAATGCAAATTGAATTCCTCTGAAATAATGAGATAGCACCCGCGTGTCCCAATTGATGTGGGGGTGATGCCCCAATGCAGAACTAAAAACACGTCCATTTCCATAAACTTTGATCCAACTGACCGGGAAATCTTTATCCATGCGTCTCTCTGGTAGAATATGACGGTTTTCCACATCTGTTTTCTCATTATTAATGGATAACAATATCCTCACATTTTCTCTGGAGTATTCATTGAGGTACTGATAGACCTCATCACTGATATCAAAATTAATGGGCATATCAAGTGTGATCGGATGCTCCGACTCTTCTACCTTTAAATTGATCCATTCCCAGGTCTTCCAGGGGTGTCCTCCATTTTCATATCCTCCCATCATTTGACCAAATTCAGGAAACTGATCATAGACAGGATATTTCACAAAGGTTGCACCTGCTCCCGCATGGATTCCTATAATTCCTTTTCCTCCATAAACGTAATCCAATAAGTGTTGTCTGGTGTTAGGATCATTAAATAAGATACCTGTTGTGTTGTTGAGCAAAACGGCATCAAATTGGTCGAGGTACTCTGGCAGGAAAACAGCGGTGTCGTTGCTAAAATAAGTTTGATAGGCCCCAGTTGTTTCTCCCATTAGATAAAATGCATAATTGGCATAGGGGACAGAACTGTGAACGCGCTCTTTAAGGTATTGAGAATATATCAGCAACTTTCGTTCTTTATGCGGATGGGCAGCTACCTCTTTAGGGATGGATTTTTCTATTTGCACTTTGAAATTCTCCGGAATATCATAAAATTCAATGGCTGATTCAGCGTTTTTGAAAGGCTGAGCAGTGGCCACTGAACCATAAAAGCCGATTAATAGCATTGACAGAAAAAGGTGATGCAATATTTTCATCAACTGGGGTGTGAGGTAGTTGGCAAAATTAACACATTCAGGGAACAGCTAATTCTCTTTTGGGAGCCCATTTTAAAATAATGAATAGCTGTATCAGGATGATAGGTAATGTCAATAGGAGCAAGCTTTCCCATCCTGTAGCAAAAATGATCCAGCCGGCGGATAACGATGCAATGGCCTGAGCTCCAAATACGATGAATTCATTCACTGCCTGAACCTTAAATCTTTCAGATGGCTGATAGGTCCTGGGAAGTAAAGTAGTACCCCCGATGAACAAAAAGTTCCAGCCAATTCCAAGCAAGATCAATGAAACCCAATAATGGTTGAGGTGGTGAGAAGTATAGGCGATGGCAATGCACAAAATATAAGCAAAGAGGCCTACGATCATCATCCTGCTGACTCCTAATTTTGCTATAATCCAGGCTGCCACCAGCGAAGGGACAAACATGGCTAATATATGACTTTGAATAACCCATTTGGTGCTTTGTAGCGAATGTCCATCGATCACATGCATGCTCACCGGAGTGGCTGTCATGATAAATGACATGACAGCATAACCTACTGTTGCACTTAAAATAGCCACCCAAAAGAGCGGTTGTTGGGCAATCTCTTTAAGGCTTCTTTGGCTTGAGGAAACGGTGGTGGTTGTCATAACCGGATTTTTAAAGGGCAGCAACACAATCAAGCATATAAAGAACAGGACAGCCAATAAAAGGAATGAGCCGGCATATTCCGTAGCAAGGAGGTCTTTTCCATAAACAGCAACTTCAGGACCCAGAATGGCTGCTACAATCCCTCCCAATAATACATTGGATGCTGCTTTTGGGACCAGGTCCTCTGACACACTTTCCATAGCGGCAAAGCGGAATTGCATGGCACAGGCACTGGTAACGCCAAATAGAAACGTAGCTGAACAAAACCCAATAAAGGACTGCAACATGATCGAGTAAAGTGCCCCAAATGCCACCACGATCGAGTAGAGTAAAATGGTGATAAAAGAAGTTCTTCTGCCCAGCCTTCTCATGATAAGAGTAACCGGAACTGACGCTACAGCAGTACCAATAATGATGCAAGCTATCGGGAGTGTGGAGAGATTAGGTGTGGGGGCCAGATCTTTTCCAATCAATCCTCCTATAAATACCACAGATGAATTCACTGAAAGTATCAGGGCCTGTGCAATCGTTAATAGCCAGACATTTTTTGGTAATTGTGGCATTGTAAAGTACAGATAAGCCGTATTATTTGATCTGTTGCATCATTCTATTGGCAAACACAAAGTCGTTTAGTTCTTTCACGTCTGTATCAGTAATATTCTGATTACTGCCTTCCCAGAGCTTTTTGCCTTTATACATAAACATTACTTTGTCTCCGATCTCCATCACGGAATTCATATCATGCGTAACTACAACTGTAGTAATACCATTTTCAACCGTGATTTCTTTGATTAGATCATCAATCAGAATACTCGTTTGAGGGTCGAGGCCTGAGTTGGGTTCGTCACAAAATAAGTAATTGGGCTTATTGACAATGGATCTGGCAATACCAACCCTTTTTTTCATGCCTCCACTGATCTCCGAAGGCATTAAATTATTGACATTTTCCAGTCCAACCCTTTCAAGACAAAAGTTAACCCTTTCCAGCTTTTCTGCTGGTTTCATTTTGGTCAGGATATTTAAAGGGAACATTACATTTTGCTCTACGGTCATGCTGTCGAATAGCGCGCTACCCTGGAAAAGCATACCCATTTCCCTTCGGATATCCGTTTGAATTTCCTTATCAGAATCTGTAAAGTTTCTTCCATCATAAAGCACATCTCCGGTGTCCGGTTTCAGAAGGCCTACAATGCATTTGAGCAATACACTTTTCCCTGTACCACTCGACCCAATGATCAGGTTAGTCTTGCCTTTCTCAAAGGTGGAAGAAATGTCCGACAGTACTTCATTGTCGTTAAACGATTTGCCGATTCTACTTATTTCTATCATCCCAATAACAGTTGAGCCAATAAATAATCTGCCAATAATACAGCAATACAACTACTGACAACAGCCGCCGTAGAAGATTGCCCTACCTCCAATGCTCCGCCTGAAGTATAAAACCCCTTAAACGCTGAAATGGAAGCAATCAAAAAGGCAAATACCAGTGCTTTGATCAATGCAAAGGCTACGTTGAAGGGGATAAATTCCATGCGGATACCAATGATATAATCCGTACCTGTCATTACTCCGGTAAGCAGGCTTGTAATATATCCCCCCCAGATGGTTAAAAAACCTGACAGTATTACCAACATGGGGTACATCAGCACTGAGGCAATAATTTTTGGAAGTACCAGGTAAGAAGTAGCATTGATCCCCATTACTTCCAGCGCATCAATTTGTTCTGTAATCCTCATGGTCCCCAACTCTCCGGCTATATTGGACCCAACCTTTCCTGCATAGATGATGGCAATAATTGTCGGGCTTAGCTCAAGGATGGTCATGTCCCTTACTACCAATGAGATGACTGGAGCAGGTATCAGCGGACTTACGAGGTTGAATGCCGTCTGGATGGTAGTAACAGCGCCCATGAAAAGTGACACAATAGATACAATGAATAAAGAATTGTACCCTACATTGATACATTCATTCAGCGTGAGTCTAACATACGTCACGAATGTCTCACGTCGAACAAACAGTTGACCAATAAAAATGAGAAACTTACCAAAATTTTGCATGAACTAGATCTTCTCCTGGAAGTGTTAGTTTTGCCAAATTAACAAGAAGAAGTCAAACTCCATGATTTGGCCAAAGCAAAAAAAGGAAATATGGAAAATGTTGACAAATTAATTGTTGTGACAGGTGGTACTAAAGGAATTGGGCGAGCCATATTAGCGCTTTTTGCAGCTCAGGGTTACTCCTTAGCTACTTGCTCCAGAAACGAGGAAGATCTGGGTTTGCTGAAGACTTCCTTTGAAGAAAAATACCATTGCAAGGTGCACGCTAATGTGGCTGATCTATCCAAAAAGGAAGAATGCCAATCGTTCATAGAATTCATCAGACTCATTGGAAAACCCGTTGAAATTCTGGTAAACAATACTGGAAGATTTATACCCGGAGAGATCCTCAAAGAGCCTGAGGGAACCCTTGAAGATATGCTTAACACGAATTTATTAAGTGCATACTATCTGACAAGAGGTATTGTTCCATTTATGAAAAAGGCATTTAAGCCTCATATATTCAACATGTGCTCGACTGCAAGTATAACCGCCTATAAAAACGGAGGATCCTATTGTATCAGCAAGTTTGCATTGTATGGAATGTCAAAGGTGCTCAGAGAAGAATTGAAGGAGGAGGGTGTCCGGGTTACATCAGTTTTACCGGGTGCAACTTTTACTGCAAGCTGGGAAGGTGTTGAAATACCGGAAGAGCGATTTATGCAATCGGAAGATGTGGCTGAAATGATATTTTCTACCTACCAGTTGAGTCCACGGTCTGTGGTGGAAGACTTGCTGATCAGACCCCAGTTAGGTGACTTGTAAATCTGTGTAACTTTTCTGATTGAATAGTGTTTACCTTTGTATAAAATAGCGTTTATGTCAGTCCTGAGCATTCCCGAAGCAATCAGATTTACAAGGAACCTCAATTCATATAATAGAAGGGTAACCCGAGTTGTAGACATTGGAGGCGTTCCCCTGGGAGGGAAGCACCCCATCAGAGTACAATCCATGACAACTGTGGATACAATGGATACTAAAGGGTCCGTAGAGCAATCCATCAGGATGATCGAAGCAGGTTGTGAATATGTAAGGATAACAGCTCCAAGCATTAAAGAGGCAGAGAATCTTAGGAACATCAAAAAGGAATTGCGGGCCAGGGGTTACAATACGCCACTGGTTGCCGACATCCACTTTACTCCAAATGCTGCCGAACTTGCTGCCAGGATCGTAGAGAAAGTGAGAGTCAACCCAGGCAATTACGCAGACAAAAAGCGTTTTGAAGAGATTGAATATACGGATGAAACTTATCAGTTTGAACTGGAGCGGATCCGGGAGAAGTTTATTCCTCTGATCAATATTTGCAAAGATCATGGTACGGCCATACGGATTGGTACCAATCATGGTTCGCTTTCAGACAGGATCATGAGCAGGTATGGTGACACACCGCTGGGAATGGTCGAGTCCGCTCTTGAGTTTATCAGAATCTGCGAAGATCTGAACTACTACGACATTGTGATCTCCATGAAATCCAGTAACCCACAGGTGATGGTTCAGGCGTATCGACTGCTTGTTCAGAAGCTGGATGAAGAAAAGTTACAACCATACCCATTGCATCTGGGTGTCACCGAAGCTGGTGAAGCGGAAGATGGACGAATTAAGTCTGCTGTGGGTATTGGGACGTTGCTGGAGGATGGACTTGGCGATACTGTAAGAGTCTCGTTGACTGAAGAGCCGGAGCTGGAAGCTCCCGTGGCCCGGATTTTAGTTGATAAAGTTACGGACAGGGCTCCATCACCTGATAATGGACATGTTGAAGCTGGAAAATATCAGCCATTCGAATATCAGAAACGACTTTCAAGTGAAGTGGTCAATTTTGGTAATGACAATGTACCCAGAGTGATTTCGGACCTCTCAAACCTGGAGGATGTTTCACGCAAAGACCTGAATGCCATTGGTCATTTTTATCTGCCGGAGTTGGATAAGTGGGCTATGAACGATACGGGTGTGGACTATGTGTATTCCGGGTCAAACCCGATCTCCTTTATGTTGCCAAATGGTCTCAGAGAGCTCATGGATTATTCGGTATGGGTAACACATACACAAAAAGCACATAAGTACCCGGTCATAGAAAGCCATCAACTTGAAAGTGGGGTTGAGTTACACGCTGATTTAAACTTCCTGAGGATAGACCTGGATGAAATAGATGATGCATTGATCGATCGGTGTAAAAATGTAGGCAATTTGGTACTCATTGGCGTGACTTCAAAACCCGGCGCTTATGCAGCATTCCGAAAAACAATGCTTAAACTGATGAATCGGGATTGTCAGATACCATTCATCATCCAAAGAGATTATGGGGACCTGGAAGGTGATAAACTCACTGTATATGCAGCCACTGATATTGGTGGGTTATTGATTGATGGTTTCGGTGATGGCGTACTCATTACAGGTTCTGCCGGTGCCTCAAAAGAAGCTCAATTAAAAGCAGTAAAAACATCTAATCAGTTGGCCTTCGGAATTCTGCAGGCCGCCCGAACAAGGATCACGAAGACAGAATACATATCATGTCCATCCTGTGGACGAACACTATTTGACCTGCAGGAGACTACTGCCATGATCAGAAAGCGAACGGATCATCTAAAAGGAGTGAAAATTGGTATCATGGGTTGTATAGTCAATGGTCCCGGAGAGATGGCTGATGCGGATTATGGTTATGTAGGATCAGGTAAAGGAAAGATCACCCTATACAAAGGCAAAGAGGTTGTTAAAAGGGGAGTACCATCAAAGCAAGCGCTGGACGAACTGATCAACCTTATTAAAGAAGATGGAAAGTGGATTGAACCCAAAAAAGAGGAGGCAGTAACAGCATGAGTACAGAAAACAAAGAAGACAATAAGAAAAATGAAGTGGGTTATTTCTTTAATTTCAAAGAAGTTCTGTTTTATTATTTCAGAAAGAAAGATCCAAGTCGTAAACCAGACCTGAATCTAAAGATGATGCATGGGATCAATAAGATCGCCATTATTATGTTTTTAGTAGCTCTGGTAGTGATTGTAGTAAGATTGATATCCCGAGCTTAAATCTACGTATCCAATGGACATCGAATCATTCAGAGAGTATTGTCTATCAAAACCCATGGTTACAGAGGAAGTTCCTTTTGGTCCGGATACACTGGTTTTTAAGGTAGCTGGCAAAATGTTTGCACTGGCTGATATCGAACAATTTGAAAGTATCAACCTCAAATGTGATCCCGAACTAGCCATTCAGCTAAGAGAACAATATCCGGATGTGACGCCGGGGTATCATATGAACAAGAAACATTGGAACACTGTGAATACCAGTGGTTTGATTGGCGATGAGCTTTTCAGGCAGTGGATTGATGATTCATATGATCTCGTGGTAAAAGGGCTTCCCAAAAAGCTACAGGAGGAACTTAAAAAGATTTGATACCACTATACCTGTTTTTAATTTCACTCACCAACTTCCCATCCTTTATGCCTGATGAGCCCAAGCCCAACGAGATCAAGTACCTGGCATTGGGAGATAGTTATACCATTGGAGAAAGGGTAGAAGAGGCGAAGCGTTGGCCTGTTCAACTGGCTAGGCTTTTGGAGGATAACTTAAAAGTTCCTGTAGAAGTCACAATCATTGCAAAAACAGGCTGGACCACTGATGAATTGATGGAAGCCATTGCAGCGGCCAACATAACAGAAGAGTATGATATGGTCTCGCTGCTAATCGGTGTTAACAATCAATACCGTGGGTATCGGGAAAAGCAATATAAAAAAGAGTTTGAACAGTTGTTGAATCAATCCATTCGCTTTGTAAAAGAGGATAAACAGCGGGTTTTTGTATTATCCATACCAGACTACGGCGTAACCCCATTTGCCAGAGAACACAATCCGGAAAAAATCGGCAACGAAATTGACCGTTACAACACCATAGCCCGACAGATCTGTGAAAAGTATGAAATCACCTACCTGGATATTACTGAAAGCTCCAGAAAAGCCGGTGCTGATCAGTCACTGATAGCCGATGATGGTCTGCATCCTTCGACAAAAATGTACGAAAAATGGGCAGAAAAGGCCTTTTCATTGGTGCATCCTTTATTCAAATAACCATATACTTTATTCAGATTTGAGCGTTGTAGCTTTCAGGATAGTTAAAATAGTCCTATTTTAGGGCTGTCAAACAGGACGCTGCCACGAACTTATGAGGCACTTAACAGGAATATTGTGTTTAATCCTAATGCTTTTTTCATGCAGAGATAGGGTGATCTGCCCTGCTTTTCAAAGCACCTATATCCTTGATGATTCGGTTCGAATAGCTTATTTTTCCTATATCTGGAAGCTGGATGAGGTCGACAGAATGAAGATTTTGGAGCAACGCACTGCACAACAGGACAGCATTGCCGGGCTTAGTATCGGCATGGCTGCGTTGAGCGATACTGTTGACGTGGATTCTGCTACTCAAAAATCGGGTATAGATTATTTTGCATATGTTGAAGACATTGTCGTCCCACCGCGTGAGGTTAAAAAGACCAAATACGGGATCATCAAATACCAGCCCTACTGGTTAAAAAATTACTATCTGAAAACAGCCCCAATGGAAAATATACTGGCACCTCAACCTGAGGAGGAAGATATTGAGCCATTGGCTGATGAGGAGATGTTGGCGGAAAACATCGAATCCGATTCTACCCTGACAGTAGGATTATCGGATTCATCAGCTATAGCGATGGTAGATTCTACCGGTGCACCTACATCTGATGTGTTGGCAAAAGCTGAATCGGAAGAAGAGAAAGGGCCAAGGTTCTTATTTAGGTATGATCCGGACGACAACTTTAATGTGGAACAGGTATACTACAACAAGTGGTATGGCCGGCAGTTGATATATCAGAAACCTCCGCCGAAACCTGAAATAGAGCCATTAGCATCAGATAGTGTTGTCACAGATGTGGAACCTGTTGACCCCGAAAATCTTCAGGATACTGAGCAGGAAACATCATCTCCCGGCGAAATTCAACCACCACCTGAAGAGACTGTAGTACCAGAGGAACAGGAACCTGTTGAGGAAGCACCACCTCCGCCTCCTTCCAATGAACCTGTCATTGAAGGCCAGGACGATAATCTGGGATTCTAGTTATTTGAGTGCTGAAATAATCAAATCAACGTCTGCAAACAGCCAGATTTTAATAAATTACAGTTCAAACAAAACCAAAAATGAAAAAAACCATACTACTATCTGTGGTTGTTGTTGGAGCTTTGTCGTTTTATTTTATCTACCCGTTTGACAAGACCTCACAACCAACCAATGCTAATTCCGAGACTGCTAAAGTCTCTACCCGAGTAAGTGCAGCGCTTGATTTTATCAATTCCCTTGATGGTAATCAAAAATCAAAAGCACTCTTCGATTTCACTGATGAAGAGCGATTTAACTGGCACTTTATTCCTCGTGAAAGGGAAGGCCTGGACCTTAGAAATATGAATGAGGAACAGAAAGCCAAAGGTTTTGCTTTGTTGAATACTTTCTTAAGTGATCAGGGAGTGGAAAAAGCAAAAAGCATAATGAGATTGGAGATCATTTTAAAGGCACTTGAAAATTTACCTCCTGAAAATGATCGTCGTCATCCTGAGAAATACTATTTCTCCATCTTTGGTCAACCTTCTGATGTAAAGCCATGGGGGTGGAGGCTGGAAGGTCATCACCTATCCATCAATTTTACATCTGTAACTGATGAAGTAACCATAACACCTGCTTTTTGGGGTGCTAACCCTGCCAATGTGCCATCTGGCGTGCAAAAGGGATTAAGGGTACTTAAGGATGAAGAAGACCTGGGAAGAGCATTGGTAACCATGCTGAGCGATGATCAGCAAAAGGTTGCAATCATTATGGACGATGCCCCTGATGATGTAGTTACGGGTGCAGACAGGAAAGCCAGTTTAGAAAAGTTCAGTGGGTTAAAATTCACTGACATGACTGCACCTCAGCAAAGCCTGGTTATCCAAATCATTGATTTAGTGTTTTCAAATGTCACACCAGACATTGCCGAGGCTCAGATGGAAGTTTTACAGGATGCAGGGGGTATGGACGCCTTATATTTTGCCTGGGCAGGTAGCCTGGAAGTTGGGGAACGCCACTATTACCGGGTTCACGGCCCTACCATGTTAGTTGAATATGACAATACGCAGAATGATGCCAACCACATTCATTTCGTATGGAGAGATTTAACCAATGATTTTGGTGAAGATCTACTGGCTAAGCATTACAAGGAAAGTGGAAGCGGTCATGGCCATAGCCATGGACCGGATTCGGATCATACGCACTAAGCCTATCCCTGAGACTAACCAGACTACAAAACTAACCAGACTACGAAAGTTTATAACGGAAGGAATTCAAATTCCATAGCCGGGTTTTATAAACTTTTGTAGTCTATTTCTCACTATAAACTTTTGTAGTCTACTCACAGTGCTACAGCGGTTATATAATAGAAACTTTTGTAGTCTCTCTACACCACTACATTCACGATCTTATTGGGCACAAAGATGACTTTCTTTGGAGCCTTGCCGTCCAGCCACTTTTGAACCACCTCGTTTTCAGTGACTGTTTGATGAACTTCATCCTGAGAGGCATCGGTAGCAAATGATATCTTAGTACGCATCTTGCCATTGATCATGATTGGATATTCTTTACTATCCTCTTTGAGGTATTTCGCATCAAAGGATGGAAGTTGGGCATCAAAGATGGTGCCCTCATGCCCGAGTAGACTCCACAGTTCTTCAGAAATGTGTGGTGCATATGAAGCTAACAAAATGGCAAAGGGTTCTAATACAGCTCTTTTATTACATTTCAATGAAGCAAGTTCATTGGTAGCAATCATGAAATTACTGACCGAAGTATTCAATGAAAGCCTTTCCACATCTTCCTCGATTTTTTTGATCGTTCCGTGAAGCACTTTCAATTCAGCGGCAGTTGCATCATCATCGGTGACTTTGAAGTTGCCTTTGTCATCGTGGAACAGACCCCAGAACTTTCTCAGGAATTTGTATACACCTTCAATACCGTTAGTGTTCCATGGTTTACTGGCTTCGATAGGCCCCAGGAACATCTCATACATCCGAAGTGTGTCGGCTCCATATTGTTCTACAAGGTCATCAGGATTGACCACATTGAATTTGGACTTGGACATTTTTTCTACCTCAGCATCACAGATAAACTTTCCATCTTCCAATTCAAATTGGGCATCAGCAGCATCCGGCTTGAATTCCTTGAAGGCCTCAATGTCGAGGGTATCGTCCTTAACGATATTGACATCTACGTGAATTGGATACGTGTCGAATTTATTCTTTAAGCCCTTTGAAACATAAGTGTTTTCACCAGTCTTCCTGTATACAAGGTTGGATCTTCCCTGGATCATCCCCTGGTTGACCAGTTTTTTGGCATACTCATCCACCGAAATGAATCCTCTGTCATACAAAAACTTGGTCCAGAAACGGGAATAAAGCAGGTGGCCTGTCGCATGTTCGCTACCTCCCATATAGAAATCTACAGATTCCCAGTACTTTAATGCTTCCGGGCTGGCAAAGGCCTGATCATTGGTAGGATCCATGTATCTGAAGAAGTACCAGGAAGATCCGGCCCAGCCTGGCATAGTAGTCAACTCATAGGGGTGGCCATCTTTGGATTTCCAGTTTTTAGCCCGACCCAATGGTGGTTCACCATCCTCAGTTGGCAGAAACTTATCCACCTCCGGCAACTGTAATGGAAGCTGATCATCTTCCAGTAAATAGGGGATGTCTTCTTTGAAATAAACAGGGATCGGTTCCCCCCAGTATCGTTGACGACCGAAAATGGAATCCCTGATCCTGTAGTTGATCTTCGGTTGACCTATGCCTTTTTCCACGATGTACTGATTGGCTTTTTCAATCGCATCAAGGGGAGAAAGTCCATCCAGCATTCCTGAATTGACCATTGTTCCTTCCTTGGTTGGATCGGCTTCAGTCTCTGTGATCTTTTGTTGTTCAATAATCCGGACAATGGGCAGATCAAAGTGTTTGGCAAAATCAAAGTCTCTTTGATCTCCACTGGGGACCGCCATGACCGCTCCTGTACCATATCCAGCCAGCACATAATCTGCAATCCATATAGGGACCCTTTCATTATTGAATGGGTTGATGACATAGCTACCGGTAAAAACCCCGGAAATGGTTTTCACATCACTCATCCGGTCGCGTTCGGACCGGTTTTTTGCCACCTCAATGTAGGCTTCTATCTCATCCTTTTGCTCCGAAGTGGTCAATTCTGCTACAATCTCGCTTTCAGGGGCCAAAACCATAAAAGTCACCCCATAGATGGTATCGATCCTGGTAGTAAATACCCGAATCTTTTTATCAGAGTTCTCGACCTGAAAGTCTACCTCCGCGCCCATAGACTTACCGATCCAGTTGCGCTGCATGTCTTTGATTGGTTCCGGCCAGTCAATTTTGTCCAGACCATTGAGTAGACGCTCGGCATATGCCGTGATCCGCATACTCCATTGGGGCATCTTCTTTTTAATCACCGGATGACCACCACGCTCTGAGTATCCATCTTTCACTTCATCATTAGAAAGCACCGTTCCCAGTGCCGGACACCAGTTGACGACGGCCTCAGAGATGTAGGTCAATCGATACTTCAGGAGCATTCTTTGCTGATCTTGTTCAGACCATCCACTCCATTCCTCTGCAGAAAAAGAAGGGGTATCTTCATCACAAGCCGCGTTTACCTGAGCATTACCCGATTGTTCAAACTTTGCAATTAGGCTGTCAATGGCCTCTGCTTTATCAGCATCATTATTATACCAGCTATTGAATAGCTGCTTGAAGATCCATTGTGTCCACTTGTAGTAAGCCGGATCGGAGGTCCTGACCTCCCTGGACCAGTCATAACTAAACCCCAGGTTGCGCAGCTGTTCCTTGTAACGATTAATATTTGTTTCAGTCGTGATGGCAGGATGCTGACCCGTTTGAATGGCATATTGCTCAGCAGGAAGACCAAATGCATCAAACCCCATCGGATGTAACACATTAAATCCTTTGAGTCGTTTGTACCTGCTAATGATGTCTGTGGCGATATAACCCAACGGATGACCGACATGCAGCCCGGCGCCTGAAGGGTAGGGGAACATATCCAACGCATAAAATTTTGGCTTTTCCGGGTCAAGCTTTACCTCGTAGGTTTTTTTTGCTTCCCAATGCTCTTGCCACTTATGCTCTATCTGTCTGTGATTATATTCACCCATCAATTACTGATTTTTTTGAGGGCTCAAATTTATCGGAAACCGGATGCCCTGCCAAGGACAGAATTATAAATTGTGCCTGAAGAGGAAACCTTTATGTACTCAGGTTGTCTTTAGGAGCAAATGAATATTAAGATGATCATAAGATACCCTCTGTTAACCCTGTTTTTGTACTTAATCATGACCAGTGTGTCAGCTCAGGAACAGGACACTACCCAGACACAGACCAAGGAGGAAGCTGAAGTTGCACCTACAGATGAAAATGAACCTCAAATACAGAAAAAATCAGAAGGTATTATTATTACGGGGCCGGACGGAGTGATCATTAACGAGCCTGCGGAAAAGTATACCCGGGAACCGGAGAAATATAGCATCGAAGAAGATGAAGAGATGAAAGAGATCACTGAGATTGAAGAGCAGGAAGCGGTTGAGGACCTGGAAACAAGCAATGGAAATGGGCCAAGGATCATTTACTATCAATCCGACGATTATTCCGATAGCGACAGACATTACGGAGGAAATAAACGAAAAAGTGATATCAAAACACTCGCAGGATCAATGAATCATAGTGGTGGATTTGGTGCTGTATCGTTTCGCTATAGCGACTTTAGGGACGAATCGATGGTGATGGCGGGATTCAGAGGCGGGTGGATTGTGAACAGGACCCTTGGCATTGGTTTCGAAGGTCACGGGGTGATTCCAACTTCGAGGTATGAAGATATTGACGATAACAGAGATGTTGTACTCATTGGCGGCTATGGTGGTATGTTTCTTGAACTGATTTTCTTCTCAAATCAGGTGATCCATGTGACCTTTCCAGTGTCAGCAGGAGCTGGCTGGCTGGGATATACTGAACATTGGGAGAATGATTTTACCAATCCACCTTTTTCTCCAGATGATTCTTTGTTTTACCAAAGAAATCAATTGATTGATGATGATACATTTTGGTACATAGAACCAGGGGCCAACCTCGAATTGAATGTCAGCAGAAATTTCAGGATGTGTTTCGGAGTAAGCAAGAGGTTTACACAAGACTTCAATCTCGTGAGAACCAATGACAATGCTTTTGATAAGCCTAATTATTACGTGACATTGAAATTCGGAAGATTTTAAGAAGCTTTTCTGAGTGCTTCTATGGCTTCACTGATGTGCTTTTTGGGTGAAATTGAAGAGTTGAATGTATGTATCAGTTGTCCATTGATATTGAAGGTATAGGTGACCCGACCAGGCAATAATCCAAGAAGCCTTCGAGGAACATCGAAAGCGCTTTCAGCTTTTTTATCAGGATCGCTGAGCAACTGGAAGTTAAGCCGGTATTTGGTAGCAAACCGTTTATGTGATGCAACGGAATCGCTACTCACACCAAAAACCTGAGCACCGATTTCAACAAAATCTTCAAACTGATCCCTGAAACTGCAGGCTTCTCTGATACAGCCAGGAGTTTCATCTTTGGGGTAGAAATATATTACCAATGGATTTTTACCAATAAAATCATGTAAACGAATCGGCACACCATCCTGGTTGTTAAGTGTGAGGTTTGGAATTTGATCCCCTATTTTCATACAATTGTAAAACTATCTTATGTAGGTGTTGTTTCAAATGTCGGAGAAATATTTAAGCATTGTTTGATACAGGTTCAGATCACTTTAATTTAGCATTCAAATACATTCCTCTATGCGACAATACCTTGACTTAATGCAGCACATCATCGATCATGGCGTAGAAAAAAGTGATCGTACGGGCACTGGTACCAAGAGTATCTTTGGACATCAAATGCGTTTTGATTTGTCGAAAGGTTTCCCACTGGTGACCACCAAGAAGTTGCATTTAAGGTCAATCATTCATGAATTGTTGTGGTTTATTAAAGGAGATTCCAATATCAAATATCTCAAAGAAAATGGAGTAAGAATTTGGGACGAGTGGGCTGATGAGAATGGAGATTTGGGACCCATTTATGGTGTTCAATGGCGTAGCTGGCCAAAAAGCGATGGCACTACTGTAGATCAGCTATCGCAGGTTATTGACACAATAAAGAATAATCCGGATTCCAGGCGGATCATTATCAATGCCTGGAATGTAGGGGAGATTGAAAACATGGCCTTACCACCCTGTCATACCTTGTTTCAGTTTTACGTTGCTGACGGTAAGCTATCTTGTCAACTTTATCAGAGGAGTGCGGATGTTTTTTTGGGTGTCCCGTTCAACATTGCTTCGTATGCCTTATTTACCATGATGATCGCTCAGGTGTGTGAACTTGAGTCAGGTGATTTTGTGCACACATTTGGAGATGCTCATTTATATTCCAATCATATGGAGCAGGCAGCTTTGCAGCTTTCCCGTGACCCACGACCTTTGCCTCAAATGAAGATCAATCCGCAAATTCAGGATATATTTGATTTCAAATACGAAGATTTTGAGTTGATCAATTATGATCCACATCCCCATATAAAAGGTGAAGTTGCCGTTTAAATAAGAATATCTGAATTTATAAGAATAATACACCAGATTTTATTGATGGCCGTTTATTGAGTAGAAATGTAAACCCATCATTTAAGAAAACTCATTATTTCCATGGACTTTAGATTAACATTAACCGTTATTTTCCTTGTTCTTTTCTCTTTCTCTACAGTAAAAGCACAAGAGACGCTAACTACCCTGGACATTCGCGAATGCATTGATATTGCGCTGGAGAATAATCTGACATTGAGGCGCAGCCAGTTGCAAAGGGAAGGGGCCAGGATTGATTATAACCAATCCAGAGCTCAGAGACTTCCCAATGCCAATCTCAACGGGGGCTATGGATTAAACTTTGGCAGGTCTATCGATCCCACGACCAATGATTTTATTACCAGGGAAATCAACACATTGAATTTTGGAGGAAGTGCCGGATTGGTTTTATTCAATGGGTTCAATATCCACAACACCATCAATCAATCTAAAACTTCACTTGAGGCATCAGATTTTGATGTTGAGAAAGCTACCAATGATATTACCTTAAACATCATTAACAATTATTTGACGGTGCTCTTCAATAACGAATTGCTGGAGAATGCCAGGTATCAGCTAGCGTCCAGTAAAAATCAATTAGACAGGACAAAAAAACTTGTGGCATCAGGTGCATTGCCCAGAACCAATGAGCTTGAACTTATCTCTCAAGTGGCCAGTGATGAAGTAAATCTGATCAATGCACAAAACAATCTTGACTTAGCCAGGTTAAATCTTAAACAAAGTATGTTAATTCCTTCTTCCCAAAAAATTGAGGTTGTTATGCCTGATTTTGATATAGCTGTTGAAGAAGCAGATCTCAGTATTACAGTAGAAGAAGTTTACGAAATAGCCCTGGATACTCAACCGGAAATATTAAGTGCAGATTTGAAGAAGGAAAGTGCTTTATTAGGAGTAAAAGTGGCTCAATCGGGCTATTCTCCGAGTATATCAGCAGGAGCTGGGTTTAGGACAAATTATTCCGATGCATTTTCTCTCGGCACTGAAACAGACGTAGCTTCTCAATTTGAGAATAATCTCAGTAAATACCTGTCACTGGGAATTCAAATCCCCATTTTCAACCGACTGAGTGTAAGTTCGGATATTCAGCGATCAAAAATATCACTTCAACAAGCAGAATTGAATGCCATCGAGCAAAGAAATACCTTGCGGCAAACCATCGAAAGTGCGTATAACAACGCGTTAGCTGCATCTAAAACATATTCAGCGTCTATTAGAAGGGTTGAAGCTTTGGAAGAAACTTTTCGTTCTGTTGAAAATCAGTATAACTTAGGGGCTGCAAACTTTACAGATTATCAGTTGGCTTCAAATAATTTATTTCAGGCCAAATCCGATTTAATTAGAGCTAAGTTTGATTTTGTATTCAAGAAAAAACTGGTTGACTTCTATCAGGGTAAACCCCTTGATTTTTAAGCATGGCAAAGAAGAAAAAGTCTCAAAATAAATTACTGTATATCCTAATTGGTGTTGTAGTAGTCCTTGTTGTTGTAGCTCTGGTTGGCAAATCTCAGGGCTGGGTGGGTCAGAAGAAAGCCATAGAAGTGGAGTCGGATCTGGTAAAACGTGCCAGGATCATTGAGAAAGTCAGTGCATCGGGGGCAGTTCAGCCTGTTTTGGAAGTAAAGATAAGCCCTGAAGTGTCTGGTGAGATTATTAATCTCCGCATTGAGGAAGGCGATAGCGTGGCAAAAGGAGACTTTCTCCTAAAAATCAGACCTGACAATTTTATTTCCGCCTACGAACGGTCACGAGCTAATATGAATCAGCAGAAGGCCAATTATGAGAGTGCAAAAGCATCACTGGAAAGAGCAAAGGCTACATTTACAAGACAGGAATTGGAGTATAATCGTCAGAAGAAACTGCATGATGAAAAGGTTATTTCGGAATCCGACTTTGAATTGGCTGAAGCAAATTACAATGTTGCCAAACAAGACCTTGAATCAGCCAAGCAGCAGGTTGTTGCCAGTCAATACATTGTGGAAAGCTCTTTGGCGACCGTGGAGGATGCCGCGGAGAATTTGAGGCTTACTGAAATTATCGCTCCAATGAATGGCATCGTCTCCAAACTTGCTGTTGAGTTAGGTGAGACTGTAGTTGGCACTTCTCAGATGCAGGGTACAGAAATGTTGAGAATAGCTGACCTCAACAATATGGAGGTGCGGGTGAATGTGAATGAGAACGATATCATACGTATTTCAGAAGGGGACACCTCTATTATTGATGTGGATTCCTATTCCTACATGGAAAAGAAGTTTAAAGGCATTGTAACTCAAATTGCCAATACGGCCAATGAAAAAGTTTCGACTGATGCTGTTACAGAATTTGAGGTACGGATCAAGATCTTAAACAGTTCTTATCAGGATCTTGTAGATAAAGGTATGCGTTATCCTTTCAGGCCGGGGATGACAGCGAGTGTAGAGATTCATACCGAAACAAAGAACAATGTATTATCCGTACCTTTGGCTTCTGTCACCACAAGGAAAGCAGAAGCTGATTCCACTAACAACAGTGAAGCCCAAGCTGAAGAAAATGTGGGCCTCAATAATCAGGAAGTGGATGAAGTGGTTTTTAAACTTGAAGATGGAAAAGCTGTTAAAACCATCGTCGAAACAGGTATTTCGGATTACCAACGCATTGAGGTCATTAGTGGTTTGGAAGAGGGAGACAAAATTATTAAGGGTCCATTCCTGGCTGTATCCAAACGCTTAAATGATGGTGATAATGTTGAGGAAACAAATACCCAAAATGATAATGTAAAAGGTATCGTTGCTAATAAGGAGTGATCCCAAATTTATCTTTCAGCGTGAGGTAAACCATGTTTACAGGTAAGCCCATCACATTGAAGTAAGAACCGTCTATTTTCCTGATTTTTGTAAGCCCAATCCAGTCCTGGATACCATATGCACCTGCCTTGTCAAATGGTTTACAAGCTTTGATATAATAATCAATTTCTTGTTTTGACAGGGGATCAAAATGTACTTCAGTCGTATCGTGAAAGATGAATTGTTGGTGCTGATCAGAAATACAGACCCCTGAAATCACCAGATGAGCAGCTCCTGACAGGTTTTTCAGCATTTCATCTGCCTCATTAATATCTGCTGGCTTGCCCAGAATCTCACCCTCCCTGACTACTATGGTGTCTGATGTGATTAACACCTCATCAGGAAATTGATCTCTGTAATGTTTGTTTTTTCCTACAGCCAGGTGCTCTGCTACACGAATAGGTGGCAGTCCATCCGGGTAGTTTTCATCAAAATCCGTATTGATGGCTTCAAATTGATAGCCAGCTTCGGTGAGTAATTGCCTTCTTCTGGGACTGTTGGAGGCCAGTATGATTTTTTTCATCGATATACCCTCCTAAATTTCCATTTACTGGTAATCGATGGGGAATGAATTGGCTTATACGTTTGATCCAGATAAAGTTTTCCCCCAATCAGTGCAGCTACTTCAATTATATCTTTTGGAATTGGTTTTTGAAGATGCTCTGGCTTGAAATGTTCTTCCATGAATTTTGTGGTGAAAGATCCATCCTGGAATGCAGGATGCTGGATCACGTAAGCAGCCAGGTTCAGGGAGTTTTTCACGCCAATGATCTTGTAATCTTTAATGGCCCTTAGCATCCTGTTAATTGACTCATTGCGATCTTTCCCATGGGTAATTAGTTTAGCAATCATCGGATCATAATGAATGGGGATTTCCATGCCTTCCTCAAAGCCATCGTCCACACGAATGCCTGGTCCTTCAGGAGTCTCGTAGACTTTTAATTCTCCCACATCAGGCAGGAAATTATTTTCCGGATCTTCAGCATATACCCTGATTTCCAGGCTGTGACCATGAATGGCAAGGTCTTGCTGTTTCACCGATAGTTTCTTTCCTTCGGCGATGTGAATCTGCTCTTTCACAAGATCAAGTCCTGTAATCATCTCTGTGACAGGATGCTCCACCTGGAGCCGGGTATTCATTTCCAGGAAATAGAAGTTCTTTTTATCATCCATTACAAATTCTACGGTGCCAGCCCCGTAGTACCCACAGGATTTGGCCACGTTGATGGCTGCCTGACCGATTTCTTCCCGTTTTTCTTCATCTACAGACACAGATGGTGCCTCTTCAATGACCTTTTGATGTCGACGTTGAATCGTACATTCACGTTCGAAAAGGTGTATGATATTTCCGTGGTGGTCACCCAGAATTTGTACTTCAATATGCTTAGGTGAGGTGATATATTTTTCCAGAAAGACCGCATCATTGCTAAAGGCGTTTTTCGCTTCACTCATGGCTCGCTTCATTTCCTCTTCCAGGTCTTTTTCTTTCCATACAATTCTCATCCCCTTACCACCTCCACCTGCCCTCGCTTTAATCAATATAGGGTATCCGATGGTTTTAGCTACTTTTCTGGCAACCCCAATATCCTTGATGGCTTCGTCCATGCCCGGAACCAGTGGTACATTATAGTTTTTTACTGCTTGTTTCGCAGTCAGCTTATCACCCATTACCTCTATAGATTTGGACGAGGGACCAATAAATATCAGGCCTGATTTTTCTACAAGTTCTGCAAAGGAGGCGTTTTCAGAGAGAAAGCCATATCCCGGGTGTATGGCATCGGATTTTGTTTTTTTGCATACCTCGATGATCTTATTTTGATCAAGATAGGATTGTGAGGATGGTGGAGGGCCAATACAAACACTTTCATCTGCATATTTTACGTGGGGAGAGAATTGATCCGCTTCACTATAGACAGCGACGGTGCCAATGCCCATGTCTTTGGCCGTTTTCATGATTCTAAGGGCTATTTCACCACGATTGGCAACAAGTATCTTTTTTATTTTGGGCATAGTCCATGATGTTAAGCCCCTAAATTTAATGAGGCACCAGGGCTTTTGAAGCTTGATTAAGAAATATTTGGTTTGTGCGTATTTTAATAAGTGTTAGTTTTGCGTTGCGGATTTGGTAAGGAATTATTAACAATCTTTTATGGATTTATTTGAAAAGTTACAGGCTAACAGGGGCCCATTAGGGAGTATTTCGCATATAGATGACAACTACTATATGTTTCCGATGCTTGAGGGTGAGATTTCGTCAAGAATGCAGTTTAAAGGAAAAACAGTCCTTACCTGGAGCTTAAACAACTATTTGGGCCTGGCCAACCATCCTGAAGTGAGGAAGGCAGATGCTGAGGCAGCAGAAAAATATGGGCTTGGTTACCCAATGGGAGCCAGGATGATGACTGGTAATACCAAGTATCATACTCAGTTGGAAAGTGAGCTGGCTGAATTTGTTGGGAAACCAGCTGGATTACTATTGAATTACGGATATCAGGGTGTACTTTCCATTATTGATGCAGTAGTGGGCAGGAAAGATGTAATTGTCTATGATGCTGAGTGCCATGCCTGCATCATCGATGGTGTGAGACTCCACATGGGTAAACGATTTGTTTATCCGCATAATGATATTAAAAACCTTGAATTGCAGCTCAAGAGGGCTGAAAAAATCACCAAGGAAACAGGAGGAGGGATCCTGGTGATCACAGAAGGAGTGTTTGGGATGTCTGGAAATACAGGAGATCTCAAAGGAATTGTGGAGCTGAAAAAGAAATTTGATTTCAGGCTTTTCGTTGACGACGCCCATGGTTTTGGTACAATGGGGAAAAGTGGAGCCGGGACGGCTGAGCACTATGGAGTGACGGATGAAGTTGATCTATACTTTGCCACTTTTGCTAAATCAATGGCAAGTATCGGTGGATTCTTAGCCAGTGATCCAAAAGTACTGGATGTATTGAAATACAATCTTAGATCACAGATTTTCGCTAAATCATTACCTCTGGCAATCGTTTTGGGTAATCTGAAACGTTTGGAGCTCATCAAAAAGCATCCGGAATTTAAAGATAACCTTTGGAAGATCGTAAATGCTTTACAATCAGGGTTGAAAGAGATTGGACTCAATATCGGTACTACCAAGTCTCCTGTGACACCAGTGGTGTTGAGTGGAGACCCATATGAGGCGGCTAACCTGATGAAAGACCTGCGATCAAATTATAATATCTTCTGCTCAGCAGTAGCTTACCCGGTTGTTCCAAAAGGAACAATTATTGTGAGAATTATCCCCACTGCAGTACATAGTTTGGAAGATGTTAAACAAACATTAAAAGTATTTGAGACCATCAAAGAAAAACTCCACGACGGAGTGTACCTCAAGGAAGGTGAAAAAGGCGCTACTTTATTAGAAACATAGCTTTTTTCGCTGTTTTACCTTGGATTTTGAACATTTTAGTTAAATTGCTCTATCGAATAATTATCAGTAACCTTAAAGATTTATCAATATGAAAAGATTTGATCAAATAAAAGATTTGTTAATGTCATTAGAAGGTGACTTCCAAAAATTCTATGATAAAGGAAATTCTGCTGCAGGAACCCGCGTAAGAAAAGGAATGCAGGATGTAAAAAATCTTGCACAAGAGATTAGAATTGAAGTTCAGGACATCAAAAACAAATAAATAAGATCTATTCTTATAAGAAAAGGGGCTCATGCCCCTTTTTTTATGCTCTTTCTTTAAATTTTCGAAACAATTCCTGAGATCCGCTTACCAAAGGAAGCCTGACATGATCGTCAATAATTCCATATGCTTTCATTCCAACTTTAAGTGAAACAGGGTTGCCTTCCAGACTAACCAATTCATACGATGGGATCAGTTTTTGATTTAATTTTCTGGCTTTCTCTGTATTGCCCGAAAGTGCTACCCTGACCATCTCTGAAAACTCACCAGGAAACAAGTTAGCGATCACGCTAATCACACCTTGAGCTCCCAACGTGATCATCGGGAAGGTGAGGGCATCATCTCCGGAGATCAACATGAAATTTTCCTCTGTGTTTATAGCAATTTTTGCACATTGATGGAGGTCGCCACTGGCTTCTTTAATCCCAATGATATTTGGGTGTTTTGAAAGCGCTATGGTGGTTTCAGCTGTCATATTGCTACCGGTACGGGCAGGCACATTGTATAGGAGGACAGGGAATTTACTCGCGTCTGCAAATCGCTGATAATGAGCGACAATGCCCCGCTGTGAAGGTTTATTATAATGAGGGCTCGAAGTCAGGATCGCATCAATAGGATAATCAGAAAGGGCAATCACCTCTTTTTCCATGGCTAAAGTATTGTTACCGCCAAGTCCCATCACAATGGGTACATTGCTGTCATTATTTTTAATGACAAACTCAAGAATCCTTAGCTTATCATCCCATTCAATGGTGGCAGCTTCTCCTGTACTTCCAAGCACTACCAGGTAATCCACCTTTCCAGCAATCACATGACTCAGAACTTTTTTGAGGCCATCAAAATCTATTGTAAAATCTTTTTTAAATGGTGTAACCAATGCTACCCCAGTACCTTTCAGTTTTTCCTGTAACATTTTATATCTTTTTGAGATATCTGAGAATCTCTCCACTGACAAATTTACTGTTATCATCTACCTGGACCATCATCTCAAGGCAATGTTTACGATCTGGTTTCATGACACCAACACGAGCATGTGCGGTGGTCAATGAACTGACATAATCCAGTAGATAATGACTTGAATCATCGAGGCAAAGTAAAAAATCAAAATCCTGTTTCAAGAAATGATCAAGCTCAGGAGATTTGATTTGTCCAATAAAGTTGATCTGAGAAGACCTGAACCAGGGTGACATTTGATGTCCTTTGGGTTTTCTCAAGAAATAGATCTTGCTGACTTTTTTACCATCATTTTTCAGTTCTTCTACTACTTTGTTTATGCTCTCCTCATTTTCAAAATCCTCCTGAATGATCAATCCGATATGCTTTGATTGATTGAAGTCAATCCAGGATTTACTCTTCCGGTTTTTTTCGTTTCTGGAAGTTCTGTATGCTATGATTAGTTTTTTAATCATTTACGGTCGATCATTTCGTTAAATTCCTTTTCGGAAAGTATGGTTACTCCATTTTTCTCCGCTTTTTCCCTTTTAGCTGGTCCCATATTTTCTCCTGCAACCAGGTAGTCTGTATTGCCGGAAACACTGCTGATCACTTTCCCCCCTAAATTTTTGATAAGCTTTTTCAGCTCTTCTCTGTCAATGGTTTCAAAAACACCTGAGATGACAAATGATTTACCTGCTAAAGTATCATTTTGCTCCTTCGCATCCGCAATATTTACTTCAAAGTTTAACCCTGCACCTTTCAGTTTCTCAATTATTTGATTGTTTTCAGGGTCACTGAAGTAGCTAACTACACTCTCTGCAATCCGTTCTCCTATTTCGTGGACTGAAACAATCTCATCGAAAGTAGCATGCTGTAAGCGCTCAATCACCTTAAAATGATCTACAAGTTTTTCTGCGACGGTTTTTCCAACATACCTGATTCCCAAACCGAATAGTACATTATCAAATGGAATGCTTTTGGATTTTTCCAATGCTTCGATGATGTTTTTGGCAGTCTTCTCCTTGATAGAACGAATTTTTGTTTCTCCTGTGACAGGATCTGTTTCTTCAAATTTTAGTTCATTGAGATGCTCAAAAGTGAGTGAGTACAGATCAGCAATATTTTTTATGAGTCCTTTATTATATAGCCCCCTGATCGTATTGGGGCCCAGGTTATTGATGTCCATGGCATTCCTGGATATGAAATGCTCGATTCGGCCTCGTACCTGTGGTGGGCATCCTGTAAAATTCGGACAATAATGTACAGCTTCGCCCTCTTTTCGTTCCAGCGGAGTACCGCACTCAGGGCATTCTTTGATATAGATGAGTTTCTCCGTATCAGCCCTTTTGTCCAGGACCACACCAGTAATTTTAGGTATGATTTCTCCTCCTTTTTCCACGGCTACATAATCTCCAATACGGATATCCAGTCGTTCAATCTCATTGGCATTGTGTAAGGAGGCCCGCTTCACAGTGGTTCCAGCCAACAGCACGGGCTCCAACTCAGCAACAGGGGTAATGGCCCCGGTTCGACCTACCTGGTAGGTGATCCCATTGAGTTTGGTCACCGCACCTTCAGCCTTATACTTATATGATATGGCCCATCTCGGACTTTTAGCTGTGAAACCCAACTTTTTCTGCTGGTCTGAATCATTGACCTTTAATACTACGCCATCCGTTTCCACAGGAAGGTCGTGCCGCTTTTGTTCCCACTCATTGATGTATTCAAAAACCTCATCGATGTCTTTGCACTTTCGGTAGGTTGGAGATACATTAAACTGTAACTTTTCCAATAAATGAATGGCATCGGAATGAGTTTTTGGCTCCAGATTTTCACCAAGCAGAGAATATAAATAACAATCAAGGGATCTACTGGCTACCACTGAGGAATCCTGCATTTTGAGGGTTCCGCTGGTGGTGTTTCTTGGATTGGCCAATAATGCTTCACCAGCCTCTTCACGGGATTTGTTCAAGGCCTCAAAAGCTTTGATCGGCATAAAGACTTCCCCTCTTACTTCGAATACGGGTGGGTAATTGTCGACGGATATCTTCAATGGAATTGACCTAATGGTCTTCACATTATTTGTTACATCGTCACCTTTTTCTCCATCACCTCTGGTGACTGCCTGTTTCAATACTCCATCTTCATAAAGTAAGCTAATGGCAACACCATCAAATTTTAGCTCACAGAAATATTCATATTCATCAGTACCAAGTCCCTTGGCCACCCGCTGATCGAAGTCACCAAGCTCTTCCTTTGAGTAGGTGTTTCCCAGAGAGAGCATCGGATATTTGTGGTATACCGTATTAAAAGTTTTTGTGATGGTTCCGCCTACACGTTGAGTAGGAGAGTCTTCCCGTTTCAAATCCGGATATTCCTTTTCCAGCGCTTCCAGTTCCTTAAGCATTTGATCAAACTCGAAATCGGAAACTGCTGAGGTGCTTTCCTGGTAATATAGATAATTGAGCCTGTTGAGGTTGTCGGTAAGTTCGTTTATTCTGTTTTTTGCTTCAGATGATGGCATTGGATTGGGTTGTTCATACAAAACTAATAACTACCCAAATATGATCGGCATCATAAAGAGGTTGAAAGTGATTAATCACGATAGTTATACAGAAATTGGACAGCTTCAAATTAAATTTTCATACCTTTGCAATAATTAGCCTGTATTTCATGTTTCTTAATTAGTAGTCGATCGCCGCATTTTGGATTTTCTAAAATGTGAATAATTCAATATTTAATATTATTATTCGGTGGCGAGATTTATACTAACAGCTTTTTTTTCTGTACACTGTTTCATTCAGTTATTCGGTCAGTGTAGTGCGCTAAGGCAGCAGCGAAACCTGAGTTTTAATACTGACAGGGATTGTGCGCCTGTTACAGTAACCGATTTCACGATTACTTATTTCTTCAATATTCCTCAGGATCCAAATCAGATATCCATTCGTTTTGAATGGAACGATCCTGGAAATAACGTTGACATTTATGGATTGGGAGATCCTCAATTTTCAGTTGGAGGCGGAGACACGGAATTTACAGCAGCCGGTACATTTGTCTATCCTGAAAATGAAGATTGTTTGTTTGAGCCCACAGCTCACATTTTGGTGAATGGAGTGGCTTGTGAGACCTCTGAACAAATTCAGCTAGTTTCATCCTGGTCTAATGACAATGATTTTGGTGGAGATCTCCTGATAAACCCTGACCCTTACCGGGTTTGCTTCAACAACCCGATTGTAAATGCCGTGCTTGATGATAATTCAACCTTTAACTGTAACATCAACGATGAGCCGGATAACCCTAATCGATTGGCTCGTCATACCCAATTTGTTTATGGGACGAATCACGACCCCTCCAATGCTATCCGTAACCTTTCGCTTGAAGATGCAGGCACTGTGAACCTGACAGATGGAAGTGCGAATCTATCTTCCACGACGACACGAAATGGCGTGACTGGTGCATATTTTGGACCCATTGTGGAGATTCCATTTACGGCAGATGGTCCCAATATGTCTACATTTCCAATGAGCGCCCCCGCTGATGTTAATAATACAGTTGGTAACGAGTTTGAAATTACCCTTTATAACTGGAACACATGTAATCCTTATAATGGTGATCCGTTAAACCCCAATTATAATGAGGCAGTCTCTACTACAGGATACATTAGGATTGTTGCACTTCCCAATCCGGATTTTCAGAGCAGGGTTGGTGATGCCTCAGGAAATATTCAAACCATTTTTTGTATTGGTGAGCCCATATATTTTGAGAACCTTACCGCAGGGGCCAACAACTATCGTTGGGAATTTTACACCGATGATACGGACACCAATTTATTGTCTTCTAGCAATGCTACTAACCCAACATTCACTTATGATGCATTTGGAGATAAACTCATTCGATTGATTGCAGAAGATCCCAATGCTCAGGGGTCATGTGAAGTAATCGTAGAAAAAATAATCTCTTTGTCACCCTCTACAACGGCTGCCATTGAGTTGTATGACCCCACTTTCACATCACAAATAGACCCAAGGTTTTGTCAATCAGATGGATCGGATGTCTTTACAGTTGGTTTTAGGGATGCCACCACCAACATTGAGCCCAATTCGGAGTGGCAATGGGAATTTTACGATGAGAATGGTGTGCTGGTAGAAAGCCTTCCTGCTGCAGGGTTTGGTCCTCAAAATACGGATTTCACACGGACATACGGCAATCCGGGAGAATACCTGGTGAGACTGATAGCCCGAAATAATGCCTCCAATTGCCAGACGGTGGATGAGAAAACGATCTATATATATGATGGTCCTGAAGCCCAATATGAAGCCAATGAAGTGTGTGAAGGCGAACGGACAAGATTCAGTGGAATAGCGCATGAGCTTTCTGGAATCAATCCCAGGATTGATGGTGATTATATTGACAGCTGGAAGTGGGACTTTAGTTATGATGGGACTTTCAATGAGGAGTTGATAAGGACGGACAGCGCAGCATTTGACTGGCACCTGGATGGGACTGA
This sequence comes from Cyclobacteriaceae bacterium, assembly GCA_965223915.1. Classification (GTDB taxonomy): domain Bacteria; phylum Bacteroidota; class Bacteroidia; order Cytophagales; family Cyclobacteriaceae; genus UBA7330. The sequence goes on along the minus strand of OZ245027.1, from coordinate 4,701,466 downwards.
TATAGCCACTGGAATTGAACCTGTCACTTCAGTTGCCGGAACTTATCAGGTGGCCTTGCAGGTCACTACAATTAATGGACAGTGCTCTGACGTGCTTGTCAGGGAGGTCACTGTTCAACCTGTTCCTAATCCGGTTATTGGTAGTGACAATACCAATCCTATTTGTGTAAATGACTCTTTGACAGTCTACAATTATTCGGATTTATCTGGTTCTGTAAATTATTTTCTAACCATTACGGATGGGATTACCCGTGACTCTGTTTCATTTGATCAAACGGACAGTATCATGGTTTTTGCTAACTCCACTGGAGCCGAAAAGACCTATTCTATGCTGTTGTATGGAATTTCAGACCTGGGGTGTGTAGCTTCATCAGACAGCTTAGAGGTTACCGTGTTGCCAACGTTCCCGTCGTCATTCACTGATGCAAACTATAACCCGCTTGGTAATAATTGCTCGACATGGGAAAGCACTCTTTCTGTGAGTGAGTCCACCCAATCCTTAGATCCTGAATCATATACATGGACCATTACGCAACAGGGAAGCATTTTACCAGGTTATCCTGTGACTAAAAATGCCGGAGATCCTGCTTTTCATACGTTGGATTATAGCATTGAGAATAACAGTAGTACTAATCAGGTTTATCAAATCAGTCTTGAGGTTTTCAAATCTGGTATTTGTATTGAAGATAGTCAGTTAGACGTGGTTATTAACCCGGTCCCGTCAGCAGTTTTCACAATAAGTGAACGGGATTCCTGTACATATAAGGTTTTTGAACTTGAGGCAGACCAGAAAGGGTTGACATACTATTGGAGCTTTGATCCAGAGCCTGATCAATGGGTAAATGATGGTGATATTCAGCAATTGATGTATTACCGTCCGCCTGTCGGCAGCTCCAACCTCAATACACAGTTTAGTTTGGTTACAGAAAACCTTGTAAACTGTCAGAGTGAGGAAATGATCCTGACAGAAGTGGTTGAAGCAAGTGAAGAAGAAATTCTTGTTGATTTTGACCTGGATCCTGACACCCTGAAGGTGCCCGATGATAACATTGTGCAAATTACAAACAACAGCAACTCAGCTGTAGGTTGGGAATACCTATGGGATTTTGGTGATGGAAACACCCAAAATGTTAGAGAGCCATTGACGCATCAGTACAATGAGCCTGGTAGTTATCAGGTGAGTCTGACCATTAGCAATGCCTTTTGCAGCGCAAACCTTAGCCGTTCTGTCATAGTGAATCCATCCGATCCGGTTGTCGATTTTACTGCAGATCCACGAACAGGATGCAGGCCTCTGATTGTTAGTTTTACAGATCAGTCGGTTAATACAGACAACAGCACCTATCGATGGGACTTTGGAGACGGGGTTACTTCCAATGAGATTAACCCGCTGCATACCTTTAGCAAAGCAGGCACCTATACCGTGACCTTGTATGCTGAAAACACGTCGGGCGGATCAGATACTGAGACCAAAGAATTTTATATTGAAGTTTTACCTACCCCCATTGCGGACTTCATAGCTAATCCAACCACTGTTTTCATTCCTGACCAGGAGGTCTTTTTTAGGAATTTGTCCATGAATGCAGATCGGTATGAGTGGGATTTTGGTGATGGTACTACATCCACGGAGCTCAATCCATCTCATACATACGATACAGAAGGTAAGTATGGCGTCTCGTTAATTGCCCAAAATAGCCTTGGGTGCGCTGATACCCTGGCTTATGAAGGATTAATTGCTGCTACGGAGGGAGGAACGGTGAGGATTCCGAATGCTTTTTCGCCAAGCCCGGGTATTTCCGAAAGTGGGGGTAATGAGAATTCTATCAATGATGTCTTTCTGCCCAGGGTGGAAGGAGCCAACAAGTTTAAAATGCTCATTTATAATAAATGGGGGGAATTGCTTTTTGAGTCCGATAACCAACAGACAGGTTGGGATGGACATTACAAAGGCAAGCTGATGCCGACAGATGTATATGTATACAGGCTGGAGATCATATTTAGTGATGGGCGGGAAGCCATTAGAATAGGGGATGTAACACTAGTTAGATAGACTTTGAAACGAATATTTTTAACCAACTTAATTATCATTATTGTTGTCAGGGCTTATTGCCAGGACATACAATACTCTCAATTTTATGCTAATCCGCTGTATTTGAATCCGGCATTTAGTGGTTCCACGAAAATGCATAGATTGGTTGTGAACCACAGACTTCAGTGGCCCAATCTACCCAAAGCGTTTGCCAATTATTCTGCTTCGTATGACTATAATGCCACCGGATTGAACAGTGGCTTTGGAATGCTGGTTAATGCGGATGTCGCTGGTTCTGCGTCGCTCAGGTCAAACCTGGTTTCCCTCAACTATGCCTATAATATTCAGCTTGAAGATAAGTGGGTGATCAAGCCGGGTATGGCTTTTGGTTGGGTCAATAGAACCATAGACTACGAAAAACTGGTCTTTGGGGACCAGATTGATTTTGGGGTTGACGGTGCACCTACACAGGACCCGGCCATTTCAGCCATTAATGGAAATTCTTATATTGACATCGCTGCGGGGCTGTTGGCCTATAACCAGAATTTCTGGTTTGGGTTTTCGGTTTTTCACCTCAACGAACCTAATAATTCGCTGATTGATGGCCAAAGTACTGTTCCTATGAAATACAGTGTGCACTCCGGAACACGATTTGAGCTGGGCAACAAGGCTTTTACCAACCGGAAGAAAGTAAGCCTTGCCCCTGGTTTTATTTATAAAAAACAGGGTGAAAACCAACAGTTGGATTTGGGTACTTCTGTCTATATGGAGCCCATTCTTTTTGGTATCTGGTATCGCGGGATGCCATTCATCCAAAAAGAAGAAGGAATTCTCAATCAGGACGCCGTCATTTTTGTGCTGGGTGTAGAGTTTAAACAATTGCAATTCGGATACAGTTTTGATGCTTCAATATCCAGTCTGGGGCCAGAAACGGGTGGTGCACATGAATTTTCGTTACAGTATAATTTTGAAACAGTTTCCAATCCAAACAAAGTAAGTCGAAGGAAAAAGTTTCTTCCTTGCCCCGCATTCTTCAAGTAAGTAGGGTGTATTTGACCGATTGTTATAATTTTGAGCAATGGTCAAAACAGCCGATTTCAGGGAGAGGATAGCGAACCAGGAGACACTTAGGGTAGTGAGTGAGATCGCCCAATCTAATGGAATACACACATTTATTATTGGTGGGTATGTCAGAGACCTTTTGTTGAACCGCCCATCTAAAGACATTGATTTTGTATGTGTGGGTAGCGGCATCTCTTTAGCTGAGGCTGTTCATAAGGTCCTTGGCAACGAGTCTAAGCTGGCTGTCTACAAAAACTTCGGTACAGCTTCTATTAGCTATCAAGATTTGGTTTTAGAGTTTGTGGGAGCCAGAAAGGAATCTTATCGTTCCGATTCAAGAAAGCCCATTGTTGAAGATGGAACGTTGGAAGATGATCAAAAAAGGCGGGATTTCACAATCAATGCCATGTCCATTGGGCTTAATAAATCAGATTTTGGAGAGCTTATAGACCCTTTTGATGGTCTGGATGACCTGAACCGGCAGATTGTCAGAACACCACTTGATCCCAATGAGACATTCAATGATGATCCGCTCAGGATTATGCGGGCCATTCGGTTTGCAAGTCAGTTGGTATTTGATATTGAGCCTGATACATTTCAGGCCATCATGGATCATAAGGATCGGCTGGAGATTATCTCGATGGAACGGATCAGTGATGAATTGAACAAGATCATTCTGTCACCGAAGCCTTCCTATGGGTTCAATTTATTGTTTCACTCAGGTATATTAAAGATCATTTTTCCTGAGATGGTGGATTTGCAGGGAGTGAAAATCGTTGATGGTCAGGGACATAAAGATAATTTTTATCATACACTGGGTGTGTTGGATAACATTAGTCTGCATACAGATAACCTCTGGCTCAGGTGGGCGGCCATATTGCATGATATCGCTAAACCAGCAACGCAGCGTTTTTCAAAGAAGGCCGGGTGGACCTTTCACGGACATGAAGACCTTGGGGCCAAATGGGTTCCCCGGATTTTTAAACGATTAAAGCTTCCGTTGAATGAAAAAATGAAATATGTGCAGAAGCTTGTGCGTTTACATCTTAGGCCCATTGCTTTAGTCAATGAGGTGGTAACGGATTCTGCGATTCGGAGACTATTATTTGAAGCAGGAGACGACATCGATGATCTGATGACCCTTTGTAATGCAGATATCACATCCAAAAACAAAGAAAAGGTTAAGCGATATCGCAACAATTTTGGAGATGTGCAACAAAAGATCAAAGATGTAGAAGCCAGGGATCACATCAGAAACTTCAACCCTCCAATTTCAGGAGAGGAGATCATTAAAACATTTAACCTCAGGCCTTCGAGGGTGGTGGGTGATATCAAAGCCGAAATTAAGGAGGCTATTTTGGAAGGAAAGATAAAAAATGATCACGCAGAGGCTTATAAACTAATGGTTGAGATTGGGAAATCTAAAGGACTTGAGATAAAAGAAAACTAAATGCCTATTTTTGCACCCTTAAAAATAAAATCAATGAAAATTATTCTAAGCAGTCTATTACTTATTGTCATGTTTGTGGCTTCGGCCCAGGAGCAAAAGCCAGTACCCCAGGATTCTGTTCCTTTTGAAGTGAGGAAGCAAGCTGTGCTCTATAACCTGGCCAGGAAATACAATGATGTAGAAATGCAAAAGCAGGCATTGTATAATCTATATGTATTCAATCCAAATGTGGCCTTTTTGGATTCATTGGCAATCATTTACTTTGATCAGCAGGAGTATGTATCTGCGGGTCTGGTTGCTCAGGATGCAGTCTCTATTAACCCTAACGATATGTTGGCGACTGAAATTGCCGCCTTAAGTTTTGATAATATAGGTGTAGGTGCAAAAGCCATCGACTTCTATGAGAAATTGTATGTGGAGAACGAAGATCTCGGTACCCTGTATAGGATCATGTTCCTGCAATATAACCTGAAGCGCTACGAAGAAAGTGCGACCAATGCAGATATTATTATTCAGCACCCAAAAGCAAAAACCACCAACTTATATTTTCCTGTTGACGAAAGTCAAAATCAGCTCATTAATCTGGAGGTTGCGTCTTATCGGATGAAGGGTATGATTGAGCAGGCCAAAGGCAATAAAGATCTGGCAGCTCAGCATTTTAACAAAGCACTTGAATTGGCTCCTGCATTTGCATTATTGAAAAGGCAGATTGAGGAGTTGAAAACAGCTGAATAAAAGTCTTGGTTTAGGCTTCAGCCTTCATTTTTAATCTGGATAACCAGGTAAGCAGTGTATTGTGGAGTTTCTGATGCCCAAAAAAGAAGGCAGACAGCCCCTGGATAGATTCCTCCGCTGATACGATGGTTTGGTCACCTGCGCGTTCCAGTTTCCAGACATTGACCGCTTTAAACATCTGGGATCTGCTCGTCCATGCCAAAAGATAGGGCTTATCAATTTTTTGGAATGAAGATTTGATGCTTTGACCTTTGATCTGCCATTTAAAAGGCTCTTCGTATGTTGTGGAAGTATATTTATCTATTTTGATATCGTGATTCCATTCCGGCCACGCTTCCACGTTGACCAATAGATCCCATACCTTTTCAATCGGGCAATTGATGATAATCGACTGTCGATCCATGAGGTTGGCGTCTTTGTTGATTTTACCTTCTTTGGCTAATGGGTTCAGGTGTTTCATCCGTCAGCATTTATATTTAGTGATTGATGGTAAACATACGATATTCTCATTTTTATATAAATTATCAGCCACATTTTTCGGTCAACTAAAAAAGAGTTGGAGAAAGTTTGGACATCGTATTGGTCAGTCGATTATATTTCCGCTATATAAAAACTATGTTTAAGCATCTTATTCATTATGGTCTTCTTTTGTTCCTGACCCTGGCTATCAACGAGGTCAGTGCTCAGGAGGAACTGGATACCTTAAATACTCAGATACTTGAGATCATTGAGAACGATTCGCTGCAAGCTGAGCAGGTTAGCGTGGTAACGGATCTGCTCAAGAAGGCTGACTCAATTAAAATTGCAGATTCGCTTGCCAGGGTGGAGATGCTGAAACAGTTGGAGCGGCTCAAAACTACCGACAACCTGCAAAAGCTTGATCTCTTGAATCAGATCAAGGAAATAGAAGAAGCAGATAGCCTCCGAAAAGCCATCAGAATAGCCAGGATTGATTCACTGAAGTCAGTGACACAGGGATTTCCGGTGGCACCTTTCAGAGACACCCTGTTTTATATTTACAATAAGCTAGGCCCATTTTCTGCACGTGACAGGGCATCAAATATTACGAGAAAAATTGTTGGTTTGCTCAATGAGTCTGAAGAGGTTCCTGAGCTATCCATACGTTTACAGGATGAGACAGCTGACGTGGTTTCCGGAGACCTTACCATCTTATCCGTAACCAACGATGATGCGCTATGGATCGGTACGGCAAGGAACGAACTGGTGGAGTTGTACAAAGGAGCGATTGAGTCGAGCATACGCGACTTCTATGAAGATAATTCTCTTAAGAAGATCCTGATGCGCATTGGGACGGTCTTGTTGGTAATAACAATCCTTTTCATTGTCATTTTCTATATCAACAGGGTTTTTAAGTTTATCAAGCAGCAGGTTTATGCACAGAAAGGCAAAGCTATTCAAGGTATTAAAGTAAAGAACTATGAGTTTCTTACAGCTTATCGACTGATCCAATTGATTTTTGGTGCGCTTAACTTTTTGAAAGTTATTGTCATCATTTTGGTGTTCTACTTTTCACTGACGCTGCTTTTTGGAATCTTTCCAGGGACCAAGAATATTGCTGATCAGCTGCTAAACTACTTTTTCACACCTTTGCGGGATATCCTGGATAGTATCGTTGACTTCTTACCCAATTTATTCACCATTGGGATTATCTATCTGATTATCCACTATCTGATTCGGTTTGTTAGGTTTTTAGCTATAGAAGTAGAGCGTGGTGAACTGGTCATACCGGGATTTTATGTTGAATGGATTAGACCTACTTTCAACATCGTCAGGGTTTTGCTATATGCGTTCATGTTTGTCCTGATATACAATTACCTTCCTGGGTCTCAATCTGCTGTATTTCAGGGTGTTACAATTTTTATCGGGTTGGTGCTGGCTTTAGGGTCAATGTCAGCCGTCTCCAATTTAATTGCTGGAATGGTCATTACCTACATGCGACCATTTAAGATAGGTGACAAAGTAAAAATTGGTGATGTGAGCGGTGAGGTCATGGAGAAATCACTGCTGATGACACGGTTACGTTCCATAAAAAACGAAGATATTACCGTTCCTAATTCAGCGATATTGTCAGGGTACACTGTTAATTATTCATCTGGTTCAAAAGATGCAGGCGTCATTGTCTATACTTCGGTTTCAATTGGATATGATGTGCCATGGAAAACCGTACATAAGCTATTGATAGACGCAGCCATGGATACAAAATTGATTCTGGAAAACAAGAAACCTTTTGTTTTACAAACCAGTCTGGATGATTCCTATGTGAGTTATCAAATCAATGGATATACCAGTCAAGCTAATAAATTTGACGAGATAAAATCTGAGCTGCATCAAAACATTCAGGATAAGTTTCTCGAAGCTGGTATAGAGATTTTTAGTCCACACCACAGAAAAGCCAGTGAAAAAACAGATAATAAAGAAGGCTCTTCTACCGATGCTAATTTCAATTAAGTACTGAGTCTTTTTCCGAATCTTTGTTTATAGGTTCCTCTTGATCTACAGTTTGATCTGATTCAGAAAGGGGGATTTCAGTAGTTTTATCTTTTCTCTTTTTGCCAAATCTTACCAGTCCAACAGTCATCAATAAGCTCGTGATGATGATGACATATAAAATGATACCCTGACTAAAAAAGGGCGTTTGGATTTCCTGTGGTATAGAATAAAACAAGAGAAGGGTGATTAGTCCCCTGGGAGCAATGAATGTGGCAAGGATAATGTCCTTTTTCAAAACGACCTTTAATAACAATACCCTGATAGCATAAATGCTGACCAGTATCAATCCGCTGATAGCCGCAACTTTGGCATCAAACAATGAACTGATCATAACTGTGAAACCAAAAATCACAAAAAAGAATGTGCGGATGACAAAAGCACTTTCCATGGTGATCAGGTGAAAGGCTTCGTAAATCCTGTCAGTTGCTTCTTTATTGATTAGGTTATTGAGTTTGCCTGAGAAAAATATTCTGTGGTTACTAAGGATCAATCCAAAAATCAAAATGATGATCAGACTGGACATATGCATGAGTTTTCCAATGCCAAATAGAAGGATCAATACTGCGGTCATCAGAAAGAGCTTCACTTTTGCTTCGAGCTTTTGGAAGAGATAGAGCAGCACATATGATAAGCCTACCGAGAGGGCCACTGTAAGAAAAAGACTAACTGTAAAGTCTCCAACGGCCATGGCATTATTGGACGTTTCTACCAGTTGAAGCAAGAAATAAAACATCATGATCCCCAGAATATCAGAGAATGTACTGTCGTAGACATGAAATTCACGTTGTTCTTCATCCAGGTTTTCAACACTTGGGATTACAATGGCACTACTCAGAATCGAAAGGGGAGTACTGAATATTAATGCTTCGACAAAACTTAGCTGAGGGATAAAAGCCATGATGAGATATCCGGAAATAAAGGCTGTGGCAACAAGTACAGTAATAGCACTCATGAACGCCTTAAAGATCAACCCAACCTTACCTCGCTCCAGTTTCAGGTCCAATGCAGCTTCTAATACGATCATAATAAGTCCGAGTGTACCCAGGACTTCAAGTAGGCGTATTTCTTCAAATAAAGCCAGTACGTTGGCGTGCTCATAGCCAAACAGGCCAATGGATTGATGCAACAGAATGCCTAATAGGATCAGTAGTAGGACCGACGGGAAGCTTGACTTCCTGCTGACCCAATTAAAGAAGTATGAAAGAATAATGATTACCGAAGCGGCAATAATGATATAATACTCCATAGTGTGCCCTTGAAATGCTAAATTAACCAAGCGGCTCTTAAAATTGTTATAAGAGAAAGGTTATTGGCTGAAAGATTTCAGAAAAGAGTTTTCAGCCAGAACCATGGCAAAATCAGGGGAATTTTACTTGATAAATGTGACTTTTTATAGATAAATAGTCAAAATGAAAAGACAATAAAGATGAAACCAAAAAAGACTTCTAAAACAAGCCGTTCAAAAGCTGAGAAATCTGGCTCAGTGAAGAAACTAACGGAAAAGCCCGGATTCTCTAAGGAAGATCTGCTGGTAGAAAAGAACAAATATGAGAAACGAATAGTAGAGGCCATCGATGGGATTGATGAAAAGATTGATCACCTAAAAAAGGAGAGTGTCAAATTGAAAGAAACTGCTAAAGCCAGGATGGATGAACAAATCATCTTTCTTTCAAAAAAACAGGGTGAATTGCAGGAGTCTTTAAAGGATATGAGGGAACACTCAGGAGACCGGTGGAAAGATTTCAAAGACGGAGTCGAAAAAGGGATAGCTGAAATAGATGGGGAAGCCAAAGAGCTCTTTGCAGGTGTGAAAGGCGGATTTAATTACCTGTTTTCAAAATTCAAAAGAAAAGGGAAGTGAAATATTTGGAATACTGGTCCAGACCTTGAGTTTTGATGGTGCCTGATCATTCCATTTACATGTCAATTTTGCTTTGGTACGCCTAGACTTATCCGGATACCTGTGGAAAATAAAACTCATCAAGTTGATTGAGGTTATTCTTATTGACCTGAAAAACAACTAACTTATTTTTTTTAAATGTACCTATGACCTCGCAAGAAGAAGGATTAAAGAATCAGATATCCGAAGTATTCGATAAGTATTACTCAAGCAATCTTAAAAACAAGCTGTCCAGGGAAGTTGAATTTATGAGTGGGGTAGTGGACACCGTTAATTCATTCTATTCCACTCCGGCAAAAGAGCGTGAAGTATTTTCCAATCTGGCTGAATATAAAGCTCAGCTTCGTAAAATTATTGAAGAGCAATGGCCGGTTCCGGAAGAGGAAGAAGAATTTACACAACAATTTGAAGGACTTGGAGAAGCAATCAATGCTATACTTAGTTCACTCCCTTATAGCAAAGTAAAGGAGCAAAAGAGGGAACGTTTTTTTACTCAAGAAGATGACTCAGTATTCCTGAAAGCCTTAAAGCTATTTAAGCGCATCTTTTATTATTTCTCTCAGGTTCCAACCAATTTCATCAATATTTTCAGAAAAGGGAAGCAAAAAAAGCGGTTCTGGAAACATAAGATCCTTGTTCGGAATCTTGCCAGGTATCATTTGGAGACCAATTTTATTCTTGACCTAAGCGCTGCAACAGATATTTATTACACCACAATCAGTGATATGTATTTGAATATCAAACTGTGGGAAGAGCAGCTAATCAATGTGGAAATAGGCCTGAAAGAAACGCCAAAACAGGAGCTAAAAGAAGATGTAGAAAAAAAGCTTAAGGGGCTAAAAAGGACTTTTTCGAGAAAACTCAAAAACAAGGTTGAAGAAGTCCTGGATCAAAGATTTAAAGAATTTAACAGTGACTTTGATAAGGCGGGGACAATAGAATTACCAAGCAAGAACATCTCAGATGAAGAAATAAACAAAGCGGCCGATAAAGCTGAAAAAAGATGGGGGAGGTATAATAAGGAATGGGAGAATACCATTTATGCCTTATTTGAAGAATGGAGATCAGACCTGGAAATTTATTCGCTCAGAAATTACACCAGGGCAACTTTTGAGGACTATCAAATAGCTCAATTTAAGAAGCTTGTGGATCAGATAGACCCACAAATTGAAGCGATTAGATCATTTATCACAGAATGTGAAGAATCATTAAAGAATAAGGGATTAACTGATGACACAACAAAAAACCTAAAAAGAGTAGGATATCAGGCTACAAAAAGACTTGATGGAGAACTCCTACCAAAACTAAGCGATAGACTAATAAATCAGAATATTGCTAATATCATCAATAAGCTGGAGTTGGAAATAAAACAACATGTAGAACAGCTCTCTGATGAACATGTGATCGTAAAGACAAATACATATGATTGTCCAATCAAAACAGATGACCTCAAAAGAATATCGCCCTATGAGCTGATAGCATTTGAAGCCCTTTCTAAATTCCAGGAAGCGATTGAAGACGTCAAGCAAGCCCTGTTTACTACCCTGGAAACAACGAATGCAGATGTACTGGACATTGGGCAGATCATTGCCTTTAGTGCAGATGCGGCCATATCGGCCATCGAGGAAGAAGGCAAGTCAAATGATGACGGACTTAAGGTAGCCGGAGACGGTTTAAAACGTGCGAGAAACAGGCTGGATAAGGCCAGAGAAGAACTGGAACTTTCCATGTCTGCCAACAGTGAAAAGCTGGAAAGCATTGTGAATACTTTTTGTGAAGGCCTCATGGAGCTCACAGTCAATGAAAATGTGGGAGAGCTTCGTTTGCGAATCACCAGAGCTAAGGCTGCAATGCAAGCTGAAGAAATCAAAGAAGAGATCCGTGAAAAATTTAGAAACAGAAAAAGAATTATCAAGGCCAGGGTGGGCCTTATTTATAGTCAGACACTGAAATTTCTAAACAATGTCAGACAGCGTTTTGTGCTTACAGCAAGCAAGCCGCTGATCACCCGACAAATCTCCGATTTTCTAATGGAGTCGCAACAGGCCATCGATAATCTGCCATTAATTTATCGCAGACTGTATCGTATTGAACCATTGGAAGATCTTGAGCTTTTCGAAGGCAGAATTGATGAGTCGCGCCAATTGCATGATGTTTTTCAAAACTGGAACCAGGGAAGGTATGCAGCGACAGCAATCCTGGGTGAAAAATGGGGTGGATTAACCACTTTTTTGAACTACGCTGTTCATAGAGAAAATTTTCCTTACCCCATTGTTCGGTTTGTGCCTCAGCATAATATATATGATGAACAAGGTCTCATCCAGTTGATGAAAGCCATTTTTCAAAATGAAAGCTTTGAAAACCTGGATCAGGTAGTAGACTATCTCAATAATGGCGTCAAGCGAATAGTCATACTGGAAGACCTACAAAACCTATACCTTAGGAAGGTTGGTGGTTTTGCAGCGCTACAACTACTTTTTCAACTAGTCACACGGACGTATAATAAGATTTTTTGGATCACCTCAACAACTATTTATACCTGGCAGTACCTCAGCAAGACAGTTCACATCAATGAATTCTTTAGTTACGTGATTGAGATGGGAAAACTTTCCGACGAACAAATTGTAAATATTGTTTGGAAACGGAATCGGATAAGCGGATACAACATTCAATTTGAAGCAGATGAAAAGCATCTTGAAGATAAGCGATTCAAAAAACTAACAGAAAAGGAACAGCAGCAATTGCTGAAAAATGAATATTTCTCATCACTCAATGAATTCGCTAGCAGTAACATTAGCCTGGCTTTGATATTTTGGCTCCTATCCACCAAAAAGGTCGACGAAAGAACCATTACGATAGGATCATTTCAAAAGCCAGATCTCAACTTTATGTCGATATTATCCATGGAGAAGGTGCATACACTCCATGCACTAATATTGCACGATGGCCTTTCCGAAGTGCAGTTACAAGAGGTATTGAATTTGACTGAGTCTTATGCACGATTGAATTTGCTTGCTTTGGTAGAAGACGGTATTGTAATGAAAAGAGAAAAAGGGTTTATCGTTAACCCTATTATCTACCGGAATACTATCGCCATGTTGAAAGATAAAAACCTGATCCATTGATGAAAAAGCTAATATTAAATCTGGTCTTTTGGGGTTTGACAGCACACTTATATGCGCAAGAGATTGTTGCTGATTCTGTTTCAAATGATTTCAGCACGATACAAAGCCAAATTACTCAAAATACAGATACAGTTTCACAGAAATCTAATTCAAGGCTTTTTTCAAACAATGATGCTTTGACGCCACCCTCACTAGATGAAATTATTTCTTTTCCAAAAATATTCTGGTCCATTGTATTCCTCCTGGTGGGCTATTTCCTGATCAGAATAATTTCCAGAATACTTGAGGTTTTTGCAGAAAGAAGTACCAGGTACCGGATCACTATCAAGAGCTTTATCCCTGTTGTCAAGATCTTAGGTTGGATTGGGTTGATATTTATTGTGATAGCAGGGATATTTCAGCCTCCTGCTGCCACATTACTTGCCTTTTCTGCTTCCATAGGGGTCGCGGTTGGGTTTGCTTCACAAGATATTTTAAAGAATATTTTTGGAGGTGTAATGATTTTGTTTGACCGACCTTTTAAGTCAGGAGATAAGATTGAGGTGGGAGGGTATTACGGTGAGGTTGTAGAGATCGGACTTAGGTGCACGAGGATTGTTACTCCTGATGACAACCTTGTATCTATACCGAACAGTGAGATTATGAATAATTCGGTGTCAAATGCCAATGCTGGAGAGGCTAACTGTCAGGTTGTTGCTGAAATCTATTTGCCCATTGATGTTGATACAGCACAATGTCGTACAATAGCCACTCAGACAGCCATGGTCTCCCGATATGTGTATTTAAACAAACCAATTGTCATTGTTTTTTCGAATGAGTTTAAAGAACGTAAGTCATTGCTTAAGATGAAAATTAAAGCTTATGTCCTCGATATCAGAGATGAGTTTAAGTTTAAGAGCGAAATGACCGAGGTTGTTATAAAGAAAATGCTATCAGAAAGAATTATCAAGTTGAATGACGACATAGAAACTAAATTCACCGGTGTTTAAATAAGAAAAGGCTGGTGCTTGTTTCATTTTCACAACTGGAACAACTTTTAGGCTTGAATTGTTTAAGCGTTCAGGTCACTAATATTTGAATTGATATTATCCATCACATTTTATATTAAACTATGGAGCAAATCACATTGGGTTCTGGCTGCTTTTGGTGTACGGAAGCTGTATTTTCAAGATTAAAAGGGGTCGAGTCAGCTGTTTCCGGGTACTCAGGCGGATCTAAATCGGATCCTACTTATGAAGAAGTTTGCTCGGGATCAACAGGTCATGCAGAGGTTGTTCAGGTCACCTATGATGAGAAAGTAGTGTCCCTGGAAGAGATCCTCGAAGTCTTTTGGAAAACCCATGACCCTACTACATTGAATCGTCAGGGCAATGATGTGGGTACACAATATCGATCCGTAGTTTTCTATCACAACGATCAGCAGAAGGAAATTGCGACTTCTCTTAAAGAAAAACTGGATCAGTCAGGTGCATGGTCAGATCCGATTGTAACTGAGATCGCACCCTTTGAAAAGTTCTATGCTGCAGAAGATTATCATAAGAATTATTTTGATCAGAATGGTATGCAGCCTTACTGTCAATTTGTGGTAGCTCCAAAGGTGGAAAAGTTCAAAAAAGTATTTAGCGAAAAGCTGAAATAAAAATGAGGGTACTCATACGAGATACCCTCAAGCCTACATAGAAAAATATTTATTATCGTAAATAAGAAATCTTTCTTTGAAGATCGCTGACATCTGCGGAAATATTGTTTTCCTTTTTTGCAACAATGGCCAGGTAGTAAGCTTCAATAGCCTTCTTGTGATTTCCCAATGAATGGTAATAAGCACCTAGATTTTCCAGATTTTCCAGTGCTTGTTTGGATTCCCAGATCTTCTTTTGCAGGTGTTTGTTGTCATACCAGAAGTTTTGCTCTTTCCCAATTAATATAGCCTCATAGTACTGCTTAAGCGCTTTGTTGTACTGTTTTTTTGAAAGAAAGTAATCTCCTTTAATCTCGTAATTATAAGGGTCCGGGTTGATATCAATAGATTTGTTGATCCACTCCATGGCCTGATCAATATTTTGATCTTTCCTGAAACATTTTTGAGCACTTTCTGCAAGGATCTTCCAATTGCTTGAGCTGGATTCTACTGCTTCTCTTGCTTTTTCAACCACTTTACTTTCAGGGTCATTAGCTATGGCAACAGTTGAGAAAATCACTGCGATGAATGCAACGAAGCTTGTTTTTAGATTTTTCATAATTTTTAGATTTTGAGTTTTAACCGATGCCAAAACATTATGAGAAATCTGTACCAAAACTGTAATTACCTGATAGTCAGGGAATAAGAATTTTCAGGAGTGTGATTTTTCGTTCAACATAGAACAGAAGGTGATCGGAACCGGACAAATTTGGCTCGAGTTTAGACGAGAAAGGTTACATCCCTTTTTACAATTTATTTTTACTTAACAACTTATTCAAATAGCCGAAGTTGCTTTTCTATTGGTGGTTTAGCATCCCCAAAGACCGTTTTACCTCGATATTTCCAGCTATTTTTCCTTTCCTCGTCGATGACATCCTGTAAGTCACCATTGGGGATGAAGTCATTCTCCATTCGCTGGGCTGCAATAGATAGTGATTTGATGGCTTTAGCTTTATCAGAATGACCCAGTTTTGCTTTGTCAATAGCTTTTCTCAACGCATCGATACTTTCATCATAAGTCTTTAGAGGAACAGGAAAGGGATGTCCGTCTTTTCCTCCATGTGCAAAAGAGTACCTGGCAGGGTCGCTGAAACGGGAAGGTGTACCATGGATCACCTCACTCACCAGGGTTAGTGATTGGAGTGTCCTCGGCCCAAGCCCCTGTACCAGCAAAAGTTCTTCAAAATTTTTTATCGGAAGGTCATTGGCAAGCGCCAGGACTGATCCCAGCCTCTTCAAGTCCACATCCTTGTTCCTGACCTCGTGATGACGTGGCATAAAGATCTTTTTGATCTCTGTGAGCATCTTTTCCGGTCGTTCTGCTGTGATATCGAGGATGCCGGATTTTGTCGGGGAAGCATCTTTGGCTGTCAGGTTGAGAATTGTGCCCTGGTTCCTGCCATAGATAAAGGCATGGGGCGTTTCTACAAAGCTTTTCAGGTGAGAGGAATGCCAGTGATACCGACGGGCATATCCATTTTGCTGATTCATACCTTGCTGGATGACTGTCCACTCACCCTCTTTAGTTACTACAAATGAATGCAGGTAGATCTGAAAACCGTCCTGGATGGCTGTGTTGTCTACTTTGGCGGAAAGGCGACTACTTCTGACCAGCGCTGTGCCATTGAGGCCGGTTTTGTCAGCGATGGCCAGTAGTTCATCAGGAGTTTTTCGGGAATGCTTCCCTCGTCCACCACACACATAGATACCCAAATCGTTGGCCATGGGGTTGAGCGCCGACTTCAGTGCTCCCATCACAGAGGTGGTGATCCCGGATGAATGCCAGTCCATCCCCAGCACACATCCCAAAGATTGAAACCATGCTGGGTCACTTAGTCGGGTAATGACCTCGGATCTTCCATAATCCATGGCAATGGCTTCAATGATCGCACCACCGAGCTTGGCCATTCGTTCTGATAACCACCGGGGGACGCGGCCTCCGTGTAAGGGAAGATCGGCATATCCAGATCTGTTCATGAGATTTGAAACTATTTAAGGAATGTATTGAGGTATTAACCTATAAACTTCAGCACAGTAATCAATAGAGCCAGCACCGTAAAGCCAATACCCATCATCCATTGAAGAATAGAGAATCGCTGATCAATATTTGAGAATCTTTGATCAATATGGGTAAACCTTTGGTCGATATAGCTTTTGAAATCTTCCATTCTAAACTCAATGATTTGCAAAAGTGTGTCCGAAGACTTTTTGCCTGCTTGTTTCTCTAAATTACGAAGTTCTTCATTCAATTGTTTAATATCCATGACTAATTCAGTTTAAGTGTTATGGGTTCTTGTGCATATTTATCTTTCATGGGGAGCTTATCCATCCAGTCTACCTCGATCATCGGATACCCAAAATCTTCCACGACCTTGCCTGTGAGCCGGTAAAACCCACGCCCACGAAATGGAAATCTTTTGGCAACAGGAGGGAAGTTGACCGTATCGAATGCTTTCCCCTTCTGATCGTAAAAGGTGCCAAAGTGCATCCGCTTTCCATCTTTGGTACTCGTGTCTTTCGTAGTGACGAGGTAGCCCACCATTTCCACTTTTTTATTGAGGTTGGGCATCAGGTCTTCGGCATAGGCGTTGCCCAGGTCCTGAGTTTGTAAAAGCCTGAAGGGATCACAGAGCGGGAAGCCCAGCAGCTCGATCTCGTCATAGGCATCTTCGAATAAATGATGCTGCAGATTGGGCAGCTGATAGTCTTCGGGTTCTTCATTGAAGAGGTCAGGCAGGTATTGTTTGTCGGATTTCTGACCAAAATAGAGCTGGGCCTTCCAAAGCAGCTCTTTTTTACTCTTTCCTGTAAAACGAAAAGCACCGATCCTGATGAGTATCCGGATCTGCTCCAGGCCTACCGGTACCCTCCGGATAAAATTGTCCATGCTGAGGAACGGGCCATTTCTAATCCGCTCAGGATAGATAAGCTGGGCAATTTTGGTTTCGAGATCCTTGAGGTGGATAAAGCCGATGTAGATCTCTTTTCCATAGATATTGGTGAAATATTCCGAGTGATTCACGCACGGAGACTGGACTTCAGCACCCCACATGCGGGCTTCATGGAAATAGAATTCAGTCTTGTAGAACCCACCAAAGTTGTTGATCACACCTACCATAAACTCCAGCGGATAGTGTGCCTTGAGGTAGAGGCTTTGATAGCTCTCTACAGCATAGCTGGCTGAGTGACCTTTGGAGAAGGAATACCCGGCAAAGCTCTCGATCTCAAACCACACCCGGTCCGTCACATGCTGCGGGTAGCCCTTTTTTTGACAATTGATAAAAAACTGGTCTTTGACACGTTGGAATTCGGCTCTGGAACGATACTTTCCTGACATGCCCCTGCGGAGTACATCAGCCTCCGTAAGCGTGAGTCCTCCAAAATGATGGGCCACTTTGATCACATCTTCCTGGTAGACCATCACCCCGTAGGTGTCGTTCATCAGCTCATCCATTTTAGGATGGATGGATTCATAGCGCTTACCCTCCTTGCGAAAGTGATGCCGCTCGATGTAGGCTCGCATCATCCCCGACCTGGCCACTCCCGGACGAATGATGGAGCTGGCAGCAACCAGTGTCAGGTAATCCCCACATTCCAACTTTCCCAGCAGCATCCGCATGGCGGGTGACTCCACGTAGAAGCAGCCCATACAGTTTCCTTTGGCGAGGAGCTTTTTGATCTCTACGTCCTTTTTGAAATCATGGAACCGGTCGATATTCTCTTTGATGCCCTGGTTCTTTTCAACCAGTCCGATCGTGTCTTTGATGTGCCCCAGCCCACGCTGGCTCAGGATGTCGAACTTGTAGATGCCGATGTCCTCCGCATTGTGCATTTCGAAATGAACGACCGGGTAGCCTTTGGGTGGTAGGTTCAGCGCTGTGTACTGATAGATGGGTTTTTCCGTGATCAGCACTCCACCCGCGTGAATGGACAGGTGATTGGGCATCCCTTTGATCAGGTCGGCATACTGGAAAATAAGCTGGGTGGTCCGGTCATTTTTGTATTGGTCAGGATAGGGATAGGCCACAATCTTATCGATCTCTTCCTTGGGAAGGCCAAATACCTTGCCCAGCTCCCGGATGTTGGACCTGCGCTGGTAGGTGGTGTGTGTTCCGAGCAGGGCGACATGGTTGCTGTCATACTTCTGGAAAATGTATTCATAGATCTGGTCACGGTCTTTCCAGGAAAAATCCATGTCGAAGTCGGGTGGGGAGGTCCGCTCCGAGTTAAGGAATCGTTCGAAGTAGAGGTCCAGCTCAATGGGGTCCGTATTGGTGATGTCCAGACAATAGGCAATCAGGCTGTTGGCTCCGCTACCTCGTCCCACATAGGAAAACCCCATTGCTTTGGCATGCCTCACAATATCATAGCTGATGAGGTAGTATGCCTCGAAGTTTTTTTTTCTGATGATGTCAATCTCCCGCTCGAAGCGTTCTTCCGTGATGGCATTGATTCGGTCACCATATTTCTGCTGGTAGCCCTCCCTGGCTTTGGATAATAATATCTCATGATCCTGCGCCTGACTGGTGGTGAAATACTTCTTGTTTTTGTCAGTCCCCAGCTTCAGGGTGAGTGTGCAGTCTTCTACCAGCATGTTGGCATTGCGGATCAGGTCAGGGAAATTTTTGAATATCTTTCGGAACTCCTTCTCACTTAGCATGACTTCAGAAGGCAGTGCCTGTAGCTCGGTGGGTAGCTTGCTGAGTAGCGTATTTTCTCCAATCGAACGAAGTAGCCGGTGGATATTAAAGCTTCGGGTACTGGCTGATGATCCTTTGGTTTCCGGGTGAAAGGTGACTGGCTGCCAGGCCACCATCTTATGGATGAATTTTCGATAGGGACTCAGTACGATTTTGTTGAGCTCCTGCTGACGGATGCCCACCCATTCATTTTCGCGAAGGCGTTCAGGGATATTATGCATCGGATAGACCATGTAGGCCTGCTCAAATTCCGGAGCTCTTTTGGGGAGTGGCTTGCTGGTCCGGTTGTGGTAGGAGAGGTATCGATTAAGCTCTTCGAACCCATGGTTGTTGAGCGCCAGCCCGACATACAGGAGTTCGTTGCTTTGCCTGAACTCGATGCCTACCCCGACATCCAGCTCCCAGTCCTTGCGTTGCTCACGGCAGATACGCAACAACTCAATGTAGCCGGAGGTGTTGTTGATGTCGGTGAGGATGAGCTTATGGATGCCATTGCGTTTAGCCTCATCAAAGAGCTCCTGTATGGAGAGTACTCCATATTGGAAAGAGAAATATGAGTGGCAATTGAAGAACAATGGTGGTTTATTTAGCATTCAAAAATACTAATAAAATTAGTATTATACTAAATAAAATAGTAATAGAAAATGCTTTTTAGAAGAGGTGTTGGGTCTGGTCATTCTGAAAAATGCTTAACTTACTTCAACCTTTTAACCCATATCCTTTCAAAAAAGATGAAACCCCACCATTACCTGGTAGTTGCATTCCTTGCAACAACCACATTCCTTTCAGCTCAGTCTATTCGTACCGGACTGTTTGACAATACCCTGGATATTGGGAATCCGGCGATTTCGGGTGAAACTGTCTACAATGCCACTTCTCAAACCTATTCGCTCACGGGGAGTGGAGAAAATATGTGGTTTGACAAAGACGAGTTTCAGTATGCTCATAAGAAACTCCAGGGGGATTTTATCCTGCGGGCGGATGTTGCGTTTGTTGGGGAAGGAGTGGATCTGCACAGGAAGATTGGGTGGACCATTCGTCCGATACTTTCCGGTAATGGACAACATGTGAGTGCGGTGTTGCACGGGGATGGATTGACATCCCTGCAGTATCGGGAAGAAGTTGGAGGCGAAACCATGTCCATAGATTCCGTGGGAAGTCATGCGGAAGTGATTCAACTGGAGCGAAGGGGGAACCTTTACGTAATGTCAATGGCAAGGAAAGGTAATCCACTCAGGATATTGCATCAGGTGGAAATGAGTTTTCCGGATGACGTGTATGCAGGCCTGTTTGTTTGCTCCCATAATCCTGCCGTGAAAGAGACAGCGATATTCTCTAATGTCAGGATCGTCAAGCCTGCTCCTCAGGGATTAACACCCTACAGGGAATACATTGGAAGCAACCTGGAGGTGATGGATGTGGAGACAGGGCATCGAAAGATCATTTACCAGGTGA
Organism: Cyclobacteriaceae bacterium; assembly: GCA_965223915.1. Classification (GTDB taxonomy): domain Bacteria; phylum Bacteroidota; class Bacteroidia; order Cytophagales; family Cyclobacteriaceae; genus UBA7330. Next base: position 4,680,821 of record OZ245027.1, on the reverse strand, counting down.
AAAATTCCATTCAGGCACCCAACTGGACATTGGATGGGCAGGCATTGATCTATAACAGTGAGGGAAACTTATACCGGTTTGATCTGAGCTTAGGTCAACCGGAAAAGATCAATCTGGGACCAGTTAAAGGAAATAACAATGATCATGTGCTTTCCTTTGATGGAAAGGTATTGGGAATCAGTGCAAATCAGCCGTCAGGCGGGGGTTCTGTGATTTATTATTCTCCCATTGAGGGGAGTGACAATCCGGTGCAGGTCACCCCGGAAAGTCCGTCATATCTCCACGGGTGGTCTCCGGACGGAAAGGAGGTCATTTATACTGCACGCAGAAATGATGTGTACAACCTATATAAAAAGAACATAATGGGAGGGAAGGAGGTCAAGTTGACTGATACCCCCGGATTGGATGATGGCTCTGAGTTCTCACCAGATGGAGAATATATTTATTTCAACTCCAACCGAACCGGTACCATGCAACTTTGGAGGATGAAGCCCAATGGTAAAAAACCAGAACAGCTGACTTTTGATGAATTTAATAACTGGTTTCCGCATGTATCTCCGGATGGAAGTAAGATTGTCTTTCTATCTTATTTACCCGAAGTTCCATCAAGTGATCATCCATTCTACAAGCATGTGTACCTCAGGATGATGGATACAAATGGAGGGAAACCTAAGGTGATCGCTTACCTCTATGGTGGTCAGGGATCAATCAACGTTCCATCCTGGTCACCGGATAGTAAAAAGGTAGCATTTGTAAGTAACTCAGTGATTGATTAAAAAAATAATTTTCTTATTCCTGAACACTACAGGAAATAAACGGTTTTCATTAATATTGATTAAATAAATAAACAAGTAACCATGCTAAAAGCTACAAGAAAAGCCAGTGCCCAGTGGCTGGGATCAGGAAAAGAAGGAAAAGGAACCCTTTCAACCCCTAGCGGAGGGCTTGATAAAACTAAATATAGTGCCGGTTCAAGATTTGCAGATGAAAAAGGCACTAACCCGGAAGAGTTGATCGGAGCTGCCCATGCCGGATGCTTCTCCATGAAGCTGGCCTTCGTATTTCAGGAAGCTGGGATTACTCCGGAAAGCATCGATACGGAAGCGAAAGTGATTTTTGAAGACGGGATCAAAGAGATTGTATTGACAACAAAAGTAAAAGCTCCGGGAGTGGATCAGGCTAAGTTTATGGAAATGGCGAACGATGCGAAAGAGAATTGTCCGGTTTCTCAGGTTTTGAAGGCAAAGATTTCTTTGGATGCCAGTTTAGTTTGATTTCAATCAAAGGCATCCAAGTGAGGGTAGATATGTCTAAAAGCACATGGCCATAGGGAGGCTGTGTGTTTTTATTCGTTCTGGCATGCTCATGCCGCTATTGACTACGGTCGTTGGATTTTATTTTCCAGGTTTTTGATTCTCGTTTCATGATCGGAATATGTTTCTGCCGTAAAAGCCATAAAGTCAGTGATGTCTTCTTTAAAGTCTTTAAAGCCATCGCTTAAACCCTTCACTCCGTGATTCAAATAAGCAATCTTAGCTTCCAAGTAAATTAGACTTGAATGATTTCTTTTAATAAGTTCATCGAATTTCTTATTTGGATAAACCATTGATATCCATGCGTTTATCTAAGTCTTCAATTTTCTCGTAAATTAGGTCCATCTCACTCTCCTGAATTTCTTTCAATTCTTCAAAAGCCTGATCTATCAACTTTGTGTGATCTCTCAGGTACTTCATTTTAGCCTCTGTGACCAATCTGAGTTGTTCGACTTTCTTATTTAATTCTTCAATGGTCATAATTTTTCTCCAACGGATATATCAAATATACGAAGTTATTACCCTTTGGGTATTCGATTTTTAACGTAAGAACTATAAATGGCAGCAGATTTAACCTTACCATCCTGTTAATCATATCAATTTAGCAGTTCGATTACCCTAATTCCTATTCCAGTAGACCTTCAAATTTTTAGTAGCTCGTCCTGCAGCAATGATGTCTTTTCTGCCGTCTCCATCCAGGTCTGCGATGAGCAGGTCCTCGGTAGCCATACCATTCTCGTCAACCCAATGATCACTCCAATTCTTTCCCTGATTATCCTGAGGGGCAAATATTTTGATACCTACTTTTCCTTCATCATTGGCTTCTCGCCAGCCCACCACAATTTGATCATTTCCAAGAGCTAATAGATCACCCGTTGCGATGGCATGCCCTTGTTTGAGCTCAGATGTCAGCACATTCCTTTCCATATCAGCCTGGTTGTAAACAACCAGCTCATTTCCATGCATCGGTTGGATCCCCACGAAAAACTTTTCATCACTTAGTTGACCATCTCTTATTTCCCCAAAGGGGTCCCCTTTGATTGCCCAATCGCCCATAGAAGGAGGGGTCCATTGGCTACCATCATAATAAAATAGCTTGAGGCCTTCCTTGCCACCCAGATAGATCCATTCTTCGCCCTCATCAATCACCACATCAAAATTGTGCGTGAGGTGCATTGATTCATCAATGGTCTGGAGTTTCCAGGGTTGCTCGGGATCCGAAGGCATCTCATAGGCAAGTACTTTTACGCCTTCACCTTCACCACCTTTGTTTCCTCGTCCATGCAAAGGGACCACAACCAGATGATATTGATCTCCAGCCTTAACCCACTTCATCCGATGAGTTGTGGGCTCATGATGCAACTGTATTGGCTTCCAGGGTTGCGTTGGGTCTTTGGGCCTGACCAGGTAAAATACCGCTCCGGATTTTTCAGTATTCGAAGTTTCTCCGGGGTTCCATTGAGCACCTACAGCTACTTCAACCTGCCCGTCTCCATTGATGTCTCTTGCTGCGATACAAACATTGTCAGACTCGGTGATGTTATCCACCATCACAAATCGCTTCCAGTCACCATTGCGGTACCAGACGAATTGCTTCTTGTCAGCCAGGATAATATCGGGTTTTTGGTCTCCATCCACATCACCAATGGCCAAGCCGTAGCCGATGCTTACATTGTCGTCTATGGTTTGGGCTTCAAATTTCGGATCCGCGGGGAAGAGTAGCGCTGAGATCCAGCAAAGACTAATCAGGGGTAAATGCATCATTTGGGCTAATTATTAAATAAGTTCTTATTGAAAGTTAGGTAATTTACTTTGTCTGGAAAATCCGGTTCGTTTCTAATTGCTCCATCCAGGTAAAGAAACGGTCACCTGGTAGTTCGAATAGTTGTAGAGTGGATTGCGAACCGGATCGTAGAGTTTGCCTTCTATTGGGTTGTCTTCCTGAGTATAAACCCAAATCTGATGAGGGTCCCAGACTACTATTTCATCTCTGCTATCGCCGGTGATATCCATTACGGCATTGCACATGTCAGGATGCCCATCATCTGGAAACTCAAGAACCTTCCGGCCCCATCCATCGAATACACCACCAATATCTACATTCGGATTGTGTACAATAAACTCTTCGGAACCACCTGTCCAATTCAAAGGAAGACACATACTACCCATTTGATTGGGTTCGAATTCATGATAAATATTTCCTTCCGAATCGTAATAATTCATAATGCCCTGGTTTCCCCAAAAATTGATAGATACAGCCTCCAACCCAGGTAAATCGTCTCTGAAATTGGCTATTGCAGGGTTTTGAACATGCCCTAGATAATGATGTTTGAGGACCTCACCTTTCATGTTGGTAAAGAACATGCCCTCATCACTGGCAGCACACAGGAGTTTGGGTTCCTGGTCGCTATCAAATTTAACGATAGCTACACCATCCGCATGATCCTGAATCTCCTCTGAAAGATCCCAGATGATCTTCCCGTTGTCATCCACCAGGGTATATCCCACCATGAGTTCATCTTTGCCATCCTCGTCCACATCAAAAGCATATGGGTAATGACCTGTGTTGGTTTCAATTTTCCAGAGTGGTTTCAGGTTCTGATCATAAGCCCAAACATGCCGATATCGATCTTTGATGATGATATCACTGTCATAGCCTTTTCCGCTTAGGTCACAAAAGAACAGGCAGTCACCAAGAATATGGGGGAACTTGTTATGTTCATTCATATTGGGTTTCCAGTTGGGAGAATCAGGTGTTGCCGCCTTATATTTTGTCTTGCCTGTGGCACCTTCAGCAACGATGATCTCAAAGTCTTTGCTATAGATCACCTCATTCTTTCCATCATTGTCAATATCATGGATTTGAAAAGCCACTTCATTGGTCAGGTGATTTTTCCATGGGTCTGGCTGGCCGATCTGCCAGAGCTTTTCACCTTCCAGGTTGATGGCCGTAAGGCAGCTCAGCTCCGAATTTCGATCCTTAGGGCCATGATGTACCACTTGTCCAATCAGTATGTCAATGTTGCCATCTCTATCCAGATCGCCAAAGCGCAGATTTCTGGCCATCCCAAAATCATCTGTTTTGATTTTTTTCCAGACCTTCATTTTCGGATTTTTTAACTGTAAGTCCTTTTCTTCATCTTCTTTAGCAGTTTTTTGAGCTTGGAAATCATCGTAAGCTGAGGGTTCCATGGTGACGCTGACAAAATTGTATGCACAAGGGACATCAGCCATTAAACCAATCTTTCCTTTCGTAAATGTTGAATCTTCAGCAGTTAAAGTGATGTCGTCCAGCGTAGCTTCGATGGAATTTCCCTTGACCGATATTTTGGCCGTTAATGGAGTATTTACTTCTATGATGAAGGGTTGTTTTGCTAATACTTTCTCGTCTGGTTGACGGAACCCTGTGGCATGATTGACGCTTTTCAGAACTACTTCATTGTCTTTTATTCCAAAAAAGTAATAGCACCGATCATTGTGATACCTAAAAACGACTCCAACTTGTTGGTCGAGTGACAGAGGAGTGAACTGGCATGTGAATGAGTAATCTTCCCACAGTTCATGACCTGAGATAACCATGGGGTGAGTGAAGTTGGCTCTGTTGGTGTAGGATTGCTCCATATGCCTCTCCCCATTGATCTCTCTTACTCTCCAGGCTCTCACAAATCCATTGTGATGATAAAAAGTAGAGACAGCCCAGTTTCCTTTTGGTGCGGCCTCATGGATATAATGATATTCGGTATGCGCTCCCAGGTCAGGGAGCATAGGCCCTTTGGGCAGTTCGCTGAAATCGTCTTCCAATACAGCGATTTGGTCAGTGTTTTGAGCACAGCTGATACACATGAATAGGAATAGGATTGGGAGGTGGGTTCTCATATTGCTTATCGTTTATCCTGATTATTAATCTGAATAAAGATAAGAGGAATCTCAAGACTGCATCTGGGAAAAATGGAATGTCCTCATGAGAAAAGATAAATATTATCGATATCGCCTCTTTTGAAGCAATATTTTCTGGTCAATAGTGTTTTGTTGAAAGCTTTAATTATGATTGAGTTACTGCAATATAATGTCCCCGTCAATATTTAGTTTTCTGTGTAATTTTCGGGCAATATCCATAGTAATGTCACGCTTACCACCCAGGTATTCGCTGATCCTGCTTTTAGGTACACCCAGCTTTTCAGCAAGATCAGACTGTTTCAAACCCATTTCATACATTCTCAGCTTAATGACATCGAGTAAAGAGGGTGTTTGAATTTTGTAATGCTTGTCCTCATAATTTGCCACTAATTCTGATAGCCTGTCCAGCATGACAAATTCAGGGTTATCATAGCTGTGATTATCACCAACTTTGACCAAAAGCTCTTCAATTTTCAGGAGTGCCTCTTCATATTGTTGCTTGGTTTTTACTTCTTTCATCGCTAAATATTTTTAACATCTATTTTGTCGTACTCTGCATGCGTCCCAATCCATCGGATATATAACTTACGAGAAACATAGATTACAATGGCAATAAGCCGATAATCATTGCCCTTTATATTAAAAATGACTCTATGATTTCCAACATAATCAGCACTTGGGAAATCTTCTTTTAATTCATTCAAATTTTCCCAATTAAATTTTAAAACTTTTTTGTACCACTCTTCCAGTGCAACTTTCGCATTTATATTCTTTGAATAATAATCAACAATCTTTTTCTTACTTACTACTCTCATCGCAAAAGTAAGTTACATATTTTGTAATTAAAGTATATTAAATGTATCTTATTCTCTTCACCTCCCCGAAAACATGTTGTTATCCATCATGATCCTTTTGTCCATGCCCAGGGCAGCTGCTCGGGTGACTTTGTCTACACCATGCTTCTTCTTGATGGTGTCGAGTGCCTGGAACAAGCGAATGCTTTCCTCGGTGTCTTCAAACAGGTTGATCTGGTAGTTGCCGTGCACGAGGTGGCTGAGACGGACTCCAACGAGCCTGAGGAGCATCCTGCGGGTATAAAGCTTGTCAAACAGGTCAAACACTTCTTTGATGATGACCGGGTCGGAGGAGGTGTAGGGGATGTGTCGCTGCTTGGTCTCTGTATCGAAGTTGGCATACCGGATCTTTACTGTCACACATGCGGTGAGCTTTTGTTCTTTTCTGAGCTTATGGCAAAGCTTTTCTACCATAGCAAGTAGCAAGACCTTCATTTTTTTCACATCGATGGAGTCCTGGCCAAAGGTGCATTCCGTAGAAATAGATTTTTGCTCGCTGTAAGGCTCTACCGGGGAATGGTCGATGGCGTTGGCTTTGTGCCAGAGTGCTCGTCCGTTGATGCCAAAGGCTTTTTCGAGCATCTTCACGGGCATGTCCCTCAGGGTGTGGACATGTGTGATCCCCATCTCCACGAGGAACTGAGTGGTTTTTTCTCCCACCATAGGGATCTTGCTCACATGAAGTGGAGCCAGGAAGTCCCGTTCATTGCCAGGCTCTACCCACTTTTGGCCGTTGGGCTTGTATTCTCCAGTAGCCACTTTGGAGACCAGCTTATTGATGGACAGCCCCATCGAGATGGGGAGTCCGGTATTATCAATGATCTTTTTTCGTAGCTCGACAGACCACTGGAAGGTGTTGAAAAAGCGATCCATGCCACTTACATCCACATAAAACTCATCGATGGAGGATTTTTCGAACAGGGGAGATTCATCCCTGATAATATCGGTTACCAACCGTGACTGGTAGCTGTAGGCCTCCATGTCACCGGAGATCACCTTGGCGTCCGGGCAGAGCCGAAAGGCCATCCGGGTGGGCATGGCTGAGTGGACTCCAAATTTGCGGGCTTCGTAACTACAGGATGCGACGACCCCACGTCCGCCACTGCCTCCAATGATCAGTGGAATCCCTTTGAGACGATCATCTCTCAGGCACTCCACTGATACAAAGAAGGCATCCAGGTCCAGGTGGATGATGGCTCGGTTTGAAGGTTTCGATAGCATTGAGCTGCCGAAAAATAGACCTGGTGGTGGGTGGTTTATATTGTGAGAATATAGCATACAGGAGACAGTATACAGGAGTGTGTCAATTTTTTAATCAGGGGATGGTTTTTCGGATCGTCTTTATATAAGCGAATAGCAGTTTGCTGATTTCTTCAGACTGAGTGTTTAATTTATCAGACGTTTCTATATAAGACAGGTCCTGGGCTAGTATCAAATAATATTTGCATTCTTCCAAAGAGCCCTCAGCAGTATTAAAAAACCTGATTTTATCCCTTAAACCATATTTCTTATAGCCTTCTGAGATATTGGCAGCTACTGAGATGGCAGCTCTTCTTAATTGACTGGTCAAGCCGTAAACTTCTTCCTTTGGGAAATCTCTTGTCACTTTATAGATCTCGAGGACGAACTCATGCGCTTTTCTCCATACCATTAAGTCCCTGAATGATTTGCTAGGTTGCCTACTGACTCCTGTATTCTGTATGCTGTATTCTTCCATAACTCTGCTAAATAAATTAGTATTACCTTGCTTTTTACTAAAAATATGATCAAATTTACTAAATAAAATAGAATGGTATGCAGGAAATTACTAATAATTTTAGGATAAAAGATCTGATCACGATTGATGCAGATGTAGATTTTGATGATGATTATAAGCTGAAGATCAATTCAAAAAAATTGAAGTCCGGTAAATGCCAGGTGAAGTTTTCAGCCATCGTTCGGGAGCGGAAGGACCTGTATGGATATGTGCTGGTGGATGCAGAGCAAACCCTGAAGGATGTAGTGGTCAGTATCAAAGAGAAACTCCATACGATACACCGGACCAGAGATTTTCATAATTTGCATTTATATTCTATTGGTAAGTCAGGGCATGAAGACATGAATTTTCTCATATTTGACTAAACAAGCATTAAAATGAGCATTTCAGAAAATATTAAATATCTAAGAAAGCAAGCCGGTTATACTCAGGAGCAATTTGCCAATGAAGTGGGTATTAAAAGATCACTTGTTGGTGCGTATGAAGAGGGAAGGGCAGAGCCCAGGTTGCAGACCTTACAAAAGATTGGCGAAGTGCTGAATGTGACTTCGGATGCATTGATAGCCAAAGACCTGACCAAAGATGATCCTAAAAAATACCAGAAGGAGAAGATCAAGATCCTTTCAATTACAGTCAATGAGGAGGATAAAGAAAATATTGAGCTCATACCACAAAAGGCAGCAGCAGGCTATCTGAATGGTTATGCAGACCCCGAATATCTGGCTGAGTTACCGCGCTTTAATTTACCAATGCTACCACCCAATGCTACTTACAGGGCGTTTGAGATCTCCGGTGATTCTATGCATCCATTGCCTTCAGGCTCCATTGTTATAGGGAAGTATGTAGAATCAATACAGGATATCAAAAATGGTAAGACCTATGTGCTCCTAACCAATAAAGAAGGGATTGTCTACAAGCGGGTTTTCAATTATATTGAAGAAAAGGGAAAGCTATTTCTCGTTTCTGATAATAAATCTTATTCTGCATACGAGCTTGACCCGGCAGACCTTATGGAGATCTGGGAAGCTAAAGCATTCATCAGTGTGGAGTTTCCTGATCCCGAATCAGCATCAGAGTTATCGCTCGATAAGCTGGCAGGGATGGTCATGAGTCTGCAGGAAGAAGTGAAACGTCTAAAAGAATAATAAGATTAAATAGAACCAGATTAATCAACAACCAGATTATTCTCCATTTGGATAAGTAAGATTGGCTTACAAGATAAAGTTCTCGTCAAAATCCACTTGCTTTGTCATTTATTTTGTAATCATTCTGTTGGTTGAGAAAACTAATCTCTTTTATTGTTGGAATTACGCTGGTCTGTGGTGCCTTCGCTCAGACAACTACCGTATCAGGCAAGGTTACTGAGGTGACAACAGGAACACCCGTTCCGTTTGCCAATGTTATATTTTCTGGCACTACTGAAGGCGCTACCACAGACTTTGATGGTAACTTCTCCATTTCAATTACCGCTCCGGTGGACTCTATTGAGGTGCGTTATATTGGGTATATCAAAAGGGTGAAACCATTGGTCAGGGGAACAGATCAGATCATCAATTTTCAATTGGAAGAAGATCTGGTTACTTTGGGTGAGGTGGTTGTCTATTCGGGTGAGAACCCTGCCTTTGAGATACTAAGAAACGTTAATAAGAACAAAGAGAAAAATGATCCCAGATCATTGGAAGCTTATGAATATGAGAGCTATACCAAAATAGAACTTGATATAGATCAAATTGGCGAAAAACTGAAAGGCCGAAAGTTTATGAACAGAATAAGCCAAATTCTGGACAGTGCCGAACAAATCGCCGGAGATGATGGACAGCCCATAATGCCAGTTTTTCTATCCGAAGCCATTTCGAAATTCTATTACAAGAAAAACCCCACATTCAGGCATGAAGAGATCCTCAAAACCAAGGTTCACGGTATTGGAATTACCGATGGAACCTTAACATCCCAGGTCATTGGAGCTTCTTTTCAACAGTATAATTTCTATAAAAACTGGCTGAATATCGTCAGTAAGGAATTTGTTTCACCCATTGCAGACGGAGGGAGGATTTACTATGAATATGATTTGATTGATAGCCTGTGGCTTGATGGCGATTTTTGTTATCGTATTGATTTTATTCCAAAAAGAGAACAGGACCTGGCATTCAGGGGGAGTATGTGGATTACGAAAGGAGATTATGCTTTGAAACGAATAGACGCTACTGTCCCAAGATCGGCTAACCTGAACTTTGTAGACAGATTAAAGATACAGGAGGATTTGATTAAAACGGATGCTGGTCCCTGGTTACCATCCAAAACCAGGGTAGTTGTTGATCTGATAGAATTGACAAAGATATCTCCAAGTGTTATTGCTAAGTTCTACGTATCGACAGCGGATCATATTGTGAATCAACCAAAAGACAATAAGTTCTATCAGAACCCTGTAACATTTGATGACTGGCAGGTGGAACGTAATGAATCATACTGGGCTGAAAACCGGCATGATTCATTGACAACAACGGAAGTGGCCGTGTTTAAAATGATTGACACGCTGAAGCAGGTACCCATTATCAAACTGGGAATGGATGCGGGGAAGTTTGCCTTTAATGGGTATCACAAGATGGGTATTGTAGAAATAGGCCCTTATACAACTTTCCTGGGAAAGAACGATATCGAGGGATGGAGACCAGGATTTGGACTAAGAACTTCCATTGATTTTAGCGATGAATGGGTGCTTGGAGGACATGTGGGATATGGATTTGACGATGATCGATGGAAGTACCGGTTTTATGTAGAGCGTATATTAAACAGGAAGCACTGGTCAACCTTGAGGATTGAACATCAAAGGGAGATTGAACAGGTTTGGGTACTCAATGATGATTTTGAACCTTTCAGCTTCCTGTATACACTGAGTCGCTTTGGTAATCTATATAATCCGTTTTTAATTGATGACTACAATGTCAGGTATATGAGACAGCATGCCGCCGGATTTAGTCAGGAACTTCAATTAAAGCATGAGGTATTCAATCCACTGTTTGATTTTAAGTATTACATGAATCCGGGGCTTGACATGACAACCGATTCTATTTTCAGGACTTCAGAGATATCTCTAAACACAAAGTATGCAAAAGATGAGATATTCGTCATCAACGATAATGACAGACTAAGTATGGGCACAGTGAGGTGGCCAGCTTTTGAGTTCAAATACACCTATGGTTTTAAGGATGTATTGGAGAGTTCATTTGAATATCATAAGCTAAGATTCTCCGTTGAGAAGCGGCAGAAAATGGGGATTTTAGGTATTTCTAAAATAAAAGCGGTTGGAGGTTTGATATTGGGAGACATTCCCTATCCCTTACTTTACAACACCATAGGAAACGAAACGCCCTTTTATGTTGATTTTGCCTACAACCTGATGAATTATTTTGAGTTTAGTTCTGACAGATTTGCAGAGCTCAGGTATCGGCATTCTTTCGAAGGTATCATTTTGAATACCATCCCCTTGATTAAGCGATTAAAACTAAGACTCATCGGTGAAGCCAATATCCTTTATGGAGACTTGAGCCAATCCAGTATCGACCGAGTGATTTACGCCACCGATACCAATGGGGAGCCTGTTTTACCATTCACCCAATTCACAAATAAGCCCTATATTGAGGTGGGCTATGGTGTAGAAAATATTTTTAGGATCCTTACGGTTCAGGCTTTCCATCGATTAACCTACCTGGATCAGAATAATGTCAATAAATTTGCGGTGAAATTTAGTATTGACTTTAACCTTTGAGGTGCGACTACTTATTCTTTTAATTGTATTTATCATTGGCTGTAATTCCAAAGTTGAAAAGCAAGAAATTTCAAGTTTGGATTCTACAGAAAATGTCTACTGGGAAGCGTTCCAGGAAGTTGAAAAGGCATATGAGAAAGAGCCTTCGGATCAACTGGTCAGACAAAAGCTATATTATCTTGAAAAGTTAGGTTGGCCTCCCATCTCCATCGATGCATTGAATCAGGCTCGGGAAAGGTTGGGACAAGATAAGGAGTTGGTAAACAAATATGTCCAATACTATGAAAAGAATGAGCAGTATGCCCCACTGATGGAACTACTTGATTCCTGGGGGAAGCTGAATAACCTGGATGCTGAGATGATGGAATCTAATATCAGGGCTCATATGATATTGTCTCAACGGGAAAAGACCATTGAGCTCCTCAATGATTACATCTATGAGTACAAGGAAGCAGAAAACGAAGCTTTTGTAGCACGGAATTTCTTGAAAATGGGTGATACACTCATGAGTATTTATCACTATAGTAAGCTCCAGAAAATTGACCCAAAACATAAAGATCTTATCACTCATTATGTCCCTTTATTGTTAAAGATTAAGCAACCTGGTCGGGCAAAAAGTATTCTCACAATGTCTGTTCAAAGTGATACCACCTTTCAAACAAGAGCTATGCTTGCCAAAAGTTTATATCAGATGGGAGAACGAAAACGGGCAAAGGGAATCTTGTTAAGCCACAATGAAAAAGCAGCTTTGGAGCAACTAACCAGATGGTATTGGGAAGAAAAGCACTGGGATTCGACCATGTTATTTGTAGATAAATTGATTCAGGTCGATTCATCAAGAGAAGCCTTGTTTATGAAAGCTTCTATCTATGAGGAACGTGGGGCGCTTATTGCATCGTTACAACTACTCAACTTATTGATTGAGTTAGATTCTACAGACAATTTAGCACGAGAAATGGCTCAGGATGTTTCCCGAAAAATCGCATATTTGCGGGAAATAGAAGAAAGGCGAAAAACGCCAATACCAGAATTGTCACCCAAGACTTCCTTAGATAATGAGTGAAATCAAGATCACACTTCCGGATGGGAGTGTGAAACCGTTTGAAAAAGGGGTTACAGCCCTAGATATTGCAGTAACCATCAGTGAGGGATTAGCCAGAAATGTACTGGCTGCCAAAGTAAATGGTGAAGTGTGGGATGCTACCAGACCCATAGAATCGGATGCCAGTCTAAAACTTCTGACCTGGAACGATGAAGAAGGTAAAATGGCCCTTTGGCACTCTTCAGCTCACCTGATGGCGGAAGCTCTGGAAGCCCTGTATCCTGGGATAAAGCTCGGCATTGGGCCCCCCATTGAAAACGGATTTTACTATGACATAGACTTTGGAGATATTCCATTTGATTCGGAAAACCTGAAAAAAATTGAGGATAAGATGCTGGAGCTGGCCAGAGAGAAGAATGAGTTTACTAGAGAGGAGATTCCCAAGAAAGATGCCGTTGACTATTATCAGAAAAAAGGTGATGAATATAAACTGGAATTACTTGAAGGTTTAGAAGACGGTAAAATAACCTTCTATACTCAGGGAAATTTTACAGACCTCTGTAGGGGGCCGCACATTCCCAATACCGGGTTTATCAAAGCAGCGAAAATTCTCAATGTGGCCGGTGCCTATTGGAGAGGAGATGAGAACAGGAAGCAGCTTACTCGACTCTATGGAATCACCTTCCCAAAACAGAAAGAACTATCCGAATATCTGGAGTTGCTTGAGGAAGCAAAGAAGAGAGATCACAGAAAAATAGGAAAGGAATTAGAATTGTTCACGTTTTCGGATAAAGTGGGCAAGGGCTTACCTCTATGGCTTCCAAAAGGTGCTGTGCTCAGGGAACGATTGGAGAATTTCCTAAAAAAAGCACAGGTAAAAGCTGGGTATGAGCAGGTTGTTTCCCCACATATCGGGGGTAAAGAACTTTACGTAACTTCCGGGCACTACGCCAAATATGGCCAGGATTCTTTCCAGCCTATTCACACTCCTGAAGAAGGGGAGGAGTTTCTGTTGAAGCCTATGAACTGTCCTCATCACTGTGAGATCTACAAGTCAAAGCCCAGGTCATATAAAGAGCTCCCGATAAGGTTTGCAGAGTTTGGCACCGTATATCGGTATGAACAAAGTGGCGAACTTCATGGATTAACAAGAGTAAGAGGTTTTACACAGGATGATGCGCATATTTTTTGTCAGCCTGACCAGGTAAAAGGCGAGTTTGCAAAGGTGATTGACCTGGTGCTCTATGTTTTCAATGCATTAGGGTTTCAGGACTTTACAGCACAGATCTCGCTAAGAGATCCGGACACACCGGAAAAGTATATTGGAACTGATGAAAACTGGGAAAAAGCAGAAAAAGCTATTCAGGAAGTGGCTCAGGAAAAAGGCCTCAGTACTGTTGTGGAACTGGGTGAGGCTGCATTCTATGGCCCTAAGCTTGATTTCATGGTCAAAGATGCCCTGGGAAGAAAATGGCAGCTAGGGACGATTCAGGTGGATTATAATTTACCTGATCGCTTTGAATTAGAATATGTGGGTGCCGATAATCAAAAACACCGTCCAGTCATGATCCACAGGGCTCCTTTTGGGTCTATGGAACGGTTTGTAGCCATTCTTATCGAGAGTACGGCAGGTAATTTTCCATTGTGGCTGGCTCCGGAGCAGGCATCAATTTTACCCATATCAGAAAAGTATCATGACTATGCCAATGAAGTCTACACTGAATTGCAAGTGCGTAATATCAGTGGTAAGATTGATGAAAGAGATGAGAAGATTGGAAGAAAGATCAGAGATGCGGAGATGCAAAAAATCCCGTTTATGCTAATCGTTGGAGAAAAAGAAGCCAGTGAGGGAATGGTTTCAGTTAGATCTCATGGAAAAGGAGACCAGGGAGCGATGAAAGTGGCATCTTTTATCGAATTCTTTGAAACTGAGGCTGGGAAATTTATAAATAATTAGAATATTGCATTTTTAATGCTGAAAATAATGGCGATATTTGCGCTTCTGTTTTTTATGGTAAAATTAAAAAAGGAGGAAAACAATTATTAGAAGACAAGGAAATTTTAGAGGGCGAGTTGAAGAGCCATACAGGATCAACGAGCATATCAGAGCCAGGGAAGTCCGGGTTGTAGGAGATAATGTGGAAGTTGATGTGTACGGTATTCAGAAAGCCCTGGATTTAGCAAGAGAGCAAGGCCTGGACCTTGTCGAGATCTCACCTAAGGCTGATCCCCCGGTTTGCAAGATTATTGATTATTCTAAGTTCAAATACGAGCAGAAGAAGAAGCAAAAGGAGATCAAAGCAAAGACTCAAAAAACGGTTATTAAAGAAATACGTTTTGGGCCCAATACAGACGATCACGATTTCAATTTCAAGCTAAATCATGCAATAAAATTCCTTAAAGAAGGAGCAAAAGTTAAAGCTTTTGTTCATTTTGTTGGAAGGACAATTGTTTTCAAGGAAAGAGGAGAGATATTGTTATTAAAATTTGCTCAGGCACTGGAAGAATATGGCAAGGTAGAGCTGCTTCCAAAGCTAGAGGGTAAAAGGATGTCTATAATACTTTCTCCAAAACCGACTACGAAGAAAAAGTAAAAAAAATGCCGAAAGTAAAAACTAAATCCAGTGCCAAGAAAAGGTTTAAGGTAACCGGATCAGGGAAGATTAAAAGAAAACATGCTTTTAAGAATCACATCCTGACGAAAAAGGAGACCAAGCAGAAAAGAAACCTGAGACATATGGCGTTGGTAGACAAGTCTGATGAGCAGAACATAAAAGACATGCTCAACATCTAATTCGTTAATTAAGTTTAACCAGAGGATTGGTAATAAGTGCAGGATTCTGACGCCAATCATCAAAATCAAAAACAATGAGATCAGTAAATCATGTGGCCTCAAGGGCCAGAAAGAAAAAGGTATTCAAACAAGCCAAAGGTTACTTTGGACGAAGAAAGAATGTTTGGACTGTAACCAAAAATGCTGTTGAAAAAGGTTTGCAATATGCATACCGCGACAGGAAAGCGAAGAAAAGAGAATTCAGAGCATTGTGGATACAACGAATCAATGCCGCAGTAAGAGAATATGATCTGTCTTATTCTCAATTTATCAACGGGTTGAAAAAAGCCAACATTGATATCAATAGAAAAGTATTGGCTGATTTAGCCATGAACCACCCACAGGCTTTTAAAGAAGTAGTGAACAAGGTGAAGAAATAAAGAAATTAATATTTCTGAAAAAAAAGGTATCTCATCACTGAGGTACCTTTTTTTTGCCCGGGGTACAATAACTATTTCATAAATCCGTATCGAGAAAGAAATTCATCTGTCCTTTCTATAATCTCCTCATCGAATAGCCTGGAGTACTTTTCGTTTCCCTCACCCAAATAATGACCTCGCCCTTCAAAGGTCAATGTCTCGAAAACATTACCATTAGCTTTTGCCCTATTCTCAAAAAGCCTGACGGTCCAGAATTTTACAATGTTATCATCAAGTCCATGAAATTCTATTGCCGGGGGCATTTCTGGCCTTACGTTATGATAGGGAGATATGTCCCATATTCTTGGATCTCCTTCTCCGAATATCCGATCACACCATGCTTCCATGGTATTTACAGTAGAAGAATAAAGTAACATAAGGTTTGGGGTTGGGTCGATTGCTAAATCGTCAGTAGCTTCATTTATGGAGTCTCCCAAAGCAGTCATCAAGGTCAGCTGCCCACCGACAGATTGACCTCCCACCGCAACCATGTCCGGGTTGATGTTAAATCTATCAGCATTTTTTCTTACCCACCTTACTGCTGAACGAGCATCCATTACACATTCATACGGGGTTATGCTCGGATGAGGATAAGACTCATCTTCATTTATTGACAGGCGATACTCAAAAGAGAATGTCACAAAGCCTTTTTCAGCATACCTCTTACAAGCTCCATGAAACTCGCCGGCATGACCAAATACCCAACCTCCACCGTGAAAGAAAATGATCGCATTCCGTTTTTCTTGCTGATCTTCTGGTGTGAAAATATCTACTGTGAGGTCTATAGCATCTACTGATTTATATACTTCAGTTTTTTCGGTTATTCGTATTTCTTGTGAGTAGAGGACATGATTAATAAAAAGGAAAATATAAATAAAGATTAAATGTTTGGTCATCCTTAAATGGGTTTTGAAGTTTAAATAAACATAATGAGTTATGGCCATAACAACAAGCTGTTGTATGTATTGACCTGACATACAGTCAACTGAAAACTTCATTATCTAAAAACTTATTACGATATATTGATATATTGATTTATATTTTAGATGTGTTAAACACTTTTGCAAATACGAAATGTGTTGTAATTGACTTATATTTATTCCTGCATTTGACATATAAACCCTATTATCACCAGGTGAAAAAAATTTTGGTTTTAGATGACAGTCAAACTGCTTTGTTTGATATAAATAATAAGCTTCAGGAGATTAATTTGGATGCTGAAGTTTTTTGTGTTTCAAACTATGATGATGCAAAAAAAATACTAGAATCAAATCCAATCGATTTAGCCATTGTAGATCTTCAAATGCCTGAAAAAAATGGAGCAGATCTCATTGTCCATATGAAAGGTGAGAAAAAAATGAATAGTATTCCAATCATTGTGTTGACTGGTTCAGGAGAAGATTCATTACTAAAAACCAGCCTGGAACCTATGGTAAATCATTATTTAAGCAAGCCCGTAAGTCAGGAACATCTCGAAGAGCTCCTACAAGAACTTTCAGATGAGTGATCAAAAGATTATTGACACTGACTGGCTGAAGAGTCAATACAAAGGCAATATGAAAGATCTCCTGGTTATCTACAAAAAGGAGAATGATGAGTGTATGTTGCGCATCCAGCAGGCCATGCAGTCACAAAACCATGATGACATCAGGGCGGTTGCTCACAAAATGAAAGGTTCCAGCAGGATAATTGGAGCTTTTATCGTTGAAGATTTGGCTAATCTAATCGAAAAGACCTTTGATCCGGATCAAATTAAATTGAAAGTCTCAGAGCTCGAAGAAAATTATACGATGCTTATCCGGGAGATTGATATTTTGATCGCTAATTAGACGCATTAATCACCTTCACATTTTTTAAAACTACAGTATAAGGCGAGAAAATAAGTGTTTATAAATTTAGATTAGTCTAAAATTTTGTTTTGTGTAATCTAATATATAATTTAGCAGTTACATTGACGAATGATTAGATACTTTTAAATATGATAAGGCTACTCCTCATTATTATGTGCTATTTGTCTCTTCCTCTGGCTGTTTTAGGACAGTTTTCTATATCCGGAGAGGTGATTGGTGATGAAAGTACCATTCCAGGTGCCACAGTCCGACTACTCGATACGGATTTTGCAACAGTTACAGATAATCAGGGGTTTTTTGAAATAGAGGGTGTTCAACAAGGAAAATATCAATTGGAGGTCAGATTTGTAGGGTTTAAAACACATATCGAAAAAATATCAGTGAATGAACAATCAGATAGCAAGCTGAAAATCTCCTTAAGCGAAAGTTTATTGACTTATGATGAAGTGGTGGTGACAGGTACAATGCAACCTACCTTTGTTTCCCAATCACCAGTGAAGATTGATGTTGTCACATCAAACTACTTAGAGACCTATTTGCCAACCGCAGCATCGAGTATCGTCGAAGGCATTAGTCTGGTCAATGGCGTGCAGGAAGTAGTGGCTTGTGGAGTTTGTTTTACCAATAGCATTTCAATCAATGGCTTGCCTGGCCCTTACACAGCAGTCCTTATGGATGGTTCGCCTATTTATGGCAATCTGGCATCAGTCTATGGCTTAAATGGAATCCCCAGTACGATCATTGATCGTTTTGAAGTCATCAAAGGGCCAAGCTCCACACTCTATGGCTCTGAGGCAGTGGCGGGTGTTATTAACATTATCACGAAAGATCCGAAGAACCAACCTCCGGTTTCTGTTGATATAATGGGTACTTCACACATGGAGTCCTTTGGAAACTTATCCTTTGCCCCTAAGGTCGGAAAAAGCAGTGGGTTCATTGGGTTGAACTATGCTTACATCAATGATTTTGATGATCGGAACAATGATGGTTTTGGTGATAATGTAAACCTGGACAGGCTGTCCTTATTTACCAAGTGGGATATCTATAGGAAGTCAGGTAAACAATTTGATATCGCAGCTAAATATTACTATGAAGACAGAAGAAATGGGGTGAGAGAGTTCCTGAACGATCGGAACTATCTCGAACTAAGAGGTAATGATCAAATCTATGGCGAAAGCATTTTTACCAAGCGTGCAGAAGTCTTTGGTACTTATGCTTTGCCCTGGGTAAATAATATTAATCTAAAATACTCGCTGAGTACACATGACCAGGATAGCTATTATGGTAGTGATTACTATCAGGCCTCGCAGGATATTGTTTTTGCGAACCTTGTCTGGAGTCATGCACAAGATGAGCACGCAATACTGGCTGGAATGACCAACAGGTATCAGGTATATGATGACAATACAATTGCAACTAGTTCAAATAATGAAAATAAGCCGCAAAAACAGTTTATCCCGGGGTTGTTTGTGCAGGATGAATGGACAGCAACAAATCGGTTTACCTTTTTAGGGGGAGCCAGACTGGATCATTATAGTGAGCATGGGTTTATTTTTGCTCCCCGGTTAAACCTGAAGTATAAGCCAGGTGAATGGACAACCTTACGTTCAAATTTTGGGACAGGTTTCAGGGTGGTCAATCTTTTTACGGAAGATCATGCATTTGTAACGGGTCAGCGGGAGGTCGTCATTGAAGAAGAGCTGCTGCCGGAAGAATCTTACAATTTCTCACTCAACCTGAACCATGTTTATGTGATAGGAAATAGTCAGGGCATGATTGATATAGATGCTTTTTACACCTACTTTACCAATAAGATCACCCCTAATTATGATGTTCAGGATCAAATCATTTATGCCAATAGTGATGGCTTTGCTGAGAGCAAAGGCATCGAAATGAATATTCAGCATCAATTTAGTTTCCCATTGGCTTTCAGTCTGGGGGTTAGCGTTCAGAAAGTTACTGAAAATGAAGAAGGGGAGATCAATGAGATCGAGTTCTCTCCCAGATCATCAGGTGTATTTACGACCAATTACAAAATCAGGAAACTTGATCTTACCCTGTCATATACGGCAAGTTATACTGGCTTAATGAAGCTGCCGGAGGTTTATGACCTGGATCATAATGGAGATCCTCTCCCTCAAAGCAGGCCCACTTTGTCCAATCATTTCTCTATTCATAATGTCCAGGTATCAAAAGAATTTGGTCAGGGATTGAGCCTTTATGGGGGTGTGCAGAATTTATTTAATTATATTCAGCCATGGTCTCCTTTAACAGGATTTAATGACCCCAATGCTAGCCCCGGCTTCAGTGATAATTTTGACACGGCCTATGCTTATTCTCCGATCCACGGCAGAGAGGTTTATTTGGGATTAAAGTGGAGACTTCTTAATAAAAAGTAATTTTTTTTATTAATTTCAGCCCCCATGAGAATTGACTCCCATATACACTTGTGGCAATTTGATCAGGAGGAGTATGACTGGATTACTGACGAGTTAGCAGCCATCCGTGACTCATTTACTCCGGAAGATCTTCTGCCGTTTCATCAACAATTGGGTATTGACGGATTTATCGCTGTTCAAGCCAGACAAAATGGAAAGGAGAACGATTTCCTGCTGAATTATGCCCACAACAATGATCACGTCCTGGGCGTGGTGGGTTGGCTGGACCTTCAATCCAAAAGTCTAAAAAGTGAGATTGAAAAATTAAAAAAGGACCCATTTCTAAAAGGACTAAGACATATATTACAAAGTGAGCCTCCAGGATATATGCTCCAACCTGATTTTATTAACGGGGTCAAATGTCTGCGAGAATTTGACCTTTGCTATGATCTCCTGATTTTTGAAAACCAACTGGCAGAAGCTAATACCTTCATGAACAAGATCCACGCAGATCAAAAGGTGGTTTTAGATCACATTGCCAAACCAAAGATCAAAGATGCGGAACTGGTAGACTGGAAGAAGGGGATTAAGAACCTTGCCCAACACGAAAACTTATTTTGCAAGGTTTCAGGAATGGTTACAGAGGCTGACTGGCAAAACTGGCAATATGACGATTTTGTACCCTATCTGGATGTCATTTTTGAAGAGTTTGGTCCGGATCGGCTCCTCTATGGTAGTGATTGGCCGGTATGTTTATTGTCCAGTCCATATCAGAAAGTGTTTTCAATTCTTGATCAGTATCTAAAGCCGTTTGATGCTGATACGAGAGACAAAGTGATGGGAAATAATGCTGCAGCCTTTTATAAGGTCTGAGGATAGCAAAAATCATTGTAGTTTTATGCTCTTTTAAGATAGCTCTGATGGATAATTCAGGCTGAAGATTAATTATGATTTTAAGAATAACATGGATTTAAGATTATCAGGAAAGACTTTTATAGTGACAGGTGGTGCAAAAGGAATCGGTGAAGCTATATCTAAGGAATTGGCTCAGGAAGGTGCGAATGTAGTTGTAGCCGGTCGATCAAAAGCTGAAGGTGAAGCATTGGTAAAATGGATGGAAGGGATAGGAGCGAAGGGGTTGAATATTCTTGTAGAGCTGTCTAAGGATGGTGCCTGCGAGGGTGTGATCAAGGAAAGTGTTGCCAAATTCGGAGGCATTGATGGAATTGTAAATAATGCTGGTTTTAATGATGGTGCTGGTCTTGAGCATGGAAGCCCGCAGAAATTTAGGGATTCAGTAAATACCAATCTGATGCATTACTATGATATGGTCTATTATGCATTGCCCTACTTAAAGAAAACCAAGGGATCCGTAGTGAATATCAGTTCAAAGACTTGTGTTACGGGCCAGGGTGGTACATCTGGATACGCAGCCAGTAAGGGAGCGCAGATCGCTTTAACAAGAGAATGGGCGGTAGAGTTGGCACCTTATGGTATCCGAGTGAATGCCATTCTACCCGCTGAAGTGATGACCCCACTTTACGAAAAATGGATCAAGACATTTGATAACCCGGAAAATAAACTTGAGGAAATCACCGCAAGGATCCCTTTGGGAAAAAGAATGACTACCTCAGAAGAGATCGCTGCGATGACGGTATTTTTACTTTCCGATCGAAGTGCACACACCACCGGTCAATGGATGTTTGTTGATGGGGGATATGTGCATCTGGACAGGGCCATTAATACGTTAGTTGGATAACGGCTTACTTCTTTGGCATAGTTGTAAAGGAATCCCCCACGGGTCGCGCATCATTACGAGAAGTGATCCTTCGTTGGGGGTTACTTCTTCTTCTACGATAGCACCTTCCTTCATTAGTCTGTCCCTGTCTTTTGCTGAGTCATGAGAAACAAAGGCTACATGGAAGCCTAATACATGTAATTTCTCAAATTTCAGGTATTCACCCTTTGGATTGTTATAAATCTCCATAAACACATGACCGGCTTCATCCGCCAGAAATTTCGTTTGGGTTTCGTTGTCCACCTTATGTACAACTTTAGCACCTAAGTTTTTGACATACCAATCGGCCACTGATGAAGGGTCGGATACATTAAGGGCGAAGTGTTCAAATTTCATTTTTGTTGATTTTTAATGTGAATGTTTAGGATGTAAATTTATAAAAAAGCTAGTTTCATGATTCACACCTATATGAGGTAATAACCCCTTGTTGTTTATCTTAAAATATTTTTAATGAAAGGAACACACAATTCATTGCCAGATAATAGGAATCAAGAGATTCTGATCAGTATCAATGGTGAGTTATTTTCCAGAAATGATGCAAAAATTTCAGTATTCGACAGTGGCTACCTGGTAGGTGATGGTGTTTGGGAAGCATTTAGATTGCATAAAGGGACGTTGGTTTTCCTGGATAAACATCTGGATAGGTTATGGCAGGGTGCTAAAGCTATTGGAATGAAACTCCCTTTTAGCCGTGAGGAATTAAAAGATATGATTTGGAATGCCCTGGACGCCAACCAGATGAAAGATCATGTCCATGTACGGCTCATGGTGACCAGAGGAATAAAAAGTACACCTTCTCAAGATCCCAGGCTTACGGTATCCGGTCCCAATGTTGTAATTATACCAGAGTATAAGTTAGCGGATACCTCGGTGAGAGATCAGGGAATCACACTTTTCACCAGCACTATCAGGAGAGGGTCTCCGGATTACCTGGACCCAAAACTTAACTGTCATAGTAAACTGCATGAGGTACAGGCCCTTGTGCAAGCCCTTGAAGCAGGAGCAGATGAAGCTTTGATGTTGGACATCCATGGATTTGTAGCTACCTGCAATGCAACCAATTTCTTCATGGTAAAAGATCATGAAGTTTGGACATCCACAGGAGCGTATTGCATGAATGGGATTACCAGAGGTTATGTGATAGAACTTTGCAATAGATTCGGGTTGGCTTGTAGCGAGAAGAATTTTTCCTTAGTGGACGTCTATGACGCAGATGAAGCCTTTGTTACGGGTACTTTTGGTGGATTGACACCTGTTGTTAAAATCGATGGCCGAATAATCGGAGATGGACTACAAGGAGAGATGACCAAAAAAATCCGTGATTGGTATGATCAATTAATTGAAGACCAGGTAACTGAAAATGGTCATGACTAAAGATCAAACAGTGAGGATCTGCTTATGGTCAAGTCCAAGGAATATTTCTACGGCACTTATGTATTCATTTGCTCAGCGAACTGACACCAAAGTAGTGGATGAACCTTTTTATGGTTTTTACCTGAGTCATACATCAGCCAAAGAATATCATCCCGGAGCTGTTGAGATTATGCAGGCTATGGAGCATGATGGCAACACGGTTATCCGCACAATGATGGGCCCGCAGGACAAACCTGTAGTGTTCTACAAGAACATGACTCACCACATGTTGGACCTGGATATATCCTTTACCAGCAAGGTTGTTAATATTATTCTCACCAGAGAGCCCCTCCAGATGATAAATTCCTTCTCCAAAGTTGTGGATAAGCCAAAGATGAAGGATATTGGATATCAGGCCCAGGTGGATTTGCTCAACTATTTCAAGAAAATCGGGGCAACATTTATGGTGATTGATGCAAGTGATATTCTGCTCAACCCACACAAAGCACTGGATGCCATGTGCAGGAAGGCACGTATTGAGTTTCAACCGGCTATGCTATCATGGAAGGCAGGTAGGAGGAAAGAGGATGGCATCTGGGCAAAATACTGGTATAGCAATGTACATCAATCAACTGGATTTGATGCTTACGAAGAGAAGAAGATAGAGGTTTCTGATGCATTAAAACCCTTGGTGAAACGGTGTGAACCTCTATATAACTACCTCAAACAACACTTTGAGCTAGGCATATGAGTCATACCCTTCGTTGTATTCTCTGGATACCTGACCCAAAATGTTCCCGTATTTAGCCACTTCACCAATTACAATAATAGCTGGAGAGCCTAATCTATGGACTGAAGCCAGTTCTTCAATATTTGCCATGTCACCAATGACCAGTTTCTGATGAATGGTACTGCCATCCTGAATAATGGCTATCGGTTCCTGCTCACCTCTGCGTCCTTTAAATATTTGAACAATTTTCTCAAGCTTGCTCATGCCCATCAAGATGATCACAGTGGCCGACGATTTTGCTGCAAGGTGCACATCTTTAGATAGTTCCAGTGATCTTGTAGTTCCCGTGATTGTCCAAAAACTCTCATTTACTCCACGTTTTGTCACTGGTATTCCACAAAGTTCGGGAACGGCAGTGGCACTGCTAATCCCTGGAATGATTTCTACTTCTATATTATGAGCCAGTGCGTGCTCCATTTCTTCATGACCTCTGCCAAAGACAAAAGGATCACCACCTTTTAGCCTGGCTACATTGTCATACTGTTTGGCAAAATCAACAATCATGTCATTGATGTAGATCTGTTGATACCTATGTATTCCGGGCTTTTTTCCTACGTATACTTTTACGCAATCCTCATTACAGTAATCAAGTAACATTTCGTTAGCCAGTGCGTCATAAAGGACTACTTGTGCTTCATTTAATGCTCTGATGGCCTTTAAAGTGATTAATTCCGGATCTCCCGGTCCTGCTCCGATTAATGATAGTTTTGACATACTTAAAAAATTATTTCGTAAAAATACGTAATTATGTTTTTATAACTGATATAAATATACGTAAATTTACGTATTTATTACGTAATCATATAAACGCTGTACTATGAAGAAGGTCTTAGTCATTGGAAATGGAATGGTTAGCTACAAATTCTGTGAGAAGTTGAGGTCCAGAGCAGACGGGAATCAATTTAAGGTCAAGGTATTTGGTGAAGAAACCATCCCGGCTTATGACAGGGTTCACCTTAGTGAATATTTTTCAGATCAATCGGAGGAAAAGCTTTTGATGGCACCTCGTACCTGGTATGAGAATAATGATATTGAATTAGTTACCGGAAAGCTGGTCACGGAGATTGACCGTGAAAAGAAGTTGATCAAAACGCATACAGGCGAGAAAGAGTCTTATGATTACCTGATTTTAGCTACAGGGTCCCGAGCGATGGTCCCACCCATAGAAGGTGTGAATAAGAAAGGCGTTTTTGTATATCGAACGATTGAAGACCTTACTCAAATTATTGATTTCTCCAGAAAGGTAAAGCGGGGAGCGGTTTTAGGAGGAGGACTCCTCGGTCTGGAAGCGGCCAAAGCATTGATGGATTTGAAACTGGAGACACAGGTAGTGGAGTTTGCCCCCCGGTTAATGCCCAGGCAGTTGGATGAGCAAGGTTCTGCCATGTTGAAAAGTAAAATTGAGGCCTTAGGAATAGAAATTTTACTCAATAAAAACACCAAAGAGATTATTGGGAATGGAAAACTCAATGGTCTGGAATTTAGGGATGGAAGCATGCTTGATACAGATATACTTGTGATTTCCTGTGGGATAGTCTCGCGTGACGAGCTGGCTGGTAAAGCCGGGTTAGAAACAGGTCCGCGTGGAGGATTTAAGGTAAACGAACACATGCAAACCAATGACCCTGATATCTATGCCATAGGTGAAGCTGCCTCTTTCAATGGTATGGTGTATGGTTTGGTAGCTCCTGGCTATGACATGGCAGAGGTGGTCGTCAAGAGACTGACTGAAGATAAAGAGCAATTGTTTAGCGGAGCGGATATGTCTACCAAGCTCAAGCTTATTGGTGTAGATGTAGGAAGTTTTGGAGATGCTTTGGGTGAAACTCCCGGTTGTATTCCTATTTCATTTGAAGATAAAAATGCAGGTATTTATAAACGTGTCAACATTTCAGCGGATAGGAAGAAGCTATTGGGAGGCATCTTAATTGGGGATGCAGATGATTATGGTATGCTCTTACAGTTCACTAAAAATGGGATGGCTTTGCCACCAAATCCGGAAGACCTGATTCTTGGGAAAAGAGGTGCGGCGGTTGCAGGTGGAGGAATGGATGATTTGCCTGATTCTACGCAAATCTGTTCTTGTGAAGATGTGAGTAAAGGGGAGATCGTGCAGGCAATTAAGGAACAGGAAAATCCAGATTTACAGAAGGTCAGGAAGTGTACCGGAGCAGGTACGGGCTGCGGAGCATGCTCTCCTATGGTGGGTGATATCTATGCTGCTACACTTCAATGCATGGGTAAAGTGGTGAGGAAAACGCTCTGTGCGCATTTTGATTATACCAGACAAGAATTATACAGCCTGATTAAGGTCAAAAATATCAGGACATTTGATGACCTCCTGGATGAATATGGTACCGGAGATGGTTGTGAGACCTGTAAGCCGGCTGTAGCCTCCTTGCTGGCCAGTATATGGAATGACAAAATTCTTAAGCAGGATACCATTCAGGATACCAATGATCGATTTTTGGCTAACATACAAAAAGGAGGTAGCTACTCCGTGGTACCCCGGGTGCCCGGAGGAGAAATTACCCCGGACAAGTTGATTGCTATTGGTGCTGTGGCCAAGAGATATGGATTATATACCAAAATCACTGGAGGTCAAAGAATAGATTTATTTGGTGCAAGGTTAAATGATCTTCCACGGATCTGGCGGGAATTGATTGATGCTGGATTTGAAAGTGGCCATGCTTATGGCAAAGCGCTTCGAACAGTGAAGAGCTGTGTGGGGTCTACCTGGTGTAGGTTTGGGCTTCACGATTCGGTTTCGTTTGCCATTGAAATCGAAAATAGATATAAGGGATTGAGATCCCCGCATAAGCTGAAGGGAGCGGTTTCGGGGTGTAGGCGCGAGTGCGCTGAAGCACAGAGTAAGGATTTTGGTTTAATTGCCACAGAGATAGGCTATAATTTATACGTGTGTGGGAATGGAGGTACAAATCCTCAGCATGCTAAGCTTTTGGCAGGTGATATTGATGAGAAGACAGCCATAAAATACCTGGATCGTTTTCTTATGTTTTATATCCGAACAGCCGAACCACTAAATAGAACCTCTGTTTGGCTGAATAAACTTGAAGGGGGTATAGAATACCTGAAAGATGTAGTAGTGAATGATTGCCTGGGTATTGGTGAGGAGTTGGAAAAAGACATGCAGGCATTGATTGCAGCCTATCACTGTGAGTGGCAAGAAGCGATCAACGATGAAAAAATGATGTCAAGATTCAGGCATTTTGCCAATGCAGATGATTACGATCCAACGCAACAATTTGTACCCATGAGAGAAATGAAAAAACCAGCTGACTGGGAATAGATTTTACACTTTATTAAGAATCAATAGATGCTAGTTCAATATAAGACAATAAAACCAGAAGAGGTAAGTGCCTGGAAGATGGTTCTGAATGAAACGGATTTCCCTGAAAATGGAGGACTCTGTGTCAGTGTAGATGGTTTGCAAATAGCCATTTTTAAATTTAGCAGAAGAGATGAATGGTATGCCACACAAAATCTTTGCCCGCACAAGAAGCAAATGATTCTTTCCAGGGGTTTGATTGGAGCGCATGGCGAGGAACCAAAAGTAGCCTGTCCATTTCATAAAAAGACCTTTTCACTAAAGACCGGCAAAAACCTTAATGGTGATGAATGTGAGATCGCCACCTATCCGGTAAAAATCAAAGACGGCAAGGTTTACGTTGGCTATGCGTGAAATTACGTAGTATTTACTACTCAGTCGGGCTATTTACTTATTTTTGAGTCCTCATTATGGCTGAGCCCAGGTTTAAACGACTTGAATACTTATATCTTACTGCACTTGGGTGTATCGCACTAAGTATCATTATCAGTCAGCTACTCATCCAAACATCGATCAGTAATCAACAGGATGATGCAAGGGTCATCAACGTAGCAGGTCGTCAGCGGATGCTAAGTCAAAAGATTAGCAAGGAGGCTCTTAAAATTAGTCAGGGGGTCAGTTTAGAACAGTCCCGATTACAATTGGGTAACTCGCTGGATCTTTGGAAAAAGTCCCAAGAAGGCTTATTGTATGGAGACACCACCCTGGGACTGTCAGGAGATAACTCTCCGACGATCATGCAAATGTTTAGTGCGATTGAACCCCGTTATCAGGCAATTTACCAAAATGCCAGGGCCTTGTTACAGGACTCTATTTCATCCCCGGAAGAAAAAATTTCTATAATTCTTGAAAATGAACCTTACTTCCTTGAGGGCATGGACAAGATTGTGTTTCAATATGATGAAGAAGCGAGGGCAAAAGTCTTTCAGCTTAAGCGAACCGAAATATATCTGTTTGTAATTTCACTGATGATAATCATCCTTGAACTCATCTTTGTTTTCCGGCCCTTGGCGAGAAATGTAAGGACAACTGTGCTGGAGCTGCAAGATTCGGAGGAGGCCTCCAAAAAGATGGCTTCTGAAATGTCCAAGCTATATGAAGAGTTGGGGAAATCTTATCAGGACCTTGAAGCAGTAAATGTTACGCCTGAGTCACCCTCCGTATATGCCACGCTCAATAGTAAAGGAAACTTTACCTATTTCAGTGAGAAATTCATGCGTTTGATGGAGTATGAAGAAGCCACTCCGCCAAAGAGCCTTCAGAAGTTGTTGAAGATCAATGGCTACAAAGAAGATTTTGTGGATGGTCTGATGAATATTCTAAAATCTTATAAAAGCTGGAGTGGCGAGATGAGGCTAGTGACTGAACCCGGAGATTTTTGTTGGATCGAGACATACCTTGTTCCGGTCAAGCCTTCAAATGATATCAAGCTCATTGCCAGAGACATTACCGAGTTTAAGGAGGCCAAAATAAGGTCTCGTGAATTAAACATAGAACGCATTGAAAAATCCGTTAAGGAACACAACTATCGTTCTTCATTGATTCTTGAGGGACAGGAAGAAGAGCGAAAGCGACTTTCGCGAGAATTGCACGATGGTGTCGGACAAATGCTTTCAGCATTGAAGTTGTTGTTGGAGTCTATTGCGGCCTCTTCAAAACACATGCAGATGAGACTAGATGATGCAAAAAGTCTCATGAAAGGGATTATTCAGGAAGTTAGAAGGGTTTCATTTAACTTAACTCCAAGCAGTCTGGATGATTTTGGATTGGTTGCAGCCATTACCAAATTCTGCGATGAGATCAACGGAGTGACAAAATGCAAGGTGGAATTTCACAACGAAACCAGGTTTATCAACAGGTTAGATAGTCCTGTGGAAACCAATCTTTATCGGATCATTCAGGAGGCGGTGAATAATGCCATCAAGTACGCCAAGGCCTCTAATATCATTGTCCGGTTTTCACACAACATTAATACGTTGAACATTGTAATTGAAGATGATGGAAAAGGGTTTGACTATGCCAGAGTGGAAAGGAGTGGGCATTTTGAGAAAGCAGGTCATGGAATATTTAATATGAAGGAACGAACTTCTTATATTGGAGGTGTTTTTAAAATAGAGAGTACCCCTGGTTCAGGAACCAAGATATTTATCACATTATCCCTTGACAAATGATTAATGTAGCATTGGCAGATGATCATGAGATTGTAAGACATGGCATCAAAATGGTTTTAGAGGATGACCCTGAAATTCATGTAATATGGGAGGCATCTGAAGGAGAGGAGACCCTGGAAAAGTTTGAAAAAAATCAACCCGACGTACTGGTAGTGGACATCAGAATGCCACTGCTCAATGGACTGGAGGTTACCCGGAAATTGAAGGCCCAAGACCCAAAAGTGAAAATCATTATGCTTACCATGCATGATGATTCAGAGTATATATTAAAAGCGCTTCAGTATGGTGCGGATGGATACTTGTTGAAGGATACCAATAAAGCGGAATTCAATAAAGCCGTCAAAATGGTTTACTCCGGGAATAAGTACTTCAGCGGTGATATATCCACCACTATTATTAACTCTTATATGGCAAACGGCCATGTCGCGTCAGAGACTGCTGCTCCCAACCAGGCATCAGAAAATGATTATCAGTTGACCAAGCGAGAAAAACAGATACTTAAATTGATTTATGAAGGTGTGTCTAACAAAGAAATCTCAGAGACATTCAATAAGAGTATTAGGACCATTGAGACTCATAGATTTAATATCATGAAGAAATTGGATGTCAATAACATCACAGAGCTGCTTAAAAAAGTGGAAAAGGAAGGCCTCATCAATCAGCTATAAGCTTCTGCTCGTAGTTTACAACTAACTGGTTTTTAATTCTAATTCCCCAAAAAGACATTCGTTGAGAAAGAGGATCACCCTGCCTAAATATGAAAAATAGCCAGGCTTCTCAGT
This sequence comes from Cyclobacteriaceae bacterium, assembly GCA_965223915.1. Lineage (GTDB taxonomy): Bacteria > Bacteroidota > Bacteroidia > Cytophagales > Cyclobacteriaceae > UBA7330. Next base: position 4,650,470 of record OZ245027.1, on the reverse strand, counting down.
GTTTGGTATAACAAATACGTAAATACCTGGCTATTCTACGTATAAATATTGCGTGTGTTGTACTTCCTGTATTGTCATAATTTGAATTGTATATCTTCATATCGTCTTTATTTGAGCAATTAATGCCAAATAATTTGTTTTTCTGCTGATATTATAAAAATACGTATAATTACGTAATTATATTTTTATAATACGATTAATTACGTAATTTTGATCTCATTATTATACGTAATCAACGATAAATATGAAGAAAACTTTACTAACCGCATTTTTAGTCGTACTCGTAGTGGTCAGTATGCATGCACAGGTAAACATTTCAGCGGAGGTTCGTCCAAGAACTGAGTTTAGAAATGGTTTTAAGACATTAACGGACGAGTCAAAGGATCCGGCTGTTTTTACAGAGCAACGATCAAGGCTATACATCGATTATGCTGATTCAGCTTTTAAGTTCAGAGTGGCTTTTCAGGATATCAGAATTTGGGGGGAGACTTCACAGATTTTCAAAGAAGAATTTGGAAAAACATTTATCAGTGAGGCCTGGGGCCAATATTATTTCAACAAAGAACTTTCTGTTAAAGTTGGACGTCAGATCATATCTTATGACAACCAGAGATTCTTAGGTGGTCTGGAATGGGCACAGCAAGGCAGAAGACACGATGCAGCCTTATTGATCTTTGAACCCAAAAAGACCAAACTCCATCTGGGATTTGCCTACAACCAGGATGACGATGTACCTGAGCAGGCATTTCTTCAGAGTCTTGGAGCCGGTTACTACAGTGTTGGAGGAAACTACAAGTCCTTTCAGTATGGGTGGTTCAATCAGGGATTCAATTCAGGTTCACTTTCCTTATTGGCGTTCAATGCGGGTTATCAAAATGCAGATAGTTCTGTTTCATTCAAACAGACTTTTGGAGCCATTGCGTCAAAACAGATTTCAGGGGTGAAACTGGCCGGTGACTTTTATTATCAGACAGGCAAACTTTCCGGCAATAAGGTGAATGCATACCTGGCCGGTATTAATGGTACTTTCTCTACATCAGTGACACCCATCACTGTAGGAGTGGAGCACATTTCCGGGAAAGACGATAGTGACGCCTCTTCGGATATCACGGCTTTCAGCCCTGACTTCGGCACCAACCATGCACACAATGGATTCATGGATTACTTCTTCGTAGGGCCAGCGAATGGTACAGTCGGAGTGACAGACCTCTACCTGAAGACAAGTTTCAAACTAGCTGGTGGTGCACTGAAAATAAACGCACATGAGTTTATGACGGGATCATCTCAGCTTGACGGAGAAGGTGCTGAGTTGAGCAAAATTATGGGTACTGAAATTGACCTTGTTTATGGAAGACAGTTAAAGGGAGGAGTTACCTGGAACATAGGCTATTCCCAGTTATTCGCTACTGATACCATGGAGGAACTGCGAAGCGGGGATAAAGGAGTGATGCAATTTTGGGCCTGGACCATGATCACCTTCAAGCCTACCATCTTCTCTTCAAAATAGACATTCGAGGATTATATCATAACTATAATAAAAGCAAATGAAGATTTTAAAAAGCATATTCACATTATCTATACTGGCTGTCATCTGGACAGCTTGCACAGGGGGTAAGGCACAGGATCGTTCTGTTACTGAGGGCGTGGGCGAAACGTCGAAATCAGCCCTTTTGATTGAAAGGCCACAGTTGACCTTTGGCTTTATCAAACTAACAGATATGGCACCTTTAGCCATCGCCAAAGAGCTTGGGTACTTTGAAGATGAGGGATTATACGTTACCATCGAAGCTCAGTCAAACTGGAAAAATGTGTTGGATAGGGTGATTGATGGCCAGTTGGACGGTTCGCATATGCTGGCTGGCCAGCCCATAGCCGCCGGAGCTGGATTTGGCAGACAAGCCGAGCTTGTTACGCCCTTCTCTATGGACCTGAATGGAAATGGGATCACTGTGTCCAACGAAGTATGGGCTAAAATGAAATCCAATGTCCCTACTGAAGATGGAAAACCTGTCCATCCCATTAAAGCGGATGCGCTGGCGCCCGTGATAAAAGAGTACAAAACGGCAGGCAAGCCCTTCAAAATGGGAATGGTATTCCCCGTTTCTACCCACAATTATGAAATCAGGTACTGGTTAGCTGCAGCGGGTATTAGCCCTGGTTTTTACACAGCCGAAAATATTCAGGGGCAGGTAAATGCAGATGTACTGCTTTCCGTCACTCCACCGCCACAGATGCCTGCCACACTTGAAGCCGGAACGATCTATGGATATTGTGTTGGAGAGCCGTGGAATCAGCAGGCAGTTTTCAAAGGTATCGGTGTGCCTGTGACCACCAATTATGACATCTGGAAGAATAACCCGGAGAAGGTATTTGTGATGACCAAAAAGTTTGTGGAGCAATATCCGAATACTGCCCTGGCAGTCACCAAAGCATTGATACGTGCCGCTAAATGGTTAGATACACCAGGGAACAGGCCCGAAGCAGTTGGTATACTTTCCATGCCCGAATATGTGGGAGCAGATTCAGTCGTCATAGCCAACTCGATGACAGGCACTTTCGAATTTGAGAAGGGCGATAAAAGAGAAATGCCTGATTTCAATGTGTTCTTTCGGTATCACGCAACTTATCCATTCTACTCGGATGGTATTTGGTTTTTGACGCAAATGCGCCGATGGGGGCAGATCCCGGAATCCAAACCAGCAGACTGGTATCATCAGACAATTAAAGAAATCTATAGACCGGATATCTGGAAAAAAGCGGCTGATCTCCTGGTAGAAGAAGGACACATCACAACGTCCGATATCCCGGATACAGATGGCTATAAGGAAGTGATCTCAGATTTTATCGATGGCAATGCCTATGATGGAAAGGATCCCATCGGTTATATCAACAGCTTTAACATTGGAAATAAAGACAAATCACTATAAGTGTTCATGGTTGATTTTTGGAGGGCGGTTTCGTCCTCCATCTAATCTTGAAAACAAAATATTGAAATATAAAGAGATGAAAAATAAGTCTATCAAAACCTTAAAGTTCCTTGGGCTAGGTTTTCTTGAGCCACTCATCCATTTGATTGATGGAGAAGAACGACAAAAAAACGCAACAAGGTTTATCAAAGGGTCATTTCTTCCCCTGGTGTCAATTTTCCTCTTCATATTCCTTTGGCATCAGGGGGCAATGGCACTTTATAACAGTGAAGCCAAAGAAAGAATTGAAAAAGCCAGAAACGAGCAGGGAGAACAGGCCGCATTGGATATGAAAGCTTGTATTGAGTCGGGTGAAGTAAGCTGTCAACCGAATACCTTACCATCTCCCGCTAAAGTTTATCAGGCCTACATCGCTTTGTGGCAAGATCACCTCAGCATATCACAAAAGAAGAGTGAGTTCAAAGAAAAGGTGTCCGATACCAATGCGGAGCGAGAAGCCCAGGGGTTAGATCCGATTACCTATACGGGAAGACCTTCTTTTTTGGATCAGATTGGCACTTCACTTAAGACTGTCGCTGCAGGGTTTTTGCTAGCCATGCTTATTGCCGTCCCGATAGGAGTGATCATAGGTCTGAGTGACTCATTGAGAACGGCTTTCAACTGGTTGATCCAGATTTTTAAACCAGTATCACCAGTCGTATGGTTGCTGCTGGTATTTATGGTAGTTAAAACGGTCATCAAGGACCCCAGCATAGATAAATCTTTTATCATCTCGTCCATTAGTGTCGGTTTATGTGCGATGTGGGCCACACTGGTCAACACCAGCATGGGTGTTGCATCGGTAGACAAAGATTATCTGAATGTAGCCAAGGTATTGAAGCTAAATATTGGGCAAAACATTTTTAAAATCGTCTTGCCTGCTTCTCTTCCGCTCATTTTTACCGGCTTGAGGATCACCGTATCCGTTGCATGGATGGTATTGATAGCCATTGAGCTGTTGGCACAAAGCCCGGGTCTGGGATCATTTGTGTGGGAAGAATTCCAAAATGGAGCCAACGATTCCAATGCCAAGATCATTGTAGCCATGTTTGTGATCGGGATCATCGGATTTATCCTCGATCGGATCATGCTAAGCGTACAAAACTTAATGACTTTCAATAAAGGAATTGCCTGATGGGATTACTTGAATTAAAAAACGTGTCGAAGACCTTCGGGCAGGGAATTAATAAGAATGAAGTCTTGTCCGATATCAATCTGTCAGTTGAAGACGGTGAGTTTGTGGCTATCGTTGGGTTTTCAGGAAGTGGCAAGACCACGCTGATCAACCTGATCAATGGGCTCTTGTTTCCAGATAGTGGGGAGGTATTATTAGATGGATCACCCATTACCGGACCAGGTCCGGACCGGGGGATGATCTTTCAGAATTATTCACTGTTGCCCTGGCTCTCAGTTTACTCAAATGTCAAACTTGCGGTGGATGAGGTGTTTAATAAACTTTCCAAAAAAGAGAAAGATGCCCATATCAGGAAATACATTGATATGGTAAACCTCACACCAGCAGTGGCTAAAAAACCTTCTGAGTTATCAGGTGGAATGCGCCAACGCGTGTCCGTGGCCCGCACCCTGGCCATCAATCCCAAGATTTTGCTCATGGATGAGCCACTGAGTGCATTGGATGCATTGACAAGAGGTACGCTTCAACAAGAAATCCTGAAGATCTGGAACCAGGAGAAAAAGACTGTGATACTAATCACCAATGATGTAGATGAAGGGATTTTAATGGCAGACCGGATTATTCCGTTGACTCCCGGGCCAAAAGCTACGCTGGGGCCGGAATTTAAGGTCACCATTGAAAGACCTCGTGACGTAACACAGCTGAATCAAAATCCTGAGTATAAGCGACTGCGGAATGACATCCTGGAATACCTCATTGATGTGGGAGCAACAAGAAAACAGGTGAGTGACCAGAAATATATTCTACCAGAATTAAAGCCTGTAATGCCCGGACGTGTCGTCTTTGGGAGAAGAAGAAAAAAAGAAGCTGTCAAATACTTTTAAAGCATGACCATGGAAGCCTTATTAAAAAATATAGAATATCAAGTAATGCCTCACCTGGAGGACAAGCCGGTGATGCTGGAGTGTCAGGACCTTAAAAAAGTATATCCAACGCCCAAAGGTGACTACGTGGTTTTGGACGAGCTCAAACTGACCATACATCAAAGTGAATTTGTCTCTATTATCGGGCATTCGGGCTGTGGGAAGTCCACTTTACTGACGATGATCGCCGGACTCAATGAATTAAGCGGAGGAAAGATCATCGTAGATGGACTGGAAGTAAGAGAGGCTGGTCCGGATCGCGCTGTCGTTTTTCAATCACCCAGCTTATTACCCTGGCTAACTGCTCAGCAGAACTTAATGATTGGGGTCAATCAGGTATTTCCGCACGGAAGCAAAGCCGAACGAGTAGAAATTTGTAAGTATTACCTGGACAAAGTGGGACTGGGCAATGATTTCAACAAAAGACCGAGTGAGTTGTCTCAGGGGATGCAGCAAAGAGTGGGACTGGCCCGTGCGTTTGCCCTAAAGCCCAAAGTGTTGTTGCTTGATGAACCATTTGGAATGCTTGATTCCCTCACAAGGGGAGAGTTGCAGGATTTATTGCTAGAGATCTGGCAGAAAGAACAGATCACCGCCATAGCGATTACCCACGACGTTGATGAGTCCATTTTCCTCGCAGATCGGGTGATCATGATGACCAGTGGACCCTATGCGAAGATTGGTGATGAGCTTGTGATCCCATTTGAAAGACCTCGTAACAGAAAGGACGTTCTCGAACACCTCGATTACTATGATTATCGATCCTATCTGCTCAACTTTTTAAATCATTAATGCACCCTTTTTTGACCGATTTCTAATAAACACAACATGGTTAGACCTGGTCATTGAAGTTGACCAGGTCTTATTTATCAACCTGACTTTTGGAAAACCATTTAATAAATTATGTCACAACCTGTTGAATCTTACAAATCTACCTGTTCCTACTGTGGGGTAGGTTGTGGTATTGTAGTCTCCCGCGATAAAAAGGGTAGGATACAGGTGAAAGGGGATGAGGATCATCCTGTCAATAAAGGGATGCTCTGTAGCAAAGGGATGAACCTTCATTACACGGTGATGGATACCAGCGACCGGTTCAAATATCCTCAGATGCGGTGGAGCAGGCATCACTCCCGTGAGCAGGTAGACTGGGATACAGCCATCAGCAGGGCTGCCGCCATATTTAAGACCTTCATCGCCAATCATGGGCCAGATAGTGTAGGATTATATGTATCCGGACAATGCCTGACCGAGGAGTATTACCTGGCTAACAAACTGGTTAAAGGATTTTTAGGAACAAACAACATAGACACAAATAGCAGGCTCTGTATGAGCTCGGCGGTAGTAGGATATAAAGAAACCCTGGGTGACGATGCTGTGCCTATATCTTATGAGGATATTGAATTGTCTGACTGTATTTTCATCACTGGTGCCAATCCGGCCTGGTGTCATCCGATCCTTTTTAGGCGGATTGAAAAGCACAAAGCAGAAAACCCGAATGTAAAGATCATTGTTGCAGACCCCAGGGTTACTGACTCCTGTTCACTCGCTGACCTACACTTGCAGGTGCAGCCGGGCACAGATCAGATGTTGTTTCATGCCATAGGGAGATATCTCATTGATGAAGGGTTAATCAATGAAGAATTTATACAGGCACATACCAACGGCTTTGATGATTACGTGAAAGAAGTTAGATCAAAATCACTTCATGAGTATGCTGCGATCTGTAAGGTATCTATTGATGATATTGTAGAAGCAGCCCGCGCCATTGGCGCTTCAAAAGGTTTTATCACTATGTGGGCGATGGGGCTGAACCAAAGCACTTCAGGTGTGAATCAAAACCTGGCTCTAATTGACCTTCACCTGATCACCGGCCAGATCGGGAGACCGGGGAGTGGTCCGTTTTCGCTCACGGGCCAACCAAACGCTATGGGAGGCCGTGAAGTAGGTGGGCTCTCAAACTTATTGGCGGCACACAAAAACCTGGCTAATCCCGTACATCGAAAAGAAGTTGCTGACTTTTGGGGGGTTAACGAGATCCGGGGAAAACCCGGCCTGACAGCCACTGAGATGTTTGAGTCACTAAAGTCAGGCAAGATGAAAGCCATCTGGATCATTTGTACCAATCCATCGGTGAGTATGCCCAATGCACGCCTGGTGGATGAAGCCCTCAAAGCAGCCAAATTCGTTATCGTGCAAGATATTTCTAAGAAAAGCGACACGGCGAAGTATGCTGACCTCATTCTTCCTGCTGCTGGCTGGTTGGAGAAAGAGGGCACGATGACCAACTCAGAAAGACGCATCACACATCTGTCAAAAGTGATTGATCCGCCCGGAGAAGCACTTCCTGATTCGGAGATCCTGATGCGATTTGCCAAAGCCATGGGATTCCACGGGTTTGACTTTAACAATGCGTCAGAAGTGTATGCGGAGTATGCACAATTGACCAAAGGCACCCCGATCGATGTCTCAGGGCTGACCTATGAAAAAATCAAATCGAAAACTTCTATTCAGTGGCCGGTTCCGACTCCTGACCATGAAGGCACACCAAGGCTTTTCCAGGACGGAAAATTTCTGACTTCGGATCAGCGAGCGAATATTCATACCTCAGGACCATCCAATCCGCATGAGTCAATATCAGCTGATTTTCCTTTAATCCTGACCACAGGCAGGATCAGAGATCAATGGCATACGATGACTAAGACGGGAAAAGTGGCTAAACTCAATAAGCACATTGATCGACCATTTTTAGAGATCCATCCCAATGATGCGGAAGTGCGAGGGCTAAAAGAGGGTGACCCGGTGAAAATTTATAATGTAAGAGGAGAGGTTCAGCTGTCAACAAAAATTACAGACAGAATCAAAGAGAGTGTTGTTTTCCTGCCCATGCATTGGGGCAAAAAGCTTAATTCAGACTTATCGAGAGCCAATAACCTGACGGATGATTCTGTAGATCCCAAATCCAAGCAGCCGGGGTTTAAATATGCGGCTGTACAGGTGGAAAGGGTGGTTTATGAAAAGAGAAAGATCATTGTCATCGGAGCCGGAGCGGCAGCATACCGGTTTGTAAACACCTATCGTGACTTCAATCAGGAAGATGAGATCCATGTATTTAGTAAGGAGCCGTGGCCATTCTACAACAGGGTATTGTTACCTGACTATGTCAATGAGACCAAGCAATGGCCGGACCTGGTAAAATATACAGAGGAAGAACTTAAATCATTAGATCTGAAGCTGCATCCCAGCAATCCCATCGACAGGCTTGATAGAGAAAACAAATGTGTCGTTGATAGCAAAGGAGAAAGGCACGCTTATGATATTGTAATCATGGCTACAGGCAGCAGAGCCTTTATACCACCCAATGCCCCGATGCATCTCCCGGGTGTGTTTACCATGCGTGACCGGCAAAATGCTGATGACCTAAAGCAGAAGATCTGTCCGGGCAGTCATGTGATGGTTGTTGGCGGGGGGCTTTTAGGGTTAGAATTGGCCTCAGCGCTTACCGAGATGGAGGTGAGACCAACAATCATTCAGCTGGGCTCCAGGTTGATGGAACGTCAATTAGATCCCATGGCCAGCTCGATGCTACGCGAATATGTTGAAGACCTGGGTGTGCAAGTACTTACCAACAGCGAGGTGGTAAACATTGAAGAAAATGAGGAAAAACTATTACTAGTTACGCTAAAGGGAGGGCATCAACTGGTAGTGAATGCGGTGGTCTATGCAATCGGTACAAGACCAAATACTCAGCTAGCAGTAGATAGCGGCCTGGAATGCGGTAGGGGAGTTGTGGTCAATGACTATTTGCAATCCAGTGATCCCGCAATTTTTGCGCTGGGCGAGATTGCCGAGCATCATAAAAAGTTAAACGGAATAACTGCTGCTGCAGAGCAACAGGCAGACATCTGTGCCAGATACCTCGCCGGTGATCCAACAAGCTGTTATCAGGGTACTTCCCCGATGAATATTTTGAAGTTTCCGAGCCTGGATCTGTGCTCGGTGGGCTTATCAGAGATTCCCGTTCATGGTAAAAATTACAATGAAATTACCTTTTTGGATCGTGAGGCACTGTACTATAAAAAATGTATCGTGCATGAAGACCGGCTGGTAGGAACTATTCTACTTGGTGACAAAGCGGAATTTGCAGAATACAAGGAGTTGATAGAAAGCCGAACCGAGTTGTCTGAGAAGCGAATGATGCTACTCAGATCAGGAAATGCACCGGAGCCGGTTGCAGGCAAACTGGTTTGTGCATGCAACAATGTGGGAGAAGGAAACCTGACCGATTGCATTGAAAAGGGAGTCAGCAGTTTGAATGAGCTCTGTCAGGCTACCGGTGCCGGACTAGGCTGTGGTAGTTGTAAATCAGAGGTGAAACGCCTTATTGACCGTTCGCTGACACAGATATCACAATGAAATCTTACTTTTGAATAGTGGTGAAGAATATACAGGTAAAAGATCTCGTACGCATATTTGTTAAAGGAGGCATCATATCTCCGGGTGATTTCCTGAAAATTCTGCTTGTGGCAGAAAAACTCGGCGCTGAATATGTGCATTTTGGTTCCAGGCAGGATATACTGTTCCCCGCCAAAGAGAAGAGTAAAGAAATCCTTGATGAGACTTTTCGTTCGATCAGGACTGATTATGAAATCAATACGTTTGAATATCATAATATCTTAAGCTCCTATGTTGCCCAGGATATTCTAAACGGGAAGCATTGGCTGGCCTCTCATATCTATCATTATGTTTTGGATAGTTTCACCTATCGACCCAAGCTTAGGATCAATATTGTAGATCCTTCCCAGAGCTTAGTGCCTTTATTTACCGGGCAGATCAATTTCATTGCTTCCAACCAGGAGAATTATTGGTTCGTTTATCTCAGGTTTCAGCACATCCAAAATGCACCTTGGCAGTTCCCTATGTTGGTTTATACCGAAGACTTATCGAAGCTGGCTTTTGCTTTAGAGGAACATGATATTAAAAAAAACGGATGGGAATATAATGATATACAAAGATTTCTTGAGCACAATGTGAAAATGAATACCATGCCGGTCACAGAAGATCTTGTGCTCCCTGAAACGCATTTTCCATATTACGAAGGATTTAACCGCTTACCTGACGGCAAATATTGGTTAGGCTTGTATTGGCGAGACAACAAATACAGGACTTCCATTCTCAAGGCCATCATGGAACAATGTATAGCTACGGAAGTTGGTAAAGTATCACTGACACCCTGGAAGTCATTTATCATCAAAGGCATCTTTGAGAAAGATCTCTTTGGATGGGAAAAACTCATGGGGAAATTTGGTATGAACCTTCGTCACTCTGCACTTGAGCTAAACTGGCATTTACCCGCCCTGGATCAGGATGCAATGGATCTTAAACTCTATTTGGTACGGGAGCTTGATAAGCTAGACATCAGTACCACGGGTCTGACCTTTTCCATAAAAACAAAATCAGACTATACGCCTTTTACCTCCGTATTGATTGAAGAAGCCGGAATGATAGATGGTGTGGAGTCATACAACATTCTTTACAGCAAAGATTTTAATCCAAACCTCACAGACTACCAGGTGTATGCCGACAATATCCCTAAGTCTGTGATGGCTTCATTAATTGTGGAGCTGAGCAGGATGTATTTTGAAAATGTAAAAGATGAACTGGCGGCTTCACCTAAAGCAAAGATCATCAAGGACAACTTGCAAAAAGATATCTACCAGTGTGTCCACTGTCAGACGGTTTACGATTCAGAGGTAGGGGATATCGATGCCGGGATTGGACCGAAGACTTCTTTTCATGAATTACCGGAGGATTATGTCTGCCCGACCTGTGGTGGCAAGAAAGATGGCTATAAGAAAATGCAACTGTTATAGATCGGCCCGGGTATTGGCATTTTTAAGTTGCTCAGGATTTTGTGGTGTGATTTTATGAACATTAGAGGCTTTCAATACACCTTGCAGACTGTATTTCTTTTGCCTGATCGCTTGTTTCACTGTTTTAAAAACATCCTGACAGTATATGGTTATAGTGGTTTCAGGAAATTCAACATCTTCTCTTTGAAAGGTGATAACACCCTTACGAGGTGCTCTCGCAACCAATTCTTTGATGGTTTCCGGCTGTAAATTGATGAGGTCACAGGCTACTACGAGCCAGTCAGAAGTTTGGTCATGCTTGATGGCAGTGGCCAGACCACCTATAGGTCCGATTGACGCAAACTCATCAATAAGGTAGGGTTTATTTTGATCAATCTGATCTGTTTGAGCTGCCGAACAGGATATATAGGTTGAAATCCCCAATGACTCGATCATATGATGAAGATGTAAGTATTGGGGTAATCCGTTGGTATCGATCAGGAATTTATCAGTTCCCATCCTGATACTCGAGCCCCCAATCAATACCAATGCTTTTAACATGATAGTCTCAATTTATAAAACAATCCGGAATAAAGAAACAGATGGCTCTAATCCATAGCAATAAGTGATCAATGTCCCTGAGGTTAACTGTTTCCTCCCAGGCAATCTCAAACAAAGATCGAGCTGGGTAATTTCAAAGTTTTGATCATTATTTTCCAATCAGAGTCTTGCCCTAAATGGGTTCTCACTAAATGGGACGGTGTATGCCATATTGCTCAATATACGCTATAGGTATTTCACTTAAAGTTACCCGGATTCCCGGCATCTTTGATCATAACTACCTCAATCATAACTGATTAGCAGTATATTTAACACATTATTAAAATTTTTTAACCAATTAAATTTTTACAGTTATGAAAAAGTCATTTCTAGCCCTGGTTGTTGTTGTAGCTTTAGGATTTGCCAGCCAATCATGTGAAACTTCTTCCAGCCTTGAAGACGTGGTCGTTCAGCAAGACAATGGAGGAATCAACAATACCAGTGGTGCACAGGACCAAAAAGACATCCCCGGAGGTGGAGACGGTGGGGATTGATTAATCCTTATAACGGTAATTTTAAAAAAAGGCAGGTGTTTTCATCTGTCTTTTTTATTTTTGGTTTCATCAAGCTATGGTATTATTTTTTCTGTCGTATATATTCCTGAATCCGTTTACGAATTCTGACGTGATTGCTGAAGTAGATACGTGCCATAAACAGGCGCGAGCTATACTTTTTCAGCATCCTGATAGTGCACTTGCCATCGCAGAAAAGGCCTTGAATATGTCGGAGTCTGCTGACTATACATGGGGGATAGCCAATTCCTATTATTTTAAAGGTTATATACTGGAGGAGGTCCAAAATAAGTCTGTTGCAGGGCTCCTGATGTATCTTAAAGCCGGACATATCCTTGAAAATCAACTAGATGAAAGATCAGTAGGTGCCTATACAGGTCTGATGCTCAATGCTGGAAGTGTTCTGCATAAACATGGTAAAAATGATGAAGCCATAGATCTATATGAAAAGGCGCTTAAAAAGGCTAAACTTTTTAACCTCAAAATAATTGAAAATAAACTTTTGTTCAATATTGCGTTTGCCAGCAGGGACAAAGGAGATCTTCCCAGCGCCATTGAGACAATTAAGGAAGCAATTGAATTATCTGAAAGACTGGAAGACCGGAAGCTTTTGAATGACTCATGGAATTTACTGGGGATGATTCTAAAGGATGATCTGAGGAATAATGAAGCAGAAAAATGCTTCCTGACGATCGTCAATAGTCCTGATTCAAGACCAGTGATTAAAGCCAATGCCTACAACAACCTCGGGGATCTTTACTTTTCTGAGGAGAAATTTGAACAAGCTGTTTCAGCCTATCTGCAAGCTGGTCAATTTCATACCATCCCGGTCATAAAGTTTGACAGCTACCTGGGCCTGACCAATGTGTTTCAGCAAACCGGTGATCTGAGCAATGCCCTTAAATATGCCAGTGAGGCTGTGCATGTTTATGATTCGGTGGTTCCTGAAGATCGCTATTTACAGATCTTCAATACCATTAGCCAACTACATCAGCAAAAGGGAGATCAGCAACTGGCCAATCACTATTCTAACAGATATTTTGAGGAGACTCAAAAGTTTTTCCAGGCTCAAAAGGAGCTTATTAAGATCAAGAATGAATTCCAGGTGGATCTGTTATTGGCAGGGTTTTATACTGAGATGGAAATCGAAGCCACAGAGGAAAAGTACTCAAATGCACTGGTTTTTGGCATTACCATCTTTTTTGCAGCCATCTTGCTTGTTCATTTGACATACAGGAGAAGGATAATCTCTTCCAGGGAGAAGATCAGGAGGATCCTGAATGATTATAGTTAAGTTTTAGTTGTTTCTTTCGACAGCCTGATCCCTTTCCTCACTACTTCAGCACATTGGTGAAACGCAGCTACTTCATTCTTTTTTAAAACTGGTTCAATCACTTTACTGATGCCATTTTTGCTGATTACCGCTGGCAATGACAGACAAACATCATACTCATCCAGATATCCATTGACGAGGAGTGAGACAGGGATGGTGCGATGTGAATCCCAGACAATCGCCTCAATGATCAAGGCTGCTGACATGCTGATGGCGTAGTTGGTATGTCCTTTTCTGTTCATCACTTCGTGACCTGCCTTTTTGGTCATTTGATAGATTTCCCTGGATAACTCATCCTCTGCAATTCTGGTACCGCCAACTGTAGCCATGCTGAAAAGTGGAAATTGCGAATCTCCATGCTCACCAAGGATATAAGCCCGCAGATCATCGGGATGGATGCCAACTTTTTGAGACAGCATGGTCCTGAACCGGGCACTGTCGATGAGGGTGCCAGAGCCAAATACCCTGTAAGGTTCAAAACCGGACAGCTGAATGGCGTGATAGGTCATTACATCTACCGGATTGGTGATGATCAAAAAGATGGCATTTGGGCTAAGTTCAGCAAGAGGAGGGATGAGCTCTTTGAATAGTTTCAGGTTGTCCGAACCAATATCAAACCTGCTACTGTATTTCGAGTTCCAGGGTACGGAAGAACTTATCACTAAAATATCCGAACCTTCAGTCGCGTCTATTTCACCACCCTGAATATCCATTTGGTGATCTGTAAAGGCTTCTGCATGCTGAAGGTCGAGTGCTTCCCCCATCGAGATGTCTGGGTTCCTGTCTACAAGGATCAGCTCATCAGCCAGCCCTTTGAGTAGAATTGTATATGCCAAAGCCGAGCCCACACGGCCCATTCCGATTAAAGATATTTTCATGGCTGGACCTTGTTATCAAATAAAGTTACGGAGAATTGTTGGAAAGGGTAATTTTCAGCTGAGTTATTGCGCAAAAATCACCCATTATAAAGCGCGTTTTATTCCTACATTAATTTCTTATTGGCACCCTGAGTTTAATCCGGGTTCCCTTTCCTTTTTCACTAAAAATATTAAGTATGCCACCAATCAGTGCTGTGCGTCGCTTCAGGTTTTTAAGACCTATCCCGCGGTTGTTGGATTGGAGGGAGCTATGGTCAAAGCCTACGCCATTATCAACGATGTCAAGCACCATTTTTTTATTTCTTTTTATCAAAGAGATTTCTAGTTGAGTAGCTTTTGAATGCTTCCTGATATTGTTTAGGACCTCCTGCATGATTCGATAAACATTTATCTTAATCTTGTCACTAAGGTGTGGATCATCAAATACAAGGTTAAAGTTGATTTTAAAGTCACTGGTCTCAGAAAAGTCATCGACCAGCTCTTGCATCAGGTAGTTTATCGTCAGGTCGACAACAGATTTTGGCATCAGATTGTGTGAAATGTTTCTTGCTTCCGTAATGCTACGGTCCAATAAGTTTAGGGCTTTGGAATATTGATCCATGAGTTCACCCGCTAAAGGTAGTGATGTATGGATTTTTTTTAGATACATCTGAGAGGCAGTCAGTACCTGAATCAACCCATCGTGAATCTCTTGTGAAATGGCTTCCCGCTCCATATCGATGGCTTCAGCTTGTGCATTGATGATCCTGGTTTCGATGCTGTTGTAAGCGGATACATCGTTGATCACTGTGAAAGCCACTTCTTTTTCCTTGTATAAGATGATTTTGGACTGGATAGAAGTATTGATGGTACTGTTTTTTTTCGTCACACACCTGCTGATGGTTTCAAAGTAATGACCATTCTGCACAGATACTCTTGGTGGAGCTACAATTTCCTTGTCTTCTGATAACCGAAAATCAGAAAGATCCATTTCCAACAGTTCCTTACGTGAATAGCCAAGTTTGGCAGAGGCAGCTGTATTTATTTTTAATATCTTATTGGTGTCCAGTTCGATCAGCATCAGTGGTAGTGGATTCTCATTGAATAAGACCTCTTTACCATATTTGGGGATCTGGTAGTCCATAGCTAGGTTAAATGTTGTGCAGGTTCAACTTACAAGTTAATTTATTTCGATTAAAACTGATTGACAATGACAAAATGATTGCAATGAAATAGCAATGCCATGAAGGACTGAGTAAGCAAAGAAATTTCTTCCGTGTTCTATGATCTTTGTGGCTAATGAACTACTCATTCTGTAGTTTAGAAATTGCCCTAAATTCGACGTATGAAAAAGCGAGATAGCCAATCCACAGGCGAAGAAATAGCCAACTCCATTTCTCACGGGATTACAGCACTTTGTGCTATTGGCGGGATGGTCATATTGTTGATCTTTGGTGCCCAAAGTGAAAAGGAGTGGAGCCTTTTCAGTGCTTTGTTTTATGGGTTGAGCCTGGTTGCTCTTTATACGTTTTCAACCTTCTATCACAGCCTGACCCATAAAACTGCCAAGAAAGTATTTAATATACTGGACCACTGCGGAATTTTTCTTTTAATAGCTGGGACTTACACCCCCGTATTGCTCGTTTCTATCGGTGGTGCAACCGGGTGGTGGTTTTTTGGTATCCAATGGACCATGGCCGTAGTTGGTATCGTTCTCAAAGTCTTTTTTACCGGTAGGTTCACTGCACTTTCTACAGCGCTCTATGCTTTCATGGGCTGGATCATCATATTCAAGCTTGAAACTGTAAAGGCAGCCTTGCCAATTGAGGGCTTCTGGCTCCTGGCATCCGGAGGGATCGCCTACACCATTGGGATTGCCTTTTATATTGTGGATACCCGGATGAAGTATTCTCATTTTATCTGGCACCTGTTTGTAATGGCTGGCACGATATTGCACTATTTGATGATGGTGAAGTATGTTTATGATTCGTGATGAGTGGGGGAAGGCAAACAAGATAGAGCTACAGAGGAACAAAAGCAATCAATATTCTGATCAGAAAGGCAACAATTAAAAAAACCGCGGTAAATGCAAAGCTCCATAAACCTTTCTTAAGGAATACCCTTTTCTTCCTTGCTATACCAAGAACCATAAAAGTCAGGCTGATTAAGAACCCGATAGAGCCAAGGAAAAAAATGGTAAAATCAATGAACACATTGTGGTTCATGACATTGCTGATTCATTTTAGGTTGGATGGTTAAAATGAGATTGAAAATCAAATGCTAACAATGAGGAAGAATCCTATAGATGCCGCTATCATTCCAAATTCTACTGCCATACTCAGCAATAATATTCTATATCTTATCCTCTCTTGAAAGATTTTATAGATGGAGTAAGGGATAAAAACACCTGCCAGGATAAGGAGGATTCCAAAAAAGATATTGAGTATTGTGAAGAGCATCCTACAAGGTAAGTCTTTTTGCTTATTTTTCCTTGCGAAAACCGGGCAAACGATCCAGGTTTTGCTGATGTACCTGAATCGATGCGGGCGAAATATGATGCAGAACTGGTAAATTGGAAAAAAGAGGCAGTGGACTACACCAGCCACCAGCAGTATGCCACATTATTTGATCGCACAATTCCCTGGATGCATAAACTATATGTGAAGTAAGCAATGAAAAATCAGTTATAAATTCCTTTACACATGAATAATCATATCCTTCAAAGACTCCTTCCTGTTTTAATCATCATTGCTGCCCTGTCCCCCGCAGTTTTGCCGGCCCGGGATAGGCCCAATGTGATCATTGTCATCACCGATGATCAGGGGAAAAATGACCTCTCATGCATGGGAAATTCATACATCAAAACCCCAAACCTGGATAAATTTTATCAGGAATCTGTTCGGTTTACCAATTATCACGTCTCCACTACCTGTGCACCTACCAGGGGCTCATTAATGACAGGAAGACATACCAACCGTGTCAATGTATTTCACACAATCACAGGGCGTTCGATCCTATTCGATGATGAAGTGATCCTCCCTCAAATATTTGCCCAAAATGGCTATACCAATGGCATGTTTGGAAAATGGCATCTGGGGGATAATTATCCCTATAGGCCGGAGGACAGAGGGTTTCATGAAGTAGTACGACACGGGGGTGGAGGAATCACACAGGGTCCGGATTACTGGGGCAACGACTATTTTGATGATACCTACTGGCACAACGGAGAAACACAAGCATACAAGGGGTATTGTACGGATGTGTTCTTTTCCGAAGCCATCAACTTCATTGAAAAAAACAAGGATAATGCTTTTTTCTGTTACATATCAACCAATGCTCCGCATGGCCCGCTCAACGTACCGGAGGAATATTTCAACATGTATAAAGGCGTAAGTGATATAGAAGAACGCTTTCAGCGGTTCTATGGAATGATCACCAATATCGATGACAACTTCAAGCTTCTGGAGGAGAAACTTGATGAATTGGATATAGCAGAGAATACCATTTTGATCTTCACCACGGACAATGGAACAGCAGGAGGAAACAAGGTATTTGATGCGGGTATGAAAGGAAGCAAAGGGAGTGTTTACGAAGGTGGTCACCGGGTACCGCTGTTTATTCGATGGCCTGATGGCAAACTGACCGGAGGCAAGGACATTGATCAGTTGGTGGCACATTATGACCTGCTACCCACTTTTGTGGACTTGTTGGGATTTGATTTTACGCCGGTGAAGCCATTGGACGGAAAAAGCCTGAAGCCACTTCTCTATGAAACCGATCCATCGTGGGAAAACCGTATTTTGTATATGGATACCCAGCGAAAACAGAACCTGATTAAATACAAAAGTTATACCGTGATGGACGACAACTGGCGCCTTGTGAATGGCAGCGAGCTGTACGATATCAACAAGGATCTCGGTCAGACAAAAAATGTGATCGGGCAAAACCCGGAAGTAGCAGCGCGTCTGGCTACAGGCTATGAAAAGTGGTGGCAATCTATTATGTCTGAGGGGCCAAACGAGCGTTATGGATACATCAAAGTGGGTTCACCCAAAGAGAATCCAAGTCGCATCTCATCGCACGATCTGCTTACAGGTAAGCATGGGCATGTCTGGCATCAATATGGAGCGGTATCAGCAGCTCAGGCGACCGGGTGTTGGAAAATTGAGTTTGTTGAAGATGGTGAATATGCCATCACCCTTCGTAGGTTCCCCAGGGAGAGTGGCCTGGGTATTAATGAAACCTTTCCGGCGCAGAAAAAAATTGTGGAGCTGGACAGAACCATGCCAGCCAGCACAAAATCAGATTTTGAGGAAGCCTATCTGTATGTGGCAAACGTATCAGCAAAAAGTAAAATTGAGTCAGGACAGGAGGAAGTGACCTTTACAGGACAGGTACCTGCTGGAAAATACGACATGGAAGCACAGCTTATTGATAAAGATGGGAGGGTGTACCCGGCATATTATGTTTATGTAGAAAAGCTGTAAGAGGTATCGGGGAGGTTGGGAGAACTCCACAGAACGGGAGATTGATAAAACGAGTCCATTGAAATGCTCAAACTATATTTAAAAATCATGCAAAGTGTAAGCGAACTAAATTTTCAGAAAGTTGATGTGGCACGGCTGTCTTTCTTATGCTGTTTTTTGTGTTGTGCATTGATGGTATATGGCCAGTCTGCACCAACTTACAACACAGCAAGAAGCGGAGAAGTATTTCAGATTTTCCAATTCCCAAGAAACCAAATGCCGCGAATTGACGGAGACAAAAGTGATTGGGAAATAGTGCCTGAAGATTACACCTATGGTACGGACCATCTTATCGCGCAAGTGTTTTTCACTTGTGTGATAAGGAAACCTATTCATCTATTCAATGACTAATCTAAATTGACTAAACCTGTTTCTTGTTTCACATAGCATAATGTAAGTGCCTTTTCTGAATTCTTTATTGAATGCTAAGTCTACAGTTGATCCTTCATAGGGGACCAATACCTGGTTTTGCCATAGTATTTTTCCTTCAATTGTAATAATGGATATACTGATTTCTTCATTATGAATCCCTTGAGTTTTCAATTTTGTGCTAGTCCCACGGACAGGGTTTGGAAAGATGGAAAGCGATTCATTCGTTTGTTTTATTATTTCCACTACTTCTATTGGACTGAATTCAAAAGCACCGTCAAAATCAACCTGCTTTAATCGATAATAGATCAGTCCTGAAGGTGGAGCATAATCTTTAAAACTATAGGAGATGAGCTCATCAGAATCCCCATGTCCCTTTACGTACCCGATATCATCAAATGATTTACCATCAACTGAGCGCTGAATAATGAACCCTTCATTATTGATCTCTGTGGCTGTGCTCCAAATTAAAGTCACGTTTTTATCCTTAATGCTGGTGCTGAAATCGACCAATTCCACTGGCAAAGCCATTCCATTACCTGACATAGCCCAGGGTGAAAACTGAGTAACATTAGGAACGGTAACAGAGGAAGCCGTATTTGTTTGACCCGGAAGAGCAGGTTCCCAAATAGTTCCATTCCAGCGTTGTGCCATCAGTGCTGAGATAGATCCAACCTCACCGGCAGTAGCAGCAAAACTGATATCAGCAGAAGGGGTTGTTTCACCTGCCAGGTCTATTTGAAAAAATCGATCTACGGTGTGTGCACTATTATTAATGCCGTCTGCTTCAATGTTAGTCACCCCAGCCGGATATGGTAAATTATCTGTGCCGGTAGGGTAGGTAGAGACCGAGACTATACCTGCATCACCACTGTTTAGGTCAAATGAGAATGGTATGTAGTCGCTGGACACGGTCCCAAAGGGGAATATGTGTTCGTCAATATCTGTGCCAATGCTCCAGTTTATTTTGCTGCTGTTGTCTGTGCTTTCACTTACGATTAGGCCTGATGTTCGGCTGACAGCTGAAGCTAAAGGGTTGGTGACTGATAGTTCATTTCCATTGAGTAGCAGAGGACCATCATTAAGTATCAATGTATTGCTTACAATTATATCTATATCCATTTGGACATCTCCGGCACTTTTGTTAATCGTTAAGTCATTGAAAGTAGGTATTGAGCCACTCAGAATGGACTGGTTACTTCCCGAAAATTCTACAGAAGCGGTTGTTAAATCCAAACTGGTTCCATTCATAGCGAAATCTCCTGTTACACCTATACCAGAGGTTACCTCCAGTATGGATCCGGTATCAAATATGAGATGATTAAAAATCGTTGTTCCTCCGCCAGTGATGCTATTAGAACCTGAAACACCATCAAATATGAAGGTGGAAGTCTGGCCATCTAATGTTCCCTGATTGGAGAAGTCCCCGGAAATGGTGTGTGAAAAAGAACCAGCCTTAAATGTTGCCCCTGAAGTGATCAATAAATTATCTGATACGGTCCATGCAGATCCGGCAGTTATTCCTGCAGCATTACTATTAGAAATAGTCACTGAAGTGAAACTTGGAGTGTTGTCTGTTAAGGTAATTGCCTGATTGCCTCCCAAAGTCACACTTCCTGTTGAGGTAAAATCACCTAAATTAATGGCGGATGCGAAACTGATGGGTGTAAAATTCATGCTTCCTCCGCTGGTCACTATGCCATTATTTACAAAAGATCCGAGAAAGGTATGAGTAAGAGAACCTCCATTAAAGGTGGTACCACTTGCAATGGTCATATTAATGGCAACTGTCCAGGGGGCAGATGGGGAGATTGGAGCTGTATTATTGATATTGACTGTGGCAAACTGTGGAGTGGATGTTGAGTTTAAAACCGGAGCGACCGTTCCATTAAAATTAATAATGCCGGAAGATGAAGATGTGATAGCGTTAAGCAGCCTGATAATCTGGACCTGAGTGCCCATAAAAGTAACGGTCCCATTGGATTCTGCAATTCCCCGATTGGTAAAATCACCATATATATTTACGACTGCAGATCCTAAATTAAAATCTCCGGTAGCTGCTATTTCAATATCACCATTGAAGTTGGGGTTTCCCGAAATGTAGTCGTAGCTTCCATTAACTAATAGGTCATTGAAATCAGTTGTTCCACTGATTTCTTTGTTGGTTCCATTGAGTTCCAGGAGACTATTTGTGGTAGAAAAATTGCCAATTATATTTAAGTCACCTTCTAGTTTTAAGATATTGTTTGCAATACTAAAAGTGGATCCGGAATTGATCGTTAAATCGCCAAGAACAGAGGTCGTCCCTAATAGCGATTTTGCATTTGCTACACCATTGGAAATGATTAGGTTACCGTAAGTAAACGCTGGGATAACTCTAGCCACTGTGCCGTTAAAATGTACTGTGCTGGTTGGGTCAATGATAAAGCTTGCAAAATTTTGTACCTGAGTACTGCCTCCACCAAATAGAGCTGTTGTTCCTACAGCTATGGTAGCTGAGCCACCGGCAGATGTACGTGTAATGGAATGTGCTCCAGCATCCAGCGTTCCGCTATTAACGATCGCATTTCCTTTAACGAGAATGTCGCCTGTCAGGGAAGCAGTTCCGGAAGCTTTATTGATGGTAATGTCATGATAGGTTGCAGAAGCAATGTTTTGATTCCCTGTGCCATCTACTCTGAAATTAGAGGTTCCCGAATTAAAAGTGCCATCTATTGTTGCATTTCCAGCAAGAGACAAGGTGTTTCCATCACCTGAGTTCAGTATTGTACCTGGACCAATAGTGAGATTTCCTTCGATATCAAGATCATGTTCCAGCGTAAAAGTGCCATTATTCAGGTTTGTGTTTCCCGCTACTTGCATGTTGCCTCCTGAAATGACGATTCCAGTACTATTATCAATGGTCAAATGATTATATGTGACACCGCCAACAACCTGGTTGATGGTACCATCATACTCAACAGTACTACTGCCGGCAGAAAAAGTTCCGCTCGTGTAATTAAAGTCCTCTCCAATGTTCAATGTTGCTACACCTGTAAATGTGATGTCAGCCCCACCATCCTGAAATAAACCACCTATAACAGTAATAGATCCTGTGCTGGCATTCAAATCAATAGCATGATTGGTTGTCCCGTCACTTAATTCGATATCTCCATTAACAATCAACGTTTCACTTCCAACATCAACTGTATGCGTTGCATTTCCTCCTGTCCAGTCCCCCAGGATATTTCCGCTCACAGTCAGGGTAGCGCCGGAACCAACTGTAACTGTGGACTCTTTTGTTGATTCAAAAATGATCCTTTTTACTGTGGTGGTTGCATCAAAGGTAGGTTGGTTAGTAAATGCTTGATCCCCAAAAACAACGACATCATCGGCACCGGGTGGGTTACCAGGAGCACCAGCTGTTATTGTCCAGTTGTTTGGGTCGGAAGTTGATGAGCTAACACTACCAGTCCAGCTCAATACTTTTAATCCGTCAGATAAAGACCATTTGTTCTCTAAAGATGCAAGTCCGGTCTCTTCCACCCAATTATCTACTGTGCTATTGCTGTTAGATCCTATTTCAATCCATGAAGTCGTTCCCTGATCATTCCAAAGCGTCATAATGCTTTCATCATTTCCATTAAGGTCTACAGTTTCGTAATGCAAACGCAACGAGGCTGTGTAAGCAGTTACAGCCCCGGATACAGTGATGTCATATGACCTGTTGATAGACTCACGATAAGGAAATGTCGATAGGGTAGTATTATCAACCTCAACTGTGATTGCGGTTATGACGCCTGTAATGGTTGAGAAATTGATTATATTATTCGGTCCTTCAAAAGCATAATTGGTACCTGTTATAAACATATGCTGACGGGTAATTGTGCCAATAATGATACCATTCCCAGTTCTATTACTTGTGATAGTGACTGCGTTGGATCCTGTTTGCATTAACCCTGCGGACATATTGAGAGTAGCTGTTGTAATATTGTCGTCCAGTGTAATTGTGTTATTGCTGCCTTTGTTTACCGTCAGGATGTTAAAAGTGTTGGCGCCTGAAATAGAGGTATTTACGTCGCCGGTAAGTTGAATGGTGGAAGTTCCAGCCACAAAAGTACCATTGTTGATCCAGTCACCCTTCACAGTGTGGGTTAATATGGAGCCGACCAGGGTAGTTGATGCGCCGATGGTTAAATCTCCATTCACTGTTAATCCTGATGTTGGAGTTTTGGTATTCCCATTTGACAGGGTTAAATGGTGAAAGTTGGTAAAATTGATATTTTGGGGGGACGATGAGTTGTATCCTACTGTATTTGGACTATTGGTGGTTCCATCAAATGCCCCGGTACCAGTTAGAGCATCAGTACCTGAGATGTTGAGTGTGGAGTTAACACCCATGCTAAGTGTAAAGGCATTATCAACTGTCACATTAAATAAGTTGGCTGTACCTGAAAGATCTGAGGTACCATTAAACGTTATGGTACCGGATGAAGCAGTAAATGATCCGGTCACATTTAGGTTGCTTGAAATTGAAAAGCTACTTGAAGTGGTGACAGAGCCGGATACGGTTAATTCGTAAAATTGTAAGCTGCCCGAGGCAGTAATTGTTTTACCCGTCCCGGATAGCGTGATTTTCTGCCCTGAATCTGTGAGGCTTCCCGTTACGATGAGGTCTCCTGCAATGATGAATGATGAGCTATTGGAAATGGTGGCTGAAGCCGCAATGGTTAGGTCGTCAAGGTCTATACCCAGACCAGAAATAGTTTTACTGGATCCGGTCAGCGTAACCAATCCTGTCCCGCCTGTGGTATGCGTGATCGACCCACTGGCAGCAGTTGAAAAATTTCCATCGATTGAAAAAGAGGAATTTTGATCAAAGATGGTATTTGTCCCATTGATCACCATGTTGCCCATGGTATACGTTCCGGACCCGCTCCAGGAGGCATTACCTCCATTTGAAGTGAAGGTACTGCTTGCTCCACTGTAGGTGCCACTATTGACTACATTTCCATTGACCTCATGGCTGTAGGTAGCTCCATTAAAAGTAGTGTTGCTTCCCAGTGTGATATCTCCCAGGACGGAGATGTTGTTTCCTGCAGTGAAAGAAAGTGATCCAGCCGAAGCACTAGAAGTAAAATTACCAGCTATTGTTAGCGCAGTAGTTGGCATAGTCTTAACTATCGATCCACCGGAGCTGCTTAATATCAGGTTTCCATAGGTTTCATTCGACACGGTTTGGTTTCCACCATAGTAGTTAACAGTACTTGTAGAGGCAATAATGTGTGTTGCATAATTATCCGGAAAGCTTTGAGTTCCACCGATTTTCAAGGTTGCTCCTGCCGAAATGGAAAGAAAACCTCCATTATTGTTTCTATCGATCGTGAAAGTCTCAATGTCAAGCGTTCCCGCAGCGATATCCAGGTTTCCCCTCACAGAGGTATTGGCTGTTAGTGATTTAACAAGACCCCCCGATATTTTTAGATTACGATAGTTAATGGTTGAATTAACAGTTTGATTGATGGCTGAGGATGCGTAGTCTATCGTTGAATTATTCCTTAAACTAAGCGATCCAGATAAAGGGTAATTACCAGCATATGTGGAAGCTTTAACAATGAGAATGCCTGTACCTCTTATGATTATATCCCCGGCACCATTGACTGTGTAATTTTCTGTTGGATCGAAAGAGCCGCTTAAATCTAATCTTTGATCTATAATGACATCACCTGAGAGTGTGACCGCACTTCCTGCCTCCACATAAAGCTTAGCAAAAGTAGTAGTGCTGGATCCTCCCAGAGAACCGCTGGTACCTAACATATAAATTCTGCGATTGCTGTCGTCGGCAGTATACGTACCATTATTTATAAAATCCCCAGTGATATAGATGTAATTTCGATCCTGGTATAGTGTTCCATTTGCCCCAATTGTTAGGGTACCATTAATATTTAATTCATCATCCGTTGTAAGCGTACATGTTTTGGTATCATTACCAATGGTTAAATTGTTACAATCACCAACACCACCACTTCTTTTTAAGTTTGGTTGAAATGCTCCTGTAAAGTTAGCATCACCAATAATAGCATCAGTGCTGGCATCAGGAACACCTGCGGTCCAGTTGGCAGCGTTTCGCCATTCATCATCTGAGGTTCCGGTCCAGGAAGTTTGCGCAAATATTACTTGTGAAAAAACAAACAAAAATGCTGACAGCAGAAGAGATTTAAGGTTAGAAATTTTCATGATTTTCCCATCGATAGGGGGGAGCTGTTTTGAAGATACAAATATTATCCTTCTGTCATCATAAATTCTATAAGGTTTACACCCTAATTTAATTAGGTTATTCACCTTAGGGTAGTAGTGAGTTCCCAATTGATTTTTCATATAAAGGCTTGATTCAAGCTCCTGGATTATTTTCTTCGTGATGAGCAAATACTAATGACCTTAATTATGTAAATGAGGCCTTCATCTTCCCTGGCTTCTGAATTTCTTATCGAGCGAGTGTTTTTCACTTGCGTGATTGTAGATTCAATTAGCCAGGTCAAAAAAACTTGAGCTATTGAGAGTACCCTTTTTATGCCAGATCTAATGAAATGGTAGAGAAGCTGGTAGGCTCCTTCTAATCCCAACATTTATTTTTTCACACCGCTCCCAGGAAGAAACTTTGATTGATTATTAAGCTAAATGTCATTAGGTTTAAATCGAAAGAGAAGAAATGATTTTCATGAATGATCCTTAAAATTTTAGTCTAAAAATGCGTGTAAACAACCCAAGGCTGGTAATGAAATTGATCAGCGCAACTATGCTTCTTAATTATATGACAGTCTTTGCTAATCAAATGCCAGCTGACCGTCCTAACATCGTTTTTATTCTCGTTGATGATCTTGGCTGGGCGGATGTCAATGTATATGATCCTTTGAATCGGGGGTTTTATGAAACTCCTAATATAGATGCGCTGGCTGCTCAGGGGATGAGATTTACAAACGCTTATGCAAACCCTACCTGCACTCCGTCACGCGCAGCGCTGATGAGTGGTCAGTATTATCCTCGGCAGCCGGTGTATGATGTGTATACTCAGCCCCCGGGAACCGAAATGATCCCGGCTGCAAATACTGATGATCTACCAGAAGATAAGATTACCATAGCTGAGGCACTAAAATCCGGGGGTTATCAAAATGGTTTTATGGGTAAGTGGCATATTGGAAGATCTCCCCGCCATGGGCCGCTTGAACAAGGGTTTGATCTCAATATAGGGGGCTATAACATGGGCAA
This sequence comes from Cyclobacteriaceae bacterium, assembly GCA_965223915.1. Classification (GTDB taxonomy): domain Bacteria; phylum Bacteroidota; class Bacteroidia; order Cytophagales; family Cyclobacteriaceae; genus UBA7330. Next base: position 4,624,155 of record OZ245027.1, on the reverse strand, counting down.
CCCGGGAGAGTGGGAAGGGGAGTTCTTTCAACCCAATAATAACAAATACATTAGTGATGCCAGGGAGGGAGAATTTTTGACGGACTACCTCACCAGGAAAGCAGTGGAATATATTATTGAAAAGAAAGATGAGACTTTCTATCTGCATCTTAGCTATTATGCCGTCCATATTCCTTTGCAAGCCCCTCAGAATCTTGTGAAGAAGTATGAAAAGAAGCAGGGTAGTGGGGGGCATGACAACCCTACCTATGCAGCCATGATAGAATCAGTTGACACAGGAATTGGTAAGGTAATTTCTACTTTAAAAGACCTGGGACTTGATCAAAATACCCTGGTTATTTTCTATTCTGATAATGGTGGGTTTGGAGGATATAGTTCTTTCGGAGAAGCATATGAATCATCGGATATCACCGATAATTCACCACTTCGGAATGGGAAAAATTCTATCTATGAGGGAGGCATTAGGGTCCCACTCATTGTCAGGTGGCCGGGGGTAATCAATCCGGGAACAGTTTGTCATGAGCCAGTCATACATATTGACATGTATCCAACCCTGCTTGAAGCAACCGGTGTAAAGAAACCTGAAAATTACATTTTGGATGGAGTGAGTCTATTGCCCTTATTGCAAGATCCTGACGAGCAGTTGGGAAGAGAAGCATTGTACTGGCATTTTCCTGGGTATACGGAAGCAGGATTTGAGGGAGGGCCTCAGACGGTGATCCGTTCCGGTGACTGGAAACTCATGAGGAGGTATGAAAATGGCAAACCGATGGAGCTTTACAATCTGGCGAGTGATCTGGGTGAGCGTACAAATGAAGCAGCATCTCATTCTGATGTTGTAATCAAGCTGGAGAACCTCATGGATGAATGGTTATACAAAATGAAAGCACCCATGCCCTATTATTTTGAAGAGATGTGGGGGATGAGAGACGAAAACGAGCGGCTCAAAAAGCTGGTGGATGAACAGCAAAAGCTGATAGAGCAATTGCAGAAGAAGAAGTGACTGTAGAGGTACGCGCAGATCGACTTTTGTTGCTACTATAAATGGTCAATAATTTTTTTGACAACTCCTCGTAGGATTAATACTGAACATCTTAATAAAAAAGCCTTAATCTCTCTCGAAATTAAGGCTTTTTCTGCGGTCTGGACGAGACTCGAACTCGCGACCTCCTGCGTGACAGGCAGGCATTCTAACCAACTGAACTACCAGACCAATGTGTTTTTTATTTGGACGACTTCCAAACGAGGTGCAAATCTATACCCTTCGATATTTTAATCCAATACATACTTTCAATTTAATTTAAGAACCTTTCAAATTATTTGAAAGGCATCCATTGTTTTCTTGCTAAATTTGCCTCTTCAAAAACAACACTATACATGCATCTGGAATTTGAGCAACCTATCGTAGAACTTGAATCTAAACTTGCAGACATGAAAGAGCTGGCAAGAGAAAGTGATGTTGATGTGAGCGACGCGATCAAAAAACTGGAGGATAAAATCTCCAAACTCAAAAAAGATACTTTCCTCAACCTGACCCGCTGGCAACGCGTCCAGCTGTCAAGACACCCTGAGCGACCTTACACCCTCGACTATATCTACGAGTTGTCTGAAGACTTTATCGAGCTTTTTGGCGACCGGGTCGTAAAGGATGATAAGGCCATGGTAGGTGGTTTTGGTAATATCGACGGTCAGACGTTTATGATCATTGGCCAGCAAAAGGGAAGAAATACCAAGCAGCGCCAGATGCGTAATTTCGGGATGGCCAACCCGGATGGGTACAGGAAGGCACTTCGACTCATGAGGATGGCTGAGAAATTTAATAAGCCCATCATTACCCTGATAGACACTCCCGGTGCATACCCGGGCATCGAAGCCGAGGAAAGAGGGCAGGGGGAAGCCATTGCCCGCAACCTGAAAGAGATGATGACCCTCAAGGTTCCCGTGATCTGTATCATCATCGGTGAAGGAGCCTCAGGAGGCGCATTGGGTATAGCCATTGGTGACAGGGTGTTTATGATGGAGAATTCCTGGTATTCCGTAATTTCTCCTGAAAACTGCTCGACCATCCTGTGGAGAACCTGGGATTATAAGGAACAGGCAGCAGAAGCTTTGAAGTTGACTGCTTCAGATATGCTGAAAAACAAGCTGATTGATGGGATCATCAAAGAGCCTTTAGGTGGCGCGCATACTGATTTGAAAACTTCCTCTTTGGAGCTAAAAAAAGCAATCTTCAAGGCGCTTAAAGAACTGGAAAAGCTATCAGTTGAAAAGCGTATCGAACAACGCATAGAAAAATTCTGTGCGATGGGAGCGTTTACAGATTAAGCTATGAAAGTTGGATTGGTTCTATCCGGTGGGGGTGCACGAGGCATAGCACACCTGGGAGCTATCCAGGCACTTGAAGAAGAAGGGCTTCAGTTTGACATGGTTTCAGGAACCAGTGCCGGAGCTTTGTTAGGAGCACTCTATTGTTACGGGTACTCACCAAGGGAGATCCTCGAAAAGATCCAAAAAATAAACTTTTATGGTTTTCTCAGACCTGCCCTAAACTGGAAGGGTCTTATCAACATCGAGAAAGCCAGTGACGAGATCAGGAAGCATATCCCTGACGATGATTTTTCGGTCTTGAAAAAACCTCTTTTTGTCACAGCGACACAGGTAAACAAGGGCAAAGCCAAGGTTTTCAGCAAGGGACCGCTGATCAAGCCATTACTCGCCTCCAGCAGCATCCCTGTTCTGTTCAACCCGGTAACGATCAGAAACAAACAATACGTGGACGGAGGCATAACCGATAACCTCCCCATCAAACCCATCAAAAATAAGTGTGACAAGATCATTGCCATGCATTGTAACCCTATCGAAAAGAATTTCGAGGCGGGTAGCTGGAGAGATCTGATGGAGCGCTCCTTGTTAATTGCGATCACCATCAATAGTCATAGAGCAAAAAACAAATGTGATGTCTTTATAGAACCACCTGGCGTGGCAAATTACAGAGTCCTTGACGTCAAAAGTGCTCGTCAGATATATGAGGTTGGGTATGATTATACAAGGAGGCAAATTGAGGATAAAAATATCCTGAAAAAATTTCAACTGGTCAACGCATGATGCGGCAATTCTTTCTTCTTTGCTTTAAGCTCACTGGCTGGACTACCAAAGGCAAGCTGCCCGATCTCAAAAAATTTGTATTGATCGTAGCTCCGCATACCAGCATGATGGATTTCTTTGTGGGTGTCGCTGCCCGCTCCATCTTCAGGCTCAAGTCCAACTACCTGGTAAAAGACTCCCTTTTCAAGGTGCCTGTCGTTGGTTGGTTCTTACGCATCACCGGAGGCTATGCTGTCGACCGCTCCAAACACACCGGCATGGTAGACCAGGCAATAGCCCTTTATAACCAAAATGAACGCTTCATACTCACGATTACCCCGGAGGGTACAAGAAAACCTGTGACAAAATGGAAAACCGGCTTCTACTGGATCGCCATGGAAGCAAAAATTCCCATTGTCATGGTAGGTTTTGACTATAAGGAGCGTATTGTCGAAATGCGTCCCCCGTTTTATCCCACCGGTGACCTCGACGCGGACCTCGAGACCATGAAAGCCTACTTCCGTACCATTACCGGCAAGCACCCTGAGAAGGGAGTGGTGTGAAGTGTCGATCTATCACCAACTCAACCCAGACCCACTCTTGGGAATGGAGGGAGCGTTTCGTCAAGGCATTTTATTTTCTCCTATCATTTGATAAATGCCTAAAAAGCTATGTTACACCTATTCATTTGAAATATTTCAAACTACATGCAATCATCCCTCTCTTATGAAGAGAGGGGGAAGAGCTCATGAAAAATAATGGTAAATCGATCAGTGGGTGAGTTGGTAGCAGTGATGTGCTCAAACTCCTAAACAGAAGGCAATAAACAAAAAAAAACACCCCTCACGGGGTGTTCTCGATAAACTCTTTGCAGTTAAAAAATTAACTTTTTGTAGTTCTTTTTGTTCTTCGTTTCGGCTTTACTTCTTCTTCTACGATCTCATCCTCTACGCTCGCGAGGATTCTGCCGCAATGTTCACAAACGATCACTTTCTTTTGCTCCCGGATCTCAGCCTGCTTTTGTGGAGGTACGATGTTGAAACATCCGCCACAAGCACCACGTTTCACAGAAACAACGGCTAAGCCATTTCGCATATTTTCCCGAACCTTATCGTAAGAAGTAAGCAATCTCTCTTCTACGTTCTTAGCGGCTTTTTCACGATCTTTCAGGATCTTCTTCTCATCCTCTTCAGACTCCTGAGTGATTACCTCAAGTTCTCCCTTTTTAGAGTTCAGGTCCTCAGTACGTTCGGAGAGTAATGTCTTTGTTTGCTCAATCTCCTCTTTCTTGGCATCAATCTTCTCGAAAGCCTCTTTGATTCGTTTCTCAAGGATCTGAATCTCAAGCTGCTGTAGCTCGATCTCCTTGGTGATCGCATCGTATTCACGATTGTTTCTCACGTTCATCTGCTGTTCCTCATACTTCTTGATGAGTTTTTCAGCATCCTTGATGGCGGATTTGTTGTTGTTGATGGCTTCTTCTAGTTCCGAAAGCTCTTGATTTTGCTTGTCGATTCTGGTTTGATAACCGGTGATCTCATCCTCAAGATCCATTACCTCGTCAGGCAGGGCACCTCTCACTTTTATCAGTTCATCAAGTTCGGAATCAAGGGATTGTAATTTTACTAGGGCGTCAAGCTTTTTAGCTACAGGATTTTCCATTAAGTATTACAAATATTTGATTGGGTTTGTCACTACTTCTGACAAACGGAGTGCAATATTAGTGAATTTTTTGCTTAATACTTCATAAAGTAAATCCTTTGTAAATTGTTCGCTTTCATAGTGGCCAATATCAGCGATGATGATCCGCCTATCTGCCTCAAAGAAGTCGTGATACTTAAAATCTCCGGTGATAAAAATATCAGCTCCGGCACCCATGGCCTGCTTGAGTAAAAAGCTCCCTGCTCCGCCACAAACAGCGACCCGTTCAATGCTATCATGACACAATTCCGTATGCCTGATCACATTCACATTGAGCTTATCTTTCAGGAACAACAGAAAGTCTGATGTGGCCATTGGATTCTCAAGGTCGCCAACCATTCCTGATCCAATATCCTGGTTAGCATTGCTCAATGTATTCAGGTAATAGGCTACCTCTTCATAAGGGTGACTCAGTTGTAGGGCTTTAACGACTCTAAAAACATCAGGAGACTCAATAATAACCTCTACGCGTAGCTCGTTCACCGTCTCTTCTTCATTCACTTCTCCAATATGTGGCTTTGTGCCCTCGCCAGGCCTGAAAGTACCTGTGCCATCAAGCTGAAAGCTACAGTGATCATAATTACCTACCTGTCCGGCACCAGCCTCATACATCGCCTTCAGTACTTCTTCCTTGTTTTCATGCGGTATGAAAGTCACCAGCTTAAATAAGGTGTCTGTTTTAGGACTTAAGATCTGTGGATTGACCAATTGCAGCTGATCTGAGATCTTTTTATTCACTCCATGGCTTACATTATCCAAGTTGGTGTGTGCTGCATACAGATTCAGGTTGTTTTGGATGGCTTTGATGACACACCGTTCCACCCAGTGATCCGGCGTGATTTTTTTCAATCCTTTGAAGATCAAAGGATGATGTGCAATGATGAGGTTGCAACCCTGGGAAATGGCTTCATCCAATATTTCTTCTGTAATGTCCAATGTGAGCAGAATGCCTGATACCTCATCCTTATGGTTACCTACCAGGAGGCCGCTGTTGTCATAAGATTCCTGATAGGCCAGTGGGGCAAGTCGCTCTAGGTAGTTTGTAATATCTTTGACTTTCATTGAAGTTGCTTTATGAACTGGTGGCAAATTTTGCTTTTCCCTTTTGCTGTATTATTGGACCTTATCACCAGGATAAGGAACCGTTTGTTCGATAAGGAAATCATCAAACCTGTACAATTTGAAACAAATGTAATAGGCATTGGAAATCTTTCTGTTGGAGGGACAGGAAAAAGTCCGATGGTAGCCTATCTATGTGAATGGCTAATCAGTCAATCAATTCCTGCAAGCACACTGAGTCGGGGCTATAAACGAACAACCAAGGGGTTTAGGGTCATCACAGATCAGGAAACCGCAGTGACCGTGGGAGATGAGCCGTACATGTTTTACCGGCGATATAAAGACAAAATACATGTGGTAGTAGGTGAGGAGCGTATGTATGCGATCCCGGAGTTGTTATATCATTTCCCCGACACTGAAGTCATTCTGATGGATGATGCCTTCCAGCACCGAACGGTCAAGCCTTCTGTCAATATCATGATCACCACCTATCAAAGGCCTTTTTACAATGATTTCGTGATGCCCTCCGGGTTTCTGAGGGAGTCGAGGAAAGGTGCGGATCGGGCAGACATTGTGGTGGTGTCAAAGTGCCCCATGCATCTTAGCGATGCAGACCAGCGGGCAATGAGTGATAGGATTGCCGAATATACCAATGCTAAGGTGTTCTTTACCGGAATAGCCTATGGGGAGCCGGTAGGATTGTTCGAACAGAACAAATCGCTTCAAAGCCAGGTCGTGGCCATTTCGGGGATCGCCAATGCAGATATTTTCCATACTTTCGTGGATAATAAGTACCAGGTCAAGATCCACCATCAATATGGTGACCATCATTCCTATAGCAAACTGGATATCAAAGGAATTGCCAACGAATTGAATGAATACACCGGCCTCATCACCACAGAGAAAGATGCTGTGAAAATGAGACTATTCCCGGAGCTGAAAAAATACGCATGCTATTATCTTCCCATCAAAATAAAATTTTTGAAAGACGAATCGTTATTTCAATCAATGATTAAAGAAAGTTTGGTGTTTCGTCAGAAAGAGATCAATTAATTTTGAGCGTGCGAAAGCTACTAATCATCATTCTCCTGACCACTACCTGGTCTACCTATGGTCAAATCGTGGATGATTCCACTGAGCTGGTCTATGGGCCGGAGACCACCTTGATCATCAAAGAAATTGACATCAAGAATAACATGCTCAAGGAGCGTCACCCGGACACTACGATGTATGGAGTGGAGCGTTTTACATGGATGGACAAGCTCAGGGATCACTATCAGGATCTTGGAAACAGCGGTACAGCGATGTATCCTGTCTTTCCTCAGGTTAATGAAGTGATTGGAAAGACTCCGGGGTATCAATCTTTCGATATCTACATGATTGATCCGGAGGAAATGAACTACTACGACACCAAATCGCCTTTTATGGACCTAAAAGTAGTTTTTGGTGGGGGTAGTAGGTCCATTGCCGATTTCAATTTTTCCAGAAATGTCAATGAAAACTGGAATGTGGGTTTTGATATCTATCGGATCACATCGGACAAACAAATAGGTTATGCAGGCCAGGGTGACAGGAATGTGGTAGGGACCACTTTTGATATCTATTCATTTTATAAGCATGCCAAATTACCCTATACGATGATCTTCAACATAGCGAACATGTCGCATAATGTGGAGGAGACTGGTGGTATTCTTATAGAAAGTGATGCCCCTACGGAAGAATTTTTTCAATACCAGGACTCAGAGATCAGGTTGGAGGAAGCCAGGACCTATGATAAGCGGATTCAGGGGCATTTGTATCATCAGTATGAATTGGCGAATCAGCTACAGGTATATCATCAGCTCGACCTGAGAAAAAAGCGTTTTGGATTTAGCGATGCCGATGACGGAGGTAATCTGTTCTCGGGTTTTTACAAACAGTTTTTGATTGACACCGACAGTAGCTATGAGAATACGATTTTCACAGAAACAGTGAATGAAGCAGGTATCAAGGGAGATCTGGCCAATTTGTTTTATCGATTATATGTCAAATCGCGTATTCTGGACATTGAATACCTGTATTTTGACCCCACCTCGGGAGTAGTGGAAACTTACCTGGGTGGTTATGCAAGGTTTGATTGGAAAGAAAAGTTTAATGTGGAGGCCATGGCTGAGTTTCTACAAAGTGGCGAGTACAAACTCATTGGTAAGATCAATTCAGACTTGCTGTTTGGCTCATACAAATCCATTCTGGCCAAGCCGAGCTTCCTTGCAGAAAACTACTTTGCCAATAATCATGAATGGCACAACAGCTTTCGATCCTCATTCACGAATGAAATTACAGGAGGGTTTAACCTGAAAACACGCAACATAAGGATCAGACCTTCAGGCAGGATCTTATCGCTTAACAACTTTATATTTTTCGATCAGGAGATTAACCCACAGCAGGCCGATGCTGCAGTCTTGTTTAGCCTGGGTGGGGATTTTGACCTGTCTTTTTATACTGACTTTGCCAGAAAAGAAGGCTTTCACCTGGAAAATGAAGTGTTTTACTCGGAACTGTCAGGTGGAGATGCTAACAAGATCAGGGTGCCAAAGCTATTTTATAAGGGAAGGGCCTATTGGACAGGTTTTGTCTTTAGCAATACCATGGGATTGGAGCTGGGTGTGGACCTGCATGCCAAAACAGGGTATAAGGCCCTGACCTATGCCCCGGAGATCCAGCAATTCTACCTTCAGGATGATTTTACCATCGATGCCTTCCTGGCAATCGATGCTTTCCTGGCGATCCGGGTAGATAAACTAAGAGCTTTTGTTAAATTCACCCATGTAAATCAGCCAGCTGACGGAGGATATTTTATCACACCTTATTACCCCGGTGAGCAGCGGATGATAGGTCTGGGTGCCAGATGGTTATTTTTTGATTAATGGATGAATTAACAACATTGGGATTAAAACTACCCACAGATCCAAGATGGGTAGAAATTGCAGAGAAGGACCTCGAAGAAATATTGGTCGATCATGCTTATTGTGAGCAAAAGGCCGCTTCATCATGTATCTCTTTGATTGTCCAGTTTCCTGAGAAAAGCAAGCTGGTTAATATGCTAACCCCTGTGGTAAGTGAGGAGTGGTCTCATTTTGAGATGGTCCTGGAACACCTGAAAAAGCGCAAGATGTCATTGGGAAAACCCAGAAAAGACGAATACGTCATTGAGATCAATAAGATCATGAAAAAGGGAGGCTCAAGGGATGAGCAACTCGTGGAGAAGCTCCTGTTAAATGCATTGATTGAAGCAAGAAGCGCTGAACGTTTCAAGATCTTGGCCAATAACATAGCCGATGAAGAATTGGCCTCATTTTACCATGAGCTCATGGTTTCCGAGGCTGGTCACTACAGAAACTTCCTGGATCTAGCCAAAACCTATATGCCTGAGGCTTACGTAAATCAGCGCTGGAAACGATTTCTGGAAGAAGAGGCCAGGATTATGAAGTCTTTGGAACCCGGGAAAACAATGCACTAATCCTGTACCTGCAATCAACGGCGATACCTACGCACGACACTTGTAGTGTGGTTCACCATAAAAGGAGATACCTTATGCTCTTTCGAACATGTCATTTAAATAATGACTAATTTAAAGTTAGAAGACGCGTAAAAATGGTATTACTCCTCGTTTTTCTTAACCTATTTATACTATCCAGCTCCACGGAGGAACGGATACTCAAAATCCATGAAATGGAATATTTTGTGGATGAGGATAGGGAACTCAGCATTGGGGAAATAGTAGCATCGGATCAACTTTTTATCATTAATCCGGATTATAAACCCATTGATTTTAAACCCAATGCAGCCTACTGGGTAAAACTTACGCTCAATATTCCTAACAATGGCAAAGATTACCTGTTGGAGGTTTTTGATCAAACAATTGATTCTTTATCGGTATATGTCAGAGAGGAAGGTGAAGATAAATTCACGATTTATAAGACTGGTGATAATTACAATTTCAACCAAAAGTATTTTAACCATAAGAATTTTGAATTTCCACTGGGCAAAGCCGGAAAATATGACTGCTACATCAGGATTGTAAGCCACCAGTATGTCGATGTTCGCTTTTCGGTCCGCACATTTAACTTTTTCCTTGAGTATGCCATCAGTGAATACTTTGTTTATGGCATTTTCTATGGAATGATATTAATTATCTCAGTCTACAATTCCCTCATATACCTGGCCATCCGGGAGCGCAAGTACCTGTTTTATACCTTCTATATATTAAGTGTGGGATTGTATGCCATGTGCGTTGATGGTATCGCCTATCAATATTTATGGCCAAACAACCCGTCTTGGAACCAAATAGCCTATGGAGTTGCACTCTTTATGGTGATATTTTGGTCGATTATCTTCTCTAAACGGTTTTTACGCCTTAATATCAGGTCTCCAAGGATCAATAAAGCCCTCAATGTGGTGCTTGCTTTGAGAATCCTCTTTTTCTTCTATGCTTTGTTTTTTGATCAATCACTTTTTCAGCTAAGAAATATTGAACTGATTCCTCTAACCCTCATATTTATTGGGGGGATCTCGGTGTATATGCGAGGATACCAGCCAGCAAGGTTCTTTATCGTTGCCTATGGATTTCTTTTTTTGGGATTCTTCATTAAGGCGCTGATGATGATCTTTGCGATTAGGGTCGTCACCATTTCCTATTACAGCCTTCATTTTGCCTTTGTGCTGGAAATGCTGTTTTTGTCTTATGCTTTGAGCGATCGGGTAAGGATACTCAAATCGAACAGGGACAGGGCTCATAGAAGAATCATAGCTCAGCATGAAAAAAACGCCAGATATAAAGACAAGCTCAATTCTCAATTGGAAAAAACGGTGAATGAGCGGACAAGAGAACTGGAAGAAAAAAATGCCTTGTTGATCAATCAAACAAAAGAGATTTCTGAGATCAATTCATTGCTTGATCTGGACAATTGGCGCCTGAGAAATAATATTAAGTCCATACAAAGAGAAAGACTGTTAAACATTGAAATGACTTATGATCAATTCAACATGGTCTTTAGTGATAAAAAATCATGTTTACAGGCACTGAGCGATTATAAGTGGGAAAATGGTTATCAGTGTAAGAAGTGCGAGAATACCACTTATAGTGCATCTAACCTACCATATGGCAAAAGGTGTACCCGGTGTGGTTATAATGAATCTGCCACTACCAATACACTGTTTCACGGAATCAAATTTCCTCTCGAGAAGGCATTCTATATTCTCTATGTCACCCTCAATAAACGTTCCCATACCCTGACTGAATTATCCGAGACACTGGAAATTCGAAGAAACACCATTCTTGATTTTAAAAAACGGATTGAGGAACTGGATGATGGGGAACACCTGAGACTTCACGAAATCTTCAATAAGATTGATACGGAATCACTAATCACCGAAAAATAGTATTGTAATATATCAAGAATTTTTATTTGGTTAATACTTGTTATTAAAGCGATCATTACTTTAAATAATATCCTTATTTAAGATTTATTTGATAAAATGTAATGTTATTGTATCGTTATAGGCATTCGCTACTGTTTGTTGTCATCAAGACAAAAATTGTATTATAACAACATTTCATGATTGGAGAATTGTGTATTCAATTGTATAATTGGCAACAATTGTACAAGAATAACATTCATTTAAACCAAAAATTCATGAAAACACCTTTTACATTAACGATTTTGTTATTACTAATAACGGCAACGTTAAGTGGTCAGGATTTGGATGTTTCAGGAACTGTGACTGATGCTGAAACAGGAGAAGCCTTAATTGGTGCAACAGTGGTGGTTCAGGGCACCACGAACGGATCTGTGACAGATCTTGATGGGAATTACAGGTTGTCAGTTTCTGATTCCGAAACCACTTTAGAGTTTTCGTATATAGGATATGAAACTGTTTCGATTCCTTTAAATGGAAGGACAACGGTTGATGTGTCCATGAGTTTGGACATAGGTCAGCTTGACGAAGTGGTCGTCGTCGGTTATGGTACTCAAAAGCAAAAGGACCTCACATCCGCGATTTCAACCGTAAAATCGGAAGAGATCGTTAAGTCACCCTCGGGGCAAACCATGCAGGCTTTACAGGGGAAGGTAGCAGGTTTACAAATTGTAAGTGCAGGTTCTCCTGGTGCTGAACCAACGGTGCGAATTAGGGGTATTGGGTCCTTTCCGGGAAGTAGCGACTCATCTCCTTTATATGTTGTGGATGGGATGTTTTTTGAAAATATCGATTTTCTCAATCCATCTGACATTGAATCACTTTCTGTTTTGAAGGATGCTTCTGCAGCCGCAATTTATGGTGTCAGAGCAGCAAATGGAGTGATTTTAATCACCACCAAAGGAGGCAGGATGAATGCAAAGCCATCGATTTCTTATGAAGGCTATACAGGAATGCAGGTACCTCAAAATGTATTGAAGATGGCCAATGCTGAACAATTTGTAAACTACATTAATCAAACAGGATCTGCACCGGATATAGCATATATTGACAATGCGATGCAACGATATGGCAGGAGTAGGGTAAATCCCAATATTCCGGATGTCAATACAGATTGGTATGCGGAGATCATGGAACCAGCACATCAGCAAAATCATTCATTGACAATCAGCGGAGGGAATAATCAAAGTTCATATTCCTTTGGAGTCAACTACTTTGAGCAGGAAGGATTGCTCAAGACAGACAATTCTTATCAAAGGGTTAATATCCGATCCAAGCTTGATCAGCAGGTAAATAGTTGGCTGAAGGTTGGTTTAAACCTCAACTTAAGTCAGGGTATCAGGTATTTGCCCAATGATGGTGCCTGGTTTAGTGCGTATCATGCGGTCCCAATTCTTCCAGTTTTCGATGAGGAAAACTATGAATCTTTGACAGCTGCGGGAACCCCCAATGCGAGCCCTTATGCAAGTGCTCAGATACTTGATTATCGTGGCAGTCAAAACCCGTACTTAAACCTTATTTACAGAAACAACCGTCAGGACATTAGAAAAGTACTGACTGGACTTTATTCCGAGGTGGATCTGATCCCGGATAAATTGACTTTTAAAATCAATTATAATGTATCCATTCTTGCGTTAAAAGCCAGAAGCGTGTTGTTGCCTTACTGGATTTCCAACGAAACCAACAGATTACTTTCAAGTATCAATACGTCGCGAACCACTGAAGTCAATCACTTCCTGGACAATACTTTGACCTATGAAGAGAATTTTGGAGACCACAATCTAACTGCAATGGTTGGTACATCTTATAGAGATGAGTGGTATGACTTCTTAAGCGGATCGGCTGATGATATTCCGCTCAATGAGAATTCGTGGTATATCGGACAAACGCAGTCAGAAACGTCAAAAGATGTCAATGACAATGCGGAAAGAATTTATGGACTCTCATACTTTGGCCGAATAGCCTATAATTACAAGAGCAGGTACATTGCATATTTTACCCTCAGGAGGGATGGAACATCAAAATATCAAGAGAAATGGGGTACTTTCCCCGCATTTGGTCTTGGATGGGTGCTCTCTGAAGAAAGCTTTATGCAAGGAGTACAATTCATTGATTTCCTCAAAATCAGAGGAGGATGGGGTCAGTTGGGTAATGATAATATTGCCAGGCAAGATGGTGCTAACACAACCAATCCGGTCTTCCTTGCTATCAATGGAATGCAGGTCAATGGAACGCAAACCACCAGCACATTTGGTTACCTGGGATGGGAAACCGTAACCGGCACAAATCTTGGTTTGACCGGGGATTTGTTTGACGGAAGATTAACCGTGGAAGCTGATTATTTTATCAGGGACACGGAAAACGCTGCCATACCCGTCAGTCTTAAGCTTCAATCCGGTAGTGTTCTGAAAAATGTAGGAACAATCAGAAATTCCGGTTTTGAATTGGCCTTGAACTGGAGTGGTAACATTACCCCGGACCTACAATATAGCCTGGGTGGAAACTTTGGTACACTTAAAAACGAAGTAACAGACCTGTTTGGTCAGGCGTACATCAATGGAGGCCAGGCTGAGTTTCGCCAAAGATCTCAGGTTGGTGAACCGTTATTGTCTTTCTATGGCTATGAGGTAGCTGGTGTATATCAAACGCAGGAAGAGGTAGATGCGGATCAGGTGGCTGTTGATAATGGCCTGGTTCCGGGAGATTTAAGATTTGTGGATCAAAACAACGATGATGTTATCGATGATGATGACAAGGTGTTTCTTGGTTCGTACTTCCCAAGTATAACCTATGGCGGGTCGCTGGGACTCAAATACAAAAACCTTGAATTCTCCATGAATATTATGGGTCAAAATGGAAACAAGATCCTGAACAGGAAAAGAGGTGAATTGATTTGGACCAATGATACGAATATCGACGCCGATCTGGCCACCGGACTTTGGAATGGTGAAGGAACGTCAGATAGATATCCTTCTGCCTCTGGTTTGAGAAGAGGGTGGAATCAAAATTTCAGTGATTTCTATATTGAAGACGGAGCATTTTTCAGGATCCAAAATGTGCAACTGGCATACAATTTTACAGGATTTGAATTGGGGGGTCAGGAAATGCCTGATGTGAGGGTCTATGTCACTGCCGAAAAGCCATTGACGGTATTCAATTATAATGGCTTCAACCCGGAAATACCCAATGGTATTGACCGACAATTCTATCCTGTCCCTGCTATCTATACCGTAGGGCTAAATCTTAAATTTTAATCTCAGATAAGATGAAAATTGTGAAGAAAATAAACTTATTGAGACCCTTTATATTGTTTGGAATATTATTAGGGTCTGTGTTTGGATGTGAAGAGAAACTGGATGCACCTTTTGAGGATGAGGCCTTTACATCAGATGTTAATTATTCAGACCCTGAGGGTATGGTACTACCATTGTTAGGAGCATACCAGGGTTTATATACCCGTGGATGGGAAGATCCCATCACGATTGGTCTAAGGGGTGACGATGTAAATGCAGCGGGCGATCAGACACCAATGATCGAACAAGATCAGTACATCTATCTTGCTGGACATTGGAATGCCAATGCCATATGGCAAGGTCGTTATAATGACATCGTTAATGTTTTTACAGCCATGGATGAAGTCAATAAGTATAGGCCTGCTGCAAATGATGATGAATTAGCAGATCAGTACATTGCTGAATTACGGGTTATAAGGGCATGGCTTTATCTGGATGTCATAAGAACATTCGGAGGATGCATAGTGATAGATGACCTTACCACTATCCAAAGTACACCAGTGAGTAATAAGGCTGAGGCTATGGAGTACATAGCGAATGAAATGGCTGAAGCCATACCACAATTACCCGAAATACATCCCAACAAACGAACAGATATAATCGGTGGTGTTACCCAGTACACGGCCTATGCCATTCAGGCCATTGCTTACCAGGAGATGGAGGATTATCAGGGAGTGGCAGATGCTACTTCTGCGATCATAAATTCCGGAGAATTCCAGCTTTATTCAGATTTCTATCATCTGTTTAAGCAGGCTGGGAAGCTAAGCGATGAGAACATCCTGGAATTTCAGTTTTCAGACTTTAATTCTTCCACTGGTGATAGATTTGGTCATGGGTTCGCTCCTTTCGGAATGGCCTGGACTCCAGCAAGGTCCGGAGCAAATGCTGGATGGGGGTTCTATGAACCGACCAAGAAGTATATTAAGTTTATGCTGGACCGTGGTGAGACTGTTAGACTAGAAACTTCCGTTCATTGGACTCCCGATGGAATGACAGAGATCGCAAATGAGTGGGGTACATTACCCGGCTGGATTGACAATTTTAACCGGGAAGGTGATGAGTTTGTCAACAATGCCCGAAAAAAATGGGGAGCCGGTAAATGGATCCAACCTTCTACTGAATCAATTGAGGGAAGGAACAGCCCCGGTAGTGGTAAGAACATGGTTGTGATCCGGTATGCAGAAATGCTATTGATGTATGCTGAAGCACTGACTCGCGGTGCTAATGGTAGCACTTCGTTGAGTGCAGATGATGCAGTTAACCTGGTTCGTGACAGGGCAGGCTTAGGTGACTTAAGTGGAGTTACCACAGAACAAGTACTTGATGAGAAATTCGCCGAGTTAGGTACGGAATGGGGTATCCGGTTCTATGATATGGTTAGGACAGAGAATACTACGGAGCTTACACACGAGGGTAAATCATTTGATATGACCAAAGCTTATTTACCATTCCCTGCCGACCAGGTATCAGAGTTACCTCAATTAGAGGGTGGAATATAAATTAGATTACAAATGAAAAATATATTAAGTATAACAATTAGTGCATTGTTCATTTTGACGATGTTCAATGCCTGTGAGCAGCAATATATAGACCCGATCACAAGTGTAGATCCGGGGACTGATGAATCAGCACCAGTCATTACTGTTATTACACCCCAGGATGGCTCACAAGTCAATTCTGCCAGTGATATGTCAGAAGTTATTTTTGAATTTGAAATAGCAGATGATATTGAATTAGGGAGTGTAACTATTACACTAAATGGGGAAGAGTTGGAAGCATATTCAGAGTTTAAAGATTACCGTAAGCTCATCGTAAAAAGTCCTTATGAGTTAGGTCTTGGTGATTATACGATCGTGATTAAGGCGGATGATATTAATGGTAAATCTACAACTGAAACGATAAACTTTGAGAAGATCAATACAATCAGAGAACTAATGAATCAGGCTATTTTTCATCTTGATTTCAATGAGGACTTCGTAGACAATGTTTCAGAAGTTGCAGCAACTGTCGTTGGAGAACCGTCACTGGTCGCCCAGGGAGTTGACGGTGGATCCTATCAGGGTTCGGAGGATTCATACCTGACATTTCCAGGAGCTGGATTGCAATCAGATGTGCTTAGTGCAAGTTTCTACCTGAATATCAATGGAACCCCGGATCGAGCCGGAATCCTTGTTATGGGTCCTGAAGACACAGACAATGCCAATTTTCCTGATGTTCAAAACGATAGAACCAGCGGGTTCAGGTTTTTCCGTGAAAATGGGGCAGGTCTGCAACAATTCAAGCTAAATGCTGGTAATGGTACAGCGGATAGCTGGTTTGATGGAGGTGCAGCAGCAAGAGTCGATCCTGCAACAACAGAATGGGTTCATTTTGCTTTTACGATTTCCGAGACACAATCAACAGTTTATATCAATGGAGAAATTGTGAGGCAAGGCGATTTTGGTGGTATCGATTGGACAGGTTGTAATTTACTTTCCATCATGTCAGGAGCCCCGAGATTTAATGAATGGAATCACAAGTCAGACCTGAGTCATATGGATGAGCTGCTAATCTATGACAGGGTATTGACCCAGGAAGAAGTTCAGTTATTAGGCATGCTTTAAAAAAACACACAAAGCCCGTCAATTAGCACTTGACGGGCTATTTTTAACCTAACGTTTTGTAATCTCTTTTTGAGATGAGAATTGCTATCTTATTTCTGTTTTTACTTGTCAGCTGCAATGGGGACAAAGAGGATGATAACCCTCAACCAGGTGACCTGGAAATAGTATATGTATTCATTGGGGATAACTCACTCCTTGAAACAGGCAGTAGCAATTCTATTCCATTGGATGAACCCATCGAAGTAAGGTTCGAGCAATCACTGGATATAAGTCTGGTTGAAGAAGCAGTTTCTTTGAAAGGGGGTATCGCAGAAGTTGAGTTATCATTTGAATTGAAAAATGATGATAAGCTTTTGGTCATTACTCCATCTGAATTGGAAGAAACGACAGCGTATACATTGACCATATCAGGCGATTTGAAAGGTAGAAAAGGTGAAATCTTCGCTGGATTGATTATTTCATTTAATACACTTACGCTGCCTCTTGAGATAACCAATGTTTTGATCGATGATAACTCCGTTCATACTCAGGCACGTATTGTTGACATTGGGTTTAGTCCTCAGGTTAAAGTCGAATTCAGTTTACCTGTAAATTCAGAAGATATTGATAATTACTTTTCATTCAAACAAGGTGCAACAAATGTGGATTACACATTTTCTCAATTGAATGAAACAACCATTCAGTTTCAGGTATCCGGGAAGTTAAAAGACTACACCCTTCATAAAGTGAGCATTTCCAGCAACCTTGCTACTTTTTTGGGTCGGCCCTTCGAAGGTCTCAATCTCGATTTTTATACAAAACTCGACTCAACACCTGTGTTCCCTGAAATATCCGACGAAGAGCTCCTCACGAAGATTCAGGAACAAACATTCAAATATTTCTGGGATTTTGGTCATCCGGTAAGTGGCCTGGCCAGGGAGCGCAACACCTCTGGTGAAACTGTTACTTCAGGTGGCTCAGGATTTGGAGTAATGTCCATCATCGTGGGTATTGAAAGAGGATTTATCACCCGTCAAGAGGGAGTGGATAGGATTGAAACCATCGTTGATTTTTTACTGAACGATGCAGATCGGTTCCATGGAGTGTGGTCACATTGGCTGAATGGATCTACCGGATCAGTTGTCCCGTTTAGCTCAAAAGATGATGGCGGGGATTTGGTAGAGACAGCATTTATGATCCAGGGACTTCTGACCGTTCGACAGTATCTGGACGCCAACAGTACTCAAGAAGCAACCATAATTAACAATATCAATACACTTTGGGAAGAAGTGGAATGGGACTGGTACACCCAGGGAGGACAAAATGTGCTCTATTGGCACTGGTCTCCCAATTTCGGATGGGAGATGAATCATAAAATACAGGGATGGAATGAAGCGCTGATAGTTTACGTGTTGGCAGCTGCTTCACCCACACACAGCATTGAAAAAGCAGTATATGAAGAGGGATGGGCCCACGGTGGAGGTATGGTAAATACCAATAGCAATAGTTATTATGGGCATACCTTACCGCTGAGGTCCGACATGGGTGGACCCTTGTTCTTTTCACATTATTCATTTCTGGGTTTGGACCCGAGGAATCTGGAGGATCAATATGCCAATTACTGGACACAAAATGTCACACATAGTCAATTAAACCATGCTTACTGTGCCGAAAACCCTCAAAACTATGTAGGATACAAGCCTTTTTCCTGGGGGTTAACAGCCAGTGATGGCAATGATGGGTATTCTGCACACTCTCCCAATAATGACCGGGGAGTGATCACACCTACAGCGGCCATTTCTTCCATTCCCTATACTCCGGAAGCTTCTCTGGAAGCCATCAGGCACTTTTATTATATCCTGGGAGATCAATTATGGGGAGAATACGGCTTTTATGATGCATTTAATCTTACAGCGGATTGGACGGCCTCATCCTATCTGGCCATTGATCAGGGACCCATCATCATAATGATTGAGAATTATAGAACCGGATTGCTGTGGGACCTATTTATTTCAGCACCAGAAATACAAAACGGACTTCAAAAACTTAGTTTTAGCTATGAATAACCTTGAGAAATTTTGCATCCTATTGATTGTAGCAATACTTTCATCATGCGCAGGTAGGCAGGTTTCGGAAGAAAAGGAGCCAATGCGTATGAGCGACGACTCGTTGCTCACACTGATCCAATATCAAACTTTTCAATATTTCTGGGAAGGAGCTGAACCCAATTCAGGTCTGGGGAGAGAACGCATGCACATGGATGGCGTTTATCCTCAAAATGATCAGAATGTGGTGACATCCGGTGGGTCCGGGTTTGGTGTCATGGCTATTCTGGTAGGTGTGGAGCGTGGCTTTATCACCAGAGAACAAGCTGTACAGCGATATCAGAAAATATTGGATTTTTTGGAAACCGCAGATCGGTTTCATGGTGCGTGGCCCCATTGGTGGCATGGAGAGACCGGGAAAGTAAAGCCTTTCAGCAAAAAGGATGATGGGGGTGATTTGGTTGAAACGGCGTTCTTGATCCAGGGACTTTTAGCTGTCAGGCAATACTTTAGCGATGGAAATGATGCGGAGAAGGAGATTGCTTCCCGAATTTATAAGCTGTGGAGAGAAGTAGAGTTCGACTGGTATACCCAGGGTAAAAACACACTCTATTGGCATTGGTCGCCCAATTATGGCTGGGAAAAGGATTTTGACGTCGAGGGTTATAACGAATGCCTAATCATGTACGTTTTAGCTGCATCATCACCCACTCATGGGGTATCTGCAGATGTTTATCATCAAGGGTGGGCAAGGAATGAATCCATTGCGACTAACAGGGAGTACCTTGGTTACAAAACTGTTTTGGATCATTATGCCGGAAACGGTTCACCAGTTGGTCCGCTTTTTTGGGCGCATTATTCATACCTGGGTCTAAACCCAAAAGGGCTCTCTGACAGATATGGCAATTACTGGGATCTGAATCGTAATCATGCCATGATCCACTATACCCATTGCGTCAACAATCCGAATGATTTTGAAGGATATGGTAAAAACTGTTGGGGACTGACCTCTAGTTATTCCATCAAAGGCTATTCCAGTCATAGACCAGATCGTGACCTGGGGGTGATATCGCCAACCGCCGCACTCTCATCATTTCCGTATACCCCTGAGCAGAGCATGGATTTCCTGAGATACCTGTATCAGGATGCTGATTCGCTGGTAGGAAAGTATGGTCCGTATGATGCGTTCTCACATGAAGCTGACTGGTACCTGCCCAGATATTTGGCCATTGATCAGGGACCAATACCTGTCATGATAGAGAATTATCGAAGTGGTCTACTCTGGGACCTGTTTATGTCTGCTCCGGAAGTAAAAGAAGGCCTGATGAAGTTGGGTTTTACATATGATAAATAAAGAGCTGATTAAAAAATGAACGATCAAATAACATAAATATGAAGTACTTATTTTCCTTGTTTTTGGTCAGTGCATTATGTCTTTCTGTTCAGGCACAGGAGATTATTCCTCAAACCTATTGCAACCCTCTGGATATCGATTATACCTACATGGTCTATAACTCCAGTCGAAATATTTCGTATCGGTCCGGGGCCGATCCGGCAGTCATTGAATTTAGAGGTGAGTATTATATGTTCGTTACGCGTTCGTTTGGCTATTGGCATTCAAAAGACCTGATCAATTGGGATTTTATCAAACCGGTACAATGGTTTTTCGAAGGAAGCAACGCCCCAACGGCATTCAACTACAAGGATTCACTGGTCTATTTTGCCGGTGATCCAGCGGGTTATGGGAGTATTTTATTTACCGATAACCCGAAAAGCGGAAAATGGACCCCTACAGCTTCCATAAGCAACAACATTCAGGACTCTGAATTATTCATTGATGACGATGGTAAAAGCTTTTTGTATTGGGGGTCTTCCAATGTGCATCCCATTCGCGTAAAGGAGTTGAATAAGGATGATCGCTTTTTGGAGACTGGTGTAAGAAAGGACCTGATCAACCTGGTAGAGGAAAAGCATGGATGGGAACGCTTTGGGGAGAATAATTTTCATCCCACCCTGAAAGAAGGATATATGGAAGGAGCCTCCATGACCAAATACAATGGCAAATACTATTTACAATATGCGGCGCCCGGGACGCAGTTCAATGTGTATGGCGATGGTGTCTATATAGGAGAAACACCGCTAGGGCCTTTCACATACATGGAAAACAATCCCATGAGTTTTAAACCTGGTGGGTTTACGAATGGAGCAGGTCATGGGGTTACGGTAAAGCAAACCAATGGGCAGTACTGGCATTTCTCTACCATGGCATTGGCTTCAAATTCCCACTGGGAACGGAGGCTATGTATGTTTCCTACTTATTTTGATGCGGATGGTTTGATGCATTCCAATACTGATTATGGGGATTACCCACGTTTTGGAGCTGATCATCCCACCAAAGCCGGTCAACATTGTGGCTGGATGTTGCTTTCATACAAAGGCAAGACTACAGTTTCTTCCTCGCAGATGCAGATCAGGAAGAGTACCTCTACAGATGACGATTATGAAATCACTGAAATGCCCTTGAAGCAAAACAATGAAGGCGAAATAATTTCGGAGGTGTTGACAGATGAAAGCCCTAAATCATTTTGGGTGGCAGATGCCAATGACGATCAGCAATGGGTGAAAATTGAAATGCTCAACCCGGGAAAGGTTTATGCCTTCCAGTTGAATTTTCATGATCATGAATCTGGTATTTACACCCGAACAGATGGCTTGAGACATCGATTTATCATCGAAACGTCAGCTGATGGAAAAGTCTGGAAGACAGCAGTAGATAGAAGTGAAAGCTACATCGATGCACCAAACGCTTATATCGCACTTAAACAGCCCGTCGAGGCCAAATATGTTCGCTATAAGAACATTGAAGTACCCGGAAACAACCTCGCTATATCTGAAATCAGGGTTTTCGGGATAGGGTTAGGAAAAAAACCGGGGAGAGTTACAGGCTTTGAGGTGAAACGTGAAGAAGATCAACGGGATGCCAGTCTTTCATGGAGTCCGGTAAAAGACGCTCAGGGATATAATATCCGATGGGGTATCGACCCACATAAATTGTACACTAGTTGGTTGGTCTACGATGATACTTCATTGTTTATGAGATGTTTAACAGTGGATCAGACCTACTATTTTGCCATTGAGGCCTTCAATGAAAATGGTATTTCAGAGCCAACCAAAACGATCAAAAGATGAGTAGCACAACCAGGATATTGTCATGTGTAATCAGTTTGATAATAGTAAGCTTTTTCCAGGGTTGTCAGACGGCTCCTGGTGATCAGGAAGAAACGAATGCATTTACTTCGAGGGTAGATTCGGTCCTTGCTTTGATGACGATCGAAGAGAAGCTGGGGCAGCTCAACCTCCCTTCCGCAGGTGAAATAACCACTGGCCAGGCATCCAATGCTGATATTGCTGCCAAAATTAAGGAAGGCAAAGTAGGAGGACTCTTCAATATCCGCACAGCAGAAAAGATCAGCGAAGTGCAACGGGTCGCAGTAGAGGAAAGTAGGCTGGGGATCCCGCTCATTTTTGCGATGGACGTCATTCATGGCTATAAAACGGTCTTTCCCATTCCGCTGGGGCTCACCGCGACCTGGGATACGGATTTGATTGAGCAATCTGCTCGGATCGCAGCACAGGAAGCTTCTGCTAATGGTATTGCCTGGACATTTTCACCGATGGTAGACATTACACGTGATCCCCGATGGGGCAGGATTGCAGAAAGCGCCGGCGAAGATCCGTATCTGGGGAGTGCCGTAGCCAGGGCCATGGTTCACGGATATCAGGGTGATGATCTGTCTGCAAACAATACGATCATGGCTTGTGTCAAGCATTTTGCGCTCTATGGTGCCTCAGAAGCTGGTCGTGATTACAATACCACAGATATGAGTCGTATCAGAATGTACAATGATTACTTTCCACCCTATAAAGCTGCTGTTGATGCCGGTGTCGGCTCCGTCATGGCCTCATTCAATGAGGTAGATGGCATCCCCGTCACTGGCAGTCGATGGTTGATGGCTGAGGTATTGAGAAATCAATGGGGATTTGATGGTTTTGTAGTGAGTGATTATACAGGGATCAATGAAATGATCGCCCACGGTATGGGGGATTTGCCAACGGTCTCAGCACTCGCACTCAAAGCCGGAATAGACATGGACATGGTCGGCGAGGGTTTTCTAACCACACTTGAGCAATCGCTGGAAGCAGGGGAAATCACAGAAGCACAGATTGATCAGGCGGTTCGTCGGATGCTTACCGCAAAATATCTACTTGGGTTGTTTGATGACCCTTACCGATACAGTGATGTGGAAAGGGCAAAGAAAGAAGTGTTCACCGATGAAAATCGGCAACAGGCTCGTAAAATAGCGGCACAGTCAATGGTGTTACTCAAAAATGAAGGGGATATACTTCCGCTTGAAAAGAATGGTACCATTGCTCTGATTGGACCACTCGCTGATAATCGGGTCAACATGTCGGGTACCTGGAGCGTTGCCGCCAATTTTGATCAGGCTATTTCTATCAGGGAAGGCCTGGAACAGGTTGCAGGAGATCAGGTGAAGGTCCGCTATGCCAAAGGAGCGAATGTTTACGGTGATCCTGAACAGGAAGCACGAGTGAGTATTTTCGGAAAACCCACCAGGCGAGACGAGCGCTCAGAAGCAACGCTCATCGCCGAAGCGGTTCAGATAGCTCGTCAATCTGATGTAGTAGTGGCGGTACTCGGTGAAGCAGCAGAGTCTTCCGGTGAAAGCAGCAGCCTTACAAATATTGAATTACCGGATAATCAGCGCAATCTGATGAAAGCATTGCTAAAGACCGGCAAGCCTGTCGTTATGGTATTGCTGGCAGGTCGGCCAATGGCCATCAAATGGGAGCAGGAGCATGTACCGGCCATACTCAATGCCTGGTTTCCTGGTACGGAGGCCGGACTGGCAGTAGCAGATGTCTTGTTTGGAGATGTAAATCCATCTGGAAAACTTCCGGCAACATTTCCACAAAATACAGGGCAAATACCCATCTATTACAGTCATAAAAATACCGGGCGACCATTACCTGAGGGTGCTTGGTTCCAAAAATTCACATCAAACTACCTGGATGTAAGCAATGAGCCATTGTACCCCTTTGGATATGGCTTAAGCTACACGAAATTTGAATATGGAGAATTGTCGGTATCTGCTAACTCGCTCTCAGGAGAGGAGGCTACCTTAACAGCATCTATCCCTGTGAAAAATGCGGGAGACCGTATTGGTAAGGAGGTTGTTCAGCTTTATATCAGAGACCTGGTTGGTTCTATCACTCGTCCGGTCAAAGAATTAAAGGGATTTCAAAAGGTGGAAATTTCATCAGGAGAAAGCAAGGTCGTAAGTTTTGAGATCACAACCGATGACCTGAAGTTTTACAATTATGCTTCACCGGAAAGTTTGGAGATGAAATATGACTGGGAACCCGGGGATTTTGAGGTGATGATTGGAACTAATTCAGCAGATGTAAAAAAAGCAAAAGTTCATTGGTCCAAGGAGTGATACGTGGCAAATTCAATACCTATTCATCTTTCAGTAGGGAAAGGTCGAACTCAAAGCCAGGAAGTACATCTCCGCCGCTTAGCCTGGCATCAAGCGTTTCGACAACTTTATGCAATCCTGTGTGATTATATATGGATACATTTTGTTCTTCCGTATCAATTAACCAGGCAAGTTTTACCCCATTGGCTATCCATTCTGTCATTTTATCCTTGAGCTCCTTCAGCGAATCAGAAGGTGATTTGACTTCGACAACAAATTCCGGACATACGGGAGCAAACTTCATTTTTTCATCCTTTGAAAGGTTATTCCATTGCTCATTGGAAACCCAGGATACATCCGGAGATCTCATTGACCTATCCGGTAATGTAAATCCTGTTGAAGAATCAAAAACCTTTCCGGAGTTCATTTCATCATTCCATATACCTAGTTTAATCAGTATTTTGCTATTGATATTCCCAGTTAAACTTCCAGTTGGTGACATGATAATTAAGTTGAGATGCTTGTCCCGTTCAATATTCAACTCAGGATTTTTCTGACAAAAGGCAAAAAGCTCATCATCAGTGAAACTGAGATGTTCAGGGAATTCAAGAATGTATCCATTTTCAAGGAGGTTCATAGGTATCTACTATTTCTTATGCTAAAGATAGCAAAACACAAGTAAAGTAAATGAACGACATTTTTTCAAATTTAGATGTACGAGTCCTTATTTTTGAATCATGAGAATATCCAGCATTTGCATTATCACCCTGCTTTCAACCACAGTTTCTAATATCCATGCCCAGGATATTGAGCGAATAACCATCTACTATACAGATACGCTTTCTATGGATGTGTTTATTCCTGAAGGAAATGATCCAAAACCATTATTGGTCTATGTGCATGGTGGTGGTTTTTCCGGTGGGACAAGAGATAGCCAACGCAATCTGGATTTTTGCCAGTATTTTGCGGAAAAGGGTTGGGTCACCGCAACAATTTCCTATCATCTCACAAGAAAAGGGAAGGGCTTTGGATGTGATGTTCCCATTCAGGATAAGATCAAGACTTTTGACATATCAGCCAGAAACACTCACCAGGCTGTGAAATACCTGATAGACAACCCGGATAAATATCCAATTGATCCTGGCAAAATTGTACTGGCTGGTAGCAGTGCCGGAGCCGAAGCGGTGATGCAAGCAGCGTATTGGCAGGATACAAAAGAAGGTATATTGGATGATGATTTCCAATATGCCGGAGTGATCAGTATGGCCGGTGCTATCCTGGACATTGGGTGGATCACCCATGCAACAGCAATCCCTACACAGCTTTTTCATGGCACGTGTGACCCATTGGTGCCTTACGATAAGGCCTCACACCATTATTGTAAACCCGAGCATGAAGGATTTATGATGCTTTATGGAGCAAAAGCCATTTCGGATCAGCTGGAAAGCTTAAACAAATCATTTTATGTCGTCACAGACTGCAACGGCGGACATGAATGGGCTGGGAAACCCATGAGTAAAAATTATATACACATGGTCGAGGATTTTCTGATCACAGACATCATTAACCAAACGCTTAGACAGACAAAAGTCGTTTTGCAAGAAGGTAAGAGCACTTGTGACTTGAAATTTAATTTTTGCAATTGATCTCATTCGTATCCTGGGGCAGGTTATCTAAATTTAAACCTTAGATTTGCAGCCGAATTCCCTTATATGATTTCCCCAGTCACGATTGAAGAAGTTAAGAGCAAAGCCGACATTGTCGAAGTCGTTGGGGACTTTGTGACCTTGAAGCGGTCCGGGTCCAGCTATAAGGCCCTCAGCCCGTTTACCAACGAGAAAACACCTTCTTTCTATGTAGTCCCATCCAAGGGGATTTTCAAAGATTTTAGCAGTGGAAAGGGAGGAGATGCCATCACTTTTATCAGGGAGATAGATGGGCTTAGTTATATCGAAGCCATCAAATTCCTCGCTCAGAAATACGGGATTGAAATCATCGAGGAAGAGCAGAGTGATGAGGCCATTGAGGCTCAGAATAAGCGGGAGAGCCTGTTTATTGTGCTCGGCTTTGCCAGAGACTTTTTCTCCGATACCCTTTGGAATCATGAAGAAGGAAAGTCGATAGGACTTAGCTATTTTAAGGAAAGGGGGTTTACTGAGGATTCCATCAAAAGCTTTGAGCTGGGGTACAGCCTGGAAGCATGGGATGGATTGCTCAAAGCAGCTGAGGAAAAAGGGTATAATAAAGAACTCCTCGAGGAGGCTGGCCTGATCATCACCAAAGAGGATAAGTCTTATGATCGGTTCCGGAACCGCGTAATATTTCCCATCCACAATTTAACGGGGAAGGTAATCGCTTTTGGTGCCAGGATTTTAAGCAAAGAAAAGAAACAACCGAAATACCTCAATAGTCCGGAGACAGAATTATACAACAAGAGCAAAATCCTTTATGGGATCTTTTTCGCCAAGCAAGAGATCCGCAAACTGGATAATTGTTTCCTGGTAGAAGGTTATACTGATGTAATCTCCATGCACCAGACAGGTATCCACAACGTGGTGTCTTCCTCTGGGACTGCGCTTACCGAAGACCAGATCAAGTTGATCCGCAGGTATACGGAGAACGTCACGATCATCTTTGATGGTGACCAGGCAGGTATCAAGGCTTCCATTCGGGGGATAGACATGTTGCTTGCTGGTGGCCTCAACGTAAAGGCTGTGGCTTTGCCGGATGGCGAAGATCCGGACAGCTATGCCCGACAACTGGGGACCAGTGCATTCACCCATTTCATCGAAAAGGAGGCGCAGGATATTATCCAGTTCAAGACCAAGCTTTTCTTAGAAGAGGCCCAGGGTGATCCTGTGAAGAAGGCAGCCATGATTAAGGATATCGTCGTGAGCATCACGAAGATTGAAGATCCGGTCAAACGAACAGTGTATATCAAAGAGTGTAGCTCCCTGATTGGTATTGATGAGGCTGTTCTTGTGGCTGAACAAAATAAGATACTCCTATCAGATCGGAAGAAAGCAGGAACAGCACCAAGGGCTTCAGAGACCCTGGTCGATATTCCCCTGGAAGAGGATGATAAACTTGAGGGTATTGATATCCTGAAAGTTATAGAGTTCCAGGAAAAGGAAAGTATTCGTGTTTTGGTAAACTACGGCAAGAATACGATCCAGGGGCAGGAGTTAGAAGATGAGTCCCTGATCAAGTACTTTTTAGCTGAAGTAGAAGAGATCAAGTTTACAAATCCGATCTACTTTGAAATTCTTGAGATATTCAAAGACCGGCTGAAAGAAGGGGAGATTATCGATGGGGATTATTTACTCCAGCACGGCTCTGAGAAAATCAAGAAAACGGTTGTAGAGTTTATGACCAATAAGTACGAGCTGAGTGAAAATTGGGAAAAAAAGTACAAGATTCACATCCCTAAGGAAAATGAAATACTAAGAGATGTGACTTATACCAACATTTTACGATTAAAATTCCGGATCATTCAGCATTTGATCCAGGAAGAAAGTTTAAAACTTAAGGAGGCCTCAGACAGCGAAGTGGATCATTACCTGGATGAGATCAGTGAATTAAAGAAAATAGAAATGGACATTGCAAAGGTGCTTGGGAACGTCACAGCCAGGTAATTTGTATAATACCTATAAGTTTAAAGAATGAGTCAGGAAAAATTATTGGATAGTATAGAAGAAGCGATTGAGGCCATCAGAAAAGGTAAAGTAGTCATTGTGGTAGATGACGAAGATCGCGAAAATGAAGGGGATTTTATCTGTGCAGCAGAAAAGATTACTCCCGAGATCATCAATTTTATGGCCAAAGAGGGCAGGGGCCTGATCTGTGTTCCCTTGTTGGAAGAGCGCTGTGATGAATTGGGTCTTGATCTTATGGTAGGGAAAAATACTGCGGTTCATGCTACTCCATTTACAGTATCTGTCGATTTATTAAGTGATGAGACCACTACCGGAATATCTACTTCAGACCGGGCCAAAACGGTTCAGGCGCTTGTTGATCCAAAAACCAGGCCGGAAGACCTTGGTAGACCGGGGCACATTTTCCCTTTGAAAGCCAAACCGGGTGGAGTGCTTAGAAGAACCGGACATACCGAAGCAGCGATCGATCTGGCCAGACTGGCAGGTTTGTATCCAGCAGGTGTCCTGGTAGAGATACTCAAAGAAGACGGGTCAATGGCAAGGGTACCTGACCTGAGAAAAATAGCTGATAAGTTTGATATCCCCCTGGTATCTATCAAAGACCTCATTTCTTACAGGATGAAGAGTGAATCATTGGTAGAGGAGGAGGTTACAGTGGATATGCCTACCGAACACGGGGAATTTAAATTAACGGCATTTAAGCAAAAAAATACTGGTGAGATGCACCTGGCGTTATTTAAAGGTGAATGGAAAGAAGACGAACCAGTGCTGGTCCGGGTACATTCCTCATGCCTGACAGGCGATATTTTTGGATCATTCCGGTGTGACTGTGGGAATCAGTTACACAGTGCCATGGCCATGGTAGAAGAGGTAGGAAAAGGCGTTGTTTTATACATGAATCAGGAAGGAAGAGGGATTGGACTGCTGAATAAACTAAAAGCTTATAAACTACAGGAAGATGGAATGGATACGGTTGAAGCCAATCTCCAACTGGGTTTTAAGATGGATCAGCGGGATTATGGAGTAGGAGCTCAGATTTTAAGAAAATTGGGCATTACCAAGATCAAATTGATAACAAATAATCCAAAAAAACGTGTTGGATTAATGGGATATGGCTTAGAAATTGTTGATAATGTAGCTATTGAAGTTGTACCTAATAAGCATAACATTAAGTACCTTGAAACAAAACGTGATAAGATGGGCCATACCATTTTGAAAGTAAAAAAATGAAAAGATTAGCTTTTATAGTCGTTTTATGTGTGTTCACTTCCCTGGGTTTAAAAGCCCAGTTTTCTAATGAAGTCTGGCATGAAGGGTTTTTGGTGACTACCGAAGATGACACCCTAAAGGGCTTGATTAAGTATGACATGGAAGCCAATATTGTCCAGTTGATCATCAACAAATCTAAGGTGCAGACTTTCAGTAGTCATAAAATTTTCTACTTTGAGATATTTGATAAGGTAGTAAAAAATTATCGTCAGTTTTATTCAATCCCTTATGAGGTGAACTACGATTATACCATCCCGATCATCTTTGAAGTATTGTATGAGGCACCCCTTTCTCTGTTGGCCAGGGAGGCAGTGGTTCAGGAGAATGTTCCCAACTCCTCGGTTTATTGGAGTGGCTCTATCATGCAGGATAAGATGATGCAAACTTTTTATTTCCTGGACAAAAAGGGGAATATTCAGCTTTTTACTGGCAAAAGAAGTGAGCTGCTCACCATCATGGCCAGGAAATCCAACGATGTAAAAACCTTTATCAAAAAGAATAACCTGAAGACTGATGAAGTTCGGGACCTGATCAGGATCACTGCTTTTTACAACTCCATATAATCTAAATCACACAATGTCTAAGCCGCTTATTTTGGTCTCAAATGATGATGGGATCACTTCACCTGGTATAGCTAAATTGGTCTCTCTCATGAAAAAACTGGGGGATGTCATTGTGGTGGCTCCGGACAGTCCACAATCGGGTATGGGGCATGCGATCACGGTAGGTGACACATTGCGTCTGACAGAAAATGGGATTTTCAAAGACATTCCTGCATATGAATGTAGCGGTACCCCGGCTGATTGTGTGAAGCTGGCCAAACATCATTTATTGAAGGACCAGAAGCCAGACCTCGTGGTTAGCGGGATTAACCATGGGAGCAATACTTCAATTAGTGTGCTCTATTCTGGAACGATGAGTGCTGCCATTGAAGCCGCCATTGAGGGCACTCCCGCCATTGGTTTTTCACTGTGTGATTATGACCACAAAGCCGACATGTCACATGCAGATGAATTTATTCTTAAGATAGCCGGCGAAGCCCTGGAAAAGGGCTTACCGAAGGGAATCGCGCTAAATGTGAACATTCCTCCAAATCAAAATCAAAAGATCAGAGGGATCAAAATTTGCAGACAAGCCAATGCAAGATGGGAGGAAGAATTTGATCAGCGGGTAGACCCCAATGGAAGGAAATACTTCTGGATGGTTGGTAACTTCGTAAACCACGACAAAGGTGAAGACAACGACGAATGGGCCATCGCTCAAAACTATATCTCTTTGGTTCCCTGCCAGTTCGATTTGACTGGGCACCACGCGATAAGTATCCTGAATGATGATTGGGATTTGTAGGTTTTAACCTTATGTTTTACTCTTCTGCACTTAATACAAATACATCTTCACAAACAAATTAACCGCTGGTGTAGACTTGTCAATGGACTTCCCATAGCCCGGAATACTGTAAACATCAATGGGTGTGATCTTTTCGTAAGTGACTAAAAATCGCATACGGATATTGAACCCGATTGCAAAAATATCATTGTACCATGCGGAAAGATTGTCCTTATTAAAACGGAGCTTCTTTTCAGAGGTCACTACCAACTCCCACCAGCGTGCTTCTAACCCATTACGCTCAAATCTTCTGTTATAGCTATTGTCAATGCCACTTTCTCCTTCAATCTCAATAAACCCTTTGTCACTGAATTTACTGACACCGTACCTGGCTCCCAGACCAATGGCAAAATTGGATTTGAATGTCCCCAGATAACCACCCCCAAAGCGGTAGTAGGTTCCTGTGGCAGAATAGTTGCCATTTGTGTAGGATTCAGCAGGGGAGAGGGTGGCTTGTCCGATTTCTCCAATCAGTTCATACTGCTCGAGGAACAACAATGATGCAGCGCCCTCCAGCTTGTCTTCATACCCGACAAGTTTTGTGATGACCTTGCCATAATCAAAGTAAACAGCAGGCCTGACAAATTTTTGGGGTTCCATAATGGTAGTATCAGGAGCTATTGCCTGTGACCAGACAGAGAAGCACCACAGACTACTTAAAATATATATAAACAGTCGTTTCATCGTCTCTGCATTGATCGGTTACACAAATAGGTTCACCTACTGAATCAAAACCAAAAGAATTGGCAGGGTGAATATTAAAAGCCCTGAGTTTTATTTCACGTGTAGCATCTACGAATTCCATCAGGTCATAGTCAAAAGCAATCTCACCCCTAAAATCTCCAATCACTATTTCAAATTGGGTAAATGATTCATCATTCATTAACAAGGGGGCATCGTACGTTTCAAAACTATCTTCGTATGTCAGGTATTGTTCATTGATAAAGAGTGTGTCTATCCTAAGCAATCCTTTGTTTACATTGGTCTTCTGCGTATTCAGGTAGTCGGCAATCGAATCGATTTGAATGAGGAGGGTATCATAATGTACCAGCGAGTCCAGGTAGAGACCAATCAGATCTTCAAGCTCTTCTTTTTCATCCTGATAAGAATTATTACCATTATCAATGGAATCATTGACAACAATAAGTCGTTCTTCGAGAGAATCCAGTTCATCTTCCGCAAGGCCTTCTCTGTTTTCAGTTTTATCCAACGAGTCTGTGATCACCCCAAGATCATTTTCAATTTTTTCAAGAGTGTCTTTGTTAATGATCACCAGCGCGACGGTAGGTTCGTACAACAAGGGTTCACCACAGTTCTCACAGGGGTCGCAAGAGGTGGCTATGATAAGCCAAAAAACAACAATGATAGATAGTCCTTTCATACCCTAAACAGGATCAACATCAAAAATAACTCTCACACTCTTATAGGAACGTTGGCTTTGCAACATATTACGCGAATTAAGGAGGAATTCTTTGATCGCAGCCAATTTTAATCCCTGTTTTTCAAGTTTTATGGTGATATCAAATAAATATTGATTCCTGATCCTGGATATAATGGGCTCAACAGGTCCATTGACCCGTTGACTGCCCAAAGTCCTGATGGCCTCATTGATCAGGAATTGAGCGGCATGAAAGCTGGTATTTTTGTCTTTGTGTTTTACTATGATCTTGATGATCCGGCAATAAGGAGGGTACTTAAAAACTTCTCGTTCATCCAGCTCACTTTTGTAAAAGGATTCGTAGTCATGGTTCTTCACACGCTCCAGGATCTTTTGGTCCGGATTGTTGGTTTGAATGATCACCACTCCCGGATCTTTTTTACGCCCGGCACGGCCACTCACCTGGTACATCAATTGAAAGGCCCGCTCGTGTGACCTGAAGTCAGGGAAATGGATCATTCGGTCCGTATCGAAGATCCCGACCAGGGTCACATGGTCAAAATCCAACCCTTTGGCCACCATTTGGGTCCCCACCAGGATATCAATATCTCCGGCTTCAAAGGAATTGATGATTTTTTCATAGCTGAATTTACTTCGGGTAGAGTCCAGGTCCATCCTCCCGATATTGGCGTCTGGAAATAAGATGCTGAGTTCTTCCTCGAGCTTTTCCGTACCATAGCTGATGGCCTTGATGGCTGTTGACTGACAATCAGGACACTCGTGGATGGTTTCTTTTCGATAGCCACAATAATGGCACATGATAAAGTTAGCATGCGAATGATAGGTGAGACTCACATCACAATTTGGGCATTTAGGGATGTGACCACATTGTTCACAGGAAAGGAACGGAGCATAACCCCTGCGGTTTTGAAAGATGATAATCTGTTTTCCCAGGTCAAGCTCTTCCTGGATCTTATTATACAGTATGGATGAGAAATTGCCTTTGAGCCATTTACGACTCTTCTCTTTTACCATGTTCACAATCTGTACTTCGGGCAGTCGCACATTGGCATATCGTTGGTCCAGGTTTACCAGGCCATACTTTCCGCTTTTAGCATTGAAGTACGACTCAACAGACGGTGTAGCCGTACCCAGCAATGTCTTACCTTTATGTATTCCGGCCAGATAAATAGCGGCATCCCTGGCATGATACCTTGGTGCCGGATCAAACTGCTTATAGGAATTTTCATGCTCTTCGTCTACAATCACCAGGGATAGGTTGGAAAAGGGGAGAAATACAGCACTCCTGACACCTACCACCAGGGAATATTTCTGGTGAAGGACGTTCTCATAGATCTCTACCCGCTCATTGTCCGAATACTTGGAATGATATACCCCGAAGTCATTACCAAATACCGCTGCCAGCCTCTTGATGATTTGTGTGGTCAATGCGATTTCGGGAAGTAGATACAATACAGTCCCACCGGAAGAAATAATATCAAGGATCAGTGAAATATAGATTTCTGTTTTACCACTACCCGTAACACCCTTCAAAAGCACTGTATCTTTCTCCTGAAACAGTTGTAATATTTTTGACTTGGTGTCTTCCTGAACCTGGGATAAGGTGGGTACTTTATGGTCTGAAGAATCTCCGGTTTCTACCCTGGATACCGGCTGATCCCATTCCTCCAGTATCTCATTCTTCACCAGGGTTTTGATGCTGGATATGCTCACGTCCTGATTGACGATCGCTTTTCTGTTAATTCCTTTTTCATTAAACCCGGGATTTTCATCGACACCGGTCAAACGCAGATAAGCCATCAATACATCATATTGCTTGGGATTCTTCTCCAATGCTGTAGCTAGTTGATCCAATTCGTCACCCATTAGCAGGGCAGGGGAGAGCCTCATCCGTTTTTCCGTTTTTACGGTATACTTATCGTTCAACTGCTCGAAGAGTTGAATGACCTTCTTGTCTGCTAGCTTCTTTACGTGATGATGTGGTGATTGGATATTGAGGATTTTTCCAATATCCTGGATCTTGAGGTCTCCATTCGTCAGGTGATGAATGATGATCTCTTCTTTTTCTGTTAAAGCAATGGCTTCCGGATCAATATCCTCATTCAGTGACAGATAAGACTCACTGGAGATCTTTAGGCCTGCAGGAAGGGCGGCTTGAACTACCTCACCAACTGCACACATATAGTATTTACTGATCCAGTTAAAAAATGTGATTTGATTGGCGGTGATCGAAGGAGTATCGTCCAGCACATCAATCACTTCCTTGGGTTCAAATGAAGTCGGCTGATCCTGATGCAAGCTGTGGATAATTCCGGTAACAATCTTTTTGCTCCCGAAAAGCACAATGACCCTGGAACCTACCTGAGCCTGTCCCAAAAGGTTTTCCGGGATGACATAAGTAAATGTCCTGTGTAGTGGAATGGGTAGTATTACTTCTGCAAAAGTCAAATGAGGCCTAAGTTAAACAGAAGCAGTTTGTCAATAAAATTGTATGACTAAACAGATTGCTTGGTATGTAGCTTTTGCACCAGATGATCGATCATCTCAATAGAAGCTTCAGTGAGCTCCACCAATTCCTCATAGCTTTTAATAAAATTTTCAAGAGCGTCGGGGTCTAACCTCTTTTCTTTGACAAGATTCCGAATGGTCTCGATCCTTTCCTTGTCTACCTTAAGACTTTCCAAAATATAGCTGATTTTAATTCAATATAAATATATAAATATTTAGTTAGAAAATATTGATGTACCAAGTAATTGTTTTTTGGCTGATTCCGGGTCAGTCACTGGCTGCTTACAACTTTTGTTGTAACAGACGTAGACAGTGGTCTTACCATCTTCAGCCACCTTATACGAAAACAACGGTAGGTCACTACTTTCTTTTGTACCCATGATCGTCATGTCAGGAATAAATGTTTGATTGATGGTACTACCAAACTCTTCATATTGGTTGCCTAGGATAACTACTTCTGCATTTTGACCCATATGATTGAGCGCCACGGTATTCCAGTTGGAGAGATATTCCGGGTCTTTTGACAACAGCCCTGAGACCTGATCAAACATCAATTTAGCTGTTTCAAAATAAGTTTTCTCGTCATACAGGGTGCCTAATTTCAACAGGTTTTCAGTCATGGTTGAATTGGACGAAGGGATAACATTGTCAAAAATTTCCTTTTTTCTGGCAATAAGAGTTTCAGATGTATTGCTGGTGAAATAAAAGAGTTTTTCCTCCTGGTCAAAAAACTGTTCTAAGGTGTAATCAGTAAGCTTTTTGGCCGCCTGAAGATATTTTTCATCAAACAGCGTTTCATAGTATTTGATAAATGCTTGAATCACTGCGCTATAATCTTCCATGAATCCGGGGATGTCAGATCCGAAAGTTCTTTTCAGGGACCCGTCTTCATTGATCATACTATTCAATAGAAAATTTGCATTGTCTTTTGCCAGATTCAGAAAACGTTTATCTCTGGTTGCCTGATAAGCATCCAGCAGACCGGTTAACAAAAGTCCGTTCCATCCGGATATGATCTTTGAATCCAGTCCGGGCTTAATCCGTTTTTGCCTTTCAGCCAAAGCCTTTGTCCTGAACTCAGACAGAATCTGGTCGAATTGGTCCTCTTCCAGGTCATTTTTTTGGCAGAATTCTTCCTTTGAAATCAACGTTCTCAAAACATTTTTACCCTCCCAATTGCCTGATGGGGTCACGTTATAATAACTGGATATGATCTTTTGATTTCCTCCCGCCAGATCATCGATCTCAGCTTGCTGCCACACATAATATTTACCTTCTTCACCCTCACTATCGGCATCCATGCCGGCGTAAAAGCCACCATTCTCATCCAGCATCTCTCGCACCAGCCATTCAGTCGTTTCTTTCATTACCCGATAATAGTGATCTTTTCGGGTGATTTTGTATGCGTTGGCGTAAAGGCTAAGCAGTTGCCCATTGTCATACAGCATTTTCTCAAAATGGGGAACATGCCATTCGCTATCAACCGAATACCTGGAGAATCCACCCCCAATGTGATCGTAGATACCACCCATGGCTATTTTGTCCAGGGTGAACGTCAGGTGATCCAACGCAGATTGATCCTTGGAATAATAATAGTAGTGGAGCAGGAATTGCCATACGGAAGGCATCGGGAATTTAGGAGACTTCTTCACGCCACCCCATACTGTGTCAAAAGAGACTTTCAATTTGTCAAAGGATTTCGTCATCGTTTCCATGCTCATAGGTACCGTGTTGGTTCCCAGACCATAAGCCTCACCTTCCGCCTGGTTGAGGGCTTTTGTGAAATTGATGGCCGATTCATACAGTTTGTCCCGGTCATTTTCATAGGCTTTCGAAATAGCCTCTAGTAACTTGATCCAGTTTTGTGGTGGGAAGTACGTGCCCCCATAGAAGGGTTTCTGGTCAGGAAAGAGGAAGACATTCAGGGGCCAGCCACCATTGATACCCATGGCCTGTACGGCCTCCATATAGATCTGATCTATATCTGGGCGTTCTTCTCTGTCCAGCTTGATGTTGATGAAGTGTTCATTCATGATCCTGGCAATCGTATCATTTTCAAATGATTCATGGGCCATCACATGACACCAATGGCAGGAAGAATATCCGATACTTAGCAGGATGGGTTTATTTTCCGCTTTCGCTTTTTCCAGGGCTTCTTCTCCCCAGGGATACCAGTTCACAGGATTGTGAGCGTGTTGCAATAGGTAGGGGCTCGTCTCGTTGATTAATGCGTTGGTATGTTGAGGTGATTCCTTTTTCATAGATGGTTTACAGCTTAAGATGAGAAGAAATGATAAGGTTAACAGTCGCTTCATGTATCTATCAATTGGTTTTTCAGGGCTTTTAGTTCCTTTTCGACATCCACCTTGTCAGCCAGTGATTGGAGTTTGCTTAATGTTGATTTTATAAACGACTGATGGGCTGGTGAGTGTGGATGAAAAGGGCGGTGCTGCAGGGCTCTGGCAATTTTTTCCCACTCGAGGATAAAGACTTGCGCGTTCTCATCCAAATAGGACAGGGAAAACTTTCTCCATATGTAATCAACAGCCTGATCGTTGGGATGTATCATATCCTCCTTATAAAACCGATAATCTCGTAAAACGTCAATCAGGATTTCATAAGAAGGAAAATAGGAAGCCTTTGGATCCTGGGTGACGATCTCCTGAACAGCCTGGATAAGAATGGATTTGCTCAGGTTATTCTCTACCAATCCATCTCTGATGTGCCTGACAGGGCTTACGGTGAGTATCACATTCAAATCCGGGTTGTTCGTCCTTAACAGGTCAAGTGTCTTTAAATAGTCATCCACGATTTCGTGGACGGTTAGCAATGCTTTGGAAAATTCTTTCTGAGGAACTTTATGACAGTTGGCAACAATCTCAGCCCCGGATTGGTGACGGTATACCCAGCTTGTGCCCAATGAGATTACAATGGTGGAGACTTTTGACAAAAAAGCGTTGGTGTGATGAAGCTGCTCGTTGAAATTCGCAATCAGATTGTCCCTGGAATCCGCAGAAATGATAGAATGCGTGTCCCAATGATAGAATATCTGATCTGCTTCAATGATACGGTGATGATCAATTTGGGGCTCCAGTGAGATTCTCAGGGTTTTGAACAAGGAAACGGGGTTGTAAATGACCCCAAGAGGGTTCATGAGCACATTGAATTTATGATCCGATAATTTTGTCCCAATATTTTCAGTGAAGCAGGAGCCAATTAACATCAGGTGATCCCGGATGGAGATCTTAAACGGTGCTTTGTTGACTTCAAAGGGGAGAACGAACATGGAGTACTTATCTCATTGGATGAAAGGTTAACAAAGGTAAATGATATTAAACCATTTAGGTTCGAAGATGAAAATACAAGTTTGCCTCCCAAACATGATGTTGAGATGATCCATCAGGTATTGTTGGAAAAATGAAGATTCAAAAAATGGAAATGGAATTGTGGCAGTCTCGTTCTATTTGCTAAAATAGATCAGTGCGAAAGGGAACACGAAAAATGTGATGATGATGTACATCAAACCCACAATCCTATATTTTTCAGACATATGTCCCAAATATTGAGACAATGCTA
Source organism: Cyclobacteriaceae bacterium (assembly GCA_965223915.1). GTDB lineage: Bacteria > Bacteroidota > Bacteroidia > Cytophagales > Cyclobacteriaceae > UBA7330. The sequence goes on along the minus strand of OZ245027.1, from coordinate 4,585,642 downwards.
TAGGTATACGGGAAGCATAAGGGACAAACAGAAAAATGCACGAACCAATCAGGTTAAAAAAGAAATGAACGAAAGCCAGGCTGACAGCAGCTTCGCTTTTGAATAATGAAGCCAGAATGGCTGTGATGGTGGTTCCGATGTTTGCTCCTATGATGAATTTTAAGGCATTGTTGATCCTGATTTTTCCCGTTGCTGTGAGTGGAACCAAAAGTGAGGTGGTAACAGAGCTTGATTGAATGATGGTGGTAAGCAATAGTCCCCAGCCAAAAGATCTTCCAGGAAGGTTGAAGATACTTTCAAATCTTGTGCGGGCATTTCCAATGAGTTCACGAGACAAGACCTGTGAAATGACCTTTACTGTGGCAAAGAGCAAAATGAAGGATCCGATAATCAGCCCCAGTGCTCCAATCCACTTAATGATTGTATTACCAATGCGATCAATGGTATTACCGATCCCCAAAAAGTCAAATTTCAGACCACTACCTGCATCAACATGGGTGAACTGAACAAAATAGTGACTTAAGTCTGTGAGAATGCCATATTCTAATTCAAGCGGGAACAAAATGATGACCGTCAGAATGTTGAAGAAATCATGAATGGTGCCTCCTGCGACTGCTTTTCTGAATTCGCCCGTGGAGGTGATATAACTCATGGATACAATGGTGCTTGTGATCGTTGTACCCACGTTGGCGCCAATTACGATGGGTACAGCCTGGTCAAGCGATAGCGATCCTGCAGCCACTGCAGCCACAGCCAGAGAAGTTGTGGTAGAGCTACTTTGGAGGATGGCAGTGGCAAGAAGACCAATGAACAAGCCTATGAATGGGTTGGATGTGGCAATGATGATAGACTCAGCGGCTTCTTTCCCAATTCTGCTAAAGCCATACCCAAGCCAGCTGATGGATAGCAAAAAGCAAATGATGGAGAAAAGAATAATGCTGACATTCCTCCACAAAACAATGGAGCCCTTTCTATCAGTCATTCGAAACTTTGGCAGTTTTTACTGAATCTTTTTCCTTGTCGCTTACTGTGTCTTCACTCACCCTGACAGCATGATCGCCGATTTTTTCACATAAATAATAAAGATCTTTATATAGACTTCCTGTAATTGACCGGGTAGATTTTTTATCCCCATTCACCTGATCTTTTCTCAATTTATCTCTCAATGCATTGATTTGAAGCTCAACCTTGAGGGCATCCTGATAGTCTCCCTGATTAGGGAATAATCTAATATTTTCTACCATCACATCTAAAGCCTCATCCACCAGATCCAACATCTTATACAAATTATCAAACTGCTTGTCTGAGAAAGCCAGGCCCTTTTCCATCTTTGTATCGATGTCTTTAGACATCTGATAAAAGATATCACCGATTCTTTCCAGCTCATTGGTGATGTTTAATAAAGAGGCTACTTTCTCACTTCCGTCAATACTAAGACTTCTGTCTACAGTGATTTGCAACAGGTAATTGGAGATTTCGTCCTCCAGTGTGTCAGTCAACCTCTCATAATTATATATTTTCTTCAAAAGCTTTTTCTGCTTTTTAGCCTTTGTGGCTTCCAAAAGTTTTTTAAACTGCTTGGACATGTCTTGAGTCATCTCACCAAATCTGACCGTTTCCTTTTTAGCCTGTTCGATGGACAATTCTGCAGTGCTTAACATACCTGCATTGATGTATTTTAGCTCAGTGACATCATCGTCTTTTGCTTTGATAATCCTTATGGCCACTTTGGCGATAAAAGGACAAAACCAAACCAATAGAAGTGTATTGGTGACATTAAAAGCAGTATGAAAAACAGAAAGCGATATTGGAATACTTTCAGGGTTTGTAAAGGGATCATTATTCCCAAAGCTTGTCATAAAAGAAGAGATCATTAACAAGACCGGATGTAAGAGGGCAATGATCCATACAACACCAAATACATTGAAGATTAAGTGTGCAATGGCTGCCCTTTTTGCATGGAAATTGGCAATGATTGCAGCCAGGTTGGCCGTAATGGTAGTTCCGATGTTTTCGCCCAGTACCATCGCTGCTGCCAGCTCAAAAGGGATCCACCCATTGTTGGCCATGACCAATGTTAGCGCCATGGAAGCACTGGATGATTGTACGATCACAGTGAGTAGTGTCCCGATAATCACAAATATTAAGGTAGACAAGAACCCCAGATCCGTATAATTGGATAAGAAACTTAATATCTCCGGGTTTGCACTTAGGTCGGGGACTGCATCTTTTAAAAACTCAAGTCCGAGGAATAACAATGCAAAGCCAATCAGTACTTCACCCCATGATTTCAGTTTGTCACTACTAAAAAAGATCATAGGGAATCCAACAGCAATGATCGGCAGGGCATATACTGAGATCTTTACTTTGAAGCCGATAATAGAAATGAGCCAGGCAGTTACAGTGGTGCCAATATTAGCTCCCATGATCACACCAATCGCTTCAATCAGGGATAGCAGCCCGGCATTGACGAAACTGACTACCAAAACAGTGGTAGCTGAGGAAGATTGTACGATACTGGTAATTAAGAAACCTGTAAGGACCCCCTTAAAACGATTGGAAGTCATTGAGCTTAGAATTTCCCTCATTTTAGATCCAGCAACTCGCTGAATACTTTCGCTCATAATCTTCATCCCATAGATGAAAAATCCAAGGGACCCAAATAGGGTGAGTAGATCAAACAGGTTAAATTTCATTGGTCTCTATTGTGACTATTTTGAATGCGAAAGAAGGCACAAATTTATCTTTATTAAAAGTGGTATGTATTAAGCAAAAGTTATCTAATGATTAACAAGATATTAAGAAAACAAAAAACCCCGACGATATGCCGGGGTTTCCTAAAAAAAAGTTCTATATAATTATTCTGAAACTACATTCACTGTAATTTCATGATGTACTTCTTTATGAAGGTCTAATGTGACTTTGTGCTCACCGAGTTCTTTGATGTTTCCACTAAAGCTGATTCGCTTTCTGTCAATATCAAATCCCTTTTCTTTGAGCACATCAGCAACCTGAAGGGCTGTGATTGCTCCAAAGATCTTTCCGCTTTCACCGGCTTTGGTTTTAATCTCAAGAGATAGAGCACCTATCTTTTTAGCCAGATCTTCAGCATCATTTTTCAGCTTTTCAGCTTTATGAGCTGCCTGACGAATGTTTTCCTCTATCATCTTGCTATTTGATTTATTAGCGATGATGGCCAATCCCTGAGGGATCAGAAAGTTTCTGCCATATCCGGGCTTTACATTAACAGTATCGTTCTTGTAACCCAATCCTTTGATATCTTCCTTTAATATGATTTCCATGATCCGCTTATTTTAAAGAATCTGTAACATATGGAAGAAGCGCAAGGTGACGCGCACGTTTAACAGCTTGTCCAACTTTTCGCTGGTATTTCAAGCTCGTACCAGTGATACGTCTGGGCAATAATTTACCTTGCTCATTGACAAACTTCAACAGGAAGTTAGCATCCTTGTAGTCAATGTATTTGATGCCGTTTTTCTTGAAACGACAATATTTATCTTTCTTCTGTTCCCTGTTGATGGGTTCGTTTTGCAATGTCATGATGTCACCTCCTCTTTTTCAGCTTTTGGTTTGTTGAATTCACCTTTTTTACGACGCTCATTGTAAACAATTGCATGCTTGTCAAGAACTGTCGTTAAAAATCTCATTACTTTTTCATCCCTTCTGTATTCAGTCTCCAGCTTCTGGATCAAGGATGGCTCTGCCTCAAATTCAAACAAATGGTAAAAACCTGTGGTTTTGTGCTGAATAGGGTAGGCTAATTTTTTTAGTCCCCAATCCTCATCGTTGATGAGCTTAGCACCACCGTCGGTGATAATGCCTTTGAATTTTTGGACAGCATCCTTCATCTGAGCCTCAGACAAAACGGGAGTTAAAATGAATACCGTCTCGTATTGTTTTTTCATCTTTAATAAATTGTTCTTCAAAAAATTGAAGGGCAAAATTAGATAAAGATTATCAAAGGAACAACGGCTGGGTCTTTACTTTACAATAAAGGTACCTGTTCCCATGAGGTATTCATCTGTATATACTTCAACCTGATGATTCCCTTCAGCAAATTCGCTGCCCTTGTCATAATACAAAGTCACTAACTGGCTCTTTTTGTCATACAGAATTTCCTGCTCCAGTGTGTAAAACATTTCGCGTCCTTCAAATATAAAAGTGCCAGAACCTTTGGTTACATCAAACAATACATTGCCATCCGGAGCAACCACACGGATTTTCAGGTTCTTGCCTTCAATGGGGGCCACCTTATTTTCCGAAACAGTGAAGGTGATTTTCAATTGATTGATGTGTCTGTTTCGAAATTCTGATTCCCTTTCTCTTCCGGATTCGTTCACGGCATATACTGTAAGGTCCTCAGCCTTGAGTCTGGAAGCAAACGCAACTTGCTCCTGGAGCTGAGATTTCTCCTGGCTGATCGTACGAATCGATTGGTTAAGCTCTTGCTTTTCTACTTTTAGATTATTGTTTTCAGACATCAGCTGATCGTTGATGGCCCGGAGCTCAGTGATCTCAGCGTCTTTCATTAGCAGTAATTCCTGATATCCATCCACTTTCCCTCTCAGAGTGGTGATGAGCGATTGCTGATATTTTTGAGAGGTAAGCAATTGTTTCTTTTCTTCTTCCAGCTGCTCTTTCACCTTTAGGAGGGTATCTACTTCACCCCCTAATTCCCTGATGGTAAGTATTCTCTGGTCGAGTTCCCCGGAAATAGAGTCAAGCTGAAGGATTGTACTGCTTAGTTCCTGGGCTTGCCTTTCATTTTCATTTCCCAACCGAATACTTAGATAGATGAAAAAGCATAAAATGAGTATCAGAATTGCCATTACCCAATAGAATACTTTCTTACGATCTCCGGTAAAAGGATTGATTGATTTATTGTTCTCCGATATGTTTTCCATTCTCCTAGATTATTCTGCGGGGCAAAAATAACCTTTTGATTGAGAATATGATAATAGAGGCAATCTGATCAATACTTTATGACAAAATGTTGTTTTTCAATGTCCTTATCAGGGAAAATGATCCCGGCATGGAAACAATCAATTGTCAAAGGAAAATCAGGATCGCCAACAATCTCTGTCCATGCAGCTTTCATGTCGGCTGACCAGTAAATATCATGAACGATAATGGCCTTGAGCTTTCCATTATGCTTTTTCAATAGATCAAGATAAAATCTAATGGTTTCGGATCGATGGTCAGCATCCAGAAAGACTATTTCCGGGTCTGCAGTTGCCAGAACCTCTTCAAAAGTCGTCTGCACTTCCCCCTGAATGATAGATAATTTGACTTCTTCGGGTTTAAAAACGAGTTTCTCTGCTTTTGTTGCCAGTTCATCCGAGCCCTCAATGGAATATACATGTTTAATTCCTCGGGCGTGAGAAACCATCGACAAGGTGATTCCCAGAGCTGTTCCGGTCTCTAGAAAGGTTTCGGCCCTCAGCCATTCACACAGCTTCATCAAAAAGTATGAAAACGATTGACCACTCCAGGTTCTTTTGGCCAGGGACTGTATCGAAGTCGTGCTGATTTTTCCAGTTTTTGGATCCTTAAACTGAATTTCTTCCGTGTTGGTAAGATAACGTTTATTGATGTCAGCCTCTAATTCAGGGCGTCTGTAGCTTCTTCTCAGTACGGTATTATAGAAATCGAATACAAAAGGTGAGTGAATGCCATGGGCATTCTTGGAGCGCCATCGATAGCGCAGGAATTCTAAAATCCTGAAAAAAATCAAAAATCAATTTAGCTTGAAAGGAACAACCATTTCAAAGGCAGGAATGTTAACAGGGAACTGCCTTCCGCTCACCAGGTGTTCCATGATATAGTATCCCTGCATTTTACCGATGCCCGACTTAAGGTTACATCCCGAGACGTAGTGATGGGCCTGGCCGGGTTCCAGGACTGGCTGCTTGCCGACAACTCCTTCACCTTCCACTTCCCTTTTTGGGAAAGTGATGTCGTCAATTTCCCAATGGCGGGATATCAGCTGTATGGTCTTATCACTCTTATTTTCTATGGTGATTTGGTAAGTAAAGACAAAGTGATTCTGGACAGGATTTGAGTATTCAGGTTGAAACTCTACCTGTACGGTCACTTGAATGCCTTTTGTGATCTCAGTTATCATCATTTTCTTGAGGGCAGAAAATTAAAGTAATTATTTTTTTATTTTGCCACGATCGAAAAAAAATTCGATGAATAGAATGAATGTGAAAATAGAAGCAGGCTGGCACAAGATTTTAAGCAACGAGTTTGAAAAGCCGTATTTTTCTGAACTGGTCGATTTTGTCAAAAAAGAATATCACGAAAAGACGGTATATCCACCTGGAAACCAAATATTTAGAGCTTTTGATCTATGTCCGATCGATCAGGTCAAGGTAGTAGTCATCGGCCAGGACCCCTATCATGGCCCCGGACAAGCCAATGGATTATGCTTTTCGGTGAGTGATCAAATGAAAATGCCACCCTCACTCGTGAATATTTTCAAGGAAATCAGGTCTGACCTGGGTAAAGACTTCCCAAGCAACGGCAGTTTGGAGCGCTGGGCTAACCAGGGAGTGTTGTTGCTCAATGCTACTTTGACTGTACGTGCCAGGGAAGCCGGATCCCATCAAAACAAAGGATGGGAGGAATTCACGGATTCGGTCATTCGAAAGCTTGTGGAAGAAAAGAGCCAGATTGTCTATATCCTATGGGGAGCTTATGCACAAAAGAAGGGGGCTGTGATTCCCACAGACAATAACCTGGTGATCAAATCACCACATCCATCACCTTTTTCAGCTGATCGTGGATTCTTTGGTAGTAAACCATTCTCCAAAACCAATAGCTACCTGGCCAGCGTAGGGAAGGAACCGATCGATTGGTAGGGCTTTATTTTATACCGTTGAAAAGTCGGCTCCATCGAATCTTGCTGAATAAGGAGCCACTATCATCAAATGACATCCATATGAAGGAGGCTTCACCCACAACGAAATCTGCAGGAACAAATCCCCAGTAGCGAGAATCTTCAGAATTGTGTCTGTTGTCACCCATCATGAAGTAGTAATCCTTGGTAAAGGTATACTCACTTACTGCGTGACCATCAATGATCAGTTTATCTTCAGTGACTTCTACATGGTCCAGCTCTTCATAATCTTCGATCGTAGATCCATATTTTGCCAGCGATTCTTCATTGATTTGAATGGTTGTCCCCATTCCCGGAATCTCCAGCGGTCCATAAAAGTCAGCATTCCAGGGAAAATACCGGGCGTCCGGGAAAATCCTGGATTCAACAAAGTCTTCTTCTGCAAAGATGGGTTCAACACTTTTGATAAACTCCAGCTTTTCAAGTTGCCTGGCTACTTCACCGGTTGTCATCACAATATAACCTCTGGAATCAGCCGATGTGGCAAAAGGACGAAACTCCCAAATATTGTAATCCCTGAAAATTCTGTCTCTGATGACCTGGTCGGTCTCCACAAAATACTTAAACTGCATTAGGTCAGGATTTTCCTGAACTACTCCATCGATGTGTACCTGACCTCTTTTGATCTCTAATACATCTCCGGGTATTGCCACACAGCGTTTGATATAATGGGTTCTCAGATCTTTAGGATGATCAAACTCAGGAGGATAATTGAATACAACCACATCGTTTCTTCTGACCTTATCCAGTGATGGTAATCTCAATTGAGGAAGTTCAAACCAACTCACATACGATTGAGCCTCGGTACCCCAGATTTTCGCATGTGTAAGTGGTATTTGTAATGGAGTCTTTGGTGTTCTCGGTCCATAATTGATTTTGCTGACGAACAGAAAATCACCCACCAACAATGAACGCTCCATTGAGGGAGTAGGGATAACGTAGGCCTCCATAAAAACCCATCGGATAAAAGTGGCCGCAAAAACCGCAAATACAATGGCTTCAAACCACTCCTGACCAATCGTTCTCACTTTTTTAGGCATTTCGGTAGCCTTACCCAGGTAGTGGGTATTGGAAAAAGCGATGAAGAGCATGTAGAATGGAGCAAATACCACTCCAACAGCCTGGTCAAAATAAGAATATCTACCAAAAGATTTAAGCAGATCAAGATGCATGGTGAGGGCAATAAAAAAATTGACCACTGGGACAAAAAGCAGCGCAAGCCACCATTTGGGTCTTCCTACAATCTCCAGATGAACTATGTAATTGTAAAGGGGGATGAACCCTATCCAACCAGGCTTGTTAGCTTTTTCAAAGAACTTAAAATAAGCAATGGATTGTAGGATGTACCAACCAAGGACAATGATTAGAAATGATGCTAAACTAAAGTCGTTAAAATACATTTATTTGCTATTTAAAAAGTCTGATATTGTCAATACACCCTGCTGGCCTGCTACCCATTCTGCTACCCTGACGACTCCCTGGGCGAATACTTTACGGTCGTGAGCGATATGTTTGACCTCAATGGTCTCTAACGGGGAACTGTAGGTGACGGTATGTGTTCCCGGTACATTTTCTTCCCGCAGAGAGATAATAGGCAATTTTCCCCTGACATCCGTAGGTTCATTGACCCAGGATTCATAGTTTTTGTTTTTGCTGATTATCCTTTCAGCAGTGGTTATGGCAGTTCCGCTCGGTGCATCCTTCTTTTGAAGGTGGTGTATTTCTTCCATGGAAGCTTTAAAACCATCCAGGTTACTCATCTCATTGGCCAACCACTCATTGAGTTTGAAAAAGAGGTTTACTCCCAGACTAAAATTGGAGGCATAGAGAAATGTACCTTGTTTTTTATTACTAAGCTCAACCACCTTATCGTAATTGTCGAGCCAGCCAGTGGTCCCGGCCACAACTTTCACACCATTATTCAAAAGGGTCATGATATTGTCAAAAGCTGTTTCCGGCTGCGAAAACTCAATGGCTACATCGGTGTTTTCCGGGAAGATATTATGCAGGTCATTGGCATTATCGGCATCAATGATCATAGATATGGTATGACCAGCATCCAAAGCCAATTGTTCGATGGCTTTTCCCATTTTACCGTAACCAACAATAGCAACCTTCATTTACTTGAGATTTAGGGATATTCTAAGTCCAATTGCTTGCGAAAATAAGGCAGTTGGCTGAATAGCGGGTGAAATATTTATAGAAAGATTATCATTCACATCAAATTCGTTGAGGTGTGCTGATACATGTGCTTCCACAATATTGATTAAATAGTATCCAATGCCAATGATCATCAGGTAGTCCCTGTTTCTTCGAAAAGCATCGCGGTTTCGAATGAGTGCAGTCTGACCAAATTCTGAATAAGGATTGACTGTGCTGGGGTCATCGTCTACATCAGCCAGCAAGGCATTTTGGAATTCGCTGTAGATCCGGTGATTGTAATCGATGTAATGGCCAATGATGATTCCACCTGTATAGATCAAGGGGATCTTCCAGGGTTGACCATTGTATGCCTGACCTAAACCCGGTAGGATGGCAGACAGCAGCGCAGCACGATTAGGGTCCAATGTAGAAACAGACTGAAAGGAAGCATCCTGCCTGTTAGCTGCCAGAAAAATAGAATCCGAGTTTATGACTGTAGTGGATTGGGCTTGAACAGAAAAGAATGTCAGAGAAAAGAGAAAAGAAAGGACGCTTAACCTAAATATCAAGAATGTCGAGAATTCTGTTGAGGTCATCAGCTGATGTAAACGGGATCTTAATTTCACCTTTATTTTCTTTATTGGCTTTGACGCTGACTTTTGTTCCAAAGTGGGATACCAATCGGGTTTGTAACTTATTTATTTCATTAGAAACGCCACCATCCTCTGCTGTAGTATTTTTTGGTTGTGCTGGCTGTAGTCCGGCCCTCACGATCTGTTCCACCTTTCTTACGGAAAGTTGTTCCTTAATGATTCGTTTGAAGAGATCTAATTGCAGGTCTACGTTTTCAATGTTGATGATTGCCCTGGCGTGTCCCATAGAGATCAGTCCATCTCTCAAAGCCACCTGAATGTCTGGCGGAAGTTTGAGCAACCGGAGATAATTGGTTACCGTAGTTCTGTTTTTACCAACATTGGTAGCGAGTTCTTCCTGGCTTAGACTGCACTCACTGATCAGTCTTTGATAGGAGAGGGCCACCTCAATGGCATTGAGGTTTTCTCGCTGTATGTTTTCTATGAGTGCCATCTCCAGCATCTGCTGGTCGTTGGCTACTCTGATGTAGGCAGGGATTGTTTTAAGGCCAGCCTTCTTCGATGCCTGAAGTCGACGCTCTCCTGAAATTAGCTGGAACTCATTTTGGCTAAGTGCCCTGACGGTGATGGGTTGGATGATCCCTTGAATCTTGATGGATTCAGCCAGTTCATTCAGTGCTTCTTCATTGAAATCTGTCCTTGGCTGAAAAGGGTTGACCGCTATGTCATCGACACTGATTTCATCAATCGCACCCTGAATCGTTGCCCCCGACCCTGAGAGCGTTTCCTTTTCATCAGAATTTTCTAAAAGAGCACCTAAACCTTTTCCTAATCCGCTTCTCTTTTTCAATTTGCTGTCTGCCATTATGCAGCTTTTACTTCATTGCGTTGTAATATCTCCTTGGCCAGATTCAAATAGGATAGGGCACCTTTACTTTCAGCATCATGCGTGATGGCCGGCAATCCAAAAGAGGGAGATTCGCTAAGTTTAATATTTCTTGGAATTAAAGTTTTGAATACCATGGATTTGAAATGAAGCTGAACTTCTTCCACTACCTGATTACTTAGGTTCAACCGGGTATCATACATCGTCAGCAAAATACCTTCAATTTCAAGGTTGGTATTCAACCTGTTTTGGATGATCTTGATGGTATTTAACAATTTGCCCAGTCCTTCCAATGCAAAATACTCACATTGTACAGGAACAATGACCGAGTCTGCAGCAGTAAGTGCATTTACAGTGATGAGACCGAGGGATGGGGAACAGTCGATGATGATAAAATCATAATCATCACGGACCGCCAGCAACGCCTCTTTCATCTTTTCTTCCCGTTTGCTGATGCTTACCATTTCTACTTCAGCACCTACCAGATCGATGTGTGATGGAAGCAGGTCAAGGTATTTGATATCAGTCTGCATGATGCATGATCTCGCCTCTACCTGGTCGACCATACATTCATAGATGCTGTTTTCAATCTCTTTCGGGTTTTGACCCACTCCCGACGTAGCATTGGCCTGAGGATCGGCATCCACAATCAAAGTTTTTAGTTCCAACGCTGCCAGACTCGCTGCCAGGTTAATTGCTGTGGTTGTTTTTCCAACCCCGCCTTTTTGATTTGCTATCGCTATGACTTTACCCATCGTTTGTGATTAAAAAATATTGAAGAAATGGACACAAATATATTTAAGATCAGGAGAAGAAAAAGACCTAAAAAACTGTATTCTGAAAACAATATTTTTTAGTCATCTATAAATCAAAGAGTTAGCACTTCAATGCTCAAGAAAAACTTTATTTAATTTTATTTTTTGGATTTTTTCTTGGCATTCTCATTTGCCTTCATCGCCTCTTCAAGTCGCTGCTGAAACTTTGACTTCTTCTTGTTGGCATTCTTCTTTTTATTCTCTTCCAGGGCGTTCTTGATCTTATCTTCATCTATAAATTTTCTGAACATGGCGATCTGACCAAACGAAACGATGTTTGATACAAAGTAATAAAAAGTAAGTCCGGAAGAATAACTGTTCAGGAAGAACAAGAACATGACCGGCATGATGTACTGGAGGGTTTTCATCGGTCCCTGAATGGTAGTTACCTGACTATTGGACCACGTATACAGAATCGTAGAAAGGGTCATCAATAAGGTAAACAAGCTTACATGGTCTCCATAAAAGGGGATCATGAACGGCAGATCCAGGATACTGTCATAGGTAGAGAGGTCGTCTGCCCACAGGAAGCTTTTTTGCCTGAGCTCGATGGAATTAGGGAAGAAATAGAACATGGCAAATAATATTGGCATTTGCAGAAGCATCGGGATACAGCCACTGAGTGGATTGATCCCCACTTTCTGATACAGTGCCATCTGCTCTTGTTGAGCCTTTTGCATGTCCCCGCCATGTTTTTCTTTGATCTCGTCCAGCTCGGGTTTCATCACCCGCATCTTTGCCATGCCCATGTGAGACTTATAAGTCAATGGAGCCAACACGATCCTGATCAGAATCACCATGATAATGATGATAATACCATAGTTGCTGATATAATTTTCCAGGAAGTGGAAAATCGGGATGATTGCAAACTTGTTGATCCACGACAGGATACTCCAGCCCAACTCCACATTCTCTTCAAACGATGGCGCCACAGTTTTGAGGATGCTGTAGTTGTTTGGACCGAAATAGTACTTGGCCTCAAATTGATTGCCGATCAGCTGGTCATAGGGGAGAAGAAATTTCATCGCCCCTTTCTTCACCAGCGAAGAGTCGTTGGGTGTTGCTGTGGTTGATATGGAAGCTCCATTTACCGGATTATTCAAGATGATGGCTGAGCTAAAGAACTTTTGATTGAATGAGATCCAATTAATCGGATCAGAAACTTGTTCCTGCTCGTTGCTTTCAGCTGAGATACTCAGGTAGTCAACGTCACCATTATTCAATCTGTACCTCACGGTGGACTTGTTTCTGGCGTCTTCCAGGTTCAATTCCATTCGCTTCATATCCTGATGCCATTCATAGGCAATCTCGTTGCCGATGATGCCATTTAGTCCGGATGTGAGAATTTTAAATCCGATCTCATAACCTTCTTTTGGAATGGAATACTCATAGGCGATGGATCTGTTTTCTCCCATGTCCACTTTGTAGGTGACCAGGGTTGTGTCGTTCTTGCTACTTTGACGAGCGGAGAAATATATCTCGGATAAATTAACTTTTCTGGAAAGGTGATCAAGGATCACACTTTGGTTGGTCTTGGAATTTAACAATACCAACTCATTGTCTTCAAAGTCCTGAAACTCTTTGAGAATGACCTTTTTAACAGAACCTCCTTTGTTGCTAAAGGATATTTTTATTTGCTCATTTTCGATCGTTGTCAGCTGTTCTGTGCCTTCGGCAAACGGAGAAAACAAGCCGAATTTCATCTCATTCAACGAGTTTTTGGCGCTATCTGATAGCGTATTGACCTGAGTTGCCGGACTTTCCTGGCTGGATGTTTCGGCTACCGAGGATACTGTATCCTGAGTTTGAGTAGACTCTTGCTCTTTTGGTGGTTCGGGGGCAAAAAACTGAAAGTAAATGGTAATAAATACCAACATCAGTACTAACCCGATTATTTGACTTCTATCCATTATTTTTAATTGAATCTATTCTGTATCTTTTTTATTGACGATTGCCGCTTTGATAAATTTCACAAACAGGGGATGAGGGTTGTCAACCGTAGATTTTAGTTCCGGATGGAACTGTGTACCCACAAACCATGGGTGGTTTGGTATCTCCATGATCTCCACAAGTTTGGTTTCCGGATTGATTCCTGATGCTATCATACCTGCTTCTTCAAAGGCCTGAAGATACTCTCCGTTAAACTCATATCTATGCCGATGTCTCTCAGAGATTTTTGAATGGTTGTATATATGAGAAGCCTTTGTCCCTTTTTTTATCGTGCAATCATACGCCCCTAATCGCATAGTACCACCCATTTCTTTGAGATTTTTTTGATCTTCCATGATATCTATAACGGGGTGCTTGCTTTTAGGGTCCATTTCTGTACTATTTGCTCCCTTAAGTTTTAAAACGTTGCGGGCAAACTCTATCACAGCACATTGAAGACCCAGGCAAATACCCAGGAATGGTATCATGTTTTCTCTGGCATACTTCACTGCTTCAAGTTTCCCCTCAATACCACGCTCACCAAAACCCGGTGCGACAAGGATCCCATCCAGGTGGTCCAGCATTTTATGCACATTTTTTGCATCCAGATCCTCGGCATGAATCCAGTGAACATTTACATGGCATTCATTTTCTGCCCCTGCGTGTGTAAACGACTCAGCAATCGACTTATATGCGTCTTTTAATTCTACGTATTTTCCTACCAGACCAATATGAACCTCAGAGGTTGGGTTTTTCAGCCTGCCTAAAAACTCTTTCCATTGATCGATCTGAGGCTGCTTTTTATAGCTCATCTTAAACTTGGCCAGGACCCTTTCATCAAGTTTCTCTTTCCTCATTAGGATGGGCACATCATAGATGGTTTCTGCATCCAACGCCTCTATCACAGAATTGTAAGGAACATTGCAGAAAAGCGCCAGTTTCTTCCGGATATCTAAATTGACCGGATGCTCTGACCGACAAACCAGGATATCAGGTTGAATACCTGCCTCCTGAAGCTCTTTGACAGAGTGCTGGGTAGGTTTGGTTTTTAGTTCACCCGCTGTTTTCAGGTAAGGTACCAGGGTAAGGTGGATGGAAATACACCTGTTTGGACCTACCTCCAGTTTAGCTTGTCTGACTGCTTCTATGAATGGAAGGGATTCGATATCACCCACACAACCACCGATCTCGGTGATTACAACATCGTATTTTCCTGTGTTACCAAGCTTGAAGATGTTATTCTTGATTTCATCGGTGATGTGAGGAACTACCTGAACGGTTTTACCTAAAAACTTACCTTCACGCTCAGCCTGGATCACATTGTAGTAGATCCTTCCTGTGGTGACGTTGTTGTCCTGAGACGTGGAGATGTTCAGAAAACGTTCATAATGCCCTAAATCAAGGTCTGTCTCGGCACCATCATCCGTTACATAGCACTCGCCATGTTCATAGGGATTGAGCGTTCCCGGATCAATGTTGATGTAGGGGTCGAATTTCTGAATTGTTACACGGAGACCTCTAGCCTGAAGTAGTTTTCCTAAAGAAGCTGAAATGATTCCTTTTCCAAGTGATGAAGCTACACCCCCCGTAACGAAAATATATTTGGCCTTTGACATGAAAAAGACGAGTTGCTTTTGTTTTGTTACGGGATACAAAGATAGGTTTTCTAATGGTTTATTCTCATACAGTTTTGAGTTTATTAGAAAACTTATTTCCTGAAGGGAATACGGTAGGTAACGGAGGCACTCAAATAGCTTATCGGATCGAAGGAAATAACCTCTCCGGGGAGCGAATAAGGGATGTTATAGGAGTAGGTGAGGGCAATGTTGAATTGATCAATGGTGAAGAAAAGAGGAATACTAAAATTTAGGTTCATCAACCCGAATACATTTTCAATTTGCTCAGCTTCGTATCTGGCAATCATTGTCGGACTTAAGATGGAACCATAAGTATTCAGGTTACGATAAAGTATAGCGGCCCTTTTGAATGTAATGGCATCGCTGGCCAATAGCTCTCTAAGGATTGTTCTTTGTTGTTCTTCCGATAATTGCGAAATAGGGTAGAGACTCTCAATATTCGCCCTGAAAACATCTGATTCGGTAAATCTTTGTGTAGTGATTTCGTCATTTCCAAAAAGCACACTTGAAGTAGGCATAAAAGTGATGGCATCAAAAAACCAAACATCCTTGATGGAGAAATATCCACTGGCGGAAAGGATCAATCGGTGTGCGGTCTTGTTCCCAAATAAAAAACTATAATCGATACCTAAACTCAGAAACTTGATTTTCTGACTCATGGACAAGCTTAAATTGTTGAACAAAGTAGCTGTCTCATCCTTGTTATAGATCCAACGCTCATAGGAAGGCACGTAGCTGAAGTTGCTTTTATTCCCAAAATAGCCAAAGGAAAGCATCGTCACGTTATAGGATGGTTCGTAGGCCGAGTTCCAATAGCCTGTCAGGTCACCAAATAAACCGGATTTATGATAGAAGCTAAGCCCCGGAGAAAACCCATGCTGGTTGATGCCATAATTACGGCCAGCCACCGCCACATTGCTTGAGTACGCTGCGCGAATATTTAATTCTGAGTACGGGTTAGAGGTACCAGCAGCCAGCGTACTGTCGATTAAGTTGAAAATGGATATGGAATCCATTTCAGCAATCAAGGCATCCAGTTGTTCAGCATAGGACTTTTCCTGAGCCAATAAGGTCCAGGGGCCTACAAATAGGAATATTAAGCATATGTGATATGCTAATCTCATCAGGTGAATAAATTTTTAAAGGCTAGTTGCCGCGTTGCTGCTGCCTCTGTTGTCTTATTTCATCGTTCAATGGTCTGTCTCTCAATTGGTCCCTTTGCCTTTCACGCTGTTCTTTCAATCTACGCATGAGTTGCTGACGAAAGTCATTTTCCGCCTCTCTCAATCGTAACAATTGTCGGTTGTTGATCACCCTGAGCATCCTTTCCGAATAGACTTTATCCAGACTGATCATTTGTTCTTTGATCTCCAGACCTCTGTCAATCAAAGCTTTACTTTCTTCTTCCGTAGCAGTGTTTGGACGGTAGTTTCGTTTTAGCTGCTGAAAATCCTGATGAATTGCTCGCTGCTTCTCAGAGTATTCACGATAGATCGGCCAGAATTTCTCCGCCTGATCCGGTGTAAGGTCTAATCGTTGTGTGATCAGTGCAATCTTGGCCGACTCAATTTTGTCCAGCACTTCCTGGCTCTGGGGGAAAGCCCTGATCGCCAAAAGTAGCATGAGTAGTGTGATGGTATTTTTCATGACCCTATATTTTGTTCTATTCCTTCCAAATCAATGATAAAATTTTCGAGATCTTCTGCGTCCATTTCTATTCCTTCCAGATAATCATTTGTTTCAACAATATCATCGGCATTGTCTATGAATTGAGCAATTTCATATTCTGAGATATCACTTAACTCCAGGTAAGCCTCTATCTGGTCGTCAGTCACATCGGCCAACATCTGATCCACATTGACAACGGTGTCATTGGGATAAAAATAAACCACCAAAGCTATCATAAACAACATCGCAGGGGCCAACGCCCACTTCCATCGGAAATAGGGTAGTGGTTCCTGCTGGGGTACAGAGATTTTCTCCTGTATCCTGCTGGTAAGTCCCTCAAAGTACCCATCCGGTGCCCTGAATGGTGCCTTGATCTTGTCTTTATTTAAATCAATCTTGTTCATTTCTTACTTAGATGCTATTTCCCTTAAAAGGTTTAATCCGATGTCAAAGTTTCTTCAATTTTTTTTACAGCATGATGATAGCTGGCCTTTAGTGCTCCAACACTGGTCTTGGTGATTTCTGCGATTTCATTAAATTTCATGTCATCAAAATATTTCATATTGAAAACCAATCGCTGCTTATCAGGTAATTTTAGCAAAGCTTGCTGAAGCTTAAGTTCAACCTCATCTCCTTCTACAAGCTTATTGTCAACAGACAGTTCTTTGGATAATTCCTCTGAAACATCATGGATTTTAACAAAGAACCGTTTCTTCTTTTTATTTAAGAAGTTAAGACATTCGTTGGTGGCAATCCTGTAAACCCACGTAAAAAGACTGGAATCTCCCCTGAATTTGTGCAGGTTTTTCCAAACCTTGATAAAGACCTCCTGCGTAAGGTCATCTGAATCATCATGTCTGATCACCATTTTACGTATATGCCAATAGATACGCTCCTCGTACTCTTTCAGCAGAAGATTGAAACCATAGTTTCTGGTTTCTTCATTGGTGATCTTTGATATAATAAATTCCTCTTCCAAGAAGCTATCAGGTGTTTATATGCCCTTTGATTGTAAAAAAGACAAAAAGTTTAAACCTACTCTAAAAAATTTTAGAATAATTTGAATTTCTTTATTTTAGATGTTGTTACAATAAATGTAATTGTAGATATATGGGCATAAGTGAAGACATAAAACAGGAAAAGTTTAAGAGTGAGCTCAATAAGGCGCTCATAAACATAATTTACACCAATTCATGGCTTATTTCCAGACAAGCCAGCTTATTCAAAGAATTTGGATTGACCATGCCTCAATTCAATGTCTTAAGGATACTGAGGGGGCAACATCCAAAACCTGCAACTGTTAATTTATTGATTGACAGAATGTTGGATAAAAGCTCTAATGCCAGCAGGATCGTGGATAAGCTGGAAGCTAAAAAGCTGGTTATTAGAAAGCAGTGTTCAAAAGACAGACGTGCAGTAGATGTCCTGATCTCTGACGCCGGTTTAGATTTATTGAAGGAAATTGACCTAAAGTTAGATCGGTGGGAGGATGAGCAAAACAAACTTTCCGAAGATGAATGTGCTCACCTCAACTTTCTTTTGGATAAACTGAGAGGTTAGATTTCCTGGAGGGACTCAATAAATCCAGCTACTTTTCCTTTGGGTCTGACTACCAATACCGGGATATCGGTGTTGAGATTCACAAGTTTTTCTGCTTTGCTACCTATAAACATGGCAGCTGCTGCTGTTTTACCCTTGGCTCCGATGATAATCAGATCAGCTTTTATCTTTTTAGCAGTGGAATAAATCGCATTGATGACATCATCATTTTTATCGATGGTATACATTTCTTCAATGTCGAGTCCATCTGATTTGACCTTAGAAATGAAGCGTTTAAATTCGGTTTTTGCGTTCTCCTTCATTATAAGCGCAAACTCCTTGAAGCTTTTTCCGGTATAATGATAGCCTACGGGAACCTGATAAACATGCTGAATGATCAGCTTGGAAGGTTCTTTGGCTCTTCTTGCAAGGGTAGAGGCCTTCTCCAGTGCACTTTTTGAGTAATTGGAAAAATCAGTGGGTACATGGATGGTTTTGAGTGAAAGTGGGGTTTTAGGAAGAATAAGCAATGAGCAACCAGCTCGTCTTGCAATTCTATTTACCAAAATCCCACCAGCATCTTTTTCATTCTTTTTCCCCAGGACGATCAGATCAATTCGATACTGATGAATGAGTTTCATGAATGATTTTGTTACGGGTCCCTGTTCTATCAGAACCTTCACAACAATCTGGGCTTCTTCGTATTTAAAATATTTTTTGACCTTTTCCTCGATGGATTGCCTGCGTTCATCAATGGCCCGATCAATCAGATCAGGAAACTCCTTCTTTAGTTTGTCAGGGATGCTAAAGTCCCTGATTACATTAATGAAATAGACCTCTTTGGATCCGGACAGATTACTGATTTTAGAAGCTGCTTCCATCAGGTCTTTATCATGGTCAGATAGATCGAGTCCAACGAGAATTTTGCTAAACTTATACATGGATGATTGGGTAGGAGTTGTTAATGTTAAGTATGCGTGTCATCTACAAATTCGGAGCCAAAATTAATGGCGTTTGTTTATTTCATTGTTAGATACCCTATTTAAATTCTTTAACAAGGAAATCACACAACTGTTCTACCTGTTCTTTGGAGTGCATCGGAAAATTAGCAATTCTCACCTGAGAATCCTTCTGACTGCTATATCCTGACCCCAATACCCATCCTTTTTGGTGGCAAACATCAAGGATTTGGGCACTGCCATTTTTTACATCACACACAACCACAGTTTTTGATCTATACTTTTTTTCCTTGATGAAAGGATTCAATAAAGAAAGCGTTTCTGCGGTTTGGTATAAAATGGTGGATTTATATACCGTTTCGTTTCTCATGAAGGAAACTCCTCTTCTCAGCATATCTTCAGCGATTTTTCCCAAAATATAAATAGAAAGGACATTGGGCGTTTCAGGAGTCTGGTTTTTTGCACCATATTTTTCAAGGGATGAAAGGCTATGATAGCTACCAGTGATCATTCCATCTTCTTCCATTTTACGGGCTTTTTCCAGGCACTTTTGATTCGCTATCCATACACCCAGACCAGCTGGCATGCCAAAGCATTTTTGCACCGACAAATACGCAGTATCTACATAGCTGAAATCAACGGGTACGGCTGGAAGCGCACTCACTCCGTCCAGGGCCAAAAGACATTCAGGGTTCTCTTTTTTTATTTGATAAATATCCTCAGCCGGAAACATAAAACCATTACTTGTTTCATTCAGGGTAATGCCGACAAGTTCGGAATCATCCGGAATATGCAGAGAATCATAAGCCATTCCATTCTCAGATTCGGTTTTGGTGGGGGATTTTTGGTATTGCAAAGCAAAATCATAGAATTTCCTGGCAAAAGCACCATTGAAAAAGTGATGAGACCGGCTGACTACCAGGTTTTGAATAATCCTTTCCCATATTTCATTTGCCGAGCCTGTAAAGTATATGTTATGGTCAGGAGTCAATTCGAGGAGGTTTTGCAGATTTTCACGGGTTTCCTGAAACAATCGCATAAATTCCTTGCTGCGGTGTGAAATGGAGGGAATATCCTGCTTTATGGCTTCTCTGAAATGATTTTGGTATGTGTAAAAGAGCTGAGTTGGCCCTGGAGTGAAGAATATTTTATTTGACATGTGATATTTCTAATAATAAAGAATAAATTTATATCAGCTTTATGAGCAAGCAAATGTTTTAAACCTAACATTAGAACATAACCGAGCTAGTAATGCAGTAAAACTGGACCTCATCCTGGTTTTTTAATCGGGACCTCATATTCACCCATGTGAATTTAGGATAACAGTGGATAGTTGATCTGCGCTCTTACTGCTCAAATCCTGCGATAAAGGAGGTTTAAACAATGCTCATAGGGCTTTTAAGCTTTCGGTTTTCCGGGGGCTTTTTTTTTGCGCATTTCCATCCATTTGTAAGTCCGCTTAACAATTCGGATAGCCAACTTGATATTTCTAGCAGTAATTTTTTCAAACTCTTCATATATGACTTCCCCTTCGATAATCAGTAATATGATCGGTGAGATGTTGTCAACTTCCAGCCGTTCACACACATTTAACGAAAGTTCCTGAACAAGACTTTCATCCAAAAGGTATGCCGGCAGAGGTTCTACAATCTCCCATTCGTTTTCGAGTGCTTTCTTGAGTTTATGATCCTTTTTCCTATCTGGATGATATCTGAAAACGATAACCGGAGTTCGATTACTGAGCTCAATTAACTTTTCCAGGTCATCGAGGTTCTTAAGATACCTCCATTCCGGTGTTATTGATTCACTCATAAAGGAGCGATTGATTTTGGCGATTTAAAAAGAATCTATCTTTATTAAAGATATCTTTTTATTTTTAATATGGCTCAATATAGAACCCTAAACCTAATGGTACCCTTGATATCTTTTAGACGTGTGATCACTTCCTGCTCATAATCTTTATTGATATCGGTAATGACATAGCCGATCTTTTCATTCGTTTTTAAGTACTGTCCCACAATGTTCAGGTTGTTTTCAGCCAGTGTTTGGTTGATTTTAGCCAAAATACCAGGCTCATTATGGTGAATATGAATAAATCTATGGGCGTCTTTCAGTTTTGGTAAGACGATATTCGGAAAGTTTACACTATTATTGGTAGATCCGGTATTGATGTAATCAATGATTTTTCCGGGAACAAAATCTGCTATATTCTTTTGAGCTTCCTTGGTGCTGCCACCAATATGTGGCGTGAGGATGGTGTTGGGCAAACCTCTGAGTTCTGATACAAATTCATCCTGGTTACTCTTTGGTTCCTCAGGGAACACATCCACACTCGCTCCGATTATTTTGCCTGAAAGGATATGCTTTTTAAGTGCTGCAATATCAACCACATGACCGCGACTCAGGTTCATGAATATCACCCCGTCTTTCATTTGGGAGAATTCTTTGTCACCTATGATGTTTTTATTGTCAGGTCTTCCATCCACATGGAGGGAGACCACGTCAGACATACTTAGCAACTCAGATAGACTGCTGCATTGGGTGGCATTCCCCAGGGCAAGCTTTTCTTCCCGGTCATAAAAACACACTTTCATTCCCATAGACTCAGCCAGCACAGACAATTGGGCACCGATATTGCCATAGCCCACGATCCCTAATGTCTTATTTCGGATTTCAAAGCTGTTTTTGGCAGATTTATCCCAATTACCTTCATGCATCAATTTGATCTTATCAGGAAGATTCCTGATGAGCATGATCAGTTCACCAATCACAAGCTCAACAACAGACCTTGTATTCGAGAAAGGTGCATTGAACACGGCGATACCCCTTTCAAGGGCAGTGTCAAGATCTATTTGGTTGGTTCCAATACAAAATGCGCCGATGGCATGGAGTCGCTTTGCATTTTTAAGTACTTTTTTCGTAACCTGGGTCTTGGATCGGATACCTAAAATGGACACATCCTTGATGGCTTTTATTAATTCATCTTCATCCATTCCTGCTGGATGCACCTCTACGTTATAGCCTTCTTCCTTCAGTTTTTGAATCCCATGCTCATGGATGTTTTCGAGAAGAAGTACATTGATCCTGTTCTTTGGGTAGGATAGTGCTCTTTCCATTTTATTCACGTATAAAAATTCGTCAAGGGTAGGTGCCTCATGGTCCGCATTTTCAAGGACCCTTTCCCTTCGTACATTTTCAGTGAAGGCATAAAATTTATGTGCGATGCCTGCTTTCTTTATTTCGTAGTCCGTATAACCGTCTCCCAGAACGTATATTTCACCCTCAAGATTAAGTGCTTCAATCTGCCTGGGCTTTCCGTTATTTTGAGAAAGTAGGTTCTCCGGGTTGAAACCGATGATATTGCCGTCACTATCGTATTCGAATTCATTGGCAAATACCCTGTCTTCATCGATGCCATAGGGCTCCACTATGGGAACGATAAAATCTTTAAATCCATTCGAAACAATATATATATTGTCAGAATACTTTCTGATAAACTCTTTGTTTCGGATGAATGATTTAGACACCTGGGCGCTTAGTTTGTCCACCAGCTCAGGTAAATGCGATTTGTTAGCCTGAAGTGTTTCGATCCGTTGTTCTAATGATTCCCGAAATGAAAGTTTACCTTCCATTCCCAGATCAGTGATTTCTTTTACTCTTTTTAAAGCACCACTTTTGTTTTTGTGATTTTTTAAGGAGATTTCGCCCAGGACGTCCAAAGCTTCTACCCGGGTGAAAGTACTGTCAAAATCAATCACAAAATGTTTCGAATTTTCCATAAGTTCGTGAATCAAGCCGCAAAAATATATAGCCTGATGTCTTATAGAACAATTGTCTTTCTTTTATTATTCATAAATGTTCAAGTTTCTGCTTTTGCGCAGTCTGATAGCCTGACATTAAATGTGGATTCCATCACAGTAGATACCATTCAAGAGGACCTATCGAAATTTCAGAGCATGGACTTCAAGATCGATAGCCTGATCCATCAGGCCATTGCTGCAGAAGCTTTTCCTGGCTGTGTCATCCATACCTTATATAAAGGAGAAGAATTGTTTTCCAAATCCTATGGCTTTCATACCTACGATAGCCTGCAACCCATGAATTTCTACGACATCTTTGATTTGGCCTCTGTTTCCAAGAATACAGGTGGTGTCCTGGCCATGATGAAGCTGTACGAGCTTGGCCTCATCAGATTAGATGCTCCCATCAAAGATTATGTGGAGGGGTTTTGGTTGAACAGGCGTGGAAAATCTACCATTAGAGAGGCTTTGTCTCACCAGGCAGGACTCCAAAGCTGGATAAAATTTTATGAGGAGATAGAAAAGAAGAACGGCACGTATAAAGCGCGTACACTCGCAGATCAACAGTCAGAAGACTATCCCTTCAAAGCTGCTGAAGGGAAATATGTGCACAAAGATTTCTATAAGAAGATCAAACGCATGATCAAGCGATCTACCTACCACAAAGAGAAGAAATACATTTATTCGGATCTGTTTTTTTATTTAGTTCCCGAGATTGTAACCAACCTCACCGGCATGGGATATGAAGAATTTTTGAGGTATCATTATTATGATTCATTGAAAGCAGCCACAATTGGTTTCAACCCTCTGACAAATTTTGAGGCATCTTCTATAGTGCCCACTGAGATTGACACATTTTTCAGAATGGAAAATATCCACGGCACTGTGCATGATGAAGGAGCGATACTGATGAAAGGGGTCTCAGGTCATGCAGGCCTCTTTGCCAATGCTTCTGACCTTGCCAGGGTCTGGCAGATGTTGCTCAACGGAGGAGTATTTCAGGGGAAGCGCTACCTGAAGGCTGCAACCATAGAGCTTTTTAGTTCATACCAGTATCCATCCAATGACAGTAGGAGAGGGCTTGGTTTTGACAAACCACTACTGGAATATGATGCGAAGGTCAGCAGTGTGGCCAGAGCGGCAAGTGTTTATAGTTTTGGTCATTCCGGCTATACGGGCACTTTTGTGTGGGTAGACCCCAAATATGAGCTGCTGTATATCTTTCTCTCCAACCGTGTCTATCCGAGTCGGGAACATCGGGCAATCTATGAACTGAATGTCAGACCTCAGATACACACCTGGCTTTACGACCTGATCCTTTCGAAAAATGCCCAAAATGTAGAGAATCTTGAAAAAAATTAAACATTGCTATGGTCGGCATGTTGAATTTAATAGATTGGCGACTAAGTTGAATCAGATCATTACATATTTTGGAAATTCATTGGATAGACCTTACCGTTTTTATCGTTTATATTCTTTTGATGCTTGGGGTAGGGGCATACTTTCTCAAATCCAATAAAAGTACTGATGATTATTATGTAGGAGGCCGGAAGATGAGTAGCTGGCATGTAGGCCTTTCGGTAGTAGCAACTGACGTAGGCGGTGGTTTTTCTATTGGTTTGGGAGGTCTGGGTTTTACCATGGGTATCTCCGGTTCATGGATGTTGTTCACCGGATTATTAGGAGCCTGGCTGGCAGCCGTATTCCTCATCCCCAGGATCACTGAGATACCAGGCTTCAAGAAATTGTACACTTTTCCCGAGATATTTAAGGTCTTTTACGATAAAAAGACTGCTTTATTGGCTGGTATGATCTCAGCGATCGGCTATGCAGGGTTCACAAGCTCACAATTGCTTGCCGGAGCCAAGCTAGCCTCTTCCACATTTGTATCCCTGAGTTTGCAAAATGCTCTGTTCATCATGGGAACCATTGCGGTGGTATATACAGTGATGGGGGGATTGAAGGCAGTTATATATACCGATACCATCCAATGGGGATTACTACTTTCCGGTTTGATTTTTATTGGTATTCCATTGTGTTATCACGCCATTGGCGGCTACTCGGGTCTTACTGCCTCAGTACCTGACAAATTTCTGAGTTTCACAAACCTTACATGGCAAGATCTGGTAAACTGGGGTGTAACGATCATCCCCATATGGTTTGTTGGTATGACACTTTATCAAAGGATCTATGCCTGTAAAAGCAAGCGTGATGCTCAAAAAGCCTGGTACATAGCCGGGATATTTGAATGGCCCATCATGGCCCTGATGGGAGTGTTATTGGGCATGTTTGCACGTGTGGCAGCTGATCAGGGCATGTTTGAGTATGCGGGCTTTGCGACTGCAGCGGGGATGGATTCAGAAGTTGGACTGCCCTTGCTTTTACGTACCGTACTGCCGGTGGGACTGACGGGCTTGATGATGGCTGCTTATTTTTCTGCAGTCCTTTCTACAGCTGACAGTTGCCTGATGGCTTCTTCAGGAAATTTAGTAACCGATATCATCGGTTTCGAAGGTACCGACACTAAGAAATTTCTCAAGCTTTCTCAGCTCTTTACTTTAATTATTGGAGTTCTGGCATTGCTATTGGCCTCTTTTATGCAAAGTGTACTTGAGCTTATGCTCTATTCTTATGCATTTATGGTTTCAGGTCTTTTTATACCCGTATTGGGTGGATTATTTCTGAAGAAACCGAATGCCAATGCTGCTTTTTTTAGTATGTTGGCGGGGGGAATTACTACCATTAGCTTGATTATTTCAAACATACAATTACCACTTGGTCTGGATGCAAATATCTATGGTATCCTGATGTCGCTTATAACTTTTTTATCTTTAAACAGAATCTTAACTACAAGCAAAGCATGAAGATCGACGTATTAACACCCGCAGCAACTGTGGGGCTTGTTCAATTGCAACAAGTTAGAGACTTTTTATATGAACATCTGGACCAATATGGTGACAAGAAAGAAGACATCATGAAAGCCATCAATTATGCCCTTAATATTGGAATTACACCAGGAGGTTATGTTGTTGTGGGCTATGAAGGCACTGAATTGGTAGGAGCTGTTGTCGTAAATAAGACAGGGATGGAAGGCTATATTCCTGAAAACATACTGGTATATATTGCCACTCATCGCAATCAAAGAGGAAAAGGTTTAGGCAAAAAATTGATGCAACGTGCTATTGAAGAGGCCGAAGGAGCCATTGCATTACATGTAGAACCCGATAACCCGGCCAAGATCCTTTATGAGAAACTGGGATTTACCAATAAGTATTTGGAAATGAGATTGACGAAATCCTAATATGTCAGAATTTTTACCTGAGGTTATACAATTCAGGAGGCATCTACATCAAAATCCTGAATTGTCGAATCATGAAAAAGAATCCTCAAAGTATATCCTTGATAAAATTAAAAAATGTGACCCTGATGAAGTCGTCATTTTTGATAACTACGGACTGGCTGTTGTATTTAAAGGGGAGCGGCCAGGTAAGCGTTTGCTGATCAGAGGCGATATGGATGCCTTGCCCATCCAGGAAATCAATGAGATTGAGTATAAATCCAATAAAGAGGGTGTGAGTCATAAATGTGGCCATGATGGGCACTCGGCCATTCTCTATGGCTTGGCCAGACAATATGCTCAAAAAAGACCTGAAAAGGGAGATGCAATACTCCTCTTCCAGCCAGCAGAGGAGACCGGAGACGGCGCCAAAGGTGTCCTGGCTGACCAAAAGTTCGCGAAATTATCTCCGGACTATGCGGTAGCCCTTCATAATTTGCCAGGCTTTGCCAAACATAAGATTATTTACAGGCACGGTGTGTTTACCGCGGCTGCCAATAGCATCATTATTCGTTATTTTGGTAAAACTTCTCACGCTGGCGAACCCGAGCTGGGGAAAAACCCGGCGCTGGCGATGGCTGAGGTGACAAAAAGATTTGATGAGTTGTGCATTCCGGATATGGATAATGACGATTTTCAGATTATTACACCTATATATTATACATTGGGTAATAAGTCTTATGGTGTCTCGGCAGGATATGGTGAAACCCATTATACATTAAGGGCCTGGCACAATGAAGTGATGGAAACGCTGGAATCAAAATGCGAGTCCATAGCCCGGGAAATAGGAGAACAATACAAACTGGCCATTGAAATAGACTGGATACAAAGTTTTTTTGCTAACCAGAATGATGATAAAGTTGTGGGGGCCATTGTAGACTCAGCCAAATCTCTGGATCTGGAATCAGAAGAGAAAAAAACACCGTTTAGGTGGGGAGAGGACTTTGGGTTATTTACCAAGGAATTTCCTGGTGCTATGTTTGGACTAGGTGCCGGAACGAATGCTCCGGCGCTTCACAATCCGGATTATGATTTTCCTGATGAGGTCATCGAAACAGGAATTAGAATGATGGCTAAAATTCAGGAACAACTGGCTGATGAATAAAGCTGACTCCGGGACTTAAGGGATCATTCTTTAACTTTGCAATTCTTTACTTGACATTAAACTCCAAATATGCTGGCCTCTTCCACGATAGAATTAGACTATTCAGCCCTGTTAAACAACCTGCAAATCATCAGAGGGATCCTTGGGCCTGACATCAAGTTTTCTTCCGTGGTGAAAGGCAATGCATACGGACATGGAATCAGTGAATTTGTTACCATGGCAGAAATGGCCAATGTGGATCATTTTTCCGTTTTCAGCGCCAATGAAGCTTATTCAGTAAAGAAAGCAGGAACAGATCCACAAGTCCTGATCATGGGATTTATTGATGACGATGAGGTAGAATGGGCAGTTGAGAATGACATTGAATTTTTTGTGTTTGAAAGCGGTCGATTAATTGCTGCCATTGATGCTGCGAAAAAACTGGCCAAGAAGGCCAGGATCCACATTGAATTTGAAACAGGTCTTAACAGAACAGGGTTCAGCCAAAACCAGCTCAAACAAGTTTTGCCATTGATCAAGAAAAATCAGGAATACCTTGAAATCTGTGGAGATTGCACACATTATGCCGGAGCCGAGAGTATTGCCAATTACGTGAGAGTCAAAAATCAAATCAAAAGATTCAATAAATTGGACCGATGGCTCAGGTCAAATGGTATCCACCCACACATGCGTCATACGGCCTGCTCTGCAGCCGCGATGAGTTATCCAAAAAGTAGGATGGACATGGTGAGAATAGGGATACTTCAATATGGTTTTTGGCCAAGTCGTGAAACCATCATTGATTATTTGAAGAATAAAAATGATCGCATAGATCCATTGAAACGTGTGATCAAATGGAAGAGTGCTGTGATGGATGTGAAGGAAGTAGCTACCGGTGAATTTATTGGTTATGGCACCACGTTTATGGCTTCTGAGAACATGAAAGTAGCTACAGTTCCGGTGGGGTATTCACACGGATATTCCAGGTCCCTGAGTAATCAGGGTAGGGTGCTTATTGGAGAAAAAAGATTGGCAGTCATTGGTATTGTCAATATGAACATATTAATGGTCGATATATCCGAAGCACCAGAAGTAAAAAAAGGTGATGAGGTTGTTCTGATTGGTGATCAGGGAGAGCAATCAGTTTCTGTGGCATCTTTTGGAGAACTAAGTAATCAGTTGAATTATGAACTTTTAACCCGATTACCACATAATATACCTAGAAAGGTGATTAACACCGATGCATTTGTAACAAAAAACTCAAACAATGGCCTACATAACGCTGAAGAGAAAGTCGCTACAGCATAACTATACATACCTCGAACAATTTTTTTCAAAACATGATATCAGCTGGGGAGTTGTTACAAAATTGCTCTGTGGTAATAAGAAGTTTATCAATGAAGTAATCCAGCTAGGCACCAAAGAAGTGCATGACTCCCGGGTAAGTAACCTAAAAGTTGCCAAGGAAATTGATCCGGGTGTTCAGACGGTTTATATCAAACCCCCGGCAAAAAAGGCGATATCTAAGGTGGTTAAATACGCTGATGTTAGTTTCAATACGGAATTATCGACAATACGCCTGATCTCAGAGGAAGCAAAAAAACAGGATAAGGTCCACAAGATCATTATTATGATTGAGATGGGTGACCTCAGGGAGGGAGTGATGGGAGAACAATTGCTTGAGTTCTATGGCAAGATTTTCGAGCTTCCCAACATCAAAGTCGTTGGCATCGGCACGAACCTGAACTGCCTATATGGAGTCATGCCATCTCAGGATAAGCTCATTCAGCTTAGTTTATATGAACAATTGATCGAAGCCAAGTTTGATAAGAAAATCCCCTGGGTATCTGGTGGGACATCCGTGGTCATCCCATTGCTTATGAGCAGGCAACTACCCAAAGGAGTGAATCATTTCAGAGTAGGTGAAACATTATACTTTGGTACAGACCTGGTAGCCGAAAGTCCGATAAAGAAGATGAAGCAGGATGTATTCACCTTGAATGCACAAATTATCGAGTTGATTAAGAAGCCGAAAGTTCCGGTAGGAGAGCTGGCTACCAATCCTTCTGGTGAAAAGTATGAAATCGATGAAGATGACTATGGCAAGGAGTCTTACCGGGCGATCCTGGATTTGGGACTTCTCGATATCTCCACTGATTATATGATCCCTGTAGATGAGGAACTTCAGATTAGTGGAGCAAGTTCAGACATGTTGGTAATAGATCTGGGCAAATCCAAGAGGAATTTCAAAGTTGGTGATTGGATCAAATTTAAGCTTAAATATATGGGCGCTTTGAGTTTATTAAATTCAAATTATATAGACAAGGTGGTAGAGTAGCCTATTAAAAAAAAGGCACTATTTAAAATGATTCTAAATAGTAACATTATGGCGTGGATTAAAAGGACCTAATGAGCTGATATTCAGTGGATTTCACCAATCATAAACCCTAAAAATTCGAAAATGCCTAACTGGCCTACTATTCTGTCTTTGAAATACACACCCCCCGTGTTACATTTGTAACCGTTTGAATTTCGAACCATTTAAACGAATGTTTTCCAAACAAATACTCAATGTCTAAAGCCTCCGGATTTCGCCCTCAGATATTAAGCTTCATTATACTTTTTGTTGTCTCATTCGCTACTTATAGTCAGGAGATTCCGACTGATGAGTCAGTGATTTCATCAGGTGAAGCACTTTTCAAGGCCAACTGTACCCAATGTCACCAGGTCCATAAAAAGATTATAGGTCCCGCTCTTAAAGATGTAACGGATAGGTTGGAAACAAGTTATCTGATCGATTGGGTAAGGAACTCTCAAAAAGTGATTCAAAGTGGAGATGAGTATGCAGTAGCGCTCTACGAAGAATACAATCAGGTAGCCATGCCTGCGTATCCTTTCTCGGACGATCAAATACTTAGCTTGCTTGCCTATGTGAAAGCTGAATCAGCCAACGAACCTGAGCAAGCAGCTCAGGCTACGGCCAGTGCAGATGGAGGAACCACCACAACTGCTGAAGACGCCATACCTTCAGGATATCTTACTGCCGTATTGGTTGTATTGGTTGTTGTCCTAGTACTCATTCTGATCGTACTCGGCCTGATTGTATCTGTACTTAAAAGATACCTGAAAGAGAAAAAAGATATTGATGAGGCAGACAGGGAAATAATAGAACAAAAATTTGATCTGCTGAAGCTGTTAAAATCAGATGCTATAGCAGGATTTGTTATCTTCCTGTTTACTGCCATCCTCCTAAAAACACTGATTGATGGTGCGTTTACTATTGGAGTACAACAAGGCTATCAACCCACACAACCGATCGCTTTCTCGCATGAGCTTCATGCTGGTCAATATGAAATAGACTGTAACTATTGTCATACTGGTGTTAGAAAAGCCAAATCAGCTAATATACCATCTCCTAATATTTGTATGAACTGTCATTCAGCCATCCAAAATGTAGGAGGAGAATCAGGTGTATCTACTGAAATTGCCAAAATCTATGCCGCAGTGGATTATGATCCCAATACGGGACTATATGGTCCAAATAAACAGCCCATCGAATGGGTAAGGATTCATAACCTCCCTGATCTGGCTTATTTCAATCACTCACAACATGTGGAAGTAGGAGGATTGGAGTGTGAAACATGTCATGGTCCTGTTCAGGAGATGGACGTGGTTTACCAATATGCTCCATTGACTATGGGTTGGTGTATCAACTGCCATAGAGAGACAGAGGTAAATGCGAAAGACAACGAATACTATTCTAAATTAATTGAGTTACACGAGGAGCATAGCAAAGAGCCGATGGTTGTTGAGGATATCGGTGGACTTGAGTGTTCAAAATGTCATTATTAATCACTGACTTGAATTTGATTCCAGGAAGAAATATGAAAGGAACAAAGAAATATTGGAAAGGACTTGAGCAACTCGCTGAAAATGCAGAGTTTAAAAAGCATGCTGATAAGGAATTTCCAGAATATCTACCGATAGCGGGAGAGGACGGGCCTAACAGACGGGATTTTCTCAAGATGATGGGCTTTAGTGTTGCTGCAGTTTCATTGGCAGCTTGTGAGACACCTGTGAAGAAGGCCATACCTTACGTATCAAAACCTGCTTCTGTTGATCCATCCGTTCCGAATTATTACGCTTCAACCTACGTAAATGGCAGCGATGCCCAACCAATCGTTGTAAAAACGAGAGAAGGAAGACCTATCTATATCGATGGAAACAAACTTTCTAAGTTCGGTGGAAAAGGCACAAGTTCTCAGGCACAGGCCTCTGTGCTTTCGCTGTATGATAAAGAAAGGTTGGAAGGACCAATGGTCAGTGGATCTTCAGTTTCATGGGATGAAATTGACAATGCCATATCAAAAGACCTGGCAGCTGCCGGTGGTAAAATTGCCATCGTTAGTAATTCCATTGCAAGCCCTTCCACACTTAGTGTAATAGAAAAGTTTAAGTCGGCCTTTCCTGCGGATCATATCATGTATGACCCTGCGTCATTGAGTGGTTTGACGGAGGCCTATGAAAAGGCATTTGGTAAGAAAATGCTTCCTGTTCATGAATTTGGCAAAGCGAAAACCATCGTGAGTTTTGGTGCTGATTTTCTGGGAACATGGCCAAACCAGACCTATAATAACAACGAATTCGCGAAGACCAGAAGGCTGTCTGACTCCAAAAAGGATATGTCCAGACTTTATGCCTTTGAGTCAAACTTGTCATTGACAGGAGCTAATGCAGATTATAGACAACCCATCAAAGCTTCAGAAACTGGAGCCTATGTTGCGAGTCTTTACAATGCGATCGCTTCTAAATTAGGACAGCCAACAGTAGGTGGTGCTAAAGCCGAGAGTGCGATACTTAAGAAAGCAGCCGCTGATCTTTTAGCTTCTCAAGGCAAATCCATTGTAATCTGTGGTTCTAATGACGCTAAGATTCAATCTATCGTCGTTGCCATCAACAACCTTTTAGGAAGCTATGGATCTACAATCGATGTCAACAAATCATTAAATATCAGGAAAGGTAATGATCAACAATTTGACGCTTTTGTAAAAGCGCTAAATGGTGGTCAGGTAGCTGGTGTGATCTTCATCAACTGTAACCCTGTCTACGATCACCCACAAGGAGGCCAAATAGCTTCAGGGTTGAGCAAAGTAAAGTTGTCTGTTTCTACTTCAGACAGACTTGACGAAACAACTTCTCTGGTAAAATATCAGACTCCGGATCATCATTATCTGGAATCGTGGAATGATTTTGAGATTGTATCAGGTAGCTACAGCTTATCTCAGCCTACCATCAAAAACATTTTTAATACCCGACAGGCTCAGGATTCATTATTGACCTGGAGTGGGGAAACAAAATCATACTACGACTTTATCCAGGAATACTGGAACGAAAATATCTACCCACAGGCTTCCGGATTCTCAGACTTTACCAGTTTCTGGGATAAAAGCCTTCATGATGGTGTTTTTGAGCCAGATGTAGAAGCTGGAGCGTCTCCACAAGCTAACGTGGACCTGAGCGGGGTATCCGTTTCAGGGAAGAGCGACGGACTGGAACTGGTCCTTTATGAAAAAAATAGCATTGGTACCGGAGCTCAGGCCAACAACCCTTGGTTGCAGGAGATGCCTGATCCAATCACCAAAGCCACCTGGGACAACTATCTGACAGTTTCTCCTAAGCAAGCAGAGGAATGGGGCATAAAGCTGGGCGACATGACCACACAAAAGGTCAATCTTACAGTGGGAGGTACCACCATGGAAGTGCCTGTGATGCCACAGCCCGGACAAGCTTACAATACCGTAGGTTTAGCGCTCGGCTATGGAAGGACCAAGGCCGGAAAGGTTGCCAACAACATTGGTGTGAATGCCTTTCCTCTGGTAGCGAGCCAGGGCGGTAGTTTATCTTATGCAATCACCAGCGGTGTTTCAGTAGAGACTACCGGAGCGAGCTATCAAATCGCTCAAACTCAAACTCATGATACCTACATGGGAAGAGAAACGGTGATCCAGGAAAGCATTTTATCTGAATACAAGAAAGATCCTCAGGCAGGGAGACATTTCCCAATGATCTCCAAGGCCAACGGTGAAAAAGTGAAGCCTCATGCAGTTTCTCTCTGGAAAGGGCATGAGTATCCAAACCACCACTGGGGATTGATGATTGACCTGAATTCATGTACCGGTTGCGGAGCATGTACAGTGGCTTGTCAGTCAGAAAACAACATTCCTGTAGTTGGAAAAACGGAGGTGCTGAACAGACGTGAGATGCACTGGATCAGAATTGACAGGTACTATAGCTCTGATGCTGAAGAAGGCAACTATGCCGCGATGGAGAAGGCTTCCGAAAATCCGGAAGTGACTTTCCAGCCAATGATGTGTCAGCAGTGTAACAATGCACCTTGTGAAACTGTATGTCCTGTGGCTGCTACTACGCACAGTAGCGAAGGACTCAACCAGATGACTTACAACAGGTGTATTGGAACAAGGTATTGTGCAAATAACTGTCCTTACAAAGTAAGAAGGTTCAACTGGTTTAAATACCATGACAATGAGCAGTTTGCCGATAACACTGCCATGAACAATGACCTTGGTAAGATGGTGTTGAACCCTGATGTGACTGTAAGAGCACGGGGTGTGATGGAGAAATGTACTTTCTGCGTACAACGTATCCAATACGGCAAGCTGGAAGCTAAGAAAGAGGGTAGAAGACCGGTTGACGGTGATGCTGTTACGGCTTGTGCAAGTGCATGTCCTTCAGAAGCGCTTGTGTTTGGAGATATGAAAGATCCTTCAAGCGAAATTTCACAAAGATTAAAGATAAAGACTAGTGAGAAGATGGTAGAAGCTATGGAAGACCGAGCCTACCATGTGTTGGAAGAGTTGAGAGTGATGCCTAATGTTTGGTATTTGACCAAGATTAGGAATAAAGATGAAGAAGTTAAAACTGTAAACGGAGAAGCATAAAGTATGATAGCAGAATCATCTGTACGTGAACCATTAGTAACAGGTCATAAGACCCTTCATGATGTTTCTAATGACATTGCCGGCAGGGTAGAAGATAAGCCTTCCAAGTCCTGGCTATTAGCAACCGCAGTTTCATTGGGCGCATTGACAATTGGAGCTTATGCAGTGTGGATGACCGTATGGCACGGCATTGGTATGTGGGGACTCAATAAAACGGTTGGTTGGGCCTGGGATATCACCAACTTCGTATGGTGGGTAGGTATCGGACACGCAGGAACACTTATTTCAGCCATCCTCTTGCTATTCAGACAACGTTGGAGGATGTCAATCAACAGAGCTGCTGAAGCGATGACGATTTTCGCGGTAATCTGCGCCCTGATGTTCCCGATTCTGCATATGGGACGACCCTGGTTGGGTATGTATTGGGCCATTCCATTACCCAATACCTTTGGATCACTCTGGGTTAACTTCAACTCACCACTACTTTGGGATTTCTTTGCCATCAGCACGTATTTCTCAGTCTCTTTGGTTTTCTGGTACATTGGGTTAATTCCTGACTTTGCTACCATCAGAGACCGGGCGACAAACAAGATTTCAAAAGCCATCTATGGTGCTTTGAGTTTCGGATGGGACGGAGCAGCCAGAACATGGTCAAGATATGAGACTGTAGCGTTAATACTTGCCGGACTTGCTACTCCGCTGGTACTTTCGGTACATACCATTGTATCCATGGACTTTGCCACATCAGTTATTCCGGGATGGCATACAACAATTTTCCCTCCTTATTTCGTTGCAGGAGCCATTTTCTCAGGATTTGCCATGGTGCTCACACTTCTCCTGATCACCAGGAAAGTTTACAAGCTAGAAGATTATATTACCATTCAACACATTGAGTTGATGAATATCATCATCATCATCACAGGATCGATTGTAGGTATAGCTTACATCACTGAGCTGTTCATTGCCTGGTATTCTGGTGTTGAAGCAGAACAATATGCGTTTTTAAACAGGGTTTCAGGCCCTTATTGGTGGGCGTATGCCTCCATGATGACTTGTAATGTGATTTCACCCCAGCTGTTCTGGTTTAAGAAGATCCGAACCAACCTGGCAGCCACATTCGTCCTATCGATTGTAGTAAACATCGGGATGTGGTTTGAGCGTTTCGTGATTATCGTTACTTCATTACACAGAGACTTTGTGCCTTCAAGTTGGGCAATGTTTTACCCGACCGTTTACGATATGGGTATGTACCTCTTCAGTATCGGATTTTTCTTCACAGCATTCTTATTGTTTGCGAAGTTTTTCCCGGTAATCAATATCGCAGAGGTGAAGAGTATTATTAAAGCAACTGGCGAAAAAGTTAAAAGTAATGGCTGAAACTAGTAATTATTTAACTGGTGTATTTGAGGACGAAGATGTCCTTCTGGATGCTATCAAAAAATTTAGGAATAGCGGTGTTAAAATCCATGAAGTTTACTCTCCATTCCCTGTTCACGGAATTGAAGATGCACTGGGCTACAGGAGATCAAGGTTGTCTATTGCAGCTTTCCTATTTGGTTTAACCGGAACTTCATTGGCATTGATCATGCAGATTGGTATGATGGGAATTGACTGGCCGATGATTATTGGTGGGAAAGATTATATACCTGTCCCTTCCTTTATTCCGGTAACTTTTGAATTAACCGTATTGCTTGCCGCTTTTGGTATGGTAGGTACCTTTTTCGTGGTAGCTAACCTGAAGCCGTGGGGTAAACCAAAAATATTTGACCTGAGGATCACTGACGACAAACATGTGATGGCAGTAGATCTTGGGAAGAATAACCTGGAAGAAGGCAAAATATCCAAGATATTGAAAGATAGTGGAGCATCTGAAGTTAATAAGAAAACGCTGTAAAGGCATGCAAAAAGGAATACAGATAATATTATTGATTGTTGTGGCGGTGGCAGTAGCTAGTTGCACTGCCGGGGTAGATAATCCTGGAGTTGAATATGCACCGCAGATGTATCATTCCACACCATATGAGCCACTTTCTCAGGTGCAGGATGAATCCATGGGTACCTGGTTAGACTCAAACCCTGAGGATGGACATGGTGAATTTTACAATTCTAATCCTTACAATCCATACGGGATGACCATGTTGGAACCTGTAGAGAACACCATCAAAAGAGGTTCATTACCCAACCATATTGCCCCCGACGATTATGAGACGGCAGCTGCTGAGCTGGTGAATCCATTGGATTCGACCAAAGAGGTAGTTGCTGCGGGTAAAGCATTGTATGAAAGATTTTGTATTCACTGCCATGGAGAGAAAGGTGCAGGAGATGGGTTAGTTGGTCAGGTCTTTTTGGGAGTTACAGCCTACAATTCAGCCACTGTTGTTGACAAGCCAGGTGGTCACTTATTTCATGTGATTACACATGGTAAAGGTAGGATGGGAGCCCACGCTTCTCAACTTAGTGAGGAAGAGCGTTGGAAAATTGTAAGGTATGTTCAGGTTTTACAAAAACAATAATTGATCACAATCGATTAACACTTAGCATGACAGAGGAAAGATTTGAATTTAAAGCAACAACCAAGAGAAATCTTCTCATTTTTATTGCGGTCGGAGTAGTATTAGCAATCATTGGTATCGTGGCACTCAACATGGGTGGAGGGCACCATGAAGCAGGCGGACATGGCGAAGAAGTAGCCGCAGCTCATCATGGCTTTCACTGGACCCAAAGATTATATGCTAATCTTTGGATCAATATTGTGTTTTTCACCGGGCTGTCGCTTATCGGGGTATTATTCTTTGCCATTCAATATGCAGCTCAGGCGGGGTGGTCAGCCGGGATCAAACGAATTCCTCTTTCCTTTGGTGCCTGGATCCCTTTCGGATTTGTACTGATGATTGCCATGTTTTTTATTGGTGGTCACGACATATTCCACTGGACGCACCATGACCTTTATGGCCCGGACGGAGATGAAATTATTAAGGGCAAAGCCGGATATTTTTACTGGCCCCTAGAAAATGGCTCTTTCCCATTGTTTTATCTGTTAAGAATGGTTGGCTTTTTTGCTATTTGGTACCTTTTGTTTAATAAACTAAAGAGCTTAGCTTATAAGGAAGACATCGAAGGAGGCACAGAGAAATGGTATGAAATGAGAAAATTCTCTGCATTTTTCATCGTCTTTTTTGCCGTATCGTCTTCAATAGCAGCATGGGACTGGGTGATGTCAATCGATACACACTGGTTTAGTACCATGATGGGGTGGTATGTATTCGCTAGCTGGTGGGTAGCTGGTCTGGCATTGACTACACTCATAGTAGTATTGTTAAAAGATCAGGGATATCTAAAGATTGTCAATACTGAACATATTCATGATCTGGGTAAGTTCGTATTTGCATTCAGTATTTTCTGGACCTATATCTGGTTCTCTCAGTTCTTTTTGATCTATTATGCCAATATTCCTGAGGAGACCATCTACTTTGTAGAAAGGTGGAAAAGCAGTCATTATGCACCATTATTCTACCTAAACCTGGCAGTGAACTTTTTCTTTCCCTTTCTGGTGCTGATGACCAGGGATTCGAAAAGACATTCAAGGATACTGAAAGTAGTTACACCAGCGGTAATTATTGGTCACTGGTTGGATATTACGTTAATGGTTACGCCAGGCACGCTCGGTGAGAATTCAGGATTTGGCGTATTAGAAATAGGATTGTTGTTTGTATTTTCAGGAGCATTCATATTCGTTGTATTGAATCAAATGTCTAAGGCTCCTTTGTTTGCCAAGAACCATCCAATGTTGGAAGAGAGTTTACATCATCACGTATAAAAGCTTATTGAATAGAGATGTTGAATTTAATTATCGTTATCGCAGTAGTATTGATCCTGGCTATCCTGGTTACAGTATTCCGGGTAATAACTTTGGTCAATGTTGCGAAAGGAGAAGGAAGTAAAAGTGTACCTCCCACCAACAGGATCAATGCGATATTGTTGCTGTTATTTTTAGTAGCAGGAATATTCGCCTTTTTCTATTATTCTTTTGGAGGATTACAGGATGATTTTGTATTGCCATTGGCATCTGAACATGGCGCAGTGACAGATCGTTTGTTTTGGATTACCATGGGGATTACGTGTTTTGTATTTATCGTCACACAGATCTTCCTTTTTGGTTTTGCATACCGATATCAACACAAAGAAGGCAATAAGGCTGATTTCTATCCCCATAATAATACCCTTGAGGTTATCTGGACAGCAATTCCTGCCATTGTTCTGGCCCTCCTGATTGTTTCAGGATGGAAAGCCTGGTCGGATATTACAGGGAAGGCCCCTGAAAATGCAGAAGTGATTGAAGTCATGGGATACCAATTCTCCTGGTCGGTACGCTATCCGGGTGCTGATAAAAATTTGGGTAATTCTGATTTTAGAAAAATGGATGTTTCCAATACCATGGGTATCGATTTTACTGATCAGGCCTCTTTTGATGATTTTATTCCTACCCAGCTGGTATTGCCTAAGGGAAGACCAGTCCTATTGAAAATACGTGCCAAAGATGTTATTCATAGTGTTTTTCAGCCTCATTTCAGGATGCAAATGAATGCTGTTCCTGGAATGCCAACAAGGTTCTGGTTTGTGCCTACCAAAACAACCGAGGAGATGCGGGAGGAAACAGGAAATCCGGAGTTCAATTATGAACTGGTTTGTAATAAGATCTGCGGATATGGTCATTTCGGTATGAAATATTCTATCCTGGTACTCGAAGCAGATGAGTATGACGATTGGTACGCTGAGCAGCAGGCTTGGCTCAAATTAAACGATGATTATCTGTCAGAAGTGCCTGATAACCTCAAAGAAGCTGCAAGAATTGCTGCTGGAATAGATAATGTAATAAGTGTAGAAAAGGCTGAGAAGGCCCTGGTAAGCAACTAAGATTTAAAGGATTTTATTATGTCAGTAGCCGACATCCAAATTGAAAAAGATTTACACCATGATGGTCATGACGATCACCATGAGCAAAGCTTTATTTCTAAATATATATTCTCTACCGATCACAAGACCATTGCCAAGCAATTCCTGATCACGGGGATTTTCTGGGCGTTAATTGGTGGAGGTCTTTCTGTGATATTCCGACTACAGTTGGGATTCCCTGATATGGACCTGTATTGGTTAAAACCAATCCTTGGAAAATGGATTACTGCCGAGGGTAAAATTGATTCGGAATTCTATCTGGCCTTGGTCACCATGCATGGTACCATCATGGTATTCTTTGTATTGACTGCTGGGTTGAGTGGTACATTCGCTAATTTCCTCATTCCATTGCAGATTGGAGCCAGGGATATGGCATCCGGATTTATGAACATGTTGTCATACTGGTTCTTCTTCCTTTCCAGCGTAGTGATGTTTATTTCATTCTTTCTGGAAACGGGCCCTGCATCGGGTGGTTGGACAGTATATCCTCCATTAAGCGCATTACCACAGGCCATACAAGGGTCCGGAGCAGGAATGACCATGTGGCTGGTATCAATGGTATTCTTTATCGCTTCCACATTGCTGGGAGGTATCAACTACATCACAACCATCATTAATTTGCGTACTGAGGGTATGTCTTTTACAAGACTTCCTTTGACGATATGGGCATTATTCCTTACCGCAGTACTTGGCTTGTTATCATTTCCAGTTTTGGTTGCTGCCGCATTACTACTTGTGTTTGATCGGTCTTTCGGAACAAGCTTTTACCTGTCTGATATATACATCGGTGGAGAAGCCTTGCCTCACATGGGAGGTAGCCCGATCCTGTACCAGCATTTATTCTGGTTCCTGGGGCACCCTGAAGTTTACATTGTAATCTTACCTGCACTTGGAATCACATCAGAAATTATTTCTACGAATTCAAGAAAGCCCATCTTTGGTTACAGAGCGATGATCGGGTCGATGCTGGCCATTGGTTTCCTTTCGTTTATTGTGTGGGCTCACCACATGTTTATATCAGGATTGAATCCTTTCCTGGGATCTATCTTTATGTTCCTTACATTGATCATTGCAGTGCCATCAGCGGTAAAAGCATTTAACTATATCACTACCTTATGGAAAGGTAATATCAAGTTTACCTCGGCCATGCTGTTTTCGATAGGTCTCGTATCCTTCTTCATATCGGGAGGATTGACGGGAATATTCCTGGGTAATTCGGCATTGGATATCAATCTACATGATACTTATTTTGTGGTTGCACACTTTCACCTGGTAATGGGTAGTGCTGCGTTCTTCGGAATGCTTGCGGGTGTATATCACTGGTTCCCCAAGATGTTTGGCAGGATGATGGATGAGCGATTAGGCAGCATCCATTTCTGGCTCACTTTTGTGGGCGTGTATCTGGTGTTCTTCCCGCTTCATTACATTGGTATTGCAGGATTCCCACGTAGGTATTATTCATTCACCAGCTTCGATGCTTTCCAGACCTTTACTGATCTGAATTCATTTGTAAGTATTGCAGCTGCAATAACTTTCGCTGCTCAGTTTATCTTCCTGTTCAATTTCTTCTACTCAATTTTTGCAGGAAGAAAAGCACCGGCAAACCCGTGGAAATCCAATACATTAGAGTGGACTACCCCAAGGCTTCCTGGTCATGGTAACTGGCCTGGTGAGATCCCTAAAGTATATCGTTGGGCTTATGATTACAGTAAGCCAGGAGCTAAGGATGATTTTATTTCTCAGACTGTCCCATTAAGTGAGACGCCTGAGTCGAATCTTCCAAATGAAGTAGAGGAAGCCAAGGAAGAAGCGGCAGCTAAGAAGTAGTCTATCATAGATGAATAAAGTATCGGTTTTCCGATCCATCAATCTGACTACAATTATTGCTGTTTATGTACTAATTCTTATCGGAGGTATAGTGCGTAGCCTGGGAGCTGGTATGGG
The DNA here is from genome assembly GCA_965223915.1 of Cyclobacteriaceae bacterium. Classification (GTDB taxonomy): domain Bacteria; phylum Bacteroidota; class Bacteroidia; order Cytophagales; family Cyclobacteriaceae; genus UBA7330. Next base: position 4,544,475 of record OZ245027.1, on the reverse strand, counting down.
CTGTCCTGATTGGCCAAAATGTTTTGGTCAATATACGCCGCCATCTTCAAGCAGCGATCTTCCGGAAGACTACAAAGAAGTATTTACGCAAAAGAGACTTGAGAAAAGTCAAAGATTGGCAACGGTACTCTCATCCATTGGACTGAAGAAAGCATCAGATAGAATCTTGAATAATCCTGAATTGGCAGAAGAAATACCCTATAGTTTTACCAAGGCCTGGATAGAATATGTAAACAGACTGGTAGGTGTGCTTATTGGGTTTTTAATCATCCTCAATGCATGGTGGTCGATCAAAATGCGAAAGCAAAGTATGGCTATCGCTACTATAGGTGTTCTCGCTTTTGTCCTGGTTGTTTTTCAGGGGTGGGTGGGCAGCCTCGTTGTGGCCACCAATTTACTTCCCGGGTTTATCACTTTCCACATGATATTGGCGCTGTTGTTAGTCGCCCTATTGCTAATTCAACAAGTGAAGGTGAGGGATTTGAAAGAAAACATTACCGGAAAAGTGACCATGGGATTCCTGTTATTCACATTTCTGATTCAGATTATATTGGGTACCGGAGTAAGAGAACAGATTGATGCAATGGCCCATCAGGGGATTGATAGAGGACAGTGGATCAGCCACTTGGGTATTGGTTTTTATGTACACCGTTCGTTTTCTATACTGATCGTATTACTGGCTGGTTGGTTGATTTGGCTCAATAAGGACTCGCTACTAAAAAACAGGATGTTTTTGTCCCTGATTGGGGTCATTGGACTTGAAATTATTATTGGAATTATATTGGCATATTTAAATGTTCCCTCAGCTGCACAACCCCTCCATTTGCTGCTTGGAAGTGTCGGCTTCGGAATGATTTTTTACTTATTTTTGAGCACCTATTCCAGACATAGTATTACCTGATGCAATCTACTGTTTCAATAAGCGCCATAAATCTACTGAATCGTTTCAAGATCTACATAGAACTTGTAAAAGTCAGGTTGTCGTTTCTTGTAGCATTCTCTGCAGCCTTTGGCTACTTACTGGGGCATTCAGGAGCCATTAATTGGATTTCTTTCTTCTCATTAGCGATGGGCGGGTTCCTGATATCCGGTTCATCCATTACGTTAAATCAAATCATTGAGCAGGCACATGATGCCAAAATGAAGCGGACAAAGGATCGACCATTACCTACAGGACGAATTCATAGTCAGGAAGCACTTTTGTACGCCTTGTTTAATGCTTTTGTTGGATTGAGTTTGTTAGCCTGGCAAACCAACCTATTGACCTTATCATTGGCCATATTGTCAATGATCCTTTATTCCTTTGTTTATACACCCTTAAAAAGGGTTGGTCCCATTGCCGTATTTGTTGGAGCAATACCGGGAGCATTACCACCATTATTGGGTTGGGTGGCTGCAACAGGTGTTATTTCTCATGAGGCTTTGATCATCTTTGGTATCCAGTTTATCTGGCAGTTTCCCCATTTCTGGGCCATTGCATGGATTGCTGATGAAGACTATAAAAAAGCAGGATTTAAATTGTTGCCAGGCAAAGGAAAGAAAGATCTGAATACAGCCATAAATATCATGATCTATACACTCTTTCTGTTACCACTGGGGCTTTTACCTACCTATTTCCAACTCACTGGGATCACCAGTGGAATCGTGGCAACTGTTTGCGGAACTTTATTTCTGGCCCAGACATTTTCATTAATGAAAGATAATTCCCGGCAGTCTGCACTGAAGATTATGTTTGGTTCTTTTATCTATCTACCCATTGTTCAATTGGCCTATTTAATAGATAAGATTTAATGGAAAGACACGCAGAAATACCCATTGGAAATGTGAGGGTTCGGTCTATGAACCCCAAGAAATTTGCCATGTGGCTGTTTATCCTAACAGTCACCATGTTATTTGCAGCACTTACAAGTGCTTATATTGTGAAACAGTCAGAAGGTAATTGGCCGGAGATTGTTTTTCCGTCGTTATTCACGACCACATCTGTCATTATAGTGCTTAGTAGTATATCGCTTCATTATGCATATATCTCTGCTAAACGGAATAATATATTACATATACGAATTGGTTTAGCGATCACATCCATTCTGGCAATATCGTTCTTAATCGGGCAGTATATGAGCTGGGGGCAACTGATTAGCCAGGATGTGTTTTTTGTAGGCCATCCAGCAGGATCATTCATTTATGTTTTCACGGGATTGCACGGCGCCCACCTAGTAGGAGGGATCATTTTCCTTGCAATCGTTTTATACAATGCATTTAATTACAAAGTACATTCTAAAAGTTTAAACCAATTGGAAATGTGTGTCACATACTGGCATTTTCTGGGTGGACTTTGGTTGTATTTATACTTATTTTTGGTTCTAAATAATTAGGTCACGTAAACTATGGCACACTCGACAGCAATTGAAAGTAACAACATCTGGGGTGGTGGAGTAGCTCCCATGAAGGCGAGCTACGGAAAACTTATGATGTGGTTCTTTCTTCTTTCTGATGCATTCACTTTTTCTGCACTTTTGATCACCTACGGATTGATTAGATATAGTCATCCTGCTTTTGAAGGGACCATTCAAGATTTTGCTTTTTCACAGGAATACTGGCCAATACCTGAAATGGTATTTGAAGGATTTCCTTTCTTGCATGGAGTACACTTGCCCCTCGTGTTTGTGGGTCTGATGACCTTCATACTGATTTTAAGTAGTGTTACGATGGTATTAGCTGTTGAAGCTGGCCAGCGGATGGACCGCAAAGCTGTTGAGAAATGGATGCTTTGGACGATCCTCGGAGGACTTACTTTCCTGGGCTGTCAGGCATGGGAGTGGACTCACTTCATCGTGGGTACTGATATGGCTAAAAATGCTGCAGGAAACTCTTTCATGGGAGCCAACCTGAGTATGAACCAATACGGGCCTCAAAACTTTGCAGCACTATTCTTTTTTATCACAGGATTCCACGGGTTTCACGTTTTTACAGGGGTGATACTCAATTTCATTATCTTCTACCAGGCGGTAGTTGGAAAACTAGAAAGAACAGGCCATTATGAGATGGTGGAGAAAGTAGGCCTTTACTGGCACTTTGTTGACCTGGTTTGGGTATTTGTATTTACCTTCTTTTACCTCATCTAACACCCAAGAATTAATCTATCATGGAACAAGAAAATAATAATATACAGGTAATACCTGCGGATAAGTCGAAGATTAAGCATATTTGGAAAATAGCATTCTATCTGGGTGCCATTACTTCCGTAGAATTCCTTATTGCATTTACCATAGATGCCGGTGCAGCGAAAACATTTGTTTTTATTGCCCTTACCATTTGGAAAGCATTTTTTATTGTGTCCGAATTTATGCACCTGGGTCACGAGCGGAAATCACTTATCTGGTCCATTCTTTTGCCGACATTATTCATCATATTTCTGATCTTTATCCTGATGTATCAGGGTGCAGCAATCTACGACATACTGCATTAATACCTGAATCATCAGCGTTAGCAACAGTCGAATGACCAGAAGAATTGGTGTAATCCTTTTCTTTGTCATCGTATTTGGATTACCAGTCGGTTGGTATTTATTTCTCCAGTTTTTTGGAGAAAATAAGTTTGACCTCCCGGTAATAGCACAATATGAAGTATCCAATTGCGAGGTTAATGGGCCTGTAGTATTGTCTAAAGCAGATTTTGTTGGACAAAATCCTAATCAGTTCGAAAGGCTATTAAACGCTTTAAACAATAACCCTGAGATTGGATTTTACAGTATTGATTCTGTTTGCACGATGGGTTATCCTTTGATTTTTGTTGACAAAGAAAAAATGGTAAGGGGTACGTACCAGGCTACAAGAGAAGATGTGGACCGACTATTAGCTGAAGTAGACATCTATATAATGAACCAGAAAAATGCAGAAAGTAATACAAGCCAATAAAGGTTATCTCCGGATCATATTTGTGGTTTCCATTGCTGTGCCTGCTTTGGTGGCAGTACTCTTGTTTAGTCCTTTAAAATTTGAAATGGCAGGATGGGTAAAGTCTTTGCCAACACTCAATGCCATATTAAACTCAATTACCTCAGTATTATTATTAGGTGCCCTCTTTGCCATCAGGGCTAAAAAGGTTGAATTACATAGAAACCTCATGTTGACATCCCTTTTTTTGGGTGCCTTGTTCCTTATTTCATATGTGATCTACCATAGCACTTCTGATTCCACGGTTTTCGGTGACCTTAATCACAATGGCGTGTTGGATGATGATGAAGCAGTAGCGGTTGGAAACTCACGATTGATCTATTTGCTGGTGCTGTTGTCTCACATAGGATTTTCGATTGTCGTTGTACCTTTTGTATTGATGGCCTTTTATTTTGCGTTATCTGACCAGATAAAGAAGCATAAAAAAATAGTCAAGTTTACCTATCCCATTTGGTTGTATGTATCAATAACAGGGGTAGTTGTTTATCTAATGATAAGATTTTACTATTTTTGAACTACATTGAAACGATAGCTGTTGACAAAATATGGTAATTAGATCATTGGTCCTTATTTACTTGTTTGCCCTCCCGATCCTCACCCAGGCTCAATGTGCCATGTGTAGAACACAGGTGGTAAACAATGTAAGTCATGGCGAAACATCACTCGCAGCAGGATTAAATTTTGGGATAATGTACCTCTTTTTTGCCCCCTACATTTTGGTTGGTCTGATTGCATTCCTATGGTTTCGAAATTCTAGAATTAATGAAAGAAAAAAATCCGCTGCAAGCTATAATCACAGCTAAATGTCCTCAGTGTAGAGAAGGGGATATGTATGAATATTCTGCGTATGATTTAAAGCACCTGGGTAAGATGAATGATGAATGCCCAAACTGCAAATTAAGGTTTGAGTTGGAGCCCGGGTTCTATTATGGTGCCATGTATGTTAGCTACGCTGTATCCGTAGCTATATTTATTTCATCTGTATTGGTTTTATATTGGCTTGGAGGAGACCCTTCGCTGACCACTTATATTGTGACTGTTACCGTAGTTTCTCTGCTGCTTTACCCCATCAATCTGCGTTATTCCAGGGTGCTATTTTTACACATATTTGGTGGAGTTAAATATAAATCTTCTAAATACAATGACTTATCTTCATAGCAGGTAATATACTGCAATGAAAATACTGTTAAGGTTATTCGTCCTTTCCTCACTGATTAGCCTGACACTTTTGGTTTTGAAGCTTAGACCGGGTGCAGAAGGTGCGGCTTACAACCACATTCAAAAAAACTTTGAAGAACAGTTGCAGGTATTACAGTCTGACCTGACTGATTTTCTGGAGCAGTTTGAGGTTCTCACCAATCCATTTAAAATACAATCCTCCGAAGATTTCTTAAAGCGGGTATATGTGAATGGATCGATGATTTATTGGAGTGATAATAAATCAATGCCCGCTTACAGCACCTTAAAGGAAAACGATACACTGTATTCGATAAAAAGTGAATCAGGTGTATATGTCATATGGAGGGAGGTAATACCATCAGACAGGGCATTGGTTGAAGTGTTTTCAATTATTCCGCTTCAGACAACACCACCTATATCCAATGAATACCTAAGTCAAACGGTAAATCAGAACATCTTTGAAAATCATAATATCTCGTTTACCGAAAGTGATCACGGAATTCAATCTGGTGGGGAGACAATCCTGACTTATGAGATTACATCCCAAACGACAAACATTGGAGATAAGTGGTTCCCTCCGGCACTACTACTCACTGTAATACTGATCCTGCTGATCATCTATTTTTATTTCGGAAAGGGTCAGGCGAATCATAGAAGGCTTATTCTGGCGATTGTACTGGTTTTGATTTTTAGATTCATCGTTTTCGTTATGATGGATTTGTTTCGACCTCATTGGGACGTTTTTGATCCAATATATTTCTCAGAGAGTCAATTTAACTATTCGCTTGGCGACCTTTTTTTCAATGTGTTGTGTGTTTTCGCCATCGTAGCCATATTCTTCAGGCTTTGCAAATGGATGAGGTTTGGCTTACTGCTGGGGAATCATGAGAAGTTAAGTGATGGCTTAATCCTGACTATCCTGCCATTGTTGGTGCTGGTCTCCGGGTTTATCGCTTATAGAGTTCCATGGATAATATTAGAGCACTCACAAATTGAATTGGACATTAGCCAATCGATCTCATTCGAGTATATGAGGGTTGTGGCAATGCTGATTCTTGTCATCGTAGCACTCACTTTTCTCGTTATATTCACGCTAAGCCAAAAGGTCTTCCAATATATTAAACAACCACTTTATTTCAAGATCTTGTGTTATTCGGTGGCCTCAGGTATATTTTATTGGCAGACGGGCAATGTTGGGTTGACCATTATCGTGATCATAACCATCGTTTGGATCATTGTTAATGGTACTTATTTATCCTACCAGATTTTCAATCCACGGTACGAGACATTCTTATTGTTGGTGCTGCTACTGTCTACGTCAGCGGCATTGTTTTCATTTGGGATTTACAAACATTATCAGAGAGATCGCCAAATATCCAAAGAAAAGTATGCCAACAAGCTATTGATACCCAATGACATTCTGGGTGAATATTACCTCAACCAGATTATGGGAGAAATTGAGGACGATACGTATATTCAATCCCGGTTGTTGAACCGCCTGTTGGCGAAACAAAACATCAGAGAAAAGATAACCAGGCAGTTTTTGTCTACCTATTTCAAAAAGTATGATGTGGAAGTATACTTGTTTGGAGCCGACGGTGAATCTTATGATTCTCCCAGTGATATGTCGTTTTACGATTGGCGAAGGACATATCAAAAGCCTGAAAACTTCACTGACTATTCTCAGCTTTATCTTATTGAGGATGAATCGGACAATATCAGAAATCAGTACCTGTGTTTTCTGAGTATCGAAGGGTTCGACCAGCAGATTGGTTATATCATACTTCAGCTGACACTGAAGAAAAACATTCCAACCAGTGTGTTCCCTGAATTGTTGGTGGAAAGCAAATACTACTTAAGTACTGATCAGGAAGAATTTGATTATGCCATATACCGGGAGAATAGCGTACTTCCCATATATAAGCAAGGCAGGTCAGGTTTTGAATCAAATCTTAGTTATCGGGACTTGCAAAACTCTGCACTATTTAGTGATGGTATTGAAGTTGGAGATATTCACTATTATGGTTTTACCACCAATGAGGGTAGAATCATTGTCATAGCCAGTGAATCTTATGATTATATCTATGTTTTTTCCAATTTCTCATTTCAGTTGTTTATTCTGCTGGTATTGTGCGGGTTTATTTTTGTGTGCTTCCGGGTTTATAAAAACAAAGCTCATCTAAACCTTTCTACCAAGATCCAACTCTACCTGGGAATGGCCTTTATTTTTCCCATGCTGGTAGTTTCCGTGGGCTTACTCAATACCTTGAATGCAACCTACAGAGAGGAGATTGATCAGAATTTTTTGACACGGTCATTTACGCTCGCTGGCAATCTCGTGGATATCACTCAGGCTTTTGAGAACAATGCCATCAACAGGGATGACTACTCCAATGCCATTGCCGAGGCTGCTTCATTGGTTCAAAGTGATATCAATATTTATGAGATATCCGGGCTGTTGTTATCATCCAGCCAGATGGAAATTTTCAATTCCGGGATATTGGGCAAGCAAATCAAACCCGAAGCCCTGAATGCCATTGTTTATAACAATGAGCAGAGTATTATACTGGATGAAGAGATAGGTAAATTAGATTTCAAGTCTTCCTATACGGCCCTTAGGAGCGATAGAACAGGCAACCTACTGGGTATTCTCTCAATGCCTTACTTTGAGTCAGAAAGCCAATTACAGAATCAGCAAATCCAGATATTTACCAACCTGATCTCAGTATTTACTTTGATCTTCCTGATCTCTCTGTTTTCTGGTAATCTGATTGTTAATCAATTGGTCAGCCCATTGAAGCAAATAGCTGATAGGATCAGACGGACCTCACTGCAGGAAAAGAACCAACCCATCCATTACGCCGTCAATGATGAGATCGGGAGCCTGGTCAATGAGTATAATCAGATGTTGGTCAAGCTGGAAGAAAGTAAGGTGGCCCTGGCAGAAGTTCAAAAGGAATCGGCATGGAAGGAGATCGCCAGACAGGTCGCTCATGAAATAAAGAACCCGCTGACACCCATGCGGCTGAAGATCCAGCAGATGATGCGATCGCTTGACAAAGAAGATCGGAATTATAATGCCTGCGTGTCCCTGATCGAGCAAATTGACTCACTCAGTGATATTGCAGATTCTTTCTCCGCTTTTGCTAAAATGCCGGTCCCTAAGAATGAAAAATTTTCATTGGATGAGCTTACTCAACATACAGCGGAGCTCTATCAGTCGGAGAATACCAGCCTTTCTTTGAATATCCAGGATGAGCCGCTTGAGGTTTATGCAGATCCGAAGATCTTTAGTGGGATACTGAATAACATCATACTCAATGGCATACAATCTGTAAACAATGGTAAACCTGAAATTCAGATCTCCCTGGCCAGAAAAGGGAATAAAGCACTGCTAAGTATTAAAGACAATGGGAGTGGTATATCCCCGGAAGTTCAGGAAAAGGTATTTACTCCTTATTTTAGTACTAAGAGAACAGGAAGTGGTATAGGTTTAGCAGTTGCTAAAAAAGGAATTGAAAATGCAGGAGGTAATATCTGGTTTGAGACTGAAGAGGGGATGGGCACCACCTTCAATATTTCCTTGCCTTTGGTGGATTAACCTGGTTTTCATCGTAGGTTTTCTGCCCTCGGTTACAGCGCAAAATTTTCAATGTAAGAAAATCCCCACCAATGTGCAGGTGCAACTGGATACCATACCCGTTGATTATTCAAGCATTGAGCCCTCCTCACAAGCAGAATTTCAGTTTAACCCGGAAACCAATATGTTGCGGGTTGATGATCAGTTGAATGACTCCATCAGGGTATGCTTTCGAACAATCGCTATCGAATCGCTAGATACCATGTATCAAAGAAACATAAATACCTATGCGGAGGTATACAGTGATAAATCCCCACAGAAGAAGATTAGTATTGATGAGCAGGAAATTTTCAGGTTTAGCAATGTAGAAAGTTTTGGTGCGATCACACGAGGTGTCTCATTCGGAAACCGTCAAAACCTGTTTGTTAATTCAGCGCTTAATCTACAGATGGACGGAAAGCTGAGTGATGATCTTAACATTAGTGCAGTCATTACTGATCAAAATATCCCCTATCAGCCGGAGGGTAACACGCAACAACTGAGAGATTTTGATAACGTATTTATCAAACTATACAATGATGATTTTAGCCTTACAGCAGGTGACATCGTATTGCAAAATCCTGTACAGGAAGGATATTTTCTGAAATACTATAAGAATGTACAGGGCATCGGATCCAACTATCGATATAAAGTTGGAGAATGGGCTGCAAGCTCCTCTGTTTCGGGATCGGCTGCCAAAGGTCAGTTCGCCTCCACACAGATAACACCCATTGAAAATGTACAGGGGCCCTATAAACTGCGGGGACCAAACGGAGAACGCTTTATCATTATTATGGCGAACTCCGAGAAAGTCTATATCGATGGTAAACTGTTGGAGCGGGGATTTGACAGAGATTATGTTATCGATTATAATCTGGCTGAGGTTACGTTCAGCAGCAACATTGTGATCACCAGATTTACCAGAATCAGGATTGATTATGAGTATGCAGAGCAATTTTATAGTAGGTCAAATGTTACTGTAAATCAGGTATTTAAGAAGAATGATATAAAGTTATACTTAAATTATTATCGTGAAAGCGATAATCCCAATAGCACATTGGGGTTTTCACTGGATAATGAAGATTTTGAACAGCTAAGCAAGGCCGTCGATGGGCAGGGTCTCATCTCAGGAGTTGACTCGGTAGGTTACATTGAGGGGCAGCTGCTATATTCGAAACGCGACACCATCGATCTGGATGGAAATGCCCGGTCTGTATATGTGTATTCCAATGACGCAGAGCAAGCTGTCTGGAATGTCAGTTTTACAGAAACCGGAGAAGGTCAGGGGGATTATGTCCTGGCAAATCGCAATGCCAATGGTAGAGTATACCAATGGGTATCCCCAACATCCGGGATAAAACAGGGAAACTACGCACCGGTTATTAATGTACCCACACCGAATAGAAAAGAGATGGTTGTTGCGGGTGCAGTCATCGATATCAATGATCACGAACAGTTTTTTCAGGAGTTAGCTACTTCCAATAGCGTTCGAAATCTTTACGCCGATCAAAACAGTGACAATTTGGGATATGCATGGAAGGGAGGCTTCACCAGCTCCAGGCCGCTAGGCTTTGCAGAAGGTTACACTTTTAGCGGAAAGTTAACTTTTGAATATGATCATGAAAATTTCAATGCCATTGATCGCTTCAGATCCATAGAGTACGATAGAAACTGGAGTTACGATGTCTTTTCAGATACCATCAACAGGTCCGACAAAATCCTGGAAGCTGAGGCAGGTGTACAAAAGGATGCCAGGAATAACCTTAATTATCAGCTTACCAGCCGCAACAGGTCAGGTGTTGTCAATGGAGTGCAGCAGCATTTAAAGCTGGCCAAGAAGATCAGTTTTATACAGCTGTACTCTGAGAATTTTCTCATGAACAACATGGTCAATGGCAGAAAGGCAGAGTGGAAACGATCCAGTAATGATTTGAGTCTTAATGTATGGAATATCAATCCTGGCTACAATTTTACCATTGACCATCATGCCTTTTCATGGGGGGACAGTGCAATAAGTACGTTGATGCATTACCATGCGCACAATTTTTATGTTCAATCCGGAGATTCAGCTAAAGCCAGGGTGAGGCTGGATTATGTGCGCAGGTTTGATCAACTGCCTCAATCAGGAGAATTTGTCTCCTATATAGCCGCAGAAGAGGTAAAGGTGGGTTTGGTAAGTCAATTTTTGCCGAATCAACAGATCAGTGGCCAGCTCAACTATAGGACAGTTTCCGACCATTCATTAGTGGATCAAGATGAGAATATCATGGGGAGGCTTGAGTGGGTATCGAGTTATTTTCAAAACAACATCAAGCAACAGGTTACTTTCTCCACGGCAAATACGAGGGAGCTCAGGCGCGACTTTATCTTTGTTCAGGTACCCACCGGTGAAGGTACACATACGTGGAGGGATGAAAATCAAGATGGTATTAAGGATTTAAATGAATTCTATGAGGCATTGAATGTGGACGAGAAGAACTATATCAAATTATTTACACCCACAGATGAATATATTCAGGCCTTCCAAACGACCTACCTACACACCCTGGATGCTACCTTTCCATTTGAGTGGAAAGAACGGGGTTTATTGCTGTCGGAGGTTGCCAAGTTGTCATTTAATGGGAGCATTCGGGCTAATTTCAAATCAACATCAAGTAATGCAGCAGATCGGGTGATACCCTTTGGTCTTGACCTGGAGCAGGAGCAATACATCTATGCAAGAAACCACAACAGGTTTTCATTGTTCTACAACCGGAATGCACCCGGGCTAGGCTTTGATGTTACTCGACAAAGACTGGATAATAAGTCACTGCTGAGTGGGGGATATGAATTGAGAGAAAAAGATTCATGGACTTCTAACCTACGGATGACTATCAATAGCACTTATATATTGCGATTGAGTGGTACCCTGGGAGCGTTGATAAACCAGGCAGATTATGTTTCAGGCCGTAACTTCGAATTGACCTTCAAAACGTATGCTCCCGAGGTAGTGATCCAACCGGGAAAACAATTCAGGGTCACAGGGAAGTGGGAGCGAAGACTCAAAAATGATCCTATTGAAGAGTCAGGTGATTTCTCAGATATCAATGATTTCAGTATCATGTTTACCTGGCTGCGACAAGGGAAGGGCAGTTTAAATGCGAATTTTCAATGGGTCGACATCGATTTTCAGGGAGAACAAAATTCTTTGGTAGGTTATGAATTGTTAGAAGCGCTTCAACCGGGGAGCAATCAGAAGTGGACCATCAACTGGCAGCAGTCACTGGGAAGAGGGCTCCAGTTAAACCTACAGTATTTTGGAAGGAATTCAACTGAAAATCGAGCTGTTCACACAGGAACAGCTCAATTGACAGCGTATTTTTAATGTTTACTTGATGATAGGTGTTAGGACTATGTTACGATAAGATACCATGCCGTGATCACCTTGCAGATAAATCGGACCTTTGGCAAAAACATCATGCGAGATGGCTCCTCCGGTAGGACCGTAGGCTGGCTGGTTATCGATGATTGTGGTGCCGTTTAGTTTCACTGTAATATGTCTGTCTACTAGCGTCATATCCAGTTCCTGCCATGAGTCGGCGGGTTTTTCAGCATTCGTACTTGGCGTAATCCGGCTGTAAAGTGCTCCCATATTATGAGAATCAAGTGGCTTGCCAAAAGAATCAAAGACCTGGATTTCATAGATACCTCTCAGGTAGACCCCGCTATTGTTTCCTTCGGGTACATTTACTTCGAGTTTTAGATTGAAATCTTCAAATTCCTGATCAGTTCGGATATTGCCATAGCGAATGTGTTCTCCATTTTCTGGCTGAACAGGGTCGTTTACCAGCACACCATTTTCAGCAGAGAATCCATTCTTTTGATTCTCATTTAAAAGTCTCCAGCCAGTAAGGTCTTTCCCATTAAACAGGGAGATAGGATCACCATACTTAAGAGTCGAAAGATCTGGCTTTTGAGTGATTTCGGGCAGCTTTATGCCGACAAAAGAGGTGGTATCTACACCCATACCATCGTTGTTGGGAACGAGGAAATAACCATAGACTTCTTCATCACTTTTCTTATACACTTCAAGTGTGTAGGTGACCTGATGGCTTCGAATAGCCTCACCGTTTTCATCCTTTGACCTAACACGGTTACCCACCCGGGTAGCAATCAAACGATCCCCCTGAAGGTAAACATTGGCTACGGGCAGAACACTGCCACCTTTCCAGAGAAGCTCAGCATCCAGGAAGCCATCATTACTGACACCAAGCCAGCCTACAGCCATGTCTCCTTCAATATCTAATGACCAATGTCCAATAAAATCATTTACTGCGACAGGGTCCGGAGTAGCCACTGCAGCTGTTTCAGGTTGTTGACACCTCATCAGGGCCACAAGAACGATAATTAGTAAGTATTTGCTAGCAAAATTCATTTGTTTGAAATTAAGGTTTACTCGCAATTTAAAATATCTATTTGAGTTCCCATCCGTTTTGATAGGGTTCGCTGAGGTAATTATTGGCTTCTTCACTATTTGTGAACCTGTTCCCATCCCAATCAAGCTTTTTGCCTGTCCGTATAGCTATGTTGCCCAATAGGACGATCTCAGTGAGCAGGCTACCATATTCAAATTCAACCCCGGCTGGTTCTCCACCTTTACACGCTTCAATCCATTCCTCGTAGTGACCAATGGATCGTTTTTCTGTTTTTGGAGGTCGCATATAACTTCTATGTCTGGCCTCAGGTAATAGTCTGGGGTCATTGCCAGTGCTGCTGCACATCAACGAGCCTTTGGTGCCTCTAAACAGGATCCCGGTGGGATGAAGCTCCCGATTACTTTCCAGCTCTTTTGGTCGCTCAGGTTTCAGTCCGCCATCATACCAGTTGAGCTTTACTGCCGGGAAGCCATCTCGTGCCGCGAACGTATAGTGCACAATAGATGCGATTGGATAGGTTGCCGGAAACAGGGGAGTGGAGCTGGCATAAATACTTTCCGGTTGACCAAGTTTCAAAGCTTTGAATACCGGATTGAAGAAGTGACAGCCCATATCTCCCAACGCTCCTGTGCCGAAGTCATACCAACCTCTGAATCTGAATGGATGGTAAGCCGGATGGTATGGTTGATATTTGGCCGGACCAATAAACAAGTCCCAGTCTAGTGTTTCAGGTACTGCAGGGGTATCCGTAGGACGCTCTATACCCTGGGGCCAAATGGGTCTGTCTGTCCAGATATCCACTTCTGTAACATCACCAATGGCTCCGTCCCATATCCATTCCCGGATAAGCCTGAATTCTTCCAGTGAGTCTGACTGGGTACTCATCTGGGTAGCCACATGGGAGTTTCTGGTTAATTCGCGAATAAACCTTGATTCAGCAATTGTTTTCGTGAGTGGCTTGGCACAATAAACATGTTTGCCTCGTTTGATGGCTTCTAAAGTCTGTATAGCATGTGTATGATCGGGAGTTCCTATCATTACGGCATCGATATCCTCATTGTCCAGCATTTCGCGATAATCCTGGTAAAACCTGGCAGACTCCATCTTTTTCATGAAGGATGCCTGTGCCATGGTTCTAAACCGTTCGTTGGTGAAAATATTTTGATACAGCACCTTGTCAATATCGGCATTGGCAACAATATTTTCGCTTCCGGCACCCAATAGATAATGTTTACCCACTCCGGCAACTCCTATTCCGGCGATGTTGAGTTTATCGCTGGGAGCTACATGGGTTTTGCCTCCCAGTACCGATGCAGGAACAATGGTGAAGGTAGCTACTGCCAGAGAGGAGTTTTTTAGAAAAGTACGGCGTGGATAATAGTCATCATTGAGTTTCATTGGAAGGTTATTGTGTTACCTGAATTTATACCCAATAAATTTACAAATTATCTGGCGGGCCGGTATCCCCCTGAGTCCTGCAGGGAAAGTAGTGACTTATAGTGGCGTTATTAGTTATTATTTGCTAATTTATGTCTCAAAAAATCACCCCAATATGATTCTGCTTAGGCACTCCTATATTTTAGTTCTTCTATTAATTCTAAATTCAACAACTACATTTTCACAAACAGCCAGGCTTGTTGGGACAGGGACACTAGACGGAGGAACAATCTACTCTATTAATGTGGATGGAAATAGCCCTGAAACATTTTTTGATATGCGTTTTGGTAAAAATGATTATTGGCAACAACCACGGTTGATTGAAAAGAACGGAAAATTATATGGGGTTACAACTCAAGGCGTTTCTAGCAGGTATGGGGTAATATTTCGTATTGATCCCGATGGATTAAATTATACCGAGATTTTTCAGTTTAATGGTACAAACGGTCATCAACCCAATGCTAGTTTGATTGATATTAATGGTAAGTTCTATGGAACTACATGGTCAGGGGGATCTTCAAATGTCGGTTTGATATTTAGCATTGACTATGATGGATTTGGATTTGAAATAATCCATGAATTTCAGGCTGGCTCAGATGATGGTGAAAAACCAATAGGAGATTTACTTGAATATAATGGTGCGTTATGGGGTGTAACTGCAGGAGGAGGTATTGATGACGGTGGTACCCTATTTACAGTCAAGCTTTTAGATGATTCTTATACAAAAATACACGATTTTGATAGGGAATTGGCAAATAACCCATCAGGATCTTTAATAGAAATAGCCGGGGATTTATGGGGAATGTCATTTTGGGGAGGAGAAAATAGTTCTGGGGTGATCTACAAAATATCTTTAGCTGACACAACTTATAGTAATATCCATTCCTTTTCAAGTGGTTCGGGACCTCTTGGTTCTTTACTTTGGGAAAATGATTACATATGGGGAACCTCCAGAAAAGGGGGGTCAATGGGAGGAGGCTATTTATTTAGAATAAAAAGTGACGGAACGTTATTTGAAATAGTTCATGATCATGTAACAGATAGGTTATCTCCTGAGGGAGGATTGTTAGTAAATAATGGTAAAATATGGGGGCTTGCGAATGATTTTAGTGGAGATATACAAGGAGGCATTTACAGTATTGATGTAGATGGCACCAATCACACTATGCATCATACCTTTAGCTTTAATACAAATTATTTGTCTGGTGTAAACCCCTCTGGTACGTTGTTAGATTATGATGGAAAATTCTACGGAGTGACATTTAATGGGGGATCTGGTGGTACCGGAGTAATTTTTAAGATATCAAATGATGGTACAGGGTATGAAGTTATAAACGAATTTGATAAATCAGATGGATATGCACCCATAGGGAATTTGGTTGAAGGAGAGGACAAAATCTTTGGGATTGCAAGTGAGGGTGGAAAGGGGTTTGGAGTAATTTTTAGCATTAATAAAGATGGGAGTAATTATACTAAAATTCATGAATTTGATCAGAATAACTACCATAATCCAAGAGAGGGTTTAGTTATATATGAGAATGAACTTTATGGGTCTACTGCCTTTGGGGGTACGTATGGTTATGGCGGAATATTCAAGATCAAAACTGATGGACTAGATTATACTGAAATAAGAGATTTTCAGTCTAGTGAAATCAATGCACGGATCACAACATTGTTAGGCAATAAATTATGGGGTAATCATTCAGGCATTTTTTTTAAAGGAGCAGTTTTTAGCATAAACTTAGATGGTAGTGACTTTCAAAATATCTTTGATTTTAACGGGACAAATGGGGACCTTATTGTAGGTAAATACCTCCACTTTAATAATAAACTTTGGGGGGTAACCAGATATGGGGGTGAAAATAATCTTGGAGTTATTTTCAGTATTGATCCTGCTGGAAACAATTTTGAAATAGTACACCATTTTGATGGAATCAATGGGAGTAATCCTTCTGATGCTTTGGTTTTGTTTGGTGAAGAACTTTGGGGAACAACTCACCGTGGTGGCGCAGAAAATAGAGGAACAGTTTACAGGATTGATGATGAAGGAATTTATGAGGTGGTATATAGTTTTTCAAATGAGGTTGGTGTATGGCCTCAAGCTGCTCTGGTTGAGAATTACGGAACACTTTATGGTACAACTAGAAGTTCAGGTGGGGGTAGTGGAAGTCTATATAAGATCGACCCTGAGACACTAAATTTCACAAAAATTACAGCTTTCTCATCGGAGTTTGGTGGTCGACCAAGTATCACACCAATAATCATCAAAGACTACCAGGATATCACTTTTGATGCGATCGAAGCCAAAATCTATGGTGATGATTCGTTCACTTTAAGTGCAACCTCCAATTCTGTTAATCCCATTACCTTTTCTAGTTCTGATGAAAGTATCATTAGTATAGCAGGGGACCAGGCAACAATAGAAGGTGCAGGTGAAGTTACCTTATATGCTACTCAGTTGGAATATGAAAACTATCATGCTGGTCAGGCAGAGCAAACAATTATCATAGACAAAGCTCAAATATCAGCAAAAGCTACCGATAAGGAAATGGTTTATGGGGCTGATTTGCCCGAGCTGGATATTAACTACACTGGATTTGTGAATGGAGACACAGAATTGGATATCACGGAGCCTGATATTTCAACATTGGCTACATCCACATCTGATGTGAATGATTATGAAATTACATTGTCTGGAGGTTTTACAACAAACTATGAGCTCTTTTTGAACCCTGGTACTTTGACTATAATGAAGGCTACATTGGAAATATCTGCTAACAATAAGGAAGTTACTTATGGCGACGATATTCCTGTGCTGGACATGTCCTATGATGGCTTTTTGAATAGTGATACGGATCAAGATATTACAGTGCCGTCTATATTTACTGTGGCCAGTTCGCTAAGTGATGCAGGGAATTATGAAATAGCCTTATCAGGAGGGTCTGCTATAAATTATGAATTGATATTAAATCCTGGGACTCTGACCATTGGAAAAGCGATTTTAGAAGTGGTAGCCAATAATAAAGAGATGGTTTATGGGGATGATTTACCTGAGCTGGATATTGCCTATGCCGGGTTTTTAAATGATGATACGGAGCAAGATATTACAGAACCGGTTATATCCACTATGGCCAGTTCGACAAGTGGTGCAGGGAATTATGAAATAACTTTATCAGGAGTGTCTGCCGCAAATTATGAATTGGTATTAAATCCAGGGACTCTAACCATTGGAAAAGCAAGTTTGGAAGCGGTAGCCAATAATAAAGAAATGGTTTATGGGGATGATTTGCCTGACCTTGATATTGCCTATATCGGGTTTTTTAATGATGATTCTGAGTTAGATATTACAGAACCGGTTATATCCACTATGGCCAGTTCGCAAAGTGGTGCAGGGAATTATGAAATAGCCTTATCAGGAGGGTCTGCTGCAAATTATGAATTGAGCTTGAATCCAGGAACCCTATCCATTAAAAAAGCTCCGCAATCGATAGAATTTGAAGCGCTCAGTACGATATCAACAGAACAGAATGAAATAGTGTTAAGTGCAGAATCTAGTTCAGGCCTTGTTGTAATTTTTGAGAGTACAGATGAAAGTGTATTATCAATAGATGGTAACCTTGGAACAATCGTGGGAGCAGGGATAGTAGAAATTATAGCAAAACAGCCAGGCAACAACAACTATCTGGAAGCAGAGCCAGTCAGCAGAGTATTAACAATTGAACAGGTTCTTGGTTTAGATATAGTGTTTGAATTAAATGTGTACCCAAACCCATTTTATGACTATTTTATTGTAAAGAGCCCGGTAAATAGTGGGACGATTGAAGGTTTAAACATATTTAATTCCAAAGGAGTGTCTATCCCATTCGAGTTAATAGATCAGGGTACCCAGCTAATGATTAAACCTAAGCAGTTGGAGCCAGGATTATATTTTACTCGGTTCAAAGTAGATGGTAAAACCTACAATCAACGTCTAATCTTCAAATAACCCTTTGCTCACTTCCGCTTCTTCCACAAATGCTCGTAATCCGCATAGTCATCCTCTTCAGGTTCTGGAGTTACTTTCATGGTTTCGTCCGAAGGTTCTACCTGAGCAGGAGAGGCAGGAGTCACCTGAGGCGCTACTTTCTTTTTATTCTTCTTCTCAGCCCTTCCAAAAAGGAAATTGATACCAAAGTTGATATTGGCTGCACTCGCGTTCGGTACATCAATGGTATTGAAAATGTTATCCGCTGCTACATACAACTGGAAAGAGGAAAGTCTGAACATCATTCCCAATCCGAGGTCCACACCTTGCTGGGGTACATAGGAGCCGGTCGCAGAAGCTGTAAACCATCTACCGACCTGTTGGGTATAACCCAACCCAATCGAAGTTTTGATCCTGCCCTGCGTCATATAATTGGCAATCGTTGCCTGAGCCTGCCCATTGGGAGTCACCTGGTAATCCGCTGAAAAATAGGTTCTGGCATTCAGTTTGGTGGTAAATGACCCTGCTATGGTATCAGGCTCCAGGTTCTTTAATGAATCTTCGATGGCCTGGCCAAATGAGTCAGGATCGTCCAGATCGATTCCGGAATAGGTGAAAGAAGTCCCGGAAAAGTTGATGAGCTCTGCATGCTCTTTCCAATTGATGAATCCTAAATCGTTGACTGCTGCTCCTAACCCAAGCTTATCCGAGAATTGCATCCTGGCACCCAGGTCCAGCCCGAAACCGGCGTTTCCATTGAAGATGAAATAGCTTGCGTCGAAATCTTCTTCTTCATCTGTAAGCTGTGAGAAGGCTACAGATCTGATCTGGGCCTCATTAAAAGAGGCAGTTAAAGAATAGTCCGCTTCATCGGTAAGAATAGACACTGAGAAGTCTTTGGTGCTATTGTGCAGCATTCCATTGAGGTATTTGAATCGTGCACCAATCGTGGTCTCGCGATCCAGGATAGTGAAGGTTTGACCGTAGCCAATTCCATATTCCCTGTAGTGTGTCGTGGTGTAGCCCATTTGATCGGCCACAAAATTTTGACCGATGTAAGCAGCATTACCTTTCCAAACAAAGTTCATCAGATCAAAAGGGTAGAAGAAGGTGAAATCAAACTTGTCATTGACAAACAGTGAGAAATGATGTTTTTCACCAACCCTGAAACCAATCATGAGGTCTGTAATATCCAGATCAACATTGAAGAAGGATTTCTTGTTTTGTTGAGTTCCTAAAAATCTGCCAATATCTATCAGGGTAGAATCACCTGTTGTTGTGAAAATATCGGATATTCCAAATGAGTTATTGACTGAAAAATCTATCCCGGAAATACCTGGCAGGCTAACATAGACCCTGGCATCCGGAAAGTATGCAGGATTGTAATTCCCACCCTGAGGAATTCCTTTACTCATGTGATAAAAACTCAGGTTATTTTGAGCCATCAATTCACCTGAGGATACGATCAATATTATTAGAATAATTCTCTTCACGGTGATCCTAGTTTTCGTTTAAGTTGATATTGACCTTGCCTTCTATGGCGATGGTGGTGATAAGCGAGTAATCCGAATAGATCTTCACGAATTGGTTTTGTTGAGCGCCAAATGAACTGAAGCGCACTGTAACCTTTAGTTTCTCTGCCTCCGTAAGTGAATTGATCTTATCCTCATCCAGGGTAATCCTGGTTTCTAACGTAGAGGCTTCCAGGGTTTTATTGTCAGAGTCAAATACCGTAGGAGATTCTAGTATGGAGATATTAATGATTTCATCAAAAGCCTCGCCATTGGTATTGAGAAAATGGATGTCGATCTCTCCACCAATAGGTAATTCATTGGTGGTTTTGAGTATCAGTGTAAGTGACTGACTATTGTCCAGCTTGCTTAGGTCTTTGGGTAATTCAAATTCATTGTCATATTCGAATTCCTGAAGTTGAAGGCTCAATGGCAATTCAATTCTGGATTTAATCTTAATATTGGAACTATTGAGCAGGAAGTTGCCATCCTCATTGTCAGGGTTCGAGATTCCCGTCAGGGACAGGTTGAGCTGATCCGGTGATGAGCTCAAAATGTCATTGATGTTGGAGTTATCCTTTGTCATTGATATGGTTGAAATGGCCACACTACCCACATCCTCAAGGGTTGGCGCATCAATAATCTGGATATTTTCAGCAAAGGAGCCTGTCAAAGGCATATCGGGATGATCCTCATAGGAAGCATAGATATTGGAAAAGTCAAGCCCTGCTGATATTCCAAATGAATTTTCAAAGGTGAAGAAGACGCTGGGAGCTTCAAAAGCCAGACCTGTGTCAGAAAACTCAGAAAATACATCCAGATTAATCTCTTGAGACTCAATATCAAAGGTATCGGTACCGAAACTACCATAAATAGCTTCAAAGGTAGGGTCCACAACCTCCACCTGGATATGAATGGATTCATTTCCTGACAATGAATTACCCGCCTGAATGGATATAACGGCTTGCAGATTAACAACGAATACACTTGAATCATTTTGAAAATTCAAAATGGTTTTGTAACCACCCAAATCCGTATCCTGTGTATCCGAAATAGGTGTAAAGCCTGTATAATTCAAAGCGGATCCGATGGAAATGCCTTCGCCTGAGCTTGCTACCAGAAAAGAATTCGTACTGATATTGTATGCCACATCACCTGGAAAATCAGAGGTGATAGATAATCGCAATAAACCAGTTTCGTAAAACAGTGAATCAAGACGTTCACCTTCATTAGATACATAATCAAAATTGATTTCCCTGTTGATTACCAGGGTAGTGTCCGTAGGAGGTATAAATGGTATGGCTATTGGGCTGGCAATGGTTTTCTCATTAGAAAATGTATTGACGTCTACAAAATCCGAGCTCAGAGAGAAATCTGTACTGTCTTCATACACAATATAGATCTCATTGTTTTCCGATTCCTGAACTACCGTGGTATCGTCTGATAATTCTTTGATAAATTCACCCACAGTAAGTGTGTCTTTACCAATAATAATTGCGATCTCGCCTTCATAGTCAGGCAAGTAGGTATTGTCAAAGTCAGGAAGACCATCAATGTTACATCCTGTAAATAGAATTGCCGTAAGCGCTGTGGCTAACAGACTGGAGATTTTTGGCGTCATAAATTTTAAACTTCGATGCGGTGAACAAAGAAGTACAAATAACGCTCCAAAATTCTAGATGTTCGACAATTTGATAAAATTTATCGATAAGTAGAGCCTCTTCATTAGGCTAACTCCCTAAGATCTACAGGTACAACCCGAGATACTCCTTGCTCGATCATGGTAATCCCATAAATGACATCTGTGCTGGACATTGTTCTTTTGTTGTGCGTTACAATGATGAACTGTGAATCCTTGCTGAATTCTCTGATGATCTCATTGAACTTATCAATGTTGGCGTCGTCAAGTGGGGCATCTACCTCATCAAAAATACAGAATGGCGCAGGTTTAAGGAGATAGATAGCAAACAGTAGGGAAGTAGCTGTGAGCGTTTTTTCACCACCAGATAATTGATTGATCGTCAGCGGCTTTTTGCCTTTGGGTTTGGCCATGATCTCAATGGCTGAATCAAGTGGGTTTTCAGGATCAGTAAGCTTCAACTCACAATCATCCTCTTCAGTGAAAAGCGTCCTGAAAACTTTGGCGAAGTTGTCTTTGATTTTGTTAAAAGCTTCCAGGAAAGTAGTTTTAGCCACATCATCGATTTCACCAATGGTGGTCATCAATGATTCTTTGGCAGCGATGAGATCCTCTTTCTGATTGGTGATAAACTCGTGACGCTGTTTGATCTCCTCGTAAGCTTCCATCGCCATGGGATTGATAGGACCCATATTCTCCAATCTATTCTTATGCCGCTCAGCTTTGTCTCTAAGCTCTTCCTCACTTTTGCTGAGGATTTCTTCGTTATCAAAGCTATCCACCTGCGAGAGATCAATATTGAATTCAACAGATAATCTGTCTTTTACGGAGTTTAGCTGAATTTTGGTATCGTTCAGCTTTTCCTGCCATTCCATCAATATATGGTCAATGGACTCTCGCTGACGCTGGATCTCACGCAGTGTTTTTTCATCCTCGTCAATCTTACCACGCACCTGGTAATATTCTTTTTCAGCTTCATTGACCGCGGATTCGATGGATTCTTTTTCATCATACATGGCCACCAGCTCGTCGTCTCCCTGCTCTGACGTTTTAATCAGTTCATTCAGGTTCTGAGTGGTGACCTGCAGCTCTTCCGAATTCTTTTTGATTCGCTCAGCACTCCCATCAAAGGCTTCCTGCTTATAATTTATTTCCTGCCTGATACTATTCAGCTTATTCTGCTGTCGGTGGAAGAGGACATTCTCCTCATTGAAAGCCGTTGATTTTTGTGACAACAGTTCATTCAGAGACTCCAGTTGTTCTTTTGCACTCGAAACCCTTAATTCCAGCTCTTCTAAATACTGTTTTGCGTCCGTATGCTTCGGCTTAAGTACTGCAAGTTCCTCATCCAACTTTTCAATCCGCGTGATGAGATCTTCATGCTTGGTTTCATTTGAGCTGAGCATGGAAGAGAACTGCTCTTTTTTGGTTTGCAGGGTTACAAAAACTTCGTTCACCTGATTGATCTCCTCCGAAAGCCTACTCAATTCCTCCTGTTTGGATTCAGACTTCCATTGAGCCAATTCACTCTGAGTTTCTCTGAGTGCTGTCTCTGTTTGCTCTTGTTTTTTAGTTAAGGATTTTATTTCCTCGGAAAGTTTTTCCAGGTTTTTGGCTCGCCCTATCCGCTTACCTTCAAACAAACCAACTGAGCCCCCAGCAAGGCTATAGTTCCGCTGGGCGATCTGACCATTCTTGGAAACGAACACGGCACCATCCGTGGGAATGCCTGGCGCTGTACCATCATAGATATATACATTATCTAAAAGATGGGCGATAAGTTTTTGGTACTTATGGTCATATTCCACCACTTCGGTAGCATTGATCGTACCTGCAAACAGGTGTGAAGTGGATGAATGGTAGTTTTCCAGTCTTTCGAGCACAAAAAAGCTTACCCTTCCCTGAGAAGCATTGCTCAGCAGGTTCACAGCCTTCAGTGCATCCTCATACCTGTTTACCACATAGAAATTCATGTAGGGTTCCAGGAAATTCTCGATCGCAATCCTGTACTCTTCCGGGCAGGTTATGATGTCTGACAGGAGGGGAGCATCTTTCCAGTCACGGCTCTTTTTCAGAAATTTGATGGCTTCAGGAAATCCCTCCAGGTTATCTACCAATGATTTTGTCAGGTTATATTCATTCTGTTGCCTATCGAGCTGTCGGTTGATATGCGTAAGCTCCTCCCTCAATAGGTCGATCCTTTGCTGGCAGCTCTCTATCTTGGTTACTAAGTGGTCTTCCTTGTCTTTGAGCGCCTTGTATGCCTCTGATTTGGTGGCCTTCTCTTTGGTAATATCTTCCAGCTTAGAGGAGAAAGCCTGTAAATCCTGTGAATGTTGGCTTTTATCCTGTTGAGATTTACTCAGTTCAGATTTCAACGTCTCCAGCTGGATCTCTCGTATTTCAATGTCTTTATTGAATTGGAAAACCTCATCTCTTTTGGATCCAAATTGTTGATTGATCTCGCTGAGTACTGATTGAGCCTCTTGTGTTTCAATTTTTTGCCTGTCATAGTCAGTCTGCAGGTTATCCAGACGTTTTGAGATCTGGTCTAAGATCCCTTCTGCAGTCTCCCTTTCTTTGGTCAGGCTTTTCAGCGAAAATGATGCACGTTCATTGCTCTGCTTGTCCTGGTCTATCAGCTCCCTTAGGTTTTCGATGCGGTCATTCAAAAACCTTTGTCGCTCATTCTTGATCTTTTTATCACTTTCATATTGACGGATCTTACTGACATGCTCATTTAAGGTTTTTTGTCTGGTGGAAAGGAGCTTTTCTTTGGCCAGTAAATCAGTTTTTGTTTTTTCAATCAGGGCTTCCGTACCGGATAATCGGGTATTTAATTCCTCCTTGAGATCATTCTGTTTTTTGATCTCTTCCTGAATATTATTTTGAACTTGTTTTTGATTGCCCAACGTCTTCTTGGCTAGTCCTATGCTGACCTGCTTATACTCTTCTTTGATCTCATAAAAGCGTGTAGCTTGCTTCGCCTGCTTCTCAAGAGATTTCAGGTTTTTATCAATCTCGAATAGCAGATCTTCTACCCGGTCCAGGTCAGCATCTGTATCTTCCAGCTTACGTAAGGTCTCTTTTTTTCTGATCTTAAACTTTGAAATCCCGGCAGCTTCCTCAAAAAGACTTCTTCGGGAATTGTCCTTATCATTGAGAAGGTCGTCTACCATCTTCAGCTCAATGATAGCATAGGTGTTGGAGGCGATTCCCGTATCCAGAAAAAGATTGGTGATGTCCTTCAATCTGCAGGGCACTTCATTAAGCAGGTACTCGCTCTCCCCGGACCTGAAATAGCGTCTGGTAATGGTCACCTGTGTATATTCTGTGGGTATAAGGTTCTTTGTATTGTTGAAGGTAAGTGAAACCTCTGCCAGCTGAGTTTGCTTCCTCGCCTTGGTGCCATTGAAGATCACATTCTCCATCTTATCAGAGCGGAGAATTCGGGATTTTTGCTCTCCCAAAACCCATCGAATGGAATCTACTACATTGGATTTACCACACCCATTGGGGCCTACAATACCCGTAATGCCTTCATCGAAATTGATGGTCACTTTATCGGCAAAACTTTTAAATCCTTTTATTTCAAGACGAGTTAATTGCATGTGGTTTATTGGCTATAGAACCTGAGACGAAACATCAAATTTAGAATTTAATTTCCTATTTTTAAGGCATAATGGATGACATTCAAACCTGGATTTATATAATAATTGGTATTATCTATTTCATTGTAAGATCAATGAAAAAGAAAGCACCAGATCCCTCAGATCAACCCTTGCCAAAAAGTAAGAGCCCACAACCATCTGGTAGTGAGCGACGTAAACCCTTGACCTTTGAAGAGTTGCTTAAAGAGTTTACTGACCCACAAGCTGCCCAGGAAAAAGAGGCAGATGTTGAAGTGTTGGAGGAAATTGATGAGCCTGAACGTGAGAAGACGAAAGAGGATTTTGCCAAAGAAGGAAGTGTCAGGAGGTTTTCAGATGAAGAGAGCAAGCGGGTTTATGAGGAATCAATTAAAAAAGCAGAAGGATATCAGCTGGATTATAACACGGATGACAAATACCATTCTGAGAAACTAATAGGCATTCCGCATAATCATGAAGAAGAAGAGGATACTTTAGCTGAAGATATCAAGGAAATGTTTAATGATCCGGAGGATTCAAGGAAGGCCATTGTTCTGAGTGAAATCCTTAACAGGCGTTATTAAGTACATCTTTCAGAATATCACCCCATGAAATTTCTACTACTATTTACTGTATTATGCATCCCTTGTTTAGTCTGTTCACAGGAGCTGGACATTGATATTCTTGAACATGGTGTTCTCTGGACTGAAGATGGAGATAGTGTCATGTTTTATCAAACTTTGGGTGATAAAGCTCAGGGTGAATATCAACGATCACATTATATCCATCCTTTATATACGCTGGATGGTCAAATCCTTACCGAAGACTTTCCCGAAGATCATCCACATCATCATGGTATATTTTGGGCCTGGCACCAACTCTATATAGGAGATAAACGCATTGGAGATGGCTGGGAAAACCGCGATTTTAAATGGAAGGTGCTTTCTGTTGACGAAAAAAAGACTCCGGGGAAGGCCAAAAGTATCCTAACCAAAGTAGTGTGGAAGTCGCCATTGTGGCTTGACCCCAGAGGGAATGAAAAACCTTTTGTTTCAGAAACCACAAGGATCACTGTATATCCCGAAGAAAACAAATACCGGCTATTAGACATTGAAATTTCAATGCTTGCATTGGAACCCGGGGTACGCATTGGTGGCTCAGAGGATGCCAAAGGGTATGGCGGGTTTTCTCCCCGGGTTAAGTTACCGGAAGACGTAGGGTTTTCAGATATCAATGGACAGGTAACACCCAAAACCACTCCGGTAGATGGTAGTGGTTGGTTGAACATATCGGGATCCATGGGTAAAGGTGGAAATTTTGCTGGATTAGCAATATTAAGTAATGCTGATAACCCTGGTTATCCTAATCCCTGGATACTGAGGAGCAAAAGGAGCATGCAAAATGCTGTTTATCCTTTTCCCGGAGCTTCTCCTGTGCCACTTTCTGATAAAGAGCCAACAACTTTAAAGTATCGTCTCATCATTCATAGTGGCCTCGAGGCTACTGAAATTGATAGATTACATCATCAATACCTGGCTGAATAAATCAGCATTAACATTTGCCACCCTCTCAACAATCCCAATGATGAAATTATTGATAATCCTTTCTTTTCATTTAATCGCAGTTTCTGCATTTGCTCAGCTAAAACCAGTGGATTCAGGAGTGTATTCCTGGGAAAGTTTACCCGTGAAAAAGGGAGAGGATAGGGAGTCGAGAAAGATTCTGGAAGGCACTTCAGCTCATCTGGATTATCTTGAGATCCATGCAACCACTCAATATCCCGGAGCCCGGCCAAGCCGAATGCATGCCAATGAGGATATTGAAGAACTGATTCTTGTAAAGGAGGGTAGGCTTAAAGTCACCTATGGAGATAATAAATCAATTTTAAGCCCTGAGAGTGCTTTTCTACTGATGCCAGGACAGATGCACAGTTTGGAAAATGCTGGAAAGGATAACCTGACTTATTATGTGGTACGTTTTCGAGGTAAAAATCCGATGAAATTCAAAAGAGGCCAGGCGCATGGTGGTTCTGTACCCTATATCACTGATTCCTTAAATTTTGTCTCCAGACCGGAAGGTGGAGGTGCAAGGGCCTATTTTGACAGGTCGTCAGTGATGTTTGAGCGAATAGAGATGCATGTAACCCAATTGGATCCGGGAACTACCAGCCATGCGGGGCATTCCCATATTGAGACAGAGATCGTTTTGATGATATCCGGAGAGACAGCCATGAAGATCGATGGAAAAAAATATCAGGGTGGAGCAGGGGATCTCTACTTTATGGAATCGCAATTGGTTCATGGTATCCTCAATACTTCCGACGTTCCATGCACGTATTATGCCTTTAAGTGGAAATAAAAAAAGGCCAGTGTTTATACCGGCCTCTTGAAAGATCAAATGATTATTGATACTATCTTTTGCTTAGGGAAACATAATTCCTCTCAGTCTCACCGACATAAACTTGTCTTGGTCGACCAATAGGTTCTTTATTTTCCCGCATTTCTTTCCACTGAGCTATCCATCCCGGTAGTCTGCCCAGTGCAAACATTACAGTGAACATCTCTGTTGGTATTCCAAGGGCTCTGTAAATGATACCACTGTAGAAATCCACATTGGGATACAGCTTTCTTTCCACGAAATAAGGATCTGCCAGTGCTTCCTCTTCAAGTCCCTTGGCGATATCGAGTACAGGATCCTGAATGCCCAGCTTACCGAGTACTTCATCAGCAGCTTTTTTAATGATTTTAGCGCGGGGGTCAAAATTCTTATACACACGGTGTCCAAAGCCCATTAATCTGAAAGGATCATCCTTGTCTTTGGCTTTGGCCATCCATTTTTTAGTATCACCACCATCCTGCTTGATTCCTTCCAGCATCTCAATCACCGCCTGATTGGCTCCACCATGAAGCGGTCCCCACAATGCGTTGATCCCTGCTGACAATGAAGCATAAAGGCTGGCTTGAGAACTACCTACTATCCTAACAGTTGAAGTAGAGCAATTCTGCTCATGGTCAGCGTGAAGGATTAAGAGTTTATTTAAGGCATCAACTACAACTGGTTCAGGTTCATAATCTGCTGTAGGCAGACCAAACATCATTTTGAGAAAGTTGCTACAATAATCCAGCTTATTGTCAGGGTATAAGATAGGCTGGCCCAATTGGTTCTTATATGCCCAGGCAGCAAATGTTGGCATTTTTGCCAGGATCCTGATAATGCTCAGGTTTACCTCACCTGATGAACGGTTTGGATCCAGGCTCATGGGATAAAATGCCGTCAGGGATGTTACCAGCGACGATAATACTCCCATCGGGTGAGAGGTATATGGAAATCCATCCAACAGTTTCTTAATATCCTCGTGAACCAGGGTGTGATTCGTTATGTCATTTTCAAAACCTTTTAGTTTCTCAGCTGAGGGCAAATCTCCATAGATCAATAAATACGCTACCTCCAGGAAAGACGAATTTTCCGCCAATTGATCAATCGGATAACCACGATACCTTAATATACCATTCTCTCCATCTAGGAAGGTAATGGCACTTTTGGTAGACCCTGTGTTTTTAAACCCAGGATCAATGGTTATTATTCCGGATTGAGCCCTGAATTTGCTTATATCGATGGCTTTCTCGTTCTCGGATCCAACCACTGTAGGTAATTCGTATGTTTTACCGTCTATCTTTATCTCAGCTTTTTCTGACATTTTATATGAAATAGTTTAAATAATGGATTCCCTAAATATACACTTAAAATTATTTTGAAGAAGAGTATTATAAAATCTTCGTTTAGTTTCCTCCAAGAATCAAAGGTAGTCCACCGTCTCCACTTCCGATAACGATAACCTTGGTGTTTTGAGAATTAGCCAGTTGGCTAGTAGCCTCAATACCTCTCATTCTTAATAACTCCCTGGTCAAACTATTGTTGATAATCTCATTGGCCCTTGATTCTCCTTCCGCTGCAATACGTTTTCTTTCAGCTTCACTTTCCTCTTTCTCCAGCCTGAATTGATAGGCCAGGGCTTCCTGTTCCTGTTTTAGTTTGTTTTCAATGGCTAAACGGATTTGTTCAGGCAGTTTGATTGACCTGATAAGCAAAGCCCGCATTTGAATATGATTTCCTTCGGCACCTAATATGGCTTCGGTTTCGCTTTTTATGGCCCCTTCAACTTCCGGTCGCTTGGTAGAATATATTTCTTCTGCCGTATATCGACCCATCACCTGACGTACTGTTGAGCGGGTTTCAGGTATTACCAGCCTTCTAACATAGTCCTGTCTGAAGTTTTCATAAATATCTCCAATCTGATCATATTGTGGGTGAAATCTTAATGTGATGTCCACATTTATGTTAAGTCCATTCTTATCCAGAACGTCCTTCGTCTCTTCTACCTGATTTTCTGTCACGTCATAAATGTATGCATCGCTCCATGGGGCTTTTGCATGGATTCCTGGTTGAATTACATTTTCTTTATCCAGCTCCCCGGTAATTGTATTGAATATTATTGCGCGCTCTCCAGCCTGTACCTTATAAAGTATGCTGTTTGAAAAGTAAACCAGAATAATCAAAGCTACTGCACCAATAATAATAAAGGGCAGAAATCTTCTGTTGTCCATAATATATTTTGTTTAAATTTTGACTCAAAGGTAACAAGCCTGATGAAATCTTGTTATGTTTATTAAATTGGTCGCAATAGATAATAATTTTAAAATTTTTGCAACTAAAATTGCAAACTCAACCAAATATCTGTTAAAAAATTTCAAAAAAGTCAATGAGTAATACGCTTGAACAATTAAAGGAAATCCTAGGGAAACCCTATTACGACTTAGAATACCTCTTAGAGGCTTTGAAAGAAGTGCTCATGGAGAATGGGGAAAAAGAAATCTCACAGCTCATACCATGGATCAATGAACAACCTGATGATCTTTTTGATGAATTGACAGATAAGCATATCCAGCTTTATTCTTTGGTTTTCCAATTAGTCAATATGGCTGAGATCAACGGGGCTGTACAGCATCGGAGGCAGCTGGAAAATAAAGATCTTTCTTCCGTCAATGGCTTATGGGCCAACAATATCAAAGTACTGAAACAGTCTGGCATCTCCGAGGACAAAATTCTTGAAAGGATCAATAAGATTCATGTGGAGCCAGTATTGACGGCACATCCAACGGAAGCTAAACGAGCCACAGTACTTGAGCATCACCGGGAGCTTTATCTCCTGATGGTACAGCGTGAAAATCAGATGTACACTGAAATGGAGAAAGCCAATATCCGAAACAATGTTAAGTTGTGTCTTTACAGACTCTGGAAAACAGGTGAAGTTTTCGTTGAAAAGCCGGACGTACCTTCAGAATTAAGAAATATTATTCATTACCTGGTCAATGTTTTCCCTGAGGTAATTCCTGTTCATGACAGGAGAATGAGGCAAGCCTGGGAAGATCAGGGTTTCAGTGTTGATAAATTGTATGAATACAACGCCTGGCCCAGGATAACCTTTGGTAACTGGGTAGGGGGTGACAGGGATGGACATCCACTTGTAACCGCAGGAGTAACGGCTCAAACCTTGAAGCAGTTGAGGTTAAATGCCATGGTGGTCCTCCGCAGAAGGCTGACAGACCTGGTAAGGCACATCAGCTTTACCATGGATATTAACGACCTGCCCTCATACCTGAAGGATCGGATCTTGCAGATGGAGCATGAGCTCGAAGGACGCGGAGAAGAGGCGTTTGAAAGAAACAAAGGAGAAGCATTTCGTCAGTTTACCAATTTGATGATCTCCAAACTGCCTGTCGACACCAAAAGAGGGCATGCCACAGAGATCATGGAATATCCGGGGTCCTATGTGACCTCCGATGAACTCATTGCTGATCTCAGACTATTGCAAAAAGGAATTCTCGAATATGGTGGGAAACTGGTTGCCAGAGATGATATCCATAATTCCATCCGTATAGTTGAAACCTTCGGCTTTCATCTGGCCAAGTTGGATGTGAGACAAAATAGTGCCTTCCACGATAAAGCGGTAGAGCAGCTTCTTGAAGCGGCTGGCTTTGAAAAGACCAACTTTAGCGAGTGGTCAGAGGAAGAGCGAATTGCCTTTTTAGATCATGAATTGAAATCCAATCGGCCTTTCACACATCAAAAAACAAAACTGGGACCCAATGCTGAAGCAGTAATAGAATGCTACCGGGTTGTAGATCAGCACATTACCAAATATGGTGCAAAAGGTATTGGGTCACTCATTGTGAGTATGACCCGATCAGTTTCGGACTTGCTCACGGTGTATCTATTGGCCAGAGAAGGAGGACTCACCAAGCAGGAGAAAAATGGTATGGTATCATTGGTTCCTGTAGTGCCATTGTTGGAAACAATCGATGATCTGGAGAACGGACCGGAGATCATGAAAGGATTTCTTGCGCATCCGTTTACCAAACGAAGCCTGAAATATTTTCAGGAGCAGGATAAGGAGGAGCAGATGATCCAACAGATCATGGTAGGCTATAGTGATAGCAACAAAGACGGTGGTATCATTGCCAGTCAGTGGCATTTGTTCAAAGCACAATCAAGGCTATTTGAGACCGGCCAGGAAAACAACGTGAAGATGCGGTTTTTCCATGGTAAAGGAGGATCGATCAGCCGGGGAGCAGGGCCGACCCACTACTTTGTTAATTCCTTACCTCATTCTACCATCAATGGAGACATGCGATTGACCGAGCAAGGGGAGACCATTGCTCAGAAATATGCCAACAAAGTAAATGCCGAGTATAATATTGAGTTGCTTACATCAAGTATAGCTTCCAAGTCTATCTTAAGCAGGCATACAGAACGTTCTGCACATCCTTTGGAAGATATTCTGGAAAAACTGGCCCAGATGAGTAAACAAAAGTATGGTGACCTGATCCACATGGATGGTTTCGTACAATACTTTAGAGAGTCCACGCCAATTGATGCGATTGAGTCAAGTAAGATTGGTTCTCGACCGGCAAAGCGTACCGGGGCCAACACACTGGAAGATCTTCGGGCCATCCCATGGGTATTTAGCTGGAGTCAATCCAGGTATAACATGACCAGCTGGTTTGGAATAGGTACAGCAGTGAGTACGCTTAAGAACAAGGATGAGCAGTCCTACATAAAATTCAAAGAAGCATTGAAGACTGATCCTTTTATCAGGTATGTATTCACCAACGTGGATACCAGTCTGGCAGCTACAGATGAGGATATCATGAAAGAATATGCATCATTGGTACAGGATAAAAAGCTCAGGGATAAGTTTTTGAAAGTCTTCTTAGATGAGCTTAAGCTTACCCGCGATATGTTGATGGAGCTACTGGAAGAGGCGATAGACAAAAGAAGGAAGAATCATTTTTACTCTAATCAACTGAGAGCTTCCATGATGGTTCATATCCATAAATTTCAGGTGAAACTATTGAGAAAATGGAGAACTGAGAAAGAAGGGAATGAAACAGAGGCTGAAGAAACACTCAAAAAACTACTCCTGACAATCAATGGCATTGCAGGAGCAATGAGGAATACTGGCTAAAAGATGAGGAATGTTGGCTTAAAAAAGGAGTGACTTACGTCACTCCCTACAGCCAAATTTGAAATTCATAATCAATCCAGAAAGGACTGAATAGCTGTATACTTTTCAGTACGTTATCGCTTTGGATTGGCAACTTTTACAATAATGGTGCTACCCTCGAATTCAGATTCATTTAAAGCGTCGATGGCGGTTTTTGCTTCACTGTCATCGTCCATCTCAACGAATCCATAACGTTTTGAATTTCCGGTTTCCCGGTCCATAATAACTTTTGCTGAATCAACAGATCCATATTGTTCGAATAAGGCACGCAAGCTATCTCCTGTGGTCCTGGCAGCTAGCTTAGCAATAAAAATGTTCATAATAAATACAGGTAAAACGGTAATAATTAAAATTTGGGTAGCATATAATTTGGCTCCTTATAAATGTAATATAATAATATTTTATGTTTAGCTGTATATTTTAATGAGCTCTTCTGGGATAGCTGGCAGGGTCTTCTATGAATTTATTCGGGTAGCTTAGTCTCATTTATTCATTTCAATGACCAATGGCTGCATTTGGATCGAGTTGTTAGTTATGATTAATTTTTCGCTTTAATTTAGAGTATTTCACACTTTCATCAATAAGCAACCATATGCGTTTATCCCTTCTCAGTCTTGTTTTCACGTTATTCTTTTCATGTGAAAAACCCAACCAAAAAACCGAAACCAATGCTTCGAAACCAAATATTATTTATATACTGGCTGATGACCTTGGGTATGGGGACCTTGGGGTCTATGGTCAGCAAAAGATAAGTACACCAAATATTGATCGTTTGGCCAGCCAGGGGATGTTGTTTACACAACATTATTCTGGCAGCACTGTCTGTGCTCCTTCACGGTCATCACTGATGAGTGGCCTTCACACAGGCCACACGCCTATCCGTGGCAACAGAGAAGTGAAGCCTGAAGGCCAGGAGCCATTTCCAGATTCAATTCCGGTATTGCCCAAGATGATGAAAGAAGCTGGTTATGTCACCGGAGCTTTTGGGAAATGGGGACTTGGGTTTCCGGGTTCAGTTGGTGAGCCAAATGCGTTTGGTTTTGATCAATTCTATGGCTACAACTGTCAGCGACTGGCCCATATCTACCATCCGGAATACTTATGGAGTAACCGTGAAAAGGTGTCATTGCCTGACAACCTGGAAGGAAAGGATCAACAGTATGCACCTGAGTTGATCCATCAGCAAACCCTGTCATTCATCAGGAATAACAAGGATAGTCCTTTTTTCCTTTTTGTACCTACCCCGATTCCTCATGCGGAGTTGATTGCCCCAGATTCAGTGATGTCCAGGTATGTAGGAAAGTTCTTGCCCGAGAAATCGTACGATGGAAAAGACTATGGTGATCCGGGTTATGATTTTTACAGAGGACCTTATGGAGATCAGGAACAGGCACATGCAGCCTTTGCAGCGATGATTGATATCCTGGATCGACATGTTGGAGAAATCATGGACCTGGTAGATTCATTGGGTATCGCCGACAATACTGTGATCATGTTTACTTCAGACAATGGACCCCATCTGGAAGGAGGCGCAGATCCTGACTTCTTTAATAGCAATGGCCCGCTGCAAGGTTACAAGCGCGACCTCTATGAAGGAGGGATCAGGGTGCCATTCATTGTCAGATGGCCGGGAGTCATAGAAGCTGGTTCGCAGTCAGATCATATTTCAGCTTTCTGGGATCTGGTACCTACACTTAAAGACCTCACAAATTCTAATTATGAAATAGGTTCTGATGGTGTAAGCTTCCTGCCCACACTGAAAGGAGAACATTCAGCTCAGCAAAAGCATAACTATCTATATTGGGAATTTCATGAAAAAGGAGGTAGACAGGCTGTTAGGATGGGGAAGTGGAAAGCTGTAAAATATGAAGTTTTCAGTGGAGAATCTGACATTGAGCTATATAACCTTTCTGAGGATATCGCTGAAGAAAATAACCTCGCCAATCAATACCCTGAGGTAATTGACCAGGTAAAAACCATCCTGGATACAGCACGCACCCATAATCATATTTTTAAGTTTGCGTCAGAAACATACGTTGCTAACTAGCATTATTGATTGTTGACTGCTTGTGATCATTGTAGGGATGTGTTAACTTCAAGGTTAGGGCTAAATACAATGAGAAAGCTACTGATTTTTGCTTTGTTTATCACTGCGGGATCTATTCAGGCGCAGGATCAGATCATCAGAAGTATCTATTTTGGTGGGGGTAGCTGGTACATCGACGATTATCAGATCAAGGAGCTTTACCATTTTATAGATTCGTTGCCAGGGGCTATGAGCTATTCAATCAGTATACATAGTCATACAGATAATATAGGAGGAGTAGCTTTCAACCAGATGCTTTCGGAATACCGAAGTAAGGCAGCGTTGAGGGTATTGCTACATAAAGGGTATTCACGTGAAGCCATCGAAATCAAAGATTTTGGGCTACATAATCCTGTTTTTGACAACAGTACCTATGAGGGTCGACTCAATAACAGGAGAGTAGACATTATCTTCTGGCCTCAGGTATTATAGCAATCTTTTAAAAATCTATCGACAATCCGAAATAAGGCGACATATATCGTGTGGCTTTGTATGATCCGTCTTCTGCCGGTGCGAAGGCCCAATAGTAATCCATTCCCACAGCGAGAAACTTATTCATGTGATAAATAAACCTGACTTTGGCCAGTGAGTTCTCGTCAAAAGTAAAAGCATCCTTCAAAGTGGATAAATTACCCTTGATGTAATTGGCATGCAAGGAGACTTTATCTCCCAGACGTTCCAGGTCAGCATTGAGCCTGACGACTGCCGGTGCCTCATCGGAGATTTCATCAGGAATCATCAGACTACCCCCCAACTGTACTTTGTGGGCGATATGCCCCTGGAGACTACCATATATACCACTCATTTTTGGTGTCCCACTCAGGGATAAAAGCTTAGCATCCTTATTGATCTCATAACTTGCATCAAAGAATTGCGGAAGATAGTTTTCGGTGTAATTGAGCCTTTCGATCCGGATATCTGTATTGAACAGGTCAGCAATGAAATTAAGTCTGAAATTAAGTCCTGTACTAAATCCCGATCCATTGGTAAAGCCATCACCAAGTGTATCTTTCAGCGCCTGGTTGGCTACATTGAGCTTGCTGTATGTGGTAAACAGATCAATTTGAATGAAAGGAATACTCAATAAGGTGATACCCGCATCAAACCCAAAAGCACCTACACCATCTTTGGTATATTGATAGGTGGTAGACGTACTGTCACTGGTTGCAATGGCTGTCTGATCCTTGTCAAGAATGTACTGCCCGCCGATCTCAAAAGTACGCACGATAGGGATTCCCGATTGTGCCAGGGGTCGAGTATATGGCCGTATGGCGAATAAGTTTAAAGAAGCCGGGTTGAAATCACTATACAAGCCTTCTAAACCTACCAGGCCTCTGAAATTCAAGTCGTAATGAACACCTAATTTGCGTTTTTCGTAGCTTGTTGTATTGGTATAATTGTTAACCAATCCGCCAAAACCTATCATGGCGCTGCTCAGCTCACCAACCCTGAAATAGATCGGGTCACGCTTTTGGCTGCCCAATCTCAGGTACCTTACCAATCGGGCAACACCCACACCATCTTCAAAGATTTCCGTTCTGAATGAATTACTCTGGATCCCATAAAGCACGGGAATGTTTAGTCCCAAGCCTACTTTTCCCAGGCTAAATTCAGGTGAGAGTACCAACCCTACATAATATTGTCCGTCGATTTCGGTGAAGGTAAAACCTCCGGTGAATGATCCCTTGTTTTCTCCCGCTGGCAACCCGGCTCTAAAATCCTGGGTAGGAGGTAGGTCACGATTTTCTCTGGCTTTCTTTTCCTTTTTAGGTTTTTCCTCCGCTATATCCTCAACTTCTTCAGCTAGTTCTTCCTGTTCGGGTTCTTCTATGATTGGCTCAACAGCTGTTTCCTCAGGAGGAATGCTGTCAGCAGCGTAAGTATTCCCCGCCACGTCTTGTGGTACCGTGTCCTGGACAAAAGATTCGGTAACTGGCTGATCCACCTGTTCGTCGTTCTTCTTCTTTTTCTTTTTCTTCTTTTTTTTCTTATCGTCATCCCATAGATAAGAGTAGTCTGCAAAAGGGTCTTCCTCCTGAGCCATCACTGGCTGGACAAGTCCAAAGAGGTATATGATAAAGCAAAGAGATAGTAAAGATTTCATCATAGCCGGACTGATAAAAGTTCAATTTTATTTAAAAATAATCTAAATTCTGTAAAATCCAGACCCATAAACCATCGAATTAGTTGACCTGGATCAGAAAGTAATTTTTCTTTCCCTTCTGGGCAAGCATATATTTCCCTTGCAAAAGCGCTTTATCTACAGGCTCATTTTCCGATACGATCTTCTTCTTATTGATACTTACACCGCCTCCTTTAATCATCCTCCTGGCTTCTCCTTTTGACGGAAATACAATACCATTGGTAGTTTCACTAAGAAAGTCAGCCACATTCTGTGCCTCATTCAATGAGTCTTTGGTAATAGTTGTCTGTGGTACGCCTTCAAAGACCTGTAAAAGTGTCCTTTCATCAAGTGATGCCAGATCTTCGGTAGTGGATTTTCCAAATAAAATAGAAGAAGCCTTGATAGCAATCTCCAGCTCTTTTTCTGAGTGCACCCTGGTGGTGAGCTCCTCAGCCAGCTCTTTTTGAAGCAACCGTTGATGGGGTGCTTCCCTGTGTTTTTCGATCAGCCCTACAATGGTTGCCTGATTCCGTGTAGTGAAGATCTTCATGCATTTTTCAGCATCTTCATCACTCAGGTTTATCCAGTATTGATAGAACTGATAGGGTGAGGTTTTATCGGCATCAAGCCATACATTGCCCGATTCAGATTTACCAAATTTTGATCCGTCTGCCTTAGTGATTAATGGGGAAGTAATGGCAAATGCTTCGCCTTGTCCTTTCCTTCTGATGAGTTCAGTACCCGTAACAATGTTGCCCCATTGATCCGATCCTCCCAGCTGCAATTTCACGTTTTTGTTTTTCCATAGATGGTAAAAATCATATCCCTGGATCAGTTGGTAGGAGAATTCCGTGAAAGAAAGCCCCGTTTCCAGGCGGTTCTTTACAGAATCCTTACTCATCATATAGTTTACGGATATATGTTTTCCAACATCCCGAATGAATCCGAGAAAATTAAATTCTTTGAACCAGTTATAATTATTCACGATCTCAGCAGCATTCTCTCCTTCGAAGCTTAAGAATTTTTCTAACTGGGCTGTTACCTTTCCAAGGTTATGATTGAGTGTGTTTTCGTCCAGCAGGTTTCTTTCTGCTGATTTGCCGGAAGGGTCACCAACCATTCCTGTTGCCCCACCCACCAGGGCGATGGGTTTGTGACCACATGTCTGGAGGTGGACCAGGATCATGATCTGCACCAGGTTACCGATATGTAATGAATCCGCTGTAGGGTCGAAACCAATGTATGCGGTGGTCATTTCCTTATTTAGTTGTTCTTCTGCTCCAGGCATGATGTCGTGGATCATACCTCTCCATTTCAACTCTTCTACAAAGTTCTTCATTACTATTGTTACGGTCTTTAAAATTTGTCACGCAAAAATAGAGCGGTCATTACAAAGTGCCTATGCATTCAGTTGTTTTAATGAGAAGCTTACTGTTATTTTTGGCCCATGGCTGATTACAATGAGATCATCAAAGCTCAACAACAGGGAAAGTTTGCGATGATTTACTTTCTACACGGTGACGAACCCTTTTTTATAGACAACATCATCGAAAATATTGAGTTGAATGCACTGGATGATACCCAAAAGAGCTTCAATCAATATGTGCTCTACGGCAAAGAGACCACCATCACTGATGTGATGAACATAGCCAGGAAATATCCGATGATGGGAGAACGGCAGGTAGTCATTGTGAAAGAAGCGCAGGAGATGAGAAGCTGGCGAAGCGAAGATCAAACCAATCTGTTGATCCACTATTTGGAAAACCCCACGCCAACCACTGTGCTGGCATTTAGCTATAAGTATAAAACACTGGACAAAAGAACAAAGATTGCCAAGGCGATTGACAAAGGTGCTGAAGTGATGCTGTCTAAAAGGCTGTATGACAATCAGATCCCTGACTGGTTGAGGTCGTATACAAAGGTGATGGGTGTAAACCTGAGTGCCAAAGCAGCCATGATCATGGCAGAAAACATTGGCAATAACCTCCAGAGACTGGCCAATGAGGTGGATAAGCTCAAGCTCAATACCAAAGCAGGTGAGGAGGTCAATGAGCAGACCATTCAGAAGTTTGTGGGGATTAGCAAAGATTACAATACTTTCGAGCTACAGTCTGCCATTGCTTTGAAGAATGTTACCAAAGCTTTTAAGATCGTAAAATATCTGGCAGCGAATGGCTCAGCCAATCCACTGGTAATGACATTGGGGAGTTTGTACTCTTTTTTCACAAAGATCCTTATTCTCCATCACAACAGGGCCAATGATAAAAATGAAGTTTCCAGGCTTATTGGAGTACATCCTTATTTTGCCACAGAATATTTGCAGGCAAAAGCTAATTTCCCTGAGCATGTAGTGGCAAGAAACATCCAGTGTATTCATGAGGCAGACCTTCAATCGAAGGGAATTAACTATGCTTCCATGAACGAGGGAGATATTTTACAAGAATTGGTATATAAGCTGATACATTGATACCAACCATTACCTTTGCAACGTTTTAATGGCTAAACATTTAACCCAAGGTATGCGTAATTTGTTGACAGTTGTTCTGTGCTTTTTCTCTTTTGTGGTATTTTGTCAGCAGACCATTTTTCAGGAGACAGGTGAGGAATTATTTACTGAAGCCCTGGCGCTCTATGAAATGAATAACTACACTGTCAGTCTGGATAAATTCGAAACCTATCTGGATCAGCATGGTGCATTAAAGAGTGAGGCCACGTATTACAAATCCATGTGTCTGCTAAAATCTGGTGACGATCGGGGAGAGCGAGCGCTAGCCGGATTTGTCAATAACAATCAAAATCATCCGCTGGCTTCCAGTGCCTACTATTATTTAGGCAATTACTATTTTTCTAAAGGTGATTTACGTAAAGCCCGAAATGCCTACGAAACCGCAGAAATTTCATCATTAAATCAGTTAGAAAAAAGTGAGATGTTCTTTAAACTGGGTTACTGTCAGTTTGAAAACAATGAAATGGACAAGGCAGGCCCAAGCTTTAGGAATTCCATTTCAACAGGAAAGCAATATGAAATGCCATCGTCCTATTATCTGGGGTATATTCATTTCAAGCAGAATGAATTTCCTGAGGCCCTGAACTACCTCCTAAAAGTGGATAATAGTAAAGAGTTTGAGCAGCCAGCATCACAACTCGTTGCTGATATTTACTTTATGCGAAAAGATGAGCAGAAGCTAACAAGTTATGTAAACGATAAATATGGAGCTGCTGACAAGCAAACCCAGAAACTATTTAATCGATTACAAGGGGAGCTTTATTTCGAAATAAAAAAATATCAGCAAGCAGTAAGATACCTGCAGCTGCATCTTGATCAGGCAGACGGCAAAATGAACGAAGAAGGCTTCTTCAAGCTGGCTTTCTCTTACTATATGATCAAGGATGATCAGCAAGCCATCAACTATTTCAAAAAAGCCGGGTTAGGCTCAGGGCCCATGAGTCAAACAAGTTCATATTACCTCGGGCAGCTTTACCTCAGGAATAACAACCCTGAGTTTGCTATTCGATCATTTGAAAAAGCATTAAGCGGAACAAATGATGAAATTAAAATGGAAAGTACTTTCCTGGTGGGTAAAATCAATTTTCAGCAAGGCCAGTTTTCTGAATCCATCAGGTCCCTGCAGCAATTTTTGAAACAATATCCGAACAACAAATTCAAAAATGAGGCCAACCAGCTATTGGCCAATGGGTTTTTGAAAACTTCGAACTACGATCAGGCCATTGCCTACCTCGAAACAATACCCAATAAAAGCTACGACCTGAAAAAAGCCTATCAAAATGCCACTTTTCATAAGGGGCAGCTAGTATTCAATGACTCCAGGTTTAGTGAAGCAATCACTTACTTTAAAAAGACAACCTCCGTTCCGATTGACAAGGAAATCAATGGTAAAGCACACTATCTGCTGGGTGAATGTTATTCTTTGATTGAAAATTATCCCCAGGCCATTTATGCCTTTGAGCAGTGCAAAAGCGTATCAGGAAGATCAGATATCTGGAATATCAATGCGGATTATGGATTGGCCTACATATTCTACAATCAAAAAGACTTTAGCAGAGCCAGGGAATTTTTTATCAGTTTTACCGGCCGCTCCGGAAAGTACCATGATTTTTACCTGGATGCCATGATGCGTTTGGCAGATTGCCACTATGTATTGAAAAACTATGCTCAGGCCATTCAACAGTACGAATATCTCACCAGGCAGCCCTCTGTACCCAAAGACTATATCTATTTCCAGTTAGGGTCAACATATCAATTGAACAATCAGCCTCAAAAAGCCATCAATAGCTTCGAAGTGGTGGTGAACTACGAATTTCCGTCTAGCTATAAAGACAATGCCTTATTCCAAATGGGGATATCCTACCTGGAGGCCAACCAGTATAAGAATGCCATCACTTATTTTGACAGGTTTGAGCGTGATATGTCTACCAGTGCTTTGATGCCTTATGTCCGTAGCAAGCGAGCACTTTGCTACTTTAATTTAAATCAGCTGGAGTTTGCGGCCAATGATTATCGGGCCATTTTGGAGAATTATATTACGCACGCCACAGCCAATGATGCTTTACTCGGACTACAGGAATTGAGGAAGAAAGGATTGAGTATTCCTGCATTTGAGCGATATATGAGCGCCTATCAGCAGGCCAATCCCGATGATGGATCTCTGGAGGTGATCTCGTTTGAATCAGCGAAAACCTACTACTATAATCAGGAGTATCCCAAAGCCATTGAAGCGCTTAAAGCTTTCAAGGAAAAATATCCAAAAAGCAGTTTTTCAGAAGATGTTGCATACTTCCTGGGTGATTCATACTATCGCATGGAAGATTGGGTACGGGCTGTAGATGTATTTACTCAACTGATTAAGAATACTTCCTCCAATTATCTCAGTAGGGTCCTGGACAAACGAGGAAGAGCATTGATCAGGTTGAAAGAATATCAGCAAGCAATTTACAATTACAATCAGCTGACGGCTTATGGATTGAACCGGAAGGATCAATATCTGGCAGATGAAGGAAAAATGATCAGTCATTTTTACCTTTCGAACAACGACAGTGCCCTTCAATATATTAGGAAAATTATAGATAGTGAGTGGAAGCCTGTAGGTGCAGAAGCACAGGCACAACTGATCCAGGGAAAAGTATTTCTTTCCCGGAAACAATATGATCAGGCTACCGCCAGTTTTAACCAGGTACTGGATGAAAACAAAAGTGAAACCGCTGCCGAAGCAAAATATCAGTTAGCCTATATCCAACACCTTCAGGGAAACCACAAAGCGTCAGTTGAAACGCTTTTTGATCTGAATGAAGAATTCGCATCCTATGACTTCTGGATTGGCAAATCATTCATATTGATTGCCGATAATTATTTAAAAATGGATGAACTCTTTCAAGCTCAGGCCACATTAAATTCAATCATCGAAAAGTCGCCGGAGAAATCCATTGTTGAAGAAGCAAAGAAAAAGTTAAGTGACCTTGAAGCTGAACGGAGCAAGGTAATAGAAAGTGATACAGTAAAAAATGGTTAAGGTTATCAAACAATCATTCTCATTCTTGATTCTTTTTTCCAGCATGGTTTCTGTTATAGCACAGGAACAGGGAGAAATTGAAAACACTCAAGTGATCATAGAAAAGGACAAGCCTCTGACTTTGCCTAAAGCAAATCGCTTGTATAAACCTACTGAAATCAATATCAATCAGTTTCAGCCTGCTCCGGTGGAATATACCTTTTCAAACATCGATTTTGAATCCACTGAATATAATCCGGGATTAGGTTCTCAACAATTCAAACCGAAAGGTGAAACCAGTCAGGCGGATAATTTCATAAAGTTGGGATTTGGTAACTACCAGTCGCCTTTAGTAGAGGGTAATTATACCATGAGACTGGACGACCATTATTTCAATACCTACCTGTTTCATGAGAGCTTTGGTAAGGGTCCTGTCAGAGATAAACAGAGTGCTTTTTCAGATACACAGATCAAATTAAAAGGACATCTGGATGGTGATTTCCATGTAGACCCTTATCTGAATTATTCCAGGTCAAGCTATTACTTCTATGGAAGGGATACGGCTTTTGACTATGCCAACCCCCTGATCATTGATGACAAGATCATGCTCCAGGATATTACCCTGGGAGCCATAATCAGACAGGGCATGGAGAGTGACTGGGATTATTCCCTTCAACCTGAATATAGAAATACTTTGAATAAAGTTGTAGGAGACAACAGGATTGGTGTGGAATCGGAATTATCTGTCGCCGGAATGGCTTCCTATCAATTGCTTGACAATTTTAAGGCAAGCGGTTCAATAATACTCGCAACAACCAAATATGAAAGTACGTTTCTTCAGCGGCGAAACTATTTAAGTTTCAACCCTAAGCTCACCTATACTTTTGATATGGGAAGTGTAGGAGCCGGATTTGAAGTGGCTACCGCGAATGATACAACATCGGAAAACAGTGCCTTATTTTTCTTTCCTGACATAGATTTTCATCTCAACCTGTCTCCGGATTTTGCGCTTTACGGAATAGCTGGCGGTGGGTTGAATATGGTAGGCTTGAAATCATTGTCTGATGAAAACAGATACCTCGAAAATGGTTTATTGCTGCTTAATCAAAGTAACAAAGTCGATCTGGAGGGTGGTTTTAAGTCTAAAATACTCAATCAACTTGTTTTGCAGGGATCTCTTGGATATAGTCTCATTGAAAACCTCCCATTTTTCGTACATAACCCAACAGATTCCTCGCGCTTTATTGTTGCCTATGATTCAGGTAGCATGATCAGGACAACTTTAGGCATTGATGCGGCTTATTATTTCGGTAAGAAATTTTCATTGATATATGCCATGGAATATTACGGGTACTCATTGAATAAGCTCGAAGAAGCCTGGTACAAGCCCACCAGCAGGATGGATATCTTGATAAACTATCAGGTGAATGAAGATTTTAGAATCAATTTAAATACCATTTTCATGAGTGGTATAAAAGCGCCGTCACCGTCGGATCAATCGCCCATAAACCTGTCTTCAATTTTTGACCTTGGTCTTGGGCTTGATTACACGATAAATGAGCAATTTTCAGCTTTTGGACGCACAAGAAATTTGGTGGGAGGAAACTACGAACGGTATTTAAACTATCCTGTCAGGGGGCTTTCCTTCAAATTAGGAGTCGTTTACAGGTTCTAATGGACAATTCTAAAGTTTAGCGTGATGTTTTGGAATAATCAAGTTTTTGTTATCTTGAACCCGAATTCGTATAGCCACCTATGTAATTTACTAACTAACCGACTTTTGCATGGCTGATAAAGATAAGGACGAAGAGAAGTTTGAGGATGATGAAGATTTTGGCTTGCCCGAACTTCACTATGAGGAACTAGATGACGATAGCGAATCTTCCTCAGAAGAAGAGGAAGAGAAACCTGCCGACAAACCTGAAGAGACAACCCAGGAAACAACACCTGACCCATTTGGTGAACAAAGTACATCTACAGGTGGTGAGGAGACTTTTTATGAAGAAGAGTCATTTGATGAATTTAAAGAAGATGACAGTTCTTCGGGTTCAGTTTTTGATAGCGATGAGACATCTTCACCGCAAGGTTCTTTTGATGATGTGTCTACTGAACCCTCATTTGGAAGTGATCCATATACGGAATCGCAATCAAAGCAGGCGTTCGCAGCTTACTACGATGATGACTCGTCTAAAAGGGCGAAATC
Organism: Cyclobacteriaceae bacterium; assembly: GCA_965223915.1. Taxonomy (GTDB): domain Bacteria; phylum Bacteroidota; class Bacteroidia; order Cytophagales; family Cyclobacteriaceae; genus UBA7330. The sequence goes on along the minus strand of OZ245027.1, from coordinate 4,499,644 downwards.
GAATTTCACAAAAATTGTGATCATTGGTACTTTATTGTTTGCGTCAATTGCCATTGTATTTGTCTTTGTCATGGACAATGGTAGCCTTATGGGGTTTGGTGAAAAGGAGGAAGAGATACTACCACCGCCGGAGCCTGTTGTAGAGGACACTGCCGTAGATAGTACCGCTTTTCAGGCAGCATTTGAACCAGAACCGGTGGAGCAGGAACCTACGCAGTTGACGCCAGGTGAAATCACCACCCTGGAACAAAGAACAGGGAAGTCTTACGTAGTTATTGGTAGCTTCTTTGATGGTGATTTGGCCATGGATTATGCGAAAGTACTTGCTCAAAATGGTCACAGCCCGCAAATAATTCCTCCTTTCAGGGATTATCGGTTTTATCGTGTAGCCATCGCTGAATTTAATGCTTTCAAGGAAGCAGAGGCACAGGCACCTTCTTATGCTGAGCAATTTGGCAGAGAAGCCTGGCCACTTCGATATTAAGCAAACAATCTTAGCAATCTGCCGTATATTTCTGCGTTGAATGCAGAGATTATTTGCTATTGTTTAAAATTTTCACATAACCTTTTTTAAATGGAACCTTCCGAAGGTCTAGAAACCATTTCCCTCCTCGAGCTATTAATGCAGGGAGGATACATGATGATACCCATACTATTGCTATGGGTTGGTGCTATATACATTTTCGTTGAAAGAATCTTACTCATTCGCAATTCATCCCAGACACCTGATAACTTTCGGGAAAACATCCGTGATCGGGTGTTGGCTGGAGATGCTCAGGGAGCAAGAGCAATCTGTTTGCAAACGGACACACCAATCGGAAGGATGATAGAGAAGGGGATCAGTAGAATTGGGCAGCCCCTAAAAAATATAGAAGTAAGCATTGAGAATATCGGTAAGGTGGAAGTATACAGATTGGAAAAAAACCTGAGTATGCTGGCTACCATCTCCGGAGCAGCACCCATGATGGGTTTCCTCGGAACAGTAACAGGTATGATTCAGGCCTTCATTTCTATTGCTCAGGAAGAAGGTGCTGTAAGTCCAAAATTACTTTCCAGCGGCATCTACGAGGCCATGGTAACGACTGCTGCAGGGCTTTTTGTAGGGATCCTGGCTTATTTGGGATATAACTACCTGGTAAGTAGAGTACAAAAATTAGTGCATAGAATGGAAACAACTGCGATAGATTTCGTTGATTTATTACAGGAACCCCAAAGAAAATGAACTTAAGATCAAAGCATAAGATCGAAGCGGCCTTCAGCATGTCATCCATGACTGATGTGATTTTTCTGTTGCTCATTTTCTTCATGCTGACGGCTTCTTTCATTACACCCTCCGGATTACCGGTGAACCTGCCATCCAGCAAGAGTTCTGAGATCGTGATTCAAAAGGTGAGCGTAACCATTACAGATGACCTGCAATATTACGTTGATCAAAAGAAGGTGACGCTGGGACAGCTGGAAGGTGTACTTCGGAATGCTTTTTCCGGTAAAGAAGGTGTGGTGGTATTACATTGTGATAAAAATGTACCCGTCGACAACCTCGTGCAGGTAGCCAGCATTGCTACAGCGCTGGAGGCACGTGTTTCGATTGCTACGAAACCTAATTGAAGTGGAAAAGGATAAAAAATATCGACGCATTGGATGGTGGACAGCCATACTGACCCAGGTGGTCATGTTGATATTGTTTTATTTCCTGATTGCCTGGAAAGAACCGTTTCCACCCATTCCTTCTTATGGTATAGAGTTGAGTTTTGGTATAGACCGCACCGGACAGGGAGAGGAAGCACCGGCTTCACTTGAACCAGAAGAGGTAATAGAAGAGTCTGAAACACAGGAAGAACCCGTTGATGAGCCTGAAGAAGTAGTAGAGGCTGCTGAACCTGCTGAGGAAGTTGTAGAAGAGACCGAAGTACCGGAAGAGCCCATCACAGAGACACCCAGTCCTGATGTGGTAGAAAAGAAGATAGAAGAGCCCAAGCCAGAACCAGTCAAAACAGAGGAGCCGGCCAAAGAAGTTAAAAAAGAAGAACAAAAGCCCGCCAATAACCCCACAGTCAGTGAAACACCTTCACCTTCTCAGGGTAATACAAATGAACCTGGTGACGAGGGTAAGAAGGAAGGTAAATTGGATGATCGTGCACTCTATGGCAACCAGGGTGGTGGCTCTAATGGAGCCAGTCTGCAGATGACAGGTTGGGTATGGGATTTTAAACCAAGCCCAAATGATAAATCCGACGAAACAGGCAAGATCGTTTATAAGATCACAATCGATGATGAAGGGTATATTACTAAAATTGAGCTTCAGTCAAGTACAGTGAGCCCTGAGATTCAGCGCTTGTACCGGCAGTCTGTTGAACGCTTATCATTCAGCAAAACCAGTGAATATAAACCAGCTCCTACATCCACTGGTACCATCACCTTCCTCATTCAAACGAAATAAATGAACTATCAGGAGTCTTTGAACTATCTGTTGGAACGACTGCCCATGTTTCAACGGGTTGGTAAGGCAGCACTAAAGAAAGACCTTGGCAACACATTGGTATTGTTGGAGGCCTTGGGCAATCCTCATAACCATTTCAAATCCATACACATTGCCGGAACCAATGGGAAGGGTACTTCTGCCCATGCATTGACCTCGGTGTTGATGGCGGCTGGATATAAGACAGGACTTTATACCTCTCCACACCTCAAATCCTTTACCGAAAGGATCAGGATCAATGGGAGTGAGGCAACTGAACAATTTGTTGCTGATTTTGTGACCCAATATCAGCCGCTTATTGATCGGGTGAAACCATCATTTTTTGAGGTGACAGTGGTCATGGCTTTTGAATATTTCAGGCAGGAAAAGGTAGATATTGCTGTCATAGAAACCGGGTTGGGGGGTAGACTCGACAGTACCAATGTGATCAATCCGCTCGTTTCCCTAATCACAATGATTGGTTTTGATCATATGGATCTACTGGGAGATACCCTGGACAAGATCGCCTATGAGAAAGCGGGTATTATCAAAGCACAAGTACCGGTGGTGGTTGGCAATGATCAACAGGAGATCAGACATGTATTCGAAGAGGTGGCCGGATCAATGCGAGCTGAAATATTTTTCTGTGATGACTATCAGGTAATCCCTGTAGAGAAGAGCCTGAAGTTTAATTCATACAAGGTCTTTAAGCAAGAAAAATGTTTGTTTGAAAATCTGGAAACGGATATCACAGCCACTTACTTCAGCTATAATTTACCCGGAGTATTCAAAGCGATTGAGTTGTTAAATAATAATTTCATAGATATTGGTCAGGAAGCCATTAAAAACGGCTTGGGGCAGATAAAAAGGATGACATGCCTCAAGGGCCGGATGCAGGTCATTGGCGAAAAGCCGTTGATTATTGCTGATATCAGCCACAATCAGCCGGGCTTAAGTACACTTTTTGAACAAATTCAACATGAACTCACAGGAAAACTGCATGTGATATTTGGAGTGGTTAGAGACAAGGATCTGACCGGTATTTTACCCTTGTTACCTGCCAATGCTAGTTTCTACTGGACCACATCTACAGTGCCACGCTCACTCCCGGCAGATGATCTAAGATCCATGGCGAAAGAGCAGGGGGTTCATGGACCTGCTTTTTCAAATGTTAATTTAGCCATTGAGGAGGCAAAGAATTTAGCCGATAAAGAAGATACCATTGTGATTTGTGGCAGTACCTTTGTGGTGGCGGAAATTGATAATTTGTGAGACAAAAGCTGATACGGTTCGAGGCGAATAAGCTTAGGAAGAACATCATAGAACCCGGAAAACCTTTATTTGACCAGATAAAGGGCCAATGGAATAAACTGTATTTTGAGAAGGAACAACCTATTGTTATTGAGCTGGGTTGCGGCAGAGGTGAATATACTGTTGGGTTAGCTGAGCAGGATCCTGCCAAGAATTATATCGGAATTGATGTGAAGGGCGATAGGATCTTCGTTGGGAGCACCTATGCCATAGAGAATAACTTAAAAAACGTGGGGTTCCTACGAACTTCGGTCCATCAGCTTGAGGATTTTTTTGACGAAAAAGAAGTAACTGAAATATGGATTACTTTTCCTGATCCAAGACCAAAAGATCGGGAAGAAAAACGCCGGTTGACATTTCCCAGGTTTATAGAGATTTACCGCAGGATCCTTTCTGAGGATGGTACAGTCAAACTAAAAACCGACAATACAGCATTTTTTGAGTATACACTGGATTTGATAAAAGGTGGGGTGATCAAAACCAGGTGTTTGAAATATACCTATGATCTGGACACTTCAGATCTGGTCTCGGACCATTTTGGGATTATGACTAAATATGAAAAGATCTGGAAAGAAAAGGGCTCAAAGATCAAATATTTGAAATTTCAATTTGAAAATTACAACTAAATTTGAGCCTGGGTTGTCAAACTTTAAAGAAAAATAGGATAGATGAATAAGTTAAGCATTTTGCTAAATGTAAAATTTTGGTTGTTGATAGTAGGCACTTCACTGATGGTTTCATGCGGGCTCAATGCCCCTGATGATGGATTTGATGTAGCAGAGCAATTTGATAGGGAGACAAAAGCCATCGACGCTTATCTGGAAGCCAATGATATTGAAGCTGAAGTTGATACCCTTACCTTAATCAGGTATGTGATGGTAGAAGAAGGTGGTGGAGAGATGCCCGAAGATGCCGACAGTATCAACATCAACTATGAAGGAAAGTTGCTAGTCAATGAAAAAGTTTTTGATGAGGGAGAAAATATTACTTTCAAACTCAGTAACCTGATCTATGCCTGGAGATACATGGTTCCTCAGGTAAAGGAGGGGGGCACAATCAGAATCTATGCGCAGTCTTATTACTGTTATGGCAATAATGCCATTGGTGATATTCCTGCCAATTCATCTATGATATTTGAAATCACTTTGAATGCCATAAAGCCTTCGAATTAATTAGGGCTTGCTGAAAATGGTTCAATTTACGCTGGCATATATGTTGGCGGTTGCAGGGAGATGTTAATCCTCTAATTCAAGTGCTTCCAGCACATCCATGATCTCACCGTAATCCTGGAGACCGGTTTGTTCTTCTTGTTTGGCCGTCAGAGAGATGCCAAATTCACCAAGAATACTGAGGTTGTCCAGGGGATTAGCCATGCCGAGGATTAGAGGCTTCTTAAGCCCTGCTAGAGATACTCCGTATTCCTTCAATAACGTTGGGTCAATTTCCAGATGGAGGTATTGAAGCAGATCTCCTCCGAATGAGAGAACTTCTTTGACTTTTTCCAGGTCATCTGGTGTGAATATTCCGGATTTCAGAATGATCGGAATGTTGAGTTCCGCAAGGACTTCCAGTTGATCCGGGACAGACGTTTCGATAAAATCAAGAGAATAATCTACGGTAGCCAGTTTTATTTTGTCGATGCTCGCGGAACCGAATTCACCGGCAAACTGAGGTCCTGAAACCCATTGCGTAATCTCTTTAAACTGGTTTGGGTCAATGAAAGAGGGCGATCCCTCTACCAATGAAAAACCCAATATATCCACACCCATTCCCGCACAGTATCTGGCATCACTCAAACTTGAAACCTGGTTGATCTTGACAAATGATTTTAAAGCCATCTCGATTGTTTGCTGCAAAGAAATAAAAAAATATGGAAGTGGATTTTAATCTGAAGTAGTTGAGTGATATCATACTAATCTGATTCAGTTATAAAAAAACGATGTAAAATATTTTTATTTTTTTTGAATAGTAGTTATCTTCAATCTTTAGAATCAGCTTAACCTAAATTGAAGAACCACCTAAATTATAGGCTAATACTTCTATGCCTGTATGTTTTTTGTGTAGAAGTCTCAAATGCACAAATAAAGACATCAGTCTCTTACTCTAACCCATGGGTTGAGAAGATTAAAGAGGTTAAGAAGATTCAAAAAGAATATAAGCACGCAGCAAAAGAAAAGTTAGGTAGCGCAGAAGAGTACCATGCCGCGCGGGATGATATTGAAGATTCCTTTTCAAAAATATCTGAACATTTAGACGATATCCCAATAGATGATCTTGTTACCATTTCAGAATTAACGAGATCCAAGTCAGAATACCAATCAATTGTAGATTCACTACTAGCTGAAGCAAATGATTCCGGGATTGACAATGAAACATCAATTCAGTTCTACAATGAGAAAATCGATTCATGTCAGACACTTATAAATGCTTATTCAAATAGTTACCTTGGAATCGAAAGTTTAAATTCAGAAATACGCTACGATAGCATTACAATTCCTCCTTTATTAATTGATTCTACACTAACTCATAGCACAAATAGAGACAGTCTCCTTCAAAATCAACTTTCCAATCATCTTGAATCATATGCTAAATCGCTTCACGAGGTTGATGAGCTAAAACAACAAGAAAGCACTTTTATTGCTGAACAAAAGAAACTTGAGTCTTATCAAAAAGATTTTAATAAGTATCGAGAAGGGAAGAATTTGAAATCAAGTTTAGAAAAACTCTCTGCTTCTGATTTGGTAGAAAAGAATAAGACAATACACAAAGCTCACCAGCAATTAGAGAAGAACAAGAGAAAATATTTAACGCTTCCTTCTTCAGCACACCTCAAGCAAGGTGTTAAAAAGACCTCACTAGAAAACCTGTCATTTTGGGAACGCATAAAACTTGGTGGAAACCTTAGAGTAAGCCAAATAAGTAAATCTCTTGATATTGACTTCTCACCATCAATCGCTTTTATGATTAATAAGAAGCTTTCAACAGGAACTGAGTTCGTGATTCGATCCCAATTCAGAGAAGATAAAAGATGGTATAAATCCTTTGGTTCGGACACTTATGGAGGCAGGTTATTTGCCGATTACTTCGTGATCAATAGCTTTTTTGCTCATGCAGAATATGAACAGATTTTTAAGCCAACCATTCCACAATTAGAAACCCCCAATCGTCAAATGGTACCCGGAGTCCTGGCGGGTATAGGGAGAACCTTTGATCTCGGAAAGAAGGTCAAAGGTAAAATCATTGTTCAATACAATTTTATATATGATGAAACGAGGGCAGTTTATCCGGGGCCATGGGTGGTGAGGTTTGGACTCGAAATTAATAATGAGATGTCCTCTGATAAAAAAGTACCATAAAATAATGTAATGATTAATTCAGAATTCAACAAGATGATCTTTTTCGAAAAACTAAATTGTGTGAGGATTCTTTTGATAATAATCTCATGTTTTAATTGCATATTCCTAATGGGACAAAGTCAACCCATTGGTCATCAGCTAACTGAGTATGCACCCGTTTCTCCGAATGCTGCTAGCTTAGGAAACTATGGACTTTACCCTGTAAATCACAATTTGGGTACAATAGGAGTCAATGTACCGATCTACACTATCAGCACAGGTAAACAAGAATTGCCAATCAGTCTGTCATACAATACCAGTGGGGTGAAAGTTAATGATCTCGCTTCATGGGTTGGTCTGGGATGGACGCTAAACGCCGGTGGAGCGATCATCAGGAATGTAAAAGGAAGACCAGGACCTCTGGCACCGTATAGTACTACTCCTCCTTCTCCTGAAATCTATGATCTCAGCAATCCGACATTTAACGAAACCAACTTCAACTACATGGGTGCGGTAGTGAGAGGGGTATATGATGGGCAACCAGATGAATTTATCATCAATGCACCTGGAATCAGTACGTCCTTTTATTATGATCCAACAAATGATGAGGCGGTATTCAAAGATCAGACTAGAGCTCGCGTTGAAATCATTTCAAACAATGAGATTGTAGTGACCAGAATGGATGGAACACGTTTAAGGTTTGGAAGAGATGCCAGCGGGCTTGAAAATGCCACTGAGGTAAGTACACATCCGGCAACCAGCTATGAAAATGCATTCGACTATGTTAGTACCTGGTTTTTGACTGAGATGATCTCCGTTACATCTTCTGATATTATCAAATTTTACTACAAGGAGAAATCGAGCTGGGATTATCCTGTTGCTACTGGAGAGAGTATAGTTATTGATGGACCTACACCTTCCCAACCACTTGAAGGGAATTACCCAAACGGAACCAATGTATCAAAAAGATATCTTGAAAGAATAGAGTTTGCCAATGGATATGTTTTATTCAACTCAGTATTGGATAGACAAGATCTTGCTGATGAATACCGATTGGAAGACATTGAGGTCTATTCTGGCACGTATGGTTCTGGAACCTTACTAACTAGATACACATTTAACTATTCATACTTTACCCGTTCTGGAGGAGTATATCCGACTGGATACAATACTATACAAGGACCGGCTGCAGTATCATTCAATGGTACACGCATGGTAAATAGCCGTACAAAATCTCTAAAGCTGAATGACATTACCATCGGAATAAATGGACTCGGAGGAGCTTATGCATTTGAATATAACTCTACTACCTTACCATTGAGAGGCTCTACTTCGCTGGATTCTTGGGGTTATGCCAATACAAACACAGGATCACTTATGCCCAAAACAGTAGGAATGTTTGTAAACAGTGTAGGTGGATTTGCCCAAACTATTGAATACGATCAAGGTAACGGAGACAGAGAAGCGGACGAAGTAAAGATGAAAGCAGCCGTACTCAATAAAATTATCTATCCTACTGGGGGATATACCATTTTTGAATATGAACCAAATCAATATACAGACAACTTTACTCAACGTGACCAGATTGGAAAAAGTCAAACTGTAATAGCCTATGGTCCTCCTGACAACACTCCCAGTGACTGTCCAGATCAGAACTTTCAAGAAAAAACCTTCACGGTTGCATCCGGGGATTATGTGCCAGCGAGTGGACAGCTTAGTATTTCCTTTTCCCAAGCCCAGGGTATAGATCCAACGCGTGTGGTATTTGACGGGACGCAGTATAATCCACCCTCCCCGGATGCGAATGAAATATATGCATCGTCATTTCAAACATTTGACTTTAACATGGTAGGCCAGCACACTATACAGGCATACGAGTATCGTGATGCTTATCAGGCCAATGGGGTTTATGATTGTGCTATCACATCAGCTACCGCTTCATGGAATGAGTACGGTCCTCCATACCAGATTCAAAAAACCGTACTTTTGGGTGGGTTGAGAATAAAGGAGGTAAAAAACTATGATGGGAGTTCAGCTAATCCGGTATCTACTAAACAGTTTGAATACTCAAATCACAACATCCTTCAGCCTGAAAATAACAAGGCATTTAAGAAATTCTTTCTGGTTGATAAAGCGCTTAGGCTAGAGCTGTCTACCAATCTATTCTATGACAACAATCTGAGTGGAGGACCATCAGTCGAATATGGTACTGTAACCGAGTTTGATATAAATTCTATAAATCAAGAACCTTTAGGAAAGACTGTATACGAATATGAGACCATCCCCCGGCAAAGATTAATACAACCAACCAGTGGAATAGCCTTTTTCAAGCATCCACAAGCCACATATGATGCTGATTTGAATATTAATTTTGGTTCAGTCCAAAATGACAATATCATAGACTACTATCGAAATGATACGTGGAGGCTTGGATTTCTGGACAAGAAAGAGGTTTACAAAGGAAAAGGCACTACCGGTAGTCCATATGTTCAAATATATGAGGAGAATCATAGTTATATAGAGCTCTCGAAACAGGATATTAGTCATAACTATGTTTTCTTAAATACCAATAATCCAAACGTTTTTATTTGGGATAGTAGCCCTGTCGCACCCTATTATGGAAGCAGTCATGCGCTTAGCTATTATGTGGCAGATGTGGAAGTAGGAAGGAAGGTCTTAGAACAGAAAACAATTTCTGAGTATGACCAGGACGGATTGAATCCAAGAGTCACCACAACAACTTATCACTATGACAATTCGGATCACCTGCTTCCTACCAGAACTATTGTAACAACCAGTGACGGAGGCCCGATGATTACTAAAACCCATTATCCGGACGATGTGACCACGGGAAGTTTACAAGGAGGTGATTTGACAATTGATGCAAATTTGGCAGTGGCCCAGCTCAAATCCAATGGTTCGGCTTACCGAATTGCAGCACCCATCCAGATGGAAACGTATAAAGATCAGGATGATGATGGATTAGCTGAATCCAATGAACTTTTAACAGTACAGAGAACTAATTACAAAGACTGGGATATTGATCTTGGATTACCCACTAATACGGATATTATTTTACCATCCGGATCCATGTTTCTAAGTGGAGTTTATGATCCTAGTACAAACCCACTCGAACTCCGATCAATTTATCATGAATACAGTTCGGATGGAAATCCCCTGGAACTTTCGAGAAAAGATGACTATCATGTTGTCTATATCTGGGGGTACAATGAGAGATTTCCTATCGCAAAAATTGTAAATGCCAGCTACGCTGATATTCCCAGTTCGACAATTGCTGATATCCAATCCAAATCAAACCTCGACAATGATCATTGTATGGGAACCTCCGGATGCAACGAGGCCACTTTAAGGGTTGCACTAAATGATTTGCGAGGAATCTCAGGTCTATCAGATGCCATGATCACTACCTACACCTACGACCCACAGGTGGGCATGACAAGCCAAACTGATCTTAATGGCCAAACCACATATTATTCATACGATGAACTTGGGAGGTTAATAGAAGTTGTCGATTTTGAAGGAAATCCACTCACTAAAACCGAATACCACTATAGACAAGAATAATCACCTTACTCCACACCTGATTTATGAATTTAGCTATGAAATCAATTGTTAGTAACCCGATATTTATTAGGATAGCACCAATCTTATTGTTGTTTGTACTATCCATTTCAACGCTACCTGCCCAAAAAGCAAACAAGACTCCAAGAACAAACAAGATTGAAAAACTATTAGTTGGTTCCTGGAAACTGGATTATGATCAAAGCATATCCAAAGCAAACCGTTCCTCCAGATTGCATTATGATAGTCTCAGCTCTGAGCGTAAGTCCAGGATTATCAATTCCTTTAGCAAACGGAGGGTGACCTTCAAAGCTGATGGGACTTACATTCTCACATTGACGGAAGGAAATCAGGTGACAGGTACCTGGAAACTCCCATCTGATGATGGAACACTTCATATAAGGATTGACGGAAAGCTGATTGTCCAGCGAGTTGAAAATATCAATAGGTCCATTATGATTCTAGACCTGGGTGGAGATAAGAACGCTAACCGAATGTTTAGAAAGTGGTATTTAAACAAAACTGTCAACTAAAAGCTCTCGTCATGAATCAAAAATCATTAAAGCTAGTTGTGCGGGTTTTTAGAAGAATCCAGTTATTTAGTTTATTGCTTATAATGCTATTAGGAAGTGTCTACTCCGTTTATAGTCAGCAAGTAACAATTAGTGGATCTACTTCCGTTACTCAAAACTATAGTTACAATTATTATGTTAGTGTTCCTGGTTCAGTAAATAATTACTACTGGGGAGCTTATACCGGGCAGGTAACCAGTGCTGGCTCAACCTATGCAACAGTTAAATGGACACACGCTGGTAACCAAACTTTGTACTATGATGCAGATTCATATTATGATTATTATTACGGATCTTTATCAGTCAGCGTAACGGGTACAGGTCCAACAACCCCCGCTAATCCAACTATATCTTCTTCTGGTGAATGTGCTGGACAGGCTACCCTTAAGAGGAGTGGATCCCCGCCAAGTGGTGTAACCTGGTATTGGCAGGGAAAAAATTCAAATGGCACATCCACCTCAAAAGGTTCGGGAACTTATTTTACTGCCAATGAAGGCTCAGGATATTACTATATTAGGGCACGAAATAGCAGTGGTCAATGGAGTAGCGGTTCGGGGAAAAGATATGTAACGATAAGTAATCCAGCCCCGGCTCCTGAAACATCCGACGGAACTAATGGTTGTGGATCTTCCGAAATGGTTATGTATGCCAATACGATTCCACAAACTCAGGATCCAATCACAGGTGCAAGCCATAGATGGTATACTAGCTCAACCGGTTCTTCTTACATAACACCAACAGTAGTTTCTTCAGGGGATTGGAATTTGACTACCTCCCATACGGTTACAAGTTCTTCTACTTTCTGGGTAAGTACCAGGCTAGGAAGTTGTGAAAGTGAGCGAGTTAGGGTCGATGCTACATACGTACCGAGTACCACACCTACACTGACTTTAAGTAAACAAGAGGATAATCTTTGTGACGGAAGTGCAACCTTCCATTTAACCGCAGCAGGAGGGGCATCTGGGAGTACCTATAAATGGTATGCAAGTTCATCTGGCGGATCAGCTTTGCACACTGGAAGCTTTTATCAGCCAACTGTAGCGTATAGTGAAACAAACGGAGGGAGCAAAACCTTCTATGTGGGTGGAACCTTAAAAGATGCTGGAGGTTGTAGCCATACAATAAGCCCGAGGAAATCCATTACTGTCACGGTTAATCCAATTCCGGGACTGGCAAGCGGGAGTAATAAATCCAGGTGTGGTACCGGAACAGTAACCTTAACAGCCTCACCTGGGAGTAATGGGAATACGATCCGTTGGTACAGTGCATCAAGTGGTGGTACCTTGTTACATACGGGTACGAGTTATCAAACCCCAAGCTTGAGCAGCAATAAGACTTATTATGCTGCAAGCTATAATTCTGGTACTGGGTGCCTTGATGGAGATAGAAAGGCGATAACAGCGGTGATCAATCCAATTCCGGGATTGGCAAGCGGGAGTAATAAATCCAGGTGTGGTACCGGAACAGTAACCTTAACAGCCTCACCTGGAAGTAATGGGAATACGATCCGTTGGTACAGTGCATCAAGTGGTGGTACCTTGTTACATACGGGTACGAGTTATCAAACCCCAAGCTTGAGCAGCAATAAGACTTATTATGCTGCAAGCTATAATTCTGGTACTGGGTGCCTTGATGGAGATAGAAAGGCGATAACAGCGGTGATCAATCCAATTCCGGGATTGGCAAGCGGGAGTAATAAATCCAGGTGTGGTACCGGAACAGTAACCTTAACAGCCTCACCTGGGAGTAATGGGAATACGATCCGTTGGTACAGTGCATCAAGTGGTGGTACCTTGTTACATACAGGAACAAGTTATCAAACCCCAAGCTTGAGCAGCAGTAAGACTTATTATGCGGCAAGCTATAATTCTGGTACTGGCTGCCTTGATGGAGATAGAAAGGCGATAACAGCAGTGATCAATCCAATTCCGGGATTGGCAAGCGGGAGTAATAAATCAGTGATCAATCCAATTCCGGGATTGGCAAGCGGGAGTAATAAATCCAGGTGTGGTACCGGAACAGTCACCTTAACAGCCTCACCTGGAAGTAATGGGAATACGATCCGTTGGTACAGTGCATCAAGTGGTGGTACCTTGTTACATACGGGTACGAGTTATCAAACCCCAAGCTTGAGCAGCAATAAGACTTATTATGCTGCAAGCTATAATTCTGGTACTGGGTGCCTTGATGGAGATAGAAAGGCGATAACGGCGGTGATCAATCCAATTCCGGGATTGGCAAGCGGGAGTAATACATCCAGGTGTGGTACCGGAACAGTAACCTTAACAGCCTCACCTGGGAGTAATGGGAATACGATTAGATGGTACAGTGCATCAAGTGGTGGTACCTTGTTACATACGGGTACGAGTTATCAAACCCCAAGCTTGAGCAGCAATAAGACTTATTATGCTGCAAGCTATAATTCTGGTACTGGGTGCCTTGATGGAGATAGAAAGGCGATAACGGCGGTGATCAATCCAATTCCGGGATTGGCAAGCGGGAGTAATACATCCAGATGTGGTACCGGAACAGTAACCTTAACAGCCTCACCTGGGAGTAATGGGAATACGATTAGATGGTACAGTGCATCAAGTGGTGGTACCTTGTTACATACGGGTACGAGTTATCAAACCCCAAGCTTAAGTAGTAGTACCACTTATTATGCGGCAAGCTATAATTCTGGTACTGGGTGCCTTGATGGAGATAGAAAGGCGATAACGGCGGTGATCAATTCAATTCCGGGATTGGCAAGCGGGAGTAATACATCCAGGTGTGGTACCGGAACAGTAACCTTAACAGCCTCACCTGGGAGTAATGGGAATACGATTAGATGGTACAGTGCATCAAGTGGTGGTACCTTGTTACATACGGGTACGAGTTATCAAACCCCAAGCTTAAGTAGTAGTACCACTTATTATGCGGCAAGCTATAATTCTGGTACTGGGTGCCTTGATGGTGATAGAAAGGCTATTACAGCTATTATTAATAGTATTCCAACAGTATCTGCAGGACCAGATATTACTACTTTCTCCACAAGTTCGATATCGCTTACAGGATCGCCATCCGGAGGCACATGGTCAGGCCCTGGTATTTCAGGTTCTACCTTTAATGCCGCATCGGCAGGCATAGGCAACCATACAGTTACCTACTCCTATACAAACGGTTCCGGTTGTTCGGATTCTGATACCCGAACAATTACCGTAAATAGCAATCCGGATATTCAGCTATCAGGACCAACAACGCTATATACCGGCGAGACAGTTACACTGAGTGTTCCTTCTGGTTACTCAGGTTATCAATGGAGACGGAACACTCAGAATATATCTGGAGCTACTGGAAACATATATGTTGCTTCAGAATCAGGAGATTACCAGGTGTCTATTACTGCCAATTCCGGTGCCATTTATTTGACAAGCTCGGTTAGGGTTGAAAAGGAATACAGCAGCCTTGATCAAAACCATATCATTACCCATACCTTTAAAAAAGCCGGTATAGACCCGGATGATATCCCCGATGATATAAATTCAGTAAATAGAACCATCAATTATTTCGATGGTCTGGGACGACCTATGCAGCAAGTGGTGTGGAACGCTTCTCCAAATCAAGAGGACCTCATTCAACCCATCTTATATGATCAATATGGAAGATCACCGGTAGACTTATTGCCTTATATTGATGGAAATACTGGGGAATACCAGACAAATGCTGCAGACCTTGACCCCATAAACCATCAAAGCACCGCTCAATTTGATTTTTACCAAAATGCCGGAAAAGTGGCTCATGATACTCACCCTTATGGAGTGAAAGTCTTTGAACCCTCTCCTTTAAATAGGGTATTGAAGCAGGGAGCCTCTGGCACATCATGGCAACCGGATCAGGACCCGGCTGTGACTACGGATAAGGTTGTTCGTTTCAATTACAGCACCAATGCATCGGGAGAGGTAAAACAGTGGGATATTATAAGCAATGCCCCTGTTTCAACGATTGACTATGGTGTGGGTCAATTACAAAAGATGGTGACAGAAGACGAAGAAGGGCATGGAGTTGTTGAATATACGGATAAGCTAGGCAGAACCGTACTTAAGAAGGTTGAGACAGGAGATACCTCAGACCCCTGGGCGCAGACCTATTACATCTATGATGACCTTGGCAACCTGAGATTTGTACTCCCACCAAAAATATTTGAAGGTAATACCTCGCTGGAAACAGGAGAATTAGATGCATTGGGATTCCAGTATACATATGATCATAGAAACAGAATGATTGAGAAAAAAGTACCAGGATCCGGATGGGTCCATATGGTCTATGACAATCGAGATCGACTGGTGTTGACCCAGGATGCGAATCAGCGACCAGACCTTGAATGGACCTTTACAAAATATGACGCTTTGAACCGGCCGGTCAGCACAGGTACCTATACTCATGGCTCTCAGGTCAACCAGGAGACCATGCAGGGGATTGTTGATGCATTTTATGTAGCCTCCGAGGGAAATGCTGATGAATGGTACGAGGTTAGAGGTGCAATGGTACACGGTTATACTGACCAATCCTTCCCAAAAGGAATAGCAGCCAATGATTATCTCACAGTTACTTACTACGATGATTATGCCTGGAACAGTGATCAAAATTTCTATTACTCGAACCCTTCGCTGTCTCAATTATTCAATGGTGTGACCTATAATTCTGAGCTGAGTGAAAATACGGCAGTCAAAGGTCAGATTACCGGAGGTTTGGTGAAGAACCTATCGGATAATAGCTGGCTAAAGTCAGTCAACTATTATGATGAACGATATCGTGTTATTCAGGTAGTTGGAGATAATAACCTTGGTGAAATAGATATTACCAGCAATCTGTACGATTTTACCGGGAAAGTATTAAAAACAAAAACTGTCCATAATTACGTAACTGGATCCAATTCAATAACAAGAACATTCGATTATGATCATGCGGGCAGGCTTTTGACAGTAAATCACCAGGTGGATTCCGGACCTGAAATAACGCTGCTATCTAATGAGTACAATGAATTGGGGGAGCTGGTTGATAAAGGGCTCCATAGTATAATGGGAGAGCAGGTTGAATTCGTAGCAGGAGATTTTAGCAGCTATGGTGGTAGCCAGGATGCAGATGTCAATGCCTGGAACATTGAAAATAACCGCACACTAAAGATTGGAGATGGGAATACCTGGAAGAAAATGGCTTTTGATTATGATATCCAGTCTAGCACCGTTATTTCTTTTGAATTTAAAAGTAGCACTGAAGGAGAAATACATGGCATTGGACTTACCAATAACAATAGCCTGGATCAGGGGAAAACTTTTAAATTATATGGAACTCAAACCTGGGGTATTGAGGATTTCAACGATTACTCTGGCGGTGAATGGAAATCTTATGAAATCCCTATTGGACAGTATTATACTGGAGCTATGACCTACCTGATCTTTGCCAATGATCATGATGGTGGAAGTAAAAATGCCAATAGCTATTATAGGAATATTAAGATTTATGAATCGACTGAAGTTCCTGTACTCGCACAATCCGTAGATTACCGCTACAATATACGTGGATGGTTAACTTCTATGAACAATGCTTCACTGGTACCTGACGTTAATAATGACGATGACAATGATTATTTCGGTTTTGAGTTATTGTACAACGAAGTCAATGGTGATTTGAGTAATACTTCAGCTTTCAATGGAAATATCAGTGCAATGCTATGGAGCGACTTACAAAGTGTCGATGGGGTTCAGGAAAGGGCCTATGGTTACGGCTATGATCCGATGAACAGACTAAAAAGTGCGCAACACCATACTAAAACCACAGGTACTTTTGGGTCAGTGAACAGTTTTAGTGTGACAGACCTGAATTATGACCTGAATGGTAATATCAAATCTCTGACCAGAAAAGGAACTGGAGGAGGTGCTATCGATGCCCTGGTATACAATTATGAAAACAGTGAGAAATCAAACCGATTGAGGAAGGTTGAAGATGGAGTAAGCAATGATCTTGGATTTAAAGATGGTGCTGATGTTACTACTGAATATGAATATGATGACAATGGCAACATGATAAAAGACCGAAACAAAGGGATTGATGCCATTCATTACAATCATTTGAACCTCCCATATCTCTTAGAGATGGAAACACCTGGAGATTATATTGAATACACCTATGATGCTGCTGGGATTAAGCTGCAGCAGAAAGTATTTGAGGGTGGCACTTTAGTCAAAACCACAGATTATGTGGGTGAATTCATATATGAGACACAGGGGACAGGAACACGGGAATTACAATTTATTCAACATGAAGAGGGAAGGATCGTGCCTGAAACCGAAATGGTCTATCAATACCACCTTAAGGATCACTTAGGCAACGTGAGAACCACATTTACGACCAAAACCTATACAAGCGGCTACCTGGCCACCATGGAGGATGTCAACAATGCACAGGAATCCCAGGATTTCTACAACCTGGAACCTAGAGTTCCCTATCCCGTGGGGGGTAAAGCAGTTCGGTTGAACAGTTCTGCACCGATTGGCCCGGGACTGGCATTAGCAGTTTCAAAAGGTGATACCATTGATATGAGTGTGGTAGCCTATTATGAAGATGCCACGGGCTGGGGAACGAATAGTGCACCATTGGCCACGCTGGCTGGGGCTCTCACTACTGCCTATGGTGGTATGAACGGTGGGACTGAAGGACAACAACTTATTTATGATGTGTTTAACTCCTTTGCTGGTGGTGCAATAGCAATAGGGGGTACGAGTGATGAGACCCATCCGGCAGCCTACCTCAACTACCTGGTGTTTGACAGTGAATATAACCTTACCGGGCAGGAAGGTTATGTGGGGATGCCGGAAGGCGCTAACCTGGAGTGGACATTATCAGCTGAGGACCTGATCATCGAACAGGCCGGATATGTGTATATTTATGTGAGCAACGAAAGCACCAGCAATCAGTACGTGTATTTTGATAATTTAGATGTAGCCATCAGTGAAAGCCCGATCCTGGAAAGCAGTGATTATTATCCCTTTGGGTTGACCTTTAACTCGTATACCAAGCCAGGGACCACGGTTCAGAAGTATAAGTATAATGGGAAGGAGCTGCAGGAAGAGACTCAGTGGCATGACTTTGGAGAAAGGATGTACGATCCGTCATTGGGTAGATGGTTTATAGTTGATAGATTGGCAATCAATCATGTTGATATGAGTCCATACAACTATGCGTTAAATAATCCGATCAGGTATGTTGATCCAGATGGAGCAACTCCATGGGATATTTTACAAGCAGCAATGGGATATTTGAAAACTCCTTACCAATGGTCAGGAAAAAATCCGTATTACATCGGAGGAGCACCAGGGAATGTTAATATGAAAAGGATTAATATAGGAATGAAGAATAATGTTCATTGGTCAGAAGCTTTATATGGAAAGAACTTCCAGAATTATGTGGTAGATGAATATGAGATTTATAGAGCTAACGGAGCAAATGTTCCAGAAAACTATGATTGCGGTGTAGATTGTTCAGGATTTGCTACCATAGCTTTTAATTCTGATCCTGATAAATTGATGGATGATTTTTCAATTTATGATGGAGCAAATAAACAGAAAGAGAAATTTAAAGAAGCTTCTTTAGGTCCTATAGGAAAGGGGGAGCTTCATAAGGACTTTAATAGGCTTATTATGGGCGATCTTGTTTTTATGGAGTATAAAAACGGATATGCTCATCACGTCATGGTAGCAACAGGAAAAGCGAAGTATGACTCAGATGGTAATGTTATAGAATTTCAAGTGATTCACTCTAAGGGAGGAGTTGGTGTAACCTATGACTGGTATGTTGTTGGAGACCAATTCAGTATCGGTCACTCGTATAGACAAAATGAAAATGACACCACCTTAACTTATAATCATAATGGATGGGGTATGTCGTGGAATCAGCTCTATTCTTGGATTTTGATGAAGAATTTGTGGAATAAAATTAGTGACTAATGAAGATACTAATAGTTACAATTTTAGTATTCGGGTCAAATTGCCTAGAGGACCTTAAAACCGAATTTGAGCTT
This sequence comes from Cyclobacteriaceae bacterium, assembly GCA_965223915.1. Lineage (GTDB taxonomy): Bacteria > Bacteroidota > Bacteroidia > Cytophagales > Cyclobacteriaceae > UBA7330. The sequence goes on along the minus strand of OZ245027.1, from coordinate 4,480,327 downwards.
GCTTCAATAGATGCTCCGAAGGAACTATCAAAGGAGAGAGTTTATTGTGTATTTAATGAAAAAATTAATGAAGAGATGACACCTTCCATCATGGCTCTTCATATGTTTGAAAAAGAAAAAAGCTGCACTTTCTTAGTTGAATACTACAGAGCCTGGGGCGGTCATTATTCGTACTATATGTTACACACTGTTGATAATAAGGGAACACTCCTTATGAGTGAAGTCATATCTAAAACTGAGCTTGATGAAGAAGGTGGATTTGTTACCGAATTGAAGATTGTTGAGGACAGTTTGCTTGAGGTGGCTTTGCAATACCTTAAATTGGATGAAAATGGGAAGGAATTGCCAGGTAGAAGGGAATTTCAGTATTATTTGATAAATGAATATGGATTCCAATTTATTCCAAATAAATCCAATAAATCGAGCAGATCTTTTGATGCTTCATCAAGGCTATTAAGCTTTGATGAATTGATCGATTTTGATGTTGAAGATTTAGATGTAATGCGTAATGAAATTTTCGCTGATCATGGATACATCTTTAAGACAGAAAAGTGGCGGGAATACTTTGCAAAACAGCCTTGGTATGAGCCCAATTTTGAGGATGTTAATGATAAGCTGTCAATAGTAGAAAAGATCAATGTCCGGACGATATTGGAAGTAAGAAAGACCAAATAATTATCAAAAGGTTTCATACAGTCATCATTAAGTCGCTCGGCTTCGCCGAGTGACCTTGTATTCCCCCTCTAAGCGTAGGTTGTAGCTACGCTTATTTTTATGATTTCTTAGTATATAGTGGTGTAATTGTATCAGAATTGCATCTAGTATTCTGTTGGAATTAGCTTTGATATGAAGTCGTAGTTGGCAAACTACGTCTAGTTTGTGGCAAGTCTTAGCGCGTTGGCTGAGGGTAGATGACTTGTGACTGTTTTCTGCTGACTGAGTGAGGCATAGACAAACGATTGATTAGACACAGCATTATATAAAAAAATCGTTACTTTGTAGAAAAGGCATTTAAACATGAAAGTTTCGACAATACGGAAAGAGATCCATGAGTATGTAGATAAAGCGGATGATAGATTTTTGGCACTGGTACATAGTATGGTTCAAGTTGAGAAAAAGAGTAAAGATCAACCAAGGGAGGCATTGAAAAAGGAAATGATTAGCAGGGCAGAGCAATCAGGGCAAGAGATCGCCGAAGGAAAAACAATAAGTGCCAAACAATTTAATGCCGACTTTCAAACGTGGAAAAAGGAGAAGCGAGAGCGTATCAGGTAGCATTCACTCCACTATCAGGTATCATTTTTACGAAGTTCTGGAATATCTGTACGAACACTATCCAATCGACCGTGCCGAGCAGTTAGCGGATGAGTTAGAGGATATGGCCCAGAGCTTAAAACACCATCCTCACCGAGGAACAAAAGAAAAATGGTTGACAGGCCTGAAACAGGACCATCGGTTTATCCTTTTTGACCGAACCAAAAGAGCAGAAATCAAGATTATTTATTATATCCGGGAGAGTGAAGGAAAGGTTTATGTAACAGACTTTTTTCCAACGGAAATGGATAATGCTGAAATGAAGGAAAGAAGTTTTTAGCAAACCCACAGCAAATATGCTGTTTACTCCACCCACCAGTGTTTCCCCACTTGCCCGACAATCCCCAATACACCTTACCATTTTCTCGAAAATCTGATATAAAATTTGAGGATTTTTATTCTAACGGACGCTTATTTAAAATCTTCTAAATCTTATTCCGAGCTGACTTTTTCACTAGGTTAAAAGCCCGCGGAAGTCTACTTTTGCGCGAAATCTAAAAACCAAAATTAAATGGCATTTACAGGTAAACAATTTCCAGATATTTCTGTGCCCGCAATGGACGAAATGGGCGATGTAAAACAGATCAACATTCTAAAACTGGCTAAAGAAAGCAAAAAGAAGGTATTGCTTTTCTGGTACCCTAAGGACTTCACTTTCGTATGTCCTACGGAGCTACATGCTTTCCAGGCTGCGCTACCTGAATTTGAAAAAAGAAATACCATCGTTATCGGTGCGTCTTGTGATACACCGGAAGTACATTTTGCCTGGTTAAACACATCCAAAGACAATGGAGGAATCGAAGGTGTTACCTATGATATCCTTGCGGATAGCAACCGTAACCTGGCGAACCTATTGGATATCCTTGACGTGAAATCTGTGAAATACGATGAATTGACAGGTTCTGAATTGATCGAAGGTGACTATGTAACCTACCGGGCAACTTACCTGATCGATGAAGAAGGTGAGGTATTCCACGAAGGCATCAACCACATGCCTCTGGGAAGAAATGTCAATGACTTCCTTCGAATGATCGATGCATATTCTCACATTCAGCAAAAGGGTGAAGTATGTCCGGCCAACTGGGAAGATGGTAAAGAAGCCATGTCAGCCAACAGAGATGGCGTGATGACTTACCTGAGCAATAACTAAGATTTATAGCATATTTAGTGTAGAGGTTCATCCGTAAGGGTGAACCTTTCTAGTTAAAAATAAGATCAAAATGTTTGAAGAATTAGCAGAAGATAACCTCGCAGAAAAAGTAGCAGGCGCTGATAAAGTAGTTGTGCAATACTCAGCAGGGTGGTGCGGAAACTGCAGGATCATGAAGCCTAAATTTAAAAGGATGGCTGGTGAACATGGTGATATCAAATTCCTGGTTGTGGATGCAGAGAAATACCCGGAGTCCAGGAAATTAGCCAAAGTAGACAATCTACCTACTTTCGCAAGTTTTAGCCGTGGTGAATTGCTCAATCAGGTGCAGACAAATAAAGCAGAACAACTCAAAGCATTGGTTGATGAGATTGCCACTAATTAAACATATCAACAGCTTCATCGCAGAAAACGATGAGGATTTTGTGGTTGAGGCTATCGAAGTATTGGAACATCTGACGGAAAGCGAAAACTTAAAGGATGAGGAGCTGGATGTGATCGGGGAGCTGATCTCTAATTTTTACGGAGCCCTGGAAGTGCAGAAGATGGTTAAGTCAGGCACTCCTGAAAAAGAGGCTACCAACCAGTTCATGAAAAGGGTGGTGGGGTCTATTGACCAGTAAGCAGGTTGGAAGCTCACGGATACATTGTGCCTTAAAATCCACTTATTTAAATTACTTTTGCATTTAGAAACGGAATTATTTTCCGTTTTTTTGTTTTATTGAGTAATAATTTATCACGTAAACCAGGCTTTCAACCTGGCGAGACGCATGAGTAAACACGGAAGAATACTCGTCGCCATGAGCGGCGGAATAGATAGCTCAGTCGCAGCAGTGATGCTGCACGAGCAAGGATACGAGGTCATCGGCATGACCATGAAAACCTGGGACTACGCCACCTCCGGCGGGTCCAGCAAAGAAACCGGATGCTGCAGCTTAGACAGCATCAATGATGCACGTAACATCGCGGTGGATCTTGGGTTTCCCCATTACATTGTAGACATCAGAGAAGAGTTTGGCGATTATGTGATTGACCACTTCACCAATGAATACCTGGATGGCCGCACACCCAACCCCTGTGTGTTGTGCAATACACACATCAAATGGGACTCTTTGCTAAGAAGGGCAGACAAGCTGGGCTGTGAGTACATTGCCACAGGTCATTATGCCAACCTCAGAGAAGAAAATGGTCGGTATGTCATCAGTAAGGGTAAAGACGAAAACAAAGATCAATCCTATGCACTTTGGGGGATTTCTCAGGAAAGCCTGAGCCGAACCCAATATCCGCTGGGACATCTGAGAAAGTCTGAGATCAGAGAAATGGCTACCGAAAGAGGTTTCCATGAATTGGTGAAAAAATCAGAATCCTACGAGATCTGCTTTGTACCTGACAATGACTATCGCGGTTTCCTGAAACGGCGTGTAGAAGGGTTGGAAGATGAAGTAAAAGGAGGAGAGTTCGTGTTGGAAGATGGCACAGTTGTTGGGACACATGAAGGATATCCGTTCTATACCGTCGGTCAACGGAAAGGTTTGGGTATAGCTTTAGGCTATCCTGTGTACGTTACTGAGATACAGAAAGATAAAAATAGGGTAGTGCTGGGTACTTTTGACGAATTATCAAGGGATGGCATGTATGTGAAGCAACTCAATATCAGTAAATATGGCTCTGTCGAAGGTGAAAGGAGAGATACAATCACCAAAGTGAGATACAATGACAGTGGTACACCCGCCGTGATCGAACAGGTTGGCGATACGATGAAGGTATTCTTCGGAAAAGGGGTGAAAGCCATCGCCCCGGGACAGGCAGCTGTATTCTATGAAGGAGACGATGTGATTGGTGGCGGGTGGATACATTCCAGTTTTAAACAAAAGCATGAACAACTGGTTTAAATTTTTGATCATTCCTTTTTTGTTTGGTTCCTGTGAAGATCAATTCATGGGAGCTGAAATAGATACCGGGTATGATTTTTTCCCGCTCGAAATAGGCACATACAAGACCTTTGATGTCATGGAAGTAACCTACAACGCCCAGGGACCGGATACCAGTCGCTATGAGCTAAAAACTACTGTGACGGAAATGGTACAGGAGGAAGATATTACTTATTATATCATGAAGCGGGAGCAAAGATCAGATGAATCATCAGCATGGGAGATAGCGGATATTTGGACCCAGCGAAGGGATCAATTCAATGGTGTGGTAGTAGAAGAGAATATCCCCCTGATCAAAATGACCTTTCCTGTTGAGCTGGATAAAATCTGGGATGGAAATGCTTTTAATTCCAGGAATTCCGCTGAATATAAGTATGTCACACCGAATACAGCCATCTATGATGAGATCCTTGGAGGAGCCGAAAAGATCCAGGTTCAGATTGCGGATATACCTCAGAATTTAGTGAACAGAGACCAGCGCTACGAAGTTTATGCAAGGGGCATTGGATTGGTTGAAAAGAATTATATTGTTTTGAATTATTGTACTGCAAATTGTGGATCAGAAGAAGTGGATTCAGGAATTATTATTGAACAGGTTTTAACAGCTTATGGGGAGGAATAAATATATCTGGTTGTTGCTGCTTTTTCTTCATGTTTCAGCATTTGCAGGGGAGCATAGGTTTATGGTATTCCTTTCTGATAAGGAATCATCAGGTTACTCAATTGAGAACCCGGAAGCATTTTTGAGTGCCAGAGCCATTGAAAGGAGGCATAAGCAGGGAATCCCGGTTACCATGGATGATTTACCCATAGACGAAAATTATGTCGCTCAAATAACCAGCCTGGGTGCATCAGTTTTCTTTAGATCCAGGTGGATGAATGCGGTACTTGTTCAAACGGATTCTTCACTGACTGATGATATATCATCCCTGTCTTTTGTAGACAGTATCAAATACATTGCTAAAGGCCCGAGGTTGTCATACGAGCAAATTCCTTTTGAAATTCCAGAATCATTCAAGACACCAAAAGCTATTGCTGCCACCACAGAGTTACAGCTTGCTATGTTACGAGCCGACTCTATGCACAATGATGGATATCAGGGTGAGGGGATGTATATTGCCATTTTAGATGCGGGCTTCCCGGGTGTGAATGAATACAAACCATTTGCACATATCCACCAGGAAAATAGACTCATTGCCTATAAGGATTTCGTTACCAACTCAGGGAATCCCTTTCTGTACTCATCTTCAGCCAATGCCCATGGTACTAGTGTGCTTTCTACCATTGCCATGGATTATGGTGATGAGGTAAAAGGCATGGCTCCCAAAGCTGGTTTCATTCTTTGTGTAACTGAAGACGTAGCAAGTGAATACCGGATTGAGGAATATAACTGGTTACTTGGAGCCGAATTTGCCGATAGTGTTGGAGCCGATATTATCAATGCTTCCCTGGGGTACTCCACCTTCAATGACACCACCATGAACTACACTCAGGAGCAGCTGGATGGAGAAACTGCCGTGGTAACATGGGCTGCAAAAATGGCAGCTTCAAAAGGAATGATTGTTGTAGTGAGTGGGGGGAATTCCGGAAACAAATCATGGAAATATGTTACACCCCCCGGAGATGCTGATGGGATCCTGGTTGTTGGCAGCGTCAACGCTCAGGGAGAGCGGGCTTCATTCAGCTCAGTGGGTCCGACAAGTGACGGCAGGATTAAGCCTGATATTATGGCCCTGGGTTCACCAGCTACTGTATTTGATGGGGCAGGTTACCCGGACCAGGTTACCTATGGTAGTGGAACCAGTTTTTCATCTCCGTTGATCGCCGGTTTTGCAGCAGTTATCTGGCAGGCAAACCCTGAATGGTCAAGCCAGGAAGTGATCAATGCCATCAAATATTCCGGCAACTATGCATTAAATCCCAATGTGGAGATGGGGTATGGGATTCCTGATTACCGTTTAGCGGTTGCTAAAAATACTTTATCAGTTTCTGATATTTTTGAAAATAAGGTAACGGTTTATCCTAACCCATTCCATGAAGGAAAAATCAATATCGACTTGAAAGGGATTAGAAATGAGCGTTTCATAGATTTGGTGATTACGGATTTAAAAGGATCTTCACTGATTAACCAAAGAATTGAAATAACCAGCACTAGTGACAAGCATGAGGTGGATTTTCCTGCGGTGTGCAATGGCATCTATCTGCTCAAAGTTTCATCTGCTTCCTATAACAAAACCATAAAACTGATAAAATATTGATTATGAACGAATGCCTGATAGCTCCGTCTGTTTTAGCTGCTGATTTTGGACGGATAAATGAGGAAATAGCCATGTTGAATCAAAGTCAGGCAGACTACATCCATATCGATATTATGGATGGTGTGTTCGTACCCAATATCTCATTTGGGTTTCCGGTAACACAGGCCATCGCTAAAAAGGCACAAAAGCCATTGGATTTCCATTTGATGATTACCAACCCGGATGCTTATTTGTCAAAATGTAAGGATAGCGGTGCTGAGATCATCACGGTTCATTACGAAGCCTGTAACCATTTACATCGTACCATTGAAGCCATTAAGGGGCTGGGAATAAAAGCCGGTGTAGCTTTGAATCCACATACCTCTGTAGATCTGTTGGATGATATCTATGATCTGTTAGACCTGGTATTGATCATGTCGGTCAATCCGGGATTTGGAGGTCAAAAGTTTATTGCTAATACATATAATAAAGTTGCCCGAGCCCGTGAAATGGCAGATCAGGTCAATCCTGATATTCTCATTGAAATAGATGGGGGTGTCACCATTAAGAATTATAAGGAGCTTCAAAGCAAAGGAGCCAACATGTTGGTTGCAGGCAGTTTTGTTTTCAATTCAGACGATCCCATACATACCATAGCCTCCCTGAAAGACGTTTGACAATAAGCATGTCGGTCCGGTCGCTACTTTTTACCCTCTGTTGCCTGTTTTGTACGGTTGTTTTTGCTCAGCGAATAACCCTTTCCGGAAAAATTACTGACGCAGACGACAAACCTGTTAAAAATGTGAATATTAGCGTAGTTGGCAGAGAAGCCGGTGCGGTATCTAATGATGAGGGATTGTTTAAGATAAAAATCACAAAGGGTGATACACTCCTTTTTTCACACATTCAGTTCAAAGATTATCGACAGGCAATATCCAATGACGAATTTTTAGCGATAAAGCTTGAACATCTGACAGTAGCCCTTGAGGATGTAGAGGTGCGTGATAAAAGAGGAAATGATGAAGTCATTCCAAAAACAGAAATAGATGCAGAAGCTGTACGTAACCTGCCTTCCGCATTTGGTGAATTCAATAAGATCCTGATCACTTTGCCGGGTGTTGCCAGCAATAATGAGCTTTCTTCTGCATATTCTGTTCGTGGCGGAAATTTTGATGAAAATCTGGTCTATGTCAATGATATTCCCATTTACAGGCCGTTTCTTTCCAATGCTGGTAGACAGGAAGGGTTAAGCTTTGTGAATCCGGACATGGTGGAGGACATCGATTTTTATCCGGGTGGATGGGAATCGAAATATGGCGATAAGCTCTCGAGTAGTCTCAATATCCAGTATAAGGAACCATCTGAGCTGGAAGGATCGGTTTCTGCAGGATTGTTGGGGGGTACAGCCTATACCGGAGGTAGCTTTAGAAACGGCACCTACCTTTTTGGTGCAAGACATCGGGATTCCAGGTATTTATTGAATTCATTGGAAACCAAAGGACAATACTTCCCGACGTATACTGACGTTCAAAGCTTGTTAACTTTCGATCTGACCTCCCGAAAATCATCCTACATCAATAAAACAAAACTGAATTGGTTGATCGCTTACGGAAGGAACCGCTATACCACCGAGCCAACATCACAACTTACAGAATTCGGAACATGGAGGGAAAACTATCAATTGGAAACAGCATTTATCGGGCGGGAGTTGCTCAACTACGACACGTTTCAATCCGGAATCAGGCTTTCTCATAATTTCAACAATCGCTTAAGGAGCCACCTGATCATGTCAGGCCTTGTCACCAGAGAACAAGAGCTTTTTGAAGTCGAAGGAGCATATCGTTTGAGTGATGTGGCCACACAATCAGGGAATGGCAGAGAGCAGCGTGTTGTGGTTAGGGGTATCGGGTCTAATTATGACTACGGTAGAAACCAACTCTCGGCACAACTGTATTCCCTGGAGAATCGATGGGAGATGCTGGTCAGGCCCAACCTGGTGTTGGAAAGTGGGGTAGGGCTTTCATTTCAACGCATCGATGATGAGCTCAATGAATACAGCTTTATTGATTCAGCAGATTATGTGTCGGTCACTTATGCTGCATTCAATGAGGTTCATTTCAATGCAACACAATTAACCGGCTATTTACAGGGCACCTGGTACGGAAAAGATTCTATCAGTGCGCTGATTGCTGGCACAAGGATAAACTACTGGTCATTAAACGAAGAATTGCTGGTCAGCCCAAGGATAACATATCGATTCACTCCACGATGGAAGACACCTACTTCATTTTCTTTCTCTGTAGGTTCATATCAGCAACCTCCGTTTTACCGGGAGTTGAGAAACTACCAGGGAGAGATCAATGCTATGAGGATGGCACAGAAATCCATTCATCTCATTGCGGGTATGCGGCAGGGTTTAACCCTATGGGGGAGACCCTTTGTATTTTCTTCAGATGTTTACTACAAATATCTCTATGACGTGATTCCCTATGACATTGATAATGTCAGGATACGTTTTCTCTCTGAGACAGCCACAGCTTTTGCTACAGGCCTCGACCTTCGTTTAAATGGTGAGTTTATCAGGGGCACTCAGTCGTGGTTTAGTATTAGTTATCTGCATACCAAAGAAGACCTGGATGGCGATGATCTGGGCTACGTGAGAAGACCAACAGATCAGCGACTCAATCTGGCCATATATTTTGAAGATCACATGCCCATTGATCCTACGATCGAAGTGTATCTAAATCTGATTTTTGGCTCGGGATATCCATTTGGTCCACCGCAAGAGCCAGCTTTGAGGAATGTTTTTCAGGGGGACGAGTATTATCGGGCTGACCTGGGGTTATCCAAGCGATTTGATCTGAAGGTAAATCGGTTTTTCAATAAATTATGGATCAGGGCAGAGGTTCTGAATGCCCTGGGAGCAGACAATACGCTTTCCTATACATGGATCCGGGATGTGAATGGAAATAATTTTGCGATCCCTAACTCATTATCGGCAAGATTTTTGAACATGAAAATTATACTTGAACTTTAGTCTGAATTTTACGTCTAAAGGATAGTCAAATTCGAACCTTAATCAGAACTCAAAATAAAATGAAAAGATTATCATTTTCCATCGCCGTTTTAGCTGCCTTAATGATATTAGGAGCATGTGCTAAAAGAACCGTAACCCGCGTAAGCCCGGATCAGCAAATTGATTTGAGTGGTCGCTGGAACGACACTGATTCTAAGCTGGTAGCTGAAGAAATGATCAATGATGTATTGAACCGCCCATGGCATCAGGATTTTGTCCGTGGCAACAACCGAAAACCTGTTACCATCGTTGGGATGATCCAGAATAAGACTGCCGAACATATCGAGTCTGAGACCTTTATCAAGGATATTGAAAGAGAGTTTATCAATTCAGGGATGGTACGTGTTGTACAAAATTCGGTTTTCAGGGAAAAACTCAGAGAAGAACGCGCCGAACAAGGTGAATTTGCCTCTCCCGAGACACAGGCTAAATGGGGGAGAGAGCTGGGTGCAGACTTCATGATGTTTGGTGTGATCACTGCGATTACCGATGCTTACAACAACCAAAAAGTCGTCAACTATAAGGTTAACCTGGAGTTGGCCAATATCGAAACCAATGAAAAGGTTTGGATAGGAGACAAGGAGATCAAGAAATACATCCGAAACTAAGTTAAATAACCCTGAATTCGTGATCCGTCATTGGGCAAACCGGATATGGTTAATCCTGTTTATGGGTTTAACCGTATCCTGTGCTACATATTATCAACTCAATTATGAGTTTAACCAGCATTATACCAATGGGCAGCTGGAAGCCGCTGAAAAATTACTGGATAGTAATAAGAAGCAGGCTAAGGACAAAAGTCGCTTTTTGTATTTTGTCAATCAGGGACTGGTCAAAGCTCAGCTAGGCCATTATGAAGAGAGTAATGAGTGGTTTGAAAAGGCTTACCTTTTTGGTGAGGATTATCAGAAAAACTATGCCAATGTCGCAGCCTCATTCCTGGTAAACCCCAATACTGTTACCTATCAGGGAGAGGACCATGAGCACCTCTTGTTGCTGTATTACAAAGCCATCAACTATCTGAAACTGTCTGATTACGAAGCCGCCCTGGTGGAATGCAGGCGACTAAATAACCGCTTGCAGGTGCTTTCTGACAAATACAAGTCAGATAAAAAGTATCAGAGAGACGCATTTGTTCATAACCTGATGGGCATCATCTATGAGGCGAGTGGTGATGTAAACAATGCTTTTATCGCATACCGCAATAGCCTTGAAATCTACAAAGAGGATTATAGTGGTCAGTTTGGCATCCCCATCCCCGCACAATTAAAACAAGACCTCTTAAGAACAGCCTATTTAAATGGTTTTCTCACAGAATTGGATTTCTATGAAAAGGAGTTCGGTATCACCTATGATAAAAATACCCATACTTCTGAAGAGCTGGTATTCTTTTGGCACAACGGGCTTGGCCCCATTAAATCTGAATGGTCTGTCAACTTTACAATCGTAGAAGGTCAAGGGGGGATGGTATCCTTTGTGAATGAAGAGTATGGTTTTAATTTTCCATTTCCTGTAGCTGATAATGATCAGAAAAGTGAATTAACAGATCTCCGTTTTTTTCGGGTAGCCTTCCCAAAATATGTAGAACGTGAGGTGATATTTAACCGGGCGGCCATCTCTCACAACAATAAGAAGTACCAGCTGGAACTCGCTGAAGATGTAAATGCCATTGCTTTTAAAGTGCTTGAAGAAAGGATGCTCAGGGAGTTTGCACAGGGTTTATTGAGAGTAGCGATCAAGAAATCCATCGAGCGCGCCATTAGGGGTGATCAAGGTTCAAATGAAGAAAAATCAGAAGAAGAAAGACGAAAAGAAGAGTTTAGAGATGGGCTATCTTTTTTAGTTGGTATCGTGAATGCAGTTACTGAAAAAGCTGATACACGCAACTGGCAAACACTACCCCATGATATATTTTATACACGTGTTCCTTTGGATACAGGGCTTAATGAGGTAATATTGCAGGTTTCGAGCAATAAAGTTGGAGCTAAAGACAATCAAACCTTCACTTTTGATGTTCGGAAAGGTGAAACCGTTTTCCAAACATTTCACTCTTTGGAAGCAATGAGATAGGCTTTTTTGCCTATTTGGAAAGAATTAAGTTAATGTTTAATAAAAAAGGATTAGGATGAAAAGAACATGGTTAATATGTTTAATGTCACTAGTGGTTTGGTCATTACAGGCTCAGGATGAAGACAAAACAGAATTTACAGATGATGAATTAATTAGCTACGCTACTGTGATGGTTTGGGTAGAAGGAGAAAAGGGTAGGATGCAGGATGCCTACAATGGTTGGATTCAGGAAAATGATTCTATTGAAGCCAGTAAATTCAGTGAAATGCTAAAAGCCAGTAGGTCAGGTTCGTTGGAAGAAGTAGAGGCCACAGAGAGTGAACTAGCTGCCTTTAACAACATTCAGGCAAAAAATGAGCAGCAACAGTCCGATTTCAAAGAAGTATTTGTAGGAAAGATCAAAGAAGAGATCACCGTTTCGTTATACAATGATCTGAGTAAAGCCCTTAAGAAGGATGATGAGCTCAAGGTACGGTATCAAACAATATTTGATGAGCTGCTAGCCGCTGCCACAGCACCGGTAGAAGGAGATGAGGAAGTGGCCGTAGAGGAAGGGTCTTAAAAAACAGTATTAGAACAGTAAGCTTTAAAAAGGGTTGATTTACATCAATCCTTTTTTATTTTCATCAGGTTGCTTATTTTACTGATCCTAAATTTTCGTCATGTTTACAGAACACGAGATCCATACCATTGTTGAAATTCCTGAGGTGCATGAGGCTACCCATGCATTGAAGAAGGAATTTTGTAAGAAAGAAGCCCCGTATCTGGAGATTTCAGACCATGATTTCTTTTCCCTGGTCATGATGGCACCAACAGTAGGCATTGCCCTGGCAGATGGAAAACTTACCCTTTTTGAAGAATTGGCACTCAATAAAAAAGCACGAAAATTGTCAATGGGTGGCTATTTCATGAAAAAAGACCCTGTCGTTTACGCGATGAAATTTCTGATGAAGAAATATGATGAATGGTCAGATAAATTCTATGATGTATTAAAACTGGCCATGCACAAGTCTTTTGATATGACCTCCATGGAAATACAGGAATTTGACGAATCCAGGGAGGTATCTTATGAAGATTATAAATTTGCCATCCTTGATTCACCCTACATCTTAATACGGTTTATCTCAAGTTTCTTTCTGGAGTCAGACGAAGACATTATTAGAAAAAGACGTAATGTTGGCAAAAATGAATATGTCAGACTGGTACAAATCGGGGAAAAACTAGGCTTACAAAAGTTAAGAGTATACCAGATGTTCGTAAAAACATTTGATAAGACTGACTGATCTTACAAAATTCCTGGCACAGTTTTTCGTTCAAACACTACAGGGTAAATTGTTTACGGTGGATGAATAACTATTATTTTGCCTATTTTAGCAAAAAACTATGAAAACCGCTTGAAGAGGTATGCATTTACAATACTGTTATGCCTGACTGCAGCCTTCTCTGTCTTAGCGCAATCAAAGGATATTTACAAAAAGTATGATATCCATCGCAATCCCCTTCGCTTATTTTTAAACCAATTTTCGATTTCTCTGAGTTTGGGATACGGTCTGACAGAATACCGGAACGATCTTAGCGATTTTGCATTTTACCAGGATTCTACCAGACAGCTCATACTTCGAACAAATTCGGAATTTGGAGTAGATTCAGTGGGCTATACCAATTGGCTGGTCAATCCTTCTCCTGACACTGTGAATGCCGGGAATACGATGTTTGGAGATACTTTGGGACTGATATTTCAGAAACAGTCCGGTTCGATACCCATTTCCCTATCCGTCCACTATAATCTTGGAAAGATCCGGTTCGGCGGTGGCTTTACTTTTGAACAACAGTTTATCAAACCGCTGGAGCCCAATGTTTTCAAGGACTCTATCAGGTCCTATGACCTGGGATATAAATCCGTACCCGTAACAAGGTTTTGGGGAATGGGGGGGTATCAGTTTTATGAATGGTGGGACTATACATTTGTTGGAGAAATGAGACTGGGGACGATTAATTACGGAAACCGGTTTGATTCACCAATGATTTCCAATGGACTCTTTGCCAACATCGGCATAAACATTGAGCGAAACTTCTCAGAGTATTTCAGAGTGACCATACGCCCATCTTATGACATCAAAAGTTTTAAGATCGAGATACCCAATGGCAGCCCAATCAGGCTCACAAATAATGCATTTTTCGTACAGCTTGGTATAAGCATCAATATTCCTGAGATTCCACGATCGCCCATGAAAAGCGACCATATTCAGCTAAAGCATGTGCTTAGTGATGACGAAGGCAGACTTAAAGAATACCGTGGTCAGCCCCTCTGGAAAGTACAAAATCCTAAGGTTGGTCAGAACCACAGGAGATTATGGCGTTACAAGCTTAAAAACAGGCGTAAATTAGACCCATATTAAGCATTATATCCATAGTTTTTTGCTTAAATTGCGGGCTGTTTTAAAGGTATATTTAACCCATTTCAATGTCAGACGGAGACGATAAAAACTTACCTGACGAGGAGTCAGGAATGCAATCCGCCGGTCAAACGATCATCCCGATTAACATAGAGGAGGAAATGAGGGGAGCTTACATCGATTATTCGATGTCAGTTATCATTTCAAGGGCATTACCGGATGTCCGCGATGGACTGAAACCAGTTCATCGACGCATACTTTATGGTATGCTGGAGCTTGGCGTAAATTACAACAAGCCGTATAAGAAATCTGCAAGAATTGTTGGAGAAGTACTTGGTAAGTATCACCCACATGGTGATTCTGCTGTGTACGATACCATGGTGAGGATGGCACAACCCTGGTCACTCAGATACGAGCTGGTTGACGGACAGGGTAACTTTGGTTCGGTAGACGGTGATTCTCCTGCAGCCATGCGATATACGGAAGCCAGGTTGAGGAGAATTGCAGAAGAAATGTTGGCGGATATCAATAAAAATACGGTCGACTTTCAGCCAAACTTTGACGATTCCCTTTCAGAACCAGGGGTATTGCCGGGTAAGTTACCCAACCTGTTGTTGAACGGAGCATCGGGTATTGCCGTAGGTATGGCCACCAACATGGCTCCACATAATCTCTCTGAAGTTGTCGACGGGATTACAGCCTATATTGATAACAACGACATTACTATCGATGAGCTGATCACACACATTACTGCGCCGGATTTTCCTACCGGTGCGATTATCTATGGGTATCAGGGAGTGAGGTCTGCTTTCGAAACCGGACGGGGCAGAATTGTAATGCGTGCCAAGGCTGAGATAGAAACCATGAAATCTGGCAAAGAACAAATTGTTGTCACAGAGATCCCCTACATGGTCAACAAGGCCAATATGATCGAAAAGACAGCACAGCTTGTCAATGAAAAGAAGATCGAAGAGATCACTGATATCAGGGATGAATCAGACCGATCGGGGATGAGGATCGTATATGAGCTCAGAAAGGATACGATACCAAACGTAGTACTCAACAACCTTTTTAAATACACACAGCTACAGTCTTCATTTAGTGTAAACAATGTGGCCCTGGTAAAAGGAAGGCCTCACACATTAAATCTCAAAGACCTGATCCATCACTATGTGGATCATCGACATGAAGTGGTGATCCGCAGGACTCAGTATGAGCTTGATGAAGCTGAGAAGAGAGCTCACATCTTAGAGGGGTATCTCATTGCGCTGGATAACCTCGATGAAGTAATTGCCCTGATCAGAAGCTCAAGAGATCCTGAAATAGCCAAAACCGGCTTGATGGAGAAGTTTAAGCTTTCCGAGATTCAGGCCAAGGCCATTCTGGATATGCGTCTGCAAAGGCTAACCGGTATGGAGCGTGAGAAGATCGTTAAAGAATATGAGGAGATCAAGAAATTGATAGAGTACCTCAATAGTATCCTCGATAACGAAGAATTACGGATGCAGATCATCAAAGATGAGCTTGCAGAACTGAAAGAGCGTTATGGAGACGAAAGACGATCTATCATCGAGCATGCAGCTGACGAATTTACTGCAGAGGATATGATCCCGGATGAGGAGATGGTTATTACCATTTCACATCAGGGTTATATCAAAAGGACACAGCTCGTGGAATACAGGTCACAGGGTAGAGGGGGTGTCGGTAGTCGGGCTGTGGCCACCAAGGACGATGATTTCCCTGAGCATTTATTTATTGCGACGAATCACAACTACCTGCTGATATTTACTGAGTACGGAAAAGTATTCTGGAAGAAAGTATGGGAAATCCCTGAAGGAAGCAAAACATCCAAGGGTAGAGCGATTCAAAACCTGATCAATATTGATGCAGATGACAAAGTAAGGGCTGTTATTAATGTTCAGACGCTTACAGATCCTGACTATATCAATAACAATTTCCTTGTGATGTGTACCCAAAATGGTACCATTAAAAAGACTTCTTTGGAGGCTTATAGTCGTCCAAGACAAAATGGTATCAATGCGATAACCATACACGAGGGTAATAAATTGTTATCTGTTCGTTTAACAAATGGGGATAACCATATTGTTATCGCCAGTAACTCCGGACGGGCTATTCACTTCCATGAGTCTGATGTGAGACCTATGGGAAGAATGGCAGCCGGTGTAAGAGGTATATCCCTGAAGGACAAGGAATACGTAGTTGGTATGGTTTGTGTGTCCAATCAGGAACCATCAAACCTTTTGGTGGTATCCGAGAAAGGTTATGGCAAGAGATCAAACCTGGAGGACTATCGAATCACCAAAAGAGGTGGTAAAGGTGTGAAAACCCTGAACGTGACCGAAAAAACAGGTCAACTGGTTGCTATCAAAGATGTTGTTGATACTGATGATCTGATGATAATCAACAGATCAGGTATTGCCATCCGGTTGAACGTGTTGGATCTCAGAGTGATGGGAAGAGCCACACAGGGAGTTAGGCTTATAAAACTCAACGATAAAGATGAAATATCAGCGGTTGAAAAAATAAGTCAAATTGATGAGGAAGAAGAAAATGTTAATTAACTTAAAATTTTAAAACGCAGATCTAGGTTTACAATGAAAAAGATACTAGGACTTACTCTGGCATTGATGGTATGCTTTGCCGGTTATTCGCAGAAAAAGCCAAAAGTCAATAAGGCAAAAAGCCTCATGGACAAAGGAGAATTGGCTGAGGCAAAAGAGATATTTGATGCCGCGACCTCACATGAAAAAACCATGGATGATGGGAAAATGTGGTATTACAGAGGATTGCTTTATGTGCAATTAGACACTACATCCAATGATGCTTTCAAAATGCTCTCCAACAACCCAATGGATGTTGCATTGAAGTCTTTTGAAAAAGCTGATGAGCTTGCTGATGAAGGCAAGGAATATTTTTATACCACATCGGCTTCTCCATTCCCGGTAACCAAGTCTGAGCAAATCAATAACTATTACAGTTACTATTATAATTTAGGCGTAAACGAGTACCAGGAAAGTAATTTTGAAGATGCAGTAGGATACTTTGGAAAAGCTTCTTACATTCAGCCTGCTGATACCAATGCGGTTATCAACGCGGCTTTTGCTGCCCATTCCGGCGAGATGTATGATAAGGCCAAAGAATTCTACAAGAAAGCCATTGAAAAAGGAGCAGTAAATAAGGATTATTTCTATAACTACATTGCCATCGTTGGAATGGACAATGATCTGGATAAATCTTTAAGTGCTGTCAACGAAGCTTTAGAATATTTTCCTAACGATGTAGACCTCACAAGAAACAGGATTGATCTTTTGATCAAACTGGATCGAATTGATGAAGCCAAGACCGAACTGGAGAAAGCCGTACAGGATGAACCTGGAAACCCAGACTTACAGTTTGCTTTAGGGGTAATCCATGATCAGCTGGGAAATAGCGAAAAAGCACTGGCTGCATATGATAAGGCAATAGAAGCTAAAAGTGATCATTACAATTCAAACTTTAACAAAGGCGTATTGATGCTGGATGCAGCCAATAAGGTGATCAAAGAACAGAATAACCTGGGTATGACCAAAGCAGATAAGAAGAAGTATTCTGAGCTTGAGCCTGTTATTCAGCAAAAACTCAAAGAAGCCATGCCGCAATGGGAAAAAATCGTAGAGATCAGCCCCGATGGTGATGAGGTCCAAAACATGGAATATCTGGCTTACATCTATACCAATCTTGGTATGAAAGAAAAGGCTGTAGCGCTTCAGAAAAAGCTGAATGCAATGGAGCAATAATTGTCTAAAAACATTAAATAAGAAAAGAGCAGCCATTGAGCTGCTTTTTTCTTTATATAGCCTGATAGCTTCGCAATAATTTATTTCACATTCAGGATATAATATTCAATAGAATTTACTCATTCCAGGAATGAATTCCTGAACTTTGACGAGCTTTCAACAACATTAAAAGAGTGAGTAATGAAGGAGGCAATAATTTCGGTTTCGGGAGTAAAAAAATACTTTGGATCAACCAAAGCTGTCGACGGGATCGATATTTCAATTAATAAGGGGGAGTTTGTTGCATTGCTTGGTCCCAATGGCGCAGGTAAGACAACACTAGTTGAGATGATTGAGGGTATACAGAAACCCGATGAGGGTGAAATATTGATCAATGGACTCCCATGGAAAGGCAATGAAGCCAGGCTTAGAAAGATCATTGGACTCTCATTTCAGGAAACTCATTTTATTGAGAAATTAACCGTTGGCGAGACCCTGACGCTTTTCTCAGGATTTTATGGGCTCTCCAGGGAAAGATCTGAAGCTATTATCGAGCTTGTAGGACTTGAAGAGAAGAGAAAGACCTATACCAAGAACTTATCAGGAGGACAACGTCAAAAGCTCGCATTGGGGATTGCCTTCCTTAACCAACCAGAAGTCCTGTTATTGGATGAACCCACCACTGGGCTGGACCCAACCGCCCGGCGGGAGATCTGGGAGATCCTCAAAAAGCTTAGGAAAGCATACAATACAGCCATGATTCTGACAACCCATTATATGGAGGAAGCTTCCTATTTATGTGAGCGAATAGTGATCATTGACAGGGGTAAAGTATTGGCAAGAGGCACCCTTGATGATCTACTTTCAGAGTATCGCAACGGCGAAAAGATATCATTTGCAGTAAACAGGACTTTTAGCAACAATGGAATTCCAAAACCGGATAGTATTATCAATAAAAACTTCTCAGACGATGGCCTGAAAGGAGAAATAATTGTAAAAGACCTGGTGGAATACCTCCCGTCCTTTCTGCAATACGTTGAAAATGAAGGGCTTAATCTTACATCATTGGAATGCAGGAAGATGACACTTGATGACTTATTTATTGCCATGACAGGCAGACATTTAATCGATCAACAATGAGGCAACTAGTACTTCTAACAGGGGTAGAGCTTAAGGAATACCTTCGGGAACCAGGGGTTCTGTTCTGGGCCATTTTTTTTCCCATCCTTCTGGCTTTGGGACTAGGGCTGGCATTTTCGGGAGGAGGAACGCAGGAAAAAACCGTTGCAGTAGTATGTAACTCCACAAGCTGTCAGTTTCCCTATGACCTGAGTGGTGATGGATCTGGTAAGCTACTAGGGAATGATAAAATTGGTTTTACACGGTATCAGTTTGAAAAAACCGACTGGGACGAAGCCATATTAATGTTGAAAAAAGGAATGATCAGCATGATACTGAAAGTGGATGGAGCGGATATTCAATATCATTTTGATCCCAACAATGCTGAAGCCAATTATGGGTATTTGCAATTGTCAGCCGCCATTAAAGGAGAAGCACCCGACCCAGGCAATATTACCATACTGGAACAGGGGGGCACACGCTACATCGATTTCCTCGTGCCCGGCCTGCTGGCTATGGGGGTAATGATGAGTTGTATGTGGGGGATCAGCTACAGCAACGTTGACCGTAGAAACAAGAAGCTGTTGCGCCGAATGGTAGCCACACCTATGAAGAAGTATAATTATGTGGCTTCTCAGCTTATTTCAAGGCTTATGTTAAGTACCGTTGAAGTACTGCTTTTGGTAGGTATCACAAAATGGATCTTTGATATCACCATTACAGGCTCTATCCCCGCTTTGATATTGTTGGTGATTGCCGGGAATGTAGCATTTACAGGATTAGCTATTCTCATAGCGTCCCGTACTTCCAATACACAGATCGCCAATGGATTGATCAACCTGGTGGTGATGCCCATGATGATCATGTCAGGGATTTACTTCAGCTATCATAATTTCCCTGACTTTATGATTGCTATCATCCAGTTTTTTCCATTGACAGTGCTGGCAGACAGTATACGGACTGTATTTCTTGAGGGGGCTACCTTAGTCAACGTGTTACCCCAATTGATCACACTTTTTGCTTTTGGATTGGTCTTGTATGCATTGGGCATACGCATCTATAAATGGTATTAAACTAAATTCACCGGTTAGACAGGTCAAGGTTGTAGACCAGCCTCGCGTCAATGATGGGGCCCGGATCAAAATCAATGTTTTTTGCGATTCGATCATCTCCAAAGCTTAAAATGGTTACCCGGAAGTCCATCTCATCACCATCCGCGTACTGAAGGTAGCTTCTTCCTAAAGCTATTCCTACTCTGCCTTCGATACAGAGGTTTCCCCAAATCTTGTATCGACCGAAAAGTGTCAGGTCAATGCTACTACGTTCAATATAGTCATTGTCATACATGGGGTCACCCGTCTGAAAACTGGTGATCAGGCCAAAATGACTGAACCCTAGTGTGAAATTATCCGTTGCGTGGTAATTGACCTTGGCAAATATGGGCAGCAATCCTGAGATCGACCATTTTGGGGCTAAAAGCCAGTCGACATATACCAGAGGAACAAACATGTGGCCGAATTTTTCATTGTTATACATCATCCCGTAGCGCATGGTAAGATTGTCTGAATATTTCACCTCATAAAGACCTATGGCGCCTAGTTGAAAGTGTTGTATGTCAACATTGTTTAAGTCGCTCATAAACCTTGGGACAATCAACATTTGAAAGGCATTTCTTTCACTCAATCGTTTGACCCAACCGGTCTGAAGAATAAACCCATGGACGTTGATAGGCATAATGGCCCCGTCGATTCTATCTGAATAATCGATGTTGAAATGCTGGTAAGTCAGATCAGAATACCAGATAGATGATTCATTAAGGACCACAGGAAGTTTAAGATTTGTCATGACACCAGTCTCCAGGGCGTTTCCCTGTCCATTTTCATAGGGCTGAGAGGGGCCAAAGCGGTACGAAAATGTTGCAAGGTCTATGGACTGTTGGGCCATAAGCGATGAAGAGGTGAGCAGCAGGAGGATTATGGTCGTTTTCATACTATTGAAATTAATTAAATCCCACCAGTATTTTACAAAAAATGCATTAAAACGGGATTTAATTTATTTTCTTGTAAATCCCTTCACTATCATGTTACGTGAGACCATGAATTCATGAAGATGTAGTTGCTCACCTTCTATTGATTGCCTAGATCTTTCTTGCCCCTGTAAGTTTAACGGTTATCGCATTCTAAATAATTTATACTAACTTATTTGGAAATGGGTACGCTATGATTGACAACATTAATGAAGTTTTTGACAGCCTCATAAGCAACCTGATCGAAATACTTCCTGACCTGATATTGGCCATTGGCTTGCTAATAGGGGGATGGCTGTTTGCTATCATCGTTGAGCGGTTGGTGAAAAGGGCTATTCTGTATCTCAATAAAATAGCCAATGAAAACCTGAAACGAAGATTTTTGAATGTCGATCTAAAAGGTTCTGCCAGATTCGTTTCCAAAACCCTCTATTGGATCATTATACTGATCACGCTCCTGGCGTGTATCCACCTATTGAAATTTGACTTTTTAAGTGACTTATTGAGCCGTATTGTCGCCTTTCTACCCAACATTATTGTAGCCATTGTGATCATTTTTGCCGGAGTGATCTCAGCGCGTCTGGCGGACGACCTTATCAGATCAGCGGCTGCAAGAACAGGCCTAAACCTTGGTAAGTACCTGGGAAAAATCATTCGATACCTTATCCTGTCCATTGCCATCATTGTAGCAGTCGATCACCTGGGTATCAACATTCGTTTTCTCACCAACCTGATTATCATCCTGGTTTCAGCTTTGTTGTTTGGAGCGGCATTGGCCTTTGGTCTAGGGGCACAGACATCGGTGAGTAACATCCTGGCATCCTATTATGTCAGAAAGTCTTATCAGCTAGGTGATAAGGTCCTGGTAGGTGATGTGACCGGGGTTATTGTGAAGATTACTGACCATTCGGTGTTACTCGAGACACCTTCCGGAGAAGTGCATATTCCGGCTAAAATATTTAATGAATTGAAAGCGGTAATAATAAAAGATTAATATGGTAAATACAGACAATAAGATCATTGATCAATTTATTATGAGTCATCCGGATCAGGCCATCAATCTGATTGAGGACTACGGTGATATCGAAATTGCCGGTTTACTGCAGTCTTTACCTACACCAATTGGTGCCAAAGTACTGGCTAACATCGTTTCCTTTAAAGCATTGAAAGTCCTTCAGCATATGGATCTTAACGTCGCTTCAAAGATCTTTTCAGCAATGTCCTTGAGAAAAGTTGGTAACCTACTCTTGAGATGCGACAAGTCATTAAGAGATGAAATCCTGAAGAAATCTTCCAAAGAAATCAAAGAAGCCGTAGAATACCGGTTGAATTATGCAGCGGATACAGTTGGTGCCCAAATGGATACGGGTGTGCTTACTTTAAAATCTGATCATAAGATTGAGGACAGCCTGGATTTGGTAAAGAAAAACCTGAGCGCTGTACACCCTCAACTGTATGTATTAAATGTACAGGATGAACTGGTCGGATATGTAGAGTTGAAGGATTTACTGACTGACCAGTCGGACCGGAATATTCATTCCTTATTAAAGGAAAAACCCATGACATTTTTGCCGGCAATGAGTATTGAGGAATTATTGTCTCAATGGGATTCCAAATTCACTCAATTGCCCGTGGTAGATACGGAAAACGTTTTCCTGGGTGTTGTAACAAAACAAGCGATACTGGAGTATGTTGGTATCGGTGAAATTCATCGAAAGCCTGTTTTCAGGGCAGGAAGTGCTTTGAGTGAACTCTATCGTATTGGTTTTATCAGCTTGCTGGGAACATCCCCGGAGAGCAGTCTTAAAAACAGGTTATCATGAATAGATCATTATTGCAGATTAGTCTGGTAAGCAATTTTCTCCAGCGATACCCCAAAGAAGCTGCCCTTATTCTCAATGATTGTGACGCCAATGAGGTGGTAGATTATCTAAGCGAGCAAGTACCGGAAACAGCAGCTGAAATCCTTTCGTCTTTAGCTCCCGGTGTAGTTCCGGAGGTTATAGCGCTATTAGCGGATGAATTATTTGTATTGATTTTTAATGAGCTGGATGTTTTCAAGGCCACCCAGTTACTATCCCGGCTGGATAATAAGACCCAACAGAAAAAGCTTGATTTGCTACCTGAAAAGAGAATTAATCAAATCAATGAACTTTTGCATTATCCTTCTGACTCTGCTGGCTTTCTGATGGATACAAGGATCCAAACTTTCAAACCTGATCAGACTGCCGGAGATGTTTTGAATCGACTTAGGTTGCTCAAAGACAGAAGGATCCTTAATATGTATATCACCAATGAGCACAATCAGTTACTAGGAAGGGTTCCACTCCAAACCATCGCCATTTCGCCTCCGGAGTCCATTTTAGAAGATTTGATGGAACCAAGCATCTCAGTGGAACCAATGACCCCGGAGGAAGAGATTGTAAACCTGTTTCAGGAAGGAAAGATCTTTGGGCTTCCGGTAGTAGACCAAAACAACGAAATACTGGGTATCATCAGGAATGATGCTTTGATTGCAGCAGCACAAAAAGACGCCACCGAAGATGTGCTGGCCATTTTTGGTGCTGGTAGGGAAGAAAGAGCCCTTTCTAAGGTTTCTTTTGCCATCAAGAAAAGACTCCCATGGCTTGAGATAAACCTGGCAACAGCATTCCTGGCAGCATCCATTGTGGGGATCTTTGAAGATACGATAGCCAGGATCACTGTCTTGGCTGTATTTCTGCCTGTGGTAGCCGGTCAATCAGGGAATACCGGTTCTCAGGCCCTGGCAGTGACCATTAGAGGACTTGCTTTGAGGGAAATCAATACCAGTCATTGGTGGCGGGTTGCTCGCAAAGAAGTAGCTGTTGGTTTTTTTAATGGCGTTGCCGTTGCTTTAACTACATCAGCCATTGTATTCTTTTGGGCCAGTTCACTTGGATTGGCGATTGTTATCGGAACTTCCATGATACTTTCCATGGTAATAGCAGGTTTCTCAGGGGCTGTGATTCCTATTATGTTAAAGTCAGTTGGTCAGGATCCGGCACAGTCCAGTTCCATTGTATTGACCACCGTGACTGATATTGTAGGTTTTTTAAGCTTCCTGGGGCTAGCCACAATGCTTGGAACGGCACTTGGAATTGTGTAGCTAAATAAGATTATCGGTGTTTTAAAACAATCTGCCAATACAGGTGTTGATTTAATACTGTAACTTATAGAAAGATTAAATCCAAAACATCATGGCAAACATTGTTTCATCAGTAGTAAATGGCATTAAAGGTGGTTTAAAAGGAGCACTTTCCGGCACAGCCGACCTCGGGGGTACAATCATTGAGTCTGTTAAAGACATCACAGAAACTACCATTAAAGGCGCATCAGATATCGTTGTTAAGGGTATTCAGTTGCCTGCTTCAATTGTTCAGGGTGCTTTTGAGAGCATTAAGAATATTGGAAAAAGTAGCATCAACCTTGTGAAAGGTATTGTAGATGGAGCAGTTCAGGGATCTGTGAAACAAGCCATTCATGCAGCAAAAGACATTGGAATTGATGTGGGTGAAGTTGCTGTGGAAGCGATTCGGGGTTCAGTGGATGGCGTAAGAAAGGTAGGAGGCGACACCCTCGCAGCTACGAAAAACAGCATTGTAGCAGCCTTAGAGGCAGCCGCTGAGATAAGTGCCGAAAGTGCTGATGCAGTAAAAAAATCGATTAAAGAAGGCGTGAACAATGCGAAAGAAATCCTAGAGGAAATTAAGAAATGAGGGAAGTTGATGGTTAAGGATTTATAACATAAATCCGATTTTTGTCCGATTTCTTTTATAGCCTGGTCTTTTGAATGAAAGACCAGGCTTTTTATGTTTTACAGACTTTGAGAAATGATGTCTCTTTTCAGTTCGAAATCTACTTTGCTCATTTCTGGAGAAATGTAGTCGATCTGAATTACATACTGATCATTGAACTTGGATACGGTTAAGAAAATATCCGTTCTACCTGTTTTCCAAACAGTTTCCAATCGAAGGTTCCCACTTAAGAGATTGCTTGCCCATTCATTTTCAGCAAGAGTGGTTTTATTGATGGTAACAATATTATTCTGAGTGGGTGTACCATACTTTTTGGTTAGCAGTTCCTGGAATAGCTTATAATCTTTTAGGTAGAAATTGATGTTGGTATACTCAGGAGTAAAAAAATACTTGGCTCTCATCAAAAGGTCAGTCGTGGTAAACGTGTAAACGATCTGTCCTTTGATATCTGCGATGGTGCAGTCATAATAGATCCTGGATGGATGTTCTGACACCAGTTTACAGGTTTCCAATGATTTTACTTTCGTAAGATCCATACCCCAGTTTAGACTCCTGAAGTCATTAGTCTGGGCATTAGCTACACCATAAATGAATACCATTCCAATGATGATGACGATGTTTTTAATTTTCATTTTTTGTTTACAAATTATCTGATTTGAACACACTTGAATCATTTATGATGTGCTCAAATTGGAGAGAATAAACGGAAATAGGATTCGATGGTTTAAAAAACATTATTATTAGCTAATAATAATTGTAAGTATCTGTCTTACAGGTAGTTGAAAATACGTTTTTTCATTGAAATATTCATTGATCTTCATGAAAAAGTATCAGAATATTCTTTTAATTTCGGTAAACCATTTTCACCTCAAATGCTAACCCTGATACAATACAATGAAGCTGATTGCAGAACGGAGGTAAGCCTTAGTCCCGCCAGAGCTTCTGATTTGATAAATAGTGATTTTGTTAATTGGTTTGATGTAGAAATCACCAACAAAATTCTGGTTGAGGACACTGCCAAGCTCTTCGATATTCATCCCCTGATGGTAGAAGATATCATGCAAACTGACCAGCTACCAAAATTTGAGGTTTTTGATAAGTATCTGTTCTTTACTACAAAAATGCTGAGCTACGTGGCAGAAGAGGACAGGATCGTAGAAGAACACCTGAGTATTGTGCTGGACAAAAACCTGGTAATCACCTTTCAGGAAGGGTTGCCTGGTGACGCATTTGATGAATTGCGATCACGAATCCAGCTTTCCAAAGGAGTTATCAGAAAATCCAAGGGAGATTACTTGTTTCATCACATCATTGACGCAGTGGTGGATCAATACACTAAAATCATGGAACATTTGAGGACAAAGATTGAGCAGTTGGAGGCCCGGTCATTTTCAGATCCGTCTTTTGATGTGATGGAATTGGTGATTGATATCAAAAAGGATGTGAATATCCTTAGAAAATATACGATCCCCATGCGTGATGCGATCAATAAGGTGAGGGTAGAGGGTAAAGGATTTATTGATAAGGCATCTATCAACTACTTTCAGGATGTTATCGATCACCTCAACTATCTGATATCCTCATTCGATACCTCCAGAGAAATGCTTAGAGATCTGATGGACCTCCAGCAGTCTAATCAGAATAACGAACGAAACAATGTCATGAAAACGCTCACGGTGGTTTCGGCTATTTTCATTCCTTTAACCTTTCTGGCAGGTCTTTACGGGATGAATTTCCACTATATGCCCGAATTGGACCATAAATGGGGGTATCCGATTTTGGTGGGGGTAATGCTCTCGGTAGCCATTGGCATGTCTTTATATATGCGAATGAAAAAATGGTTTTAACCTGTGACGAATTAGCTTTGATACAAATACCCGTACTGCTCTAATTCCTTTTTTTGAGATATTTCTCTCACAATACCATCATAGAGCATGTAGCGCCTGTTAGCTACTGACCACACAGTTTCGTATTGATGATCTGTCAGGACAATGCCCTTATGCTTCGATTGTTTTTGAATATGTGTGGTCACCTCTTCTACAAGTACTGGCGAAAGAAAAGAGAAAGGCTCATCCAATAGCGTAAATGCTGATTGAGTGTAAAGTAAAATTAAAATCTCTGCCAGCTTTTTCATACCGCCGGACAGTTCGCCCATTTTAGTGTCGCAATAATTTTTAAACACCCCAATATCGGTAATTTCTTCCACATCAAAAATTCTACTCAATTGATTGATGGTCAGGTGGTTTAAAAACATTGTCTCCTGAGGAAGGTAAGTTATTGTTCCGGGTCTTTTAAATAGCTGATCCACATATTCTTTATTGATCCTGATAGATTGATTTTCTCCTTTTAACGTGCCAAATATCAGCTTCATTAAACTGGATTTTCCTGAGCCATTTCTACCAATAATGCCTACAACATCACCAGTGGCGCATCTAAGGTATACATTGGACAGAATTATGCGTTGGCCAAATGAGAGGTTGATACTATCTGCTTCCAGAATATTCAATTCATTAATTTTTGTATGCGATAAAGAATATGCTAAGTGTAATAAGTGCATCCAGTGCTATGGATGAAGTAAAAAGTGTCAACGTGCCAATTCCGAGATTATGAAAAAAATAGAGATATTTTCTCTGGCTTAGGAGATATAAGATGGTGAGAAAACCATAGCCAAAAACTTTGATCCAGAAAACGTAAATAAAGCTGATATAGCCATAAGCAAGGATAAAATACAATCCAATAGCCGTAAAGATGAGGTTGTATACCGTGTATTCTCTGTAGAAATATTTTATGGCTACGAGCAGGTTTTTTGGACGATGAAGAGGCATTGATTTATGTAACGGTATATCGTTGAATAAATTTTGTTTCCGGAAGGTAGGTGTAATGCCTAATTTTCGATTTTGCTGGTTACCTGGAGACTACAAGAAGTACTAATAAGTACAAATTATTCTTAAATAGTTTATATTTAATAAAAACCAGCTACTCATGTATAATCAGATTAAATCAATCCTTTTTTGTTTTGTGTTTGCCTTGTCAAGTGCGTTGTTTATGTCCTGTGAGACGAGTCATTATAGCGCCAATAGCTGGCAGGACTTAAATCATTCCAGGGATTTAGACAAATTGAAAGGAAAGCGATTAAAACCCATTCAAAAGAATGTGAGCAAGACTTTCAACTATTAATTTGAAGCTTTATTCAAATAGGATTTAATATTATCAGAAACCATTTGAATAAGCCTGACCCTGGATTCTCTCGCAGCCCACGCATGGTGGGGGGTGATGAGACAATTATCAAGTCCCAATAAGGGGTGGTTATCATCAGGAGGCTCTACGGACAAAACGTCTAATCCGGCTCCGGCCAGTTTGTTATCCAGAAGCGCGTTTCTAAGATCTGTCTCATTGATCAATGCTCCACGGCCGGTATTGATGAGGAAGGAAGTTTTCTTCATCTTTTGAAGAAGCTTTTTGTTGACTATGCCTTCATTTGAAGGTGTGAGTGGGGCATGCAGGGAAATTACATCAGAGATCGAAAACAATTCCTCCAGGTCGACCAGTTTCCAGTCAGGATAATTTGCTTGTTTGGCATGACCACTGGTCGCAGCGATATTCATTCCAAAGGCTTCGCCGATTTTAGCTACCGCTTTTCCAATGCTTCCCAGTCCATAAATTCCGAGTGTTTTGCCATGTAGTTCTACAATACCTTGTTTCCAATAGCACCAATCGGCATTGTTGGTCCATTCGAGGTTTTGGACCGATTTATTGTGCAGTGCCACATTGTTTGTAAGCTCAAGGAGTAAGGCAAAGGCTTGCTGAGCTACTGCGGAAGATCCATAACCAACCGCATTTTTTACTTCAATCCCCTGGGATCTGGCATACACATAGTCTACGTTGTCCATGCCTGTGGCCAGTATGCAGATTAATTTTAGTTTGGGAAGCACTTTGATATGCTCTTCCCGCACTTTGGCTTTATTGACGATGATAACTTCGGCGTCTTTGGATCTTTCAACCACCTGGTCTATGGGGGTACGATCATACAGTGTCAGGTCTCCTAAACTGCTGATAGGCTCCCAGGTAGTGTCACCGGGATTGGCCACGTAGGCATCCAGCATGACTATTTTGGGTTTTTTGATCACTTGTTACTCTTCAATAATTTTTTACTGATACTTTGCTGAGCAGCCAACGCTGCACCAATGATACCAGCGTGGTTTCTGGATTCTGCCGGAACTACTTTTGTATCCAGCTGAAGGTATTTGTCAAACCTGTCAAATTGCTTGCTAATTCCACCTCCGATGATAAAGAGATCCGGCCAGAAAAGCGCTTCCAGTCTTTTGAGGTATTTATTGAGTCGCTCACCCCAAACATCCCAGTCAAGGTTCTCTTTTTCTCGTGCGGTATTGGAGCAGTAATATTCTGCTTTGGTGCCATCCACGTGGATAAACCCAAACTCTGTATTTGGAACAAGCTTTTTATTTACAAACAAGCCACTCCCTACACCAGTACCACAGGTGATCATCATGACAACGCCTTTTTCGTTCTTACCTGCTCCAAATTTTACTTCCGAGAGTCCTGCGGCATCTGCATCATTCACCAGGTGCGTGGGGCAGCCGGTGGCTTGATGGATCCTTTCAGCAGCATTCAATCCTTTCCAGGATTGATCGATGTTGGAAGCTGTTTTGATAATTTCATGTCTAATTGCTGCCGGGAATCCACAGCCAATTGGACCTTTCCAATCAAACTCCTTTACGATTTGAGTTACTGTATCCAGGACTGCATCTGGTGTAGCAGGCTGAGGAGTGGGGATCCTAAACCTGTCTGTCTTAAGTGTTCCTTTTTTAGTATTTACGATGGCCCCCTTAATTCCCGTTCCACCGATATCAATTCCAAGTATCTTCATAAATTATGTCAAACTTAAACATTATCGATGAGTTTGATCTTTAAAAGAGCTATTATAGCTAAGTTCGCATCAGCATTAAATATTAATCACTATGCTTAAAAAAGTATTAATAGGGGTAGGTATTCTGGCAGTTATATTAGTAGGTCTGTTGGCTTATCTCAACAACAGAAACAGAACCTTAAGCCCTCCGGGGTCTGCAGAAGCATCAAACAATGGTTTGTCTGTTTCTATCAGTTATAGCAGGCCATCAGTAAGAGAACGTCTGATATTTGGACCTGCTGAAAAGGATGCCTTGCAACCTTACGGCATCTATTGGCGATTAGGGGCCAATGAAGCCACAGAAATCACTTTCAGTACGGATGTACTCTTTGGTGGTGAAACACTGGAAGAAGGTACGTATACTCTATATGCTATCCCCGGGGATAAATCATTTATCATTGGTGTTAGTTCTTCTCTTGACAGGTGGGGATATTCGGAGCCGGATTATTCGCAAGATGTAGCCAGGTTATCCATTCCGGTAGAGAAAGCCCCCCATACCGAACAATTCACCATCGATTTGGTCAATAGTGGGGCAGGAATCAATATGTCAATTCTTTGGAGTGACGTTAAGCTCACCATACCGATTGTTGCCCAATAAAGGAAATCAGAATAAAAAAACCGGATCATGACTGACCCGGTTTTTTTATTTTCGTTGTCCCTGGAAGGTTAAACGGTAGATCCCACCCGCTCTAGTAGGGCTTTGGTCGCTTTAATACCTTCAACCTCACCAAGTTTACTGCCTTCATATTCAATGCCCACATAGCCTTTATATCCGGCTGTTTTTACAATACCCAGCATTTTGGCATAGTCCGTATGGATTTCATTGCCGTCACTGTCAAAGTCATGGGACTTGGCACTAACGCCTTTTGCGTATGGCATCAGCTCTTTAACGCCTTTATATCTGTCGTATTCATCTACACATTTTCCATCTGCCCGTTCAATACAGAAGTTTCCAAAATCCGGAAGTGTACCGCAATTATCCATATTTACTTCAGCCATTACGCCTGCCAGCCATGCTCCGTTGGATGATGGCCCGCCATGGTTTTCAACAATTACACCGATACCATAATCCTTGGCAAATTCTGAGAGCCTGGAAAGACCGTCAACAGCATTTTTAGCTACTTCTTCCATTGATCCATTGCCCCTGGCGTTGACACGGATGGAATGACATCCCAATTCCCTGGCAGCTTCTACCCATTGATAGTGATTTTCTATGGCTTGAGTACGTTCGGCAGCATCTGAGGCTCCCAGGCTGCCTTCTCCGTCAATCATGATCAATACGTTCTTAACGTCATTGTCTGCGGCTATCTTATTCATCTCAGCCAGGTAGGCTTTGTCCTTGGCTTTGTCTTTGAAAAACTGATTAACATATTCCACGGCTCCAATCCCAAATTCGGTCCTGGCCATTTTAATGAAATCCAGGTTGGTCATTTCATTGGCTCTCAAAGCTTTGTGTAAAGACCATTCTGCAAGCGAAATACTGAAAAACAGATCACCGGCAGTGGCGACTGTGGCTTGTTGTTTTTCACCATCAGCAGATTTGGTAGAAGGACTGCAACTGGCAATCATGTTAGAAGACAGTCCGGCAATTGCGATACCTGCCGAACCTCCGGCAAGATTTTTAAGAAACTTACGCTTATTCATTTGATTTGAATTTTATAATAGGTTAGAGTTTGCAAAATAATAAAGATCAACCAGCGAACCGAAAATACTTCATTACAAGTGGATATTAGGATCGACAATCTCAAATTCACCCATTTCTATCATATGTTTTGGAATGTTTGATTTGATATATTCCTCCAGCTTTCGGATAAATCTCCGTTTGTCAAAGTTTTTGGTAACGATCAAACTTATTTTACGCACTTTTTTTGTCCCACTGATGGTTTTAAGATTGGCTTCCTGATCACCAGAAAGGCTCAGCGTTGACAATTCCGGTAGAATCGTTACGCCCCCCATGGTGTCAACCATTCTAATCAGCGAATCAATGGAGTTGCTCCTGTAAATGAAATGCTTTTCCTTACGCACCTTATTGAGGTCACAAAGGTCATTGACCTGATCGCGAAAGCAATTGCCTTCATCCAGCAACCAGAGATTGTTGTAGGGGATATCTTCAAGTTTCATCTCACTGGAATCTCCAATTGATTTGTCAGATAAATAAAGATAGAACGCCTCATAAAATAAGGGGATTGTCTGAATGCCATTTGTCGTGATGGGTGTAGAAATTATACCCACATCAAATTCACCTTGTTTCACAGATTTTACCACGTTTTCCGTAGTTGACTCATGGAAATCAAGCCTGAAAGTTGGGTATTTATCTTGTATTCTACTGGAAAATAAGGGGACCAGGAAGGGTGCCAGGGTAGGGATGATGCCAATTTTTAACTGACCTGTAAATGACTCAGTGATCTCCTGGGAAAATCGTGATAATTGGTTAGCACTGTTCAACAGCTCCTGGGCTTTGGCCAGGAAAAGCTCTCCGTCCGCTGTGACTTCTAGTGGTTTGGTGGATCTGTTGAATAGTGATATACCTATCTCATCTTCAAGCTTTTGAACCTGCAAGCTTAGGGCTGGTTGACTAATGCCTAGTTGTTCGGAAGCCTTCTTGTAGTTCTTGAATTTCTTCAGTTTGGTAGCATAAATTAACTGATTCAGCGTCATAAGTAAATCTTATTGAGATTGATAGAATATAAAACAAACTTATAAACTGGGGTTGATTATGATCAATTTAACCGGGGAATATTTTAGTGCTTTTAGATTCCTGCCGGTAATATTTAGTTACGCAGCCAACCTTTTTCATTATCTTTTAAGTACTACATAAAAAGATTGCCAGAGTTGAGTCTTAATGACCATATAAGTAAAAAACTGATTAAGGGGTGTATCAGGAATGAAAGGGCTGCCCAAAAAGAGCTTTATCAAACCTACTATGCCTATGCGATGAGTATTTGCTTAAGGTATTCAAATTCAAAGGATGATGCCGTGGAGGTTTTAAATGATGGTTTCATGAAAGTCTTTAAATATTTGAAGGGTTTTGATAAGAAAAAACCCTTCAGGCCCTGGTTTGGGAGAATTATGGTCAATGCTGCGATTGATCATTTTAACAAAAATAAAAGCAAGATTGAGGTGAACCAGCTTGAGAAAGCCCTGAATTTACCTGATAAACCAGGTATAATTCAGGGTATTTCTTATAACGAGATTATAGATATGTTACAACAATTGCCGCCATCATATAGAACAGTTTTTAATCTATATGTGATTGAAGGTTTTACCCATGAGGAAATCGCCAGGCAATTGGGTGTTACTGTTGGCACTACCAAGTCAAACTTGTTTAAAGCCAGAAAACACATGCGTGAAATTTTAGAAAAGGTGCTTGAGAAACCGTATGTCGAATAAAGAAGAAAATATTGACCGATTTGTGAAGAAGGTAATATCGCACTATGATGTGCGATATGATGAGGCTCATTGGGAGGCTTTAGAGACCAGGCTCAATGATGAAATGCCTGTTGTTCCTCCGGGTGGATCCACCATAAGTATTCCCACCATTATAGTTTCAGCTATCGGGGGAATGGTATTGATGTTGGGGATTTTATGGGTCACCGGTACCTTCGACGAAAAAGATGTTATCTCAAATCCGGTCAGGGAAAACCAAACAACGGGTAGTATATCCAGTATTAACCCAGTGGATGAAGTGATTAATCCTACGTCTACCAACAGCGCCAGCGTTAACAACCTGGTGGAGAATCAGTCCAGTCGAGATGAACAAATTGGAAACGATTCTAAAGCAAATGGTGATTTAAAAAGAGATAGTGATTCTGAGACAAGTATTGATTCTAAAATTATTAGTGATCCCAAAACGAATCAGTTCAATGCGAGAACAACGTCTGATGGGGGGCAGTTTTTTATGAAGGACGATTCCAATCAGGTAATTACTTCATTGGAGACCGACGAACAAGGACAACGTTCTTTAGGTATGCTTCAGATTACCAGAAAGTCCTTTAATCATGAAGTTAGCCTAGCGCCTTATAATGAATTAATTGACACTGATCAATCCAATTTCATCTTCGTTCAAGAAGAAAAAACCAATGCTTCCAAAGCTGTAATCCCGAAACATAAGGGGCCATTTTCTTTTAGCGTAGCACTGGGTGTAGCTCCCGATTTGAATAGCGTAGGAATGGATGCTAAGAAAGCACTCACTGGACAGGCAGGTGTACAATTTATTACTACTTTCAAGGAAAGAGTCGGCCTTGCTACCGGCGTTTTTTATGGTAAGAAAAGATACATTACCAATGGTGAAAATTATTATCCTCCTGGTAGATACTGGGAAAGATTTACAAATGGTGTTTTGCCTAGTGAAATAGATGGACACATTGTTGTGATCGATATTCCGGTTAATCTGACATACCATTGGAATACCCATGGTAGGATCCGGTTTGTATCAAGTGTTGGGATCAGCAACTACTTAATTCTAAGTGAAGATTGTAAATACGTATTTCCAGATTACAATCCGGGAGCTGAGTACGGATGGGATACAGAAGAAATGACCAAGGAATTATTGGGTGTAGGAAATTTATCTTTTGGGATGCTTTGGTATTTAAACTCAAGGGTAAACCTAAGGGTGGAACCTTATTTGAAGATACCACTAAAGGATGTTGGCTGGGGCAATGTTGATTTATACAGCGCCGGCTCATTAATCTCTATACAATATACATTTAATTGAAAATTAATCTCATATATCTTGCTGATTTGAAATGAGTTATACATCTTTATTTAAATTTTTAATTTGCTATGAGAAAGATCAGAGTTTTAATCCACATCGCACAGATTCTTTTGATGGGTCTGATGTACACCAGCATTGCCTTAATGGCATAATTTGTCAAACAGATGTGAATGAAGGTACAGGCCCAAGGTCTGTACCCTTTTTTCTTTTTGGTCTTTATAAAACGATTTCTCCGTTACCTCATAGGCTTAAGCTTCTTCTTCCTTTTATTATATCAATGCTGTTAGGAGGTAACATTGCGTTCGCTCAGGGAACACTCCTTGATAAAAAAGCGTCTGCAAGGTTTTACTCTGAGGCGCCGGTAGAAAATATTGAAGCAACGAACTCGAAAGTAGTTGGAGCGCTTGATATAAGTACCGGTAACCTTGCCGTAAGTATGCTGATGCGGGATTTTGAATTTGAAAAATCACTGATGCAAGAGCATTTCAACGAAAATTATGTGGAGTCAGATAAATACCCCAAGTCCACTTTTAAGGGTAAAATTCTTAATTACGATGCTGATCTCCTGAGCAAGCCGGGTAATTATACTTTTAAAGTGTCGGGTGAACTAACCATACATGGAGTAACAAACCCTTTGAATACTGAGATTCAATGCAAGGTTTCTAACAACACCATTGCTGTGTCGACAAAATTTATGGTGGAGGTGGCTTCCTTCGAAATAGATATCCCCAAAATTGTTTTTTACAACATAGCAGAAGAAGTGGAAGTAACTGCTAGCTTTAATTTTCAAACGACTAATTGATGAAACTCACTTTTATTTTATGTGGCACCTTATTTCTATTGGGTAGTCAGTTATATGCTCAGGATGATCTCTTAAGTCAGATTGATCAAGAGCTTGACCCCGGCAACGTGACGGTAGAGGGAACGTTTAAAGGAACACGTTTGATCAACGGTCATTCTGTAGAAACAAGGTCCAAAAACAATCTTACTTTTATCATTTCCCATCGTTTTGGTAATATCAGGGGCGGGGCGTATGAGTTTTTTGGGTTGGATGGAGCCAATATCCGGTTGGGGCTGGATTATGCAGTCACAGATAAGTTCACTGTCGGCATCGGGAGAAACTCCCTGGGTAAGCACCTGGATGGATTTTTAAAATATAGGATTTTACAACAATCCAAAGGTGAAAAACTAGTTCCCATCTCTCTGACATATTTTGGTTCAGCTGCATATCGTACGATAAGGACAAACCCCGAAAGAACCTTTCAACAAAACCTTGCTTTCACAAATCAGTTGCTCATTGCCAGAAAGATTACCTCAGCTGTATCATTACAACTTATGCCGGTTTGGATCCATTATAATTTGGTAACAGCGGAAGAAAACAATGACGTGCTTGCGCTTGGTTTAGGAGGTAGATATAAAATTGGAAAAAGATTTTCTATCAACCTTGAATATTATTATCAGATCCAGGAATTGAACCCTGAATATTTCAACGCCTTGGCACTTGGATTTGATATTGACACCGGAGGGCATGTCTTCCAGTTTCATGTCACCAATTCGGCTGCGATGATTGCCAAGGGTTATGTAGGGGAGACCACCGATGACTTCTTTGGTGGCAATATCCACATTGGATTTAACATCACAAGGAACTTTCAGCTTTAAACCCGGAAGAATCCGGGTTAAATTTAATTTATGAATCCCGCTTTTTCTGCTGAACTGAACGATAGCTCTCCAATCCTGCAACCGCCAGAATAATTGATCCTGCCAATACGGTTTGTCCCTTTGGCACTTCATCCAGGAAAAAAAAGGCGAGTAATGTGCCCAATAAGGGGGTGAGGCAGCTCATAATACTTACAGTCGTGACAGTAAAGTTATTTAAACTTCTTACGAACAAAGTATGCCCAAAGGCGGTCGTTAAGAGCCCAAGCATCAAAAGCGCCTCCCACTCTCCGTTAAAAACCTGTACGCTGAAGTCCAGATCATAGATAAATATAATTGGAAATAGTAGCAAAGTGAGTATAGCCGTTTGGTAATACATCAAAGTCACACCCCCATGATCACTGAGGTTTTTCTTCATTAGAATATTCCTGACAGCATAGAATAATCCTGCGAGCAGCCCTAGAAAAACACCTTGCGTAGTCGAATTATCCAAGTTGAGGTCTGGGACTAAAAAGAATACACCGATGAGTCCCACGAATGACAAAAGCAATGAGGTTTTGTCGAAACTGGTTTTCAAAAGTAAGGGCTCCAAAAAGGCAGTCATGATGGGGTATGTAAACATCGATAGCATGGCTATGGAAACATTGGCAGCCTGAAGGGCACTGAAATAAGAGATCCAGTGAGCTCCCATAAATACTGAACTAATCAATACAATTCTGAAGTGACGACCCCACCCGATAAACGTGGCTTTTCTTAATAATTTTAGAATAACAAATAGTGTCACAGCTGCGATCAGAGACCTAATCCAGATTGTGACTGGTGATGGCAGGGTAATATATCGCCCCAGAACCCCGGAGGAGCTCATGAGGCAAATGGCAAAGATGAGTTGTAGGAAATGAAAAAGGTGAGAATTCATAAGCCAAATTAAGGGTGCAAACTTAGTCGTTTTTGAATGTATGTTCTTTTGTGTCCTGGTTGATCCTCATATCCGGATTGTTTAAAATCTGTTATACTATTTTTGGTGCATGAATCTCCATTTTAAGCCAAGGACCAGCCATAAAAATGTCTGGATGTTTTATGCTGTTCTTACTTTCTTCCTGATCATATTTATTTTTTTGCTTCCTGTGAGTGAGGAGCCTTTGCTTTGGGCTGTTTTCGGTTTTTTATTTCTGCTGTTTGCTATTGTTTTTATACAGGCAGCCGCATTGCCCTTTGGATATGCTGTGTCTGACAAAGGACTTATATTGAAACATTATAAAAGTAGATTAATACCTTACGGGGATATCAAAGCTATTCGAGGCATAGATGGTGAAAAAACCGCCAGACTCCTGGATACTGTCAGGAGGAAGGAAGCTACCGCCACCAATGATCTCGATTTCCTGGGGGCCATGAAAAGCATGGTCAGCTATGGGAAGATGATCCAGTATTGTTCATTTCAAATTGTCAATCAGGATTCTAAAGTAGGGCGGAAGATCACTCATGTGAAATCCATCGCACAAGGTGATTTCGTTGTAGTGATCACAGTAAATGACGAATTGTATCTCATTTCACCTGAAGATCCTGATGGATTGATCAACGCGGTGGAAAAGCAATTGAAGTAATAAAGTAAAAGAGGCAGTACTCTTGCGACCACTGCCTCCATCTATATTTGTGACTGATAATAATTAACAATCTACATCCTGAAGCTGTCCATCCCAGCAATGGAATGCGTCATCCTGGAAATGTCCGAAACTCTTCACTCTTCCGGTTTTATCTTCACTGTTCCATTCTACAGTGATGGTATTGTCTGCTTTTGTATCAACGATTATGACACTTCTGTTGAAATCGCCAGTGGTGGTGGCAGCATAGCTGATAGAGCTATTCAGGTTATCACCTTCTTTTTCTACAGTAAAAGTGGCATCGGCTTTGCCCTCAACTTCTGATTTTTCCCAATCAGTAGACAACCATGGAGTAGGGTTTTCAAAGCTTTCGTAAAGTGTCCATGATCCTGATTCTCCGTTGATGGCAGAAGTACCTTCAAACCATACAAAATCCTCGAATACGCCTTCCTTGGTGATACTTCCTGTCCAAATCACATCAGGGCCTTGAATTTCTGCCGTTAATTTGACAGAATAATTTCCACGTGCACCCACATTTACATCGTATGCCCAGATCCAAAGACCAAGGTCAGCATCAAAAGAAACATCTTGTGTCAAAGCGACCTTGTAGGCGGTTACTGGAACAATAAGTGCCGAACCAAGGATTGCTGAATAGACAGTAACATTCGTAGCGGCATAGGCCCAGCTACTTACCACATCTACTCTACCACTACCATCTCCACCTTCTTCAAAGTATTCGAAGTCCGGTGACATACTTGATTCAGGTGGCATTGCCGGCGGGTCCCCGCCATCCATATCATTGTCTTCATTACAGGCAGTAAACAAGAAAAGCCCTGCTAATACCACTGTGAATAAATTGAAACGTTTGAAATTCATGTACATATACTGTTTCTTTTTTGGTTTACCCCTAGTACTACAGAAGCCGTGCCAAAGTTTACAATTGGTGCTATTTGCTGAAATAAAAGATATTAGGTGCGGGAAAGTTTCAAAATGAAAATCTTATTCTCCTTTTGAAAATGAAAAAACTTTCATTTCGAACGCAAGTTTTTTCTGCTTGTTGTCATCTGACAATTATTAAACAAAAAATAAAAGGTTATGAACTTAAGAAGTAAGATGAGCATCTTCACCCTGGTTGGGGCAATGATGCTAGTCCCCATGTTTTCATTTAGCCAGGGGCCAGAATCCCGCTTTGTTTTCCGGAGCGGAGCATTTAAGCAATGAAGAAAGAGATCAACAATTGACGGAGCTAAGTGATACAAAGAAGTGCCGATAGTATTACTTACGTTCACTTTGGAATGATCTATGAAATCTGCAATCCTGATCAAAAGCGTAAAATTGATGGATTCGTCCGCAGGATGGTCAATAGAGACAGAAGAGAAATATCCAGACCGAAATGATTGCAATGCTAGTGCTGGCAACTGCATTTTGGTAACATCAGGCTGTTAGTCTCTTCATGCCATGGGAAATTGTCATTGTGACCTTCCTGTTCGCAATAGAATTTACTTCTTTCCCTATTTTCATTACCAATTTCATTCATGGTTTCAGTCTCAAATAGTCTGCCATTAACCATGGTGTATCGCACATATTGCGTATTCTCTATGCCCTCCAATGGATCTTCGTCCAAGACAACCAGATCAGCCAGTTTACCTGCTTCCAGGGATCCCAGATGGTCACCCATGCCTATGTATTCTGCCCCATGTAGGGTAGCAGCTCTCAGTACCTCAAAGTTTGTCATCCCACCCAGGGCAAGGCTCCACATCTCCCAGTGCATGCCCAGTCCCTGCAATTGACCATGTCCACCAACACAAACCCTGACGCCTGCATCTACCAAAGCATTACAGGATTCGGCTACTTTAATGAATCCGTTTTCATACTCCTCCATTGGTGCCATTGTACGATGCCTCGAACGGCTGTCAATGATCGCTCTGGGTGTGTATTTCAATAGTTTTTCATTCTCCCAAACATTGAATTTTTGATACCAGTAGTATTCTCCATTCAAACCACCATAGTTAACCAGCAGGGTAGGTGTGTTACTGGTTTCACTGGCCTTCCAAAGGTTGATCACATCATCGTATAATGGAGCTATCGGAATGTTATGCTCAATGCTGGTATGTCCGTCCAGGATCATGGTCATATTGTGGAAATAGGTTGATCCTCCTTCAGGATATACCATGATCTCCTGTTCACGGGCAGCCTTGATGATCATCTGACGTTGCTCACGTCTTGGCTGGTTATAACTTTTCACACTGAAGGTACCATAAGCTTTCGTCCGGCTAATCGCGTGCTCAGCATCTTCATAGTTATTGATGACCGCTTTGAAATCACCGTCTGCACCATATAAGATGGTCCCGGTAGAAAATATTCTTGGGCCAACCATTCTACCAGACCGTACCATTTCAGACTGTGACATCGCCGTTTCTGAGTTGGAAGAGGGGTCATGTGTGGTGGTTACACCAAAGGCCAGGTTAGCATAATAGGAATATTCTTTTTGTGGGCTGATCCCATATCGGAACGCTCCCAGGTGGGCGTGGGTATCGATGATACCAGGCATGATTACTTTCCCATTCACATCGATAACTTTGGCTTTTGAAGGAACTTCGACTTCGTTGGCTGCTCCGACAGCCAATATCTTATTGCCTTCAACTATGAGGGTGCCGTTTTCAACGATCTCTTCACCATTCATGGTAATAATTTTTGCTCCTGTGAAAGCAATGATTCCATCAGGAATGTCCGTTTCGAGTGTGAGACCCACTTCAAGGGTCTTTTTAGGAATTTCACCAATACTGTCCGGAGAACCTTCCAGAAATGTAAAGCAATCTTTCAGGTTTACGGTATGATAATCATTGCCCAGTGTCCAATGCAGCTGATCGCTATTGCTGTTCCATTCCAGGTTGATCCCTGCATCGTCGGTCACCTTTGTTACGGGTAAAGCCTTGGTATCTCCACTTAACTCAAAGGTTTGACCATGGTCTGAAAAGGGCATGATATAGACATCATAAAGTTCACCAAAGGCTAACCACTTACCATTCGGACTGATGGTGTATTGATTGGCGTATTTTGAATGAAAGTGTACCTTCTCATCTTCTCCATTAAGGTCCACACTCTTGTAGTTCTTGTCAAGCGACCCAAACATGAAGCCTCCGGTTTGATAATAGATCCGACTACCATCCCTGTTGAATTTGGGATATTCACCTTCTTTAGTAATGAACTTTGGCTCACCACCGGTTATTGACATGGAATAAATACCGGTTTTAAGGGTGTAAGCAAAACCGAGGGCATGATCTCCACCATCTTTCTTATAGATGATTTGCTTACCATCCGGTGAAACAACAGGTGTGCGGTAAATCCCTTTTTCTGCGGTTAGCTTTTTGGATTTACCTCCTGAGATCGATGTCAACATGATGCTTCCTTTACTTTCATCATTCCAGGTCACATAGACGATGGACTTTGAGTCAGGCGTAAAGGATGGTTCAAACTCATAATCAGTACCCTTTGTCAGTCGTTTGGGTTTACCATCAGGAAGCTTTTTGGTATAGATATATCCGGCGGCATTGAATACCAGCCATTGTCCGTCAGGGGAGGTGGTGGCACTTCTGATCACATTAGACTCAAACGATACAGGTGCAGGATCCTGTTTAAACCGGACGGCATCAGTGATCTTATGTGATGAGTTTACTGTAAATGGGATCACTGAGGCTTCACCTGTTTCTGTATTTAGTTTGCGGATTTTCCCTTTGGCATAAAGAACGATCGTTTTGTTATCCGGGAGCCAGTTATAGTTGGGGTAGACCCCAAAAATGGCCCAAACCTCCTGTTGATCTTTGGTTAGATCAGCGTAAACGGGTTTTTGGATACCTGTTTCCAGGTCATGGATATACAATACCGACTGGGTTCTTACCCTGCGGACAAATGCCAGCTTCTTCCCATCCGGGGACACTTGGGGCCTCACTGCTCCACCCGGTCCTGCGACATAGTTTTCCAGCTCCCCTGTATTTAAATCATAGCGTCTGATTACATAGATCTGGCTGTTGGGGTCTTTGTTGTATTGAAAGGAACCTCCGGGATACATGTCTTCACTGAAGTAAAGATGGTGTCCCGATACCCAGGGTTCGCCCACATCCTGTTGATCATTTTTTCTTTTGGTTAATTGCATACCCGAACCACCGGCAATGTGATACATCCACATTTCTCCGGCACCTAACGAGCGCTGGGAGGTGAAATGCTTCCTGGCAATCAGGTATTCACTGTCAGGCGTCCAAACGGCGTTGTTGAGGAGCCTGAAATCCTCTTTGGTGACCTGTTTGGCATTGGAGCCATCTGTATTCATGATCCATATGTTGTCTCCACCACCGGCATCACTGGTAAATGAGATGTATTTTCCGTCCGGGCTGAATCGAGGTTGTACTTCAAAAGCATGCCCCGTACGCAGGGGAGTTGCCGTACCCCCTTCGATGGGTATGGTAAAAATATCTCCCAGTAAGTCAAAGACAATCTTCTTTCCATCCGGACTTACATCCAGGTTCATCCAGGTACCTTCATCAACAGTGAAGGAAGTTTCTTGGAAAGGTTCAAGGGGAGTTGTTACATCCCAGTCCTGAGCATTGAGGCCAATAGATAGGATAAAAAGAAAAATGAAAGAACTGCCGGATCGCATTTTTGAAGTATTGGTCAGCTTCAAAAATAAGGAATTGAATTACATCAATCAGTCAAATTTATGTGAAAGGATGATG
This sequence comes from Cyclobacteriaceae bacterium, assembly GCA_965223915.1. Taxonomy (GTDB): domain Bacteria; phylum Bacteroidota; class Bacteroidia; order Cytophagales; family Cyclobacteriaceae; genus UBA7330. The sequence continues at coordinate 4,437,831 of OZ245027.1, read as the reverse complement.
CGTATTTTAAGCGGGGGTACACAGAAGTGAGGAGTCAAGGAATTGGGTTGTCTAAGCAATCAATGAAACTTAGACAACCCTGAATTTTAACTAATCTGTTGCTCGGGTAGCATCATCCCAGTCATCTGTTCTAAATGAGGAAGCGGGTAGGAGGTTAGTATCGTAAAGCGTACCTTCAATCCAGTTTTGCCAGGCATATCTGATGGCTACAGGGTTAGGGACTTTTTCACTTTTCACCGTAACATTTTGTCGATTGGTGATTTCAGCCGTTGCGGGATAAAACACTTTGTCTTCCCCGGCAACTTCAAATCCAGTGAGGCCCTTGTAAGCATATACTCCGGATTCGGCATTGCTGAAGGTGATAATGGCCGCTCCATCCTTCACCTCGTGTGATTCATAAGCAGGACCTGCATAATCGATGTTCTTGAAACCATAAGTCTGGTTTAGCGCATTGAAAAGCAGCCGATCCGCTACTTCTTTCTTCTTTGGGGGATGTATGCAGTATTCATCTCCGATATCCAGTGTCACAGCCATGCCCGAGTTGGGGATTAGATCAACACATTTAAGTTGAGTTTCCCGGATGAATGCGGAGTTTTCAGCTGATTCATAAGCATCATGATCGTTGTACCAATAAGGAGCTATTTGTACATAGTAAAATGGAAAATCGCCAATACCCCATCTTGTTCGCCAATCTTTCACCATGGCTGGGAATAGTTCTTCATATTTTTCAGGTTCATTCCTGTTGGATTCTCCCTGGTACCAGAGAGCGCCTTTGATAGCATATGGGATCAGAGGATGGATCATAGCGTTATACAATGCTGTTGGGATGTGGTTTGTACCTTTGGTAATGTCAACATCTGATAGATCCACTTCCTGATACTTGCTGATCTCCTCTTTGCTGATCCAGGCCTGCACACTGCTACCACCCCACGATGTATGGATCATCCCTAGGGGAACGTCCAGGATCTCCTGAAGCTGTTGTCCAAAAAAATAGGCAACTGCACTAAATCCTAATACATTTTCAGGACTTGCTTCTTCCCATCCGGTATATTCTTTTACATCATTAAGTGGGGTTTTAGAACCAATGCGATTAACTGTAAATAGACGTAGGTTAGAATTTTTTGATTTAGCTGTTGCCATCATGCCGCCGTATGTTGGCTGACCTGTATATCCACTTAAAGGTTGCTGCATATTCGATTGTCCGGAACAAACCCAAACCTCACCAAAAAGAACATTTTCAAGGGTAATATTGAAGTATTTTCCATTTAAACGGATGGTTTGTGGGGCCTTACTATCCGTCGTCTTTACCTCCACTTTCCAATTGCCGTCTTTATCTGCTTCGACTTTGATGGGTTCACCGAGCCAGGAGGCTTCAATGGTGAATTTTTCTTTGGCGTCTGCCCACCCCCATAAAGGAACAGTGGTATTACGCTGCAGAACCATGTTGGACGATACAATAGCAGGTAGTTTAACCTCAGCAATCGCGATGTTGATAAGGAGGGAGAGCAATAAAAAGAATGGAAATTTTTTCATTTTGAAGGTTTGAATTTGGTTTATTGTTTCGATTTGGCCAGCCAATTTAGCCATTAATGGTTTTTGAAACAACAAACAACTGGGTTGGGTGATGAGCTATTTGTAAACAGGTTTATTCAGTAGGGATTTTCATACCAAATAATCCCCAGTCCCTTACTTTCAAGACCAAAGTTTTCCTCGCAAGTCAACACGTCCAGGTCTCCATCACCATCCAAATCGATAAGTTCAACCCTGTCGTATTTAATGCCATCCGGACCACTGATATTATGCCATTCCCAGGTTCCTGTTAACGATGATCCATTGTGGCTTAGCCAGTAAATTCCTGATTTTTCTCCTTCATTCGTTTCAGTACTATGGACAATATCTGGCTGTCCATCACTATTGATATCTCCAACAGCTACTGATTTTGCTCTACCAGTATTTGCTGTGATAGGGGTATTGATACTTTTCCATCGTTTGCCGGAGCTGTCCGATCTTTTAAAAAACACAATCTGCTGATTGGTGTATTCAGTGCCAATGACATCTTCTAAACCATCCTGATCCAGGTCAGCGAGTTCCATAAACATGACTTCCACATTTTGGGCGCCAATAAAATGATTCTCCCAGGGCCGTTCCTTTTTGTTGAACTTGCCCGGATTTTCCATCCATCGAATCCCGTTGGTTGCTCCGGGTTTTCTATCTGAAGTAACAATGTCTAAATCTCCATCATGGTCCATATCCCGGGCAAACAAAGACATCACCCAGGTAGCGTCACTGATGGGATGCCAAATCCAGTCTTTCAGGATGTTTGGGTCCTTTGGAGATTCAAACCACCCGATTTGCGCATGGTCACCTTTTCCTCCGGCCACTAGGTCTATGCCGTTTTTTCCATCTACTTGTGCAGGTATGGCATACATCCAGCGCATAAGGTTTTTCGATGCAGGTAGTACAAAACTTTGCCATTTGGTGGAGTCCTGATAATCATTTGGGTCAGCTGGGGCTATGTTGAAATAGATGCTTCGGTCCTTGCCCTCAGTGCAGCTAATGACATCCTGACTGCCATCTCCGTTAAAATCGAAGAAAAAAGCATCTTCAACGTCCGGCGTATTGGCAACGGTAATTGCTAGCCAGGAATAATCTGTTTTTACCTTCTGGAATCCAGGGTGCAAATAGACTTTTGTATAACCTGACTCTTCCCATCCGGTAGTGATATCCAACAGGTCGTCACCATTAACATCAGCAAGACGAACACCATCAGCTCCGCTCAGCGAAGCGTCAATGGTATGCCTGGTCCAATGAGTAGATTGACTCATGAGCAGGTGGGCAGTCATTACTGACACCATCACCAACAAGCATACGCGAAGGGGAAATAGCTTAAACAACAAAATAACCACTTACCAGAATATACAACAGTCCGGCGGCAACAGCACCTGCTATGGGTCCTATGACAGGGATCCACGCATAACCCCAGTTACTGTCTCGCTTGTTTTTCATGGGTGCCAGTGCATGAAATATTCTGGGTCCAAGGTCTCTGGCAGGATTGATGGCATATCCAGTAGTACCTCCCAATGAGAGGCCAATACCTAATACGAGTAATCCTACCGGTAGCGCACTCAATGAGCCTAATCCTTCACCACTCACCAGAAAAAATACAGCGAATACAAGCGTAAACGTTCCGATCAATTCTGAAATGAAGTTATTGAAGTTATTTTTGATGGCCGGCCCTGTACTAAATACACCCAATTTGGTATCTGCATCATCGGTAGCTGAAAAATGAGACCTGAAAGACAAATAAGCGCCGAAAGCTCCAAGAAATGCCCCAATCATTTGAGCAAGGATATAAATTGGTACCTTTTCCCATGGGAATTTACCTGCTATTGCTAAACCTATGGTTACGGCGGGATTGATGTGTGCACCACTTACCGAACCCGCAATGAAAACGGCAACAAAAACGGCAATTCCCCAGCCAAATGCAATGACGATCCAGCCGCTATTGTGGGCAAAGGTTTTCTTTAATGATACATTGGCATTGACACCATTTCCCATCAGGAGCAGTATAAATGTCCCAATGATCTCTGCAATAATTTCATTCATTTTTGTGGGTTTGGTTAATTGTTGATGATGGGTGCTGCAAGACAGCTTTCAGGTATTTTGAAAGCGTTGACCAAAGGAATGGCGTCTTGTCTGACATCTTTGACCAGTTTATTTACCACCCTTCGAATGGCTTTGGTCTTCGTTCCTCCCATGTAATCATGCTCTAAATACCAACCTTTATTCTTTTCAATAGTAGCCAAGGCATACAAATCACACAATCTTTTCATAGCTTTTTTGCTATTTCCTTCTTCTAAAGATTTGACTTTGAGGACAAATTGCTCCATGATAACGGACTCAATGTATGCCACACCAACATTGAAAAGGTGGAATTGGCATTGATTGAAAGCTTCAAAAGAGTCCATGCCCTGATCAATATGATGTTTGAGCCGTTTAGCTGCTGATGACAGAATATCTCGTTCACGATATCTGAAAGCATTGAGGTGGAATTCCGAATCCAACAAATGTTCTTCATCCGTATTTCTGATGATGATTGGATTCATCTCTGTCAGCGTGATTTTAGCCTGATCAGTGAGGTAGTTGATGATGCTAAAGAAGTTGATATCACTAAATTCCTGCTTAAACTCAGAGAGCCTGCTTTTTGCTACCAGTTGCATCAACACGGTATTGTCACCCTCGAAAGTGGTATAGATATCCGTGTCAGCTTTTAGAGCATCGATCCTGTTTTCTGAAAGATATCCCTTTCCACCGCATGCTTCACGGCACTCTTGCAAGGTATGTGTGGTATTCCATGTAGCATAGGCTTTCATCCCTGCTGCCAGCGCCTCGATTTCCTGGATGTCCTCATCGGTTCGCTTGAGGAATCTTTGCGTAACATACTCCAAGGCGAAATGGAGCGCGTATGCATTAGCAAGTAGCGGCATTAATCGGCGTTGATGAGTGCGGTAATTCAGAATCACCATTTCTTCGCCACCCTCAGGCCCGAATTGCCTTCTTTGATTGCTATATCTGATGGCAATACTCAACCCGGACTTAGCGGCGCTTAAACCTGCCCGCGGCACACCGATTCTACCACCCACCAGGGTCCCCAGCATAGTGAAAAATCGCCTGTTGTCACTGGCAATGGGACTGGCAAATTCACCTTCGTTGTTTATGCTACCAAACCGATCAAGCATATTCTCTAGTGGGATCTTTACCTGATCAAAAAATATCTTACCATTATCAACCCCATTCAACCCCATCTTTTTGCCACAGTCTTCAATAGTAACTCCCGGGAGCGTTTTCCCTTTTGAGTCTCTCAAGGGTACAACAAAGGCACTCACGCCATAGTCTGTATCATTGATAATGAGCTTGGCAAAAACTGTCGCCATCTGACCGTGGAGTGCTGCATTTCCGATGTATTCTTTGCCATCCTTCTTAGTAGGTGTATGGACAGTGATCGTCTTGGTCTTGTGATCATAAGTGGCTGTGGTCCTGATTCCCCGTACGTTGGAGCCGTGACCTGTCTCCGTCATGGCGAAACAACCGGGCAATTCCAGGCTACCAATGTCTTTGAGGTATTTTTTATGGTGTTTTTCCGTCCCTAAAAACATGATGCTCATGCCCCATAAACCAAATTGCACACCAAACTTAATGACCATGCTCTGATCATGATATGCCAGGGTTTCCATCACGATGAAGTATTTCCTCATGTCTCCCTGGCCACCATAGGCTTTCGGATAAGCAATGGCTCCCAGTCCCTGCTGGGCCAGCAACTGACACCACTTCAGTACTTGTTCCCGGTATTCATGGATACTTTCACCTGTGTAATACTCAAAAACAGGATCTTGCAATAATGTCTTTACTTTTCTGATAAGTTCTGCATCTTCACCATCAAGGATTGCGCTGATTTCATTGGAGTCAATATTCGAAGCCTCTACTTCTTCGGTAGTGTTTCTCTGAACCAGTGCATTGAAATGATATGCTGATTCTCTGGAAACGACTCCGAGTGCCGCTTCAATATCCTGCAAGGGCTTCCTGGCATTGTTTATTGTTTCTTCAGTACCGTTTCTGGCATTGATTTTTGCCAGCTTGATACCGATTTCTACCAGGCTGCTTTTCATTTCAGGAGAGAGGTGCTCAGCGGTTTTTCTGATTTCTTTTAACCAACCTTTGAGCTGATTGGGAGAGGGTGGGGAGGTTGGATCTAGAAATGTCATCAGGTATGATCTTTCCTCAGTTGTTAACCAATGTTGTTTTTCCAGTAATTTCTTGACCCGGTTGATCTCTGATGGTGTTAAAACAGCATCTGCCCATACCATATAAAACAATGGCAGAAAAGCATACAGTGTGGGGTTATCTTCAAAGAGTTTGTCACCTACCATAGCAATGCGTAGTTAAATGTTGTTCAGGGATAAATATAGATGGATTTGAGGATGAAACCGATTTTTAGTCGCAAGTCTTTGTGTAGGGGATTGAGGGTCCCACATATTCGTCCCATTCTTCCACCGTGAGGTTTCTATCTACCAACTCACAAATTCGATTGGCAAGTACAGACGGTTCTATGGGCCAGACCCTGATGAAGTTGTCAGATGAACCTGAAATAACTTTTTTGCCTGACGGATCAAAAGATGCGGTAAGCACCCAGGATAAATGATCATCCAACACCTGGGGCAGTTTCTTGGCATCATCAATGTCCCATATTTTGACCGTTCCATCCCGGCTGGCAGTCAATACCGTATTTTGATCCGGATGAAAATCAACATCAGTGACTGCAGATTGATGTCCGGAGATTGTTCTGATCACTTTTTTCTTTTCGATGTCCCAAATGAGGGCATCTCCCAGTTCCCGACCAATGATCAGCAATTTTTGATCAGCACTGATATCCAAAGCATTGACGGCATAATGATCCTTACCTTCAATTTGGTCAACACCGTCTTTGCCAAAGATGACCACATTACCCTGCTGCAGGCCAGCGTAAATATCATTGTTATCGGGTTTGATGGCTAGGGCGTTTACACGTGATTGAACCTTTCCTGCACTGGGAAGGTCAATAGCATAACCTTTGATTTTTATCTCACCCTTGTCATTGACCGAAAGGTATTTTAATTCGTTGGGGAAAAAGACAGCGGATTGCACCGGCTCCGGGTCGAAGGCTACACCACCGGACTCTGAGAGGAGATCTTCCAAAGCTACCAGTGCTACCCCCTTGTCACGGGTCACGACCAGGATCCATTTGCCATCATGACTCAGATCGATGGATCTGATGAGGTGTGGACCCTCATAAACTACAGCAGGCAATTCATCAAGTCTGTTAAGATTCCACCTCAATACTTTGCCATCCGAACCGGCAGAGTAAAATATGTTAGGGTCAGCACCAAATTGTATGGATACCACGGATTCGGTATGTCCAATTACCTGGTTAAATGGTACTTGATCATTTTCAAGATATTTATTGGCGTAATAGAGTGCCAGATACATATTCAAATGTGATACATATGTTTCATCACTGTCTTTCCAAAAGTCATAGGCTTGTTTGGCCACCAGTGCTTTCAATTCCGATTGATAAGACGGCATCAGGAGCGAACGCTGGCTCATAGATTGCACCAATTCTGTATACCTGAGTGATTCTATGATAGATTTCTGACTGATTAATTGCTTTTCCAAAGAATCTATGGACTGTGCATTTACCTGTGAACTGCAGATAATGAAGAGAATTACATATCTATATATTTGAAAGATATTCAAAGCGATGGTCTTGACGGCTCATTAAATTTACAAAAAAAGAATTGATCCGTTATTTTATATAAACTGAAAAATATCGGTTTTCTCTGTTATTTTTTAGTTAATAGGGCATTCATCATTTTGACAACGGGTAGTTTTGCCGGCTTATGCGCAAACTGGTCAACCCTAACTATCCCTTTAATCCTGCTAAATGGCCATTCTTTTATGGGTGGATGATCCTTGTTTGGGGAACCATCGGGATGCTGATGAGTATTCCTGGTCAAACAATGGGTGTATCGGTCTTTACAGAGAGCTTGCTGGATGAGCTTGTTGTCAATAGAGACCAACTGAGCATTGCATATATGCTGGGTACAATGGGTAGTGCTTTTCTGCTTCCATGGGTAGGTCGGCTTTATGATAGAGTTGGAGCCAGGCCCATTGCTATTACTGCTGGAATTGGTCTGGGAACCGTATTGCTGTATTTAAGCCAGGTGGACCGGATTACGGAGTTTTTTCAATCTGAACCATCGGTTACTTTAACCTTCATTTTGATATTTTTAGGATTTATGTTTCTGAGATTTACCGGGCAGGGTGTCATTACCATGGTCTCACGTAACATGATGATGAAGTGGTTTGAAAAGAGGAGGGGGTTAGCCACTGGTTTTAGCAATGTCTTTGTTTCTCTCGGATTTTCAATTTCCCCGCTCTTGCTTGATTCTATTATTGTTGCCTTTGATTGGCGGATGGCCTGGATCCTGGTAGCGGTTGTGGTGGGAGTCATTTTCCCCGTCCTTGTGTACTTTTTCTTTCGTGACAATCCTGAATCCAGTGGTTTGAAGCCAGACGGAGGTTATGTGATGTCTGAAAGAAAGAAGAAATATTACTTCCCTGTGAAAAAACAGTTCAATTTAAAGGAAGTTTTACGGAGTTACCCCTTTTGGGTGTTTTCACTTATTCTGGCTATGCAGGGCCTGTACTTTACCGGATTCACCTTTCACGTAGTTTCCATTTTTGATGAGGTCGGGATGCCAAAGGAGGCCGCAATCAGCATCTTTACTCCAATCGCTTTATTGGCTGTTATGATCACACTGCTTACCAGTTATATTTCGGATATGATTCCATTGAGATATTTACTGCTACTAAAAGGTTTTGGTGCAATCATTAGTACCATGGGACTGATATTTCTTGGGAAGTTTAAATTTGCATATTATTTACTGATAGTGGGAACAGGTACCATGACGGGTTTGTTTGCCGTTTTAACTTCTGTGACCTGGCCTCGATTTTATGGTACCCTCCATTTGGGAGCCATTGCCAGTCAGGCGGTAATGATGTCAGTTTTTGCTTCTGCCATCGGACCGATATTATTCAGCTTGTCACTCACCTGGACCGGAGGGTATGGCACTTCCAGTTTTATATGTTTTGGAATATTTGTCGTACTTACCTTAGCCGGATTTTGGGCGAATAACCCCCAAATAAAGATCCCTGATCCGGAGACTTAATGAAAATCTTAAAATTCCTAAAACAGCAAAGTCATCTAATCGTTTAGTAAGTATGCAGAAAATTGATGATAAGGTTGTCCTCATTACCGGAGGAAGTAAAGGAATAGGATATGGAATTGCTGAGGCCCTGAAAAAGGAGGGAGCTAAAGTTGCCATTACCAGCAGAAAACAAAGTAGCGCTGACAAAGCAGTTGAAGCATTGAATAAGATACCTGAGGGTGAAGCGCTGGGGCTTGAAGCTGATGTGAGAGACCTCAAATCTCAGGAAAAGGCTGTTCAACTGGTTTTAGATCAATTTGGGACATTGGATGTGCTGGTAGCTAATGCGGGGCTTGGTCATTTTGCATCCATCGAAGAACTCACCAAGGACCAGTGGAATGAAACCATAGATACCAACCTAACAGGCGTTTTTTATAGCATCAAAGCATCGCTGGATGCCCTGAAAAAATCAGAAGGTTATTTTATCACCATTTCCAGCCTGGCAGGGACCAACTTCTTTGCAGGTGGATCCGCCTACAATGCCAGCAAGTTTGGTTTGACAGGATTTACGCAGGCTGTAATGCTGGATCTGAGACAATATGGGATCAAAACAACCACTATTATGCCAGGATCAGTAGCCACTGAGTTTAGCAGTGGGAGTGATGCAGAGTGGAAGATTCAGATCGAAGACATTGGCCAGATGACTGTAGACTTACTTAAACTACCACCCAGAACGCTACCTTCAAAAATTGAGGTAAGGCCAACAATGCCACCAAAGCGGTAAGCCCAAGAAAATATGAATTGAGTTTCTGGTTTGTTGATCATGACAAATCTGGCATTTTTCTTAAATTAGAGGGTGCTGAATAAGTTAAATTATGAGATCGGCAATCCAGATACTCTATGTTTAAGAAATCCGGAAACTTTTGGACTAAATTATTGATCATCCAGACTTGGGTCCAGATGATTTTGCTTATAGGTTGTAAGCCGGACCTGCCAGCTGAAGTAGATCTGGCCTATCAGGAACTACCAGAGGTAATTGACTATAACTTTCATGTGAAGCCGATCATTTCGGATCGATGTTATGCATGCCATGGTCCGGATAAAGATACCCGAAAAGCCGGGCTAAGGTTAGATATTGAAGAAAATGCTTTTGCAGCCTTAGAGAGTGGTTCAAAGGCCTTCGTACATGGAAACCTCAAAAAAAGCGAAGCCATCAGCAGAATTTTAAGTCAGGATCCCGAGCAACAAATGCCACCGCCGGATTCTAAGTTATCACTGGATGCCAAAGAGGTTGCCACCCTTGTAAAATGGGTAGAGCAGGGGGCTGAATGGAAGCCCCATTGGTCATTTATAATTCCTGAAAAACCTGGGATGCCAGATGATTTTCCAACTGAATGGAGCCCAAACAATGAAATTGATCATTTCATTTACCAGAGGTTGGCCCTTGAGAAGCTCTCACCCTCACCACAGGCTGATAAAGAGCGCTTGATCCGCCGTGTGACCATGGACCTTACCGGCTTACCACCAACGCTGGAGGAAATAGATGATTTTATTAAAGATAAGTCTGATAATGCTTATGAAAAAGTGGTTGACAGACTACTAGCGTCGGATGCTCATGCGGAGAGGTTGGCTATGGAGTGGATGGATGTTTCCAGGTATGCAGACTCACACGGGCTTCACGCAGATGGTTATCGCTACATGTGGCCCTGGAGAGACTGGGTGATTGGGGCTTTTAAGGAAAACATGGGTTATGATCAGTTTATCACCTGGCAACTTGCCGGTGACCTATTGCCGAATGCCACCCAGGAACAGATATTGGCCACTGCATTTAACCGCAACAACCCCATGACGGCTGAAGGAGGGGTGATTGATGAAGAATGGCGGGTGGAATACGTAGCAGACCGCACCAACACAACAGCAACAGCCTTTATGGGGCTTACGATGGAATGTGCCCGCTGCCATGACCACAAGTTTGACCCCATATCACAAAAAGAATACTATCAGCTTTCAGCATTTTTCAATCAAATGACGGAGTTGGGAATGACAGGAGATGACGGAAACTTTGGACCTCAATTGCTGATGACCAAAGAAGCTGATGAAGAGAAAATTGCAGAAATCAAATCCATGCTGGCTCAACATGAAACTAAGCTTCTGGATACAAAGGATAAACTTGTAACAGAGGTAAATACAGTACCAACCGCTGGTTCAGTATCCGGGATAGCTGTTTACCACCCATTTGAAAAAGTTTTAAAAGATAAAGAAAAACGATCTGTTCTTGATGGAAACTCTAAAAGCAAAAGTCGAAATGTTGTTGAGCTTAAGGAAGGCAAATTTGGAAAAGCAGTAGAATTAACTGGTGAATACGATGAGATAAGCCTGGAAGGAATAGGTACCTATGAAGCATATGAGGCTTTTAGTGCAGGAGCCTGGGTCAATACTTCAAAGCGAAAAAATGATAACCTTCAAACCATCCTGGGAAATACAGGGCAAAAAAATAATTTCTGGAGAGGCTGGGATTTTGAATTAAGTCCTACAAACCAGGTTTCTTTAAGACTCATCCATTCACTCCCTGATAATTATATCCAGGTGACGACCAAAGATTCGGTAAAACTCAAAGAATGGACTCATGTCATGTTTACCTATGATGGGTCGATGAAGGCTGACGGAGTGAAATTATTTATCAATGGCAAAGAGGCAACATCTGAAGTTGAGTTTGATCACCTCTATAAGTCGATCTATCCTGTCAGGGTAGGTGATCACACGCCTGATGACAGACCATTAAGGGTTGGAAGAAGTTATCGTGCACACACAGGAGAGTTTGGCCTTTTCAAAGGCTTGCTGGATGAGTTGAGAATTTACAACAGAGAATTAACGCCTCTTGAAGTACTTATAATAAGTAGGACAGGGGAAGAGCCTGATTTACAGCTCATTAAGGATCATCATTTGGCGATGAATCCTAAGATAGGGCAACAAAAATCCACCATCCGACAACTTAATAAAGAGTTGCTGAGTGTTGTAGATGAAATTCCCGAAGTTATGGTCATGAGAGATGATGAAGATCCGGGAAAAACGTATTTATTAAGAAGGGGCCAATACAATGCAAGAGGAGAAGTAGTGGAAGCTGCTACTCCGGAAAACGTATTAGCCTATCCGGAAGATTATCCTCAAAACAGGCTGGGGCTTGCGAAGTGGTTGTTTATGGATGAAAATCCCTTGACTGCACGTGTAGCAGTCAATAGGTATTGGCAAATGATCTTTGGAGCTGGATTAGTAACTACTGCAAATGATTTTGGAAGCCAGGGGGCATTACCCTCTCATCCTGAATTGCTTGACTGGCTGGCAGTAGATTTCAGGGAATCAGGATGGAATGTGAGGAAGCTACTGAAGCAGATGGTGATGTCAGCTACCTATCAGCAATCATCGAAATTTAGAAAGGAGTTGGAGCAGAAAGATCCTCAAAATATTTTGTTGGCCAAATCGCCAAGCTACAGATGGCCAGCGGAGATGATCCGGGACAATGCATTGGCTTCCAGTGGGCTTTTAGTTAAAAAAATAGGGGGTAAAAGTGTAAAGCCCTATCAACCGGATAGTTTATGGATTGAATTAGGTAATTTCTCGCATGTTTTACTCTATTTCCATCAGGATCATGGGGAAGATCTATATCGCAGAAGCATGTACACATTTATCAGACGCACGTCACCACCCCCTTATATGACTACATTCGATGTGGCGCCCAGAAGTGTTTGTGTTGTAAAGCGAGAGATCACCAATACGCCTTTGCAGGCATTGAATCTAATGAATGACCCACAGTTTGTGGAAGCTGCGAAAGTATTAGCGGAGCGGGTATTGAAAGAAAATAGCGGAGATCCTAAAGAACAAATCACTCAGGCGTTCAGATTAGTGACCAGCCGTTGGCCTAACAACAAAGAATTGGATGTCCTGAGGGAAGTATACAACAGAGAAGAAAAGCGCTATACTGGCAAGGCCGATCAAGCCATTCAATTGCTTAAGGTTGGGGAATATGAGGTGGATAAAAACCTACCATTAAATAACCTGGCTGCTATGACAATGGTAGCCAATACATTGTTAAATTTAGACGAAGCTTACACCAAGAGATAATGAGTCATTGTGATCATCAAAAATCGGACTATACCAGACGGGACTTCCTGACGAAGACTTCATTAGGCCTTGGTGCATTGTCCTTGTCTTCATTACTAGGGCCTTCTCAGGTGTTTGGAAATCCTTCTTCATTCAATCCTAATAGTGGTATCCTGGGACAGCCCCATTTTCCGGCGAAAGTCAAACGCGTTATTTATCTGTTTCAAAGTGGAGCTCCCTCGCATCTGGATTTATTTGATCATAAGCCGCTGCTTAACAAATTGAATGGTCAGGAAATACCAGACAGTGTCAGGAAAGGACAAAGATTAACAGGGATGACTGCCGGACAGGCCAGTTTTCCTTTAGCAGGCACCATTTTCGACTTTAAACAGCATGGTGAAAGCGGGGCATTGATGAGTAACATCATGCCGTACATGGCAAAGCTTGCTGACGAGCTTTGTTTCGTTAAGTCGATGTATACTGAGGCCATCAATCACGATCCGGCTATCACCTTCTTTCAAACGGGTTCTCAGCTTCCTGGCAGACCATCTATTGGTTCCTGGGTGAGCTATGGGTTAGGCACCGATAATGAAAATCTGCCATCATTTGTTGTTTTGGTAACAAAGAACAAAACAGGACAGCCACTTTATGCACGCCTTTGGGGCAACGGGTTTCTGCCGTCAGAGCATCAGGGGGTACAATTCAGAGCAGGAAAGAACCCGGTTTTGTATCTAAGCAATCCTCCGGGGGTAGATCCAATAGCCAGACAACAGCAACTTCAGGATCTTGATAAGCTGCAGAAGCAATCCTATGATGAATTCGAAGACCCTGAAATACAGGCAAGGATGGCCCAATATGAAATGGCATTCAGGATGCAAACTTCAGTGCCTGAGGTGATGGACACTGAATCGGAGCCTGATTACATTTATGATCTGTATGGTGAAGACTCCAAAAAGCCCGGAACCTTTGCAGCCAATTGTCTTCTTGCCCGTCGACTGGCAGAGAAAGGCGTGAAATTTATTCAACTTTATCACCAGGGGTGGGACCAACACAATAATCTCCCTGATCGGCTTCCAAGACAATGTAAAGAAACAGATCAGGCCAGTGCGGCATTGATTACAGACCTCAAACAGCGGGGTATGCTGGAAGACACTTTAGTGATCTGGGGAGGTGAATTTGGAAGAACAAGTTATTCTCAGGGTCGGCTAGATGAAACATTCGGCAGAGATCACCATCCCAATTGTTTCACCATTTTTATGGCCGGAGCTGGTGTAAAGAAAGGATTTTCATATGGCACCACAGATGATTTTGGATATAATGTGGCAGAAAATCCGGTGCACGTACATGATTTTCAAGCGACCTTAATGCATCTTCTTGGTGTAGATCATGAAAGATTAACTTATAAGTTTCAGGGTAGGCGATTTCGTCTGACCGATGTTCATGGTCATGTAGTAAACGACATTCTCTCATAATTTTTTAACATACATATGGATTTAGGATTATTCTTTGGCCGGTTTCACCCTCTGGTAGTACATCTACCGATCGGCTTTTTATTGTTGGCAGCACTATTTGAAGGTGCTTCCCGATTCAAACAATTCAATCAGCTAAAAGCTGCTGTTTCCTGGACTTTGTTGTTAGGAGCTCTAAGTGCTATTTTATCAGTCGTTTTTGGATTCCTGATATCCGGAGATCGCGGTTATGATGATGACGTCCTGTCACTTCATAAGTGGTTTGGGATTTCGGTAGTCATCCTTTCTCTGGGTCTTTGGGTGATTGAAATTGGTATCTGGAAGGTTTCTGCAAAGATCATGGGTGGGATTTTTATTGTATTAATCCTTTTCCTTTCTATGACAGGTCATCTGGGCGGTACACTTACCCATGGAGAAGGGTACCTTGTGGAATATGCACCCGGATTTATCAAGAAAATAGCCGGGTCATCAGGGAATGAACTTGCACCACTTGACAAAGTTCCCAAAAATCCTGATTCAGTGGTCGTATTTTCGGATATGGTGCTTCCCATTCTGGAAACCAAATGTCTACCGTGTCACAGTGAAACACAGGCTAAAGGTGGTTTGATACTAACCAGCTATGAGAAGATGATGGAAGGGGGTGACGGCGATGCCACTATCAGTCCGGGAAAACCCCTGGGTAGTGAGCTATTTAGAAGGATCACGCTTCCCGTAAGTCACAAGAAATTCATGCCATTAAAGGAGGAACCTTTGGCTTTTACAGAGGTTAATCTTATCCATTGGTGGATTGAATCAGGAGCTAACCCTGAAACCAGGTTAAGTCAGTCCGAAATTCCAGATCAGCTGTCGGGTCTATTGATGCGAGATCATAAGATTGATGTGACTCCTAAGCCCTATTATGAACAAGCTAAGGCAGCTCCACTGGATGATTCGAAACTTCAAATCATTGAAAGCTTAAATAAATTTAATATCCGCAAACTTTCGGCAAAGAATGACTTTTTGGATGTGAGTGTTTCACAAGATGTGGATGCCCTCACAAAACAGGATGTCGAGCAATTGCTTCAGTTGAAAGAAAATATCACCTGGTTGGATCTAAAAGATAAACTGAGTGACCCTTCGGCACTGGAAATTGTCGGACAATTGGAACACCTTACCCGCTTGAACCTTTCAGGCAATACCATCAGCGATGATCAAATAGCCTCACTGTCGAACTTGAAGTTTATTGAGTCCCTCAACCTCGTTGGTACAGAAATAACGGATACAGCATTGGATAAACTGGCTATGATTGCCTCATTGAAAAGATTATATGTCTGGCAGACAGGCGTGACAAGAGAAGCTTCAGATCAACTGGCAAAAAATAAAGGAATAGAAGTAGTCATTGGATATCAGCTTACCAACGAAAATATTTAATTTCACCACATGAGCAAGAAACTTAGAAGTAGAAACTGGTTTGGTAAGGAAGGAAAAGATGGCTTTATCTATCGCGCCTGGATGAAAAACCAGGGCTATCCGCCAGATGAGTTCGAAGGTAAACCTGTTATTGGGATTTGTAACACCTGGTCTGAGCTGACACCGTGTAATGGTCATTTCAGAGACCTGGCAGAGTCGGTTAAACGGGGTGTTTGGGAAGCCGGTGGGTTCCCCTTGGAATTTCCGGTAATGTCTCTTGGGGAGACGATCATCAAGCCCACAGCCATGCTTTATCGAAACCTGGCCAGTATGGATGCCGAGGAAAGCATCCGTGCTAACCCCATTGACGGCGTGGTGCTTCTTGGAGGTTGTGACAAGACCACACCTTCGATACTAATGGGAGCCGCCAGTGTAGACATTCCAACCATCTTTGTTTCCGGAGGACCAATGCTCAATGGTAATTTCCGCGGAAAAAAAATTGCTACATCCGATATCTGGAGATTCAGTGAGGCCAATAGGAAAGGTGACATGTCCAAGGCAGATATGCTTGAAGGAGAAGCAGCAATGTGCCGGAGTAGCGGGCACTGTGCAGTGATGGGTACTGCTTCTACGATGGCTTGTATGATTGAATCCCTGGGTGTAGCGTTACCAACCAATGCTGCCATACCTGCAGCAGATGCCAGAAGAAAAGTATTGGCTCACCTGTCAGGTAGACGTATCGTCGACATGGTGAAAGAAGATCTGAGGTTATCCAAGGTTCTGACCAGAGAAGCATTTGAAAACGCTATCAGAGTCAATGCAGCCATTGGGGGCTCCACCAATTTTGTGGTCCACCTGCTAGCAATAGCCGGTAGGATAGGGGTGAAACTTGATTTAGAAGATTTTGACAGTTTGTCAAAGGGAATTCCTTTGCTGGCCAATATTCAACCATCCGGAAAGTATATGATGGAGGAATTCTATTATGCAGGAGGTTTGCCTGTGGTAATGAAAGAGCTGCTTGGAAAAATTCATAAGGATATCATCACAGTTACAGGCCAAAGTGTGGAGAAGAATGTGAGTGATGCCGTATGCTATGACGACGAGATCATTTCAAAGCTTGATAAGCCATTTAAAGCTGAATCCGGATTGGCTGTAGTGAAAGGAAACCTGGCCAAAGATGGCGCGATTATCAAGCCTTCAGCTGCTACACCTGAGCTGATGGTCCACAAAGGAAAGGCCGTGGTATTTGAGACCATTGAAGACTTTCATGCCAAGATCAATGATCCGGATCTGCCTGCTGATAAGGATAGTGTGCTGGTATTGAAAAACGTAGGTCCGAAAGGGTATCCCGGTATGGCCGAAGTTGGTAACATGGGAATGCCAAAGAAGCTGTTGGATGCCGGTGTCACCGATATGGTGCGGATTTCCGACGGCCGGATGAGTGGGACTGCGTTTGGTACGGTATTCCTTCATACTTCTCCAGAAGCTGCTGCCGGAGGAGTATTGGCCCTGGTAAAGGATGGTGACCTCATTGAGGTAGATGTTCCTAAGAGAAAGATCCACCTGCATGTTTCTGACGAAGAACTTGAGAAGCGCAGAAAAAACTGGAAGCCTTATGATTTGAAATACGGTCGTGGTTACGTACAGATGTATATCGATCATGTACAGCAAGCCAACCTGGGTGCTGACCTGGATTTCCTACGAGGTGGTTCCGGAGATGAAGTGAAAAGAGATTCTCACTAAGGAAATACCATAGTGAGAATCATATGCTATGAAGGGTCCTTTCCAAGCAGACTCAGGTAGGTCACCAGGTTGACCAGTTCATCTTTTGTCATGGCTCGGTGTAGACCGGAGGTCATCAATGAGTTTTCCAGCTCTTTTAGCGAAGCAATATCTGAACGTTTATAATTGGATTTGATCCCACCCATCATAGTGAGTTCAATGGCGTCTTCAGTCTTGCTGCTAATGTATCCGATGGCTACGTTGCCCGATTTGGTTTCAAGCACGTAACCTTCATAGCCGAAATTAATTCCTGCATCCGGATAGAGGATTGCAGCATATAATCCTTCCACGCTCAGTTTGTTGCCAATCTCAGAAAGATTTGGTCCAAACTGAGTGCCTGCACCATTCACCTGATGGCAGGTTTGACAATATTTTTCGAAAGCAACTTTTCCACCTTCTTGAGAGCCTGACAATGTAACAAGCTCTTCTACAGGGGGCAGACTTTCACCCTCGGGAAGCGATAAATATTTGGATGCTTCTTCCCGCACGCTTCCTTTGATGGCACCCATCAGGGAGGTTGCAGCTATTTCCACAAACTGTTCAGGAATCTCATTGTTGATCAGGAGATCAAGGAGTTTACTCTCGGCCGACCAGCCCTTTCCCATGGCTGCAATGGCCTTTTTTCGAAGCGCCAGATCTTCATTTTCGTCTAATGCAATGTCTTTCAACAAATCCCATGAAGTATTACCTCCCGTTCTGGAAAGAACTGCTATGGTATTATTAACCGTGGTTTGGTTGCTTGCTTTAAGTTGCTCCCTGAAATAATCGACCCCTTTGATATCCAGAAGTAATTCTGCTGCGGCTATCCCGATATTGCTGTTAGGATCCTCCAGGTATAATCGCTCCAACTCATGTGACTGATCAGTCAACTCAAACTTCTTTACCCAGTCAATATATTGTTCGGTACCCTTAACTTCTTCTAACGAAGCAGTTAAGACATTTTTCAGTTTGGCAGAAGTGGTAATGGAAGCGGGTTTCACATGATTCAGGACAAGCAAATTGATCCTGTCTTTCATCGGATGTTCTTTATCCAGCAAAGAGAGGAATATTTTTTCTTTTTGAGGTGAATCAATGAAGTCGAAAGCCCTGAAATATCTGTTTAAATGCCCTTCAGAGATATTTACATCTGAAATAAGGTCTGCAAGCATCGGTAAAGATGATCCAGCACCCGACCGCCAGATAATATCCCTTCCAGCTTCAGTGTTCCATTCACTACCCACGGATTTTTTCCATGCATTGAGAAACAGATCCGGATCCTTGTCACTGACGATACCTAGCGTTTCGAGGTACCAACGATCTCCGACAGGATATTTTCGAGCCATTTCTACCCATAGGTCAATGGCATCTTCTTTTGGTACTTTATTCAATGCTGTCAACACCTCTCTTTGAACCTGTACCGATGGATCATCCTTCAATAGAGTCAGATATGTTTTGAGCTGATCCGCATCAAAAGACTGGGCTATTTTTAATGCTGTAATTCTCAAATCCATAGTGGCTTCCTGCAAGCCAATCCGGATGTATTCTGTCGTTTTGCCTTCAATCTGAGCCAGTAACCACAATGTCCGGGCTTTTAAATGGCTTGCTCCATCTTCATATTGGGCGCGTAGTGCTGATTCTGCCGATTCACCCCATCCATTAAGCTTTGACCACGCCAGGTATCGGGTGGCCATGTTAGGACTTTTCAATGCCTCTACCGCTTTTTCAGGAGTTTCCAGATCAGGAGACTTAACCTGATATTTTACCCCTTTCGGAGCTATCCTGTAGACACGACCTTGTTGCTGATCACCGACCTGATGTCCTCCCACACCAGGATCATACCAGTCTGCTACAAACAAGGATCCATCAGGGGCAACGCAGACATCAGCTGGCCTGAACCACTGATCGGATTGGGCTTTCATGATGTTTTTTATTTCGGCCGTATAACCGGCCCCTGATTTTTTTGTAGGGTAGGCTCTCACCACGTTTGGTCCGGCATCCGTGTGTATAATGGTGTGCTGAAATGGTTCAGGGAGTAAATCGCCTTCATAGAAAACTATTCCGGTTGGAGAACCTGCACCTGTTTGTAAGAGGTTGGGGATGACCCCGGGGTCATTTTGATGCCAGTGTCTTAAAGGGATTTCCTCATGCATACCAGACCGTCGGACTCTCCAGTTGGCACCAGTCATTTCGTCTCTGTAGCCGTAGTTACCATAGGGGACAATAAAATTGATCCGCACACCTTTGTTGCCATCATCGTCATTATCTGATTGCCACATGTTGCCATATGAGTCTACAGTTACCTCATAAGGGTTTCTGAAATTATGCCCAAGTACTTCGATATTTTTCCCATCAAAATCAGTTCTGAAGATCATACCTTCCCGAAAGGGCTTGCCATTGTCAATGATTTCCTTTCCTGTAACATCTTTTATGATATTACCATCCTTGTCAGCGAGCTGAACACCTGCATTTCCCATGTTGAAATAGAGCTTGCCGTCAGGACCAAAGACGAAAGCATGAACCGCATGATCATGTTGTTCTCCGCCGATTTTACTGTATAGTATTTCCTTTTTTTCAGGGATGTCATCCCCGTCTTCATCGGTAAATACCAAAACATGAGGACTTACTGATACGATGATTTTACTCCCCAATACTGCTATCCCCAATGCCGCGTTGACATCATTGCCCTGGTAAAAAATTTTTCTGCTGTCAGCTTTTCCATCCTGGTCGGTGTCCTCAAGGATCACAATCCTGTCACCTTCTTCTTTGGTAGGGTTACCCGGATTTAGCTGGGGCCGGTAATTGTATCCTTCACAGATCCAGATGCGTCCTTTCGCATCAATATCCATGTTTGTAGGATTGACAATCATGGGTTCATGAGCAAATAAAGTCGCTTCAAGGCCATCGGCAATTTCGAAACCTACAAGCGCATTTTCTGGTAGTCTCTTTTCTTCTTCAGTAAGTTCTACAGCTTCCTGTACTTTTTTCTGGCAGGAGAGAGAGACGATGATGATGGCAAAAAAGACAATTAATCTGTTGGAGAAAAGGGTGAGCATTTTTGGTTTAGGTTATCTTGTTATGGGTAATTGGCTGACCAATATAATCAAGAAACCCAAGTTGATACTACTTTTCCACCCATTTTGGTTTCTTGCTCAATACCAGGGGATAGACAGGACATTCCGGAACGTGGGCTCCTTTAAGGTAGCCGGTGCTCATCAGGAATTCATTGGTGATCTCACCACCCGTAAACCGAAACGTCTTTTTGAAGAGTTTAACCCATTCCATTTTAGACATGGGATGGTTCTGATCAAGCCAGTTTTTGAAAGAGCCAAACTCAGCCTGCAAGCTGATAATTTGTTGAGCATTGTGAATGGCAGCTCCAACCTTGAGTTTGTTACGGATAATTCCGGCATCATTGAGAAGCCTGTTAATGTCCTCTTCCTTATAATTTGCGACTTTCTTTATAGAAAAATCCGAGTATGCACTTTTGAAGTTATCAGCTTTGTTGAGAATGGTGGTCCAGGATAGTCCAGCCTGGTTTATTTCCAGGATCAATCGACCAAACAATTCATCATCATCTTCTATGGGAAACCCATATTGTTTATCATGATAATGCCTGTGGACACTGTCTGGCTCCATCATTTGAATGGCATCGCAATAGGAGGTGGGTTTTTCCATATGACAGTGTGATTATCTCAACCTTGCATCTACGGTAATTTGCAAGGTTGGATGTTTTTCGAATCGATCCGGAGAATTTTTTGCGTATTGATGTAAATAGGCTGTTTGTATGGATAGCTTATCTGTGATATTAATGCCCAATCCCAGGTACAACCAGTTTCGATCATAACCTACATTCCTGAGTTTTTGATCCATACCAATCCACAATTCATCAAATATATTCACAAAAAACCGATCATTGATTGGTCGCCGGACGGTGAGTCGGTATCTGAACCGGTTGCTATAGGAAAACCCATTCACTTCATAGGGCCCGCCAACAGTGCCCTGAACAAGGTCGCCCTGCCATCTGTGTTCCCAACGATATCGGTGTTGAACATTGGTTCTACCAATATCCTGTATCAGGGTAACCTGTTCCCATATATTATTTTCCGGTTTGCTTATTGGCAGAGGATATTTTCCATATGGATATGTGTTGATGAAAGTATACCCTGCAGTAATTACTACATTAGGGTTAGCATGAAAATTTAAGAATGGTCTGATTAATAGCTGCTCTTCTTCATTCAGAAAATCACTATATCGCATATGAAACTCGTTGCCCAGACTCCAATCATCATTGATTTTATAATGATTTAATAGTAAAAACCACACATCAGGCTCGCCATGAACTTCCTGGGCTTTAAGCGGAACAATTAATAAAAAAATGAATAGGAGGGCTATTGTTAATTTTAAGAGCATGAATATTTCTGAATTAATTCGGGTGTGAAATTAATTCACGAAAATATTCTGGCACAGCTATTTTGTGATTTCTATACTTTTTGTGTGGTTTTCCACTGATTTGTCAGGTTAAATACCCAATGCCTCTCTTGTTTCCCAAACTTCATAGAGTGGATCACCTTTGCTGCTTAGACCACTATGGTGCCAGGATTCTACATGGATCTCATAGTCAAATTCTAATTCAGCACCAACCCTTGAATTGTCCCGGGAGAAGAATTCGATGTTTTCTGTATACTTACCTCTTTTTGTGGTATAAGTTCCTCCTCCAGTCCCGGAAAAGTCACCGGTTTCACTATTGAACGCAATCCACTGAAAACGGGTACCTGATAATATTTTCATGGTCTTTCTGGCACCAGGAGTCCGCATACTTATTTCCCCATCCCTTTTTCTTCCTGTAATAAGCCAGGCCCCTTCCAGTTTACCTGGTTTTCCTTTGTCAACCCTTTTCCATGTTAACCCATTCGCGGTCATCTTATCATCTATTAATGTGATCTCGAAGATATCGCCGGTGCCGACCCGGCTTTTATCAGCTGTATGAAATTCATAAGTGACTTTGGTGTGTTGATCTTGCTTCTCCCATGCTCCACCCAGGGTGTAAATAAATTCAGGTGGATCAGCTTTATAGGCTGCTACCGAAAAGTAGTTATCTGTAATGATCATTGACAGGGTATTGCCTTCGTCATCTCTGGCTTCCCAGGCTCCGACCATGGAGCTCTGTTTGGGCTGAACCAATAACAATAGCAAATAAGTGAGGTTTAGTATTTGGGTTATCATTGTGGAGTTGTTTCTATTAAATTTAATCTGAAACGCTGTGAAGAACAAATATTGTTTGGTAATTCATTTTTTGAAATAATTTGCACCTGAATAGAAATTAAAGCAACATGAACCAGTCTGTTAGACACTGTCTGTCAACCCTTCTTATCATCTTCATTCAGTTTTCCGGGTTTACCCAGGATGGTGAAGTGCTCTATCAAACGTATTGTGCCGGATGTCATGGTGCCAATCTGGGAGGAAATTCAGCCAGTCCATTGATAAAGACCCATTGGAAATATGGCCGGACAAATGGGTTGATGACCAGAAACATCACTTATGGCATCCCCGGAACAGAGATGATTGCATGGAATCAGGTGCTGGATGGGGATCAGATCAAGTCGTTGGTAAGCTACATTTCGAGGGCTCAGAAGGTACACCCTAATAGGGAGAGACCCATTCCCGAATCCATTCAAACAGCAGACTACAAGCTCAAGGTGGAAGAATGGGTAGCCGCAAGAGCGATCAGGACTCCATGGGCCATTGAGTTTGTTTCAAAGGACAGTGCATTGATTTCGGAAAGACGAGGGGTGCTGCGTTGGATTGTGAGCGGTGAGGCATCGGAAATTCCTGTGGAGGGAGTTCCACAAACGCAGGAATTCAGAACCGGTGGGTATATGGACATCGCGATTGATCCGGAATACAAGAAAAATGGGTGGATCTACCTGGCATTTAGCTACGCGCCCGAAAATATTACTGATAATATGGCTCCTGCCATGACCAAAATAGTGAGAGGACAAATATCCAATAATACCTGGATCAATGAGCAGGTATTGTTTGAAGTGTCGGATGAGTTGCTTGTTACTGAGGGCAATCGATGGGGCTGCAGATTCTTATTTGATGATCGAGGTTTTCTATATTTTTCAATTGGTGATCAAAACCACGAAGAAGATGCACTTGATCCTACAAAGCCGGTTGCCAAAATCTACCGAATCCACCCTGATGGTACTGTTCCAAAAGACAACCCGTATGTGAAAACTCCCGGCGCCTTGCCTCAGGTTTATACCATAGGGAATAGAAATGTGCAGGGGATTGCACAGCATCCAAAGACTGGTGATATCTGGTTTACAGAGCATGGACCCATGGGAGGGGACGAGCTAAATATCCTTGAAAAAGGAGGGAATTATGGCTGGCCGGTGATCACATACGGACTTGACTATGATGGTAGTGTTGTGTCTAGCAAGACTGAGCAAAAAGGGATGATACAGCCCGTTACTCATTGGACGCCTTCCATAGCTGTTGGGGCAGCTGATTTTTGCAATACAGCCTTATTCCCGGAATGGAAAAATGAGCTGTTCGTGGGAGCATTGGCATTTGAGGAAGTTCGGAAACTATCTATAAATCGAAAAAACGAGGTGACCGAACAGGAAATAATTCTCAAAGGTTATGGCAGGGTTCGTGACCTGAAATTTGGTCCCGATGGGGCGCTTTATGTGGTGCTAAACCGGCCGGATAAGATACTGAGGATCACCAGGGATTAATCATTTCTCGTTTAAAAGCACGGAAACCTTTTCCATTAAGTCTGAAACCTCTACTAAAAGAGGGGTCACAGTTTCTTTATCAAACTCAATAAAATCAGCATAATCTGCTTCTTGCCGCCAGTCAAATAGGTGAGAATAAAGTAATCCGTACTTTTTTTCAAGCATTTCTGACTTAATAAACTTTAGAAAGAATTGTGTTTTAACACCATTATGGGTTTCAGCCTTGATTTCGTGTTTGTACAGTAATGCGCTGATCATGTAAAAGCAGGAATAATAAAGTCGATTGATGCAAGAATTCCATCGACCATTTTCAGCTAGTAGCTTTGCATCATTAAATATTTCCCAGGATTTAGAAATCCTGTATTCAATATATTCAGATTTGGGCTTAGGCATCTAAAGGAGGACACCCTCTTTTTGAATGTTTTTGAATAGGGGTGTAACTGAATATATTTCATTCCAATCACTTTTTGAAAAAACAAATGTTGAAATAGATTCTCCTGTCTCCAACTCAATTTCAAATATTTCTTTTCGGTAATCCTTCTCCAGATTTCTATCAATATCCCTGGTAAGGATTAAAATATCCCAATCTGAAGTCTTTTTTTCTTCATTGCGAGCTCTTGAGCCAAATAATATAATTTCAGCATTGGGGTCCTTATGCTTGACTTTTGACTTGATCAGATCCAGTATTTTTTGTTTTTTCGACATACATGAATTTATACAACTAAAGCTCAAGTTACTTAATAACGATTTATTATGATAGATGGACTTTAGGAGTTTCAAAAAAATCCGCAGATTTAAATTGAAACGTATATGCTAATATTTATAAGGTCTGACTAATTCGAATTGTGGTGAAGCATCAAATAATTGTTCCAGGATTGAAACATGTGAAACTCCATAGATGACCAGTATTTTATCTTCTGGCTGAGGGTTTGTTTTTAAGATGTTATTAAAAATCCTTACATTTCTGTCATACCACTTGAGCGCAAAAGAGTCAGGGCCATTGTGATTACTCGTTTTTATTTCTACCAAATAATTACCTGTTTTACGTTTAAGGTTTAAAGGGTGGTTGAATATCCTCAATACCTCATCAACAGAATTATTGATAATCAGTTTGGACTCGGCTTCGTACCAGGAAAAGTATCTTTTTGACCATTCATGCATTATTGCAGTGTCTAAAAAATACTCTTCATCCCAAATATCCTTTATAACCGGTTCATTATGGTTGTCTCTCAGCCAACTATAGGTGTCTACTGCATGTATTTTTCGGATGTTATTTCTCTCTGCAACCCTGAAACCAAGTTGCTGAACTTCTGAAATTGTTAAATCATGGTCCCCATTAATGTAGCTGGAATATGCACTATCAACGATATCCTGCTGCTTGGATCGGACTTCTACACAAATAATTGTTGGTTCAAACTCACTGAGTCGATCTACCACATCAAGTATTTCCTTTTGCCGTGATGGAGTGGATAAATCAACCATATTAGAAGAGTCAACTTGATAACTGTCAGCATTGGGGTAATTGAAATGCCAGGTCCCCAATAGCATTACTTCTGTTTGTTCTGTGTCAGTCAGTAAAAATTCATCAGCAAGTGGAATGTGTTTTTTTTTCTCTTGTGGATTCACTGCATGATAAACATATGGGAATTAAAAAAAGAAAAAAGGTTCCTTTCATAAGATCATTGCAAGGAATACACCACCAACCCACTCCTCAGCTTAGGCTCGAACCAGGTGGTTTTTGGGGGCATAATGGCTCCACTGTCCGCTATGTCTATCAGTTGCTTCATAGACACAGGATATAAGGCAAACGCTACCTTCATCTCCCCTGAGTCTACCCGTTTCTCCAGTTCTTCTAATCCACGAATCCCACCGACAAAATCAATTCGTTCGTCAGTCCTCAGGTCAACAATATTCAATATTGGTTTTAAAATGGATTCAGAAAGGATGGTTACATCCAGAGCTTTGATAGGGTCTGCGTCATCATAGGTATGCTGTTTTGCCTTCAGTTGGTACCATTTCCCATGCAGATACATGCTTAACTCATGCAATTGGCTGGGTTTATGGATTTTATTTCCTTTTTCTGTGATTTCAAAGGAAGACTTTAGCTTGTTAATAAATTCATTATCTGAGAGCCCGTTGAGATCTTTTACTACCCGGTTATAGTCAATGATTTCCAGTTGGTTATCCGGAAAGTGGACTGCCAGAAAATAGTTGTAAGGCTCATTGCCAGAATGATCAGGATTTTCATTTTGAAGGTCTTTGCCAACAAGCGCCGCCGCAGCAGTTCGGTGATGCCCGTCGGCTACATAGGTAGCAGGCATCTTTTCAAACTCAAATTGGATTTTGCTTACAAGCCCAGGTTCATCTACTTTCCAAAACCTGTGAACCACCCCATCATCAGCTTCGAAATCATATAAGGGGGCTTGTCTTTTCACTGTATTAACAATCTCATCCAGTGATTTCACTGCCTTATACGCAAAAAAGACAGGTTCTGCATTCATCATTGCTACCCTGACGTGGTTTTTTCGATCGTTTTCTTTGACGGGTCTGGTGAGTTCATGCTTTTTGATTTTATTATCAAAGTAATCCTGAACTGATGCGCAACCGACAATCCCATTTTGAGACCGGCCATTCATTACAAGTTCGTAGATGTAATAGGATTCTTTATCATCCTGAATAAAGACACCGGCATCAATGAGTTTTTGAAAGTTGTCTTTGGCTGCCCGATATACCCTAGGGTCGTAATGATCTGTATCTTTGGGTAAAGTAATCTCAGGTTTTACTACCTGAAGAAATGATTCGGGGTTCTTGCTATATACTTCAGCTGCTTCCTCAGAATTCAATACATCATATGGTCTGGAGGCAATATTTTTGACCTTATCAGCAACGGGTCTTATTCCCCTGAATGGTTTGATTTTCATTCTTTGTTATTTATTTGGTGGTATTACTCTCACCAGGAAAATACCATCCATGATTTCAAGATCTTTCACATTTTGGTCAGAGATCGTACTATCAAGATCAATAATATTGAAAGCAATATCACCATGATGTTGATTCAGCATATCCGCAATATTGATATCCTGATCAGCCAGCTTCGAGGTGATTTTACTTACCAAACCAGGGATATTCTTATTTCCGATGATAAGTCTGCTTCCTCCATTCCTAGGCATGGTGGCTGTAGGAAAGTTCACCGAGTTTCTGATATTGCCATTTTCCAGGTAGTCGATCAGCTGGTCAGCAGCCATGGTAGCGCAATTATCTTCAGACTCAGGCGTTGATGCTCCCAGATGTGGAATGGTAATGACCTGATCATAACCCAACAACTCCTCTTCGGGAAAATCTGTGACGAAGAACCTGATCTGACCAGATTTTATGCCTTTCATCAGGCTTTTCTTCTCTACCAGACCTCCCCGGGCAAAATTGAGGATACTCACTCCAGGCTTCATTTGGGCGATCTTTTTGGCTTCAATAAAACCTTTTGTTTTGTCATTCAAGGGCATGTGAAGACTGATGTAGTCTGAATTGGCCAATACCTCTTCCAGTTTTTCTGCCCGTTGAACATACCTGGAGAGTTGCCAGGCAGAATTGATGGATATGTAAGGATCGAAACCGATCACCTTCATTCCCAGACTTTCTGCTGCATTTGCTACCAGCATCCCAATGGCACCAAGTCCAATAACTCCTAAGGTTTTTCCGTAAAGCTCAGGCCCCGCAAAAGAAGATTTATTTTTCTCTACAACCTTACTGACATCTTCTCCCGAATCCTTGAGGTTTTGGACCCAATGGATGCCTTCATAGATCTTTCTGGAGGAGAGGAGTAGGCCGGAAATTACCAGTTCTTTGACAGCATTGGCATTGGCACCTGGCGTGTTAAACACTACTATGCCTTTTTCTGAGCAAGCACCTATTGGGATGTTGTTAACCCCAGCTCCAGCCCGTGCGATGGCTTTTAGGTTGCCATTGAACTGATAATCATGCAGGGAAGCACTACGAATCAGGATGGCATCAGGGCTATCTTCATTATCTCCGACTGAATACCTTTTTTGATCGAAACGCTCAAGACCTATAGGAGAGATCTTGTTGAATGTTTTGATTGAAAACTTCATGCTTACCCATTTTTCGATTCGAATTCTCTCATAAATTCAACAAGTGCTTCAACGCCCTCTTTGGGCATGGCATTATAGATACTGGCACGCATACCACCTACGGACCTGTGGCCCTTCAAAGTCTTCAGGTTTCTGGCACTGGCTTCTTTTATGAATTTGGCATCTAAATCGTCACTACCCGTAACAAACGGGATATTCATTAATGAGCGGGATTCTTTTGATACGGTACCCTTAAACAGGCCGGAGTTATCAAGAAAATCATACAACAGACCTGCTTTTTCTCTGTTTTTCCTTTCCATGGCATCAACGCCACCATGCTTAATCAGCCATTTAAAAACCAAACCCGCAATATAGATGGAATAGCAGGGTGGTGTGTTGAATAAGGAATCTGCATCGGTATGGGTCTTGTAGTTGAGCATGGTAGGTGTCACTTCCATGGCTCTGCCCAGCAAGTCTTCTCTGATAATCACGATGGTGACCCCAGCGGGTCCGATGTTCTTTTGGGCACCAGCATAGATCAAGCCAAATTTGGTGACATCATAATGTTGAGATAAAATATTGGATGACATATCAGCAACCAACGGCACATTGCCCGTATCCGGGATTTCAGGAAAGCAGGTTCCATAGATGGTATTGTTGGTCGTCAGGTGAACATAATCTGCATTTGGTGTAAAGATCCCCGGATCTAGCTCAGGAATATACGAGAAGTTTTTGTCTTCAGAAGAGGCAATTACATTGATAGCCCCATATCTTTTGGCCTCTGCAATGGCTTTTTTAGCCCAGCTTCCGGTATTGATATAATCAGCCCTGTGAGAATTTGAGAGCAGGTTTAGCGGAACCATAGCAAATTGTGTAGAAGCTCCGCCTTGAAGAAACAATACCTTGTAATTATCCGGGATGCGCATCAATGATCGTAGATCTGCTTCTGCGGATTGTATGATCTCTGTGAATTCAGCTGAACGATGACTCATCTCCATCACGGACATACCTGATCCTTGATAATCAGCTAATTCGTTTTGGGCGCTTTCCAGTACGGGTAGTGGTAGTGTGGCCGGGCCTGCAGAGAAATTATATGCTCTAGACATAAGAAGATTGGGTAAGTGTTGAATTTAAATGTTCCAGCTAATATTCAACTATTTACAGAAAGAGACAAGAATTTAAAAGTGCTATATTCGATTAAACAATTTATTTGTTCCTTTACTACAAATATTTAGTCAAATGCAAAAGATCATAATCGCAATTTTTTTTCTGGTGGCCATAAATGCCTGCAAAAATCCTGATGAGAAAAACGCTCACAAAGAAACTACTATGAACACCGTTGATACCATTCTCGTGGGTACCTACACCAACGAAGGAAGTGAAGGCATTTATAAACTGGCTTTCAATAACAATACCGGATCAATCGAAGGTATTTCTTTAGCCACAAAAGCCACAAACCCTACTTTTTTAGCCTGGAATAAAGATAAGACTACATTTTATGCTGTGAATGCAATAGACGGCAGGGGAGGGATATCGTCTTATGCCTGGAATGATGGACAAACATCACTTACCAATCACCTTTCACCGGAGGAGTCATCTCCATGTCAC
Organism: Cyclobacteriaceae bacterium; assembly: GCA_965223915.1. GTDB lineage: Bacteria > Bacteroidota > Bacteroidia > Cytophagales > Cyclobacteriaceae > UBA7330. The sequence continues at coordinate 4,407,937 of OZ245027.1, read as the reverse complement.
GTAGTATTGAGCAATAATGGTAAGCTGGCTGCCTCTGCCAATTATGGCACAGGGGGAGTGGCAGTATATTCGATTGTAGAGAACGGAGAGCTGGGCTCGATAACAGGCACCGCATTCAATACCGGTGAATTTGGTCCCACTTCACGTCAAAAAGGTCCTCACGCACATTGTGGCATGTTTAGCAAAGATGATAGGTTCCTTTATATTGTTGACCTTGGCCTTGATGAGGTACTGGCTTATCCTGTAGCTGATGATGGCTCCATTTCAGCAGCACGATCTGCAGCCAGAATGCAGCCAGGTGATGGCCCACGTCATCTGATCTTTAATAAGGCTGGAGATAAAGCGTTTGTGATCAATGAATTATCCAGCTCAGTTGTATCATTCAATGTGGATAAGAACTCTGGGGAGCTCATTGTCATTGACAGAAAATCCACGCTTCCGGAAGGATATACAGAAGATAGTTTCTGTGCGGATATCCATCTGTCACCGGATGAGAAATTTCTGTATGCCTCTAACAGGGGGCATAATAGTATTGCCGTTTATAATGTAGCCAATGATGGTAAGCTGACTTTGATACAAATTGAACCTGAAGAGATCGTGTGGCCACGTAATTTTATGGTTCACCCTGGTGGGGAATATATGCTTGTAGCTAATCAAAATGCCAATAGCGTGACCGTATATTCCATTGATTCTGCGACAGGGAAGATTGCTTATACAGGTGAAAAAGTGGAGGTTTCCAGCCCTGTTTGCCTGGCGATTAAATAATATTTGAAGCTTTGCTCCAAGGAGGAGAGCTGTTGAATGACTGAGGCTAACCTGTAAAAATCGATTGCGATATTAATTACTGGTTAGCCTCATATCTGATTTTTAGTTAGACCTTAGATAGCGTCTGAACCCTTTTCTCCGGTACGTATTCTTATGCATTCTTCGATTGGAAGGATAAATATTTTACCGCCTCCAATCATGTCGCCGTCATTGGGCTGTGCTGCACTGGTAATGGCTTTCACTGCAGTGTCTACATATTTATCATTGACAGCGATTTCCAATCGAATGTTAGAAACAAGGTTGGGAATAACTTTTTGACCCCTGTAGATCTCTTCAGATACTTTTCTTCCGTGGCCTGAGACATGGCTTACGGTGATACGGGTGATCCCCGCTTGAATAAGCGATTCCCTTACCTGGTCAAGCTGATTATCTCTGATGATGGCAATTATCATTTTCATGTTTCTACTTAATTAGGGTTGATCATTCCGTATCCTTTTTCACCGTGGTAGTAATTATCGAGGCCTTTGTTTTCAGCCTCTTCATTCACACGCACCTTCATGATTTTGTTCAATACAAATAGTATCAACAGCGTACCACCGGCAGCGTAAGCAACGGCAATAAGGATGGCTACTATCTGTACACCTAGCTGTTGTGTGATGGTCCAGCTACCACCAGCCAGTTCTGCAGCTTCCGTCATCCAGCTCTCTCTGATGAAGAAAACAAGGAAAATCGCGCCAATGATTCCTCCCACACCATGGATACCAAATGCATCCAACGTATCATCGTAGCCCAATTTGTTTTTTAATATGATCGCCATGTAACAGGCAATTGTGGCTAAGACACCCAATGCGATGGCTCCCACAGGCTGAACGACACCTGCTGCAGGTGTAATGGCAACCAGACCTGCAAGGATTCCTGATACGAGTCCCAGTGCAGATGACTTGCCCTGATGCCAACCTTCAATAATTACCCAGGTAATAGCTCCTGCAGCTGCCGCAATCTGAGTAACTGTCAATGCCTGTGCCGTACTCAGACCACTTTCGATACTGCTACCGGCATTAAAGCCAAACCAGCCTACCCAAAGAAGTCCTGCGCCAATTAATGTCATGACCAGGTTGTTTGGAGACATCGGCAGGTGAGGGTGCATTTTACGAGCTCCCAGATAAATGGCAGCAACAAGGCCACTCACACCTGCAGAAATATGAACAACTGTACCACCTGCAAAATCAATGGCACCATTGGCTCCCAGGTTGAATAGAAATCCATCGCTAGCCCATACCCAGTGGCATAGCGGATTATAAATCAAGATGCCCCAAAGAGCAATAAACAGACAATAACTTTTAAAAGATATCCTTTCAGCAAAAGCACCGGCAATGATTGCAGGGGTGATGATGGCAAACTTGCCCTGAAACATGGTGAAGACATATTCGGGAATCCCATCCATGATACTATTGTCGATGCCACTGAGAAAAACATAATCTGGATTCCACCCAAACCATCCTCCAAGAACATTGCTCCCAAATGCCATGCTATAGCCGCAAATGATCCACAACAAGGTCATAATTCCCATAGCTACATAACTGTGCATCATCGTTCCTATGACGTTCTTTGTCCGAACCAGTCCGCCATAGAACATGGCCAGTCCGGGAACCATTAATAAAACAAGCATCGTAGAAGTAAGCATCCACGCGGTAGCTCCACTATCAATCTGCTCCTCCTGAGCAAAAATTGGCGCTGTAGCCAGAAGAGAAAATGACAGGATCAGTCCAATCCTTTTGGTTATTCCATTCATGAAGTTAGGGTTAGGTTGGTGTAACTCTTTCTTATTGCGAAATTATAGCAGAAAAAGAAAATGAATACAAGCTGGAAAGAAATTTTATGATTGGGTAGGAGGACCCTTACCTTCGAGAATTAATGATAATCGGTCCTGCATTTCATAAAAATCTTTCAATTTCTTATGGTACGCCAGGAATAATACCTTAAGGTCCTTAAATAGCTTTTGACGATCCAGCTCATTCAGATCATTTTGTTCTATCATGATTAACTTATCCGTGAAATAGGTAGCCATTCTATCCACATCCCCGCGCTTTACCTCTATATCACTCGTAAATTCGCTTTTTAATCCTTCCAGCTTGATCTCCGTATCACGCTCTACCTTAAAGTCATCATAATTCTTTTGTGTGAGTTCGCGGGTTAAAAATAGGTGTAGATTAATATTAAATGCTGTGGCAATTGTTCTGAGTACCTCAGGTTTGGGAATTACGGTATTTTCATACTTATTGATGTTGTGACTAGGAACACCAATCATATCACCAAATTCACTCTGACTTTTGATGTTCTCAAGCTTTCGGAGGGTCCGAATATTTTTATTGATGATATCCAAATTCTGATAATTGCTTAATATTAGTAATTAAGAAAAATATTCTCAAAAAAATGTAAGAAAAATATTCTATATTATTGAATACCAATATTTTATACGTTTAAAAATTATTGGACTTCAACCTAATATTGGGTTTGGGTAAAATGCAGTGATCGACAAATTAACGACAAGAAGCAATGAAAATTATTATAGGATATAAGAAAAATCTTCTTAAAAGCAAACACAATAGAATCATATAAGTACTTGTTAATCAGATAGTTAAATAATTTTAACTAGATGAATAAAATAGATTTGGTGATATTGTAGCATAATTCTAATTTCAAATCATCAATCAGCTATTAAAGCATTACTGAACCAGCTAAATTCAGTTCTCAACCAGCTAGCGAAAATGCACCTTCCTAACAAGGTGCATTTTTTATGTGCGCCCGGCATTGGGCGATAACAATAGGGTGTAAGTCCCGAATACGCCCTGACAGTAGCCAGTATTAGTAGGAGGTAAAGGTGTTCATCGTGAGGTAGACCTGATGCTATCGGATCTGAAGAAAGCCGGAAACACCCCTGATTAGTTGATCTACATGATAAATCCTCATCATTTGGACATCCATTAACTGCTTAATTTAAATAATTTCAAAAAGCAACCAAGCATCTGTATTTTCGTTTACATGTATGTACATATATATTAACCATTGAGAAGGGAAAACAACATATGAAATAGTCATAAGGCTAAGCCATACCAACCAGTCATGAATATTCGTCACTAGAAATGATTTTTGACTATGTTTAGAACTCTGACTATTCCATGCCTGCGTGCCGAAATCCACTCCGGTATGCAGGCATGTGACCGTTGAAAATAAATAGATATACACATGAAAACTTTATTGCATAAATCAGATAGTAGGGGTCATGCCAACCATGGCTGGCTAAACTCTTATCATTCATTCAGTTTTGCCAATTATTACAACCCTGAAAGAATACATTTCGGTAAGCTGCGTGTATTAAATGACGATACGGTAGCTGGTGGGAAGGGATTTGGTACCCACCCTCATGATAATATGGAGATCATTTCGATTCCTTTGGAGGGAGATCTGCAGCATAAAGACAGCATGGGAAACACAGCTGTAATTAAGGAAGGGGATGTCCAGGTATTGAGTGCAGGAACGGGGATTTCCCATAGTGAGTTTAATAAGAATGAAAATAAACCTGTGAAATTTCTCCAAATCTGGATTTTCCCCAGGGAAAAAAATGTAACACCGAGATATGATCAGGTGAGTATTAAGGATTTGGAAAAACCCAATGACCTGTATCAGGTATTGTCACCGGACAAAAAGGCTCAGGGGGTTTGGGTACATCAGGATGCCTGGTTTCATTTAGGTGCGTTTGATCGATCGAAGGAAATTCAATATAAAGTTCACAAAGAAGGTAATGGAGTTTATGCATTTATTCTGGAAGGAGAAGTAGAAATAGCTGGTCAGAAAGCCTCGAAACGAGATGGCGTGGGTATATGGGAGACTGATCAGTTTTCTGTGAAAACAAATCCTGGGAGTCGTATTTTGCTGATGGAAGTCCCGATGAATTAGTGAGAACCCATTCAGGAAGCAGGATGAAATTTCCTGCTTTTTTGATTCCAATGAGGTAATGTAACAAATGTTGCAAAGTCCTAGGATAAACCTGAGCAGTTTTGTCTACATATTCAAATAACTAAATCTTTGATAAACATGATAAGGGAATTATTCGGACTGGGTCCATCCGTAGACTATAAAGAGCTTGTAGATAGGGGAGCAATCATTTTAGATGTCAGAACAAAGGGAGAGTACGATCAGGGTCATGTTAAAGGATCAATCAATATCTCTGTCGACGCTTTGTCTAATCAGTTGAATAGATTAAAAGATAAAAACAAACCGATCATTACCTGCTGTGCCACGGGTATGAGAAGCGGTTCAGCCAAACGCCTGTTGATCTCTAAAGGTTATAAAGAGGTTCATAATGGAGGTAGCTGGTATAAGCTTGAAGACAGAATAAGCTGAACAACTTGACAGAAGTTGAGCCAATTGCGGGTCGACTTTAGTTCCACATTCCTGAGATGTTCTGCAATTCGTGGGCCTCTATGATCGTCATGCTCGACACTTCTTTTCTATCATACCCATCCACTTCAAAGAGCACCTCAAAATTCTCCGGGAGTTTTTTATCTAAGAATTTATCAGCAATTGTTGTCTCAAAGAAGTCCTCCCGGACAATCGACGAAGAAATCATTTCAACACTCGTGTCAGTAAAACCACCCATAAGGTAAATTACATTGTTTTCAAGCCCTCTCATTCGTGATAATATCCCAAAATCTTTATGCATTTCTGCCGGATTGCCTACGATCGAGACTGTATCTTTTCTTTCCTTATTGATCAGGTAAGACATACCCGGGCCAGGTCGGTAGTTGGAGATTTTGTAATAGGAATCCAGCAGATAAAGGCTCTTAAACAGTCCAATATAGATAATGTTGTTTTCTTTTAGATCCTCTATTGACAATTCAGAAGCCATTCTGAAATTGACCTCTTTGTCCAGGTCATTGAGCAGACTGGAGATATTAAAAATACTGATGGCATGTAGTCTTGTAAGAATCTTACTCCGAGATTGGTTCAAATTTAATAGTTCAGGCCTCTGCTCCGCAAGCTCTTCCAGCTTGTTGATATTGTACTGTCTGACCAGGGTTCCATCTTCTTCCACGTACATAAACAGATCTCCCAATACGAGGAGCACAGGTTTATCATTGCCAGTGAGGTCTTGATAAAAGAAAGCTTCTGTCTTTATGTCTCCCTGATTATTATGAAATAATGTTTTTACCCCAAGAATACTAACGATGATGAATAGTAGGGCAGATGTAACGATCCAAAGACCTTTACTATTCGTAAATGATAATTTATTTGACAGGGTTGTTTTTTCCCATTTAACCTGGTAGCTGCCCTTTTCCAGCGATAATCTGATCCTGTCATCTTTACCTTCAGTCAGATAGTATTCTTTGAGCTTATTCCGCAGGTGATACACAGCCACCCTTACATAGGAGGTGTCTTTTTCATTCAAATCATCTTTGAAGAACTCAAGAGCAATGGTTGCTTCTTTGGGGGGCTCTTTTTCCAGTGTTTTATGTGTGAGGAATGTGAGTAACTGTTGATTTTTTTCACTCTTGAATACCTCACTGTTTGCGATTTTTTCCATTTGATGAATAATCTCTTCCCTGGATAATGTATGTGAGTCTCTATTCATTAGAATTAGTTACCGGAGTTGAAATTAGTACGGTTTTTAACCGTTTTTAACCCCCAAAATTTCTTAAATTTCAGTTAATATGCGTTAAAATCATTATTCTCGAAAATGCGCAGGTGCAAGTTCATCATATTCTTTCTTTTCATAATCATCGGTTGTCAATCAAAAATAGACCTTCCGGATGATGTAGCCATTGCTTATGAAAAACTTCCTCAAGTAATAGACTACAATTATCACATTAAGCCTATACTTTCAGAAAACTGTTTTCAGTGTCATGGTCCGGATGCTGCAAAACAAAAAGCTGATTTGAGACTGGATATTGCTGACTCTGCTTATAATGAATTGGTCCAATCGCCAGGCAAGTACGCCATTGTAAAGAAAAAACCCGGAAAGAGCGAGGTGATCAGGAGAATCCTTTCTGATGATCCGGAGTTCACCATGCCATTGCCCGAGTCACACCTTAAGCTAAGTGCTCACGAAAAAGCGGCCATTGTGAAGTGGGTAAGTCAGGGGGCAAAATACAAGAAACACTGGGCGTACATTCCACCTCAGGAAACAGACATTCCCGATGTAGCGCGTGAATCGATGGCAGAGAATGAGATTGATCCTTTCATTCTTAAAAAGCTGGAGATCCAGGGCCTGAAACCTGCTGAAAAGGCAGACAATGAAATTCTGTTTCGCCGGTTATCCTTTGCGCTCCGAGGAGTCCCGCCCAACATCAAAGAAACCAATGAATTCCTGGCAGGTACAGATCCTGACAACTACGAAAAATGGTTAGACAGGTTCCTGGCATCTTCAGATTATGGAGAGCGGATGGCCATCTATTGGCTCGAGTTGGCCCGGTTTGCAGATAGTGACGGCTACCTTGACGATAAAATGCGTGATTTTACCCCCTGGCGCGATTGGGTGATCGGTGCATTCAATGAGAATATGTCTTATAAAGATTTTGTGACGTGGCAGATAGCAGGGGACCTGATAGAAAACCCTACCAAAGAAAGTGTGCTGGCAACAGCCTTCAATAGATTACACAAACGTAATTCGGAAGCTGGTATTGTCTACGAAGAATTCAGGAGTGAATACGTTGCAGATCGAACCAACACCTTTGGAAAGGCTTTTCTGGCCTCTTCATTTGAGTGTGCCCGATGTCATGACCATAAGTATGATCCAATCTCCCAAAAGAATTATTATCAACTTTATTCATTTTTCAACAGCACCGATGAGATAGGTTCAGCAGTTTACGGACCGGATATTACTCCCGGTCCTTCGATGCTTCTGACCACTGATGAGCAGGATGAGATCATCACTTTTTTGAATAGTAAGTTGGATGAAAAGAAACAGGAACTCTCTGACCTAAGAAATCAGGATTTTGCAAGTAAAGTCTCACAAAAACAACTTAAAGAGAATGTAAGTCAATCTCTCAGTGCTTCTGAGGTACTTTATTTCAATTTTGACAGGGAATATCAAAAAGGTGACAAGATATTTTCAGCAGGGAAAAACGATTCCCGTGAGTTACAAATAAGGTTTGTTTCACTTGCTGAAGGGGTCAAAAATGAATCTCTCCTAATTGACGGGGATTACGGACGGGCTAATTTGGATAACAGGGATTTTCTCTATGAAAGGACACAACCCTTCAGCTTTGATTTCTGGATCAATGCACCAAAAATGTTTGATGAGGCACTGGTATTTGCCAATGCTCAATCGATTCGATATGGATTTAAAGGATACAATTGTATGCTTGATAGTAACCGGGTCAGGTTTATCATCTCGCATGCCTGGCCGTACAACTCGCTTGAGGTTGTCAGCAAAGAGCCTCTCCCGGAGTCAAAATGGAACCATGTTGCCATTACCTATGATGGGACAAGCACTGCAGAGGGTATCAGGCTGTATTTGGATGGCAAAGAATTGGACAAAGAAATCAGAAGGGACAACCTTTATAAAGGGCTCATTTATGAGGAGAATATCCATACCCTGAGTTCTCATGAGCTGATGTTTGGTAATGAGCAGTTTCAGAAAATGTTCAAAAAAGGGCGAATTGATGAATTCAGGATGTTTAAAAGGTCTATCACTCCACTTGAAGTCAGGTATTTACACCAGGAATCAGTCGATGAAATCCCGGAAGAGTTAATTGCTGAATTTTATGCCACTCGGGGTCCTGAATATCAGGAGGAAAAAAGGATCTATCAGCAGATTGCTGACAGCCTCAATGATATATTAAATAATATTCCAGAAATAATGGTCATGGGGGAGATGGACCAGCCCCGTAAAACATATGTCCTGAACCGGGGTGTATATGACAATTACGGTGAGGAAGTTTCCTTCGGAATGCCTCAGGAGATACTGGAATTTTCTGAGAAATACCCTAAAAACAGGCTGGGTCTGGCTGAGTGGTTGTTTGATGACCATAACCCATTGACTGCCCGGGTGATGGTAAACCGAGTATGGCAATTGCATTTTGGCCAGGGGTTGGTCAAGACTTCAGAAGAATTTGGTAGCCAGGGAAGCTTACCTTCTCATCCGGAATTGTTGGATTGGTTGGCTGTTTGGTTTATGGAAAATGATTGGGACCTAAAAGCACTGCACAAAAAGATCGTGATGTCTTACACTTTCCAGCAATCCTCGGAGATTACACCTGAGCTCATAGAAAAAGATCCTGAGAATATCTATTTAGCCAGAGGACCACGCTTTAGGATGCCCGCAGAAATGATCCGTGACAATGCTTTGAAGGCCAGTGGATTGTTGGTGAACAGGATTGGAGGAGAAAGCGAATACCCGTATCAGCCGGAAGGCTTGTGGGATGAAGTATCCAATAAGATTTGGAGATATCCATACAAGCAGGGAAAAGGGGAGGGGCTTTATCGTAAAAGCATTTACACCGTATGGAAACGAACAACCACTCCTCCCAGTCTGATGATTTTTGACGCTGCTGACAGAGGCTCCTGTGAGGTGAGAAGAAAAACCACAAGCACGCCCTTGCAATCTCTGGTTTTACTCAATGATCCGCAATATGTAGAAGCCTCACGCGTGATGTCTGAGCAAGCCATGTCTGCTTTCCCCAACAATCTCTCTCAACAGTTGGAATATATATTCAGGGCTAATACCGGTCAGACTCCGGATGGGGAACAGCTCAATAAAACAACCACATTATATGAAAAAATGCTTGAGAAGTACCAGGATGATCGGGCTTCTGCACAACAACTGGTCAATGTTGGTGAGAAACCGACCGTGGAAGATATTGAAGTCGATCAATTGGCAGCCTTGACAGTGGTAGCCAATTCACTGATGAATACTTACGAAGCTTATACCATTCAATAAACAACGATTATGAGTTCAAGAAGAGATTTTTTTAAACAATCAGCCATGGGGATCGGAGGGATGGCTTTGGGGTCGTTACTAAACCCAACCTCTTCATTCGGGAACACTCCGGATCCCATGAATGGTATCCTGGGTCAGCCTCATTTTCCTGCCAAGGCCAAAAGGGTGATCTATCTCTTTATGAGTGGTGGGCCATCTCAAATCGAATCTTTCGATTATAAACCAGAACTTATCAAAAGGGTTGGGCAGGAGATACCTGAATCCCTACAAAAGACCCAGCGAAACTCCGGGATGGTATCAGCCCAGTCATCTTTCCCTTTGGTGGGGTCACCCTACCAGTTTAAACAGCATGGTAAATCCGGGATCTGGATGAGTGATCAGTTACCCTATCTGGCAGAAGTAGCGGATGATCTCTGTGTAGTCAAATCCATGTATACTGAGGCCATCAATCATGAACCAGCAGTGATGTTTGTACAGACGGGTTCTCAGATCAGTGGAAGGCCGTCCATTGGATCCTGGATCAATTATGGCTTGGGAACGGACAACGAGAATCTACCCGCCTTTGTCGTCATGATCTCCAAAGGGGGAGGTGCCCAGCCACTTTCCGCGAATGCCTGGGGCTCAGGGTTTTTACCTTCTCAACATCAGGGCGTGCAGTTCAGATCGGGTAACGATCCGGTGCTTTACCTTTCTAACCCTCACGGGGTGGATCACCATACAAGAAGAGAGGCGCTGGACTTCATCAAAGACATGAACCAGGAATCTTTTGATGTGTGGGGTGATCCGGAGATAGAATCCAAGATAGCAGCCTATGAGATGGCTTACAAGATGCAAACATCCGTTCCTGAGGTTACAGATATGAGCAATGAGCCTGATTATATCTTTGATATGTATGGTGAGGACTCACGTAAGCCCGGAACTTTTGCCGCCAATTGTATCCAGGCACGTAAGCTGGCTGAACAGGATGTAAAGTTTATTCAACTCTATCACATGGGATGGGACCACCACGGAAACCTGCCTGGTGCATTCCCTAAAATGGCTAAGTCGGTAGACCAGGCATCAGCAGCCTTGATCAAAGACCTGAAGCAAAGAGGATTGCTTGAGGATACGTTAGTTATATGGGGTGGTGAGTTTGGCCGTACATCTTTTTCACAAGGCAGACTCACGGCTACGAATTTCGGAAGGGACCACCATCCGGGCTGTTTCACTATGTGGATGGCTGGTGGCGGAGTGAAGCCCGGATTGAGTTATGGTAGAACAGATGACTTCAGCTACAACGTCGCCGAAAATGGTGTACATGTTCACGACTTTCAAGCCACACTCATGCATCTATTAGGTATTGATCATGAGCGACTTACCTTTAGATACCAGGGGCGTAAATTCAGACTCACCGATGTACATGGCCATGTGGTACATGATATTCTGGCATAAGATTGTGCATAAAAAAGCGACCCTAATACCGGTATTCTTAAAGCACATCATATCGAATGTGGGTTTCTGACTGGCCATTCATTCAGTATTTTTTTCTTTAGAATTTTCATCTATTTTAGCTGGCATTGGCCAAATTAAAATCATTACCAGTATTTAACTTTTTTTCAAATTCTACTATGTTCAAATTCACCGCCTTTATTGCTGTGTTGCTTTTCAGCATGACAGCCTATGCTCAAAATAATTCTAAAATTCCATTTCAGGGTAACATCACGCAAGAGGGTGTGCCGGTAAACGGGACCAAAAAATTTGTCTTTTCAATTCCTGATGTCAGTTGGACAGAAACACATGACGCATTACAGATTACCAATGGATTTTATTCGGTCGTACTGGGAAGTATCAATCCACTTCCGGGTGACTTGTTTGATGATGTTGAGTCCAGATCCCTGGCTGTAACTATTGATGAGACGTCTTTAGGAGCCCTGGACATTTATGCTCCCTTTACTACTACGGCTCTGCAAGCAGATAGTTTGTCGGAAACCATCACTGCCGGTACAGGGGTAGGTATAGGATACGCTTTCACCATCGATGGTGATGGCAAAGAATTCAACAGGGCCATTTACGGGTTGGCAAAAACGGAAAGCTATAATGTGGGTGTATATGGTAGTTCGGAATCGTCTTCAACCAATGGTTCTAGCAACACGGGGGTCTATGGTAACGCAACTGGAGATGGTTCCGGCAATCACCGAGGTGTGTTGGGATACGCGAATTCAACTGGAAAGTACAATATTGGTCATTACGGTATTGCGGAAGGCGCCGGAAATGGCGACACAGGCAAAGGTTATGGTGAAGGCTCCATCAACTTTGGTGTTGAAGGCATTGCCACCGGAAATGTCTGGAACAATACCGGTGTAGAAGGATCAAACTATGGTGACGCAGGAGAATGGAACTTCGGGCTCCATGGTATTTCTGATGCAGGAACAGGAACAACTGTGGAAAACCATGGTGTTGCAGGAAGGGCTTTTGGAAGTGGCATCAATTATGGTGTTTATGGTCAGGCGGAGAATGGTGTAGAAAACTGGGCAGGATATTTTCTTGGTGATATCAAAGTCACAGGAAATTTGGTTGTTGATGGAGAGATGAACCTACCAGACAGCATAGGTACTACCGCTGCGGCAGGTAGTGAATCATATGGATTGAGATCAACGATAGAGGGCGATACCCCTGCTGACCTTAATTTTGGTTTGAGAGCGGATGCATCCACCGAAGGACTTAACCTGGCCACAGCAGGCTATGCAAAATCATCTGCGACTAACACGTCAAACCAGTATGGCATCTATGGAGAAGCAAACGGAGAAGGTACAGGAAGCCACAATGGTGTTTTTGGAGTAGCCAGTGGTGTTGGTAAATACAACAGGGGATTGAGAGGTTCAGCAAGTGGAGCAGGAAACGGTGACACGGGGACAAATTATGGTGAGGGATCGGTGAATTTTGGTATGGAAGGTACGGCCACTGGAAACGCCTGGAACAACACCGGAGTAGAAGGTTCAAATTATGGGACTGAAGGAGCCTGGAATTTTGGTATTCATGGGATCTCCAATGCTGGTACGGGTGCAACAGTCGAGAATCATGGAGTAGCCGGAAGGGCTTTCGGAACTGGGACCAATTATGGTATATATGGTGAGGCATCAGGAGGTGCAGAAAACTGGGCAGGCTACTTTAATGGAGATGTGCAGGTGAATGGCAACATTTCAGCAACGGGTGACATCAGTGGTGCAACGATCACACCTTCAGACAGGAATCTAAAGAATGATATTCACCAAATTGATGATGCCTTAACCATTGTCAACCAACTCAACGGTGTCAGGTATACCTGGAATGAAAAAGCACAGGGAAACAGACCTGGAACACAGGACGTCGGGGTGATTGCACAAGAAGTGGAAGCTGTCCTGCCAGAGTTAGTAAAAGAAACGCCTGATGGTTACAAAGCTGTCAATTATTCCCAATTGGTTGCAGTACTCATTGAGGCTGTGAAAGAATTGGATCAGCAGGTGCAAACATTGAAAGCAGAAAATGCACAATTGAATGCTCAGCTGACTCAGAGCGAGGAGATTCAACACCTGAAAAACCAGGTAGAGGCTATCCAGCAAGTACTCAATCTGAGAGCAGATTCGGAAAGTGCTGCATTGAATTCAACAACCAATAAATAATTGACCAATGAAGCATTTAATGACATTCTTAGTTTTTTGCGTGATTGTGAGTCAATCATTCGCTCAGGAGTATGTAAACAAAGCAATCACTACCATTGGTAGTGGTGTGCTGGAAGGAGGAAATTACAAATCCATTGTATCCCTGGGAGAGCCCTCAGGAAAAGGCAATGTGAGTGAAGACAATGTGTATTCTATTTCTTCCGGGTTTATCTATGTTGCCGAGGAGCCGCTGAAGGAAGTGCTGGGCCTTCAATTATCGATGAAAGAATATTCATTGTATCCTAATCCAACAGAAAGGGAACTTCATTTTAAGTATTCAATAGACAAACCTGTGAAAGATCTTGTATTGAAGATCACCACATTGGATGGTAAGCGTCTTGTTGAGCAGCTGATCCCTGCAGAAAAAGGAGATCACCAGCTCTCTGTGAATGTTGATCATTTAGAGCAAGCTGTTTACATCTTATCCATTCAGTCTCCCGGAAGCCAGTTCAAAATGAATATGAGGTTTATAAAGCAATAGATAATAGCAATGTGGTTATCGTACAAGGTATTGCAACTCCTTGATTTGAATGGAGGATCGTGGTCCAGACTTTGGTAATATAAAAATGAGAATTTCAACAATGGAGATTAAGGAAAGGTAGATGGTGATTCAGGTAGATCTGTAACAAAAAAAGAATCTTGCCCTTATCAACAAACCTTAATCTTCATTGTCTTTTGTTCCGGAAAAGAACCATATAGATAATCCAATAACCGTCATGGAAATACCCAGAAATAAAGCAACATTTACATTGCGTTGTACTTTCTCTGCTCTGGCCAGATAGTCGGACCCAATACCTTTTTTAGCAATAAAATCTTCAAGATCTTTTATTCTGGCGGACAATTCTTCTTTAGTTCTTTTTTTAATATCCATCGTTAGTAAGTCATTGATTATAATAGTTTCAACACTTATTCCGGGCAATTTGTTTGTCTAAAGGATTACATGATTGGTTTGATGACTCCTCATTATTGAAATAAATGCTATCTTCAAATCATAGATTCAATAAACCCATAACCTGATAACAATGAAAAATATCCCTTTACTTACGATTTGTTTTTTTATTGGAATACCACTCCTTCAAGCCCAAAATGTTGTCTGGCCCGCTGAAAACATCAAACAGCTTACTTCCGAATGGAAAGGTGAACGCTTGTCTGACGGTAGACCAAAAGTATCAGATCAACTTTTGGAACGCCTTAAGGCCCTGTCCATGGAGGAAGTTTGGGGTAGCTTGAGAAGACATGGATATAACAATCAGTTCGAAAATTTTGCCAGCATGTATGAAAATGGCTGGGAGATCCTGCATCCGGAAAATGTGATGACCGGGCGAGTGCTTACCGCACAGTTCATGCCGTTCAGGAAAGACCTGGATAGCTATATACAACAACAGGCTGAAAAGGAGGGAACCAAGACTCCTGTTACCAATTATGCCCCGATCATCAAATTACTGGATGGTGACGTCTATGTAGCAGATAGCTATGGCAAAATGGTCGAAGGAACTTTGATAGGAGACAACCTGGGTAATGCCATTTACAAAGCCGGTAAAAGAGGAGTGATCTTCAACGGATCTGTCAGAGATATAGAAGGCCTCTCTGAGATTGAAGGCTTTAATGCCTGGATCCGGGGCTCCGATCCTTCTGCCATCAAAGACATGCTGGTAGAAAGCATCAATGGTCCTATTAGAATTGGAAGAGTTACCGTGCTACCAGGAGATGTGGTATTGGCTAAAACGACCGGAGTGGCCTTCATTCCTTCGCATCTTGTACAGGAAGTGGTCATCTCAGGCGAATACACTGCGCTTCGAGACGAGTACAACCGGTTTGCCATGAGTACCAATAAGTATGAATATGTCAACGAAGCATTTGTTGTAGATAAAGATGTATTCGAGAAGGATTTTCAGAAATGGCTGGATAAAAAAACAGACCTTCCAATGCCGAGGCAAGAACTTAATGACTATTTAAAAGCCAGAGAAGAAAGAAGAAAAGCCAGTCAGAGCGAATAAGCTGCACATTTCCATATCTGTTACTAAAAAAGATTAAAAATTCTTCACGATTAGTGAAACATTCTTTAATGTTGCAGTGTATTAGTATAATAGTACACTATAATATTAAGAGGAATGATCGAAATAAACGAATTATCCTACAGCTACAAGCGGAAGCAGGATGTACTAAAATCCCTGGATCTATCAGTAGGTCCGGGGAATATCTGTGGATTGTTGGGGCTGAATGGTGCCGGGAAATCCACGTTGCTGAAAGTCATTGCCGGGTTAGTTTCCCCACACGCAGGCAAGATAACTACCTTAGGGTATCAGCCTGATACGAGGGATCCAGCATTTCTCAACGAAGTTGTCATCATCACAGAGGAATTTACATTGCCGGGTTTTTCCATTGGGAAATACCTTGAGGTGTATAGTCCGTTTTATCCTCGATTCAATTACGCAGCCTTTCAACGCTTTCTTGAAGAGTTTTGCCTAACCAATGACCAAAAGCTGACAAGTCTCAGTTACGGACAGAAAAAGAAATTCCTCCTGTCTTTTGGTCTGGCTACTGACAGCAAGCTGGTCCTATTGGATGAACCTACCAATGGCCTGGATATTCCTTCTAAAAGTCAGTTTAGAAAAGTGGTGGCCAATGCAGTAAACGAAGACCGTACGCTGATCATCTCTACGCATCAAATAAGGGATATGGAAAACCTGATCGACCCAATCATCATACTTGATGAAGGGAAGATCATATTCCACGAAAACCTGGAATCAATCACCCAAAAATTGGCGATCAGACGAACAAATGACCTTCCTAATGAGGGTGTCATCTACCATGAAACTTATTTAGGTGGGTATACCATACTCACTGAAAACCAAAGAAAAGAACATACGCATATGAATCTTGAAATCCTTTTCAATGCCGTGGTTGGTCAGAAGGCAAAGATTCAGGGAATATTTAATCAGAGAGTTAATGCATAGCTATTTCGACATATCACGATTTTGGCTGTTGATGCAGCTGGAGCTTTTCAAAAGCCGAAGAGGTATTGCCATGACTCTTGCGATTATTTTCGGTCTGTCGTTTTTTATGGGAATGATTGTGGACCTGACAATCGAGCCGCTTACTACCGTTTTTGATCATTATGAAAACTACGCTTTTTCATTACTGATCGGAGGGTTCATCCTGAGTAGCCTGGCTTTTCATGGCCTGAGAAATACGCTCACCAGGTACCAGTATCTGATGCTACCAGTCTCCGCTTTTGAGCGGGTGCTCTGCATGTGGCTGTTGACCTCTTTAGGATGGATTTTGGTTTTTACACTGACATTTACCCTTTATACACTGTTCGCCAATACTGTTGGTCAGCTACTATTCAGCCACGTGAAATTCAATGGTTTTAATCCGTTCAGCATGCAGTCTTTTATCGTCATGAAATACTACTTTGTTTGTCAGAGTGTATTTCTGGTTGGAGCAGCCTATTTCAGGGGGTATGTATTTCCTAAGCTACTCATTCTATTGATTGCTGTGGCATTCACCTTTCTGATAATCAGTTATTCAATGTTAAATGATGTCATGCTGGATGACTACCATACCGGCGAAGAATGCAATCTTGAGCATATGCCTGGGGTAAATGCTGTTTGGACCGGAGCCAAATTTTTCTTTTGGTGGCTACTGGCACCAATAAGCTGGGTGTTGACCTATTTAGGACTTAAAGATCAGGAGGTGTAGCGTGGAGTTTAATGATAATCAGGCAATCTACTTACAAATAGCAGACCTCTTTTGTGAGAACATTTTAAGGAAGAAATGGAATCCGGGTGACCGTATCCCGTCTGTGAGGGAGATGGCGGTTGATGTCGAGGTAAACCCAAACACTGTCATGAGAACGTTCAATTATTTACAAGAAAAAGGAATCATTTACAACAAACGAGGGATCGGGTATTTCGTCAGCGATGACGGATTTGATAAGACCCGATCACTAAAGAAGGAAGATTTTATCAACCAGGAATTGCCCCGGTTTTTCAGGATGATGGAGCTACTCAATCTGAATTTTTCAGACCTGGAATCGCTTTATCATTCCTATCAGAAAAGCAATAACAGTATTTAAATCATCAAAAACTCAAAATAATGAACTCAAGCAGAAAAGCACTCGTCGTAACCGGAGGTATATTGATCGCTTTTTTCATTACTGGTCTGTATGTGATCAGGCAAGACCTGCATGAGGTAATGAATCAGGCCAATGCAGAAAAGAACTATGTCCCCATTGAGGTCAGTCAGTTTACAAATATTCGTTTAACAGGCGAATGGAAAACACACATCAGGCAGGGGGCAGCATTTGAAGTTGAAGTTTCCGGGTCTGTGGCATCAGAGCACAAAATCATTTCTGATACGCTTATCCTGGAAACAACAAAAAGTAGTTACGCCCGGATTGTGCTTCCCAAACTAAATGAGCTCGTCATAACCAATGAAGGGGAAGTTACCGTGGCGGGCTTTGAAGATGATTCCCTACAAGTGAAGCTGCAGGATAACAGTACTTTCTTTGGACGGGAAAATGTGCTGGAATATACCTCCTTTGAGGTCTCAGGAAACAGTCAGATCAAATTGATAGACGATCCCTTCATGTAGCAGACTCCAAACTCAAACCAACATATAAACCACTTATTCAATGAAATTCAAACCAATTATTTATTGGGAACAGGAGTCCAATGCCTTAACAATTCAGGGCTGGAGGCTCAGTTCGACCCTTCTATAAATACTAATTACCAAGTCAAATTCTCATTTATAAATTCAAATCAAATCAAATCATGAAAAATCAATTATTTATTCTTTTCATTCTTGTATCAATGGTTGGCATCAGCAGTTGTGGTGTAGGCCATGCGTATGTACTGAATCATAACCAGAATGCTACACAGGTAGAACTATCAGAAAACAATTTCAAGGTAGTCGGGCAGGTCAGTGGCACCTCTGAAGTAGAGTATGTCCTTTTATTCGGAGGAATAAAGAAGCGAAATCTTTACCAGGATGCCTATTCGAAAATGATGGAAGAATCTCAGCTCATAGGTAAATCCAGGGCGATCACGAACATCACTACGGAAGAGCATCTTGGAGGAGTACCGCCATTTTACTCAAAACGCACCATCACGGTCAGTGCGCATGTGATTGAATTTAATTAATCATCTAAAATTTTATGATCATGGAAACCATTAGTCAAAAGTCAAATCGTTCTTATCCCGGTAGTTGCCTGTATGCTATGGGCTTCATCGGTGCTGCAGTTTATTTCATCAGTCAGGCATCCGGTTTTTGGATGGGTGTCGTTGGTTTTCTCAAAGCCGTTGTTTGGCCAGCATTCCTGGTTTACGAGGGTTTTAGTCATTTGAGTTAACTTCTCTTAAGATTATGAAACTCTTGCTTTATAAAACCAACATTAGGACTAAAAAGGCGGCCAAAAGTCTGGAGCCGCTTTTTAATGAGCTACCCGTGGAAGATTGGTGTGTAGACATGCATGACATCGATCGGGTGCTGCGAATTGAAGCTGATGAGAAGTTGTCTGAGAATGAAATGATCAGTAAGCTTTCCAGGCATGGAGTAATGTGTGAGGAACTTTCAGACTAAAAGACATAATGAAAGCAATTAGATACTTTGATTACGGAGCACCGGATGTGCTCCAATATCAGGAAATAGAAAAACCTATCCCGGGAGATAATGAAGTGCTTATCAAGGTCGGGTCTGCCTCCGTTAATCCTTTGGATTGGCACATGATGCGTGGTCGACCGCTTTTTATGCGAGCCATGACCGGATTGAGTAAGCCAAAGCAAAATGGACTCGGAGCAGATATTGCTGGAGTTGTGGAAGCAGTAGGTGAAGGTGTGAAAAGGTATAAGTCAGGTGATGAAGTATTTGGTGATGTCTATCAATCGGGATTGGGTTCATTGGCTGAATATGCCAATACAAAAGAGGATAACCTGGTTTTGAAACCAAAAAATATCAGCTTCGATGAGATGGCCGCAGTGCCTGTTGCAGCCATTACGGCCTTGCAGGGCTTGCGTGATACCGGACGCATACAGTCCGGACAATCCGTCCTGATCAATGGTGCATCCGGAGGCGTGGGTACCTATGCTGTTCAGATCGCTAAGTCATTTGGAACCAATGTAACGGGAGTTTGTAGTACCCGAAACCTGGAGCTGGTCAAGTCCATAGGGGCGGACCATGCGATCGATTACACGCAAGAGGATTTCACACTTCAAGATGAAAAGTACGATCTCATTTTTGATGCGGTAGGCAATCGGTCGGTTCCTGACCTTGCGAATGCACTTAAACCGAAAGGGCGATGTGTGATTGCCGGGTTTACCAACATGCCGAGACTGATACACCATGTCCTTAGGGGAGCCTGGATATCTAAAACAAGCAAAAAATGGGTAGGCTTGATGCCAACGGCCCATATGGAGAAAGAAGATCTGGAAATTATAGCCGAACTTTTGGCCACAGGTAAGGTCCGTTCCGTAATAGACAGGGTATACCCATTAGAAAAAGCTGCTGAAGCCATAGCATACCTGGAAACAGGTCATGCCCGGGGCAAAGTAGTGATCCAAATTAGCTGATTCGAATGAAGTTCTACATATTCCTTTTTGTCTACCTGGTGGCGCATTTGATCACAATGGCTGAAGATTTTCATGCAGTGGTACTGGATGCTGAAACAGGCGAAGCGCTGCCATTTTCAACCATTACTATAGAAGGGACTTACTCCGGGACTGTATCCAATGCCGAAGGGTTTTTCATCCTGGACGTTGGTTCACTGAAAGGAGATCAGACGATAGTCATCACTCATTTGGGATATGAGCCCCTGAAAATAACTGTACAGAAACTCTATTCGATGGAAGAAGTACGATTGAAACCGTCTTCAATACAATTGAGTGAAATTGCTGTGTATGCAGATCAGCTTTCTGCCAGGGAGATCCTGGAAAGGGCGCGGGACCGATTTGAAGAAAATCATCCAAAGTATTCCATGAAGCGAGAAATATTTCTTCACAGGTTTGAAAAAGCCAAATTCCCCAAAGAAAATCAGCTCATCATCAAATCCTCTGACTTCATTGGGGTAGATCGGGAGACCGTAGCGGATTTTCTTCAGAAGCTCCCTGAGGAATTTATCGAGTATCAGGATGCCATCCTGGATTATTATTGCAGTGGGACTGTTAAAAAGGTTATTCCCATAGAAGGGGTCTCGATGGAAGAAGGTGCGGCAGCGGATATGATGAAAGAGTTTGAGACGCATTTGGTTGAGTTGTTTAAAGACATTGACAAGACCAATCTCCACGAGGAGCGCTACTATAAATTCAGGACCGGAGTGTTTAGTTTCAAGGCTGATGATGAACCGGAGATTTCGATGGAGGAAGTGTTGAGTGACACTGTTCATTATCTGGTGCCCAGTAGAGATATCAATGCTACGGTATCTTTTCTGCTGAAAGACTATTCGGATGTGGAAGGTAAAAACTGGGAATTTGTCACCAGTCCGGGAAAGTACATCTATTCGTTAGAAGGGCTTACACTCAATAAAGATCAGTGGGTTTACCACATTACTTTCCAGCCGAAAAACCGGGGTCTGTTCAAAGGGGAGATCTTTATTGACAGTGATGATTTTGGGGTACATCAGGTATCCTTCGAGTATGTAGCAGGAAAATACAGCGAACGCTTTCAGGTATTGGGTATGGGCCATTCCATGGACTACAAGAAAGGCCATGTGATCTTTCAGAAAAACGATGGGGGCTATTTTGTGAAATACATTAAGTCAGAACAAAAGGAACGTGCATCGATAGACAGGAATTTTTCCATTATGAAAAAGGAAAAACGATTCATGTGGGATAAAACGCTGAACGAAATCAAGATGCATGCCACCATGAATTTTGACATGCACAACCAGTGGGAATTATTGATTATGGACAATGAATCCATAGATCAGGAAAAAATAGCCAATATTGAACAACCCAAATTTGTGAAATTCAAGAAGCAGCTTGTCTATGACCCGAAGATGTGGGAGAGGGGGACAGTGATTGTCCCGACTGCCGAACTCAAAGCGTTTAGCAGATAGCTGTCAGGAATCATCCCTGGCTTTCTGTCTTTCCTTTTTTCTTTTGGTTCTGGCTTTTTTACGGATTTTCTTTTTCCGCTGATTGTCTTTGATCAGCACTTTTCGCACAGAGATGCCTACCTGGTCTTTAAACCAGTTGTCTCTTCCGGAGATGTTGATGTTAGGTTTGTAATCCAGGGAAACACAGGCACCCAGCAGGGTGATCTCCGCGCCGATCATCAGGTCTGCACCAAGCGTTTCATTGCCATAGGTGGTGATCACTTCTTTGCTTACCGGATCTTTTCGGAATGATTCTTCAACACCAAAAGACAGACCGGCTCCCGTATAGATATTGAGTCTTTTGGTGATGAGGGGAATATGGTTTTTGATGAGTCCATGAGCCGTGGTGTTTCTGTCAAAGTCGGATTGAACGATACCTTCCAGGGTCACATTGTTGAATATCCTTTGTTGCATGGTCACACCCAACATTCTCCGGTCATCATTGGCGAGTCGGAGTCCAAGGGTGGTGCCATATTTTTGCGCCAGGGTAGGTGTAGTTCCTATGATACAAAGCAGTAATATCAGGGCAATTCTATTCATAACCTGTTCAATTTAAAACCCGAGGTACCTTTAACGAAGCTTTGTGGTTTTATGTTATTAACATTTGAAATGCATTCGCAACTCTCTGCGTTGTTGTGTCTTTTATGGCTTGGTGGTTAACTTTTATGAGACGGACACCAAATATGTATCCCGCAAGACCATTCATCATAAATCTTCATATTAATTAACCATTCATTCGTTTAGACTCGTTGATGATTAAAATATATATGTAAGGCTAACGTCTGTAAGAAAAACCCATTTTTCCATTTACCGAATCATTCAATGATATATGAAGGCAAACAAATACCATTCCCTGCCATCGTGCAGACCAGTTTTTTTAAAGTAATTGAATCCCTTGAGCTACAGGCAAATGATCCGGATGAGAATTTGGCTAACTATGCCAGAACTTTATTGGAAGAGGTCAATCAATATCCGGAACTAAGGGAGGGAATTTCGGATGTTAATGAACTTCCAAAATATCAGTCAACAATAGATAAACTGACAAGGCAACTATTTCCTGAAACCCTCTCGAGCAACGAGATCAAGCTGTTGATCCCTCCATTTTTGTTTCAGCCCATCAGAACTTCAAAGCGGTTTGATAATATCATCAAAGCATCAGGAAAGCCTTTTGAATTTGGAATGAAGGATGTAACTGAGGACCAGTTCTATCTCTATTGCTGCTATTTTCTGCTCGGGAGTTATTACGGATACCCCATTAATACAAGCAGTCTTCAAAAGATTGAAATCTATAATAAAAATCAAAATATTTTAAGGACCTATAAGCTGTTGATCAACGCAGACCTTTGTGAATTTTTACCCACGAAGAAATCGCATGACATTACAAGGTCTGATTATGAAGAGTTATTGGCTGATTTTGGGAACGTAGACCTGTGGAAGAAGAAGTTTCCTCCTGATAGCTGGATTATGCGTGGAATTATGATTTTTAGTCTCGTGGATGTGACCCTTGACCACTCCATTAGTGCTGTTTCATCAAGCTTACTCGTCAAAACACCAGATTCCTTTGAAAAAGTAATAGGAAGTATTAAAGGTTTGCTCAATAATGCTGAAATAGAGGTAGGTGTTCTCATGCAGGAGGACGGTAAGCTGATCCCCGTCGATCACGAGGATATGACGAGCATCGTACTAAAAAATGGTGAGTTTATCGATTACATAGGAGGAATGTGCGAGTACTCCTATGAGATCCTGGTAGAAAAAAAGGAACCACTGGTGATCACAAATACCGACAAGTTTCACCAGGGGTCACCCAGTGATTTTTCTGCTAAGCTTTTGGAAACAGGATTCAAAAGCTATGCTATACTTCCCCTGGTTTATGAGGATGAGTCCCTGGGTTTTGTAGAGTTGGCTTCAAAAAATGCTTACGAAATCCATGAAGGGGCTATCGACACATTGAAAGAGGTGCTGCCCGTAATAGCGATGGCTAATAAGCGGTTTATGACCGAAGAACAAAACCTTGTAGAAGCGATTATCCAGCGTGAATGTACCACACTGCATCCTTCTGTGAAATGGAGGTTTGAAGATGAGGCGAGGAAATATATTAAAAAGGAGTTTCTGGTAGAACAACCCGTCTTCAAGGATATTGTCTTTGAAAATCTCTATCCGCTCTACGGTCAAATGGACATCAAAGGATCTTCAGAACGCCGGAACGAGGCAGTCAGTACGGATCTTATCAAGCAGATCAAAGGAGTTGGCAACGTGTTGAAAGAGGCTTTTAAGCGAAATGCGATGCCTGCTTATGAAGAACTGATCCACAGATTAGATTCCTTCAAAATAGAATTGACTGATGATCTGGCTGCGGGAAGCGAACACAGATTGCTCAATTTTCTGGAAGCAGAAGTCTACCCGGTGCTGGAACATTTAAAAGACATCAACAAGCAATTGAATAAGTTGGTCCAACAATATTATGAGATGCTAGATCCGGAAGTTAAAACAGTATATGAGGCCAGAAAAGCATACGATCAAACCGTCAATAAGATCAATCACAGGCTGGCCAACTTCATAGATGAGAAGCAGGTAGAAGCCCAGGAGATGTTTCCGCATTATTTTGAGCGTTACAAAACAGATGGCATCGAATTCAATATGTACATCGGTCAATCCATCACGAAAAGTCAAAAATTTGATCCGGTTTACCTGAAAAATCTGCGGCTATGGCAGCTAAAAGTAATGAGTGAAATGGAGCAACACTTCAGGAAGATGCAGTCAGACTACAATACTTCCATTGAAGTGGCCTCATTAATCCTTGTATACAATACACCACTTTCTGTTCATTTCAGGATGGATGAGAAACAGTTTGATGTGGAAGGTGCCTACAATGCCCGCTATGAAATCATCAAGAAGAGGGTAGATAAAGCCAATATCAAGGGAACAAAGGAACGAATTACCAAACCGGGACACATTGCTATCGTATACGCGCAGGATCAGGACGCTAAGGAGTATAGAACTTATCTCAAATACCTTGCAGCGAAAGGATACCTGGAAGATGAGATCAACGATTTTGAGTTGGAAGACTTACAGGGGGTCCATGGATTGCGTGCACTCCGTGTTCCTGTGGCATATTCAGCAGGAGCGTCAGATGATCAATGGATAAAAGAGGTGGAAGAACGGATAATTCAATAAAAATCCTTTAATTGCCTGATCAACACTAGCATTGATTCCATGATATCAGTTAAATACCTTTTGAGCCTTACTTTCTGTTGCATAGCATTTATTGGTTTTTGTCAGACCAACACCATTTCATCAAGGGTTTTTGACTGGGGTGAGATCAAAGACAAGGAGAAAGTATTTAACGGGACATCCGATGGCTTTACTTACCTGGATATTTCAGTGAAAAAGATTCAGCCTAAGGGATCATTGACAATACCCGGAACTGGTATCGAGAGTCTGGTGATCATGAAGTCTGGCCAACTGCAACAACAGGTTGGAAAGCATAAAGCCTCACTTGGAAAGGGAAGCATTACACTTGCTCATTCAGATAAGGCACTAAAGCTGAAAAATAAGGAAACAGAGGAGAGCGTTTTTTACCTAATACAATGGAAAGGCATCAACGAACAATCCTATGATCAGTCAGCATACCCTGATGCGGTGATGGTGGATTGGGATACTGTCACGTTTCGGGAAACTGCCAAAGGAGGCAGGCGTAATATCATGCGTCAACCCACACCCATGCTCAATGAATTTGAAATGCATGTGACCACCCTCAATGAAGGGGTAGCCAGTCATCCACCCCATACACATCTGGATGAAGAGATCATTCTTGTGAGGTTTGGAGAAGTAGAAGAGCACATCGATGGTGAAACTTTTCCAGCTGATGAAGGTTCATTCATTTTCCTACGTTCGATGGTGCCTCATGGCATCAGAAATATCGGAAAAGGCCAATGTGAATACTACGCTTTTAGGTGGATCCCCAGGGAGTAATCAGCTGGCCGCTTTCAACAACCATTGAGTGGTGCCTGGTTTCAAACCAACTTCAACTCCTTCGATAAGCTGAGTCCCCGAATAGATATTTGACGCTCCTGATTCCACATTGATTAGCTCGTATTTCGAATCAGGATCAGGCGTAAACCATTCGGGGAACTGATTGATCCTGGGCCAATCAAATGGTAGATTCAGGATGGTTTGATGTCTTTTGGCGTCGAATTTCAACTTACCTGACCAATCCTCCTTTGTTGTGACACTAATCGCCAGATCCTCTCCGGTTTTGGATACACCAGGGGCCAGATCAGATCTCCAGGGATGTACTGTCATGCCCTGGGTTTTCCAGAGGCAATACATGATGGTAGTCCGGGCAAAATTCCCATCGCCATGCCATCCTTCAATGATCCCCGAATCCTTCCAGAGCTCAGTGTTAGGCCGGTGGCTGGAGTCCTGCATCGACCACATCAACTGTATTTCACTGTCCACCCATTCCGCTGCTGCGGGCTCTGGTTCCCGGTTGTAGAGGTTTAAGGCCCCTTCGATGGCATCGGCATACCCATCCGCAGAACCTCTTTCCCAATCAAAATTACGATAAGAGGTATTTAATGCATTCAATGCTTTGATGGTTGCGTCTTTATACGTTTGACGAGAATCCAGTTGATATACCGTATAAAATCCGTTAAGGTTATACCCAAAATTGTCCGCAATACCCTCATTGATTATTTCACCGGTTTGCGGTGAAACCACGTTGTAAAAAAGGCCATCATCATTTCTACCTACTTCCAATATTTTATCCAACATCTGATGAATAGGTGAGAGGTATTCACCTTTTTTCTCCGGTCGGGCATAGCTTACGGTGGCATAGAGTTCACATAGCCCTGAAACCACTTCGCACCCATGATCCCTGAGCCTGAGCTCTTTGGCATGCGTTGTCGGATGCTGGTCACCCAGCAAATAATAATCACCCAGCCGGATGGCCCATTCCAGGTATTTCTCATTTCCAGTCATCCAGTAGATCCTGGATAAAGCCTGAAGCATCTCACCATTCAATTCTACATTGGTGGAGACGATATTTCCGTATGGGGTCTCTACAGGAGCATGTTTCCACATATCATCAAGAATGCCTATCATTCGATCTGACCAGGGGCTTTCCCCCAACCATTCTGTCAAAGGCAGCAGCCCATCCTTGATGTATTCTGATGAACCAAAGAGGATGTCATTCATGTCCACCTCCGGGTTATCAAAACCATTTTTACTGAATGAATAAGTATCCGGAAGCCGATCAATCCTTGAGGTGAGCGCTGTTTCTTTGTCTAGCATATCCTTCATCCTTCCATCGAAGAGCTCCTGGTCTGTCAGTGCTGCTGTGAGTACCATAAAAGGATAGTTATCTGCTGCAGCATCTTTGGCGTTCCAGATGTCTCTGCCACTGGTGAGGTTTCTTGGAATTAACCCGGTACCCGGGTCCGCTTCATCAAGCCAATCATTCACGAACTTTTTACAACGTTCCAGGCCCTCGTTGACCAGCTGCCCATTGATTTTGGCCTCTTCAAAAGCCAATTGCTCCTGGGTAGATAAAGAGCGACCCGAATCAGATGAGCATGATAAGAATAGGCCGGATAATAATAGTGTAGCAAGGTTGGTTTTGGTTAATAGCATCGTTTTGGGTTATGGACCGGAAGTTATTCATTCCCAATTAATTTGGCAAAATGCATTTAGCAGGTTCTTTAAAAGTAAAATTTTCGGTCATCGGGTTAATTTCATTAATTTCCCGATTATTATGACAAAAGGCTTAATCTTGCCCGTTTTACTGGCTGTAATCATCTTTTCAATTTCCTGTCAATCAGAACAGCCAACAGGTGATTTTGTACTACTTCCGTCACCACAAAATATTGATTTTCAGGGTGTTAGCAATATCCTGGCAACAGATTATTTTAGTTGCTATATCACTGCTGGAACCGATTTTCCAATCATTGAGGAGCTGAGATATCTGGTGCCGGCTGAAAGTGAATCGGAAGCCCAGGTTATCCTCTCAATCGACAATTCAATGGATCTCCCGGAGGAGGGATACCAGTTGAATATAGATAACAATCAGGTAAAAATTCAGGCAGTAGATCAGGCGGGATTGCTTTACGGGGTAATGACTTTAGAACAGATAATCCAGGATGCCCGTGATCAGGAAGTAAACTTGCCTCAATGCAGCATCACAGATTATCCATTGCTGAAGTACCGAGCCGTTCACTTGGATGTCAAACACCATTTGGAAAGGAAACAATACTATTTTCAGCTGATGGACCGGCTGGCGAAATACAAGATCAATGCGGTGATCATTGAGTTGGAAGATAAAATCAAATATCAAAGTCAACCACTCGTTGGGTCGGAAGATGCCTGGACCGTCAAAGAATGGAGGGCTCTGAGCGAGTATGCCATGGAACGTAATATTGAGATCAGTCCATTGGTACAGGGGTTAGGTCATGCATCGTTCATTCTGAAGCACGACGAATACAAGCATTTGAGAGATGACCCGGCAAGTGACTGGGCCTTCAATCCATTAGACCCTGAGACATACAAAGTACAGTTTGATCTTTATAAGGAGGCATTGGAGGCTACTCCCTATGGAAGATACTTGCACATTGGGGGTGATGAAGTACATACGACAGGAAAAGGTAGTGATCAGTCTGCCCTTGAACTGCAATTGACCTGGCTCAACAAGGTTTGTAAGTACGCGGAAGAGCAAGGGAGGGTTCCGATCTTTTGGGATGATATGCCTTTGAAGTTTGCGGAGGTCTATCGCCCGATGTTCGACACTAAGATCTCCAAAGAAGAGGTGGATCGAATTTGGGAGAAAAATGAGTCAAAGCTGCTCGAATTTATTGATCAGTTTCCTAAAAACTGTATTTACATGCGGTGGAACTATCAGTCTCCTGATACCTATGGAAATCTGAAAGCCATGGAATGGTTTACTTCCAAAGGTTTTGAGGTAATGGGAGCTACTGCCGGTCAGACCCGGTGGGTATTGATGCCTCAGAATCAAAGCAACATTCCTAATATCCGATCATTTGCGCTTTCATCGATTGACAAAGGTCTAAACGGTTTATTACTCACCTTGTGGGATGATGATTCTCCTCATTTTGAGCTTTATTATAGGGGAATACTTTCATTTGCAGAATACACCTGGTCTGGCGATAAACGAGGAATTGAAGAAACTAAGTCAGCTTTTATGCACAGGTATTTTGGTTCCAATACCAGTGAATTGGCTTTTATTGATTTACTGGAAAAGCCTGTTGGTCAGTGGAAAGATTTACTGGTAAGTGAGGGGCGCAGAAATGGTTTGGTAAAAAACAAGGGTACAGGTATCATAGCGTTACCAGACCCTGCCAATAAGGGCGCGTGGTCTAAGAAAAATGCAGACAGGCTAGCTACAGCCAGAGGAATGCTTAAGGTGTGTGATTCTATCGATGCGCTGATATACCAGGCGAAGATAAATGCACAGAGAAACCGGTATACATTGGAGGTATATCAACAAGTCAATGAGTTGGTTAAATATTCGGCTCAGATGCTATTGACGCTAGAATCGTTTGATCAACCTTCAGAGCTGAAAAACCAGGCCGAAAAGCTGGAGGAACTCAAATCGCTCAGGACAAGGTTTGAAGATGTCCGAAAAAGGTTTGAAAGTGCCTATGGTCAGACCCGCGTATTGACCAAGCCTGATAATTATATATTAGATCAGGATCATCACTTACACAGTGCCAATCAGACAAAATCGTTTGACTGGCAATTCATTGCTGAGTTGGAGATGTTAGATAAAATAAGCACATTGGTTGAACAATAATTAATCAAGCCATGAAGACTATACTCAAACACTTCAAGCAGTTATTCATTGTTTTACTTGCCTCAATTACAGTCGTTGGTTGCGATTCTACTAAGGTTTCGGAAAAACCCAACATCATTTTTATCATGGCGGATGATCTGGGGTATGCCGAGGTGGGCAGCTTTGGTCAGGAGCTGATCGAGACACCACATCTGGATACCCTGGCAGCCCATGGTATGCGGTTTACACAGTTCTATTCCGGTGCTCCGGTTTGCGCCCCCGCTAGATGTACTTTATTGACAGGCCAACACCTGGGACATGCCTATGTCCGCGGTAATGATGAAATGTCTGTCAAAGGAGATGTATGGAATTATGCAAAAGCAGTCAATGATCCTAACCTGGAAGGGCAACGACCACTTCCCGATAGCATTAAGACAATTGGGAATATGCTACAAAAGGCAGGTTACAAAACAGCTATTGTTGGGAAGTGGGGATTGGGAGGGCCTACTTCTGAAAGTATTCCTACAAAGCGGGGATTTGATTTCTTCTATGGCTACAATTGTCAGCGACAGGCTCATAATTTATATCCCATGCATTTGTGGAAAAATGAAGAAAAAGATTTGCTGGACAATCAACTGGTTGTACCCGGAACAAAATTAGATAGTGCAGCAGATCCCTATGATCAGGATAGCTATAAGGCATATTTCCAGCAGGATTATGCACCCGAATTCATGCAAAAAGAAGCTTTAGGTTTTATTGAGCAAAACAGGAATGATCCATTTTTTCTCTACTATGCCACACCACTGCCACATGTACCGCTTCAGGTTCCACAGAATTACATTGATTACTACGTGGATAAATTTGGCGATGAAGAACCTTACACCGGCAATGCTGGTTACTTCCCAACCAGATATCCCCATGCCACGTATGCGGCCATGGTTAGCTATCTGGACGATCAGGTGGGTGAGCTAGTTCAGAAATTGAAAGACCTGGGAATCTATGAAAACACGCTCATTATCTTTACCAGTGACAATGGACCTTCCTATGCCGGGGGTGCTGATTCACCCTATTTTGATAGTGCTAAGCCATTCAAAAGTGAGCGAGGATGGGCCAAAGGCTATGTACATGAGGGAGGAATACGAGTGCCAATGATTGCAAGTTGGGAAGGGAAGATCAAGCCAGGAACATCCAGTGAACTGATCTCAGCATTTTGGGATGTAATGCCCACACTGGCGGAGCTCACAGGTGCTGAAATACCTCATAGCACTGATGGAATCAGTTTTCTCCCCGAGTTATTCAGTGATCAGGACCAGCCAATCCATGAGTTTCTTTACTGGGAGTTTCCAGCATCAGGAGGTCAGCAGGCTGTGAGGATGGGTAAGTGGAAAGGTATCAGGAAAAACCTGAAAAAAGGCCAGACTACTCTGATGTTATTTGATCTGGAAAAGGATCCCCGGGAACAAAATGATGTCTCAGCCCAATATCCTGATGTAGTGACGAAAATTCTTGAGATCATGCAAAACCAGCATGAAACACCGGAAATAAGTAAATTTTTGATCCCGGTACTGGAGGAGTAGTTACATCAATACTCCATTCCTGGCATCAATTGCCGGGGGGATTTCTGTTTTGCCGAGCATTTCTTTGAGATCGATCTCTATGGTTCTGCAAAGAGAAAGCATGGGAATGTCATTTGGCAATCCGTCAAAGGGTTTTCAGAATAATCGCCCACAAATTCCATGACGACATAAGGGTGGAAGAATATAGGAAAAGGATTTAACGTAAAAGTTTCTAAGCTTTATCGACAGATTAGAGATTATGGGGTATTTTTCATAAAAATAAATACCCTACGTGAACGATCTTTTAAGCACAGGTATATTGGTTTTGGTCGCTCTGACAGGTTTTGTACTTGTAGCCCTGTCTGCTAACCAGGTTGCGAAGTATTTTCAGCGTATCCGGCTACCACTTATTACAGGTCTCATCTTTACCGGAATCCTGGCCGGTCCATATATCCTGGGGCTCATCCATTTTGAGGCTATTGATCGGCTTTCTTATATCAACGATTTTTCATTGTCATACATTGCTTTTGCTGCTGGCGCCGAGTTGTACCTGCTTGAACTCCGTAGCAAGATTCGTTTCATCCAGATCAATGCCATCACTCAAAGCATTGTCGGGTTTTTACTAGGGGCGGCGATTGTTTTTATGATCACAGATTTTATTCCTTTTGCGGAATCCCTGCCTCTGGAAAGTCGACTTTCCATTTCCCTACTCATAGGAGTGTTGTTTGTGGCCCCGTCACCTGCCTCAGTAATCCCTGTTATCGGTGAGCTACGTGCGAAAGGTCCGTTTACCAAGACTACCCTGGGTATTACCATGGTTAAAGACTTTATTGTAGTGATCATGTTTGCCGTAGTCCTGTCAGTGTCCAAGTCATTTGTGAATGGTTATGGGTTAAACTTTGAAGATTTGCTCGTCATCGTTGTTGAATTGGCGCTGTCTTTTGTCATGGCTTATCTGCTTGGCAAACTCCTGCACCTAATCCTGAAATATGGCCGCACGAAATGGCTGAAAAGCTTTCTTGTGTTAATCACAGGTAAGCTCACCTATACCTTTTCACATTTTGCAGCAGGTTATTCGGGTGATAATTTTGGACATGAGGTGTACTTTGAGCCTCTGCTCATCTGCCTGATTGCGAGCTTTTATATAACCAACTATACCAGGTACCGTCCTGAATTTCTGAAAATCCTAAATGACATAGCCATTTACGTGTATGTCGCATTTTTTACGCTTACGGGTGCTTCCATGAATCTTGATGTGCTGGGTGAAGTTTGGTTGTTGGCTCTCGTGTTTTTCACCATTCGTTTGGTGACGCTGGTGATCGGGGCTGTATCGGGTAATTTACTCACAGGTGAGCAACCGGCTTACTATAAAGTGGCGTGGATGCCCTATGTGGCACAAGCTGGAGTGGCCCTTGGCCTGGTAACAGTGGTGGCGAATGAGTTTCCCAGCTGGGGAAGTGATTTTGCCACAGTTTGCATTGCAGTGATTATACTCAACCAGCTCATTGGCCCGCCACTGATTGCGAAAGCAATTACAATGATGGGAGAAAACCGGCAACGGGCAGCTATACCGGAATTTGACGGAGTGAAAGATGCACTTATTTTTGGCCTGGAGAGCCAATCAATTGCCCTGGCTATGCAACTGAAGAAAAATGGATGGATTATTGAACTGGTTACTAAAAAAGAACAACAGGAAATCGAAACCATAGATGGTATCACCTTTCACTTCATTGATGATGTGACTGGAGCTTTCTTTGATAAAGTTGATGCGAAAAAGTATGATGTAATCATTGGCATGCTTTCCGACAAGGAAAATCTTGAAATCTGTGAGGCAGTGTATGAAAACGTAGGTACCAAAGATATGATCATTCGTCTCAATGATCCTGCATACCGGGATAGATTCCTTAAACTGGGTGTTCGTGTGGTAGACCCTTACACTGCAATGGTAAGCTTACTGGATCATATGGTACGTTCTCCTCAGGCCACTTCCATCCTTTTAGGCATGGAGACTGGACAAGATTCCAGAGATATTGTCCTTAGAAACCCTGACCTGCATGGCATTACCCTGCGTGACCTGCGTTTACCTTCAGATGTTATCATACTTTCGTTGAAAAGAGGAGATAATATGATAATCACTCATGGATATACCCGGATGAGACAGGGGGACGTACTTACTTTCGTAGGTTCAGATAAGAGTCTTGATATGGTCCAGCTAAAGTTTGGTAGGTGAGGGGGTCCGGATAAATTGATTGACAGTAGGATTCACATGAAGTTCATCAAAACAGTTTGTTTTAGGATTTAATTATGATTGGAGGTCACTTTTTCCAACTGTGACACATCCACACTCACATCCATGGTCTGCCCACCACCACTATAGACCACACCCTTCATGGGTATGACATCTCCAAAATCCCGACCTGTGGCTACCCTGATATGTTGGTCATTGACCAGCAAATTGTTGGTAGCATCAAATTCAACCCAGCCCACTTCAGGGATATACAGTGCCATCCAGGCATGAGAAGCATCGGCACCTACCATCTTAGGTTTTCCGGGAGGCGGCAATGTTTCGATATATCCACTCATGTATCTGGCGGCAAGCCCCATTGATCGGACACAGGCCAAACCAAAATGGGCAAAATCCTGACATACACCTTTCTTTTCCTTAAATACCTCTCTTAAGGGAGTACTGATCTCAGTAAAACCCGGGGTAAAGGTAAAATCACGGTTAATTCGTTGATTGAGATCAAGCATGGCATCCATGATGGGTCTCCCGGGTAAGAAGGATTCCTCAGTATAACCACGCACGTCTTTTAAGAAGGGAACAAACGGTGACTCCAGGTAGAATTGACGGATATCATTCATGACTTCGGTAGTCCGAAGTTTTTGAGCGATCGATTCCCAGGAAGGTGTTTGTGTGGGATCTACATCCATCCAGTTTGGTCTGAGCAATTCAACACTACTCCTGGAGGTAACGATGAGTTTCTGATGCGTTTTTTGTAGAGAGAAATAGATGAATTCATTTTCAAAAAAATCCTTCCTTCTGGTTAAAGATGTAGGCTCTGGCTCAATTTCATAGTCAAAGTTTTCCAGTTTTTGAAATGGATGTGCACTTGGTATCTGATATACCAGGTTATGACACAATGAAGCGGGAAAATCGTAAATATATTTGGTTATATGTTCTACTTTGTATCTCATACCTCAGGCAGTTTAGTGGTGACAAAACCGTACCTGTTTTGGGTATGGCTGAAGTA
Organism: Cyclobacteriaceae bacterium; assembly: GCA_965223915.1. GTDB lineage: Bacteria > Bacteroidota > Bacteroidia > Cytophagales > Cyclobacteriaceae > UBA7330. Next base: position 4,373,872 of record OZ245027.1, on the reverse strand, counting down.
CTGTTCATTGATCAGGCTGTATACATCACCGAGTAATCCCATGATTGTTTCAATATAAGTGATCAATTCTTTACGGAGCTTTCCGGATCGATCCAGCATTTCTAGTTTTTCGGGGTCATACAACCGAACCATGGTATTGATTTCCAGTAGTTTCTTGCGGACGGGGTTCAGATACCTGCTGTTTCCGTCAGGCATTTTATTGATATGCTGATCTATGCGTTCAACCAGGTAGGTGACCGATCTGGGGTTTAGTTCATCGATCAGTAACAGGTTAAGTACCGCTTTGACCTCGAGTGTAGACCGGTACATATACCTGTAAGTCACCAGGCTCTCGTTGGTCATCAGGAGGTACTCCAGGATCATTCTTTCTATGTCTTCCGTGCGTTTTACCGAAAGCATCGATTTGATGATTGTGCATGTATTTCTAGCCGACTCCACGAACCTTCCGATGTTTAGGATGTTCCAGGTGTTTTCCCTGGTCATGTTGTCAATATTCAGTCCATGAAATGCCATCAGCTTGATGATCAGGTTGTCGAGGTTCCTGTTGATCTGATGCAGGCTGGCCTGATTCTTCATCCGATCGAGCTCATCGGATATGCTGTCCAGAATACGCCAGGTGTCCAGGCTTAACCTGTCCCGTACCGAATAAGCATTGTTGAGGAAGGATTGAACGGATTGGATCAATGATCCGGTGCGATGAGGATCGGTAATAACACTGATCAGTTCCTTTTTAGGCTGGTTTAGAATGCTTTTCTTGGTGAAACCCGGTTGTGTACCGGTCACGGCGGTCAGGGTCTTGAGCAAAGTAGTAATTACCTGATCTCCTTCCAGGTGTTTTTCATCATCCGTTTCATAGTATTTCTTAAGAATGATCCGCAATAATCTGACGGTATAAATAGACCGTTCGATATATCTGCCCAGCCAAAACAGACTTTCACCGGTTCTGCTGGGAATGATGTTTTGAATTTGTTTGATGATCGGGGATGATTTTACGACGTGCGATTCTTTTCCTTCTGTTTCCAGCACCCAGGTATCCTTACTGATGCCTCCTGATTGATTTGACAAAATAAACACCCCTTTATCAGGTGAGCTTCTGGCTAAACCACCTTGCATCACTTCATAGTCATCATTGTCGGCATCAGCGACCACATAACTTCTGAATACAGCATTTCTGGCTTCCAATTTGCCATTGATGTAGGAAGGAGAAGTAGAAAAATTGACCATCTCCTGGGCTACATACAGGTAAGGTCTGGCATTGATCTCATTTTTAAGTTGAATGATCTCATCTTCAGAAAGATCTCCACCATAAACAGACCGGTTCAGACGACTTCGATAGATCTTTCTGACCATCAGAAACTTGATATTGTCTAACACATACTGTTTTTCTTTTGGCTGACCACACCACCAGGTAGCGACTGATGGAAGGATGAGTTCTTCTCCCAGGACATGTCTGCAGATCTTGGGTAAAAATGCCATGAGTCCTGGATTCTCGAGTATTCTTACCCCCAAAGGATTGATGACCAATACCTTTTTCTGACGCACAGCTTCCATCAGACCCACAACACCCAATTGGGAGTCCATCCGAAATTCCAACGGATCACAGAATACATCGTCCACACGCCGGATAATGATGTCTACCCGCTCCAGTCCACTAATGGTTTTTAGCCATACATAGCCATCACTAACCGTGAGGTCCTGACCCATGGCCAATGTAAAACCCATGTAGGATGATAGGTAAGCATGCTCAAAATAGGTTTCATTGCCGGGGCCCGGGGAAAGGAATACGATCCTGGGGTCCTCTGAACCGTGCCATGAAAGTCTGGACAGTGTATTTTTCAATGTTTGATAATAGCTGCCAACCCTGCGTACGTGGTTTTCCCTGAGCATGTCAGGAAACACCCTGGTCATGGCAACCCTGTTTTCGAAAGCATAGCCCGCACCAGATGGAGCATCCGTTCTATCGTGCAATACCCACATCTTACCATCCGGTCCCCGGGCGAGATCCGCCGAATATTGTACGAGCTGGTGCTTTCCGGGGATCCTGATCTTATCCATTTGCCTCAGGAATCCCATGTGATTGTATACCATCTCGAAAGGGATGATCCCTGACCTGATTAATTTTCGTTCACCATATATGTCTTCCAGAATGTGGTTGAGTAAGGTGGCTCGTTGTTTCAGGCCTTTTTCGATAACTGTCCAATCTTTTTGGCTGAAAACCATGGGAATCGGATCCAACATCCAGGGACGGTTTAACCCATCGGGATCTCCATAAATGTTATAGGTGACTCCGTTTTCCTTCAGCAGTTGGATTACTTCATGGGCACGGTTGGATAGACCTTCATTACCTAATTTGTCATAACTATTGACGAGCTTCTGCCAATGGGGGTAGATCGTTCCATCTGGGGTGGCTAACTCATCAAAAAATTGCGTATTGCTGGAAGTACGCTCAGACAGATAGGAAGAAATCATGTGCTCAAATGTCCGCTTTTTTTAGAACATCAGAAATTTCTTTGGCCCTTATATTTTCTAAGGTCCATTGTGAAGGGATAATCAGGGTTTATTATTTCATTGGTCATTTCATATTTTGGAAGGATATCCAGTTTGGTGAAAAACCGGCCACTGGATTGTTGATTTACTACAGTAGGCTCTACCATGTTGATACTATGACCGAAGTCAAAAAACCTGGAAATACGCCGGGATTCAGCTTCATAGCTGTTCACAGGGAAGGTTTCATAGTTTCTGCCTCCCGGATGAGCCACGTGATACTGACAGGCTGCTATTGATTTTTGCGACCAGGTGTCAAAAACATCAATGACCAATGGAGTATCTACACCAATGGTGGGATGTAGGGCAGATGGAGGCTGCCAGGCCCGATATCGTATTCCGGCTACATATTCGCCCTGCACACCTGTGTTTTTCAATGGGATCCGGCATCCATTGCACAATAAGTGGTACCGGGAATCAGTCAATCCGGAGATTTTTACCTGAATGCGCTCCATAGAAGAATCTACGAATCGGGCTGTACCCATACTGGACATTTCCTCTCCCAACACGTTCCATGGCTCTATGGCCATTTTCAACTCAATATGGATGTCATCAACCTGCAATTCACCCAGAAATGGAAACCTAAAGCTGAAGAATGGATCGAACCAGCTCATATCAAACTCATAGCCAAAACTCTTCAACTCATTGATGACCTCATTTAGGTCTTTATAGCAATAGTGGGGTAGCAGAAACCTGTCATGAAGTGCTGTTCCCCAGCGAACAAGCGGTTTGCTGTATGGTCTTTGCCAAAACATGGAGAGTAAGGCCCTGATCAAAAGAAACTGGACCATACACATCTTATAATGCGGTGGCATATCAAACCCCCGAAACTCCAGGATACCCAATCGACCTGTTTCAGAGTCCGGGGAGTAAAGCTTATCAATGCAAAATTCCGCCCGGTGGGTATTCCCGGTGATATCGATCAATAGATTTCTGAAGATGCGGTCTACAATCCAAAATGGAACTTCATCTTCTTTTAAGTCAGGTATTTGTTGAAAAGCAATCTCTAGCTCATAGAGTATCTCGTCACGCCCCTCATCCACACGGGGTGCCTGGCTGGTAGGTCCAATGAATTGCGTGGAAAACAGATAGGATAGCGAGGGGTGGTGCTGCCAAAACGTGACAAAGCTTTTCAATACATCCGGCCGACGTAAAATAGGGCTTTCGGCAGGTGTATTCCCTCCCAAAGTGACATGATTACCTCCTCCGGTACCCGTATGCCGTCCGTCCAGGTTAAACTTTTCGCTGGTCAACCTGCTTTGGGTGGCCTTCTCATACAATATTTCATAATTTTTTGTCAGTTCATCCCAACTGGAAGCAGGGTGGATGTTTACTTCAATCACTCCAGGGTCTGGTGTAATCATGAATTTCTGAATCCGTGTATCACGTGGTGGATCATAACCCTCAATAAGTACTGGCATATCTAATTCTGTAGCCACTTTCTCTACTGCTGAAATCATGTTAAGATACTGTTCGAGCAGGGCTACAGGGGGAAGGAAAACGAATATTTTACCTTCTCTGACCTCAACAGTAAGTGCTGTTTTAAATATCTTTTTGGAGTTGTTGAAAGACTGGTCGGTATCAATCATATCTCCAATCTCCTTGACCGTTGGTAAGGCTTCAACCTCAGCAAACAGACTTCTTTCAGGTTGTACGACTTCCTTTTTGGGATCAAGGTGCTGGATGGACTTCAATGGCAATCTGAGTCCGACAGGAGAATTGCCCGGAATTAAAAACAGATCCTTCCTCCTGAATTTCCACTTACAGCTTTGCCAGTTGGAGGAATCATCATCCCATCTGATAGGGATGACAAAAGCCACAGGCTCATCCATGCCTTCCTTAAGTATTTTAGCTAGCTTTTGACGTTCAAGATCACTCTTTAAGTCAAACTCCAAAGGATCTATGTTGACGGGGATCTTGCTTTCCTCCCAGATGAAATAGAAGGGGTCTTCGTACGCAGGATGTGTGTTTTTGGCATCGATGTTCAGCTCCCTTGTCAGGCTTTTCATGAACTTATTGGCATCTTTAATGTCCAGCCCGTAATCCTTAGAAAGATCTGCCAAAAGCTTATCGTTACCCCACATGGGCTTTCCATCCTTTCTCCAGAAGCAGGCAAGCTTCCAGCGGGGAAGCGGTTCACCCGGATACCACTTGCCCTGGCCATATTGCATGAGGGCGCCGGTGGCAAACTCATCCTTCATTTGGTGAAACAGCTGATTGGCCAATTTCCGCTTATGGGCACCGTCTGCTGTGGCGTTCCATTCCGGAGCATCGGTATTGTCGATCGCAACAAAGGTGGGCTCACCACCCATGGTCAGCTTCACATTGTTGTTTTGTAAATCATTTTCCACCTGATCACCAACTGCCATGATATGGTTCCACTGCTCTTCGGAATACGGCTTGGTGACACGGGGCTTTTCTACAATCCTTTCTACCGTATTCTCAAAGTGAAAGGTCGTGTTTGTAGGCTCTGTAGATCCGGATATCGGAGCGGCATTTTCGGGACTTGGAGTACAAGCCAAAGGAATATGACCTTCACCCGCAAACAGTCCTGATGTTGCATCCAGTCCTACCCATCCTGCCCCCGGAAGATAGACCTCTGCCCAGGCATGTAGATCTGTAAAATCTTCCTCCGGACCACTCGGGCCGTCCAATGCTTTTTGATCGGCTTTTAATTGCACGAGATACCCTGAAGTAAATCTTGCAGCCAGCCCCAGGTGTCTCAGAATCTGTACGAGTAACCAGGTAAAATCACGGCAGGACCCTGAGCCTTTTGTAAGGGTTTCCTCACAGGACTGCACTCCGGGCTCCATCCGCACATTGTATTTAAGCATCCCGTTGACCAACTGGTTGATAGCTACCAGGTAGTCAACGGTATTCATTTTTTTGTTTTTAAGGTTCTTTGCTTTTTCAATCAGTACCATGAGCTGATCATCCCGTTCTTTTATTTCCAAATAGGGCGAAAGCTGTTTTTTCAACATTGGCTCATACTTGAACGGAATCTTATCAGCATATTCCTCAATGAAAAAATCGAATGGATTGATCACCACCATGTCGGCAATCACTTCTACATCAATTTCAAAATATTTGACCTTCTCCGGAAAGACAACCCTTGCCATATAGTTGCCAAATGGATCCTGCTGCCAATTAATGAAATGATTGGATGGGTTGATTTTCAAGGAATACCCTTTTACCTGGGTTCTTGAGTGGGGGGCCGGGCGAAGCCTGATTACCTGTGGCGAGACTTCAATGGAACGATCATAATCATATTTGGTATAATGGCGAATAGCGACTCGAATAGACATAATTTAATTTTTAGCTGGATATGCTGAATATTTCATTAAAAATAGCCAAATACATAGAATGATTTTTAATAATGAGGTAGATACTTTCAATAAAAGAGAAAAATAAGAAAGAATTTAAATGAATTAAACATATGTTTAAAACAATTGTTTAGTTTTGCTCCTAAATAACAATGTTTTGAAAAAGGACAAGACAACAGAGGGAAAGATCAAACAGGTAGCCAGGGCCATGTTTATCCAAAAAGGATATGCAGGTACCAAGACAAGAGACATTGCAATGGAAGCAGGAACTAACCTGGCGTTGGTTAATTACTACTTTAGAAGTAAGGAGCAATTGTTTAAACAAATTATGCTCGAGAGTCTGATTGAATTTTTTGCTTCTGTAGTGGATATATTAAATGATGAGAAAACATCGCTTGAGTATAAAATTGACCACCTGGTTGGACATTATGTCGATCAGTTGAATCAACATCCTGATATTCCCATGTTTATCCTAAGTGAGATGCGAGCTAATCCGGAAATGTTTCTAAAAGATTTGCTCAAGGGAACCCGGTTGAAACAGACCGTGATGTTCCAACAGCTGACCGAAAAATTGAAAGCGGCTAAGCATCCCGATCTCAACCCCATTCATTTTATGATGAATTTAATGAGCATGACATTATTTCCATTCATCGTGAAGCCTATGATATGTCATGTCACTAACATGGAGGACGCGATGTATCGGGATTTGATGGAAGAACGGAAACAGCTTATTCCCATGTGGATAAAGGAAATGATTAATTAAAAATACGTGGTTATGAACAGCACCAAAGAGCCATTTTCTATTAGTCATCAGTATATTTTAAGAAGCCTGCTGCTGATTGTGCTTGTATTAAGCCAGAGACTTTCCATGTCGCAACAGTCAATGACCATGGATTCTTGTATTGTTATGGCTGAAAAAAATTATCCTTTGATCAGACAGTATGATCTGCTGGAGAAGTCCAGTGAATATTCAGTTGAAAATGTAGGAAAAGGCAAACTGCCCCGATTCCAGGTGATTGGTCAGGCAACTTATCAGTCGGACGTCACCAGTTTACCGGGTGGTTTAGGGCCTGAAATCAGCAAAGACCAATACAAACTCTACGGACAGATCGTACAACCTTTGACGGATTTAGCCACCGTTGAAAAACAAAAGCAGCTGGCGGAGAATCAGGGTGAGCTCGAGCAGCACAAACTAGCGGTAGACTTGTATACGATCAAGGAGCGAGTAAGTGAAATATACCTGGCCATCATGCTACTGCAGAATCAACAAAAGGCTGTCCTTCTCACCAAAGAATCTTTGATCACGGGGTTGAATACCCTGGAAGCTGGGGTAAAATACGGGTCAGTTTTGAGTAGTCAGGCAAGCCTGCTAAAAGCTGAATTACTGACTCTGGAACAAAAGTCCATAGAGCTGGAGTCCGCAAAACATGGCTACATACAAATGTTACAGCGATTCATTGGAAAAGCAATTGAACCTGACGCATTATTCAAAGAACCTGAGATCACTCCTCCAGTCAGGGAGATCAACAGACCCGAGCTGACACTTTTCAATACGCAAACGCAAAGCCTTCAATTGCAGCAAGAGCTAATCAATGTGGGCAACCTGCCAAAATTCAGTCTGTTTGTACAGAGTGGGGTAGGACGGCCAGCCCTTAATTTCCTCAGTAATGACCTGGAGTTTTATTACATCGGTGGGCTTAGGTTGAATTGGGATATTTCAGGATTCTATACCAGTAAGAAAGCGAAAGAAAATCTCATGCTAAGACAGGACATAGTGAATGCGCAAAGGGAGACATTTCTCTTCAATACCAATTTGCAATTAGACAACTGGGATGTTCAAATTGAAAAGTCAACACAACTCATTGAGAAAGACCAGGAAATCATAGCACTAAGGGCCCAGGTGACAAAGACAGCTCAGGAGCAGCTCGAACACGGAGTTATAACTGCAACAGTATTTAAAGATGCAGTGAAAGACGAAAATGTAGCCAGACAAAATTTAGCCATTCATAAGATAGAATTACTACAGGTAAAACAACGATATAAACTCAGTACCGGAAACTTATAAAGACATGATCAGGATCAAAATCTTCATTCGCTCATTTATCGGATATACAATGTTGATGTTTGCAGGCATACTTTTTATGGCTGGATGTGGATCAAATGGCCCAGGCTATGATGCAACGGGCACCTTTGAAGCCGATGAAACCATTATATCTGCTGAGGTGATGGGTGTGCTAAAAGCTTTCGATGTCAAAGAGGGACAAATTCTGAAACCCGGAGCGTTGATAGGCTACATCGACACCACATCATTGCACCTTCAGCGAAAGCAGTTGCTGGCCCAGATACAGGCAGTACTTAGCAGACGACCGGATATCAATACGCAATTGATGGCATTGAGAGAGCAACTTAAAGCCGCAGAACGGGAGCAGAAAAGAGTGCAACAACTCTTTGACGCTGAAGCCGCCACTGCCAGGCAACTGGATGATATCAACTCCCAGGTGGCAATCATCAAAGGGAACCTGGAAGCCACTTATACGTCATTGAGTACCACCTCCAAAAGTCTGGTTAGGGAAACGTCACCTTTGGAGGCTCAATTAGCTATTATCGATGAAAAGATCAATAATAGTCTATTGAGGAGTCCTATGGAAGGGACGGTACTGTTGACCTATGCCAGGCAGCATGAAATGGTTTCTCCGGGCAAACCACTGTATAAAATGGCTGACCTGTCTGACATCACCTTAAAGGTTTACATCACAGGCAATCAGTTTCCACTAGTGAAGCTAAACCAGCAAGTGACTGTATTGACCGATGATGGGAACGGGGGGTATACTGAGCAAAAAGGAACCATTTATTGGATCAGTGATAAGGCGGAATTCACTCCGAAGAGTATTCAGACTCAGGATGAACGAGCAGATAAAGTCTATGCCATGAAGGTAAGGGTCCCCAATGATGGTACCTACAAGATTGGAATGTACGGCCAAATAAAACTTTGATTCAACCATGTGGGATATTTTCCTTCAATCGATTAACAAAAGCTACACTAAAGATGGTGAAAAAGCTGTCAGTGATGTCTCATTGCATATAGATGAAGGAAAGCTTTTTGGATTGATCGGTCCGGATGGGGCAGGCAAAACAACCATTTTCAGGATTCTCACCACTTTGATCCTGGCAGATAGTGGAGAGGCCAGGGTAGGTGGCTTTGATGTGGTGAAAGACTATAAGCAGATCCGAAAATCCATCGGTTATATGCCCGGGAGGTTTTCGCTGTATCAGGACCTGACAGTGAAAGAAAACCTGAAATTCTTTGCTACCCTTTTCAATACCACCATTGAAGAAAATTATGGGCTTATTGAAGATATATACAAGCAGATTGAACCTTTCAGCGATAGAAAAGCAGGGAAGCTATCTGGCGGCATGAAGCAAAAGCTGGCCCTGTGTTGTGCATTGATCCACAGCCCCAAGGTGCTGTTCCTTGATGAACCAACCACTGGCGTTGATGCAGTATCCAGAAAGGAATTCTGGGGGATGCTTAAAAACCTGAAGTCCAAATTGATTACCATGATGGTTTCTACTCCATATATGGACGAAGCGAGTTTGTGTGAAGAGATCGCATTGATCCAGGATGGGCATATTTTGTCGGTGAACACTCCTGATGAGATCATTACACAATATCCTGACAAGCTTTACGCGATCAAATCGACGAAGATGAATCAGCTCTTACAAGACCTGAGAAAGAGTGAGCTGGTTGCAACAGCCAATTCATTTGGCGAATACCACCATATCACCTTCAGTGATCCGGGCAGTCAGGATTTATTACTCAAAACACTTGATGACAAGGCTAATATCGAACTAAAACCCATCAGGCCAACCATCGAAGACTGCTTCATCAACCTCATGAGTCATGGATAGTACTAAAATGATATCGACCAGCAATCTCACCAAAGCATTTGGTGATTTCATTGCCGTGAATAACATCACTTTTGATGTGCGTCAGGGAGAGATCTTTGGGTTTTTGGGAGCGAATGGCGCAGGTAAAACAACCGCCATGCGCATGCTTTGCGGATTATCCATACCCACTTCCGGTGAAGCTACCATCGCTGGCTATGACGTATATAAAGAGACGGAAAAGATCAAGCAGAATATTGGGTATATGAGTCAAAAGTTCTCCTTGTATGAGGACCTGACCGTAGCTGAAAATATTCGGTTCTTTGGTGGTATTTACGGACTAAAGGATAGAGAGATCAAAGCGAGAAGCCTGGAGTTGATCAATACCCTTGACCTGAATGATCAAAAGGACCTGTTGGTTGGTTCGTTACCATTGGGATGGAAACAGAAACTGGCCTTTTCAGTGGCCATCTTTCACCATCCTAAACTGGTTTTTCTCGATGAGCCTACCGGAGGAGTAGACCCTGTAACGCGCAGGCAGTTTTGGGATCTGATCTACCAGGCTTCTGAGGATGGGATTACCATTTTTGTGACGACTCATTACATGGACGAGGCAGAATATTGCGATCGTGTATCCATGATGGTGGATGGCTATATCAGGGCATTGGATTCTCCTGGAAGGCTCAAAATGGATTATCACGCAGAATCTATGGATGAGGTATTTTATGAGTTGGCCAGAGGTGCAAAGCGGTCAGAATAAGATCAGGAACAATGAAACAACTTTTTGCATTTATTCATAAGGAGTTTTTACATGTCTTCAGGGACCCCAAGACGATGTTGCTGCTTTTTGGGTTACCCATAGCACAGATCCTGTTGTTCGGATTCGCCCTGTCCAATGAGATCAACCATTCCAGTGTCATCGTTATTGACCATGCTAAGGATGCCTCGTCGAGAAGTATTATCGAAAAAATCAGGGCGAGTGAAAATTTTGACCTCTATGCCGTATTGAATGATCATGACGAGATCGAGGAAGCTTTCAAGCGAGGTGAAACGAAAATGGCCATCGTTTTTCCTTCCAACTTTAATCAGGACCTGATCCACTCCGGATATACTGAGGTCCAGCTCATCACAGACGCCAGCGATCCCAATACAGCAACCACGCTGGTCAATTACTTCAACATGCTGCTCCTGGAATATCAGATGGAAATGAATGCGGTTCAGGAAATACCGATGAACATTGAGTTGAGTCTTAGGAATATATACAATCCGGAACTGGAAGGGACGACCAATTTTGTGCCCGGGGTCATGGCATTGGTGTTGTTACTTGTTTGTGTGTTGATGACCTCGGTGGCCATCGTGAAGGAAAAAGAATTGGGTACGATGGAAATACTGTTGGTTTCTCCATTTAATCCTTTGATGGTGATCATTTCAAAAGTGATCCCATACCTGTTTTTGTCAATCATCAATTTGATTGTGATTCTGACGCTAAGTGTATTTGTGCTGGATCTTCAGATTGCTGGCAGTATCCTATTACTCTTTGGAGTAAGTATCTTATTGATCCTGGCTGCGCTTTCATTGGGTATTTTAATCTCCAATGTGACCAATAATCAACAGACTGCCATGCTGATCAGTCTGATGGCCATGTTGCTGCCAACTTTAATGTTTACCGGGTTCATGTTTCCCATTGAGAACATGCCAAAGTTGCTGCAATTGATATCCAATATTATTCCAAGTACCTGGTACTATATCATTGTGAAGAATGTAATGATCAAAGGGCTGGGATTTGAATCCATTTGGAAGGAATCCCTGATTCTGGCTGGGATGACCGTCTTTTTGCTGCTTGTGAGTATTAAAAAATTCAAAATCAGATTGTCATGAGTACGCTGAAATATTTACTTCAAAAGGAATTCAGACAGATTTTCAGAAACCCAACGATTCTGAGAATGATCCTGCTGGTTCCCGTGGTTCAGCTGATCATTCTGCCGCTGGCCGCAGATTTTGAGATCAAAAACATCAATATCAGCGTGGTGGACCATGACCGGTCTGTGATGGCCCATGACCTGATCGAAGAGATTAAGTCTTCAGGATACTTCAAGCTGGTCAATTATACCCATGATTATCAGGTAGCTTTTTCAGATATAGAATCTGATAAAACGGATATTGTTTTGGAGATCCCAGATGGCCTGGAAAGTGACCTGATCAGGGAGCAAACGGGATCATTGTTTATCGCCGTCAATGCCATCAATGGAACCAAAGCTTACGTGGGTGGAGCCTATCTGACAAGGATCATCACAGGGTTCAATCAGGATATCCGGGCAGAATTTAACTCCGGAAGTAATGGTTCAGCTATTGGTGTTGCTGTCATCAACTGGTTCAATCCACTGCTGAATTATCAGTTTTTCATGGTTCCCGGGATCCTGGTGGTGCTGGTCACTATGGTAGGGGGCTATATGACCGCGTTGAACATTGTTAAAGAGAAGGAGGTCGGAACCATCGAACAAATCAACGTGACACCAATCAGGAAAACCCATTTTATCCTGGGTAAGCTTATCCCATTTTGGGTACTGGGAGTGATTGTCTTCACCCTGGGTATGTTCGTGGTCGCCAGATTGATCTATGGGATCGTGCCTCTGGGTAGCATTTTTGTTCTTTATGGTTATCTGGCTTTATACCTAGTTGCCATTTTGGGTGTGGGATTGCTGATTAGCACTTATAGTAATTCTCAACAACAGGCCATGTCGCTTTCTTTTTTCATGATGATGATATTCATTCTGATGAGCGGTCTGTTTACACCCATAGAAAGCATGCCTACCTGGGCACAATGGATAGCAGCCCTGAATCCGGTCACATATTTTGTTCAGGTCATGCGGATGATAGTGATGAAAGGAAGTGAGTTTACGCACATCACCAAACAGGTCATCATCATGGCAGGATTTGCTGTAGTATTCAATGTTTGGGCCATTCTGAATTATAAAAAGACCAGTTAAATACGTCCGGGTTTCGGGATATGATCAATTCTGTGGCCGGGTAATTGAAAATTGAGTTATTTTCAAGGCTTTATTCCCTATCTAACCTAATATTATGTCAATGAGTCCCAAAGTAAAAAGGAATATCAGTCGGATTGTGCCTTTTGGTATCATCTGGATATTACTGGGATGGATATTTCTGGCCATTGAAATCGCAGCAATTGGTGAAGGAGATTGTGTGCAGGAAACAGCTATCAGGTTGAATGCCCAGATCTTTATTTATGCAAGCATTGCAGTAGGTATTGTTGGTCTTATGGTGGGAGCTATTGAAATAATATTTCTCAACGCTATTTTTTCAAAGTACAGCTTCTTTGTCAAAATCTTAGCCAAGATAATTATCTACTCATTAATCCTGTTTGTCATCATTTTATTCACGTTCCCAATTGCTGCAAGCATGGAATTGAGCGTGTCTGTTTTTGATACCAGGGTATGGGAAAAGTATGTGAAGTACCTGTCCAGTGTGACGTATTTGAGTACCAACCTACAACTTTTGGTTTCACTGATTGCCTCGTTGTTTTACTCGGAAATCAGTGACAAAGTTGGTCAGCGTGTTTTAATCAATTTTTTCACAGGGAAGTATCATCAACCCAAATATGAAATCCGGATATTCATGTTTGCTGACATGAATTCATCTACCACCATTGCTGAAAAGCTCGGGCATGTGAGGTATTTTGAGCTGCTCAATGAATACTATAATGATTTTTCCAATGCCATCATTAATACATTGGGTGAAGTATATCAATATGTTGGAGATGAAATTGTAATATCCTGGACCATAGATAAAGGAGTAAGGAATAATAATTGCCTTAGGTGTTTCAAAGAGGTTAAAGATCAGCTGAAAGACAGGGCTGATTGGTATTTAAAAGAATTTGGGGTTCAACCTGATTTTAAAGCCGGCATTCATGTGGGTGAAGTAACGACAGGGGAGATTGGTGCCTTGAAAAAGGAGATCATTTTCACGGGAGATGTGTTAAATACAACAGCCAGGATTCAGGCCTTGTGTGGTCAGCTTAAAGAAGACCTGATCATTTCTGAAGAGCTTAAGAAACACTTTTCGGATGACATTCCTTTTAAGCCGTTGGGAACACATCAGCTCAAAGGCAAGGAAACAGACACCAACCTCTTTACATTAGCTGATTAATATGAATTCACTGGCCATTCTTACACTTATTGTCTAAGGTTTCTATGAAACGTGTTTGGTTGTTTTTAGTTCTTCTTTCTGCTATACTTTGGCAATGTCAAAATAAAAAAAGCGATTCAGCGTCGGAGTCAGCAGGGGATTTTACAGCTGGTGAAGCATTGGCCAGGCAATATTGTGCCTCCTGTCATCTTTTTCCCTCACCGGCACTTTTGGACAAGGCAACATGGACAGGTCAGGTATTGCCAAACATGGCCGCCAGGTTAGGATATCGTCCGGAAGGATATAATCCTTTTGAGGGAGTTGATTCTACCGAAGTTGATGCCATAAAACGACTTAATATTTATCCGGAAATATCAACGATCAGTGAAGATACATACCGGAGCATTGTTAATTATTATCAAAAAAATGCTCCTGAAGTACTTCCAGCTCAAAATCGAAGCACAGCTACGGCCAATGTGCCACCACCATTTTTGCCTGAACAAATCAATATCGGTAAAAAGGAAGTTCCGCAGGTAACCCTGCTGGAATATGAACCGAATCAGGGTATATTGTTTGTCGGAGATCATCTTCAATTGTATGCTTTTGACCGGAATTTGAAGGGAGTGGGTAGCTGGCAAACACAATCTCCTTCTGTGGACCTTGAAGTGACAAAAGATGGAATCATGGTGCTCAGTATTGGAGAATTTAATCCCTCTGAGAGCACAGCTGGAGTGTTTTTTCCATTAACACTGAAGAACGACCTACCAGCTGAGAGCTATGTGATTACTGAGCTACAACGACCTGTTCAATTTTCTGTTGGAGACCTGAATGAGGATCAGCAGGAAGACTTGATTATATGCAGCTTCGGTAACCATCAGGGACAGCTAGCCTGGTATGATCATTTTAATAGTACAAAAGAAAAAGTGTTGACATCCCTGCCGGGATCACGAAAGACTGAGATCATCGACCTTGATAATGATGGTAGGAATGATATCGTTGCGCTATTAGCTCAAGCCTGGGAAAAACTGGTAGTGTACTACAACGAAGGAAATGGCAAGTTTGTCGAAGTGACATTGATAGAACTTCCAGCAGTACATGGTTCAAGTTATTTTGAACTGACAGATTTCAATGAAGATGGACATTTGGACATATTGATGACCAATGGAGACAATTGGGATTATTCCAATGTATCCAAGCCTTATCATGGTGTTCGCATATATCTCAATGATGGGTTGAATCAATTTGAAGAAGCATTTTTTTATCCCTTATATGGATGCAACGAAGCCAGAGCTGTGGATTTTGATAACGACGGAGACCTGGATATTGCAGCTATAGCCTTTTATAGCGATCAACCCACAGAAGGATTCGTTTACCTGGAAAACAAGGGCAAATTTAATTTTACCGCGCATTTCATGGGTGAAACAGCCAATGGTAAATGGCTTACCATGGATATTGGGGATTTCAACCAGGATGGTTACCAGGATATTTTCTTAGGATCCTATTTCCACAACGCCTCTGAACTAGTCAGGTTAATGTCGGCAGGCGTGGCGTCCTTCCCTGAAGTACTGCTTTTAACGTATAACAGATGATCGGAAATTCAGATTTTCCGACGTTCTGACATTCGGACGATCCGATTGTCAGAAGCATCGGAACATCCGAACATCGGAATGTCACTATTAGATAGGCTCAATCCATAAATTCCTGAACTGTATCTTGGAACCCTCAGCCTGAAGTCCAATACTGCCTTTGGATACTGAACAGTTTATAGCAACATTTTGCAATAATCCATTCACTCTTAATTCAATGGTATCTCCTTTACAAGTGATGTCATAGCTGTTCCACTCACCTCCTGCTGGCTTTTCATTGGAAGGATGAAGTTTGGAAATTAAGGGCCTTACTTCAGGTGTAGAAGTACAGGTGCTGTCTTGAATTGTTGCAGTAAGTCCTACGCCACTTACGATAAAGTCACCTGCATTTTCATATTTCAACTGTCCCTGAAAGTGATTAGGTATAGCCGCATCCTCACCGGAAGTATGCAAATACACACCACTATTTGTTGGTTCTTCCGGATATCTCCATTCCACGTGAAGTCGATAGTTAGAATACTCCTTAATGGTTCTTAAATGGCCCATTGGCTTTCCAACAGTTTCTATCATGCCATCATTGACGTAAAAGAATTCTTCAGGTGTAATGCTATCATTCTCTATGTATATTTTCCACCCATCCAGGTTTTCACCATTGAAAAGTATTTCTCTTTGGGAAGTTTCCTGTGATTCGGAAGTGGATTTTTTATCAGATGAGCAAGAAGTAATAGCCAGGCTTAATACCAGGATCAAAAAAGGTAATTGTAATAATCTCATGTTTGGGATTAGGTTAAGTCATTTAAAAGAGAAATTTAGTAAATATAAACGGGATTCATATCTTTGACAGCAACACCCAACTTCAAGACATTAACTCATGATTCAACCTCATTTCTTAAAAGAGTCCTCGTTGCTCCTAATGATACTGGCTTTTGGTTGTACTCAGCCCACTAAACAGTCAACCGCTGAAACCCGGTCTGAACCCAATGAGTGGGTTTCCCTATTCGATGGAGAAACCCTAGACGGATGGGAACAAAAGAACGGCACAGCAACCTATGAAGTCAGTGAAGGAACCATTGTGGGTACCACCTCTGACGGAAGTCCCAATTCCTTCCTGTGTTCTAAGAAATCCTACGCAGACTTTGAGCTTACTTTTGAAGTTAGAGTGGATGCTGAATTGAACTCCGGAGTTCAGATTAGGTCAAAGACCAGGGAAGAATCTGTTGGGGAAGCCCAAAATCAGGCTGTTGGCCGGGTAATAGGGCCCCAGGTTGAAATCGCTTATGGAGATGACCAGGGAGGATTATCCGGATATATCTGGCGTGAAGCTACCGGAGATGGCTGGATGACATCCAAAGGTGAACCGGTTGCACATAAGTACTTCAAAAAGGATTTATGGAATGAATACCGGATCCTGGCACAAGGACCCACTGTTACTACCTGGGTCAATGGCCATGAAGTAGAAAATGTAACTGATCCGGACACCTATAAAGTTTTTCCTTCCGGATTTATTGGTCTTCAGGTTCATGGGATCAGACAAGCGACCGGACCCTTCCAGGTGGCCTGGAGAAACATTAAGATCAGAGCGCTTTAAGCACTGTAAATCAGCCATTTGCTCTGTGTGATTCAACTTAAAATGTGAAAATGAAAATTGCGATAACTATACTGTTAAGTTTTTGTCTGACGCTTGGGGCCTTTGCTCAAAAATCCTGGCAGGAACTGACTTCCGTCCAAGATCTACACGAATTTGATCCGGAGCTGCTTCCATACCTTTTTGACCAGCTTGACCTGGATCATCAGGGACTAGAAGATGTCAAATCAGCCTGCAAAGCGAGTGATTTCATAAAGGCTGGTCAGCAGTTGCTGGAATACTATAAGTCCAGTAAACGTGGAGCGCATTACATCAGATCTCAACCCAACAAATCAAACAGAAGTATAGCAGAAGCAGATACGATCTTAAAAGATGTTTTTACTATCCAAAACGTCAAAGGACAAGTGCCTTACCTTGAAGATGGACATCGGGATTGGTATTACAAAGGTCCAAATAATGACAGAGAATGGGCCTGGCTGTCAAACAGACATAGTCAGCTCTACGAAGTACTATCTGCATACTTTGAAACAGGAAATCTAAAATACATACGATATGTGGACCTTTTTCTAAAGGATTTTATTCTGGCGAGCATGCCATATCCTGCTGTCAAGGGCTCTCCGTCTATTTGGAGAGGTCTGGAGGTTGCTGCAAGAGCAAAGATCTGGACCCGCCTTTTTTACAGTACGATCAATGATGAAAATATTAACCCTGCTACAAGACTGCTAATCTTGAGAAGTTTACCCGATCATGCCCACTACAACAGAAATTTTCATAGTCAGAACAACTGGTTAACCATGGAAATTTCTGCGTTGGCTACGGTAGCAGCCTATTTCCCCGAATATGAAATGTCTGAGCAGTGGATGGACTATACTGTCGACACCATGATTGAAAGCATGAAAGATCAGGTGTATCCGGATGGAGTACAAACCGAGCTTACTTCCCACTACCATAATGTCACTTTCAGGAATTTTGAGTTGTATCAACAGCTATGTGAGGTTGCCAATGTGGAACTTCCTGATTTCTTTGTCAATACCATTGAAGGTATGTATAGCTATATTGCCCACGCTGTCAGACCCAGTGGGTTCAGAATACTTAATAATGATGGTGACAAAGGAAGTGATGTGAGCCTGATACTAGCGGGAGCTCAAAAATTCAACCGTCCTGATTGGGAATACATTGCTACGAATGGCAAATCCGGAGTCAAGCCCGATGATGGTCCCAGTTATTTTTATCCCTGGGCAGGTCAACTGATATCACGAAGCGGATTCGCTGAGGATGCACATTGGTCATTCTTTGATATTGGGCCCTGGGGTAGCGGTCATCAGCACAGAGACAAGTTGCACATATCGATAGCTGCGTATGGAAGAGATCTATTGGTAGATGCCGGACGGTTTGCGTATACAGGAGCCGTTGCTGAAAAGTATCTTCCCTATGCACGATATAGTTTTGGTCACAACCTTATATTGATGGATGGACAAAGTCAGGATGCAGGACCTAAACTGGCTGAAGAACCGGTCAAAGAAAACCATTTCAGGATCACGGAAGACTTTGATTATGGCTCCCATCATTTTGATAGATATATTGATATAGATGGAACGGCCAGTCATACCAGGTCTATGGTATATGTGCGAGGAAAATTCTGGGTGGTTGTAGATCGGGTGGATACTGACCGGAAAAGAGAAGTTACCACCATGTGGCATTGGCACCCTGACTGCGAGGTCATTCGGGATGGACGCATCACCAAAACCAACAATGATCGTGGCAACCTGGCGGTGATACCCATTGGTAAGCAGAAATATGAGATCAGTCAGGTCAAAGGACAGGAAGATCCGTTACAAGGGTGGTACAGCCCGGAGTACAACATCTACGGACCCAATGTAGCCAGTCTCTACAAGACAAATGTGAAGAAAGGCACGAATATGGCCTGGCTGCTATTGCCAGCGGAAGGAAAAATACCTGCTGCAAGTGTTGCAGTTGTTTCTGAAAGTGATTCGGAGATGGTACTCGCTATTGAGGTGGAAGGAAAACAATATACTGTTACTGTGCCATTTGAGAACAGTGGGGAAGCCAGTGTGAACATGCCTTAAAAGGTTTTGACAATATCCTTGGAAATTAGAAGATAATCGGTTCTCATTCGTCATGAGAGAAAAAGCAGTATGAAGGTTGTAATCACAGGTGGTTCAGGAATGGTCGGTAGGGGAGTTCTTTTGGAATGCCTCGATCATGAAAAAATAAGTGAAGTCATTAGCATTGGCCGTTCTGAGATTGATATTTCGCATCCCAAACTCAGCCAGATTGTGCATAAGGATTTTTCAGATTACAGCTCGATCCAGGGTCAGTTGAAAAATGTTGACGCTGCCTACTTAAACATGGGTATCAGTGCTGTTGGGTTAAGTGAAGCACAATACAAGGAAATCACCTATGATTATACGCTGGCACTGGCAAAACAATTGCTGGAGCTGAATCCCAATATGACCTGCACTTATGTTTCAGGGGTTGGAACCGATTCTACCGAAAAAGGCCGAACCATGTGGGCGAGGGTAAAGGGTAAGACTGAAAACGATCTTCTCAATCTTGGTTTTAAGCAAGCTTTCATGTTTCGCCCTGGAACCATCATTCCTTTAAGAGGTATCAAATCCAAGACAAACCTCTACCAGTTCTTCTATGATTATTTCTTATGGCTGATCAAATTCTTTAAACTGATTTTCCCAAAATCCATTGTGAATACCACTCAGATTGGGCTGGCCATGATCAATGTAACAATAAAAGGGTATGACAAGAAAATCCTGGCACCGTCTGACATTCTGAAAGCTTCTGAGTAAGGTTATTTTACTGGAAGAACTTCCTGGGTGGCACCATGAAGATGGATACACCCGTATACATGGCATCTTTAGGATTGACACGGATCAGTGCATTATTGCCCCGCTCACCTGGTTTAGACAAGTAGTAGCTGATGTTTTTGTTGTAGCCAATTTCAGCTCCAAACCAGAGCCAATCATGGATTTCGCGTTCCCAACTTAGTGAAAATTGAATATCGGCTTTCCTCAAGGTAAGGTCACCCTGTGTTCCTTCCAAAGCATTTGTCAGGTTATACCTCCAGCCGGTAAGCTGAGTTTTTGCAATGAGGTAATTGAACGGGTTGATCTGGTAGCGCATTGACGCATATTTGGGGATCATCAGATCCAGGGTCCATTTATTGAGAAAATCATGCTGATAAATAAATATTGGATAGAAGGTAGTCAATCCCATATTTCGACTTAGCATGAATCCACCACCGATCTCCGTGGTAGATGACTTCTGCCAGGTCTGAAAAGCACTGATGAAATATTTGGTGCTGTTTTTATTCCATACCCAAACATCACTCTTGAGC
Organism: Cyclobacteriaceae bacterium; assembly: GCA_965223915.1. Classification (GTDB taxonomy): domain Bacteria; phylum Bacteroidota; class Bacteroidia; order Cytophagales; family Cyclobacteriaceae; genus UBA7330. Next base: position 4,353,433 of record OZ245027.1, on the reverse strand, counting down.
TCTGCACCTGCTGCCATTTTTAACTCACTGCCATTGCTGAGGTCCTGCTTGTAAAATCCTCTGACACCAGCACTGGTATATTTTGTATTGTTCAGGTGCAAATAGAAGTCATAATCAGTAGGGTGTTCTTCCAGGTCTAGCTGGAATCGTTGCTGATAGTACTTCAACTGGATCCCAAACATCTTATCATCTCTGATCAGGAGGGGAATTCCCAGCTTGGCTTTGTACAGGCGATCTTGTTCTATTTCATTTGACGCATTACCAAATTCACTTGAGGTGGAATTGGTCCCATAGTCCATCAATGTCTCTGCGCTGAACTCAGCTACCTTAGGCCGATATTGTCCCATGGTCTCTACGATTTGCGTAAAACCGGATATCGTACCTAAACAAATGGAAAAAGTGAGTAAATAGCGTTTCAACTAGTCTTTGTTTCTTTAGAGCCTGGTAAATGCGGTTCCTGTAAACGACATCGATTTTCCCGGTGTCTAAACAAATATAGCAATAACCAAACCAGTTATTCTAAATCACGTAGTTACTTAATCATTTCATCGTTTATACAAAATGAATAAACTTTTTATAACTTTCTTTTTTAGTCTAATTACATCTCAACTAATTTTTGCCCAATCTCCATTGCCTTACCAATCAATTCCCAATCACCCGGATGAATACACTCCAGCAACGACAATAGCCCGTTTGATTGATGGGTTAGGATTTAGGTACTATTGGGCTACAGAGGGTCTGACAATAGAAGATTTATCCTTTCAGCCCAACGGGGAAGCAAGGACTTCAGATGAGACCTTGACACATATATTGAGTCTTTGTATCAATGCATCGGCCATCATCAGAGACGAACAAAGGGAATCCCTTAAACTTAGTGATCTGAGTTATGAAGAGAAACGAAGGAAGACTCTTGAATCATTGGAGGCAGCCAGTAATTATCTGAAATCAAACCCTGATCTGGACCTGGAATCAATAAGTATTCAGTCCGGAAATAAATCGTTTCCTTTTTGGTATCTCATCAATGGTCATCTCTCTGACGCTCTCTGGCATGTAGGCCAGGTGGTATCATTTAGAAGATCTAGCGGCAATCCCATTAACCCAAAAGTGAGTGTATTTACTGGTAAACTGATAAATTGATCAACCAAACGAGTACCCCGGAGCAACCAGTTTGCTCCATTCCGGATGCTTTTTGATGTATTGAGCCACATACGGACATAAAGGCACCAGTTGTCTGCCTGATTTCTCCACTTCGGCAAGTGTGGCTTTCACGAGAGCCGAGGCAATCCCTTTTCCTTCAAGGTTCTTCGGTACTTCAGTATGGGTTAGGTAGATCTTGTCATCTTTTGTAAGAATATATTCTATCCTGGGCTTCAATCCATTGATGTGAAACTCATATCTTTTTTGCTCCTCGTTATTGATCAGTTGGTAATTTTCCAAAGTATTTAGGCCTGTTTAAGCTGATCCGAAGTTACCAAAATATCACACAACTATCCCTTCAGTTTTTCATCAAAAAATTCAATGGTTCGTTTCCAGGCAAGGGCAGCAGCTTCTTTGTCAAATCTTCCGGTAGTATCATTGTGAAAACCATGGTTGGTATTTGGGTACATGTATGCCTTATATTCTTTGTTATGGGCTTTCAGGGCCTTTTCATAATCTGGCCAACCCTCATTGACCCGTGTGTCCAGTTCTGCATATTGCAAAAGGAGCGGGGCCTGTATTTTCGGTACATCATCAGCATCAGGCTGTCCTCCATAGAATGGAACTGCGGCAGCCAGGTCAGGGAGATTCACCGCCATCATATTGGAGATCCAGCCTCCGAAACAAAAACCAACGACGCCCACTTTTCCGGTACAGTCCGGATGATCCCTTAAGTACTCAAAAGCAGCAATAAAATCCTGTAACATCTCATTTCGATCTCTTTGGCGTTGGAGTTCCCTGCCTTCATCATCTGTTCCCGGGTAGCCTCCTAATGGTGACAATGCATCAGGGGCAATGGATAGATATCCTGCTAAAGCCGCTCGCCTTCCGACATCTGCAATGTGTGGGTTGAGACCACGATTTTCATGGACCACAACGACACCGGGCAGCTTGCCTTTTGATTCTTTCAACCTCGATACCTGGGCATCAATACTTCCACCACCTTTGGGTGATGCGTAGCTTATGCTTCCGGTCATCAATCTAGGGTCATCTGCCTTCACCTGGATATTGTCCTGATAGTTGGGCATCACAAAACTCATCAGTGCTGGCAGGGTAATCCCACCTACTGCATAAGTTGATAGCCTGTCCATAAATAACCGACGATCGATCCGGTTATGGGCATAGTCATCATACAGGTCAAATACCTCCTGGCTGATGTCTTCTTTTTTAAGGTTCTTCATGAGTTAAAGGGGGTTGTTACGGGTGTATGAGTAATTTAAGCATATCTCATGATAAACTGAAACAACACCTGGAATCATGCCCGCTGAACCATGTTTCTTCTCCTGTTCATGATTCTGATACAGGTAATGCCAATAATTGTGGGTAAAACCCAGGGTATTAGTTGCCATTCATTGGTGAGGATGTTATCCAGTAACCGACTCCCGCCAAAAGCGAAGAATGCTGTATATGCAGCAATGGCTGTCGTAATCATGCCAGAGTAATGTATCTTGTACCAATCAGGTCTTGAAGATTTCATTTCTTTTACTCTCGATAATTCTCTGATATCCAGTACTGCAAGAGTGCCGAAAATGATCATTAGATATTTGGCACTTGTAGCCACAAAAAATAAACCGTAAACCAGCAAAGATCCTCCAAGTAATACAATTGAAACATGAAGAAACAAATACGTTTGAAGAAAGGCTTTCGTATATGTTTGTTTGGATTTCATAACTCCAATGGCATACCACAAGGGGTTGGCGGTGACAAGACTTAAAAAGCCCAGCAAGAAGGCTATGTTATACCTTCCGATTGCAAAGTTTTTAACACTCAATAAAATGGCAGTAATCACAACAGCCCACATACAATAGACATACCATTTGCCCACCGCAGTATGTAACCCTTTTCGCTTCTGTGCAAACACCGGTATCCAAAACAGGATAAGGCTTCCAGTGCCAGCAATCACATGAATGTAGAATAATGCGTCAATCAGTTTTTCCATCTTTTTGCTTTTTTGTCCAAGATTATAGGATCACTGAAAGCAAATCAACTCATAGGGGCAGACAGCAAGGAATAGGGATGATTGACAAACTTGTTCCCCTAAACCATGTGGTTGATCGCTGATTTAAGGTCATTGATGTAACTTCTGGAAACGGGAATGTTCAGCTCCCCATCTTTTAATTTCAGCACCAGACCCTGGGCATTGCCACTTACTTTATCAACCTTACTGAGGTTTGTAATGAAGGATCTGTGACACCTGAAAAAAATGTCCGAAGGTAGGTTGGCTTCAATGGCGGACAGAGTATTACGGATCAGCGAAGTTTTGATAGTACTATCTGCCTTGTGCCGAATGGCCACATAGTTGTCCTGCGCCTCAAAGGCATAGAGGTCATCCATTTCACAAGAGAAATCCTCCGCATATTGGGAGGGAATTCTGATCAGTTTTGGGGCTTTCCGCTGGCCACTATGCTCCAATAAGTGAATTTCACTGGCTTGTTTCGTGTACTTGCTGGTGTTATTGTAATAAATGATCAGGCCACTTACCGATACAGGAAAAAATCCTATCGCAGCGGTTTTAAGAAATAAATTGGCAAAGTTTTGCCAGCTTAAGGCCATATGACCACCTGTCAGGATCCAAAAAAGCAAGAAATTGCAAAGGGTTATTACCACAATCAGCATAAAAATGAAAACCAGCCATTTGCCGAAAGTAAAAGATGGAGCATCTTGCCTGATCTTCAATACAAATGTGATAAAGAGGTAGTAGAAGAAGCTTCCTGCAAAAGTGGCTAACCCAAACCAGGTAGCCAGTAAAAGCATATTGCCCTGGTATTGACTCATACCAAAAGGTTGGAAAAAATATAGAAACAAACTCACAAACAGACCGATGAGCAGGTTGGTACGTAATTCCTGACCTATGTCACAGTTTCCGGGAAATGGGCTGGACAAAATATCAACAATTCTTTTGGGTGCTACTCGAAGGCTCAAGATTGTTCTTTGTAATGGTATGGTTAATTTCAGGGCTGAAAGGATTCATCCAATATTGAATGCATCAAAAATCAAGTTTCATTTAAACCCGGAATATCCATGCAAATTACCCAACTTATGAAAACCTTCAAATTGCTTGTACTCATTTCTCTTGTCTTCCCTGGTTGCCTGAAGAGCCAGGATTCCAGTGCTTTTTACTCGAAATACTATCGGTTGGTGGAAGGGTCTGATGGATCAGGGCTATTCCAGACTTCTTTAAAATCAGACATAGACACCACCTGGCACCGATGGGATCACCGGGGCTATTCTTTTGGGTTTGACCCAAAGAAAACACCGATGTATACGGAGATCAATGGGATCATCAGTACACCCTATATGGTTCAGGTACGAGGAAATGCCTATGAAAGGAATAAAAAGCGGTGGGGATTTCATGTTTTTGAAGGCTATGCCAAAGATGACAAGTCCCGGATCACCTTATTGGTTAATAAGCATGAAGAAGCAGGTAAACCTGTGGCAGAGATGTATTACTATGGCACGGTCTATAATCATTCGGCCCAGGCCTACAACTGGCTGAGGATCGGGTCTGACGTCAGGCAGCACTCTTACCTTTTTAGTCGTGACAAAGCCATCTTTTATGGCTCGCTCCAGCTGACCAATGCCCTGACATTGGGCAGGATAGGAAAGGAGGACTTATTGGATACCGAACCCACTGAAGATCATGAGAAGGCAGCCGAGGAGAGTGCAAAGTATGTCAACTATGAGTCCCTCAAAAACAGTGAGGACGGCACCATCTTTTATGACAAGGACAATGACATCGTGGTGATCAAAATAAAAGGGGAGTGGCGCCAATTGGAAACCAAACCCCTTCCTAAAAATGTTAAATATGATTTTTGATGCTTATGGCCAATATTGAGCAAGTTTCCTTCTTAGGAAAGCAACGCTTCGTTCCAACTGGTCCATGCCATCCACGCCATCTTCGATGCTGATCCAGCTGTCGAAACCGACTCTTTTAAGTTCGGTGAAGATCGCATCATAGTCATTCAGGCCTTTACCGATCTCACCGTGTGCCAATCGCTTGGCATAACCTTGTGATCCACCTTCTTCTTTGCGTAGGTCTTCGATGGTGCCTTCTTTCAGGTATCGGTCACTGGCATGCATGGTCACCACTCTGTCAGATACCTTGTAGAGCAGCTCCAAAGGATCCTCTCCAGCGATATAGGTATTGCTGGGATCGTAGTTTACACCAAAATAAGGGTGATGGATCTTGTCTACCAGCTTGCTGAAAATATCCATTTTCTGAGCAAATTCCGGGTATTCCCAAAAATCGTCTTTGTAATGGTTTTCTATGATCAGTGTGACTCCCAGTTTTTCCGCATAGGGGAGACACTCCTGGATGCTGGAGGCAGCCAGGTCGATCCCTTCGTCGATGGTGAGTTCCGGTCTTCGCTGGCCGGAAAGCACCCTGCAATAGGAACCACCCAAAGCATAGGTCATGTCAATCCAGAACTTCTGTTTTTCGATTTCTGTCTTTCTGAAGGCTGCATCCGGATGGGTAAAATCCGGTGAACAACACATCATAGGGATTTCCTTTCCGGCATCTTCTACCTGCTTCCTGAATTCCGGCCAGTTTTTTTCATCTTGCATTTCAATAAATCCGGCATACCATTCCAGTCCTTCGATATCCAGGGCAGTGGCCAGTTTGATCCATTCAGAAAGCTTCATGGATCCGTCTTTACATAGGGCTTGCATAAAAGCTTTTGGGAAAGCTGCGAGCTTCGGCATATCAAATAGGTTTTAGTACACTTTTAACAACTTGTTTATCATGCATCTGGGTAAATGCAGTGTGCCATTCGGAAATGGGCCATACGCCGCCAATGATAGGCTGTACATCCAATTGACCTGAGGCTAATAAGGCGATCACGCGCTCCCAAATGGGCCAGTTGTGGCTGAATGATCCCTGCAGGGTTACATTCTTTTGTACCAAAGGATCCAAAGAGAAGTCCAATGGCTTCGGTCCCCAGCCTACTTTAGTGATGTGTCCATTGGGTCTGACCAGTTCTAAGGCTGACTTCAATGTTGCACTGATCCCTGCGGTATCGATGACCACATCGGCACCCATGCCGTCACGCCATTTGGCCCAATCGGAAGCATCACCCACGATAGGCTCGCATCCATAGGCATCCCTGGCAATATCGAGCCTTTTTTGGTCTGATTCTAACCCTGTGACAGCTACTTCAGCGCCACAAAGTCGTGCCATGGCAGCACATAGTAGCCCTATCGTACCGGGACCAATCACAATCACCCGGTCACCGGGCTTGATGTTGCTGTTGTTGACGACTCCATTATAGGCTACACAGGAAGGTTCGGTCAGGCAAGCCTGCTCAAAAGCAAGATTTTTAGGTACTTTATGTAAACATCTGGCAGGGACTCTGACGTATTTTGTCATGGCTCCATTCACCCCATAGCCAAATCCCTTACGGGTAGGATCCAGGTTGTAAAGGCCAATTTTCGACATAGGGTTGTTTTGGTCAATGACTGCTGCAGTTTCACTTACTGCTCTGTCCCCAACGTTCCAACCGGCTACCCGGTCACCTTTTTCGGCAATGGTGCCACCAAACTCGTGCCCCAATACCACCGGATAATTCACCGGCCAGCTATGGGAAGACGTCCACTGATGGAGGTCGCTCCCGCAAACACCCACATTGGCTACCTCTAACAATACATCTTCATCTCCAATGGAAGGTTTTTCGATTTCCCTTAGGTCAACAGACCCCTTCTCAGGCGCATAGTTGACAACTGCTGAAATACTCATTTCTTTTATGTTTATTTGATTCTCTATTTACCTACAGGTACATCATCGTAGGCATGAATTTTTTCGCAGATCAGTCGGAGTGATGCCTCCAGATTACCATCTGCTGTTTTAAATGCATCAGCATCTACCGTTAAGGGTGCACCCAGTACTACCAGGGGAGCACCATATTCCGGGCACTGGATGGCTTGCTCAAGACTTAGTCCACCTACTGCTTGTACTGGTACATCTACTGCAGCTACAATTTCTTTCAGCTCATCCAATGGGCTGGGCATCCTTTTTCCTGCTGCTGCAATTCCGCGACGCTCATCATAACCGATATGGTGAATGATGTATCCACAGCCCAGATCTTCAAGCCGTTTGGCTCCATCGATCATACTGGAATAAGCAAGGTTGTCACCCATGACGCTACCTCCAAAATCTTTACCTGCCTGTACCACGCATTTGATGGTCTCCTCATGAGCCTGTGCCATCACAACGACATGGGTAGCACCTGCTTTAAACATCATTTCAGCTTCCAGGTAACCTCCATCCATGGTTTTGAGGTCGGCAACGATGGGTACATCAGGAAAGGCCTCTCTCAGCCTGCGCACTCCATGCAGACCTTCAGCAAGGATCATGGGTGTGCCGGCTTCTAACCAGTCAACACCGGCACGCATGGCCATGTGAGCGGTTTCGAGCGCCTCGTCCATATCAATAATATCCAGCGATATCTGTACTATAGGTTTCATTTGGTAAAGGGTATGTGTTTGAAAAATAAAGTGGTGAAAGTAAGGAAAATAATAGGAGTTTTAGTGTCTCAATGGCGGAAAATTGAGATCTTCTCAATTATAGGATTTCTCAATAGTCTGATGAATTATGATAACCGTATTATATGGTTACAGGGTATCTATCCCACACAAGATCTATCCGGGATCAACGCGCATTCATAAAAGTACTAAAGTCACCCAGTCGGTCCGTATTCACCAGATCTACGCCAATGGATAAAAGGAATTCCCACGCTTCCGGCGTATCCGGTGTTGCCCACAAGCGAACAAGCTTGCCCTGATCATGAGCCTGCTTAATCATCTGTTTTGTCTTTTTAAGCGCTTTTCTATTCACCTTTCCTGTCCCATCCCAGGAGAGAAAGTTTCTGAAATTATCACTGACCACAGGCATGATGGCTCCCGGATAGTGCTTTTCCAAATCAGCTGGTCGACCATCCAAACCAGCCAATTTTTGTTTATCATTCATCAGCAGTGAAATGGGACGGTTTCCACTGATGAATACCTTAACTGGTTTTTCAGGCTGGTCTTTTCCATTTTCATCAACAACAGATAGAATGGCCTCATATTTTTTTAATACCTCTTTCAGCTTTGTAAAGGTTAAATCGGCATCAGTTTTGAAATCAATCATTAAATAGAAGAAGTCACTGTAGTCCGAATATACCCTGCCCTGGTGTTGTTGGATGTGTTGCTGCAGAGGAATGAGGTATAGATCTTCCAGTGTTGGTGTATTACTCCAGTCTTCAGGTGCATCATGTACCACATACAATTCATTGTGGCTGAGGTGTACATCAGCTTCTACTGAAGTAAAGCCATGTGATAAGGCATCATGCAAGGGGTTTTCATGCTCATAATCATTATGGGCATGGGCGTTAGGAAGGGGTGATTGCGCAATGGCTACAAAAGGGAATAGAAAAAGGAAATATTTAATGACTGTGCGGGGCATGGGTGTTTGAGCTTATGTTCTTTGTGAATATTCCGGAACTTAATCAATTCAAATCATTTATCCCAGGAAAGGTTTTTATGAATAATTAACAGAATAGTACAATAATTTAACATTTAGGTGATACATTTTTGACAACACTGTGCCAATTTTACCGTTGAAAAATAAATGTTGCTTAATATCAGAACAAACTATGAGAAAATTCCAAGGATCAGCGTAGTAGTTTCTGAGAAAGCAGCCGTATTTAAAGAAATAAGTGTCCTAAGGACTAAAGGCACTTAATATATTAAGGATTAATATTAAAAGGACAAAAATGAGAAGACAAGTCAAAAACGAAACGGACATATTGAAAAAAGCAACTGATCTTGTATCAGAAGAATTTGGGGTCGAGAAAAATGCTCTTAAACTTTCTTACAAACAGAAGAACGGTATTTTTTACACTTTCGAATTTACTTCTAAAGAAAAAGCATACATGGAAATGCACAAGCCATCGTATCACGTCACTATGAATGTAGCGGGCATCCCGATGGATATATACAGGAATTAAAAAGTCAATAAAACACACTATATAAGGCTGCCTAAATACTCATAAAGCGGGTATTTTGCCAGCCTTTTTTATTTGATTATTAATAAGAGGTCCTAATCAGAAAGGGGGTACTTATGTGAATTGCCTTTATTTGGATATTTTAGTGACCCTATGAAACACCTTAACCTGGCCCCATTTTGCCTGTTTTTTTCTTGCATCTGTTTACTGAGCAGTTGCAAAGAATCACCTGGTAAAAATTACCTGTTTGATTTTGGTACCTCCAATTCACCCCTGGAAGAAGGTTATATTAGGGTAAGTTCTGAGGGGAATTATGTTCGTGAAACCGGATTTGGGTGGACTTCAGATCCTAAGAGAAAGGCATTTATCCTCGAGAATATCAAACCAGCCAGTAAGCTACTTCAGGATGGCGTTTCCTCATGGGATAGCCTGGTTTTTCAAATTGATGCAAATCCAGGAGATTATGTTCTTACCATAAACATAGGGATGGGTGAAGATGAACCCCTTGACTTAAACATCGCTGTCAATGATAAGGTACTGGCAGAAAGCATTCAAACTCCCTGGCTCAGGTTAAACCACCAGTCTTTCAGTCAGGTTGTTCACCTTACTGATGCACCAACAGTTGTCTCATTGTCTACACATTCCGGAAGATGGGTTTCCGTCCATAGCTTAGCGCTTAGGCCACTTACTGAATGGGAAGATTTCAAGTCTACAACACTATTGGATCAGGATACAGCTGAGCTTTATCGCATGAAGAAAGAGTTAACACAAAAACTTGAATCAGATCCAGATAACTTGCAAGTAATTAATCAGTTAAATGATGTAAATAAATTCCTGTTTGCAGCCTATTACTATGACATTGGCTGGTGGTCATGGGCGGTAGAGGAAACAGGGATGAGAATATTCCCAAGGTATCATTATGCTTCGGATCTATTGCGTCAGATCATCGCAAATGATGAGCACCCACTCTATGATAAGTCTGTCTACCTGATCGCCAGGATCCATTACTGGCTGTACAAAGAACAAGGCAATGAATACAATCGGGAAGAATATGAAAAGTACTTCAAGCTGCTACACGACAAATATCCGGAGCATGCTATTTTGAGTATGTATGCCGGAGAAAAGATCTTACACAAAAGTTCATGCCAGACAACAGATGATTACGCACCAGTGTGGGCCAACCTGCAGCGTGAAGCCATTTGCAGGATGCAAGGCATGATTCACTGGTGGGCCGACAGTGTACAGGCGGAAAATGGTGAGCTTGGTGGAAAGTTTGGGGATGATGTGGAGATCCTCCGATGGTGGCTCCCCGTGATCCTGGGAGCAGACGACGAAAAAGCAAGGGCGGCCTACACCCGTTTGGTTGATGGTGTTTGGCATAGTGGGCTGCTGGAACGCGCTTTTTCTAAAAAAGTAGAAGATGTGGAGCATTCTGCGGAACTGTTTCGGGATACGCACCCGGCCATGTTTCTGATGAATTATGGTAACCCAATCTACGTAGAGCGATGTTTGGTAAGTATGCAAAATTTCAGGGATACCTGGACGGGTGTGAATGACTTTGGACACAGACACTTTAAATCCTGCTATTTATCAGCATCTGAAGTCAATGAGAATCCTCCCTATGCTGTAGATGTCCCGTTGAATGCCAGAGCCACATTGCCAATGCTTTGGGCAGCTTGGTACAACCAAAACCCCACGACCATTGATTTATTCAGGCAGTGGGGTGACGCATGGGTAGAAGATGCTTCAAGGAATGACAATGGTAAGCCTGAAGGCTTGTTGCCAGCAGCTGTTGCTTACAAGGACGATAAAATAGGAGGGTATGCTCCGCAATGGCATAACCCTGGCGAAGGTCTTGGCTGGGACTATTTTGACTGGGAAAGCCTCGGACATATAGCGGAAATGTATAACCAGTTACTAGGACTTTATGCCATCACCGGACAAAAATCGCTGCTGAATCCCATGAATGCCACGTTTGATTTCATGATGGAGCATCGAAATACTAAATCTATCAGTGATACGGATCCAGGTTCAGAAGACTGGGCTGCTGCACAATTGTGGGGTAACACTGGTCAGGATATTTCGCCCAATGGAGGCATTATGAAACTATTTGGGTCAGCCAGAGCCCTGGTTGGCACCGATCAATATGATGACCTGATCCTGGAGGCCGGTACGCATTATAGCCAATATCGGGTGACTGGTGATGAAAATTACATAGAACAGGGTTTAGCGGAGATCCTGAATACGATTCGATACAACTATCCACTTTATACAACAGAATTGAAGTTTACCGACAGAGTAGACATTCCACATGATGACTTGCTATTTGGCATGTATACCGGACACATTGGGTCGGGGTTTGAGTTTCCGGGGCTTGCTGTTACCTGGAAAAATACCGGGACCGATGTCGCTGTATTGGTAGGTGAATCAAGCAGGCAGGAGCTGGACGCTCAGCTTTACAATTTCGGTGGGAATAAAGAGATAGGGATCTATACGTGGCAATTGGAACCTGGTGAATATGAGTTGACACTCAGGGGCAAAGAGGATGGCAATTTTATCTCTAAAAAATTCTTTGAGATCAATGAGCGGACCAGCTACACGACTTTCGAGATTGTAAGTAAGGAGCTAATCAGCTTGAAAATCAGACAGGTAAAACCATTTTCAGGCCTGACTTTTCCCAGGGCTGACCTGGCGATTACTGTTGAGGATGTTTCGATAAGCGCGGATTGGGACGGAAAAGGTAAGATTCCATTGGAAGTGACTGTTCACAACATTGGGAATAAAGCATCCAGTTCCATCACAATAAAAGTACAAAATAAGGATAGGAAAGGACAGCTGGAGATGGCTCAAATACAATCCATTGAAGCACCTAACGACCTAACGCCACGAATGAAAAAAGTAAAATTGTCAGTTCCTGTGGATTGGAAGGACAAACAGATAGTGGTATCAATAAATAGCAGTGAACCTGAGATCACTTTGTTAAATAATGAAATAAGTAAAGAGCTACGGAATTAAGACTCTTTATCATTGATCAATGCAGACCAGATAGGTCCAAGATATCAAATCGTACTTTTAAATTCATTGGGGGTCACACCCACTTTCTTTTTGAACACTTGCTCTATTGATCTTGTGCTTTGAGCTCCAGGTGTTCGCAAAACAGATTCATGTTGTCAACGAAATCTTCCAGGTTGATCATGCTTGTTTCTTTGTCAAGCCAGTAGCCTTCAGTTTTTAGTAAGGCTATAGCTCGCTGTACTGACTTCATCATGTTGTCGATTTTCGCACGTCTTTCAATGTCAGATAATGCTTGAGATTCCGGTTTCTTCTTTGAGGCAAGTACTTGTTGGCAATAGCCTATTTTATCTCTGATACCAAAACTACCCTGGAAATTGTAATCAGTTCTACCCTCACTGGCCAGGTAATGGATCCGTCTGTCATGCTGTCCATAAAGTGGCTTATTGGTTTTCAATTCATAGATCCTGGCCCAGAGATTATCATCAAGTTTTGATGACTCCAGCCATTCAATAGCAGCTGGAATAGGTTTGAGATAGCTTTCATTTTTCGTATACAGAAACATGTCAGCCAGAAGTGCTATGGTGCTTGCTGTGACAGAGCTACATACACCTGGTGGTTCGAATCTCCTTCCCCAGCCGGGCTTTAGGTCATGATCATACTGCTGCGCCCATCCTGGCTGAGCATTACTCACCTGTGCCTTGATGATAAAATCACCAGCTTTGTTGATGCTATTAAGCAACTCTTTTCTATCATACGCCTGATGAGCCTTTATCAATACCCTTACCGTATTGTTCATGGCATCATCATTAAATGTCCAGTAATCGTGATATGAGCCAATGGATGGGTACCATTGAGGCCACGCTCCATTATCCGCCTGACTCTTCAGGATAAAAGCAAGCGCCAAATCAATGGACTCCGTTAGCCAGGGTTCATCAATGAATGCATCAAGGTCAATGAGAAATGATAAAACCCCTTGAGTGATATTGTCATCGTAAGTACAATTGCCGCTTTTCCTTTCAATGGTTTTAAGGTGGGAGTGATAATGAGAAACATCCACCAGATGGTCCCAACCTCCTTCGGATCGCTGACCCCACACCAGCGCTTTTCCGGCATCATATGCCCTGGCCAGATAGTATTCATCTTTTGTAACGTTGAATGATCTTAGGAATAATTCGCCCATTGCTGGTGTTCCCGGATATTGTGTGAAAATTTCATCGGGAAGTGCCAATTCATAAAAGCCCTCACCATAGCGTTTGCTTAGATCCTCAGAATACGTGGCAGCATATCCGCCTTTCGTAGAAATGGAACACATGAATTCAGACGCTTTTTTCATGGTGTATTTTACCATCTTTTCCCGAGCAGGATCAGGCATGTAGCGTTCCCCTTCCTGTTCGTAAATTATTCTGGATTCAATCACCTCCCCATCTGTTACCATTGGATTCTGTGCTCCACAAAACAGACTGAGAGAAATCATATAAAGCAATGAGAGCCTTTTTATAAATGATTTGGTTGGGGTGATGAACATAATATCTTTTTGTTGAATGAATGTTGTACTCAATGCAGTTTACACTTTAGCTTCTCTACTAAACTAAAACATTAACCAGGTTAAATTCAAAAAATGGCTAACTTGATTTCCCTATTTAAGGAACTAAGACTGGTTTCCTGAAGTTAGGATTCAGATTAATATCATATGTCAGAAAATATATCCTCCGTCCTCGAACAAAGTGATCTTGAGCCCAAGCTGGTTGAAGAGATCACCACCATCGGCAGATTAAAAAAAGCCAAAGCCGGCCGCATAGTCATTAGTCCGGAGGATCAAACGGATGAGATCCCTATTGTGTTATCTGGTTTGCTCAAAGTGCTGAGACAGGATGAAAATGGAGATGAGATCTTTCTTTACTACCTCGAAGGTGGGGAGACCTGTGCGATGTCTATCACCTGTTGCATTGAGGGTATAAGGGCAGCTTATAAGGTGATTGCAGAAGAAGATTCTTCCCTTTGGATGATACCTATGACCTATATGGACTCCTGGATCATCAGGTATCCCTCCTTCAGGAAATTTGTATTCAGTGCTTATCAGCTAAGATTTGAAGAGTTATTGATCGCCATTGATAGCATGGCCTTCCATAAAATGGATGAACGTTTGCTCAAATATCTTTTGGACACCAAACAAGCCAAGGGTTCCTTTGAAATCAATAAAACCCATGAACAAATTGCTAAAGAGCTCAATACTTCCAGGGTAGTCATTTCCCGATTGCTCAAACAGCTGGAAAAGGATGGCGTAATCGAGCAACACCGCAACAAAATAGAAATCCTTTAGTGCTGTGTGACAATTGTTACATCCCTGAGATTGTGTAAATTCTACCTTTGGAGTTTTGCATGAACTTATGAGACAGCTTCGGAAATTCTTTCCAGTTTTACAATGGTTGCCCTACTACAGGCGTGCACACCTAAATGGTGACTTATCCGCTGGATTCACCGTAGGTGTGTTATTGATCCCGCAGGGAATGGCCTATGCATTAATTGCCGGGTTGCCACCCGTGTATGGATTGTATGCTGCCATTGTGCCTCAAATCATCTATGCCATCTTTGGAACCTCCAGGCAACTTTCAGTGGCACCTGTAGCTATGGATTCTTTGTTGGTAGCCGCAGGAGTTTCTGTAATGGCTACAGAGGGTACTGATACCTATATCGCTTTTGCTATTTTGCTGGCCTTCTTCATGGGGTTGTTTCAACTCCTGCTGGGGGTATTCCGCATGGGCTTTATCACAAACCTGTTATCAAAGCCGGTAATCAGTGGGTTCACCTCCGCAGCTGCCCTGATCATTGGACTGAATCAGTTAAAATATCTGTTGGGTATTGACATAGCAAAGAGCAACCGGGTTCATGAGATTATATGGAATACCCTTCAAAGAGCCGAAGAAGTACATTGGTTGACTTTATTGATTGGAGTTGGTGGTATTGTATTGATTCGAGGGCTCAAACAAATCAATCATAAGTTGCCAGGCGCTCTGGCTGCGGTGGCTTTAGGTATTATCCTGGTGTATGGATTGAAGATGCATGAGGCGGGGGTGGAGATTGTTAAAAATATCCCGCAGGGTTTACCAGCATTGAAATTACCGGAGTTCAGTTTGGGACAATGGGGAGAATTGATCCCTTTGGCGCTGACCATCTCAGTGGTAGCTTTTATGGAAGCCTATTCTGTATCCAAAGCCATTGAGACTCATAGGAAAGATCATCAGGTGGATGCCAATCAGGAATTGATCGGGCTGGGCGCCGCTAACCTGATAGGTTCTCTTTTTCAGGCCTATCCGGTCACCGGGGGATTTTCCCGGTCGGCAGTCAACCTTGAATCCGGAGCCAATACACCCTTAGCCTCAATTATCAGCGCAATGCTGATTGTCATTACCTTATTGTTTTTGACACCCCTGTTTTACTATTTACCAACCGCTATACTAGCATCAGTGATCATGGTAGCCATAGCAAACCTGGTAGACGTAAAGTATACGATCCGGCTATTGAAAGAAGATAAAATGGCGTTTTCATTGCTAGCGATCACTTTCCTTGTCACCATAAGCTTTAGCATGGTGCCTGGCATCATCACCGGTGTTGTCTTATCCATACTCATATTGCTCTACCATATGGCCTATCCGCACATTGCTGTTCTTGGGAGAATAAAGGGACAAAAGGTATATCGGAACGTGAAACGTTTTTCAGACCTGGAGGTGTGGAAGGACAAGCTCATCATGCGCGTAGATGCTCCGGTCACCTTTATCAATATTCAATATATCAGAGATTATATCATACGTGAGATTGACGGCAACCCACAGATAAAGCAGGTAGTGATTGATGCCTCGGCGATCAGCCATGTCGATGCTACAGCTGTTCAGGGTATCATTGATCTGATCAAGGCACTAAAGGATCGTGATATCAGGTTTTTGATTGCTGAAGTGGTGGGTCCGGTAAGAGATTCCATGTTTAAAACCCGTCTGATGGAAGAAATCGGGTTTGAAAATATTTATCTTACCCTTGATGACGCACTGGAACCGGAGGGGAGGTCCACTTCCAGAAGAAGAACGAGAGCCGTCCAGCACAATGATTGAAAAAAAGATATATGTGATTAGAAATTTTGAATTCGTTAAACGATTATAAGTGTAACTATTGTTACATCTGCGATGGGTTTTGAGCCGTAATATTGAAGTAAAGAATTGAAAGAAAAGTAACATATGAAGATAGAACAGATTTATACCGGTTGTCTCGCACAAGGCGCCTATTACATCCAAAGCGAAGGTGAAGCAGCCATCATTGATCCGCTCAGGGAATCGAAACCGTATATTGAAAAAGCACAATATGAGGGGGCAAAAATCAAATACATCTTTGAGACACACTTCCATGCCGATTTTGTTTCCGGTCATGTGGACCTGGCGGAAAAGACCGGTGCTACCATCGTGTATGGACCCAAAGCACAGGCCTCCTTCCAATTTCATGAATCCAAAGACGGTGAAATCTTTCAACTTGGTAAGTTGAGGATTAAGGTGCTGCATACTCCCGGGCATACGATGGAAAGTGCCACCTACTTACTGTTGGATGAAACCGGAAAAGAACATGCGATCTTCAGTGGAGATACCTTATTTATTGGTGATGTTGGTCGACCGGATCTGGCACAAAAAGGAGAACTGACACAGGAAGATCTCGCAGGATATCTGTTTGATAGTCTGAGAAATAAGATTCTTCCACTCCCGGATTCTATCATCGTTTATCCGGCACATGGAGCTGGCTCTGCTTGTGGTAAAAACATGAGTAAGGAGACTACGGATACGTTGGGCAACCAAAAGAAAACCAATTACGCCCTGAGGGAAGATATGACCAAAGATGAGTTCATTAAAGAAGTGACGGATGGGTTATTACCACCCCCACAATATTTTGCTCAGAATGTGGCCATGAACAAATCTCAAACGATAGGCTTGGAAGAAGTATTGAAAAAAGGAAAGGTAGCCCTTGATGTAGATACTTTTGAAGCCATGGCCAATCATGAAGGTGCGCTGGTTTTGGATACCCGTAAACAGGAGAAATTCGCAAAAGATCACATTCCTAACTCCATCTTTATTGGCATTGATGGTGATTTCGCGCCATGGGTGGGGGCCTTGATACCTGATTTACAGCAACCGATTATTTTTATTTCCGAGGAAGGCCGGGAGGAAGAAGTGGTTACACGACTCTCCAGGGTAGGTTATGACAATACACTGGGTTATCTCAATGGCGGTGTTGATGCGTGGAAAGCTGCTGGTAAGGAAACGGACCAGGTCAAATCCATTGAAGCCAATGATTTCGCGCTGGCCTATCAGACTGGCGGTGTCAATGTGCTTGATGTGAGGAAACCCACCGAATTTGAAGCAGAGCATGTAGATAAAGCACAAAGCTTCCCGTTGGATTATATCAGTAAAAACATGGATGAGATAGATCAGGACAAAGCTTACCACGTGCATTGTGCAGGCGGGTACCGATCAATGATTGCTTCCTCCATTCTGAAATCAAGAGGATACCACAACGTGGTAGATATAAAAGGAGGGATGAATGAAATCGCTAAAACGAGTATTCCAAAAACGGATTTTGTTTGTTCTTCAAGTTAGTTTGAATTGATTGATTAGCAGTGTATATGAAGAAGTGAAGGGTCTTACTTTGGTTAGACCCTTTTTTTATGCCCATCATTTCGGGACATTGTCATTTCTTAACATGCCCTCACGATTAAATCCCATGAATTCATTTGACCTATATCATATTACGCATTGATGCTTCTCATAATTAGCTGTAGGTCGTCTCCGTAAATTGTCATCAATAAAACGATAACTGAGGATCTAAAACTTTAATCATGACTACACAACTTAAAGAAAAGCTGATTGCTGAGGCCAATAACCTCATCACAGAAGCTAAAAATGAACTGGCCCGGCCAGAAGAAGATGTTGTTACCTATACGGTTTGCGAGAAGGCATTTACCGCTGTCAGAAAATTGCTGATGCATTATCTGGAAGACAAAGAGATCGAAATGTCAGGCGATCATACATTTTATGAGCTGATTGAAATATGTCAAAAACACAATCCTGCATTAAGAAAGATAGACTTTGAACCCATGCTTGAATTCAGAGACAAAGAAGACATCTGGGCGGATCTAAGCATAGCTAATATCTATGTAGATATCGCTGAAAAAACAAAAAAACTGGTGCAATAAGTAGAACTAACAATGATAGGCATGGGCAAGAATAACCCCTTCAAATATCCTGGCAAACGTGTAGCCCTGGATGGGAATACAGCTGCCATTATGTGTGAGCGAGAATCCACAGACGCAGCAGGAGCATATCCGATCACTCCGTCTACCCAAATGGGAGAATATTGGGCTGAAGAGGCGGCCAAAGGCCATCTCAACATATCGGGCAGACCATTGATTTTTATAGAACCCGAAGGTGAACATGCCGCGGCTGGAGTCACAGCAGGTCTTTCTATGACAGGTCTCAGGGCAGCCAATTTCTCCTCCGGACAGGGAATTGCCTATATGCATGAATCACTCTATGCCGCTGTTGGTAAACGGCTGACTTATGTCCTGAATATTGGTGCCCGGGCCATGACCAAGTCCACCTTGAATGTGCACGCAGGTCACGACGATTACCATGCCATTGACGATACCGGCTTTTTCCAGATGTTTGCCAAGAATGCACAGCATGTAGCAGATCTCAACATCATTGCCCACAAAATTGCTGAATTGGCATTGAATCCCGGCATTGTGGCACAAGATGGGTTTCTTACCACACACCTGATAGAGTCATTGATGATCCCCGAACGGGAACTCATCGAAGAGTTTCTCGGTCGCCCTGATGACATCATCAATACGCCCACGGGTGCCCAAAAAATTATTTACGGCAACACAAGAAGAAGAATTCCCGAACTGTGGGATGTAGACAATCCCGTGATGGCTGGTATCGTGCAAAACCAGGATGCTTACATGCAAAGTGTGGCTGCTCAGCGACCATTCTTCTTTGATCATATTAAGGACATTGCAGAAGGTGCTTTCCGTGATTATTATGAGCTGACTGGCAGAAAATACAGCCGGGTCATGACTTATAAAGTGGAAGATGCAGACTATCTCATTGTAGGCCAGGGTAGTGTAGTCCCCAGTGCCGAAGTGGTGGCCGATTATCTCCGTAAAACCCGTAAGATCAAGGTTGGGGTGGTCAACCTGGTGATGTTCAGACCTTTTCCTGCAGACCTGATTTCCAAAATATTAAAAAGTAGAAAAGGAGTTGTCGTGCTCGAGCGATTGGATCAGCCTTTAGCTGGTGATCAGCCATTGATGCGCGAGATCCGTTCGGCACTCAATAAGGCACAGGAAAATGGCGCAGCTAAAAAAGACAAACCCTATCCTGAACTTGATGCTTACAAAGCCGGGGACATGCCACCGCTTTTTTCCGGCAGTTTCGGTATGGGAAGTCGTGATCTACAGCCGGAAGGACTGATTGGAGCGATAGAGAATATGCTTCCTGAAGGGGACCATAAAAAACTGTTTTACCTGTCTATAGATTTTCTTCGCAAGAATGCTTTTACGCCCAAACAGGAGATTTATCAGCAAACCATCAAAGACGCTTACCCAGAAATAGATAAGCTTTCCGTCAGGGGTTCCGAGAATCCCAACCTGATGCCAGAAGGAGCCATTACCGTACGCTTTCACTCTGTAGGTGGATGGGGCGCCATCACCACGGGTAAGAATCTGGCCATGACATTGTTCGACCTGCTGGGCTACCACATCAAAGCCAACCCTAAATATGGATCTGAGAAGAAAGGACAACCAACAACGTATTACCTGAGTGCTGCACCAGAACCCATCCGTATCAACTGTGAATATTACTATGTGGATGTGGTGCTATCTCCGGACCCCAATGTATTTAAACATACCAACGCCCTGGCGGGCCTCAAAGAGGGTGGTGTATTTATTATCCAGAGCGATAAGGAAACTTCAGAAGAGGTATGGGAAAGTATTCCTAAAAACTACCAGAAAATCATCATCGACAGGAAGATCAAGATCTTTTACATCGATGGGTTTAAGATAGCACGTGAAGAGGCCACAGACCCGGAATTGCAATTGAGGATGCAGGGTATTGCATTCCAGGGTGCCTTCTTCGCGGCTTCTCCCGTGATGAAACAGGCCGGACTCAATGATAATACCCTGCTGAAGGCCATTGAAGATCAGCTGGAACATAAATTCGGGTCTAAAGGTCGCCGCGTAGTGGAAGACAACTTGCGGGTAGTAAAGCGTGGGTTTACTGAAATCACAGAGATCAAAGACAAGCAGATTACTGAAGAAAAGCGTAAAATTTCAGTGAATGGAGAAATCTCCTTACCGGTGATGTTAAAAGATGCGCCTCAAAGCAAATCACCGCTGAGTGATGTGCACAGGTTCTGGGAGCAAACGGGAAATTTCTATGCACGCGGTATGGGTACGGACAACATCACAGATCCATTTATTGGTCTGAGTGCGATGCCAGCGGTGTCTTCTTTGTTTAGAGATATGACAGGGATTCGTTTTGAGCATCCTGAGTTTATCCCTGAGAATTGTACGGCCTGTGGTAGCTGTTACACCGTTTGTCCTGACACGGCCATTCCGGGGCTGGTAAGTGATTTTGGGGATGTGATGGATACGGTGGTAAAACGTGTGAAGAAAAGTCACGACAAAGTGGAAGTTTTGCCCAAGGCTGTCAGGACCCTGGAAACAAAATTGCGAAAGCTGATCAATGAAAACACGAACGGTGGGGGATCAGCAATGGGAGATTTTCTGGACGAAGCCATCGAACAGACCATAGCTTCCGCCAATGGCAGTGCGGCCCAATACCAGGAAGAATTTGACTGGTTTAGGGAAGAGTTGGGTGATTTTAAATTTGCTATCACCAAGCCTTACTACAACAACCTCGAAAAGAAAAATGCCAACAGTGGCGGCTTATTCAGCATCACCATCAACCCATACACCTGCAAAGGTTGTAATGAATGTGTGGCTGTATGTGATGATGATGCCCTTAGAACAGTCACGCAGACGGATAAATCAGTTGAGCAATTAAGGAAAAACTGGGATTTATGGACTGATCTGCCCACTACTCCAGCCAAATTCAGCAGGATAGATGACCTGGAAGAGAAAATCGGGGCACTGGACACCATGTTACTCAATAAAGCAGCCTATCAAAGTTTTGTGAGTGGTGACGGGGCCTGCCTGGGTTGTTCTGAAAAGACCGTGGTACACCTTTTTGTAGCCACAGTAGAGTCCCTGATGCAGCCCAGGATCAAAAAGCATGTCCAGTACCTGGAGGAGCTGATTAGTAAGCTGGAAAGCCATGTACAGATGAAGCTGGTAAAAACCATTGATGTGACCGATTCGGATGCCATCAACCAGGTGATCGGGGAGCTGAAAGACGCTGACCTGACCATGGGCGCAATCTCCAGCCGACTGGAAGCGCTGAAAGGCACACATCCGGTGGATCAGGAATGGTTGAGAGATACAACCAGACTTTTAGCACAGCTGAAAGACCTGAAATGGAGATACGCTGAAGGCACCACCGGTAAAGGTCGCTCATACATGGGTATGACCAATGCTACAGGATGTACCTCAGTATGGGGCAGTACCTATCCTTTCAACCCATATCCTTTCCCATGGGCCAATCACCTGTTCCAGGATTCACCATCATTGGCGATGGGGATCTTCGAAGGACATATGGCTAAGATGGCTGAGGGATTTAAAGCCATTCGTAAAGCGGAACTGGAGCTGGAAGGAAAATACAACAAAGAAGAGCAAAGAGATTTCTTCACCTACTTCAACTGGCATCAGTTTACCGATGAAGAATGGAAACTTTGTCCTCCGGTAGTTGCACTGGGTGGTGACGGAGCCATGTATGACATTGGCTTCCAGAACCTGTCCAGGGCCATGGCCTCAGGTAAACCCATCAAGGTAATTGTGGTGGATACCCAGGTTTATTCCAATACGGGTGGTCAGGCCTGTACTTCCGGATTTATTGGTCAGATCTCTGATATGGCCCAATATGGAAAGGCGCTACAGGGAAAAGATGAGCCACGCAAAGAGATAGGCCTGATAGCCATGGCACATCGCAACACCTATGTAATGCAGGGCACCATTTCCAATCCTACACACATGATTGAGGGCTTTATCGATGGGCTAATGGCCAGAAGACCAGCCTTGTTCAATCTGTACACTTCTTGTCAGCCAGAGCATGGCATCGGTGATGATAAAGGCCATGAGCAGGCCAAACTGGCTGTTGAATCCAGGGCATATCCGGTCTTTAAATATGACCCTGAAGTAAGTAAAAAGGCTGCTGAGTGCTTTGATCTATCCGGTAATCCTGCCATGGATCAGGACTGGCCTACTTATAATCTGAAATACATTCAAAACGGGCAGGAAAAGTCGATGGAGCTGAAGATGACCTTTGCAGATTTTGCTTTGACAGAAGCCCGCTTTAGGAAACACTTCCGAAAAGCGCCAAGAGACAGCTGGAATGAAAACATGGTGCTATTGGCTGACTTTCTGAATATGGATGCTGACGAGCGGGAAGGTAAATTCCCTTATATCTGGGCCGTAGACAGGAAGAAGACACTCAGCCGCGTGATGGTAGCCGAGAAGATCGTAGAATCTTGTGAGGAACGACGTGACTTCTGGATCATGTTGAAAGATCTGGCCGGAATAAAAGATACACCGGAGGAAAAATCAGAAGATGTAGAAGCAAGGGTCAGGAAAGAGCTGGTGACCAAAATGGCACAAAAGCTGATGGCGATGGCTCAGGGAGAAGATGTTCCCATGCCAGAAAACATTGAGGTTCAGTTACCTGAAGTAGCTGTTCAGGGGAAGGCTGAAGAGGCCGCTGCCAAAGATGCTCCTGTAGCCGATGGTGAATACATGGCTCCCTGGCTGGATACGGAAGACTGTTCATCCTGCGATGAATGCATCAATTTGAACCCTCAGATCTTTGCCTATAATGAAAACAAGAAGGCCTACATCAAAAATCCGAATGGAGGTCCATATTCTGACATCGTAAGGGCTGCAGAGAAATGCACGACCCAGGTGATCCATCCGGGGTTGCCGGCCGATAAAGGTGAGAAGGATATCGAGAAGTGGATCAAAAGAGGAGAAAAATTCAATTGATACCGTGTTAACGCTCCATCGACATACATTTAAGCATGGAGTTCATCCTCCTGAAAACAAGGATGACACCAATGGTTTGCCCATCCGTAGGTTTGCTTTTTCTCCCTTGATCATCCTGCCGGTAGCGCAGCATCTGGGAGCACCTTCTAAAATATTGGTGAAAGAAGGCCAGGAAGTGATTCGTGGTCAGTTGCTCGCCGAAGCAGATGGCTATATGTCTGTCCCTTTACATGCTCCGGTCACCGGCAGGATCAGGAAAATCACCAATGTGCCTACCATCTCAGGCAAGATGGTACCCGGGATTTATCTGGAAACTTCCCCTTCCGCGACACAGGAGCTGATTGAAGGGGAGGGTATCGATCCGAACCAGGCTACACCAGAGGAGATATTAGCGGGTATACAAAATGCGGGCATTGTTGGCCTTGGCGGGGCTGCTTTCCCTACACATGCCAAGCTAAAAATTCCAGAAGGTAAACGCTGTGACGACCTCATCATTAATGGGGTTGAGTGCGAGCCCTATCTAACCACTGATCATCGGGTAATGCTTGAACAACCTGATGATATATTTATGGGTATCAGGTATTTATTGAAAGCAACCGGAGCCAGGAGAGTAATTATTGGTATTGAATCGAATAAGCAGGATGCTGCAGATTTCCTGTCAGCACGACTACCTGAAGATCTGCCTGTCACCGTGGAAGTGGTGCCGGTAAAATATCCACAAGGGGCTGAAAAAATGTTGATCACAGCCATCCTGGGTAAAGAGGTCCCTTCCGGGGGGCTTCCTATTGATGTGCATGCCGTTGTCGTGAATGTGGCGACAACAGCGGAGATTGGAAGATTGTTACCACATGGCAGAGGCATCCAGGAACGTGTTATTACCATTACGGGACCGGGGGTGAACAAGAAGGGGAATTATCTCATTCCCATCGGAACGCCATTGCGATATGTACTGGATCAGGTAGATGTAAATGGCAGGATCAGTGAGGTCTACATGGGAGGGCCAATGATGGGCGTAGCTGTATCCAACCTGGACATATCCATCGTGAAAGGTACCTCAGGAATTGTGGTGTTTACAGATCAGGAAGTATCAAGGCCTGACAGGGTCTATCCCTGTATCAAATGCGGGGCCTGTGTGGATGCTTGTCCACTTTCTTTGAATCCATCCAAATTAGGTATCCTGGCCAAATTCGAAGCATATGACGAGATGGCCAAACAATATCACCTGATGGACTGCTTTGAGTGTGGCTCCTGTGCCTATGTGTGCCCGTCACATATACCATTGGTGCAATATTTCCGATTATCCAAATCGATTGTTAGAAAACGAAAAGCCAGCTAATGTCAGTACAGACCCTCAATATCAGCACAAGTCCGCACCTCACCAAAGGCCTGAGTACTGAGATGATCATGTTTCATGTAGTCCTGGCGATGATACCTATGGTGTTTTTTGCCGTCTATTCCTTTGGCTTCAATGCAGCACTGGTCATCATGACAGCAGTAGCATCTTGCGTGCTGACCGAACATGTCCTTTGTAAGATCTCTCATAAACCAACCACTGTAGGGGACTGGTCTGCAACCATCACAGGAATACTCCTTGGCCTGACGCTTCCACCCATATTTCCTTTGTGGATGACTTTTCTGGGGGGAGTCATAGCAATAGCCATGGGTAAATTCCTTTTTGGCGGGCTCGGATACAATGCTTTCAACCCTGCACTTGTGGGCAGGGCCATACTACAGGCTGCTTTTCCTGTTGCTATCACTACCTGGTATGGCGCTTTTCAGCTGGATCGATTTTCCACCATCAATTCATCCGTCCTGGCTGTTCCTTTTATGGAACCTGTCGTGGATGGCACGACCGGTGCTACCCCATTGTCCGCATTTAAGTTTGATGGGGTCACCACGGATGCCACCGAGCTTGCATTTGGACTGGTGAGTGGTTCTGCAGGAGAAACATCGGCAATCCTGATCATTCTAGGTGGGCTGTACCTCATCAGGAGGGGGTTTATGAACTGGAGGATCCCGGTAGCGATCCTGGTAACTGTATTTCTATTCAGCGGCTTGCTGTTTTGGGTGGACCCTATAAAATATCCTTCACCTTTATTTATGTTGTTTTCAGGAGGGCTCATGCTGGGCGCAGTATTTATGGCTACTGATATGGTAGCCTCACCAATCACCTCTTTGGGTGTAGTCATTTATGGAGTCCTCATAGGTGCGCTGGTCGTGGTGATCCGCATCTGGGGTGGACTACCGGAAGGGGTGATGTATGCGATACTTTTAGGCAATGCAATATCCCCGCACATCGACAGGCTGATCCGGTATAGGGTTTATGGTACCTCTAAACTACAGAAATCATGAGCAAGGAAGCCGTCAAATCATCATCCAGTAGCTTCATTATGCTACGTGCCATGGTAGGTATTGGGATCCTGTGTGGTTTTCTCATTGTAGTAGCTTATGAAGGTACTTTGCCCAGGGTTCAGCGACTTAAAGCAGAGGCCCTGCAAGCTGCCATCTTCAAAGTGATACCGGGGATCACTCAAACAGAAACATTTATGTGGGATGGAGAATCATTCACCTCGGCCGAAGAAAGTGCCAACACGCTGGTATATGCCGGATATAATGATGCCGGAGCACTGATCGGGGTAGCGATAGCAGCGAGCGGACAAGGTTATGCAGATATCATCAGAATTTTATATGGGTATAGCCCCGAAAAACAGCAGGTCATTGGTTTCTACGTGTTGGAAAGCAAGGAAACGCCAGGTCTGGGAGATAAAATTGAAAAAGATGAAAACTTCCTTGACAACTTCACGGCGATGGATGTATCACTTACAGCCTCAGGAGACCAGCTAGTGAATTCAATCGTCCCGGTGAAAAGTGGAACCAAGAAAGATGAATGGGAAGTGGATGGCATCACGGGTGCAACCATCTCTTCAAGAGCCATTGGAAACATCCTCGATGAAAGCACTTCTATCTGGGTGCCAAGAATTTACAATCATGTGTCAGCATTTACCCAGAAAAACCAATGAGCACGGTAACTAACCATACGGAAACTAAAAGTACAGACGAGTTCATCAAAGGACTTTGGAAAGAAAATCCGGTTTTTGTTCAGGTGCTGGGGATGTGTCCGGTGCTGGCAGTATCCAACACGGCAGAAAATGCCCTGGCCATGGGACTGGCAACGGCTTTTGTATTGCTGATGTCAAACGCATTGGTGTCACTGTTAAGGCATTTTATCCCCAAAGAGGTCAGGATAGCTTCCTACATCCTCATCATTGCTACTTTCGTGACCATCACTGATTATGCCATCCAGGCCATCAGCGTGGACCTGCATAAGAGCCTGGGAGCTTTCATTTCACTCATTGTAGTTAATTGTCTGATTTTGAGCAGGGCGGAAGCCTTTGCCTCAAAAAACACATTGGGTAAATCCATGATGGATGCCCTGGGCATGGGACTGGGCTTTATTTTCGCCCTGTTTTGCCTGGGCGCTGTGAGAGAGATCCTGGGGAATGGGACGTTCTTTGGGCTGGCCCTGTTCCCGGATACGTTTCAGGAGTGGATCGTCATGATATTACCGGCTGGAGGGTTTTTTACCCTGGCCTTATGGCTACTTATTTTCAATCTCATCAAACAAAGAAAGGAGGCAACAGCATGAATCAGGAATCACTTGGTCAGATCTTTATCAATGCCTGCCTGGTCAACAACTTTGTGCTGGCTTATTTTCTCGGTATTTGTCCCTTTTTGGGTGTTTCAGGTAAACTGGGTACAGCGACCAAAATGGGAGGTGCCGTCATGTTTGTCATGCTGATAAGTTCTATGTGTGCCTATGGCATCCATGCCTTGCTGGTGGCTGTTGATGCAGAATTCCTGCAGCTTATCAGCTATATCGTGGTGATTGCCTCCACGGTACAACTCGTTGAGATGTTTATCAAGAAAATGAGTCCTGCACTGTTCAAGGCCCTGGGAATTTTCCTCCCGCTGATCACCACCAATTGTGCCATCCTGGGTCTGGCGTTGTTCCAGACCAACAAGGGTTATGATTTTATCCAGAGCATCGTGTATGCTTTGGGAGCAGGTGCCGGATTTACCCTGGCGCTGGTTTTGATTGCAGGTTTCAGGGAACAGCTGGAATTTGCTGAGGTTCCAAAAGTGATTAAAGGGACAATACTGACCCTGATCATTGCTGGAATATTGTCGTTGACATTTATGGGATTTTCAGGATTGGGAACACAATGATAGAAAAATACCTTATCGGCATATTGACGATCCCTGCCATCATGATTGGCTGGGTGGGTATTCAACGACTTTGGAGCAAAGTCTTCACAGAGCATCCTCATGATGGAGATGTACTGGCAGGAAGATCGGACTGTGGCAGCTGCGGCTGTGCCACTCCATGTTCGGTCAAATCATTTAAAAACAATAAAACTAAAATGTAATGGCACATCTAGCAGATTACGATACCAGAAAGCAATATTTCGCTGTGGTAAAGAAGACCAGACGGCTGAGTCCTGAAGACAGCGACGAAGTACGTGAAATCATTCTGGAGGTTAAAGACCCTACTTTCACCTGTGAGGTGGATCAGAGCTTCGGTGTCCTGGTGAGGACCAGCGACAACTTTGGCAATAACCTGCACCACAGGTTGTACAGTGTGGCGGATTTACCTTCTAAGCACAGTGGAAAGACTCGTATCACCATGATGGTAAAACGGTGCAACTTTCTGGACCCATTTAGTGGGGAACAAGAAGAAGGCATTGCTTCAAACTACCTGTGTGACCGCAAGGTAGGTGATGAGATTACCATCACAGGGCCTTATGAGTTGGCATTCAAAGTGCCTGAAGAAAAAGATGCTAACCTCATCCTGATTGGCATGGGGACTGGCATTGCACCTTTCCGGGCATTTATCAAGCACATCTATAAAAATGTGAAGGATTTCCACGGTAGGATCCTGTTGTTCTATGGTGCCAAAAGTGGTTTGGAACTTTTCTACCTGAATGACCAGGAGGATGACCTGATCAACTATTATGACAAAGAAACCTTTAAGGCTGTTCATGCTTTCAGTCCGAGACCTTTATGGAATGATCCTATCGTGCTGGATCAGGCCATTGAAGATCGTGCAGAAGAAATCGTGGAGATGCTTTCTTATCTAAATACTTATATCTACATAGCTGGGTATGAAAAAGTCAAAGACAATTTAGAAAAAGCATTCACCAATATCATGGGCGAAGAGAAATGGAAGACAAGAAAGGCTGAGTTGATCGCAGGTAATAAATGGGCTGAAGTAATTTATTGATATGTCCATCATCATTGCCATATCGGTTCTCGGAGGGTTAACGCTCTTGTTGGCTGTCATGCTGGTAGTTGCCAATAAGAAGCTCTATGTATATGAAGATCCTCGTATTGATGTGGTAGAGGGGATGCTTCCCCATGCCAATTGCGGAGCTTGTGGATATCCTGGTTGCAGACCTTTCGCTGAAGCGCTTGTTGGAGGAAAAATACTCCCCGGAAAATGTACGGTTAGCTCCACCGAAGGCGTGGAAGCCATCGCAGAATACCTGGGTGTAGCCCTTGGTGCCGAAGATAAACAGGTCGCCCGGCTAGCTTGTGCCGGGGGTACCAACGTAGCCCGTAACAAAGCGAAATACAAGGGGATGGAGTCCTGTCAGGCGGCTTCACTGGTATCCGGAGGGGGGAAAGGCTGCTTCTGGGGATGTCTGGGGTTTGGTGACTGTGAGGCAGTTTGCGACTTTGATGCGATCCATATGGACGAACACGGATTGCCGGTGGTAGATGAAGATAAATGTACGGCCTGTGGTGATTGTGTGGAAGTATGTCCCAAAGACCTGTTCTCCATTCAATCCATCAATAACCGGTTGTGGGTAGCCTGCAAAAATCTGGAAGCAGGTGATGAGATCCTGGAGGAGTGTCAGGTAGCATGTACAGCATGTGGCAGATGTGCCATGGATGCTCCGGGCAACCTGATCACCATGGAAAATAACCTGCCTGTTATTCATTATGGCACCAATGAGCTGAACAAAGATCCCATTCAAAGATGTCCAACCGGAGCCATCGTTTGGCTCGATCAAAAGTTAGGCGCCATCAAAGGGAAGGAAAGCAACAAAGTGATTAGAAAGAGTGAAAGAGAAATCAGTTATTCTTAGGACTAACCGATTGATACAACTCTTTTTTTGGGATGATAAATGTCACCTTGAAAACCGCTTAGATGCTGTTAATTAGCAGAAAAAGCAATAGTAAAAAAATGAGTGAAGACACTCAAACATTAACTCATCCCACCTCATCCAAAACTGCTATCCGGGAAGCTATCGTAGAGATCGTCAGCGACTCAGGAGAAGGTGCACAGAAGTGCGGCCAATCGCTGGGGAAAATCTCGGCCAGAATGGGCAATGGCGTTTGGACCGTAGAAATCATCCCTGCTGAGATCCAGCCACCCGCACGATCCAGAGAAGGAGCTTCCGGTATCAGGGTGAGGATTGGTCAGGAAAAGATCACCAATATGGGTGACCAGGCACAGCTGGTCGTGGCGCTCAATGAGCAGGTCCTCTTTGGTAGGATCGAGCAAAATGCCTACAAAGAAGGTACCCATCTGTTGATTGACAACAAGTGGGCAGAACATACCTCCGGTGATATCAGAAGAGGTTACCTGGAGTCGATACAAAAATTCCATAAGCTGGGTTATATCATTCATGAAATTCCTATTGAAAAGGAATCACTCAAGCTGATAAGCGATGCCAGAAGAGGCAAAAACATGTGGGTGCTTGGTCTGCTGTGTTATACCTACGACCGTGACATGGAGCTGGCTGCTGAGCAGGTTAAACTGATCTTTCAGAAGAAAGGAGATGAGGTTGTGCGTAAGAACCAGGACCTGTTGCAGGCTGGTTACCAATGGGCAGAACAACATCTGGATCTGCATTTTTCTATTCCAGCCAAAAAAACGGAAGACGAAATCGTTGTCATGAATGGGAACGAAGCCATCAGCCTGGGGGTAATGGCATCGGGTATGGAAGTATGTTCTATGTATCCGATTACCCCGGCTACCTCAGCAACACATGGCATGGCAGAGACCATAGAGTCGGCAGGAGGGGTCATTCACCAGGCTGAAGATGAGATAGCGGCCATTGGCTTCGCCATTGGGGCTTCTTATGCTGGTAAGACAGCGGTCACGATTACCTCCGGACCGGGTATCGCTTTGAAGACAGAATTCATTGGGCTCGCCAGCATGGCTGAGATCCCTCTGGTGATCATTGATATCCAGCGGGGAGGTCCTTCAACCGGTTTGCCCACCAAAGTAGAGCAGGGTGATTTGTTAGCTACGCTATACGGCACACCCGGAGACGCTCCTAAAATCATTTTGGCGCCCGCTACCATCGAGGAGTGTTTTCACTATGTAATCCTTGCTAGAAAATTAGCAGAAGCCTTCAGGATACCTGTTTTTGTGCTTTCCGATGCGAACCTTGCTACAGGTGTGCAACCCTTTAAGCGGCCACAAGTAAAAGAAGAATGGTTTGCTTCCGAACCCGATCAACACCCCTGGGACAAGGAGATAAGTCCGTATGAATGGAATGAGCAGACCGGAATCAGCAAACGACCCATTCCCGGTCAAAAAGGGGGAATGTACACGCTGACAGGCCTGGCACATGATAAAGGAAGTCATGTGGCTTATGATCCTGCCATCAACCAACGCGCCATGGAGGCCAGAAGCAGAAAGTTGGCCACATTAAAAGATACGTTAAAACCTCCCAGAATACATGGTGATGAATCCGGTGACCTGTTGTTGGTTGGATGGGGTTCTACACGTGGAGCGATCGAAGAAGCTGTGACCAGAGCCCGGGAAAAAGGCGCTTCGGTGAGTAGTATAAACCTACATTTTCTCAGTCCGCTGGAGCCCGGTTTAAAAGAAATATTTAAACGATTCAAACAAGTCATGACAGTGGAGATCAACTACAGTGATACAATTGGGAATCCACATATCACTGAAGAGAACAGGAGATATGCACAGTTGGCCTGGTACCTGAGGGCTCAGACCCTGGTGGATATTGACTGCTTCAGTCATGTGTTTGGTCAACCGATGAGTCCTTTCAGGATTCTGAAGATGATGGAAAATAAATTGAACATGGAATTAATTGATTAAGTGATGATCGCAGTGAACCCTGATGCATGTGAGATCGCCATTCCGGATGGCATTTTCCATCTGGAGGACTACACCAGCAGTAAGGCCAGGTGGTGTTCGGGCTGTGGTGCTCATTCTATCCTGAATGCGGTCAAACTGCTTTGTAAGGAAGAACAGTTGCCACCCGAAAAGACCGTTTTTGTTTCCGGAATAGGATGTAGCGGGAGATTTCCGCACTACATGAATACGTATGGCTTTCATGGATTGCATGGTAGGGCTTTTCCTGTCGCCAGTGGGGTGAAATTTCGCAGACCTGACCTGAATGTGTTTGTGATCACGGGAGATGGTGATTGCTGTTCTATAGGTGCCGGCCATTGGGTGCATGCTATTCGGTACAACATGAAGATGGTGGTCTTGTTGTTTGATAATTCCATCTATGGGTTGACTAAAAAACAGACGTCACCGACCAGTCCCATGGGGACTGTGACGAATACACACCCCAGGGGGTCTGTTTTACCACCAATAAACCCTATCCAGTCCACACTAGGGCTGCCCAACGTATCTTTTGTGGCGCAAACGGTAGACTGGAAACCCGCACATCTTCAGGCGACCATCCAAAAGGCTTATGACCACCCGGGATTGGCTTTTGTACGGATTGTACAGCGTTGTCCTGTCTTTATGCATGACAATTATGAACCTACGGTCAAAGACCCTGATGCCATTACCGTCCTTGATCATGAAAAGGGAATTAAGCTCTCCGAGAAAGAACTAGCGAAGTTCAGACATGTAATCGATCATGATCCCTCTGACCTTGTAAAGGCCAGGGAGGTAGCGGAGCTGGTGAAAAAAACACTTCCTATTGGGCTTTTCTATCAGAATAAAGAAGCTGTCAGGTATGATGAGTATGGAGCTCATAATATAGGCATTTCTGTGCAGGATAGAATGAAAGCGATTGACCATTTAATGGATCATTATGCCGTCTGAAAACACACAAATCGAAGCATTGGAAAAACCACTTGTTTTCCATATCAAAGCAGCAGTGGAAGGAGAAGAAGTTTCCCCTGAAAAATTCTGGGCCCAACTGCGGAATTACTATCGGACTACCGAACTTCCCAAAGGGTATAAACACCCTAAGCTTGTTTCGGTATTCAGTCATCAATTGGCTGGTGAAATCAAGGATTCACATACTAAGCCAAAAGAGGCGACATCAGGAGCTCCATTACTTTTCAAAACACTCAATGACGGTGTAGCCATTTATCAGCAGGTCATCAGTGCCCGGTTCCGACAAAAGTCAGCTGACCTGATGAATGCCCTGAAAGTGTTGCTCAAGGTACCGGAAAACCAAAAATCAATTGGAGAGATCTATGATTTTGCGGAAGAAGTGATTGCTTTTGAAAAGCTTTCCGGATTGATACCGGAAACAGAAGGCAAACAATTGACTAAATCCAGGAGCCAACGTTTGGTCCGTGTGCTGGACATGTTACAGCATGGATTAAAATACCTGGAAGGAAAACTGGCAACAGTGATGATAACCGATGGGGTGACCATAGATCATGGTACGTTATCACATTGTGAAATTATCACGGAGAAAGATGATGTGTTTTCCAAGGCAGATGAGACCATCAGAAATCAGATGGACCACTTTTTAGCCATTATCAAAGCCTTTAGAATCGCGGAATTGGAAGTAGATGGAGCATATAAAGAAGATATCCACAATGAATATTTCGATCACTTTTCCTGGTACCAATTGACTGCGGAAGAGCGGAGATTATTTCATCCCCTCATTATTGTCGTGGATCATGCATATCTGATGGCAAACCTGGAGATTTATTCCCAATTGCTTGCTTCAAACTGGCCTTTTAAATTCATCGTATTGAACAACCAGGGGGTGAGTCAGACTGCTGAGCATGTTAGTTGGGAGGATGCCGCCCATCGGTACAGACAGGAGCTCTCCATGCTGACCATTGCTCATCGCAATGTCTATACTTTTCAGTCCACCCTGCAAAGCAAGAGCACGTTGATGCAGGGCATCAATGGTTGTTTACATTCATCAGGTCCTTCGCTTGCTCACATATTGCTAACGGAAAGCGGAGATGAAATAGTAACTGACCGGGCAGCAGCCTTGAGCAGGTACTTTCCTAACATCAAGTACAACCCTGAAGCAGATCCAAAAGCCGGGCCACGTTTAAGTCTGGAAGGTAATGAGCAACCGATGAAGGATTGGCCGGTATTTGAGCTGGCAATCGATGAAGGAGTAGGGGATACCTCTATGGAACTTCCTCTCACCTATGTGGACTATAAAGCATTTTTCCCTTCCAAAGTCAAAGAGCTGATGATCATTCCTTCAGTGTTTTATGGTGATAAACATCTGATTCCATTAAGCGAATATCTTACCCTCAATCCGGATCAGCTTATTGGCAAAGTACCGTATATTTTGCTTGCTGATGGTGAGAGTGGGCTTTACAAAGCAGCCGTACCCAATGTGTGGGTAGTCTCCTGCCAGGAACGCCTGGATTTCTGGCAATTCCTTCAGGAAATGGGCAGGGTAGAAGCACAGGATGTACAGGAAAAACCAC
The DNA here is from genome assembly GCA_965223915.1 of Cyclobacteriaceae bacterium. Classification (GTDB taxonomy): domain Bacteria; phylum Bacteroidota; class Bacteroidia; order Cytophagales; family Cyclobacteriaceae; genus UBA7330. The sequence continues at coordinate 4,319,362 of OZ245027.1, read as the reverse complement.
AAAATATCACCACAGATCAAACCAACCTGATCACAACGCTCAAACACAAACATGAGCAGGAGATCCGTCAGCTCAGGGAATCCGCGGTGAAGCAGGCTGCAGAGCAGCTTTTGGGAACACTCCTCCGGGATAAATAACAATATAGCTCATCTATCATCGTGTAGCATAAGTAAATTATGTGTGTTCGAACACACATGCAATTATATGTGATTGTGCTCGAACACACAATAGATAGTATCGGGAAGCAAATAGGTAACATTAGGCAACACTATTGATCTGGTAAAATGAGTGGGGGCATTTCAAAGAGAAAAAAATATTTTTCCCCCAGGCAACCTACATCAGCCTACCCGGGTTCTAACAATAGCAGGTACCTAAAAAGCATTTGGAAGATTTATACCTTATCAAACAGCGAAATACAAAAAAAGGCCAACGGTTGCTTTATGATACCTACTATGAACCTATGTATAACGTTTCACTCCAATATCTGAAGATCAAAGAAGACGCACAGGATGCCTTGTGCGAGGCTTTCGTGAGGGTATTTAACAGGCTCGGTAGCTTTGAATATCGGGGTGAGGGCAGCCTGAGACGCTGGATCAAGACCATTGTGATCAACGAGTCGTTGAGGCTGATGGAAAGGAACAGAAAGTTTATGTACAATGATGACATCGATGAAATGGATGATCCGGAATCGGTAGAGCTTGATGAGAACATAGACATGGAACTTTTCTCAGCAATTGTTCAGGGCCTGCCGGATGGTTACCGGGTCATCTTTTTGATGTTCGCTGTTGAAGGGTATTCACACAAAGACATCGCTGATAAACTTGGAATTAGCGTGTCTACATCGAAAAGCCAATTGTTTAAAGCGAGAAACCAGATCATTAAAGAGCTTAAAAAAATCGAAGCATATGAAGCTAACGGAGATAGAAAAAAAGTATAGGGATTACTTAGAGACACAGCAACACCAAACTCCAAATAGAGAGGACAAGGAGCATTTCTGGAGCCGGGTACAGGATCGAACTCATTCATCAAAATGGAGAAATCCGGTCTGGTACCTGGCTGCTGCTTCCATAGCATTGCTGTTGTTGTCATCTTTTGCCTTTTATCAGTTGAACCAGAGAGATCAAACCATATACCAGCTACAAACAAATCTGGAAACTTTGGAAGGACTTCAGGCTGAATTAGTGAATAACAATATGCAGTTGAAGGGTGAACTGAAGACTTTATTGAGTTTACCACCACAGGTGGATACGGTGGTGATCACCAATGTGGTCTACCGGGTACCTGATGAATACAAAGAGATACAACAGGTAATCAGCGAAAATGAAATCCCGGAAGAGTTGCCGGTTTTACCAGATCAGGAAATGCCTGAGCTGGCCAATCTGCAAAGTGACGTAGAGAGTCTGGAAATTGAGTATGGCGAAAAGACGGGAGAGGGGATTACCCCCTGGAGGTTTACCGTAAAATATCATTAGAAATCAAATTCAAATCCCATGGACCGAATTACACGCATGAGAGAACAAATAAAAATAGGATTCGTCCTGCTGATCATCCTATTAGCCTATTGGGCTAAAGGACAGGTGTTTATAGACCCCAGGGTCAATGCCTGCACCGCTAAAAATGTATTGATTAAAAAAATTGAAGTGACAGACAATGAAACCATATTCACTCTATGGGTACGTCCTTATAATAATAACACCGTCTATGTTTCTTCCAAGACATACATCATCCCCGGCAATGGAGGGGATAAGCTATATATCGATGAAATAAAAGACCATTCGCTCGATCAGATCATTCAAATTGATGATGAAAAAAAGGGCCGGGAGTTTGTGCTGTACTTTCCAAAGATTGACCCTGCAGTACAGTCATTGAATTACCGGGCAGGAGAGGATGGCAGCTACTGGCATTTTTTTGATATTGATGTGAGTACCAATATTGGGATTGATGGTTCGGTCAAATCAGGCAGAAAAGGCCAGGATAATAATTGTAAGTTCATTGAAAGCCCGGGGTATACGGCTAAATCAGGAGGGTTTTCTATTACCAGGATTGATCTGTGTGACCAGGAAACAGTGCTCTACTTTGAGGTGAATTTGAGGCAGTTTTCTGCGATTTGGATCCCGCCTAAGTCCGCCATACGAGAGAGCAACGGTGGCAAAGACCTATTTGTAATCAAAGCCGAGGGGACCAACATTGGTGAAAAGATTACCGCAGAAGAAAATGAAGGTGAGATCCTGAATTATAAGCTATTCTTTCCGCCGATAAATGAGTCAGTGAAGAAAATCGATTTCCGTGAAGTGAGTAAAGGAGGGACCTGGTTTATCTACGAGATGGATGTGGACGTGACTAATGTGGAATAAAGCCAGCATAAACATGTAATAATTCTCTTCATATACATATACACTCTAAATAGGGTCTGTTCTGTGAGCAGGCTTTATTTTTTACGCTTCATAAGCTCTTTTCCGAAATATTTCGTACCAGAATTTAATACAACCAATATCCTATCGGTTTCCCTATTTTTGTTTCCAGGATTTTATCATGAGAATACTCACAGGGCTACTTATATTTTTAGGTTCCTTCCAGGCTTCGGCACAGAGGGATACTTCCTTTTACAAAGTAAACATTCCGGTTGAAGGCGCCATTACCGCTGTGGGATTCACAACAACGACATTGCTGTTTAAAAGGCTCTTTAAAGTGGCCACCCTTCGTGACAATGACATCCTTGCCCTGAATATCAATGATATTAACCGATTTGACCGACCGGTAGCTCGTTTTGATCCGGATGGATATGAAAAAAGTCAGAAGCTTTCAGACCTGTCATTGAACTTGTCTACAGCATTGCCATTTTTCCTTTTGATCGATAAGAAAGTAAGGCAGGACTGGGGGGAGTATCTGGTATTGTACCTGGAAACACAGATGATCAATACTTCAGTTTACCAGGTAGGAGCGTTCAGCGTGCGAAGACCCCGGCCTTTAACCTACAATAATACCCTGGCTGTTGATGAACGAACGGGTCAGCAACGTAGTAATTCATTTTTTAGCGGTCATGTCTCTACTGCAGCAACGGCTACATTTTTTATGGCAAAAGTGTATACTGATTACCATCAAATCACTGGCTGGAAACGGATCGCTTTCTATGGAGCCGCCTCGGTTCCTCCTGTGGTTGTAGGATACAACAGGATGCATGCTGGTAAGCACTTTCGAACAGATGTGTTGCTCGGCTTTGCCATCGGTGCGGCGAATGGGATACTCATCCCACACCTTCATGACCGGATGAGGGGCAAGAAGAAGCAGGAGCCCAGGGTTGAGTTTTAATAAGTGATTTAAGTCATCCTATGACTTGTCTTGATCTTTCATATTATCATTATTCTTCGTAGGTTTAGTTTACTTAAACCAAACCTACATTACCATGGAATTAAATTTCGGAGAAATAAACTGGTTATCCATTGTTGTATGCTTTGTTGTTGGACAGGTCTTCCTGACCTTGTGGTTCAGTGTAATATTTGGTGAATCCTGGGCGAAAGCGTATGACCCTGCTAAAAACAAAAAAGAGCATACGAAGGAGATCCCTGGATATACTTATGCTATTGCAGCAATATGTACATTGTTACTAACACTGGGCCTGGAGTTGTTCCAAATTGCTTTTGGCGTTGACGATCTTAGTTCCGGACTGCAGTTAGGGGTCATCATCAGTATTTTCTTCATAATAGCAACCATGTTACCAGGATATGCTTTTCTTAGAAAATGGAACGCTTTGAGGCTTGCTCTTGGTAGTCAGGTCTTTGTCACATTGATTATCTCTGCCATTTTGGGCGCCTGGTAAACCTGTTGAAGGGTGATTGGATATTTGAATCGCAGAAATGCCTGAATCTATCCTTGACGAGATACTCCGAAGACCTTCATCAAAGAAGCCTCTACTAGATAGGCTCAGGAATGATCCGACAGAAGTCAGGAAAGCCATTGAGCTCGCCTTATCAGACAAACATCCTCAGGGATGGAGGGCAGCGTGGATCCTCAAAGACATCATGAAGGATGAGGACCCCCGGCTGGCACCTTATCTTAACCAGTTGATTTCAGGACTATCAAACCGAAAAGATGGACACCAGCGGGAGCTTATTCACCTGGTAGACAAATTCACCCTGTCCGACCAACAGGAGGGTATTTTATTTGACGCTTGTCTCGGCATATGGACTTCAATAAGTAAATCTCCTTCTGTTCGTATTATCGCCTTGAAGCAGCTGGCAGCCATCATTAAAAAATACCCGGAATTGGTCCATGAGCTGAGTCATGTACTGGAAGACGAATATGGGGAAACGCTCTCACCGGCTGTCAAGCGGATCTTTAAACGTTTACGTGAAGAGTTGTCAGGATTCAAATAGTCATAGGATGATTATTTGCTACTATGGCTTGTCTTGAGTCTTCTTAAAAACCCCCGGATCCACAGACCAGGGATCCTCCGGCCAGCGATGTTTAGGATATCTTCTTTTCAGGTCTTTCCTCACCTCAAAATAAGCGTCATTCCAGAAGCTTCTGAGGTCGGCTGTGCGTTGGACGGGCTTGAACCCCGGAGATAACAGGTCCAATAACACTTCTTGTTTCCCGCCATTGATCGTGGGTGTTTCTGCCAGCCCAAAAAGCTCCTGGAGACGTACACTCAGGATCGGAGGAAGACCCTCTTCCCTGTATTTTAATTGATGTTGATGGCCACTGGGAACCTTGATCCTTACCGGAGCCAAACTATCCAGCAGTTGTTGTTTGTCATATGCCAGGGTATGCTGTAAGACCTCCCTAAGATTGATCTTTTTAAGATCTTCCGGAGTCCGGACATTGTCCAAATAGGGCTCTAGCCACTGATCAGATGTCGACAGCAGGTTTTCCGTGCTCACATCAGGCCAGGAGGTATCTTCATTCCACAGACGTAGTGATAGCACCCTCAACTGCCATTGCATCACTTCTTCACTAAAGTCGAGTAATTGCCTGCCTTCCTTACCAATCACCTCCAGAATCGCAGCTTTGATGGCGGAAGGATCTGGATGGGATAGGGGTTTGCTCTGCAAGACAATACTTCCAATAGATAGATCTTTGGTGGCAACCAATCCACCCTTTCGGGTATCCCAGGTAATGACTTCTCTTTCCCTTACCCGAACGGACAGGTCTTTGGGATTTAATGGAGCAGCCAGATGTATTTTTCCCAGGCCATCTCTGGCATTGAGGTGCGCTACGGCAAGCCAGGGTTCATGTGACAGGTCGTCACGATGGCCCGCCACCGCGTACCTGCCATTGGCAAGTTGGAATTGGGCGTTGTTGCCAGGTCTGGCACTGGCGATCCGTTCCGGGTAGGCCATGCTCAGCACAAACCCAACCTCATAAGGATCCACGATCCCATTTTCAGGATCAGTTTTTAAGAGTTCCCGATAGCTTTTAGCTACTTGTTCTATGCGGTTCATCCGGCGGCCTTTGCGGTTTTCATCTCGAAAACGATGGAGTGCTTCAACACGTATCGAGAGGTCAATCCCTGCATCCGGCATAGGATCACGTTCCTCGATCAATGCAGCAATATCCGTGGCCAGTGTTGCGAGGCCTATTTCGTTGGCTTCAAGGAGCATATGTGCAATCCTGGGGTGGCAGGGGAGTTGTTGTATCTTTTTACCATGGGCAGTGATCTTGCCGTCTTCAAGCGCTTCTAACTCATGTAGGAGTTCACCGGCAGAGGCTAGGTGACCGTCTGGGGGCGGGTTCAACCACTTAAGTTCATTCGCATGAGAAATACCCCAGTTGGCCAGCTCCAGTACAAGGCTTGTTAAATCCGCCTCGAGCAATTCCGGTGTACTGTATTCCTGTAAGTGTGCATGGGTGGCCTGGGTCCACATTCGGTAGCATACCCCTGGTGACAAGCGACCGGCCCGTCCTGCACGCTGGTCTGCGGTGTCTTTGGTGACGGGTAAAGTCACTAAACGCGACAACCCTGAACCCGGATCAAAGGAAGCCCTGCGTATAAATCCAGCATCTACCACAACCTTAATCCCTTCAATGGTCAGACTTGTTTCGGCAATGGAAGTAGCCAGCACTATCTTTCGTCGACCCTGTTTATCCGGAAAGATGGCAGCCAGTTGCCTATTTTGTGGTAGCTGGCCAAACAATGGATGAATGGCGACACCGTGCAATTCCTTCTTTAGTAATTCCTCACACTTGCGGATCTCTCCTTCACCGGGAAAGAAAGCCAGGATATCGCCGGGCTGTTCCCGAAAGGCCTGCAGGATCACACGGGCCGCCATTTCAGGGATCATAAAGGGGTCTGTTTCACCTGTATATTGAATAGCAACAGGATATTGCTTTCCCTGACTCACCACTGCAGGCGCTTTAAGCAGTGTCTCCAGCTCAGGCATGTTCAGAGTTGCAGACATGACCAGTAATCGAAGGTCTGGTCGAAGCACTTGTTGTGATTCCAGCGTAAAAGCCAGTGCCAGATCAGCATGGAGGCTGCGTTCATGAAATTCGTCAAAAATGACCAGACCGACACCCTCCAGCGCATTGTCTGCCTGCAACATACGGGTTAGGATCCCCTCGGTGACCACTTCGATCTTTGTTTGTTCAGAGACCCGTGTCTCAAAACGGATGCGATAGCCAACAGTTTGACCGACCGGTTCATCCAGTAGCTGGGCCATCCGGTAAGCGATTGAGCGGGCTGCCAACCGTCTTGGCTCCAACAAAATGATTTTCTTTCCAACAAGCCATGGTTGCTCTAATAAAGCCAGTGGAAGAATGGTGCTTTTACCTGCTCCGGGAGGGGCATTGACGATCAGCCGGTTACCTGAAGCTAGCCTGGCTTTTACATCGCCGATGATTTCGGTGATGGGTAAGTCGACCATGTGGGGATCAAAAGTCAATGGGAGTGAAGATTAGAGTACCCGCGAAATTAAAAGGATGCAGTTGAATTCAGCTCTTAATAGCGTATTAAATCAGCTGAAAAGAACTGGTGTTCGAGAATCTAGATCAAACCTTAAGGAAGGATATTGACTTTTTGAATATGTGTTGAACCGCCATTAATCTGAATTCTTCACCTGGGAGTTACTTGAAAAAGGTGACCCGGTTCAAACTCTTTCTCATAATGAGATTTAGAAATAAACACGAATAGGTTCGATGTACCGAACCATTCAATCCTGAGTCAAAAAATAAATCCAAATACGATCAGTTCTGAGAGCTGTTGAAAGTCATCCTCCAATGTGATGTTGAGCGTTGACATTCCATCAGACACCTTCTTTTCGACAGTTTTAAGTCCAATAAAAGAATAAATCAGGATAGCGTTATCCGGAACTTCAAGTTTATATTCACCCTTAGAATTGGTGATGGCTGCCAGGTCAGTTCCTTTAATTTGGACGGTAACGCCCTCCAGTAATTTGCCATTTTGATCTTTCACGGTGCCTTTCAAAGAGACATCAGCTAATGCCTGCGATGAAAGTTGTAATAGGAAGACAACAATAAAAACCTTTACTGTAGTATTTCTTAGAAACCTCATAAATCCAAATCATCAATTTAAACCGCAAAGGAAATAAATAATTAGGATTAATTCAATTTTGTAGGGGTTTAAATATAGTATTGGTAATAAAAGGGTGTATTTATTAAGCATTGGATATGTTAACTGATATTAGAAGTAATTCTGACTAAAAAATATTTACAAATTCAATGGCGGTACTAGTGGGTTGGACTGGCAGGAATGGTTTCTGAATAATACTTAAATTTAAACAAGCTACACGTTTTTTATATCATCAATAACCCCAACTATGGCTTATCCTACAGAAAATTCATCCATCAGAAATCGTCGTGAATTTTTAATGAAAGCAAGCATATTAATCGGAGGATTACACCTTCAGCAAGCAGCGCCTGCTTTCAACATTATTACAAAAAAGAAATTGCCCGATGAGGTCATTGGCCATGGGGATTTTCAGTATCAGGTAGACAGAGACTGGTGTCAGGCCAATGCCGCTAACACCCCGGTAACCAATTGTCATGAGATGGTAGAAGACCGGGCGGGACGATTGATCCTGCTCACGGATCATCCAAAAAACAACATCATCATTTTTGATAAATCGGGGAAGGTGCTTTCTTCCTGGACCCTGAACCTGAAAATGGGCCATGGGTTGACAATCCATGATGAAAATGGTGAAGAATTTCTCTATATCACGGATGGTAGCGCAGGCGAGGTGTACAAAACGACCCTGGACGGGAAAGTGGTACTGCAACTGCCAAGACCGGATCAGCTGGGAATCTATGCCGAATGCGACAAGTACAGGCCTACGGAAACAGCCATAGGACCGAATGGAGATATCTATGTAGCGGACGGTTATGGCTCCCAGTATATCCTCAGATTTGACAGCAAGGGTGGTTATCTGGATAAGTTTGGGGGAAGTAGTTTCCAGGATAAAAAGAGATTCAAAGAAGCACATGGTATTGCCTTAGACAATCGGGATAAACAAAACCCTACCTTACTTGTCACCGCCCGCATTAAAAATACATTTAAACGCTTCACCCTGGATGGAGAATACCTGGAGGATATCTACCTTCCCGGAGCCTATATCAGCCGGCCCGTAATCCATGGAAACGAATTGTACTCAGGGGTATGTTTTGGCATGACAGAACATGATTTTAATCTACAGAACAATCTGGGTTTTGTAACCATTCTCAACAAGGAGGGCAGGGTAGTCTCTAACCCCGGTGGCACACGACCCAAATACAAGGACGGTCACCTAGTGCCATTGTATCAGGACCAACCTGTATTTAAGCATTGCCACGATGTATGTGTAGATCGGGACGAGAATCTGTATGTGTGCCAATGGAAAGCCGACGGCGTCTATCCATATAAATTACACCGTGTTTGATTGAATTTGATCAATTTATATTCAAAAACATTGTTTTGTTTAATTAAAGTATTACTTCTTGAAGTAATGGTATATTATGCTATATTTCAATAAGTTATGTGATTTAATTAAAGCTGATAAAGTTCTTTTGTCCCTGCAAGTCATTAGATGGCTATTTCTGAAGGAAATAAGTACTAATTATTTAAGCGTTGGGGGCTTAGCTATTAAATCTACCTGGAGGTGTACTGCACTTATCTGATAACTGCTGCTACTACTGGTCGTCTGGTGAAGACACTGTGAAGACACAGCTGGGGGAACGCACAGTCATTGGATGACGCTTAAGAGATGAAAGTTGACTGGGATTTTAAGCCTGGTGCTATAAATATAAAATAGATTTTCATTGAGCGTTGCAGTCATCCAATAACTACCACAGCGGGGAATAACTTCTGTGAGATAACTGCAATGACTACCTCGCCTTGCTAAGCTCACTGGTGATCTTATTCCTAACCCAGAGTCCGAAAACAAATAACCAAAGTATCACTGCTTCAAGAAAAAATACACCGGGAGGCCAGATCGATTTCAAAGCCAGAAAATAAACAATCAACACCCCTTCGGCAATCCAGATGTACAGGCCTATTTTTGTCAATAACGGGTATTGAAGAGGTAAATTAAAAGTAACCCTGAGATGCCAACCCAGGAGTGCAAAAAAGGCTACTGCATGAGCAATATGAAAATATCCTGTCCATTCTGTGAGGCCAGGGGCATGCGTCGGTACCAGGGCGATTAGCAAGGTTATGACCCCGGTACCCACCAACATCACCATATTTCGGCTCGAAGTAAAACCATATAAAATAAATGTTGCCCCAAAAAGAATCAGAAGTGTCATAAACAAGAATTGCATTTCTGAATAGTAATAGGTGCTGATTGAAGGCAGTAATATCTTTTCAGCACCTGTCAGAAGCATACCAACAGGCAACACAATGGGGAGTATAAGCGCCAGGATGCCAAGGATAATCCGTAGTATCTGTTTTGGAATGGGTATTTTCATAATAGCTAAAGATAAGCGATTTAAGTGATACATTGGAATGGTTTAAAACGTGTAAATTGTAAGAAAGAAACCGAAGAGATTTGATTCATGGAAAAGCTTAGTTACTCCAAAGAATACACGAAACTATCACGGGAGTTGGTGTATATGCAGGAGTGGATCAAGAGTCAGGGACTCAAAGTAGTCGTGCTTTTTGAAGGAAGGGATGCCTCAGGGAAGGGAGGAGCCATCAAGCGAATCCTGGAACCCTTAAATCCCCGGGTATGTAAGGTAGTAGCACTTGGGATTCCGACAGAACGGGAAAAGACACAATGGTATTTTCAACGTTATTCGAAGCACCTACCGGCTGCAGGAGAGATGGTGCTTTTCGACCGCAGCTGGTACAACCGAGCGGGAGTGGAAAAGGTCATGGGGTATTGTACCCAGGAGGAATATGAGGAGTTTTTACGATCCTGTCCGGAGTTTGAACGCATGATTATTCGTTCGGGAATTATCCTGATCAAGTACTGGTTTTCCGTCAGTGATGATATCCAGGAACAAAGATTCAAAGAACGGATTGAGAATCCATTAAAACGCTGGAAATTCAGTCCTATGGATCTGAAGTCAAGGGAGAAGTGGCTGGAATACTCCAAAGCCAAAGATGAGATGTTTGCCTACACAGACACCAAACAATCACCGTGGTATGTGGTGAATGGAGACAATAAGCGCAAGGCCCGTCTCAACTGCATCGCTCATCTGCTGACCCAGGTGCCTTATCAGAAAAAGAAATATAAAAAGATCCAGCTTCCGCCATTACCCAATGATCATGAATACCTGCGACCACCCGTAGATTATCAAACGTTTGTGCCAGAGAAGTACTGAGTACCCTTTCCATGCACAATCGTTTGCTTTCATAAGCGCTATTTTTTATCTACACTTGCCGGTCAATTCTTAACTGGTTCACATGGAGATTGCTTTAAAGGGAAAATTGGAAAAGGAATTACAGGTCAAAGTATCTAAAATGAAACCTGTGATCAAACCCACTGTGCCCCACAAGCATGATGGATACCATGAATTGATCATCCTGACTGGCGGGTCTGGCACTCATCGAGTCAATGACCAGGAATATGCTGTCAAACCTTTTGATGCCTTTTATCTGCAACCAGGCAGTGTACATTGTTGGGACTTTAGCCAGGTACCGGAAGGATATGTGCTGCTATTCAGGGAGGATTTTCTCAAACAGCATCTCAATACCCTCAACAGCCTCTATAAACTGCCACAAAAGTTTGAAGTGGCATCTGATCATCAGTTGATACCACTGATAGAAACCCTTTACGCGTCCTGTAAGCTGGAGCTGGAAGAAGATATCCTGGCCGCTCATGTCAACCTGATCCTTTTACATACGCTTGCTATGGTGAAAGAACAGATTCCTGCATCTTCGTCTGTTGCCGCAGATTTTATTCAATTTAAAAATCTGGTAAACATTCACTTTTTGGAATTGCGTACAGTGCAGGATTACGCACAGTTGATGAATATCACTGTTCCACGACTCAACAACATCTGTCAGCAAGCCGCCTATACAACCGCACTCAATGTAATCAAGGAACGGATCATAGTGGAATCTAAAAACCTGATCACCCATACCAGCCTGACCATCACGGAGATTGCCTACAAGCTTAATTTCTCTGATGCATCTAACTTTATCAAGTTTTTTAAGGCTCAAACACGGCTGACACCTTCTGCCTATCGGGAGGCGCTCCATAGAAATTAACCATGAATCGAGAAAAAATACCGTAATTCATAGATTTTAATCCCGTGATTTGCGTTCAAATAAATCATACTTTTTAACTACATGCGATACAGCTTACTATTATTAATTTTTTTCTCTTTCTTCATTTCCCAGGCACAGACGGGCGTAAAAGGAAAACTCTTGGATCCCTCGGCTGATGAACCACTTCCTTATGCCAGTGTTGCCCTGTACCAGAGTGCTGATAGTTCGCTGGCAGGTGGAGCTGTCTCCACTTTTGATGGGTCCTTTGAGATCCTGGATATCAAGCCAGGCACCTACTATCTTAAGGCTCACCTCATGGGTTTTGATGAGCAAACCTTTGAAAACATCACAGTAATCAGGAATCAACTGTCAGATATCGGAACAGTAGCCATGGCGGCCAACCAGAAGATGCTTGACGAAATAGAGGTAACGGGAGAGACTGTGACCATGCTCTCCAAAGCAGACCGCCAGGTCTTTGAAGCGGAGAAATTCCAGACGAGCAGAGGGGGAACAGCAACGGATGTGTTGCGAAACTTACCTTCTGTGACCGTCAATGCCAATGGGGAGATTTCCGCACGTGGTTCTACGGGATTTGTAGTACTTATCAATGGTAAACCGGTACAGTCAGACCCTCAGATGATCCTGAATCAATTGCCAGCCAATGCCATCGAGAACATCGAACTAATCACCGCCCCATCCGCCAAATATGACCCGGAAGGAAAAGGAGGGATCATCAATGTGATCACGAAAAAAGGTGCTGCTGACAACACCTATATGCAGATCAATGCCCGACTGGGGGCACCCAGTATTGAAAACTATGACAATGCGGAGTACGCACAGCGCTATGGCGGCGATTTTACCCTGAACCACCGGTCAGGAGCCTGGGACATCTCTGCAGGGCTAAGTTATCAACGCAATGACATTACTGGTCGACGGGTAGGGGAAGTTTACACAGTTCGTAACGACACAACTATTTATTTTCCATCTGATGGCGAGCGAAGCTTCGACGAGGTGAACTATTCCGGACGATTTACTTTGGGTTATAACCCCAACCCAAAGAACTTCTTTAACCTGGGATTCTTTGCCGGTAAGCGCACCAAAGACCGAACCGCGGACATCGTGTACTATGACAATCATGCGGAATACAATGACCAGCGGCTGTATACCATCCAGTATTATAATGAGAATCTGCGTATCCGCCGAGGAGACTTCGTGCTGGGAAGCCTGGATTACGGTCATACTTTTGATGATGGTTCCAGCCTTTCTTCATCATTTCTATACGAATACACCTTGCTGGGTGGACCCACAACCAACAGAAACCTGGGATATCCGGAAACATCTGTCATCTATCAGGATGAATACAACACCAATGACAACCCACTTTATGGAACACGTTTTCAGGTGGACTACACCTCCAAACCCTTGTCCTTTGGTACGGTGGAAGCGGGGTATCAATTCCGAAACCTCGATCATACCGGCGACTTTGTCTATGAGCGAAGAAATAACAACACCGGGGAGTTTGAGCTGGTCCCGGAATTCTCCAGTAATGTAAACCTGCTGAGATCGATCCATTCGGCTTATGCACAATATTCCGGCAAATACGGTCAGGTGAGCTATGGAGCCGGGTTGAGAGTGGAATATATGGACCGGGAGCTGGAGCTGAAAGACAAAGCAGGCACCATTGACTCGATGTATTTTTATGATTTCATCAAACCTTTCCCCTCTGCCAACATCCAGTATGATGCAGGAGAGGGGTTGACCCTGAAAGCTGCCTACAGCCGAAGGATCGAGCGTACGACCACCTTTAAGATGAACCCTTTTCCTGAGCGGGAACACTCCGAAACCCTTGAGCAGGGAGATCCTGAGTTGTTACCGGAGTTTATTGACCTGGTAGAGCTTGGGATCATCAAAGATTTTGCGGATCACAGTATCTATGCCACAGCTTATTTGCGGGATGTGAAGAACGTGGTAAACCGGGTGAATACCATATACAATGACACCATCCTCAATAGGATTTATTCCAATGTTGGAGATGCTTTAGCGGTAGGCCTTGAGGTAGGGTCTGACCTTCAGCTTACGGACAAGTGGCATGCCTTTATTGGTGGCAACCTGTATCATTATAACATCGATGGAATGTTTGATGAATATCCCATCAACACGTCCAGTTGGATCTACAATATCAACATGAATACGACCGTAAATTTCACGAAAAATTTCAGCCTGCAATTGACCCTGAATTACATTTCAGACCGTATCACTGCGCAGGGGAAAGATTCCAGGTATTTGTCACCCAACCTGACCTTACAGAAGAAGTTTCTGGATGACCGCCTCACTGCTACACTACAATGGCTGAATATGGACATGGGGCTGCTGGATACCAACGAGCAGCGGATCACCACCTGGAGGGATGGAGAGTTTTATACCACCACGAACTACGTATACGAGGTAGACATGGTGATCCTCAACCTGAGCTATACACTCTATAGTGGCAAGAACCGGGCACGGTTTATTAAGAGTGAGTTTGGAGCACAGGAGTTTTGATGTAGTCCACTTTATGACTTTACGCCTTTGTGGCAATAAATAATTTTGGCCACCAAGACTCGAAGGCACGAAGTAACTGGAGAATTACTTTTCAGTTTGAAGATGGAGATGCCCTGGATGTTACACTAGAAGATTATCATTGATATGGGAAAAATGCTAAAACCCGTTCACCCGGGAAGAATAATAAGAGATGATTACATGGAACCCCTTGACTTAACGATGGGAGCACTTGCTGAGGCCCTTGGAGTAACCAGGCAAACCATGGTAAAGATTGTAAATGGAAAAGCCGGGATAAGCCCCGAAATGGCATTAAGGCTTTCGGAAGCATTTGATACTACACCGGATCTATGGTTAACCATGCAAAGAAACTATGACCTCAGTCTGGCAAAAGAGAAATTCTCACCTGACAGCATTGTAAAGAAACTGTTTATTAATACTGTGTGAAAAAGCATAAGCAGAAGGATCTTAGCAACTATGACCTTGTAGGTAAGGTCAATGTAAAGATTCTAAGAATCAATAATTAATCTTTTCCAGATGTATATCCAGGCTTTTGTTGCTTTTAGAGTAATCATAGACTAAGATATGACCAGGTTTTCCAGGCAAAATACGGCGAATGACATTTTGACCCGGAGGCCTGAATTCCACATAGTCTTTCTTAATTTGATCGCCATCAAAAATGGATACACTGAAATTCCAGTTTTTTTGTAGAGAAGCATCGCTACGTTTCCAATCAAAATAAGCAACCATGGGAATTTTCTCAGCACCTAACTGTGAAAAGTAAAGATATCCGAAGCCGCCTACTGCATTGATATATTCAGATACTAAATGGATATTGGATAAATCATATCCTGATGGCAACAAGAAGTCTCTTTTTCCTTTTTCAATGAAATCAACAGATTGAACATGAAAATCAGGATCAAACTTAAACACAATCAAATCTCCAATTACCATTTTAGTAACTCCGCTGCTCGAATAAGAACCTGCCGCGGCTGCCAGTACATTCAATGCAATTCCAGCTCCACTAGCAGTTCTTCGATATTGCTCTGCAATGGCCATGATGGAGCCATCAGGTTGTTTAAAAATTTCATGAAAGTACATAAACCCACGTTTATCTTCATTGCTTACCTTGCCCTCATTGTCAATATCCATAAATTCTCTAAACTCATGCGTCCAACTGAGATATTTGGTTTCTATGATTTCACCTAAGCCATCCATCTGAATATTTGCCAAACCCACTCCATTGTCCTTATATACTTTCTCATCAGGTGCATAATAGAGACCAAGTACATTGATAATACCTGATTCCGCATCATAGTATGCATTCAGAGGCTGAGTCTGATAATTTCCTTTTAGACCAGTAAAGAATACTTCATGGCCGGTTTCGAGGTCTAACCCCTGAAGGTAAAAATTGATCTTATTGGTACTCCAGTTTTTCTTAACGGTCACCAGATTTACAAGCAAATTTTCAGTTGTACACAGATAGGTAGCAGATGCTACAGAATCTGTATTAGCAGGAAAGAAATAACTCCAGGGCGAAGCACCATTCTCCTCAGGATTTGGAAAAAACTCTATGTGATAGTTTTTGTTCTGATAATCCGTTTGATAATTAGCAAAACCATGATTTGGCACCGCAAAAAGTGATCCCGGATTATTGAAAAAAACGATTCTCCTTGCTTCTGAGATCTGGCTTGCGTTGGTATCGAAGAACTTATAGTGAGCAGCATCATTTCGTGCATCATAAAACCGCATCAATATGGTATTGCCATTGTATAAAGCACCCTGAAGATTTTGTGTTTTAGTATCCTGAAAGGTGATTGTATTGACATCTTCAAGGTTTTCATCAAGAATCCTTAATGCAAAATTCCGCTGACCTTTCTTTAGTTTCCCGATGGAGTAGAACATGTAGTAGCCAATAACATCGCGTTCTTTCGTAATGATCCCGGAATTTCGGACATCAAGTTTTGTGATGTTTAAAAAGTTTCTGCTTTGAGAAAAACAACTAAAAGTGATTATGATACCTAATGTGCAACAAAATAAATATTTCATCATTTCTGGTTCTTTTGCTTTAAAAAGTGATTTGCATAGATCCCCTGCGGGAATTTTTCCAAATAGGCATCAGTGATATTTTTAATAACGGCTGATTTTTCAGCATACTTACTGGCTTTCCATAGCATCAGGTAATGCTCCTCATTTTGATAGTCAAACCGAATATTTGTCTGAAAATAATGGTATATCAGTTGGCCAAGTTCAGTCAAAGTCAGGTTATTGAGAAAGTTGACATAGTCTTCCAGCCATGGTACTTTAGCAGAGTGGTCTACATACAATCCAAAATTGTGATTTTTACGCACTTCATAAAGATCCGTAAGGATTTCTAGTAATTCATATTTGAAAGACTCATTGGCAGGGTAGAGGTCTCTGAATTTTAGGACATAATAAAAAGCATATTCGTAACGTTTGTCCTCCTTGATGAGATCTATCAATTGAAATTCCAATTGGTATTTGATTTCAGATAATGAACTTACATCAACTTTGGTTTTGCTTACTTCCTTGTCATTTAAGAATTCTTGATAAGCTTCTAATCGCTCATCTGTAAGGGGATGTGTTTGAGTTGAGTCCTTGTCAAAAATAAAACTTGAACCGTTATTATTTGACAATACCGATTTGTGACCTTGAACCCATTCATCTTTGAAAGGAAATTTACTAAAGTGTAAATGTGACTTGATATCTGGGTGAATCTGATATTCTGAAAATTCTGCCGAATCAATTTTTTCAAGTACTCTTTTGCACGCAAACAGATCATAGGGGGAGTTGGCAATCATCAGAAAGGCTACTGAATCAGCTTCCAGTTCGTTGACCCTGGAATTGGAGAAATGCTCATAAAATAGAGTATGGATAGCGTTAACATCACCAAATTTCAATTGATTATACAACTCAGGATCACTGTTCTTTTTCCTTATGATTTGCCGAACCATCTCATTTGTATGATCAAGATGGTAATGGGCCATCTCATGGGCTAACAAAAATGCCAATTCGCTGACTGTTGAAAGTTTCCTGAAGGTACCAATATGTACACCGATGGTTCCTTCACCAAAACTATAGGCATTGAATGTGATGTCTCTATCTAGCAGGATAAGATTTGGTGGTTTAATCCAGGGATTTGTAGTCATTAAATCCTCAACTACCCGATCTATCAATGCATCAATATCATTGCACTCTATGAAATCTCCTTCGTCTAACTTTTCAAGAATGACGTCTTTCCTTTGATCATAGAACTTAAGTATTTGGGACCTCTTCTTACCTTTTACTGGCTCTTTATGTAGTCTGGTCTGTGACTCTATTTTCTCAATGAATTTGTCGGTTCTAATTACTCGCAAACAGGACATTGTCCCATCAGTTTGACAGATAGTTGTAAAAGAAGTGAGAATAAAAATTATTGAGAGGCAATAAATATTCAATTGACTTTACCAGTAATCTTGAATAAAGCTAAATAAACTGCAGGATATTTAATTCCGTTTTTCGCAAAAAATATTTAATCTTAGGATTTTATAGATTTTGTGATTTTTGGTCTGTCAACTACTTCTCTAAAATCCTTCACTAAGTTCAAAGATGAATTGTGTTTAATAACAAGGTTGATCCGAGCCCTGTGAAGGATCTTATGTCTTTCCAGCCATAGGTCAGATGACCTAAACCCTACTGGGTGTTTCTGTCTAGGATGTAAAGGTTTACTTTGATTTCCTGACCACTTATCATCCTGATATAGAGTGGATACAGGCCTGTAGGAAGGTTGCCGGGAAGTGTGAAGTACTGGTCGCTACCCAATGATACAGCTTCAGAGTGAAATACCACATGTCCGGAGAGATTAAAAATTTCGATTTCAGCTAACTCGGCGGAACCGGTATTGATATGAAACTCTCTGTTAGTCAGTGGATTGGGATATACCTTTATGTCAGCCGGTGTGCTTTGATCCTGTATCAGTACAGCCGGAAATATTTCTGTAGTCCCATCATAATCCGTCTGTGATAGTCGTACATATTTAATGTCTACTCCTGAAATCTTGCTTAAAACAGTGCGTGAGTAGTACCTGGTTTCCTTGATGGTGCCAGCTCCTTCAATCGTCATGAGGTCCTTCCAGTTGACGCCGTCAATAGATTCTGATATGATGAAAAACTCGTTATTTACCTCTGAGGCTGTAGACCAGGAGATATCGTAATAGTTGTTCCATTTGTTTTCTACGGTGAAGGAAAGCAGTTCTACCGGAAGGAGGGAGAGCGATCCAAATACTAAATTTATGGAACCGCAGTCGTCCAGCTCACAGTCTCCGCTTAAGTTGATCACACCTGATCCGGGTGTTGAGATAGAATTATCTTCCCGGGCTTCTCCTCGTCGGCTTGTTATATCTCCATTAACATTTAATGTCCCATTGACCCTTAGGGAACCGTCTTCTTCACCTGTATATTCGATGTTACCCAATACATTAACATTTGCACCACCAATTAGGCGGATAGTGACTTCTTCACCAATCTTCAGACCTCCGATAGATATATCTCCTTTGAAAGTGACCGCTGCATCTTCATTGGTTACATTGACTGTTCCTGAGACATCTGCCTGAATGGTCACTTTCCCGTCTGTAACCGTAATATCTCCATCATAGTCATCATCGACAGTACATGAACTACGCAGCCTGCAGTTACTGGATCCGGTACCTGATCCACAGCCACAGGAGTCCTGAGCATAGGAGTAGAAGATAGTACCAAATAGGAGAAATGTTGTGAGTAGATAGTACTTCAAATTGTCAATGATCGGGTGTTGTTCAATATTATTGTATCACTCAAACCTGTGTTTAATCTGTAATGATATTGCTTTCTTTTCAACCACCCGGACTAATTCTATGTTTGGTGAATATCAACGGTAACTGGTTGATATTCATAGATTTTGGGAGATAGTGGGTGGTTTATGTCCATTATTGCGCCGAAACACGCAAAATCCATAGTCATTCAGAGCTGAATCACTGCATCGAATTAAAACAAGAGGATTATAAGTTAAATCCAGCGCATCTTTAGCAGTTGAAAAACGATTGAGGAGCGAAGAATCTCATTCCATGTAATGTAGGACCTTATAGACCTCACGATCTGGAGATTCTTCACTGCGCTTCGCTTCGTTCTGAATGACGTAAAAATTACTCGGGGCCCTTCGCTGGAAGGCTCACGCATTTTTGATGTGGTTTTCAACCAATTCATCACTCAGCGGGTCTGGTTTCAGGTAAATTTTTTAATAATTATCAAAAACTCAAAATATCAGTGACATAGGGTTGTCACTCAAGACGGTTTTTTTGTGTAGAAGAAAGATATCTTTTGTCGGAAATGACCCTTACGAATGTCGTTTTCACATCGGATGATTTCAATCATTAAGTAACAATTTTGTTTTATGGAATCAAACAATGAAATGCCGGTGATGGAGCTCCCAAAGCAATCCATCTGGAAACAGGTCAAAGATGCCATCCAGGGTACGGATGCTGATTACACACAGATTGATCTCAAAAAAGCGATCTTTCTGTTGGCCGTACCCATGATCCTGGAATTGGTCATGGAATCTACCTTTGCCGTAGTAGATATCTATTTTGTGGGTCAGCTGGGCTCATCTGCTGTGGCGACTGTGGGACTGACAGAGACCTACCTGTTCCTGCTATATTCGGTAGCTATGGGGCTGTCGATGGCAGTCACAGCCATTATTTCGCGCAGGGTAGGTGAGAAAAACAAAGCAGCTGCCGGAAGGTCGGCCGTTCAGTCCCTATTTCTATCACTCATGATTTCGCTTCCCTTTACCATCGCCGGGATTTTCTTTGCCAAAGATCTGCTGGCACTCATGGGGGGTGACGCATGGAGTCTGGAGCATGGATATCGGTATACCCAGTGGATGTTGGGTGGCAATGCCGTAATTGTATTGTTGTTTGTGATCAACGCCATTTTCAGAGGAGCCGGTGATGCGGCCATTGCCATGCGTGTGCTATGGATCGCCAACGGGCTGAACATCATACTGGATCCATTGTTGATCTTCGGTTGGGGACCCATTCCGGCGATGGGGATCGAAGGTGCCGCAATTGCGACGACCACAGGCAGAGGTATTGCCGTAGGTATTCAATTGTGGACACTTTTTAAGGGTGGAAGACATATCCAGGTGTTCCTCACTGATTTTATCTGGGATGCCAAAGTATTGCTGAATATTGTGAAGACCTCTCTGGGAGGAGTGGGACAAATGATTGTGGCTATGTCCTCGTGGATCTTTCTCATGCGGATCCTGGCCGATGTGGGTAGTGATGCCGTTGCCGGGGCTACCATCGCCATGCGGGTGATGATGTTTACCCTGATGCCCGCCTGGGGACTTTCAAATGCTGCTGCTACACTCGTAGGCCAAAACCTGGGTGCGGGCCATCCGGATCGGGCAGAGTCATCGGTATGGAAGATAGGATTCTACAACATGATCTTCCTGGTAGGGGTCTCGGTCATATATTTCTTCTTTAACCATTCTCTGGTGAGCATTTTCTCTGATGACGTGAATGTTATTGCCATTGGAGGGGAGTGGTTACGCATTTTATCCTATGCCTACTTCATCTATGGTTGGTGGATGGTGTCTGTACAGGCGTTTAATGGTTCCGGAGACACAAAAACGCCCACTAAGATCAACCTGGTGTTCTTCTGGCTCATCCAGATCCCGTTGGCATACCTGCTGGCTATTCACTGGCAATGGGATCATTCCGGTGTTTTCTGGGCGGTGTTTTTTTCTGAAACAGCAGTAGGCCTATTTACCCTATGGTTGTTTAAAAAAGGGAAGTGGAAACTGGCAACAGTATGAACATGAGTCAGGTTTTGTTCGCCTGTTTTAACTTATAATAAACAAGGTCGAGACCTCATTATATACGTGTTTGTTAGAATATTCTTGTCGTTCATACGCTATAAATGTCGTTCGTGAAGTTATTTTGTATTTTTCAGGAAATAGATTGAAGTTTAGCATGATAATAAATGTTATTACTTAACTAAAAATCGCCTGAACAAGATGAAAAACCTTTGCCTATCACTTGCCTTTGCTTTGTTCTTTTTTTCCTGTAACCGCCAGGACCAGGAAACCCCCAAACCCACGGACTTTGGTTATCTGTCCATGAATATCAGCCTGGAAATAGAAGCTACACCTGCCAGTAGCAGAGTAGAAGCTGTTTCTACGGACAATTGGAAAGTGACCATTTTCAATGAGGACGGGACCGAATTTCTGGTTTTCGATCCATATATTTCAGCACCTGCAGAAGTGCAGCTGCCTACTGGTGAATACTATATCGAGGCTCACAGCAACAATTTTATGGAGTCGGCTTTTGAAAATCCCTATTACTTTGGGCGTTCTGCCAATTTTGAAATTGATAAAGAAGAGCTGGAAACCATTGATATTGATGCAGAACTGGCTAATAGTAAGGTAAAGATCAATTATTTACCTAGTGTTACCGGTACTTTTGACAGTTACTCCGGTACCGTCACGGTCGACAACAGCGGAAGCAGTTTGTTTTATAATGAAACTGAGACACGCGAAGGATATTTTATTGCTGAGCCATTGAGTGTAGTTGTTGACCTGAGTTATGAAAAGCTAGATGGCACCTTCATCACCCGTCAGTTTACAGCCAACATTGATGCCCAACCCAAAACCCTGTACAATATCAATGTCGATGCCACGCTTGAAGACGGTAAAATCGTACTGAATATCAATGTGGATGAGACTTTCACCGTTGAGGAAGTTAATATTGGGGATGTGACGGTTGTCACCCCTGACCCTAATACAGCTGTTTTTGATGCCACAGTATATCCATTGGTGGATGCATACAACGATGATTATGGTATAGAGGATCCATTGGATATTGGATTGCAGTCTCATTATGGTTATGAAATTGGAGTCAGTGACGCTTCATTTGTAGTATTTACTGAAACCGGAGGGCAACAGTATTTTGTGGGTACCAACGGCGCTTCAATGAAGGTCTACTTCACCATCTATGCTCCGGATCAATCAACTTCTATCATAGGCACATTTGATTTCGTCGATCAAAATACGGCAACCATTGACGATGTTGGTGGTCAGCCTTTTCTCGGGAACGGGGAATTGGAGTTTGATGATGACGGGATTCTACCCAATGGAGATTTTGAAGATGCAGAATATAGCATCATCGGAGGTTCCGTAACCATCTCCGGAGCACCAGGTAACTACACCATAGATTTTGATTTACAGACTTCAGGGGGACCAGTGGTTGGAAACTATACCGGAGCTTTACAGTACCTGGATAACACCGCAAATTAAATATCTAACCTAGTCAACCAACCATCAATCAGATTTGGATCATTGTGATTGGTGGTTGGTTTTTTCATTTCACTTGTATAAGCTACCTGAACATCATGAAAAATCTTTGCCTATTACTTGCCTTTATCCTGTTCCTTTTTTCCTGTAATCGCCAGGACCAGGAAACACCCGAACCCACTGACTTCGGATACCTGTCCATGAACATTTCAGTGACTATCACAGAAGAACCAGCCAGTGGGAGGGTAGAGGCCGTTCTAACGGACGACTGGAAAGTGACAATATTCGATGCTTCCAATGACAGTGAAGTAGCCGTTTTTGATCCGTATTCTACAGCTCCAGCAGAAGTACAGCTGCCTACAGGAGAATATTATATCGAAGCACACAGCAACAACTTCCAGGAAGCTGCTTTTGAGAACCCGTATTACTTTGGTAGGTCAGACAATTTCGAGATTGACAAGGAAGAGCTGGAGACCATAGATATCAACGCTGAACTCGCCAACGCTAAAGTTGTGCTTAATTACTCACCAAACGTCACTAGCACCTTTGATGATTTCACTGGTGCGGTGACTGTGGTGAGTACCGGAACAACTTTGAATTATACACAAGGTGAGACCCGCGAAGGCTATTTCGTGGCTGAGCCACTTAATGTAGTGGTAAACCTGAGTTATGAGAAATTGGATGGATCATTTATCACCCGTCAGTTCACGGCCAACATAGATGCGCAGCCGAAGACGCTTTATAATGTGAATGTGGATGCTTCGCTTGAGGATGGGAAAATTTTGATCAATATTAATGTGGATGAGACTTTTGAGACAGTGGATATTGCTCTGGGAGAAGAAATTGCTACTGGTAATGGATTTCTGCTGGATGGAGTGTTTTATCCATTAACCATGGGTGTATTTGGCTGTAACAGCCTAACAGGATTTAATGATTGTCAGTTTATCTTAACGAATGGTGAAGAAGATTTATGCAGCGGAACTCAATTCTTATCTATTGCAGGTATTTCATCCACAGGACCCGTTACCGAAATTAGTCCAGGTACTTATCCATTTAGCACAATGAATAGTGGAGATGCAGGAACACCGGAAGAAGCAAACACTTTCATTTGGACACTCTCAATTATCAATATTCCAGGGTTTACCACTAATTGTGAACTTCAGTCAGGTTTTGATCTCTGGGATACAGATCAAAATGGAACAGACTCAGGCATTTTAATTGTATCAAAATCAGGTTCAGAATACACGCTCAATTTTGAGTTTCAATTTACCGATGGTCCCCATGTAACTGGTCATTTTGTAGGTCCCATAACAGATTTAAATAACTAAAATATGGCTAAAGAAAGTCATATAACTAAAGGAAAATATTTAAGCTGTTTGTAAAACTTCCTCATCCTGCACTACTTTCTTGCCCAATTGATTCTTAAGCGCTGGAAAGTCCTCCAGGAATTCCCGGATCTGTTTGGCATGGGTAAAGTCCCTGGAACCATGGCCATACTGGTCGGTCCACTCGATGGTCACTTTGGCTTCTCTGATATTTAAATGCTTATTTGTCATCCTAAAAACGTCTACGGGTGAATACTTTTTACTGAAATAGTATCTGCTGATGGTGTTGTAATCCGGGATAGGTACGCCGACATTGCTGCAAAGCTCTTCCACACATCTTTTGAAATATGAAAGGGTAGAGTTGGCTCCGGTATACACTTCGTACTGATTCATAATGCTAATATAATTAGTATTATACTAAATATGTTATATTTTCAGGAATATTTTATTGAACTTTTATTAGGTGAAGGCTTTGGGACTCCTTGCTAATCCTAAGATCCTTCACTATGTTCAGGATGACGGAATGAATTATTGTTTTGTCATCCTGAGCAACGCGAAGGATCTTAGCAATCAGAGTAACCAAATGAACAATAGCCAACTAAATGTAGGCTTTGGGCGTCCGTACTAGTGCTAAGATCCTTCACTACGTTCAGGATGACGAATTAAAAACAATCCCTATGCGGTTTTACTTGCCTTCTTCACGCCATCAAGCACCCACAGCACCATGAGGCTGGTAATTGCTGCGAAGAAGCACCAAACAGAGATCTGATGAAAATGTTCATAAAAAGAAACGGTGATCAAAAAAGTAGTAAGCACCATCATACCCAGATAAACCATCCGTTTAGCCGTAGATACAAACAAGGAGAGCACTATAGCGATGAAATAACAAATACCCATGACCCAGGGATATTTGGGTTGATAGTCCATCAGGTATCGGATGTGTGAACCATCAATACGTGCGTAGATGTGCTGAAATACCAGGTGGTAGATATGTAGCAGTGACACAGCTGCACCAATGACCAGGAATACGGTGAGGATCCGGCGTCGTAAATCATTTGTTTCCAGCTGACGCATCGTAAGGGGTATATAGGCCGGCCAGATCACCCAGGCAAAGAGCAGGAACATGCGGCTGAGCCAACTGTTTAATTCGCTGCCAGATGGGTCATCCAGGGCAAGCCACAGCGCGCCCTCGGTAAATTGTTGTACAGCGAAGAAGAGTGGAATACAAGCAAATAATTGTTGTGGAGTTGTTTTTGCTTTTCTAAACGAGGCTACGCCTATGGCTGTGATCACAGCGCCGGCACCAAAGCTTACTTCTGCAGAGAAACACATAATAGATCTTTTAGTCCGAGATCATGTACTTCATATAACACCTAATCAGGTAAGGGTAATACAAGATAGGACTAAATAGTGTTGAAAAGAAGGTTTTGGCAATATCTTAACCGGATATTCTCCGCGCTTAAGACTGTTTTTTGAATAATCTGCATATTCTGAATGTCTTGTTTCAAAATTCAATTTGGTTCAGACAATAAGCCTGTTGACCTTTATCTTACCAAAATACACCCGAATAAATGCCGCTATGAAAGGAGTTGTCTTACCAAAATATCTTTACATAGGACTGACGCTTTGGTTCATTACATTTTCCCAATTACCTGCGAATGGTACAGTTCATGATAAGTTTGATGAGCTAACACGGGTAATCGATGATAAAAAGCAGCGTGTCAGCGGTTTGATTGTGAGCACACATAAAGGACGTGAAATACTAATTAAGGAAAACAAGAAAATTAAGATCTGGATAAACGCCGAGAAACCAGTAATTGGTAAGTATCAGATTATCAATGATTCTGTCATTTCAATCACTGAAAAACATATATCATTGGCAAATATCAACAAGATCAGTACGGCCAGAACAATTGTATTTCTAGAAATGGGTGCCACGCTCATTGCAGGAGTTGTAATGTATGCTGCTACATCCTTAGCCTTATATGGCTACGGTGAGATCAGTACAAAAGGTGGAAATTGGAATATCAGCCATTTCATTCCTGCAGCTCCCGGAGCTTTGTTTGTTTTTTTCTTCAACAAAGGAAAATTCCCACTCATCAGAAAGGAGCTCAATGATCAGACTGCGCTGAGCATTGTCCAAAACAGGTAAACCAATTGATGTAAAGTCAAGTCGGATAAAAGAAGATAAGCGCATGGATGGACCATGACTTAAACTCCATCAGTTAAAGAAGTTAAAATGCTGAAAATGTTGATCAGTTAGAAATTCCGGGTGAAGCGAAAGTCATTTTTCGATAGGTATGATAGATTACGTGGGATTTACTATCTTAACCTCAGTTCGATATAAAGCTGTATTAGCAAACACCAAAAACCGTCTGCGTGACCCGGTCATTGCGAGGTCACATAGACAGGCAATTTGCGGTGGGTGGCCGTGGCAATCTCAACTTAAAACAGGAGACTGCCACACCCTTCCTACCACATATCCAACCCAAAAGGATTCGCAGTGACGGGTAAGGACGGTTTTTTGGGTTCCTTATGTCGAACTCAGGTTATCTTAATTTCTTTTATAGATAGACGTACCTAACCATGGCTATTAAACTCACTCGGATTTTTTGTTTGCTTATCCTAATGCTACCGATATCGGGCTATTGCCAGCAATCCGTCAATGTAGAACAATGGATAAAGCTTTTATTAACGGATGGGGAAGGTGATTTGACGCTATCTCAAATGCAAATATCCATCACTGATAATAAGCTGAAACGGAATAATGGTATTTACAATTATATTTCTGATTATCAGCTACAATCTGTTAACAATCAGGGGCTTATAACTATTGACAGGCCCGTGATTTTAGATAACCTGAGCTTCATAGATCACCTTTACCTGAACCAATTTGATTTCCGGGAAGGGCTGGAAATTCGAAATTGTCAGTTCAATGGGTTAACCATCAGTGAGACAGCCGGGTATGCGTTCATTTTTCATCAAAACAGCTCGACCAATATTGTAGAAGTCCTGGAATCAACTTATGAAAGGGTAGAGGTGAGTCAAAACAATATAGACTTTGGCGTGATGCTGGAAGGGATGACTGCTTCACAGGTTAAAATAGAAAATAACCGGGTGAATAAAGGAGAAATCGATCTGCTGGATAGCAAAATCAGCAATGGCAACCTACTGATAGGCAACAATAGCGCTCAGGCCATTATTGTCGAACGCTGTGATATAAAACTGGGTATGTATGGAGAATTTAACCATTACAAGCTTCCGGGAACACCCTCGGGCGATTTATATCTCACAGGAAACACTTTTTCTGGTGACAGCACCGCTCGGTTCATCCTCAATAAAGGGAGCTACTTAAACCTGGACATCCGTGAAAATGACTTTGCTATCGAGGTATATTTTGCCGAAGTCAGTGTTTCGGAACGCTTTTTTCTTGTGAGCAATCATTTCCAACAGACTGTTTCCTTTGAGAAATTTCTCTTTTCAGAAATATGGAATGAGCTCTACTGGGATCAGCTGGAGGGCTATAAACTTCGTTATATAGAGTATGGAACCCAGGAAAGTGGTGACTTTGACAACGACATCGCTTTCAAAAACCTCATTAACATTTATAAACATATGCATTCGATATTCACATCGAGGGGTGACCTGGAGTCGGCCAATGCCTGCTATAGTGAAATGAAGGAGTTGCAGGGTCAGATGTTAAATCATCGCTATCAGCAGGAGGGGACCTTCAGTAGTTTTCTTCGCTGGCAATTGAATGTACTACTCAGAATCTACACAAACCACGGTACAGATCCTGGCTTGGCTGTTTTGATGTCGCTCTACGTGATCTTAATATTCTCCGTATTGTATGTGTTTTTTCCTTCAGAATGGGATTTAGAAAGTAAAAGCAGACTGCTAATGAGTTATGCAAAGGCAATAAAGCCGAAACAAAAGTCCTATTTAGGACCTATCATCGTAGTAGGGGGTTCGTTGCTGTTAACAGTGATTAACGCGATAACATTAAGCATCAATAGTTTTGTTACACTTGGTTTTGGCTCGGTACCTACCAAAGGCTTTGCTCGCTATTTGTGTATTGTAGAAGGGTTTATTGGCTGGTTTTTGCTCAGCATATTCACTGTGGCACTGATCAATCAGGTATTGGCTTAGGACCAGCTGAAAAACGCCTATGAAATATTTAATGGTACAAGGTTTTTAGATAAGGATTACCTTATTTAAAGCATCCGGAAAATATCGTTCACAATATATTTTTGCTAGCCTCAGTCACATCATCTACTTCCTGGCTTCAGATCGAAGTATATTTATACATCTTCTCTTCAGCCAGTCGTATCAAATGTAACTGAGACTTTTTCAGCAGGTTCTTGCCTGGTATTAAAGATTGGCTGAAAAACACCAAATCATCTATTTAACCTGAGTTCGTTTTAGGGCTAAACAGAAAACCCAACATTCAGATAGGTATTTTTTTTCCAAAGAACACAAAACCAGATGACGACCGGGGAAATGTTATAAAGACAAGACCACTTTGTTTCCGGCCTGAGCGGTCCGACGTATCGGGGGAAAAAGGGGAGGATGAGGAAGACACTTAACTTTATGGCATTGGAAGAAGGATAACATGTTTGTCAAATTGATGAGCCTTTGAAGATCAGTCTAATCAAGCTTATACACGGTGATCTCGGCATCGTTAGATTCATCAATCACAGTTACTGATGTGCCGGGGATGAATTCAATCACGAAAGTATTGCGCCTTTTAGTGGTTTTGAAGGTATTGGTGGACTTCCCATCATATTCACGGGTCACAATTTCATAGACATCGTTACCGATCGTGATATTGCGTCCATCAAATACAATGTCTGTGCTTTCTTCGGTACTCACCAGTACTTCTTCGGTTGCTGCATCTAATGTAGCTACTTCAGAAGCTGTAATTTTCCCTTTAAAGCCTCTGCGATCATTGTTCTGTGCCTGGACAGTAAGAGCCAATAAAATAATAAGTGCTGAAAATAGTAATCCTTTCATGATTGTGTATTTGTAAGTGAAGTTACAATACCCGTGCCAAGATAAAAACAATTTGCAATCGGCTAAACGATTCGCGGCTCAGCAAAGACAATCTCTTTGGTCACTCCTGCATTAAACCTGAAATATGCAATAGAAAATCTATTCCAGACATAAAACACTTTGAAATAGACACTTACCAGGTTAAAGGATCCGGATTACGAACGCTTTTGTACATAATGAATGCAAATGAACTAAGAATTGCCTGTAATTGATTAAATTGTATTACCACCACACCAACTTAAAATACCATGAAGTTATCACTCGTACTTCTGATTATCGGTTGTGGAAAGTATCAGGGAAATTACGCTGAACCCGATCAGGGGAGTATTACACTTTCGCTGGGCATTGAGACCTGGGAGGCGACCACCGTATTCTTGGAAGCCTATGCATATGATAATTTCCTGTGGTTGTATGGAAGTAATGTGGAATTACATACTTCCTCTAGCTTATGATCTCCGTCCGGATACCGGACTTGTGTAATGAATACTTATGTGTCATGGCCCTTAATTAGTTTTATTTAAACGGAAGACCAATGAAAAGATCATTGACCATGCTCATGAACCTCTTTATGACTCATGTAGTACCCAAACCCAGGGTAAAGATTATCTTTAGATTGGTAGTTTCTTGTACAATTTTCATTTGCTGTCTTGTAAATGAAGAGGTACGTGCTCAGTCTCCCTGCGATGAACTTCTTCAGCCAGTTGAGGATCCCTATGTAGGATACGGCCCGCGATCTCCCCGACACTGTGAGGGCTTTTATCGGGAAGCCCAGTCAGGAGCTGGCATCACTTTAGTAGGGTACCTCTACGGCAAATTTCGTGGACCATTGGAAGATACCGTTTTTCTCAGGGTACATGCCCCAGATGAAGGCCATCGTCAGGCACATGTAAGAGTGACGCCTTTTGCTTTGAAAACCTATTTTCAAATGGATGCGACCCTGCCGGTAGCCGAGGTATGGCATTGGCCGATGCGTATCTTGAAACGTATAAGCAGCCTCTCATCTACCGACCTGAGTATCAAAGCTTTTGTGACCGTCGATGAAACCGTCCTTCATCTACCAATACGTTGGGCAAATAAGCTGGAAGAACTTCAGGCAGAGCGCAAGCTTAGGGCTTATTTTAGGGCCTTTAGTGATTTGAAGGACATTTCCTATCACTTCACTACTCCTGGTGGTGGTTCCTCCGAATGGCAACAACCTTTCATCACGTCCGCCGATTCCGGAGACCCTATCTCCATAGACTTGTCAGTTTTACCCCCTGGCCAATATAAAATGCGACTCACAGCCCGGGAGCGGTTCACAAATGTCCCGGTTTATTCTCTTCCTGTTAACCTTATAGTACCATGACCATGAGCAAGGCTAAAATGCAAAAGGAATTGAATCGGCGGGAGCAAAAGACTGCAAAAGCACTGGAGCAAGATGACCTCCCTGGAGCAAAGGAAAACCTGGAATGGCTAAAGGCATATAATGACTGGAAAGCCGTGCGTGAAGCCAACCACTATCGACTCTGGGCACTGGCCATCACCATTGTGTGTTTAGTGCTCGTCAGTATCGTGGCTGGAATCAGGAAGCCAATAACGAATGTAAGGGCTTCAGTGCTAACAAAAACTGTGAGACTACACACGAAAGCCGCTTACTCCGTACCCACACTGGCAGATAATCGACTGACTATCAAACGCATATCCATAAAGGATGCCACGGAAATTGAACTGATTCCCACCGGCATTCCGGCCTACGAAAGCGGGGACAATCGGCTGGAGATCAATGGGAATCGTGTGATATGGTCAGAATGGGAGATAGGCTCCAATACCGAGATAGATATCGAGCGGACACCATTGGGGACCCGATGTTACGTCAGGAAAGGAAGTATGCAGCTGCTTCTGCTCATTGAACGCGCCGAACTTATAATCAATAGAGAGAGAATGCCTATTGAGAACACCGAAGGTAAGCCCCCACATTTTTTAACGGTAAGATGGGAGGTGGACGGGCCAGAGCCTGCCAGCTTTGAGGTGGCTGACTCAGTGAAATTGTCACTCCCGACGATAGGTATCGATGCTTTATCATTCACCACATTGGACCCCCACAATCACACGGTATCGGGTATCGTTTCCGGGGAGGTGGAACTTCTCGAGATCAACAAGCAGCACACGCTCGGTAGGGGACAATGGCTATCGTTAGCACCGGTTGACCCAGCCTATCTTTCAGTATTGATCAATAAGCAAGGCATTGCCGTGGACCTGCAGTCGAAGGTAAGTAAGCTGGAAGCTGGCATACAAGGATACCTCCGTAATCTAAAACCTAGTTGGTTGCAGTATATATATCACAATGAAGGGGTTATCTTGATCTGGAGTGCATTTCTTTTTATAAGTGGCATCCTGTGGAGTCTCAAAAAGCTGTTTTAAATGCGGAAACTAGTACTGATCCTAGGCTCTTTTTTGCTCTGCGCCATCGTAGCTGGACAGGGTACCAACCGTTATCGGGAGGCATGGGTGAAAGTTTCCAGTGACATCACCAATGAGCAGGGGGTTGGACTGATCGTTTTCGAGCGCAATGACTCACTCTACATTGCCGTTCCCCGACAGTTTGGGGTTTCGATCGAAG
This sequence comes from Cyclobacteriaceae bacterium, assembly GCA_965223915.1. Lineage (GTDB taxonomy): Bacteria > Bacteroidota > Bacteroidia > Cytophagales > Cyclobacteriaceae > UBA7330. Next base: position 4,287,876 of record OZ245027.1, on the reverse strand, counting down.
GCGAGTTTGCTACCGACATCCAGGTGCAACATTATGGACTTTCGGGATCTTATAGATACGAGTTTTTCAAGTACAGTAAAAAGGACAACCTCACCTTTATTCGTCGTCTCAAACCAACCGGTTTTGAATGGAACTACCAGATCCGGACAGGAAAACTACGTCAGGGCAAGGTAGTAGACATCATAGCGCCGGCTGATCTTTGGTCATCATCCCCACAGCGAATATTCGGTACTGTTGCACATAGCGATGATTCATTGGCCCGATCAGACTTTTTCCGGTTAGCACCAGAAGAGGCGCTTCCGGGAAACTTGCTGTTTAGGAAAAGTAAGCTTACGGGGTTCATTTACGACTACAAAGATGGTGAGGCCTCATCCATCACGATCAACAAACTGCAGTCTTATGTGAGAGGGTCCATGTATGTCCATGATATACCCCTGCAGAGCTTACGTTGGTCAATTGTTGCTTTGGGAGGGGTGATCATCCCGTCATTTGATAGGGAGTCTATGAAGATTAATGGCACGTTAGGGGCTGCAATGGAGTATGGCGCCTTACCAAGATGGTCCATGCGATATGGCTACCAGCGCTATTGGCTAAGCAGTCTTGATGTGGTCACCGATGAAGGGGTGGCACGCTTTCAGCATCGCGCTAATATGCACCAGTGGCTATTGGCGTGGCAAGTACAGAGTAGTGTAATACGGTACACCCAGGGTAGACTGCTCTTTGGCTATGGTGTCATGTCGATGGATCCACAAATAGCCATGAACAACGGCGAATTCGAGTCATAAGAAGCAATGACAGGTCTGGAATTGCCCAATTTTACAGGAAGCCTGATCATGGGCATGGATGCACGAAGTATTACTTTTGGAGGGGTTGTCCTTGGATTACAGCTTTCAGTCATTTGGCCTTTCAATGAATATGCTTACATCAATCCCAACAAGGGTCTGGCTCCGTCAGATCAGCGGCGGGGACTAATGTTGGAGTTCTCCACCTTCCTGGGCATCGGTTCACGCAAGAAGGGTGACGAGTTAAAACTATTAAGGGACAAGAAATGGTTCACCTTCGACTGATACAATGGCTGCTATTGATTGTGCCGTTGGCAGTTTATGGACAAACTCCCTGGTGGCTGCTCAAGAACACCTCAACACAGGAGTATGTGCTCAAAGTCGATAGCAATCTGCCGGCTGGTGATGGTTTTGGCTTTGTGATAGCAGAGCGGGCAGACACCTTCTATGTAGCTACAGCCAAACATGTGGTCTACGACGAAAGGGAAGAGGATTTCGCCAGCGTCATTTGGGTTGCTTTTGATGGTGGTAAGGACTCAATCACCGCCACGGGTTACAGCGTCAGCGCGCAGCATGATTTTGCTCTGATTAAGGTACCAGTTACTAATTCCATGCTTTGGCCTTACAGATCGATCATTTCAAGTCCTCGCGAGCATGCCAAAGTTGGGTTGATCGGCATACGACGGAACTGGAATCCCACAACCATGAGCCTTCGAGGAACGATATTGGAAGTTGGCGAAGACAGCATACATACAGACTTGCGAAGTATCATACGAGGTTGCTCGGGTGGACCTCTTTTGGACAATCGGGGAATCGTCGGCATGATCATCTCCAGCAATCCCAACGGTGCAGGAGGTGCAGCAATACCTATTGACCTCATCAAGACACAATGCCTTACATGGCTGGGGGGCGATGCCAAACCCGGGAGGGATTTACCATATCTGCAGGTAGGGATTGACCTTGACATTTCATTTCCTATTTCATTCACGAATAAGGTACTGCCATTTATGACGGGCAAGGAGATTTATGGACACATGGCCATAACACCTATGGTTCGGCTTCGATACGGTTACTCGTTTTTTAAGTCACACAGCCGCAAAGCTGATACGACACGTTACGATTTTCGAAATCGTTTCGGAGCCCATACAGTAGGTTTTTCATACGACCTGGTGAAGAATACCCATCCGATGACAGGATCCATAAGTGCTGGCACGTACTTCATTACCAATATCAATCCCGAATTGAAGGAAGACGATACCTGGATGCCTTTCGATCAAGTAAGCAATTATCGAGGGCAGGATCGATCGATGGGATGGTACCTGGATGGTTCAGCGGAGGTTAACTTTAAATTTGGTATGGCTATCAATATTGGTATATCGATAAAATATTTCCAGGATCGCTACCTGGTTATAAAACCAAATGATCCTTTAGGGCAGGATCAGGATAGGAAGGTGTTGCTGGGTTTTGGACTTGGCGCATCATACAAGCTGGGTTATAGGCACAAGAATGATGTGATTGTGTTACGGTAAATGAGTAAGGTTATTTCTTCTACTTAACATAATATAAATACCCCGCCAACTGGGAACATTATGATAAGAGGGATCAATCCGGCCTACTGAAGTGGGTACTATACCAACTGCAGCGGCTGTGCTTGATTGTTTCATGGTTCCAATATAGAAAAAATATTCTAAATGGAACGAACCGTAAAGGACTCGATTGCGGACACTGGGGAGTGATCGGAGAGATAAGCGGTGCGAAGCTTTGACTCTGATAGTACGGAATCATCAATTTTGCGTTTGTCCGCTTCAATAAAGAAATCAGTTAACCATTGGAGATATTTAATCCTGCGATCGCGGTGGACCTGGCGACAACGGCACTCCGGGAAGAAACAACGCTTATGTGATTCGATGGGGCAGGTAGCTTTTACTTGATCAGCCATGAGGACAATATAAAAAAAAATCCTGAAACCTTAAGGTGTCCAGGACTTATGAAACATACAAACACCGCAGTGGTTGTGCTTCGGGCTGCGGTCGCTTCCCAGCGTTGCCGCAGTACGAATATAGAAAAAAATTTTAAGACGATGCCTCCGGCGGGGATTTTTTGCCCAAAGCACTTATCAAAATAGGCGTACGATAATTGTATACAGTGCGAAGATCACAAACAGTAGCACCCCTATGATGAATTGAACGCGATATGTGGACCTGTGGCGGTTCATACCGGTAAAGGTAATGAAAAATGCTAAGCGGCTGTAATTACCTTCTTGAAGGTGGAAACAAAGTTCATTTGACCGAGGTCTGCGGCCAGGACCACAAGTTTTAATCCGATTTCGTCACCCACCTGGGGAGCCTTACCGAATGCGCTCACAAATTCGTCGTAGAATTCAAATGTAGCTCCCTGGTCTGTTTCATCACTGACCATATACCGAGGGGTCAACTGGATAAACTCCTGTGATGCTTTGAGCGGAGCGGTACAAAAAAGCAGGCCTAACCAATCGAATGAACTATCAGACAATTCACAAACGAAAGTGAGGGAATTGGGCATGGTACCGAGTTCTAAAACGCCCGGATCAAAGTTGAAAGAATAGGAAGTGGCGCCGGGATCCGCCAGGAGTCCTAAAGGATCATCCAGGTGCAAAAAGTTGTGATACTTCACAAAATAGTTGTAACCATTAAGGTTTGAATCTGGATTAAGGCGGGCGGCAATTGGGAAGTTTTCCGCGTAGGAATTCCAAGCGGTTCGATTGGCGGCTGAAATCGCGGCCCATTGTTGTGCGCTCCTGGTTGTGTCACGCTGCCTAATCAATTGCTTTGATTTGATCGGCTTAACCATATTTGGCTTGGATTTGATAGTGTGGCCGTAGGCGTTGCGCTGGAAGGTTGTTCCCTGGATTGATCCACGGATTGATTCGACTAATGCGGTGTATTTGATGCGGGCCATGGTTAAACCAGGTTTTTTGTTAAATGAGTCAGTTGCAATTTACGTTCTCCGGTATTCCGGTTGATCCAATAGAAACGAAATGAAATTTGGGATTGGCTGGGTGGAGCGGGTAAAATACTCACGTAATCAGCCCAAAAGTTATCTTGGCTACCATCTGAAGAATTGAGGACTTTAACCAGCTTATGATTGTCGCGGCTGGTTGTGATCGCTCTGCCCAGGGGGCGAGTTGCGTAAACCAACACCGCAGAATTGCCATTGATGCCACCAAACCAACGTATGCGCATGGACTCAACAATGCTATTGAAAGCCATATCCCTAAACTCCTGGATAACAATGCCCGAACTGGCAGGTGGTAGAACCAATTGGGGGCTATCTGTCAAAATTAGGTTTGTATTGAGTCTACAGAATAGCTCGAAGCCTGAAGGGTTGCGAATATCCCCAAATATATCAGATGTGGCAAAATTAGGAACTGCGGCATTCCAGGCGGAGCGTTGAAGTGCGGTTAAATTGCGCCATTCCCGGGTGAGGTTCATTTGTCGGTTTCTGACAATGGATTGGGCATTGCTCTGAGTGTTCCGGGGGATGTTCCTGGTACGCAAAAACGCACCAGGACCACCGGAATACACTGAATGCCCGCTAAGCTTGCCGGACCCGGCAGCAACGATTGATCCAAATTGAATTCTCATCCAGTGAAGATAGATTAAGTGGAAACAACAATCGCACTGGTAGACTGTCCGGAGGACTTCTGACCGGTGGTTGAGTTTACAAACTGGATTTTACAGAAAACCTTTTGGCCTTCCGCAGGCTCCCCGAAAATTGCCTCATAATCCGACTGGATGTCATGCGGCGAAGCGGCGGCCGCATCGAACACTTGTACTAGTCTGTATTCAGACTTAACAAAGTTCTTACCAGGGGATACGCCAGGAGTAGCCCAAACCATCATTTTCATGCCTGTGGGCACAGCTCCACTGGTTTCGATGGTCATGGCGTCGCCGGTACCGATATCTACGGACAAAGCCCCGATATCAACGGTGTCTACTTCAGATGGCACTGGCGGCACATCAATTGCAGTTACTCCGATGATGTCCAGGTTATTGTTCAACCTCTGATAAAGGTTAAATCCTGTTGGGTTCTTCAGATCTCCGAATACATCAGTGGTAGCGAAGTCACCCACTGCGGCATTCCAGGCGGCACGCTGAGCGGTTGTCAGGCCTCTCCATGCCTGGGACAAAGTGGTTAAACGGTTACGAACAGTATTCTGCGCAGATGTCTGCGGATTGACTGGGGTAACCTTTGTTCGGAAGTATGCACCGGCCCGATTCCGGCTCGCTACATGGCCGCCGATCTTACCGGAACCTGCAACGACAATGGCACCAAATTTTGCTTTCATGGTGAAATTGTTAGTTGAATAATAGAGAAAACTACACCACTACTACGCCGGTATGATTCATTAATTAGGCAATATAATGAGATTGCTCCGGTTTTTTGCAATCTCGATGCATTGGGCTACTGCGTTAACGTCGGCCGGAGCTACGGAGGGCAACCCCCTGCGGGGCTCCCCAGGCACCCCCTCCGGCTCCCTTCACTGTCAAGTTGCACTGTCCTTGAAGCCCGGACCCGAGCTGGTAAGCTCGGTGCCGGGCGGGCAGACAGGAAAGCCGTTGCCTGGCCCCCACCAGGGCGGGGGTACACTGGGTTGGGGCGGCGGTGGGTGGCGGCTACTTTACATAATGTGCTTATGAGACAAGGCCAGGCGCGCGCGGTTGGTTGAGGGGCTTGTCTCATAAGACCACATTATGTAAAAGTAGCTTAGGGGTGGGGGCCACGCTCTGAAGGGAGCCGGAGGGGGTGCCTGGGGAGAACCTCTCTATCAGTTGCCAGGTGCTAAAACCCCAATCGCCGCATCGCGGCGGTACCCTTGAATGCGACTAACCCCCCAATAACCGGGAACCGGTTGTATATCAGTATCCATGGAATAAATCAGGAAGGATTGCGACACTATCAGCACTACGAAGCATTGACCCTTCACCGCCTGAAAAAATCGTGCTGATGGCCTTTAAATCGAAGTGGGAATATAGATCGCTTTTTTGAATGTTGCAATTTCATTTTGGCGTATGCCGTCCGTTTGTAAGTTCTGAAATTTTGAATTGTGGTTGAGTTACCGTCTGCGGGTTCCGGGTGTCCCGGGCTTGGGGGTTCCGGGGGCGTCAGACCCATCCGGTGCGGTTCCGGCGCAAAGTCGGGACCCCTGTCAGGTGATCCTTGGGGGTAGGTGGGGAATGGGTGTTTGCGGTGGTTGGGTATTGCGTTGGTTGATGTGATGTAGTTTAATTGTTGGTTGTTGAGTTGTAGATGCTGTTTTATGTTTTTCCTTTTCCTGTCGACTTATCAATCCTATTCATTACCGCTAAATCAACTTTTTATCAACTCTGAATCAACTTTAAAATAACTCTCAAACCTCATTGAAACCAACTTGAAACAACGTAAATACCAGTATAGAACAACTTACTTTGCACTTGCCATTTGAATTCTTATTAATCAGGAGGTTTGACCTTAAAATCGAAAGCGGTCTGAGTGCCTATAAAGTCGATAGGTTGGGGATCAACCGTGATTTGAATGGTTTTGTCGACGACGACAACGGGCGGCGCATGCCGTCTAATCCTGGATAGATATTCCTGGTATAAATTGAAAATGCGGGCAGTGAGAACCATCTGCATTTCGTGTTCGGACAAAAAAGCACACCAACAATGATCGAAGGACGAGCAATTTTCAGGAAAATTATCCTTTGTGAAGTTTAGACACTGCATTGCATCGCTGTCGATCTCAATTGAGCATGTTTCCTTCGTTTTCAAATTCTGGGAGCAATCCCAGACCTTACCGTTTATTGGTTGGTTCCATTCCGGCTGACCTTCAATTTTGCGCCAAGGGTGATCCTCCGGTATAATTTCACGATCGCCAATTGCCCGGCGTTTCTGGTTTACTTCCTTCAAATGCTCTTCAGGATCTTTTGAGCAATATTTGACCATGTAGGCAGCTAGATTTTTGACACCTTGAACGCTATGGACATCCGTCGAATTGGGGTGACGGTGATCGTTTGCCGCCTCAAATTCATCGATAAAGTGAAATTTTGACAATTGATGATTCCAGACATTACAAATTTGATCGTAAGGCAAGTATGTATCCGTAGTGATATGAAAATGAATATTGCCATTGAATTGCCGTTCAGCACGCCAAACATACGAATTTAGGTTGTGACGGTACCGCATTGTTTTTAACCAATTGTCGAGACAGGTCTTTTTAATCTCCTTATCGGACACGGCGCCCTGGGGAGCGGGTAATGTGAGGGTGACGAAGTTGACCCGAAATTTGAACTCATCGCCAGTTTTAAAATTAATCGCGGTTTTTGGCAAAGCTTGGGCTACAAGTAAGTTGATTGCTTTGGTCAATCGTTTTTTACTATGGGCAGTCAATTGACCGGCATAGGTTTTTTCCTTATTGACGTCGTGCCGGTCAGGTGGTTCCGGTTTTGTGGAATTCGGATTGCCGGAATCATTATCCCTGGAAGGACGGCCGGAATGCCATAAAACCTGATCATAGGCCAATAGCATCCCAGGCCGGACCTGAAGCATGGGCACGATATCAAACGGTGCGGCCTGAACAGACAACTTACCGTAGATTTTTGGTGAGCAATGCGCCCGTAGGATAAACCAATAGAGGGTCCATCGTACTAAGCCAATTTATGAGCTTCGAAATTGGAGCTCATATACTCAACAACTCGCAAGATCAAAGCACGCTTAGAGATACGATTCACATATTCATTGTGATTATCAGAAAGCCAAACTTTGAACTCACTAAACAACATTTCTTGATCACGGTAGCAAATACAACGCGAACCGTAGCACCCAACATGACTATCAAGTGGGCACCCTTTAGGTTTGTGATCTGCCATCACTCTACGTGTTCTCGGAGTTCTTCTAAAAAACCATATTGCACGAGCTTCTTAATGATCTCCAATGGAGTTTGAGCAAGAAATGCAATATTGACCGTATCTAATTCAATCTCATGTCTGTGCTCTGGATTGAGAACGATAGCATTAACATAAGATTTGAAACGATCCGGACGGCTTGATATGAGAAGATTACCGGAACCGAAGAGAGGATGAAGAGAAAAAGGAATAGTAACGGTTTTTTGGCGGCCTGGCTTGATACATATATCAGACCGGAAATGATCGATGTTTAACTTATGAAGAACATCGGAAAGTTGATTGAGTAACCGTTGATTGGGAGACACGAGCGGCAAATCTAATACCGGTGTTTCTAATTGTCTGCGGACAATCCCCGTACTTAACATAATATAAATTATGTAACGAACGTAGGGAATTGCCGTAATACGAGCACAGCGAGTATTTAACATAAAATCAGTTATCGCTACGCAGTACGATAACGATACAGATTTTATGTTAAGGCAATTCCCGACTTTTATGGGATATCTATTTAACTGACATTTAGTGATCCTATTGAGCTGTTTGAAAACATCAATGATCTTAATCAATGATATCATTATATTAAAAAACCTGTGAACGGATGTGAATTGAGAAATTTAGCTATTTAGTCTTTTTCAATTCTTTAAGAAGTTTCTTTGGGTCATCTCGGTTATCCCAGAATGCCGTAATAATAATCGAGCTACCATCTATTTGATAGTAGATGCTGAAATGTCCCATCGATGCAACCCGAGTATCAGGATACTCAGACAACCGATACATTTTTGGATTTTGTGATATCTGCCTGGTCTTTTCATTACTTAATTCCAGGAGCTTTAGAGAATAAGTATTCGACTTGTTATGTTCGACCCAGTATCGTAGAATTTGATTTCGTTGAATGTCCCCGCCGGCCAAAGCCTATGGCGACGGACGGCTGCAGTCCGGGTCCAGACTATTTTTATTGTCAGCCATTCAATTTCTTGTTCATTAAGTGTTTGCTGATCGATTATCCGACCGTTTTGGATATCATCATCACTCATGGCTAACATAATCTTTTGTTCTTCTGTAAGAGGTACTTTTGAATGCTCTATATTGGATGATTTGATCATCTTTTCAAGAGCAATAAGGTATTCCGGGTTATCAATAGACATGAGACTGTCAATCACTCTGTTTCTAATGTCTTTCAAAGTTGCCATATCGTAAAGATATTAAATATTGTAGCTATATGTAACCGCACTCATAATGTAATAAACTCCCCCATCCAAAAATTGAAGAGCACCAGCCTTCGAAGCACAACCCGCTAACTCACATTTCAATGTTGTTCAATTCCTTTTTAGGCGCTTGAATAAGCAACGGGTGCTTATCGACATCAAGCCATCGCATAATTTTAAGTAGATCAGCTGCTTTCATAGAAGTACATCCTAAAGTGGGTGAACCAGGAGCTCGTTCAACGTGCAGAAAGATGGCACTGCCCTTCCCTTTAACGATGGGACTTTCATTATGCTTCACAACGATCCCCAATGAATATAAATGGTCCTTTCGCTTCATGTGCTCATAAGAGTTCCATTTTGATTGGGGGTCATTGACTTCATTCACCGGAATCGTTTGCCATGTATTATAATCTCCGGAATTGGCATCGTCAACAAAATAATCTCTGTCCGTTACCTGCTGATATGGCCAACTCAATCCGGTTGGTTGCTCATCATATCCAAAAGCTAAACCCAATTCAAATACCCCTGCAGGCGCACAACCATCACCCTCTTGTTTCTCCAGGGTCTCTTTATTCTTGTGAAGTCCCCTTCCCCATCTCATGCCGTTTTTGCCAAAATTGACCTTGATGGCCATGCTAACGGTATCCCATTGATGGCCCTTTTTCTCTAAAAGTAAAAGTTCACCCGTTGTGCCAGACCACTCCTCAGCGTATACTAAAATGACTTGCTCACATGCTTGCGGTATATTATTTATGAATGACTGTGACTTAAGAACAAATGATGAGCTGAGTACAAGCGAAAGGCCAAAAATCCCACCAACAAGTATTTTTTTGCTACCTGCCAAATGCATTGTAGTATGCTTCATAATAATGATTTTAAGGTTCGTAAAACTGTATCTGTGTATCTGAGCAAAATAGTCACTCCCAACACACTCCCGATAGCTATCGGGACAACCGCACCATCGGTATTTTGCATTGCCCGCCCGGATGAAGATTGGATTCTACTTAACATAATTCAGTTTTACGCTTACTTTTACTAGGATCTAGTTTCATATACTACTTAACATAACAATAAGAACTAAGGGACTATTTCAAAAGTATCTACTTGAAATAATTCTTTAATAAAGTTAAATGTATCTTCAAAAGACAAAATCCAGATATCCTTAATACCTTCTCCATAACTGTTTATCTTATATTTGGTTGGCTCAGAATAGTATACAGATATATTGGGTTTTAACATTGCGTATAAGCTAATACCAATTGATTGCATTTTGGAACCAATATTTGAAATACTAATATGAAAGTTCATATTGTGTTCTTGATAAATTCGATCCAATTCGGTCATGGTCTCTTTATATGAAAATGTACTCACTTCTAGTACTTTAGAATTACTTTGAATTTGATGAATACTTTTCTGAACAGCCATTCTCCTATTTTGAGCATCTGGTGATAAATGTGGCTTCCCTATGAGCCAATATACCCTCTCATCCTTCTTTTCTTTAATAATTAAGTCATCGATATAACTTAATACAGAATAAGTTCTTGCAGCATCAAATGAGGGGAAAGCAATAATGAGTTCACTTTTCTCTTTTGCACCTCCATCGTACTGGGGACATACAAATACTTTACTGATTCCTTCTGTTTGAGAAAACTCGGAATTCATATTACTTGCATTTTCCAAAATAGAATCATACTCAGTTTCAAGCGGATGATACTTTTCAGCTTCAGAATAAACTAATTGGAGTTTTACTTGGAACTCAAATGTTACTTTTATGATGCTTAAGATAAGGCATGAAGAGAAAGAAGAAATGTCAATCATAACTGATATTTTTTTTGGAGAATCAGCTATTTCCTTTAAGTCATTTCTGAACTTCTGAGCAAATTCCGAGATGTTGATTTCATATTGAGTTCGTGAAGTAGATATAGCATTCAAATAATGATCCAGCTCATCTTCAAAAATTCGATTCTCTTCAATATTTGTTGAGTGCAATAGTTTGATGGATTTGCGAATTCTAACTTTGGAATTAAAAAGTTGCTTGGCAACTCCAGTTGTTCTCTTTTCAAACCCTTGGGCACAAACAAATAAATCGATTACGTCCTTTGGATTGTCAAATCTTTGAAATTCTGGATAGGCTCCTATGGACTCTATTAACTCTTTCTTAATGATCCTCATCAAATAAACCTTTTTCTTTTGGTGGCAGCTTCCACTTCCTTTCGTATTCAAGTTCACACTTATCCTTTGGATCAGCTAAGAAATGCTTGAAATCACTGTCATGCCACTTTATTGCTGTATTCTTAGTCATTCCAATTAAGAATGAAGGGTTATATATTCTTCTTAATTGCCATCTGATTGTCGGTCCCAAAGTATGTCTTCCCCTGCCCTCTTCCAATTCGATAAACACTGCTCTGCGTACCAGTTCTTTAGATAATTCTTTAGCACTCGGACTCCAGTCTTCTGCTTCTTGAGTGTTTTGTTCAACCTCGATTCGACTGGTTTCGTTGGGAAATTTCTTTCTAGTCTTTTTATCAAACTGGAAACTTCCTTCAGCCACAATTTTTCTACATAAATTTCCAAAGTGAGAGACCAAATCATACATTTCTGGACCCTTTGGATGATATGTTCTTATTACGGAGAAAAAGTGCCTTGAAACAGTTGTTATTGCTTTATGCTGCGTGTGTTTACTAACCAATTTTGTGGTATTCTTAGCAACTCTTCCTTGATTAAAGATTTCTCGATAAATTTCAATTAGGCTGGAAATGTCACCAGAGCAAATCTTAGAAATTGTCTCTACACCATGATAAATGGAGCTAGAATTCTCTTTGTTCCTAATTTGCAAGCCAATTTGACCATCGTTCGACGATGGTCCAATCAGTTTTGCCGCTGTGCCACTGTATCCGGCTAGTTTTAATCTATGGTCAAGTAATTCGGAAGCAAATTTTGTTACTTGTTTTCCTGATTTGGCTAAGTTGATATAATAACGTCCGATATCAATTTCTCTAAACTCTCTTGAAGGCTCAGCAGTCACTTTGTTCTCCATTAAAGTTTCCGCTCCGTATTTCTCGGATGAAATTTTGAAAATATGGTGAGCCTGCCGATCCCATATTATTTGATTAAGAACTTGCTGAACATAAATTGGAATTCTATGAACAGAATAGTCATCTAGAAAGAAGGCGATTTTTTTAGTTTGAAAAAAATCTAATCGATCATATAAAAAAGTAGTGAATTCAGACAAAAAGGTTATTGAAGATCTCGTTTTTAGTTTGGAATTTGGATCCAAGAAGGTCCCGTAGGTAATATTCAATTCTCTAATGATGAACTCATATATATGCTCAAGGGGTCTGGCTCCTTCTAGTCGATTAGTTTCATATCGCTTGAGCTTGAGCTTTTTACTAATCCAATTAAAGATATCCAGTTGTGCATCTATATCTAATCTGAGTTTCTCTTTAAAATTCGCACTGTATTGCGCTCGGTTTAATGTTAGCAGAACCTCCTTAAGCAGAGTTAAATTAAAATAATGGATAATATTATTTTTGAATTTTTTGACAAGAATCTCTGAATTAACTAAACTGAATCTATTGCTGAATTCGGAACTGCAAGAGATATAGAAACCAGCTAGACCTACACCATTAAATACCTTTTCCTTTCCAAGTAGGAGAACCTTGAGACTATAACGGCGAAGAAGTATTGATTTACCACAACCTCTTGGTCCTGAAAGGAGAATTGGAGTTTCAGACAAAATTTCCTGAACCCAAGGTAAATCTGCAAATAATTGTATAACCAACTCATCCTTGTCAATGTGCTCAGTGGCTATGTAGTCAAATGGATCTAAAAGACGAGCTGCTTTGTTTGTTTCGTCAATAAATGATCTTTCGTAAATTCTAGAAAAATGCTTATGAACCAATTCTGGTCTTCTCAATGCTCTGGAGTCATCATCATCCAGGATTGTTTCTAAGATTCTCATTGATTCCTTTATAAAAAACCTTTCCTGTATTGTTAATATCCTTTTATGATTCCTTTCATTTATTTGAAGTTTGTTAAGTAGAAAAACTACGTGTTGGCAGAAATTTTTTAGATCATCAAACCCGTTTTTAATATCCTTGAGAGGGTCATCAAATTTTTTCAATGAACCCATATCGATTATCCTAATCTCTTCTTGACTTTCAATTATCCCTTTCTTTGGTGGGGTGATTATCACATTACCGGTATGCAAGTCGTCATGTCTGAAAAAATAATCTTGGTGCCTAAGTACATTAAGAGCACTACACATTTGCTTGATAAAGTTTATCACAAAAGACAAGGTGACCCTTTCATTTTGTATTTCCTGCAAGGGAGTACCCTTAATGTATTCTTCTACAAAAACAACACATTTGACATTAACAATTGTTTTGAGTTCAGCATAGTATAACCTAGCAAATAGACCGCTGTTGTTTAATTTCTTTGCCCAAGAAACTTCTTTTCTAAATGGACTATCTACATAATCTTTGGAAGTAGTAAATTTTAATGCAAAATCTTCACCATCTTCATCTTTGGCCCTCCATACAACGGATTTAAATCCGCTTACTGATATTACTTCCTTCAGAGCAAACCGGTTTCCTTTAACTGTAACCTCATGATTAATCAATGATGAATCTGACAGTAAATCCTTTTCAGATTTCTCCATTTGAATTCTTTCTGATCCCTTTTTTTTGTATTTACCCATTTACTTTTGAAACTTAAAATCCTTTATGAAGTCATTGATGGAAAACTTATTATTCCATTCTGGATTCCTTTTCGATCTTGGAATAGCCCATCTCTTTTTCCAAAAATCGGTCATCTCAGCTAATGACCTATTTAAATAGTCTGGCGACTCACTTTCATGAATGACTTCCTTTAAGTTAGAAATTAACGGAAAAATGAAGTATTCTCTCTTAATATTATGAAAAGTATAGTTTCTCAAATTCAGTTTAGAGAAGGCAATATCTAGAAGCTTTAGTTTTCTAGAAGGACCATGTCCAAAGGTGGTGCTTGTGTCAGTTCCATTTGATTGTAGGTAAACTTTGATTTCTTTATACAAGCTCTCAGGAATATGAAATGTACCTGAGCCCTTTGTATAACCTAAAGATTTAGCAACTAACTCATTGTGGTATTTTAATCGATTATAAATACTACTTTTTCCAAAAGCACTTGTTGTGGTAATAAATAATAAATCAGGTTCAATAACGCGTTCATTAATTTCCGTAACCCGATTGGAATATTTATTTCTGTATGTGGTACAAATTTCTTCTGAGGTAGATGAAAGCGCGACCATTTTTCCACCCAAAATTTCATTATATGGTGGAAGCGCTCCCAACCTTTGAGCTTGCATGGACTTATTAACCCAAATATCCAGTTCCTCCTTTGGAATATTTAAATAGTGATCCCTGACTGACATTTTCAGGATTGGACTTTGTAGGCCAATTAATCCGAAAGGCATATCATGATAATCATCCCATACAATAAATCGCAACTGCCTACCATATGCTCTTTGAAAAGGAATACTCCACCACATTAGATTCCACCATCGGAACAATATTTGTTCTTTGCTACCTTCCTTAACTTCTCTAATTGACAATGAGATATTTTCCGGGCTTATCAACTTTCCTTCCTTATGGTATTTTTTAACTAAGGGAATTGATTTATGTAAAAAATTTTCATGCAACCTTATTTGCTCTAATCTTGATTTGGAATGGTTTAAACGAAAAGCATGTTTCCCTTCCAAATTAGGATGAACTTTTCCATTTACTTCAAAACCCTGGCTTAAAAGTGATTGAGTTATCTTGTATTTTAAATCAGATTCGTTCACGAATGGTATTTAACTTATTGATAAAAAGCAATTTTTCTCGGTAAGTTTCAATTTTTACATAAATTAAAAGTATTAATTAATTAATTAATAGCTAAGATTATGGTTTTGCTCTATTCATCGGACTATTATGAATCCTATAAGCAAGATATATTAGCAATAAACTCTCTTCCAGAAGGCTATTTATATCATTTTAGATATGATGATAAGAGAATATCCCCATACATTCAAAACAACTACTCTAGAATCACTGGTTGTGAAAGCTTGATTGTTTATGTACAAAATAACTCAAAGAGTAATCATAATCTCAATTTTTTACCCATTCGCAAGGCGATAATTGATTCAATTTCTAAGGATCAAAATACAAATCTCTTTCATGTTTATTTTAAGCTAGGGCCATTTGTAAATCTGACACAAGATTTTAGTAGTATTGATGAGAAGCCTCAGAATATTTACTTAGGCTGGCAGATTATACAACCAGAGCTTAAAATAACTTCGTGGGATGATAAAGTAGGGCAATTGAATAAACTATGTCCAGGCCTTCACTTCCATGTAGAACTTCTACAACAGCGCCAGAATGGATTTAAAGAACAAACGGTGTGTAATGAGTACGACGGTAATCTGAAAGAATCTTTTTTCAAGCTTACGGAAGGCATTCAATATACGGTTAAGCTTTCAATTTTTGATGACAAGCCTAAAGCGCAAAGTAAGATTTCAACCAAGTTTATTGATACAGATTATATATCAACAAGTCTAAGTGAAACTATTAATTCAAGTCTAAGATCAGATAATTTGTTTTATAGAATTAGTGGAAAATTACTCGGAGAAATGCCATTTCTATTTACTAGAATCAGCATGAGATCCTATGATCCTAATGGTAACATTTTTTACCCTATCAAATTATCCTTCAAAATTATTAAAGACAAAAGTCGTTTCTGGGTTTATTTTTGGACAACCGGCATCCTAGTTTTAGGTGCAGGGTTATTAGCGACCGACTTAAGTGAACCACCTGTCGAGATAAGTTTACCTTACTTAATTCTATTAAAGGCGATTGGATTGCTAATTGTTTCTTTGTCCACTGCTAGTCTATTCTACAGATTCAACAAAAAGTGAATTGAGCTTTTTTAACAAGATTTGGTATCTTTCATAAGTTCTAGCTCTTGTAGCATTTTTCGTAAATAATATGGTTTTTCTATCAACCTTGTAGTTGTCAAGAAGAGAAATATCACATTTAAATTGACCTTTTGTTAAATCAATTTCTGTTCCATCTTCCAATCTATTCCAGAAATGATTGTATTCAGCATTGAACAGAATTTCACCACCAAAAAAGTCATTTATAACAAGACTAGTAACCGCACATTGCCCAACACTTGGATTTTCTTTTTTCCAAAACTTTCTAACTCTTGGATAGCAAGTCTCAGAAGACCAAACTCTATGAAGTAAATAAGCTATATCTAACATGTTCTCATTCACAAAGTAAATTTACAATTTAAAGTCTTAATTAACCGCACACATTCACCTTTTCCTCTCCTCTATCCCACGCTTAAAAGCTGAAAGAGTGCTCTTTTACTGCAATAAAATGATGTGATTAGATCTGATGGATTAATCAGGCCAAACCCTAAACTATTAATCCCGCCCAAGAACCCCTAGCCGGGCGCCAAATCTATATTAACCTCCCTACATTTATCAATTACGCTATCTACCTTCGCTAAAGCTATGGTAGACAATGAGCTTCGTTGATCAAAGCATTGCGGCGGGCAGGCATAACCTACCTACGCTAATCAACTGCGCTAAAGCTTCTTTGATCAATGAAGCTTCGGTAGCCAATGCACTGATAACATTATGCAACAAAACTATGGATTTGCATTCCTGGCCCGCTGTGCCTTCAAGTTCGAGCAAACTAATAAGGATATTATTATACAATCATGTGACTCTTTCCTAGCTTTCGCTGCATGTATTTCCTACTTTTGCGCCTCGAAATACAAAGCCTATGATCACAGCAAGCAATGTATCGCTTAGATATGGAAAGCGTGTTTTATTTGATGACGTCAACATTAAGTTCACCCAAGGAAATTGTTATGGGGTGATTGGTGCGAATGGCGCGGGCAAGTCCACGTTTCTGAAGATTCTTTCTGGGGATATCGACCCTAATACCGGGTCCATTGCATTGGATTCTGGTAAGCGCATGGCCGTCTTGAAGCAAAATCACCATGAGTATGATAAACTATCTGTGCTAAACACGGTGATGATGGGACATACTGACCTCTGGAAGGTGATGGAGGAAAAAGATGCCATTTATGCCAAAGCAGACTTTTCACAGGCTGACGGTGAACGAGCTTCTGAGCTGGAGGCTAAGTTTGCAGAAATGGATGGGTGGAATGCAGAGTCTGATGCGGCATCCCTTTTAAGTGGATTGGGTATTAAGGAAGATGACCACCATAAGCTCGTGAAAGAACTGGATGGTGCGGAGAAAGTACGCGTGCTCCTGGCACAGGCTCTTTTTGGTAATCCGGACTTGCTCATTCTGGATGAGCCAACAAACGATCTCGACATCCAAACGATATCATGGTTAGAAGATTTTCTGCTGGATTTCAAAAACACAGTGATCGTTGTTTCTCACGACAGGCATTTTCTGGATACCGTTTGTACCCACATTGCGGATATCGATTTTAGTCAAATCAAACTGTTTACCGGAAACTATTCGTTTTGGTATGAGTCCAGTCAGCTGGCATTGCAGCAGCGCTCTTCGGCTAACAAAAAGGCAGAAGAAAAGAAAAAGGAATTACAGGAGTTTATCGCACGGTTTAGCGCAAATGCAGCTAAGTCTAAGCAGGCAACAAGTAGAAGAAAACTGCTTGATAAAATCAATGTAGAAGACATCCAGCCTTCGAGTAGAAAGTATCCGGCTATCATTTTCACCCAAAATAGAACGGCCGGAGATCAGATATTGGAAATTAAAGGATTATCGAAATCTCAATCTGAAGAAATACTTTTTTCTAACATTGATCTCTTTGTAAACAAAGGAGATAAAATAGCCGTGCTGGCAGAAGATGCCAATGCCATCACAGCGTTTTTCAAAATACTGAACGGTGAGTCGGAAGCTGACGAAGGGTCTATAAAATTTGGACAAACCATTACCACTGCCTATTTGCCAAATGAAAACTCCGACTACTTCAATACGGATCTCAATTTGATTGATTGGCTAAGGCAGTACGCAGAAGGTGAGGCAGATGATGTGTACATCCGTGGATTCCTGGGTAAAATGCTATTTTCAGGAGAAGAGACCTTCAAGAAAGCCAATGTACTCTCAGGAGGAGAAAAAGTACGATGCATGACGTCACGAATGATGCTCAAAGGTGCCAACCTGTTGATGCTGAATGAACCTACCAATCATCTGGATCTGGAGTCCATTACGGCGTTTAACAATGCATTGAAAGACTTTCCGGGCACGGTGCTCTTCGCTAGCCATGATCACGCTTTCACCCAAACAGTAGCGAATCGAATTATTGAGCTTACTCCTACGGGTCTTATCGACAAGCTGATGACTTTTGATGAGTACCTGGAATGGAAAGAGACAGCACTGGTGTAGCTAATTTGTATGTTGTAATCCCCCCTCAAACTAAGCTCGCCTCCCGACAAGCAAAGACCATTAATTATGAGAAGAAAAATCCCAGAATCAACGCTACCCAAACTCAACCGCATGCAAATGATTACTCCCGAAGGCATGCAAAAATTAAGGGATGAACATGATCACTTGTGGCGAGTTGAACGTCCGGACGTTACCGCAAAGGTTTCATGGGCCGCTAGTTTAGGAGATCGTTCAGAAAATGCCGATTACCATTACAACAAAAAACGTCTTCGGGAAGTTGATAGTCGAATTCGCTATCTGTGTAACTGTATCGACAACTTAAAAGTGATTAATTACCACCCTAACCAGGAAGGTAAAGTGATGTTTGGAGCATGGGTAGAAATCAAAAACGAAGCAAAAGGTCTTCAAAAGCGATTTCGAATTGTAGGGTACGAAGAGCTCATCGGTAATAAAGATTATATCTCTATGGACTCCCCAATGGCTAAAGCGCTTTTGAATAAAACTGTTGGAGATGAAGCGGTAGTTAAAACCAAAATGGGTGATTTTGTGTGGAAAATTCTTAAAATAGACTATCAGAAATAGGGTAACCAATCTTCTGGCAAAAAGTGCTGGTTTTAGCGATCACTTGTGATTGGTGCTACCCTCTGAAAATCACCAAATTTTGGGCAGTATGAGTGACTTTTTTTTGATTCCTCAAGATGCTTTCCAATCAGTTTGTATGGAGATGATTAGGTACAGATCGTTTTTCACCCGTGCTATTTCCTATTCCTCTCAAAAACCTGGTTAGCATTCACTTGAACCAAAGCTGCCGGCAAGGCAGGTCTATATTAATCTAATGCAGGCCATTGTAAAACGTTCGTGATAAAATTCGTAAATTAATCGAACGCCCGTGAATCGGATATCAATATCACTCATAGCAAGCATGATCTTTTGCTCTCCCATCACTCCACCAACTCTACCTCAAAAATCAACGTAGCGTTCCCTGGAATCACACCCCCTCCTGCGCCTCTGGCTCCATAGCCCAGTGCCGGCGGCACCAAAATCCGAGCTTTTGTTCCTCGCTTTATTTGAGAAAATGCCTGATCCCATCCTTTGATCACCCGACCCGTACCTAGTATAAATTCGATGGGTCTTCCACGATCTACCGAACTGTCAAATTTTGTTCCATCTAGCAGGAACCCCGAGTAATGCACTTTGATGCTTTCACCCTTCTGCGGTACCGTACCTGTCCCCTCTTCGAGTATTTTGATCCCTAACCCCTGATCATCCAGTGTATAACCCAGGGTCATCTTCTCTATGGCCCATTGAGCGGTGGCTGCCTGGATGAAAAGCAGGTCTTTTGACCGTATCTTCAGCTTTTTGTTGTTAGCGAGCTCCAGAAAATACTTAGTGTCTGTTTCCTCAGCCAAGGGGATGCTTTTTACCTTCTTTCCCGAAATAAACTGAAAAGTGTCCTGGTCTTCATTGAATGCTGCACAGTATTCTTCAAACAAAGAATCTGTATAGCAATAATCTGCTGCTTCAGGTAAATTACATGTATCACATTGTGCAATCGTAGCTAGTGACATGATCAGGCCGGTGACCAAAAAAACGTATTTCATGTGTATAATAATTGATTTTTAATGGACACATAGAATAGTCAGAGTTCTAAACATAGTCAAAAATCATTGCTCGTGACGTATGTTCATGATTGGTTGGTATAGCTAGCTTTATGGACATTTCATGTGTGTTTACCTTATTAGGGTGGCAAAACTAAGGATCCTGTAGGAATTCTAGCGAGTTGGGGCTGCTCTATTGACGAATCCGGGTTAACACAATCTCAACATCTACAGCTTCGGTATCTGTAAAATGAATGGACAGCTTTTGAATGCCTTCATTCTTTTCCTGGAATGGCAGGACCGGTGATTGAGGCAATGGTTCGGCAGGCAAAACCTCAAACCGGGCATCTAAAGGCTTCACCAGGTTGACCACCATTGATTTTCCATCTTGCCCAAGAACAGCCTGACGATTGTTATTGGTGAGTGCTATTTCAGCGGCGGTGTGATAAAACAGAAACAATTCCGAAGGTTCCTTGCATTTGATTTCATCCGAGATCCGGAATTCTTTTCCTCTGGTTAGGGTAAAAGTTCGTTTAAAAAAGGCGTCGTTAAAATAGGCTTTGGAAACATCCAATACCGCTACTGCAGATTCCTTGTTTGATTCAAACTTGATGAATTCAGCGATTCCGTCTTCGGTCCTTTTCTGGCTGCCCCTGAATGCCGGGTTGATGACCAGGGTGTTGTGCCCTTCTGCGCGGGTCCGGTAAAAATCCCAACGTCCGGCTTTATTTATATGGCGCTGATAGGTTTGGCTATCCTTACCAAAGTCTGTAAACCAGCGAACACCATCACATTCAAGAATAAACGATCCTAAATCCATATGACTGTGAACCCGGGTACTTGATCCACCTTTCAGCGCAACAGCAAAACCTTTTCCATCATCCCACAAATCACGCATGGTAATGATCTCAGCCACACGAAAATGTTTATCCAAAGGCATCGTATTCAAGTCAAAGTCTTTGTAGCGATCATCAAACCACAACAAATCCAAAACATTTGCTTCTACTCCCCTTTTGAGCGCCATATACCTGAACCCTGAATAACGTGGTATGTCGTACTTTTTCCCCATCCAGAAATGCTGGGCGGTAGACATGGCTTTGATATCACTGTCACTAAAATTGAAACACAAAAGGTCATTTGCGGATAAATGAATTTGAAAATCTCCGCTGCGACGAAATCCCTCCATCGTACTCAATCCAAAATCGGTGCCTAAACCATGGTCCAAAGCATCCAAAAAGAATACATTGTACCGGCTGCCATAATCCCAATAGGTAGGCCCTTCATAGCCACCACCATCCGGTTCATAAGCCTCCATGGGCAATAGTATACTTTCAACGGCCGTACTTAAGATTTCGGAGGCGAGCTCCGGAACAGTTTCTGCAATCGCAAGCGCTCCTATTGAAATCCCGCCATTACACACCTGGTTCCAGTTAATATTTCCGGTATGCCAGCCTGTTTCTCTGCTGTATACTTCCAATGCAGGGTTCAACCCTTTTTGTACAATGGCATCTTCCAGTATTTTTCTTTGTGATGCATTCCAGTAACCATATAGCCAGTCATAACCAAGGGCTACAGCATGTGTCATTTCTGCACAATCCAGGAAATGTGATGGATTCCAATCGCCGAATGCGGTGACAGCCTCGAGTTCCTGCCAGGCCCGTTCTGCAAATCTTTTTTCCTCCAAGACCAGATAGCATAGACTCAAAGCACGTATCCGGTCAAGTGCTTCACGGCTTACCCTGAGCAGTCTTCGTCCATCTGGCTTATCGTAGATCACTGGTTGCTGATCCATCAATTCTTCAGCAAAATCCAGGTTAGAAATCCAAATTTGCCTGGCGATATCATCTTGCTGTATCACCTGCTTGATCTTTGCAATCCTTTCGGCTGAAATCAGCCGGGGATGTTGTTCTTTTAAGGTGTTCAGTACTTCCTCTTTTGCAGGCAGTTGTAAGGATACCTGAGCATCGGCAACCTGAACAAAAGCTGCCATGGATAAAAAAATCAAAATCGCCCTTGCGTTTATGCTCCCGGAATAATTGCTCATTTGATGAAAGTTATGATTGGAAAGTTAAATTTTTCTGAGGAAGTGAGCTATTGATCAACGTCTAATTCACAACAATTTACGATTTTCATTCTATAGAATAATTCATTATATTACATATACTGTCTTTCACCAAACTTACCCAACCATGAAAAAGCTAACCCAACCTGGCTTATTCCTCATTTTTTGCCTGAGCGTACTTATTTCCAATGCAAATAGTATGGAGGACATGCCAGCAAGTATCGAGAGCGACCTCCAATCTGATTCCCTGGCACTTGTAGCGTTTTACAATGCTATGGACGGACCAAACTGGACAAATAACGCCAATTGGCTTACGGGACCACTGAACACCTGGCACGGCGTAACCATAGATATTTTTACAAACCGGGTATATGCCCTGGAGCAACTTGACAATGGGCTCAACGGAACCATCCCCCCTGAAATAGGGAATTTGGATAGTCTGAGGGTTTTACACTTAATTGGACAGGGACTTCATGGCACCATTCCGGCTACCATCGGTGATATGGTCAGCCTGGAGCTTCTTCTCATCTACAATACGCAGATCTCAGGGGCGCTACCCAATGAGGTCACCAGTTTAGCTACCAATCTGAATGTCATTTATTTGTATGAAAACAACATCAGTTCCCTGCCTGATTTGACAGGTGACCCTATACTAAATATGGATGTTCATGGCAATAATTTGACTTTTGAAAGCCTGGAACCTAACATTTCCATATTTCCAAATTCTTCAAGATATGCTCCACAGGGGTTGATTGGTGCGCCCATTGACACCACGGTGACTACCGGATCGATTTTTATAAATGAAATTGGGGTCGGTGGTGCTTCCAGCCAGTATCAATGGTACAGATATGGAACACCAATTGCCGGAGCCACTGATTCTGTTTTGGTTTTGAACAATATAGCTCTTGCCGATAGTGGATCCTATCATTTAGAGGTAACTAATTCCATGGTGACAGGCCTTACACTCACTTCACATCCCATTGTAGTTCGTGTTGAGGAAATGATGGGTGGAGGAAGCCTGCAGACGGACTCCCTGGCTTTAGTTGCGCTGTATAACGCTACCGACGGCCCTAACTGGAACAATAACACCAACTGGTTGTCCGGACCGCTGAGTACCTGGCATGGCGTAGTGATAGATACCAGTTTTGTGACCGAGCTGCAGTTGAGTTCCAATGGACTTGATGGTACTTTGCCTCAAGAATTGGGTGACCTGGGTGGAATTCGAACATTGTCACTTGGTGGTAATTCACTGGCTGATTCATTTGATGTTGTTCTCAACCTGGTGACACTGGAGGATTTGTATCTGTCCAACAATGATTTTACCGGGGCAATCCCTCAGGAAATTGGAAACCTGGTCAACCTTCGAAATCTGGCACTCGGGGAGAATCCGATGACAGGTACCATTCCTGCAGCGATCGGAAATCTTACATTACTTGAAGATCTGGGTCTCTACAATATGGGGCTTCAAAGCCCTATTCCAACTGAAATAGGCAATCTCGTCAACCTCAAAGATCTATTGCTGTATGGGAATAATTTTTCTGAAAGCTTCCCACTTTCGATTACCACGTTACCAAACCTTGAAGAGCTTTATTTGTCAAATAATAATTTCTCAGATTCAATTCCGCCACAGATTGGGAATCTTATGAATCTCAGGACGCTGTCTTTGGCCAATAACAATTTCACAGGGTCATTGCCTCCTGAAATAGGTTTGATTTCCGGTTTACACTTTTTAATATTAGAAGACAATCAGCTTTCGGGTACCATACCCGTTGAAATTGGTAGTTTACCCCAACTTGAATCGGTTGTCCTGAGAATGAATCAATTTGAGGGCAACCCCTTTGATATTCTGACTAATCCTCAGCTGCGATTGATTTTGATTGATGATAACAATTTTAATGGAATAATTCCTGACTCGATTGGAAACCTTACCAACCTTGAATCCCTTTGGGTACATGATAATATGTTTTCCGGGGATATTCCTGATGCGGTGGGGAGTTTGCCCAACCTCTCGAGTTTGCTTGTTTCAGACAATTCGTTTACCTATCTGCCCGATTTAAGCGGGACTCCGGTTGATTATATTCTGGCCGCAAGAAATCGCTTCACATTTGAAAGCTTAGAACCTAATATTGGAATTGCTGCGACCTTCAATTATAGCCCCCAGGACACCGTCGGACAGCAGGTCGACACCACGCTCACAGAAGGAACAAACTTTTCCTATTATATACCTGTTGGCGGAAGTGCCAATAATTATCAATGGTTTAAAGATGGCTCCCCCATCTCAGGAGCTATAGATAGTGCACTGGTATTAAATGCTGTCGCATTGGCAGATAGTGGAATCTATCATCTTAAGGTAACCAATTCCATCGTCACAAACCTTACACTTACTTCACGTCCCATTATAGTTCATGTGGAGGAAATGATGGGTGGAGGAAGCCTGCAGACGGACTCCCTGGCTTTAGTAGCGCTGTATAACGCTACCGACGGTCCTAACTGGAACAACAATACCAACTGGCTGTTAGGACCGGTTGATACATGGTATGGTGTAACAGTCGACAGTGGATCGGTCGTGAAGCTCGCGCTTTTGAACAATAACCTATCAGATTCGCTACCGCCTGAAATTGGAGACCTGATTAATCTGGATACGCTTTTACTGGGCAATAATCTTCTGAGCGGAACCATTCCGTCAGAAATCGGGTCACTTGGCAATCTTCAGCAACTCCAGCTTTCCAGCAATGATTTTTCAGGACCGATCCCACCTCAAATAGGCGACCTATCTTATTTAAAATACTTAAACCTAAGTTTCAATAGTTTATCGGGAGAAATCCCACCTCAATTAGGCAATCTGTCTGATTTAGAAAATTTATCCTTAAGTGGTAATGATTTTTTTGGGGAAATCCCCAATGAATTAGGTGCTCTTTCAAATCTAAAAACACTTTTTCTGGCGATTAATAGTCTAAGTGGAAACCCATTTGACGTGCTTCTCTCCAATACGAATTTGGAAATTGTTTTTATTCAATCCAATGAGTTTTCCGGTGTGATTCCTGATTCAATTTCTAACCTGACAAATCTGGAAAGGTTGCGACTTTTTGACAATCAATTTAGTGGGGCCATTCCAACTTCCTTTGTTGACATGCCAAACCTGCAAGAAGCTTTACTCCCTGTAAACGAATTTAGCTACATACCCCAATTTCCTTACTGGCCAGATAATCTAAGGATACATGTCAGTAGAAATAAGCTGACTTTTGAAAGTTTTGAACATAATCTGGCATTTCTAACTATCGATAAGTTGCAATACGTACCACAGGACAGTATCGGATCTCCCTTAGACACGGCATTGGCGGATGGGACCTATTTTGAGGTCTCGATTCCGGTCGGAGGTACTGCTAATGTCTACCAGTGGTATAAGGACGGTAGCCCGATACCCGGAGCCATAGATTCTTCATTGGTCATCAATTCTTTTACAGCTTTAGACACGGGCACCTACTACCTGGAGGTGACCAATACCATTGTACCGGCCCTTACGCTCACAAGCCATTTGATTCACCTCGGCATTGTTCCGGATAGCTGTGATGGTAATTTCAACATACCCGATCTACAAACTTCTTGTGCTTCTCCAACTTTCATCGTACCAATTGTGGCAACGGATTCAGTCAGTAGCGAAGCGATTGGATTTGATTTCTGTATGGAGTTTGATTCAGCATATATGATTCCCACAGGAAATGCCACCATAGGTACTGTTGCTCATGGAGGCAATCCGGGTATCGTGGATTATTATCTGAATACAAATACGCCCGGCCAGGTCACGGGGCTGATCTTTTTCAATGGAGCAGCGCCATTTCCCTCCTACTTTTCCGGTAGTGGGACGGTCATCGAAGTAGAATTCGCCTACAATGGAGACATTGCCCCTGGAAACAGCTTTCCTGTTTCATTGTGTAGTGTTTCGGAATCAACGCTCTACAGTGGAGAAATATCACATTGTACAGGGGATCCGGGTACAATCTCAGTGATCAATGATCCAACGTTTGTGGGTACCCTTAAGTATTGGGATAAGAATGGAAAACTGCTTGTGTATGATGATCTCGATCCATTAAATAACATCCCCACAGTTATTACCGGAGCAGATAGCACCTGCACTGCTACCGGACAATCCTATCTACCTGATCTGAATGGGCAGTTTACTTTTGAAGTGAGCGAAGGTGACTACTTTACCATCACAAGGGATATTCCGGGTCAGTTTGGAGATACTACCTCCTGTACCAATGTGATGTCCTGGATTAACGGTGCTGATCAGAATCGTGCTTTGAGGATCGCAACGATGGATCCGACATTCATTCCGAATGTTTACCAGGTTATCGCAGCTGATGTGAATCAGGATGGCTTAATTAATGCAGCTGACATCACCCTGATTTCTGCAAGATCCGTGATGAACATATGTGGGTTTACAAACGATGGAATAAACCCTGCTGAGGACTGGCTTTTTATTGATCAGTACACGGTGGAGAATGAACCAGCTTTTACGATCAGCAGTACCTATCCTTTGGATGATGGTATGGGGTATCATCGTGGAAACGTTCCGTCAATACCTGATTGCCTTCCTGTACCAATGGTGACGAGCGGAGCATGTGTAGCAACGATGGCGGAAGACTACATTGCCATCCTCCTTGGCGATGTGAATGGAAACTGGAAGACTACAGACGGTGGAAGCCTTAGGATCGATGAATCGCTTGCAGACAATGCTAAGGGTGTAAGTTTTGACTTTGCATCCATGCGCAAAGAAGATCAATACTATTATCTCCCTGTTGTCATCCCATCTGTAGATGTTGAAGCGTTGGATTTCTATTTTGAATTCAAACAACATCTTACCATTGAAGAGGTCATACTGATTTCAGATGATTTTGAGGTCAATTACAATGTCTTCAACGAAAAAATATTTCTGTATTCAAGCTATCAATTAAATTCAAAAACTATATCCGGAACCATTCTGGAGCTCAAATTATCGTCCGCGGAGCCACCTGTTGCAGAGGACTTTCTTAGTGGTATGGCCTTTGTCGACAGTGAGCCTATCAGTATTTCAACAGCACCGGAACCCATCGTTTTTAGTGAATTGAAGATTTATCCCAATCCGGTAAAGGGTGAGCTTTATATTGAATGGCCAGATGATTTTACCTCTCAGGTATCCATATCGCTCATAAACATGTCCGGACAAACGATCTATACTGATTTGAGACAGGTTGAGCCCAATACGCTATTGGATATCAGTATGGCAGGTATAAAACATGGCATCTACTTCCTGGAAATTAAGGGAGATAATACACGAAAGGTATTTAAGGTTATTAACCAATAGATTATAGAGAAATTCACGGTTCAGACAATAGGATGATATGTGACAGCTGATTCCTTTCGGGTCTTAAAAATTTGAATGTCAGGACATCTCTTTTTCAACTGTCATCGTTAATCAATGAACCAATTAAAAACCCCCGCCAGATAACCAGCGAGGGTTTAAATCAAAATAAGCTGCTTACTTCCAAATAAGGAATAACCAGTTAAATGGATGAGCAATCAATCCTTGATCGCATCATTTTATTTGTCCGCGGATTTCTCCTCCAGGAAACTGATTCGTATGTACATTGACGTAAGTTTTTCCATCTTTCATGGCTGCTAACAAATCATCGAGGGATGAGCCAGCCAGTGCACCGGTGAGGTTATCCGCTGTGATCACACCTTCAGCCAGTATACCCTGGAATCGACCCGGAATCAATACAGGAGGAGCCGATGCAGGATAAAGCCATGCCACCACACCTCCATTGGATCCCGCCTCAGCCATATGAATATGAGCCATCCTTACATTTTCAATGTTGGCCACAATCAGCTTGTAGTAAAGCGTTCCGTCTTTCTTGTTAAGACGGAAAATAGCTTCTCCCGTAGCCTTTGTATCAGCGGGAGGAACTTCTTCATCACCGGAAAGATGTGCTCTTAAATTTTTCACATCCTTTTCCTGGTGGGTACCTGCATTTTCATTTTTCCTGAGCATACTCTCTTCCAATTCAGGAGAGGCATTTGGATCAAGATCGTTTTCCATGCACGAAGGGGTTATTAAAAAAGTTAATAATCCCACGAATAGTAACATGTTATTCTTCATTGGGTTAAAGATTTGGGTTTAGTAAAGGGTTTAATATTCAGTTTTGACCAGGGCGAGTAAGTTTATTCTTTTATCAAGTTAGGTAAAAGGCCGGAGGAAATAGCGCCTATTGGTTTTAAATATTTGTCAGAGGCGGAGGGTATGTATCAACTATTTTAATAAGCTGAGTTTGATGTTAGCATTGTAAATCACTATTATGAGCTCAGTTGGAACGACCATGTATTCATTGAGAAGGTATTTTGAATTTCATTCACTTTTTAAATAGATTGTTTATCACCGCTTGAGCCGCGGAGGCTCTTACCGCAGCGGCGGACCGTTTTCTGTCTTGATCGCTGCGGCGAACCGTCAGAAAGTAAGCCGCTTCGGCGGACCGAAAGAAGTCAAGAAAAATTTAAGCGCACAGGCTCCCGATAGCTATCGGGACACACCACGCGCCAATTTTTCCCCCACCGCCGTGATGGTTTATTCAGGTTTCCTGAACTTAATATGAAAAGAATAGTTTGATTTTACCAAGGTGAACTATTATATAAAGGCTTTCGCCGACGGATAGAGCCTTCACTAAGGACTTAACACTGCTTTTGTAGAAAAGATGAGTAGATGTGTTGGTTTAATACTAGCCCATACATCTTAGCTGCACCATTGTGCCAGTCCCGAACATGATTCGGGGATGGCACCTATCAGCTAAGGCTGCCTGGTGACGAAACAATCCCCTTGCATACCTGAAGAAGGTACACACGGGAATTTCATTCATTTATAATATAGTTTTTTTATCACCGCCCGAGCCCTGCCTCGCAGGCAGGCTGAGTAGCCGCTCGGACAGCGCACATTGACGCTTTTTGCGCTTTAACTGTCCAAGCTATATCCTGCTCTCCGTGGCCGGCTTAAAAAGTGATTGCCCCATTCGCTGTTGGTAAATTTCTCGGCTTGCACATCCCATTTCATTTTCACGCCAACTTCCCTGGTCTTCTGACTAACCCATCGCGCGATGTTTCCCAGGTGACCTACGGTAGCAGAACGGTGGCCTATTTCCACATCCGCTATGGGTCTGCTGCGATCCTTAACGCAATCAATAAAGTTTTGGGAATGGTTGTCCGGCCTGGGTACCTGCACTTTCATGTCTTCCAAAGGCACTTTAAGCCATGATTTATCACTCACTTCAAGGATACCCCTGCCTACCTTTATCTGGCCTTTATCTCCAATAAAAGTAGCTCCACCAGTTGGTTCACCCTCATCAGAGAGCTCGACATGGATGTTACCCGGATAGGTGTAGTGAATGACCGGGTCTTTTTCTCCAAAGAACCGTCCGTATGGAGAGTCAGCTTTTGCAACCCATGGTTCATAGGGCTTTCCTTCTACCCATACTTCTTCGGGACCGCTCTCATCCAGGCCAAGCGCCCATTGTATCTGGTCCAGTCCATGCGCTCCCCAACCGGAAATTTCACCGCCGCAAAAGTCCCTGATAGACAACCAGCCCGGGTTGGAACGACTTTTCTTGATATTCTCATTGTAAGGATGTGGCTCAACAGGTCCCATCCACATGTCCCAATTGACTCCCTCCGGAACCGGTTGTGCCGGGAGGGCATTTTCCCAGGTGCCGGGATAATTCACACCAATGATTCTGTTCACTTTACCAATATAGCCATTGCGTATCAGCATGATAGCTCTTTGAAAGTTGCCCCATGTTCTCTGTTGAGAGCCTGTTTGGAGTACACGCCGATACTTTCTGACCGCATTTACCATGGCTCTGCCTTCTTCTACCGTCACCGTCAAGGCCTTTTCACAGTAAATATCTTTACCTGCTTTGGCCGCATCGATGCTGTGCTGGGCGTGCCAGTGATCAGGACTGGCCACGATGACCGCATCAATATCTGACCGGTCAAGGATATACCTATAGTCCTGGTAGGCCTTCACGCCACTGCCAAGATTGGCTGCCGAACGTTTGGAACGCCCCATATCAGCATCAGCAGTGGCAGCAAACTCCACTCCTTCCAGACTGGCAAAAGAACTTCCCAATCCGCCTACGCCTCCCGGGCTTAAACCACCAAATCTGCTTCCTGTGCCAATTGCACCCAGAATGACTTTATCGTTAGCACCTACCCTTTTGCCAGGGCTGGCCAATACCTCAGCCGGAATGAGGTAGGGTACACCGATTCCGGCTACACCTGCAGAAATACTCTTCTTTAAAAAATTTCTTCTGTCTGATTTTGGGCTCATGTTGTATTGCATTAATGTTGAAAATAGCTTGGCTAAATAAGCAGAATAAATGATCGCTTATTTGCAATGCTCTAATATAATCAAAAGCCAGAATCTGACCCTTGTACAAATCGAAACCAAAATAGCCAATTTTACCTGGCGTATCAATGCCATTGAGTATGAGAAAAGTCCGTCTACACACTAAGCTAAAGAAAAACCCGACCAAAGCATGTTTGATCGGGTCTTATGATGGATATCTATTAATCAAAAGGCGATAAAGCTTTCAACGCTTCCTTCATCTCTGGATCTTCAATCTCCACGGATCGTCGTAGATAATTTTAACAAATTACGACTTATTATAATCTTCAACCATCTTCGTGAAAGCCTCTAAAGCGTCCAGCTGGAAGCTGGATTCGAAAACAGGTCCTTTGGTAAACAGGGTTTGAAAGCCATAATAATCATTGTTATAGTTTTCCAGGACAGTTTCATTGTCTCCAACAAGCGCCTTGATATTGATCACAGACATGTTTTTTGACCCCTCTCCTTCTTTCTGGTACAGAATCTCAAAATTGTTTTCCTGCCACGCAACATATTCAGCATCGCTCACTTCCGTACGGTCAGGCAGGTAAGAAGATACAATGCCCTGGGTGTGGTGATACTTTTTAAAGACGGTGATCTTACCTTCAGCAGCAACTTCTAACATAAGCGTTTTAGGAAGCATGTCTTGCTTTCTGGTTGCGAATATGTTGACATACCTGGCCTTTTTGAATTTTTTGCCATTTTCCAACGTAAATCCTTGCAGGTCCTTGGCTTTATAAACTTCGATGTCCTTTTTTATTTTCTTCCCTTTCAGAAAAGCCTGGTATGTTTTCTCATTGATCAGGTTCACTCTCTTTTGGAATTCCTGCGGATTCATCAGATCCATATAGATGTAACCTTCAATTTCTTTTCCTTTATTGAGGGTTATCGTACCTTTTTCATATGTCCCTACCGAACTGGGTGTTTTCAGTTGAGCAGTGACACTGGTAAAAGCAAAGCTGAAGAGCACGATTAGCAATGGCGCAGCTCCAAAACGTTTTTTTAAATTTTTCATATTCATGAAATTAGTTTGTCCCAGAACTTGCAAACTACGTGCCACAACGGAGTACATGCCTAAAAGAGGGTGGTAATGTAGCAACAAATGAAATTAGCACATCATTCCCCAGAGGTCCCTCAGTCCGAGCCTGCCTACGGCAAGGCAGGCAGGGAATCTAACGTGCTATTACTTTCAGCTTTGATTAATCACTAAAAAATTCACCCCAAAATATATATTAGGCTCAAACAGGAAGTGATTTTTCCATTTATCATCCAGGGCCTTAAATGCTTCCGGCGTATTGGTATTAAGCATCCAGAACTGAGAATGGACCTGGGGCTCCAGGAAAAGCCGTGGCAACTTTTTTACTCAAGCAGCACAAAGCCACTCCAGTAATATGGATGGGCATATTCCTTTCTCAATTCGTTTTTAGCTATCCTGAAGGCTCCATGAAAATCATGATTGCTGGTCCAGAGGCTGTAAAATTTACTCATTAGCTCTCGTGTGGCTTCATCATCCACTTTCCACAGGCTCACGATCACATGGTCGGCGCCGGCGATCTTAAACGCCCTGGCTAACCCCTGAACTGATTCGCCCTCTATCAGGTTTCCCTTCCCTGTCTCACAGGCACTGAGCACCACCAGGTCAATTCCCTGCAGGTCGAGGTTCAGTGCTTCATAGGTAGAAAAAAAGCCGTCATACATCGCCTGAAAGTCGGGCCTGTCGCTCACGGCTTCAGAGAAAATCAAACCGGACCGGAAGTCCGGCCTTCCTGTCAACGTCGCAAGGGGGCCGGCAGCATCTTCCAGGAAATATCCGTGGGTCGCGACATGCAAAATACCTTCCGCTCCATTCACTGCCCTGAAATTTTGCTCTGATGCCTGGCTATCGGTATAGACGGACAAAGTATATCCGCCGTCTTTAAGTAGCCTGCTGAGCGAATCGATTTCCTTTCTGGCTCCGGGCAATGCAGGGATCTTTTCAGTGCCGAAAACCGGTGGACCAACCAACATGGCTTTGGTCGTTTGAAATGCTGCGGAGGATCTCGTCCAGTTAAGACCTGTCAGATATACAATCTCAAAGTTGTCCGCCACATAGGCTCCTTCCGGAGTTTTCAGGCCTTCCACATTGATGAGATTATAAACACCATCATTCACCACATATAGCTTTTGCTTTCCGTTGAGGTGATCAGCAATTTGTGCCCAGAATGCCTCGAACGAACCGGGATCTTCCTGCCTGTAGCTGATGCTGTTTTTATACTGGCTAAAGGCTCCTTTCTCCAAAGAATCGCCGGCTGGCAGCTTAACTACCTGAGGATGATCGTCGTCACTCGTGATGATGAAAGCATAATACCTCACGGTATCCGGGAAATCAGGGTTCGGGTCGATCTTTACAAATTCCACGATGGCTTCGGTACCTTCCAACTGTTGCTTCAGGGTTTTATAAGTCCTGTCGCTGTCTTGCTGGTTGATAAAACCCGCCAGTTTCTGCTCTATTTCACCCAATTGGTCCTTTAGCTCCATTTCACGGGAATCACTTTTTTCTCTATCATCATTGTTTAGGTTATACTGAATGAGCAGCTCCTCTCTCAAGGTGACCCATTCGTGAAACAGCTCCCGGATCACCGGATCGTTCGTATTAGCGATCTGGCTTCTTAGACGGGAAGAAGAGGAATACAATAACCCTTTGGTCTGTATCCTGAAATTGAGAGCTTCACTCAGCCACTCAGGATTTGTATCGGCATTCTCAGCAACAAAATGGGAGAAGAAATCAATCTGAGGCTTTATCTGCTTCCAGAAAGCCTCCCTTTGAGGCTCACTCATTGTAGAAAAAAGCTCAGATTTTAGATTGAGATAGCTCTGCGCCACAAACTTGAACCTTTGCGCTGCCTCGTCCAGCTTTCCTGTCTTCCACAGACAAAGCGCTATCATCCCGCTGCTTGCCAGATAATCATAACTTTTCAGGCCTTTATTATTTTCATAGATCACATTGGCAGCATTAAAATCCAGCAACGCATCTTCGTACTGCTGACTCGCCAGGTGGTACCTCCCCTCCAGCATAAGTACCGCTGCATAGACCTCATGCTTTTGTGAATACTCCTCTTCCACCGTTTGCTTCACAGCATTTATAAAAGCCTGAAGATTGCCCGCATATTCAGGTCTCGTATTCAGGATGTCCAGGTAGAGATCGCCCAGCAACAGGAGTGTTTGAGTATAATCGGGAAAAGAAACTTTCTCTTCCCGTCTTAAGGTTTCAAGAACCTTGATGTAAGTAACCATTGCTTCATCCAGTTGACCCAACTGGTGATCCAACAATCCCTGATTGATTTTCAGCCGGGTATCATCAATGGAATAATCCGGGATGACTTCGTCGGCTATGCCTGCTAAGGACTGCAGCATATCCCGGGCTCTGTCAAAAGATCCCATCCGAGCCAGCATCATGGCGTGATTGTTTTTTGCGATAAAGGCGGCATAGTGATGCTCCCCCTTGTAGTGTGTAATTTTTCTGTTTACCCATGAAAGAAGGCTATCGGCCTCCCGAAAATGTCCGGTCTCAAATTGTAAAAGGGCATAATTATGTTTCAGGGCCATCGCAATCTCAGCATCTTCCGGAAGGTGTTGGCAGACAGAAAGTCCATACTCAAACAAAGAACCAGCGATCTTATGCTTACCCTTTACGTGAAGAAAAAGCGCATAGGTATTCAGGTAGTCAGCCAGCACCCATTGATCTGCCGGTTCATACCCAGTGGTGTCAAGTGCCTGAAACAATCTGAGTATAAACGGACCGTAAGCAGTACGTCCCCAAAACACTTCAGCGGATACTTCCACTTCCTGTTCATCCGAAGGAGCCACGTTCTCCAGGGTACCTTTCCCCAACATAAATCCTGCATAGCCAAAATTACCCTTGTAAATGGCTCTGGAAGCTTCGTACAGGTGATGTTCTGACATTTCATAGTCTCTTCGGACGGCCCGGACCCTCAATCCTTCGCGGTGGGTTCCGTCAGAACCAAATTGAACGCTATTCCCTACCAGCATTCCATATTTGATGTTCCGGTTGGCTTCAAGATCATAGCGCTGGCGGATCATTTCCAGGTCGTTGGTTTCAGCAATCGATTCCATTTCGCTTTCATAGATCAATTCCACGTCACTATCCAGCGATTCGGCAAAAAGAAAAATCCGGCCACCTCCCACCAGCTTTTTCTGTTTTAAAAACCCTCTGAGCTGTGTTCCGTCTTTAGATAAAATTACCGGGTGGAAGTTCTCTGTTGTATCGTTATCAAGCTGTCTGCCATCCAGCATGAGCTTTCGTGGTGATGCTATACTCCCCATACCCAGGACATCCTGTGGATTGAACGACTTCCACTTCCCATCCTTGAGTTTCACTTCGCTGATAAGACCCTCTGTTATTTGGATTTGCAGTTTCCCAAAATGGATACTGTTATCGGACAGGACTACATAGCCGGAAACTGGCTTAGTCCTCACCGTAACATCATCATTTGAAAATGAAACCAGGCCGGACCAGGGGAATTCATACAGTGACAGGTATTCTTCCAGCTGTGCATGTGCGGAGAACGAAAAGCAGCATATAATTCCCCAGATTGCGATAAGTCTTAGGCGTTTCATCTGAAGGTTTCAGTATGTATCAATCTGAGGATGCCGTAAAAAGCCATCATTTGGTTTGGCGGTTAGCGTATGAACAGGTAACTCCATCATTCTCGATGCCGAATTTTGTTAGATCCTGACATTTTGATGATTTATGGTGAACAGCAGAAAATCACCAACTGCTTACACAAAGCGTAAACCTGGTAATTTTCATGATAAATGTAAAGAGGATTTAAATCTTAATCAATGGGTTTTCATCATGTAAATGCCAGGTCAGTACTCCAGGCATTTGATTTGATAATAATAAGGGAATTATTGATGGATCACCGCTGCTGTTTTTTGTATGTAAAACACCGGCTTGTCTATTGCTTTATATCCAAAATCCGTTAACTTTAGTAGATGGGGATTTTTCGATTAATTGTCCTTTTATTCCTTGTTTCGTGTAGTTCCAAAATTGGTAGTATAAAGCAAGTTTTTCACGCCGCTGAACTACCTGACGAGTCCAATCTTGAATCCAATACTTTCTTAAAACTTCACCTGAATGATGGTCGCCTTGTAATGTTTAGGTCCTGGAACCTAAGTCCTGAAAAGAAAACGGTTACTGGAGATGGGTATGTGTTTGAATCAAATCGACAATCACGTAAAAGCGTTAACAATATAGAGATTGCTTTGAGTGACTGTCTGCTTGCGGAGACCAACGACCCCCAGGGGGTAAATTTGATTTCCCCCATTATCATGACTTTTCCAACGCTTTTAGGGGTTATTTCCCTTCCCTGCCTACTTGATCCTAAAGCTTGCTTCGGGTCCTGCCCTACCTTTTACTCTATCAAGGATGATTCCCTCAAAATACAGGCCGAAGGCTTCTCTTCCAGCATTACAAAGAGTCTTGAAGCTGAAGATATTGATTATCTGGACATTGAGACGACAGACTCCAACTTTTCTCTGATCATCAAAAATGAAGCCTATGAAACGCACTATGTCCGCCAGGCAGAGGTATTGGCTTTTCCTTTAGAGGACAAAGAGCAGGTCCTACAAACAAGCACTGGATTTAGAATAGTTTCAGATTTTTCCAGACTACCTAATCCTGATGCCGACCCTTTACTTCATCAACTCTCCCAACGGGATGGGATAGAGTATTTTTCAGAAAGTGATTCATCCAACCTGAAAGCGAAAGAAACACTCGTTTTTGATGTCAACCCACAACCCACCGTAGATCTGGGTGTGGTGATTACGAACCGTCAATCTTTGCTGACTACCTTTCTTTTCTATCAATCCATCGCCTACATGGGTTCGGGAGCTGGGAGTTTGCTGGCAACTTATGAGCGGGAAGTGCAAAAAGGTCATCATGTGCCTGTTCCCATCATGGACATGCTTGGAGGGATTGAGGTTCGGGCCAGGATCAATGGGAAATGGCATCGGGTTGGTGAAGCCAATGAGTCCGGTCCCATCGCCTCCGACACGCATTTGTTGCCGATACAGATGGAAGGAATAATCGATCAGCTAAGCCTGACTATGGTGAAGGGATTGTGGCGAATCGATGAGGTGGCCCTGGTCAACATGGGTGAGGCTGTGCAGCCCATCCGACTACAGCCCCATGAATTGATTGAAGATGGCATGAATAACGAAGCATTGCTTGCACAACTGATTGATCCGGATCAATACCTGGTAAATCTTCCGGGTACCAGTTATGCGTTGAATTTTAAGCTGCCCAGCGCTGAAAACACCCAGCTATTCCTAAGGTCACAGGGATATTACATCGAATGGATGCGGGAAGATTGGCTCAAAGAGCAAGATCAGGCAATGGTGCGAATGATGTTTTTAAGACCTGGAAGATGGCTCAAAGAAATGGCTCCCAGGTATAAGCTGGTAGAACCTGTAATGGAAGAGTATTTTTGGGCTAGTAAATTCGTGGACCCATGAGATCCTTCATTGGCATGGTCCTGATAATGGGTTTGGTGGCATCTGGATGCCAGGACAAGATGTATCGAAAGGTCATCCCTTCCAGCCGCAAACAAATTAAAGTCAATCCCTATGGTGCCTATGTCGAGCTAACCGCTGTTTCCGGTGAGGTGAAAATCGGAGAAGCCCTGGCCCTGGTCAACGATACACTGTATATTCTTGGTGGGTTTGGTGTGATAAAAACCCCTGTTACACAGATCAAAGCTGCTCAACTGATCCTGACAAGACATGCAGCTAGTAATTACCTGAAAATGGGCGCTTTCCTGACTATTCCGACTATCATGGGTATTTTTATTCATCCGGATTATGCCGAAAATTTCGCGGTTTTAGGTCTTGCCATTTTTGGTACTAGTGGTATTGCTGCAGCGATAGAATCCTCGAGAAAAAGTGAGGTTCTCTTCTACCCCGGTGACTTTTCCTCACTTACAGAAATTGAAAATTATTGCCGGTTTCCTAGGGGTATTCCTCCTGATCTGGATATTGGTTCTTTAAAGGGACATTTGGAGGAGTAGGGATTGATTTTTTAGAGAGGCGGTTTTCCAATCTAAAACTCATCAAAAGCAATATACTGCTATCCACTATATCTGTTCACTTTACGACATATAACTCAATGTCACTCAAGCAACATATTTATTCTCGCGTAATAGAAAAGTCCTGGATCACAAATTATGAACCTCAGCAATAACATTTTTCATTTCGTAGTTTATACAAAAAAAGACCGCCTCCTGGAGACGGCCTCATTGCAATAGCCTAAGCTATCGCTGCCTTAGTTTGTCTTGATGATCCGCTGACGGAAAGTATGATCCTGGTTGATCACCTCCAACAGGTAAATGCCTGATTCCAGATCCATGATATTTAATAGACTTTGTTTCTCGATAATTTCTGAATTGATGAGCTTTCCCTGAAGATTTAGGAGCCTGATTTCGGATGGACTTTTTACTTCAATTTTGATGAAATCGTGGGTTGGGTTTGGATATGCTCTCACCGCTATTGAGCCGGGTTTAGCGGCCAAAACCATCTCTCCAATGATAAGCTCGCCATCTACCAGAATCAGCTCATAGTTGTCTGACCGACCCCCGGAGACGGTGATGATGTAAATACCGGACTCGCTTTCTGAAGTGGCAGTGGTACTCGCTACCGGAACCTCCCCGAGGTCGGATATAGCGTCATCGTTCACAAAACCCGCATAGGTGATCTCTAGCTCGGGGACGGTCTCTCCCACTTTCATGGTTTGGTCGTTGGCTGTGGCGGTTAAAGTGGCTTTCTCTATCGTCAGGGTTCCGTCTACCAGAATGAGGTCGTAATTATCTGAAGTGCCTCCCGTAATTTGAATGGGATAAATACCAGCACCACTTTGGCTGGTAGCCGTGGTGCTGGTTTCAAGCGGAGACCAAAGATCTGTTTCGTCATCTTCATTCACAAATCCTGTATAAGTGATGTCAAATTCAGGGACAGCATCTCCATAAATCATGGACTTGTCATTGGCTGTTGCTGTTAAACTGGCTTTTTCTATTGTCAAAGTACCAGTTTTTAGCAGAAGCTCGTAGTTGTCCGAAGTTCCCCCGGAAAGCACGATGTTGTAAGTGTCAACGTTACTTTCGCTTGTGGCCGTGGTGCTGGCTTCTGGCGGAGACAAAAGATCAGTTTCATCTTCATCATTCACAAATCCCTCATACGAAATATCTAGTTCAGGAACGGCACCCCCATAAGTCATCGATTGGTCGTTGGGTGTGGCAGTTAAGGTAGCTTTCTCTATCGTCAGTGTTCCTTCTACCAACACAAGCTCGTAATTATCCGATGCACCTCCAGTGAGATGGATTGCATAGTTTCCGGCACCACTTTCACTGGTGGCTATGGTGCTGGCTTCAGGTAGGGACAAAAGCGCTAATTCATCTTCATCGTTTACAAATCCATCATAAGAGATATCTAGTTCAGGAACGGCATCCCCATAAGTCATAGATTGGTCCTTGGCTATGACGGATAAGGTGGCTTTTTCTATCGTCAGGGTTCCATCTACCAACACCAGGTCGTAATTGTCCGATGTACCACCAGTGAGATGGATCGCATAGCTTCCGGTACCGCTTTCACTGGTGGCTATGGTGTTGGCTTCAGGCAGGGACAAAAGATCAGTTTCATCTTCATCGTTCACAAACCCATTATAGGAAACACCGAACTCAGGGATGACCGCTCCATAGGTCATAAGCTCATCATCCACAGTAATGGTTAATGGCACCTTTTCCACTGGAATAAGTAAATCGGCTTTACTTGGATTGTAGGTTTCGTTGCCGGGGTAGTAGGCACGCACAAGCACCTCTCCTGCCCCAGTGATACTTACGGTCTGATCCGTTATGGTGGCGGGCCCGCTGATGAGTTCATAGCTCACTTCGAGTCCTGCACTGGATGTGGCACTGATATCAAAATCCGAATCTCCATATGTTTTATCACCCACAGGCTCAAACTGTATGGTATGCGCCGTTCGGATTTCATTGGTGTATAGTTCGGTCAGGTTATAATAGCTGCCTTCTATTTCCTGTATGCCCCCGATCAGAATATCCGGATCGAAATCATTGTCGTAATCCCCCCAGATGGCGTATCCCCAGGTGCCCGGGATAGGCATATCCACGTTAATAAACACACCTTCATCATTTCTAAATACGATCGTGGTAAACATGGGCCCGCCCACTCCCGATACCAGCAAATCAAGGTCGCCATCCGAATCGTAATCCTCCCAGTCGAGAAACCCAGCGAAACACTTGGTTTCCGGTGTGTTTCCGGCAAAATCATCCCCGATGTCTTCAAATACTCCATCATTATTTTGATAGACGGTGGTGACTGGCCCTTTCAGATTGTCATAACCCATCACAGCCAGATCCAGATCGCCATCTGCATCATAATCCCCCCATTTCACATGACCATCAAAAAAGCCAGGAATGGATAGATCTACGGCTGTGAACACGCCGTCATCATTTCTTAAGACACTTGAATACCATTGTTCCAGGTCCCAGTTAAAATCTCCTGTGACAGACACAAAAAGGTCCTCATCCCCATCATTGTCATAATCGCCCCAATCAATGGAAATACCTGTGTTTCGATCCGTAAGCTGAATCGGCAGATCGATCTCAGTAAATACTCCCTGATCATTGTTGTATATCTTCAGGATATCATCATCATCCGTGTCTGCGCCTATTCTTCCGGCCAAAGCAATATCAAGATCGCCATCACCATCATAGTCACTCCATTGGGCCCATCCGGCCACGCCGGTTAGCCCAGCTTCATGGTTGACAAACACACCGTCGTCATTTCGGTAGATGTAGGCGATTTCAATATCCTGTATATCCGGAAACTCCCCAATAGTAGTTTCACCAGTGATGACAAGGTCCAGATCCTGATCTCCATCAAAATCACCCCACATGGCATTCCCGTACCCGGAAACACCCAACAGGTCGGCTTCGATATCTTCAAAGATCCCATCATTATTCCTGTAGATTTTAGCATACTTCGTTCCATTAGATCCAACGATCGCCAGGTCCAGATCACCGTCATTGTCATAGTCACCCCAATCGGCTTTTGTGTCAGTCATGTCCTGGATGATGGCAGAAGCCGCTTCGTCTTTAGTAAACTGGGCGTAACTATTGGTTGTACAAAGGTTTGATAAGGTGAAAATCCCAATCACAAATAGATGATAAACTGGTCGGTTAAAGATGTTAGGGAATGATCTCATGGCTACTACTTTGCTTTTGATTAAAGTCCAATGGTAGGCCCATTGCATCAAAAACCCACACAACTGCCCTACTACATAGCTACTACATCAAAAAAATAAGTAACCAGCATGCGCCATGAAGCTGATCCTTTTATATTCGCCCAGGTTCATGTTTTTTGATCTCCCTCATGAAAAAAACGATTTATGTATTTCTTATCACATGCTGGTTAGCCATCCCTGTATGGTCAGCAGCTCTAGACCCCATCAGCTTATCTTCATCTGACTATCTAACCAAATCCAAACTGTCCGCTCAACATGTTGGCTTACTGATCGATACTACCGGACTGATGGACATTGGTGCGATCATTGACAATGACGACTTTACGTATGCCAACCCTCCAACTGAGTATTACTCCAGGACCAACTACTGGTATCGGGTAGATTTAAAAAACAGCAGCACCACCCCATTGACTTTCCTGATTTTCGGCAATGAATGGGAGATTGAATACTGGGAGTATCAGGGTTCTACACTCCTTCGGACAGAAAAGAAAGGCGTATTACTCACCAAAGTACACGATGATTTTTATACGGGGCAGAACAATGAAACAAAGATCAGGGTGGCACTACAACCCGGGGAGACGAAGCGACTCTATATCAAGGTAGACGGCAAAGTGTGGAATATGCCATTCAAGGTCGCAGATCATTTTTTTATTCAGCGTGAGGATGTCTTCAGAGATAAAAGGGTCAACGACCTGTTGGCCATTGGTATTTTCGTAGGGATGGTAGTGGTCTTACTCCTGACCAACTCATCGCTAGGCTTGATCTTCAGGGAGAAAAGCAATTTATTCTACCTCTTTTTTATGATTTCGTTGAGCCTTTACCTATGCGGGTATTTTAAATTCACATGGTTTGTTGCTCCCGGTATTAATTTCGATGCCAGCACATTATTTCCTATCAACTGGATGCTCTATGCCCTTTTTGCCAGTAATTACCTGGACTATAAATCCACCAACGGGAAATCCTGGCTGATCGCTAAACTGTTCATTGGTTACGCGGCGTTCATCTCGGTCTCGATGCTCCTACTTTTTTGGTATTCCAAAGAGGTATACTATCATTTCCTCCCCCGTACCAACACCTCCATTGCCATCATCGCCATCCCTTTCATTATTACTGTACTCCTGTCCAGGCAAAGAAACAAGTACTACGTCATTGCAGGCATGGTGTTTGGCGTTGCTGGGGCCGTGCTGACGAGTCTGTCGTTGCATTTCCCCTTTCTGACAGAGTCTTATCACTATACCCTGATCGGTTACGGACTGGAGCTCTGCTGTTTTCAGCTGGGGCTGACTCATAAGATGAACCAAAACAAAAAGAAGGCCGTGAAAGCCGCCTTTGAGCTCAGGGAAAAGGAAAAGGAGAGAGCACATCTGCTGGCCATTCGGCAGCTGGAGAAGGAAAAGCATGAGAGTGAGATGCAATTAAAAAACAATGAGCTCTATAGCCTCTCGATCATCACAGCGTCGAAAAAGGAAGCTTTGGAAAAGGTATATCATTACATGCAGACCCTACCTAACCCGGTCAGCAAGGAGCTACTCTCGGAGCTCAAATCCAAGATGCGGCTGGAGGAAGATTGGAAGACGTTTAAGATCCGGTTTGAAAAGACCAACCCCAACCTCTTCAAAAAGCTGCTCAGTCACACCCCTGACCTTACAGAAAACGAGTTAAGATTCGCGTCCTTACTAGTTCTTAATCTGAATACAGATCAGATATGCCAGCTGCTACACCAATCCAAGCGAACCGTGCAAACGTCCAAATACCGATTGAAAAAGCGGCTGCAGCTGCCTGCAGAGACCGATCTTATCGATTATTTGCATGGAATCAATCGAGAGGTGGTGGGTGAAGGCGTAATGTGATGTGTGACGGAACAATAATAAAATTAGCACGTCATTTCCCTCAAGACCCTACAGATACTGGCAGTGAATATAACGTGTGCCATTTACCCTTTCTCATGGATTGAATACACTGAGACAGCTCAGTCATAATCGCTAAAAATTCACG
The DNA here is from genome assembly GCA_965223915.1 of Cyclobacteriaceae bacterium. GTDB lineage: Bacteria > Bacteroidota > Bacteroidia > Cytophagales > Cyclobacteriaceae > UBA7330. The sequence goes on along the minus strand of OZ245027.1, from coordinate 4,245,180 downwards.
CCAATACGCGTTTAGTCACCTCACATGTTAGCGTATTCTCGTAAAATACGGATCCAATTGGTTAAAATATCGCAAGAAGAAATATTACAAGAAGAAATATTACAAACAATGAGATTGATTAGTTTTATGAAGCTATCTGATATAACCAAAGATAAAAAGCAGATTAAATCGACTGTATGAGAGTAGTATTATTTGCAACACTTTTATGTCTCACATCTTCTATTGAAGCGCAAGAAATGTGGCAGCAGTTGAGTCCATTGCCTTCCACTTTACCTGGTAAAGACATCTGCTTTATTAATGAACAAAATGGTTTTATTGTCAACTCAAGAGAGATCTTATCCACTCAAGATGCAGGAAATTCCTGGGATATTCAAATGGAGGTCTTATCTGCCAATAAAATTGAATTTTACAATTCCACGGGATTTATTATCGGAAATAATGGAGTAATCTATAAATCAGATGATGCGGGAGACAGCTGGGAATTAATTTCTACAACATTTACTGATCACTTGAATGCTATTACCTTAATAGATGAAAATAATATTCTAATAACGAGTCCAAATTCCTTATTTGTTTCTGACGATGGTGGGGCATTGTGGAATGAACTCCCGATTGAAGGTGGAATAGTGCAAGATTCATATTTCACTAGTTTGCTAGTAGGTCATGCCGCTTGTAAAAATGGAACCATGTTGAAAACCATAGATGGAGGATTGAATTGGTATGAAACAGAAAGTTCAAACACTATTCCATCCAATTTTTTTAGAGTGACATTTGTAAATGACTCAATAGGATTTGCTACTCAAGAGCATAATGACGTATATCGGACTATTGATGGAGGGGAAACGTGGACTGAAATAGTTAGTCTGGATGCAGGATATGGGATTTTTTTCATCAATGATACCACTGGTTTCATTGCTGGAGAGCATGGTGCCATTCACAAAACAATTGACGGAGGACAAACCTGGAACTGGGTAGGTTTCGATGGGAGAAAAGCCGGAAATGATTTGTACTCCATTTTTTTTATAGATGAATCCATTGGATTTGCCACTGGATTGAGAGGACGTATCATCAAAACGGTAAATGGAGGAACGACCTGGTCAAACTATCATATAATCTATGACACTTTTTCTCAAATCCTTTTCCTGGACAATGAAATTGGGTTCAGTCGTATTGGAAATATGATTTTGAAATCAGCTGATGGAGGAAAGGTCTGGCAAGAAATGGGTCCGGTTGTCGAAGGAGAAAAAACAAGTCAATTTGATTTTGTAAACGAAACCATAGGTTATGCAATTGCAGGAGGAAGTACCGGAACTTCTGCCTCGAGTGGTTTTGCATATAAAACGATAGATGGAGGAATGACATGGAACAAAACAAACGATGGTAATATCCTTCTTACCGAAGATCTCTACTCAATAGACTTCATCAATGAAAACATTGGATTTGTAAGTGGTGGGTTTAATCATGATGCTACCTTTAAAACCATAGATGGTGGCATAAGTTGGAAGAAAGTGGCTGATCTTAGTTTTAACAAACTGAAATTTGTGAACCAGCAAACTGGATTTGCTATGATTAGTTCAGCTCGCAGACTCTACAAGTCTGATAATGGAGGTGAGAGTTGGGTTGAAACATTTGTTGGGGAAAAATGGATTAAATCCTTTTACTTTTTGGATGAAAGCAATGGCTATGTTATTGGAGACGACGCTCTGATGTATAAGACCACCAATGGTGGAGCATCATGGAATAAAGTAGATATTCCTTATGAATATTACATTGATGTTGCCTTTTATAATACCAAAATAGGTTTCATTCTTGACGAAGAAGGCAACCTGTTAAAAACTTCAAATGGAGGAATCACATGGGAAACGGCATTCAAATCACCTACCACTAGATTTGTAGGTATTGAATTACGTGGGGAGCAAATTTTTGTATATGGAGGGTTTGGACTACTATACAGCGCTACCGTAAGCATTGATGAAATATTAAATTTAGAGCCACTTACTTTCACGGATATTACAGCGTCTACAGCTACTCTTTCGACACGAATAGAGTCTAATTACGATGCTATCCAGGTAATATTGGAATATGGAACATCCAGTGGCAATTATGCTAATTCATTGGGAATAGCTGCGTTTAACGGCTACATTGATCAGGACATCCATTATTACTTTGAGAATCTGAAACCATCAACTCAATATTACTGCAGATTGAAAATCAATCATGAAAACAATCAAACAATTGGCGAAGAATTCTCATTTGTAACAAAGGATCAAAATATACTTACTGATATAGCGGAAGAGAATGATTTCAATATCAGTATTTATCCTAATCCGGCAAACAAGATTTTACATATTAACTCGGATAATGCCATGAATGTCTGGACATACACCATCCATAGTATAAGCGGGATTCTATGTCAAAAGGGAGCCTTTTCAAATGCATCCACGATTGATATTTCTCAACTGAATAGTGGTGTCTATATTATTCTTTTGAGGTCTGGGGATAAGCAAATCGTAAAGAAAATATATAAATGACTATTTCATCTAAAATCGATTTGCAATGAAAGCGCCATTTAAATCAAAGATTGTACTGTTTTACCTCTTATGTACGTATTCAAGTTTGCATTCTTTTGATTCAGCGGGGCAGGCATATAATTTAATTGCCTCTGGCAGTCGTGGAGGCGGGAGCATATTTGCAATAGATGGTAATGGATCAAGTATCGAAAAGTGGGTGGATTTTGCCTCTCCAAAGCATCCTTCGTATAGTACGCTTACGGAGAGCGACGGAAAGCTTTGGGCAGTATCACGTGATGGCGGAAGCGGCGACCATGGAACGATTTATTCCATAAATATTGATGGTACAGGGTATCAAAAAATGCATGATTTTAATGAGACGTCCGGCAGAAGACCTTCTGGAAAACTTCTGCTGAATGATGGTAAGCTTTGGGGAATGACAGAAAACGGAGGAGCTTTCGGACGTGGTATTATTTACACAATCAATATTGATGGAACAGGATTTCAGAAAATCCATACGTTCGATATCGTAAATGGAGGCGAACCTTTGGGTAGTCTTACTGTGATTGATGGAAAAATATGGGGAATGACTTCTTATGGAGGAATAAATGGAATTGGTGTAATATTTTACATGAATTTAGATGGCACCGGATTTACCAAAGTTCATGATTTTAATAGAGATAATGGTGGTGGTGTTCCTTATGGTGCACTAACTGAAATTGAAGGGGAGCTTTGGGGCACGACATGGTTTAGAAGTTCAATATTTAAGATTGACAAATCCGGTGCTAATTTTTCTGTAGTTCGCCCATTTGAAGCTAACACTGGGACATCGGCTCATGGAAATCTGATTTATTATGCGAATAGAGTGTTTGGAGTTGCATCAGGCGGAGGTGAAAATACCACGGAGGGGGTTGTATTTAGTCTTGATCCGGACGGTACTAATTATATGGTTCACAAGAATTTTGAAGGAGAATCAGGAGAAAGACCTTATGGTGAATTAGTGCCCTATGATGGTAAATTATGGGGTATGACCAATGAAGGTAGTTCATATAACACTGGAAACATTTTTTCTATCATGCCTGATGGAACCAACTTTAATATCGAGCATGAATTTGAAAATGGAGGCGGCAGACCCTATGGAAGTCTGATCGTGAGTAATGAGAAATTATGGGGACTTACTTTTTTTGGTGGGGCAAATAATCAGGGTTACATTTTCGGCTTTAGTCCTGAATTATCAGAAATGATAATCAGGCAAGATCTTTCGGATCCTAATATTGTTAATCCAAGTGGCACATTGCTGGAATCATTTGGTAAATTATGGGGTGTATCAAGTGCTGGAGGTATAGGCTATGGTGCTATTTACAACATCAATACAGACGGCTCTGAATTTACTGTGATACATGAATTTGATTTTGATGATGGAGGTATTCCATATGGGGCATTAATTCTTCACGATGAAAAAATGTGGGGAATGACTTCAGAAGGCGGAACGGGCGCATACGCAGGTGTCATTTTTAATTTGAATAAAGATGGAACGGGCTATCAGGTAGTTCATCGATTTGATCAAGACCATGGTTATTCGCCTAAAGGTGCTCTGGTAGAATTTGAAGGAAAGTTATGGGGTATGACCGAACATGGAGGTGATCATAACGAAGGTGTTATTTTTTCTATTGACACAGATGGGTCTAAATATTCGGTCATCCATCATTTCAATGGAGAATCCGGTGCCAACCCAACTGGTGATATTTTTGGCTTTGATGGGTATTTATGGGGCGTGACAGCACAGGGAGGAAGCAATAATGCTGGCACCATATTTAGGCTAGAACCAGATGGTAATAATTATGAAATCATCTATGATTTCGACTATTCAAATGGTGAATATCCCAATGGCTATCTTATGTTTAGCAATGGGAAAATTTGGGGTATGACTCATTCATCCGGAGCGTACAATGGCCATGGATTGATATTTAATATTGACCCTAATGATCTAACGTTTACATTAGCTCACAATTTTACTGGTGAGGATGGTGACTTACCTATCGGCAAGCTTCTTGAGCATGATGGCAAACTATGGGGAATCTCGTCTCAGGGAGGAGCTAATGGTTTTGGAACAGTCTTTACCATTGAAACCGATGTAACGGGTTTCAATAAAGTCATGGATCTTTCCCAACTGGCAGGAGGCTGGTTTTCATACCAAACCTCCCTTTTGAAAGTGGAGGTGAAGCAAAAAAGGAATATCACAATAGGTATTGAAGATAAGAATTATGGAGACAGTCCCTTCGAAATACTTGCAACATCTGATACCGAAGGTAGTATTGAATATTTCGCCGGTACACCAGGTCTGGTTGAATTAACCAATAATCTTGTTACAGTGAAAGGCGCTGGTCTGGCCTACATCTCTGCTTTTCAGCAAGAAAGTGATACACATAAGGCCGGATTTGTTACAACCGCTTTTTCTATCAGTAAAGCTGAGCTTTTAGCAACAGCTGATAACACAACCAAAACGTATGGTGATCCTAATCCAATATTTACTGTATCCTATGATGGCTTTGAATATGGTGATGACGAATCCGTATTGGATCAGGCACCAACGATTTTTACATCTGCCGGCACCAACAGTGATGTAGGAGATTATGCTCTAGTACTTGAAGGAGGATATGACAATAACTATAATATCACTAATTCAACCGCGCCGGGAAATTTACAGATACTCAAGCGAGAACTATTGGCATCGACACCAGATGTGACCCGACCATATGGAGCACCAAACCCAACCTTCATAGTAGGTTATTCTGGATTTGCCTCTGATGATGATCCTTCTATTCTAGACGAGGAATCCTTCGTTTATACATCAACCAATGTTGAAAGTAACGTTGGGAGTTATCCCCTTGTTATTGAAACTGGTATGGACAACAACTACGATATTGTTTCGGGTGATGATGCAGTTTTATATATTGGAAAAGTAGACCTTTATATAGTTGCAGATGATAAAAGCACATACCAGGGTGGTGAATTGCCAGAGTTAACAATGCAAATCAGTGGTTTTGTTAACAACGATGATATCTCAGATATTGTACTCCCATCCATCAGCACAATAGCCAATTCAAATAGTGAAGTTGGACTCTATGAGATTGCGCTTACTGGAGGAGAAGCTCAAAATTATAAGCTGATCTTAAGCAATGGAATATTAACAATCTATGAAGTTCTCGGTTTGACCCCCAAACAAAAATCCATATCCATTTTTCCTAATCCGTTTGATGAAATATTAAACATTTCGGAAGGCACAAAAATTGAAAGTATTGAAAGTATTGAAATCATTGATTTGAAAGGAAGCGTAGTTCAAACTTTCTCTCCTGACTCACGTGAATTGAACATGGCAAAACTAAAACCAGGAATTTATGTGATGATGATAAATATTTCAGGAAATGACGAAACGTATAGAATAATAAAAAAATAATTGTTATATGCTATATTGTATTGGATTCTGTATCAAATCAATTCAGTTGACTTAATTGACCAATTAGTATTGCATATAAAAATGAATATTAATACGTTGTGAAAACCACCCTCACCCTCATTCTCCTTACCTATTCATTTTGGTCTATTGCACAATTTGACAAACAGGTATTCATCCAGTTAGACCCAGAAATTCAGTTCACGGACTGCGAGTTTTCAGATCTGGATAGTGATGGTGACTTTGACATGATACTAATCGTTAGAAATGGCGTTCACCAGATTTATGAGAATATCAATGGAAGCTACACGCTAAAAGAAACGGAAATTGGAACTGAATTTAACGATCAATATGCTAATAGTCATGCAAGTATTGCAGATTTCAACAAGGATGGATTACCAGATATAGCTATTATTAGCTACTCAGATGAAAATCATAAAGTGTATAGAAATAAATCGAATTTCGAGTTTGAATTGGATAGTGAGAATCCAATTTTAAATGATAAGAAGACTTACACATACTCTTATGGTTCTGAATGGGTTGACTTTGATTCAGACGGAGATATGGACTTCTTTTTGAGTCATGGTAATAGGTATTCGAGTAATGGAATAAACACAGGAAACGAAGATTTGCTTTATGTTAATAATGGTGATGAGACGTTCTCTAAGTTAATCACCCCCATATTTAATATTGAATATCCAGACACCAGATACTTCTCATGGATTGATTTTGACAATGATCATGATCTTGATTTGATCATTAACAGCGGATATGTTTTAGCTAATAACACCACTATCGAATACGAAGAATACGGGGAGTTTGTAGAAGTGATGAATGTATTTGAATTCCCGGACCCAACTAGCAGACGAAGTGGTGCAACCAAAGGAATTTGGGCTGATTATAACAACGATGGTTACATTGATCAATTTTTGATAGGAGCAGGATTAATCTATCAAAATAATGGTGATGGGACTTTTTCTCCGACAGATGATACATTTCCGGAATATTCTAGAAGTGGCAGTTGGACAGATTTCGATAATGATGGTGATTTTGATTTAATACTAGCCTACCGAAATGAAAAATTGATATTGTTTGAAAATACCAATGGTTCATTCTCTGAAACGATTCTCCATGGGGAATCACAATTATTGAAATTTCCCGTTGGCATTAAATCAATTGATATTGACATAGATGGTGATCTTGATCTGATTATCCCAGAGTCGGATGATGATGCGAATGGCGCTCTTAAACTTTTCGAAAATACCTCAGGTAGTGGGAACCACTGGATAGACTTGAAACTGATATCTTCACATCCCAACCACAGCACAGACGGACTCACAGTTAGACTCATTACCGAAAATGGATTGCAATTTCAGACTTCAGAAAATACACTGGGAACAGGAGGTAAAGATCATGTCTTCTTGCATTTTGGTTTGGGTACCAATTCTTTTGTCACCTCTATCGAAATTTATTGGCCATCCGGTACGATTCAAACTCTGGAAATTATTTCCACGGTTGACCAATTAATGGAAATTACTGAACCGTTTTCCACCCTACCACTCCCTCCTGCCAACATACAAACCAGTGTACTATCTCATAGAGAAATTGAGATAACCTGGGAAGATTCAGAATTAGAATCAAGATACATTATTCAAAGAAAAAAGGCTCTTGATGATGAGTTTGTTGCGACCTATCAAATGTATAAGGACAGCCAGTCTTTTACGGATACCTACCTGTCTCCTTCTACTGACTTTGATTATAGAATTTTTGCCATCAACTCAGCAGGATACTCAGACACCATCTATTTCAATGCAACTACATCAGACCCTCCTGCCACACCTAATGCACCAACCAACCTGGTGCTAAACCAAGCAACTTATTACGATGTACAGCTTAGTTGGGATGATAATAGTGATAACGAAACTCAATTCTTCATTGAAAGATCATTGGATGGAGTTAATTACAATCTTATTGATAGCGTATTGGCTAATATTTCAAATTACACCGATTCACAAATTCAACCAAAATCTGGATATTTTTATCGAATAAGTGCCGAAAATGAAGGTCAAATTTCAGGGTACAGCAATGTCCTGGAATCACAAACAACATTTATCCCATTTATTGAACTAGACTTAAGCACCATTACATATGACGAAAGTCCAAAGGCTAGATTTGTGCAACTGGATTCAAACAATATGGACCTGGTTCTTTTTGGCTACAGGGAGTTTAGTCACATTAGCCTAGATGCAGATACAGGTACCGTGGTTGAGAGAGTTAACTTAGTCAATCAAAATGCTACCTCATTTCTCGAAATCTTTGATTTTGACAAAAGCAATAGACCTAATTTATTATTCAATTCATATAATCCTAATATCAACGGCAGGCCCATTGAAATAATCAAAAAACAAGGATCCGTGTGGTTTGATGTTTTGACATCGATGAATATCGAAAATGCATTGTATGGAAGTAAATTCTCAGACTTTGACCACGACACTTTTTTGGATATTCTTAATCCAAGCTACAATGAATCAATTACAAAGACGGCAAGAGACCCAGCTGATTTTAAGAATATATCACTTAATGCTGATAAGTATGCAGGAAGTGCCGCCTGGATAAACATTGATAATGATCCTTTAATGGAAATAATGAGTGTTCAGCGGAATAAAAATGATGATACCTGGGGGACAATTCTATATGACCTTGACACTTTGGGAGGATTCTTAACCAACGCAGGTGATTTTTATTCAATGGGTGCATGGGATGTATCTGCATTTGATTTTGACTATGACGGTGACCAGGACATCTTGATTTTAGGTGAAGAGCAGAATGTCGGACAGGAAGATGACGGGTCATTCTTGTTCAAAAACGAAGGAAATGGTGCATTCAGTTTGTATCAAAGCTTCCCAACTGCCCACTCTGCAAAATGGGCAGATATGAACAATGATGGTATCCATGATTTAATCCTCGAAGGTATTCCAATAGGTTGGTATGAATGGGGAGAGTTTAAGATTTTTTACCAGAGCAATTCACATTCTTTCGAGGATAGTAGAATACTTGATTTTACTAATCCTTCTCAAGGAATGGTAGATCTGGCAGATTATGATTATGATGGAGATGTCGATATGGTAATATCTTCCTTTGACGAGACTTATCACACGTACTATTCGGTTAATGCCTACCGAAATACCTGGGTTGAAGAAACAGGGCTGCCGAATACGCCTCCTTCAATACCTGGTAATTTAACCCACACTATTAGTGGACTCAATGTTGTATTGAAATGGGATAAATCTACTGATGACTATACACCACAAGATGGAATTGCCTATAATCTAATTCTCCGAACAACTGATGAAATCATTATTTCACCATTGGCAGATTTATTTACGGGCAGGCAGTTGGCTCCATTCCAGAATAATGTGGGCATGTCAGATAATTATCTGGTAAGATGCTTACCAGATGACGATTATGAATGGGCTGTACAGGCTATCGATGCAGCAGGGCAAGCTTCTATGTTTTCTGCATTTCAAGCATTTTCTAAGTCAGGAAATCTACCTGCAACTCCTACAGATGTAGAACTCATTGTTAGATCCGATATGGAGATAGAAATTTCCTGGGAGGTCGATACTGAAAACGTTGAATCACAAATCTTAGAGCGAAAAATGGCTGACGGTGAATTTTATGAAATAGCCAATCCCCTACCAGGTGAAAGATCTTTTATTGATATTAATTTAAGAGCAGATACAGAATATACTTATCGAATTAGGACTACTAATTGTGCACAGAAATCAGCATACAGTTCGGAAAAAACACAAAGAACTTTTCCTTCGGAATTTGAAAAAGCTGATTGGCTGGATTTGGGAGAAGCCAAAGGACGGTTTTCCCTATTGGGTGATTATGACAATGACGGCGATCTTGATTTACTGCTTAGCTATCATCTCGAGTATCCTGATTATATCTACTCGACTAAGTTATTCCGGTTTGAAAATGGAGTGTTTGAGGATTCTGGTATTGAACTACCCTACATAAATGAACACAGCGCGGCTTCATGGATAGATTATAACCAGGATGGTTATTTGGATTTGTTTTTTACACTTGGAGAGCCGTTTCAATCAACCACAAAGCTGTTTGAAAATATCAATGGCAATGATTTTATAGATGCTGAAATTAATGACATTTTCGAGCTTGAAGAATTGTGGCAAGGAGGTGTTTCCTGGGCTGACTATGACAATGATGGAGACCTGGACATTCTCGCACAAGGCACTTTGGATTTTAACGAATGGGTTGTAAGAATTTATGAAAACATCTCTAGTGGCGTATTTATTGAGAGTGATGTTCAAAATATTGAAGGCATCATAAAGAGTAGGAATCCCTGGGCAGACTATGACAACGATGGAGATCTTGATATACTTATTAACACAGAAATTTCAACCGAAGATTACAGATTGGCTATTTACGAAAATAACGGAGATAAGTCATTTACGAGAATTGATTTAGGTTCCTTACTAGGACTTAATCGAGACTTACTAAATGATACCGGAGATATGGTATGGGGAGATTACAACAGTGATGGAAATATTGACATCCTTATTTCGGGCCAAGATAAAGGCGGCAATGGTTCAGGTATAACCAAAATTTATAAAAATACTGGTAATAAGTCCTTTGAGGAAGTAATTAACACCAACATGATAAGGGAGATTTATGATGTAAATACCCATTGGGGTGATTATGACAATGATGGGGACCTGGATGTATTTTTATATGGAGATCCATTTGGAGCATTCAATGAACAAATGAGAATATATAAAAACCAAGGAAGCGATCAATTTCAGTTGACGAATATCAATTATTTGATAGAAAGCATTCAACATGGCAGCAGCGCGATTGGTGATATAAACAATGATGGTGCTTTGGATATATGTGTTCTAGGGCAAGAGGATCATTCTACTCCCTCTGTCACTTTCTACAAAAATAATATGGTGGACGGCTGGGCTAAAACTAATAGTATCCCAGAACCTCCAACGAATTTATCCATAAAGCAAACTGTTGGAACTGTGACATTAAAATGGACTCAAGGTACAGATCTGGAAACACCTGCCAATGGTCTGACTTATAATGCTTATGTCGTTAATGAAGAAGATAGTATTATCGTAAACTCATATTCAATGAATAATGGATATAGAAAAGTGGTTTCAATAGGAAATGCTCAAATGAACCAATTTTTTATTCTTAAAAACCTAAAAAAGGGAAAATACCATTGGGCAGTTCAATCAATTGATAATTCTTATCAGGGATCTGAATTCTCAGAGATTTCAACCTTTGAATTAGAAGAAGATTTAATTCCCCTGCAAATTGAACCCATTCATGAAAATTCTAATCTACTTATTTTCCCTAATCCATTTGAAACATTTTTAACTATTAATGCTAAATCGAGCCAAATTAATAAAATTGAGATATTTAACCTTGCGGGAAAATTGGTTAAGGCATTTGACTCAAATAATCAAAGTAATCAAGACCTAGATTTAACGGAATTGAGATCTGGTGTATATATACTCAGTATTCAAACATCTATCGAAAAGACAAAAAAAATATTAATTAAAAGGTAGACACTAAGACCAGGACAATAACTCTTTAAAGATCAATAGACTCATATTTGGAAACACAACCGCAGGTAGTTTTTGCTGATCTATTGAAGTGACTATTATTTTTGAAAATGTGATTTCAGATCTCTATCCCACTAAAGAAAAGGTGTTCTTTCATTTAAAGAATTTTTTAGACATACGAGTGATTGGTGATTAGAGTATCACGATAAATATGATGATTTATGGCTGTTAATTCTGCTTTCGTATTATGGCCCTTAATGAGCTTTGTCTTTCAACCCCATAATAAACCCAGCCAGCTCCTCATCTGTTGCATAGAGGATGCCCGTCTCATTCATGAATGTGGTGGATGGTCTGTTGAGGTGTAAGGGGTTCCCGTCGGCGGTGGAAACGTGTAGTCCCAGCTCTTCCATGAACAGACGGGTAGCTGCATAATCCCAGATGCTGCCGCAGCCTTTTTTTTCCTTGGGAAATTTGAAGTAACATCCTCTGCCGGATGACATTACCCCAATGGCGTTGCGGACACCCCCAAAGGCAGAGTGGTATTGGACCTGGGGGTAGCGGGTTTCGAACGCCTGCTTAATGCTATCCACATAAGGCTCAGAGAGAAAGCTTCGGTCCATGTAGAAATAGATGGTAGGGTCATCCGATTGTTCCTGAACAAATGGTTCACCATTGAGATAGACGCCATTTCCTTTTACGGCGGTATAGATGGCTTCCAGGTCCGGGATACATACCACACCTACCACCGGATCACCTGACTGTGAGATCAACGCGATGGATACCGCATACCCGGATCGTCGTTCAGTGAAGGGCAAGGTGCCATCCATCGGGTCGATGCACCAGAAATACGCCTTCTCTCCTCTTGAATGATCGTCTGCCAGCTCTTCGGTCAGGAGGCCTAAGTCATGTGTTTTGATGGATGCTTTCAATCGCTCCAGGATGATTTCCTGTGCCTTGAGATCCACAGCAGTTATGACCTGTGAAGCCAAAGAGTCTCCCCCTGTTTTGTGTTCCTTCTTGTACTCCTGGTCAAACTGCGACTGGATGTATTGTCCGGCGGCTACAGCAGCTTCCTGCGCAGCTTCACATAGTTTTTGTAACTCGATCATCGTCAATGTGTTCATGCGTTCAATTTATCAAGGGCCTGCTGTGTCATGCGTTCGCTATAGCCATGGAGTTTCCAGTGGCCCGGGCTCCAGCCATCCAGAAACCGGTAAAGGTCTGCCCAGGCATAAGCATATAAGTCCATCCACTCTGCTTTAAGTTCCTGAAATTCAGTATAGTTATTTAAACACACTTCAAGTTGATTGAAGTATCCACCCAGCAGTTCGGATTCATACCGTTCACAGTCCTTATTGTCAAAACAACTACTGATAAAATAAGCTACATCTTTCATCCCACAGCCTCGGCCGACATACTGAAAGTCCACTGCTGCTACCTCGCCATTTGGGTGAAAACAGAAGTTGGCCAATTTGGCATCCCCATGGACCAGCGTTTGGTATTTTGCCCTGTCTAGCTGCTTGTCAATGGCTGCAGCAGCTTTTTTAAGCGGTTGATTCCCCATCTGTTTCCACTCATCAGGCCGTGTATCCAGGTGCCAGTAAGTACCAATGGGCCAAAGCCCTTTTGCATCAACGCCCATAAAGGTGGCATGAAAATGGGCGAGCCATCGCAGGCAGCAGAACGCATCAGCCAGGGTGACGTTTTCAGGCTGGAAACGACCCGCATAACCGCTGGCATCAAGATCTTCCATCACGAGTAGCAGTTCTCCATCCTGCTCAGAGGTTTCCAGGATGCCGGGCACTTTACAATCGTCATTCGTTTTTTGTGAATAATGCTGATACCAGTTCGTTTCTACCTGGTAGGACTTGAGTTTTCTCTGGTGCGATATTTCCGTATTCCAGCCTCTCGGATGGTTACTTTCTTCCGGTAGTTGGATGTGCTTGACAATAATACTTGGGTACTTCCCTCCTTCCAGGAAATAACGTTTGATCTCCCCATAGCCACTCCAAAGTGTCTGAACTGATGCTGTTCGGGTGATGGCTTGAGCGCCGGTAATACTAAGTATATGCTCCTCTATTTTGGTCATCCAGGTTCAAAACTGTGGCTTTTAGGTGGTATGCACAAGTATAGTAAGTAGCATACAAATAGTAACCAGATATCCTTTAACTCTCTACGGCACCAGGCACTAGCGGTGCCTTAAAGTTTGTACTAAAAGAAGCCCTACTCCTTCTTTTTCACCTCAACCGGCCCATCTTCTTTCCAGACGCCCTGTACCATGACTTCACCGCCTTTACCATAGAAGATGCCATCTCCATGTGCTGATCATTGGCCCACAGTCCATCAAACTCACTTAGCTGTTAAACAAGGTTATACCCCAGGAACACCATGTAAAGATAATAGGAACCACACATTGAAAATGAGATTACATTTTCAATACCCACACACCATCTCCATAGCTGTTAAATTCCATGGTGGCACTTACGGCCTGGTCCCAAGAGGCATAGTCAGCAACGGACACTCCAAAATAGGTCAGATTATTCATTTGATGCTCGACGATCTTCACATTATTTCCCGCTTCAGACAGTCTGTTAGCAAAATCCATGGCCAGATCATCATCTATGCTACTGGAAATGATCACGTAGAAACGTCCGGTGGGTGAAGAAATGGTTTCGATCATCCCGGCAGTCCTTTCCAATCTCGCATTGATGAGATCTATTTGGTCCCGGGGATAGGTGAGATCGGGAAATAGTGCCAACGCCTCGGCATACAGGGAACGCGCATTTTCCCAGTTCTCAAGAGCAAAAACAGAGTCAGCTTCAGCGATGAGCTCTTCGTATCTAAGTTTGTTCTGAGCTTCCAGGGCTTCCTGTTCCTTTCTTTCCTGCTCAGCCTTTTCTTTAGCAATTTGTTCCAGCCGAGCACGTTCTTTGGCCTCCTGTTCCGGCTTGTGAACTAAAAAATACCATCCGCCTACCACTCCGGCCAAAACAAACACGATGATCAGGATGATTAATACGACTTTGCCGCTATTGTTAGACTCTTCATCCATAGAATTAGTTTCTTTTAAAATTAAAAATAACTAAATGGGATCAGATTGTACTCATTTTACCTTCCATTAAAAAATGAAGGTAAGATGTTAGGGGTGCAATTAAATGAACTGGATTGAGCTTTTAGGATGGCTTTTCACTCAAAACTCATTTAAGTTGTCGTTTATGTTCATGCCAAACTGTTAATAAAAGCCGATGTATCTTGATTTTTTTAGGATGATAAGGTTTGAATCGTATTAAGCCTGTGGTTAAGATGGCTTTTGTATGATAGTTGATTCTATGCATGAGTGTATATGCTTCCCATTACTCCCTATTCCTCGCCTCCTTCTCCAGCTTCTTAAAATACCCCCTGAACAGGAAGTTATGTTTCATGGCTTCCATGTTTTCACTAAAGGACTCGGTTCCCTGCCGGATATTTTCCAGGCTTTCCTCCAGGCTATAGACCATTGTAGAGTCATTCATGATGCTTCCTGTAAGGCCCGGACCTTCCTTCACCTGAGTGAGCATCTGTCCTACTGCTACGGAGATTTCCTCGATATTCTGCGTACTGGCCTGTAACTCGTCAAAGATCTGATAAATCCTGCTGGCCAGCGTGGTGTCATTCAGCAGCATGCCCACAGTCCCCTGTCCGGCATTTACCCGTGCGACATTTTCATCCAGTGCGTCAAGTATGCTGATGGCCCGATGGCTCGAGGCATTGAGGTTGCGGACGGTCTCGTTGATCTGATCTGTCAACGTGGAATCAGAAAACAGACGACCTACTGTACCTTTTCCATCCTGCACATCTCTCAGGATATCCACCAGGCTGTTGGTGATCACGGCCACATTGTAGTTGGTTTTTTCCAGCAGGCTAAACATCTCATCCTCATCGATCCCATGATACACTTGTAGCGTATCACCATCCCTGATCAGACGCGTATTGCCATTTCCCGGAATGATATTGATGATCCTGTTACCCAGAAGGCCATCCGTGCCGAGCGAGGCGACTGCATTATGGCGGATAAACTGGTTCATTTCCTCTTTGATGATAAAACTCACCACCACGGAGGTATCACTGGTCATGGTGATGCTTTTGACTGTACCAATGTTGATACCAGAAAAGCGGATATTGTTGCCTTTTTGCAGCCCACTCACATTTCTGAAGACGGCATGGACACGGAATTTGGAACCAAACAGATTCTGATTGTTTCCAATGAAATACAAGGCCATAACCAGACACAATGTCCCGATAATCACAAACAAACCCAGTCGGATATTTTTAAATTTTTGTTCCATAGCTATAAAAAGAATGAGCGTACGATTTCATCTTTAGATTCCTTCAATTCCTCGTAGTTTCCCTGCAGGTAATCAATGCCATCATTGAGCACCACGATACGCTGTGCCGTACGTTTAATACAGCTCATGTCGTGCGAAATGATAATGGATGACGTCTGATATTTCCGATGCACATCGTTCATCAGGTTCGCGATTTCTTTGCTGGTGATGGGATCCAATCCTGTGGTGGGCTCATCGAACAGGATGATGCGTGGCTCCATGATAAGCGTACGGGCCAGGCCGATTCGCTTTTTCATGCCGCCGGAGAGTGACGATGGCATTAGATCCTGCACGTTAGGCAACCCAACACTTGTCAGCGCTTCAAGAACCAGTTGATCAACCTGTTCCTTGGTCTTTTTGATCCGCAGCCGTCTCATGGGGAATTCGAGGTTTTCCCTCACCGTCAGCGAATCATATAAGGCGTTGCTCTGGAAGAGAAAACCGATCCTGCTCCGCACAGCATCCAGCTCATGACGTTCCAGATTGACAACATCCTGACCAAACACCCGGATCTGACCGGCATCAGGTCTGATCAGACCTACGATGCATTTGATCAATACGGATTTACCACTTCCGGATTTACCCAGAACGGCCACATTCTCATGTGGCTGAATGGTCAGGTTGAATCCTTTCAATACATCGTTGTTGCCGAATGATTTCTTCAGATCTATGATCTCTACCGCCGGAATCTGTTGCTCCCGGGTATTGCCCGATGTCGGAATAGTCATATCAGATGTTTTATAATTCATAGAACAGGTCAGCTATCTGCACAGCAATCAAATCCAGGATAAAAACCAGCAGCGAGGAGATCACAACGGATGAGTTGGCAGATCGTCCCACACCCTGAGTCCCTTTCTCGGAGTTATATCCTTTATAACACCCGATAAGTCCAATCGCAAAGCCAAAAAAGAACGTTTTAGCCACGGATGGAATAATATCGCCAAAGGAGAGTGAGTTAAACACCTGGCTATAAAACAACGGAAAACTCACGGTGTCCTTGATGTTCACGGCCAGGTAGGATCCGTAGATCCCAATCGCATCGGACAAGATCGCCAGGATCGGCAACATCAATGTGGTAGCGATAATCCGGGTGGCCACGAGAAACTTAAACGGGTTCGTGCCCGAAACCTCCATGCATCAATTTGTTCGGTGACCTTCATAGACCCCAGCTCCGCCCCGATGCTGGAACCGATCTTACCGGCACATATCAGGGCTGTGATTACCGGACCAATCTCCCGGATGATAGAGATCCCCACCATACTTGGAAGCCAGGATTCCGCCCCAAACTCCACCAGCGTGGGCCTGGACTGAATGGTGAGTACCAGCCCCATGATAAAAGAGGTGATCCCCACCAAAGGCAGGGACTTATAGCCAATCACATAGCATTGCTTGATGATTTCCTCCATCTCATACGGCGGCTTTAGTCCATCCCTGAAAAATCGAACCGCAAACCGGCTGACATCCGTGGTTTCGTACAAAAATTGATAGATCGTGGACATACTTCGGAGACTCAACTCCGGCAAGATAAAGGATGTGCTTACACCGTTTCGTGATAGATGTCAGGACGAAAAATGACTATGGTCAAAGGGTGATTAACGTGTTACCTATAAATATGACTTTGCACCTTTTCTGCCTTAAGTGCAAAAACAAGTGATTGATTTGCATCAAAGTGCTTTCCACATCCATTTTTTGAAAAGAGGTAGAACAGGCATAATGAACCACCTTGTCATCACTACTTAGAATCTTCCAGGATAAAATTTTTCTAATACTTCGAAAAGCATATCTCTGGATAGTGGTTTAGCATTGAATCCTTTTACAACACTGTTTGAATCTGCTTTCGATTGATCATCGACATTGAGTGACGTGGATAACATCATAATGATGTGACCATTGTGAAGTCTCGGATCGAGTTTTTCATAATTTTCAAGAAACTCCCAGCCATCCATTTCTGGCATATTGATGTCTAAAAAAATAAGGTCTGGCTTAAGATCATCATTTTTATCTGTTAGCCGCTCCAAAGCTGTTAGAGGATTGGTGATAGCAACGACTTCCTTCGATATATTGGCTTTTTTGATGAGTCTTGAATGAAAGAAATTATCATCTTCATTGTCATCAATGAGTAAAATGCAGTCTAAAGGATTCATTCTATCGATTTTTTTATGGTAAAATGAAATGTGCTACCATGTCCAAATTGAGACTCCACCCAAATTCTTCCCTGATGAAGCTCCACAATTTTCTGACAATGAGCAAGCCCTATTCCTGTACCCTGGTATTCGTTGACTGAGTGCAGACGTTTGAAGATAGCAAAAATATTCTTTAGATGCTTTTTTTTAATTCCAATTCCATTATATGTAAAAGTAAAGTGCCAAAAATCTGGTTCCTCAGTGGAAGCAATATCTATTTTTGGGATTTTCCCTTCCCTTCAAAACTTAATATCACTGCAAAACACTGACCCGGAAAATCCCATTCGTTTCACCCTTATTGCAGCAACTATTTATTCAGTCTGTGGCTTCTTCACGAAAAACCTAAACCACAATATCCCTAATGTAGCCGCAAGGAATGAGGCTATGAGGATTCCAATTTTTGCATGGGCAATCAATACGGGATCGGAGAAGGCCAACTCGGCAATAAATAAGGACATGGTAAACCCAATGCCGGCCATCATCGCAATTCCCCCAACAGAGAACCAACTTCCACCTGTCGGAAGATCCCCACCGGAAAGGGTCAACAATCTGGTAAAGCCCAGCACGCCTACTGTTTTTCCAATGGTCAACCCGGCTATTATACCAATACTTACCGGATGCATGACCATTTCTACAATATTTCCTTCTATCGTCACCCCTGAATTGGCTAAAGCAAAAAGCGGTATTACAAAGTAAGATACCAGCGGAACCAGTTGATGTTCGAATCGTTGCAAAGGTGTTTGGGCCTGCTCACTCTCCGCTTCAATTTTAGAGATGATTTCCATTTTGCTTCGAGAAACAAATGGTCCGTCTTCGTCATCTGTGTCCTGGTATTTTTTTGCCCATTGCCTGAGTTTTTCGGAATATTCCAGTTTATCCGTGCGGACCCTGGCCGGAATAGCAAAAGCGGCAATGACTCCTGCAACTGTAGCGTGTACTCCTGAGTACAAAATAGAGGTCCAGAGACCCAACACACCGATAAGAAGATATACCCAGAAACTTCTTACGCCCAACAAATTACACCCATACATCAACCCAAGGAAAATACCAGCATAAACCAGTTGCATCACCTGAATATCCGGGGTGTAAAAAACGGCAATCACCAATACAGCACCAATATCATCTACCGTGGCTAACGCCGTCAGGAATATTTTTAAGGAAAGCGGTACTTTGGATCGAATAAAAGCGACTAGTCCCAGTGTAAAAGCGATATCCGTAGCCATGGGAATTCCCCATCCGGATATGCCTTCCGTCCCGAAATTAAAAAACGCATAAATACCCGCCGGAACAACCATACCACCTAAGGCTGCTGCAATGGGAAGAGAGGCCTTTTTCAGGGTGGAAAGCTCTCCATTGATGATCTCCTTTTTGATTTCCAACCCAATCAGAAAAAAGAATATGGCCATGAGTCCATCATTGATCCAATGATGTAATGACTTATCCATATTGATTTCGCTGGTACCTATCATGAAATGGGTTTTCCAAAGGTGATGATAGGACGCCGACCAGGGTGAGTTCGCCCAGATCATGGCGATCACGACCATTACCAGCAGAAGTATGCCGGTAGCCATTTCATTTTCGAAAAAACGATATACAGGGTTAAGCAGATAGTCTACGGGTCTCTTTTTACGCATCACTTTTCAAGGTTAATTTTTTCATTAAGATTTGAAGACAATTGGCTACTCATCAATCTATATATCAATGATCTCTTACTCATTCCACCCCCTCACTCCATCTATTTTGAGGTCAATAAAAAAGAACTTATGCATTGTTGGCAGCAATGTACCACTTGTAGTCGTTTTCCAATCCTCCCAGGTGATTTCCAGCCCACCAATGGGAAGAATACTGACCCACAATTTCCAGGCATAAGGAATTCCCGACTCATCCAATAGCCAGAGATATGAATCTCCCGGAGTGCTTCCCCCACTTGTATAGGTGACCAGTAGTGCCTCATTCCCATCTTCTAGTTGTATCAATTGTCTTTCCGTACCGGGATCAAATATTTTATGCGGTGCTACAAGCCAAAATGAGTCGTTGTTAAAATAAAACGTGGCCTTTTCAATGAGCGCTTTTCTTTCCCGGCCCTCAACCGGCTCACCATTCACCTCTACCGTACTTTTATCGGGCATTTTGGTGAGAAGATGGACTTCATTATCCTTCCAGCTTACATCTACCTGATGCTGTTGTTTATCCCACAGGTATTGATGCCCGGCAAAAGTCCACTCCAGATATCGCGTGTTTTGATAGGATTCATGATTGATAGCCCGAAGCATCTTCATAGCGAGGCTATCTGCCTGAACAGATTTTGCGCCCTGTGGTAATTCCTCGTTAAATATGAGGTATGATAATACGGATATTACGATGATTGATATGAGCACCAACCCAATAATCTTACCTATTTTCTTTAACATTCCTGATCCTAAATTTTAAGTTCTTACCTGAACTAAGAACCAATGATCAATGAAATAGTTAAAAGATCTGAGTAATCAGATGTATTTTAGGTATTATCCGTGTAGTAGATACCAAAAAAGCCGGAACATTGCTGAACCGGCTTTTAATCAACCAAGGAATACTCAGATAAAGAGTATTTGTGTGCCTTCTTCCTGTCCTCTCTCATAGAAATCGCCTACAGTCAGGACACCATCTATTTCATCCCAGAGATCTTCTTTTTTGAGGTGAAACATATCCATGGCCAGCTTACAGGCGAATAATTTCCCACCGGAAGCTTTATAGATTTCCAGGAATTCACTCACCGGAGGAATATCCAGTTTGTCCATCTCCTTTTTCATCATGGTGCTTGCCAGCGTTTCCATGCCAGGGAGCCCTCCAATCATCGTTGGGATGTGTAAACCGGGGTTACCCACCGTAGCTACATGCAGATGGTCCATTTTTTTTGGCTGAAGCATTTCCAGTCCAAAAAACGTACAGAATATTTCTGATTCCAGGCCTTCCATTCGTGCACCATTGGCTAAGATGAGCGCAGCATACACAGAATCCACAGTTGCTTTAGAGTTGATAATCATGAGCTTCTTCAATGCTCTTTTTTTCGCTTTTTTATCTTTTACTGGTGCGTCTAACGTTTCCATTTTCATAAGATTTAAGGTTTAAATACAACTTGCTGGCTTCGGTATGCCTGCGATCCGTGATGATTTTTTCAGTGGTCCATTTGGAAAGAGTTGATAAAACTCTTTGATGTCCACCACACCGGATTTACCTACTCTTCGAATAGACAGCGCAGTGCCCTTCTCCTGCTCAGTGCGGAGATAGTCCAAAATTTCAAAATGCCGATCTGTGAGCTCGATATCTTCTTCAGCTGCTATGCTTCGGGCAATCTCTTTGTCCCACTGATCCATATTTATCAGGTAGCCTTGTTCGTTCAATTCTACCGGTCTGTTTGCTATAATCGTTTCCATTTTAATGATGTTTAGTTAAGTACTCCTTCTTTTGTTGATTTTTCTTCTTCTTTATTGATATTCTTTCCGACGTAAGACATTTGCGGGTTGATGAATGGAATCTTTTTACCCTTCATCAACATGTTCCAATACACCCATCGAAAGGCCAGCTTACCCCAGTGGTTCATTCGATTTTCTTCCAGAAGCTTCATCGGTCCAATGCCATTGAATGGGAACACTCCGGAAACCGGCTCCTGATCATAGTTGAAATCAATGAGCATAGCTTTATTAAATCCTGTTTCCACAAAGCAATTGGCATGGCCATCAAAGTCTTCTTTCAGCGTTTCACCCCTGATATAGCGTAAGATATTTTCTGTTAATACCTCTGCTTCAAAGTGAGCGACAGATCCTGCTTTGGAGGTGGGCAAATTGGTAGCGTCTCCCAAAACAAAAACATCCTCATAGCTTTCGGACTGCAGGGTGTGCTTTTTGGTAGGCACAAAGTTCAAATCATCCCCCATTCCACTTCTTAAGATCACATCATCCCCCATATTGGTAGGAATGGTGACGAGCAGATCGAACGGAACTTCGATTTCATCCCAGGAGACAATCTTCTTCTCTTCGTTGTTGACCGAGGCTATCGCAAAGTCCGGTACTATTTTTACTCCTTTTTCATCCAAAAGGTGACCAAGGGTGGTGGCTGCTGTTGGCTTGGTAAAGGCTCCATCCAATGGAGTCACGTAGGTAATATCTACCTGATCCCGGATCCCCCGCTCCTTGAAATACCAGTCGGCAAGGAATGAAAATTCCAGTGGTGCAACCGGACACTTGATGGGCATCTCGGTGATATGCACGACCAGTTTTCCTCCTTTGAAAGACTCCAGCTTTTTACGAAGGGCTTTTGCGCCTTCAAAGGTGTAGAAATCAAAGACCGATTTTCTCCATTCAGCACCCTTCATTCCTTCCACTTCCTCCGGAGCAATGCGGGATCCTGTAGCGATAATTAACAGGTCATAATTCAGCACTTCTTTTCCCTCAAGGCGAACCTGATGCTTCTCAGGCATGATGATTTCAATGCCTTTTTGCATATACCTTACTGTGTCGAAGATAAATTTCTTTTGCTGCTTGAAACAGTCCTTCTCTTCATAGATACCAAATGGCAGGAAGAGAAAGCCTGGTTGATAATAATGTTTTTCAGATTGATCAACAATCGTGATCTTCCAGTTTTTGGGGAGCTTGTCACTGAGATGGTTTGCCATCATCGTTCCTGCAGATCCTGCGCCTAGTATTAGTAAATTCTTCATCGTTGTACTCATTAATTGATGTGGTAAAGGAACACCACCATGAAGTACTGATTGCTGACGGACGTCAGGTTATATACTGATCTATGTCCCTGATAATGAGCTATGTAACAAATGTTACATAAGGGAATCTGGAATAGCCTCTACCCTTAAGGTTAACGTTACGACAGTTTTATTTGGCTTATTGCCCTATCCGGCCTTTCGGTTTCCGTTTATGATCTCAAAGAGAGTCACTTACATCCTTACCCGGTCAATGTGCGCTAAATCCAGAAACTAAAAAGCATGGAGTCATGTCCATGCTTTTTAGTATAATTAGTAATCAAACGGTAAGGATTCTACGCCTCTAACGTCCATCCCTGCCGGTATTCACGCTTCACAAATTGGTTGGCTTCGTCAAAATTAGTTACGCGCATATTCTGGTTATCCCACAACAACTTGGTGTTGCTACCTGGGTATTCAAATCCTCTTCCATTCGCTCTGGGTTTAGGGATATCTGCTACCCGAATAGCCAGGTTCGCCATGAGGATGGCTTCGGTTAAAGGTCCTGCCTTTTCAAATGGCGAGCTGAGTTCCATGTTTCCGTAACCTGCAATGGCGCCTTCTACCCATTGTGCATAATGCCCATTGGCACTTTCGGGTACACGCTCAAATTTTTGCTTCACCTTGACCTCATCCATACGAGAAGTTGGCAGTAGTCTTGGATTGGCCGCATATTCACTGGCCATCATCTTTCCCTTGGTGCCAATAAATAAGATGCCACTGTTACCGTCACCAAATAATTCATTGGGTCCAAGTTCTTCAGGTCTTGAAGGTTTGATGCCACCATCCATCCAATGCATGGTGACTAGTCCGGCGGTTTTATCGGTTTTAGGGAAAGTCAGGGTAGCGTGACTTGCAGGTGGAGGGGTATCGGGAAAATTTCCTCTTTTGGCCCAGTCCACATATACATTGCTCACACTAGCCTGGCAATCCAGCGCATATTTAAGATTCAATATTCTGAATGGAGCCTCCATCAGGTGACAACCCAGATCTCCCAAAGCACCTGTACCGTAATCCCACCATCCACGCCAGCTGCCAGGAATCAACCCGTCGAAATAGTCTTTGTTCTGGGCGGTTCCTAACCACAAATCCCAGTTTAATTCTTTGGGTATTTCAGCTTTGGGTGGTCGAGGAATGCCTTGCGGCCAAATGGGTCTGTTGGTCCATATTTCTATAGTATGGACATCTCCAATGATTCCGGCATCAAACCACTCATGCAGCTGACGTACACCATCACCGGATGATCCCTGGTTACCCATCTGGGTCACTACTTTGTATTTCTTCGCAGCTTCCGTGAGCACCCGGGCTTCATAAATGTCATGGGTCAGGGGTTTTTGCACATAGACGTGTTTTCCCAATTGCATGGCTCCCATGGCAATGGTCGCATGGTTGTGGTCGGGTGTGGAAACAGAGACTGCATCAAAGTTTTTAGATTCCTTGTCAAACATCTCCCGCCAGTCTGTATAGAATTTTGCTTTGGGAAAGCTGGAAACTGATGCTTCAATCATTCGGGTATCCACATCACACAAATAAGCGATTTCTGCTTTGCCACTTTTATAGAAATTGGCAATGTCCGACCGCCCTTTACCGCCTACTCCTACTCCGGCGATGAGCAGTTTGTCGCTAGGTGCCAAAAACCCACTGCCTCCCAGTACATGACGGGGTACAATCATGAATCCTGCAGCAGCAGTGGTAGCACCTTTGATAAAACCTCTTCGCGACGAATCGCGCAGGGCTTGTTTAGAACTTTTTTTCATTTGGGTTGGGTTAGTTAATAAGTAATGAACTTAAAAGGGTTGTTTAAGAAGTGAAAAACGAGGTTTCAAGAATCCGCATAATAATTCACCCTCATAAGTTAGAAACCTTCCAAATGTGATGCTAATCTTTGTGGAAATATTTTCCCTATAGAATAGGTTACACCCTATCGTAAAGTGGAATAATGGTTATCAGACCATATTATGATCTATTCGGTCTCACCACCCCGGGAGTGACAGTTCAAATGACACACTACCCTGTTATCATCAAGTCATTCTCATTAAGCGAATGATGGTCGAATCCACCACTGTTACTGGATAAAATAATCCAATAAATTATCTCCAGATTTACTTTTGTACTGAATGCTTTATGCTAATTTCATTGTACCAATAATTCAACCATGCTAAGACATCCCCTTCTTGGTTTTGAAGATCCCATAAGCTACTGGACTCACATGATGGGTGCGTTGACAGTAGGTATTCTTCTGATCAGGCTATTCAAAAAGACCGGTGTGGGTAGAAGTAATCCGGTACCGGTGCTCATTTATGGGGCAGCCTGCATTTTTCTGCTTTCTATGAGTAGCGTATATCATATGTTGCCACAGCACACAACTTCTCGTTATGTACTGAGAATACTTGATCATGCAGGTATTTTCTTACTGATCTCAGGTACTTTAATCGCCGTACATGAAGTGATATTTTCAGGATTGATGAAATGGGGGGTCATCATCCTTGCCTCTATGATTACGGCCCTGGGAATTACTTTTGGGACCATATACTTTGATGACCTTCCTCCCTTTATGACCCATGCCATTTTCATTGCATTCGGATGGCTTGGCCTGGTCTCTATTATAGGCATTTGGAGATTAAAGAAAACCATATCGGTCGAATTTTTAGCGTACGGAGGTATCGCATATACTGCCGGGGCCGTTATAGACTGGATCGGAAAACCAATCCTGTTCGATGGTTATTTTGGTCCTCACGAATTGTTCCATTTAGCCGACCTTCTGGGAGTCACCTTACATTGGATATTTCTTCTTAAGTCAATTAGTATCATGGAGGATCAAACCGGATAGTGCATCATAAGTATTTCTTTCTAATCACATCGCCCATGCCTCCGAATTTAATTATTGAAATCAGGCTTTGGATTATCGTTTATGCACCTGACTTTAAAGAAAGAATCACTCCAGAATCGGAAAGCTCGTGTCTTCAGGTCTTGCCGTTAACTGTCGATCCATGATGATTCTCACACAAGTATTCCTTCTCAGGATGGCATCATTATTATCAGGGTCGCTCAATTGATCTGCCTTTTCAAATTCAAGGATGGCTTCACGCAGCCACTCATAGGCATCATATTCACATCGCGGGTAGCCCTTTGTAAGCGTAGCTTTACCTTGCCGCTCCAGTATAAGTGCTTTATAATATTGTCGATGATATTTTGAGTCGATCTTCTCAATGAGCTCATTGGCTTCATTGGTTGACTTACCGGCACCAAACCCATCTGATAATGTCAATACAAGCTTAATGATCGCTTCCTGATTGTCCGGTTCTATCGCCAGGATATCCCTACAGATGCTTTCCGCTTCCATGGGCTCATTGAGCAATCTGTATTGCTGTACTTTTTCGAGCGCACGAGTGATACCCTCTTTTCTGATGGGTTTTAAGATAAATGTTTCCGATGTTGTTTGTGCTGTACTCATGGGGCTTGATGTTTTGATTTAAATAAACGGAAAAACCATTTGAGCGGGTCATAATATTTATCTGCTACCCGTTCTTTTAATGGAATGATGGCATTGTCAGTGATGGTAATATTTTCTGGACATACGGTAGTGCAGCATTTGGTGATGTTGCATAAACCGATATTGTCCTGTTCTTTGAGTGCTTCCCGGCGATCTTCCACATCGAGGGGATGCATCTCCAGGGCGGCATTGTAGACCATATGTCGGGGACCGCTGAATTCATCATGCATGTGATGTTCGCGAAGCACATGACAGACATCCTGACAAAGAAAACACTCAATGCATTTTCGAAATTCCTGTACCCGGTCGGCATCCCGTTGATCGATGTGCCAGGTGCCATCGGCATTATCCGGATCCCTCGGTTTGAACTTTTTGACCCCCTTTTTCACCCTGTAGTTCCAGGAGACATCCGTAACAAGGTCTTTGATAAGTGGAAAGGCCTTCATTGGCTCAATTGTGACAGGAGTATCGGTTTTCAAATCGCTCATGCGTGTCATGCACATCAGTTTCGGCTGACCATTGATCTCTGCAGAACAGGATCCGCATTTACCGGCCTTGCAGTTCCACCTGACCGCCAGGTCCTGAGCATCTATAGCCTGGATTTGGTGGACAGCATCAAGCACAACCATTCCCTCGGTAATCTCAGTCTTATATTCCTGAAATTCTCCTTTTGTTGCTGAACCGCGCCAAATATTGAAAGTTACCTGTCCCATTATATGTTTTGTTCATTGATGATTTCCTGCAAATCCTCTCTCACCGGCATTTTTGTTTGTTGATCCATTTTCATTGTACCATCTCCATCTTTCCAAACTGCACTATTCAATTCCCCGAACTTTTCACTCTTCTCCGTATAATCTGAGCGGTAATGTCCACCCCTGCTTTCCTTCCTGATGACGGCCGCCCGGGCGATCGCTTCAGCAATGGTCAACATATGTTTTAACTCTATCGCGGTGTGCCAGCCTGGATTATACTCCCTATTGCCGTTACAGCCAGCATTCTCACTACGCGCTTTTAGCTCATCGATAGCGGATAGGGCTTCATTCAACCCTTTTTCGCTCCTCACAATGCCCACCAGGTCCTGCATTTTTTCCTGCAAATCACTTTGGATCTGGAAGGGGTTTTCAGCGTTTCCTTTGTCATACCTTGCAAAAGGCTTTTCCGCCCATTGCGCCAATGCCTGTACTTCAGCTTCCGATATCTTTGGTTGGGCACTTTCTTTGGCATATTCCGCCGCATGCAGACCAGCCCGCTGGCCAAAGACCAAAAGATCTGAAAGGGAGTTTCCACCCAACCTGTTTGCGCCATGCAAACCTGAAGCACATTCCCCAGCCGCATATAAGCCTGATACCGCAGTCATCTGTGTGTCAGCATCCACCTGCACGCCACCCATGATGTAATGCGTGGTAGGACCTACTTCCATAGGCTCCTTGGTGATGTCAATCCCTGCCAGCTCTTTAAACTGATGATACATGCTGGGCAATTTCTTTTTGATATGTGCTTCTGCATTGGGCAATTTCTCTTTGATCCAGGCAATGTCAAGGAAGACACCACCGTGGGGCGAACCACGCCCTGCCTTGACTTCACGATAGATGCACCGGGCTACATGGTCCCTGGTGAGTAATTCCGGCGGTCGTCTGGCCTTCTGATCCCCCTGCGTGTAGCGCCAACCCTCTTCGGGGTCATCGGTGGTTTGATGACGGTAAAGCTTGGGTATATCATCAAACATGAACCTGTTTCCATCACTGTTTTTCAATACACCGCCTTCTCCCCTTACACCTTCTGTGATCAGCAGTCCCTTCACACTCGGGGGCCAGACCATCCCGGTGGGATGAAACTGGATGAATTCCATATCAATCAATTTGGCACCAGCATGATAAGCCAGGGAGATACCCCCTCCTGTACAATCCCAGCTATTGCTGGTGATCTTATAGATTTTACCCATGCCTCCCGAGGCAATGACCACTGCTTTGGTTCGATAGATCCTGAACCGGCCTTTCTCCCGGTCGTAGGCCATAGCACCGGCCATCCGGTCCCCGTCTTTGAGCAATGATATAACGGTAATCTCCTGATGAAAATCTATGCCCTGGTGAATTCCATGGTCCTGCAAAGTCCTGATCATCTCAAGCCCTGTCCTGTCACCCACATGGGCTAGTCTTGGATACTTATGTCCACCGAAATTTCGCTGGAGGATACGACCGTCTTGGGTGCGGTCAAAAATGGCTCCCCAGGCTTCCAGCTCCCGGACCCTATCCGGCGCTTCTTTGGCATGCAGCTCCGCCATGCGCCAATTGTTTAGGTATTGACCTCCTCGCATGGTGTCTGCGAAATGGGTCTGCCAGCCATCCCTTTTGTCCACGTTAGCGAGGGAGGCTGCTACGCCTCCTTCAGCCATGACTGTGTGTGCTTTCCCCAGCAAAGACCTGCTGACCGCACACACCTTTACCCCTTTGGAGCTGGCCTCCACAGCAGCCCGTAAACCCGCACCTCCCGTGCCGATCACTAAAACGTCATAGTCGAAAGTCTGAAAATCTGGCATCTTAGATAATTCTTAGGTCAGTGATGATTCCCATAGAGCATAGGCGAACATAAACATCAGAAAATGCTACCCAGAACAGGCTAAACCAGGCCCAACGCATGTGCTGACGGTTCAGGCAACTTGAGCAGTTGTATAGCGTTCTTTGGACAGGATGTTTTGATAGTCGGTTTTTGATGCCTCCTACGAGGTGGCGAAAGGAGTGGCAACCGAAAGTGTAGCCACCCAACAGAACAGCATTCATGGTCAGGATAAGCGAGCCTACACCTATGCCGAATTCGGTTTCCCCTGTGGTGGCATTGGTAAACCAGAGGGCTTTCCAGGCATCGTAAGTGAGAAAGAACACAAAGATGACAGCCAGGTACATAAAATACCGGTGGACGTTTTGCAGGATAAGTGGCAGGCTGTTTTCGCCCCAATAAGATTTTCTGGGTTCTGCCACAGTGCACGCCGGGGGGTCCTGCCAGAAGGCTTTATAATAGGCACCCCGGTAATAATAGCAGGTGACACGCATGCCACCAGGGGCCCATAAGATCAACAAGGCCGGAGAAAAAGGCAGGATCAAAGGCCACCAGGTGGGTTTAGGACCAAAGAGGCTGTGTTCAGATCCCCCAAAGAGCTCCGGGGAATAAAAAGGTGAAAGATAAGGACCGTAGGCATAATGAACACCCTGAAATGCGGCCCAGGTGGCATAGACAATAAAGGAAGAAAGCGCTAAAAAGGTTAGTAGCTGTGGGACCCACCAAAGATCTTTTCGGGAAGTATGGCCATAAGGTCGCTTTTTAAGAACGGCATTGAGTTGCTCCATGGATCATATTACTCATTAGAAATAAACCATATGAATTTCAGACCTTATACTGTTGTTAATGATAATTAAAATATCAGTGAATAACAAGTATGGTATTGATCTCTGGTTCTAAATCCAATTGAAACCGGAAAAATGAATACCCATTAAAATATTAAGTTGAGACGACCAAAACGGGGCTTAATGATTGGTCTAAGCTACGCTAAACTCTTTGTCAGTGCTAACAGTTTCTGGTGAATGACTTCATTGGAATCCCGATCAATGTCAATATCATTGAATATAAAATAATATTACCTGGCTACAACCAAACATGATGAAAATGAATCTATATCTGAGTTCAGGACGAATAAATATCACTTTGTATGAAAAGATCCGTTTTAGCAATCACCTTGATGATCAATATCCCCCTGGTCTTCACCTTCCAGGGATGTGGCCCTGATTGTGGACCCATTAATCTGATGATTCGGGACTTTGAAGCCATACCGGTAAAAATGATAGTGGTAAACTCAGGTGTTGTTATTTGGGACCCTATTGAAGAACAAACATCAGATCCACGTTTTGATAGTCTGATCATTGTAAACCATCTACTCACTAAAGAAGTCCTGGTGAGCGAAAGACAACCCTATAGTGCATATGCCTGCGACCCGTTAGTTCACTATTTAGATGAGGTTGAAGATATTCGGATACTTAGCGATCAGGATTATGATCAGGATCACCCTAAGGGGGCTAATCTCAATTCCTTGTGTGTGTTTGGGGTAAACAACAATCTACCTGCTTTGAGTATATCTGGCTTTATCGAACAAATCAACCAGGATGGACTGGGTAGCTATCATTTCTTAATGGCCTTTACTGAGGCTCCTGAAAACACCACCACTCACAACATTTCCATTGAAGTAGAACTAAAAAGTGGAGAAACTCATAGTCACGTGATAGAGGATCTGGTCCTCTCAAAATAACAAGTATTAATTTCCTGTTTTCTTCAGCGTTAGGAAAATTTAAAGTCCTCTTGTTAATATGTTTGCACCTTAATAACCAGCGGACATGAAAAAAAGCAAATCGAACAATGCTCAACTCAGAAACTTCAGGTGGGTAGCCCTGGCAGAAGGGATTTCCTACCTCCTGCTCCTGTTCATTGCCATGCCATTGAAATACCTGATGGATTATCCTCTGGCTGTAAAATATGTTGGATGGGCACATGGCTTACTCTTCATAGGCTATATGGGCTTGCTACTCTCCTGCTGGCTCACTTATGGCTGGCGCTTATCCAGGGTGGCATTCTTCTCTTTTGCATCCCTCGTACCATTCCTGCCCTTTGTTGTGGAAAAGCAGTTGAAGCGCGAGGTGGTTAATCCAACGTAATCCTGGACTCGGAATATAAGTCGTAGATCGCGACAATGATTTCCTGAACTCCAAGGTGAGTGTTGTACTGGTTCAACTCTTCCCGTGTTTCCACAAAAGCTGAGTGATAGTCTTCTTCAAAAGTATTCCAGATAACCAGGAGGTAGTGATAGCCAATATTGCTGTTTCTACCCTTTTCCAACCAGGATTCGAAGGTTTCCTCGTCAAGCGCTTTTCCGAATTGTGTTTTAAACATCTGTAGGTTTTCAGTGGCGATTATAGCCAACACCTTTCATATTGCAAAAAAAGATCTAAGTTCTTCCTCATGTTCCGGATCATAAAACAAGATGGGTGCCTGTAACTTCCTGATAGTGGCATCCAGGTTGGTATAGTTGGATTGAGGAATGTGCAATGGGATTTTATACAGGCGTGGGTCTTTCTTTTCAAAAGGACAAGGTACTTTGGATTGAAATAAAAAAGGCATCAGCGTGGCTGTGATGCTCAGGGCTATCCTGTCTACTTCATAAGCGTTGAGTAGCTCTGTTAGTGTCTCATTGATATTTTCAAAGAATGTGACTGTTTTCGCCAGTCTCACCCGAGACCCTGCTTTGGATTTTCCTTTTTTCTTCAGGTACTTGATTTGGCTAAAACCTTGCTTTTTTCTGGTCATATAAGCAGAAAAGGTCGTGTGGTACACATTCTCTTTGCCTTCCATCATGCAGATGGCTGCATTACCGGATTCGATGGTGATGTATAAAGCCTTTGCATCCTGATCCACAAGCGATAAGTCGTCCTTCACGGTCCAATGAAGTGGTAACCGGATAAATCCCATTGCTTCATGATTTCCATCCTTCAAAACCACAACATGTTTTTTAAAAACATATTCATGACCAGGTGCTTTTTCCCTGATCCTGTTGAAAAGAACGACTGGATCGTGATGGAATAGATTGATCTGGCCCTGACTCATAAATACATTATTGCAATTGGCATCTTTTAATGGGTCATTCCTTCATTCGGGTACGTCTTCTCAGTTTTTGGATTCGTCCTGATAGTAAGTCCTGAGTTCATCGATAAAAGTAGATGGATCTTCATAAGTGGTCAAGACCTGGTAGGTTTGTTTGTTCTTCAAGGTTAAAATCGCTTTTTGCAATTGCTCTTTTTCTCTGACCAGGAATGCATCCGGTGAGGCGGCCAGTGCAATCTCCCTGCCTATAGCCGGGTCTTTCAACGGTAGCTCAACCTGGCTAAATAAGTGCGCATGAAATGCTTTGAGTGTGTCCAGGTCTTCATGCTGATAGATGGCGACCAATCGTGTTGTCAGTTTAGTAGCAAGATCGATCTTATCGTCATTCATCGCGAATTTATCCGGATGGACATGCAACATGGCTTCACGGTACAACCGTTTTTTCTCCTGAAGCTCTTCCGTACTTAGATCCGGTATCTTTGACGGCTTTTGTCTTTTCAATGTAACGGGTTCAACAAAATGCTTTCCTTTTCGCTTTTGTTCCAGTCGCTTTTGTTTTTTCGCATTTTTCTGCGCTTTGTATAGCACAGTAAGCTCTTGCACTTCGATAATCTCACTGGTAAGACCAGACCTCAACAGCGCCTCAAAAGCATCCACCCTGCTCTTTAGTTGCGCTAACTCATGCTTCAATTGTCTGATCTCTTCATTCAGGGGGCCTTGAGATTTTTGTTCGCCAACAGCCAACCGGTTCTGCTTCATGTCACAAAGGTGATGCATTTTTGATTTAATCAATATAGGGTCTTACCATACAGGGTAAATCAGTCAGCCTGATTAACTTGCCCACATGGATCAGGACATGTTCAACAAGCTGGAAGAGATGCGTAATCTACTCAGTGAACCGGAAGTGTTTAACCGACTCGTGGCTAAGTATGAAGCAGACCCCACCGAAGAAAACCTGAGAGTGATTATCGACCACGTAGCTGTGGAGGTAGCTAAAGGGAACGTGAAAGGATGGAAAGACGACGGTGAATAGGTACTTAGATATTATTCGTCAACATTAATATGGCGAAGAACTTTTTTGTACTTTTATCTCCATGGATTCTTCTGCTACCTATGTGAGATACTATTTCCCCGATGGGCTGAGATGGACAATCACAATACTCCTATTACCCCTTGTGGTTTATTTGCTCTATGTCAATTGGTATATCACATCAATAATTTCAATTGTAATCGTAATGATGATGTGGTCTTTCAAATATGTAACGTCCATAGATCCTCATAAAAAAATCATCAGGGACCATTATTATAGGTTTTGGATTCCAATAGGAGAACACTATCCTTACAATGAATTGAACAAACTTATTGTTTCAAAAGAACAAAAAGGCTATAAAGCTGCCAGTCGATCGCGAGACTATTGGGTAAAATATACTGAATATACATTGTACCTTAAATATGACGATGCTAAGCAGCTGTCACTTTTTACTTTCAACGAACACGAACCTTTTAAAGTCCAGGTGGAGAAGTTTGCTAAAAAATTAGGACTAGTAATTGAAAGTTAGTGAGAATTGGAGTGTATCCTCACCCCTCCAGCGGCGCCCAATAGGTACAGGAACCTTGAGCTTCGACCGGTCCTTTGAACAGGCGGCAGCCACCACAGGATTCGTTGGGCCTTGGTGGAAGAAATAGCTTACAATCCTTACACTGTTTCAAGGGGTCGCTGGCCCGGGTCTCATAAGCAAACTGCTTGCGCTTGGCCAACTCAGTTTCACTCACCTGAGACAGGTCCTGGCAGGATTTCAGTTGGTATTCCTTTTTCTTCTCCGGGGAAGAACAGGCTGTAAGCAACCAGGCAGCACTTGCTAATGAAGCGGTTGTATAAAGACTTTGATGGAAAAATTGTCTACGGTTGATCTTTAATTTCATTGAAAAAATAACATTAATTGCACTTTATGGCTTAGTGGAGAGCAAATAAAAGTTAAGGGTAATACCTTTAAACTATTCAAAAAGGGCCAATAATAGCTCAATCTTTTTAATTGGACTGGCATTTTCGCTGGCTATGATGCTTTCAGTCTTTTTGGCTATCCCGGAATCCTGATCCTGATCCTGTATCCCTTTAACCCATGCACTTAAAGTTGATTCCAATAACTCATTGTCTGTTGCAAAAGGCTTTTGCTGAAGCACTGTCAGCAATCCCGTAGTTTGAGCTGCATCGTTTTTAGCTCCTGTGATAAAAGCATATTTTCTCAAAAAGTCTGATGAGCTGTCATCCGGCTCATTAAAGTAACCCTGATCAACTAACAAGTCAAACAGGCCCTTCGATGAACCCGTTTCCGAACTTAGCACGGCCCACCGATACCAGTGGTTGTCTCCATAACGAATCAGTATATCAGCCAAAGCTTCCTGTACTGCTTTTCCATCATAATTTCCCAGTGTCAGTGCTGCCTGAAAGGCTACTCCGGTATCGGCGTCTTTTGCCAATGGTAACACCAACTCCACGACATTGGGGTACTGTTCTGCCAATATGAGGGCCTGCTTCCTGATACCTGGCTCGGGATCATTCAATGCTTGCTTCACATCATCCAAAGTCAGTGCATTTAATCCCTCCAGGGCGAATAAGGCCCGAATTCTGGCTTTAGGATGATCGCTATCTTGAAACAGGATTCGAAGTTCGGGAATGATACTCCTATCCTGTCTTTCGAGGATCAGCCGCTGTGCAGTGCTCCGGTGCCACCCATTGGGATGGGCCAGCAAAGAAACGAGCTCCGAACTGCTGGCTTGAGATAAAGAAACCGTGGGTTTTGTTGATTGAGTTCCTTTTGGCAGGATTCGATAGACCCGGCCATGTTCACTCCCATGCATAAAATCCATTTCCTCTTTGAGGTCTTCCGGAATAGACAACGGAGTCTCTATATGCTGACGGTAGTAGTCCAACACGTACAGCATGCCATCAGGACCCTGAGCAAAATTGGTTGGCCGAAACCAGGGGTCAGTCGAGGCCAGGAACTCTCGTTCCTGCTCTTTATCAGCTCTTTGTGCTACCAAAGCAGGACTGGAGGCACTCGCTGTCAATACATCCCGATGAACCAGGTTGCCTGCCACATCGCCGGTAAAGACGTTTCCTTTAAACTCTTCCCCAAACCCATTGCCTGTGTAGATCGTTCCGCCGGAAGCCCCGGTAAAATGGTCTTCAGCATACTCCACCCGATCCAGGTTCCGTGACTGAAAATCTTCATTCCGCCTTTTGGTACGCTCTGCCCTCCAGTATGGGGGTGGCGTCAGCTGGAACATCTCCAGTTCATGATCAGAGATATTCTCAGAAGTTCTGTAGGACGGTAAATAGTCGTGTCTATGCCAATACTTCCAGGGCATGATATTTTGCTGAATGTGCAGGGTATTTTGGGTGTAAAACCGATGTCCGTACTCATCCAGATCCTGACCAAACTGTCCTGATCCGGTAATTTGTTCGAACACATTCGTATCCATCCGAAAACGGAAGTCTGCCCCACTCATCTCCAGTGCTTGAGCTTCCGGATCCAGGGATGAAGTCACCTCTCCTGAACGTCCGTTGTTGGAGGCATAGATCCAGTTGTCGGCACCAAAACGTAAGCTGGTAATCTGCGCTTCGGAATTGGCAGCGAAAAACCCGGTGAATAGTTCTTTTCTAATATCCGCTTTTCCATCTCCATCCGTATCTTTCAGGTATAGGATATTGGGCGCTGCTGTGACAATTAATCCCCCATCCCAGGGCAGGATGCTCGTCGCTTCCATCAGCTTATCGGCAAAAACAGTGGAAGCATCGACACGGCCATCCCCATCCTCATCGATAAGTTGAACAATCCTTCCCCTTTCCTGTCCTTCCTCAGGACGATAGGGATAATCATACATTTCTACCACATAGGTGTTGCCATCAGCATCAAATTCCATACAGACCGGATCTTTGACAAAAGGTTCAGCGGCAAAAACCTGTATTTTAAAATCAGGGTGTAACTGAAAGCTTTTCAGTGCCTCTTCAGGACTGAGTGGGCCTGGATATTTGGAGGTACAGCCTGCCAAAAGCAAGACCCATAAAAATTGTTTTGATGAAATGTTCATAGAAAAAGGGAGCGTATGTAATGGATGGCCAAAATAGTGAATTCTGATGAATCCTTTTCTTGCCAGTCACAGGATGATTACAGTTGTCGAGATGACCAGGTTGATTAACTTTCCTATCAAAATTCCTTATACTTATCCATTGAAAAAACAATTACTCCCACACCATGAAGTCAGCCAAAGCCAAAAATCCAGCTAACCATTTATCCAGAAGGTCATTTCTTGGCCTGTCAGGCGCTCTTGTTACGGGGATGGCACTCCCCTTTCCAGCCAAATCCTTCCTGTTACCTGTAGATGAACCCATCATCGATATCCATCAGCATACCAACTATCTGGGTCGAACAGCAGAACAATTGCTGACACACCAAAGAGCCATGGGCATCACCCATACCATCCTGTTACCTTCCGGCAGGGCTTTGCAGGACAGGGCATCCACCAACTACGGGGAATCCAATGGCCTCGAAGCCCAGGTAGAGCCCAATGAGGCCGCTTACCAAATGGCAAAGCAATACCCCGGAGAATTCTATTTTGGGGCGAACGAAGTGCCGGACATCCCCAAAACCATCAAAACCATTGAGAAATACCTGAAAAAAGGAGGTGTGGTCATTGGGGAGCAAAAGTTCAATGTGGAAAGCAACTCGCCCGAGATGCAAAAGATCTATGTGCTGGCCCGGGAGTACAATGTTCCTGTATTAATGCATTGGCAACATGGTCGTTTTAATCATGGGTTGGACCGCTTCCACAAGATGTTGGAAAAGTACCCGGAAGTCAACTTTATCGGTCACGCGCAGACCTGGTGGGGCAACATTGATAAAAACCATACTGACCAAACGGTAATGTATCCAAAAGGAAAGGTTACCCCAGGAGGTATAACAGACCGGCTGCTTAGCGACTATCCCAACATGTTTGGGGACCTATCGGCAGGTTCGGGACTGAATTCTATGAAGAGAGATGAGGAACATGCCAAAGGTTTCCTTCAACGACACCAGGACAAGCTTCTTTACGGCAGTGATTGTGCTGATATGGACGGACTGGACCACACCAAATGTCAGGGCTATCAAACCATTCAAACCGTAAAAAGGCTCAGCGGTAGTAAAGACATAGAAAGGAAGATCCTGTATGAGAATGCAAAGCGGTTGTTTAAACTGTAACCATT
This sequence comes from Cyclobacteriaceae bacterium, assembly GCA_965223915.1. Taxonomy (GTDB): domain Bacteria; phylum Bacteroidota; class Bacteroidia; order Cytophagales; family Cyclobacteriaceae; genus UBA7330. The sequence goes on along the minus strand of OZ245027.1, from coordinate 4,207,959 downwards.
CCAAAAAAAAATGGAATTATTGCTCGATATCTGTTCTCTGTCAGTCAAATCAAACCAAACCATCATTTATAAAATACCGGCTTTTTCTTTAGATTTCCCCAATGATTCTATAAATTGAATTAAGCTTCACCGCTTGCGAATGTGTTTTTTGTAAAACCCAAATTCAGTCACAGTACACACACTTTCTTGTTTGGTGCCGAAAAATGTTTCCAATCCTACTGGTTTAGCCTGCTTCAGTACACCCAAATGGAAAATGTGATCTCGCATAAATAACCTGCTCATGAAACGATTAACAAAGTATTTCTTCACCCTATTAATGATTTGCCTGTTCATGGAAGCCCAGGCTCAAAAAACCGTAACTATAGGTAGTGAAACGCTTAATCCCAAGGCCGTTTTGACACTTGTTGCGCTAGATGGTGATCAGGGTTTTGTATTGCCAGTGGTCAATGATAAAAGTAATATCGCACCAGGCACAGAAGATATAGGGATGGTTGTCTATGAAGAAAGCAATCAGAAGATCTTTTTCTGGAATGGTACAGCATGGTATCCCATGGGCTCTTCAGTCAACCTGGACACCACCTCTATCGATGCCTTGAGTGATGTGGAGGCTTCAGGAGCCCCTGTTGGATATACGTTGAAATGGGACGGTCAGGCCTGGTCTCCAGCCATTGATCTTGATGAACAAACTGCGGAGCAAGTCGACTTTGACAATACAATATCTGGTTTGGGCTCGACCAATGTGCAGGATGCCATAGATGCGTTGTCTTCCTCATCGACCATCACGCAATGGACGCTGGATAGTACCAGCATCTATTTCAATAAAGACAATGTTGGGATTGGCCTTAATGAGCCTACGGCAAAGCTGCATGTGGTCCTCGATAGCCTGGATACATTGACAACAAAAGGGCTGGTAATTGAAAATTCATCACCCAATACATCTTCTACACTCTATGGTAGTCAGGTAAGAGTGGAAGGACCTGGTGTTAGTTCGAAGATTGGTGAATATATAAGTGTTGAAAATGGATCGGGAAGTAAGGTGGGACAAGGAATTATTGTTAAACAAGATGCCAATCAAACTACTTACGGTCAAAACATACAGGTTTCCGGAACTTCTGACGCCATAACTGTTGGCACCTATATGACCAATTATGTTTCAGGTGCAGGTGATAAATATGGCATATTAGCAGGTGTCGGGAATGGTGAAGGAAATAATACAGGATTATATTCCTATGTAAATGGAGGGACTGGCAATGGCATGGGTATCCGCTCATTGATTGAAAATACAGCTGCAGAAGGAATCGGCATGTATTCTGAGATCTCCAATACCACCAATTCCAGCTCTAAAGGGTTTCATTCTAAAATCCTGGATGGTGGTACCATGGTCGGGTTTGAGTCTGAAATCGTGCAGGACAATGATATTTTGCAGAGCTATGGTATGAAGAGCGATATTGTCAATAATGCCAGTGCGGGAGAAACGTATGGGTTATATTCCACCATCTCAGGTGCGGGAAATGGTGATGTCTATGGGCAGCATTCTATGATAACTACGTCAGGTGTAGGAAGTCAATATGGGAGTTGGGAACGGATGTATGGCAACACAGGGAAAAAGGTAAGCTCCTATTCGCATATCACACAGCAAGCTGATGATTCTACGGTTGTCGTTCAATCCAGGGTTGAAAATATTGGGTCAGGAACAGCCTTTGGTGCTTTATATGAAGCGACCAGCACTATAGATGGCAATCTGGTTGGAGCCAAGTATAACATGAGCAGTTCAGGTTCTGGAACCATGAGAGGCAATGAAATGGTATTGAACAGTGAATCTACCCAACAGTCGATCGGAACAGAAATCGTCATCAATGGGTCCGGAACAGGTGACAGAACGGGTACATTCAGCCAAATTGGCAGTGGAAATTCAGATAAAACCGGGTTTCGTTCTCATATTGAGCATGACTTTAATCAGACTTCCATTGGCTTTCATAGCCAAATCAGAAACGATGCTGATCTTGACGGAGCAACTGGCTTGCTTATCGAATTCCTTAGTGATGGTGAATTAACCAGTATTAACCGTGGCATAGTAATATCAAATGATAGTCTGAACACCATGGAGGGGGAATTAAGGGTTGGTGGAAATCTCTATTTTGCTGACTGGTCATTTCGTAAGGGTAGCGCTGGGGCTTTGGACCTTTACCAATCATCAACCATGACGCCAGGTAAAGTAGGTTTTTTCTCGACAGACGGTGCTTATTTCGCCATTTCGGATCGACGACTAAAAACAAATATTAGTGTTTATGACAACATATTGGATCAAGTCCTTCAACTTAAACCTTCTAGATATCAGTTTATCAATTCAGGTGAAACCTCCATGGGCTTCATTGCTCAGGACGTACAGCACTTGTTCCCGGAATTGATCACCATTACTAAAGGTAATGGCTACGAAGACCTCCATACACTCAACTACGATGGTTTTGGTGTGCTGGCCATCAAAGCCATCCAGGAGCAACAGGAGCTCATTGATACCCAGGCCGAAAAAATCGCATCGCTGGAAGAACGGCTGGCAAAACTGGAAGCTTACTTAACCAAATAGTGATGAGCAGGACGATAATCTTTATCCAAGTTTTTGTTTTCCTTCAGGGACTATCCTTTGGGCAAACATATTTGGGAAATGAAAGCATCCTGGCCGGTGATGGCATCATCACTACCAATGCTGCGCTCATTGATAGCAGCATGATTCAAACTGCAATGGGCACCTTATCTTTTGAAGGAAATGACACAATCTATTTCCGTTCTTCGTGGGAACTGGACACCTTAAAAATAGAAGGAGCACCAGTCCTTGCCGGAACTCGCCTATTGATTCATCAAAAGCTGTATGTAGATGGCACTATCACCCTAGCTGACCCCATGCAATTGATTCTGGATACATTGACTGAGGTAGTTAATCCCAATGAATCGTTTGTCAATGGGGCGCTCTATCATGCAGGTTCAGGTGATAAATTTTATCCACTAGGTAAGGAAGGCAGGTATGTACCCACCTATCTGTTTGGTCTGGAAAATACTTCAGAGGAACTCGTTGGCCTTGAAGTCTTTCATGATGCCCTGGACCTGTCCAGCCTGTCTCCCGCCCCTGAAGCCAGTGAATGGTGGTATTGGGAGGTGACAGGAAACCCGGAAAACGCCAATATTCAGCTTCCATTAATGTCAGAAGATCTGGAAAATCTGGGTACTGATGAGTTAACCATATTGAATACCGGGATTGAGCGGACAAGTATTACTGATCTCGCTGGATCCCTAGATAATAGTAATTCTATGATTCTAAGTAACAAACCCATCAGCGTGGGCTATCTTTTACTTGGAAAGCAATTCGATGCATTGGGTTTGTCCAAATCTGGTAGTATTCGGACCTACCCTAACCCATTTGACAATTTCATCATCCTGGAATCGGAAGTGGAGAAGCAAAATACAGTATCCGTCTATGACCTAAAGGGAACACTTTATTATAAAGACTCTCTCCGGGGAAAATCGCAAATTAATACCTCCAGGTGGTCAACCGGTTTGTATCTAATAACGATCTCTGATGATGAAAATACAGTTTATTGGAAAGTTCTGAAGGTTGAGTAGCATCAATTCACTCACTCTCCAAACTCTCCAAACATCTCCTTCAAATGCGTATGCAGAATCGATGCTGTTTCGGGTCCCAGGGAGTTTTCTTCACCATAGGGTGAATTGTCTCGACCATAGCCGTAAGGGGCTTCCACATCCCACTGGGTTTTGGGGATAATGTAGCCGATCTCGTCATTGGCCAGGCCGAAGACAAACTTGTACTTCCCTGGCATCATTTCCCGGATGGGTGGCGTTTCAACAATAGGTCCCGGATAATCCCCTTCAGGTGGTGCCTCTACCCCACCATTGACCAGTTCCGGATAAATCTCACCTGGAATGGCCACAAAAGACAATGGTCCGACTGTTCCAATGGCCAACTCCGACCGGGTCTTCATCCATCCAACTGGCCCACGATCGATGACGCCTAGCAGCGATGCCAGCTTAAACACATTATTGTCAAGTGGTAACTCGATGGTTTTGACCAACAGCGAAATACCGGTAGAGTCGATGGTCTCAATGGGATTGTCCATGGCATTGAGGATCAGGTTGGAAAGATGCCTTCCCTGGGCCTCGGCTTTAGCAAAAGAAGGCTCTGCAAATTCCTCACCCGTAAAAGGATCCACTATCGTCAGGGATGGATGCGTACACATCAGCCCTCCTATGGCAGCACTTGCATAAACGGTCACTCCTCCCACTCCCTCATGGATGAGGCTGTCACCGGAATACACGCCATTCTCAACACCTTCACGCACATAATGCGGAAAGTCTGAAGAGATCAGTAGGTTTCTGCTCCACAAAGTCTCCGGGTGGTTCCCCCAGGAAACGAGTGTACCCAGGGTGTTTTCTGTATCCTTGTCCACAGCCCGGATCATTCTGAGTCCATTGTCAAACACCTGTGGGTCACGGGTATCCTTGACAAGACCATCCGCTCCTGTCAGGTCCTGTGAGATCTCCAGGCGTGCCGGTTTGAGGTTGTTCACCGCTGTCACTACTGATTGGACTACCTGCTCCTTCACGTACTGCATATAGGTTTGATCGACGCCACTCTTAAATGGACTTTCTCCCCATATCCCCATCAGGTCAGCACCTTCGTGGGTATGGGTAGACGAGAGGATGGTGTAGGTGACACCTGTTTCTTCCGGGATCATCTTCCTGATATCCACTACATCGCTATGCATATAGCCAATCGCATCGAGTGACACAATGGCTAAACGAGTCGATCCGTCATCGATGATCATCGTTCGGGCCCACACATCATCATGAATTCCGTTGGCAGGTTTACTATTGCTAAATCCGGCGATCCAAACCGGATCAAACTGGCCGTTTCCATTCACATCAGTATAGGTATCTCCGTCTTCAGGTTTGTACTTAGCATCTCCATTCACATCTTCCCATCGGTCAGGGACCTCAGGCGTCACCGGAATAGCGGCAAAGCCTACCTTCAAGGGTGCGGGTGCCCCGGGTAAAATATGCGTGTCAGCACTGTAACCGGAATGTCTGTCTTTCATGTTGACAAACCACAGACCCAGAACCAGGATGAAAAGGAGAGCAAAGAGTGAGAGAAATACCCACCCGATAACTTTAATGGCTTTTTTCATGAGAATAGGTTATGTATCATCTGCAAATTACTGCGTTGTCTTTGGATGATAGTATGCTTCAGCATAAAATCTGCTTAATTCCTATTGGATGGCCAAGATGGAAGGATATTAACCGGTTAATGGAAATCCATTCACTATATTTCTTAGAGAAAATATATCCTTGAATATGGATAACTCATCACCGAAAAAGCAGAAAACAGTTACGATTCTATAGTAATTTCGTCCTTTGCGCAAGACCAATTTATGGGATCACCTTCCACTATTAAGCTTATAAAACGACTTGGCATATGGACCTCGGTATTCATAGTGCTTCTGGTAGCATTTTTTGGTGTTGTGAGGTTGGGTGTATTTTACTCCAGCGATATCCTTTATCAATTGGTAAAAAGAGAAACGAATGGCTACTACCAGCTCTCTTTTGAAGAAATTAATATTCACCCATGGAATAAAACCATAAAGCTTAAAAAGGTGCTGCTAAAACCTGATCCCAACAGAGATTTTCAGGCCAAAGGATTAAACAATCTTTATGAAATGGAAATGTCTGGTCTCAACATTGACCTTAAATCTATTATTAGCATTTATACTGATCGTCAGCTACTTATCAAGAATATCCGTATCATAGATCCCCGTATACATGTTAGTCGAAAAATGAATGCTCCTGATGAAAGTTTTAGTTTACAAACAGGAAACCTGTACAAGGAAATTTCGGATTACCTCAGAGTCCTTCAGATTGACATTTTTGCCATAGAAAATGCTGTATTAAAGCATTCTCCCAGTGAGTTAAGCATTAACAACATTGACTTTCTCATCAGCAATTTATTAATAGATTCAGCCTCCAGACCTGATCAGCGTTTTTATTCAGAAAACATTGAATTGGAAATTCACAATCAAAGCTTCAGATTAAATGACAGCATTCATCAGTTAAGTTTTGATCGGTTATTGCTGTCTACCGCGGATTCCATATTGACTTTTGAAAATCTTGTATTGAAGCCAACCTCCGATGTTCAGGGCCTATTGGATAAACCGGAGGATAAAACCATCTATGATATTTCCATTCCAACATTGAGGCTCAAGGGGGTTGATTATTTCTCTGCCTACCGATATAATCACCTGGAAATGGAGGAGCTGTCAATCACCGATTCACAAATTTTTCTGGAAGAGCAAACCAGTGAACAGATCATTCAACCCGGAGAAAGGGGAAATTCGATACTCGAACAACTGATCTCGGTTTTCGACGAAGTCAGCATTGGAAAAATGAGATTTATCAATGCCAACCTGAACCTGAAAACCAATAGTGACTACAACAACAACTACCAACATGTACAGTCCGAAAGGGCAGATATAGTGTTATACAATTTCCTTCTGGATAGCAGCAATTATCAATTTAACATCCGCAATAAATATTTTGATGATGTAGATATCAACATCAAAGATTATCGTTCCTACCTGCCCGATAGCATTCACACCATCCATTTTGACCTGCTCAAATTAAGTTCCATTGATTCCTCATTGATCTTCAAAAATTTCAACATATCCAATAATGGTAAGGGGAACAGTACAGATATGTTTCTATCCATTGATCTCCCATTGATCCATTTAAAGGGTTTGAACTATTTGGATATACTTCTTCACAAGCAACTATTAATCAAAGAAATGTTGCTTCAACACCCCAATATCGTTTTTGAAATGAAGCATGATGAGCTGGAACAATTGGATTTCACTCCGGACAGCCTGTATAGGATGATCATGGATCAATTTGAGTTAGTTGGGATTAAAAAGCTACAGATTCAGCAAGGCACATTTTCGATCAACAAAACACTCAATATTGAACGAGCTGATTTATCTGTCTTCAATTTTAATATCCCTTTTGAATCCAATACCTGGTTTGATATCCTGGATACTATGGATCTTGAAATGTACAACCTGGTGTTGGATGACGAAACCTTTAAACTGAAAGCCAATCATTTAAAGTTAGATCCACTTGCCAAAAAGCTAATCATTGGGGATTTCCAAATGGATTACCAGGATCACCATGTGACCGCATCGGGTGATTTGTCTAACCTCCTGATCTCAGGAATTGATCTGGACCGAATGTCCACCGGAAATCTCCTTGCTTTTGACACGATCAGCATCATCAATCCCCGGTTCAATGTCGAGGTTTTACAACCAGGTGACAACCGATTTACCTACGACAATACAAAAAGTATATTTATAGAGGTTGTCAATGGACAACTGGCAACGAAGACCTACGATAGTGTTAAGTTCAGCCTTGATAAGATCAATACAGATCTTACACTTGGGGCTGTAAACAATATACAATTCGGTGAAGCCGATAGCTTAAGTATTACATTACTAAAATCCTCTAAAAAGCTGAATATCAATAAGGTAAAATTAACAGATTCACATACATTATTCCTGGAGGCAATCAGTATTCAGCAAATAAAAGACACCTCTTTGCAAAGGATTGAATTGAAGGGTAACATTCCTGCAATAACGATCCATGGCATGGATCAAAATATGTTTTGGGAACACAACAAGCTGGTGGGTGATAGCCTAATCGTAGAATCTCCGGACCTAACACTGAACCTTAAAAAGGTAGGTGAAGCACTAACTCCAGCTGACTCCATTGAAATACAGTTTCAAAAAATTGTATTTGAAAAGGCCCGACTGGTTTATTCCGATGAGAACCTACCGGAACTCAAAATGATAAAAATACCCCAGCTATCAGCAATTCTTGAAGGGTTTCAATATCCGCAAAAATCTTTGCTGAGTAATGACCAAATGTTCTATGCTGATGATGTTTCATTAAAAATGGCAAAAATTCAACCTGTTATGACAAATGGAAACCACTTGTTCATTGAACAGGTAGACTTCTCTAAAAATAATGGCCGTATTTCAATAGATACCTTAAACTTTGACCTTGCAGGTGGTGCCACGACTACCGTTTTCCCTGCTATAGAAATGGTTGGGCTTGACTTCGAAGCTTATTTAGACGAACGGAGGTTAAAACTTGATAGTCTCAAATTGGTTGCACCCCACATTGTTCATGATCAAACAATTCGGAATCAAGGTCAAAAACCCATCGGAAATACCCTGCCTGAGATTATAGATATTGGCTATTTATCTTCCGAATTTACAGAAATCGAGCTTAAGGACCCTTCGCAATCAATAAGCTATAAGATGCATAATGGCCATTTTGAGCTTCATAAGTTCTTTGCAGAAGGGAGCTTAAGCTGGGATCGTTTTTTTGATTATACGCAATATGCATCCATCAGTGGACATGACTTTTCAGCTCCACTGGGTGACGGCTATCAAATACGTGTAGATCATTATCGAATACAGCATCCAAAAAATACGTTGAGGTTTGATAATATTAGCCTTACTTCAGAATTTTCTCCTGATGAATATACCAGACAGCTGACGTATCAAAAGGACTGGTTTGATGTCAGTGCTGATGACATCACATTGAGCGGTGTGGATCTTAAGAACGCTTTAAACAGAAAGGAATACAAAGCTGAGAAAGTATTTGTAGATGGATTGAGTGCTGTGATTTATCGCGATAAGTCTGTGCCATTAAATACATCCCAGGTGAAAGCGCTTCCACAAGGGATGTTAAAGAATATTAATCACTGGATATCTGTTGACACCCTTCATGTTAAGGGTGATATAACGCATCAGATCATCCCGGTGAACAGTGAAGAAATAGCAGAATTGAGCTTCAATACACTGAATGCTTCCTTGTTTCAAATATCCTCAGTAAATCGTCTGAATGATAAGCCTATGCGCCTGGTATCCAGTGGTAAGCTGGCAGGAATGGCCAATTTTACAGCAAGTGCAACTTTTGATATGCAGGACCCAAAAAGTCCATTTTCATTTTCTGGCCAGATTGACCAAATGCCATTAAGTGCGTTGAATAAACTACTCAGGCCATTGGCTAATATAAACATCAAAGAAGGACATGCTGATCGCATTGAGTTTACCATGAAGGGTAATAATGAAATTGCCACTGGTGAAATGATTTTTCGATATAACGATTTAAAAATTCAGATGCTTAACCCGGAAACGAATGATATGCAAGGGTTGAACCAGGAAATCAGGACTTTCTTTGCTAATACCTTTGTGATAAAACAAAACAACCCCACTTTCCTTGTTTTAAGACCTGGCACCATATTTCAGCGTCGAGATCCCTCCCGGGTGATCTTTCATTATTGGGGTGAAGCCCTGTTGAGTGGTGTGGTGAGTAGCATTGGGATCAATAAAAGCAAAAAAGACGAAAAAAGGTATGACAAAGAAGTTGAAGCGAGTAACAGATAAAATGACAGAATACAGGATTGCAACAAATGTTACAAACCTTAAGTGTTGAGTGCCGTAAAATTGTACTGTTAAACACATAAAAAATAATGCCTACAATAAATCTGACAACCCAACTTTTCAAAGAAAAAGTTTTCGATTATACCAAAGAGAAAGAATGGAACTATACGGGTGAAAAACCTGCAATTATAGATTTCTATGCCGATTGGTGTGGACCTTGTAAGATGGTCGCTCCCATCTTCGAGGAACTGTCTGATGATTATCCGGACATTCATATTTATAAAGTAGATACGGAAGCAGAGCAAGAGCTCGCTGCTGTTTTTGGCATTCGAAGTATCCCCAGCATTTTATTCATTCCCAAAGACAAACAACCCATGATGCAGTCCGGAGCACTTCCAAAAAATGTTTTGGAGCAGGTCATTAAGGAAGAATTGTTGCCTAATGGAGGCCTATCTAAAGAGAAGTGATCTTCTGACTTGAGGTGACCCAGACGGGATGGTTGTTTATAAAGAATCCTCATTTATTAAAACTACTCGAACTGCTGTCAAAACCTTCCTTGACATACAAGCGCTGCTTTCCTTTGGATCTCACCTTCAGTAAGATGGCCGGGTCCTTTTCCCGATGTGTTTCTTTTCTGACTACATCAAGAGGCACCGTGATGTCATTGAGTGTAAGTTGAGCGTTATACCAGACTGTATCTTTCTGGTGTATCGTGACCACCAGCTTCAGCTTCAGCAAGTCATCAAGAACCGGGGGCAGCAACATGTCGTGCCCGAATATGTGATAGCCTGAAATGATAATTCCCTGGAGAATAAGGGAGTTTTCTGTTTTGATATGCAAATCAAAGCTATGGGTAGCTACAACACCATGAGGCCCAATGGCACCTGATGATGTACGATATCTCGAGCTGGCAAACTCAATACTTTCTGATTGAGCAAATGAAGTGCCACAGGAAAAGAATATGATGGCTATTAGTCCTATTCGATGCATACCTATGTAAGAGACAAATAGGATGCCAATTGATTAGGAAAGGTGTGATATAAAATCAATCACCACGCATTCAACCTTTTTTATTCAATCTCCCAAACTCTACCCCCCGCCAATAACTTGTCCAATTTTCCTTCGCCTTTTTCTGAAACGGCCTGTTCATGAAGATCATCCAACTGTTCTTCATAAGTGGCCCTTTCCTCCTGATAAATCACCCCGAAAGGTCGTGGAAAGGGTGTTGAACCGTTTTTGAATTCATCGAATTGACAGAGCACTGAGGCTTTGAATCGGTCTTTGGCATCATGGATCCAAAGATCATTCTTTGAAAAATCTTCTAACGAAACCACTTCCGGTCTCAACGCATTAAGTCGGATACCCCACTCTTCATTTTCTCCAAACACCATAGGTTCGTCCTGCTTCAGGAAAAGTGCATTTTGCTTCTTGGTGGCTTTATCAGTGAAAGTGAAAAATGCTCCATCATTGAAGACATTGCAATTCTGGTAGATCTCGACAAAGGAAGTGCCTTTGTGATCATTCGCAATTTGCAATACCTCCCGGAGGTGTATCGGGTCCCGATCCATGCTTCGGGCAATAAACGTTCCCTTCGCTCCAAACGCCAGGTTCAGGGGCTTAAAAGGTGTATCAATCACGCCCATCGGTGAAGAACCTGTTCGCATCCCCAGTGGAGAGGTCGGTGAATACTGCCCTTTGGTCAGCCCGTAGATCTCATTGTTAAAGAGTAAAAGGTTGAGGTCAAAGTTTCGTCTAAGCAGGTGAATGAAATGGTTTCCACCAATAGACAGACAGTCTCCATCTCCCGTAACAACCCATACAGACAGGTCTTTGTTGACTGCCTTCAGTCCACTGGCTAATGCGGGTGCCCGACCATGGATGCCATGCATGCCATACGTTTCCATATAGTATGGGAACCTGGCAGCACAGCCAATCCCTGAAACAAAAACAATGTCATGAGGATCTCTCCCCGTATCCACCATTACCTGCTGTACCTGCTTGAGAATGGAATAATCGCCGCATCCGGGACACCAACGTACATCCTGATCAGTGGCAAAATCTTTGGCTTTGAGTGGTTCTGCTTCCATGGTTATCAACTTAAAATAGCGTCAATTTTTTCTTCAATTTCTTTGGAGGTAAAAGGAATTCCCTGGATCTTGTTCATTCCTTCTAAAGGAATCAGGTATTTCCCCTGGAGAATATGTTTCAATTGACCGGTGTTCATCTCCGGAACAAGTATTTTATCGAAACTGCTCATCAATTCGAAGAGATTCTTCGGAAAGGGGTTTAGATACCGAATGTGTGCATGTGCCACAGCGTGCCCTTTTTTCTGCGCATGCTGTACGGCCGCCTTGATCACTCCGTAGGTAGACCCCCACCCGATCACCAGTAACTCACCTCCCTGAGAACCATTGTCCAGCTTCTGTTCGGGAATGCTATCCGCAATGATTTCGACGCGCCTAGCCCGTGTTTTCACCATGTTTTCATGATTCATAGGGTCATAAGATACATTACCGGTTTTCTCTTCCTTTTCCAGGCCTCCGATGCGGTGGATGAGCCCTTCCATACCAGGAATGGCCCACTCCCTCACCAGCTTTTCATCTCTTTCGTAAGGCAAATATTTCTCATCGCGTTTTTCAGTCTTAGCCAATGGTGGATTTATCACCGGAAGGTCTTTGGCAACAGGAAACTTCCATGGCTCAGAGCCATTAGCAATGTAACCATCGGATAAGAGCATGACAGGTGTCATGTGCTCGATGGCTATTCTGGAAGCTTCCAGTGCGGCCCAAAAACAATCAGAGGGTGATTGGGCTGCGACGACTGGTATTGGAGCCTCTCCATTTCGACCAAAACAGGCCTGGAGGAGGTCGGATTGCTCTGTTTTTGTTGGAAGCCCGGTAGAAGGTCCCCCACGCTGTACGTTACAAATCACCAGTGGTAATTCGAGGATCAGGGCAAAGCCGATGGCTTCTCCCTTCAAAGCTACACCAGGGCCTGACGATCCTGTCACTCCCAGTGCCCCACCAAAAGATGCACCGATGGCTGAACATACAGCGGCGATCTCATCTTCTGCCTGAAACGTCTTGACATTAAAGTTTTTATAGCTGGAAAGGTAGTGCAGCAAGGTGGAGGCCGGAGTAATGGGATAGCTCCCATAGAAAAGCTGCAATCCGGACTGCTCAGACGCAGCGACCAAACCCAGGCTCAGTGCCTGATTGCCGTTCACACTCCTGTATTTCCCGGGAGCCAGTTTTGCCGGTTTAACAGAATAGCGGGAAGTGAAGGTGTCGGTCGTCTCACCAAAGTTGTAGCCGGCAGCAAGTACCTTCAGGTTAGCATCGCGCACCAGCTCGGCATGTTTAAATTTTTGATTGATGTACTCTGTGGTGCCTTCCGGTGAACGATCGAACATCCATAGCAGAAAGCCCAGCACAAACATATTTTTAGTTCGATCAATGTCTTTCTGCCCCAGCCCACTGTCTTTCAATGCCGTTCTGGTAAGCTTGGTCACATCAATGACATGTACCTGATATCCGCTTAGCTCTGCCGATTCGAGCGGGTTATTTTCATATTTAGCCAGCTTTAGGTTTTTCGAATCAAAACCACTGGAATTGGCTATGATAATTCCAGTTTTTTTGAGTGCACTCAGGTTGGTCTTCAAGGCGGCAGCATTCATAGCCACCAGCACATCACAGGCATCTCCGGGTGTAAAGATTTCAATACTCCCAAATCGTATTTGAAAGCCCGAAACGCCAGCCAGGCTTCCTTGAGGGGCTCGTATTTCCGCCGGGAAATTAGGAAAGGTGCTCAGGTCATTGCCAAAATGGGCATGCGTGTCGGTGAACATGTTGCCGGTAAGCTGCATTCCATCACCCGAATCACCCGCAAACAATACGGTTACATCTTCTTTGATCGTTAATGCCATAGTACCTGGGGTTTGGTTACCTCCAATTTAATAAAATTCAATCGGCCTATACCTAAAATAACATATTAAGTGTTGCCTAAGGTCATGTTTAGATGCTGGTTTATAGCATAATGTGACCTTGTGCTGCTATTTAGATGGGATACCCTTAAAAAAGCCATATGGGTTGTCCAAACCTATACATCATAATGACATAAATCAATCCTTCCGGTTCCGAAGAAGTCCTCAAAATATAAACGCATAAGTGATGCAAATAGCATGTAAATTAGCTGTAGATTCCGGCATCAATTAATTAAGCAAACTGTCCCTGATATCTTATGGAAGTACAATTATTTATTATTTCGGGGGCTGTTTTGGTCGGACTCTGGGTGTTGCTTTACATTTTTCCAGTCAGTTTATGGATTACGGCAGTTTTCTCCGGTGTGCGGGTCAACCTGATGGACCTGGTTTTCATGCGTTTTAGAAAAGTCCCTCCCCCATTGATTGTCAACTCATTGATACTGGCCACTAAGGCAGGGATCAAGGATATTAATTCAACCTTATTAGAAACCCACTTTTTAGCGGGTGGCAATCTTACCAACGTCATTAAAGCACTGATTGTTGCTGACAAGGCCAACTTAAAAATGACGTTTAAGCAGGCCACGGCCATAGACCTGGCCGGAAGAGATGTATTGGATGCGGTGCAGATCTCGGTTACACCTTACCTGATTGTGGTACCTTCTATTACAGGTGTCTCCGTAGATGGCATTCAGCTAATTGCTGAGGCCAGGGTGACAGTAAGGACCAATATCCAGCAACTCGTTGGTGGAGCGGGCGAAGAAACCATCAAAGCTCGGGTGGGCCAGGGCATTATTTCCATGATTGGAGAGGCCACCAGCTACAAATTTGTATTAGAAAAGCCGGAAGAAATCTCAAAACGCGTATTGGCCAATGGGCTGGATGCCGGCACAGCCTATGAAATCCTTTCCATTGATATTGCAGACATCAATATAGGTAACAATATCGGCGCGAAACTTCAAATCGACCAGGCGATCGCAGACCTGGAGATAGCCAATGCTAAAGCCGAAGAACGCAGGGCCATGGCCGTGGCTGAAGAGCAGGAAATGCTAGCTGATATTCAAAAAGCCCGGGCAGAGGTCATCGAAGCAGAAGCGCTGATCCCATCCGCACTTTCTTTGGCATTTAGAAAGAGTCAACTACAGGTAAGACCATAGTGTCGAGATAAGGCAGATCTGGTAGACTTCACCAGGCTTTTAATAATGCCGTTCTTGTCTTTGCTGGACTATTTCAGTAAATTAATTGTAAAATCCATGGGCGATGAAAAGATCGATGCTATTCTCAATGTGTCTGGCTATCGCATTTGGTATTCAGGCACAATATACCATCATTAATATAGATGGTTATACCCCTCAGATTGGAGCGCTTATAAGTATGTTGGATGACCTTAAAGGCAGGGTAACCAGGCAGGTGAAGGAGCTTGACCTGGAAGAAACGGACTTTTTGCTTGACGACCAAGCCAACCGGTTTGGTGCATTGATCCTGCATCTGGCGGCCACGGAGCGGTATTTTCAGCTGGAAACATTCTATGACACCAGTCTGGATGAAGAACAAGACAAAGAATGGTTAATCGCACTGCATCTGGGGGAAGAAGCACGCAACAAACTCACTGGTAAACCAATCTCTTACTACTTAGCTAAATGGGATGAAGTGCGCACCGAAACAAAGGAAGTCCTCAAAACAAAAGATGAGAAAGGCTCCTAAAGTTAAGGGATGTCAGCACTGATTATGAATATAACTACTATTGGGCATGGTATCACGTGATGGAGCACCAGGCCAATCATATGGGACAGATTTCATTGATGAAGAAGCGGATGAGTGAAGAGTAGACTTCAAGCTTTCAACACTTCCGCTTCTTATCTGTTAACCAACTGCCCTTATTTCACTCCTACCAATTCGAACTTAATATTCCGGGTGGGAGCATTTTTTCCAAAGTCATCAAAAATCTCCAATACATCCGGGTGAATGATTCTTGTTTTGGTGGCATCAACAATCACGTGGGAATTATCCGGCATGTCATTTAATGTGTGCAGGATTCTGGCTTTATTGAGGAACGATACTTCTTCTGCCAGTCGAATTTTAACTGGTTTGCCTTCTTGATATTCAGCCGGATTGTAGTGATAGGGTGTCTGATAGTTGTTCCATAAAATATAAGTGATCCCTACGATCATACCAAGACCGATACCGACAAGTAAGTCTGTAAATACAATTCCCAGAATAGTAACCATAAAGGGTATAAACTGCTCACTACCCATGCGATACATCTGTTTGAAAAGTGAAGGTTTTGCCAGCTTGTACCCCACGACAAATAAAATGGCTGCCAGGCTGGCTAATGGAATCAGATTGAGGATATTTGGTATGGCCATCACACACGCCAGCAAAAGGACACCATGAAGGACTGCCGATGCTTTGGTTTTGTTACCTGATTGGATGTTGGCGCTACTTCTTACAATCACCTGAGTGATGGGAAGCCCCCCTATCAAACCTGAGACGATATTACCTATCCCCTGCGCTTTCAATTCTCGATTGGTCGGTGTGATCCTTTTCTGCGGATCCAACTTATCCGTAGCTTCCACACAAAGCAAAGTCTCTAAACTTGCAACAACAGCAATGGTCAATGCTGAGACATAGACTTCAACATTTGTCAACCCACTGAAATCAGGAGAAGAAAACTGGCTGAAGAAACCCATAATAGAACCAGCTACCGGTATGTTTACAATCTGAGAATCCATTAGAGCCAGATCAGGAATATTTTTGAAAACAACATTTAAAAGTATTCCAGTGATCACAGCAACCAAAGGCCCCTGCACAACCTTGAAAAGGCTGATTTTTTTCATAAATGGCTGTTCCCACAATATCAGAATAGCCATAGAAATCAGTGTTATGATGATCACTCCGGGAGTGATATAATCAACCATATACCACAGTTCACTGAAAGTGGTATGACCATCAGGCTGAGCAAATGATAAGTCCCCCTGCGGATCTTCGTCATATCCCACAGCATGTGGGATTTGTTTCAAAATGATGATAATCCCAATTCCGGATAACATTCCCTTGATAACGGATGAAGGGAAATAATAGGCGATGACCCCACCTTTTAAAAATCCAAATATTAATTGGATTACACCGCCAATAACGACTGCCAACAAGAATGTTTCAAAGCCCAAACTTTCAATGGCGGCAAGGACAATGACCGCCAGACCTGCTGCTGGTCCACTAACACCCACGGAAGAGCCACTGATAAGTCCAACAATGATACCACCGACAAAACCTGCTATAATCCCAGAAAATAGCGGTGCGCCTGAGGCCAGTGCTATACCGAGACATAATGGAACTGCAACCAGGAAAACTACAATACTTGAAGAAAGGTCGCTTTTCAAGTGTGAGAAAAACGGGGGCTTAGTCATACTACTGAATTTTTAGGTTAATAATTATTTGAATCTCAATTTAGGTGTACAAAAAAAAGTAATATCCCGAATATGTCAAAATCCATGAAATGAGCATAAAATTTAGACATCCTAAATGATACTAACCGAGGAGATGTATTACACGACTACATCCACAGGAATGGACCTGACTGTGCAAACAAAATAGAAATGTTCAGTGCTTTATCACAAGTAAAGTACTGAACAATACATAACACAATGAGGGATACAGCTATTGCTTTTGGATCTTTGTAGTATAAGTCACCTCTCCATTCAATAAAACCTGTAAAATGTATACACCTGTACGATTGGACACTTTGAGCAATACATTTCCAAATTTATGAACAACTATAGCTAATTATCCGAATAGAAAACTTTGTTTGAATGCCAGATGGATTGGAAGATGTGATATTTTCTTCAAATTCAGCAGTAATTTTTACATTTCCGCACCCATCAAAAACCAATGTATACTCCTCTGTTCCACCGTTGCCTCTGTGGGTATAGGTGGATGAATTATCTACCGGTATCCCGGAAGAGTTATACCTGACACCGCCAAGCTTAATCTTTTCATCATACTTGCCCGTACCTCCAACGATGGCACTGCTGATTCTAACTTTTACTGTACATTTATTGCCATCACCGCAATTAAACTCTGTGGATGCCTCAGAATCAACATGCCCCATTCCACCGCTGGCAATTGGGCCAAAAATGACCAGCCCTAAAGATCTCCCTTCGTTGTCTAATCCATTGTCGGGATGTGTCTCATTACCTCCTGGCTTATAGCGTTGATCTCGAGGTCCAAAAATGCCATCCCCGTTTTGAGCATAGTCCGGTTTTACTTTCCATCGGAGTTCTGGATTTTGTTTGGTACATCCACCAAGGACAATGGCTACAATTGCAAGGATGATAATCGCTTGATTTTTCATCTCGGTTTAAGGTTGGTTGTATATCAATTTAAATAAATTCCAGTTTAGCCGTACCACTAAATGAGTCATATTTTCCATTATTTGCCTTTCAGTAGTGTCTCACCAATTATTTCGATAAATGGATTGGACACTTATTTCATTGATTGTGGAGTAACTTGGGTCTGTCTCCTGCATTCCGGAAAGCATTCGGTTTTTAGTTTCTTCATAGTCCAGCTCATCAAAATGGCCAAAGGCTACACCTAAAGAAAAGATGAGTTCAATCACCTCCCCTAATTTTTGCAGTTCAGTTGCGTAATCTAATTTTTCATTATATTTCATCAACATTTCTACAGTTTCCTGTCTGTTGTTAACTACGTAGGTCCAGCCCGCTTCTGTCGCTGCAAGAAACTTCCGTAATGTCTCTTTGTTTTCGTCGAAAAAATCCTCTTTCACAAATATCAGATCCCCATTCGATTCAAAACTATTATCAGGTGCATGCACAATCTGAGCAATAACGATTAGAGGCATTCCAACACTTCTGGCCTTAAGTACCTGAGATAAGGATCCAATTCCAATCTGAGAAGATTCAGTTTCAAAAGTTTTTAAAGGATTGATAGAATCAGCGGCTATAATTTCCACATTTAAGTACTCGTCAAAATAGAAATCTTTCTCTTTGGCCATTACATAGCCGGAATATAAAGCCTCCATCTCTGGTGTATATTGTAATCGTAGTGATACTTCAGGATCCTTAGATTCGATAGATTCCTTTTTGGCACCTGGTTGACAGGAAACAATTAAAACACCTATAAATATTGGGATCGCAAAACTTTTCATGATTTTCAGTTATTGGTGGCTAGTTAGACTTTATTTTTCTGTCATTAATATCTGTGCTTCTTGGCAGCACGATGTAATTATTGCTTCTGGTAATAAAATAGTTAAACTCTATTTTAGTGGAATCATTTAATGCATCGGCAATAACAATCTCTATTGGCTTCCGATCCCCTATTTTGTTATACCCATTATTTATTATTCGGTGTAAGGTCTTATTGTCTTTATTCAATACAAATAAGAGATCGACATCCATAATGCTCATTGACATCTTATCTTTTTTATTTTTATGATAGTCGATTCTCTGTGTGGATTTAATGGCCCTATATGACCCTTCAGATGTTTTAATGGTAACTGGAGTACCTCGATATTCGATTAGAACATTCACAAACCTTAAGTCAGTTACATCAGCCCTTCTTAGGTCAGTGAGAAAATCATTCTTCAATTCATCAAGACGAAGGTTAGTCCTGTCAATCAATTCCTCATTTCCCTCATTGTTATTGATTATTGTGTTCAGTGTTTTCTTTTCGGCTCGATAGGCCTGACGAATGTCCTTTTTTCTTTTGTGAAGCTCTTTCCTACTAAGTATATAAACCCTTTTTTTGTTGCCAGTGACCAGGTAATAAGTGGTATCTACATCATAGTCTATGATCTCCAGCACTACAAATTGAACCTCTTTACTTCTATCCTTGGGACTGCAAAAACATTTATCAGATAAAATAGTCTCATATACTTTTTTGCGGGGTTCTGAGCACTCACAAAGAATGGATCGATAGATGTTGAGTTCAGCATATTGTAACGTATCCAATAGCAGCTCTGACTTAAACTTTGATAGGTCCCTTTTGTGTAGCTCGTGTTCTATAGCCCAGTCATGATTGCCTATATTGATCAATTTCTCAGTGCATCCTGATATCAATGCGGCTAGGAAAAATATGACACTAAAATGATTCGTTCTCATAGACCCTGTAATTATTTGTTGCCCCAAACACCAATCTATTAACTGCGAAATTTGGATGCAGAGCACTTTTTCTGGATATGTGTATTAAGTCCTGAAAACCCCAGTATCTGCCCCTTTTTGTAGTAAGAGAACCAAGGATACCTACATCTATTGCTGAGTTCTCATGGTAAAATACTTTGAGATTGTATGTGGAAGCATTAAATGCAGCCGGTGTAGTGGTGATATCCGCTGTATCTTGCTCCCTGTAATGCGGGACATTGATACCCAGAATATTTGAAAGTTCATAGATCAAATCTGAATAGCCGGTAAACTGATCATAGGATATGTCAATACGTTTGGCAATTGTATGATCATATCCATGAATGGTAATATACCCACCTCCGGTCCACCATCTGTCAAACCCATCGGCGATACCAATTCCAGGAATACCCCACTTTCTCCTTCTAAATTTAAGGAAGGGTATCAAGTCTCTAACCAATGGACCTCCATCATTATAATAATTCACAGAAAAATCCTTTAAGGTCAAATTAAAAGCACCAACTGCTTGATTTCTGAGATGGTTGTTTAAGATAAAGTTTGTAGAAATAAAGAAAGCGTAATCCTTCTTGTGATACAGATTGAATGCCGGACTATTACCGATGGTTCTTAAATATCTTACATCCCAGGATTCTCCTTTGCTGCCCAAACCAATAGCCAAAGTATTTGTAAAATCAATTTGAATATCCGAATAAGAGGGATTGAAGTTGTTACCTAAAGATTTGTTGTAAATGGCCAAAGTAGCTCCATAATTAAAGAGAAAAAGTCCATCCCTTGAGCTTGACCTGATCACAAAAGATGTAAATACTTTATAGCCTGGAAATTTGTTGGTCTTTTGTCTAAATGGTCTGGAATTATACAGGTTTACATTAGCTCCAAATTGTAGTCCAAAGCTGTACCTATCTTGTGCTAAGCAATCTGATGAATAGAAGTATAGCACGATAATAACGAAGAATAATCCAATTCGACAACGATTGATCATTCAGTTAAATAGCTAGTTCTATATTTAAATTATGGCTTAATTATTAAAATACAACTAATTGTTATCATAAATTGGCCAATTCATTACTATTGTGATATCCGTTATTTACAAAATCCTATTTTAAGCTATTGAACCAAGTAAGGAGACTAATGCGAACCATATGTATTTTTATGGGTTGACTAAACAACACCCACCTACAGCCCTCGTTTTTATGAGATTTCTACATGCTCTTAATTGAGCATATTTGTTTATATGACTTCGTATTATTGGCTTTTAAAAAATCCAAACAATATCAATATTATCATTTCTGTCCATTAGAATGTATATTTATATACACTTAACCTAAAATAATCATGATAGCTAAAAACAGTATTATTGCTACTCTGGCTGGAACAGTCTCCCTGTTTCTTTTGGGATGGATCTTCTACGGCCTCCTTTTGATGGATTTCTATATGCAAAATGCAGGTTCTGCCACAGGCGTTTCCCGGGAGGAGTCTGATATGGTCTGGTGGGCACTTGTCCTTGGTAATGTTTTCCAGGCGTATTTCCTGGTCTATATTTTTGAAAGATGGGGAAATGTTACCTCTTTTATCGAAGGGCTTAAAGGAGGAGCTGTTATCGGATTTCTACTGGGTCTCGGATTTAACCTGGTAATGTACGCCACCAGTAACATGATGAACTTGACAGCAGCACTGGTTGACCCTTTTGTGAGCCTGGCCATGATGGGAATCACCGGTGGTCTGATTGGTGCCATCCTGGGGAGGAATTAGTCGGAATGCTACAGAGCTTTTAAAAATGGACTTTTAATCGGCCCAAGATTTCCACAATTATTTTGATTATAAAAAAAGGTGGACCTACATCGTAAGTCCACCTTCAAAATTTATTGATATCCGTATTTTAGCCTAACAGCTCTACGTTCACGGCATTTAAGCCTTTTCTTCCTTGTTCTGTTTCAAATTGTACTTTGTCATTCTCTCTGATCTCATCAATCAGTCCATTGGCATGTACAAAAATATCTTCATTGGAATTGGTAGGAGTAATAAACCCAAACCCTTTTTCCGTATTGAAAAACTTTACAGTTCCTTCTTGCATAATATTGTATTTACTTATTGAAGTTGTGGAATTAATCGATTCGCTCCACATTTACAGCGTTTAAACCTTTCTTTCCTTCTTCTACTTCAAATGATACTTTGTCATTTTCCATGATTTCATGGATCAATCCACTGGTATGTACGAAAATGTCCTTACCAGAATTACTTGGGGTGATAAATCCATACCCCTTCTCATTGTTGAAAAACTTTACAGTTCCTTCTTGCATTGTGTTCTTATTAATTGTTCTTTAAAATGTTATTTGCTTCTGAAAAACTCCTTTTTTCTTAAAAAAATCAGAGAAGTGCAGTCGCTTCGATAATGAAGTAAAACGTTTGGCTTGACTTGCGTCAAATCAACTTGAGTGGGAAACGTTGGAAGGAAATTCTTAAAGGAAATTACTACTTAAACGGATACTACCTACTGTTGGCACAGCGTATTAACTTTATTATTGAACTCAAAACTTTCTTGAGACTCACAAAGCTATATCATTTATTTATGATATGGAAAAGGAATAGATAAAATTATCATTCATTACATCACCTTAAATTGAAAGATGGGTGAGTTGGAAGTATGACCCACTGCATCTTTGGTGACAATGCGCCAGTAATAAATATTTCCTGTTGTAACTGACACATCTATTGTTGAACCAGGCTCATCTTCAGCCAATAAAGGAGGTTCCTTAGTGGTGCCGAAATAAATATCATAGCTCACAATGTCGTTGTCAACATCTGAACCCTGCCATGATATGGTTATGTTTCCAGGTGAATTTAAAGTAGCTGCCTGTGCAGGCGAAATCACTTCCGCTGGAAACGGTGCATATGAAGCAACTTCATCACCTACATTGTAAAACTTCCAGGTCTCGCTGAGTGTTGTTGAGTCAGAGCTATTGTTTTTCGACACTACATACCAGGAATAATGGGCCGACCGCTTCAACACCACAGGGATGCTCTCTTCGGTAGTTGTCATTGTAGTCATCTCATTATTTCCCAGGTTGATCACCACCAATTCATATTCCTCTGTGAATTCCGAAGAAAACCATTCAAACCTGACAGTGCTTTCCGTATCCGTTACATCAGTGCCTTCATTGCATGCTGAGTTTTCGAAAGGAAAAATCAGGGTAACTTTTTCTGGTATATCAAAAACAGCAGGTTGTGGGTCTTTCTTTTTACAACCAACGATGAATACTATCAGATATAGCCAGACCAGTTTTTTCATCTTTTTACTATTTTAAACCTCAACCGCTTATCTGCTTCCTCCTCTACATTCAAAATATAGATGCCTTTCGAGAATGTATTCGTATTAATGGTCACAATTCCACCATCATTGGTGTGTTGACCTGTATACATGAGCAGACCCGAAGTATTGTAAATGCTGATTTTCACCAATTGGGATTGCTCAGCGTCCAGACCAACATTTATCCTTTCATTAAAAGGGTTAGGAAAGGCTGTGGTCTCTCCTCCATAGAAAAAACGCTGCTCAAAGACTCCCTGGCATAATGATTCAGTTTTTATCAGCAAAGTATTCATTCCTTGCCGCAAGGAAATGGAAAAATTGCTCTCTGCAGTTTTAAATGTTCTTCCATTAAAAATTACCTCATATTCTGAAGCACCAGCCATTTCAAAGCTAACTCTCCCACTTGTTGAGGACCCGGTTTGGAAGACAGCTAAGTCCTCAGGTTCTGTAACCTGTATACTGTAACACTGGGAATAGTCTGGCTGTCCGGCCACAGTAATGCACAAGGAATAGACGCCGGAACGAACATTCCTGATTTCCACCTGATCGCCAAAATCATAAGTGCTTACACTGTCGAACTCGCTGGTGAGTGTAGCAGTGTATGACAATATCTCTGAAGCAAAAATATTGATCTTCCCGTTGTTGCCATCACGGCAAGTTTCATTAGTTACCAGCACGCTAAAGTTATCAGCAGGCAATGAATACACCGCACAACCAAAGAGGTCTACCTCACTTCCGAAAGGTGTAGACGGACAAATATCATCCGAATCCCCTACTCCATCATTATCATCATCGTCACAGATCAATTTGTAGAAAGATTGGCTATCCTTATGCCAGCCCGGATAACCATTTGCTGCTGTTACATCATCCACCAAAATACATGTTAGCATGGTGTTGTTCCTCAGGTCAAAGCTCGTAATGGTTTCATTTGTTCCATTGTTGGCGTCAACTGAAACCAATTGATTAAGTTGTCCCTCTATCGTCACGAGCGCTGTGTTTTGGGTAATGTCTATTCCTACCAATTCATTAGAAGAAAACCGGAGATTTCTCAGGACGGAATTATTGCTCAGGTTCAGGGCATTGAGCTTATTCCCTGATACATTCAATGTTCTCAAAGAATCCAGTGTAGTTATGTCCAGTGTTGTCAGCAAATTAGCCGAACAATTCAAAACCTCCAGGTGAGGATTACTCTGAATGTTTAGCGCTGTTAATGCATTGCCACTACAATTGAGCGTTACCAGGTTAGTGAAATCTTCAATCCCTGTCAAATCGGTAATGTCTTTGCCCGAGACATTCAGTGAACGAGCCTGAAGGGCTTTTTGAGTGGGAATATAATTGTCCAACGGGCCGCTTACTGTTTCGTCCAATCCCAAAGAGATCAAAGCCTGCTCAAAAGCATCATCAGGTATATATGTTTCGTTGTAATGACAGTCTTCACTATAATTGGTATGGGCATCTTTTACCCATAATCCTCCAATGCCAGCTGTATCATCAATCTCTATACACATTAGATCAGGATTTCCGGTGGCATCAAAGGCATTTAAAACCACATTATTACCATTTTTGACATTGAGGCTGGTCAAACTATTATCCGAACAGCTTAATTCCGTAAGCACATCGTTTAAACTCAGATCCAGCGCACTTATGCGGTTATTATTACAGATCAATTGAGTGAGTGATGGAAATCCACCTAATGTCAAATAACCAATATTATTCTCCGAAATATTCAATATTTCTAATAACGACAGAGACGATATGTCTATAGTATCCAGGCTGTTATTCGAAATATTTAATTGCTTTAATGATGTGAGTTCATTGAGGTCAATACTATCGAGCAGATTATTACTCACATCAAGGTTTTCCAGTGAGGAAAATGCCACGATGCCCCTCAAATCCGCAATGTTATTACCACTCACATCCAAACTTGATAACCCTGAAATACTTGCTGTAGCTATGTAGTTGTCGTTATCATCAGGTTCCCCTGTAATCGCTGACAAAGCTGATTCAAAATTATCATCTGGTATAAAAGTATCTGAATAACGACAATTCTCGCTAAATGAAGCTACTTCGTCAACCTGCCATGACTCATTGATATTATTGATATCATCAATCTCAATGCAAAGTAAGTCCGGGTTGTTGGTTGCAGTAAGCGTTTCCAGCAATCCATTGTTAGCGTTTCTAAGATTGAGGGATACGAGTTTGTTTCCGGAACATGTCAGAGATCTTAGTTGCGCTTGTAAACTCAGATCCAGATCCTCGATGAGATTGCCTGAGCATGACACTGATTCAAGCAGCGGATTTGATCCCAGATCAAGTATTGGCAGCGCATTGTCATTGCAGTTCAAACTGGTTAATCCCGGATTGAAAGACAGGTCAATAGCGTTTATTTGATTTCCTGAAAATGACAACATTAAGAGCATTGTATTGGTGGCAATATCCAGGTCCGCTAATTGATTTGCATCACATGAGAGGTGCATAAGTTTGGTGTTGTTGTTTAAATCAATACCGGTGATTTGATTCCTGTTAAAGGAAATGTATGTCAGGTCTGTATTGTTTGTTAGGTCCAGTGACGATAACACATTGTCGTCTATATCCAGACTAATTAGCATTCCATTCGAAGTAAGATCAATGGCATTAAGGTTATTACCAGATAATTGTAACCCTTTCAGTGTTGCATTACCAGTAAGGTCAATGCTGTTGATTTCATTATTTTCGGCACTTATGAATTGAATTAAAGGATTTGTTGTGAAAGATAAGCTGGTCAATCTATTGGTATTAGATTCAACAGTATCAAGTTCAATATTGGTTGTGAGATCAAGTGTGTTTAAATAATTACGAGAGCAATTCAGCGTCTTTAACAGGGTGTTTTGGCTCAAGTCAATGTTTGTGATTTGGTTATTTGCAAAATCAAGGGAAGTAAGAACCGTATTTGAAATCAGATCTAAAGTTGTCAGTTTATTATTGGCACAATACAATTCTTCGAGTGCGGTATTGCCCGTCAGATCAAAACCTACGGAATTAATCTTATTGGAATTAGCATTAAGCATTTTTAAAGCTCCATTTGTTCCAAGATCAAGTTCCGTTAGAAAATTAGCGTCTACGGTGAGTTGTTCAAGTGCAGTATTGAGACTGACATCAAGTTGAGTTAATCGGTTATCCCCGGCGTTTAACCCAACCAAACCAGTATTGGCTCCCACATCAAGCTGACTGATAAAATTGCTGTAGCAGGCAAGATAGGTAAGGGATGTATTTTGAGAGACATCTATGTCAAATAACAAGTTCGAGGAACAATCCAGTGAATCTAAAACTGAAAATGCTTCGATTCCAGTAAGGTCCCTGATCTGCCTTCCGCCGATATCCAATACGGTAATGGTATCTATCGCTGTTGTAAGTACATAATTATCCAAAACATCATCTTTGCCAATGTCAATCAGTACTTGCTCAAAATTATCATCGGGAATGAAAGTGCTACCAACCGTACAATTATTTTCATAGGTTGTGCCCGCATCTTTTAACCAATCAGCACCGATCATTCCAGCATCATCAACTGTAATGCAGGCAAGTGCAGGGTTGTTACGTGTATCGAAATTTGCAAGGTTTGCATTATTCCCGTTTTTGATATTTAAACTGATCAGTAGATTATCAGTACAGTATACATCAATGATTGAGGTGTTTTGTGTTAAATCAAGCGTGTCCAACAGGTTGTTACTGCAATTGAGGGTAACCAGCTTTGTGAAATCTGATAGTCCGGTCAAATCTGTAATACTTTGCCCGGAGACATCCAGTGTTAGGAGGTTGTCTATGCTGTCTTTTACCACGAGACCATCAACGGGTCCAACATCCAAACCTAAGTCTATCAATGCCTGTTCAAAGTTTGAATCAGGAATCTCAGTCATGATTGGATCACAGGAAGTAGAATAACTAGCAGTGCTGTCAATAATCCATAGATCACCTGTATTTCCGGGATCATCCACCATGATACAATTCAGGCCTGGGTTACTCCACGCATTCATCAGGCTCACCTGGGCATTGTTCCCATTTTTTATATTGAGATATTCCAACAAGTTGCCGGATACATCAATGGATGTTAATGCTGTATTCCCACTAAGATCAATGCTTTGAAGGAGATTTGAAGAGATGTCAATTACAGATATTAAGGGATTGGAGGTAATATTCAGATCGGTGAGTAAATTGGAAGCGCAACCAAGGCTTTCAAGGAGTGGGTTATTACTTAAGTCAAGTAAAGTCAGCTGATTGTTGCCAACCCGTAGATTTCTTAATGAGTCATTTTGTGAAATATCAATAGAGGCCAATTGGTTTGCAGAACAAGTTAGCTCTTCTAAAATCTTATTTGTGCTAACGTCTATGGTGTTTAATTGATTATTAGAGACATCGAGCAAAGTGAGGGAGGTGTTGGCTGAGAGATCAACAACAGTAAATTGATTCGAACTTCCAAAGAATGTCGTGAGGAGAGGATTTCCCGAAAGGTCAATAGTGGTGAGTTGGTTGTTGGAACAAATGAGTTCCAGAAGATCGGGATTATTTGCTACACTTAGATTACTTATTCGGTTTCCTCCACATTTTATTTTTTGCAGGACACTATTAGCAGATATATCTAAACCGGTTAAGTCATTGAGTGTAAGATCAATATCTATCAGATCAGTATTATTAGAAATATCAATGCTGGTTAATAAATTATCCTGACAATTGAGCACCTGTAAAGCAGTGTTGGCACTAAGGTCAAGGGTGGTAAGTAAATTAGAGGATACATTCAACGAAGTCAATGAAGCATTATTGGTAACATTAACTGTTTGAAGTCTATTGATAGAGCAGTTTAGCTTTTCCAGTGCGCTGAAATCCTCTATGCCCGTAAGATCACTGATGTTTTTATCGAATAGATTAAGTTCCTTAATAGTGTTGATGTCAGCTGTTA
The DNA here is from genome assembly GCA_965223915.1 of Cyclobacteriaceae bacterium. Classification (GTDB taxonomy): domain Bacteria; phylum Bacteroidota; class Bacteroidia; order Cytophagales; family Cyclobacteriaceae; genus UBA7330. The sequence continues at coordinate 4,180,085 of OZ245027.1, read as the reverse complement.
ACACCTTTCCATCTAGTATCCCATCAGAATCAATCCCCATATCAATCAATGCCTGCTCGAAGTTTACATCAGGAATGGCTGTACTTTGTGCATGAACCAGGCTGGAGGATAGCACCAGACTGGATAAAATTAAAAGGATATAATTTCTCAAAATATTTGACGCAGTCATTTCAATAACCTGTATTCATCAATTTTTACGTTGAAGGTTGGTAAACTTATCTGCGTAGGATTCATGGGTATGGTATGCTTTCTCAATTTTTTTCATGATAAAGCTCATGATCTCTTCCTTATAGGCCGGGTTATTATCAATTTTCTTCCAGAATGGATGATCATCGATATTGACCAAAAGCATTTGCTCAAAATCTTTTTCTACGCCCAGGTCCCTGCTGATCCCTTTTGCCTGATCAAAGAGAAAACTACTCATCTCATTGTCCTGATACATGTTGATATACTGTTCTCTGGCCATATCAAAAGATGAAGCTACCTGTTCCTCGGTAACCTCAAAATACACTACATCATCTTCCGAAGGATAGATGATATTTTCATCCTCGTGATAATGCTCTTCCTCCTTCCCTTCTGTTTCCTCATCATCTTGATTACTGACTGCAATCATCTCTTTAGATTCAACTTTCAGGTCTTTAGCTTCTGCATACCCTGGTAATAGTGCTGCCAGTATCATGTTGTTTTGATCCAATTCTTTTTGCAGAGCTGAATAGCCTGTTTTAAGTGCTTTCAATTCTTCTTCCTGCTTTACAATAAGATGGCTTATGTGGTGATTATTTAAACCCACCGCGCAATTAACAAGACTTACATTGCTGCTTAATTTTTCAATAACGTTCCATGCTTCGCCACAGACTTTTTGATAATCCATTGTATTCATTTCATCTGGGTTTACTGCTTTGGCAAATCCATTCCCCAGCTCGCTGGGCATGATGTAGTCTCCCGGTGAAACACGCCCTATTACCCTGACTGGTACCTGTCCCATGAAGGCAATTTTGACATAATCATCTTCCTTTCCTTCTTCAGGCATGTTGCCCAATACAATCGGCCTTGTAGATACTACCATCACCTTCTCAACGCCGGAGGTATTTTTTGATACTTTACCATGTGTCACTCCTACCACCTCGCCCGGTCTAAATTCATCATCGGTATTTTCCTTTGGAAGCCACTCAGCATAATCTCCGGCCCCTGATTGATAAGAGACACCAATATTATTATCACTAAATTGTCTGAATGACTCTTCCTCTGCTATAGCTAGTAGTAAATTACCAGCAATGCTCACCGCATTGGCAATTTTGAGCACAAGGTTACTTGAGCTTTCGGCAATCAGGGATGGTATAGGGGCTGTGACACATGCACCAAGTCCGGCACAGGCCGTGGATGATGTACCCGCTGCAGTTAGTTTAACAACAGCTTGTCCCGATTCCAGCACAGATATCCCTGCTTCTATTCCATTGATAATAACGTCCGTAATTCTTAAGGCCAGCTCTGTTTGATATTCAGGATCATTATGTAATTCGTCCAGGGTGATACCCTCTATCCTGCCCCACATTTCCCCGGTAGACTGGTCCCAAAAAGAAAGGTAGTTATTGCTGATAGATCTTCCTCCATTCACTTTTATGGCCATACCCTGACCACTTCCCTGTATTAAAAGTGGATATGCATCGTAGATATCCTGACCTCCCACGGTATCTAAGTTAGCGTTGATGGTGACCTGGCCAGACAGGTTTGAAGGACCTGCTACGTTAATCTCAGTAAAATTTGCTGGTGCGTTAAACACTGTGGGGCCATTGAAAGTTGCCGTTCCTGCTGCTTCTACTGTGATGTCACCTGTAAAGAAAGTAGGGCTTTGTCCCAGAATTCTTAAGGAATCATTGAGGTTGGCAACTCCCTCCACCATCAGATCTGCACCCAATTCTGTATTACCTCCTACAGTCAGGGTGCCGCTTAAATCAGTAGCATTTTGATTGTTGACATTAAGTGAGCTGTTTAAGTCTGTGGGACCCTGTACCAGAAGTCTTCCATTTAAATCTGTAGTACCATCAATGATCATATCGCCTGTGGCCGTAATATCACGGTGATATGCATAAGGTACAAAAGTGAGCTCCTGTCGACTCATACTTTCAAAATCTGTTGTTTCTCCGGCAAAATTGATGTCTACCTGGAGATCCTTGGGCGTTCCATCCCAGTCAAGCAGCGTAAAATCCCCGGTTCCTTCAATCGTAGCTTCTCCACGTCCTATCATCAGATTGACCATCCCAAACTGATCTGTTGTAGTGACATGCACCTCCTGATATTCTATGGTATTATTACTATCATAGAATGTAAACCTCAAGGCCACTTGCCTGTTAGGAAGGATGTTTCCTGAGATATCGACTCCCGGTAATTCCTGAATGACCGGATCAATAATTACAGCCTGATAGCTAATACCATCGGTCTGTGCATATACCGGTAAAAACATACCGAATGAAAGGAGAATAAGTAACAACTTTTTCATTGAATGTATTTAGTTTTCCTACAGATACAGTAAAACCCGGCCAGTACAGGCATTAAGGTCATTAGCGCCAACGGGGCTTTCTCATTTTAGTGTATGACATATTCGTGAATAAACCAATGCCGAAGTTTTGGGCAATGATATTGAGCTCTGAAGTTCCCTGATCAAAAAAACTATAGCTCTTTCCAATCATATACTGTGCAAAAATTGCCGCATCGCTCGTGAGTTGGAACTTAACTCCCAATCCACCCCTGAAAAAAGTAATCGGTGTATCAAAGTCATCTTCCCCTTTGATATCATAAACCTGAGTATTGAGTACCTGCGACCCTCTTACAAGTAGTTCTGATGATGCTTTTATATTGATAAGACCTGTGAAACTTCCGGCAGTAAAAACCTCATAGTCAAGGCCAAGAAACAATCCCAAATAAGAAAGGTCCCACTCGTAATAATTGTTCAATACTCTATCACTTCCATTAGATCCATAGCCATTAAAGCCCAGACCAACACTCCCAAAGAGTTTATTATTCAACTGCTCTGAAAAGATCGATGAACGATATTCCGCAAGCATGAAAAAATGATTGACAGGTTGGAGATTTTGCAGCTCTGAACCAAAGGAATCTACGAATCTAATCTCTGAAAATACCTGACCTGCTTGCAATGCGACCTGTTGTTTACGCTCTTTAGGCTGAGCATTCCCTTCATGGTAAACAAAAACCAGATAAAGCAGTAAAAGTAGAAGTTTATTCATTTGATCATAGTTTGATCACCGAAGTGTACAGGTATTTATCTTCGCTAATAATTTTTAAAAAAAATACTCCGGAAGAAAATGGTTCCATATCTATTGAAATGTGTTCTGTACCTTCAAGATTTGACTTAAAAAGCAACTTGCCGCTATGATCTAATAGTTGTACGTCAATCAGCTTCAATGACTGATCCTTGAAACCAATATTAAGTATGCCACCGGTAGGGTTTGGATATACAATAGCATCCAGTCGTTCGATTATTGGTTTACTTAACCTTAATTCACCTGGAGGCTGTTGAAACCCCTGACGAATCGTCTTGCCTTTATTCGTAAAAGTACCGGTTGTACTTGCTTGCCCAATACTTTGACTAACGTAATAGACACGATCCCCGGAACGGACAGTTTGAGACGAGCCAGCCATACTAACAGTTGATCGCTGGAGCTTCTGAGAATAACTTGTGAAATAAATAAGGGATAATATAAGGATAGGGATTGCTTTGATCATTTTCATCCAATTCACTCTTAAATTAGTTAAAACCCGGGTAATATCCTATAGTTATGGCCTTTATTGGACTAAGATAAGAGTTTCTTCCTACATAGCTCATTGATATTTCTTTTTCTTGATTATGTCCCTTTATATATAAACCGATGATAAAAAAAGCCGAACACATTTGCATCCGGCTTTTTTATCAAGGGTTGGATTTTTTTAGTAGCCCTGATTCTGTACCAGGAATCCCGGTACATTAGAAGCGCCATCGATGGCCCTTTGAGGTATAGGAAATAACCTCTTATTTACATCTGTATTGGTTTTCTCCACCCAGGTATCTTCGTACTTCCCAAACCTGATCTGGTCTGTCCTTCTGAAACCTTCCCAGTAGAGCTCAAAACCTCGCTCTCGAAACATGATCTCCAGATCGATAGCAGTCAACTCAGCAGGAGTCTGAGCCGGCCTGGCATTTCGGGATGTCCGGACAATGTTCACATCAACCAATGCTCCGGCATCATCACCATTTCGAAGTTTAGCTTCCGCACGCATCAGATAGATCTCGGCCAGTCGCATCATGACAAGATCCACACTGCTAAAGTTGTTGCCATTAGGTGAGGTACGGCTAAACTGATACTTAGAAGCTCTATAACCAGTATTGTGCAATCTACCATCATTGGTGAAATCAACAACCTCAGTATGGTTCACATAGCCTGTAGGATTATTACCCTTAGTCTGTGCTACCGGATAGATCCTGACAGTTCCGTCTACACATGTGAGAAACTGACCGTCATCTCCTTTTCTGGGACCCCATTGAACTCCCCGCAGAATACCTCTGTCCATTTCAAACTGTGTGGCCTCCACACAATAATAATGATCCTCATCATTGTCGGGAGATAAGCCTGTAAGATCCTGAAGTCCTGCAGGAACGATGGTATTTTGTTTGTAAAACCTTGCGTCTACATCTGCAGGATCATCCGGTCCATAGGCACTTACCCATGTCTGGTAAAAGTCCGAGGTAATAGCGGGACCATCGGTACCATCTGCGCTGGGATGCTCAGGTCTGGGGAACATTGAACCTGCAATGGACCAGTACGCCCATCGGCTATGCTCTCTTCTCAATACACCACGCTGATCAAGTGCAAAGATCAACTCAGGGTTACCGTTATTATCATCATTGAACAGGTCAAAATATTCAGGAGACAATGAGTAGTCGCCAGAATTGATGATGTTATTGGTATATTCAATGACTTTATCCATATCTGCCTGAGTAAACGACGGAGTACCATAAGGATCACGATAAACTGCGGCATTGAGGTGCAACCTGGCCATAAATCCCCAAACTGCTCCCTGTGTGAGTCTGCCAGGTCCTTTATCTGTATTGATTACATCTACGACAGACAAGAAATCATCCAAGATGTAATCTATGGCATCCTGTGCTCTAAGGAGTACAGAGATTTCATCTGAACTTTCTTTTTGAAAGGCTATTCCCCAGCTATCCAATGCTAACATATTCAGATAGCCTCTAAGTGCAATCATTTCATATAAAGCACCAGAAGCTTCTGAATTACCGGCTTCTGATAAGGGCCTTAATGCTTCAATCGCTGCGACAGCTCGTGATATATTCTTGGTTAACTCATTCCAGGAATCTCCAACCAGATCATTTCCGGATGTGATTTCATGTTGGTGAACCGCCATAAATTTACCACCATCAAACCAGTCAGTACCACCACGATATGGAAGGATAGCTTCATCAGCCGCAAGCAGCTGCATTCCATAATAATTAGTATGCCTCCAGGTCCAGGAGATCTGACCATATGCAGGTGCAATTGCCCCGCTTATAGCCTCTGCGTTACCTGGGCCTGTCAGGGATTCATCAAGTACATCTTCTTCAAGGTCAGTACAGCCAACCTGGGTAAGAAAAAAGACACTTACAAGTATTTTTATTAGATATTGATTTTTCATCTTTTGATTTCTTTAAAATGATACATTTAATCCTAACAGGACAGTTCTTGCCCGTGGGTAGGTAAACCTATCGATACCAAAGGTTTGAACACCACCTATGGCGCTACCAGTATTCACCTCAGGATCATAGCCTGAATAGTTGGTGATCAGGAACAGATTTTGACCCGTCAGAGACAGTCTAATCATGTTAACTCCGTTAAGTCCCAGATCAGCCGGTGACAATGTATACGACAACGTAGCATTGTTCAGCCTTAGAAAATCACCGTCTTCAAGATATCGTGTAGACACTTCATTGGAGTTGGAAATAATCTCTTCAGGATACTCAACTGCAAAATCTGTTGTATTGAAAGATGATGCCAGATTCCCTTTGTTGAAGATAGACATGGCCGTATGGTTGAATATTTTATTACCGGCCACACCATTGAAATTCAGTCCTAAATCAAATCCTTTATATGCCAGGTTAAGATAAAATCCGTACAGGACATCAGGCAAAGCAGTTCCTACTACCGTTCGGTCATTTTCCAGGTTTTGCCCATCAGGCACAACATCCTCGAATATATTTAAGCCGTCTGAACCGATACCTTCAAATACCTTCATATAAAATGCACCAATTGGCTCATTGTTGATGTACCCATTGATGGTAGCTCCTGTCTGTCCTGCACCTGACGCAGCTCCACTGGTCAATACAGCAAATGGAGAATTGATCACCTCATTGTTAATGAATGAAATGTTACCCCCGATATTGAACTGAAACTCATTTCTCGGGTTGCTTTTGTAATCAAGATTCAGCTCTATACCAGAGTTTTTGATCTGCATGTCAGGAATGTTTGTCCAGTATGTAGATGTAGGCTGAATAGGATCAGCTGGTACTACTTCCAACAGGATATTTTCGGATACCTTGTTGAAATAGTCCACCGTTCCACTTAATCTGAAATCAAACAAGGTAAAATCGATACCAATATCTGTTTGTGTAGATACTTCCCATTGCAAATCAGGATTAGCAAAACGGGTGAAAATGATCCCATAAGGATAGTCATCAAGTGTGTTAGCATTAGGGTCCAATGGATAAGTATCGTTTTCGGTTTTGCTCTCCGTATAACTTTCCTTTGTGATTTTTGATGGGATTTCCTGGTTCCCCGTTTGGCCCCAGCTAGCTCTCAGCTTCAGGTTGTCGATCAAACCACCCGGGAAAAATGATTCCTGTGTGATATTCCAGCCAGCAGCAAACGATGGAAAGTAGCCGTATTTATTGTTTTCCCCAAATTTGGAAGAACCATCAGCCCTCATGGTTGCAGTGAGCAAGTATTTGCTTTCATAACTATAATCCAATCTTCCGAAGAATGACTGAAGCTCATTCTCAGTAGCAAAAGATGATAAAGTAGTGGGCTGCTCTGTGGTACTGATCTGGTCCTGATAGATGGGTTCCACATCATTGTCAGCAAAACCAGTCAATCCAAAGGATTTTTGATGCTCAAAAGTCCTTTGATAAGAGTGGCCACCCAATATGGTTGCATTATGCGATCCTGACTCCAGAATATATGTAAGTGTGTTTTCCACCAGGCTGTTTTCATTGCGCTTTGCAATGGAAGTCAGCGATCCCAATTCGGATCCTTCTAACAAGGCATAAGGTTCAGTTTGAATATCCCTTGTAGTAGTAGAATAATCCACACCCAAATTCAACTTATACGTTAGACCTGGTATGATCTCCAGGGAAGGTGTAACATTTGCAAGAATTCGGTTATTTACTGCCTCATCTTTATAAATGTCGTAGCGAACCAAAGGGTTAAGCATATCTTCCAATGCAGTAGGTACTCCATTTGTGAGTGCCGGAATGGTAGGGTTCAGCTGCAGCATATCTACAACAATAGATCCCATATCCGGTCGAAGGTTCTTTGTCTGGGCTCCGGTGAAATTATAGGCCACCTTCAACCGGCCATTCATAGCTTCCTGATTTAAATTCAACCTTGCAGAGTAACGCTGAAGATTGCTGTTCTTCAGTATCCCCTCCTGGTCCTGGACTCCAAGAGAAGCAAAGTATGAGAAGCTTTCACTGGCTGCCCCACTCATTGACAAATTGATGTTATTGGATCTTCCTGTCTGAGAAAGTTCCTCCTGCCAATCAGTATTTCCACCAAAATCTCCTAATGTACCGCCAGCAGCAGGTACCTGAGTTCGGAACTCACCTGGAGAAAATACATCAATCGTATTGGCCATAGATGACCAGGCAGTAGAAGCAGACAGGTTAATCTCCGTTTTGCCGGTCTTTCCTTTTTTCGTTGTAATCACAATTACACCATTGGCAGCCCTGGATCCGTACAACGCACTGGCTGAGGCATCTTTCAAGACTTCAATGCTTTCAATATCTGACGGATTAAGGAAGTTCAAAGGGTTATTGGCAACGCCTGTTGACGAATTATCAAGCACAAAGCCATCTACCACATAAAGCGGTGTTGTTCCCGACCTCAAACTACCAACTCCCCGGATGATGATGTTTTGAGCGGCACCCGGCTCTCCACTCGCAGAAGTGACATTCACGCCCGCTACTTTACCCTGCAATAGTTCACCCGGATTGACCACGACTCCCTTATTGAAGTCTTCTTCCTTCACAGAAGCAATTGAACCGGTAATATCCGATTTCTTTTGTAAGCCATAGGCCACAACCACTACTTCATTCAGTTCTGATAAATCCTCCTGAAGGGAAATAGTGAAATCAGTTTGGTTACCAATGGCAATTTCTTCCGTTGAAAAACCAACAAAGGAGATAACCAGTGTGGTAGCATCATCAGGAATGGTCAACTTCCAATTTCCATCAATATCTGTTATGGTTCCCTGTGTGGTCCCTTTTACAGTGACTGATGCTCCAATCAGTGGCTCTGCCGATTCTTCACTGATTACCTTACCCTGGATGTTTCTTTCCAGGATCCTGTCTTGAGTAATGTCCGTAGGATTGTCTTTGCGCTCCTTGTCTGTTGCTAAAGTCACTTGACACAATAGCAAAATAAGGAAAATTTGACCCACACCATATTTAATCAGGTGCGGCAGTTGAATTGTAATTTTTGATTCCATCTGTTTTTGGTTAATTCCAAAGGGGACAAATTCATCGGTTAGTCTTTGGAATGTTGTTAAAAAATTTTAATCCCTAAGCATCCTTGTTTTCTCTATGTAAACCAGGGGCCCGGAAGGTTTTCTTTTCAGTTTTAATTTTGCATTTTAGTTCATCATTTTTTTCAAATTCAATATTTATTCTAATCAACATGGTTTTTGCCATGTCCAGCTGAAAATCAGGCTTTCAGCTGGTGTTTACATCTCTAAATCTCTGATTCTACCCAGAACAATTCTATTCGCTCTGTTTCTGCTAAATCGATTAATTAAATATATAATTAAAATACGAAATAAGGTTATTTCTAAATTGAATCTATGGAAAGACCATTTAAGGAAGTGTTAAATATTCTCTTGTTTTGTTAAGCGATTAACATGCTCCCAGGCATTGACTTAATCCCCCGTTAATACATACTTATTCAAGAAAAATTGAGCGGTCAGTTCCTTAAACTTCCGTTACAATAAAAAAGCCATCATCCCCTTCCGGCTGGTAAAGTGGCATGAAGATCATTCCATCATGGGGTGACTTGATGACCCCTTTGGCATCAATGGCTAGCTCCTGGTCTTTATGGACTGGCTGAAAATTATGAAAGCCCGGATACATCCTGAAACCATCCTCAGGTTTTACCAGGTGTCGGTACAACACTTTGACCCTTGCCGGAAGATTGGCCGACATTTCTGCCAAATGATTGGAATAGTGATCCTGCTGATGATGGTCATGCTTTGTGATACATCCGGCCGTCTCCAGAATTTCCCACAGACCTGAAGTGTGTAAACGGTAAGCTTCCGAGGAACCAATCAGGCCACCTTCAAAGGCAAAAGCGATATAGCCGAGGTCACAATAATAGGACAATAAGGTCCCATCCAGGTATTTATGCAGGTCTACAACAACTGGTAGTTTAAGTGATTTAATGACTGGATGATTTCCAACATCTTCGGGCACTACAATAAAATTTCCCTTCTCAGCTGAAGTCCCATGAAGGTCTACCATCACCTTGAGTTGATGATCTTTACTGTCTTCCTTTGAGATGATTTGATGGAGTGCAATGAGTTCTTCATCCTCAGCCTGTCCATCTGTTTGCTTTCCCGAAACAACCTGTCGGACAAATTCCTCGGTCCAGCAACGATTAAGGTCATAGTCGATAAATCGCCGGCCTGACATGATGGCTTTAATGTTTCCTGCAATACCGATCAGCTTGCCTTTAAAAGGAATCTTATTTTTAACAATTGCACTGTAAACGTTTTGAAATGCGTGTAATCCCAACTGTTCATTCCCATGGACACCGGCCAGACAAATAATTAAAGGCCCGGGTTGCTTTCTTTCAATCTTTCCTAAAATCCTATCCATTTAAGTATCTTTTGATGATAAGACTTTCATTAAACTGGAGGCGATTTTCAGAAAATCTCCCTCCGAAATAATCCCTACCAGTTTCTTGTTTTTCACGACTGGCAGGCAATCCACATTTTCAGCTTTCATCAACCTCAGGGCTTCATCTACAGTGGCTTCCGGCGTAATGGTAACCGGGTCCACCCTCATTAGGTCTTTGATGACTACATTTTCACCAGGATTGACATTCATTTTACGACTATAATACTTCAGCAAAATGCTATAATCAACCATTCCCTTTAACTGACCCCTATCGTCTTCAATGGGAATGTGTTTGACATGTTTCCAGTTCATGATATCAGTCACCAACTCGGGGATATCGTTTTGCTGAGCAGTGAACAAATCAGTGGTCATAAACTCCTCCACCAGCATGGTATTTGGAAACCAACCTGTAATGCCATCCAGTGACGCCAGCTCCCACTGATGAACCGGGATTCCATTTTTTTGATTTTTGAGCATACAGGAAGTTAAAGCCACAGCGATCTCCTCCCTGGTGGTGTTTTTGATCATTTTGGCATGTGAATTGATCATCCACTGGGTTCCGGTCTGGCCATTCTCCGTTCGTGCACGGATAATTCCCAGATATCGCTTAATGTCTTTCTCGTCGATGTGATTTGATTTCAAACCTTTTTCTGCAATGGGAAGGAGTTCATCCCGTATCAACTCCCTCACGGCGATTTTCTTTCCTCCGCACCAGGTGAAATCAGTGTTAAGTCCGTCCCTTGCAGCTGAGAAAAAATTATCCTTGGCGTGATCAAATTCGATGTGTTGAGTAACATCCTTATACTCTTTGTCAAAAGCGGACATGAGACCAAACCAGAAGGCAGCATTGGCCATCTGATCAACAAAGGTAGGCCCTGAGGGAAATATCCTGTTTTCGATCCTCAGGTGAGGCTTGCCATTCGGACTTACTCCATAACACGGACGGTTCCAACGATACACAGTTGAATTGTGGATACTTAGCGCCTTCAACTGTGGTGTAATCCCCTGGTCCAGCAACTCCATCACATCACTTTTAAAATCTGCCATCATCATCACACGAAATCGGGCCACATCTTCTTTGTACATCTCAACGATGGAGTCTTCCAGCCAGTCATTGCCAAATGTCACCCGAGGGCTTCTGTCACGTATGTGTTCGCCTGTGACCCTCGTATCTATGGATTGCTGAAACAAAGCAATGCGCGTTTCACTCCATAATCGCTTTCCAAACAAGATGGGCGAATTGCAACTAATTGCAAGAACAGGAGCCGCCAGCACCTGAGCGATGTTGTATTTACACACAAAATCATCTGGACTTACCTGATAGTGAACCTGAAAAGACGTGTTACAGGACTCCAGCATGGCTGATTCGATCTTAATATTCAGTTCATCAAGACCAGTGATCTTCATTTCGTAAGACTTGCCTCTCACTTTGCTAATGGCCCGAAAAAGCGCCTGATACCTGTCGATAGGTGTCAGATTGTTCATGTCAAGGTCGGACTTTCTGATCGTGGGTAAAATGCCTGCCAGGGCAAAATCAACTCCAAATTGGTCACCTACCTTCCTTAGCTCCCTCAAACTGATATTAAGGTTTTTTTCCATTTGAGCCAGGCAATTTCCCTTAAATTCCAAAGGCGGAAGGTTATTCTCAATGTTGAATAAGGCAAGCTCTGTTGTGAAATCTTCACTAAGCAAACCCAGCAGCTCCATAGATTTTGGTGCTGGCTTAAAGTGTGAATCTACAATACAATACTCCTGTTCTGCACCAATGTGAATGGGACTATGATTAAACCAGTCTTCGTTTATCATTCGCTCCAGGGCATGGATATCCTTTAGCAAACGTCTGGTAAATTCATTCATCTGCTTTCGTGAAGTGATTTCGAAGACATTCATGTTGCCCATTACATGAATTTACCTAAAAAAAAGCTTTCTCCAGATATCAAACAGGCAGAAGTACGTAATGTCTGATTTAATTCATATTACCAGATGATATTAGATTGCATCTTCCGGAAAGTCAACTTATTTTGGCTACAAGAAACCAGGAAACAGTCTGTGGTTTCCTTTTTGAGCACTATGCTTGAGGAGTCATGGGTTCTTCAGGAATCTGCATTTTAGCAACTTCCTGTTCTATATACACCACAATTTTACCGGCAATGTCCACACCGGTTGCCTTTTCGATGCCTTCAAGACCTGGTGAGGAATTTACTTCCAGCACCATGGGACCAACCTTAGACTGTAGCATATCTACACCAGCAATGGTCAGGCCCATCGCTTTCGCAGCATTGAGCGCCGTGGAATTTTCTTCTTCACTAAGCTGAATCACGTTAGCTTCCCCTCCGCGATGCAAGTTGGATCTGAACTCCCCTTCCTTGCCCTGACGTTTCATCGCCCCTACTACTTCACCATTTACTATAAATGCACGGATATCTGCGCCACCGGCTTCTTCAATGAATTCCTGCAAGATAACCCGGGTTTTGAGGCTATCGAAAGCTTCTACAACCGATTTGGCTGCTTTGTTAGTCTCTGCGAGGACCACCCCAAGGCCTTGTGTGCCTTCCAGCAGTTTAATCACAACCGGTGCATTACCAATATGCTTCAGTACCTTATTTTCCTCCTTGCTAAAATTGGTAAAAGCTGTCTTAGGCATCCTTATTTTAGCCCGAGATAGAATCTGCAAGCTTCTTAATTTATCTCTAGACCGGGTGATCGCCTGTGACTCAACTGCCGAAAAAACATTCATCATTTCAAACTGGCGAACCACAGCAGTGCCATAAAAAGTAACTGAAGCGCCAATTCTCGGTATGACCGCATCGATATCTTCCAGTTTTTCGCCCTGATAATAAACAATGGGGCCAGCACGCTCCATCACAATGTCGCAACGAAGGTGATCAATCACCAGGCCGATATGACCGTGCTGATTAATGGCCTCAATTAGCCGTGTGGTCGAATATAGCTTCGGATTCCTGGAAAGTACAGCAATTTTCATGGCATGGTTGTTTTAAATTTTAAACTACTCTGTTACAATACTTGTGCTGATCAATGTAAAAAAAAGTAGTCTTATGAGGTTCCAATCAGCCAATGCAGACCTAAACGACCGGGAGGGATTTTCTTAAATTCATTACAAGCTCTAGCAATCAATAAGATAAAGAATCTATGTGAGAATTAGAAGCGCTTATTGCTAAAAATATGCACACTATCAATGTAAACAGGGCAACTGATGAATACAATCCCCTTTACTACATTCCACACCTAGCAGGTGAGATAAAGCGATTATCTTAAATAATCGATCACCTAATGCCTAACCGTTACTTCAACCCGTCAACCACTTTCACAAGTCTATTCTGAATCTCTTGTGCGATCGTCTGTAATTCAGGATTATCTACAGCTTGCATAGAAGCTATGGGGTTGATGGCGGCTACTTCGATACCTGTGTCTGTTTGCTGAACAATGACATTGCAGGGTAACATGGTGCCTATCTTGTCTTCAGTCTGCAGTGCCTTAAAAGCAAAGGGCGGGTTGCACGCCCCTAAAATTATGTAAGGACGAAAATCCTCATCGAGTTTCTCTTTGAGGGTTTCCTTGATATCAATCTGAGTAAGCACCCCAAACCCTTCTTCCTTCAATGCATCAGTTACCTTGGTAATGGCCTGATCGAAATTGATGTTATTAATAAGTGTTGAATGATAATATTTCATCTGCTTTTTTATTCAATTGTACGGAATGATCGGTGGAAACGAGGTAACAATTGTTACACAGGATTAATCAATCGGAGATTAGCCTACCCTCAAGGCTTAATCACTTGAAAATTTGAAATGAGTCCTATTCATCCTTTCTAAAAAATAGCTACTAGTAGTGATATAAATAACGGCTTTTCACCACCTCTAGCGATTGTAGGCTTTAGGTAAGCAGTCAATCTTTGCTATCTGGAATTATTCTAAATAATGAAGCCCAAATACCTGACCAACCTATTACTGACCCTGACAACTGCGTTGCTTATGTTAAATGATTTGCACGCAGCAATCATAAAAGGTAGAATAACCGATGCGCAATCAAAGCCAATCCCTGGTGTAACCATTTTGGTACAGGGAACTACCATTGGCACAATTACCAATCCGGATGGGATGTATTTAATTGAGAATGTTCCTGAAGGACAACACGTCTTGATTATTTCATCGCTTGGATATGAACGTATTTTGCGAGCAATCAGCATTAGTCATGATCAAACGTACAACTTAAATCTTTCTTTAAAGGACGCAACATCGCAATTGGATGAAGTGGTGGTTGAGGGCCAATCCCTTAAAAAAGAGATAGAAACAAAAGGTTTTGCCGTGAGTGTTGTGGACACGAAAAAAGCCTCCCTGCAATCGGTTCAAACCAACGACCTTTTGAACAGAACAGCTGGAGTTCGGGTTCGTCAAAACGGGGGTATTGGATCTGCTGTAGACTATAACCTCAATGGAATGTCTGGCAACTCTGTTAGAATATTTATTGATGGCTTGCCAGCCTCTACCTATGGTGCCTCTTTCAGTCTCAATAGTATCCCTCCTTCTTTGATTGATCGTATTGAAGTCTACAAAGGTGTGATCCCGGCCCACCTTGCTGATGATGCCCTCGGAGGTGCCATCAACGTTGTATTGAAGAAAAGCATTGTCAACAATATCTCTGCCTCAGTTTCCTATGGATCATTCAATACCATTCAAAACAATTTCAACGGACTTTTCAGGAATGAAAAGTCCGGATTCACTGTACGTTCTTCTGTATTCTATAACTATTCTGACAACGATTATGAAGTCTGGGGAAAATTCGTCAGGAATATCCTGCCAAATGGGCGCTATGACTATGTAAGAGCCAACCGATTCAACGATGCCTACCGGTCTGTCGGCGGAAAACTGGCTGCCGGTTTTACCTCGGTGAAATGGGCAGACCAGTTTTTTATTAGCTATACCGGATCAGATGACTACAATGAGATCCAGCATGGGACTTACATGTCCATCCCCTACTATGGGCGATTTACCACCTCTCAATCGCATGCAGCTGGATTGAGTTATGTCAAAGAGAACCTTTTCATTCCCGGCCTTGAAGCTACTTTCACCGGAACGATGAGTGTTAGAAATCAGGTAGTTAACGATACCGTAAAGTGGAATTACAATTGGTTTGGGGAACGCAGCCTGGGATTGGATGGCAACTCGATTCTTCGTCCACAAGGTGCACAGCAGGGCGCTCCCACCATTAACCATATTGACCGGAATGTGGCCACCTACCGTGCTGGATTAAACTATCAGCTCAATGAGCTACACAAATTCATTCTGAGCCATACGTATTTTATTATCGACAGGACTCAGCAAGATGAAATGTTAAGTGCAGTGGAACAGGAATTTATTGGCACCAGAGACCTTAGCAAGAACATTTCCGCTTTAGGATACGAATTCAACGCCTTCAACTCACGACTCAAAGCTAGCCTTTTCGGAAAATATTATCAGCAATACACTGAACGAATGGATCCGATATTGGTAGAAGAAAGTGGTGAAACCTACCAATCAGAAGACCGGGTGAATAGCAACCGAAATACCACTGGATACGGTGCCGCTTTTTCTTTTGCGGTATTGAAAAATTTTCTCATTCTCGTTTCTGCTGAAAAAGCAGTGAGAATGCCCTCAGAACGAGAAATATTTGGCAGTCCAGGGGAAAATATTGTTGAAAACATCGGGATCGCACCTGAAATCAGCAACAATCTGAACCTGGGTTTTCAGGCTGGTGAATTCAAGGATGCTGACCATAGGATTTCATTTTCAGGAACCGGTTTCCTCAGAGATACCAAAGACAAGATCATCCAAAGGATCAATCCCAGGATCAATGATGCTGTTCAGACTAACCCATTTGAAAACCTCGGTAAGACCAAGGCCATTGGGTTTGAAGCTCAATTCAACTACAGCTACAATAAAAACTTTAATGCCATGGTGAATTTGTCCAGGTTCAATGCTGTCTTCAATACCAAATACGATAGCAATGGTAACATTTATGATAACTACAACCAGCAATTACCCAATGAACCGTATTTCACCATCAACAGTACCCTGGAATACATCTTTAGGGATGTGTTGATGACAGATGCGACCCTGAACCTATCCTACTATTTTGGATTTGTTGACCGGTTTTATACTACCTGGTTGGAAATTGAGGATTTTAGAACTCCGCGTCAGTTTGTTCAAGACCTTGGAGTCAACTATACGTTCCCGGATAAAAAGCTGGTAATCAGTGGAGATATCAGGAACATCTTTGATCAGCAGATCTACGACAACTTCGCCGTTCAAAAACCCGGCAGAGCCTTTTATCTCAAAATAAACTATACAATCAATAATTTCTAAAGACTAATACTCAATATGAAAAAGCAATTTTCAAATATTTTACATTTAAGCCTGATAATCAGCTTGTTATCCTTCTTCAGTTGTAACGAAGGTGAGGACCCGGCTCCTGATGATGGTCTGGATGCCAAAAGATGGGTGACCGTGGCCGGAGCCCTCATGGGAGACAATCCTGGTGACGGTAACGGTGGCACACAAATCTTTGCAGTGAGCTATGAAGATGCCATCAATCCTGAAACTATCATCGATGTATATGAGCATGGAACTCCTGTAAAGTCAAACCGTACAGCGCGTTTGCAGGTATCAGAAGATGGCAATACCATGTTCAACATCGCCTACGCAGGTGAAAATGGCGGTGAATATGCCAAATTCGCTGTTAAAGGTGGTGGTAACTATGTGCAGGAAGATGTGACAGTAAACATCTCTCAATATGCAGGAACTGCACCAAGATGGAGTAAACTCTACAATGAGGACAAAACCGGCATTGCCGTCAATGTAGCAAATATTGCCGCCAACAATGCTGAAAACCAGGATACATTTGAATACTATCGAGGTACAGCCACGGTACTTGCCCTTGACCTTCAGGAAACTTTAATTGCGAATTATAAGCAATATGAACTACCCCTTTCTAAGGAAGAAGAACTGCAAGGTCACTGTATTTTCAGGCTGGATGCTCCTGTATTGAATCAGACAGGTGACAAAGTGATCATTGGGACATGGATGCGAAAGTATGATCCCCTCACAGGAGAACGTGAAAGCGAATGGGACCGACTGGGAACCAAATCAATTGTTGTAGACTTCCCGTCATTAGAAAACCCAAAAGTGATATCTTCAACACAAGCTTTTGGAGATTGCTCAGGCTACAGAAGTAATGTAAACCACCTGGCTGAAGATGGCAGTATTTTCCAGGCCACTCAAAGAGACCCAAATGGTTCACACATTCTGAGAATCACTGCCGACAATGTGTATGATAACGCTTTCAAATTGAGTCTGGACGAGGCCCTTGGATTAGATGACGTCTACATTCAGGCGTGGAAATATGTGAAAAATGGAATTGGCTATGCCCTGTTTAGATATGGCGATTCTGATCAGAGCTATGTAGCGAGATTGGACCTCAACAACAAAACCGCTGAGCTTGTGGAAGAGATACCAGATGACGCAGACCTGAGTTTGCACCAGTATCAAGGGTTTTTAGTAAACGGAGATGATCTTTTGATTGCTGTCACCCCAATCGGAAAAGATGGAAACATCTATGTTTTACACAGTCAAACAGGAGAAGTAACCGTTGGTGCTACCCTTAAAAACAAACCGGGCAACCATTATATCGGTGTATTTTGAATCATCTGAAGAGCTATCTGACTCAATAAAATAAAGACAAATTACCTTACCCTATGTCGGATAATTCGACATGGGGTTCTTATCATTTAATACTATGGCGTCAAATTCAAACTGGAAACGAACCCGAAAATTTCTCAATGACATTCATTTGTGGCTTGGTCTGGCTTCAGGACTCATCTTATTTGTAGTCTGCCTGACCGGTACAGTATATACCTTTCATTCAGAGATCGATGAGTGGCTCAATAGTGAAAAATACAGGGTAGAAGTTCCGGGTGTTTCTCCCCTCTCAGTGGAAGAACTGGCCAAGGCAATCAGCCAACAGGTAGAAGGACAAATCGCTTCAGTAACGATTCCTTCAGATGCAGAAAGCAGCTATCAATTTTCAGTAAGAAAAGAAGGTGAGCGCCGGGGCACCACCTACCTGGTCAATCCATACACAGCAGAAGTCCTGGGTAACACAAAAAGTGGGGCTTCAGAATTCTTCATGATAATGTTTAGACTCCACCGATGGCTGTTGCTGGATACCAGTATCGGGCGCCCCATCGTAGGCTGGAGCACAGTCATTTTTGTCTTTTTAATCCTAACCGGGTTGATTATCTGGATTCCTCAAAAAGTAAAATCATGGAAGCAAGGCTTGAAGATCAAATGGAGTGCAAATTGGAAAAGGATCAACCATGATCTACACAATGCGCTGGGTCTTTATACGGCTATTTTTTTACTTGTTATGGCTCTTTCAGGCTTGCAATGGTCTTTTGATTGGTACCGTACAGGTCTACGGAGTGCACTGGGTGTTGAACAACCTGCTGGCCGAGGTGCCTCCGGTCCGAACACATCACACCAAGGAGTGAAACCAGAAGAGAAAGATGTTAACAACTCACAACAAGACGAATCAAACACAGTCTCTCCCCTATCTATTGCACAATTACTCAACATCGTGGATGAAGAACTTCCTTATCCGGGTAGCTATCGGATTGAGATCCCAGATGGTAAAAGCAATACCGTGAAGATTGGAAAATATCATGCTGGTTTTTTTGCTTCACCGGCCGCTGATGATGTGTCTATTGATGTTTATAGTGGTGAGATACTGTCAAAACAGATATTCTCTGAAAAACCTTTCAATGAACGGGTAGCACGCTCTATCAAAGCTCTCCATGTGGGCGATGTTTTCGGGACTTTCTCTAAGATCATTTACTTCATTTCCTGTCTAATAGCCACCATCTTACCGGTAACTGGAACATTGATATGGATCAATAAGCTGAAAAAGAAATCAAAGAAAAAACCTTATAAACCTACCAAAAAGGAAGCTGCTAATAAAAAGGCTTTAACAACCGCATAATACAACCCTGAATAGTCTGGCAATGCCATTTAACTATCTTAAAATGTGGTGTTGTCAGGCTTCATTTTTATTTGCAATTTCGGGATACCCACCTAACCTGAAAGCTAAACCTGCCATCGAGCATATTCTTCCATTGAACTAAAACCCTAAGAAAAGAAATAGATAGTTCTGTTATTTTATTTATGAATACAACCAGCAAATAAATGAAATACATACAAATCTCAGGGATACTTATTCTTTATCTATGCTCATCTTGCAATGAAGATGATATCGTTCAAGAACCACAACTTCCTGTTTCAAATTTCACTTACAGTGGAGACCAGGATAGCAATGGTAAGCTTAGCCTGATACCTGTAACTATTGCTTTCCAAAACATATCTGAATTCACAGACTCAGTCCACTGGGATTTTGGAGATGGTGAAACATCCAAAGAGGAAAACCCTCAACATATCTACACCGAAAATGGATCATACACAGTTTCCCTTATCGCGATGAACACAGATGGATCAGACACCAGCAACACAGAAATCAGCATTGGTGTGGAATCAGCTGATATGGTTATAGCCACCGCTGCTGAAGGTGTCACCGTGTTCTCCCTGGAATATGACCTGAGCGATGCCAACAATGTTGATGGGACATCAGCATTCTTTCTTGAACTATCTACTTATTCGGACTTTAGTCAAATGGTAGAATTTACAGATGAGAATTTTCAATTACCCATTGCAGAAAAAGAACTATCGGGTACTGGCACCTATCAGTTTAAAGAACTGAAACCGGGATCATGGTACTACTACCGCATTCGTCAGGAATTAACATTGGATGGACATACCTACAGCCCCTTTTACTCTGAAGTGAAGACTGCCAGGCTTGGTTCTCTGCTTGCTCCAAGTTTGTCGGTGGCAACATATGCTGAAAACGCATGCATAATGAAATTCACTGCTTCAATCAATGAACCCCCCGGTGAATCATTAAACCTGACCGGTGATGATGTACAAATATCCGTTTCCTACGCCCAAAATCTCTCCAACCCAATTTCTTTAGATGTCTATAACTCCGGGACAGGCGCCCAGGGAGATAGTTTTTATGTTCGACGGCCGGGATCCACCATTTTTGCCAGAGGGGTGTATGAATACAAAGGCAGAATGGCTTATTCCAGTGTGATTTCTTATACTACTGATGATTTTATTGCCAATTTCAGCACCAATACTTTTAGCGGAGCCACAGCTGAGATCGGAGTAGGCACAACAATGGTGGTGATAGGAGATCAGACAGGTAAGCATATTAGATTTCTGGTACCGGACTATGTCCCCAATACACTCGATACTTACTCAATCCTTCATTCAAGTTTTGAGTATGAAGATGAGACAGGAAATGATTACAACGTTATCAACTCAAGTGAGTTTCATGATAAGGTTGTGCTAAAGATCCTGGAAGAAAGCGATACCCATATCATTGCACAACTTGTAAATAATGATAATGCGGCAGTCGATATATACTATGCGCTTGAAGCGGATGTTCAAGCTGAAATCTTTTTGTCAGGGCTCATCTTCAAAGCTGAGAAGGTCCAGTAACATTTACATTTTTCGCCCTATCGCACATATTAAAGGATCCTAGCCGAGGATCCTTTTTTTTGTTTATGGCAGTGAAGTGTATTTTTTTCCGTATTTGCTTGTTCTAAAATGCCTTTTAGACCAAAACACACATACTTTAACTTCAATTACGTATTTATTACTAAACAATTACCAAATTTTTGGGATATATTAAAAGGAATAAAAAGAAGATTTTTGCATCTAAATTTCTATTATGGGATGGAAACTCAGCACAGCACAAAGGATAAGAGCAGCTATTGCACTGGTAATTGTTTTTCTACTGATTATCGCGACCAACCAGATCGATAGCAACCATTTCTCAATTGTAAAGAAAACCCTGACTACGGTTTACGAGGATCGAATTTTGGTTAAAAACTACATATACAATATATCTCGTCTGCTGGATAAAAAACAAAATGCATTGAGTAGTGACAACCTCGCACAACTAGATAGCCTTAACAGTGTAGCCAATGACTCCATACGTACCCTGGTGAGTAAATTCTCCAAAACATACCTCACTGAGCAGGAAGATGTACATTTTCAATCATTGCAGCATAGCCTTAATTCTCTTTTTAGCCAGGAGGCCATGTTAAACTCCGAAATCATCAATGAAGAATTACCAACCATCAATGTCATTGAGAATTACTACGACAGGATTTTCCAGGACCTGGATGCCCTTTCAAAGATCCAGATTGAAGAAAGCAGACGTGAAATCATGCAATCGAATAAGTCCATTGATACGAGCAATCTGATCTCAAGGATAGAAATTGGTGTTTTAATATTTATTGGCGTCATGCTTCAGCTCCTGATCTTCCTGAAGCCATTGAAATAAGCATTGCAACAAAGATCATGTTACAGGTGTATCGTTTCCAGTAAAATCATCCTCGTCCAACAATGTATAGGAGAATGTATCCCCATATTTGGAAGCAGACTTGCTGATCACAGAAAGAAAAATATTGAAATCCAGATCATCCTGAATTACCTGGCATCCTGCGCTATAAGCGCCTACCTTTTCAATTTCGTTTTTGAAGCTTGTGGTATGTCCATTTAACCCTTGAACATCTTCATAAACCGGGCCATTGATATCCAATTCTCCATCACTATCATTATCTCGCCAGACCTTGAAAATCCCTTCGCCATTTTGTTGCAATGCTTTGTATCCTTTATGATAGCCTAACTTCCAACAGCTTCGATACTGACCCGGAATGAGGATCGCCGTCCCGTTTATGTTCCCGAGGCTATTTTTTAGCCAATGTAATCCGGGTTTGGTGGTGGCTTTAAAGAGCAATAGCGTTTCATTGCCAAAGTCATCCAGATAAGCCATACCCATATGGTCATTAAATTCATCCACCAGTGGCTGTTTGGATCTTATCCCAAATACATTGATATTGAATTGTCCGGTATCAAAGAAAACGTGTCCTTTCGATTGAATGGTATCCCTGAATTTAGAATAGCTGAGTTTCAAAATGTGTATTGATTATCACACTAAAAATAAGGAACCATTTTGTATAATCAAATCCGAGGGCGGGTTACAGCTCCGCATACTTCGATAATTTACGTACAAAAGCATCACTGTATCCGGTCTTCCTCAGTGATCTCATCGCTTGAAGAGCCTCTCCAAAAGTATCATATACGCCTGTAAAAAATCTTTTCAAACCATCTTTCCCATCCAGGTTTTTTACTTCTGCTTCACCGAGTAAATCAAAGTATGAGCTTTCGGGTTTTCTTTTAATCGGCATGGCCAACACCTGTACTGTATAACCATCAGGCAGGGTATCGTAATCTGTGGTTTGGCCAGTTGTGGCAACTGATGTCTTGGCATCTCCTGCATCTTGATTATTTTTCTGATTCAATTGGACTGTAGCCTCTCTAAGCTTAAGATGACTCGAAAGGATGTCTATATCGCCATCTTTGCCTTCTACAAAGGATATCTCCCTGCTTTCCAACTCTTCTTTTTTCTTGGTTTTTGCCACATAATTCACGCTATCAGACCACAATGATTCTTCACTTTCAGGCACAGAAGCAATGATTGGGTTAGCTTCATAATCGTTCCTAATATCTACATTGATATGTTTCACTGTTTTTGTGTCTTCATCGCTTTTGATGACTCCGGGGTTACTACTCATGTAATCGATGAAAAAGTTGAATTCATTTTCATTTTCATCTTTAAAAAAAATGTTGGCGATGTAATCCCCTTCAAACAGATTGAGAGAATCCTTGATGAAAGTGATATGCATTTTTTTGTTGACTGGCACAAAGATCTCATAATTACCCTCAGCATCGGTATAACTTTTTAAGTTGGTAGAATCATATCTTACATCAATCAATGCATCAGAAATGGGTTGTTGATTATCGTCAACCAACTTGCCTTCAACTTTAACTTTATTGAAATTATATACTCTGTAAAGATCCAGTGATCCGTAGCCTTCCAACCGTGTGGAGCTTAGATAAGCCAATTTACCCTCAGTGGTATAGTAGATATCCTCAGCAACTGTATTGACGGGGTAACCTAAGTTTTCAGGCGGACCCCATGTTTCCCTTTCATGGTCATATGTAGACTTAAATACGTCAAATCCGCCGATCGAATTATGTCCCCTCGAACTAAAGTAAAAGGTACTGTCTGATGCCAGGAAGGGAGAGTCTTCATCCTCTTCTGTATTAAACATTGTAAGTGGTTCAGGTTCTGACCATCCTCCATCCTCTTGTTTTTGAGAAACATAGAGATCCAGATGCCTTCCATCTGATTGATAGTCTGAAGCAAAGAAAATGGTCTGTTCATCCCTGGTGATGAAACAATGAGTATCACTTCCTTTCCCTTCATGGATGACAAAATCTTCATCTTTTGTCCAAACTCCGTCCTTCAACGTGGAGCTATACAATTGACCGTCTTTATAAGATATCATTTTATTTCCCGATTGATATACCTGTACCGTGGCATCATGAGAACGCACTTTTTCATCTTTAATATCCAGTGGTGTGGCTTTTACCCAGTTATCAGTTGAATCTATCTCTGTTGAATAAATAGTTTCGAATGCCAATCCGTCAACATCCGTCACTGAGCTTTCTTCCTTTCTAGAGGTAAAAAGTAGCTTATTGTAATCATTATACATTACAGCACTATATTCCAGGTTTTCACTGTTGATGTTTTCTCCGAAATTCTGAACCAAAATACCCTCTCCGGAATTGTAACTTTCCTTAGCACGAGTTACCCGGTCACTGATTGATTGAATGTCCAGCCCGGTAGAATCAGGGAAATCTGCAATAAGTCGTTCTGCTTCTTCAAAAAATTCCAGGTAATAACACGCCAGGATTCTCAGGTAGATATTTAATGAATTGGGTTCGGAAACCTGGGTTAGGATTTCATAAGCCTTTAGTGGCTCATCTAGCTCTAAATAGCATGAAGCCAGATAACTTGAAGTACTGCTTACATTCCATTCAGCCTTAAACAATGTCTGGAACTTCTCCCTGGCCTCGATGAAATTTCCTTTTTCAAATTCAGAGATTGCCTGTTTTTCTGTACGCTTCAAGTTCTGACCAACTACCTGGGTACTTGAAATCATAATAAAAACTGAAGTTAACAGAGCGAAAAATGTAATTTTTAAACTCCAACACATACCTTCAATCATCTGACAATTTTGGTTTCAACTACTATTTACACCTAACCAATAGGATAAAAAACTTGAAACAATAAACAATAAAATTAGATTGGAGATTTCTAGATCGGTAATCTAAATCGCCAAGGCTGGCTATATTTTTCAATGCTATAATCGATATTTTTTTTCACTTTTCAAACAATAAGTTGGCTTTATTGGGATTTTACCCACAATTATGACATTAATCGCAAAGAAATAAGCCGTTTTAACTAAAAAATTGCCTGGATAGGATTTTTTACAAATAACTTTTTTCTGGAAACTGATATAAATCATTGTCTGAATATCCAATATTTATGAACTTGAAATACAATTGAAATAACTGTCCTGGACATGAAAAACATCATCCTGCTTATCACTTGTTTGCTGATACATACTTTGGGCTACGCGCAATTTAAAGCCGGAGACAAAGTCAACATTAATGATCCTTACAATGGAGATCTTTATACCGCTGGTGGTACCGTCGATATTTACGCCCCCATTTATGGTGATCTGGTAGTCACAGGAGGTGAAATAACCGTTGCAGACACCATACAGCAGGATCTATTGATGGCCGGAGGCAGGATCAACCTTATTGGTCCCGTTAAAGATGATATCAGGGCAGCTGGAGGTGATATCACCATCCAGAGTTTAGTAGGTGGCGATCTGATGGTTTTTGGTGGCAACATCCACATCAAAAGAGATGCGAAGATTGGGGGTAATCTGGTTGTATTTGGGGGTAACATAAAATCGGAGGGTCAGGTATTGGGCAATGTGTATGGGTATGGCGGGGAAATTAGTGTCGATAACAAAGTAGGTGGAGACGTCAAACTCAAAGCAGGAAGTATTGACCTCAACAGCCAAGTGGGTGGCTCAGTAGAAGCAACTGCCGAACATTTATATTTGGGAAACTCTTCCATGATCCAGGGTGATCTCAGATACTGGACAGAAGATGGTCAGCAAAATATTGATCAAAGCCTGGTCAATGGTACCATTAGTTATGATGCAGATTTGGCCTATGACCCAAAGCCTTCCGCATGGTGGTTGGGGGGAATGGCTTTCGGACTGTTTGTATGGTACGTTTTTGCTGCCTTCCTCCTATTGCTGGTCATTCAACTTTTATTTGGCCGTCAGCTAAACAAAGTTTCTGGTTCATCGATGGAAAAAATTGGAGAAAAAGTAGGCTATGGTTTTCTGTACGTTTTGGGAGTGCCAATAGTCATACTCATCCTGTTTGGCCTATTCATAGGCATACCCATTGGGCTTTTTATTCTTTGTTTATACATCTTTAGTCTTTTATTCAGCTATTCAATAGGCAGCTTACTCTTTGTTCACCATCTCAATGGACGTGGAGATCATTCCTGGTCTCCGATTGTTATCGTTGCCCTGGCCTTGGTTGGTGTGTTTATTCTCAGGGTAATATCGCTCATTCCGGTACTGGGCTGGCTTATTGGTTTGTTAGTTGTTGTCTGGACTTATGGCACATTGATCAATCATTATATTGTAAATCGTGAGTCTACGAGCAATCAATAATATTTCTTTGAAATATCACTGTTAACCGCTGTTTTTTATAGCCGCTAATTATCTTTGGGGACCGGTACCAGCATCGGTTTTCGATTGACAATGATACCTTATTTTCCTTATCTCAAAATCATTTGTTTGGTGTCATAATATGGACGTAGAAATATTATCCAGGATCCAGTTTGCCATGACTGTTTCCTTTCATTACATCTACCCTCCCCTTAGCATTGGCCTGGGATTGATCATGGTCATTTTCGAGGGATTATACCTAAGGACAGGAAATCCGGAATACCATATACTTGCCCGTTTCTGGACTAAGATCTTTGCCATCACATTTGGTATTGGTGTGGCCACAGGTATTGTCATGGAGTTTGAGTTTGGTACCAACTGGGCAACTTATTCAAGGTATGTGGGCGATATCTTTGGCAGTGCCCTGGCAGCTGAAGGGATCTTCGCATTTGCGCTTGAAAGTGGTTTTCTAGGTGTGCTCCTCTTTGGTTGGAACCGGGTAAGTAAGACCGTTCATTTCATTTCCACCCTTGGTGTTTGGTTGGGGTCAATGTTTTCAGCGATATGGATAGTAGTGGCAAACTCCTGGCAGCAAACCCCAGCTGGCTATCACATCGTTGGCGACGGAATGACTGCCCGAGCTGAGATCACAGATTTTTGGGCGATGGTATTCAATCCCTCCAGCGTCGACAGGCTAACACATGTCTGGATTGGAGCATTCCTGTCCGGTGCATTTTTGATAATGAGTGTACATGCTTTTTACCTTCTTCGAAACAGACACATTGAAGTATCTAAAAAAGCCTTCAAAATTGCTTTAATCGTTGCGACGATTTCTTCACTCTCACAGCTTGTAACTGGCCATAGCTCTGCAGATGGAGTGGCCATTAATCAACCGGCCAAGCTGGCTGCATTGGAAGGTCATTTTGATAGTTTGGCTACGGCAGACATGTATCTTTTTGGCTGGGTAGACAAAAAAAACCAGGTTGTTACGGGTATTAAGATACCTGGAGGCCTTTCCTTCCTGCTTCATCAGGACTTCAAAACACCTGTAACCGGCCTGAATGCTTTTCCGGAGAATGAGCGTCCTACAGCCCTGAATGCCATCTTTCAATTTTATCATATCATGGTTGCTATCGGGGTCTTTCTGATAGGCCTCACCGTGTTCTCAATGTTTCAATGGTGGCGAGGTAAGCTGTTTGAGCAACGATGGCTACTTAAACTGTTTGTGATAAGTGTTTTATTGCCACAGATTGCCAATCAGGTGGGCTGGTTTGCAGCAGAGATGGGCAGACAACCGTGGGTGGTCTATGGACTCTTAAGAACATCTGATGCCCTTTCAAAGGCAGTCACTGCCAACCAGGTGGTCTTCTCTATTACACTATTTGCGATTGTCTATACTTTATTATTGGGCCTTTTTGTCTACTTAATGAACAAAAAAATCCAACATGGACCTGACGACGGTGAGCTTCATGAACAGCGACCAAGACAAAAAGAAATGGCAATGGCCTTTAATCAAACTAAAACTTAAGTATGGCAACTTTTTTGGGTATCGATTATGCTACTTGGTGGTTCCTTGTTGTTGGCGGGGTGTTTACCGGCTACGCTATACTGGATGGGTTTGATTTGGGAGCTGGCGCCTGGCATTTGTTCTTCAAAGACGACAAAAGCAGAAGGATTGCTCTTAATGCCGTGGGGCCAGTCTGGGATGGCAATGAAGTTTGGCTGGTGATTGGTGGCGGAGCCCTGTTTGCCGGCTTCCCGGATGTTTACGCTACACTATTTTCAGCAATGTATATTCCCTTCATGTTATTCCTCACATTCCTGATCTTTCGTGCCGTATCGATTGAATTTAGAAGCAAAGAAAAGATGTCGTGGTGGAGAAACAGCTGGGATGTGGCTTATAGCATGTCAAGCATTATGTTGGCATTTCTATTGGGAGTAATCCTGGGAAATGTGCTACAAGGTATGAATATTGGTTCGGACAAAGAATTTCAGGGTAGTTGGCTGGAGTTTCTTAATCCTTACGCATTGATGGTTGGCATTACGACACTCGCACTGTTTATGATGCATGGTGCGATCTATTTGATCATGAAAACAGAAGGCAGACAATATATTTACATGACATTATATGTTAAGAGAGCCATCATCTTTTTTCTGGTAAGTTTTGGGATTACAACAGTCTATACTTTGATCTATTTTCCGCACTTATCGGATCGGTTTAAAGCTCAACCTGTCTCATTTGTCATTGCATTGATTGCCTTCCTAAGCATCGCCAATATCCCTCGTCTAATCAATAAGAAAAGATATGGTTATTCCTTTCTTTTCTCGTCCATCGCAGTGGCTATGTTGTTGATCATTGTCGCCTATGAATTGTACCCGGCCATCATTTTATCAACACAAGACCCCATATATACGCTGACAGTACATAATGCCAGTTCGTCAGAGAAGTCGTTGGAGATCATGTTGATCATTGCAGCGATTGGTGCTCCCCTCGTTGCGCTGTACACCGGATTTGTCTTTTGGACCTTCAAAGGAAAAGTGAAGATGGATGAGATGAGCTATTAAGGGAGCGGACCGCTCCCCAACCGGCCAATTGTTCAATGCTGAGCTATCCCGGATCCGCAAACCTGATCATACATCCACACGTGCTGTCCCAGGTCTTTCCATTTTGGTTTTACTTCCTGATGCATGACCGGGCAGTCTCCAAACAGCTTTCGATAGGTCTTTTTATATCCTCCCTTTTTAACCTTTTGAAGATCGTGATTATTTTTTGAAACGAAGAAAGTTCGGTGTTTATCTCCCGTTAATACCAGGTATTCACTTTCCATAGTGGCTGTTTTGGCAGCATATGGATCATGAAACACCTCAAAAGTTTCTTCGAAACCAGGGTTTAGCAACTGTAGCAAGGCTTCCCTGCCGGATTTCAATGTCGTATTGCGATAAATCACATAATCCGTTGGAATTGCCTTGGGTTGATTCTTTGAAAGAAGCCTGACCAATGAAGAGCCTCGCTCATTCATAAACTGAAGCTTTACGGCAAAGTTCATACTCACCATGAATTCTTCGATTTCATCGGCCTTGAGTTTCCGCTTTTCCTCATTTGCAGTCAACAGTGTTACCTGTGTAATGCCTCTTATGCTTGTTGTATTAAGGATCTTACCGGTAATAAGTTCTCCGTTTTTGAGTAGCACAGCACCTTCGTTGGACATGGGAACCGCTTCAAGCGGTTGCTTTAGTGACTGCGCACTGGTGAACCCTATGATCACCAGCATTATAGACCATGTCAATGTTAACTTTTTCAATGTTGTAATAAATTTAGCCAATAGGACGCTGAATCAAATGCATTGGTTGGCAGGCCTGGTAACAAATATTTCTAATGGTTAAAATGGGTTACCAGTGGATTATTTCAATGAATGAGATGGATGGGAATTATAGTCTGCCACACTGTGTTAAATTGAATTCAAAATATACCACAGACATTAGGTAGCTAACCATTAAATATTCCAATCATGAAAGCCATAGGGTTCAAACGGTCATTACCAATCGAAGAAAAGGATAGTTTTATTGAATTTGAGACAAAAAAACCCTCCCCGGAAGGTCGTGACATACTCGTAGAAATCTCTGCAATTTCTGTTAACCCGGTAGATTACAAAGTCAGGCAAAACGCCGCCAAAGAATCAATCCTCGAAACACCAAAGATTATCGGATGGGATGCTGCAGGTACTGTTGTTGCGATAGGTGATCAGGTATCAAAATTTCAGGTAGGCGATGAAGTATACTATGCAGGAGATCTTACACGTAGTGGTAGCAATGCAGAATTCCAGTTGGTAGATGAGCGGATTGTAGGTTTCAAGCCAAAGCGTTTGACCATGGCGGAAGCTGCCGCTATTCCACTTACTGGCCTGACAGCCTGGGAATCACTCTTCGACAGAATCAGGATAGATCCTAAAAAAGATAAGGGCAAAACCATATTGATGCTGGCAGGAGCTGGTGGTGTGGGATCCATCGCCATTCAAATTGCCAAAAAAGTTGCCGGGCTAAAGGTGATTGCAACAGCATCCCGACCTGAGACCCAAAAATGGTGCAAGGACCTGGGAGCTGATGAGGTAGTGAATCATTACAACCTGAAGGAAGAACTTGATCAGATCGGGCACAGTCAGGTTGATTATGTGTTTGATCTGGTAGATCTTGGTGGCTATTGGGATACCATTGCTGAAGTCATTAAACCTCAGGGCCATATCGTTACGATAACGGGTAGCAAAAAGCCCTTAAACCTTGACATTCTCAAAACCAAGAGTGTCTCCTTTTCATGGGAACTCATGTATACACGGTCAATGTACCAAACTGATGATATAGAGCAACAGTACGAGATCCTGAATCAACTAAGTGGTTTGCTGGATTCAGGTAAAATCAGGACCACACTTACTTCCACACTCGAGGGCTTTACTGCAGCTAACCTGAAAATGGCTCATCAAATGCAAGAGTCTGGGAAAACCATCGGAAAAACAGTCATTCAATTTTGAGATTATCATCCAAAAAGACTCAGCATGAACAGCAAACAACACAAGCAAAATGCCATTAATTTCTATAAAACCGCTTACTTTGGAGATCCACAAAAAGCCGTAGATCTGTATGTTGGTGACACTTATATCCAACATAATCCCGATGTAGCTGATGGTCCCAAAGGATTCATCGCATATTTCAATAGAATGCAGGAAGCGTATCCGGATAAATCCATTGAGTTTGCAAGGGCAGTGGCCGAAGGTGATCTGGTATCACTACATACACACCAGACATGGCCGGGCGATGAAGAATACATCACGATGGACTTTTTTAGGTTTGATCAGAATGGAAAAATTGTGGAGCACTGGGACGCCATTCAGAAGATCCCTGAAAAGTCAGCCAATAATAACAAAATGTACTGATCAGTCCCCTCCTGAGCTCATTTCAGGAAGCTTCCCTCCTTTCCAAACCACTTCCAGATTAAACATAAGGCACACAACGATGGGCGTTATGCATCTTCGTGTGATAAATAAACCAGATAATACTCGGTTTTGTGGCCATTTTTCGTTAAATTATAAAGCAGTGCGGAATTCACATAGGTGATTTACTTATTATAAATGGAGTTATTTACGGATTTTATATATTAATGAGAATATGGAATTTTGAACTGTTATTAAAATTTATTTCCAGCTATGCAAAAGTTTATTCCATTCATCCTTCTCGTGGCCTTGAGTCTTCAGGGCATTTCAGAAACACCAGAAAATAATTCATCTGTTGAAATGCAGGCCAAAATCATGGCTGAACAGCTATATCAAACATATGCTGCCTTCAGAACCGACAACATCGAGATCTCTAAAGAAATTTCTCACAGTCTGGGTTTGGAATTAGCTAAGGAAGTTTCTTACAAAATACCTAAGAATTGCAGGGTGGATAGTTTGGTCATGGCCAATGATACCGAACAAAGGTGGATAACCTATAAGTCAACAGATATTCAATATGTGAAAAATATTGAAGTTCTATTTGTAATTAAAAGTGACGAGGCCTATCTGGTAGCTGCGCAATTAAGGCAAATACTGGAAGATAAAGGAAAGCACTTAGTCAAAGATGACCATCATGAGACCGTATTCAAAGACAACACAGGTTGTGTGTTGATAGATGACAGGTTTCAGGAAGTAACAAAAACTGAATTATATTCTCTGTATAACTACCAAATCAAAGTTCTGGATGAGTACTTAATGATTGATTTCAAAGAAGTATTGCCAAGGAAATTTGAGCCTTCTAAGCGTCAGCTGGTATTTGTAGATTGATCTTTTTGCTCTACAGTCTCCAGACAAGGTAAAAACACAGTAAATACGGTACCCTTTCCCGGCCCTTCAGATTGAACAGCTATGGTTCCCTGATGCTGTCTTATAATATCATAAGTGATTGACAAACCTAAACCCGTACCCTGTCCCGGAGGTTTCGTTGTAAAGAAGGGATCAAAGATCATAGCTTTACTTTCCTGTGATATCCCAATACCCGAATCGGAAATTGCAATTTCTATTTTACGCTCATGATCCGTTTGAGCTGAAACTAATATCGTACCCTTTTCTTGAATTGCCTGATTTGCATTCATCAGAATGTTCAGAAATGCCTGATGTAGCATCCCCTCATTACCTTCACAAACCAATGAGGTAGCAGCATATTTCTTTTTAATTGTTACTTCCGGTTTTAGGCTACTGCCCATCATGATCAGGCAGTTATCCAACACCTCTTTTATTTCTACCTTTTCATCAAAGCGATCGTTGATCCGTGAAAACTGAGTAAGACTTGATACGATTGCCGAAGCCCTGCTTATTCCATTCTCTATAATTTCTAATGAAACTGGTAACTTTTCTTTGAGTGTTTCCAGATCGTCTCTTGACTGTTGGATAATATCCAGCCCATTTTGAATAAACTGAAGTGGGTTATTGATTTCGTGAGCCACTCCTGCAGATAATACACCCAATGAAGCCATTTTTTCAGATTGAATTAATCGCTTTTGGGTTTCTTTTAAGCTGTTGAGTGCTTGCTCTAACGCTCGTTTTTGTGACTCTAGCTTATCGTTCTTAAGGTTAAGTTCTGCTGTACGGGACCTGATAATTTCTCCAAGTTCAATCCTCTTCCTCACCAGATAACGTTCTCTCACCCCTATTGTCAACCATGCTAGCCCAAGCATGATTATGATGAACAAGACTCTGAACCAGGTCTCTTGATGAAGTCTGGGGTTTACTTGGATTCTCAATGATACATAGTTTGTATCCCATGCTCCATTTAAATTAGAAGCCTGAAGCTTTAATATATAGTTTCCAGGATCAAGATTTGTATAATTAATCGTTCTTCTATTTCCATTCAACCGCCACCCATTGTCATATCCGTCTAGCATGTATCTATACCTGATTTTATCAGGGCTCGCATACTTCAACCCTGCATAATTCACCTCAATATCGCGTTGCGATTCGTCCAGGGTCACCATTTTCCGGGCCCCTCCCGGAATCACCTGATTCGAAATTTTTATCTCCTGAATGACCATTGCCGGAGGATTGGCATCGAGATAATCAAGATCGATATTGATACCTGCGATTCCCTGAATCGTAGGCCACCAGGTAAGGCCATCGTCTGTTTTGACGACACCACCGGCACCATTGCCTTCCTCCATACCCTCTTCGTATCCAAAGGGCAACGTGGCTAATTCTGTGATTAACTGATTATCCAAATCATAAAACTGTTGTTTTCTAACCATTGAAAGGCCCAGGTTACCTAACATCCATAGATTACCATTTTCATCTTCCTTGATTCTGCTGATCACATTTTCAGACAATCCATCCTGGGTTGTATAATTGGTTATTTTATTCCCGCTGATTTTTGATAGCCCCCCGCCATAGCTACCAACCCAAACCACTCCCTCACTATCTACGTATATACTCCTGATCGCACCATTTACGAGCCCATCATCAATGGTAATCTGTCTGATGTCGTCATCTGAAAAAATAGAAATACCACCATCAGTACCGATCCATATTTCATCATCTCTCACCCGGCAAATGGTATATATCCAATCTCCTGTGAGGTGATCATAAGAGGTA
Organism: Cyclobacteriaceae bacterium; assembly: GCA_965223915.1. GTDB lineage: Bacteria > Bacteroidota > Bacteroidia > Cytophagales > Cyclobacteriaceae > UBA7330. Next base: position 4,146,544 of record OZ245027.1, on the reverse strand, counting down.
TAATGATTTAGCAAGCGATCGCTGAATACGATCACACCACTTCCCTTGGTACCCAGCCAGAAAGTTCCTTTTTTCTCCTTATGAATGGCACTGATCTGCCAATAGAATTGGTCTTCATTGGGTTTTATATCGGCTAAATCGGTGATTACGGTATATTGGAAATCTTCAATTTTTCCCAGTTTGGTTTCACTGCCAACATAGACAATCCGTTGATCTTCGGGATCATTTGAAAGTGCATCCACACAATCAGTAATGGGTGTAAACTTGCTAAAATTCCCTGCTTTGTAGTGACTCAGACCATCACACAAAGGACTAAACCACATCCCTCCTTCACCATCGGGAGCCACTTCACCATAGCTTTGATTTCCTTCATCTAATGGAGAAAAATATCTTTGAACGTTTCGCTTTCTTAGCATAGTTAAGCCACTACCATCACTCCCCACCCAAATATTGCCTTCATTGTCCTGAATGATTCTCCGGATGTTTTTCCTTAGTTGAGGCACATCAAACGACCTGACTTTCACTGTTAAGCTGGCATCATCACTTGGTAGCTCCTCGGCAGGGATCATTATGAGTCCTTTATCAGATCCTAGCCAATAATTACCATCAGTATCTATATGAAAGCATTGAACTTTACCCCCTTTTTCATTGCTATATTCAATGGTCCGCTCCAGCTCCCCATCCTTATAAACTACTATTCTATCTCGATAAGCTAACCATAGTTCCCCTCGACTATTCAGATCCAGAATATTAAAATATAAAGACTTAGGATATGAACTAAGTACATCCACTTGCTCATGATAAACATAACTTAACGCAGGCTGACTGTAATGGCCACCTGTAGTGGCATAAATGCCCCCAGATGGATTTTGGAAGAGCCTCATGACATCATTGGCTGGCAAACCATCCTTGTTATCCAATTTGAGGATCTCCTTCCCGTTGTATTTGTAGAGTCCCTTCCCTGTGCCAATCCAAACATTCCCTTCTGTGTCATCGCAAAAATCCTCAACAAATTCGTGATTCAGGCTATCCAATGCTCGAGGGGTTTCAAACTTTCCGTCATTAAAGATGCTTACCCCGCCATTTTCATGACCGATCCAGAGTCCACCTGAATTTGATTCAAGCAGTGTCTTTAACCGGTTAGACTCTAAGCCGCTGGTATTACCAATATGAAAGGTCTTGAATGTTTGTCCATCAAACCGAACCAACCCTCCGTAGGTGGCGAGCCAAATGTATCCGTCATCAGTTTGAATGATATCATTAACACTGTTTTGGGGTAGGCCATTCTCAGTCGTCCAACTCACGATCTGGTAGTCATTTATACTATCCATGGCCTGGGGTACCAGGTTTTGCTGACTGAACCCAACTTGGCACAATAGCAAGGAGAAGATGATCAGGCGATGTCTAAATTTGTCGGTAGCAGGCAACTTATTAATTAGCTGGTTAAAGTTTAACGCAATGTAATTTTAATAAACATTCCTTGCACTTATCAACACTAAGCTATAAGAAGAACCATTTTACCTTACCAAATTTTAACTATCCCATCATCTTTACCATAAATGGGGTCTGTTTCGGGCATGGGTAATGACGCTATATTTTGATCTGCTCTGGGCCTCTCACCCGGATTTCCTTTGAGCAAATCCCAGCTTCTTCCATTGGGATAAGCACCTACAACTCCCAGGCCTTCACTACTTAGATTTTTATGTCCAACACCTGCAGGAATGATGATCACATCTCCAGCTTCTATCTGAAGCTTTTCACCCGCCTCACCACCTAAGTGAACCAGGGCTTTCCCTGAATAAACCCCTAATACTTCATGGGATGTACTGTGATAATGATGAAATGAATAGATCCCGTTTCGCCATGAATTGGACCAATTATTGGATAAAAAGCGACCTTCCAGCCAATCAGCACCACTTCTACCCCTTTCTTTAAAGACATTTTTGTACAAAATCAAAGGAAACTTACTGTTTGGGATTTTACCATCGTCTTCAAACATCAGCTGAGTAGTATCATCCATTGATTGAGCTTTTTTTGATAAGAAAATAGCCATGCCTGCAAGGCCTAGGGAGCTTAAAAATTGATGTCTGTCCATATCAAAAGAAGAATCACTATTGGCTGTCTATCGAATATAACATAATAATGTCAAATCTTGAAAACTCCCATATTTACATAATTCGGATTACATTTACTTATTAGCATGTTTTCTTTCGACCAGCACTGGATCGATGTTCATCTATAAAACTATCTGATGAAATTCAATATTATACTTAGTCTTACCGGCGTACTGATTTTAGTTTTTTCGGTCAGCATTTTTTCACAGGAATTAGAGATTGTTGATGCGATTTTGGATGAACCCAATAATACCATTGAAGTAATCTACAACCTCAACTCAAGGGACAAAGACAAACAATTCAGGGTAGACCTCTACTATTCTAATGATGGTGGGAAGACCTTTAAAGGTCCGGTAGAACGCGTGAGTGGAAACGTTGGTGTTCAGATAAAACCAGGTGCTTATCAAAAGATCTACTGGAATTATTTCTATGCAGATGAGGAATTCACTGGTGAGAACCTGGTCTTTAATATCAGGGCAACAGTAATGACTGCACCGGTTGCACCTTCTGTGATGGGACCAAAAGCGGCATTATATTCCATTGTAGTGCCCGGATGGGGTGATTATAAGGTCAGATCCGGAAAAGGATATTGGATGCTCACTGCTGGTACCTGGGGGCTCATGGGAACTGGACTTATCGCCCGTTCAGGAGCACGCACTGATTACAACGACTATCTGAATGCAGCAGACGTTTCTTCAGCAAATAACGCCTATCAAAGTGCCGAAAATAAATTCAAGACATTCAAAACGCTAAACACCATTGCTATCGTGGTATGGGCAGCAGATGTAGTTGGGGTTTTCTTAAAAGGCCAGCAAAATGAGAAGAAAGGTTTGACCGGCCGATACCAGCTGGACCTCAATATGGCTGTATTGCCGGGCAACAATGTACCTGTGGCTGGACTAAAAGTAAATTTTTAAATGAGAAGGATATATTTGATATCGTTTTGTACCCTGATATTGTCCGGATGCAGTGAATTGGACATTAAGCGTGTAGATGCAGAAATCAATACAATCAACCCTGAAGCAGCGGTCCCCGGTTCAGTAATTACAATCACAGGTGCTAACTTTTCTGAAGATGTTGTTGTGCGTTTTAATTCCATCGAAGCTGAAATCATCAATGTAGAATCCGAACGCATTGAAGTAAGTGTACCATTGAACCTTTCGCCCGCTTCGGTCACTTTGGAAATAGATGCACTGGGAGCCCCAACCTCATCCTCTTTTGAGATACTTCCATTTTTTGTGGAGAAAACAAGTCATCCGGATGGGGCTTTTGGAGGCACAGGTTTTGTGTTGAATGATGTACTCTATTTCGGCATGGGAGGCCATCCCTGGTATCAATACAATGCCAATAGTGATACGTGGACACCCATGAATGCCAACAATGCCGGCCCGGATAAATCCGCAGCCATTGGTGTATCGGTCAATGGTAAAGGATATATTCTTGGTACAGATTTCGATGGTGAACTTTGGGAATATGACCCGTCAACAAATGATTGGACCATGAAGAGTGGATACCCCAATGATCACCTGATCTTTCCTGCCGTGATAGTTATAGGAAATAGTTTCTATCTGGTAACCGGATTCCAGAATGCCATAAGTAAATCAGTCTGGAAATACTCGACGGTTGATGATGAATGGACACAACTCAATGATTTCGGCGGTGTCAAGCGAGGCAATGCCACAGGGTTTGTTATCAATGGCACCGGATATGTAGGCCAGGGTTATGATTTTGATGACAGCAGTTTACTCAATGACTTTTATGCTTATAATTCAACGAATGATTCATGGACTGAAATAAGTGCACCACTTAACCCAAGTGCTAACCTGGAAGGGGGTGTTGGTTTTGCTGTTGGAGGCAAAGGATACATTGGTCTTGGGAGAAGTGGAAACCAGGCTCCTGTTAAGGATTTTTGGAAATACGACCCTTTGGATGATTCATGGGCACAGTTTGCCACATACCCGGGGAATGGAGTATTTGGAGTACAGTCATTTGTGGTAGGTAACAAAGTGTACCTGATCAATGGAAATAATGAAGATAACTCGCAGTCCTTTATTGAAATGTGGGAATTTACACCAGAAACCCTCTAAATTATGAGAAAGCTTTACCTTCTCTTTGTCACATTATTCCTTGCCATTGGATCAACCATCGGCCAGCAGATAGAAGCCACCAGCCAGCCATTCAATTTTTATATCAAATCCAGGGATAAGGCACCTCCTGTATTGTTCTGGTTAAACCCTGTCTCAGAGATAAGCCTGGCTAAGGATCAACAATACAAACTAAGAATAGGTATTAAGTGTCCCTCTCAGATCAAAAATGTTACCATTAAGTTCAACGGATTCGATCTAAATGAATCAAGAGGCATGGGTGTGATCAGTGGCCAATCCCAGTCTGGAGAATATGACATTTTTATTGACAATGAGTTAAAACTGACAGAGGGAGACAACGTAGTTGAGGTTTCGGCAATTAATGCTTTTGGCAACTCCATTACTGAGGAACGGACCATTCGCTACATTGGAGGCGCTAGTTCAAGAAAAGATCTGGCGCTTATTTTTGCCACTGATCAATACGATAGCTGGGAGGACCTGAGCAATCCTATCAACGATGCACGCACCATCGCCAAAGAGCTGCGTAATACCTACGGTTTTGAAGTAGAGCTCCTGGAAAACAATAACGTTCAGGATATTTTGATCAAGCTCCGGGAATATGCCGGAAAAGCTTACCTGGAAAATGACCAGTTATTTGTCTTTTTTGCCGGACATGGACATTATGATCAGCTATTAGGAGATGGATACATCGTGGGAACTGATTCCAAAAGGGATGATCCGGCCAATACCACCTATCTATCCTATTCAGTCCTTGGAAGGGCCTTGAACAACTTACCTGCCAGGCATGTATTCCTGACGATGGATGTATGCTTCGGAGGTACTTTTGATGCCAAGCTGGCCAGCTCCAGCCGAGGATATGAAGAAGTTTACGCCGAAATTTCGAGAGAGGAGTTTGCTTCAAGAAGACTTAAATACAAAACCAGGAAATTTTTAACCTCAGGTGGAAAAGAATATGTGCCTGATGGCAGACCAGGTATGCACTCCCCTTTTGCGAAAAAGTTTATTGAAGCTCTGAGAACCAATGGAGGCAAGGATCGCATCCTTACCCTGAGTGAAATACTAAATGTGGTTAGCACCATCAATCCTGCCCCCCATTTTGGAGATTTTGGCGACAATGAAGCCGGTAGCGATTTTATCTTCATGGTTAAATGATCAGGCTGGTCCTTTTAGTATTTACATCTATTTGGGGTCATTGGGCTTTTACTCAGTGCCACATCGGGCTGAAAGTCGATAGCAGATCGTATTATGATACGCCAACCCTCACTGAAATTGACAATGGAAACCTCCCGGCGAGCGCCTCCTTAAAAAATTATTGTCCCAAACCCGGCAACCAATTGAGCCACCTAACATCGGCCGGCTGGGCAACATCTTATTACGCCACAACGATATTGTATGCCAGGCGAGCCGGTCATATGGACCTCAACAAAATTTCTGCTGAATCTATTACACCTACCTATACTCAATTTGCGGTTCAGGGAGATAATGTAGATTGCTATTCGCCCATCTCACTCAAAGAGTCACTGGACGTGTTGGCTTCAAGTGGTGCACCAAGATTTTCAGACTACCCCTACTTTTGTCCCGATGCCCCGCCAGACAGCACCAAAATGTACACCATTTCCGGCTATAATAGGCTCCTCAATGCCTATGATCCGATCGATACTAGAATTCGAAAAATTAAAAATGCGCTACACCAGGGTTTGCCTGTTGTGGTCGCATTACAAACAACATCATCATTCTGTGAACCCGGAGAACTCTGGAACCCCTCAAAATCTGATGAATCTGAATCCAAATACCAGGCGATCTGTATTATTGGCTATGATGATATTCAATATGGTGGGAGTTTTGAATTGGTCAATAGCTGGGGTACAGACTGGGGAATACAGGGATTTGTTCATGTACCCTATAAAGTTTTGATTGACAGAATATCAGAAGCTTACACTGCCTTTCTTCTTCCGGAAGACCAGGAATTCAGCACGCATGTAGCGGTGGTCTCAAACGCCGGAAGTAAGATGGAAGTGAAACCCTCAAAACGCGGATCATTTGCATTTACCAAAGGGTACGGAAATGGTCATCAGTTCCAATTTGCTGTCAATACCAATTTCAAAGGTTACTTGTATTTGTACTATTATAACGATCGTGGCGAAAGTGGTTTACTTTTTCCGGGTAGCGACCTTTCCGGTGGTGTGCTTCCTTATGATTCTTCTTCCTTGAGTATTCCAGGCAATAATCAGTATATCCAACTTGATAATCAACCAGGGAAAGAAACCATGGTAATTGTGTTAAGTAAACACTTGCTCTCCGGGGAGCTAATCGCTCAGGCGTCTAAAGAAAATACTAATTCAAAAACAATGTTTGACCCTTACATCATGCGATTTGAAGGTAAGATCAATAATGATCAGCCTTATGCTATATTGCGGGTTGAATTAAATCATATTTAATTATTCAATGATATCAGATCCATTCCGTATTTATACTGAACATCATTTACCAATATTTATCTATTGGGTATCAAGACAAATCAAACTATTTTCGTCCAAATTTTGAACTATTGAGCATTTTTGACATCATCGCACTCCTGGTATTTCTTGCCGGTGTTTTTCTTTTTGTAAACACCTATTTCATCAAGCTTCCTTCTTCCATCGGCTTGATGCTACTGGCACTTGTTTTATCATTGGTTGTATTCATCATTGGCACCATCCATCCGGAATATCATCTGGCAGAACAGGTGAAGGAATACGATTACACGGAGCTGATGTATCGTTTTGTACTCAGCGTAATGCTCTTCGCAACCGCCTTGAATGTCAATTTCTTTCGGTTAGGCAAGCAACTCATTCCCGTATTGGTGCTTTCTTTTTTCGGAGTGGTCATTTCTACCGTTGTTGTTGGAACAGCCGTTTATTTCATGGTCCAGTTGCTATCCATAGACCTGTCGTTTGTAGGGTGCTATGTATTTGGAGCATTAATTTCCTGTACAGACCCCATCGCCATTACTAAGAATATCCGAAGGTTTCACCTGCCAGATGCCCTGGAGGCAAAAGTAGAGGGAGAAGCTTTACTCAATGGCTGTATGTCAATCATCCTGGCATTTACACTTACCCATATTCACGAAGCTCAGTTTCAAACCGGAGGCCTTGAATTGGTCGATGTTTCTATTATCCTAATCAAAGACTTACTCGGGGGCATTGTTGTGGGTGTGCTCTTTGGCTGGCTAGGCTATGAGCTACTTAAATATGTAGACAATGATGTGATCGAAGCTGAAATGTTGATCACCCTGGCATTGGTCATGACAGGTTCCTATCTGGCGGATGCATTGGGTGTATCTTCCATGATGGTAGCTGTTCTTAGCGGAATTATCATTGGTAATTTCGGTCGTAACGAAAGGACAGGAGAAAGTGCAGTAGGACCTTATGTGTACAAATTCTGGCAATTACTTGAAGAAACAGTTTCAGCCATCCTGTTTGTACTGATAGGGTTTGAAATGCTCGTTATCCCTATGCGGGCAGATTATTTTGCCGGTGGGTTTTTCGCTGTCTTGATTGTGATGTTTGCCCGTTGGGTGGCCATGTTCATTCCTATCCGACTGATGTCCTTTCTGCGCTCTTTCGACAAAGGGACCGTAAGCGTATTGACCTGGGGAGGCTTAAGAGGCGGTCTACCTGTTGCTTTCACCTTATCTCTTACCAATTTCCCAGGCAAGGAAGTCCTACTAACATTTACTTATATCGTTGTGGTATGTTCCGTACTCTATCAAGGGCTAACACTGGGTGTGGTCATGAAGATGTACAGGATCTCTGTCAGGTAGATTAAATTTTACTTCCCAAAAACCGCTCTGACTTGATTGATTAAGACCCATTGGACTTGACCAAAGACTGCTTTTTTTATTAACTTAGGTGCTCATCGTAACCTAAAGTATCATGAAAAGGCTCCTTTTGATACTCCTTTATATTTCCTATTATACCCATATTACTGCCCAGGTAGTTGACAAAACACGACTAGAATACGATGAAGATCAATTATCAGCGTTGCAAGTGGGTATGGCTGTTACCAAAGATCAAAAACAAGCAGCATTCTTATTGGACAATGGAGAGCTTAGGATTTTTGATTTTTATAACTCAGTTTTTACACATTCTTACCAAGTAGATCTTCTGGAAGTCTTCGAGATTGCTTTCACCCAGGATGATCAATCATTGCTGATCGTAGAAAGCAATAGAATAAGGCTGCTAAATTGGAAGAGCGGTGAAATAATACTGACCAAAAATTATCAGGAAAGGGTTCAAAATGTGCGTGTTGCTCGATTTGACAATCATTTTGGGGTAGCTTTTCAAAATCATGTGGAAATCTGGAATAAGGATCAGATGGAGGTTGTACAGACCTTAAAAATCAAGCAAAACATCATGATCATTGACTTTAGCTACACAGAACCGCATATCATTGTCAGCCCAAAATGGTCGCTAATCCGAAACCAGATGTACGTATTCGATTACCAAACAGGTAAAGAACTAGAATACTACAAGAAGAAGTATTTTGGATTATATGATAAAAGTGGGAAAACTTACTTTTATCAAAACAATGCAGTTCCGGGACTAGGCCCCGGAGTACCTGTCTACGGTCACCGAACCTTGCCGTCGGGAAATGATTATCAGCCAATTTTGATAATGGCAGGAGATCAGGTAAAGGCCAGTGACGTTGGTGCACTCATGACATGCCTTAGGATTGATAACAAAGTGATAGGTTCAGTGGGATATCGTGGGTTTTCTGTTTTCGATTACTACAAAGGAGGTATGATTTTTACAACCAGAAAGACTAAAAGAGAACGTAGCTCCAGCTCGCTTTCTTTTTACGGGGATTATCAGGCTAACCCGCTCTATCTGATTGCTGAGGATAAAGCATTGATCAATGCTTACGGGGACAATATCAATCAAATCTACAGTGCTACTCAAAATGAGATCATCGGATACATCTTCGTAGATGCGAACGGTGAGTATGCTGTGGTTTCCCGTGATGGGAGGTTTGATGGCACGTCCGAATCATCGGAAAAGCTATACTGGACAGCCAGAAAATCATTATAGAAAACCAGCCTGGCCAGCACGTTCGAACGGGGTTTTACACCCAAATTATTGCGTTCCCTACTCTATGATGATCAGGTGGTAGAGCAGATCGATATTGAAGAAGAAATTGATCAAATTCCAGTCATACAAATCATATCTTTCGACGGTCAACAAACAAAAATGTCAGATGGCCTTATGAGGTCCACAACCTCTAAAAAACTGGTTCAACTACAGGTAGCAGCCACTGAAAACAAGGAAAACCTAAAGCAGATAAAGCTTTTTCACAACAATAAGCTGGTGGCCGTAAATGAAGACCCTTCCAGTCTGATCACATTTGATGTGACACTTTCCAATGCATTGGGTAATGAAAACTATCTCTATGTGGTGGGTACTTCCAATAGCGGGATCGACACCGAGAAACAAAAAATGATTATCAACTACACCGGCAACACCGACGCTCCTCCCCGACTCTTTCTTATCACTGTGGGAATCAACCAATACAAAAACCCCAGATATAACCTAAACTACGCGATCGCTGATGCTGATGCATTTTCCAATACAATGAGTAATCAATCTACCCTGTTTGACGAAGTCAGACATATTCGTATCAGGAACTCTGATTTCACCAAGACAAAATTACAAGCGGTCTTCTCCGAAATCATGTCTGAAGCTCAGGAGCAGGATCTCTTGATCTTCTACTATGCTGGTCATGGTGTGATGTCAAAGGGCACTGACGCGCCAGCAGAATTCTTTCTGGTACCACACGACATCACCCAAATCTATGGCAGAGATGAATTGCTTTTTGAAAAAGCTGTTTCAGCCTCAGACCTCAAAGAAGTTTCTAAAAACATCAATGCGCAAAAGCAATTATTCATACTCGATGCCTGTCAATCGGCAGCAGCACTTGATGCGATCGCTTCGAGGGGGATTTTGGAAGAAAAGGCCATCGCCCAGCTGGCCCGAAGTACGGGGACCTTCTGGATTACTGCCACCGGGTCTGAGCAATTTGCCACGGAATTTGAGACCATAAGCCATGGGGTATTCACTTACTCTTTGTTAGAAGGGCTGGAAGGCAAAGCAGATGGCGCCAAGGGTGATAAAAAAATCACTGTGAGAGAGCTCAGTGCTTATCTGGAAGAACGTGTACCAGCCCTGGCAGAAAAATACCTGGGCACCCCTCAATACCCTTCAAGCTATAGCTTTGGCAATGACTTCCCTGTAATGATCATTCAGGAATAGGTAAATACTACGAGGGTAATAATATATTGGTGTCTATTGCAAATAACAACCTAATCCAGATACCGGAGCTTAATGGTTATCTGATAATTTTCGGGTATGGTAAAGTCAAAGTCATCAAAACTTGGTAAAAACCAGGTCTTGTGTTCGTAATTCGAAAATCCAAACCCTTCTTTAGGGAAGATAAGTCCCATGTCAACCACCTGATTATCATTGATATCATCTAAGACGGCAATTCCGTAAACGCCCGGTCCAAAACCAGGGATATCTACTGACATCTTACCATCTTTCCAGGTGGTCTTTGGCAGCACAAGTTCAAAAGCAGGTTTTCTGATTTTCCATTGGCCCTGATTTGTATACACCCCGACCAGTAGTGTCCCCTGATTGGTCCTTATGTTTTCAAAATGAACGGCTACGTGGTGATTTTCTACCAGACAAACCAAATAGGCCATTAAATGAATAAGGATCATCATCTATCCCCGAAAAATAAGATATGTTAAATAAGCAGCATACACCACAATAAAAACTATCCCTTCGAAGCGACTTATCATGGGTTTCTTACCATTGATGACTGCGAAAATCAACAATGTGCTGGCAAAGATCAGCATCAGAATGTCCATGTTATTGATCATATCGAAGGGTAAGGCCTTGATGACCGCACTCAACCCCAGGATCCAAAAAATATTGAATATGTTGGATCCAATAACATTTCCAATGGCCATGTCGGCCCTGCCTTTTTTTGCAGCGACCATCGAAGTAACAAGCTCCGGCAGCGAAGTGCCTACAGCAACAATTGTCAACCCAATAAATGACTCGCTCAAACCAATGGCTAATGCCATCCGGACTGCTCCATCCACAATCCATTGGCCTCCAAAAAACAATGCCACTATTCCCAACGCCATATAAATAACAGATTTTTTGACAGACATTATCTGAATCTCATCACTGACACCTTCATTGGAGATTTCGTTGGACTTGCCACGTGCAACAACGAAAATATATGTCATAAACAGTCCAAAAAACAAAAGAAGTAACATTCCATCAAACCTGCTGATCCATAGACCGCTGGTATTAATAAACAAATTGGCATTAGCAAGGAAGCCAACCATGAAAGTAGCTACCAATGAGATAGGTATTTCTATGAAGTATATACTCCTTTGGATTGGTAAGGGTCGAACAAGTGCAGAACATCCCAGAATGAGGAGTATATTGGCGATGTTGCTGCCAAATATATTACCTATGGCCAGGTCTGAACTTCCGTTAAAACTGGCAAAAATATTTACAATCAACTCAGGAGTGCTTGTTCCAAAAGAGACTATGGTCAATCCAATAACCAGCTCAGATAAGGAATATCTTTTAGCTAGGGATGAAGCTCCGTCTACGAGTAGGTCAGCCCCCTTAATCAAGAGGACAAAACCGAGTACAAAAAGTATGTAAGTCATTCAGCTAATCAGGCTTAATATAAAACCTGATTTGAACAACAAAAATAGCATATCAGTTAGTTCTTATCGCTTATTTTATGTGCATTTTATGAGTATTTTTCAGTAATAATTCAGAAAATATTCGAATCAAGATATTCATTTATCAGCTTTCCATTGGGATCATACGATCTTGCCAATTCAATGAATGCATCCATCTTGGGGTATCTTCTTATAAAAGTTTGCTGGTCCATTGAAAAGAGTTTTCCCCAGTGAGGTCTCACATCATAGGGAGCCAATATGTTTTCAATTTTTGGCAACAAAGCCATCACCTCCTTAGGGTGTTGTTTCCAGGTAAAATGGATGGCAATACTATCTCTTTGATAGCATGGACTCATCCAAAAATTATCTTTTGCAATTGACCTGATCTCAGAAATCATGAGGTGAGGAAAGATTTCTTCTTTCATCCGTTCTATCGCGAGGATGGCATCCACAGCATTCTCCGTGGGGACAAAGTATTCAGATTGAAGCTCAGCTCCGGCACTTGGAGTAAAGCCCATCTTAAAATGTGGCAACCTGTTGTACCAGGGCCCCGGAATTCCCAATTGTTCTGTGCAGGCATCCGCAGCTAAAGCAGCAATCGGATGAAGATTTTTAGATGCAGCCTTCGCCCCAAAATAATCATCACCTAAAGTATCATACGATTGATCCACCCTCCTTTTTACCCATACTTCACTGATTTGATCATTCATCCAGTCGGTAAACAAGCTCACACTGTACCCACCAGACATTACGTCATTGAAATGATTTTCAACTGAGGATAACGGCATATTCTGAAACACATATTGCTCTACATCGAATGCTTTCTGGATGTTGAGTGTGACTTGTGTAATGATCCCAAAAGCACCCAGTCCCACAACAACAGATGGAAAATCCTTGTGCTCTCTCCCAATCGTTTTAATATCTCCCGATGGAGTAATGAGCTTGACCTGCTTCACGGCTGTCGCCAGGTTGCCATTGCCAACCCCTGACCCGTGGGTGGCTGTGGCACAGGCACCAGCAACAGTAATGTGTGGCAGGGATGCCAGATTATGCAGCGCAAAACCCTCATTATGCAGTTCTTCCGAAAAATCTCCGTATCGAGCTCCTGCCTGTACAGTGATTGTTTTGTTGTCTTTATCAAGATTTAAGACATCATTAAGATGCTTTAGCGAAATCTGATGTTCCTGACTATCTGCTATGTTATTGAAGCAATGTCTGGAACCTAAAGCCTTGTGTTTTTGTAGTCCAATGACCAATTGTTGAACTTCATCTTCATTGTTTGATTCATGTACGTGTGGAGCCTTGTAGGTATAATTGCCGGCCCAGTTAGTTCTGGCTTTACTGGGAGTTTCATGGTTCGGTTTTCGGGGTGTGCAAGACCAATAAGGACTCAGGAAGCCACCAGCCAGAATCAGTGATGAATTTTTAATAAAAGTTTTTCGCTTCATTGGGGATAATGAGATGATGGGACTACCGTTAAGATAATGATTTTTATGTTACTTGCGCTCATGTCTCATATGTGACCGATCGCAAGAGGTCTTTGACGTATGAATAATTTATTTACTATATTCATCCAGTTTTTTAACCCAAACCCACCGATATGCAAAAATTTTGGTCAATAGGACTAATGGCCTTGACGGTTTTTAGCTGTGCTACAACAAAAAACCTGGAAAGTGCCGTTGGTACCTGGGATTATCTTCTAAAAGGCACACCCAATGGTGATGTCACAGGTTATTTCACTATTGTGAAAGATGTTGATAAATATACCGGAGTGATCTATTCAGATCAAGGAAGTAATCAGCTTAATAACATCACCATAGAAAAAGATGACTTGCGTTGTGAATTCAATTACCAGGGCTATAGTATTGTGATGCAAGGATCTTTTGAAGGAAAAGACTTCAATGGGAAAATGACGGTTGATTACAATGATTTTCCACTTACTGCTACAAAAAGAGATTAAACCAAAGGACTGCTTTTAAGTGGTCCTATTTTGAATTTCAAGACACTCCTGTTCCCAGTCAAAATCTACTTTTGTTACCTGGGCCACATGATTGAGGTCATCCAGTACGGCCTGTATCACAGGAATGCCCTTTCCTGATCTTTCAATTTCGGCATGATGCTCCGGATCACCTGGAATCAACACAGCCTCCTGACCCGCTGTGGGTGGAGTATCTCTAAACGCTGCAATCCAGTCATCTATACGTTTTTTGAAGGTATCTACTTCTTCAAAACCATCGATCTCCATGGCACCAAAGAAGTGACCAATTCCTTTGCCAACAGTTCGTTCCGGAGGCGTCTCATACAGAGCAAATTGTGGAACATAAGGACCCCAATTGGCCCCACTCAATACACCACATAGAATATCGACCATGGCGGAAAGACAATATCCTTTATGTCCACCCATCTCCCTGTTAGATCCCAAAGGCAATAAACTACCGCCAAACATATCTGATGGGTCTGTTGTACCCTGCCCAGTATCATTGACTAACCATCCTTCCGGAATAGATTTCCCCTGTCTTCTGGCTATTTCTACTTTGCCTAATGCTACTACACTGGTGGCCAGGTCAATCACAATTGGAGGATTATTTAATCCCGGGAATGCAATCGAGATCGGATTGGTCCCCAACATACTTTTAGCTCCCCACAATGGTGATACAATGCTCGACGTGTTGGTCATTGACCACCCAATCATGTCTCTTTCAAGGGCTTTCAGGGAGTAATAAGAGGCTATTCCGTAATGGTTTGTATTGCAAACACTTACCCACCCCGAACCATGTTTGGATGCCTTTTCCATGGCTATCTCATTCGCTTTTGGTCCTACAACCAGTCCCAGTCCACTGTCACCATCCACAGTAGCCACACTTTTTTTATCTCTTACTATAGATATGTTGGGTACTGGGTTGAGCCTGCGGATAGAAAACATTTCGACATATGTTTTCAACCTTGCGATGCCATGTGAATCAATCCCCCTGATATCGGCTTTGGCAAGAACTTCTGAGGCGAGCCGGGCATCTGCTTCAGGAACGTCAAATGACCTAAAGACCCGTGTGGTGAAATCAGATAAGAAAGCTGGATTGAATAGATAATACTTGGGCATCCTAGGGTGTAAGTAGTATAAAAATTATGAAAATGTGGTCCCAAGATAGTGTACACCAGCCTGGATTCCAATCAGACTGCTTTGGCCAAATGACTGTTGTATTTGAAGCGATATTCTGTAGGAGAACACCCCGTAAACTTTTTAAATACACCTCTGAAGGCTTTATTATCCAAATAGCCTACCTCCATCATCAATTCATTTACATTAAGGTCTGTCCGCTCAATAATCCGTTGGACCAAAAACGATTCGAAAATCAGATTGAATCAATTGATTCTCTGGTGGTCTGATCCATGATGAAATGATGAAGGTGATCAAGATCTATGGGTTTGCGAAAATGACCATCAAACAGCTCGGAAGATTTTAGATCCTGATACCCGGTTACAGCAATAAATATTGTTCCTTCAAACGCCTGACGCTTTCTTAATTCCTCCACCAAAGCTATCCCGTCATATTTACTATCCTTTATATTTATATCAATGATGGCAACATCCGGCGAATTACTGTCGAAATACAGCCTAAAGCTATTGACATTGTGAGCTACGGTCACATCAAAAAACTCACTAAAAAAATGAGCATACATCTCTGCCGTAATAACATCATCCTCCAGGATAAACAATTTTTTTTTGGTCATGGAAAAAGGAATATGAATACAATTAAGTTTCATGATTCCATAGCGGGAGATTCATATATGTATTAACACATATGCTTAAACAAACTTATAAAAAAGATTTAACTAATGGATGTGCAGGATGTGTATTTTCTTGCTTATGTTATTCTTATTATGGCACGAATCATTTCCTAATGATTCTTGAGGTCATAATAATTTGATCTCCTGCAATAAGCTTAATGAGATAAATGCCTGGTGGTTGCTGGGAAAGATCAATCTTTAATTGACCGTTTTGTTTGGCAATATCAGTCAATACGCTTTTCCCTGTAAGATTGTATAGTTCAACCTGATGCGGGGCTATATTAGAACTTGTCGCAATATAAAAGTAAGCATTCGTAGGATTGGGGAAAATCCTGATTGGGTCATTGTTGTCCTCAAACCAGATAAAAACCATGGGCGAGTATGAAAACTGACCATTAAAGTCTGTTTGTTTCAGCCTGTAGTACTGGCCTCCTGGCATAGGCATCTCATCAGCTGCTTCGTATGATATTGATTCTTTACTTGTTCCTGCTCCATCTATTGTTAAAAGAGGATCCCAGTTTACTCCATCTGCGGACCGTTCAATGGTGAAAAAGTCATTATCAAGTTCTGTTTCTGTAACCCAATTTAAGATTACACTGTTTGGTGTGACCTTTGCTTTAAAGAATTTTAGCTCGATTGGTAAAGGATTGGAGGAATCCGTGTTACCCAAAGTGAATTGATCACCATCCATAAAATCCACACCTGAAAACACGGCGATTCCCCCTGATACCGTACCTTCGATTGGCGTAACGTCATTGGTAGAAAAATCTCCGTCTCTGTCAATGAGCAACCTCAAATTTGATCCAATGGGTGACCCATCCGCCCCATTGAAATCGATTGAAAAATTGACGGTGCCTACATCCCCTACCTCGCTTACGGCCCAAATCCTGCTCAGGCGTTGTTCTATTACTGTTCCATCCACTTCAGAAGGATCACTGGTAACCACATTTAACGCGGTATTATCATGCCCCAGCATAAAATACTCTCCGTTGCCCAGATCAGAGGGTTGCCAGACCCGAACCACACCCAACCCCTGACTATCAGCATGTCTCGAACCATCTGAAGCCTGGCCAATACCAATAACCTCAAAGTCAAAACCATTATCATCTTCGGAATAAACATCATTGCCGGTAAGGGAGATCCCGTATTTTGCAGCCAGATAGTTGGTGATAATGACTCGCTGTACTTCATTCACTACTCCTGAATACATGGCTATTTCAGCGATACTTCCATCTAAATTAAAACCATGACCAGTAGATGGTGCTGTTTGTCTCCTGGCTCCAATAAGTACATCTACTGCACCTGTATTATTTGTTCCGATGGCATCATTTACAATATTTGTGGTTTCATTTGTCCATGAGTCACGTACAGAAGCATCATTGCTATGTGAGCTTACCAACCAGTTTCCTGTATTGATCTGCACCGACCCCGCCTGAAGATTTCCACCGATATAAGAACTGAAATAGGTCTCGGCTCCTCCGGTATCATCTACCGTATATTGATAAGTTCTGTTGCCACCCACCCCATCTGCTTTGCTAAAGAAGGTCCCCTGTTCAGTGGGATTTGAAATATTATAAACGATGAAAAATGACCAGCTATCAGTCCCAGGCACAAAATCCAATCCTACTGGTTGTCCAAGATCCAGGTAGTCTCCATTGTCAAAACTTAATGATGGCAGTGTGGTATTTACCGTATTGGCATCAAAGGTAGGTTCAGTACCACCTCCTCCGGATGCGGTAGCACTTAGGCTATGACCTGAAACATCATTCCATGTAGTCACGGATGCTCCGTCAGCTAGGTTTAAATCATCTGCCCGGAGCCACAATTGAAGATTAGTGGTATCGCCTACTCCACCAAGACCAGTATTACCGGTGTTAAAAGTACCCGTTCCTGATGTAGGCACACCAGCGCATGAAGATGCACAGGTGACTTCAAATGTTTCACAAATCTGAGCGTCAGTTGCTCCATTCCAATACTGTATTGTCGGATCAGCACCTCCATTGCCGATATTATAGTCACCCGTTCCACAAAGTGTAGCATCTGTCCATTCAAGGTATAAATCATCTGCTCCTTCTCCCGTATTATCCATGATGGTAACACTGTTACAGGTCAGGATCAAATCATCGGTAGTGCTAAATGTGGCCCCTGATGAAAACTCCAGATATCCGATATTTACTACATCTTCTGTACTGCTTAACGTACCTCCATTTTGAACAAGCATGTATCCTTCGTTCATAAATTCCTCAGACGTACTTAAGGCACCTCCATTAGAGATGATGATATCACCCGTCTGATAAAACATGGGATCATCAGAGCCTGTAAAAGGATTTGCTCCGTTACCAACATTTGAACGGCCTAAATCATCAGGAGCTATACCGCAGGCATTGTTATCATCGGTAGAATTGATGGTGATCGTGTGACTATTTTGTATGACAACGTTGTCATTCCGACTTGGCCAAATCCCTGCTCCCAAAGCACCGCTGGAACCATCAGAAGTTAGCGACCATGAATTGTTATCATCCCAGGCGCCAGAGGTCAATGAGTAATAGGTCTTCCCCGAAAATTCATTGCCAACAAAGAGAAAGGAGCTCGTATCTACCTGGTTGTTATACTCCGTTCTGATCCAATCCGCACTAAAAATTTCATTGGACAATCTGGCGTGGTCAAGGTCTCCATCCCAACCTTCATTCCTCGCCCCATTGGCCCGACCATCATTTCCAATATCGAGATAGGTTTCAAGTGTAGAGAAATTATTGTAGTTTTCACTATGTTCCAGATTCCCGTTGACATAGACTGAGCAAGACGTACCATTCCAGGTAAGCAGTATATAATACCATGTTCCTGTACTCATGGTATATAAACCCTGTTCTAAATTATGATTGCTTCCAAATCCAAGATCTAATCCTCCTGCTCCATCATCTGTATAGAGTTGCAACCTATCGGCAAATCCGTTTGGGTTGGAGGTATGACCGTACATATACTGTTCTGTACCAGACCATGCATCCGCATAAGCCCAAATAGAAACTGTACCCTGAGCAGTAGATATTGAACTGGAGGGTATTTCAATGTAGTCGTTTACACCAAAAGTCTGTCCATCAGCTATTAATCCTGGTGAAAGATCCGTACTGCCACTATTGGTTCCATCATTGTTATTGGCAGTGGAATCCTGAAAGTCATCATGCAGAAAATAAACAGCATCGTAATTACTATTCCAAACATTGGTGGTAGAAGAACTGGCACTGACCGAGCAGTTTCCATAGAACATGTAAAAATCCGTATCTACAGCATTACTTAAGGACGGAATTTTTACCCAGGCCACAAAATCACCTGTTGATCCATCATAGGATTCTACCTGGTGATCAAGTACTGTGGTACCTGCCTGGTCAGCAGTGAAAATGATATCATAACCGCTGGAATGCTCTACATGGCCACCATTCACTGTATTTCTGAGATCACTGTCTCCTGATATTCTAACCATCACAGGAAAATCGGTTAAAGCACTGCTTCCTATCACCTGACTGGCATCCACAGTGATGGTTTTGCCATAACCATATCCGGCAGGTTGGGCATTGAGATGAATTAAACTGATAATACCGAGTAAAACAAAACCTACTAGTTTGTGTATCGAATTACTGCTGAAATGTTTTTTTGGGAAAAATTTGATCAATGTTATTTAGTTGAGCCTATTTAGCACTTTAACATTTACCCATAGCTGTGAAGGAAATACGAAAAAAAACCTTTTTATCCAATTATCAAAGATAATAAGTCTGTTTCTACGCTATATAACCTAGAAAATTTCAGCGAACTAGCGGATTACAATTCTTTACATTCTCTGCTATTCTTGTACCCAGCTATTGATATTATTAGGAGTTTAAAGAAAATTTATCTGACAGGTATTTTATACCTCTTGGATTAAGCGAGGCTCGGGCACAACGTCCGAGCTTTTTATTTGGCCTCCTGCGTCACAAACCAGTTGATTGCAATTGTTAGGTCTTTAAATACCTTCAAATCTCCGTTTGCATTGGAAATAAATTGTTCGATTACCTTGAAAAAGACAAACATACTTCCTTGTGCTACGATAGCAACAGGCACCTTTTTTAAATGGCTATTTTTTGATTTATCATACTTTTTAATGACCCGTAAGGCATCAATTAAAGATATGTTGATCTTGCTTAGTGTCACATCACAAATAAGGCTGTAATTTAAATCGTAAGCCATCTGGCGATATTTGATACCCATAGAATCCAGATTTTCTACGCCAAATTCTCCAATTAAGCGACCAATAATTAACTTCTTATCAGAAAGGACTTCAAACTTGTTTTCCATGTTACGAACGGCAGCAATGAAAACGTAATTTTACTAATAGTGGTTTAGCTTAGGTCAGCAAACATTGAAATAAATTTGACATATATACGACATAAACTAATTTTTATCAAAATTTACTACCTTAGATAATATTCGTGATGGCTATTTTATGAATCGGATTTTAGTATTGTCTGTTTGCCTGTTGTTCGCTTTTACATCCTGTGACAAAGAACAACCATCCCAAAAAGAGGTCATTAATTCAAAAGATAACGGGCTGGTCAAAACATATGATGATTCAGGAAATCTAGGATCTGAAATTAATTATCAGGCTGGATTGAAGCATGGGAAATCGTTGCTATATCACCAGGGTAGTGACCAGGTGATGCTCGAAATGACCTATAAAAATGGAAAGCGTAGTGGGATAGCCAGGAAATATTATAAAAGCGGGAAAATATATGCCGAAACACCCTATGAAGATGATGAAGTCAATGGAATCGTAAAACTTTATTATCGCAATGGAAATCTTAAGGCGGAGATCCCTTACCTTCAAAGCAAGGAAGGTCTGGGCTTAAGAGAATATTATACCAATGGGGAATTGAAAACCTCAATGCCAGAGATTAAGGTACGCCTGCAATCCTTTAAAGGGCAATCTGTCTACTACTTTAGTATTGAAGATTGTACTGAAGCCAATTTCTACATTGGCTCACTGCTCAATAATCAATACCTGATCGAAGACCTTCCATTTGTGGAAATCCTTCCAAAAAGAGATGGCGAAGCATTGTATGGGTTTCCTGAATCTGCCGCCGGAGAAGTAATCAATGTCATTTGCCGATGTCGGACAACAGCCAAAAATCCGTATGTTGTAAGAAAAGTGATTGAACTGGGAAAACGCTAAGCCAGACATATCTACTGGATGAAAATTTCAGTACAATATTGAGCGAGCTGACAGTTCTGGTTTGCATTCTCCTTCTCCAGACACACTCTGTATGATCCTGCAGCGAATTCGAAAGTTAATTTACCATCTCCTACTCCGGGGACCTCATCTTCATAATAGAAAAAATCATCAACATTCTTATAGATCACCCATCCATAAGATATCTCATTCTGGAGTTCAAAATCGGCAAAAAAGTGATATAATGATGGGTTTTCGGTACTTTTCTCGAAATTGAAATTCAATATAGGGCATGGTCGCTCTACTTTAAGAATGCGGCAAACGAAATTTCCTGCGTTGCAATCAGGATTGAATGACTGTAGACAAATCTCAAATTCCCCTTCCGGCAACTCCAATACCAGTGAATCCTCAATGCTGGCACTTCCTTCCCTGATAAAATCATCATTGATATACCATTTATAGTCGATCGGAATATCCGTTCGCTTATAGGCAGCCTTGAAGGTATATTGGCCATCGTACTCCGGATTAATGACAATTTCACCATCCGGACAAGGCTCGCAGGTATTGGATATTTGAAGTAACTGATAATAGCTTGTTACATCCACAATTTCATCTGATTCAAAAACTTCAAGTTCTAAGGGAAACTGAAGCTCTGGCAGGAAATCATCGCCAAACGACGTCTTAAGGTCATGGTAAACATCATTGTTTTCAACAATGAAAGTATCCTGATCCAGGATCATGGTGAAAGGGAATATAAATTCGAAGCACTGACTCTTGAAATCTTTCAGGTATCTTGTCAAATCCGGAACCTCACAATTATTCAATAGCTCTTTCAGGTCATCCACGGTTTCTATACTGGCTAACACACCATTCTTATTAACCAGCAATGGCAATATGACTCCTTCGATATAAAATGAATTTGACTGATTTTCAATGGCTTCATTCAATCCTGAAAGATCTTCAATATTGATAATAATTCCGGTATTATAGGAGAGTTCAAATGGAAATACAATGGAAAAACAATTACCCGGCCGATCGCTGTTTCCGTAAAAATTAAGGAGTGTGAATACATCTATTGTCTTTATTATCTCATCGGACCTGTCTTCCGGAAAATCCAATTCTTTGACATCGATACATCCGGAGAGAAAACCAGACGCCCAGACAAAGAGTAAAAGGAGAGATAGTTTTAGATACTTCACAGGTTTAAATAAGATAGAATAATATTCTGGATATCAATAACTTATAATTCACTGATTGTGTTGGTTTTTGTTGATTGACATGCGTCATTATCACGTTCTTTTGCTTCTCGCGCGTACAAGGTCTGCAAGTGAAAATAACCAACTTTTTCATTACATAAACAATTTATCATTGAGATAACACGCAAATCATTAACATATAAAAGGAAGAAGTCACCCCGAAAATCAGGGCAACTTCTTTAGGCAAGTAACCAACCAACTA
Source organism: Cyclobacteriaceae bacterium (assembly GCA_965223915.1). Classification (GTDB taxonomy): domain Bacteria; phylum Bacteroidota; class Bacteroidia; order Cytophagales; family Cyclobacteriaceae; genus UBA7330. The sequence goes on along the minus strand of OZ245027.1, from coordinate 4,124,141 downwards.
CTCAATTTTAAATGTCTCACAGATTTGTTTATCCACACAACCTCCATCTTGAATCAGACATACTTCGTAAGAAACACCTGTTTCAAACTGCCAGATAAACTGATGATCATCTTCCGAACCAGCAATTCGTTCCTCTCCTCCCTGATAGTCATCGTTGATAAATACTTTCCAGATATAAGTCACATCATCCTTATGTGTGAAGTCCGCAGTGAACTTATAAGCCAGATCCTCTCCCATTCGTTCTGCCGTGTAGCCTATATCCACACAATCATTCGGTCCTTCTTCAATCACAATTGTCTTACAATATTCCACGGCTTCGCACCAGTCTGTATATATCACCAGGCACACATTATATTCTCCGGGAGCAAACTCTTTCAATAGCTTATGATCTGTTTCATGACCATCAAAGTTTTCTTTATCTACCAGGTCATCATTTACATACCACTTGTACATGGTCTCATTTCTTCCTTCAAAATCAGCTTCAAATAACCAGGCATTGCCTTCCTGCATATCACTCACAAAAAATGGATCCGGACATACCTTTTCTTCCACCACAATTTCCTTACAGTAGGATGTTTCACAATCTCTATTCGCTGGTTTGATACACACTTCATGCGTCCCTACCTCAAATTCATAATCAAATACATGCCACCTGTTTTCTCCAAAGGGCGCTGTTTCAATAGAATCTCCATTGACATACCAGGTGTAGAGAATATCGTGCCTGCGCTCAAAGCTGGCTTCGAATACAAACTTGTTGTGGGAAACCTGCTCATATTCAAATTTCAACTCTGGGCAAGGATTTGCTTCAATGGTAATTTCCTTACAGATCTCAATTTTGCCACCGCATAACTCAGATTCACCAGAGATACATATGGTATAAGTACCTGGCTCGAATGTGAAATCCAGCAGATTGTCTCTGAGATCATTCAGCTCTTCTGTTTCTACAACGTTACCATTCACCCGCCACTCATAGATGATCTCTTCAAGACCCTCAGCGGTGATGGTATATTTAAAATCTGTACTATCAATGGTCACATTGATGACTGCATCCGGACATGGATTCTCTTCTTCAAGGCAAGACGAAAGGAATAAAAGCCCAAAGGCTACTCCTATCATGATCAAGTAATTAAAGGTTTTCATCATTCATTATGTTTAGACGTTTTAACATGATTATATTCAAGTCACTTGTTTGACTGTTCAGATGGGAAACGTGTAGCCTTGCGGTTTACCCTACCCCCCATTTGAGAAAACCTGAAAAAAAGAATAGATTTAATTGTCTATGATGTCTATCGATCCGCTTTGTAAAGAAGAAACCTACAATGGCTTTTTTCATGCCCATATCAAACCACTACGGAATTACATCTATTATAAATACGGTGACGACCAAACCGCCAATGATGTGGCTCAGGACGCTTTCATTACGTTATGGAAAAATTGCTCCAAAGTCACCCTTGAGACTGCAAAAGCCTATCTTTATAAAGTTGCAAATAATCTGAGCATGAGCCTGAAAAGGCATGAACAGGTAAAACTTAAGTATACCAACCAGACAGTAAAAATTGATCAGACTGATGAATCTCCTGAGTTTCTAATGCTTGAGAATGAGTTTATGGATCAACTAAACTCAGCCATCTCAACACTTCCGGATAAACAACGTGAAGTTTTTTTGATGAATCGCATAGAAAAATTGACCTACAAAGAGATCGCTGAGATCAATGGAGTATCACAAAAAGCCATTGAAAAACTTATGCATAAAGCATTGTTGAAATTAAGGAGTCAGATCAAAATCTAGTGATAGGCCGGTAGGGTAATCTGTGCCAAAGACGTTAAGGTAATGAAGACATGAAAAATTTTAGTGACGATACGTTCCTTGCCAGGTGGCTCAATAATGAGCTCACACCTGAAGAAAAAGCTGATTTTGAGTCCAGCGATGACTATGGCTATTATAAGAAAATCATAGCTGGTACCAGTTTGATGGAATCACCATCAAACTTCGATTCGGAGCAAATGCTGGAGGCTATCAAAGCATCAAAAAAGGGGTCCTCAGATCAATCCAGACGGTCCTGGTTGTATGGAATTGCAGCATCTGCAGCCTTGCTCGTAATGGCTTATTTCGCTGTTGAGCAATTGGCAGATGTGAGCTATGCTGCAGGAAATGGTGAAAAAAGCACGATCGAACTACCTGATGGAAGCACGGTAATACTCAATGCAGGGTCTAAAATCAGCCATGATCGTTGGAGCTGGTCAGATAATCGAAACGTTCACCTTGAAGGTGAGGCATTTTTTGATGTCATGAAAGGAAATACTTTTAAAGTAGAAACCAGCCTGGGTTCGGTTACCGTACTAGGAACCGAATTCAATGTAAAAGTCTCTGGCGAATATTTTGAAGTAGCCTGCTATGAAGGTCGTGTGCGGGTTTCAACAAGTGCTGACAGCACAATTCTAGCGGCATATGCAGGATTCAGACAAATAAATAATCAAACAAAATCTATAGCAGTGAAGCAATCTGAGCCTTCCTGGATGAATAATGAAAGTAACTTCGAAAATATACCGGCTGAGTATGTCATAGAGGAACTTGAAAAGCAGTTTGACCTGCAGATAACAGGACAGATACCATCCGGCAAAATGTTTACAGGAAGCTTTCCTCATGATGACCAGCAAGTCGCCCTGAAAATCGTCCTGGATGCGCTTCAGATCGATTATCAGGTAAACGGAAAAAGGGTTGAGATACAACATTAATGAGGTATAGCCTGATCATACTCATTTTTCTTTGCCACTTCTCAGCACTTTGTCAACATGAGGTATGGCATATCAAAGACCTGTTAAAAAAGGTTGAAAGGTCCTCTGACATCAGGTTTTCCTATGAAGAAAATCTCATTGGAGATTTGACCCTAGAAGTGACCAGGCCCCAACTGGAAGATGTAACATTACTCATCCCATACCTACAGGCAAAACTGGGCCTTCGCTTCGAACAAGTGAATAGTGTTTACTATATTATCAGACCTTTTAACGAAGCAGATCAGGTTAACATTTGTGGGGTTGTTGTGGATGAAGAAGGCCAATCTATTCCGGGAGTACTTGTTACCGGAGATGTAGCAAATTACGCTTCGGTCACCGACGAAGATGGCTATTTTTTCATGAAAAATGTTCCCGCCGATTTATCTTTTAGTCTCAGACACATGGGCTATAATCTGCGCCGAAGCAAAGTGGTAGAGCTGCTGGACCCCGAATGCAATCAATTGATTTTAATTGAATCAGTAGGGTTTCTGGAGACCCTTACCATAAAGGATTATCTGGCCGTAGGGATCATGAAGGACAACAATCAGGTTAAAATATATCCTTCTGAGATCAAGATATTGCCGGGACATACAGAACCAGATCTGATGCAAAGTATCCAGTTGTCACCGGGAGTAAACAGTCCGTTTGAAACTGCTTCGGGAATTCATGTCAGGGGTGGCTCACCAGATCAAAACCTGGTCTTATGGAATGGAATCAGAACCTACAATCAGGGACATTTTTTTGGTATGCTCTCCGCATTTAATCCTTACACTACAAACGAAGTGACCTTTATAAAAAGCGGAACCAATCCCAGATATGGTGAAAGGGTATCCAGTGTGATCGACATTCAGACTACAGATTTGATTCCTCAGGAAACAACCGGAGGTGTTGGTTTTAATATGCTGCATGCAGATGGAAACGTACATGTACCGTTGGTTGAAGATCAATTATCACTTCAACTGTCAGGCAGAAGATCTTACAACGACCTGCTGGAAACACCAACCTATCAAAGATATGCTGAAAGGGTGTTCCAAAACACGAAAATTGCAGAGAACCAGTCGAATCAACAGGCTCACAACAGGTTTTTCTTTCACGATTTTTCCAATAGCCTAAATTATAAAATAAACAAAGGCCTGTCTCTAAAGTTGAGCAATCTTTATGACAACAATTCACTTCAATTTGTCACCAGAAATGATTCAACAGGAGAGCGATTTACCGACCAGCTAAATACCAAAAATGAGGGATATAATATAAGCCTGAAGCAGGAGGATGACAACCCCCTGTCATTCGAGCTGAATGGTCAATATTCAAAGTACCTCCTCTCCTATGCTTTCAATACGTTGGTTAATGATACACTTGACATTGCCACCAAGAAAAACTTTATTCATGACTATGGAATGCACTTCGGAATGAGGTATGCATTTGAAAATAACCAAAGCATCCAGATAGGATATGAATACACTCATAAAAAAATCAGGTACGCCTTTGAGCAGGAATCACCCACTTACTCCCTGACCCTCGATGTGGATGACAACCATCTCAACACCCATTCAGCCTATACAGAATACCAGCTGGATTATGGACAAAACTCATTTCTTCAGCTCGGTTCAAGGTTTAATTACTACCAGGAGCTTGGTAAATTCTATGCGGAACCGAGATTATACCTTGAACAGAATTTAGTCAATGGCTTATTCCTCACAGCCTCAGGTGAATACCGAACCCAAACGGTGAGTCAAATCAGAGAGTCTGTCATCAGTGATCTTTCATTAGAAAATAAAGTCTGGACGCTCGCCTCTCCCGATGGCTTTCCCATCACTACCAGCTACCAGCTAAGTGCCGGAAGTATTTTTGATCGAAATAACTTCTATGCAGAGGCAGAGGCTTATTATAAGGACATTTCGGGCATCACCACACTGACTTTTGGGTTTTTGAATCCCATTGGCAATGAATTCAGCGTCGGAAATAGTACCATCAAAGGGTTTGACCTTTTTGTGAAGAAACAATTTACCGGCTACAAAACCTGGCTTGCTTATTCTTACATCTATTCATTAAATGAATTCACTGGTTTAAATGAGAATAAACCCTTTCCGGGTAATTGGAATATTGAACATACGGTGAAATGGTCTCATTTCTATTCTTTAAATCAGCTACAATTTTCTTTAGGGTGGCTTTGGCATACAGGCAAAGCTTTTACAGAGGTCATTGAAGAGACAGGTCAGCAAGGACCTGTAGTGGTAGCATTCGATGGGATCAATACACAAACATTGCCTGTGTATCACCGGCTCGATGCCTCAGTGGTCTACGATCTTATACCCAGAAATAATGACCGGATCAAATACCGATTTGGGATTTCTGTACTCAATATCTATAACCGCCTGAACCAGTTAAATAAAGAATACCGAACTACCCCTTCTTTGGAAAACAGGCTAATAGAAACAAACATTTATGCGCTGGGTATTACGCCCAACATGGTATTCAGGGTTTTTTGGTGAGACCTGTCCGATATTGGCAAATAGAGTGTCCATTATCAAACACCAGCCAATTGGTCCTGGGCTGTAATTAATTCATTATCAATCCATTATGGTATTGGCTAGCATTTTGTTTCCTGCTATGAAACAAAATTTGAATATGAAGACACTCATCGCTATTCTATTGTTCCTGATACTATTGTCAGTTTGCTGGCCTTTGGGATTATTGATGTTGATATTCCTCCCATTTATTCTGCTACTTTCCCTTTTCTTCAAGGCTTTTGGGTTGCTGCTAACAGCGTTCCTTGGATTTGTATTAGCCGTTTTAATGGTACCCTTTAAACTGGTGGGTCTTGCCTAATAAATAACTTCAATCCACCGACTTTTTCTTAGCAAGTCAGCTTTTCTGATGGCCCATTTTACTTTAGATCCAACAATGGCAGAAAACATTGTTTCAAGGTTTTCCAGGACACGCTTATCTCCGGCAACATACACATAAGTATTGGATTGCCAGAGCAGATCCAGGATCTCTTCGGCCCTTTTTTCGATATCCTGAGACTTCGTGAGTGTATCCATCCAATAAGGTCGCGGACTGAGATCATTGATGGCATGATAGGTAATGTTATCATAGTATTGACTTAAATCCTTCTCCTTATCATTGGTATATATAAGTTCCAGACCATTTTTGGCCCCATAAAACAACCTGATGTTTCCTTTCCAGGTTTTTCTTGTTTCGTGAACATGTTTGATCAATCCTCTAAAAGGAACAATACCAGTCCCCAGACCAATCATAATGAGGTTGGCATAAGGATTTTCCGGTATCTTAAATGGAAGCGGGTATGGACCCGTAATGGTAATTTCATCCCCTATTTTTCTGTCACATAAATAATTGGAAGCCAGCCCCTGGACCTCTTCTCCGGTGAACGGATCAACATAGTTGCATCGCTTTACCATGATTGTAAACATGTTATGCTCGCTTTCTTTGGATGGTACTTTAGCTATGCTGTAAAACCGATGATGAAATATCTTTGCTGGTTGTTTAATGAGCACACCAATACATTGATTAATCTCACAGTAAAATGTGGGGTTATTAACCTTTAACGTGATCTCACGGATCTCTTCATTTTGGTCTGAAGTAACGCGATTACTCCGCAGAATCTCCGCCTGATATTGCGTTTTGATTTTATCGGCTTGTAGTGTTTCCATCATCATCTATTTGTTGGGTTAATTTATGGATCGAAACAAGATATGCCTATGAGAACTGTCAATAACGGAGGTGATTTGAGTCAACATTTGGTTTTTAAAACATTAATGGCTGGAATACAGTCTATAGGATATGGAAGTATTTGATATTGATGAAATCCCAAATAAGAAGGGGAAACTGGCCATTGTTACGGGTGCCAATACAGGCTTAGGTTACGAAACGGCTTTAAAGCTGGCCCAAAAGGATATTGAGGTCGTGCTTGCATGTCGCAATATGATGAAGGCACAGGCAGCTAAAAATGCCATAAAAGAGGTCTATCCTGATGCTAAGCTAAAGTGTCTTGAAATAGATTTGAGTAAACAAAGTTCGGTCAGAGCATTTGTGAAGCAATTCTTTGTTCATTACAAGCAGCTGGATATCCTGGTGAATAATGCCGGGATCATGATGACACCTTATGAGATAACGGAAGATGGGTTTGAAAGTCAGCTTGCGGCAAACTACCTGGGGCATTTTACCTTGACGGCCTTATTGTTGGACACCCTTGAGAAGACGAAAGGATCAAGAATAGTGATGGTAAGTAGTTTAAGTCATAAAAGAGGCACAATTAGGTTCAGTGATTTAAACTTCAACAATAGTTACAAAGAATTTAAGGCCTATGCTCAAAGTAAGCTTGCCTGTCTTATGTTTGCCTATCAGCTGGATAAAAGATTAAAAAAGAAAGGATACCAGACCCGGGCATTGGCCGCTCATCCGGGCGTCACCATTACAGATCTCATCAACCATTTTAATCCTGTGTTCATGTTTTTAGGAAGCCTTGTCTCTCCCCTCCTGTTCAGCCCTACAGATAAAGCCGCATTGCCAATACTAAGAGCTGCCCTTGATCCAAAAGTAAGCGGTGGAGAATATTTTGGTCCTGATGGTTTTAGAGAATATCGGGGATCTCCGGTACTTGTGGGTTCAAGTCCGGAATCTAAGAACGATCCATCACAAAAAAGACTTTGGAAACTATCTGAGGAGCTGACCAAAATCAAGGTTTTTGAAAAATAGACCTACATACAATAAAAAATCCCTTTGATATAGCACCAAAGGGATTTTTCAAAAACGAAATCTTCTTACTTATCCAAGTTAGACCAGTAGAAGCCGCCGGAATAAGAGCTATATGCCAACTGGTCGGGAATGTTGTGAGCAGCATCATAATAATCCAGGAAAGTCACATATGTAGACTCGCCTGCACCAGCATCTTTCGCTCTTAATACAAAGTCTACCACAATCACATCACTGGATGAATTGAATTCAGCCAAACCTCCTATCGAGGGTGGTAAACCAAGGTCTATTGGACTTATTAACGGAATAGGTGCATCAGCATCATTTTTTACCCAGATCTCAAACATCAAATCTACATTGGCTGAGCCTGGATTAACAGACAGTGCAATAATGGTAGAACCAGTGAATACCATATGTCCGTTGGTCAAATCAGAAGCTACAGGATCAAAATCAAGGATCTCATTGGGACTACTGTCTTCAAAAATGTCGTTGTCCATGGATCCCTTGATACCATTCGGCGTTGGACCCCATAATACTCGTTTGTTATTAGCCAACAATACATCCGAAAGTTCCCAGGTAGTAATGGCTTTACCAAAACCTTGCACCGGATTGTTTGGACCATTTGTTACTGTTGCTCCACCTTCTATTTCCTCATAGGTTCCAGGTCCATAAAAGGTAAGAGAAGCAGTCAGATCGATCTCTATGGTTTCAAAACCATCATCTACATCAATGAGTAATATAATCTCACCATTAGACAATGTCGCGTCAATGTTGATCTGATATAATGTGGCTGCAGACGGATCTGGTATAGTTGTGTAGAAATCTCTGGAAATGACCCCCTCATCACCAAACTCTTTTTGATACTCCAGATGTACTTCAATGCTCAGGTCCTCTCCAGTAAGGAAATAGCCTTCCCTGTCATCATCTTTTGGCCATTCCAGATATTCGCCTGAAACAGCGCGTGTATCTTTTGCACTCCATGTGGTAAAATCGGCCTGAACATTGGGAGAATAATTAAAGGCAACTTTGTAATTGGCCAATGTGCAGGTCACAGAAATGGTTTGAATTTCTTCTTTATCGATGCTAAAGACATCAGACTCTCCATGGTACCATGGCGTTTCGAAAGCTGCTGCTGGCGGTGGGTAAATATTCTGAGCAACTACGTAATATTCGCCCGGCTCCAATTCTATTTCATCAGGAGCTGCAGACCAGGGATCAAATTTTGCAACAGTATCAACGCCATCTTCCGTAATGACCCATACGATAAAGTCATCCGTGCTTACTTCTTCCACCCTTCCGGCAGGAGTCTCGTCCACAGTAATACCAACATTTAGTTTTAAAATGCCAGTTTCAGGTCCTGGAGGATCAGGAGCAGGTTCATTTTTTTTGTCACATCCGGTGAAGGCTATCAGCACTCCAACCAGAAGGACCAACAGTTCTCTGGGAGTTTTCATAGTTCAGTTATTAGGTGATTTGGGATTATTTAATCTAAGGTAATGCTTCTTTAGGTCGTTTAAAAGCATTTATTAAATTATCAATCCGGTTTGTGAGATGTAATATTGACTAAACAAGAAATTATTACAATATTCAATGCTACAAAGGATTAAATCCCCTTGTCGCTATTTTGACCATTAGGATCTTCAATTTTTAATTCGGCTCTCCTATTCTTTGAATGGTCTTCCTCATCGCACTCAACTCCGTCACTACATCGGTTGAGTAGTAGTTGTTCACCAAATCCAAACCAGTCAATCCTAGCTTCTTTGATCCCTTTTGATTTGAGGTAATTGACGACTGAAAGTGCTCTTCTGTCGGATAATGCCTTGTTATATTCCAAAGTGCCCTGAGCATCAGCATGAGCACTAATAACAATAAAAGTTTCCTTGTGTTTCTTCAGAACGGCCACCATCTGGTTAATGGTCTGGATGGCCTCCGCCTTCAGATCTGACTTATCAAAGTCAAAGAATACAGTGCTTTTATCAATAAAGGTTTCTTCCAGAACAATATCATTTCTTAAAGTATCTTCTTCATTCATTCCAGCTGTGTTGAGTATAAAGCTTTTAGGGATATGACCAGGAGCTTGCGCACTAAATCTGTATTTTCTGTCCGGACGCAAGACATAAAAATAGGATCCATCAGGACCCGTGATCATCTCCACATGTTTATCATCCGTAAGGTTATCTACGGATACAGTAGTACCACCCATCAATTGCTGTGTCTCATTGCTAAATATTCTGCCCTCTGCGAAAAGTTTATGCTTCCATAGATATACATTGACTGTGTCTGTTTCATACCGATCTACTTCCGAACTGACCCTGGTATAACCATCCTCAGAATACCCCTCCTTTTGCGCAACGAGATAATATTTGGAGTCTATGGGTAAATCGAGTCTGAATTCACCATGCTGATCAGATTCCATGAGGTAAGTTCTTTGGGTGTTTTCATCGGTAATGATGACTTCTGCTTCCGGGATCAAAGCACCGGAATAAGTTTCAAAGACCCTGCCGATAATTCCCAGAAATTGAATATTAAACGCATAGATATCATCACTACCTACTCCACCCTTTCGATTACTTGATAGGTATCCTGTTCTCCCGTCTTCAGCTAAATAGAGGGCGAAATCATCCTTTTTCGAATTGAGGGGAGTGCCCAGGTTTTCAATATTTCCGAAAGTCATATTTTGTGGATAGGCTCTGTAGATATCCAACCCACCAAATCCCCCGTGACCATCTGAAGCAAAGTACAGATTTCCATCATATGAAAAATAAGGAAACATCTCGTCACCAGCGGTATTGATCTCCGGCCCCAGATTTACAGGGTTTCCCCATTGTCCGTCTTTTAAAATCGAATAGTACAAATCACTGCCACCTAAACCCCCAGGCATATCAGAAGAAAAGTATAATATATCATCAGTGAGGTTAAGTGTCGGATGACCTGTTGAATATTCATCATTGTTATACGGAAACGGTTGGATATTTTCCCATTGACCTTCTTTCCCACTTACAGCCGTGAATAATTTAAGTTTAATTCTTCCATCCTTACTTGTCTGCTTTTTATGCTGATAGAAGTTGTTTCTGGTAAAAATGACATGGTTTCCATCGTGAAAAAAAGTCAGGGGTCCTTCATGAAACCGGGTATTTATATCATTGACTTTTTCCACACTATTGAATGAAGAATCTCCCTTACCTGTGAAATACAGGTCTAGTCTGGACTCATAGGGGTCTTCATCATCTATTGCACTCTGATAAGAGTCCTTGTATTTTATGAACAGATCCTGGTCTCTGGCACTCAAAAAAACAAATCCATCTTTATAAGGAGTCATCCCAAAGTCTGAATTCTCAGAGTTGATGGTCAAATTCTCAAAGTAAACCATAGATGTATCCTTACGATACAGCTCCATCCTGTCGATAAACACTGATTTTAAAACGGCACGACGGTCATGAGGCTGTAACTCCCCGTACGCTTCGTACCATATTTTGGCTTCATCGTAATCACCAGTCATAGACAAAGCCTGAGCATAATTGTAATAATGAACCGGGTCCAGGTCACTGAAATCAATGATTTGCCTGTACCAGTTGACGGCAAGGTCAAGCTCATTTAGCTCCGCATAACATTCCGCGATTCGGATCTTTGCCCGTAATTCATTGGGATTTTTTTCTAAAACACGTTCGTAAAGTTCTATGGCATTCTTGAAAGCCCATTTTTCGTAATGTCGCTCCGCTTTTTGCCAATCACTCATAAACAAAGTAGTGATATCAGTATTTTGGGCATCAGCAATCAATGCTCCAACCAATAAGCCGATGATAAATATTACTCTCATTTAAAAATATCTCGGAGAAATAAGCCCCTCTTTAGGAGGATAAAGAAATCGATAACTCACCATTACTTCATGTGAACCCAGGTCTATTACACTCAGTTCGTTGATGGTGTGGGTATAAGCATAGCCAAACCGAAGCTGCCGGGTCAGTTGCACCTCTGTCAGTAAATCCACAGCATTTAGGATCTTTAAAGAAGCCCCTACCCATAGCACATCATCAAAAGAGAGCTGGGCATTGATATTATACTCCACAAAATCATTGGCTACATATTTAAGCAATGCGGAAGGTTTGAAATTGATCAACCTGTTTACTCGAAAGACGTAACCACCGGTCAGAATAATGGGGTTGTCCTGTTTAATTGTCTGTAGGTTAGTCCCCCTATCAAAGACATTATTGGCCAACTGTGGAATGGATAGACCTACAAAATATAGCTGGGAATGAAAATAAATACCCAAGCCAAAATTGGGTCTGAATGATCTGATGTCTTCCTGAAACACCGGATCATTGGTATTTTGGATCCTGGCTTTGGAGTACTGAGCATCCAGTGAATTAAACCCCGCCTGAATACCAAAGGCCAGTTTGGTCCATTCATTGAATTTGATACTATACGAGTATATTCCACTGAGAGAATATTGATTGATAATAGAGATATTGTCTCTTACGGCAAGTAAGCCAATCCCCACATTTTCATTGAGCAGTGGGCTATGAATAGCAAATGTCTGGGTGTTGGGTGCCCCTTCCAGACCCAGCGATTGATATCTTACAAGAGCAGTAGCCGTCAATACATCTCCGGAGCCTGCATATGCAGGATTAATGGCCAGTCCATTAAACATGTATTGACTAAATGTGGCCTGTTGCTGACTCCATGCCATGACAGAAAAAGATAGACTACATATCAGTATGAATATCCTCATTTAATTCAACTTCAAAATAATAAATCCACTCAATGGCTTAGTCACCTTTTCATCTCCCAAATCAAGTTTATAGAAATAGCTCCCGTCAGCTGCTTTGTCTGAAAACAACCCTCTATTAGACTGACCATGCCATACCTTATCCTGGTTGTTGTATCCTTCTACCTCATAAATTAAATTGCTATACCTGTCAAAAACCTGAACCTTGTTGTCCGGAAACAGCTCAATGCCTTCGATAATCCAAACGTCATTCATGTTATCCCCATTCGGTGAAATGGCCTGCCAGATAATCAATGGATCATCCAGCACAAATGTGACAGTCACGAAAACACATTCTACCGGATCACCTTCATCACAAAGCTGATAGATAAACTCCTCGGTACCTTCAAAATCTCTGGATGGGGTATAAACAAACTCACCATTGGACGACAACTCAAGGTTACCATGTAGCCCGGAGCCATCCGATAAACCTACTTGTAGTCTTGTTCCTTCAGGATCTGAATCATTTTCTGTTAAATTCCCATTGAATGACGTGTAGATATCATGCTCAAACAGATCTTCTACTCCTATTGGAGGGTCATTGACAGGTTCAATAATAATCTCTACAATGATGGATGCACAAGCACCTTCATCATCACAGATTTCCAGAGTGGCATACTCTATGCCATTGATTTGATTGAAAGGAGAAAACAGGAAGCAATACTCAGCAGATATATTGAGTGTATAATCTCCCAGGTTAGTGGTTGATACAACCACAGGCTCCCCTGATATATTACTTTCCGGATCGCTGATTTCCACGCAAAACTCTACATCTATGTCTTCAAGTGTTGTAATGGACAGTGTGTCGTCTTGTATATTTTCATTCAGGAATCCAGGTGGATCATTAAATGGCAATACATCAATGATAACAATGACAGTATCACACAATGCCGGATCCTGCCCGTCACAAACAATGACTTCCCCAATTACTTCTCCATTGAAGTCTTCATTAGGATTGAATGTAGTACATAAATCATCTGGATTGCCTATATCAAAGTTTCCGTTTGAGCTCGAGGTAGTGACCTGATCCACGGTGATACTGGTATCATCGACATCATCTGCCATTAAACATATTTCCAGAGGTTCATCTTCATCCGTTGTATAATAAAGTGTATCTACGGCATTGGTTCCGTCATTAATCACAGGAGGATCATTGACTGGTAAAACCTCAATGACTACGATGATGGATGCACATTCCGGATCTGAACCGGAACTTTCGCACACTGTAAGTAACCCCTCATCCGAACCATTAAAGTCCATATCGGGAGTAAAAGATACGCAGAGGTTATCAGGATCAGTGATGGTGTAACTGCCATTTCCATCAATGGACTGAGCCTCGGTCAATACTATCGGGTCGCCATCTGGGTCAATGGCATCAATACAGAAATCTAGGGGCTCATCTTCATTAACCTGATAGTAAAGTGTATCAAATGGTTCGACCAATGGATTATCCTCTTCATCCACGATAATAGGCGGATCATTTTGAGGAATGATATTTATAGCCACAACTACGGTGTCGCATAAGGCAGGAGATGCGTCATCGCAAACCACTATCTCTCCATAAACCATTCCTGTAGAATCTTTCTCACTTTGAAAGAAAAAGCATAGATCGCCTAATGGCAGATGCTCAAAAATTCCGGGACCTTCAAGGGTACTGGCATCCACGACTTCCAAAACATCCATATCTGGGTCTGAAGCTGACACGCACATCTGAGTGATGACATCCTCAAGTGCATCAAAATACACCGTATCTGCTGGTAAGCCACCTACCTCCACCACAGGGGGATCATTTTGCGCTAATACTTCAATTATAGCCACAATAGTGTCACATTGAGTGGAACTTCCCTGTTCGCATACGACCAGCCTAAGTGTGTCGGATCCAAAATAATCCATATTTGACAGGTAATCAAAGCACAGGATGTTAGCATCCGGTATTGTAGGAGTTCCATTTCCGGCAACCGAAATTGCTTCAGTAAACTCAAGTGTATTGGACTCGATGTCTATGGCATCAATACAGAAATTGTCGGCTATATCCTCCGTTGCAGTATAATAAACAGTGTCTATTGGGTTGTCACTCTCGTCCACAATATCCGGTGGGTCATTTACGGGGAGAATATTAAATTCAACAACCACATTGTCACAAAGCGATCCACTGGATACTTCATCACATCCGGTCAAACTCACAAATTCACTTCCTGTATAATTTAGATCCGGAGTAAATGTAAAGCATAATCCTCCTGCCGGGTTCAACTCAAGTGTACCCACACCATTTTCATAGGTAAATCCAGTTTGGAGGTTTACAGGATCACCATCCGCATCAAACGCCACCAGGCATGAGTCAAGTAAAGTGTCTTCGAGTAAATTCATTACCACAGTATCCACCGGATTCTTGTCTGATAGGTTGTCAACAAAAACAGGTGCCACATTAGGAGCGATATCTATGTCAATACTCACAGAATGAAGATTACTCTGGTCCGTACCATCATCCAGCTGAAAAGCAATAATCCTGGTAATCGGGTCATCAATGACTTCTACTCCATCATTACCGGCATGTAAATTTTCATATTTAATACTTCTTAGAGCTGCCCGATAATCAGATAAAGATGCAGTACCAGACAATGTAAGAACACCCAGCCCATCATCGAAAGATCCCGTTATTCCGTTTTGATCCACAAATTGTAGCGTATCCTCTACCTGATCATATCCCTGGATGAAAACAATAGTAGCTCCTTCAAAGGAGATGTCGTCCAAATCAGAAATGATCAGTGAATTTTCAATGATCACATCTGTGTCACTCTCAGTATATGGGATAATGATCGCATTTCCGGACAATACCGGGGCATCATTTACAAGACTAATATCTATTGATCTATTGAGTACGTTACTCTCATCCAAGCCATCATGGATACTCACAGAAAATGATCGCGTAGACAGGTCCGGATCATCACTTGAATTACTATATGCAACTCCCTGAATTACTGACTCATAAACTGCCAGAGAAGCTTTTCCAAAAATCCTCACCCTGGTCAGGGACGGTTCCCAACTCACATTGAGCCCCTGATCCGGAGGCAAAGTGATGGCATCTTCTAAAATAGTATAATTTGCAGTTATTGTAAGCCAGGCTGAATCTATTTCTGTATCATCAAAGTCCGATATACTTAAGTCATCAAATATGGATATCGGATCTGCATTTTCCGTATAGTTCAAGGCTCCTGTAGATCCACTGATTACAGATGGTGTATTGACAATAACAAGCGCAAAACTGATATCTGATTCGGAGATTCCGGAAGAACAGGAACCCTCTATCTGAGCACGTGCAGTGATAGAATCTTCATTTTGTAGCGGTTGCGACAAAGTAAGGTCCCAGTTTCCATCAATATCAGCAGAAGTTGATAGGTCCTCCACGGGTGTTCCATCACCGTCAAATATCGAAACAAAAATATTGGCCAATGATTCTGAGGTACCGGTAATGACACTTTCACCGACTTTTACCGGCTGATTGATATCAGGCTTCTCTGTTGTTCCTACTTTAAAACCCTCACAGGTCTGACAAAGGTCTTCGATGGCCGTTGGACATTGTGATTCTGATAAAGTCACAAACATTTCCTCCAGCGTAGCATAATTATCATCATTCACACCCCCAACGTCGGATATATTTCCGCCCATTGCGCAAGTAGCCGAAACGTTTGTGACTGCCATAAATCGCAACTCGGTTTGTTCCGTAATGCCAAATTCATCTGTAAGTACCTGAAAAGGGATATAAAAGTCGTAGAAGTAATCTGCATCATTACATGATGTGGTGCCGGCTACTGAGCTTTGAAAATGTGTGGAAAAAGGATAGCTGGCTAATATACCAGGACAATTATCTATCCCATCTATGTTGTAAACAAATACACCCTTGGACTTATTTTTTATTAAGGTGATGTCAACCTCAAAACCTGGGTTATCCGGTGTATAGTTTGGATCTGATGGACCTATCAGGTTATCTGTATCAATGAGGATGGTATAGGACTCTACACTGGGTCGATTGCCAGCTAATCTGAACCTAAAAATTAGATTGCCATTCTCCAGGACACCGTATGATGAGAATCCGGTTGTATCAGTCGCTAGATCTGTGGTAGAACAGCTTTGTTGAGCATCTCCGTCTGTCTCCCCATCTCCCGCAAATGGCAATCCAAACATTTTGAATTCAAATTCATCAACATAGTATCCATCAATTGAGAAAGCATTGCCTGACTCAGTAATATACCCGTCTCCGTTGGGGTCCAATACACTATCACCCGCCTTCAGAATTTGACCTCGCTGTTGGGCATAGACATTCCCTACCCAAAATGAGCATATTAATGCTAATAATATTTGGCGAAAACTCAGCATAGGCGATGACTCACCAAAAATAATACAAATATTACACAAGTTAGTACAATTAGATCATTGTTCACACAGGGTTTTAATGATAAGATTGAACCATTTCAGCTAAATTTATTGAATAACCTGGTTGCCAACATCCGGAAAATCACATGAGCCTAACCATTAATGAGAAGATCAAACTTCGTGTTTCTTCACAAATCACAATTGTGGGGGTAATACTGGGTCTCATCTATGTTGCTTTTGCCAATGGCTTCTCCTCGATCCACCCTTTTATCAATGGTGGAGTAGCTGGGCTGCTGCTCGGAGCACTGATATCTATCCTGGAATTGTGGTTTTTTACAGCCGGATCACGGAAAATGCGGTTTATATGGCTTTTAGCTCTACGAACAGTCATTTATATCTTTCTAATTACTTCAGTTATATTGTTTGTAACCATCCTTTCAAGATCTATCAGGTTTAATATGTCATTTTATGAGGTGATGGCATCAGATGAATTCAAGACTTATATTATCCATGGCAATTTTGGCATCGCCATCCTTTACTCGCTTCTTTTTGCTTTTTCAATCAATTTCACAAGAATGATCAGCAGAAAAATGGGACAGGGAATGCTGGTCAGCTTTATTACCGGCACATTTTATCAACCTGTGGTCCAGGAGAGAATAATCTTGTTTATAGGAATAAAAAATGTTCCTGAATTCTCAAAAAAGCTGAATGAGTACGATTTCTTTAATTTTCTCAATGATTACCTGTTTGATATTACCACCCCCATTGTTCAACACCAGGGGATCATTTATGAGTATGTGGAAGACCAGGTGGTGGTGACCTGGCGGCCCGAAAAAGGCATCTACCGGGCTAATTGTATCAGAGCCTATTTTTCTATCATTGAAAAGCTGGATTATCGCAAAGAGTTCTATTACAATAAGTACAAGATAATTCCTCAAACCATAGCAAGTCTGCATTATGGTAAATTGGTCCGTGCTGAAATTGGTAAAATTAAAACACAGATCGTCTTTCAGGGGGATGCCATGAATGCTACATCAAGGATGTTGGCCAAATGCAATGAATTGGATGAACAGCTTGTTATTTCAGACAGCCTGCTCAATCGTCTGAAAATACCTGTTTTATATGAAGTAAAACAGCTAGGAACGTTTAAACTGCGGGGTAGATTGGAGGAGATGTCCATTTCTGCAATAGAAGACCGGAAACTTACTGAAATATGATTACCGGTATTGCCAACAGAAAACTAAGAATAACAGCAAGATTTTTGCTGATTGGCACATCATTTGGTTTGATCTATCCCATCCTGGGCAGAGAGATCTTAGACCCTATTGCTGTATTAAATGGCCTCTCAATAGGTATTTTGGGGAGTATTTTTCTCTCCGTATCAGAACTATATCTTAGCAACCCAATCAAACGAAGCATGAAATTTATACCACAGGTGTGCTTCAAGACCTGCTATTATTCTTCCTTTTTTATCTTACTCATTCTGGTGGTGTATTCCTTCAATCGAAGTCTATTTAATAACGTGGGTTATATTGAGTACCTCAGAGGATCAGAATTCTCAAGTTTTATTTTTCAGGGTGATTTCAATATCATCGTTGGCTATACCTTAGTGACCAGTGCTGCCATCATTTTCACTCATCAGATGTCACTCAAAATGGGACAGGGAATTCTGCTAAACCTTATTTTTGGTAAGTACCATCATCCAACCAAAGAACAGCGAGTGTTTATGTTCCTTGATCTCAATGACTCAACCAGCCTGGCTGAGAAAATGGGCGAAGTCAGATTTAATCAATTTGTCAATGAATTCTTTCAGGATATCACAGACCCGATTGTCGATGCCAATGGGCTTATTTATCGATATGTTGGGGACGAAATGGTTGTAACGTGGAAAGTAGCCAGTGCGCTTCAGAACATGAACTGCCTGAGGGCTTTTTTTAAGACGATTGAGGTGATCAATGGTCACAGGGAAAAGTACCTAACCAAATATGGTATACTTCCACAATTTTGTGCGGGATTTCATATTGGTTCAGTGGTCATCGGACAGGTTGGGGATGTTAAAAGTCAGATCGTGTTTAGTGGACCCGTTCTTTATGAAGGAGGTGTTATTGAGAAACATTGCCGTAAAATGGGCTACAACCACCTGATCTCAGAGGAACTTGCAGATCAACTTACCCTTCCGGATTTTTTTACAAAACAGTTTGTCGGAGAAATAGCAATAGCGCCTACGGCCAACCTGAAACTTTATACGGTCACTACTGTTGATCAAGTCAACTAATTATCTCCTTCTTCGATTTCGGCGTCCTGAAAAATCTCCTCTAGATCTCTTTGGCTTATTTTTAGACTTACCGCCTCCGGTATCTTTTCTTTGTTGTGGCTCATCATCGCGATTCACTCGGATACTACGACCCTCAATCTCTATTCCCTTAAACCGATTGCCAAAACCACTATCCTGCCCGCTAGCAACATTAAAATAGGCGTGATTCTTTTGCATAGAAACTTCCGTAATAAAATTTCTATCCACTCGCGAAATATCAGCAATAAAATGTATGAGATCTGCTTTCGTCATACCATCGATGCTGCCAATGTTTACATAATAGCGATGCTGTCCATCAGCGGAGCGTTTTTTACGACCTCCTCCGTCTCTACCCGATGATTTTGAATCGGCTGACTCATTGAGCTCATCAGACTCGTCCATTAGGTGGTCGAGTTGTATCGTAATCAGCCGCTTGAGGATCTCTTCTTTACTTAAATCATCAAAATGCCCCTTCAACTGCTGCAATATATCCTCAGCATTACCATCAACCTGTGTATTGGTAATAATATGCGCCCAATGATGAATGCGGCTGAATTTCAGCTCGTCCATCGATGGGATCATCACCTGCTCAAATTTCACTTTGATTTTATTCTCAAGCTCAGTGATTTTGCGGCCTTCCCTTGGATTGATAAAAACCAGCGATATACCCTTCTTCCCTGCCCTGGCGGTTCTACCGCTTCTATGGGTATAGCTTTCCAGTTGATCGGGAAGTGAATGATGAAATACGTGGGTCAGGTCACTGACATCAATACCGCGGGCAGCTACGTCAGTGGCAATCAACAATTGCATTGACCGGGTCTTAAAACGCTTCATCACAGCATCTCTTTGGCCCTGGCTCAAGTCTCCATGCAGCGCTTCCACTCCATACCCCATACCCGAAAGCTCATCAGCGATCTGCTGAGTTTCTCTTTTGGTACGGCAAAACATGATCCCTCGCATCTCAGGTTGTATCTCCATGAATCTACGAACAGCTGCCAGTCGGTTAGAGCTTTTAGTCACCACATACTGGTGAGAAATGTTTTTATTGGATTTTTCCTCGGTATTGACAGCAACCTCAATAGGATGCTTCATATACCTGGAAACAATCTTCCTGATCTCAGGAGGCATCGTTGCAGAAAACAACCACGTTACTCGCTCCTCAGGAGTGTGCGACAAAATAGTATCAATGTCCTCCTTGAATCCCATGTTGAGCATTTCATCGGCTTCATCGAGGATCACATACCTTACACTTTCCAGGTTTAATGCTTTTCTGTTAAGCAGGTCAATCAATCTCCCGGGTGTAGCAACAACGATTTTTGGTCGCTGTTTTAAGGCTTTTATCTGGTTGGAAATAGCGGCTCCACCATAAACCACTTCTACCCTGATTTCAGGGTTGTTCCGGGAAAAATCGATGAGTTGCGCACCGGTCTGCTGACCCAATTCTCGTGTAGGTGCCATCACAATGGCTTGTATTTCCTTCTGGTCCTCATCAATGAGATCCAACAGCGGCAATCCAAACGCTGCGGTTTTACCAGTACCGGTTTGTGCCAGACCAATAAAATCAGTGGGATTGTTTGACAAAAGTTGAGGAATGGCTTGTTCCTGTACGGGTGTGGGTGTTGAAAACCCAATTTGATCCAGAACTTCAAGCAATGACTCTGACAGTCCCAGACTTTTAAAATGACTCAAATGCAATTGTATTAAGCCGGCAAATTTAGCTGATTTTTAAATGGATTGTGGGATTTACCACACATTTATTTGATATTTTACTCAAGATTTCTACTGAATTTTTGTCAATAAAATATATTTACAATAACCTAATTTTATAGATTTATTATCAGTAAAGCCTAAACTCATTGTCACACAAAACATTCTCCGTCAATTTAAGATCCATTTTTATCTTGACGCTATTCTTTTTCACCTCCATCCCTTTGTTATCTCAGTCCATATTTGACAGTCTCGAACATGAGCTGAAAGGACTAAACCCACAAAATAAAAGTTACCTGGTCCTCTCTACTAAACTAGCGAAAGAATATGCTGAGACTGATGCCGATACCGCTATAACTATTTGTGAGCAATTATTACCGCTTTGCGATAATCTTAAATTTGACTCACTTAAAGGACAGGTATTTATTGGACTTTCAACAGCCTTCAGTTATCTGGCCAAATATGATACATCTACCTGGTTCGCATTCAGAGCCATTGACATTGCTGATAACTACAAGGATACCCTTACCCTGATTGATGCTTATAATAACATAGGGATCAACTTTATGTACCAGGAAGAGGATGAAAAAGCCATTGAATACTACAAGCGGGTAGAATCATTATCAAGGGCGTTTGGTGATTCATTAAGGCTTGGTCATGCATTGAACAACATTGGGATCATTCATGGTTATGCCGATGAGTTTGTACAAGAGTTGGATTACTATCAACGAGCGGCTATAATTTTTCATAATATTGGTGAATTGGAAGGACTTGGGAACACCTACCTTAACTCAGGTACTACGTACTCATCCATGAAGCAATTCCAAAGAGCAGATGAAAACTTCACAAAAGCCTTAGGAATATTCAGACAGCTCGACTTTTCATCGGGTATTCAAAATGTAATCTTATCCATGGCAGAGAATGAGCTGGCCAAAGGAAATTTTCAAAAGGCTGAACAAATTGCCCTGGATGCTTTGGGTATTGCTCAGGAAAACCAACTCACCCAGGATATCATCTATACTTACACCCTCCTTGAGGAGATCAGTTTGGCTTCCTTCAATTTTAAAAAGGCACATGACTTCTTATTAAAAGGGACTACACTTAAGGATAAGGTCTTTACATTGGAGAAAAACAAACAAATCAATGAGCTGGAAACCCGATACGAAACAGCCAGAATAGAAGCCGAAATTGAGCAGCTAGCCCTTGAGAATGAGCTTAAGGATGTGAGATTATCCAAAGCCCGGTTCACCCAATTTGCTACAGCAATAGGTGGAGGTATGGTCATCGTGCTACTGGTCGTCTTTTTTACTTTAAGATATAAAAAGCAAAAAGCTGAACAGGAAGCTCAGGAGTTACAACTGGAAGCATTAAAAGAACGTTTCATCGAATTGCACACCAGTCCGGCCGACATTGCTGTGAACCTGGATCTGTCTGATTTAAACGGTAAGCTGCATAACCCACTCACTGAAAGAGAATTTGATACACTCCGGCTGACACTGGAAGGTAAGAGTAACCCTGAGATTTCAGACCAGTTATTTATATCAGTCAATACAGTGAAATACCATCTTAAAAACACCTATAGCAAGTTGGGTGTAAACAATCGAAAAGAAGCTTTCCAGTATATGCTTCAGGTGGATCAGGGATAATAATACCCCCATTCATTAAATATAACTAACTGATATTAAGAAACTTACAAATTTTTACTGTATAACTACCCCGGGTGGGTAGGAAAAATATTTAGGCATTGAAGGATGTTTGAACTCCTAAATCAATGCCTTATGAAAAAATTATTATTATTTCTCGCAACCATTATTTCACTTGAGGGATTTGCTCAAGTAGTCACTATACCAGACGCTAATTTCAAAGCAGCTCTTTTGGCACACAGTCCGATTGTCGATACCAATGATGATGGGGAAATCCAGGTGTCGGAAGCTGAAGCTTTCACCGGTTCATTGAATCTCTATTCCAAGGGTATTACAGATATGACAGGCATAGAGACTTTCATCAATTTGACAAGCCTGAATGTGGGGTGGAATACGACTTTACCAAGTTTAGATGTTACCCAAAATACAGAACTCACTGGGTTATATGCAGATAATTGCAATTTGAGTAGCATAGACCTGAGTAATAACACCAAGCTACGCTACTTGTATCTCAACCAAAACGATCTGACTTCAGTAGATCTCAGCAATAATACGGAGCTATATAGTCTGCGCATTTTCACCAACAACCTGACTTCTCTCGACCTAAATGCTAATTCAGATCTTAATAATATCAATTGTCGAGACAACAACATTACCACATTTATCTCCCCTTCAGATATTAGCAATATTACCACATTAGGACTCGGTGACAATCCATTTGTTTCTTCTTTTGATTTGAGTCCCTACACTGGATTGACCTCACTTGAAGTTGCTTCAAGTGGTCTTAGTAGCCTTGATGTTAGCATGCTGCCAAACCTTGATTTCTTATATGCCAACAACAACGACCTTGTTTCACTTAATGCCAATAATGGTAAGACGCTGCAAAGGTTAAGAGTTCAGAGTAATTCTTCGTTGGATTGTATTTCCGTATTTAATTCTGATACACCCGCTTCAATTCAATTGGACGCAGATCCGGGTGTTGGTTTTGAAGAAGATTGCGATGACCCAACATTGTATATACCTGATCCTAATTTTCGAGCCACCCTTCTCTCACATAGTCCTGTTATAGATTTGGATGGTGATGGAAAGATCAAGACCAGCGAAGCAAATACGTATAGTGGAACAATTTATGCCTCCAGCCGTGAAATTCTATCTGCAGTGGGCATTGAGGCATTTACCAGTGCAACCGGGCTTGTACTAACTGATAACCTGATCAAGGCATTGGATTTAAGTGCCAACACCTCCCTTTCCTCTGTAGATGTATCAGACAATAGATTGACTATTCTAAAATTGGACAATGGGACAAATACCTCTGTAACAACCTTCAATGCTACAGGCAATCCTGACCTAAGCTGTGTTACCGTTGATAACCCTACCTATTCAGATGCTAATTGGGCCAACATTCCCGCTGGTACAGGGTTTAGTACAGATTGTACGGTAGATATCCCCAATGCAGCTTTTAAAGCAGCCCTCACCTCCCATTCACCGGACATTGATCTGGATGATGATGGTGAAATACAGGTCAGCGAGGCACTCTCATTTACTGACAACCTCAATGTTGGGAATAACACAGCCATCACTGATATCACAGGCATCGAAGCCTTCCAGCATATCACTTACTTATTTGCAGGCAATAATGATTTGCAATCCGTAGACATTACTCAAAACACAAAGCTCCAGGAAGTCAGACTCTTCAATAATTATGATATCCCAGAAGTAAACGCAACCACACTTCATGACCTGGTCATCGGTTACTTCTCCAACCTTTCTCTCACAGCAATAGACGTCACTAACAATCCTAAGCTCCAAAAGCTGTATGTTGGTGTAAACGATATTGCTGAACTGGATGTAACAAACAACCCAAATCTGGAGTTTTTAAGTGCTGGAGATAATAAAATCAAGGCCATTGATCTTAGTAACAATCAGGAACTGGATCAGGTATACCTGCATGAGAATGAGTTAACTACACTAGATCTCTCTGGTATTACAGGCTACAGCAATATAAATATCATTAACAACCTGAACCTGCTGTGTGTAAAAGTGCATAGCATTTCTTACGCCAATTCCAGGGTAGGTATAAATTTGAGTACATACTTATCCGAAGAGACTTGCCCACCGGCGATTCCGGATCCTAATTTCCGAACAGCACTGCTCAATCACACACCAGTCATCGATACCAATGATGATGACATCCTGCAATACGATGAAATAGTGGCTTTTAGCGACACCTTACATCTCCCCTATAAGCTGATCACTGATCTCACAGGCCTTGAGTATTTTGTTAATCTTGTTGGTCTGGAAGTAAACAATAATTCCATCAACGAAATTGATGTGAGTGCGCTGACTTCACTCAAGCACCTAAACATTTCCAGCTTGTTTTCCGGAGGAATATCTTCACTGGATTTGAGTAACAACACCCAGCTCGAATCACTAATCATGACAGGTTGCGGACTCAACACATTGGACGTCTCCGACCTGACGAATCTAAAACACCTGGAATGTAACTATATGGGATTGACGACCATCGACCTCAGCAGCAATACCAACCTGGAATATCTTGAGATCGAGAATAATGATCTGACAACACTTGACCTCTCCAACAATGTTAACCTCAAAACACTTTTGGCAAGGGTCAATCCTTTCAGCACAGTGGACCTAAGTAGTAATATCATGTTGGAGGAACTTGACTTGCAGGCTTCGGGGATTACCAGCCTTGATTTAAGTAGCAACACGAATATAAAAAGACTTATCACCTCCAATAGTCAACTCACTGCTCTTGATGTAAGTACCATTGAATCGCTTGAATTTCTGAATTGTGGAAATGATGACCTGGCAGCGCTCACTTTTGGCAATAACCCAAACCTTCGGGAAGTAGTGGTTACCCAATCGATACTGGAAAGTCTTGATTTAAGTACACTTGGAGCGTTGGAGGAGCTATATATTTCAGAAAACCTGTTGACAAGTCTCGACCTGACTAATAATCCTTTACTGATTGAAATAAGTGCTGAGGATAATCAACTTACTTCAGTAGATGTTACTCAATGTCCACAGCTTAAAATTCTTACCTTAAGTGGAAATCAATTAACTGAAGTTGATCTCAGCCAAAACAGCCTACTCGAGGAAGTTTACATCGATTATAACCTGTTTACAGAGGCAGACTTCACGGATAATCCCAATCTGATTGGCGTGTCTGTCCGTGGTAATCAGATCGAATACCTGGATTTGAGCATGAACCCGTTATTGGAATATGTCTACGCAGAAGAAAACAACTTCTTTGGATTCAATATCGCCAATGGCAACAATGAAGAATTGGAATACCTCGACCTGTGGGATAACCCAAACCTTTCCTGTGTCACCGTGGATGATGTAACCTATGCTGAGACCAATTTTACTGACATCGATGTGACGACCTCGTTTAGTACCGACTGCCCCAGCTTCAGGAAGGAAATACTCACATTTACACTCTCTGAATCCCTGAAAGATGCTGTCATCGATGAACTGAACCATACAGTATCTGTGGTGGTTGCGGCTGGAACAGATATTTCTGACCTTAGCCCAGCTATTACTATTTCAGAAGATGCCTCTATTTCGCCTAATAGTGGAATAGCTCAGGACTTTACCACTACGGTTACTTACACGGTTACTGCAGAAGATGCCACCACTCAGGATTGGGATGTCACTGTGCTCGAAAACCAGGTTGCTCCAACGGATATTGAGCTTTCAAGTCATATCATCGACGAAAATGCATCCGGCCTGGTAGGCTTATTATCTGCTACCGATGAAAACTTCAACCCAACATTCACATTTTCCCTTGTCTCTGGTGAAGGAGATGAAGACAATGCTACATTTGATATCAGTGGAAATGAGTTATCAGCACCAAATCCTTTCAATTTCGAAATAAAAGACACCTACTCAATCAGGATACAGGTTTATGATGAGTTTGAAACTTATGAAGAATCCTTTACGATCAGCGTGGCTGATGCCAATGATGACCCAACAGACATCGGGTTATCCAGCACTTCTATTGACGAAAGTAATCCCATCGGGACCGTGGTTGGAATGCTCTCCTCATCTGATGAAGACGAATCTCAAAATCACAGCTATTCCCTGGTATCAGGTTCAGGTGACACAGACAATGCATCCTTCGATATCGTGGGAGATGAACTGAGGAGTGCGGAGATATTTGATTTTGAAACCAAAACTTCCTATTCCATT
Source organism: Cyclobacteriaceae bacterium (assembly GCA_965223915.1). Classification (GTDB taxonomy): domain Bacteria; phylum Bacteroidota; class Bacteroidia; order Cytophagales; family Cyclobacteriaceae; genus UBA7330. Next base: position 4,097,656 of record OZ245027.1, on the reverse strand, counting down.
CGAATTCAAACTGATGATGAAAATGGTGGGACATTCGAAAAAGAATTCTCCATCACAATCAATGACTTACCAGCTTCTGTATCCGAGATCACATTAGACAACGAAATCATTGATGAGAACCAATCAGAAGGAACGGAAGTTGGTCATTTAAGCACCTACGGAGAAAGTCTTTCAGGGTCATATACCTACACCCTTGTAGCCGGTGCCGGAGATACTGACAATGCAGCTTTCAGTCTCTCCGGTGATGTCCTGATTGCAGAAGAATCCTTCAACTATGAAGTTAAGAATGAATATTATATCCGGGTGAAAACGGATGATGGAACAGGAAACACCCTGGAAAAAGCCATGACGATCCTGGTTGATGATGTAAATGAGTCACCCACGGAAAACATACTCAATAATGCCACAATAGCCGAACTCAACAGTATGGACGATGTGATCGGTGCATTTTCAACCATCGATGAAGACTTAGCTGATAGTCATATTTACTCATTGGTAGCTGGCTCAGGGGATGATGATAATTCATCTTTCACCATACTTGGAAATGAGCTATTAGCTAATGTGATATTTGACTATGAAAGTCAATCCGATTACTCTATCAGGGTGCAATCCAATGATGGGAATGGCGGCACATTCGAAAAACAATTCACCATATCAATCATCGATGTGAATGAAAGTATCCTCGTATCTAATCCAGTTGGAAATCAGGAAGTGGATGAATATTTCGGATCAATACAATTTGACCTGGCGGACGTATTTACTGATCAGGATGATGATCCACTTTCTTTTAACGCCGAGAGTAATAACCCAGACGTTGCAACTGTGAATATCGACGGTTCGCTTTTAACAATTACTGAAGGTGGTCTGGGTACAACCACTATTACCATAACTGCTGATGACAATGTCAGTGGAGAAACAACCGATGAGTTTCTACTGACAGTGAATAATGTGAATGATGCCCCAGTAGCCGATGCTGATATTGAAGACCAAACCCTTGACGAAGGTTTTGGATCCAAAGTCATTGATTTTAGTGGAGTATTTTCCGATAAAGATGCTGATCCATTGCATTACGAAGCATTATCTGATGATGAATCTGTCGTAACTGTAAGTATCGACGGCACAATGCTCACTATTTCAGAAGTCAGTAATGGGAACACAGATATCACTATCACCGCCGATGATGGACAGGGAGGTACAACTATGGTTACCTTCCCTGTCATCATCAACAATGTTAATGATGCTCCGGTGGTTGCTAATGAAATTGCTGACCTGACATTGGATGAAGGTTTTGTCTCTGAAGAGATTGACCTTGGAAATACCTTTGCTGATGACGATCAGGATCCGCTGACAATTGAAGCCATAAGCGAAAACACAGCGGTCATCACGGTGACCATTGCAGGTAATATGCTCTCACTAAGTGAAGTAGGAAATGGTTCAACAAACATCATCGTAACCGCTTCAGATGGAAATGGAGCCCATGTCAGTGAAACCTTTGCCATCACCGTTAACAATGTCAACGATCATCCTGTTGCCATCAAACAGATTGAAGATCAGACATTCGATCAGGGTTTTACCAGTACAGAAATTGACCTAACGGGTACTTTTTCTGATGAGGATGGGGATAATTTAAGTTTCACTGTCCTGAGTGATGATGAAGGAGTAGTAACAGGATCAATAACAGGCAGCACTTTAAAACTGGAAGAAGCAGGTGCTGGATCTACCATGGTAACAATTACAGCTGAGGATGGAAACGGTGGCTCATCCAGTCTTTCCTTTAAGGTAACCATCAATGAAACCGTATTGGGACTCGCAAACAATTCCATGAAATTTAACCTTTACCCGATCCCCGCTCAGACAACCATGACCATCGAATCAAACTTTGGGACAGCAGACAACATCAGGCTGATGATCTATGATCTGGCTGGTCAAATGCATCACCAGCAGGAATTTCAGCAGAGAAAAATAGAAATCGATGTAAGCCAACTTAAGGCTGGCAACTATCTATTGATCCTGGACTCCGGTGATATACGAAGTTCTCAGCGGTTTATAAAAAACTAAAGGTCAACTAAGGCAGGACTAATCGTAAGATTGGTCATAGGGCAGCCTCCAGGAGGCTGCCTTTTTTATATTTAAAACTCTACAATCTCAAATTCTGTTCTTCTATTGGCGGCCCTCCCCTCTTCCGTAGAATTATCTTCGATCGGTGTGGATTCACCATAGCCTTTCGATTGGATCCGGGTTTCTTCTATTCCTGCCAGAATCATGTAATCTCTTACGGCATCCGCACGGCTTTGAGACAGCTTTAGATTGAGTTCATCAGACCCAAGATTGTCCGTATGTCCCCCTATTTCGATGACCATGGTAGGGTTTTTTTCCAGTAGATCCACGGCCTTATTTAACTCGACATAGCTAATTGGTTTGAGTTCGGCGCGTCCACTTTCAAAGAAGATGTTGTTCAATACTACTTTGGTTCCCTTTTCTATCGGCTCCAGGGCAATATCCATGGTGATCTCAGCATAGCTAGTGTCCTTAGGGATCTCAAAGCTTTCAGAATAGAAGAAAAATCCCTCACTGGTAGTAGAAACACTATAGTTTCTTCCGGCTGGTAACACCACAAGGTATTCACCGCTTACCGAGTTACTCTTGTTTACCGCCAGTAGCTCACCACTGTTGATATCTTCTATTAACACGACTGCACCCACAGGATCAGTTGTCTTCGCATTGGTCACCACTCCCTGAATGATGATTGTTGGCTTAGGCTTGAGATAATCCGGAAGTTCAACTTCAAAAAGATCATAGTTGTTTGGATCTAACCTGGAGGAGGCAAAATAGGCTTTTCCAGCTGCTGAGATGGTAAATTGTGTATCGTCACCTTCCGAATTCAATGGTGCCCCAAGGTTCAATGGTCTCGACCATTTGTTATCATCAAAAGTAGAACTGAAGATATCCGTGCCGCCATATCCGGGATGGCCGGTACTGGCATAGTAAAGTGTCTTTCCATCTGGTGCCAGGTAAGGTCCGTTTTCGTTGAAGGGCGTATTGACCGTACTGCCCAGGTTTTGAGGAACGCCCCAATCCCCAAGATGATTTATCTGAGTCATGTAAAGATCCATTCCACCATAACCACCTTGTCTTGTTGACGCAAAAATGATCCTATTACCATCGGAGCTGATGGTTGGTTGGGAATCCCACATATTGCTATTGACCACGTTCCCCATATTCTGAGGAACAGTCCATTCCGTTCCATTCAATTGAGTAATGTATAAGTCGCAGTTTCCAATACCTTCGTCATCATCACACTTTACATAGACCATCAATTGACCATCACCGGTAAAAGAAGACCCAAAATCATCGCCCATGGAATTCAATGGTTCAGGGAGTAGCTGCGGAGCACTCCATGAACTATCCATTAAAGTTGAAAAATAGATGTCCTCACCCCAGTTCATTCCATTGATGGTATCCTTTTGATTATCAAACCCACCCTTGCGGACACTGGTAAAATATAACCTTGTGCCCGTAGGACTTACCTGAGGCGTATAGTCTCCATAGATGCTATTTACCCTGGATATGGGTACGGGAGTAGACATTTCTGAAACCTGCGCCCTGATGATGGGGCTTTGGCTGATATACTCTTCCCGGCTTCTCGCCATATGATGATAGATGGCATACTTGGGTGTATTCGGGAACTTCGTCTTGAATTTATTAATGGAGGCCCTGGCTTCATCAAACCTGTTTAGTTGAATATAGGAATTAGCGGCCTCAAAGTGATACCAGGGAAAGTAATTGAAATCGATACTCTCTAATTTCTGGAATGCATTCACCGCTTGTGAGTACATTCCCATCTTTACATAAGACAATCCCAAATAGTTCCAGGCGTCTGCATATTCAGCATTGGCAGTAACCGCTTTTTCAAATAGGTCTATCGCGGTATTAAGGTCGCCCTGCTCATAGGCTTTTCGTCCCTCTCTATAATTATTTATACTTTGAGCATCAATTGTAGTAATACAAATAAGGATTACCAGGCTGGTTGTAAAATATTTCATCGTTAATTCAAATGATTCCTCCACTCAAAATAATGAAATAAAAAGACAAATGGAAACATACGATGTAGGAGCCATTTTTATTTCTATGTTTATTCAACATCATCAAGTGGCATAAATATTAGAACGATAACTTTCATACCATCTGCCTGCTACATTTACCTCAAGGATTCCAGACAGTTATTGGGCTTCGCTTTGTTATGCAAACTCACCCATTCCTCTTAGCCTTCTATGTAGGTTTTGTTCGTCATGCCGGGAACTTACCTACGGATTCCATCTCGCGATGGACACTCTTGCCTTCAGCTAACACTTCCTACTGTCAGGCTACACCCTATAGTTACACCCATACCGGGCGTACTAAATAAAAGGCACCAGGTGTAAAATCCTGGTGCCCAATGATCAACACAACCTAACTTTCCAATCACAGGCGTGATTGGAATAAACATCGAGATTCAACTCGTTTCCTCCCATGCTAAATGATCATTTTGCAAAATCATTCTGTAATGTTAATCTCACCGGTCATCGGTGAATGAAATTCACAATTATAAAAAAGTTTTGCCGGCGCATCATTGGGAACAACGAATGTGATGGTTCCTGAAGACGCGCCATTATTGCTAACACCCGTACTGTAAGCATTACCCTGGCCCGTTCCCTGAACGGAATTGATCCAAAACGGATGTCCGGGTGTATTGACTGTGAATGTGTATGTTTTCCCCTTCTGGAGGGTAATATTTGGGTTTGAAGAGTTCGACAATCCATTCCCATTGAATATATAAGCTGAAGCGCCGGAATTTGAAATATCATAGTTTATCTCGCCAGTTTCACCAACGCTGGAGCCAATGTTACCTTGCGCCACGAGTGTACTCAGATCACCTTCAGCATTATGCACATTGATATAGCCTGCGTAAGCTATGAGCTCGTCATAGGCCACAGCAGTGCCGTCGTTAAACTCCGCCACATTTGTCCTGCTAAAGCCATTTTTCACATTGGTAAGATCAATAGCAATTCCTCCAGGTTCGAATGTATTACCTGTATGAATATGTGTTGGATGATCACTGTCAGTAGGGTCTCCTGTCAGGGAAATCACGACCAGCGTTTCACCACTTAACCTTTCGCTGAATGTAGCTGTCCCCGAAATACCGGATTCCCCTACCTCAGAAAGCGGATACGCTTCGGATTCCCCTGTCAATTCATTCGACCCAATATCTCCCTGGGCTAAAAGTGTGCTCAAATTATCTGCAGACATATGTACGTTGATGTAGCCATCAAACTCCAGCAATGATTCGTAGGTGATTGCGGTGCCGTCTTTTAGTGCCGTGGCAATGGTCTGACTAATACCCGTTGCCCCATCTACATTGGTAAGATCTAGCACAATTCCACCACCCTCAGCTGCTGAGTTTGAGTGAATATGGGTTGGATGGTTTCCTCCTGATGTTGTCCCGGACAATGTGAGCGTTATTCTTACACTCATATCATCCATTTCTTCAAATAAAGCCGTACCAGATACTCCGGAAGACCCAACTGCACTCAGCTCATACGTTTTTTCTTCGCCGGTCGGTTGTGGGCCAGCATCGTCATCTTTATTACAGCTAATAAAAACTGCAACCGATAAGATGGATAAGATAAATATGATGAAAGAAGTCTTTTGTGATAGCATGATCAATGGATTGAATTTCAGATAGTATTCAGCTATCAATGAATACCCTGTAGTACACTAAAAAAGTTGCTTGTCCCAAAAATTCTTTTAGTCTGAATATTTATGGTTAGCCAATATGATAGGCTATGAGGGTTTTGAACCTGAAACATGCAATAGAAAATCTATTCCAGACATAAAACACTTTGAATATTTCAGGTTAAAGCACAACTTTTTTGGATTCTGGCTGCCCGTAAAATTGTTGCCACAGCATGTCAATAGCCATAGGGTCGGGATCTCCGGAAAATGTAATCACTCTGTATCTGGCTCTGTGTATATCACCGGGTTTGAAATCAAATCCGTATTCAACTACCGGAGTAAAGCAGAAATATGGCATGGTTGGATGTATACGCACATATTGTGGGGTTCTAAAATTATCCGGATGGCCCATCACCACCAGGCTGACAGGTTGATTGTTGACGTTGCCAAACATACTAACCCAATTCGGTCGTGTATGATTTCCTGACCTACCAAGCCCTTCACTGGTTAAGAAACCACCTTTTCCTATTCCGGTCAATTCCTGGTCACTTGTTGCCGTGGTGTCATTCCAATCGGCACTTCCTCTGAATGCCATGCCTCCGTAATGATAAGGCTCAATTTGTAAGACCTGGTCAGTAATGTTCTCCTGAGTGATTTCGATATCCCACATAAAATATTCCGAGATACTGAATACCCTAACTTTCCATTGCTCAGCCAACACACTTGTAGTGTCTTCACCATCCAGCACGATGGCCGTTTGGGCACTTTCAAATGCTGTAAAAACCGGTCCGTTGACATAGCGAACTAGCGAATCGAAAACTACAGTTCCGTTTTGTTTGTGCTGGTTCCAAAAATCAATCTCCTGACCCTGGTATGAGGTTTTTACCCAGGCAAAGAAGATCCCGTGCTGATGGGTGTGCCCCACCGGAAATCCATCAGTAATGACTTCCCCATTGGGAGCATAGGCCGGATGTATAAACCCGCCTCGTTGATAGTATTCCGGACCATCGTCCGGAGGAAGTATGGTTTCCATTTGGTAGGTCAACACAGGTCTATCGTCCAAAACCACATTGAGTTGCCCATCAGCCACTGAGGATACGGCTAACAGTTGTGGCTCCTCTTCTTTCACCATCAGGGTATAAGTCTTAGATTGATTGGCTGGGATAGTATCCGCAATAAATAGCCATTGATCACCCTCCTTTTGAAGGGCAATTAAGCTATCCTTTTCCGCATCCAAAAAGTAAGGATTTCCTTTCTGGATCAATGAATCGGGAATAGACAAGCGCTGCGGAGATGGAGTACGCAAATAAGCAACAGGTTCGATCGTGTAAGAGAATTGAAACCCGGTATCATCTACATCACAGGATATGGCAAGGGCCAATGACAAAATGATGATTGGTTTTTTGCTGAAGATCCGGGTCAATGCGTTCATAATCTACTAATATGGTTAGGCTTGATTGGTCAATGAAATCAAAATCCTGAAATCTGCACCAAGCTGGTAATCCGTTGTCCCTTTCAATAGGCCAATAAACATTTCCAGGTTTTCAATATAAATGGATTGTTTAAAATTAACCAGAAAGTTATCCTGATTCTCGGGAAGCCTGTCAACAAAAGTTAACAGTATATCATGCTCATTGGTCTTTAATGAAAAATGAATTTCACTTTGTGGGATCATCGTGTTTTTGATCAGACACAGGATGGTTTCATTGAATATTATTCCAATATTAAAAGCATGATCAGGATCCATCTCCAAATCTTCACAGGATAGCTCAAGACTGAATTTTTTTTCTGTTTTGCCATATGATGCTACCAGCTGTCTGGAAAGAGAATTGAGATACTCCTTGACATTCAGCGAGTTTGTGATCTTACGCTGCAAGAGAAATTCGTGAATGGTATATATCGCCTGAATGCGGCCATTGATTTCCAGGAGGAAATTCTTGAACTTGTCATCTTTCGTTGTTGTAGATTGAATGTACATCAAACTGCTAATCAGCTGCAGATTATTTTTTATTCTATGATGAAGTTCTTTGAGCAGTTCTTCTTTTTCGCTCAGGGTTTGCTTCAACGCTTCATTCAACTCTTTTCGCTTTTGCTCCAGCGTGCTGATCAAGGTCTCTAAATAAACAGTAGCACTCATCGCCAGCACTATACTGATGGTAATTAAAATGACAAACCTGAATTCTGCAGAGAGTACCTGTCGCTGATAAAAATAATAGAGTAGCGACCCTAAGAGCAATGCTGCAATTATAATGATCATGACAAGCCGCTTCGCCACAATGCTGCCTAAATCTTTTGCGCGAAAAATTCTTATAAACCCAATATCTGGTCTGAGTGAACTTAATCCTATGGTAGCCAGTATAAATAAAAAAGTGGTTAACAGGGACATGGTAGACCAAAAATCAGGCTTACTCGCTTCTGATGGAACAAAAACATGACTGATTATCGAGATAAGAACAATGATCCGGACAACGTTGGTTGTGACGGCAATGAGGTTATCAGTAACAATTGTTTTCTTCCCTACCCAAAAGCTTACAGACCCCAACAGCATAAAAAAGGCTGCTGTACCTGTTGACATCAGATTAAAGCTATTTTGATCATTGCCAATCAACAGTTGATCAATCGAATAATCCGCACCAAAAATATTCTCAATGAAAGATAATAATGCAATAGCAATAGTAATCCCTGAAGGGATCAAATGAAACCATTGTAATTGATTCTGTTTGTTGGCATTGATTATTAGCTGAATAGCCAGCAAGAAGAAACAAAGTCCGGTATTGGCTTTTGTACTGGTTCTGCCCTCCGGAACATATCCCAGGCCCCAATACAAAATAACCAGAACAGAAAACAAGCATAAGGCATATCCGGTATACCTAGCCACCTTAAATTGAGAATTGTTCACCCGCTATTAAACTAAACTCCAAACATTGGGAAGACCCCCAGTTTTACGTCAATTTAATTAAATATATGACAACAAAATGGAATTTATTTTAAGGTGACCCAAAATATGGAAATAAATCAATTCATTGATCAGGAGATTGAACTTGAATCCTTGTTGTACCCCAGCTTTTGGGAGACTTTGATCCTGTTGTCTTCAAGTGTATTGATGGCTGTTTGAAGCTCTCTTTTAAGTGAAATTTGCTTTTTTGTAGCTTTTTCTTTGTACTCAGAAAATTCAGTGGCCAGCTGTGAGAATTCCTTCTTAGTTGACCGGGTCACTTTATTCGAATTGGTAAACATGACATACAATATCCCTATGGTAGCACACAATCCTGCAATGATTGCCCATATCACTATGTTATACAGGACTTTGTTGACTTGAATGCCCAGGAATCCAATGCTTGAGTTTACTTCTTCACTGGCCTTCAGTTCCCCTTTGGTTTCTTGCAATGCGATACCGATACTGTCCAGTTTCTTCGACAGTGCATTGATCTGATTTTGAGCCTGCATCAGATTACGCTCATTCTTATTGAGTGTGTCAGTCACTATCTTCCAAAAGTTGTCCAACTCATGGTGCTTAAACATGGTATATTCCTGCCATCTGCTGGCATCATCCTTAAATTCCTTGAATTGCGCCTGCATATCCTGAGCTCCGGACTCCAGGAATGTGGTCCCTAAAAATAAGATGAGGATGATGGTTAAGGTGTTCTGACTACTTTTCATAACTAATTGGTATCTGATCTAATAATAAACAATCTTACAATCAGGGTTTACACCCTGAAAGCCACTGATATCTCTTTGATTGAGTCTGGTATTATAACATGACAACTCAATAAGATTATCAAGTCCAAAAATTTGATCCAGGCGATTTATTCGAGTATTCGAACAGTCAAGCTTGCGTAAGGAAACTATATTTTCTAATCCTCTCAAGTTAGAAAGGTTCGTTCCCGAGCACTTTAATACCTCTAATTTACTCAAAGTAGCTAAAGGTCTCAAGTCATCAATAGCAGTATTTGAAACATTCAGTTTCTTTAGCGATGTTAATGACCCTATAGGAGCAATATTCTCCAATGGAAGTTGTGTGCATTCCAAAACCTCAAGCTGAGTAAGTGCTGGTAAGGTTGACACATCGCTGAGGGTCGAATTGGAAATATAAAGCTCCTTTAAAGATAAAAAATCCCATAGGGGTTTGACATCATAAATGGATGCCTGATCAATGGTAACCTTGTCCTGCGAAACAATTTGATGAAGCATGGATACATCAGGATTTCCCTGGAAACTATTATTTTTCCTAAAAACCTGTTTCCACTCTTCATTCAAACTTTGCCACCAATTCAAAAGATAATTTGAATCGAAGATGATATGGCAGTCAGGTAACTCAGCATGGAATTCCTTTACTGCTTCCCACGACACGTCAGTATTGTCAACATTCAGGTATTGTAAATCACCCAGGTACGACAGCAAATAGATATCACTGACCCGGGTCCCGGATATATCCACATGCGTCAGGTTTTTCAGACTCTTTAAAGGCAATACATTATCAATATCTGTTGATGCTGCCTTCAATACCTCCAACTTATCAAGGTTTATCAATGGGTCCAAAACCCTGACGTTGTTCTTACTGATGTCAAGATATCTTAGCTTATAAAACCTTGATAATGGCTCTGAGCTGCTCAATTTAGCACTCTTCAGGCTCAACGAGTCAATGTTTAACAACATCACCAGGTCTTCTTTACTTGGCTGTTGTTTATTTCCCGACATATAATTTCCTAAAGCTGTTTGCCAGCTAAAGTCTAATTTCCCCCACCATTGAAGTACCTGCTGAGAGTTGTTGATGACCAGCACATTTTTGTTGTTATTCATAAAAGTCGCTGCTTCTGACTCCGTGACAGGCGTGTTGTCACAATAAACCCTTTTCAGTTTTTTCAATTGAGCCAATGGCCCCAGCGACTTTACACTGGTTTGATTTACTTTCAATATCTCCAGACTTTGAGACCCAGATAAAGCATCAAGGCCTGTAATATCAGTCTTGGAGACATCCAAATCTTTGAGTAAAGGCATGTTCTGCAGTCCGGAGATGTCACCAATCAGGGTATTGGAAAGGTTGAGCGTAATTAATCCGGAAAGTTCAGACAAAGTACGGGTAGAAGACAATGCACAACTGGAAAGGTCCAAATGTGCCAGACCCTTCAGCCCCTTTAATGGTTGAAAATCTGAAATATAGTTTCCTGACAGGTTCAGGTTGGTAAGTGAGGTAAATTGATCGAGCACCTCAATCTCTCTGATTCTTGTATTGGAAACATCCAATGTTTTCAGATTCCGCAGGTATTTTAAATATTGCAAATCGTACACCTCTGAATGATCGGCTATCAAAGTTTCCAATGTACCCGTAGATCTCAAAGGACCTAAATCGGCGATCCTGGTCTCCGAAATATCCAGAAACCTAAGATTCGACAATACATACAATGGTTCTATATTAAAGATATACTGATTGCCAGACAGGTTCAGGCTATCGATGGCAGCGATCTTGAACAGCATTTGCGCATCCACCTCATCGTTGGTATTAAGGATCACCTTAAAGATCTTATTCCACTCATAAGAAAGCTCTGACCACCACGCCATCAACTCTTCCTCTTTGCTGACTTTCGTGGTGTACATACTGGCTATCTTCAGATCATCTTTTGACTCATCAAGGTTTACCTCAATGAACCGTTTCTGGGTGTTTCTTACTGTTTGCCCTTCTATTGAAACAGCTTCAAGTGACCGATTCAATTCCACCCTGTAATAGGGCTCACCATTGGCACGGGTTAACTCCTCTACTTTGATGATATCAAATTCAAAGGCTGCATCCTGAAAGAAAAAATCAACATCTTTCAGGTAGGCTACCACATCTTTGTTGATCACAGATTGGCGGTCTTCTAAAAGATCGTCTTCTATCTGGACCTGTGCATCCCGAAAGATCTTCGAATATGATTCATTGATAATCACATCTTTATCCCTGTTGTTCGTCTCACTATCCCCTACCGTATTGAGAAAATACTCCAGAAAACCCACCATGTCTCTTACCCGCTGCTCATAGCCATTCTGTGCAGATGCCGAAGTAACCGTGAGCAGTACAAGCCCGCAAAAAATCAATCTACATTTTTCCATAGATGTATCGCTTCAGGGCTTGTTTTTGTTTTTCATTGATATGAACCAGGTTGGAGATCAGCCATCCGGTATTATAGCCCGGCCGGTTAAAGTCAGACAATTCAAAATACCATCCATTCACCTGGAAGAAATGAAATCGAAGGTCATAAACTGTATCGAACTTTAAATTCCCCTGTTTTAACTCATAAAGAAATAGCGTCAGATAATCTGGTTCGAACTCATGAATGGTATAAGATTCAGGAGCTTTACCCTGTTCAAAAGCCTTTCTCAGGTTCATAAAATCCAGCTCATGACTCATTGGATGTATGAAGGCTTTGGTATCTGTGGTGTCTTTATTGAAGATATTCTTGAACCTCGAATAAGAAACATCATGGATCACCCATTCATATCCTTTCCCTTGCGGTTGGATATTCATATACAGGGTTACACTCTCCTTTTTACCCTTATACAGGAATCCAGCATTGACCTCAGCAAACCACTCATCCTGATGAAAATCAATGAATTTTGGCTCCTTTTTGTCCGTAACAAACCGAACAAACTCTTTTTTCGTGTCTGATGAGAGGCTGGAGTTCTGGTTATCAAAAAGAATAGAGAGATAATCCTGCCGCAGCTTAAAATCCCTGAAATTTTTGTCCCCCTGATAATACCGATTTCCATCCTCATCCTCTTCACCATTGAACCTTCTGAAAAACTGATTGATCTGTTTAGTTTGTGATCTAAACCGTTCTTCAGCCTCAGGATCATGGGTGAGGTCTTGAGCAAAAGAGAAACTGATAACCCAGAATAAAGAAAGGGTTAAAAGTGCTTTGATCATGCCGTTGTTTCAGTCACTCGAATATCTCCAAGCAGAACATCCCAGAATTCGATGATCCTGCCTGCTATTTGAGTCTTTTTCTTTTCAACATAGATCGTAATATTTTTTTTTGTGGTGTCTTTATAGCTCAAACCATCGTCGGAAGTACCAACGAAACTTTGATAAATGGTAACTACACCCACATATTTTCCATCGGGCTGAAGCTCCAGGTCACTGATGTAGTGAATATCATACCACTTGATCTCTACTTTATCATAGTTGAGAGCCATCAGACGCTCAAAATATTTTCTTACCTTATAATAGGCAATGTCGTTCCTGCTTAAGGAAGAAACACCCATTTCGCTGTTTGGTGCAAACAACTCTTCTGCCCGGTCCATTACACGAGTAGCTTCGGAGAAAGGTGTCTTTTTATCTCCAATCAGACTGATATACTTGCTCAGATCCTTTACTTTTTCCAGGGCAAGCGAGTCTATGGCTCTTTTCCTGTTTGGATCTACTTCCTGAGCATTGGTTTGTGAGATACCTAAAAGTGCACAAACAATGACGATGATGAAATATTGAATTTTCATTTTATATGCTATTTCTTATTTTCTAAACAATACTAATTCTTTGATCTTACCACTGCTATCCAGGGTATAATCTTCTACCCTGTTGATACTCTTTTTGGTATCCTTTAAATAGTTGAGGTATTTGTTGATGGTGGTCGGCTCATCATACTCAGCTTTTCCTCCGGCTGCATAAAAGATAATCAATACAGGCGCATCGGAAGAGTTGAACATACTTTGTGCTTCACGAATGCTATTATTTGCAGAAGTTAACGACGGTGCATTGGCAATGGAATTAAAATAATTTTCAAGCTTCACAGCGGTAGAAGCCTCAGGCTTATAATATGATTCCTCCTGACCATTATTTTCTTCAACCTCCTCTTCAATTTGTTGAGATACCTGAGCAGTGTCCGAAACTGAAGTTAATTTCTTCTTGCTCTTACATGAAGAAAAGATAACAGATACTCCAACAAAGAGAATCAAAAACTGATATAAGAGACGAACTTTCATATTTATTTCATTTTGAGTTTAATTTTTGCACAAAAATAAGTGTAGACGCTTACAACGCCTACACTTTTGGTAACAGACTATGCCTATAGCTGGTTGTCTGATCTCATCTTTAATTCATTAAGTTCAGGTGGAAAAGTATCAAGGTCTGTTACTATAACGAATCAGGTGTCATGGAGTTGTGTTGAGTTTAGTGATTGCAACAGCTTGTCAATCAAAAGGTTGGATGAGTCTTTGAATTCATACACCACCTGAATATGCCTTTTTTCCTTAGTATTTGACTGGACCCTTTCCAAATCATTGAAAGATCCTGATTGATACAATTTACGTTTTGAATCGTACCAGATGATAATACTCTTGTCTGACACCTTATTTATTTAGTTCGACCCGATGATTACATAACTCTAAGCTAATTAAGTGCCACAATTTTAAGATGCTGGATACCAGCCTATTACGATCGTGACTTTTTTTAGCTGTTCACTAAAATGAGAATGATTTTGTCATTTTGAGAATTCTCAAATACTTCCCTTTCCTTAACAGCTACTCTTTGCATCAGAAAACTCATCCAGTACAGTTTAGCGCTAAAACAAACGAAAGCTTTGTTTCACCAATCGAGAATGATTCGCTGTAACGAAGAATAATATCAGGATCTCTAGTAGTTTGTTGACTGTCTATGAAGGTTTACCTGCGGAAACCACAGATTTCACAATGAACCTACCCGTCAATGGTATATAACAGTTTATCTGCTGCAAAGTCATAGAGTGTGAGCCTCCTGAGCTGGTAATAGCTATCCCAAAAATCCCTTAAGGCGTTCACATACTCTCTTTTGGCATTGTCTTTTTGCTCCAATGCCAAAGTCAGGTCCGTAATGGATGTCTTACCAATCAAATACCTATTTTGTGCTACATCATATCGTTTTTGGGCGACCTCGTCTCCCTTTTTCTTGATTTCAATTTGTTTCCGCAATACCTCAATCCTTCCTACCAACGTAATGATCTCCTGCTCAAAATTCTGTAACTGTTGCTGTATAGTATATTCCGTTAACTGTTGAATGGCCTGTGCTTGCTTCACTCTTGATTTTCCTCGCCCCCAATCGAGAATGGGCAGTCCCAATTGAACATCAAAGACCTGTTGATTATTAGGGTCAGCATAAGTTTCGTTAAATGTGGCAGCGGCATCATTTAATCCAAAAGAAGCTTCAAGCTCTGCATAAAACCTCGAGGCTTTGGCCTGAGCAACATCTCGTGCCGCCTCTATCCTTCTGCGTTCGAAAGCGACATAGTCAGCCCTGTTCTTTTTGGCATAGGACAAAGCATCAGCCAGGTTGATATCAAACTCCGGTAAAATTTCAGGTAGCCTTAACCTGATTCTTGTTGTATCATTGGCTAATCCGATATACCTTCTAAGATTCAGGCTGGCTTGCCTCAGGTCCAGTTCTGCCTGGGTGATCTGACCCTGAGAGGTCAATAGTTGTAACTGAACATTTAACAAGTCATCTTCAGTGGCAGTACCAATATTGTACCGGCCTTCTTCAATCCTGTAAATGGTATCATTTTTACCCAGGTTGTATTCTGCAATTTGCAAACCAATTTGCTGATCTATGTAATCGAAAAACAGCTGAACAGCCTGTTGAGATACAGCCTCTGTCTCTTCCACGTAAGATCTTTTTGACTCCTCATACACTTTAGGCTCAGTGAGCTTATTCCATTTAAGTTCATTGAAATCAAACAGTGGTTGATTGAGTTCAATGTTGACCAGGGTAGAATTCCATTGGGTGGTGCTGTTACTTAGGTCCTGAAACTGCCTTACCTGGCTGTTGATACTTATCTCTCCTCCTGTGAGGGCAATGGGTTGATATAGCCCAAGCCGAATATCACTTCTTAGCTGCTCTCTTGTTTGATAGGCAATTTCACCATTGTCCAGCCTGTTTTCATTAAAGTCTCTGTTGTATCCGGGTAGACTACCAGAAAGAAACAGCCTTGGATTATATTCAGACCTAAATGTACGATAGCTCCAGTAGGCATTCTCTTTTTGCGTTTCTGCCAATTTTGCGTCTATGGAGTTCTGCTGCGCGAGATTGATCACTTCATTTAACTCCAGTTCAAACTGGGCATGAGATAAAGTCAAAAATCCTAAATAAAGAATAGTGAAGATGAAAAAGCATTTATTCATAACGGAGAGATTGGATTGGGTCTTGTGAAGCAGCTTTCCGTGCCGGTGCGATGCCAAAAATAAGTCCGACTGATGCAGCCACTCCAAATGAAAGCGCAATAGAGCCTACGGTGATCACAGTGGGTATTTCTGCAAAGGCACTGACAGTGACAGCAATGGAAACACCAAGGAAAACCCCAATGAGACCGCCACTGACACTAATCATCATGGCTTCAAATAAAAACTGATTAACAATGTCCTGTTTTTTGGCACCCAGCGATAATCTTAATCCTATTTCTTTGATCCTTTCCAGTACCGATGCCAACATGATATTCATGATTCCAATTCCGCCAACCAAAAGTGAGATCCCGGCAATGGCACCCAACACATAATTGAAAATATCATTGGTCCGTTGCTGTTGCTTGAGCAATAATTCAGGGATTTCTACTTCAAAATCCACGACTTCATAATGGCGGCGGGTTAACATTCTGGAGATAACATCAGCTGTTGGTGTCATCATGGCAGTCTCATCTACCTGCACAACCAACCGATCTATTTGATGATAATTTTTATCTTCCAGGTCCGGAGTTTCTTCCTGTTCCTGACCTGGTCCTCTACCTCCTTGATTTTGCTGACGCAGCATCTCTTTTGTTATCACAGATCGGTTTCTGTATCTAATAAGCATCGTTTGTAATGGAATGTATACATCCATGTTGTAATCGCGAATACCCAGATTGGTCAAACTAGCTGTAGATATTAATCTTTCTTGCAGTATACCTATTACTTTGACCCAATTATTACCACACTTTAGATACTTTCCTAAAGGGTCTTCAGTTGGAAAAAATTTCGCTTTAATAGATTTACCTATGATGCATACAGGCTCCCCATTTTCTAATTGGGTTTCATTAAACATCTCCCCTCTTTCCAACTGAAAATTAAAAATATCAAAGTATGTCGGGTTTACTCCAACAAGTTTGGCAGATCGCCTGATGCCGTTATTGATGATATGGGTTTCCAGTATAATTTCCGGACTTATTTTATTAACTCCAGGAACAACTGATTGGATGGCTTCAGCATCCAGAATGCTTAAACCCGGAGAAAACTTCTTTTTCTCCGCACCTTCACCATTTCCTTCACCTACATTTTCTTCTGTTTGTTGAACTACAGGTCGAATGACAATATTATTTACCCCAACCAGTTTCATCTGCTCGATGATTTCCTGCTGGGCACCATTTCCAATGGCTAACATGGCGATTACAGCGGCCACTCCAAAAATAATTCCGAGCGCCGTAAGGACAGACCTGAGTCGATTGGCTATCACGGCTTCCGTCGCGATAAACAAGTTCATTAGTATTTTTTGAATCATCAGTAAATTTCAGGGATTAACTCAGATTACTTCTTCCTCTTTAAGATTACGCTTCCCTTCTAATTCTTCCAACAATGAAATACTTGATAAATCCGTGGAACTCGATGGCATAGAAAGGTATACGCGATCACTTTCCTCAAGTCCAATTTCTATGATAGCTGCATCAGAATTTGTGTGACCTACTTTTACTTCCTGTCTTTTGTAGTTTATCCCATCAGTGATAAAGACAAATGAAATGGAATCTGAGAAACTGTGTAATGCTTCTAATGGGACATATAAAACATCATCAAATTGATTAGTGATAATTGTATTACTTGTTGTCATTCCCGGTCTCATCGTACCATCCACTTCATTTATTTCAATCATCACT
The DNA here is from genome assembly GCA_965223915.1 of Cyclobacteriaceae bacterium. Classification (GTDB taxonomy): domain Bacteria; phylum Bacteroidota; class Bacteroidia; order Cytophagales; family Cyclobacteriaceae; genus UBA7330. Next base: position 4,080,104 of record OZ245027.1, on the reverse strand, counting down.
TCAAAAACCTTAGCATCAGAGTTTGGTCTTTGCATACCCACATTGGCGACTTTGGTCACCTTTCCAGTTAGTTTCTTATCTGGAAATGCATCAAGTCCAAGTTTTACAGGTTGGCCTTCCTTAATCCTACGAATATCTACTTCATTTACATAAGTGATTGAATTCATTTCTGAGAGGTCAGGGAGTTCGGCAACAACAGCCCCTCCCCAAGTACCAATGGTTGAGCCTTCTTTGATTGGCTTTCCGTCCCAGTTTTTAGTATAAATTACCATCCCAGGCTCAGGAGCAACGATCCTCATCTCTTTGAGTACATCTTTCATTGCATCTAATTCCCTTTTATCTTTATAAACTTCCGTGGCAGCCGCTCGCATTTTAGCTACATTCTGTCTCTGCCTGATCTTGAGGGCTTCTTCAGCCTGCTCTAATGTTCTTTTGGCCTTTTCTAAAGCAATTTCATTTTGACGTATGGTAGCTGGTGGTTCATATTGAGACTGATCGAGCTTTAATTGGGCTTCCTGCACTTCATATCTTAAATTAACCAGCTTATCACGTTCTTCCCGCATTTGTAATGTGGTATCCAATTGAGTTTGCTCGTACTCCGCTTCTTCTTCGTCTAATTCCAATTGCCTATCCTGAATTTTAGTATTCAACTCAGAAGGATCCAGGGCAGCGACAAAATCTCCTTTTTCAACAACCGTACCTTCCGGAATAATACTTTGAACGCTAATCTGATAAATTCTAAAATTCCTGAGGTTATTAGGACCTTGGATTTTTGTAGAATTTTTTGCTTCCAGTTCACCGGTTGTGGCAACTTCTACAACAAACTCACCCCGCTCAACATCTACAATAATGGATGTCTCCTCCGAGCCACTTGACCCCATCAGCAAGAAAAACACCAGTAGGGATCCTACCAGCACTGATGATACAATAATTATCCTTTTATTTTTCATAAACTAAGGGTTTAGTTGCGAACATACGAAAACTAACTTAAGTATCAAACAATGGAATGTTAATTTATATTAATCTAATAACTTCCAACTCTTCAAAATATTTGATCCTTAACAAAACTTTTACAAATTAAACATTGAAATCTATTAGAAATTTGAAGATTATTAAATCACATATGTTCCATTTTTGAAGGAAACTTACACAATGATTTCTGATGCAATCCTCAATTTCTACAAGAACCTAAGACCACCTGAAGGTCTTTCATCTAAGGTCAACGTCTTAAATCCATATGCTGACCCTGATACCTGGGGAATTGTCGAAAAATTCTATCACCAGTATTATGACAACGATGTAAAGCGGGTGATAGTTTTCGGAATAAACCCCGGGAGATTTGGAGGAGGTGTGACCGGCATACCTTTTACAGATCCTATCCGGCTTGAAGCGGTATGTGACATCTCAAACCATTTTGATAAGCGGGCAGAATTATCCTCAAAATTCATCTACGAAATGATTGAAGCTTATGGGGGCCCTACCGCATTTTACAGCAGTTTTTATATTTCTGCCCTTTCACCCCTTGGTTTTGTAATGGATGGTAAAAACCTGAATTATTATGATATCCCTGATTGGAAAGGCCTTTTTACCCATTACGCTGTTCGGATGATTCAGGAACAAATGGGATTTATTCGAAATGATATCGCCATTTGCATTGGCCAGGGACAAAATCTAAAATTCCTCGAAAGTCTTAATGATGAACATCAATTCTTCAAGAAAATAATAACCGTGCCACATCCACGGTGGATTATGCAATACCGGTTAAAAAAGAAGGATACTTATATTCAGGAATACCTGGACAACCTGAATATTTAAACCCGGATTATGCATAAGAACTTCGTTATGAGAGTTTAAAAGCCAATAAATCAGGAAGTTTTATTGGTTTTAGCATAGCATCGCTATGGTGAAATCAAAAAACTTAGCAAAGCGACTGATTTGCAGGCATTTAAGCACGCAATAGATTTTCTAATGCATATTTCGGGTTAAAGGGAGAATTCCATGCCATCCACCAACCTCACAAGCTCAAATTCATGTGCATTCAAAACTTCTGTGTTCATATGGGTCAGATAAATCCTGTCCGCTTTTAGTTCATCAGTATGTTGGAGAATGGTTTCATAACTCAAGTGTCCTGTGTGTTCGCCCTGATAATGGTTACACTCACAAATAAATAAATCGGCTCCATCCGCCAGATCCGGTAACGCGTCAGTCCACTCCGTATCACCACTAAAACCAATCACATACCCGTCTATTTTCAGCTTTATCCCGTGAGGGTTTGATGGGGCACTGTGCATGACTTCTCTGCTGTAAACAGATACTTCTTCATGGTCAACCCATGCCTTATTCTTTAATTCCACAAATACCACTCCCATCTCTTCTAATATCGGACCTGTACCCGGGTAGAGTGCCTCCTGAAGCTGCAAAGTCTTTTCCTTAATGCCCTCCGGGCCAATAATGGTATAAGGCTCTCTGCTTCCTGCTTCAACATACCTTGAAAGAGCAAAGAAGGGCAACCCGCCATAGTGATCTCCATGGAAATGGGTAATGATAATGGTAGATATGCCCATCACGTCCACTCGCTCTTGTTTCAACCTGATCAGGGTAGACGCACCACAATCGATCAATAAGTTTTGATTTTCCGACGCTATCAGGAAAGAGGTATTGAACCTGCCTTCAGAACCAAAAGCATCACCACAGCCAAGTACTTTAAAATGAATTGCCACTTATTCGGAATATGATTAAAGAGAATCAAATGTAATGAATATAGGATGAATACTTAATTTTGATCTATGGCAATACATGAAATTGAAGTCAGTGAAAAAGCCGGTAGAATCCAACTTGAGCTCCATGAGAGCACCGATGCACAGCATTGTCTTATTTTGGCACATGGAGCCGGAGCAGGCATGGATCACCCCTTTATGAAATCCCTGGCCAAAGGAATTGCTGATAAAGGCATCCACATCATCAGGTTTAATTTCCCCTATAAGCAAAAGGGAAAGAAGATGCCGGGTAGCCCCAAGGAATCAATCCTGGCGCTGGAGAAAGTAGCTCAATTTGCTTTGGAGCGGTTTCCTGAATGCGCAATTATATTATCCGGTAAATCTTATGGAGGCAGAATGTCATCACATCTGGTGGCAGAGCAGCCTGAGCTTGGAATTAAAGGACTGATCTATTTTGGATTTCCTCTCCATGCACCCGGACGAGCTTCTATGGACCGGGCCAATCACCTGGCGGACATAGCGGTGCCTCAGCTATTCCTTCAGGGAACGAATGACGCACTGGCAAACTTTGAAATGATAAAAGAGGTCGTCAAAAATCAACAGAAGGCTAAGCTGATTGATTTTGAACAGGCAGATCATTCATTCAGGACACCCAAAAATGCGCCCATGAAATCATCCGAGGTCTTCAAGGCATTGATTGAAAAATCATCCCAATGGATGCTGGATCTCCATTAGATGGCTTCCCTGCCTTCGTCTGATAGTCCTTTGGATCCGGATTTCCCGGCTTTCTTCATTGGTTTTTTAGACTGCATCAGGATTTGAGCTGCTGCAGTACTCAACAGATCGTCGTTTCCTTCATAGTCGTATTGCATCAACTCAAGTTCATAGACGATCTTACCATATTCTGCAATGGATGATTTTCCAAAACTGTCCTGATTCTGTAAGTACAATGCTTCAATCACGCTCAGTGACTTTTTCAACAAGCCGTAGAGTCGCTCGCGCTCAGTGTAATTGTCATTCTTTTTGGAATAGATCTCCGGAACCAACTCCCTGAGCTTTTCAAAATGTGCTTTCAGTGCATCGTTTTTATCCTTCATGCGAGTGATTTTAATGTTTTTACCAATTCGTTTGCAATCCCATGTTCTGTGGCAGGCGACAGGTCAATGTATCTATTGATCACCTCTATCGCCTTTGCGTAGTTTTTCAATGAAATCAGGACCAGGCCCAGGTTGTAATAGCTATTTGGATAATCTGGTTCTATCTCTATGGCTACCTCATAATGAGATCGTGCCAGTTTAAGGTTTCCCAAATCTGAATAAACATTGGCCAGGTTGTAATGCGCTTCGAAGTGCCTGGGGTTGAGTTGTAGGGCCTGGGTCAGATAATCAATGGCCTTGCCCTTTTCGTCCTTCTCAGATTTTAGGATGCCGAGATTACATAATGCATCTTCTTTTGCATCACCATTTTGAATGGCGAGTTGATAGAGCCTTTCTGCTTCCTGATCATTTTGATCATCTTTTTGCAAGGCTTCTTCAAAAAGGCTGTTGTTATTGGGAAGCTGAAAAACTTTCGCTTGCTTGTTTTGCGTAAATAGGTTGAGCTGTCCAAAATCTTCCGGATTAGGTTTTCTTCGTTTCCGCTTGACCTTTTGGTGGCCTAGCTTTTCCGGTGGGTTGACTGGAAATTGGACTACCCTGGACATTTAGCTTGCTTTTTTCGCTTTCTCTTGTTTTTCTGATTTCTCCCCTGCCTTTTCCATCGGCTTTTTATCAGCCTTGGCCTGCTCAATACTCTGCTTCAGCGCTGTCATAATATCTACTACTTCCGGCTCTTCTTCAGAGATGGAGACTACTTCTTTGCCTTCTATTTTGGCCGAGATCATTTCTTTCAGCGCTGAATTGTACTTATCCTCCAAAGTTAAGTCATTGAACTTTGTTGTCATACTATCGATCAGGGTATTGGCCATCTTCAGCTGGGCCTCATCGATGGGTTTTTCTTCCAGGTTAGGAACTTCTTTCATGTCTCTCAGCTCTTTCGGATAACGTAACTTGTAAAGCAATATCCCTTCTTTATGTGGAGTTAGCAATACAACGCTTTCACGGTCTCTGAGCACGACTTTTCCCACACCCACTTTCCCACTTTTTTTCAACGCCTCACAAAGGAGGTTGTAGGTCTGAGCTGCTACCTCGCCATCAGGACCTGCAAAATAGGGCGAATCAAAGAGTGTATGATGCACTTCATTGGCATCCACGAAGCCCTCAATCTCTATGACCTTGGTACTCTTTAGCTTAACTTTTTCAAAATCTTCATCGTCTATGATCACGAATTGACCGGGCTCGTATTGATAACCCTTGATAATATCTTCCTGTCTTAGAACCTCACCCGTTACCTTATCTTTCTTCTCGTATTTTACCGGGTTATGATTTTCCTTGGACAATAAGTTAAAACTTACCTTTTCCTCAGTGCTGATGGCATTATAAATCCTGATGGGTATCGTGACCAGTGAAAATCGAATATGACCTTTCCAGATTGCTCTCATGGTGTATTAGGCTTTATCCAACAAATAAAATATAATTAAACATTTAAATCAATTATATGGTGTTAAAATATTGTATTTCAATTATTTATAACAAATCTTCTCTTAAACGTTTAAAGACCGGGTCACGGTAATGACCATCTTTGGTGATTTGACTATACTCTATCTCGCAGGGAACCGGTTCAAACCATCGGGCGTCGGGATCTACCTTATCCTCAATGGGCTGGGAAACCATTTCCCTTTGATCAAAAAACGATTTCAACTCCTTAAAGGTTTTATCACTGAATCCGGTGCCTACCCTACCCCTGTACACCAAACCATTCCCGTTTTGCTCAGCTACATGCACAGCTCCAAAATATTTTTCCCTTTCTCCCTGTCCTTTGGTGTAGCCGATCACCAGTGCATCAGCGATATTTTTTACTTTCACCTTGATCCAGGCGCTGCTCCGTTTTCCAGGATAGTATTTACCATGGACCTCTTTGGCCATGATCCCTTCTACTCCAAGTTTTTCTGCCGCCTCGAAGAGCGCCTTGCCATCAGCAATGTCCTCACTGATCCTGTATTTAGTATCCTTCCGCACAGAATCTTTGAGCCACATCCTTCTTCTGGCCCATGGGTCATTTAAAAGAGAGCGCCCATCCATGTACAATGCATCGAAGAGATAGCAATACGCCGGGTTGCGTTTCACCTGGTGTTCCACCTCCATGGGTTTCTTGGTCATCAGCCGTTTAATCACCTTTCTAAAGTCGGCTTTTCCTTCGGCGTTGAGACAAACTATTTCTCCATCAAACACAGCATTGTTGATCCTGAAGGCATCTTCGGGTACATTCAGCTCAGGAAAGGAATCTGTGATAATGTTCATGTTGCGACTCCTGATGGTCAGCTCGCCTTCATTCAGTGTGATGATCACCCGGATGCCATCCCATTTTACCTCATACCGGTAATCACCTTTTGGAGGCTTTTTGGCACTCTCTGCTACCATGGGCTGCACGTCCTGCTTCAACATGTCTAGCTGTGGCAGGTCTACCCTTTCCAACAGCCACTCCTTATCTTTCATGAGGTGCATCCTGTACTCGGCATTGATCACAGGGCTGGAAAGTCTGAAATAAAAGCCATTCTTCTTTTCCTTGGTGATCTCATACTTTCCACCGGCAAATACCCACATCATGCCCCCGCCATATTGTCCTTTGGGAATTTCTCCTTCAAAGGACAGGTATTCCAAAGGATGATCTTCTGTTTGAACAGCCAGCCTTTTAACTCCCGGAACAGGTGGCATCCCCCGTGGCACAGCCCACGACTTCAATATTCCATCCTGCTCCAGCCTTAAGTCATAATGTAAATGCGAGGCATGATGCCTTTGGATACAAAATCGATTGCCCGAACCATCATCAGCGGGCACATAGGGTTCGGGTGTTTTATTGAAATCCCTTTTCTTCTCGTAGTCTTTTAACTGTTCCGGTGACTTATGTTTAGGGTTTTCTGGTAAATCTTTATAAGATGACTTCCTCTTATCCGTGTGTAAAGGCACAGACCAGCCCCTGATCGCTTCCCAGGGATCACCCTCATTCATTACTTTATCAATGACTGAAATCAAATTCAGTTCATTGGGATGTGAGATCTTTTCAAGGTCCTCCCAGTTGACGGGGCAAGACACCGGTGCTCCTTTTCTACCTCTCAGGCTGTAAGGGCTCACGATGGTCTGCGAACCTTTGTTGCGAAAGATATCAATCAGTATTCTTCCTTTTCGAGCTTCTTTATTTAGATGGAGCGTGGTGTTTGTGTATTTCTTGACAAATCCTTCAGCGAGGCCTTTTGCCGTATTGAATGTATCATCAAAGGAATAATATAATTCTATAGGTGTAACCAGGTGTAATCCCTTTCCTCCGGTTGTTTTGACGAACACATGGTACCCTACATTCTCCAGGTCTTCTTTAAGCCTGAAAGCGAGCTCTTTAACGTCATTAAAGTCACCGTCTTCCGGAGGGTCCAGGTCATAGACAATATAGTCCGGCTTATCAGCATATTCTGAAAAGCTATGGATCTGATGGATCTCGAGACAAGCCAGGTTAGCCAGCCACACCATGGTGGCTTCTTCTCTGGCAACGATGTATTCCTTTTTTCTTTCTTTCCCCAACCTGATGTAGTCGATCCAGTCTGGTGTCCAATCAGGACGGTTCTTTTGAAAAAATTGCTCCCCGTAGATGCCATCGGGGTAGCGGACCAGAGACAAAGGCCTTCCTTTGATGTGATGAAGTATGGTTGGAGCCAGCTTCAGGTAATATTCGATAATCTGAGCTTTGACAATACCATCATCGGGATAAAGTACTTTGTCAAGATTTGATAGCTCCAATGTCTGGCGACCAACTTCCACATGCACTTTCTTCTTGGCCATTTACCTGGTGGGTTTTATGTGTACGGAGACTTGATATTAAGCCCAGCCAACGCATTTAGCTTCTTGATAAAATAATCTGCTTGCCGGGGCGCATAGGTCTCATCTTCCTGTTTGCTGAAAAAATACACTTCTGAAATCCCCTGCTCAATCCATTGTGTGATCCTTTCTGCCCACTCATCCAGGCGGCGATAGTTGGAATCGTGAAGTTCGTAGGCTGCAAATCGGATAAACACTTTATCATTGGTGAATCGCTGATGGATGATCTCCCGTTTGACGGCAGTATCAGTGATCACAGCAGTACAGCCCAAAGAACCCAACATTTCAAATGTTTCATTGAATGCTTCCCCTTCGAACCAGCTTGGGTGCCTGAGCTCTACAGCAACCGGGAAGTCTCGCGGAATTAATTTTAAGTAACTCTCCACCCGATCCATGTATTTCGCACTGAAGTTTTCTGGCATTTGCAAAAATGTCATTCCCAAATTGTCACCAAACTGCTGGCACATGGAAACGAAGTATTCCGTGACATCTTCTACCTCTTTCAATCTTTTGAGGTGGCTGATCCTGCGGTTGAATTTAGGGCAATATTTAAAGTCATTGCCTTTGGCTTTCTCCGCCCAGCTAAGCATGTTGTCCTTTTTAATATTGTAGAAGGTGCTATTCAACTCGATACAATTGAAATGCTTAATATACTCCTGCAGGTAATCCTTCTTTTTGGTTCCCTCCGGATAGACGTCACCTACCCAGGGATCCTGACCCCAGACGCTACATCCCACAAATACTTTAGGTGTTTTCTTTCCATTGGTCAATATGGAAGCATTATTCACATGATCATCAGGAAGTTTAAGATCCAGTTGATCAAGATCATCAAGGGTTTCGGGAGCTCCAAACTTCATTTTTTTATTGCCATGACGTTTTCAAATCACCGGATTGGACTCAATCCTTGAATAAATTTAGCGAATCATTTCAATACCATTCAAATGACCCGTTTCATTTGACAATTCTATTGAAAATTTAGTGCCATCATAATTCAAAAGGTACAGCCCACAGTTTGAATGACCATAATGGTCCATGTTGGCCAAAGATTCATCCATCAGCCAACATAATAGGATGCGCATTGCCCTGCCGTGGGTGCAGATCAATACGTTTTGCTCGTTTTCGTTGGACAAGATGTATTCGATGGCAGGCATCTGTCGCTCCATGACTTCTACTGGTGACTCACCATTCTCAATTTTCAGGTGCAGATCACCTTCGGTCCACATTTGGACGATACGCTTGTAAGCTGTTCCCGTTTCTTCCGTAAAAGGTATCCCTTCCTGATCCCCCCAGCTAATTTCTTTCAGTCCTTCGAGGATTTCCACCGGGGTCGATCGATCCAAAAATCCTCTAACTGTCTGCCGGGTCCTGATCAGTGGTGTGATATACGCCTTATCGAAGGCTATATGTTTATAGGCTTCATAGAAAGCTTCGGCTTGTTTTAAACCGGTTTTATTCAATGGGGCATCAATGCCACTACCCTGAACCATGCCCAATCTGTTATATTCTGTCTCGCCGTGTCTAAGTAGATATATTTTCTTGTTTTTCAATTGAAATGTGATTTGGTTTGTCCCCTAAATCGCAAAATAAACCGATGTTCCCAAAAGACCTCTCAATAGACGCATTAAATGACCTTGGTAAAGGTAATTTATCGTCACACCTGGGAATTGAATTCATTGAAGCTGGAGACAATTACCTGATGGCTAAAATGCCCGTTGATCACCGAACAAAACAGCCGTTTGGGCTGTTACATGGTGGTGCCACAGTTGCGCTGGCCGAAACACTTGGCAGTGTTGCTGCTACCTTAACATTGGATACATCCAAACAACATGCGGTAGGCCTTGAGATCAATGCCAATCACATCCGTTCGGCAAGAGAAGGTTTTGTTTTTGGCAAAACCACGCCAATCCATGTTGGAAAGCGAACCCATGTTTGGGAAATCCGAGTGGAAAATGAAGAAAAACAGTTGATCAGCATTTGCCGAATCACGATGGCCATCATTGATAAAAAAGGATGAAAGAGAAACTACTAGAAGAAGTTGAGCTATTAACGGGCAATCTGGATCATCTCTTTAGAAAACTCATCGATCATGAATATTCCTTCGCCACCTGGCGACTTCCCAATACGGAAATATGCTATTTGCTCATAGACCTCAAATCCACCAGACCCCAATCTGCCGGTCCAATTGAAGACCTCAACGAATGTTTTGTTCTCAACCCTTATTCTGTAAATCATCCGCCACAACCTATGGTTTTGGCAGGAGATGTGATTGTGAGCTATTTCAAAGGACAAACTGAGATCAGTGTTTCGCCGAAAGTTTCGGACGTAGATATTGAAAAGCTGAGCTCAGTGCTTTCCAAGCAGATAAAACCTAAACCACCCAAAGATGAAAAGCTGGTAGTTTATGGAAATGATTTTACCGAAAAAGTGACCAAAGCCATCGGTGAGATCCAAAGCGGGCATGCCCACAAAATTGTCATCTCCAGGTTCGAGGAAATTCCACTAAAAGATGACTTCAGTTTAAATAAATGTTTCGAAGACCTCCTAAAGAACTATCCAAACGCATTCTGTTATTTAACATATTCTCAAGCATACGGTCTTTGGATGGGTGCCAGTCCGGAAAGACTCATTTCCATAGATCAACAAAGGTTTTTCAAAACAGAATCATTGGCAGGCACACAGTACCTGCCTGATATTGAAACGCTGAGCGATGTTGCGTGGACACAAAAAGAGATCGAAGAACAGGCCATGGTGAGCAGGTACATCATTGATTGTCTGAAGAAAATTCGATTACGTGAATTTGAGGAATCCGGACCGAAGACAGTGAGAGCCGGCAAACTGGTCCACCTCAAAACAGAGTATAAGGTAGACATGGTAGAAACCAATACTCCTGAGTTGGGCAGTGTGATGCTTGAATTGCTTCATCCTACATCGGCCGTTTGTGGAACCCCCTTTGAGTTTGTTAAACAATTTATTGAAGAAAATGAAGGGTATGACAGGTCACTCTATTCAGGTTTCCTGGGACCGGTAAACTTTAGCGGATCTACACATTTATTTGTAAACCTTAGGTGTATGCAATTGTATGAGAAAAAGGCAAGGCTTTTTGCCGGAGCTGGCATCACTGAAGACTCAAACCCAACCAGAGAGTATCAGGAAACAGTGAATAAAATGAGCACACTGAGAGATCTGATCTAAAACAATTCCTTTGTCATTCTTTGATCCGTGCCGAAAAAGTTCAATTTTGCAGGTCAAGTTACCCATCCATGATCTACCAGGCAGTATTTGACACCGCTGAAACACTTTACAGAAAGGGAGTACAACATGTAGTCCTCAGCCCCGGGTCCAGGAATGCTCCATTAACCCTAAGTTTTTCACGACATCCAAAATTGAAGCGTTATTCGATTATTGATGAAAGGTCTGCTGGTTTCATTGCTTTGGGGATTGCTCAAAACACCAAATCTCCCGTTGTCATCTGCTGTACCAGCGGCACAGCCCTATTAAACTATTTACCTGCCATTGCCGAAGCTTATTATCAGCAAATCCCTTTGATTATCATCTCTGCCGACAGACCTCCTGAATGGATTGACCAAAGAGACGGACAAACCATCAATCAGGTGAATGCAGCTTCCAACTTTCTCAAAGGGTTTTATCAAATGCCTGTGAGCCTTGATCACCCCGATGCATCATGGGAATATAATCGTAAGCTCAATGAAGCTTACAACCAATGCAATGGTATGACAAAAGGTCCCGTTCATATCAATGTGCCCTTTAGGGAGCCCTTCTATCCGAAACCTGATCAGAAATTGGCCTTTAGCAAAGAAATCCGGATCATCAATACCCTGCAAAACTCAAACCAGATCGCCATAACTGACGAGATGGCTGAATTATGGAAGAGCCAGAAGAAAAAACTGATTGTGGTTAGTCAGCATGAACCGGATCGAAAGCTCAAAGCACTGTTGAAAGAAATTTCAACCGCTGCCAACATACCCGTCGTAACGGATTTGATCAGTAATATGAATGATGCGCAATTCATTCAATACCAGGATCATTTTTTAGCCAAACTTGATAAAAAGCAGGCTGAAGCTCTAAGACCTGACCTGCTCATTACCTGTGGCAAATCTGTGATCAGCAAAAACCTAAAAACCTTCCTGAGGCAACATAAGCCAGTCCATCACTGGCACTTTGAGAACACCAGCCGGCTTGCAGATACTTTTCAATCTGTTACCATGCAGATCAAACACCCGATCAAAAACATTCTGGATAACATAGCCGACCTCGACACAGAGATCACACCATTCGATGAGCAAATACGCTCCAATTACTGTCAAAGCTGGACAGTGCCTGATCAAAAAGTCAAGAAAAAAATTGATGGACTGGTTGATACTGATTTCTCGGAATACAAGGCGTCTTACTTATTGTCTGAAGCCATTCCCAAAGATCATTCGGTGCATCTCGCCAACAGCATGCCTGTGAGATACGCTAACCTGATTAGGTTAATCCACCCGGAAGTAAAAATCTATTGCAACAGAGGCACCAGCGGAATTGATGGTACCAATGGAACAGCCGTAGGTCATGCACTATCAACTGACCAGAACGTTGTGCTATGGACTGGTGACTTATCATTTTTCTATGATAGGAATGCTTTTTTCCATCAACATGATATTCCAAACCTAAAGGTGATAGTTATGAATAATCAGGGAGGAGGAATATTCCGATTGATCAATGGCCCTAAATCCTTGCCTGAGCTGGAAAGTTATTTTGAAACCCGGCATACGCATTCTGCCCAATTCATGGCCAGGGAATTCGGTTTTGAGTATCACAGTGCCGACAACGAAGAAAGCCTAAATAAAGGCCTTGCCTGGATTTTTAGTGAAAATCAGGGTAAAAAAATATTAGAAGTCTTTACAGATCCTTCTAAAAATGAAGAAGTTTACAACAGCATAAAAAACACAAACTATGAGTAAATCACGTGATTGGAAATCCATTAAGTCATATAGCGATATCAGGTTTGAGTCCTATGATGGTATTGCCAAGATTACGATCAACAGACCAAAAGTATACAATGCCTTTCGACCGGAAACAGTCAAACAAATGATCGATGCCATAGACATGGCCAGAGAAATGTCTGAAATAGGTGTGGTGGTGTTGACAGGCGAAGGTGAAAAAGCTTTTTGTTCCGGTGGGGATCAAAATGTGAAAGGTACGGGCGGTTACGTAGATGAATCCGGTGTTCCCCGTCTTAACGTATTGGATTTTCATAAACGGATCCGGGAAATTCCTAAACCAGTCATCGCTATGGTAAATGGCTATGCCATCGGTGGGGGTCATGTTCTTCATGTAGTTTGCGATCTTACCATCGCTTCTGACAATGCCATCTTTGGTCAATCAGGTCCGAAAGTAGGGAGTTTTGATGCCGGTTTTGGTTCCTCATACCTCGCCAGGCACGTTGGTCAAAAGAAAGCGAGGGAAATCTGGTTTCTTTGCCAGCAATACAGTGCAAAAGAAGCTGAAGACATGGGAATGGTAAATAAGGTAGTCCCATTGGATCAATTGGAAGACACCACCGTTGACTGGTGCCAAACCATAATGAAACGAAGCCCAATGGCTATTAGAATGATCAAACGCGGTTTGAACGCTGAACTTGACGGACAAAGGGGTTTGATGGAGATGGCCGGGGATGCTACCCTCATGTTTTACCTGATGGAAGAAGCACAGGAAGGGAAACGCGCATTCTTAGAAAAACGGGAACCTGACTTCAAGAAATTCCCCAAGTTTCCATAAGCTTACCGACAGCCTTGCCCGGAAAAAATCACCTTATTATCCTGCCGGGTAAATGTAAAATCAAATGTTTCAGCAATGAATTCAACGACCTCTTCGGAGGTCTTTGCTTTATAATTGGCTGTCAACCTACATAATCTAATAGAAGCATTTTCAAATTCTACCTGTATCCCATAAGTATCCTCCAGTGTATTAGCCACTTCAGTCATGCTGGTGTTTCTAAAATTCAGGAAACCTGTTTTCCAGGCCAAATAGTTCTCATCTTTTACCTTTTTCTTTCTGATCCCCCTTGTACCCACTGACAGCTCACCCTTCTCACCCGAAGTCAGGCTGACCATCATATTTGATCCATTGAAGGCTTCAGGTTTCTGATAGAGGTTTACCTGACCAGTTTCAACGATCACTTCTGTATTTTTTTCGTCACGGGTGTTTACCATAAACGAGGTGCCCACCACCTGTACCTTAGCACTTTGGGTTTCAATAGTGAATGGTCGGAATTTATCTTCCCGTATATTAAAATAGGCCTTACCCGAAAGTACAACAGACCTGCTCACATCAAAATCATTGATCTGTAGTGTAGTGCCTTTTTGAAGGGTTACACTGGATCCATCAGGCAGTTTGGTTGAAAGCATATTTTCAGCCACAATTTCATCTCCGGAGCCATAAGGATAAATGATATAGTTGTATGCAAAAAACGATATCCCTGCAACGATCACGATGGCCGCAGCAACCTTTAAAATTTTAGAAAAAATTGGGATAGAAGGTCTTTCTTCACCCACTATTTGTCTAAAAGCATCTGGTTTTGGGGATTCAATGGCTGAACTTGCCAACCAAATTTTCTTTGCCTCATAAAACGATTTAGCCTGTTCCTTAGAGGCACTTCTCCATTCTTCAATATCTTTTGTTTCGGAAGCAGACGCTTCCCCTGCAAAATATTTTGCTAATAATTCCTCCATATTCATATACACTCAACATATTAACAAATTTCGAGCAAAATTCCCCTACCTGTTTAGAAGAATATCTGCTTTTGGATTGTAACCTGCCGGCATCATATCCCCCACTCGCTCCATGCCCAATACCCCATCATCTTCAACCCTACTGACTCTTTTACCTGACCAAACCTATCCAGCAACACACTATCTGCCCTTAATTCTATAACTGATCGCTGAATGTTAGGTTTTACATCCAAAAGTGTTGATGATATGACATTACTCATTTCATTGTCACTGTTCATTTCCAATACATATTTTGGGCTTTCAATTTCCTTGGTGTATTCAATCAATAGAAGATTATCAAATTTTAGCACCCATTGATAGGGGTTATTTGTCTCACTGATCAGTTTTTTAGCATTGATCAGACTTTTACTTTGATGGGTGATCTCTGATGCATTGCTTATTTCATACACCCGATACCCTTTGCGCTTATAATTTCCTTCTATCAGGGAAACAAAAAAATGATTGATCGAACCAAAATAGCTTTTTTTCCTGTTATGCTTCCATTTCTTAATCTCTTTCCTTCCTTCAGGCGTAAGATTCACAAAAAGTGCTTTTCCATTTTCATAGGTACTCTCAGTTGATTTGTTGAAAGAAAGCAGCTCATAAATAATTTTATACCCTAACGCGTGGTTTTGTATGATCAGGGCTTCAGAAGCTTCTGCCGTCAGCTCTTTTTCATCCTTGTCATAGGCAAAATTCAGTACCTGAGGGTTCATGATTTCACACCGGTTTGCATTTTGAGTCTTACCTAAAAACTCAACGGTAAATTCTTTGTAGTATTTAAACCAACTACTTTTATCCACAAACCTGGTAGAAACCAACTCGATGCCATCCAATTCCTGAACCTTGACCTGCATCAACGCATTCACTTTTTGACTAAACACATCCTTAATCAACAATGGATGTGACACGACATCATACCCGACATACGAAAAAATCAATTCATAGCTTCCGGGCGGTATCTTCTTGATCTCATAATTTCCGTATTTATCTGTAGAAGTTCCGATCAATGTACCGTTAAGGTGCACATTCACCCCCACCAACGGATTCTGGGTTTTTTCATCCCTTACCCATCCGGAGACAATAAATTCGTTGGCCTTTGCATTACTCCCTGGCGTAGAAGGTTTTTCTTTCTTGATAATAATTAGATCCCGTTTCGTTTCATACACCAACCGGGTGCCCACCAATAGAATTGACAATAAAGAATCGATGTGAATATCTTTTCTACTATATGAAAAAAGACTCCCACTGGGCATGATATCCGAATTGTAAGAAAACTGATACCCTGTCTTATATGATATGCTATCCAGGATAAGTTCGAGGGGCATATCACTGAAATCTACAGAGAGCTTATCATTCAACGCCTGTGACCAGGCTGCCGAAAGGGTGCATAAAACAATCATCACACCAAGTAGCCAACGACACATAGCTAAACTTTATGGTCTTTAAATTTCTCTCTCAATACCCTCAATGCCTTCCCCATTTGAACTTCCACCGTTTTAACGGAGAGATTTAAATGGCTGGCGATCTCATAATACTTCAACCCTTCAAATCTGCTTAGTTTGAAGATTTCCTGACACTTGGGAGGTAAACGATCTATTTCAGTAAGAACTTTTTCCAGGGTGGTCGCTTCCTCAGCTTCGATATATGGATCTTCCACGCCTTCTTCCATAAATTCAATAATGTACTGTTTATACGCATCTTTTACTTTTTGATGCTTGATGAAATTTAAACATGAATTGTGGATCGACCGATACAGATAATTTTTAATGGAAGAAAGAGGATCAAGACTTTCACATTTCTCCCAAAATCTGATGAATGTTTCCTGGACTACCTCTTCAGCATCAGCATCCTCATCTAAAAATCTCCTGGCATATGATTTTAATAACCCGTAATATTCGTTGAACACATGTTCAAAGGCAATTATATCTTTGCGTTTCAGTCTTTGAACTATTATTTGATCTGGCTCCTGCAAAAGGTATCTCTTTATGAATCTCGTTTTAAGAAACGAAAAACTAACAATCGACGAAATAAGAACTGGAAAATCCTTTAAAAATATTTTCGCAGATCATGAATCACAAGTTATCAATATCGTCAAAAAATGGTATTCTGATGAAGATAACATGGAGTTTGTGACAAGTGGTTCCACAGGCGTTTCAAAGGTTATCAGGATATCCAAGAGCAAGATGAGATACAGTGCCGAAGAAACGATGCGGCATATCGATCCACAACAGGAGATAAACCATGCCATTTTATGTATTCCGAGCACATTTATTGGTGGGGCCATGCTGGTCATACGATCCCTGGTGCGCAACATAGACCTGATCGTGCAAAAACCCCATGCAGTGCCGACACTCACATCCGAGCCAGGTTTGATCTCCATGGTCCCACTCCAGGTAATGAAGTCTTTAGAGTCTAACGAAGCTTACTTTAAAGATCAACACACCTTGCTGATAGGCGGTGCACAGTTGCCAAACAGATATGTTGATCAATTGAAAACAAAGCGAGTAAATACATACCTCACCTATGGGATGACTGAAACTGCGTCTCATATTGCACTGAGAAACATAAAGTCCAGTGATGCTTACGAGGTTATTGGAGATACATCCATTGACATAGACGATCGTGATTGTCTGAAGATCAAAGGTACATTGACAGATCACCAATGGATACAGACGAATGACATCGTGCAATTAATAGACAAAAAGTCATTCGAGTGGGTAGGACGGGCAGATTTTGTTATCAATACGGGTGGCTACAAAGTGAATCCGGAAAGTGTAGAAAATGTACTGCAGGAAAAGATAAAAAAACCAATTTTAATATGCTCAGAAGCGGACGAAATTCTAGGTCATAAGGTAATTTTGCTTGTTGAAAGTGATGAACCTTTTGAAATTGATAAAAGCGTCTTCGATCCGCTACATACTTACTCCAAACCAAAGAAAACTGTATTCGTTAAGTCGTTCGTTTATACCCCATCAGGGAAAATTGACCGGATAAAGACTTCAATAAAACACCTACAATGAAAGTAATTGTTTCCTATCAGACCTTGCAATTGCCACCACCTTATTCTTTTGCCTATACGCTGGACTTAAACATTGATAATGATCAGGCGCTGATCAATTTTGAGCAGGAATACCTGAATCGCGATACGTTGAGTGAAGAGGAGATCCTGAATGAGGGATTTACATTGGATGATAATTTTAGCTGGCAAGGAACGCTCGGTAAAGTATGGGCTGATCATTTAGGCAAACTATTCGAAGATGTAAAACTCCAGGAGGTCAGCGATGATGATCGACTATACATTCATATGGCCATTGGTAATGGTAAGCCGGGCATGGTAATAGACACTGATTTTTGGGACTATGAATTGCAGGAGGCCGTTCAGGCGATTTATGAGGCATCCGGTCGGGAGCTCAAAATGCACCTCAATTTTATCTTCGTGAAGGATGGAACGAAAAGACCCATTGCGCTGGAGGCCAGTTTTGAAAACCGGAAAGCACGCATTGATCAGGATCAACCGATCCTATGGGATGATCTACGAAAAGTAATGAGCCTCGTCTACAATGAAGAATTCGAAGAGCATGCAACAAAAAAGCCAGCTGAGGATGGGCTTTGGGTGGATTTTGAGGGTGCAGGGTACTATTTTCAAGTCCTAAACAAGTCTGTTAGTGAGGAACTAACCGATTTACTGCTTTGACTTCAGAATAGCTGATAATTCCCCCCTCTTCGAAAAATAGTGGTGTCCAATTTAGGCATTTCCTTATCGCTAAAATATTTATTCCTTGCAGATTTAAAGAGCTGGGCGATCATCTCTGCGTAATTTCCGGCTCCGGTCAGTCTTCTCCCCCACTCGGAATCATTGAGCTGGCCATTGTGCATGGCTTCAACCTGATGAAGCACTTTATGAGCGCGGTCAGGATATGTCTTAATCAGCCAATCTTTGAAAATTGATGCCACTTGTCCATTGAGCCTAACCACCGTATAGCCGGCATTCAACGCACCTGCCTCACTGGCACTTTTGAGAATTTCAGGGATTTCATGATGATTTAATCCAGGAATCACCGGTGCGTTCATAATGCCTACAGGGATTCCTTCCTGACTTAAATCACTAATTGTTTTTAACTTTTTCTGGTGACTCGCAGTTCTGGGTTCCAGAAACCTTCTCAATGATTCATCGAGCGTGTTTATTGAAAAATAGACGTGAACAAGCTGATACCTTGCCAACTCTTTCAATATATCCACATCTCTATGTACCAGCGTGTTTTTGGTGATGATGCTAATGGGGTTTCTGAATTTCAAGGCAATCTCCAGGATCTTTCTGGTAAGCTTTAGTTTGCGTTCGATGGGCTGATAACAATCCGTATTCCCACTGAGCATGATGGCCTGACTTCTCCATCCCTGGGCAAGGAATCTGCGTTCCAGCTGCTCAGCAATGTCTTCTTTTACCACAATTTTACTTTCAAAATCCAGACCAGCGCTAAATCCCCAGTAGGTATGTGAGTTGCGGGCATAACAGTAGACACAACCGTGTTCGCAACCCTGATACGGATTGATTGAATAACCCAGTTTCAGGTCAGGGCTGTCATTTTTGCTTAATGGATTTTTTACCGTCTCATAAAACAATTGAACTTCGGGATTTTCTGTTGTGGTATCCTCGTCGATACCCTCCAGATGGGCTTGACCCACCTCTTGCTTTAAAAATGGATTTGCGGGGTTGTATTGTGCTCCTCTACCTTTTAACATACCACTAATATACTAATGATATTAGTAATATACTAATTAAAATAGCTTTATTTAGTGGAAACGGACTTAATTTTACTCATTCCGTAGGCCACACCCATCCCAGTCATAGCGCCAAACAGATGTGATTCCCAGCTTATATGATCATTGGTTGGAAATATCCCATAAATAAGACCTCCATAGATCACTAAAATGATGATTGAAATAATGATGGATTTGAAGTTGCGGCGGAACATACCAAAAAATATGAGGAAAGTGGCCAATGCATAAACAAGCCCACTGGCACCAATATGATAGAAAGGTCTACCAAAGATCCAAACCAGCACATTGGTGAGAAAATAAGACTGCAGAAAGACCTGAGAGGCTATGCGGTCATAAAAGATATAAACAGTTGACCCGAGGAATATGACCGGAAGGGTATTGGAGATGAGATGAGTGACTCCTCCGTGGATCAAAGGGGCTGTAAAAATACCGATGATTCCCTTGAGTGATCTTGGAAGGATCCCCAGAAACCCCAAATCTATGTATGAGTATATCTGTATAGAATATACAAGCCACATGAAAAACACCAGCCTAAGTGGGGGTATGATGCTGGAACGTCCCATTTAAAAGTGCCCCCGGCCAATCGTAGCACTCAGCATGTCATTTTTTAGGATCATGAATCATTTTCAAGTCAACCAATTGTGATTCTTCATAACTCACAGAAAGATATCCTAACACACCACCAGATGCTTCGGCAATTCTTTTCGCATATTCCTTTAAACTGGCATATAGCTTTATGCTAAAGGTCTTATTGATCTTGGGAAAGATCACATTCAGTTTTCTTAATTCTGCAGAGATTTCCTTAGTCCTTTCTCCCACATCATCCGGCAATTCGTCGATCAACTGATCAAAATCCTGCTTAAATGTTTTTCCTACCTCATGGAAGTAATCAAGTAGCTGCTCACGGGCTTTACTTTGCTTCAACTTCAAGATCTCAACTGCTTCAGCATATTCCTTTTTGTCGATAGTCCCGTCCGCACCACCTATGAGAATTGCTACATAAGCTGGTGCTTTCAATAGTACATTGATTTCATCTTCGCGAAGTCCTTCAAATTCCTTAATCATAATAATCAGCTACTTAAAATTTTGATCGAAAATAGTAAAATTAGGCTTTTGATCCGGTGATTAAACAAACATTTTTGGACAAAATAACTCCTTTTATTATAATGAATTGCCGTTCGTGAATTGAGAGGTTTCTTTTCTGATATACAGGTCAAAAACTGCCTTGATCCGAGCTAAAACTTCCCGTGCAGCCAGGGTTGAGGATAATCTGCCTTTTTTGTCCGCTGAATAAGCCTGCGCATCAATACCAAAATGATCCGCAATAAACAGTGCCCGGTAACAATGAAAATCCTGGGTGATAATTAAGATCTTTTCTGATCTGTACACTGACCTCGACCTAACTACGGAGTCCAAGGTACTGATCCCTTCCGGATCCAAAATGATTACCTCCTGTGGTATGCCTTTGGCCATCAATGCATTAAGCATATCCTTAGGTTCATTATAAAACTGGGTTCGGTTATCACCACTTACGATAATTTTTGTGATAAGACCAAGCTTGAAAAGTTCGGCTGCCGCATCAATGCGCTGATCAAAATACAGGTTATTATGCCCTTCAACCGTTCTTCTGCTAGTACCCAATATCAATCCAACACGATCATTGGGCACCAAACTCACGTCATAGTGGATCTTGTGAACAGTAGAATTTACAATCCAAAAATTTATAGCCAATAAAATAGCTATGATGATTGTGCATATCAATGCACCAATTTTGATACCCTTTGAAAAATTCATTTAGCTGTCACTATTCTTCCGCTTTTTTTCCTTTGTTGAATAGTCCAAGCTGGTTGTCTTCTTTTTCTACTTCTTCCTTAATTGATGACTTTAATTGTTCTATGGGATCTCCATCGGTCTCCGAAGCCTCATTTTCAGCCACTACCTCTTTTACTTCCAGTATACTCTGTACCGGAAACTTATTGCCAATGGCTTTCCAGCCTTTTATGTCAATGAGTTCTTCCAGGTTAAAGGTTTTATTCTGATGGCTTCTGCCCTCTTTGTATTTTACGTCTACTGTCGTTTCTCCCTGATTGCTGGCAAAAAACAATTTTGATCCCCTGGACTCGCTGATAAAGTTGAAACGCTTACCAATGGTACTTGTTTCAATGATAAACCTTTTCAGATATACTACTTTAGACTCTCCTTCGTAGTGGATGGCACTGATTGCCTGATCTGCATCAAACTTATCAATGGCGATCACCTGATTAGTTTCATACCTGTTGGTGAGTTCGAATGAAGTCAGTTCATATGATCCATCTTTGTAAAATACAATTATCAGATCATCAGGCCCAAAATTGCCTAATTTCTTCCCTCGCTTATCGGTATTTAATCGACCGACTATTTCATCATACCAAATATCTAATCCGCCCAGGGTAGAAACACCCGGAGTCTTCAATTGGACTTTTCTCACCGGATATTTGGTCAAAATATTTCCACCGGCACCCCTGCCTTTGATTTCAAGTTCGGCAAAATCAAAATCAAAAACTTTCTTTCTGGCTTTTGAAGCTGCCGTCAGGTAAACAGTCACAACTTCCGCTTCTCCATTCGGATTAGCGGTGAAATAGTGGACTTTCGAGCCTTTAGCTCCTCTGGTGAGATCATATTCACGGTCACGGGTCACAGACAACACCTGAAAACGCTTGACCATGGACCTACCGGATTTTCCATCAACATAGGCCAGGTTGTAAATCATCCTTTCATCACCTTTCTTGAAGACACCGGCATAGAGAATGTCTTTGCCAACAAAAACCTTGTCCTGGATCTTGGTCACCAGACATTTACCGTCTTTCCTGAAAACAATGATGTCGTCAATATCAGAGCACTCACCGATCAACTCATCTTTTTTCAATCCATAGCCAATAAATCCATCGGCTCTGTTCACATAAAGTTTGGCATTATTGGCTGCTACCACAGTCGCTGCTATGGTATCAAAATTCGTAATCTCTGTTTTCCTTTCTCTTCCTTTGCCATACTTATCAATCAGGTTCTGATAATACTGAATAGAAAATTCAGTGATATGCTCCAGGTGATACTCAGTTTCTTTCAGGTCTTCTTCAAACTTTCGAAGCAATTCATCTGCTTTGAATGTGTCGAACTTGGAGATTCTCTTGATCTTGATCTCGGTCAGCCTGACAATATCGTCCTGAGTGATCTCCCGGTAAAACTGTGCTTTATATGGATCCAGCCCCTTATCTATGGTAGCAATCACATCCTCCCAGGTTTCACATTCTTCAATATCCCGGTAGATCCTGTTTTCGATAAAAATCTTTTCAAGTGATGAGAAAAGGATCTTTTCAAGTAATTCCCCTTTTTTGATTTCCAGCTCCTGCCGAAGCAGGGAGACCGTCTGTTCGACAGAGTGATTCAGAATCTCAGTAACGCCAACAAAATGAGGTTTATCCTGAATGATAACACACGCATTGGGTGAAATGGAGACTTCACAATCCGTGAAAGCATATAACGCATCAATCGTGATATCAGGAGAAACACCCGGAGCAAGCTTGACCTGGACCTCTATATCCTTGGCCGTATTGTCAATCACCTGCTTGATCTTGATCTTCCCTTTGTCGTTGGCTTTAACAATAGAATCAATCAACGATGTAGTGGTAGTGCCATGCGGGATGTCCCGGATCGCTATGGTCTTGGAGTCTATCTCTTCGATAGTAGCCCTAACCCGCACTCTTCCTCCCCGATGACCATCGTTGTAGTCAGATACATCAATTTTGCCACCCGTCAGGAAATCCGGGTAAAGTTTTGGCTTTTTACCTTTTAAGATCCCAATGGAAGATTCCAGTAATTCAATGAAATTATGTGGTAGAATTTTGGTGGAAAGCCCAACAGCAATACCCTCAACCCCCTGAGCCAGTAACAGTGGGAACTTTACCGGAAAGGTGACAGGTTCCTTTTTTCTGCCATCGTAAGAAAGCTGCCACTCAGTCGTCTGAGGGTTGTACACTACATCCAGGGCGAACTTGGAAAGTCTTGTTTCTATATACCTGGCTGCAGCGGCTCCATCGCCAGTCCGCACGTCACCCCAGTTGCCTTGTGTGTCCAGCAATAAATCCTTTTGCCCGATATTGACAATGGCATCCGAAATGGACGCATCTCCATGAGGGTGATACTGCATGGTACTACCGATCACGTTGGCCACTTTGTTGAAGCGGCCGTCATCCATCTCTTTTACTGCATGTAAAATCCTTCGCTGTACAGGCTTCATCCCATCTTCGATGGCAGGTACAGCCCGTTCCAGGATTACATAGGAGGCATAATCCAAAAACCAATTTTCGTACATCCCCGATACAGGGATCACATCATGTAATTCTTCTTCTCCGTTTTTACCGTTTTCTTCGCTCATTACACGTCAAAAAATTCAAACCATAAAATATTAAAAACCAAATAGTAGCCGATGGCTGCCGATACCGAGATGAGATTTCCAATGAGGAAGTAATCATTTGAAACCTTATCATCATCTTTGATATGGGTAGCAATCTTCAATGCACCAAACAAGGTCAATGCATGAAAAATATCGTTCACCATTGCAAATAACAAAAACAATCGTTCAAAAGTACCTCTTACAGCACCTGAAAATGACATCTTTCCCCTGCTCATCAGCTTGATCAATACAAAGAAACAGAGGTTGGCAATTAACTCACCTGCAACAAAAACTGACAGAAATAAACCAACTTCTTTTATTTCAGGCATATGTCAATGATCCGATTAACTCCTTACAAACCAGGTACTCCGGAATAGCCAGACTGCGTTCACGTCGCCACATCGTAGATGGGTCCTTTTTGAGCTTTTTGGCAACTGCTTTATAGTCTCCCTTTTGTAAAAAGGCATCTACCACTTTCCAGTCTTTTTCATGCCAGCTATCAATAAAGTGCTGTAAAAGAATAAACAACTTATTGAGCTGATCTGAAATATCAAACCCTGAAAACTCAAACCGGTTGAACGACTTCTTGAGCACGGCCAACCTGTGTCTTGCTTCGGTCAGTCCTTTTCCTAACATTCCGTGAGCATGTTTTTCCTCTATAGGTGTTTCCACTTCGCCGTAAGCCAATACATACCTTAACTTAAACCCTGATGCACGCGCTACAATCAGCTCTTCCATCCTGAATATTATATTAACTGCAGAACTCAAATCAGTCAGGATACCCTGAAACTCATCCCCCAGTGTAATCGTCAGGGGTGACGTTATACTTGTCTTGAATTCGTTATTTATCTTTTTCACCAAATACTTAAACTCCCCTATCAATGGTTTTGATGGATAACCAGAACTGTCAACAATATCTGCCATTAATATGAAATACATATTGTATTTTTATTACAAAAATATATAAATTGTAATAATTATACAATAAAATCATTATTGTATTTTACATACAATCAGTTCAGGTAAACATCCAAACGCTTCGACAAATCCTCCAAATAAGGAATAAAGCTGGTGGCATGCGTCCCTTCAGTAATTTCAATAAATGTCACCTTATTGCTATCGAAGCCATGGAATACATCGACGGAATTCTGATATGGAACCGTAACATCAGCACTTCCATGGTACATAATCATTGCTATGGATGGTTTCCAGTTCGTAAGGCTATTGTCTTCAAATGCCTGGTTGATTTCATCGTATAATGGATCATCGGTATTGATCAAATAATCCTCAGCTACCAACTCATCAATTTCTATAGTTAATTGTTGATTGATTTCGCCTCCACTCAGGTCTCCACCAAACAAATTTGGGATCCTGCTGGCATAGGGTTCGTTGAAATAAGTTGACAAAGGCTCATCCCAGTCGTAGGTAACCCGATAAGATTCTGCTACATAAGCAATAAAGAAGGGCTCATCATAGGTTTCCAGCTCAAAAAAGTAATCCCTTACTCCCCTCACATCATATCCACCGGCTGCTGGAAATGAAGCAACGAGTTGAAAGTGATCAACCCCCTGCTCCTCATAGAATTTATGTGTGGCCATGGTGGCGTACCCGCCCTGAGAGTATCCTGCCAGGTATAAATCTTCCGGCAAACTGACCCCAGAAACACCCGCCAACTCCCTGGCAGCATACAATTGATCAACCACAGCACTGGCCGTCAAAGACTCATCATAATATGGATGCATGATGTCTACAGAAGAGCCAAACCCAATATAGTCTGGGATGGACACTACAAGACCTGCAGATGCTACTGAGGCATATACCAACAGGTCATTGGTTGTCAGATTATTGGATGGAGCACTGGCATCATCAGCAATCGTTCCGTGCTGGAAGCTTAAAGTGCCTTTTGCTTCATCCATCACAGGTAATGCAATAACCCCTGATGCAACAATTTCCTCTCCTTTATACGGGGTGGAATAGCTGACCTTATAGATATTTACGTCGTATTGTAGATTGGCAACCGGAATATCAACCCCTGAAAAAATGATTGCACTTCTTACGGTTGCAGAAGTAATGGTTGAAACTTCTTCAAACTCAACGATATAGTCAAACGAAGGACCATCATCGTCTTTATTACAGGCCGAGGCTGCAATGAGTACTGCTATGAAAGCAAATTTATGGTTCAACCGGAGCTTTCTCACGAATCAGCCAATATGGGTTCTTTGACGATATCTTTTTCTACCTTCAACTTATTAATAATAAACTCCTGACGTTCGGGGGTGTTTTTACCCATATAGAAAGCCAGTATGTCCTTCGTTTTGGTATCTTTTCTCAAAATAACAGGCTCCAGTCGGATATCTTCTCCAATAAACCCTGCAAATTCACTCGGGGAAATCTCACCCAAACCTTTAAAACGGGTAATCTCAGGTTTGTTGCCCAGCTTTTCGACAGCTTCTCTTCTTTCTGTTTCTGAATAACAATAAATCGTCTCCTTTTTGTTTCTCACCCTGAAAAGTGGAGTTTCCAAAATATAGACGTGTCCATTCCGGACCAGCTCAGGGAAAAATTGCAAAAAATAGGTCAGCAACAACAACCTGATATGCATGCCATCTACGTCAGCATCTGTTGCGATCACAATTTTTCTGTACCTCAATCCTTCCAGACCGTCTTCAATGTTGAGGGCATGCTGTAATAGATTAAACTCTTCATTTTCGTAAACGACCTTCTTGGTTTGCCCATAGCAGTTAAATGGTTTTCCCCTTAAACTAAAAACGGCTTGTGTCTGTACGTCTCTGGACTTTGTGATTGAGCCACTGGCAGAATCTCCTTCTGTAATGAAGATCATTGTGTTTTCCAGCTTCTCGTCATCACCTCGCTTGTCGTTGAAATGAAGCCGGCAATCTCTAAGTTTCTTGTTGTGCAGATTGGCCTTTTTAGCCCGCTCATTAGCCAGTTTCTTAATGCCGGCAATTTCTTTCCGCTCCCGCTCTGATTGAAGTATCCTTTTGAGTAAGGCATCCGCAGCATCTGAATGCTGATGCAGGTAATTGTCTAACTCCTTTTTCAAAAAGTCATTCACGAATGTTCGCATGGTTGGTCCCTCCGGAGCCACATTCTGAGAACCTAACTTGGTCTTGGTTTGGCTCTCAAAAACAGGTTCCTGTACCCTAATGGCGATGGAAGCCACAATCGAAGCCCTGATATCAGCAGCGTCAAATTCTTTTTTATAAAAGTCCCTGGCCGTTTTTACAATAGCTTCTCTGAACGCTGCCAAATGTGTTCCTCCCTGTGTAGTATGCTGTCCATTTACAAAGGAATAATATTCTTCACCGTATTGGTTTGCATGTGTGAGGGCGACCTCAATATCTGATCCTTTGAGATGAATAATGGGATATCTCAAAGTCTCTTCATCCACCTTTCTTTTCAAAAGGTCCAACAACCCATTTTCCGAATGGTACTTTTTACCATTGAAATTAATGGTTAATCCGGCATTGAGGAAGGCATAGTTCCACAGCAAGTTTTCCAGAAACTCAGGAATGAAGTGAAAATGCTTAAATACCTGATCGTCTGGCTCAAATTCTATGAGGGTACCATCTCGTTCTTCCGACTTAAAAACTTTAGCATCGTTGGTAATGACACCTCGTTCAAACTCCGCCAGCTTGGATTGTCCTTCCCGGAACGACTGGACTTTGAAATAAGTACTCAATGCATTCACGGCTTTGGTACCTACTCCATTCAATCCTACTGATTTTTGGAAAGCCCCACTGTCATATTTACCACCGGTATTTATTTTTGATACACAATCCACCACTTTTCCGAGTGGAATACCACGGCCATAGTCTCTGACTTCTACTTTACGGTCACTTACCTTGATGCTGATGGTCTTTCCGTACCCCATCATGTGCTCATCAATACTGTTATCCAATACTTCTTTTACAAGCACATAAATACCATCGTCATGTGCCGACCCATCACCCAGCTTTCCAATATACATACCAGGTCTGAGCCTGATGTGTTCCTTCCAGTCAAGTGATTTTATACTATCTTCGGTATACTGAACTTCTGCCATCTTTCTTCTAAAAAATATTATTCACACGTATCAACTCAGGCTTGAATTTAGATAAAATTCTGATCCTTCAAATGGAAAAAAAACCTATCGATGTAGGATTTTAATTGAAGTAATCAGCAATAATTAACTGATATTGAGGAGCTTCTATTTCTTTTTCAAAACCAGAAAAATAAGTCCTGCGACCCACGCAAAAATCAGGATTGGACCCAGCCAGTTGAGATAATAGTAATTTGATGCGGGTATATGTGTCGGGTTATTCAGGACTCCAAGAAATCCGACAATGAAAGTAAAATAGAGATTCAACACAAAAGTGAACCCTCCCACCCAGGCTTTTAGAAACTCGTTGATCAATTGCTTATTAAGTATATTTTGAATAACCAGCAGCAGGACATTTACCACCAGAAACGTACCGATGCTGCCATAAAAGAAATTCTCTTTGTGAACCTGAACAGCCCCATCCTCATCCAGTTTTACCATGATGGGCATATATGCATAGACCAATGTTAAAATACCCAGAAAAATGAATGCGGAAAAAACTTTAATAAGATTGACTACCTTGAGCATGAACGGTGAAAATTGAAAAATTGTAAAGTCACAAAATTAGGAATATTACCGCCCTAATTGTCAGCCATTATTAAATTAACTTTGAAGTTTTTAGAGATTACCTAATCGGTTTAAACCATCCCCTGTTTTTTGCACCTATGAGAATTGTGCTTTTACTTGTCCTCGTATTTTGTTTTTCCTGTTACAAAGCACCTCAAATTGACGGCTTTGACCAGGCAGCCTGGAACAAAGCTATTTCTTGCAAACAATACAGATCAGAAGAAGCCCAAGCACTCCTGAATTATAAAGAGATCTTGCTGTCAGCTAACCAAAATGAAATACAAGCACTTCTGGGTAACCCTGATGAACATGAACTGTATAGCCGAAACCAGAAGTTTTTCTATTACGATCTGAAACCAAAATGTGACTCAATTCCCGGCCAAAGGCTTTCGATAAGATTTGATGCGTTGGGACGTGTCAATGAGATAATGATCATCAAAGTATTTGATGATTTTAAAAAGTAACCAGCGTTTGAATCTCCACGTCTTTGCCATGCAGTTTCGTTCTGCCATTTAAAAAAGACAGTTCTATCAAAAAGGAAAACCCAATCACTTTGCCCTTCATTTTCTCTATCAGTTGTGCAGCTGCCTCTGCCGTTCCCCCGGTAGCTAAAAGGTCATCATGAATGAGTACATGATCGCCAGGTTTGATTGAATCTTCATGCATTTCTATTTCGGCGCTCCCATATTCCAGGTCATAGGCATGTCTTACGGTCTTATAAGGCAGTTTGCCCGCCTTTCTTACCGGAATAAAGGGCACACCCAGTTGTTGTGCCAGCTGAAGTCCATATATAAACCCCCTGGATTCAATACCTACCAGTGCCGCGATCCCTTTGTCTTTCCAAAAATCATGAAATGCTTTACTCACCTGCAGGCTAAGCTGTGGGTCTGCAAGTATAGGCGTGATATCCTTAAACAGAATGCCGGGTTTAGGAAAATCCGGCACATCCCTAATCGTTTGTTTCAGCCTTTCGGATAGATTGTTCATGGTCCGAATTTAGTTATTCGAATCTTAAAGACTCAATGGGATCCAGTTTAGAGGCCTTATACGCAGGAAGAAAGCCTGAAATCAAACCTACCAGGGTTCCTATTACCACACCAAAAAGTATCCAAAGCCATGGTATCACAAACGATCCCGAACTAATAATATTCGAAACGATATTACCAATGGTAATGCCCAGAATAATACCACCTGCGCCTCCCATTTGACAGATAACAATGGCTTCTATCAAAAACTGCTGACGTATTTTTAACGGCGTAGCACCCAGCGCTTTACGAATTCCGATTTCGCGTGTTCTTTCAGTGACTGAGACCAACATGATATTCATTAATCCTATGGAAGCCCCTAAGAGTGTAATAAATCCGATAGAAAATCCACCGATCCTCAGATAACCTGTTATTTCTCCCATCCTTTCTGCCAGGGACCTGTTGGTTGTTACTTCGAAGGAATCTTCCTCTTTTACAGGATCTCGTCTGATTGCCCGCATAACTCCTCTTGCTATACCGGTAGCAGCTTCCATCTGTTGGGTATTGGGAATAGCCACCGTGGCTTCATAATTCAACGCCCGGCCCGCAGCTAAGCGTCTTGCTGTTAGCGTTGGTATTAGCACCATCCTGTCAACAGAGTTGTCACCTGCTACTCCCCCTTGTGTTCCCAGGAGTCCAATCACCTGAAATCTTTGTCCCAGCACACTGATGTGCGTATTGATGGGGTTTTCAAAATCTTCATATAATACATTCTTAATATCAGCTCCGATAATGGCAACGAGACTACCATTTTCTGTTTCACTGGACGAGAATGAACGGCCCTCCTCTATGTCGTAGCCATCCACCACAAGGTAGTCGTAATCTCCACCCTGGACACGGCTATTGGGATTGGTGACCTGGGACCCTCGCTTGATCTCTGCATTCCAGGAGACTGATGCATTCACACTGACCAGCCCGGGACCATTATAACGTTCTTTAAACATTACCAGGTCATTATAGGTGAGCGGAGGATATACTTTGCTGGTTTTTCCTTCACGGGCTCCCCTATCTACCCGTTTACTTTCCATATCAAAAGTATTGGATCCAAGATTGCTAAAACTCTCTTCTATCGACAGCTGTATACCGTCGATCGCCGTGAGAATACCTACAAGGGATGTGATACCAATGGCTATGATAGCAGCTGTTAAAATAGTCCTTAGCTTGTTGGCATTGATCGACTTAATTCCTTCCTTTATGTTTTCTCTCAGATCCATCGGATAAAATTACAGAACTTGAATCCAAACTATCCATGAATTTGAAACGTTGTAAATTTAAATTGAGATGCGAATGAAAAAGCTTTTATTATCAGCGGTAATATTCATACTTGGACTGCAAATACAGGCTGCTTATTTGTATATCCCCATGGATGAGACTCAAAAAAATCACCTCAAGTCCTATGGCATAGCTTATTGGATCCTCACTCAGGATGTGGAAGTTGACTGGTTGCTCAACTACAATGGAGGGAGTTTTTTGGTCAAACACCACCAGCTGATAGAGAACGAATGCGTTATCAGGGGAGTCTCCTACCAGGTGATCTCCGATGCCCAGGCCAATAGCATCTTAGCTAAAATATCCAGCCCTTCATCCAATATGGATGTGATGAAGTTGGAAAAACATCCGAAAATTGCCGTGTATAGTCCTAAAAGCAAACAGCCCTGGGATGATGCGGTCACCCTGGTTCTTACCTATGCGGAAATTCCCTATGATGTGATCTTCGATGACGATGTGATGTACAATGAATTACCAAAGTATGATTGGTTGCACTTACACCATGAAGATTTCACCGGACAATACGGTAAATTTTATAAAACATATCATCATTTTCCCTGGTACCAACAGCAGCAAAAAGAATATGAAGAGTCTGCACGTAAGCATGGTTTTTCTAAAGTATCACACCTCAAACTTGCCATCGTAAAACGTATCAAAACCTATGTAGCCAGCGGAGGGTTTCTATTTGCTATGTGCTCAGCAACAGATACTTACGACATAGCCCTCGCTGCTGAGGGTATTGATATCTGCGAAGCCATCTACGATGGAGATCCCGCTGATCCACAAGCACAGCAAAAACTGGATTTTAGTAAGACCATGGCCTTCGAAAATTTTGAGATCGAACGAAATCCTTTGGAATACGAGTATTCAAACATTGACAATCAACAAACGATCAGGGGGCTAAACCAGTCGAATGATTTCTTCAGCCTATTCCAGTTTTCTGCCAAATGGGACCCCATTCCAACGATGCTAACACAAAATCATGAAAAGATCATCCGGGGATTTATGGGGCAAACTACTTCATTTAAGAAAAGCCTGATCAAATCTGATGTGGTGATCATGGGTGAAACCAGGTCCATTGATGAAGCAAGGTATATCCACGGAGTGCTTGGCAAGGGTTTCTGGACCTTTTATGGGGGCCACGACCCTGAAGATTATCAGCACTATGTCAATGAAGAGCCTACTGATCTCAATCTACATCCCAACTCTGCAGGTTACCGGTTGATCTTAAACAACATATTGTTCCCGGCAGCTAAACAGAAAAAGCAGAAAACATAGGCTTCGTCGGAGAACTTGTTGTAGGATATGTTTGTTGATTAGCAGGTCTTACGTAAACTTGCACAAAGCTTATTCTATGAACATTTCCCAGGAAAATATCCTTAAAGCGTTAAGTGAAGTACAAGACCCTGATCTGAAAAAGGACCTGGTCACTTTGGGAATGATCAGGAATGTGAATGTTGATGGAAAAAAGATCTCGTTCCAGGTTGTATTGACCACCCCTGCATGTCCTTTGAAGGAAATCATTCGAAAGGATTGCGAAAGTGCTATATTCAGAAATCTGGGTGATGACATACAGCTAGACATTGACATGACTTCCTCGGTGACCACCACCCGAAATACAACACCCATCCTGAAGGGAGTGAAAAACATCATTGCCATCGCCTCGGGAAAAGGCGGTGTTGGGAAATCAACCGTTTCATCAAACCTGGCAGTTTCCCTCGCGAAAACCGGAGCAAAAGTCGGACTCATTGATGCGGACATCTATGGCCCGTCTATCCCCACCATGTTCAATTGCGAGCATGAACAACCTGGTGTAGAAAAGATCGATGGTAAGAACATGATCATTCCTATCGAACAGTATAAGGTGAAGTTGATGTCTATTGGCTTTTTAAGCCCTCCGGGCAATGCCGTGGTTTGGCGTGGCCCTATGGCAAGCTCGGCATTGAAACAGTTTCTCGGAGATACCAAATGGGGAGAATTGGATTACTTATTGATTGACCTCCCTCCGGGCACCAGCGATATACACCTTACGCTGGTACAGTCTGTTCCGGTGACTGGTGCGGTCATTGTGACCACCCCCCAGAAAGTGGCACTGGCTGATGCTGTGAAGGGGCTCATGATGTTTAAACAACCCCAAATCAATGTGCCGATATTGGGACTAATAGAGAATATGGCATTTTTTACACCTGAAGAGCTTCCTGACAATAAATACTTTATCTTTGGAGAAGAAGGTGGAAAGAAACTCGCTGAAAGTCAAGAAGTACCATTCCTTGGTCAGGTGCCTATTGTTCAATCGATCAGGGAAAGCGGAGACTCTGGATACCCTGCAGTACTAAAGGATGACGTAACAGCGGAAGCTTTTAGTAACCTGGCATCTTCTTTGGCACAACAGGTTGCCATACGTAATGCCAATATAGCTAAAACCCAAAAAGTAGAGATCAATGCCTGAAAAAAGTCTTAAAGATCGAATCGAAACTGCTCTTGATAGTATCAGGCCTTACCTTGAAGCTGATGGCGGAAACGTCAAAATATTGAAAGTGGATGGGAACAACAAAGTATTTTTAGAACTACTGGGCAATTGTGGTAACTGCCCTATGTCAACAATGACTTTGAAAGCGGGTGTGGAAGAGTCCATTAAAAGAGCTGTTCCGGAAGTTACTGCTGTGGAAGCTGTAAATATCACCTCTATCGATGACCCGAATGCTGTTTTACCTCAAAGAATGATGTAAAATGAGAGCCTTAGTGGCCATCCTGATACTTTGCCAGGCAGCAACATCAATCGCACAAGAGCGGTGTGCCACAAATTTCACACCCACCAACCAACACATCATCAACCAATCTGATCAATTTGAATCCTGGATCGCAGACATGAGGATTCAAAAGCAGACTTCCCGACAGCAAAAAGCCGCTCGATCCGATATCGTTTATACCATTCCGGTTGTATTTCATATCATCCACAATGGAGAAAACCTCGGAACAGGAGTTAATATTTCAGATCAGCGAATACAGGAACAGATAGACGTTCTCAATAAAGACTTTAGAAGGGAAAATGAAGATGCTGCTTCTACCCCACCCATTTTTTTACCCGTTGCAGCTGATGCTGAAATCAACTTTGTACTGGCTAAACAGGATCCTGAGGGTCTGCCCTCCAATGGCATAGTCAGAGTCCAGGGTTCAAAATCCCAGTATAGCGCTTCCCAGGATGATGCTTTACTTAAAAGCGAAAGCTATTGGCCAGCGGAAGACTACTTGAATATATGGGTAACCAATCTATCAGGTAATTTCATTGGGAATGCCCAATACCCCTTCGCTAACCTGCCTGGTCTACAGGGGCAATTCCTCAATTACCGACTGACGGATGGACTGGTGATAGATTATCTGTGGGTTGGCATCAACACCAATACGACTTCCTTTGATTCGTATGGGAGAACAGCTACACATGAATTGGGTCATTACCTGGGATTGAGGCATATCTGGGGAGACGGAAGTTGCAGCTTTGACGACTTTTGCGCTGACACCCCTGCAGCTTCAGGTAGCTATTCCGGGAAAAGCTCACCTTGCTCTTTTCCCGATGACCAACGCATCTGTGATGAAGGGTCACCCATGTTTCAAAATTTCATGGATTACACGGATGACGAATGCATGAACATGTTCACATTGGACCAGAAAGAGCGTATGCGACTTGTTCTGGAATATAGTCCAAGGAGAAATTCATTGCTTACCTCACCTGGTTTAGTAGAACCTGTTCAATTTGCCAATGATCTGGGTGTTCGAACGATACTTTCTCCCGAAATCTCTGATTGCGATGGTTTTCTTGACCCTTCTATTGAAATCAGAAATTATGGAAACAATGATATAGACGCCTATGCTATTGGGTTCTACATCAACAACCAACTGGTCGAAAATGTGAGCGAATTATCAAGTTTAGCCCCACTGGATGTTGCCATCGTTAATTTCAGTGCGGTCTCAATCAACCAATCGATATTTAATGAAGTTGAGTTCAGAGTGCTCTCCACAAATGGGGTGGCTGACAACAATCAGGTGAATAACATAAAGCAGCTAAATATCTTACCCAATGAAACGACCTCAATACCATTTTTTGAAGAATTTGAGGGGCAACTCAAAGTCAGTACCACCGGAGAATTTGGTGAAACTTCTAACTGGAAAGTAGAAACAGCCCCTGACAACACTGCATTAAACAAAGCAGCTAAGCTGGATTTCTATGATTCGCAAGACAATATCGGTTCATTAGACCTTATGCTAACCAAAGTGTTGGATCTGTCAAACTTAAGTACTGCTTTGCTGTCTTTTAAGTATGCATATGCTCCCCGATCTGATAGTATTTACAACGATGGATTGATCGTGGCCATATCCACAGATTGTGGTGATAATTTTCCTGTTGAGGAATATTTATTTGAAAAATATGGGGACAACCTGGGCACGGTTCTACCCAGGAGCCAGGAGTTTACTCCCATGTCGCCTTTCGACTGGGAAGAAGAATTTATCAACCTCACTCCATACATAGGAACCGACTACGTTCAATTGGCTTTCATTGGGGTGAATGGTGGTGGCAACAACCTTTATTTGGACAGCATAGCCATCACTTCAGACAATCTCCTTGCCTATGATGTGGGCATAAGACAGATCAGCAATGTATCCCCTGTTTCATGCTTTAATGAGTTTGTGCCTTTATTGGAGGTAAAGAACTATGGATATGAAACTGTTGACAATCTCCTGATCTCTTATGATTCTGAAAATGGCTCAGATGGTTTCCAGTTTTCCAATCTCAACCTTTTATCCGGAGCATCTACAAACCTTATCCTACAAGGCAGTTTAGAAAATGGACTCAATCAACATGAATTTGAGGTGATTTCGGTCAATCAACGGGTGGATGAGTATGCTCCAAACAATAAACTTCGCTACTTTGCCGTATTGAATGAGGATGAAGAATCTATTCCGGTAAGGCAAAACTTTGAGTTTGATCCGTGGGTCATCAATGAATCATCCAATGATCCGGACTACGAAAAAATATTGATTGGAGAGAATAACGTATTGAAGGCCTCCGCTTTCAACTCAATCAATATTGGGAACGAATCATGGTTGGTCAGTCCTACCCTTTTTACCAATGACTATGAAGAAGCCGGATTGAGATTTAAGGTTTCGTATGCATCCAATTCACAGCTGATCGACAATCTAAAGATTTTGCTCTCTACCAACTGCGGATTGAGCTATGATGAGGTGATCTATAATAAAAACAGTGATTCACTGGCCGTGACCGTATCATCTACCGAGTGGATCCCTGAAGAAGAAACAGACTGGAGAACTGAATACCTCAGCCTCACCAACATCCTCAGACTCAGTGAAGAAGACAAGGTTGAGAATTTCAGGCTAGCGTTTGTCTTTACAAACGGTACCGGAAACAATTTATACCTCGATGATATAGAAGTATTAACCATCGATGATCCGAACCTGGAGCCATTTAATGATCGAATCACAGTATATCCCAATCCCACTGCCGATAAAAACTTCAAGGTGGCATTTAACCTGGAGCAAAAAGAGGAGGTGATCATTCAACTGGTTGATCTTTCGGGAAGGACCATTTACAACGAAAGATATTCTGAAACGCTGAATCAGATCTATGAATTTGTTTCACCCCATCAATCAGGCTTTTACTTTGTCAGGGTAATTGGTCAAAATTTTACTGACACCAAAAGATTGTTTATTCGCCAATAAAGAGACTCATGTGACTTAATTTTGGCGCCCATGAGAATTGGTATTTTTTTTGGTGGACAATCCCGTGAAAGGGAAATCTCTTTTGCTGGTGGACGAACAGTTTACGATAACCTCGATAAATCACTTTTTACTCCAGTCCCCATTTTTGTAGATAGTCTGGGTAATTTTATCCTGCTTGACTGGCAATACCTCTACAAAGGCACCATTCGGGATTTCTATCCTTCTGCCAGTCAGTTACCGCCCAGCCCACATTTCTTCCAGGTGTATATTGAATCCATTGCCAATGATCCGAATAAGGTTAATGAGAGCATCAAAAGTATTGGGAAACACCTTCAGCCCAACGAATTGGCTCAACACATTGATTTTGCATTTCTGGCGCTACATGGCCCCTATGGAGAAGACGGAAACATTCAGGGACTCCTCGAATGGTATAACATTCCTTATTCGGGATCTGGTATTTTGCCCAGTAGTATTGGTATTGATAAATCCATTCAAAAGGATATCCTAAAATCAGCTGGTTTTGATCTGCCGGATCATATTTCAATCAGCAGAGCACGATGGCTGGATGATCCTGATACCATAAAAAACACGGTCACATCAAAATTTCAGTTCCCGGTTGTCATTAAATCGCCCCACCAGGGTTCTTCGATCGGGATAACCATCGTAAAATCCGGGGACGAGCTTAAAAAGGCCATCGACAAATCATTTTTTATTCAAACCATTGAAGTCAATGACTGGAAAGGTCTTACTGACCAGCAAAAAAGGAATTTCCTTATCCAGTTCACTGACATCAGAGAAGGACTTGGTTTTCCTGTTTTGATCAATGAAAGCCTTTGTTATCATCCTGAGGAGCTATGGTCAGTTCTGGATAGCACTGATTCCAAAGCATTGACCCTGGTATCACCCAATGGCGAAGAAGAAGTGATCATTGAGTCATTCCTCGAGGGCCTGGAGTTTTCATGCATTGTAATTACTTCACCGGAGGGAAAACCCCTTGCTTTGCCTCCTACGGAGATCAGGAAAAAATCAAATCTCTTTGACTATCGGGCCAAATACCTGCCAGGAATCAGCAGAAAGGTCACGCCTATTGATCTCCCCGCTGACGTAGTAGAGGATATCAGGAAAAGATGCGAAAAACTTTATCAAAACATTCATTCTCAGGTATATGCAAGAATAGATGGTTTTTATACCTCCGACAAAAGGATCATCCTGAATGACCCCAATACCACCTCAGGCATGTTGCCTTCTTCATTCTTCTTCCATCAGGCAGCCGAGATTGGTTTGAATCCTTCCCAATTCCTTACCTATATCACTGAGGAGTCCTTAAAAGCAAGAGGCAGGTCAGGTAAGCTAACACAAAAGATTCGGGAAATGGTAGGTCAACTCAATAACGAGTTGACATTGAAAGCCAAATCAGAGACTAAAAAGATCAATGTGGGTGTGGTGATGGGTGGTTTCTCCACCGAGCGACACATCAGTATTGAGAGTGGAAGGAATATCTATGAAAAACTGGCATCATCCACTAAATATCATCCGATCCCCATCTTTTTAACCGGAGACGAGCAAAACCATCAGCTGTTTCAATTGCCCATCAATATCATGCTGAAAGACAATGCGGATGATATCAGGGAGAAGGTGCTTGAACAACAAGACAAGCATGAAATTCTGAGTAAAATCCAGGACGAAGCCCATATAATAACTTCAAAATTTGCTTTTAGCGAGGCAATGATGGTAGAAAAGCTAACTTATCCGGACCTCAAAGGAAAGATTGATTTCGCTTTTATCGCGTTACACGGACGTCCGGGTGAGGATGGTGCCATACAAGAACACCTGGAGTCACAAGGCATCCCCTACAATGGCTCAGGAGTAGATAGTTCTGCCACGACCATCGATAAATTTAAAACCAATAAGATTCTCAGGGATAAGGGGTTCCATGTAGCAGATCACTATATGGTATTTAAAACCGACTACAGTGCAGACCCAATCAGGGAAATTGAGAAGCTGGAAGATGAATTCGGATATCCATTTATTGCCAAACCGTCTGATGATGGATGCTCCTCTGCTGTGAAGATGATCCGAAACCGATCGGAGGCTCAGGCTTTTGCAGACATGATGTTTAGAGAAGAACCTGCTTTTCCCAGGCAACCCAAAGAAATGTTGCGGTTGAAGGAGAATGAAGAGTTTCCCATGAAAGATTACTTTTTGGTAGAGGAATTAATCAGCAAGACGGGAGAAGAGCACTTTCTGGAAATTACCGGTGGTGTGGTGACTAAAAAAGAATCAGGGAAGATCATCTATCAGGCGTTCGAACCATCTGAGACGCTCGCCAGCGGAGAAGTTTTATCATTGGAAGAAAAATTTCTTGCCGGTGAGGGTCAGAACATCACCCCTGCAAGGTTTGATAAAGACCCCGAGAGGTCACAAGCCGTTTCGGAAGAAGTGAAAAGCGTGTT
The DNA here is from genome assembly GCA_965223915.1 of Cyclobacteriaceae bacterium. GTDB lineage: Bacteria > Bacteroidota > Bacteroidia > Cytophagales > Cyclobacteriaceae > UBA7330. The sequence goes on along the minus strand of OZ245027.1, from coordinate 4,041,293 downwards.
AGAGCAAGTTGCTCAGACATTGGGCGTGGAAGGATATTGCCGAATTGATGCTTTTGTGAGGGTTTACTCCGATAAGGTAGAAACCTATATCATTGAAATTAATTCGTTGCCTGGAATGACCCCTGCAACGGCTATTTTCCATCAGGCTGCGCTTGCCGGATTAAAGCCTTACGAATTTATTGATGAGATCATTACCTATGGATTCAATAAGTAGTCGAAAAGTGAGTTTATATTTGAGGACCTTACAATTTTATAACTTTATTTCTTGTCAATGAAACTATTAAAGGCAAACAAGTGGTATGATATCATCAAGCACCTCGCGTTGATGGCCCTCGTTGGTATCCTGTTGGTCTTATTTTTCTTTTTTATCTATATGCCTTTTAGCACAAACCATGGCGAGACACTTACCGTACCGGATGTAAGAGGCGTGGCTTTCGAAGACCTGGATCAGTTTTTAGGAGAAAGAAAATTGAGGTATGAAGTCACCGAAGACTCCGGGTTTTCAGCTGACCTTCCTCCTTTATCTGTTTTGCGACAGCTACCCATGCCCAATGCGAAAGTCAAAGAGAACAGAAAGATCTATGTAACCCTAAACGCTGAGAAACCACCCCTCGTCAGGATGCCCAAGCTTGTGGGAGGTTCTGTAAAAAATGCACAGCTCATCCTGAAGACTTATGATCTGAGACTGGGTAACATTGATTATCAGCCCGATATCGCATTGAATTATGTGCTGGATCAAAAGATGGAAGGTAGAAGTGTGCTGGAAGGAGAAAGAATACCAAAAGGATCAAGTATCGACCTGGTGGCTGGTGACGGACTGGGCAGAGTATCGCTTGAATCGCCAAACCTCATTTTCCTGGATCAGGAAAGTGCCGAATTTGCCATCATTGGGTCGGGGTTAAAGATTGGCGATGTGACACACGAGAAGACAGGTTTAGCCGTTATAGAAGTTGAAAAAGAGGATGGCACTTTTGAATATCAACAGCAAGAAGTCTCCCCGGGAGCAGTCTTCAAGCAGCGACCAAGTCCGGGTATCAACATGCGCATCGGCCAGGAAGTGGATATTTGGATTTACAGTCCTGATTCACTTAATGTCAACCCTACCTTACTCGATGAATAATCCCTTATGAGGTATTTGTGTACCTTATTGGCAATTTTCCCCTTTTGGCTCAATGCACAATTGATCATACAATCGCTGCAAAATGAAGAAAGTAGTGCGCTCAATGCCAGAAAAGCAGAGACTGAAGTAGACACGGTCCTGTCGCTCCCTTTTTGGGACGACTTTTCAACTACTTCGTATGCACCCGATATCTACAAGTGGCTTTATGTTCCCGATGTATTCATCAATGAAACCTACGGAAGCAATGCGCCTACACATAAAGTAGCCACACTGGATGGCTTAAACTCGCTCGGTGGTGCTCACTTGTCAAACAATGCCTTCCCCGGACCCGCAGATAGCCTGATCACGCACTCCATCGACTTATCACAGCTATCTGCCTTTGAGGAAAACACCGTATTTCTGAGTTTTTTCTGGCAGGCTTTTGGGAATGGTGAAATCCCCGATACCGAGGATTCACTGAAAGTGTCTTTTTATGCGGATGACTCCACCTGGGTAGAAGTTTGGGGCATCAATGGCGGATTGGATAATGTGAGCCCTACCTTTCAACAGGCAATTGTACAGGTATCAGGAGACCAGTTTTTTCATAAGCACTTTCGGATCAAGTTTGAATCGATCATCAATCGCGGGGGACCTTTTGATACATGGCATATCGATTATGTTTATCTAAACAAATCCAGGTCAGCCAATGACATTTATCATTTTGACAGGAGTCTTTCCAGTCCCCCTTCCCTATTGTTTTCACCTTACTCCCATGTACCAGCCCATCAATTCTTTGCTAACCCATCCGGGTTCTTAACATCACAAAGTATTTTGGCCGGTAATCTGGACAACACACCTCACCCCCTTGACTACTACTACATTTTGAAGAATCTGACGAGCAATGAAACCTATCTTAACGCATCACTGGGTAATGATGGTGGTGGCGCGATGTTACCATTGGAACAGCGATTGCTCAATGGACCTGCCTTTCCCAATATACCAACAAACAATCTGGATTCACAGGTAATCGAAACCACCTACTACTACAATACGGGAGACAAGTTCCTATTTGAAGAAGTTGATAATGGCGATACCCTTTTTCTACCATTTGACCTCAAGGTAAATGACACGATTCGTCACACCTATACCCTGCACAACTATTATGCTTATGATGATGGAGTTGCCGAATTCTCCTCCGGCATCAATGTGGAAAACGGAAAACTCGTTGTCATGTATAAGGTGGAAGAACAAGACACACTAACTCATGTTGACTTCCACTTCCCTGACATCAACCCCAATAACCCTGCTGGAAAGGTGATCAATATCATTGTAATGGAAAGATTAGCGGGAGATGTCACGAGGTCGCAACCCTATACAATTCAGCTTTCAGATCATAGAAATGGATTTTCCAGAATCAAACTAACGACACCGCTAATCGTCAGTGATACCTTTTACATTGGATTCGAAAATACTTCCAATAGCCTGATCGGTGTAGGTCTGGACAGAAACAACCTGGCAGCCAGTGACTTCATCCATTACAATGTATTGGGTAGCTGGATACAAAATGATGAACTCCAGGGTGCACTCATGATCAGACCGGTATTTCAGGATGGGTCAGAGTTTGTCTTGTCGGCTCCCAAACTGGAGCGGATCACACATCCTTACCCCAACCCTACCCGTGGAATTATCAACCTTCCCAGGCATGATAATGTTTCCATTTATGATCTGTCAGGACGTTTCATAGAACAATTTTCCTATTCACCAAAGCTAGATCTGACAGGATACCCCAATGGTGTTTATCTTTTGAAATTTCTGGTGAAAGGCGAACTGATCCTGAGAAAGGTAATTGTCTCTCATTAAGCCCCAGCTTAAAAAGCTCCTTCGGGAATCTCTAAAATTAAAGGTTGTGGACTAAAGGATAGCACGAAAATAATCAGTGCCAGCCACCCAATAAGCTGACGTCCGGTATCCAGCCTTTCATCCTCCCTTGTCCTGGGATGATCTATACCTAAAAATCTTCCTACCACAAAAGCAAACACAAGCCACCCGCTGTATCCTTCCACGTAAAGAAAAGATGACACTAAAAATTGTAGCGTCATAACTGACGCAGCAAAGACCCATCGGTCCTGGGTTTTTTTAAACATGGAAAAAGAGCTGGCGAAAAGAAAATAGAGATACAGACCGAGATAAAGCGCAAATTCTCCCATAGATGCCAAGGAAGTATCATCAAGACCTCGCACATTGATCAACCCCAGACCGGCATAAAAGATAAAAGCAGTAAACAGTACTCTGGCAATGATCCCATGGTACTTTTTGCCAAATAATCCATAGGTGATGTGTCCACCATCCAGTTGTCCGATAGGCAACAAATTCAGCGCGGTAAACAATAAGGCAATGTATCCTGCCAATAAGATCGGATAATGATATATCTCACTCATCGGAGGTAACTTGTCAGGATCCGCCACGTAAGTTCTGAAAAACCAAAAGATCAGGTTATCACCCAGTCTCATTGTCATACCTTCTTTGCCTTCCTCAGCCTGCTCAATGTTACCAAAACCATATTGCTCATACTCAGGGTGGATTTCATAGATATAGGATTGATCAGGCAAATGAGTAAAACCGTACCAGAGAAAGAAAATAGCCACAACAAAACCTGCAATAGGCCCCGAAACCCCAACATCAAAGTATTTTTTCCTATTGTTGATATGTTCTTTAATACGTATAAATGCGCCCATGGTCCCCAGCGAGATTGAACCAATAAAACCAAGCCATAGGGGTAAATAATAAGGCAGTGTCACCTTGATCTTATGATACTTAGCCGTGAAATAATGCCCGAATTCATGACAGGTCAGTATCAACAATAAAGGAATGGAAAAAAGAAAACCTGCTTTGAAATCACTCCAGGTCATTGTTTCCTCACCAAGAAAAAGAAACCTTCCGTAGATCCATTCAGCCCCCGCCAGGGTTGTAGTCACCAGAGACAAAAAGAAGAGTCCAACCTGAATAAGCCGTGTCTTTTGCTGCTTATCCATTATTTAACACTTCAAATATCTGATCGGGGTATTTTATCTGAACAGCCTGAATCCCCATGGATTTTGCACTGGTAATATTGGCGAGATTGTCATCAAGAAACAGGGTACGCTCCGGCTTCAATTGACTATGATCTAACACATAATTGTAGCAAGACTCCTCGGGTTTCCTAAGGCCGATCTTATGGGAGTAGTGGGCTAAATGAACGAAACTATGCATCCCTTCTTCCCCGGTAGATGCTTTCACCATTTCATCAAACTTACGTTCGTGAATGCCATTGGTATTGCTAAGGATCATGGTCTGAAAGTTCTGGCCTAATGCCTGCATCAGGTTTAATCTGCGTTCAGGAATACTGCCCAACATCAAATTCCATGCTTCCTCAAATTCTTCCATGGTCATATTTCCTTTCAGTAGCTCATTCATCTCACCTAAAAACTGCTCTTCAGTGGACTTACCAGTCTCATACTGTATGAGGATCGGGGAATTGGCAATGAATTCTTTCATTTCATCGATGGAATCCAATTGGATACCTGCATGAAAAGAAAGTTTTTTGATCACTGCTTCAAGATTCAGGTCTACAATAACCCCTCCCAAATCGAAAATAATTGTATCAATTTTAGATAGTTCAACCATAAGGCAGCAATATTAAGTCGAAGGCACTAGAAATCATCAGATGCTTACATATTTCACGATTATTTAACTATTTTCATTCAATGATGAGAGCAAATCATGTATACCTTATAGCCATTCTGTTAGTAGCTTCCTGCTCACAAAGCAACCAACCGGCCAAAAAATCAGAACTGGATTTAATTGAATATGATATCCAAAAACTCCGGCAGGGATACGAAGACCAATCTTATACCATTCAGGATGTCGTCAGCCATTATCTATCAAGAATTGATGTCATCGATAAAGACGGACCCCACCTGAATTCAATCATACAGGTCAATCCAGATGCTTTGAAAATTGCCCAAAACCTGGATAAAGAACTGGCTGCCGGAAAATCCAGAGGCCCCCTGCATGGAATACCGGTCCTGCTTAAGGATAATATTGATACCCACGATCTGATGGAAACTACCGCCGGATCGAGGGCATTGAAGGGTTCTCATCCATTACAGGATAGTTTCGTGGCGAAGCAGCTCCGGGAAGCGGGTGCAGTTATCCTAGGAAAGGCTAACCTCAGCGAGTGGGCTAACTTCAGGGGCGAACTGTCTTCCAGCGGGTGGAGCGGCGTGGGTGGACAAACCAAAAACCCTTATGTCCTCGACCGAAATCCCTGCGGTTCCAGTTCAGGATCCGGTGCGGCTGTAAGCGCCAATCTTACGATGCTGGCCATTGGCACGGAGACCGATGGGTCTATTGTGTGCCCTTCCAATGCCAATGGGATCGTCGGCATCAAACCCACTGTCGGACTGGTGAGCAGGTCCGGAGTGATCCCTATCTCATTTACTCAGGATACCCCCGGACCCATGGCCCGTACAGTGACTGATGCAGCGATCTGTCTGGGTGCTTTAACCGGTATTGACTCAGCAGATACCAAAACACTGGGGAGCGACGAGAAGTATTACAAGGATTACACACAGTTTCTCGAACCCGAAGCGATTAAAGGGAAGCGAATCGGTTTCTACAAAGGTCCTATGGGTGCCAATTTCAAAGTTGATGAGTTGATGTTGAACGCCATTGAAATGCTCAAATCCAATGGTGCTGAAATCATAGAAATAGAAGACATCTCTACAATTTCACCCGGAAACTCTGAGTTTCAAATTCTCCTATACGAATACAAGGATGGTCTTAATAGATACTTTCAATCCCTGGGCCCTAATGCTCCCCTGCAAAGTATCGATGACCTCATTGCATTTAATAACGCGGATTCGATTGAACTGGAGCATTACAATCAGAAGTACCTGGTGTTGGCCGCGGCAAAAGGAGACCTGAATACTCCGGAATACACCGAGGCGATAGCGCTTTCTAAGCGATATAGCCAGAAAGAAGGGATTGATCGCGTGATGAAATTACATAATCTGGATGCCATCGTGGCCCCTACAGGCAGTCCTGCCTGGAAAACAGATCAGATCAATGGTGATCACTTCCAATTGGGAAGCTCTAAGTTTCCTGCGATGGCTGGATATCCCAACATCACAGTACCTATGGGATTTGTGGGTGAATTACCCGTTGGTATCTCCTTTTTTGGGAAAGCCTGGAGTGAGCCAACATTAATAGCCCTTGCCTATGCCTTCGAACAAAAAACCATGCATAGAAAACCTCCCAACTTTCTGGAATCACTTTAATGGATTTAAGACCTCAGGACGTAAAAACATCCTGTATTTTCAATACATTATTTGTAATAAAATATTTAGATTGAGGTCAAATCTTTTTTAGTTTAATACCAACATGATTGGGTATTATCCGTTATAATTGCATAATACAAAGATTTCTTTGTATTTAATGGCACCAGCTATTGAGAAAGAAAGCCAATTTACCTGTCTTCCAGGTAGGTCGATGAGGCTTTAGTTGAGAATTTATAGCTTATAAATCGTATCAATAGATGGACACGCGCACTAAAAAACTTTTCCTTCTTTTACTACTATCAGTTTTATCGGGTGAAATATACTCACAGGAATATTCTGCGGGTATCAATACTGAAAACCCTAATCAATATGCAGTATTACATCTGGTAGCCCCCAATGGTAATCAGGGCTTGCTATTACCTAAACTTGATACCAATCAACGCACGGCCCTGGCATCGTCTCTCGCAGATTCTGAAAGCGGGTTAATGGTCTTTGATCAGGAGGAGAATCAAATCTATTTTTGGCAAGGTACCCAATGGATATCTTTGATCCAGAAGATTTCCAAGCCCACCACCAATGGTAATGAAATCATCCTGGAGAATGGTGGCTCGTTCAATGTAGCAGAAGGAGATCCCGTTGCCGGTCAAATCCTGGAATGGGATGGCACACATTGGGTTCCATCGCCGCCACCTGGAGTACAAAGTCTCACCCTTTCAGGCAATATACTTGATATCTCCAATGGAAACAGTGTAGATCTAAGTGGTTTTCTCGATAATACAGACCAACAGGATCTATCACTTGTAGGCAATACGCTCAGTCTAACCAATGATGGATCTTCCGTCGATCTCTCCGGGTATCTCGATAATACTGACAGGCAGGACTTGTCTCTGGCAGGCAATACCTTAAGCCTTACCAATGATGGGACTCCGGTTGACCTGAGTGGATATCTCGACAATACAGATAATCAAACAGTAGATCAGTTCGATTTGACAGGGGCCACATTAAACCTTTCCCTGCAAAGAGATGGTGTCCCTCCATTTACAGTTGACCTGAGTACCTTTTCACTTCCCTCCGTAGCTGGAAATGCTGGTAACTATCTCACCAATGACGGCACAGTGACTACATGGGATCCTTTGGGAGCACTTGCTCAACTTGATCAGGTCGCATCAGCCGAAATTGCAGATGGAAGTGTTGGTGAGCTTGAACTAGCTAATTCAGTAGCTGGAAACGGTATTGCTGGTGGAGCAGGAACTCCCCTATCCGTCGACCTGGCACCAGGTGCAGGATTAGATTTCCTTGGAAATCAACTACAAATGGAGGAGTTGTATCCTGGAGGCACTATTTATGATGGAGGAGCATCTACAGCGATCCGGTCTATCACCTTTGACTCAAAAGGAAGATTTGTGAGCGCCACATCAGTGACTGTAGTATTGAGTGACAGGCGCTTGAAAAAGGAAATCACTCATCTAGATAATTCATTGGAGAAAGTCCTCCAACTGAATGGATACAACTATTATCTAAAATCTGATTCATTGAGTACGGAATTAAAAACTGGAGTGATGGCCCAGGAGATCAAAGAAGTGATCCCTAACCTGTTATTGACACGGCCGGATGGATACTATGGCGTTGATTATCAGGGGTTGATCCCCATTCTGCTTGAGGCCATCAAAGAGCAACAGGTCATTATCGATGATATTAAGGAAGAGTTAGCCACTGAAAAAAAGGTCAATAACACCTATCAATCGAAGGTCAACACCATGGAAGCTAAACTTGATCAGGTATTGGAATTATTACAGGTAAAAGAATTACCAGCAGAGATATACTAATCCAGGACATGTCCTTTGGCTGCCCAGCTGCGAACTTTCTTTCTGAATAACTCATCAGCTTGCTCGGTCCAGTTGTAATGAGTTCTCAGCCTTCTTAGCGTATCTTTTTCTACCTGCGTATAGGCTTTGCCATCTGAGATGGTATCAAAGATTTTTTCTGCATCCTCCATACTGATCCTTCCGTCACCTCTCCCGTTGACGGCATCATCGGCCATTTTGATGGTGATGCCTTTGTAGCGTTTTCCATCAATGACCTTATAGTAAGAGATCTTTTTTATTTCAAGCTCCCTGCTAAGCGCCTCAATCTCACGCTCTTTCTCCCCCATGGCCTCCTTCAGTAGTGTAATTTCTTTTTTGAGGTTTTTGGTCCCATCAGCAACACCTTTTTTCGTCGTTTTCTTGACTGCGACACGCTTTGATTCATCCTCTATCACATTTTCCGTAGCCATTTTCAATGCAGTCTCCAACTCATTGATCTTCCCTTTATACACCTCTATTTGCGAAACCAGCCTGTTGATTTGCTTCTGTAATGCTATATTCTCATCTGTGAGTTGTCGATACCTTGTTCTCCAGTATCTGTAAGTAAAATATATCCCGATCAAACAGGAAACGGTCAATAAAGCTAGGATTTCAAATATTGCTGAGATCATTTTGATGTGAATTGTAGATGGACTCTTCGGTTTTTCATTCTGTTGGATTCAGTTGTGTTAGGAACCAGGGGTTCAGATTCACCCTTATATGACAGGTTGGAAATTTCGAAAGTATGATGGCCTAAAATTTTGGCAACAGCTTGAGCACGTTTCTTGCTTAGCTCCAGATTATAAGCTTCAGCACCCAGGTCACAGGCGTATCCTACAATTTTCACTTGAATTTTTTCAGCCCATGCTTCAGTGAGGCTGTCTGAGAACTCATTAAAATCCCTTGGAGCCATTAAGTTGGTTGAGTTTTTTCTGAAAAGGATATTTCTTGAGAGATTCAGAGATTTTTTCACTTCCAGTAACTCCACTGAATCAGCAGGGCTCATCTCACTGATTGGTTCTTTCGGCCCGGAAGTTGAACTAATTTCAACCATCTCATATTCATCGTCAAAATGCCTGATAAAGTTCACATAGTACCACGTACTGAAGGTTGACCACACGATAAATGATAGAATTCCCAGGCTTAGGTTGACATTCATATCATCAATCTACAAAATTCAGCATTCAGTTGTAATTAATACTTTAAGAAAGTAAAGTTAAAAATTTCATTTACCTGTATCTTCTTACTCCAAACCACAACTAAATACTTTGCATCTTTGCTTGCTATGAGATCCTTTTATGAACAAAGAGTTGCCGGATTTACTACTGAACTTAACGCGCTTAACAGATCAGCGAATCAACTGTCAGTTTTCAGGGGTATTAGCTTTCTCTTTGGGTTTTTAACACTGGTGGCATTTTTATCCACATTGGATGCTGTGAATTGGGTATGGTTACTGCTTACCACAGTTATTGGATTGATCTTTTACCGGGTAGTGATGCTGCATACGCAAAAATTGCATCAGATCTCAAAACTCGAGTCGCTCATTGAGCTCAACAAGCAGGAGATTAAAAGAATAGACCTCGACCTTTCAGGAATAGAAAATGGCAGTGAACATCTTGATCCGGAACACCCTTATCATCTAGATCTGGATATTTTTGGGAATCACAGCCTGTTTCAACTCATCAATCGATGCCAAATTCCTGAATCAAAAACCATGCTGGCCGGGTGGCTCTCTCAAAAGGCTTCCATTGAGGAAATTCAGCAAAGACAGGAGGCAACCCGGGAGCTTTCAGACGACATTAATTGGTATCAGAACCTGATGGCAATGGCTGATATCTCACTAAAGAAGCGGGGTAAAAGAGAACCAGAGGTTTCTCAAAAGATGCTCATGGAGTGGGCAAACCTGGATTACTCAATAACCATTGGCATAGGATTGAAGGTCTTGGCCATTGCAGCTACAATCCTTTCTGTTGCTTTGGTAACCAGTGTCATCGCACTGCCGCTTACCTATCACTGGTTATATCTTCTTATTGTCCCTAATGGTTTACTACTTGGCTATTCCGTAAAGCACTTAAATAAGCTATCCAAAGGTCTTGACAAAGCATACTATCTCATCACAACTTATCTCAAAACCATTCCGCTGATAGAAGAAAGGGATTTCAAATCCACAAAACTCAAACACTTGCAGGGAAAACTAAAAAATGATATCCAGGCAAGTGGAGCCATCAAAAAGTTAAAAAATCTCGTCTATCGATTATCGGTTCGTGGAAATATGTTGTATCCAATTTTAGATGGGCTATTTCTACTGGATGCTTATTTGCTCATTGACCTGTTTGCCTGGAAAGCTAAGCATCAGTATCACATCAAAGAATGGCTGAAGGTGATCAATGAAACGGAATGTCTGATCAGCCTTGCCGGATTCAGCCATATACACCCGGACTATACTTTTCCGGAAGTCACAGATCAACAATTTAAATTTACTGCGAGAGACCTGGGGCATCCCCTGATCCCAGAGGACGAACTGGTAAAAAATGATTACGAGATCAATGGTCGTGGAAGTATTGATATCCTTACAGGTTCTAACATGTCAGGGAAATCTACTTTTGAACGTACCGTAGGAGTCAACATGGTCCTTGCCCAGCTGGGTGCTCCGGTCCATGCTTCCTCCTTCGCTATGGGCCTTACCGACATCTTTACCAGTATGCGGACTGTTGATGACATCAGCAAGCATACGAGTTCTTTCTATGCGGAACTCAAACGGATCAATCAACTGCTTGAAGCAGCGAAAAGTGGTCCAGCCACATTTGTTGTCATTGACGAGGTACTGAAAGGCACCAATTCGGAGGACAGACATATTGGAGCGGTGGCACTGGTAAAAAAACTGAATTCCTTAAATACTTTCGGAATTATCTCCACACATGATCTGTCCTTAGGTAAAGAGACACAGAACGCCCCGGGCATCAGGAATTTTAGTTTCAACAGCGACATCAAGGGAGATAAAATCCTTTTCGATTACAAGCTCACTCCAGGCTTATGCAAGAGCTTCAACGCCAGTAAGCTCATGGAAAAAATGGGGATCATCGATTAATTTATTTTGCTGGCTGTCCATTCCGTGATTTGTTGCTCGTCAATAAGACAAACAATAAATCATTATCATGAAAAAATTTATCGTATTGTATCACGCCTCGCCTGATGCGATGGCCGAAATGAGTAAAGAGCCCCCAAGTGAAGAAGCCATGAAGCCATGGATGGAGTGGGCTCAAAAGTGCGGATCTAAACTGGTTGATATGGGTAACCCATTATTTGGTGGGGTGAAATTGAGTCCGGACGGTAAAAGCACCGCTAGCAGCAAAGGTGTTGTGGGTTATTCTGTGTTGCAGGCTGATAATCTGGATGATGCCAAGTCATTGCTCAAAGGTCATCCACACCTGGGTTGGCATGGTGGGTGCGACATTGAGCTGCATGAAGCCATGGCCATGTAAAAACATATTCAGTCCAGGCACCAATCACCTGGACTGATTTTTACCTGATCGGATGGATCAGGTAGCTGTATTGATATTCTTTTGGTTGAATCATGTATTCGTTATGAGGTCGTCTCCCCCAGCTATTGTCACCTCCTACTCCCATTTGCAAGTGATCAATGTTTACATTCACCAGATTCCTCACCGGGATGTGATAAGCATGCCGTTGAATTTTTTCTTCGCCCTCGTCAAAATCTCCATTCAACTGATGATGAGCGCTAAAGCCTAGCAGATCCTTTACTGCCAGTATTCTTATACCTTTCCCCTCATCATTGGTAAAAGCTACCTCTCTGATCCCTGTCCGATAACCATTTTCCTGTGGACGTTCATAGGGGTGGTAAAGATCTGCAACCTTCATTTCATAGCTTCCCACAAAAGCTGAAGTGTACCGATCCACGTAATTCTCATGAGGCCCTCGCCCATGCCATGCTACGCTTTGAAATTCATTGTCGAGAATAAAATTATTGCCAATTCTTGGGATTTCGGGCAAAGTATCTGCAGCACCTTGGAGATGTGTCGATACCAGGATCTGACCATCAGCATTGAAGGAGTAATTAATACTAACCCGGGCATTTACGGATGGAAGATTGTAAACCGTCTTAACCTGGGTACTACCTGAAGATTTAACCACTTCAAAATCATCCAAAAGAGGTCCCATTGAAGCCAGTTTCCAAGCCTCAAACCTCCGGGGCATACCAAAACCGAAATCATTGTCAGTAGGCGCTCTCCAGAAATTTGGGACAATGGGTGCCTTCAGGATATTGCCACTCCCGTAGTCAAGCTTGAATAGCTGTCCATTTTTATTATCAAAAGATGCAGTATAATTGTTCCCAAGCACCGTGGTAACACCATCTTTATCTGTGATTTTCACCTTACCGGATGAATTATTGAAAGATGCCAGATTGTGTTTTAACAGCTGGAATTCTTCCTCTGCCACCACATGTCCTGTCGGCAATAGCCCATTTTCCTCCCAAGTCTTTGCTCTGACCCTTAGGTAATATTCGCTCATATCCCTGGGCATGGGAAATAAGACCTCAACAGACCTTTCCTGTCTGGGATCAAGGTTTTCTATCTCAAAAGTTCCCTTTGCGGCAGGCTTTCCCCGCTTATACAGTTCCCATTCAAAATCAAATCCTGACAGATCAATAAAGTCATAACCATTATAAACAGTCAGTTTACCCGTCTCCTGGTTATATTCCCTGAACTTAATGTACTGATACACTTTTTTGACCTCAAGTAAAGAGGGGTTTGGCGTGCGGTTGGAAGATACCAGCCCATTGAGGCAGAAGTTGCCATCATTCTGGATGCGACTACCACCCAGATCACCGCCATAAGCATAATAGGTCTCTCCATCGGGTGTTTTTGCCTCAAGTCCCTGGTCCACCCAGTCCCAGATGAACCCGCCTTGCAACACATCATATTTCTCAATGACATCCCAATAGTCCTGCAGGTTCCCAACGCTGTTACCCATCGCATGTGCATACTCACACATGATGAAGGGACGTTTCGGGTCATTTTCTGCATATTCTATGAGGTCAGGAATCACAGAATACATCTGAGCCTGGATATCTGTATTTGAATATTTCGTTGCACCCTCGTATTGGACTGGTCTTGAACTGTCATTTTGCTTGAGCCAGTCGTAGGTGGCAAAGAAGTTATCCCCGTTTCCTGCCTCATTCCCAAGCGACCAAATGATGATGGATGAATAATTCTTATGCCATTCATACATCCTGATGGTGCGGTCCAGATGCATGTTCTTCCATTGGGGGAGATAAGCGGGATGTACGGCCATACGCTCAGGGTTATTCTCCAATCCCTGGTTAGTTGCACCCATTCCATGGATTTCAATATTGGCCTCGTCAATCACATAGAAACCGTATTCATCACAGAGTTTATAGAAATAATCGCCTTTGGGATAATGACTGCAGCGGATAGCATTCAGGTTATGCTTTTTCATCAGCTCCAGATCCAGTCGGGTCAGCTCCTCTCCCACTACATGGCCAGTCTTGGGGTCATGATCGTGTAAGTTCACCCCTTTTAAGTAAATCGGCTGGCCATTCACCATCAACTGATTGTTTTTGATCTCAATCGTTCGGAAGCCAATTTTTTGAGATACATACTCGAGTGGCTTTCCTTTTTGATCTTTGAGGGTGATCAGTAAGCTATACAGGCTAGGTGTTTCGGCCGTCCATGGTTTAATGCCGCGAAGCACCCTTGAGAGCGTAATCTGATCTTTTGAGTTGCCATCTACAGAGACATTTTCTTCGATGATGAATACTTCCTCATCCCCATCAATAATTTTTATCTCTATCAGATGATCTTTAACCGCTTTCTTATTTTGGTTGCGATAGGTCAATGACAGATCCAGTTTTCCATTTTGGTAAGCTTCGTCCATGCCAGGTGTTACCTTAAAATCTGCCATCGTGAATTTAGGAGTAGCATAGAGATATATATCTCTTTCGATTCCGCTCAGTCGCCAAAAATCCTGGTCTTCCAGGTAAGACGCATCCGACCAGCGGTAGACCTCGATGGCAATGGTGTTTTCACCGGGTCTGACAAATTTTGTAACATTATATTCTGCAGGAGTTTTACTGCCTTCATTGTATCCCACAAACTGCCCATTGATCCATATATAAGCTGCACTTCTGATACCTCCGAAATACAGGAACACGTCCTTTTCATTCAACCAATCGTCTGACACCTCAAAGGAACGCTTATAACTTCCTACCGGATTGTTGTCATGCGGAATAAACGGAGGATTGGCTGGAAAAGGATAGGTCACATTGGTATAGATGGGAATGCCAAACCCTTCGAGCTCCCAGTTAGAGGGCACGGGGATATCTGCCCAGCCACTCACATCATAATCTTCCCGGTAAAAATACTGTGGTCGATCGCTGGGTTTTTTGACATAATTGAATTTCCAGGTGCCATTAAGCATGAGGTATTCTGGTAACTCTTTAAATGATTTTTGCAGTAGCGCCTGATCCCTATCCTGATACCGATGAAAAGTGGCATGAGGTGCTTCTCTGTTGATCTCAACAACCTCCGGATCTTCCCATTCTCTTCGCTCCTGAGACGAAACTTCAACTGAAATAAAAAATAAGATTGGGATTAAGTAATACTTGGATCTAATCATCATTTCTATGGCTGTTTTAATAGATCACAATTTAGATAATCCTTGCATTAGATTTCAACAGACTTACCTTTGAAAGTAGACCATTATACCAATCATGAAAATCTCATTCTTCTTATTAACCCTTGCAGGAATTCTTAGCCTTTCCGGATGTGCTGAACCAGATCAAAAACCCAACATCGTATTCATTTTTATTGATGATATGGGATGGAAAGATGTAGGCTTTATGGGTTCGACTTACTATGAGACGCCTAATATTGACCGCCTCGCTAATGGTGGGATGATCTTTACCAATGCCTACGCCAATGCCGCCAACTGTGCTCCTACCCGGGCATGCCTGCTAAGTGGGCAATATTCCCCTCGTCATGGATTGTTCACTGTAGCTGGCTCTGACCGGGGAAAACCTGAAGACCGACGTATCATACCTATTAAAAACACTACTGAGATTTCCCTGGACAAAATCACTATCGCCGAAGCCCTAAAACCTGCAGGTTATGCGAGTGCAGCCATTGGAAAGTGGCACATTGGACATACACCAAAAGACCAGGGATTTGATGTGGGGATAGACCGTGGAGATTTAGGATATCCTTATGGTCACTACAATGAAGACAGCACCTATTTAACAGACCACCTGACTGACGTAGCAGTGGATTTCATCAGGAAAAACAATCCAAAGGAGACCGGAAAACCTTTCTTTTTGTACCTGTCTCACCATGCTGTTCATACGCCAATACAGGCCAAAGAGGAGCTCATCCAAAAATATAAAAACAAGGAAGGTCAGGGTTGCCATGACCATGCCACCTATGCGGCCATGGTTGAAAGTGTAGATGAAAGTGTGAGGGATGTAAACAAGACATTAGAAGAGCTTGGTTTAAGTGAAAACACCTTGGTTGTATTCTTTTCTGACAACGGAGGTCACGGTACGTTTACCTGTCAGCAGCCCCTGCGTGGTGGTAAAGGCATGTATTATGAGGGAGGAATTCGAGAGCCGATGTTTGCCTACTGGCCTGGAAAAATAAAATCGGGTAGCTCAAGTGAGGTTCCTGTAATCAGTACAGATTTTTACCCAACATTTCTGGATTTGGCGGGTCAGGCTCCTCCCGAAAGTTATCCTTTGGATGGGGAAAGTATTGTTCCTCTGTTTGCTGAGGAAGGGACCCTAGAGCGAGCGTCCCTCTTTTGGCATTTCCCGGCCTACCTCGAAGCCTATGCAGGGTTGAAGGAAGATTCCCGGGATCCGATCTTCAGGACGCGTCCTGTTAGTGTAATCCGCAAGGGCGACTGGAAACTTCTCTTATTCTATGAGGAATGGATGCTGGATGGTGGAAGAGCTGAAATCGCAACCAACAATGCAGTGGAATTGTATAATCTGGCATCTGATATAGGGGAAACCGATAATTTGAGCAACAAAGAAGTAGAAAAAAGGGATGAATTGCTGGACGAGTTACTGGCGTGGATTGAGGAGACCGGAGCTCCAGTGCCGAAGGAGGCGAATGGGGAGTATGTGCCTTAAACTTCGGCCACAAAGGCACAAAGGCGCAATGTTTTAAAAATATTTATTTGACATGAAGGCAAGTCGATCAAGTCAATCCTGTATGGGAAGCACAGATTATATCTCATTTAAAATTGACAGACCGAAGATTAGGTTACCTTGTTAACTACAATGTTCCTCTTATGAAAAGTGGGATTCGGAGATTTATTAATTGATTTTGCTTGGCCACAAAGACTCTAAGACACAAAGCCGTTTCTGACAAAATTCAACTTATATTTATTGATATGTCCTTCTTTGTGTCTTTGTGTCTTAGTGGCATAGTGGCATTTATCTAATTATTTTCCAAAAAATCAGCCGTTGACTTTTTCCTGGTTTCATATCATACTATTCATTTTGATTTCAATTCAAGCATCACTTGCCCAAAAGAAAGTCAAAGTAGATGAGAAAATCCGGGTCATCGAGTATCATGTACTGAGTGAGCTGGAAAACAGTGGATTCTTTCGAAAAAATCAGGAGTTATCTAAAATTCTGTTGGAGGCGGCTATAAATAATGAGTTAAGCACTTATCAAATCGATTATCATGAGGGAACAGCGATTTTAATCTCCCCGGAAGCCTTATCCAGGAAAATGAGAAAAGTCAATGAGCCAGGATTGATAGATAAATATCAGCCAGAAGAAGTTTCTCTGATTGGTATTGACGTTACTCAAGGCTATCAAGATGATCAAACCTATCGTCAGTACAATTTCCTCAACCTCTACGTACCATACTACCACTCGCCCACTACCACCAATGTTTACATTGCCTCGTTCAGGTTCAATGATGTTTTGGAACTTCTGGATAGCCAGGGAATATTATGGTATACTGAAACCTATCCGCTTTCACGTGGCATATTTTCTAACCATGGAGGGTATTCATTGGGTGAAACCGGTTTGTTCAAACAGGTGCTGGAAGATATCAAACTCGGCCATCTCAATGCCACCTTCAATGACGAAGTGAATATCAGTGGATACCAAGCACTGGATGGCTATGCTGTTGATATTCGACTCACAGAGTCTTTTGATGGCAGACATTTCAGCCTGGATTCCATTGAATTGTACAAAGCACAAAGCGGGTCAGAACAGAACCAGGACCTGTTCATTTGCTCAATGGCTTTTGAGGATTATCAAAACTACTTATCAGGCCCTAAATCAAACAGTATATCAATGATGTCTGAAGCACTATTGAATAATATCCTTACCAGCCCTTCAGAGATCTGGAGAAACAGGTTCGAAAATTTCTACGACACCAATTTCATGGATAATGAGATCATTTCTCATAATGGAACATTACAGGATAGTGACCGTATTGACCCCTACTCCACAGGCATGAAACTGTCACCGCAAAAGGCTGAGAGAAAAAAGATATCGAACAAAAGATTTACTGTCAGACAAATTGAATTTTCAGATATCAGTTTGGCCGGCAATGAGCAACTTAATGGAATGCTACAGACCATTTTGGAAAGCGCATTCAAAGGATCTTTGGATATCTACGAAAATGATTCATTATTGACAACCATTTCTCCCAATGAGTTCAAATCGTGTTTTTATAGTTCCGAATCAGATCTGCATGATCAAAAACAAATCGAATGGGTTTATGAACTCACTTTTGACATCGATGGGCGTAAAAGGTCATATAAACCTTTGGGCTTAGGGTTGATAAATACATCAAAGCTATTCGGCTATTTCGCCTATGATGATTTACAACTCCGATTAAACCAGAAACAACTTGAAATTCTTAAAAATAGAGCGTTTAAGGGTTTTGTAAAAAATTCTAGTCACGTTGAGATGGAGTGATATTTTCGCCAGTGATTTTCTTTGCCACTGATTCACGAATGATTTTTCTTTTTTTATTCTCATTCCATCCGTGATTATAAAAATTTATTGTTATTGAAATTATAGTATAACACAAATAGCTCCAACGTGGTCGGAGAAGAAAAATCTATGGCATCTATTTACTCAAAAACGCTACTGCAACCTTATGAATTAGTGAATCCGAGGCTTTTAAGAGTTTTGTAAGGAGGCAGTCATATTGCAATGGTTATAGTAGGCAGCTACACAGTCTCAAAAGACACAAAGGCCAGCTATTTCTTAATAGGGCTGTCATCACATTTTAGATCTCCCGATACATACTGAATACCATCCAGAAAAAACTGAAGCAATTCTTTATTCATGCTTTGAGCATTGTGCGAAGGCGAGCTGTAGAAAACCCTGCCCTCACCATGTTTCTTGATCCAGGCAACATAAATGGTATTGTCCGTGACTTCCTTTCTGAGTCCTTCCAGTTTATCGGCTTCGATATACAGTAGCGGTCTGAAATTGTAGTCGGCATACGCATTCTTAAAGAAGTAAGGCTCATCCGTATGGACAAATCCTTTTCCTTTAAAAGCCTGAACCATGGGATGCTTTTGATCAACTTCTTTCAGGTGCATCTCCTGTTGTTTAGGGTGATAATCAAAACTGCCTCCTACCATTTTACTGAAAGGCATGGAGTTGTTTTGTACGGTGATCGCTCCGTGCATGATCATCAGGCCGCCACCTTCTGCCACATAGTCCATTAGGTTATTTTCGTATTGTGCTGCTAATTCTGCAATGGTATTTTCGTCAAAACTGGAGTTTTGCTTTAATAGGTCACCAAACAGGTTGCGATCCGGACCGCTTGGGTTCGAGTTGTTGAGAATGATGGCGTCATATTGCTTCAGATTTTCCTTTTCGAAAGTATCCACATCCTTTGCTATGATGACATGAAAGGCTCCGGTCTTTTTGGCCATGATCTTGAGCATCTCATTGTTGTGAGGAATGGTCCAATGGTAAAATCCGGTATGCTGTGAAAAAACCAGGATATTTCTCACCTCAGCCTCTATCCTGGCACTTGAAGGCACTATGGATTCAATTTTTGCCAGCCATTCGTCATCAACATCAAAAGGCTTTTGTCCCTGGGCATAAATGGTACCGGCAAAAAGTAGGATTATGAATGTAGAGGCTATTTTATTCATTTTGTATTTGGATAGTTGATTTGTGCGTATTTGAATTGGGTTTAAAATTAATGGATAGGGAGCTAATTACGGGTAAGTCAACTAATTGGATTTATCTCAACATATAATCTGATATTTTACCGTTTTAAGTTATATTAACTGGTATAGAACAAAACTGAAATCAAAAAAAGTAGTTTCTCTCAATACATTGCTTAATATCTGATTAATTGGTAAAATTGCAGTTCGAAAAAAATCGGGTAGCATGTTCCCGATTTATTTTTTTTGGGCCTATAACTCAGTTGGTTAGAGTAACTGACTCATAATCAGTAAGTCCCTGGTTCGAGCCCAGGTGGGCCCACATACAAGAAGGCCACAAACTGTGGCCTTCTTTAATCAAATCACTTCAATCTTTTTATGCTTACGGACAAAATCAGGGTCTATCTCTACGCCTATCCCGGGTCCGGTAGGCACATCAATCTTCCCATCTTTCATCTTTAGGTCCGAGGTATCTGAGGTGATAGGTATTTCGTCATTAAACCCTTTGAACTCATGGTAAGGGCCTGCATTGGACACGATGGACACAAAGTGCATCATATACAGGTAACCAAGTCCTGACCCGGAGATATGCGGTACGCATGGCTTACCCAGTGCATCGGCCATCCTTGCTACTTTCAGACTCCTGATCATCCCGCCAAAGTAGAAGATATCCGGCTGCACGATATCGAGTGCATCATTGCCTATTAACCACCGGAAGTTATGCATACTGGGTTCCTGCTCCCCTCCTGCTATTGGGACATTTAGTGCGTCCGTCACTTCTTTGGTTTCTTCATACCAGTCGAAAGGTACAGGCTCTTCATAGAAATCAAACTTTTGCTCCTCGATCAGCCTCCCAATCCTGATGGCTTCTTTAGCATCATAGGAGCCATTGCTGTCTGTATAGATTACCATATCATCACCGAAGGTCTTTCGTACTAAAGGAATAAGCTTTTCACTCCGATCTGGTGGGATATCTAAATTATTCCTCATCCTGCCGCCTATCTTAAATTTCAGGGCTTTCGCATTGGTGGTATCCATGTGTTCTTTAATCAACCTGATACTCTCTTCAGCGCTCTTTCCCCTGAAGTTGTTTGCCTCATAGACTGCAATACTGGGGTGATGCCGCTCCCCGATCAGCTCCACCATGGATTTATCAGCCATCTTCCCCAGCATATCCAAGAGCGCAAATTCAACCGTGGCTACAGGAATCCATAACGCATATCCCTGGTATTTGTAGTTGGATGCATGTATGCGAACACCTTCCATCAGCTCATCCAGATCCCGGGCATCCTTACCGATGAAGAAGGGCGCCACTTGTTTAATAAATATCGGATACAGAAAATGCATCCTACCATTATTGCTGATAGAGACACCCCGGTTGCCTGACTTATCATATACCTGACAAAGGAAATTGCCCTCAAAATGAAGCAGTTCGACCCGGTCTATAATGATCGGATCCTTAAAAAGGTCACGTTTTAGTACAGGTTTAGCAGCAGCCTGATCAATCCTGGCATAGCGGGCTTCCGTTTTTTCATCAAAGGTCAGTCCAACGGGAGTAGACATGATTAGTCCTCCCGAAACGGATTTCTTTATAAAGTTTCGTCGATCAAAAGTCATGGGGGTAATGTTGTATCAGCTGACAATTTAATGAATAACCCCCATAAAAATTTAAAGCAGACAAAGCCTGCTTCAAATCTCTAAATATATGAATCAATATTCAACGTAATGTTAACAACTGTGTTCTTTAGCCCTTAGCAAACTTTCTCAATGTATAAGTGAATGAAAGCATGAAGTACTGCTGTAGCACCAGGGATCGTACTTCTTCAAAATAAGCTGAGGTAATGTTTTGTGTAATACTTTGATTTTGATTCAACAGGTCAAAAACTGTAAGAGAAACCTCACCCATATCATTTTTAAGGAATTTCTGCGCAATGCTGACATTCCACAGGATGTAGCTCGTATCAAAGTCAGCTGATACTCCATCATATATCTGGTAGTTTACATCACTTCGGAATACAGTGCCTCCTTTTGAAATCAGGTTGATTTTTCCATTGATCAGGTGGGTAGTATACCTGGTATTGCTTCTATCCTGAACAGAGTTGGTAACCCGGTTCAAACCAGCATTGTATGAAATATTAAAGTCCACATTCTCACTAATATTGGAGGAAAGATTGATCCCTGTATTTCCATTATAGGTCTGTGAAATGTTACTGATCCTGTTGGCTTCTCCGGGGGTTCTGGTATATCCGGCACCTAAAGTCAAATTGACGTTCGTTTTCAACGGACTGACAAGAAACCCATAAGTAACATTGTCCCGGACATTCCAATACCCATTCAGGTTTATGGGTTGCGCTAACTGACCTCCTCTTGGAAGGATAATGTCTCCCACTAAAGCACTATCTGCACTTGCACTATAGGTCGCATTGGTGATAAAATCCTGAGTAGCTCTGACCATCATGAAATTCGAAAAATTGGTATTCTTATCAGTATTGGTTTTTGAATACCTGGCAAAGAATTGATGGGAATAAGATTGATCCAGGTATGGATTTCCGACAGACATAAACAATGGGTTGCTATTATCCACTACCTGCTGTAATTGCTGTGCAGAAGGGATGTCCGTACTCGTACTGTACCTAAAGAACAAGCTCCTTTCCTTGCCCAGATCCATTCTTGACATGATTGAAGGCAAGAAATTGTTGAAAGTGTTTGTTGGGATAATGATCTCAGACGGATATCCCTGTCTGCTATCCAATGCCACATATTGATAGGCAAGATCAACTCCAAAGAAACTGGACATGCTTCGGTTTCTTAAGCCAATACTTGGCTTATGTGTGGTATAATCCGTGTCAAAATGACTGGACAATCCTTCTTCAAAAGTCTGACTATTGACAGTGAATGAATTATAGCTGAAACCATCCCTGATATTTCTTCTCACATAGTTTGACATCTCATAGTTGGCATTCAACTGGCCCGACAAGCCAATGGGCTCTGTATAGTTGAATTCAGTTGTCATAGATATATTCTCATCAGTGTTGTCATACCTGAATAGAGAGTCAAGTTGATTATCACTGTAGATATTTTCTCTATTTGTATTGTTAATATTGGTTCCCAATTCTACAGAAAAGGTCCTGCCTGTTTTATTGAATTTATGGTTCCATGTCAACTCACCATCAATTCGATAGCCCAGATTATCTCCTGAATATGTGTTATCCGTACCATTGATCAATTGTTGATCTTCATCAAATGTTTGACCAAAGGTTACATCTAAAGACTCGTTATCCTGAAAACTGATATTTGGTCTGAAAACAATTGAGTTTTTATCATTCAGGTTATACTGAAGTCTCATATTCATCCTGTGATTCATGTTTTCTGTATTGGAGGTCGCGTCTTCATCATAAAACAAGTTTTCACCTCCAAAAAAAGATTCTCTCGAACGGACCTGGTGATTTTCAAACATTGAGCGGTCAAAAAAGTAACTTGACTCAATTCTACCCTTCTTTGCCCATGTGTCTGAAAAGTTTACACCTACAGACTGGGTTTGTGTGATTCCCGTTGGTGTCAGGTCCTGACCACCTCCAAATGATCTTCCAAAACCACGACCTCCACGGCTTGAACCCATGATACTTCCGTCACTAAAGTTTGTTTTATTGACATCATTGGTCATCCCGAGAATGGTTAGTTGTCTACCATCCTTCATAAAATTGATGTTACCCTCCACATTGTGTCGGTCATCAGTACCATAACCTGCGGTAAGCTTTCCAAAAGTCCCGTTACGCTTATTCTCCCTGGTCACCACATTGAGGGTCTTGGTTGTATTTCCGTCGTCAAAGCCTGTAAACTGAGACCGTTCACTCATTTGGTCAAAGACTTCGACCTTTTGAACAACCTCCGCCGGAATTGTATTCAAAGCCAAAACAGGATCTTGACCGAAAAAACGTTTACCGTCCAGTAATACCTGGCTTACGGTTTCTCCATTGGATTGCACGCCGGCATCTGTAATGGTCATTCCCGGAAGCTTTCGAACCAGGTCTGCAGCACTTGCATCGGGATTTACCTTATAAGCATCTGCATTGTACAAGGTGGTGTCGCCTTTTTTCTCAACAGGTACTACATCCCCTTTAATCTCTACTGCCTGAAGTTCAGTGACATTTTCAGCCAGGGGAACAGGTCCCATATTAATGTCTGTATTTACTCTGAGTACCCTAACCATCGGTTTATAACCAAGGCTGGTAACACGCATTTTATAGAATGCCTGTTCCAGGTTTGTTACTACAAACGATCCATCAGGAAGTGCAGTAGCAAACTTACTCCTTGCCGAATCTTTCACATTGATCATCAGGACCATCGCACCAGGTAGACCAGACCCATCGTCCGCTCCTATGATCTTACCAGAAATTTTACTGACTTGTGAATTTGATCCTGTATTAATTTCTTCTTGTTTGTCTGCACCAACTACCTTATTGTAAGTAGCAAATTGCTCTGCATTTAAGACGTCTTTAATAAGTAAACTTTTCTCATTCTGAAGCGCAGGCATTTTCGTCCTAAACTGACTAAAATCACCAGACTTACGGATCTCCTCAAAAGTTTCATCCATGGTAACACTATACTCTTCATAAATACCATCAATCAACAATTTCTGATTAGCTGATAGATTTTCAACTTTAGAAAGAACATTCTCCTTTTCTCTCTTAACCATTTCCGACCTGTCAAATCCTCCTCTTTGGGCAACAGCTCCAAGAACCGTGATGAAGAGACCTAAAATAAGTAGTGATTTTTTCATTTACTTTAATGTATTATACAGTCATTATTACCTCAAAAGTATTCCAAGGGTTTCGGCTGTAGCTGTCTATTCAACTAACGGATCAATAATTTCAATCAACTGCATGAAATCTGATTATATTGGCTAAAAAAGGCGTTTACTTTCATTTGTTGAATATTTCTATCTGTTCATTGAAATAATCAGACAACAGGTTGAAAACAGATTCTAAAGAGAATGAAACAAACCAATTTTGGTTTTAAATAATGATGAAAAAAGAACAACTCGTACATGTTTTATCATGGTTTGTGTATGGCACACTGATCTTCTATTTTCAAAGCAGGATCTTTGATATCGATGAGGCACTGATTCACACATTCAGGTTGCTGGCCATCCATATGATGGTATTTTATGTGAACCTGATGATCTTCCTGCCTAAGATATTCGAACGAGGGAAATATCTCTATTACGCCATTGTCGTTATCGCTATTATCATCAGTGTTCATTACCTGATAGTCTTTACCAATGACATCATGCCCAAGCCTGATTTTTCTGGTTTTGAAGGAAGCCGTGGCAAATCAAGATCTTCCGGTTTACGACCATTCCTATGGCTGATCTTTGGTTCGGTTGTCAACTCTATTTTAATGCTGTTCTTTTCTACCATCGTTTGGATTTCCACAGAAAACAGAAAACGTAAACAAAGAGAAGCTTCACTGATCAATGAGAAGTTACAATCTGAGATGCAATTCCTTAAAACTCAGATCAATCCTCATTTTTTATTCAATGCACTCAATAACGTCTATTCACTCTCTTACAACAAGTCACCTCAGGCTCCTAAAATGATCATGAAACTATCAGAAATGCTGAGGTATGTAGTGTATGATACTTCTGTGAAAAAGGTATCTCTTGATAAAGAACTAAGCTATATCCAGCATTATGTTGATTTTCAGAAGTTAAAAATTGGCAAGGAGATCAAAGTAGAGTTATCTGTGGATGATGTCAATATGGGAGCACTCATTGAGCCCATGCTTTTGATCCCATTTATCGAGAATGCATTTAAGCACAGTAACATAGAATCCAATCCGGGTAGTCTGATCAGTATTCATATTTCAACGGATGACAATAAGCTGATCATGAAAGTATTGAATAACTTAGGTACTGAAATTTCCAACGGAAGTGAAAAAGGCGTGGGCATAGAAAATGTAAAAAGAAGGTTGGAACTGGCCTACCCTGAAAAATACGAATTAACTCAGGAGATAAAAGACGGAATGTATCATGTATTGTTAAAGATAGATCTTTCATGAGTGTACGGTGTATCATCATCGATGACGAAAAGCCTGCCAGGGACCTGCTCAAAGCTTATGTCAAAAAAGTAAGTCACCTGAAACTTGTGGGAGATTTTCCGAACCCCATGGATGCCATGGAGGTGATTTCAAAGCAAAAAGTTGATCTGATATTCCTGGATATTCAAATGCCCGGATTGACTGGCCTGGATTTCATCAAGACCCTCACGGTGAAACCTGCCATTATTCTGACGACTGCATATCCCCAATATGCACTGGAAGGTTTTGAATTGGATGTGCTCGACTACCTGATGAAACCTATCTCTATCGAGCGATTCCTAAAGGCGATCAATAAGCTTAAATCAACAGAAACACCCGTAACAACCCCCTCAAACGAGGCAAAATCAGCCGAATTTGTGTATTTCAAAGCGGATGGACAAAAACACCGGGTTGAAACAGACAGCATTCTATACATCGAAGGGCTAAAAGAATATGTCAAAGTAGTGACTGAAAACGGTCAGATAATTACGCTTGCCTCACTCAGGAAACTTGAAGAAGATTTGGCCAGTCCATTTTTACGGGTACATAAATCATTCATCATTAATAAGGATAAGGTAAGTAGTTATTCAACCAGTCAAATCGTGATCCGGGGAAATAATATTCCAATAGGAAAAATGTACCAGGAGGATGTACTGAAAGAAATGTATTGAATCCATTCAGGACCAAAAACGTCTCCAGAAAGGCTTTTTCATCTCCTCTCTTGTCATGATCACCAATTCCCATGTTGCATCGGCTTTTCTTTCTGCCGCATCGGCTTTTCGCTGGGCGGCATCAGCCATCTTTCTCAGCTCAGCAGTTTCTTTTTCCACTGCCACGGTAAGATTCCTTGTTTCACGAATCTCTTCACTGAGTAATTCAATGAATTTATTATCCATTCAATAATTTCTTATCAATAAATATACGAAGAAATTGAAAAAAGAGGTTTGAACAGTAAAATTAGCATATAACTACTTACTGCTGACTCGTTGTTGCCAGCGCCAGGCATCTGTCATCATTTGATCGAGTCCTTTTGTGGCTTTCCAACCCAGCTCCTTGTTTGCCAGATCAGTGTTGGCATAGATCTTCACCACGTCACCTGGTCGCCGATCAACGATTTTATAGTTAAGCTTTTGATTAGTGACACGCTCAAAAGTTTTAATCACTTCAAGGACAGAACTACCCTGACCAGTACCCACATTGAAATATTCGTAGTTATGCTTTTGATGCTTTCCTGTCATTCGATCCATGGCTTTCACATGTGCTTCAGCCAGATCTACCACGTGGATATAATCTCTGACGGCTGTACCATCAGGCGTATCATAGTCATCCCCAAAAACAGATAATTCTTTACGTATTCCGGCAGCTGTTTGCGTGATAAATGGAACCAGGTTAGCGGGAACTCCCAGGGGCAACTCCCCTATTTCAGCGGATTCATGAGCCCCAACCGGATTGAAATATCTGAGTGCAATGAAATTCAGCTCCGGATTAACTTTGGCTACATCCTGCATGATCTCTTCGCAGATCTGTTTGGTGTTTCCATAAGGAGATTCGGCTGTTTTGAAAGGAGTATCTTCTGTAACCGGTAATTTGTCAGGTTGTCCATATACCGTGCAGGAAGATGAGAAAACCAGGTCAGCAATCTGATTCACTTTCATCTGATCAATGAGATTGATCAGGGAGTTGAGGTTATTTTGGTAGTATAGAAGAGGTTTATGAACAGATTCTCCGACTGCCTTGCTTGCTGCAAAGTGAATGATTCCGGTCACATCCTTTTCTTTCGCAAAGAAATCCGTCAGTTTAGCTGTGTCACAAAGATCAAAGTTGTAAAAATTGGGTTTTACTCCAGATATCTTTTGAATGCGATCAATCACCTCAATGCTGGAGTTTGACAGGTTGTCAATAATGACGACTTCATAGTCAGATTTGATCAGTTCTACTGCAGTATGTGAACCGATGTAACCGGCTCCTCCTGTGACAAGGATCTTTCCCTTCATTTTATTCGCTTAGGTATATTTCTTCACAATGCTAACTAAATCAGGTTTTCTATAGAGCATTTTTCTGGTTAATTCTAACTGACATTTTGCTCTCACCAGATTATGCAACGGATAAGATGTTTTGTAGTATTTATTTCCTTCAAAATAATCTGTTAAAAACCGAACCCCCATGATAAAAGGCATCATGATCGCTCCTTCCACCATTGTCCGGATCTCCAATTCAGTCAGTATGGCTTTAGTATCCTCTAAAAAACCACTGGTGTATGCTTCAAAGAATGCGATATCCAGGTCAACTTTATCTAAATCGGGTTCATCCTCCGCACTGGTACAAGTCGAGGTCCTTACACCATCGCCAAAATCATAATGAACCAATCCCGGCATCACTGTATCAAGGTCAATCACGCATCTGGCCTTGTTATTATCATCAAACAGGATATTGTTGAACTTGGTATCATTGTGCGTGACACGCAAGGGTAAGCTCCCCTGATCTAACAATCGCTGCAATTGGCATAATTCATGTCCTACCTTTCTGACAAACTCAACAGCCAATCTCTCCTCATCCTTGTAAGTGCTCACTTCAGCAACAACCTCTTCAAACCTTTTGAGTCGGCGAGGCATGTGATGAAAATACGGGATGGTCTGTGTAAGTCCGGTCGCATCAAAATGGTGGAGGTCTGCTACAAACTGGCCAAATCCCCTGGCTCCCTCATAAACTACTTCGGCTGATGCAGGAACATCAATGGATTTAAGTCCTTCAATTAAATAATAAAGCCTCCAATAGCTCTCATTTACCTTTTTATAAAGCTTGCCATCACGGGTCTTTACAATTTTAAGTGCCAGCATCATCTCCTCTCCGGCAGACTCCCTGTGATATTTATCCGTTAAGTACTCCGTTACCGACTGGATATTGCTCATCATCCCATCCACGTCCTTAAAAACATGATGGTTGATCCGCTGCAGAAAATAATTCGGAAACTGATGCTGCGTATTGAGTGCACGGTAAGAATCATTGATATGACCACCACCGAAAGGCTCAATGAAATTTACAGATCCCTGAATATCAAATTTTGAGATTATTTGATGCAGATCATCCCTCATTTCCCCAAAGACTTTTTGGGTAAATCCCCTCTTCAATCATTTTTCGAAGCTTTGATTGGGCGATGAGTTTATCTTCTTTGTAGGTAACTCCAAACCATGTTTCATCAGTGAACAACACAGGTACTTCTTTCCCTGATTTACGTACATTATCCAACACTACCGGGATATAATACTCCGCTTTTAGGTTCTCTTTTGACTCATGGTAAAACCTGACAAAATCCGTTTCGATATCCTTAAACACCTGGCTGGTAAAGCCCATCAGGTTCATCGAGACCGGCTCATTGCCGGTTAATGGATGTTCTTTACCATCTTCAGAATAATAAGGATGGTTGTCCCCTTTAAATATTTTCGTCTTTTCTGTTATGGATTTTAAATTCTTATCCTTTGTCACCTCACAGAGACCCCTACTTACACTACCGTGGTCTGAGAGGGTGTTTTTGAGTTGATAGGCTACCAGACAAGCCTCTACCTGTTCATTGTCTACCCCCTGAAGGTGATCGTAGATTACCTTGAGCGCAGATCTCCCATAGTAGTCATCCGCATTTACCACGACAAAAGGTTCCTTCACAGCCTGATGAGCAACCCATACTGCGTGACCTGTCCCCCAGGGCTTTTCTCTTCCCTCAGGCACGGTAAGTCCCTCGGGTAACGTATCAAGCTCCTGAAAAACAAACTCTACTGAAGCATGTGCCAGGAGTCCCTTGAATTTTTCCCTGACATCCGAAACAAGATGTTTTCTGACGATAAAAACCACCTTTTTAAATCCTACATGCAGGGCATCGTAGACGGTGTAATCAATAATCGCTTCACCGGAGGGTCCGAAGGTGTCAATTTGCTTAATACCACCATATCGGCTCCCCATACCGGCAGCCATTACAACAAGTGTAGGATTCATTCTTTGAGCTTTTGATTTAGATTGGCAAAAGTATCAAAACTTATATCTCACAAAAGCTTCAATGGCTTCATATTCTGTTAAACCCAGCAAATCATATTGTTTGGCCGTATCCCTGTTCCGATCTTCAGCCCTTTGCCAAAACTCTCTGGAATCGCTGCCCGGAAATACGGGTCGGTCTTTTTGTGACTGATGCTTGAAGATGGCGTTGCGTTTTCGGGTCATATCTGATGGACTCAACGGTACAGCCATTTCAATTTCATACAATGGCCATTCGTGCCATGCTCCCCTGTATAGCCAGAAGTAACAATCTTTGAGCCATGACGTCTTTTCCTCCTTAAGCTGTGCCAGTGAGTCAATGATCAGGTCAAGGCAGGTTCTGTGTGTGCCATGAGGATCTCTCAAGTCACCAGCTGCATAGATTTGATGAGGCTTGATCTCATTCAGTAATTTTTTGGTGATCTCAAAGTCTTTGGCTCCGGGATCGCTTTTTTCTACTGTCCCCGTCTCATAGAATGGTAAATTTAGGAAATGAATATTCTCATCTTCCAGGCCGCAATACCTGGCCCCCGCAGCTGCCTCTCCTTTACGGATCAGACCTTTGACTTTTCGAACATATTCGTGATCCACATCACCACTTATCTTCGTTTTAATGGCCTCATAAATCTGCTTTCTGACCGCATCATGCTTTGATACATCCGTGCCAAGCAACTCTTCCATGAAGTCGTAAGCAAAATCTGTAAACCGCCTGGCATCAGAATCAAAAACTGCAATGTTTCCGGAAGTTTGGTAGGCCACATGCACATCATGACCTTGTTCTACCAACCGAAGGAATGTTCCACCCATTGAGATCACATCATCATCCGGGTGTGGACTGAATATGATGACACGTTTTTTTGCCGGGCTTGAACGCTCAGGTCTGTTGGTATCATCGGTATTTGGCTTTCCTCCCGGCCAACCCGTAATGGTGTGTTGGAAGAAAGTGAACATTTTCACGTTGAGGTCCTGAACATTGCCATAGTGTACCAGCAAATCACCCAACTCGTTTAGTTTGTAGTCTTCCTCTGTTAGCTTGAGAATGGGCTTATTGATTTTTTGACTTAGCCAAATAACAGCTCTTTTAGCCAGGTCGTCATCCCATTGGCATAATGACACGATCCATGGTGTTTTAAACCTGGTCAGTTCAAGGGTAGCATTCTCATCAATGATCACCTCTACATTGGGGTGATGCTGCAGGAAGGATGCAGGAATATCTTCCGAAATATTGCCTTCTACAGCTTCTTTGAGAATGGCTGCTTTCTTTTCTCCCCAGGCCATCAGGTAGATTTTCCTTGCCTTGAAAATGCTCTTGATACCCATGGTGATAGCACGTCGTGGCACGAGCTCTTCACGAATGAATTCACGGGTCGCATCAGAAATCGTGATTGGATCCAGCTTTACCAGCCGCGTCGGAGATTCCTTGAATGAAGGAGGTTCATTAAACCCAACATGACCAGTCCTACCGATCCCCAGGATTTGGATGTCCATTCCACCATTCTCATCAATCTTCGCTTCATAATCCTCACAATATTGCTTGGCTTCTTCAATGGGAACGGATCCATCAGGAATATGAATATTTTCTTTGGGAATGTCTATATGATCGAATAGGTGGTGATGCATGAAGTAGTAGTAACTCAAGATGGAATGCTTGTCCATGGGATAGTACTCATCCAGGTTGAACGTCACTACATTTTTAAAGCTCAGGTTTTCTTCCTTATGCTTTCTGACTAATTCCTTATATACCTTGATAGGTGTAGCTCCCGTAGCCAATCCAAGCACAGCCTTCTCACCAGCCTTCTGCTTGGCAATGATCAAATCAGCAATATCATTGGCAACCTTTAAGCTACCCAACTGATCATTTTCAAAAATGGTTACCGGAAGGCGTTCAAGGGTTTTAGCAGAGTGATCGAGTATTTGTGGTGTCATGCAATTGAATTTACTACAAAATAAGTGAAAATCATATTAATGTCAAAAAGTGTTTTCAATATGTGTGTTCGAACACAAATATAATTTGTTCGTCCACATATATAAAATATTTCAAAAAAATATGATAAATTCGTAATAACATTATTACACGATGAACCCCAAAAAGAACCTTACCATAAAAGATATTGCCAAACTGGCCAATGTTTCACCGGGAACTGTGGACCGTGTAATCCACAATCGGGGGAAGGTTTCGGACAAAGCATTGGCTAAGGTGAGTGTAGTGCTGGAGGAGATACAATACAAGCCCAATGTATTTGCTCAATCCCTGAAAAAGCAAAAATCGCTCTCTTTTGCAGTGCTCATCCCACGGAAAGAAGATGATGGATATTGGAGAACGGCACATGAGGGTATCCTCAAGGCAATGGAGGATTTTGACCACTTTGGGATCAACGTAAAGGTCACCTCATTTAACAGTAAGGATCCACAAGACTTCACTTACAAGGCCAATGAGATATTATCGGATAGTCCAAGCGGTCTACTGATCACCCCTATCTTCTTGCAGGAGTCCCTCGATATGCTAAAGAAATTTGAATCAGCCAACATCCCCTATGTGACATTTAACACCAGGATCCACGACCTAAACCCCAGCTGTGCGATCGGTCAAAATCTAAAACAAAGTGGTAGGTTAGCCGGCAATCTCATTGACCATTGTTGTAAAGAAATAGGAAATTTACTGGTAATCCATCTGGATGAAAATCCTGGGAATGCTCCGCACATGATCCAGAAAGAAAACGGCTTCAGAGAGTACTTTCAGGCAACAAATCCAAATATCCGGATTAAGAGCATTGTAATTCCCCATCGCGATCCCAACAGGATCAATGATATGCTAAACAAACAAGTGGGTGACCTCAGAAATGTTACCGGAGCTTTTGTGACCACCGCAAAGGTTCACCTGGTGGCTTATCCTATCAAGAGCAGGTTCAATGACTGTGTCGTTATCGGCTACGACCCCACAACGAATAACATCGATGGAATTAAGGCTGGCATGATCGATTTTCTAATCAATCAAAACCCCTACATGGCCGCATACGAAGGGATAGCTAAACTGTCGGACTTGCTGGTATTTGGCAAAACTATCGAACAGGAAAAATTGCTTCCGCTTGATATTATTACCCGTGAAAACCTGGACTCTTATCTCCTGAATTAATTTTAGTAGCGTTTATCAAAAACCAAACAACTCAGGAACAAACATGGTGATTGCAGGTATGTAGGTAATGATCATCAAAACGATGATCATGCCAATAAACATGGGTATCAGGGGCTTGATCACTTTCTGGATCGGCAGGCCTGCCACGCTACATCCAATAAATAGGACAGATCCTACTGGTGGTGTACACAATCCAATACACAGGTTCATTACAAGGATGATTCCAAAATGGATGGGATCAATTCCGAGGCTTGTAACGATAGGTAAGAATATCGGTGTAAAAATCAGTACCGCCGGAGTCATGTCCATGAAAATACCTACAAATAGCAAAATCAGGTTGATCAGTAACAGGATCACGATACCATTGTCGCTGATTGATAACAAGCCGTCACTTACCGATTGAGGGATATCTTCATACGACATCACCCACGACATACCCATCGAAGTAGCAATTAACAACATGACAATGGAGTTGGTATTTGTGGAACTCAGTAAGATTTTTGGGACGTCCTTGATCTTAATCTCTTTGTAGATAAAAACAGTGAGAATAAATGTATATAGTACCGCAACAGCTGAGGCCTCAGTCGCTGTGAAGATACCAGCTACAATACCTCCGATGATTAACACCAATAAAAACAGACTCGGAAGCGCATCTATAAATGTTTTGATTACATAGGAAAACGCAACCCTGTCTCCTACCGGATATTTCTTGCGATAAGCAAAATAGCCGGATATAAACATGAGTGTTAAGCCTATCAGAATACCTGGCAGATAGCCAGCGAGAAATAATGCTGCAATGGAAACCCCACCACTTGCCAGGGAATAAACGATCAGAACGTTACTTGGAGGTATTAATAGTCCTGTTGTTGATGAAGTAATATTGACCGCTGCAGAAAACTCAGGTTCATATCCTTCATCTTTCATTCTAGGTCCCATGAAGCTACCCATGGCCGATGCGGCGGCAGCGGCAGAACCAGAGACAGCCCCAAAAAGCATACATGCCAATATGTTTACATAAGCCAGGCCACCCGGAAGCATCCCCAGGCAGGCTTTGGCAAAATTGACCAGTTTATTTGCAATCCCGCCGTGGTTCATAAACTGTCCGGCCACAATAAAGAAAGGAATCGCTAGAAGTGCAAAGCTGTCCAGCCCTGTGGCCATCCTTTGTGCCATGGTTGTCAAAGCAATGGTGCTATCCATACTGACCAGCAGTGTAAGAATTGATGAAAGGCCAATGCTATAGGCCACTGGCAGTCCTATCAATAGTAAAATAACGAATGACACTACAAGGATGAGAATTTCGAGAGAACCCATGGGCGTTTCTTTAGAATCTATGGTTTAGGTTAATAATCAATTGCTGGTTTTTTCTGAAGTCTTTATCAGAATATTATCAATTGAGTAGAAGATGAAAAATACCCCACTGACTGGAATAATAAGGTATACAAAACCCAACGGCATTTCTAATGCAGCTGAAATCTGTCCCAGGTAAAATGTGAGATAAACCAGACGTGTTCCTCCTACTATCAGGAATGCAAAAGCAAATATGATAATCAATGCTTCCAGAATAATTTCTAAACGTACTTTGGCCTTAGCAGATAATTTATCATGAAACAGATTCATGGCCAGGTGAAGTCCTTTTCCTGAAGCATAAGCTCCACCAAGCAGACCAATCCAGATCAAAAGGTAACGGGCAAGCTCCTCAGTAAAACTACTTGGGGCACCCATTACATACCTGGAAAATACCTGCCACAAAACATTCAGGATCATGAACCCCATAAGAAAGGAGAGAACCATCTCCAATCCACGGTCTATTTTTACTCTAAGTTCCTTCATTTCTGATTTCCTTGATCAATTGGTTAATTATTGGATCTTCTTTAAATGTATCATAAAGAGGAGCTATCTTTTCCTGAAAGGGTTCCTTATCAGGGTAAATCACCTCCACTCCCGCTTCTTTTACTTTCTCAATGCAGAACTCAACTGATTCCTTCCATAGTTTTCGTTGCTCTATTACAGAAGCGTCCACAGCATCCTGCAGCCATTTTTTCTCCTGCTCCGAGAGATCATTCCATAAAGCACTGTTAATCAATAGCACATCAGGCTGTGCGGAATGCTCATCAATTGAGTAGTATTTACAAACTTCATAGTGATAGGAAGTATAAAAACTTGGGGCATTATTTTCAGCACCATCGACAATTCCCTGCTGTAAAGCTGTATAAAGCTCTCCCCAGGAGATGGGCGTTGGAGATCCTCCCAGGGCTTTGACCATGTCAAACGCAGTGACACTATTCATCACCCTGATCTTCATTCCATTAAGGTCTGAGGGCGCTTCTATGGGTTTTTCTTTCGTATAAAAACTCCTCGACCCGGCATCATAAAAACACAATCCCCGCATCAGGTAGTTTTCTCCCTCGGCCAATAGCTTCTGCCCGATTGGACCATCCCATACAGCAAACCGATGTTTTTCATCCCTATAGATATAGGGCAACCCCAGCACTTTGTAAGATGGAACAAAGTTTTCCATCACGGCAGCTGAGACCTTGGTGATCTCAATGCTTCCAATCTGCATGAGTTCAAGCAGTTCACGCTCCTGGCCCAATTGGCCTGATGGGTAAATATTAATTTGAAGCTTTCCTCCGGAGTTTTCCTTTACCTTTTCAGCCATGTACTCCATGCCCTTATGCACCGGATGCTCGATATCCAACCCATGGGCGAGCTTGATCACCCGGGTGTCTTTTTTGATCGCATCACAAGATAAAAGCATTAGCCCCAGAAAAAGTATCGGTAAGTGTTTCATACTACTTATATTTTTTAACGATCGCAAGGGCCTGTTTCACTTTATTAGTCAATCCAGCCCAGTCATTATTAGCCAAAATATCTTTGGTGACAAGCTGTGAACCCATACCCACACAATGTACCCCTGCCTTAAACCACGCAGACAGATTTTCCTCAGTTGGCTCTACCCCACCCGTTGGCATAATAGATGTCCACGGAAAAGGACCTTTCACTGCTTTGACGAAAGACGGACCCCCCACCTCAGTACCAGGGAAGATCTTCACTACCTCAGCTCCAAGCTCTTCGGCATACCCAATCTCAGTCAGGCTTCCACAGCCAGGCGACCAGGCTACCTTTCTTCGGTTACACACCTTAGCCATATCGGCATTCAGGATCGGCGATACGATAAAGCTTGCTCCCAGTTGGAGATACAGGGATGTGGTACCCGCATCAACAATGGATCCAACACCCAGCATCATTTCAGGTGTTTCTTTAGCGGCCCACTTGTTGAGCTCTCCAAAGACTTCATGTGCATAATCTCCACGGTTGGTAAACTCAAAAACTTTCACTCCACCATCGTAACAAGCCTTAAGGACTTTTTTACAAAGCTCAAGATCTTTGTTGTAGAAAACGGGCACTACACCCGTTTCCTTCATTGCTAATGCTACTTCTATTCTAGTAAATCTTGACATATCTTCAAATATTTATCTTGCTACCCTACCTGATGCGTCACCACTCATCAATTTCTCTACTTCGCTAACAGTCACCTGGTTAGCATCACCAAAAATGGTGTGTTTCAGACATGATGCAGCTACAGCAAAATTCAAAGCATTCTGATCATCTTCCGGGTATTTCAGCAGACCATAGATCAATCCACCCATGAATGAATCTCCACCCCCTACACGATCTACAATATGTGTGATCTGGTACGTTGGCGACTCGTACATTTTCTTACCATCATACAATACACCAGCCCATGAATTATGTGATGCACTAATTGATCCACGCAATGTTGTAATCACCTTTTTGGCTCTAGGGAATTGCTTCATCACCTGCTTGCAGACTGATTCAAAAGCTGCCGCCTCCATAGAGTCTCCTTTTGTCACATCCACACCTTCCGGATGAATTCCAAAGTGCTCCGCAGCATCCTCTTCATTACCTAAAATAATATCGCAATACTCTACCAACGGCCCCATCACTTCGTCACTTTTCTTGCCATAGTTCCAGAGTTTCTTGCGGTAGTTGAGGTCTGTCGAAATAGTGACACCATGTTTGTCAGCAGCCTGAAGCGCTTCCATGCATGCATCTGCCGCACCTTGCGAAATGGCAGGCGTAATTCCTGTCCAGTGAAACCACTCTACTCCATCAAAAACCTTGTCCCAGTCAATCATACCAGGCTTAATATCCGCAATGGCGGAATGTGCACGGTCATAAACAACTTTACTTCCACGGGATACAGCTCCTGTCTCAAGAAAGTAAATCCCCAGTCGATCTCCACCCCAAATAATATTTTCAACACTGACACCACGTTTTCTCAGCTCCATCATGGCGCATTCACCGATGTCGTTTTGAGGAAGCCTGGTAACAAAATCTACCGGCACTCCATAATTAGCTAGCGAAACAGCCACATTGGACTCTCCGCCTCCATAAATAACATCAAACGAATTGGTTTGGGAAAATCTGAGGTTTCCGGGAGGAGAAAGTCTCAACATGATTTCTCCGAAAGTGACAACTTTTTTCATTCTATAATGCGCTATTATCAGTTATTAAAATTTAAAATAGTTTTTGGCATTGTGATAGCTGATGTTGGCTACCATCTCGCCCAACAAATCGTAATCCTCTGGCAACCTTCCCTGCTCAACATCTCTTCCCAGCAAGTCACATAGCAACCTGCGGAAATATTCATGGCGAGGGAAAGACAAAAAGCTTCTCGAATCAGTTAACATACCCACAAAGCAGCTTAACAATCCCATATTGGACAAAGCATTCATCTGTTTCTCCATACCATCAATCTGGTCGAGAAACCACCAACCAGACCCAAACTGCATTTTGCCTCTCACCGAACCATCGTTGAAATTGCCAGTCATCGTGGCGAAGACTTCATTGTCTGATGGGTTGAGGTTGTAAATGACCGTTTTGGCTAGCTGGTCTGTAGCATCCAAGGTATTAAAAAATACTGACATACCTTCTGCTTGTGGAAAATCACCGATAGAATCAAACCCCGTATCGGGCCCAAGTTTGGTCAGCAGGCGTTTATTGTTATTTCTAAGCGCTCCCAGGTGAAACTGTTGAGTCCACCCGGACGCATGGTCCATCTTAGCAAACTCCAGCAACATATCAAATTTGAGTAGCCTTTGTTCGCTGGAAGTGATCGACTTTCCGGCAAGCACCTTTTCAAAGACAGCATCAGGTTCCCCGGGCTTATATTCCGCATGCTCAATGCAGTTCAGGCCATGATCAGATAGCCTCCCACCCATTTCATGAAAGAAATCATGCCGCTTTTGGATCGCCCCTTTGAAAGCATCGTAATCAGTGATATCAACGCCTGAGACACTCGCTAATTTCTTTAAATAGTCCGAATAATTATCAGCCTCAACAGTCATGGCTTTGTCTGGTCTGAAAGTAGGCAACACCCTGATTTCAAAACCTGATTCTTTGATTTGCTTATGATAAGCCAAATCATCTGTAGGGTCGTCGGTAGTACAGGAGATCTCTACCTTCATCTGCTTCATCAGCCCGCGTGCAGTATGCGTTTTAGACTGGAGTTGTTCTCCTGCTTTGTCATAAACCGTCGTAGCATTTTTCGGGCTTAACAGATCATTGATCCCAAAATATCGCTTCAACTCCAGATGTGTCCAGTCATACAGGGGGTTTCGAAGTGTATTAGGGACTGTTTCTGCCCATTTCAGGAATTTATCTTTATCAGGTTTGGCTCCGGTAATATAAGATTCATCAATTCCGAAGGTCCGCATAGCCCTCCACTTATAGTGATCTCCCCTTAGCCATACATGGGTAAGGTTGTCATACTGGAGATCATCAGCGATCTCATTGGGAGGTAAATGTGAATGATAATCAATTATGGGTAGAGATTCTGCATAATCAAAGTAAAGCCTTTGTGAGGCTTTGTTGCTTAACAGAAAGTTCTCGTCCAGGTATTTGCTCATAGTGCTTAGTCTGTTTGGCTTCTCCTAATTCCTAGTTCAAGACCTCTCAATTCTGCCAGACCTCTCAATCTTCCAATGGCAGAATATCCGGGATTGGTCTTTTTATTCAGGTCATCCAACATCTGATGACCATGGTCCGGACGCATAGGCATCCTTAGATCTTTTCGTCCTCCCCGCTGTCTTTTATTTTGCTCGTTGACAAGGGCTTTCATCACGGCATACATGTCCACATCTCCCGTTAGATGATCAGCCTCATAGAAATTACCTTCATCATCGCGTTTGGTAGCTCTTAAGTGAATGAAGTTGATTCTATGCCCCAACCTTTCAGCCATGCCGGCAAGGTCATTATCGGCCCGTACTCCATAGGAGCCTGTGCAAAAGCAAAGGCCATTATTGGGAGTATCAACTGCATTGAGAAGTTGCTTAGCATCAGCTTCCGTACTCAACACCCGAGGGAGTCCTAAGAGCGGGTATGGAGGGTCATCCGGGTGGATGGCCATAAGGACATCGCTTTCTTCAGCAACAGGAATAATTTCTTTGAGAAACGCATACAAATTATTTCGCAGCTCAGCATCACCTACCTCAGCATAGGTATCGAGAACTTTTTGAAATTCATCCAGTGTGTATCCCGCATCAGAACCCGGAAGTCCTGCAATGATATTTCTAACCAGCACATCCTGCTCATCTTTGGGCATCTTGTCCAAAGCGTTCTTCGCTTTGATTTTTTGTACTTCTGAATACACGGCTTCTGCACCCGGTCTTTTTAACAGATACAATTCAAACGCAGCAAACTGACTGGCATCATACCTCAGGGCTTTGGAACCATCAGGCAGCTCGTAAAAGAGATCGGTCCTGGTCCAATCCAGCACCGGCATGAAATTATAACAAACAATATCAATACCTGCTTTGCTGAGGTTTCGTATGCTCTGCTTATAATTTTCTATATATTCAGAATACTTCCCGGATCGGGTTTTGATGTTTTCATGAACTGGAATACTCTCAACAACAGACCATGTCAAACCCGCTGATGCTATTTCGCTTTTACGTTTATTGATTTCGTCAATGGTCCAGACATCGCCGATTGGAATATGATGAAGTGCGGTAACAATACCAGTTGCTCCCGCCATTTTTACATG
Organism: Cyclobacteriaceae bacterium; assembly: GCA_965223915.1. GTDB lineage: Bacteria > Bacteroidota > Bacteroidia > Cytophagales > Cyclobacteriaceae > UBA7330. The sequence continues at coordinate 4,001,533 of OZ245027.1, read as the reverse complement.
ACTCAGTGGAATGGGATCTTTAGGCCCGTACCATCTCCAGGTTTGCTCTAAGGTCATTTGTAGGTTTATGATTCAATGTAACGATAATATTTTATTTAAACTCCACTATAGGCGCTAAACCCACCGTCGATGGGTATCACCACACCTGTAACGAATGAAGATGCCGGATCACAAAGGTATAAGAGTGTGCTATTGAGGTCCTCTGGATCACCAAATCGTCCCATAGGGGTTTGGGATATGATCTTATTCCCACGCGCTGTCAGTGAACCGTCGGAGTTGGTCAGCAAAGCCCTGTTTTGATCAGTAAGGAAAAACCCGGGTGCTAAAGCATTGACCCTGATACCTGCCTTGGAGAAGTGAACGGCCAGCCACTGCGTGAAATTACTCACAGCAGCCTTTGCTCCACTGTAGGCCGGGATTTTAGTGAGTGGTGTGAAAGCATTCATGGAAGAGATGTTTACAATGCACGCATCCTTCTTGCCGATCATTCCTTTGCTGAATACCTGTGTGGGGATCAATGTACCTAAAAAGTTTAGATTGAATACAAATTCAATCCCTTTAGGATCCAGGTCAAAAAATGAAGTGACTTCTTTATCCAATACCTGATCTTCCTCAAAGAATTCCTTTGATGTGGTACCTTTTGGGTGGTTGCCTCCTGCCCCATTGAGCAATATATCACAGGTCCCGAAGTTTTCTTCCACCTCTTTCCTGGCTGCTTCCAAAGCCTCTTTTTCCAACACATTGGCAGCAACACCCATGGCTTCTCCACCAGCTTTGATAATCTCATTTGCCACCTGGTCTGCGGCTTCCTTTTTCAAGTCCAGGATGGCTACTTTTGCACCATTTGAAGCTAGTAATTTGGCAAACTCACCACATAGAACTCCACCGCCGCCAGTGACTACGGCAACTTTTCCTTTTAGATCGGGCATATGTTGTAATTTATGATTATTCGTCCGTGTACGTTAACGAATGTCCGAAAATATCATTTTTCTCAAGCAAATATATGATATTAGTGGAAGGTTAATAATGGCTTAACCAAAATTTGGTAAAAATTTGGAAAGCAAAAAAGTAAGTATCAAAGACATCGCCTCAAAATCCGGGGTATCGATTGGCACGGTGGACAGGGTCATCCATCAGCGGGGTGAGGTGTCTGAAAAAACCAGGAAAAAGGTACTCAAAGTAATAGAAACACTCAATTATCAACCCAACCTAATTGCCAGGTCCCTGGCTTCAAAAAAGAAATTCCGTCTGGCCATCCTCCTACCTAATGCGAATTCAGATAACGAGTATTGGTACTTCCCACAAGTCGGGATCAAAAAAGCATTGAGTGAGATCCACGATCATGGTCCGGTAGTGCACCAATTGTCTTTTGATCAGAGTAATAGAAAACAGTTTCTACAACAATTGGAGAAATTAAAAACCCTGGAATACGATGGCCTGCTTTCTGCAGCCATTTACCCTGATGAGTTGAGCGCTTTTATTGAAAACCACTCCCATAAATCTATCATTTTGATTGATACCAATATTCCCGACTCAGGAATTGACTTCGTGGGACAGGATGCACTCAAAAGTGGTGCAGTAGCCGGTAGGCTTATTCAATTATTGACATGCACAGAGGAAAAAAGTAAGGTCCTGATACCTAAACTTTTCTCCAATACGCAAAGCATGCCGGTTGTACAGAAACGTATCGAAGGTTTTAGAAAGTATTTTGAATCAACTGAAGAAAGGCCCACCATTGATGAGATTACATTACCCATAAAATCACAACAGCGGTCCATTCCTGAGCTAAGCAAAATTTTATCTCAGGGTTATCATGCGGTGTTTGTGCCCAATTCGAGAAGTTATCTCGTCAAATTCAACTCGGAGCAAAAGTTGGGCATTGTAGGATATGATCTGATAGATCAGAATGTCAAGCTATTGAACGAAGGAGAAATTGATTTTGTCATAAGCCAACAACCCGAGCGACAAGGCTATATGGCTGTAATGAGACTATTTAATAAACTCATCGGAAAAACCAATTCGAAAATGCAATATCATCTACCCATTGATGTATTGATGAAAGAAAATGTGGAGAACTACATCAACAAACAAATGGAATTCAAAACAGATATTGGTTATTGATTTAGTTTCAGTTTCTCCTGCTTCAAAGTTCTAACTCCCATATCCATCGCCTTCTTAATAAAAATCATTATCTACTATTTATCCAAACTCATACTCAGAGAAATGGCCAGACACCGGTTCCAAATGTCTTCATTGGGATCTTCGCTGATATTTTTCAAACCATATTGGTAATTCAGGTTCAGCGCAACCCGGGCATTGAATTCATAAGCGACAAAGCAGGAAATCCCTACATCGAAACGCTTCAAAAGTGTGTTTGCTGCTTCATCCCCACTATACTCATTTCCATTTTCATCTTTGAGCACTAACTTATCCCTGAAAAAGAGTTTCACATCTCCCTTGAAATTATCTTGGTTCCCGTTATCCCAATTTACGGAACCATTAAATTTTGCTTTCCCTCCCACGCCATAGCTGAACAAGGGACCTGCACCAATAGTAAACTTATCTGATCCAACAGAAGTGAAACCCACTTTTAAATAAACAGGTAAATCAACATACAGCGGCGTAAAAACACCTTTTATATTTGTCTGTACTGTTTCAAATCCTGTTGACCCGGGAACGGTATATCTTTCTGTAAGTTTTACTTTAGCACCGCGGGTACTGAACAACAGTTCGGGTTGTAATGAAAAATAGTTGTTTATAACCGTTTCAGTAAAAGCGCCAACCTGAAAACCTGCCAGTGTACGGTAATCAGGAATTACTCCTGTCCCGGTAGACGACCTGTAACTTGCCAAAGTAGTGCCTGCCTTAATACCGTATTTTACTTGAGAAATAGCCATTAGCGGTAAAAAACACACAATGGCCAGTAACATTTGTTTTTCCATTTCACTAGTCTGAATATCTATATTAGATCAGAATTTCATTTGTGTTAAAGACCGTCAACGGTAACATCCCATAAAACACTGCAAAAAAGAACAGGTAAGCCCTCAATACTCTATAAATAAATTGTACGAATTTAGATAAAGGTTGTGATAATGCAACTACCGGTTCTGTGAATTATTTTTCTACAGAAAAAATGTTTCCAGTGTGGCTTTTACAATAGCTTACTGTAGTCCTGATAGAAAGTATGGAAAATCGGTTGTTATAAGCAACCGGAACTGAAGGATTACATGGCTGTGATGAGATATTCAATAAGTTTAACAATACAATATCCCCTGCCCATCGATATTTTGATGATAGAAAAAGTAGAAAAACTACATCAACACGCAGATGGAATCAAATCAGCTTGTTGATTATTGATTCAATTGCTGAAAAAACGCTCTCGTTTCAAAATCTGATTTGTTAACCCACCCTGTGCGACCACTGTCTCCTTCCATAAACTTTTCAAAAAAGTGCTGTCCAGCTGTCAACGGGTATTCATCGAAAACCGAACCATTGCCAGTTATTCTTGGGTCTTGCTGCTCAGTCAGTTCTTTCATGAGCTGGTTCCGCATGGCATCAACCATTTCAGCATACCGCTGATCCTGAATCAGGTTATTGACACAAGATGGATCTTCTTTGGTGTTGTAAAGTTCTTCTTCTCCCCGCTTACCAAAACTTAATTGCCAGTAATGATCTATTGGACGATTCCTGTTTTGGTTGATGATCCAGGTTTTCGTGGGACTTCCATCCGTATTGAGATAACCAGTCAACGGATGTCCCGCAGGCCATCTGTCTGTCTCAAAATTCTTTAGATAAATAAATCCATCCCGCACAATTCCACGGATGGGATAACCCCAGTCATTGGGTCTGCCGGTATCATGTCGCTCCTTTCCTATCAACACATGACTCCTCCCCAACCCAGTGACCCGCTCTTTCTCACTGGTGAAGATTGGTAGTAAGGATATTCCTGAAACGGGCTGCATTCCTGATGTATTTACGTCAACTCCGGCAGCTTGAAGGATTGTTGGTGCATAGTCAATAAAACTGACGTAGTCTTCAATGATCCTGCCCGGATTTTTAATCCCTTTACCCCACATAATGGCCAAAGGGAGGTGATTGGCGTATTCATAGGCATTCCCTTTAATTCTTGGAAAGGGCATGCCATTATCAGCCGTAACAATGATAATGGTATTGTCGAGCTGACCACGTGCTTCCAGGGTTTCTATCATCCGGCCGAGGTGACTGTCGAAGTATTCGATCTCGTAGCCATAATCCAGAAAATCATGGCGTATGGTGTCATTGTCCGGGTAGAATTCAGGAATATCATCTATTTCATCGAGCCTTCTTCCTCCAAGCTTATTTCCAGACTTGAATTCATAGGCCCGGTGTGGCTCTACGCTGCCATACCAAAACATGAACGGCTTGCCTTTGGCTGAGTCGAGGAAGAGCTCAAAGTTGGATGCATAATCCACTTTACCAATATACGGAGTAGGTGGCTCAAGTTTTGTCTGATTAAAGGCTTCACCCGTGAGTTCCCTCCGCTTTCCATCTCTGGTACCCGGATCACCCGGAGCCCATCCTTTGGCTGTATGTCCTGTTTTATAGCCATTTTCTTTCAAGACCTCCATGAAAGAAACATACTTTTCCGGCCAGTAAGCCAGATGGTTACCTAGTTCCTCCAGCTGCCAGGAATTTCTTCCTGTGAGGATCGCTGCTCTGGAGGGGGCACACTTCGCATTAGGGGTATAGGCATTTTGGAACAGCAGACCTTGCTGTGCCACACGGTCAAAAGCCGGTGTACTGACCCAGTCACAACCATAAGCACCAAAATGCATATATGTGGCATCGTCAGCGATGGCAAATAAGATATTCGGGCGCTTTTCTTCTTCCTGGCAGGAGAAGAAAAGCCCCGAAATAATCAATAGTAAAAAGTATTTAGTCATAGAAGCAGACTAGGAAACCTGAGGGTCCCAACCCGGAGCGTACTCACGCTTCCAAAACTTCATGGCTTCTCTGTCGAAGATATGACCATTGTTCACATCAACATCAAATGATTTATCTCCTAGTCTACTGGAAATATTGGCCAGGTGACACAGGTGAACACTAATAGCTCCTTCATCAATTGGCGCATTCAATGTATCCTCACCACGGATGGTCTGGAAAAAGTTATGCAGGTGATTGGTTGACATATCACCGCCTCCACCGAGCGCCATTCCGCCTTCATCACCACCGGACTCTGCTTCTTTGACGAGTTTGCCGCTTCGATCAAACAATTCATATTTACCGCGGTCTACCCGTACTACACCCTCAGACCCATAGATCACAGTTCCACGGCCACCAACATATGTATCATATCTATTTCGGCTTTTGCCATCCCAATTGATCACTTTGTCGTCATCAAATTTGAATGTAGCATACATGGTATCGTACATTTCCCATCCATCATCAACAAAATGTCCTTTGATGGAATCGACCATTACTTTGTTAGGGTAAGCCACCTGTAATGCCCATCGAGCTACATCAAGCTCATGTGTTCCATTATTTCCACTTTCTGCAGTACCGTAATCCCAACCGTACCAGTGCCAGTTGTAATCCCAGGTATCATGCGTATAAGGTCTTCTTGGTGCAGGGCCCTGGAATAAATCCCAGTTTAAATCGGATGGAGGGGCTTGTTTTACCTGTTTCGGCACTTCTCCCCTTCCACTGTTGTAATAAGCCACCGCTTTGTAAGGTTTTCCGATAATTCCGTTGTGGATCTCTTTGATGATCTCCTGGGTATGTCCGGAAGATCTTTGCTGATTTCCCATTTGGACAACGCGATTGAATTTATCTCTGAAGTAAACCAGCAATTCACCTTCCCAGGGGTTGTGGCTACATGGTTTTTCTACATATACATGCTTGCCAGCTTCCATTGCTTTCCAGGCACCCGGAGCGTGCCAGTGGTCTGGCGTGGCATTGATGACAGCATCCACGTCTTTTGCATCCAAAGACTCCTGTAGGTTTTCAACGAATTTTGGCTTGTATGATATACTCTTTTTTAACCTTTCTGCCGCTTTTTCGAGCTGACTCTTCTTAACATCCACGACGTAGGTTAATTGTACATTGTATTTTTTATCGAGGATATCCTGGTAAGCACCAAATCTTCTTCCGGTACCCCAAATCGCGAGGTTGACACGATCGTTGGCACCCATGATCCTGTTGTAGCTGGACGCGGAGGCAGCACTGGCAAAGGAAAAACCTGCAGTGGCCAGGGCTGATTTTTTAATGAAGTCTCTTCTTGAATCTTTTTTCATAGTTCTTTGATTTTTATGCTTCTGTAATGTACTGTGTCTCCATGATCCTGAAGTAAGATCGGACCTTCCGGCCATTGACCAAAGTTATCCCATTTTTGATATTTACTGTAAGCAACCAATGCCCTAAACATTTGCGAAAATCGATCATACTCCACTACTTTCTCATTATTGAGCCAGTGTTCCACTTTTCCTCCATTGGATACTATTCTCGCTACATTCCAGTTTCCAACTCCTTTGAATTGTTTTCCACGCCCGTCTACTGAAAGATTTTCTGCAGGGATCAGGTCATATAATGAGCCCACAGTACGGTTTCCCTGAACACCTTTTTTAGCATCGGGATGAACTTTGTCATCCAGCACCTGGAACTCGCACCCGATGGCTGATCCAACACCTTTATTAAGTGCAGGATCTACAAAATATTTGATACCACTGTTGGCTCCTTCGGTGATTTTGAACTCAAGTACCAACTCAAAATCCGAGAAGGAATTGACAGTCACAATGTCACCAGGACCAGTTGACTCAGCGCCGTCTGTAGCGAGAATAGTCAACTCTCCGTCCTTCATCTCCCATCCTTTTTCGGGGAAATTCTTGATTTTAGCACCTTTCCAACCAGCAGATGTTTTTCCATCCCAAAGTAATCGATAGCCTTGTCGCTTTTCATACTCAGTAAGTTCATTCTTCAGGTAGCTGATTTCTGGAACGTCCGGATCCTGATCCCGCCTGTTGGCTTCCAGATTGTCAGTCATGATTCTGATGTCTTTCCATTTAACCTGAGACCCTTCCAGGTGCTTCCGGTCACCAATACCATGAACCTGCAAGGCAATAAAACCTTCAGCGGTCAGATCGTCTACCAATCTGCTGCACTGAATTCCATTGACCCAGGTGTTGATAGAATTCCCAATGGCCTCAACCCTTACCTTGTTCCACTTGGCCATCTTGAAAGCCGTTCGTGCCTTTGGATTTCTGGCCAAAGGATATAACCAGCCACGTCGGGCTTCATCATAGATGCCTCCGGTGTATCCTCTTTCAGAAGGGTCGATCTCTACCTGGTAGCCATGCACGCGGCCATCACGGTAATCCTTTGTGCTGAGGCTTCTGATCTGTACCCCGGAATTCATGTCTGTATCCAGAAAAAATTCATATTCCAGGATAAAATCACCATATGTTTGTTCGGTAGCCATGAAGGAATTGGGAGTATTTAATACAGTGGTCCCTACTACCATTCCATCTTCCACTGCATATTTGGCTTTGCCATTGAGCTGTTTCCAGCCATCAAAATTTTTCCCATTAAACAAAGGCTTCCAATTCTCCTGAGCCATCAGGGCATTGGTAGCTAATGCTAACAGGACTAAGATTAGCGTTCTTTTCATCATTTATAGATTAATTATTATTCGTGTACGTTAACGAAGTTAAATAAAAGTCTTATACGATCAAGTCTTGCGATGTTAAATAATCGCCTTATTTAATAAACTTTTCCAGCGTAGAAACCCATGATGTATAATGGTCAAGATGACTAACATCTCCTGTGACCGGTTGATATGTATCTATAGATCTGGAAGAACCTATGGCTTCCTGAATGGTAGCACAATGTCCCAGTGTGTAACCCACCGCTTGTGCAGCTCCGGTAGCACCGGTTGTTTCCACCATTTCAATTTCGCAATTAAGAAGTGTGGCAATGGTTTCTGAAAAAACCCTGGATTGAAACAGGTTGTCATTTCCTACCCTGATCTTATTCACCTCACTGCCGAGTTCTTTGAGTATCTCAACTCCGTAGACAAACGAAAATGCAATACCTTCAAGACCAGCCCTGAATAAGTGAGCTTTGTCATGTCTGTTGAAATCTACATTCAATACATGCGAACCCACTTCCTTGTTTTCAAAGATCCGCTCAGCCCCGTTTCCAAAAGGTAGTATGCGGATGCCGTCAGAACCTACAGGTACTTTTTGAGCAAGCTTTTCAATTTGGTCATAGCCCAGATCACTGGCGAGCTGTTGCCTCAACCATCGGTATTGAATGCCTGTACCATTGATGCAAAGCAGAGAGCCGATCCTGGTGTGGTCCTGACTATGATTTACATGGGCGAATCCATTGATCCTGCTTTTCTGGTCATAAATCAATTGATCAGAAACACTATAAACTACTCCGGATGTACCTCCGGTGGCAGCAATATCTCCAGGCTCAAATACACCAAGCGAAAGTGCATTATTAGGTTGATCTCCTGCCCTGTAGGCTACCGGAATTCCCTCGCTCAGTCCGAGTAATCCCGCAGCTTCTTTGGAGAGATGTCCCGAATCATGAAATGTGTTGTGAACAGCAGGAATCAGGTCCTTGCTTATCCCAAGGTCGTCCAACAGAAATTGTGCAATCTCATTCGTATTGAAGTCCCAAAATATACCTTCTGAGAGGCCGGAGATTGAGGTAGAAATTTCATTGGTCATCTTCATGGCAATAAAATCTCCGGGAAGCATCATTTTATGAATTCGGCGGTAAACTTCCGGCTCATTTTCTTTGACCCACTTCAGTTTAGCGGCCGTAAAATTGCCAGGACTATTGAGTAGCGTGCTCAGGCTCTTATCCTTTCCTATCCTATTAAAGGAGTCATTGCCGTATTCAACGGCTCGACCGTCACACCATATAATAGATGGACGCAAAACCTGGTGCTGATCATCTACCAGGACAAGCCCATGCATTTGGTAGCTGAGCCCTATCCCCACGATATCCTGCTTATCAATCCCGGCTTTATCAATGACCTTTTTTGATGCCTCACACACATACTTCCACCAATCTTCCGGTTCCTGCTCTGCCCAGCCGGACTTTTTGGAGATCATCGACATTTCTTTATCCGGATAGCTGGCTAAAGCTACAGACTGCTTGCTTTCGGCATCTACGATGGAAGCTTTAATGGATGAGCTCCCGATGTCAAAACCTATATAGTACATAAAAATTTGGGTGTTCTGTTGAGGGTGGAAAGATAAGAAAATGTACGAAGCTTTAACCCGGAATATGCATTAGAACTTCGTTATGAGGGTTTAAAAGTCAATAAATCAGGGGGTTTTTATTGGTTTTAGCATAGCACCGCTCTGGTGAAATTAAAAAACATAGCAAAGCGACTGATTTGCAGGCTTTTAAGCACGTAATAGATTTTCTGATGCCTATTCCGGATTTAACGCACTGTCACTCCTAATCCCAGTGAAAGCACCGGATATTCCTGCAGGGTATATGCAGAGCTGATTGTTAAAGCAACAATACGAACCCTGAGCCCCGCAGTCAGATTCATGCTACTGTTGCCATATTTCAAGTCAATCGGATCTGTTGGGAGTTGGTCAAAATCAGGATCTATTGGATAGGTTCCCAGGATCTGTGTTCTGGATCCGGCACGGGAGTAACCTATGGCACCGTAGATGGTAAAGATGTTGATATATTCTTTTGAAACAATGCCTTGAAAAACGAGCCCATTGATTTTAAACACCCCCTCATTGTCGCGGGTGCTGGGATCATCTTCTTCCGACAGGTCTGCTGTGACTTTCAGGCTGCTAAAGCCGGCCAGGAAAGACACATCGATCCCTGAATAGTCCAAGGGTGTGATCCATTGACCTATATTGTGTTTTATGCCATACCCCAGCATGCTGATCTTTCCTGCATCTTCACCCAGAGTAATCGGGGGAATAAATCGAATGATCAGATCCGTTTCCCTGATCAATCCGATACCAGCCTGAACCATGGGTACCGGAACAGCATTAAAGCCGATCTCTTCTTTTAGGTCAATGGCACCAGGTGGCGAGGTGGCACGCACCACCTCTTCCCCATCGTTGTAGAACGTAAGTTCAGGTCTTTCAGATTTCTGATAGGGACCTAAAATGGTGGATAACTCATCAGAATTGGAATTCGAAAGCTGAATATTGTTGTATTCCGAGTTGTTGAATGTATAGGTGAGTTTCGATTGAGGGATAAAAGCAATGTTGCCTGAAATTGAAATATCAAATCCCAATGTTTCATGAGCTTTGGCCGTGTGATACCAGCCATTGGTATATCCATATCCAACACCTTCGAAGACTGGTTTTAGATAATTTTCTATCATGAGACCGGCATCATCTACTCCAGCCTGCAAAAACAGGTCAAGCTCATCCTGAGCCAGCGACTTGCTGGTCATCAGAAAGGCAAGACTGACAATGATCAATCTATAAATCATAATCTATAGCAATTGTAGTGTCAAAGAAAATATCAATCGTAAATTCAATCATCCGAGTATCTCCGGTGGCCTCAACAATCATGATAAATGTTGATTGTGTGTTGACCAGGCTGGAGATCGCACTCAGATTACTTTGGCTTACGGTTACAACTGTTCTTACATTGGGAGTCAACGGAACATCAGAAACCTGAAATAATGAGATGGTATCCAGGGAAGGTGTCCTGTAGAAGGCCTCAATATCCACCTGGTGAGTTGTGTTGGTAAGCCCAACATTGGTGATCTGATAGCTTACTTCATTGGTCGTAAAAGCATTGGGATAAACAGCATAATCGACATAATCATCGATCTCATCATGTCCCGGGATATCGATTAGTGAGGTAGAATAAGCGATGACGGAATCAGAGGCAAACAAGGGGAATGAAAAATCCAGCTTTTTGGATATATCAGTTTCTAAACCATTGCACCCATAGATCAACAAACCAATTACCAGAAAAATCCCCGGGAACAGATAATGACGGTAATACATTGTGCTGTTTTTTTTCCAAAAAGTTAATCATTAAACATCACATATCATTACGCCAGCTTTGAGCGAAGCCAATTTATCATCTTTTTTAGGGATAAATTCCTGAGCGACATAACCTGTGTATCCGGTATCTAATATCGCTTGCATGATGGCCGGATAATAAAGCTCCTGGGACTCATCGATTTCATTTCTCCCTGGCACACCTCCCGTATGGTAATGCGCAATATATTCATGGTTATCCCGGATAGTTCTGATCACATCACCCTCCATGATCTGCATGTGATAGATATCGTAAAGTAATTTGAAATTTGGTGAGCCAATCTTTTTGGCCAATCTTACTCCCCAATCCGTGTGGTCACATTGATAATCCGGATGGTTTACTTTGCTATTCAGTAGCTCCATCACAAGCAAAACGTTTTTCTTTTCAGCAACCTTAAGGGCATCTTTTATCCCTCTCGCACAATTTTCCAGTCCCACTACATCCGAAATCCCGTCTCTATTGCCTGAAAAGACAATGATTTTCTCTACTCCGCTATCCGCTGCCTTGTTTATTACTTCAATGTAGTTTTTAGTAAGCCGATCGTGGTTGTCGGGATCATTCAGCCCTTTGGTAATGCCTGCGTCTTTGGGGGTGCCCATTGAGCACACCAGGCCTTCATCCATTACGGTTTTCCAGTCGTCGGCTCCCAACAGGTCTATCCCGGAAAGACCCATCTCTTTGCATGCTATGGCAAATTCTTTCAATGGGATGTCCTTGTAGCACCACTTGCATACTGAGTGTTTGATGTTGCCTTTTAATTTCAATATTTCATTTGATTTAGATGTAGCATTGAATGGGTACATACCCAAACCGAGAGAACCACCAGTTAAAATCTTAAGGGCTTCTTTTCTTTTCATTATTGAGTTAAATATTGAGTTAAATTTGAATCTTGGTAAAAGGTATTAAATATTTGATAGATAGTAGGTAATGCCTTCTGAAGATCTATGAATCACTTTATGCGCATTTTAAGTAGTAATTTATTAAATTAATAGTCTTTCAATTCCGCCTAAGTGAATAATTTTGGTAATATTTAGGGTATAATTGTAGTTTCCACCAATACCGTCAATTATTGTATGAATAGTTTGCAATTACTAATTAGAGGTTGCACTCTTCTTTTATTTTTTATAGGATCGCATACACTCTTTTGTCAGGGGCTTGATTCCCGGCTACAAAAGATTGATAATCTGATGGATAGAAATGATATCCTGTCAGGTATCAATGAGATCAATGGTATTTTTAATAATACTTCGCTCTCAGGACAACTCTCTCCACTGCAAAAAGCTAACCTTCATAATAATCTTGGTTATGCATATATTAAAATCAAGAGACATGATCTGGCAAAGAAAAACCTGGAGAGCGCCTTAAAAATTTTTCTATCAGATCCAATCATAGATAAAACCGATCTTACCTTCACCTATCAGAACCTTGGATCTGTGTTGGTTGAGGAAGGAGAATATGATAAGGCCCGGGATTTTCTCATTAAATCCATAGATGAAGCAGCACGCGCATTTGGTCAGCAATCCTACGAGTATGCTACGGCCCAAAGCAAGTTAGGCGTCTTGTTTGAGGAGGTGGGATACTATGACCTGGCATTGGACTACTTTACCAAGTCACATGATCTCATTGAACAAATACATGATGAGAAAACTCCTGAATACGCAGAGGTATGTAATCACCTGGGCAGGATCATGGTCAAAAACGGAGACATTGCCAAATCCAAAGAATATCTTCAGATTTCCACCAGGATTTATGAAAGCCTGGGCTCCAACTACCTAATAGACTATGCCGAATCACTGGAAAGTCTCGGAATGTTTTACGAGGCCGAGGGTAACTATGCAGAAGCTGAAAGGGTGCTTTTAAAAACCATGGAGCTTAAGCAAAGCATTCCCAACCTACCTGAACACCTGCTGGTGGAGACCTTGAATGACCTTGGAATATTGTATCAGGATCTGGGGAATATGGATCGTGCCGAAGAATATTTTAGTCAGGTGCATACCATATGTATTGACCACCTTGGCACAGACAATCAGTACTATGCCACATCGATCAATAACCTGGCGGTCATCTATAAACGCAAGGGACAATTTGAAGCAGCTAAAGCCTTGTTTGTAGAGGCTTTACCTGTCTATGAGAAAAGATATGGAAAAAGACATCCCAGCTATGCCGACGCCTTAAATAACCTGGCCAGCACCGAAAGAATACTAGGCAACTATACCACAGCGGAAAAATATTACCTGGAAGTGCTTCAAATTGATGAGCAGGTCTATGGCAAAAATCACCCCGACTATGCCACTACATTGAACAACCTCGGCATCCTTTACTCTGCCATGGGGCAGCCAGATAAAGCCATCAACTATTACCTGGAATCTGTGGTGATCAAAAAAGACCGGCTGGGTGTGAACCACCCCTCCTATTCAAGATCACTTGAAAACATAGGTCTGCATTATTTTGCTCAGGGTAATCTGGAGCTCGCCGAACAGTATTTTCGGGATGCTATCAATATACAAATCAATCAGATTACGACCATTTTCCTGTTTTGACAGAACGAGAAAAAGAACTCTTTTATCAGGATGTGCGTGAGGATATCGAGCGCTACAACTTTGTCGTGATCAGGCTTTTGGACAAAAAGCCCGAGCTGATCAATGAGTTGTTAAACAATCAAATTCAAACCAAAGCCATCCTGTTTTCCTCCGGAGAAAAACTGCAAAAGAGCATCAGCAAGAGTGGAAATCATGAATTGATGGCTACTTACATTCAGTGGAAAGATCTAAAAACCAAGCTTGCCAGTTATTACCAGGTTGGAAAAACCAGGTTAGAGGAGTATAAAATTAACCTGGAAGTGCTTGAGGATAGTGTGGAGACGATGGAAAAGAACATCATGTTGAGTTCACAGCAATTTTCATCCTATATCAGAAACGAAAAGGTGACCTGGAAAGATGTTCAAAGAAACCTGAAACCTGATGAGAGTGTCATTGAGATTATCAGGATCCGGGATTTCGTTTCCGGCACCAGGGGTGATGCACATGTCTTTGGCTTCAGTGACGCACTATCCTACCTCGTCATCATCTTAAAACCCAATAGCACAATACCTGAATACGAATTGATTGAAAACGGTGTTCAGTTAGAGCAGCAGCTCTATGCTGCTTACAAAAATGCCCTGCAATTTCAGTTTGAAGAATCAGCCTCTTATAAGTTGGTTTGGGAAAGAATTGATAAGCACCTCAACGGTACCAAGAAACTATATATGTCTCCGGATGGCATTTTCTTCAAAATCAATCCAAATACCTTCAAGCTGCCTGACGATACCTACCTGATTGATAAATACTACGTGAGTTTTATCACCAATTGCGAGGATGTGCTCAAGGGTGGTGCCAAAACAGCAACCAACAATGCTGTCTTTTTTGGCAATCCGAATTTTGGAACAGCCAGTCAAAAATCGTATGCCCTGGACCAACTACCCGGATCCGAAACTGAAATCAACATTGCAGCACAAGATCTGAGTGCCAAAAAATGGAAAACGACACTGTTCAAAGGTGATAATGCCACTGAAGCCAACATCAAAGAGATCAACAGCCCTAAAATACTTCATATCGCAACACACGGCTATTTTTCTGATAAAAACAGTGCTTTACAGCGGGTGTTAAATACCAACAACCCCCTTTTCAAGTCAGGCTTATTTCTTCAGGGTGCGGCCACATCTTTATCTGCATATGCCAGCGGTAGTAATCAGGTAAATTTTAGCGATGGTATCCTGAGCTCTTACGAAGCCATGAATCTTAATCTGGATGGTACAGAGCTTGTTATATTATCAGCCTGTGAAACAGGTCTGGGAGACGTTGAAAATGGAGAAGGTGTCTATGGCTTGCAGCGAGCCTTTCTCGTTGCCGGAACAAAATATTTAATTACCAGTCTGGTAAAGGTAGACGATAAAGCTACCCAGGAATTGATGAATGCGTTTTACGAAAACTATTTGAAAAACGACAACATTACTGAATCACTTTATCAGGCACAGGTAACTTTGAGAAAGAATTATCCAAACCCTCTTATTTGGGGATCTTTTATATTAGTTGGTCATGGGTAAAATATCGATATACTATCTCTTAACAGCCTTTTTTCTATTTTCTATTCCATTCATTGGAAATAGCCAACCCATCACCCTACTCATTGAAATGGGTGATAAATATGCAGAGGTTAATGACCACCAAAATGCCATTGGTGTCTATAAAACTGTTTTGGAAGAAGACCCTAATAACATTGCAGGGCAATATAAATTAGCTGAGTCTTACCGTGCCATCCTGGACTATGAAATGGCGGAAGGCTACTATGAGAAGGTAAAACGGAGGAATGATGGTAGGTTTCTTCTTGCCGGATATTATTTCTCTCTCATGAAAAAGCTCAATGGTGATTATCAAACTGCTCTGGAGAGTTTCGAGGAGTTTATGTTACTGCTCAAAGAACGAGACCAACATGAGGACCCCAGATATCGACATTATTACGAACAAGCCAGAATTGAACGAGAAGGAAGCCTGATCGCCCTCAATGAAATTTCTATCACTCAGCCAGAGCATCAGTTTACTATCTTGCCAAAACCTGTGAACAGTGAGGATATGGATTCCGCTCCATCCACTTATCTTAATGACTCTTCCATCGTGATCTCCTCCGGCAGAAAAGGCGGAAAAGGATCAGGGCAAAGTGCCTTTGGAGGCGCATGGAATGATCTTTACCGGTTTTCAAAGGAAGGCAATGGCTGGTCTGAAGTAAAAGACAGGGATGATTTTGATATCGTCAATGAAAAGTTTGATGACGCCGCCGGAATGTTTGATGGTGAAAGAAACAAATTCTACTTTACCCGATGTGTAGAAGCGAATGCCAATGTAGTGAATTGTTTCGTCTATGTTACTAAACTGGAAAAAGGTGAATGGACTGAACCTGTGAAGCTTAACACCAATATCAATGAGCGTGGTTCTAATTCAAGACAGGCCTGTATCACCATGGGAGGAGATTCACTTTTCTTTTGCTCTGATCGTGAAGGAGGTATCGGCGGTTATGACCTTTATTTAAGTACCAAATATGGAGATGAAAACTGGGGTCCTGCTCAGCACCTCGGATCACAGATCAACACACCATTTACAGAGTCATCTCCCTTTTATCATTCAGACAAGTTGTATTTTAGCTCCGATGGACACAGGGGCTTTGGTGGCTTCGATATCTATCTGGCAGATGGGAATTCTTTTGAGAAAGCAGAAATCTACAATGTAGGGGCACCTTTCAACTCCAATAAAGACGATATGTTTTTCTTTATGGGTCAGCACAAGGGTTATATCTCCTCCAACAGAAAAGGTGGAGTAGGTAAAATGGATATCTATAGCTTCACGATCACCACCGAAAGGGACATGATCACTGAAATAGAGTCTGACGAAGCTATTGCGGGTAGAAATTCCCTGTTCTCAGACGATTATGATTTTGACTCTGACAATGATGAGATGCTGAGTGAGATCATCAGTCACCTGATGGCATCCAATGTTACGGATGTTGAAATGGCACTCACCAACGAACAATTATCATTTTATAATTCACTGAGTAAGGATGATCAGGAAAGAATTGACAGAATTGTCAATGCACGGGTTAGAAATCTATCTCAGAACGACTTGCAGGCCATCCGGGATGAAGATGAATTTTACTATTCACACATGACATCCGATGATAAGCGGCACGTAGACAACCTTATTTCTGCGTACATTCAGGAAGACGGATTGGGGCTTAGCATTGGCATAGATCAACAGGAACAGAATTTCTATGAGGAGCTGGCTGTAGAGGACAAGGAAAAGGTAGACATGATCATTGCAGCCAGAATGAAACAGGCACATGATTTCAACTATCCAATGGTCACCTATGACCAGCTTGACCAGCAATCTCAGCAAACCGTGGATCAGCTCTCTGAAAAAGTAATCAGTGAGAAACAGAATCTGCAAAATATGCCCCTTGCATTCAATGAAAATTTATTCATCAGAAACAACCAGAATAGCCCGGAGATTGTGAATAATTCAATCAAGGAAAAACTGTATAACCTGGCAGATGATCCTAAATACGAGCTTAAAGAGGAAGATCGGATCTTCTACCAAAACCTGGACTCCCGACAACTTGAAGCACTGAACAACATCGCCTCAAGCATCATCCTCAATGATGTGAATGAGCTGGAAAAAAACATCTCCAAAGAAGACCGTGCTATCTATGCGTCTTTCAGCGGGAACCAGAAGCTACAACTAGATAAGATACTTACGAAGATTATCAACAATACCGTAAAAGCCGACCTGTATTTTGGAGAAGCCAATTTTGAGAAAAACGAGCTGGCTGTTGCTAAGCTCAACAGAGACATTGAAACAGCTTTTAATTTCCTGAAAGCCAATGATCAATCCTTGTTTAGTACTTTTTCTGAAGATAAGGAAAGAGCCATGAAACGATTTATCTCCGTTGCAGACCCCTGGATTGACAGTCCTGACAATATCTACCTGCCGGAAACTGAGGTTGCACAACCTTCAACCCTGGTTGACCGGGGACCTATGATTGCAGATGTAAGGGCTGGATTGCCAATCAATTCAAGAAACAATAATTCTTCCAATGTCACATCTACAGCAACACAAAGAAATCAATCAATCAGTGCGATTGCCTCAGGCAATGAAGTGACCGCGATCTCCGCCGCCAATATAAGTACTTATGAAAATCTTTCTTCCCAGGAGCAGCAAGCCATCAACAGGTCCATGGCTGCTAATCTGGTAACAGAAGCATATAAAGCAGACCCCTCCTTGCCGGTATCTGATAATTCTTTTGTCGCAGGCCTGAGCAGCACTCAGAAAACATATATCAATGTGCTTTCGAAGCAGCTGGCAGGCACCCCATTGAGCGAATCAGAGAAAGCATTGCTGGTGAGTGCACAATCTTATTACGAACAATTGCCAACAAGTGTAAAAGCGGTATGGAGCAGAAGCATAGCCAAAGAAGCATTGAAGGCCAATCGAATCAATGGCAATGAATACAGCATCAGCGAAACCGATAGAGCAGCTGTTGCCCGTCTTTCAGTTATTGAGAAGTCAGCCATGGATGAAATTGAATCGGCGTTGCAAAATGATCAGTCTTTGAATCTGGGTCAACTTTCCAGCCGATCTGCTGCTAACCTTGAGCAAAAATCTGTGGGAAATATTCCCGCTGACCTTGTTAACAATTCCAGTCAGATCAATGTCTCAGGAAAACTGTTGACTCCGGGCACTTTACAAAACCCGGTCTCCAATAAAGTCATCAACCTTGTATCCAGCAATGGGGTAGTGATCCAGCAAGTCACCTCTAAACCCGATGGTAGCTTTCTTTTTACGAGTGTCCCAAATACTGACTACAAGGTTGAATTCAATAACCCAAATGATGCTCAAACCAGTGCATTCCTGAGCAACATGACCGTAAAAGGTACCGGTCCTGCGGCTGTGAACTCAACCGCTCCTGGGAATCCTGTTACACCGGAAGATGTCAACTACTACAGCTCTCTCACAACAGATAAAAAGCGGGCCGTTGATCTGAGTATTGCTGCAAACCTGCTAACTGAAATGTACAGCAAGAACCCTCAAATGGCACTGACAGATCAGGCGTATTTCAATACACTCAGTCAGCGGGAGAAGGATTACATCAAAATTCTTGCAAAAGAACTGAAAGGCGAACCCATCAGGGAAAGCGAATATTTGCTCAAAGCCACTGCTGACTCCTACTATGCTCACCTGATACCATCAGAGCAACCCTTTTGGAACAGGCTGATAGCTGCAGAAGCACTGCAGGAATATAAAAATGGTAACCAATTTAGCATAAGCCCCGAAGATCAGCGGACCGTAGATGCGATGTCATATGCAGAAAAGAATATTTATGATCGGATAAAAACATCAAGATCATTGAATGAGCCCATGTTTGGAGAAGCATTGAATGCCGAACCGGAAGCACTTGCCTCCATTCCTCAAGTTACAATGCGTAATGTTTCTGAAATCAATGGCCGACTTGCTTCCGTTAAATCTAACATCCCCGTTTCGGGTCAACCCGTAGTATTGCTTAACAACAATGATGAGATTGTCTCAACAGCGAGGACCGATAGCAATGGTCAGTTTGCATTTGACAATGTCACGGAAGGAGAATATCAGGTCTCCATGGGTGAAGAATTTGATGAGGGCGCTAACCATACATATGTAAACAGGCTGGTGTTAAAGGACAGTCAGGGCAATGTTATCCTGTCGACTCCGGAGACCAGCGAGCCAGCCGCGGCTTCCAGTCTAATGACTGCTGATGTCACCTTTTATAATACGCTAAATCCACAGACCAGGAAAGCCATTGATCGCGGCATCGCTGCGGAATTGCTAACCGAGGAATATCAACAAAATCCTGACCTGATCTCTCAGGACGATAAACAGTTCAGATCGCTTAACAAAAAAGAGCAAGAATATATCGAGGTGCTTGTCAAAGATCTCAAAGGAGAAACACCCTCTAAAAATGAGGTTAACCTGCGAGCCATTGCTCATTCCTATTTAAGGCAACTCCCGGAATCAGAAAGAGAAACTTTCGCCAGGCTCGTCTCAAAGGAAGCATT
This sequence comes from Cyclobacteriaceae bacterium, assembly GCA_965223915.1. Classification (GTDB taxonomy): domain Bacteria; phylum Bacteroidota; class Bacteroidia; order Cytophagales; family Cyclobacteriaceae; genus UBA7330. The sequence goes on along the minus strand of OZ245027.1, from coordinate 3,981,894 downwards.
TAACAACAGCAAGGCAGGGTATACTTATCAACCTGCATCCGCTGACCAGAGGATTATTGATAACCTGAGTGCCTATGAGAAGGCAACGTACAACAGGATTAAAGAAGCCCGCAAAGTATCCGGTATGTTGGTGGATGGCACGGTTACCGCAGATGAAACAAAAGGTATCTTGTTGAAACTACCACAGGCAACAGCAGGCGTAGGAGAAATGGTTGAAGTTTCAGGCAATATCAGCAATACACAAAAAGGTGCTGTTTCAAACGTTCAACTTGGTCTTCAGGATTCTGAGGGCAATATTGTGGCACGAACCACCACCGGGTCTAAAGGGCAATTCAGTTTTGATCGTACAGCGCCGGGAGACTATTCGATCATACCTGTTGATCAGACATCCGCAAAAAATACCTATGTCAGCGACCTGACCATGAAAAACGTAAGAACTGACAATATACTGGCTACGAACGAGCAGGTAGCAGACATCAGCCCGTCACTTCTCTCCCGGGAAACAATTACTGCCTACGAAAACCTATCCAGGGCCGAACAGAAGCAGATCGATCGCCTGATCGCCTATGAATACCTTGTAGATGCCTACAAAAAAGATCCTTCACTGAGAACTGCTGATGCACAGGCTAAGAAACAGTTGAGTAGCCTTGAAGAAAAGTATGTCAAGATCCTGACCATGGACCTTCAGGGTCAGGAGCTATCACAGGGAGAACAACAACTGCTTTCTACGGCCTACTCCTATTACTACAATGTGGCCCCTGCAAGAAAGGCCACCCTGAATCGGATCATATCCGACGAGATATTTGGCAATGGCAATATGAGTGGAAACTACCGGTTGCCGAGCAATGATGCGGCTTTCAAAAACACCATGAATGCCACCACGAAGCAGATGTATGATAATATCAAAGCTTTTAGGTTCAACAATGAGCGGGTGCTGAGTGAAAACCTTGAAGTTGAATCCAGGGATATCGGAGATCGTCAGGTGATCCTTAATTTGCCTAGCTATACCAATCAGGAGTATAGTAGATTAACTGTGACCGGTAAACTTATCAATTCTGAAACAGGTCAACCTGAGAGCACCAAATCTCTCCGGGTTGTGGATCAATCCGGGGTCATGATCGCCAGAACCTTTTCAGGTTCTGATGGTACCTTTAAATTCAATCAGATCAGGGCAGGAAATTACCACATTGAATTGGAGCACCCGGGTCATGCAGGAAGTCATTCAGACTCCTATTTCGTGAAAGACCTTGAGATCACTGGTACCCATGGAATGACCCATGCACATCAGCGATCCTTCAATATATATTATGACTTCAATGATTTTCAACTCAGACCCGAGGCAAAGCAGTCCCTGTTGGATATGGTTAGGATCGCCAAAGAACAGGAGATCTATATCGAACTCAAGGCACATACCGACGCCATTGGTGATCATCAATACAATGATGAACTCAGTGGAAAACGAGGTGTCGCTGCCATGGACTTTTTAAGGCAATACGGCATTGAGTCTGATAATATCACACTCTCCTCCTATGGTAAGAGTGATCCAATCGCGCCCAACAATGATGAATACGGAAGGCAATTCAACAGACGTGTGGAAGTGATCATGAAGTCCCATGACCCGATTGACTACCACCCCCCTACCATCTATTTGATCAGACCTAAGGCAACACTCTACAGTATTTCCAAAAACTTTAATATGACCATCGAAGAAGTGATGCGATTGAATGGGCTGAAGGAAGCCAGCCTGCATGCCTATCGCCCCCTCCGGATTGAAAACCCGATGGGCTACAGACCCAACCTCGACATGCTTGTGGAATTGAACGAGTCTGTGAGTGTGGGGAATAGTTTTAAGTATACCGTGAAGGCTGGTGAGAATGTCACCACCATCGCCGAGAAATTTAATTTACCTGAGGAACTCGTACTTGAAATGAACGGCCTTTCTTCACTCAATGTAAATAAAGGCCAGGTATTGAATATCTACGTAAGATTCTAGAAGAGGGCATTATTCATCTTTCTGAGGGTTTGATCACCAGAAAGAATATAGGTGAGCGATATTTCGTAAGACGGTGTTACAGTGAGTGCCACGTCATCGTTAAGAAATAGATTAGAATTCATGTCATAGCTGGCCCTGACAGCGATAGAATTGACCTGAAATCCCCCTAAAAACGTAAAAGATTCTCTCAGGCGATACCAGGAACCAAGCAATAGCTGAACCCCCTTGTTGCTTGATGCAAATCTCGCGGTACTTACAAAACTATAAGCAAAATGTGATCCCACAATGGTGGTCACTTTACGGTTTTCCAAATAAAACAACATATTCGGCAACAAATATAGATTACCCGCTCTCACCTCCATGCCTCCATGGTATTTGACGATCATGTATCGTTTACTATTTCCGCCCAAGCTATATGAATTATTGGGTTTGTTTACATTGAAAATAGACACTCCGGAAAATGCACTGTAATTGTGCAACAAATAATTACGTTTTCTATTGTAGTAGTACATAGCACCTACATTAAAAGTGATCCTGTTGGCACTGTCATCAAACTCAGTCACCGGAGCAGGTACAGAAGAATTAAATCCTTCAATAATATATTGGCTAAACTGTGATCCCCATCGAAGTTGTGATGCTGAGAAGGCAGATCTTGAATACCCTCCCTGAACACCCACAGCAATTAAATCTGCACCCGAGAAGGCCCAGCGTAAAATTTTGAGAATAGGTTAAATAAAACGCATTTTCAGTCAACAACCCATCATCAAAACTTTGGTTAAATGCCATCAACCCTATCCCGGCAACGTTATCAGATACCTGATCGGTCTTCAAAGGAAAAACAAGTGATACCTGAGTGGTCTGAATTGTGGCTTGCTCTAACTTTTGCAATTTGTAATTCATATTCAAAGCCAGGTCCGTATAAGTAGATGCATATGCCGGATTCATGTAAACGGATGACAACATGAACTGTGAAAAGTCATCCTCCTGAGCCAACAATTTTGTTACAGAGGACAAAGCAAATAGCCATATGGTAAATCTTAGCATCATCGAATTAAATAAACTCTACCAATCTGATTATCTACAGGAACTGATTCCATTCCAAGAGGTTCCTTTGTGTAGCTAATCTGATAAAAATAAACTCCACTTGGTTCTTCCTTACCTGTTTTCATGTTCGTACCATCCCACCCCACCTGGGTAGCCTCAAAATAATCATTCGTTTCGTAAACCAAAACCCTTTTTCGGTTATACACTTGCATTGAAAATCCCTCACTGGAAATCCGTGCCCCAAAGAAACGAAAGGTTTGGTTGAGGGGATCTGAGGCATTGGGCGAAAAGGCACTTGGAATATAGGCCACGCCAACATCAGGTACCTGAGGTGCCCAGGCTATTGCAAAATAACGAATATTGGATGTATCAGAAAATACTAAAAGGCTATCACTAAGGATTCTTCCATAGGATATAGAATCCGTATCTTCCAGTGTTGCAACGCCTAACGTTCCAAATTCACCCCCTGCACTATCCGCAAAGGCAATTACAGGTGAGAATCTGGTTGCATTAATCTCATTTTCGATCGTGAAATTTTGCAGGTCTTCATCCATGAAATCCAGAAATATCCTGGACCCATCGAAGCTACCACTGCGCAGCTCCACAGACCAAAGGCCATTCGAAGAAACACCAATGAGGTCTCTGTTGGGAATGGGATCAGTGGGGTTTGTCCAGATATGGGCCACACCCAACTCAGTGCCTATCCCTTCAATATTATCAAATTCCACTGGACCAAAATGACCATTATCACCCACCGGAAAATACTGAAACCCCGTCCCCCGGATGATCAATGTACCATCATAGTAGGATGTCTCCGATCCTCCTGTGGCAGAAGCTGTGGTCTCCAGGATCAGGGACTCGTCTACCTGGGATGTCAAAATACCGGATTGAAGGTCCAAGGATTCACTGATGGTAATCTCAGGTGAATTTAATGTGACCGGACCGATACCAGACATAGTGATCCCGGTGACGAGCATTTGATTGTCATTGAATTGCTGGGCTCCGGTCCCATTGAAGAACAGCGTGGCATCCACAAAGTTGGAGACGCTGTTATTGGTCCAATCGCCGCCCAGAAAAACCGTTCCTGAGCTGGTCAGACTTCCGTCATTAACGCCATTGCCACCGATCGTTAATTCTGAGTCCTGAGCGAGCCCGATGATACCTGAATTGTTCAGGTCGGTATCGGTTCCCAGGCTACCCGTCAGCGAACCGGCAATGAGCCCGTCATTTTGGATCTCACCTTCTGCATGTACCAATGATCCGTCAGTCAGTGTGATGGTAGCATTGGCTGGGACATAGAGGTTTTGGGTGTAGCCTTTATATCCACAAAGGATTGACAGAATTAATGATAATATGGAAACCTGCCTATTCAATGCATTATCGAATTAAATGACCTGAGAAATATGAACTGTATCTAGCACCTCCTATTATATTTCTTCCTGTAGTATCACTATATTCAACAAATACTATATCTCCGGCACTTAATTTAATTGTTTTGCTTATTGCTACAATAGAAGGTTCAGAGTTAACTCCAACTCCTGTAGCGCGTACGACTTCGATATCGGCTCCATTATTAATAAATAGGGAATAAGTAATGACTTCAGGTGTAGCACCGAAAGCGATTTCAAGCTGTACTGAAAAGTGATATAGTCCATTTACAGGTGCTACAAATTCATAATTTGTTGTAGCATCAAAATTATTTCCATCATCAAATACCTCTGAATCAAATACTATTCTCGCCCCGTTTGCAGGAGTATTTTGGTTACCACTGAGATATGCTTCAAAACCTACAGCGGTTGTGAGTTGAGGATTTCCTGAAGCATCGGTGGTATATGTTTTATTTGCATCACCTGCTCCAGCTGTACCTAATTTAGCAGTGGTTACGGCATTATCAACCAATTCATCTGTGTTTACAGAACCTGTTCCAAGATCGTCTGTTGTCAGCGAGTTATCAGTCACCTCACTCGAACCAATTGAGTTAAGTGTTGACAATGAGCCTAGACCTAGAGTAGTCCGTTGAGCAGCAGCATTTGCATCATCTAATATCGCTCGACCTGCTACAGTTAAGTTCGTTACTGCATAAGTATCTGAACCCGTTGTATAAACCATCTGATCAGCTGATGTTGTCAACCCGGAAATTGAATTCAATCCCGCATCATAGGCTTGCACATCAGTTCCTATTGCTAATCCAAGGTTAGTCCTTGCTGTTGAATAATCTGCTGATCCAAGTAGAGATTGGATATCAGCACTTGGCGTGATACCAGCATAAGTAGTTAAATCAGCATCATAGGCCTGAACATCAGTTCCTATGGCCAACCCAAGACTTGCTTGTGCTGTAGCTCCAGTCTCAGCTACCCAATTTGCACCATCTGCTACAATGATATTACCATCGGTTACTGCTAACCCGGAGATATCATCAAGTGCCTGATCCCATGCCTGAATGTCTGATCCTATATCTATGCCTAAGGTTGTCCGTTGAGCAGCAGCATTTGCATCATCTAATATCGCTCGACCTGCTACAGTTAAGTTCGTTACTGCATAAGTATCTGAACCCGTTGTATAAACCATCTGATCAGCTGCCGTTGTCAACCCGGAGATTGAATTCAATCCCGCATCATAGGCTTGCACATCAGTTCCTATTGCTAATCCAAGGTTAGTCCTTGCTGTTGAATAATCTGCTGATCCAAGTAGAGATTGGATATCGGCACTTGGAGTGATACCAGCATAAGTTGTTAAATCAGCATCATATGCCTGAACATCAGTTCCTATGGCCAACCCAAGACTTGCCCGTGCTGTAGCTCCAGTCTCGGCTACCCAATTTGTACCATCTGCTACAATGATATTGCCATCAGCTACTGCTAACCCGGAGATATCATCAAGTGCCTGATCCCATGCCTGAATGTCTGATCCTATATCTATGCCTAAGGTTGTCCGTTGAGCAGCAGCATTTGCATCATCTAATATCGCTCGACCTGCTACAGTTAAGTTCGTTACTGCATAAGTATCTGAACCCGTTGTATAAACCATCTGATCAGCTGCCGTTGTCAACCCGGAAATTGAATTCAATCCCGCATCATAGGCTTGCACATCAGTTCCTATTGCTAATCCAAGGTTAGTCCTTGCTGTTGAATAATCTGCTGATCCAAGTAGAGATTGGATATCAGCACTTGGCGTGATACCAGCATAAGTAGTTAAATCAGCATCATAGGCCTGAACATCAGTTCCTATGGCCAACCCAAGACTTGCTTGTGCTGTAGCTCCAGTCTCAGCTACCCAATTTGCACCATCTGCTACAATGATATTACCATCGGTTACTGCTAACCCGGAGATATCATCAAGTGCCTGATCCCATGCCTGAATGTCTGATCCTATATCTATCCCGAGATTTGTCCTTGCCGTAGCAGCATCACTTGCTCCAGTACCACCATCAGCAACCGCCAAATCTGTAATGCCAGTAATGTTTCCTCCATTAATATCTATTGCACTCGTTTGGACAACACCTGATCCATTTGGAACTAACAATATGTTGCCGTTTAAATCAGTGGATGAAATGGTATTTCCATCGATACGGATATTATCAATATCCAGCTCACCAGTATTGGTCGCTGTAATAAATGGTGTTCCCCCATCCTGAATAACAAAATCACTGGTCTGACTTAAATTCACTGTGATATCTCCACTTGCATCTGTCGCTGTAATTGTATTTCCTCCCTGATAGGCAGCATCTAAGTTTATATCTCCATCTAATATAACCGTACCATCATCATCCGGGAAAGTAATCGTACGATTTGATCCACTACTAGCATCGATAGCAAAAGTTGTATTGTCATTACCCGCATTGAAAGTAAGTGGTGTAGCTCCCTGTATTGTTCCACTAACAGTAACTGCATCTGCCGCCGCATTCCCAATTCCTATCGTACTGCTATTGATACTTGTAGTAGTACCATCAGCAACCGTCAGATTATCATTGAATGTTGCGTCAGCACCAGAAGCTACAGTAAATGATCCTCCGTTGATATTGGTAGCACCCGTTAAATCTATTCCTCCTGAACCGGCATCTAATACGAGACCAGTGGTTCCTCCGGTAGCCCCAAGTGTAATCGTCCTGTCACCGGCAGTTCCTAAATCAATGTCTTCGTCATCTGCATCTGTTCCAATGCCTATAGTACCACCACTGGCATCTATGGTTACCCCATCTATTCCATCAACATCTATTGTACCGGCCGTATTTGCATCTATTACCACGCCAACACTTGTTGTAGAAATAATATTTACACCATCTGCACCTTCAATTGTTAGCCCTCCGGTACTCGTTGTAACATTACTTACTCCTGCTGCATCCAAACTAAATGTACTGCCATCTACTGTCAAATTTCCATTCAGATCCGTATTGCCCTCTGCTGTAACATTGCCACTGTTGTCCACGATGAAGTTTGTGCCTCCCACTGTAAGGTCAGCAGTAGTCACATCAATTCCATTGGCTGCATCCAGGTTTCCTGTATTGTCTACGGTAACATTACCACCAGATCCGGTGACCTGGAAATTACCCCCGGCATTGTTATCTACGATGAAACTTCCGCCGCCTGTGGCATCAATGGTTAGGTTGCTCGCATTTACATCGATTGTACGTGATGCTGTAAAGGCATTTCCTCCACCAATATTCAATGAAGTGCCACCCGCTCCTACTGATGTGCCTTCTCCGGCTGTCAAATCTTCGGCATCAATGGCCTCACGAACAGCCTGCTCAGTAACCAAATTCCCATCTGATCCCGGTGTTCCTATTGTGGTAACAATGTCCGTGACCTGCTGCCCTCCTCCAAAACTCAAGTTGGCATCAAAGTCAGCATCTTCTGTCACATTGAGTGTCCCCAATATATCTGTCAACACTGTTGTGGCTCCAACATTAATCCCTCCTGCTCCTGTAAGTGTTAAGACGCCTGCACTCGTTCCTACATTCGAGGCGCCTGCTCCATCCAGAGAAAATCCTGCGGTACCGCCATCTATCGATACTCCATTAACGCCACCAGCATTGCCTATAGTAATTGTTCTGTCTCCTGCTGTTCCCAGGTTGATCGCCTGATCATCAGCATCTGTTCCTATATCAATGGCACCACCACTTGCGTCAATGGTCACTCCATCTATTCCGTCAATATCTACGGTGCCGGCAGTATTTGCATCAATCACCACACCCGCTGTTGTCGATGAAGTGATATTGACCCCGTCATCTCCGGTCAGGTTTATAGCACCGGATGTTGTTGTAATCCCTGAAGCGCCAGCACCTGTTAGATTAACGCCTCCGTTTCCGGCGTTAATATCTACATCTGTCGTTCCTGCTGTGTTACCGATCGAAATTACACGACCCGCTGTTGTTGAAGATCCGATACTAATGGCCCCGTCGTTCGCATCGGTTCCCAAATTGATCGCCTGAGTGCCCAGTACCTCAAAAGGTCCAGTGGCATCAGTGGTGATCGTATTCCCGCCATCGTATGCATTTTGAAGACTGATATCGCCATCCAGTATCACTGTTCCATCTGCGTCCGGAAACGTGATCGTACGGTCCGAACCACTGCTTGCGTCAATGTCAAAAGAGGTATTGTTATTCCCTGCATTGAAGGTTAGTGGCGTTCCTCCCTGGATCGTTCCGCCAATGGTGACATCATCTGCCAATTCATTACCCACAGCAATGGTGCTGCTGTTGATACTTGTCGTTGTGCCATTGACCACTGTCAGATCATCATTAAACGTGGCGTCAGCGCCTGAAGCCACAGTCAAAGACCCCCCATTGATATTCGTGGCGCCTGACAAATCAATACCTCCAGTTCCTGCTGTCAATTCAATACCTCCTGCCGGGTCACTCGCCGTAATGGAGACTGCGTCTGCAACTGCTTCAGCGCCATCAATGACTACTGAGCCGGACGAAGAACTAATTGACACATCTCCTGTATTGGTAGCATCAATGTTGATACCGCTATTACCATCCAGAACCAGGGTACCTGCAATCGCATCCAGTGTGATATTGTTGGTCGTCGCATTCACTGTGACACCCTGGTTCCCCGTAAAACTCAGAGCTCCCGCAGAAGTCGTCATTCCCGAGGCTCCAGCTCCGGTGAGATTCACACCTCCACTACCGGCGTTGATATCAACATCTGTGTTTCCTGTGGTGTTTCCGATCGTGATCGTGCGACCTGCTGCTGAAGCAGATCCAATGCTTATGGATCCATTATTGGCATCCGTGCCCAGGTTTATCGCCTGTGTACCCAACACCTGAAAAGGTCCGGTAGCATCTGTGGTGATGGTATTCCCACCCAAATAGGCATTCTGTAAATTGATATCGCCATCCAATATCACTGTTCCATCATTATCCGGAAAAGTGATTGTACGATCCGCCCCACTACTTGCATCAATAGCAAAGGTTGTACTATTATTGCCCGCATTAAAAGTTAAAGGCGTCGCACCCTGGATCGTTCCCGCGATGGTGACATCATCTGCCAAAGCATTTCCTATGCCTATGGTGCTACTGTTAATGCTGGTGGTAGTTCCATTTACAACTGTTAGATCATCATTAAACGTGGCATCAGCACCTGCTGCAATTGTCAATGACCCTCCATTAATGTTGGTAGCGCCTGTCAAATCAATACCTCCAGTTCCTGCTGTCAATTCAATGCCTCCTGCCGGGTCACTCGCCGTAATGGAGACTGCGTCTGCTACTGCTTCAGCTCCATCAATGGCTACTGAACCTGCTGCAGAATTGATGGATACATCGCCTGTAGTGCTGGCATCAATGCTTACACCACTATTTCCATCCAGCACCAATGTGCCTGCCAAAGCATCGATGTTTACATTGTTGCTCGAGGTGGTGAGGGACACCCCCTGGTCGGCTGAAATATCGACCCCACCTGAAGCGGCACTGATGTCTATGGCGCTGGTTGAAGTACCTGCGGTATTGGTGATTGCGATTGTCTCACTTGTTCCACCATTGGTTCCCAGCGTAATAGCTCCTGCTGCATTGCTGGTGGTGGTTATGGAAGTCCCATTTGTCCCACTGACAGCAAATGCTCCTTCATCAGTACTGATAGTTGTTTGATCCAGGGTGGTCGCTCCATTCACATCCAGATCATCGGTCACATTGACATTACCTCCCGTTACATCAACTCCATTGCTTACATCCAGGTTGCCAGCTACTGTTACCTGGTCACCTGAAGCATTCCCTAAATTAATATCGTCACTGTTGGCATTGAATACTGTTCCATTGGAAACATTTAATACCGGACTGGTAATATCAGTCTGAGGTGAAGCAATGGTTAAATTTCCTGTATTGATATTGGTTGTGGCCGTGATATCTACAATGTCTCCGGCTTCATTACCGATGTTTGAGTTACCATTCAAATCCGTTTGATTAGTAACCGTCAAATTATCCAATCCAATCGTACCACTGATATTTACTGATCCGGCAGCATTTAAGTTGATATCATTGGTTGACGTAATATCTACATCACCATTGCCCGAATTAATATCAAGGCCGGTGGTGGCGTTTGCATTGCCTATGGTGATCACTCTGTTTCCATCCGTGCCAATGTTCATGTTTCGGTCTACATCATCATTACCGATCTCGATGGTACCTGCTGCTGAATTGATCTCTACGTTACCTGCGGTATTGGCATCAATGATTACACCTACGGAAGTACTTGAAGTGATATTGACCCCGTTGGTACCGTTGACAAAGACCTCATCACCAGCAGTTAAAGTGACATCTGCATTGGTACCGGTAACAGATACGTTATCATCACCAGTGATGTCTACATCATTAGCCGTACTATTAATTTCTACTCCGGTAGCTCCATCGATATCAACAAGTGATCCCGCATTAATATCCACGAGGGTTCCCGATGTAAGGTCTACTTCACCCGTTGACGCGGCCAAAGCAGCTGTGCCATTTGTGGCTGTTGTTGTGACATTGTTATCACCCGTAATATCTACATTGTTAGATGCAGCATTGATGCTTACCCCGCTAGCACCCTCAATGGCAACCGTAGTACCACCATCAAGGTCAAGTTCACCTGCTGCGTTGATGTCTATATCTCCTGCTGAAGTCGTGAAGTTTGATGTTGCTCCTGCATCAATATTGATTGCATTACCTGCATCAATATCAACATTATCGATCGAATTGGCAGTAATATCTCCTGAGATAGTAGTTGCCAGGTCTATGTTCGAAGCATCCTGAACAATTGATACACCTCCGTTTCCGGTAACATCAAGCAGACCATCCGCAGTATTGATCTGGGTTTCATCCAGCTGAGTCAGACCATCTACATCAAGCTCATCCAATATAATACCCCCTGTAATATTCACATTCCCACCTGCTGTCAAATTGATATCATCCTGTGCGGTAACATCCACATCGGCCAGACCACCCAGGTTGGTTGCTCCGATGGTTACGGCCTTATCCGCTACATCATTGGCTGTCATCGACAGATTGGTATTGTCCGTACCATCTATACTAACCACTGAACCATCTATGGTCGTTTGCGCGGTTGAACTGATCAATACCTCATCTCCCGATGTTAATGTGACATCTCCGGTAGTGGAAGTAAGGTCGACATTGGTGTTGCCAACAATATCCACATCGGCATTGGTCCCGGTGATGTTTACATTGTCATCACCTGTGATGTCTACATCATTCGCCGTACTGTTAATGATTACCCCTGTGGCACCATCGATCGCCACTGTGGATCCGCCGTCCAGGTCTAGCTGACCGGCGGCATTGATATCTATATCTCCAGCTGAAGTAGTAAAGTTTGACGTAGCTCCTGCATCAATACTAACAGTGTTTCCAGCAACAACATCCACATTGTCAATAGAATTGGCGGTAATATCACCTGAAGAGGTTGTTGCTAGATCTATGTTCGAAGCATCCTGAGCAATTGATACACCTCCGTTTCCGGTAACATCAAGCAGACCATCCGTAGTATTGATCTGGGTTTCATCCAGCTGAGTCAGACCATCTACATCAAGCTCATCCAATATAATACCCCCTGTAATATTCACATTCCCACCTGCTGTCAAATTGATATCATCCTGTGCGGTAACATCCACATCGGCCAGGCCACCCAGGTTGGTTGCTCCGATGGTTACGGCCTTATCCGCTACATCATTGGCTGTCATCGACAGGTTGGTATTGTCCGTACCATCTATACTAACCACTGTACCATCTATGGTCGTTTGCGCAGTTGAACTGATTAGTACCTCATCGCCAGATGTTAACGTGACATCTCCGGTAGTGGAAGTAAGGTCTACATTGGTGTTGCCAACAATATCCACATCGGCATTGGTCCCGGTGATGTTTACATTGTCATCACCTGTGATGTCTACATCATTCGCCGTACTGTTAATGATTACCCCTGTGGCACCATCGATCGCCACTGTGGATCCGCCGTCCAGGTCCAGCTGACCGGCCGCATTGATGTCTATGTCACCGGCTGAAGTGGAAAAACTCGACGCTGTAGCCCCGGCCATCGCTATACCATCACCGGAAGTAAGTGTGATATCACCACTGGTTGTGGTTATAGTGGCGTTGGTTGCAGGGTTTAAAGCAACGTTATTCGATGTTAGTGTAATGTTTTGATTCGCATCGATATTAACAGACCCGGCAATCGCATTGAGATCTACATCATTATTATCTGCATCGATGAGAACACCCTGATTGCCTCCGATGTCAATCCCTCCGCCCGATGCATCTAATTGTATGGCCTGAGCATCCGTCGAAGTAGTCGTTAAACTTATTTCTAATACACCAGCAATAGCCAAGGGAATACTGGTTGCATCGATGTCATCGCCCTGGACTGCATTGTTCTGGATTTCTGTCTCACCAAGGGTAGCAGTCATATTGATATCTCCGGTCAGTATTTGTGATGAAACATCTGTTCCATTGCCCATCAAAAACCTATTGGCATTTCCTGCAAATAAAGGTTGAGCAACACCAGCACCATCTCCTACGAAAATGGCTCCATAAGGCAATGAATTAGTTGCAAAGTCACTTAGCGGTTTGTCAACGAAGTCTCCAGCTCCAGTTGTAGCTAATACTGATGAGGGTCCAATGGACCTCCAATCCACCTCACTTGCACCATTTATTATTAAAATTCGGTTTTCATAAGGAAGGGTCGTATTAAAATTAATATTTGAAATTTTGGCTTCAGCGTTTATCGTACCAAAAGCAATTTTCTCATTGGTAATTCCCAAATTCTTTACCTGAACTACGTCTGAAGCCACTTCCAAAGTGGCATCATCAACATTCACATCCAGTTCCTTATCGGTCAGGTCTGCTACAATTCCATCCCCGTCTATATCTTCAAGATCCACCTCAACCGAATCCGCAGCGACTAGCAAGCCATTCCCGGCATTGACGTCAAGTGCACCGGTGGTAGTGTTAGGTATGATAGCTTCTCCTGCTACATCCGGGTTGATCTTGGCGGCCGTTACGGCATCATCACCAATCTTTTGCTCCGTCACAGCCGCGGCTGCAATGTCAGCTTCGGCCACCGTGAGGTCCATGATATCTACACTCTGGATGCTTTCATCCTCAATCTCAATGGATGTCACCACACCGGTTTTTAATTGAATGTCAGCAGCAGTGCCCGCATCGGTTACAGATACGTCCCCACTCACAGGCAAACCTTGCGCTACCCCGGCAGCATTTCCTATATATATATTGTCAGTATTTAAAGCAGATGAAGTGAACGCTGATCGATCTTCCCAATAGACATCCCCGTTAACGTCTGTGGCTAATACTTTATCAGCCTCGCCTTCCGCATTGAGCTTGGCAATGGTAATGGTGGTATTGGCAATGTCACTATTCAATATGGAAGCATCTACAATATTGCCAGATCTAACGACAACATTCTTCTCAACAACATTGTGCACCCTTCCATCTATATCAATGGTCACCTCGAGGATGGTGGAGTCATCACCATAGGTACCCGCAGTAGCTATATCAGTCAGTTCGTCCGTTCCTACCGCATCATCATTAATATAAACTTCCGGAAACGTGCCATTCAGGTCGCCATCTGCGGCTGTTTCACCCAATACGCCCAGCCCGGCCTTCCAGTTACTCCCATCCCAATGCCAGAACTGGTTGAGATTGATGTCATAAACCATCATACCCTGATCCGTATTGGAGAGGATCATGCCTTGTCGTTGTATTGTACTCAGCCGGGGAACCAGAAATCCCTGGTTATTGTTACGTGAGACAAGTTCAAGTACTGCTTTTGAGTTGGGGGTGGATGTATTGATACCCACAGAGTTTTGTCCCATGGCAGAAAAGCATGAAATCAAAATCAAAATGAGCGCCGGATATAACTGTTTCATAATCAGATCGGTGAATGCATTTCAAATTGCAAACTTCAGAACATTACAAAAATCATAATTATTATAAAAATATTACAATTAAATCGATAAGTCGTCATTATTACTCGAAGAATGAAACTTATTCGTAATAGTATGGATGGCTTATATCATTCAGCTTTAAGGTCTTTTTGGCGGTTATTAACTGAATAGTGTCAAAAGTACACATTCCTTCCATTTCTTTTGTCATAATTTCTGTCGAATTTGTAACAAAATATAGGACTATTTCATAATATATCATAATTCTGTGCATTTGGTTAACTAGCTGACAATGATGAATTAAATCCAAGCTTACTTATCTTTGAAAATTTCATAATTATTTTTCAAAATATTGAGTTTGCTCTAAATTGAGATATTAAAAAGAAGATACTTTAATTATTTAATAATTCTATTTGTCTAAATGGTCTGGAGATGAAATTTTATTTTAAATAGCAGTCAATTTGAAGTAATTTTGCTGGGCTTAACCATTGATTAAACTGAAAGGATCACAATATGCAGGAGAAGGGTCTATACCGCGAGGAATTTGAGCACGATTCGTGTGGTGTCGGGTGCATTGCCAACATCAACAATAAAGAGTCACATAAGATAGTAAATGACGCGCTCACCATGCTGGAACACATGGAGCACAGGGGTGCCACCGGTAGTGATGAAAACACGGGTGACGGAGCAGGTATTCTCATCCAGATACCACATCAACTTTTCAAAGAAGAGTTGGTGAAATATGCTATCGAACTCCCGAAAAAAGGTTCTTATGGTGTTGGAATGATCTTTTTCCCGAGGAATTATAAGATCCGTGAAGCCAGCAGAAAGATCCTCAATAAATGTATTGACAAGCTTGGGCTTACACTCAATGCATACAGGCACGTACCGATCGACGAAAAGGTGCCAGGGCATGAATCAAAGGCTGTGGAACCGACCGTTGAACAGGTGTTTGTTACACCCAAAGATAAGATGACTCAGGATGAGTTAGAGCGAAAACTGTTTGTCCTGAATCACTACGCTACCAACGAGATTAAAAAAGAAGTTTCCGGGGAGAATGATGACTTCTATATCTGTAGTTTTTCTACCCGTACAATCGTCTATAAAGGACAGCTAAAAACCGATCAGGTCAAGAAGTTTTACTACGACCTGCAAAACAAAAGCACCAAATCGGCCTTAGCGATTGTTCACTCCCGGTTTTCTACCAATACCTTTCCCAACTGGCGATTGGCTCAACCGTTCCGGTTCATCGCCCACAATGGAGAAATCAATACGATCCGTGGTAACGTCACCAAGATGAAATCCAAGGAGGCAGCCATGTCCTCTCCCCTTTTCACAGACCAGGAGTTGCAGTGGTTATTGCCGGTTACAAATCCTAAAAATTCCGATTCTGCTAACCTGGATGCGCTCGTTGAGTTGCTGCGCATGGGCGGACGACCATTGCCACACGTGATGATGATGTTAGTGCCGGAAGCCTGGCAGGACAATTCCAAGATGGATACCATGAAGAAGGCCTTCTACAAGTACCATGCATCACTTATGGAGCCATGGGATGGACCGGCCGCATTGTTTTTCACCAATGGTATTCAGGTGGGAGCCACACTGGATAGAAACGGCCTGAGACCTGCCCGATACTGCATCACCAAAGACGGATACCTGATCATGGCCTCTGAAGCCGGCGTATTGAATATCCAGCCAGAGAATGTACTTGAGAAAGGTCGATTACAACCAGGTAAAATGATCTGGGCCGACCTCCCTAACAACCGGGTGCTGAAAGATGATGAGATCAAGCGATACATCGTAGAGAACAAGCCATATTACGACTGGATCAAAGAGAAGCGAATCAAACTGCACATGCTTCCTGAAGCTGAAATGGACCTCGTGGAGCTGGATCCGGATACTCAGCTTAAGCAACTCAAAGCCTATGGGTATACCCAGGAAGATATCAAGTTGACCGTCAAGGCCTTGGCAGAGCAAGGCAAGGAACCAGTGGGATCTATGGGAGCGGATGCGCCGCTGGCAGTACTTTCACAGCAAAGTCAGCATATTTCAAATTATTTCAAACAGTTTTTTGCCCAGGTAAGTAACCCTCCGATCGACCCGATCAGGGAGCGATTGGTGATGTCATTGTTCACCAGGGTGGGTGAATCACTCAACGTGCTGGACGAGACCGCCGATCACACAAAGCAGATCCACATTTCACACCCGGTGCTATCCAAAGAAGATTTTTTCAAACTCACCCATCTGAAAGATTATGGGTTTGACTACGAGATTATCGATGCCACCTTCGATCCGCAAAAAGCGTCTTTATCCGAAGCCATCAATAAGATCTGCATCGCAGCAAAAAAGGCTGTGGATAACAAGAAGAAGATCCTGATCATCAGCAACAGAAATGTAGATGAGGTCAAAGTTCCGATCCCTGCTTTGCTGGCGACCGGAGGCATCCACCATCACCTGGTGAAAAACAATATCCGAACCAAGGCCGGATTGATCGTTGAAGCCGGTGATGCCTGGGAGACCCATCACTTTGCTACCATTATCGGTTACGGCGCCAGTGCGATCTATCCGTTCAAGGTGTATCAAACCATCAGGGATCTGCACAAAAACAAGAAACTGGATGATAGCCAGTCTGTAGAATACTATTTTGACAATTATGCCAAAGGTGTTGGCTCAGGATTGCTTAAAATCCTTTCTAAAATGGGTATTTCCACCCTTCAGTCCTATCAAAGTGCCCAAATCTTTGAGTGTTTGGGCTTAGGGTCTGAGGTTGTGGAAAAATGCTTCAAAGGTACCATCAGCAGACTCGATGGCTTGACTTTTGATGACCTGGAAAGGGAAGCATTGATCAAACACAATACCGGATACAAAACGTATGACCGACTGCTGGAAGTTGGAGGGTATTTCCAATGGAAGAGAAATGGAGAGGTTCACCTGCTGAATCCGGAGACCATCCATTTACTCCAAAAATCCACCAGCCTCAACGACTATAATCTGTTCAAAAAATTCTCTGAACAGATTGATAAGCATCAGGAAAGAAATATCACCATTCGAAGTCTTTTCGAGTTTAAAAAGCGGCAATCAGTGCCCCTTGACGAGGTAGAACCTGTAGAAAACATCCTGAAACGATTCGCTACAGGAGCCATGTCCTTTGGTTCCATCTCTCACGAAGCCCACTCCACGCTGGCCATTGCCATGAACAGGATTGGCGGCAAGAGCAACAGTGGTGAAGGAGGAGAAGATGAGATCCGGTTTGAAAAGAAACCCAATGGTGACTGGGAAAGGTCTGCGATCAAGCAGGTGGCCTCCGGTAGATTTGGGGTGACCAGCAACTACCTGAAAGAAGCCGAGGAGCTACAGATCAAAATTGCTCAGGGCGCCAAGCCCGGTGAAGGCGGGCAGCTTCCTGGACATAAAGTAGATGAATGGATCGCCAAGGTAAGACATTCTACACCAGGCGTCGGGTTGATTTCCCCTCCCCCGCACCACGATATTTATTCCATCGAAGATCTGAAACAGCTGATCTATGACCTGAAAAACGCAAACAGGCATGCCAGGATCAATGTGAAGCTGGTGGCCGAAGCGGGTGTTGGAACAATCGCCTCAGGTGTTTCCAAAGCCAAAGCGGATGTGATCCTGATCTCCGGCGCTGACGGTGGAACCGGTGCTTCACCGATCTCTTCTATCCGACATGCGGGACTGCCATGGGAAATCGGACTATCCGAAGCACATCAGACCTTGCTGAAAAACAACCTGAGAAGCCGTGTGGTGTTGCAGACTGACGGTAAGCTAATGACCGGCAGGGATGTGGCTGTTGCTACACTCCTTGGAGCAGAAGAGTACGGATTCAGTACGGCAGCACTCATCGTAGAAGGGTGTATTATGATGAGAAAATGTCATCTGAACACCTGCCCGGTAGGTATTGCGACCCAAAGACCAGAGTTGAGAAAACTGTTTACCGGTAACCCTGACCATGTGGTTAACTTCTTTACTTTCATCGCACAGGAGCTGCGGGAAGTGATGGCTGAGCTTGGATTCAGAACAGTGAACGAGATGGTAGGACAAACGCAGGTACTTAAAGTGAAACCTGACATGGAGCACTGGAAACTCAAGCGAATTGATTTCTCTCCTATCCTGAACAAAGTAAGCGTTCCAAGCTCATACGGTGAATACAACCAGTTTGAGCAGGATCACGGACTGGAGAAAGTGCTTGACAGGAAACTCATCAGAGACTACCTGAAAAAAGGAGAAAACAACAAGGTTTACAACATCAAGAATACCGACCGGTCTGTTGGAGCGATGCTCTCGCATGAGATCTCTAAGCTTCACGGAAGCAAAGGCCTCGGTTTTTCTAAGATCACTGTTGGTTTCAAAGGATCTGCCGGACAGAGTTTCGGCGCATTCCTGGCCCCCGGCGTAAACTTTGAGCTGGAAGGTGAAGCCAATGACTATTGTGGAAAGGGATTGTCCGGAGGTAACCTGGTGATCATGCTACCCAAAGCGTCCACCTTAAAGGCCCACGAAAACATCATCATTGGTAATGTAGCCTTTTATGGAGCCACATTGGGTAAAGCCTATATCAGTGGTATGGCGGGAGAACGCTTCTGCGTGAGAAACTCCGGAGCTGAGACCGTGATTGAAGGTATCGGTGACCACGGATGTGAGTATATGACCGGAGGAAAAGTGATCGTGCTGGGTGAGACAGGAAATAACTTCGCTGCGGGTATGTCCGGGGGAATGGCCTATGTCTTTGACCAGAAAAACGAGTTTCCTGAAAAGGTAAACATGGAGATGGTAGGTCTTGAATCGCCTGCGGATGATGACATGAAATATATTCATGAAGAAATAACCAACCACGTAAAATATACCGGCAGCAAGCTGGGCAAACTGATACTGGACGATTGGGATAGCATGGCCAAATACTTTGTCAAAGTAATGCCTAATGACCTGAAGCGGGTATTGGAAGAGAGAAAAATGGAGGAACAAGAAAAAGTAGCTTAAATGGCAGACGCAGAAGGATTTTTAAAATACAAAAGAGAACTTCCACAAACACGTGATCCTGAGAAGAGGATTGACGACTACAAAGAGGTCTACGAACCTTTTACGGAGGAAAAAACCAATAAACAAGCTGCCCGATGCATGGATTGTGGTATACCATTCTGTCATCAGGGGTGCCCATTGGGTAATCAGATCCCTGATTTCAATGATGCGGTCTACAGCAAGGATTGGGAAGCAGCCTATAAGATTTTAAAGTCTACCAACAACTTCCCGGAGTTTACCGGACGGATATGCCCTGCTCCCTGCGAGGGGTCGTGTGTCCTGGGCATCAACAAAGACCCTGTGGCTATCGAGCTGATCGAAAAAGAGATCATTGAAAAAGCCTTCGAATTAGGCCTTGTTAACCCAAGGGTCCCTGAAGTTCGAACCGGGAAGAAGGTTGCTGTAATCGGCTCCGGGCCTGCAGGTATCGCGGCAGCTGATCAGCTGAATCAGGCTGGCCATGAAGTGACTGTCTTTGAAAGAAGCAGCAAAATTGGTGGATTGTTACGTTTTGGCATCCCTGATTTCAAGTTGGAAAAATGGGTAGTAGATCGCAGGGTCAGGCTCATGGAGGAAGAAGGGATCAAGTTCAGGACCAATGCAGATGTTGGTAACAATGTGAGCGTTGAAGAGATCCAATCCAATTATGATGCCCTCGTATTGTGTGGAGGATCAACGATCCCGAGAGATATTCCCATCCCCGGCAGAGACCTGAAAGGCATACATTTCGCCATGGACTTTCTGAGCCAGCAAAACAAAAGGGTCTCTCAGGAAGAAACAGTACTCAACAACCATGAGGGTCGGCCTGTAGAAGAAATACTGGCCACTGGGAAAAATGTAGTGGTCATCGGTGGTGGCGATACAGGTTCTGACTGTATCGGTACTTCCAACAGACACAAAGCCAAGTCGATCACTCAAATAGAGATCCTCGATAAGCCCCCTAAGAACAGGTCAATCACCAACCCTTGGCCTGAGTGGCCGATGATCCTTCGCACATCTTCCAGTCATGAGGAAGGCAGCGACAGGAAATGGTCAATCCTTACGAAAGAATTCCTGGGCAATGACAAAGGTGAGCTTACAGGCATCAAGCTTGTGGATATTGAGTGGGCTGACAGAGGGTTTAATGAGATCGAAGGCACGGAGCGGGTGATCCCTTGTGAGCTTGCATTGATCGCTGCGGGATTTTTACACCCACAAAAAGCCGGTATGATCGAGCAGTTGGGACTGGAGCTTGACGAGCGTGGCAATGTGAAAGCCAAAGACTATCAGACAAGCCAGGCTAATGTATTCGTTGCCGGTGACATGCGCAGAGGTCAATCGTTGGTGGTTTGGGCTATCTCTGAAGGTAGAGAAGCGGCAAGAGCACTGGATGCGCACCTGATGGGTGTCTCTAATCTGCCGTCCAAGCAGCATAGCTATTTCGAGTTAAATTAAATCCCTGATTTCAAAGTCCTGACCCTTACCATAACGGGTCAGGTCTGACAATCTGTATTTTTCCAGGGTAGCCAGGTCTTTGATCACAAAGTCCAACGGATAGAGTACTTCTATTATTTCAAACTCGATTTTTTCACCAAAATTGACTGCCCAATATTTGTGCCCGGCTCTTAAACTCGAATAACTAATTCCGCTCATATCCTTCTTATGTACCTTGTTTCTTGCAACAAAGTTTGAAAATCTTCCAAGTAAATTTCAATGCCACTTAAAAAAAGATTAAAATTGGGCATAAATAAAACCTAACTTGTAAATGAAATGAGTTTCGCCTCTGGTGGGACGAATTCCATGTGCCTTCAAAAATCAATTATTATCACATGAAACTAACATCATTCTATTCTTCCTGTGTAATCCTTTCCATTTTCTTTCTTGTGGGGTGTGGCGGTTCTAACAAAGGATCAAAAGCGGATGCTGTTGAATTTTCTGCATCAAAAGAAAAATTGGTAGCCGATATCGATAAAGTACTGGCCGACCTGCCCAATCCATCAGAAGTGCCTTATACCCTGCAAGCAGCAGCGGCAGATTATAACGAAGATCTGATCAACGATCTATCCAAGAGTGCTTCTTATCAGAATGATGAAGATAAGGCGGCACTAAACCTGGGGGTTTATGCCACGGACATGGGATACCTGATATCTTATGAGCAGATACAAAAATCACTGGACTATCTTGAATCATGCCAGAAACTGTCTGAAACACTGGGAGTGTCATCCGTATTCAACAATCAGATGATCAACAAGTTTCAGGAGAGCGAGGGAAATAAAGATACCTTGTCATCCATGATCGATCGGGCCATTGAAGAGGCTGGCAAAAACCTGGAGGAAGCTGAAAGGCTGAATGTAGGCGCCCTGATCCTCACCGGTTCTTTTATTGAAGGATTATATCTTGCCGTTAAAGTCATTGAAACCTACCCTACTGATATCCTCGACGAGGAAAACAGAAACCTGATCCTTGAGCCGCTTGTAAAAATTGTTCTGGACCAGGAAAAGCCACTGATCGACGTGATTGCACTTCTTGAGGATATCCCTCATGATGAGACCATTCTGGAGATGCTGGAAGAACTGAAGATTCTGAAACTGCTTTATGACGGAGATCTGGCAGAAGTAGAGAAGAAAATCTCTGAGAATACCGGAGACTTCGTATTGACCCAGGATATGTTACTAGACATTACCATTGAGGTGAAAAGGATCCGGTCTGAAATCGTGGGATAAATTTTTTTTATACAACCAACCTATTCTAAATCTCACAAAAGCATTGAATAATTTTCAATGCTTTTGTTTTTTCTGGTCAACCCTAATTGTAAAAAATGAGTGAAGAAGTTCTCAATGCAATCTTAAGGCTCCTGGCAATCGTTGCTTCAGAAGATGCGGTATCTGATGAAGAGCGTTCATTCATACAAAACTTTTTGAGGGAGTCTCTGGACAGGAACGATGCAAAAAAATACATGAAAGTGTTTGATGAATTGGTCTCTCAGGATCATGATGAAGATCAATCTAAAAACATCAAAAGGACCTGTTATCAGATCAACCGAGAACAAACTGCTCAACAGAAAGTGGTTGTGATCCTGAACCTGGTCACCCTGATTGCTGCAGATGGAGTGGTCACTGATCGGGAAAACCAGTTACTCTACATGATTGGGGATAGCCTGAATGTACCCAAGGATATCATTGACCTGATCAAAGCGTTTGTCATTCATCAGGAAAGAAGCAAGATCACTTCTTCCAATGTACTCATTATCGATGATGGTACTCAGCCTGTGAACCCGGCTTGCAAACACCTGATCAATGAAGAAGTGGATGGCTTCATCTTCGTTTTAAATATCCCGGAAGTAGACCTTTTCTTTCTTAAATATCTCGGTGAGAATAATATCCTCATGAATGGAGAGATCATGAGGACTGACAAGATCTATAATTTCAGCACAGGGAGTGTGATCAAACTTCAGAACTCTGCCATTTATCATTCAGAAGTTGTCGGGCTATTCAGAGATCTTTCAGACGAGCACAAGCTCTCGTTTATTGCCAAAGATGTGACCTTCAAATTCAGAAATGGAAAAACGGGTTTGTACAACATCAATGTACAGGAAGAGTCTGGCAGGCTCATCGCGTTGATGGGTGGTAGTGGCGCTGGAAAATCCACGCTTCTGAACGTTTTAAATGGAAATTCAACACCCACCTCAGGAGAAGTCAGGATCAATGGCATTGACATCCATACCCATAAAAAAAGCATTGAAGGTGTCATCGGATATGTGCCGCAGGATGACCTGTTGATTGAAGAACTGACCGTATTTGATAACCTTTACTTTGCGGCCAAACTGTGCTTCAAAAACCTCAGTGAAGAAAAGTTAACAGCACTGGTCAACCATACACTGGAGTCCCTTGGATTATTTGAGACGAGAAAACTTAAAGTTGGTTCTCCTTTGGACAAAACCATCTCAGGTGGACAGCGAAAGCGACTGAATATCGGCCTGGAATTATTGCGGGAGCCTTCAGTGCTTTTTGTTGATGAACCCACGAGCGGACTGTCGTCACGTGATTCAGAAAACATCATGGACCTGCTGAAGGAGCTGGCCCTGAAGGGGAAGCTTGTTTTTGTAGTGATACATCAGCCTTCGACAGAGATCTTCAGGATGTTTGACAACCTGCTGGTCCTCGATGTGGGTGGGTACCAGATCTATTATGGCAATCCCTCCGAAGCCGTTCCATACTTCAAAAGAGCCGTTAAAATTGTTGATCAGGGCAGAAACAACAGCCCGGAACAGATATTCAATATCATAGAGTCCAAAGTGGTCAATGAATTTGGGAATTTCACCAAAAAAAGAAAGATCACACCGGAAGAATGGTGGAAAATTTACCAGGAACATCAGGAGACACCGGAATTTACTGAGACAGACACATCTCCGCAAAAGACCTCAGAAATACCCAGCAAACTAAGCCAATGGAAGACCTTTACCATCAGGGATTTCAAATCGAAAGTTACCAATCAGCAGTACCTGGCCATTAACCTGCTGGAAGGACCCCTACTCGCTGTCCTGCTGTCATTGATCATCAGGTATATGCCCGAAGATACGACCGTTTACCATTTCAAGGAAAACCTAAACATCCCCGTATTTTTCTTCATGAGCGTGATTGTGGCCTTATTCATGGGTCTTACCGTAAGTGCTGAAGAAATCATCAGGGATCGAAAAGTGTTGAAGCGGGAGGAGTTTCTTCATCTGAGTCGACTTAGCTATCTGTTCTCCAAGGTTTTTATCCTCTTCAGCCTTTCGGCCATCCAGACATTATCATTTGTCATTTTGGGTGAACTGATCATGGGTGTAAAGGGCATGACATTGATCTTCTGGCTGACCCTGTTTTCTGTTTCCTGCCTGGCCAATACCCTGGGGCTGATCATTTCAGCAGCATTCAAGTCTGCGGTGACGGTCTACATTCTTATTCCATTGCTCATTATTCCTCAAATCATTCTCAGTGGGGTCGTCGTGAGCTTTGACAAGCTGAACCCGGTCATTACCACGGAAGACAAAGTACCGATGATTGGAGAGATCATGACCTCCCGATGGGCGTTTGAGGCGCTGGCAGTCCATCAGTTTGTCAACAATGACTTCGAAAGTCAGTTTTACCCGCAGGACAAGGTCATGGCGGAATCGGAATTTAAAACTACCTACCTCCTGCCCCGGTTAACTGCAGACCTGGACTATGCCCAGAACCATTTGCACGAGGGCACGGAAAAACAAATGAAAGATGCAGCATACCGCTTGAAAACAGTTAAAACTGAATTCACCAAAGAGCTTACCAGGATTGGGTTTGACCATTTTCCTCAGCTGGAATCTTTGACCGAAGAAGATTTTAACGCTTCAGTGTATGATGCTGCCAGTAAATTCATTTCGGACCTGAAAAGATATTATTACCAGCGATACAACGCCGCCAATGGGGAGAAAAATGCGTTGCTCAAAAACCTTACATCCACACCCGAAAAAGAAGCTGCACTGAATGAATTGAGGAAAGACTATGAAAACGAAGCGATCAGTTTCATGGTGAAAAATACTGCCACTGAACATAGAATCCTTGAGCATAACAACCACCTGATCCAAAAGATCTATCCGATCTATTTAGATCCGAAATTCCCCAAACATGCCTTAGACTTTCGGGCACAGTTCTTTCAACCTACTAAACATTTAGCGGGGCGCCTGTTTCCCACACCAATTTTCAATATGGTGGTGATATGGATGATGACGATCTTCTTGTTTATAGCACTTTACTTCAATTGGTTGAAGATTTTGCTCTCAGGCTTGAAACGAAGACCCTAGTATGTTCTTTTACCTTTCAAAGATCCTTAATTTCCTCATTCATCCGATCTTATGGGTTTTTATACTATTGATATCCAGCCTGATCTGGAAAAAAAGGTCCAGGTTATTCCTGAAGCTGGGTGTCCTTGTATTTGTAGTGTTCTCAAACCCCCTGCTTTGCAATTTTATTGTGAGTAAATGGGAAATTTCTGCCACTGCTAAGGAAAACCTCCCCTTAATAGAAGTAGGGATTGTTTTGACGGGCGCGTTGAGTCACAATCCGGACATGGAGGATCAACTGCACGTCAGTGAAGCGGGAGATCGCCTCACTGAAGCCATGGCCTTATACAAGCAAGGATTTATCCGAAAGATTCTTATCACAGGCGGTTCTGGTTCCATATTAGATCAGGATTTCAGAGAAAGTGAAGTGTTGAAATCATTTCTGATCATCAATGATTTCCCTGAGGAGGATATTATTATTGAACCAAATTCCCGGAATACACATGAAAATGCATCAAACACTGCGGTAGTTCTGGAAGAACAATCATTGAAGGACAGAAAACATTTACTGATTACCTCAGCTTTTCACATGAGGAGGTCACTGGCTTGCTTTTCGAAAGAAGAAATTGATGTGATCCCCTATGCTGTAGATTTCCGGAGTAACCGGGTAGAATGGGACATCAGCTGGGCATTACCCAGCGCACACGCATTGGCCAACTGGAGTATGCTGATAAAAGAGTGGGTTGGAATAGTAGCCTACAAAATCGCAGGCTACATCTAGTCCATTACTTATCTTCTGAATCCTTTTTAGCAGGCGCTGCTTTCTTGGCAGGTTTATCTGCTTTCTTTTCAGCTTTTGCTTTCGGAGCTGCTTTGGTTGCTTTCTCCTCTTCCTTTTTTGCAGGGGCTTCTTTTTTAGCAGGGGCTTCTTTAGGCGCTGCTACTTCAGCTTTAGGAGCCTTGGCTTCTGCCTTAGGAGCCTCAGCTTTAGGTGCTTCTGCTTTTGGAGCTTCAGCTTTTTCTTTTTTGGCTGAACTACCTTTCTTTTCAAACTCTGCCTTAATAGCCTCAATATCAATATTTTTGATCGGAGGCATTGAATTTAATCGTTTGATCGTTGCTACTCTTCTCTTAGACTTAGCACGGTCTCTCTTTAATTTTCTTTCTAATCTGGTAACAGCCATTTCTTGATGATTTCCTTGTAAACGAGCGCAAATCTACGCTTTTAGTTAGTTTTGTCCAAAATTTGTTCATGTCAAATAAAAAACCAAACACACCAAAAGGAACAAGAGATTTCGGTCCCGTTGAATCTGCGAAGCGAAATCATATCATAAATACCATAAAGGCCCATTTTCTCAATTATGGGTTCTCGCAAATAGAGACCCCGGCCATGGAAAATTTGTCCGTTTTGATGGGGAAATACGGTGAAGAAGGCGACAAATTGCTGTTCAAAATCCTGAATTCAGGAGATTATCTACAAAAAGTTTCGGAAGATGATTTCCAACAGGGCAGTCAGCATATCCTTCCTTCCATTGCTGAAAAAGGGCTTCGTTACGACCTGACCGTTCCCTTTGCGAGGTTTGTCGTGCAAAACCGCAACGACCTGGCTTTCCCATTTCGGAGGTTTCAGGTCCAGCCGGTCTGGCGTGCTGACAAACCGCAAAAAGGGAGATACAGGGAGTTTTATCAATGTGATGCGGACATCATTGGTACCAAATCGGTATTCAGTGAGGTAGAGCTGACGAACCTGAT
Source organism: Cyclobacteriaceae bacterium (assembly GCA_965223915.1). GTDB lineage: Bacteria > Bacteroidota > Bacteroidia > Cytophagales > Cyclobacteriaceae > UBA7330. The sequence goes on along the minus strand of OZ245027.1, from coordinate 3,954,919 downwards.
ACAAGACGTATTTAAAAGTTTAGGGTATACCAACTACCTCATTAAAATCAATCATAGGGAATTATTATTTGGACTTGCGCAGTGGTGTGGGCTTACTTCCAAAGAGATCCCTTTTTGCACAGCCCTGGATAAGCTGGATAAGATTGGCCGGGAAAAAGTAACCGAAGAACTGGTCAACCTGGGAGCTTCGTCTGACAAACTCAATCAATTGTTTGAGTTATTGGGGAAATCCGGAAGTAACCAACAAAAGCTTGAAGGAATTGAGTCATTGCTTGGAGGAAATCCTGGCATCGAAACGGTCCAAACCTATTTCAGGTACCTGAAGGATTCTAACCAAAATGTTTCGCTGGATCTGAGCCTGGCCAGAGGATTGAATTACTATACCGGGATCATCTTTGAGGTGGTGGCACAGGATGTAAAGATTGGGAGTATCTGCGGAGGTGGCAGGTATGATGACCTCACTGGGGTGTTTGGTCTATCCGATGTCTCCGGTATCGGGATTTCCTTTGGCCTGGACAGGATCTACGACGTCCTGGAAGAAAAGGGGCTTTTCCCTGAGAACCTAAATGTAAGCGCCAGGGTATTGATTACTCATTTTGATGAGAAATCCTTCGAGCATGGAATGGAACTGCTCAATGAACTGAGAGCCAATCAGATTCCTGCCATGCTGTTTCCAGATCTCTCCAAAATCAATAAGCAGTTTAACTATGCTAATAAAATTGACATACCTTACGTTATAGTCATTGGAGAAGAAGAGGTAAAATCCAAGGTATACACCGTGAAACAGATGAAAACAGGGCAGCAGCATTCATTCACATTTTCTGAGTTGATAAAGCGATTAAAGGCCGAATAATCATCGTATCATTACGTTTCCTTTGTAATTCATGCAGTTTATCCTGAGAAAATATGGCATAATAGTGCTGATGCTCATGCATTGGGCTTCTCAGGCACAGCATACCAGTCAGCTTGGGCGGTTCTCCATAGATTTCCAACGCGGTTGTGAAGGAGTGACAGTTCATATATCCACCTCTGCCAGCTTTTCTGGTTTCACAAACTCCTATTACTACGAGAGCGGCCTGTTGGATGTCAATGATACTTTCCATACGTATACAGCCCCAGGTATTTACGAAATTGTCCAGTTGACCCAGGAGACGGTATCGCCCAAAACAGACACACTCATTTTCGAAGTATTGCCCAACACCACCCCACAATTTGAAATTTATGAATGTGGCTCTCAGACTGTCCAGGTAGATATTACTGAAAACATTTATGATTTCTATCGCATTCATTTCACCAACAATGATTCGGTAGATTACATACCCGGGGACCCCTTCCCTACTTTTACTTACGCTACCAACAACGTTCAGATCCTGGTGGAGGGATTCTATAACAATTCGTACGCCAACTGTGGTAGCAGCTTCAAATCAATCGTACTTAACAATTCAATTGTTCCTGCCAGCGTCACCAACGCATCCCTCACACAAACCTGCGGCACACTCTTCGATGTGGATATTACTGCATCCACTTTGCAGAATGTCAAATACCAGGTAGAGATTTCATTTAACAATGACCCCTATTCCATGATCTATGAAGGTCCGATCATCAATGCATTAACAGTCCGTGATGTAAACAATCCCGGTTTTCTGGATTACTGTCTGAGGGTCAATACCGTAGAGGCTTGTTCCAACACAATCATTAATGGCCCGGATTATTGTGGGACAATTCCTGCATCTCAGTTCGAATACCTGTCCAATGCATATGCGAGTTACTCCGGAAATCGGGTAGCCATTGTTTTCAGCAACCAGTCATTTCAGGATGTGTTGACACAAAACACGAGTACTTCCTCACCTGTTGACACCATTAATGCTCCTACCACCTACCCTTCTGCCGGTAATAACACCTTCAGGCTGGTGATGATAGATAGCTGTGAGACCATCCTGGATTCAGCCATGGTAATGCCTCCATTCCTTTCCGTCACGGAGAGAAACTATGAAATCAATGAGATCAGTCTTGAACTCAACGACCCTGTGAACGAGCTGACAGAAACTTCCCGGGAATTGGTTTTTTATAGCGAGGACAGTGCTGTGGTTGACGTGGTGAATTTCCAGCAACAAATCAGATTATCTGCCAATATTGGGAGCATACAAAGGATCAGGGCCCGCTATTGGTATGCCGAGATCAGTGAGCCCATATATTCCAATGAGGTGACCACCCGGTTTATCTACAGGATCTATGTGCCCACGGCTTTTACACCAAACAATGATGGGCTCAACGATCGGCTTGAGTTCTTTGGATTAGAAAATAATACCGCAGAAATCAGTATTTTTAATCGGTGGGGTCAGCAAATCCATTTTACCGATAATTTAAGTCTGGGCTGGAACGGTTTTGTCAATGATGAGTTGGCACCTGAGGGATCTTACACATATGAGATTAAATTTACCAGCCCGGATGGTGAAGAACTCGTTCAGGTTGGTACGTTTGCATTAATAAAAAAATAGAAAAGGAGTCCGATATGTTTGATATGATGAAAATGATGGGCAAGGTCAAAGAGGTCCAGGAGAAAATGAAAATAGCACAGGAAGAGCTGGGTTCGGTTTCTTCAGAAGCAGAATCTGGTGGAGGGCTTGTCAAGGTGGTTGTCAATGGGCGGAAAGAAGTGGTTTCACTCGATATTGACCCTTCCCTCATCAACAAGGAAGACGCGGAGATGATGCAGGACCTGGTGATCGCTGCAGTGAACCTGGCCATTCAGTCCGTGGAAGTAAAAGCACGGGAGCATCTTAAGAAGGCCACTGAGGGTGTGATGCCCAACATCCCTGGCCTGGACCTTAACAACCTGATGTAAGGTGAGTAGAGTCGCTGTAGCAATCCTCAACTACAACGGAGCTGATCATTTACAAACCTTCCTTCCAACGCTATTAAAATACAGCGCAGAGGCATCTGTCTATGTCATTGACAATGCATCCACGGATGATTCCCTCAAAATACTCAACAATTACCCGGAAGTAAAGGTTATTCGGCTAACAACAAATTTTGGTTTTGCCGGAGGCTACAACAAAGGACTGGAGCAGATCGCGGCTGGCTTTTACATTTTATTAAACTCCGATGTAGAAGTTACCGAAAACTGGATAGCTCCTATGCTTCGGTTTTTAGCTGATCATCCGGATTATGTGGCGTGTCAGCCCAAAGTGCTTTCATGGCATCAAAAGGATCAATTCGAACATGCAGGTGCCGCGGGAGGCTTTATTGACTATTTGGGGTATCCGTTTTGTCGGGGGAGAATACTTCATCAAACAGAGCAGGACCATGGTCAGTATGACGAACCAACAGATGTACTGTGGACCTCAGGCGCCTGTATGATGATCAGGTCTAAGACCTTTTGGGAACACAGTGGATTTGATGAAGATTTTTTCGCACATATGGAAGAGATCGATCTATGTTGGAGAATCTACCAGCATGATCAAAAAGCAATTTGCCTGCCTCAGTCGGTGGTCTATCATGTAGGTGGTGGTACTTTAAACTATGGTTCGCCCAATAAAACGTTCCTTAATTTCAGAAACAGTTTGATTGTATTGTGTAAGAATCTTCCACTTATCCATCTGCTTTTTGTCCTTACGATGAGGTTAGGACTGGATATAGTTGCCGCAATTAGTATACAATCCTGGGGTCATGCCAAAGCCATACTCAGGGCAAACATTGACTTTTATCGATCCATTAGCCACCATTTCAGGAAACGAAATCGACCCAAACGGATTTCAAGTAAGCTAGGAGGGAATAAATGGATATTATTTCTTTACTATATTGGCAGGAAAAATAAATATTCTAAACTCTAATAGTACCAAATGGTATTGTTCCTTCTACGCAACATTTTGCGAAAATTCATGATGAAAGCCAATGCCAGATATAGTATAATAGGAGAGCCAAAAGTTAAAAAAGATGCATATATGAAGGATAAACGTATGCTTGAGGTCGGTATACGAAATTTCTCTCCGAGTCTGGTGCAAACACCGAACGCATATTTTTCTATTAATTCCTGCATCTTTAAAACTCCTGTTTTATTGCAAAGATAACACTATGGGCCTTGAATTTGTTATATATGGGTTTAGAAGAAACTATTTTTTAAGTAATATTGTAAAAATCTAATGTTAAAATTCACCAATTTTGTATCTCAAAAATTCAAAAAGATGATCCACATGAAAAAACTTAACTTCGCTATAGCCATGCTTGCAGTAGCTATGATCTTCTCGGGTTGTAAGCTGGGCAAGATGATCAAATTAGCATCTGATCAGGATCTAACCATAGATCCAAATCCTCTAGAATTAAAAGGAGATGAAGTGCCTTTCACAATGTCGGCAGTTCTTCCTCCTAAAATGCTTCCCTCAGGAACCATGTATACTATCAATACGATCTATCAATATGGTGATCAGGAAGTAGCTGTGGGATCTGTGGACTTCAAAGCAGAAGATTTTCCTAACAGCAGCAGCTCAACTTCAAGAAAGTCTGAGGATTTCTCATTTCCTTATCAGGATGGGATGAACCCAGGTACTTTATATGTTGAAGGCGTTGCTACCATTACAGCCAGTGGCAAGTCAAAAACTTCTCCTAGAATGGAAGTTGCCAAAGGACTTGTTACTACTGCTGCTTTCGCAAAGCCAGTTGTATTGACTGCGCTTGCTGACCATGGATACAATGATAAAGAAGAGCTGGAGCCTACCAACATCAATTTCTATTTCGAGCAAGGACGATCAAGGATCAATCCCAGGCTTTCAACTGATGGTACTTCTAACAGCACAAAAACCAGTAACATGTCAGCTTTCATTGCTGAGAAAAACGTAACAAGGACAGTTACAATTACTGGTACTCACTCTCCTGAAGGTCCTGAGACTGTTAACTCTGATCTTTCTAGCGACAGGGCTAAAGCGATCGAGGATTACTACAGGAAGCAAATGAGCCGATACGACTACAAAGACATTGCAGACGAAATTGACTTCATCCTTAAGCCTGTTGTACAGGACTGGAGCGAATTCAAAGCTGCTTTGGCTGACTATGATGGCATTTCTTCAAGCGAGAAAGGCGAATGGACAAACATCATTAATGGTTCAGGATCTTTTGTAGACAAAGAAAAGCAACTTCAGAAGCTTTCTACTTATGACAAAGTATTTGATGATATCTATCCTGGTTTACGATCTGCAAAAACGGAGATCCTTACAGTGGTAGTGAAAAAGCCAAATGCTAAGATCGCAGTATTGTCAAAAGGTATTGTAAGTGGAAACACTTCAATGGATTCATTGACAATGAACGAATTCTTGTTCTCAGCTACGCTTACTCCATCATTGGATGAGAAAGAAGCTATCTACAAGACAGCCACTAAATCAGGTGACTGGAGAGCACACAACAACCTGGGTGCTACATTGCTTGAAAAAGCTAAAATGTCTGGTGATGCTCAATTGATAGAAGATGCCATCACTCAACTTGAAATTGCTGCTAACAAGCAAAACTCTACCATTGTTCAAACCAACATGGCTGCTGCTGCAATGCTTCAAGGTGACAAAGAAGGAGCTTCAGAAGCGATTGATGAAGCCATGAGCTCATCTCCTTCTAACATGGTTTCTGCCAAGCTAAAAGGAATGAAAGGTTCACTTCAATTGATGAGTGGAGAATACGAAGAGGCTAAAGCTTCTTTCGCCTCTGCAGAAGCCAGTGAAGAAGTAACTTTCGACAAAGGTCTTACAAGCTTATTAACTGGTGACTACGGTGATGCACAAACTACCTTGACTGGTGTGACTGACAGTGAAACACTTTCAGCAGATGCTTACTACCTGAAAGCCATCGCAAGCGCTAAGCAAAACAATGCGGATGGTCTTGGTTCTAACCTGAAACAAGCAGTTACAAAAGATGCTTCTTTGAAAGAAAAAGCATTGAATGATTTATCATTTGCGAACTTCGCAGATGCAGTAGCTGAAGCTGTGAGATAATTTATCTTTTCTCAAAAACATTCAAAAAAGCTCTCCTTTCAGGAGGGCTTTTTTATTTTATATGGATTAATTTAGCGCTCAGAAACATCATTTACTATGAGAGAAATTCAATTTAGAGAAGCCCTAGGAGAAGCAATGAGTGAAGAAATGCGACGTGACCCAGCCATCTTTTTGATGGGTGAGGAAGTGGCAGAATATAACGGAGCTTATAAGGTAAGCCAGGGTATGCTTGATGAATTTGGACCTGATCGTGTCATTGACACCCCCATTTCTGAGCTGGGCTTCACAGGTTTGGGAATTGGTGCTGCCATGAACGACCTGAGACCTATCATTGAATTCATGACATTCAATTTCTCTCTGGTAGCCATAGACCAGATCATCAATGGTGCGGCCAAAATGATGTCTATGTCCGGTGGACAATTTAAAGTACCGATCGTTTTTAGAGGACCTACCGGAAATGCAGGTCAGCTGAGCTCGCAACATTCACAAAACTTTGAGAATTGGTTTGCCAATACACCTGGATTGAAAGTTGTTGTGCCTTCCAATCCTTATGATGCTAAAGGCTTGCTTAAGTCTTCTATAAGGGATGATGACCCGATTATCTTTATGGAATCAGAACTTATGTATGGTGACAAAGGCGAAGTTCCTGAAGATGAATTCACTATTCCTATCGGCGAAGCTAAGGTGGTGAAAGAAGGAAACGAAGTTACGCTGGTGTCTTTCGGAAAGTTCATGAAGGTGGCCAATGAAACTGCTGCTGAAATGGAAAAGGAAGGTGTAAGCGTAGAAGTTATCGACCTGAGAACTGTCAGACCCATCGACTATCCTACTGTGATTGAATCTGTGAAGAAAACAAACAGGTTGGTAATCGTGGAAGAAGCATGGCCTTTATCATCCATAGCTACTGAATTGAGTCACTATGTACAAAGACATGCTTTTGACTACCTGGATGCTCCGATCCATAGAATAAACAATCGTGACTTACCACTACCCTATGCGCCTACATTGATTGAAGAGATCCTTCCCAATGTAAAAAGGACGGTAGAAGCCATCAACGCTGTCTGCTACAGGTAATATTGGCTGCTTAGAAGAATCAAAAGATCATGAAGTACTCCCCTGAAATTACCTCAGGGGTTTTCTTTTTTAGAGAGAATTGTTGCTGGGTTATTGGTTCAATAGACCAGAAAGCGCTTTAGCACCACCCATTTTATTCATGGTCTTCATCATCTTTTTCATCTGTGCAAATTGTTTGAGCAGCTGATTCACCTGATTAACATCGGTTCCACTACCCTTGGCAATTCTTTGTTTCCTGCTACCATTGATGATATCCGGCATCTCCCGCTCTTTGGGAGTCATGGACTTAATGATGGCTTCAATTGGTTTTAGTGAGTCATCATCAATATCCACGTCTTTGATGGCCTTGCCTACGCCTGGTATCATACCCAACAGGTCTTTCATGCTTCCCATCTTTTTGATCTGCTCCATCTGGGATAGAAAATCATCCAGGCCAAACTGGTTCTTTTTGATCTTCTTATTGATCCTCCTGGCTTCATCCTCGTCAAAGGTCTGCTGAGCTTTCTCAACCAATGAAAGCACGTCCCCCATTCCCAGGATCCGTTTGGCCATCCTATCAGGATAGAATATATCGATGGCATCGAGCTTTTCTCCGGTACTGATATATTTAATGGGCTTGGTCACCTCCTTGCGGATAGATAAAGCTGCACCACCCCGTGTGTCACCATCCAGTTTGGTTAGAACCACACCATCAAAACTGAGTCGCTCATTGAAAGTCTTCGCCGTGTTTACAGCATCCTGACCGGTCATGGAGTCCACCACAAATAGTGTCTCTGAAGGATCGATGGTTTCTTTGATGGAAGAAATTTCATTCATCATCGCTTCATCTACGGCTAATCGGCCTGCCGTATCAATGATCACTGTACGCTTGCCATTTTGTTTGGCATATTTCACCGCGTTTTCGGCGATTTTTATCGGATTCTTTTCTTCTGGCTCAGTATAAACTTCTACGTCGATTTGCTCTCCCAGAACCTTTAGCTGATCAATCGCTGCAGGACGATAGACGTCACAGGCCACCAGAAGCACAGTCCTCCCCTGCTTCTTTAGGTAGCTGGCTAACTTCCCACTGAAGGTGGTCTTACCAGAACCCTGTAACCCGGAGATAAGAATGGTGTTGGGATTTCCATCAAGATTGATTGGTACATTGCTCTCACCCATGAGCAGGGTCAACTCCTCCGCAACAATCTTGGTGAGTAGCTGACCCGGAGATACAGCAATAAGAACATCACGTCCCAACGCTTTCTCCTTGATGGTATCGGTAACTTCTTTGGCGACCTTATAGTTAACATCGGCGTCGATCAATGCCCTACGGATCTCTTTGATCGTAGCAGCAACATTGATCTCAGTAATGGTACCTTGTCCCTTTAAGGTCTTAAATGCCCTATCAAGCTTAACACTTAAATTATCAAACATAGAAATTCAAATTAGATCGCAAAATTAATAAACATAGGATGGAAAAGCTTTAAGATTACGGATTCCTAGCACACTGAAAAACCAGTTCAATAAAAATATTGATGCATAGCTGCAACCTTGAGCCGAAAAATACAGTATGTTATCTACAGTACCTTGCATAACATAATAACAAGAAAATGAAAAAATCTACCTTATTACTGACAATGACCCTGGTCCTGGCTGTTGTATCTGTAAGCGCCCAACGCAAGATCAAAGAAGACAATCTGATTGGTCAATGGAAATTGGTCATCAACGTGGAAGAAGGGATTGACAAAGCAAAAGAAGAGCTGGATGATAACGGTAATGAATTCCTGGAGAAACTGCTGCTGAATTCCATCGAAGGTTTGGCATCATCAATCCTCGATGAGATAGACATCTACATGGACTTTGAGAAAGGTGGAAAGCTCAGGGTAATCGTTGAGGCATTTGATGAAAAGGAAATTGAATACAGTGAATGGTCGATCAATAAGAAGGGAGAATTATTCATAAAAGATGGGAAAAATGATGTTGACATCGATCATTGGGTACTGGAAGATGATATTTTAGTTGGATATGATGAAGATGGCGAAAAAAACATGACATATCTTGTTAAGATAATTTAAACCCGGATTATGCATTAGAACTTCGTTATGAGGGTTTAAAAGCCAATAAATCAGGAAGTTTTGTTGGTTTTAGCATAGCACCGCTATGGTGAAACCAAAAAACTTAGTAAAGCGACTGATTTGCAGGCATTTAAGCACGTAATAGATTTTCTGATGCATATTCCGGGTTAAAAAATAGCGGTCATTTTTCATTGAAATCTCATTTATCCTATGTTACTTTGCGTTTGAGATAATATTATTCTTAATTCGTTAATAATCAGCTAAAGTATCATAGGATTTCTTATGAAAAACAAAAAGATCACCCGCTTACTACTGTCTTGTTTTACATACATCTGTCTGATGTCTTTTTTCGGTTGTGAAGATGACAACACCATTCAAAAACTTGTAGAATTAAGAAACAATACAGCTACTACACTTACACTGCTAATACCTTAATTAGTTATCCAGGATTTTTTTAAGATCAGCCGGTGAATAATTAATAGACTTCAGCGTCTTGTTATCACCCTTTCTAAATACCAGGAATTTCCCATCCTCTTTTCTATAGTAGCATTCTGTATCGCGTTCGTTTTGATAATATGCGACTGTTTCTTGGGCTTCTTCTTCTGAGTCACAGGCTTTACTCATATTAGATCGTTGGACTTCATTGAACAGCTCAACAAACTTATCCCCCAGTCCAAATTCCAATACTGCTCCTGATAATACATATTGAATATCACACAAGGCATCTGCAATTTCGACCATGTCATTATCGTCTATGGCTTCCTTCAATTCTTTTAGCTCCTCAGCGATCAATGATACCCTGAGCTCGCAACGTTTCTCATCAGGAATGGTAGGCGTTTTAAGTACCGGGTGATGAAATGTCTTATGAAATTCAGCTACCTGATTGAGTGAGTCAATTTTATCCATTATTTAATTATCTATTTATTGTTCTTGATTGCGAGTATGATAAAATAAATGAAGCCTCCGAAGGTAAGCCCCAGTATAATGATCATTGATATGATAGCTGACGTAGTCATTTGCCCGCTACCATTTTATTGTAAATGTACTTATTCATTAATATGCCCAGCAACAAAACCCCACCCCATTGCGAAATGATGGTAGCATTGCTGTAAACATCCAGGATGTTCCAGACCCCTGTATCAGTAAACCACGGATTAGAGCTGTATCCCTGCGACATCCACCAGTAGATCAGCCCAAATGCTATCGGCAAGTTGAGATAGATACAAATAGAGAAATACCATTTGTTTACCCGAATGTCTGAATCCAGATCGATCAGCTCTGACTTAAATTTCAAGGGATTGTATTTTGCAACGGCAAACAAAATAAAGAAACCACTCAATATCAAACCTAATCCCCAAACCCAATCTTGATTGGTGAAGTAGTCGAGATTATAGGCTGAAGGAAAGCCAAAGGCTATGAAGGCCAAAATTACCACCCAGGTGGACTTCCTGCGTGGCAGCCCGTAATCAACCACATTACTGATAAAGAGTTCGATCATGGGGAGAAACGAGCTAAATGCAGCAAACAACAACGTCAGGAAAAAAAGAACGGCCATATATTCTCCTCCCGGGATCCGAGCAAATAAATCAGGTATCACATTGAAGGTGAGGGCCTGGTTACCCTGCTGTAGATAAGCTATTGCTTCCGTAGCATTTGGAGCTAAGGCAAATACTGCAGGCAAAATAGCCATCCCTGCAATCAGTGATGCGGTGTTGTTGCCAAATGCACCAATGAATGTATTGAGTGTCACATCTTCTTTGTTTCTGGAATAAGAGGAGATTGTCATGAGCAGGCCCCATCCTGCCCCGGTGCTCCAGGCAGATTGGGAGAGCGCTTCAATCCACACTTTCGGCTCTTTCAGGTATTCCACTTTGAAAGTGAACATATACTCAAGACCTAATATGCCATTTTCAATTGAAAGTGCTGTGAAAATGATGATGATCAGCAATACGAATAGGGTTGGGATAAGTATTCTATTGACCCGCTCCAGTCCATTTTTGATTCCTTTTACCAGCATGAAAACGCCAGCGAATATCACCATGACAAACATGGATATCGTTGTCCAGTTGGCATTGGCTATGGCCATCCATTGATTTTGCAGAAAGTCAGGATGTTGCTGCAGTGTCTCGGCAAACGATATACCCTGAAATGTATCTAACACATTTCTGATAGATAACACCAGGTATTGCATGGACCAGGCTGTCACTACAGAGTAGTAAAAAGCGATACCCAGCGTACAAATGGTTATGAAAAAACCCATCCAGGTGAGTCCGGGACTGGTCACCTTACTCATCGAATAGATCACTCCATGCTTAAATCTTTTTCCGATGGCAAATTCAGAAAGCAGCAAGGGTATGGACCAGATCAGCAGAAACAATATCCACAGTAAAATGAAAGATCCGCCATACTGGCCTGCCAACCTGGGAAATCGCCACAGGTTACCCGCTCCAATAGCCATGCCCAGAGAAGCTAAAACGATGCCCCAACGATTGGTAAACTGATCCTGCTGATCCATCAAATGCTAGTCATCAATCTGATTATTGCTTCTTGCTGAGCGATTTTACTGTTCTGTATAGGTAAATGAGTATCAATATGAGTAGTGCTAACCCGGGCAGACTACCTCCCAATGGCTCATCCGTGATTGATATACTCCATCCAAAAGTGGCTAACAGCGCAATCAGAATTCCCATCAGCGCCTCCCCGGTAATGAGACCTGAGGCTATCAGTAATCCGCTATTGGAAGCCGACTCTTTCTGTTGAGAGGAAACCTGATTTTTCCTGAAACTGCGATCCAGGGCCCAGGCAATGACACCACCTACAAAAATGGAGCTGTCCAGCTCAAACGGAAGGTATAGACCCACGGCTACGGCAAGTACCGGCATCCTGAAGGTAGATCCTCGTTTCTTCAGATAAAGATCCGCAATGATGATCAGTACCCCAATGCACCCTCCAATAGTGATGATTGTCCAGGGAAGCTCTCCCCCAAAGATCCCTGTCGCCACACTCATCATCAATGTTGCCTGAGGAGCAGTTAATGGATCCGGGTGATCCACAGTAGGACTTCCAATCCCTTTGGAGGCCAACAACAAATTCAAAACCGGTGCAATCAGCAAGGCCCCTGCCACCACACCAATCATTTGCATGACTTGTTGATTTCTTGGGGTAGCACCTAAAATGTATCCCGCTTTAAGGTCTTGCATGTTATCTCCTGCGATAGCGGCAGCACAACAAACGACTGCTCCAACCAGTATCGCACCTGCTGCACCGCTAATGGCCCCGCCTGAACCCATCAAAAGCAACAGCAAAAGGGAAGTTGAAAGGATCGTCGCGATGGTAACACCAGAGATGGGGTTATTGGATGACCCCACAAGTCCAGCCATATAACCGGCTACCGCAGAAAATAAAAATCCTGCAAAAATCATCAGCACCGCCATAAACAGTGTAATGGGAACATCTGCGATGATCGACATATAGATAAAAAAGATGGGGATTACGAGGATACCTATTCCGATGATCACCCATGACATCGGTGTATCCAGCTCCGTTCTGGCAGTATCCGACACCTTTTGAGCACCTTTACGGAAAGCCTCCACGCCTGCTTTAAATGAAGTGACCAATGCACCTCTTAGGTTTAGTACAGCCCAGATCCCCCCTACGATCATGGAGCCTACGCCTAAAAACCGCATCTTCACACTCCACAGGCTGATCCCTAGCGCATCGGCATTCACCTGATCTATGCTGGTGAATTTCCCTGCAGCAATCAGCTCATTGGCGACTGATTCAAAACCATTGATCCATACGTAAACCGGGATCCCTATCCACCAGGTAATGACTCCACCTAAAAAAACCAGGGTGGCGATGTTGAGCCCAACAATATAGCCAACAGCCACCAGGGCTGGTGACAGGTTCAGACTGAAATAGAGATACAGTTTTTGATTGAGAATTGTGGCCCTTTCAAAAATACCTTTCCACAGATTGAGGGCTTCGTAACCAAATTTGAAGATCCCTCCCATTAACGCCCCATACACCAGATACATCACCGACTTGCCCCCCGTCTCTCCTGATTTTAATACTTCTGCCGTAGCCACACCTTCCGGGAACATCAGTTTTTCTTCCACAATCAAGGCTCTCCTGAGTGGAATGGTAAATAGCACGCCAAGCACACCCCCACAGATTGATATCAGGGTGGTCTCAAAGTAGTTAAACTCCTGCCAATAACCCATGATAACCAGGGCTGGAATGGTGAATATGACACCTGCTGCCAATGATTCTCCAGCTGAAGCAGCTGTTTGAACCATATTGTTTTCCAGGATATTTGAATTCTTAAATGCTTTAAGAATAGCCATCGAGATAACGGCGGCCGGAATTGAGGCAGATACTGTTAGTCCGGAAAACAAGCCAAAGTAAGCATTTGCCGCTCCCAGGATGACGGATAGTAATGCACCCAAAATAATAGAACGAAAAGTAAGCTCATTGAGGCGGGTCTCAGGACTGATATAAGGTCGCATAGGATTGAATAAAGGTGATACAAGAAATTCAATGCAATGCCAACAAAAGTGATCATTTGAAGTCTTAAAACAAAGTGCCCTCTAATTAAAAGTGTAAATCCAAATTGCCACTACCGGTTGATCCCTTAATTATAATTGGACCTTTGCCTTCCTGGTATTTCTTACTAAATAGATTACCATTGACATTTAATCTACCCGAACCGGTAGCTAGCTGGAATCTATATTCATCATTCGGATGGCTTAGATGAATTTTCAGATTGCCATTGATCAATGATAATCTGGAATCGCCTGTGATCAGTAGCTCTTGTGCATCAATATTTCCTGAGGTAGCAGTGACATTTAAACTACCTCTGATCATCCTGACTGAGGTGTTACCCGATGTTGCTGAAAGTAATACATCTCCGATAATATTGTGTACCACAGAAGCTCCGGAAGTTCCGGTCAATCTAATATTTCCCTGAGCATTATTGATCCATTTATTTCCACTGGTAGTACTAAAAAAACCTTCCCCCTGCAGGTTTTTCACGGCTATATCTCCAGAGGTTGTTTCTATGTGAAGTGTACCGATTACATCAGACAAGTCAATGTCACCACTGGTGGTTTTCAATTGATAGGTTCCGTTGATCAGGTTTTCTCCCTTAATGTCTCCGGAGGTATTCTCTGTCTTGAGTGAAATGTATTTCGGGATCTGAAGCTTAATATGTGCTTTACTTATCCGATTGGCTTTCCTGCCACGGTGTTTTACCCGAATCACTAAAGTCCCATCACTGGTAAGTTCAGAGGTGATCAGGAAGTCTTCCGGTCGCCCATCCCCCTCAATCTCCCCTAAAAACCTGATTTTTTGGTCATGAGTGATTTCAATGTCACAAAATGATCCGTAAAGATGGATCTTAGCAATATTTTCAGCTTCAAATTCATGATATGCCAGCCTTGACTGCGCCAGTAGATCATACAGAAAAAAAACACCGGGCAATAATACGAATAGTCGGATCATGACGCTTTTTTGATCAAAGACCAAAGAAGCGCTTAAAGGTTTCCCATCAGACCGCGATTATCCGATCTTGGATTTGGTTAAAGTGGCCAAAAGCCTTAGGCTCTCCTTTAAGTAAGGATCCTCGGATAATTTTTTTGTAACACTATCCATTTCAATCTTTTGGTTACCTAATTCGGAAGCTTCTAATGTTGTTGAAAGATCACTGGAAGCAGATTCTGCCTTTTGCTCCTTCATACGGTCTTCAAGGTTTAATGAAATGGATTTGATGTACTTATCTTCTTTTATGCGTTCAACATCTTCTGCCAATGTCCTCAGGTCATCATCGGTTTTCAGGTGTTTTTCATAGAGCTTTTTCAAGCTTGCCATCAAATCCTCAGATATGGTATTTTCCGGTTTGAAATTGGTTGTTTTGATCTCATCCCATGGCAAGGCATTGGACATATTACTTTCACCAAAAGCCTCATCATCATATGGGGAAGGAAAGGCAATATCAGGGGCTACTCCAATATGTTGCGTGCTACTTCCTGTCACCCTGTAAAATTTAGCCAACGTCATTTTCAACTGGCCCAACTCTACGCCCGAATTCCTCAAATACAAATCAAGGTCGATCAGATTCTGAACCGTACCCTTTCCAAAGCTATTCTCACCCATGACGATACCTCGCTTATAGTCCTGAATAGCTCCAGAGAAGATTTCAGATGCCGATGCACTATACCTGTTAGTCAAAACGGCCAACGGACCTTCATAGTAATATCCTTCATTTTCATCCATGTAGATATCTACCGAATCATAGGTGTCTCTCACCTGAACAACCGGGCCTTCATCAATAAAGAGACCAGTGAGCTCAACAGCTTCCTGTAACGATCCACCACCGTTGAAGCGGAGGTCGATCAGGAGACCATCCATACCCTGCTCCTGCAATCCTGCGATCAACCTTTTTACGTCTCTTGTTGTACTGGTATAGTCTTCCTTGCCCTGATGCATTTCTTCAAAATCGATGTAGAACTGCGGAATGGTGATCACACCCAGCTTAAAGGTTTCACCATTTTCGATCACTGGTATCATTTCTGATTGTGCAGTGGATTCTTCGAGCTTGATCTTATCTCTTACTATTCTTACCGTATCAGGAAGTGCATTGATATCTTCATCATGTTTGAGGACTTGTAGCCTGACGACAGACCCTTTAGGTCCTCTGATTTTTTGCACGACATCATCGATTCTCCATCCGATCACATCCTCGAATATGCCCTCATCACCCTGAGCCACTCCGATGATCCTGTCATTTTTATGCAATTGTTTGCTCTTGAACGCCGGTCCCCCGGGGATTACATCCTCCACTTTAGTATAATCGAGTTGCTGAGTGAGTCGTGCCCCAATTCCTTCCAGGGAAGCGCTCATGTCTATTTGGAAGTTTTCCTTAGTGATGGGCGAAAAATAATCCGTGTGCGGGTCATACGTACTGGTGAAAGCATTCATGTATGACTGGTAGACGTCTTCGCTATTGTACTGATATATTGATTTTCTAACCCGCGCATATCTTTTCAACAGTGATTCCACGATGGTGTCCCAATCTTTTCCTGTCAATTTGTAGCTCAAGGCCTGATTTTTGACAATCTTTCTCCAAAGCTCATCGAGGTCTTCCCGGGTTTGGGCATGAGACCAATCTTCCCGTTCAATTTCTAATTCTTCGTTGGCAGACCAATCAAACTCCTTTAAAAAAAGAACGTCGAGATAATCCAGTCTTTCAAGCGACCGCTCCCTGTAAATGGCAAAGACCTGATAAGCGAAATCAAGTTTCCCCTCAATCAATTCATCATCCAGCTGATACCTGTACTTAGACAGGTAGTCAATATCTCCCTGAAGAAAATTGGCTTTGTTGGGATCCAGTGCGTTGAGGTAATTATCAAATATTTCTGAGGAAATGGAATCATTCAGCCACTTCTTTTTATAATGATACCTTGTTAATAAATCAACAATGGCCTTGGTTTCAGCCGGATGTTCCTGCTTGGGTCGGAGCAATTCGAGGGTATCCAATCGACCAATCTCCGGGCTCTCATTATCATGGTTAATGCCAGTTGGCTCCAGATACCCCCATCCAACGACAAGGGATATTAGTATAAACAATAACTTATTCATTACCCTAAATGTAATTAATTCGTAAAATATTACTTAGATACTTAACAAACCTTTTGAAAAATAGGTTTATACAAATATCGTTCCCAATCAGCTTGTTATAAATGTCTTTGATGATCCCAAACCAACGCAGCCGCACCAAGGATGGCTGCATTTTTACCCATCATTCCTGAAGGTAAGAGCTTTACTTTATCCTTATAAAATGGCAGAAGATATTCTTCCATGTATTTCTTGGTTGGCTCAAATATCCATTTACCAGCTTTTGCCAGCCCTCCAAGTAGGAAGAACGCTTCGGGATGTGAGAATGTTGTAAAGTTGGCCAAAGCTTGCCCTAAATATTTTCCAGTCATTTCGTAGGCTTCTATAGCAATGGGGTCACCTTCTTCGGCAGCTTTTGTTATGATCTCCCCATGAAGATCATGGTAGGAATAATCCCTTAGCACGCTGTCTTTGAGCGAATCACATAGAAGAAAGAATACGTTACGCTTCAAGCCAGTGGATGAAACATAGGCTTCGAGTCCACCCCTCCTGTTCAATCCTGTCCATCTACCATTGTAATCTATCACAATGTGACCAAGCTCAGCAGCCTGTGAATCATGTCCGTAGATGAGTTTTCCATTACTTACCACACCGGAACCTAAACCGGTACCCAGTGTGATGACAATAAAATCCTGCATCCCCTTGGCTTCACCATACACCATTTCTCCAATCGCCGCCGCATTGGCATCATTGGTAATATGGACAGGTTTATCAAAGCGTTTCTGAAGCTCTTCGGTTACTCTCAATATACCCTTCCACTTTAAATTCGCCGGATGCTCTATGGTTCCCCGATAATAATTGGCGTTGGGTGCTCCTACACCCATCCCTACCACTTCAAGGTCCTCCGGGGACTTTTCAATCAACAGGTTGAATGTGCGGACAAGCTCATCCAGAAACTGCTTGAAGTCCTTTCCTTTTTGAGTTGGGAACTCCGTATGACCATACATATTCCCATCCAAATCTACTATTCCTACCTTGGTAAGTGTTCCACCAATATCAACTCCAATCGCTACCTTTAAAGACATATTATTTTTTTACGAAGACCGAAGATTTCAAAGATATAAAGGTTCATGAATTGATTTTAGTAAATCATTACTTTAGTGATCAGATTATGACTTTTTTGCCTTTATGACCAGCAGAAGCGCCAACTATTTATTTGTATATGGATATCTCATGCAAAAAAACCGGCAAATAGAAGAACTCGGTGTTCCCTATATGCCCGTTGAATATTTGAGTGATGGCTTTATGTATGCACACCTTTATAAAGTGGCTGGTTTTCCGGGCCTGGTCTTTGACACAACGAGAAAAGTCAGAACATATGGAGAAATCTATCTGATCAAAGAGCAAAAAAACTTCTTTAAGCAGATGGATGAATATGAGCTTTCGCTGCCTCACTATAATCGACACGATGCGGTATATCATCGCCGGATACGACCAGTACATCTTCCTGCTGGCATCGCCCTTCGTTGCTGGGTTTATGAATATATTCAGTCAACTGAGCATCTAAGCCGAATCAAAACAGGGAGATTTGAACTTTTGCGTTAATTTTATCCAAAACAAACGCCGTCATGCCCACTATACAGCTCAACTTCCTTCAATGTATCCTCAACGATGAGATCGACAAGGATGAGGTCTTTCTAAAATACAATGGGAAAAAGATTTGGCCTGAAGGTATCTATCGATCTGTGGACAACGAAGAAAAGAAGAAGATTGGGATAACCTTTCAGCATAAAAATGTGAGTGAGCCAATGGTGATTGAGTTATGGGACTTTGACTATCTGTCTTTAAATGATCATTTAGGCACTTTTACCATGAAAGTGGACGAAAAACCCGGAGGACCCTACCAAACCAGCATGGTACTGAATGAAAAACGAAGCACTGCTTCTTATATCCTGAACTGGGAGATCCTGTAAAAGATCGCACTTCTTCTCAAATCCCACCTCGAAAAACGTCTAAAAATAGCTTCAAATCCATAAATCGATGTTTTTTGGCCGATCATAAATCAATCATGTCGGTTTAAAGATGATTTGGTCCCATTCATCGATCAACTAGGGGAATTACCTATGCCTGGTACGTGAATTGCATACTTACCTACTATAAGTAAAATTAACAGTTTAGGTAATGAAATCTCTTAATCAATCAATCATCTTCTCAATCGCTCTGATCTTCACTATTTCAACAGCAGTAGCTCAGACCTATATCGCTCCTGGTTCTGCTGGTGATATTGAATTGAAAGGAGATGACGTGACCATTGGAGGTATCGGAACTTTTACTATTACTGAACTTAAGCTCAAAAGTGCTGCAACGCTTAAGATACCTGCCGGAGTTATCGTTATTGTGAATGGAAAATTTGAAAATAAGGCAGGTAGCCTTGTAGAAATCGACGGAGAATTGATCCTCAATGGTAGCAAAAACGAAAACAAGGGTGTGGGAGTAATTGACGGAACAGGAATGCTTTATGCTCCCAATGGAATCATCAACAAAGGTAACTCCACTATCTTCGGAAACTCTTCATATGCTCCTGCCTGCTCAGGCGGTTGTTCATATTCTACTTTACCTGTCGAACTGCTTTCATTCGAGGCTACTTTCGAAGACAATGTGAAAATTACCTGGTCTACTGCCACTGAAATCAATAACGAATTTTTCTCTCTGGAAAGATCTGAAGACGGTGTTGAATTTTATGAGATCGCAAGGATCGAAGGAAACGGAAACTCAAACGAAATGATCGAGTATTCTTTCGAAGATGATTCTTATAAAAGTGGAGTAGCGTATTACAGATTGACTCAGGTGGATTTCGATGGTCAGTATGAAATATTCAAAGCCATCAGGGTTGAAACCAACATCGGTGAGACCGAAAATTCATTCAATGTTTTCCCCACAGTAGTGACTCAGGGTAAAGTGACCATCGAAGGTGACCAACCTTTCACTGTTAAAGATATTCAGGTGATCAGCCTGACTGGTGCTTCAAATGTTTACCAACCAAATACTACAGAAGTTGGGTTCAGAAACGTAGAAGTCAACATGAATGGAATGGAAAACGGATTGTACCTGATGAAAATGGTTTCTGAGAATGGTGACGAGATGACTTCCAGGATCATCGTTAAGTAATCACAACCAATCATTGATACTTTTTT
The DNA here is from genome assembly GCA_965223915.1 of Cyclobacteriaceae bacterium. Lineage (GTDB taxonomy): Bacteria > Bacteroidota > Bacteroidia > Cytophagales > Cyclobacteriaceae > UBA7330. Next base: position 3,935,008 of record OZ245027.1, on the reverse strand, counting down.
ACCACCCAGGTGCATGGCACAGGTAATCTTTGTCCTGGTGTCTTTGCTGCTTTGTACCGATATCAGTTAAACCCGGAATATGCATCAGAAAATTTATTACGTGCTTAAATGCCTGCAAATCAGTCGCTTTGCTAAGTTTTTTGGCTTCACCATAGCGGTTGCTATGCTAAAACCAAGAAAACTTCCTGATTTATTGGCTTTTAAACCCTCATAACGAAGTTCTAATGCATAATCCGGGTTAAATTAGTGAACCTTTCTGTCTACCAGCCCAAAAGTGAATCATAGCATAAGCAAAACCGAGACGGAAAGAATTAATCTTATTAAACATAGTCTATGAAAATCAAAACACTCATTCGTTACAGTCAGGCCCTGGCAATGACTCTCTTATTTACTGCCTGTAGTAACATCCAGGAAGATGCTCAACAATATATTGATGGTTATACAGATGAATTGCTATCACTCTATTACGCGTCGGCAGAAGCGGCATGGAAAACGAATACACAGATCGTAGCGGGTGATACCATGAATGCCTACGAATCAAAAAAAGCGGATGAAGCGCTGGCTGCATTTATGGGTAGTGTTGAAAACATAGAAAAAACGCGAATGTTCCTTGACAGCAAGGATCAACTCACAGACCTTCAGGCACGTCAGCTCGAAGCCATTCTGTATAGCGCAGGCAGCAACCCACAAACGGTAGAGGACCTTGTGAAAGAAAAGATCAAAGCTGATATCGCTCAAACTGAGACGCTATATGGCTTTACCTACTCGCTGGACGATAAAGAAGTCAGCACCAATGAAATCGACAACATCCTCTGGGATAACAAGGACCTGGATACCCGTTTAAAAGCATGGGAGGCCAGCAAAGAAGTCGGTCCCGTACTGAAAGATGGACTGGAATATCTTAGAGATCTCAGAAATCAAACCGTACAAGCCCTGGGATACAATGACTATTTCACCTACCAGGTTTCTGAGTATGGATTGACCACAGAGGAAATGATGGACATGATGGAAAAGCTCTACAAAGAGCTCCTACCCCTCTACAGAGAACTGCACACCTATGCCAGGTATGAGCTAGCCAAACAATATGGGGTCTCGGAAGTGCCTGACTATCTGCCGGCACACTGGGCACCTAACCGTTGGGGTCAGGATTGGGGCCCTATGATCACGGTAGAGGGTATTGACATCGATAGTGCGTTGGCCAATAAAAGTCCGGAATGGGTGGTTAAAGAAGGAGAAAAGCTTTACGTCAGTCTGGGTTTTCCTGAATTACCGGAAACTTTTTGGGAAAAATCCAGCCTATACCCCTACCCTCCGGATTCGTCAGTCAAAAAGAACAATCATGCCTCTGCCTGGCATATGGACCTGAAAAATGATGTAAGAAGTCTGATGAGCGTAGAACCCAATGAAAAGTGGTTCCAAACTTCCAATCATGAGCTGGGACATATCTATTACTACATCTCCTATACCAATCCTGATGTCCCTCCGCTTCTAAGGAGTGGAGCCAATCGCGCATTCCATGAAGCCATTGGTTCTATGATGGGGGCAGCAGCGCTTCAGAAGCCTTACCTCATTGGCAGGGGATTAATAGACGGCAATTCAAAGTCCGACAATATCCAGAAACTACTCGCCGAAGCCATGGATTATGCCGTATTTATACCTTTCGCTGCAGGCACTATGAGCAATTTTGAGAAAGCCCTCTATGTTGACGGACTCCCCAAAGATGAATTCAATAAAAAGTGGTGGGAAATCGTGAAGCAATACCAGGGAATTGTCCCTCCTGATGAGCGCGGAGAGGAATTCTGTGATGCCTGCACCAAGACCCACATCAACAATGACCCGGCACAATACTATGATTACGCACTTTCCTACATCATTCTGTTCCAGCTGCATCAGCATATCGCTGAAAACATCCTGAGGCAAGATCCTCGCGCCACCGATTATTACGGAGCAACCGCTGTTGGGGATTTCCTGAAAGAAATCATGCGCCCGGGAGCCACCAAAGACTGGCAGGATGTTTTGAAAGATGCCACAGGAGAAACCCTCAATGCCAAAGCGATGGTCGACTACTTTGAGCCGCTGGTGGAATGGCTTAAAGCGCAAAATAAAGGGCGAAAATATACCTTGTAATAAGATAGTAAGAACCAGAACATGAAACAGCCAACCCCATTCCTCATCTTTTTCCTGAGCGTCTTCCTTTTTGCCTGTGATACACCTCAAGAAAAGGTCGGACAGAAAGGAATACATCCCGGAAAAATTCACAAACAATTCTGGACTTACAATGGCCAGGAGACATTGCTGCTGGGGGCCAGCGATGATGACAACCTGTTCCAGATGAAAGATGTGGCCAAACACCTTGAGTTGCTAAAGAAGAATGGCGGTAACTATGTGCGAAACACCATGTCTTCAAGAGATTCGGGTAATGTCTGGCCATTTCAAAAGATGGAAGATGGCTTATACAATCTGAATGAGTTTAATGACGAATACTGGAACCGGTTCGAAACCTTTCTGGCTGAAACAGCGGTCCGAGACATCGTGGTACAAATTGAAGTATGGGCAACATTCGATTTTTATAGAGAAAATTGGTCAGTAAATCCTTTCAACCCTAAAAACACAAAAAACCTGAGTAGCCATCGGGACAAACTGGACACACTCGTTGCCACCCATCCCATTTTCACTGAAAACAATTTCTTTAGATCTGTACCCACGCAGATGTCGCTTCCCCGCCCACTCTATTATCAGCAGAAGTTTGTGGATAAACTACTCTCCTATTCACTTAAGTATGATCACATCCTCTACTGCATGGACAATGAGACTTCAGTGAGTGCGGACTGGGGTCGATTCTGGGCAGATTACATCAAAAAAGCTGCGAAACTCAAGGGCAAGGCCGTATACTGCACTGAAATGTGGGACCCGCACAATCTGGATCATGCCTTACATTATGAAACGTTTGACCATCCTGAAACCTACGACTTTGTTGATATCTCACAGAACAATCACAACACCGGTCAAAAACACTGGGACAATTGTCTGGTGCAGATTGACCGGTTGAAAAGGCTGGGCAACCTGAGGCCCGTGAACAATGTGAAGATCTATGGGAGTGAAAGTCGAAGGTTTACCAGTGATGAGGAAGGTATAGAAAACTTTATTCAGAATGTCTTTGCCGGATGTGCAAGCGTGCGGTTTCATCGCCCTCCTTCAGGTATTGGCCTCAATGAGCAGGCTCAAAAAGTTGTAAAATCTGTGAGGGAAGCAACGAATAAAATGAATTGGTTCGATGCCACACCGGCAAATGATCTCCTGGATGATAGGGAAGACAATGAAGCGTATTGCAGATCCAATGGAGATGAATACGCCCTTTATTTTTCCGATGGTGGTGAGATATCGCTCAATATCGGGAGCAGCTCCTACACCATTGAATGGGTTGATGTGATGCAGAACAATTGGTCAGACCCACAATCCCTGGAAATATCCTCGGGGCGAGCTAAAATAACGACACCGGGAAAAGGCGACTGGATCGCCATCATCAAATAGGATTCTTTCCTTCACCATTGGGGGTGAGTGATTCTACTTTGCTTCGTAAGACAACGACCCCGGTAAGCCTGCATATCACAAAATCCCAAAGGCCTGCATTCTGAAAGCAAGGGTGTTATCGTGTCACTCCTTCGGAGTTTTTTAGTTTATTGATCGTCTTTCCTAAAATACTGTCATCTCTTCGGGATTTGAGAAAATTGATATAGCTGCTTATTCACTAATGCGTTAATTTTAATCTAGATTATCTTGTCTCCTTAATTCTAATAATAACTATTAATGAACGTCATATCCACTAAAACCATTGAAACACCCCTTGGAGACATGATTGCCGGAGCTGTAGATGATGGGATCTGCCTTCTGGAGTTCCATGATCGCAGAATGCTACCTGTTCAACTGGATAGAATCAAGCAGCTATTCAAAGCGGAAATTGTAGAGGGAGATCACCCATTGTTTTCACCATTGGAAAAAGAGCTGAACGAATATTTTCATGAAGGACGCAAATCTTTCAACGTCCCTATCGTATACCCCGGATCTCCCTTCCAGGTAAAAGTATGGGAGTCTCTGATGAAGATCCCTTACGGCAAAGTCCGATCATACCAGTTTCAGTCCGAATTGTTAGGCAACCCCAAAGCCATCCGGGCCATGGCCAAAGCCAACGGCGATAACAGACTCGCTATCCTGATTCCATGTCATCGGATCATCGGCAGCAATGGTGAGATGGTAGGCTATGGTGGCAAGATCTGGCGAAAGAAACACCTTCTCGAACTTGAAGGGGCGCTCGTCAAACAGGGCTCCCTATTTTGAAACCACCGGCTGAACCCAGGCCACTTCCATGTCTCCTTCCTCGTAAGGGTTGTCTTTGGGTTTGGAGCTAATCACTTTTGCCCTTACAAACATGTCCCCTTCCTGAAGGGTATATTCTGCTTCAGTCCCGGTAACCTCATCGAAAAACACTCCCGTCTCGATACCTTCTCCAGTTTCCCTGGAACCAAAGAATTGCGTTTTGTAACCAATATTTTCCTCTGGCTCCACTGCCACGCTCAGGGTTTTACCATCAAAGGCAATGTCCTTTAAGGTTACTCCTGTCGAGGCATAAAAATCTCCTGCCTCCATCGCTTCAACGATCTTTTCAGGGCTCAGTGTATCCGTATAAACCATCACCCAACCCCTGCCTGGGTTGCTATCCTTGGGTCCGAAATTGTGATAGCTGTGTGCATCATCCACAGCCAGTCCGTAGAGGGTCGGCTTTCCATCCCTTAGGTAGGCTGTTTGCACGAGATCCCACAGTGCCTCCATCCCGGGGCGTAACGAATCTCCGTAGTTATGTACAGCCGGATGTCCGTTGTAGACCTCGAAAAACCGCTCCCCTGATAACTTGATCATATCATCCGGAGTGATAGACCAGATAAAATTCGGATGGTTGATATGCGGAAACATCGGCACATCCAGCTCCTTACGCTGCTCCAGCACCTTGTCAATGTTGTTTTGCATGACATCCGAAACAGAATTCCCACCCTGTGGCTCAATCAGCTCCTGTATATTGGTTACGTTGATGTGAATGTGCTTATCCTCAAAACGATCCGTAATCTCCTCTGACTGAATGATCAGAAACTCCCCCGCTTCCTCGAAGAGCGGGCGATATTCAGCCAGTGTCTTCAGTTTTACCTCAAGTGTGCCTGCACTGTCTACCTTTGACTCAATCCATTCCTCTCCATATTTTGCCAGGTACTTGTCATAGATAAATTTTTGTTTTTCAGTAAAGCGCTTCCACTTCTCCCCATCGGCCAGGATGTTGTGATCAGAAAGTACGATGAAATCATAACCATTTGATTTGTACCAGTCCATGATCATTTCCGGAAAATCATTGCCATCACTCCAGAACGAGTGCGTATGTAAATTCCCTTTGTACCACGACTTGGTAACCACAGGCTCTTTTGGAGCACAGGACACTATTAATAAGACACCTAAGATTGTAAGTAGATTGAACTTGATCATGCGTTTTGGTTGGTATGTAAATGAGTAGCCAATTTAGACATTAATAGGGATTCCAAAAAGGTGGAAAGTTTTAACAACAATGTATACTGTAACCTTAACAATAGCTTAAACTGGCCTCCTAAACCCTAAAAATTGTTAAAACCCGGGCATCGGGCCATTTAATACATAATTTCGTGTTTGAGAAGCATGAAATACGTTGTACTTATCATTTTTTTGATTGGCTGTTTTTATCAGCTAAGTGCTCAGCAATACATTGAGGGGATCATTGTTGACCATGAAGAAAATCCATTGGGTTTTGCACATGCCACCAATCACAGTCTGAACATGGGTAAAGTCAGCAGCATGAATGGGAAGTTTAATTTGCTGGCCAGAAAAGGTGATTCCATCTCGTTTTCCTTTGTGGGGTTCATGAAAGAGACGTTGGTGGTAGAGTCAGTTCATTTGGTCAACTATTTAAAAATAACACTGACCGAAGACTCTTTGCTACTGCCCTCCATCACCATCTATTCGGATCCGTATTTCAAAGTCCCCTTCAATTACCAGGCAGAATCCATGGATATAGGCCTTGCAAAATCCGACAAAGACCCCATCAAGCCAGGTTCCATAGGACCGGGAGAAAGTGGTGGGGTTGGACTCACGCTTTACGGCCCGATTACCGCCTTCAGTAAGGATGCCAGGGAGCAACGCAAATATGGTGATGCCATAGAAACCAGCTCCGAAACCTATTACTTCGATCGATACATTGAAAATGACACTGTCAAAACCCGATTGTGTGAAATATACGGCATAGATTCTACCACTTACGACCGGATCATGGTCTCACTTAATCATCAATACCCTCAAATACAGACCCTCAATAAACCGGAAGAGATCTGGAACTGGCTGCTAGAGCATTTTCATCAGGTGCTGAATTGATTCCACTATCTTAATATTACTTTGTTGCATTTCAGATCCCTCGGATTTGTTAGAATTATTCAACTAAAGTGCAAACAACAAATACTCTGTGAAAGTACCGGTATACAACAGCTTTTTGTTTTCTAGTAAGTATATTTAAAAAATAAGATTGAATATAAGATATAATGATTCAGGAGTTTGAAATAATCAATCAACTGTCGTCAATTTTGGGAGACGAGGCAAAAATAATCCTGAACAGAAATTTTAGAAATTCTACTCTTGTACCCATTCAAGCTAAAGCAACTCAATATCCTCCAAGTGAGCCGCGTTTTCAACTAGATTCATCAGAAAGTGTAACGAATGGGGAAATCACCAAAAATAAAACATGGTTTAGTACAGGCACTACAATTGGTGTTTTTGTAATGGCCTTCTTACTAATAAGTGGTTTAATTATTACTCATGATCAAAGGTTCATCATTTTAAAATGGGCTGGAATCATATTAGGTTCAATATTCGGAATTGTTATTTTGATCATTGGAGTTGCTTATTTGATTACTCTGATCCAAGAAAAGTTAAGAAAATCGTATAAAGAAAAATTACTAGCCACATCTCGGAATTTATTAAAGGAAGGAGATGAAGTATATTCTATAATAACAACATCATATGAAAGCTTATCTACTTTCCGTGTAGAGAGGGAAAGACAAGCTAAAACAAGTTATAACATGGCAATAACTTTTATCAGTATTGGTACAATACTGTTATTCTTTGGAATAATCCTGTTTTTTAAAAGTAGCATTACAGAAGGTGCCATTTCTACTATTGTAGGAATTATTCCTAACATTATTGGTGGCACAATTTTAAAATTCTATAATGAGACCAATAATCGGATGGATAAGTTAAACGATGACCTTTTTGTTCTGAACACTACAAAAATTCAGTACGCCCTGATCCTTAAGATTGATGACGATGAAGAAAGAAATCAACAGCTAGGTAAATTGATCTCAAATATTTCTAGCATTAAAAAATCCTAATTCACTCATTTCGACAAGTTACTTAGATTATATAAAAATCAAGTAAAGGAAGCTTTCATTGTTCTAAAGTCAACCTTACATCCCACTCTCCTCAATGAATCTCCAAACCCTCCCACTGATTCCATCCTCATCATTAAGTTTATCAATATCTGTGTGAGTCGGTATTTCCAGACATTCTTAGCTATTTTTAAAAACTGAAAATAATCTTTTAGCCATTCATGCCCCAAACATTGAAGCCTTTAAAATCAGCAGTCAAAACGTATCGCTATCAGGGCTTCATTTTCCTGATGGTTACCTTATTTATCATCGGCTGTACTGAAAAAGATAAAACAGCCAGAAATGTTCCTCTGCATGAAATTGCAGGTAATGAGGAAGTCAAAGCCTACATGGAAGCCTTTGAAGGTCGGGGCGCTCAGTCGGATAACTCAGAACCTACGACTCCCGAGGTAGCACTTCAAAATTTTAAAGTGGCTGAAGACCTGCAACTGGATTTGGTTTTATCTGAGCCCCAAATTCACCAGCCGGTAGAAATCAATTTTGATCACCGAGGCAGGTTATGGGTGGTACAATACAATCAGTACCCTTATCCAGCAGGCGTGAAAGTCATCGATATTGACAACCATATTCGTGCGATCTTTGATAAGACTCCAAAACCTCCCCCGGAAGGTGTGCGGGGTGCAGATAAGATCAGCATTTTTGAAGATACGGATGGAGATGGTAGGTTCGACAAGTCAACCGATGCAATTACTGGCCTCAACATAGCAACCGGTGTTTGCCTGGGAAGAGAAAAGATTTGGGTATTGACCCCTCCCTACCTCGTTGCCTATCCTGATCCGGATGGAGATGGTATTCCAGACGGAGATCCGAACGCACATTTATCCGGTTTTGGATTAGAGGATACCCATGCTGTTGCCAACAGCTTGCGCTGGGGACCAGATGGCTGGCTTTATGGAGCGCAGGGTAGCACTACACACGCCACCATCACTTCAAAAGCTTCTAAAAACATCCATTTCAAAGGTCAGGCCATCTGGAGGTATCATCCGGAGACTCAGGTTTTTGAAATCTTTGCAGAAGGAGGCGGAAATACCTTTCACGTAGAAATTGATGCCAAGGGCAGAGTATATTCAGGTGACAATGGAAGTGCAAGGGGGTTTTACTACAAGCAGGGAGGCTACTATCAAAAAAACTGGGGCAAACATGGAGCCCTCACCAATCCCTATGCTTTGGGATATATCAAAGGCATGGACCTGACCGGAGAGCGAACCCGGTTTACGCATGCCTGGATAAAATATGAAGGGGGAAGTTTTCCGGACGGTTATAATGATAAAATAATTGCCATCAATCCCTTGCAGAATTTTGTACAGGTAACCAGGCTGGAAAAGCAAGGCTCCACCTTTTCAAACATTGATGAAGGTGTCATCCTGGAAACAGAAGATCGTTGGTTCAGACCTGTAGATATCAAGGCCGGTCCGGATGGAAGCATCTACCTGGCAGATTGGAATGATAGCCGATTGTCACATGTTGATCCGCGGGACACCTGGAATAAAAGCACCGGGAGGATCTATCGATTGAGAAATAAAAACGAAACCGGGGTTGAGCTATTTGATTTGAGTACATATTCCAGTGAGGAACTGGTCGGCTTGCTCACTCATCAAAATAAATGGTATCGACAACAGGCCCTGAGGCTCATTGGTGATAGGAAGGATAGATTAGTATTGCCGGCATTGAAGGACATGTTGGCCAATGGGGATGCTCAATCGGCACTGGAGGCATTATGGGCCATCAACCTGACCGGAGGATTTGATGAGAAAGTAGCTCAAACTGCCCTGGATCATCATGACCCATATGTCAGGCTTTGGGCTGTCCGATTAATATCAGACAAAAAGGAGCCTGAGTTACAAGCTTCAATCGCTTATAAGTTGGCAGCGCTGGCTGCATCCGAAAGTCATCTTGAGGTCATCAGTCAGCTGGCATCTACCGCTAAGCGTCTGAGAGGATCGGATGCCATCCCGATCATTGCCAACCTTTTAAGAAATGAGTCCACTCAATATGACAATGACAATCGGTTATTCATCTGGTGGGCTGTGGAATCCAAAAGTTCCGGCGATCGAAAAGCCTTATTGACTCTGCTTGAAGATAAAACCCTGTGGGGTCAACCTTTGGTAAAGGAATTCATACTTTCCCGACTGATACAGCGGTATGCGTTGGAAGGAGGTGCTGAGAATTATCTAGCATGTGCACAATTACTGCAACTTGCTCCATCCAATGAAACCAGGCAAGCGCTTATGGAAGGGCTGCAGGAGGGATTACGTGGTAAGGACCTGACTGAAATACCACCAAACCTGGCGAGCATGATGGAGCAATACCAGGCTGAGTTTGGTGAAGGTAAGCTGGCCCTGGGCTTGCGGCAGAATTCAGATGAAGCAATTGCTGAAGCGCTGGAGATTATCACAGATCAAAATGCCTCCTTGCATGAGAGAATTTCCTACATCCGCATTTTTGGAGAGATCAACCAACCAGCATCAGTTCCGGTATTGCTGAAGATAGCCGAAGGCCAGGCATATTCCACCGCTTTAAGGCTTGCCAGCATCCAATCACTGAAGCATTACGAAGACCCGGATATTGGCAAGACCGTCGCCAATGCCTATCAGCATAAGATCAGAGCGGATTTAGATCTGAGAAATGCGAGCTTGAGCCTATTTGCAAGCAGGACAACCTGGGCCCGGGAATTAATGGCTAAAATCTTTGAAACCAGGGAAATTCCGAAAGAGGAAGTCCCCATAGATATTCTGAAACAAATTAAGCTGCTCAGAGATCCTCAGCTCATCCAAACGGTAGATACCCACTGGCCAACAGTGAAAATCACTTCCACTGATGAAATGAAAGTGGAAATGGAGCGTGTTCGCAGGGCATTGTCATTAAAAAAGGGCGACCCGAAGGCCGGAAAGCTCATTTACCAGCAAAGTTGTGGAAGCTGTCATCAATTGTTTGGGGAGGGAGGAACCATGGGACCGGAACTGACGGGATACGACAGAGATGATCTGGAATACCTCACACTCAACATCGTGAACCCCAATGCAGATATCCGGGAAGGTTATGTGAATTATTTAATTGAAAAAACCGATGGCCAGGTTATCATGGGTACCATCAAAGATCAAAGTGGCGGAAATGTGACGGTACAACCTTTTGTAGGTGCAGAAATCATTCTGTCTTCCGCTCAGATTAAAAAGATGGAGGCCCAAAAAACCTCGCTGATGCCCGAAAGGCTCCTCGAACCGCTTTCCGACCAGGAGATCAGGGATTTGTTTGCATATTTGGGGAAGTAAAATGCTATCCGCCTCTGCTCCTACTCAAACCACGCTTTTATCGCTCAGTTGCACCAGCTGCATCGAGCTACTGAATCGTAAATTTCAAATAATTACGTTAGATTTAGTGACGATATAAATAGTTATCCGCAATAAGTCTACGGATAACTTGATGTTATGTGCAATGAGCGCAAATAAATTATGAGTTCAGATCAAAATAGCGAAAACACTAACTCCCTGGACATTTTAGGGTTGAAGCCCGTCAGTGATACCATCAAACTAACCATGGAGAAGTCTTTTGAAGCAGCTGAGGCTATCCTGAGTAGAATATGCCTTCCAGTTGCAGAGGAATTTGGGTTAATGCTTCAAGATAAGGTACGTTATTGGAGGTTGAGGAACATTGTTAAAATCATTGAAAAAACAGAGAGAAAACTAGAATTCCGAGAAGACAAACTAGAATTGAAAGCCCACCCTCGTGTGGTTAATTCGATTTTAGAAAATGCTTCATGGCAAGAGAACGATAAAATCCAAGATTTGTGGGCTGGACTGCTAGCTTCATCTTGTTCAAAAAACCACATAAATGATGATAACATCATATATATTGAAATCCTTAAACAGCTAACACCGTCAGAAGCTGCAATCATAAATTATTGGTCTCAACAGTCAGAAATAGAAATTGACGATGCTGATATAGCAAGACCTGAGAAAGGAATTTTAATGTCAGCAAAGGAATTCTTCCAGATAGTAAACACCGAAGACCTTGACAAACTAAATAGTGAGATCAATCATTTGAAGGGACTTGATTTAGTAGAAGAAGGCATGGGTCTTGCAAGTGGTTTTTTCTATCGTGAAGGTAATCCAGAACTTCAAATGGGACTCAAGATTTCACCTCTTGCTTTAAATTTATATGTAAAAGGACAAGGACATTCTGGGAGTGTCAAAACTTATTTAGAAAGTGTAACATGAGTGAAATATCCTTTGGAGATAAAGTTCGAGTAATAAAGGCAACAGAAACTGATGCCCTAAACATTTCTAATTTGACCGGTGAAGTTTATGGGGAAACTACTCCTTCTGTGACTGGGATAGAACTTATTGGAGAGAGTGAAGAAGATATTGCATTTAATGTTCATTTCGATGAACTTGATCAAGGATTTTGGATAAGTCCTAACCTACTCGAATTTCTATATCACAATGCTGGAACAGAGATTACATTGGATGGAATCGACAAGAAATGGACAAGAACTGATAATGGGCAATGGATTGAGGAAAACACCAGACCTTGGTGGAAATTCTGGAAGAAAAGCACATAATCGAGTGGATGGCCGTAGGCCATAAGCCTACGGTGCACCCCTCACATGCTTGCGCTGAAGCTTCAGCATAGGCGCCACCACCTGCCGTACGGGTCGCGTATACGGCGGTTCACTGAATTTCAGGAATTATTTTACGGTAGTAAGAAGACATTGATTCATACCCTCTCCGTCTGAGTCTGGACAATGTGATAGTAGTCCTTAGAATAGGACTTTGGGCTACGGCCCAACCTCCCATTCTTGTCCTGCTATAGGCATATGCCCTGTCATGGTCCATACCTAGACGAATAAGGTTTTTGCGTTTGCGTTCAGGCTTCTTCCAGACTACGCGTCCCGGTCATGCCAGATACAGTAACGAAGGCGATTCCTCAGCCACTCGTCGAGTGCTTTGAGCTTAGCATGAATACCTAGCCGGTCCCCCCTCAGTCGCTCGGCTGCGCCGAGTGACTTTTATTCATTTTGGCCTCCGGCCAGTAAACCATCTTCAAGCTTCAAAGGAGAATCATAACCGCTACTGCTATATTTCCATGCGCATTCGTTTAACACATAGCCACTGGTTACAGAATTCAGACATACTATAAAAATAATAGATTTTTTTCCTATACTGGCCAGAGGCCTTCAGAATAGTGTGTCACTCGGTGAAACTGAGTAAAGAATTCACTATTTTGCTTCTTATAGCCAGTGGGGCGCACACGCGCCATACATGGTCGTTATGGACAATACCTCATGCTCACAAGGATACTGATATTAACTCTTTTTGCTTCAACTCATCTGAACTCCTTTGCGTGTCAGTGTATCGGAATTGAAGACTTAAAAAATGCTCAACAAGAGGATTTCGAGAACTCCGATTTAGTCTTCGTTGCTGAAGTCATCAAGGTTTACGAAAGTGAAGAATATGAAAAGAAAGGTTGGTTCAACAACGTAGTATATGAACTTAAAGTGACAGAGAGTTTTAAGGGAACAGAAGTCGGAACCATTGTTAATGGACACGCCTTAACGAGTTGCGACATTTATCCTGATGAGAACGAAACTTGGCTTGTATATGCCAACAAAGGAAAGAAAGGAATGATTTCTATTTCTGGTTGTGGGTTATCAAGATCTATTTACCATCCTGAACGAATCATGTATAGGAATTATACACCTGATCCACCGCCAAGAGATTACGAAGAGAAACCCGATTTTATGTTCGACATTGGGATTAAGCTTGCTGAAATAAAACTACAGGCAGCAAAGGATTTGAAGGAAGAAATTATATGGCTAAGATCAAATAAATAAAGTCCATAATAAGCGCTATGATGAAAGGCCTAAAGCATTTCATAGCCACTTTCCTGCGAACTTCACCGCCAAATCTACTCTGGGATCTGATAGTTTCTTTTAGCTTTTGGAGCAGTAAGGAGCCTTCATCTGCTAAACCTGCCTTGCCGGCAGGCAGGCTCAGTAAGATTTTACCCGTTGCATCTCACCGCAGATTTAGCTACTTTAGTTTTTTATAGCTTCGGGAGGGCCATTCGCTCAATCCGGTCTTTATGCACCATAAACTACATGAACTATTTGTGCTTTCTGATATTAACAACGATAACTCAAGTTCAAGCTTTCGGACAGGAACCTGATTTATATGAACTTTTCAGAACTGCACTTGAAAATGAGAGTACCTCTCCTCAATATCTGGTTGTGACCGTAACGGACACGAACAGTGGAACAACTAAGGAAATTTGTACATTAGCACCATTTCTCGAAGGGGCAATACACTTGGAATTCTCACTAGATTACGATTCAACTGGCGTGAGAACAGTACGTGAAATAGCACTAAAATCCAATGAACGGACTTTTAAGTTTGGGAACAAGGATGCCCTTAAGAATATTGGTTTTCACAAATATCCAGACAAGGAAACTCTGTTTAACTATTGGGATTCAATAGAAGTATCTGATTACGAGACCCATAAATCAAACGATTCATTCGGCGTAATGTATTTTGGAACTTCTGGTAAAACCGAACAGCTAATGTTTGCACATCTAATGTTCATTAATGGAATGTTAACTGGTAATGCGGATATAACAGGAGAATTATATTTTGGAGATCTAAGCAAGCTTTATCCTACACATGGAAACTGAAAAGGTCCCCCTCAGCAGGAATTTACCCGTTGCATCTCACCGAGGTTTTAGCTAGTTTAGTTTCTTATAGCATCTGGGATGGCCACTCACCATACCTGGTCGTTACCTACCAGCAGTGCTGCTTGCAAAGACCTGTGCAATTAACGAACTTTAGCGGATGATGAAACTGGTGTACATCGACACCTCTGTGGTTGGAGGAGTATTTGATAAGGAGTTTGAACTGTGGACAAATATCTTTTTTGATCAGATTAGAAATGGTGAATTCAAAGTAGCAGTTTCCGAACTACTGGTCGAAGAACTAAAACCTGCTCCAGAACACATACGAGATTTCATCTACACTTTGCCTGAAGAACAGGTTTTGGTTGCTCGTTATGAAGATGATGCCCGTGAACTGGCTGACAAGTATCAGGAGGCAGGGATTGTAGGGCCAACCAGTCTAACAGACTGTCGGCATATTGCAACTGCAACGGAATAATATTCGAATTCTAGCAAGTTGGAACTTCAAACACATAGTGAACCTTAATAAGATACAACTCTATAACGCAGTGAACATCAGAGAAGGATATATTCCGTTAGAAATTAGAACACCTAGAGAACTTTTGGATTATGAAAACTAAAGTAGAGAACAAGAAAGATTTTGATGCAGTCGAGTTGATGCAACGTAGGCGAATTCAAATAGGTAATGATATTCAAAATATGACCTTTGAGGAAGAAAAGAAGTATTTCCGAGAATCGGCTGAAAAACTCAAGAAGTTTAAGCCAGTAGGTAACATCGGATAGAGACGAATGACCTAAAGTATTCCATAGCCACTTGCCTACGAATCTCACCGCTAAATCTACTCTGGGAACTCTAGATTTCTTTTGGCATTTGGAGCAGTCAGAAGCATCTATCTTCAATGTACAGCAGGAATTTACCCGTTGCATCTCACTGAGGTTTTAGCTAGTTTAGATTTTCATTGCCTGGTGAGGGCCACTTGCTCTATCCAGGGGTTGTAGGTAATATTGAGATGATAACGAACCTTCCTAATAGTAAAGAATATAAAAGTATTGCAATAGAATGCTGGGTTCAGGCAATTAAGAAACTGTATGATGTAAATCACTTCGTTGACAGTCTTAGCCTAGACGAGGATTTAAATAATGAGGTACATCAGTTTTCCCAACCAGAGTACCGAACGTCAGTTGTTTTATTACATCAAGGCATAGAAGCAATTCTTAAGTCAAGGATTTGCTCAGTTTCCCCTTACTTATTAATTGAAGGAAAAAGAAATCAGTGGCCAGCTTTACCGAATCAAAAAGATAAAGATTTCAATGACTTCTTTACGATCGGTCCAGAAGATTTATTTTATACATTTTGTGCGACTGAAGATCCGAAACCTTCAAAGGAATTGGTTGATTTACTTGAACATGTTAGAAAACAGAGGAACCAAATCGTACATGGAATACTAGCACAATCTTTAGATCCAAAAGAAATTCTGATAGAAATACTTTCGGTATTCACCGAGTTCCTTGGTAAAGATTCTTGGTGGACAGAGTTACATTCGTCCGAATGGGATCACCCATTAGCTTCATATTATAATACAGTCGCTGAACAAGCGCTCTTTGCAAATAGACTTGACTTTATTTTGGATTTAATAGGTCCTGCAGAGTTTTTAAAGTACAGCAGTTTTCCAGTTAGGCAAAGAAGATATATATGTCCTGTTTGTAAGTTTGATGCTGAAAAGGAGTATGATGAATATTATTTGCGTTGGGCAGTTCTTAGTCCAAACGAACCTGATAGCACAAAATTATCTTGTTACAACTGTGGTGAGACTTCAAACGTAATGCGCCAAGATTGTAATCAGGATTGCAAAGGAAATGTTCTCAATGAAGACGGAAAGGAATGCCTCATTTGTGGTTATGAACAATAAATTAACCATACTACCTACAATCGAGTAGACGGCCGTGAGCCATAAGCTCACGGTGCGCCTCTCACACCACCGTACGTATCCAATACCTCGGGTTTTAGCCCGAGGCCAATATATTTGCACTTAGTGGCTTTAGCCACTAATTTTATCGCATGCCCTTCATTAAGATCTGGATTCATGCCGTTTGGACGACTAAGAATAAAGCGCCTCTATTGGAAAAGTCACTTAGAACATTAGTGATTTCTCACATCAGGGAAAATGCTAAAGCAAAAAATATATACATTGATAGTATCGATGGGTATGTTGACCACTTACACTGCCTGATTTCATTAAACCTGAATTATGCAATAGGAATCGTGATGAAGGCATAAAACGCAAAGAAAGAGACACTTATGTTGATGAGCCCGCATCGGCGTACCGATAGCACCGCTATGGTGATTCAACAAGTTGACGGTAAGTGCCTGTTTCAAAGTGTTTTATGCCTGGAATAGATTTTCTATTGCATATTTCAGGTTAAAAGGTGAACAAAGTATTTCCAGGATCATGCAGCTAATCAAAGGAGAATCCTCTTTTTGGATCAATCAACAAAAATGGATTCCTGATCGGTTTGCCTGGCAGACTGAATTTTTTGCTGTCTCTGTAGGGGAATCCCAGGTTAAAGCAGTTAGAAATTACATCAACCAACAGGAACAACACCATAGCAAAAAGAGCTTTCAGGAAGAGTATGAAGAATTCATGGAGAAATATGAATTTGAAACCTTTAGGGGCTAAAGCCCAGGAGGTCTGATTTCCATTGCCACGGGCTAAAGCCCGTGGCAATTTCTAAAGCCCGTGGCAATTTCAGCTAAAACCCATGGCAATTTACCTGAAGCCCATTCTGAATAAAGCCCATGGCATTCTGATTAAAGTCTATTGTAGGTCCACTAAGGTCAGTGCCCCTCCAGCTAAAGTCAATGATCTGGAGCCAAGGCCCATCGCAGTTTCGACTTGGTCCCGGATATTAATCACTCGGCTCGGCCAAGTGAAACCGAGCGACAGAGTAAAGCGGAATCGAACATTTATCTTCAAAACGAAATACTGGTAAACTGAATAGGCTATCACGGCGGCTGGGGAAAACCTGCCTTTGCCGAAACGGCTCCGTGCAGGCAGGTTGGCGGGCTGCTTGCGGGGAGCTGTGTTGCAGGAGGTTGGCCTTGTGGGAGGCGTGTGGTGTGTAGGCCGTGCACATATTAAATTTTCCAAGGCTTTTTTTGGCGGTCCGCCGCCGCGGTTCGTTTTTTTGGCCTCAAAAAAATGAAAGCCTCCCTGGCAAGGGTGTGAGTTGAACAGCCCAGGAAGTGCGAAGAATAAATGAACGAAATCTAACATGAGGTATGATGAATGGCCTAAAGCATTTCATAGCCACTCTCCCTCAGTCGGCTGCGCCGAGTGACTTTTATTCATTTGGCCTCCGGCCAATTAACCATCTTCAAGCTTCAAAGGAGAATCATAACCGCTACTGCTATATTTCCATGCACATTCGTTTAACACATAGCCACTGGTTACAGAATTCAGAAATACTATAAAAATAATAGATTTATTTCCTATACTGGCCAGAGGTCTTCAGAATAGTGTGTCACTCGGTGTAACCGAGCGACTGAGTAATTCGACTTGAGCCCGGATATTAATCACTCGGCTCGGCCTGGCTCGGCCGGGCGTCCAGGCTTATTTAGTGCATACAAGTTCACAGGCTTTTTTTTGCATTTTTTAGGTACTAAACCGTGCATTTTTGGAATGATTTGTGTACCTTTTATTACTGAGGCATTATAGCCTCTCAAACAAGTCAATTTGTCTCCAAACAAAATAATACCTATCTTTTTCTTGTTTGATACCTATCTAAATTTATTTACATACCTATCTTATTTCATTTATATACGTATCTTAATTGCTCAACAACACGTTCTTCAAAGGTGAACAACACGCTGTACAAAGGTGAGCTACACGTGGTTGGGAACGAAGCTACACGTGGATGGAAAAAACCAAAAAGACTATAGTCAGGCACAATCTTGTATCACATAAACAATAACAACACATGGCAGTATGGTATAAAGTAGTCAGCAAAAGACCAGGGGGTATGGCTGGTGATCGTTCGCCCAAGTATTATCCCGCTATCACAAAACGGGGTATGATCAATACTCAAGAACTGGCCAGGCAGCTAGCAGAGCAAAGCACCTTTCATCCGGGGGTCATTCACGGAGTCATTGAGTGTTTTATCCGGATAATACCGACGATGCTGCAAAAAGGCAATAGTGTCAAACTGGATGGCTTTGGCACCTTTAGCCTGCATGTATCCGGGGAAGGACATGATAACCCTGAAGAGGTATCAAGCAAGGATATTACCCACGTGAAAATGTCATTTCTACCGGATAAGCAAATTAAAAATAAGCTTTCAGAGACAAAATTTAGAAAGCGTCAATAGAGCTGGGAAATCCCTCTTATCTATCGTCCGACATGCCCTTTGGAACATGGCGGACCGCTATAGTCTTTTCTCAACATCCGAAGCCATTCAGGCATAGGAGCGTGAACTAACTCATCGTATCTTGCCTCCATGTCAAAGCGTGAAACCCTACCGCCCACTCTCTCTAATCAACCCCCTCACCTTCTCATTGAACTCTTCCTTATCATTCAACTCCTTCATATTCATATGAAACCGGTATCTCCAGACATTTTTAGGGTTTTCGGGCACGTTGATCCGTTCTTCATCCTTTTCCGGTCGTAAAACCCTGGTGTCCAGGGTTGTCAGGTCCTGCAAGGGAATAACCACCCACATGGAATTGGCTTCAAATTGCTTTTTCAATAGTAGTTCAGCTACTTCAGGGGTAAGAGCCGGTGGTGGATCACCCGTCTGACCAAGTGCATGTTGCCACACATGTTTTGATTCATCAGAATCTTCCTCCCACCACTGCCTCAACGTGTGCATGTCGTGGTTTCCGGATCCTTTGACACTTAAGTAATGCAGATCCCTGAACTGATTCTCATACTCCGGGAAACGTTGAACATTAAGCTGCAGGATCTGTAACTCATTCATCAGCGGAGCTACACTATCCGGCACCATCCCCAGGTCTTCCCCACACACAAGCATATCCGATGCATCTCTTAGTACGGGTAACTTTTTTGCAGCATTCTCGCGCCAAAAATCATTGTGCCGGTGATGATAGTAATAATCATGCAGTGCCCTCAGCTTATGCCGGGTTTCTTCATCCAGCTTAGAAAATCCAAAGGTATTGTGAAGGTCAATTCGTGGATGGTAGAAACCCGCTTGGTTATCTCGGACAAACAAGACTTCGCTTTGAAGCTTAAAAACCTCCTTTTGGATCGGGACAAATTCTACAGACTCAATTTCACCCCGGTCCTCAAACGTTTTTAGCCTGTTCGTCACAGCGTGTTGAGAAAGCATTTCTTCCCGGATGCTCCAGTCATTGTCTGTTTTTTCCAGGAAGTGATTCTTGATAAAATCATTATGTCTCAAAGATTCCAATTGATCAGGATAGATTATCGGATTGCAAAAGGAATCGATGTCAAGATCTAACCCCCACCCTTGTATCTCAGACCCTGACATGGGCATCGAAGGATAAAACGTGCCCAACAACCCCTGAACCTGATCTGCTGGCATCTGCCAGATCCGGAAAAACCCCAGGATATGATCCAGCCGGATGATATCAAAGTACTCACTCATCTTACGCAGGCGCTGAATCCACCAGGAATATCCATCTTTCTCCATTTCCTGCCAGTTGTAAGTAGGGAAACCCCAGTTTTGACCCGTTGTAGAAAACATGTCCGGAGGCGCACCTGCCTGCTGATCCAGGTGGAACAGATCCGGTCTGCGCCAGGCATCCACCGAGTGACGAAAGATTCCAATCGGGATATCCCCTTTCAATACCACGTTATGTTTTCTGGCATATTCAGTGGCAGACCTTAGCTGCTGGTCCAAATGATATTGTATATAATAATGGACTGCGACATCATCGTAATGGTCCTGATTCGGTGAAACAAAAGCCAATACCTCCTCATCAGTCATACTTTGATAAGGGCCCCATTGGGTGAAATCCGGGGTTTTAAAACGATCTCTTAAGCAAGAAAAAACTGCATAATCGAATATCCAATTTTTATTATTCTCTAGAAACTGGTGTAGCTCATTGCTCGTCAAAAATTCGTCCCTGTTTTCATCATAGCTGAGCTTGAAAAAGGCACTTTTCATTTTCATGACTTGCTCATAGTCAAAAACACTTAGCTTATTGAGCTTGCCAGCTTCTGCACTGATCTGCTTCCATCGCTTTTTATCGTGAAGTGGTCCAATGGCTTCCATATTAGCATAGACAGGATGTAAAGCATGGACGGATATCGCGGCATAAGGATAGGAATCCCACCAGGAATGGTGGGCCACCGTATCATTGACTGGTAAAACCTGAAAAACCTTAAACCCTACTTTAGCCATCCAGTCAATCATCACCGGAATGTCTGTAAACTCCCCAACGCCCCCACTGGAGGAAGTCCGTAACGAAAAAACAGGTAACGCGACACCCGCCCCCCGCCAGCGCTCTGTATGAAACCTTACATACTCGTCGTTGAGTAGGTGTACATCTGAATCAGGATTAGGTACAAACCTGCGGTTTTCGCCTTCTTCCCATTCAAGTAGCTTACCTTGTTCATCACACAACACATATTTATATTCAAAGGACTGATTATCAGCGATGTGTATATTCAATACCCAATCCGGGAAAGCCGTGGGATCAAGGTATTTGATTTGATTTTCATCCCAATGACCCAGTGCTGAGATATTGGCAAGCATCCCCAGTTTGCAACCGGGAGGAATGCTAATGGCCCTGAGCGTGATCTTAAAATTTGATTGATTTTTCGAATCAGCCTTAGAAAGTGGTCTCGAAAAGTAAGATTTGATGAAAGGTGCCGTATACAGCACATTATCTGGTGACTGTGGAGACCTCCAGGTGTCAACCAGTGCTATGGTGTGATCACCCGGCGATAGCTCAACAATCCTGTCACCGCCAAATTCTATTTGTGTGGTATTGTTTTCCCGGATCTCATAATGGTACTTTAACCGACTGGTAGCACCAACATTAATCTGACTTTCCCAGGTAAATGCATTTACTGGCTTTAATTTATGAGCTATGCCATCCACGTTTACATACACCTCCTGCCCCCACCGGGTGTGGCAGATTACACTAAAATCAATCATCATCTGTTTTCCCTATTTATCCACTACGCTATGATCATCTTCGGGGTTAAGCCATCCATCAGGTGTAAGCACAACTCCTGATGCTCCGACTTTGCGGATCATGCTATCGTCTACTTTTTGAAGGGGTGTATATCGGGGGTGATGTGAATCTTTGTACGGGTCGTTATGCCGTGTGTTATAGCAGCATATCATGGACCACCGTGGATTATCAGACGTGTTTTGATCTGACCTGTGTAATGTATTGGCATGAAAGAAAAGGCAATCACCCGGATCCATGGTTACATGGATCAATTCCAGGGATTGAAGGGCTGCATTCACTCGTTCCATGTCGGCACCCGCCTGTTCACTGTTTTTGGCATGATTGATCCTTCCTAACTTATGGCTTCCCTTTATCACCTGCAAACATCCGTTTTCTTTCGTAGCCTTGTCTACGGCGATAAATGCACTGGCCATGTCCGGATACAGGCAGCCATTTTCATACCAATAGCCATAGTCCTGATGCCAGTCCCAGGCTCCGCCTACTTTGGGGTCTTTCAGGATCATCTTTGAATGATAATGGTATACTTCATCTTCCAGCAGTTGCTCCATGGCATCCACTACCCGGTGACACCGGGCAAACATACCATAGAGGTTATCCCCGGCATGGTTCCAAAGTGTAAGCCGGACTTTCCCGCCTTCCCTGTCTGCCCTGGAAAACGCGTGGTCATCCAACGCCTTATCCTTTTTAGATTGGTCTTTGAGGTAAACAATTTCTTCCTGATCAAACAAAGATCTAATGAGCAGATAACCATCTTCCTGAAATGACTGAACCTGCTTTGCTGTCAATTGTGCCATACTTGCTCCCTCCTTAGATTCATTGTGTAATATGCATTAACTGTATAATAATAACGCTCTTTCTTTGTCCCCTTGCCTTTTAACCTGCGAAGCTTTCAAACCTCCCTTTGGATGATTTCCCCGGTTTTCTTATGCTTGAGGATCAATTTACTTCTTTTATCATTGAGCTTTTCTGTCTTGATTAAATAATAGTCTTCATCAAATGATTTTGGAGCTATTTTTTTGACATCACCGCTTTCTCCCCGCCAGACTTTTAGCTTCACCGGTTCCCATTGCTTCGACGCTGCAGATCGATAGCAGGCATCAATGATCTCATTCACGATGTAGCCATCATAAAAACTTTCTATGGGCGCTTTACCATGCTCGATACTGTCAAACATGTCCTCAAACATATGATCATACCCCAGACTATTGACTTCATCACCTACCGGAAAGAGCCATCCGGTATCACTTTCTGCCTTTTCAGCCACATAATCTTTCTCTCCAACACTGGTAAACATGTCAAAACCTGTCCTTAGGAAATGGTCAACCCGAAGCGACCCCTCTGTACCGGCCACTTCATCTCTCAGGTCCATCCCACCTCTGAAAGACCAGCTTACCTCAAATTGACTGATGGCTCCCGTAGCATATTTGATCATACCAATGGCATTATCTTCAGCATCGATGGGTTTTACCAGCGTATCAGCCCAGCACATCACTTCCACCGGTAAAATATCTTTCCCGATGTAACTACGGCCGATTTCGATGCAATGACATCCGATATCTACAATGGCACCACCTCCCGACAATTCTTTATTCCAAAACCAATCGCTGTGAGGTCCTGGATGGGCTTCTCTTGACCGGGTCCAGGTAATATCTCCTAAGGCACCGTTCCTTACACTATCCAAAGATTTTAATGTTTTGGGTGTATACACCAGATCTTCCAGGTATCCGCCAAACACCCCTGCCTGCTCCACAATATTGAGCATTTCATACGCTTCTTCGGCATTTCTACCCAATGGCTTTGTGCAGAGTATATGTTTGCCTGCATCAGCAGCAAGCTTCACAGCTTCCAGGTGCAGGTGATTGGGAAGAGCCACCAACACCACATCGATATCAGGGTTGGAGACGGCTGTTTTCAGATCGGTAGCTACATGTGGAATATTCCAGGTTTTGGCAAATGTATTGGCGCGTTCTTTCGACCGTGAATAAGCCAGATGCACACGATCCGGTTTTCTTTGCCTGTGCAAAGCCATGGTATAGAAAGTACCAATCAGTCCTGTTCCGAGTAATGCGATCTTATATGGGGGCTTCGACATGCTACGAGGGTTAAGTTTTTGAAATTTATGATAATTTCCAGATATACTGTCAAATCAAATGATTTACGATTAAAAAAAGAAGGTTGATTGGAAGTATTATAATCTCTGTCACGTGTCGGATGATCCGTTTATATTTGCAATGAATAACTCACTTGTAATTAAACCAAAATCACATGAAATTCAGACCCGGTGTATTGACCGGTCAGGAAGTCACTGACCTGCTAAATTATGCTAACGACAATAATTTTGCACTGCCAGCAGTCAACGCAATTGGTACAAACACCATCAATGGTGTCCTTGAAACAGCCAAAGAATTAAAGTCGCCGGTTATTATCCAATTTTCCAATGGTGGAGGAGCATTCATAGCTGGAAAAGGAATTAGCAATGAAGACCAAAGTGCCGCAGTCTTAGGTGCGGTATCAGGCGCTCAGCATG
The DNA here is from genome assembly GCA_965223915.1 of Cyclobacteriaceae bacterium. Taxonomy (GTDB): domain Bacteria; phylum Bacteroidota; class Bacteroidia; order Cytophagales; family Cyclobacteriaceae; genus UBA7330. Next base: position 3,911,129 of record OZ245027.1, on the reverse strand, counting down.
TTCATAAAATGGCCGAAAAGTATGGAGTGACAGTCCTTTTACATACGGATCATGCCGCAAAAAAACTCCTTCCGTGGGTAGATGGTATGCTGGATGAAAATGAAAAGTTTTTCGAACAAACCGGCAAACCGCTTTTTAGTTCTCACATGATTGACCTCTCGGAGGAATCCCTCGAAGAAAACATGGAGATCTGCTCCAAATATTTTGAAAGAATGTCAGCCATGGGCATGACCCTGGAAATAGAGCTTGGTGTAACCGGAGGTGAAGAAGATGGCGTTGACAATACAGATATCGACAATTCTAAGCTATACACACAGCCTGAGGAAGTTTCCTTTGCTTACGAATCACTGAAAAAGATCAGTCCGAATTTCACCATTGCCGCTGCATTCGGTAATGTACACGGCGTTTACAAGCCAGGTAATGTGAAACTTACACCTAAGATCCTGAAAAACTCTCAGGACTATGTGCAGGAAAAATTCGGAACCGGAAAGAATCCGATCAACTTCGTTTTCCACGGAGGATCAGGGTCGACCCGTGAAGAGATCAGGGAAGCCATCGAATATGGTGCCATCAAAATGAATATTGATACCGATATGCAATGGGCTTTCTGGGATGGAGTAAGGATGTATTACAAAGATAAAGAAGGATACCTGCAAGCTCAGATCGGTAATCCTGAAAGTGAAGATTCACCCAACAAGAAGTACTATGACCCAAGGGTTTGGCTACGAGAAGGTGAAAAGAACTTTGTAAAAAGGCTTAAAGGGGCATTTGAAGACCTGAATAATGTGAACCAAAATGCCTGATCCATCAATCAGACATATATCATAATATTTGAAAGAGGAAGCCAGACAGTTTCCTCTTTTTTATTGGACCTCAAAGATTAATCACTAGTGGAAAGACCTGTCATCTATCAAATTCTAGTCCGACTGTTTGGGAACACGAAGAAGCCAAAGAAAAAGTGGGGTTCACTTACAGAGAATGGTATTGGGAAAATGAACGACATCTCTGATAAGGCCTTATCGGAGATCAAAAAAATGGGGGTCAATTATGTTTGGTACACCGGATTGATTGAGCATGCTACCTGTACGGGATATGATGAATTTGGAATCAAGGCTGACCATCCATCTGTTGTGAAAGGCGTAGCAGGGTCACCATACGCCATTAAAGACTATTATGACATTGCCCCTGACCTGGCCGTAAAGGTCCCGGACAGGATGAAGGAATTTCAGGACCTTGTTCGCAGGACGCACAAAACCGGTCTTAAAGTGATCATGGATTTTGTTCCTAATCACCTGGCCAGACAATACCACTCAGATGCTGAGGGGATGAATAGTTTTGGGGAAGATGATGACCCATCACAATCCTTTTTACCTTCAAATAACTTCTATTACATTCCTGACCAGGAATTGATTGTTCCGGAGTCTCCAAAGAATCACTTAATCATTGATAAGCCATACAGTGAATTTCCTGCCCGCGCCACCGGCAATGATGTATTCACGCATTCCCCCTCCATAGATGACTGGTATGAGACTGTCAAACTCAACTATGGAATTGATTATCAAAACCATCAAACGGCACATTTTGACCCTATTCCGGATACCTGGATAAAAATGAAAGAGATCTTGATGTTCTGGGCAAATCAGGGGGTGGATGGGTTCAGGTGCGACATGGCCGAAATGGTGCCGGTTGCTTTTTGGAACTGGGTGATCAAAGCGTTAAAGCAAATAAATAAAGACCTGATTTTTATTGCTGAGGTCTATCAGCCGCATCAATACCGTCCATTCATTCATGAGGCAGGTTTTGACTTCCTTTATGATAAGGTAGAGTTATACGATACATTGAAAGCCATTATTCAGGGTCACCAGACGGCCGATAGTCTTACGCATGTATGGCAAGCGCAGGAAGGGATCATAGATCAGATGCTGAGGTTTCTGGAAAACCATGATGAGCAAAGGATCAACAGCCCGTTTTTTGCAGGCAGCCCTGAAGCTGGCATCCCCATGATGGCTGCTACGGCCTTTATGCATCGGGGTCCGGTGATGATGTATTTTGGCCAGGAGGTAGGAGAACCGGCAAAAGGTGAATCAGGATTTAGCGGAGATGACGGACGAACGACCCTGTTTGACTATTGGAATGTGCCAGCGCATCAGAAATGGATGAATAAGGGAGTATTTGATGGTGGTCAGTTGACGATGGAACAAAAGACTCTTAGGAAAAACTATGTGGAAATCCTAAAGGCGTGTAATAAGGAAAATGTTTTCAAAACAGGTCATTTCTATGATCTTCAATATTACAACCGAAACCACCCGTATCAGGGATACGGAGACAACACCTACGCGTTTATACGGCACCATCAAAGCAAAGGGATATTGGTTGTCATTAATTTTGCGAAGCGGCTGGAACAGGTTAGAATAAAGATACCAGTGGACTTTTTTCACAAGCTAAACCTGGAATTGGATCAAAGAGTTCTGATTGAAAAAGAGGTATATGACGTTGCATTAATTTCAGATCACCAGTCCGGCACTTCAATATCAGATACTTTACTTCCGTATTCTTACAAACTTTACAAAATTCAACCAACTCAATAAATACTTGTAAATTAGAGTGTTGTGAACCTTAAACTGTAAACAATGCGAAATATTTCTGTGATCGGATCAGGAACAATGGGTAACGGCATCGCCCATGTATTTGCTCAAAATGGATTTGATGTGGCCCTGATCGATATATCTGAAGTGGCCCTGTCTAAAGGTCTGGACACCATAGAAAAAAACATAGATCGCCAGGTGAAAAAAGGCACCTTAAAAGAATTGGATAAACCTTTTATTCTCAAAAGGATTACAACATACACCCGTGTCAATGATGGCGTCAAAAATGCGGACCTGGTCATTGAGGCAGCCACGGAAAATAAAGAAGTAAAAAAGCAGATCTTTCAAAGATTGGATGAGTTTGCTCCTGAAGGTGCCATTCTGGCCACAAACACTTCCAGCATTTCTATCACCGAGATCGCTGCTCAGTCAAAACAACCCGATAAGGTGATCGGCATGCACTTCATGAATCCCGTTCCAATTATGCAACTGGTAGAAGTAATCAGAGGCTACAACACTTCTGATGAAACCACAGAGACCATCATGGGCCTTTGTGAAAAAATCGAAAAAGTGCCTGTAGAGGTTAACGATTATCCGGGATTTGTTTCCAACCGGATTCTAATGCCCATGATCAATGAGGCCATCTATACACTTCATGAAGGTGTAGCCGGAGTTCAGGAAATTGACACCGTCATGAAGCTGGGTATGGCCCACCCGATGGGTCCGTTACAGCTGGCGGATTTTATCGGACTGGATGTCTGCCTCTCGATACTAAAGGTTTTGTATGATGGATTTAGTCTGCCAAAATATGCGCCCTGTCCACTCCTTATCAATATGGTGAATGCCGGACATCTTGGGGTGAAAAGTGGATCAGGGTTTTATATTCACAATAAAGAAAGTAAGGAATTAATTGTAAGTCCTTATTTGCAATAAAAAATGAAACTCCCCGTTACCAGGGAGTCCCAACCAGCTACAATTCCTGTCATTGACAGGTAGAATTAAATATAAATGCGTTCTACGCAAAGAAAATAAATTCATCAAAAAAGTCAAAGTCCTTTTTTGGTGTTTTAATTTGTGGTAGACCATCTGATCACTAGCTGGTTTGTAAAAATGAAAAAAGTCTCGCTGCGGGATATCGCTGAAGAATTAGGAGTTTCAAAAACACTGGTTTCCCTGGTGCTGAATGGAAAAGCTGAAGAAAACAGGATTAGCCCGGATGTCATTGAAAAAGTAAAAAAAGTAGCCAAAGCCAGGGGGTATGAACCCAATCAGTTTGCCAAAGCTTTAAGAACCGGAAAATCAAATACCATTGGTTTGATCGTGGCTGATATCTCCAATGCCTTTTATGCTAAAATGGCTCGAAGCATTGAAGACGAAGCCTTCAATACGGACTACACAGTATTGTTTGGCAGCTCCGATGAAGATCCCATAAAAGCTGAAAAACTCATTAAAGCGATGGTAGACAGGCAAATAGATGGATTGATCATCTGTCCTACCCTTGGAGGAAAGCAAAACATTGAGCTGATCGAAAAGTATAAGATACCCTATGTCCTGGTTGATCGGCCATTATTGAATACCGAAAGTAGTTATGTAGGGGTCAACAACCTCGAAGCCTCCTGTGAAGCCGTCTCGGAAATGATTGGGCTGGGATACAACAAGATAGCCCATATTAATTTCTACCAGGAGCTTTCCAACATGAATGACAGATTCGTTGGGTATGCCAAAGCCCATGAAAACCATGGAATGGAAGTTGATCAACAACTGATCAGGTATGTCACCAATGACAGGGCAGTTGATGAAATTGAATCATTCATCGGGGAAGTGAGCTCATCTGCAGATGCCTATTTCTTTGCCAATAGTGGGATCGCCCTGGTTGCTATTAAATATTTACAGCAGCTGGGAATAGACCCTGGTGTTGATGTTGGACTGGCTTGCTTCGATGACCATGAGGCTTTTCATCTCCTCAACACTGAAATAGGAGTTATCACTCAACCAGTCTCAAAGATTGGCCAAAAAGCGCTCGAGCTGGTACTGGATCGGATTAAGAATGAAAACCAACCTAAAAAAGTTACTTTAAAGGCTCAATACAGGGTTTTGAACCACCTTAAAATCAAAATATAGTATTGGTAACGGACAGGTCTACACCCAACAAAAGCTTTGACAAAGCATTCAAATCTCCGAAATCGCCTTCAAAATGAAAAGTCCTGTGATAATGTGTGAGTGATTGCCCCGGAGCAAGGTTGGCAGCAGGAGACGAACTTTCAATCTCGTAAAATGGGCCTAACATACTACCGTCTTCCTGTGGACCATCGTTGTAAGCGTTTACGACGTCACCGGAAAAAGGATCTTCCTGTATTTCCCATAGAGAATTCACATATCTTTCTTCATTCATTGGTAGCGAGAACTGGGCAATGGTCAACACCTGATTCCTGGCATCATAACTTCCAACGATGGGCTTGACCCTGGAGGGTGAGACGCCAATCTTACCTCGTTGTTGTCCATCCGCTTTGAAGTAGATGATCCCATCTTTCACTTTCAATCTTTGAGGACTGATCTTTCCAAAATAAACGTCATTGACAATGGGTCCCAACGCTTCTTCGGAACCAGTTTTATAGGGAAGCAAGATGACAGTTTCCGGTGAAGGATTCATCATGCTAAGTATCCAAATGGACGGCATACCAGATTCCTCATCCCAGGTATCCGTCCCCCGGTTAGTTATGGTGTTTTGGGATTCAATGCCTACTGAATGAATCGCCTGCGGTATCTCCAGGCCCAGATATTCCCTTTGTTCATCCCTTGATAGCAGCTTAATGGTCCGATCTATCAGGATATCAAATTGGTTTCCGGAATAATTGGTCAGGGACATCGATTTCCGGAATTCTGCTTGCTGTGGCGCCGTTGAAACAACATCAAACGGCTCCGTATCTATTTCCTTAGGTACCTGCCAGTCTTTGATCTCAAAAGGATCTCCCGGTGCAAAATAATAAGCAAATTGACCACCTTCAGGACCCAACCAAATACGCTCCTCGCCTCCTACTGCATGCATCTGAGGTTGAATCTCCCCTGACTTGATCAAATCATGATTGATCCAGCCATAGCTGGCTCCGTTCATGCCCCTGGTGGTGCTGGTCATCACCCTACCCTGAACCTCCGGGGAGACCAATACCATGGCGGAGTCTTCGCCCCTTAGTGTAATCAGGCCTCTGTAGTGATTTTTCAAAAAATCATGATCATACCCGAAGGTACCCTTCTCAAACTTTTCGGCATCGTTGGTTTCACTCATATTAGTACACCCAATAGAAAAAATAAAGATTAGCATTAAACCTGTTGTGCTATGTAATTTCAAAAAACGATCACGGACTGACATAGCTCATTGGTTTGTGTGGTTTTAACTTCGTTTATGTTCACTGAAAATTCAGTTGATATCTGATTGAATAAAGCTTGAAAAGCCATCCAGGGATGAAAACATATCGCTTTCAAACTCCCAGCAGGCATAAAACCTGAATCTGGTGGGTTGTGCATTTTTTATCTTCATGGCCACAGCATAGGTCTGGGTGATCCCATCGCCTGAATCTGGTGTTGCAAAGGACTGAACGAAATCAGCCTTGTTTAATGCAATGGCCATCCCGAGCTTTTCGCCACCAAACGCCTGGTCGTCAAAGGTCCCAAAAGCCACCTCATTCTGCCCGGTAATGGTATACAATGAGTCACTATCCATGTTGACAATTCCGGTCACTAAATTTTCATCGCCAATTAATCCATCCACCGTAACATTGGAAGTGTAATACCTGGTACCACTTTGAATGGTGATGTCATGGGTAACATGATAAACCCTGTCACGAACAGCCCAGTTAGCACATTGCAGTTGTACACATGATTGAAGAGGGCCTTCGTATAAAACCCTGGCCGTGCCTTCTGACCCTGGGGCTATTCTGTATAATGAATCACCAATTTGTAAAGCCAATGCCCCGGCTCCAAGTGAATTCCCAACTTTCAAGACATCCTGTCCCCATTCCTGTAAGTCATGGTAAGACGGTGCTCCGGGTACTCCAACCTCATCCAGTACCATTGTTTTCACCCGCTTTCCGAAAATATCCATACCGTTTCTTTGATCGAAATAGTTTCTGAACGCTACGTATTCATTCTCCCAGGTAGGCCCTTCCATTTGTAGCTCAGGAGAAGTCTTCCTCGTATCGGTCCCGGGAAGACGATCCAGTGAATCCACTTCATGGAGCGATGGCTTCTTTTTGGCAAAACGAATATTGGTCAATGCCTCCATCTCGGGATAATGAGGCATAGAAAGGAGCTCTACCGTCACCTGCTTCAGGGTATCCGTTTTGACTAAAAACCCCGATAGCGAACCTTGCTCGTACAAGGGTTGCGAAATCAGCGGGTTATTGGGATTATCCTTGAAAAAGATTGGCAGTTCCATCTCCTCATTAAAACTCACACTTTTTGCCTTGAGATCAGCCATTGAAATAAATGTAATTCCATGGTCTGAATTTGTTACCTTAAATGTGACAAACTCTTCTTTGCAAGCGGTAAAAAGTACCAGGATTAAAAAGAAGTTGAAGTATCTCATGGTTTTTTAATTCTCAATAGAAGGCTTACCTATGGTTGCTAAAATACCACCATCGACATAAAGCACCTGACCATTCATGAAATTTGATGCTTTGGACGCCAAAAACACCGCTACACCCATCAATTCATCCGGATCACCCCACTTTCCAGCAGGTGTTCGGTTCACAATAAAATCATTGAACGGGTGACCTGCAACACGGATGGGTTCAGTCTGACTGGTCGCAAAATAACCGGGCCCGATGGCATTGATCTGGATGTTGTTTTTTGCCCATTCGGTAGCCATGTTTCGGGTTAGCATTTTGAGTCCGCCTTTGGCAGCAGCGTAAGCTCCCACTGTATTACGTCCAAGCTCTGACATCATGCTGCAAAGGTTGATCACTTTTCCTCCGCCCCGTTTGATCATGCCAGGTACAATGTGTTTGGCCATAATAAAGGAGCCGACCACATTGACATCAAGTACTTCTTTGAAGGCATCTACCTCCATCTCCAGCATGGGCACTCGCTTGATGATACCAGCATTATTCACCAAAATATCAATGGGCCCTACTTCGGATTCGATTTGTGCGATGTTTTGTTTTACCTGCTCCTCATTGGTCACGTCAAACAAATATCCGTGAGCCGTGATTCCCTGAGACTTATAGGTTTTAAGCGCCTCTTCCATCCTGGCAGGTGTATGCCCATTGATCACCAATGTAGCGCCGGCCAGGCCCAACCCTTTAGCAATAGACATCCCGAGACCATGTGTACCACCGGTCACAATGGCCACTTTTCCTTTTAGATCAAACAATTCCATACTGTGCTTATTTTAGTCCTGTAGGTTGTACAACATCCATATCACCGTAGTCCAGATTTTCTCCAGCCATGCCCCAAATAAAGGAATAGTTGGTAGTACCAGCACCCATGTGCATGCTCCATGGTGGAGACAGGATAGCTTGCTTATTCTTTACCCACAATACCCGTGACTCCTCTGGTGTACCCATGAAATGAGCAACAGATTGATCTTCGGGGAGATCAAAATAGAAATAAGCTTCCATCCTTCTGGTATGGGTATGGGGCGGCATCGTATTCCAGACACTTCCAGTATTTAGAGCGGTGAGTCCCATTTGCATCTGACATATATCTACCACTGAATTAACAATCAGTTTATTGATGGTTCTTTCATTGCTGGTTTCAAGACTCCCCAGGTCTACAGTTTCTGCTTTATCAGCGGTGATGTGTTTTACCGGGAATGCATGGTGAGCAGGTGCCGAATTCAGATAAAAATAAGCTGGATCCGCCTTTTCCAGACTTTTAAACGAAACATCTTTTGATCCCTGACCAATATAAAGGGCTTCTTTTCTGGCCAGCTTATAGGTATTGCCGTCTACGGTAACTTCTCCGGGACCACCTACATTGACTACGCCCATTTCCCTTCTTTCCAGAAAGGTATCGGCTTTTAACAGGTCGAATGTTTCCAGTTTTAAGGTGGCACTGATAGGCAGCGCTCCTCCAACGATGTACCGGTCGTAATGTGAGTATACCAGGTGGATATGGTCTTTCTGAAAGAGGTTATCAATCAGAAAGTCCTGTCTGATACGTGCTGTATCGTAGCTCTTAAAATCCGTAGGGTTGGTAGCAAATCTTTCTTCGAACGTTTGTGACATGATAGTTTGTTTTCTTAGTTAAATTCGTTGTTCATTTTTAAATATCTTACAAGGGCCTCGATGAAATAGTAATCCCCATAAGACAACGGAGCATCTATCTCACTATCTCCTGGTAGATGACCCACTCCATGTTTAAGGATAAAGTTACCATTTTCATTAAGGTCAGCCAGATAATCCGGACTGCTTAACGATTGCAACATTTGATGCGCGTTGTCCAGATAAAAAGTAGCCAGCGACTCATCAACATAATCACTCAACTCGAGTAACGCTGATGCAGCAATTGATGCTGTAGATGCATCTCTGTAAGCATTGGGTATATCAGGTGCATTGAAATCCCAGTAAGGAACTTTGTCTTCCGGTAAATTGGGATGATTGAGTATGAAATCCGCAACCTTTTTAGCCTGCTCAAGGTATTTCTGATCTTTGGTCTGACGATACATTACGGTATACCCATACAAACCCCAGGCTTGTCCTCTCGCCCAGGCTGATCCATCGGAATAACCCTGGTGGGTCATTTTACCATTCACTCCCCCATTGACCGTATCATAGTCGATCACATGCCAGGTGCTATAGTCATCCCTGTAGTGATGTTTGATGGTGGTATCGGCGTGAGAGAGGGATACTGACTTAAATGCTTCATTGCCTGATCTTTCATGGGCCCAAAGCAGCATCTCCAGGTTCATCATGTTGTCGATGATTACCGGAAATGTCCAGTCATCACCACGCTTCCAGTCCCAGGATTTGATTACCCCTGCTTCTTCATTGAATCGGGTGATCAACGATTCAGAACCTTTGATGATCACCGGTACATATTTTTCATCTCCGGTGATCCTGTACGCATTGCCAAATGGGCAATAGATCATAAAACCAAGATCGTGTGTCCCTGTATAATCTTTTAGTGGCTCAAGCAACCAGGTGCGCTTTTCGGCTTCAGCCTGCAATGCTTCGTCTCCGCTATATTCATAAAGATACCATAAGCTGGCCGGGTAAAACCCACTCACCCAGTCACGTATCCCCCGGGTCACTAACTGACCATCTTTGAATGACTTGGGAATTACGCTATCAGGCAGATTCTCTGCCATGCCTTTGTATTGCTTAATGGAAAAATCCAGTGCAGCCTTAGCTTGTTCAACATCAAATGTTGCCGATTGCTCTTCTTTTTTGGGCTGATTACACCCCGCTACCATCATGATAGCAAGTGTGATTAGTATGGAAAACCGTGTCTTCATTGTTGGGTTGTTTTAACCGTGTAATTTATACACAGAATACCAGAAATAAAAATGCAGGGCTGGTTATTTCATACTGAACAATTCAGGCCCGCCCTTTACGCCGACCTTCTTCTCCCCAGTAGGAGAAATCATATTAAGCTGTAGCATTTTCTTCCTAAAATTTCTTCGATCCAATGTTTCTCCCAGAATGCTTTCGTAAAGATCCTGCAGTTCTTTTAAGGTAAACTTTTTAGGTAAGAGTTCCCCTAAAATCAGGTGATCTCTCAGATTATCCCGCAACTTAATGGAGGCGTCATCAATGATCTGATTATGGTCGAAGCCAAGCTGAGGTACTTCCTCCAGCGTAAACCATTTCACATCCGAAATGTAGTTTTTGGCGATCACCGGATGATTCTCGGGTTTGATCAGTGCATAAAATGTTACGGTCACCACGCGTTTCACTGGATGACGATCAATCGCACTATACACCTTCACCTGCTCGGCATGTATGTTGTCCAACCCGGTGAGGTGAAACAGCACGTCATTCTTAGCTTCTTCCACAGACTGATCGGCTTTCATGATTCCTCCCGGGAGCATCCAATAATCCCTGAATGGTTCAATCGCCCTTTTGACCAGCAGCACTTTTAAGCTACCCTCCTGAAAACCAAAAACAGCAACATCAACAGTGATCGTACACTCAAAAGATTCAGAGTGAACAACTGTACTGATCTGATTAATTTCTTTCTTTGGCATCAAGGATTATTTTTATCGGAAAATTGCTAAACTAAATAATTCTGTTTTTCCACTGCTACTAAAACAACATGAACAACAAATTCAGAGATGATATTATTGATGAGCTTTCCATTGACTGTGTAATCTTTGGATTTAATGGCGACCTGAAGATCCTGCTCGTACAGCATGGTGAAGGGATCAGCAAAGGCAAATGGGCGATCCCTGGTGGCTGGATCAAATACAACGAGGGTCTGGATGATGCAGCTGGCAGGATTCTCTATGCGTTGACCGGAGTAAAAGACATTTTCCTCGAACAGCTAAAAACCTTCGGGGATGTGGATCGGTATCCCAACAAAAGGGTGTTGACGGTGGCCTACTTTTCCATGGTCAAGCCTGAGGATTATGAGATCATTCCAGGCTTCACAGCCTCTGATGCCCGCTGGTTCCCCCTCAATCAAACCCCTGACCTTCCTTATGACCATCACCAAATTTTACAATATGGGCTGAACCATCTGAAACATCAGGTAAGGCATTTTCCCATTGGCTTTAACCTCTTGCCCGAAAAGTTTACCCTCCATCAATTGCACCAGCTGTATGAAGCCATTCTGGACGTGAAGCTTGACAAGCCCAACTTCCGCAGGAAATTCCTCAAAATGGGACTGCTGGTAGATTGCAAGGAAAAACAACAGGATGTTGCCCACCGGGCAGCCAGTCTGTACCGATTCGATGAAGCGGTGTATGCGGAGCTGAAGGATAAGGGGTTTAATTTCGAGTTTTAGGAGGTTTCACGCACTCCTATGCCAAAGGGCTTCGGAGGCTATGAAAAGATGCAAACGTATAAAAGGGGATAATGTATTTGATGGAGGTTCACACAACCAGATGACTGTCTGGAGTCACCATAACCTACATTCTATGGAGATTTCACTTAAAACGGTGTATCTTGCGAATCCCGAAGGGATGACAGGATTGTAGAATAATAGCATTAATACGAATTTAAACTCCGAAGGTGCCCGACCAGGGGAGTGACATTTATGGCCGGATCATTCTCACAAATTTACATTCAGGCTGTCTTTGCTGTAAAAGGAAGAGCAAACTTGCTGAACAAAGCCTGGCGACATGAGGTATTTAAATACATTTCAGGGATCATTGAAAACAAAAACCAGAAATCAATCATTGTTAATGGTGTCGCAGATCATGTCCATATTTTTGTTGGATTGAAGCCCTCTATGGCATTATCGGACTTGATGAGGGATGTCAAAAACAATGCTACGAATTTTATCAATGAGAAAAAGTGGTTGCCTGGTAAATTCAGCTGGCAGGAGGGTTATGGCGCATTTTCATATTCCCATTCACAGCTCAATAATGTCTATCAATACATTCTCAATCAAGAAGAACATCATAAAAAGCAAACCTTTAAAGAGGAATATTTAGCTTTTCTCAATAAGTTCGAGTTTCTATAATATTGCCATCCCTTCGGGATTTATTTGAGATGCAAATTGAATGAAGAAATGGTTTAGGTTGAGACTCGATTCACTGAACAGGGGTTGACTCTGCAAGAAAATATCTGGATGTAACCCGCCGTGCTCCCAGTCTGTGCCGGTTCGATGAAGCGGTGTATCCGAGCTAAAGGATAAGGGGTTTAATTTCGAGTTTTAGGAGGGTTCACGTAAAGGATTAGACGCAAAGGACTGATTTCACGCAGCAAATGACATATTTTTATCTTAAGTAAATCCCTGTCTTTCATCCCTTCGGGATTTGAAAGTTACACCGTTTTAAGTAAAAACTCCTGGGATGGCGGCCACGGTGTCCCCACCAGACGTAGATTACTGAATCTGCGCCTTTACATGAACCTTGCTCCAATATAAAAAAGGGACCCAAAGAATTGTTTACAACCTCTGAATCCCATTTTCCGTTAGGGTCTCTTCCCTTCAACTTTGCGCCTTTGCGTCTTAGAGTGAACCAATTTGCGCGAAATCCTAAATACAATTATTAATAATATTCTCAAAGTACTCCTGACGGCCGCTGATCTGCTGAGGTTCTCCGTTTTCAAGTGCTAACTCCCGTAGCTCGGCCAGGCCAACTTTTCCATTCTCAAAGTCTTTCCCTTTTCCGTTATCAAAAGAGGCATATCGCTCTTTGCGCAGGCTTTTGTATTCACTCTTAGTTAGTACTTTGTCTGCGATCAGTAATGACCGGGCAAACACATCCATGGCTCCGATGTGTGCGTGGAACAGGTCCTCCAGATCTGTGGAGTTTCGTCGGGTTTTCGCATCAAAGTTGATACCTCCTCCACCAAATCCACCGGCTTCGAGGATGACCAGGAAGGCTTCTGCTACTTCGTAGATATTGTTGGGGAACTGATCCGTATCCCATCCATTCTGGTAATCGCCTCTGTTGGCATCGATGCTTCCCAGTAAACCTGCATCCGCAGCCACCTGAAGCTCATGCTGGAAGGTATGATTGGCCAGGGTGGCATGATTAACCTCGATATTCAGTTTAAAGTCTTTGTCCAGTCCTTTCGACTGTAGAAACCCAACGACAGTTGCCGCATCAAAGTCATACTGGTGCTTGGTAGGCTCCATGGGTTTAGGCTCGATAAAGAAAGTACCCTTAAATCCCTGACTTCGGGCATAGTCTTTGGCCTGATGGAGGAATTGTGCCAGATGATCCAGCTCACGTTTCATGTCTGTATTCAGCAAAGACATATAGCCTTCCCGACCGCCCCAAAAAACGTAGTTCTCTCCATTCAATTTGATGGTGGCATCCAAAGCATTTTTCACCTGAGTGCCAGCATAGGCCACCACATTAAAATCCGGATTGGTAGCTGCGCCATTCATGTACCGGGCGTGAGAAAACAGGTTGGCGGTACCCCACAGCAGTTTCACCCCTGAGGCCGACATCTTCTCTTTCGCATAATCCGTGATCTTGGCCAGTCGGCCTTCTGATTCCTGGATCGTACTTCCCTCCTCTACCAGATCAAAATCATGGAAACAGAAATAAGGCAATCCTAATTTGGTGATGAATTCAAAGGCAGCATCCATTTTGTCTTTCGCTCTTTGTACAGGCTCATTGGCCGCGTCCCAGGGGAAAACTTTTACTCCGGGACCAAAAGGATCGCCACCGGTATTGCATAAGGTATGCCAGTAGGCACAGGCAAACTTGAAATGATCTTTCATTGACTTTCCAGCAACTACCTTGTTTTCATCGTAGTATTTAAAAGCAAATGGATTATCCGATTCAGGACCTTCATATTTGATGGTTCCTACTCCTTTGAAATATTCTTTTTCTCCTAGTGTGGGCATAGGTTTAATGTTTTTATTTAATGCTTTACTACAAACTTAAAGACTTATAGTCATTTTTACTATATCTCTTTGAGTCATTCGGTGTTTTCCTTTAAATTACTCATTCAATCCCAATTATTTGATATTCAACATGAAATGTCCATAAAGCGCGCTATACCAACCGAAGATGAATATTTGAGGAAAATAGGGCTTTGGAGGAGGTTATGGGCTTTCGGACATTCCATGTGACCTTTGAAAATCAATTATTATACACATGAAAAACCCATCAACCAATCCACAAAGAAGATCCTTTATGAAAAAGTCATTCGTCACCGGTGTAGGACTCACAGGCCTGATGACCTCCTATGGTGGATCTCTTGATAAAAAACTCAAACTACCCACTTCTCTTTCTGTGGTGTTTCAGGGCGACTCCATTACCGATGCCGGCAGAAACAAAGAGAGTGAGAAAGCCAACGACTTTCATAATATGGGTCGGGGCTATGCCATGCTGGCTTGTGCTGAATTGGTTGGAGGATATCCACAGACCAGCTGGCAATTGTATAACAGGGGCATCAGTGGAAATAAGGTCCCCCAACTGGATGCAAGATGGGAAAAGGATTGCCTAAACATGCAGCCAGATGTAGTGAGCATACTCATTGGGGTGAATGACTACTGGCACTCATTTACACATGATTACAAGGGTACACCCACATCCTATGAAAATGACTTCGATGCACTACTCACCAGAACGAAGGACAACAGACCCGGAGTAAAGTTGATCATCGGAGAACCTTTTGCACTACCGGAAGGCTCAGCGATCAAAAAAATAGCAAAGTGGTATCCTGAATTCTATGAATATCAGCAAGCAGCCAAAAGGGTTTCTGATAAGCATGGGGCTATCTGGATCCCTTACCAGAAGATCTTTGATGACGCCTGCAAAACAGCTGAATGCTCACACTGGAGCCATGACGGTGTGCATCCTTCTTTCGCAGGGGCTCACCTGATGGCTAAAAGCTGGATGGAAGCATTCAGCAGTATGTATAAATAAAACCATAGCTAACAATGATCCTAAGAAACACAATGGGGCTGGTTTACCTGGCCATTATATTTTTGTATTCTTGCAATCAAGAAAATCAAAACACCCAAAAGACCACTAGCCAAATGATTGAATCCATGGAAAACGGATACCTGCAAGCTTCATTTGATGTTCCGGTTAAACGCTATTGCATGCACCTCGAGCTCAAGAACGATCCTGAGCTTATTGCAGAATACAAAGCATGGCATGCCAAGGTATGGCCGGAAGTACTGGATGGTATCAAAAAGGTAGGCATCCTGGACCATGAGATCTATCTGGATGGAACGCATCTTTTTATGATCCTGGTCACCCCGGCAGACTTCGACTTCGAAACGCAAATGGGCAAACTGGCCGGGTTACCCCGTCAGGCTGAATGGGAAGAGTTTATGACCAAATATCAAAAGTCATCTCCCGATGCTTCATCGGCCGAGAAATGGGTGAAAATGGAAAGGGTGTTTAAGTTTAGTCCGGGAGAGTAAATAACTGTGCTCTATTCTTACTAGCACACTAGTATGGTATTCACTAGCACGGAAGTCTACTCATTAGCACGGAAATAACTTCCGCGCTCGTTCAAGGAACTTCCGCGCTCGTCCCGGGGGCTAAAATCATTGAATGACTCTTACTTCGGATCTTTCTCTTTTGGTATTTTCAAGGTAACTATCCAGGTACTTTTGGTCATTGGCATCGCTGTCACCATAGTATTCCCGAAGCTCAGCAAGCTTTTTATGCATCCCCTCTCTGACTGAAGCATATTCAGGATCATTGTACACATTCTTCATTTCAGCAGGATCTTTTTCCAGATCATAAAGCTCCCACTGGTCGATATCGTAGTAGAAATGAATGAGCTTGTATCTTTTATCTGCAACACCATAATGCCGCTTGACCATATGCACTGAAGGATATTCATAATAGGTATAATAGACAGCATCCCTCCACTCATCGGTTTCTCCGCTAACCAGATTTCTAAATGACTCACCTTGCATTTCTGCCGGGACTTCTACACCTGCATAGTCAAGGAATGTAGGGGCCAGGTCCAGGTTCTGAACCAGCTCATCAATCTGTGTGCCGGCTTTGATCTCTTTCGGATAGCGAACGAGCAAAGGCGTCCTGAACGACTCTTTGTACATAAATCGCTTGTCGAACCAGCCGTGCTCTCCCAGGTAAAAACCCTGATCAGAGGTATATACCACGATGGTATTGTCTAACATGTCATTTTCTTCCAGGTAGTCCATCACCTCGCCTACGCCATCATCCACAGATTGTATAGTGCGCAGGTAATCTTTGATGTATCGGTTGTATTTCCAGGTTCCGATTTCTTTATCAGTCATTTCAGCGAAACGGGCCTTCATTTCATCGTTTTTAGGTTCATACGCTGCATTCCAGTCTGCCAGTTGCTGTTCATTGAACCTGGCCAGCTCTCTGTGGAATCCGGTACTGTCACCATTGGGATCGACAACCATTTTAAAGTCATGGCCCCATTGTGCATGACCATCTACTTCCATCTCCTGCTCTTTGGCAGCTACTCCCCTTCCTTCATAATCATCGAAGTAGTTGGCAGGTGGAGTAAACTCCTTATCATCAAATAATGTGAGGTATTTGGGTGATGGCTTCCAGTTTCTGTGCGGAGCCTTGTGGTGGTATAACAATAGGAAGGGTTTCTCAGGATCGCGATCCTCTTTCAACCATTTCATCGTATACTCTGTGATCAATTCCGTGCAATAGCCAATAAAATTCTTTCTCTCTCCATTCACAAGAAAATCGGGATTATAGTAATGCCCCTGGCCCGGTAACACCATGCTGTGATCAAATCCCTGAGGCAGTCCATCCAGGTGTATCTTTCCAATCAATGCAGTCTGATATCCGTTAGCCTGTAGCAGCTTAGGAAAACTTGGTTGATCCCAGTTGAAAGGCTGCACATTGTCTACCTTACCATTCACAAAACTGTGCTTTCCTGTGAGCAAAACAGCCCTGCTGGGTGCACAAATAGAATTCGTCACACATGATCGGGTGAAAAGCGCTCCCTCCTTGGCAATTCTGTCAATGTTGGGTGTTTCATTTAACCCATACCCGTAAGCACTAATGGCCTGATAAGCATGGTCATCACTGAATATCACCACGATATTCGGTTTTTTGGCGGGCTCCTCTCCACAACTGGATATCAATAAGCCAATAACAACGGTTATTACTAAGCTGGTCAGATTTTTCATCATAGGTTTTTGCATGGGTTGATCATTCAGGGCTTGAAGTTAGAAAATCTTAACTATTTGTACTAAAAGCTCCATTAATATGTAGTCACTTTCTGATGTATCCTGCGGAATTCTTATTTTGCGATACTTTAGCAAAACATTGATTCAAAGAACTTACAACAAACTATTACCCCTCCATGAAATCAAAACTACTCAATGAAATTACTGAAACCCTGCTCATGGGTCCCGGCCCCTCCAGTGTTCCAAAAGAAATCTACGAGGCTTTGTCCACCTACTCGCTCGGACATCTGGATCCTCACTTCATCCGGATCATGGACGATATCAAGGTTTCATTACAATCGCTTTTCCAGACTAAAAACCAACTGACCATTCCCATGTCGGGAACTGGATCTGCCGGTATGGAAACATGCTTTGTCAACCTGGTAGAGCCCGGAGACAAAGTACTGATCCTTTCCAATGGCGTTTTTGGTAAAAGGATGCAGGACCTCGCCGGCCGCCTGAGAGCCGAAGTGGATGCGCTGGAATTTGAATGGGGAACACCTGTCGTTCCAGAAGCTGTTGAGAAAAAATTGAACAGTGCCTCTTATGATCTCATCGCAGTTGTTCATGCCGAGACATCTACCGGCGTGAAAAATCCGATCGAAGAAATTTCTAAGCTTGTTACCCAAACGGGTGCCTTATTTCTGGTAGATTCGGTCACTGGCCTTGGTGGCATCCCCGTAAAAACAGACGAGTGGAAGATTGATGCCATCTACAGCGGTACTCAGAAATGCCTGTCCTGTCCTCCCGGATTGTCTCCGGTTTCGATGTCGGAAAGAGCCGTACAAAAAATTAAGGACAGAAAAAGCAAAGTTCCGAACTGGTACCTGGACCTGACCATGATCATCAACTACTGGTCTGGAGAAAAACGTGCCTACCATCATACTGCGCCCATCAATATGTTGTATGCACTCAATGAAGCTGTTCACCTGATCCTGGATGAGGGATTGGAAAATGTCTATAGGCGTCATGCTGAAGTCCATCAATACCTGGGACGGGAGCTGGAAAAGCTTGGTATAAACTTTTACGTGGACGCTCCCTATCGCCTGCCCATGCTCAATGCTGTCACCATTCCGGATGGTGTTGATGACGCAGCGGTCAGGACACACCTCCTGGAAAAACACCACATTGAGATTGGTGGAGGTTTAGGTCCCCTGGCTGGTAAGATCTGGAGAATCGGTCTCATGGGTCATACGGCCAGAAAAGAAAATGTCGATCGTTTGGTGAAGGGTTTGAAAGAAGTACTCTAGCTGAATACCGGAAGTCCTACATTTTAAATGGGGTTATACAGTTAATTAGGATCAAATTATTTATCTTAGTTAAAACTAAAGTCCCGGGTTATGAAATATGTAGGTTGTATGCTCGCATTGTTTGTCATTGGTTTTTACTCCGTGGAAGCACAAACGCTTCTTAAACCAAGACCTCAATCATCTTTTAAAGGGTATTCATCCGAAGAAGGGCTTTCGTTTTATTCAAATCCGGAGTACAAATTTTCGGAGAGGCCCTTCAAAGTCCTGAGTCCGGAGGAGAGGGAAGCTCCGGCTCCCAGGCATCAGGTTGAAAAGCTACCTCACGATCAATTGCCCAACCTGCAACCCATGGGGATATATCCTTCAAAGAATCTGGTACCGGATAAAACCACCAGGTATAGTCTGATCATCAAGAACCCATCTAATTTTAAAGTCGCAAAAGGTTTATTTGATAAGACCGGAGAGTGATCACTTAAATCATCCGGACAATCACGGATTTTCACCCCTCATAATATTTTTCATTTCCTTACCAACCAATTTTTGGGTTGCTCTGTCTATATGGGCGTAGTGAGATCTACAAACTCAAAATAATTGTAAGGCAATAAATTTTGTCAACTATGCAACCAAAAATGAAAAATAGAAACTATAGACTGGGGTCAATAGTTTTAGGACTAGCGGTAACTGTCATATTATTCTTGACAAGTTGTGATGAGCAGGATGAGCCCACACCCATTGAAGTGGCTCATGTGAGTATTTATCATGGTTCACCGGATACCAATGGACTGAACATTAGGGTGAGTACAGGACAGATCAACAATGATCCCTTTGAATTCAAGGATTTTAGCAACTACCTGAACTTTTACCCCGGAGACAGAAACATGAAGTTTATCGAAGCCAATACCGGTGTAATAGCTTTGGTGGATACCACATTTACTTTTGAAGTGGGAGAATCTTATTCAGTGTTTGTGGCAAATAGGGCCAATAACCTGGAGGCAGTGATGATTGAAGACAGCTTCCCTGATGCGATCACCGGAAAGGCAATGGTAAGGTTTATTCACCTGTCACCAGACGTTCCAGCCGTGCGAGTGCTTGCTGATGAAGATGAGCTGTTTGGAGCTGAAAGCTTTAAAAACAGCAGTGAATTCAAACCAGTAGACGCTGGCCGGGTCACCTTCGAATTCCTGGATGATAATGGACAAACCACTGTCCTTCAGGTGCCAAATGTGGAATTGCTTGGAAGAAGGTACTATAACATCATTCTGACAGGATTTGATACCCCTCCAAATGGAAATACGCATGAATTAAGCGCGGATATTATCAGGTTGTAATATCCTGCCAAATCCGATCAATAGATAGAAGGTTCTGAAATTCAGGGCCTTCTTTTTTAATTGGGTTGGGTTGTAAATAAAAATATCTCAAACTTTTTTTCATTACCCTCATGCCGGTCTCTTACGCTAAAGCTTCAGCGACAGCGTGGCAGGCAAATACTTTTTTCTTGACCGATACGTCGGACCGTAAAAAAAGTATTCAAAAAATCAATCGGACCGCCGAAGCGGCCAAAATAATCACTTCAGCCGCACATGGCCCGACGCTGGCCCGGTATTTTGGCAGGTCCTCGCGCCCTTCTGATCTACAAGCCTGGTTAATAATATACATTTAGTCATATACCAAAATAGCTCGTTCTTGCTTCTTGAGAAACGAAATTCTTGGGTCATCGTGAAGCATGGTTACACTATGTAATTTCGATTTTACGATAAAAGTGGAGATCCCGTCCATAAATAATTACTTACCAATCTTAGCGATAAAATCACAAGCCCCAGCAACAAAGCTCGTCATTGTGAGGAGCCAATCATGAGGTCGTCAGATCTCATGATTGGTGACGTGACAATCCCCTTGTAGAACTGGAGAAGTTGTTCTGGATTTCATTCCCTTCAAAATAGTTTATTTACTACCGCTGGAGCCGCGGAGGCTCTTACTTTCTGTCTTGACACAGAAAGTAAGCAAAGAGGTCAAGCCAAAATAATCACTTCAGCCGCACATGGCCCGACGCTGGCCCGGTATTTTGGCAGGCCCTCGCGCCCTTCTGATTTACAAGCCTGGTTAATAATATACATTTAGTCATATACCAAAATAGCTCGTTCTTGTTTCTTGAGAGGCAGATATTCCTTGGGTTATTCGTGAAATGTGGACACACTAAGTAATTTCGATTTTACGATAAAGATGGAGATCCAGACTATAAAAAAATCATTTGCCAATCTTAGTGATATAGCACAACCCCCAGCAACAAAGCTCGTCATTGTGAGGAGCCAATCATGAGTCGTAAGATCTCAGGATTGGTGACGTGACAATCCCCTTGCAGAGCTGGAGACGTTGTTCCAGGGTGCTTCACAAAGTAGGCAATTGTCCCTTCACCCTGTTCCAGAAAGCTTCTTCAAAGAGTCGGGTGCTTCCCAGCAGGGCGGAATCTTCCATCAGGTCAGAGATCTCTACCCGGGTTTTAATACCCTGCTTTTCGAAATACCTGAGCATGGTGGGACCAAACAAATTGAATGCCCCGGTGATATTCCCACCCATCACGATGACCTCAGCAGGAAATTTCTTCAACCAGGGGGTGAACATCTCCCCAAGGTTACTTCCAAACTCTTCAAACAAAGCCATGATCTCAGGTGAATCTTGTGCAGCATCCGCCAGCTCTTTGGCACCCGCCACCTTCTTCCCGAACCTTTGCTCATAAGTGATGGTAAACCAACGGGTAGAAAAGTAATCATCCACCAACCCCTCCTTGAAAGGCAAATGCCACAGGCAGCCTTCTTTGGGGACATCTTCACGAACCACTACCGGAACACCCTGATCGATAAATGCAGAACCTAAACCGGTACCCAGGGTAACCGCGATGGATTTGGAGGCATCCTTCGCCTTGCCCAACCACGCCTCTCCAACGGCAAATGCCGTGGCATCATTTAAATACCGGAAGGGGATTTCATGCGCTATGTCAAGATAAGGGGTCAGGGCATCCTTGATATTCACCTGGTACAAGGCGAGGTACTTTTTGTTCCCCTCCTCAAACATCCCGATCCCATCTTTATAGTTGAAAGCGCCGGGCATGGCAAAACCGATGCCTTCCAGATCATCGGGATCAATATGTTTGATCGACTCATTTAAGGCTGTCGACCAGGAGGTCATGATTTCCTCAAAGGTGCCTTTGTTGTTTACCTTGACATAGGATTTAGTCTCCGCTAAAAGCTGATTGTTCGCATTGTCAACAATGGCACTCAGGATGTGGCCACCGCCAATGTCTACGCCTACCGTGTATTTCTTCATCACATTTATTCTCAGCCCAAAACTAATCGCTTTGAATAAATATTCTATTTAACCTGAATTCGGCATTAGGTTATTTTGAAAGTCTTATTCCATGGCTTGTCCCCTGCCAGGCCAACAAATCAGTGACAACACCTTTACAATACTTACATATAGCAGAAACGCATCAGGTCTGTCAGGACAGACCTTGGGAGCAGGGGAAAGTGACGATTCAAGACCTACATCGTCCTCTTCGAGAGACGATGAATGGAGGGCTTTTAACCTGAATTCGGTGTTAGGTTATTTTGAAACTCATATTCCTTGTCCTGTCAGCTGACAGGCCAATAAATCATCTGATCTCAGGAGGTCTTGTTATCCAGATACGCTTCAGATCGGTGACAACACGGTTACAACACCTACCTAAAGCTGAAACACAACTGGCCTGAGGGGACAGACCTTGGGAGCAGTGGAAAGGGATGATTCAAGACCTACATCGTCCTCTTCGAGAGACGATGAATAGAGGGAGAATAAATATTCTAATCCAGGTTTACAGTTCGTGTGAAAGCGGGATCAACCTCGCTGACAGGTCCGGATCATCCATATCAGGATCCAGTGGGAACATCGGTCGTTTGATCCGCTCATGACCCAAACGATCAAGGTTCTGATCCACGCCGCCGGGTGTCAACGCCATCACCCAGTCGCCCCGCATATTGTACAGTTCCGGAACGAGGTATCCGATCTTCACCACCACGATGTCCGCTTCCCGCGGGCTGAGTCCCAGCTCCGTAAAATCGCTTTCGTGGTGATAGGGCTTCCTTTTTTTGGTGACAATCACAAAAACACTTCCGGTCTTTACAACCACCTCGGTCTCCGCATGCACATCTCCATGCTTGATCTTTTCTATGGTCCCGGTAATCTTCACGGGTGGCGCATATCGATCATCTACCATCGCTCCTGCGGTGGCACTGATCTCCCCTCCTTCTCCGATGGCTATGGCTTGCGCGACAAACTCAGGTCCGGGTATGGAAGCATAGATGAGCGTAGGGCCATCTTCGCTTTTAAATTCAGGTCTTTTTAAGATCTCGGTGATCGTCCAGGTGACATCTCCGGCCCCGCCGGCCGTGGGGTTGTCCCCCATATCACTGATCATGAAAGGCTTTTTGTCTGAGCTAAGTGCCATTTCCATCGCCTCCTCAAAGGTGGTGGTAGGTGCTACAAAATCAAATTCATGCCTCACCTCCCAGAAAGCCCGGGCTAGCTTCTCCGCACCCTTCGTTACCGCTTCCTTGTCATCACCGGTGACCATCACCACACCGTGATTTCGTGGCTCATCTGCCCAGGCATACCCGATCCAGATGGCGGCATCAATTACGCCCTCGCTATCGGCAACCGGGGCCACCTTAGCGTACAGCCCTTTCCCCGGTTCAATGCGGGTACTGGTCTTTTCCCCGGGTAGCAGGATAGGCACAGGCACCCAGGCCTTGTAAGCAGGTTTTTCTTTTCCGGACTCCAAACGTTCCAGCAGGTTGTCCACCGCTCGTTTCTTGGATTCTAACGCATCTTCATGGGGTGCCATGCGGTAGCAGGTGATCAGGTCAGAATGACCAGCCAGTGTTTTAGAGACGTTTCCATGCAGGTCCATGCTGGTAGAGATCAGCGTTTCGGTGCCGACGACCTCCCGGATCTTTTTGATCATATCCCCTTCCGGGTCGTCCAGGCCCTGGACACTCATCGCGCCATGGATGTCGAAGAAGAGTCCATCATAAGGAAGATTTTCTTCGAGCATCCCCAGCATCACGCCCATCAGGGAATCATATGCATGTCGGGAGACGATCCCCCCAGGCAATGCATGGCCACGCAGCGCCGGGAACCATTCGGCACGTTTTCGATTGACAGAATCGGGATCCATAAACGGATAATACCCAAAGATCTCATCCCCCACCCGGGCATGAAAGGCATCTGTTTCAGAAACCGCCGGCGAAAAGGTACTTGACTCGATGGCCAGTCCGGCGATGGCGATCCTGGGCAGATCAGCCGACTGATCACTGGTGGAGCAACTGATGGCAAATAATGATATTGATAGTAAAAGAAGGGATTGTTTGACGTTCATACCGCCAAAGTACGATTATGCTGTGGATATTGGCAAGGATAGCAGGAGAAAATGAAGGAGACTGAATAGTTGTCGTGTATTGTTGGTGAACAGCGTAGCCGTCAACTTAAGAGGCTGTATTTAACACTTCTAACGAAGTGCTAATGCATAATCATCCGGATTAAACGGTGTAGAATTCGAATCCCGAAGGAATGACAGAATTATAGAAATCATCATCAATACCCAATTAAACTCCGAAGGAGTGACATGATGTGAAAAATGGCAAATGTGTCTGTATAAATTGAAGACTTAATGCTTAACCCTCACGGACTCACTCCCTGCATCATCAGCCCGCAGATGTAGGCACCATAGGTACCCAGCACATAGCCCAGCACGGCCATCAGGACACCCACCGGGGCCAGGGACGGATGGAAATAGGAAGCCACGACGGGTGCAGAAGCCGCGCCGCCCACATTCGCCTGGCTCCCCACGGCGATGAAAAACATCGGGGCCCTGATGAGTTTGGCCACCAGGATGAGCAATCCCGCATGGAACATGATCCACACAAAACCGACAAGGAACAGTCCCAGGTCATCAAAAATCGCGGTCACGTCCATATACATTCCAATCGTTGCGACCAGGATGAAGATGAATACCGTTCCGATCCTGGAGGCGCCTGCGCCTTCCAGCTCCCTTGCCCGGGTGAAAGACAACAACACACCCAGGGTGGTCGTGATCACGACGAGCCAGAAAAACCCGGAGTCCAGGCTGTAATCTTTCAGGTTGGGAAAGTTGGTTCCAATATAAGGGGCGATGATATCGGCCAGGAAATGTCCGAACGCCGTGCAGATGAAAGCTACGCCCAGCACCTTAAACAGATCGGGTGCCGTAGGAATCCGCCATACGCTTTGCTGGTAATCCGCTATTTTCTTTTTCAACGATTCAATGGAGCTGTCATCGGCCTTCAACTTTTTGTTGACCCACTCATTGCGACCGATCCCGATCATCATGATGGCCAGCCAGATATTGGCGACAATGATGTCTACCGCCACGACCTTGGAGAACACCTCATCACTGACCTCAAAAACCTCCTTCATGGCTGCCTGGTTGGCTCCCCCTCCTATCCAACTGCCGGCCACTGTGGTCAGTCCTCTCCAGACCTCATTGGGTGGTGGGGCGTTGATGATCTCCGGTGCGATATAGCTAAACAGCAGGATGGACAGCGGACCGCCAAACACAATCCCTACGGTCCCGGTAAAAAACATGATCAGTGCTTTGGGGCCCAACTTGGCCAGCTCCTTCAGATCCACGCTGATCGTCAACAGCACCAGGCTGGCAGGTAGCAAGTACCTGCTGGCCACAAAATAGAGGTTGGATTGCTGGGGATCGATGATCCCAAAGGAAGATAACAAGGAAGGGAGGAAGTAACACACCAGGATCGTGGGCACCATCGTGTAGAATTTTTGCCAGAATTTATTGCTGCTGCTTGCTGTGGAAAACACAAACATCAGGATCAGCATCAGCAGGCCGAAGATGACGGCATCATTGGTAATCAAAGGTTCTTGATCAGTCATGCAATAGACGTTTTTTTACTCAGGCTTCAAGATGGGGTCTGTTTGTGAGATATGGGCTATGATTTGAGGGAAAATTTGGGGGATTGGTGAATATTGAGTTCGGACTTTCCGATATTCAGACTTTCCGATATTCGGACATTCGGACAGTTAGCGCCTATGCGCACCCCTCGGGCGCTCTCAGTCGCTTGGCTTCGCCGGGAAGCCCCGGCTGGTGTCCTCACCAGACGGAACTCAGGCGAGCTTATCCTATCCCGCTGGTAGGTACTGAAAACCTACATCGTCCTCTTCGAGAGACGATGAATGGAGGGGAGTTTTTCCCACCAACTCACCCAATTATTTGATGCTAAGTAATTGATCAATTCCCCTCCCCCTCTCTTCCAAAGAGAGGGAATTTTGATTTGGGGATAGATTCTGATCTCCTCTCCCTCCTGGCAGATGTCTCCTTTAGAAGATAACGAACAGTTCGGTCGGTGCAACGAGTGACTGAGCGACTCATTTCCAAAGAGGTTCATCAAACCAATTTGTCTTCATGCCTAAGGCATTTGGGTCTACCGTAGGATAGACTTCTAATAGTGACATTAGTCTTTTAGTAAATAAATTATTTGGCTGGATTACATTCAACAAATATTTCATTAAGCACATATGAATGTATAGCTTCTGAAATTCATGCGGTTTTGGTACATCATTGACCCATGGATATGGTGGGTTAGGCAAAAGTTTAGGAGCGCCAGGAAGGTTCCTGTTCCACAATCTACTATGATGGGCACAGTAATTTCTGATCTGTGCAATTGATTGAAGCCAACTAGGAAGAAATGTATGATTTACTGTTCCATATTCACGGGAAATAACATCCTTGGGTTTAATATTATTCTTGAGATTACCGTATAATTTAGAAAGACTTCCCAAGGTCGTAAGCTCCAGGGTTTTCCATGCTGGAGGGAATCTTTTATCCTCTTTATACTTTTTTCGATGTTCTTTAATAAAAATGTCTTTTGATCTTTCAATCTCTTCCTGGATCTTAAACAATGTCTTTACAAGTTCCTGTGGGTCATTAAATAAATCAGAATCCTGAAACCACCAGGCATTGAATTCATGAGATAGATGATAAATAAGTTTTGTTCGAAGACTGATCTCAATTTTCTCGATGATATCAAAGAGTAACATCCTCAAGTCGTGATCGAAATTGTATAAGGCGATTGCATCTTCAAAACGACTATTTTTCTTGAAATTATGTAATTGTTTATCGGTATACATCGGATACCAATAACCCACAAGTCGATAATAGCTAATATGAGAAAGATATTTTTTAGCAAGAGGAATATTGCCAATGCTCATTCCTCGCTCCTGAAGTTTTTTGATTTGCTGATCTATCGTAGAGGGGGGCTTTTCATAAATCATAACGGTAAGATATTGATTTATGAATAAAAGAGAAAGGCCTGTAAAAGCAAAAGACTCGCCCTGGGACGCTGATCTTACGGGTAGCGTGGCGAGTACTGTTACTGCAAATATACGTTCCTACACTAAAATAGTTAGTATTTTCTAAATTAATTAGTGCTTACAACTTCCCCATCCTCCCCAAAAACTCCCACACGATGCTCTTGTTCGAATGATCGAAAGGGATCCTTGAAACTGACCGAGCGAAAAGTCTGTCAGGTCAGACCTGGGAAGAGGAACGATACACGGCCTACATCGTTCTCTTCGAGAGGCGGTGAATGGAGGCAGTTTTTTCACCAACTCACCCAGTTGTTCGACCTGAGGTTATTGTCTATACCCCCTTCCCCTCTCTTCTGAAGAGAGGGAATTTCGGTCTGGTGGAATTCGTCAAATCCATCTTTCCACTAATTAAGTCAGACTTTAATCGTCAATTGCTACGATTCCCCCTTTCACCGCTAACATTTCATCCTCCTACTACCCTTTCATAAAGGGGGTGAAGGGGGATTGGAAGTAAGGAATTATTGAGTGCTGCAATTATTGGATGACTGTGTAGTGGATCTTATTTTTCTAATTCTGACTCGATAAAATCTAATACATCGGATAATGAGACAGCTGAGCTTTCTTTCAAGCCCGTGGGTAAGTGTTTGTGATCAGGAAATGATTTTAGGTTTTTGTGATGCGGAGCATTGTCCCACCTCAGGATCAGTTCATTGTCCTTTTGCCAGTGAAATGAATAGTTTCTTTCCTCTTCACTATTATATTCCCGAGCATACAATGCCGAGCCATCAATGAAATAAATAATAATTTTGAAGTATCGAGAACTATCGGTTGTGAAGTAGTCGAGAACTTCAACTTTCCTTACAAGCTTATTTTCGTTAAGAAACCTGAAACTGTCCACTTCGGATATCAGATATTTTTCTTTCCAGGCTTAACTTATGATCAATTAGTGCTTTCCATTCTATGAAATCATCATATTCTTCAAATACCTCTTTGGATGCTACCTGCTGTTTAAACTCAGAGAATGGCTTTCCATATTTCGTCTCAAAGGATGATATTCGTGATTTAGCAGCATGAAGCTTTGCTAATTCTTCCATCAATAGCAGGTTCCTTAAATCTTCTTTACTATATGAAAGCATAATAATCGGATTCCTTTATACAAAAATACGTTTTTCTATGGTTATTAGGATCATTTAATTCCCCTGCGCTTTTCTAATAGAGTGAAGGGGGATTATAGTGGGGAGTTTTTTCCACCAACTCACCCAATTATTTAATGCTAGGTAATTGATCAATTCTTCTTCCCCTCTCTTCCAAAGAGAGGGAATTTCAGTCTGGTAAAATTTGTCAAAACCATCTTTCGGGGTTGATTTGATAATAATGGCGATAATCGTCAATTGCTACGATTCCCCCTTTCACCGCTAACCCTTCATCCTCCTACTACCCTTTCATAAAGGGGGTGAAGGGGGATTATAGTGGTACATTTCTCCTGTCAGGTATCGTCTCCTGAAAGGAACGATACTGAAGGCTTACATCGTCCTCTTCGAGAGACGATGAATGGAGGGGCCATTCAAAGCCCTACGCGCACCCCTGACCCCTATCAACTGCGCTATCTACTTTCGCTAAAGCTTCATTAAACGATAGCTTCGTTGATTAAAAAAAGGGGAACCAGCCGCACCACTCCTATTATCGTAAACGGAACCCCTGCTGGTGCCTGTCTGCCGTAGGCAGGTCCTCACCATAGCCGTCAACCTAAGGAGAATTAATTAATTCATACTAAAGTCCCGTTAGGGACGCCCTGTTTGTAGAAATGAGAGATAATATAGTTTTTAGCTCCGTAGGAGCGGCCTGTTGTAAATCAGGTCACCCCTACGGGGTTTAGATAAGCAGCTAATATTAGATCTACAAACAGGTCACCCCTACGGGGCTTTCTATAGATCGAAAAAGCATAATTATTTTTTCTTAATTATTAAGTTGACAATGGTGAGGAGACCTACCACTGGATACAGTCAGGATAAATGCATAAAAAAAACCACTCCTGCCTCTGGGTAGGACAGGGAGTGGCAATCCTTAACAATTTTCACTTTACAATTTAAACAACAACTAAACTAAACTTTTTACAGATTCCCTAAAAGGTATCCAAGGCCTAAGGCCACAACAGCAATGGTAATTTTTTCACGGATCTGGTGCCACCCGAGGCGGCGGTTTTCTTTACGCAGGTGTTTGACGGTCTGGTCCATGAGGGCCAGCTGGTCATGTAGCTGGGTATTGTTCATTTCCAGCTCGGAGTTGGCGGCTTGCAGGATGGCGATGCTCTGATCCAGTTCGGAAAGGAGTAAGACCAGGCTTTCTTCCATCACCCGGTGTTCGGACTGCAGGCGGTTAAGTAAGCGGGATACCTGCTCCTCGATCTCCCCTACCCGCTCCAGCAGTTCTGTATGAGCGGTATGAAGCTCCTGGTTGGATCGCTGGGCAGCTTTGAGCTCCAGTAGCTTCTCATTGAGTAAAAGCGCTTGTGCAGCGCTTACGATATAGGCGCTGTCGGCCAGGATAGCGACGGTATCTCCTCCGTACACCTTGAGCCGGGTGTCACGTGCCTGGAAGGTCCGTTGCTGTGCGTGGGCCATGGTGACCAGTAGGAAGTAAAGGAAAGAGACCGCTAGCTTTTTCATGGCTGAAAGAGTAAAGAGTCTACGGATCCGGATCCTACAGACTGCGGTGAAGACAAAGGAAGGTCCCTTTTGGAATGCATGAGCTGCAGCAGTTGCTGCCGGATGGACAATACATCTGCTTGCTGCTCCTCGGAGACACTGGCAAAATCTTTTCTGATAGCTATCAACTCCTGTTGAGCCAGCATTAGCTGTTCGTAGGCCGTTTCATATTCCGTGCGGGTATGTTCATATTGCTGGAAGATCGACCAAAGGGAGTCTAGCTGCTGATCCATTTTTCGCGTGGTGTGCAGGGTTTCGGTAATCATGCTGCGCTGAAAGATCACCTGGTGGATGATCACCCCCGCCAACACAGCCAGTAACAGATATAAGATATATTTTTTCATGATTGATAATGGTTTATTCCCAACTACGCCAAGGCTTCGTTGGGCAAAGGGGTTAATTGGTTATTAGGTTATTAGGTTAATAGGTTATTGGGTTATTGGTTATTGGTTATTGGTTATTGGTTATTGGTTATTGGTTATTGGTTATTCCGCCTTTGCTAAAGCTTCGGCGGATAATAAAAGAGGCCTAAAGTCTGTCCGGGTGCTGAAGCAATCAGTCAGGCCCAGGCCTCAGTAAACTGAAGAGCATCAATACTCTTATGGTACGATGACTTCATTGGTATCGGTAGCTGTTCCCGTCTTTTGGAAATCTACTTTCGATAATCGCGATTGAAGCTCCTTACTTGGACGGAAATTCACCCTCATTTTGGCGATAGTATAATGGTCCACTTCTCCCGGAGACTCCTCTGCCCTACTGGACAAGGTTGGGGAGAAACTACCCAAGTCACCCAATTTGATGATGCGCCCGTCTTCCATATGGGAATGCAATCGTTCTAAAAAGGCTTCCAACACAGCAAATATATCTGTGGTAGTTAATGTGCACATTTTGGCAATCTCCGTAGCAAACCTCCTCATCTGGACAGGTTGCTGACGAATGATTCCTGCATAATACTTGATAGTACCTCCGCCAACCACTCCCGGTTGACCTTTGGGTACGGCTTTATATAGTACTGACATAATTGAAAAAATTTAAAATATTAAACAATAATTAAAGTTGCTTAACATGCCATCACGGAGCTGGCGTCAGAATGCACCTGTTGGGACTGGAACGAAAGCCATGGTAATACCTACCGGAAGCTTGTCCGCCAATAAATGGTTTCTCGAAGTGTTTGCTTTGCTTGGTCTTGCTGGGGACAGTGAGACGTTTGCTGGGCTTTAGCTTGTTAAGCGGTCGAATGCGCTTTTTTCGACAAGTCTACAGACACAAAAAATAAAACAAATATTATTCCAGAAGAGTCCTTATAGCGGTTTATGAGACAAAATAGTTCAACTATTTTCTATTTTGTAAAAAAAGCATGTAAAAACGCATCCTACCGTGCTTTGTAATCGTTTAATAGGGAGGTTAGTTAGCTAGGGTATAAAAGTCCCCAAACTCCCACTTAGTCTTTCTCATTTTGAATAAATAATTCCCAAATTGAGAGGTGTTTATTTTTGTTTCACAGGATATTCAAGCAGGTCATTATGAAGGTTAAAAAGGGTTCCTGAAAAACCTGCGCAGACTTTAATTAAAACCTGCCTAGACTTTAAACAGAACCTGCGCAGACTTTGAGCAGAACCCGCGCAGACTTTGAACAGAAACTGTGCAGGTTTTAAAAACACTAAAGGCGGATGTTTTCAGTAAGATCATTAGTCAGTTTTTTTAGCAGCGGATTCTCAAAATGAGAAAATCATATTTTTTGATCCTTCCATCCTATCTTGTCATAAACCCTGTTCAGTCAAATGCGAGCATCCGACTTTGTGATAAGTTTCATTATAACTGAATAATGCTATATTTGATGAAGTTTTTCCTTTTTATGAAAGTCAATTTTCTCCTATTAACCTTACTTGCCCTGATGGCTTGTGAACAACGCCCTTCTTCATCGCAGGGAAGGTTAGCGATTGAGCTGATATCCAAAGTATTGCCCCAGGTGATCGACAGTATTCAAACCAAAAATGACTTTGGGGGGAGAAGTGTGATCATTGTGAATGAGGTAGACAATAACCTGGACTCTTTGATGCTGGAGGATACGAAAGCTTTCATGGATGATCCATCGGATAAATTTGATCAATCCGTTAACCTCCTGGCTGACCGGCTTATACAACGCTTAAGCTCATTGCCTGCCCTCAACTTTGAACAGCTAAACAAACAGGGGAAATACCAGTTTCTGGATGGGACTACCGATGGATTTTCCTACGACCACTTAAACCCGGAATTTCTCGGGCCTTCTACCGTCACTCCCATCGAGCTGGATGAAGATAAGAAACTCGGTATTTTTTATGCTGACCTGCACTGTGGTGAGGATTGTGGTGGAGGTTACCTGGTTATATTTATGCATATTGATGGTGTTTGGGAGTTGATAGACATGCTGGAGCTTTGGAATGTGAAATTACCTTATCAACACAGGGTGTGATTATCCTGTGCTGATATTCGGATGTTCGGACATTCCGATGTTTGGACACTCAGACATTCGGACAGATGGAGCCTACGCGCACCCCTAGCCCCCTAGAGGGGAACCAGCCGCACCACTCCTCTTGTCAGGTATCGTCCCCTTCGAGCGATGATGAATGGAGGGGAGTTTTTTCCACCAACTCACCCAATTGTTCGATTCGAGGTTATTGTCTATACCCGCTTCCCCTCTCTCTATCTCAGTCGCTTGGCTTCGCCGAGTGACATTCAATTGCTTTTGGCCTCCGGCCTTTAGCCCCTCTTGTCATTCAAAGCCCTACGCGCACCCCTGACCCCTAAAGGGGGACCAGCCGCACCACTCCTCGTGTCAGGTATCGTCTCCTGAAAGGGACGATACTGGAGGTGTACATCGTCCTCTTCGAGAGGCGGTGAATGGAGGGAGTTTTTTCCACCAACTCACCCAGTTGTTCGCTCTGAGGTTATTGTCTATACCCTCTTCCCCTCTCTTGGGAAGAGAGGGCATTTTGATTTGGGGATAGATTCTGATCTCCTCTCCCTCCTGGCAGATGTCTCCTTTAGAAGATAACGGACCAATGTTCAGACATTCAGCGTCTACGCGCACCCCTTGCCGGGCGCCCCTGACCCCTAAAGGGGAACCAGCCGCACCACTTCTATTATCGTAAACAGAAGCCCCGGCTGGTGCCTGTCAGCCGTAGGCAGGTCCTCACCAGACGGAACTCGATACCATATTTCGGTGGTAGGTGGGACACCTACCACGGATATGATGATAGACGGTGAATGGAGGGAATACCCCATTTTACCCCGAACATTTCTATCTTTCATCTTCTATGCTTATCAATGAAAAACCCTTGCGACATTGGATGGACCATTTCTTCGGATATGGTTCCTGGGAAGCACCGATTTGGTTCATCGCATACGAAGAAGGTGGTGGCGATCTGCCGGAAGAAGTGGCAGAAAAACTCAATTATTTTTATGACGCACATCAGGCAGCCGACCGCCCTACCCTTGCTGATATACGTAAACTCTATCGTCAGGTCAGCTTTGAAGCTGAAGGCCCTCGTGCTACCTTGTTTAAAACCCTTCACGGATATCGTTTTGATACCCATGCGATCCTGCATGGCGTCTGGCGAAATCTCATTTCGTTTGTACATGGATATCAGGACGAAGAAATGCCCGATCGCCTGGAATATCAGCAAACCACCTTTGCCTCGCCTTCGGCTAAGCGAGAAGCCCTGATCCGGCTTTATCCCCTACCCAGTCCTCATGACCATGCCTGGTATTACAGCTGGCTCGACCTCCCGGGGTTCCACTTCCTGAGAAGAAGATCCACCTACGAACAAGCGGTGTTTCCACAGCGGATGCACAACATCCTTCACCAGCTGAAGATTCACCAACCGGATGTAGTCCTGATGTATGGGATGAGCAACATCAATGGGCTGAAGAAAGCTGTTCAGGACGGCTACCCAGCTGCCAAATTTAAAATGGTGAGCGCTACAAAGCTGGAAATACCACAGCATCATATCACCAGCCTGGATACCACCACCCTCGTGATCACCACCCAAATGCCAGCACTGAAGCACAATCGAAAAGAGACAGGTTTTGACTGGTGGGCGTTTGGGAAGCAAGTGAAAGAATGGGTTCTTTAAAAGATACTTTGATAGTTTGAATAGGTAGCAATGATGGTTTTGGGATGGTCTGAGTGCCTTAGGTCCTGGTGATACTTCAACAAAAAAGGGGAATCACCCCATCCTCTCCAAAAACCTCCCCAGCTCCACCACATGATCTTCGGAAAGTTCATTCAGTACTTTGTTGCTGATGCTTTGCCTCAGTCCTTGTGTCTTTGATTGGTTCATGGACTTAGATTTTTCCAGAAATGCCATGAGATCATTTCCAGCCAGGTCCTGAGCGGTAAGCTCCTGTAGCGTGACCTCGATCCCTTCCTTTTTAGCTTTGATGAGGGCACGGGTAAGTTTGGTGACATCTCCACCGGCCAGTGCATGGGTTTCAAGGTCTGTAAGGGTGAGCTTGACTCCTGCCTTTGTACAATGGATGAGCGCATTCACAATCTCCTTGACCGGAGATTTTCTCACACGCATAAAGACCAGGTCTATCAGCCTGATTTGTACCCCTGAAAAGATCGCGGTAATCCAGAGATTCACCGGAACAAAATAGAGAAACATAAAGAAGGCAATGATACTGGCAAGGAGGAGGAAGAGGAGTTCTGGGTTCATGGTTTGGGAGATAATGGTTTAATGACTAAAACTAGTTAAATTGATAATATGGAAAAATATTAATAAATGAAATGACTGATAAACCTATGAAAAGCGGTGGAAAGCCACCAAAAATAGTCTATAAGTTCAGGCCATGGAATCTCGATAAAAAGGAAGACAGGTATATTCGAGCAAAATCAATCATAAGTGAAAGAAAGATTTTTTTTTCATCACCATGCCAATTCAATGATCCTTTTGATATGAATATTCCCCCTGATTATTCAGAAATGACCCCTAATGAATGGATTCAGAAATATGTTGAAGTTGGTGAATACGGTATAAGATCAGGTCAACAAAGTCAAGAAGAAGTAAACAAGGCTATGGAAAGAGATCTTTACAGAAAACCGATTTGGTTTGATCCAGATAAATTGTCAGATTTTGGATTTAGGATGTTAAATGACTTTCGAAGTGTTGCAGGAGTATTTTGCACTTCTGGAAGATACTCTAACATACTACAATGGACGCATTACTCTGAGAATCATACGGGAATAGCAATAGGTTTTGAAAGTAATGGACTATGGGAAGATACTAATAGTTCATACGGCAAAGTGATTTATAATGAAGGTCTGAAGCAACCAATTATCAAACCAAATGTCGGCAAGAGAATTGAAGATATTATCCAAATTTTCAATCACAAAGCGCCATTTTGGAAATATGAGAGTGAGGTGAGGTTTTTTAAACTGGTTATGGAAGACTACCAAAGAGTATCTACAATCAGGCCGGAGACCATAAAGGAGATCATTTTAGGATGTGAAATGGAGTTTAATATGAAGAGACGTACATATGAATTCATAAGGAAATTCAATGAGCTTGATCATGTTAGGATTCTTTCAAGTCATAGAAACCCAAATTATTTCTATTGTAGAGTGCGAGATTATGACTATAAGAATAATTATTGAAAATATAATAGTGTTCTACTACTTCCCATTCAACTGACTCATCACCTCTTTAAAACTCTGCAATCCAGCCTCCAGATTCTCAATGATTTC
Organism: Cyclobacteriaceae bacterium; assembly: GCA_965223915.1. Lineage (GTDB taxonomy): Bacteria > Bacteroidota > Bacteroidia > Cytophagales > Cyclobacteriaceae > UBA7330. The sequence goes on along the minus strand of OZ245027.1, from coordinate 3,875,701 downwards.
CTCTGCTAGTTCATCCGGATCAGGGAGGTTGTCCAGGTCCGCAAGACTCTTGTCTTTGAGCCAGAAAATATCCAGATTGGTTTTATCTCTGGAAATAATCTCATCATAAGTGAATTTTCTCCACCGGCCTTCCGGATTTTCTTCTGACCAGGTTTCTTGTCGCTTATGGCGATTGGATGGATTGTAGCAAGTGATGAAATCTCGGAGGTCTTCAAGCTTGAGTGGATTTTTCTTGAGGGTGTGGTGGATGTTGGTCCGGTAGTCATAGATCCAAACTTCGTTTGTCCAAGGATCTTTTGAGGCTGGTTTGTTATCAAAGAACAATACATTGGCCTTCACGCCATGAGCATAAAATAGACCGGTTGGCAGCCGAAGAATAGCATGCAGGTCCGTAGTATTAAGCAGCTCTTTGCGGACAGTTTCACCCGCACCACCTTCAAAAAGCACATTATCGGGCAATACAACTGCCGCCTGGCCAGAGATATTCAACATAGTCCTGATATGCTGGAGAAAGTTCAACTGTTTGTTGGATGTGGTTACCCAAAAGTCCTGGCGATTATAGCTGATATCCTCTTTTTGCTGGACACCTTCTTCATTGGTAATGGTGATACTGCTTTTCTTGCCAAAGGGAGGATTGGCCAGGACATAATCGTAACGAACTCCTGAATCTGCTACAAGAGCATCGGTGGAAGAAATGAAAGTATCTCCATCAATCTCACCAATGTTGTGTAGGAACATGTTCATCAAACACATCCTTCGGGTACCTGCCACTATTTCATTTCCGTAGAAGGTTTTGTTTTTCAGAAACACCTTTTGGGCTTTGTCCAGTTTGTTATTCTCAACAATAAAATCATAGGCTGCCAAAAAGAAACCACCTGATCCGCACGCAGGATCTGCGATAGTCTTTTCTGGTTTTGGCTGGACACATTCTACCATGGCTTTGATCAATGCCCGTGGTGTGAAGTATTGACCGGCCCCGCTTTTTGTGTCTTCGGCATTCTTTTCCAGTAATCCTTCATAGATCCTGCCCTTAAGATCAGCACCCATCAATGTCCATCGCTCCTTATCGATCATATCAATGATCTTAAGGAGCTTGGCTGGATCCTGGATTTTGTTTTGGGACTTCGTGAAGATCTGTCCCAGAATCCCTGTCGTTTGGCCAAGCTCCCGTAGCATTTGGGTATAGTGTACTTCAAGCTCAGCTCCTCTTTTTGTTGTTAGGTTTGACCAGGTATATTGCTCTGGGATCCCAACTTTCCGATTATGGGGCGGCTTACTATATTCATCTACCATCTTGAGAAAAAGTAAGTAGGTGATCTGTTCCAAATAATCCCCATAACCTACCCCGTCATCCCTAAGAACATGTGCAAAATTCCATACTTTTGAAATGATGGTTGAGTCGGTCATGCGTTATCTATCATGTCTTTCACATATTCCAAAGCGGCTTTCAAAGCTTCCCTTCTTCGTGAATCTTTAACACTATTCACTCTTCTTGTCAGTGTTTTAAAAGATTTTTCATTTCTTTCTGATAGTTGATCTCTATGATCAATAATTATTTGATACCTCCAAAGATTGCATAATTCCCATGTATTCTCACCCTTAGTATTAGGTATAGGTTTTAGAAAGAAATCATCTTCAAACTCAAAATGATCAGACCACTTATCAAAATGGGGGTTAAATATCTTATATTCAGAGCCAATATTTGGCGAATCATTCGATTCATCTCCATAATTTGATAGATCATTAATAAGAGTATTATCCGTTGCCTTTGCTGAATTACAACCCGCGCAACTTACAACCAAATTATGTTGAACAAACATCCATTTTGGTTTGTGTTTTTTGGGTACAATATGTTCAATTGGATCAGTATAGCCATCAACATTTATTATTGATCTGCAATAGGCACACTTTCTTTTCTGCTTTCTAGCATAATGCTTCTTTATATTCTTTTTTAAATCACTAAAAATATTTTTTGTCCAATCCTCATTTGAAGTAATGGTCTCATTGGTCAATGTAATTGATTCTTCATTCGTTAGATCATAAGTTTTCCCAACAAGTGTAAAATCTAAATTAAGTTCAGCCATATTTTTCTATTATTTTTCCTATGACTTCCTTAAGAGGGTCTTCCTCTGAAAGATTGTGAATATTTGAGTCAATAAGCTCAGCTACCTTTGCCTGAATCTTTTCTAAATTTTTGTTTGGTTTTGATATCTCGTCAAGTATTTCACCAAGTTTATCTGAAATAAATCTATTTCTAGTAGTCGGAACTTTAAAAACATCCAGTAAAACCTCTTCAGCCGACCAGCCAAATGTATTTGTTTCGATTTGTACGGTTTTGATCTTATTTTCTTCATCTCTTCTTAAACCAATGATCCTACCACTGTCACCCCTTAAATCAGATATCAAAAAGTGAGAGTGAGTGGCAATCAAAATATGACATGTAGAATATTCTTCGTTACTTAATATCTCCCTTAGAAAAGACAAATATTTCATCTGCCAGTTGGGGTGTAAGCTGATTTCAGGTTCATCAATTAATACCAGGCTATTTGTTTTAATAGATGCGATAAGACCCACCATTGTTGAGAAAAAGTGATACTCCCCTGAACTGCTTTCTTGAAGATCATATCCTGAGCTCTTTGAAGAATATAGTTCAATCTCTGGAGTTGAAATAATCCCTAAAGACCTGAGATGTTCCAGTAAGGGGTATTCTTCTTTTAGGCGTGAGTGATCAGAATCCTCAATTAAGTTGAAATACAAATATTTGGAAGGGCTATTAGGAATGTTTTGGAGTCTTTCCGAACTAAAAAGCTCATTACAGTATTCTGCAATTTTATCAATTAACTTTTGATCATCTCTTATAGATAAGAAGTGTTGTAATTTGTACGGAGGGTTTGTATCCTTACTATCATACCTGTTTTTAATATCAATAAAGAAATCTGTAATGCTCACTTTTGAAGTTTCTCCCCAAAAAAACTTGGAAGTATTTAATGTTCTATACCGTATTTTGACGATTTCAGATAGCTCTAAATAGTTGGTTATTTTTTTAAGCCCATGTTTAAAGGACTGATCCTTCATTCTTTCAACGACAAATTCAATGGTCTTTCTGACATAATATCTTGTGCTTGCCTGTTGCGGTCTACTTCTAACACCTAGATAGTTATAGAATCCAAATTTTTCTGCTTCCTCATCCTTGGTGATTACCGGATACTTATCAGTAAGCATAATTGCTTGCGCAACAATACTCAGTGGGAATTCTGCTTGTGAAGGATCGACGATTTCGCCATTTCTGAGTAGAGAAGCTTGCTTAATAAATCTACTAAAATGTGCGGCATCAGAATCCCAAGGTTCGGGTAAATTTGTGAACTCAAATATGTCTCCATTTAAAGAATATGTAAGGTTAAATTCACCACTAACATCGTATGTTCTCTTTTCGCCTAACTTCAAATGGTTGAGCTCTTTAAATAAATAGATAATCGTACTTAGAACATTACTCTTTCCTGCACCATTAGGGCCAATTAGAATTGTGGTATAAAGATCTTTGATTTCATTATTTGTATCAATAAATTCATACCTATTCTCCCCCAGCACTTTATTGTTAATATAGAGGCTAATGAGCTTGAATCCTTTGAATTGATCTTGGTGATACTTTTTCATTTCACAACCTCCTTATCCTCTCCAACAACTTCACCACAGGTTCCCAGTCCGGCTCTTGACGGCACGATACCAGTTCTCTGGCTGAGAGTAGGACTCCTTCAAATGCCTTTTTCAAAATACTTTGCCGGAGGGCCTCTGCTTTTTCCAGGTTTTCAGAAATTGTTTCTTCCAGCTTGTCACAAATTGATAATTGGGATTCAACCTCCTGAACTATCCCCTCTTGCTTTTCTAAGGAGATATTTGGAACGGGTAACGAAGAGAGTATGGTTTTATTTATAGAAGCCAGGTTCGTTGTTTGCTTCCCATTTTTAAAGAAATAATCTTTCCCTAAAGGCGATCCTGCATAGTAAGATAAAAAATATGGATTTAGAGCCTGTTTATCTGGACGTGCTCGAAAGATATGATTTTGATGAATACATCCTGATATTTCATTTTTCCAGACAGTCCCTCGTCCTAGTTTGTCTTTATCGCCACCTTCAGTAAAGAGAACATCTCCAGATTCTAATTGATATTTTTCAAACTCAGCTTTTGTGACCTCAATTTCTTTAATTGTCTTTAGATCCAAATATCCATCTTGGACATTGGCAACTCTCAAATAAGGATAGGCAATAAGTTCTTTTCCTTTGTACTTTTTTCCTTTGGTTACTCCTCCTGTAATTTCAGCCAATTCCTTTAAAGGAATATAACTACTCTTATCTTCAAAAGCCTTCTTCAACACCGCTTGCCGAAAAACTTTCAACTGTTCCTGTGCTTTCTTAAGATTGGAGATGCCATTGTCCAGCTCACTAAAGAGCTGCTCGATTTTGGAGACGATGGCGCGCTGTTCAGGGAGGGGTGCAATTGGGACTTTGATTCTCTCATATTGCTTATATTTTAAATTCCGTAGATTATTGCTCCCACCTTGATACTTAATTGTTTTACCCGCATTATAAAAGAATGATAAGTATGTATTTAGCCAACTGGAATTGACAAAATTCTTTGGCCTAAACAGTCGAAGAAAATTTGTGCAAAGAATTCGGTGATCTTTTAATTTAGATTCAGTTGATCGATCAATTAGAACTGTCCTACCAACTGGCTGATCAGGCCCTCCCCCAGATATTTCAATCAATATATCTCCCTTTGACAATGCTCTGTTATCAAGGCTTCTTTTCTTTATTTTTCTGACTGATGCTGTTGCACCTTTTTCTTTCTTCCAATCCTTAAAATCAGCTCCTCTTATACAATAAGCTAATTCAAAATCAACATCATCATAATCTGCTGGTTTTCCCCAATCACCACCAATTACATAATCCGATAGTTCTTTTAATTCCACCTCAAGCCAATCTTTCATCTCGCCATAAATTTATCTACAATATTTCCTGGCATCGTTGGAGAAGCATCATCTTTCAGTAGTCCAGTATCTGCACGACTAAACAGTGATTGCATAATTAAATGGCGCTCGGTGGAATCTACCTTTTCTTTTGATTCATTAATCAATGCCAGATAAACATACACCAATTGTTCCCTTTCTTCCGCATCCCTCACCAAATGATAAGCGCTAAATGTGAGCTTGGCGAAAGTACGAATACCATAGGCAAGAAAAGAAACGAACGTGATAAAAACTATTGACCAGCGAATAGCACTTCCGGTCTTATCGAATAGTTCCTTTAGGGTACCATCTGAAATGAAGTAAAGAACGATTCCCAAACCAACAATAGCTACCCCGCTACATACTATCAAACCAATCAGCCACTTTTTACCTTCATTGTTGAGCTTTTTTGCCCTATCGCTCCAGTATTTGGCAGGTGCTTCCAGCTTGAGTTTCTCTTTATATAGTTCTTCAAGCTCAGAGATTCGTTTGTGTCTGGATTCATTGAATTTCTTTTCATCCCCCGTAGCTTTTTCATACCATTTATCAAATTCATCTTTCTTTTGACCCAGGAAAGTGGTGATCTCTTCCGCATCTGTTTCGGTTTTCTTCTTTGAAGACCCTAAGAACGCAACTAACTGGGATTCCCCCTCATTTATAAAATTTTGAAACTGGGATCTAAGTTGATCAACATTAGTGCTTTCCTTTTTCCTTCTCTTAAGTATTCCAGATCCATCATTTAATTTGAATTCATAGGCTTGCAGAATACCGATATAATGATCTCTATTCATGTTCCCAAGATTTAGATTAACTAAAAAAGCTACTGCAAATCCAACTGAATTGGGATATGATTTATGAAGTTGAATCAAAAATGTTGTTTCAGGGCTATCATAATAAAATAGAGGACTATTTGTATCATCCAGAATACCACGAATCTTTTTTCGTACATTATTCCAGACATTGTTTAGTGAATTAGAATCATGATTCTTGTTATTGTAAAAGAAATCATTTAATGTGTTAATAATCGATTCAATACGATTTTTAGAATTTTTAATGACATTTGGAACTTCCGAATCAAGTTTTTGATATGCAGCAAATTGAGTTTCGAAGAATTGAAAAATGGGTACAAATCCATATATCAAATTATCAGCGGAAGAATATGTATTAATAGTATTTAACCTACATTCTTTATTAAACCAATCAGGATTGGATGTTTCTAAAATCTCTTTTCGTAATTCAGATGATGTCATGTTAGGCTACAAGTTCTTGGTTTAATTCTTCAATAATCCCATCCATCTCTTCCCCAAACAGCTGCCACATCCTACCTCTTCCACCTTTGGAATCGAAAGGCGTATAATCCAGGTCTTCTACCTCAACATGGAAGCTACTGGTTACATGGTCTTTCAGCATTCTCAACCAGTTCATTTGCTCTTCTGTAAAGCGATTGTGCTTCCCCGCATTCTGCTTGAATATCCAGTTTTTGAAATTCTCATCTATCTGTCGATCATACGGTGTCAGTTTGCTGTCAATTCCACAGGTTCTGCGAATCAGTGAGATTAGCGCTGTAAGCTCATTTTCAGGTTTTTCTCTTTTTATTTCATCCAGAGCAGCATACGCTTCCCAAACGTTATCCGGTGCGAGCTGAGGTTTATCCCTTTTCAGCTTTTCCAATACTTCTTTTATCATATTATAGGTGATCTCTCTCCTGTTGTAAGGCTGATTGTAAAAGATGGATAGGGCTTTGATCTCATCTTTATTGGCTTCCAGATATTCTGAGAAACCTTTGATAATCTCATTTGCGCGGTCTACGGACGAGGTATCCCATTCTGATTTGGTTACCTGGTCGATATTGATGGAGTCAATAATCTGATCGTGCTCTTTTCTTACATCTTCCAGATAATGATTGAGTTCTCCATTGAAGGTTGAGCATGCTACTTTTATCAGCTTTTCCTGTGCTTTTTCCTTTGCCAGATCAAGACTTGGTAGATTTTCCTTGTCTTTTAGCTCCCTGGCTTTTGCTACAATGATATCAGGATCATATGCATTCAGTAAATCTTTTGTAATCTGCTTAAGATTTTTCCCTCCGGAAAATTCCAGGAGCTTTTCAGCTTCTTTTTCTGACAGCTGTTTTTCAAGCCTGATCAATCTGTTAGCGAGAGAAAGAAATAAGTCTTCATCACTCGCTCCCATCGTCACTGCCCCCAATAGATCTTTCATGGGTACCATTCGCTTCCTTTCAAGTGGACGACTATCGGTTTTCTTCGATTTGGTCGCTCCCACTGCATCTACAATCACGAAATGTGTTTTTGATTTTGCCGAAGATGAAACTTCCCTCAACTGGTCAATAGAAATGGTGCGGGTACCCCGGCCTTTCATCTGTTCAAAGTAATTGATACTTTTTACATCCCTCATAAACAGCAAGATCTCTAAAGGTTTAACATCAGTTCCCGTGGCAATCATGTCAACGGTTACTGCAATCCTCGGGTAATAGGAATTACGAAAGCGATTGAGGACAGATTTTGGATCCTCTTCAATGCGATAGGTTACTTTTTTGCAGAAGTCATTTCCTTCATCAAACTCCTCTCTGACGATTTTAATGATGTCATCGGCATGGCTATCTGTTTTAGCAAAAATGAGTGTTTTAGGTACCTCATAGTTACCACTTTTATCTACTCTACCTGGATAAATGTCTCTTTGTAGTGCCGTTTTGAATTCACGTATAATGTTTCTGATTTGACTGGGATTGACCACTTTCCTGTCCAGGTCATTTCTGTTATAATCCGTATCCTCATCCTCCCGTTGCCATCGTTTTCTTCTGGTTAGCTTATCTCTTCGATCTACAAACCATCCGGCTTTGATCGTCCCCCCGCTTTTGGAAATATCTGTTTCAATGGTGTAAACATCATAGGGTACATTCACTCCGTCAGCGACAGATTCTTCATAAGTGTATTCGCTCACCACATTTTCGTTGAAAAATCCGAATGTTCGCTTATCAGGCGTAGCAGTCAATCCAATGAGGAAAGAATCAAAATAGTCAAGCACTTGCTTCCACAAATTGTAAATGGACCGGTGACACTCATCAATGATGATGAAATCAAACATTTCAATGGGCACTTTCTCATTGTAGACAACAGGCAATGGTTCTTTCTTATTGGTCTGTTGTTGCATCCAGGTTGATTCATTGGGATTTTCTTCTTCGGCGGAATCATCCAGCTCTTCTCCTTTTAGGACTGAATACAATCGCTGAATCGTTGAGATACAGACTTGGCTATCAGTGGCAATGTAGCTGGAACTTAACCGCTGGACATTGTACAGTTCAGTGAATTTACGATTGTCATCCGTGGGGACAAATTTCATAAACTCCTGTTCGGCCTGCTCCCCCAGATTTTTGGTATCAACAAGGAACAGAATCCGCTTGGCGTCCGCGTACTTTAGTAATCGATACACAAAACTGGCAGCTGTGAAGGTTTTTCCTGCCCCAGTAGCCATTTGGATGAGTGCTCTGGGCCGGTTTTTTTTGAAGGATTTTTCAAGGTTCTCAATGGCCTTGATTTGGGCAGGTCTTAGGCCGGCATGATCCAACGGAGGTATACCCTGTAATCTTTCTCTTAAAGATTTTTCTTTTTTCAACCATTCCTGAACCGTCTTTGGACTGTGGAAATTAAAAACACTTCTTCCTCTGGGTTTTGGATCGCGATAATCTGTAAACCTTGTAAGTGTGCCTGTACTCTCAAAGACCAAAGGAAGCGGATCATTATTCAAATATTTTAGCTTGCTTGTGGCATAACCTTTAGCCTGGTCTTCAACCATGGTTAACCGGTGCCCCTCGTCTTCCTTTTTAGCTTCAATGATTCCTACAGGTTTTTGATCCACAAAAAGGACGAAATCAGCTGGACCTGATTCAGTGATATATTCCTTCACAGCAACGCCCTGACCAGCATGTAGGTTGATTTGTGTCTTTTCCTGAACGATCCAACCTGCTTCCACAAGCATCTTGTCGATCTTATCACGGGCGATTTGTTCAGGGTTTTGGTTGGGCATTTTTTGCAGAACAGTTATGTTCCTGATTATCGCCTCCTAAATTAATAAAATCATAAATAAAGAATACTATTCAGTTATATTGGAATTGATTTTAATCATAAAACTATGATCAATTGGTTTTTCTTAAGTCCGACACCCAATAGTGATAAAGATTTAGCCAGACACCTTGAATGCAACCGAAATAGGCCCCAAAAAAATGAACTTATTTTTGATTTTCTGGTTTATACGTTATATTAAACGTTTACAAGTTGGTTCTTAATCTGGCCCCGGTCTCGTTGGTGAGCTGGGGCTTTTTTTAACCTGAAATATGCAATAGAAAAGCGTAGGTGTTAATATCGAATGTTGAGAGGGGGATTTATCTTTCTATCGTATGAAAGGCTTGTCTTGCTTAAATCTATTGACGTGTGACGAAACGATTCCTGATTCGTAGGCCAACGCCACCAGCTCAGTAGATTTATTGATGCCGAGTTTTGTGAAAATATTTTTCTTATGCTGTTTGATCGTGTCTATCTGAACAAATTGAACTTCAGCGATCTCTTTATCGCTTTTCCCCTTCGTAATCAAAGAACATATTGTTAGTTCTGTTGATGTTAAATTTTCGATTAATTGATCCTTATGATAATAGGATTCATTCATTAAATACCCTTTGTTCTGATGATATACAATACATCTTGCCAGCTGGTCAACTTTTGTGGAGGTACAATCGTAGTTTTCAAAAATTGTATACCTGTATTGACCATCATCAGTGTACGTATCGACTATTTTCTGATTTATCCAGCATTTTTTACTTTTTCTTTCTATTTGGAATTCAACATTGAACCCAACCTTTTGTCTTTCCTCATCTGAGATGTCTAAGAAATAACTGATAAATGGGGGTACACATCTGTTCAAAAAAGCCAGGTGCTCAGGGGTTGTTCTGGAGATCAATTCCATAAGACTCATCCCTCTGCTAAACTTTACCCCTAGAACTTCCTCAAAGTCTCCGCAAGCATCAGCAATGATTGAATTTTTAAAGTCGAGCAGGTAATAGACCACAGGTCCAACCCCGGGTCTTGCAGCCATTTTGTTTAAAAAGATTGACGCCTCTTTTGCAATAGCGCCCGAGCCGATATATAGATAATTTTCCCACCTTCTATCAAACCCGGATTTGGTGACAAGATTTGACGAATGTACCATAACGATTATTTCTGATGATACTTCAACTATTCCTTAGTGCACGGTGATATGGATAATTGTCATTTGAATATACTAAATATTACCCTTTTGTGGAATGGAAAATAAAAAAAATAGCACAGAACTTGTCTTGTAATTCACCAGGCCTATACCATCATGAAAAAGTTCTTGATGTTATCCTTTTTCAGTGCAGCAATCTCATTGCTGATATCTATAGTGACCGAAACGACCATAAAAGCAGCGCCTATCACCCTAACCCTAACCCAACATGAAACCTTTAATTATGCTGGCTATTGGAATTATATGCCCGTTACTAGCTATCGTTAGCAAGGCCAAAATCAAAAATGGTTATACTCATCAGTTGGAAATGGCTCAATCCACCCTATGGGAGCTTATAGAAATGGCGGAAACACACCCCGACATATCTAAAACAGAGAAGTTGTACACAACCTTAGAAGAGATACAATTACAAGTAGATGAATTAAAATATTACTTTGACAGGACCCAGGAGCTCATTGATTTGGTCCAAAAAATTGATCCTGTTCTGTTTGACGAATTGAACATGATCACTGATCAAATGGGAAATGAGACCGATATTTATATAAAAGTGATTGCAAATATTCGATTAGGATATTTAGGTGCTACGAATGTTGAACAAAGTGAAATTAACCCTCACATCTATCAATCAGAATTTGGGAATGGAACAGTATGCATCTGGATAAAACACATAAACCTTCAGAGAAATCTATGGACGTTGATCCACGAGTTTGGGCATGTTCGCTATGTGGTGCCCCATTTAGCGGAATATGCTCGATTTTATAAAAGTCATTATACCAATCAACATTACGTTGGGATTCCAGGTCATCATTTACGTGATCCCAGCTTGGTTTATGTGTATAAAACGATAAGAGAATTTAAGCGTAGTTGGAAGGAATTTAAGAATAAACCAGCCAATGAAAATGATGACAATCAGATTGCTTCTCTTGAGTAGTAATGGCATTTTCACCCACCCATTTTGTTAATTACTCGGCATAAAATATGGGGATGTAAGATGTAAAGCTTTGTATGAGCTTATGGAAAGCTTTACAGGCCTTGATGGAAAGCTTTGTAGAGGTGTCTATATAGCTTTATAGAAGGTTGTGTAAAGCTTTGTAGAGTGTGGTGTAAAGCTTTGTAGAAACATCCTCTATAGCCCTCATGCCGGGCAGGCATTTACTTTCTTCCTTGATGAAGAAAGTAAACAAAGAAATCAAGCCAAAATAATCACCTATCAGCCGCACAAAACCATCCGCACGCCCGGGTATTTTGGCAGGCCAACGCTCTGTTTCACTACGTGAAAGTTGAGGAATTAGCTTTTGGCTAATGATATTGAATTTCTGAAGGCTTATTTCATAGCCAATCCCTCCACTTGCAAAGCAAAAGAGCGGTGGCCCGTCGGAATTCCGGTGGTCCGTCATTACGGAGTGGGAGGCCACTGCGGGGGGAAGTGATAATTCCGACACAGATTTTTGCAGGTCCGTCGTCGCGGTTCTTTTCATCGATTGGAAAAGAAGGGGCCCGTCCGGCTTGAGGACAAAAAACTTAGGATCATTTACATAACTTCTCCAGGTTTGCCAGGGGATTGTTACGTCACCAATCAGCCTATGGCTGAAAGGTTCCTTCCCTAATCAAGTTAGGGACAGGCACAATGACGAGCTTGTTGCAGGGGTTTGATCCTTCTTCAAGGGATTGAATAATTTTTTACTTCTTCTTTCACATTACCTGGGTGAGTAGATAATTTTTTAAACCTAAATACTATATTTGCAGTCCTTTACGAAGCCATGATAGAATGGCTTATTCAGTAATGACCCGGAGAGGTGGGTGAGTGGCTGAAACCAGCAGTTTGCTAAACTGCCGTACTGAGCAATCGGTACCGGGGGTTCGAATCCCCCTCTCTCCGCTCTTATAAGCCGAAGCTTTAGCGAAGGCTTATTTTATTTAAAGGAAGGAATGGGATCAGCGCAGCTAATCCCTTCTCCAAAAATATCCAATGGTCCGATAGCTATCGGGAGGATAGAGCAACTGCAAAAGGCAGTTGATATGATTAAAGATAACAATCATTCCAATTAGGAGTGAAATTTTACCAGGTCCGCTAGCTCAACTGGATAGAGCAACTGCCTTCTAAGCAGTAGGTTCCGTGTTCGAATCCCGGGCGGATCACGAAGAGAGGAAAAGCCTCCAGCAATAGCTGGGGGCTTTTTCATTTTATACTGCCGAGAAAGCTTGCTTTTGAAGGTAGTTAAAATGAAAAAGTGGTAGTGTCCCAAAAAGTGTGTCTGGGGAAAAAAGGTTATCCACGGAAATAACTTCAGTTTTCAAGTTATTAAAAGTTTTGATCGAATTTAAAATTTGTGATAGGAAAGCTGTATGATTTCTCTCCCATTTCCATGGCTACATATCCAATTAAGGTAATAGCCGATTGAGGGGTAGGCATCGCATTCCTCATATTCAAAGTCCTTCTAAAAGCTTTATTGAGTCTTTCAATCCAGTTAGTTGTATAAATCATACGTCTGATCCGATAGTCAAAGTGTAAATAGGTAAATATCAATTCCAAATCTTTTCTGTTTAATATGGTCTTTAGTTTAGGATAGGTCTTTGTCCATCGAATCAATAATTCCTTAAGCCGGATTACTGCCTGGTCAGCTGTATAAGAAGCATTGTCCGGATCAAAGACTTCAGCAAGTTGTTTGGCAAACACCTTTCTATCATTGACCCTTATATGCTTATTAATGTTCCGTTGAAAATGTAATACACACTTCTGCTGCATACTTTTACTGAAGACCTTACCAATAACACTATCCAGTCCAGTTAAATCATCAAAAACAAACAGGCCAACATGCTGAACACCTCTTTCCCTGATGGAATACAGTACCTCTTCCCATCCACCTGCTGACTCCTGGGGAATATTGATGATACTTAACACCTCTCTGGTAAGATCCTCTTTAAGTCCTAAAAGAATGTAAAAAGCTTCTGTGGCTACTTGATCTCTTCTCACCTTAACATGGATTGCATCAATGTAAACTACAGGGTAGTAGCTGTCCAGGTGACGTGATAACCATGCTTCTACCAGCGCTGAAAAATCAGTAGTGATGCGTGAAATGCTGCTTTTACTATATGAGCTCCCATAAATGTTCTCAACAACCTGTTCAATCTGTCGAGTAGTTAGCCCTTTGCCATATAATTCAAAGCATAGGTTCTTTACAGCTTCTTCCTGCTGGTCTAATAGGCCCAAAATAACTGGCTTAAAGACTCCTAATCGATCACGGGGAATCGATAAAGATAGACGAGAACCTATCCCAGATCTGTAGGCTGTACGGTAACCGTTCCCTTTATTAGTTGGGTCTTCCTTCTGTTCCAGAAAATGCTTGCGTTCACTGTACATCAATCCATTTACCATCATAGTAAACAGATCGTTAAGTCCATTTTCTTTTTCAAGTTCAAGATTAATGATGCTTTGAACTTGTTTTTTACTTAAATTAAACTCGGTTTCCTGTTGAATTTTCTCCATAATTTTTGTCGTAATTAATTATGAAGTTATTCTGTGGGAAACCTTTTTTCAAATTTGGCCTAAGACACACAATCTGGGACAGTATGAAGAGAGGAAAAGCCTCCAGCAATAGCTGGGGGATTTTTCATTTTATACTGCCGAGAAAGCTTGCTTTTGAAGGTAGTTAAAATGAAAAAGTATCAAAGCCGAAGGTTTTGATGGCTTTGCCTCTCGGAATTCTGATGCAAACGGGATCACGTAAGTAATCCCGGAGGGATCGATATCGTCTTGGATACAAAACATGGCACATACAAAACATGTCACAAGCGGGACGCTTGCGCCAGTTTTGTTATATAATCCCATAAGAGACCACGCACAGCATCTAGAACTTGCGGTATTTCGATTTTAAATACTTATTGGGTTCCTTTTCTTTGAACTTTGCCTTTTCACCATTCCAGTGTAATGTCTGGTCCGGGAAACGGTTGGCCACAACACCCAGCAATATCGCTTCTGTCAGATTGGCTGCATAGGAGAATGGAGCACTACATGTATCCTTGTCCAGGCAGGTATCAATAAACTGGTGATAATGATTAACCAGGTCCATGTCAGGCATGTCAATTCTTTCGTATTTACCATTCACAATAAGCTTTGGGTAATCAGTATGAGGCAAGACCAAGGTCCCTTTTTCGCCCACAAAAATGGCGCCCTGATTCGGCAATTTGTCATTATTTGGTAAAACCAGATCCTCATGCTTGTCCGGTGCTCCGGGCCCATCATACCAGACCCATTTAAAATCGTCGGTAGTATACTTTGTTCCCGGAAACTCGTAGGTAACCACGTTGTTTTCAGGATGTCCGAATCCGGTAAATTCCCGGCAGCTGGTTTTGACCGTTTTGGGCACGGTCAAACCTAAGGCAGTATACGGGGTATCGAAGATATGAACTCCCATGTCGCCCAGCGTTCCACATCCATAGTCCAATATTTTTCTCCAGTTACCGGGATGATAATACTCCTTTTTGTATGCTCGCTCAGGGGCCGTTCCCAGCCACAGGTTCCAATCCAGGTTTTCCGGAACAGGATCACTGCCTGATGGTGCTGTACCGTCATAGCCCCAGTTTTTTGGTGACCAGGCCCGAACACAGCTTACCTTTCCAATGAGGCCCTGCTGAATGAGAACTACTGATCTTAGATACGGGTCGCTCGAATGTTTTTGAATCCCCATTTGGGTAACGAGGTTGTTCTCCTGTGCCATTTCTTTCATGGCCCGGGCTTCCGACACATGATGAGTCAGCGGTTTTTGACAATAAACAGCCTTGCCCATCTCCATGGCCCTTATGGAAGCAGGCGCATGTGTATGATCCGGGGTAGATACGATGACTGCATCGATCGATTTTCCTACCTCATCAAAAAGTCGTCTGTAATCCCTGTAAGCTTTCGCTTCCGGATGCAATTTTTGTGCTGCAGCAAGGTTCATCGAGTCCACGTCACACAGGGCTGTTACTTCAACCCTGTCATGCGAAGCAATAACCCTGAGATCACCCCCTCCCATACCTCCAACACCAATATGCGCTGTTCGAATTTTACCATTTTTAGCCATGGCCCATACTGACGAGGGCAATAAAGTAACAGAAGCTAATGCACCCGCTGTCTTCAAAAATTCTCTCTTGTTCATGTGTAATAAGTTGATTTTAATAGGTCACCCCGCAATCCTGCAGGGCAGGCTATGGAATTTGCCCCGTCCCGACAGCTATCGGGATCGGCTCATTTCATTCTATTAACTTTTGTGATTCTTTAATGAGAAATGCAATTTATGTAATAATCGAATATTTAGGAGTAAGCAAACTGATTTTACCAGGTAATTGGTCATCAAGCTTAACTCCTTTTAATAAGCTTACCCCAACCCATACCACTATCCCCTATCTTTAAAAATATTTATTATTTATGATTTATTGCGCATCTTTATAACCCCAAAGCCACCCAATAGTATAGAATTGAATTCATACTCTTTTTGGTCCTCCTAACATACCCTGGATGTTTGATGTAAAGTCCATCATGTTTTTATTCGGATTGTTGAGTGCATTCACTGGACTTCTCTTCGTTTATTATTTGGCAGTCAATAAAATTTTCGACTGGCATCTTATCACGTTTACGATCAGTAAGTTTCTCCAGACCTTCGCTGTCATTGGCATGGGTTTTCTCACGGTATACCTGAATACTGGTTTGCTTCATATCAGCATGAGTTTTCTCGTTGCCGGTTATGCTTTGGAGACTTTCAATCTGGCAACGTTTGACAAATCATACAACAAACAGTTCGTGTGGGGAACGTTTGTCCCTCCGGCTTTGGTGGTGCTACTCAATATTTCATTGATCAATCTTCCGTATTATATATTAGCCCAGTTCACCCATGCGATTGCGGCCTATTGTTTTGGATTGGCATCGATCAAGCTGTTTGCCAAACGAAGGAAATCGAAATTCGCGCTCTTGGTATCCATTACCTATTTGCTGTTCTGTTTGACATGGACCTATTCGGCAACATTGGCCATTTTAGGGGGTGAAAATTTCTCTTATCTGTCTGGCGACTCACATCGTGAAGTGCTCATATACATTTTTGCCACATTAAACCTGATTGTGGGCAGCGTAGGATACCTCCTGATGCTTAAAGACCTTGATGAGCTACAGATCAGAAAAAAGAATGAGAAGATTGAATCTGATAATTTGACACTCAAAGAACTCAACTCAAAAAAGGATAAGTTCTTTTCTATCATTGCCCATGACCTCAAGGGTCCCATTGGAGGATTGCTAAACCTGGGAGAGATATTACATAAAAAACACGATGAATTACCCGCTGATAAAAGGGAAGAGCTGTTCCATCTACTGGTAGCTTCTACCAAAGAAACCGCTAACCTCCTGGAAAACCTTCTTCAATGGTCACGTTCGGAAACCAAACAGATTGAAATGGCTCCACGGCAAATAAACGTGGATACCCTGGTAAACAAAAGCATCAACCTTCTTCGGCAACACATAGAAGAAAAAAGCATAAAGGTCAGTAAGAACATTGATGAAACCACCTTCGTTTGGGCCGATCAAAATATGATTGATACCGTGCTCAGAAACCTGATATCGAACGCTATCAAGTATGTGAATAAGGAGGGGAAAATTAATATAAAGAGTGAGTCAGATCCTATCAACAACCTTGTCAAACTCAGTATTCATGATGATGGAATAGGTATCAATCAAGAGACACTTACCAAATTATTCAGTATTGAAAACAACCACTCCACCAAAGGCACACTCAATGAACCGGGAACCGGCCTTGGATTGAAAATCTGCAAAGAATTTGTCAAGGCCAATCATGGTAAAATTGATGTAGCAAGTAAGGAAAACAAGGGAAGTACCTTTACCATTACATTGCCAGCATATGACATAGAGACCGGTAGACATTGATTGAATACCCCTTCTCTACGTCCATTTGAGTCTTCGAGGTTTTTCTCCTGTATTTTTACAAATTTTGTAATTTTTCTAAGCTATTCCACTTAGAAAGGGGCCCGATAATACTCGTAATTTCAATAACAAATTATGTTGGGAAGTTTTTCTCGTCGTAAGTTAGCACTCACATACTTGAAGAAAGAACGAAAATTTCAAATTAAGGCAGTGATCGAGATTTGAATTTCATTCTAAATAACTAAGTAGTTTTTTTTTCATATTGGGTTAATTTGGGTTAACGGTCATGAGGGGTCATGGCCGTTTTTTATTTCCCTACCCAGCTTTTCCTCTGAATCACTTCAGCGGCTCTGTAGCCAACCTCCAGCATAGCAAAGCCAGGGCAAGGGTAACAATAGCAAAATATTTCTCGAAATTCGTTTCTGCCAGAAGGTTACCCACTGTATTTAAAAGAAAAAGACCTGAAAGCACCCAAAGAATAATTCGGGAGGCTTTTAACATTCCAGGCATTCTAATCCACCCAAAACGGATCAAAACAGTGTTGAAACAGATGAGTATTACACCGAGTGAAACCGATTCGAACCGTAACAGTTCCTCACTGGTCTCCATCTGTCCTCCCCAGAGGTACTCCACAGGAGCATAATCAATAAAAATGATCCCAATGATGATAGCCATATGAAACAAGGTGAGCGCCCCAAAAATGATAGCCGCAACCATTGCCGCCTGTCTGAATCCAATGATATTTTTCATATTGGAAGTGAAAATACAAAAACTGGCACAAGCAGGACGCTTGGTTTAGATTAAACGTTCTGCTTAAGCAAAAACGAAAACATATGACTGGTCTGTGAGCCACAGACCAGGGGATTTGGGATTTGGGATAATAACAATAATAATCGTCACTGCGAACTCCCTGCTTCACCGATGTTCCTGGTTAGGGTGAAAATACAAAAACTGGCAGCGGGACGCTTGCCTTAGATTAAACGTTCTACATTAAGTCAAATCAAAAAAATATGACTGGGTCTGTGAGCCACAGACCAGGGGATTAAATATTTATTTCAATGTTAACTAATGTACGTACATAAAAAGTCTGTGAGACACTGTGTGTTACAGGCCACAGTTTAGGGTCACATACCACGAGGAAGGGATCAATTCTTTTAGCCACGGATTCCTTTAGACTTGTGCTGTTACTTTTTTCATGAATTTTAAATCCAAAGAACCAAGGGAAGAAGGTGAACTATACGGATTCATAGTTGATAACTATTTCGTGATTTAGACCTTCAACCCTTTCTCGGATCAGTTGCCAATTAGAATGTTAAGTTTTGAGACTTATTAAAGGTTTTAGCAGACCATCCGATCTCGGTTCTTCAGATTTTTTCAATCATTAATAACAAATTTATGAAAAGGATTTTTGTAGGCATTGATATCTCCAAGGGATGGCTCGATTTTATTCCAATGAATGATCAGGTAGAGATACTTGATAAAGCAAGAAGGGTAAACAATGACATAAAGGGAGTGAATGAGATGATACAGTCACTTACTAAAAGGTATAACCAGGATGACCTTTGGTTTTGTTTTGAGCACACAGGTAACTATGGATTATTATTAAGCAGCATACTGCAGAGTAGTGAGCTCACTTATTCAGCAGTACCAGCACTTGAGATTAAGAAGTCCTTGGGCATTACCAGAGGCAAATCAGATCAGGTAGATGCAAGACGAATTGCAGAGTATGCAGCAATTCAAAAGCACAAGGTAAAACCCTCTAAATTACCTTCAGATGAACTTCTGAAGGTGAAAAACCTACTCACCTTCAGAGCCCAGCTCATTAAAACACGGACTGCATTTATTAACAGTATTAAATCATATAGAGAGGCTAAGAAAGTGGTGGATCTAAGCTATATCACATCTAATATTGAAGATAAAATCAATCTGCTTGACCAGGATATTAAATCTGTCGAACGGGAAATTAGTATCATTATAAAACAAAGTGAAGAGCTGAAAAACAACTATCAGTTGATTAGTTCAGTCAGGGGAATAGGGCAAGTAATCGGTGCCTTCTTGTTAGTATACACCAACAATTTTACTTCTTTTGATAATCCCAGAAAGTTCAATTGTTTTACAGGCCTGGCACCATTTGAGTCCAGCTCCGGAATTACAAAAGGCAAGACTAAAACAAGTGTCTATCGTCACAAATCTCTGAAGGTTTTGCTCTTTAATGGTGCTAATAGTGCTATTCAGCATGACCCACAATTAAAAAGATATTACCAAAGAAAAAAACAGGAAGGTAAAGAGCATATGACAATAATCAATGCAATAGCTTGTAAGATTATCTATCGTGCTTTTGCAACAATTAATAGACAGTCACCTTATGTAATTTTAGCTCAATAATTGTTTGCATAAGTCTTAGAATTCACTAATCGACACTCTTACTAAACCAAATTCCAGAGATTAATTAGTGTTGATTATTTTTAATACCAATTAATGCTACAATCAATCTGTTGTGTAAAAGTAAATAGCACCAATAACTCCAACTTTGTTGGAGTATTCGTGAAATCTCTTTAAGCCAAAAATTCGCGCATTCGTGGCCGAAGAATTGAGTGATCCCGCAAACAGATGCCTAATATTAGTTGCTCTAAAGGATCGATGCCCTAAGGAGAATTAATTAATTTGCACTAAAGTCCCGTTAGGGACGCCCTGTTTGTAGAAAATGAGAAATAATATGGTTTTTTAGCTCCGTAGGAGCGGCCTGTTTAGGGCACCCCTACGGGATTTAGATAAATAGCTAATATTAGATCTACAAACAGGTCACCCCTGCCTACCGGCCAGGCAGGCCTACGGTTGCTTTCTATAGATCGAAAACGCATAAATTTTTCTTATTTATTAAGTTGACGGCAATGGTGAGTCACAGACCAGGGTTGTCGGGGGGACTCTTGCCTTAGATTAAACGTTCTGCTTAAAACGAAAACATGTGACTGGTCTGTGAGTCACAGACCAGGGTTGTATAGGGGATTCATCATAAATCATGCAGTCGCCTTTACCGCTTTCCTAACCGCCGGAGCCACAACAGTACCCAAAAGCTCGATGGCCTTGAGCAGCTTATCATGAGGCATCGTTCCTACACTTAAATGCATCAGAAATCTTGTGAGCCCAAACATCTCCTGCTCCATCAGGATCTTATCAATGATTTCCTGCGGGCTACCCACCAATAACGAGCCCCGTTTGGTACGCATGGCCTCATATTGCTGCCGGGTCATGGGCGACCAGCCTCGCTCCTGCCCGATCCTGCTCATCACCCATTCATATGGACCATAAAAATCATCGGCTGCCTGCTGAGAATCCTCTGCAATGAAGCCGTGAGAATGGACAGACATTTGCATCTTCTCCGGGGCATGACCCGCTAATAAATAAGTGCTTTTATACAACTCAGCCAATTGGATAAACTGCTCCGGCATACCTCCGATGATGGCCAATGCCAGGGGTAACCCTTTAGTGGCAGCCCTTACAACCGATTCCGGAGTTCCTCCCACTGCTATCCAGATGGGTAGTTCCTTTTGGAAAGGCCTCGGATAAACACCTCTGTTGTTGATGGACGGTCGGTGACGCCCCTGCCAGGTGACTTTTTCCGACTTATTGAGCTCAAGCAATAAGTCCAGTTTTTCTGAGAAAAGGGAATCGTAGTCCTTGAGGTCATTGCCAAAAAGCGGAAAGGACTCAATGAATGACCCTCGACCTGCCATGATCTCTGCCCTTCCACCGGATAACAGGTCCACATGGGCAAATTGCTGAAATACCCTGACAGGATCATCTGAGCTCAATACGGATACTGCACTGGATAATTTGATGTTCTTTGTCCTGGCGGCCGCCGCAGCTAATACAACAGCCGGTGATGAGACCACAAAATCGGGACGGTGATGCTCGCCCACTGCATATACATCCAGACCGACCTGGTCTGCGAGTTCTATCTCTTCCATCAGGTTTTGCATCCGCTGATAAGGACTTAAAATCTTGCCTGTTTCAGGGTCCGGGGTGTTTTCTACGAAGGTACTGATGCCTATTTCCATTGTGAGTCCTTAATTAAACGTTCGACGTTAAGTCAAAACAAAAAAAAATGACTGGTCTGTGAGCCACAGACCAGGGATTATTGTTTAAATATTTATTTCAATCATAACCAATGTACGTACATAAAAATTCCCGACATGCAATAAAAAAAGCACGGAGCGAGCTTACTACGTGCTTTTTGAAGTTGTTTTCAAACGCAAATCACCATTCTACGCCGGTGTCTTTCCAGCTTCGGGTATTGGCAGATTCAATGACCATTTCACAAACCTTTTGTGTTTGCAGGGCATCTTTAAACGTCGGGTTGCATGGCTCATTGGTTTCCAGCGACTTGAAAAAGTCAGCTGCCTGATGAATGAATGAATGTTCATACCCAATGATCAGTCCCGGAACCCACCACTTGTCCATATAGGGTTGGTCGCCGTCCGTCACATGGATGGATCTCCAGCCTCGAACAACAGAATCATCCCGATGATCAAAGTATTCCAGCCTGTTCATGTCATGCAGATCCCATCGGATGGAAGCATGCTCACCATTGATCTCAAAGGTGTACAACGCCTTGTGCCCTCTGGCGTACCTGGTTGACTCAAATTGTCCGAGTGAACCATTGTCAAAGTGGCAATGGAAAATACAGGCATCATCGATTCCTACTTTTTGTTTTTTCTGGCTGTCC
Organism: Cyclobacteriaceae bacterium; assembly: GCA_965223915.1. GTDB lineage: Bacteria > Bacteroidota > Bacteroidia > Cytophagales > Cyclobacteriaceae > UBA7330. The sequence continues at coordinate 3,853,792 of OZ245027.1, read as the reverse complement.
TGATGGACGCGTTCTTTGATGAAGGTCTCAGTCATGGCTGACACATCTTTGATACCTCCATTGAGCCACATGGCTGTGTCGATACAATGGGCCAAAAGATCACCAGTTACCCCGGACCCTGCTGCCCCTACATCCAGTCTCCAGGTACCTGCACCTCCTTGCGGGACATCCGGACTGATAGTCCAGTCCTGCAGGAAGTTTGCCCGGTAATGGAAGATCTTTCCGAGCTTGCCGGAGTCAATGATCTGTTTGGCCAGCGTAACCGCGGGAACTCTGCGGTAGTTGTACCATACCGTATTCTTTACGCCTGCTTCTTCAATCACTTTCACCATCTCCTCTCCCTCTGCCAGGGTTCGGGACAATGGTTTCTCACAGAGGATCATCTTTCCGGCTTTGGCAGCTGCCTTAGCTATTTCTGCATGGGTATCATTCGGTGTGCAGATATCCACGGCATCGATATCGTCTCTGGCTATCAGGGTTTTCCAGTCCGTTTCAGTGGATTCATAACCCCACTGTTTGGCAAAAGCTTCCACCGCATCTTTGTTTCTGGCGCAAGCGGCTTTTAACACCGGTTTAACCTGTTGTTCAGGAAAGAAATTTCGTAATCTGTTGTAGGCATTGGAGTGGGTTCTTCCCATAAAACCACATCCAATCAACCCTATTCTAAGTTCTTTACTCATAGTTGTTTATTCGTTCTTTTTGAAAGATTGATTTTAGCTCCAGCCATGTGCTTCACGCACTTTGATCAACATGGCCAGAATATCGTTCCATGTTTTTTGTTGAGTCATCACAGCATTGTCAAACATGCATCCGTCCCAGCAGATGTGCTGGAAGGCTTTGGTCAGATTGCCCTGCCCATCTCTGAGCCAGAACCCTGCGTCATTCACCACATCCAGCTTACCATTGGGGTCATTCGCCTGGCAATGGCGACCTGTTTTGTCATGCGAACCTGTACCATGCACCGTTCCATCATTTTGAGCTACGTGAAAGTCGATGGTCCAGGGTCTCAAGGCATCAGTGATCTTTTTTAAACCGGCAGTCAGTGTTTCACGATCATCCCAGTCAAAATCTTTTGGAAGGATCCTATCCTCAGGTCTGTTATATCCTAAAAGATACAACATGGTATGCGCCATATCCGCCTGAAAGCCCATGTTGGGTCGATCCACAGCTTCCAGTGTGTCCACCATCGTTTTCCAGCTATGCATACCGCCCCAGCAGATCTCTCCTTCCGCTGCCAGCTTTTCATCATAGTCAGCGGCTACATCACAGGCTTCCATGAATGTTTCTGCAATAAGCTTTGAGTTATTTACGGGATCTTTTGACCAATCAGCAGGACTTGATGCTGAGTCAATGCGAATGATACCATAGGACCTTACGCCTTGCTCTCTCATGACTTTTGCAAATTCACAAGACTTGCGTACCATATCAACGAAGACCTTACGATCCTCCTTACCTCCCAGGATAGGTCCTCCCCATATCGGGGCCACCAGGCTACCGACTTTGAGTCCATATCCGGCTATCTGATCTGCAATCCGCTTAAAATCATCTTTTGATCCTTCAATATCAATGTGTGGCGGTAACAACCCAAGATCTACTCCGTCAAACTTTACGCCATCCACTTCAGCGGCTGCTGTCATTTTGAGCATTTGATCAAAAGGGATAGGTGGCTCAGAGTCTGGTCCTTTTCCCACGATTCCGGGCCAGGTTGCATTGTGTAATTTGGGATAGTTGTTCACTTTTTTGGATTTTTTATGTTAGAAAATGAGTTTTTATAAAGGTAATCATCCTTAGTTAAATTTTCATGTCAGGATTTCCCGGACCAAAGTGTTTCAGCATCACAATCGGGTCAGAGTCTGAGTAATTGGTGATGGTAACACCTTCTTTGGCCGCCTGCTCGGTAACGAAGAATTCATCGTTGGTGAGCTGACCATATCGGATCAGCGATGGAGTTTCCACTTCCCAGACACCCATCTTGCCATGGCCCTGCATCATGATCATTCCATAAGCAGCACTGTCCTTAATGGTAACTGTTTGCCCGGGCTCAACGGTCAGCTCTTTGGCGCTGAATGCGTCCGAGCGATAGCAAACCCATACTTCACGGTACCCCTTCATTTCATTTTCAGGTTTTACCGGAACAGGGTTCATGAATCGGGTCTCCAGCATGTTAGGATCTGTATTCAGCTCCCAATCCAGCACCTCGATAAGCTGCTCAAAATCACCGATTCGGTCTTTGGGCGTTCCGTTCCACAGCAATTCCTCGGGGATAATGGCTTCATTGACCAGCGACTGATACATGGCAAATACGTCTGATGCCTTTTGCGGTTCGTACGTACACATACTTCCAGGTGCATGGAGCATGCCCGGAGGTACATCCCAGCCAGTACCTGGCTCTAGTCTGAACGCCGAGGAATAGTTGGTGATCTTGTTGTCACCTTTGGTGAAGTTTTTCAGGCATTCCAGGATCTGATCTTTGGTAGTACCTGGAGTGATCCCAAAGAAGGTATAAGGAAAATCCCCACCATGATTATTCACCTGCGGAGGAAAATAATAGGCTTCAGGCTTTCCTTTTTGCCCGATCTTGGCTGCATCCTCATCATTGTGATGCACATGGTGTGGCAATGGCCCCATGTTGTCGAAAAACTTGGAGTACATCGGCCAGCTTTCATATTCATTCCACAGCCTGTCACCAATGATCGATCCTTTCAATTCGTCAATGACATCTCTGAGGAGTACTTGAGAAGTAGTTGCACCATCCTTTACCACTACCGGACTTAAGCCTTCATTTTTCCCGGTTAAAGGTCCGTTCTGTGCTGGTGTAGTAGATGAAAACCACCGCTCATCGATACCTCCCCGTTCGCCGCCCAGCACATAATAGTCATCGGGGTGAAGCTTGATCCTGCGACCGGGCACACAAAAGGATCGTGGCACCCAGGTTGGAGCCAATCGTAAGATACCTTTTCCCTGATCTAATGCAATTTCTGCAAGTTTTTTACTCATATCTGTTTTTGGGTTTACTCTATTTATATTATTCTATTCCTGAGATAAATTCATTCATCGTTTTTGGATCGTCCATCACCTCAAATTCCAGATCGTACCTTCTCGACTCGCCTGGTTCCAGGAAGATCAACGATTTCTCTGACCTGGCAGCCTTTTGACCAATGGGTGGGTGCGTTCCGGGCTCCAAAGCTGTGACATATTCCTTTTTCCCCCAATGCTGCCAGTTGGTCAGCCAGGGCATTTGCGCTTTATTGAATCGGACAGCCAGTGCGAGACCGAGATCCGCATTGTGGACACCACAATGAACCATTCCATCGGGATCCGGTTGTACATCAATGAATCCGCAGGCTTCGCCTGTTCCGCTATGTGCTTGCAATGGTGGTTTACATGTTTTGAAATCTTTTCCTTCGCCAAAAAGCTGATCATCCATCGGTCCTCCCCGCGACTTGCAAGCACCTTTATACAGCAGGCGAGCACCATCATCAATCAATGGCCATCCAAAATTCAGATGATAAAGGAGCATATGAGGAGCTGGCTCATTTCCAGCATTGAAGATATCATCCGTTATTTTGATGACGGGAGACCCAAGACTACCGGAGATTTTCCTCCTCAGTTCCAGTCTGTGCCCAAAAACCTGTGTCTGCCTGATCACGCCTGAAATACTCATCTCCATCTGCCCTTGTGCGGGTTCAGGTTGAATGATTGCATCGACCATCGCCGGAATGTTACTGATCCGGTCGTGGAGTCCTCGCTTTCCAAATTCATCTTCTTCCGGACCTCCCACATGGGTGAGTCCACAGGTGGTCATCAGTCCACCACTAAAAGTCTTCAGCCAGTCAAATTCTGTTTGTACCGAAGAATCCGGCGACATCACTCCCCCATGGCTGAGCCAGGCCAGGCTATGCTGGTTATAAAACGCATCGACGATGTCCATGCCCCGGTCAATGACCACTTTGTACCTAAGCCCAGTTCCTGTGTTCACCCAGGCAATCCTGGTATTCCTTCCAGCCCCATTATCGACAACTGATGTCTCAATCCCACCTACCTGGGCAGTGTTGCCAACTTTGTCCAACCAGAATTTTACATCTTTTATGTCGTGTTTTGAACTCAATGCTTTGTGTGTTTTTCCAACATCATTTTAATAAACTGGTATCCTTTTTCAGCCATGTCCCAAGGCTCTGCAAATTCCCGCCACACGTTGATGGCATTGGCAAAGTCGGGGTCGTTGCGGGTAAAACCTTCTATGGTGAGCCATCCTCCGTATTCTATTTCCGCTAAGGTGGCAAAAGTTTCATCCCACCTGACATGCCCTGCTCCGGGTGTGCCCCGATCATTTTCACTGATATGAAAATGGGCTAAATGCGGGGCTATAGCGCGGATTGAATCGGCAATATTCTTTTCTTCAATATTGGCATGATGTGTATCATACATGGCCTTTACATGGGGATGATCTGCCAGAGAAACCAGGTGTGCCAACTGCTCAGCAGTATTGCACAAATAGCATTCAAACCGATTTAGCGCTTCCGGTGTGAGCACGATACCATATTGAGAGGCATACTCCCCTGCTGCATGCAACACTTCTGCACTCCATTGGTACTCTCGTTCTTCAGGTGCATGCTGGTAAAAGGTGGCGAAAGCCGAATGAAACGGACCACATAATACCCGGGCGTTCAAGTCATTGGCCCGATCAATGGTCCACTTGATGCGGTCCAGGCTTTTAGCTCTTACCTGAGGATCAGGATCAACCGGGTTTTCTTCGGCTGACAACACAAATACGGCTGTGGTTTCCAATCCAATGCTTTGGGTATGTTGCCCGAGTCGCTCAAAAGACTTTTCATCAGCTTCCCCAATGAAAAATTCTGCCCCATCATATCCAATGGATTTTAACCTGTCTAAACTGGGCAATAACTCCTCACTAACACCCGCAGACCAGGCAAGCACATTGAAGCCGATCTTATTCATCTGTTAAAGCGCTTTGTATCGGATATTTTTAAATTCTACTTTCATGGGTGGACCCCTGTGGATCTGAAATCCAAGCAATCCGGATGATTTTCTGTTAGCCTCATCATTGTCAGTGACCTCACTCATGAGGATCCCATTGATATAGTGTTGCAGCTGATTGCCCTTGATCACCAGCTTGCACTCATTCCAGTCCTGGGACTTGATCTTTGTTTTAAGCGCATCTGAGTCGCCCAGGGAGCTGACAATTTCCGTGCTCTGCCAGGCATTTTTTTTCACATTGTCCCTGACCTCTGCATTCGGATCTTCCTGAGCATTCACAATTACCTGCTGACCACGATAAGCAAGTGTGGCTCTTTTGCGTTCTTCGTAATTCTGACCCGTGTAATTGTTCTTACCATCGATATCTGCCTGATACCCTCTCAAGCCAAACGGCACTCCATCCACCATTTCGCTTCGATACTGGATCCCACTGTTTCCGGTCTCGCTGATCCTGAAATCAACGACCAACTCAAAATCCGAAGGCTCTCCGCCCTCCCAGATCAAGAAAGTATTGGCTTCCAGTGGCTTTTCCTCCGTGGTAAAGCCAACAATGTTTCTATCTTCTACTTTCCAGTAAGTGGGATCACCTTTCCAGTTGGTGAGTGTTTTGCCGTCAAAAATCAGTTGATATCCGTCTGCTGTAGAGGAAGGTTTTTTTTCCTCCTCTTTCTTGCCAGGAGCACAGCTCATGGCTGTCAGCATCAGGCATAATGACAATAATTTTAAAAAGGTTTTATCGGTCATCTGGGTTGTTTAGTATTTGATTTTAAAATGATTCATGCAAGGTCTTATTGAAACAATTCGTTTTCCGGATTTCCACCTGCTATCAGGTATGCAATCAAATCTTTCAATTCTTCTTCATTTAAAGCGTTGACGGTGCCCGGAGGCATCGCTGATACATCAGAAAGCTCAATGCGTTCCACTGTTTCTTTCGGTACTTCTCTCAGCTGGTCAGGAGAAAAAGGATTCTGTGAAACTTTATAGCTATCCCCTTCTTCATTCACGATCCTTCCCACTACTGATTGTCCGTTTTTCAGGATCAGAATAGATGAAGCATATTGATCTGAAATCACATCACTTGGTTCAATGATGGCCTTGAGAATATCTTCGGGAGAAAACCTCGTCCCCAGTTGAGTCAGATCCGGACCACTCGCTCCACCTTCACCAGCCACGGTGTGACAGGTCATACAATTGGCAGCCATGAACATATTCTTTCCATTTACAAAGTCTCTACCTTCCAGACCACCCTCTACGACTTCTGCAATATCCTCAGATTTCCAGCGCCTGCCAGGGCCTTCAGGTCTGATCGCCTCCGCGATATCATTGCCTGACTCTGTAAGCAAAGCGGCACCTGAAAGCTCATCATAGTACGCAAGCTTATCTTCAGGAACATATGCCAGGGCTCGCTTTCTGGCATTGTTGATAAATCCGATGTAGCTATGACCGGCCTGGTAGCCCAAAGCCTTTTTAAACCAGCTAAAGTATCGCTCTCTCAATTCGGGCGTCCAACCGGCATCCAAATCACTCAATACCATTCCATAATAAGTATGTTGGGCTGGCGGCATGTTACTTAATGTCTTAGCAATGCTCATCCCATATTGCAAATTCCTCAGGATCAGGTCTGAACCTTCGGTAGCCGTGCCGGTCATACCGGAAACATCTGTGGTTATCTCCTTCTCAAGTAATGTCAGGGTCTTATCAATGGTGCCAGGCACCTCCAGGTAAGCCAAAACCTTACTCAATGTAAAATTCAGAATATCATCACCGGAAGGATAATCATCAATCAAATAGCTACCCACTTGTTCCTTAAGCGAACCCGATGGCATTCCAAATCTTGACAATGTAACTTCTACAGCCCTCACCAAATTGACTTTATCTTCCTGAGTAAGTTTTTCAAAATCAATTTCGATCAAACTTTTGAGGAGGGCATCCCGATGTGACCGGTTTCCCTGACGAGCTACGGCCAATGCACCCTGAATTTTCGTTACCGGATTGGTCTCACTAAGCACACGATCAGCATATTGGCTCACTGGCTGATGTTCCACAGCAATCCTTGCGGCATACTGTACAAACCGATCTTCATGGCTAAGCTGTGGCCAGGCAAAATCCAGTGCCTCATCGTTTGGACCCTGATGATATTGTTCCAGTTTCGCCCTGATCTGATGCGCATCAGTCTTATTCACTGGAGCAGCCTGTTGTGTTTCTTCACCATCAAAATATACCCTGTAGAGGTCTGAGTCAAGTCTTCTACCTCCTGTCATGAAATACAAGGCACCATCCGGACCAAAAACGCCATCTGTTACGGGTAGTGGAATTCCCGACAGAAACTCTTCTTTTTCACCACTGTATGACGCACCCTCAGGTTTCAGGTGAATTCCATATATAATCCCAAAGCTCCAGTCAAACGCAAACAATACATCCTGGTACTTACCCGGAAAATCCGAATCTTTACCATGAAGTACGCCTGTGGGCGAGCCCTGACCAATGTTGAGTACTGGTGGAAGGTTGTCAGGGTAGGCTGGTGACCACTTGGCATTCCCGGTTCTCCATCCAAACTCACTACCACTGGTCACATGACAAATTCTTGTTGGCCGATACCAGGGCATCCCCAGGTCCCACTCCATGTCAGAGTCGTATGTAAAAAGATCTCCCTGCCTGTTAAATGCAATGTCATATGGATTTCGATAGCCTGCGCTGATCAATTCCCAATGCTTTCCTTCAGGATCTGTTTTTGCTATCCAACCGCCCGGCTCTTTCCTTGAAGCCGCATGTCCTCTGGGATCAGTGAGATGTGGAAACAGGTTATCGTGTTGCCAGTTTGATGGCAGTCTGTAGGCATCCATTTCAGGCGCATCCGTATGATTTCCCGAAACCACATAAAGTGACTCTCCGTCAGGGCTGAGAATGATACTATGCGGACCATGTTCTCCATTTCCCTCAAGCTGCTTCAGCAAGGTGACCTGATCAAACTGATCGTCATTGTCCAGATCTTGTAACCGATACAAACCACTCTTCACCGCAAAGTCTTCACTTACGCGGTTGTTGACCATTACATATAAGCTGTTAAAAGCATATAGCAACCCCTGAGCATGTCCCATTTGAATGGTAGAATCTGACGATTGTATGGTTAATTTTTCAATTGCGGGTTTTAACGAATCCGACCCAATGGGTGCAATTTCCATTCGATAAAGTGACCCATATTGATCTGATGTGATCAGTCTTCCTTTGTGGTCAAAAGCCATGGAGACCCATGACCCCATATCGTTATCCGAAGGGGTGAAAAGGTGTTCGGCTTGAAAACCTGGTTGCAGTTTTAACTTTTGAACCTTAGGGTCCAGCGGTTGATCTTCACTAGCACAGGAAACGAAAAGAAAGACTAGTGAAAAAAGTAATAGGATGTTTTTCATGGGTTTTTTAAATATGATAAATATGGTCAAATCAAGGAATTCAGAATTGGATGTGTTAAATATATGATCAAAACTTTTAGCTTTTAGAAAAATGGAAAATAATGTCACTTCGACACATACTCCCCTTTATTTTTTTCTTCATAGCATTTAAATCGGACCCAATTTCGATGAAACTCCTGAGTAAGGTATCCCGATGTGACCGGATACCTGGCTTGGTACTTACTTTTTTCATGTTCAACAGCTTGATCAGACTGATTCTTTTCTATTCAAAATATTCATCTATCAGTAGAAGTTTCAGGTTGATCTCCCTTTAAAGAAACCTCATTGCTACAGGCCTGCATAAAATGTTTTATTATTGCAGTAGAACCTAACCTTGACGTCCTTTTATTGCATGAAATCGTATGTAATTTGTCTGCTTTTACTACTTACTTTTTTCCATAATGCTTTCTCCTGCAACTGTCAAGCTCCCCTGCTGGAAGAGGAGATTTCCGTATCCCAAACGATTGTACTGGCCAGGGTGATATCTACTCAGCAAGTAACGTTCCGTCCGGACAGGCAAAAGGTCTATTACTTGTACAGCACACAATTTGAAGTATTAAAACGCTATAAAGGCACACGCTCGGAAAAGATCGAGGTATTATCAAGGGTCACAGGTTGTTCTTTCCCATTTGAGGTGGATTCAACCTATATCTTATTTGCCAGCAAGCACCCAAAATATTACAAACAGTTTACTACCCCCTGCCAAAGAACAGCAAAGGCATCGACATCGTCTTCGCTCATTCGTAAATTAGACAAGGTAGCAGACCGTATCTATCATATTCACCAGATTCCGCCAGAGGAATTGTATGGTAAAATCTGGAAAGATGAATTATTTGACAGGGTGGAAACCTCTCCAACACATAAAATGGATTTTGAGGAGACACAGTCTTATGTGAGAAATCACCTTAAGCCCTGTGAAATAACCTATGAACCAAAAAATAAACGGGATAGCCTCATTATCCAGAGTCCGTCATTCGAAGCTACAGCGCATCGATTTACGGTGATTTATGAAGTGGATATTACGGGTCGGATATTCAATCCAAAGATCGAGGATTACTGGAAATCCGTTCCCCTTAAAGATGGAGCAGCAGGCTGCAAACAAAATGCTGTAGAACTGGTCAAAAAACTCCCTCCGCTGAACCCTGCAGAAATACGGCAGGTGAAAGTGAAAACCACCGATAAGTTTCTGGTTGATTTTAGCTTACTGGCTGATAGATGAGTTGGGTGGGTTATTGGTTATTGGTTATTGGTTATTTGGTTATTAGGTTATTGGGTTAATGGGTTAATGGGTTAATTACTGGAATAAGCCACTTTAGCCACTTTTCATTTGCCTGGCCAGAATCTTGATGAACTTATCAATATAAGGAGCCGTATTATCTTTCTTCAACATGGCAAAATACCAGGTTCGATGCAGGCCGTTTTTGGTAACAGGCACTGTCACAATGGGTTGCGTTTTCAAATAAGGTTCCACCGCCCATTTGGCCAATACTTTGACATAGGATCCGGTTTTTACCATCTCTACCTGCGCCTCTGTCAACAAAATCTCGGTGACCTTTCTGGGTGTGACATTGGCTGGAATGAGTACCTGCCTAAACAAAGAAACGGACTCCAGTGGTCTGGAATAAATGAGTACATTTTGATCAGCAAAATCCTCGGCAACCACAAACGGCTTATCCTCCCATGGATGTCCCTGAGCTACTACTGCCACCAATTCATCCCTAAACATCTCCCTGTATTTTATCGCATTGTTTTTGACTACCTCACTGGTAAGTACCCCATCTACTTTTCCTTCCAACAGGTATGGAATGGGATCTGCCGTGTAATCAGGATGTATATTCACATTGATTCCGGGAAATTGTCTTGAAAATGTCTTCATCACACCTGGAAGCCAATGATAGCAGGTATAGCATTCAGTCGTAATATTCAATTCCCCGATGTCTCCATCTCTCAGGCTTGTGAGTTCATGTTCAGCTACTTCCAGCTCCGTCAGAATCTTCTGAGCTGATTTTAACATGACACGGCCAGCATCAGTAATAACCAATTTCTTATTGATACGGTCGAAAAGCTGTACTCCCAGCTCCTGTTCAATTTCTTTCAGCTGATGGCTTAAGGCTGATGGTGAGACGTTCAGTTTCCTGACTGCCTTGGTCAGGTTACCCTCTTCAGCAACAGATTCAATCAACCGGAGGTGTCTTATTTCCATTTATGCATGAATACATTTCATTATTAAAGTTAAATCATTTCATTATATTCATCATCTTTTTTCATTAAAATATTCGTCTTTTGTTTAGCAGACAGTCAGAAAAATGATGAGCAAATATCGATTGACATACAGGACTTTGATACTCATAGCAATCATTGGTATGGGTACCCTTACCAATATCATGATTGTGCTGATGCACCAGAAGTCGGTCATAGGATATCCGGACATCGAGCATCAGGTCAACCCCACCAAAACAGATGCGATCCACCCTTTCATTGAATATGAGGATATCTGTGATGGGCTGAATGAAATAGCAAAACTTTACCCTTCCAGAGAAATTCAGGGATTTTTTTCCGAAGACAATAGGCTGATTGTTACTGCGGTCGGTAGTATTCATAAGGTCATTGGTCCAAAGCCAATCAATTATGAAGGGAAATACTATTTACCATGGAAGAAGACTCCCGATCCTCAATTTACCTATCAGCACACCATTGATTATTCGGGATCAGATTACTTGTTTATCCCCGTTAAAACCATGTTTCACACCCATGTAATCGATGGATCATTGAGCAGAATGGATCTTCAAACAGCTAAAAAACTTCCTCGATTGAAGCATCTTTTGATAAACAACGAACAAATCGTTGATTTCAATCAATTTGGACCGCAGAACATCATAAAGAATTCGGAAAAAATATGCCAATTGATTTTCTATAGAGACTGAACTTAAAGCGTAATAATTCTCCTCTTCATATACGTTGGGTACGGGCGAAAGTCCGTGCCCTTTTTTAATTCAATAAAGTTGAGAATAAAGCGAAAATATATGTTTTAATAAAACGGTATATCCTAACAGATTCCTCAGTAAATTGCCGCTTCATTTCCTGATTTTTCAAAAAATCATTTTCCCAAAAACAAGTAAATAGCAATTTCTGCAAATGAGACGAGCGTGTACCTCACAATTGGCAAATTATCATAATATCCTGACCCGGCTTTCAAAATTCAATTCACGTTCGATGAGAGACTGATATACTTTGGTCTCATGCTTTCTAACATGCACATATTTCAACGTTCTTCAGTATTGTTTACTGTGCTTTTGCTCTTTTCCGGGTGTCAAAAAGGAGGATATAATGGTGTGGCTATGAAGGAGGAAATGGATAGATCTTCCGGTGGAGCTTATACCAAAGTCATCCGGAAAACTACAGGCACGCCAATTACCGGGGAGCTGATATTCCTTGATGATACGCTGATCCTGAGAACCGATCGGAATCAATACACCCGATTGCCTGTGGATGACATCCGGTCTATGACATCGCAGGTGTCGGGGACCAAAACCAAAACATATTTATTGATAACCGGGTTGACACTGATACCACTGATGGTAGGTCTATTGGCCCATGACCATAAGGATTCCCCTAAAGCGATAGGTCTCATGGCCACCACTCCCGGATTTGCAGTGGCACTCATCGAATCCTTTAAAAAGCCCCAAATCATAAGCTATCCTGATGATACGCCATTGCAAGAATTCAAACGTCATGCGCGGTTTCCTGAAAGTCTGCCTTTTGATGATCCAAAATTGCAGGACCTTGTTAGTTCTGCAAGTATCAAAGGTCAGGGTATCGATCCGGAACGTATTCAATTACTATCCAGTAAATGATCAGAACGCAACATTCCAATTAAAAAACGTTAATTGTTTTGTTTCGGTAGTCACTTTTCATGTGCTTCATTAATTTTGACGCTGAATGAAGTGGGCATACGACATAGGTGTATTTGAAATTATTGCCATACTGGCATTTATCCTTTTCTATTCTTTCTATCTGATTCGCCTTCTGAGAATCAGGAAAGCATTGAATACTTCCGTTAAGCGTTCGGTACTCAAACTAATCCTTAGAAGTATCTATGTCATCCTAATGATCGTTGCCTTGCTCGGCCCATCTTTCGGAGATACCACAAGAGAAGTAAAGTCCATTGGTAAAGATCTTTTCATTTGCGTAGACCTGTCTGAATCCATGAACGCCGTTGACGTTCAACCTTCCAGGCTGGAAAAGGTGAAGTTTGAGTTGAAAAACATTGCTGAAGCGTTTAGTTCTGACCGATTGGGGCTCATCATGTTTTCTAATGAAGCATTTATGCAGTGCCCCCTGACTTACGACAACAACGCCCTTACTCTCTTTATCCAGTCACTCAATACTGACCTGGTTCCCAGTACCGGAACTGACTTTGGCCCGCCACTCAAGATGGCGCTGGACAAGCTGATGGACGAAAATCAAACACAAGCCAAGCAAACATCAAAGATCATTATCCTGATCAGCGATGGCGAAGATTTTGGTGAGGAGACAGAAGAAGTTGGAAATGAAGTAGAAAGTTCTGGCATCAAACTCTTTACCCTGGGAGTTGGCACGGATCGGGGAAGTAAAATCCCTACCAGCAGAGGTTTTAAGAAAAATCGGTCCGGAGAAGATGTGATCAGTCAGCTTAATGATACATCCTTAAAAAAGCTGGCATCAGATACAGGTGGTAAATATTTTGAGATCAATGAATCAAGAAACGACGTCTCACGTTTGATTAGTGCGATCAATGATATCGAAGGAGAGTTGAGAGATGCCAAAACCATGGATGCGAAGGCCAACAAGTATTTTTACTTTCTGGGTGCAGCATTTTTTCTCATGCTGCTTGATTTGATTATCAATGTGAAAGTCATCAGAATATGAAAGTATTAATTGTAACGTTGATTTTGGTTTTGTCCCCTGATCCCATTGAGATCAGCAGGATCAATAAGACTAAAAAAGCAGCTGAAACTGCTTACAACAGTGGAAACTATGAATTAGCAGCATCAAAATACAGGATCCTGACGGATAGCATGCTCATCGATGAGGATGAGGTTTTTTTAAATATGGCCCACAGCTATTTTCACCTCAATGATTCGGCCAATGCTACCGGCACTTACAACCAGCTGACAGGGTCACCAAACAAAGAAATCAGTTCAATTGCTTATCAGCAACTTGGTGTAATGGCCAAAAATAATCGCCAGCTGAATGAAGCGGAAGCCATGCTGAAATCAGCAATTCGCGCTAATCCGGCGAACAGTGAGGCCCGGTACAATTATGAAATTGTGAAGAAACTGCTTCAGCAGCAAAACGAACAAAACCAGCAAAATCAGGACAACCAAAACCAGGATCAACAGGATCAGAACCAGGACCAGCAAGAAGAGCAGGATCAGCAAAAACAAAATCAGGACCAACAAGATCAGGAGTCTGAGCAGGATAGCCAGGAACAAGACCAACAGGAGCAGGAACAAAATAACGAGGAAGGGGAACAGGGAGATCAGGAACAGCAGCAACAGCAAGAGGGAGAAGAGCAAAACAGTGAGGAGCAGGAAAACCAACAGCCAGGCACCAAAGAAAAGCTGGAAGAAATGAATATCTCTGAAGAAAAGGCCAGGATGATTCTGGAGGCGATGAAAAACAATGAATTTCAGTATATTCAGCAGAGGAAAAGAAAACCCACGAAGCAGCAAGATCCTGACAGACCTGACTGGTAAACAATATTGATCATGGAAGAAGTCTACATCGTTTCTATCGTCCGCACCCCCATCGGAAGCTTTGGTGGCTCCCTCTCCTCATTTTCAGCCACACAGCTCGGAAGCCTGGCTATCAAAGGAGCCCTGGGTCGTCAGAAACTAGACCCGAAGGAAGTTCAGGAAGTGTTCATGGGAAATGTGGTTTCTGCCAACCTGGGACAGGCGCCAGCCAGACAAGCGGCGATTGGCGCGGGCATTGGGACCAACGTCCCTTGCACAACCATCAACAAGGTCTGTGCATCTGGGATGAAAGCAGCGATGCTGGGTGCTCAATCTATTATGTTGGGCATCAATGACGTGGTGATAGCCGGTGGAATGGAAAGCATGAGCAATATCCCCTATTATATCCCCAAAGCAAGATATGGATACAAATACGGCCACGGCCAACTCATCGATGGGCTCATGCACGATGGGCTTTGGGAGGTTTACAATGGCTTTCCCATGGGGAGCTGTGCAGACAATACAGCCAAAGAGATGAAGATCACCCGTGAGGAACAGGATGAATATGCTATTCAATCGTATAAGCGGGCAGCAAAGGCTACAGAAGATGGCGATTTCAAAAGCGAGATCATCCCCGTGGAAATTCCACAGCGAAAAGGTGATCCGATTGTGATGGATGCGGATGAAGAATACAAAAACGTTTTCTTCGAAAAAATACCTTCCCTTAAGCCGGTGTTTAATGCGGAGGGTACAGTTACAGCAGCCAATGCCTCTACCATCAACGATGGGGCTTCATCCATGGTGCTGATGAGTAAAAAGAAAATGGAATCCCTGGGACTAAAACCGGTGGCAAAGATCATTGGTTTTGCAGATGCTGCTCAGGACCCGATCTGGTTTACTACCTCCCCTTCTCTGGCTATACCCAAAGCGATTCAGCGTGCTGGCTTAAAGCCTGAAGACATAGACTTTTATGAAATCAATGAAGCCTTCTCTGTGGTAGCCATCGCAAATAACAAAGCCCTTGAGCTAAACCCTGAGAAAGTGAATGTGTTGGGCGGTGCAGTGGCACTTGGTCACCCTCTGGGAGCTTCAGGAGCCAGGATCATGGCTACATTAACGACCGTTCTCAACAAGCACAAAGGCGAATACGGTGTGGCAG
The DNA here is from genome assembly GCA_965223915.1 of Cyclobacteriaceae bacterium. Lineage (GTDB taxonomy): Bacteria > Bacteroidota > Bacteroidia > Cytophagales > Cyclobacteriaceae > UBA7330. The sequence goes on along the minus strand of OZ245027.1, from coordinate 3,838,472 downwards.
GCATATGCAATGGAGGTGGTGGCGCCTCAGCCATTGTCATCCAAAAAGCATAATTTCTTCGAAGAAATCACGTTTATTTGTGTGGTGTTATGAAGATTTGGTTCCTATCTATGCTACTGGTATGTTCTTTGGGTTTGGTTGCTCAAACCCCGATCACTACCTATTATGACGATGGTAGCATCAAAGAGAAATACCATATCCTAAACAACGACAGTTCGATGGTAGATGGACTTTATGAGATGTATAGCCCATCAGGGAATATCATTATTAAAGGTCAGTACGAAAAGGGAGAAAGGCATGGAGAGTTTGTGAACCTTTATGAGGATGGCTCCCTCCAAAGGACCACCCGATATGATCATGGCCAAAAAGAGGGGCTAACCCAGGTTTATGATCCCGAAGGACACCTGATCCAGGAAGCCCTGTTTTCCGATGACACCCTTACTGGTGAACTGAAATCATATCATCCTGACGGCACCATCAAAGCACAAACAACCTTCAACAATGGTAAGCCTGAAGGCTGGGTAGTATCTTATTACCCGAGTAAGACCAAGAAAGAAGAAACTTATTATAAGGACGGCAAACCCAATGGACCAGCTAAAGAATACTATGAAAACGGGAATTTAAAGCTGGAAGCTGAACTCGTGAATGGTCTTTTGGACGGTCAATACAAGACCTACTATCCCAACGGACAACTCGAAATGGAAGCCATGAACCGACGGGGAGCCAGGACAGGTTCCGTCAAATACTATTATGAAAACGGACAGCTCAGATCCAGAGGGATTTATGAAAATGGCGGCTTGGAAGGGGTCTACGAAGTCTTTTACGATGATGGATCACCCAAAGCTACCATTCCGTATAGCGAAGGAGCAAGAGCAGGTAAAAGCACGGAGTTTTTCATCAGCGGGGAGATCAAGTCTGTTGGTAATTACAGTAACCATGGGATGGATGCAGACATCAGGGAATTTAATGAAAAAGGGAATATTGTTATGGAAAAAAGCATCCGTAACGAGCTTCCGCATGGGAAGTGGAAAACTTATGATGAAAAAGAAAACCTCATCATGGTTGAGCCCTATGAAGCCGGGAAGTTGCACGGCGTAAAGCTTCTTTATGAAGATAAAAAGCTAATCAAAGAAGAAACCTATGCCTATGGCATCAAGGCAGGTAAAGCCATTGACTATTTTACCAATGGCAAGCCAGAAGTCGTCTCCAACTGGAAGCTCAACTGGTTGCAGGGTGAGTATATCCGATATTATAAAAATGGCCAAAAGCAGTACGAAGGCAATTATCATCGCAACAAGCGACACGGTGCATGGACCTACTACGATAAGAAAGGTGAGCCAGAGACCAGGGAGATCTACGAGCATGGGGAGTTGAAGGAGGAGATTGATTTAAGTAAGCTTTAAATTTGGTACTTCCTGGTTAAACCATGGAGATTATTGATCAGCGCATAAAGGACTTCAAAAAGAACTGGACAAGTTATGGATTTTGACCTGGGTATGGATGAGATTGAGAAGGATCTCTGATGTTCAAATCTATCCGCTCTTTTTTTCTCTGCCCAATTCTTTTCAATTCAATTAATATCCCACAAGTGGAAAACACTTGTGCGATAAGGGGAGATTACCATAGAAACAATTGCTATATTTATGAATGAATCAATGGTTTCTCAAGAAATCCAAAATAAAAAAAGCTTACACTTCTTAATTTTGCCTGTAATGAAAGTACTACTCGACATAAAAGATAATAAGGCATTGCATTTATTAGAGGTGCTCAAAAGCTTACCATATGTTCGAACCAAACAGCTTACCGGGGAAAAAGCACTTCTACTGGAAGAGATTCGAGAGGCAGCTGAAGAGATGAAGCTCATCCAGGAAGGGAAAAAGCAGGCTCGCAACGCCGAAGATTTTCTCAATGAGCTTTGAGGTAAAATCCATTACCGTATTTGAACGACAAGTCAAACGACTACTCAAAAAATACCCCTCTCTTAAGATTGAACTTCAAAGCCTTGTCCAAGAACTAAAAGAACAGCCTACCCAAGGAACACCTTTAGGTAGTGACTGCTTTAAAATCCGTATACCAATCAAATCAAAGGGAAAAGGTAAGTCTGGAGGAGGCAGGGTCATTACCTGTGTCAAAATGAAAAAAGAAAGCGTCTTCCTTCTCACTATCTTCGACAAGTCCGAACGGGCTGCTATTTCCAACAAGGAACTTAAGGAACTTTTGAAGTTGATTCCTGTCAGCTAGTAAGTTTCACAAACACCCAGTTAAATTCCTGACCTCCTTTAACAACCCGGCCTCCTGACATAACTGTTCCGATCACTGTAGTAGTATTTTCCTATAAGTAAGTACTTTTATGGGTGTTTCAAAAAATCTACCCAAAGTCATGTACTGATGAATTATTAAGTCCAAAAAATGTGAAGTTATCAGGTTAAACTTACCATTTCCTCTATATTTAACGCGATGAAATTAAATACCAGATTACAGCTATCGACCATGATGTTTCTCCAGTATTGTGCCTGGGGAGCGTGGTATGGTCAAATGAGTAAATACATGACCAACCAGCTGGGTGCTTCCGGTGATCAGGTGGGTCAGGCCTATGCTGCTTTTTCTATTGCAATGATTGCGGCCCCTTTCTTTGTGGGTATCCTGGCAGATCGGTTCTTTTCAGCCCAGAAAGTGATGGGATGGCTGAATCTTGCCGGAGCTGCGATCTTATTTTGGGTCTTACAGATCGACGACCCAAACACCTTCTTTTGGGCCATCCTGCTTTACTGTCTGACCTTTACGCCTACCATTTCACTGGCTATTTCTATCTCTATGCAGCAAATGGAAAATTCGGAGAAAGAATTTCCTGCCATCCGGGTGCTGGGAACTATAGCCTGGATCGTCATTGTAAATATTGTTGGTTTTATGGGCGTTGGAGGTGAAGTGGTCATTTTCGAGTTCACCATGTGGTTCTCCATTGTGCTAGGGATATTCTCTTTCTTTCTTCCCAAAACACCACCTACATCCGAAGGGCCGGTTTCTGTTGCACAAATTCTTGGTAAAGACGCGCTGGTACTCCTGAAAGAGAAGTCATACCTCATATTCTTTATCTCCTCCATAGTGATCTGTATTCCGTTGGCCTTCTATTACACCTGGGGTAATCCGGCCATCACCGATGCGTATATATTCTCTTTTCCGGATGCCGATCCGACAGGTTTTAAAGTAGAAAACAAAATGTCGTTGGGTCAGGCCTCAGAGGTCATTTTTATGTTGATCCTCCCTATTCTATATGTCCGGCTAGGGATTAAAAAAATCATCATCATTGGACTGATCGCCTGGATCATCCGGTTTATTTTCTTCGGTTTTGGGAATGCTGACAGCCTCGAATGGATGTTTTATGTGGCTATTTTGCTCCATGGTATTTGTTATGACTTCTTCTTTGTCTCCGGACAGATCTATACAGACAGAAAAGCTGGCCCTAAGATCAAATCACAGGCCATTGGCCTCATTACGTTAGCCACTTATGGTATTGGGATGTTCATCGGATCGCTGGTATCCGGTTGGGTAAAAGATGCTTATACTTATGAAGAAGTCACCAACTGGACCGGTGTATGGCTATTCCCATCCTATATCGTAGCGGTTGTATTGGTATTTGTGGTGATATTCTTCCATGAGAAGGGAAAAGTGGTGACCATTGACAAGTAAACAATAATGATTTTCGAATAAAAAGACCATCGTATCATGCATGACTTAGGTTTTGTAAGTGCCATCCTGGCTGACAATTCTTTTGAAGAAGTGATTGATTTTGCGGCAGCTCAGCGATTTAAATGTGTAGAGATCATGTGCTGGCCAAAAGGCAAAGCCGAACGAAGGTATGCCGGTGTCACACACATTGATGTGGATACCCTGGACAAGGACAAGGCAGCTTATTACAACGATTATTGTCAGTCCAAAGGGGTATACGTCTCGGCGATGAGCTATTACCCTAACCCGCTGGACCCTGATCCTGAACTATCTAAAACCTATGTGGAGCACCTGAAGAAGGTCATCAAAGGTGCCGCGATGATGGGATTGAAAAATGTCAACACCTTCGTTGGCAGAGACCCCAGTAAAAACGTTGATGATAATTTCAAGCGGTTTGAGAAGATCTTCCCGGAGCTGGTAAAACTGGCTGGTGATCACGGCATAAACATTGGGATAGAAAACTGTCCCATGTATTTCACCAATGACGAATGGCCGAGCGGAAAGAACCTGGCCATCAGCCCGGTGATCTGGGAGCGCATGTTTGATATCATCCCGGATGAAAACTTTGGGTTGAACTATGACCCTTCGCACATGATCTGGCAACACATGGATGCCTACCAGCCCATCTACGACTTCAGTGACAGGCTGCATCATATCCACCTGAAGGATGTAAAGCTCTACCCCAAAAAACTCGACAAAGTGGGGATACTGGCTACTCCGCTGGAGTACCATTCCCCCAAACTGCCTGGTTTAGGAGACGTGAATTGGAGTAAATTCTTTGCAGCGCTCACCGACGTGAAATACCGGGGTCCGGTCTGCATTGAAGTGGAAGACAAATCCTTTGAAGGCAGCAAAGAAGATATTGAGACTTCTTTATTGATCAGCAGGAATTATTTGAGTCAGTTTTTGGTACTTTGATTAAAAATACTGATCCGGCAGTTCATTTGTTTGGTGTTTGTCACACCTTCAAAAACAGCCCAACTATCCATACTACTTATTTTTTAACGAGCGCTCTAATACCTAAAACTCATTACCTTTGCCGACCATGGCCGAAGGCATCAAATACACAGATTTTCATTTCAACGGACAGACCAATAAATACCAGGGAAAGGTCCGTGATGTTTACACCGTCGATGACAAACTGGTAATGGTTGCAACAGACAGGATTTCCGCATTCGATGTGGTTCTTCCCCGCGCGATCCCTTACAAAGGACAGGTGCTCAACCAGATAGCCGCTTTGTTTTTAGAAAAGACCCGGGACATCGTGAAGAACTGGGTGTTGGATGTGCCAGACCCCAATGTGACTGTTGGTAAAAAATGTGAGCCTTTCCAGGTGGAGATGGTCATCAGAGGCTACCTGTCAGGTCACGCCGCCAGGGAATATAAGGCAGGTAAACGAATGCTATGCGGGAACCCGTTGCCTAAAGGACTCAAAGAGAATGATAAGCTCCCCACTCCCCTGATCACGCCCACAACGAAAGCACATGAAGGTCATGATGAGGATATTTCCCGGGAAGAGATCCTGAAGCAGGGCCTGGTCAGTGAACAAGACTACCAAAAGCTTGAAGAATACACCTTTAAGTTGTTTGAGCGAGGCACACAGCTCGCCAAAGAGCAGGGATTGATATTGGTGGATACCAAGTATGAATTTGGCAAGATCGGAGATGAGATCATACTCATCGACGAGATCCACACCCCGGATAGCTCACGGTATTTTTATGCCGAAGGCTATGAGGAGCGACAAAAAAATGGTGAGGAACAAAAACAACTCTCCAAGGAATTCGTTCGTAGATGGTTAATTGCCAATGGATTTCAGGGTAAGGACGGACAAAAAGTACCTGAAATGGATGATGTATTTGTTCAATCCGTTTCAGATCGATATATTGAACTCTTTGAAAAGATAACCGGCAAAGCATTTATTAAAACTTCTGAGGAAGACATAATTACCCGAATTAAGCATAACATTGAAAAATCAATAACACATTAGTGTTGCGAAAAAAGAAGCCGACATATGATTTTTCTCTACAGGTAAAACCTTAAACTATACTAAAAATGAAATTTTCGATCGATAGACAAGAACATTATACCATCCTAACCATTGATGAAGAGAAGTTGGATTCTTCAGTATCCCCTGAAGTAAAGTCAGAGTTCGTGACCTTGCAGGCCGAGGGTGTGATACGTGTGATCCTAAGCCTTGAAAATGTAAAGTATTCAGATTCATCTGGTTTGAGCGCTTTACTTGTAGGAAACAGGATCTTCACAGAGAAGGGTGATTTCATCATCTATGGTGTGAATGAACATGTAATGAAACTCATTAGCATCAGTCAGCTGGATAAAGTCATCAACATCCTTCCTACCAAAGAAGAGGCCATTGATGCGATCTTCATGAACGAAATTGAAAAAGGGCTAAGAGAAGAAGGTCAATCCGAATAACCTATAAATTTGGCGCTCGAGCTTCAAATACTAGGATCTAATTCTGCGGCCTTTGCTCATAACAGACACCACACAGCGCAACTGTTGAGGGTGCAGGACAAATATTTCCTGATTGACTGTGGGGAAGGGACGCAACTCCTGCTCAAAAGATTTAAGATCAAATTGGCCAGGATCCAGAATATCCTGATTTCTCATTTGCATGGAGACCATTACTATGGTCTGATGGGATTGCTCAGCACCTTACATCTTTATGGAAAAAAGGCGGATGTCAATATCTATGGTCCTCCGGGTCTTTCGGAGATCATTAGTCTTCAGCTGAAGTATTCTTCCACTTTTCTGAGCTATGACATCAAGTTTCATGAGTGGACCCCTAATTTGCAGGAAATAATCTTTGAGGATCATCAGCTGACGGTAGAGACCATTCCACTGGATCACCGGATCCACTGCTCGGGCTTCCTTTTCAGAGAAAAACCCAAAAGAAGAGGCTTGTTACGGGATAAAATACCAGAACTCCTCACCCCCATCGAAGTCAATGACTTAAAAAACGGGAAGGACCTGTTGGATAATGAAGGGAACATCAGGTATCGGGCCATGGAGGTAACCATTCCACCCAAGAAACCCTATAGCTACGCTTATTGCAGTGACACCAGGCTGATACCGGGGATGGAAGAAAAGATCCGGGAGGTGGACCTTGTCTATCATGAGTCTACCTTTATGGAAGACATGAAAGAACGAGCCAACTACACCTTTCATACCACTGCGGCACAAGCTGCATCCCTGGCCAAGAAAGCCAATGTTGGTAAGCTTTTGCTTGGTCATTTTTCTACCAGATATAAAGATCTGGGTCCAATGTTGAGTGAAGCTAAAAATATCTTTGAAAATACCGAACTTGCTGAAGAAGGCAGAAGATTCTTAATCAATCACTAGCAAGACATTGGAGAGCAATAAGAAACAAAACCTTTTCCTGATCCTTACAGGCATCTTCCTGACCAATGCTATACTGGCAGAGATGATCGGCGTCAAGATCTTCAGTGGTGAGGCTACCCTGGGGCTGCCGCCTGCAAACATTAAACTCCTCGGTGGTTACATCCTGGATTTCAACCTGACCGCTGGCGTAGTTATCTGGCCGGTAGTATTTATTACCACGGATGTTATTAACGAATACTTCGGAAAACGCGGTGTTCGTAGAATCAGCTATCTGGCTGCCGCCTGCATTGCCTTCGCTTTTCTGGTTATTTATATCATTACCCTGCTACCTCCAGCAGAATTCTGGTTGGATGTGAATAGTCAGGACCCCGATGGAAACCCTTTCAATATCAACTATGCTTTTAAAACGATCTTCCGGCAAGGGCTTGGTATTATTGTTGGGTCATTGGTAGCTTTCCTGATTGGCCAGCTCATGGATGTCTTTATCTTTCAAAAGCTAAGAAGGATAACGGGTGAAAAAATGGTTTGGTTGAGGGCTACCGGAAGCACACTGGTGTCACAGTTCATCGATAGTTTTGTTGTCTTGTTTATCGCCTTCTATTTTCTTGCACCTGCAGACAGCCAATGGAGTGTTGCACAGGTCCTGTCGGTAGGGATCATCAATTACATCTATAAATTCTTTGTGGCTATTATCCTCACGCCACTCATTTACCTTGGTCACTATCTCATCGATAATTACCTGGGCAAAGAGCTCGCCACTACCATGAAAGAAGAGGCTACCGCTACAAGCGAGGGTTTTTTCTAATGCTCAAAGTCCAGCTCAAGCACGATGTGCCTTAGCTCTGAAAGCATGCCTGCAGTAGCTCCCCACACCACCTTTTTGCCCAGATCAAAATAGGGAGAATCCAACCTGACATTGTTGCCCACCACGATTTCTGTACGTTTCAAATTACTTTCATCGATCAGCTCATCAAGGGCTACATCTACCACTTCGTCTACTTCTATGTCATCTGGCTGGTAAATGGGTATTTCAGGATAAAGCCCTATCACTGGCAAAACCTGGTGATTGCTCGCTGGTACAGCAAATGAACTCAACGAGCCCAATACTGTGGTTTTATTGGCATGAATACCTATTTCTTCTTCGGCTTCACGCAACGCCGTCTGAAAGAGGTCCTGGTCACCATCTTCCCATTTTCCCCCGGGAAGTGATATCTGACCACCATGAGGGCCATTGTATGGAGGTCTTTGAATCAAAGGGAATCTCAGTTGACCATCCTTTTCGTAGAAAAGAATCAATACAGCCCCATCCCGGGGTTTTCTGGAGTTGTTAAACCGAATACGTTCTCCATTGATGAGTGAGGGTCTCATGATCTCGTGAGACTCATTTCCTGGAAGACTTAACTCCAACCGCCTCTTTAATTGCTGCACAAAGGTCGAACTCATAGAAATCAAAAATATTTATTTTATTTTTTTGAAGAATAATTAAATTACTTCCAGATCCAATATGGAAGAAATTCCTCCCTATATCAGCCTGGTTTTTGTTGCTACCACTTTTGCAACATTTGGCTTTGTCGTATACTCAGTCAAAGCCTCATTTGGCAAAACAAAATCCAAATTCCCTGTTGCTTACAGTGTCTTTTTGATCGCCTGGTTAAGCCTTACAGGGATACTCGCCAATAAACTTTTCTTTTACGATCTGGAATTCATCCCTCCCAAGATTTTTCTTTTTGTTGCTTTTTTTCTCATGATCAGCCTGATCCCCTTTTTCACCCATTGGGGAAGGAACATGATGAAAAATATGCCAATCACCAGTCTAACATACTTGCATATCATCAGAGTTCCCGTAGAAATAGTCTTGTGGTGGCTTTTCCTGGAAGGCAAAGTCCCGGAGGACATGACTTTCGAAGGTGTGAATTATGATATCCTCTCGGGGATCACAGCACCTTTTGCAGCATTATTTCTGGTAGGTGGTAAAACAAAATTCAGGATTGGGGCCATCATATGGAATTTTGTGGCCATTGGGCTGCTGTTTAATGTGGTCGTCAGGGCCATCATGGCTACACCTTTTTTTTACAATCCGAATCTCTTTGAAACACCCAATGTGGCCGTATTATTTGCACCCTTCGTGTGGCTACCCACGTTTATCGTTCCCCTGGTGCTTGTGGCGCACATGGTTTCCCTGTATCAGCTATTCACTGAAAAGGAAGAAGACTATTGACAGTATTGCTGTACGAGTGATAATGACCGTGCCTCACTTTGTTGTTTTCCCTTTTCCCAATACTCGCATGCCCTTTCTTTCTCTCCCTGATGATGGTAGGCCTCTCCAAGGTATGAATAGATCTCGTCAAGAAATGTGTTTCGATTCAGAGCATCCTCAAACAGCCGTATGGCTTCGTTATACTCCCCTTTCTTAAGATAGTATATTCCTTTATTACGATACGCCCAGGCATTCATTGGATTAGCCAGGATGCTTTTATTAATATCTTCCAGGCCTGTCTCCAGTGAATCCATAAAAAGGTAAACATACCCCCGGTTATTCAGAAAATAAGGTTCTCTAGGTACGATCTTCAGGGCTTGATTCAAAGCGCCCAATGCCAGGGCATGCTCTCCCTGAGCCAGGAAGACCTGACTAAGGGTGTTGTACGCATTGGCTTCGTTGGGGTCTCTTTTCAATACATATTTCAACCAGTACTGTGCCGAATCCAGATTATTTTGAAAATAATGAAGTGTAGCGAGGTTTACATAGGATTCAATATTGGTGGTATCGAGCGCTATGGCTTTATGGAAACTCTCCACACCTGAACTATAATCCTTTAGTTTAGTTTGAAGTAGTCCTTTATAGAAATAGATAAATGCCGAATCTGTATAGACCGTTTCCAGTTTCAGTAAATCCTCAAAGGCATCATCTACCCTTCCCGCTTCTTCCAGGGCATATACCCTATTAAACCGCGCATCCTTATAGGTAGAGTCAATCTCAATGGCTCTGTTATAATCCAGTATGGCTTCGTGTGGTCGGTTATCCTCTACCTTGGCAACACCGCGGTTATTGTAAGCTGAAGCATAATTTGGGTCAGCCTGTATGGCCTGGGTGTAGTGTTGAATAGCTTCATCATATTCACGATTTTCAAGTGCCTCATTCCCCAGGAGAAAAAAACGATCACGTTCGGTTTTCTCTGAACTACATCCTGAAACAATCAGAATCACTGATAATGCTACAGGAAAAATAAAACCAAGAAGTTCTTTGGGAGGCAGATATTTACTGAGCACTAACTAGAGTAGGGGTTTTATAATCTTTTTGAAACTCTTCCCACGTGGTATCAATATACGCGTTCTCGCCGAAATACGCCAAAATCGGGTGCAGATCCTTGGCCTTCATGTAACCCGCCACAGGCTGAATGATCCTAAATTCCTCATCCATAAAAACAGTAGTTGGATAGCTCAATTTATTATTGGTCAGCGCCACGGCTAGTTCGTGCACTCCCCTTCTGCCACTAGCTACATATTTGAATGTATGGTCATTAAACTCAACCTCTTCCTTTTGTTCAGCATTGAATTTTACCGCGTAGTAGTTTTCATTGATGTAGTCAATAAGAACTTTGTTGCTATAGGCCTCAGCATCCATCTTTTTACACCATCCACACCAGTCGGTATAAATATCTATTAATATTTTTTTGGGTTTTTCCTTCGAAAGCGCCACTGCTTCCTCAAATGAATACCACTTAAGTTCTTGAGCTTCAGCTAAATAACCTAAGGATAATAAAACAACTATGATGGCAATTCCTTTCTTCATAAGCATAAAATTACTGAAAGATTAACGTATCCAAAAACAGGATAGTTCAAATGTGCAAAAAGGGTGCCTGACAGACTATTTTAAAAAATAACTTCTTCCCTTGAATATTTTACTTATCACTGTACTATCATTAAAATATTCATGGTCATTGTGGCTTGAACGAAGGTTATTTCCTCCGTCAAGAGATACTGTAACAACATCCTGATTGGCCAATTCAAAGTTTACAGAAACCACAGGACTTTCCATTGACTCTGCGAAAGACCGATTGGTAATCAGACTCAAACCACTTAAATAGCTGGCTACATTGGCCGAGTCCGCCTGATTATTATCTACAAACCACTCGCCATCAGATTTCGTGAGTGTAAAAGCGGTATCAGGGTAATCAAAAGCTATACTGGTCAGTGAATCTTTCTTTAATCGAATCACTTCATTGTTTCTATAGCTATTGGGGTCCTTGCTCACACTCATACTCATGAAGTTATTGGCTACATACGTGTCATTTTCTTCGGCAAGTCGCACATAGGTATAAAAGGACCGCTGACCTTCAACACCGAACCGACCCAGGATAATATCCAATGACTCGTTGTTGCCTTCGTAAATCTTCACTCTGGTCCCGGCTGTATCCACCTGAAAATCAGACCACTTGTCCTGAGACCGGGAGGCTATCCTGGATGGTTCGATGGTTGAAAGTGTAGATAGCATTGAATTGATACTACCGGGGTTAGCGGGCTTTGTAGAACCATCATCCAGGTGAACTAACCATTCATCCGGACCTCCACTCAAGGTAGTAGTACTGCCTCCACCACTGATTTCAACGCGCGACACCTTCTCCTTATTGATGTCAACCAATGCTTCCCTGAAGGATTTGCTTCGGCTGTCATTGTCAAAGTAACTTACTGCCAGATATACCAACACTAACACCGCCAGTATTCCAACCAACAAAATGGTATTCTTACTTTTCATTTCTCAAGATCATTTAAAGTTTCCCTGCATCCATCGCTGCCGTTTCCTGTTGTTTTGCGACTTCCTGATAAATGCATAAATCAAAATGAGTAAAACCGGGGCCAGGACATTGCCGTATTTTAACAGATTTTTGGTGCCATCTTCAATCTGATCCAATGGTCTGTTGGTGATGCCTTTTGTTCTCAAATTGATAAGCCCGGTGTCATCCGAAAGCCAATCTACCGCATTCGCTGCAAGACTTACATTATCCTGGTTGACTTGTTGTGGACGTTGCCCGGTGCCATTCACACAAAAATTTCCATTGGATATCAGTACCAGACGACCATCACCACCCGCTAACCCATCCAGGGCTGCTGCCAGGATCTGTGGTTCCGCAGTAAAGTCACTCTGGCTCCATTTCTTCTGGATATCAACAAACGACGGCGGATTAACAACTCCGGTGTTCTCTGAAGTAAAGATCAATGGGATCTGAGAAGCTGAAGTATCAGCGCTATTGAAGGTAATACTGCTGGCGAACTGAAAAACAACGGACTCCAGTCCACTAGTGATCGGATGATCTTCAAACTCAGATACAATCGGAAAATATGGGAATTCCACCTGACTATTGATGGTGAAAAAGCCCTGTCTTTGTTGAACAGTCACCGATGCACAGTTGGCATCTGTCACGAAGTTTGCTAGCAAGTCCAGCCCTTTATTAGCCAGCCATCTTCTCATTCCGGTAGTAGGCCCCACTGATAGCCTACCCTGCTGCATATCGCCTTGTACAGGAGAGTAGCCAACCAATAAGCCACCACCCTGGGCCAGATATTGATCCAATTTCCGGAACTCCACCGGATTAAGTGTATCGGTAACACCCATCCAGATCAAAGCCCGGTAATAAGAAGGGATCGTGCTTGTGTCCGCAATATTGAGCGGTTCAACATCATAGAGTACGGAAAACTGTTCCATCAGCTGTGGATATGCCTGAAGAGGCGGAGCACCATAGCCCTGGATCAGTCCGATTTTTGGTTTGTCTTTGATAGAGATCTTTTTGATCGCTGTGGTAAGGTTATACTCCATGGCCGTACCTGGCTGGATCACAGGTATCACTTCTGTTCGGTCCTCCATTTTTAAGACCGCACCCAGATAAGCACGCATCTGCTGCACTTTGTCGCTCTCTGTCACATTGATCATTACTGGCTGAACACCCGCCTGCTGTGCTTCCTGCTCCAGCTCCTGACTTTCGTTCGGGCTGATAAATTCATACACCACATTGCCTCCTGATCGGTTTTCATATTCTACCAATTGATCTTCAAAGTCCTGCTTGGTTTTCAGAAGTTGGGACGGCAGGTCCTCAGAGAAATAAGCTTTTACTGTGACCACCCCGTCCAGGTCATTGAGTACGTCTTTGGTTGCCTCACTAAATGTATATCGGTTATCCTCCGTAAAATCCAACCTAAAATACATTTGATGTGAGATCAGATTCACCACAACAACAATGGCTACTACAACCAACAACTGTATAATGATATTTCCTTTTTTCATCATTCTTGAAGTCTTTTAGGATTGCCAGTTTCGTTTCGATAGCATCACCTGAGATGAAATGATCCCTAATATGATGATACTGAAAAAGAATATGAGGTCTCGACTATCTACCACACCTCTGCTGATCGATTCGAAGTGGGAGCTCATGCTCAGATAATTGAATATGGTGCCTAATGAACCTGTGAAAGAGTTTCCAATCACATCAAACAACAGCTGAAAGAAGATCCCGATGAACAGTGCCACCAGAAAAGCAACTATCTGATTTTGGGTAAGGCTACTGGAAAACAAACCAATGCTGATATAGCTGGCAGAAAGCAGCAGTAAGCCAAAATAACCACCGATCACTGCTCCATCATCGATATTTCCCAGCTGCGCAATGGAAATGTAATAAGGTAGCGTACATACCAGGGCGATGAGTACCAGCAAAAAGCAAGCAAGGAATTTGCCCCACACAATCTGGCTATCCGTCACCGCCTTGGTGATGAGTAGCTCAATGGTACCAGCCTTATTTTCCTCGGCGATCATTCGCATGGTGATGGCCGGAATGAAAAAGAACAGCGACCAGAAAGCAATCCCAAAAAAGATTTGCATACTTGCCTGCCCGGAGACAAACACATTTGTTCCAACCAGCCAGGTAAAAGTGCCGCTGAGTCCCAGAAATAAAATAATCATCACATAGGCGATGAGTGAGTCAAAAAAAGAGGACAACTCACGTTTAGTAATAATCCATACTTTTTCCATGTCTTCTTATTTTGTCAGTTGATGAAAAACATCTTCCAGCCTGGTTTCCAGACCAGTCATTTCCAATAGGTACCACTTGTTTTTTACACACAGGTCAAAGAGTTCCTTTCGGGATGAAGCCTCTGGCTTACTCTGTACCTGAAACCATCCTGCCTTACCCTCCTGAGGAATAACTTTCTCCACGGAAGCCAGTTTGAGAATGGCCTTTTCAATTTTATTAGGGTCTCCTTCTATCTGAACAGTCAGCAACTCCTGACCCTGCGCCTGATTTCGTAGTGTTTCAGAAGTACCATCCGCTACAATCCTCCCTTTATTGATGATCAATATCCTGTCACAAGTGGCCTCCACCTCAGAGAGAATATGAGAGCTCAGGATCACTGTCTTTTCTTTTCCCAGTTCTTTGATCAGTTTTCTGATCTCCACAATCTGATTGGGATCTAATCCAGTGGTCGGCTCATCCAAAATCAGGATTTCCGGATCATGGATCATGGCCTGGGCCAACCCTACCCTTTGACGATAACCTTTTGATAGCTCATTGATATTTTTATGTTTCTCCCTGTCGAGACCACATTTTTCGATCATCTGCCCTACCCGGTCAGGGATTTCATTTTTAGGTACACCCTGTATTTCAGCGGTAAACTTCAGGTATTCCACAATTGGCATATCCGTATAGAGCGGATTGTTTTCCGGCAGATAACCAATCTTACGTTTGATGATGTCATGATCCTTGTGTATGGAATACTCATCCAGCCGGACGTCACCATCAGTGGGTGCCATAAAACAGGTAATAATCTTCATGGCTGTGCTTTTCCCTGCCCCATTAGGGCCCAGAAATCCAACAACCTCACCTGTTTTTATCTTAAAAGATACATCATTTACCGCTTTCTGATCCCCGTACTTCTTAGTAAGATTTTCGACTACGATAGACATAGTATGTTAAGGGTTAATTCAAAATGCATAGATTTTAGAGGCTGCAATTATAATGAGCCCACTACTGATATTCAAGAGAACTGTTTGGTTAAAAAAAGTTAAAAATTACCATATCCAATCAATCCATCTTTTAGCCCACTCATCATTCTGGAGTCAGAAAGTCATCAAAATTTTTCGCAATTCGATTTTTGTACAATTTAAATTTCAGAAAATTGGTATTTTGACTGGCTACCTGAATACAAATAGATCAAATTTAGGTTCTCGATTACTTTGGCTTTTCTTATTTGGTTATGCTATTTCACCTTTCCGGGAATCCTTTTTTCTTTTTACATAGAAAAACAGTCCTTGAAGAGTTTCAGAAAGCACTCTGGCTTTCCTCAACGAAGAAAAACTCAAGCAATTGTTGAAAAAATTTTCTCATCAATAACTGATCGGTTTGGCTATAGCTTATCTTCTAATTTGCTCCCGTAGGATTTTCTTGTATTTTTGAACCATATCCTGAATTCATGCAGTTGGATTTTAATCGAATTAAGAACAAACAAAGAATATTTATCGGTGGTAACAGTGGAACGGATGAGGTCCTCAACATAGTTTCTCACTCCCTCAATTACCTAAAAAAACCCTTTGATCTGCTACCAAATGGTCAGGGGGAAATTACCGATGCTCCTATCATTATTTTCAATGGGATGAATGATCCGAATCCTGAGACGGGTAAGGCGCGTTTTCATGATATGAAACCGCATATTGCTTTGTTTCATAAGATCATTGAGCCAGTCCCTGATGGATATCAATCCTTTGAAGATTTCATCAATCAGTTTGAAATGCTTGCCAATGGACTACCCAAGGCAGGAACTTTTCTCTATTATCAGAGTGATAACGTCTCCTTGATGATTGGTAAAAATGAGAGGAAAGACGTACGTAATATTGAGTATACTAAATTGAAAAGTAAAAAATCAGGAGATGCTACAGAAATGGAATTCACGTCCGGCGATGTGGTCTCCTTTCCCATCCGGAAAAAAGGATTTCCAGGAGAGATGGCAGCTGCCTTCAACATTTTAACCAGGCTTTCTGTGAAAGAAAAGCATTTTATCAAATCCATTAAAAATTATCAACCGGGTGTTTAAGCTCAACTTAAAAAATCCATTGGTGATTTTTGACCTGGAAGCTACTGGTACAAAAATATCAGAAGATCGAATCGTCGAAATCGCCTTGATCAAATTGATGCCTGATGGAACCAAAGAAGAAAAATCACGGCGGATCAATCCGACAATTCCTATTCCTCTGGAAACAAGTCTGATTCATGGTATCTATGATGAGGATATCAAAGATGAACCCACATTCAAGCAGGTTGGAAAATCTTTGGCAGACTTTCTAAATGGATGTGACCTGGCTGGCTTTAATATCCTGAAATTTGATGTGCCACTTCTCGTAGAGGAGTTCTTACGTGCAAACATCGATTTTGATATAGACAACAGAAAGCTTGTCGATGCACAAAAGATCTTCCATCTCATGGAAAAAAGAAATCTTTCAGCGGCTTATAAGTTTTATTGTGACAAAGAATTGGTTGATGCTCACAGCGCGGCCGCAGATACCCAGGCCACCTATGAGGTATTGGCCTCACAGATAGAAAAATATGAGGGTCAGGAAGTGGTAGACCTACTGGGTAAGAAAATGGGAACCATTAACAATGACATGAACAAACTTCATGAGCTCACCACCAATAGAATGGTTGACCTGGCTGGCAGGATGGTCTATAATGATGATGGAAAAGAGATCTTTAATTTTGGAAAACACAGAGGAAAACCCGTAAGTCAGGTACTTACCGACGAGCCTAGTTTTTATGACTGGATGATGAAAGGAGATTTCCCATTAGACACAAAAAGAAAGCTCACACAGATTAGGTTAAGAAATTTTGGTTAACTTAATTGAGCTGAATATTTTTTACCACCAACACAACACATTCCATATTTATGGCCAAGACCATTATTGTTTCCAACCGACTCCCTGTCAAAATAAAAGAAGAGCATGGGGATTATGAGTTTAAACCAAGTGAGGGAGGTCTCGCTACAGGCCTGGGCTCAATCTACAAGCAGGGCGGTAATATCTGGATAGGATGGCCCGGCATGCCTGTGGCCAATGCTGACAAAAGAAAACTGATAACGAAACAGCTGGCAGAAGAAAACATGCGGCCAGTATTTCTTACCCCTACGGAGATAGAGGAGTATTACGAAGGGTTTAGCAATGAAACGCTTTGGCCTAATTTTCACTACTTCAACCAGTATACGGAGTACGATGATCATCTGTGGAAGGCTTATCAAAAAGTAAATAGAAAATTTGCCAAAGAGATAGAAAACGTTGTAGAGCCAGATGACACTATCTGGATACATGACTATCAGTTGCTTTTGCTTCCCCAAATGATCCGGGAGTCTGCACCTAAAGCAAGTATTGGCTTTTTCTTACACATTCCGTTTCCTTCCTATGAGTCTTTCAGGTTGCTACCATGGAGACGCGAACTCCTGAATGGAATGCTTGGCAGTGACCTGCTGGGATTCCATACTTATGACGATATGCGACACTTCTTGTCATCGGTAAACCGGCTGGCAGGAATCGGAAACTCTAATGGTAAGATCAACGTCAACAACCGGTTGGTCATGGCGGATGCCTTGCCAATGGGAATCGACTATGATAAATACGCACAGGCAGCTGCTTCACCAGAGACCCTGGCCCGGGAAGTCAGGTATCGCACCTCTGTTGGCAGTTCCAGATTGATTCTTTCCATTGACCGACTCGATTACTCCAAAGGGATCCCACAACGACTCAAGGCATTTGAGCTATTTCTCAAAAGTCATCCTGAATACCGTGAGAAGGTATCATTGCTGATGGTGGTAGTTCCCTCAAGGGATCAGGTAGGGAAATACAAAGAGCTCAAAGAAGAAATTGATTTGCTCGTTGGCCGTATCAATGGTCAGTATGCCAGGCTAAACTGGACACCGATCCACTATTTTTATCGGTCATTTCCTTTGCCGGCATTGTCAGCTTTCTATCGTATGGCAGAGGTGGCTCTGGTCACGCCTATGCGTGATGGAATGAATCTCGTTTGTAAGGAGTTTATTGCTTCTAAACTGGATCAAAAAGGTGTGCTGATTTTAAGTGAAATGGCTGGCTCATCAAAAGAGCTGTCGGATGCCATACTCATCAACCCCAACGATATCGATCAGTTGGTGTCAGCATTGAAAAAAGCGCTTTCGATGCCTGAAAAGCAACAGGTTCAGCACATGGCGGTGATGCAAAAGTCACTGAAAAGGTATAACATTCACCACTGGGTGAACCTCTTCATGAAGCGCCTCGACTATATCAAGTCAGAGCAAAAATCGCTTGAAACCAAACTGGTCGATCAGGATATCCTCAAAGAGATTAAAGGGGCTTACAACAAATCGAAAAAGAGACTCATTTTCCTCGATTACGATGGCACACTGGTAGGGTTCAATAGTGACCCTGATCTCACTAAGCCAGACAGGCGGCTTACCAATATCCTGACTAAGCTCACCTCGGATAAGAAAAATAAAGTGGTAGTCATCAGTGGTAGAGGTAGAAATACCCTTGAAAACTGGCTGAAACCTTTTGATTTGGATATTATCGCTGAGCATGGGATCTGGTTGAAAGATGGCAAGAAAGACTGGAAGACCATCACCCAACTTACTGATACATGGAAGGAGGAATTCATGAATGTATTGGAAGGATATGTTGACAGAACCCCTGGTAGTTTCGTTGAAAAGAAGGACTACTCTTTGGTCTGGCACTACAGAAAAGTAGAGACCGGACTTGGTGAAGCAAGAACCAGAGAATTGACCAGTCACTTGAAATATATTGCCAATGACAAAAACCTCAAAGTTTTGGAAGGCAATAAAGTGGTAGAGATCAAGAATTCTGAGGTGGACAAAGGCAAGGCAGCCAAAGATTGGTTGAGAAAGAACAAAGCTGATTTCATCATGGCCTGTGGCGATGACTGGACTGACGAAGATACTTTCAAAGTAATGCCACCAGAGTCCTATACCATCAAAGTGGGTAGTACCTCTTCTGCTGCAAAATACCGGGTAACGGACTTTGAAGAGATCCGTTCAATCCTGGAGTCGCTGCTTTGATCCTTAGTAAAGAAAGTCTGGTTTGTCAATCTTGATGGCGATCCTGTGTGCTGAGTTCAACAAGCCCACATGACTGTATGCCTGTGGAAAGTTACCCCACATGCTTCCATCATTCTCATTGACATCTTCTGACAAAAGTCCCAGGTGATTGGAATGAGAAACCACATCTTCAAAGTATTTGATGGCCTCATCTAACCTACCCACGCAGGCAAGGGCTTCAATGTACCAGAAAGCACAGATGAGGAAGGTCGTTTCAGGCTCTCCAAAATCATCCTGATGCTTATAGCGATAAAACAGTCCATTCTTGGCATGTAGCTCTTTCTCCATGGCTTTCAGGTGATCCTTGGCAGCATCAGTATTTCCATTGAGATAGTTCATCATGATGAGCTGTAAAGTGCTGGCATCCATCCTATCCACTCCCACGGCCTGAGAATATCCTTTCTTTTGGGGCACATAACACTTCTCAATCATCTCTGCTGCCCTTTTCCTCAGATGACTGGCTTTCTCTCCCATCTTTTGATCTTTAATCACGCCAGCTATTTTAACTGCAGCACTACTTCCAGCCCAATGGAAGAGATAAGTATAGCAGTGGTGTTGCTTCAGATTTCGGAATTCCCAAAGACCGGCATCGGCCTCATCAAATGTCTTCTCGATCATATCCAGGGTCTTCACCACAAGCTCTGTGGAATCAAACCGTTCGGTAAATATGATCCGCTTGTCGGAGTACAAAGGCAATAGCGAAACCAGTACCTGGCCATATACATCATTCTGAATGTGGGTATAAGCTTCATTCCCCACCCTCACTGGAGTGTTTCCATGATAGCCTGACAGCGGGATCTCAATCTCGTCGAGGTGTTTCTTCCCTGTGATACCATAGAGGGGTTGATAGCGTTCACCTTCCTCAATGGTCGTATTGAGAATGTAATGGAAGTATTTCTCAGATTCCTCAAAGTGACCAATGCTGTTGAATGCATTGAGCGTGTAATAGGTATCTCTCATCCAACAATACCGGTAATCCCAGTTTCTGGTGCTACCGGGAGATTCCGGCAAGCTAGTGGTTGCTGCTGCTATAATGGCACCTGTATCTTCGTACTGATGGATCTTTAGTGTCAGGGCCGACCTGATGGCTTCACGTTGATAGAAGTTTACAATATGCGCTGTCTTGATCCAGTTGCGCCAATAGGCTTTTGTCTTATTCAGAAAAAGCTCAACGGTCTCCTCCAGGGCAGCTTCCAGCGGAGGCCCATAGGTGAGGACCATGTACTTGTTTTCATTAAGTACAAAGCCCTGCTCGTCTACAATATAATTCAATGGGATATTCGTCGTCAACCGTACATGTGCATCCAACCCTAAATAGCGGATATGGTTGCTACCCATACTTTCTTCCGGATTGATCTTACCATAGTCACCTTTAGGCTTACACTTTACCATTATCCGGGGATTACCTTTCAGTCGCTCCACTTTTCTAATGAGCATCAATGGCTTATAATACCTGTCTGTTTGGAAAAACCTCGGGGCAAAATCGGTGACCCTGTACATACCACCCTCTGTCACCACTTCGGTGCAAAGAATATTGGTATTCTCTATGTAATATTGCTTACTGTCTTTATGAGGATTGATCGGGTTGATGGAAAACTCACCTCCCTTGTCAGTGTCCAACATACCACCAAAAATGAAACTGCTATCAAAGCGGGGCCAGCACATCCAGGAAACATTGGTATTTTTATTAATGTGTGCAATAAAGGCGCAATTCCCAATGACGCCATAATCATAGGTATGTCTCATAGTATCGAATTGATAAGAAAGCCAAATAAAAGCTATTATTTTAAAAAGTACACGATAATTATGTCAAAAAACCTTAAATGTGAATAAATAAATTAAAATATCTTAAAAAAATTAAAATTCAAACTAAGTCGAAAGCTATTGAATATTTTTAGGCTTTCATCAGAAGATCAACACTTTACCTATATTTGATCTCTTGGTAACACAACAATATGGCTATCAAGTTTTCTAAGAATTCTCGTCTTAAAATCATACTTGGAATTGTAGGGGCAATAGTCATCTATTTTGTACTGATTTCTCTATTAATCTACCTCGAAAAAGACAGCAAACAAGCCTCCATTGTTGACTATCCAAACGCCATTTGGTATTCACTTAGTACACTCACCACCGTGGGGTATGGTGACCTGGTGCCTGCCACAATCTACGGGAGGATCATCGGGTATGTTTTTATCATTACCAGCATTGGCGTTTATGGAATCTTCATCGGACAAATCACAACACTTATGGCAACTATTAAAGAAGAAAAACACCTGGGTCATAATGGGACTGTCATGACGGACCATGCTGTAATCATTGGGTGGAACGAGTTTGGAAAAATGGTTCTGGATCAACTTATCAGTGTTGGCAAAAACATCGCCATAGTAACTGACGACCGAGATGACATTGATTTTATTCGGGAGAAATACAACACCAAAAATGTATTTATCCTGTTTTCAGAGTTAGACAATCATGATTTTCTTAAAAAAGCCAACATTGAGGAATCCTCCATCGTCTTTGTCAATCTGAAAGATGATACGGAAAAGCTGGTGTATATCCTTAATATGAAAAAGGTCTACCCTCATCTGGAGTATGTAGTGACTCTTGATAACGGAGATCTTAAAAACACCTTTTTAGCAGCTGGAGTTACAAATACCATTTCAAAGTTTGAGATCTCTTCAAAGTTGCTTGCTTCTTACATGTTCGAACCGGATGTGGCCAGTTACAGTGAAGATATCATGTCTGTTGCCAAAGATGATGCAGATTATGACATCAAACAATTTAGGGTAATTGACTCCAACCCCTATATCGGGAAAGCGTATCAGGATGTTTTCTTCGACCTAAAAACCAAATATAACGGGGTATTGATAGGGATCACCAAAAGAGACAAATATGGTAACAAGCGATTGCTCAAGAATCCACTCGGTGATCTGAAGATCAGTGTGGGCGATTACTTGTTGATCATCCTGAATGGAAAAGCATATAAGCTCATTAAAAAAGTATTTGGTGTCGATGAAGGATTCAGTAGTCTAATTGATAAGTAAATGAAAAAGACCAACCTGGTATTCACCCTTTTGCTAGCAATTGTAATTATTGCCTGTGAAAATCATGATGTCAATGAAGGGGAACAATTTAAGCCCCGGGAGATCCACGAGGACATTGTTTTTCATTTTGATACCATTACCGTAGATGGGATTGAGTATTTGATACTTGAAAAAGACAACAACAATCCCCATGAAGGTTTTGGTTTTATGGCCTTTAGAGCCAATAAACTCATGGAAAAGCAGGATACAGTGCTGGCTTATCTCAGAACACTCACTGATCTGCAGGTAGAAATACTTTCGCACATCACAGAGCAACCAAAAGACGAGGTAGCCCAGTATGCCTCAGATAAACTCAATGGCTACATTGAAACACAAAAATCCGAGCTAATGATCCTGGAAAGTAAAGAATTTCGGAACAGGGTAGATTCCGGCTATTTGCCGAAATGAGTCTTGAGCGCCTTTAAGGATGCTGAAACCTGAGGATCTATCTCTGGTGAATTGATAATATCTCTGGCTTTTTTCACTGCATCCACCAACTCATCTTTATCTTTAAATACCTCATCTAATATGTTGCAATCGTAGATCAGTGACATCAACACGACGAATGCCGGTGAAGGTTTGGCATCTTTGAAGACGATCACTTTCAGACCATTTCTGATTTCCTGCTCAAAACCGTAATTCGCATTATCAAGTCTTTCCGAAAGCGGTATCCACATCAGTTTTGTGGCTTCTTTCTTCAAAATACCACGCTGAACCAATAGTTCATTGAGATCATGCTGGATATCTTTAAAATGATGGGACAAATTGTCTACTGTTTCTAACAAATCGCCTCCTGATTTGATCTTTTTCAGAACGTTGTCCAAAATTCCATTGCCTGTTCCAATGGTATCCAATACACTGATCTTTCCATTGATCAGCTGAACTTTCTTCAATAGATGCAATTCAAGTATGCAGGCACTAATTACTCCGGGGACAATTGTCTTTTCGGCAGCGGCCAACAACCTTCCTTCTTCATCATCCATTGCGATCAAATACAGTCCCTCAGCGATACTTAATTTCATAATGTTTAATTACTTCCTTTTATTCTGTTAAACTATTTTAAAAGTGCTTTTATGGTTAAGCCCTGAACCAGGATTGAAAATACTACAACGCAATAGGTGACAAAGAGAATCGTGTCTTTGGCTACCGCATCTATACTTTCAACTTTTGTCAAAGATAATGCTAATGCAACAGAAATTCCTCCACGTAAACCTCCCCAAGTTAAAATCTGTATGGTTTTTGGTTCAAATGTCCTGAAAGTCTTCATGATCGTTATAGGAATTGAAACACCAATGAACCTCGCAGTTAATACGATAACGATTCCAACGCCCCCAACGATCAGGTTTGTCCACTCAAAAGAGTGAACAATCACGATCATCTCGAGTCCAATCAGGATAAACAATATGGCATTCAGCGCTTCATCCAGGAGGTGCCAAAATTTAAATACATATTCACCGGTTGCATTTGCAAGATGCTCATCTCTTCCCTGGTTTCCGATGAACAGTCCCATAACTACCATGGCCAAAGGAGCCGAAACATGTAGTATCTCGGCTATTCTTCCTCCTACCATTACCAGGGTAAGGGTCACCAGTACTTCCAGTTCAGTATGCTCATTGTCTATAAAATCCAGCAGACGGAAACCCATGTATCCAAACAAGGCACCCATGAGCACCCCTCCAATGACTTCCTGGCCAAAGAGTAAGCCAACTTCTGCCATCTCAAAATTTTCCATCCCTGTTTTGGCAATACCTAAGATGGTAAGAAATACCACAACACCTACCCCATCATTAAACAGTGATTCTCCGGCAATTTTGATCTCCAGGTTTTTAGCTATTCCAAACTGTTTCACCAATGATAACACAGCGATAGGGTCTGTGGGTGAGATTAATGCTCCAAAAAGGAAACAATAGATAATATCAATCGGGTATCCCAGCATTGGGAAAATATAGAACACCAACATCCCAACGATGAATGTGGACAGCAATGTACTTCCGATGGCCAGGATGAGGACAGGCAGGCGCTCTTCCATCAGTTTACCGAGGTCAATGGACAAAGCACCGGCAAACAGAAGGAAATTGAGCATGACGTTCAATAATACCTCCTGAAAATCAAATTCCTCAATGATGTGCTCAGCCCCGGAAGTTACCGCAGGGAAAATAAACCCCAAAGCCAGGATAGCGACAGACATCATCAATGCGATGGCCATCAATCCGATGGTGGATGGTAACTTTAAAACTGTAATGTTTATTAAGGTAAAAGCTGCAGCCAGAAAAATGAGTAAAGTAATAAGGTCAAGAATGCTCATTTGATGAGTTAGTAAGCGGTTTTATTAAAAACGTTCTAAGGGTTTTCGAAATTAAGTGGAAAAATATAAAAAATAGCTTGATTGATCTTTAATGTTGCAAAATTTGTGTTCATGCTGATCTTTCCAAACCATTATAGTCAAATTATGATCTTATCCGGTCTTCGAAAAGGCTTAAAATGGCCATATTGGTCTATTATTATGATTTTTTGGTTGATCGGTTGTCAGCCCATAAGAAAGGCTCAGGTAAATCAGGTGTTTAAAAAATCCGAGGTTCTCGCAGGACATTTTACGGGTTTTTGCTTATTCGATCCGTCGGAAAATACGTACCTCATCCGGAAAAATGCAGATCTTAATTTCACACCAGCATCAAACATGAAGATCCTGACGGCCTATAGCTGCCTTGAGACATTTGGAGATTCGATACCTGCATTTGCCTACCTTGAGCAGGGTGATTCATTGATCATCGAACCGTATGGCGATCCATCATTTCTTCATCCTGTTTTCAAATCGCAGCCGGTATTAGATTTTCTTTCAGCCAGAAAGCGCATATATATTCAGGATAATAAGACACCACTTTCGGAATTTGGTCCGGGCTGGGCATGGGACGACTTCCAGTTTAACTTCCAGGCCGAACGAAGCTGGTTTCCCATCTATGGTAATACGGTCAGGATTTTAAATCTCAAAGACAGTCTTCAGGTGATCCCCGACTTCTTTGAAGATTATGTGCAGATCCAATACGGAAGTAAACCTGGTAATTACGTAAGCAGAGATGTGAAATACAACCTGTTTAATGTGTGGATAGAAAATAAACATGAGGACTTTGAACGGGAAATACCGTTTGACTATGATGAAGAGCTGCTCGTTCAATTGCTTGAAGATACCCTAAAAGCCGAGGTTAGTAAAATAGACAGTGGGGAGTTTGTGCTTCCGGGGATCTTACACAATCAGTCTACACTCGATCTGGTGGCTTATATGATGCAGACAAGTGATAATTTTCTGGCAGAGCAATTACTGGTTCAGGCAGCCTTAGAAAATGGATTTACAAACCCTGATCAATACCGTGGATATCAACTACAACAATGGAGCACCTTTAACCCATCTCCCATTCAATGGCATGATGGGTCCGGTCTTTCCAGGTATAATCTCATTACACCGCTTAGCCTGGTCAGTATTCTCAACAGGATATACCAAACCGAAGACTGGCAAACCATCACCACCATTTTTCCTGCTGGCGGACATTCCGGCACCTTAACCAACTGGTACTACAATGATCCACCTTTTGTATTTGCCAAAACGGGCACACTTTCAAACAATCACAACCTGAGTGGCTATTTGGTTACGGATTCTGGCAAGACGTTGATATTCAGTTTGATGAACAACAATTATGTGACCGATGTTGGAGAAGTAAAAAAAGAAATGTCCAACTTACTTTTTAAGATCAAAAAATTCTATTGACCTGTCGATGCATGATAATTGGACAAGATCCCACCGGTTAAACGCATCAGGCTTACTTTGGAATCAACCAACAGATAAAGCGCGTTCAGTTCCTGGATAGCAGCTGTCAGATAATTATTTTGGATGGTCCTGTAATCAAAAGAATTAATCGTTCCATTCTTAAATTTCTCTTCAGAGATCTTGAGGTTTGTCTCCGCACCCAGTTTCTTCTGATGTTCAATGAAATAAATGTTTCGACGGGTATTGTACTCATCAAAGGTTTGAGACATTACTTGTGAAAGCTCTGTTTTCATTTGATCAATTTGAATATTCCCAATGTCCTGCTCAATGATCGCATTTTTTATGGCTCTGTTTACCCGACCTCCATCATAGAGGTTAAAAGCGAGTGTGAAATTCGCAAAATAGGTACCTGTTTTCGATATCAATGGCTCCGGAGGATTTTGGTAAGAGTCATTAGGTCCAGAGTACTGTGCGTTGGTTAGGTCGGAAATGTTTCTGTTCCAGGTATATCCTGCATTCATAGAGACTGTCGGATATAGTGACGACCGTTGGAGCTTTACCTGATTTTCAAGGATCGATTGTGAAATATAAACGCGTTTCAGGTCGATGTTTTCATCAAACATGGCCATCTGCAAATCGTTGTAGTCAAAGAGCACTTCTTCATAGACCAGCGAGTCAGTGAGTACATAATCGGCATTGATATCCTCCGTTGCCAACAGCGTATTTAATGTGCGAATGGCATTTCGATATACCAGCACCTGGTTGATGTAATTCACTGAGTCTGTCAGGTAGTTGTTTTCTTCCAGCAAGACATCAGTGGTAACCACACTACCTAAATCATATTTCGTTTTGATATACCCGTATTTCTGACTACTCAGGTCGAGTTGTTTTTTAAATTCTTCAAGCCTTTCTTTCTCCAAAACCGCAAAATAGTACCCCAGTATGATGGCTTGAATGGTATTCGAAATCACAACTTCAGCATTTTGTGCTGACTCAGCCTGGATGGTTTCCAATATCCTTTTATTGATAATGGCTCTGTTGCCCTGAAACAATGTCCAGGAAACCTGCGCAGAAGGCGAAGCTGAATAGGCTCGCTGATCATTCAACTCAAATCCAGGAAATAACTGGCCTCCAAAAAACTGATTATCAGATTCCTGATTCCTCCGGTTATTGTTACTGGTTGCTGAAAGCGTGATTGTAGGTAACAGACCCGCTTCACCCCAGGCATTGTTATTTTGAGCAATTAGATTTTCCTTACCGACAATCCGGATATCATAATTTTTCTCCATTCCGATGGTGATGGCATCTGAAAGTGACAATGACTCCTGACCAAGCAGTGAGGAAACTACTGCTATGAGTAGCCCCATGGAAACCAGATGTTTCGACATAAAAAACAAAGTTTTAAGAATTAGATAGAAGGTTTTTTAGATGGACCAGGGTCTTTCTCACTTTCACACCCCCGGTCGTTCGGATCACACTAATAGCTTCTCCATTGTCATTGTGATACACCAGCGAAAGTTCACTGTCTGACTCGATCAGTTCAAGGCTACTTTCTTTGACTAAAATACTTTCTACCATAATATCATTTCTTTTCCTGATCATGAGACCAGAGCTATTTCTTACCATTTCAAACCCTGAATACTCCATGTATCTTGACAGACTTTTCACTAACAATATCAACCCGATAATAGCAATGATGGCAGTGAGAACACTGATAACCAAAGGACCAATAGAAATCCCAACAGTAAATAGTATTTTCCATTCGGGTAAACCAAAATAGGCCATTCCAGCAAGTAAAGCGCCAATGAGTATTCCCATAAGATCCACCATATAAAATCTGGACAATCGGGTAACTTTGATGGTATCACCTATCTGAGAGATCCTGAACCCTAAATATTTCAGATAATCAAATGAAGCAATGGAAGATTCCTCATGTTCAATTTCGGATTTCAGTTGAATGATTTCTTCTGAATATTTGTCTTTAAAAAATTCATCTGTTTGAACAATTTCCAAAAGCGCACTTTTGGCATTGTAATTCATCGCACCTCTGTTTGACAAAAGGTCAATCAGTTCATTTCGTTCTTTTTGCTTAAAAATCTTGTTGTAAATCATCTTTCTCCTTTCTTATGCCGCCTCTGATCCTCTGTCCATTTTGTCCAGTCGTTCTTCATCAAGCAAAGCTCGCTCAACATCTTCTCTGACAGATCTTTCACCAGTCCACAACCATCTCAATCCTCTCTTCGCATCATTGTATAATAAAATAATAACCGGAAAGAACGTAAGTATGATTATTGTACCAAAGAAAACGCCGTAGGCAACAGATATTGCCATAGGAACTAAAAACTGAGAGTAAAAGTTTGTTTCGTTGATCAAAGGATATAATCCCAGCACAGTGGTGATCGATGTAAGGAGTATGGGTCTGAACCTGGCCAGCCCAGCTTCATAAGCTGCGTCATACACGGTGCGCCCTTCGTCCTTGACCAGGGAGTTGAATTTGGAAAGGAACACCACAGCATCATTGATAATCACGCCAGACAGGGCCACCATCCCCCAAACGCTCAATAAAGAAACAGGTAAATCTCTCCCACTGATGTTGGCTTCAATCCAGTGCCCCAGCACAGCACAGGTCCAGCCCAATGGTATGATTGAAATGATCAGAAATGCCTGTCCGAAAGACCTAAATGTGATCATTAACAAGAAAATAATGATCACAAAAGCACCACCAAAAAACAGAAATATCTCTTCACCAGCTCTGGAGCGTTCCTTGGCCTGGCCACCATACCCTACATCTACAGATGGAAAGCTAGCCTTGAGTGCAGGAATGATGTCATCTTCAATTTTTTGTAGAATGGGCGGCACCTCTGCATAGGGGTCTGACAGGTCTGCCTCTATGGTAACGGCCCTGGAAGTGTTGTAGTGTTTGATTCCCGATACTCCACGTTCAATTTTATATTCGGCCACCTGAGGCAAAGGGTATTCCTGTCCTGCAGCAGTCTTGATCTTCACGTCTTCGATCTGGCCTATGGTCTTGCGATCCTCTTTGGGATACCTCACCCAAACCCTCATCTCGTCGTTACCCTTCATAAACCGCTGCACCTCCTCGCCAAAAAAGCCCTGCCTCATTTGAGCGGTAATATCACTGGTGTTGAGTCCGAGAAAATAGGCTTCAGGCCTTAAGTCAAACAACATTTCCCTTCTTCCTACCGGAACATTATCTGTGATTTCTTTGAGTTCGGCCAGATTGGCCAGTTCCGTCTTCAGAAATTCTTTGGCATTGTTCAGCTCTGCATAGTTTTTACCCATCAGGAATATAGACACAGGCCTCCCCCATCTACCTCTTCCTCCCCCTACCATGAACTTCTCTGCCTCAGGAACTGGTCCGATTTCTTTCGTAATTCGGCTCACCAGGTCAAACTGATTGATCCCAAACTTATCCAGGTCATCATAATCCACCTCAATGGTACCGGTGTGAGATCCGCTCTCATCCTCGGAAGTCTGCCCTACGTCGGTCATCGTATAGGCGATAATATTTTCATCGACCCCAAGTTCTTCTTTCAGCTGGTCATTGACACGCCAGACTGCCTCATCAAATCGTTTGAGATATCCTTCAACTTTCTCTTCACTCTCACCAGGCTGAAAGGCAATATCGATACTCAACCTCGTAAATGCTAACTGGGGAAAGTAGGTGAACTTGATAAATCCCCCCATTCCAAGCCCTACGACAATCAATACAAAAGCAGTGACGCCAGCAGCCGAAATGGCGCGGTATTTCATAGTGAAACGGAGTACTGACCCATAAATCTGTACTCTCAGAAAATCGATCACACCATTGAGCTTCTTTCTGATATAATAGCTTCGTGTATCTTCCTTCTTCACATTTAGGACCTTTTTACTGGCCAGGTGTGCCGGCAAAACAAAAAACGCCTCGATCAGGGAGAACCCCAGACTGAAGATGACCACAATACCCATGTCGCGGTAGAACTCAAAACTCCCGGTAAGCATCAACAGCGGAGTAAATGCTACCATGGTGGTGGTAACAGAAGTAAAAACAGCCGGTAGTACTTCCATGGTACCTTTTATCGCTGCCTGAACAGGATTTTTAGACTTTTCAAAGTGTGAGAATATGTTCTCAGCAATCACAATACCGTCATCAACCAGGATTCCAATGACCAGTATCATCCCGAACAATGAAATAGAGTTGATCGTGAGACCAAAGAAGGTCCCAATGATAAACATTCCCAGGAATGAGGAAGGAATTCCCCACGCTACCCAAAAGGAAAGCCGTAGGCTAAGAAAAAATCCCAGGGCGACCACTACCAATATCAATCCAATCAACCCATTGGTGGTCAGCAACTCCAGCCGCTCATTCAATCGGGAAAGGTAATCCCGCGTGACAATCAGCTGAACGGCATCATTTGAGGCGTTAAACTTCTCCACATAGTCGAGTACAACAGGCGCAATGGCCTGCAGATCTTCGGTTTCCAGGTAGCTGGCATTCAACAGGACAGCTTTTTGACCATTCAATAATCCTTTGAATGGCTCATCAGCGAATTGCTCCTTGATAACCGCAATGTCCCGAAGTAAAATTTTACTCCCGTCGGCATTGCTCCTTACCACAATCTCACCAATCTGCTCTGCTTCTGTCTGTTTAGCTTTAGACCGGATCAGAATCTCTTCTGTGGTCGATTTGATGGAACCGGCAGAGAGATCTCTATTGTTGGCCCTGACAGCCTCTGCAACCTCAGCCAGGGTGAAGTTGTATCGCCGGAGTGTTTCCTCCGTCACTTCTATGGATATTTCCAGGGCCGGATAACCGGAGATGCTCACCTGACTCACCATGCCCGTGGCCATTAGGTCCCGTTCGATGCTTTCTGCATAGTTTTTTAAAACCTTAAGGTCCACATCTCCCCTGAGGGCCATCCTGGCTGCGGTATTCCTCCTCCGCACCTTGTAAATGACCGGCTTCTCCGCACCCGCAGGAAAAGAAGATATACCGTCAATGGCATTTTTTACCTCGGTATATATTTCATCAATATCATGGTTCTCCAGGGTAAGGATGGATACTACTGCACTGTTTTCACTGGAATTTGATGTCAGCTCATCAATGCCCGGGATGGCATAGACGGCTTCTTCAATTTTTGAAGTGACACCCTCCTCCATTTCTTCCGGAGAAGCACCGGGATAAGAAACCGCAATTTGAATATTCCTGTCGCTTCTGATAGGAAAATAAGACTTCTTGGTGTTCATCAAAGAGACAATACCACCGATTAATGTGATCGCGATAATGATATTTGCCAGGATAGGGAACCTAACAAAATATTCGACGAGACCTTTGATTGAGTTCATTTTCGGTTATCGTTTGGTTTGATTGGAATCAGACTGGCGCTCAGTTAGCTTTGAATCCATCGGGGCCTTCCTTTCCAGGTTAAAATCCCTGTCAGCCAGCTTAAATGCTTTCATGTTGTTGTGAGCATTGATAAGGGGTTCAACCACCAGGTCTTCACCTTCGTTTAATCCAGAGAAAACCGCCGTCTCATCCATCAAGCGGTGAACAGTGATTGGTTTTACCTTGAGTAAGGAATCTTCCAGCACAAAGACCTCATTGCTGTTGTAAATAAGATTGCGGGGGATCTCCATTCCATCCTTGATGATCCTGGCAGGAATGGCGGCTTCGATAAACTGGCCGTCATAGATTTTTCCTCCTGCAGGATCAATCGAAATATAAACATCAATAGATTGTGTATTTTGATTGATGTAATCGTTGATCCTCACTACCTTCCCATTCCATGATTGCTGGGTCTCGTTGGAATAAATGGCGGCTTCCGTACCCAATTGGATCCACGGAATATCTTTGGTTTCTACAGCCACTTTCAACTCATGATACCCTTTCCGCATGATCTTTCCAATTCGGGTTCCCGAATTGACATAAGCTCCGGTCTCCAATACAATTTCTGATATGCTACCGTCAAAAGGTGCATAGTACCAGTGCTTCTTAAGGCGTTCTTCAGCACTTTTAATGGTATAAAAAGTCGAGTAGATCCCCTTGGTTGCAAGAAAAGTCTTTTCTTTTTCACTTTGGGTCTCTGGCAGCATGGGCAAATCCTTTTCAATCTCCAGCTTAGAAAAGTAAGCCTGCCAAACCTCAAATGATTCAGCGTAATCTATTTTGAGGTCCGGAAGTATCGCGGCCAGGTCCCGTAAAAAATTACTCTTTTGGGATTTGAGTGTCAGACTTGCCTCCGTAGGGTCAATCTGGAAAAGCAAATCACCTTTCCTAAAGGTCTGCCCCTGCTTCAGTCTCACCTTTCCCTCGTACATTCTCCCGCTCACTTCAGAGAGCAGATCCAGGTTTTGGGCTGTCTCTACACGTCCATAGGCTATGACATGGGTCAGGATGTCTTCATATTTTACCTCCTCAGTTCTTACATATTTTTTAACCTCAGGTTGTTTTCTTATCCTGGGTGGCTCTTTGAGGCTGCTCAAAAAAGCCATGAGTGCCAGCGCCCCACCAAGAATAATCACAACAAGGCCGGAAATGATAAGGGGTTTTTTATTCATAATGGAGATAAATGTATAAGTAAAATTAAACCTTAAATGTCTTCTTTTTGTTCTTTGATTCAATTGGAATTGAAACGTATCAATCGGGACAACCTGGTATTTAGAAATGAATCTCCAATTTTAGATCTAAATTCTGATAGGATTTTGAAGCATTGAGTCTTTATTTATGGATTTCATTCAAAACATTTATTCCCCGATATTTGGAACCTTCAGCCATACGGACACTCTTATCATTAAAACTTAACTACATCGCACATTTTTATGGAAAAGATCAAAAAAAGCGAAGAAGAATGGAAAGCATCGCTGACGCCCGAGCAATACGAAGTCTTACGAAAAAAAGGAACTGAGCGACCCTGGACAGGGGCATTTCTGGAAAATAAAAAAACAGGCATTTACGAATGTGGAGCATGTGGACATCCACTGTTTGAATCTTCAGCCAAGTTTGATTCCGGCAGTGGATGGCCAAGCTTCTTTGAACCCATTACCAAGGGAGCTGTAGAGTTTAAGACAGACACTTCACTTGGAATGCAGCGTACAGAAGCTATATGTGGGAAATGTGGAAGTCACCTCGGGCATGTATTCCCTGACGGACCACAGCCTACTGGTGAAAGATATTGCATCAATTCTATTTCTTTGAATTTCGAAGAAAAATCCTGATAAATCTTCATTGTAACCCTTTAGACATTTTACTGTTACCAGGATTTCGAATTATTTTTTTCCTTAAGAGTTAAGGATTGACAATATTTACGTTTTGATTAAAACTCGCCAGCTTAGTCTATGTACAATGTTGTCATTATTGGTGGAGGCATCGTAGGTCTTGCTTCTGCTCTGAAAATAAAAGAAGCCAATCCAAAGCTCCGTGTAGCCATTCTCGAGAAAGAGTCAAAACTCGCTCAACATCAGACCGGACATAACAGTGGAGTCATTCATTCCGGACTGTATTATAAGCCTGGTAGCCTCAAAGCCAAAAATTGTATCGATGGTTACAATCAACTCATACGCTTTTGCGAAGAGGAAGAGATCCGGTTTGAATTATGTGGGAAGATCGTTGTAGCCACAAGAGCGGAGCAGCTGGACACACTGAAAATGTTATCCGAACGCGGTAAACAAAATGGATTAAAGGGCTTAAAAGACCTGTCTAAGGAACAACTCAAAGAATATGAACCACATGTCAATGGTTTGGGAGGTATCTATGTACCACAAACCGGAATCATAGATTATACTGAGGTCGCTTTGAAATATGTAGAGAAGATCAAACATTTCAATGGGGAGATATTCACCGGAAGTCAGGTTACCAGGATTACAGAGGAAAAAGGTTTCATTCAGGTTCATACCCCTTCTCAGACTTTCATCACACGACTGGTTATCAATTGTTCGGGGTTGTACTCTGATAAAGTTGCCAGGTTAACGGGCATGAATGTTAACTATAAGATCATTCCTTTCAGAGGAGAATATTATAAGCTAAAAGAAGAAAAAGAGCACCTGGTGAAAAACCTGATCTATCCTGTTCCGGATCCCAATTTCCCATTCCTGGGTGTGCACTTCACAAGAATGATCAACGGAGGTATAGAAGCCGGGCCCAATGCCGTTCTTGCTTATAGCCGCGAAGGGTATACCAAGATGAATATCAAACCGGGTGAATTCTTTGAAAGTCTGTTCTTCCCCGGATTTCAAAAAGTGATACGTAAATACTGGAAAACCGGCATGGGCGAACTATACCGCTCTTACTCAAAAGCTGCTTTCACAAAGGCCCTTCAGGAGCTACTGCCCGAAATCACCAGCGATGACCTGATCCCCGGAGGTTCGGGAGTACGCGCTCAGGCGTGTGACCGGGACGGTGGGCTCATTGACGACTTCCTGATTATGGAATCTGAAAAAGCCATCAATGTAGGCAATGCACCCTCCCCGGCAGCTACTTCTTCCCTATCCATCGGCCAACATGTGGCTGACCTTGCCCTGGAGCGATTTAAGTAATCATTCAAGCTTTTCTCTGATGGCTAAACTCAACTGACTGACCAAATCCGGGTTGTCCGCAGCAACATTCAGGGTCTCTCCCTGAGCAGATGTATGATCGTACAATTCCACAAAGTCATCATCATGTAAGATCATCCTGTGGGTGTCTGTCCTGATGGTTTTGGCATTCCGAAAATATCCGAATGCCGGGTGTCCCGCTGATTCTGGTTTACTGATAATTGGAAGAAGTGATTCACCCTCAACAAATGAAGGAACCTCCAATCCTGTGAGATCGCACAATGTAGGGAAAATATCGATGGTGGCTACCATGGAGTTTGTTTGTATACCCTGATTTTCCATACCCGGATAATGAATGATGAGTGGAGAATTTAATGATTCCTCAAAAAGGCTGTGCTTTCCCCAGATAGCGTGTTCACCAAGGTGCCACCCATGATCCCCCCACAGCACAACAATGGTATTTTTGTCTGCTCCGGTACTTTTCAGTTCCTCCAGGATCTTACCAACCTGAGCATCCGCATAGCTCACACAGGCAGCATAATGTTTTCTGACCTCAATGGCGAATAAACTATCTTCATTGGGGTCTCTGCCCCACCGGTTGTATTTCATAAATTCTCCGGACTTATGCCATGTTGTTTTGCCTTCAGGCTTTTCCGGATGTGCTATAGGGGGCAATTCTGCATCCTCATACGCCTCCATGTAGGAATGTGGAGCTCCAAAGGGCAAGTGAGGTCTGATGATACCTACAGCAAGAAAGAATGGCTTGTCTTTATCGTTGGCCAGCGAATTGAGTTGCGACAACGCTTCCTCCATCATCAACCCATCCGGATAGATCCTGTCGTCCCCTTCGGCAGACTGAAATACATCCATTGATTTGGCATCCTCACGAATCTCGCCGTGTGCCAGACCATGCATCATGCCTCTGGGATGTTGCCACTCACCCACCGGCATCAAGTGCTGATCCCAGGCATTGGGCATTTCGATGATGCTTTCATCATCCCAGTCTTTGCCACCCCGACCACCTGGGTAGTGAGACACCTTCCCGACGGAAACCGTGGTATACCCATTGCTTCGAAACCATTCAGGCATGCTGGGTTCTACTTTTTCAGAACCCTCACCCATTCTTTCTGCCCTCACAAACAAAGCACTGTTTGAGGGTGGCCCATACAAGCCTGTCAGTAAAGTATATCTTGAGGGGCCGCAGCTCGGTGCGTTTACATAATGACGGCTAAAGGAAACCGACCGACCAGCCAAAGCATCAATATTTGGTGACTGGATATAGCTAGCACCAAAGCTTTTGAGCTCTGGGCGTAAATCATCCACACAAATCAAGAGGACATTAGGCTTTTCAGGTGTTCCTGCAGTTTCACAATTGGTAAAAAAGCAGCAAAATCCAATAAGGATGCTACTTGCTAAAACGTGTTTCATTGATTGGGTTGTTTATATCAACGCTAAACTAAATAATTTCCAATCATCCGAATGGAGTAAATGAGCTACTTGTCTCTCCGTTAAAAGTTTGAGGAGTCATCCAGATATGCTACCAATGCAACCACCTGGTCTATGTTTTCAAACTTCACATTGTTAGCCTTGACGTAAGATTTGAATTGGTCTTGCTTTTCCCGAAAACGTTTCATCAATTGCCTGAGGTTGGTGATCTCATGGATCGTGCCTTCTTGCTTCAGGTAATATATCAGGTATGGGTTGGTGTCGTAGTCATCTGGTAATTCTAATTCATATACAACCCCGTTGCTATAATTGACTGAGTAAGCATCTACGGCAGCCGTTTCAGAGGTCCCGCCATAACCCACTGGCTTACCGGGATAATCCAGCTTACATTTATACTGAACGAAGAAATCACAGGTATTGGACTGGTGCAGGATCTCTACAAATTTCCCACCCAGCCTGATAAACTTTTTGTCATCCATGTAAATGGTATCAATCAGCTCACTTTCAGTATTTCCAATGGCCAGTTTAAGTGATCCTTTGACAAAGATCATTTCTTCACTGATGGAATTATAATTAATGGATACTTCGTTCTTTCTTCCATTTTTCATCAACACCGTCCCATCAACAAACTCGGGGTATATGTAATGGGTGATCTCTTTGGTTCGGTTTTGAGCATACAAAAAATGTATACTCATAAGAAATGCCAGCGTGAGGCAAAAAAGGGGTTTCATTGGGTGTTTGTTTATTCGAAGCTAATCGTCTGAGATTTAAGTTAGTTATTCTTTATCTCTTAACTAACTCATAACTGAGATATTTTAATGATCGCTATTGAATGACCAATAAGACCTGACCTGAAAGTTGTCATTAATTGGGTGCGAACTCAGGAGTGGTTTAATCAGAAGTACCGATCCTCAAATACCTGATCGGCAAATGGCGTGATGGTATAGCTAAAGGTGATTTCGTGAGTTCCGAAGTTGGTCGTAATCAAATTGTTGGTAGGGAGTTCAAAAGTGTACCCGATCCTGTAGTTGTCATTGAATTGCATCATTCCAAAAAAGCTAAAACTGGAGAAGTCCCTGATCATGGCCCCTGCCCAAAGATCAGCAGTTAAGAAATAGGTACCAGATACGTCCACGGAGACTTTGTCTTCCAGCACCCGGATCAATGTCTGAACTTTGGTATCGTAAGACCTGACTGCTGTGAATCGATACCCCGCAGATATATAATAGTGTCTTTGGTACCTGCCATTGTCTTCAAAAACAGGATCAGGGGCATCTTCACTCAATATCCTGGGGATCGATAGACCTACAAAGTAGTCGAACCGCTGGAGCATAATTCCAAAACCAAAGTTGGGAAACGAATATTGTGGTATGAAGTCGTCCAGTACCGGGTCGTCTAATACCTCCGGTTCCAGCTTGTTTAGGTTGTTGTTTACCTGTGTGATCCCACCCTGAAGACCAAAACCAAGAGTTGTGAGATGTGAACGGATATAATAAGATCCTGAAGCGATAAATTCATTGCTGTTTCTGATCCCAATCCTGTCATTCATTACCCGAACGCCAAAGCCTCCGGAATTCCCAATGCTTGACATGGCGGTGAGGGTGTTGGTCATTGGTGATCCTTCAAGTCCAAACCACTGGGCTCTGGAGTTTACAGCAATGGTGGTGGATTTGTAAACACCTGCATAGGCGGGGTTGATTATGTACTGGTTAAAATGATACTGGGCATACAATGGATCAAGCTGAGCATACGACGTATGAATAGCTAGGGTAAGGATCAATATGGTAAATATATGCTTCATCATCTCATCAACTCAATAAAACCACTCGCCAGTTTTTGACCCTCGGAACGAATTACATAGTAAAACGTACCTTCTGTCAATTCAGCTTTTTTGGTCACATTATTGTTCCCTCTGAAAACCTTGTCTCGGTTGTCATATCCAGCCTGTTCAAATACTTTGGTCCCCCACCGGTCATAAATCACCACCTGACATTCCGGATAGGCATCAATGTTTTCAATAAATAAGAATTCGTTTTTCCCATCCCCATTGGGACTGATCAGATTCAGCACCTTGATGGGTGGCTTGTCTTGAGGCAGGTATTTCCGACCAATTGAAAAATACGATAGCGTGAGTGGATGATCAGTGCTGTTAGTGATCAACCCTTCACTGGTGTTGCCACTGGTTGAATCCTGGTATATGCTGTAAACCGTAGCATTGGAGGTTTCCGCTTGTAATACCATGGCATAATCAAGTGCTTCTAAAAAGTCGGCATCTTCAAACCCCACCTGAACATTGAATTCTTCATCCGATTCATCCATCACCCAATGGAAAGGCGCTATGGCAGCGATTGTATTGTCGAGCGGGCCGGTCAGCGGAGATTCTACAGCATGAATACCAATGGGATTTGCGTCACCAGTCAATGGGTGTATTGTTACGGGTAAATAGTAATTGGTTGTTCCGATCGGATAGGTTTGGTTTCCCGTCATGATCAGTCGACCGATGATATAATCCTCCGGCTGGCGTATTATACTTCCCCCGGGGGTTATCTCAAGGCTAAATCCTTCGCCTATAGTGAGTCGACTGCCATTCAATTCCAGGTTATCCACTGATAAGTCTGCATTCAATGTTTTGTCAGCGCCTGATAGCCTAAGTCTTTCGATAAAAGACTGGTCATTGATAGATTGTGTGAGTGAGCCATTCATATCCACAACCCCGGCTCCTGTGGTTTCATAGACACCCGTATTGACCCAATGCCCTCCCACGATGATCTGTCCTTCGTTTTGGAGGTTTCCTGCATTGATGAAATTCTCATTCACCTTTAATACCGCACCTTCTGTGATCCCAATGGGCATTCCAGTGTTTTGGAGGCTTTGGGAAAATGAAACCTTCGTACAAAAGAAAAACAATATGTATATAAACCATTTCATATTCTATCCTCCCATTCCAGGTGCATCATTGTGAGAAATTGATAACGTAATCCATCCCTTAAAACCATTGCCATCATCCACGTACATCAAATGGATTGATCCTCCGGGATTTAAATTAACATAACTTACCGGAAGATAAAGGTTGCTTGAAGTGGAGTATGCCTCCAGTGTAAGTAAAGTATTCCCCACATTAATGAGAGTGAGCTCCTGACCTGAAATGCCGTTATTTACCTGAATGAATGTAATGTATGATCCTTCAACATCTGGAGTAAACAATAGCGTTCTGGCAAACTTAAAAGGTGAGATATCTAAAATGTCACCGGAAATACTCGTATAATCTGCGGCCACCGGAGTAGAAAGGAAATTTAATGCTTTTAGATAATTCCCATCCTGAAACTCCCTGTAGGTATTTTCATCCGCATCACTTGATAACGGAAGCTCAATTTCATTATTTGGGTCATTGTCTGCATCATCAACCTGATCAGTACCTGCAATCCAATTAGTTCCGTCGAACACCAACACATCATTTGTACCCGCTGTTGCTGGTAGCTCAATTTCATTGGTGGGGTCATTGTCCGCATCATCTACGTTGTCAATACCGTCGTCAAATGCTGCGGGTATATTTTGAAGATCTGCCCAGTCGCCGGAAAAATCGTCTGAAACATCAGAGTCGTATGCACTTAGGTCAATGATGGTATTATCAGGATCACCTGTAAGCATGATCTGACCAGCACTAAACTGAAGATCCTGCTCATCAGTATTGGTGCCTGTAAATGGGGAGAGATCAATGGCTGTAGGAGTACTAAGTCCAGAAATGGTCAGGGTATTCCCCGAAAGATTTAGGTCCTGAAGCTCATTGGAGGGATCGCTATCGGCATCATTCACATCATCTGTACCATCTTCAAACCCTACAGGTATACCTGTCAGGTCACTCCACATACCTGAGAAATCATCGGAAGCATCCGTATCACCTGTATTGTTGATGACACCATTAACAATCTCGAACCCCTCACCAGCCTGTAACGATGATCCAACAGCCTCCCAATGGTCAGTCAACCAGAAGAAAAACTGATTCAAATCTGAATCAAAGACCATCATACCGTTTTCACTCGAAGTAAGCTGACTGGAAAAATTATTTCTTTGAGTGGTGGTGAGTTTTGGGGTAAGGAAGCCCTGATCATTGGTTGGTGCGACCAGGTGTAAGACAGCTTTTTCATTCGGTGTTAATGTGCCTATTCCAACAGATCCCTCTTGAGCCATAAGGGTACCCGAAATTGAAACAGCCAAAAGAAACAGTATCTTTTTCATCAGCTGCAACTAAGAAATGATATGTATAAGTGGTCTATTCATCTCAGAACGTCCGTTACTGCTATTTTGAAACCGCCATTTCTAACCTTCCACTCCAGTTTGTTTGCACGGGCTTACCAACTATTCTGCCACTGGTCCTACTTACAACTTCAACTCTTACCCTTTGACCTTCATTCAACTGAACATCAGAGAAAAATGAAAATGAGTCATTGATAGGACCCCCGGAAATCACCATCGAATGCACCTGGGTTTCATCAACAATCAAATTGATATCCAAATCCGCTCCCGTATCTGCTATAGTAGCTATCGTAACAGAAAAGCTATAAATCCCTGATGCTTTTGCTGTAAATAACGAAGTCCCTACGTCATAAACTTCACCCAAATCATAGCTTTCGGCCCGAAAAGTCACAATTTCGTTTTTACCTTCTGATGTGATATTCTGATCTTCAGACTTTCCTGCTTTAAAAGCATATTGCTCGGAGCTACTTGTTGGAACATTGATATTAAAGTTAGGATATGTCCCACTCACAGATGCATTACCAGTTCCGGTAATGTTGACTGTTCTATCTGGGGAGGTATTCGTGATTTGAAAGTTCTGACCAGTCTGGCTTACACCAATTCCCGTTCCTGCAGTGACTGTCTGGTTTTCATTATTAGGGTCATTATCCAAATCATCCACCTCATCAGCTCCGGCTATCCATGTAATTCCATTATGCTTAACCACCTGACCATTACTTCCGGGAAGGCCAGCTAACATGTCAGTATTATCAAAGTATGCATTCAGATTTACAGGTGTATCATCATTAGTTAATACCAGACTACCATCAATTAATTCCAGATCTTGATTATCGGTATTGTCAAAATACGCATTCAGATTTACAGGTGTATCGTCGTTGGTTAATACCAGGCTTCCATCAAGTAACTCCAGATCCTGATTGTCTGTATTATCATCATTTGCAAGTACCCATGCACCACGCGAAAACTTTGCAATTTGACCATCATCGGCTAATAAAGAAAGGTCGGCCAGCTCATCTGTATTGTAGATGGAAAGATCTATAGAATTCCCTTCAGGATCCCGGTCCAGCCACATGGCCGTTCCTTCAAATTGCAATGATTGCAGTTCGTTATCGGGATCCGCATCTGCATCATCCACTTCATCGGTTCCGGCCTGCCATCCCAATATCGCCTGATATTTCAAAACATCCCCCGGAGCTCCTACTATAGCTGAAATGCCACCAGCCAGCCCGGAAAGGTTGATTGGTGTGGCATCTGGATTGTTAGTGATCGACAGAATATTTAATAGGGGATCAAATGTAAGATCCTGAATCTCATTCCCCGGGTCTGCGTCTGCATCATCCACATCGTCTGAACCATCCGAAAAATCAGCAGGAACACTGAGCAAGTCTCCCCATTCACCAGAGAAATCATCTCTTGTGTCTAGATCCAGACCCACCGGAACATCCAAGAGATCTAAGAAAGACCCAGAAAAGTCATCTGTTGCATCAAGGTCGAGATTCTCCGGGACATCAGTAAGATCGAGGAAGGAGCCTGAAAAATCATCTAAGGCATTAACATCAAGATTTACCGGAACGTCATCAAGGTCTAGGAATGAACCGGAAAAGTCATCTGTAACATCTGTATCCAGATAAAATGGTATATCCAGCAGATCCTCAAAAGAACCGGAGAAATCATCTCTGAAATCCGAATCAAATAAACTTAAATCAATGACTGTTCTATCGGGATCACCGGTCAATGTAATTTGGCCATCCAGAAATTGGAGGTCTTGCTCGTCGGTATTCGTACCTGTGTATGAAGCCAGATTGATTTGTGTAGGACTGCCAATGCCTGTAATGGTTAGAATATTGCTTGTCAAATTCAGGTCCTGCAACTCATTCCCCGGATCATTATCCGCATCATCTACCAGGTCCGTTGCAGGCGCCCACTGCGAAGCATCGTTAAATTTTAAAACGGATCCCAAACCAGCAGTAGCGGGTAATTCTATTTCATTGTTCGGGTCATTGTCGGCATCATCCACATCGTCGGTCCCATCTCCAAATCCGGTCGGGATATTCTGAAGATCAGCCCAGTCTCCTGAAAAGTCATCCGATACATCCGCATCATAGGCACTGAGATCGATGATGGTGTTGTCCGGATCGCCAGAAAGGGAGATCTGACCCGAAGAAAAGAGCAGATCCTGCTCATCGGTATTACCTGCATAAGGAGATAAATCAATCTGTGTGGGAGATGGCAGTCCTGAAATGGTGAGTATATCTCCGGACAAGTTTAGATCCTGAAGCTCGTTGTTAGGATCTGCATCTGCATCATCCACGTCATCAGTGTCATCACTGAATGCAGTTGGTACATTGGCAAGATCTGCCCAATTACCTGAAAAATCATCTGATGCATCAGCATCACCAGTGTTATTAATCACACCATTAACAATCTCCAGTCCATCTCCAGCCTGAAGGGACGCCCCTACAGCTTCCCAATGATCGGTCAACCAAAAGAAAAATTGATTCAGATCCGAATCAAATACCATCATCCCATTTTCACCGGAAGTTAGCTGGGTGGCAAAAGTATTTCGTTGGGCCGAGGTAAGCTTCGGAACGAGAAACCCCTGATCATTATTGGGGGCTACCAGATGAAGGACGGCTTTTTCGTTTGGCGTTTGCGTACCTATTCCTACAGAACCTTCCTGGGCGAAGAGGGTACTACATGCCAAGACATTGAAGAGAAACAGAATTCTTTTCATGGCGGTGATCTTGTCTTATATGTAATGTAAAGAAAGTACTATCTTTTCTTTACAAAGTGATAATCTAGGCGTCGAATCGTAAATTTAGTAAATATTTACAGAAAATATGGCAAGATTTCTAGAATATTCTTTCCAATGGATTTTGGTTCTTAAAAGGCGTGAATACGTAGCTCAAAGTGACCTCGTGGGTACCATGGTTGGTAAAGATTATGTTGTTGGTAGGCAACTCAAATGAGTATCCGATTGAGAAATGTTGATCAAAGTCGATCTTACCAAAAAAACTTGCCCCATAATAATCCCGTACCATAGCACCCATACTGAGAAAGTTGGTAAAATAATAGGTGCCCACAAGATCAAATGAAAACCGGTTGCCCAGGAGTCTTACTAAAGTTTGCATCTTGGTATCTTTCGACTTAAAAAGACTAAATCTATACCCCGTGGATAAGTAGATATGACGATCGTACCTTGGATCATTGAGATCTCCTGAAATATTTTTTGTTTCGAGTATTCGGGGTATGCTGGCTGCTAAAAAGTAATCGAATCTGTGAAGTACAAACCCAATCCCAAAATTAGGTTGCAAACTATTGGAGATC
Source organism: Cyclobacteriaceae bacterium (assembly GCA_965223915.1). Taxonomy (GTDB): domain Bacteria; phylum Bacteroidota; class Bacteroidia; order Cytophagales; family Cyclobacteriaceae; genus UBA7330. The sequence goes on along the minus strand of OZ245027.1, from coordinate 3,794,858 downwards.
ACTCGTGATAATTCCGGATCGTTCAACACTTTTTGATCTAGCTTAGAGAGATCGCTATTGATGGCCGTCACTCCACCTTGCAGGCCTACACCAAACTTCACAAAATGGGATTTTATAAAATAAGAAGCAGAGGCCATAAACTCTGTGTTGTTCCATATTCCTATTTTATCATTCATTACTTTCAATCCGATCCCTGAATAATCCGAGAGGCTGCCCTCCATAGTAATTGTATTGGTAAAAGGTGCTCCATCCATTCCATACCATTGAGCCCTGGAATTAAAGGAAACGGAAGTAGTTTCATAAAGACCCCCAAAGGCTGGATTGATCAGAAACTGGTTGGTATGATAAAGTGTATATAAGGGATCTAATTGACCAAATGAAACATGATAAATAGTCATTGATAAAAGCAGTGCTATGATCTTTCTATTCCTCACCTTATTAATTCAAAAAATCCGTCGTCCAGTTTTTCGCCTCCGTAAGAAACTACATAGAAATAGGTACCACTTTCCATTTCACCTCGGTTCAAGCTCTTGTTGGCAAATCCCTCAAATCTGATATCCCCATTGTTATATCCTAAACCTTCATATAGTTTGACCCCCCATCTATCAAAAATGGATACCTTATTGGTCGGATAAGCCTCAATATTTTCAATGATCAGGTAATCATTGATGCCATCATTATTAGGCGTTATCAGATTCAATACATTGAGTGATGGCTTCTCATTATCTGAAATTCTTCTTGCCAATGTCAGATATGGTCCCCGGATCATTCCAAGGGATGTAACCGAGCCCGCATCAATAGCTCCGGTAAAGTGACCATTGCCGGCATTTTTGACTGAATCCGATAAGCCGATGGACTCAGCGACACTGGCCAACTCCACCTGTTGTAGAAAGGAAGCATTTTCAAACCCAAGCTCAACCTTAGCCCCACTATATTCAAGAGGACATTTCAAGACCCAATAAAAATCTGCCAGCTCTGCCAATGTATTTTCCATCGCAGGACCCAATTTACCGGGTTTTGCACACAACCCCATCTCAAGCACCTGATCATCCGGCAGCTGAATACGTACAGGTAAAAACTGATTTGTGGTTCCAACCGGAAAAGTCAAATCATTTCCTTTTAAATAAAGATCTCCGATTACCCTGTCCCCCACTTCATATTCAAAAGCTGTTTCTTCCGCAAGATGCAAACCATAATCTTCGGAAACAATCACTTTAGTGCCGGACATCTCAAACCGATTTGAAACAAAGAGATCAGTAATTAATTCTTTCTCACCACCAGATACTTTCAATGATCCGATGGTGCCACGACTATCGGCAATGAACTGCTTTTTATTACCATTCAGATCCAGCAATCCGGTGGTCCCGTCCAAATAGTTACCTGTATTTATCCAGTTGCGACCAACAATCAATCGGCCATGATTAATCAGGGTACCGGTGTTGGTCAGGCTATTGTCCACCCTCATTGGGATTCCATCAGGAATACTGACTACCACATTTTTGATGGTCATGTCCTGTGAGGCAGCAATCAGCGGAAACAAGATCAATATGGTTATGAAATTTTTCATTCTTCCTATCGTGTGGCAATAGATTTAGACAATTCCATCCACCCATCGAAACCTGTCCCATTGATGAGGTCCTTAAAATAAACCAAATGAATGGTGCTTCCTGAAGTAAGTAAATGACTATTGGATGATAAGTGGAGATTGCCTCCTGTTCCTCTGATATCCAATGTACCGCCACCGATTACCATAAGTACGATCTCCTGGCCTTGCCTACCCGCTTCTATAAAAGAAAGTGTTGACGTTCCGGTAGCGATAAAGACGGGAAGATATTTTGAATCTTCAATATCAACCTGGTCAATCTTTCCCGTCAAAAAATCTGCTGCAACCAATCGTTCCGTTTTTGGAGTTGAAGTGAAATTGTTAGCATTTGCATATAATCCATCAAATGAAACATTGGTCCCATTATCACTCCACGGCGATGCATTGTTTAAGGCGCTTAAGTCGATTACCGTACTTTGATCAGACAAAGTCAGGTAAAAGTTGGAATAATCGTAACTCAGGGTTTGAATTTCATTGGTCGGATCAGCATCCGAATCGTTCACGAGTGAAGATAGATCTATACTGTGATTGGTTGAAGCTTCATTTATTTGTAAAATATTGCCGGGCTGCAAAGAAGCCGATGTAATAACCTCATTGGTAGCACTTGCATCCGCATCATCAACTAAGCCGGACAAATCCACATCGTGGTTGATACCAGACTCTACTATTCTCAGAATGTTTCCAGCTCTTAAGGAAGTTGTGCTAATGAGTTCGTTCGTATTACTGGCATCAGCATCATTTACATTCATTGTTAAAGTTTTATCTCCGGATAAAGTAATGTTTCCGGGAGAGTTGTTTGTTGAGATAGCCTGCAGCTCATTGGTCGGATCAGCATCCGCATCCTCTACCTGATCGCCGTCAGTCAGGTCAGCAGGCACACCAGTCAGACTGCTGAACTGACCATCAAAGTCATCCAATACATTCTGGTCCCAACCAGTAAAATCCAGTGAGGTTCCTGACTGATCTCCCGATAATGTCAACACCTCACCAATAAACTCCAGGGACTGGATCTCGTTGGTCGGGTCAGCATCTGCATCATCTACCTGATCGCCGTCGGCCAGGTCGGCAGGTACACCTGTGAGACTACTGAACTGACCGTCGAAATCATCAGATACATCTGTATCATAGTTTGACAAATCAATCAGGGTAGAATCCGGATCACCGGACAAAAACAGCACTCCATTTTCAAAGGAGAGATCCTGGCTTGATGAAGAAGCAAAAGCACTTAGGTCAATAACAGATGCATTCTCATTGTTGGTGATCCTGAGAAGATTCCCACTGATCGATAAATCCTGGATTTCGTTGGTCGGGTCAGCATCGGCATCATCTACCTGATCGCCATCGGCGAGGTCGGTAGGTACTCCAGTCAGACTACTGAACTGTCCATCGAAATCATCAGATACATCTGTATCATAGTTTGACAAATCAACCAGTGTAGAGTCCGGATCTTCTGACAACGATAGTACTCCGTCTACAAAGGATAGGTTCTGGCTTGATGAGGAAGCGAAAGCACTTAGGTCAATGATTGATGCATTCTCATTATTAGTGATCCTGAGAAGATTCCCGCTGATCGATAAATCCTGGATCTCATTGGTGGGATCAGCATCTGCATCATCCACCTCATCGGTTCCATCAAGGAAATCGGCTGGTACATTTTGAAGATCATTCCAATTGGTAACTGCCAGATCATTAAGATTAATTGAGTTACCTCCCGACAGTTTGAGTTCTTTTGTCGTTGGATCGTATTGTAAAGATTGATTACCCACTGATAGTATCTGCCATTTTGTATCCTGCCAGAAATAGAAGGCTTTATCTGTTATATCAAAAACCAGCAGGCCATTGTCTGCAGTACTTAAATTATTAATAAATGAGGATGAAGTTCGTTGACTTCCGGTCATTGTAGGAATGAGCAATCCCTGATTATTCCCGGGAGATACCAGATGTAATATCGCGTTTGAATTAGGGTTTTCAATTCCTATTCCTACAGACCCATTCTCTTGCGACCGAAGCGTTGTAGATAAAAAAACACCCAATAAAAAAATAAATGATATCCTGATGGATTTCATTGGTTATTGCTGGTTGATGATACAATCCTAATCAGGTGGTGGATCATACTTTTCGTTGCTAAAAGTATAGACAAACAAACCAAAAATGGAAATTTTTAGGAATATTTTTTCATTTAAGTATTAATTAACTTTACTTATTTAACTATCTGATAACATGCATTTTATCCGATTTACATAAAGTGGTTTTGAGGCATGATCCGAACCAATTGTGCCGTAATTTTCGTTTTAAGGATGATTATTGGGAAATCTTTAAATTACAAGAATGAAATACACATACATTGTCATTTTTACAATTGCGCTTCTTATGAATTTCACGTCTTGCGCACAGCCAAAAACACTTGAAAAAAAATCAAAATTTCCAGTTGAGGAAAAAGTGGCATTATCGGAATCCGAATGGAAATCCAGGTTAACACCAGAAGAGTTTGAGGTACTTCGCCAGAAAGGAACAGAGCGGGCTTTTACCGGAAAGTTCTGGAACAATAAGAAAGAAGGTGTATATACTTGTGCCGGTTGCCAGTTACCACTTTTTGATTCCTCTACAAAGTTTAGATCTGGCACAGGATGGCCCAGCTTCTATGAGCCAATCAATGAGATCAACGTAGCTGAAGAAAAAGATACCTCCTATGGCATGACAAGAATAGAGGTGCTTTGTGCCCGATGTGATGGTCATCTTGGACACGTATTTCCGGATGGTCCCAAGCCTACAAATCTGCGTTATTGTATCAATTCGGTATCGCTCAACTTTGAAGAAAAAACGAAGGAGGTCAATCCGTAATTAGTTATTGGGAGCTCCATCATCCACCCAGCATGCGATCTGATCAATTTGATTTTGAGAGAGCTTATCATCTGGCGGCATCGTGCCATTTTGGGTAACCGATCTGATGCTCGATGCTCTGGCTTTTATAGCTGCGTAAGTATCCCATTTAGGTATTGACGAATCACTGCCATGACAGGTTGCAACACTACAATTTGTATCTATTATTGGTTTGATAATTGATGAAAAACTAATACCACTGAGTACCTGGACGTTCTTCGTAGTGAGACATCCTTCTTCATCCTTCACTGCAACAGCATAAGTGCCTCCGGAAACATTTTCAAAAATATTGGATTCAACAAACACTCCGGTACCTAAGCGGTAAGTGTATGCTCCAACCCCTCCCGTAGCATTCACCGTGATGGAGCCTTCATCCGTCCCACAACCACCCGTGGTCGACTCGGCAGTAAAGTTTAAATCACTACCACTGTTTCCTACTGATGCTTCTACCGTATTCGAGCAACCTTCTTCGTCTACCACGGTGATGGTGTACACGTTGCTGGACAGGTTAGAAAATGTAGCCTCGGGCTGAAAGTTAATTCCATCAATAGCATATAACAGTTGTCCGTTTCCACCTGTAGCGACAACAGTGACTTTGCCTGTAGGTTGACAATCAGCATCTACCACTTCACTCACTTCTATCGAAGGTCCTGAAATGTCGCAATCTACTTCTTGTATTTGTTCGCTGGTACATGAAATAAGCTGCAGCAGATACATCGAAATTGCCAGAAAAAAGAATTGTCTTACCAGGGTCATACTGTGGAATTTGGTTTTGCAATAAATACTACGCTTGAGGGATGAATGGTTGTCTCCTTCAATAATTAAAAGCGTCATCTTCCGTTCGTACCACTTCCCAGGTATGGTCAGAAAGCAACCTTACTTGTGCAATAAACTTTTTGAAAGGGTTGGACCTTCCCCACTCTTCCGGGCTAACCATGGTTAATACATCCTCACCGCTTTCACGCTGGAACAAATAATAGTTCTTATTATATACGGGATCAAATCCCATATCCGCCAGATAGATCCGCTCCGAAATATTGACTCTTTTCTTCAGATATTTAGCTTGTTCAGCCAGTGTCTGCATCTGCTCATAAAGCTGACGAAACTGCCTGTCCGTCTGCTCATGCATTGCTGCTACAGCAGTTCCTTTGATCTTCCCTTTGTCTTCGGGCTTCACAATGGCGCTGCCTACACTGTGAGCATATTCAATAAGGCCTGGTAAGTCAGTGACCTTATCCTTCATCTGTTCCAGATCAATATTGTTGATATCGACTTTCTTTTTATTCACCAGTCTCAATTCTTTCTTTTAAGTTCTTTTTAGCGCCAGGCCACGTAGTTCGTTGGCTGATATCAATGCTGATAATGATCATGATCAGCAAAAAAATGGCTGCTATAATAAAAAAAATCCGCTTTGATCTTTTCATATCCGTTTAGAGAACGACAAATTTGGGGAATAGTTTATTAAAAAATCCAATATGACCATCGAAGGAAGAATAGTTGAAATATTCGAAACACAAGAGGTGACAAACTCTTTCAGGAAAAGAGAGTTTGTCGTAGAGTACGCGGAGAATCCACAATATCCGGAATTTATCAAATTTGAGCTGATACAGGCCAACTGTGACCAGTTGAATGATTTCAAGGTTGATGAAATGGTCAATATTTCCTTTAACCTGAAGGGAAGAAAATGGACAGACCCAAAGGGTGTAGTTAAATATTTCAACAGTCTGCAAGCCTGGAGACTGGAAAAAGCAGGAGGAGCTCATCCTGAACAAGCACCTCCACCAGCAACAGATCAGGAATGGATGAAAAGTGATTTTTCTGAGGATGATGATTTGCCATTCTGAAAATTACACGGTTACTTAAACCATTCCATTAAATTAACGTACATATGCAACACCATATGATCCGGCAATCTGAAATTTGAAGGGTTAAGTTTAAGATGTTTAAATTCAATAGCTTTTTTACTGATTGGTCGATCCTGGGAATAGTCATTTACTTGTGCTTTTCCTGCGATGGTGGTCATAAAAAAGAACGCCCCTCGCCATTGAGGATGGACAGCACGGAAATAGCTGGCATTGACCTCAAGATCACTTATAGCAGTCCTGCAGTAAGAGACAGGAAGATCTGGGGAGGATTGGAACCTTATAACAAGGTGTGGCGAATCGGAGCCAACAAAGCGACTGTATTTGAGACTTCTGACGCCATTGAGATTTCAGGAAACACTGTCCCAAAAGGCAAGTATTCGGTTTTTGCCATTACAGACACCACACAATGGACCATTATTTTTAACCGTCAATGGGATCAGTGGGGAGCTTATGATTACCATCAGGAAAATGATCTGTTCAGGGTATCAGTAGAGCCGTCGAGGCTGGATTCCCTTCATGAAAGACTTTCTTTCAGGTTTGTGGATCAATCGTTACAATTCCGATGGGAACACCTGGGCTTCAATCTACCCATTACATTGCCCGCATCACATCAGTAACCAATCGTATCATGAGCTTTGACAATGCTTCGATGGTATCATGACAGTCATTAAGCATAAATCGCTTTTCCATGTCGCTTGGATTGATAAAACCAACGTAGACGTCCTCATTTTCTTCCCATATTAGAATCTTTAATGGAAGATCCAGGGCGGTAGTCTGCTGGCAGGTTATCAATTTACTTGTTAGCTCGGAGTCTTCGAAGAGGACAACTTTTGTCGGGTCGATATCTATGCCACGTTCCCTGGCAATCGTATCATGTGAGACCGTCTCAAAAAACACCAACCCCCGATCTTTAATTAGCTGAACGAGGGCTTCAGTGGTCTCTTCGACACTTTTCTTGCTCTTGTAGATAGATAAATTTTGGCTGAAGGATACTGATATTGATAACAGCATTCCTAAGCAAAGAATGTATTTTAAGTTCATTAGGCGATAATCTAAACGCTAAGGAAAAAAAATTAATGTTTTTTGAAAAGGCTTTTGTTATTTTAATCAGAATTAAATATCAAATCGAACTGAATTTCAATAAGCCGCTTAACATTTTATTGGGTATCAATTAAATAGTCTTTACTTTCACTATTTTAGTTTACTTCGTACCTGCATGGATTATCTTAAAAGCTATAGAAATGTATTTGATCAGAATATTATCCTTCTGTTTAAAGGTCAGCTAAACTTTGATTTGGTCACTTCGATGATCAATACCCTTGGCACCAGGCTGAACCTCTCTGAAGATAGCAATGCTACTACCCGAAAGTTCTATAATATCGCCACAGAATGTATTCAGAATATATACTATCAGCTGGGTGAGATTGATCTCAAAGGTAAGATAGGTACATACGATGCCAAGTCAGCACTTATCATGGTTTCGGCCAGGCAAAAATTCTATAGCATTCAAACAGGGAATTATATTCCGTCAGAAAAATCAAAAGAACTGAAAAAGCGGTTGGATGAGATTAGTGACCTCCCCATGGATGAGCTGAGGAAACTATATAAAAAGATCATCACAGAAGAGGATTTTAATATGAAGGGAACTGTTGGCCTTGGGTATATTGATATTGCGAGAAAAGCGGGCGACGAAAAGCTTCGGTATCGATTCCAGGAGGTTAACGACAACGTTGATTTTTTCACCTTTCAGATCAGGATCCCCAGAGATTATTAATAAAATACCTGTTGAAGTGATAATAAGTTGGTCTGTAAAACAGGATAAGACAAATTGTATATGATCAGTGGATTCACTAAAATGCAGCCTCTTATAAAATAAACAACATGGAATACTTCTCTACCCTGGACATCATTGTTTTTTCGGCTTACTGTCTCATGATTGTTGGGATTGGGCTTTATGTTTCGCGCGACAAGAAAGGACATGAAAAAAATGCAGAAGACTATTTTCTTGCAAGCAAGTCTCTGCCATGGTGGGCCATTGGGGCATCGCTGATCGCTGCCAATATATCAGCCGAGCAATTCATTGGCATGGCAGGCTCCGGATTCGCAGGAGGACTGGCGATTGCTTCCTATGAATGGATGGCTGCTATTACGCTGCTAATCGTAGGGAAATACCTGTTGCCCATTTTTATTGAGAAAAAGATTTATACCATTCCTGAGTTTATTGAGCATCGGTTCAACACCAACCTGAAGACGATTTTGGCAGTTTTCTGGATCGCACTTTTCATTTTTGTCAACTTAACTACCGTACTGTTCCTGGGAGCTAAAGCACTTGATACCATCATAGGTACAGGTGAGGGAGACATTATGATTTTTGTACTGGGCTTGGCATTTATTGCAGCGGCTTATTCTCTTTATGGTGGGCTCAGTGCGGTTGCCTGGACGGATGTGGTACAGGTAGTCCTGCTGGTTTTGGGTGGTTTGGTCACTACCATTATCGCCCTAGACAATGTGACTCCACAGGGTGGCGTATTCAATGGCCTGGCCCACGTGTATGATGTGGCCGGATATAAATTTGATATGATCCTGGACAAGTCGAACCCGGAATTTATGAACCTCCCGGGAATTGCCGTCCTAATTGGTGGTATGTGGGTAGCCAATCTATATTATTGGGGGTTTAATCAGTATATCATACAGCGAACCTTAGCGGCTAAGTCTTTAAAGGAATCTCAACGCGGTATTATTTTCGCGGCTTTTCTTAAGCTTATCATCCCTCTCATTGTAGTCATTCCCGGAATTATTGCTTACGTCCTGTATACACAACCTGAAGGGACTGCATTGATCCCTGGTGTAGAGGATGCCTTCACCAAAGCTGATGGCAGTACGGATTATGACAATGCCTATCCATGGCTCATCGGTGTATTCGTCACACCCGGCTTTAAAGGCCTTGTGGTAGCAGCCCTTGCAGCAGCCATCGTATCGTCGTTGGCTTCGATGCTTAACTCCACCGCTACAATATTCACCATGGATATTTATAAACCATATTTCAACAAAAACGCCAGCAATAAGCAAACGGTAAATGTGGGAAGGATATCAGCTTCTTTAGCACTTATTATTGCAATATCTCTTACGCCGTTATTAAAAGATGTGCCACAGGTCTTTCAGTATATTCAGGAGTATACAGGCATGGTAAGCCCTGGTATCCTGGCCGTATTTATCATGGGTCTGTTCTGGAAAAAAACCACAACAAAAGGTGCCATTTATGGCGTGATCGTTTCTATTATCGTGGCTGCCTTGCTTAAGTTCCCGGCACTCGGACTGCCGTTTATGGATCAGATGTTTTATACACTGATCATTTCCATTGTAATTATCGGAGGTGTGAGTCTATCTACAAATCCGGCTGATGAAGATCCAAAAGGCATCGTCACCACATCGGAGACCTTTAAGACAGGTCCTGCATTCAATATCGGTGCTTATGTGATCCTGATACTAACAGCTGTACTGTATGCACTTTTCTGGTAAGTCATGAAACTGAGCGCCACACAGGAAAACCTGAGAAGCAAAGTAATCAGCCCGCTGAAATTCTGGTTTTACCTCATCAGTTCGCTTCCTATGGGTTGGATTGCTGGTATACGCGTGAGGTCGCTTGATGCGACTGAATGTATCACTTCAGTGCCCTTTAAATGGTTGACTAAAAACCCTTTTCAATCGATGTATTTCGCTGTGCAGAGTATGGCAGCCGAGCTTTCGACGGCGGCACCATGTCTGCTGGCCGTGCATGGACATAAACCTACAGTGGCTTTCATCATTGTTGATCTCAAAGCAAGTTTTCACAAGAAAGCAACCGGTAGGGTCCATTTCACCTGCAAGGATGCAAAGCATGCTTTTGAGGCCGTAGATCGTTGTATCGCTGAACAAACGGCACAAACGGCAACTTTTAGAACCACTGGGACCATGAAAGATGGTACCGTGGTAGCGGAGTTTGAGTTTACGTGGTCCTTTAAGCAGCGGGGTAGCTAGAGGCTGCTGAGCCTAGACTACAAAAGTGACCCGCAGACTACAAAAGTTTAGGTGAAGGGTAATTTGCAAAGGAAAACTCATGACAAACATTAGCTTAAAACTTTTGTAGTCTAGGCTAAAGCTCCTTCAGGAGCTTGTTAGCTGGGGCTTTCTGGATTGTTTGTGAGATTTCCTGGATGGTCTTATCAATGGTATTGAACTCCTTGTTCTGATGTTGTTGAGGAAGATTATCCAATCCCATATCTTCAAGTTTGGTAATCACCATAGCAATATCAATCTTATTGATGTCCATGCCTGGCACATATTGTTCTTCATCTTCATTTTTTACTCTGATGATTAGCCCGGAACTTTCCAGATCATTGACTGCTTCCCGGACAAACCGGTGGGGGATCACCAAATCTGAAGCAAGCTTATTGAATGAAACAGGCCCCACGGCCTTCTCAAAGTCACGGATAACATGCTTCATAATCAGTAGAGTCAGCTTACGTCTTGTTCGGAGGTTGATCTTTAAATCTTCATTGTCATAAGCCCAGGTCGTCACATTCTGGATGGCAAAAGCCAGCTCGGCTCCAAACAACAAGATCATCCATGATAGCTGTAGCCAGATCAGGAATAAGGGCAAGGCTGCAAATGTCCCGTAAATAGCGTTGTATTTAGACAGGAAGACCTGACCTTCTATCCAGCCCAGCTGTAACAACTGATATATAGATCCGGCAATAATCCCTGCCAGGAGTGCAGCTTTGATTCTTACCGGAGCATTGGGAAATACGATATAGACCAGGAAAAGCAAAAACCAAATCAACGTATAGGGAATCAACCGGATCAGAAAAAGGATCCCGGGCTTGATAAAACCAAGAATGTCGATACTCTCCGTGAAACTTTCCATCTGACTGGTGATGAATACCGTGACGGTACCAGAAAGGATCAGGATGATCGGTCCCAGAAAGATGACTGACATGTAGTCTGTCAGCTTACGCTTCAAGGACCTCCCCTTCTCAGTCGCCCAGATATCATTAAATGCTACTTCAATGTTATTCAGCAGCCTAACAACCGCATAGATCAAGAAAACAAGACTTATACCAGATATCAATCCACCGCTGGCGGTACTCAGCATCTTATTCGAAAAGCTCATAATGTAGTCAAGGACTTCACCTTGTCCTGAAAGGTAGAGGGAAAGCTCATCCATCAGATACTCTTCCATACCAAAGGCCGTGGAGATACCATAAGCCATGGCAACGACCGGAACCACCGACAGGAGAGAAAAATAGGTAAGTGCAGAAGCTTTTTCCGAACACTTGTCCTTTTCAAACTCTGAAAAAGTGATCATCAAAATTCTCAACTGGCGGTATAAAAAGGCCTTACCTCTTGGCAGGGAAGTGACTTTTACCTTCCACAAGTCTTCATGCAGAAACTTCTGTAATTCTTTGAATTTATTAATCACGAAGACCAAATTAATGAAAGCGGCTAGAAAACTACAGCTTTGACGAACTAATAACTAAATTTTAAACGCAGATAAAACAGCTTGCTTTGTGCTTTGTAGCTATCACTGAAGCTGTCCGAAAAGAACAGTTGACTGATCAGATCCAGGTCCAGATTCGAGGTGATTGAGTAGGTAACAAATGGATTGATAAAGACCGAACCATCAGAAGGAAAAACGATGGTTGACAAACCTGTGTTTACCAGTGGGTGCACGGGATAGGATCCCTGCACAAAAGTAGACCACTGATAAGGTGAGATCGACCGGATATCCAGGTTGGAAGAGGTATTGATCAGGAAAAAATTGGGCTCCTCTACTCCATAACTATTGTACAATGCCGACCCATTGAGATACAAAGAGTTGGAGAATAGGTAGTCCACTGAAACAGAAGCCAGGAAGCCATTGTCTTCATTATCTTCAAGACTATTTAAATAGGTCATTTCACCTTTAAAACCTGCATTCCAAAGGTTGCCAGCCCATCCCGTTCCCAATGTTATATTATTCTTCATCAGGCCACCAATAAACTGGATGTCATAATTCCATTTATTGATCTGATATTTAAAGGCCGTAGTCAAATCTTCAAAATCCTCAGCCGCTTTAATCGCAAAGTCAATCTCTGAGGCGTAACCCGTATATTTTCGGATTCGCAGTGCATCACTACCCGGTCTTTCCTCATAATCAAAATCAAAAAACGAATAGGCGTTGAACAGGTCATTGGGGTTCCAGGCCAGATTCATCCCCCAGTTGATCCGCTGCCGACCCAGGCTCACCTCCCAGTCGTTTTTATTCCATTCGAAATAAAAACGATCGATCATGGTATGGATCACCAGGTCATCATTGTTTACTGGCATCCAGGAAAGATCGAAATAGTCATTGTTTACATCAACGAGTTCACCATAAAACGGAAACAGACTCACCAAATCCCCAAAAAATATTCTATTCCTGAATTCCAGCTTGCCCGTCAGGTGCTGCGTGGGATACCAGGCCAGGTTGATCCTATTGTGAATGAGGTTATCTATGAGCGTTGAATCCTCTCCGGCAAAGTTGAAGGTAGCCATGTCTTTCACATAGCCGCCAACAGTAAATTTTGGATCCTCCTCACTTTGCTGTGCCAACAATGATAGTGGAAACAATATCCACACCATTAGCCAATATCTCATCTTGATTCGTCACTTATGATTTGACCATCTTCCAACGTTACGATCCGGCGTGCCTTGTCAATGACGCGTTGATCATGGGTAGAAAACACAAAGGTTGCACCCTCTTCATGATTCATCTTAGCCATAATGTCCAATAAAGCAGAAGTAGAATGTGAATCGAGGTTAGCAGTGGGTTCATCAGCCAGGATGAATTGGGGTTTGGAAGCCAAAGCACGGGCCACTGCCACCCGTTGTTGCTGACCGCCAGAAAGTTGTGAAGGTCTTTGACTGGCCTTGTCTGCAATACCCATTTGTGTCAACAACTCCAGCGCCCGCTCATCCCTTTCTTTCTTTGATTTTTTCTGGAGCAGCATAATAAACTCTACATTTTCCTGAGTCGTTAAGACCGGTATCAGGTTGTAAGCCTGGAAGACAAAACCGATATTATTGAGCCTGAAATCGATGAGCTTACCATCCTGCATGGTAGTGATATTGGTCCCGGCAAGCATCACTTCTCCGGAAGACGGATGGTCCAATCCACCCAAAATATTCAGCAGGGTAGTTTTACCGCATCCGGATGGTCCTACGATGGCTGTAAACTCACCTTTTTCTATTTCCAGGTCAATCCCATTCAAAGCATGGACAGGAACAGCTGTTGAGTTATATACTTTGGTAATGTTCGTTGCTTTAATTATTGACATCGTAATTAGATTTTATGTAATGCTTCGACAGGTTTTAATCGGACGGCTTTCAAGGCAGGGTAAATGGCTCCAATAAATGCTGTAATAAATACGCCAATGGTTACAATCATGTAAACTTCATTTGCGACATACGGGTAAAGAACTGAATCATACCCAAAGGCTTCCAACCCCTCTGAATAAGCCGTGAGATCCACTCCCTCATGATTTAAATAACTCACTGTGACCCATCCAAGCAACAATCCGACCGGTGCTCCGACCACCCCCAGACAGATCGTTTCAATCATGATCATCAGAAATACCCTGATCTTTGTCATTCCGACAGCCATCAGCATTCCCAGTTCTTTCATACGTTCCAGGACCGCCATCAGCATGGTATTGATGATCCCGAAAACCAGGGCAGTGAGGATGATACCCATCAACACATAGAGCATACTACCATAGATATCCTGCATATATGCCAGCTGTGGAGCAATTTCCTCCCAGGTTTCTACCAGATCTCCATTAAACTCGTTTGTATATCTGGAAACGATGCTTTCAGGGTCAACCTGGGATTCCAGCAATACAGCTATCTCATGGATTTCACCTTCAATACCCAGTTGCCTGGTTAGATCTTCCTGACGCATAAAAACATAGCCTTCGCTAAGGCTGAGACTGGCACTCTTGATAATCCCTGCCACTCTGCCTGAGATTTGGGTGAGGGTCCCGTTGGCATCATTAAATGTTAGAACAACCTTAGACTTCACAGAAACCTGGAGATTTTCTGCGAGCTTACCACCAATGACGATGGGGTTTCTTCTGATCTCCTCAAAATAGGTGCCCTCCCCGATCAACGAATCCAGGCGTGTTACTTCAGCCTCATTTTCAATGTCTATCCCCCTGATCTGGACGCCCGATGCCTTGCGTGGGGATGAGATCATCCCGGTGACCAGGGTGCGTGTGGTAGCACCTTTTACACCGGCCCAGGATCTGATTTCTTCAGCTTTAAGATTTCCTTCTGGCACACTGTATCTTAGCTCCTGGTCTTTTTTGAAATCGGGATGATGAACCTGGATATGGGAAATGTCATGGTTGATGCTGTTGGCCATATAACTTACGATGAAGCCATTCATAAAACCATTGCCGAATATCATGGCCCATATTCCCATGATAATTGAACCAATCACTACAAGACTTCTAAGCTTGCTTCTCCATATGTTTTTCCAGGATAATTTCAGTAGCATTTGAACATTGTTTTCAATTTTCACGCATGGCCTTGACCGGCTTCAACTTATGGATCACAATTAAGGGGTACAAAGACAGGATACCGGCCATCAGAAATATTGCCCAGGCCTGATTGTAAAAAAGCGACGGTTGTAAAGAAAAATAATAAGCTGCCTCTACCCCAAAGTCTTCGATGGCCGCCTGCATCTCCCCACCGAAATAAATAGGATGGAAATGGTAGTATGTAAGAAATGGAAGACTGATTAATACACCTGCCACTACTCCGATACTGGCCATTAAAGCCATTTCCAGAAATATCACAAACTGCATTTTAATCCGCTTCATACCTACACTCAGCAATACGCCAAATTCATACATTCTTTCGGCGGTCATCATCAGGAATGTGCCAAACATCCCAAAGCCGATCACGATGTAAAGAATCCATATCATGACCTTCGAGCTCAGATTATCAATTTCTATCCCCTGGACCAGTTCCGGCATCAGCTCTTTCCACCCCATTACTTCATAGGCATCCGTATCAATTTTCGCGCTTATATCCTTGACAATCCTGTCTACATGGTTGGCCTTGTCTATCACCAATGACAGACTGCTCAGCAAATCTCCGGTGGCATACAGCCATTGTGCCTCTTTTAATGGGAGATAAATGGTGGAATTGTTTTGTTCAGGTACCGGGAATTTCATGATGCCTGACACCGGATAGATTCCTACTGCATTCGTTCCATGATACCCCTGCCCTATCAACACGACAGAATCACCAATCCCCACCCGCAGGTAATCAGCAAGTCCCTTCGCAATCATGATAGATTGGTCATCACTTTTCAAATACTCCCCTTCTACCAGTTTGTCCTTTACTTCTGTGAGTTTGTGTTCCTTCTCCGGTTCGATACCCAGCACCATGGTTCCTCTGGTTTTTTGTTCATATGAAGCCAGTGCAAAAGACTCAATTCTTGGCACTACTTCCAGGACTCCTTCCGTTTCGGCTACTTTGTCTATCAGCCCCTGCGTATATGGAAAGCTGTTGTCGATCGTTTTATCCTCCCAGTAACCAGCCTTGTGGATCTGAATGTATCCGGTAAAAAACCGTGCTGCCGTTTCGATCATCCGCTCATAGGACCCGAGCTGCACAGACCGCATGGCACATGCCAGCATGACCGCAAAAGTGATGGAAGCTATGGTAATGTAACTCCTTCTTTTGTTTCTCCAGATGTTGCGCCATGCTAGTGTTAAGTACATTGTTTTAGGTTAATAGTTAATAGGTTATTGGGTTATTGGGTTATTGGTTATTAGTTAATGGTTAATAGGTTAGTCATCTTATGCGTTTCATATTCTGTATGGAGAAAAAGCCATCATCAATGGAGATATCAAACTGCATATTCTCATAAATGATCATGGTCTTTTGGTCAGGATTCTCTGCCGGGATCATTTCCATCTTTGTGGGAATTACCCTGCCACCAATATTCCGGATGTCTGACAGTACCATCGTATTTACCAGGTACCCATCCTCATCATAATATTTGAATAGCAGCTGAAGATAGTCTTCTTTCTCTATGTAAGCCTCAATCTTTCCCCAGACCACCGGGGCATTCTCTTTAGGGATCAATGCCACCTTCCAGGCATTCCTGCCATCTATTACAGTATCATTAAGTAATTGATGCTCATAATCTTCTACGATTGATGATTCCCTCACCAAATCATCGTTGGTGAAGTCTGAGCCCATCCAGGATTGCATCATCATGGATGGGGGCATCTTGATCACACGGTTGATGGTTGGTTGCCAGTTCCATAATTCTTTCTCCCGTTTCAGAAAAGCAGCTCCTTCATCACGAGCCGGAGCAGTGATCAATACCAGGCTTTTTTCTGTTCCCTTTGCCCAGCTTTTGATACTGATTTCACGGATCCAGTCAGGACGAATGATCTTCATCACCATTTCTGCTGAATTGCTTTCGCCAGTCATCTTATCATTGGCCTTCCTGATGATTTCCTCCGCTGACTGACCATAGGTCGGCAAACAGACAACAACAATTACTAACAAAAACAATATACCTTTGATTTTATCCGGATTCATTTTTTTTGCTTTTTAGGTCTACAATATCTCTCTACGAGCATCTCTTCAATTTCGTCAAGGGGATAGTCTTGCTTCAAAACCAGGTATTGCATCCCGATCCCGTCAAATAGAGTCGCAAGGATTCGGGCTTCGGTTCGATAGTTTGGATACTTTATTTTTTTGAGGAGGTTAGTTATTAACTCCATGTATTCATTCATTTTGGAATTGGCCATGTCATGAACAAAATCAAATTGATCAATCTGAGTCACCAAACTCATTATTAACCTGTTTTGTTTTTCGTGATTTCTCATCCAGCTTATCGCTCCTCTGATCATCAGTTCTAACATCTCCCGCGGATCTTCTGACCTGGAGGTATCCATCACCTTCTCACCTTCTTTAGATAGCTCTTCAATCATGGCCTTAAGAAGTGCCTCCTTGCTATCAAAATAATTGTAAATCAACCCTTTGGAAACCCCTGCTTTCCCGGCGATCTGGGCAATCGTAGTAGTTTGATACCCAACCGTACCAAATAGCTCCAAAGCGGCTTCCAGAATCCTGGTAGTTGACGAAGCACGGATGGCTTCAAATTGTTGTTTAGTTCTTGGACTCATCTTATGACTGAACGTTTAGTCAATTATAAAAGTTTAGCTAAGTGGCTGAAATTTTAATTTTTAGTTAAATACGATTGATAAAGGGCTCAGTATGCCTACGATGAAGCTTAACCAGCGCCTGAAGTCTTTAGCGAAAGGTTAGTGAGGTTTGGAAAGGTTAATTGAGTAGTGTATCGAACACCTGTCAGTTATATAAATGGATATAATCGAGTAGGAAGATAGGGATTAGTTCCCTATCTGTCCTCTCACACCACCGTACGTACCGTTCGGTATAGGGCGGTTCCTTAATTTACAACTCTTACCTTGCGGTAATAGTCCGTTAGAAACAAATAGCCAGTTTGACGTAGACGCTCATTAGTGATAGTGGTGGAGAGTATAAAGCTGTTGGCAGCATGCCAGTAGCTCTTCCTCGTATTTGCCCACTCCCATGCCCTGGGCTTCTTTACCCCAAGATTTAAGAGATTGGCCAGTCTGGTTCTTATCCGTTTCCATTGTTTCCAGATCACCATCCTTAGCCGTCTTCGGTACCACTCATCTATCCTAACCAGCAGCTTATTCATATCTGCCAGTTTGAAGTAGTTCACCCATCCAATAATGTATTGTCTGAGTGCTTCTTTGCGCTCCTCGTTTCCCCATCCGTTGCTCCTAGATGTAAGCTTCTTAAGGTTTGCCTTCATCTTGGTGATGGTTTTGGGGTGTACCCTCAGCCGTCCTTCGCCCTTTACCTTATAAAAGGAGTATCCCAAAAATTTAATCTTTGAGATGGGCGATACGCTGGTCTTTTCTCTGTTTACCCTTAGAAACAGCTTGCCTTCAATGTAAGGTAAGATGTTTGCTAAGGCGCGTTGGGCACTTCGCTTGCTCTTGCATAAGATAACCATATCATCTGCATACCAACGTACTTATGCCCCCTCCGATCCAGCTCCCTATCCAGTTCATTGAGCATGATATTGCTCAATAGCGGACTTAATGGACCTCCTTGAGGAACTCCTGTTTCGCTTGGTCCAAGCTTACCATCCTTCATTACTCCTGCATTAAGGTATTTATGGATGAGCGAAATGACTCGCCCGTCCTTCACTGTCCGTGAAAGTACCTCTATCAGCTTGCTATGACTTACTGTATCAAAGAACTTCTCTAAGTCCATGTCTACTGCTTGCACATAACCTTCGGTAATGTAGTCCTGGCATTTGCGCAGTGCCTGATGGGCATTGCGTCTTGGTCTGAACCCGTAACTGTACGGTGAGAACTGTGGTTCATAAATCCGAGTAAGAACCTGCGAGATAGCTTGCTGGATAACCCTGTCAACCACGGTGGGGATCCCAAGCTGGCGTTTGTTCCCATTATCCTTGGGTATCTCTACCCTGCGGACTGGATTGGGGCGATATTTGCCCCCTAATATGGACCCTGTTAATTTATCTTTGTTTTCGACAAGATAGTTCTTCAAAGATTCTACTTCCATCTCGTCTACTCCCCCTGCCCCTTTGTTCCGCTTTACCTGTCGGTAGGCTTCATTCAGATTGGAGGGCGAAAGAATCATCTCTAGTAGCCCATATCCTAATTGATTGTTTGTGAGGTTGTTTTCAGTTATCCACATGAAAGTCTGCCCTCCTGCATAGTCTTCGGGTTCCGTCCTATCATTTTGCAGCCAGGTATCTTGCGATATTTTCTGCTTTCCACCCTTCATTTGGTAACATTCATTGACTACTCACTTCTTAAGGTTCAGCCCTTCGTTATCTTGTGAGACCTCCATGTTTTTTTTTCTCATGGCTCGTTCCTAATAACTACTATGGCTTCTGCTGACTTCTCATGATCCGCCGGCTGGCGGATTTCGACCCGTACCTCATACTCCGTTTCAGCACGTCCATGAGACCTCCCCGGGTAAGTACGATAACTTTCATCCCATCTACCTGCTGCATTTACCCCAAGGATTCCGGACAGTGTTGGGCTTTGCTTTGTTTTGCAAGCTCACCCAGTCCTAGTAGGCCTTATATGCAGTTTCTGTTCGTCAGGCCAGGAATTTGCTTCCGGCTTCCTTCAGATTCCACCTCACGATGGACACCCTTGCCTTCTGCTAACACTTCCTACTGTCAAGCGTGTTCGGGACTTACACCCTATAGTTATCGCCCATGCCGGGCGCACAAATAAAAAGTCACCCCATGGATCACAGGGTGACTTGATATAATCAAATATTATGAGACAATTAAGCAGCTGCTTCAGCCTTCTTACGACTTTTCACCCAAAAGAAAAGGATGAGGAATAAGCCGATAAGAATAGCGGGGAAAGTAATCATATTCTGTAAGGTAGCCTGTCCTGCAGCTAGTTCCAGGGCATCTCCTTCAAGGCCAGCAGCTTGCGCTTCTACCCTGGCACTATCAATCCAGCTACCAATGATGGGTTGCCAGATAGAGGTTGAGAACATTCCAACTGCACCTACGATTGACATACCAATGGCACCACTCAACTTGATTTTTTCAGCCGTAAATCCGATCATGTTAGGCCAGAAGAAGGTTACACCAAGTGCAAAGAACACAGCAGCAACATACGCCATTGGTCCAGTTTGGGTACTGAAAAGGAAAATTCCTATTGTGCTGAATACGGCTGATCCTAACAATACTCCGGTCTGGTCAAACTTATGTACGAAGTCACCACCCCAGTATCTACCAACAGCCATAAGACCTGTTACCAATGCCAAGATCAACATAGGTTCAGCACCACTCTTAGCCATGATGATACCTGTCCACTGCTGTGGTCCGAATTCTGTAATTGCTGTCAACGACATACAAACGCAGATAAAGATGAACAGTGGTGCATAGCTTTTAGACCAGAACATGGCCTTGAAATTTTCTGTAAGCGATGCCGCTTTCTCGGTAGGTTTTGGGAAAACCTGACCCCAGAATAGATATGCATAGATCAGGGTTGGGATCATAATGATCCAAATCTGAGCTTCCCACCCAAGATCCATATTGGTCATACCAAATGAAACCAGTGCCCCGATTACAATCCCTCCTGGGAACCACATGTGAAATCGGTTTAAAAGCGTGTTCATTGTTTTCCCTGTATAAGCATCAGCAATCATTGGATTACAAGCGGCTTCAGTACATCCGTTTCCAATTCCAATTAATAGTGTGGAAATCAATAGTCCTGTATAGCCTCCTGAATAAATGGTCATGATGATACCAATGGTATGAGCAAAAAAGGCAAATTGCATGATCCTTTTTGGACCGAGACTATTGTAGAAGATACCACCCAAAACCATTGAGATTGGGAACCCAACAAACCACATCTGATTGATGAATCCTAATTGAGTCGCAGTGAGATCAAATGTTTCTCCTAGCTCGGGTAGTATCCCTGCCCGGATACTAAATGAGAAAGCAGTTGTGATGAGGGCAAAACAACTACCATAGAAAAGTCTTTTACCGTTAGCGTTATTCATTTTTATAAAGGTTAATGTTTGGTTAAGAGTTGTTAAAATAGTCATTTTAACCATATATACCATATGGGTCTGTCATGATTTACAAATTAGCAAACTGCACAGATACAAATGGCTTATATGTAATTCTGCCAAAACATCGTTTAACGCAAATATTTTAAATGAAACCATCTCTTTCCTTTTTAGTCACATGCCTTATTGTCTTTGACACTTCCGCTCAAATTATCAAAGAATCTATTCCCAATAAAATCGTTGTTTTAACCTTTGATGATGCACCTGCCAGCCAGTATTCAGTGGTCGCTCCCCTGCTCAAGGAATATGGCTTTGGAGCTACTTTTTTTGTTTGTGAGTTTCCTCCCAACTATCAGGATAGCACCCTGTACATGAATTGGCGTCAGATCAAGGTACTTGATGAGATGGGTTTTGAGATAGCCAATCACACCCACAGCCATCCAAATATCACCAGGCTCTCACAGACTGAATTTAATGCAGAACTAGATTACATTGAGCATAAATGTGATTCATTGAGCATCCCAATCCCCAGGAACTTCGCCTATCCGGGGTATAGCTTAAATGGAGATATTCTGGAGTACCTAAAGGAAAGAGACTACCGGATGGCACGGGCTGGCGGTAGCAGACCCTATGATCCCCTTAAAGATCATCCTTACCTGATACCAAGTTGGGCTACCAACGAAAACAATAAAGCAGAGATCATGGAAGCCCTGAATGAAGCCATGGATGGAAAGGTAGTGGTATTGACTTTGCATGGAGTGCCTGACATTGAGCACCCCTGGGTAAACACACCCCCGGAATTGTTCAGGGAGTATCTTCAGTACCTGGCTGACAATGAATATGAGGTCATCTCGATACGGGATTTAGAGAAGTATATTGATTTCAATGAAGCCCGGAAGCTGGAACCCAACTTGAATAAACCACTTAAAAACTGAACTATCCCAGGATCAGGATTAGTGTTTTCCACCAGCATGCAACTAACCTATGTTCTTTGGTGAAAACACTGCGAAACCACCAACGAAGGCAAGTAAAACCCCATGAAGCTAATAAGATTAAGCCCAGGCCTTCCTCAAGAAATTGATCCAGTTGGTAGAGCAAATATTTTCAATATCCTTAGGGCTATAACCGCGCGCCTTGAGGATTTGAGGAATCTTTTGAAGATCTGCAATGGTATCCAGGTCTTTGGGACTTTGTTCGCGACCATAGGCACCATCCAGGTCTGATCCGATCCCCACATGTAAAGCGTTTCCAGCCAATTGGCAAACATGATCAATATGATCCACTACGGTTTCCATAGACGCATTCATAGATTCAGGGGTCGACTTTCCTCTGATCCAATCGGGTACCAGCATCCAGGCATCTAATGCCGCTCCGATCACAGCACCCCGATCAATGAGTTCCTTCAACTGATCATCACTGAATTGCCTGTTATGGTTCACAAGTGCTCTGCAATTGTTATGACTCGCCCAGACAGGTCCATGGTAATGATCCATGGCCTCCCAAAAGCTTTCATCACACAAGTGTGTTGCATCCAGGATGATGTTAAGCCGCTCCATTTCCTTGAGTAAGTCCCTACCCTTTTGGCCTAACCCTCCTGAGGCATCAGTACCCTGAGCATAGGTTCCGGGACCGTAATGAGCTGGTCCGATCGCCCTGAGTCCCTTTTCGTAGGCTTGCTCCAGGTGCTTAAATGAAAGGATGGAATCTGCGCCCTCCAGACTCTTGATCAAGCCTATGGGTGTTTCCACTGAATTTGATTCCCAATGAGAAAGATGATCATCTAATGAATTCAGATCGGCTATGATCCTGATATCTCCACTCCATTCCATGGCTTCGTACCAGGCCAGTTGACCCTGGGTCTGGGCCCAGGCCTGCTCTGGAGAGTTCCAGCTGGCACCGGGAAGCTTGTTGGTCTTTTTGGTGTACCGGGCAATCATGGTCCCAACGACGATTCCGATATTTCCTTCCCTGAGCTGTGGAAATGAGACCGTACCCCTACTCCGATCTGTTTTATCGGTCATTCCTGCCTCCCACTTTCTGATCTCCTCTACTGACCACCGCAGGTCCCTGTTCCATTCCAGCGCATTCATGGACAGATCCAGGTGCGCATCGAAAATTAAGGGCTTTGAAGCAGTTTCCATGAATTTATTGAAAGCGTTTACGGGCAATTATCGGCCAATATTCATTGATTGATTGGTCTTTTACAACTCCGGCCTGATCATACATCGCAACCGAGGGGCAAATGTGCCAGGGAATACCATATACAACATCTCCCACCTGCCATTGTTGAGCTTGTGCTGTTTTGATGACCAGATGTTCCTCACTGTGTGTCTGAATTTCAGCATCAGGGATCTGCGGTAAAAAGACCGGAGCCTCCTTCATCTCCGAAGCCACTGCTTTATAGCCAAGGTCGATACAAAGCAGGTCTTTATCTGGTTTAGTGACTACTCTGGCTAATAACATGGCTGCAATGTCAAATTTTAAGTCAGGGAATTTGGTGGAGTACCCGTGATCCCACAATAAGGTTGTTCCGGGTGAAAGCGTCCGTTCCGGATGCTGAGCATGGATCGGAAAAGAGATGCTGCTGCCACAAATAAATTCTTTATCCTCCAAACCATATCTATTCACCAGGGCCTCGAGTGGCAGATATTGTGCTTCTACAACAGCCTTACGTTCGGCAAGGTCAGTATTGTGAATATGCCCATCGTAGCAATGCCATCCCCGGAAAACGAATGCCGGATCATCAAGCATTTTCACCAGGCTGCCTGCCTTTTCAGGTGTTGCTCCTGTTCGATGCATCCCAGCATCCAGATCAATAAAGACATGAACTTTTGTGCCGGGTTTTATGATTGACTTCCATGCTTCAAGCTGGCTTTCGTGATCTGCCAGAACGGAAAACAGAGTCTCCGGATACTGATCCATCAATCGGACAAACCTATCCTGTGCAGGTCCTATCAACGGGTAAGCAAGCAGGACATCTTTAGCTCCGCATTGAGCGACCATTTCCGCTTCGGCAAGCGTGGCACATTTAAACTTATGGATACCTGCCTCCATCTGCATTTTCACCACCTCCTGACATTTGTATGTCTTCACGTGTGGTCGAAGTCGATCAGCAGAGCCTGCCACCTCAATCATCCGCTCAATGTTTTTACTGATCCGCTCAGGGTAAAACAGCAAGGCCGGACTCAATACTTCATCCGCATTGGCTATTTCAAACCAGTGTTGCATCAGTTTATTTCAAACATGGCTTCGATCTCCACAGCAATGTTGCCTGGCAGGATCATCCCCACAGCACTTCGGGCTCCTTTTCCAAAATCATCCCCCATCAATTCTACCATCAAGTCACTGAAACCATTGATCACCTGTGGCTGTTGTTCGAAATCAGGCTCACTGTTTACCATCCCCAGCGTCTTGACCAATCTTTTGATTTTGTTAAGATCCCCGATTTGAGCTTTCATGGTAGAAAGCATGGTCAATCCTACTTGTCTGGCGGCCTGGTAAGCTTCCTCGGTATTGAGATCAGAGCCTACTTTTCCTTTGATCAGTGTTGTATCATTCCTTGAGGGGCCCTGGCCGGATACATACAACATCTTATGCACGATAATGACAGGTTTGTAAACCCCTCCCAATGCAGGTGCAGGAGGTAAAACGAGTCCTAATTCTTTAATTCTTTCTTCGAGATTCATACTAATTAAATAAAAAGGTTTAACAATAACACTCCCAGAAAACCCACTACAGAAACTGTGGTCTCCATCAGTGTCCAGGAAAAGAGTGTTTCTTTAATACTTAAGTTAAAATATTCTTTAAATAACCAGAATCCACCGTCATTGATATGTGAAACGGTGAGGCTACCAGCTCCGGTTGCTAACACCAGCAGCTCCGGCGATACTCCGGAAAGACCTATCAAAGGCTGTATAATTCCGGCTGTTGTCATCGCGGCAACGGTTGCAGAACCAACACAGATCCTGATTAGGGAAGCTATGACATAAGCCATCACCAGAGGTGACATGCCCAACCCGTTCAATACTTCTCCAATGCGATGGCTGACTTCGGTAGCAATCATGATCTCTTTGAAAGATCCGGCCCCGGCAATGATCAGCAATATACTGGCTACAGAAGCAATGGCTGTGGCATAAATTCCCATGACATGCTCTACACTTCTCCCGGTTTTCACACCCAAAAAATAAGCAGCTGCAAGCACTGCAATCAACATCGCAATGGCAGGGTTTCCAATTACATCAAGAATAGCATTGTCTCCCACGATCATTGCCATGACTGATGATCCCCCGATCAGCAAAACCGGAAGCAGGGCGATTATCAAGCATGTGGATAGAGGAGGTACTTTATAATTTTCTGTCTTTTCAACAATGAATTCTTTCAACAAAGGCGGATTATACTTTTTCATTGCCCCTGACAAAAGGAATTTAGCAGCAGCAATGGCTGGAATACCCACAATGATCCCATATATCAATGTCAACCCAAGATCTGCCTGATACACTGATGCAATAGCTGTTGGGCCTGGGTGGGGTGGCAAAAAACCATGGGTCACAGACAATGAAGCGCACATGGGTAAGGCGATATATAAAATGGGTAGTCCTGTTTGTGCGGCAATAGCTATGACCAGTGGAACCAGTATGACAAATCCAACTTCGTAAAACAAAGGAATTCCAATGATGAAACCCGTTACAATCAGTGAGAACTGGATATTCTTGATCCCAAAGCGCTTAACCAGGCTATCAGTGATCTTATGAGCGCCTCCACTTTCGGCGACCAGCTTACCTACCATGGATCCAAAACCCAGAATGATGACCAGCTCACCAAGGGTCTTGCCTATACCCACTTCAATAGCATGAACTGTATCAAGGACTGGCAAGCCACTGGCAATGCCCACGAAAAGGCAGACAAGCATAAACGAAATGAAGGCATCGAGTTTAACAACTGCAATGAGCAGAATGAGTATAACAATGCCAGCGATAATAGGAATAAACTCCATAGGTTAGGTTTAGAAAGTAGATCGCAAGATATGATAATTGATGGATTTCTGGAATGTAAGAAGTATGCCATCAACAAAGACGTTCTTAACTATAGTAATACGCCTGATCCATGAATTAGACTATTGTATCAGGTGAGCAATTTTTCGTAAATTGACATGTATGCAGATTTGAGTCTGCGATAGATCATTCAACTATTACATCCATGCGACAAATAACCGCAATCTTTTCATTGGTTTATGGTTTGCTTTTTATCCTACTGGTATCATGCCAGCAGCAGCCAAATCCTACTGTCGAAATCCGTGGCATCTACGGCAACCCCAAACCGCTATGGGAAAAAGACATCAAACTCAATGAACTGGGAGTTAATTCCATTTTTGTTCACAGTGGATCCATTGACAGCAGCATGATGAAAAGGGCCAGGAATGAGGGCCTGAAGGTTTACTCCGAGTTTGCCACCCTAAATGGCAAAAACTATGTAGACAAACATCCGGAAGCATGGGCCATCAATGAGCAGGGAGAGCAAGTAGAAGCTGCCGGCTGGTTTATGGGGGTCTGCCCGACTGAACCGGGTTTCCGCAATTATCGCTTTGATCAGCTTCGGACCCTGCTCTCCAAATATGACCTGGATGGTGTATGGATGGACTATGTCCATTGGCATGCCCAGTTTGAGGAGCCGGAGCCTATCCTGCCGGAAACCTGCTTCAATGATCCTTGCCTCAATGCATTCTCCAAAGCAACCGGGATTTCAATCATTGAGGGTAGCACTGCTGAAAAAGCTCAATGGATCCTGACAAATCATGAAACTCCCTGGCGACAATGGCGCAGGCAGGTTATTGCAGACTGGGCCATTGAAATGAAAAAGATCATCAAGGAGCTAAAGCCAGATGCGCTTTTGGGTTTGTATCATTGTCCCTGGAACGATGTGGAGTTTGACAGTGCGAGATACAGGATTTTGGGACTGGACTATGACCTGCTCAGTAAAACCATTGATGTGTTCTCTCCCATGGTTTATCATGAAAGAATGGGTCGCTCCCCGGATTGGGTGGCTGATAACATTCAATGGTTTAGTAATCAAATAGAACAAGATGAAAGTGGATTTCCTAAAATCTGGCCAATTGTTCAGGCTTCCGATGTTGAGCCAGCGCCTTTTCAAGTGGTCATGAAAGGTGGCCTCACCGGAAAGGCTACGGGTGTCATGATGTTTACCACCTACGCAGTGGCAGAGGATAAAGAAAAGACAGCCGTCATGAAAAAGATCTATACCAACCTCATCAGTCAATCAGCACAATAGCTACTTCTGCCCTTTACTCTACGTCCATCACCAGGCGCATCCCAATGGGATAGGCACGGGTATCAACCGGGTGCACATAATAGCGATGGAAAGTCGTGTAGCACGCAAAATTATTGAACGTGGAACCTCCCCTAATTACCTTATATTTTTCACCATACTCTTCCATGTCATGGGTATTGCCGGGATATTGCTGATACCAGTCAGCCGTCCATTCCCACACACTCCCTGCCATGTCGAAACATCCATACGGGCTGGCGGGCTTGGCAATGGATTGTCCCCGGGTATTATTTCGTGAATAAATTACAAAGCTGTCATCATAGAAGTCTCCCCAGGGCAACATCCTGCCATCGGTGCCACGGGCTGCTTTCTCCCACTCGATCTCTGTTGGCAAACGTTTACCAATCGACTTGGCATAGGCGTTTGCCTGATTCCAGTTGACCTTGGCAGCGCGTTCCTCCGCTCCTTCGGGATAAGCATATTCAGGATCGAAGCTGGCATACTCAGCATTGCTGACTTCATATTTGTCAATAAAAAAGGCACCTGTCTCAGCAATGTGTTGCGGGCTGCTATCCGGGTCATCGATGTCACTTCCCATGATGAACGGTCCTGCAGGGACAAAGACCATTCCTTCAGGAGGCGTAATTTTATCGTCCAGTGATGGATCATTGGCCGAGATAAAAACCAGGCCAACAACAAGTAAGCACGCCAGTGTCCTAATATTTCTTTTCCAGTTTTTCATATTCATTGGATGATTCAATGTTTTCATATCGTTTACCAGCTGGGATCAATAAATCCAAAATACCTTCCAAACCAATAGTTTCTTATAAAGGCTGTTGATGCCCGGTCATATTCCGTGGTAATCTTCATTCTGGAGCCATCCTCCATCGGCAGGTTAAATGTCCTGGTCCCTCTCTTGTGGCCATTCATAGATTTCAGTACTTCAATCCTGTCCGGATCTTTCATCATTTCCTCTCCTGTAATGAGATCATAAAGCATGATATAAAAAATGGTGCTTTCCTCCTCAAATGTGATGTCTTTCCATACATACCACTGCCGGTTGAGTGTCATCCTGTATTTATTGAGTAAGTCGGGATCAGTCTCGTATTTCATGACCATGTACAAGCTACGTGCCGCATGATAGTCATCCCAGATATGCCGCATGTGCTCCGGATACAAATGGTTGGTCAACAGCTGACGATCATCATAGTGATATTTATCTATCAGCATTTTATACGCAGAAGCAAACCTGGCCTCCCCGGTGATTTGTTGGGCAACTTTCACTGCAGCGAGGGCTACCAGCGAATTGAGCTTGTTGTGCGGTAGATCCGGACACATATTCCCCCATAAAGTGAGCTTACCATCCAGGTCCATAATTCTGAAATTGTCATTGACGATCTTGCCAATGAATCTACTAAGCAGTCCTTCAACTTTCTTTTTGTATGTTTCATCCGCTGCCAGTTCATAATACATACCCAATGCATGAAAAACCGAAACCAGTTTATCTATGCTTTGGTCTCCCAGCCAGCGATATCCGGGCATGGATGAGGACCAATGCCACTCATCATACCAGGCTTTTTCAAACCATTGGGGCTCATCAGCTTTGTAGAATCCGCGGGCAACCAGACCCGGCACACCGGTCACCTGCTCAGCTTTAAGGATTCCATCAAAAACCTGATCGGCAATCTTTTTGTCTTTTTTATCTTTCGTAATGGCATACTTACAGGAATACGCCACCAGCATCTCCCCAGTAGCGTCAATCAAATCTGAATGAAGTCCGAATCCATCAATGTTTTTGCCGTCCGGATGGTGAAGCGCATGAAAAAGGATGGTTCCCTCGTTCCAGTGGTTGTCCAGCATCAGTTGCTCATACATTTTCACCTTGATGTGTAAAGGATCATCTGCTTTGGGATAGGAATTGTTTTTTTGGGCGAGGCTTATATGGAAGCTGAGAAGTATTGTGAAAAGGATCGGAATCCTAGATGTTTTTGCTGGCATGCTTTCGTATTAGTATATTTTATTAACCCGAGAATTCTGTCAAATTATCAGGTTTCGCTAATACTACGTGAATTAATGAGGAAAATACTATTTAACATAATTGGAAGATTATTAATGATCTTCCTTTACAAACTTAATTTTCTTACATCTTAACCAACTTCGACCAAGAAACATTTGTCCCATCAAACACTTTCATTAAATAAATACCTGATTTCCAATCTGTTGTATCCACTTCAATTTCACTTCCAGAAATCTGTCGCATAAGCTGGCCTTGCAAAGAATAAATATAAATTTCCCCCATTGTAAACAAGTGAAGGTTTAGACGGGAATCAAAAGGATTTGGAAAAACGAAGGTTGTATTGGACCTGGGAGGTTCTTCTGGTCCCAGTCTTGTTCCCGAATTATAAGCTATCACAATCCCCACATCTTCCACGTGTGCAAGTACGTCCGGAAAATGATCCCCGTTTATATCCGCTACTTTGAAATAGCTGATATTACCGGGGAGTGTATAATATGTCGGTTCCTCAAAGGTGAAATCACCCTTATTGAGTAATACACAAAGTGTATCTGTAAGCTCATCAGTCAGTTCACTATATTTGTTTGTCACCAGGTCCACCCATCCATCCTGATTCATATCAAGGATGTATGTTCGGGCTGCTCCGGCATGGTATGTAAGACTTACGTATGTATTGCTAAAGAGCGTATCTTCCAGGCCTACATAAAAGCGTAACTTTCCATCCCAGAAATACTCAATTAAATCGACCTTCTGATCATTGTTCAAATCTGCCAAATAATAATTTGAAGGAAAAGGGATCTCAATTTGCTGTGGCCAATACCTGGGCACAAAACTCCCATCCCCCTGCTGGTAAAAGATGACAAACCAGGGAAATGAACTTGATACCATGACATCCGAGAGCCCATCAAGATTTTTGTCCACAATTGTGATTTGCCGGTCAGTGTCGAGTCCTGATCGAAAAACACCTTCCAGCGTGAAGCTCCTATCCCCATTTCCATAATATACATGAAGTGTAATGGGCTGACCCGACCCAGCTGATAAGGCTACGATATCCTGAAATCCATCCTGGTCCATATCATACGCTTTGATACTCCTGCCATGACCTGTTAAGGAATAATGTTGACCTTCTGTGAAAGCTCCGTTCCCTAACCCCCAGTAAACTTTAAAGCCATTATTCCAGTAAGAAGAAAAAACCAAATCATCAGCGCCATCCCCATCGAGATCACCAATCTCAACCAGGCCATAATTCTCATTTTTATTCAGCGGTGCAATTTCCTCAAATAAACCTTCCTCACCTCCCTGGAAGATCTTTGCTTCTTTAAAATTATCCGTTAAGACAAGCAGGCTACTAAACCCATCATCGTTGTCAATAATTGATATTGAATGGGCTTTTCCCTCAATTTCAATGATCTGTTGATGGTCAAAACTTATGTTCTGACCATGGGCACAAAAGGTTAAGATCGGAAGGATAGCCGAAGATAGCAGCAGTCCCCGTTTTAGTATATGGCTCATAGCTGAACTATATACGATTGTATTGTCAGCAAGTTAATTCCGAATGCATTACTTATTTGAGTGGTTTTTTATCCTTTCCAAAGGCAGTAAATGATTGTTGAAATATCTGTAATCTGATTAACAAATTAGCTTTTGAAACAATCAATTCGCAACCATATAGGTGATTTGCGTTCCTTCTTCACCAATGCTGGAAACGCGGGTCCTATTATCTTCCGAAAACTCCAAGACCCACAGCGTTCCATCAGGATCGGTCATTCCACCACAGGGTGACCAACCATCTTCGGATTCAAATACCGTGATGGTCTTCCCCCCTTTTCCAATTCTTTTCACCTTCCCGGCCCCAAAAACTGCAACATAGACCGTGGCCTGTTCATCCGTCCATAGTCCAAACAGATAATGCCGGTCTGCCACACCTGCAAATGGAGGCGTTTCTTCTTTAAGATCATCTGCAACTACCACCACATCACCTGATGGAGCTATTTTTTTGATTTCCAGGTTGTCCACAACATACAGATGATTGTCAGCTTTTGAAAAATACATCCACCGGATATCATCGAAATGATGACTGGAGTATAAAGTGTTGTTCCCGTTCATTGATTGCTGATACACAAGCTGATAATCATCGTGTTTTTTGGACCAAAAGGAATTACCAGCTCCGTCCCTTACCAACGTGTTGTTATCCAGAAAACCTTCCACTTCCTTCAATTTTGTGAATTTGCCTTCCGGACTCAATACCCAGGTGTAATTTCCCCATGTGTCCACATCCTCTCCATTGTACCATTCGTGTTCCCCATAGAGGAAATTATTTTCATCCAAATAAAGTTGGTGGGTATGGACATTGGGCACTGCGATGTTTTGTTCACCCTCGGGTGAGATTTTCCAGATATGGGTAAGGTCTGTGTAGTAAACATTACCCTGACTATCCATGACGATTCCTACACCCGGATGTGCCAACAAAACACTGGAAACCAAAATAATAAGCAAGCTGAAATGGATTAGCCGGTTCATTTGTAATTGGTGTTTTAGTCAATATTCCCTTCTCTGGCATTAATTACTATCTAATTTAGGCAAGTAAATACCTTCAAACTTTCTGTTTAAACAAAAACACGACTTTTTACCCTTAATATGATGGTATGATTTTCCAATCCCGGGTACTATTTGAAAAAGATCACCATTTCATGTTTATATAAATTGATTTTCAAAGGTCACATGGAATAGTCAGAGTTCTAAACATAGTCAAAAATCATTGCTCATGACGAATATTCATGACTGGTTGGTATGGCTTAGCCTTATGACTATTTCATGTGAATATCTATTTACTTTCAACGGTCACATGGAATTCGCGATAAACTTTATTCATCCCCTGTTGGTATAATTTAGGATGCCTAAAGTTTATGCTCATTTCATGAGAATAATCCTGTTTGCTTTCCTAATTGCCCCATTCATCATTTCAGCTCAAACTGTCAATATCAAAGAAGCCAGAATTGATGGAGATTTCATCCTACCCAATACGGTCCCACCACTGGATTATGACAGCTACTTTAAGTTCAAGACCCAATCAAAACCTTATATTCCGGTAAAAGATCTTTCTTTTATCGAACATGAACGATCGGCAATCTCTACTCCTGAATTGGAACAGGTCGAAGAACAATTTTAATTACTGTATGCCTTACCTGTAGATGAACGATATTTCGCCCGCTGGAACAAGAACCCTTACTATGCCGACAGTGGCAGAGGCGGCCAGTATGTGGATGGTGAAGGGTCGTGGCTACTCGCCTATTGGATGGGCAGGTATCACGGGTTTATTGGGGAGGAGGAGTAAGCCAATTGTTACCTATCAAAAATCTATTTGATAATATCTTTTTCATTGATATACAAACCTACTTTATCTCCGTTTTCCTGCTCCACTCGGATCAGGTAATTTGAACCTGAAACTTCCATAAGCTCTCCTATGTATTCCTTTCCCTTATAGGTAAATCTTACCAGTTCATTTAGTGGATTTTTTGGTGTTGAGTACGTATGGTTTTTTACAACAAGAGGTTTAGATGACTGAATCTCTGCTTCTCCTACACGCTTAACTTTTAAGTTGTTGTGTTTATCAATGTATTTAATGATATACGTATCTTCACTCAAATCCAATACCTGGGCAGGTATCCGCTCCTTTCTATAGGTGAAAACAACTTCTTCTCCATTTTTGAATTTCCCATGACCATGCGATTGAATAAAATCATTTATCTCTTTTTCAAATTCACCTGAATCAGACGAAGAGAAATCAATGATCTCGGCTGATAATGTAACCCTGGTAGTCCAAACGGGAAAGAAAATGGTCCTTTTGAAGTCAATGGTTGTTTGTCCAATAGCCTGACCTTGTTTGAGATTACTATTAAGGTATAAGTTCCTCTTTGCTTCCAGGACCAATGCCTCCTTCCTATTTCCTCCTATCCCTAGTACATGGGTAGTGTTTGCTGTACCATAAGCAAACCGAATATTTGAAAGTTGCTCATTTGTAATAACTGCACTACCTCCACTAATAGAGCCTATATGATAAGAACAGGAGCTAAATACAAATAGAATCAATAAATAGATCGGAAATAATTTCATCTGAGTATTGGATTAAACCTCGTGCGCTTTTAAGCAAAAGTAGTTTCAATCTCTGCTTCCTGATTACATTCTTAATTAAGCTAAAAAGAATTTTTTGTTAAATACCGGTTTTTTATAGAATTACCTGTTGACGAGCGGAATTTTGACCGCTGGAACAAGAACCCCTACTATGCCGACAGTGGCAGAGGCGGCCAGTATGTGGATGGTGAAGGATTCTGGCTACTCGCTTATTGGATGGGCAGGTATCATGAATTTATTGGCAAGGAAGAAAAATATCAATCAACTGGTGTCATCACCCCCGCCTCATTCTCTACATGCAACTTACTGGTATTCAGGCCATCCAGTATGATCACACCTTGCAACGAAGAAAAGTATTTTGGATCCTGCTTCCATGACCAGATCACCTTTCCCTCAGGTGAAAACTCGAGGAGTTGTGTCCCCAGATCGCCCTGATCAGGTCCATGTCCCTGCCAGTTGGTCACTATAATATTTCCATTTTGCAAAATTTGGAGGCCCGAATAGAAATTACCCCGTTCCTCTTCCGGTCCACAGAATGCCCTGACAAGTGTGCTTTTATTATTAAACACCTGGATACTTCCTCCATATCCCCCTGCAACAATGGTCTTGCCATCAGTCAGCCGAATGGCCTGCCATGCATGAGGATTTTCCCTGCCGCCAATCTGGGCTTTCCAGATGATTTCTCCATCCCTATTGCCCTCAATTACCAGCTGATTGGAGGTGATCAGAAACGTGCCTTTCGGAGTTTCCCTCACCAGACGGGCATAATCAAATCCAGGATAATTGATGGTGGATACAACACCCCCTGATTTGTCTAGTTCAATCAGCGTAATCCCTTCTTTATCCTGCCAGTTTAACCCAACCAGTATGGTATTCTTATTCTTTAACCTCCTGGCTGCAATTGTACCCGGAAAACCATTAACCTGACTCACCACCTTACCCGTTTTGATGGACCGTTCCTCATATCCATTTTCGGTTCCTATCAGCACTAAATCATTACCAACCAGTTGAAGGTCACGCCCTTTGGGAACAGGTTGATGCCAGCTTTTCTTTGTGTTTCCAAGGTCAACCAGACTCAACTGGGATTTCCCTTCGTCTCTAAGTAAAAAACTTCTGGATTGTTTAGTTTGACACCTTACTGATTGAACTGACAATATGCTTACCAGAATAAAAAACGAGATTCTCATGGTTATGTGGTTTAATTAGCCGGAATTTAACCACCAGAGAAATAATATTCTAATGAACCGCTGATTTGAATATCATTCTATGGGTCCGGATTTTACAGCTTGACCCAATGAACACCACTTTTAGTTACTGCTTTTACCAGATAAACACGGTTATACAAAATGAAAGAGCCAGCTGTTGACCCTAAAATTTCTTGAAGCCGTTGCTCCAACCGGAAGAAAAAACCAGCTTCTGCCCCAGAACTATCATTACAGAAAACAAGTACAATAAAAATCAATAGAGTAGGAAGATAGGGATTAGTTCCCTATCTGTCCTCTCACACCACCGTACGTACCGTTCGGTATACGGCGGTTCCTTAATTTACAACTCTTACCTTTCGGTAATAGTCCGTTAGAAACAAATAGCCAGTTTGACGTAGACGCTCATTAGTGATAGTGGTGGAGAGTATAAAGCTGTTGGCAGCATGCCAGTAGCTCTTCCTCGTATTTGCCCACTCCCATGCCTTGGGCTTCTTTACCCCAAGATTTAAGAGATTGGCCAGTCTGGTTCTTATCCGTTTCCATTGTTTCCAGATCACCATCCTTAGCCGTCTTCGGTACCACTCATCTATCCTAACTAGCAGCTTATTCATATCTGCCAGTTTGAAGTAGTTCACCCATCCAATAATGTATTGTCTGAGTGCTTCTTTGCGCTCCTCGTTTCCCCATCCGTTGCTCCTAGATGTAAGCTTCTTAAGGTTTGCCTTCATCTTGGTGATGGTTTTGGGGTGTACCCTCAGCCGTCCTTCGCCCTTTACCTTATAAAAGGAGTATCCCAAAAATTTAATCTTTGAGATGGGCGATTCGCTGGTCTTTTCTCTGTTTACCCTTAGAAACAGCTTGCCTTCAATGTAAGGTAAGATGTTCGCTAAGGCGCGTTGGGCACTTCGCTTGCTCTTGCATAAGATAACCATATCATCTGCATACCGAACGTACTTATGCCCCCTCCGATCCAGCTCCCTATCCAGTTCATTGAGCATGATATTGCTCAATAGCGGACTTAATGGACCTCCTTGAGGAACTCCTGTTTCGCTTGGTCCAAGCTTACCATCCTTCATTACTCCTGCATTAAGGTATTTATGGATGAGCGAAATGACTCGCCCGTCCTTCACTGTCCGTGAAAGTACCTCTATCAGTTTGCTATGACTTACTGTATCAAAGAACTTCTCTAAGTCCATGTCTACTGCTTGCACATAGCCTTCGGTAATGTAGTCCTGGCATTTGCGCAGTGCCTGATGGGCATTGCGTCTTGGTCTGAACCCGTAACTGTACGGTGAGAACTGTGGTTCATAAATCCGAGTAAGAACCTGCGAGATAGCTTGCTGGATAACCCTGTCAACCACGGTGGGGATTCCAAGCTGGCGTTTGCTCCCATTATCCTTGGGTATCTCTACCCGTCGGACTGGATTGGGGCGAT
Organism: Cyclobacteriaceae bacterium; assembly: GCA_965223915.1. Lineage (GTDB taxonomy): Bacteria > Bacteroidota > Bacteroidia > Cytophagales > Cyclobacteriaceae > UBA7330. Next base: position 3,758,791 of record OZ245027.1, on the reverse strand, counting down.
ATTTGCCCCCTAATATGGACCCTGTTAATTTATCTTTGTTTTCGACAAGATAGTTCTTCAAAGATTCTACTTCCATCTCGTCTACTCCCCCTGCCCCTTTGTTCCGCTTTACCTGTCGGTAGGCTTCATTCAGATTGGAGGGCGAAAGAATCATCTCTAGTAGCCCATATCCTAATTGATTGTTTGTGAGGTTGTTTTCAGTTATCCACATGAAAGTCTGCCCTCCTGCATAGTCTTCGGGTTCCGCCCTATCATTTTGCAGCCAGGTATCTTGCGATATTTTCTGCTTTCCACCCTTCATTTGGTAACATTCATTTACTACTCACTTCTTAAGGTTCAGCCCTTCGTTATCTTGTGAGACCTCCATGTTTTTTTTTTCTCATGGCTCGTTCCTAATAACTACTATGGCTTCTGCTGACTTCTCATGATCCGCCGGCTGGCGGATTTCGACCCGTACCTCATACTCCGTTTCAGCACGTCCATGAGACCTCCCCGGGTAAGTACGATAACTTTCATCCCATCTACCTGCTGCATTTACCCCAAGGATTCCGGACAGTGTTGGGCTTTGCTTTGTTTTGCAAGCTCACCCAGTCCTAGTAGGCCTTATATGCAGTTTCTGTTCGTCAGGCCAGGAATTTGCTTCCGGCTTCCTTCAGATTCCACCTCACGATGGACACCCTTGCCTTCTGCTAACACTTCCTACTGTCAAGCGTGTTCGGGACTTACACCCTATAGTTATCGCCCATGCCGGGCGCACAAAAAAGGTCCGAAGAACTGAATCTCCGGACCTTTAAAAATCTATTCTAAGTTACCTTAGTTCACATCCCAAAATATGGGGTTATTCAAATCATCATCAGCGGCAATTCTGCCATAATTGACTTCATTGAAAGTTTGCTCAGGTCCAGGTATGTTGAAACGTATCGGGGGTAAGGTTTGGTTATTGCCATTATCGGGCTGAAACACCAAATCAATTTTACCCAATCGTCTGAATTCTGCCCAGTTTTCGTAAGGCTGAATGATGTTGTAGTGAACCCACTTTTGCTTTGCAATCAACGCGAGCTTTTCATCATCCGTTGCAGCAGCATCCCAGCTTACATCAGCACCAGCCAGGTAAGTGGATATATCACCTGCAGTTGGAGTTGTTGGCGCAGGGGCCGGACCAGGGTCGTTAGTTAAGGCTCTGATCCTTACATAATGATCCACTGAATTGGTCACTGACATTTCATATGCAGCTTTGGCCATGGCATCATCACCGTCATTCAAGTAATACTCAGCCTTATACAAGTCAACTTCAGCTGCATTGATAATAAGCCCGGGGAAAAATCGATTCCGGGCATAGGTGCCTCTGTTAAACTGCGCTATTAAACCATCATTTACATCACTATCTACATCAGCAGCATCAGCAAGTTGATCAATGCCATTGTAAGCCCCCCCTGCATTTTCTCCTGGTTCCCAAATGTATGCTAACCTCGGATCGCCTGTGTTGACCATCTGATCTAGAAAGGCTTGCCCGGCAAAGCTTGAATACCAACCTTCAGCATCATTCTCAAGTGTCTGGAAATTGGAATTAATCGGCGTACCAAAATCCACAACATCAATCTGAATGTTCTGATCGTTGTTTTCCACTACTGGATAATCTGCTGGATTACTCAATATCTGTCCGATTTCAGTGCTTGCCCGACTACTGAATTCGGTAGCACCCTGTACCCGGCTAAGCATACGTAACCGAAGTGAGTTACAATATCTCCTCCAGCTATCTACATCTCCATCGTTTACATAATCCTGAATTGAAAAAGCAGTCTGGAAAGTTTCAGACAATGTGACATCATTCAGGTCATCAGCTATGGTCGCCAGTTCATCTAAAATGAAAGTGTAAATTGCACTTGGGTCATCAAATTCTGCTAATGAACCCTCATAATCACCACTATTTTGGCTAAGCCTTCCAGCTTCTAAGAACGGGATAGCTCCATAAAGATCAGTAATTCGCTGCGTATAATCATACATATACACTTTGGCAGCCAACATAAAGATCTCCTTATTGGCCTGTTCTGATTCAGGTGCATTGTTATAGATTTTCTCCAGCTCTCTAAACTGAAACAAAGTTCCGTAGTAGTTATTCCAAACCGCATCAGAACCAGATGATGGCGGCACGTATTGATTGGGTTCATTTGGCCAACCAATAACCTGCATGTATCGATTCAGGCTGGTTCTAAGCACAACAAAATAGTTCCAATATGCTTTTAAAACATAATCCTTATTTTGGAATAAAAACCCTGTGAACTGGCGATCAATAGAAGTGCTTGAAAGCGTCCCGGGATCTGAATACGCATCCTCAAAATCCTTTTCAGTACAAGAAAAAAGGACTGTGGTGATTAATACTGTTACTAATAATATCTTTTTCATGTTAATCAAACTGTTCATAATTAGAAGCTAGCACGTAAAGTGAATCCCATAGACCGGAAAGACGGATTGCCCCCGGCGTTATCTATGTTCTGAAACCATTTGGTACCCTGAGTAGTTTGCTCTGCATCAATATCTTTGATCGTCCTGTAGATAAAGAACAGGTTTCGACCAAAAACTGAAACAGTAAGATTCCTGGCACCAATTTTCTCGGAAATAAATCGAGGAATTGTGTATCCAAGCGACAACTCCCGCATCTTAATGTAATTATTCTTGTTCACGTACAATTCATACCTGGATGATCCATATTGTGGTCCACCCCAGTTGTAGGTAGAATTATAATATCTGGACTGAGGAATGACATTGGTATTAGGTTCTCCACCTTGCAATACACCTTCTAGTAATATCCCATCATCATAGACTATCTCACCATTTGGACCTGTTGCTGCAGTAGTCTGAACACCATTTCCATTTGTATCTACGTAGTAAGAAAGTCCACCATGTTCAGCATCCATTCCATTCAGGCTTTCTTCCAGTAATCCAAGTGCGGTCATCCAGTAAACACCTTTTGGCATGATACTGGATCCAAAACTAAAGTCTGTAACAATGTTTAGATTGAAGCCTTTGTATGATAGGTTATTTAATAACCCTCCAATCACATCCGGCATGGCATTTCCAGAAACAATCCACTCATCCGCATCCAGCTGATACAATCCATTGTCCTGTACAATCATGTTGCCATTATCATCCGTAGCAACAGGGTGTGTATAGATATCACCCATGGGGCGTCCAACAACTGAACGAATTTCAGCAGCATTTCCGTCAAAATTTTGATGAATTAACTCGGTTGAATTATTCGCCAGCTTTTCTACTTTATTGGTATTTCTAGCCAAATTCAACATAACATCCCAGTTAAAGTCACCTTGATTGAAAACCTGAGCATCAATCGCTATCTCAAGTCCCTGATTCCTCAACGTTCCGATATTGGTCAAAATAGCTCCGGCACCTGTACTACGAGCAAGGTCAAGTGGAAGGATCTGATCTCTGATTTGGGCATTGTAGTAAGCAAAGTCAAATCCCAGTCTGTTTCCAAAGAAACGTGCTTCCAAACCAATTTCAAATTCATGCTTCTGTTCCGGTCTGATTAGATCATTACCAAAAGTGCCTGATGGGAGAAATGTATAGAGTGGAGAAACACCAGCTGCCTGTGCACCCAGCGTCCGCTGAGTATAGGCAACATTGGCCTCGTAAACTCCAGGGTAGTTACCTACCACACCATAACTTGCTCTCAGCTTACCGTAAGATATTCCTGCTGGCAAGGCAATCAGGTCGGAGAAAATAAACCCGGAATTAACCGAAGGGTAAACAAATGAATTATTGTCAGGGTTCATTGTTGAATACCTGTCTCTTCTTGCTGTTCCTTCAACATGTAAATAATCTCTGAAATTGAATGAAACTGTTCCAATGAACGCATCATTTACTCTGTTAACTCTGTTTAAGCTTGTATTTGCCTGATTAACTGAAGAACTCAGATCAAAATAATTCTCTGTAGCCAAACCACCATTGGTTCCCGAAGACTGATAGACTTCCTCTTCCACCCTGGCTGAGTACCCGGCCATTGCAGAGATTGATAGATCTTCAGTGATCTCTCCATCATAGGTAAGCAATACGTCACCGTATAGATTTGATAAGGTGTTCTGATTGACACTGAAACCTCCGGAGTTGCCGATAACTAAAGGAAATTGCGTGGCAGTCTCATTCCGGATCTTTTCGGCAGTGAAATCATTGGCCAGTCTACCCCTTAAACTCAAATTATCAGTGAATTGAATGGTCTGAGTAATACTTGCAATGACCCTGTTATTTGATTCAAATGACTGATGCTTATTTACCCGCCATATATAATCTGCTATATCAGTTCTGAATGGAGCGTAAGTAATGTTCTCATCCGGAGTGGCACTGGCTTGAGTTCCTGTTCTGAATTTGTATCCTAAACTGGTTTGATAGTGGTCAAAATACCATTCCGCCTTTTCAAAGCGATTCATCATCCCTGTAAAGTTGTTGATCATCCGATCTACTTTGTAAGGTCGGTTTTTTGTGTACTGGTTGATGTATTGCACAGTAATATCTGTTTTCGACCACTCTGCCAGGTTAAAGGACGTATTCAGATTAAAGACGTTTCTTTCATTTTTTGAACCAAAACTGATCATTTGGTTATCCTGACGCGTGTAGGACAGCCGCATATTTGCCTTCTCATTAGCTGCTGACAATGCAACATTAGTTTGTTGAGAATTTGCATTCTGAAACAGGTCAGCATATGAGCTATTGGAAGCTGAATAAGGTACGATTTCTCCTGTCCAGGCACGAACAGGCTGTCCATCAAACTTAGGTCCGAAATTCGCGGTGGTATTGATCAAGTATCTATTACCATCTCCATCATCCAGAAAGCGATCCTGACCTTGTCCGGCATCAGCTAATGTTACAGGATACCCGGGACCTCTTACATTCTGATACCTTGGTAAGTAAGCTATTCTATCATTGGTATATGAAGTAAAAAGCTCTACTCCAAGACCTTTTGTTCCTCGACCTGATTTAGTTGTGATCATCACAACGCCGTTATTGGCCTCCGAGCCATAAAGTGCGGCAGCAGAAGCTCCTTTCAAGATCGTGATATCCTCAATATCCGCGGGGTTAATATCATTCAGACCATTTCCTCTGATTCGTTGATCGCCCCAATAGTTGGAATTGTTAAATTCACCGCTCCTGATAGGCACACCATTCAATACGATCAATGGCTGCGTGTTTCCAGTGATTGAAGCGAATCCCCTGATGTTTAAACTAACTCCTGAAGTAGCTCCACCTGGAGTAGACTGGATCTGTAACCCGGGAGCCTTTCCATATAATGAGGCACCGAGTGTAGGTGCTGCAGTTCTGGTGATATCGACAGATTCAATCGTACTTACTGCATATCCAGTTTTCCTTTTATCTTTCTCGATACCATAAGCAGAAACAACAACCTCTCCCAATTGGGTAACATCGGTAGTTAATTCTACATTAATAGTAGATCGGTCACCAACTGCTATTTCCTGATCTTCGTGACCAATAAATGAATACCTAAGGGTAGCTCCCGGCTCAACACTGATTGTATAATTTCCGTCAACGTCTGTGACAGATCCTTGCTGTGTTCCCACAACAATCACATTTACCCCCGGCAAGGCTGATCCATCCTCATCGCTGGTAACTTTCCCGCTCACCACTCTTTGAGCATAGATCATGCCCACAGAAAGCGTGAATAGTAATAAAGTAAGTAGCTGTTTTTTCATTCGGTTGTTTTTTTATGATAAACTAAATCCACCTTAAAACTATGTTAACTTTTACAAAAAACATGCATGTTTAAACTGTTTTTTGCATTTTATTGCTGTTATTGATTAAATAAACACTTTAAAAGATGTATGCATTTCCAGATAAAATTTAGTAATCTTCTTTTTGTGTGCCCACACATATTACCTTATCAAGCATTGCCGGATTATTCCTAATATGAATTTTCAATGGTAATATCGTGTGTGTTATTTGATATTATACAGCTCTATTCATGCATTTTATTGCCTGAAGTTAAGTGGATATGGCCTATCTATCCGTTTAATGGCAGTATCACTGCATATTTAGCGTTTAAACCAGCAATTTCACAGATTCTTTGCAAGTCGGAACTCAAAAACAAGAATCAACCCATCTAAAAATTAGTTAAACAAGGTTTCATTCCAACGAACCCTAATCTGGCATTTGATGTTCAGGGCAATCAACCCTTAATTCACTTTCACTGAGCGTGGCTTTCAGCAAATTGCAATAGTGTGTGCCCTTGTCGGTCCTGTAGTTTGCACAATTGAAGCACATGCGCTGAATGGTGATGACACCGGACTTATTAAGATCGTGGATCAGGGTAAGTAATCCATTAAGCATGGCCTGTTTCTGTTCATTGCTGAGTTGCTCGATGGGTCGCTCAATGGAAGATGAAAACAATGAAGCTTTTTTTGCTATTTGCTTTCCTGTATTTGTCAGCGACAGACTATAACTCCGGGTATCATTTGAATCTGGTATTTTGCTTACCAATTTTTTTGAGAGCAATACTTTCACACTGTCGCTGATGGTGGCTTTGGTCATGTTGAACTCACTGGCGAGGTAACTCACTTTGCATTTTTCCTGATCATGAAACAGTAAGAAAATTAACAGCTGGATTTGGATGGGGCTCAAAGCGTTTTCCTTACTCTCCTTCCATAGCAATACCCGGAATGCCTCCGAAATTCGCTCCAGGGCGACAACAATCCTGCTGTCGATAGTTGCATTTTGCTTTGAGAGATGAAATGGGGAGTCTTTCATACAGTTTGGATCTTGTGAAGCATCAGCCTTGTGATATGTTCGGACCTTTGCTTGGCTTCCTCCACTTTCGCACCTGCAAACAGACGATCTGCTGTGGCTTTAAAAATAGATACCCACTCAGAAAACTCAACTTCGGTTAGCTTTGTAATCTTACTCAGTTCAATATGCTTTTGCATTGGGTTGCCTGAATAGCTGGTATCACCCAATAATATGGATGCCCAAAATGCATACATCTTTGGCAAATGAACCTCCCAGTCAACATTGGCAATGTCATTGAAAATAGGTCCAATGACCGGGTTTAACTTGGCCTGGTCATAAAAAGTATTGACCAGTAACTCAACATCCCCCCTGTTTTCAATATCTTTTTTCATCCTAAAATATAAGCCCCGTAAAGATAGGAATCCTAACTTTACGGGACAAAAAAATGTCTAGCCTTTTACATCGGCCATAGACGCACCAAAATTGATGTGAAGTACATTCGCATTCGGAGTAAGTAGTGCCGGTACTGATTTGACACCCGCCTTTTCAGCTTCAGCTATCCTGCTTTTGTCTTCTCCAATGTGAACAATTTCAACGTTGTCTGCTCCAATAAGTTTGACAATGTCATGCTCTGCGCTTATACACACAGGGCAGCCGGCATGATAGAAAATGGATTTGGTCATGGTTTTAAGTATTTGATGGTTTCTCTGACAATATTGTCAATTCAAATATAGTAAGGATTCCTAACTTTAAAACAATACCAACAATAAATTACTCATAAGCACTTATTCTTTTTAGTTTGACAGTACTTATTTATATTCAATCAAATAACCGATTAGACATAAAACAAAGATGAAAAAGGCACTTATATATTTTGGATGTACGATGCTTTTGGTTGCTGCAATGGCCCAGGAAACCCGAATTGACAAGACCAACGCTACGACGGTTGAAGATGATTCAAAAGAAAACAGTAAGGAAGTGCCGGAGGCATATGGTATAGAAAGTAACATCGATAAAGTCATTGTGGCGCGGATGAAATACAAAACCGATCTACTTGCCGGACTGGAAGATGTAGTGAAGGAATATGGGATAAAAAATGCGGTGATATTATCCGGGATAGGTTCTGTACGAGGCTATCATATCCATCAGGTGATCAATAGGACTTTCCCCTCAAAGAATGCTTACGTCAAAAACCCCACTGCTCCCGCGGATCTGATCAGCACAAATGGATACATCATCGATGGAAGGATTCATGCACACATCACCCTGGCAGATCCTGAGAAATCGTTTGGTGGACATTTGGAACCCGGCACAGAAGTGTTCACGTTTGCCATCATCACCATTGGTATTCTTAGTGAAGATACCGACCTGAGTGAAGTAGACAGGAAGCATTACAGGTGACCGTGAGACTTTCGGAATGTCTGAGTGTCGGAAAATCCGAAGGTCAGAAAATCTAAACAACCATCCTGGCAGTAAAAATGCTTTTATCATCTTTACACCTCAGACCTTTGAAAAACATTTCACCGGGGTTTCCTCCATCCGCATTGCCAAGCAATTCTATTGGATCACCTAGCAAGGCTTCAGCAAGGAAATTGATCTCATATTCCCTGATCTCAGACCATTCAGCAGCAGGCATGGTCTCCAGTATCCAACGTGCATAATTGGTGTTATTGACATGGTTGTTACTGTCCAGGTCACGTTGCTCCACGACGTGGGATTTTAATAAGATCATCCCATCGGGAGTATTCAACTTCCCAGCAGAAAAACCCACAGAATAATCCTTTCTTGGCTTGAACAGGCCCTCGGAATTTTCAATGGTTTTGGGTCTCCGTGTTTGGCTATCCAGGATCACCCAGGTGGTAGAACATTCACCAATTCTCTTGTGACCCTCAAACAACTCAAACTCACGGATGGCCTGCATTCGCTGAATTGGTAGTGACCATGTTTTTACCGTTATGGGCTCCCCTCCTTTCGGCCAGGTATTCATGACCAGCTTTTGCCGGATGAGCGCCCAGAAGAATCCCTTTTCCTGTAAGCTTTCGTACCCAAAGCCCAGCTTAGAGGCATGGTCTCCTGCTGCCTCCTGAAGGATCAGCAACAGCCCATATAATCCCGGTACATGTCTATCCAGCTCATAGCTTTTTTCAAAGATGGAGTTCAGGTCTTGCATTATATGCTAAAATACATAAAAGATGGTCTGATGGTCGGATATTCAGACATTCGGACAGTTCAACCAAATAGCTGGCGCGCGTCTGCGACGCATGCCAGCTATTTCCACCATTATTTACTATTTTAGTTGCCATGTCCGAGAAATACAAATTCAGAAATCCCGAAGGAATCTATTTTACGACAAGTACCATTGTCTTCTGGATCGATTTGTTTACCCGAAGAGCGTTGAAAGATGTGGTACTCGACTCATTGAAACATTGCCAAAATGAAAAGAGTCTGGACATCTATGCCTGGTGTCTCATGCCAAGTCATCTCCATATGATCATCGGGTCAGAGATGGGTAACTTGTCTGACATCATGAGGGACTTCAAAAATTACACTGCTAAAAAACTCGTCAGTGAGATATCATTGATCAATGAAAGTAGAAGGGACTGGTTGCTGACAGCTTTTTCCAAAGCCGGAAAGGACCTAAAACGAATCAAAAACAATAAAGTCTGGAAAGACGGCAACCATCCCAAAGAAATAGTAACCAACTATTTCCTGGAACAAAAGCTGAATTACATCCATGAAAATCCGGTTGTTGCAGGCATCGTTGATCAGGCGGAGCATTATCTATATAGCTCAGCCAGGGATTATTGTGGGATTCCTGGTTTGCTAAAAATCAAGTTGCTAGAATGAATATCACACTTGCAGCTATGAACGAGATGCAATCGCGCTCTAGCTGCGGGACGACAATAAATGCTGGCGCGCGTCCCGACGCGTGCCAGCATTTTTTAAGTAATTTGCATCTCATGAAGTACCTGTTTATATCATTGCTTCTGGTTTCCGGAAAACTATTCTCCCAATCCACGCTGGACTCTGACCTGAAGACTATCATGGAAAAGTACGATGCGGTAGGTCTTTCTGTAGCCGTTGTCAAAAAAGGTAAGCTCATCTATCAAAAGGCATTAGGTAAGAAAGACCTGGAGTCAGGTGAACCCTTGCATCCCGACCATATTTTCCGCATTGCTTCCATCTCCAAGTCCTTTTCAGCAACATCCATCATGCAGCTAGTGGAAGCTGGCAAACTCAGCCTGGACGATGCGGTAAGTGACCTCATTGGTTTTACAGTGCGACACCCAAAGTTCCCCGGCCGGGTGATCACATTGAAAATGCTGCTTTCCCACACCTCATCCATCAATGACTCTCAGGGCTATTTTACACTGGACCCACTGAACCCGAAACAAAACCCCGACTGGGTCAAATGTTACAACGATTATGCACCCGGTGAAGGCTATCAGTACTGCAACCTGAACTACAACCTGGTGGGTACGATCATCGAAAAGTATTCGGGAGAACGATTTGACCAGTATGTAAGGAATCATGTACTGTCTCCCCTTGGACTCTATGGCGGCTATTGCGTGGATTCCCTGGACAGTGAGAAGTTTGCTGGCATATACGAGTACAATACTGATGATGAAGAATATGTACTATCCGAAGGCGCCTATCATCCTCGTAGGGAGATCATCCGAAACTATGTGATGGGCTACACGGCTCCGGTATTTTCCCCTACAGGTGGCATGAAGATCTCTGCACCGAATCTGGCCAGGTACATGACCATGCACATGAAAGCCGGTAAGCTGGAGGGCACCAGGATCATCAAAAAGAAACATGCCCGACTGATGCAAACCCCGGTCAGTGACAATGGCTATGGACTGGCCCTTCGAATGACCAACATGCTGATCCCAGGCGAGGAGCTGATCGGCCATACAGGTGCTGCCTATGGACTCCACAGCTCAATGTTTTTTCATCCCAAAAAAAAGTTTGGCATCGTAGCGATCTCCAATGGCTGTAATGGCTGTGTGGATGAGAGCTGGCGCAACTTGATGTTGCCGGAAGTGACGAGGCTGTTGTATGAGAAGTTGGTGAAGTAGGAAGGCTATTTCACAACATTAAACTTGCGGGCTGTCTTTGACGTGTGCAAGTGTTAATTCCCGGAACATTTCTACAAAACCTGTCCTCTGTTCTTATTTCCTGATAAGTCTGTGAAAGGAAAGGGAATCAGGATTACATCTCCTTTTTTCATTTAAATCTTTCTTTCAAGTCTTCAAGAGAATACAAACCTTCTTCGTCTTTTAAAAAGTCAAATGATTTAGAATCACTTACAAGCTTTTCAATTCCCTTTTGCATTACTTCTTCATCATGCTTTTTTAAGATGAAATCTGCAAAATCATTTACTTCTTTAATCTTATTCTGAGGTAATTGTGAAATTGTTTTAAGTGCCTTATTTAATAATGCTTCCTTTGTCATCTTCCTTTTTATATAAAAATACGAAATTATGTCTTCTTGATTACTTTGACACAAATGCTGGCGCGTGGCATCACCTTCCTTGTCGATAAAAGAAGTTTTAGCACAACCTGAAAGCACAAAGGATTCATGTTTGCATACATCTCCCTGCTGCACAATGTACTGCCCCTTCAAATAATTCCGGATTTTCACATGTTGTGATAAAATGACAATGTCCTGGCTTGTCAACTCAACATATCGGATGATGTACTTTATCAGGGGGTCAATTTCCATTGCATTGGAGTCTTGGCTCCTATCGTCTAACAACCGGATATTCAAATGATCGGTTCCCAATACGCTTTACATGCTCTCTTGCGTGCGTTTGCGACGCGTGCAAGTACAAAACACATGACTAATTAGCCTTCATGGCTTTCCTGAACAGGCTTTCATTTTGCTTACCAAAAAAACGAGGGAGCAGCCGTTGACCTAAAACTGCTGAAATGCGGTTGCCGGTGCCCGGAATAATATTCACCTTACGGGGAAATGATTTCAAGGCGTATTCAACTACAAATTCCGGTGAGCTGGCCTTCATCGGGGTTTTTGACCAATCAATGTCTTTGGCTATGTTTTCGTACATCGGAGTATAAGTAAGCCCGGGTGATAGCACAGATACATCTATGCCTTTGCTTTTCAACTCATGGTGCAGCGAGTTTCCCAAAGTGAGCACATATGACTTTGATGAGGCATAATTGGCAAAGTAGGGACTATGAAAATGTCCTGTTAGACTGGAGACAAGCAAAATACCTCCTTTACCACGTGCAACAAACTTTTCAGAAAAGTGGTGAGCAAGCCTGTAAGTGCTCCGAATATTCAGGTCCAGAAGACTGAGCTCGTGATTGATGTCCCCATCATTGAAAGCTCCATGGCTTTCGGCACCGGCCGCATGGACCAGCAAGCCAACATCCAGGGTATTTGCGTCATTTATTAAGCGTTCTATTCCATCGTCAGTGCTTAAGTCAGCTATGGTGGTATGTATTAATGTCTGGGTTTGTTCGTTCAACTGCTCCTTAAGATCAGCCAGCGATTGTTGGTTTCTCCCGGTAATGTGAACGTTAAAACCCTGCCTGGCTAGTTTCAGGGCAAATGTCCGGCCAATGCCGGAGGATGCTCCTGTGACAGTTACCCACGGACCATATTTTTGAACCAGATTTAAATTCGTCATGTTTGATTATTTTTACTTTCAAAACAAAAGTAATATTTTACTTCTAAAATAGAAGTAATAATCTATTTTCTTTTATGGAACCAACATTCAGATCTTCCTGTCCCATCAGTTCAGCATTGGATATCATGGGTGATAAATGGACCCTGCTTATTATTCGAGACATGATGTTCGGAGGCAAGTCCACATTCAAAGATTTCTCAAACGCTCAGGAGAAAATTGCGACCGGTATATTGGCGAGCAGGTTAAAGCGGTTGGTCGACCTCAGCCTGATCAGCAAAGGAAGTATACCTGAAAATAAGAAAACAGTCGTTTACAGCCTAACAGAAAAAGGGATCGACCTATTGCCCATCGTGGTAGAATTGATCTTATGGAGTGACGAGCAACTTAAGGATCATGTCAATCAGCCTATGCGGGAACTGGCTAAAAACATAAGAAAAGATAAACCAAAGTTTATCCAATTATATACGAAAAAGCTATTAAGTGAGATTACTGAAAATAAAAGATAGCTTTCGCCAACTTCTTGCACGTCTGAGACGCGTGGGAGTCATTCACAGCTACTCATTATTTCTATAGATTTTCACGATCCGGATATACACAATCTCCTCGATGCACCATTGGTACCGTCAAAAATCGATGGGGCCGGTAAATTGCCACACTACATTTTAACTTCAACCTGGCCAGAAACAACCTCAAACCTGCTGTGAACTTCTCGGAACGGTATCTCCATAAAATCTATCACGCGATGCAATCGCGCGCTAGATTTAGGTAGATCTTAGGTCGATCCAGCCATACCCCAAACATTTTCTCCATCCCTTAAAATATTCCCGCTCCTCTCCCGTCATTATGCCAACAGCAATCCTGAAAAGTTGCCGATTGTAAAATATTCTGATCATATTGAACATGAATGCAGTAAGCATAACCATGAGCCAGGCCAAAGCCAACCATATTGAGAGAACGGTACGAGATGAGCGTGAACGATTGTTGAACTTCATCCGACAGTCGGTAAGCAGTCAGGACGAGGCGGAAGACATCGTCCAGGATGTATTCTACCAGTTTGTGATCGGCTACGACGACATCCGGTCCATCGACCAGGTGTCCGGATGGCTCTTCCGGGTGGCGCGCAACAAGATCATCGACGCGTTCCGCAAGAAAAAGCCCCAGAACTTCTCATCGCTGGTTCTACCTACCCGCGACGGTGAGGATGAGCCGCTCATGCTGGAAGATATACTGCCCGACACCAACAACCTGCCTGAAGAAGAGCTGCTCCGCGAAATGGTGTGGTCCAAGATTGAGCAGACACTTGAAAAATTGCCCAAAAAACAGCGAGAAATATTTGTGTGGCATGAGTTTGAACAAAAAAGTTTTAAAGACATGGAAAAGCTGACAGGGGAAACAATCAATACCCTGATCTCACGCAAGCGCTATGCAGTGCTGGCACTGAGGGAGTCGTTGGCTGATCTGTACAAAGAAATGTTTAACAATGAATAAGATGAAAGGATATTGGTTTGTTAAAATAGCCTTGATGGTGATCCTGTTTTTTACGGTGGTCAGTGGTGTGGTGATGTATCTGTGGAACTGGCTGATACCGGATATCTTTAGCTTGCGCCCGATCACCTTCTGGGAGGCTGCAGGCATCCTGCTGCTGAGTAAGATCCTCTTTGGCTTTGGCAAAAAAGGCGGTCATCACCCGGGAGGTCCGTCTTGGAAAAACAAATGGACTCACATGAGTGAAGAGCAGAAAAGCCAGTGGAAAGAAAAGTTTAAGGAAAAATGGTGTGGATCCTCTGAAACAAAAAAAGAAAAAGAACAGGAATCCTGATCAATCTTTGACCCGGAGAAGAACAATCAACCCAATCACCGCGATCATCAAACCAAAGAACTCCCTGGACTCTTCGATATAAGGTTTATCCTTATACATAGCACCGAAAATCTCATCTTTGTTGTCCTGGGTTAGCCACTCCAGAATACCAGGGATAAACACGGTAGAGTAGATCAGGATCAGGAGCATGAGCAAAAAAACGATCCGCTGACTATAGTAAACATTGATCAGCCTGAAAAATGATACCAGAAAGACCGCTCCATAAATGGTCACCCAAAGTAATGGGTCCGGGTCGTTGAACTGGTAATAGGCAAACAGGCCAAAGAGGAAGGACAAAAAGGCTAAAACAATTTTATTAACATTCATTTTTTAAAACTCCATTCGGTAGGTAAGGATCGGAATCAGGCCAAGCTGTGTGGCTGGCTCTCTTTGGCCCGTAAAGGTATCATAATAGACATAAGCATCGTTTTCATTGTTGGATAAGTTCTGCAGGTCTAGCGAAACAGACGAGGTCCTGTTGTTCAGATAGCGGGTCCATTGAATTCTCAGGTCAATGCGATAATAATCGGCATTGGTGGTACTCGGAGGTCCCGTCAGTGTATTCTCATTGATAGGATCTACCAACCCACCCTGATAAATCACCCTGGTATTGAGTCCCAAAGATCGTTTCACCGGCTTTCCTTCAAAAAACCACTCTTTACCTGCCGAAGCATTGATGTTTTTTTCGAGATTATACCTGTTAGGTCTGTCATCATCCCAGGTAGATTCAAAGAGGCTGACACCCATATTCATATACCAATTGTTGGCAAATGACCTGGTTCCCATCAATGACAACCCATAGGACCTGGCTGTAGACCTTTCTCCGAACCCGGTCACATCAATATTGATTTCAGGAAAATCATAATAGAACAACTCCGCATTGTAGCTCCATTGTCTGTGGCGGAACTTATATCCAGCAAGAAACCGGACCGACTGGATAAAATCATATGACGCTGAGGTGGCGTAATAGTCACCCCCGGCCTGATCATACACAAAGTAATAGTTCGTTGGATTCAACAGCTGCGAGTATAGCCCTGCAGACAGATAAAGTTCGCTATTCGGCCCTGTGAAAACGGTAAACTGTGCTCTGGGGTCTATCTTCTGATCATAGTCAGGACTCCAGTTATAATTCACACCAAAATCAAAGTACATGAAGTTGAAGAAAGGATAGCTGAAATTGATGTAAGGGTTGATCAGCGCATACTGCCTGTCCTCGCTCGCATCGATAAAGCTGATGATAAAAGGTGAAGATCCGGTAAAGCTTCCAGTGTTTTGATTAAAATACTGATACCGGTAGATACTCAACAGCGAGCCGATGGTGGTTTGTATCTTGCCAGCCTTAAATCGGTAATTGGTGTTGAATGATAAGATGGTACTTTCGTTTGAAGACTCATTTTCTGCTACGATGGATTGATTGTCATCATAGAAATTTTGGTCCCGGTCATTGTCCGAAGATGAAATGGCTCCTGACAACATCCATGTGCCTGTGCCCAACTGATAATCAAGCCTGGCTCCCAACGCACCCATCTTGCCATTGTAATAGATGTCTGACCGATCTTTCTGTACCTCGGACTCATCCAGTGTTCTGGCATCGAAATGATTGAAGTTTAGGCCACCTACACCGAAGAATGAAAGGCTACCCTTGTCACCCAATGGCTTTTTGATGTTGAATGATATGTCCTGAAAGCCAATGGACTCCCCACCGAAATCAACGCCCATGGAAGTGAGCAAGCCGGTAAACGAATACCGGTAGTTGATAATGTAGCTGGCATCACCAGTCTTGCTAAAAGGTCCCTCGGCAGAAAAGTCGAAACCGATCAGGGACGCCTGGGCTGTATATTGTTTCTCTTCTTTACTCCCTGACTTCAGATGCATATCAAAGATACCGCCAACACTATTTCCATACTCGGCAGAAAACCCACTATACATAAATGAGGAGCGGTCCAGCATCTGTGCACTCAGGATGTTAACACCCCCACCGGTAGAAGTGGGTTGATCGCTAAAGGTGCCTGCATTGGATAAATGGTTTGGGTTCACAATCTCTACATCTTCAAGCCTCCAGGTATTGTAGTTGGGTGAAATGCCCCTTACAGAGATCCTGTTGTTCTGATCATTGGACACTGCGACATCAGGTGAGATAGTCATCAGCCTTGCCGGATCATAATAGGTTGCTGCAAACCTGTTGATCTGCTCTTCGGAAATGGTCATCTTACCTATCTCGCTGAGACGCTTAGGTTCGGTGATCATTACTGCCGACAGGCTGGTGGGGTCAGGAGTCAGTACAATGTTTTCTGTGATGGTCTTCCCATTCCTGATCCATACGTCATGGACAATCCCTCGCTTATACCCTACAAAGGAAACCGTGAGCGAATGCCTGCCCGGGTCAACCGTCTCAAAAAAATATGCGCCTTCTGGATTGGTGGCTGCGAATGCAATGCTATCATCCAGAATGACATTGGCACCAGCGAGTGGCTCCCCGCTGATGGCATCTCTGACCACTCCCGTCAACTTCTGTGCTTCTACCCACCAGGATATTAGCACCATAAAAGCAGCTAACAAACTATATCTAATCATGATCTAAAGGATTTTCTTGACCCCCTTATAGGAGATCTTGATGCTGTTCATAGGATCATCAGACCGATCCTGCTCCACAAAGAAAAATTCTAATCCTGCAATACTCGCATTTTCAAAAAGTTTATTGTAGTCGATGATCCCCGTCCCTACTTCTGCAAACCCTTTTTCAGGAGTATCAGCCATGTCCTTCACATGCCATAGCGGAAATCTTCCCGGATATTTCTTTAAGAAGGCCAAAGGATCCAAGCCGGCTTTGGTGACCCAATAGAGATCCGACTCAAAATTCACCAGGTCACGGTTGCAGATATTGAGCAATATGTCCATACCGGTGGTTCCTCCAAGGTCTTCGAATTCAAAGGCATGGTTATGATATACCAGCTTGATTCCACTCTTTTTACAAACAGCTCCTTTTTCATTCAGCTCATCCGCCAACTTTTTATAGCCATTGGAACTGCGATATTCATCTCCAATATAAGGTACAACAAGATATTTCTGTCCTGAAGCCTGCAATGCTTCTACCACCTGATCTATATTCTTCAGGATCTCTCCTATTCCGATATGTGAAGAAACCACATTCATCCCCAGATCTTTGGTGATACCGGCGAATTCAGCTGCTTCAAACCCATAGAACTTTCCGTCACTATAAGAAGCTGTCTCCAATACTTTATACCCTATATCGGCGACTTTCTTCAGTGTGCCTTTAGGGTCTTCTCCCATCGCATTTCTCACTGTATACAGCTGCAATCCCGGACTAAACTTAGCGGGCTTTCCCATTAGATTGGGCACCACCAATACACTGCCTGCTGCCAATGAGGCATAGCGTAAAAAATCTCTTCTATTGTAATTCATCATGGGTTAAATCTGGTATGAAAGTAAAACTACGAATACTGAAGAGCAGGTCATCAGACTCCTCATTCAAAAACACAAAATAAATATCGTTCTTTTCTCTGGTCGGATCAATTTTGATGAAAAGTTTGTCTTGTGGGTAATTATTACCTTCAAAGACTTCACCTGCCCCAATCTCTTTGCCTGTCGGACTACCCGATCTCACGGATATCTTTCCGGTTCGGATACCTCTGAAACCTACCTCGATACCGGAGATCCCAGTCAGATCTATCTGACTAAAACCTATATGGCTTTCATGGAAAATATCACTGATGTAACCTGCGCCATTCCCGTCTACTCCTGACTTCACATTGCTTGAAAAATCAAAAGAGGATGCTTCAACTTTCGGAGACCGCAGCCATACATCAGCATTCTTGGTGATGGCCTGAATGTTGCCTTTGCCTCGATCTTCATAGGATGCAGCAAAGTGATAGGTACCTTCAGCTTCGGTACACCGATAAGTCCCTTCCAGGGGAGTATAGGCTCCCTCTCTCAAGGACAGGATAAACTCCACGATCCTACTTGCATCCTCCTTTGACAGCTCAGGGTGTGCGGCCATCACATGTTCTCCCCAAACGCCTCCACCGCCATTGATGATCTTATTGACCAGGTAATCCTGGTTCGACTTCGTCTTCTCATACCGGACCGCTACCCTGAGATAACTGGGCCCCACGGATGTGGCATCGATCTGGTGACAGCTTTTACAATCCAGAGATTCCATCAGCTGTTTCCCGGTAATGACCGGGGACTGATGTCCCAAAGCTTCGGCCTGGTCATACGATTGATAGTGGTTGATGCTAAAATCCACATCATCAGGGAATATTCCCTGACCTAAGGAACCGTCTTCCTCATCCTCAACCTTCACGGCATATGAAACGATCCGGTTACGCCAGAAAAAGGTGCTATTGCCTGTCAGTTCAATTCCGATCTGCGGAGGGTTGTTGCCTACAGCCACCTTAAATTGTTTCCGGACTTTGTTGCCTTTCGGGTCCCGGATGATCAATTCAGGATAGTAGATACCCTGCTTTTCAAAAGTGTAGGTAACTACGCTGTCGCTAAACTCGTTTCCATCAATTTCCCAATCAAAAAAGATCCTGTCCTTATCATGATCAAAGGAGAAGCTGGCATCGAATGTAACAGTGAGTGGCTCTTTTCCCTGTAGCTCAGAGGTCACAACCTCCAGTACTGGTGGTCTGTTGCCCCTGATATAGTTTATTCGGGACAACGTAGCATTTTCATTTTGAGCATTCCACCGGGTGCCGTATTCCAGCAGGTACAGTCTGCCATCCGGTCCATATTCAAAATCGACGGGGTTGCTAAATTCTGTTTGCGGCATCAGCTGGTACCAGTCCAAAATATTGCCTTCCTCAGACAATTCGATAAAAAACAAATGCCCGCGCATCCAGTCGTAATACATGGCCCTGCCATCAAAGAAGGCCGGGAATCGCTTATCGCCCTCATAGTCACTGCTGTAGAAAACCGGTCCAGCCATCGCTGTTCTGGAGCCATTACCCACCATCGGAAACTTCTCTATGTTCGCATAGGGGTAATAGACCAATGGTTCTTTGACGGGAGGCAATTCGACCTTGCCCGTATTATTGGGTGAATCGTTAATGGGTTTTGCCGGATCGTAAAGCGGCCCTGAAGTCTTAGTCAGGAAATTGTGATCGTTGTAGGCTGTATTTGGGCCGACAAAATATGGCCACCCAAAATATCCGGCGGTCATTGCCAGATTGAACTCATCATATCCGCGGGTACCCCTTAGTTCAGCATCATATTGTGCATCAGGGCCGACATCCCCCCAGTAGAGCCATCCACGCTTGCTATCCACACCAATCCTGTAAGGGTTTCTACAACCCATCACATAGATCTCAGGACGCGTTAGTGGGTCATCATCTTCAAAAAGGTTGCCCTCCGGGATGGCGTAGCTACCATCAGGCAATGGTTTTATTCTCAGGATCTTGCCCCTGAGGTCATTGGTGTTGCCCGACGATCGTTGTGCATCCCATGATGACCTCCCCGGTCGTTCATCTATCGGTCCGTAGCCATTTGAAGCAAAAGGATTCGTATCATCACCGGTAGAAAGATAGAGCAGCCCATCACCACCAAACTGGATAGATCCACCGGTATGACAACACTCTTCCCGTTGGGTCGGCACTTCCAGCATGACGATCTCATCCCTCAGTCCATTCTCGGTAAACCTGAATCGTGAAAGATGCTGTTTAGGCTCAACGCCCACGGGTGAATAATACAGGTATACCCAGCGGTTGTACTCAAAATCCGGGTCAAGCGCCATCCCCATCAACCCATCTTCCTGCTGATAGTAAACCGGAATAGCGTCCAACAGCTTTTGCTCGTCCGACTCAGGATCATAAAGGATTACCTCTCCCCTTCTTTGAACAAACAGAATCCTGCCATCAGGCATCACATCCAGTTCGGTGGGCTCCGTTAGGTTGGTTAAAAAAACTTCCTTTGAGAAGCGATTCTCTTCAGGGACCTCATTTTCATGGTCCGGTGTAGGTTCATGGGACGGACTGCATGCTACAATCCATCCCATTGACAATAATAATAAGGTCTTCCGCACTTTTGCTTCCCTCCAATAAGTTGATGTTATTAACTAATTCCTAAAATTTTACGATTCGTCGCATCATCGGGTTTTGCGCCTGCAAAATCATCAAACGCTTTTTCTGTCACCTGGATGATGTGATCAGCGATGAAACCAGAGCCTTCTTCAGCACCTTGCTGGGGTGACTTGATGCAGCATTCCCACTCAAGGACTGCCCACCCGTCAAAGCCATACTGGCTGAGTTTACTGAAGATCCCTCCAAAGTCTACCTGACCATCGCCAAGTGATCGAAACCTTCCCGGCCGGTCTATCCAGCCCTGGAATCCTCCATAGACACCAGCCTTACCTGTAGGGTTAAACTCAGCATCCTTCAC
This sequence comes from Cyclobacteriaceae bacterium, assembly GCA_965223915.1. Classification (GTDB taxonomy): domain Bacteria; phylum Bacteroidota; class Bacteroidia; order Cytophagales; family Cyclobacteriaceae; genus UBA7330. The sequence goes on along the minus strand of OZ245027.1, from coordinate 3,738,128 downwards.
ATGGAACATCCTGATTTTTTCATGATAAAAATCAATGAACTGCAGGTAATCCAGTTGCTGCAAGACAAAGTGGCTTGGATCGTACAGGATATTTACGGCTTCATGGTTGCCTGTAGCCTCGAGGAACATCTCGTAGGTGATCCCATCGTGCAGGTCCTCTCCGGGATGCAGTTCGTAGCAAACATCTACTCCTTTATCCTTACAATGGTCCAGGATAGGCTTCCATTTCTTCGCCAATTCTTTGAAACCTGCTTCTACCAGTCCGGCAGGACGCTGAGGCCATGGATACATGGTGTGCCAAAGCAAAGCACCGGAAAAACTAGCCATTACATTGATGCCGAGGTTCGCACTGGCTGTAGCTGTGGCTTTTACCTGGTTGACGGCCCATTCCGCGCGGGCTGTCGGATTATTTTTCTTGCTGTCCGGTGCAAAATTATCGAACATGATATCGTAAGCCGGATGCGAAGCAACCAGCTGTCCCTGAAGATGCGAAGCAAATTCAGTCAGCTCGAGCCCTGCTTCATTCACGATCCCTTTGATCTCCTGGGCGTAGTCTTTGCTCTCCGCAGCTTTTTCGATGTCAACCAGCCGGCCGTCCCACGACGGGATTTGCACACCGGCATAGCCTATTTCTTTCGCCCATTTACAGATATCCTTCAGGTTATTGAATGGGGCTGTATCATCAGCGAACTGTGCCAGAAAGATGGCAGGTCCTTTGATTGTTTTCATTGTCATATCGAATTAATGTTTTTGGTTTACAAAATATTTACCCAAACCTGTCCTTTTTTGTGGGATTCGAGCACCCCCTCGATGAACTTCATGCCACGCACACCATCACGAACAGTTGGGAAGGCTCCTTCCCGATAAGGCTTTTTACGGATCGCCAAAGCTGTTCCTTTGTAGATATTCCCCATGGCATCAAAAAGTCCTTCCGGATGACCGGGAGCGATCTTGGTGCTTTCTGCAGCAAATTCCGTGTTATAAGGGTGTCCTGGCTTTAAAATCTGAACAGGTTTGCCCTCCTGGAAATAGGTCAGGTAAGTAGGGTCTTCCTGAACCCACTTCAAACCACCCTTATCTCCATAAACAGCAATCTGGATGTTGTTTTCTTCTCCGGTAGCGATTTGACTGGCTCTCACCAGGCCTTTCACACCATTCTTCAATCTCACCAGCGCTGTACCATCTACGTCAAGCGGATTATCATCATACATGGTATCCAGGTCGGCCAACACACTTTCCACCTCTACCCCTGTGGTATATTCGATCATATTGAAGGCATGTACTCCGATGTCACCAAAGCATGAACTTTGACCGGACTTTTTCGGATCCAGTCTCCAAACAGAACTTCGTTGTGCTTTGTCATGGATGATCGGGTTGATCCATCCCTGGTAGTATTGGGCATCCACTTTCTGGATCTTGCCTATGGCGCCATCTGCGATCATCTGCTTCATCTGCCTGGCCATGGGGTACCCCGTATAGGTATGGGTCAGACAAAAGACCACTTTGTGTTTTTCCACCAGCTGCTCGAGCTCTATGGACTCAGCTGCCGTGATGGTCATGGGTTTCTCACAGATCACATGAAAACCAGCTTCGATAAGCTTTTTGGCCATCGGATAATGCAGGAAGTTGGGAGTAAGGACAGACACTGCCTCAATGCGTTGATCTTCAGGTAAGGCCTTTTCTGCAGCGATCAAAGCATCAATGTCCGGATATGCCCTGTTGATATCAAGTTCCAGGTGCTCTGCAAACCTTTTACCTTCATCGAAATTGGCATCAAATGCACCACCTACGATTTCATAGTCTTCAAACATGTAGGCTGCTATTCTGTGGACCACACCGATGAAAGAGTTGAACCCCCCACCGATTAACCCAAGTCTAATTCTTCTTTGGCTCATGATAATTTTTTGTGTTTATTGTGAATCGAAAAAACCGGATTTACGGATCGAACTTAAGGAAAATTCTTCAAACCGAGTATCGTAAAATTACCGGATGTGACTAATAGTCCAAAAGACTATTAGATAAAATTTTATTGAATTTAAAACAGCTGCATAAAAGTAATTCACATAGATCTAACTGATTAAAAGATTCTGTTATGATATTTACTTTTTAACTTATAGATTGTTAATTAAAATTCAATAAGATCTACAAAGAAATTAGAATTTCAAAACACTCTTTGAAGCAATGAATAAATTTACATTAATTCTATTCCTGTTATTCTTTTCAAATAAAATGCTGGCTCAGGACAGCCCCATTTTCACAGATCGCCCAAATGTAACGGATGCTGTACCATTAATCTCTCCCGGGACTTTCCAGGTGGAACTTGGGTATGCCAATACGCAATCGGGTAGTTTTTCCCACAATACGATTCCCAATTTGTCTGTAAAGTATGGTCTTATTGATTGGCTGGAATTACGGGTATTGACCAACTATGCAGTCAATAAATTCGATTTTATGGGAGCTGAAACTCAAAGTGGTATTACTCCCATTACCTTAAGTCCAAAATTCGGATTGCTGGAACAAGATGGGGCTATACCCAGGATTTCGCTGGTCACCAACTTTACTTTCCCGAATGTGGGTGCCCAGGCATTCCAATTGGATGAATTGAATTATGGGCTCCGGCTGTTGTTCGAATACGGGTTTGGAAAATTCACCTGGACCAACAGCACAGGCACAGATTGGCCCAAAGGATTTGAACAGACCTGGGCTTTCACCACTGTTGGAGGATATGCCCTAACAGATAAGCTAAGTACCTGGCTGGAGCTTTTTGGTACTTTCAATGATGACAATGGTGGCCTGGGATTTGATTTTGGGCTAGCCTACCTGGTATCACCAAGCTTCCAGGTGGACATTATCTATGGCAATCAAATTGGAGGATCGGATTATCAGCTCATTGGATTTGGCGGTGCCTGGAAGACTAATTTTAAGGAGTAGATATAAAATGTGGATATAATCCAGTATCAGCGATTTTTTGCAACTAATGCACGAATGAATTTTTCTCTATTTCCCTGATCCATCAGGGATCATAAGAATTATTGCTGTTGAAATGATGGGATAACACCAATAGCTCCGACAAAATCCGAGAAATCAGTGGAATTTTGGTTTGACTGAAATTCTATAGAATACCTTTAATTAGTGAATTCTAAGACTTATGCAAACAATTATTGAGCTAAAATTACATAAGGTGACTGTCTATTAATTGTTGCAAAAGCACGATAGATAATCTTACAAGCTATTGCATTGATTATTGTCATATGCTCTTTACCTTCCTGTTTTTTTCTTTGGTAATATCTTTTTAATTGTGGGTCATGCTGAATAGCACTATTAGCACCATTAAAGAGCAAAACCTTCAGAGATTTGTGACGATAGACACTTGTTTTAGTCTTGCCTTTTGTAATTCCGGAGCTGGACTCAAATGGTGCCAGGCCTGTAAAACAATTGAACTTTCTGGGATTATCAAAAGAAGTAAAATTGTTGGTGTATACTAACAAGAAGGCACCGATTACTTGCCCTATTCCCCTGACTGAACTAATCAACTGATAGTTGTTTTTCAGCTCTTCACTTTGTTTTATAATGATACTAATTTCCCGTTCGACAGATTTAATATCCTGGTCAAGCAGATTGATTTTATCTTCAATATTAGATGTGATATAGCTTAGATCCACCACTTTCTTAGCCTCTCTATATGATTTAATACTGTTAATAAATGCAGTCCGTGTTTTAATGAGCTGGGCTCTGAAGGTGAGTAGGTTTTTCACCTTCAGAAGTTCATCTGAAGGTAATTTAGAGGGTTTTACCTTGTGCTTTTGAATTGCTGCATACTCTGCAATTCGTCTTGCATCTACCTGATCTGATTTGCCTCTGGTAATGCCCAAGGACTTCTTAATCTCAAGTGCTGGTACTGCTGAATAAGTGAGCTCACTACTCTGCAGTATGCTGCTTAATAATAATCCATAGTTACCTGTGTGCTCAAAACAAAACCAAAGGTCATCCTGGTTATACCTTTTAGTAAGTGACTGTATCATCTCATTCACTCCCTTTATGTCATTGTTTACCCTTCTTGCTTTATCAAGTATCTCTACCTGATCATTCATTGGAATAAAATCGAGCCATCCCTTGGAGATATCAATGCCTACAAAAATCCTTTTCATAAATTTGTTATTAATGATTGAAAAAATCTGAAGAACCGAGATCGGATGGTCTGCTAAAACCTTTAATAAGTCTCAAAACTTAACATTCTAATTGGCAACTGATCCGAGAAAGGGTTGAAGGTCTAAATCACGAAATAGTTATCAACTATGAATCCGTATAGTTCACCTTCTTCCCTTGGTTCTTTGGATTTAAAATTCATGAAAAAAGTAACAGCACAAGTCTAAAGGAATCCGTGGCTTCCCCAAATTCTTAGCGTCTTTGCCGTTAGTATCCACATCCACCTATGCTAAAAATCCATATATTTTGAATATAATTGTTTGATAAATATTACATCTCTAACCTTAGAGCGATAATTAATGGCAGTTTGGCTACTGAAGCATTATTTCCTGGACAGAAAGCGAAAGATCCTGGATGGTAAGGATTTAGCTGGTAATATCATTAAGATATTCCTATCGATATTATTCACCACATATCTTGTTCTGATCAGTTTATACGCTGGCTACACACTTAAGATAATCGCTGAACACACAGAAGCTGACCCCTATCAGCTATTCATGAGGGCTACATTCTATTATTTTTTATTTGACATATTATTCAGGCTCCAGTTTCAAGGAATCTCACTCCTGAATATTGACTATTACCGAACACTTCCAGTCAAAAGGGCCACTTTGATTCATTACCCATTGCTTAGGTCCATCTCAAGTCTATTCAATATCATTCCGCTTATTCTATTCATTTCGGTATTCGTTCAGGTTGTGCTACCTGACAAATCGTTACAGCATGCTATTACCTGGATTGTCTTCTTTGGGTGTCTGATTTTGGCCAATAATTTCCTGGGTATTATCGTAAAATATCTTTTTCAAAAAAGGGTAATTCTTACTATCGCACTTTTGCTGGGATTGGTGACTTTACTTTATCTGGAACTCAATGGAATGATTGATGTTTCAACCAGGTACGAGGAATCCATTAACCAATTATTTACCAATCCACTGACAATTGTTTTGTCAATGACGCTATGTATTTCATTATACGTAGTCGCTTTTAAAAATATTCAAAATCAGTTTTATAATGAAAAAAGCGAGGAATTCGGATCGTGGTCGTTTGGACGATTTACCAAAAGTCCAACAATCAATCTGGTGCTGCTGGAGCTTCGGTTGATTTTCAGAAATAAAAGGCCAAAAGTCACCTTCTTTTTCTCAGTATTCCTATTGATATATGCGGCTTTTTACTTTGTTAGACTTGATATGTATAAGCAAGGGTGGACATTGATCATTTTTATGTCACTTGCAATGGGTGCATTCGCCCTTCAACATGGGCAATTTCTCTTTGCCTGGGAAAGTAGTTATTTTGATCGATTAATGACCAGCAACCTTACCCGAGCTCACATTATTCGCGCTAAGTATTTGTTGCTTACAGTCTTTTCTGTCATGGGTTTCCTATTAATACTCCCATACAACTTTTTTAATGAAGGCTATTTTAAATTCCAGGCAGCCTGCCTCTGTTACCACCTGGGGATCACCAGTCATTTTACGATCGTCAGTGGGTACTTTAATACCTCCAAAGTAGAACTATCCAAGGGGGTCTTCATGAATTACCAAGGGGTAAGATTTAATCAATTCTTACTTATCATTCCGATGACTTTATTGCCTATGGGCATTTTTATTATTGGTGATATTTATGATAGGGGAATTATTGTATTAATGGCTACCGGACTTTTAGGCTTAGTGCTTACCCCTATACTGATTAAAGCCTCTTTGGCAATATTCAACCGAAGAAAAGTAATACTAACCGAATCTTACTACGCCAATGATTGAGTTACATCAAACGATCAAGAAATTTGAAAAAGTGATAGCTTTTTCTTCAGAACAGCTGAGGATTGACAAAGGTGAAGTGCTGGGGGTAGTGGGTAACAACGGAGCGGGTAAAACCACAATGCTCAGATTGCTCCTGGACCTTTCAAAACCTACCAGCGGGTATGTTACGTCGAAAGAAAAACCCGTATTTAAGTCAGATCACAGGAAAGCCTACACAGGCTCTTACCTCGATGAAGGCTTCTTAATTCCATTTTTAAGGCCGATGGAATATATGGAATTCATTGCCAGCATCAACGGAATACCTGAAAACAAACTCAAAGATTTCCTCAACTGGAACAAAGCCTTTTATGGTGAAGAACTGTTCAAAGGGAAGAAGCTCATCAGGGACCTATCCAGGGGAAACAAAGCCAAGGTCGGTATTTTAGGGGCGATGCTTCATGAACCGGAAATTCTGATTTTAGATGAGCCATTTGCCAACCTGGATCCTGGCTCTCAATCCTGGCTCAAATGGAAACTGGAAGATCTGAATGCCCGCGGTACGACCATGATCATTTCCAGTCATGACCTCAGACACATCACCGAAATAACTTCACGGATCATTGTGCTGGAAGAAGGAAAGATCGTTGAGGACTGTAAAACCAGTGAGGATACACTTTCGAAACTGGAAAGCTATTTTACTCATAACTTCAAGGTAGTCGACACAGAGTTCTGAATCATCCCATGTTGTATAACTCTACTTTGCCTCTTTGCGTGAACTCCTCTTAGCGTGAAACCCTTTTTAGGCCCATCTCTTTGCGTCTCCGCGTCTTTGCGTGAAACCCTCTTTGCGTCTCCGCGCCTTGAATCCCTATTCATTCTATACAAAACCGCACAATCAACTCCTCATGCCCCGGATACTTCCTCAGCATCTCCCCCTTCATTAGCATCCGAAAATCCTCGAAGTCGAATCCCGGGGTCACCATACATCCCATCAGCACATAGCCCTGTTGATCTATCACTTCTGCAGCGAACGCACTTTTGGCTGGGATCAGGACCTGTAGATGCCCATTGCCCGCTTTGCTCAGCTCTACGGATTGGTATTTCCCATCCCTAAACATATGAATATTGGCTCCATCACCATCATGATAGTACCAAAGCTCATCAGATAAGAGTTCATGAAAATGCGAGATATTTTTACCTTCCAGTAGAAAATAGATACTGGTGGCAAGATTGCGTCCTTTGCCGTGATCCGGATGGCTGGTTAAATCATCGGATCTATAAACCTCGCGATAAAAGCCACCTTCCGGATGAGGTTGCAGCCTTAGTCGGTCGATCCAATAGCTTGCGTCCCTCAAAACAACTTAGCTGCTAAAACGGTCTCTCGTTTCACTTTATAAAATTCCGTATGGATGTTGAATTCCGGCTCCCCATTAGGGAATAACTCTTCAAAAGTGCCATCCTCTTTCATCTCATAGGAATTCACATTGTCCTTCATATTAAAGCACAATATGTTGATCGCCTGCTGCTTTAGCAGATGGTCCTTGATCAGGAACAAGGATTCTAACCTGCGATCAAAACTTCTGACCATCACATCGGCGCTGCCACAATACACCTGGCTTTCACCATTGTTATGAAAATAAAAGATCCTGGAATGCTCCAGGTATTCACCAACAATAGATTTTACCATGATATTATCACTCAGTCCCACCCTTCCTGGTCGCAAACAGCAAATACCTCTGACGAACAACTTGATCTCCACGCCGGCATTGGAAGCATCGTACAGGGCACGTATCACTTCAGTATCCTGCAATGAATTCATTTTCATCACAATTCCTGCTTTTAATCCCTTTTTAGCATTGTCTTCCTCCCGCTTGATCAGTTCAATAAATTTATTCCGCATATCGCGGGGAGCGGTAATCAGGTATTCATACTCTTCCGGGTTTGAGTGCCCGGTGATTACATTGAAGAACTCCTGCACATCATTGGCATAGCCTTCATCCGTACTCATCAGCCCAATGTCAGTGTATAGCCGTGCTGTGTCCTCGTTATAGTTACCAGACGACATATGGACAAAGCGCTTCACCCTGTCTTTTTCCCTGCGAACAATCAATAATAGCTTCGTATGGGTTTTCAGTGTTCCCACACCGTAAATCACGAAACAACCTGCTTTCTGGAGCCTTTGGGATTGCTTCATGTTGTTCTCCTCATCAAACCGGGCCTTCACTTCGAAGAGCACAGACACATGCTTGCCGTTCTCAGCCGCATTCAATAGGGCATTGACAACCCGTGAGTCTTTAGCCAAACGGTAAATAGTGAGTTTAATGGATAAAACATGAGGATCTTCGGCTGCCTGCTCAAGCAAATCAATCAGCGGTTCAAAGCTGTTGTAAGGATGATGAAGCAATATGTCCCGATCTTTTAGGATCTTGAACATATCCTGGTCTTCATAATCTGCCATACTGATGGGCGGGACCTGTTTAGGGGCAAGGCTTTTATACTGATTAAAATACTCGTGTTTGACAATCTGCCAGAGTCCAGTATAATCCATCAGGGCACGATTGTCGATCACAATCAGGTTGTCTTCACCGATCTCATATTTTTGCTTGAGCTGTTTGATCAACCATTTGTCATAGCCTTCTTCTACCTCCAGCCGTACTACCCTTCCAGTTTTCCGAGTCTTGAGCTTCTTCTTCATCTCTTCCAGAAGGTTGGCTTCAATGTCTTCAGTATCCTCCAGCGTGAAATCACCATTTCGGGTCACCCTGAATAAGGTAGAAGATATAATCTCAACGTTTTTAAATATCTCGCTGATATGCTCCCTCACGACTTCCTCTATCGGGACGAAGATCCTTTTGCCTTTTCGCTCCATCTCAAAAAATCTGGGGAGATTTTGTGGGATCTGGATGAAGGACATCTTTTTCTTTTCCTTCTTACTTTCAGCCTTTGTCACCACACCGAAAATAAGAATGTTATTCATCAGGATAGGAAAAGAATGATAGGAGTCATACACCATGGGTGTAAGTGTGGGGAAGACGATCTTGTCGAAATAGTTGGTCACCCTTTCCCGCTCTTTCTTATGCAATTTTTCAAATCCGACTATGTCAAAATTGTATTTTCTGAATTCCGGAATCAGTTGATTCACGTAATGTTCGTTCTGTGCTTGTGCAAAGGCTTTATAGCTGGCAAATAGCTTTTCCTTAAACGGGATCAGGTGCAGCCCGGAATTGTCGATCCGTTCCTTGTTGTAATCAATATAGTTGTAGAGACTACCCACCCGGATCATGAAAAACTCATCGGCATTGGAATCGGTGATGGCCAGAAACTTTAGCTTATCTAACAGCGTCCTTTCTTCCTTCCTCGACTGATCCAAAACCCGGTAATTGAATTGCAACCAGCTTAGATCGCGACTGATCAACTCACTATCGTAAATAAAATAATTCGTCATTTCGCAACAAATTCAGAAATCAAAAAAGCCCCATTTGAATGGGGCTTAAAAATATACATATTTTAGCTGGAGCCCTACACGAGCTTCATCTCTCCAAGCACATTGTTCATGTTTCTGACAGCTTCAGCGCTTTTGTTGAATTTCTCCTGCTCTTCACTGCTTAGCTTGTAGTCAACAATTTTTTCGATGCCGTTTTTACCCACAACTACTGGTACACCTATACAGATATCTTTTTGGCCATACTCACCATCCAGGTACACGCAGCAAGGGAATAGTTTTTTCTGATCTCTCACGATACTTTCTACCAGGAAGGCTCCGGCTGCGCCAGGCGCATACCACGCAGATGTTCCAATCAATTTGGTCAGTGTCGCACCGCCAACCATGGTTTCCTGGACCACGCTATCCTGCTGCTCTTTGGTCAGGAAGTCAGTGACAGGAGCACTGTTGTAAGTGGCATGGTTGATCAATGGGATCATGGTCGTATCACCATGGCCTCCAATCACTACTCCTTGCAGATCATTGGGTGAGCATCCAATCGCTTCACTCAATCGGTATTTGAAACGGCTGCTATCCAGTATACCACCCATGCCAATTACCCTTTCTTTGGGAAGACCGCTGGCCTTGGCCGAGAGGTAAGTCATTGTATCCATGGGATTACTGATCACAATAAGTATGGTATCAGGGCTGTATTTCAGGATGTTGTCAGTAACAGATTTTACGATACCTGCGTTGGTACCGATCAGCTCTTCCCTGGTCATGCCTGGCTTCCTGGGTAAACCTGAGGTAATCACCACCACACTGGAACCTGCAGTGGGAGCATAATCGTTGGTGGAACCAATAATCTTGGTGTCAAAACCGTTCAAGGTTGCTGTCTGCATCATGTCCATGGCTTTACCTTCGGCAAGTCCTTCTTTGATATCGACAATCACCAATTCTTCAGCTAGCTGCTTGCAAGCAATATTTTCAGCACATGTGGCACCTACTGCACCGGCGCCTACGACTGTTACTTTCATAATTTTGTAAAATTTATTGATAGAAAATTTCAGGCATTTCGATCGCTACAGGATGGATTTTATCACGTAACTATCTTTGCACTTCAAAACTACATCGTGTGTGGGGAATAGAAAAGTATTCACCCACTTAAAAGTCAGAATCAGAATAAACCGTATTCAGATCAAAAAACCCAACGGTGGATCGATAAACCTTGAATAGCTTGGCCACATAATCATTGTAGATCTCCGCAAAGTTGGTCATGATCTTGGCTTTGATGACCGGATGATCATTCATTACCTCTTCGATATTCACTTTGGGAATAACATAGATATCAGCTGATTCTGTTTCGATAATCGATGTATAAGTGCGGTTGGTTTCCGGGAGTATGGCATTATCGCCAAATAGACCTCCGCTTCTCAATGTCATCAACTTCTCAAAATCATCCGCTACATCCAGCTTCAATCCAACGATACCAGATTTTACAATATAAATGGCATGGCTGGGATCCCCTGTAAAGAATACCACCTCATCGCGGTGATACTTTCGTTCATACACATAGGGCAACAGATGAATAAGCTCATCATCTTCGAGGTTTTCAAACAGTTTGGCTTTTCTCAAAAAGCTAAATTGAAACTTCTCTTTTTCGGTATATGACTTCTTGAAGATCTTAAACATCTTTATGTAATTGCAGACGAAGCATTTTACGTGTATCCGATGTCACTTTAAACCGATCATCCAACCGATATCCAATGATCCAGGCAATTTCCCCTTCACTTTTTAGGATTAGTACATCTTTTTTCAATGTTAGCGGAATTTTGGAATCAATCATAAAGTCACTCACCTTTTTTTTACCCTTCATGCCCAGGGGATAAAAAGTCTCCCCCTCTTCCCAATAAGCCACAGTAGGCGTTGTAAGCTTGTCGAGATCGAGGTATGCCACACATGGATCGTGAACATCACCGATTTCATTACCTGCGATCACATCAGCATCAATCCACCGGTTGCCAATGATTGTCACCCCGGGAATTCGCAATGTTGTATCTTTAAAATGAAATGACTCTTTTTCCCGAATGATCAATTGATCCCTGTCTACATTAAGCTCATACAGGTCTGAGTAAAATAATTTTCCTGAAGTACCGGATAAAACCGCTGATTGGATCTGCTCAACCCGCGAATAAGAAAATCCATATTCCCGAAGAATTTCATTGAATATTGACCCGGGATTACGATACTGCTTCAACCAATCGAGGCCGATCCTGACAACCCCGTTTTCTACATTCTTGTGGACTTTTAACAGGTTTTTTGTGGTCTCCTCTACCAGGTCCTGCGCATCTGTGACACGCTGGACGACACTATTGAAAGACCGCATCAACGCGGGATTGATGGATTTCAGTACAGGAATAACCTGGTGACGGATCTTATTCCGCTGATAATTATCCGTTTCGTTGGTTGCATCTTCTCTCCACTGTATGGTAGCCTCTTTTGCATACGCTTTGATTTCTTCCTTACCTGCAAACAGTAGCGGCCGGATAATATCTCTGTTGATTGGGTTTATTCCTTTCAACCCACGCAAGCCGGTCCCTTTGATCATATTAAACAATACCGTTTCCAGGCTATCATCCAGGTGATGGGCCGTAGCAAGCTTGTGGAACCCTTCTTTATGTATGAGATCATCGAAGTATTGATAGCGAAATTCGCGCGCTGCCATCTGTATTGAATCCTTCCCTTCAAATATCTTTGTGGGCGCGTGCTGGACAAAACATTTGATTTTATGGGTATCACACCAGTTTCTTACGAAAGCTTCATCCTTATGGCTCTCCTCTCCCCGTAATCCAAAATTGATATGACTAACTACAAATGGGTAGGGTGATTGTAGGAAAAGGTGAGCCATAGTCATGGAGTCTATTCCAGCACTTACTGCCAACAAAACACGCTCATCCTTTGCGATAAGTTTATGTTGATCGATGAAAGACAAAAAATACTCTAGCATACTACACTCCTTATATTGCGTTTGTCTTATAGCTTTACAATCCCAAAATGAAGTTACTGCAATATTCGATATTATTTCTCTTTCTCCTAGGGGCGGTCCCGGATCTCACTGCACAGAAAAAGATTCAGTACCGGGCTGACTCATTGATTGTGAACAAGAAAAACGGTGAGACTTATCGTAAGCTGTGGGACAACGTGGTGTTCAAGCAAAAAAGCACAACCATATACTGTGACAGCTCTTTTTTCTATCCTGCAAGAAACATCATGGAGGCTTACGGAAGGGTAAGGATTGTAGATGATTCGGTGGTAATCACCTCAAGAAAACTATTCTATGACGGAAATGAAAGGAAAGCCAGATTGCGCGATAATGTCATCTATACACGTGGGGAACGTCAGCTTTTTACAGATTTTCTTGACTATGACCTGGAAACCGAGGTAGCACAATACTTCAATAATGGTAAACTGGTAGACACCACAAACACCCTGATCAGCGAAATCGGCTATTTTTATGCCCAACAGAACTATGCGTTGTTTTGGAATGAGGTGGTATTAACAGCACCTAATTATGTACTGGAAGCTGATACGCTTCGGTACAATACCATCACCAAAGTGGCTTATACCTATGGGCCTACCGAAGTCACTACTGATGATGGCACGATCTTATATTCCCAGGGCAGCGAGTTCAAGACAGTTAATGATCAGAGCCAATTTATAGAAGGGAACATTGAGACCCAGGATTATACACTGATTGGCGATGAGTTATTCTTTGATGATCTGAGAAAGTATTATAAAGCTATTGGTAACGTAAAACTGATCGCTAAAGAAAAAGACATCATCATTACTGGAGAAGAAGGTTTCTATGACAAAAAAAATGGCCTTAGCAAAATCTTTGGTAATCCACTGATGAAAAGGATCCTAAGTCAGGACACCCTATTTATGGAGCCTGACACTTTCAGGGTCGTTGCGGATACTTTTTATGTTTCTGCCGACACTTTGGTTTCCGTGGAAAGTGAGTTTGATTCTTTGAAGAGGATCCTGGCTTATCATGATGTAAAGATGTTTAAGGAAGGGCTGCAGGGCATCGCCGATTCCGTTTCGTATTTCCTGGCCGACTCGATCATCTATTTTTATCATGACCCGGTGATGTGGAACGAACAAAATCAAATCGAGGCCGATACGATTTATCTGGAGATCTCTGCCAATGAGATCAAAACCATGCACATGATCACTAACTCCTTTATGACCCAGGAAGATACTATTTCAAATTACAATCAAATCAAGGGACGTAATATGATCGCTGATTTTGAGTTTAACAATATCAAAACAATTGATGTAGATGGAAACGGAGAGCTCCTCTACTATGCCCTGGAAGAAGGGGATTCCTCTGTTATGGGGCTCAACAAGCTTTTTACAAGCAAGATGCGCATGCGCTTCAGGGACAAAAAGCTGATCAACTTTTCGGCCTATAACAACCCGGACGCCCAGTTTATCCCACCACATGAATTCACTCCGGAGGTTCAAAAACTTGAAGGGTTTAACTGGCGCGTCGAAGAAAGACCTACACTTTTTCAATTGGCACCCTATCTGGATAGCTTAAATCAACTGGGTCCAATAGAAGACGTAAAACCTATGCTGCCACTTCAAAAAGATGAATCCATCCCATTAAAGAGAGAATCTCAAAAGTTTCCCAGGTCCAATCAGGGAGCCGAAGCGTCACAAATTTTGTTAAAAAAGGAGAAGGCTGGTGAGCAATAGTTTAGATACTTTTTAGTTGTTAGCTCAATAAACTAAGTTTGCGTCCAGTTTTTAAAAAATGAGTCAAAAATTCATCCTAAATTTTCTTTTGGTATTCCTCCTTTTTGCTGGTGGGTGTAAATTCAGAAAAATTCAGAAAAGTACTGATTGGAAAGTGAAATACGAGGCTGCCCTCGACTACTACAATGAACAGGATTACTACCATGCAAACATTTTGTTTGAGGAAATCATACCTCTTATCCGGGGGACTGAAGAAGCTGAGCTAGCCAACTACTATTACGCTTACACGTTCTACTATCAGAAGCAATACCTGCTTAGTGCCCATTATTTCAAGTCCTTTTACGAAATCTATGGCCGAAGTGAGTATGCAATGGAAGCGCAGTATATGAGGGCATACTCGCTCTACCTTCAATCACCCGAAGCCAGCCTGGATCAGACAAGTACGTATGAAGCCATGACAGCCCTGCAAAACTTCATCAATAAATACCCATACGAAGAGTTGTCTGAAAAAGCAGATGTCCTTATCCAGGAATTACGAGTGAAGCTGGAAACCAAAGAGTATGGTAAGGTAAAGCTGTTTTTCAACCTCAGGAGGTCAAAATATGGTGGTTATCAGGCTGCATTAACTACGGCGGAAAATTTCCACGACTCCTATCCTGACTCAAAATACAATGCAGAGATCCACTTTCTGGAGGTAATGGCTGCTCATGAGTTTGCCGTAGCCAGTATTCGCGCCAGGCAGGAAGAACGCTTCAGGGATGTGATCGCCAGGTATGAAAGATTGGTGGACAATTACCCGGAGAGCGAATTTATTGCTCAGGCAGAGAAATATTATGAGGATAGCATCGAACAATTAGCTATCTTTGCAGATCAAAATTAATTTTCTGAAGTAAAGAAAGAGTTTGCACATGGCAATAAGCGCGTCATTAATCACAAGAAACAACGAGGAAATAGCACAGCCTACTGGTAACATTTACGAATCCATGGTAGTGATTTCCAAAAGAGCAAGACAGATCAGTGCTCAACAAAAAGAAGAGCTTAATTCCAAGCTGGCTGAGTTTGCATCGTCCGTGGATAACCTGGAAGAGATCTTTGAAAATAGAGAGCAAATTGAAATATCTAAATTCTACGAAAGAATGCCCAAGCCTACTACGGTTGCCGTTGAGGAGTTTCTGGAAGGAAAGATAACATTCAGAACACCAGAGCTGGAAGAATCAGCATCTTAATTATCCGCCCATGTTGGCTGGAAAAAAAATCTTAATAGCGGTTTGTGGCTCAATAGCGGCCTACAAGACCGCTTTTTTTGTTAGGTTACTTGTCAAAGAAGGTGCCGAAGTGAAGGTGATCATGACTTCCAGTGCCAAAGATTTCATCACACCTCTTACACTTTCTACCCTGTCTAAAAACCCTGTTTATTCCGAATTCATCAAAAATGAGCAGGGTGAATGGGTCAACCATGTGGAGCTTGGGCTCTGGGCTGACCTGATGATCGTCGCCCCTTTAAGTGCCAACACCCTGTCGAAGATGGCCAATGGACAGGCTGACAACTTGCTTACTGCTATCTATCTTTCAGCACGCTGCCCCGTGATGGTATCACCAGCCATGGACCTGGACATGTATCAGCATCCAACCACCAGAGACAACCTGAAAAAGCTCAACAGCTATGGCAACATCATTATCGAGGCTGAGGATGGTGAACTTGCCAGTGGATTACATGGTATTGGCAGAATGGCAGAACCGGAACATTTACTGGAGGCTATTCGGATCCACTTTAAAAAAAAAGAAACATTAAAAGGTAAAAAGGTCCTTATTACCTCAGGACCTACCCATGAAGCATTTGATCCCGTAAGGTTCATCGGAAACCATAGCACCGGGAAAATGGGCCGTTCCATTGCACTGGCCTGTGCGAAACGAGGGGCAACGGTAGATTTTGTTACCGGACCCGTTC
Source organism: Cyclobacteriaceae bacterium (assembly GCA_965223915.1). Taxonomy (GTDB): domain Bacteria; phylum Bacteroidota; class Bacteroidia; order Cytophagales; family Cyclobacteriaceae; genus UBA7330. The sequence continues at coordinate 3,722,056 of OZ245027.1, read as the reverse complement.
AGCACCTGCCTCATCATCCTGCGATCAATATCCAAAACATTACTTCAGCAGAAGAGCTGTATGAAGCTGCCAGAAAATCATTTTTGGATGCAGATATTGCGATTTTTACTGCCGCAGTGGTAGACTACAGACCTAAAGAGATCGCTGCCTCGAAGATCAAAAAGCAAAAAGACAACCTGGAGATCACCCTGGTTCCAAATCCCGATATCGCGATGGAATTAGGAAAGTTGAAGAAAAATGGCCAGGTTACAGTTGGGTTTGCGCTGGAAACAGACAATGAAGAAGAGAATGCCCAGGGCAAGCTGAAAAAGAAAAATCTGGATATGATCGTTTTGAATTCACTCAATCACGAAGGTGCCGGGTTTTCACACGACACCAATCGAGTGACGATCTTCAAAAAAGATAATAATCAAATCAGTTTTGAGTTAAAGAGTAAAGATCAGGTAGCAGAAGACCTGCTTGATACACTGGAAAACATGGATCAATGAATAGATTGCTCTTTATAGTTGGTTTTTTATTAAGCTTCTCCGTATTCAGCCAGGAGCTGAACTGCCGGGTGATCGTCAATGCGGATCAAGTGCAAACCACCGAGCGAAGCATATTTACGGATATGGAGACAGCTTTCGCCCAGTTTCTCAATGATCGCAAGTGGACCGACGATGAATATCTTCCGGAAGAGCGTATCAATTGTAATCTAATCCTGACGCTGGACCCGAATGAGACCCAGCCGGGACTGGGAAAATTCGGAGCGTCGGTACAAATCCTTTCTTCGAGACCCGTCTACGGGACGGATTACGAAACTGTGGTTTTCAACTTTGCCGACAGGGATTGGGTATTTGAATATTTTCAGTCACAGCCCTTACAGTTTAATGAGAGCGCTTTTCTGAATAATATCACTTCTCTCCTGGCCTACTACGCCTATGTGATCATTGGTGTGGATTATGACACATTCAGTGAGATGGGTGGCACGCGGTACTTCCAGCTGGCCAACCAGGTAGTGATCAACGCCCAACAATCAGGCTATCCGGGATGGCAGCAGTTTAACAGTATCCGAAACAGGTACTGGCTCACCGAAAACCTGCTCAGCACCACATTTGAGCCTGTGAGGAAAGGCTACTACAGCTACCACATCAAAGGCTTGGATATCTTCATGGACGAACCCGAAGAAGCCAGGAGGAGTGTATTGACAAGCTTGAAAGGCTTGAGAACGGCTAACCAGGCCAGACCAAGATCTATTTTGATCATTAGCTTTCTGGATGCCAAAGCTGAAGAGATCACCCAAATATTCACTGAAGGCAATCCGGCGCTTCAACGAGAAGCCTATGAGATCTTAACGGCATTAGATCCCAGCCGAAGTGATACCTTCAAGTCAATTATAGAGTAACATCGATGAGCAAAAAACTTCTGAGGGTTAATTTCGACCAATTAGATACGTGCATCACAAACAAAGTCTGGTTAAACATCATACTTGAGGATGGATCGGTCTATTTTGTAAAGCCAGTCAAGCACATTGCCAATATTTTGAAGGTCCAAAACAAGATGGGCCGAAAGATGAATGTTCTTTTAACACAAATTGATGAAATTTGGGCCGACGTAAAAGTCCCCTGACTTCATGATCAAAACTCTTTCAATAGCCAATTACGCCCTGATCCAAAATCTTGAAATGCATCCTGCATCGGGTCTTAATATCATTACCGGTGAAACGGGAGCAGGAAAATCCATCATGCTGGGCGCTGTAGGGCTGCTTTTAGGCAACCGGGCAGACACCAGGGCTTTATATTCCGATCGTGAAAAATGTGTGGTGGAAGGTACTTTTTTGATCAGGGACTATCAGCTCAATAGCCTCTTTGAGGAAGAAGACCTCGACTATGAAGACGAGACCATTATTCGCAGAGAAATCAATCCTTCAGGAAAATCCAGGGCTTTTGTCAATGATCTACCGGTTACGCTGGATGTCCTTAAAAAGATCGGTGAGCGATTGATGGACATTCACTCCCAGCATGAAGGATTGCAATTAGGTCAAAACCTCTACCAGCTGGAAACCCTTGACCTGTATGCCGGAAATGCACAGCTCAAGGATGCTTACGAGCAGAAATACCTCCATTATTCCGATTGCCTGTCTCAATATGAAGAGCTGGTCTCATTTTCCCAAAACAACGAGAAAGAAACAGACTATAACCAGTTCTTATTCAATGAGCTGGAAGAAGCAAACCTTGATACGGAAGAGAAGGAAGCGCTGGAAAGAGAGTTAGAGGTCCTTGAGCACTCGGAAGAAATCAAAACCAATCTGAGTGGTGTATCCCAACTACTTGACGGGGAAGAGTTTTCTATCAACCAGCAGCTACAACAATGCCTTTCGCTGCTCGCTTCAGTGAAAGGTTATTCCACTGCTATTGAAGACCTCTATGAGCGCCTCTACAGCAACATGATCGATGCCAGAGACATTGGCAATGAGATCAGCAGGGAGCAGGAGGCGATTGAATATGATCCGGAAAGGACACAGATCGTAAAAGATCGGCTGGACCTGATCTTTCGGCTGGAGTCTAAGCACAAAGTTGCTTCGGTGGCAGAGCTGATCGAGATCCGGGAAAAGCTGGGCCGTCAGTTGGAATCTGTTCAAAACCTGGACGATAAAATAGCTCAGGCCAAAGCCATGCTGGATGAAGCTGAAAAAGCCATGCTGGAGGTCGGCGCAAAGCTCTCAGCAAGTCGTAAAAAATACAGTGGGGAAATGGCCAAAGCCATAGAAGCCATCATCCATAAGCTGGGCATTACCAATGGTGTGGTTCACTTCGAAGTCAAAGAAGTCAAGCCATCTAAAACAGGATTGGACCAGGTGGAAATGATGTTTTCGGCCAACAAAGGAATTCCACCGAAGGAAATTAAGCATGTGGCCAGTGGTGGTGAATTTAGCCGCTTGATCTTTGCTATCAAATATCTGATTGCCGATAAAACCGCACTTCCAACAGTCATTTTTGATGAGATTGACACAGGCGTATCCGGAGAAATCGCTTTACAGATGATTTCCATGATGAAAACCATGTCTAAGAACCACCAGGTGATTGCCATCAGTCACCTGCCACAGTTTGCTGCCGGAGGTGAAGCTCATTATTACGTGTATAAGGACCACTCATCCGATAAGTCTGTCAGCAAGATCAAGAAACTTGAATCCGAAGAGCGTATCCTCGAAATCGCCAAAATGATTGGTGGGGATAATCCTTCCGAAGTGGCGATCAACAGTTCAAAAGAGCTGTTGGGTATATAAGAGCCACTGCACTAATTATTAGGGTCTTTCAAGGAAGAAGAATAATAACACAAATTGTTACAGCACGTCGGCTTGTTTGTGCAATCCCATTCATTCACGACAGTTTTCCTGCTCACAGGTAAATCCGAGACATACAGATTTTTATTAGTGGATTAGTGGTTATATATCACGAATAAAAAATGTGATTTGAGTTAGAATAAAAGCCTCGAATGCGAATTTTAGAGTTAAAAAAATTTCACGAATACTCCAACAAGGTTGGAGTTATTGGTGCTATTTACTTTGCACACCAGATTGATTTTAGCAGTAATTGCTATAAATAATAATCAACGTCAATTAATCACTGAGTTTGGTTTTAGTAAGAGTGTTAATTAGGAATCCGTGGTTAAAAGAATTGATCCCTTCCTCGTGGCATGTGACCCTACACCGTGGCCTGTAACTCACAGGTAAATCCGAAACATACATTTATCCAGCATCAGTGGCTAAAAAACCATAGAAATAGTTTTGAGATTTGATTCCTTCAATTGTCTAAAACCCGAAATCAGTAGCCAGCCATTTATATTAAACCATTTTAAAGGCACGGTTTCAAATCCATCCTATATTTTTGCAAAAAATAAATAACTAGATCTATGTCTCACCAATTACTTAAAGGAAAAAGAGGAATCATATCAGGAGCGTTGGATGAAAATTCTATCGCATGGCATGTCGCCGAAAGAGCTTTCGAAGAGGGCGCTCAATTCACCCTTACCAATGCGCCAATAGCCCTTAGGATGGGTAAGATCAATGAACTGGCAGAAGCCTGCAAGACTCAGGTAATCGGGGCAGATGCCACTTCTGTGGAAGATCTTGATAACCTTTATACCAAGTCGATGGAATCATTGGGCGGGAAAATAGATTTCGTGCTGCATTCCATTGGGATGTCTCCCAATATCCGCAAGGGCAGGTCTTATGGCGAGTTGAATTATGATTGGTATCAAAAATCACTGGATATATCAGGCTTGTCATTCCACAAGATGATGGCCAGTGCTGAAAAACAGGATGCACTCAATGAGTGGGGTTCTGTAGTAGGACTGTCCTACATTGCTGCGCAGAGGACATTTCCCTTTTATACCGACATGGCAGATGCCAAAGCTTTATTGGAGTCCATTGCAAGAGGTTATGGGTATAGATTTGGAAAAGCAAAGAAAGTGCGCGTAAATACCATTTCACAATCCCCTACTCCAACTACTGCCGGATCAGGCATTGGAGGTTTCGACTCCTTCTTCGACTTTGCACAGAAAATGTCACCGCTAGGTAATGCCACAGCAGCTGATTGTGCCAACTACTGTATATTCCTATTTTCTGACCTGAGCAGAATGATCACCATGCAGAACCTTTTCCATGATGGTGGTTACTCCAGTACTGGAATCTCGGAGGAAGTCATCGAGATGATGAAAAAGGGCTAAGAGAGATTTGGAATGATCGCCTTTCCAAACGCCAAGATCAACATTGGCCTGAACATACTCAACAAAAGACCGGACGGGTATCATGACATCGAAAGTTGTCTCTACCCCGTCCCTTTTACGGATGTTTTGGAGATCGTTCCGGCCCAACAGTTCTCCTTTACCAATACGGGACTGAAAGTGGACCAGGATAGAGGTGACAATCTCTGCATCAAGGCCTACCAACTGATCAGGGCAAGCCATGATATTTCGGAAGTTAGCATACACCTCCACAAAGTGATCCCCATGGGAGCCGGACTGGGAGGTGGATCTTCGGATGCCGCTTTTACCCTCAAAATGCTCAATGACCTGTTTGGGCTGGACATCACCAATGAGCAATTGAAAGCATTCGCAGCAGAGCTGGGAAGCGATTGCCCCTTTTTTATTGACAATCTTCCGGCATTGGCTACAGGAACAGGCACCGACCTCTCTCCCATCACACTTGACCTGAAAGGAAAGTTCCTGGTCCTTGTGTTCCCTGGGGTATCCATTGGTACTGCCGAAGCCTATGCACATGTGAAGCCTGCCAAACCTTCTGTGGAATTAAAGGAAGTATTAAAATTCCCGATTGCAGACTGGAAAGACCAGGTAAAAAACGATTTTGAAGCCAGTATTTTTCATAATCATCCGGACCTACAGAAACTCAAAGATTTGCTCTATCAAGAAGGAGCCATCTATGCGGCGATGAGCGGATCAGGCTCGACTCTGTTTGGTTTGTTTGATCATAAGCCTGGGCTGTCTATTCAGGAAGAAGGGGTTATTCTCAAGGCATTAGAACTATAGACCATCAGGGGACTATTGCTTTTTGAACCATTAAGGCATTGAATGCATTTAGTTGGGGGGCTGGATACTCCTCTCTTGCTGTGTTGATGTGTACAAAAGTCTATAGCGTTTACCTGCTACCGATACAAAAGAGGGGTAGTCATCAAAGAAATTGAACTATAGACAATAAATATTGATTATATTTATGATTAATATTTATAAACATGGCTACGTATACCTCCACATTACCTGATCAGTTACTTGCCAGACTGGATGAATTGTCCAAAAAAGTTAATCTCCCAAAAAACAGATTAATTGAGAAGGCGCTGACCATCTATTTAGATCAACTCAACAAAGCGGAATACATTAAATCCTATAAAAAGGCATCCTCGGATGATGAAATACTCACCATTGCTGAAGAAGGAATGGCTGAATATGTGATTCAACTAACGGCTGAAGATGAAGCAAGGTGAGATCTGGGACCTCTACTTTGACCCTGTAAAAGAAAGTGAGCAGGCTGAACGAAGACCAGCAGTCATTATTAGTGGCAATGTTCTCAATCAATATTTACCTATAGTTATTGTTTGCCCTTTAACTACCAATATAAAAAACTATAAAGGCAATTTAATTCTGGATCCAAACGAAAGAAACCGGCTCAAAGCTCAAAGTGAAGTTTTGACATTTCACATCAGGTCTGTTTCAAAGTCCAGATTAAAAAAGAAAATTGGCTCCATTGAACCCCATGAGCTTCAAGTAATCAAATCTGGCCTGGATGACATTCTCCGATATTAATTGTTCAAGCCATTAAAAAATTAGGATCATTTAGTGGGAATGGCTAAATACTTCTCTCCTACAATAATTTATCTTTTACAATGATTGAAGAATGATAAGAGGAACCATTGTTTTTGAACCATTGTTTTTAAGCCATGAAGGTATTGAGGGCATTTAATGACACACAGTGCCCGGTGTATTTCTGAAAAGAGGTCGGATGACAGTCAGACCATTCCGGGCTTTTTTCCACAACTTGTCCTGACAGGCAACATTTCTAATGATAGCACGTAGGTACAAATAGGTCTGTCGGAGAAGGGGGACAGACCTGGGAGAAGAGAGAAGAGAAAGGGTGACCACAGTCATTAACTTAGGGACTGATAAAACGAAAGATGTAATCTTAGAATAATCCTATCATTGTTTCAAGGGATAATGAAGGGCCGAAGAGAAAAACAGAGGTGTATCCTGAATAAAAACACCCCTCATTGCTTTTAAAGGGCGATTTTGTAATATCTCAAAAAGTCTGCGCAGACTTTGTTTAAAACCCGCCCAGACTTTACTCAAAACCCGCGCGGACTTTGATCGAAACCCGCGCGGACTTTGGCCTAAAAATGTGTAGATTTTGAAGGAATACTATTGTATTGGAATAGTACAATTGGCGTTGGCTGTCTTTAAGAGGTTAGCCTCTATTCAGGGCCTGTCCCGAACAGACCAAATTGTCACTTAGTCTTAATAAGCTTAATGTCGCTGACAGACCTGGAAGAAAGGCTCACGGTTACCAGTTTTATTTCTGACCCTCCTGTCTCCTCTATGCTGTCTCCTGTATCCTCAATTCTTCCGCTCCGATCCACTCAACTCAGACAAAAGACTATTTGTCAAAGAAAGTAACAAGCTAAACAGCAGCGCCCACCAGAAACCGGCTACCTCGAAACCAGGCACCACAGCATCCGCCAATAGAATGATCAGCGCATTGATCACCAACAGAAATAACCCCAGCGTAAATATAGTCAGAGGGATAGTGAGGATAACAAGTAAAGGTTTAACGGTCATATTGAGTAATGATAACAGTACTGCTACAATCACCGCAACAAAGAAACCTTCTACCATTACACCCGGCAGCAGGTACGAAACAATAATGACTGCAATACTGGAAAGTAGGGTACGAATAAGAAAATTCATAAAAAGATCATTTATTTACATGCATTCAGTTCAAATATACCGTTCTTTTAACATTTTGAAATGATGCTCCAAATGTCCCGCAATGATACTAAGTATCGCTGTTACCGTACATTTGGAGCCATTGGCATTTCCTACGCGATTAAAATGCTTTTCACCCCATGAGCAGAACATCTCAATGTTGGCTTTTCTCACAAAATCAAACTCTCTGATCAGGGATTCCTTCGATCTGCTATCAAAATTTGATTCATTCATGTATTCCTCCTGGTCAAAACCCGGTAGCATGACCTGTTCCCCTTTGGCAATACACATGGCCCGGTAAGCCATGACACGCTCAGTATCAATGATATGTCCAATGACCTGTGCCCTCGTCCACTTACCGGGAGCGTAGGACATTCCCAGGTCTTCCTGGCTCAGTGTATTCAGGTAATCCATGAATATTTTATGCTGATTGATCATATAGCCGATCGCATCCTCCTCAGAAATCAAAGAGATGTATCCCGCATAAAAGGGATTGTACTCACCTTTTGATGCCCGCTTTACATTGACCCGATTATTTAAACCATCCGGCATATTTGATATAGTTATTGGCGATCCTGGATTGCATTTCCCTGTTCTCAGGTCCTACGGTCTTTATTTTTTTGGCTGGTACCCCTGCATAGATGGTATTGGCTTCTACAATCGTGTTTTGTAATACCACGGCACCTGCCGCCACAATGGCTCCCTCCTCCACGACTGCATTGTCCATCACGATGGCACCCATGCCTATCAGTACCTCATCCTTAAGTGTGCAACCGTGCACAATGGCATTGTGACCAATGGACACATTATTCCCGATGTTCGTAGGAGCTTTTTCATATGTGCCATGGATGGTGGCGTTGTCCTGTATATTGGTTTTATTTCCAATCTTTATATAGTGTACATCTCCCCTCACAACAGCGTTAAACCAGATTGTACACTGGTTCCCCATCTCTACTTCCCCTACAATGGTTGCATTATCGGCCAACCAGCAATCCTTCCCGAATTTTGGTTCAATGCCTCTTACAGGTTTTATTAGTGCCATGAAAAAAATATAGGTTTGCTTAACAAGTTGTCATAATTACGCGTTAAGGTAATGTTTTTAAATAATCTTTTGAACACCCATATGATCAAATCAAACCTATTCATTGTTTGTCTGTCACTATTCTTTTTTAGTTGTACCCAAAAGCCCGGAGGTAATGAATCTGTGGTGGGTGAACCACAGGAAAACACCGCTGATGTGGACAGCGGCACAAGGTACCAGCTTGACCTATCCAGTTCGGTAGTCACCTGGATCGGAAGTCGCCCTGTGAAACAACACAATGGAACCATTGGCATAAAGGAAGGGTTTCTGATCTCACAAGATTCAAACCTGATCGGGGGTGAAGTGATCATTGATATCCCATCCCTTGACATCAAAAGTGTTAAAAAAGATTCTGAGGATTATGATAAACTGAAAAACCATTTGATGTCAGAAGACTTCTTTCTTGCTGACTCCTTCCCTGTTGCACACTTCGAACTCATTACCATGGTCCCTTTCGATTCCATGATTAAAATTGTAGATAAAGAGGAGTTCCCATCTGAGAACACACCCGCCTTACTCAGTGAGTTTATGGTGAAAGAACCAACACATTATGTCACTGGCAATTTAACCATGCGGGGTATCACCAAAAGCATCACTTTTCCGGCAACTGTCTTTTTCAGGAATAACAAAGTCTTTGCAGATGCAAAATTCAACCTCGACCGAACGGAATGGAATATCATGCATGATGATGAATCATCGGTGATAGACAAAGCCAAAGATCAATTCATCTACAACACAGTGAATGTTGGCTTTAGTCTGCAAGCCACGAGGGAGCGTAATTAGATGAATAATTAAAGGTTCAGATCTCTTAAATATACTGACAAAATGTCATTCCTTTTTTGAATCCTGTTATCTTTGCGTCGATTATGGAGTTGATAGAAGACATAGGAATCTTAGACAATAAGAAGAAAGAAGACCACTGTGAAGTCCGGATTTCCAAAGAGGGGGATGCTAAAGCAGGCAAAAAACTCTACATTGAGAGTTACGGTTGTCAGATGAACTTCTCAGACAGCGAGATTGTCACCTCTATCCTAAAAAAGGAAGGGTTTGACACCACCAGTTCTTTTGAAGCCGCTGACGTCATCTTGCTCAATACCTGCTCTATCAGAGACAAAGCCGAACAGACGGTCAGGAAGCGGTTGACACAATTTAACCAGATCAAAAAAGACCGTCCGGAAATCACCATTGGCGTTTTGGGTTGCATGGCTGAGCGACTGAAATCCAAGCTTTTAGAAGAAGAAAAGATCGTTGACCTGGTGGCTGGACCGGATGCTTACAGGGACCTGCCCAATTTGGTAAGGAAAGCAGAAGAGGGAGACCGTGGGGTCAATACGTTTCTTTCCAGAGAAGAAACCTACGCCGATATTTCACCTGTCCGCCTTAACTCAAACGGGGTCACAGCCTTCATCTCCATCATGCGCGGATGTGATAACATGTGTTCCTTTTGTGTAGTACCCTTTACCCGCGGCAGAGAACGAAGCAGGGACCCGCATTCCATCGTTGCCGAAGCGCAGGAACTCTGCAATAACGGCTATCGGGAAGTAACCCTTCTTGGACAAAACGTAGACTCCTACAAATGGTCTCCGGAAGAGAATAATAAAGCCCGGCTGGAAAAAAACGAAGATTCGAAAACTATTGTCAACTTTGCCAATCTGTTAGAAATGGTGGCTAAAGTACATCCGGACCTCAGGGTAAGATTTTCTACCTCCCACCCCAAAGACATCACCGATGAAGTGCTTCATACCATGAAGCGATATGAGAACATCTGCAACTACATCCACCTGCCAGCACAAAGTGGAAATTCCAGGGTATTGGAACTGATGAACCGAACGTACGACCGTGAATGGTATATCAACCGGGTGGATGCCATCAGATCGATTCTGGGCACTGAATGCGGGATCAGTTCAGACATGATTGCAGGATTTTGTTCGGAGACCGAAGAAGAACACCAGGACACGTTGTCACTGATGGATTATGTGAAATACGACTTCTCCTACATGTTTTATTACTCCGAGCGACCTGGCACGCTGGCAGCAAAAAAATATGAAGACGACATTCCCCTCGATGTCAAAAAGAAACGACTCCAGGAAATTATTAACAAGCAGCAGGAAATATCGCTTGCCCGAAATCGTCAGGATGTAGGTAAGGTATTTAAAGTATTAATTGAAGGATCCAGCAAAAAATCTCCGGCACAGTTGCAAGGCCGAAACTCTGCCAACAAAGTCATTGTTTTTGACAACAACAATTACAAAAAAGGACAATACGTGGAGGTGAAAGTGAATGAGTGTACGCCCGCGACACTTATTGGAGAGGTAGTTAAAGCATGAATTATCACGTGGATTCGGAAATACAATCAGTCAAGCAACGATTTGAGATCATTGGGAATTCCCCCCTACTCAATAATGCAATCAGGGTGGCGGTGCAGGTGGCCCCTACCGATATGAGTGTACTTATCTCCGGTGAGAGCGGTGCAGGAAAAGAATCCTTTTCAAAGATCATCCATAGTTTATCGCACCGAAAACATGGACAGTTTATCGCTATCAACTGTGGAGCGATTCCTGAAGGAACAATAGACTCAGAGCTTTTCGGTCATGAAAAAGGCGCTTTTACGGGGGCACATGAATCCAGAAAAGGTTATTTTGAAGTAACTGACGGCGGTACCATTTTCCTTGACGAAATTGGTGAAATGCCTGTAAGCACCCAGGCCAGATTATTGAGGGTGCTGGAAAATGGTGAATTCATCAAAGTAGGGTCTTCCAAGGTCATCAAATCAGATGTGCGGGTGATTGCTGCTACCAATGTAGATCTTTCCGAAGGGATAAAGAATGGGAAATTCAGGGAAGACTTGTTCTACAGGCTCAATACCGTCCCCATCAAGGTTCCTTCACTGAGGGAACGTGGTGATGATGTCTTACTCCTTTTCAGAAAATTCGCAGTAGACTTCTCGGATACTTACCATATCAAGCCGCTTACCCTTTCTGAGGAAGCAAAAACATTGATTAAAAGTTTCCGATTTCCGGGAAATATCAGGCAGCTGAAAAACCTGGTTGAGCAGATGAGTGTGCTTGAGATAGAAAGGGAAGTAAACAGAGACACCCTGGCCAAGTACCTTCCCCGTACTGAATCTAACCTTCCGGCATTGTTAGATAAATCTAAGAATTCTGACAGCTTCTCTGAACGAGATATCCTGTATAAGATCTTGTTTGAAATGCGGCAAGACGTGACTGAAATGAAAAAACTCATCCATGAAATACTCAAAGATGACAGGTCTCGTACTGAAATTTTATCGCGTCACGAACGTTTATTCCATGACCTGGGGTCTTTGCCTGCCAAGAGTGAGCAAGACATACCTGATGAAAATTATGAACCATTGGTGATTGATGCCGTGGAAAATGATACTGGTACGGATGAGGAAATTGAGGATATCACCCACGAGACAGAAGATGATTCATTGTCGCTCGAGAAAAAAGAGAAAGAAATGATCATCATGGCATTAAAGAAGAACAACAATAAAAGAAAGTATGCCGCACAAGACCTTGGCATCTCTGAACGAACGCTTTACAGAAAAATCAAGCAGTATGAGATTGATAGTGAGTAGTTTGGCATTAATGATTGCCCTTATCCCTACAGGGTGTGGGATATATTCTTTTTCCGGAGCTTCTATTTCTCCGGATATTAAGACCATTTCCATACTCAACTTCCCCAATGAAGCCACACTGGGGCCATCTACCATGAGTGTTACCTTTACTGAAAAGATCAAAGATTACTTTCAACAAAATACCAACCTGGCCATTGTAGATGATAATGGGGACCTGCAGATCGAAGGCTATATCGCAGATTACCGGGTTACCCCCGTGGCTGCTTCGGCATCTCAAAATCAAAATCAGGGTGATTTCGCCAGTCTTACAAGGGTTACCATTGAGGTATTTGCCAGTTATGTAAACACTCAGAATGATGAATTTGACTTTGAGCGAAAATTTTCCTTTTTTGTCGATTTTGATCAGAATAGCACCGATTTATCATCCAGCGAGCAACAATTTGTAGAGGAGATTTTTGATCAAATTATTTTTGATATCTTTAATGCGTCAGTGGCGAATTGGTAATTTTTTTTAATTTAGATACTTCACCCAAGCAATAAAACATTGAATAAGCAGAAATTCGTTGAGCTACTCAATAACCCTGGTGACCTGAAAGAGGTCAATCTAAAGGAGTTGGATGATTTGGTATCAGAGAATCCTTATTTCCAGGCAGCCAGAGTATTAGAAGCCAGGGGACATCGATTGCTTAAGCAAAAGGCAGCTGGAAGAAAAACGGCTTCAGCAGCCATTTATTCTACCAACAGGATCTTACTGAAAAAATACCTTGCCGGTGATGGAGTAGATACAAAGAGACCTGTAGCCCCACCCCCTCCTCAGAAACAGGAAAAACCAACACCTACTCCCCCTGCAGAAATCCCGGTCAGTCAATCTCCGGTGATACCTTCGGAGTCAACACCATCAGAAACGGTTGACGCATCTGGGTCTTCCAATATTGACCAGTTGATCTACAGCCTGAACAAGGATATGGAGGAGCTGGAGAAATCCCGGGCACGCTACATTGAAGTGACCAGGAAAATCGAAGAGGAAGAGGCTGTTGAAAAAGCGGTAAAAAAAGCGACAAAAAATACGGAGAAAGCTGCAGCCAAAGCACCTGAATCAAAAAAGACGGCATCTAAGACCAGGGCTACTTCCACAGCAGGTGAAAAGAAATCAACATCCAGCAGAAAAACTACTGCTTCAAAAACGGCTACAAAAGCTGCTGCCAAACCCAAGACAAGTACCTCAAAGGCTTCAGCCGCAAAAAAAACCACCACTAAGTCAGGTACCAAAAAAGCATCACCAAAAACCACATCCAAAAAGAGTACATCCAGGACCTCAAGATCCTCAAAAACAACAAAAACAGCCAAAAAGGAAGACAGTGATGGTGAAAATCAGCATGAGCTGATAGATCAATTCATCAAAAAAAACCCTTCATTTAAACCTGCGACAGAGGCCACTGAACAGCAGGATCTTTCGGAACAGAGCACCGCTCTTCCCGACGACATTGGTACTGAATACCTGGCTGAAATTTTCCTCGAGCAGGGAAAAAAAGATAAGGCATTGAAAATATACAATTCATTGATGTTGAGATTCCCTGAAAAAAAAGCTTACTTTGCGGGCAGAATTAAAAAAATTAAGTAGGGATGTACGCATTAATTGTTGGAATCATCATTTTAGTCGCTCTATTGCTGGTATTGGTCGTATTGGCGCAGAATCCTAAGGGCGGAGGGCTATCCAGCCAGTTTGGTGGAGGGGGAACCTCTCAGATCATGGGCGTGAAGAAGACCGGTGACCTTTTAGAGAGACTGACATGGGGTTTTGCCATCGCTCTGCTGGTATTAACGCTTGCTACCAATTTCTTTTTGGTGGATGCACAGAATACGGGCGGGCCTACAAGCCCTAACCTGGAAAACGCACGGGATCAATCAGCATTGCCTCCCCCATCCTTCCAGCCGACTGACGGATCAGGCGAAAATGCTATCGAAGGTCTTGAAGGAGACCTCGAAGAACTTCAGATCGAATCTCCAGACTCAGCTCAGTAACATTTATGCTGCCACAGAAAGGTGTCTTACCAAAAGCCTTTTGGCGATAGGTAATACTGTCTGTGACACAGGGAAATTAAGCTTGCTCACAATCAGATACGTCGCCGGATTGGGTAGATAGGTATATTTTTTTACCAGATCAAGCTTTATACTTTCAAATGTCCTGGAGATAGAATGTATTTCCTGTCCCAGATATTCGGTGCTGATAGCCCTGTAATTTTCGTCAGCTTTCTCAAACATCTTTAGCTGGTACCTGAAAATAGTGACATTACTGGCAGCGTCCTGGTTGAGCAAGAGGTACCCTTCCTGCTTATAAATGGGAATCAGGCCAACGGGACTAAGCTCGAGATTTTGCTCCACAAACTCATACAATTCTTTTCCTTCGTTGATGCGTTGTTCCATTTTTGGTATGGCAAATGAAATGATCTCCTCTATCTCTTCCATCAATTCCCCATCATACACCAACTTTTTATAACTGAATTTCAACTTTCTGAAATCAGCTTTGGTAATCGATTTAGGGAAAGATTCATAGATGAGCTCCTTATTGGCTTTTACCTGCAAAAGGTTTTTATAATGAAATACCAAATCAGATAGGAAAGGATACAACTCCGTCTGATCAAACTTTTGTTTTATCGATTTGAGATAAGCCAGCAGGACATACTTTTTAAACTCATAATCAATGATCCCATCAGTTAACCAATCATGTTTTAACTCATTCATACGCGTTTGATTTTAAATCAAATCTTAAAATAATCATGATTTTGGTAAATGGCAAACTGTCAGGAGTGTCAGTGTAAAAAAAGAGATACTGATATTTTGTCAGTATTTACTGTCAAAAACACCTAAAAATGTCCTGTTTTCAGGACTGGCATACAAAGTGTTATACTGTCATCCGTTGAACATTTCAAGTTTAGAGTAAAAACTTAACCAATAAACGATTAAACACATGTCAAAACTAAATTTCAAACCATTAGCCGACAGGGTTCTGGTTGAACCGGCTGCAGCTGAAGAAAAAACTGCCTCGGGAATCATCATTCCTGACACAGCGAAAGAGAAACCTCAAAAAGGTGCGATTGTAGCTGTTGGTACTGGTAAGAAAGATGAACCACTTAACGTAAAAGTTGGTGACCAGGTACTTTATGGTAAATATTCAGGAACTGAGATCACAATCGATGGCACTGAATACCTCATTATGAAGGAAGCCGACATTTACGGAATTATTTAAAAACCCATAATTTAAAATTGAAGAAAAATGGCTAAAGATATATTTTTTGATACCGACGCAAGAGATAGCCTGAAGAGAGGTGTTGACATACTTGCCGACGCAGTAAAGGTTACCTTAGGACCTAAAGGAAGAAACGTAATATTAGATAAGAAATTTGGTGCACCCTCTGTTACCAAAGATGGTGTTTCAGTAGCTAAAGAAATCGAGCTGAAAGAGCCTATTGAAAACATGGGTGCTCAGTTGGTGAAAGAAGTAGCTTCTAAAACTGCTGATGACGCAGGAGACGGAACTACTACCGCTACTGTGCTTACACAATCCATCTTCAGTCATGGTATTAAAAACGTTGCAGCTGGTGCTAACCCAATGGACCTCAAAAGAGGTATTGACAAAGCGGTTGCTGCTGTTGTAGAAGACTTAAGAAAACAATCAAAAACCATCAACACTTCTGAGGAGATCTCTCAGGTAGCTGCTGTATCTGCTAACAACGATCCTGAAATCGGTAAAATGATTGCTGATGCGATGGACAAAGTAGGTAAAGATGGTGTAATCACTGTTGAAGAAGCAAAAGGTACTGAAACAGAAGTAAAAACTGTAGAAGGTATGCAATTCGACAGAGGATACCTTTCTCCTTACTTTGTGACTAACACAGAGAAAATGGAAGCTGAGTTGGAAAACCCTTACATCCTTATCTACGATAAGAAGATCTCCAACATGAAAGAGCTTCTTCCTGTACTTGAAGCAACTGCGCAAACTGGAAAGCCTCTTTTGATCATCTCAGAAGATGTAGAAGGTGAAGCTTTAGCTACATTGGTAGTAAACAAGATCAGGGGTTCTCTGAAAATCGCTGCCGTAAAAGCTCCAGGTTTCGGAGACAGAAGAAAAGCCATGTTGGAAGACATCGCTGTATTGACTGGTGGTACTGTGATCTCTGAAGAAAGAGGCTACAAACTTGAGAATGCAACGCTTGATTCTCTTGGTACTGCTGAGAAAATCAACATCGACAAAGACAACACCACCATTGTAAACGGTGCTGGTGACAAGAAAGAGATCGAAGGCAGAGTAAATCAGATCAAGCAACAAATCGAAAACACGACTTCTGACTACGACAGAGAGAAATTGCAAGAACGTCTTGCCAAGCTTTCTGGTGGTGTAGCTATCCTTTACATTGGTGCGGCTACTGAAGTAGAGATGAAGGAGAAGAAAGACCGTGTAGACGATGCATTGCACGCGACAAGAGCAGCTGTTCAGGAAGGAATCGTTGCTGGTGGTGGTGTAGCATTCATCAGAGCCATGAAATCTCTGGATGGAATGAAGCTTGAAAACCTTGACCAGAACACTGGGGTGAAAATCATTCACCAGGCGATCCAGTCTCCATTAAGAACTATCGTAGAAAATGCTGGTGGAGAAGCATCAGTGGTTGTGAATGAAGTGATCAACGGAAAAGATGATTATGGTTATAACGCTTCAACCGGCGAATATGTTAACATGTTCAAAGCTGGTATCATCGACCCTACTAAAGTGACTAGATTGGCATTGGAGAATGCAGCATCTATTGCAGCGCTCCTACTGACAACTGAAGCTGTAGTGGCTGATCACCCTGAGCAAGAAGCTCCTGCTATGCCAGGCGGTGGCGGAATGCCAGGTGGCGGAATGGGCGGAATGATGTAATATCATAAAACTCAATATATATCAGTACCCTGGCGATTTTCGTCAGGGTATTTTTTTGTCTTTAAATCTGAGAAATCCTTCACCTAACTTTTATATATTTATTTCCAATGGCTAAAATCATTAAGATTCCATCTGCTTACGTCATTGATACAAAAGTGGTGGGCGTATCTCACCTGAATGGGGATGGCTCCTCACGACAAGCCATCATATCGGAAGAAGTGAAAGAGGATGATATATTGAGCCTGGAAGCTGAGCCCACCAATGCTTACGACCCCAACGCTGTGAAAGTACTTACAAATAAGGGTCATCAAATTGGTTATTTGAATAAGGAGGTAGCCGAACAAATCCACAATGCTCTCAATAACGACATCTCCATCCGCACAAAAGTGTCGTGGGTAAGTGAAAGAGAAATCAAGGGTGTCGGATTGAGGATAGAGCTCGTGAATGAATAACCCATTTTATCAGTTAACATTTTTTTACACCTCATTGATAATTTTTTAAAACAGTCATCGTAAAAGTATAATACGATGACTAAAAAAAATTTTGCAATCAGACGATTTCTGGTGAGGTTAAAGAATCTTATTAATCTCAACAGAGGTACCGATCATACAGATATCTCAGGTACTTTAAAGACAATTATCGATAGTATCCAGATTCGGGGAGCCAATATCTGGATATTGATTTGTGGTAGCCTGCTGGCCTCAATTGGTTTAGATACTAACTCAGCAACACTGCTCATTGGAGCCATGTTAATCTCCCCGTTGATGATCCCTATATTGGGGATTGGGGTCTTTTATGCCACACGTGACATGGTCAATTTGCGAAGATCCAGTCAGAAGATGTTTATCGCGGTGGGGGTGAGTCTTGTCTGTAGCCTGATCTACTTTTTGATCACACCTTTTGGTGAATTAACACCGGAAATCAATTCCAGAACCCACCCCACCTTAATAGACGCCATCATTGCATTTATAGGGGGTGTAGTTGGCATCATCAGCATCACCAGAAAAGAACAGGTCACTGTATTGCCAGGAGTTGCTGTTTCCATTACTCTGATGCCTCCTATTTGTGTGATGGGATATGCGATCAGTCAATGGGACCTTTCCATTTTCGCAGGAGCTTTCTACCTGTTGCTGATAAATGCATTGATCATCGTTTTCGTTTCCAGTTTTGCAGCAAAAAGCTTAGGATTCCCGGTTAAGAAAAATGTTTCCTTAAAGAAGAGGAAGTTACAACAAAGCCTGGCCATCATAGGAATTATTGTCCTCCTATCACCAGGAACTTATCTCCTAAACAGGCTGGTCCATGAAAATAATAATAAGGAAAAGATTCAACAATATATTGAAAATTCGGTTGAACCGGTAACCAAAGTGCTCAAATGGAACTACAACAAAACAGACTCCACAGATGAAGTAGAGATCTTCTTAATGGAAGACATACTCTCAAAAGATTCCGTTTATTGTCTTACGGAAACCTTTGATGAGATTGGATTGGAAGGTACAAAATTATCGTTTATTCAACCTCAGGTGAAGGAAGAGATCGTTGAGGTATTTGACAGTTTGTCTAATCACAAAAAGATCAAAGACTCCATGTCTGAAAATTTTCAGGAGGAGATCAAATCTATTTTTCCTGAGGTCGCTTCCATTACCATGGTGAATGGCAATGACAAACATAAAACGCTGATGGTAGAGTGGACAGGTCTTGATTTACTTGTTCCTCACAAAAAAAGAAAACTAGAAGGCATCGAGAGATACCTTGAATTAAACTACCAATCAGATGTCACTTTAATTCAATAGCCTATCTTTAATTTTTAAGACAACTCATTCATTAACCAATGATCAGGAAAAACCTAGTTCTAATACTTATCTTATATTCTATAATAAGTACGCATATTCAGGCCCAGGGGATCTCTTTCTCATACCTCTTTCCGTCCAATGGATACCTCTCAGCACCCGTAAGCCCCTTTTCATTGCGTGGAGTGGGGCTTGATTTTGGATTGGTGGGCTTAGAGACCGGGTTCACGTTATACAGTGTGCCTGGTTTACCCATGGAGGGACTGCCATTCAATGAGAACAAACCGCTCATAGGACCCGGGTTTGCTACGTTGGTCCCTGCTCAGATGTCACTGGGAATCAAAACTAAAACCGTATCATTCAAAGTCCTGGGTGGAGGGTTTGGCCTTTGGAATATCAATCCCAGGATCAATTACGGAAATTTTGACCGGGCCATCAGAGATCATAATAACTGGGATGTAGCCAATGCCGACTTGAATGTCGAAAACAGCCTCGGAGTCGGTTGGATGGCTGGCGTGGGGTTCGAGTTCCATGTCAGTCAAAAATTCAGCATTACCACTGACGTCCAGTATTTGTCCGGAAGCGTTAGTTCTCCGCTGAAGGGTACGCTAACAGGTGGTTCAGCAGGAGAAACCATACAATCTGAGTGGGTGGACTATCCTGATGCTAAAACCCTGCTACAGGGCATTGAGGTCTCCCTGGGGGTGAATATGAATTAGTTGTTGAAGATAGCTAAGGTCTGATTTACATTAATTCCGTTGGACTATTTAATGCTGTCCATAATCATTAATCTCAATTTCTAATAACGACCAAAACCTATATTAGACCAGATTGATTGATAAAACTACAGGACGCTCCTACGGAGCTTAGATCCTGTTCTCTTTTATTACTACTGACAGGTCGTCCCTATGGGACTTAATCCTACACCATTTGATTACTATCATGTCGTTATAGACAAATGAACAAACGATATAAATGGAAACCTCGGAGGAGTGCCTGTTTGTAGAAATATACATTGTAGTACAAAAAGCCCAGCAGGGCCTGATTTTATTTTAGCTGAGCAAATAACACTACCAAATAGAATCCAAGATCTCAGCCAGTAATGGGTTACAAAACACTGTGATGTGATTAGAAATGTTAAATAATTTGGCTAAGTTTCTATAAATATTAAAAAATGGCAAATACCTATTCTCAAATTTATATTCAAATTGTTTTTGCTGTAAAGGGTCGCCGCAATCTGATTCCGAGACCACATCGAGAGGAACTTCATAAATACATTTCCGGAATTGTAAGTCATCGAGATCAAAAATTGCTTTCAATATTTTGCATGCCAGACCACACACATCTGTTGGTTGGCATGAAACCATCTGTCTCTATATCTGACTTAACTAGAGATATAAAGGCAGGGTCCTCCGGATTTATCACTGAGAAAAATGGGTTCCGGGAAAATTTCAATGGCAAGAAGGTTTTGGAGCTTTTTCCTATTCCAGAAGTCAGATTGCTACAGTCTCTGATTACATATTAAATCAGGAAGATCATCATCGTAAACAGTCATTCAGGGAAGAATACATTGACTTCCTTAACAATTTCAATGTTCAATATGATGAAAAATACTTATTTGACTGGATTGAATGATAAAACTGCAGTACGCTCCTACGGAGCTTAGATCCTGTTCTCTTTTTTTGCTACTGACAGGTCGTCCCTATGGGACTTAATCCTACACCATTTGATTACTATCATGTCGTTTATGAACAAATGGACAAACGATATAAATGGAAACCCCGGAGGGGTGACCTGTTTGTAGAAATATACATTGTAGTACAAAAAGCCCCGTAGGGACGGCCTGATTTTTTTTCTTAATTGGTTTTCCCTAAACGACCATGGACGGAGTCTGAAAATCGATTCACCGTCAAATACCAGATGATCCCTGTATTGGAGGCTTCAGACAAACATCACTTCACATCCCCCATCCACTTCTTGATAGGACCGGAAAAGATGAGAAACAGCACGCCAAATCCTGCTCCGAATAGCACAACAGACATAAAGAGATTCGGGATCTGCTCTACATTGGAAGGATCGAACCCTCCGGCAAACAGTCCTGCAATCAGGTTGCCCAACGCCGTGGCAACAAACCAGATACCCATCATCTGGCTGTAATACTTCCTTGGAGCGAGCTTAGTGGTAGCACTCAAGCCAACAGGACTCAACGTAAGCTCTCCGGTGGTATGAAATAAATACGTAACAATTAACCATCCCATGCCCGCCTGACTGCCAAGCACCACAACTTTGGCAGCAAAGTACATGACCAAAAAGCCAAGCGCCATCATGATCAGCCCAAAGGCGAATTTTACTGGCGTATGTGGATTCATTTGCCGGGCAGACAACCGGATCCATAAAGAACCAAAAACAGGGGCCAGAATAATGATAAAAAATGGATTGAAATTCTGTAATATCCCTGCCGGCAGTTCATAGCCAAACAGAAACCGATCAGTATAATCTCTCGCAAACAGGTTCAGTGTAGAACCGGCCTGTTCGAATCCTGCCCAAAACAAGGCTGCCCCTATAAATAATAGGAAAATGACAAAGACCTGCTTCCTTTCAGACGTAGAAAGTCCACCGGAAATGAAGATATTGGCAAAATAAACGAGCGTAATCACCACAATCAATATACCGGCACTCTCAGCAATTCCTCTGGCGGTACCCAGGTCTACCATATTAAAGTACTGGAGTATATATATGAGTACGACAGCCAAAAATACCATCAGGTAAGTAAACCTGTTGCTGGTTGCTTTTTTTACCTGCTGAACCTTTACCTGCACTTCTCCTACCCCCTTCAAAGTGCCGATGGTGAGTCGATACTGAACAAGCCCTAAAAACATCCCAACCGCTGCAGCACCAAACCCCATGTGCCAATCCACTTTCTCACCCAGAAAACTCACCACAGTCTGGCCGAGCAATGATCCAAGGTTAATACCCATATAAAAAATACTGAAACCGGCATCTCTCCGAGCACCTTTATCGCCTGTATACAAATCTCCTACTATTGAACTGATATTAGGTTTGAGAAGGCCAGTGCCCATAGCTACAAGTGCCAGTCCAGCAAAGAAAATTTGCGTTGATCCGGGAATGGCCAAAACCAAATGACCAAGCATGATAAAAATCCCTCCGTACCAAATGGCCTTTTGTTGTCCGAATATATTGTCAGCTAACCATCCACCCGGTAAGCACAGTAAATACACTGCACCGGTATACATGCCATAGACAGCTGCTGAGGTTTCAATGTCCAGCCCCAATCCTTCCTGGGCAGCCGGTGTAGTCATGAAAAGTATGAAGATAGCACGCATTCCATAATAGCTGAACCGTTCCCACATTTCTGTAAAAAATAGTGTAGCTAACCCTGGAGGATGCCCGAAAAAAGATCTGTATTGCGCCATATTTTCAGAAGGATATGATAAACAAGTATAATGAAAGATCACTGGAAACATGATTTAGACGTAATAAAAATCAGAACCCCCTGTGACGATCATCAGTGGATGGTAGAGGATCAAGCTCGACATTTAGACCTGAAACAAAATCGAAAACCAAACGCTGCTAAACGATGAAGGAATACGGATTGAAATCAGAAAAGAGTGGCCTTGAAGCCGCTGGAATAAAAAAAGTAAAAGAAGCCTATTGGAATCTTACGCCTGCCGAACTCATTGAAGATGCGGTACACGATGAGGAAGGACATCTGACAGACACTGGAGCTTTAATGTGCGACACAGGAAAATTTACTGGTAGGTCTCCGCAGGACAGGTTCATTGTAGAAGATGAAATCACCAAAGACAAGGTTTGGTGGGGTAATATCAATAAGCCTATCAGTTCGGAATCCTTTGACCGTATCCACAACAAGATGATTGGGTACCTCGAAGAAAAAAGGATCTATGTGCGGGATGCCTATGCCGGAGCAGACAAAACCCATCGATTGAAACTCAGGGTGATCAACACGATGGCCTGGCACAATCTATTCTGCTATAACATGTTTATCGAGGTTCCTGATTATAAGCTACAGGATTTCGTTCCTAACTTCACCGTCATATGCTGTCCTGAATTTGAAGCAGATCCTGAAACAGATGGAGTTAGACAGGAGAATTTTGCTATCATAAACCTGAAAAAACGGATGATTCTTGTCGGTGGCACGATATATTCCGGAGAAATGAAAAAGGGGATCTTCACAGTATTGAACTTTCTGCTACCAACTGAAGACAATGTACTCCCTATGCACTGCTCAGCAAACATGGGAATCGAAAAGCATGACACAGCCATCTATTTTGGGCTATCAGGAACAGGGAAAACAACACTTTCAGCAGATCCTGAACGCCTGTTGATCGGTGATGATGAGCATGGTTGGACAGATAAAAACGTTTTCAACTTCGAGGGAGGCTGCTACGCCAAAGTGATTGACCTGAAGGAAGAAAATGAGCCAGACATCTTCAATGCCATCAAATATGGAGCTATTCTGGAAAACACCCGGTTCATACCAGGTACAAGAACGGTAGATTATACCAACAAGGAGGTTACAGAAAACACCAGGGTATCCTACCCTATCGAACATATCAGGAACATTGCCAAGCCCTCTATCGGAGGAATACCACACAACATTTTCTTCCTTACCTGTGATGCTTTTGGCGTGATCCCTCCCATCCAGCGATTATCTAAAGGTCAGGCAATGTACCATTTCATTTCCGGATATACCTCCAAGGTGGCCGGAACCGAGGCAGGGATTACAGAGCCGGTGCCAGCATTCTCAGCTTGCTTTGGAGCACCTTTTATGCCGCTTCACCCTACCGCATACGCCGAAATGCTGGGAGAGAAAATGGATAAACATCAGGTAAATGTTTGGCTGGTCAATACCGGGTGGACTGGCGGACCGTACGGAGTGGGCGCCAGAATCAAACTGAAGTATACTCGTGCAATGATTTCTGCAGCACTCTCTGGTGTGCTGGACAATGTGGGGTACAGAAAACATTCCATTTTTGGCGCAGAAATACCATTGACTTGTCCTAACGTTCCGAATGAGATTCTCAGTCCAAGGGAAACATGGAAAAATGATCAGGCATTCTATAAAATGGCCAATGAACTTGCTGAAAAGTTCCAAAAGAATTTTGACAAATTCAGGAACAATGCCAGCAAAGATATTTTGGCTGGAGAACCAGTTCAGAATACAAAATTTGAGACGGTAGTTCGCTAATTACATATGTGCAGTTTGTTTTTTTAAGGTGGTCCTTTTTTAATGGCCACCTTTTTTTTACGCTGATGAGATGGTGTGCTGGCACCGCGGTCTAATTAAATTTCTCAATAGGAGATTTAAATGTTTTTTAAGCACCCTAATTTTTATAACATTACACAATGAAAATAGCTATCATCGCCCATGATGGAAAGAAAGCTGAAATGGTCGCTTTCTTACTGGAATATAAAAAATGGCTGGAGCGAGTGGAATTGGTTTCTACAGGAACTACTGGATCGCATGTGGAAAAAGCTGGCTTATCAGTCCACAGGTATCTGTCAGGCCCATTGGGGGGTGATGCTCAGATCGCGGCTGAAGCAGCTGAGAAAAAGCTGGATCTGGTGATCTTTTTTAGAGACCCATTGGATAAACATCCCCATGAACCCGATGTGCAAATGTTGATGCGTATTTGCGATGTTCACAATATTCCCCTGGCAACGAATCCAGCGGCAGCGGGTTTAATGATGGATTCATTACTTAAAAAAATCATGGAATGAAAAAACTAAACTGGGGCATATTAAGCACATCGGCCTTTGCTCAAAGGTCATTTATTCCTGCAGCTCAACAGTCACCTGTGGCCAATGTTGCCGCCATTTCTTCGAGAAACCTATCATCCGCTAAGGAAGTAGCTAAAAAGATGGGGATTCCAAAGGTCTACGGCAGCTATGAGGAAATCATTGAAGATCCGGAAATTGATGTGATCTACAATCCATTGCCGAATCATATGCATGTGGAATGGACTGCCAGGGCCATTAAAGCGGGTAAACATGTGCTCTGCGAAAAACCACTATTCATCAACCCTGAGGAGGCCAAAGGGCTTATTGAATTAAGGGATGAATATAAGGTCAAAGTTGGCGAAGCATTTATGGTGAAAAGTCACCCGCAATGGCAAAAAGCACGAGAACTGGTGGAATCTGGAGCTCTGGGTACTCCCAGTATGTACATCGGGACTTTCAACTACTACAATGATGACCCCAAAAACATCCGGAATATTGAACAATACGGGGGTGGAGCTTTATGGGATATTGGATGTTACACCGTAATGACCTCCAGATACATTTTTGGAGCCAATCCCACGAGAGTGGTTGCATCAGTACAAAAAGATCCGGAATTCAACACGGATATCCTGAGCAATGTTATTTTGGAATTCCCTAATGAAAAGCGGGCTCAATTCTCCGTAAGCACGAAAACTGCCAAATACCAGAGGGTGCAGGTGCTTGGGTCTGAGAAAATACTTGAAATCATGATCCCTTTCAATGCCCCGGAAGACAGGCCTTCGGTCATTAAGATCAACCCGGGTGATATCCTGCTGGAGCAAGAAGAGAAAATCATTATCGATACCTGCAATCACTATGTACTGGAAGTTGAAGATTTTACCCGCGCTATTGAAAACAATACAGAAGTGCCTGTAAGTCTGGAAGATGCTTATGATCATAGCATGATCATCAATGCCATATTCAAGTCTGCGGAAACAGGACAATGGGTGGATATCTTTGCGGGTTAGATTACCAGTACCCCTGCAATGGATGCAGTCATCATGGTAGCCAGGGTGGCTGCAAGCAACGCGCGCAAACCCAGCCTGGATATATTTCCCTGCTGATCGGGTGCCATACCTCCTATGCCCCCTATTTGAATGGCAATCGAGCTGAAATTGGCAAATCCGCACAAGGCATAGGTGGCTATCACCACTGATTTTTGACTGAGCGACCCCTCCTGAACAAATTCCGATAAGCCCAAATAAGCCACAAACTCATTGACGACTACCTTCTGCCCTAACAGGGAGCCTACCTGTAATGCATCTTTCCACTCAACACCAATAATAAAAGCGAAAACCTGAAAGACCTGACCAAGCAGGTATTCCAATGAAAGGCCATCAAAGTTTTGATCTGTTGACTCGGAAATCCAGGCATTCAAGCCAATGATACTTCCCAAAGATCCGAGGATGTAATTTAGTGCGGCAATCAAAGCGATAAATGCCAGGAGCATGGCTCCGATATTTAAAGCCAGCTTGAGCCCGTCGGCGGCTCCTCTGGTCAAAGCATCGATCAGATTCACTCCCAAAACCTCTGTGTTAACCCGAAGATCTGAATTAATGGCTTCTCTATTCAACTCAGGAAGCATGATCTTAGACATAACCACTGCAGCTGGAGCATTCATAATGGAAGCGCTTAGCAAATAAGCAGCGTATTTTTCACGTTCCATAGGATCATCCCCACCCAAAAAAGCCACGTAACCAGCCAATACGCCCCCTGCGATCGTGGCCATACCTCCCGTCATCAGACACATCAACTCAGATTGTGTCATCTTTGGGATAAAAGGTCGTACAAGCAATGGGGCCTCCGTCTGACCTAAAAAAATATTCCCTGCAGCAGATAATGACTCTGCCCCTGAAAGGCGCATGGTCCGGGCCATCACCCAGGCAATCCCTTTAACGATCCATTGCAGCACACCCAGATAGTACAGACCGGCAGATAGCGTAGAGAAGAAAATAATGGTTGGTAATACCTGCAAAGCAAAGATAAAGCCCATATTTTCTGTGTTCATCAGGTCGCCAAACAAAAAGGCTGCTCCCTCTCCTGAGAAATCCAGTAGCACGACAAACTGCTTACTAATCCAATTAAAGACAACTTTAACGGCCTCTACCTGGGTAATGAGTAAACCAAAGACCACCTGCAGGGCAATTCCTGTTAAAACCAGACGATAATCAATGGCCCTTCTATTGGTGGTAAACAAAAAAGCAATGAAAAGTAAAAACAACAATCCCAAAAGGGCACGGAGAAAGTCCATTTATCCTGAATAAGCGGAATCTAAATTAATGAATGTAGTAATATAAATCAGAATCCACTAAAATGGATTGTTAGCGATAAATATCAACACCACGCGTTTCAATCCTTAGGTAAGGTTTATTGGAATGTGTTCCGAGACTACCGGCTAATTTCTCCTGTTGATCTCATCCCTGATCTTGGCCGCCCGTTCATAATCTTCATTTTTCAGGGAGTCGTCGAGCATTTTGTTGAGTTGATCAGAAGGCAGGTCTTCAAGCTTCTTGGGCTTGTCTTTGGTTGGCGGAGCGGCCTCAGATTTCCGCTCCACGGTGGAAGATATTTCTTCCTCACTCATTTCAATACCTGCTTCTGTCAGGATGGCCTCATAGGTATAGATGTCAACATTGAAGCGAAGCCCTATGGCAATGGCATCAGATGGCCGGGCATCGATTTCAATGGTTTTTCCATTATGAGCACATACGATCTTACTGAAGAAAACGCCCTCCTTAAGGTCGGAAATTATGATCTCCTTGATATCAAAATTAAAATTGTATGCAAAAGATTTAAACAAGTCATGGGTCATGGGGCGATTAGGGGCGATTTTTTCTATTTCAATGGCAATAGCCTGTGCCTCAAACATTCCTATAATGATAGGAAGTCGCTTGTTGCCTCCTGATTCTCCCAATACCAGTGCAAATGAACCTGATTGCGACTGGCTTGATGACAAGCCTAATATTTCTAGTTTTATTTTATCCGGCATCAGTCTTTTTTAGCTTTTATTGCTTCTGTCAATTTTGGAACAATATCAAACGCATCTCCCACAATTCCAAAGTCAGCAGCTTTGAAAAATGGTGCCTCAGGATCTTTGTTGATCACCAAAATGTATTTGGATGAGTTCACACCGGCCAGATGTTGGATTGCTCCGGAAATTCCAACCGCAATGTATAGAGACGGGCTGACTTTTATTCCTGTTTGCCCAACATGTTCATGATGAGGCCTCCAATTCATATCTGACACTGGCTTGCTGCAACCAGTAGCCGCACCCAAAGTTTTTGCGAGATCCTCCAGGATACCCCACTTTTCGGGACCTCCCATGCCTCTACCCCCGGAAACTACAATATCTGCTTCCGGAAGGAGTATTTCACCCGTTGCTTTCTCAGTTTTGGTCACTTTTACTTTAAAGTCCTCCTCGTTGAGGGTTGGTTTAAAGTCAACCACCTCAGGAGCAGCGCCATCCTCAAGCACCGGAACGGTATTTTTCTTGATAGTGAGGATCTTTTTATCACCATTAACAATGGTTTTGGCAACCGCCTTTCCTGTGTAGATACTTCGATCAACCACAAAGTCACCCGAGTTCTCAGGTAGCCCTGAAACATTGGATACAACACTGGCGCCAATTTTGATGGCCACCCGGGCAGAAACAGGATCACCCAGTGAAGATTTTGCAAGGATCAACATACTACAGCCATGCTGATCAAAGGCTTCGGCAATGGCAGTAGAATATGCCATGATGTTTGGAGTGGCTAGCTTTTCGTCCGTGACACGAATAAGCTTTTTAGCACCAGCTTTTCCCACTTTTTCTATTCCTTCCTGTGATACGGCGCCAAAACTGATAGCGATCACTTCCCCGTCCAATGCTTTACCATAACTAACTGCTTCGAGTGAGGACTTTTTCACCTCATTCTCATCAATCTCCACAAAAACCAGAATACTCATCTTATATAACTTTTGCTTTGTTGATTAATTCGTCTACCAATTCACTGATGTTGTCCTCTTCAAAGATTTTCACATCCCCTTTTGGTGGTGGTAACTCAAAATTCTTAACGGTTGTTCCTTCTTCTACTGTTTCGGGATCCAATACTTCCAGTGGCTTGGTCCTCGAAGCCATGATCCCGCGCATATTTGGAATCTTCCATTCTGCGATCGGTTCCTGACAACCCGCAACCAGAGGAAGTGACACTTCCAAAAACTCCTTTCCACCCTCTATCTCCCTGGTCATTTTAGCCACTCCATTCTCAATATCGAGGCTCATCACCGGCGAAATGGATGGCAATGCGAGCATCTCCCCTACCAAACTGTGTACAATGCCTCCATTGAAATCAATGCTCTCTCTTCCCATCATGATCAGGTCATATCCCCCGGATTTAGCTACTTTAGCGATCTGAGAAGCTACAAAAAAAGCATCGGAAGGGAAGGCATTTACCCTGATGGCATCATCTGCTCCAATAGCCAATGCTTTTCTTAATGTGGGTTCAGTTTCCGCTTCTCCTACATTCAATGCTGTCACGGATCCACCCGACTGCTCTTTCAACTCAACGGCCCGGGCTAACGCATAATCATCATAAGGCCCGATGATAAATTGAACTCCGTTTTTATCAAATTTTGTATTGTTATCAGTAAATGAAATCTTTGATGTCGTATCCGGAACGTGTGTAATACAAACAAGTATTTTCATAGCTTTTACTTAAAAATAGCTGAATTATTATTCAATTACGCTTTGTTTCGAAGTTAGCGAAAAAATTAAGATATGGGGAGCGAGGAACGCATTAAACAACTGGAATTGTTTCACCAGGAGGATCCTAATGATCCTTTTGTCATCTATGCATTGGCCACCGAACACCTTGTTAGTAATAAGTCAAAATCCAGGGAATTGTTTGATCTGTTGCTGAAGGATCACCCGGATTATATTGGGACATATTATCATGCAGCCGCCCTATATGCGGAACTGGGGGAAAAGGAAAAAGCTGAAAATATTTACAAAGAAGGTATCTCAAAGGCTGAGAAGCTCAAAGACCATCATGCACTCAAAGAGTTGAAATCAGCCTATCAAAACTTTTTGTTTGAGGAAGAGTGACTCAGACATGACACTAGGAAGTGATAAGGACCACCTTTCCATAATGATCTTTGTCTACGAACCTTCTGAAGGCATCTTTATATTCCTCCATTGGAAACTCCTTATCGATGATAGGCTTGATCTGATGCTTATCTATGAAAGCAACCATCTCGGCAAACTCCACATCATTGCCCATAGAGGTGCCAATAATACTAACCTGCTGCCAGAAAAGCCTCGGTAAGTCAAATCCCTCGGCCCTGCCTCCAGAGGCTCCATAGATCACCATTTTTCCTCCGGGCTTTATCACTTTAAAGTACTTGTCCACCTGGTTTCCTCCTGAGCTATCTATGATCACATCAAAAGCGTCAGCCTCGCGTTTGGCCGTTTTCATCCACTCTTCCTTTTTGTAGTTGAACCCGCCCTTTGCTCCTGAGGAAACAGCATCGTTAATTTTGCTATTGCTACTACTGGTCACCCACACATCGGCTTTTACCGCTTTACAGAATGACAATGCGAATTGGGCGACTCCTCCTCCGATCCCGGTCACAAGCACCTTCATGCCTTCTTTGATTTCTCCCTTGAAAAAACAGGCTCTGTATGCAGTGAGACCTGCCAGGGGAAAGCATGCTGCCTGGCCATAGCTAAGGAAATCCGGCTTTTCTACCAGCCGGTCGGGATCTACAACAAGGTACTCCGCTAAGGTGCCATTTCGGGGCATCCCTAAAATCTCATATTCTTTCGACTGGACAATGGGGTTATCACCCCAGTTGACATTGGGGTTAATGATTACATCTTTTCCGACCCATTCTTCCGGCCCCTCGATGACTTCTCCACTTCCATCCGAACCCAAAATCACCTCTTCTTTGATCTTGGGGTATTTACCAACGGTGATCCAAAAGTCACGCCTGTTCAAAGAAGCAGCTTTGATTTTTACCAGACATTGTCCGCTTTTAATCTCCGGCTTATTGACATCTAATAACTCAATATGCAGGTCCCGATCTCCTACAAGCTTAATTGCATTCATGGTATATGAATTTTACGCCCAACCCCGATATCAGTTGAGGATATCCGACAATATAATTTTGGTATAATTGGATTTCTTCATACGCTGACCAGATCCCATTTTGTCAGGGTATTATTGCATAGTATTTGAAAGAACATGAATTAGAATGGCATTTCTTCACCATCATCCTCTGAGTCTTCCTGCTTATTTGCTTTACTTGGCAAAGTAATGGTAAAATCTGTATTCTGATTGCCTGAACTTGGAAATTTTTGACCGTAGTTTCCTGTATCCGGTGTTGTATCCAGGTCGTCGAATTTGGTGAACTTCCCGATAAACTTCAATTGAACATTTTCCAGCTTTCCATTTCTATGCTTGGCAATAATGACTTCGCCAATACCATTTAATGGCATCCCGTTTTCATCCTGGGTCATTCCGTAGTATTCCGGCCTGTAAAGGAACATAACCATATCGGCATCTTGCTCGATGGATCCTGATTCCCTCAAATCGGAAAGTTGTGGTCGCTTATCGCCTCCCCTGGTTTCTACTGCCCTACTCAACTGTGAAAGGGCAATAACCGGGACATTCAGCTCTTTGGCAATCCCTTTCAACGCTCTGGAAATAGAAGCAATCTCCTGCTCCCTGTTCCCACCGGCATTTTTCGATGCATCGCCTGTCATCAGCTGTAAGTAGTCAATGATGAGCAGTTTCACTCCATGCTGGGCAACAAGTCGTCTACTTTTGGCGCGAAGTTCCAGAATACTCAAAGCGGGAGTATCATCGATAAAGATCGGCGCCTCGGAAAGCTTGGATGTCTTGTGAAGTAATTGCTCCCATTCATAATCCGCCAGATCTCCACGTTTGATCTTCTCACTCTCCAGCTCGGCTTCTGCTGATATCAAACGATTGACCAACTGAACGGAAGACATCTCCAATGAAAATAATCCAACCGGCATATTGAATTCAACGGACGCGTTGCGCATCGCAGAAACCACAAAAGCTGTCTTACCCATACCAGGTCTTGCAGCAATAATAACCAGGTCAGAAGGTTGCCACCCCGAGGTGACCCGATCAAGTGCGGTAAACCCACTGGGAACTCCTGTCAGTCCGTCTTTGCGATCCTTTTTCTTCTCAATTTCTTCAATGGCCTGATGAAGTAGCGAACTCATCTTGTCGTAGTTCTTTCGAATATGTGATTCTGAGATATCGAAGAGTGACTGCTCAGACCTGTCAAGGAGCTTGAATACGTCAATGGTATCTTCATACGCATCATGTTGAATTTCTGATGAAATTCGGATTAGCTCCCTTTTGATGGATTGTTCAGCCACAATCCTGGCGTGGTATTCTATATTGGCTGCGGAGTTGACTTTGGTAGTAAGCTCAGATACGTAGTATGCGCCCCCAACCAACTCTAATTGCCCGTTTTTTCTAAGCTGATGAACGACCGTTTTGATGTCAACGGGTTCGCTATTATTGAAAAGCTGTACGATGGATTCAAAAATCACCCGGTTGGCATCCTTGTAAAAGCTTTCTGGTCTTAAGATCTCAATGACGTTGGTCAATGCATCTCTTTCCAACATCAGTGCGCCAAGAATGGCTTCCTCTACTTCAATTGCCTGGGGTGGTAGTTTTCCCAGTTGCTCAGATAGTTGACTAATTCCTATTCTTCTTGTTTTTCCTGATGGTCTTACTACCGGTTTAGATTCCTCCATACAATTATTGGGTCGCTAATAAATTTTTGGTGATTCATCAGCAAACCTAGACAATGTATATTACGAAAATTGTTACTGAGTGAATAATATTTCTCCCTATGATATTAACGTCTGTTTCCACAAAATAATGTGACCTATCCACATTAGTTATCTTTCATTTTAGATGGTTTTGATTCTGCTCATGAGCACTGGCTTATGCGCCCGACTAATGGGGATAATCTTATCCTTGATCACCAGATTGGTATCTTCTATGTCAACCACTTTGGAAAGGTTTACAATATAAGACCTGTGTACTTTCAGGAAGTCAGGATTTTTTATCTTCTCATCAATGTTTTTAAGGGTGGAGTGAACAATAAACTTTTCTTTATCTGTTCTAAAGGTCACATAATCACCCAATGATTCTATGTATAGGATATCCTCTAAAGCCAGTCGAACAAATCTGCCATCTACTTTTACATAGATTTCTTCCATTACACCCCCACCAGCAGTACTTCTGCCTCCCAGTTTCCTTGCTCTCTCTACAGCTTTGATCAACCTGGGAAATTCAACCGGTTTTACCAGAAAGTCAGTTACCTGGTGCTCAAAGGCCTCGAGAGCGTATTCTGAATGTCCGGTTGTAAAAACAATTTGGGGCAAATTTTCAATGCTTTTAACCAAATCAATTCCTGTCAGATCCGGCATCTGAATATCCAGAAATACTAAATCTATCGCATTGTTTTTTAAACATTCTAGCGCCGATAACCCATTCTCAAAGGTACCTACTAACTCTATGTCTGATATTTTTTCACACATAGAAGTAAGTGAGGCCCTTGCCATCTCATCATCGTCAACAATAATGTATTTCATTTGTATATAGTTGAATTTTTATCGGACACATGGAATTCGCGATAAACTTTATTCCTGCCGGCAAGCATGGCATCCCCCTGTTGGTATAATTTAGGATGTCCAAAGTTTATGCTCATTTCATCTTTTAATATAATTTGTCATTAAGCCCCGGCCTAATTTATCCTAAAGTATTTTACTATTATCTAATCGCATAGTAAAACAATTAAAATTACTTTCTTAAGAACTGATTGATACATTCCAATTCTTCTGCCACGTCTGATTTCTTAACACTAAAATCTCTTTGAAATTTAGATAGTTTTCTTTCTAATTCACTAAAATCATTGCTTTTCCCAATATACTCCAAATCCTTCATAGATTCTGAATATTCGGGTAACCCTACCATGGCAAAATTTGGTTTAATCTTGTGTGCCAGGGAAACAAAAGACTCCACGTCTTGTTCCACCAGGAACTTTTTTAGCTGGCTCAATTCTTTTTCAATATTCTTCAGAAATATGTTAAACATCAGACCGGCCCGTTCAATATCATCGCCGTAAAAGGAACGTAAAAACTCATTATTGAGGTTAGAAGAGAACTGATAACTTTTAGGAATTTCCGGATTATCCCGAACGTCTTCGAGGGGTTCCTGAGCTTCCAAATGTGTCAACATGTATTTAAGTTGATCCGGCGAAAAAGGTTTGGGAAGATGGTGATTCATTCCTACTTCAAGCGCCTTTTCTTTCTCATCCACCAGGGCAGAAGCAGTGAGGGCTATAATGGGGACATCGCTGTTTGGGTTTTTGGAATGATTTCTCAATCGGATGGTCGTCTCATAGCCATCCATCACAGGCATACGGATATCCATTAGTATCAGGTCATATTTGTGATCCTCCGTAAGCGACAACGCTTCCTCACCATGGTTAGCCACATCATAGGCTATGTTCCATTTTTCCAGCAACCATGTTAAATATTGTTGGTTGATCTTATTGTCCTCCACGATCAACACGCGTTCCACATCTGAATGATCTGACGCTACTGGTTTGTTATTTACCGTCTTGATATTTTCCAATCGCTTAAGTATCAGGTTAACAGTGAATGTTGACCCCTTTCCTACTGTACTTTCTACAGAGATATCGCCGTGATATATGGCAACCAGTCGCTTCACGATGGATAACCCAAGACCGGTCCCTCCATATTTCAATTTTGTCTCTAAACTTCCTTGCTTAAACACATCGAAAATCGTAGACAATTGCTCCTCAGGGATTCCAATTCCGGTATCACTGACCATAAATTGAGCATTAAATTCCTGATCCGTAGATTCAATGATCTTACCTTGAATTTTGATTGCTCCCTTTTCAGTAAACTTGACGGCATTTCTCAACAGATTCAAAAAAATCTGATTGATCACTGTTGGATCAATTTTATAGGGTCCTTTCAACCTTTCATCCAGATCAACACTAAATCGGATATCCTGATCGTGTGTTTTGAAGCTAAAGGTTTGAACCACAGCTTTTATCACTTCGGTAATATCTATCAGTTTTTCGTTGAGCTCTATCCGTCCGGACTCTATTTTTGAAAGGTCAAGTATATCTGATATGAGGCCCATCAGTACATCGGCTGAGTATTTGATGTTGTTTACATACTCAAATTGCTCGGAAGTAAGCTTTGTGTCATAGAGCAAATTGATCAACCCCACAATGGCATTGATGGGGTTCCGGATTTCATGACTCATGTTGGCAAGAAATCGCTTCTCAGGATCAGTCCCCGAAGGAGCGGGATCTTTTGAAGCGAAGAGCTCCCCTTCCAATTCAACCCGCTTTCTTTTTTCAATCGCCAATTGGGATCTAAGCTTATCGAGTTCTTCCTCCAAATCCTTCTTTTCTCTCAAATGAGTTTTAGCCATGCTGAAACGAAAATATCCTACTAAGAAAGAAATAATTTAAATCAAATTTTTCTTTATTCACCCATAATATTGCGCTTATCTTAAAAAGTCAAACACTAATTTTTATATATGAAAGTTGGCCTCCTTTCTGATACTCACTCCCACCTCGATGAGAATATCTACAAGTATTTTTCCGGATGTGATGAGCTATGGCATGCCGGTGATATAGGCAACATGGAAATATTAGAAAAATTGGAGTCCTTCAAACCAATTATTGCTGTTTGGGGCAATATAGACGGTCATCAAATCCGTGCGGCCACCAACGAATTCCATTATTTTATACGAGAGCAAAAGAGAATCCTTATGATCCATATTGCAGGCAAACCACCCGGGTATAATCCACAGGTGAGAGGACTGCTCAACAGGTATCGACCGGATATTCTTGTTTGCGGACATTCTCATATCCTGAAGATTCAAAAAGACCACTCGAGAAACCTGTTATTTATCAACCCGGGAGCAGCCGGGATACACGGTTTCCACCAGGTAAAAACACTGGTTAGGTTTGATCTCAATGATGGAGCCATCTCCAATATGGAGGTCATTGAGTTAGGAAAAAGAGCTAAGCTCACTTAGGCCAGGATGGTATAATCCAGTATCTACTCGCTGGTCAATTTTGAAAAGACTTAATTACCTTCCCGGATCGACTTAAACTCTGACCCTGTTTTCCACTTTGGTCTTTGATCAGAATTGGCCAGTTGTTTCCCCATAAGATAAAACAGTGTCGCATCTTGATAAATCGCTCCAAACTGCCAATCTGAATTCCCACCTTCAAATTCATCTGAAGGTTGATGATATGCATTGGCATTGTATGCGTCATTAACGGCTTTGGCACGCTCTTCTCCACCTACCACTGCAACAGATCCTCCTTCAGCATAGAAAGCAGGGATCCCTATCTTGGCAAACTGAAAATGATCAGACCGGAAGAAGTATCCCTTTTCAGGTACCGGATTGGGTTGTATAAACCGCCCTTGATTTTCTGCTATTTCAACAGCCAGATCTTCCAGCTCAGATTGACCGTAACCTATCACTGTAAGGTCTTTTACAAACCCCACAGTACTCATGGCATCCATATTGATCACAGCGATTGATTTTTGAGGCGAATAAATCGGATTTTCCGCGTAATATTTTGAACCCAGCAAGCCTTGCTCCTCAGCTGTCACTGCCAAAAAAACAACACTCCGATCTGGCTCAGGATTGTTGCGTTTAAATGCACGAGCTATCTCAAGTAAGGCAGCGACTCCTGTTGCATTATCACGGGCTCCGTTGTAGATAGAATCGCCGTTTACAACCGGACCAACCCCAAGGTGATCCCAGTGAGCAGTATAAATAATAACCTCATCAGGATTCTTCCTGCCTTCAATTTTACCAATAACATTTTGTGAAACATTCCCTTTAATTTTACTTTCAATGCTAAGCGATGCATTCAGGCCAAGTGGTATGGGTTTAAAACCTGGCTTCCTCGATCGTTCCACAAAATTTCGCAGGTCTTCTGGTGACTGTTCAAAGATCTTGATAGCGGCATCGCGGGTGATCCATCCCTGTGCTGCAGGCAGATAATCAGTTGAATCTCTTTCCAGATACAATTGGGCACCCGTCCAGCTGTTTTTCACCACCATCCACTGATAGCCCGCAGGGGCTGTGTCGTGGATTATCAAAATACCTGCAGCTCCCTGCCGGGCAGCCTCCTCATATTTATAGGTCCATCGACCATAATAGGTCATGGTTTGTCCCTTGAAGAAATTGGGGTTATCCGAACCAAATCCGGGATCATTGACGAGAACGATCACCGTTTTCCCCTTGACATCTAATCCTTCATAATCATTCCAATTGTACTCGGGAGCAACGATACCAAAACCTGCAAACACCAGTTCCGAGGATTCCAATGAGACTTTTTCAACCATACGTTCAGAGAAAGCAACAAATTCTGAGCCTTTTTGAAGTTCAACCTTGGTTCCCTCACCCGATATGGTCAATACATCATCCGGATGCGGGTCTATCTCTACCAGTGGCACCTCCTGGAAATAACTGTCACCATTTCCCGGTCTCAGGCCGATCTCTTTGTATTTTTTTTCCAGAAACTCCAGCGTCTTCTTCTCCCCTTCAGTGAATGGCTTTCTTCCAAGATATTCGTCCGAAGCCAGGGTTTCGATATCATTTGCCATCCTAACGGTATCAATACCCGCAGTGGTTGGCATATCCTTTTGAGGCTGACAAGCCGCAAACAATAGGATGAGAAATAATAAGTTGATCAGTTTTATCATAAGTGTATTCTTCAGGAAACTTTCGCAAGGATAAATTGTCTTATTAAAAGTAACTTTATCCACCTTAAAAATAAGGATCAAAAACCAACGACTATGTTAAAATGCCTTAAGATTCCGTTTTTAATTGCTCTGATCATAATCGGGTGTACTCAACCAACTCCTAAAGAAGACACAAAAGATCAATTTAATTTCATTGATTATACGTCCGTTAAACTAACCACTGATCTGTCCAAACTTTCGAATCATGAAAAAAAGATGATCCCATTGATGATTGAAGCAGCGGAGATAATGGACCAACTGTTTTGGTTCGAATCTTATGGAAAAGGGGATTCTCTGCTGTCTGCTACTGAGGATGAAAAACTTAAATCATACATAAAAGTGAATTATGGACCATGGGACCGGTTGCAGGGATTTCAATCTTTCATCCCGGGTATTGGGTCCAAGCCTGCTGGTGCCAACTTCTACCCCGCGGATATTACCAAAGAAGAATTCGAAGCCTTTGACGACCTGGAGAAAACAAGTCAATATACTTTTATCAGGAGGAACGATGAAGGAAAACTCTACACCATTCCCTACAGGGACATGTTTCAGGATGAGATTGCCAGGGCGTCTGATTTAATCCGGCAATGTGCAGAGCTGGCAGAGGATCCCGGCCTCAAAAAATACCTCTCACTGCGTGCCGAGGCACTTTTGACTGATCAGTATCAGGAAAGTGATTTTGCCTGGATGGATATGAAAACCAATGGTCTTGACCTGGTCATTGGGCCCATTGAAAATTATGAAGACAAACTTTACAATTACAAATCAGCCCATGAAGCTTACGTATTGGTCAAAGATAAGGAATGGAGCAGCAGGCTGGACAAATATGCCAGTGTGCTTCCGGAGCTGCAAAAAGGACTCCCTGTGCCGGATGCTTATAAAAGCGAACAGCCCGGTAGCGAAGCTGACCTGAATGCCTATGACGTGGTATATTATGCAGGTGATTGTAATGCAGGTGCCAAAACCATAGCCATCAACCTGCCCAACGATGAACAGGTCCAGTTGGAGAAAGGTTCTCGACGGCTACAGTTAAAAAATGCGATCAAGGCAAAATTCGATGAGATTCTCATTCCGATTGCAGATGAACTGATCGTGGAAGAGCAAAGAAAGTATATCACTTTTGATGCGTTTTTTAGTACCATCATGTTTCATGAAGTAGCACATGGTTTGGGTATAAAAACTACCATCAATGGTCAGGGAACTGTCCGAAAGGCGCTCAAAGAACACTCTGCTGCATTGGAAGAGGGAAAAGCTGATGTACTTGGATTATATATGATCACCCAACTACTTGAAAGCGGAGAACTGGAGGGTCAAATTGAAGAATATTACACTTCTTTTCTGGCTGGGATATTCCGATCTGTCCGTTTTGGTGCGGGTAGTGCACATGGGATCGCTAACATGATCAGGTTCAATTATTTCCTTGAGCAGGAAGCTTTTCAGCGAACGGACGAAGGCCGATATCGCATAGATTTCAAAAAAATGGCTGAGGCATCGACGGCTCTTTCTGAGAAAATTCTGACGCTTCAAGGAAATGGAGATTATGACGGAGCAGATCTATTGGTGAAAGAAAAAGGCATTGTCAGCCCCATGTTACAATCTGACCTGGATGGATTACGAGAGAAAAGCATACCTGTGGACATCGTGTTTGAGCAAGGTGTGGAAGTATTGGGTCTGTAATTGGAACACTTTTGAGGTATGCTCCATCTCACTTAAAATCATTAAATTACAGTCGTGGATTTGAATGGAAATCTTGTCAATTGGTTAGAAATACCCGTAGGTGATATAAAAAGGGCCAAGGAATTTTATGAGACAGTCTTCGAAATCGAGTTGATTGATCTGGACATTGGCGATGGCACTAAAATGGCATTGTTTCCCAACGCTCAGGACAAGGTAGGAGGTGCTTTGGTCGAAAACAAATCATTTTATCATCCCGGAGAGGACGGTCCACTATTATATCTGAATGGTAATCCTGATTTGCAACACTTTCTTGATAATGTAGAAAAAGCAAATGGGAAGATACTTATTCAAAAAAGGATGATCACTGAAGAATATGGGTACATGGCTGTTATCAAGGATAC
This sequence comes from Cyclobacteriaceae bacterium, assembly GCA_965223915.1. Lineage (GTDB taxonomy): Bacteria > Bacteroidota > Bacteroidia > Cytophagales > Cyclobacteriaceae > UBA7330. Next base: position 3,682,484 of record OZ245027.1, on the reverse strand, counting down.
AGAAGGTAACAGAGTGGCCCTGCACTCTAATGATTGATCTTAATTTTTACTCCTTCCATACTTCTCTTAAATTTGTACTAATTAATAAATAATAAAATTTGAAATTTTCTGAATTCGGACTGGATCCACAATTGCTGGAAGGAATAGAAGCGATAGGATTCAAAGAGGCGACACCAGTCCAGGACCAAACGATTCCACTTATATTACAAGGTAAAGACGTCATAGCATCTGCTCAGACGGGTACTGGTAAAACCGCAGCATTTCTATTGCCTACCTTACATAAGATCATTCAGGAGCCCGAACATGAATCCATCAAAGCATTGATCATCGTTCCTACCAGAGAACTTGCATCCCAGATTGATCAGCAGCTAGAAGGTTTATCATACTACACCTCTGTGAGCTCACTTGCCGTCTATGGTGGCAATGACGGGCAATCTTTTGAAAGGGAGAAAAAAGCCATGACACATGGTGCGGATATCATCATCGGTACCCCGGGACGGTTAATTGCTCATTTCAACATGAAATATGTGAAGGTCCAGCAATTGAAATACCTGATTTTGGACGAGGCAGATCGGATGCTTGACATGGGCTTTAATGAAGACATTACCAAGATCATGTCTTTTCTACCCAAGGAAAGACAGTCACTACTCTTTTCGGCAACCATGCCACCAAAAATCAGGCAATTGGCCAAGCTCATCCTGAAAGATCCTGAAGAAATCAATATTGCTATTTCAAAGGCCAATGAAAACATCGTTCAGGCAGCATTTGTCCTTTACGAATCACAAAAGATACCATTGGCACAACATGTCTTAAAGGCAGATTGGCTCAAAAGTGTGATCGTTTTTTGCTCAACAAAAGACAGCGCCAAAGCATTGGCCAAAGCATTGAAAAAGCTGGATCTGTCCGTAGAAGACATTCACTCAGATCTTGAGCAGAAGCAACGGGAGATTGTTCTGGGGGAGTTTAAAAACAGGAAACTAAAGATACTCGTAGCCACAGATATCCTTTCACGGGGAATCGATGTTGAGGACATTGATTTGGTCATCAATTTTGATGTGCCCAATGATGATGAAGACTACATCCATAGGATCGGTAGAACAGCCAGGGCAGCCAGGAAAGGTATGGCATTTACTTTCATCGATAAAAAATCCCAGGGTAGATTCCAGTCCATAGAAAGATTATTAGGAAGCCCGGTGCCAAAAGCAAAAATCCCTGAACATATTGGTGCCGGACCCGCTTATGAAGCACAACCCGACAGGTCCAAAAGGAATTTCAGAGGTAAAAGAAAGAGTACTTCACGCAGGTGATTTTGTGAATGGTGCGGTATTACATATTTTTAGTGTAATCAACCCAAATGAGCCATGAAAAATATCTACCTGCTAACCCTGCTTTCTCTGCTTGCCTGTTCACCAGGCAAGACCACGCAAGAAGTATCCCTGCTCATCGAAAACGTGAATATTCTCCATGTAAGGGATGGAAGTATTTCGGAAAACCAATATGTAGCCATTGATTCCGGGATCATTGTGAGTATTTCCGACCAGGAAGGATTGAGCCATTCTAGTGAAAATACCATTGACGGAACCGGTAAATATCTCATGCCGGGTTTGGCAGAAATGCATGCACATATCCCTACAGAAACTGCCTGGGGAGGGAATGTGAAAAATACCTTGTTTTTATACGTATCTCAGGGAGTGACCACCATCCGGGGGATGCAGGGAAATGCGTTGCACCTTGAACTTCGAACAAAAGCTGAAAATCAGGAGATTATCAGTCCACGGATTTTCACCTCCTCCCCCCCATTAAATGGATCCACCGTTAAGACCGTGGAAGAGGCTGATGAAAAAGTGAGAGAATACGCTGCTGATGGGTATGACCTGTTGAAAATACTGCCAGGAATCAAATTGGAAGTGTTTGATCAAATTGTAACAACAGCCGATGAAGTAGGGATACCATTTGCAGGTCATGTACCCGCAGATGTAGGTATTCGGCATGCGCTGGAAAGTGGATATGCTTCAATCGATCACATGGATGGCTATCTCACAGGTCTGGCTCCGGAAAGTGTTACATCAACTACGGAAAGCGGGTTCTTTGGCTACAATTACACCAACGATGCTGACCTCACATTGATTGGTGAGTTGGTAGAAATGACCCGTAAAAACAATGTTTGGGTTGTCCCTACCCAGACGTTATTTACACGATGGTTCTCCCCCGGAGACCCACAGGAATATGCTGCCCAGCCTGAAATGAAATATATGCCGAAAGACCAGGTGGAGAAATGGGTGGCCAGCAAGACCAGAATGATTGAAGCTGATAATTTTAATGCAACACAATGGGAGAAATACATTGATATCAGGAAAAAATGTCTGCTGGAGCTTCATCGCAATGGCAAAGGACTCATCCTGGGATCGGATGCTCCACAGGTATTTAACGTGCCAGGCTTCTCCATTCATCATGAGTTGCAAGACATGCTGGATATTGGGCTTACACCCCTCGAAGCCATCCAAATTGGCACATTGAATGCCGCCAAATATTTTGATATGGAAGGTCAATTTGGAGAGATCATTGAAAATGCCAGTGCCGACCTTATTTTAGTCAAAAATAATCCATTAGAAAACCTTACAACCATCAAAGATCATGCTGGTGTTGTCGTCAGGGGACGCTGGTTGAGTCCTGAGATGATCGCCAAAGAACTGGAAGAAATAGCTCAATGAAAGTACTTGTTTCGTTATACATCCCTCAAATAGGGATTGATATGCTCAAAGCTCACCCCGACCTTGAAGTAACCGTCTGGGACAAAGACAGACTCATGACCCGTGAAGAGTTACTCAGTTTAGCGAAAGGTCATGACGTCCTCCTCACCTCAAGCAACTATGTGATTGATGAGGAGTTTGTTCGTGAGTGTCCTACCATAAAAATGATATCTACATTCTCGGTCGGTTATGACAACGCGAATGTGGGGCTTTTAAATGAGCATAATATACCATTCGGCAACGCTCCGGGTGCGATGACCGATGCCACGGCTGATGTAGCCTTCGGCTTGATGATCGCTGTGTGCAGGAAGATGTTTTACATGTACGACATGATTCCCAACAACAACTGGAGCATCCTGATGCCCAGGGCTAATCTGGGTCAGGAACCCAAAGGGAAGACATTAGGAATATTTGGGCTGGGACAGATAGGAATGGAAATGGCCAGGCGGTGCAAAGGTGCTTATGACATGGGAATTTATTACCACAACCGAAACCGCAACCCGGAGGCCGAAAAAGAGCTCGGTGCTCAATATGTCTCCTTTGATGAGCTACTAAGAGTGAGTGATATTGTTTCCGCGCATTGTGCACTTACTGCTGAAACCAAAGGGATTTTCAACAGAGAAGCCTTTCAAAAAATGAAGTCAAGCGCTATCTTCATCAATACGGCCAGGGGGGGTGTCCACAATGAACAGGACCTCATTGATGCATTGAATAACAAAGAAATCTGGGGGGCGGGATTGGATGTAACAAATCCCGAACCCATGAAGGCTGACAATCCCCTACTCACCATGGAAAATGTGTGTGTGCTACCTCACATTGGTTCCGCCACGGTACAGGCCCGGGATGAGATGGCCAGGCTGGCTGCCCTGAATATTATTCAGTTTGTTGATGGAGAGGAAATTACGAATAGGGTCTTGAAATGAATTAAACCAGGTATTTTTCTGCTGCGGCACCTTTGAAAGACGCTCTTGGCTTTAGGTTTAGTGTCTGGAACATCTCCTTATCAGCATCCACATCGTTGTTGGGAGTGGTCAATAGCTCATCACCCGCAAAAATGGAATTGGCTCCAGCCAGGAAACAGAGGGCTTGTTCTTCAACTGACATTCTCACCCTGCCGGCTGAAAGTCTTACCATCGCTTTGGGCATAATGATCCGCGCAGTGGCGATCATCCTTACCATGTCCCATACAGAAACTTTTGGCTGATCTTCCAGCGGAGTGCCGGGAACGGGAACCAAAGCATTTACAGGAACGGATTCAGGATGCTCAGGTAACGTAGCCAATGTATGAAGCATATCAATGCGATCTTCATTGGTCTCTCCCATTCCGATGATCCCACCGGAACAAACGGAAATATTGGCTTCACGAACATTTTTCAGGGTGTCTAACCGGTCATCATAAGTACGGGTGGAAATAATCTCTTCATAATGCTCTTCTGAAGTATCCAGGTTGTGATTGTAGGCATACAATCCGGCGTCCTTAAGTTTTTTAGCTTGTTCTTCGGTAAGCATACCCAATGTGCAACAAACCTCCATATCCATGGCATTCACACCTTTAACCATGTCAATAACCTTATCAAAATCTTTATTATCCCTCACTTCACGCCAGGCTGCACCCATACAGAACCGGGTACTTCCGTTTGCCTTAGCAGTTTTCGCTTTGTCTATGACGAAATCAACATCTAATAGCTTCTGGACTTTGACATCGGTATGATATCTGGCAGCCTGAGGGCAATAGCTACAATCCTCAGGACATCCACCTGTCTTGATAGAGAGTAAGGTACACACCTGTACTTCCGAAGGATCATTGTTTGACCGATGTATGGAAGCCCCCTGATAGATCAGTTCAAGAACAGGCTGATTAAATATTTTCGTGATTTCTTCTTTTGTCCAGTCGTTTCGTAGCTGCATGAATAACCGATTTGTTTGTCAGGCAAATTAACCATTAAATGATTTTTTAACCTAGATGAAGTAGCTATTTTAAGTTTTGTGTAAATACAGAATACAGATTCATGTAGCTGAAATTATTTGCAAATGATCATGCTAGAGATAAATTAACCCAGCTTTAACGTGAATGAAAATGAAATTCAGTTGGAATCGAAACTTCTTACAAACCAAATAGTCTTCTCCACCAGGGCCTTTCCAGAAGCTCCAGTCTTTCTCTGTCAATCATAACTATCTCACTTAACCGAAGATTCATTGATTTTAACTCATGAATCATGATTTCATGATCGATAATCAAACTAGCGATATGCTTGAACCTTTTATTTTCACTCATACATAATCCACTATTTGATAAACAGGTCCTTTAAATCCAACGATTGAATATTTAAAATAGTTGATTTAACAAACCCACTTCCTGCCAGATACTCGATTGGCTTATCAACACTACCAGAATAGATCTCCAAAGTTTTATTCCCTGGGTCCAGTATCCATACTTCATTTACTCCAAATTCCAGGTATTTCTTCTTCTTGAAATTTCGGTCAATGTAGCTGTTTGATGGTGAGACGACTTCAACAACCAAATCCGGAGGGCCTTCAATTCCTCGTTCACCTATAATGTCTGAATTATCCTTTGAAATAAAGATTAGGTCTGGCTGAAGTACATTTTTCTTATCCAAATAAACATCTATGGGTGAAAAGAAGAACTCTCCATTATGATCTATATCTTTTAAAATATCGTAAATCTTTCTTAAGGTTCTCTGATGTAGTGGCGTTGGTGCTGGTGACATGATTAATTCTCCATCTAAAAGTTGAGCCAACAAGCCCTCCTCAAGCTGCATATAATCATCAACAGTCCATTCTTTGCTCTTATCTATTGTTGCCGTTAGCATACAATAAAGTTAAGGATTTTCAGACAATTACTGGATACTTAGATTCCCAGGTAATAATGCCTGAATGCCATTCATCCTTTGCAAAGACTCGATCTGCTTCACATAGGAGTTGATGATGTTGTTATGATTGAATATTCGGGCATCAGCTTCATCACTGAGTTTCCCCATGAGCTGCTCAATGAAAGGCTTAGGCCTTGGATAATAGCTAAGTCTGTAATCATCGGCCACACCCGCTTTCTCGGCAGCTATTTTCACTGCATCATCAAACGAGCCCAGCACATCCACCAGGTTTCTCTCGTAGGCCTGTTCTCCGGTCCAAACCCTTCCTCCGGCTACTTCCAGCACATCTTCTTTACTTAGGTTTCGACCTTCGGACACTCTGTTAATAAAGGTCTCGTACCCATCATTCACCATGGATTGAATGATCTGTCTTTCCTGATCATTGAGCGAACGGGTAACATTGAAGATATCAGAATAATCTCCGGTTTTTACACCATCATTGGTGATCCCCAACTTGTTTTCCAGAAAATCCCCAAAGTTGAACAGGATACCAAAGATCCCAATCGATCCGGTAATGGTGTTCGGCTGTGCCACGATGGTATCACACGGTGCTGAGATATAATATCCACCTGAAGCAGCCACATCAGACATGCTGGCAATGATAGGTTTCACTCCTTTGGTTAGTTGGACCTCCCTCCAGATCATATCAGATGCCGTCAAGCTACCTCCCGGTGAATTCACCCTCAAAACGATGGCTTTTACGGATTTGCTTTCCCGGGCCTTTCGGATCTCGTTGGCAAATTGCTCCCCGCCAATGGCATCATCAGCTTTACCCATGATGATCTCTCCATTGGCAACGATAACCGCGATCTTGTTTGCCGAGTACTCAGTACGTTCAGCCTTGACAGCTTTTGAATAATTGCTAACTGATATAAAATTGATTTCGCCATCCTCTTCCAAGCCCAACGCTTCTTTGATCATACTTTTCATTTCGTCCTCATAAGCAACCTCATTCGCTAACCCTTCTTCCACAGCATCTTCAGGAAAACGGACCTTCATTTCATCTGAAACAACCTTAAGGTCTTCCACGGTAGCATTCAGGTTATCGCTGACATCACTCAGATACGTTCCGTGAATGGATTCAATGAGTTCGGTAAGTTGCTCTTTATTCTCCTCACTCATGTCTTTGCGAAGAAAGGGTTCAACGGCACTTTTATAGGTTCCAACCCTGAATATTTCTGGTTCAATTTCCAGCTTATCCAATAATCCCTTGAAAAAGGTAACATTGGCTGTCAATCCATTGAATTCCAGAGAACCTTCCGGATTGAGGTAGATTTTATCCGCAGTAGAGATCAGGTAATAATTGGCTTCTGAGATATACTCCCCATAACCATAAACAAACTTGCCAGACTCTTTAAAATCAAGGATCGCCTTTCTCACTTCCTTTAAGGACGACTGCCCTGCAACAAAAAAGCCGGATTCGAGATAAATCCCTTCTATCCTATCATCCGTTTTTGCTTCCCTGATGGCTTCCACAATATCCAGCGAGCTCACAGGAACAGGGGCATTACTCAATAATTCCTGAATAGGGTCCTCCACCGTCTTTTCTACCAGGATACCATTGAGGTTGAAATATAAAACACTATTGTCTTTCACAGTGGGTACTTCACCGGAGGATGCCACCGAGGCAATACCCATGAGTATCATAAACCCTAAAAAAGTGAAAATAAAAAGCCCGACAAGTGTCGCTAATAAGTTTCTGAGGAAAGCCATAATCTATTTTATGTAAATTCGATGCAAATCTAAACAACCAATCAATGAAATGAGCATGATTATCGAAACACCAACCGGAGTGAAAAAGAATGCTAGAAAGCATATTCGGCAGATAGTTTTACGACATGCGAATTCCATGTGTCCATTAAAAATCAATTAATATACACATGAAACGTTTGGTTAGGAAAAAGTTATCACTTTCTGGATGAACGGAATTTATCTGCTTTTGGGGAGCAATATTGATGATAGAATGAAGGCCTTGAATTCAGCTGTAAGCTTGCTGAAAGCATCCGGCATACTTGTTCGAGATCATTCTAAAATTTATGAGACAGCACCCTGGGGTATGCTTGATCAAAACTGGTTCCTGAACCTTGGGCTCTCCGTTAAAACAGATAAAGATCCCCATGAATTGTTGAACGCCTGTCAACAGGTAGAAAAAAAGCTGGGTAGGGAAAGAAAAGAAAAGTGGGGGCCCAGGATCATTGACATCGATATCCTCTACTATAATGATCAGATCATCAAGACGGATAGCCTCAAGATTCCTCATCCGGGTATACCTGATAGAAAATTTACATTGATCCTGTTAAATGATATGGTTCCATTTGAATCACACCCTATCCTGAACCTTACGCAATCGCAACTTTTGGAAATGTGTACGGACCAATCCGAATGTTTACCAACCAATTACCGACTGGACCTTGACCTGGCTTGAAATAATCATGCTTTTCCTCGTGGGTGTATTCACGGGGTTTTTGAATACTGTGGCTGGTGGTGGGTCTTTACTCACGCTACCGGTCATGATTTTTATGGGGTTGCCGGGAACCGTAGCCAACGCTACTAACCGGGTAGCCATCTTTATTTCGGGTCTGGTGGCCGTCAAAGGATTCCAAAGTAAAGGTGTTTCGGTATTTCCCTACGCCTGGTGGGTCACTGCCTCAGCTTGTGTGGGGGCGGCAATTGGCGCCTATTTTGCCACTGACATCAAGAACGAGCTGTTTAACAAGATCCTGGCGATCGTTATGGTTGTTGTGCTGGGCACGATTGTATTCAAGCCAAAAACCAGATCGATCGGTGATGAGCTCTTCTCAAGATCCAAAAACGCATTGAGCATCGTGATTTTTTTCTTTCTGGGCATTTATGGTGGTTTTATCCAGGCGGGGATTGGCTTTTTGGTGATTGCTACACTCACCAGCATTCATGGATTTAATATGGCTAAGACCAACAGTATCAAGGTATTTGTGATATCATGTTATACACTCATCGCCCTGGTCATCTTTTTCATTGAAGACAAGATACGGTGGGACTATGGGCTAGTGCTGGCTGCTGGCAATTCTCTGGGCTCATGGGTGGCCAGCAGGTGGTCAGTTGACAAGGACGATAAGCTCATTCGGATCTTTTTGATTGTTTCGGTATTGGCATTGGCGGTGAAATTGTGGTTTTTTGGGTGAGTCGGTCCTTATTTAGATTAGGCGTATTTTCGCGATAACTAAAATGCTATGGGAATAGTCATTCGGCAAAGTTTTTGGAGTTCCGGTCTTGTTTATATTGGAGTTGCTTTTGGGTACGTCAATACTTTAATCCTCCTGCCCTATTTCATGGACATCGATCAGGTTGGACTGGTAAGGCTCATCCAATCAAATGGTATGATCTTGCTTCCTGTGGTAGTACTTGGGTTAAATGGCTCATATATCAAATATTTCCCGCAGTTTAAATCATCTCAGAAGGAGAAAAACAAGCTGTTTAGTCTGCACATCACATCAATTGTGATAGCCTCATTGCTATTTTCAGGATTGATATATCTTTTCCAGGATTATATAAAATTACTCTTCGAGGAAAAATCATCAATATACAATGAGTATGTATACGCTTCTTTAGTGATTCTAATCTCACAAGCCCTGTTCAACCATCTAATAGCTGTGACGTTGTCTGAGCACAACAGTACCATACCTAATTTCCTGAATGAAGTAGCACTAAGAATGCTGATGCTCCTCTGCATTCTGCTGTTTGGACTTGAGATCGTCGGTTTCGATTCATTTATCTACCTGGTCCTTTTATCTTATTGTGCTATCACCATCGTTTTGTATCTTGTATTAGTCATCAAATACAAATTCCGGTTTGACTGGAAGTTTTACAGACTTGATCTCCAATGGATTAAAAAGAATTTTGGATTTGGTAGCTACACCATGCTCATTTCCACATGTGGTTCTGTAATAATGAACGTGAGCTACCTTCTCACCTCCTCCATGGTAGGTCTGGAAGCCAATGGTATTTTGATCATTTCGGTATTTATCAGCACCATTATAGAATTACCTAAACGAGTAATCATTCAGATCATATCTCCCTTTATTACCCAAAACTTCAATGACAAAAAGCTGGATGCTATTAACAGTGATTATAAAAGAAGTTCGATTAACCTGGGTTTGATAAGCTTTTTGCTGGCTATTGGAATCATTACCAATCTAGAGGACCTGTTTTTAATTATCCCAAAAGGAGATGTATTAAGTACCGGATTCAGTGTAATTGTGATCCTGGCTTTTGCAAGGATCTTCAATATGGTCAGTGGCATCTCATCGGAGATCCTCACTTACTCAGCCTACTATCGGCTTAACATCATTATAACCATCGCTTCCGCCGTAGTTATCATTGGTCTTAACCTTTTCCTAATACCCCTTTATGGAATTATTGGAGCAGCATTGAGCATTTTTTTCAATAGCGTATTATCCAACATAGCCAAATTGATCATTTTATATTCAAAATACAGGTTCAGCCCGTTTGTGAAACAACACCTATTCCTTCTTGGAATCGCTTGTGTTGCTTATGCATTGACATACCTATTGCCACTAAATTTCAATCCCATTGTGAACATTGTGGTGAGGTCAGTTTTCACGACAGGTGTTTACCTGGCTCTTTGCCTGGTATTGCAAGTATCCTCAGAAGTAAACAAACTATTCAACAAAGGGCTAGAAATCCTCAAGGGAATATGAAATCCGAATGATATCCAGATTTACTTCTATCCTATGTGTATCAACCTTTTTCTTCAATAGCTTTCCAATTTCCTCTAACGAAGGATAGCCATTGGTTCCATCGAAGCACCTGGCATCATCAATCAGAATCTCATGCACAATTGGACTGTTAGTAATGGCCTCCAGTTCATTTAATACGGGGCAGTTGCTTTCTGCTGTCTCTCCCCCGGAAAAATGTCCATCCAACCAAAATAGAGCTGGCTCCTTCAGTTCTTTGATAATGTCAGGTAAAACTTCAGCACTATCCCCAAATAGGATCTTGATATGGCTGTAGGACTTGAACCTCTTCACGGCTTTTTCAAAAAACACCGGACTTAGTTCAATAGAATAGATCTTTTTGAATTTTTTTCTTTGCGCAAAAACCATATTCCCCAGGTATGTGCCTGTCTCTACCAGGGTTTGAATACGCTTTTCAATAGCAACCTTAGCAACAACTTCCTGTTTTACTTTATTTGGGGGCGGGATTGGTTTGCCTGCCTTTTCCCATTTTTTCTTCTCTGCATTAGATACAATATCAAAACCAATTTGCCTGATTGGATCAGGCAGGAACCATTTTAATGACTTAATTTTACTTGTTGTTGAAAAACCCATGGTCCAAAATTACCTACTTTTTACCACGTCAAGATACCAGAGTTATTAAAACCTATTGCCGATTAAACCACTTCTTTCATGATCATGTTAAAACCTGTTGGTGGATTATGTAACAGACTTAGAGCCATCAGTACCATGATATCTCTGTGTGAAGATATTCAACAGGATCTTCGGATCTGTTGGATAAATAATGACGAACTGAATTCAGAGTTCCATGATCTCTTTCTACCCATTCACTCCAAAACTATCAAAGTGGAGTTTCTCCTGGAAAAGAGAGATCAATTATTATATAGTGACCGTCAAATGAATTTCTTACGGCAAAAAACTTATAACTCCTTGCTGAAAATTTATCAGCGATTCTACTTTGATAAAGTACTTCATGTTCAAGATACTTTGAACCTTATTGAAAATAACAAGGGTTTTCATTTTCTGAAAAATTTTAAGAGGTCTTACGTTGCATCGTGGAGTAAATTCAAAGATGAAATTGTTGCACCATCTTTATTTAAGCCCATCCCGGAGATCCAGGCGATTATTGATGATCAAATCAAAGAGCTTAATTCACAGTCTGTGGGTATACATATAAGAAGGGCTGACCATGCTATAGCCATCAAAAAGAGCCCTGTAGAGCTGTTTTCTAACAAGATGAGTGAGCTTATCAGTACCAACCCAGACACTAATTTTTATTTAGCATCTGATTCAATTGATGTCAAACGTCAATTAAAGAAGCAATATGGCAGCAAAGTCATCATTCAAAATCAAAAAAATTCAGATAGAAAATCAACAAGTGGAATGATAGAAGCAGTTGTTGATCTCTTTTCCCTTGCTGCTACCACATTTATATATGGGTCATATGCCAGCTCCTTTGCAACAACAGCTGCTGAAATAGGTGAAATTCCCTATGAAGAACTTAAAAATTAGTCATACAATTACATGAAAATACTCACTGCATATCAAAAACTATTTAATTTCCTTAACGCATTCCGGAAACCGCCTCAACCCACACCCGGATTAAAAAAAAAGATTGACAGTTTCAAGAAAAACAGATTAACCAAAAGTCTGGAAGCGACATCAACAGAAACATGGAAGGGTTACCAGACACAACTGTTAGAACTACTAAAAAATGGTGATCTAACAAATTTTATCAATTGGGAGCCAGTACGTAAACCCATGTTCTTTGATGCCCCATATAAAGAGTTTCACTTCTTGCGAAAATCAAAATTTTGGAAGGAATTGCAAGTTGTCTTATCCGAAGATAAAATTGGAAACCCTCCTCCGTATTTCCTGCTTAATAGTTCCAGTGGCAACCTGGTACACCACCTTTATTCATTGGTTCTTGGTATGGAAAAATCAGGTTTTCACCCAAAAAAAGTCAAAAACGTTTTCGAATTTGGGGGAGGATACGGGAGTTTCTGTAGGATTTTTTACAAAATGGGATTCGAAGGAAATTATACCATTTTCGACTTTCCAGTTTACAACTTTCTGCAAGAGTTCTTCCTGAGTACAGTCTTTAATTCATTAAAAATCGGATACAATAATGAGGGTAACAGTGAACTCAATTTAGTCAATGACATTTCAGTTATAAAAAAAGGTGAGGTGGACCTTCTCATTGGACTTTGGTCTCTAAGCGAGTGTCCTATAGAATTGAGAAACGAGATTTTAGATAAAGTAAATGCCAATTATTATTTAATCGCTTTTCAACATCGCTTTGAAGATATCGACAACATGCAATACTTCAAAGATTTCGCAGAAAAGAAAGCAGGATATCAGTGGGAGATCATCCCCATCACTCACCTCAAAGGGCATTATTATCTTTTAGGACAAAGAATTGACTCAAACTTACAAGTTAGTAACTGACACTCTGGAAATAAAATGAGTTCTAACCTTAAAATATCCATCATCACTGTCACCTACAATGCAGAAAAGTATCTGGAGCCAACCATAAAAAGTGTGCTTGGTCAAACTTTCAGAGACCTTGAGTACCTCATTATTGATGGAAATTCATCTGACAGTACAATGGAAATCATTAAGAAATACCGGGATAATGTAGATCAGGTGATCTCAGAAAACGATCAAGGAGTCTATGATGCCATGAATAAGGGGTTGAAAATGGCTCAGGGAGCATATGTTCTTTTTCTCAATGCCGGGGATGAATTGTCAAAACCAACCATTCTGGATGAGATTTTCTATTCCAAACAAAAAGCCGATATCTACTATGGAGAAACCAATATTATGAATAAAGAAAGGAAGGTCATCGGTACGCGGACTGAGCTGACCAGCCGAAAACTTCCAGCTCAACTAACAAAAAATGATTTTCTGAATGGTCAGGTAGTGAGTCATCAGTCATTTATTGCAAAAAAATCTCTGATAACTCCATATAATTTAAAATATAAGTGCAGTGCTGATATTGACTGGATGTTGCAAATCATCACCAGAAGTGACAAAATTGTTAATGTAAACCAACCGATTGCTAATTATCTACAGGGAGGTATATCTGATACACAGTTGGGTAGGTGCTGGAGAGAGCGGTTTGTGATCCTATTGCACCGTTTCAGCCCCCTATCTGTGATCATTGCTCATATAAAATTTTTCTTTCGGTTTTTTGTGTGGGGGAGATACCGGAACAGTTGATTATTTAATTCCCTCCACAAACAATGAATCCGGTTTGAAGACCACATTCCCTTCCCCATCCAGTCTGAAATCTTTCCAAGCAGGAATTGAGCTCTCAAAGGCAGTAACTTTCCTGACTTCTTTAAACCCGGCCTCTTCCAGAATGCGCTTCAAAGAGTACTGATCATACATCCATTGGTGGACCTCTCCTTCAGAACGGAATTTTCCGATTTTATAATATTTGCTCCCCGGAAAAAACTTGTGGATCATTGACCCAATCACAGAACGGATTAAGAATACCTTGGCGGAGATGCTCATGGAGTAGAACTTCATAAGCTTTTGTCCCAGGGAAAGGTTAGAACCTGTTCCTTCCAAAAAAGGCCGCACCTCTTCGCCCAAACGTCCAAGAATAAACGATTTATTGGGAGGATTGCTTTGTAGATAAGCTTGCATTTCACCCCCGGAATGATTCCTGACTACTTGATCATACAGCTCCAGCATCATCCAGTCATAATTGGCTCGAGATTCATCAGTAGCTTGATCAAGATTTTGCTCCAGGTATTTCAGGTAATTTCTGACAATCCCTTCCAGATCAGGAACGGCTATCCTGATTATCCCGCCAGGCTTCAAAACACGATAACACTCATTAAGGAATGCTTTCACCATTGATTTGGGAATATGCTCCAACACATGAGAGTGGTAAACAACTTGCAAACTATCATCCTCAAAAGGCAATCCCTTGGTGACGTCACAGTGGATCACACCAGGGTCTGCAGGCAACACATCGATATTCAGCCAATCGTTATGGAAACGCTTTCCGCATCCTACATTCAGATATCTGAGTTTTGAATCTACCTTGATCATTTGATTGTCTGATTATAGAGTTCAAGATATTTTGGTATAAGCACATCTTCACTGAAAGCACTCAAGACTTTTTCCCTGGCCTTAGCACCGGCAGATATCCTTTTTTTCTTGTTGTCAAAATAGCTAATCCCTTCAGCGAGGACTTTGGCATCTTTATTTGGAGCCAAAAAACCATTCTCCTGATGTGAGACCATGTCCGAAACGCCTCCACAGTCAAAAGCCACCACTGGCACACCACACGACATGGCTTCCATCACCGTATTGGGCAGGTTGTCCTGGATCGAAGGAAGCACAAACACATCAGCCAGGTTGTAGATCTCAATCATCTCCTCTTCAGAATCAATTTGACCCATCGCAGTGACCTTGCCATCAAAAACTTCCCTGGTTTGCTTTCCAAATGTGATCAGATGCATATTAGGGATTTTCTCCTTTAACATATGTAGCGCTTCCACTAAATACTTAAATCCTTTTCTTTCATCCTGCAGATCAACCGCACCAAACAAAACATAATATTCATCGGGATCAAGGGTGTGTTTTTTCTTTATCTTCAGTTTATCAATGGGCCTGAAAACTGTCGTGTCAATCGGTGTGGGAAGAATACTGACATCCCAACCATTAAACACTTTGCTTTTTGATGCACATTCTCCCAGCCAATGACTTGTTGTGAGTAATTTAAAGATGTTCCTATCCCATGAATTGATCTTTTTGGTTTGAATGGCTTTTGAATAACGGCTATCCTTCAGGTAAAAGCAATCATCACATGTGCTTTGATAATTCTCACAATGCAAAGCATAATGACAACCTCCGGTAAATGACCACATGTCATGCTGAGTCCAAATGACCTTTTTCTTTTTTGCTAAGGTTGCGACTTCCTTGATAGAAACAAAGCCAAAACTGATCCAATGCAAATGAATGATATCTGCATTCACTACAAGTGGATGATCTGAGAGTTTTATCCCGTTTGACCCTGGTGAAAATTTATAGAGATATTGTTTATCTGAAACTTTAAACAGTACAAGAAACCTTTCAAGGATAAACTGAAGTTTGATCCTAAGCTTGCTAAAAAATGAATGACTCAGGATTGATTTGATTTGATGGCCATCATAGAACTGGACGACTCTCAAATCGACATCCACACCATGCTTTTTCAAGGCCAAATACAATCGCTTTGAGCAGGTAGCAGCTCCTCCATAGTGACCAAAGGTACTGAGTATCAGGATTTTCATTCTCTGATCGCATATAGATTCAACTGCATATCCATCCCGGTGTCACTCGATTTCCAGGATCCGGTCAAAGGACTGTTCTGGTAGTTGGCATTTTCAATAAAGTATCTGAATCCGGCAGATTCGATGGTTGTCAAAAGCTCAGCCATGCATTGCTGCTGACCGGAAAACGTATGGATCTCTACAAATAGCATATCCACCCGACTCAGCTCGTCTTTACAGTCTCTGATCAGATCAAACTCTGCACCTTCCACATCCAATTTTAATAAGTCAATCTGATCAAAAGTTTTCAAAAAATCTCTAAGGCGAATACTACTCACCTGTACATCTCCAGCATCTGAAACAAACGCTCCGTCGGCCTTATTGCGAAATAATTTAATCCCTTTGTCATCTATCCAGACAGCCTCATTGCGAGGATCAACATGCTCCAGATGCTTCAAATTTTCTACCTGTAACTTAAAAATATCCGGGTCTGCCTCAAAGGCAACCACTTTTGCTTCGGGATAATGCTTTTTGAAATAGATGACTGATAACCCGATATTGCTTCCACAGTCAATAATGACGGGTTGTTTGCTTTCCGTTTTAAACTTGTAAACTTCTTTGACAAAAATGTCATGAAACTGCCACAGGAAGGACATGTTGTCTGCATAATGAAGCTTATTTCCAAATAAACTTACTACTGAAGGTTTATATCTGTTTCTTTCACCGTGCCCGAAACACAGCCGAATAAATTTTCGGCCTGATTTCTTTGATAGAATCTCAAATGCACCTTTAAGCAATACTTTAAAACCAAACAGACCTTTCAGCGACATTTTTTTGAGATGAGATATATAATATTGCTTAGATTAAATTCCACTATGATTGAAATTCCTCCTGTACTGGTTCTCATTTTCAACCGACCAGATAAAACTGAGTTGCTAATTAAACATTTATCTTCCGTAAAACCTCAGAAATTGTATATCGCTGCCGATGGACCACGAAACAAAAAAGAGCAGGAATTAACTGAAAAGACACGAAAGATCATTGATAACCACATCAATTGGGATTGCGAAATCCAAAAGCGATATCATACTGAAAATCTGGGATTAAGGGTGGCCGTTAGCTCGGCTATTAGTTGGTTTTTTGAAAACGAACAGTCTGGAATCATACTGGAAGATGATTGTCTGCCAGACCCAACATTTTTCCAATTCTGCAAGGAGCTATTGGAAAAATATAAGGACAATGAGCAAATTATGCATATCTCAGCACTTAACTCTTTTCCCAAACCAACAGATCTCAATGGGTATTATTTTTCCATTTATCCCAAAAGCTGGGGTTGGGCTACCTGGAAACGGGCCTGGGAGCTCTATGATGATTCCATTGAAAAATATCAATTAGCCTCAAAAAATGATAAATGGAAAAAAATGTTTCATTCGAAACTTGGTAGGACATTTTGGAAACTCATCATAGAAAAAATGTCAATCAAAAACAGCAAAATGAGGTCAACTTCCTGGGCATATTTTTGGACATTAAGTGTTAGGTATCAGAATGGACTCTGTATCAATCCCTACGTAAACACCATAAAAAACATTGGGTTTGATCTTGATGCTACAAACACCAGTGAATCAGGAAGTTTTGCGGATCATATGAGAAGTATTTCAGTCTCAGCTATTCAGTTTCCACTAAACCATCCCAATAATCTACAACCTGACCTGAATGAAGATCATAAATTCCTCAAGTACCACCTGATCAATTCAAGAAATCGACGGATCCTGATATTTTTAAAAATGATCTTTCCATTTCTAAGACCACTCAGGTAAACAGCTGTTTTCTTTCAAAATAGAAAAATGCTCCAATTAGAATGATTGCAAGCAAGGCCGATACCATAATAACCACATTCCCTACCCTCACGCTGACAGGTTCGTACCTAAATACGATCTCATGATCTCCAGCTGGCACCTCCATACCCCTTAATATATAATTGACCCTGCCATAGGCTGTCTCCTCTCCATCAATATAAGCATTCCAGCCTGGGGCGTAATAGATATCTGAAAATATAACCATTTGAGGCTCCGAGGAACTGAAGGAATAAACCATCTCTTCGGGATGATAGCTGGTCAGCTGTATGGACCCTTGTTGTGAGTAAGTTGTATTGGGGTCAAAAATGCCTTCAAAACGTTTATCAAAAACAGCTGTTTCGCTGGTTTCAATTGAATTCAGCTGTTCAATTTCTTCATTTGGGTTGTCAACCATGTTCATGCTATTCACGAACCAGGCATTGCCCAGGGCTCCTGAGTTCCGCTGAGCTATCGCCTGATTTTGATCATTTGCAGTAATAAAATATTTGACATTCAACATATTGATCACCTGCTGATTCCCCTGGCTTAAATGTCTTTCGATGAGCTCCTGGTAACGTTGTATTTTGATGGCGTTATACCCGCCTACAGAATAGTGAAAATAGGAAGTAATGCCATCCTGATCCAGTCGTCTGGTTGTATTGAAAACACGGTAATACCCTTTATCCTGAAGAATCTGTTGGTCTGCCTGGGTGGGTTGAAGGAGGTTGTTTGAGTTTCGCTTAACTTCAAAGTCTGAAGCACCGATATATCGTTTATTCACTGACCAAAGATCAAATAGGATCAGCAGGCCCAGACCAACTACCACATAATTCAGCTTTAAATATCCTTTCAGATAAGTCCACAAAAGCCCACCAGCCAACAGGACAAAAACAAGCCCCCTGATAATGTCTGAAATAAACAATGACTTTCTGTCTTTGACGATGGCATTGACCAACCATTCAGGGAAACCATAACTGGCATCCCCAGCATTTTTGAAATTGAAAAAGGCATCTTTGAAAAGCATAAATAGAATACCTATGGCACCTATCACGACCAGACCCTGAACAGTCTTATTGGCGAGCCATGCTTTTTGATCTTCCTTATCAATCAATTTTTGGAACGCCAATGCCGCAAACAGCGGCACAATCAGTTGCCCGATGCTAAAACTCATGGTCACTGATCTGAATTTATTATAAAGGGGCACATAATAGAAGAAGAAATCGTTGAACCACTCCAGGTTCTTCCCCATGGCCAACAGTAATGAAAGGAGCGTTAAGCCCAGCCCCCACCATTTCAATGGACCTTCCAGAATGAAAAGCGAAACAAAAAACAGTAGCACAATAATTATCCCAAAATAAATGGGACCCTGAGTAAAAGGTTGATCACCCCAATAAAGGGGTGCTCTCTGAGTTATGTTGCCTATTACCTGTTGATCAACGCCTTTACTCGCCAGGGTTTGATAGGTATTGGAGTCCTCTCCCAGTTCTTCGCCGCTGGCTCCTCCATGAAAATAGGGAAACATTATCGTAAAGGTCTCCAGGATTCCGCTGCTCCACGCCATGGCATACTCCTTATCCAATCCGGAAGCAGCAGCTTGTCCCTCAGATTTTAGTTCAGAGCCACCACGATTAGAATATGATGAGTATTCTAGTGTGCTATACAACTTACTGAAGTTGCACCCAATAGCCAGTATTGTAGCCAGCGCTAACACACCGGTTGCCTTTCCAAATTTGACCCACTCTTTGGTTTTTATTGTATCAATCACCACCAATATCAGGTAAGCCAATACCATGATCAGCAGGTAGTATGTTATTTGAATATGCCCGTAATACAATTGAAATCCGGCTGCGATGAATGTAACGATCCCCGAAATCCATAATTTCCCTCTGTAGGCTAAAATTACTCCGGCTAAAACCGGAGCCATAAAGGCCATCGCCAATACCTTGTTGTCATGCCCAACTTCAATACTGATGAAATTAAATGATGAAAATGCAAAGGCCAATGAAAAGATCGCAGCTATCCATCGTTTTATCCCAAACACCTGAAGCAAGACATAAAAACCAATAAAAAGTGCAAACACCATCATGATGGCCTTCGGAAATATTCCGTTGAAAAGCAGTCGGCTAAAAAAACCAAAAGGATTCAAATGTGATGAGGTAAGGATAGGCAGGCCAGAAAACTCCTTATTACTCCAATGGATTGTTTCCCCCTTATCTCTATAATCTGCCACCTCTTTCATGGATCCTGATAGTTGCACATTGTCGCTTTGGACCAGGGTTTTTCCTGAATAAAGCGGGGCAAAAAAGATACTTACCAGGACGAAAAATATCGCTAATGGGATCAGGTGGGTGACGAAGCCTTTGCTGAAATTCATAGATTGCTGAGTTCTAGTTTTTTGAGTTCCTCACAAATGTATGAGATTTCTTCATTTGTCATTGAATAAGCCATTTCCAATAAATTAGCCATCTTATCATAAAGGATAGGTTATCCCTGATACAATTTGATCTGACTAATAAACTTAAAATCCTTTTGATTAAGCGTGAAGAGCTCCACCCCCTCTTCTAACGCAGTGGCAGCAATGAGTGCATCTGGTATTGTTAGATTATGACTAAGAGAGTAATCCTCTTGTAATTGCAATGCTATTTCTGAAATTGCTTCATTGACCTGAATAATACTTACGGAATTGAGGGATTTTTTTATTTTGGATAATTCGGCTTTATTCAATGCCCCAAAAATCATCTCCCCCAGCCGTAATAGCACTGATAGCAATATTTTCTTGTCCAATTGCTACTAATTCCTTAATGATCTCTTGATTGTTTTTTGCTAACTCAATGAGAATATTGGTGTCACACAGAACTATTTTCTTTTGGGCCACGCTTTCGCTCGTAAGTTATCTGTTGAGATACTCCTACCATCCCACATTCCGGCAATCGCAAAAATACTATCCTTGCTCGTCGTCTTATCTACTTTAGATGACATTGTGTTTTTATTCATCACCTGTACATAATCTAAATTTTCGATAAGTGTCAAGAATTTCCTGACCTTACCCTTGTCACTAATTCTAACTTTAATAATGCTCATATCCAGGTATTAAATTTAACTGAACAAATTAGCATAATCAAATAACGCAACAAATCAGACTTAGATTTCCGGGCGATGAAATCTATCTATTTAATTAATGGCTTGAGTTCCTCACAAATGTATGAGGTTTCTTCATTTGTCATCTCGGGAAAGAGCGGAAGTGACAATGTAGTTTGTGACAACTTTTGAGCCATCGCCATGGGAGGTTTACCCGTTTGAGAGAATGGCAACTGATCCAGCTGAAACGGGTAATAGATTCCTGTCTCAATCCCTCGATTATTCAACCTGTCAATTATTGCTTTTCTGTTGGGGGTAGTGAAAACATGCTTGTACCAAACTGATTCATCGGTCTCAATATATGCTCCCAGGATTTGATTATAATGGTCTGCTATGGTCCTTCTTCTCACAATCCAATCATCCAACCGCGGCAACTTCATCCTTAATAGCAAAGCCTGAATTTCATCCATCCGGCTATTTCGTCCTGCCAAATGAAACTCCCCCCTTTCATCTCTACCGTAGTCTCGGATCTTTTTTATTTGTTGATAGACCTCATCATCATTCGTGATGATAGCCCCGGCATCCCCCATGGCGCCTAGATTCTTGGTTGGATAAAAGCTAAAAATTCCTATATCTCCAAAATTTCCAACGTGTGTCCCATCCACTTTGGCTCCATGAGCCTGAGCACAATCTTCAATTAACTTTACATTATTTGCTTTACATACTGTCCTGATCTCCCTGACCTCACAGGGGTGGCCATAAAGGTGAATGATCAATACTGCCTTAGTCTTTGAGGATATCTTTTGATCGATGAGCTGAGGGTCAATGTTTCCATCATGCATCACGTCCACAAAAACCGGTGTCGCTCCACGGCTCAGGACAGCACTCACCACAGATACCCACCCAAAAGCAGGAACAATGACTTCATCTCCATAGCCAATATTTAAGGCAGCGAATGCCATTTCAATGGCGTCAGTAGCATTCCCACAGGTAATACAATGTTTTGACTGAGTATAAGCGGCAAATTCATTCTCAAAAGACGCAACCTCAGCCCCTAAAATGGCTTGCCCCCTTTTTAAAAAATGAGCAAATGCTTCCTGATAATCCTGCTCCAGGTTTCGATGCTGTCTGGTCAAATCAAAAAAGGGGATCTGCATATTCTATTTTCTTACTGCTATTAAAAGACCAATAGCTTTAATGGATTTTAAATTTTCATTAATATTGAGTGCCGAGAGGTCAAAGGAACAACATTCCCCTAAATTAGTGTTCAAATTCAATTTGCAAACAGGTTTTTCGTCTGGATTTCAAAAGTTGGATTTGTGATTATGAACAATTAACAGTTTCTGTCATGGTATGAACGGATTATTTTATCAAATTCGCGACTTGGTTTGACAAAAATGATCACGTGATTCTCATGTGACCGATAATAAATAGACATTGTATAAATGAAAAGTATTGGTGTTTTTACTTCCGGTGGTGATGCTCCAGGTATGAACGCAGCCATCCGTGCTGTGGTCAGGTCATCACTTTTTCTGGGGTTAGACGTTTATGGTATCAAATATGGGTATAATGGAATGATCGATGGGGACATCTACAAGATGAAATCCTATTCGGTCAGCAACATTGTACAGCGCGGAGGTACCATCCTTAAATCTGCAAGAAGCAAGGAATTCATGACCAAAGATGGACGGGCCAAGGCAGCTGAACAGTTGAAAAAGCGGGGAATTGAAGGGTTGATTGCTATAGGTGGTGACGGAACATTTACGGGAGCTAACATCTTTTATGAAGAACATGGTATTCCTGTAATTGGTGCACCTGGCACAATCGACAATGACTTATATGGCTCAGACTATACCATCGGATTTGACACTGCGGTCAATACAGCCCTTGATGCAATTGATAAAATCAGAGATACGGCAGCTTCACATGACAGGGTGTTTTTCGTAGAGGTGATGGGAAGACATTCTGGGTATATAGCCATCCATTGCGGCATTGGTGGTGGAGCTGAGCTTATCATGGTACCGGAAACCAGTACTACAATAAAAGATGTCATTGAAACCCTGAAGAAAGGGAGAGATAAGGATAAAACATCTTCAATAATCGTAGTGGCAGAGGGAGATGAACAAGGGAACGCACAGGAAATTGCTGGCAAAGTAGGTGGTGAACTTCCGGCACTAGACATCAGGGTTTCGAATTTAGGACATATCCAAAGAGGAGGTGCGCCCACATCTTTTGACCGTATTCTGGCTTCACGGTTAGGACTTGCTGCGGTAGAAGGGCTTATCAACGGAGAGAAAAATGTGATGGTGGGAATAGTCAATGACAAAATCACCTATACCAGCCTTAAGTTAGCCATCTCCAAATCAAAACCCATCAATGAAGATTTGATGAGGTTGACTGAAATCTTAAATACCTAGGTTTTGATTGATCAAGCGGATGGCTTCTTCAATTTGTGATGGAGCCATCCAGTTGATCTCTTTGTCTCTGTTAAACCAGGTAAACTGCCTTTTGGCATATCGTCTTGAGTTTCGTTTGAGTAAACGGATAGCCTCTTCCCTATCATAGTCCCCGTCCAGATAATGGAATATTTCCCTGTATCCCACGGTTTGTAAGGCGTTGTGTTTTCTGTATGAATACAATTCCCTGGCTTCATCAAACAAACCAGCTTCAATCATGACATCCATTCTTTTATCAATGCGATCATAAAGCTCCGTCCTATCCATCGTCAATCCAATCTTGAGATTTTGAAAGGATCTGTCAGCATTTGATGCTGTTTTCCTGAAAGAAGAATATTTTTTCCCAGTCCCTCTAACCACCTCTAATGCTCTGATTACACGCTGAGTGTTTTTCTTGTCAACGCTCTTATAATAATCCGGGTCAGATTTCTCCAGCTCCTGAAGCAGGTATCCCAAACCATTTTTATTGTAATCATTGATCAAACCATCGCGAATCGATGATGGCACCTCAGGTATCTCATTCATGCCTTCCCACAATGCTTTGAAATATAGGCCAGAACCCCCTACAGCTACCACAACAGTACTTTTTTCAAACAATTCCTCCAGCACCTCAAGCGCCAAATTCTCAAACAAACCAGCACTGACATCTTCATGAATAGAATGGGAATTGATGAAATGATGTTTCACCTGACTGAGCTCTTCATCCGATGGTTTAGCCGTACCAATTTCCATTTCTCTGTAGAATTGTCGGGAGTCAATGGAGATGATCTCTGCACCGAACTGTCTTGCCAGCTTGATTGCAAAGGAAGTTTTCCCAACTGCGGTGGGACCTACAACGGAGACCAACAATTTCAATGAACGCTCCATGGATCAGAAAATATGATTAATTGGTTAATTTTAATGTGATGGATCTTGCTGATAGCGATATTAAGTCTCTCGAAAAGGAAATCATTAGATTAAAACGTCTGCTATCGGACAAAGAAAAGGCATTTGCGGAACTCCAGAAACAAAAACCCGACCTACTCAAGCAGCTTTTTGATTCATCGAATGATTTGGTCCAGGTATTTGACCGTGAGGGAAACCTGTTCTTTGCCAATGAAACCTGGAGAAATAAGCTGGGCTATTCAGAAAAAGAGATTGAAAATCTAAACTTCTATGAAACGCTCCACCCGGAATTTAAAGATCAAACGATAAAAGCACTAAAAAGTCCCGATGACAACATATATCGTGACTTCGAGACTGCTTTCCTCACAAAACGTGGCAAAAGCATCTTTGTCAGAGGTAAAATATATGTTTCGAAGGAAAATAGTAAAACCATATATCGCTTCATCAGCTATGACATTACAGAACGTTTTAGGGCTGAGCGGATACAAAACATTTTCTACCGAATTGCTAACCTGACCATCACCCAGCATCGACTGGATGAGCTCTACATGAGGATCTTTCAGGAACTAAAAGCAACGCTGGAGGTCAAAAATTTCAGTATCGTTCTTCGACATCTCCCCAATGAATACAATTTCGTCTACAGAGTCAACGAGTATGAAACAAATGAGAACGAGGCGCTCAATCGTGATGTCGAAAAACTTCTGATTGATTACACCTTTGAGCTGGGGAAACCCATGATGATCTATGCTGATGGAATACTTAAAATAGCCAATCAAAAGAAGCTAACACTCCATGATCCCCTTCCTACCATTTGGCTAGGAGTTCCGATTCGCTTAGACAATACCACCATCGGGGTATTATCCATTTCAGCCTATGATGAACATTCCTTCTATAACAATACCGACCTGGAACTACTTGATTTTATCTCGAGCCAGATCGGACTGGTCAACGAACGAAGGAAAAATGAACAAAAAATACAAAATCAGGCTGCCAGACTGAATGCAATATTCGAGAGTTCTACCCACCAGATCTGGTCAATTGATTCAGACTACGCTTTCACTTCCTTCAATAAAAACTATGCGGACGCCTTCAAAGCCTACTATGGAACATATCCCAGGGTGGGAATGAGTTTTGAAGATCAGTCTATCGATTCCAGAATAATCAATTTTTGGAAGGCTAAGTACAATGAAGCGTTTGAAGGAAAAATCGTCAACTTTCAACAAAAACAGAAAACGATTGCCGGAGAGCGTGTCTGGCGGGATATCTTCCTCAACCCTATTTTCCTCCCTTCAGGAGAAATTGAAGAAATCTCCGTCATTGCGAATGATATTACCGAAAAGAAAAATTCAGAAACTGCACTGAGGGAGAGCGAAGAAAAATTCAGGGACATATTTGAATCCTTCCAGGACATTTATTTCCGTTGTGATATGAAGGGGGTTATTTCAATGGTGAGCCCATCCATCCACGAAGTTGCCGGATACGAGCCGACGGAACTCATCGGTAAAAACATCACAGATTTCTTTAAATCCGACGAATCACTGGAAGAGCTGTTTGATATGCTCTACAGGTCTAGCAAGGTGAGTAATTTTGAAGTGAGTGTTACCACGAAAGAAGGTAAAACGATACAGTTTCTAAGTAATATCCGACTGATTCACAGAAAAAGCACCAGCTACGAGGTGGAAGGCGTTGCCAGGGATATTACACAACTTAAAAAGACCAACAATGAATTGAGAGAAGCTAAAGAGATTGCCGAACGATCACTCAAAATCAAAGACCGGTTTTTAGCCAATATGAGTCATGAGATCAGGACTCCCATGAATGGCATCATCGGGATGATAGATCTGTTGGGATCTACCGATCTGGATGAGGAACAATCAGAATATGTTAGAACTACCAGGAAGTCGTCTGAAAACCTGCTGAATATACTTAACGACATCCTTGACCTATCAAAAATAGAAGCTGGTAAGATGACGCTCAGGCGCGAGCCCGTTAAGATTGAAGACACCTTCCTCAAGATATATGATCTCTACTCTCAGCAAGCCTTTTTAAGTAAAAACTCATTGTTCTATCACCTGGATGAAGACATGCCTGAATACATCCTGACAGATGAGACGAGGTTTATGCAAGTTGTCTCCAATCTCACCTCCAATGCGATTAAATTCTCGCCTAAAAAGGGAACCATCAACCTGAGTATCCGGGTGATCAAAAAGAAAAGAAATAAATACACCTTTAAAATTGCAGTAAAGGATTCCGGGATTGGCATTTCAAATCAAGATAAGGAGAAGTTATTTCAAAGTTTTAGTCAAATTGATAATTCCAATCGAAAAAACTTTGGAGGAACCGGACTTGGCCTGGCTATTTCCAAAGAATTGGTTAAATCAATGGGTGGTGAAATTGGAGTAGTGTCAACTCCCGGTCTGGGAAGTACATTCTGGTTTACTTTCAGTGCAGAAAGTATAGATGCCAGTCAGGTAGAAGCACTGAAGGAGGAAACAACCCTGACCAAGCAATTTACTTCCGCAATCCCCAAGATCTTGCTGGTCGATGATAACGATATCAATAGAAATGTGGCCTCCAGCATCCTCCGAAAATCAGGATGTGAAGTGATAGAGGCTTCCAGTGGATTTGAAGCCATTAAAAAAATTAAAAAAATTCATTTTGATCTTGTCCTGATGGATATTCAAATGCCTGATATGGATGGGGTAGAAACAACAAAAGAGATTAAGAAACTTAATATTCCGGATCTACCACCCATTGTAGCTATGACGGCTTATTCCATGGAAGAGGATAAGGATAGCTTCATCAAAGAAGGTCTGGATGATTATATTGCTAAACCTATCAAAGCCAATACACTCATCAATAAAGTAAAGTCATGGCTTGGTTTTGAACCCAATAAAGTTAGTACGGATGTGTTCACAGAAGAAAGTGAACAGCTGGTGATCAATCAAAACACACTGCATCAATTGCATAAATATGGAGGGAAGGACCTCATTGAATCCGTGCTGATAGATTTTGACAAAGAAGCCACTCAACAGATCAAAAATGCCAAATCCTTTTACAAGAAAAAAGCCTACGAAGAGATGAGAAGGGAGCTGCATACGTTGAAAGGAAATGCAGGAACACTGGGAATCGAACAGCTTTCAGCACTGGCTGCCACAGTGGAAAAGTCATTAAAAGAGAATAAATTTGAAAATATATTACCTAACTTAAAGCAGTTAGAACGCAGCCTGAAAGAATTCAAGGAGAGTTATACCAATTTCATTAATACTTAAAATGAATAAAAAAATCCTTGTTGCGGAAGATAGCTCGGTCATACAGAATCTGACCAAACGGGTATTGACCATGCAGCAATATGAAGTCGTAGTTGTAAAGAACGGAGCTCAGGTAATCGATAAACTTAACCATGGTAAGTACGACCTGGTGCTATTGGATATTCATATGCCGGTAATGGATGGAATGGAGTGCGCCAAAAAGATTAGGAGTCTTCCTGATTCCAGAAAGGATATTCCTATTATTGCAATAACTGGCAATGCCAACAATTACAGCCTTGAAGATTTCAAAAATACAGGCATTGACGATTATTTACCTAAGCCACTGAACTACGACAACCTGGTTGAAGTGGTGAAGAAGTACCTGCAAAATGAAAATTAAATACAGTAAGCACTTTCTAAATAAACTCGAAGATATTTTTTCAGAATCAGACTATGTGCTCAGGTATGAAAAAGGAAACTTTCAATCAGGGTATTGCATTTTGAATGAAACAAAAATCGCTATTGTAAACAAATACTTTTCCCTGGATGGGAAAATCAATAGCCTCCTGGAGATCTTGAAATCCATAGAAATTGACACCAGCAAGTTGAGTGATAAAAACAAGCAGCTTCACAAGGAAATCAATCAAACCCAGCTACAGTTTTGACGGTTACATTTCTGGGTACGGGAACTTCACAGGGCGTACCTGTGATCGCTTGTGATTGTGAAGTTTGTACATCTGTAGACTTTAGAGACAAGCGAACCAGAAGTTCTATACACGTCGATGTGGATGGACTGAGCCTGATCATTGATACTGGCCCCGACTTTAGGGCTCAGGTTCTGAGAGAACGTATTAAACACCTGGACGGCGTCATTTTCACGCATCAACATAAAGATCACACGGCAGGGATGGACGATATCCGCAGCTTCAACTTTCATCAGCAAATGGATATGCCCATTTATGGCACAGAGACGGTATTTGAACAGTTGAAACGGGAGTATTCCTATGTATTTCAGGATGAAAAATATCCGGGGGTTCCCAGGGTAGAGCCCGTTGAAATTGAAAACAAGCCGTTTTCCATTGATAAAACTACTATCCTACCCATTGAAGTCCATCACTACAAGCTCCCGGTATTTGGTTTCAGGATTCATGATTTTACCTACATCACCGATGCCAAGACCATCTCAGAAAAAGAAATAGAGAAAATCAAAGGTTCGAAAATTGTCGTCCTCAATGCGCTGCAAATAAAGCCGCATATCAGTCATTTCACTTTGGAAGAAGCCCTGGAAATGTCAGAAACATTGGGTGCTGAACACACCTACCTGACACACATTAGCCATAAACTGGGCAAGCATCGGGATGTAGCAGAAGAATTGCCGGAAAATGTTCATCTGGCTTATGATGGACTAAAGCTTTCGCTGTAAGCAGAACGTTCTACATTTGTCGATAAACACTCTGGGATGTTTCATAACTATTTCTTTTTACGGCGTCTGGCGGAGGGCCTCCATAGCGAGTTGGTTGGGTTAACGCTTTCAGCATGTTTTTCCCAAAATAAGGACGAACTGATCCTGGGCTTTGCAGATACCCAAAAAGAACGATACATCAAGGCATCCCTGATTCCGGATATTTGTTTGTTACAGTTCCCAAATGAGTTTAAAAAAGCCAATAAAAATTATGTTGATCTTTATCCGGAATTGCTAGGGTTATCCGTCACCCATGTCCAGGTGTATTCCTATGAAAGATCATTTAAAGTCATCCTTGAAAATGACTTTGAGATCATTTTTAAGCTCCATGGATCCAGGTCAAATATCCTGATAGCCAGGAAAAATAAGGTCTTGGAAATATTCAAAAGTCAACTCAAAAATGACTTTACCATCATTCCTTCTGAGTTGAACAAGGATCTGGTGCTTGACCAAAGCAGCTTTAATGCCGTAGAGGGTGATCTTAGAAAGTTTTTACCAGCGCTGGGCAAAGAAGCCAATAGATACCTTCAATCATTGGGATATTCTGATAAATCCCTGGATGATCAATGGGTCATGACTCAGAAACTGCTTGCAGACTTACAGGAGAATCCCATCTGGATATATCATGGTGATCCACCGGAACTGTCTTTGTTAAAGTCAAACAAAGAGGTATTCATAGAAACCATGGACCCCATACACGCTGCCAATGAATTTTACAGGCAATACACCTACGGGGTTTATCTTCATTCAGCAAAATCAAATGCGCTTAAACAAATTGACAAGGCCGTTCAAAAGCTCAAAAATTACCTGGAAAACTCTGCAAAAAAGTTAGACGAAATAACTCACCGGAGAACATATGAAGAGATTGCAAATTTGATCATGGCAAATCTTCACCAAATTGATACTGGCAGAACCAGTGTGGTATTGCAGGACTTTTATCAGGGTGGAGAAATTGAGGTGAAACTCAATAAAAAACTTACTCCACAAAAAAATGCAGAGCAGTACTATCGGAAATCAAAAAACCAGAAAAAGGAAATTGAAGTTCTGAAAGCCAATATTGCTGGTAAGCAAGCCGAATTGTCCAGCCTTCTCGTCAGGAGAGAAGAAGTCGAAAATACCGATGACATTAAGGCTTTGAGAAAACAAATACCTTCAAGCACAGCCAGGATTGATGAAAAGCCAGAACCTTTCATCAGGTATCAATTTATGGATTATGAGATTTTGATTGGTAAAAATGCCCGTCACAATGATGAGTTGACACTCAAACATGCCACAAAAAATGATTTATGGTTACATGCTAAAGACGTCTCCGGGTCTCATGTAGTAGTCAAATTTCATCCTGGCAGTTCTTTCCCTAACCCGGTTATTGAAAGGGCCGCAGAAATAGCCGCATGGAACTCCAAAAGGAAAAATGAGACATTATGCCCAGTGATCTACACACCTAAGAAGTTTGTAAGAAAACGAAAAGGTGATCCGCCAGGCGCCATGGTTGTCGAACGAGAAGATATAGTAATGGTAGAACCGAAAGGGATTGACTAACTACTCTACCTGATTAATTCTCAACATATTGGTATGCCCCTTCCAGTGAAGTGATTTGATTCAGATAGAGCAGGTGAAATTCACTGAAAATCCTTTCAATTATGATTTTCAAACCATAAATTAACCAACTCATATAAATATCTGGATGAAAACAACAACAGAACTTAGACTTTTTGAGCTTTAAGACAAGATTCTCTGAAAGTGATTCCAAGAACTGGTTGAGTGAAATAAAGAGCATGACTCAGGACGACCTCGCTGAAAGAATAGAATCAAAGGTGATATCAACACTTACCCGGCGACTGTTGTTCTTTTTCATCGCTCAAGTCGCATTCACCATTTCGCTGGTTAAGTTTCTATGATCCGCTTATCTCTGCAGAGAGATCATTTACATTCAAGATAACTACTCTACCTGATTGATCCTCAACATATTGGTATGACCCTTCCAGTGGAGTGGCATGGAAGCGGTATTGATTGAGATGTCACCTTTTTCAAGGTAACCATTTTCACAAAGGAAATCCTCCAGCTCTTTCATCGTTTCATCGATCCCCTCAAACTTTTCATAATAAAACCCGGATACACCCCAAACCAGGCTCAATTGCCTGAGAAGGTATTTATTACTCGTGAAAATGAAAATATGGGACTTTGGTCGATGCATCGCCACCTTATAGGCAGTATATCCGGATTTTGTCATGCCGATGATAGCCTTGGCACGGGTTGACTGAGCCAGACTGCAAGCTGCTCTCACCAGCAGATCATTCAATCTTGTAGAAGATTCCTCATCTTCTTCAGAAAACTTAAAAAAGATGGACCTTGAATCGCCTTCTACTGCTGCGATAGTTGTAGCCATTGCTTTCACAGCCTCTACGGGATATTTTCCGGATGCCGATTCTGCCGAAAGCATCAAAGCATCTGCACCATCCAGCACCGCATTGGCTACATCATTGGTCTCGGCACGGGTGGGCCGTGGATTTTCAATCATGCTTTCCATCATCTGGGTAGCAATGATGACGGGTTTCCCTAATGCATTACACTTCTTCACCATACGCTTCTGAGCAATGGGTACATTCTCCATGGGTATTTCCACACCGAGGTCTCCCCGGGCAACCATGATCGCATCTGTAGCTTCTATGATCTCATCAATATTTTGTATGGCTTCCGGTTTCTCAATTTTAGCTACTACCTTGGTGTGCTTTCCTGACTTTTTAATAGTTCTTTTTAAAGCGTAAATATCTTCTGCTGTTCTAACGAAAGACAGTGCTACCCAGTCTACTTCCTGTTCAAGTCCAAATTGTAGATCTTCCTCATCCTTTTCTGTCATACTAGGTGCTGAGACCTTTGACATGGGTAGATTTATTCCCTTTCTGGATTTGAGGATCCCTCCATGCACCACCTTTGTTACCAAATGATCTTCATTCACCTCCTCGGTAATAAGTTCGAGGTTCCCATCGTCAATAAGGATAACATCACCCTTTTTAGCATCTTTTACAATGTCTTTATAGCTGGTACTGACCCTTTTGCTATTCCCCATTACTTCATCAATACCAATGATAAGTTGCTGGCCTTTAACAATCTCTACACCATTATTCTCCACTTCATTTACCCTGATTTTTGGTCCTTGAAGGTCCTGAAGCAAAGCCACATGCACCCCTTTTTCTTCGATAATTTCCCTTACCAGATTAATAACCTTTTGATGTACCTCGTGAGATCCATGAGAAAAATTGAGTCTTAAAACGTTGGCACCGGCCTCTATCAGCTTAATTAAGGTTTCCTTATTATTACTGGCAGGGCCTATGGTTGCAACGATTTTTGATTTCTTAAAAAATTGGTTTTTCATTTATAAGTAAGTCTTTTATGGCTTGGTCTATTAGCATTCGAATAACTGCATTAGAAAAGTAGGTTTTCTTTTTGTTTGATTCTGTCTAATTCGATCTTAGTTACATAATCAGCGATTTTGAGTTCGCGAATTTGCTCATAAATCTTTTCAGCCCACCTGTCTTCAGTGAGATTTCTCACTTTTAATAAATAATCAAACCTGGAAAGCTCATGAATCAGGTATTGATTTTCTCCACTGTTCGTTGATATAAGCTTATTTCTCAATAAATGAACCATCGAGTAATCATCTTCGTAGATCAGATTTGATATGAGAATTTGTCTATGATCGGTAAATTCAATTTTAATATCCTCTGCTTTTACCAGATGGAAAAGATTTAACTGGTTCAAATTCCACGCTAATTTATATTCTTTCACCGTGGAAACAAGGCCAATCAATTCAAAATCGAATTCATATACAGCTGCTAGCCTATTCTTTTTCATCTCGAGGTAGTCAGGCTCAAAATTATCCAAAAGCACCTTTAATCATACTTTGAGAGGGGATTTAAATTAGTTTGATTATATTGGTTTTAATGTATTTCTTTGCACAGAATTTTAACTAAACCTCAAAAAAATGTCAGAAATAGCACAAAAGGTAAAGTCAATCATCATTGACAAGTTGGGTGTTGAAGAATCAGAAGTTACTCCTGAAGCGAGTTTTACCAATGACTTGGGCGCTGACTCCTTGGATACTGTGGAGCTTATAATGGAATTTGAAAAAGAATTCAACATCTCTATACCTGATGATCAGGCCGAGAACATTGCAACTGTTGGCCAGGCTATCTCCTATCTAGAAGATAACGTTAAGTAATTACCCTACCCTCCTTTTATGGAATTAAAAAGAGTTGTAGTCACTGGAGTTGGCGCACTTACGCCCTTAGGCAACAGCAAGAATGAATACTGGAATAACTTGTCCAAGGGTGTAAGTGGCGCTGCCCCTATTACTCGATTCGATCCCATAAAACATCGAACACAATTCGCATGTGAGGTCAAAAATTTTGACCCTTTAGATCATATTGATCGCAAGGAAGCCAGAAAAATGGACCCTAACACACAGTATGCCATGGTAGCTGCTGATGAGGCCATTGTAGATTCTGGATTAGTCCTTGAAAACGTAGATAAAGATCGGATTGGTGTGATATGGGGTAGTGGAATCGGGGGGTTCAAAACTTTTCAGGACGAACTTACCAATTTTGCTCAGGGAGATGGAACGCCTAAGTTCAATCCTTTTTTTGTTCCCAAGATGATTATTGATATCACTCCGGGATTAATGTCCATTAAATATGGATTCAGAGGACCAAATTTTGCCACTGTTTCTGCTTGCGCTTCCTCAAATAATGCGTTGACCGATGCTTTTAACTACATAAGGTTGGGGATGGCCAATGCCATTCTTACGGGTGGTTCTGAGGCCGGAGTACTAGAGTCGGGCATTGCCGGATTTAATGCAATGAAAGCTTTGTCTGAAAGAAATGATGAGCCTTCTACTGCATCCCGACCTTACGACAAAGACCGGGATGGCTTCGTGCTGGGTGAAGGTGCTGGTGCACTTTTTCTCGAAGAACTTGAACACGCTCAGGCCCGTGGAGCCAAGATTTATGGTGAAGTGTTGGGCTGTGGAATGTCAGCTGATGCTTATCACATTACATCCCCGCATCCGGAAGGCGAAGGCATTATCCTGGTGATGAAAAATGCACTTAAAGATGCCGGGATTGACATCAAAGAAATTGACTACATCAACACACACGGAACCTCTACTCCTTTGGGAGATACCGGTGAGCTCAAGGCCATACAGGCCGTATTGGGTGACCATGCATACAACATCAACATCAGCTCAACTAAGTCTATGACCGGGCATTTGCTCGGTGCTGCAGGAGCGATCGAAACCATAGCCTGCTTATTGAGTCTTGAAAAGGGAATTATTCCTCCCACGATCAATCATTTTACAGATGACCCTGAAGTAGATCCAAAGTTGAATCTCACTTTTAATCAGGCTCAAGAACGTGAAGTAAATGTAGCTGTGAGCAACACCTTTGGTTTTGGTGGTCACAACACATCTGTCATCCTGGGTAAATTTAAAGGTTAGTGCCCTCTTTAGTGCGTGTAGCGTTTAGTCGACTGGCTAATCTTTTTAACCATCAGGACAGAGACCTGTTTAGGAAATTTAAGCTGATCACAGGGCGGACACCACTCAATATAGGGCTTTACAAAAGGGCAATGCTGCATGTAAGTGCAGCCTCACTCAATGATAAGGGTATCAAGGATTCTTATGAAAGGCTGGAATACCTGGGCGATGCAGTTATCGGAATGGTAGTGGCCGAACTGTTATTCAAAAGGTTTCCTTATAAAGAAGAAGGGTTTCTAACTGAGCTGCGCGCAAAAATTGTGAACAGAGAATCCCTAAACCTCTTGTCAAGGAAAATCGGCCTTCAGGACATGGTGAAATACCAAAAACATAAAGGATCTAAGCTTTCTCATAAATCTGTCCTGGGAGATTCTCTGGAAGCATTGGTTGGTGCAGTATACATTGATCATGGATTCAGGTACTGCAAGGAATTCATCTCCAACAGACTCATCAAGCCTCATTTTGACTTTGATGAGCTCTCCCGGGTCACCACCAATTATAAAAGTAAGATCATTGAGTGGGTTCAAAAAGAGAACAAAGAAATCAAGTTTGAGATCGTCAACACCAACGATAATGACCGAACCAAGCAATTCATTGCTCAGGTTTTTATCGACGGTATACCTTTGGAAAAAGGTTATGGATTTAGCAAGAAGAAGGCTGAACAGGACGCTGCCTATAAATCCATTCTGATGCTAAAAATTGAATAGTGGGAAAATTGATCATTGGTGGGGCATGCCTCAACCAAATCCCAATGGACTGGGATAATAACATTGGTAATATTCTGGCGGCCATCCATGAGGCCAAAGGGCAAGGTGTTAAAATACTATGCCTTCCTGAGTTGGCCATGACCGGATACGGCTGCGAGGATATGTTCCTGAGTAAATGGGTAGCCCAAAAGGCACTGGATAAATTAGCTGAAATCATCCACCACACCCAGGGCATTTCAGTGGCCATAGGCCTCCCATTGCTCTTTAAGGATCAATTGTTTAACACCGTATGCTACATCAAAGACAAAAAACCACTGGCTTTTTATGCAAAACAGAAGTTGGCTAATGATGGTGTGCACTACGAACCCAGGTGGTTTACTCCCTGGCCCACCGGTGAAACGACCTCCATACAATTCATGGATCAATCAGTCCCCTTGGGTCATCTTACTGTAGAGGATTTTGATTTGAAAATAGGGTTCGAAATCTGTGAGGATGCCTGGAGAAAAGACCGGCCCGGATGTCATTTGATCAACGAAGAAGTAGACTTATTCCTTAACCCCAGTGCCAGCCATTTTGCTTTTGGTAAGGCCGACTACAGAGAAAACCTGGTTATTGAGAGTTCCAGATTGCTTAATTGCACCTACTTATATGCTAATCTCCTGGGGAATGAGTCTGGCAGGATGATCTACGACGGGGATATTCTCATTGCCCAAAATGGTGAATTAAAAGCGAGAAACAAGAGATTATCTTTCAAAAATATCAATATTCTGGCCACAGAAGTCAATTTTAGTGAACCGGAAAAAACAACACGCTCGATCCAACCGGACAGTAAAAAAGCCATTGATGAGTTTGGACAGGCAGCCTCTCTGGCTTTGTTTGACTATTTACGTAAAAGCAGAAGTAAGGGCTTTGTACTTTCGCTGAGTGGTGGTGCTGACTCTGGCTGTATTGCCATTCTGGTGGCTGAAATGGTTCGTAGAGGTGTTGAAGAGCTGGGGGGAAAAGGACTGATTGATAAAATTAACCTGCCGCTTGAAGAAGGCGATAGAAAAAAACTTGTCAACCAACTCCTGACCACTGCATATCAAGGAACACAAAATTCTTCAGCTGAAACATTAGCATCCGCCCGAACACTCGCTCGGAGTATAGGAGCTAAATTCTATCAGTGGGAGATTGACGATGAAGTTTGTGAGTATACAAAAACCATCGAAAAAGCACTTGATAGAAAGTTGTCGTGGGAAGTAGATGATATTGCTTTACAAAACATCCAGGCCCGGGCCAGGTCTCCCGTAATATGGATGTTAGCCAATATTTCAGGTTCATTGTTGCTCAGCACATCCAACCGGAGTGAGGGTGATGTGGGCTATGCAACCATGGATGGAGACACAAGCGGAAGTATCTCTCCTATCGCGGCAGTGAGTAAACGCTTTATCCTGGAATGGCTCATTCATGCAGAAAAGCAATTAGGCTATGCAGGACTTTCTAAGGTAAATAGTTTGCAGCCGACAGCTGAGCTCAGACCTTCCATCATGCATCAGACAGATGAAAATGACCTGATGCCCTATGCCACACTGTTGGTTATTGAGAAGCTGGCTGTACGCGATAAAAAGTCTCCGGTGGAGGTGTTTCAGGAGTTAAACAGTGAGTTCAAGGATAAAATCTTACTAAAAAGCCATATCAAAAGATTTTTTAGTCTGTGGTCTATCAATCAGTGGAAACGTGAACGGATTGCTCCCAGCTTTCATCTGGATGATTTCAACATCGATCCCAGGACATGGTGTAGATTTCCCATCCTATCGAGTGGTTTTAAAGATGAGCTGGATGCCCTTGAACAGATTTAGGGGACAGGGTCATAACCGCTTCCGCCCCAAGGATGACATTTTACAATCCGTTTTATAGCTAATATTACACCCTTTAAGCCATGTTTCATTATGGCCTCACGTGCATAATTTGAGCATGTGGGTTGAAAGCGACAGGTACTGGGGAAAAGAGGTGAAATGCTATACTGATAGAAAATGACCGGTATGGTAAGCAGCTTACGAAAGATTTTCTTCACTAGTCAAAATTAAACATCAAATTTGTGGCTAACAATAAAATTAATTCTGTTTGCACTTTTATACGAGTGCTGCGTTAAAGTGACGGGTGTGAAAATTTCAGCGAGTGAAGGTTTTTAGTATTTGGTGGATTCGACATATTGTCTGTAGCGTCCTGCTTTTATCAGCTGCATCGCTTTCAGGTCAGATTAGGTCAGCCAAGCCTCAGGCTGCCGATACTTTGGATATGACGCCCATCCGTATCAACAGGATTTATATTCTCGGCAATAAGAAAACAAAACGATCTATTATTACCAGGGAACTTTCGATGCAGGAAGGTGACACCGTGCCAGCATATCGATTACCCATTCTTTTTTCAGAAGACCGGAACAAAGTTTACAATACACAGCTTTTCAATACGGTATCCATTGAAAAACTTCAGCTGGATTCTACATCCATCGACATACTGATTAAAGTAGATGAACGGTGGTACTTCTACCCTTCACTGCTCTTTAAGTTATCCGATCGAAACTTCAATGACTGGTGGGTGAACAGAAACAGGGATCTGAGAAGGGTGAATTATGGTTTTAAGCTTTTTCAGTACAACTTTAGAGGAAGGAATGAACTCCTGAGACTTGTGGCTCAGTTTGGCTTCGAAACCCAGCTGGAACTCAACTATCGGATTCCTTATATTGAGCCCTCCCAGCGTCATGGGCTCACATTTGACATTGGGTATTCAGAACGGAAAAATATTGCCTATCAAACACAGGATCACCTCCCAATTTTCCTCAGAAGTAACCAATTGTTGAGAACTGCTGTTGGTGGCAGTGTTATACACAGCTTCAGGCCAAGTTTTTATACCTACCACTACACATCCTTAGGCTTTTACTCTGTAAATCTGGCTGATACCATTCCACAACTAAACCCCAATTACTTTGAGGATAGCTCCACAAGACAACAGGCCTTGAGGCTCGCCTATACATTTACAAGGGATTACAGAGACAATAGAAATTATCCCCTATCGGGCGACTTCTATTATTTTCAGGTAGACAAAGTTGGTCTGGGAATAATCAATGACGTTGATATCTGGCGGTTCCGTGCCAACTATTCAAAATACTTTGACCTGTCTAATGGCTTTTATATGGCTAACAGCCTGGAGGGAATGATCGCAACGCCTAAAGGCCAACCCTATAATAACTTTACCAGTCTGGGCTTTGGACCGACCCTGGTAAGAGGTTATGAATTAGAACTCATTGAAGGATACCAGTATGTGTTGACCAAGAATGCATTGAGAAAACGTCTCTGGAAACATGAAACGGACATTAGTAGTGTAATGCCTCTGGAACAGTTTCAAACCATTCCATTCATCTTCTACGCCAACCTGTTCTTTGATGCCGGATGGGTGAAAAATTATCCGAATTATGAACAAAATAGCCGCTTGAGCAACAAATTACTGTACGGAATAGGATTAGGCATTGATTTTATCACACTGAATGATATGACAACTAGATTTGAGTATTCTTACAATGCCGAAAATGAGTTCAACTTCTTTCTGAATTTCAAAGCTGCGTTTTAATTATTTCCGGGATATAAACACACAGTGCCACCCTAAGGCGGCACTTTTTTATTCTATTACCTGTCCGGTGTTTTAGTTGTCTGAAGCTGTTTGGCCATGGCTGCTCCAATTAAGCTTTCCAGGGGTGTCCCTCCTTTTTCATCCCCACCGATTATCATGGTCTCAGGGAATTTGATTTTAGCAATCTCAGCAGCTACCCTCACATCCCGATCTAATTCAAGCTGAAGCTTTACTTCAGGGGTAATTCCGGCATTTACTTTTTTCGCGATCTCATAGGCATCAGCATCAGCCTGTACCTTTTTCTTTTGCGCATTCAGTTTCTCTGTTTCAAGCGCAATGGCTGCAAGCTTCTTATTGGTCTCCTCTTGCTTCAGTTTTGTTTCAATAGCTATGAGGGCTTTGACCTGCTCTTTTTCCTGTGCTACTCTTTCAGCAGCTTTGTCACGCTCACCTTCTGCAATGATCCGTTGCTGCGCATCCTTCGCTGTTTCAACCTTTTGCTGCTCCAGCTGTCTTTTTGCAGATTCATCTCTTTGAGCTTCTAAACGTTGCTTGAAAGTGGCCTCAAGTTCCACATTGTCAACAATGACTTGCGATACAATGATGTTATTCTCACTTAGTTCATGATCAATCCGCTTGGGCACCCCATTCACAAGGATTTTTTTGACATCATAACTTGTCTTTATCTCCTTGATGGATCTACTGTCATCCTGAATTGTAGCAAATACAGTATCGCGCTTTTCAATTTTCTCCACTGCGTAAGCTCCTTCTTTCAGTTGCTCCTCAAAGACCTGACGGAAACTTTGAGCTTCACCTGAGATATAATCCTGTGCAGCAAACATATAAGCTGTGTTTACTAACTGCTCCTTTACCGTTGGCACAATGGTATTGTTTACCAGGTTGCTCATCGTCCTGAACTTGACCGCCAAACCAATGAAGCTTTTTTCATCCCTGGGTAGTTCAAATCGTGTTGATACGTAACCAGAGGCGGTAACCTGATCGATAAACCTAAGCGGAACTGGTTGCATCAAACCGCTCACTTCTTTCTCATCTACTTCAATCCCCTCCCCAACAACCTTGACATCAATAAACTTCTGCCATTTATCAATTTTGGCAAAACCTCTCCACTTGATCCCCTGCTCCATCACCGCACTCATCCGCCCAGTAGGATACACAAGGAGATAGTTGAACCCCCGATCTGCAAAAAAGAATAACGAATTTAAAAGCATGAGAACCGCTCCAATAAATAATAAGAACACCCCCTGCCCAACCCTGAATCTTTTCATCCAGGCTAAGGTTTCCACCTGAATATCAATTCTCGAAATGACGACTATAACAATACCCATTAAGAGTATTAAAAAACCAATAAATGTTATCATGTTATTAGAATTTAAGAGTTAACAATAAGAGACAATTATTAACTCTTCTTCTGAATTATGAATGATGTCTCAAAAGCTGAGTGGGCATAAGATTGAGTATGTAATTGCTTATACGATTATACGTATTTTCCACATACATGGTTACATTAGTTGCTATAAATACAATTTTAAAGAATATAATTTGTCATATAGGAATAAATATAGAATTTACTCTGGTTGAAGGACTTTTACAATTAATCAAAATCCTTCCACTTTTTCCTTTTTCCAGACTTGTTATAATAATACCACTGCCCTACCTGCTCACCATTTTTGTATGTTCCTTCGTATGTGATCTTCCCATTTTCATCATAATAGGTCCAAACCCCATCTTCTTTGCCCTGCCTAAATGAACCTTTCTGGTTCAATTCACCATTCTCGTGATAAAAATGCCACAAACTATCAGGCGTGCCCTCAGTGTAGTACCCCTTCCGTTTCAAATGACCATTCTCGTAATAAAACAACCACTGGCCCTCGTATAAACCGTCTTTAAAAACACCCCGCTTTTCCAGCGATCCATCAGGGTGGTAGTATTTTGCAGAATCCTGTAACAAACCTTTTTCCCAATGTTCAACACCTAATATACTTTCGTCAATGTCGTAATAGGTTTGTGAGCCATCCAGTAGATCATTTTCATAATGAAATTTAGCATTTAGTTGGCCGTCAGGGTATAGATAAGTCCAGAGACCTGATTTCTCCCCATGTGATAAATGGCCGTAAGCTTTGAGCTTGCCATCATCATAAAAAATTGAATCCTGGCTAAAACCAGGTACTGAAATCAGAAAAAGTGCTACGAAGAGAGCTTTCATCTCAGAAAATTAAGACGCATAATTTGACATAATGTTATATAGTTCATATTTTACAAATAATGTTACGTTTCGTG
The DNA here is from genome assembly GCA_965223915.1 of Cyclobacteriaceae bacterium. Lineage (GTDB taxonomy): Bacteria > Bacteroidota > Bacteroidia > Cytophagales > Cyclobacteriaceae > UBA7330. The sequence goes on along the minus strand of OZ245027.1, from coordinate 3,641,729 downwards.
CTATATGGTACAGTGCTACTATTGCCGCTCTTAACCACCGCTCAGGAAGAATACAGTCTCGGTGCTCGAAACAACGCATTAGCCGGAGCTTCTTTAACGATCAATGATGCCTGGGCCACCCTAAACAATGTGGGCATGATTGGCAGAGCGGAACATTCCACTGGTGCTTTAACATATCAAAACAGGTATAATATCCCCGAATTCATGGTACTGGGGGGTAGCTATATTCAAACTTTCGGACTTTTTAATGGTGGACTGAGTTTTTACAGATTCGGAACTGATCTGTTTAGTGAGCAAAAACTTGGGCTGGCATTTGGCAATACCATTCAAATGGTAAGTATTGGTGGTGGTGTCAACCTAATCCAGTATCGCATAGAAGGTTTGGGGTCCTGGCAATATTGGGTATTTGAACTTGGAGGGGTTGCCCAACTTTCAGATCAGCTATTCATCGGGGCTCATATCTTCAATATAAGTACCCATGACGACACACCCGTCATCATGAAAGCCGGGATATCTTATAGACCCATCACTGATCTGATGATCAATATTGAAACGCACAAGTCTTTGAATGCTGAAACGCGGTTTGTCGCGGGCATTGAATACTTCCTGATCAAACCACTGGCACTCAGGTCTGGTTTTTCTACAAATCCATTCAAAAGTGCTTATGGACTGGGGTTTATTCTGTCCCCATTTGATTTCAACTATGCTTTTTCCAACCAAAGTGATATTGGAGCGATCCATGAGCTCTCACTTAACTTTTCTTTTGGGAAACAATGAGGTTGCTAATAATACTCATGGTGTTTTGTATTCCCCTGTTAGTTTATGGGCAAGAAAGTGATTTGGATCTGGAGAAGTTTGCCGAAAGGTTTTATCAGGTGCAGGATGACAACCTACCCTATGATCAAATCTATGAATCATTACTTCAATATTACATCCATCCTATCAATCTAAACAGGACGAGTCCTGAAGAATTATTGGCCTTAAACTTACTGACACCAGAACAGGTACACAGTTTTTTCAAACATATCCAAAATCATGGATCGTTGATCTCGATCTATGAGCTGCAATCCATTCCATTATTTACGCCCGATCTCATCAAAGATCTACTTCCTTTCATTACTGTACAGGAAAAACATGATAGCCGGACCCTGTGGGAACGGATCCTTTCTGAAGAAAACAACTATCTCTTACTGCGGCACTCCAGAACCCTTGAATCTAAAAAGGGATACCAGGCTGATCAAAATAATCCTTACATTGGAGGACCGGACTATCTCTATGCAAGATATCGGGTATCCCGAACCAATGATTTTAGTATCGGTTTTACCCTTGAAAAAGATGCTGGCGAAAAGTTATTTCACGATGACTCAATAGGTAGATCTTTCACTGATTTTCAATCGTATCACCTTTTCCTTAAGAATAAAGGTTTCCTTAAGGCACTTGCGCTGGGTGATTACCAGATCCAACTGGGTCAGGGACTTGTATTTGGATCGGGTTTTAGTTTTGGTAAAGGTGCTGAGTCAATCCACACAATCAGAAGAAATGAAATCGGCTTAAGACCGTATACATCCGCTTTGGAGTCTGGTTTCTTTAGAGGGGCTGGAGTTTCTCTGGGCAATGAAAACTGGACGTACACCTTGATCTATTCTGTGGCTAACAAGGATGCCAATATCCTGAATGACTCCAGCTATACCGATTTTGATGAGTACGTGTCCAGCATTCAGGAAACAGGATATCACAGAACCACGTCCGAACTGAATCGCAAAGGTCAACTCAATGAGATGGTTTATGGGGGTGCCCTCAATTACCAATCGAGGCACTTTAGGATAGGAGTAACTTCTCTTTTCAATCGGTTCAGCCATCCCATTCAGAAAAAGCCAAACAACTACAATCAGTTCGAGTTTTCAGGCACAAACAACTGGACTGGAAGCGCGTATGGCTCAATCATTTGGCAAAACATCAATGCATTTGGAGAAATCGCTCAATCCACATCAGGAGGCAGGGCCTATTATGCCGGTTTAATTGCCAGTCTGACTCCTATGGTTGACTTTAGCTTTTCACTCAGGAACTATGATAAAGATTTTCATTCCTTTTACGCCAATGCGTTTGGTGAGCAATCCAGAACCATCAATGAAAAAGGAGCTTACTGGGGGTTGAAGTTTACGCCTTACCGTAAGTTGACAATGGCGCTATACTTTGATCATTTTGAGTTCCCCTGGTTAAAATATGGTGTGGAAGCCCCTTCGCAAGGCATCGAGTACCTGGGAAGACTCACCTACAGAATGTCTAGAAAAATTCTTTTATATGCTCAATATAGGGAAGAAATAAAAGAAACTTCAGCCACTGCATCCGATAGCAACTTAAGTTCTTTGATGAAAGGGACTAAAAGAAATCTATTGCTCAATGCAGACTATGAATTGACTCATAATATTTCGATGAAGACAAGGGTCCAAACATCCGGTTATAAGCTGGGACAAAGCCACACAGCAGGTTTGGCCATCATGCAGGACATCCAATACAAATTCTGGAAGTTCAAGTTTGATGCCCGGTTTGCCATTTTTGATACGGATAATTACGACAACAGGATCTATGCCTACGAAAGAGACCTGTTATATACTTTTTCCATCCCAGCTTATTCAGGAAATGGGATTCGGTCGTACCTAATGATGAGATATCATATCAGCAGACGGATAGGACTTTGGCTAAAATTTGCCAGGTTTAAATATCAGAATTCACAAACCATCGGCAGTGGACAGGAGGAAATCTCCGGACCAGTCAGATCAGATATCAGAACAATGTTGAGAATCAAATTCTAATTAATCCAGCTTCACTACCCTTCCTTCCTCTGAAGATACATAAGCAGAGTAGATCACTTTCACACAATCAACCGCCAGATCGATACCCGAAAAGGGTTCTCTGTCATCACGAATGGCAAAGATAAAATCCTGAATTTCCTGTGAAAAACCTCTAAACCAATCTTCATCACAGCTCGGCCTATTCCATCCGGCTTTGGTCTCAAGTTTTTCAGTAAAATACGCATCTTCAAATGTTGATGGATCTACGGAATAAGTTTCGATGGCATCATTGCTTGTCATATTTGCTTTGATCACTCCATCCGTCATATACGCAGTCACCCGGGTATTTAACCCACCTAGTCCGACATCGCTAATCATGACGGTAGCACGAGATCCATCCTCGAAACGGATGATCAGGTTAGCCCAATCTTCCACATCTATGGGTTCCGAACTGATCCACTGATGGGCACCCGCTGCTTTGGCTCGCTGTGAAGCATCTGTATGGATAAGGTCAGCCGTATCGGCCATCACAGAAATGGGTTTGATGGGCTTTCCAAGGCGCTGCATCCCTTCCCATTGTTTCAAATGTAAACATGCTCCCACCGAATGGGCGCCCATTCGCAACAATGCCCCTCCTCCCATAAACTTCCATTCTTTTGAGTATAATGAGTTGGACCCTGAATGGTTCTCTTCAGCCCTTAATTCCAATACTGAACCCTTAGATGCAGCCATCAGATTGCGCATTTTAATAATGGGTGGAGAATAAACCCAGTTCTCTGCGTAGCAAAACCTGACGCCATTGCTTTTTACGGCCTCCCGAACAGCTTCTGCATTTTTCCTGGCACCTTTAAGCATCCTGGCCCTTGGTACTTTTAAACCAATAGGTTCCGGATCACCTGGCTCACCAAAGTACCCTGTGAGCGGCTTCTCCATAATGATGTGTTTACCAGCTTCGGCGGCACGTATGGCAATTTCATGATGCGATGCCGGTGGCGTACAGACATCAATGACATCAATGTCTTCCCGTGACAAGAGCGCATCCAGGTTGTCCGTATCAAATCCAATGTTAAAGTCCCTGGCAAAGGCAGCAGCACTTTCTCCATTCCTGGAACAAACACCACGAATTTCGACCTGACCCGGTGGTAGTTTGCTGAAATTTGCCTGATGCATTCTAGCACCATACCTGGCTCCTACCATTCCAATACCTATTGTTTTTGTTGCCATATGATTCAAATACGATAAACGATTGATTAAAAAATATTTTGATGCGTGATCGATCAAAGACCTGTGGGAAGTTAAAGCCACATCCCCAGTCTTGCAAACCAATACAAAACCCATATTTTTTTTCTTAAAATAAAAATCAAAAAAAATATGTCAGAGATGCAACCTTATCGTTAAAATAAAGTATATGTATATACATTTAATGTAATAACATAAATTTGATTTATATGGAAACTTTAACCAAAACCATTTGGGCCATAGACCCTACACATTCAGAAGCAGGTTTCAAAGTAAAACACCTGGTAATCTCAACTGTCAATGGAAAATTCAATGATTTTGAAGGATCTATTGAAACCGAAGCAGATGATTTTGAAAATGCCAGTATCAGTTTTGCCGCCAGAGTGGATTCAATCTCTACGGGTGTGGCTGATAGAGATGCTCACCTGAAGTCTGATGATTTCTTCAATGCAGAGGCGTATCCTGAACTGAAATTCAAGAGCTCGTCGTTCAGTAAGATTGATGACGAAGAATATGTTCTTAAAGGTAACCTTACCATCAGGGACATCACTAAACCAGTCTCATTGAAAGTAATCTATGGTGGATCAGTAACTGACCCGTATGGTAACACAAAAGCAGGATTTGAAATCAGTGGAAAGATTAACAGAAAAGAGTTTGGACTGAAGTGGAGTGCGGTGACAGAAGCCGGATCCGTTGTAGTAAGTGATGAGGTCAAGCTCGACCTGAACATTCAAATCGTTAAACAATCGTAAGAGAAAATCGATTATATCATTATGGTATCAATTGAAAGCATTCCCAGTAAAAAAGGATCAGATCCACAGTTTCTGGTTCATGATTTGATCATCAAAAGATGGAGTCCAAGGGCTTTTGATCCAAAAGATATTTCCGATGAAGAGTTAAATCGATTGTTTGAGGCGATGAGATGGGCACCATCCTCCATGAATGCACAACCATGGAGGGTGCTTTTTGCCCGAAAGGGAGAAGAAGGCTTCGATAAATTGGTTGAAGCACTGGCCGAAGGCAACAAACCCTGGGCTAAAGAAGCGCCTGTCCTTATGATGGCCATGATCAAAAAGACCCTGCCTGACGGATCACCCAATGGCTCAGCCAGGCACGATCTTGGTTTAGCCATGGGAAATTTACTTGTGCAGGCTACAAGTATGGGTTTAGGAGTCCACCAAATGGGTGGATTTTCAAGGGAGAAAGCCATTGAGTTATTTAAAATCCCTGAGAATCTTGCGCCAAATACCATTATCGCATTGGGACATTTTGGTGACCCGGACCAACTCTCCGATAAACTAAAGCAACGTGAATTGAACCCTCGTAAGAGAAATGAAGTGAGAGAGTTTGTATTTCACAACGCTTTGAAATAGTCTAAACGAAAGCATCCAGGCCTGTAATTTCTTTTCCTAGGATCAGCAGATGGATATCGTGTGTACCTTCATAGGTAATCACCGACTCCAGGTTCATCATGTGTCTCATGATAGGGAAATCAGCTGTGATACCCATACCCCCCAATATCTGACGTGATTCTCTGGCTATATTGAGCGCTACTTCTACATTGTTTCTTTTGGCCATTGAAATCTGCTGTGTTGTAGCTGTGCCCTGGTCCTTCAGCTGTCCCAACCTGAAATTTAACAGCTGGGCTTTTGTAATCTCTGTGAGCATTTCAGCCAATTTTTTCTGTACAAGCTGAAAAGATCCGATGGGTTTCCCAAACTGAATTCTTTCCTGCGAGTATTTCCTGGCTGTTTCAAAACAATCCATGGCTGCTCCTATTGAGCCCCAGGCGATTCCATACCTGGCACTGTCGAGGCACGCCAGGGGAGCGCCAAGTCCATCTTTTCCTGGTAAAATATTATCCTTTGGGATCTTCACATTATTAAAAACCAGTTCACCCGTAGCTGAAGCTCTCAAAGACCATTTACCGGTTGTCTTGGGTGTACTGAAACCTTCCATCCCCCGCTCTACCAACACACCTTTGATCCTTTTGTCTTCATTTTTAGCCCATACCACGGCTACATCCGCATGGGGTGAGTTGGAGATCCACATCTTAGCTCCATTGAGTAGATAATGATCCCCATGATCCTCAATTTTCGTCTCCATACCAGCCGGATTAGACCCGTGGTTGGGTTCAGTAAGTCCAAAACATCCCAGGTACTCTCCAGAGGCCAGTTTTGGAAGGTACTTTTTCTTCTGGGTCTCAGAACCGAAAGCATGAATAGGGAACATGACCAATGAGCCCTGCACAGAGGCTGTTGACCGCATGCCACTATCGCCACGCTCGAGCTCCTGCATGATCAAACCATACGATGTATTGTCTAAACCACCTCCTCCATATTCCTGTGGAATGGTCGGGCCAAAAATCCCGTGCTCACCCATCTTTTTTACGATCTCCAAGGGGAAATGGTTTGCTTCGGCCCAGGACTCTACATAAGGGGTGATCTCTTTCTTTACAAAGTCTCTGGCTGAGGATCTTATGATCTTATGCTCCTCTGTGAGCAGGTCATCCATCTGATAAAAATCAGGAGCATCAAAATCATCAATAAAGTTTCGTTTATTTGCGAAGTCTTTTTCAGCATCAATTGGGGTAGACATACCTGATTTTTGTTTTAATTCTTAATTAAGTCAAATTTACAACCAAAGCAACAGACCGAATGGCAAAGCGTAAGATTAGTGCAGATATCCTGGCACAACTGGAAAAACTGGATGCAAAGTTTGATGCGATGGGCCAGAATCTTTCCTCCTATCTTGACGGTTTACTTCACTCAGACTACCTGACCTATTGGGATTATATCCGTCTGGATACCCTGCTTAGTCTTCAATCTCCAAGGACCAGTTTTCCTGATGAAAAGATCTTTATCTTATATCACCAGATCACGGAACTCTATCTAAAGCTAATTCTCGTGGAGCAAAACCAGATCCTTGAAGATTTTGGTAAATCAGATATTGCACAATTCCTTAAACGTTTAACGCGGATTAACAGATATTTTGATCACCTGATCAATTCTTTCGATATCATGATAGATGGAATGGATCGGGAACAATTCCTCAATTTCAGAATGTCCCTTTTGCCCTCTTCAGGTTTTCAATCCGCTCAATTTAGACTTTTTGAAATTGGTGCGACGGATTTTTATCTGCTGACTGAACATGAACAACATTCAAAATTCACCTTTAAATCAGCTCTGAAGGACATTTATGAAAACCTCTATTGGAAAAAAGGGGCTACGGAGCTGGCTACCGGGAAGAAGACGCTCACGCTTAAGCAGTTTGAGGACAAGTACGCTGAGGAATTTCTGCAGAGAGCTTCCTATGCAAAAGACATCAACATCCGGCAGCAGTATACCAAATTTTTTCAGGATGACCCATCAGTCATTGAAGAGCTTAGAAAGCTTGACTATAAATCAAATGTGGGTTGGCCATTGGTCCATTACAAGTCAGCTGTCAAGTATTTGCAGAAAGATCCCACCCTGATTAAAGCTTCCGGTGGCACTAACTGGCAGAAGTATCTTCCTCCAAAAAGACAGAAAATTATCTTCTATCCTGAATTGTGGAGCAAGGAAGAAATCGAAAACTGGGGTTCTAAACCATAACTGAATTACCTTTGTAAACAGATGAGAATCATCTGGTTAATAATAGGGTTATGCATAATTAGTGAGGTCCGGTCACAGACGTTCATCAAACGGACCTATTATGACGATGTGCATCAAATGCCCAAGGAAGTAATCAGCCTCTCAAAGCAGGACTCCTCTCTGCATGGTCCATTCCTGAGTTATTACACAAGCGGTTCCTTACAAGCTGAGGGCTATTACCAGAATAACCTTTCTGACAGCACCTGGATATTTTATTTTGAAAATGGTCAGAAAAAAGCAGAAGGAAAATACGTTCAAGGAAAACAAACCGGTCAATGGAAATACTATTTTGAACGGGGAAATCTACGTGCTAAAGGGATCATGAAGAATGATGCCAAACACGGGGCCTGGGTATTTTATTTTGAGAACGGTTCAGAAAAGAGTTCCGGCGTTTATTATAACGACCAGAAAGAAGGCATATGGAATTATTTCTATGAAGATGGAATTGTGAAAGCCCAGGCATTCTATGAACAGGGGACTGGCAATTACAAGGAGTTTTACCCTTCTGGTGCAGTAAAAAATGAAGGAAAAAACATAGATGAAAAAAGTGTGGGGAAATGGAGGTACTATTATGAATCCGGCGAGCTGGAAGCAGAGGGCGAATACTTTGGCGGATTACGCAATGGGTTATGGACCTATTATCACAAAAATGAAACAGTAGCTGCAGAAGGAATGTTTTTGGATGGAGAAAAGTCAGGTATTTGGAAATACTACTATCCGGATGGCACGCTTAGCAGTGAAGGTCAAATGAAAAATGATAAGCACGAAGGCTTCTGGAAATTATATTACCCCACCGGGGACCTCAAAGGTGAAGGCAGCTATGACCACGGGTCCGGCACGTATACTGAATTCTACGCCAATGGGAAACAAAAGTCTAGTGGTCGGATCAAAGATGGCCAAAAAGAAGGTACATGGACCTATTTTTCAGAGGAAGGCCTTGAAGAGGGAATAGCAGAATTCAAAAATGGAGTGGGTGAATACAAAGGATACTATCCTGACGGCACTTTGAGGATGGAGGGAACGATAAAAGATGATAAACGTGTGGGCGAATGGACGCTGTATTATCCCGACGGACGTGTAGCGGGCGTTTACAAACCCATTTACGAAAATGAAAAACCAATTTTCCGTACCAAAGACCTAAAAGACCCCACTGAAAAAGGAAGTGACAAACCAGAATACAAATTCCGAAATAAAAAACTGCGCTATTTTGCCCCTAGCATCAATGAATACAAGGGAGTGATATTTGGAACCAACCCACTGTGGATGCCATTTGGGAGCCTCCCGATTGCTGCTGAATTTTATATACAGGAAAGAATTGGATATGAGTTGGAAGTGACCATTATTCGCAGTCCATTTTTCTCGTCCAATGAAAATGTTCTTGTTGATGATTTATATTCCAGAGGTAGTAAAATAGAATTCAGACAAAAATTTTACCATCCGGATACGCCTATGGGCTTACTCTACTTTGGCCATGAAATCATTGGAGAAATACAAAAGCACCATGTCAATGTGATTGACAATCAGGGCAATGAAAATAACCTCAATGCTTCGGAGACCAACTATGGATATGGTTTATTCATTGGTACCCGATGGATGGAACGCCCCGGAGACAGCGGCTTTTCCGTTGACTTCAGGATTGGCCTTGGTTTTGGAAGGAGGAACATTTCCAATGATTATGAGTCCACTCAGGTAAATGATGAACTCTTTTCGGAACTAAATCGGAATGAATTCTATTTACCCATTATATTCAGCATCAACTTAGGCTATGGCTTCCCGAAACGAAGAACCACAAGCACTTTCTGATTTCAATATCTCTCATACCCGGGGCATGAAGAAAACCGTGATCATTGGGGCTACAAATAAGCCAAACAGATATGCCTATTTTGCAGCCAAAAAACTAACGAATAACAATCATCCTATACTACTCTTAGGTATAAGAAAAGGTCAGGTCCTGGGTGTAGATATACAAGATATTAGGACTAAACCTACCTTAAGAGATGTGGATACAGTGACCATGTATATCAATCCAACGCGTCAAGCCGAATGGGAAAACTACATATTAAGCCTACAACCAAAGAGGATCATTTTTAATCCTGGCACAGAAAACCAGGACCTCGCAGCCAAAGCAAGGGAGCAAGGAATAGAAACACTGAATGCCTGTACGCTAGTGATGCTTAGTGCAGGAACTTATTGAGCTTTTTCAACAGCCACTTTAGGAACGCAGATTACACCCCGCTCAATCATTTTATAGATTTCTCCGGCCAACTGATAATTCTCCATTGAGTCAAAATCAATATCGTTGCCATTATAGGTGAAAAGCGCCAGGTTTTGAAGGTCGGAAATACCCCGAGGAATCACTGTGATCTGATTATTAGAAATGTCGAGATCCTCCAACAGTTTTAAGGCTAAGACCTGATCCGGAAACTCCATCAGGTAATTATCATTGATTCTGATCACCTTTAGAGATTTTAAATCACCAATGCTCACAGGTAAAGCACTCAACCTGTTGTGATGTAAATAAAGCTCTTTAAGGCTGTCCAAATCACCAATAGATTCCGGTAAATCATAAATCTCATTATGTGCCAGATAAAGAATTTCCAGGTTCTCCAGTTTGTCTATTCCTTCAGGTATTACAAAGAGCTTATTGTAATAAAAATCAATCACTTCGATCTTTTCAAGATCGAATAAATCAGCTGGCAGTTGGGTTAATTCATTTTTGTAAAGTGAGAGTTTAGATAAATTTCTCATTTCTGATATCCCGTTTGGCAGACTTGACAATTGATTGTGAAGCAATTGCAGCTCTTCAAGTCCCTGAAGTTGATAAAATGATGGATGAATGAAATTGATACTGCATCTGTTGAGATGAAGCTTTTTCAAAAATGATAACTTATCATAAGACCCGTCATCAATCTTGATCTGCTGGTTTTTTGAAAGTGAGACCTGCTCAATAAGTTCAGCTTTCGATAGCCTTCTTATCGGAATCTCTGAGAATATGTTCTGGTCCAGAATCAAATTCCGTAGCCCATCCAATTTTCTGATCCCGCGTGGTAACCTTGTCAACGTGTTTTCACTTAGATCCAGTGTTTTAATCTGGTCAATATCATGAATGCGGATCCACCAAAAATCGTCTAACCCATTGTTGGTCCAGGAAACCGTTTTTAGGTGTTTGAGCTGTTTTAATTCCTTAGGTAACTTTTTGATATTGTTATAATCAAGGATCAACTTTTCAAGATTTGAGGCCTGAAAAACGAAGTCAGGGATTTTATTTAGACCTGCGTAGCTCAAATCCACCTCCTTCAGTGTATCCAATCGCTGATTGGTCTTTAGCTTCTCCATATTTTCTACCCCCTGCGATGCATACCTTTCCATATGAGCCTGCCGGACCGAATCCATGGTTCTTTTAGGATATTTGGCCAAATTTTGCAAATAAACCTGACGAATTTGGCGTCGATTTTCCATAACCTGCCTCATACTATCCACATTCACTACCCTCTCCTGCCCATAGCCGACAAGAGAAAGAAAAAGTAACAAACTTAATAGAATTTTAGCCATGTAACTAATCATTTAGTTAATTCAAAACTAGTAAACGTTTTGCCGTTAAACAACCCCCTCCGTGAAGCATAAATTGTGTATTTTTGAGGTTTTAAAAAATACTACATGGAACAAGATAAGTCATTAGGTAAAGGAAATTATTCAGCAAGTAATATTCAGGTTTTAGAAGGGCTGGAAGCCGTGAGAAAAAGACCTGCCATGTATATCGGTGATGTCGGAGTCAAAGGCCTTCATCACATGGTTTGGGAGGTTGTTGATAATTCTATCGATGAAGCACTTGCGGGATACTGTAACAATATCACTGTCGAAATAAATGAAGATAATTCTATCACAGTTACCGATGATGGACGAGGGATCCCCACTGATCTGCACGAGAAAGAGAAAAAATCTGCCCTGGAGGTAGTAATGACTGTACTCCATGCCGGAGGAAAATTTGACAAAGATACCTACAAGGTCTCAGGAGGTTTACATGGAGTGGGTGTATCCTGTGTTAATGCGCTTTCTACTCAGCTGATAGCCACTGTACATAGAAATGGCATCATATACCAGCAGGAATATGAGAGAGGCGTGCCGAAGGCTCCCGTCAAGGAAATAGGTAAGACTGACATCAATGGCACAGTCATCAAATTTATGCCGGATTCGGGAATTTTTATTGTTTCCGAATACAACTACGAAACAATTGCGAGTAGGCTGAGAGAATTATCATTCCTAAATGCAGGTATCAGGATCCATTTAATTGATCATCGGGATACTGACGAAGACGGAAATTCACTCAAGGAAGAATTTTTTTCAGAAGGAGGATTAAAGGAATTTGTGAAGTACCTGGATAGCACCCGGGAAATTCTTATTCCCGATCCGATTTATATAGATTCTGACCGGACGGGTGTCCCAACTCAGGTAGCCATGAGTTACAACACTTCATTCAACGAAAATGTAGTTTCTTATGTAAATAACATTAACACGATTGAGGGAGGAACGCACGTAGCCGGTTTCAGAAGAGCTCTGACCAGGACCCTTAAATCTTATGCGGATAAATCCGGTTTGCTGGACAAGGTAAAAATAGAGATTACTGGAGATGACTTCAGGGAAGGTCTTACTGCTGTCATTTCAGTAAAGATTGCTGAACCACAATTTGAAGGCCAGACCAAGACCAAGTTAGGTAACAATGATGCGATGGGTGCTGTAGATACCTGCGTATCTGAGGCCCTAAATGAATACCTGGAAGAACACCCCAAGGAAGCCAAGCAGATTGTGTCTAAGGTGATATTAGCTGCTCAGGCGAGGCATGCTGCCAGAAAAGCACGTGAAATGGTGCAGAGAAAGAATGTTCTTACAGGTACCGGACTTCCCGGAAAGCTAGCCGACTGTTCTGACAAAGACCCTACATCATGTGAAATCTATCTGGTAGAGGGTGATTCAGCTGGAGGATCAGCAAAGCAAGGTCGTGACAGAAAATTCCAGGCCATTCTTCCGCTAAGAGGAAAAATTCTGAACGTAGAAAAAGCCCAGGAGCATAAGATTTACGACAATGATGAGATCAAAAATATCATTACCGCGCTTGGGGTATCTTTTGGTACAGAGGAAGATGAAAAAGCCCTAAACATGGTTAAACTAAGGTATCACAAGGTCATTATCATGACGGATGCGGATATTGACGGCAGTCACATCCGGACCCTCATCTTGACTTTCTTTTTCCGATATATGCGAGGATTGATCGAAAAAGGATACCTCTACATTGCCCTACCCCCACTCTACCTTTTAAAGAAAGGTAAAAATGAAAGATACGCCTGGTCTGAAGCCGACAGGGTGAAGATCATCAATGAGTTAGCGGATGGCAAAGAAGATGCAGTCAATGTGCAGCGTTATAAAGGTCTTGGAGAAATGAACCCAGTGCAGCTGTGGACTACAACGATGGATCCTGAAACAAGAGGATTAAAACAAGTTACGATTGAATCGGCAGCAGAAGCTGACCACTTGTTTTCTATGTTAATGGGTGACGAAGTCGGGCCTCGACGGGAATTCATCGAGAAAAATGCCAAATATGCCAAAGTAGACGTTTAATATACGCTACTTAAATGCTGTTGCTATCATTTGGAAAATTGCTAAGAAAAGCTTCCAAATGATGGCAAACGAAAAGAGGATGGCAGATCCAAACGCTAGAACTATGAGTAGGATTAGTTCGAAAAATTTCTCCATTGAATAGTTATTGGTTTAATAAATAAAATCAAAAATCATTGAATAGTTCAAATTTTGGTAAAAAAGTTATCCACAGAACCTTTCAATATTGGAAATATTCAACACTTACCTTGGTATTTTCAATTTTTTGTAATTTTTCATGGAGTCAAGCCTATTGGCAACAGCAGGTTGAATATGAAATGGATATTGATTTTGATGTGAAAACGCATCAATTCTCGGGGATACAGGCCTTAAAATATTACAATAATTCACCAGATACGTTGTATGATGTTTTTTACCATTTGTACTTCAATGCTTTCCAGCCAAACAGCATGATGGATGTCCGAAACAGGTCACTTCCGGATCCTAGTCCCAAGATAGGAGATAAAATAGCTAACCTGGATTCCAGTGAAATAGGTTTCCACAAAATCAGGTCTTTGACTCAAAATGATAATCCCCTAAAATATCATGTTGAAGGGACTGTGCTGGAAGTAAATTTAGTCGATCCGATACCTCCTCAGTCATCGGCCGTTTTCCGGATGGAATTTGACAGCCAGGTCCCTGTCCAGATCAGGAGATCGGGTAGGAACAGCGCAGAGGGAGTCGATTATTCCATGTCGCAATGGTTTCCAAAGATGGCCGAATATGATGACAGAGGCTGGCATGCTATTCCTTATGTTTCCAGGGAATTCTATTCCCCCTGGGGAGATTACCGGGTGTCTATTTCCATTGATAAAGCATATACTTTGGGGGGAACCGGTGTGATCACAAACCCGGAAGCAGTTGGTCATGGCTATTCTGATAAAAAATCAAATGAAGCTACGGACAAAATCACCTGGGAGTTTGAAGCAAAGAATGTACATGACTTCGTTTGGGCAGCAGACAGTAATTATGTGCATATCACTCGAGAAATGGAAAACGGACCAACATTACATTTCCTTTTTCAAGAGCACGAGGATGCCAAAATGTGGTCAGAAGCCATTGATTACACATTGAAAGCTTTTCCATATATCCAGGAAAATTTCGGGAAGTATCCATATCCCCAGTTTTCAGTGATCCAGGGTGGCGATGGTGGTATGGAGTATCCAATGGCCACCCTCATTACCAGCGGCAGAAGCTTAAGCTCCCTTGTCAGCGTTATTATTCATGAATTGATGCACCAATGGTATTATGGTATATTGGCCAACCACGAGAGTTATGCCTCCTGGATGGACGAAGGGTTTACAGAATATGCCGAAATGTATACAAAATCCTTTATTTATGAGTCCAAGGGCAGGGATCACGCGTTTTTCAATCCTGTTGCCAGTGCTTATATTAGCTACATCACGTGGGCTAAAACCGGCCTGGAGGAACCCATGAATACTCACTCAGATCATTTTGCAACCAATAATGCGTATGTAGTGGCAGCTTATACAAAAGGAAAAGTCACGTTGCAACAATTGAAATACATTATTGGGAAGCAGCATGTAGAAAAGGGATTGCTTAGCTATTATGATGAATGGAAGTTTAAACATCCCTGGCCTGAAGACTTCTTCAGGGTCATGGAAAAGCAATCAGGCATTACCCTCGACTGGTATCATGATTACTGGGTCAATTCCACCCATACCATTGATTACGAAATTCATTCAGTTACTCCAAACACTAAAAATAGCTCAAAAATTGTGTTAAAGCGACTTCAAAGAACCCCTATGCCCATTGACTTGTGGGTGACGAAAAAGAATGGAGATCGACATTTGTATTATATACCTCTTGGGATAATGAGGGGTGAAAAACCAAACGAATTTGATGTTGAAAGAACCATTCTGACTGATTGGGCCTGGACACACCCTGAATATACACTGGTGATTGACATACCTTTCAACAAGATCAAAAAAATCGAAATCGATGACTCTGGCTGGATGGCTGATATCAATCGGAAAAACAACGTATTTCCCAGGGAAGATTAATTAATTCACTTCAGCCCGAATACTGATCATCTGAGTGGGGCCCGTCGGATCATTGGAAAATATCGTGACCGTTTTATATTGTCTGCCCCTTCTCCCTGTCGTATTAAAAGTTACGGTCATTGGAATGGATTCTCCGGGTTTGAGCTCCTTTTTAGGCAATGATGACACCGTACATCCACAGTTTCCTCTGGTATCTCTAATGTTTAGTGGTTTTTTACCTGTGTTGGAGATCTGAAAGGTAGTTTGGGCAGTATTGCCCTCCGTCAGCCTACCAAAATCGTGATTGGTCCGATCAATAGCCAACCGTGGTGCACTGGCTCTTTCTTCTTCAGTCATCGGAGGAAAATACTCTTCAATGGTTGCCACGATATAAAGTTCCTTCATATCTCCTGGCTCCTCTGATGTATAAAACCGAATGTTATCCGTATGAAAGCCAAGACTTCCTTTCTTCTTAGGGTCATAGGTAATCACCAACTGCCCTCCTTCATCGGGTCCTATTGTTTCCGGCTGGAGTGACAAAGAGATAAATTCCGGGATCATTCCTCTCTCCCTGACCAGACTCATTGGCTCCTCTCCATCATTATGAATATCAAAGGACTTCTGAATGGGTTTTTCATTGGTCATCCGTCCCAAGTTCAGGGATTTATACTTAATCCTCATCCCTCCCATTTTTAATGGAAGCTCTTCTGCAACTGTTTTTGGAGCCGGTTTCACATACCCTTCGATAAAAAGTGTGACGTTGCTCCCTGCTGCATTGCTTGTAACTTGCAATGATTTCTTAAACTGGCCAGGTCGGTTTCTGGGATTATACTGAGCTTTTATAAACCCTGAATCTCCTGGCATTACAAGGTCTTTGGTCCATCCCGGAGTGGTACAGCCACAAGAAGCTTTTACCTGAATGATCTTTACCGGTTGATCACCTATATTTTTAAATTGAAAGCTAAAATCTATCAGCCCTCCATTTTCAGCCACCTCGCCAAAATCGTGGGTTGTTTTCACAAACTCAAGTTTGCCCTGAGCCTGGAGGTGAATAGAACAAATAATTCCTAAAAGGACGATGACTAATCTCATTCTTAAACTTTTCTTAATCGGCTACAAAGATTCAAATTATTTAGGTTTGCACAAAAAATATTATGTCGCGCATCCTTACTGGAATTCAAAGCTCCGGAAAACCGCATCTCGGCAATCTCCTGGGAGCCATCGTACCAGCTATTGAACTTTCTAAGAACGAAAAAAATGAATCTTTCTTATTTATTGCTGATCTCCATTCTTTAACCACAATCAAGGATGCTGATAAAAGGAAAGAGAACGTATTAGCAGTAGCAGCAGCGTGGCTGGCATTTGGTCTGGACACCAACAAAAACTTGTTTTATCGCCAGAGTAAGGTGACTGAGGTCTGCGAACTTGCCTGGTATCTCAATTGCTTCACCCCTTTCCCCATGCTTGCCAATGCACATTCATTTAAAGATAAATCAGAAAGATTATCCGATGTGAATGCCGGACTGTTTACCTACCCTGTGCTCATGGCTGCTGATATTCTTTTATATGATGCGAATTTTGTCCCCGTAGGCAAAGACCAAAAGCAGCACCTGGAGATGACCCGGGACATCGCCTCCTATTTCAACAATCAATACGGAGAGACTTTTGTGATGCCTGAAGCAAAAATCGATGATCACATCATGACGATACCGGGTACTGATGGTCAGAAGATGAGTAAGTCTTACGGAAATACCATTGATATTTTTCAACCAGAAAAGAAACTCAGGAAAAACATTATGTCTATCATCACTGATAGTACACCCATGGAAGAGCCCAAGAACCCTGATACGTGTAATGTTTTTGCCCTCTATCAACTCCTTGCTACGCCTGATCAAACCGATGCCATGAGGGCCAACTATTTAGGTGGAAATTATGGGTATGGTCATGCTAAGCAAGCTTTATTTGAAGTTGTCATGGATCAATTCAAAACTGAGAGAGAAGCATTTGATCAATTGATGAATGACCCCTCAGAAATTGAAAGGTTACTCGCGGAAGGAGAAAAAAAAGCCAGCACAATTGCAAAAGAAGTATTGGAAAGGGTAAGAAATAAGCTTGGATTTTAATATTTTTAATTCAAACCATAAATATTCAACATGTCTCTAGAATCAAGGGTATCAAGTTGGTTAGACAGTAAGAGCATAGACGCTGAAACCAAACAATCCATCAAAGAACTCCAGGCCAACAATCAGGAAGAGCTAACAGAATCTTTTTACAAAGACCTGGAGTTTGGAACAGGCGGACTCCGTGGGATCATGGGTGTAGGCTCCAACCGAATGAACAAGTATACCATTGGTATGGCCACTCAGGGGTTGGCCAATTATCTCAATAAGACCTTTTCGAATGGGGGCATCAAGGTAGCCGTAGCGTACGACAGTAGAAACAACAGCCGATTCTTTGCAGAAACTGTTGCAGCTGTTTTTTCTGCCAATGGTATAAAGGTATATCTCTTTGAATCCCTCCGGCCGACACCCGAACTATCATATTGTATCAGAAAACTTAACTGCAAGAGCGGAGTGGTGCTCACCGCATCACATAACCCTAAAGAATATAATGGGTATAAAGCTTATTGGGATGATGGAGGTCAGTTGGTACCGCCACACGATAAAAATGTGATCAATGAGGTCAATAATATAGCCTCTTTTGACGAGGTAAAGTTCACGGGTAATGATAGTTTGATAGAAATCATTGGTGAAGAGATCGACAAGCAATATGTGGATGTTTTAAAGGAATTGAGTCTTTCACCCGAAACAATTGCCAAAGAAAGTGATACAAAAATAGTATACAGTTCGATCCATGGCACAGGGATCAAACTCGTGCCCAGGGTACTGGAAGCTTTCGGTTTTAAGAACGTAACGGTGGTTTCCGAGCAAGCTGAACCTGACGGGAATTTTCCTACTGTGGTATACCCTAACCCGGAGGAGGCAGAAGCCATGAGTCTTGCCCTAAAAAAAGCCGCAGAGATCGATGCAGACCTGGTCATGGCCACCGATCCGGATGCAGACCGGGTGGGCATTGCAGCAAAAAACAAAAAAGGTGAATTTCAGCTACTTAACGGAAATCAGACCGGAACACTGCTACTTTATTACCTCCTAATGAAATGGCAGGAGAACAACAAGTTGGATGGTAAACAATTTGTAGTTAAGACAATTGTAACTACAGATCTCATTAAGCGTATTGCTGACCATTTCAAAGTCACTTGCTATGATACACTGACAGGTTTCAAGTACATCGCAGAGATCATCAAGGAGTTGGAAGGAAAATCCAAGTTTATTGCCGGAGGAGAAGAAAGTTACGGCTATTTAGTAGGAGATAGTGTCAGAGACAAGGATGCAGTAGCCTCTTGTGCTATGATAGCTGAGATGGCTGCCTGGGCTAGATCTGAAGGCTTATCGGTTTTCGATCTGCTTGAAAATATCTACAGGCAGTTTGGGTTTTTCCTGGAATCATTAAAATCAATTACCAGAAAGGGCAAAGCTGGTGCTGAAGAGATCCAGGAAATGATGGTGAAATTCAGGAAAACACCTCCAATCACCCTTGGAGGATCTAAAGTAGTAAAACTCATAGATTATCAATCATCCACAGAAAAGGATCTGACAAACGGTACAGAGAAACCTATCGATTATCCTTCTTCAAATGTTCTTCAGTTTTTCACTGAAGATCAATCAAAAATATCTATCAGACCCTCTGGTACTGAGCCAAAAATCAAATTTTACTTTTCTGTGAATACTCAGTTAGGAAAAGGAGCATCTGTGGAGGCCGTGAGGGGTAAGCTGGAATTGAAAATAAATAGTATCATTTCGGATCTTGGACTTTAAGAAGTCCTATTTGTATTGTCCATATCTTCTTTACTATTTATCTTGCGGAGTTAAAATCTTAATGTTACTCGATTGTTCACCCTTACATAACCTAATTCACTCTTGAACGTCACGCTCAACCTTTTACTGGTCATTGTTGGCTTCATTTTGCTTATCAAAGGGGCTGACCTGCTGGTAAATGGAGCATCATCTCTCGCCAAAAGATTCAATGTTTCTGATATTGCAATAGGTCTCACGATCGTGGCAATGGGTACCTCAGCTCCGGAATTGGTGGTGAATATTATTTCAGGAACAGTCATTTCTCCCGATGGCACACATGACGTGGTGTTTGGGAATATCATTGGATCAAACATTTTTAATATCTTCCTGATACTTGGTGTATCGAGTGTGATTTATCCATTGACTGTGCAACGCAATGCCCTATGGAAGGAGATCCCTTACTCTTTGGTGGCCACTGTGATTTTCTTTCTGCTGGTCAATGATTCTATGATTGGGCTTGGAGATACCAACCAGTTAGGCATATTCGATGGGATTATACTGCTGATCATGTTCTCCATGTTTCTGCTGTACATTTTCCTGAATTTGCAGAGAAATCCAGATGAAAGTGAGTTAATGGAAGATATCATAGAGATGCCTGTATGGAAGACCATCTTATTTGTGGTTTTGGGCATAGCAGGACTCACCATAGGAGGCAGGATGATTGTTGATAATGCAGTCTCGATTGCTAAGACATTTCATGTAAGTGAAAAATTGATCGGGCTTACGATCCTGGCCGCTGGAACCTCCCTTCCAGAATTAGCCACTTCCGCAGTGGCTGCTTTTCAGAAGAAATCAGACCTCGCTGTAGGCAATATCGTAGGTTCAAATATTTTTAATCTTCTTCTGGTAATAGGGATCACGGCAATTATCCATAACCCAATCATCTACAACCCAGTCTTAAATACGGACCTCATTGTGGTGATGGTTGGTACGTTTATGCTTTTCATTTTCATGTTCACCTTCAAGCAATATAAGCTGGACAGGTCGGAAGGGTTGATTTATCTGATGGGATTTGTTGCCTATATGTTCTATTTATTCACACGACTTTAAAAGGTAATCTCTCATTTACCTTAATTTACAAGAGCATTTATCAACCTTAAATCTTCTTACTTATGCTTCCTAACATCAATCCTACGGAAACATCAGCCTGGAGCAAATTGAAGTCTCATTTCGAGAAAACAAAAAATATCCAGCTAAAAGACCAGTTTGAAAAAGACGCTAAAAGATTTGAAAAGTTCTCAGTGACTTTCAATGATATGCTGATTGACTACTCAAAAAACCGAGTGGATGAGACAACAATGAAACTTCTCTTTGAGCTGGCTGATGAAGTGAAACTGGATGAAGCCAAACAGCAGATGTTTGGAGGCGAAAAAATTAACATGACCGAGAGCAGGGCTGTTCTCCACGTGGCATTGAGAAACAGAAGTGGGAGTTCGATCCATTTTGAAGGCAAGGATGTAATGCCTGGTATCAATGAAGTACTTGATAAGATCCGGCAATTCACAACAAAATTGCATGCTGGGAAACTTTTGGGTTATACTGGTAAACCCATCAATACCATTGTGAATATAGGAATTGGTGGATCCAACCTGGGACCATACATGGTAACGGAAGCATTGAAACCATTTATTAAACCAGGTTTCGATTTTCATTTTGTCTCCAATATCGACAGCTCTGACCTTGCTTCAAAATTGAAGGTTGTTGATCCTGAAACCACACTTTTTGTGATTTCGTCCAAGACATTTACCACCCTTGAGACGATGACCAATGCCAATTCTGCCAGGGAATGGTTTTTGAAGTCGGCCAAAGATCAGAAGTTTGTTAAAAATCATTTTATCGCGATATCCACTAATACAACAGCCGTTGCTGAATTTGGGATTGACACTGACAATATGTTCCAGTTTTGGGATTGGGTTGGTGGAAGATACTCCTTGTGGTCAGCCATAGGCATGTCCATTGCTTGCGCTATCGGATTTGACAATTTCATAAAACTCCATGAAGGCGCAGAGGCCATGGACCAACATTTCCTGAAAACCAGGACCTCGGAAAATATTCCTGCGATCCTTGGGTTACTGGGTGTCTGGTATAACAATTTCTATGAAGCTGAGTCTCAGGCGATATTGCCCTACGATGAGAACCTGCATGCTTTCGCAGCCTATTTTCAGCAAGGTGACATGGAGAGTAATGGCAAATCCATCGACAGGAATGGAAATAAGGTAACCTATCAGACCGGGCCGATTATCTGGGGAGAGCCTGGTACAGACGGACAACATGCATTTTATCAGTTGATCCATCAGGGGACAAAACTTATTCCATGTGATTTCCTGGCGGCTGCCATCAGTCAGAATCCATTGGGTGACCACCACGAAAAACTCATTGCCAACTTCTTCGCACAACCCGAAGCACTGATGAAAGGAAAATCCCGGGAGGAAGTGATCGCCGAATTTAAATCCAAAGGGACTCCGGAAGAGGATTATCAGCCCTTGGTTCCATTCAAGGTATTTGATGGTAACCGACCTTCTACGTCAATCCTCTACAAGACCCTGGACCCATACACCCTCGGTGTACTTATTGCTATGTATGAGCATAAAATATTTGTGCAGGGGATCATCTGGAACATCTTCAGCTATGACCAGTGGGGGGTGGAATTAGGTAAACAGCTGGCCAATAAGATCCTTCCCGAGCTCAGTGGTAAAGCATCTGTTTCCAGTCATGATTCATCTACCAATGCCATGATCAATTATTTTAAAAAGTTGAGAGGCTAGTAGTTCCTCAGGTGATGGCAGATTATTCCGGTAGCAATGCCTACATTAAGGGATTCTGCTTTTCCGAATCCACGGATAGAGACTGAAGAGGTTAGCAGGGATCTGACTTTTGGTGAAATTCCACCGGATTCACTCCCCATCACAAATAATGACGGATTGGAAAATTTAGTCTTTACCAAATCCTTACCACCCATATCAGCTCCAAATACCGGTTTTTTACTTTGTTTGATAAACTGAACAATATCTGTGTAATAAACATTCAACCGCGTGAAAGAACCCATGGATGCATTGATCACTTTTGGATTATAAAAATCTGCTGTATGCTCAGAACACACAAGATTTTTGAACCCAAACCAATCCAAAGTTCTGATAATAGTCCCTAAATTACCCGGATCGCTGATGTCATCAAGTATGAAAGTAAAACCAGTGAAATTTGCATGCTCAATGGCATATTCTCTTTTTTTCACCACAGCCAGGCACTCATTGTTTGCTTTGAATGTACCGAGCTGACTAAGATCTTGTTCAGATGAAACAATCACTTCAAACTGCTTGTTAACGATAATAGGATTTAATTCTGAAAACAATTGAGTACAAACGATACTTTTGATTTCAAAATCTGATTTTATAAGTTCCAAAACGTTTTTCCTACCCTCAACCAAAAATGCATTTTCAATATCTCTATACTTTTTTATCTTGAGTGATTTGATGAATTTTGATTGTTTCTTTGATATCATTGGGATAAGCACGATTTGAAATATTACCCTATATATTTTGTCCTCCTTCTCTTCTTAAGTTCTTGTCTGAGTTCCAGATTAGTGAAAGAAGGGGAAACTCTGCTTTACAAGCAGAAATTTTCTGATGCTAAAAATATAAATAAAGAGACACTCTTGAACCTGGTTGCTCAAAAGTCCAATCAAAAGATTTTAGGATTACCAATCAGCCTCGAGGTGAAAGCTTATAATGCCGGAAAGAACGGTTTCCTATTTTTTGGAGCCTACGACTCTGCCCGAATACAAAAAAACCTGTCACGCATCGAAAATAAGTACACCAACAAGATCGAAAAAGCTACAAAGGATAAAAAGAAAAGCAGGCTCCGATCAAAGTTGATCAGTAAAACAGAAAAGAAAAATAAAAAATTAAGAGAAGGCAACCTTTTGATGCGTTGGGGTAGACCGCCAACCATTTTTGATAGTACCCAGGTGTCTACTTCGGTTGAAAACATTGAACAGTATTTATTTGCCAGAGGTTATTTTAACACAACTGTCGAGACTAAAATCACCCACCCAAAAAAGCACAGGACAATTGTGAAATACAATATTCTTCAGAAGAATGCTTACTATATTGATTCCATAGTTTATGCGATTGAAGATGATAAAGCCCGGAAACTGGTATTGGACCATCATGATGAGAATTTACTGATCGGCAAAAGATATGATCAGGATGTAGTGACCAGGGAAAGGGAACGGATCTTTGAATTGTTTGCCAATAATGGATATTTTGATTTCAAGCGACAGTATATCCATTTTGGGTTTGACTCTACCAGTCTGGGAAACAATTTCCTGATTGTAAAGGAAACCATTGCCAATCCACCCAATGCCGATACACATAAAACATTCACCATTGATTCGGTAATTTTTGATGCCAATATCTCTAATTCTGAGCAGAGCCTGATAAAGGACTACAGAAGAATTACCTATGACTTCTCTGAGGATAAATACAACACCAAAATTCTGGACTGGAGAATGTTTATCTATCCGGATAGTCTTTTCAGAAGATCATCAACCCTGCAAACACAAAAACAACTATCGTACCTCGATATGTTCAAATTTGTTAACATCAACTATGATACAACCGATGGAAAATTTATTGGTACGGTCTTCATTAGTCCACTCGATAAATATCAGACGTCCACTGAAGTTGGTTTGAGTGTGACTGATCAGGCTCAAATCCCCGGCCCTTTTATTAGTTTCAACCTGAAGAACCGAAACTTATTTAAAGGCATGGAAATTCTTGAATTTAATGGTAACGCAGGGATACAAGGATTATCCGGGGTAAGTACTTTAGAGACGCAATATTCCAGATTACAATATGGTGGAGAATTTTCCCTTACATTTCCACAATTCCTATTTCCCCTTGGAAAATATTATAAATCGAAGATTGGTCAATATAACCCCAAGACGAAATTAACCTCGGGAATTAATTTTGAAGATCGGCGTGAAGAATACCGAAGACAAACGTTCAATACAAGTCTATCCTATATCTGGCAGGTGAAAGACAACTCTCAATTCACTTTAAAGCCGTTTGAGGTCAGTTACGTTGATTCGGAGCTCACCAATGACTTCAGGAATATATTGCAGATCTATGAGCAACAGGGCAACTTATCCTATGCACGGGCCTTTAGCCCTGCTTTTTTCAGTAGTTCTAACTTCTCCATGGAGTTAAACATGAATAATTATGGACTCACCTACAGAGATGCCGCTTTTATCAGGGCAAACATCGAGACGGGTGGAAATTTAGAAGTACTGTTTGGAGAAGACCCATTTGGGGATCAGCTAGAGTACTATAAATACACCAAGTCAGACATCGATTTGAGGCAAACGTTTAGGATGAACAGTCTCACGGAGGTAGCCTACCGGGCTCATATTGGTTTGGCTTTTGTTTATGGTGACAATAACGCCTTACCGTACGAAAAATACTACTTCGCCGGAGGCAGCAACAGCATCAGGGCCTGGAGACCACGAAGGCTTGGACCCGGAGCATACGGTACTTATGAAACAGAGACTTCAGAAAGAACTGTCAACTATGACAGGGAGCAGCCTGGTGATATTATCATTGAAACAAGTCTGGAATACAGGAGAAAACTATTGAGATACATAGATGGAGCTATTTTCGTGGATGCTGGCAATGTGTGGCTTTGGCAAAGTGAGACAGTGAACGAATCTGATGATCCCCAGCTGGATGACGGTGTCTTCAGACTCAACTCCTTCCTGGACGAACTGGCCGTCGGTGCAGGTATCGGGATAAGGGTGGACTTCTCATTTCTTATTCTGCGTCTGGATGGTGCCTGGAAGCTATTCAACCCGGCTTATCCCAAAGGGCAACGCTTTGTTGCTGATGAGCTTAACTTTGGAAACCTGTTTGATTTTCGGGACAACACATTCAACATCAACATTGGTATAGGATACCCTTTTTAATCTATGACTTCAAGAAACGACATCGAGACAAGGTTTAAAGCTTTGCAGGAAAAGATTTGTGGTGCGCTGGAAAAAATGGATGGACAATCTACATTCCTAACTGATAGCTGGAACCGTGAATCCGGGGGTGGTGGTCTCACAAGAGTTTTAAAGGATGGTCGTATAATTGAAAAAGGAGGTGTGAATTTTTCTGCAGTGCACGGAGAAGCTCCAAAAAAAATAACGGATGCACTGGGTTTTGGTTCTTCACATTTCTATGCCACTGGGGTATCCATAGTCTTGCATCCTCAAAACCCATGGATGCCCATTATTCATATGAACATCAGGTATTTTGAAATGAGCCCGGATGATAAACAAGAAGAAAGTACCTATTGGTTTGGTGGTGGAATAGACCTTACTCCTCACTATGTAGATCCCGCGGACGCTGGCTTTTTCCACCAGGCACTGAAGCAGGTATGTGATAAAACAGATCCGGAATATTATGACCGTTTTAAGCACTGGGCAGACGACTACTTTTATATCAAACATAGAAGTGAAACAAGAGGTATTGGAGGGATTTTCTTTGATCGGCTAAATGAAAAGAGTGAACCTCATTCTTTTGATAAGCTTTGGGACTTTGTTGTTAACGTAGGTGAGCAGTTTATTCCCATCTACCAGCACTTTGTTGAAAAATATGCACAAAAGTCATTTGAAGAATCTCATAAACAATGGCAGCTATTGAGGCGAGGACGCTATGTTGAGTTTAACCTGGTATGGGACAAGGGAACAAAATTTGGACTGGATACTGATGGAAGGACTGAGTCTATTTTAATGAGCCTTCCTGCGAATGCATCCTGGGCTTACGATTATCAGCCCGTAGTGGATTCTCCGGAAGAAAAAACGCTTCAATTATTAAAGAAAGACATAGACTGGATCTCCTATGCTTGAATGGCTAATTGAAATTGATAAAGAGCTGTTCCTGTTCCTCAATGGTTTAGGACACCCATTCCTGGACACTATCATGATATGGCTATCAGACAAGTATATCTGGTTTCCCTTTTATGGATATCTGATATTCAGGCTTTATCAAGGTTATGAGTGGAAATTTTATCAACCCCTCATTGCCCTGATCCTGGTCATCGTCATCGCAGACCAGACGACGAGCGGCTTTATGAAGCCTTTCTTTGAACGGCTCAGACCTTGTCATGAAGAAGAGCTCACAGATTTAATCGTGCTTGTAAAAGGCTGTGGTGGCAGCTATGGGTTTGCCTCATCCCATGCAGCCAATACCTTCGGACTAGCCACTTTTTTCTTTCTTGTTGAAAGATCTAAATTTAGTCTCGCAATGTTGTTCTGGGCATTCCTGGTTAGCTATAGCAGGATTTATCTGGGTGTTCATTACCCTTTTGATGTTATTGTTGGTGGACTTGTAGGTGCTGCAGGAGCTACTTTATGCAAAACCCTGCTGTTTAAGATTAACCCGGGTCTTAGCTCGGTCAATTGATCCTAAAGTATATTCAGTTTACTCAGAAACTTATCCCTGTAAAATGCACCAATTGGAATCTTGTTGTCACCAATGGATACATGAATATCTTCGATCTGACTGATCTTGGTACGGTTGACGATAAAAGACCGGTGAACCCGACTAAACATGGTGTCAGGTAATCTTTTCTCGATGCCCTTCATGGTGTGATGAACCACATATTTTGAATTGATGGTATGGAAAATCACATAATCAGCCAATGCTTCCAGATACATCAGTTCCTCGAAAGGTATTCTCACAAACCTTGATTCCGATTTTACGAAAATATAATTTTCTGTTTCAGCACCTTTGAAGGCCTTGTCATATTGGTCTTTGGCTTTTTGTACAGCCTTAAGGAACCGGCTGTATTCCGGTGGTTTTACAAGATAATCCACTGTATTACCTTCAAAAGCCTCAGCGGCATACCCCTTCTGTGAAGTGATAAAGATAACGGGCTGCACACCATTGAGCGACCTGGCCAGGTCCAAACCATTCATTTCCGGCATCTCTATATCCAGAAAGATAAGATCAACATTGTGCTTTTTATCACTCAACAATAAGTTAGAAGCATCGATGGCATTGTCAAAAGCACCGGATAAGTCTAAAAAATCAGTTTTATCAATATATTTAGAGATAATCAGCCTTGAAGCTTCATCATCATCTACCACAATACAATTCAATGGGACCATCTTACTTCTTGATTAATCTACTAATATATTTTCCAATGATGTCAAATTCCAAATTGACTGCTGTTCCTTTTGAAAATTTATTGAAATTTGTCTTCTGATATGTATGTGGGATAATGGCTACTTTGAATGTACGATCAGTAACATCAAAACAGGTCAGACTTACTCCATTGATACAAATACTGCCTTTTTCAACGATCAGCGCATTGGGGTGATCGAAGGAAAATGTGAATCTCCAACTCCCCTCCTCTTCGTTGATAGCCTCCACTTTTCCAATGGAATCTACATGCCCTTGTACAATATGTCCGTCAAAACGTCCGGACGATGACATGGCACGCTCCAGATTGACCAATTGTCCAACCTGAAAATGTTTTAGCGAAGATTTATCCAGTGTTTCTTTGACTGCCGTCACCCAATGCTGGTTTTTATCGAAATCTGTGATGGTAAGACAGACACCATCATGATTTAGGCTTTGATTTACTTCAAGGGTATGACTAATTTTAGAACTTATTCTTAAATCAATGTTTTCTCCAACACGCTTGATCTCTTCAACCTTACCCAACTCCTCTACAATTCCTGTAAACATAAGTGCAAATCTAATTTGTTTTATGCAATGGTAAAGCTTGAAGATAGTTATAAACATAGAGGAATGCGAAAGATGCTCGTCCGCGAAGTAAAATCCAAAGGCATTAAAGATGACCGGGTCCTGGATGCGATCGGAAAAGTACCCAGACACTTCTTTTTTGAACCTATATTTGACCAACACGCTTATGAGGACAAAGCCTTCCCTATTGGTGAAGGACAAACGATCTCACAACCCTATACTGTGGCTGTGCAGAGTGAATTACTCGAGGTGAAGCCAGGGAGTAAAATTCTGGAAATTGGTACAGGTTCAGGTTACCAGGCGTGTATCCTGGCTGAACTGGGAGCTGAAGTACATACCATTGAGTACATACAAAAACTCCACAGGCAGAGTAAAAAGATGTTGAATAAAATGGGTTACAACCTCAATTTTTATTATGGTGACGGGTCAAAAGGCTTACCCGAAAAGGCACCTTTTGATGGTATCATCGTTACCGCCGGAGCGCCATCCATTCCGAATGAATTGATCAAACAATTGAAAATCAATGGTATATTGATCATCCCCGTTGGTAAAGGAAAAACACAAACAATGGTCAAATTGGTAAGAACATCCCAATCAAAAGTGACCCAAAAAGAATTCAAACAATTCAGCTTCGTACCTTTGCGCGGAGAAAAAGGAATAGACTAATGAACAGAGAACCTAAAGCAAGTTCAGCATCGAAAGTAACCATGACGGAAATGGTGATGCCCAACGACACCAATCCTTTGGACAACCTGATGGGTGGAAGACTCATGCACTGGATGGACATTGTTTCCGCCATCGCAGCACAAAGACATTCAAATAGTGTGGTAGTTACAGCCTCCGTTGATAATATTTCTTTTTCAAAGGCCATCCAGCTGGGTAATGTGGTTACACTCAATGCTTTTGTCACGAGGGCATTTAATACTTCGATGGAGGTATATATTCATGTCACTTCAGAATTCATCCCGACCGGGGAAAAGATCGATTCGCACAGCGCATTTTTTACATTCGTTGCGGTAGATGAGCATGGGAAACCCATTAAGATCCCGGAAATAATCCCTGAAACTGATACGGAGAAAGAACTTTATGATGGTGCCTTGAGAAGAAGACAGCTAAGGCTGATCCTGGGTAAAAGAATGAAACCACAAGATGCCAATGAATTAAAATCCATTTTTGATAATGATTGATCAGGAACACCTTAAGTATCTTATTACAGAGGAAATTTATCTGATGAAAGAAAGTACCACTATGCCGGACCAGGAAAAACCTCCGGTCGAAGCAAGCCCCGAAGTGGTAACAAAATCCAAAGAGGCTGAAAAAAAACCTGAGGGCAACAAAACGCATGAAGTAGTAGTCTGGACTCATGAGCTGACTGATAAGGACAAAACTTTGCTCTCAAAAATGCTTGGAGCTGTCAACCTTAATATTGACAGCGTGCACCTCATACACCAGGAACTGGAATATACTGACCACTTCAAAATTCTTTTAAGCTTTGGCCACACCAACTTTTTTGCTGAGAAAACGAAAAAGGAAATACTCTTGAATGAACCTTTCCCATTAGATGGAAAAAGTATTTTGGTTAGTTATCCGATCTCATCTCTTCACGAAGACGTCAAAAAGAAAGGAGCCTTATGGAACGGGCTGAAAAAATTATTCCATACTTAAAAGGATCCACCTGGCTTCCATGATGGCGACAACAAATACCATCATTAAGCCTCAATGGCAAATTGACCGGTTGTTAACCAAAAATCTCCTTAAGCTTAGCTTCCAGGGATGGCCCCCTTAGGTTCTTGGCGATGATCCTTCCTTCCGGATCAATAAGATAAGTAGCTGGAATCGCATTGATCTGATAGGTTTCTGCTGCTGCTGAATTAAAGTACTGCAGATCAGACACGTGCTTCCAGATCAGTCCATCCTGCTCAATCGCCTTCACCCAGGCTTCTTTTGTACGGTCAAGGGACACGCCCAGAATCTCAAAATTCTTATCCTGGTATTCTTTGTATAGCCTTACTACATTGGGATTTTCTGCCCGACAAGGTCTGCACCAGGCCGCCCAAAAATCAATCAACACATAATTGCCCTTAAGACTGCTCAGGGTGATCACCTCTCCTGAGGGGTTAGGTAATGAAATTTCCGGCGCTGCGGAGCCCACTGCTAGGCTTCTCACACTATTGACTCTGTTGGCTAATTCCAGCGTAGTGGGATGGTCAGGACGTACTTTTTGAAACTCCTGTGAAACACTGTCGTAGAAGCTAAAAAATTGTTCCTGATCAAGCGCAGGTAACGCATAATAAGCAGCCAAAGAGGGAACCATCTTCCAGATCATTTCCTTTTTCTCCTGCTGATAATAGGAATACTTATCGTAATATTCCTGACTAAGCTCCTGTACCGTCTCAGTTTCTCCGGACATCCTGGCCTGGATGGCTTGCTGATTAATTTCTTGTAACTGCTGATTTTGAAAACCAACCACTTCTACCAAATTGGCAAAATAATCCGTGTCTTTTGATCCGGTTATTTCCGGAACGTCTTGTGGATCGTTTCCATCAACTTTCAATGTGATCTCCTCTTCATCTCCGTTCACAATGAGGTTGACATACTGTCTCTTGTAAAAATTCAAGCGATAAAAGCTTGGCCTTTCCTGAACAATGCGGAATTCAAAGGTGCCATCTTCTGCTACTTCGATCGTATCAACTACCGTAATGGATTGGCTGTCATACTTCTCGAGTGTTACCAACTCTCCTTCTACCTTGTTCTCCACAGAGCCCTCTACAGGAACGCCTTCTTTCTCCTCACAACCTACTAACACAAATACTGACAATGCTGCCAGGCTCAAATATTTACTAATTCTTTTCATTTTGCTTTATCTAACGTTTCTCTCAATAACTTGTTAGCCAATTTGGGATCAACTTTCCCGTTGGTCTTTTTCATGACTTCTCCCATAAACATCCCCAACAATCCCTTCTTACCATTATTGTATGCCTTGACCTTTTCAGGTGATTCTGCGATGACTTCGTCTATGGTTGACTGTATAGAGCCAGAATCGGATTCGATCCCAATATTCAAATGTCCAATCGCTTCCTGGATACTCTCTCCGGGGTTAGCCAAAAGATGCGGAAATAGCTGTTGACTTGCTGCTGAAAAGCTAATCTTGCCTTCATCAATGATTGAGATCACCTCAGCAATTTGTTGATGTGACAATGGAAATTCCGCCAGAGATATCCCTTTATCTTTGATATACGATTTAATAGGACCTCTAAACCAGTTGGCCACAGACTTGTAACTTTTCGTGTGTTCACAAATCTCTTTAAAATACAGTGCAAACTCTTTTTGTGCAGTCAACTGGGAAGCATCCTCCGGCCCTAATCCGTATTTGGTCTCAAGCTCAATTCTCAGATCGTTGGGTAGTATTGATATTTTGCTTTTTATTGCTTCAAGCCACTCGTCACTTATTTCTAAAGGACTCAGATCCGGCTCTGGAAAATACCGGTAATCATTCAGCTCCTCCTTGGTCCTCATCCCGTAGGTTTTGCCCGTGGTGACATCAAATGTTCTCGTTTCTGATATAATTTCGTCTCCATCTTCAATGAGTTCGATCTGTCTTTCTACCTCATGTTCGATGGCTTTCGCTACATTTTTGATGGAGTTCATATTTTTAACCTCCACTTTTTTACCAAACTCCGTAGCATCTTTCAGCATTACAGAAACGTTGGCGTCGCAGCGTAAAGACCCCTCCTCCATATTTCCATCACAGATATGAAGGTATCTGACAATCTTTCTGATCTCTGTGAGAAATGCGCTGGCTGCTTTTGATGAATGAATGCATGGCTCAGTCACAATTTCAATCAGTGGTACACCAGCCCTGTTGAGATCCACCAGGCTATCTTTTTCACCACTGAGGTGTATCAGTTTGCCTGCATCCTCTTCCAGGTGTATCCTATTAATCAAAACATTAAACAGTGTACCGTCTTTTAGCTCCACCTCCAGCGCTCCATTGGTACAGATTGGTGTCTTATCCTGAGTGATCTGGTAGCCTTTTGGCAAGTCAGGGTAGAAATAGTTTTTCCTATCGAAGAAGCCAAACCGGGTAATCTCACAACCAGTAGCGATGCCCATCATCACAGCATATTCCACTGCCTTCTTGTTGAGCAGTGGCATCACCCCCGGGTGACCCAGGGAAATCACGTGAATATTGGTATTTGGTTCACTGCCAAAAGAGTTGGGGTCAGGTGAGAAAATTTTACTTTCAGTGGCCAACTGGGCATGTACTTCCAGTCCTATTACAACTTTGTATTTCTCTCTGATCTCAGATTTAATCATTTAAAACGCTATTTTGGCCTTTTCCATTAAATACTGTTTAGCAATTTCCAGCGACTTTTCAAGTCCAGCAAGGTTTTTTCCTCCTGCTGTCGCATAAAAAGGCTGGCCACCGCCACCTCCCTGAATTTCTTTTGCCATCAACCTTACCATATCCGAGGCGTTGAGGTCATGTTTATTTAGAATCGTGTCAGCAAACATAACACTCAACAATGGCTTCTGATCAACATCAGCAGCAAGAATTAAGACCAGGTTATCAATCTCCTGTTTCAATTCAAACGAAAGTTGCTTCAATGCATCCCCATTGGGAATCTCAATCTTCTTCAAAATTACATTTGCTCCATTGGATTCCCATACTGCAGCCTTTAAATCCTGCTTTATAGATTTTGCCTTTTGAAGGTTGATCTCTTCAATGCGTTTTTGTAATTGACTTTTTTCCTCGATCATAGATGCCACCGATTTGATCACATCTTTAGGATGTTTAAGTAAAGAACGTACTTCATCCAACAGATCCATTTCCCGTTGTAGATATTGCCTGGCGGCTTCTCCTGTAAGGGCTTCAATCCTTCTGACACCTGCCGCCACAGAACTTTCGGCCACTATTTTAAGCAAGCCAATGGCTCCTGTAGCCGAAACGTGGGTCCCCCCGCAAAGCTCCACGCTAAAGTCTTTGTCAAAGGTGATCACCCGAACAGTATCCCCATACTTTTCGCCAAATAAGGCCATGGCCCCCATCTTTTTGGCTGCTTCAATGGGTACATTTCTTTGCTCGTCCAGCCTCACATTTTCAAGGATCTTTTCATTGACTATTCTTTCCACCGCATTGATTTCCTCGTTAGTCATCTTAGAGAAATGAGAAAAGTCAAATCGAAGCACCTCATTATTTACCAGGGACCCCCTCTGCTGAACATGATCGCCCAGCACTTCTCTCAATGCAGCATGCAAAAGGTGTGTCGCTGAGTGATTTCTCTGTGTGGCAATTCTTCTTTTTTGATCCACTTTGGCTGAAAAAGTTGCCGTGGGATCTTTGGGTAGTTTCTTTGTGAAATGAATGATGAGGTCATTTTCCTTTTTTGTATCAAACACTGAAATGGATTCCTGATCATTGGCTAACACCCCGTGGTCTCCCACCTGTCCTCCACTTTCAGCATAAAAAGGTGTCTTGTCCAAAATAAGTTGATACAGCACTTCATTCTTTCGCTTCACTTCACGATATCGGATTATCCGGCTGATGGACTCCAGCTCATCATATCCAACAAATGATGAGTGTTCTTTCTGATCTGATACAATGACCCAGTCTTCCAGGGATTGTTTGGCAGCGGTTTTTGATCTGCTTTTTTGATGCTGCATCTCCGCATTAAAGCCCTTCTCATCTACGGTAAAACCATTTTCTCTGGCGATCAATGAGGTAAGATCTAACGGGAAACCATAGGTATCATACAATTCAAAAGCGGTCTTGCCATCAATCTCTTTCTCTTTTGATTGAGATTTAATGGATTCAATTCTTTTTAATCCTTTATCCAGTGTTCTGAGGAAGGCTGTCTCCTCCTCTTTCACCACCCGGGTAACGAACTCCTCCTGGGCTTTCAGTTCCGGAAAAACATCTTTGTACTGATCGGAAAGGATTTTTACCAATGCGTACAAAAAGGGTTCCTCAAAGTTCAGGAAAGTATATCCATACCTGACTGCTCTGCGAAGGATCCTCCTGATCACATAACCAGCCTTCATATTGGATGGCAATTGTCCGTCAGCAATGGTAAATGATACCGCTCTGATATGATCCGCGATCACCCGTAAGGCAACATCAGTCTTCTGATCTTTTCCGTAAATCACATTCGCCTGACCTGCAACTTTGGAAATCAAGGGCTGAAATATATCCGTATCGTAATTGCTGGTCTTTCCCTGCACAACCATTGCCAACCGTTCAAATCCCATTCCGGTATCCACATGTCTTTGAGGCAAACTCTTGAGCTTTCCATCAGCCATTCTGTTGAATTGAATAAAAACGAGGTTCCAAATTTCTATCACCAGCGGATGATCCTGATTTACAAGGTCCCTGCCAGAAATTTTCTTTATCTCTTCTTCCGGTCTTAAGTCGATATGTATCTCAGAGCATGGGCCACAAGGACCTGTCTCTCCCATCTCCCAGAAATTATCTTTCTTATTTCCATTCAATATGTGATCGTCTGGAAGGTATTTGCTCCACAAATTTCTCGCCTCATCATCAGCCGCTATATTATCGTCAGCATTCCCTTCAAATACAGTGGCATACATTCTTGACTTATCAAGAGAAAATACCTCAGTAAGTAATTCCCAGGCCCATGCAATCGCTTCTACTTTAAAATAACCCTCTTCTGCTCGCCCTTCCATACCAAACGACCAGTTGCCAAGCATCTCAAACATGGTGTGATGATAGGTGTCTAGCCCCACCTCTTCGAGATCGTTATGTTTTCCTGATACACGCAGGCATTTTTGTGTATCCGCTACCCTTGCCGACTCCGGGATGCTGTTTCCAAGGAAATAATCTTTAAATTGATTCATTCCAGCATTGGTAAACATCAAAGTAGGGTCGTTTTGCACAACAATGGGTGCGGATGGAACTATTTGATGACCTTTGGAATTAAAGAAATTGAGAAATTTTTCTCGTATTGTCTGAGAATTCATGAGTATTTAAATTGATTTTCAGCAGTCACATGGAATTCGCGATAAACTTTATTCATCCCATGATGGTGTAATTAAGGATGCTTGAAGTTTATGCTCATTTCATGTAAATAATATTTGTCTTTAAAGGACACATGGAATTCGCCCCCTGCTAAACGCGGGGCTCATTTCATGTAACTATCTGATAGTTAGATTGTTAAAGTAAAATATTTGTTTTTGAAACAATAAAAAGCGTAATTTGCGCATTGTTTGGATTTCAAACAAAACGATTGCCAAAGCGCAAAACTAGTTGAAATTACAATAACTCTATTCTATGGCCAGAATTAAGTATTATTACGATACAGAATCCTGTAGATACGAGCGGATCAGGGTCTCAGTTTGGGACATTATTTGGAATGCTTTAGGCTTCCTAACGCTTGCCCTTATCCTTGCAGGTGGTATTTTTCTAGTTTATACAATATACTTCGAATCCCCTGAAGAAGCGCTCTTAAGAAAGGAAAACGAAGAGCTTAAATTATATTATGACCTTCTGGATAAAGAAATCAGCGATCTCAATGAGATGACTGCTTCATTGCAAGAGCGGGATGATAATATCTATCGTACGATTTTTGGTGTAGATCAAATCCCCGAAGAAATTCGAAATGCTGGTTTTGGAGGGTCAAACAGATACAAAAACCTGATTGACAAAGGACTCGAGCAAGAAGAAATTATTCTGGACAATTACAAGAAAATCGATCAGCTAAAGAAGCGAATGTATGTTCAGACCAAATCGTATGATGAGCTCTTTGAGATGGCCAGAAACAAAGAGTTAGAGCTGGCATCATTGCCTGCTATCCAGCCGGTATCCAACGAAGACCTGAAAAGGCTAACGAGTGGTTTTGGTTATCGAATTGACCCGATCCTAAAAGTAAGAAAACCACACAATGGTGTCGATTTTGCTATTGATAAAGGGACTCCTGTCTATGCTACTGGAAACGGACGGGTGAAGTTTACACGGACCAGTCCCACGGGATATGGAAACCAAATTGAAATTGATCATGGGTTTGGATACACAACCAAATATGCTCACTTAAGCGAATTTGTCGTAAAAGGAGGGGAAAACGTAAAGCGTGGAGATTTGATTGCCTACTCAGGTAATTCTGGTAAATCTACGGCACCTCACCTGCATTATGAGGTGCACATCAATAATACACCAACCAATCCTGTTCATTATTTCTATGAAGACCTTACACCTGATGAATATGAAGAAGTCCTCAGACTTGCTTCCATCGAAAACCAGGCATTGGGCTCTTACGGTGACTAAGGACAATATTTAAAAAGATTGTAAAAACCGCTCACAACAGAGCGGTTTTTTTTTGTCAATAACTTGTGGAAAAGTTGATATCATACTGACTCCTATTGTTTCTATTTTTGGCGACCGTGAAAATTTGTTATCGCCCTAAACATATTTTTTATTTTGTTATGCTCGTGACATTAGTCAATGCATGCAAAACTTCACAAAAAACATCTAGTCAAAGTACGACAGATACACTGCTACAGGTGGTTGATACGATTGCAATTGATCTTCCCCAATATTATGTAACTCAAAAAGGCGATACCCTCCTCTCCCTTGACGAAGAAGTCTTCATAGAAACGTACCGTGTACTTCCGGACAGTATTTCATTGATGGCCGTTGGAGATATCATGATGGGGACAAATTTCCCCAATTCATCTTATCTGCCAGCTGATGACGGTTCTTACCTGTGGAATAATGTGTGTGACCTTCTGGCCTCAGCTGATATTACTTTTGGTAATTTGGAAGGAACGATGCTGGACGGAGAAGGGGAGCCAAAAGAATGTAAAAACCCCAAAGCATGCTATCTCTTTCGCATGCCATCCTACCTCTCCGGAAACCTTACCAAATGCGGATTTGATCTTATCAGTGTGGCCAACAATCATGCAAATGATTTTGGTCCAGCCGGCAGACAAAGCACACAACGTATTCTTGATTCTCTAAGCATAGGAAAGGCCGGGAGTATTGAAAATCCATACACCATCCATAAAATAAATGGGCTGTACATAGGGTTTGTCGCCTTTGCCCCCAACAAAGGGACCTTACTTTTTCACAATCAGGAGCGAGCCATAGAAATCGTGAAAGAACTGGATTCTTTGGCAGACATGGTAGTGGTATCAATACATGGGGGTGCTGAGGGTGTAGACAATCAGCATGTTACAAGGAAGCGTGAGTTCTATTATGGTGAAGACCGTGGCAACATTTACGAGTTTAGTCATACATTGATCGATCATGGAGCAGACATCATACTGGGTCATGGACCCCATGTTCCCCGAGCCATAGAGATTTACCGTGAAAGGATAATTGCTTATTCCCTGGGTAATTTCCTGACTTATGGAAGATTTAACCTCAGAGGAGCTGCCGGCCTGGCGCCAATTCTTGAAGCCAACCTTTCGGTAGATGGAAAATTTCTCTCGGGACAAATCCATTCTTTTCGACAATCTTATACGAATGGCCCGTTATTTGATTCAGAAAGAACGGCAACATCAACAATTAAAAAATTAAGTGAAGAAGATTTCCCTGAAAATAAAATATTCATTGAAGAAGATGGGAGAATTTTCTATATTCAAAACTGAAATCATCGACCGTGCCCTATAAAGAAAAGGAAATAGAAAAAAAGTACTACACCATCGGTGAAGTAGCAGATGAATTGAACGTAGCCACCTCTCTAATCCGATTCTGGGAAGGGGAATTTGATATCATTAAGCCTAAGAAAAACAGAAAGGGAAACCGACAGTTTACCAAGGAAGACATCAAAAATGTTAAGCTCATCTATTACCTTGTAAAAGAAAAAGGTTACACATTGCAGGGAGCTCGCGATTTCATCAATTCCGACATTGATGGAGCTACTAACAGAGTAGAACTTGTCGAGTCACTTAAATCAGTTAGAAACTTTCTCGAAAAGCTGAAAAACCAACTTCCATAGAAAATGGATGAAAAAGTTTATCAGGTGGCCCTGGAATTGATCCCGGGGATTGGAGATGTTAGTGTCCGACAGCTCATTAGTTATACCGGTTCAGCTTCATCTGTCTTCACATCTGATAAAAAATCATTAAAAGAGATTCCTGGTATTACTACCAGGTTGATAAAGATGATTGAGTCCTCCAAACCTTTCAATGAAGCCTCTAAAATCATTGAAGACTGTGAGCGACTAAACATTCAAATCCTGCATTACACAGAAAATAGCTTTCCTCAACGATTAAAAGAAGCACCTGACTTTCCAAACATCTTGTACGTTAAGGGCAATTCAAATCTCAATGAAGATCGGATGATCGCCATTGTAGGAACGCGCAATGCCACAGACTACGGAAAAAGCACAACGGATCGGATCATAGAAGATATGGTGCCCTTACAACCTATTGTAGTAAGTGGCCTGGCGTACGGCATTGATATTCATGCCCACAAAGCTGCGTTGGATCATGGATTGAAAACATATGCGGTGCTTGCCGGAGGGCTGGATAAAATATACCCATCTGTTCATAAGAAAGTGGTTGACCAAATATTGGAGGAACAGGGTGTGATCATATCTGAAAATCCACCGGGCATCCAGGCAGAAGCACATTTTTTTCCTGCCAGAAACAGAATCATCGCAGGCATGTCTGATGCAACAATCGTAGTAGAAGCAGCTAAAAAGGGAGGTGCATTGATCACGGCCAATATTGCAGACTCCTACAATCGGGTTGTTTTTGCGATTCCCGGGAATTTAAATAATTCATTTTCCGAAGGGTGCAATCAACTGATCAGAAGTCAAAAAGCCAATTTGTATCGAAACAAGGAAGACCTGGATTATCATTTGGGATGGACATCAGAAAACCATCCGGTCAAAACCCGAAAATTACTTGGGTTACTGACCCCCCAGGAACAACAGGTATATGAATTGTTGTCCTCGGAGAAAAATGGTATTCCTGTAGATACAATTTCTGTAAAAACAGACATCGCATCCAATCAGCTTTCAGCTATCCTATTGAACCTTGAGTTTCAGGGTTTTATCAAGAGCATGCCGGGAAAGAAGTATAAGAAGAGCTATTAAAACGGGTATATCCAGGGGATCAGGAAAGAAGCCAGAATCCAAAATAGCAGGTTTAACCAAACACCTACCTTCAGAAAGTCCCTAAACTTATATTGACCTGCACTGTAGACCATGGTATTGGTCTGGTAACCAATTGGTGTCATGAAACTGGCAGATGCTGCTAACATGACGGCTATCAGGAACGGTATAGGACTTAATTCCAGCTTATCAGCTGTTGTAATAGCAATGGGTGCAACCAAAGCTGCTGTTGCATTGTTTGACATGACTTCAGTAAGTATGGAAGTCATCAGATACAAGCCTGACAAGACAGCTACAGGGCCCCACACATTCAGGCTTTCTATAAGTGTTCCGGCGATAAGAGAGGCCAGGCCACTTTTTTCCAATGCTACTCCCAGACTAAGTGATCCAGCCAGAAGAAATACGATTTTCCATTCGATGGAACGATACATTTCCTTCATATCAATCACCCTGCTGAGCACCAAAATAGCTCCCCCTAACACCGTACTGATGACGATTGGTAACACATTAAATGTTGCCAGTAGCACTACTCCTGTGATGATGGCCAGAACAATGAAAAACTTTCGCTTGCTAAAATCTATGATACCTTCTTCAGAAAGGATGATAAACGGAGATTGCTGGTTCATCTCCTGCTTTTTGAGATTTTGTACCCGATGATTTTTTATCTCAGTCAAAATCACATCGCCAGCACGCAGTTCTATATCATGAAGATGTTCGTGAACAACCTCTTCCCGATGTTGTATGGCTAACGGAATGGCTCGATACCTGCGACGGAAATCCATTTCCCTTAAGCTTTTGCCTTCAAATTCAGAGCCGGAGGTTATGATCAATTCCAGGATGCTTGTATCCCCTTTTTGGATCTCATTGTCGCTAATACGCAATGCACTTGTATTGAACCCTACTTTCAGCCGATCTTTCAGCTCTTTTAGTTTCTCTACATTGCATCTGATCTTGATCTGGTCTCCTCCTTTTAATATGAAGTCTCCTGCGGGTAAAGTATAACTGGCACCATTCCTCCTTACTTCGATCACATCTATGTCCAACTCCTTCACTATCACAGAATCCATGATCCGTTGACCTATAAATTCTGATCCTTCCAGAACTTCAATCTCCGTGAGGTAGTTCCTCATCATAAATTTCTTCTCCAGGTCCTCTTCGTTGATCCGGTTTGGAAGCAGGTTCTTGCCAAAAAAGAAGATGTAGAGACTACCTACAATCAAGAAGATGATCCCGATGGGGGCGGATAGAAACATGGAAAATCCTTCCAGCCCATTGTCCTCTGCAATACCACTTACCAAAACATTGGTCGACGTACCTATCAAAGTACAGGTACCACCGAAGATTGATGCATAGGATAGAGGGATCAACAACTTGGAAGGACTAATACCCGAAATATTGGCCACACTCACCATTACCGGGATAAACATAGCCACGATCGGCGTGTTGTTCACAAAAGCGGAAGTCAACCCTATAAACAACATGGTGACAAGGATCCCAAGATTGAAATTCGACTTAAATAAGTCTCCAAGCATGGGGCCAATGCGCTGAAGGGCACCTGTCTTCAACAGTGCATAGCTAATTACAAACATAAAGGCCACAGTAATTACAGCAGGATTACTAAAACCCTCTATGCCTTCAGCCGGAGTAATGATACCGGTAATAATCAGCGATAACATGATTAGGATAGCCACCAGATCGATCGATAGCCACTCGGTTGCAAACAGTACTACTGCTGCAATGATGATAACAAGCACTATGATAGCATCTATACCCATGGTTTATCCTAAAGCTGGTGTCGCAAAGCTGAATGAAATTATTTATAACCCAATACCGGGGCCATCCATTTTTCGACTTCCTCGATGGTCATTCCTTTTCTACCTGCATAATCCTGTACCTGATCTTCATAGATCCTACCCAGACCAAAGTACTTGGATTCGGGGTGTGAAAAATAGAAGCCACTTACAGAAGCTGCAGGCCACATAGCCATACTTTCAGTGAGCTCGATACCAGTTTTGCTTGTTACATCCATCAGATCAAAAAGGATGGGCTTTTCTGTGTGGTCAGGGCACGCAGGATAACCAGGGGCAGGCCGGATCCCACGGTAGGATTCCTTGATAAGTGCGTCATTGTCAAGACGCTCATCAGGAGCATATCCCCAAAAAGTAGTTCTCACCTTCTTGTGAAGCAATTCTGCAAAGGCTTCGGCCAATCGATCAGCAATAGCTTTGATCATGATGGACATATAATCATCATGGTCTTTTTCATACTGCTCTGCTAATTCTTTCACACCAAAACCAGTCGACACAGCAAACCCACCAATATAGTCTTTCTTCCCACTTTCTAACGGAGCAACAAAATCAGCTAAACTAAGGTTGGGAATGTTTTCACCTTTCTTACCTTGTTGCCTCAGGAAATGAAATTCTGCCAGCGTTTTGGCCCGGCTATCATCTTCATAAACCCTTACATCATCGCCATGGGCATTGGCAGGAAACAATCCATAAACTCCATTCGCTTTAAACAAACCCTCATTAATCACTTTGTCCAGTAGGTCGTTGGCCTCTTTGAAGAGTTTTTTCGCTTCCTTTCCAATGGTAGGATTATCAAATATTTTTGGATATTTACCCTTGAGCATCCACGTGCTAAAAAACGGGGTCCAGTCGATGTACTCCCGTATCTCCGCAAGAGAATAATTGTTCAAATACTCAACACCCAGCTGTTTCGGTTTAGGAGGATCATAAGAGGACCAATCAATTTTAGCCTTATTCTCCTGCGCTACCTCAAACTTCACAAAATCTTTTTCACCCCTTCTTCCCTGGTGATTGTCTCTCAGAGAAGCATATTCGGTCTTTACTTCTTCCGCAAATTCTTTTGAAATACTACTCAGCAACTTAGAAACCACCCCCACACTTTTGGAAGCATCCAATACATGGATCACTGAACCTGAATATTTCGGTTCAATTTTTACGGCAGTATGAATTCGAGAAGTAGTAGCACCTCCGATAAGGAGTGGTTTATTTATCTTCCTCCTTTCCATCTCCTCAGCTACATGGACCATCTCATCTAATGATGGCGTGATCAACCCGCTCAACCCAATAACATCAGCATTTTCTTTGACAGCTTCATCAAGAATCCTCTCTGCCGGAACCATCACACCCAGGTCCACGATGTCATAGTTGTTACAACCCAGCACTACGCCTACGATATTTTTTCCAATGTCGTGGACATCCCCTTTTACGGTAGCCAGCAGTATTTTTCCTTTACTGGATTTTTTTCCTGCCTTTTCGGCTTCCAGATAAGGAATCAGATACGCTACGGATTTCTTCATGACCCGGGCACTTTTCACCACCTGGGGTAAAAACATTTTGCCGGATCCAAACAAATCTCCAACAACATTCATTCCATCCATCAACGGCCCTTCAATCACTGTCAACGGACTCCCTATCTTAAGCCTGGCCTCCTCTGTATCTTCTTCTATATAATCAACTATCCCATTGACGAGCGCATGTGACAACCTGGATTCCACAGTTTCCTTTCTCCATGAGTCATCCTTAACCCTTACTTTTCCACCGCCTTTTACTTTTTCAGCATACTCCAGTAATCTCTCAGTAGCATCATCCCGCCTGTTGAGCAATACATCTTCCACTTTTTCCAGCAGTTCTTTTGGGATCTCATCGTATACCTCAATCATTCCGGCATTGACGATGCCCATGTCCATACCAGCCTTGATAGCGTGATACAGAAAGGCCGAATGCATGGCTTCCCGCACAACCTCATTGCCTCGGAATGAGAACGAAACGTTACTTACTCCACCACTTACTTTAGCACCGGGCAGGTTTTTTTTGATCCATTTTGTAGCGTTGAAATAATCGACTGCATAATTGTTATGATCGTCTATCCCCGTAGCTACAGGGAAGATGTTGGGGTCAAAGATGATATCTTGTGGAGGGAACCCAACTTTGTCCACCATGATCCTGTAAGAACGCTCGCAAATCTCAATCCTGCGCTCATAAGTATCTGCCTGTCCTTTTTCATCAAAAGCCATGATAACAGTGGCCGCCCCATAATTCTTGAGCTTCTTTGCCTGCTCAATAAACTTCTCTTCGCCTTCCTTTAGAGAAATAGAATTTACTACTCCTTTTCCCTGTATACATTGTAAGGCAGCTTCTATGATCTCCCATTTGGATGAATCCACCATGATGGGAATTCTGCTAATCTCTGGTTCCGAAGCAATGAGATTCAGGTACTTTATCATCGCCGCTTTTCCGTCCAGCATTCCTTCATCCATGTTGACATCCAGGATCTGGGCACCATTACGTACCTGATCCAAAGCTACATCCAGCGCATCTTCATACTTCTCATCACGGATCAGTCTGGCAAACCTGCGTGAGCCTGTCACATTGGTTCTTTCACCAATATTGACAAAATTGGTCTCTTTGGTAATCACCAAAGGCTCCAATCCGGACAACATCAACGGGGGAATATTTTTTGAGAATGAGCTCATCCTATCGTATTGTAGGCCAGCCTGTTATGCTGACTTCATTTAAAGTATGTGAAAAGAATTAAGACAGTTTACATCAATACCTGCCAGTTGTCATCAACTCCGCCGTAGGCCCAGTCACGGTACTT
Source organism: Cyclobacteriaceae bacterium (assembly GCA_965223915.1). GTDB lineage: Bacteria > Bacteroidota > Bacteroidia > Cytophagales > Cyclobacteriaceae > UBA7330. The sequence goes on along the minus strand of OZ245027.1, from coordinate 3,598,049 downwards.
TTCGTCTCCGCCCCTAGCCGACCAGTCAGAGTCAATGGTCAGTTTTGAGCTGATCCCACCACGAGGATTACAGTTCATCACAATCCTAAGCCTGTCAGGTTGATAAATTTCCATCAGGTCTGCATAGAATATATTGATTAACCGTTCATAGGAAACTGTGATATCACGAAGCTGAAAAACATACTGCTTCAAAGACTTCAACTCAATGATCTTTTTGCCCGGATAAAAGGTCAAATAAACGTTGGCAAAATCAGGCTGTTCTTTAACGCCCAAAAAAGTAAATTCCGGAATTTTTATTTTTATCTCATAAGCCTCTTTCGAGGGATTAGGGATTGCCTTAAGTATATCCCTATCAATAGCTTCATACAATTTCGCTGACATGATTTAATTTTTGTTTTCTTGGTTGATATTTTTTAGCTACTGCTGCAATTTCTTTGATATGTTCTGGTGTGGTACCGCAACACCCACCTATGATATTAAGCCACCCACTTTTGAGAAATTCCTCAATCTGATCTCTCATCTCTTCAGGAGTCTGGTCATATTCTCCAAATTCATTGGGAAGACCTGCATTGGGATGAGCACTTGTGGCAAAGTCAGATTTCTCTGAGATGATCTGCAAATATGGTCTTAACTGACTGGCACCTAATGCACAATTCAATCCTACACTTAACAAGGGCATATGGGATATTGAGATGAGGAATGCCTCCGTAGTCTGACCAGAGAGTATCCTTCCGGAAGCATCCGTGATCGTACCCGATACCATTACGGGTATCTCCTTGCCCATTTCTTCAAACAACTCGCTGAAGCCAAAGAGTGCGGCCTTGGCATTGAGTGTATCAATGACCGTTTCAAACAACAGAAAATCGACACCACCATCAATAAGACCCTTTGCTTGTTCTTTAAACGCTATCTTCAGGTCTTCGAAAGTAACAGCCCGATATCCCGGATCACTGATTTTAGGAGAGATTGAGGCTGTCCGGTTAGTCGGCCCCAGAGATCCGGCAACAAACCGAGGCTTATCCGGCTCACGCTGCGTCAATTCATTAGCCACTTCTCTGGCAATTTTGGCAGAGGTCAGGTTCAATCTGTAAGCCCAGTCCTGAAGGCCATAATCCTCCTGAGCAATGGAGGTACTACTGAAAGTATTGGTTTCAATAATATCTGCTCCAGCCTCCATATAGGCTCTATGAATATCTTTGATGATCTCCGGTCTGGTGATGGAGAGAAGGTCATTGTTCCCCTTAAGAGGCAATGGGTGATCTTTCAACTCCTCATTCCTGAAATCCTTCTCCTCCAGCTTATGGCGTTGGATCATCGTTCCCATGGCACCATCCAGCACAAGGATCCTTTCCGAAAGTATGTCTTGAATTTTACTCATCCTTTTCTTTTTTCTTTCTAAAACCGCACTTATCAGAAAAGGATTCACGATGTGGTGATTAACTCACTCATCTGCACCGCCTTTGGCGGATGGGAATTGGCACCGAAAATCGCTTGCGGGCGATCAGGTTGCCAAGGTGTCACAGGGCCCTGTCCCTCGACCTTTCTTGATAAGTCCCGCAAAGATACATTCCTTTTTTACTAATAAAAACATATGTTGTTCTGGAATAAAATCTTTGAATATTAAAAATTGAATACTTTTGAAAAATGGCTACAACAGGATTGCGATACACCTTTTCTATTTTTATTGCTTTTACCTCAATACATCTTTTCGCTCAGATAGAGCAAGCACAGGTGAATGAGTTTGCTACTTCTTATGCTGCCAAAAACAATATTCCGCTCAATGAAATCAAAGAAATTCTTTCTGCTGCGACCTATCAACCGTCGATCATCGATAAAATGGACCGGCCCGCTGAGAAAAAATTGTACTGGAATCAATACCGAAATATTTTTCTGACTCAGGAGCGGATCGATGCGGGCATTGAATTTATGAGTAAGCATCAATATGTACTGCAACAAGTAAGCCTGGAAACAGGTGTTCCGCAGGAAATCATTGCAGCGATCATTGGTGTGGAAACCTATTTTGGTCTAATCAAAGGAAGCTATAAAGTGTTGGACGCACTCTATACTTTATCTTTTGCATATCCCAGAAGAGCCAAATACTTTCGATCAGAGCTTGAAGAATATATCTCACTGACACGGAAAGAGAACCTTAATATATATGAGCTTCAGGGATCATATGCCGGAGCTATTGGTTATTGCCAATTTATGCCAAGCAGCTACCGGGCCTATGCAGTAAGCTTTGACGAAGGAACAAGGGACCTTGTTCACTCTCCGGAAGATGCCATAGCCAGTGTTGGGAATTACCTGAAGGTCCATCGATGGAAAAAAGGAGTCCCTGTTGCATCCAGAGCCCATGTCACTGATGGAGCTGAACCCCATTCTCAGACCTCACCAAAAACAAGCAACATTGTCGCTCATTATGTGGAGAAAGGGTACAGACCGACAAACAACTGGCATCCTCAAACGAGTGTGGCCCTGATGCAATTCGAATCAGAAAATGAAAATGAATACTGGTTTGGAACAGAGAATTTCTACGTAATCACCCGTTACAACCACAGTCCATTGTATGCGCTGGCTGTCTATCAGTTGGCCCAGGAGATTAAGGCTGCTGCTCCATAATCCCGGTTTTCCCGGGATCAAACAGAAACGGGATCAAAGACTTCTTTGATAGCTCTCAGTGAAGACCTTAACGCATCCCCAAGTAGTGGGTCTGAATAATCGCGACCGATTTTAGGCCCTCCTATCTCCAAATAACCAACGACCTCCTCTACGGGCCACGCTTCTTCATGGTCCTCGCATATTTTCCTGATCTCCTTTAGATCAATGATCCCTTTTGCCCGCTCTTCAGGAGAAAATCCGAATGTACTCGCATAGATCTCATCGGTATTCTTGAAGTGAAACTCAGACATCATGGGTATGCCATGCCTGAAGAGCTCGATATTGCTGTGAATAATCTTTGTTTCTTTATCGGCCAATCCATGGGATATATCCCCACAGAGCCAAACCGGAATCGTTGATGTTGGGTGTTGTTGATGGTAGTCATTCAAAGCACCAACCATGTGGTCCATCTCTTCTGGCGTAGTCGGTGGTTCCGCCATGCTCGACATGGGTTCAATATTGAAAGCCTTGAGACCCTTTTCATGAGCCAAACCCTGCAGCTCCTTCATATGTTTTAGGTAGACTGCTATCCCTAATTCCTTTTTTTGAATTTGGTCTCTATAGACAGCTCCAGGATTGGTTCCAGCATAATCCAGACCCAAAATACCAGCAATGTGAATATATTTTTCATACATTTTTCGAGCAGCCTTTTCCATAAAGGGATCATCATAGAAAAAACCGCCAAACTCCCTGTAAGCGGAAAACATACTCTTAATTTTTAATCCCCTTTTTTCGGCTTTTTCCCTCAACTCAATGAAATAACCATCATCCATATGGAACATCTCGAAAAAAGCACCCAGCTGGACATATTTTACTCCCTCATCAACGAGCAGGTCAAACAACCAATCAAAGCTGTACCGGGTGGTAATGGGGTCCGATTTTATACCGATCTCAACAACACTCATGCTCAAATATCAGGATTTTATCATTTCAAAAATTACCTTGTTATGGAACTGCTTTCTATCCACAATGCTTTGGAATATTTCCGGGCCATCATCCAGTGTTACCACATCTGTGATGAGTGGTTCAACAATGAATGATTTGTCCATGTATTTTAATACCGTCGTCCAATCGTCTGTTCCTCTTGGAAAGATCTTGCTATTCCAGGTACCATAAATATTCAATTCCCTTCTCAAGATGGTACTGAAGGCCTTTTCGGCTATGGTAAACTCACCCACTATATTCCCCATAAAAACTACTTCACCAGCACGCGAGGCTACATCAAGCGCCTGAAGGAATGTTTGTGGTAACCCGCAAGCCTCAATGACGTTTTGAGCTCCCTGACCATTGGTTATTTCCATTATGGATTGAACGGTATCAGTTTCCAAACTATTGATCGTGTGGAAACCCATATCACTGGAAATCTTCAGCTTACGATCATCAATATCAGTAACAATTATTTTGTCACAACCATGAATGCTTAACCACTGTGCACACATGTTGCCAATGGGTCCCCCACCAATAACCACCCCGGTATTTCCTGCTGCCATATGCATTCTTCGTACTCCATGCAGAGCAACAGCTGCTGGCTCGGTCATTGCAGCATGCCGGGTTTTTACATGATCAGGGATCTTAAAAAGATTTATTTCCGGTACCCTTAGGTATTCACTGAATGCACCATCCCTTCTTGAACCGAAATAGTCATAGGATTTTAATTGCGCCCAATCACCCGTGTGATATGCTGTTTCGTTTTGGTCAGTTGGGATCAATGGAAAGACAGCTACCCTGTCCCCTTCCTTAAAATCACTACCCTCCTTCGACTCTGCCACAATCCCGCTAAATTCATGGCCCATGACCAAAGGATAATGATAGGCTTTCCCTCCAAAACCTCTTGGAATATCCGATCCGCAAATCCCACACGAAGCAACCTGTATCAGGATACTGTCAGCGGTTGGACCATCAACAATGGGGTGACTGTTGCTTACCTTTAATTTTTTGTTGCCTTCAAGCACAAGGGCCTTCATAAACAGTTTATTATGGTGGAAAGTCAATAATTAATCAAATTTAATCATTGAACGGTTTTAAATAATCAATTTTAATTAAATTTGATTGAATTTAATCATATTAAATGGTGACACATAGAAAGATAATCTTTTCCCCATCTATGATGTGCGCAGATTTTCTTGATCTTAAAAAGGAACTGGATATCCTCATTGATCAGAAAACGGAGATGCTACACATAGACATCATGGATGGTCAGTATGTTCCCAACTTCACTTTAGGGCCAGACATTGCAAAACAGATGCATGATTATAGTGGGATACCTTTAGACTATCATTTGATGATAGAAGAAATTGACCAATCCTTATCTTATTTCACCAGGATTGAAGGATCATTCATTACCTTTCATCCGGAAACTACCAGGCATCCGGCGAGAACCATTCAGGCAATCCGAGAAGCCGGATGCAAGCCATCCATAGCCATCAACCCTGGCCAACCCATTGATTCCATGAAACACTTGTTACCATTGGTAGACATGGCTTGTGTGATGACAGTAAACCCGGGTTATGCCGGGCAAAAGCTCCTACCCTTTTGCATCGATAAAATCGCTGAATTACATCAATGGAAATCTAAACTTCATCCAGCCCTTCTTATTGAAGTAGATGGAAATGTTAGCTGGGAGAATATCCCCATGATGATCAAGGCTGGTGCAGATGTTCTTGTTCTGGGCACGTCATCAGTTTTTAATCAAATCCAGACACGAGAAAAAGCATTCGAACAACTTAACCGGTTGGTTCAGTCATGAAAAGCAGCATCTACTATCTCGACAGGCCCAATGGATCGTTTTCTCTGCAGGAGGTATCCCTGAATGAACCCGGTCCAGGTGAAATCCTTCTGCGCACCAGAAGAACCTCGGTATGCCAGAGCGATGTAGTGATCTATAAGCACGGGCTTCCCAGAATCAAAGACTGGCCGGCTATCATCTTGCATGAAGCCTGTTGCACTGTGGAGGCTGTTGGTGAAGGTGTAACAAAATTTCAGCCCGGAGACCTCGTTGGCTTAGGTTGTGATATACCCTGCGGTGATCTGGAATGTATCTATTGTGGCCGCAATGGAACCGGAGACTGGACCAGCTGTCCTAACACCATAGCCACAGGTCATGAATTTCCGGGGTTTGCCAGGTCACATGCCCTATTACCCAACTGGTTTGTTGAGCTGGGACCTATCATAAAATTTGACAAGGATATCAACCCTGATCATATCTGCCAGATGGAACCTCTGGCTTGTACGCTGGAAGGAATGACACGTGTGAGCAGGTGCATTGAAGACCGGGTTGTGGTCTTGATCGGTGCAGGCTCCCAAAGTACCTATGCGCTTCAATGCGCTCAGGCCTTGGGTGCCCGGAAAATCATTGTTGTAAACCGGGGTGAGGAACGGCTTAACAGGGTATTGAAGGATTTTGGAGACGAACGAACAGTAGGCATAAAATGGGATGAAAATGTAGTAAAAAATGTACTGGATGCCTGCAGGCCATTCAATGAACCACATTTTATCATGATGAATGTACCCCACCAGTCAGGTTATGAGCTGGCAGTGAAGCTGGTTGGTTACAATACGGTATTGGATGCCCATGCTGGTGTGAAAGGGGCTTCGGGAAAACCTCCAATTATTCATGACCTGGATCTCAATAATGATGTGCATTACAAATTGCAATGCTACCAGGCTACTCATGGTAGCTCAATGTATGGAATCGATCTGGCTTTTGATATGATCAATCAAAAAAAGCTGAGCCGAATTGATCGGATGACCTATGAATCTGAACAATTTACACACAAGGAGATCAAAACAGCTATCAGTCGGGCTGCGGATTCGGACAGTTTGAAGGTAATCATCAATTGGGATTAAGAATATGCACCAGCGAGCCAGATTGCAAACGATTTTAGATAGACTCGAAGAAGTTGCGGAACTTACTGTGGATGAAGCCTGTCGGCTCCTGGAGGTATCCCCTGCCACCATCCGTAGAGACTTCAATTTACTCACCACGAATGGCAAAGTGGAAAAGACCTGGGGCGGAGTGGCAAGAACCGATTTGCTCAATGACATGAAACCCCTGTTTTTCAGGCAGACTCAAAATATTCATGAGAAAAAGGCTATTGCAGAAAATGCTGCGTCTCTGGTACAAGATGGAGATGTTGTCATCATTGACGGAGGAACAACGACCCTGGAAATGGCCCCATTCATTGCTAACCGTAAAATCAGAATCATTACCAATTCATTACTCATTGCACATGAGATTCACCAAAAAAGATCAGGGTGGACAGGAGCTGAAATTTTTCTGTCCGGAGGTTTCCTTTATCCTGATTCAGGTTTATTCGTTGGTCCCGAAGCCAATAAAAACCTCCAGCAATACCATGCAGATAAGGTCTTTCTCTCAGTCGGAGGAATTGAAGAGGGTCTGATCACCAACTCCAATCAACTGGTTGTAGAAACTGAACGGACCATGATGAGTCAAAGTGATCAGGTGATCATATTGGCAGACAAAAGTAAGTTCGGCACAAAAGCCATGGTTAAACTGTGTGAGCCGGGAGAAGTTGACATACTCATTACCAACCATGACTCGGATCCTAGCATTTTAATCAATTTGGAAAAGCTGGGAATTACAATCATCAAGGACGAGGTCTAATATCGATTATTTTATAGATTTTATAGTCTGTGGTTATGAAAAAAGCTGGAATCAGGCTAACTTGAAGTATCGTAACCAAACCCAGTTATTCATGGCATCATTCGAACTTCAAGTCAATGGCAAAAAGCATCAGGTAGAGGCTGAACCAGACACTCCACTCCTGTGGATTTTAAGAGATAATTTAGATCTCCCTGGAACAAAGTACGGATGCGGAATAGCCCAATGCGGTGCATGCACCATCCACTTAAACGGGGTAGCTATCAGATCATGTTCTACCAATGTCTCTTCAGCAGTCGGTGCATCTATCACGACCATCGAAGGTCTGTCTGAATCAGGAGATCATCCGGTTCAGCAAGCATGGAAAAAGCTGGATGTTCCACAGTGCGGATATTGTCAATCCGGTCAGATCATGTCTGCTGCGGCCCTGCTGAAACAAAATAAAGCGCCTTCTGATGAAGAGATCGAAGGAGCAATGAATGGCAACATATGCCGATGTGGAACATACGTTAGAATCAAAGCTGCCATTAAGGATGCGGCATCTGAAATGAATTAAATTTTAAAGCCAACCCACTATGACACTCATCAAAACAAGATATAACAGAAGATCATTTCTGAAAGCCTCCACTGCTGCCGGTGGTGGATTAATGCTTGGCTTTAGCTGGCTTGCGTCGTGTAATCCTTCTAAGGAAAAACTACTCACCATGCCAGACTCCTGGTTTGACATCAATGCCTATATCAAAATTGGTGAAAATGGTGTAGTCACTATTTTCTCACCCAACCCCGAGATTGGACAAAATGTGAAAACTTCCATGCCCATGATCGTGGCAGAAGAGCTGGATGTAGATTGGAAATATGTATTGGTAGAGCAGGCTCCTTTAAATACGGTTGACTTTGATCGTCAGGTTGCGGGAGGAAGTAATTCTATCAGGAGTAGCTGGGACGCCCTGAGGATGGCTGGTGCCACTGCCAGGAGGATGCTGATGGAAGCAGCCGCCAAAGAATGGAATGTGCCTATCGCTGAGCTGACAACGGAGAAAGGTGTAATCAAGCATTCCTCAGGAAAAACCATTGGGTATGGAGAGGTTTCATCCAAGGCAGCATCCATTGAGGTGCCTACTGAAGTGGAGGTCAAAAATGTAAAAGACTTTAAGATCATCGGGAAACCTACTGGTAATGTAGATATAGACAAGATCATTACAGGGAAACCCTTATTTGGTCTGGACTATAAAGAGGAAGGTATGCTAACGGCGATGCTGGTACATGCTCCGGCTTTCGGGATGAAATTGAAAAGTTTCGAAGCAGAAGCTGCTAAAAACATGCCCGGCATTGTTGATGTCATCTCAGTCAGAACTGTGCCAAGTGAAGAAGATTGGACAAGTAAAAATGCTTTTGTGGAAGTGGTTGCCGTGGTGGGTAAATCAACCTGGCAGGTCATGAAGGCTAAAAAAGCCCTGTCTATTGAATGGGAATGGGACACTACTCCGGACAGCACCTACGATTATGAGAAACGACTAGCAGATTCTTTGAAAGAGCCGGTAGAACCGGAAAGAAAAGACGGAGATCCTGAGAAAGCCTTTAAAAATGCAGCCAAAGTAATAGAAAGGACGTACACTGCTCCTTTTCTGGCTCACAATACCATGGAGCCGATGAACTTCTTTGCCAATGTCACAGATGGCAAGGCGGAATTAACTGGGCCGGTTCAAACACCTGAGAGACTCAGAAGTACCGCCTCAAAGCTGCTGGGCTTGCCAGAAGAGAAAATCTCAGTAATGTTAACACGTATGGGCGGTGGATTCGGTCGAAGGTTATATGGTAATTTTGGATTGGAGGCAGCTGCAATTTCGCAGAAAATGAAAACCCCGATAAAACTTATTTACAGCCGTGAAGATGACATGACCCAAGGACTTTATCGTCCGGCCTACAGTATCAAATATCGGGCAGCACTAGACAGTGATAATAATTTGGTTGGTTTCCACGTAAAAGGTACCGGGATTCATGGAAGCGCAGTTTATGCCAACAGGTTTCCTGCGGGAGCTGTTGAAAATTATCTGGCTGAAAGTGTTGGTGTTGAATCTAATATTACGACAGGAGCATGGAGAGCACCTCGTTCAAACTTTATTGCCGGAGTGGAATCTGCATTTTTAGACGAAGTCGCTGAGGAAGCTGGCAAAGACCCGATTGATTTCAGGTTAGCATTGTTTGAGCGAAGCATGACCAATCCTGTTGGTGAAAAAAATGATTACGTTCCGGAACGATATGCCGGTGTTCTTAAGCTTGTTAGAGAAAAAGCAAACTGGGGGACAGAAATGCCTGGTGTATACCGTGGTGTTTCTGCCTATTTCTGCCATAACTCATACGTGGCCCAGATTGTCGATCTTGTAAAAGAAAATGGTACTCCTAAAGTGAAAAAGGTTTGGTGTGCGGTGGACTGTGGTATCGTCGTCAATCCTGAAGGTGCCAAAAATCAGGTAGAAGGAAGCATTGTTGATGGTATCGGACACGGAATGTTCAGTAGTCTGACCTTCAAAGATGGTTCTACCGAGCAACAAAACTTCGATAAGTACAGGCTGATCCGCCATGTAGAAGCTCCAGACGAAATAGAAACTTTCTTCGTAGAAAGTGACATTCATCCCACCGGCTTAGGTGAACCTGCATTGCCACCGGTCATTGGTGCGTTAGCCAATGCATTGTATAAAGCAACTGGTAAAAGGGTCTATTCACAGCCATTTGCTCAAAAAGATATCGTATTAGGTTAGTTTACAAAATGCCAGGTCTGCCCCGACCTTACTTAAAGCTAACCTTACGATGGGTCGTGTTTTTAATCATCAGCCAAGGCTGCAGAGAAGAAGAACATGTTTTTGAACCGGTTCTGATTGAGGTCAGTTCACTGAATGACGTCATACCCATTACTGATAGCCTGGTAAAGCCCATTTTATACTACAATGTTGGAGGCTTTGATACGCTTACGGTTCAGGAAAACAAGGAGAAATTTATCGCTGTTGTCTTACCAGCTATCCTCATCGTCAAACACAGGATCAACGGTGACCTAAGGAAAGTCAGGGACATGCTTTTATCAGATAATTGGGACAAAGAAGATAGCCTTTACTACCAATCACAGCTTGACCGGTTTAAAGCCAAAAATTCATTTGATCTCATCATAAGAATGCATACTCACCCTACCAGCATCGCGCTGGCTCAGGCTGTAGTGGAAAGCGGATGGGGAACTTCCCGGTTTTTTAGTGAAGCCAATAACTTTTTTGGTATATGGTCTTATAATGCGGACCTCCCCAGGATAGCAGCAAAGTCAAACAACTTCGATGTTCATCTAAGGAAATATGAAGATATCTCCGGATCCATCATGGATTATTTTGAAACCATAGCAAGGGCCAGGGCATACCGAAATTTCAGGGTAGCCAGTTATGAAACAAGTGACATCAACAAACTGCTACAACATTTAAGGAATTATTCAGAAAGGGGAAATGAATATGTGTATCAACTCAAAACCATCATCGATCAAAACAATTTTCAGCAATACGACGATTATATTTTAGATACAGAATATTCCTCTACTGCACAGCAATGATTTATCATTCAGCGATCATAGTGCTTTTTCTGATGATCTCCTGCGGACAGGTTGGCAAGAAATCCAAAAATCAAGACAAACAAATACGGGCAGAAGTAACAACTCAAAACATAAATAAGCGGGTAAACTGCTTTATTTATCATCGATTTGGGGATTCGAGGTACCCCACAACTAATGTATCTACTGAGAACTTCAGGTCCCACCTTGACTATTTGAAAGAAGACCAATTTGAAGTATTGAGTTTTAGTGATGCCATAAAATACCTAAAGGATGATCAACCTGAAAAAAAAGTGGCTGTGATCACTGTAGACGATGGGTTCAGAAGCTTCTATGAAAATGGATTACCCCTATTGGAAAAATATGGCTTCCCGGCAACGCTTTTCATCAATACTGAAACTGTAGGTGGATCAAGCTATATGAATTGGGAAGAGATCAAAGACGCCAGTGAACGAGGCATAGAAATTGGCAACCACACCCATTCACATGCTTTCTTTTTGAATCAAGCACCTGAAAAAAGGTATTCTCTATTTGAAGAAGAAATCCGGTTATGTCAGCAATTGATCCAGGAAAACCTAAACATTAAATCCACTGTCTTTGCCTATCCATATGGTGAATTTGATCAGAAAATGAAGGAAATTGTTCAAAATGCCGGGTTTGTTGCTGCGGCTGCACAAAATTCAGGTGTTATCAGTAACGATTCCGATCTGATGGCCTGTCCCAGGTTTCCCATGGCTACCGGATTTAGTGATATTCAAGGGTTCAAGCTCAAGGCCAATGCATTGCCGTTGAAAGTCATGGGTCTACCTGATAATCATATCATTTCAGACAGCTACAAGCCAGATCTAAATCTTACAATCGAAAAAGATGAGCTCAGGCTCAATGAAATGCAATGTTTCATTCAGGGTGGTGACTGTAAGCTCAACCTTGAACAAAGCGCTGATAATGAGTATTCCATCAGCGTGGAACCTGACCAAAGCATAAGGAATAGGAGGAGAACACTCTATACTTTGACTGTGCAGGACAAAAACAATCAATGGTACTGGCTGAGTCACCTATGGATCAATCCGAAAATCAAAGAATGATCATTCGAACCCGGTATACTGATCATCCAGCATCTTAAGGATAATCTTGATCTCATCAGATTTATGATAATCACCCAGCTTCTCAAATGAAACCACGAGATTTCGCAAGCCCCTAAGAATGATATCTTCATTGGAGCAAGGTTCATAAAACAACTCCTGGGGTGGGATATTAAGATGCTCCAGATAGTGGTCTATGTCCTCCTTGCTAAATATCAATCCCCTATTGAAGGCATTGATATAAAAAGTGATGCCATCACTTCGATAGGTCAGGATAAACAGGTTCGGTAGGTTCACCCCATAAATGGGCATACCTAATTTCTGCGCAATGATCATGTAAATAGCACAAAGTGTGATCGGATTGCCCTTTTTCGACTCCAGCACAGCGTTGATCATGCTGTTGGCAGGAGAATGAAAATTCTTCGTATTGGCCCTGAATTTAAGCTTATTAAATAGCATGTTGTTGACTATCCTCACCTGATCCAATGGTGCATAATCCGTCTTAAACTCACGCCATATTTCATGGTATAGTTGCTCAACCTCCACCTTAAGCTCCGAAAAATCCAAATCCGGATATTGGTAGGTGGCCACAAGCCAAAGTCCTTCCAATAGGTCATTATCTGGAGTCTCCTTCCATTTAAGGAGGCGTTCCCGTACCAATTCGAATTGTAGTCCATGGATCATGTCCTCGATTCGACGTTGGATAAGTGGATTGAAATTACTTTCCCATTCCTGCTCGAGAAAACGGATGATCCCAGTACCTATCTCCATGAGTTTGGTCTCCACATGAGACACGACTTCATCGTCCTCATCTTCCAGCAAACTCACTAAAGCTTTTAATTCAGTTTCCTTTATCAAGACAATATTGAATTTAAGAATTTGAAATGAAAGATTCCAAATTCTTTCGGTGATTATTCAAGAATAATGAATACAGCGTTAAACTTAATTCCTCTATTCTTCTTTCTCCTCAATACCTTGAAGATTTTTGTGTTTTCGGCCCAATGGCTTCACAAAATCTTTCGGATAGTGGCGAAGGTGGTGGACTAAACCCTGAAGATCCTCCATTGTAGTATTCACATTATGATAAAGGGTATCAGATTGTAAAAGCTTTCCTAGTGAGCTATTCTCACTTTTCATCAACATTAGTGTATGGTTAAGGGTGATCATCACCGAGTCTATATGAGATAAAGTCTGTGCCAATTCCAGTGAATTTAGCGTATCTAAAACGCCATCCGTCTTTTTGATCACCGGCCCCAATCGTTCAATCTTTTGATTGAGGTTTCTTATCAGGGATTTAGTAGCTGTTGCAATCTGCTCGATATTGTCTTCATTACTTTCCATGATCCTGTTTACATTCAGGAATGTACGATGTAAATCATCCAGGGTAGTATTGATCTTTTCACCACTTCCCTTAAGTCCGACAAGGATTTCGTTGATCCGGGTAATGGTTACATTAAGGTTGTTTGCCACAGGGGTAGCGCTGGCGAGAATTTCTTCAAGACCTTTATCCCGATACGAAATCAGTGTGTCTCCGGGTTCAACCAATTTATTTCCGCTCCCAATGGTAATCACAATTCCCTTGGTCCCGAGGAAATCTGTATTTGTAAGTGCTGCAATGGAGGAATCGTTTAACTGAATGTTTTCCTTAATATCAAACTGAACAATAATGGTTTCCTGATTGTCCATCAAATCAATTCGGGTCACTCTGCCCACGGCATACCCGTTTATAATCACACCGTTTCCTTCATGCAACCCATCTACATTGTCATATACTGCATAATATTTATCAGTAGGATCGAAAAAATCAATACCCTTCAAAAAATTAAAACCATAGTATAATAAGACACCTGCTACGAGGGCTATCAGACCAACTTTAAATTCCTTAGACATCCGCACTAACTTAATGTATATAATGAGAAAAAAGAGAACCCGGCATTCAAATCTGATGAATTAATTCATAGATTCTATTTCTTCCTTGTAATCTCTAAAAGCCCGGTATATACCAGAAGCAATATAAACCTGGTTCAATGGATCATTCAGTTCCCTCTCTTCTTTAGTATTACTAAGATAACCTACTTCTACTAAAACACTAGGCATGCTTGTTCTCCACAACACCAAAAACCCTGCAGATTTTACCCCTCTGCTGCGTCTTCCAACCCTGTTTTTGAACTGGTGTTCGATCTTATCGGCCAGCCTCAAACTATTTTGCTGAAAAGCACTTTGATAGAGGGAAAACAATATATAAGATTCCGGCGAATTTGGATCAAAGCCATCGTAGTCGGTGATTCCACCTTCTTCATCCAGAATAACGGAGTTTTCTCTTTGGGCGACTTGTAGGTTTGCTTCTGATTTATGTAGCCCCATCACATAGGTTTCCGTCCCATGGATGTTTGGGTTTGAAATCCAGTTGGCATGCATCGAAATAAAGAGGTCTGCATCTTTTTGATTGGCGACATCGGCACGTTCATGCAGTTCAGGGAAACTATCATCCTGACGGGTACAAATGACCTCCACATCAGGCATATTGTCTTTGATGATCCTTGCCAATTCCATGGAAATTTTCAAGGCAACATCTTTCTCCTTCGAAATTACTCCGTGGGTGCCCGGATCCTTTCCTCCATGACCGGGATCTATTACAATCTTATTGATACGGTAATCAATAACACCCACCGGATGAAAGGAGATGAAAATAAAAAATATACAAAAGCAAAAGGGTATTGCAATATTTTTCACGTGATCCCGGTTATATACTAAAATCCGATATTTTTACGCAAAAATGTAAATTTTTCACTGAAATTAAAACCTGTGTTAGGCCTGAGGAGTATTGTATTTTTTTTCTTGATCATTACATTTTACAATTCTGGCTATGCTCAGGAGCTGTCTGCCCCCCCTGAAGACATAACGTCTGATTCAACAATATCGGTATCCTACCCTGATTCTGTGGCTTCAGAACCGGATACACTCGCTTCTGATACACTAAATATACCCAAATCACCTACGCCAAAAGGTGATATAGAAACAACAATCAACTACAATGCCAAGGACTCCATGTTTTATGACCTGGAGAATAAAAAAATCTTTATGTACCAGGATGCACATATTGACTACGGAGACATTGTTTTGGAAGCCAATAAGACAACGGTAGACTGGAACAGAAGAACCATTCAAGCCGAGTTCGCCACGGATAGTACGGGTAAAAAAATCGGAAAACCCGTCTTTACGCAGGAAGGGGATACCTACGAGACCGACAATATTTTATACAACTTTAAAACACGGAGAGCCATAATAAAAGGTGTAGTCACGGAACAGGAAGGTGCTTTTATGCATGGTGAAGACGTGAAGATGAATGAAGAAAAAGAAATGTTTATCAGGCGTGCCAAATACAGCACCTGTAATCTGGCTGACCCCCACTTTTTCATTGAGTCGGAAAAATTGAAAGTAATCCCCGGAAATAAAGTGGTTTCAGGGCCTTTTAATCTGAAGTTCAGAGAAATCCCCACACCATTTTGGTTTCCCTTCGGCATGTTTCCCCAGCCCAGAAAAAAAGCCACAGGAATTGTCTTCCCATCTTATGGAGAAGAAAAACAACGGGGCTTTTTTCTTAGAGACGGTGGGTACTACCTCACATTTAGTGATTATATGGACCTGAGACTTACCGGAGATATCTACTCGAAAGGTGGACACGGTCTCCAGGCGACCATGAACTACAAAAAGCGATATTCGTATTCCGGCTCATTTAATTTCTCATACAACAAGTCAATTATTGATAACATCGAGGATCCGGTGGAGACCAATGATTTTTGGATCCGGTGGAGTCATCGGCCGGAAACCAGAGGGAATTCCAGCTTCGGAGCATCCGTTTCTGCAGGTACCTCTACTTATAATTCCAACAACAACCTGGTAAATCAGGATTTTTCAAGGAGCATAAACTCACAGTTCTCTTCCAGTGTGAGCTATTCTCAAAGGTTCCAGCGGATTCCGGTGAACATGAGTGCCAACCTTAGGCACAACCAGAATATCCAAACTGGCATCATGAGTATGACCCTGCCAGACTACACCATGAATGTCAACAGGATCTACCCTTTCAAAAACATTGTTAAAAATCAAAAAAACCCTCTTGCCAAAATAAGTCTAAGCCACAACTTCGCTGCCAAGAATGAAGTGACCAACGCACCCGTTACCACACTTGGCAGTTTAAATATTGTGAATGAAGACGAAAGCAATATGGACACCCTTGACTTCAACCTGGATAATTTCGGCAGATTGTATAAACGGGCCAAAATTGGTGGTAGACACTCCATTCCGATTTCTACATCTTTTAATATGTTCAATTACATCACTGTAAGTCCGAGCTTCAACTACACAGAACTCTGGTACACCAGAGAATTGGATTTCAGCTATGACGAAGAGCTGCAGGGTGTGAGGATCGACACGCTGGAAGGATTTAGCAGGACCGGCTACTGGTCCTCCGGAGCCTCCATGAACACCCGTTTTTATGGCACCGTTACCTTCCCGGGTAAGGACAGAAAAATCCAGGCGATAAGACATGTGGTGACCCCATCGATCAGTTTTTCATACAACCCTGATTTTAGTGAGCGAAGTGGTGTATACAAGGAAGTTCAAATTGACTCTCTGGGCAATACACGTCGATTTTCCCGGTATGAAAGTTTTGCCTACGGTTCACCTCCATCCGGAGAAAGCAGGACCATCAGCTTTTCACTCCAAAACAACCTGGAGATGAAAGTACGGGATGTTAAAGATTCTACCCAGGCGTATAAAAAAGTTAAGATCTTTGAAAACCTATCACTAAGTACAGGATATAACCTTGCTGCAGAGGAATTTAAGCTGAGTAATATCAACTGGAATACCCGTACCTCCCTGTTTAAAAACAAGGTGAATGTAAACCTGAGCGGAACGATAGATCCTTATGTCTACAATCTGATCAGTGAAAGTGTCAACCCGGTTTCCGGCGTTCGAACGGTTAATCAGGAGAGAATAGATCGATATGCGTGGAACAATGGTCAGGGCCTTGGGAACCTGAGTCGTCTGAGTACATCCCTCGGTTTCTCGCTCAACAGTAAATCCGGAAAGGGAAAAGAACCGGACGAACAGGATCAATTTGAAACAGGGACCGTACCGGATGGACTGGACCAGTCAACATACGGAACAGAGGAGGAAAAAGAATACATCCGTCAAAACCCGGAACAATACGTCAATTTTGATGTCCCGTGGACTTTCAGGGTTCAATATTCCATTTCCAGAACACAAACTGGCTTCCAGGACCCAAAAATCATCCAGTCCATGCAGTTCAATGGAACTTTGGCTCTGACAGATAAAACTCAGATTACCTACAACTCAGGTTTTGACTTCGTAAATAAGGAATTTACCACTACACGTATCGGGGTGGCCAGGGATTTGCACTGCTGGTCGTTAAACTTTTCATGGGTACCTTTCGGCAGGTACCAATCCTTCAGCCTGGTCATTCAGCCAAATTCCAGCCTGCTGCAGGATCTTAAACTAGAGAAGCGTCGTAATTTCTTTGACTTCTTCAATCGCTAGGATAATAGCTTTTGAAATCACTCTGGCAAATAATCAGCAAATTGATATTTTTGAGGAAAACTTAATCTAAAAATGGGAAGAGCGTTTGAATATCGAAGGGCAGCCAAAGAAGCCAGATGGGATAAAATGTCTAAAGTATTTCCTAAGCTGGCCAAAGCAATCACCGTAGCAGCCAAAGAAGGTGGTGGAGACCCTGAAATGAATGCCAAGCTCCGGACTGCCATACAGAACGCCAAGGCTGAAAACATGCCGAAGGACAACATCGAAAATGCTATCAAACGAGCGATAGGAAGCGATTCAGATGTTTTCGAAGAAGTAACCTATGAAGGAAAAGGTCCTCACGGGGTATTGGTATTTGTGGAATGTGCCACTGACAACACCACGCGTACGGTTGCCAACGTGAAGTCCTATTTCAGCAAAGCAGGGGGCTCCATGGTGCCCAATGGCTCGCTGGAATTTATGTTTGATAGAAAAGCTGTGTTCGAGTTCATTGCAGAGGAGGGTATGGAACTGGAAGAATTAGAATTCGAACTTATTGACGCCGGTCTGGAAGAGATTACCACCAATGAAGACAGGGTTTACCTCTACGGCGACTATACTAATTTTGGTAGCCTGTCAAAAGCATTAGAGGAAAAGGAAATCGATGTGAAGAAGGCAAGCCTTCAAAGAATCCCTAACACTCCGGTGGAATTTTCCGAAGAACAAATGGAGGAAATAGAAAAAATGCTTGATCGGATCGAAGATGATGATGATGTTCAGGCAGTATTCACTAACATTGCGTAGTGCTGGTCTTTAATACATCCGAAAAACCCAATTACATTGTTGTAGCCAGCACAGCCATATTTCTGTGCATAGCTTACTACATATATGAGCTTTTTTATGGGCAGATCTATGAAACACACTCTGGTCAGACACTTGTTGAAAGAGCTTTTCTCATTGGTCTTTCCACCGCTATCATCTTTGGGATTTTTGAAGCTGCATTCAAACAAATTTTCTTTTCCCCATCATTTGAAGGTATGATTTCGTGGCATTTGGGTCAGGCCATTACTGCTGGTCTGGTAGCTTTTGTTATCGATAGCTACTTTGATGGATACCCCACCTGGGAGTCGAAGCAATTATTTGCTTTTGTCACTGTATACTGTCTCTGCTGTTTCCCCGGAATCATCTTTGGTTATTTCATCCACCAAAAGAGCAAAAAGAACGGTTTCAATGAAGATCTAAGGTTTATCATCGTTAGGTCTAGTGGCAAGGAGGATGAGCTGGTGGTCGATCCGAGAGACCTTATGTTTTTGGCAGAAGAAGATACATCCATGCGTGTATTCTATCTTGAGAATGGAGAAATCAATTCCAAACTAATTGCCAGTAAGCTCACCAATTTTGAAAAAGAGTTTAGAGATATCCCATTTTTAGTCAGAGCACACAAGGCTTACATCGTTAATATCAATCGGGTATCAGAAGTTGTGAAAGATAAACAACAGATCCTTTTGCATTACTCATCTCACTTTGTCATTCCTGTGGAAGAGAAGTTCCGCACCAGGATACTCAACAGGATCAATTAGTCATATCTGTTTTATTGCCTACATCAGGTTTTCAAAGGATTTGTTTTAAGAGGGATTGTTTAGCATATTTATGTTGCTAAACAAAAACCTAAAAAGCAATGCCCCACCTTAACTTCAATCGTCGTGATTTTATAAAAAAATCATCTGCAGCCATGGCCTTCACTGCGTTGGGAAATTTCGGAATGAGTTTTCCCTTAACAGCAAAACCCATTAAGGTGGGATTAATTGGGGCAGGATGGTATGGTAAAAGTGACCTCTTCAGGTTGATTCAGGTGGCGCCTGTTGACGTGGTTGCCCTCTGCGATGTGGACAGTCAGATTTTGGATGCAGCAGGTAAACTGGTGAGTGAGCGGCAATCATCCGGAAAAGTACCCAAGCTATACGGTGACTACAGGAAGATGCTGGATAAGCACAACCTGGACATTGTCATTATTGGCTCACCTGATCACTGGCATGCATTGCAATGTATAGATGCTGTAAAAGCAGGTGCACATGTATATGTGCAAAAACCCATCAGCGTGGATGTGGTAGAGGGTGAAGCGATGGTTAAGGCTGCACGGAAATATAACAAGGTTGTTCAGGTAGGAACACAACGTAAAAGCACACCACACCTGATTGATGTCAAGAAAAATATTGTTGAAAAAGGGTTACTTGGTAACATCTCTCATGTGGAGATGTGTTGCTACTATCACATGAGGAATAATTCCAATCCACCATTGCAACCAGTGCCTGACTTTTTGGATTATGAAATGTGGACGGGTCCGGCTCCTTTAAGACCTTACGACGGGCTCCCCCATATCCGCTGGTGGCGGGCCTTCATGGAGTATGGCAATGGCATTACAGGCGACATGTGCGTTCATATGCTGGATACCGTTCGATGGATGCTCAACCTGGGCTGGCCCAAACGGATCACCTCTACCGGAGGTATTTTCGTTCAGAAAGATGCCAAGTCAAACATAGCCGATACTCAATCAGCCATATTTGAATATGATGAACTGAATTGTGTATGGCAGCATAGAACATGGGGAACACCGGCTGATCCGGATTATCCGTGGTCTTTTAAGATCTATGGAGACAAGGGCACCTTAAAAGGAAGCACCATGCAGGCAGACTTTGTCCCTATTGAAGGAGATCCCATTCATTTTGATGTGGTTTACGAGAAAGAAAAGTACCCCGAAGATCTCACAGAGGAACGCATAGAGCTCAATGCTGCGCCAGCCACAAGGCTACATATGCTTGATTTCCTCAAAGCCATTGACAATAATACAAGACCTGTGGCTGATATTGAGGAAGGTCATATCTCTACCGCTAGTTGTATTCTGGCAAATATTTCCATGGAGCTGGCAGGCAGGCCACTGATCTATGACCCTGAGAAGAAGATAATAGTGGATGATGCTGAAGCTACCGCCATGCTTCAGCGCGAATACCGTACGCCCTGGGTACACCCCACAGTAGACAACGTATAAAAAAACAGAAATGCTCAACCCAAATATTAACCGTAGAAAGTTTGTCAAAGGAATATCTGCAACTGCTGGCCTCGCCGCTTTTGGTGGGTTAGGAATGAATTTTACCGGGATCGAAAAGCAATGGAAAGTCGGCCTGATCGGGTCAGGATGGTATGGCAAGAGTGATACCCTGCGACTGATTCAGGTGGCCCCGGTAGAAGTAGAGGCTGTATGTGATGTCGACCAAAATATGCTCAACCATGCCGGGCAGCTAATCAGTCAACGGCAAAAGTCAGGTAAAGTACCCAAGCTCTATGGAGATTACCGCAAGATGCTCGACAAACATAATTTCGATATTGTGATCATTGGTTCACCGGACCACTGGCATGCGCTGCATATGATTGAGGCTGTAAAATCAGGCGCCCATGTCTATGTACAGAAGCCTATCAGTGCCGATGTAGTGGAAGGTGAAGCCATGTTGAGAGCTGCCCGAAAATACAATAAGACAGTTCAGGTAGGTACGCAAAGAAGAAGCACCCCTCACCTGATAAGGGCCAAAGATGAAATCGTTGATAAAGGATTGCTGGGAAAGATCTCTCATGTAGAAGTTAGCTGTTATACCGGTGGTGGTGGAAAGATGCCACCTGTTGAAGAAGTGCCAGATTTCTTTGATTATGACATGTGGACAGGACCAGCCCCGATGCTGCCCTATAGGGGACTGCCTCATATCCGATGGAGGGCTTTCATGGAATATGGCAATGGTATCGTGGGTGACATGGGCATTCACATGCTGGATGCTGCCCGATGGATGTTGGGGGTTGGTGCTCCTAAGAAGATAACGAGTGTAGGAGGAACCTATGTTCACAAAGATGGCTATGGCAACCGTCCGGACACACAACATGCTATATTTGAGTTTGATGAGCTCAATTTTGTCTGGCAACAAAGGCGATGGGGCACTCCGGCAGATCCTGATTATTGGTGGTCCTTCACGCTTTACGGTGAAAACGGTAAACTACAGGCAGGCGTGAGGAAAGCGGATTTCACACCTTTAGAAGGAGAACCCATCCATTATGACTGTGTCTTTGAAAAAGAAGAATATCCGGAAGATCTTACTGAAGAAAGAATAGAACTGTTTGCCGCACCGGCTACCAGGAGGCACATGCAGGATTTTATCCAGGCCATTGAAAACGGAACCAAACCTGTGGCGGACATTGAGCAGGGACACATCTCTTCCGCGAGTTGTATCATGTCCAACTTATCGATGCAACTGGGAGGAAGACCCCTGGAATATGACTGGGAGAATAGAGTGGTCAAAGGAGACAAAGAAGCTACTGAACTTCTCGCCAGAAGCTATCGGAAACCCTGGCAACACCCTACGTTCGATAATGTCTGATTCTTCAACATGGTTGCACTGTGGATGACCTGCTAAAGCAAATTAAGGGTTGTCTGATCTGTCAGGATTTGCTACCACACCATCCAAGACCCGTTTTACAGGCAAACGCTAACTCAAGGATTTTAATCATTGGTCAGGCTCCCGGTCGCAAAGTGCATGAGAGTGGTATCCCATGGGACGATGCCAGCGGCAATGAACTGAGAAGATGGCTGGGGGTAAGCAAAGAAGAATTTTATGATCCGGATTTTTTTGGATTGATCCCCATGGGATTTTGCTACCCTGGTAAAGGGAAGTCGGGAGATTTACCCCCCAGACCAGAATGTGCACCTCAGTGGCATGAACAGTTATTGTCGAGGATGTATCATGTGAAGCTCACCATCCTCATCGGTCAGTATGCGCAGAAGTATTATTTGCAGGATCGATTTAACAAGAGTCTGACTGAGAATGTGAAGAATTTCAGGTCTTTTCTACCTGAATATCTGCCGCTGGTTCATCCATCACCCCGCAACAGGATCTGGCAAAAGAAGAATCCATGGTTTGAGGAGGAGGTGGTACCTGTACTACAGGAAGTGGTTAGAAACTGAATTTACGATTTCCTAAGAATCGCAATAAAATCATCCAGATGAACTAAAATTTAACATCTAATGGTTAAATCTATAGTCATGGATAATAAGTAATCAATCAAGCTCCTTTAGCTCCTTCCAGAAATATATGATACCCAGAATACCTGCACCCCCCAGCACGATAGCCATTGCATAAATTGGTATTAAATCAACCATTTTTCAATTTTTTAATATTTCTCTTATTCCCTAGAATCAGAACAAATGTCAATATAACAAAAATAATAAATGCGATTGAACCTATCCTTTTAAACGTAATTAGAGACAAATCGTTTGTGTCATTGAAATAAAGTGAAGAAACACCAGTCGCTAAAGCTAAAATAACAACGGTGAAAATTCTGATTAACTCCGTATTAAATTTTATAGCTTCTTTGAAAGCATCAACTTCACGATTGCTCATTTTTTAAATATACCCTACAACTCTTTAATTTAAAAAGCCACTGCTTAGTTTTCTGTTATCCATTTCCTATCTCCTCATCTTCAGCATCCCCCTAAAATAAAGCCACATCATTTTCATTTTGGTCCCTCCTTTTCTACTCAGTTCCATGGCATCCCATAGCTCTTCGGGGATCTGATCCAGCTGATTAAATTCACCCGCACCTTTGAGCCATTCTCCTCCGTCTATGGTAATGACTTCACCATTCACGTAAGCAGAATAATCCGAAACCAGATAAGCAGCCAGGTTAGCCAGCTCCTGGTGCTCCCCTACCCGGCCCACAGGCACTTTGTTGGCAGGATCAAATTTCTTTTTGAGATCTCCTGGCAAGAGTCTATCCCAGGCTCCCTTGGTAGGAAAAGGCCCAGGGGCGATCGCATTGCATCGGACACCATATCGGGCCCATTCTACAGCCAGTGACCTTGTCATGGCCAATACTCCTGCTTTGGCAGCAGCTGATGGCACCACATACCCGGACCCGGTCCATGCGTAGGTTGTGACAATACTCAGGATGTTGCCTGGGTGTTTATCCTCGATCCAGGATTTACCTAATGCCAGGGTGAAATTGTATGATCCTTTGAGTACGATATCCACTACCGTGTCGAAGGCCCTGTGGGACAATCGTTCGGTCGGGCTGATGAAATTACCAGCAGCATTGTTCAATAGCACATCCACCTGTCCAAACTGCTTCTTTGACTGTTCGATGACTTTTTCAACCTGCTCATACTCCCTGACATCACATTCCAGCGGCAGTACCTGGTTTCCAGTTTTCGTATGGATCTCTTCAGCTGTTTTTTGAAGCACCTCTAACTTACGGCTTGTAATGATCAGGTTCGTCCCCAGCTCCGAAAAATAGGTCCCCATAGATTTTCCCAGCCCGGTGCCTCCTCCGGTGATCAGGATCGTTTTGCCTTTTAAGGCGCCTTCTTTGAGCATGCCTTGTGCGTAGTTCATCTTTGTTTATTTAGGTAATTTACCATCGAGCAAACCATAGATAAATGTACCCAGAATAGCGCTTAATAACACCACAATAAACATCAGAAAACCATTACCAATCAAAATATAGATGGGCCCGGGGCAAGCGCCAGTCATGGCCCACCCGCATCCGAAGATAGTACCTCCCAGTAATGGAGCCCATATGTTTTTTGACTTTGGTTGAATGACAATTGGATTACCATCCACATCCTTCATTCTGAACCGTTTGATAAGTTGTATCGCAATGATTCCTAAAACCACTGCTGAGCCTATCACCCCATACATGTGAAAGGCTTCGAAGCGGAACATCTCATAGATGCGGAACCATGAAATCACCTCTGATTTTGTCAGGATGATCCCAAAGATGACCCCTACAATCAAAAACTTAAAATGTTTCATAGCAATATGGGTAAAATAAAGTGTGTTACAACCAATCCTCCGATGAAGAAGCCAATAACAGCTATCAACGAAGGAAACTGAAGATTGCTTAACCCACTGATGGCATGACCGGAAGTACAACCATCCGCATATCGAGTGCCAAACCCTACCATAAATCCTCCAACGACCATGAAAACAAACCCCTGAAGCGTAAACAGATTATCCCAACTAAAAATCGTTGTGGGAACATATTCCGCCCCGGGATTCATGATACCTACAGAAATCAATGCAGCTTTTGTGTCCACATTTAAATCTATCGCCTGTTTAGCGGTCATAAAATGGGAAGCAATATATCCACCGATCAATGCACCTGCGACGAAAAACAGGTTCCACATGCGGTCCTTCCAATCAAACTTGAAGAACTCACTCAGTTTTCCCGCACCTCCAATGGAGCAAACGGTTTTCAGTGTTGAAGAAATACCAAAGCTTTTGCCATAAAATAGCATTAGCACCATGATAAAGGTGATCAATGGCCCACCCACATACCAGGGCCATGGGGATTTTATCCATTCCATAATTAGTGTTAATTGAATCTGATTTAGTCAATATAGCAAAAGAAACAACAACACTGAATGAAAAATTCAACAGATAAAATCCTGTATAGCGTATTGTTTAGACAGCAATTTGGTCCTTCGATCTACTTCATTTCTATAAGCATATGGTAGATAATCTGACTTGAAGAGTTTCAGATATTCAGGGTACAGTTCCGGATAATGTTTTTGAATGGCATTCATTACCAGTGTCTTACTGTCAGCCTTTCCTTCACCGAACAAGGTGATGGTTGCAGGGAATATATAATCGACAGGGACGGCACTGAATATCTGAAACATGGATCGCAGGGATTCATCTGTATCTGTGATGTAGGGAAGCAAAGGCATTAGACTGATACCACTCTTAAATCCATTCGATTTCGCTGATTTAACAGCCTTCAGCCGATCTGCGGGTGCTGTAGCACCGGGCTCGAATAGTTTACCTGTTTCAGCATCGAGGGTGGAGAATGAAAAGGTAATTAAAGTCCCTCGTTTTAAATGCTTAAGATCAGCAGGAAGAACAGCACTCCGGTCAATTTCCTCCAACAAATCATAATCCCTGGTAACAAGGTCGGATTTCGTGATGACATGGACAGGAAATCGATATTTGAGAATCACTTTGAGCGCTTCCCTGGTCAGCTGATAGTCTTTTTCAATCTTCAGGTACGGATCAGTGGCTGACGAAACCACAATGAAACCATGGTCTCCTTTTTTTGCCCGTACGGCCAATTGTTTATCCAACAACTCAATGGCATTAACTTTAACCCCAAGGTTGGCTTCCATATGGATGCCATATTTACTACCCCGGATATAGCAATACAGGCAATTGAATGCACAGCCAGAATAAGGATTGAAGGTATAATCGTCTAAAAACCAGGGATCACGTTTCTTCTTTCTGTTTAAAACGGTTTTTGCATGGATTTTCCTGGCCAATTCACATGAATCTACTTAACCAAATAAGGTAAGATCACTTTTTGCCAGATCTTATAGCCTTCAGCATTCATGTGAAGATTGTCTTCCCTAAAGATATTGGTGAATACCATCCCATCATCATCGAGTGCAGGGTACCATACGTCTACATATTCAGTTTTTTCATTTCTGCACGCAAACAATTCCAGTGCTTCATTCAGCTCCAGATACTTATCGCCCAGTTCCCATCTGGCAACGCTTGGTTTGGCAGCAATGAGGGCTACTTCAGTATTAGGTAACTTCTTAGCGATGATCTTACGGATCTTTTTTACATCCTTCATGATCTTCTTTGTATCTTTTCCTTTAGCGATGTCATTATCACCTTCGTATATAAAGATCTTTGCGGGTTCATAAGGAAGTACAATCCTATCCAGATAATACAACAAATCTGAATACATTGATCCACCAAACCCGCGATTGATCACTTCATGCTCAGGGAAATATTCTGCCATATCCTGCCAGATGCGTATAGAAGAACTGCCTACAAACAGGTTGGCTCCCTTTGGAGGAAAATTGACTTTATCAGCAGCTTCATATTCCAGGATCGTTTTTTCAAACCTTTGTGGTCCTTGCTCCTGAGCATTTAAAATGGTGATGGTAAAAAGGAATACGAAAATCGTATGAATCAGATTTTTCATTGGTTCGGGTTAAACTTTGGGTTTCTAAATTAAACTTATCAGGAAATTTAAGTACCCTGTGCTATCAGCTTTTTACTTTTTGGGCTGCTTGTTCGGGGTTTTTCCTTATAGAAGAATATCTGATCAATAAATATGCCAGCTTTTTCCCCTTTGTGTCGATGCCATTCAGGTAACTGATTCATTGGATATGCAATGATCTTATAGTATTGGAATTTAGTGTTGTCTACCGCAAAGAAAAACATGTGTGAGGTTCGGTCTTTGAATTCTTCTTTATCGTAGGAGAGCTTCCTGGTTTGTAACAATTGAAGATCTTCTTTACTATCTCCACCCCATAATTCTGCTTCTACCGGGACCGCCCCTTTATTCCTTTGTTCGATCCCGAAGTTAAATGCAATCTGTTGTAACACTGGTGGCTCTGCTCCCATATCGGCAATCACGCCAAAAGGTGTGTGATAGAAGCCCAGCCATGAGAAGTATGGCAGATCGCGCACATTGCCCACCTCATCATCAATCAGCGTAAGTTTTCCTTTTCCTTTAAAAATCCCTGTAGTTGGATAAAGTAGCTCCACATCTTTGGGTCTCTCTCCCCGCTGAACAAGCTTAAAAGCAACTGTGTCACTCGTTAGCCATCCCGCTTTATAAGCAAATGCTTTGAGGGTGACATCCCCATCATAATTTAAAGGTTGGGAATACATATTAGAAGTACTGTCCGGATCGCTACCGTCATCAGTATATCTGATGGTTACTCCTTTGATCTTGTGCATGAGCTCAACAGGGTCTGTGGGAGTAATGATCTTTTTCCCCCCGGCAAGCAGCGGGGCGGTGAGGGGAAGCATCTCATTCTCATCCGGTTCAAAACCAGCAATCAGATCATATCCTTTGCCTGAAATGTCATTTACTTCATCCTGACTCAGCCGGGTGTTCCAGATGAATAATTCCTCTAAGCCTGGATTTTCCAGTTCATCAAGCGCTGATGCCGTGATCGCTGTACCAGACAATGAAAGCGATTTTAAATTTTTCAGATTATTGAGTGTAGAAAGCTTCTCACCAGAAATCTTTGTGAAATTTAGGTTTAATTCCTCCACGTTTTGAAACTGGGTGAGCAGATCAAACACTTCATCACCAACCGGAGCATAAGACATATCCAGACTTACCACCTGATCCCTGATGCCTTTTAGATCAGTAAGTAACTCTGAATTAAAAACCTGACGTCCCAGGATTTTAACATCAATTGCAGGTGAGTTGGGAGCCTTTTGTACCACCGCCCGATAAGGATTATTGAGAGATTCAATCAGGCCAGCATCTGCAAAATCAAAAGTATATTGTGGTCCTTCAACTGGCTTTTCACTTGATATTTGTTTTTGGGTCAATAGAAACAAGGTATCCTCTTTATCCATTGCAGAAAGGGTTATCGTCTCATCAGCTCCCTGCCTGATCCATTCCCTGATCAGCGAATACTCAATGTCGGTGAGCTGTGGTTTACCCTTGGGTGGCATATGTTTTTTATGATCGAGCGGTAAGTTGGCTCTCACGAGGAGATGACTGGAGTCTACATTTCCGGCGATCCACAAAGGGCCATTTTTTCCGCCGGCATGCAATCTTTCCAGTGTTGAAATATCCAGCTCCCCTTTGTGCTTTTCAGCGTTGTGACAGTTGGAGCATTTTGACTCCAGAATTGGAAGAATTACAGATGTGAGTACAGGTTCATGCTCATCGAATGGCTCTTCCGCTTTGGTGAAAATGGGTTCGGTCAAAAAATTGATACCATGAGTAAGTCCGGCCCCAAAATGACCCGCAATGACAATCCCAACAAAGCTTACATAAAGGGACCATTGATAGAATTTTTTCTTGTGATAGAACAGAATCAGCACATACATCAGATAGCTCACGCCTACCCCAATCCACTTATGAATTGACATCACCTCCGAGGTATAGCCTTCTTCCATGGACAGGAAAAATCCCATCAGGGCCGTTAAAACGGTGGTTAAGCCAGTAAGTAATAATAAAAACCGATTGACCTTCTCAAAGGATTCTTCCTGCAGTTGAGATCGAAAAACGTTGGCAAATACAAGCAATACGATAAATCCTATTGGGAAATGCAGGATCATGGGGTGCATCCGTCCAATCGGTTGCAGCCAAACCGGAACAAATACCTTTTCCTCAAATACAAGAAGTATGGTCAATAAACACAGCAATGAAAAAATGCTGTTTGAAACAATCCTTTCTAAACGGTCCATCCTTAAGCTATAATTCCAGGCACCACTTTTCCGTGCACATCAGTCAGCCGGAAACGTCTTCCAAGATATTTGTATGTCAGTTTTTCATGATCCAGCCCCATCAAATGTAAGATGGTGGCATGCAGATCATGGATATGTACAGGGTCTTTGACAATGTTGTAGCCAAATTCATCCGTTTCACCATAAGAGATTCCGGATTTTACACCACCTCCGGCCATCCACATGCTGTAGCAGCGGGGATGATGATCCCTACCATAGTTTTCTTTGGTCAGCTTACCCTGACAATAGTTTGTCCGGCCAAACTCTCCGCCCCAGATCACCAGGGTCTCATCCAGCAATCCCCTTTGTTTGAGGTCAGTGATCAACGCTGCAGAAGCCCTGTCCACATCTTCAGCCTGAAGCGGCATTTCCTGAGCCAGGCTACCGTGTTGATCCCAACCCTGATGATATAGCTGAACAAACCTCACACCAGCTTCTGAAAGCTTTCTCGCTAAAAGGCAATTTGAAGCATAAGTGCCCGGAACCATACAATCCGAGCCATACATTTTCACAATATGATCCGGTTCATTGGAGATATCAGTTACATCGGGGACAGCCGTCTGCATCCTGTAAGCCATCTCGTACTGCTGGATCTTGGTATGGATCTCCGGATCTCCAAAGTCCTGGTAGCTCATTTCATTGAGAGATGCCAGGTTATCCAACATTTTACGTCTGTCTGCACCACTATGACCTTCCGGGTTATTTAAGTAAAGGATAGGGTCTTCACTCGCACTAAACTGTACGCCCTGATGTACACTATCCAGGAATCCATTGGTCCATAGTTTAGAATAAACCCCCTGGCCATTGCCTCTTCCTTTGGAAAGGAGCACACAAAAAGCCGGTAAATTCTTATTTTCACTGCCCAGCCCATAGCTCAGCCACGACCCCATACTGGGTCGGTTGCCCACCTGGGCACCTGTCTGAAAGAATGTAAGCGCCGGGTCATGGTTGATGGCTTCTGTGTGGATGGTTTTGATGACACAGATATCATCAGTGATCTTGGCAATGTTGGGGAATATATCACTCACCCAGGTCCCTGATTGACCGTATTGCTTAAATCCAAATTGAGAACCAACCAGTGGGAATCGTTCCTGATTAGCGGTCATCCCAGTCACTCGCTGATTGCCCCTCACAGACTCAGGAAGATCCTGATCATACATTTTATTCAGCAATGGCTTATAATCAAAGCTTTCCAGCTGGGAAGGGGCCCCATTCTGAAATAGAAAAATGATCCTTTTTGCCTTGGGGGCAAAATGGGTCATCCCCAGAAGAAGCTCATCCTCACTTCCAGACCCTCCATTTAAAAGATCGGGGATCATCAATGATCCCAGGGCTGCACTACCTACTCCCAAAGCTGCTTTACCCAGAAAATGTCTTCTGTTAATATTAAGTCCGCTTTCTAAAAATTCCTTTTCCATGTCCTAGCTTTTCACAATGGCTTCTTCCATGTTGTAAATTGTATGTATCACCTGCATGAGGGCTGCCACGGCCACTTCATCCCGGTTTTCAATAGTGGGGTATTCCCCAACAGATATATATTCCACAGCTTTTTCCGGATTTGCTTCAAAAGTGGATTTTTGCTCTTCCAGGTAACCCATCAAAAGCTGTTGTTCAGCTTCCTTCATTGGTCTGCAGATGATCTGACTAAAGGCCGTATTTACTCTTTCCCCATCTGATAGCTGCTCAGCATTGAGTTGTTCTGCCAATACCCTGGACGCTTCAAGCACTGTAGGGTCGTTTAGCATGACAAGTGCTTGTAACGGAGTATTGGTTGAGTGTCTCTTTTCTTCACATTGATCCCTGGACGACGCATCGAAGGTCAACATAACCGGCGGCGGTACGGTCCGTTTGATAAAAGTGTAAATTCCTCTTCTGTACAAATCATTGCCATGATCCTGTACATACTTCTCCAGTGTACCACGACCGGAAGAGGCTACCTCCCACATGCCATCAGGCTGATAAGGTTTTACACTGGGGCCTCCGATTTCGGGATTCAGCAATCCACTGCTGGCCAGTACCATATCCCTGATGGTCTCGGCCTTCATCCGGCTTCGGTGCATCCTGGCCAGGTAAATATTCTCCGGGTCTTTTTTCAAATGCTTCTTATCGACAACAGCTGACTGGGTATAAGTGGCAGAGGTAACAATCTGCTTCACAAGTCTTTTAATATCCCAGCCATTTTCCCTGAAATCAACTGCAAGCCAATCCAACAGTTCCGGATGGGTTGGCAAATCACCCTGCATCCCAAAATCACCTACAGTTTTCACTATACCTCTAGTGAAAAACTCCGCCCAGATGCGGTTGACAAACACCCTGGCTGTCAATGGGTTTTCCTCACTCAATAGCCAGTTGGCCAACCCTAACCTATTGGGATCAAACCGTGTAGTATCAAAATCCATGATCGCTTCAGGGGTATCAAAGGTGACTACCTTGGCTTTGGCGTCATAATTACCACGGTCCAGAACATGGGTGTCGCGGATCCCGATAGAATCTTTCATTACCATCACTTCCACGGCACTGGTATCTCGATTGTTAATAAAGGTAAGGATCTCTTGTTTCATCTCGTTGGTGATCCTGATAGATGGCGGGTCTGCGAAAGAAGCATCAATGGTGCCTACAATTCCTTTTTCAGGTACCTTATCAAAAAAGGCAAATGTGCTGAAATATTCTTCCTGTGAGATGGGATCGTATTTATGGTCATGACACTTGGCACATTCCATCGTCAGACCAAGAAAAGTCTTTCCAAGTGTATTGGTCCGATCCGTTACATACTCTATGCGGTATTCTTCATCAATCACACCACCTTCCTGGGTGATCTTATGGTTTCTGTTGAACCCTGTAGCCAATTGCGTCTCTATATTTTTGTCTGGTAAGAGATCACCCGCTAACTGCCAGGTTACCAATTGGTCATAGGAGTAGTTTTCGTTGAATGCATGGATCACCCAGTCTCTCCAGGGCCACATTGTTCGGTAGCCATCATCCTGATAGCCATGAGAATCGGCGTACCGGGCAAGGTCCAGCCAATGTATGGCCATCTTTTCACCGTAATGCTTATTGGCCAATAGCTGGTCTACTACTTTTTCATAAGCATCCTCTGAATCATCAGCCAGAAAGGCTTCCTGCATCTTCAGCGTTGGAGGCAGGCCGGTCAGGTCAAACGCCACCCGCTTCAAAAGGTAAGCTTTTTCTGCCCTGTCATTGGGGGTCAGACCAAACTCTTCGAGCTTATTCAGAATGAAGTAATCAATTTCATTTTTTACCCAATCAGTATCGCTGACTTTGGGTAGATCTTGCTTCTCCGGGGGAATAAAAGCCCAGTGAGGCTTGTACTCAGCACCTTGTTTGATCCATTTTTCAATGATTTTGATCTCGTAATCACTCAGGTGGACATTGAATTCAGGAGGCGGCATCATCTCAGTGGTATCGCTCGATGTCATTTTAAGGTAAGCAATAGATTCCTCTGGCTTTCCTTTCACAAATGGAAACTGATTATCGTAGTCTTTTAATGGCTTGAAAGCGCCCTCTTCCGTATCCAGTCTAAGATCAGCTTGCCTCGCATTGGCATCCGGGCCATGACAGGCAAAGCATTTATCAGACAGAATAGGTCTGACATGAAAATTGAAATCAACCTCATCCGGTACTTTCAGATTAGCTGTAGTGTCTGATGCACTATGCTGACATGAAATAAATGCTACGGAAAAGAGAATAAAAATCGATACCCAAACTATTCTCATTTTATAAATATAATGAGTCTAACCACACTGATTTCTCTAGTTTATTGAGATTTAAAATTAGTGGATTTTTTTCAATCGCGCATTGCCATATTTTCACTGTTTATTTATCATTTTGAAAACATTTAAAATTACCTTTTGATACGATCTCAGTAATAAAAAACCTTTGCACCATTGTGTCATATAGATCGGTACATAAAAACCCTTTTTTCCAATACTCCATATCATTTTTTGTCAATGGGCATCCAATTATTTTATGATTTCACCTATCATAGCTGCAACTTTAATTTTTTGCAGTCCTATCATTTTAATGATGAAACACTTTAACCTGAGTATTCTCACCCTATTCTTAGCACTCAATCTTTTTGCTCAACCCTACAACATAAGCCCTGAAACCAAAAAGATCCTCTTTTTGGGCAATAGCATCACTCAGCAGGGGGATTATATCTCTTACATTGAGACCTATTACACATTGAAGTACCCTGATCACAAACTGGAGTTCATTAATGTAGGACTGGCCAGCGAGACGGTATCCGGGCTTAGTGAGCCCAATCATGCCAATGGCGCCTTTCCACGTCCTGATCTGAGGGAAAGACTTGATCGGGTACTTGATCGGGTAAAACCAGATCTCATTTTGGCTTGCTATGGGATGAACGACGGCATTTATCTACCGTTTGATTTAGCGAGATTTGAAAAGTATCGGGAGGGTATACAGTGGTTGAATGAGCAAGCAAGAGAACGAAATGTAGATATTGTTTTCGTCACCCCGCCGATCTATGATGAAGCCAAAGGTGCAGCCTATGCCAATGTGTTGGATATCTATGCGGATTGGCTGATCAGCACCAAATATACCAATGATTGGAAGGTGATCGACATCCATGAACCGATGAAAAGATATCTTGATGAGAGGAGGAAAACAGATTCCACATTCTATCTGGCCAAAGACGGGGTACACCCTGGAGCTCAGGGACACTGGCTTATGGCTCGCGAAATCCTGGTGGGGCTGAATGAACCTCAACTCGCGAATGTAGCATACCCAATGGAAGCCTTCTCTAACTACGTACATGGTCAGAAGGTATTGGATTTGGTAAACGAAAAACAAGCACTCATGAAATATGCCTGGCTTTCTCACACCAAACACAAGCGGCCCGGAGTACCTCAGGGGTTACCTATGGCCGAAGCGCTAATCAAAAGGGATAGTTTGAATGGAATGATTGAAAGACTGGTGAAATAGGAGGTCTCCTAAATATAAGACTAAAATAACGTGAACTCGATGTAAGAAACTCCAAAAACCGTCCTTAAGCGTCTACGCGACCCGGTCACTGCGAACCCTTTTGGGCTGGATATTAGGTGAGGATGGGTGCGGCAGTCTCCTCTTATAGGTGAGATTGCCACGGCCGCCACCACAAAATACCAATTCAGGGCCTCGCAATGACGGTTTTTTCGTTTTATCTAACTTGATTATATCGAACTCACGTAACCTCCTTTATTCTCATCAAACTAAAATATCCTTCACCACATGTCCGTGGACGTCGGTCAGGCGATACCTTCTGCCCTGATGCTTAAAAGTAAGCCTTTCATGGTCGATGCCCATCAGATGCATAATGGTCGCATGAAAATCGTGAATGTGGACCGGGTTTTCAGTAATATTATAACTGAAATCGTCCGTTTGTCCATATGAAAATCCAGGTTTTACCCCGGCCCCGGCCATCCATACCGTGAAGCATTTGGGGTGATGATCCCTGCCATAGTTTTTGTTTGTAAGTTCTCCCTGTGAATAAACGGTCCTGCCAAATTCGCCTCCCCAGATCACGAGAGTATCCTCCAGGAGCCCACGCTGCTTCAGGTCTTTGATCAATGCTGCAGTGGCCTGATCAGTATTCTTACATTGATTTTTAATACCTCCAGGCAAGCCTGAATGCTGGTCCCAACCCTGGTGAAATAGCTGCACGAATCGAACGTCCTTCTCGAGTAATTTTCTGGCTAACAGGCAATTAGCTGCATAGGTACCGGGATCCCGACTGTCTTCGCCATACATATCATAGATGTGGTCCGGCTCACCGCTGATATCAGTGAGTTCAGGAACAGAAGACTGCATCCTGTAAGCCATTTCATATTGCGACATGCGTGCTTTGATTTCCGGATCACCATATTCATCATGTTGAATATCATTCAGCTGTTTCAGGTAATCCAGCATTTCTCTGCGGTCCTCGCCATCATAGTTTTCCGGATTATTTAGGTACAAGACCGGATCTTTTCCTGACCTGAACTGCACACCCTGGTGCTCCGTAGGCAGAAATCCATTGCCCCACAAACGTGTATAGAGTGGCTGTCCGCTACCGTTTTTGGAAACGAGCGTGATAAAAGCCGGCAGATTTTGATTTTCCGACCCTAAGCCATAACTCATCCATGCCCCGATTGATGGTCTTCCGGGCAGCTGATGACCAGTCTGAAAGAAGGTGATAGCAGGGTCATGGTTGATTTGTTCTGTATAAAGAGACTTAATAAAACAAAGATCATCGACTACCTCTGCAGTGTGAGGCATGAGTTCACTCACCCATTGCCTCGACTCACCATACTGTTTAAATGAAAAGATGGATGGAGCAATCGGCAAACTGGTCTGGTCGGCACTCATCCCTGTGAGTCGCTGACCTTTCCTGACCGAGGCCGGCAGTTCAGAACCATAGAGTCCATTCAGCATGGGCTTGTAGTCAAAAGTCTCAAACTGGGAAGGACCTCCGCTCTGAAAGAGATAGACAATTCGTTTAGCCTTAGGCGCAAAGTGTGGCAATCCCGAAAGTCCCGGAAGTGCAGCAGACTTTGCCGGAGAAGCAAAGGCCGATTCTGATCCGAGGAGGGATCCGAAAGCGAGGGCGCCAAGTCCCAATGAAGTTTTTGTCAAAAACTTACGGCGATCAATGGCTCCCTGCAGGGCATTCAACTCCTTGTCTTTGGTAATAAATCTCTTATCGTGATGATTGCACATGATTTATCTTTTTGTGATCGTTGCGTCAGCATTCATAATTGTACTTACGGTAACAGCATTAGCGGCTACCTCCTGCTTGCTATACTTTCTTTCAAGCTCATATGCTCCTGAACCAATCCAGCCTTTTACCTTTTCGGGATCTTCCCGAAATCTTGTTAATTGCCTTTCTCTCAGCTCCAGCAAAATATCCATTTCTTGTGGTTTGGGATATCTTCCGGTAAGACTGACAAATGCCTCCTTCAAGCCACTGGCGGGATCTTCATTTTTTGATATGTCAGCACCCATCACCTTTGCGCACTCATTGTATGTAGGGTCATTGAGCAGCACCAGTGCCTGCAGTGGTGTATTGGTTTTTTGTCTTCTGACCGTGCACTCACTTCTTTCGGGTGCATCAAAAGTGGATAAGGTAGGATGTGGGACTGACCTCTTCCAGAAAATGTACAGGCTTCTGCGATATAGGCTGTCACCGGCATCCTGTTCATATTTACCTCCATTGACTCTCCACAAGTCATCAGGCTGATAGGGCTTTATGCTTTTACCTCCTATCTGTGGATTAAGTAACCCACTTGCTGCCAGCGCATTGTCCCTAAGCATTTCACCGGATAGTCTCGCTGCCGGCCCTCTTGCAAGTAAAATATTTTCAGGATCTTTTTCCCGCCACTCCTCACTGGTCTTAGAATCTTGTCGATAAGTGGCTGACATGACGATCTTTTTTTGCAGGACTTTTACGTCCCAACCAGATTCAATGAAATCAATGGCCAACCAATCCAAAAGTTTGGGATGACTTGGCCTTGACCCCTGGTTTCCAAAATCTTCGGTGGTTTTTACAAGTCCCTGTCCAAAATAATTCTGCCAATATCGATTCACAGCAACCCTGGCTGTGAGAGGATGGTCAGGATCCAGTAGCCATTGAGCGAGGCCCAACCTGTTATTAGGCAAATCATCAGGCATTGGTAAAATTGTCTGTGGTGTATTAGGAAATACCTGTTCAGAAGGCGAGTGATACAATCCGCGGTTCAGCACATAAGTCTTTCTGGGTGCCTTCATTTCTTTCATTACCATAACTTCCGGTATGTTTTCGACACTATCCGCAAGCACCGTTCTCAACTTCTCGAGGCTTTTTGAGGCAATCTTATAATTCTTTGAATTTTTAGTAAAATAGTCTTTCAACAGGGAAAGCTCATCTTCATTGAATTCTGATGGAGATTTATTCAACATTCCGGAAAGGCTTTCAACATCTGTAATTAACCTGATTTCTAATGGGGTGAGTGCGCTCTTAAAAGACATCAGGTCATCAACCACAGCATTTCCAATACCCTTGCCTCTCCACCGCGCGCCTACCTGAATTCCTGGTTCGCGATCTTTTTCATCAGGATTGTCAACAAAGAAGATATCTTTATAGAGATTATCTACTTCCACGCTGGTCTCAATTTCTTCTGCATTGAGGAAAGCCTTGAGGCCTGACGCGCTGCTTGATCCATCATAGGTCATCATGACATGAATCCATTGGTCTCTTGGTAAATCAGGTCCGTATTCTATGATGGCATTGTCCGGGGTGGTATGAGCCATGAGAACCTCCAGCCTGTTGTTTTTTAAGGCCAGATGCAAACCTCTGAAATTGTAAAGTGCGGCTCCACTTCCTTTGTGAAAGATGACCCCGTTTTCAATTTGGGAAGGTATTTTGACCCAAATACCAACACTGAATGGGTTGCTGCGCCTGAAAACGCCCACTTTTCCTGCATCAAACCAGGCATCGCCATCAAGCTTAAGCCCTTTGCCGTTTTTTGCTTCTACCAGTACACTTTCCTCCTTATCAGACCCGAAGCTTTTCATTTCCCCCTTTTGTGAAGTGTTTACAGAATTTTCAAGCCTTGAATTGTCAAAGGTGAAATGTGCTTCCAGATCCCGGGGATATTTCATGGTTGCCAATCGCTGATATGATCTCTGGCTCATCCAATGCTCAAAAGACTCATTTTCTGTGGGTTCTGAAACCAGCTCATTCAGTTTTTCCTCGCTTATCCTGATCTGACTTTTAAGGTAATCAATAACACTATCCTGCTCCTCTGTTGTCATTAAAATCGTGGGAACTGGCATGGCATCATTGAAGGAGATCTGTCCAGCCTCATTGACATTGTTAAAAAAACCTGATAACTGATAATATTCTTTTTGGGAAACCGGATCGTATTTGTGATCATGACATCTTGCACATTCCAGAGAAAGAGCCATGAATGCCTTCCCAAAAGTGTTTGTTCGGTCCAGCACATACTCCACCCTGAATTCTTCCGGAACAATACCTCCCTCCATGTTTTGCTGATGCAGTCGGTTGAAGGCTGTGGCTATAATCTGATCCCGCGAAGGGTTGGGTAATAGATCACCTGCAAGCTGCCACGTGACAAACTGATCATATGACATGTTTTCATTAAAGGCTTTGATCACCCAATCACGCCATGGACTCATGTCCCGATATCTGTCCAGGCTATATCCATGGGTATCTGCAAACCTTGCCAGATCTATCCAGTCCCTTGCCATCTTTTCTCCGTAGTGTGGTGATGCCAGCAGCCGGTCAACTACTTTTTCATAAGCATCAGGAGAATCATCGTCTAAAAAATGATCAATCTCAGCTTTCGTAGGAGGTAAACCGGTAAGATCAAATGAAACTCTCCTGAGGAGGGTAGCTTTATTTGCTTCAGGGGAAGGCATCATCCCTTTTTCTTTCAGTCGCTTGAGCACGAATCGATCAATCGAATTGATTATCCATTCCTCATTTTCGAACTCAGGAA
This sequence comes from Cyclobacteriaceae bacterium, assembly GCA_965223915.1. GTDB lineage: Bacteria > Bacteroidota > Bacteroidia > Cytophagales > Cyclobacteriaceae > UBA7330. The sequence goes on along the minus strand of OZ245027.1, from coordinate 3,559,770 downwards.
GTGCTGGCTCTTCCGGTTTCTGAAACGCCCAATGAGGTTTATATTCTGCCCCTTCTTCTATCCAACGAATAAGGACTGCTTTTTCCTGTGGAGAAAGATCAAGATTTGATTCTGGTTCGGGCATCAGATAATCATGATCATCAGATATGATCCGATGAAACACCTCGCTTTTTCTGAGATTTCCAGGAACGATGGCTGTGCGACCGGATTCAGGTAACTCCTGGTAGGCAAACTCCGCAAAATCAAGCCTCAATCCGGCCTGCTGTTTTGCCTGATCCGGTCCGTGACATAAAAAGCATTTATCTGAAAGGATTGGCCGGACATGAAGATCGAAGTCAAGTTCCTCAGGTAGATTATCATAGGCGATTTGTACTTCCTGAGGAAGTTCCTGTCTGCAGGAAAACAGGAACAATACACCCAGTAAAATAATCAGTTTCGTCAAATTCATGCTTCAATCATAATCATTCCAAACTTAAAGTTAGTGAAGGAAATCGGGATTCTAAGACAGTCAAATCAGATCTTACTTGAGCATAGAGGTAAATAAATATCGACCAGACCCAACCAATACTGTAGGATCGTGATTTTGTAAATTCAAGACCTTAATTTCTCGGACTTCGCTTAAAAGAGCAGAGAAAAATGCCAGTAAAAAATAAATGGAGGTGTAAGGGGATAAAGTCTTCATAAATCAAATATTAGTCATTTTTCTGAAAGAATAAATCATCTATTTGCTAGCTGAATAATGGTCTCGCAGACATGGTGTTGCATCCGGATCTATCAGATCGGGTGAATGGATATTTTGATTGATCCCGGAGAAATCAAATGCTGAAAAGATCATTTAAACTTCATGGGTACCGGATCCATCGACTGAATGGCCTCGCCCTCCCAATAAGGAACTCCGTCTTTCATTTCCATCAAACGAACCGTGTTGCCAGGCATTGGCGGGGTGATCTTTTCCGGAATATGTGTTCTTAATAAGTTTAAAACCGGTGCATACCCAGTCAATCCAGCGAGGTTTTTCCATTCATAGGGATCTTCAACGATGTTGTATAACTCCTCGGACCCGTCAGCATATTGAATAAACCGCCATTGATTGGTTACTATACTATGATTACCTGGTCCATGGCAGGTATGTGCTGGCCATGCTCTTTGCGTTTTGATGTTGTTCAAAATCGGTTGTAGCGAGTGACCATCTATTGTTTCATTTTTTGGCAGTCCTGCTAAATCGACCAATGTTGGGAATATATCCAGTAACTCAACCGGCTCTCCACTGGTCTTTCCGGATTCCTCAACACCGGGCCCCGAGAAAATAAGTGGCACTCTTGTAGATTCGTGCCACAAGGTATTCTTTCCTGAGATGGCTTTACTTCCCAAATGGTAACCATGATCTGAAAACAATACGATGATGGTATTATCCATCAGGCCTTGCTTTTCCAATATATCCAGAAGCCTCCCTACCAGCATATCGGCAAAACTGATACTGGCCAGATAGCCTCTGACCTTAGCTTTCCATTCCTGATTCATCATCAGCCAGGCCAGCCTGGGTTCGGGGAGGTCCCAATGCAGATACCAGGATAAAAAGGGAATATCATCCCGATCGTCAGCACGAACCACCGGTAGCAATTCCTCGTCTTCCGGATAGAGGTCAAACCACTTTTGAGTGGCGTAGAGCGGTACATGAGGGTGTCGAAACCCTACAGACAAGAAGAATGGATCTTTTTTTGGAGGATTTTTGAGTTGTTCAATAGCCCAGTCAGCTACTTTCCAGTCATCCTGCTGAGTGTCTTCATCCGGATATACACCCCAGTCGATGAGCGGGTGTCCGGTGTTTTTCACGATCGGTTGTTCCGGTCTCGGCAAAAATCCTCCTTTAAATCCCCATTTGGTGAATTCAGGACCATCTTTTCTGCGATCTTCGGGAGGGTAAGCATCATGAAATATCTTACCTGTTGTCATCGTTTGATATCCATGCTTTTCAAAATATTGGGGCAATGTCAAATGATCTTCAAGCACCTCCACATCTCTAAACCAGCCATTCAATGCATAAATTCCTGTTGTGGTGGGTCTTAACCCCGTAATAAAACTGGTTCTGGAAGGATTACATACAGGAGCCTGCGTATGTGCATTGGTAAATCCAACACCCATAGCAGCCAGGCGATCCATGTTGGGTGTTTTTACCAGGGGATGACCACCCAAGTAGCCCACCCAGTCATTCAGATCATCAATGGCGATCAGGAGCACATTGGGGCGTTCGATTTTATCGGGGCTAGAAAAAGCAAAGTGGGAAAACAGCATCAATGAGAAGATTCCCAGCTTGCTAAAGGTTGTGTTTATTTGAATCATGGTTATAAGTTTATAGCTCCTTGATGCGGATATTTCGGAATTTCAGCTCAGATCCATGGCCCAGAAAGCCGATATACCCGCTTTTATTGGTGAGTCCAGGGTGCTCTTTCCCATCCAGGGTGCCTTCCTTGCTAGCTTTTTTGATATCCCCATCCAAGATCACTACACCATTCAGGGTCACTTTGATCTTGTTGCCCTTGATCCAAACTTCTTCCGTATTCCATTCCCCAACAGGCTTTAGGTATCCTCTTTTGGCTGGGATCACACCATAAACCGAACCATGATATTGATACTCATGAAGATCTTTATACTTGTCGGCCGTATTGTCCAGGATCTGGATTTCCATGCCCTTGTAGGCTGCATCCCCTGATAATGGAGCTCTGATACCTAGCCCATTGTTGGCGCCTGAGGTGAGCTGAAACTCAAACCTGAAAACAAAATCACTGTATTCTTTTTCGGTGTACAGATTCCCTTTCCCTCCCCTGCTGGGATCAATTACCAAATTGCCATTTTCAGCAAAGTAGTCTGTCTTATTGCCTTGCCAACCATCCAGGTCTTTACCGTTAAATAGTGACACAAACCCTTCCGCTTTCTCCTCAGGGGTAATTTCCTGTTTTGTCGGGATTATGGGATCACTCATACCTAAATGACCTGACACCATCAAACAAACCACTATCAGCCCTTTAAAAATGAAGGGCAATTGACCAAATTTATTCTTCATTGAAAAATGATTTAAGATTCAAAAAACAAGATCAGTAAAACAGATCAATTGACTATACTGATCTTACCGGAGTTATTTAATAATGTGGGTTTTAAGCCATGAATCTGCAAGCATCGGCCAAATTTCAGCAGCCGGATTCCCACTTCTCAAGCCAAACCCATGCCCCCCTTTGGGTACTACATGTAATTCAACAAGTACCTTTTGCTCCCTTAAGGCCTGTGTCATAACCAATGAACTATTGGCATATTTATCATCTGCAGCTACAAATAGAAACATTGGAGGTGTATCTTCCGTCACTTTCAATTCAGGCGTGATGTTGTTGTCATCTCCCTGATCCAGGTAGGCCGGATAAATCAATACAGCAAAGTTAGGCTTACTGGAAAGTGAATCCATCTCGTCGACTAAAGGATAGGTCTGATCCTCATATCTGGTGGATGCCCTCGCAGCCAGACTTCCACCAGCTGAAAAGCCTAGAACCCCAATCTTATCAGGGTTGATGTTGTATGTGTTGGCTTTGGATCTTACAATCCTGATAGCTCGTTGAGCATCCATCAAGGCGCCTTCTTGCTTATCCGGCACACGGTATTGGAGGACAAATGCTGTATAACCTAGTTCGGAGAGCCACTCCGCGATTTCATATCCTTCCTTTTTTATGGCCAGTCTGTTATATCCTCCACCCGGGAAGATGAGAATAGCTGATCCATTGGGCTTTTGGGGCTGATAGACCTCCAGCATGGGGTTTGTCACCACCAGAAGGCGTTCAATCACCCCTTTTTGATCTATCTGAACGACTGGTTTGGCTTTGGGGGTCTCTTCGCCGGGAACTTCGCTGGGCCATAGTGAAATTTGCGTGGCATATTGTGAGAATCCGAAATTCACACTCCCCAAAAAGACCAAAAGCGTTATATATCTCATGCCTATCATTTTCATTTGACTAATTTAATGAGATATTGGTAGATGGTTTGGTGATTGGAGGATGAAATGAAAATTCAGAACCTTCCTTTACTCTTACCGATCCACACACTGAAGCGCAAAATCCACAATTGGTTGAGGATTTTCCAGGCTGTGGGGATGATGTCCTATTCCGGGTTTGTGAATGACCTGGATATTTCCTCCGGCGGCGTTTACACGTTCTTCAAAAATCGTCGTGTTCTCTGCCACGGGCACCACTTCATCTGTATCCCCGACGATGTGAAGCATTGGGATATCTGATTTGGCTATCTTTTCAGCCAGGTCTACAGGGTTTCCCTTAAACTTCAGGGCTTTTCTATCCGATTTGAATCCATAGTCCTGTTTAAACGTCTCCCAAACTTCAGGGCTACCTTTTCCAACACCTTTTCCTCCCGGCCAGCTTTTTAGATCTAAAACCGGTGCATCCGCATAGACTCCAGTCACCCGTTCCGGGTATTTTGCAGCCCATCGATAGATGTAAACACCTCCCCGGCTCATGCCTTCCATGAAAGACTTTTGGGCGAGTCCTGCATCTGTCAACATTCTATAGAACCCATCCCAGATCTCCATCGATTCATCATTCCCAAACAATTCAGCCACATCACAATATGCGATATGAAAGCCCCTTTCAAGTAAAGCAATATCCGCCTGGGGTTCATGACCGAAGAAACGTGCCCGCCAGACCCAGGGGTGACCGATGGCTGTTTTTTTGGGAGTGACTACTTTGGCCTTTCTACCCATAAACTCGAAATCATAACCCTGGAATCCATGAAAGTTAAAGGGTTGTTTCTCATCTGATAAAGATGATGCGATATCAAATTCCACTGACTCCATCAGGATAAACTCAGCAAGTCGATTCGCAATAATGGTGGCACCAGCAGCATTGGGATGAACTTTATCCGGAAGTAATTCCGGCCTATCAATCATGAGATTGTACAGGTTGATAATTTCACAGCCAGTTTCATAGGCCAGCTGGCGTATCATTGGAATGAGTTGTTCTCTCACTACACTAGCGGTAATGGCAGTCCTGTCCTCAGTAAACACAGGTACGGGTAATAACAACACGACCTTCGGCCTAGACTTTAAGTCCCTAAATGATAGTATAAGGTCCCTGTAGTCATTTAGAAAATTTTCTTTTAGGAAAACCCTGTTGACAGGCTTGGTGTCATTCGTCCCCAGTTTGATGAATACATAGTCAGGATTGAAGTCCAGGGCATCCTGGTACTGTTCGGTTTCCCTGTAAGGCAAATTTCCTCGTTTTAGTAGAGTTGCCCCATTACGACCAAAGTTCCCAACTTCGTGTCCTTCACCCAAAATAGCAGCAAGCTGAGCAGGGTAGCTATTCTGCTCTCTGGCTTCGATCCGGGCTCCATAGGTGATGCTGTTGCCGACGCAGGCTATTTTGATGGGTTGGGCAGTGACCGATGAAGTCCAAAGACAACATATCAATAAAGCAATAGGTAAGAAAGGTCTCTTCATCCCTCTGAAATAATCCTTGAAGCAAGAAAATTGAAACACAATAATAATTTTAATTTCCTGCGTTTAAGAATTCCTCGTTCAATTCAGAGGGGACAAGGGCTTTAACTTCCCGCCTCCAATTCTCAAGCAGTTCTAACAGTTCTTCAGTCTTTTCTTTTTCTGTCTCTGCCAGGTTATTTTTTTCACCAATATCATCAATCAGGTTGTACAATTCCAGGTCGTTATTTTCAAAGTACTGGATCAATTTCCAGTCACCAAGTCTGACAGCAGATCCGGGCCTGGTTCTAAAAAGCGGATCCTGGGTAGTGGTGTCCCCTTTTATATAAGCCTGCAGATAAATAGGAAAATGCCAATAGAGCGGACGCTCTTCCAAAGTACCAGAGCCAACTAAAACAGGCATGATGCTTTTTCCATCTAGTATCTTACCTTCTGGCTTCTCAATACCAGCAGCCTCGAGCAGTGTTGGGTAAAAATCCAGGTTAGTTACCGGAACATAAGTTTTGGTACCTGGCTGTATTTTGTCCTGCCAGTAAGCAAACATCGGCTCGCGGATACCCCCTTCATAATAGGAGCCCTTTCCAGAGCGTAACGGCCATTGTTTAGTAATCCCGTAGTGACCACCATTGTCAGAAATAAACAGGATCAGGGTATTGTCGAGTTTACCTGACTCATCCAATTTGTCAATCAGTCGGCCTATTTGGGTATCCAGATTTTCTACCATCGTGGCATATTCCGTATTGTTTTGTCCATTCCATGGTGCCTTATTTTGATATTTAGGAAGCAATTCCGCTATTGGTTGTATCGGTGTATGAACGGCATAAGGTGTGTAGTGAAGAAAAAACGGCTGAGTTGCGGATTGCACAAACGATAAAGTTTCATCCATCACCAACCTTGTCAGGTTGTAATCATCTGTTGGTGGGTCCAGGGCAACATTTTTATACGGTGGGAAATAGCTTCCCGGATGACCGGCATGAGATCCTCCTATGTTCACATCAAATCCCTGGGTGGTTGGGTCATCATTGAGATGCCATTTTCCTGCATGACAGGTCTTATATCCGGCATCCTTCAATGCTTCAGCAAGAATGTATTGATCATCAGGTAGAATGGTATTATTCTCTATGGGAATCAACTTTCGATCTTTGCTATTTCCCCGATCTGAATTCCCCACAGTGTAAATGCCATGTCTTGGTCCCCACTGCCCGCTCATCATACAAGCTCTGCTAGGTGCACAATTGGCTGCACTGGCATAAGCATTCGTAAATATTATTCCTTTACTGGCCAGGGCATCAAGATTTGGCGTTTCGTAATATTCAGAGCCCATAAAACCCACATCCCGCCATCCGAGATCATCAATATTGATCAACACAATATTAGGCTTTGGTAGGCTGTCAGGTGAATTGCAAGATTCACAGAGACTTACAAACAACAGGCAGATAAATATGGATGCACAATGTCTGTTCATCGTAACATGGTTAGGTTTTGGAAAAAGGACAGATTCAATTTCAGATTAAATCTGTCCTTTTTGATTTTAATTACTCCCTATACCCATTATTTGTCGGGTCTGACTCCAACAAGGCAGGGTTCAATTCGAACTCTTCCAGTGGTATTGGCCATAAGACATGAAACGGCCTAATATTCGTTTTGGCGATCTGAAAGGATTCATTATACTCAGTATTCTGTACTGTTTCTACTAAAATTCCCCATCGAATCAGGTCGAGTCTCCTCTTATCTTCGGCAAACAATTCCCACTTTCGTTCGTCGCGAACCGCCTGTCGAAATTCCTCCTGAGACATCCCTGAGTATGGTTGATCCGGCTCAAAAGCGCGTTCTCTTACAGCATTGATATACTGATAGGCATCACCTGGTCCATTCAATTCATTCTCGGCTTCTGCTGCCATCAAATAGATATCAGCTAATCGCCAAATGATATAGTTGTCCCCATGGTTTCCGCGTGGCGAGTTGATCTGATCAAGGTTCCATAGTTTGGGAGTGTATGGCCACTTCAAATCGTACCCAAGATAGGTTGTGGTAATATTCCATGGCCTCCTCAGATCGTCCAATGGAAAAGTATTGACCATTTCGGGAGTCGGAATAGCCAAACCATAACCAGTAAAATCTTCATTACGCGCTGCCAGGTCAGCAGATAGTGCACTTCTATCATCCGTGTTTAAAGGTTCATCTCGTATTCTTGGCGTGAAAAAATCAGTTCTTCTTTGCTGTGCCACATCTTTTACATAATCCCACTGAAAGATGATTTCATCATTATATTCATTATCAGGGAAATCCTTAAAGACATCACCGTAGTCATCCAGTAGCTGATGGGGAGAATTGTTGACGATGTCTACACTCACGTCACGCATACCCTGCCAATCACCTCTCACCATATAAAATTTGGCCAATAGTGTGGCTGCTACCCATTTGGTAGCTCTACCCAGGTCAGATCCGGTGAAGGCATCAGGCAATAGGTTTTGTGCTTCCGTCAGGTCATCAATCATATCTAACTGGATCTGATCTTTATCCATCCTACCAAGAGTCTGCACCTCATCAATTGTGAGTAAGTCTCTGTAGTAAGGCACATCCCCCCACAGGTTAGTGAGATGGTAAAAAGCGAGTGCCCTTAAAAACAAAGTTTCCCCACGTGATTGCTCATACCCTGCCACTGAAATAGCCGGATTATCTTCAATGTTTGTTAAGACATTATTACAATCCTGAACAATCCTATAGAGCGCTCTCCATGTACTGCCAGTATCGTTGTTTCCTTCTGAAAAAGTATAAGCCGAAAAGTCCCTTCCTTCACCCCCAAGCCGGTTAGGGTTGATCTCGTCAGAACCAAACAAATAGTACCTGGATAAGCCCATCACATGATAAAGCTGATCCTCGTTGAAATAGGTAGCATATATGCCATTCACAGCGAGCTGTGCTTCAGCATCGGAATTGTAAAAGTTATTTGGAGAAAGTTGGTCCCTTGGATCTTCTTCCAGGAACCCGTCACAATTTGATAGAAAGACTATCAAAAAGAGAATTATCGATATATGATTAAATATTTTCATTTTCCTGAATTTTAGTGTTTCAATGAAATGATTAAAAGTCAGCTCTCAAGCCTAATGTTAGCACTCGTGGATATGGGTATTCACCCTGTGTAAATCCGAGCTGAACACTTTCATTTGTATTACCGCTATTCGCGTAACGACTAACTTCCGGATCGAATAGTCTGTTCTTTGACCAAAGTGCCAGGTTATTTCCGGAGAAATAAACACTCAGGTTCTTTATCCAATTGACATTCTCAAAAAGTTGTTGTGGTAGATTGTATGCTAACCTGACATTTTTGAGTCGCAGATATGAGCCATTCTCAATCAGCTTAGAATTGTTTTTGATGTTAGCCAATGATAGCGAGGTACCGGGTACCGGAATATCCGAGTCGGGATTTGTCACCGGATCCCAGTAATCCAAAAGCTCTTTATATGAATTGGATCCTTCTCTGAAGAAGAATGCCTGCTGAGTCACGCTATTGAACAAATCGTTACCAAAAGATCCATTGAAGAAGATATCCAACTGGAAATTTTTGAAGGTGAGAGAGTTCATGATACCTCCATAAAAATCAGGTTGAGGATTACCCAGTATCTCAAAATCGTTTTCTGAAATTATTCCATCGCCGTCAGTGTCTTTAAACCTTGGTCCTCCCACTAACTGATTTTGGATTCCTGAATCATCAATGTCTTCCTGGCTCTTCCATACTCCCAGGTATTCTATTCCTACAAACACAGGTGCCGGTTGTCCTATATATAATCTACCCCCGGGACCTCCCTGATTGGTTGGCCCTGCAACATTTATGTATTCAGAACCTCCCAGGTCAAGCACTTTGCTCCGGTTGCCTGCCAACGAAAGGGTAGTTTGCCAGTAGAAATCATCCTTATCAATATTCACTGTTTTGATCAGAACCTCCAGACCCTGATTTTGCACCGACCCGAGATTTTGTAGTTTGGTCGAGAAACCTGTTTGTAAAGGTATCTGAACGTCCAGCAGTAAGTCTCTCGTTGTTTTGAGATAATAATCTATCTCAACGGATAATCTTCCGGTAAAAAAGCCGGCTTCTAATCCTATATCAAACTGTTTGGTCGTTTCCCATTTCAGGTCAGGACTAGCCGGTCGGCCATTCCTTACACCAGGTTGCTCTACACCATTAAAGTACATACTTATGTTATCGAGCTGAGCCAGCGTCCTATATGAACCAATGGCCTGACTTCCAGATAAACCATAGCTAGACCTTAATTTAAGGTTGTCAAAAACGCCTAAATTCTGGATAAATGGTTCTTCACTCAACCTCCATGCTACCGCAGCTGATGGGAAAAATCCATATTGATTGTTTGATCCGGCAAACCTGGATGAACCATCAACCCTTCCAACCATCGTCAACAAATACTTATCCTGAAAACTGTAGTTTAGTCTACCAAGCCATGACACCAATTGGTAACTATTATATCCTGATGCCACCACATTTCTGGTAGGATCGCCCAATGCCAGATTATTAAACTCTACCACATCATTGGTGAATCCTTCTGCATCAGCCCGAACCGATTCCTGGTTATAAGTCTGCCAGGTAAATCCTCCAAGAATATTTAAATTATGATTAGTACCCAATTTAGTTGTATAGGTAACAGTGTTCTCATTAAGTATGTCTTTACTCAAATTGCTGCTAATTCTTGCATAGCCACCGGACAGGGTTGCCAGTCTCTCCGGAAGAATTCCGGGCAGATAGAAGTTGTTTTTGAAGTTGTTGATTTTTGGACCAATTGTACTCCTCAATACAAGCCCTTTCAAGGGTTCAAACTGAATATAAGCGTTTCCCAATATGTTGGTTTCATATTCGTGATCTGTCCTTAACTGAATATCTGCTTCTGCATTGCGCTGATTAGATGCTGTAACAGGATTTCTTGAAGTAAATGATCCATCATCCTCATAAATGGCTTTGGCAGTCAACCCACCATCTATCCACATGGAAGAAAGGTTTACTTTATTGTTTTCCTTCCTCAGGTTGGTCACATTCAATCTCACACCAAAGGAGAATGTTTTGCTAAGATTAATATCAAGATTACTTCTGAAAATATATTTCTGAATTCCGGACCCACGTACAATACCATCCTGATTAAAGTAATTACCTGAGATATAATAATTCACCTTATTATTATCAGAATTCCCACTTACGGAAACATCCAGATTTGTCATTGGCGCCGTCTGTGTAATCTGATCCACCCAGTCTACATTGGGTACCTGACTCAAGTCAGGAAATGGCAACGCCGCTCCCCGATTTTCCGCATCCAGGTTTGACAACATAGCCAGCTCAGGTCCATTGGCAAACTCAATATCGCTGTTCAACTGCTGAATACCGGAGTAAGCATTGACAGAGATAGTAGTTGGTTCGCCAGCAGCAAGAGATTTACCACTTTTTGTTGTGATAAGGATCACACCATTTGCACCCCGTGTTCCGTAGATAGAAATTGATGTAGCATCCTTGAGCACTTCAATAGATTCAATGTCATTAACATTGATATTATTCAGGTTGAAATCAGTCCCTACGATAAATCCGTCAACAACATAAAGTGGTTCATTATCCCCCTGGATAGAGTTTCCTCCCCGAATCCTGATTGTACTACCCGTTCCCGGGGCACCATTATTCTGTGTCACCTGGACTCCGGATGCTCTGCCCTGGAGGATCTGGTCTACCCTCGATGCCGGCACGTTTGTAAGATCCTTGGCCTCTACGGAAGAAACTGCCCCAGTCAAATCAGATTTTCTGGTTACACCATACCCAACTACTACCACTTCGTCCAATGAAGATACATCCTCAACCAGAACCACATCAATTACACTTCTGCCATTTAAGGGTATTTCTTTAGCCTCAAAGCCGACGAAAGACACAATCAATACGGCATTGTCTCCAACACTCAAAGAGTACCTGCCATCCACATCTGTTATGGTGCCATTATTGGTCCCTTTCTCCTGAATGGTAGATCCTGGCAGGGGTTCACCATTTTGGTCAGTGACAATTCCTGTTACATCTACTTCTTCGTTGATGTAAACCTCCACGGAGTCACTCGCTGAAGAGTTATTGAGTACATTGATTGAATTATTGATCTGTCTGAAATGGAGACCTGTTTCCCGGGATAAGGCCATCAAAACCTCTCCCAATGAGGAGTCATCAAACTTCAGGGTAACTTTTTGGGACGACCTTATATCAGGCCAATTGACATTGAATTTAAAATTACTCCTGTCCTCAATTATCCTAAAGGTTTGCTTGAGAGATTTCTGATCAATATCAACGTTTATTTTTACCTCATGCACACTTTGAACACGTTGTCCATTCAAATTGCCTGAATATACCAATGATATCAGCAATGTCTGAACGACCAATGTACAAAGTGAAAACCGCATGATTCTTCTAAGTTGTAAATGTTTAATTTTCATACTTTTGTATTTGGTTTAATTATCAATTATTCCATTAAGCAATCAGGGTTGTGGTAAATTTTTGATTGCTTAGAAGTTTTAAGTGGTATTGCCTGGCAATATCACTTATTTCGTTTTTACCATTCATTACATATTCTTCGGTTTTTTGAATTTCACATGTATTTCATCTGTGGATGAATGCTGATTATAATTGAAGCCCAGACTATAAGACAAGCTCTTTAGCACAAGCTCCAGGCTTTGATTGTCAAACTGACCGGTATAATCCACTATCCTCAAGGGCTCATTGCTGCTAATTTTCACGCCATACCATCGCTCAAGTGTTTTTGTAATCGTTGCCCAGTCGGCATGATTGAAATAGATGACTTTTTCTTTCCAGAGAAAAACATCCTTATAGTTGTAGTTGATTTTCTGAAGTGAAACCTGATCTTTTTTTGATATGACTTGTTCTCCCGGCACCAGGATATCATGTATCTCATTTGACCCTTCCTGAACTTTCACGAGGACTTTCCCCGTGGCTAATGATACGTAGCTATTTTGTTCATCAGGGTAATGTCTGATATTAAAAGATGTTCCCAGTGCTGTGGTTGACAAGTTTCCGGTAATGACTATAAAGGGTTTTTTCGGATCCTGAGTTACTTCAAAAAATGCTTCACCGGATAACTTGATTTCTCTGGTTGATCCAAATTGCTTTGGGTATGAAATAGAACTCTCAGCGTTCAGAATCACTTTAGAGCCATCACTTAGTATGATGGTAGATTTTTGTCCTGCAGGGTTAATTTTAATCACCCCGGATTCATTGACGTCAGCCAATTGAGATGAATTACCTTCAAATTCCATGTTGGAAATGAGCCAATAGCCAATTCCACAACAAAAGATGATGGCTGCAGCAGCCCACCACCATTTATTTATACTTCTGGACTCCTGATTGTTATTATTGGAAAGATCTGCTGTTAGATTGTAATCAAAAAGCTTAGACCTGATCTCATTAAAATCCTCTTCAATATCCTCCTCGACTGAGAACCTTTGTGACTTTAATATGCGAATGGCTATTTCAATGGTTTTATGACTTGCCGGATGGTTTCTAATAAAGTCGTCAAGTAATTCACTTTTATTAAAAACTGCCTCTTTAAAATGAGGGTCATCCAACAAAGCGTCCAGATATTCTGATTGATCATCGCGATCCATGAGTGTAGTGCTCTTTATTGTATTATCAACAATCAGTCTTTTGGTACTGGGAATTTTGAATTAATTTTAAAATAAGGTTCAATTAAGTGGCGATTATTGTATTAATCAGATCTTAACAAGGTATTTCTAAGTATTTTATAAAATAGGTCAATGTCGGGGAATAATTCTAGAGCTATGAGTGACTCGCTTTGGGAGAAATTTAGAAATGGATCGATTGATGCGTTTGAGGAAATCTATCAGGCACATGCCAGAGCTTTGCTGTCTTATGGAAGGAAGATAAACAGCAACCGCGAGATCGTTCACGATGAGGTCCATGATTTATTTAGCCGACTATGGGAGAACAGGACTCACCTCGGACCTACGGCCTCCATAAAAAATTACCTCCTCAAAGCCTTAAGGAATTCACTGTATAAAACTTCCCAAAGTAATAATCGATTAAACCTTGAATACATGCTCTTTGATCACGAGGAAGATTTTTTTCAATCAAGAGAAAATGAAATCATTGAACTTGAAGAGACTCAAACCAAAAAAAAATTAGTGAAACGAGCCCTCGTTGAATTATCAAAGCGCGAGCAGGAAATCCTCCACCTGAGGTTTTTCGAAAACATGACGCTTGAGGAGATTGCCACTGTTATTGATGTAAAATACCAATCGGTAAAAAACACCTCATTTACTGCAATCTCGAAATTGAGGGATTTCTTTTCTGACCATCAGGATTAGCCCTGTGTAATGCAGGTTAAATATTCCCCTTCTTCCCTTCCTCTACAGCAAAATTCGCTGCACGTGCAGCAAAAGCCATGTAAGTCAATGAAGGATTCTGGGTACTCGTAGAGGTCATGCATGCGCCGTCTGTTACAAACACATTCTTACACGCATGGAGCCTGTGATGTTTATCCAGTAAAGATGTTTTTGGGTCGTTACCCATCCGTACACCTCCCATCTCATGGATGTCAAGTCCCGGAGCCTGGTGCGTATCACGTGTCTTAATATCGGTGAAACCGGCCTTTTCGTACATCTCGGTGAACTGCTCAAAGAAGTCCTTGATCATCTTTTCATCGTTGTCGTCGTAATCCACTTTCACGTTGAGCAGAGGAATGCCAAATTCATCATTCTCTGGGGTGAGATTGACATAATTTGTCTCTTTTGGAATGGTCTCTCCCATCATGTGGGAGCCCACATGCCAGATGCCCCACTCCGGGTTTAAGATGTTTTGCTTAAGTTCCTCGCCAATGCCATCGTATGACCTCACTACCTGACGACGAGCACTAAATCCAGCGGCGTATCCCCTAAGAAAATCCGTTTCCTGACTATAAACATTCCTAAATCGTGGAATGTAACCGCTGGTCGGTCGTCTGCCCACAGTAGTTTTATCAAGGTGACCATCGTATTTCCCGGAGATCTTACCTCTATAGATGTGGAATGCAACGAACTTTCCAAGCAAACCATTGTCGTTGCCCAGACCTTCCGGAAAACGGCTGGAAGTGGAATTCAACAGTAACTGGTTGGTGTTTAAGGCACCTGCATTTACAAAAATGACGGGTGCATAAAACTCGATCGTCTCTTTTGTTTTGGCATCAATGACCCTCACACCTGTTGCCCGACCTTTGTCTTCATCATAGATGATTGAATGAACGACCGCATCAGGTCGCAAGCTAAGATTCCCTGTCTTTGCCGCCCAGGGAATGGTTGATGAGTTGGCACTGAAGTAGCCGCCAAATGGACAGCCTCTTTGGCAAAGCACCCGGTTCTGGCACTGTCCTCTGCCCTGCTGCAGGTGGATATCCTGCGGCTGAGTCAGGTGAGCACAACGACCACTGATTACATTTCTGCCCTTGAACTGGCTTTCCAGCTTTTCTTTGAAATATTTTTCTACACAGTTAAGCTCCAACGCCGGGAGGAATTCTCCATCCGGGAGATTGGGCAGACCGTCTTTGTCACCCGCAATACCCACAAATTTCTCCACATGGCTGTACCAGGGGGCAATGTCTTTGTATCGAATAGGCCAGTCGGTGGCAAAACCATCCCGGGCAGGGCCTTCAAAATCGAAGTCACTCCATCGTTGGGTCTGTCTGGCCCAAAGGAGCGACTTACCTCCTACCTGGTAAGCCCGGATCCAGTCAAAAGGCTTTTCCTGTACGTAGGGTGATACGTCATCTCTTGTAAAAAAATGCTGAGTATCCTCCCTGAATGCATAGCATTTGCTTACAATTGGGTTTTCATCAATCACCTTTTGTTCCACCTTGCCATTGTGTTCAAATTCCCAGGGCATCATGGTGGTGGTCGGGTAATCTTTGATATGCTCTACGTTGCGTCCTCTTTCAAGGACCAAAGTTTTTAATCCTTTCTCAGTCAGTTCTTTGGCAGCCCAACCGCCACTCATCCCCGAGCCAATGACAATGGCGTCGTAGGTTCTGTCTTTTTCGCTGTCTATGTTAAAATTGGCCATTTACATCACAATTAGTCCGTCCGAATTCACACAATCCTGGTAAGGTCCTGGAACCAGCTGATACGGAAATTTTTCAGTTAAATAATATTTTGAACCCATATAGCCCTGTATGGTATATCGTCGGGCGATGGATAGAAACTCCTGCACCGATTGTTCCTCTTTGGTCAACTCTTTGATGGAGGTTACTGCAGTCAAAATTTCTTCATTCGCGTTTTGTTCTTTCTGAGGAAAAGACTTTCCCACCTTATCCTTCACAAAGGCTTTGAACTTCTTCAATCCATTGACAAATACCAGTTGCTGCTCTTTTGTTTCACAGTCATCCACCATCACCAGTACAAACCGATAAAGATTAAGTGCTTCGGCTCCGGGTTCAGCTTCAGTAGAAGGAATAATCGTTTCGATCACCTTTGCCAGTAAATCCTGATGCTCCAGGTCTATCTGTAGATTATCCAGCGCCACCAGCTCCCGGTCAGGACCGAAATTACAGGAAGGTAAAAGGGCAAATGCACCCGCCATCAATGCGGATTGTTTTAATGCAGTTCGTCTATCCATGGGTTATTGGGGTTCAACTAGTTTTAGAATTTCAAATATAGAGAATTGATCAATACAGGAAACCGAAAAACAATACTTGAAATTGCTTTTTGTAAGAAGCATTTTTAATAACTGTTAAATATAAAAAGCAACTTAAGAATACACACTTACCTAATACTTCTACCTTTTTTATATTTGACAGGCGGACTTAAGCAAAGAATGAAAGACCTTGAAACATTAA
This sequence comes from Cyclobacteriaceae bacterium, assembly GCA_965223915.1. Lineage (GTDB taxonomy): Bacteria > Bacteroidota > Bacteroidia > Cytophagales > Cyclobacteriaceae > UBA7330. The sequence goes on along the minus strand of OZ245027.1, from coordinate 3,543,414 downwards.
CGGCTGAATTGATTCATGCCAATGCTTTAGCTGAAAAACGTCTTAACGTTGTAGAAAAAGTAGGCTCTTTTTTGATCGTCTATTTAACCATCGCTACCGCAGCTATTTTGGGATTGGTCATCTATGCCTTACTATAGCACTCCGACTTCATGGCTTTTCTATTTATAGACCACATTCCCCAGATCAGGTCAGATCAAATCAGGTCTGTCCGGACAGACCTTGGGAGTTGGTAAAACTACAACTCCTTGATCATGATGTTTCGGAACCATACGTCATTGTTATGATCCTGTAAAGCGATATGTCCTTTCTCCGGAATCTTGTACCAGTCATCTCTGAATTTGGTAAACTTACTTCCTGCTACCAGTTCTTTCCATTCCTCGGTATCCAAATCCACTTCCACGACAATTTCACCATTTTGCTTATGGATGACATGGCGGTCCTTCACAATCACCTCTGCCGTATTCCACTCACCTACCGGCTTTACGTTTTGGGGATCAGCCGGAATGAGATCATAAAGTGAGCCGGCTTTTCTGTTGCCATTCTTGCCTTTCTTGGCATCCGGGTGTTTGTCATTGTCCAGGACCTGCATCTCCGGAGCAGAATTGATAATTCCACCGAAACTTTTATCTCCGAGATAGAAAACACCGGAGTTACCGCCTTCAGAGATCTTCCATTCCAGCTTCAGATGAAATTCACCAAACTGATCTTTGGACACGATATATCCTTTATCACCCGGCTTGGCATCGTCTTTATCAAGCTCACGACAAAACAATGTGCCATCTTCTGTGACAGACCATACACCCGGAGGTTGTGGGGATTCCCAGCTTGTCCAGTTGTCTAGTGATGTCCCATCAAATAAAGCGATCCACTCTCCTTCATTAGATGCTGCAACAGATTCCTGTTTTTCAGCAGATGCCTTTTCTTCCGTTGATTTATCAGAAGGTTTACAACCAATAAGTGTTATGAATGCAACCAGGGTCAGTATTTGAAGATGTTTCATTATAGGTTTGGTTTTGAAATTTGGTGAGCTAAAATAAGCCAATAAACGTGTCTGAGCAGCATTTCAGTTAAAAAAAGGATAAAAAAAAGGCACCCCTCAGAGAAGGGCACCCTTAGATTCAAAGAAGTAAACCAATTATTATTCGATAGATGTCAATGGTTCAATATTCTTTTCAACTCCCGGATAACCAAGGTTTTGATTAATTATTCCCTGTGTATTTCCGTTTATTGAAGAAGCCGGTACAGGATACAAGACATGATAAGGACTCATGGTATATTCATCACCATGGATGGTGATAACACCTTTGTTGTAAAAGTCCGTGGTCTCCATAATCCGGTCGTACCAGAAGTTCTCTGTATGAAAATTAGCCATGGAATAGGTCTTTCCATTGTAGGCTGTCTTACCTGTCATGGCAAAGATGAAAGCCATCCTGGTGAGCTCAGTATTTCTTGGCTCTTCATAATACAACTCCCTGGCTCTTTCATCCAGAATAGTACCAATATTTACTTCACCTGCAGGCATATCAGGTGCACCAGCCCTGTTGCGGACCATATTGATGTCATCAGCCGCAAGTTGTAGTTGGTTGTTCCAGAAGTAGGCCTCCGCACGAAGCAGATACGTCTCTGCCAGACGGAAAACATACCAGTCTGAGTGTCCCCCTGCTGGCCGAGATGCCGTAGGGTCAGGAATATATAACTTGTAATGAGGCCAACCATACCAGTTACGAATGGTATCAGAACACAATACTGTACCAGCATTGTTTTTAAGCTGAAGATTCTGATCGTAGAATGTACTTCCGTTGGTTTTCAGGGATTCGGCATTATAAGTAAGATCCTCCATGTCCATCCAGTTGCCCGGAGCATGCCTCAGATCCAGCTCTCCGGGATCGTTAGGATCATTCCAGATATATTGGGTGCTGTAAGGTACGCCTCTGTTCCTTCCAATCCCCCTTCCAAATTGTAGTACATACGGGATCTCAGCATCAGGACTATCGGACATACCATTGAATCCATCCGGGGTATTGATAAATCTCCACCACAGCGGAACAGCCTGTCGCATCGCACTGGTAGAAGTCTGGCTTCCATTTCCTGCAAATTCTAACCTGGAAACACTCAGGAGGATCGTTCCCGGGTTTGAAGCCTTATTTTCAGGTCTGTGCAAGTCCCAGATTACATTTTTAGTAGCATCATTAGCATCCGACCCAAATCTTGTAGTCTGAAGGGAATAAGGCCCGTCAATCACGGCTGTTGCAGCTGCTATGGCCCCATCAAAATCTGCAAGTGCAAGATTAACTTTAGCCAAAAGATGATTTACGGCGCCCTTGCTTATTTCACCAATGGCAACACTTTCAGGCACCCATTGTGCAGCATATTCAAGATCATCCCGCATTTTCTCCAGGATGGTTACTCTGGCAGTAGATCTGAAATCCAGTTTCGGATTAGTTAGCTCTTCCAAAATAAGTGGTATATCTCCGAATTGCTGCGTCAACCTATAGTAGGAATAGGCTCGGTAAAAATATGCTGTGCCCAATACCGCATTACGCTCTTCATCGGACTCATATGTTGGCACATCAATCCTGCTTATTACAGTATTTGCTGACTTTATGTTCTCATAAAATTCATTCCAATACCATCCGATTCTGTTTCTGTCTGCACTGTTCAGTTCTGCATCAGGTAATATCAAAAGATTCAGGTCCTGAGCAGGGCCTGTCTTATCTGTAGTACCCTCAACGGCTACTTCGGAAAATATATTTTCCGTAATGATCGGAGCTCCATCTCCATACCATTCTGCATTCATCCTTCTGCTGGCTCCTGCCAATAAGGCATACATTCCATCTGCGTCTCCAAGTGCATTATAAGCGGTATACTCAGAGAGTGCATCAGCCTCAAGGAATTCTTCATCACAGCCCGTCATGGTAACGATAACCAGGGCTGTTGTCAAAAGAGCTTTCATTAAATATTCTATATTCTTTTTCATGATTTCTTTCATTTGAGCTTATAAAGTCAGATTTAATCCAAGCGTGAAAAACCTAGGTGATGGTCCGCTACCGGATACACCATCCACATCTGCTGCTTCAGGATCCCAGATCTCCCAGTCGGGGGCCCATACGGCAGCATTTCTGATATTACCATAAACACGGAGACTCTGAACATTGATATTATCCAATATAGATTGAGGTACGGTATAAGAAAGTGTCACATTTTGAAGCCTAATGAATGAATTATTCCTATATACATTGAAGCTGGCACCACCTTCACTGGAAAACAATCTTGCCCATTCGTTTTGAGAATTTTCCTCAGTCCAGTACGGGTATTGTATGGAATTCGTTCTGTCAACAAAACTGTCTCTGTTCTTGGCTTCATTGAACTCTCGCTTCATACCCCACAATGAGTACATTTCAATACTTAAATCAAAGTGCTGGAAGAAATTGAAATTGTTGACGAGTGTCCATCTGAATCTCGGTGTAGCATAACCCAGAAATTCATTGTCATCTATAGTAAAAACACCATCATTGTTTTTATCAAAGATTCTGAAATCACCAGGAAATTGACCATATACATCAGCATCCGCTTCCTGACCCAATTGCCATATGCCTAACACTCGCTGTCCCCACAGGACATCAATATCCTCGCCAATGAACCATTGGTTTGTCGGGTCACTAAGCTCCTCACCATTTTCATCCAGGTCACCATACAGGCTGTTAATCTTATTTCGGTTCAATGAAAAATTGACCATGGAAGACCACTTAAAATTGGCATTGTTGATGTTTCTACTGTTTACAAACAATTCAAAACCGTTGTTCTGTACTTCTCCTAGATTTGAAAGAACATTGGTATACCCGGTTACTTCCGGTAAAGCTCTGGAAACCAGAAGATCATTTGTGATCATATTGTAAACTTCCATTGATCCGTCTATGACCCCTGCAAATAAACTGAAATCCAAACCAAAGTTTGTGGCCGTGGTTTTCTCCCATTTCAAATCTGGATTTTCCATTGTAGAAGGATCAAGTGTACCAACTGCTGTTACCGATCCTCCATCGACAATCAACCTTTTATTGGATACAAAACGGGGTAAATAAGCGTATCTACCAATATTTCGGTTTCCATTGATTCCCCAGGAAACTCTCAGTTTCAAAAAGTCTATGGGTCCTACATCAAAAAAGTTTTCATCAGATATCACCCAGCCACCACTTACAGATGGAAATAAAGCTCGTTTGTTCTCAGGACCAAAGGCCGAATATCCATCTCTACGAGCAGATGCTGAGAATAAGTATTTTGATTGGAAACTGTAGTTTATCCTGCCCATTAAAGCATCCCCTGTACTCATTTGGTCTCCTCTAAACCCTTCGTCCCCATCTGGATCTCCACTGATAATTGGAGCTGTACCGAGTGATAGGTTATAGTATCCTAACCGATCATTTGGACTAAATAATGAATTACTGGCATGTAGAAATCTTCCATCATATTGCTCAGCATATACTAAAAGGGTGGCATTGATGACATGGGATCCAAAAGTTCTGTCCCATTTAAATATATTTTCCAATTGCCATTCATGCTCCTCCGCACTTTCACGAAAAGCCGTACCAGTGGCCCATTCGGGGCTTGCAGAGGATTCGTGTGTATAATTATGATTCCACTCAAACCTATTGGTAAAAGCCAGCTGGTAAGAAAAACCAAGTGGCAAAGTGATCAAAGAATAAACACGCGCGTTCAGGATGTTTTCCTTGATTTCGCGATCAGTATAAGTCCTTCTTAAGAAAGGATGTCTTGCTCCTGTTCCCGGATCGTCCTGCGGACTTAACCTCAAGCCGGTTTCAGCATCATTCAACTCAGATCCCCATGGAGAATCCCTCCAATACATCTCCCATTCTGCTGGGACTGAACTTTCATCACCCTGCGAAAATTGTGCGTTAACACCAACTGACAACCAGTCAACAACTTCCGCATCCAAATTTAATCTGGTCCTGATCGTTTCGTATTTTTCACCCACAATGATGCCTTCATTGCTCATCTTATTGATAGACCAAAAATATTTCAAATCCGATTTCTGTCCGGAGAGGCTTAAGTTAAGGTCACTTCTGGTACCATTCTGGAAGATCATGTCATACCAGTCCACACTTCTGCCTGCCAGATAATTGCCTATTTCAACATCCTGAAAACCAATTCTATTCAGCCATGCAGTGGTAGGATCTCCGGTGGCCCCATCATAAGCGAGCCAATCAGAAAGAGATACTCCTGCCGGGAGATTGTCCGGATTATCAAAATAACCAGGCTGACCACTTACCCCATAGTTGATACTCTTAAATACATCAGTTCTCCAAGCCGCATATTCCTGCGGTCCATATGGTGGATTGTCAAAAGCTTTAGTGGCAATACCATAAGATGTGGCCACATTAATGGTCGGTTTCTCTGATGTACCTCTCTTGGTAGTGATGAGAATTACTCCATTTGCTCCCCTTGCACCATAAACTGCTGCAGAGCTGGCATCTTTCATTACATCAACCTTATCAATATCATTAGGATTAATAGAGGACAGGTCACCATTATAAATAGTTCCATCCAATACGATCAGTGGCTGTGTTCCCGCATTCAGGGAGTTGTTACCACGAACCTGAATCTCACTGACACCCTTAGGAGAGTTGTTGAAACCGACATTCAGACCGGGAACATTTGCCCGTAATATGTCTGTCACAGAGTTTGGTGATTGATTGGCAATTTTAGTCGCGTCAATCTGACCAACTGCCCCAGTAAGGTCTCTCTTCTTCTGAGTACCATATCCCATCACAACAACTTCATCTAGCTGTTCCTGATCAGGTGTCAGACTAATATCTATGGTGCTTTGGTTTCCAACGGTTACTTCCTGAGATTCATATCCTACGAATGAAATTTGCAGGACAGCATTTTCATCCTGAACACTAATGGAAAAGTCTCCATTAACATCAGTTATGGTACCATTAGAAGTACCTTTTTCCAAGATTGTTGCTCCAGGTAATCCTTCTCCATTCTCATCTGTAGCATTCCCGGTAACTCTACGCTGTAAGTCTTCTGAATCATTGGTTTTTTGAGGATTTTTACTGTCCGGGGTACTACCCTCAACTATCACGTCATTTCCCAGAGCCAGATTCATTGTCAGAAGAAAAACTATCATTAATCTTCCAGACACTTTTAATACCATATAAATGGTATGAGTAAATTTACTCTTCATATCTTTGATTTTGGTTAAATAAATATTGTTTAACTGATTGATAGCCTCTCCTAATGTTTGATTTGAGCGTCGATATTTTGAAGGGCTATCACAAATTTGTGATTGGGGCCAGTCAAACTGGCCCCTCCTATTTGTATTTATGCTATTTCATATGATCCAATTTTTAGGTTAAAACTCAATTTAAAAATAATCATACCATTAGGTACCAGTAATACTGAACCCCCCTCTACCTTTATTAATGATGAAATGGTTGAAGAGAGCATATGAGAGCTAAAACCCAATTGATACCACTTGTCAAATGGACTCAGTAAAAAGCGTTTTACAGCTGTTAAAAATCTGGCCTTATTACAAGGGTAAATCACCTGCACTTTTTTGATTGGGTTAATTTTACCTTAAAGCTAGTGGTGGAAAATTGTGAATTCTAGTATTTGTATTGCAGAGACGAGTACTATTATTGCAAATAAACGCATGTAATTGCCAGTAATTGTCTAAAAAGCGTACACATTCTACACTTTTAAGTGTGAACACTACATTTAATTGACATTTAAAATATTCTCGCTATCATTTATGCGGATCATTCAAATAAACGATCCAATCAAGTGCCAATTTTGCGAGTCTATCAAATTCCTATTTCAAACTACGTTCGCACTGTGATATTGATCCTGGAACTGGGTTGGTGTGTAGGAAGTAATTTTTCTGAACTGTCTGTTAAAATTGGATAGGTTATTGAATCCAGATTCATAGCAAACCTGAGTAATGCTCCACTTACCTTCTGTTAGGAGCTTGCATGCATAGCTCACCCTCATTTCAATGATAAACTCAGAGAATGATTTGCCGGTTTTCTCCTTGAAATAACGGCTAAATGCAGAACTATTCATACCTACCTGATCAGCGACATCTTCCAATCTCAATGATTGTCTATAGCTTGCATTCACCAGGTACATGACCTTATCCAATCTGTCGCCGGACCAATCCACGACATTGGGTACAAATGATTTGCTGGCCAAAAGCTCATAATTTTCAGCTACGGCCATTTCGTCCAGGATCGATAAGAAACTTAATGTTCGATCGAACCCTTCCAGGTGTAAAAGGTCTTTAAGCTTAGGACCAATTTCTTTGGTTACACTCAGATCAAAGCTGATTCCCCTGGCCGCCCGAGTCAGCAAGTCCTTGATCCGAAAAAATTCCGGGTAGGTATTGATCTCCGCTTTAAAAAAGTCTACCGGGAAGTGGATAACAACTGCATTGACCCAATATTTTGGATTGTTCTGATGAAACAAATCATCATTTTTCCAGAAATGAGGGAGATTACTCCCAAGTAGTACCAGGTCACCCGCATCAAATTCACTGATGTGATCACCGACAAATCGTTTTCCAAAACTTTGTATTACATACACAATTTCATATTCCGAATGAAAATGCCAAGGGAAAGTGAAATGAGGAAAGTCGTCCCATTTGATCCTGAATGAGCTCGTACTATTGAAGCTGAGCTGCTCGTGCATTATTTTCATGATCGCAAGTTTTAATGTTCCAGTCTACACCTTATTATATAATACTCAATTGAACGAATTGCGCAAATGCAATAAAAGTATATATGTATGCAATATACATACTAGAATTGAATACCACACTCTATTACTTTTGCTTAGAACATTATTACCTGATATGAAACTACACACCCCAAGCCTTCTTGTTTTGTTGATGTTTTTCGTCAACCAGCTTACTGCACAGGAGGAGTTTAGATTTAAACTTGAGTTGTCCGAATCCATTGCACAAGGAAACCCTGTCAGTGTAGATATCTCATCCTTTGGGATGAATACAAACGATACCTCCTATCAACTATATCGGATAAATAAGCGCGAACAGGTGGCTCTGCACAGTCAGATCTATCAGCAAGGAAGGACCATTTTAAATTTCATAGCCAATGAAACCATAGACCCTGCTCAGAAAAATGAATTTCTGTTAAAAGTGACTGATCAGGGTGCCAACAAATCTTCTATCACCTTAAAAAAGAACAATCAGGGAATTCAGTTAATGACCAATGATCAACCAATCCTCAATTATCAGACGGCTATGACTTATCCCCCTGACGGTGTTAACCCCATCTATCGCAAATCTGGATTTATCCATCCCCTTTGGAGTCCGTCCGGAGAAGTGCTCACCCGTATTCAGGCACCGGACCACTATCACCATTATGGTATCTGGGGTCCGTGGACCAAAACACACATTAATGGACGTGCAGTGGATTTCTGGAATTTAGCCAGTGGACAGGGATCAGTGAGGTTTTCCAAACTACTAGGCACGGAAGAGGGAGACATCTATTCCGGATTCACTGCTTTGCAAGAACATCTGGATTTTGGGGCAAAGGGAGATGATCAGGTGGCCATCAATGAGCTTTTGCAGGTGAATGCCTGGCATGCAGATCCCAGTGGTAAATCCTATATGATAGATTATACCACAACGATCAACAGTCCGTTGGACTCAGGGATCATTTTTGATGCTTATCGGTATGGAGGTGGGATAGGCATGAGAATGACAGAACGATGGCATAAAGATAATTGCATGGTACTTACCTCAGAGGGTCATGACAGACTTACTGCTGACGGAACCAGTGCCCGATGGTGTATCGTTGAGGGTGAATCTGATTCCGGGCGAAGCGGGGTGCTTTTCATGAGTCATCCGGGTAATCGGTCTTTCCCTGAGCCTATGCGGGTATGGCCCATTGACGCCAATGGAGGCCGTGGAGACATGTTTTTTGAATTCTGTCCCATCCGTCATGAAAGCTGGATCATTGAAAAAGGAAAAAACTATTCCTTAAAATACCGGATGGTGGTTTTTGATGGTGCAATGACCGTTGAGCAAGCTGAAAAGCACTGGAAAGCATTTGCCCACACTCCTCAGGCAGTATTGATTAAATAAGATACTACATAGATGAAGCACTTTTTCACGATAATTTTATATTTCCTAATCGTAAATCTCGCATCGGCTCAAAATAAGTTGACAGCAGAGTTGGTAGGAGATAAAATTGAGATCAGGATCAATGGAAATTTATTCACCCAGTATATCCTTTCCGATTATGAAAAGTATCCCTTCTTTTACCCGGTGAACGGTCCTTCAAAGGCCTCAGTAACCTCGATGCGAAATGCCAATTATCCCCATCACAGTTCATTGTTTTTTGGATGTGATAAAGTAAATGGTGGAAACTATTGGCAGGAAGGGCTGGATCGAGGTCAGATTGTGCCCTTGAGGGCAGATATTAAGGAGAACGGAGCCGATAAGGTGGTCATTGAGAATGAGAACATCTGGAAAAGACCAGGTGCTGAATCACCGATCCGTGATATTCGTACCATCACAGTAACCGCTCCATCCAATGACATTTACCAAATTGATTTTGATGTGACCATGGAAATGCTAATGGATGTGACCATTGACAAGACCAATCACTCACTTTTCAGTGGAAGAGTAGATCCGGATCTGGCAGTTACCCATGGTGGCACCATGATCAATGCTGAGGGTGAACGTGGAGAAAAAGCTACTTTTGGTAAAAGGTCACCCTGGATGGACTACTATGGAATAAGAGGCGAAAATGTGGAAGGAATCGCAATTCTACAGCATCCATCTAACGAGTGGTTTCCCGCTCCATGGTTTACCAGAGATTATGGCTTCTTCTCCCCCACACCCATGTATTGGCCTCAAAATGATGAAAACACCATTTTGAAAAAAGGGGACAAGATCAAATTAAAATACAGGGTACTCGTTCATTCAGGAGATCATCAAACTGCCGGGATAGCGAAAGCCTTTGAACAATATGCTAAAGAGAAATAAACATCATAACCTATGCAACGAAGACAATTTATGAAAAAGACTGCATCGGCATCTGCTGTGGCATTTGCGGTACCCACGATCGTACCCTCCTCGGTATTTGGAAAAAACGCACCAAGTAACACCATTAACGTTGGGCAAATCGGATGTGGTAGGATCGCACGAAGCCACGATATGGCGGAAACGCTCAAGTACGATCAGGCGAAAATGATCGCAGTCTCCGACCTGGATAGTAATCGGATGGCTGACGGTAAAAAGCTGGTTGAAGAATTCTACGCCAAGAAAACTGGTAAATCGAAGGCTGTGGATGTCAAGATGTATGGAGACTACAAGGAAATGCTCGCGGATAAGGACATCGATGCCGTATTGATTAGCACACCGGATCACTGGCATTCTCAGCCCGCCATCGAAGCTGCATTGGCAGGAAAAGATATTTACTTGCAAAAACCAACCTCTTTAACTGTTGAAGAGGGTCGTCTTCTCAGCGATATCGTTCAGCGAAAAGGTGTGATTCTCCAGGTAGGGACTCAACAACGGTCTATGCCTCAGTTCCGCATCGCAGCAGAACTGGTACGAAACGGAAGAATCGGTAAAATTCATACGGTAAAAATCGGTCTTCCAGGTGACCCATCAGGGCCTGAAGCACCTGCCATGCCCATACCTAAGAATCTCAACTATGACATGTGGTTAGGTTCCACACCTGAAGTGCCTTATACTGAAATAGGCGTACACCCACAGGAAGGATACAGCAGACCCGGATGGCTGAGACTGGAGCAATATGGTGCTGGTATGATCACAGGATGGGGTCAGCACCATTATGACTCAGCCGCATGGGGAATGGATACAGAACTCACAGGGCCCACTTCTGTCCAGGCAGTGGCACAATTCCCAAAATCAGGGCTTTGGGATGTCCATGGTGACTTCATGGTAAAACAAGAATACGCTAACGGAATTACTGTATACACCAGTGGTGGCTATGACAATGGAATTCGTTATGAAGGAACAGATGGATGGATCTTTGTTTCCAGAGGAAATTATGTAGCTTCGGCGAGTGATCCGGTAGCCGCAGAAAACAGTAAACGCGCCTTAGATGCCAGCGATCCCAAAATTTTGCAATCTAAGATCGGTGAGAACGAAACCAAATTATATGTAAGTGAGGAGCAGCATGGCAACTGGCTGGATTGTATCAAGACGCGGAAAGCACCAATCTCTCCTGTTGAAATTGGACATAGAGCATGTACCGTTTGTTTAATTAGCCATATTGCTATGAAGGTACCCGGCGTATTGAAATGGGATTCGGAAAAAGAAAGATTTACGAACAATGAAGGTGCAAATGCCATGTTAAGTCGTACTCAACGCTACCCTTACGGAACACGGAACATTAAAAATCTAAATGGTTGATTATAATATAGAAGACAAAGTCGCCATCGTCTCAGGTGGCGGCGGCGTGCTGGGAGGAAGTATTTCCCGAAGCCTGCTGGAAGCCGGAGCCAAAGTAGCTATTCTGGATATTCGGGAGGAAAATCTTAACTCTCGGGTTGACGAATTATCCTCTTTAGGTGAGGTTCAAGGCTATGCTTGTAACGTGCTGGAAGAAGATAGTCTGAAGGCAGTCAGAGATAAGGTCATTGAAAAATGGGGAGCCATCCACATCCTGATCAACGCCGCCGGGGGTAACATTCCCGGGGCTACGTTGACAGAAGATCAGACCATCTTTGACATGAAGATCTCTGACTATAAGAAAGTCACGGACCTGAATCTGGATGGAACGGTCATCCCTAGCCTGATCTTTGGTGAAGCGATGGCCAAATCCGGTGAAGGAAGTATTATCAACATTTCATCGATGGCTACTTATTCTGCCATCACCAGGGTGATGGGCTATTCTGTAGCCAAGACCGGAGTTAACATTTTCACCCAATGGATGGCCTCTGAGCTAGCTATGAAATTTGGGGAAAAGGTCCGGGTAAATGCCATTGCTCCCGGCTTTTTTATCGGAGATCAGAACAGGGCTGTATTGATCAACCCTGACGGGTCCTATACCGAGCGAAGCAAGAAAGTGTTGGCCAAGACTCCAATGAAACGCTTTGGGGATATCAAAGAATTGAATGGCTTGGTGCAATTTCTATGCTCTGATGCTGCCAGTTTTATTACGGGTACAATCATCCCTGTGGATGGTGGTTTCAGCGCGTTCAGTGGGGTATAAAAGCCCTTTTCAATTATCAGTTAAAACCGCTTGAATGAGATTAGAAAAAAGCTGGCGCTGGTTTGGTGAAAAAGATGCAGTAACGCTTTCGGACCTGAAACAGATGGGGGTCGAAGGTGTCGTTACAGCACTACACCACATCCCAAATGGTGAAGTATGGCCGGTAGAGGAAATCCTTAAGGTCAAAGAGAAGATTGAAAGTCATGGGCTTCGGTGGGCTGTGGTTGAGAGTTTACCGGTGTCGGAAGGCATTAAAACCCACAACAAAGATTATGACCGGCTGATCACCAATTATATCCAGTCCATTGAAAACCTTGGGAAATGTGGCATTGACAGGATCTGCTACAATTTCATGCCCGTGCTCGATTGGGTGAGAACAGATTTGCATTATAAGCTTGAAAGTGGTGGTGAAGTCATGCTCTTTGATTTTCCTACCTTCATAGCATTTGATGCGTTCATCCTGGAGCGGCCCGGCGCTATTGACGATTATCCGGCTGACCTGGTGGAGAAAGCCCGAAAGCTCTATGAGGGCATGACTGACGATACCAAAGAAACACTGGCTTACAATACCATTATCGTTACCCAGGGATTCATCAATGGTGCCGTAGACGGATCCGAGCCCGACTACAAAGGGCGGTTCCTGGAATTGATCAATAATTACCAGCACATCAACCGTGACAAGCTCCGGTCACACCTGGCCCGATTTCTTCAGGATATTATTCCAACAGCCGAAAAGAGTGGCGTGAAGATGTGTATCCATCCGGACGATCCCCCGTTCCCTGTGCTGGGACTTCCCAGGATCGTGAGTACCCATGAGGACCTGGAATGGATATGTAAGGCAGTGGATTCTCCTAACAATGGCCTGACTTTCTGCACAGGTTCGCTTTCAGTCAACCGGGACAACGACCTGGTGGGCATCGTCAAAGCTTTAGGCGATCGCATCCATTTTGCTCACTTGCGCAACAACACCTTTTTGCAGGACCGCAGCTTCCATGAGCAGGGGCACCTGTATGGAGATGTGAAGATGATCCCCATCGTTGAGGCCTTGCTTAAAGAACAAATGAATCGCCAGACTTCGGGTCGCAGCGACGCACAGATCCCTTTCCGTCCGGACCATGGCATCAAGATGCTTGATGACTACAGCCGCAACGCTAACCCCGGCTACCCGATGATTGGCCGGCTGATGGGTCTCGCAGAGCTGGATGGGATACAGTCAGCGATTGAGGCTGGAATAGAAAGGTAGGCTTTGCGACGGCAAGCTTATTTTGGTTGCAGGTGAGGACACCTGCCACGGGTGTGGGTTCACTGGATTGGAGCAGTAAATCATCGTTGGTTAATCCCAGCTTAATTCAAAAAACGCCGTAGGCTTTCCGTCAATAAGCTTCTTTTCACGCTTTTTCATCCCTATGCTTTCAGCTACCTTCATGGATTCCCTGTTTTCTTCATCTGTGGAAGCGACCAGATAGGTGAACTGTAACTGTTCAAAGGCATAATCCAAAATCCTTTTTGCTGCTTCAGTGGCGAGACCTTGCTTAGTATACTTTTCCTTGATCGCATAGATCAGCTGAGGTTGATCTTCCTGAAAGAAGTACCACAATCCCGTATACCCGATGATTTTCCCCTCCTCCTTTTCCTCCATTTTCCAAATACCAAAACCGCGCTGCTCGAAGTATTCATTGTTCTTAGACATGATTTCCTGAGCAAGGCTGAACGATATTTTTTCATCATCCCAGAGGTATTTTCGGATGAACGGATCCACACTGAGTTCACGGAACAATTTGGCCTCTCCCCTGCTGAATGGCTTTAGGTTTAGTCTTTTCGTTTCCAGTGTCAGATCATTTTGCATGCCTGTTAAATTTAGTGGTATTTTAGGATTCCCAACTAACTATAGTGGTAGGTGGGGACACCTACAACGGTTACGGTTACCAGGAGTAGATCCCAAATTAATTAGCATCACTCCCCGGCGAGTGTCTTTAACAGTACTACTCCCCGGCTGGTGTCCTCACCAGACGGAACAAAAGTAGGTTGGTCCTCACCAGCCAGAATCTAAGTACTACTATAGATTTAGCTCAAAAAAAGAAAATTACATCGCTTTTCTATATTTTTAATGATAGTTAACGCATTATATCATCAACAGTCCAATGGCTCTTTCAATTACAGGTGATCGAAAATCAAAAACCATTCTTAACGAAACCTATTTTTGGACAAACTCTATCAAAGATTGGAATGAAATTCTTTGGGATGATAAATTTAAAAATATCATTATTCAATCCCTAAAACACCTCACTAAGAAAGGCATGATAAAAGTGTATGCATTTGTCATTATGCCAAATCATATCCATCTCATTTGGAAAATGTTAAGGGAAAATGGTGATGAACTACCAATTAGTAGCTTTAGCAAGTATACGGCTCATCAATTATTACAAAAGCTAAAAAGTAACGAGTCGAAAGTATTAAATAGATTCGTTGTGAATGAATGTGATAGAGAACACCGAATCTGGCACCGTGATCCTTTGGCTGTTTTAATGGATTCCAGAGAAAAGGTTGAGCAAAAGATCCGATATATACATGATAACCCACTAGGAGAAAAGTGGAATTTGGTTAAGTATCCTGAAGATTACTATTGGTCATCTGCAAGCTTTTATGAGACCGGAAAGGATAACTTTGGATTTCTTACCCATTACCGGGAGGAGTTTTAATTTTTTGGTGGTAAAGTGATCCCGAATTAATTTCAGTGGTAGGTGGGGACACCTACCACGGTTACGGTTACAGGTTACCAGGAGTAGATCCCGAATTAATTAGCATCACTCCCCGGCGAGTGTCTTTATCAGTACTACTCCCCGGCTGGTGTCCTCACCAGACGGAATTTTAGCAGAGATATAAGGAGGAGTTTTAAATTTTTGGTCGAAAGTGATCCCGAATTAATTTCAGTGGTAGGTGAGGACACCTACCACGGTGAAAGGTTTGAGTTTCGCTGGATAGCAAGTACATGACTACCTGATCCACCGGTCATCTATCAATCTCAACCCGTGATAATGACATCCGCAATGACTGGCAGGTGATCCAGATCATTCAAACCCGTTTGTGGTGCGGACACATTCATGATCTTAATATTTGGGCTTGTGATGATGTTATCGATGTTCGTATCCTCTTTGCCCTGCCGACCCTCCAGAGTCAACTTACCGCCTGCAGTGCCAAACCAACCCTGGTACCCACCATTGGCCATGTTAAAGCCTGCTTCTCTGAAACGCATCTGCTCCTCGTCCGAGGAGTTCATATCGCCAAAGCAGATGAAGTACTCGTATTGTTTCAAATCCTCGATGAGCTCCTCAAGCGCCGGAACATGCCAGTCTTCCTGCCAGGGAATGTGAGTTGAAATGATGGTGATGGTTTTGTCATCAATTTTTAAGTCACCGATCAAAGCATAATAATCTCCATAAGTGTATTTAGTCCGGAGGTTGGATAATGTGTAGTTGGTGGCAATACCATTATATATCCACGTATGCTCTTTACCAAGATAAACGTTGTTGTAAAAAGGTGTTAACAACTCCTTCTCAGCGCTAAACAAGCTATCCGCATCAAAGTATCGATTCCATTCCTGAACACCCAAAAAGTCGAGACTTTGTTCGCTGATCCACTGCCGCCAGGCAGCTATCTGTTTTTCTGCTACCCCAGCTTTATGTTCTTTCTTAGCATTTGGATTTCCCATAAAACGAAAACCACCTGTCCACCCCTGGTTGAAGTGTCCCACATTATAAGTGGCCACCCTCAGCTTTAAGGGGAAAGTTTGGCCATTTACATAAAAGGCCATGGATAAAAAGAGGATCAGAAAGGCTATTCGATTCATTGTGTAATATCTAAAAACATGAAAGGATTTTATATGATCTGATGTATTGACTTTATTCATTAAACTTCTGCTTTCATCAGTTCATAAACTTCTTTTGCTTGCTCCAGGTGTCTTTGTTCATGGGTGACGATAATATCAAAGGCTTTCTCCAGCTTGTAAACAATATTCCTGTTGGCGGGAGATGAAATGACGGCCCCCTTTTCCAGCAAGTCCTGAGAATCTTCAATCATCTTTTTCAATTCGGCCTGGTGTGCAACAAATCTATCCAGAATACCTACTGGGATTTCACTTTTCGTGGGTTCCCAAATGGGGAATGTGCTCATTTTTCGCCTTCTATCCGGATTTACTGAGTTCAAAATCATTTTACCAATGAATGAAACCAAAAACCCCACCTTCCCTAAGAAAGGAGCTTTATAAGTACCCTTTTTTAAGGACTGAATGATTGGAAAGTAGGATGAATTAATCACGATCAAATGGTCCATGTTCTGAGCGATACTCCATTTGTCTGCAGCAGGCTTCCAGTTCAATTGCGCTGGGTTCAGATTACCAAAAGAATCCTGAAAGTCTCTGGTTGTTTTGTTGATGGCTTCAATCCAATGAGTCAAGGCTTACAAATTATGAGTTTTCCAAATCTACTCACATATTGAGTGAGCGGCCTGTCATGACATGAAGTACACGCAGGACTTACAATGATTCCTTCAAATTTACCCCCAAAAACAACCATGTTTATCTTCATCTACTATCTTCAAAAACTCTTCGATGGTATCGACCTTGGCATCAGGCGCATAGCCGTGCCATTTCAGGTCAGCCCGCATCCAAAATATTTTCCAGGCATTTTGTGCTTTTACCCAGGTGGCCTTAGCCACAGGGCTTTCAATGATTTTTTCTTTATCCTGCCAAAATGGACGAAGCTCAAAAATGATCACACTTTGCTTGTCGATCTTATAGCTAAGATCCAGTTGATGTCTGATGTGCTCAGGTGGTCTGCGTTTATCTATAAAGATTTCAAGCGCATTGATGGTTTCCGCAGCGTGTAATGCATCTAAAGTCATATCCAAAACTACTATTTTTCCTTTTTATGCTTTCTGTACAACACAAAAGTTAAAGCTATTAAGAACTTACATCGATGCGATTCCATCAATCCAAAAAAGTGCTTAATTTGCAGTTTCAATCTTTTGGAAAAACCTAGCTCATCATGATGAACAAATCAACCTTAATTCCTTCACTCCTGGCGATCATATTAGTGGCCTGCACAGGCGGCAACCAGGAATCGAAAGACAACACAACTCAAACCGAAGAAAACATGTTTACAGGTGCCAAAGGTGAAGTCAAACTCATCAACCTTGACCCGGGTCATTTCCATGCCGGGCTGGTACAGAAGTCGATGTACAACCAGATAGACCCCAAAGTGTATGTATATGCCCCTGAAGGAAGTGATGTCCAGGATTATTTGAATATGATCAATGGCTATAACAGCCGGGCAGAAAGCCCTACCTCGTGGGATGAGGTGGTGTATACCGGAACTGACTACCTGGAAAAAATGCTTTCCGAAAAACAAGGTAACGTCATGGTGACGGCCGGGAACAACAAAAAGAAAACAGAGTATATCCTCAAGACCGTCAAGGCCGGTATCAATGTGCTGGCTGACAAGCCGATGGTTATCACTAAGGAAGGGTTTAGTGATCTGGAAAAAGCCTTTGCTGTCGCAGAAGAAAACGGTGTGCTGCTTTACGACATTATGACCGAGCGTCACGAGATCACGACGATCATCCAGCGTGAGTTGTCCAAGCTCCCCTCTGTCTTTGGAGAGCTGACCCAGGGAACACCCGATGCACCGGCGATCACCAAGGAGAGTGTTCACCACTTCTTCAAGTACGTTTCCGGCAACCCGATCAAAAGACCTGCCTGGTTCTTCGACACCGAGCAGCAGGGCGAAGGTATTGTAGATGTGAACACGCACCTCGTAGACCTCATCCAGTGGGAAGCTTATCCTGATGTGACACTCAGTAAGTCTGACGTAGAGATCATCAGTGCCCGCAGGTGGCCTACCGAGCTTACTTTGGAGCAATTCACCAAAGTGACTCAATTGGACGCATTCCCTGATTACCTCCAGAAGGATGTGAAAGACGGCAAGCTTCAGGTATACGCCAACGGAGAGATCATCTACAAACTAAAAGGCAAGGTGGCCAAAGCATCCGTGATCTGGAACTACCAGGCACCGGAAGGCACGGGTGACACCCACTACAGCATCATGCGAGGCTCAAAATGCAACATCATCATCAAGCAGGGTAAAGAAGAAGGATTTAAGCCAACTGTCTATGTGGAGTCCAGTGATGTATCCAGTCCACTCCGTGACAACCTGCAAAAGGCCATTGACGAGACCATCGCAGGGATGTTCCCGGGCGTGACCCTCGAGCAGTTGGAAGACAACCTCTGGACGATCAATATCCCGGACAAATACAAGGTTGGCCATGAAGCCCACTTCGCCCAGGTAACTGAGAAATACCTGAAGTACCTCATCGACGGAAAACTACCGGAGTGGGAAGTCCCTAACATGATCACCAAGTATTATACCACTACGATGGGACTGGAGAAGGCGATGGAGTGAGATCTAAAAAGTTGAAATACCGAGCTTATTAGCGATCCTGGAAAGACGTCTATCTTTTGTGAGTATTGCTGCCTTTTCTTTTATGGCCAGTGTTAGGTAGAAGCAATCGTATGCCGAATGCTCTATTTTACATGCAAGATTCAAAGCGTCTTCCGCAAGGGATTCTGTTTTGATAAATGTATCAATTAGATCGACTGCATTGGCCAGAAGTAATTGGGACTGCTTAGGGCTGGCATCTTCAATGTGATGAAATTTCCATGCCGTATTTGTAGCTTCTGCATAAAAAAGGTCTGGGGCCAATACCTCATTAGCTGATTCCAGATTAGATAAAACCTGCTCGGAATCTGATGCCCCAATGACTACTGAAAATGCAGCACTTACATCTAAAACAATCTTCATCTCCTGTCACGATCTTCCCTGATCCATGCTGCAATATCTATATCTTTCCACTGTCTCCACAAATGATTTTCCTCTTTTATTTTATTCAGAATCAACTTCCTGCGATCAGTATTATTCACAGGCTCATTGAGCCCCCGGGCCAAAGTAATGATAGCCTGTTGGCTTAAGCTTCTATGCTCACGTTTTGCTGCACGTTTTAGTGCATTGTAAATATTCTCCGGTAGCTTCCTTATCTGAAGTAGAGGCATTGTATTCTTTTCATTTAAAGATAACAAAAGCCTTCATTGCATGCAAATTGCATGCATGTTTAAGATATCAAAAAAGCCAGATCACAGAAACCTCAATGCTTGATACGTGTAATATCACATAGGATTGGAAAAGGTGATGGAGCAGGTCTTTGGCCCAACTCCATCTAATATATGAATGAAACTATTCCACTGTGATGTGCTCCACAGGACTGTACATATCCGGTAGGTCCTGGCTGAAAAGCGTAAAAGAGCTCTCGTAGAAGTTAACAAAATTGGATGCTGAGCTGTGATTGATATACGGTCCATAGAAATGGTGTCCGTTGTGTAAAGGGTCATACTTATTTCGCCACATCACGACAAGACTCAGTCCTTCCCCTGCAAGAGGTTTCAGTATTTCCTCTGTCCAGTATTCTGCATATTCCGAACCTCCGCTTCTTATACCTTCTATCCCCATCTCAGTGATACCACATGGTTTTTTCTTTTCTTCAGACAATTGAGCAAGGTTGCCCGCATTCGTAGCAAGTGCATTTGTATTTGTGCCGTTATAACTATCCATGCCTATAAAATCCACATAGTCATCTCCGGGCCATCGAAACAAAAGGCTGTTCATATTCGCTGCCACATCAATCTGGGGTGATATGGCATAAATCAAATTGTGGACAGCTTTTTCATCTTTCAGGTAATCGATGGTGAAACGCCACAAGCCAATGAACTCCTCCTCGGTTGTACAAAGCTTACCCCACCAGGACCATGTTTGTGTATGTTCATGATACGGTCGGAAAATAATTGGAATCAGCTTACCATTATCATCCTTGAGATTACTGACAAAGTCTGCCAGGTTATCCAGCCATGATTGATATTTTATGTTTACTTCACTGCCACTCTCCAGAATCTGTTTCACCACTGTTTTATCTGAATTGTCCCAGCTATCGCCACCTGTGAGCGGGTTATTGATATGGATACAAGCGGTAATTACCTCTCCCCTGGCTCTAGCTGCCAGGATAGCCATCCTTCGTTCCTCCGTGGTCGCCGCATTCAGTGGTTGTCCATTATCTTTCCTGTCATCCATGATCTGGGCAAAATCGACACTAAAAACTGCCGGATAATCCCCGCAGACCTCTTTGACATCGGACCGGCCGGGCTCTGAAACCCAGTCCCTGCCATATATAAGATCGTCATGATGGCCAAACATCATGCCTTCTGACTGGATACTCCATAGATTGGCGTATAAAGCTTTGGTTTCCGCTGTTGCCTGATCATCCACCAGTTTTAAGGTGATTTCATTTACCTGATCTTCATCAGGATTAATGTCATTTTCCTCCTCAGGTGAACAGGAAACAGTGGTTAATAGTAGTAGTATTAAAATTTGATGAATAGCGTTCATAAGTTTAGAAAACTTGATCTCAAAATCATTGAATATTAGCATAGAAAATGCTGAGATAGCATTACTGCTACCTCAGCATGATATGAATAGATTACTGCTTAGTCACGTCAATCCAATACCTGCGGGGCCGTTTGACGAACTTGTCATAGTCGCTGTAGATATTGGTCCAGTCATCTGTTCCCTGGAGATTGAAAACGAAGGCCTGATCTGTGGTTGTTTTAGACTTTCCATAGCCCATATCTTCCGTGCCTGCTCCAATGAGAGATCCGGTTGCCTTACTGCCATCATCAAAAGTAAATGTGATGGTTCCGGTAGTGTAATTCCTCACCCACTCTCCCTCACCTTCCGGGATCTTCCTGTAGAAATGGTTCACATCAGTAACGGGATCCTGAGTAAACTCAAAATCCGCATACATTTCGTCATCGCCGGCATTATTGATGATTGTACCAAATGTATTACCATCTTCAGTAAATCCTCCAAATTCGAAAGTCAGTGTATTGTCAAGCTCGGCCTGAGGTCCTCCCGATTCAGGCCAAACCCATGGTTTATTCATCATAGGAATCACTGATGCTCCGCCATATTCAGGCCCGGTCCCACCATATACTACCAGGTCAGTAATCTGATAAGTCCCGAGCAAGGTCTCTTCAAATGGGTCAACGGTAATGGTATATTCCCGAGTTTTCCCGGTCGGAGACGTTACCATCAGTGAAGCACTGTTATTCTCATTGTCAAAATTCAGGGTTTCTCCAACTTTCACAGATGAGGTACCCCCATACGAAAGTGTGATGCTCCTGACCGGAATAGCACCAAAGTCCTCTACCGCATAGGTATTGATGGTAAACTGAATTTTTCCAGTCTTACTGTCCTCTTTCACAATTTCTGCTGTTCCCACCTGATTCTCAAACTGGATATCCAGAACACTTCGTTCGTTATTCCAGTCTCCTGCTTCCACATCATCCCACGGATCCTGCACACAGGCAGTCAGGGAAAGAATACTTATTGCTAAAAAATATGATAATTTTTTCATGATAAACCTCCTATTAATCTTCAATTCCCAATCCTTTATTCAAATTAACCTCTACCTGTGGTAAGGGATAAAAGGTCGTTTCCATATCTGATAGATCCGAAGCTTCCGGCACCACACTGGCTACCCTTTTAAACCGTCTGAGATCATAAAGTCGGTTTCCTTCAAACGCGAGTTCCCACCTTCTTTCTGTCCATACGGCTTCGCGAAAATCTGCCACACTCAATCCGGGAGTCAAATCACCCAGATCCGCCCGGCCTCGGATGGCGTTCACCTGGTTGTACCCCTCGGTTGTCGGACCTACAGCTTCAGCATAAACAAGGGCAATATCTGAGTACCTGATTAAAAATGGTTTAGTGCTTGTCTTGTCCCCAATAAAATCCGGGTCAATGTATTTCCTTGTGAATGGATATAGCAATCCATTGTTGGGGTAACTGGCTACTTCATTGCCATTGGAATCAAAAACCTGATCAACCATGAGTAGGTCACCCCTGAGGTCACCGGTCTCAAATGCATTAAAGAACGCATCATTGGTGATGAAAGAGCTCCAGCCATCATGTGATACGGTGAAATTCCCATCTCCATTGGAAAGGTATATATCACCACCGGCCACATACGGGATAAACAGTTTAGAGATCTTCGAATAATCACCTTCTATTGTTCCGGACCGATCCATCGACATGATGAAAATGTGCTCCGGACCATCAGCCTGATCAACATCATAGATGTCCAGCAAGTCATCGTCAAATCCATATTGTGACTGATTGAAAAGTACTTCACCGGCATAAAAAGCAGCACTATCATACATATCATCGATATCCCTACTCATGTTGGTGTATCGAGGGACACTATGCTCCTTCGCTGAAGCGATGAATAAAAAAGCCTTGGCAGCCAGTGATTGCGCAGCCACTTTATCCGCTCTGCCAGTGGCTTGCTGAACATCCAGCAATTCCATCGCCATCATACAGTCACCAATGATCAGATCATAGACTTCATCCAGGCTTTGAGCCAATGGTGCAGCCGTTTGATCCAGTGTTTTCACATAAGATGTATGCATGGGAACAAGCCCGAAATTGCGTACAAGGTTGAAATAGTTCCATGCCCTCAGGAAATAGGCTTCACCCAGATATTTGTCTTTGACATCCTGATCAAACTGTGCTGCCGGGAGCTCTTCAAGGATGTAATTGCTCCTATTGATGGCGATGTAGGCATACTTAAAGAAGTTGACCAGACTGGCGTTGGTAGAAAAATTTTGCTCCACCCAGTTATTCAACTCATACCGGTCGATAGAGGCATCCTGCTTCGGTCCAGCCTCCTCTGTTGGCATGTCGCCAATAAGGAATACGGTTCTGGAATATTCCAAAAAGGTCAAAGCATCATAGGCATAAGAGATTGCTGACTCCGCATCTGATTGCGTTTGTAGAAAATTATCCTCCGAATAAAAACCATACGGTTCCTCCTGAAGACTACAGGCACTCACAATAAGGAAAGCGCTGATGGAAAAATATATTTTAAAAATTTTCATGATTCAATGTTTTAGAATGATAGATTCAAACCAAGGGTCCACTTTCTTAATCTTGGGATACCACCCCAGTACCTTCCATCGAGTCCGACTTCCGGATCATAACCTTCGAACTTCGTGAAAGTGAAAAGATTGGAAGCATTGACAAATACGCGGGCAGAGATGTTTGCCGGCAAGTCAATGGTATAACCTGCATTCAGATTTTGGATCCTCACAAACGACCCATCTTCAATCCACCAGTCAGCAAAGCGGGTAAAACGACCGTCCCTTAAGCTGGGGTATTCATTGGTGGGATTATCAGGCGTCCACCTGAATGGTCTGTTGTTCGGCTGATTGAATGACTGCGTATTGATCACATCATTCCCGAATACTCCATTCAGAAAAACACTAACATCAAAGTTCTTATAGGTAGCGCTCAGGTTAATACTGGCTGTAAAGTCAGGATTTGGGTCACCAATGATGGTTTTGTCGTTGTTATCTATCACTCCATCATCATTGATGTCTACATATTTAAATTCTCCCGGGTCCGCTTCATCACCATCCAAACCGGCCTCAAGACCTTCTTCAAGTGTCTGTACAATTCCATCTGTTTTGTATCCGTAGAATACATTCACTGGTTCACCAATAGCCAACAGATTGGGGTTGTCCCTAAACATCTCGATACTATTCCCATAAAACTGATAAGTCATACCAGTAATGGGGTCTTGCGACAAGCCGGATTCCTCTACGGTACCCAGATCCGTTACTTCATTACGGTTTCTGGAATAGATGACCGTAGTATTGAAGTTGAAATCACCCTTTTGAATGATGTCTGCATCCAAAGTGACTTCAAATCCCTTATTGGTAATAGACCCCTGGTTTACGAGCATCCGGTCATATCCGGAGGATACAGGCAGAATTCTGGACTGGATCAGGTCATCGGTATATTTGATGTAGTAATCAAAGATCACTCTCAATCTGTTCTGGACAAATCCCATATCGACACCAAAATCGTACTGAGCTGTGGTCTCCCATCTCAGATCGGGATTAGGGATTCCACCCCAAAGCACCTCGATACCATCCTGTCCGGCCCGACCGACCTCACGGCCAGGTCCTATCGCTGTGATCCAGTTGCCATTGTTGTAATATTCGGAAATCCCAAAACGACTCAACGTCTCATAAGGACTGAGCCCTTGGTTTCCTGATATCCCGTAACTGGCTCTGAACTTGAGCTGATCGAAAGTACCTAGCTGCTCAATAAACGGCTCTTCGCTGGCTTTCCAACTGATCGCTCCCGATGGGAAAAATGCCCATTTGTTGTTTGTTCCAAATTTTGATGATCCATCGGCTCTGGAAGTAAACGTAAACAGGTATTTACTGCTCAGGGTATAGTTTACTCTGAAGATACCAGACATCAGCTTAGTTTCCTGAAAGCCGTTACTTACTGAGTTCTGCTCAGGATTTCCCGATCCTATGTTTTCATTTTTTAAATTGGAATTGACAAAATCAAATGCTCCAAGGTTTGAGCTTCTACCCAGATCATTTTGATAGGACCACCCTGTTGTGACTCCAAATTCATGGATGTTAATCAACTTGTTGAAATTGACAAATGTCTCCGATACCACCTTGTGTGATAGCGAATTCCTGATATATGCCGCTCCATTGTTGTTTTGACCGTTCAGGCTGTAAATAGGCGGGTCGTACTGATCCTGTACCCAGTTACCAAAACCGTAGTTAAGCCTGGACGTCAAAGTAACAGACGGTGTGATCTGCCATTCGGCATCCAACAAGGTAATCACATCAAGTGTTTTCGACTTATTCAGCCTGTTCTCAGTTAAAGCGATGGGATGATCATAGTCGTTGTTATTGTACCGGTAATAGGTACCATCATCATTGTAGATGGGAAGCAAAGGGTTTCTCCAATAACCTAAACCACCATTGTTATTCCTATTGCCTCTGTTTACGATGCTCTGAAATGTGATTTTCAGATTCTCAAATACCTTATGGCTTACATTCAGGTTAAGGTTTATTTTAGAATAGTCATCTTCGATAAAAACCCCCTGATCTGTGTAGTAATTACCACTTAGGTTGAAGTTTGTTGTTTGATTAGAGCTTGAAATGCTAAAAGTGGTGTTATTTGAAATGGGTTTGTCCCGGAAGACAATCTCATCCCATCGGGTATTGTGGGGCCACTCTCCATTTTCAATTTCTGCCACAGAAGGGTAATAGATCCCAATGTTATTGACCGCTCCCACATATTGGGGAATGAATCCGCCATTGATGGCTGCTTCATTACTCAAGCGTGCCATGAGGGCAGGATCACGCCAGAGGTTCAGCTCTGAAGTGAACTCTGAAATCGTAGTTTGTTGCCTTACACTGACAGTGGTCTTTCCGGTCTTGGCCTTTCTGGTCGTCACCATGATGACACCATTTGCCCCTCTGGAACCATAGATGGCTGCAGCTGATGCATCTTTCAGCACCTCAATGGATTCGATGATTGCCGGGTTGATCTGATTCAGGTCACCGGCATTACCTAAAGGAAACCCATCAACGACTACCAGTGGTGCATTAGAACCTCTCAATGAGCTGCCACCTCGAATACGTACAGTAGCACCGGCCCCCGGAGATTGTGAGGAGTTGATCACCTGCAGACCCGCTGCTCTACCCTGAAGCAGTCCTTCAACAGAGTTGGCCGGAATATCTTTTACCCTTTCTACTTCTACTTGAGCTACCGAACCAGTCAGGTCTGTCTTTTTAACTGTTCCATAGCCTACAACGACCACTTCTTCTAATGAAGCAATATCTGCTTCCAGTTGAACATCGATCACCGACCTGCCATTGAGGGAAATTTCCTGTTTCTCAAAACCAACAAATGAAATTGACAAAATGGCATTTTCCGGAACACTGATAGAGTATTTCCCATCAATATCAGTTATCGTTCCATTGGTTGTCCCTTTCTCCTGTATGGTGGCCCCTGGAAGTGCCTCACCATTTTCGTCGGTGATGGTGCCTGATACAGATACCTGGTCTACAATGTCTTCGACCACCTCAGGGAAGGTTACAGGTTCTTTTGCTTCAAGAAAAGAGATTGACTCATTCACTCTTTTAATAGATAGTTGAGCCTGAGTGGATATTTCCTTCAGCAGATCGCTCAAATTCCAGGACCCACCCTGAACAGAAATACGCTTGTCTTTAATTTCCTTTTTGGAATAAGCAAATCTGAAATCTGTCAATTGCTCAATTTCACCGACCAGATCAAGCACTGATCTTTCCTTCTGCACATCGCTTAATTCGATATTGATCTCATTCAAGAACTTTCTCTGTGCAGTCACTTCGCCAGCCAGACACATCGAGAATGACTGGATGACAATTATCACATATATCCCTAGTTTGGACATGCGAATGACGTTTTTATGTAATTTTACATTCATATGGTTTTGGTTTGATTACTAAAACTGTTGTCAGAGGGCTGAAACACTCTCCAAAGTTTCTTCAGCCCTCTTTTCTTATTTTATTATTAATTCATTTCCCTTTATTTCAAATTTTATTTCAAATACGAATGACACACTCTCCATGACCTGCTTAAGGCTTGGGTTGTTGTCATGTCTGGCTGTGTACAATTTGTCAGAGAACTTTTCTGTTTGCTTCACGATCGTCACTCCGTACCATTTTGCAATTTCTTTGAAAACCTCGTCCATTTTTTAATTCTTAAATATCAAATCCTGGTCAATCCAGCCAAATATCAGGTCCTGATCGTGAATCTGACTTTTTTCAAGTGTGTTATTCATTACCGATATCTTTGACATTTCATCCTTTGTCAATTCAACTGATTTACCTATCCCCTTGCTGGACACTTCAACGATACCGGATCTTACAGCAACAACTTTGTCTTCATCTGGATAAGCTTTTACATCAAAGGAGGTTCCTTTGACTTCAACATAGAATTCAGGCATTTTTATAATAAAAGGCTTGCTGGGATCTTTAACCACATCAAAGTATGCCTCGCCAATTAACTCTACTTCACGACTGGATCCACTGAACTTTTCCGGGACAGTCAGCTTGCTGTCCGCATTTAGTTTTACCTGAGTACCATCCGGTAATTTCAAGCTGATTTTCTGACCCATCAGGCTGGTCTTTTCAATGTATTTGACCTGATCAGATACCTGCGGCTCTTTTGGGATATCATTAATCAGCCAGGCTCCTACAAACACGAGGAAAATGATAGCCGCATATTTCAGAAACTTAGTTGGAAAGTTAAAGCCCGAGGATTCGGAATGCTGTTGTTCCTCGTTCATCTGAGATTTAATCCTTCTTAATACTTCATCCTTTTGCTCTCTTAAGTCCGGTTGTTTTGTTTTCCAATGATGCTCAAACTTTTCAAGAATGACCGGATTCAATGGATCTTCTTCCAACCACTTTCTGAGTTTGTGTTGTTCTTCAATTGTGAGATCCTCTAATAGATATTTAAGAATAATCTGATCCATTCAATTTCTTCCGATTTGATTATAAAGATCAGAATGCGTGCAAACCGGTTGAAGAATTCTTAAATATTTATAAAATAGACAGTTTTTTAATGATTATATTGAGTGATCATCAATCAAAGAAACCATTCAATGAAATAATTTCAATTCTCTGTTATCCTATTGGTTGTATATGATGAGATAGAAATCCAATGAGCAATAAAACTGATATGGAATCCGAAAAGTTATTCCGCTGGTCATCTTCCTTATGATCGTATTTTCTTCTTATTGTTTCACGAATGACCGCTGCAGCTTTTACCAGTTGAGTCTTAACAGAGGCAATGGAAATTCCCAGATCTTCTGCAATCTCTTTGTATTTTAGTTGCTCATCCTTGGCCATCCTGTAGATCAATTGGCACTGAGGGGGAAGTTTAGAAACAGCATGTTCAATATCCTCCAGCAATTCCTTTTCAAGTAGCAATTCCTCTGGATCTACTTTATCAATCATTTTGACAGCATTGCCAAAACCAATGGTGACTTTTTTGTTGTAATCATTGGTTAATGTCCGAATGGATTGGTTTTTAACGGCTATGAAAAGGTAGGATTCTATCTCCCGAATCTGAGAGAATTTATGCCTGTTCTTCCAAAGATTCAGGAAGACCTCAGATACCACGTCTTTGGAAAGCTCCTCAGATTTGGTCATGGATTTTGCAAAAATAAAGAGGTGCTCGAAATTGTTCTGATAGATCTCGTGAAACTCATCTTCAGACAAAACCCTTGATTGAATACTTTTGATTTTCTCCTGTTTCTTACTGCCCACTTTTCAAAAAAAATAAAATGTAAGTTATGGCTTTCTTTGAAATTATTGATTTCGTATATAACAGCTTACACCTACACGTTGGACCAACAGAGTAAGTAATTACAGCCTATATGAAGTGCGCTGATCAAAAGGAAATGATCATAGAATAGATCCAGCAACCCCTAACAGGTGATAAATGGGCTACTGGTCTATTCTTTTGCAAAACTAACTAAAAGGGAAAATGAAAATTATACGGTAACGTCCCACCCTTTTTCATATTCTCTTGACCATAGTTTCATAGCATCCGGATCATTTAAGATTTTTCCTGAGGATTGGTCAATATTGAGAGTTCTTCCGGTACGGTAAGAGATATTACCTTGTTGACATAACAACACACTCTTAAAACCTGTTTCTATGCTGGCATTAAGATTCCTGTCCTTGCGAATTGCTTCTAAAAAATTATTGAGGTGTGGAACATCTAAGTTTCCGGAAGGACTGGTGGTATTCATCACATCTACATCTTCACCCTCTTTGATTTCCTCTAACAATTGGTTCTGCTTATCAAAAATCTGGAATTTATTCCCGCCATCCGTAAACATTGACCCTTCAGTGCCATAGAATACTACACCTCTTCCACTTCCTTCTACAGGTCTGCTATTACAGCTCCTTCCTTCCCAAACTGCTGATTTATTGTCTCCAAAATCAAAATTAATGATCTGTGTATCCGGAGTTTCCCAATCATCTTTATAGTGATATCTACCACCTAAAGAACTTACTTTTGATGCATAATCCACATCCAATCCCCATCTGACCAGGTCAAGCTCGTGAGTTCCGTTATTAAGTGCTTCTCCGGTACCCCAGTGCCAATGCCAATGCCAGTTATAATGGATTAAATTGTCCACATATGGTCTTCTCGGCGCCGGACCCTGCCAAAGTTCATAATTCAAATTTTGAGGAACAGGTACTTGCTTACCAACACCTATTGGTCCTCTATTATTGGCATACCATGCTTTCGCAAAGTATACGCTACCAATTCTTCCATTATGGAGTTCGCTCATAGCCTTTTTCATTACAGGCCAGGACCTCCTTTGTGTACCCATCTGAACCAATCTTTTATGCTTTTTAGCAGCCAGAATCATCATCTCGCCTTCTGAGGGATTGTGTGAGCAAGGCTTCTCCACATAGACATGCTTACCTGCACTACAAGCCATGATAGAGGCCGGTCCATGCCAATGATCTGGAGCAGCAATTACCAATGCATCAATAGAATTATCATCTAAAGCGAGTCTAAAATCATCCACACCTTTGGCTGATTTTCCTGTTTTATCTTTTACAGTTTTTAGCCCTTTGGCAAGAGCACTTGAATCTACATCGCATATATATGCGACTTCAGCATTTTCAAGTCCTACCAGGCTTCTGGTGAGCGAGTTCCCCCTGCTGTTTACACCCATGACCGCTAACCTGACTCGATCATTTGCACCAATGATATCCCCTTTGGAAATCATTGGGAATCCGGCAGCAACACCTGTGGCACCAACAGCTACCCTCTTGATAAAATTACGTCTTTCAATTTCCATTACTAAAATTTTAATTTTTTGATGTATCGTCCCACTTGATCAGACTATTGAATTAAAGTTTTTTGATCTTGATGTTTCTAAATGAAACTTCATTTCCATGACCCTGAAGTAAAATATGCCCCCTATCCATTTCTCCAAAATTTTTCATCTCGCTATACTTACTTTTTTGAACCCTCTCCCTGAAATCTCCACTGGTCCTATTATATTCCAACACAACCAGGTTATTCAGACGGTGAGTAACCATGTTTCCCTTAACTACAATTGCTGCCTGATTCCATTGACCCGGAGGTTTTATTTCAGGATATTCTTGTACCGGGATCAAATCATATAAAGCTGCCAGTTTGCGGTTACCCCCTACACCATTCAGGGCATCAGGATGATTCTCATTATCAATAAGTTGGTATTCGCAGCCCAAAAACTGTCCTTTAAATCCATTAATATTATCGACAACAAAATATTTGATCCCACTATTGGCTCCCTCTGTCAACCTGAACTCTAACTGCAGCTCAAAATTCTCAAATTGCTCCTTGGTAATAATATCACCACCTCCATGTCCATGATCGGTTTTAGCCAGAACAGTTAGCACTTTGTTTTCAGTGCTCCAGCCCTCATCCGGAAATTTTTGGGTTTTAACTTCCCTCCAGGCATCAGTGGATTCCCCATTAAAGAGCCAGATCCACTCACCTTGTTTTGGTCCAGACTCCTTTTCAGTTTTTTCCACACACGATGGAGAAAGGAACGCCAAGGTGAGCAAAAGAAATAGCATTCTAGGGCAAAAAGATACTTTCATCTCAATTTTTAATTATGTTAAATGCAGGGGCACCCCCTGCTTATTTTTAATTATAACTATCAGTAACCAGTATTTTGGCTTATTTTCTCCGGATTTGACTGGATCACATTAAGCGGGATCGGGAACAATAAATCTTTTGATGAAATTGTGTAACCCTTCGAAGACATTACCTCAATAGCTCTTCCTGTTCTTAGTAAGTCGTACCACCGATGATTCTCAAAAGCAAGTTCCACTCTTCTTTCGTGTTCAATAGCCAGCCTAAATGCTTGTTGATCTGCAGCTCTAAATTCAGGATTAGCATGGTTTGAGGTAATAGAAGTTAGTCCTGCACGTGTTCTCACCATATTGAGATAATCAAAAGCATCGCCATCAGCAACATAACCTATTTCATTCAGTACTTCTGCATACATCAATAAGATATCTGCATACCTCAAAACCGGCCAATTATTATCAGAATCTCCATCTGAAAATGGTACGTCCAGATATTTATTTGTCCATTGCCATTTTATTGAATCTCCATTTTCATCTATAAAACCCCAAACCAGGGAAAGGTCCTTTCTGAGATCTCCTGATTCATATTCAGCGGCTATA
Organism: Cyclobacteriaceae bacterium; assembly: GCA_965223915.1. Taxonomy (GTDB): domain Bacteria; phylum Bacteroidota; class Bacteroidia; order Cytophagales; family Cyclobacteriaceae; genus UBA7330. The sequence continues at coordinate 3,511,956 of OZ245027.1, read as the reverse complement.
TCATCTGTCGGGGCATTTTGAGATCCCGTACCGCCCACCTTCACAATGGTATTTCCAGAAAACCTGGGAGCAAATTGATTAGCGAAAGGACTGCCGGTACTTGTTCCTCCCTTCTTATACTGGATTTCAAACAACGACTCTTTACTATTTTCATGTTGTAAGTCCCAGAGAAATGAATAATCATCAAGAAGTTCGTAATTATTGCTATTTATTACTTTTTCCAGGAATGTTTTAGCATTTGAATAATCCTGGCGAGTCAAATAAACCTTGGCCAGCAAACCTTGTGCGGCACCTTTTGTAGCCCGACCAATATCGGAACCCGTATATGATTCTGGCAATGAACTCTCTGCTGTTAATAAGTCGTTAATTATAAATTCATAGACTTCAGATGTTGATGATCTACCTAATGAATAAGACTCCGGAACAGTAATTTCTGAAGTTACCAATGGGACATCACCAAAAATCCGAACCAAATGAAAGTATGTAAGTGCTCGAATGAAGCTTACTTCACCCACATACCTGTCTTTAAGTGACTCATCCATCTCCACATCATTTATTCGATCTGTCACAAGATTGCATCTTAAAACCGTCTGATACATATCATTCCACCACGTATCAACAAATGTGTTTGCAGAATTTACCTGAAACTCATAAATACTGGTAAGATCAAATGAACTTCCCGACACCCAGGTTGCATAGGTATTATCTGATCGCATTTCGCACGGACGAAATAAACCATTATACATTCCACCTGATGTTAGATTTTGATAGGCTGCATTAACTGCCAATTCAAAATCAGTAGCTGAATTATAAAAGTCATTGGCATTTAAATCAGAAGGTGGTGCAAGTTCTATGAAATCTTCTGAGCAGGACATCATTATAAAAGGAATAATGAATAGCTGTATTTTTATAAAATTCTTCATGGATATAATCTTTAACGTTTTAAATCAGAAACCGACTTTTACCCCGAACATATAAGTTCGAGAAAGTGGATATGCAGAATAATCACCCCCTTTGGATAAATCCGTTCCTGTGGTGCTAGCTTCAGGATCAAATCCCCAATAATCCGTAAATGTCATCAAATTGGTCACAGAAAAATACAGACGAGCCGAACCCAATTTCAATTTTTCCAGTACTGAATTGTTGAAAGTATACCCAAGGATAACATTCCTGATCCTGGTGAATGAACCGTTCTCTACCCAATAGGTGGAAGGTTCTTTTTGTCTTCCATTATACAATCTGTTTGCTCTGAAATACTCTCCGCCTCCTGGTTGTTCTGGTGAACGCCAACGATTAACCGCTTCTTTGTTTCCGTTTCTGTCACCATGATAGAAATCGGTAAATCTTGAGGATAATCTAAGAACTTCAGCCCCATAAGATCCGTTGATCAAAACACTCAGATCAAAATTCTTATAAGTAAACTTATTGTTAAGGCCCAGAATAAAATCTGGCTGATTATTACCTAAAACAGCCCTGTCATCTGAGGTGATTTCTCCATCACCATTCACATCTCTAATGATTGGATCTCCGGGAACATCTGATGGTAAATGAGGCTGGGTATCAATTTGATTCTGTGTCAGATAAACCCCATCAAAAATGTAACCATAAAGATTCGAAATTGGACTACCTACCTCAGTAATAAATGAGTTGCTAGCATTAGGAGCACTGGCGAAAATTGGTTTATCTTCTGGTCCCAGAGCCAATACTTCATTTACATTTCTTGAGATATTAAAGTCTGTTGTCCATCCAAAGTCCCCTACAAGGTTTCGGGTAGTCAAGGTGAATTCCAAGCCTCTATTTTGTACCTTTCCTATATTTTGCAACTGAGAACCAAAGCCTGTTATACGTGGAACCGGCACATCCAATAAGAGGTCTTTTGTGATACTGTTGTAGTAATCAATTTCAAAATAAATTCGATTTTCAAACAGTCCTGCATCTAACCCGATGTTAAACATTTTAGTCTTCTCCCAGCTTAAATCCGGGTTAGGGATTGTGCTGGGATAAACAACCCCATTCAAAGAACCAGATCCTGATCCAAAGACATAATATGCGTTGTCCAGGAGCCCTATTGAACCGTAATTGGGTATATTGTAGTTTCCAGTTAAACCATAGCTTACTCTCAATTTGGTCTGGCTAACAAAGTTGATGCTTTTCATAAATTCCTCGTCGGATAATCTCCATCCTAATGAAGCTGAAGGAAATGTCCCCCATTTATTATTTGCTCCAAATCGTGATGAGCCATCTGCCCTTACAGTAGCTGTGAGAAGATATTTATCAAACAAACTGTAATTAACTCTGGCTATATAGGAAATCAAGGAATGCTCAGAAATATTTGTATATCCATCAGTGACTTGCCCAGCATTAATCGTATGAATGGCATCATTTGGGAAATTTGTGGCGTACATATATGAGTTGTCATCACGATTTTTCTGCACAGTATAACCAACCAGCGCCTTGAGGTTATGCCTACCTTCAAAATCTTTTTCGTAATTCAACATGTTCTCAACCAGCCAGTTGAAAGATGACGAGCTCCACTGTCTGGCATCTGCTTGATTGGGTGGAGGATTGGAGTCTCTACCAATGTATGAGGGTCGGTACTGATCCTCTGTTCTTCCACTTAATATTCCTCCAACAGAAATATTATATTTTAATCCCTCCAGGATTTTAAACTCGGCAAATAATTTTCCGAAGGTTCTATATCCCTGCTCTTTCCAATCGATTTCTTTTGCTCCTTCAAGTGGGCTAGGGTCATCACCTTTAAACCATGTACTACTCACTGGAGACCCATAGGTGCCGTCTGGATTGTATGCCGGATATACAGGAGGAACAACAAGCGACAATTCAACAGGGCCGTATTTACCCTCCTCAATTAAATTTGACTTAGTAAATGTCCCATCTAAATTCAATCCGACCTTTACTCTATCTGAAACATTTGCAACAAAATTTGAATGCAAATTGAACTTCTCAAAATCAGTTTCAATGACAATTCCCTCCTGATTTACATAACTACCTCCAATGTTATAATACCCCTTGTCAGAATTGTTTGAAACATTTAACTGGTAGTTTTGTGTCAAAGCTTTTCTGAAAATTAGACTACCCCAATCGGTGTCTGGTAATACTTCAGGAGTATTCATTTCATCCGGAATAATGTAATAGCTTTCTTGCCTGACCGAATTTGGATCAGTGATTTTATTGTTAACCGGATCGGCCTGAATCCATGCATTATTATGTCCATCAATAAACCACTCGGCATATTCCGATGAATTCATCATTTCAGGTCTATTTGCAACTTCCTGAATACCTGTATTTATGGATAACTCAACTCTACTACCCTCACTTTCATTGCCTCGTTTTGTTGTAATTAATACTACACCATTACCCCCTCTTGAACCATAAATCGCACTTGCTGAAGCATCTTTTAACACTTCAATACTCTCAATATCTGTAGGATTTAGCATATTCAAACCTGCCTGATCCATTGGATAGCCATCAATTACATATAAAGGGTCATTTCCAGCAGTAATAGAGCTTGCTCCTCTTACACGCACCATTATGTCGTTACCGCCTGGCCTTCCGTTAATCTCCTGAATCTGGATCCCGGCTGCCTTTCCAACCAGGGCACCGGCTACACTGACAGCTGAAGTTTCCTTTAGCTTATCACCATTCACGGAAGCTACCGTGCCTGTTAGATCACTTTTCCTCTGCGTACCGTAACCAACAACTACAACTTCTTCCAATGCAGCTACATCAGATTCCAAGCTCACTTCAAGCGTGGATCTACCATTAAGGCTTACCTCTTTTGATTTAAATCCTACAAAAGAGATAGTCAAAATTGCATTTTCCTGAACGTTCATTGAAAAAGATCCCTCAACATCGGTTATGGTTCCATTGGTTGTTCCCTTCTCCTGGATCGTTGCACCTGGTAGACCTTCTCCATTTTCGTCGGTGATGGTACCTGTCACTGACATCTGTTGAAGCACTTTGTCTTCAACGAATGGGACGGGTACTGATTCACCAACCTCTTTAAGTACAATGGTCTCGTTCACTCTTTTGATGTTTACCCTTGCCTGAACGGAGAGTTCGTTCAGCAGCTCCATCATATTGCCATAGGATTGATCAAGCGTAATCCTCGTTTTTCCAATCTTATTTTTGGAATACACAAATGTGAACATTCCTTCTTCTTCAATGGCAGCAATTAAATCTGTAAGTGAAGAACTGGCAGGGAGTGCAACATTGATATCAATCTCACTCAGCATTTTTCGTTGAGCGGTAGCATTATCGGCTATTGCCAGAGAGATGCTCTGACAAATGATCATCGCATACATGGATAGCTTGGACATGCGAATTAAAAATTTGCGTAATTTTACTGTCATAAGGTTAATCGTTTAGTTATTGATCTTATTCCGGGGAGTTGAGAACTTTCCCCAAAGCCCTCTCAACTCTCCTTTTTTTATGATATGCTCATTTCATTATTTCAACTTTTTTGTTTTCAATCTTATATTGGAAACCATAGGCAAACGCCAGACTTTCCATGACTTCTTCAAGTGTTGGATTTTTAAACTTTGCTCTAAAGAAACTGTCAGAGGTTACTCCGCTTTCAATCTGAAAATCGATATCAAACCAATTACTTACATTTTTCAAAGCTACCTGCATTCCAAGGTTGTCGAATGACAGATAGTTGTCTTTCCAGTCAAAGTCCATATCTTCTGAGCTAATCATTTCTTTATTCATGGTGCTAAGCTTTCTATCGACGCTTACACGCTGATTTTTTTCAAGGACGGTTTTAGAGCCGCTCGACAGGTCAGTGACTGCTACTTTTCCGGTAAGCACAGATACAACAGCTTCAGAACCTCTATTTGAATTAATGTTAAAGGATGTACCAAGTACCACAACTTCCAACCCATCACAATCAATATGAAATGGACGAGCCTCATCTCTTTTTACATCGAAAAAAGCTTCACCCTTTAGACTGATGTTACGACGATTACCCTGAAAATTTTCCTGGTAGGAAACAGAGGCCCCTGCATTTAATTTAACCAAAGTGCCATCAGGCAGTTTTAGTGTCAGTTTTTGTCCTCTGGCTGCCTGTTTTGTAATTAATTCAGACTTTCCAACTGTTGTTTGCTGAACGTCCGTGGTAACAATAGAATTTAATGTGAAGCCTATCCCCAATGCGATGATCAATATGGCTGCTACTTTATAAAGCGCAGCTAGATAAACCCTATTTGGTTTCACCGAATCGATGACTTCCAGGGAAGGTTTCTGGTTGACATTGAGCTTCCTCCAAACCTTATATTTGGATAAACCCACTTCAACATCAGTTAAGTCACAATGATTGACATAATTCTTAAAAAACCGAACATGTTCTTCATCTTCAGCAAGCCATTTTTTGAGCTGAACAGCCTCACGCTTATTGAGTCTGTTTTCGATGAATTTTGTAATGAGGTCTTCCATTTCAATGATATGTTCATCTATATAGATAGGAATACCCGCTATTCAGGAACCTGTTATCTAAATATTTACAATATTATCATATCAGATAAGTAAACATTAAAATATTACGTAGATTATAGCTAGTATTTTAATAAAATGACAATACAAATATTGAAACCGGAAAGAATACAGCGCCGATTTTGGAGATATAAAAATAAGCATCCCCTTTTTGGAAGTATTGATTGAGTGCAGCCCTGAAGTGATTTTGTACTTTCTTGAGGTGTTTGTTGACGGCCCTGGTAGTGATCCCTAATTCTTTAGCTATCTCGTCTTTATCCAAGCCTTTATTCCGGGTCATATCGTAGACCAGCTTACCATGAGGTGTAAGATCCTGGTATAGATTCTCAATGACCTTTTCAAGTTCATTTCCTTCAAGGATCAGCTCAGGATTGGTATTACTAAGCAGGATATCCTGATTAATTAATTCCATGGTATTTCTACCTTTCCTTTTTTCCAGCTTTTGAATACTGAGATTCTTCACAGAACGTAGCAAGTAAGCCCTAATATTATTGATATCAGATAGTTGTTCCCGCTTTAACCATAGGCTTTCAAACACATCGGCCACAATGTCTTCAGCCATATTTTTTTCCCTAACAAGGGAATAGCCGTAACGATAAAGCTTATCGAAATGCTCGTTGTAGATGGACTCAAATAATATGGACAGATCAGATTGCCTGGACACGTGAATTTTAGTTTTTTAACTAAGAATGTAAGTTTAAACAACCTTAATTTTAGACAAATTAAAAAAAAGGGGCAATTTTTAGGAGGAATTTTAATATCAATCTTGTTGAAGGATATTGATACGCTATGCGACCTAGTTACAGTTTGATAGTGAAATAGGCATCGAAGGAGGAGCTGCATCCTGACCACTACCCCACATTTTATTAGGTCGTGGCCCCATTTGCAATACAAGTTTTCCACCTTTCATTAAATCCGAATGTGTAAACCATGGTTTATTCAATAATTCACCATTCAGGGTGGCGGATTGAATGTATTTGTTTTGCCCGGAATTATTCTCCGTGATGATTTCAAAATCATCACCATCGGATAATTTGATACGGATGTGATTAAATACGGGGCTACCAATGTTGTAAACTGGCATTCCAATGGTAACAGGATAAAAACCCATATAGGAAAAAACAGCATAAGCAGATAATGCCCCTCCATCATCATCACCAGGAATGCCAAATAAATCATTTCGGAACCATTGTTTGGTTAACTCCCGCATTCGTTCTTGTGTTTTCCATGGTTGACCCACATAATTATAGAGATAGGGGATGTGAAAAGATGGCTCATTGCCCATGGAAAAATGTCCTACAATACCTGTCTGATTATGGTACCGGAATAATTGAACATGTCTTGGTAAACTAAAGGGTTTGGAAAATAGTGTATCCAGGTTAGCAATGAATGTGTCCCGACCTCCCATCATATCAATGAGGTCTTGTATGTTGTATTGTAAACCAAATCGATAAATCCATCCGTTACTTTCATCATAATAATCTCTACCATGCAACCCTCCCGAATAGGTATAGTCAATTGGCCTGATGAATCGTCCTCTTTTATCCCTTGGATGGAAAAACCCTGTTCCTGAATTAAAGAGGTTTCGATAATTGAGTGAACGATTACAGAAATACTTATAATCCTCCTCTCTACCTACTTCTGCTGCTAACTGTGCAAGCCCCCAATCATCGTAAGCAGTACCTAATGTTGCAGAAAGAGCCATTCTCTTTGTAAATGGCTTTACCTGTGGAAGCAGGTTTTCCTTTTGACCTTCCCACAATGCAGGGATATAACCATGTTCCTGATAAAATCGATTTAATTCACCTGCAGGTTCGTCTGAGACTGCTGCCAGGGTAGTTCCCATCACTACACTCTTTCCTGCTTCAAAAGCCAGATCCAAATCAAACTCCTTCAATCCCTTGTGATATGCATCCACAAAAGACAGAATGATATGATTACTAATCATTCCCGGACAGGTACCCTTGAAGCCAATATATTTAGGCATTCGCAATTCCTCCATTTGTTCAGCCATCCGCAAATAAGAGCTGAGAATATACTCTTCCATTTCCGGGTTAATCAAAATATTCAGCGGATGAAGTGCTCGAAAGGTATCCCAACCGGCATCGTGGGTATAGAAAGGTGCTCCATTGTCCTCGTGAATCTGACCATCAAATGCGCTGAAATAGCGGCCATTTTCAGAAATGGAAACCGGACGATAGTGGGATCGGTATAGGGCCGTATAGAATGCTGCCTTTTCGTTTTCTGTCCCACCACTCACATTGATTTTGCCTAAAGTTTCATTCCATGTTCTTCTTCCATGTTCATGAAGTTCTCCCAGACTTTTAGAAAGTACTTCTTCTTCCATATTTTTCTTCGCCTGGTCCTCACTAATAAAGGATATGCCATACTTTACATTTACCCGGGTTGTGTTCTCAGGATAGTTCAGTACAATGCAGACATCCTTACCATCAACCTGAATTCCAGTTATTAATTCGTCTTTTTGCAAAACATAACTTGTTGTTGGGGTTATATCCGGCAATAGATAAACATAAGCCTTCACACCATTTCCTAAAGAATGATAACCTGAAATGCCTTTTCCGTCCCAATTCAACATTCCTTCCTGCGAACTAAGGACAAGGAATACCTCACCTTCTTTCTGAAAATCCAACTGATAAATGGCTGACTTATGCGAAACTCCAAGAGTCACTTTTGTTTCCTGCTTATTCAGTATTACCGAATATGAATAAGGAGTCACTTTTTCATTATCATAAGAGTAAGCAATCTGAGGCTGGATTTGACTTCGATCACCCTGTAACGGACTTAAGTGTAAACCTATGGATTGAGCTAGTTGTAGACCGTGGATGGTGACCTGTGAAAAATCACCTCGTTCGGGAGAAACTCGTAAAAAGCTATTTGGTAATTGGACAACCGGGTGGGTTGGTTTCAACAAATGACTTACATTTCCAATGTATGGATTAACATAATCTACAATGTCACCATTTAAATGTTTATTATCCTCAACTTGTCCATAAATGTGATAAGTGTTAGTTAAAATGAGACAGAGTAGTAATGTTAGCTTTACTTTCATTGCTCGGTGTAATATTTATTCAGTTTATCTAAGTAGCTATTTATAATCCACATAAAACGGCTCCATTTTATCTCTCCACTTCTCCATTATGGCATTATTCAAATCCACAGGGGGCTTCGCATCTTCGGGAAGAAATGATTTATATGGATTTTCTTTTGAGTAATCTTCAAATTCCTTTCTTACTTGTTTCAATTCATCAGGTTGAGTAAACAAGTCAATGGCCGATGCAGCCATAACTTTTGCTCCTGCAATAAGTCCTTTCCAGGCTGTAGAACCATGATTACCAGACACAGTCGACCAATGGTGAGGTACTTTTCCCGGTACGCCGCCAGGAAATTCCAGGGTGGCAGTTGGTGCGATTAGGGTAACATCACCTACATCAGAAGATCCGCCTCCGGTAAATTTTTCAGGCGGAGCCTTTAGTGAGTCAATTTTCTCTGGCATTCCCTTTACCTTAACCCCCAATTCTTTTTGTAAATGCCGGGCAAATTCGTGTTCTTCATCGGTCCATTCAGGCATGCCAACCAACTCGATATTTTTCTGAAATAGCTCAGCAACAGCCCTATTGGCATGTCTTTGATGAATTGCTGTTAAACATCGAATTTCAGCTAATTTCGTTCCGGATGCGATTGCTGCTCCTTTGGCACAATCAATCACACGCTGATACATATCCTCTACTCTCTCGTCGCTCGACCGAACGAAATACCAAACACTGGCCTTATCAGGCACAACATTGGGAGCTTCTCCCCCATCAAGAATGATATAATGCATTCGATGACTGAAATGTAAGTGTTCCCTTAAGTAGTTAGTGGATATATTCATCAATTCGACAGCATCCAATGCACTTCTTCCTCTCCATGCCGATCCACCATGAGCCGTTTCACCTTTGAATGTGAATATTGTTGAATACATCGCACTGCCATGAACTCCGTATTGTGTAGCAAAACTTTTGGCACTATGATTGTCGATAACGACATCCACATCATTAAATAAACCTGCCCGAACCATATAAGGCCTGCTTATCAGGTTTTCCTCAGCCGGAGACCCAAATACCTTTATTGTACCCTGAAATTTAAACTTGTCCATCGCCTTTTTAATGGCTATTGCAGCTGCCACCGCTGCAGTTCCCATTGTATTATGTCCACAACCATGACCGGGTGCTCCTTCAATCAATGGATCATGTTGGGGTATTCTTGCTTTTTGCGAAAGGCCAGGTAATGCATCAAACTCACCCATGATTCCAATCACAGGCTTACCAGATCCATAAGTTGCCACAAAGCAGGTGGGCATACCAGCCAATCCTGTTTCAACTTTAAAACCAGCACTCTCCAGCGTATTTACAAGTAATCCCGATGATTTAAATTCCTGCATTCCCAATTCCGCATATGACCAGATAGCATCCGATATTTTTCCGAATTCTTGCATTACCTCTTTTTGGCCCAGATAATCCAAAACCATCTTTTTTTCAGGATATAGGTTAGCACTTGGAGTTATCTGAGCATGTAACTGAACCTGAATAAGTAGAGCCAAATTGAATAGTAGCGTAGCTTTAATCATATTATTCTTTTAAGGTCTCTTAAGCACACAATCAGATTCTTGCAATGGAGTTGATGGCGGTACTGCACTGGCATCACTTCCCCATTCTTTATTGGGTCTTGGGCCCATCTGCAATACAAGTTTTCCTCCATTTGAAATGTCGGAATGAGCCAGCCAGGGCTGATTGAGCGGTTTACCATTCAAAGTAGCTGATTGAATATATTTATTATACCCGGTATTATTTTCCGCGATAACTTCAAAATATCTGTCTTTAGACACTTCAATTTTAACATGCTCGAATATTGGGCTTCCGATGGTATAAACCGGCATACCTGTTGTTAAAGGATAAAATCCCATAGCGGAGAAAACAGCAAAAGCTGACATGGCGCCCGCATCTTCGTCTCCCGATATGCCAAAGACATCATTGCGGTACCACTGTTTCATTAATGTCCGGACGCGTTTCTGGGTTTTCCAGGGCTCACTGGCATAATTATAGAGATAAGGGATATGAAAAGATGGTTCATTACCCATAGAAAAATGTCCTACAATGCCTGTTTGATTATGATAGCGGTATAGCTGGATATGTCGTTCTTCAGGAAATTGCTTCGCAAAGAGCTCATCGAGATTTGAGACGAATTTTTCTCGTCCGCCCATCATAACAATGAGGTCATCGATGTTGTATTGCATGCGGAAACGATAGATCCATCCATTGCTTTCATCATAAAAATCCCTTCCATGTAATCCACCGGAGTACACATAATCAATAGGTCTGATGAACCTTCCGTTTTTATCTCTTGGATGAAAGAAGCCTGTTCCAGAATTGAAAAGATTTCTGTAATTATAGGACCGGTTACAGAAGTATTGGAAATCTTCCTGATAGCCAATCGTTTTGGCCATTTGTGCCAATGCCCAATCATCATGGGCGGTACCCAACGTTACTGCAACAGCCATCCTTTTTGTAAAGGGTTTCACCTGGGGCAGGAAAGTTTCTTTTTGTCCTTCCCATAATGCCGGGATATAGCCATGTTCCTGATAAAACCGATTTAACTCTCCTGCAGGCTCATCAGAAACAGGGGCAAGTGTTCTTTCCATGACGGCTGTTTTCCCGGCATCAAAAGCCTTTTCCAGATCAAAACCTCTTATCCCTTTGACATAAGCATCCCAAAAAGAAACAATCGTATGATTTGAAATCATGCCAACTTTATGACCGGTTAGTCCAATATATCTTGGCATTCGATATGTTTCTAATTGGTCAGCAATCTGAAGAATTGAATTCAAAATTATTCCCTCTCTTTCAGGTTCGAGCAATACCCCTAATGGACGAACACCCAGACTGGCATTCCATCCGGAATCATGTGTTCCTGAATAGAATGGAGTTCCATTATCATTATGGATCTGATGATCAAAAGGACTGTAATATCTTCCATCTTCGGAGACAATAACCGGGAATCGATAATTTCGGTACAATGCGGTGTAAAACATGGTTTTTTCATCATCTGTCCCTCCGGTAATTTTAATTTTATCCAATGTATTATTCCATATCCTCCGACCCTCAGCATGTATATCGTCCATGCTTTTTGAGTCAACCTCCCGCTTCATATTCCGCTTTGCCTGTTCTACACTAATAAAGGAAATTCCATATCGCAGAATTACCTCAGTTGCTTCTCCCTGATAATTCAGGACAATACAAGCATTTTTGCCCTCTGCCTTTTCTTTTGCAATTAATTTGTGGTTCTCTAATATGTAATTGTTTAAAGGTTGTTTGTCTGATTCCAAATAGACATACACTTTAACCCCATTGTTGACTATTTGATGGCCTGACACGCTTTCACCATCCCATTTCAACATTCCATTTTGTGCATTCAGGATAATAAAGGATTCCCCTTCGCCATTAAATTGGATTTGATACATCGCAGATTGATGTGACAATCCAAAATTGACTTCCGTCTCCAGATGATTCAGTACTACCGAATAGGAATAAGGTGTAACTTCTTCATTATCATAGTTATATGAAATTACAGGTTTGATACCTTCCTTATTTCCCTGAAACGGACTGATATGGAAAGCTGAATAATAACTTTCACATTTAATTAGGGGTAACCCTCTCACCATTACATCAGTTTGATCTCCGCGATCAGGTGTGAAGGCCATAAAGCTATTTGGCAAATGCACAACCGGATGAGTTGGTTTCAATAGGTGACCGATGTTCCCGATATAGGGATTCACATAATCCACAATATCATTATTCTCAATTTTACCCTGATCATCTCCCTGAGCCAAGGTACTGGTTACTAACCAAATATTTAAGAATAGAAAAACAGTAATAATTAATTTCAGATCCTTCATCTCTTGTAGCATCTATTTCAGTCAATCAATGGCATTGAGGGGGGTATTGCGTTTTCACCTAAACCCCACTCCTTATTTGGTCTTGGTCCCATTTGTAATACAATCTTTCCACCCTTCAGAATATCATCATGGGAAAACCAGGGCTTGTTAAGTATTTCTCCATTCAAGGTGGCTGATTGGATGTATTTATTTTCCACGGAATTATCCTTAGCAATCATTTCAAAGCTTTTGTTATTGAGTAACTGTATCGTAACATGGTCAAAAATTGGGCTTCCCAAATTGTAGATTGGCACTCCAGGGGTGACCGGGTAGAATCCCATCATTGAAAACACCAGGAAGGCAGACATGGCACCTCCGTCATCATCTCCGGGCATACCCATCAGATCATTTCGAAACCATTGTCTCATTAAATGATGGATACGTTCCTGTGTCTTCCAGGGCTGTCCTACGTAGTTGTAGAGATATGGCACATGAAACGAAGTTTCATTCCCCATGGCAAACCCTCCGACAATGCCTGTTTGTGTAGGGAATTGCAGGTAATGACGAAATTTTGGCAATCCTAAAGATTTTGAAAACAGCTCATCCAATCCCAGAATAAATGTATCCTCCCCTCCCATCATCCGGATTAGATCATCCAAATTATATTGAAGACCAAAACGGTAAGTCCATCCATTTCCTTCGGTATAATAAAGGTTCCCCTCATCACCTCCGGATAACTCATAATCAAATGGCAACAGGAATTCTCCATCTTCACCTTTTGGGTGGAAAAATTTGGTGGATGAATTAAATAAATTCCTGTAATTGAATGAACGTTTACTAAACAGTTTGAGGTCCTCTGATCTGTTTAGCGCCTGGGCAAGCCTGGCAAGCGCCCAATCATCATAGGCTGTTCCCAAAGTTACAGAAACCGCCATACGCTTTGTTTCCGGATTTACATGGGTAACAGTTTCCTTCTCCGTATGTCTGATAGCAGGCACATATCCCCACTCCTGATAGTATTCATTTAAAGCACAAACGGGCTTATCTGCATACGGGACCAGTGTCCTTTTTGTAACAGCATTTTTTCCTGCTTCATATGCCTTTCCCAGGTTAAACCCTTTAAGCCCTTTATAGTAGCCATCAGCGAATGAAACAATAATGTGATTCGAATGAATTCCTGCAGAATTGCCGGTTACATCAATCTTCTCCGGCATTCTAATTGGATCTAACTGTTCAGCCATCCTCAAGTAAGAATCCAGAACTGCCTCTTCTTTTTTTGAATCTATCAAAGCATTTAATGGATGCAAAGCACGATAGGTTTCCCATGCATCGTCATCGGTATAAAAGGGGACTCCACTATCATTATGGACCTTACCATCAGCTGCATTAAAATAGCGGCCGTCTTCGGAAATCGAGACTGGCCTAAAATGAGACCGGTATAATGCGGTATAAAAAATTGTGTTATCATCCGCAGAGTTACTATCAACTTTGATTTTGCCAAGGGTTTCATTCCATATCGACCGACCCTCTGATTGCAATTGAGATAGTCCTTTGGATGCCACCTCTCTTCCCATATTTTTACGAGCTTGTTTTACATCGATAAAGGAGATACCATATCGTAGAATTACTTCTTTGACGTTTTCAGAATACTGCAGTACTATACTTGCATTTTCACCTATAGATTCTTGCCGATCAACTAATTTATTATCCTCCAGGATGTAATGATTCTCCGGAGTAATATCCGGCACCAGATATACATAAGCTTTTGATCCATTTTCCAATAGTTGATGACCAGAGATACTTTTGCCGTCCCATTTTAACCGACCATCTTTTGAGTTCAATATAATGTAAGGTTTTCCCTGTTCATTGAATTTAATTGAATACAGGGCTGCTTGATGAGATACCCCCAGGCTTACCTGAATTTCATATTCATCCAAAATGACCGAATAAGAATAAGGTGTCACCTCTTCATTGTCATAGGTATAATGCATGACGGATTGAATATCCTTCTTATCTCCCTGAAATGGACTCAGCTGAAATACAGAAGAAGCCTTTCCAGCTTTGAGTATGGGAATGCCCTTTAATAAAACATCTGTGTAGTCGATTCTTGCCGGACTTATACGAAGGAAACTATTTGGCATGTGTACGGTTGGATATGTTGGTTTTAGCAGCCGTTCTATATTACCTATGTAAGGATCAACGTAGTCCACCGGATCCTTTTGACTTGAATCTCTTTCCTTAGCCTTTTGAGCATTACCAACAGTTAAGAAGCCAAGATTTAGGATAAGAAAAACTACTATATAGGTTTTAACACACTTCATATTAATTCAAATTTTGGAGGAGATAACCAAGAGTCTAAAGAGTATATTCATGCTGCTCCCCGGTTAAGCCGGATCAACAAAGGTTACTGGTACGCTGATTACCGTTTCCCCATTCATGATGTACTCTAGTTTCCCCTGACCTTTTCCTGATCTATTTCGGAGACCAACGTTCATACCTATCTCTGTCTGCTCTTTTCCTTTTAGTTCGATCGATTCAGATGACTTCATTGGACTGTCCCAGGCATCACAGGTTACTATTCTTTGAAGTTCCGCTGTAGCTTTTTCAGTACTGAAGTTTTGTAATCGAATAAACACTTTATTCAGCCTTCCATTATTCAGTGTGATCGGATCCGGAATGAAGAATTCTGGCAGGTTAACACCGATCGTATTTGATCTGGATTTGGCAAACATGGCATTGAAGGAACTGCCATCTAAGGCTTCAAACGTATTACTATCAAGCTGCCTCATTAGTTTCGCCAGATCAGAATAACGAAAATAACTTCGTGGTGTATGAATCGGCACAAACAAAGGACGTTGCGGACGTCTTTCAGCGAGAAGATTAAGGTCACGTTTCATGTCTTCAATGGTATCGGTATGTGCTACCGGCAATGAAGTTGACAGCCAAACCATGTAATCCTCGATAGCCGTATTTTCACCAGCATATCCATATAAGTGCTCTGTTGCGGGAGCTCGTGTATAACCTTGCATTATCCCTGTAATATCACTTCCCAGGGCCTCATTATAGACGTCCATTTTATCCCTGGAAAGTGCCTGGTAACTATTTAATACCACCAGGGAATTCATTCCGGTTTTTCTCAGATATGGCTTAGTTGCATATAAATGAGATCTGAGTTTATCTGAAGGCATTGAGCTGGGGAATGTGTATCCAATCCCTGAAGCTGACGCAATGAAATAATCATTGTCTGCTGCTGTAGCCTGGAAATAATCAAGTATCCCTGGCCCGATATCTGCCAGTTTGAGCTGCATTTCCCAGTTGAACGGGATCTCCCCACGGTCTTCAGAAAGCCATTGCGCTCCATGGGCATTCCTTAATAAATGATTGATTGAATCACCATCGGACATGGCAAAAGTCAAATAGACCTTTTCCTCAATATCCTTCCTGATGGTTTTTTTGATGTTGAAATTTTTAAAATTATCAACAGCTTTTGAAATTTTAATTCTACTGTGGAAAGAGAAATTCGGAGCTATGTTTGCCCCTCCAACCGCTATTTTTCCATGCCTGGACATTTGCCCAATATGCTGATGTTCTGTATCCCTGTCTACATGCCATCCCCATACAATTGAATGAGGTGCCATCTCCGAAAGTATCTTATCTTTTAATGCATATTCTTCCTTATGAGCCGGATTACTTGAAAGGTCAAAAAACAAGGCTTTCTCAGAAACTGCATAATCCCTGGAACTATTTGCTGTATAAAAATCAGTTTGAAGTTCCCCATTTTCATAAACCGCTCCACTTATGATTGAGATAAGACTACGACTGGCGAGGGGCCATTGATTTTCATAAACCCATTCATAGGTTTCCAATCTACTCATATCCCTGAATTTCACTCCTTTGAATGTCCCTTGTAGATCGTGAACCACCTTCAGGTCCGGAAGGCGTTTCTTTTTCAAAAGTTCTTCTGTAACAGGCAGTAGATTTTCAAGGCTTGCATAATTAGCTGCAACATTGATAGAATCAGGTGCTGAAGGATCAATCAGCACATATCCATTGACTTCATCAAAACCATTTTCTTCTAACAAAGCATAAGGGTCCTGGAATTTTCTAAACCTTAGATGATCATATTTTTTATACCAGTTTAGAAATATTTCTCTCTCATAAATATTTAGATAAATCCGGGCAGTATCCCGATTTATCAGTCCCTGGTAGCAACTGAAAAACAAGGACTCCCAATAGTTTAAATCCATTGCATCACAGTACAGGATCTCCTGCTGATTTTGGTTGCCAGGATGATTACCTGATGCAGAAAGTGTAGCAGGAAATATACTACCAAGACTACCTGCTAACAGTCCAGTCTTTTTCAAAAAATCTCTCCTTTTAAACTCTTTGTTTATTTGATCAAAAGCTTGATTAGTTTTTTTTGGTGTCTTCATTTTTTATTGGTTTAGATGTCTTAATCGGTGCTATAGTTCTTTGATCTTGATATTTCTGAATGAAACTTTATCACCATGATCCTGCAAGAGGATGTGACCTTCATCAATTTTACCGAACCCTTCCTTACTTTTATATTTGCTTTTGGCTACAAGCGTTTTAAAATTCTCACTACCACGCATGAATGATAAAATTTTGCTGCCATTAAGCCAGTGTTCAATGTGTTTCCGGTCTACTATTATCCGTGCATGGTTCCACTGACCAACCGGGTTTACCTGCTTATTCTCAGGCGGGATCAAGTCATATAATGCACCGACTGTCCTGTTCCCGTCCCTGCCATTTTTAGCATCAGGGTGATTGGCATCATCCAATATTTGGTACTCTAAGGCTATTTTTGGAGTTTCCTGAGTCAAATACTTAATACCACTATTTCCTCCTTTTTCTACTTTAAACTCCAGTGCTAACTCAAAATCAGAATACTTATTAACTGTTAAAATATCCCCGGGTCGATCCGACCTCGTTGGAGCTGCCAGTACGATCATACTTCCATTTTCAATCACCCAACCTTTCTCCGGAAATGAATCCATGCCAGCACCTCTCCATCCCTTGCTCGTTTTTCCATCAAATAAGAGTTTCCATCCATTCTGTCTTTCCCTTTCCGTCAATTCATTTATGATCTTACTCGCATTTTTCTCACGATCATTACTCATCTGTTCACATCCAATAGCAACAAGGATTGAAACAAGGAATAAATGGATGAGTCGAATCAAATTGCTCTTCAAATACACTACTACTGCTTTCATATTAAATTCAGTTAACATCGTTTAGCATGTTCAATGATTTATGTATTAAACCTGTGGAGTCCACCCTGATTCATATGATCTTTCCCATAATTTCATAGCTTCCTTATTATTAAGAATGCGTCCATTCTCCTGACTGCAATTCAATACACTCCCGGTTCTTTGAGCGATATTACCAAGTTGACATAGAAGTACACTTTTATGGCCTATTTCAATTTCAGCATTAGGCTTTTCATTTCCTTTGACACTCTCCAGAAAGTTTACAAGATGATGAGCATCAAGGATTTTACCGGGACCAGTAGTGTCCTGGGTGTCTGTTTGTTGTAAATCCTTCACCTCTCTGATAACTTTATTGTTATTATCATAAACTGTATAACTATCTCCCCCAGTATTTACAATGCTTCCATTTTCACCATAGAATACAGCACCACGGCCACTTCCTTCAACAGTTCGGGCATTACAACTTCTCCCTTCCCATTCCATAGAAATACGACCATCAAAATCAAAAGTGATCACCTGTGTATCTGGTGTTTCCCAGTCATCATCATAATGATATCTTCCTCCTGCAGAGGTCACACGGGTTGGATAGTCGACACCTAAACCCCAACGCATGAGGTCGATCTCATGGGTGCCATTATTTAAAGCCTCTCCGGTACCCCAATGCCAGTGCCAGTGCCAGTTGTAGTGAATAAGGTTATCCTTATACTGCTGACGTGGAGCAGGCCCCTGCCAAAGCTCATAATCAAGCCATTCAGGAATGCTGACTGGTTTGCCACGACCTATTGGCCTACGATTATTTGCATACCAACCCTTAGCAAAGTAAACTCTACCTATGACACCTTCCTTGATATCTTCAACACATTGACTAAGATTTGGCCAGGAGCGACGCTGACTTCCCATTTGGACTACCCGATTATTCTTTCTGGCAGCTGATATAAGAAGTTCTCCCTCTCGCGGATTATGACTGCATGGCTTTTCCACATAGACATGTTTTCCTGCATTGCAAGCCATGATGGCGGCAGGAGCATGCCAGTGATCCGGGGCGGCTATGACCAAAGCATCCAAAGATTGATCATCAAGTATGGTTCTAAAATCCTTTATCCCTTTTGGCTTCTTTTTCCTGATCGAATCCACGGCATTTATCGTACGTTCAATGGCTCTGTCATCGACATCGCATATGTAAATAATCTCGTTGCCCTCAATCTCAGAGAATGTTTTGGCCAGGGAACGTCCCCGGTTATTTACACCCATGATCGCAGTTCGTACCCGGTCATTTGCACCGATAATATTATTGTAACTTTTGGCACTGAGCGAACTCAATCCAAACGATAACCCGACTGTTCCAAGGCTTGCCCTTTTTATAAATTTTCTTCGTTCGTTATTTTTTTCTTTCATTGTCTTATTTGTTCAATTAAATATTATGATTCACTCATTGTCATCTCTATTCACGGATGAGAAACAGTCCGTCAAGAGCTCCAATGGTAATTATGCCTTCTACAGGCTGACCGGTGTTTATTTCCAGAGCCTGATCGGGGGTTCCCTTTAATCTTCTGAAATTTTCCCCCGGCCAGATTTCTTGAATATCAATCTTTACTTCATGTGCGGACGGGTTAGCTATTACCAGGCCTTTCTCAAACTTTCTTGCCAGCACATCTGGTGCCGCAAAAATTCCAATATCTGATAAGGTTACTGGCTCATTTCCTTCAAAGTTGAAAGTCAAAGTTGCCGGGGTATCAAACTGCCGATAATAAAATCCGGCATTAAATGATTTAGTATGTATCAGCGCCAGGTTTTCCAATATGCGATCAAAAACTCCATCTTGAGTTAAGTCCATATTTTCCATGAAATCTTCATTCGATGATTCCTGAATGCCACCTGATACTTCGACATGCATAAGTCGTGCAGTCTCTTGCGGATATCCTGCCATTGGTTCGGCACTCACATTCGCCATAACAAATAGATCCTGACCTTCAATATCTAAAGCTTCCAGTTGAAACCTTAAGTATTGCTGACTTTCTGTTTTCTTACTTAACCTGACGGATCCATTTATTACTTCAACATTACAGTTGGCATTTGTAATCAGATCATTCAGATCGATACCCGATATTAGATTTTCATTTTCTATAGCTAACCTTCTTGGGGTACCTATTCCTTTTCCCAGCCATCCCAGCTCGTGTTCCTGACCTTTACGAAGTTCATCCCAGATAAACACCTCCTCTCCAAGCTGAGTCCTGTTGCCCGGTATAGTCATTGAAATGCCAGCATCACAAATTACTGCAGCCGCAAATGCGAGCCTGATATCTGCTATTCGTTTATCACTTGGTTTGGATTTGATATAGTTAAATACCGGCTCTCTGGAGTTTTCCTTCCAGAACAAGAGCCTGTTTATACCTCCTCCCCAGTCATTGAATTCATCCTCATCGCCGCCAGTAGGAAATTTCTCATGTTCAATACCATTCAGAATCCCAATTGAACGTTGGTGAAACCATTTATCATTATCGGCCATTATGAGTCGGTCTTCACCTAATTCCTTTCGAAGCTGCTTCAAAAATTCTATCGCTCCAATACCATATGTCTGTAGTCCATCAAATACACCATCATCCGGCTTACGATCAGCATTTAGATCCATCCCTCTCCCATCTGCAGCTGTGGCAACAGGCATGTGATGAAGAACATCAAATTCCAATCCATCAAACTTTTCCAGCAAGCCTCCTTCACCAAACCAAGCTCCTATTTGATCGACAAACACATCCTTTGCCTGTTTTCCGTTTTTATCACGAGGACTTTGTGTTGAATAGTTATAATACCACCTCATGTTATCAGAAGCAGCTCCCTGTGGCCCTTCATAAACATGAGATGCCGCATATGCGCTTCCCGAGTCGAATGATTTAGGAGTTGTTCCGTAGCTACCCCGCTCTATCTTTATCGTGCTTTTCTCATGATCAATATCAATGAGCTTAACTTGTTCGCTGTATCCCCAATCCGGCATTCCATTTTCATCCAGTCGACAAATACCAACATCTTCATTACATTTTCTGCCAGGAGGCCCGACATTAATTTTAAATAGCTTTGTGTCTGAAACTTTAACCTCTATAATTCCGTCCTTAGCAGATAGGTCATTTTCTATGACAGCGCCAACATAATAAGCCCAATGACCCGCAAAAAAAGGTGCCCGGTCAAGATGTGGATCTCTCGCCCTTCCACAGAGATGCAAAATTTCCGCCTGATCAGGATGTAATTCTTTTAGTTTATCAAAGTATTCCCGAACCTGCTCATAATCATCAACCGTTACTTCTTCTTTTAAGGCTTTACCTTCAATTCCCATGAGGCTGCTAAATGCCGGATACCATTCTTCCCAGGTCGTGGTCTCCTGTCTACCTACCTGCTCTGCATCACGAAAGAAGTATGCAGAGGGAACCTGATCCTCCTGTAGAATTCGTAGATTTTGTAATCTGGATGACTCAGCTTTTAGCTTGGATGAATCAGATTGATTTTCCTGAGTACATGAATGAAACAGAAGAGACGATACATAAAGCGTAAAAATTAAATGGAAGCTTTTCCTGATAGATATTCTATCTGGATTTCTATCCTTCCTGACCAAATATCCTATGTATCCGATCGCTCTTTTCTCAAATAAGTTTCTTAATACCATTGTTTTGTAGTTTCAAAATTTGATGTACCTCACCCAGTCCGGCCAGAGAGTCACACACATCCTGTCTGTCCAAAGTCGGGGAAAAGGGTCAGTGTAAGGAAGTCAGTAAGGTCAATCGACACTTACTAACCCCCTTTATCATTTTTTTTATTATAAGAAATGTGGAATTTGAGTATCCTAATACCCAGGATTTTGTCCTAATATTGCTCCTGTATTTTTTTCAATCTCACCAAATGGAATCGGCCACAGGTTTTGGTAATCATAGAAATCAAACTGTGGATTGTACATATTATTCCTTTCCACTAACAGGCCTAATCTCAACAATGTCTCCATCCTGTTTTCCTCGCCATAAAGTTCCCTGGCTCTTTCATCTAAGATATAATCCATATCAACATCTGCAGGTGTTATTAATGGAGCCTGAGCTCTGCTGCGGACTGCATTGATATCATTTGCTGCATTGTCCAGTTCATTTTTACCCAGATAAGCTTCTGATCTAACTAAATATGTTTCAGCGAGCCTTACCTCATACTCATCATGATAAGTTATATTGGCAAAGGGACCTCTGGATGACATAGATCCCGGCACTGTTTGATCTTCCAGCCACAGTTCATCCGGGTGGTCTCCCATGCTGCTAACTTTTGCAATCAGAGGAAATAGAACTCTGTTGGGATTATCTATTTTGAGTTCAAGATTATCAGCATAAATCCATTTTCCATTATGATCAGAATCCGGATTGTTTACCTTGAAATCCCGAATGATATTGTGATCAGCATTTCTTATATCCTGATCAAAACCACTGTCATTCCATATCTGTGTCAGAAAATAATCACTTGCATTGAGATGACCATTTCCCCTGCCTCCGTAATATGTGTTTACTGACGGAATGAGGTTTACAGGACTTCCATCATTATTAAGTACTTGAAGTTTATATATCTGCGGATTTGCCCATGTCTCCCATCGAACTCCACCTCTTGCACCGCCTTCAACATAGTAATCAAATTGCACAACCCAAAGCGCTTCAGTATTTCCAGCTGATCGATTCTGGTTTCCATCACGGAATAAATCCCAATACACATCTCCACCCGATGCCCAGGGTATATCAGGATTAATAACATCATTGACTCGCGCACCAAACCTTGATGTCATTAATGCAGTACTAGGGTCATCAATTACCTGACTTGCAGCTTCAATGGCATTATCCCATTGTTGTACGTTGATATAGGCTTCTGCTAAAGCATGGTAAGCAACTAAATTGCTAATCCGATAACTTGCAGGAACTTCTGTAATTCCATAGAGGTTTTCAGCAGCAAAGCTCAAATCCTCTATACTTTGAAGATAAACTTCCTCACGGGTTGCCCTTACAAAATCCCTTTTGGGTTCTGTCGTTTCCTCAAGAACAATCGGTACTCCACCATAGAAATTTGCCAGAAGCTTAAACATATACCCACGAAAAAATCTAGCCTCTGCCTGAATTTTCACCCTCTCCTCATCCGATATTTCGGTTAGTGTTGATTCCGAATTAGCCAGTATGACATTTGCATCATAAATCAATTTGTAGGCAGGTTGCCAATAGGATTGATAGACAAAGTCACTGGTCGGTACCAATCGATTTGGATAATTTCCAGCATTTTGAGACCATCCTGTCAAGTCTGTCCCCTCAACTTTGGATCTTGGAGGTGTAGAAAAATTATTATCCGGCGCATATACTCCGTTCCGGAAATCAGTATACAAATTATTTATTGCAGCGGTAAAGTCCGAAGGAGTAATAAAAGAATTTTCAGGTGTATATATGCTTAATGGCTGCTCTTCCAAAAAGGCTTCGTCATCACATGAGTAAATCAAAGTGATGCTTAAAAAGAATATATATTTTAAAGTTTTCATTTTCAGTCCCTTTTATAAATCAACATTTAATCCAACTGTATAATTTCTTGTTACAGGTCTTCCAAACCTTGTAATGCCCTCTCCAGTTTCCGGATCCCACCCGGGCCATTTGGTGAAGGTTAATAGATTCCTGCCTCTGATAAAGATTCTAAGTTTTTGAATCTTTAATCTTTCTAAGAATTCAGAATCAAAGCTATAGGCCAAGTTAATATTCTGAATTCGGACGAAACTTCTGGGCATATAACGATCGGCTTTAATTCCTCCTGCAATCTCTACACCCAATCTTTCATATCGGGCATCTGGATTCTCAGGTAGCCAAAAGTCTACATCCTTTGGAAACAGGTCTCTGTCCCACGCAGTAGAATTAGGGTATATCTGATCAAAAACATCAGCACCTAAATAATAATTATTATTTCCCTGAACGGAGTTTACAAATATTGAAAGCTGCCAGTTTTTATAGGTTAATTCATTATTTATGCTAAACCGGTATGCTGGTTCCGAATGACCAATGATCTTTCTATCATCCGGATCGATCACACCATCACCATTTACATCTTCAATCTTGTAACTGCCAACTCCGGCTGTAGATGGAATCTCGTCACCAAACTGCCAGAGATCACCATTAGTATGATAATCAAATATTGTTCCCAGAGATTCCCCAATAAATAATCCTTCAGAAATCAGGTCATCTTCCTGACCATCGCCATCGTTATCAAATCCAAGAAGCTCTCTTAAATCATTTCGTACCCGAGAATAATTGAACTGGGTTCTCCAACTAAAATTAGTGGTGTTGATATTCAAAGAAGAAATTGACAATTCAATACCTGAGTTATGCATTTTCCCCAGGTTATCGGGAAATGTTTGAAATCGGGAGATCCCCGGGATATCCACATTATAAAGCAGGTCGGTTGTATTATTATTATAGTAGTCAATTGTACCGCTCAATCTACTTTCAAGGAGTGAATAGTCAATACCTATATTGATACCAGTCGTGGTTTCCCATTTTAGATTTGGACTTGCCAGTGTTGCAATATCTTTTGCGTACACCGAAACTCCATTTTCATCAACATACCTAAACCCTTCTCCAATCTTGGCCAATGTCTGATATCTTCCAATTGTTCTATTCCCATTAGAACCGTAAGATGCTCTAATCTTAAACTGTTCAAATGTTCTTAGAGGACTATCACTCCAGAAGTTTTCCTTAGCAATATTCCACCCTATGGCTACTGAAGGAAATATTCCAAATTTATTTTTTTCACTAAAGCCGGAAAAACCATCACGACGGAATGTACCTGTTAAAAAGTATTTACTATCATAATTGTAATGCAATCTGCCCATTGTATAAAGTGCTGTTTCCTGCCATGCATCTGAAGCTGCTGTTTGCAACTCTGCATTACCAGCCTGCAGGTTATTGTAGCCTAATGCTGGTGAATTAAAATCTGTTGCTGTGGCCTGAGTGGAAGTAAATTCTCTTTTTATTCTACCATAACCAACCATTGCATTTATTTCATGAACGTCCCCAATCAGCTTCTTGTAGGTCAAGATATTATCATTAACCCAGTCTGTACGTCTCCTCTCATTTTTTGCACCCCTGCCTAAAAAGTTATTGTCATGAGCCTGGAAAATGAAGTAGCTATCTGTAATATAGTTAGCACTATAATTGGTTCTAAATGATAACCCCTTCAAAAACGGGAAGTCAATTTCAGCATAAATATTTCCAAACAGATTTAACCTTTTATCCAAGTTATCACTTTGCAGCGTATATAAAGGGTTTATCGTTGTACTGTTAGGAGAAATAATCAATTCCCCTTCGTCATCATATGCCGGAGCATACGGACTATGATTATAAATCTGTGCCGGAGAAACACTTACTCCTGTGTAATCACTGGTTGTCAGGAATGATTGTACACCAACTTTTAACCAATCAGTGATTTCGTTATCCAGATTTATCCTGGCACTTAATCTTTCATAATCATCATTGACCATGAAACCTTGTTGACCTGTATAACCTAGTGAAACAAAATATCCACTATTATCAGCCCTCTGACTCATTGAAAGATTATGAGATTGCGTATACATCCTGTCATTAGTAAGAATACCATACCAATCTGTAGGAGTATTATTCTGATACGCGTTGACTTGTTCAGGAGTAGCAAAGACGCTGGTTATTTCCCAGGTATTATTGGGTTCGAGGTATCCCGATTCCTCTGTCCTGCTATCAAAAAAATAGGCTGCTTCTACACGCTCAAGGAATTCTTCCGGGCTTTCCGCTTCAAAGCTTTTTGTAGGCTCCTGAAAAGAATAAGTTCCGGAATAGCTTATCGTTGGTTTTTTACTTACTTTCCCTGATTTGGTGCTTATAATTATAACACCATTTGAAGCCTGAGACCCATAAATGGCTGTTGCACTTGCATCCTTTAATACATCAATTGATGCAATGTCGTTGGGATTTATATCAATCAGACTTCCACGAAATATGATTCCATCCAGTACAATTAGTGGAGATTGGGTACCTGATATTGAAGTCCTACCTCTAATAGTTACTGAAGGCTGCCCACCGACTGTGTTTGTTTCTCCAACATTTAATCCGGGAACCGCTCCTTGGAGTGCTTCTGAGATTGATATATTTGATCGATCTTCAACGGATTTTTGTGTAACCTGAGATATGGACCCGGTTAAATCCTCTTTAGTCTGAGTTCCATATCCAACAACAACAACTTCTTCTAATGAAGATATATCAGCTTTCAGACTTACATTAAGAACTGTTTGTCCATTCAGATTAATTTGCTGAGTTTGAAATCCCACAAACGAAATAGAAAGTGTCGCGTTTTCGGGTACACTAAGTGTGTAGTTTCCTTCAATATCTGTGATCGTTCCATTGGTTGTTCCCTTTTCCTGGATAGTTGCACCTGGTAATGGTTCCCCATCTTCATCTGTGATTTTTCCGGAAACTGAAACTTGTTCAATATATACCTCGACAACGTCCGGAAGGGCTTGTGTCTCAATTTCCGAGAATGAAATAGTTTCATTTACCCTACGAATCGAGATTTTCGCTTGTGTTGAAATCTCCTTAAGGAGGTTCTCCATATTCCAACGACCCTCATTGATACTAATGGTTTGTCCATTTATCAACTTCCTGGGAGAAGCAAACTCAAAGTTGCTTCTATCCTGAACATCACTAATAAGATCCTTAAGTTCTGCGTTTTGATATTGTGGCAAGTCAATCTCTATCTCATGGAGATATTTTCGCTGTGCATCCAGCTCACCGGCAAAGGTCATGACCAGGGACTGGCAGATGACGAAGGCATATAAAGCTAGTTTCGTCATAATTTTTACATAATTGTGTACTTTTACATTCATATGGTTTTGGTTTGATTACTAAAACTATGTACCTGAGGGCTGTACTACTTTCCACGGTGTTGCAGCCCTTATTTTATGCTATTTATTCAATTGAAATTTTTTTATTTCTTTCATCTATTTCGTATTTAAACTTGTAAGAGTGCGACAAACTTTCCATTACCTCCTTTAAACTCGGGTTGGTTAATGAAGCCGTGTATTCGTCGAAGTTTGACGTGTCCAGCCTAACTTCAATTTCATATCCAAACCAGTTGTCTATCGTTTTAACCACCTCAGAAAATTCAGCCGCTCCAAATACCAGTTTGTTGTCAATCCATCCGAATAAGATGTCTCCGTTGGTAATTCTCTCTTTACTCAAAGTCCGTGATTCCGACACTTTTACCAGTTCATCTTTTGTCAGAATAATGGATTCATTACTTGTCCGTTTTCTAACCGATACTTTCCCGGATTTTACGGCAACAACATTTTGATTTACCCTGGAAGCATTCACCAGAAAGGAGGTTCCTAATACAAAAACTTTTACTCCCTCTTCAACATTTACATGAAATGGCCTGGTCTCATCTCTCACTACTTCGAAAAAGGCCTCCCCGATTAAGGTAACTTCCCTGGAGCCACCAGTAAAACTTTCAGGAGCAATTATTTTGCTTCCCGAATTCAACTTGACCCTGCTTCCATCTGGTAATACGGTGGTGATCTTCTGACCCGGCAATGCTACTTTTTCGATTAATTTTTCTGTGTACACCACAGGATTTTCTTCCTTTATTAGCTGTGTTGAAAAGACCCCGGCCAACGAAATGAGTATGAGAACAACAGCAATGCGAATGAATTGTTTCAACGGTGTATGCTTCGTTGACATGTTCTTTATCCTGTCTGTGACTTGCTTATTGTTCATCAATTGATCCCAGGTCTCTGCTTTAATCCTGGACCGTTCCTTTTCAAATTTTGGATCTAACATCAGCCTCATCTGACCCAGGATACGATGACTGTTCTGTTCCTCGGAAAACCACTTGTCCAGGGACTTCTTTTCCTCCATGGATAATTCCTCACGGAGCAGATGCCTACAAATTATTTTTTCTAATTCCTCTGACACTTTGATTTTGGTCTTTTCACTTATATGAGGTGAAAAGCACTAAACTGGCCCAAGAGAATCAAATTATTTATAGTTTAATCAATTAACTATTGATATTATTGATTGAATTGCAATAAATGAACTTAATTATTAAGTAATACTCAATATTGAAGTTGCAAGGAGGAAGCAGCTTAGGTTGGAAATCATGCGGATTACCGGTGTATCCTTAAAGTGTTCAGCTAATCCTGTTTTGATTTTGCTCAATGCCAGGAATAGCTGATTCTTGACTGTTTTGGGGGCCAGTCCCAGCCTATCAGCAGCTTCTTCATAGCTAAGCCCCTCTTCTCTCACCATCCTGAATACGAGCTGGCAATTGGGAGGAAGGTCATCAATAAGTACTTTGAGAAATTCTTCCAGTTCTTTGCCTACCATCAGGTCCTGTGGATTTGTATTGTCCACATATTCCATTTGCTCTGAATGAGACTGCCCCTCAAATGATAAAGGGTCCATCGAAATGGCTTTAACCGCCTGATTCTTTACGGACTTGTAGAGATAAGATTGGATGTTATTGATGCCGGTGAGGTCCCTGTTGGAATGCAGCAGCGTGGAAAAGACCTCGGATACAATGTCTTTGGCCATGTCGTATGAACCGGCTACCTGGTAAGCATAAGCAAACAACCGATCGAAATATGTTTCGTAGATCTCCTGAAACATTTGATCGCTCGGATGAAGGGGCTTTACGGTTGATGATTTGCTGCTTTTCACATTTCCCAATTACAGGATTTTCAATCCAACTTAGCAAAACATCTGGAGTTTTGCCAATTTGATAATGAACAAATGTAGTGAAATGTTATGGACAGTAATTGAGGTTAATCCAAACTATTCATTGAGCATACGCTCACCATCAACTTCTATTCAGCGTCCTGATCTCATCGCATGACTATAGTCCGAGCTTATCATCCTCACCCAAGTCAGCGGTCTGACTATCGTCCGACCTTTTCCATTCCGCCATTCTTTTAAGCTGACTCTATCCAATCTTGTGAATCCAGGGTCAGACGGTAGTCGGACCCAACGTGGACTAAAATCATTCTTGAAGGATTTTTTTAATCTTATTGTCCTCTATTACCTGATAAGATTCATTGTAAAAATTGTCCTGACTTACTCCAATCAGATCAAATGCTATATCTTTTACCAGGAATGAGTTTGTTTCGTATTTATAATATTTGTTAAATGAACTAAACTCCCAGTCTTCCATTTTTTCACATAAGCCTGCTTTCATTGGATTTTGATGGATATAGTGAAAGCAATAAAATGGGTAATTTTCATCCTTACTTTCCAATTCTTTTGCTTTTGTCTTTTGCCTGAAAAGAGAGCCTGACCGATCATACTTTTTATTGAAATTATTGGCATAGCCGCTGCATAAAAGTCTAAAGCCATTAGCCAATTGCGTACTATCCACCGTACCTAACTTTACAGGCAATATTGATTCACCAATTGTATTAATTAGAAAATGAAAATGGTTTGGCATTAAACAGTAAGAAACAACCTGACAATATGGGTTTACATTCTTTTTGAACCTATGAAGAAACTCAAAATAATCATCGTCCTCTTTAAAAATTATATCTCTGTTATTGCCTTGATTATAGATATGATATAATTGATCCTTTTGGATTACCATCCTCCCTGTCTAATGATTTAAGCTGTAAGATAATACACATTCCAAATAACTGAACAGTGTGACTAGAGTCCGAGCCTATCATTCTCACCCAAGACCTGTTCAAGCGTTAGTCGGACCCAAAGTCAGCGGTCTGACTATCGTCCGACCTTTTCGGAGAATATCGTAGAAGAAAAGCTCTACCCAATAATATCCAGTGCCTTCGTGCTTTCCCACTTGCCCCGGGTGAAATCCGGAAATTCCTGCGGTGCACCATTTTGAGCTACTGATGCTTCACTCAACGGACCCACAGCGCTCCAGAAACAGCCTTCATAGACATTTTGGTCGAGGGGCTCCCCTTTGCGCAGGCATTCGATGATGCGGTAGCGCATGATAAAGTCCATACCACCGTGGCCGCCCATTTTCTTAGCCAGTTCACCCAAACGCTTATACAATGGATGCTCGTATTTTTCAAAGATGGCTTCCAGTTGATCATCTTCAGCCCACTCATGATGGCTGTCGGTGACTCCTTCTACACCGCCTTCAATGGCAACCCGGTTAGGAAATCCCGCCAACGTTCCTTTGGTCCCCTGGATGAGGTTCAAGCGGGTGTAAGGTCGTGGACTGGTTTCATCCCATTGTACCATAATGGTACGACCCATCGTGGTTTTGATTATGGATGTATTGATGTCACCACCCTTGAAGTCCAACGAATTCCATTTGTGGTCGGCATCAAAGTTCTTTTTGGCATAGAGATTTCGTCCCTTACCAGGTGATGAGAATGAATTGACAAATTTGAAGTTGTCTTCGCCTCTTGCCAGGTTCATGTACTGAGCAACCGGCCCCAGTCCGTGTGTAGGGTAAAGGTTACCATTGCGCTTTGCATAGTGGTAGGTCCTCCAGGAACCGGTGCCCCGCTCAACCTCGTTCATCTGGCCTCTCAATTCATGGATATAAGCAGCTTCACCATGAAGCAATTCCCCAATAACTCCTTGCCGACACATATTGAGATAGATAAGCTCTTCACGACCGTAGTTCACATTTTCCATCATCATACAATGTTTACCGGTCTTTTCGGAAGTATCGACAATGTCCCACATTTCCTGAATGGTGAGTGCAAGAGGAACTTCCACAAATGCATGCGCCCCCTGATTCATGGCTTCAATAGCCATAGGTGCATGATCTTTCCACGGGGTAGCGATGAAAACGGCATCTGGCTTTTCCTTCTTGAGCATCTTCTTCCACTCGTCTTCACCACCGGTATAGATTTTCAGGTTTTTGTGTCTCCCACCACCATTTTCTTTGCACCTGTCAGCTGATTTCTTAGCCAGGTCTTCGTACAGATCACAAATAGCGACCACATCAGTACCTTCAATCTGTGCGATTTGAGCAGCATGTCCGGAACCTCTTGCTCCTACACCAATAAAGGCACACTTCACTGTCTCCAGCTTAGGAGCTGCGAAATCACCCATGTATACTGCACCAGGTGCTGAAGATGGGGTGTTAGAGGCTGCACGGGTAAAAGCAGGTACCAGGCTTAATCCCGCCCCTGCCAATGATGTCTTTCTTAACAAATCTCGTCTATTTGAATTCATTATTTGATTAGCTTAATACGATTTAAATCAATCTCACATCGGCATTTTCTGTCGTTGATGTATGGGTCCATCAGATAAAAAAGCTGCTTCCGTGCTATCAACAAATGTAACAAAAAAATGTCTGAGCGATTGAAACATACAATGCGCTCGTTAGGTAATTCAAATCTGTACGCCAGCACCTGAAATAAGCGCTGATAGATTGAACCATTCGTGGCCGAATTAGTTAAATCATTGCGAGTTATTTAGTTTTATGCAACCAATAAAAACCAGAAAAAGTATATCAACCATGAGAAGAATTTATTTAGTATCAATAATAGCAATAGGTGTTGTAGCATGCTCAGGGCCTAAATCTCAAAACAATGAAGATACAAAAGAGCCTGCCAGCCAACCAGAGGTTTCCACAACTACATCAGATGAAGAACCTCGCGTGCTTTTCAAAGCTCCTGAAGACGGCGCTACCGTAAGCAGCCCTGTTTTTGTTGAGATGGGTGTAGTTGGTATGCAGGTGGAACCGGCTGGAGAGGTAAAGGAAGGTTTTGGGCATCACCATATATTGATCAACCAGGAGTACTGGCCAACTGGTGAAG
This sequence comes from Cyclobacteriaceae bacterium, assembly GCA_965223915.1. Classification (GTDB taxonomy): domain Bacteria; phylum Bacteroidota; class Bacteroidia; order Cytophagales; family Cyclobacteriaceae; genus UBA7330. The sequence continues at coordinate 3,480,488 of OZ245027.1, read as the reverse complement.
TGATTCCGGCTACGGATACGACCATTCATTATGGCAAAGGTCAGACCAATGCATCCCTTGAATTGGAGCCCGGTGAATACACTATATCTCTGCAATTTGCAGACGGTGTACATTCATCTTATGGGCCTGATATGGCTGCCAGCATCAAGGTAACGGTGAAGTAAATTGAATCTAAAGGTAGTGGCTTTAATTAACCACAATTTGATACCTGATTATTGCTACAAACTACATAGCGTATAGTTTCCATAAAAAAATCGGAAACTATACGCTATTCTTTTAGGCTTGATTGGTCTATTCAAGCCTAAAAGCTACATGTTTCACCATCTCTCTCTTATAGGTGAGGTGTAAGTCACATGGATAGAACCATCACTGGCTTGAATCACTGCCGGGTATGAATATTCACCAGGCTGATCTTCCAAAGTATAGATATTTTTCCAGGCAATACCATCTTTAGAAATGGCTATTGACAAAGGTGTTCGGGGGCCTCCCCATTTCCCTTCTCGCCTTTTTGTCGGATTATAAACGATCAGTTGAGTCCCATCAGCTAAGGTTACTGCATCGGTACCAGAGTTAGGGTTAGGTAAAGTAGTTAGCTCCGGGGCGCTCCAGCTATCACCATTATCAGAGGACCAGCTCGTCACAACATAATTTTCTTTACTCCTGGCCAGAATCTGTAACCTGTCATCCGGATGGAAGAGCACACTTGGTTGGATAATATCGAAATCATCATCCTTTATGCTGACCTTCTTCCAGGACTTACCCATGTCATCAGATATTTCAAAATGCACCCGCCATTCATCAGTTTTCGGGTCTTCATAGCTGGAAGGACAAATCAAACGTCCTGCTGAAGTTAAAACAGGTTTATTCTTTATGGGTCCAAGGAATCCGTCTTGTAGGCGGGTAGCCTCTGACCATGTTTTACCGTCGTCAGCAGAGGTTTTGAGCATTCCCCACCACTCCTGAGCATTGGGGCCTACCTTATAATAGAGCGTCAACAACCCACTTGGCGCTTTGAATAGAACCGGGTTCCAACAAGGATAGCGTAACGTATCATTGATTACACCATCAGCCACCTTTTTGGGTGTACTCCATTGATCATTGGTAAACGTGCTGGCATATATACAGACATCAGGATGTTTCTCATGGGTGCCGCCAAACCAGGCGGACAATAAACCATCGTCTGTTTCAACAATCGTGGAGGCATGGCATTGTGGAAATGGCGCCTTTTCGTAGATAAATCCCGAGGTCTGTATATTGACTTCAAGAGGTTTCTTGCTGCAACCGAAAAATAGTATCGTCAGGCTAAAAAACGTATATAAGAATATTTTCATTAATTTAATTTGAGTTGTTGAGATAATCAGGGTCGTAGTTTGGGTTCTCTGTATGCAAAATCGGATCAAAGTCCATCAGCCATATGTCAAAGGCTTTTTGCATCTCATTAACCTTGTCTGGCAACTCCTCCGCCAGATTATTCTGTTCGGAGAGGTCCTTATTTAGGTTAAAGAGTGAAACCTGTTGAGGATCATAATATTCCACCAGTTTATAATCTCCCATCCTGATGGCATGCCCGGGATTTTTAGACTGAGGGCTATAATGCGGATAGTACCAGGCAATCATCTCTCGAGATAAATCTTGAGATCCTTTCAAGAGCGGCGCTAATGATACGCCGTCCACATCTTCAGGTGCCTCTACTCCAATCATGTCTGCAATAGTGGGTAAAAGATCATCCGTTATCACAGCCTCTTCTGCTATTTGACCACCAGACACCACGCCCGGCCACTTGATGATCATCGGAATTCTAATGCCTCCTTCATACAAAAAACCTTTGCCCTCTCGAAGGGGAGCATTATTGGTGACTTTGCCCAGACCGCCATTGTCACTACAAAAAATCACGATGGTATTTTCATCCAGGTCGGAAGTCTTCAATGAATTCAATAATCGACCAATGTTCCAATCCATGTTTTCAATCATGGCCGCGTAAATGGCATTCTTTTGCTCAGTCTGCCCCACCAGCTTCTGTTCATATTTCTTCACCAATGAGTCAGGGGCCTCCAGCGGTGTATGCACACCATAGTGAGAGAGGTACACAAAGAAGGGATTGTCCTTATTATCGCTGATAAACCGAATGGCCTCATCTGTCAATCGGTCAGTCAGGTATTCTCCGGGTTTACGGTTGTCCAGATGTTTGATCACCGGATTCCAGGTTGACTCCGTTTCATAGGGTCCCCAATACGTTGGAGGGCTTCCATGTTCATACCCCGCAATATTGATGTCAAAACCCTGATGGGTTGGGAAATATTTTTCCTCCTCACCCACATGCCACTTACCTATGCTGATTGTGGAATAGCCTAGCGGAGTCATTATTTCAGGAATCATCACCTCCTCCAATGAAACATGCATGTAATCCTGTGGGGGGATGATCTTCCCTTTTTCAGGATACCGATGCCTTCCAATGGCTGTGATGTGACCCGTAAATCCCAGATGGGCCGGATTCTTTCCCGTTAGGATACTGGCTCTTGTTGGGGAGCATACCGGACAGGCTGAATAGGCCTCCGTAAACTTCATACCTTCACCGGAGAGCTTATCGATATTGGGTGTTTCATAAAAGTTGCTGCCATAACAACCCAGGTCTTTCCAACCCAGGTCATCTACCAGGATGAAAAGGATGTTGGGGGGAGTAGATTTCTCTTCTTTAGTGACTGACGAATTGCAACTTGAGAGTAATACCAGCACTAATATCTGATATACTGTTTTTGTCATATTATTCACTATTCATGTGTTTATAGGTTAACCAAATAAAGGCCGGGCTACCAATGGTGGCCCGACTTATTATCAATAACCATCATTTTGGACTAATTTGGGATTTGAATCCATCGCTGCCTGAGGTATTGGAAGACGGACATGATAGTCTCTGGCATCTTTCCCCTGCGACTGCGCAAAAGAGATGAATTTTCCCATCCGAATCATATCGTATCTCCTCATACTTTCAGAATAAAACTCCCACCCTCTTTCCTTTAAAATATGATCTCGCAATTCTCCTTTTGATGAAAATGAACTCAACAGGATATCATCTATATCCGCTCTGTCTCTAACAAGATTGATCAAATCTATTGATTCCTGATTGGGTCCGTTTAATTCATTAAGTGCCTCCGCTCTGGATAGGAGAATATCAGCATATCGAATCTGGGGCAAATCATTCCCATGAATATTACTCAATGCGTTAGGGTCTGGCCAATACTTAAATGACCGGGTATTGTCCTGATTAAGCAAAGAGATGGTATCTCCTTCGGTATTGACATATTCCTCCATGATTAGGTCTCTCCTCCTATCGCCAGCTTCGAATGAATTATAAAATATATCCTGTATTCTATATTGTGAGGCAATTGTTCTCCAGTTATCCTGCCAGGTAAGCCCGGTTCTTGGATGTGTTTGAAAACCTGGAGGAAAGGTGGCACAAACCCATGAATTACTCCTTGTAGCATAGATATTCACCGGTTTTACGTAGATAAACTCCTTGTTTTGCTCGTTATCTACATTGAACAGTCCGAAATAATCCGGGAAGAGTTCATAATAATTGAAATCCATCACTTTTTGTGCCGCATCAGCACTCCTTTGCCACTGATGTGTGTTCAGGTAGAACTTGGTAAGTCCTGCCCATGCTGTCCCCTTATTGGCTCTTCCATAATTAAGCTCTTCTCCCGGATCCGGCAAATCTGTAATCACTTCCAGCAGCTCCTCCTCAATAAATGTTTCCATTTCCTCTTCAGTAGGCCTTGCCACCTCTAGTGGGTCATTTTCACTTCTTCTGATAGGTACCGGGCCAAAAAGAAAATACATTTTACTATAGCACATGGCTCTAATAAACCGCGCTTCAGCAGTGAACAGCGCTTTTTTATTGTCAGCCACTCCTGATTCGGCAATATTATCAAGCACAACATTCACATTCCGAATGCCCCTGTAATTGGGGTTCCAAAACACACCCTCAAAAATCCCTGTTGTGGCATCATTAGTAAAGTTCATGAACTGAACAGCCGTAGAATTCTCACCACCACCAGTTTGCCAACCTATGTCTGTACCCCACTCTTCGATCCCCTTAATTCCTCTATTGTTCCCTGTGGTGTTGTAAAGCTCCGAATACCCTGCAAAGAGAATGGACTCTACACCTTCCTCTGTCTTAAAAACATTTTCTGGTGCCAGCTGAGAATAAACTGGTTCTTCCAGCAATTCCTCACACCCAAAAGCAAAATATGTTAGTAATGTTATAATGAATATCTTTTTCATGATTCTCCTCCTTAAAAGTTAATAGTCAAACCACCAATAAATGTCTTTGTGAATGGATAGGCATTGTAGTCAATCCTTAGTGTTTTGTCCGCATGCGGATTGATGGCTGGATCGATGCCTGAATAATCTGTCAATGTCAGCAGGTTCTGTGCTGAAACATAAACAGATGCCAGACTAAATACCTTTTCTACAAAAGGAAGATTATATGTTAACTTGATGGTATTCAATCTTACATAGGAAGCATCTTCTATTGTCCTGCTATTCACATACTTCTCACCCTGCCCCAGAGGATTTAAGAAGGATGGGTAATCGTTGGTTGGATTTTCTGCTGTCCATCGGTTCAACATGGGCTCAGCATATTTATTCCTTCTGAAATCTATTGGATAATAAGTTTCAGCAGCATTTCCATTGAAAACGCTCATCCCTTGCTGAGCTTCAACATAGACATATAATTGAAAGCCTTTGTAAGAGAATGTATTCGTTAGTGACCACATTAGCTTAGGAAAAGAATTGCCTAATACTACTCTGTCATCCCCATTGACCGTACTGTCACCATTGATATCAGCATACTTAAAATCGCCAGGCTGAACATTATCCGTTGTCACACTAAAGTCATCTCCATTTTGCCAGATACCATTTACCTGATATCCATAAAATGATCTTACCGGCAATCCAACCTCAATTAAACCAATCTGTGTTGCGAAGCCAGCCGAAGTCCCGATGATCTGTTCAAGGCTACTTAGGTTTGTTACCTTATTTTTTAAGGTGGTGATCGAAATATTCGTTTCCCACTTAAATTCACGATCAATATTTCTCGAGGTTAATGAAAACTCAAGACCTGAATTCTTCATTCCACCTACATTCTGTGTTTGGTTGGTATAACCAGTAGATGTGGGTATGGGTAAGTTTAATAACATGTCATAAGTAGACTTTGAATACCAATCGATGCTACCGTAAACCCGGTCTTGCCAAACCCCGAAGTCAAAACCAACGTTAAACTGCTCTGTTGTCTCCCACTTTAAATCCGGGTTACTAATTCTACTCGGAACTAAAGTAGCCACCGGATCATCATCAAGCACTGCAATACCTCCGGAATTGAATGTTGTAATTGCCTCATAATTACCAATTTGTTCGTTTCCTGTTGTCCCCCAACTGGTCCTCAGCTTCATTGTGCTCAGTATATTTTCCCAGCCAGTAAAAAATTCCTCATTATCAATGCGCCAGGCCAACGCAGCTGACGGGAAGTGACCAAACTTATTGTTTTCTCCAAATCTTGAGGATCCGTCCATTCTGTAGCTTACTGTAAGGAGATATTTGTCTTTCAGGGCATAATTAACTCTGGTTAGGTATGACAACAAACTGTTGGAATTTTTTCCACTGCTAATCGTTCTCTGAAGCGCGTCACTACTGCCCAGATTAAAGGTTTCCAATACATTAACATCAATCGGATAATTATACCCTTGCATCGAATTGACTGTATAAACAAACCTCTGGTAAGTGTTCCCTAACAGCACATTGATCCTGTGGTCATCGTTGATGTTTTTCGAATAAGTTAAGAGTCCTTCAAACAGGTAATTCGTTCTTTGACCATTTTGGATTGATGCACTACCGCCCCTGGCCAGCCCTAATAGGGTGCTTCTATCCGTGTAACTATCTCTTTGTTGGTTATAAGCATCCGCTCCAATATTGACCCTTAGTTTAAAGTCCGGCAAAAAATTATATTCCCCGTAAAGTGTCCCAAATGTTCTGTAAGCATTGGCCGTATTCTTCTTTCCCTCTAATAAGGCTATAGGGTTGTCGATTGGTGCCATAAAGTCTGATCTGGCAAAATCACCATTGGCCTCATAGATAGAAATACTTGGATCATAATTATAGGCAGCATACAACACTCCACCATCATTACCACCTAAACCACCTGGTACATATTCATCATTATGAAATGTAGTATTGAGTTTTACTCCAAGTTTTATTTGATCGCTTACTACATTATCCACATTGAGCCTCAGTCCATATCTCTCAAAGGAAGTTTTCTTTAACACTCCCTCCTGATTAAAATAATTTAGTCCGAGGAAATAATTTGTTTTCTCATTTCCTCCTGAGACAGAGAGATTATGGCTCATCACTCCACCATCCCTTAAAACTTCATCCTGCCAGTGAGTTCCACCATTGTCCAATGAAGTTACTCTTTCAAATTCTGATGCATTGGTAGCACCTTGATCCAACAGATCGTTGAGTACTGTCTGGTATTCTACAGGTGTTAGAACATCAAGTTTTTTAGTAATCTTCTGGACCCCGGCGTAAAAATCATAATTCACTTTGGTCTTTCCTGATTTTCCGCTTTTAGTGGTAATGAGAATTACTCCATTGGCTGCACGCGCTCCGTAGATAGCTGTAGCCGAAGCATCTTTTAAGATTTCTATTGACTCTATATCGTTGGGGTTGATAGAGGCCATAGGGTTACGGGATGACCTTCCCGATGCTCCTCCACTTAGGGCCGGGCTATTATCTATTGGCATTCCGTCGATGACATAAAGTGGAGCAGTTCCTGCGTTGATTGAGCTCACTCCCCGGATACTCACACTGAATCCTCCACCTGGCTCTGCGCTATTCTGAATAACCTGAACCCCTGAAACTTTACCTGCAATCAGGTCCTGCGGTGAACTCACCACTCCCTGATTGAAATCATCACTTCTTAATGAAGTAACAGCTCCTGTCACATCACTTTTTTTCTGTGTACCATATCCAACCACCACAACTTCTTCCAATGCCGAAACATCAGCTTCCAGACTGACATCCAGGACTGTTCTTCCGTTTAATGAAATCTCACGGGTCACATACCCCACAAAAGATATCGTCAATGTGGCATCTTCAGGTACTTCCAATAAAAACCGTCCTTCTACATCCGTAATTGTCCCATTGGTAGTTCCCTTTTCCTGAATGGTTGCTCCCGGCAAAGGCTCTCCTGCTTCATCTGTAATAATCCCGGAAACAGTTCGTTGAATATCCACTTTTTCAACCACATCCGGCAGATTAGAATCAATTTGCACTGAACGAACGTTTATAGATTCATTGACTCTCCTAAAAGAAAGCCTGGCCTGTACGGAGATCTCCTTAAGGAGTTCATTCATTCGCCATACTTGTCCATCCAGGTGAACCGACTTTCCTTTTACATCTCCTTTTGAAAAAGCAAAAATGAAGCTGGTAGATTGCTCAATCTCTTTGATAAGGTCAATCAATTCCACTTCCTGATGATCTAAATGAACAGTAATTTCATTTAGCATCTTGCGCTGTGCCTCACTCTCAATAGCTAATGCCATGGAAAGGGAATAACACACAACGTACGCATAAATCGCAATTTTGGACATGCGCTTTACAAAATTTAGTAATTTTACATTCATAGGGTTTGCGTTATTTAAACATGTTAGACTCTGTTAGCCGAGGAACTTTTTCCAGAAGACCCCCTCGGCTATTTTATTATTACTACATTATCATTTATTTCATAGTTAAAATCATATACATAAGAGAGGCTTTCCATCACTGACTTTAAGGTTGGATTCTCAAACCTGGATGTATAAACCCGATTACTTTCAATGTTGGTAGTGAGAATAAACTCTACTCCATACCAATTGGTCATTGTATTTAAAATGTCCTTAAGTTGACTATCCTCAAAGACAAGGAGTTGATCCGTCCATCCAAAAATTAATTCCGGATCTGATATCTTGCTTTGTCTCATCAATTGATTCTCATCATTGTAAACAACAAGATCATAGGGTTCCAATATTCTCGAGATGGTTTGCTGCTCATTTGAAACTTTGACCTGACCAGTTTTAACTCCTACGATCACTTTATTTGAAGATCCCCTGGCATTTATATTAAAAGAGGTGCCCAGAACCCTGACCATCGCACGATTAACCTTTACAATGAATGGACTTTGCAGGTCTTTTGTTATTTCGAAAAAACCTTCTCCTTTGAGAATAACTTCTCGTTTGCCTTGCTGAAAATTTTGAGGATAAGTAATACTGCTTCCGGAATTCAACTTCACAGTACTGCCATCTGGAAGCTTTATCGTAACCTTCTCACCCAGCGCACTTTTCTTTTCGATCATCTCATAGGTTATTGGCTGCTCAACCGGTTCCACTTCATAGAGCCTGTACAGAGAAAAGATTATAGTACCAGCCACTATAAGCATTGCCGCTACCCTCAGAAGATTTCGTACCGAAAAGGAAATAACTTTATTTCCTACTTGTTCATTATCAATCCTTTTGGCCAGATTTCCTTTGACGCGCTGTTCTATCACTTCCAGATCAAGCCCATGATCCCTCCAATAGACCTCCATTCTCCTTAGGGTCTCCTTGTTTTGTTCATCCTCTTCCAGCCATTTGGATAGTTGGTGCTGCTCCTGAAGAGTCAGATCATTTTGAAGGTATTTTACAATCAGTTTATCCATTGATTTGTAAATTGAAGATTCTGTATTCAATCTTCCGTTCTGTATATAAAGGAGTCTAATGAATGGTAAAAGTGATCCAGATGATTAAATATTTTTATTTAATCTAAACAATACGAAGTATTACTGCGTTTTTGGTAATTTTTAAACACAATTACTGAATATATTATAATTGGATCGGTCTGACTATCGTCTTACCTTAAGTGTTTAGGGGCCACCTTCTCCGGGTCTGACCTTTGTTAGCTATAAAACAGCAGGAAGTAAACAATTAGAAGTAACACACTTCCCAATCCCTTCATATAGGCTTTATCTGTTCCATCTGCCTTTTTCCATGAGGCTACACATTCTCTGATCTTACTGGCAGCCTTGTAAATCTGAGATTTAACAGAATCAACACTTATCCCCATCTCAGCTGCGATGCCTTTGTAGTCCTTATGTTCCTTTCTGGCCATAGCAAAAATCACCTGACACTGTTCAGGAAGCTTTGCTATTTCATGATCAATTAAATCTGCCAGTTCTTTTTCGATCAGCAGGTCTTCGGGATTGCTATGTTCAATTTGTTTGAGCTCATTTTGTAGATCGAGACTTACAAAAGCGTGTGGATCTCTGGATAGCATTCGAATGGCCTGGTTCTTCACCGCAACGAACAGGTAGGTTTCTAATTCCCTGATCTTTGAAAAGTCAGATTTTGTCTTCCAGAGATTGTAAAAAACTTCCTCTACCGCATCCTCCGCAAGATGATCTGATCGTAGGAGCTTTCGTGCGTAGAGAAACATCCTCTTGAAGTATAAGGAATATGTTTCTTCAAAGGACTTTTCCAGGTTGGTTGACTGCTTATTGATTAGTTTACCACTCAATATTTAAAATTCTCAATCAAATATAGGATTATTATTAATATTGATAATTCACTATAAATACACCTGATAAAAATATAAATCTTAAAAACAAGGTTATTCAACAACCACTTTCACTGATTCTATCTGGCCATTCGGATACGTAAAGTTCAAAAAATACAAACCAGATGGTTGGTTGATATGGAAGGTCCTGGAAGAGGTCTCGTGACTATTAAAGGGGAATGTCTCTACAACCTTTCCAGAGGTATCGAAAAGTTTGATCGAAGAAGGGCAGTTTGATTGATCATTAGTTTCAAGGTTAATCATACCATTTGTTGGATTAGGGTAAACATTTGTAAAGGAATATGCTTTAGACAAGCCCAAAATTATGGTAGCTATATCTATGCTGGAGCTATAATCTGATATGTCTTCTCCTGCAAAAGCAGCAACTCTATAATAATAAGTGGTTTGGGGCTCAAGACGCTCATCAATCATTTCTGTTGTATTGGCCTCAAGATTAATGCTAGTATAGGAATCAAAACTATTGGTTAGTGATCTATGTACCTTATATCCCTCTTCATTGTCAGCATTATCAATCCAACTCACTTTCAAAGATGATAGTGAAAGCACTTCACCTCTCACGTCGGATGGTGTATTAATTGCTGATTTGGTTCGGGTTTTTACCCACTTACCTGGTTCTGAATACATGGATTCGTTGAAAGCTGTGACTCGATAATAATAATCTGATAGAGATTCTAACCCCAAATCCGTAAAATATTGTTCAGAACTACCAACTTCAAATGATTCTACCTCCCGAAAATCAGGAGTGGAAGACCTTTCAATAAGGTATTTGGTTTCTGAAGAATGAACATGTTGCCAGTGCAGCAAAACGGAGTTAACACTTGGTTTCGCAGATAAATGAACAGGTGTATGTAAAACTTGTTCGTCAGTAATTGTAACAGATTGATTGATATCAATATTAAAAATTTTTGACTGTGCACCACCCGGCCAAATAATAGTGACCTCATCAATATTGGTTGCTTCGCCAACTCCAAAATGTGCTTCAGCGGGTTCCTGACCATAAAAACTAACCCCTGTTTTTATAGGGAAAGTTTGAATAACATTTCCTGTTCTGATTTTTACTGTTGACCCTATTGCCCAGTGATTTGTTCCAAGCATTCTTGGCTTTACAGTCAAATAGTTCTTGAATTCATAACTACCAGCCAACTGGTTCTCAAGTAATCGAATAGCTACCTGCTGTCCCTCATTTTCTTTTAGCGTCTGAGCCAAATCCATATCACCATCTCTGTCAAAATCCAAGGAGATTAATGTTGTAGCGTTTAAGAAGTCATTAAATCCATATTTAAGCGAAACATCTGAAAACTTACCACCATCATTTAGCCACAACTTTGACTGGTATTTTGTCTCAGTTACCCACCCATTTGTCGCGGCTAAATCAAGCAATCCGTCATTGTTGACATCCAGAAAAGAAACACCCCAGCCCCAACCTCCATCATCCACACCTAATTCCTTTGACACTTCATTAAAGTATAGCTCTCCTTTTTGAATTTCATTTCTAAACAATACGTTATGATGTCCCTCAACTTTCGGGTCATAAATGTTAGAAATGTATATATCCATGTCACCGTCACGATCGTAATCCCCAATAGCCATCCCCATATCATTGTGATCGTTATCCAGGTTGATCTGCTCACCGATTTCAGTGAAGGTTCCATCAGCATTGTTTAGCCAAAACTGGTTTTGATGATAGTCAACCGCAAGGTATATATCAGCCCAGCCATCGTTGTTGAAGTCAAATATTACAGGCTGTAAATAAAGTTGAGCATCTTTTATTAAGCTACTTTGTGTTGCATCTTTAAACATTCCATTGCCTTCATTCATATACAATGTAGCCTCACCCGGATATTGAGTAATGAGCAAATCAAGGAATCCATCATTATTCACATCTCCGGCAGTCACACCCCCAAAGGTAGAATTTGATGACAGTTTTAGTGTAATCCCAGCACTTGCCGTCATCTCCTGAAATACTCCATCCTCTTTTTGCCGAAATAACCTGAAGCTTTTGTCTTCACCACAGCTATGACAGTCTCCGGCAATAAATACGTCCAGTAGGTGATCTCCATCATAATCAAACCAGACGGCTGCCCGGCTTCGCATCATAAGACTCAGACCAACTTCAGTAATTTCAAAATTACCAGAACCCGTATTTCTGTATAATTGATTGGGAGTGTGTTCGTCAGACAAAACATAAAGATCAATGTCTCCGTCCTTATCATAGTCAATTGCATTCACACCACTACCGAGTGTTGGAGCTGCATTAAAATCTGCTATATTCTTAAACCGGGTAATATCAAGAAACCTGGGTTGTGAGCTCACAACCACAGATATAAATACAAGGGTGAAATAAATGTGTATTTTTAATATCATCCTATTATACTGATCCCCTCAGAATACTTTTAAGCTATTACGTCATTATGATGCCTGACTGGAATGGGTCAATACTTAATCTTGTTTGTAGTTTTCTTTAATAAAATCCATCCACCATTTGATCCCCGGATCGCAACCTGTTCCGTCACCCCCTAAATGATAGTTTGGAGGCACATTCTGTAACCAGGTGGATGCAAATAAATAACCATGTCCTTCGTCGAGCAATTGTTTTGTCCGACGAAGCTGCATGGCCTTTTTTCGATCGGTATACAAACCAACATTGATATAGGAATCTCCTCCTGGCTCTTTGCTATAATCTCCCCAATAATTTGAAGGGGTGCCCTCTGTCTCTATATAGGGAAGGTCCTGGGTGGTGAAACCAAAATGTATCGATAAGTCTGCACAAGGTGGTGGATATCCTCTTCCATTGTAGGCCACAGGGATATTTTCATCGATCTCTTTTGCTTTACATATCATTTCATCAATATTGAACCCAGCCCCTCTTTCCGCCATACCTTCGTTGTCAGGATCAATAAACACGTTCAAATAGTTATTCTCTTTTAGCCATTTAATTGTATTCTGGATCGCCTTATTTACATCTTCCTGACCCCACTCTGCATAAAAATCGTTTTTATTTTCAGCCATGCCACTCCCCCAGTAAAGGATTCCAACAAGCACCACTATTTCACGTTCATCACAAGCTTCAATTATTTTAGCCATGCGATTTTTATATGTTTCATTAAGCGTTCCGTCAATGTTATATCCATAGATATTGCTATACCTGGAACCCATAAAATACACACTGATGGTATTCATGCCATAGTGTTTATATTCATCCAGGTTTTGGATTAATTGATCCACCGAGTTATTAGAAAGCAGAGCATTCGAACATCGTAATCCAATGGACTGGAATTCTTTTCCATTTAGATAGGTCTTATTACCGTTTACTGAAAAAATGTTTTGAGAAAATACTTCACTTGCGGCGAACATTACGCAAAAACAAAAAACAAACAGTTGCTTTATTACACTTTTTTTCATTTGATCACTCATTATTATAAAACCAATATTCAGATTCATCGCAGTACCATAGTCAACTCAGTATTTTGATTCAATGCTATTATTTCACTTTTCTTCCCAACAATGACTGAATAAGGTGTCCACAATGTTTTTTGTTGCCCCTCCATTCTATACGCTGGCAACTCTACAATCACCATACCCTGATCATTTGATTGCAGAACCCTCACCTCATTGTCCCCAGCGTCGAATATTTTGACCTCCTGGTCTTCTACAGGATTACCCTTTTTGTCAACCAGGAGTAGTTTCAAGGTCCAGTAGACTGAATAGCTATGGTTGGAATCTGTAAGCTCATATCCCATTTTAGTATTTGTGAATGTATTGGACCTAAACTCAATATCCGTAGCAATGCTACTTTCTGACCATCCCACCCGAAACGGTTTGAAAGCACCATTTGTAGCGTTTGATCTGATAATCCTATTGTAATATATCTTCGTCTCCCTGGCTGATCCATACCTGCTGGCGACCCAGGCGGCAGGCACATTTGTCGTGATCCTATTGTTATAAAAATGACCACCGATTGTACCTCCACCAATATAAAATGCAGCTGTTTCGTTTTTCTCTCCGATGGTCTTATCCTCCACATAGATATCATTACCGAATATGTAATTATCCCCACCACTGGCACTATAAAAGACCGCCCAGGCCATTGGGATATAGTCAGGATACTCCGGGTAATCCCTGCCAGTAACATATATTTTATTGTTGTATACTTTATTCCCAAAACAACCTCTGGTAAGAGATCCGGGGTTGGCATTATAATCAGCCAACCTGATTGCCGCAGTACTAAATTCTTCATGACCATACTCACAGGTAGGTGGTGAAGGTTCGGTCCAAATCTCATTATCAAAAATTTCCATCCCTCTTCTCACATAGACCTCAATACCTGATCCTGTTTCCGGCTTAATCCTATTATTGAATATCAATGAACTATCACCCATAGCCATTATGCTGTAGTGGTTGGTCACCATCTGCCTGTTCACAAAAAGGTTGTTGTGGATTTTTGAAAACTTACCTTTAAAAACCAGACAACCTTGTCCTCCATATATTTCTGTATTGGAAACTTCAGAGGCTTGTTCACCCCTTAAGTCCACAGCATAGAATTCTGACCCATGTCGATTGATTAGAAAAGGATTATCAATATCGATTAAGCAATTGGTGATCACCGCTTGTGGCACATCCACCGCTGTAGTGTTGATTCCTGAAGATTCAAACTTCACATTGTCTAGTATCAAATGCGTGTTATTGGCCGTGGATTGAACTCCCCATGATAAAATCCCTCTTGTTCCATTCTTAATAGTCCCATTCTTGATGGTCACCGTACCTTTTCCTTTGACGATGGGAATTCCTTCAACAGGCTTACCCTTGATAGCATCGGCGGTATAATCAAAAAAAGCACTATGATTCCGTTCGAACAGGTGGTCCGTATGGCCTTTCGGATGGGTCTTTTCGACAATACCTACTCCAACATCCATGGCAGGTCTCAGGTCTATATGGTCGACAAGACAGTCGTTATCTGCCCTGACTTTTATTCTATATTTTCCAGCTGGAAGGTTATTAATATGAGCCACTACAAACCCGCCACCAAGCCGAACCGTCCGGTTTTCTACGGGGCAACTTAACATTGTGGTGTCTCCATAGTTTGTCAAGCACCTCACTTCATTACCTGCTTCATCTTCTACAAAAACACTCACCCTCATGTTTTCATTATGATAATCTTTCATCTCCCTGTAGAAACGACCTGTAACTCCGCACATCGCATAATATGAGCGGTTTGCTACCGGAAGGTTGATATAAGCAGACCGTATCACATCACCTTTCTGTAGCCGAAGAATGCTGTCTCCTATAAATTCATGTACCTGTCTGGCGTTTTCTATCTTTGCCCCGGGAGCAAGAGAGGTATCCCAACCCTTTAAACCTTCTTCAAAGCTGTAATTGGGTATATGTTCATAATCACCATCTGCATAAGTGATTGTGTATCCATTTAGATCCAGGATGACATCTTTACCCAGGAAGATAGCACTCCGATCTGAGGATATATCCTGAGTCAACATATAGGTGGTCCCGGGCTTACCATAATAACCTGGCTTATCCACAGCCACGGCATTTTCAGGTAATACGCTGTGGCTCTGATCTCTATACTGTCCATATACGATGCCAATTGACATTGAAAAGAGTGCAGGCAGAAGGAATGAATTGTAATACTTCATAAGATGAATGACTAAGATTTTACTTTTTGTTTATTCCTTGACAAACTAATCCCCAATGGTATCATTAAAAGAAATGGAAGGATCCATATGGCTTTGTAAGAAAAGTGTTCAAACCAGTGATCAACATCATACATTTTCTTATAGCTACCAAAAATCTCAACAATGAAATCCGTCGTATAAGGATCAACCGCATCAGGATAATACAATTCATGCATTTTGCTGTAGGGTTCTCTGACCAGTTCAGGATTTGCCTGAATCTCGGCTGTATCATAAGGTACAACAATGCCATAATCAGGGTCCAGAATGTATGTGGCAGTATCATTTAGCTCAGCTCTAACGACCACATGACGGCCTCCCACATCCATCAGCTCTGCTCTCATGCCATTTTCCTGGAGAATTCCTTTTACCACAATGGAGTGAGCAGAACATAAACCGGCACCCCGTTCAAGATTTTTCTTATAGTCGCTAAACTCGTAACGTTCATACCTGACAGGGTTGATATAGGAAGCAAAATACAGCATGTAATTTTCCCAGATCGGAACTCTTAAATGATACTTATCAATGCCTTCCTTTTTCCAGTAATGCATAAAGCCATCATTAACAACTTTGTTGATCCTTATCGCAAAATCAACATTTGATTCGCCTGGCTTCCTCTCTAGCATGTCTAAGATCTCGGGATACCTGATGGTTACGTCACCAATTCTATTTCTCAAGGTATTCTCCTCCGTATAGATGTCCGGATTTCTCATGGTTTTAAACAACCCGATCATGTTGAGCAATAGCAGGAAAACACCCAGGACAAATAAGCTAATTTTTAAAGATTTCATTTTCTGATTTTAAAGTTCTGTCTGTTTCTTTTACTTCAGTGGAGTGGCCAGATATTTTTCTATGTCTGTCCAGTGATTAAGCATAATTTTCCGCTTTGTTTGCAGCTGATCTATCAGGTTTGGCCCAAGCAAAAAAGTATCCTCAGCTTCGGGAGTCTCCGCATGATTGATAAAATTCATACCTCCATTTTCTAATAAGGAAATTAATTCCACAGTATTGTCTAACTCTTTCCGCATCACCGTGTTAAAGCGCTGTAAATCGGGATCCCCAGTCCAATCTCCATCTTTACCAGGACGGTTTGGCCCCATTTCAACCTTAGACATATTGCGTTCCCTGATGACCTGGGCTTCAGCAAAATTTCCTGCACTTTTGATGAAGCAGCCGTAGATTTTTAAGCCCATGGCCAGATCATTGATCAACTTACTCTCAGGAGCTTCATCACTTACCTCTTCAAGTAGTCTGATTGCTTCGTTAAGTTTCAATATATATTGATCTACGACTCCCTCTTCCACCGTCAAATGACCACCATGAATATCTGTGTAATCCATCCTGGCCTCATTCTCAGATGGATTGAAAACATAGGGCATAAAATAAGCTTCTTCTTCCCTGGACAAAAGACCGGGTGCAAAAACTAACGGTCGGGTGACATGACGGGTGGAAACACTCCAGTAAATGGCTGAAATCCTCCCCAAGGCTGATTTTTTATATGCATTCGCTTCATCCAGCGCCATAATACCATGGTATAGTGTTTCACTGTCTTTATCACCTGCCCATGCTCTACAAATTTGTTTTAACGTTTCAAGTTCATTGCTTTCACTGTTTTTAAGTCCTTTGGTAAAATACTTTGAAAACATTTCCAGAAACTTTGCACTAATATCCAGACGCTCATATCCTCTGTCATACGAAGCCCTGAAACTTATGAAAATCGTATTGTCGTTGTCATCAATTGAATGGACATCTCTGACAAAATCCAGGGGATCCAGCATGCCTTTTACAGGGAAATGACTTACCGCAAGACTCGAAACCGCTTTTACCTTGTCCGAATTATGACTTTGGTAATAGCAATTTTTAGGTAAATGTTTATAGATATCTGCTTTCTCTTCATCGGAAAACATTGATCCGGTGAGGTAAATGGAGATTTCATTTCCGGATCTTCTGGCCCCTTCCTGGAACGTATTCATCAACAGTGCCACCCGTTCCCCCATACTCTTACCTTTGCAATGAGAGGGGCCATTGGGGCCTACATATTGCCAGTCAGACCAACAAATACCGGATCCTGCATCATTTGTTTTGAAGAAAAAGTCTTGATCTCAGGGACATTTTCCAGAAGTTCAGCCACCATATTTTGATACATCTCCCTGGTTTCAGCTACATTGATGCAAGGAGCAAAAGCAGGCTCATTGTTTCTTCTTGGATGATCTACACGGGGACCCATGACTTCCGGATATTCGTTGAAAAAAGCATCAGGGAGAAAGTTTGGTTCATAACTCCAAAAAGCTGCATCTATCCCAAAATCCTTCAATATTTTAGCCTTAGCCAACAGTAATTCCCTGTTTTTCTTCACAAAATCCTCAGGTATGAAAGGCGCAATTTTTGGGTCCGGGTAAAACTTGTAAGGGGTTGGATTGCGACTGGCATACTCATACCAGAAGTTTCTTCCTTCGGGAATTTCATGAGAACTTTTATCTGCAAGGGTGCTGATATTTATCTGAACACTTCCGAAGGGCTTTAGCAGACAAGCTTGCTGTACAAATTTCCTAAACTCTTCCAGGTCCGTAATTGGAGCATGCAGGATGAACACTTTTTCTTGAGTCTCACTGTCCTGTTCATTTATTTCATTGGTTGATGCTATTTCATTGTTTAAACCAAAGCATTCGGATATTACAAATACCGAAAGAAACAAAGCAATTAGTGTACGATTAAGGTTACTCATTCTATGTTTGAGATATGTGATTTATTGATTTATACTATTCATTCTCTCCACCTACGGTAATAGAGAAAGTGCCCCATGTGACATTACGCTTAATTGATTTCCAGTCTTTAACCTCATAGCTGGCAAGAAACCTGATCTTATGACCGATCGGACAATCCTCCGAAACCCTGATTAATGATGATAATGTATATCCATCTCCCCATTTATCGGGTTGCATTTCATCATAAAGTCGCTCGTCAAGATAAGGATCATCGTAGTAGACCCTCAGCCGTTTGCTCATACCCGTTATCTCATAGAACATGACAGTCTCCCCGGGTTCTGCTATATTATTTCCGTTACCACTTCCGAATATTTCTGTGTCACCATCATCAATTCCGATGTTGTCAAACTCCAATACATCGTAAAAAACAGGAGCATCGAATTCATCCTGCCACGACTGATCATCTGGAGTTGAAAAAGAAAGGTTAAACCTGATTCTGAAAGGTGAACCATCTTCTACGGGAGGGTTTGACACAGTCACTTTAAATGCTTCCGATAACCAAATAGCCTCTCCTGATGCTATTTCTTTTAGAATAATTTCAGGATTTTCAATAGTGACTCCGGGATGCTCAGTGGAAAGTAGTACCGCAAGGTTTTTCACGGTTGATCCACCCCTGTTTAACACTTGAAGTCTCAGATCAGAAGCTTTATCCTGATCCAGGAAAATGTCCTTATCATTTACTTGATGGCTCAGAAATACAATTTCACCCGGATCACCTTTCTTGTAAATTCCTATCTGATGGTTTTCATGATTTGTTCTGAACACAATCCTACCTAAGGAATCACTTCTTACCTTCGATAAGCTATTTGTACCTTTTGCAGGATTGAAGTCTAATAAGCTATATTCTGTGGATGGCTCATAAATAGATGGGGTTTTAACGTTGATCGTTACGCCGGGAATGGGTCTACCGAGAGGCTGCCATTTTTTAGTTCCAATTTCCATCCCCCCTTTGGTGACCCCTCGCATCTCTATGAAGCCCGGTTCAGAAAGGTTGCTCTTTACCTCATACCCCCAAATATCAAATTCAGGATACAAATCTGTATGGTGCCATCTTTTGGGCTTTGAAGAAGGTTCATTAAAAGATTTGATCACGAAATTAAATGCATCTTCAAATTCATGCGATTTCAAGCTATGCCCGCCTTCATACGCGTTATACTCATAGTTTAGCCCATTTTCCCTGATAGCTCCCCGATGAACTTCATTGTTCAGGTGCACCAGTTCCCCTGAAGTGCTGTTATGAAAGCGGATATTTACTCCATGTAAGTATTTGAAGAAGTACCTGACACTGTATAAAGTGTGGTTGTCCGGATATCCAATAAAGAACTCAGGAGATCCTTTTGAATTTACCGCTGTACCAATTCTATCGGGATACTTAGCCGCCAAAAAGAAGGACATAATACCTCCCATACTATGCCCAATCACAGCCCTGTGAGACCTATCAGTAAGTGCCCGATAGTGGCTATCTATATGCTCAACGATTTCTAAAAAGTAGTCTTTAAACTGAACCTGATAATTGATATTCGAATGATTTCCAATGTTATACGGTCGGATATCATTATCCACCGACCTGCCATTCCATGCAACCAGTATCACATCATTTTTTGCTACTAAGTCAGCAACTCCTGAAATGTTCAATTCATGAGTTCCTTTATTGCCATGGAAATAGTAGATGACAGGATATTTTTTTTGGGAGTAGTCATAATCGTTTGGTAGAAACACCCTGAAGGGTTTTTCTCTTCCAAAGACAGCACTGCGGTGAGTAAAATCCTGCTGCGCATTTACAGGTGAAACAAAGCAAAACAAGCAAACAAGGTTAAATATTGTCCAAAACACTTTATACAAATCCAACATTCTTCGCATCATTATTTTCTGTTTACTATTATCCCCGGCTATAAGACTGACCAGTACGCCCACACCCAGACCGGTAATTTCATTCCTTGCTGTAATACCATATTGTGGCTAAATAGGGCAGGTACACGGACTGTTGAAAAAGCTAAAACGGGGTATAGAAAGCAGGCTTCCAGCACGATATACCAAACAATGTAGGCGTACCTACTCATTTTGATTTAAAAAACAGAATAGTGTGCAATAGTCTGCTGATCGCGATACACGCAATGGAATATCCAGTTAGTGACCAAATAACCTAGAGTCTTATTAGAAAATAAGCCGGGCTATCAAACCAAAATTTGAGCCCGGCTTTACCAAAGCAAAAACTAATTAAAAGGTACCCAGGGTTGTTCCATCCACTCCACTGTACCGGGATGCTCGGGTCTGTTCGGATTTTGATCCCACCAGACTTGAGTCAACCGGTTGTTCGATCCCTCTCCTCCTATCTCCTGTAAAGCAATCCTGTATTGCTCACCATTGATGGTCTGCTCACTGGTGGGCCATGGCATCCTTCTGGGGATAGTCCCTTCCAGCGCACTGTTATCATCACCAATGAGGATTCTTGGATAACCTGTTCTCCTCCATTCTGCCCAGCCTTCAGATTCCTGAGGGTAAAGAGCGATCATCTTTTGATTGATAATTTGTTCCAACTGCTCTTCCTGAGTTCCTGTGAGTGTCACTAATGGTGAGTTTGCAATAAAATCATCAATTTCAGCCTGAGTAATCTTATGGCTTTCAAGATAGCTCTCTGTGTGAAGGGCCAACCTCGCCGCAAATTCCGCATCACTCTCACCTGCCTCTTTAGCCATGAATAATGCTTCTACTTCAGGAATCTCTGCTTTCCCTGACTCGTAAGTTTCCAGTGTTCTCTCCATGGCCAACCTGACGCCTTGCTCATAATAACCCTGAGCTTGTGCGCTGTTGCCTTTTAGACCAACGAGCGCTGCCTCAGCCAGAGCAAAATAAGTTTCAGCTGAATTAAAAACTGGCAATTCTTGAGTCGGTGTATATAAGAAATCTGACCAGTCAGAGGTAGTCTGATCACCGTATGGATATCGTTGTTGTACGGGAGAAGCACCTAACAATGGTGTACCCCGATATCCAAAAAATGAAACCGATTCATAACCCGGTGTACCCGGAAACGATGCCATGGCCGTATCCACATAGACCTTTAATCGCGGGTCATTAGCATTTTTCAGGATATCCACAAAGGTTTTTGATGGCTTCCTCTTGACAAGATTGCTCTGAGCTTCCAATAGTGCGGAAAACTGATCATTTAACTGACTTGTGAAATCTCTGGTTGTATATAATCTGGCATCATCATCTCTGGTTGTGATGAGATCTGCTTCATTCAAATCGGCCATTTCTGATGCAGCCAGGTTTGCATCTGCATAGCGGGCCCGTAGTGCGAGTCTAAGTCTGAGAGAATTACCCAACTTAGCCCATTTGCTCATGTCGCCATTATAGAGGATGTCAGCTGCTCCATAGGTTTCTTTGTCAGGGTCTATTTCCGACACTGCTTCTCGGAGCTCTTTAAAAAGATCCACATAAATGTCTCGTTGATGATCATATTTTGGTGTGGCTACCGCCTCATCAACAGGAAGCGAAGACTCAAAATAGGGTATGTTCCCATACCAATCCGTAGTACGGGCAAAAACCCAAACCCTCATTATTCTGGCTGCAGCCTTTTTATTTACCAGGTCCTCAGCATCTTCGCTTGTTTCAACTAAATGAATGATATCATTTAAGTTCCTCGCGTACGTACCGTAGGTGTCATTCCACACCCCACTGTTGTCTCCGGAAGCAAATGGTAAGTTGGCACCGGAGTAAGACATACCGCAATAATTGCCTGTGGTACCCATTCCATCTTCCTCGTTATGGACCACTGCTCTGGCAACAACATTCGTAAACAAATAATCAACATTAATGACATCTGATGTAATCAGATTATTGGGGGTGTTCATACCCTCAAAATCATCTGTACAAGAGAAGTTTATTAATAATGATAGTGTTATCAAAAATATTATTTTATTCATTTTCATAGCTTCCCGATTTTAGAATCCCAACTTAATATTTACACCAAAAGACCTGGTAGATGGCACAGCAAGTGCTTCAACACCTGATGCTCCACCTGAAGTATTTGGAGCTGATTCAGGCGCAATTCCATAGTCTGAAGTATGTTCCATTAAATAGGCCAAATTTCTGCCTATGATGGATAGGGAAAGTGTTGTAAATGGTGTCTTGCTTATGATCGACCTGGGGAAGGAATATCCCAAAATCACTTCTCTCAAGGAAATGTAACTTCCATCAACGACAAACTCTTCGCCGATGCCGCTCCAGGCCCTTGATGCCCAATATTTTTGTCCTGGTACAGCCTGCGTATTTTCTGAATAAGTACCATCACCATTATCTACTACACCATCGAGTACGCCAACATAAGGTAGCTGATTGCCATTTTCATCAACAGGTTTTGGTCTTCTACCTTCAACTGTCCAGGCACCTGTTCCCTTTTGCGTCATCCAACGTTTGGTATGCGAAGTGAAATCCCCTCCCTGAACAAAATCCAAAAGAACATTTAGATTAAACCCTTTATAGGAAAATGTATTATTAAGTCCTCCAATCCAGTCAGGGTTGATATTACCCAATACTGAAACTTCACTTTCTCTTTGATATTCGCCACCGGATGATACAATTTTCCTACCTTCCTCATTTCTCAAATATTTATATCCAATGATATTTCCATAAGGTGCACCAACTTCGGCATGAACATCATTTGACCAGCTGTCATCATTGGTGTCAAGGATTTTGTAAGTCTGAATATTACCATCCAGTTCTACGACCATAGAATTGTTTGTGGCAAAATTTGCATTCACATCCCATTGAAATGCCATGGTTTTTATCGGAGTTAGGTTAAGTGTGACTTCAACACCCTGATTTTGAATCTCACCTGCATTGATCACCTGATTAGTATATCCTGAGGCATTAGAAATAGGTAATTCTAAGATTTGGTTACTCGTGCTCGCATTATAGTAAGTAATATCAAGCCCTATTTTATTTTGGAAAAATCTGAGATCCGTACCAACTTCCCATGAAGTAGTTAGTTCATTCTTTAAATCAAACAACGGGATCTGACCACTTTTAGAAGCATACGGCTGACCATTGTAATTCTCATTGCTAAATGAATATCCTGAAGTTGTAAGGTAAGGTTGAGCTGAGGCTCCTACCTGAGCCCACGACAAACGTACTTTACCAAAACTTAAAACTTCTTGTGAAATATTGAATGCATCAGAGAATACAAAACTGGTGCTTACGGATGGATAAAAAAATGATTGATTATTCACTCCTAAGGTCGAAGACCAATCATTCCTTCCGGTAAGATCCAGGAACAAAAAGTTCCTATAACCTAATTGAGCCGTTGCAAAGACAGATTGTATTTCATTCTCCGCCTGACTGGCAGAAGGTCTCACATCCAAATAATTGGAGATATGATAAACCTCATCAATTTTAGCTTCTCTGGCATCCCAGGTTCTGCTTTCGGAAAATCTGTTCCACAAACTGGTACCAAGAGAAGCCGTGAGACTAAAATCCTCATTGAGATTTTTGTTAGCTGTCAGGATTAAGTCAGCATTTAGCTCTCTTCGATTTCCCATGGTCTCAATCATTCTGCCGTTGCGTTGATCATTACCACGTGCCCCCTTTTTCCAACTTTGAAACCTTGAATCGGCATAAAAGTCTAACCCTATTCTACCATTGAGGGTAAGCCATTCAGTAAACTTAATATTGGCCGCCGTATAGCCTACAAACCTGTCTCTTACATCACTATTTTTAATCTCATTTACTATGTACCAGGGACTGTAGTTCATACCTGGAGGCCTGTTATAGCTCTTGGTCTCTTCATAGTATCTTTTAACATAATCGAGTGGCGTAAACCGTGACATAATGGCAAAATTCCAGATCGGATTATATTGAGAATATCCGGTCGCTGGTCGTTGATTTCCTTCCGTGCGCAGGTAGTTTACTTTTCCTTCCACTGTGATCACCTTATTTACTTTAAGTGATCCCCGAAAGGATACTGACTTCTTCTTGATTTCATGATTTGGAATAATTCCTGAGGTGGAAGAATTCCCTACAGAAAGGCGCATTGACCCAGCGTCATTGGCACCAGTAACGGCTACATTGTTTGATATAGTCACTCCTGTTTCAAAGAAGTCTCTGACATTGTCTTTCGGTTGAGATACATAATCCATCGTCCTGTACGGTTGCCCTTCTTCGTCAGGCATGAGAAACCTGTCAATGATCTTAATACTTCCATCTAAGGGACCTCCCCAGTTATCCAGATTTCCATTATCGGGAAATGGGTATAGCTCACCATCAACTTCTTCACTCCAGAAACTGGCCACCCCTTCATCGCCATAACCTGAGCCATACTGATTTTGATAATTTGGAAACAGGTTCAGTTCTTCCATTG
Source organism: Cyclobacteriaceae bacterium (assembly GCA_965223915.1). Taxonomy (GTDB): domain Bacteria; phylum Bacteroidota; class Bacteroidia; order Cytophagales; family Cyclobacteriaceae; genus UBA7330. Next base: position 3,456,042 of record OZ245027.1, on the reverse strand, counting down.
TTACATTGGAATTAATTTCTACTCCAATGCCCCTTTTACCCTTTCCGGATTTGGTTGTGATCAGGACAACTCCATTGGCACCCCGTGAGCCATACAAAGCAGTCGCGGCGGGACCTTTCAGGACACTCATAGATTCCACATCCAATGGGTTGATGTCACCAATTCCATCACCATAATCGTAGTCTCCACTTCCACTAAGACCAGCTCCTGGGCTATCATTGCTAAAATTGATGATTGGAATACCATCCACAACATATAAGGGTTGATTGGACCCGCTGATTGAGCTATTCCCTCTGATCACAACATTGGTAGATCCTCCAACACCACTCGCTGGTTTTGAAACCTGAACGCCTGCTACTTTGGCTGTGAGGTAACTGGACACATTGATATCTCTTGCTCCTTCCAGGTCCTTTGGGCCAATTTCCTGTGCAGAATAACCCAGTGCTTTCTTTTCTTTCTCAATCCCAAACGCAGTCACGACGATCTCATCTAATTGTGAAGCATCTTCGCCAAGCTGAACATTGATAATACTTTGATTACCTACCGCTATCTCCTGGGACTTATATCCAACAAAAGAGACGACAATTACTGCATCCTCAGGTACGGAAAGACTGTAGTTACCATCAAGATCGGTTGTTGTTCCAAGAGTTTGGCCCTTAACAAGTATCGAGGCTCCGGGTAGACCATTACCACTTTCGTCTGTTACCTGGCCCGTAATTTCTCGCTGTAGGATTGCTTTATCTTCAACGACCAGATTGCCTGATGACGACTTAATTTCACTTACAGCAATCATATCATTTACCCTTAGGAACTCAACTTTCCCCTTTTTGGCAATAGTTTCTAAGACGTCAAATAGACTGGCATTTTTTGCTTCAACAGAAATGCTTACACTTTGGTCTAATCCATCAAGATATGAGAACTTGAAATTGGTTTGCTTTTCGATTTTGTTAAGCACTTTAAACAAGCTGGTATTTTGCTCATTTAAAGTGACGCTAAAATCACTCAGTAATTTTTGAGACTTTACATTATGGGCTGCCAACACTCCAGCAAATGATGCTGTAATTATCCAAGCTATAAAAACATGTCTTGACATAAGAATAAGTGTCTTAACCCACTTTTTTTGTATAAATTTGTTCATACTTAATACGTTAAATGGTTTAAAAGATCATTTCGTAAATCTTGAGCGGAAGTACCTGCAACGTACTTTCGCTTCTTTTTTTTTCAGCTAGTTTCCTTCATTCATATTATCATGTTTTCAGTTTTTAATAGTAACACGTTTACCCTCTATGGTGTATTCGAATCCAGCAAGGAAACCAAGAACCTTCATAACTGATGCAAGACTTTCATCTTGTTGCTTTAGTGTGACACGCTTCTTTTTGAGTTCTTCATTATAAATCTCAATTTCTACACCATACCACCTTTCCAGAGAGCCAATTACTTTATGTAATTCGGTCTTCTCAAAAATCAGCCAGCCATCTTTCCAGGCAATTCTATCATGAATATCCATTTCCCTTTTCTCAAAGCTTGTGGTTCTGGTATTATAAACAACGCCTTCATTTGGAATCAATAGAACACTATTGAAATCCATATCATTTTCTCCATTCCTATTGTTCTCAACCCTTACTTTTCCTGTATTTACCCACACTTGCTTTTCATCTTCTTCAGGGTAAGCCATGACATTAAAAGATGTACCAAGCACCGTAATCAGTAAATTTTGAGAGGTCACCGTAAATGGACGTTTTTCATCTTTAACAACTTCAAAAAAAGCCTCTCCTTTAAGCATTACTGTCCGATTGTTGTCAGTAAAATGATCAGGAAAGACCAGGGAGCTCTCCGAATTCAGGTATACCCTGGTCCCATCTGGTAACTGTATTTCTCTTTTTTCGCCAGGCTTGGTTGACTTTTCTATTAGCGTTAAAGGCATTTCTGCCGGAGAATCTATCAGGTTGCTTTTATAGATCATAAAAGACAGAGAAAGAACGATAAGTATCGAAGCTGCCACACTAAGATAATACGCTGTTGCTTTTCTTTGCCACCAGGTTTTTGTTGGCTTTTTAGTTATATCCTCCTCAATCAATGAACTCAATTTCTTCCAGATTTTCCCCTCTGTTATTTGCTTTTCACCTTCATAAAATGCCGGAACAATCACTTGCTCATCATTTTTTGAGTCGTACCATTTGTTCAGGATCCTCCTCTCTTCATCGGTAGCAGTTCCTTTTAAAAACCGCTCAGCTAACCTTTCTATTTCCTTTTCATCCATTTTATGAAGTTCCAAATTGCGCATTCATACTAATAAGTCAGTTAACTCTGGTAGTTTACCTGGTTTCATTAAATATTTTTTTTTATTGAAGGTAGAGACCTGGACAAAAGGGTATCTTGTTTCAGATAAAAACAATTTCCAGAGACCCACATTAGCAGCATATTACCTGCTTTTGCCAGCACTTTGCATCAAGTATTCTGAAATGGCTGATCTCGAAAAGATGGATTACAAGGTGATCGCCTTCGGTAGGAAAGAAATAGCTAAAAGCTTAGAAATATAGTATACCAGATATAGCAGAGGCAGTAATACCTAAATCGGAAAGCCTTACTCTCAATTTCTTTCTGGCCTGATCAAGGTGACCTTCCACGGTGCGTTTCGAAACCCCTAACTGCTCTGCTATTTCTCCGGATGTCTGTCCTTTTTGATTAAGCCTAAAGACCAGGTTACACTTTTCAGGCAGTTTATTGATTTCAGATTCTATTAGTCCATATAACTCTTCGAATGAAAGCCATTCTTCAGTTTCATTGCTGTGTTCAGTAACTAATTTCTTGTTCTCATTTATATACCGTCTTCTCACAGATTGGCTGGCATATAAATTAAAAATTTTATACTTAAGTGCACTGAATAAAAAGGATGCAAGAGATTTATGTATATGTAAGCGGGATCGTTTTTCCCAAAGCTCAGTGAAAATTTCCTGTATAAGTCCCTCTGCATTTTCCTTAGAGTTTAAGCGGTTATAAGCAACTGCATAAAGTCTTTCCCAATAGGACCGATAAATAATTTCAAATGCTTTTCGGTCATCTACCAGTAAAAGTTGAATTAATTCCTCGTCAGTGTACTGCAATTGTTAAAATACTTATAGTCTAAGATGCTTAACCTGGGCAGTTATATCAACCCATTTTAATCATTAGTTAAGTTTCGAAAGCATAAATGTAATTAAAAAAATAATATAACGATAATATTACTTTTACATCCTTAATATTTCGAACAAAGAATTCACTGAGAATACTTTCTATGAATTAAGACACGCTAACACTTCTCAATTTGTGTCTTGTAAAACCAATCAGCCAGGGTAACATCAATAAAAGGGGCAGAATCCAAATAGCCTTATATGAAAAGTATTCAAACTCATTGTGTACGTTGTAGATTTTTTTATAACTCCCATAGAGTTTAACTACATAGTCCGTAGTATAAGGATCAATGGCATCAGGGTAGTAAAGGTCTGCCATGCGGCTATAGGGTTCTCTTGACAGTTCGGGGTTGGCCTGAATTGCTGCTGTATCATGAGGAACTACGATTCCATAATCCGGGTCTAAAATATAGGTTGTTGTATCATTCAATTCTGCTCTCAACACTACATGATGCCCACCAATATCCATTAGCTCACTTTTTATTCCTTGCTCGCCCAAAACCCCTTTTAGTACAATGCAATGAGATGAGCAAACTCCGACACCTCTCTCTAGATTCTTCTTATAATTACTGAAATCATACCGTTCGTATTTCTTGGGATTGATAAATGAGGCTATATAAAGCATGTAGTTTTCCCAAACAGGTACTCTCATATGAAATTTATCTATTCCCTGCCTTTTCCAGTAGTGAGCATAGCCATCATGGATCAGACTATTTGCCCGAATTGCATATTCCACATTGCTTTCATTTTCTTTTCTTTCCAATGAGTCTAGAATGGCAGGATATTTAATGGTGACATCATTTACCCTGTTGCGAAAGGTTTTTTCGAGATCGTATAATTCAGGGTTCCGCATGGTTTTAAATATCCCGAGAATATTAACCGATAACAGGACCACGCCGATAATGAACAATATCACTTTGGTTGTTTTCATATCATATTTCAATTTTTAAGGACAATCAGTGACTTACCGCCATCCATATATCATTCTGAGTAATAGCTACATTATTCAAGTCAGTTTACTGCAAGAAATTACCTGCTTGAACTGAATTAAAATCTAAATTTGGATTGCACCACACTGGTAATCAGGTACCGATTATATTTTATTTTTAGCGGACCCAGTACAATCTCTGCACACCCATAAACACTTTTGTGTTAAAATCACGCCCTACTGCCTTGACCCAATTGCTGAATAAAATGAAAAAGTTCCTCCGCTCTGTTTGCCCTATTCCAGACAGCAAAAAGTTCGGTTTTCTGAATGACCTCCTTTAACTCAATAAATTTGATATGATAATTGTGATCATCTCTAAGGGATATGGGAACGATCGAAACACCCAGCCCACTTTCAATCAATTTGAATATGGTGGGACCATGAATCGATCTGTGTGAGATTTGTGGGCTAAACCCTGCATCCGAACAGATATTCAGGATCTGCTGATAATACATCTGGCTATGTTCGTTTGGATAAAGAATGAAAGATTCCTTTGACAGCTGTTCTACACCTGTAAAGTTTTCTTCACTGATCCAATGGCCTTTGGGAAGTACCAATGAAAAGTTCTCTTTGTACACTGACTGAATAGCTAATGCAGGAGAAATTCGATTTGATCGCATGAATCCAATGTCAATTTGTTGGTTTTCCAGCATCTTTAATTGATCTCTGTTTGATAATTCCTCTAATTGAAATTTAATGTCCGGATAATTTGAAGTGAACCTTTTTAATACTGGAGGGAGATATGAATTCATCGCTGAGCCAACAAAACCTATCTTTATTAACCCTTTGACGCCAGAAACAGCCATTTTCCACTTTTCCAATGACCGGTCTCTTTGGAAAACCATTTCCTCAGCCATTTGAACAAACAATTCACCTGCCTGAGTAAGTGTGACCTTTCTGTTTGTTCTTTGAAATAGTTTGGTTTCCAGAATGCTTTCTAATCGCAAGATTTGTTGGCTCAGCGCGGACTGTGAAATAAATAATTGCTCTGAGGCAATTCTAAAATTCAAGGCTTTTGCCAGTGTCAGAAAATAGTTGAAATGTCTGAATTCAAGTTGTGTCAGTTTCATTTTACTAAAGTAATTATCAATAAGTAATTCTTATTATTTACAATAAAACAAGAATTGTTGATTATTACCAGTTCAGCTATGATTGCACCCAAATCAGTAATCTGATAAAATTCAAAAGCAATAAATATGGAAAAAGTCTTAACCCTGGGAATGGGCAAAGTAGAAACACTTGTCAGTATCCTTCTCAGTAATAAGTACAGTGTAACCGCTGTAGACAAGGAGCTACCCTACTATGATATTGATCTGCCATTTATGGTGAAAAAGGTTGACGTCACAAATTCTGAAGAAGTAAAAAAACTTATAGACGCCAATGATGCTGTTGTATCTTCACTGCCCTACTACTTAAACAAGGAGATTGCCCGTCTTACACACGAAGCTGGTAAACACTACTTTGATTTGACGGAAGATGTGCAAACCACAAATTATATCAGAGACCTAAGTAAAACCAGTAAGGGAGTAATGGCACCACAATGTGGGCTTGCACCCGGAATCATTGGAATCATTGGTGCAGACCTGGCTAATTCCTTTACCAAACTAAGAGACATTGAGCTAAGAGTAGGTGCATTACCAAAATACCCAAATGGACTGCTTGCATATTCATTTACCTGGTCACCGGACGGGGTGATCAATGAATATATAAATGATGCAGAAGCTATTGTTAGCGGGAAAAGAAAGATGGTGCCTTCACTTGAAGGAGTCGAGTACATCAATATAGAGGGAAAAGAATTTGAGGCTTTTGCTACTTCTGGTGGACTGGGTACTATGTGTGAGACCTATGAAGGTAAACTAGACACCCTAAACTATAAATCAATAAGGTATCCCGGTCATGGAAGGCTCATGAAGTTCTTAACTCAAGAGCTCATCCTGAAAGATGACAAGATAGTCTTACAAAGCATTTTAGAAAACGCCAAACCACCCGTGGAAGAGGATGTGGTTTATGTCTATGCCGTGGTTGAAGGGTGGAAACAATCGAAAATATCCAGAAGTGAGTACTACAATGCATTTTATACCCGGGAAATAAACGGACATAAATGGAGGGCTATATCATGGACCACTGCCGCATCACTAGCAGCAGTAGTTGAATTGGTGGCGGATGGTAAAATTCAGTCTTCAGGATTTATAAAACAAGAAGAAATACCCCTGAAGCATTTCCTGAACACCTCAAGTGGTAAGATGTTTCAATAAATAAAGAAGTCATGAAGTTTGACAAAAACAATACGCTGGAAAAAATCCTGTTTGCGCTTTTTGATCCTTATCAGAAAAGAGTGCCAGATGTCTCGAGAATTACGCAAGCCATGATAGAAAAGGGCTTGTTGGGTAATGAAAAGGATATTGTAAATGACCATATTGCTTTCAGGACGCTAGGTGTTCCAAACCTGGGCATTGCATCTCTTGAAAAGATATTTCTCCATCATGGATACATAAAGAAAGATCACTACCATTTCGAGCAAAAGAAGCTGAATGCCTATTGGTACTCCCCTCCTTCAGAAAAATATCCAAGGATATTTATCAGCGAGTTAATCGTTGATGATTTACCAAAGGATCAGCAACAAACTGTCAAAAAGTACACCTCATCTATCACATCAGATCCGGTTGATCTGTTAGACCTCAATGATGCAGCGAAAGTTGGTGAGTTTCTCAATGGGTCACTTTGGGCCTTACCAACTATCGAAGATTACAATGACCTGGCATCTATAAGCGAATATGCAGCCTGGGTAATATATAACAGGTATTATCTAAATCATTATACCATCAGTGTCCACGAACTACCCGATGGATACAACACGCTAGAAACATTTAACGACTTTCTGGAATCCATTGGAATTCGACTGAATACATCAGGTGGAAAAATTAAGGTCAGCAAAGATGGGTTGCTAAAACAAAGTAGCACTGTAGCCAAAATGACAGAAGCCACCTTTTCGAATGGTCAACAAAGCATCCCTGGCAGCTATGTGGAGTTTGCCGAAAGGTTACCTCTACCCTCCTTCCAACATCTTGATAGCAAATCAATCCGGCCGGAGCATAGGCGTGACGGTTTCGAGAGTAGTAATGCTGACAAAATCTTTGAAAGCACATATAAAGATCAAACATCAGGACATCAATGACAGAATTAAAATTACCAGACCCTTTTGCTGCAAGCACTGGCACAAAATCCTGGCAGGGAAAGGGTAAAATCATCAAAAAATGTTCGCCAGTAGACGGTAAAACCCTGGGTGAATTTAATGGTGCCACACCCGAAGACTACGACTTAATATTATCAAGTGCCATTTCGGCATTTGAAATCTGGAAAAACATACCTGCGCCTCAAAGAGGCGAAATCTTAAGACAGTATGGACTTTCTCTCAGAAATCATAAAAGCTACATCGGTTCTGTAGTGAGCTACGAAATGGGCAAAAGTCGTACTGAAGGTGAAGGCGAAGTTCAGGAGATGATTGACATCATCGACTTCGCGGTAGGTCTGTCAAGACAACTCTATGGACTACAAATGCATTCGGAACGACCTAACCATCGGCTCTTTGAACAATGGCATCCTTTTGGTATCGTTGGAATCATATCGGCATTCAATTTTCCTGTTGCTGTCTGGATGTGGAATGCCGCATTAAGTCTTGTTTGTGGTAACGTATGCATTTGGAAGCCCTCAGAAAAAGCTCCATTCTCTGCTATATTGTGCCAACAACTATTCGCCAAGGTTATCAAAGACAATGGACTTCCGGAAGGCATTTCAAATCTCCTCATCGGATATGCAGATATAGGAAATGTAATTGCAAAGGACCGAAGAGTACAACTCGTTTCGGCAACAGGGTCAACCAATATGGGAAGGAGTGTTGGAGAAACAGTAGCGAAGAGACTGGGGAAAAGTATATTAGAGCTGGGCGGAAATAATGCCATTATTGTTTCTCAAAATGCAGATCTGGAGCAAGCCATTCCAGCTATTGTCTTTGGTGCGGTAGGTACGGCCAGACAAAGGTGTACAAGCACAAGGCGGGTAATTATCAACAGAAGCATTTATCATCATTTCAAAGAAAAGATAGTAGAGATCTATCAAAAATTAAGCGTAGGAAATCCTTTAGATGAATCGAACCACCTGGGTCCGTTAATTGATCAAAATGCTGTAAAAAACTATGAAGCTGGCATCAAAAAAGCACTAAAACAAGGAGGGAAACTACTTCACGGAAATAAGATGCTTTCCGGAGATGAGTACCAATCCGGATGTTATGTTGAGCCCACAATCATTGAAGGACATGTAGGTATGCCCATTTTGAAAGAAGAAATTTTTGCTCCCATACTTTATATCATGCCGTATGAAAAGCTTGATGATGCCATTCAAATACAGAACGATGTGCCTCAAGGTTTATCTTCCGCACTGTTCTCAACGGATATGAGAGAAACTGAAAAGTTCCTTTCGGTCCAGGGGTCTGACTGTGGAATAGCCAATATTAACATTGGTACTTCGGGAGCAGAAATCGGTGGTGCCTTTGGTGGAGAAAAAGATACCGGTGGCGGCAGAGAAAGCGGTTCAGACGCCTGGAAATCATACATGCGTAGGCAAACATGTACCATTAACTATGGAAGGGACCTCCATTTGGCTCAGGGAATCAGGTTTGACGTTTAAACCACTGCAACCTCGATGTCTTAATGCTATAGCTAAGATGTAAAACACTTGGCTTATTTCTCGATGAATACCTTCAAAGAATATTGCTCACCATCCGGATACTCCACCTTCAAAAAATACAGTCCGGGGGGTTGATCCATGAGCATTCTTTGTGTACTTGTTGCGTTATTATCAAATGAGAAGGTCTTAACACCTTTCCCAAACGAATCGATTAACCTGGCCTCAACCGGCCAGGGTTCTTTGGGGCCTTTCGCCCATGTAAACTCGCCTTTTGAAGGGTTAGGATAAATCCGCACCTTCAGTTTTCTTTCATCAATTGCTCCAAGCGGAGCATTAAAATACTCCAGTGCGAACTCAAAAGCGTCATTCCCGATCTGCTCGCCGATCAGGCGGCCATTGATGTCGTCTGCCGGTGGATGAATGCCTCCCCATATACGGGAAAGACTACACTGATCCGATGCATCCTGATAGGTGGCCCACTGTAAATTGATGTTTTCTGTCGGGCCATCCTCAAAAACAAGGAACTCATTTTTTTTGATCTCAAACTCACCCATTCCTCCCGGGAAAAAACGATCCCCTGTGATCAGGGTAAGTACTTCAGCTGCAGCCCGCGAAAACGTGGAATGTCCGGACACATACCCTGCAAAAGGAGGCGTAATGAATGTAGGCCGCTGGTAGGGCCACCAATTTTCCGCCAGCACCCAATCAACTCCTGAGACATCGGTATCCGGATCACCGATATAATCCGGCCCTCGCCAGGCCTTAAGTTTAATTTTATTCAGGTTTTCCATCGAACTCCCCACGAGCGGATCTTCTGCGCCGACCATTTCGATGCAGCCCTCCACCAGAGGTATACCTCCTATGTGGTAGTTGGCCAAGCCAGGGTCACTGCTTTGGCCACGCTCCGCCATATACCGAATGGCTGAAACAGGCCGGACATAATCATAAAATCCTTTGATGCTCCAGGCCGTCACAGCAGCATCATGCATCGCACCCCCCAGAATAAAATATGCTTTAACATCCCATTCAAGGTCATCCAACACCTCACCTTCTCCACCAAAACGTTTCTCCAATGCCGGATGATCATTGACATAATTAAGTATGGTAAACCAGTGACCAGGCGGCGTCTCAGAATCCGGACCATCTGCCCAAAACTCTGCCAAAACACGTGCATAATCACCCAGCCTGACAACCTGAGGAGCATAAGGCTCATTGGTCACAGGATTTAACATATGACCTGAAGAAGGGTCTCCCCCCTCCAGATATGCATAAAATTGATCATATTCAGCAAAATCAAGGGGCATACTAGCCAATGGAAGGTTTCCCAGGGATGCCGGTGAAATATCTATTTCCGTATCCAAAGCCGCATCAAGGTGCCCTGACCAGATCGCTACCAGGGAAAAATTCCATTTGTACAGGTCACTGGAAGCACCTCCGTTCACAGGATCTAAATTCGGTGGAGGGCCCGGATCGTGATACAAAGTCCAGTTGTGCCCATCTCTCTGCCTTACTGACTGGTGCTCCGCTTTCAGGGAAAAAGGTGCCGTCTGCCCCCATTCGGGGCCCAGAAACGAGGGCGTGCTCCCGGGGATTTCATTGCCACTCTGATCAATGAAAACATCGAACGAAATGGGTTGCCACCGGTTGGGATCGGTCATGTCCGGATTTCCAGGATTTGACAGGTTAATGGGATCATTGACCGGAATATAAAATTCATTTTCGTATCCGTTATACTCCCCCGCTCCATCTTGTATTCCATAGTCGATGTATTGAGAAGCAATATAATTGCCCAGTGCAGCTGCTGACCCTGCCGAATAGTCAAGGCTGGTGAAATTTTTATCATAGCCCATCAACTCAAGCAGGGAATCAGCCTGTTTCATCACATGAGTGACCCCAGGTGAATAGGCAAAGCGATGCTCAATCATCCGGTAGGCAGCATAGCTTATGGCTTTGTCCCTCAGATCCACTACAGTTTCCGTGACTCCTTTGAAGCCCTCGAATGAGCTGGTAAAACCATGGACTGCCTCACCAATCAGGTAGGGTCGGTCGGTGGCAGAAAAGATGGCCCAGGCATCATACATAGCTGCTGAAATATGAAACAGGTTGCGGGCATGCACTGTTGGACGGGCATAATCGTTCCTTATTCCTTCCAGTAGCACCTCATTCCATTTTCTGGCCATGGATGGTTGGGCATTTACCGCAGAACAAGCAATCAGGAAGGCCATGACGACCACTATCCGTTTTGTTACACCCATAGTTGATAGGATTATTTTTGAAAGCTATCGAAAGTATATTTTACTATTAAGTAAGTGTTTCGAAAGTTCAAAGTTAATAAAAATACAGAAAGTGATGAAACACTTGTCATCCTAAACATATTGGAGCACTCCAATGTTAATCAACAAAACACATTGTAATCAAACCACAATCTCACAACCAAATGAAAGTACTCATCATAGGCGCAAACGGACAGATCGGTCAGCTGATCATTGATAAAATGAATGATTCCTCAGACTTTACACCTACAGCATTTATCCGAAGTGAAGATCAGGTCAGTCAATTTAAGTCAAAAGGGATTGCAACAGCAGTGGCTAGTCTTGAAGGTCCAATAGAAGATCTTATCAAACCTATGCAGGGTCAGGATGCCGTGATTTTTACAGCCGGTTCCGGGGGAAAGACAGGCCCCGACAAAACGCTTACTGTAGACCTGGACGGAGCAGTCAAGGCCATGGAAGCAGCATTGGCTGCCGGAGTGAACCGTTTTGTGATGGTCAGTTCATTGCGTGCAAATAACCGGGAAGTCTGGGAAAAGTCGGGCATAAAGCCCTATTTGGTGGCCAAGCACTACGCTGACAGGATACTTAAGGAAATTGGACTGGACTATACCATTCTAAGACCTGGTAGACTGCTAGATGAACCTGGGACAGGTCAGATAACCTTGAAAAATCCTACGAATCAAAAGGGTGTTGCGAGGGCTGATGTCGCCAGTCTGGCCGTGGAAGTGTTACGGCACCCCGTCACCATCAGCAAGGTCATCGAATTCAATACGGGTGACACACCGATTACTGAGGCCGTGCAAAGTCTTTGATCATCCTGAAAACAGGAAAAGCCACGACAGGTGGCTTTTCAATTCGATTATTGTGCTGTGTATCACTCCAAAATATTCCGCATATACTCAATGCACTTCTCTACTTCTTTCACGGCGTCTGAGCCTTCGGGGATCTTGTATTCCAGCTCCAGGAAGCAATCGATGTTCCATTGTTCTTCCTTGATCAGGCCAAGCACATCGGCAATAGGGGTTTCACCCTTCCCAAATTCTCTATTAGAATTAGGATCAGGATTGCTGGCATTGGTCTTGTCCTTGATATGGAGCATCGGGATCTGGTCATGATATTTTTCAATGAGTTCATTTGGGTGCTTTCCCGTAGTACCTACATAATGTCCGATATCCAGGTTAAGCCTGTTAGCCGGTGATGCAGCCAGCATGGCATCCAGGTCGAATTCAGGATCCGCAAACTGGGCATGGTTATGGAAAATGGCCAGGCTGTTGTGCTTTTCGGCAAACTTACCCATCCGTGTCCACGCTGATTCCCTGGCTTCATCTGTAATGCCGTATGCTCCAAGCACGTTGGCTGATTTGTAGGCGTAATCCAGTTCAGGATCGGACCAAGAAGAGGGGGCAAACTTGGCTATATGCATATTGACACCTGCGCTGTTATATTTTTTGCGAACCTCCTCATATTTCGACATCGGTAAGGATAGTCTCCATTCCTTTTGTGCTTCTTTGGCTGCTTCCACAGCTATTGCATGCTCAGCTTTTTCCTCATCGCTTGCATCTCTGCTCAACCTGCCAGGACCTTCCGGGATACCCAACCCTTCTTCCAGCACCCTTCTCATCTCCAGGGCATTCACTCCTGCATTCACCACATATTCCAATACTTCATCGATGCTGTGAGGCACTGAACGATAGGAATAGGTTGTCAGCCCTAGCTGAACTCCATTGACCTTAGAATTGGGCATTTTGGAAAAGCTACTTCCGGCGCAGGAAATGATGTTGAAAGGCACTACGGAAACGGCTGCTGCGGTGGCTGCGTTTCCTAAAAATTTTCGTCTGGTTTGGGTTGGTTTCGTCATGGGTATTGTAATAGATTGTTTGGACCAAAGATATGGGATTTTTGGTAAGTGAGGGAATGGATTAAAGTACCCATGAAATCGTAAATAGTTGTTGTTTAATAAACCATGTGTGGTTGCCTACTGAACTACGTGTAGTTGGAGCAAAAACTGCTTGATGTGAGAGATAAACTCTATTATTCGTGAATAAACCCTGAGCTGCTTCTCCAGTTTTACAAGGGGATTGTCACGTCACTAATCCTGAGATCTGAGACTTATGATTGGCTCCTCCCCGAAACAAGTTCGGGACAGGCTACAGTGACGATGCTCGTTGCAAGGGCTTGTACTGGTATCACTTTCAATAGGCAAGCAGTCGGGCAGGCCAATGCTTTTTCTTGATAAAAAAGCACTGCGGCTGTGGACCTCACAAAAATTTAACGATTACGAAAGCGGCTAGAATAATCTCTCCTCCAATAGCTCCCCACGCCTTAATGACGGATCATACTCCAGAATAAAACCCATATAAACGAAAAAAGGAATGAATCTTTTTTTGTATTTTAGAAAACCATAAACCCTAACCCCCAATATTTTGAAATCAACCAAACCCGCTAACCCCAAAAACAATTCACGTCGAAATTTCTTTTCCAAAGCAGCCCTGGGCGTATCCGGTGCTATGCTGGCCACCTCCTATGACGGGCTGGCGGAGTCGATAGAAAGGACACCTAAAGCCTCGGCACCGTCTGAACTTAAAATCACAGACATCAAGTGTGGTTTCATCAGAGGTGAGCATAGCTTGTTTGTAAAAATCTACACCAACCAGGACATCGTGGGTCACGGCCAGGCGGTAGATGGCGTGTATGGTACGTATTATGTCGTGAATCACCTGGCTCAAAGGCATCTGATTGGTCAAAACCCCATGAACATTCATCGGCTGCAGGAAGAAATGCGGAGAGGCGGACTTTTCAAAGGCGCCCAGGCAGGGATGTATGTCTGCGTGATGACAGCGATAGAGACTGCACTGTGGGATATCCTTGGCAAAGCCCTGGGTGTCCCTGTATACCAGCTGCTAGGAGGAAAGTTCCGTGACAATATCCGAGTCTATTGTGATACGGCCGGTAGCCGGCTGGAACCTGAAGAGATGGGTAGAAGAGCGAAAGAGGACGTTGATAAGTATGGATTCACGGCAGTAAAGTTTGACATCGATGACCGCGGAGATCCCAACAAGCTTGACCCCTACAACTGGAGTGTCAGCATCCCTGAGCTGAGGCGGATGGAGGCACAAATAGCGGCTGTAAGAGAAGCTGTAGGCCCTGACATCGACATCTGTGTGGATTGTCATGGCCGCTTCGATGAGGGAGCGGGAATGAAAATCGCCAAGACATTGGAGCCTTACAACTTAATGTGGTTGGAGGAACCTGTTCCTGCCGAGGTGCCGGAATCCTATGCCCGCATCCGGGCGAGCACGACCACCCCAATCTGTGGTGGTGAAAACTGGTATCTGACTTATGGCTTCCGTGAACCCTTAGAGCTGGGGGCTGTCGATGTGATCATGCCGGATCTGCAAAAGTGTGGCGGTCTCGGCGAAGGCCAACGGATCGCCAACCTGGCCAATACCTATAACGTGCCTTTTGCTCCGCACATGGTGGCTTCCTACCTGGGAGCTATGTCCTCCGCGCATGTTTGTGCGGCAGTTCCGAATTTCCTGATCCTGGAATGGCAGATCTACTTCCATGAAAATGAGATGTATAATGAGATCGTGACCTTTGACGGACCCATGTTGACGGAAGATGGACATATTCCTGTGAAAAATGTACCGGGTATTGGTGTGGAGATCAATGAAGAGGGTATGCGGAAGTATGCGTCGCCGGGGATTCCATTTTTTAAGTAGGTTTTTGCTGTTTTAACAGTTGGTGGTAGGGGAAGATACCTACCACGGATACAAGAGGGGTCTGCAGGGGACAGACCCGGGAAGTGGAATGGGGACGATACAAGACCTACATCGTCCTCTTCGAGAGACGATGAATGGAGGGAATAAATGGGGGGAAGAAAGAAGGTCAGTTTCTACTTACGAAAAGGAGATTCCATTTAAATAAGGGGGTGTAAAGGAGGTGTACAGCTACCGTATAGCTACTGTATAGCTTCCCCGGACGGACTTTCCGACACTCAGGCTTTCGGACTTTCGGGCATTCCCAGTTGTATATTACCCCTTAAAAGTAAGGTCCTTCCTCCAGCAGCAACTGAATCTTAGGATTCGCCTTCCTGGCAGCCTCCACGACCTGTTCACTCACATCATTGCCCCGCAGATAAACCTTTGACAAAGAAGGAAAAGTGCTGAGCTGAATGATGCCCGGATCATCGACATCGGTATAGGATAGATTGAGTATTTCCAGCTCCGGCAGTTTTGTCAAATATGTTAGACCATCAGTGCTGATTTTTGTTTTATGGAGATAGAGTTCTTTTAAGTTTTTCATCTTACTGATAAGGTATAATCCATCATCACTAATTTCACTTCCAACAATGGACACTTTCCTGAAATAAGCATAGTAAGGACTTAGTTTCTTCAGGCTCTCATCCGTGATATGAGCCGGTGGAAATGTCATGGAGAGGGAGAAAAAGGGCTCAAGGCCATCCTCGCCTTCATACCTCATTACCTCCAAACCCACTTCGGATGCTATGCCTTGCAATATCTTTTCGATCTTTTCCAGCTCCTGCTCCGTTTGATGCTGCTTTACTAGATGGGCTGTCAGCTCGGGTAGATAAGCCTCTACATTTACCAGTAAAAGGCTATCCTTGATTTCACTTACTTTTTGGTTTGGTGAAGCGCCCTGGTTGATCCAACCTTTAAGAATCTCCAATTCTAAATCGCTCAAAGGGGTTTTGCCTTTGGGGGGCATCCGGTCCTCATGATCTGCTGGCAGGAGCACCCGCTTCACCAACTCACTGGCATCCGGGGCTCCTGCTATCACGGCTCTACTTTGGCTTTCACCTCCTGCTACCAACGCGTCATAGCTGGTCATGGCGTAGCCACCTTTCATCTTATTATCATTGTGGCAGCTCATGCATTTCACATCTACAAATGCCATGACCACATCATCAAACAACACCATTTCCTCTTTGGTCTTAATGTTGGCTTCCTTCAGTGCCTGATATCGTTCAATGGGTTCCGTCAAAAAATCTTCACCATGCGTGAGGGAGCCTCCCAGGTGGCTGGTGACTGAGACTGCCATGACGGTCATCAACACACTGGTCAAATAGTACTTCCTGAATCTTTTGTTCTTTGAAAAGTATAGAAAGGCAATTGCTGAAATCAAAGTAAGGACGCCAGAAACGACACCTCCATAAAAGTGCCAGGACACCAGTTCACCAGAATATCCACCCGACTGATACAATAGAAAGCCAGAGAGAATAGCTACCATGGCTGTCAATGCTGCCACCAAAATAAGTATCCCCCTCACACCATCATTTAATCGCACCAGCTTAATCACATCACCCAGCTCAAGCAAGGCCACAAGCAGGATGGCTACAATGGGGAAATGTAGCACGAGTGGATGAAACCGGGCTAACAATTCTAGTACAACAGGTACCTTGAATACTGGTAAAAAGGGAATGATCATCAGGGAGGCCATCAGAAGACACACAGCGATGACAATGGATCCGGTTTTTTCCCTGATCAATACTTTAATTTTAATATGCATGAACGTAGTCAGCGATTAATTTATGCTTCGATACCTGACAAAGATCCTGTACTGTCAGCAAATCGGTCCACTTCTATATCCATTCCTTGTAACATAGATACGTAGAGATTTGCCAGTGGCGTGTCTTTGTTGAATTTGAGGTTTTGTCCGGTAGCCAGTTTCCCTCCTCCTTTTCCTGCTACCACCACAGGTAAATCATAGGGTGAATGTCTGTTGCCGTCTCTGAGGCCAGAGGCAAACATGATCATGGACTGATCGAGTAAATTACTATCACCTTCTTTATAGGACTTTAGCTTATTCAGAAAATAGGCATACTGCTCCACATGCCAAAGGCTGATGCGTGCGTAGGACTCCATGGTCTCTTCATTATTTTGATGATGAGAAAGGGAGTGGTGATTTCCATCGACACCCTCCAGGAAGCTGAAATTACGATTGCTTACAGAGTTACCAAACATCAATGAGCTCACCCGGGTAGCATCGGACCAAAAGGCCAGTGCCATGATATCCAGTATCAATCTGGTTTTTTCAGTGACGTCGATGCCGCTGTACATCTCTTCATATTCATCAATCCTCTGGTCCATGCGGGTGAGCTCTGCTTTCAGATCATTCGAAAGATTTGATTCAAATTTCTCCCTGTTTTGGTCATTCTGGATCCGTTTTTCGACTGACCTGATGGATTCCATATACTCATTTAGCTTGTCATGATCCGCCCTGCCGAGGTTCCTTGACAGGTTTTGGGCATCCTCCATCACGGCATCCAGGATGCTTTTCTTCCAGGGGTCTTCCTTTACTTTCTTTCCGGGCACATATTTAGCAAAGAGTCGTTCAAAAGCCATTTTGGGTTCGATCTCCTTGGTTTGTGGCGTTGTTGGAGACTTCCAGGAGATGCTGGAGGCATACTGTAGGGTATAACCCACATTGGCATCTACCCCTGTTTTAATCCTGTCCAAACCATACTCCAGCGAAGGAAACAAGGTCTGGTCCCCTACGCTTTGAGCCATGAGCTGATCAACGGAAATCCCACCCACGTCGATGTTATCTCCCGTGGTCTTGGCAATGGGCATACAGGTGAGCAGGTTGGCGGTCTTGGCATAGTGCCCATCCGAATCCGGAACCGTTGAATTCTTATTCATCAATTCACCTAAAACGAGAATATCCTTTTTGAATTTTTCCAAAGGGGAAAGGATACGTGATAACCGGAAGTCTCTGCCAAAGCCCTGAGGTGTCCATTGATCCGGGTGCACCCCATTGGGCATAAACAAGAATGCTGACCTCACAGCAGGCTTAGGGAGACCAGAGGAAAGTCCTAAAGAAGGACCCGCCATTGCTTCCAGATAAGGGAGCGCTATGCATGCGCCGACTCCTTTCAGCATTCTACGTCTTGAGATGTGCCATTTCTTTGTCATGTGTGTATAGTTAATTTTTTATCGGACACATGGAATTCGCATGAGCCATATTCCTGCCTGCCGGTAGGCATGGCATCCGTAGTTGGTGTTTTCCTAATCATGCTCATTTCATAGTAATTCTTTACCAATTTCTTTATCATTTACCTTTTCTCTAAAAGTATAACTAGTCACCAGTGTGATTAGAAACCCGTGGGAGTCAAATTCATTTTCCAACAAACTTGTCTGCAAAGCCCTGACAGTGGATTCATCGCTAAACCCTACCGAACGTCCCAGGGCATACGACAACATTTTCATGGACAAATTCCTGGCAAACTTTTCCTTTTCATCAGCAAGAATGGTTTTCAGTTCATTTGGTCCTGAAAAGGCTTCACCCGTATCCATTACTCCTGATGGGTCAATAGGCGCTTCTCCGTAACTTGTTCTCCAGCGGCCAATGGCATCAAAGTTTTCCAGCCCAAGCCCAATGGGATCCATCTTTTCATGGCAGGACTGGCATTCCGGTTTTTCACGATGTATTTCGAGCAACCTTCTTAATCCCACTTCTTTGTGAGCTGCTTCGTCATCCTCCAGCTCGCCTGCACCCGGAGGAGGTGGTGGTGGCGGAGTTCCCAGAACCTGCTCAAGTACCCATTTCCCCCTTAGGACAGGGCTTGTTCTTTCGGGCAAAGAGCTTACCGTCAGAATGCTCCCCATCCCTAAGAGACCGCCCCTATTGCTTTCATCCAATGCTACCATCCTCAGGTGATCTCCAGTGACATTTGAGATCCCATAGTGATCAGCAAGTGTTTCATTGATAAAAGAATAATTGCCGCTGATCAGCTCCAGGAAATTCCCGGAACCTTTCACCACATAAGAAAAATAGGTCACTGTCTCATCAACCATGGCTTTTCTTAAGACTGCTGTGAGCTCCGGATACCGTTCAGGGTCAGCCACCGGTTCATCACCTAAAAGCTTTTGGATGCCAAACCACTGTATGGAAAAAGTTTCCATAAACCGCTCTGATTTTGGGTCTGCAAGCATTCTCAACACCTGGCCTGCCAATACGGTAGAATCCTGAAGTTGCTCATTTTTGGCTAAGACGAGTAGCTCTTCATCCGGAGCACTACACCACAGGAAGTAAGACAGTCTGGTGGCCAACTCAAAATCACTGATTTGGTAGGGTGTCTTTTGTTCACTATCCTGCTCCAGCCGATAAAGGAAATTCGGGGAGACCAGGATGGCTCGCAGCACCTGGGATATGGCCATGTTAAACTTTTCGGTCTCGCTCTTTTCATCAATACCATGATAGACAGATTCAAAAAGCCCACTTAGCACGTCAATCTCCTCCGGCTTCAGGTACCTTCGGTAAAATTTTGATGCCATGGGTGTGATCACTTTCCTGGCGGCCACCACTTCATGTTTTACAGGTTCGTAATCACTGATCACCATGGATTTAATCCATGCTGATATCCGCTGCCAGATGGTTACTTCAAACTCAAAAGGAACAACCTTTGCCCACAATACCGGATCCGCTGTAAGCTTATCTACGATGATTTCGCTAGCCTGGTAATATCGCTCGAGCTTGAGGGGTGACATAAAAAGGGTACGTGCCTGATTGTCAAACCCTCCTCCTCCTGAGCCGTCTGTGGGAAAGTATTCCATAGCGGCAAAGTCCACGCCCAGCAAGTCTTTGATGGTATACTGGTATTCCAGGTGGCTTAGCCTTCGTGCTGCGACTCTCCCGGGGTTTTTCATCCTAATAGAACTGGACAGTAGCTGATTAATGCCATCCACTAAAACCTCATATTGCTCTTTGCTGAGTGGTTTTTCAGTTTTTGGTGGCATCTCACCCGATGCAATGATTTCATGCACCCTGAGCCATAATTGACCATCCTTATAGATCCGGGAAATGTCGTCATACTTTTCCAGGTTGATCCCTGCCCTGGATTTGGCATTTCCATGACAGGTATAGCAGTGTTGTTTTAAGATCGGCTGGACGCTTTGCTGATATAATTCCTGATCATCAGCATCACAAAATGCTACGCTTTGAAGGAAAAGGAAGAGAATGAATACAGATGCAGGCTTTAGCACTTCAACATCAATTTTTTGGGTATTTAAATACAGCTATTGAATATTTTAAAACTAAGCCAATTGTGCCAAATTCACAAGGTCAAAGGATACCACAAACTTTTCGTAGTTTTCTAAGACGAGAAAACAGAGCAAAAAAAAGAGGATGCCCAAAGGACACCCTCTTATTATCAGATTAAAACGCTTAAAAATTAATTGGCTGCTTCCAGCCTGATTTCGATGATACCAGAGTCTGTATCTCCTGAAAAGACTACTGTAACAGCATCTCCTTCATTCACCAGACCTGCTTCTGCCTTGGTATATGTCACAGAAGTAGTGAAATTGGCACTGACAGTTACGTTTTTCTTTGACCCTGCCAAAGGCAATAGCTGTAATGTACCGTTAAGTTCCTGAGTCTTTAAAACTTCTGCTACCATTACATCACCAGGTTTAGCATTCGGGAAATATGCATCAATAGTAAAATCAGCATCTGCCACCGTTACTCCTGTTGATGTAACTTCAGAAATTTCGTAAAAAATTATATTTCCATTTTCATCATAAGGGATGTCGAAGTATGGTTGATCCGTACAACTCATCAATAATAAAAATGAGACTATAAATGATATTGATAATATATTTTTAGTTTTCATATTTTTCCAATTTTTTGTTTTACGAATTACTCACCACTTGTTTGTGTCGGCAAATAGGAAAAATTCTGCTGAATCACTCCATTGTTATTCATCTCACGTCCTGGTATAGGAGACAACAAATGCTGAGCAGTAAAGGCAAAGTTGAAAATTTGAGGCTGATGACCAATGAAATTCTGGATAGCAGAAATCTCGTTATTGCCATAAACCACACACTTCCTTGTTCTACGCTGATCCCAGAGCATCTTATTTTCCATCGACAACTCCCATGCACGTTCACTAAGAATATCTTTGAGCGTAAGGGTATTACCATCCAATAGAGCTAAACCAGCTCTATCTCTTACTTCATTGATCCCTTTTTCGATCTCTGCAGCGCTTTCGCCCAATGCCCAGTTTACTTCCGTAAGCATCAATAAGATATCAGCATATCGATAGTGCGACCAGTTCAAACCGGATCCAAATACTGATTTAACCGCTGCTCTATCATAGTACTTATACAAATGAGGCGGGAATCTTACCGTATCCGTTACATCATCAATATTCGTATCCCAGGTAAAGAACATTCCTGATGGCCAGGCATTATCAGAAACCGCCGCCCGCCGATCATTTGCGGGATATGAATCGTAATAGATTTGAGCTATAGTAAATGATCCATTTTCATCCGATTTGGAGATCTTCGTCAATAAAGGCAAGGAAGGTTGTAGGATACCATTGGTATAACCATCCTGAGTAGAATACTGAACCTGAAAAATGGCTTCTCCCTGATTGTTCATCGCTGGATCATGCAGGTCATTATATGTGCCCAAAGAATAATCACCATATAGAGCATCAAGTTGTGTCTTGGCTTTTTGCAGGAATCCTGTAGCACTGGCACTATTGACAGGATAGTCCTGCATTGTCCAGCCACCTTCTACGCACCAGTTTCTGGATGGATTGGTTTCTACTTCCTGGTACGGGTATCCAGCGGCAGTAAGGTAAACATCTGCTAAAATCGCTCTTACAACATTCTCTGTGACACGACCATTTGCAGAATGGCCAGCCGGCACAACACCCAGTGCAAATTCCAAATCAGGAATGATCACCTCATCATAAATGGTCTTGAGGCTTGTGCGAGGCATCTGTGCTGCATTGACATCCGTAAGCGGTTCTGTGATCAATACCGCATCGCCCCAGTATCTAACAATACAAAAGTAGTAGAAGGCTCTCAATGCACGTACCTCTCCCAGGTATTGGTTAAGTGTTGCCTCGTTCAATTCAACATTAGGAAGTAACTGTATCGCAAGGTTTGCATCCTGCACGCCACTATACCAATTTGACCATTGATTGTTGAAGTTGTCTAAAAGGTGACCAGTCACCTGATTTGTTGAATATCTATCGAATCTGGCATGTGGTTCACTTGTATAAGAACCACCCGTCTGGAACTCTAAGGTATTGGGTAGAATATTACCCCAATCCGCCGCTCCGCCTGTCCAGTCCGAAAGCATTCTGTAAGCCCCAATTACTAAGGGTTGTCCATACTCCTGTGCCGTCAAATCAGCTTCTGCTGTCAATTGATCTGTGGGCACCTCCTCTAAAAAGTCCTCACATCCACTCAGGGTAAAAAAGAATACCACTAAAAGTAGTGTGGGTCTTAGGTCGATTTTATTTATAATATATTTCATGTTATTAATTCTTAATGATTAGAAATTAACATTTACCCCCAAAATGAAGTTGGTAGGATTTGGATATTGGTACTTGTCAATATTTTGAATATTGCTTCGTGCCTTATCCAGGGAACTACCCTCCGGATCATAGCCTTCCATTTCAATGGCGGTCAGCAGGAAGAAGTTTTCCATCGAATAGTACACACGTAATCTGTTAATCCCTAATAAATCAGAAAATGTGTAACCTATCGATGCTGCCTGTCCTCTGATAAAAGCAGCATTATATATTTGATGCGTGTCTGAGAATGAGTCATAACGAGCACCAGCATTACCAGCCCTGGTCTGAGCTATCATTGTGTTCTCCTGATGGTCTGGTCTCCATGAATTCAATACCCTGTTTACCATCCCTGATACGAACTGACGATCCTCTGCAGACTCATGAACGATCGATTTATCAACACCACCAACAAACTGTATGGTCATGTTGGCATCGAAATTCCTGTAAGTGATGGAATTGACAAATCCGCCAAAAACTCTGGGATATGAATTACCAATAACATCACCGTCTGTAATCAACTCAATCTTACCATCCTGATTAACATCTTCGAACTTCAAGTCACCTGGTAATCTACCATAGCGAGCAGCTTCAGCAGCTTCCATGGTTCCCCAAACACCCATTCTGTTAAGTCCAAAGAATGAACCGATTGGCTCTCCAACCCTGTATACTGAAGTGGCATTACCCGCTCCTGTATCAACGAATACATCTGCATTAGTTGGACCAAGTTTCAGGATCTTATTTTGATTGAAAGTTGCTGTGAGACGAGAATCCCAGGTGAAATCAGCTCGCTGTATATTGACAGTGGACAATCCAATTTCTACCCCTTTATTTTCAACTTCACCAAAGTTTACAAAAGCACTACCTGGTGCACTAGATTCTGGTAAAGGCAGGTTAAATAACATGTCCCTAGTATGCTTGTTGTAGTAGTCCACCACTAAATTGATCCGGTCGTTAAAAAGCCCAAGATCAATTCCTATATCCCATTGGAAAGTTGTTTCCCACTTCAGGTCAGGATTACCTGTTGATCCCGGATAGAACCCAGCCTGCAAACCATCACCAAACATTACATTGGTTGTATTGATATAACGCTGGGTAACAAAGCTTCCAATCTCCTGGTTACCTGTTTCTCCTGCGCTACCTCTAATTTTTAGGTTTGAGACTACATCACTGATGCCTACCATAAAGCTTTCTCTGGACATGTTCCAGCCAAGCCCAACAGATGGAAAGAAAGCATACTTATTATTAGGTCCGAACTTTGAAGAACCGTCAATTCGTCCGGTCGCTGTCAACATGTACTTACCATCGTATGCATAATTGATCCGGGCAAAGTAAGAGTTCAGTGCATTTCTTTGAGTACGGGAATAGACTCGCGGAACGTTTGTTCCGGCATTCAAATTGTTGTAGCTATAGAAATTGGATGGGAAATTATAACCTCTTGCTTCCACCCATTCATTTTGATTCTCCTGCCAGGAAAGTCCAAGCACTGCTGAAATAGAATTACTTCCAATGATTTTATTGTAATTGAAATAGTTCTCATTTTGCCAATAAAACCACCTTTCATTACTTCCTCTAGCATCTGAAGTCCTGGTTCCCTGAAAATCTCCATTGAACCACCTGCTGTCATAGCTTCTGTTATCAACAGAAAAGTTGGTTTTGAAGCTTAAATCTTCCGTGATTTGAGCATTCAAAACAATACCGCCAGTGAACTGGGTATTCAGGTCATATCCATCTCTTTGGTCCATGGTATACACAATATTTCTCCAGTTCTCACCTACAGGAAAATCCCTTCCGGTACTCCACAGACCTGCATAATTTCCATAGATATCAGGATCATTCGGATATTTAGTAGGCAATATTGGCCAAGTCTCTGAAACAGTTCTCAGTTGATCATCTCCCCTGGCGCTTTTGGCCCTGGTATATAAAACATTGGTACTAACACCCAACCAATCGGTTATTTCAATATCTGTTGTAAACCTGGCGTTGGTACGCTGATAATAGGATTCAATCAAAAGTCCATCCTGATAGGAGTTACCCAATCCGAAAGAGTACTTTGCATTTTCGGAGCCTCCGCTCACATCTACATAATTGTCATGTGAAAGGAAATTTTCAAAAGCAATTTCCTCCCAGTTTGAATAAAACCTTGGCTTGTAATAATTACCATCATTGCCAACCAAATCCATGAAGTAACCTCCCTGAGGAACCTGCTCAAATAAATGAGGCATTTCAGACCAGGAAAGTCCTGTTCCTTCACCACCTCTAAAATCTTTGGACAAATCAAGCGTACCATACTTAGGCGTATTGGTAAATGCCTGCTCATACAGATAGAAAAACTGATCTGCCGTAACCGTATAATTATGTCGCTGCATGGTTCCTAAAGTCACAGAACCATTATAATTAACCTGTACATCACCAACTTTTCCTCGTTTGGTAGTAATCATAATCACACCATTTGCCCCACGAGTACCATAAATCGCAGTAGCCGAAGCATCCTTGAGAATATCTATGGTTAGGATATCCTGTGGGTTAATGTTTTGAAGCGCATTACTCACCCCAATGATACCATCTACTACAAAGAGTGGGTTACTGTTTGAGTTAATGGAGTTGGTACCCCGAATACGGATCAATGGATTTGAACCCGGATATCCGGCACCTTGCTTAACTACCTGAACCCCTGACACTTTGTTTTGCAGGGCTTGACCTAGGTTCACAACAGGTCTGTCTACGAGTTCTTTTGGATCTAAGCTGCTGACAGAACCTGTCACATCTGTCCTTCGCTGAGTTCCATATCCTACGACGACAACCTCTTCGAGAGATTCGATATCTTCGGTTAAGGTTACATCAATGACCGAACGGCCATTTATAGGAACCTCCTGTGAAGTATACCCAACAAATGAAACAGTAATCACAGCATCTTGCGGAACACTTAAAGTGAATTGACCATTTACATCGGTAATCGTACCATTGGTGGTTCCCTTTTCCTGAATGGTTGCACCAGGTAAGCCCTCACCACCTTCATCGGTTACTTTTCCTCTAATGGACACCTGCTCTTCAATAAAGACCTCTAAGGGTTTTTTTATTTTACCGTCAGGTTTTGCATTGACGCTGATGATATTGTTGACTTGTCGGAATTCCAGGTGATACTTTTCTGAAAGGAAAAGCAGCACTTTTTCTACTGATCCGTCTTTCGTTCTAAATGAAATACGTTCATCATTGGAAACAGATGACTTATCATAAATAAACGAAAGGTCCGTTAATCTTTCAATCTCATTAAAAGCCTCACCCAATGAAGTATTATTCAGGTGAATTGAAATCTTTATCTCCTTTACACTAGTGTTTTGAGCCGCTCCATCCTTTGCAAATAGTACTGTTGATAGTACAACCTGCATAATGAATATCTTAACGGTCCAATTCATAAATTTTAAGAATTGAGGTACAAATAATTGCATATATTTACAAGGTTTAATGATGTGGTTATTAAACAATTATGATGGCCTTTCACGCCAATAAAAGGCTATCATTGCAGGCTTTCGGCTTCCGGAAGCCTGTTCTTTTTTCCTATGTTTTCATATAAGTCATTTGGGCTGTCTTTTTATTACTACTTCTTTATTTTGAATTTCAAAGTCAAATTCTTCTGAATGGCCTATACCGATGAGTACTTCCTTTAATGGCTCATTGTCAAATTGTCCACTAAAAGACCACTTGTCCAATTCATCCTTTACATGGATATCCACGCCATACCACTTTTCCAGCCGTTGGAAAACCTGACTACTGGATGCCTCCCCGAAAATCAATACATTATCTATCCAGGCAATATCTGCATAGTCGAAAGCATCGACCTCATCAAAAAAGCCATTGTTTTCCTGAACCATCTCACCGGGTGCTAATATGACAGCATCATCGATTTTGGAAGAGGTTACTGAAACCTTGCCGGATGTTAAAAATATCTTGGTATTACCTGGCTCATTCCTGATGCTAAATGAAGTGCCCAATGCTTGGACCACTACATCCCCTACCACCACTTGAAAGGGTCTATTCGAATCCTCGGCCACCTCAAAATAGGCTTCACCGACTAAAGTGACTACCCGGCTGGAATCTGAAAAATATTTTGGGAATTCAATGCTACTTTCGGCATTGAGTTTGACCTTACTGCCATCTCTTAAATGAACCTGTAATTTTTGACCAGCCAAAGTTTTACGTGATTCTGTGATCGAGACAACTTTTTTAACTACTGGCTCCTTGTTGATGTCTGTCAACAAGAAAATCAACGTAACGAGAAGGGCTACTGTGGCTGCTATTGATACATAGCGGAATGTATAGCGCCTTGATTGAATGAATTTCCTATCTAGGGTCTCTTTTTTTTGAGAATCATCAATTTTCCGAAAGATGTCCTGATACACCTCATCTCTTTCATCAGTATATTGATGCTTTGGGTCCTTCCAAAACAACTCAATCTTGCTCAAATCTTCTGAACTCACATGGTGTTGCTCAAGCAAATGCTTGAACCGATGCTGCTCTTCCAGGTTTAGATTGCCTCTAAGATATATATAAATTAACTCGTCTATGTCCATTCATCAATAGCGCTTAATATAAAGAGGGAATTTCGCTATGGACAGGTGGAGTGTGTTTGAAACATTTACATTTCATGCATTAAACCTGTGCATGAAGTGGTATCTATTTCATGATTTGGCTAAAAATATTGAATTATTCATAATGCATTCCATAGAAAATCTGATTTTAGCCGTTGACAGCTTCTGGGACCTTGGCATCATTGTATTTTTCAGTGATAAATACCCTGATATTGGCAATGGCTTTGATCATATGGCTCTTCACTGTAGCTGTGGCAATGCCTAACTCATCGGAAATTTGTTGGTAAGTCATGTTCTTATCTCTTGCGAGCGCAAATACCAGCTGACATTGATCAGGTAATGACTTAATGGCCGATTCGAGCGCATTTAGCAATTCCTTTTCGATAAGAACACGTTCCGGATCGCTCAGGTCGATTTTTTTTAATGAATCATCAAGGTCGATATTGCCAATAAAATGTGGGGACTTTGAAAGTACGTGAAGCGCCTGATTTTTCACGGCTATAAATAAATAGGCCTCGATATCCCTGATCTTGCTAAAATCGATTCTCGAATTCCAAAGGTTTACAAAAACATCGGAGATGACATCTTTAGCCATTTCTTCACATTTAATCAGTGAAGAAGCAAAAGCGTAGAGTCGCCCAAAGTGTTCTCTGTAAACCTGATCAAATTCCAATTTGTAAGAGATGATATGCTGGGGTTTCATGGAACGATCGGGTTAAGCTGGTTCAACTTGAGGTTCTAAAAGAAAGAATTTTTTTTCAATTCTAAAAATCTAAACTGAATACTATGTCACTTTTCAGGTTATTTTTATTTGATCAAAAGATAATGAAATTTTAAGATTAAAGTTAAACATATTTTGAATCTAAACTTTAGATATTCTATGTGAATTAAGCTATTTAAATCGGTTTAGCTCTTCCATGAGTGATTTTGACCCCACATAAAACTCTGTCCTTTGATGAAACTCTTTGGGATCTATATCCAATATTCTATTGGTGCCATCTGTTGCTTCCCCATTGGCTTGTTCAGCAATAAATGCCAGGGCGTAGCATTCATAGAGCAACCGCAATTTTCCAAATGGCTTATCACTTGTTCTTGGATATAAATAAATACCTCCCTTCAACATGTTACGATGAAAGTCTGCTACCAGGGAACCAATGTATCTGGCGGATAAACCGGTCTTTCTGCAGTTTGAAACGAACTGATTGATGTAAGGATCTACCTGGTCGAGCAGGCTCTCATTGATGGAGTAATAATTGGGGATTTCAGGGAACACCATTTCCGGGTGGGACAATATAAATTCGCCCAGCGAAAGGTCCAGCGTAAAACCATTGACTCCAAACCCAGTGGTGTAAACAAACATGGTGGAAGATCCATAGAGCACATAACCAGCGGCTACCTGCGCGCTCCCCTTTTGCAAAATGTCTGATTTAGTGACTTTGGTCCCTGTAGCTGATTTTCTTCTGTAAATCGAAAAAATCGTGCCTACAGATACATTTACATCGATGTTTGAAGACCCATCCAGCGGATCAATGGCTACGATGTAATTATTGTTTTCGTTGATATGAATGATCTTTTCCTCCTCTTCAGAAACCACAGCAGCAGTCATCCTGCCATTGGTAAGTGCCCGGGTAAACCGGATGTGTGCTACCACATCGAGTTTTTGTTGATGCTCTCCCTGCACATTCACTTCGCCCACCTGCCCGTTCAGGCCAGATAAGCCTGCATTGATCACTTCCTTATTGACAATCTTCCCTGCCAGCGCAATATCTCTCAGTAACTGACTGAGCTCACCCGTTGCATATTTAAATTCATCCTGCTTGCTCTTGATAAATCTGTCGAGTGTGGTACCAATGGGGGTACCAAGGTCTTTTTTTTCCGCCATTGGCTGATCTATATCGTAATCCCAAAGAGATAAATTTAACAAGCTTTCTTCAATTATGACTCGAACAACCGAAGGTAAAACAGAAGAAACTCTTAAATCCGTAAATACTCATTATAAAAGAATTACAACCGTGATAATAAGTGTAAGCCTACCTTCTTACAGCTCCGCATACAGCTGAGCCATCAGCCCCATCCCCATTTGGGCGATGACCCGGTAATCACTTGCTTGCAGCTCCTCACCTCCCCGATTGTCCTGTGAAACACTTTTAAGAAATCCATCCGGGGTGAGATAGTGCTGTAAGGCTGTCCAGCATTTTTCAGCATGTGATCTGTAGGATTCGGGTAATAAGCCATTGTTGATCCCTGTCATGATCGTAGCACAGATCCCAGCTGAACCGGAAGTGTCGACAGCGTTGTCAGTGTGCATGAACCCATTCCAAAGCCCATTCTCTTGTTGCATGGAAAGGGCGATATCTACCCCTTCTCTGAATTTAGCGAGTACTTCTTCATCCTGGATGTCGTCTTTGAGTTCGACGATGGTTCGTGCGAAGCCCAGCAAGGTCCAGGCAGCTCCCCGCGCCCAGTTTCGATAGGTATATTTATTTGTTTCTGTATAATATCTCAGGTAAAGACTTTCATCCGCTATTAGGACAAATCGGTGCTTTAGCTGCTCGATCGCCTTTTGCATCAATGAGGGATCATTCCAGGCCTTGCCCATGACTGCCAGTGGATAGGCCACGGTATAACAACCCTCTGCCGTAAGCGTCATTGATCCTGTGATCATCCCGTTTTCTTTGGTTTCTCCTTCTAGCCCGGTAATGACGTTTTTGAGCATCTTGTGGTTAGGGTTGATCCTGGTCAGTGTAGCATAAGGGATGGTGGATTCAATGCCATCAATGCGATTGTCCCTGGGCACATTGTGTGAGTTTTCATAATGAAGGTCCTGATTGTCATCAAAATACAGATCGAAATGTGCTTTGATGGCCTGTAGGGCCCGCTCCTCACCCTTTTTGGTATACAGCTGCCACAATCCGTCCAGTACGGTGCCCTCTCGCCAGCCAAATGCCTGGATAGACTTAATTGACATAAAGCAATCCAAAAAGTCTTTGAGGTCACCTTTCTCTTTGGAAGAGACTAAAAAGTGTGGAGTGAAGACAGGATGCGCTCCTTTTTTGGCTGAGGCTGTAAAAAAACCAAATGGCTTTTCTGATTCCAACGTGATCTTCAGGCCATGCTCATTGATGGAGTTGATGTATTGCTGATCAATCTTTAATTCATAGGGAACCAGCACGGAAGAAAACCGGATATCGATGATTCCAAGAAAATCATCATTTTCCTCAGTATAGACCCTAAGGAGCTTAATGTCCCGCATTTCCAGGGCAGGAGTCAACCGAAGGTAAAGGTCGGCCTGGGGTAATGCTTCTGCTGGTTTTACGGTGATGGTGCCATCAGGCTCCACCTGTGAAGCAGGCCAACCGAACGCTACCCTGAAATCAGGTTTGGGGATTACCTGCTCCGCTCCGGTAACCCTGGCAGGAATCATTTTGGTACCCGAGAAAGGCTCAGGCTGGCTACACTGCCAGGTAATAGCGGGCACTGTATATAATGCAATGCCTCCTATTTGGAGGTCCTTGATGAAATGGCGTCGGTTCATGGGCCGCAAGATAAAAAATTAAAATGGTATGGAATGGTGGGTGAGCGGATCAGTCAAACTCCACTACACCTATTATTGTCAATCCTGAGGTTAAAAAATTAAATGTAAACAACCAAAGTATCGGTAGTACCGACTCCAGCAAGCTGGCAATGATTGCAAAACTCCCCATGAACGCCATCCATTTCCAGAATAAAGGGACACGTCCGAAGATAGAAACACATTGGGAGGATAGTATGGTGCAAAATGAAAGTTTTGACCTGAATGGATCCCTTTCTTCAAAACCGGTAGCAACTCAATATAAACCCAATCTCACAATAGATGGGGTACAACAAAGTGTGTACTAGGGGAAATTCTCAAAACAACCTATATGAAGGAAACACAGTTTTTCGTTTTCATTAATAATTAGATTTATCATTTTTTCAATCCCAGGTCATCAGAATCCTTAAAAAAAGAGAAGCCGAATAAATATCACCCGGCCTCTTCAATAATGGATTCAACGTAATGTTTCTTCAAAACGCGCCGTGTTTATCTCTTAAAACTTAATGTCTTCCATGGCAATGGTATTGCTAACTCGTAATGCTGAGCGAACCTTAATCTCACCAGGTAATACTTCTTGAAATCTCGCATATTCCTTAAAAGTCTCAAGTGATTCATCCGGATATGAAATAAAATGTGGTTGTTTAGCATTTTCAAACAAGGAAAACATGAGACCAGGACCCGCCACAACAAGTCCAACAGCACCAAATGTGTTTACCTCCGTCGATTTTGAAAGCAGACTCAAAAGGGAGGGGACTGCAATGGCCATAAGCATCAAATACGAACGCTCCCTAAAGCGGCTCAGCTGTATTTGTAGGGTAACAATCTCATCCAATGAGTAGATGATCAGGTGATTATCTCCTGTCAACAAATAAATGGAGTCATCAATGAAAATGAGTTCCCCAATTATTGTTGAATCGGATGATGTAATATTTACTGTGGTTAGGGCTCCGTGATCCTGCAATCGATCAAGTGAAACTGACCTACCCTGATACGTATTTTGTGAGCAACCCACCAGCAAAAAAATGGCTAAAACAGCAATAAAACCTTCTTGTTTCTTCATGACAACCTAATTTGTTTCACAATAGATGGTCTTCTAAATCCAGGTATCAGCTAAAGGATTGTTATACCTAAAGGTCAATTAAATCCCGATGTGAAAACAAGCAGGTTTGTTGCAGATGATTTAAAATATTGATTGAAGGCTTTAACTATTGTTGCGTTCTCTGCAAAATAAGATAATACAGCAGGTTCTACTTTATCTGCAAACTTTTAAACAGCGGTTGTTACGGAGTAATTGTTATTCTTGACCTAGCGTGATCATTTGCATCTCCTTCCCAAGCTTTAGCTTGATCCTGAGTGCTAAACTGATCTTTTCTGCTATTTCACTCTGTAGGCTCAGAAGATCTTCAAAGGGACGGTCATAGGTGTCACCCCATATTTGATCTCCAGTATTAAGGTCGATCAGGTTTACCTCAACTCTCAAAGTATCCCGGTATCTCTGTAACTGACCTGTCAGGATGTGAGATGCTGTTGTCTGGTCCCTGATTTGCCCAATCGTCTGGTTTTCATAAAACTCACCAGCTGAAGCGTGAATGATCCTCAGGTCCCGGATCGTTGATAACTGGCTCCTGATAGCTCCCCTTATCCCTTCGCAAATATATTTTTCATCATCGGTCAGATTAAGATTGTGAAGCGGCTGAATCACAAGGGCTTTGGTTTCGAGATTCGGAGTACTTTGACTCCCATTGACTCCTAGATTTTGAATAAACCAGGTGCTCATTGCTACGATAACAAGGATAATCACTGCCTTAGTCAACATCAGAACCGGCTTCTTTTCCCTTTTCGATCCAGGATCAGCTTGCATTTGGGAGGTTGTCCGGAATTGAACGGGAGTCCTGTTGAAATGATGAGTAAATACGGAAGAAAAATAGGTTGCACTATTGAACCCGCACCGATAACTAATTTCTGCTACCGTCAGATCCGAATGAGTGAGGAGATCCTTTGCTCTCTCCAATCTAAACTCTCGCATATATTGTGTAGTACTTTTATCCAGCACCTGATGGATCTTCCGGTGTAACTGCGAACGGCTCAAATTCATTTGCTCCGCCAGCTCGGATGCCCCGAAGGATTCATTCCCCAGGTTTTCTTCCATGAGCAGGGTGAGTCTTTTTTCAAATGTATCAGGAGCCTCCATGCTGATTATAATTATTTGGCTCCGGCCATTGGAAGTGGAAAATCCATTATCTTTAGGTCCATAGTTTTAGGATTAGATATGCTGAAACTTGAAGGGAGTTGGAGACCGGCCAAAGTTTTTCGACTCCCTGTTTTTTTATGATCAGAAAAGAAACCGGATGAATACATCCGGCCTCTGCAGGAGGTTACGTTGATGTTCAAGGTAATGTTTGTCTTAAAATTTTGATCCTATTCGGCCACAACACCCGGTGCAGGCACCATCAAATGCACATAGGGAGTACCCTTCCACATCACCCATGGACCGCCTTGCTTCGGATCTGTGGGAAACTCATCCAGCATTTTGGGATCCGGGAAGAGAATGGCCAGGTGTGGTTCACCGGGCGCCATCACATGCTTTGCCGCCGTTTCAGGTGTGGTGGCGTAAGGGTCCTCGTTGCTCATCGGAGGTGCGCCCTGAAGCCAATATCCAATAGCGATCTTTGATCGCCTGGGTGGCTCTTCGTTCTTGGTATAAGCTTCCAGGAACTTCATCCATTGCTCCTCAATGCACATGGGATACGGAGGACCGCCGAGCAAGGTAGGGAAGCAGATATACCCATTCGTATCTTGTTTCAAAACTCGCTTGCTTACCCATTCCATCACGGTCGCTCCTTCGGCAATGGAAGGAGGTGCCGCAGAAAGGGCCTGTTTGATTTTTTGTTCGTCAGTTAGCTCTTGTGCTTCTGATGAGAAGGCAAACACAGAGGCTAGTGCCAGGATTAAGAGTAGTTTTTTCATGATTTTATGGATTTATCGTGAATGATTTATTTGTTGATGCATAGATGATTTGATAGAATTCTACAAGCGCTGGAGGTCTTCACCTGCCCCTGAATTTCGCTTCCTGGATTTTACTTTTTTATTTCCGAAAGTATTGGTGTAGGTGATTCTGAATCCTTTAGAATCGAGATCAAAAGTGCTAACGTTAGAAAAGCCGCTCTCTGGTACTTCCATGCGCCTGGTTTGTATCCAGGTTCGGAAGATATCACTGGCGCTTATGTTCAGTGTACCTCCGTTTTCACCTAGTTGCTTTCTAATCCCTAAATTGATCCTCCACCTTGGATCAATTCGCTGTATTCCATTAGTTGTTCCTGAGTGGTAAAGAACATTCATATGAAATGACAGGTCGTGAAGGAGATTGAATTTTTGTGTTGAATTGATGGTGACCCAGGAGACCCTGACATCTACAAAATCATCATAATAGTCTGAGATAATATGCTGATAATAGCTGTTGATGTTATTAATCATTTCCCACCATCCAGTGATGTTCACCGGCAGCGATAAATTCAAACTGAAGAGGTCCCTGTCCTTCAGATTGCGTGCAGTGTAAATGGTAAAATCCGTATCTTCAATCTGGTTAGGTTGAAATCTGGCGATGGTGTTAGATATATCGCTGTATTCAAATGATAAACTCGCACCTTTAATAAAATATGCAGCTTTGTAAGAATGGGTTAGCTCAGGAAACAACTGTGTATTTCCCGTAAAGAAAGTTTTTGTATCAATGAATCCTATGAAGGCGGCCAAATCAAAGAATGATGGTCTTGTGATCCTGCGGCTATAGGTAAGGCTTAAGCTGCTTTCTTTCGAGAATTTTTTTAACAGATATAATGTAGGAAATAAGTTGCCATAGTTGCGGTCCACCACTTGCTGCCCTAGTTCATTCCTGATATCCGTGAGGGTTTGTTCATACCTTAATCCTGCTTCAAATTCCAAATCCTCACCAAAACTTGTATTGAAGCTGCTATATGCAGCAAAAATGTCTTCTTCCATTGATGTATAGGTGGTAAATATTGAATCCAGTCTCCATTCATTATTCTCAAACCTTCCAGCGACCACCTCATTCTCCAGGTAATTCAAAGTAGTTTTGACTCCAAATTCCCATTGCCTCCCTCCTGTAGTTTTGTGTTTATAGTCTATTTTTCCCACCAATATTGATAGAGGAGTAGTTCCATCCAGATCTATTTTATCCGTTGAAAAAAGTTGTTGATTATTTGAAAAGTATTGATTGTTGAAATCCTCACGTTGGCTTCTGTATCTGGATATATAATCCAGGTCAAGGTTGATTTGCTGATATTCACTAAAAATGTGCTGAAGATTAAAGTTCGCCAGGTATTGCCATATCTTTTCAGCTCCTAAAACGTCAAGATTCACCAGTGTATCGATACCTGGTTGATACTCAAATTCAGCAGTTTGAGCTGCATTTGACTTCTGGTCATTGATGAAAAAAGTTCCAAGGATTCCTACAACAGTATTGTCAGACAGATCATAGTCTATTGCCAAACGGCCTTGTGACCTTAGGTCTTTGTAGGACCTGTTGTTGACTGAGTTTGACTGGAAATCATAACCCGGAGTTATAGCCTGATTTGAGACCTCCCAAATCCATTCTCGTCTCGTATTCTGGAAGTAGAATTCAGATTGAATATTCAACTTCCTTCTTCTGTAATTGATGTTGCCACCCGCAGAATATCTCGCTTTTCTCTGACTACCGCCCCAAACCGATACCCCTCCATTTAAGCCTTCATTTTCATTTTTTTTGAGCACGATATTGATAAAGCCGGCGTTACCTTCCGCGTCAAAATTGGCCGGAGGGGTGGTGATCAATTCAATTTTTTCGATGTTACTCGATTGCATACCCTCCAACATTCCAAAAAGCGCAGACATCTCCATCCTGGTCATCTTTCCATTAATCATCACGCTTACTCCACTTTTTCCATTGATGGACACACTTGAGCTAAACCGATCGACTGTTACACCCGGCGACTTCTCAAGGATCTCAAGAACTGTATTGCCTGCCATGATGGGACTGCTTTGAACATTCACGATCATCCGGTCAATGGTCTGTTCGAAAACGGGTCTTTCAGCTTCGATGACTACCTCATCCAGCTCTTCAATAGATTCCGATAGTTGGATGGGATTGAGAGCAATGTTTTCATTCGTAACCTGGAATGTCGGTGACTGATTTACGGAAAATCCAATGACACTGCATTCAATGAAATAATGACCGGGATTGACATCAGGAATTGAATAGTGG
Source organism: Cyclobacteriaceae bacterium (assembly GCA_965223915.1). GTDB lineage: Bacteria > Bacteroidota > Bacteroidia > Cytophagales > Cyclobacteriaceae > UBA7330. The sequence continues at coordinate 3,420,182 of OZ245027.1, read as the reverse complement.
CCCAGATCGTCAGCAATGGAACCTTTCACGAAGCTTGAATCGATAGCACTTAACAGAAAGATATTTGCAAATGGAATGCCTTCATTATTCTTATCGACAATCGATCCGACTATGGATGATCGCGCCACAGTTAGCTGATCATTTGCGCAGATTTCGAAAATCAGGAAGAGGAGGATTAAAGTAAGTGCATACGTCCTCGGACGGTAGGTATGCTGATGAAGTATGTATACTTTTACTACCATAGTTTTAGGATTAGATATGCTGAAACTTGAAGGGAGTTGAAGACCGGCCAAAGTTTTTCGACTCCCTGTTTTTTACATATTAGTTAAATTCTATTCATTTCATAATCTCTTTAATTCCTCTTCAGAGATAGCTTTTCTCTTATTGCCTGAATTGTTCTTGCTGTTCCCAAATTTCTTTGCATAAGTTATCCTGATCAATTGGTTGTCCCAGCTGACTGTCCGAAAAAAGGCTAAATCTTGATCAGGGACAAAGCTTTCATACCTCCAAATCCTTGAACTCAAAATATTTTCCAGCTGCACATTGAGGGAACCACCATCATTGACAAATTCTTTGGTTATACCAAGAGAAGCCGACCCAAAAGATTTTGTTCTTGTCAGACCTGATGCCATGCCGGAAATAAATTTACCGGTGAGCTCTGCTGAGATGCTTTTACTAATCCTGATCTCATGGAAACTAGAAGTTGAAAAATATCGAACCATCAGCTCCTGACGTTCTGTAAAATAATCAGATATCGCCCTTTTGTGATTTAGTCCAAGGTGATTATTCATTTCCCACCAGTCTGTGAGTATCAGAGGAAATGTGAAATTAACATTGAACAGTTTTGCAAAATCGAAGTTGATATTCTTTTTGATGACCTGGTCCTCATTTTCCAATCGCATTGGTTGCGCATCTTTTTCATTATATATCATGCTATAGCCAAATGATATGGCAAACTGGTCCAAAATCCCACCAAGACGAAGTGTGTGGGTCCTTGTCGGAATCAACATGGGATTGCCAGACATGAATGTTCTGGGTTCCATAAATACTGGTATAGGGGAAAGCTCCAGAAAAATAGGTCGATTGATCCGGGACGTATAAGACAGGTTCACATGAAGTCTGTCAGTTAAATCTCTGGAAATCGAAACGTTCGGAAACAGGTTTCCATAATTTCTATAAACGCTGGAAGTATCTGATCTTTTTCGGATTCTGCTTGTTGTGTGCTCATACCTTAGACCTGCAACAAGATTAGTCTCCCCTATAAAAGTGTTTAATGATCCATAACCCGACCAGATATTTTCATCTAAATCACTGGAAGCAGAAAATAGTAGGTTATTAACATTTGTATTATCATTCATTCTATCCGGATGTGTATCATTCCGGAAGGTATTGTGGGAAGCTTTGACTCCAGCTTCAATTTTTGTCCTAGGTCCCCTCTCTATCTGATAATCTAATTTACCGATCCAAAAATGAGTGGGATAAATACTTTTCCAGGAAATGTCTTGCATTTGATTTTGATCATTATTTATGGAAGAAATTTGATAATCATATCGTTGTTGATTATTGTTCAGAAATTGTAGATAATCCAGATTGAGATCAAGTTGTTGTTGGTTAAACTTATGGGTGATGCTGAAATTTGTCACCGCCAAATTTCTTTGATGATTAAGATACCCACTTCCCATTGCAAGGCTATCTACCCCGGGATCTATTGAATAAAAACTGCTGGATTCTATATCACTTTCAAGGTCTCTGACATAAAAATCTCCCATCACTCCGATCAAGGTTTTTGCTCCTAAGGAATACTCTACGCCTGTCCTAAGAGAAAGCACATTTTCATTTGCATCCTGGCTAAATGAGCTTTTAGTACTAAACAGGTATTCAGGATTTTGAAAATCCCAATCGTGCCCCCTAAGTGTGACCCAATTGATATGGTGCCCAGCAATGTCCGCAAACATGACGATAGATTTGCTGTTATAACTAAAACTGCTACTTCCCAGAATTCTTTTCCCTCTGCCATATCCCGATCCGATTGAAAATGATCCAACTATACCCTCATCTTCATTTTTCTTCAAAACAATGTTGATTATCCCGGCTGCACCTTCTGCATCATATTTTACGGAGGGTGCGGTGATTAATTCCACCCTTTCTACATTCTGGGGAGGGGTGCTTTGGAGGTAATCATAAGCTGTTCCACTCATGCGGGTGTATTTACCATTGATCATCACCACAACACCGGTTTTCCCATCAATGGTCAAAGGTGAAGATGAAACCCCTGGTAACCTTTCAAGAATTTCACAGACAGAATTCCCCTGGAACAACGAGCTGCCCTCCACATTTATCACTAACCGGTCAATCTTTTGCTCGAAGAGAGGCTTTTCTGACACAATAATCACCTCATCAAGTTCCTCAGTAGATTCAGACAACTCCATGGGATCGATTGAAACATGGTGATCCTTCACTTCAAATGGTCCGGAGTATCCTTCCGAAAACCCTACCATACGACCCTGAATGAGGTAAGTTCCCGGAGCAACACTGGAGATCAAAAAACTGCCCTGATCATCCGCAATGGCACCCTTCACAAAGCTTGAATCTGAAGCATCAAGTAATAAAATACTGGCAGAAGGCATTTCCAGATCATTTTCCGTAAATACTGAACCTGTGACAGACCACTGAGACACAGATTCGTCGACCAGCTGGGGGAATTCCTTATCCTTTTCAGCACCGGCCACGGCAATGGATGCTCCGACCCTTTTGACCGAAACACCCGCCTGAACAGATACTTCTTTAAGCAAATCATCCATCTGCCATGAGGGCTGACCCAGACTGATCTGTCTGTTTTGGAGCGATTGATCCAGGTAGGCAAAAGTGAATCCGGTGTTACTCTCCAATTCGGAGACAAGATCTTTGAGCTCACCCTCCTGATGCTCCACTTCTACCATGATCTCAGACAGGTAGGTCTGGGCTATGGATTCAGTCACAAGGGCAAAGACTGCAGAAAAAATGGTGATCGATATGGTGATCCTCAGGTTCATAATCGCTTCAATTCATCCTCGGCTCCTCCTTTTCTTTTGCTTCTTGATTTGATCTTGCTGTTTCCGAAAGTGTTAGTGTAGGTTATCCTGAAAATTCTTTTGTCTAAATCACCAGTGCTTCTATGAGTAAGATTGCTGTGGGGTAAGGTGATTTCAGTCACATTATTATTAGTATTCAGTATGTCGGATATATTGAAACTTAGCTTGCCACGATGATTAGTGAATTCTTTAGTTAAGCCGACTGACAGATCTCCCCACGGTCCTCGGGTCCTGAATCCGTCAAGATATCCCGAATAATAGCTTCCTAATATCTCCGCAGAAAAATGGTCCCCTAGTTTGAAACTGTGGATACTTTTTGCAAGCGCATAATTGAGTGATCTCTTAAACCCTCTCGATTTCAAAGAGGTCGTAACCTGTTTATGAACAAATCCAAAATGATTATTCATTTCCCACCAATCGGTAAAGATCGCTGACATCGTCATTCTAATACCAATCAATTCACTTCTACCAAAATTTGAATTTGACAAAATGTAAAAATCCGAGTCTTCCATGTGAATCGGAAGGTTGGCAATATCATTATGGATCTTACTGTATTCAATTGATGGGATTAGATTTCTCCAAGTACAACTTAACTGAAACGTTTGAACTCTTGCGGGTAACAGCAAGGTATTCCCTGAACTAAATATTCGTGGCTCCTTAAATTTTTGGCCAAATGACAACATATTAAAAGTGGGCCGACTAATTCTTGACACATAGGATACATTGACTGAAGATTTCCCATTTAATGGTCTTGAAAGAATAATGCTTGGAAAAAGACTTCCGTAAGACCTATTGACGACAGGTAACTCACTACCGTCTGCAATTGAAGTACTGGTATGCTCATATCTCAGGCCTGATCTAAAAGTTGTTTTACCCAGTGTAGTTTCAATGGATCCATAGGTAGCCATGATTACTTCATCCATGTCTGAAAAAAAGGTAAAAAGGGGATAAGTTTCAAATTCATGATCTGCGAGCTTTTCCGTGTTTACATCATTTCTCAGCTTATTTGATGTAGCCTTAATTCCAGTCTGGATGACTGTATTTTGACCTATAAGTAGTTGATAATCCAAAGTTCCCGTCAAAACCCTGGCGGGGTAATTGTTTCTGACGAGCAAATCTTCTGTTAAGAGATCCTCTCCATCTTGCGGAATATATTCATTATCATACTGGTCATTTTTATTCCTTACAAAATCCAGGTAGTCCAGGTTAATTTCAATCTTTTGCCTGGAATCAATCTGATGCTCAAGGCCAAAATTGAAATGTGATTGGACTCGCATATCCTTATTCCTTCTGATGCTGTTGGTAACAGTATCTATACCCGGTTCAAAATTGTAATAGCTTCTTCCGTACATGTGTGCCTTATAATCCCTGATCAACAAGTCACCAGAGACGCTGAGAGTTGTTCCTGGACTTACATCGTAATGTACTCCCATCCTGGCAGTCATTTGATCCGATCCCCCTATTCTTTTAAGGCTATTTGTTGAACTCAATAGTTCTTCCAAACCTTTAAATTCTCTGCTGTAATGATGATTCAATTGCTGCAGATCGCGGGTAAACGAAAGACTGCTAAAAAAATAATGTTTTTGAGTGACCCTGTTGAAGTTAGCGCTCGTCATAAATTTTGGCCTTTTCCCATGACCTGCCATGATGTTTACAGATCCGTTCATCCCCATCTCGTCATCTTCTTTCAAGACAATGTTGATAATACCTGCATTTCCCTCGGCATCATCTTTGGCCGAAGGGACGTTTTTAAGCTCTATTTTTTCCAACCGTTCGGTCGGGAAACTACCCAAATAAGCCCATAGGTCATTTCCATTCATGTTGGTAGGCTTGTCATTGATCTTTATCATGATCCCACCTTTTTCATTCATGCTGATACAGTTGTTGGCAACACCAAAAGAAACACCTGGCAACTTTTCAAGCACTTTCTTTGCATCATACCCCGCCATGGTTGGATTGTTTGCCACGTTCACAATTAATCGATCCATTCTTTGCTCAAAGAGCGGCTTATCTGGCTCTACAATGACTTCTTTGAGCTCCACAATGGATTCTGATAGCTGTATGGGGTCGATAGCAATGTGTTTGTCTTCCACCTGAAATACCGGCGAAAACCCTGAGTTGAAACCGACCCGACTACTTTGAACGATATAATCACCGGGATCAATATTGAAAAAGGCATATTCCCCCTTAGCATTGGTAGCAACTCCCCGGACCCGACTGGAATCCACAGGATTTAGTAATTGCACATTTGCATATGGCAGGGCGGTATCATGTTCACTGATCACTGACCCGCTTATTGACCAGGTATATTCGACCTCCTCGACAAACTGGGGAAAATCTTTATCTTCTGCAGCTACAGCAACAGCAATGGACCCTCCAACTCGTTTCACCGATATCCGTGCCTGTGAAGAAACCTCCTTAAGCAAGTTATCCATCTGCCAGGATGGCTCATGGAGGCTGATAGGCTTATTTTGCAGCGATTGATCCAGGTAGGCAAAAGTGAATCCCGTATTACTCTCCAATTCGGAGACAAGATCTTTGAGCTCACCCTCCTGATGCTCTACCTGGACGATGATCTCCGACAGGTAGGTCTGGGCTGTGGTTTCAGTCGCAAGGGCAAAGACTGCAGAAAAAATGGTAGTCGATATGGTGATCCTCAGATTCATAGTCGCTTCAATTCTTCCTCAGCTCCTCCTTTTCTTTTGCTTCTTGATTTGATCGCACTTTTGCCAAAGTTTTTTTTATAAGAGATTCTTATTTGTCGGAGACCCTGGTATTGTCTCATGTTGTAAGTCAGAGGATCTGACGGAATATCATAAGAACTTCCATTCTGATATGTTGCAAATAGGTCAAACATTTCCAGGCTCACTAATCCACCGTGGTCACCGAATTCCTTTGCTACTGAAAGAGAAATTGCTCCTATAGGTCTTACCATGGTCAAACCATTCAGCCCTCCTGAAGCAAATGATCCATGTAATTCAAAACGACAGTTCTTGCTTATTCGGAAGCTATGGAAAGTATCGCCCTTGAAGTATCTTTTTGTAAGCTCCTCTGCAGGATCTAAATATCTTGAGGACACACTCGTCTGAAAAACCCCAAGGGTGGTATTCATTTCCCACCAATCTGCGATTATCATAGGAATAGAAAGGTTAGCTCCTATCAATTTGGTTTGATCAAAATTGATAGGATATATAATAACACGGTCTGAACCCTGTACTCTGTGCGGCTGCTTCCATATTTCATTATTCATCTGGCTGTATTCAATTGACCAGATCATTCTGTTCCAGGTAAGCGTGGTTCGTAGTGTACTCATATAAGCAGGTAACAATTGGTTATTCCCCATTCTGAATGTTCTGGGATCCAGGAAGAGAGGCGACCTGGAAAACTGAAGAAATTCCGGACGCTTTATTCTGGAGGTATATGATATGCCTCCTGTCATTCTTTTCGTCAGCTTTTGCTCAAGGTATAGGCTGGGGAAAAAATTGCCGAATCTTCTCAAGAAAAGTCGGGAGTTTGTCTGATCACTGAAATCTGTTAATGTCCTTTCGTATCTGATTCCTGATTTGACAGTGGTGTTGCGCCAAAACGCAGTAATTGATCCATAAGTGGCTAAAACATTCTCTCTCATATCGGAGAAAAAAGAAAATGCAGGATCAAATATGATATCGCCATTATCAAGCCGATGAGTAACGATATCATTTTTGTGAGTATTTACTGTAGCTTTTGCACCCGCTTCGAATTTTATTTTGCCTTCAATATCGAGCTGATAATCCATTTTGCCAATCCAGATATTCAGAGGATTTACTTTGGAGATCCGGATATTTTCTACTAGTGGCTGGTCGCCACTTTGCGGCATCAATCGATGATGGAACTGTTGATTTTGGTCGTTTGTAAAAAGTAAATAATCCAGATTGAGGTCCAGCTTTTGCTGTTGATCAAATTGGTGTTGAACATTGAAATTGATCGCCACAAACTCCCTTGGATTGTTGTTTATTCTTGTACTTACCGCAGTTGTATCTTCACCGGTTTGAACTGAATAAGTGCTGTGGATGTCTGTTTCACTTTCAGCACTCCGCAGGTAAAAATCCCCCAGAACTCCAATGATCGTTTTTGGACCCAGATAGTAATCCGCGCCCATCTTTCCAGAAACCCTTCCAATCACCTCAGCTTCATCACTCAGGTGTGCCGATTGAAACAGGTATTCCGGATTTTGAATCTTAATCGAAAAATCCTTGATGTCATGATACTTGTATCGATCTAAAAGAAGATCACCAAAAACATTCAGTTTTTTATTGCGATAGTTTATATCACCACTGGCCTGTACCCTAGCTCCTCCAAGACCATATCCGGAAACAAATGAATATGCCCCATTGACCCCTTCATTATCATTTTCTATGAGTACAATATTGATGATCCCGGCAAAACCTCCTGCATCATATTTGGAGGAAGGATTCGTGATCAGTTCAACTCGCTTTACATTTTTTGAAGGAATCCTTCCTAAATGTGCATAAAGCTCAGCGCTATTTAGTTGAAGCATTTGATTATTGATCTTTACCACGAACCCACTTTTCCCATTGAATTTGACAAGTGTTTCCGGACTCAGTGTTGCCCCTGGTAACATGATCATTATTTCCCTGACAGACTTACCGGCCATCAGAGGACTGCCCTCCACATTCACCACCAACCGGTCAATCTTTTGCTCGAAAAGCGGCTTTTTTGACTCAATAATCACCTCATCCAGTTTCTCCGTGGATTCGGACAACTCCATGGGATCGATTGAAACATGTTGATCCTCCACCTCAAATGGTCCGGAGTATCCTTCCGAGAACCCAACCATGCGACCCTGAATGAGGTAAGTTCCGGGGTCAACACTGGAAATCAAAAACCTGCCCTGATCATCCGCAATGGCACCCTTCACAAAACTTGAATCTGAAGCATCGAGCAATAAAATACTGGCAGAGGGCATTCCCAGATCATTTTTCGTGAATACTGACCCTGTGACCGACCACTGAGACACAGATTCGTCAACCAGTTGAGGAAATTTCTTATCCTCCTCAGCATTTGCCACGGCGATAGAGCCTCCAACCCTTTTAAGTGAGACGCCTGCCTGAACAGATACCTCCTTGAGTAGGTCATCCATCTGCCAGGATGGTTCGTGAAGACTGATAGGCTTATTTTGCAGCGATTGATCGAGATAAGCGAAAGTGAAACCGGTATTCCCTTCCAGCTCAGCGACCAGGTCCTTAAGCTCTCCTTCCTGATGATTCACCTCCACCGTGATCTCGGATAGATATGTCTGGGCAGCTGTTTTTGGCGCAAGCATTATTAATACCGCACAGATCGAAAAAGCAATATGATTCGCTTTAGGTATCATCAGGTTGGTTCAGAATCTTTATTTTACATGTTTTACATTCTATTTTACAATGATCTTATTGCCAGTTATTTCATATTCAAGTCCGTAAGCAAATGATAGGCTCTCCATCACCTCCCGTATGTTGGGAGTCTTATGTTTTGAATTATACAATGCAGTGCGATTAAATGGCTTCTTTATTTCATACTCGTAGCCGAACCATCTTGAGATGGACTTCATAGCCTCCTCCAAAGTCACTTCATTGAAAATAAGCTGCCTGTCCATCCATCCAAAATACAAACTGGGATCATCAACTTTTTTCACATTAAAAAACAAGTCACTCAAAATCACTGCTTCATTGGGAGTGAGATCCACTGCTTCTGCGCTATGTTTTACGGAAACTTTTCCAGTTCTTACAGCAACTATGCTGTTTTCTGTATCCGGGTAGGCCTTGATGTTGAATGATGTGCCCAGTACCTCTACCCGATTTTCGCCAAAATGAACAATAAAGGGTTTTTGAGGATCAGATATTACTTCAAAAAAAGCTTCACCATGGAGTTGTACCATTCGGGTTTGCTGGTTATAACCGGAAGTATAAGTAAACTTACTTCCGGCATTTAAAGTAACTTTTGTTCCATCTGTCATCACAAAAGTTGACCACTTTCCAGCCGGACTTTCCCTAATGAACGTCTTTTCCGTAGATTGCTCTCCATAATAGGTAGGGTATAAATGATATATAATAAGGGCGACAGCCATTAATATTGCAATCGAGGCAGCTATTCTTCTCCATAGAACAGGACGCTTTCGCTGTTTCCTACCGTTTTAAGACATAATCGATTGAGGATCTAATGGTAACACTTTTGACTTCTTCGAATTTTTTATGCCAGAGGTAATTCCCTCCCACACCTTATTTCTCGCTCCTTCAGCTGGTTTGAAGTCAATTGTCCGGATAGACAATAAAAGCTCTTTGGCCTTTTTGATTTCGGTCACCTTGGATGGATTGGCTTTGATCCAATCCTGCCAGTAAATATTGTTTGATTTATCCGTATTGAGTACCCACTTCTTAAAACTAGGATCCAGCACAAAGTCGTCAGCTTTATAATCTATATATTGGTGAATATCTTTTTTCATTCTACCCTATAGACAAATTGCCTTCAGGCTCCTGTACAACCCAGGTCAAAAAAACAATGATTTTTATGATTGATCTTCTGTTTTTATATATCCAGAGATAAAATTCCTAACTAATTCCAATTAATAGTACGAATTTCGCAATTACTTATTAAGATTTGACCTTAAGCTGCCTACTGCTCTGGATACCAGCTTATAAAGAGATTGAATATTAATCGACAGTATCTCTGATGCCTTTTCATAACTGTAGTTTTCAAAGAAGATCAGCATCACTGCCTCCCGCTGACGTATAGGAAGGTCATTGACGAGGATTTTTAATTGTGCTTGATCTTGCATGGTATTATTGAAGTCCTCATCATTATTTGATTTTAATCCTATCAAATCATGCCTTTGCAGAAGCGTAAGAACCTCCTTCTTACGCTTCTCAGCATTGTATGTATTGTATATTCTGTTCCTTAATGACTTAAATAAATAAGGCTCGACATGCTCTACACCTGACAGTTGTGCTCTCTTTTCCCACAGATCAATAAACAAGGTTTGAACGCAATCTTTAATAATTTCCTCATCTTGTAGTAAGGTCATACCAAACCGAAATAATCTTTCGAAATGCTTATCAAATATCACCTCAAATGAACGAAGATCACCACTAATAAACCGATCCCACTCTTCAAGGGTCGGTTTATTCCTTTTATTTGGTGGGAAACCCATATTTCTCAATTAGAGAGGTCCTGAAAAATTATTCAATATTATTAAAGTTACTATTCTAGAAATTTAAATATTAAGGTTTTGACAATTATTAAACAGTTTTATAAAATGCAATAGCATTTATAGCGTAAAATAGATTCAGATGACACTAAAGCAACTACCGGTTTGATTTTTCGCTTTGATCCGCCGATGTTTATGATGTAGATTATGTTGATTACAACTAAAAGGAGCAGGAAATGTTGAAAAGGAATTTACCTCCGTCACCCCAGGAGAAATATTGCGTGAGATGTTAATCAGGGAATATAACCTGACGATTACAGAAGTTGCACAGGGATTAGGTATGGCAAGAGTAAACCTATCTGCTATTGTGAATGAACGTGCGAGGATAAGCCCAGAGCTTGCCATTAAGCTTTCAGAAGCTTTTGGAAATACTGCTCAGTTTTGGATTAACCTCCAGAAAAATTATGAGCTAGGCATGCAGAAAAGAAAGTGAACCGGAAAAGTATTAAGCATTTTTCTTCGGCATAGGGATATATGATAATGATGTTCAGTGATTTCAGGCAACGCATGATAAAAAGTAAAATGGTAAAGTATTGTGATGAAACTTTAGCTTTCCAACCTTATCACTCCATCCTCCATCAATACCAAATCATAGTAACCATATCCAAACTTATCAGCGGTGTTTCGATGGCAATCATCTTCCGGAAATTCGACTTGTAAAAACTCAAACTGTTCAGGTACCTTTTCCGGAAAAACCTCCTCTCAATATGTCAATTCAAGATACAAACAGCTTATTTTACTAGCCCAAACCTAATTCAGGAACGTACTTATGCTAAACAAACATCACTTACCAAGCATCTAAAAAATGGGGAGTTTCCTAAACCGTCGTAAATTCATCCAGACCGGAGCCTTAGCAGGAGCAGCTGGTCTTTGGTCTCCGTCCTTACAGGCACAAAGTCCTGATACTTCGTCGTCTGTCATCGGAAAATCAAAATGGGACCTGGATAGTCCGGCACTCTGTGTAGATCTCGATAAAATGTCGCAGAATATCAAGACCGTGCATACAAATTTACAGGGCACCGGGGTAGCTGTTAGGCCTCACATTAAGACGCATAAATGTCCGGCCATTGCAAAAATGCAGATTGCCGCCGGGGCGGTAGGTGTTTGCGCTGCTAAAATTTCTGAATCCGAGGTCATGTTAACAAATGGCATCAACGATGTTTTGATGACCGGTGTGAATGTAACCGTTCCGAAGATTGAGAAAGCCATGGCACTACGGAAAAAGTACAATGGGTTTATTCAGGCAGTTGATAATCCTCAGAATGCGCAGGATCTGCAAGATGCCGCAAAGGCAGCTGGTATCATTGCCGATGTGGTCGTTGATATCGATGTGATTAAAAGATCGGGTGTTATTGCCGGAAAGCCTGCCTTAGCGTTGGCACAGATGGTCGACAAAATGCCAAACCTGAGATTTCGGGGTATACTTGCTTATGACGGAGGTGTTCAGCATGTCAAAGGTTTTCAGAACCGGAAGACGAAGGCCATCAAGAACTTTGAACCTGTTGTTGAAACATATGAAAGAATGATGGCAGCAGGGTTGAATATGGAGATCTTCAGCGGCGGTGGTACGGGAACATATAATATGATGTCGAATTTCCCCGGGTTTACAGATGTTCAGGTTGGAAGTTATCTTTTTATGGATCGCCAGTATATGGTTATTGGTGGTGCAAATAATGAAAATGAGTTTGATGATTTCGTTCCTTCCCTGACCGTCATGACTACTATTATCAATACCAACCATCCCGGTCGCCTGATCACAGACTCAGGTGCAAAATCATTGACTTTAAACCGTCCCAAAGCAATGGTAATCGGTGAACCAGGCTTTATCTATTCCGCAGGTTCTGATGAATACGGTACCATCACATTTAAGGAGTCTTCGAGATCATACAAAGTTGGCGACAAGCTCGAAGTGATCATCCCACATTGCGATCCTGTGGTTAATCTGTATGATGTGATGTATGGGATCCGTAATGATAAGGTTGAATCTGTCTTACCGATCCTGGCCCGGGGGAAATATCAATAGCCGGAGTGAGGAAAATACCGGAAACATCCGATTTGATTTTTCGCTTTGATCCTCCAGATATTTATGATGTGGATTATGTTGATTATCACTAAAAGAAGTAGGAAATGTTGAAACGAAATTTACCTCCTTCCCATCCGGGAGAAATATTACGCGAGATGTTTATCAGGGAATATAACCTGACTATTACTGAAGTCGCCCAGGGATTAGGTATGGCGAGAGCAAACCTATCTGCTATTGTAAATGAGCGTGCAGGGATAAGTCCGGAACTTGCCATTAAGCTTTCAGAAGCTTTTGGAAATACTGCTCAGTTTTGGATTAACCTCCAAAAAAATTATGAGCTATGGCATGCAGAAAAGAAGGTGAACCGAAAAAGTACTAAGCATTTTTCTGCAGCATAGGAAGGTCTTTAATGAAGTTTCACCGGTTCATGCATGCCCCTCAAGATAAAAATTAAAATGGTATGGGATGGTGGGTTACCCTTACCTTTCCAACATTATCGACCCATCCTCTGTCAACAGCAAATCATAATAGCCGTACCCAAACTTATCGGCGGTGTTTCGGTGGCAATCATCTACCAGGTATTCGGCCTGTAAAAACTCCACCTGTACCGGGATCTTCACAGGCTCTTCCTTTGTAGGCCTTCGAAGGAGTCGCACTTGCGCAGACAGGCTACTGCGGCCGGTATTCCTGCGGGTTTGCAGGATTTCCTCCACATGAATATCCGGAGCATATTTTCCATTCAATGGGATTACGGAGTGCCAGGTTTGCTGATCTTGCTCTTCCAGTGGCGAGGGGGTCTTAATCCATATGGAAAAGACCTCTCCGACATCGGGTTTCCCATCACCATTACCCATTCCTTCTGTTATGCTGTCAGAAGAAAAAGGTTCATTCCATCCGTTCCATTGGTACTGGTACAATGGAAGTTCCTCTGTCCTGCCATCAAAGACCATTACCTCAAAATCTTCCGGCTCTGGATTAGCGTCTCTTTTCACTACGGCCTTCCGGTACTGGACACGGTCCTGAACCACCCCATCAATGGAACTACTGATCCTGATGAACCCGGTATTTGTAAAATCATCAGCGTTTACTCCTACGCAGGTAAAGAATGAACCAATGGATATCTTACTTAAAGCAGGGATAACTATTTCGTCAGGTTGATTGGCGATCTTAAGTAGATTCGTATTGTCTGTGGTAACCTCAAATTTCACCTTTTGGTCCTCTGAAGACAAATTGACAACATCCATCGAAAATGTTTTTGGTAGGCCAGCATCGAGGTACAAATTTTCATTGATGGTATCTGTCAGTACAAAAACCGGTGGTGTCAGCCCCTCACCTTCGAGGCCAAACTCATCACCCATACCTCCTTCACTGCGAATGATCAGGCGCCCGGATTCATCAGCTCTGATGGTTGTTGATGAAATGTCACCCGTGGAATAAGCATACCGGGAAAGGGTATACGCCTTGCCAGGCACATACAATTCAGGAGTTGTCACCTGGATGTCAAAGCTGCTCAGACTTTTCCCCCAGGGCAACCTTTGTCTGGTATAGATCCCCAGGCCATTTTTTGTCACATCGTGCAGGTATATCCAGCCAATGCCAACCTTTTCACTTTTCACCTGATATCTCCAGACCTCAAAATCCGGGTACAGGTTGAGGAAGGAAAAGCAGTCCGGATCCATCTTTGGTTTCGTAAAGTAATGCTGTTGAAATGCAAACTGCAGATCCATCCTGGCTGCATGGTGCATACAAAAATCCGCCAGGTAGAATTCATTATCAAAGCCTGCCCCTTCAAACATATGGTACAGCTGGGTGGTGTAGTACTTTAGGTAATCCCCGGTATTGGTGGAGTGTCTGATCGGCAATCCTCTGAAATTTCTCCATAGCTGATGGATATCTATAGTCGTCTGGTAGGCAGGTGCACCCACCTCATAATAAGCAGGAGAATAACCAAACTCAGATGCACTGCTAAATAGATGGGGATTTGTGGCCGCTATCCAGGTGGCCGCTTGTCCACCCATCGAAAGTCCCGAAATTGCTCTATGCTGCGGGCCAACCAGGGTGTTGTAGCGCTTATCAACAACTTCAATCAACTCCCTGATATACATCGAGAAATTGTACCAGTTCCCTTCCCAGCCATCGACCTGTGAGGGAAAATATACGCCACACCCGGGGATTCCCGGGATCTTCCCATTGACACTGATAATGATCACATCCTTTTGCTGAGCTTCATTCTCCAAATCTGCATTATTGGGATAATCATAGTCCGGATGGTCCTCCCGATCAATAGCTTCCGGGGGTGTCAAACCAAAATCCTGGTAACTATACGTACCGCTCTTTCGGTAGCTCCCTCCACATCCGTGGAAATAGTATATGACATCATATCGCTTTTTCGTGTTCTCCTGATCATAGTCAAGCGGTGTAAACACCCTAAAATACCTAATGGCCTTAAATGTGGAGCTATAGTGGCTTTCGTCTGTAAATGCTTCGACAGAGGCACACAGCAACGTAAATAGCAATATCGAAAAAGCTGACTTCAAATACATGTTACGCTATTTGATGATATCTAAGGTCCTCAATACCAACCCAAAGTAATTCTTTGGTTGTTCCCCGATCACTCCATCTGCAAACTTCTCAGCAGCCGAATCATCACCCTCATACCTGGCCAGGACCCATTTCACTTCATTGCTATCTATCTGCCCTGACAGGTTCCAGTCCTTTTGATACGCCAGTTCTTCCCGCCAGTTAATCATTTTTTCTTTCAGTTCTGCTGATTTTCCTTCTCTCTGCAAGGCCAACATATTCAAATAGATATAAGCCGGCTTCCTAACTCCCCAGTTTCTGTTAGCAAAATCCAGTATTCGATCATATAGCTTTTCTGCCTCCTTATCATTTCCCAGCTGCTTTTCGCAATAGGCAAGAATAAAATCCTGCAATCTGTTGTCCGGGTTGTAAGGCTTTCCAGGGCCCATATTTTCCGGCCATTCCCTGGACAATGCAATATATTTCATGGCCTGCTTATACTTCTTCTTCTCTATATAGTCCAATGCCAGACCTAAGGAGGCCAACTCATAGATAACATGCCCTGAGTTGGAAAACTCCGCTGGCAGGACATTCACTTTAGCCAGCACATCCAGGCATTCTTTATATCTGCCCACATTCAGTAATGCACGGGCATGACCAATCCCAACGCTCGGATTATCCGAAAATTTCGAATACATGACTTTTGAAGTCTCCCATTGTTGAACATAGTCTCTTTCTTGCTGATAATGATCCATCAGATAGTACCAGGTACGCCACTCTCCGGGCTCAAGCTGGGTGGCTTTCTTGAAGTCATCCATCGCACCATCTTCCGCTTTGTTGAGAACGCCCCTGACCGTATAAAAAACACTGTAATCCGGCTCATCACCACAAAGATCGAAAGCTTCCTTTGCATCCTCTTTTCTCAGCATTTTCCAGTAAAGCAGTCCCAGGTAGTAGTTTGTCTTCCAGGAAGGTTCTTGTGCCCTAGCCCACTTCAATACGGGTTCTGTCTCCAGTCGAAAAGGAAAAACAAATTTTGGAGATTGATCAACAGCTGCTTCCAGATAGGATTTACTTTTATCAATATCTCGATCCCTGTACAGATAAGCAAGCCAATAGCTAACCAAGGGGTACTCAACAGATTGCTCCAACACTTTAATGGCTTCCTCTTCCAAACCGATCATCAGGTAACTCATGGCCAGTTCGAGGTAAGTCTCCTGAGGCAATTCATTCCGTATCGCCGAATTGAATGTCTTGAGTCCATCATCAGAAGATGCTAACAGGTATTGCTCAAAATTGGCCCAATGACTCAGTGGATCCAGATCCAGTAACGTACTGACTTGCGCTGCGGCCATTTCTTTCTGGTTCAGCTTCCTCAATGCTGCGAGCTTTACTTCATGGGCAACCATATTGTATTTATTATAATCGATGGCTTGCTCGGCATAATTGAGTCCTTGTTTGAAGTTTTTGTCCTTACAAAACAGTCTACCTAGCTCTGCGTATGCTGCTGACCGATACTCCATAGACCGTACAGCTATGCTGAAATATTCTTTAGCCAGCACACGATTGTCCAATGCTGTATGAATCACACCTGCTATGAAATTCGCCGGTGGGTCGTAGGTATTGTTTTCCAATGCACGATAGGCATATTCAAGCCCCTTCTCATATGCTCCCCGGCGGTAATACAACTCGGCCACTTTACCTAATGCCCTGCTGTGGGTAGGCTCTACCTCGAGGCATTCTTTATAGGTCACCATTGCAGCTTCATAGCTTCGCATGCTATACTGGTCCTCGGCCATTCGGAATTTATGCTCAGCTGAATGAGGATTTTGTCCGGCAGGGGTAGTATTTGGCCGGTCTATTTTAGTAACTTCCGGATCTGCTGTGTAATCCAGCATATCATCTATGGTAATCTTTATATCCTTTGGGTTAGTCTGTCCCAGAGAAACCTCAGCTGTGTATATTTCCATGGGTGCCAGGTCAAGTGCTTCTTTGAACAACAGACGTTCACCATCAAATATTTTCAGGGTATCCTTGATGTAAATATTAGGACAATAAGTCACTTTCAATACAGCGGCTGTCACTTCAGTATTTAAAGTCCCCGATGGTGTGGCATCAACTATCCCTCCGGTCTGTTTGACAGGAAACCAGTAGTCCGATTTTTTTTCAGTATAAAAAGGACGCATAAAGAGTTGGTTGTATGGGGTAACGTACCCACTTCTTGGACCCGCCTGATTAAGCTTTACCCCGGATTGCGCCTCGATGTACTGACCATCATTATCTGTGAGCAGATCTTCCCATCGTGCTCCACTCCTGGCCAGTGACCATATCCAGATCTTTTTCCCCGGAGACTCATCATAGGGTGACCAGTGTCCACTCCCGAAAGAAGCGTCATGAAAGTACCCACCAAACCAGTTGGGATAGGCTCCTGAAACGTGATAGGATTTGTTTGATCCAAAGTTATTTTCCCTGTAAAGCGAAATATTGTGGCCCTCGTCATCAATCGGCCAGGGGTGTACATCTCCGGGATGACCGATGTAATAATCTCCCGGAAAATAAAACTGTAAGTCATCGGTTCCCTTGTAGGCTGCAACCTCCCAGGAAAGGTAAGCATCATGCAGTGGAGTAGGGTTGTACCACATGGCATTGGTTTGGAAATAAGCCTTGTCCTTTGGCAGCCGGATGTCTACACGCCACTGAGTTCTGGAAGCCAGGTCTATACCTCCTACCACACAGCTTACACTGCCATCTTCATTGGTTTTTAATACATAGTCCACGTCTGCGGCTGTCCAGGGAGCATGTCCCAGATCCAACCCAAAGTTGTGTTCAATCCCTCCACTCGTCCATGGTCCCCTTACGCCTATTGACCTGAATTTCATCACATGATTGAGGTAGATAAACTCTTCACCCGTAGACTTCTCGATGGCACCCATTACTTTTCCTCCCACCTCCGGCAAAACTGTCACTTCGATGAAATCATTTTCCAGTGTGACTACTTTCCAGTCCTGGTCCTCACCTACATCGCTGAATCCATCAAAAATGAAATAAGGATAGTATGCTCCTGACTGCGCGTTGATCGCATAAGTTGGAATGGGGTTGGGATCCCCATACGGGTAAGTCAGGATGGTCCGGGGCTCCTCCTTAACCGACACTTTCTGATCCTGAGCATTCACCGGCAAGGTGAAAATGGTCGCAATAAATACGATGGAAAGGATAAGCTTTAAGGTATTAGACATTTATTAATTTATTAAAAAATTTAAGTGATGTATTATTGAGGGTTTCAGCCTATCATTTTTCCCCTACGTCCCATGCTGTAGGGAAAACCTTCTCGGCATTCGCTCTATATATCTTGTCAATGACTTCTTTTGGAAGCTTTAACCCCTGAAAGGAACCGTTTACCTGCTCCACTTCCATGGCCTCGTCGGTTACCAGATATTTCCAGTCATTCATCCAGATGGTGTACATGTGTTCTTTCAGCGCTGCAGGATCCGTATCTTCCAGCTCCTGGAAATCTGTACCGTACATAATTCGGTCCTGGTATTTGATGAAGAAATCACGAACTTCTGATCTGTTTTTCTGTGTTTGAACCTGCAGGTGGCTTAACCGCTCGGCACAGTCGACATAGGCATTGGGAAACCGGTCTAAAAACGCTCCGATCTCTTTCACGCTCCATTCCAGTGTGGCAAAATGGACGCCGATAAATGTGATATCTCTGTGCTTTTCCAGCATATTGTTTCTCGCCTCGATATGATCTTCATAAGCCGGTAGCTCAGGGTGTAGATACATATGATACTGAGGGTGATTCGAAAAGTAATCCCTATCGTTGTTCACTGTCATTTCCTCCACGGGGAGCCAGCAGTTTTTAGGCTCTCCCGCATGACTTAATAATATCTTATTCTGAGCATGTATGAATTTAAATATAGGATCGAACTTGGGGTCATCCAGGGTAATGAGGTTTCCTTCCTGATCTTTTTCCTTCATCCCAATGTTCTTCCAGACCTTGACACCCAGTGCCCCATTATCGAAATCTTCTCCCAGCTTTTTGATCACCCGGTCAGACCATCCGGGTTCATCCCAGCCATCAAGGGTAAAGGCTGTGGCGTAGGCAAAAACATCCGGGTTTTCCTGGTGGAGATTTTGTCTCACCCTTAGTTGCTCTTCCATGGGTGGGTATTCGGGGACCACATCCACGGCCATTACCAGCATCCTGAAATTGTTGGCCCTCGCCTCTTCGATGATGGTATGCTTCTCTACATTGATATGTACATGGACATCTACTTTTGGCAGCGATTGAAAATCGGACATGGTGTAGTAGGCCCTTTTATCGGCTTGCTTTTCCTTCTTTGCCGTACACCCGCCTATTATCAATACCAGAAGTATTGGTAAGCAATAAATTACATTTTTGATCATAATAAAACGCTCCTTTATGATATCCTATTTTTTACTCATTTGGTTTATCATCTCACCCATTTTCACTTTGGCCATATCCCACTTTTGAGGATCATAATCCCAAACGTCAATCACTCCGATGCCATTGTCACCAAATGGCTGATTAATGATGCTGTTGACAATTTTATCTGCTGCCTCCTTGCTTCCGCTTAGGGTAGATAGCAACCTCATATACTCATATTCCTGGACGCCATCCCTCAGGGACTTTAGGCGGATGGAGGGGCAGGGACCACTGACATTGGGGATAATCCCTCCACTATATATGGCCAGTGCACTGCCATTGATCTTTTTATAGGGAAACTCCAGGTCAGACCCGGGGCCTGATTTATAGACATCCTTCCAGGTTTCAGGATCGTACCAGGCACTCTTCCAGCTAGCGCCAATACCCCAGCTTAGCCAGGAATGAATTCCATATTTCCAGCTACTCCAGCTAATGGCCCGGTCATTGATCAATGGTAAGTCGATAAATGTAAGACTACCTACCCAGCCATTCACCTCGCTCTCGTAGATCATGGGTCCGTATAACCAGTCTTTGATACCCATTTCCTGATATTCTCTGACTTTATCAATATTGTAATTGATGGTATGGGACCCCCAGTAATCGATCGACCCGCTGACATACTCCATGGCCTCATCGCTATAGGCACCATCAATCCTAAAATGAGATTCGGGATAGTGCTTCTTAAAGAGGTCTCCGTAAAACACCATACGGCTCCAGGCTTCTTTGAAATAGGACTCATCCAATCCATTAAGATAGACAGTCAAATCCGTTTTTTCAGGATCCAGCATCGGCTGTAGATGTGACCGTACCTGTTTAATGGTTTCTACATATAAAGCTACATTCTCCGGGTTACGCTCCACATCCGGAGTACCAGTATCCGGCCAGCCTCTCGTATGGTGCTTGCCATATACATCAAAGGGCAACACAAAGTTTTCAATCGGCTCTCCATAGCCGGGTCCGTATTCATACCCGTAAGCGCTGGTGAAAGCTTCACCGGTAAAGTATTTTTTCAATCGCTTGTCGAAATCCGTCCAGTCCAAAGAAACGCTACCATTTTTCACCTCCAGCTCCGGCTGATAGGTGGGATCCATCACAGAGACCCTGTTCCTTTTCAACATCTGATAAATCTCCAACGCATTTTCCTCCGACATCCTACTGACAAAACCTTCATGCTGTAAGGCACCCCCCAACAGGTTGCGGTTGGGTAGCGCAAAATCCCACACATTCAACACCACGGGGATTTCTTTCATTGTCTCTCCAATCTCCACAGTGATGGTTGAGGTATATTTTCCTGGAAGGGCTTCCGCTCTTTCAAATGGTACATATTGATCGACCCACACAATCACTGACTGTTGATCTACTATGCGATTGTTAAAATCCGGGAGCCTGAGCGGTATTGTCCATCGATTCACTTTCGAAGAATCCAGTTGTAAATATTTGAAAGGAATCAACGCATCCGGGTACCAGCCATTCCCCAGTGAAGCATTTGGGTAACCCGTGCTGTGCTCTTTCACCTCCACAGACCATTCTAAAAATAATTCCGGATCAATCTTTATGGCGGATGATCCATTCTCAAAGTTGGAAACATTCATTTGAATGTTTTCCAGGATTTCATCCGTATGATTGGTGATGACCACCTGAAAGGAGATGTACTCACCTCTGGCAGCATTTAATGTGACTTCCTCCCCATCATAAATCCAATTTTCTTTCAGGGGTTCTTTAACATCATTTAAACCACTCTTCACCACAAAATCCTTCTCAATGATTTTGTTAGTGACCGGATTTAATCGAACGGAAGAGGGTATGACAGAAAGACTCCATTGTTCCTGTTCTGAACTTGTAGTCGTGGTTTCACATGCACTCAACAGGCCTACCAGGAGGATAGCAGCTATCAGGTAGTTCAACATCTTTAATCGTTTATCTGGATTCATTTTTAACAACTTTTTAATCGTTTAATTCTTTTTCTGGATTGAATTGGATCATAAAGGGAATGGAAACCTTATCATCAATGCTGGGCAAACTTTCCGTTGTTTCCGCATTCTTTGGTCTAATCTTTCTTCCGGCAAAATAGAGATTACCAGCGCTGTCTCTCACTCCAGTTCCAGTCACTTCACTCAGTTCTACTGTAGGAAACATCATGACTTCCCTCTTCTTTCTTGTTTCCGGGTTAAGCTCCATCATCACAGTGGTATCTTTCTTCACATAATTCCCATGTCCTCCAAGCACATAGTACAGGTTTCCATTCAATCCAAGGTTGAGGTTCGAAGCATATGGCTTCCACAGGGGCATGTCTTTAGTTTCATAAAGGGCACCCAAGTCTTCTACCTCACCAATACCTTCCTTTGTAGGGTGGAATGCAAGCACCTTGGCTCCATAAGTAGCCAGGTAAATGATATTCCTCGAATTATCTTTAGTATAACTCTTTACTCCAGTGATGATTACCTGACCAGGTGTTCCTTCAAAGGCCGGTAGACTCTCACGGGCAAAAACCAGTTTACCAGTGCTTTTCTCATATTTTACCAGTCTTTGCCTCCAATCCACATAATAGCAGTTGTTCCATTTATCAGTGAAAGTCATTCTGGGTACATGGGCACTCCCCAGCCTGCCCAAATCCTCCATCGTATTGGTATTAGGATCATAGATAATGAAATGCACCTGGGGGTAGGTAATGGCATAAATCTTACCTGTCTCAGTATCTATATCGATGTTCTTTATGCTTTCATAGGGCATAGTCATTCCCAAATTGGTCATTTCTTCCACTTCCGGATCCCACTTCATAAAATAACCGCCGTAATATCCATGGGGGTGGTTCATCAAATACTCTTCCCTGGATTCACCTCCATCCGTGGCGAAATATACATTTCCATTTTCATCAAAAGTGATTTTGGAATGGATCTTCCCCTGCCATTGAAAGCCTCTCAAATGTGCCAACTCATTGACAAACCCTTTCAGGATCATCAAGTCTTCTGATACTGCATATTCATAAAAACCGATCTTATTTTTATGGTTGGTGACACCGATATACACCGCATCAGTCACCGGGTTATAGCCAATATCTCCCCAGGTGGAATTACCTTCCGGAAAATCAGGGTAATCGATGAATCGAATATTCTTTTCACCAATATGCTCATGTTGACTATGGGCAGCAATGGTCAGACAACAGCCAATTAACAGGAGGAATAATCTCATACCCGGTAGCAATTACTGAATCTAGTGTTGAAGATCACTTTACAGGAAAAACCATGAGCTGGCTGAGGGCTTCCGCTTCTCCTATAACAATGTATTTGCCATCTTCAGAAGCGGTGATGGTTTCCATCTGATAACCCCTCCAGGCGATGCCTTGTTCAATCCCGGGCTCCACCATATCAAACTGTGGGTTTCCGTAGTCAACAAAACCGTCTTCTTCATCATAGCTAAATAGATGTCCATAGCCAGGGTATCCTCCGGCAATTCCATAGATCTTCCCGTCTGCTCCTTCTGCTAGTCCGGCTAGCCCTGTCATCATGATCGGCTTTCCCAGGTTTTTGATCTTTTTAGTGGCAGTGTTTAGCTTGAAAAGCTGACCGTCGGCACGATTGGCACCGTAAATCTCTCCGTTTGAGGTCTTTAACCAGCAATGGATCTGACCCAGAGACCTTCTCCCCCATACTTCCGGGAGCTCTTCTTCCGTCTTGACCAGGGATTCGGATTTCGGATCGAAGTAGAACAAAATACCGTAAGGCAAACTGCCATACACAAGCCCATTGTCATCCGCAATCAAGGCCCGGCTCAAATAATCTTCGGCCGTTATTGAAAAATGGTCTTCCAAAGAAAATCTCACTTTTTCACTAGGTGCCAGGCCTTTGTAGACTGTAGATTTTTTGGAAGAGATCTCAAAAGTAAAAAAGTAACCCGACGGATAGGTTAGTCCATAAAGCACACGATTTGTCGGGTCACCGGTGAGCGCATAAATGCCCTCTCCTATAACTGGGACACCAAAATCTTCTACTACAAGTTTTTTCTTCTTATTCAGGCTTACGCTGATCAGGTGCCCTGAAGACTTAGTGTTTTGAGGCATTGTGCCTGCAAACAGCTGACCCTTATCACCTTTGACAAACCCACTTCTGATCCTTTGTTGCCCTTCAACGACTCCTTCTAAGTCCAGGATTTCAGTCATTTTTCTTTCTTCAAGCGAAGCTGTAAAAACAAATGGAGAGCGTCCCCCGGATGCTGAAGTCCCACCAATGATATAATCTCCCATCACGCTCAAGGAAGTGATTTCATTGCGATACATGGGCAATCTGACCATGTCCGTATTTTCTAATGACGCTTCTATAGCAAAGCTGCCTTCAGGGGTAAAAAAAGTATATTGTGCAAAAGCAGTAAGCTGTACTCCCAGTAGCCAAGCCACCAACAGTGTATTTTTCATAGATAATTGCATTACTTAATATTTTTTTCAGGGTTGAACTTGATCATGAATGGAATGGAGATCTTATCGTCAATCGATGGTAACGATTCTGGTGTATTCTTGCTCTTGGGTTGAATTTTACGTCCGGCGAAGTACATGTTTCCAGCTTTGTCTTTGATATCAGACCCTGTCACTTCACTCACTTCTGTTGTAGGGAATTCCAGTACCACGCGCTTCTTTAATGTTGCCGGGTCCATTTCCATCAACACAGAAGTATCATCTTTTACATAGTTGCCATGACCACCAATGAAATAATAGAGTTTCCCATTGTCTCCCAGGTTGAGGTTTGGGATATAGGGCTTCCAAAGCGGTTGATCCATCAGGTCGAAGGCAGCTCCCAGATCGCGGATCTTACCTATTCCATTTTCCTGGGTTTCGAATTCCACCAACTTGGCACCGTACGTCACAAAGTATATTTTATTTGAACCTGCGTCCTTGGCATAGGCTGTGATACCTGTGATGATGAACCCGCCTGGTGTTCCATCGAAGGCAGGCAGGCTTTCTTTAGCAAAAACCAGTTTATCCTGGCTCTTTTCGTACTTTACCAGCCGCTGACGCCAGTCCACATAGTAGCAGTTACCCCACTTGTCCGTAAAAATGACCCGTGGCACATGGGCGCTTCCTAACCTTCCAAAGTCCTTTTGCTCATTGGTTTTTGGATCATACACGATAAAATGCACCTGTGGATAGGAAATCGCATAGATCTTACCCGTTTCCTGGTCTACATCCACATCCTTGATACTCTCATATTGCATGGGGACACCCAGGTTGGTCATCTTCTCCTTGTAGGGATCCCAGCTCATAAGAAAACCGCCGGCATAACCCTGAGGATGGTTCATTAGGTATTCTTCCCTGGATTCCCCTCCGTCGGTACCAAAGATGACTTTTCCATCTGCATCAAAGACGATCTTGGTATGGATTTTCCCCTGCCACTGATAGTCCCTCAGATGAGCCAATTCATTCACAAATCCCTTCAGGCGCATATCATTCTCAGCTACTGAATACTCATAAAAGCCAATCTTATTCTTATGATTGGTTACTCCAATGTAAACCGCATTATTAACCGGATTATAACCAATATCTCCCCAGGTGGAATTGGCCTCTGTAAAATCAGGGTAAGGAACAAAATCGATATTCTTTTGGGTAATTTTAGCTTGTCCCGATACTTCTGACCAGCCAAGTGATAAACTAAGTGCCAGGACAAGCAAATACCGTGTGCTGACTATTCTCTTAAATTCAAGCATCTGTTTTTCTATAATCTTTAAATTATTGATTTATTTTCCAAAACTCCAGTGGGGCATCATTCCCGACAACCACGAGCAGACTGTCTGATATCCTTTTCAGGAAACCAAGTTGTCTTGCTTCGCCATCAAAATTCAACCCTGATTCACGTGGACCGGAATATTCAAAAGTTCCGTCATTATTACCCAGCAACAGGATACCATTGTTGGCATCATACCTTCCAAACTTTACCCGACTTCTGTTGAAATTACCGGCCAGAAGCACGTCCTGAAATCCATCGTTGTTAAAATCTCCGGGTAAAATGCCATAAACCGGAGCCACCTGAGCCATCAATGGAAGGGGTCGTATTTCAAAGTTGCCATTCCCGGAATTTACTACCAGGCTACTCTCCATGTTTTTTGCCATAAGCGTTTGTGCTCCCTTCATTTCTGTTTCACTGAAAATGCTACCAGCGGTGGCTTTGGCATACTTGCCATAGCTGATAAATCGTTGCTTTAGGTAGTTCATCCCGGCGATCATATCATCTCTTGAAAGGGCCGGATAACTTTCCTCACCAATGAAATAGCACAATACCGGATCAATCACGCCATCTCCATCAAAGTCCTTGTAGAGCAGGGAAACCGGTTTTGACGCACTTGCCTGTAGCTGAGCGTTTAACCCCAGATTCCCAACCAGGTAATCATCATCTCCGTCCTGATCGATGTCTTGCGCAACAATGGTATTCCACCAGCCGTCGGAATTTTCCAGACCGGTACTGTCAGTAAGCTTTTCCATCCCCTTTTCTGTCTTTCGGAAAACAGTGACTGGCATCCACTCCCCAACCAGTACCAGGTCTTTGTTTCCATCCAAATCATAGTCACTCCATACCGCATCCGTTACCATTCCGGGATTCAATAGGTCTTTGCATACAGTTTCGGTAACATCAACAAAACGACCCTGGCCATCGTTTTCTAGCAGATAACTTCGTGGAGCCAATGGATAACTTCCTGGCTGCATCCGACCGCCAACAAACAAGTCTAAATCGCCATCCGAATCCACATCAGTGGCTACCACACACCCACCACTGGCGAGCATATCAGGCAATGCTCCCCCTGCCGTGAAATAACCTGACCCGTTATTGATATACAGCCTGTCCTGAAGATTTACATCTCTGGCTGTAAATTCACTTCCCCCACTCACCACATACAGGTCTTTGTCGCCATCTCCATCTGCATCAAAAAACAGTGCATCTACATCCTCGGATCCCATGTCGTCAGAAAATGACTGTCCCCTGGAAAAGGATCCGTTTTTGTTTTGCTTTAAAGTCGAACCAGGAAACCCTTTTGAACCCCCCACATATAAATCTGTCAGTCCGTCTCCGTCAATATCACCAAATGCGGCTGCCGGCCCCAGGGTGGATAACATGTGCGGCAGCAGGATGTCACTGTCGAAATCATTGAAATAGTTCTCCTCATGGATATAGTTTAGTCCGGGCACTCCCTCTGATTTTACAAACAAAGAAGGTTTTTCCATTGGTGTATGAGAATCATCAGCAGCCAGGCGGTAGGAAAGGTGATAGGTGGTATCCACACCAAGATCATAGAGCTTCTGCTGCTTTTGATCAGGCCAGGTAACAATGAGAGAATCAATGGCATTTATATCACCAAGGCCAATCACCAGGCTATTACCCACCGAGGACTGAAACCCCCTGACTGTTGTATTCTCCTGAACAATCAGCCGGTCTCCGGCATGGATGGCTATATTGGCACCAACCCCAAAGCCATTACAGCGTGATCCTTCAAACTGCACCCTCAGCGCATGATGATCGGTATGGATGATCGAATTGTTTCTGTAGATCGATGCATAATCATCCAAATTGTTTACCACAATATCCAGGTCCCCATCATTGTCCAGGTCAGCATATGCTGCACCATTCGATATTCCGGGTTGTCCCAACCCCCACTCTTCAGCCACATTATCGAAGGTCAGGTTGCCATTGTTTTTAAACATGTAATTCGGTACAACGATGGGTGGCATCGCCTCCACCATTCGCATATTCGAAGGCATCGGACCCCCACGTCGCTGTTTAATGGTTTCGTCAGCCAGGTACTGGATGAAATCCATATCCGTGAAGTTATGCTTAAACCCATTGGTAATGAAGATGTCTTTGTGGCCATCATTGTCGAAATCAGCCATGAGCCCAGCCCAGCTCCAATCGGTATTGGAAATGCCACTCAACTGGCCTATCTCAGCAAAGCCATGATCTTTCCCATGATTTAACTGAAGCATGTTACGCATCGCCTGATGATAAAATCCGCTCTCAGAAAGGAGGCTGAACTTATAGTAATTGTCGGGCCCGGCCATCATCTTTTGCCGGTAGTTGTCTTCAGGCAACATATCCAAAGTCAGGACATCCATGTACCCGTCATTGTTGATGTCGGCGATATCATTCCCCATAGAATTCAGGGACACATGATCAAAATAGTGTTCAAGCTGCTCTTTGAAGCCGCCCTTTTGATCATTGATATAGAGGTAATCCTGCTCGTTGAAGTCATTGCAGACATAGATATCGAGCCATCCATCATTGTTGATATCTGAAACTGCCACACCCAGGCCAAAGCCCAGCACATTGGATTTGATACCGGCCTCTTTTGTTACTTCATCAAATCTGCCACCAATATTTTTAAAGAGTTTGTCCCCATAGAGCGGGTTGTTGCTGTTTTTAAGGTCTTTGGTTTTCTCATTGAAGTCTGAATACTGGGATAAGGAATGATTGAGCAGATACATGTCCAGGTCTCCATCCTGGTCATAATCAAAAAATACCGCCTGGGTCGAATACCCTGAATCGTCAACACCATAATCCTTTGCTTTCTCGGTAAATGTCAGATCTCCATTGTTGATATAAAGCAGGTTTTTTCTTTGACGGTAATTGTCATAGGCCGATCGGCACACATAAATATCCAACAATCCGTCACAATTGACATCTGCCATCGTCACGCCTGAGCTCCATCCTTTGGTAGCTGCCACTCCTGCCATTTCAGTGATGTCTTCGAACTGAAAATCCCCTTTATTCAGGTACAACCTATTGTCCACCATGTTGCCTGAAAAATAAATATCCTCCAGGCCATCCTGATTGATATCACCAATCGCTACACCTCCGCCATTGTAGAGGTAGTCATATTTCATGATGTTGAGGTCCTCATTTTCTACCAGGAGGTTCACAAAACCCACATTGGATTTGTCAGGATTGACCATAGTGAATAACTTCTCCCTGGTATCAGTACAGGCACCAAAAAGGAACATCAAAGACAATACATAAAAGGATAAGCAGAACCTGTTCATCTCATGAATGTGAGCACCGGGATAGAAACAAGTACTCTTTGCGTTTCGACAAAGAGTACTTGATATTTATTCAATAGATTAGTTCACGTCCCACCACAATGGGGTCGTAATCTTATCTTCTTTTACACTTAATAGGCTGACAGCACTTTCCACAGCTTCCGTATTTGACTGATACTCCTGAGTAAGGAATGGAATCCTTCGGATATATTCCTCAGCCGGATTTGGTATATCAGGGTTGCTGGAATTAGCTACAGGGTAGAGGTCAATTACCGGTCTTCTTCTATAATCCGCCCAGGCTTCCATGCCATCCGGGAACAATGCAATCCATTTCTGGAGGGCAATCTGCTCCAGTTGTACCGTCTGGTCCGCTCCATCAAACAAGACTGGCACATCACTTAAAGCCGGAGAATTCAGGAAGTCATTAGGAGATACGGGAGTGCTTGTGCTACTGATATAATCATTGATCGCAGCCTCATCTGTGACACCCCACTGATACATGGAATGACGAATACCATCTTCATAGAGTTCCTGTGCCGTTCCTCCCATGCTCCATCCCTTCAATGCACCTTCAGCTCTTAGGAAATAAGCCTCTGCGGTAAACATGACATTTGAAGGTGTGCTCAGATAATCTGAAACACCTCCTGCTGCCGGTGAACTCCATCTCGGCCCAATATGAGAGTTTGTTGCAGCCGTGTTCATCGGGTCACCAAGTTGCTCGACTGACAACCCATTTCTCAAACCTTCATAGGTACCACTTTCTACTGCCGGGATCCAATATTCCGAAATACGGGGATCATCTGTCCCTGTCATTACAGATTCCATGGTTGCACTCATCCTGAACTCATTCCAATCAGACATCTGGCTGAGTGGATTGATATCTACTACATTATTCAATGCCGTTGCATCGTCATCAGGGCTTACTTCAAAGACGCCACTTGCATAGGCCGCTTCTGCCTCAGTCTCCGCTCTGTCTGCATCTACATTTGAAATCCTCATGGCCAGTCTTAGCCTTAAGGTATTGGCAAACCTGATCCACTTATTGACATCACCACCATAAATGATATCGAATTCTCCAAAAGCATTGCCACCTGCATTAGCTTCCAGCACGGTAATGGATTCGTCCAATCGCTTGAAGAAATCATCGTAGATCAGGTCCTGACTATCGTAAGCAACCGATGTACCCGGTACTCCTGCATTGAAATATGGAATGGCACCCCAATAATCTGTCACCCTATGGAAGGAATACACCCACCAAACATTGGCCAAAGCATATTCTGCCGACGTTGGTTCCGTATTTTCAAAGATCGTCTGAAGTTGAGGTACGATCTGAATGTACTGGCCCGTCCACACGCTATTTACCCAACTCATGTTGATCTCATATCTATCGGTCGGGAAATAAGTAGTGACATTGGCCACATACTGGGCATACTGATCTGAAAACAGGTTTTGTTGTACCTGTCCATTCCAGCTTACGGCATCTTGTGCCTTGGTAAAAAGGAATGGCAATTCAGCCGTACCTATCGATCCTATGCTACTTTGATCCGTGTTGATCTCAGCAAAATCATTGGTACAGGAGTTGATGATAAATAAAGTCATTGAGAATATCAATGCCTTTGTTACTGTATGTATATTTAAATATTTCATGATTTTCAATTCAATTATTCAAATTAAAAGCTCAGGTTAATGTTGAATCCAACACTTCGTGTAGATGGCATTCCATATTCGATACCCTGAAAGCTGTTGAGAGACCCGATACTCACATCCGGATCAAACCACATCTTTCTCTTTCCGACACCAGGAATGTCCAGAAGTGATTCACCCCTGTATAACCACAAGAGGTTTCTGGCCACAAAAGACAATTTGACTGATTGAATGAATGAAGCTGTTCCAAGTGGTAGTGAATATCCTACCGATAGTTCTCTTACCCTGAAGTTCGTGGCATCATAGGCGAAAAATTCTCCTGTAGAAGATCGCTTATTGGAAACAGTCTGCCAGAAAAGCTGTGCATCTATTTCCGCATTGACAGGATCTCCGTCTGTGTTGACTCCTTCAAGGTTCCAGCCACCTTCCCGGTATGGAAGGGTGCTTTCGGTAATTCCACTGTGGGCCAGGTTGGCTTCCGTACCTGAGATAATGATACCACCAACGCGGCCGTCGATCAACAGCCTTACAGAGATGTCCTTATATCTAAGTGAGTTCGAGAGTCCCAGCAGTGCATCCGGGTTGAAATTCCCGATCAAAGAAGGTTGCTCACCTACTGCTCCCGACAGAATAGGCACCCCCAGGTCACTCACCAAAAGTTCGCCATCGTCATTTCTGGCCCATTTAGAGGCTACCAGGTCTCCAAAGCTACCGCCAACTGCTATTTGCGGACGTCCGCCCCAGTCGGCCCAGTTGCCCAGATAAACAATATCGAGTCCCTCCGAAAGTGACTTCACTTCATTGTTATTGAATGAAACGTTGAAGTCTGCTGTCCAGTCAAATGCTTTTGTCACTACAGGACTGGCTTTTAAGATGATCTCCACACCACTGTTCTGGATGTCACCGGCATTGATATACTGACTACTGTATCCAGTACCTGCGGGCAGGGAAATCTGCAAAAGCTGATTGATAGAATTGGACTTATAGTAAGTAAACTGTGCTGAATACCTGTTATTCAAAAACTTGGCATTCAATCCGAATTCCAAACTTTTCACAATTTCAGGCTTCAGGCCCGGGATAGAAAAGGTGCTTCCTCTGGAGATATATCCATTGGCCACACCAGCGGAGTAATTGTAAGTATTTGTCAACAGTCCAAACTGTCCACCATTACCTACTTCAGCGTAACTGGCACTTAATTTCAACAATGAAATAGCCTCCGGCATGCTTAACATTTCAGATAAGATTCCGGATCCACCGAGAGAATAATACTGAAACGAATGAGGTGCAGGTAGCCTGCTGTCCCAGTCATTCCTTAAACTGGCATCCAGAAACAACATATCCTTGTAAGAAAAGTTGGCCAAACCAAAAACAGATTGTGTCTGAATGTGGCTTGCGGAGTAACTGACGACCGGGTTGGTAGCAAAGTTGGTCGAAAACTTATTGGTTACATTCAAACCATTGGCCACCGTTCGATCCTGCGTATACTGTCGGTCATTGTAAATCGCACCTACATGGTAGTCAACATTGAATGACTCTCCGATTTCATTGCTTCCATCAAACATTAAGTCATACCACTGGGTGGTGCTGATGGCGTAAGACTGAGCAAAATATCCACCAGGTCTTGTGGCCCAGGACACGGTCCCCTGACTGGTCTTTTGATCAGCAATAATGGTAGACTTGTCCAGGTTTGCTCTTCCTTTTATAGAAAGCCAGTCGGTAAGCTGATATTTTGCTGACAGGTAGCCAAAGATTTGACTTCTGTCTTCATGTCGCCTGTCATAGTTGGTTACCCAGTAGGGGTTTTGATACCTGTAGGATAATGTGGAGGGAAAAGGTGCTGGTGTGAGCACACCAAATTGGTCTGTAGTCTCAAAATTCTTTACGTCTTCAATGGACATATTTCGGGGTATCTGATAAGCATCCAATACCGCGGTATTTCCTTCAGTAGCTCTCAAAATTCCGTCTACATCTGAAACAAAGTAAGTAACCTTGGCATCCGTACTTAGTTTCTCTGTGATCTGATTGGTCAGCCTTAAGTTGATGTTGTGGCTTACCAATTCATTGTTTGGAACGATACCACTTACATCATTGTGTGTATAAGAAAGATAGCCCTGGGCTTTTTCTCCTCCTCCTGATACGCTGATAGCATTGGATGCATTGACACCTGTGTTGAAGAAATCTTTCACATTGTCTGGTTGAGCCGTATAAGACCTGGTCTCACCCAACAGGTTGGTGTATTGCTGTCCATTCATTTTTTCGCCCCAAACCTCACCGGTTGTTGCATCCAGGACACCATTGCTTCCCTGACCATATTCATTCTGGAAGTTTGGAAGTGAAAAAGGTCTGTTGAAGGTTACGCTTGAGTTAACATTGACCGAAACTCTTTCTTTGCTTCCTTTTTTAGTTGTAATGACCACAACACCATTACCTGCCTGGCTTCCGTAGAGTGCTGCCGCAGCTGCACCATTCAGCAAGGTCATGGATTCGATATCGTCCGGGTTGATGTTCACCCCACGACTATTGGGCACCCCATCTACAACTATCAATGCACTGTTATCTCCACTGATTGAACTGTTTCCTCGTAAGATGATTCGCGCCTCACTACCAACACCGCCAGAGCTTTGGTTGATCAATGCGTTGGCTACTTTTCCCTGCAGCGAGTTGATCACGTTATTCGGGTCCCTTACTTCGGTGAGTTCTTTGGCCTCAACACTTTGTGTACTGTATGGTAATGACCTGGATTCTCTGGAAATACCCAGCGCTGTGACTACGATCGCTTCAAGTTGAGTTTCGTCAACTTGCATTTTCATATCAATGACTGATCGTCCGTTTATTGGTTGCTTAACTCTTGTATATCCAATAAAAGAGAATACCAAAATCTGATCATCATCTGCAGTGATCCGGTAGTTACCTTCTATATCCGTAACTGTACCCTGTGTTGTTTCATCAATAAATATGGATACACCGGGTAATGGCTCTCCATTTTCATCCGTTACCTTCCCGGAGACTGTCTGTTGAGCGACCACTCTTTCAGAAACCGCAGGCAGATTGGATTTTTTAGCAGCTACAATGGCAATGGACTCATTTACACGTTTGAGAGAAACCTCCGCCTGAAGGGAAATCTCTTTTAGCAACTCGTCCATTTGCCAGATCCCTGGTGCCAGTCTTATTTTTTTCTGACGTAACGATTTATCCAGGTATGCAAAATTGAAATTCGACTTCGACTCGATCTCTGTAACCAGATCGATCAAAGATTGCGTGCTTCCTCCACTCTCCAAATTGATGGAAATCTCTGCGAGGAACTTACGTTGAGCATCCGTTTCTGTCGCCAAAACCATGGAAACAGAAAGGGTCGCTATTAATACATATATCCCAAGTCTGGACATACGCGAAAGAAATTTTAGTAATTTTACTTTCATATTAGTTTTAGTTTAAATGTGCTGAAACTTCGAGGGAGTTGAAGACCGACCAAAGTATTTCGACTCCCTTACTTTTTTATTTGATTATTATGGTATGCTCATTGATTTCATATTTGATATCATAAGTGTATGTTAATATTTCCATTACTTCCTTAAGGGTTGGGTTACTATGACTAGCTGTATACCGCTCGTTGTCATCAATTTTACGTCTGATCTCATAGGCTACCCCATACCAGTTTGAGATGATCTCCATCACTTCAGTGATACTTGCTTTTTCAAAGGTGATCTTGTTATCTACCCATCCGAAGATCAAATCTTCATTGCTGAGCTGACTTACTGTCAGCTTTGAACTTCCCAATGAAGTGATTTCGTGAGGATTTAATTGCACGTGATCCTGTCCCTGTCTTACGCGTACTTTACCGGTTTTTACCGCCACATAGCTTTGTCTGCCGTCATAAGCCTTGATATTGAAAGAAGTGCCGAGTACTTCCACTTCATTGTTGTTGAAATGTACAATAAACGGCTTGTTGGGGTTGGGGGCCACTTCAAAAAAGGCTTCTCCAATGAGGGTTACCTCCCGAATATCTGCTGAGAAATGTTCCGGGACAATGATCTTACTCTCAGCATTTAATTTGACTTTGGTCCCATCAGGAAGTATGGTTGTTATTTTCTGGCCAGGTGAACTAACCTTTTCCAGGTAATTAATCGTTGATTGCGTGCTCTTAAGGTCTCCTTCAAATGATGTATAGGCATAAATGGAGATCAAGGAGGCTATTAAAACAACTGCCGCGTACCTGGCCAGCTGACCAAGCGTGAATTTCCTTTTGGGTTTGGAGAACTGATCTGATTCGTCCAGCTTATCGATTTCTGATTTTAACCGGTTGAAGACTTTCTGCTTCCGTTCGGGAAATTTCAACTCCCCCTGAGCCCAGAATTTTTCCATCTGTTCTAGTATGACCGGATGTGACTCATCCTCTTCCAGCCACTTCTTCAGTTTGTGCTGGTCTTCAAGAGAAATCTCTCCTATTAAATAATTGATAATCAGTTTATCCATATCAACTTTAAATGCGATACTATTAAAGAGTGTGTTAACTGAAAATGATATGAAGAATGTCTAAATATTTACAATTATTTAAACTATTAAGTTATTTTGTTTAAATAATGTTAACTCAAGGTTAATTTCAGTATGATTTTTTAATCAAATAAAAATACAACCTGTGAGATCAACAGTGGGACCAAGGCGTGATTGATGTTGCGGTAGTAATTTTCTGAGGATTGTGACTCGTGATACCTGTCATACAGATATTTACGGATGATGGATGAGGCTTTGGTAAGCTGTGTGCGGACAGTAGAGATTGAAATGCCCAACTCGTCGGCTATTTCCTGGTATTTCAGGTGCTGATTTCTGGCCATCTTGAATATCAGCTGGCATTGATCGGGTAACGATGAAACGATATTTTCCAATGCATCCGAAAGCTCTTTGGCCAGCAATAGTTCTTCCGGATCCACTTTATCCATGAACCGGACAGTATTATCTAATATGGTAGCCTCAAGCTTATTGGGTTCTTCGTAGAGAATACGGGTTGCCTGGTTCTTGACAGCGATAAATAGATAAGCATCCATCTGCTGGATCTCATGGAACCGGTGTCTGTTTTTCCACAGATTCAAAAAGACCTCTGCGACGATGTCTTCGGCCACCTGATCGGACTTCACCATGGTTTTGGCAAAGAAATAGAGCCGGTCAAACTGCTCGGCATAGATCAGCTCAAACTGCTCTTCAACAGATCTTGATTTGTCGAAACTGACTACTTTACTACCCTTTCCCGGTTTTAATACCATATTACAATTATGCCCATCAAAGTCTTGAGGAATTCAAAACCGATACCGAATTAAGCATAAATAATTCACTTTTCAAATTCTTTGTTGCATTATCAACACCGGTTAAAGTAAGTTTATGGCGAGTAATTTACTTTTGAAAGGTTTCGTTTCAAGTGCAAATCAAGAACAATTCAGTATTTCAATGAATTTAGGAACAGAAGCTGATTTGGACATTCTGGAAACGCGGGAAGAGTAATGATAACTATCTTTCCTGCCTTTGAACGGGAAGGGGTATAGCATTCGTGGCTGAAGTAACCAATAAATCTGGTGGGGCTGTCTCCAATTAACTCCCAATAAATCCTTCTACGTATTTCACTTATTCATTACGGGAAATAACCATTTTGAAAAAATACCGGTTTCACGCTTATTGGAGATTTCTTATGTTGCTTCATTTGTGCTGTTATTAAATTTTTACTGAAATGAAATCAACTTATCAATTTTCAATATTTGCAATCCTTATTATCGCAAACGGCATTTTCTGTCAGGCTCAACTGATTGAATTGACAGGAGTCATCAAGTGCAAAGAGTCCGGAGAAGTAATTGGTCATGCATATATCAATGCTGAAGATCATTTTACCTATAGCAATGATGCGGGTGAGTTTACCTTAAAAATACCGGAGAATCAGCTTAACAAATTGGAAGTTTACCATTTCGGTTATAAAAGCTTTTCGTTGGACCTGTCTGATAACATTGCTGATCTGCAACCTTATCAGATTTCGCTCAATAAGGCCGACCCTGCTGCAACAGCCCATATGAATGGGAAAGAAGTTATGCAGGAAGTCTTCAAAAGATTCCATATGAATTATGAGCTGGAAGACCAATTGATGCAGGCTTATTGTAAAGAGAGCCTTTCAACGAATGATGGAATCCATCACCTGGCGGAGGGTGTCTTTCAAACCCACATACCTGCAAATATTGAGCGAGGCCCTACCCTGATTCGACCCATAAAAACCAGGATACAATCAAACATTGAATCCGATCGACTTAATCAATTGAGTGGGTATGCAGCTGATATGTTTAAGTCTTGGGCCATGACAGATATTTTTTCTAAAAAGAACCGATGGGATTACCGTTATCGATTTGTAGGCAAAGAGGTCTACAGAGGCGAAAATGTATTACTCATTGACTTTGTTCCGATAAACAGCAAGGGTTATGTGATTGGAAAGCTTTGGGTAGATGAATTCACCCTGGCTATTATACGTATTGAATATTTTCATGCAGAAAGTACTGCGTGGGATTCCGAAAGTTGGGTGGAAGAGTTTCAGCATACTGATCATACTTATTATCTAAGTAAGGCAACGATGGAGGGACACTGGAAAGAAAATGGTAAAGCCTACACGTTTAAAACAATCGTTGTCAATACCAATGTCCAAACCGATCAGGAACATCAAGTGCCTTTTGAGAAATTCATGCCTGCACACAGAGTTTCATTTGTGGATAAATCCCATGGGCAGTTCACTGATGATTACTGGGAAGGATTGAATTACATTAAACTGACCGCTTCAGAAATAGCATTTGTCAGGTAAATTATTCATCAAACGATTGCAATAAAATGGCTCATGAAATACGCCAGGTTAGTAACAGCAATCAAAATAATTTACTTATCTTTAAACAATAAACGCATAATCCTATAGTCTTCATTGATAAAGGTTTGACCCACTCACCTCTGGAAAAGTTGATTGGAGTTCAAATTTTTAAATGATGAAAAATATATTACTTGTCGACGATCATAAAATGATCAGGGATGCCATCAGTGTTTTCTTTGAATCTAATGATTCCTATTTGATCGCGGACCAGGCTTCCAATGGTGTTGAAGCTTTGCAAATATTAGCTAACAAGCAGTTTGATCTGATCCTCACTGACATCAACATGCCAGAAATGGACGGCATGGAATTGGTGAAAAATATTAAACAATCAAACCCTGAACAGCTCATTCTTGTTCTGACTATGATGAACGATATTGTTCATATCAAAAAATTGATTGGCATGGGGATTAATGGCTTTCTATTAAAAAATTCCCCTAAGGAGGAATTGTTTGATGCCATCAATAAGGTAATGGAGGGCAGTGATTACTACTCAAAAGATGTTTACGATTCACTGATCACTAACATTTCGAACAAAAAATCCAATAAGCGTCTCACTTATGAAGTTTCATTAAGTGAAAGAGAGAAGGAAGTACTCAATCTCATTGCGAGCGATTACAGCAATAAGGAAATTGCTGATGAATTGTTCATTAGTATAAGAACCGTAGAGACTCATAAGGGCAATCTTTTACAAAAAACCGGATGTAAAAATGTTGCAGGTCTGGTGATGTATGGAATAGAAAAAGGGATAATAAGCTAATGTTTATAAAGAATTGTTTTTATGTATAGCATACTCCTGGTAGATGATCATGAAATGATCCGAAATGCTATCAAACAATACCTGGATGGAAACCAGCAATATCAAATAGTGAGTGAAGCCGAGAATGGAAAGGAAGCCTTTGATAAACTATTGAAGGCGTCTTTTGATCTGGTTATTACTGATGTCCATATGCCAGTGGCCGGAGGGCTCGAACTTCTTGAAAACATTCGCCTGAACTTCCCTGATCAGAAGGTGCTTGCACTCACCATGGATACTGAGCCCAGAATGATAAGAAAACTCAATGCGCTTGGGATTCATGGGTACGTTCTCAAAAATGTAAGACAAACAGAATTCGTCGCTGCACTTGACAACATCTTTAGTAATAACAGATATTTTTCCTCAGAGGTCCAACAACAACTTACTGATTTCCAGGATCAGGATATTGACAAGGCAAAATCAATGGAAATAAGTAATGTTGAATTGGCAGTATTACAAATGATTGTAAAACAGACGCCACATGAACAGATCATGGCATCTTTATCTCTTGGATCGGTCGAGTTTTCTCGGATTCAGGCTGACCTCTTTAAAAAAGCCAACTGTACGAGTGAGCAGGGGCTGATCTTATTTGCCATTGAAAAAGGCCTGATTTAGAACCCGGCAGTTATCAAACTCATTCCTTTTCAGTTGCTGAACTAATCCTGGTTACAGCTAACAACTAAGTGATTCTCTTAGCTCATGCGGGATATAACCAAATGGTGTAAATACCAATTTCCCTCTTACTCAGGATGGCTGTCATGACCACCTTTGCTTTAACATTAAATAAAACAAAGGACCATGAAAACTTTAGCCATTACTTCCGTTCTTTTATTCGCCGCTCTGACCCAGGCTGTCTCACAAAACCTGTTTGTGAATTCTTACATGGAAAAAACTCAGGTGAGTCCTAAAGCTGGAATACAGTTGGGATACCAGACAGCAAATAACTATGAGGTTGGCGTGTTCTTCCAAAAAGAAGTGGATATGGCTAATGGTCATGAATCAAACAAGCCCCGGTTCTACGAAAAAGAATTCATCGGCATCAACCTGGCCTCACAGATCTTCGCTTACCAGCATTTAAATGTAAACCTGGATGTGAGGATCGGTGCCATCAACAAAACCAATTTTGCCATTACACCATCTGTGAAGGTGGATTATGAGATCATCAAAAGAATTCATATCAATGCCGGAATGGGCGTGCGGTCTTTCAAACCAACCCTTCAGGGAGGTCTTAGAATAGATATCCATTAATCAAAACCTTAAACCACTCATTCCCACAACTAAATCTTAAACAAAATGAAAAAGCTAAACATCCTATTTATTGCCCTTGTTACTTTCTCTTCAATAGAAGCCTTTTCTCAGGATCAACTTTCAGATTCGGCTCAAGGCACGCATGGCCTGGCTCATGAAGATCTAACAAATGGCACCCATGTAAACGTAGCAAATGACGACTCTGCCCAATTGGCTGTTATCGCTAAACTGCCAATGAAAAATACCCACTACCGGAACAAGGGAGCTGATAAGCTTACAGAAACAAGGTGGGAAGACAGTCTGCTTCAAAAGGATAGCCTGTACCTGATACAACCCGATCCCTCAAAATCAATGATTACGCATTATTCTCCGGACTCCAGGGTACGTTCAGATAATCCGGGACTGGCTGAAAAGACGATAAAGCAACAACTAACAAACACCGAACCCTGAAACCAGGCGCAGTCCAGAACTTATCCTTTACATAAAAATTACAGAATTCAATCAGGCTCAACAAAATCTAAATCCAGTGAACACAACTGCTAACAACACCAAAGTCAGTGGGGAGCTTATTGAAATGACTTACAAAAAACCCATGAGTTTATTGACGGTACAGGGTTGGTTTTTCAGAAATACGGATATTAAAGATCAATGCAGTGAAATCATTGATACACATTTCGAAACTGAAAAAAAACTCACCATTATTTTCAAGGCCGAATTAATTGATGCATTACCATTTACCTCATTTTCAAAACTCATCGGTCATTTAAAAAAATTAAGTGCTCATAAAGACCTCCGGATAAAATGGATTGCCACAGGTGAATCAATGCATGCCGACCTGAGGTTAAAGCAACAGGCAATATTTCCTTTCAACATTTTATCAGAATAATAACGGTCGCATGATCCAAAAAGACAGGCATAAGTGCATTATCTGAGGGAGCAGTTGAATTCCAATGTCACCCTATTAAGGAATTTACCTAGTATCTACGGGTAATAACCAAATGGTGTAAATACCAAAATCCCCCTTACACAGGATGGCTGTCATGACCACCTTTGCTTTAACAATTAACCAAAACACAGGGAATCATGAAAACTTTAGCCATTACTTCCATTCTTTTCTTCGTGGCTCTTAGCCAGGCATTATCTCAAAATCTGTTTGTCACTTCCTACATGGAAAAAACCAAAGTGAGCCCCAAAGCCGGAATCCAGGTGGGATATCAACTGTCGGATAACTATGAAGTCGGTGTCTTCTATCAAAAAGAAGTAGACATGCCTGGTGGTCATGAATCAGTAAAGCCCAGATTTTATGAAAAAGAATTCATCGGGGTCAACCTGGCTACACGAATCTTCGCTGTTCAAAAGGTCAATGTGAGTATGGATGTGCGTATCGGTGCTATCAATAAAGAGAACTTTGCCATCACTCCTTCTGTGAAACTTGACTATCAGGTCATCAAACGGATCCATATCAACGCCGGATTGGGTGTAAGGTCATTCAACCCTACCCTTCAAGGTGGCTTAAAAGTAGACATCTATTAATTACCTGATTCGAGTAAATATTAACCGGCTTGTAAATAAAGAAATCATGGAAACTGTTGCTGACAAAATCGAACACCAAAGGGCAATCACCACAGAAGAAAGATTGACCATTCGATTCATCAAAGAAATAAATGCTCTTGCCGTGAGTGGGCGTTCTACAGGGCTGGAAGTACTTCCTGCTTATATCAAACTAATTGAGCAGGTGGAGCAGCACTTTACACATGCCTCATCTCTTAAATGCTACTTCCATTACACAGTCATCAATGCTTCTACAACTAAACTATTGTTCAACCTTTTCAAACGGCTTACGACGGCACAGGAAAAGGGCCACCAAATCGAGGTTTACTGGTTGATCGATAAAGACGATGAAGAATTGATAGACATTGGCCTTGACTTCAAAAACCTTTATGATCTGGACTTTAAAATAACTGTAAAATAATCTTCCAATATTAAACCTTTATCAAAATGAAAAAGCTAAGCATAACACTAATTACCCTGGTCATCTTCTCTGCTGTTGAAGGATTGGCCCAGGAAAGACCTGCACATCACACCAATACGCAAAGTATTGACCAATCAAGTGCAGCAACTGAAAGTATTGATCACCATAGGGACTCGACCAGTTTGGCTGCCATTGCAAAACTCCCAATGAATAAAATCCACTTTGAAAACAAAGGCGTAAGACAAGCTGTGAATGCCCGGTGGGAAGACAGCATACTGGAAAAGGACAAATTGTACCAAATACAGCCTGATCCCTTAGAATTAATGATCACGTATTCTCCATCCAGCAGAAATAAACAGGAAAAGTAAGATCCAAATAGGTTAAACCCTTACACATAAAACCAAAATGAAAAACCTAAGCTTAACACTCATTACTCTGGTTATCTTCTCTGCCATAAAAGGGTTGGCCCAGGAAAGACCTGCACATCACACCAATACGCAATGTATTGACCAATTAAGTACAACAACTGAAAGTAT
Source organism: Cyclobacteriaceae bacterium (assembly GCA_965223915.1). Classification (GTDB taxonomy): domain Bacteria; phylum Bacteroidota; class Bacteroidia; order Cytophagales; family Cyclobacteriaceae; genus UBA7330. The sequence goes on along the minus strand of OZ245027.1, from coordinate 3,378,792 downwards.
TAATCCCAATAGCGACTCGACCAGTTTAGCTGCCATTGCAAAGCTCCCGTTGAATAAAATCCACTTTGAAAACAAAGGCGTAAGACAAGCTATGAATGCCCGATGGGAAGACAGCTTTTCAAAAGAGGAAAATATGAATCCCCCAATAGATACACTTATCCTGGATTATGAATATGTGACTTTAAAAATTAAAGAAGCTCCATATTTGGGACATTCTGAGATCTTTAAATACCTGAATATATTTACAAAACCCTCCTAAACACCAGGTTAGAAACCAACGGCCCTCAAAACCAATAGGCATCCCTGAAGTAGGAACCTGAAAGTCACCTTATAAATAAAATAATTCTACTTTAATGAACTAAATATTGCGTATGCCATTGAGTTGAAATGGCTTTCATCCCTTGAATCCATGATCGCAGGGCAAAGGCTCAAACGTTTGGCAGTGTTCCCTTTTCATACCATTTAGCATAAGGTCTTGGACATTCATCAGGCACTATTATCATAAATCAACCGCGCAAACAAAAAAACTGAAACATCCCACAGTTAAGTGATTCCCGTAGCCCATGCGGGATATAACCAAATAGTGCAATTACCAATTTCCCTCTTACACAGGACGGCTGTCATGACCACCTTTGCTTTAACAATTAACCAAAACACAGGGAATCATGAAAACTTTAGCCATTACTTCCATTCTTTTCTTCGTGGCTCTTAGCCAGGCATTATCTCAAAATCTGTTTGTCACTTCCTACATGGAAAAAACCAAAGTGAGCCCCAAAGCCGGAATCCAGGTGGGATATCAATTGGCGGATAACTATGAAGTCGGTGTCTTCTATCAAAAAGAAGTAGACATGCCTGGTGGTCATGAATCAGTAAAGCCCAGGTTTTATGAAAAAGAATTCATCGGGGTCAACCTGGCTACCCGAATCTTCGCTGTTCAAAAGGTCAATGTGAGTCTGGATGTGCGTATCGGTGCTATCAATAAAGAGAACTTTGCCATCACTCCTTCTGTGAAACTTGACTATCAGGTCATCAAAAGGATCCATATCAACGCCGGATTGGGTGTAAGGTCATTCAACCCTACCCTTCAAGGTGGCTTAAAAGTAGATATCTATTAATTCCCAAATACCAGAAAATATTAACCGCCAAATAATCTTCCAATATTAAACCTTTATCAAAATGAAAAAGCTAAGCATAACATTCATTACCCTGGTCATCTTCTCTGCCGTTGAAGGGCTGGCCCAGGAAAGACCTGAACATCACAACAATACGCAAAGTATTGATCAATCAAGTGCAGCAACTGAAAGCATTGATCACCATAACGACTCAACCAGTTTGGCTGCCATTGCAAAACTGCCTATGAACAACATCCATTTCCGGAATAAGGGAGCTCGTCAGCAGGTAGATACACGTTGGGAGGATAGTTTGATGCAAAAGGATCGTCTGATCAAAACAACAAACAAGCCTGCCACCCCTACTAATAATTTAGCAGCTAAACCTAAGCCAGAGCCATCTACAGGATTTCAGGAAATGGTTGAAGACCAAAAAAACGGCTTGCATTACGGACCATATGTGAATAAAGAGTTTATAGATGGTTTAAAGAACCAGCCATCCTCTAACTATAGGATCAATGATTAATAAAGCTTAAGGATAACAAAAATTCATTTTTGGTCAAGCCGTTATTGAGAGCTTTTTTCAAGACCACTAAAGTGAAATCTCAGAATGAAAAAATTATGGTCATTTCTTAAAATTGCAGAATCAACTGGCTTATTGAAGCTACAATCCGGAGGTCTTATAGTTCCCATGTCCCAAGAATATGAATAGTCAAGAGCTTGTTGAAATCACATACCGCAAATCATTGAATTTGCTCACCATTCAAGGTTGGTTTTTTAGAAACACAGACCTCGAAGTTAAGTGCATCGAAATCATTGAAGCACATTTCATAACAGAACAAAAACTTACTATTATTTTTAAAGTCGAATTGATTGATGCGTTATCATTTGACACATTTTCAAAACTTATCGCACATTTAAATACATTAAGTACAAGTAAAGACATCCGGATTAATTGGATTGCTTCAGGTGAATCTATGACTGCCGGCCAAAGGCTAAAGCACCTCGCAGTATTTTCATTCAACACTTTCCCGGAATAGAAACGAACCAGTGTACAGAATCCCGGTCCATTCTAAATTACATTAGGTCAAGCAATGCGGATGTATTAACCATTTGATGCAATCCCAACAGGAATTTCGATCTTAACCTCCAAACCTCCTTTCTTACCATTTTGAAAGCTGATCCTGCCTCCAATCAGGTTGATACGATCACTCACATTGGACAACCCAATACCTCCCGACTTAGCATCTCCGTGTATTCCTTTCCCATTATCGCTAACAAGTACTTCGATTTTATTTTCAATTCTCTCCAATGTGATCAACGCTTTGGATGCCCAGGAATGCTTAATGATATTGTTCGAAAGCTCCTGGATGACCCTGTATAAATTGATCTTTACTGCATCATCAAGCATCAAATCCGGATCCAGGTAATTTTCAATATTGAAGCTTATCTCAGAGGTAAGTCTCAGGCTCAAATCAAGTCTTTCGACTAATTCCCCTAAAGTCATCTCTTTTACATTGGCCGAAAGCAGGTTGTGCGAGATGTCCCGGGTGCTATTGGTGATCTGTTTAATATAATCCGTTAACTCGTTGATTTTATCTTCCAGCTCCTTTTCTCCATTGGCTGATCTTCGCAATAGGTCTGATTGCATGCTGCAGACCACCATTTCCTGAACAATGCCATCGTGTAATTCCTGGGCGATGCGGTTTCGCTCCTGTTCCTGTGACTGGATCGTATTTTCCAACAGCTGCTCCTGAAACATCTTCTTCTCTGTCAGATCATCCACTGATCCAATCATGGATTTTGGCTTCCCCTGGGCATCACGAATCACATACCCACGGTCTTCCACAAAAGCAATTTTACCATCTTTACGTAAATAACGGTATTCGCTTTTCCAGAAAAGCTGATCAGGATCAGCCAATAACGTATTGAGCGAAGCAAATATCCTGTCACGGTCCAGATCATGGATTTTTTCCCGCCAGTCATCCAAAGTTACCTCCAACTCATCATATCCAAACAAGGTACGATAACCATCCGTCCAGATAAGGGCATTGGTCAGGCAATCCCATTCATATATCGCTTCTCGTGAAGCTTTGGAGGCCAAACTGAACCTCTGATTACTAGCCCTGAGGGCTTCTTCCCTTTTTTTACTGTCATCAATATCCTGAAAACTACCATATAGCCGTATACACTTTCCTTCACTCATTTCGGCCCTACCTAAAGCCCGGACCCATTTTTCATTGCCCTTGGCAGTGATGATCTGAACCTCTACATCCCAGGGTATGCCTGATTCAATCCCTTCGTTTACACCTTTCTCTACGATTGCTCTGCTCTCCTCCTTGTAAAAGTTGATGGCAGTATCCAGGGTTGGCTCATAATCCTGATCTACTTCATGGATCTCTTTGGTTTGAGCAGTCCAGTGCAAAGTTTGCTTGATCATGTCCAGCTCCCATCCCCCTATTTTGGCCATTGTTTGGGTTTCATTGACCAACTCTTCAAGCTTCTTTTTTTCCGTAATCTCTTTGCCAACGGCAAATACTACTTCTTCCTTGGGCTGAATAATGGCAGACCATGAAAACCATTTAACACTTCCATCTTTAGCAATATTCCTGTTTTCAAAATGTACGGATCTGCTTCCATGCTCTAACAGATCCAGTTGGGATCTGGTTAACTGATGATCAGCCGGATGCACGAAATGTTTCAACGGACTTCTTAACAATTCGAGTTCGGAATATCCTAATATTTCTGTAAATGCGGGATTGATCTTTTTAAAGAATCCGTCAGTACCCAGGATGCAAAGCAAATCTGCAGATGTGGCAAAAAACCTGTTCAACTCTTCACTCGCTTCCTTACGCTTCAATTCGGGAGCTATCCATTCACTTACATCTCGGAGAAGATTTACATTTCTCTTAAAATTATGTTCCTTATTTCTGCTAAAGAAAACAAAGACCCCCATTATTTGATTTGTATAAGAGATGGGTATTCCAATGGCTGATTCGAGGTTTGCTTTACCAACTGATTCTTTTCTGGTGAATTTAGTTTTATTCCTGATGTCTTTCCAAATAACAACCTTGCCCTCATTGAAGACCTTCCCTGGCAAACCTTCATTTTTCAGCATTTGCCCCTTTCCTTCAAACATTATCTGCCCTGAAGCATCTTCAGCATATTGTGAGATCAAATTGAGGTGATTGTTATGTCGGGCAGGTAACCAAAGCTCCGAATATGTTACACCCAGATGCTTGACAAGCGTTTTTAAAACTTTGTTGGTACAATCAGCCAAACTCCCGGGCTTACTCAGTTGGGTTGTTAGTTTAAGAATAAGGTCTTTTAAGATCTCTTTTTCTTTTTGTTCGGATATATCCCGTGTAGCACCAATTAATCTGATGGCCACGCCGTCAGCATCCCTGAGTATGTATCCTTTTTCACTTACATAAGCGTAAGAGCCATCGTTTCTTCTAAATCTATAGCTTTGTTGACAAAGGGTCTGCTTCCTATCCTGCAAACAAATCCTTAGATGTTCATAAACCCTGTCCCTATCTTCAGGGTGGATTTTTTCTTTCCAAAATTGCTCGTCATGGGCCTTTTTTGGATTATAACCATACAAGCGATATAAGGCCTGAGCATCCCGGTTAATTGTGCCCTCCTTGAGGTCCCAATCGTAGATCAGGTCCTGGGTAGCCAAAGAAGCCAGGTAATACTTTTCGTTGCTAAGTAACAGATCACGCTCCTTCTCAATCAACCTGGTCACTTCAGTGGAATTCACAACGATTCCGGCGATTGCCTCGTCGGAATACATATTTGTGACTATGCTTTGAAACCACCGCCAATGCTTATTGGCATCCATGAATCTGTATGGAGTGATCGATAAGCTGTGTTTATTTTTTATTGCATTAAAGGTGGCTTTTACCTTTTTCACATCTTCAGGATGTATCCACTCAAAAGGATCTTTTTTTAGAAATTCCGAATGATCATAACCCAGGACCTTCTCATAATTATCACTTAAAAATTTTACTTTTCCCTGGTAATCAGTGATAGCAATTAAATCCGATCCTGCCTGTACCAATCTTTTGAACCTTCGTTCTCTCAACACCTCGCGATCCGCAGCTTTTTTTCTGCTAAGCTTTTCTCCTTTTTCCCTCAATGCCCTTAAAATGGCTGCTGGTAGTTGGTGAATTTTGTCTTTGACAATAAAATCCGTGGCACCTCCTTTGATGGCCTTTACAGCATTTTCTTCGCCGAGCGTACCTGTGACATAAATGAAAGGAGTAATTTGATCTCTTAAAGTATTTCTCAGTAGGTTTAGTGCCTTCAACCCATCGAATCGGGGAAGGTTAAAATCTGATATCACCAGGTCTGGCTTAAAACTTTGCAGGAAATGCAAATATTCCTCTTTGGTATCAGTCACCTTATACTCCGTTTCAAACTCCAATTCATCAAACTGAATTTTAACCAGCTCCGCATCACTCATCCTATCCTCCAGAATAAGTACGTTAAGCTTTTCAGGCTTCCTTGTTTTAATGTTATCTGAAATTGACCCTAATACCATCTCCACAGCTATTTTGATTAAATTCGTTGATCGATTTCTCCGTCACAGGACTAGACATTTCTTACTTTTCCACTGGGGTTTGTGTTTAATAACAGCCAGTAGTACCCCACATCTCTGACACTTTTAGAAAATTGTTCGAAATCCACCGGTTTAACAATGTAACTGTTTACTCCCAGCTGATAGGTTTCTACAATATCACGTTCTTCTTTGGATGAAGTGAGTACTGTGACCGGAATATATTTGGTTCTCGGATCAGCCCGCAAAGTTTTGAGCACTTCTATCCCATCTACCTTGGGCATCTTGAGGTCCAGTAAGATCAATTTCGGAGGACGCTCGGTATCCCGCCCTTCGTATTCCCCCATACCAAACAGGAAATCAAGGCCCTGTCGTCCATCTTTCAGCCACACCATCTGGTTGGCCAGGTTAAATTCCTCCAACGCCATGATCGCCAGTTCCGCATCATTTTTATTGTCTTCCAGTAAGAGGATTTCTACAAAATTTGAATGTGTCATACTATTTAAAATTTGGTAATGTGAAATAAAATGTGGTGCCTATATCCAGCTCGGAGGTCACCCAGATCTTTCCGCCGTGACGATCTATAATCCTTTTTACGATGGCCATGCCTACACCGGTACCTTCAAAATCCTCATCGGAATGCAGTCGTTGAAATATTTCAAAAACTTTGCTTTGGTACTCCATTTCAAAGCCAACCCCATTATCCGATATACTAAACTCATAATGTTTTTTGTCTTTTTTGAAGCCGACGTGTATCACAGATCGTTCACGTGTGGAGGAATACTTGAGGGCATTGCCCATAATGTTACCAATGGCAAGCCTTAGCATTTCCCTGTCTGCTTTTACTTCGGGAAGCGCATCCAGGGTAAAATCAATTCTACCTGTATCCTTGCCCTGTGTCAGGTCCCTGAAGATCTGTTGCATTAAATGCTCCATGGAAAATACACTCAATCTTTTTTCTATCCTGCCCACTCTGGAAAAGGAGAGCAAATCATCAATGAGCTTACCCATCATGGCAGAGCCTTCCAGAATATTCCTGAGAAAGTGAACTTCTTTCTCATCAATTCTTCCTTCCAGCTTCTTATTTAGAATATTACCAAAGCCATCGATGGCACGTATAGGGGCCCGGAGGTCATGAGAAACTGTGTATGTAAAGCTTTCCAGCTCCGAGTTAATGGCTTTCAATTCTGCAGTTCGGTTAGCTACCTGGATCTCAAGTTGCTCATTGAAGGATCTCAATTGTTCTTCGGCTTCCTTAATAGGTGTGATCTCATAGGCTATTTTGAGCACTTTATAGGGCTCACCGTTCTCATCTATTATTGGGTTGTAATTTCCCTGGATCCAAACCCTACTTCCATTTTTTGTATAGCGCTGATATTCTCCTTTAAGGAATTTGCCTCTGCTTAGTTTCCTCCAGAAACCCTGATATTCCGCACTCTGGCTGTAGTCCTTATCTACCAAAAGGCTATGATGCTTTCCGATAAGTTCTTCCCGGGAGTACCCTACCAGTTCAAGGAAAGCTTCATTGGCATACAAAATATTTCCCTCCAGGTCAAACTCTGAGACCAGATTCGATTTATAAATGGCACGGGTAATATTTTCAATAGCAACCTGTTTGGATTTCAGATCCGTGATATCCATGTTGGTGCCGGTCATCCGGACAGGTACGCCCTCATCATTGTAAGTTACCTTACCCCTTCCGGTAATATGGTGGATGGACTTGTCCTGGTGAATGACCCTAAAATCAATATCAAACATTTTGTTTTGCTCAATAGATCTTTGTATTTCCTCCTCAACAAGTTTTCTGTCTTCCGGATGTATCTTGTTTCCAAAGTCTTGATAGCGATTGTGGAAATCAGCCGGATCCATGCCAAACACTTTGAACATGGTGTCATCCCAATAGATAAGATCGTCTTTCAAATCCCAGTCCCAAACACCGATTTTTCCGATCGAAAGCGCCAGGTTTAATTGCTCCACCTTCTTTTGAAGCTGAACTTTTAAGTTTTCAATTTGCTTTTGCGCAATCATGCGATTTGTTTCATCCCGTGAAATAAAGGCAGCTGAAACGACGCTTGAATCTTCAAAAACAGGAGCAACTGATGACGTATAAAATCTGGAGTCTGCTCCCGGCATGGGAACCTCATGTTCATAGGTTATTGGCTTGCCGGTTTTAAAAACACTTTTAATAGCTTTTTCTACTATTTTTCTTCCTTCTTCTGTTTGAAAATCCAGCAGATTAGCACCCACTACATCTTCCTTTTTAAGCTCAGGGGCAACGTGATTAATGTACTGGATCCTGATATTCTGATCTACCATGAAAATGTGATCAGTACTGTTCTCAAAGAGGGCCTTAAAACGGGATTCACTTTTTTCCAGTTCTTTCTGGGCTTCCTCCTTTCGTTTTTGCTCTTCTGCTATCAATGCATTCTTTTCGATGAAATAGGACTCGGCGATGATATTTAAGGCCATGTCCAGCATTTTATTCATACCATCCAAAACATTTTTCAGGTTGGCAAGGTCCTTTTCATAGGCATTAAAGATGTAGGGCAGGGCCATATCCCGATAAAGCTTAACGACACGTGACCAGTCAGAAAAAGTCATCCCAAGATGCGCATAGGTAACTCCCTGGCTCAGCAGATGATCCGCATATGCTTTCCACTTATTTTCAAGGATGGCCTCCCGCTCCAGCTTTCTTGAGTATTCATTTTGTGCTTGCTGTTCTTCGGGCGTTTGCAATTCTATCAATGGACCAAACTTGGGATCATCCACCAGGTCATTGCGCAATTGCTCATTGAGGGTGGTGTAATGGTGATCCATGAATGCGTTGTACGCTTCCAGGGCCGGGAGGTCTGCTTCCTTAAACCCGGAAGGTAACTTGTCCATCAAATCTAATTGATTATCCATCTTTGGTTATTTTGGTATTGAAAAATAGAAGGTAGCTCCCTTTCCCGGATCAGATTCTGCCCATACGCTTCCATTGTGTCTATTGATAATTCTTTTCACTATGGCTAAACCGACACCAGTTCCTTCAAATTCATCTTCGGAGTGAAGCCGCTGAAATAACTGAAACAATTTCTCTTTATATTCCATGTCAAAACCAACTCCGTTATCCTTAATATAATAAATATTTTCATCATCACCTGTTTTGCAGCCAATCTCTACTTGAGGATTACTTACACCTGCAGTATATTTAATAGCGTTGCCAATCAAATTTGAAAATACCTGATGCATCATTTGTTTGTCTGCGACTGCTTCAGGCAGATCAACTAAATTCAATTTTGGAATGTGCTTTTGTGAAGATTGAATCAACTCATCGAAGACGGTTTTTGCTAGTGCAGTCATGTCAACACTCGTGAAGTTTTTCTCCTGCCTGGACATTCTTGAAAAGGTGAGTAGATCATCAATCAGCTGGCTCATTTTATCCACATTGTCGACAATCATGTTCAGATAGCGCTGATTATCTTGATCCAGTTTATCCGCTGCTTTTGTTTGCAATACTTTAGAAAACCCCCCAATGGCCCGGAGTGGTGCCCTGAGGTCATGCGATACGGAATAACTAAAAGACTTCAGCTCTTCATTGATCAATTCCAGTTCTCTGGTTTTTAATTGTAATGCCTGCTCCTTTCGGTATTTGTCAATGAAAAACTGAACTTTGGCCAGCAATACTTTGGGTTCAAAAGGTTTGGTGATATAACTAAAGGCTCCGGTTTCATAGCCCTGAAAAATATTGATACTCTCCTTATAGATCGCAGAAATAAATATGAATGGCATTTCAGCGGTTTTTTCCTCCTGACGTAGTAACTCAGCCAGCTCATAACCATCCATTTCAGGCATTTGAATGTCCAACAATGCCAGTGCAAAATCATGATGTATGGTGAGTTTCAGGGCCTCATTTCCGCTGTTGGCACTATAGAGTTTTACAGGCATATCCCGCAGCAACCTTTCCAAAGCGATCAGGTTTTCCGGTTTGTCATCCACCATGAGTATTTTAGGATGCTCCTGTTGTATCCCGGGTACCGATTTGGTGGCAATTTTCTCTTTTAGCTGGTTCATTATTCTTTATTTTTAATCCAAATTCTCATCAGAGATAAAAGTCTTTCTATGTCCACCGGTTTGGTGATGTAGTCATTGGCTCCGGCATCGATACATTTCTTGCGATCGTCCTTCATGGCTTTTGCAGTAAGGGCGATAATGGGCAGTTTCTTGAATGCCCTGTTCTTCCTTATTTCTCTCATACATTCATAGCCATCCATCTCCGGCATCATGATATCCATCAATACCAGATCAGCATCCTGATTTTCGTCCAGGGCCTTTAAAGCAGTTAAGCCATTGTCAGCCTTGATGATCTCCAGACCTTTTTCTTTCAACACCTTACTGAGTGCAAATACGTTTCGCATGTCATCATCCACAAGCAGTACTTTTTTACCCTTAAAAAGGGTCTCTTTGTCATAGATGCTTGTAATCAGCTGTTTCTTCTGCTGTGGGAGATCTTTTACGGTTCTGTGTAAAAACAAAGCCGTTTCATCTAACAAACGTTCATCACTTTTTACGCCCTTGATAATCACAGTCTCCGCATGTTCCTGCAGGGCATCCGCTTCTGCTCGCGTCAACTCTCTACCGGTGTATACTATGATCGGCGGAACTTCGCCATCATTCGTGGCTTCAAACTTTTTTATCAACTCGAACCCACTCATGTCCGGCAAGCCAATATCCAGCACGATGCAATCAATTTTATTTTGACTAAACTGTTGAAGGGCTTCTTTTGCAGAGCCAGCTTCAAAACAATGTACGTCACCGTTGCCAATCAGCTTTAGAATAGATTTTCGCTGCCCTTCATTGTCTTCTATCACCAACAGGTTTTTCATTTTCCGGTTGATAAAATCTTCAATCCTGCCGAAAGCTTCATCAAGTTTTGACTTGCTCACGGGCTTGGAAAGAAATTCTACAGCACCAGATCTAATCGGATCCAGTGTTTTTTCACTGGCTGACATGATATGTACCGGGATATGTCTCAGGTCAGGATTGCCCTTGAGCTCATTCAATACCATATGCCCGTTGATCCCCGGTAATTCAAGGTCAAGAATTATGGCACTGGGCAGGTATTGTGAAGCCAGCAGCAACCCATCTTCACCGGTGGATGCAGCCAGGTATTTAAATCCTTTTTCTTTTGCCTGGGACGCAAGGATCCTGGCAAAGTCTTCATCATCTTCAATAATCAACACCACATGATCATCTTTCGTGATTTCTTCTCTTTGGTCATCAATGGACGGATAGCTCAAAAACTCATTACCCGGGCTTATATCCAACTTGCCTGTGATGGACACAGGTGTGATGACTGAACTTTTTTCCCCTTTTATTTCCGAAGGAAGCTTAACTGTAAAACTTGAACCTTGACCAGGACTACTTGTCAAAGAAATTTTACCTCCCAAAAGCTTTACCAATTCACGAGAAATGGACAATCCAAGGCCAGTACCTCCATATTTTCTTGAGGTACCCCCATCTGCCTGCTGAAAAGCTTCAAAGATGATGTCCTGCTTTTCTTTGGGTATGCCAATACCAGTATCAGACACCGTAAAGCTGACAGAACCATTGAGCTCAGGGGCGATTTGGATAGCAACTTTCCCCTTTTCGGTAAATTTGATCGCATTGCTGATCAGGTTTTTGAGCACCTGTTCGAGCCTCAGTTTGTCACTACGAAAAGAATGAGGCAGGCTCTCATCCACTGATAATTCCAGGGATATCCCTTTTGCTTCTGCATTTCTTCTAAAATTCCTTTGCAGATCATTCAGGAGATCCTGAAAAGAGACATCAGAAATATTGAGATCCATTTTGCCAGCTTCAATTTTGCTGAGATCCAATATCTCATTGATCAGGTTCAGCAGGTCATAGCCACTTTTAGCGATGATCTGGGCACTTTCAACCTGCTCCTCATCAAGATTTTTATCCTTATTGTTGGCCAGGTCATTGGCGAGTATCAGTAAACTGTTAAGTGGTGTCCGAAGCTCGTGGCTCATGTTCGCTAAAAACTCACTTTTATATTTACTGCTGATCTCCAACTGCCGCGCCTTCAACTCGATATCTGTCCGAGCAGTCTCCAGGTCCTGGTTCTTTTGTTCCACAACCTGGGTTTGTTCTTCCAGTTCTTCATTGGCCACCTGGAGCTCTTCCTGCTGTTCTTTGAGCTTTTGTGTCTGCTCTTCGAGCTCTTCATTGGATTGCTCCAGCTCCTCTTTTTGTTGCTGCAATTCCTCGCTTTGCTGTTGTGTCTCTTCCAGCAACTCACGAACCTTCTGTTGTGTGATGGCCGCATTAAAAGTAATCCCCAGGCTCTCTCGTATCGAATCCAAAAATGACCTTGTTTTGTCATCGATTGGATGGAGACTTCCCAGCTCCAGCACCCCCACTACCTGATCATCAAATTCAAAAGGAACCACATAAACATGTCTTGGGTTTTGAGCTACAAGAGACGACTTTAATTTTAGGTGCTCGTCTTCAGGGGCTGCCAGATCAATGGACTTCCCACTGCTGGCTACCTGTCCAATTAAGCCATCGCCAATGTCATAGACCTGACCAAGCTGAACGGATTCGACACAGTAAGTACCCAAAAGCTCAAGTTTTTTGCCTGAATCATCTGCCACATACACTGCACCTGATTGGCACCCCAGGTATTCACAAAGACAGGCAATGACCTCCCTGGACAGGCTCGCAAGGTCCTTCTCTCCACGCACCGTTTCATAAAGCTTGTTCTCCCCGGTTGTATTCCATTCATAGAGCTTGTTGGCCTCCTGTTTACGATATAGCTCATCGCGCATTTCAGCCATTGCCTCTCCCAGAACTTCAATTTCGAGCGGACCTTTGATATCAATGATGGTATTGAGGTCACCGGCACCAATATTTTTAGCGATGGCCACTGTCTTTGAAACAGGACTGGTGATGGACCTGGTGATCAATGCCCCCAGTATAAAGCTGAATATCACTCCTGATGCCAGAATAAGCCACTCAATGTTTTCCATGCGGGAAACCTGAACTCCTGCAGCATTCAGTTCTTCATTCATCAGAAACCTTTGATTAGTGGCCATTTGCCCAAAAGAGGCGTTAATTTCTTTAATCAGAGGGCTAGCGGATTTATCTAAAAAATTCAATTGATCTATTTCTGCTCCCGCTACAATGCGGGATTGTATATTATTCAACTGATTCAATAGCGGTCTAATCTTGTCAAAGCGGTTCTTGTTTTCGGGATTGGTCCATTCAGAAGACATGACCTCCATCTGGTTGAGTGCCACCAATATCTCATTTTCCCAGGCATCCCTTCTTTCATCGAGAAAGACCGAGTCACCAGTGAGCATCCACCCCCTTATTGCTGATGAAGCATGATGGATACCATAAAGCATATCCGAACTGGCTTCACTGGTAGGAACTCTTAAGTTGATGATCCGCTTGTTGGTAGTGTCAAGGGTATCAATCAAAGAGATGGTAATGAGAACAGCCGCTGCCAGCAATAATATGATTGCAGCATAGCCCAAACCAATCCGCATTCCAAGGTTTTTAAACTCCAAACTCATGGTATTTATGATTTATGATATTCAATTCAAGTATATATTGAATGATCTCGTCCACCGACAAGATAAGATGGGGTTTGGCTGCTGAAATAGCCGCCCGGGGCATAACTTCCACTTCCGCAGTGTCGGGGTCCTGAACAATCGTAACACCCCCATATTTTTTGATCGTTAGCAGCCCATTGGCACCGTCAAAGTTGGCACCGGTACCTATTATTCCAACCAGGCCGGAACCATAAGCTTCAGCGGCACTTTCAAACAGCACATCAATGGATGGCCTGGAATAATTTACCCGTTCGTCTATGGTCAGCGTAAACGTCTTATCAGGTTCTATCAACAAATGGTAGTTTGGTGGGGCCAGGTAAACAATACCTCCGGATATCTCTTCTTTCTCCTCTACTTCCTTCACCGGGATTTTGCATTGTTTATCCAGAAGCCCCACCCACTCACCTCTGGAAAAGTCTGAAATATGTTGAACAATGATTATGGGAATTGAAAATGCTACCGGCAATGAAGTAACCAACTGTTTGATTACTTCAAAGCCGCCAGCAGAAACACCCAACACTACCGCTTCCGATCTGATGGCCCTTAGCTGATTATAATGCTCACTGTCCATATTTTTTCTTATAGATCCTCAATTTCTTATGTATGGGCTCATAAGCATTTTCATGGGAAGAAAACTGAATGGTCTCTTTGGCCCCCAGACCCAGCATACCACCATTTACAAGGCTTTTATGAAACAGACCATGAACCCTTTTCTGAAGATCCTTATTGAAATAGATCATCACATTCCTGCATAATATCATATGCATCTCCGCAAAATCACTGTCCGTGACCAGGTTATGGATAGCCCAGATTATGTTTTTCTTAAGATCACTATCTATGATAGCAGCATCATGTTCCGCATAGTAATAATCTGAGAATGATCCTTTTGCCCCACTATTCTGATAGTTTCTTGCATAATTCTTCATCTGGTCCGTCCTGTATATTCCGGCTTCTGCTTGTTCCAATGCTTTATGGTTGAAGTCAGTGGCATAGATTTGTACCCTGTCATAGAGCCCCTCCTCTTTGAGCAATATGGCCATTGAATAAACTTCCTCTCCGGTGCTACATCCTGCGTGCCAGATCCGCAGGTGGGACCAGGTTTTCAACAAGGGTATCACATGATCTCGAATTGCCACGTAAAAGTCCGGATCGCGAAACATTTCGGTGACCCTGATACTCAAATCATGAAGAAAAATGGTGGCAAACTCAGTATCATGCAATACCCTGTGCTGAAGATGGTTTACACTCTCAATCCCACTTAATTTTAGCCTGTTTTGCACCCGACGTCGGACATGCGCTCGTGAATAATTGCGAAAATCATATCCGTAAGTCTGCTCAATGGCCGCCAGCAGTGCATCGATCTCAGCGTCCAGGTGATGACAATCTTTAAGTTCAGTGTTCAAGCGATCCATTAACATTACCGGGTTAACCTTGTTATTTGTTTGCAATGTTCATCATAATGGTTGTAGTAATTTACCACTAAAACTCCCTTTGTTTTGTCGTTTTTTTTACGACATAATTAGTAAAATACCTACGGAATATTTTAAATCCGGATGATGTATCAGGCTTTCTAATACAAGACTAAATTTCCTCAAAATCAAGTACTTAACATGAGATTCTCTTGTCACCATACGCCAGCTAGCGGATGCTTCCAATCGTAAGTTTGATTTTACCGGCAGGTAGGTTGCACTTTAGCCACTCATCACAGAACTGTAAACTATAGGTAAGTTCTCAGACCGTTTTTAATGACATAGTTAATGATCCCTGCATTGTTTAAGAGATGCATCTTTTTAAGGATCCTGGACCGATAAGTATTTACGCTACTTATACTGAGTTTTAATTTTTCTGAAATGACGGATACGCCCTGACCTTCTCCGATAAGCAAAAGGATTTCAAATTCCCGGTCTGATAACCGCTCATGTGGTAATCTATCATCAGGACGGTTTAATTCAGCTATTATAGTGGATGTCAGTTGTTCTGAATAATATTTTTTTCCCTGAAGGAGCTTGTTAACTGCCTGTCTTATTTCATGATCTGGTGCAGCTTTGTTCAGGTATCCATGTGCACCCATTTTAAGACACCTGATGGCCATCTGATCTTCAGGGTAAGCACTAAATATCATTATACTGATTTTGTTATCGATATTTTTTAAATGTTTTAAGACTTCCAAGCCTCCAATACCTTTCAATGCCAGATCCAGAATAACAACATCCCATGGGTCGCCACCAGATTTGGATACCATTCTAATGACTTCCTCCCCGTTTTCTGCTTCACCAAATTTTAAATTGGGCAAATTGGTTGATAATATTTTTTTTAATCCTTCCCTGATTGCAGCATGATCATCAGCGATCAATATTTTTTTTATGTTGTTGTTCATTGAATATTGCTTTAATAAGCATTGCCCCTTTCATGAATTCGTTACTTCATATTGAATGTAGGAAATAGTTTCTAATATGCAAGACAAAAAGAATGCTACTGATCATTTTATCATATACATAAAACATAAAAAATCCCACAAAAAATCCTATAAATCAAACTCATGAAATTTCCATTTTTAGCGTAATATGGGTACCTGCTTTACTTGTATCTATTTTTAGCGATGCCCCTACAAGATCTGCTCTTTCATACATTCCCAATATTCCCAAAGACAATGGATTTCTTGCCCGATCAGCTATTCCAACTCCATTATCTTCCAGCTTCATTACCAATGTGCTCTCGCTGAGTGATATACCAAGTTTAATCATGGATGCCCGCGAATGCTTCACTGCATTATTCAGCCCTTCCTGGCAAATTCTAAAAAAAGTAATTGAGGTTTCTTCATCAAATATCTCTCGTTTACTATTGCAGACAAACTCACACGGTATTCCGGATCTTTTTTTCGTTTCATTCATCAGCCATTCCAAAGACGGGATCAAACCCAGGGTATCTAATATACCCGGACGTAATTCTGTAGCAATCTTCTTGACGGAATGCATGGCCCTATCGATATAAGTATCCATTGATGCAATGGCAGCTTTATCATTCACATTTTCATCAATCAATGAGAGGGACATTTTTAGCCCGGATAAAGTTTGCCCCAATTCATCGTGTAACTCCCTTGCTATGCGAGACCGCTCCTTTTCTATCTCCTTATTGAGATTATGAGCATAGGATTTAATGTTATCTCTTGACTGGATGAGGTTGTTAACATATTTCTTCTTCTCAGTGATGTCTCTCCCCAACCTGAAATAATTGACAAATTCACCTCTTTCATTGAATATCGGCTGTCCCTGAATTTCAATCCAAACAGGTTTTCCATCTTTTGTATAACATTGGAGTTCACATAGATGTGGCTTCTGTTGACTGATCCTTTCCAACTGTCTTTTTCTTACCGCAGGATTGGTTTTCGGTCCATCCAGAATTTCACAGGGTCTCTTACCCAGGACTTCGCCTTTTTCATATCCGTACTTTTGTAAAAAGGCATCATTGCCCCATTCAATGCGGTCATCTTCATCTGTGACAATGACCATATTATCGGTTGTTTTGGCGATCAGGGAAAGCATTTCTAATTCATTTTCCTTAGCCAGCTCCATGGTTACGTTTCTTGACACACCCATTATTCCTTTGACCTGGCCATCCTGATCCCGTTCTACTTCACCATAAGTCATCAAATTTAAGACCTCACCATCCAGGCAAACCATTCGATGGTGAAAGTGGTATGGCTGGCCTGACTCACAGGATTCCCAAATTATTCTGAGAACCCTTTCCCGATCTTCTGCAGGTATCATGTCAAGACCTGCTTCGAATGTTCCGGGATAGTTGTCCGGTGCATATCCTAAAACACTACAAAAATTATCTGACCAAACCATCGTATGGTCTTCAAAATCCCATTCCCAGGTACCCATGTTGGCAATCCGTTCGCTCCTTGCCAACAGTCTTTCTTTTTTTTGTGCTTTTATCTCCCTCTCCTTCTTCTCAGTGATATCAATGACCACCGCCAAACACCCATTCATCAGTTGGTCGTCCGTAAAAGTTGGGACGGTGCTGACCTGAAAATATTTCACGTAATTGCCATGAATGATACATATCTCCTGATTTTCAACAACCTGGCCTGATCTGATGCTTTGATATGTTTGGGATGACTCCCAGGCAATGCTGTGTCCGTTTTCATCCAGAAAGTCATAGTCATCAAACCATTTATCCAGTCCGATGATCAGTTTTTTGCCACTGAGCTCTTCAGCCTTCTTATTATAATGAACGATGTATCCGTTCAGATCATACTGATATACGGGTATAGGTAAATTCCAAAATAGTCTTTCCCAGCTAAAATTTTTTAGGATCCCGTCTATTTCTCCTGCTTCCAGTACGTCGGATTTATATTGCTTGATCATAGATCTGATCCCTCTTTGTTACCTTCAATTTTCATATTCTTTTCCTTCTGATTATTATTAAATTCGGCCAGCCAATTTTTAGCATCCTCCATTTCATTGAACACGTTCACTTCATATGGGGGTAAGTTGAGTCGTATATGTTGACGAACTGAAATGCGATCAGCCAGAGACCTCACTACGTAAGCTTCAGCTATTCGCAGTTGGGTCATATTTTGGTTAGTGCTCCAGACTTTTAGTGCTTCAAATGAGACCCCATACTCTGACTCGCTGAAATCCAAGAGGAAAGGGTGCATTTTCGAACCTGATAATTCCTTCACGGCAGCGATGTGATCTTGAATGGCCTGTTTGTCGATGCATTTGAAGAATTGTATGATATAACAACTACCTTCAATCCAATGAGTACCCGTACTCAATTCCACCCTACAATTTAATTTCGTCACACAGAGCACTTACCAACTTCAATGCCACAATTGGATCATATCAATAACAAATCATTATCTTATTGATATTCAAATACATAGAACTAATCACCAGAAGTATTTAGCATGTATCATCCACGATATACCGTGGTCTGGACCGTTATAAATTGCTTAAGCACGGAATACCGTGATCAGGTGATCGGGCGTTTTATGTTAAATTTCTTCATTTTATCCCTAAGGGTACTGGGCTTGATTTTGAGCTGTTCGGCCGCCCCATCATCTCCTTCTATTTTCCAATGGCAGGCTTTCAAGATTTTGCGAATGTGATTTTCCTGGACCACATCCAGGGCATTTTCATGATCCCACTTTTCTGATGTAGCAGAAGCAGGCATGACCTCCTGGATGGAAAGGGTTTCTCCTATTGATAAAATAACACCGCGTTCAATGGTGTTTTCAAGTTCCCTGACATTGCCAGGCCATGCATAGTTTCTAAGATAGTCCATCACCTTTCGTGGAATGGAACGAATGTTTTTGCTGTGCTTTTGATTGTATTTGGCAATGAAATGCTCCACTAAAATGGGAATGTCTGAAGGACGTGAACGCAGGGGTGGAACTTCTATGGGGAATACATTTATTCGATAAAACAGATCGGCTCTAAATTCTCCCGAAGCTACTGCATTTCCCAGGTTTTTATTGGTTGCCGTAATGACCCTGACATTGATTTTCTTTACCTGTGTGCTTCCTAACCGTTCCACCTCTCCTTCCTGTAACACACGCAATATTTTCACCTGTAACTCAGGAGGCATGTCGCCAATTTCATCCAGAAAAATAGACCCTCCGTCCGCCAGTTCAAACTTACCTGGCTTGTCCTTTACCGCACCGGTAAAAGCTCCTTTTGTATACCCAAAAAGCTCACTCTCAATCAGGTCATTTGGGATGGCTGCTGCATTCACCTTGATCAGGGGTTTTTCGGATCGATTGCTTGTGTTATGAAGCGCCCTGGCTATTAATTCCTTTCCCGTTCCCGTTTCACCAGTGATAAGTACCGTGGCGTTGGTTTTGGCCACCTGGTCCACTTTATTCAGTATGTTTCTGAATTCAGCACTTTTGAAGACCATGTCTTCAAAATCATTGATCTGCCTGATCTCTTCTTTCAGGTATATATTTTCCTCTTCGATTTTTTCTTTTACCCTTGCTAATTCAGCATATGCTTCTTGTAGTTCAACTTTATTTAATTCCTGTTCAGTAATATCCGAAAGTCGAATTAGAATGTGAGTAACATCATTATTTTCCAATACGGGACTTAAGACAATCTCTGTGATCAAAATCCGTCCATCTTTATCAAGGCGTTGAGTGTAACGCATCCGTTCTTTTGTTTCATGTACTTTATGATAAGTATCATATCGCTTTTGAATCTCATCATCATCAAGACCGATCAAATCACGTAATATCCAATCTATTTTTTTGCCTATGGACTCCTCCCTTGTAACTTTCCTTCCAAAAAAGGTAGAGAGTCCAAAAAAAGGCTCATTAACCTCCTCAATCACATAGTCCTTATCGATAAGCACAAGAATGTCCGATGTGACATTGAAAATGTTGGATAGCGTTTCTTTTTGTTCAGACAGTTTTTTTCTTGAATGTTTTTCATCAGTAATATCAACTGCCTGCACCAGAATGCATTCGGCTTTTCCTTCACTATTGGCAATGAGTTTATAAGAAGCTTTGGCATAACGAACCTCACCGTCTTCCCCATAAAAGGCATCCTCCACAATGAGGGGCTCCTCTTTTTTCTTTGCACCAAGCACCTGATTTTTGATCTTCTTTTGCCACACCGTATTCCCCTGCCATACCGGGGCTTCCCAAAAGTATTTACCCACATAATCTTCCCTGGATACACCCTGGGTTCGAAGGGGCAGATCATTGACAAGTTCCACTTTGCCATCAAGATCCAAAAGTGCCGTAAACTGAAACTGTTGATTAAAAACCGCCCGGTAGCGCTCTTCACTTTCTTCCAGCGATTTTTGTGCATCCACCAAAGGAGTAATGTCTTGCCCTACGCTTTGATATTCGAAGGGTTCACCTTGCTCGTTAAAAAAAGCACGATCCTTCCACCGCTGCCAACCTGTGGAACCATCCGGAAGCAGAACACTGTGTACATTTTCACGGGTGGGATTTTCCGGTGAAAGTTCCTCGATTTCTTTTTTTATCCGCTTTTTGTCCTTCGGAGAAATCAAGTCATAAAAACTTGTTCCAATGGCTTCGTCCTTTTTTAGCTGGTAAAAATCAAGGTAAGCCTTATTTGCAAAGGTACGTATGCCACCGGGCTTCCACCGGACGATCATCTCGTCCTGGTCCTGAATGATTGAGCGAAAGTATTCTTCACTTTTTTTCAGATCGTTCTCAGTTTCTTTTAGCTGGGTGATGTCTCTACCCACACTTTGATATTCTGTCACCTGACCCTGTTCATCAAAGTAAGCCCGGTCCGTCCACTCCTGCCACTGTTTTTTTCCACCGGGCAAAAGAATATGAACAGTATACCTACGGGTTGGACTTTTTACGGTCAGTTTCCTGATTGCCGCTTCGAATTCCTTTCGGACAGGCTTTTCCAATGTGGGGAAGAAACTCCTGCCAATGGTCTCTACCGGATCTTCATCAAAAGTCTCGCAATAAGCCCGATTGACAAACGTTCGATATCCGCCCGGTTTCCACCGTACAATCATCTCCTGCTGATCCTGAACAACAGAATGAAGCAACTCCTCACTTCTTTTCAGCTTTTGCTCATATATGCGAAGAGTTGTAATGTCCTGTGTAGTACCCAGCATTCGGATCAGCTGACCCTGCTCATTACGATACATTCGGCCATGGGCCAACAGGTGTTTTGTTTTCTCATTTACAATGATCCGATATTCGTGGAATATTTTATCAGGCCCATCCGGAGCAAGAACGTGCTCAAAATCCTTCCTCACACGTTCTGCATCTTCGGAATGCACATGGTCCATAAAGTGCTGATTGAGGTCCACTTCAGTGCCCGGATTGAGATCAAATATCTCATAAAGCCGGTCATTCCAAACTACCTTATTTTCCAGCGGGTAAAAATCAAAGGTACCGATGCTACCCGCCTTGACGGCGAGACGCAACCGTTCTTCACCAAGACTCAACTCATTTTGCAGTAATTTTAAATCAGTGATGTCACGGTTAAAGCAGCTCACCCCAATTATTTGGTCGTTTTTCATTATTGGGTGAAAGGAAATCTCCCCATAAATGGTTTTTCCGCCTACCTCAGCCTGTTCTATTGCCTTGAAAGATTCACCTGATAAAGCTCTTTCGTAATATGCTTTCCATTTTTTGTTAAGTCCGTCACCAAACGCTTCGACCAACACAGGATCGTAGTGCTTCAACTTCCTGTTTTGTGTGATCTCAATTGCCTGCTTATAGGCATCGTTGAACGCAACCAACCTCATTTCGGAGTCTATTGCCCAGATCATGTCCTGGGTAGAGTTGATTAAAGTACTCTTTTCATAGAGTTCTTTTTCCAGTATTTTAAGTTGGTTATCTTTCGATGCCATGTTTTACATATTATGGTACTCAAGGCTCAAAACCATGGAAATCTTATTTATTCAATTTCTTAGAAAATCGACTCCCCTGAACATAGGCGTTGAGAAACTTAACACCCAGCCCGCAGAAATCAAAAGGTCAAACTTTCTTTTTGAGAATTATCTGTGTGCCGGCATCGACTGAATTTATTTCCAGAGAAGCCCCAATGAGGTCAGCTCGTTCATGCATTCCTAATAACCCCATAGACATCGGGCTTTTTACCCTATTACTGACCCCTACCCCATTATCTACTACTTCAAGCACCAAATTATCACGTTGATTAGAGATCTTCACCCTTATCTCAGATGCCTTTGAGTGTTTTACAGCATTGTTTAATGCTTCCTGACAGATCCTAAAAAAAGTGATGGAAGTTTCTTCATCAAACCTGTCATTGTTCGAGTTAGCGTTGAAAATGCAATTAATCCCGGTTTTCCTTATGGTTTCGTGGACCAACCATTCCAGCGAAGGTATAAGGCCCATCACATCCAGTATTCCAGGTCTTAAACCCGTGGCTATCTTCTTCACTGCTTCTAAGGATTTTTCTAAATCACGACCTACCGTTTTGATGAGCTGATCCTGGCTGAGTGTCTTCTCCATCGAGGACAAATACATTTTTAAGCTGGATAACTGTTGCCCCAGTTCATCGTGTAATTCCCTGGCTATCCGGGCCCTTTCCTCCTCAATACTTCTGTTCAGCTCATGAGCAAATCGTTTGATCTTATTGCGCGAGTCCACCAGGCGTTCGATATACACCTTCTTATCTGTGATATCTCTGGCTATGCGGAAATAGTTTACAAATTCACCTTGATTATTAATGATAGGTTGTCCCTGAATTTCCACCCAAAGCGTCTCTTGCATTCTATTATACCATAGGAGTTCATATGAAAAAGATTGTCTGTTTTTCATCTTTCTTAGCAGACTATTCTTCTTATATCTTGTGGTCTTTGGTCCATGCAGCAATTCTGAGGGCTTTCTCTTTTGTGCCTCCTCAAGCGTGTATCCGGTTTTTTGGGTAAATGCATTGTTCACCCAGTGGATCCTGTCCTCCTCATCAGTGATGATCACCATATTGTCAGTACTCTGCGCTATCAGTGATAATTGCTCTCTCTCTGATTCGATACTTTTCTTTTCAGTAATGTCGGTCTCTATCTCAAAATAATGTGAGTATTTACCCTCTTCGTCAAAGATGGGCTGCCCTTCTATTTCCACCCAAAAGGTTTGGCCATCCTTTCTGTATTTTTGTAACTGGCACTGAAAAGATTCACCATCCATAATTTTCTGCTCCTTCATTGCCCGGACCTCCGGATCAGACAACGGACCACACAGCACATCTGATGAGGTGCGATGATATACCTCTTTTAGGTGATAACCGGTAATCTTGTAAAAGGCCTCATTCACCCAGAGGATACGACCTTTTTCATCAGAGATTATGACTGCATTATTGGTTTTTTTTGCAATCAGAGAAAGATTTTGAATTTCGCGATCCCTAATCATTTGATCTGTTATATCTTCAACTATGCCGATCATACTGGTTACCTTTCCAGAGGGATTTACAACCATATGTCCAATAGTTCTAAATATCCTAACTCCATCGGCCCTTGAAATCCTACACTGATAACTAAACTCACAAACTTTCTTTATTGAGTCTTTTATTGTCTTTTTGATATTCTCAAAATCCTTAGGTAAAATGATCTCCCGGAAATCCTCAGGGGTCAATTGGTCTTTGGATAACGGGTCCAGACCCAGGAGAATGCAAAGGTTCTCACTACACCTTAACTGATTTTTTTCAAAATCCCATTCCCAGCTACCAAAACTTGTGAGCCTCTCACTGTAAGAAAGCAGTAATTTGTATCTGCTTAATTCTGAATCTTTGTTTTCAAAACGATGGACCATGTATAACCTTCAACACCAGCCTGGAAACACAAAAGCTGATAAACCACAAATACCAACAATAAGGTATATCACAAAAATGAAATTACAAAGCAATTACACAAATGCCCGCAACTATAATTAAAGGAAAAAATAGAAATCTATTTAAAACCTTCCACTTCTCAGAACATCAGGGTTTTAATCAACCTGTTGGTCATCATTAGCTTTCTTTTTGTCTTCGCTGCTACATCTACGTGATATACGGAACGTACATATTGGTTCTTTTACGGTTTCAGCCACTATGCCCCATCAATAGGTTTGCTTATGATTTCACTAGAAAAGCTTTGAAACCCATTATTGAACCTTAAACCAATAATAATATGACATGTATTAAATCCCACTTGTTAGCCATTGGAGTAATGCTCTTAGCGCTGGCAGCTTGTAACCTATCAAATGAAGAGATCTCCCCAGGCAGACAATTGCAAATCAACAATGACACTGCTCAGTTAAACGAACGAATGACCGGACGGAATGACACAGTCCCTGTTGAGAATAGATCGACATCCGGAAGGGTTGAGTCTACTTTTAATCTGATTCTCAAAGCTGAGTTATCTCCTCCTGAAATCGATGGAAAAACTTTACAGGCTACCTCGCTCCATTATCACTCGGGCAATTACCTCATCAGCTATAATTTCCAGGGGGAAACGTATTTAGGCGGAGTGGATTACATCAACGCTGACCTCAGGATACAATCACAGGTATTATTTGAAGACAGTGATATTCATGCCATAGCTGCTCATGACCGGTATGCCTATCTGGCTGGTGGCAGAGAAGGAGCCACCGGTCCGGCATACATTGAGCGAATCATGATCAATGGATCTCAGTTTACGGGAGAGGATCATGTATTGGTGGAGCTGGGAAGCTATGCTGCCAACAGCATCGTAGAATTCAAAAATGACATTTATGTAACCACCGGTGATGACATGGAGATGGGAGGCGGTCTTTATAAGCTGGATAGAAATCTCAATCAGGAAGATTATATGCCTTTGCATGATGCACGATGGATGGCCGGAACGGGTAATGATCTTTTCGTGGTTCAGGGGAATCCGGGTGCAGTATCCCTACTCAGTGCCAACAAAATGGAGTTTGATGAAAGCTACTTGTTTGACGGTGCAAATACTCCGGAATCCAAGACAACGATTGATGTGTCAGACGATCGGATATTTATTGCCGCAGGCCAATCAGGCGTGATCATCCTGGACCAGAAGGACGGATCACTTCTCCATACGATCACCTTTGAGGATGAAAACTGCATTACCAATGCAGTTTCAGCAGAAAATGGGTTACTGTTCATTTCCAATGGTGAGGGAGGTGCCTATGTAGCAGCCTATCACAGAGGAAAAGTGAAGGAAGCCCCGGAACTCCTGGGTAAGATCGGGTTTGAGAAACATGAATCCGTAAATCATATCTTATTCAGAGACTACAAGCTTTGGGTAGCTTCTGGTATTGGGGGTGTAAAGATGGTCACCGTAGAAACAAATAAGTAGCCTATGGGACCTATCAGCAAAGTATTTATTTTGGCTATCCTACTATTGGCATTTTTACCGGGTAATGGGCAACAATCCGATACGCTAAAGATGAGCCCCCATGGCAGCATATCCTACACCTCTATGGGTAAGGAATTTACTCCATGGGCAGAAATACGGTCGGGTCTTACTTTGGCCATAGAGGATAAGTTTAAAATACAATCTTCGTTGGCTTACCTCAACCGGTTTGACAAATCCGGTATTCAATTCCAGATAGACAGTTATTGGTTTCTTGGGAGGAAATGGTACATCAATGTACTGGGGAGCATAGCAAAAGGCACATTCCTTCCCTCGCTCACCTATGGTTTCGAACTTTACAAGACTGTCAGGTCGTTTGAAGTCTCAGCAGGCATCAGGCAAATGAAATTTACCCAACCAGTGACCATTTATAGTTCATCATTGGGCTACTATATGGGGAATTACTGGTATTCAATTCGAATTCAATATGCCCAACAAAGCCTTAGCCATATGAATGGATTTCATTATGCATTTACCTCAAGAAGATACTTTCGATCCGCCAGGCAGTACCTGGAAGCACAGGTTGGGCTTGGGAAACAGATAGATATCTTGACTGAAGCAGACAAGGTCCGGCAAATACAGTTGATGAACTTTGGGATTGGATACACCCACCCTTTAAAAAATCAGCGTCAGGTTGGTCTCAAAACCACCTATTATCGGGAAATTATCCGTGAGGATTATATGAGAAATCGGTTTCAAATCACACTGTATTTTCAATAGATGGCTATGCGTGATTCCCGTAAAAATCAATATACGCAATATCCAGATGTGAGATGATCCCGAAGACCTAAACTTTGGAATAAACAAAAAGAAATATGATGGAACATAAGTTAAACATCTCCTCGGATACTGACCTATATGGTATAACCAAGCAGATAATTCTATTGTGCGAAAATGATGAATTAATGATCAAACTGCTGACCCATAAACTAAAGGAAGAATTTGAATGTGATGTTTTGGTGGCCCGGAATGGAAACCAGGCATTCGATGTCCTGGGTGAACACCCAATAGACCTGATATTGACGGAGGTCTATCTTCCATACAAGACTGGTCTTGAGATCATAGAAAGGACAAGAGAAATCAGCACTGAAAAACCCGTGATTATTTATTCCAATGATCTCACTGAGGAAATCCTGGAAAAATCTATCCAGTTGGGAGTCAACGATTTCCTTAAAAAACCTTTTATGCTTTATCAAATGATGATGCGAATTAAGATGCAAATAATGACTAATCATTATCAGCCCCATTGAATACTTATTTGACATATATCATCCTTTACCTGGCATTTTCAAGCCTATTGATCAGTGTTTTGGTCATCGCTCGACGTCTGGAAAAACGGAGAAGCTTTCGCCTCAAAAGGAAAGCCGAATCTGAAGTTCAGTCACTGCTTGTCAAACTTTTTATTCTTGGGGACAGACCTTCTAAAATGGATCGAAGAGCCTATGATGAATACCTCAAGCTGCTGCAAATCAAATTACGACGCAAGTCATTCAGGGATCAACTCACCCGCGAATTATTGGCTTCGGCTGAAAAATTTTCAGGAGATGATTTCGAAAAGTTCAGATCAATATTCATTGCATTGGAGCTCAATAAATATACCCTTCAAAAACTTTACTCAGGCAATGAGGTCAGGCAAATCAAAGGGCTTCAGGAATGCAAGGTTATGGATATTAAGACCTATGCAGATCGATGTACGACATTAACCTCCAGCCCTAAAGCAGCCGTTCGTCTGGAGGCATACCTCACCCTGATGAGGATCCAGCATAACAACCTTAATTTTCTTTCAAACCCAGAGGTGACCCTTAATGTCTGGGAGGCTATGTGTCTTGAAAATGAACTGGAAGAAAGACTACTGGTCAATGTACCGGACTTTACTCAATGGCTTACACATCCAAACAAAGATGTTGTAAACTTTGCTCAAAAAATGATGAGAAAATATGGACAACTTGAGACTTATTCTCAAATGAACACATCAGTCAGACGGACTGATCAGAAAATCCGCCAAATTTCTAAAAGTATTCATCAGGATTCAGATCATCAATGGGCAGACTTGCCTTTACAACCCAGAGTTCTGGAGGTTTCCTGAGTCTCAAAAAAAATTTCATGATGTCTATCGATTTGTCCTTTATTGACCTAATTAATACCATCTTCCTCATCTATGGTATTGGTATCTGTCTAACCTACCTGATGCTATCCATCGTTTCGGCCATTGAACTCAGAAGTTATCTGAAAAAAAACATCAAAGTTGATTGGGACATCATTCTAAATTCATCGTATGCTCCTAAAATATCCCTCATCGCACCTGCTTACAATGAAGGTGCCACCATCATTGATAACGTTAGATCCATGTTATCCTTACGTTATAAAAAACTGGAAATCATCATCGTCAATGATGGCAGCAAAGATGATTCCCTTGAAAAACTGATTAAAACCCTGGGATTAAAAAAAGTCAAAGAAACCAGTCAGGGAAAAATTCCTACCAGTAAGGTCAGAGGCGTGTATCGATCTGAAAGAGAATCCCTAAAAAATCTCATTATTCTGGACAAAGAAAATGGTGGTAAATCCGATGCATTGAATGCAGGAATCAACCTTTCTTCCGGGGAGTTTATAGCTTGCGTGGATGTGGATTGCATTCTGGATCGCAACTGCCTGCTAAAACTGGTCAAACCTTTCCTGGAAGATGACTCAGTGATTTTATCTCCTTTTTGAATGGTTTACCCCCATTTTTGAATTTTTTGGTTTCCTTTTTTTAGTTGCATTAATTATCGCTGGATTAGCCGATCTGCACTTTTTTTTCCTTTGCCTGGCTACCATTTATGTTTTTGCTATTTATATCAATATGCTGGCCCTTTATATTGAAGAACGCCTCCACTTTTCATTCACTACAGTAAGGGAAATTGGCAAATTGTTCCTTTTTGTCCTCATTGAGCCATTTTCCTATCACATGATGAACGTTTTTTGGACGGTGAAAGGAAATTTTGATTGGCTCAAAGGTGATAAATCATGGGGAGAGATGAAGAGGCTGGGCTTTTCGCGAAGATCAAATTAGTGATCTTGATTGCATGCAAGCAAACGACCCAAAATTCTACAATTGATTCACAATCAAAATGAAAGAATTTTTTAACACAGCTTAGATTTCGTAGTGGTCCAAAGAAATTTGCGTGATTCACTGATTCTCTCAATTTGGTTTTTTTACGGTTTCGGGATAAGAACCGCTGCTCTACTTTTGTTCCATAAGGTTTTCTATTTTATATAAACCCAGCAATCATGGACAGATTATTTCAAGAAGAACGACAGGCGCTCAATGATTTTGAAGAGAAAATTAAAACTGAAACACTTACTCAGGAAGACCTTATTTCATTTAAAGATAAATTCAAAGCATTGACAGATGAAAGCCTTGTGATGTGTCAAATCAGTGATCGACTACAGAAAAAACTTGACGCAGCCAACAATAAAATCAAAGAAAAAAATGAAGAGATCAACCTGAAAAATGAAAAGTTAAATGATGCAATCCGGAAAATGCTCAAAGCTCAGCTAGGTAAGAAAGCCTCTACAATAATGCTGACTGTCACTATTATCTTTTTTGTTACTGAAGAAATCTACCTTGAGCCCGTGGTGGAGTATCTATTTGGTTATGCGTCATTGGTTCTCGTACTAAAAGGCTTGATCGCAATCAGCTTAAAAGGATTTGAATCTGCATTAGAGGCGATATTGGAAAAAATAACCAAACAGAGGATTTTAAAACAAACCATCAACAAGCAAGAAGAACCGCAAAAACCTAATAATTCAATGACAGAAATGAATCCGGTTTTTAGTTGAGGTTGTTTATGAAAAGTCAAATTTAGGATGGATCCTTCCGTAAAATAGCATGATCATGCTATTCGTATTATACTGTTCTCCCCCTCAGTAACTCCATCAGAGCACTCCTGCCAAGGTAACAGAAAAGGACCTTTCAAGATGTTTCCCTGGCAGGTTGCGAGACCACCCATTAAGTAATTCACCTAGTTCATTAAGTATTATAACTAAATGGTCCAAATACTCATTTTACCCTTACACAGGAGTACTCTTTAGACCACTTTTGCTTCAGAATTTAATCAATTATCAGAATGAATCAGCTAAGAACAACATTCATTATCCTCGCCATCCTTACTTCTATTGAGGGGTTTACTCAGGATCAGGCAACCTCCACTGCACATGCTATTGTCAACCCTGAGGTTGAGCAATTAGATGCAAATGACCATAGCATCGGTAGTACTGACTCCACCAACCTGGCAATGATTGCAAAGCTCCCCATGAACGCCATCCATTTCCGGAATAAAGGGACGCGTCCGAAGATAGAGGTACATTGGGAGGATAGTATGGTACAAAATGAAAGTTTTGACCTGAATCAATCCAATGCTTCAAAATCGAAGATTATCACCCAATATAAACCTTAGTGCTCATTAGGATAAATTCACTATTCGAATTGGGCGGTTATAGCTTAATTCAATAGCAAAACTCAAATATCCACATTGGCAAGGTCTGTAACACTGGATATTCAATATCATCCTTTACTACCCACGCTTTTTCCAAATCCCTAATTTGTTTGTTTCCTTTACCCTTCCCTCCAATTTCAAATTGGTATTCATTGTTTACAACAAAATCGGTTGCAGATGACTGGGTTACCTTATGGCCTACCTGCAATTGATTGCAGAAAAACACCTCCCTCACTGTTCCCTGGGATGGGGTATTTTCAATGAGTGCATAAAGAAGATTCGTATTGTGCAAGTAAACCTTTTCCGGTTTTTGTAAACCAGCAGTACCAACACTCGAAGAAAACAATAAGTTTATTATCCCTTTTGAAAGTCAGATTAACCTGTGAAATGAGGTTATCCGATAAATTCAGCAATTCTTCCATATATATTTGTACATGTACTTATACAAAAGCATCGTTTTTCTGTACAAGTACTTATACATATATCAATAAAATATTGATCTACTCCCCCAACAACCGCATACAATACCACTCCTGCCGTGGCAGGTGAAAGGGGCCTTTGTAGATGTTGCCTTTGGCAGATCCGTACGAATCAGTTGTATTGATTTTTTTGACGATGATAAACAAAGCAGGACATAGGTATATAAACAAAGTCAAATTACATTTCTATTTTATTCATTACTAATGAAAGACTTTGATCGTTAGTAATGAATAACTTATATTTGTTCAAAATGCATCAATATGCTCAGACAGGAACAAATAGCAGTCGTAATTGACGCGCAGAAAGAAATATTCCTGAGAAAGAAGGCGCTACTTACTCGTGAAGTTCTTAATGAAGTTCCCATTGTAAAAAACTTTGCAACTATAATTACTGGTATAAGACGCTGTGGTAAAAGCACGCTATTGTTACAGGTATTGCAGAAAAATTACCAGTCAGCACTTTATCTTAATTTTGAGGATATAAGATTAACCAGCTTTGAAACAGCTGATTTTGTGCGATTACAAAAGGAGGCGGAGAAAAGAAAGCTTAAGATATTGTTTCTGGATGAAGTTCAGTTAATAGAAAAATGGCAAATATTTGTACACCAATTGCTCCGGGAGGACTACACGGTGTTCGTTACAGGTTCTAATGCATCATTACTGAGCCGCGAACTGGGGACCCATCTTACAGGACGTCACATGTCTATGGAGCTTTTCCCTTTCTCTTATCAGGAATACATCTCTTTTAAAAAGAAGAAAGCCAACATTGAATCCTTTCAAAGCTATCTCTTGTCTGGAGGCATGCCAGAATACGTTAAGTTAAAATCACACATAATATTGCAAAACCTATTAGAAGATATACTGGTACGTGATATCGCTGTTAGGTATGGCCTGCGTGATGTAGAATCACTAAAGCAAATAGCTATTTATCTACTCTCCAATACGGGAGCACCCGTATCCGCAAACAAGCTTACTAAGTTATTTAAACTCAAGTCCAGCACCACTATACTCGAATATTTCACCTATCTCAAAAACGCATATTTGGTAGAGTTTCTTCCTCAGTTCCACTACTCCATAAAAGCACAAGTTCGCAACCCCAAAAAAGTATATGCAATGGATACGGGGATTATTACAGCGGTTTCAACTTCTTTTAGTGAAAACAAAGGGCGTTTGCTGGAAAACCTGATTTATCTGCACCTCCGTCGACGCACAAAAGAGTTGTATTTTTACCATGACAAAGGCGAATGTGATTTTGTGATATTTAATAAAGGAAAAGCGGCTTCCGCCATACAGGTTTGCTATCAATTGAATGACACCAATCAGGAACGTGAATACAATGGTTTACTACAGGCCCTTCTACACTTTAAACTAACCGAAGGCAAGATTGTAACATATGATCAAGAAGATGAGCTGGAAATGAATGGTCATAAAATAAAGCTTGTACCGGCTTATAAGTACCTGCAGGGAGAATAACGGTGTGAAGTTACTAAACATGAATTCTGATGCTGTGCTCGTCTGTGGAGTCAAGAAACATGTATCCACCATTCATGGATTAACTTCACCATAGTAGGTTATGTTGCCGAAATTTGTACCCAATTCACTCCCCCAACAACTTCATGCAATACCACTCCTGCCGCGGTAGGTGAAAGGGCCCTTTGAAGATGTTGCCCTTTGCGGGTTGAGAGACCGTGCCCTGCCGATGGAGGTAGCCAAACCACTCACCGTTTTTAGGGTCTGCGAAGTGGCTGTAGCTGTAGTCGTGGACTAGCCGGTGACATTGCGCATATTTCTCGTTTCCAGTGAGTGTGTAAGCCAATAATGTAGCAATAATGGTCTCATTGTGAGGCCACCAGAATTTCATGTCGTGCCAGTACTCCTGCACTGGTTTGCCATACACATCACAATGGTACAATATACCGCCATATTGCTTGTCCCAGCCTCGCTCCCACATATAGTCCAGCATCCTGCAGCCCAGTGCAATCAGCTCAGGGTCATTGTTCCTGAGCTTTGCTTCGTGGAGAATGAACCAGGCTCCCTCGATGGCATGTCCGGGATTCAGGGTGCGCCCATCAATGTGATCGATGATGCTCCCGTCAGGGGCTACCTGCTCCATCACGCAGCGGATATCATCTTTCACGAAGAAGTCCCTGATCTCTGTGATACATTGATCAATTACTCCTTGCGCACGGTGGTCGACTACGGTGTCCAGCACCTGCCTGGCGGTGTTGAGCATGATCATGGGAACACCAATGCCTTTTGAAGGACGGACATCTGTGAACTTGGGCGCAAACTCCTCAGGGTGCTGTGCATAATGCATGCATTTCCCAAAGAGTTCTCTAGCCTGTTCTGCCACATCCTCCCTGCCCGATGCTTTGGCATATGCCGCATAAGCAATCACCGCAAAGGTCTCCGAAAAGAAATACCTCCGCTTGCGGATAGGTTGACCGTCTCTTGTCATGTGGAAAAACATCCTTCCATCCGTATCAAAGCATTTTTGTGAAAGGAATTCATAGCCCAGGCGGGCGCCCTCCAGCCATTCTTCTTTTTGTTCGACGGTATTGTACAGATTGGCTAAGGTCCAGGTGGCTCTGCCCTGAAACCAGACGGACTTATCATCATCAATGAGTGAACCGTCTGCATCACGCATCAACAAAAACCCTCCGTGTTCTTTGTCATAGCTGCGTGGAAACCAAAAGGGTATCGTGTTGCCAAGCAGCCGATCCCGGTAGAATTGCTGAAGCTGGTTAAGTTCTTTCTGAGTGTACCCCATTGGTTAAAGGATTTAATGCGCAATTTCAGCTGCAGGAAAATGCCTGAAAATTTAGTTGATCCGCATCCGCTTTAAATGCCTCAAACTGCTTGTTGGTCATGTTGCTGATGGGTAACCTAAATTCTCCGCAATCCAGACCAATAAGCTTCATATAAGCCTTTCCCGTGCCCATTCCTCCATATTTTCCCAGCAGCCCGATCAGATCAATAGAGACCTGCTGTAAACGACTGGCTTCTTGCAGATCGTTATCGTTAAATGCATCTATCAACTGGTGATAAAGCGGAGCTACGTAGTTATAGGTACTTCCCACCACACCTTTCACCCCAAGAGATAGCGCGGGTAACATGTTTTCGTCACGCCCCCACAGCATGTCATATTTTCCATCAGCAAAGTGCATACAGGATAAAAAGTCCATGAAGTCTTCATGGGTATATTTGATCCCGGCAAAGTTGGGTATGCTCCAGTGAATGCTTTGGAGTAAAGATAACATGGGAAAATTCACTCCCGTAAGCACCGGAATATGATAGTAGTAAAATAACATTTCCGGCACAACTTCAGCTATTTCTTCACACATTGAAGCCAGTAACGTGACATTAGCAGGCTTGAAGTATGAAGGTGCTGTGAAAGATACCGCTCGAAAATTGCAATCTTTGGCATGTAATGCCAGCTCTTTACAATCAGCCATACAATTCCCACCCAAGAACATGATTAAGGAAAAATCGACATCATCTTCCGCACAAGAACCCCAGGCTTTGGCAATTTCTTTTTTCTCTACCATGGTGAGGGAGACACCCTCGCCCGTTGATCCACAGATAAAAGCCCCCCTGACTCCATTTCGTTTTAGCATCTGATAATAAGCGGGTATACGTTTGATATTGACAGAGCCATCAGGATTCATCGGTGTAAACGGCGCTGCTATCAGGCCTTCAATGTGTTTTTTCTTCATACTTTTTAGTTTGTAGCGGCTTTGGCTAATAGATCAATCTCATCAAGTGTAAACCTCATGCTTAGAATGTAAGGTTTCTTACCTTCCTCCCAATGACCATAGGTGGTGGTCACGATGGTACCATCAGGTAATACTTCAACCCCGGGATAAGCGGTATCGTATTCCCAGCCGCTCTCCGAGGGGTAATTTTTCTTGAGTCTGACCACGTACTGACCTTCCGTACCCTGTACCAGGTCGTCATAGGTGCCAACCCAGCCTCCCCAGCTAGTCTCAAAAGGGCGACCTTCCCGTTTGTCCTCGGGAGCTATCACCCTATAACTGATAAACAGCCTGCCATCAGGTGCATACTTTCCGGTATGCCGGTCACCAGTCAGCGACAATGGTAATTCCCGGGGTGCTGACCAGGTTTTGCCTTCATCATCGGAAAAGATGATGTATGAGTTTTTCACTCTTTTATTTTCTCTCAGTAAAACAGCAATTTGCTTCCCATCCGGTGAACGGATAATGCCCGGTTCACAAAGTAGGATGGTGCTGTCTTTATAGATGGCTTCAGGATCAGACCAGGTAAGGCCGCCATCGGTACTTTTAGTGGTGTATACCGTCATCAATCCGGTGCTTTCACCTGCGGGAGAACCCCAGAACTCATTATCACCTCCTTTAATAAACCGGCCATCATCATGAAATATGGCCATGTAGTGCCCGGCTCCAGTATTCAGTGGTGTAGTCGATCCCATTACGGTGATGCCACCCCAATCTCCAACTGGTTTCAACTCAGTCCAGGTACGACCATCATCTTCACTAATGGAAGTTCTGATGGGATACAATCCTGACCACATGATAATTCTCTTGACTCCCTGTGCATCTACCGTCCGCATCAGCGTAGGTGTTTCACGGCTCGTGGCCCAGCTCTCCGGAACCGGAAGGCGATCACTCCATGTCTTTCCACCATCTTCACTCCTTTTTAAGATGGCGGGCCCTCTGCCATGGCCTTTCGGATAACTGGCCAGTATGGTTTTTCCATCTTCCAGCAGAATGGTGGAAATATGCCCCAGGTATTGACCTTCTTCACGATCCACTACTACCTGTCTTTCCGTTTGCCCATCCAGATCGACCGCCGGAATGGTGACCGCGTCCATGATTGATACTTCATGGGTGTTTGCCTGCTGTTTGCAGCTGTAACTGACAACTAATAGAAGGATTATCCAAATATTCTTCATTGTATAGTCTTTTATATGTATTACATATTTATGAATAACCATCAAATTAAAGTAATTTACCATTGCTTATCACTATATATTAGCAAATAAATCTATAAATTGTCGTCAAATCATATATTATGTTATACATATTATGAATTCATTACCCATTGATAGAACCGGGCTCGACTCAGGAAATTCTTCGTTGGTAGACAAGGTGGAAACCCGTATTGTCGAACTGCTCAGGCAACAGCAATTCAAAGTGGGTGATGTGATTCCGAAGGAAATGGAGCTGACGGAAATGCTGGGGGTAAGCCGAACGGTGATCCGGGAAGCACTGATGCGACTCAAGGTGATGGGACTGATCGAATCGAAAAAGCGAAAAGGATCGGTCATCACCAGTCCGGACATTTTCAATGTGTTGAGCAAGAGCATGAATCCCCACATCCTGGATCAGGAAACATTAAAAGATATGTTTGAGCTCAGACTTGCCCTGGAGGTGGGAATGGCTGATTTTATTTTTCAAAGGATTACGGATAATGACATTCGTGAACTCAAAGCGATCGTTTCCAGAGAACCAGAAGCTGCTGAACAGGATCGGTTTTTTATCGAACACGAAATTGCTTTTCATTCGAAGCTTTATGAAATCTCCAACAACCAAAGCCTGAAGAATTTTCAGAAGTTGCTATTGCCGCTTTTTGACTATGTACACAATAGCGGGTTATTGAAGATCCCTGTCAATAGCATGAGGTATGTCTCCCATAAAGGACTGGTGGATGTGCTGGAGAATGGCTCACCGGAGCTATTCAGGAATGCCATGCGAAATCATCTGGAAAATCATTTTTTACGTCTATTCTAACATCATGAGCCAGGACTGGAAAAACCTGAAATTACTTTTAGCCGGGTGTGGATCCATTGGGAAACGTCATGCCAGAATTTTAACCGAACAGGGCGTAAAGGAGATCACTATTTTTGATCCAAACGCTGAAAACGTCAATGAACTAACACGTGAATTCCCCAACCTAAAAATAGCTGATAGCTATGAAACCGGGTTAAAAATGGCTGATGCTGTATTTATCATGACCCCTACCCGGCTGCATATCCCCATGGCCATGCAGGCTATCGAGTCTGGCTGTCATGTGTTCATTGAGAAGCCCATCTCACTGACCATGGATGGGATTAAAGAACTTGCAGATCTGGCTGAGTCTAAAAATAAAAAAGTGATGGTCGGACTATGCACCCGATATCATGAAGGGATTCGGAAGTCTAAGCATATCCTCGATTCAGGTCGTATTGGCAGGCTGGTGTCTGTACGGTCATTGGTTGGGGAACATTTTCCTTCGGTCCATCCACAGTACAAAACCATGTACTATGCCAAATATTCAGGGGCTTTCGAGCTGATGCACGACCTGGACCTGGCCCTTTGGTTTGCCGGTCAACCGGTGGAAAAGGTGTTTTCTGTCCATGGTAGCTTCAGCGATATTGACATCGAGGCTCCCGATACCGTAGAATTCCTCCTTAAATTTGAGGATCGATGTACGGCCACCGTCCACCTGGATTTCTTTCAAATCCCGAGAAGAAGAAATATGGAGCTCATTGGCACTCAGGGAGTTTTGATGATCGACTTTACCTCATGGGACGAATACACCATCTCCATCTATGATGCAGTAGCTCAACAATGGGAGCATCAGAAAGGTCAGACCAAACGAGACGATATGTTTAGAGAAGAAAACCTTGATTTCCTGGAGTCCATCGTCAATGACCGTCCTGTTTTCTGTAACATCACCGAGGGATGCAGATCCCTGAGGGTCATTGAAGCCGCTCAGACTAAAACCGAAGATATTAACCTGATCAAAAACATTTGATATGTCAACACCCAATCTTTTTAATTTAAAAAACAAAGTAGCACTCATCACGGGAGGATCCCGCGGACTTGGTTATGACATGGCCTGTGAGTTGGCCAATGCCGGTTGTGATCTTGTCATCACCTCGCGATATGAAGATAAGCTGGAACAACCGGCACAAAAGCTCAGGGATGAATTTGGTATTGAAGTATTGGGGCTTGCCCTGGACCAATGTCATCATGAACAGGTAAAAAGTGTTGCTGAAAAGGCTCAGCAATGGAAAGGGCGCATAGACATTTTGATCAATAATGCGGGTGGCGGATCAGGTGCCAGTGAAGGTGACCTGTTTAAGCGTGATCCCCAGGACATGGTCAACCTGATCAATACCAACCTTGTGGGTGCCCTTTTTTGCTGTAAGGAAGTCGGCAGGATCATGGCGGAGCAAAAGTCGGGCAAGATCATCAACATTGGTTCAATTGCCGGGATGATTGGCCGGGATCGCAGCATGTACCGGGACAACAATAAATCCGAGCAACCCATTGACTATGCCGCGGCCAAAGCCGGTGTGATAGGAATGACCAGAGACCTGGCAGCCTACATGGCCCCTTACGGTGTTTGTGTGAACTGTATTTCTCCGGGAGGATTTCAGGGGGACAGTTTACCCCAGGAGTTTGTCGATGCCTATAATAAAGCTACCGCTCTGGGCAGGATGGGTAAAATGGGGCAGGACCTGAAAGGCACGGCGTTGTTTCTCGCTTCAGCTGCTTCTGACTATGTCACCGGACAAAACATTGTGGTAGACGGAGGTTTTACCATCTGGAAATAAATCACTTCAAAATTTTTCTGAATTTGAAAACCTATATCATATCGCTACTGATCCTCTCAATGTCTGTTTCCGCATGGGCTGAAAAGGACATCAATCTCACGTCTCAACAAACGATTGGAAGCCTGGCTAATATCGACGCCATTCCGGGAGCCGAAGGTCTGGCTGGAGCCTTTGCCGGTAAAATAGGAAACCATTTGATCATAGCTGGGGGTACCGCTTTCCCTGATGGTAAACCCTGGGAAAATGGAAAGAAATACTTCTCAGATGCCCTCCTGATTTTTGAGCTGGATGGTACACTGCGTGAAGTGGATTTCTCTCAAAAACTAACAGTAGGAATCGGTGAAGGTGCTTCCGTAACCATCAACGATCAGCTCTACTGTATCGGCGGGCTTACCGCTGACGGACTCAGTGATGAAGTTTTGAGGATCTCGTATGATGGCACTCTCATTATGGAACAAATGCCTAAACTACCTGAGCCACTTAAAAACGCTGCCGCAACGGCGATCGGATCAACCATTTATGTTGTGGGCGGCGAAGGTAAAGTCGGTATTACGACACACTTTTTATCCCTGGACCTTGATAATCCGGAGGCAGGGTGGCAACAACTCCCTGCTTTCCCAAAACCTCTGACGGCTGGTGCGGCTATAGCTCAAATGGATGGAACAGAAACGAGCGTTCATGTGATTGGAGGCAGAGGGAAACAGCCAGACGGCCTACTCAACACCTTCTACTCATCGGTATATCGGTATCAAACCTCAAAGGGACAATGGGAGAAACGACAAGACATCAGTATTCATGGCGTCAGCATGCAGCTGGCAGCCGCTTCAGCCATCCCCATTGGTGCCTCACATATTGTGTTACTGGGCGGAGACAACGGACAGGTTTTCAACCAGGTGGAACAGGCCATTCATGACATGAACAATGGTGACGCAACTGCTCAAACTCGAAGAGATGCTCTTTGGGTAAACCACACGGGTTTTAACGATCAAATCCTGGTGTACAATACCGTCACGGATACCTGGTTTGATGCAGGAGTGTATATGGGCACACCCATTGCTGTTGCTCCGGCGGTGGCATGGGAGCAGTCTGTTATCATCCCCGGGGGTGAGATCAGTCCCGGTGTCAGGAACCCCGAGATCACCCGGATCCAATTTACCACGGAACCCGATTTCGGGTGGTTCAATTACCTCGTCCTGGTGCTATACTTCGGAGGAATGCTCTGGCTTGGGTTTTACTTCATGAAGAAAGAAAGCACTACGGATGACTTCTTCAAAGCCGGAGGAAGGATCCCCTGGTGGGCTGCCGGGATCAGTATTCTCGCAACCACACTGAGTGCCATCACTTTCATTTCCATCCCAGCCAAAGCCTATGCATCTGACTGGCGGATGTTTATGTACAACATGTCCATCATCCTGGTCGTGCCTGTAGTGATCACCTTCTTTTTACCTTTTTTCAGAAGGTTCAACCTGGACACTGCCTATGAATACCTGGAAATCCGGTTTAACCGACCCGTAAGGTGGATGGCCTCCTCCCTATTTGTCTTTTTTATGGTCAGCCGGATCGCCATCGTTCTGTTTCTCCCTTCGCTCGCGCTCAATGCTGTCACCGGATTCAGTGTCTACTGGGCCATCATCATCATGGGTGTGGTCACGATCATCTATTGTACGAGTGGGGGCATGGAAGCAGTGGTCTGGGGAGATGTGATTCAGGGTATCATCCTCATGTCCGGAGCTATCATCGCATTAGGCTATATGATTTCAGGAATTGACGGCGGACTGACTAGTTTAATAGACATCACGAATCAGCAACAGAAGTTTAACCTTCTGGATTTCCGGCTTTCCCTGACAGAACCTGTTCTTTGGGTGGTGCTGGTCGGAGGACTGGCCAACTCACTCATCACGTTTACCAGCGATCAGAGCATCGTTCAGCGCTACATGTCGACGAAAGACGAAAAAGCTACCAGCCGAAGCATCTGGCTCAATGGGATTCTGAGTATCCCTGTTACCATCATCTTTTTTATGTTGGGTACTGCGCTCTTCGCCTTTTACACCTCCAACCCGGAACAGCTGGCTGTTGTCAACCCAAACATTGACTCTGTCTTCCCTCAATTCATCGTGAGCGAAATGCCTGTGGGGATATCCGGACTGCTGATTGCCTCGGTCTTTGCAGCCGCCATGTCCACCCTCTCCTCAAACATCAACTCCGTGGCAGCTGTGATCACTTCTGATTTTTATAAAAAGATCATTGTTAACAACACCCTCAAAGGACAGATGCTCGTCGCCAGGTGGTCTGGTGTCATCGTTGGCGTTTTCGGTATGGGCATGGCGCTCGTGCTCGCCACCTGGGACATCGCCTCGTTATGGGACCAGTTCAACACATTTGTTGGCCTGCTGACAGGTGGTCTGGGTGCACTATTCATCATGGGGATCTTCTTCCCCAGGATTTCCGGACCGGCGGCTTTCTTAGGAACGCTGGGCAGCCTGGCCGTGCTGACGATCGTAAAAAATCAGACGGACCTTTCCTTTCTGCTCTACGGATTGATAGGCCTGGCTTCCAGTGTTCTACTGGGGCTTTTGATCAGTGTCTTCAAGCCCAACCGAAAAGCGATTGAAGGGTTTACGTGGGGGAGTAAGCAGCAGATCATAAAGACCTAATTTGTCAAGTGATAAAAAAATAACTTTCAGCGTATGGATTATGGTGTGGCCGCATCCAGGGCCTCAACCAGAGTTTGTCCCGCCGGATGAGCAAAAGGTGGAGAATCACCTGTCAAAAACTCAATCAGAATATTTCTTGTAATGTGCGCTAGGCCTGTGGCATTGGAATTTGACTCCACCACGTCCTGACCCAGGCGTTTCCCCATCTCCACCGGTGTGGGACGGTAAGTATGTGTGAAAAATGCACCATCAGGTGCCCGCATCTGATGCGGCAATTCCGTACATCGCTCCACAATTTTCAGCCGAAGATCGTCATCAAAGCCCTCCCCATGTTGATTAAGAATTTTGAGTAGGTTGGCTGTGTTGAAGACAATGATCAGGTTATCATAGTTCTCATTGAAGAGGATGCGGAGGGTGGTCTCCCTCACCTTTTCCGCCTGCGGTAACGCTATCCCTGCAGAATGAAGAAATGAAAAGATCTTGAGTGTGCCTGACAAACGATACCCCCAGGTTTCCTTCTCTTCAAAACCAAAAAGCCCATCTGGCTGCTGCTTTTCATTAATCAACTGTTCAACGGGTTTTAACAAGTCTTGTCGTTGTTCTGAGGGAATCTCCTCGAAATATGGCCATTGATGACGGATTTGTGCTCCAACTTCCCAGGTATTTTCTCCCCAGGGTAACGCCCGCATCCAGGTATCCAGAGCCTCGGGAGATTCCAGATGAGCAAATGCTGATGCCGCCTCCTCATTGTCTTCTTTGTTATCCAGTGGTGATGGGTAGAGGGCTTTGCCTCCCAAATCATTGATTGTGCTGAATGCCATCGAGGTCACACGCGACATGGTAAGGTGCGTGTATTGGTCAAGATGCTGGGGATCCCTAAACAGTCCGCTTTCAGGATCCTGTCGACCCTGGAGAAAGGTGATCACATTTGTCTTAAAATCAGGGGATGTGGTATCCAGTAGATCAGCCAGCTTTAAAATATCTACCAGTTTTGAAGTTGATTCAATGTCCGGTGCAAATCGAGGGTCAGTTGAAGAAGCTCTTTTCGCACTCAAAGAGTAGAAGCATCCTCCGCTTTCACCGTCATAGACCTTCGACCACCAATCAAAGGATTCATTGAACTCGGCATCCAAAGACTTCAGTATCCTATCTGCCTGACCGGAATTTATTAAATCCTGTCCTTTTACATTAAAATATACCATTACAAGTAATACTGTCAGCAACATCTTAAAGGAATGAAAAATGCAGCTCGTGGTCGGAGCATATACCCAAAATAGTATTTTGGATATTTCACTCCTTAGAATATCTCTCCTCCTGTTGGAATACTGGTCAACATCTGTGTTTATCAAATTCATTTATTGTGATTTTTATCTATCAAAGAATTTACTGACAACGATTTTACGATCTAACCTTTAATAACATCAGCTATATCTATTTCATACATTTGACGACCGTCTCCCTGATGTGTTGAATCGAAGTACACTTTTGTTCCCTGCTGATTGCATCGAGGATGAAGGTCACAACGCCATTCTCCTTTGAATTTCACGGGCTCATGAAAACGCCCCAGTATCACCTTGCGCTGGGTGGGGACGTGGTAGAGGTATAGTTCCTGCTCGCGCTCTTCACCCTGAGGATAAGTATCATTCAAGATCCATTCGTAATTTGTATTGGGTACATAGGTATTGTGACCATTGCGGGTCATCAGGCCATCACCCACTATGTGATATTGCTTACTCCGGTCCTCGAAAACATAGAAGGCTGCCCGATCGCTATCCTCAGGTTTAGCCCATGCACACAATGCATCATCTCCCTTCCAGATGAAGTGCGAAAAATGACCTGAATCATTTAACGCATACAGACCAGAACCATCTGTATTGACCGTTATGGCCCGGGTGATGTATAACTCATCAGGTCCGTCCAGAGGTCTTCCGGTCGCCTGACGATATTCCGCAGGAGTCGGGTAAGGTCTGGAACGATTGAGAAATATCATTCGAGTACCGGAAGGATTGACCAGCAGGTGGTTGATCCAGTGGTAGTTCTCTGCCACAGATCCTAATGGACGACTGAGCTTTGCGAGGTCGGCATAGGAAACTATGAGCTTACTTTCCCCGCTTATCAGGTCCATGCGGTAGATCCCGGTATCCTCCGGAGCCCTTGACGGTACACTGCTGTCTTCGCTGGCATATCCGTAGCCCGGTCGGAAAAACTGCAAACGGGCGAAGTCAATCCCAAAGCCGGTACGCCCATCCGGACTAAGGGTATAAATCGGTTTTGGCAGGATGCGTCTTGCTCCGGTTTTTATGTTTTTGATGATACTTACGAAGCTGTCTTCCAGGCGGGCATTCCAGATCACTTCTTCCGAACTGCCTGGTAACCACTGTAGCATGCATCCCTGCTGCCAACCCCAGGCACTGCTTTGGCCGATATTTACCCAACGATTATTGTCTTTCAGGTCAACAAAACCGAGCTTTAAGCTATCCTGAAGCGTGGGTGTGCGAAAGATCTGATCTACCTGATTCCCCAGTGCATAACGACCGGAGGTGTCGATCTGCCACTTATCATAATATCCAAACCAATGTTGTTTAGGACCGCTGGTCAGCTGGTTGACTGGTAATTTATCACTAAGATCAATTACCTCAGCTGCAGGCAAGCCAGAACCTAACGAAAGACCCGGAAGCATGGCAAGGCCAACCCCTGTAATTCCTGTCTGCTCAATAAAGTGTCTGCGGTTCATCATTTGTATCAATTTTTACTTTTATTATAAATTTTTCAAAGAGGCCCCAGGCTCCGGATCAGTCATACCACTGATTTTTCAGGACCAGCAGCATGGGACTATCCTTCATCCACTGAGCTGCCACGTTTTCCTGACGACCATAAGG
Source organism: Cyclobacteriaceae bacterium (assembly GCA_965223915.1). GTDB lineage: Bacteria > Bacteroidota > Bacteroidia > Cytophagales > Cyclobacteriaceae > UBA7330. The sequence continues at coordinate 3,335,596 of OZ245027.1, read as the reverse complement.
ATCCCGGATCACATAAGAACCCAAAAGAAGATCCGGCTTTCCATCCTGACCGATATCGCCCTTATCCATCACATTCCACCTTCCAATGTCATAACCTGATATTGTAAACCCTTCAAAAATCAGGGAATCCATTATCGACTTATTTTCAAGCATCATAAGTGCTTCTCCTGCCGAATCAGGGTAGCCGGGGAAAAAGGAGATCACGGCAATATCGAGGTCGCCATCTCCATCATAGTCTGCCGGTAATCCCTTATAGGCTCCATGTACAGGATAAAAATAAGTTTCCTGAAAACTCAGACTATCCAAACCCTTAAAGATCCTGATGCCGTGATAGGGTTTTAAAATGGCCTCATAGTCAGCATTATCTCCTGCCACATGGACAATATCTTTTATGCCGTCATTGTCCATATCCAGATACTCAAAGGTTACGCTTCCATATGTTGGCGGAAGTTGCAGAAGTCTTTTTTCCCGAAAATTACCCTCACCCTGGTTGATCAGTGCATAGATGCTCTCATCTCCCTGCGTGATCATGGCTAAAATATCCGTAAGCCCATCATTATTCAGATCTTCCGTTATCACCTGAGAGGGCCCTGTTTTATTGATCAGCAGGTGGCGATCATATTGTTCGGATCCTTTATTCTCAAACCATTCCAGCTTCCCCGCCCAGTTACCAAACTGAGCCACCACTACATCTTCATCACCGTCATGATCAAAATCCGCAAAAGCCATATCTACCGGACGCTGCAACCCCGAAATGACATTGGTGAGTGAATTATACTGTTCCGAGCCATTGTCCTTTGTAAACTTCACAATGCGTCCGCTTGGCTCATCAGTGGAGGTGAATGATCCCATCAGTAAAGCCCATAATTCCCCATTTTTCTCCCTGATAATGGAAGGAGGAGAACGAACGCCTAGTGATTGCACCGGTTCTAAATCCGCATTGAAGATATTGATCGTACTGTAGTCTTTTTTGACATCGCCATGATAAATCAACCCGGATTGACTTTCATACTGGATCATCGTGGCCATTGGTGGAGCAATTCTGGCACGTGGAGTGCTGCCTTCAAATACGTTCCTTATCTCAAGTTTAGCTGTCCTATTGTCAAGAGCCTCAGGGGCTTCATGAAGAATGTAAGCTTTTATTTTTTCCCAATCCGAAGAATCAATGGCTGGTTTTGGGGGATAGATGTTGTTTGCCAGCAGAAATTTCCTGGCGTCTCCTCCCTCCAGCAACTCTGCCCGGTTTTCCCGCTCATAAATACCAAGAAATGCCCCCATCCTCGGCAAGACCTCCTCTTTCCAGATATGCACAGGCAAAAGATCAGGTGTGGCATACATATGGCAGGATATGCAATATTGCTGACTAAGGTTTTTACCTTCCAAAAGATAAGCGGTGCTGTCAAGACTTTTAGTTTCACTTTGACCAGAATCAGAAGTACAGGAGGCTAGTGTAAAAATGCCCAAAAACAAGACCAGCCATGGTAAAACAGACCCTAGACCTTTGAATAAGTCTATTGCCTTTTTAGCAATGGGATCTAAAATCCTAAAATTCGTATGACTTCCAATTGATCTCAAAACCCTTTACTTATTGGTCAAAAAGTACTACCTGTCTGATTGCCTCCCCATTAGCTAACCGTTCAAAGCCCTCATTGATATCATCCAGCCCAATCCTGTGAGTGATTAACCTGTCCACCCTTAATCTTTTTGAGCGGTATAAATCCAGAAAGTTCGGTATATCCCGCTGTGCCACGCAGCTTCCCAGGTATGATCCCTTCAGGCTTTTTTCCATACCGACCAACATCGTCGGAGATACGCTCAACCTTGCCTCCGGGTGAGGTAATGCTGCTGTAACAGTTGTACCGCCTCGCCTGGTAGCCTGAAGCGCAAAATCCAATGCAGGAATGACTCCGGCAAATTCTACAGCAATATCCACTCCTCCGTTTGTCAGGTCCCTGACCTCTTCCAGGGCTTCCGGTTTTGACGAATCCACCACATGATGAGCTCCCAGGTCCAGCGCTACCTGTCGCTTTTTCGGGTTGATATCCGCTCCTATGATCTTTCGGGCACCAGCGGCCTGTGCACCCATAATAGCCGAGAGCCCTACACCTCCCAGTCCTACTACCAGCACCATATCTCCCAGTTTTGCCTGTGCAGTGTTTACCAAAGCTCCGACCCCTGTCATCACAGCACATCCAAACAATGCGGCAATATCAAAAGAAATATCCCTGTCAATTTTGACCAGTGAGTTAACGGAAGCTACCGAATATTCGGAAAAACCGGAGACACCGAGGTGATGGTTATAATAGTTGCCTCCTTTCTTTATCCGCTTATGGCCGCCCATTAGCACGCCTTCTCCGTTGGCCTTGGCTCCCGGTTCACAAAGTGCCGCTTTTCCGGTTGCACAATTCAGGCAATGCCCGCAGGAGGGTAAGAAAGAGAATATCACATGATCTCCTACTTTAAACCGCTCTACATTTTTTCCTAACTCAACGATTTCCCCCGAAGCTTCATGTCCTAAAACCATGGGCAGGGGTCGCGGACGGTTACCATCTATTACCGACAGGTCCGAATGACATAACCCGGCTGCCCTTACTTTGACAATTACCTCATCCGCTCCCGGTGCTTCCAACTCCACTTCTTCTATTTTCAACGGATTTGTTTCACTATAAGGCCTGCCTAATTCCATTTCATGTAGCACTGCAGCTTTTGTCTTCATCATGCTTGGTTTTACTGGTTGTTAAATTTACTTAAAGCACCACCATCCTCTTTTTTCTTCGACAAACTCCTTTTAAAAGTGTCTTTTCCATGCACCAGGAGGGTTAACAAGCCTCCTCCTATAAATGCCCAGGTCGCTCCTTTCATGATCAGAATACCGGCAATGACTCCCGCAATGCCCAGGTCTTTTTGATTTCTAGCTTCCAGTATGCCGATCCGGACACTCACATAGCCCTGGATCAATAAGGTCAGGGCCAGCGCCACTCCGAGAATGGGTTTAACCAGGCTAACAATAGGCAACAGCAACAGCCCTGTATTTGTACCCCACCTGAATGAGCCCGCTCCTCCAAAAATAGAATTCATGGCTTCCTTTCCCTGCTTATATCGCTCTACAATCACCACATGCATGGCGGCCCATAATGGTCCGCACATGACCACATCCGGACCGAATATGCTCATAAACAGATTTCTTCCACCAAACAGTTGATGGGCTCTGTTTGGATCATAGTCAATGGATTCATCGCGGCGAAGCTCATCCGCTTCCTCCAGTATGGCCTGGCTTTGCAACACATCTCCGAACAACACAATATATGCCGCCAATACGGTCGGCAAGGCGGAAAGGAACATCGTGAATGGTGGAAAGCCAACTCCGAATACCGTATACTGGCTGAACATGGTGTTAAAATCCGGACTGGTAAAACCCCACTCCAGGTCCGGCCAGGGAGTTTCATTCAACATTGGACCGACAACAACGGCCAGCATGATGATTGGAAAGATCCCCAGTTTGCCAATCATACTCCAAAAGCGTCCCCGTTTCATCAGTTCGCGAAAATGATTGGAGAAAATCAGGTAAAAAGCAATCCCCACACAGATCGTGATGGTAAAGGGAAACTGGTCGAAGCGTCCCCCCTCCTCAAGCACTGAAGTGATCGCTGCAACCCCTGCTCCCAATATGATACCGGATTTAATTGCCGATGGAATGTTCATCACTACCCGGGCCGCCATTTTTGTAACCCCCAGAAAAACTGAAAAAATGCCAAGCATCATCTGAAAAGCGATCAATGCATGTACCCTGTCAACACCTTCCGGAAAAGTCTGAACATATATCATCAATAAAGGTATGGCGGGAGTTATCCATCCCGGTACTACAGGATCCCCCAGGAGATGATGCACCAGGTACAAGAAGCCATTCATGATCACAATGGCAATAGCCGCTTCGAAAGGCATCCCAAGTAGCTCCATCATAAGTGGAATGGCGGCCATGTCAACAGCGCACATCAGTAATCCCTGGAGATAGTCCGGAAGCTCAAACCTGTAATGAACAAAGGGTAGCCTTAGCTTGAAGGGCCCTACCGGGAGATACGGTGCTTCCTGATTATATGGTCGCTGTTGCCATTTACTCATCATGTATTTTATCGAGGAAATTACACATTTCTAAGTTGGCTATTTGATTTTTATCCTGATATCCTTTTGCTGTTATTCTGCAATGCTGAATTCATATATTGACATGGATTCATATCTCTCATCGGGAGAAAGAATGATTGAAGGAAAATGATCGTGATTGGGAGAATCCGGATAATGCTGGGTCTCCAGACAAAATGCTTCCCGATATTTAAATGTCTTACCCGATTTTCCAATATCAGTCCCATTCAGAAAGTTACCTCCATAAAAAAGCAAAACAGGTTCCTCAGTATAGACAGACATCTTTATGCCACTATCGGGGTCTAAAATCGATCCCGCAAAGCCTATTTCACCGGATGTTTCCCTGTTCACTATCCAGTTGTGATCATAACCCTTTCCATTGGTCAGGTGTATGTTTTCATTTTGGAGCGGCAAATCCGCCCCCACTTTCTTGCCCTTCCGAAAATCCAGTACCGTACCCTCGACGCTGGCTATTTCACCGGTAGGGATCAGCGTGGAATCCACTACGATAAAACTGTCAGCATTTATTTCTAATATATGATCATTGATTGTTCCACTAGCCTCTCCTCCCAGGTTGAAAAAGGCATGATTCGTGAGCATCACCGGGGTCCTCTCATCGGTAGTAGCTTCATAGGAAATGATCAGTTCATTATCATTACTCAACTGGTAGGTTACCTGTACATCCAGATTACCCGGATAACCCATCTCTCCGTCTGGAGACTGGTAAGACATTACCATTGAGGTATCATTTACCATCTCAACATTCCAGACAACATTGTGGAATCCGCCACCACCACCATGCAGATGATTGGTGACATTATTGATTGGTAAAGTATATTTTGTGCTATCCAAAGTAAACCTTCCATCGGCTATCCGGTTGGCTACCCGACCAATGGTTGCTCCGTGAAATGGCTCATTGGCATTCAGATAATCCTTTATACTTTCAAAACCCAGCACCACGTCTACAAATTCACCCTCCCTGTCAGGCACTTGCAGGCTGACGATACGTGCACCAAAATTGGTAACTGCCAGCTGTACATTTCCACTGGTCAAAAAAAACAGGTTGGTTTCTTTGCCGTCGATTGTGGTCTTGAAATCCCCGGCCTGCAATGTTGAATGAGGCCTTTTATCCGTTGGGGTATTACAGGCCTGAATTACCATCAGGATTATTAAAAAGACTAAAACTTTATTTTTCATCAAGGAAGTTTTGAGGGTTTTTTTAACCAGGAAAAGATTCCATATTACCTGGTGAGAATATCTATTTCCATCTGGTTCCATTTGTAATAGGTGCTGTGATTGTTCCCTGCATCAGACCAGATCAGGACCATTCTTTTTCCATCGTCACTGATCCACTTGGGGCTGAGTTTAAATCCATACGTCCGGTTGTGTTCATTATCCGGATAGAAATGGTCCGCATAGTAAAATTGTTTCCATGGTCCCCATGGGTTTTCAGCATGCCAGAAGCCGATGCTGGCGGGGTATTTACAGGCTGAGCACCACCCATCCCAAAAGTTCTTTCCGGGATCTGTCACTCCATAACTTACCATCAGGTATCGATCCAGCCCTTCATTGTAGACCACACTTGGAAACCAGGAGGCCCACATCCATTCCTGACCATTTGGTGCGTCAGGATATCTGATATTTACCCCTCTTTCTGTCATATCACTGGTCCATACCGCCCGATCACCTCGCCATTCCTTAAAATATTCGTATTTGGATTTATCCAGGATATGATCCTTGTGTACACGGATCATACTCAAATTCCTGGGCTCATGCTGCTCGGGAGCATACATATAAACATACTCATCTTTTGCAGCCTCATTATTCATTCCATTCTGACAAAAAGCTATCCAGTTGAAGGCATAGGCATCTCTGTCTATGTGATGCTTAGGGTCTTCTTTGTAAAAAAAGAATGCACTGGAATCGGTATCCCAATATCTGGCCTGTGTTTCCAACTCACCGGTCCAACGATAAAAGTACTTACCAAAATCTTTGGTATACAATAATCGATTGGCTACAGCTCGACGGTACCACGTATCGCTTTCGCTTTTCCAGAGCCATACATAGATGGTACTGTCAACCGATACCGTACCGTATGCATAAAATGGCGAGATACCCTGATTGATAGGATAACCGGGCATTTTCTTCACGTCTTTGGTTCCAAAGTTCTGATCTCCCTCAATCCTTAGAAACATTGCACCCTCCATGTTGGGGTTTCCTTTTAATTTCTCCTCGGTACCCCACCAGCCGTTGCCATCGTCCATCATGGTATAAATATGACCGTCTGCACCCCAGGTCTGACACCAGTTATCTCCAAAATTTCCCTTGCGGATCAGTGTAGTCGTATCAAATCTCACTCCTACAGGGATCTCCTGAGCTAAAGACTGCTGCAGGAAGCCCGCCAGCATAAAGCAGAGTATGTAAGCAGTTTTTTGCTTTTGGAAGACATTCAAATAGCTGTTAAAAAGATCTTGAACTCTTTGCATATTGTGTATATCATTTAGAAGTTATTCACAGGCTTATCAGACATCTCAAAAAGCAATTCCCCGCCTTTCATGATTTCCTCATAAGAGATCCTAAAATCCGAAATTGGCTTCCCGTTCAGTTTTACCGAACGGACGTATATATTGTCCTTCCCGTAGTTCCTGGCCCTTATTTTAAAGGTATTTTCACTGACACTGATACTGGCTTCTTCATACGAAGGCCGGCCGATATCAAAAATTCCCGATACCGGATTTACAGGATAAAACCCCAAAGAACTTAGAATGAACCATCCATTCATTTGGCCAAAATCATTATTTCCACAGTATCCGGCAGGGGTAAGCTCATACATCGTATCGAGAATTTGGTCGACAAATGCCTGGGTTTTAGAAGGTTTGTCAATATAGTTATACAGATAAGGTATGTGCTGGCTGGGTTCATTGCCGTGGGCATACTGACCAATGAGTCCACTCACATCTTTGGTATTTCCTGTTCCGACAATGGTTGGCTCCAGGGCCAGTAAGCTGTCCAGCATCAGTTCAAAGGTTTCCTTTCCCCCCATCAGCTCGATCAGCCCTGGTACATCATGCTGAACATGCCAGGTATACTGCCAGGCATTTGCTTCCGTATAATCTCCGTTGGATGTTCCGGCATGTTCTATATTTAGCGGATAGAAAGGGGTGACCCATTCGCCATCGGTTGTCCTGGCCCTCATCAATTTATATTCCGGATCAAAAAGGTTTTTATAAAATCCGGACCTATGCATAAAGAAATCATACGCTTCCTGCTTGTCCAGTTTGTTGGCAAGCTGGGCTGCGGCCCAATCATCAAAATTGGCTTCCATGGTTCTTGACACTGATTCGGACATTACTTTATCTGCTGGTAAATATTCATACCCATCATACAATGCCCATTTGTATTTTGGCCAATGATATTGTGTCAGTGTACTATTAATGGATTCAAAAGCACGCTCTCCATCCTTATAGAGACCTTTTAGGTAGGCCTCAACGATCACGGTTACCGCATGATTTCCAATCATCTGCTGCCTGTCTCTGCCCCACAGCGCCCACACCGGCAGATAGCCTTTCTCGTCGTAATGTTGAATAATGGAATTGATGAAGGATTCAATCTTTTCAGGGATCAGAATGGTGTAAAGTGGAAAAGAGGCACGATAGATATCCCAGAATGCAAAGGTGGAGTAAAACTCACCCGACTCCATTTTATGGACCTTGTCATCCGCCCCCATGTATTGCCCGTCTACATCCGCAATGTTATTAGGATGGATAAACTGGTGATACATGTTGGTGTAAAAAAGCTCCTTTTGCTTTTCAGAGCCCGTGATATTTACTCTGCCAAGAAGGCTATTCCATTGCTCCTCCGCTTGTTGTTTTATAGTATCAAAAGATTTGCCTTGAGACTCAGCAGCCAAATTCCTCACGGCGCCATCAACACTCACCGAAGAAATGCCTACCCTGATCTCGAGGGTTTCACCCTTTTTGATACCCTCATAATCAAGAACAAGTTCCCTGTTCTTTTTATCAACAAATTCACTTGCCTGGAAAGGTTTGGAAAGCTCAATCGCGAAATAGACCCGGCGATCAAGCATTTCATAATTATTTCTCAAGTAGCCACGAACACTACTTTCATCAATATGCGTGAAGGCTGCTTCTACCACAGGCTCTCTTTGTCTCCCTCTGTTGTACAGGACTTCATCAATATTGATCAGGACATGATAATCATTCTCCTCAAGGAAGGTATATCGATGAATGCCAGTCCGGACCGTAGTCGTCAGTTCTACTTTAATATCATCCTCATTCAATGTAACCGAATAATAGCCCGGTGAAGCTATTTCAGAAGCTTTTGAAAAGGGAACCTCCTCTGTTTTTAGTGTTTCTTTATTTTTAAAAGGAAGAATTAATACTTCTCCTAAAAGAGGATTGGCCCCGCCACTGGTATGGGTATGTGCAAATCCCCTCAGCGTGCTGTCCCCATATTGATATCCGGAGTGGTAATCCCAGACAAAGTTGCCTGTGTGAGGCCCGAGCTGAACCAGTGCCATGGGACAGGTAGCACCCGGGAAGATATGACCAGGTCCACTGGTGCCCACAAAAGGATTTACATAGTGAGATACCTCATTTACAGATGGATCAGGTTTTTCCTTTTTCTGACCAAAAGAACATAACGACATCAATAATAGAAGACTCAGTAAACCAATGGGTAGTCTCATCTGTTCAGCTCAAATTAATTTATTGCAATGAGGTTGGTAAGAAAGAAGGTGAACATTCACTTACCTGAGATAAAAAATAAGCCACTCCTCCTTTGAAAGAGTGGCTCATTTTGTTTTATAATTATCAGTTACCCGGGTTAAGTGCCGGATTCGCATCAATTTCACTCAATGGTATAGGCATTCTGATATTATCCACTGTCACCGTAATAGAATTAGTAGGCACGGCATCATTCTGACGATTGGGGTCTTCCGTCACACCGTCAGGAATTGGTGGTTCCTGGTATTGAGTATTTCCCTCTACCCTTTCCTTGAAAATATCAAAAAACCGGTGACCATCGGTCATACCATTTCCTTCAAAAAAGGTTTCCCATCGCAGTTCATTGAAGATTGCTTCTTCCATTTCTTCGAATGTGGCAGGTTCCGGATTCAAATCACCAAGTTTAGCTCGATGTCTCACTTGATTAAGTAAATCTAAGGATTCCTGTGTAGGGCCTCCTGCTTTTCGAAACAAGGCTTCAGATAGATTCAACAGCACCTCAGCATATCGGATCACAATGGCATTGTTACTGGATCCGGTATTGTCATGATTTGGATCGATCCACTTCTGAAAAGCAGGACCATCATGCTGGTAGTTATCAGCCCATGGCCTTTGATGGTCATAATAAATCAATCCTTTATCCGGAGCGTCGATGGTATCAAAAAAGGAGACATGTAACCTTTCATCGTTACTGTCAAAGGAAAGATAAAAAGGAACTTCGGCTACCATATGTCCCCAGGCTGATCCAAATGGAGTATCCCTTGGGTTGGAATTTGAGTAGAACCCATTTCTACAGCATGAATTGAGATCTCTCCAAAATTGTAATATGACTTCATCCGAATATTTGATGGCCGAGACCTGACCTAATCCGTAAAGGTTCTCAAAATCCGGTTCAAGAATATACTGTTTTCCATCATCTTCTCTATCTACCACTTTTCTTAACCAAAGGATCGCATTATCAAGGTCACCACTTTCAGCTACTCCTGCTGGATCCATCGCCCTTTGCAGGTAAACATTTCCTAATAAGGCTCTTGCAGCCCCACGGGTGATTCTGCTTAGATCACCACTGGGATAATCATGTGGTAATGCAGGTGCTGCTTCCGTCAAATCATTAATAATGGCCTCATATATACTGCTGATCGATGCCAGACCATTCTCAGCATCCTCAAGACTTTCCAGCCGGTTCAGAATAAGTGGAACCTCACCAAAAAGAATGACCAGATCATAATATACGTAAGCCCTGAGTGCTTTGGCCTCGGCATTTACTCTATTGAACACATCCCTGTCAGGATGATCATTGGCAACATTGGATGTAGCCTCAATGACCACATTGGCTTGCTTAATAGCCTGGTAGGCCGTTGTCCAAAAATTTCTAAGGCTTGTATTAGAATTATCAACGACGTACTCGTCCAGTTGTGACCGGTAGTTTCCTGGACCTGCCCATCGGGTATTGGCAAATTCAGTAGGATAACACTTGGCATCCATTGAATAGTAATCCCCATTGAGGTTTGAAGTGAAGTTATAGGCCTGGTTAACTAAAGCTTCCGCATCACTTGCAGTCTGAGGAAAGTTCTGAGAGGTAAACGTATCTAAAGCTTCCTCCTCCAGGAAATCTGAGCAACTGAAAGAAAAAGTCAGTATGCAAAGACAAATAAAATTATATATAAATGAGCTTTTCATAATTTCTATTATTTAAAAGGTAATATTGAAACCTAATTGAAAAGATTTTGCAAGAGGATAGGTAGTATGGTCTACCCCGATATTTACCGTATTCTGACCAACCGCATTCACATCCGGATTGAATCCGGGATATTTTGTAATGGTGAATAGATTGGTAGCTGACGTGTAAACTCTGACGCGCTCAAGATTTAGTTTTTCCAACAATGAAGCAGGTAGTTCATAAGCCAAAACAATATTTCTCAGTCTTAAGAAACTACCATCGAAGATGATCCTATCATCATACTGTCTGTTTGCTACATCCGAATCCCGGTTAAACTTGGGATACTCGGCATTGGTGTTTGAGGGTGTCCAACGATTGTCAAAACGTTCCTGCATAATAGCGCCGTCACCAGGCGATGAAGTATACAGTCCAACTGCATCAGCCCATAGAATATCGTTACCCTGCACTCCCTGAAAGAAAATATCAAGGGTAAATGCTTTGTAGCTTAAGTTCGAATTTAGGCCATAGGTAAAATCAGGATTTGGATCCCCAACCACCGTTCGATCTTCCGAATCAATCAGGTTATCCCCGTTTGTATCTACGTATCGATACTCTCCAGCTTCTTTTATCATCACGCTACCATCTGTAACATCCGCGTCAGCTTCCTCCTGTGTAGCGTAAACGCCGTTTGTTTTATAACCAAAAAACACGCCAATGGGACGCCCGACTTCGATCAGACTACCGGGGACATTGTTTCCGTCTACTGCTTCTCCAAAAGTCCTCTCTGACAATATCTCCAGCACCTCATTTCGATTTCTTGAAAAATTAGCTGACAGATTCCACTGAAAATCTGCATTTTCCACCAGCAGTGCATTCATTGCAAGTTCAATGCCTCTGTTTTCAATCATTCCGGCATTGAAAACCGGTGCACTGAATCCTGAACTAGGAGCTATGTTGACCTCAAGCAATAAATCTGAAGTGGTACGCTTGTAATGATCGAAGGTAAGATTTAACCTGGCCTCAAAAAGGCTCGCATCAAAGCCAATGTTGTATTGTGCACTCTGCTCCCACTTTAGGTTGGGATTAGCAAAGCTTACTGCGTTCACCGTATTGGCCACGACATCTCCAAAAATTGTCCCGTTTGTGGGCACATAGCGCTCGGCAGTTCTAAGTACTCCTATTTCCTGATTACCAGTGATTCCATAGCTTCCTCTGATCTTAAGTTGATTAAGTGCTTCAATATCGCTAAGGAATACTTCCTCAGTTACATTCCACCCAAGTCCTATGGAAGGAAACGTACCCCATCGGTTATTTTTCCCAAACCTGGAAGAACCATCATAACGCAATGTGGCATTTAAAAGATATTTATCCTTATATGCATAAAAAGCTCTTCCGACCCATGAAGCTAATTGCCATTGATAGCGGCTATTACTTACTTCAGGTCCTCCCGGCTGTTGACCAGATCCAATCGCATCCGCACCAAGCACATCACTGGTGAATCCACGGTTGACTATACCTATTGAACTCCGTTCAAAAGTCTGAGCTTCATAAACTCCGGTTATTGTCAGTCGGTGTCCATTTGTGAGTTGTGGCTCATAAGTCAAAGTATTCGTACTTACAACCTGAGTGCTGTTCACCGATGCTTGTTGACCATAACCGGGGTTACTGGTACCACCAAAACGGGGCCCTGTAATTCTACTGAAATAGGTCTTTCTAAGTCGTTTATCAATATCAACACCTAAGGTAGATTTAAAGGTAAGGGAGTTGATTATCTTATATTCAGCAAATACACTACCCAATACTCTTTCAGAAACCAGTTCATCTGTAACACCATCCAGCAGTGATTGGAAACTTACCCCGTTGCCATTGTCTATTACTTCCCGGTGTAGATAATCGCCATTTTGGTCAAACTGAGGTTGAAGTGGCGAGTCTCCATAAAGCTCAGAAAGTGTACTGGTCCTGTTACCTCCCATGATGATATCCGAGTTTGTCTTGCTCATACTAACGTTTGACCCAACTCGAAAATCATTAAATCCCTTCTCCAGATTAAGTCTCAGGGAGTTTCTCTCAAAACCACTATTCTTGATTATACCATTTTGCTTAAAATTGTTTACTGATATATAATAGCTCATATCGCTCTCAGAAGCTCCTGAAACGGACAACTGAACATTGCGAATGGAAGCTTCAGAGGGGGATCTGAAAGCCAAATCCTGTGGGTCCGGAGTTGTAGTTGGATTATTGATGAGGTCATTAATCTGACTATCCGATAATGGAAACGGCTGTCCGGCATTATCAAAACCCTCTTGCAGTGCTGTGACAAAATCTTGTTGACCTACCAGATCCAACCGGTTTGTAGGGGATTGTACTCCGGCATACACATCAATATTGATTGAAGGCTTACCTATTTTTCCCTTTTTTGTAGTGATCAGAACGACCCCATTTGCTCCTCTCGCTCCATAAATTGCTGTTGCGGCTGCATCCTTCAATATTTGGATATCCTGGATATCATTAGGGTTTAAAGTAGAAAGTGCATTCTGGTTATTATTAACTACCCCTTCACCTCTGCTTCCTATTGAACCAGGCATCCCATTATTGTTGTCGCTGATCACCGGTACGCCATCAATTACATATAAGGGCTCTGAGTTTCCAGTGATTGAGTTGGTCCCTCTGATCTTGAAGGAAATCCCACCACCGGGAGCGCCATTAGATTGTGTGACCTGAACACCGGCCACTCTTCCTGAGATAGATTGCTCAAAACTATTCATCGGCATAGCTTCAATCTCCTCTGCAGAAATTCCCGCCGAAGCTCCGGTAAGATCGCCTTTTCTTTGCGTACCATACCCGATCACAACCACTTCATCCAACTGCTCGGAGTCCACCATCAATTGTACATCAATGACTGATCTGTTGTTGACATTAACCTCCTGTGTCTGATAGCCTACGAAAGAAACTGTGAGTGTGGCACCTCCTGCAACATTTAAAGAGAAATTTCCATCCACATCTGTAATTGTTCCGTTGGAAGTTCCCTTTTCCTGGATGGTGGCACCGGGTAAAGCTTCACCATTTTCATCGGTGATAGAACCGGTTACTCTGCTCTGCGAAACGATCTGTTCATTAACATCCGGTAAAAACGCATCTCTAACCGGATTTAATGTGATGGTCTCATTCACCCTGCGGATTGAAAACCGACCCTGTAAAGAGATCTCCTTCATTAGGGATTCCATCGTCCAGATTTCATTTTCTAACCGGATTGATTTTCCTCTAACATCCCTCTTTGAATAGGCAAAAGTGAATTCTCCCTTTGCTTCAATCTCAGAAATAACCTCCATCAAAGGCCTGGATTCAGCCGATGAAGTAAGTTGAATCGGAATCTCAACCAGCAGCTTACGCTGGGCTTCTGATTCGCTCGCCATGGCCAGAATCATTGACTGGATGACGACCATTGCATAAATCGCTAATTTCGACATGCAAATCCCAATTTTGTGTAATTTTACATTCATATGGTTTTGGTTTTTATTACTAAAACTGTACTCGGGAGGGTCGATCACTCTCGCCAAAGAATTGTCCGACCCTCTCTTTTTTTATTCTTATCTTATTATTATTCTTTTTCCATCTTTTGAGTATTCAAATTGATACAAGTGAGAAAGGCTCTTAAGAACCTCCTCTAATGTTGGATTACTATAATTGGCCGTATATGGTCGCTTATTGGTCACTTCCTTTTCAATTTGTATTTCCACTCCAAACCACCTGACCAACTGCTCAAAGACGTTGTCCATAGAAGTTTCATCAAAGACAAGTCGCTGCTCAGTCCAGCCAAACACAAGATCATTGTTGCTAATTTTCCTTTTTGATAAGCTCCCATTTTCGTTGAGGCTTACCAGCTCATTCGGCTCCAGGTAAATCTTTTCATTATTTGAAATCTTATTTACTGAGACCTTACCTGTTTTTACGGCCACGAGAGGATCATTTCCTGCTTTGTATGCTCTGAGATTGAATGAAGTACCCAAAACTTCAACCTCCAGATCGCTGGTTTTGATGATAAATGGTCGTGAGGTATCCCTATTCACATCGAAGAATGCTTCCCCGATCAATTCTACCTGACGACTATCTTTTGCAAAGCGATCCGGGACAATGAGCTTGCTGTCAGCATTCAGCTTGACAATGGTGCCATCTGAAAGGGTCACTGTGATTTTCTGTCCGGGAAGACTGGTTTTTTCTATCAGCCTGACAGTAGTTTGTTCAGTTGGTTGAGTTAAATCTTCCTGGTACTTATAAATAACCAGGGAGACAGATATAATTAAGGCAATTGTTGCAGCAACCTTCAAAATCCTGGAGGTCCAGGAACTACTTATGTCAATGGATTGGGAGTCATTAGAGCCAATTTCTCTTTTAAGTCTGGTCAAGCCCGCCGCCTTCATTTCTCTGATTCGACCTTCAGCCGGGTAACTCAATGTAAGCTTTAGCTGGTTATAGATCATCCGGTTCTTCTGGCTATCTTTTAACCAGTCGTCCAGCTGTTCTTTTTCCTGCGGACTAAGTTCTTTGTGTGTTATGGCTTTTATGACAATCTCCTCCATGTGGATGATCATTATTTATGATCCTTTTAAAGTAAGAGTAAAATATCGCTAAATGTGACGGGTCTGATTGAAATATTTGTAAATTTTTTATTCACAGGTATGAATAACTGATTTATTTTTCAATAATATGCAGGTATTGCTGTGAGATTGATATGTAAATTTGATTTGCGCTTCTGGCTGGTGAGGACACCATTGCCGTCAACTTAAGCCCTTCGCTGCCCCTTTTTCCCCTATAGGGGATCCATCCCTTTCGATCATTTGAACAAAAGAACCGTGCGGGAGGCTCCTTTTAGGGATCAAAGGGTGTGGGGTGGTCCATTTTTCTCAACTGATTAAGGTAATAATTTCCTTAAGTTGACGGCAATAGTGAGGACACCAGCCATGAGGATACCAGCCAGGGAAGATGGACCGGTCTGTCCGACCTCATCCCAACAAGAACTGACTGAGCATGAGTAAGGCGGCCCCGGCAGACATCCACTTGATCACTTTGGATTCGGGGAATTTGGTTTTCAGCTCACCCATGATCTTTTTCAGTGCTGTCTCCATGTGGTATTTGACGGTATACTTGCTTATTCCCAACTCAGTAGCTATTTCCTTTTGACTTAGGTTTTTATCCTTTGACATCCTGAACACCAGTCCACACTGGTCCGGAAGATTTTTGATGGTCTGGTCTATAAACTCCTCAAGTTCCTTCCCGATCATCAGCTCCTCCGGATCAACCTGGTCGATAGAGAGCAACACCTCTTCGATATCTTCAGTATGAAAATACCGGTCATTGGCGATGTGGCGTACCGCCTGATTTTTAACCGAAGTAAAAAGGTAGGCCTTCAGATCTTTGATCTCAGCAAAGTCTTTTTGCTTTTCCCAAAGATTGAAATACACTTGTGAAACTACATCCTGAGCATCGGCCTCTGAGTCGGTGATCACCAGGGCAAAGGCAAATAACCGCTCGTAATATGCGGAGTAGACTTCCTCAAATTGAGTGGACAAGGTAGATGTACTTTTTTTCTTTGCCATTTCTCAGGATAACAATTCTGTAATATAGTGAGCGATAATACAAATCCCATAAAGAATAATCGGCGTTAATAGAATACTGAGTTGGTATATCTTTGATGAAATTTAAAAGCGGGCATCCAATTTTTGAATTTGTTTCTATCAATTCTCAAGGTCTTTGTAAAAAATGCCGAGATAATTTCCATTACCCTCCCGTCTTCCTGAATAGTAAAAATCTTGTCCATATACTTTGGGTCCGGTGGCATATGCATTGTCATTTCGTGATGGTATTCCCGAAGCTTTCATAAATATGTCAGTCGCTGGCTCAAACCTATCTTTAACAATTGATCTGGTTACATAACATGATCTGGTTTTTGGATTGCCTATCGTATGGCCAGAGTACCACATTTCATATATTTTTTCGGATGAGTCATATCTCACATAAGGATAATTTGTTTTACCTCCTTCTCTTCCAAGAACTGCGTTATCGTAATCATTGAGTAGCTGAAATGCTTCAGGTTCGGATATTTGATTGATAGGTATCTGACCCAAAAGAATACGGTATTCATTGGGTGGTGTGAGGGCTGCAAAATAGATCAGCAGATTTGATGAGTCATCCGGATCTAAAAGCACGGATGCTCCATGATTATTTCGTTCTCCGGAGACCTTATCATCAATTATAGTTCGGTAATTTCCCCAGGAATAAGGATCCTTTACACTGGCACTGATCTGTACTATGTGCGGTTGAAGATCGTCGTCAGGTCTTGAAGTACAAAACATAAACAGGCTATCTCCACGGTCATAAATGGAGAGTGGAGTTATTCCTTTTCCTGGCTGATCCAGAGCAAACTGAGCCCTTGTTACCATCGGGTTTCTCTTGTCATGGTATCCTGAATCCGGTCTAACCAGATGAAATACACCGATTTCCATTTCGTGTCTGGGATCGCCGCCATCAGAACCGGACCCTGCCCCGTAAAACAACAAATCCTTCCATATGACATGTGTGAAAACTGTTGCTGATCTCCAGGAATTGGCCTTGACGGTGATTAGCTCTTTGGATAATTTCAGTTCATTGGATGAACAGGATATCAAAATACAGATCCCAATTACTACGAATAATCTTAATTTATATTTCATCAGCACACTTTGTGTGTTCATCTAAATAGGTATATTTTCTTTAAGTCAATTTGCAAGTATTCCATAATGGCCTCATCTCCAACAAGTGCCTTCTCGGGCAATGGATGATCATCATTGAATACACTGATATCTTCATTTGGCAGTATCGTAACAAAATCCTCCAAAAATCCATCGTCATAAGGAAGAGCATCCAGATTTAAACCCAGGTGATTTGCTAAAAATATATACGCAGCAGCACGCTTAGAGTATCCGTAATCATGTTTTTCCAATGGTAAATGAACGTTTTTGACCCTATAAGGAACCTTGTAAACCTCATATACTTTTTGAATGTAAGGATACTCAACAATGGGTGTGTTGATCGTCCAGTCTGCTCCGTCAGACACAATCAACATGGGTCTGGGAGCAGTCAGGGCAGCGATCTCCACATTATTGGTTTGATGATTACTGCTTTTATGGATGGGCATACCACTTTCTGCCCGACATCCACCAAAAAAGTGGGCAGAGATTTGAGCGACTGGTACTGTCAATTTTACTCTTTCATCGAGCGCTGCCAATAGAAATGTCATTGTAGCCCCACCAGATTCTCCAGTCATCCCAATTCGATCAGGATCTACATCTGGTCTGGTAAGCATATACTCAAGTATCCGCTTACTATTCCAGGTCTGGAGAAGCAGGGAAATTGGCATGGTATGACTCACATCTTGTGTTGTGCCCCTACCTAACATGTTATATGAAATGACTATTGCTCCCATTCTCGCCAATGATGCACACCTTAATTGCAGGTTTTCTGTCGATCCACGGTTACTCTTGTGTCCATGTGTACAAAGGATTGCAGGGACTTTTTCCGTTTCCATCACCAGTGGCCGATAGATGTTACCTGTAATGTAAAAGCCCGGAAAACTTTCAATCGCAATATTCTCCACAATGTATCCATCCATCTCACGTGTACTATGGATGATGGGATTGAACTGACCGGATATTACAGGCATCTGATCCAAACCCATACCAGATATTATCCCATCTCTTATTACATCAGCCCTACGCTCCCACGATTCAAGATCATTCCATTGACCTTTGAATTTCTCCATCATGATAAGTGCTTCCTGTTCTGTCCAATGATGCCCAACACAAAGCTTTTCATTCTGGGCCATTACGCTACTCATGCAAACAAAACTTATAAGTTGTAGAAAAGATCTAATAACATTATTAATCATTATTATACTCTTTATTTGTAAATCCACTAATCCAATAACCTAACATTATACTGCCTTGAAGTAGCTTGATATCCCTTGAATGCTTCTATATCTGTCGTTTTAGAGGAATAAATAAAAATCTCCGAAGCCCAGGGATTATATAATATGACCTCCTCCGCTTCATCCCCGGCAACATTAGCAGGGATACAGTGATACCACCCCTGGCGTTTGTTTCCCACCTCTGGCGGCAATTCACTAAAAGTCAATGAATCTTGCCCATCTCCACTCCACAACATGCCACCATTGTACAATAAATCCTGGCCATTACTTCCAAACCATCTGACTGTTTCCATACCAGTGTTATTGGGAGAGTCATTGAGCAAAAAACGGCTAAGAATCTCTCCGGAGTTTGCTACCAACATCGCTTCCTGGTTATGCCCATTGTACCGCATCACCATTTCGTTTCCATGCAGGTAAGTCACAAAGTCTCCAACCCTCAATTCCTGTCCATGGGGAACCAGCGAATCGCCCATTGCCAGAATCACTTCACCAGTTTTACTAAGCACATGTCCATAACCCGAAGCAAAAGCACGCTTTTGTTTTGAGTGATCCCAGTAATCAATAGCAACCGCATCCATATTTTTGCCCAGTTTATTTTCCCATATGGGTTTGCCAGAAGCATCCAGGATGTAATAGCCTCCATTGACCTCATCTATCCCATCATTGTCCATGTCACCGACAGCCGGTACATACGCGGGGCAGTTGGCATATTCATCCCATTGGTTGGTGTAGGTCCACAATACATTCAGCTGATTGTCAAAGCCAATGATTTTAGTGCCTAGCTTGATGATAAAATCTTGTGGTGAAGGTGTGCCACTAAGGTTAGTGATAAGTATCCTTTGATGGACCCAGTTTGGTCCTTCTCCGGAGCTTGTAATCAATTCCTGTGGTCTGGCCTCACGTTTTACCTGACCAGTCGACCCATCCAAAATTTGTACAACCATACCTTTCATGGAGTGGGGACTAACTTCATCAGGATTGTCCACAAAGAAGGTGATGACTTCAGTGGCACCGTCACCATCGATATCAAAAATGGCTACCGGACCAGGCCTGTTGGGTTGCACGCCCCCGGATCCTTTGGTCCAAAGGACATCTCCTGATTGGGTAAACGCCCCTATAAAACAAGGTTGAGGTGCCCCACCATCTATAAATTCATGCGTCCTGTAAACAAGGAAATCAACCTCGCCATTGTTGTTCAGATCACCAATACGCAGATCACCACCATAGGTCAGTTCATGACTTTGTATCAATAAGGATTCGGGCACTGTAATGCGTTTATGCAAAACAGGATTTGAGAGTTGTTGTGTTGATTGACCACAGGATGGTACAATCGTAGCAATTAAAACCTGAAGAAACAGCGCTATGAATAAAACAAGAGGATTCAATATGCGAAAGTTTAATTCAATCAATTAAAGCTATTAATGGCTTATGGCAATAGCCTATATACTCCAGTCCCAGGCAAACTGCTTATACAATTTAGTGTCCTGCGCGAGGTGCAATCTCAACAATCCGGACACCATGTCTCCAATATACAACTTAGCTTCGTAATACGGATCGTTGAATTCCCGTACAAAAAGACCATTTCTGTATAGATCCCTGATGGCAATGTCAGCAATTTTCTTTGCTTGATTTAGATACTTCTGATCCCCAGATATATCAAAGGCATCCAGATTTAAATGAATAACGTTTGCCAGATGTTCTGCAGTAAAAGCCTTTGGAAGGGCTGTTGCATTGGCGACTTCTGCAATTCTCAGAACAGTTTCTTCATAAAAGTCATTCTTTTCCTTTTTTGCCAGATAAGCAGCTATACGGCCTGTATTAATTATGGAATAGGTGCCATATCCCACCGGATACACAGGTGCATACTTATATTTATCTTCTGGGTTTTTGGTGTCCAGATTTAGCATTGGCGAACCGTCCAAATTCAGAGCATCATAGTATTTCTGCTGATCAGCATCCCAGGAGTATTCGAGAATGCTGTTAAACATTTTTAAGCTTCTTTCTCTCAAAGATTCTTCAGTTGGAGTGAACTCTGTGCCCTTATAGATCCAGTAAGAAAGATAGCTCATACCACTTAGGGCTGGTACTTTACCAACGCCTGGTTCAGTCTTGTGATACAGGCAACTCATGGTCAGGTTGGTATCCGGATTTCTCTGACTCCAGTAAAGATTCCCTATTCCCCGGGCTTTCCTCAGTATCTGATCGTCTTGATTTTTGGATGCCAGAAATAAGTAAGCATAAGTATACAAAGCTGAATGTTTGATCCATGGCATCACGATGGTTTGGTGCTCATTTTTATTCCAATAGGCATGCCGATTAAACAGCCACGTTACTGAGTCGGGATTCAGAAAATGCAACCTCAATCCTTCAATGGACCGCTGAGTCCTTTCAGGATCTAGTTCCCACAACTCCTCAAACAGAGGGGTACTAGCTAAAAATTCATGTGAATAGTCATTTCGTTCTTTGTATCTGGCTGCAGGAGACACTCTGTCTTCATAGAAATCATAAAACAGATGCTCACCCCACCCGAATAAACCCGTTGCTTCACTTTGACAATTAGATAGAAAATCATTCAGGTAGGACGATGCGGCTTCCTGATATCTGGAGTCATTTGTGATTTTAGTAAGGGTCTTGAACAATCTTACAGTGTATACATCATGATACAAATTGCTACCCCCCACTGCCCGGTCATGGGGTCTCACGCCTTCTGTGGGTGGCACACCCTCTCTGGGCACAGTCAAATCTCTGGTGTCAATGACCGAGGCCCACATGGCCGTTTTTCGGGGTCCATAGTTATCTGTACCATGCTCAATAAGCGTATTGGCAAAGTTTTGGACATAAGTCAGATAATCGGTCTTCGGTTTAGCTTGTGAAAATGTTTCAAGAGAAACCAGTAAGCCTAGCAACAAACATGTCACTCTTAGTATCGGGTAATTTTTAATATTGTAGGAATATTTCATTTTGTATATTTCATTTAAACTTCAACTGCAGCAGTGTTGTATAACCTGATATCACTAAAAATATCAGACCATGCTACTGAATCATAAAAACGTTCGGGGAGCAATTGTTGCAACAATCCAAAGGTGCCTACCATTGACAAAATCCGGTGAGGATGCTGTTTTTTCCAGCCATATTGTGGATCTGACCAATAGCTAAACACAAGGTCACCATACTTATTTACTGCTTCATTAATTTCTTCCTTTTTATAACCGGGAGTAAGCTCACTCATATACCTGAGTGCATATAAGGCATCAAGCTCTAAATAATGCATTACATGTGCCTGATCTTTTTCGCGAGCTAACCACCTGCCATTTGGTAGTTGTAATGCAAGGACACTATCTACCACCTGCTCAGGGTATGGAAAGCGGCGCTGATGATGCTCATATATAGGCAGGATATGTACGCTGCCCCCAAGCGGCTGATGTCTATCCGTATGGGGTACGTTTTTTCTCCACCAACCTGTCTTGTCATCCAGGTTTTCATTGAGCCACTCAAAAACGACATCCAACCACTCATCCGTACAATCATTACTCATACTGAAGCAATGAATGCCTCCCCAGAACTGATGCGACGCTCCCCACTGTTTTGCCCAGTCTATTTGCTCCAGCCATAGGACTACATTGTCTACGGAATCAAAATCTTCATACAACTTAACCTCATAAGCTTGCTTTCCTCCCAACACTCCCAAAGCACCAATGACCATACCATTGGCATGCAATTTTGAATGGTTGAATCGCTCACGGTAACTCCCATCTGCCTGATGTTGAAAAGAATTGATATAACGAATCCAATCAATCCTTTCTCTAAGCGAAAGTGAATCAAGGAGCTTCTCACCCATGATATGCCGGGCAATGGCCACGTCACAAGATGCATACAAATCAACAGACTTGTCAAAACCGGCTGCGTACTTTCCGTAAGGTTTACCTATCAACAAGTCATCAAAATGAGCTGAAAATTGACTCCTAACATCTGAAAGATCAATACGCTTTCGGTCTATCCCACGAGAAAGATTCGGAATGGCCCCGACAAGTAGTGCACTGGCAGAATATTTTAAGATGTCACGTCTCTTCAACTGATTTTTTTATTGATAATGTCTTGGAAACATTATTTAGGTGGTATTGGAAGGTTTGCGTAATCTTCGTAAACAATCATCCATTCATGCAATGCGGCCTTTAATCGATGTGCTACTTCGCTGTATTCAGGATCATCAATCAGGTTGTTGAATTCATACGCATCGTTTTTGCGGTCATATAATTCAAAATAGGGTCTTGGAGCCGGGAAAAACACCTTATCAAACTTAGCCTCCAATGTTCCCTCTTTGTGCATGGCCGTAATGCGTTTCCACATATCTCTGTTATTGAAATCAACAGGAGTATAGGGAAATGGCCAGGTCACATTATAGATCAACTTATAATTTTCATCAAAAACCGTTCTAACAACATCAAACCGAGCTGATTGGGTGGGGAGTCCGGACCCATGTGTGGTTCGCTGGGCGAATATATATTGATGGTGTTCTTCCTTTTTATTTCTCAGAACAGGTAAAAAGCTCTTCCCTGTTATATCCTTATCTGGGTTTAATCCAGTGGCATCCAGTATTGTTGGGAGCAGGTCTTCTCCAGATACCAACACATCCGAAGTATTATTTTCTGGTAAGTGGTGAGGCCACTTCACAATTAATGGTACATGAAGTCCAAGGTCATAAAGGGTACCTTTTCCCCTAAGCAATGCAGCTCCATTGTCTCCAATAAATATCACCATGGTATTCTCAGTCAATCCCCGATCCTCCAGTTCGGCGAAGACTTTGCCCACATTGTAATCCAGCCTGTTGATCTCTGCCAGATGGTCTGCCAGGTCTTCGCGCACCTCCTGAAGATCGGGCATGCTGTGTGGTATGGTTATCTCCGAAGGATTCGGTCGGAACTCATCAGCGGTAAAAGGCCGATGGGGATCGCTATAGTTCATCCACATAAAGAACGGACGACCTTCGGGTACCTGATCCAGGAAACCCTGAAACTGTAAAAGCACCTCTTTATCGGCGCCTGATTTGAGGTAATCGACCCGCTCAGGAAAAGTCACCATATTATGCTTTTCAAAAGTGGAAATCGTTTCAGGAGCTTTTTTAGCAGAGCCATCCAGATGATAATGTCTGCCGCAGATGCCTGTGTAATAACCGGTGTCTCCCAGATAGTCAGGAATCGTCTTTACATCCCTGGGCAGAGGAGATGAAAACCTTCCCATCCGAATATCGATCACGTTCCTGCCAGAAAGGATAGAAGCTCTGGAGGGCACACACTGGGGAGCTGTAGTATAGGCATTGGTAAACAGGGTACCCTCGGCAGCCAGTTGATCCAGGTTGGGTGTTTCGAGATCCGGATGACCGTAAGCACCTAAATAAGGATAGCTGTGATCATCTGATAGGATAAGTAAGATATTGGGTAAATCCCGAACATTGGGTTTTTCGGTATACTGACAAGAACCCAAAACTGTCAAACTCAAGACAACAATAATTCTCACACTCAACATGTTATTCATACCAATTAAGATTAGTTTAAGCACGGTTAACCATCTAAAACCGAACTGATATCGACCATATACATCTGCCTTCCATCTCCACCGTGCGTAGAATCAAATATAACAGTCCTGCCGTCCAGGCTGAATCTTGGATGTAGATCACACCGCCATTCATCCGTGGATTCAGGGGGTTGATAAAACCGACCAATGACGACCTTTCGGCCAGTAGGAACGTGATACAAATACAGTGTTTGTTTTCTGTCCTCCCTATCAGGATAGGTATCGTTCAATATCCATTCATTGTTGGTGTTTGGGAGGTAAGTCTGGTGTCCATTTTGGGTCATCACACCTTTACCGACCCAACTGACATTCCTGGTCTCGTCTTCAAAGAGGAAAAACCCATTTTGATCTTCATGTTTGGTCCATGCCAATACATGGTCAGGATCTCGCCAAATGAAATGAGAGGTCCTTCCGGACCTGTCCAGCTCATAAACATCACCACCATTCACATCTGCTGTGAACATCCTTGTTGTATAATTACCCCTTACATATTTGGCATAAGCGTTCTCCTCAGCCTTCATTTCCGGAGTTAAATAAAAATCTCTGTATCTATTGAGGAATATGAATCGTTTGCTATCTGGACTTACCAGCAAGTGATTAAAGTAGTGCCACTTATCTTCTACCGATACGCCCTGATGAGGCATTTTTGCAATCTGATCAAGTGAAATCACCAGTTTGCTTTTACCGGTTTTCAGTTCCATTTTATGAATCCCAGCTTTTTCAGGAGACTTCTCTTTGCCAAACAGATCTTTGCCTCCTTTGTAACCATACCCCAATCGCATGTTATCGATCCTTGAAAAATCCGCACACATGGCAAACTGACCATCAGGACTCAGGGTATAGATTGCTCGAGGCAGAGTTCTGGTTTTCTTTGTTCTGAGGTTATAGTGACGCGCTACAAACTGGTCTCCTTCGCGATCATTCCAGATAACCTCCTCGCTGGAACCTGGCACCCACTGCAACATACATCCTTGCTGCCATCCCCATGCTTTACACTTTCCAATCTCAATCCATTTATTCTGATCCTGAAGATCTACCATCCCAATATTGATCACATCATTTTCGTTGGGTGATCTGTATTGAAAACCCACCTCCATCCCAAGCGCGTATCTCCCATCAGCACTTACCTGCTGTTTATCATAGTATCCAAACCAATGATATTTTGGGCCAGTGGTTAATTTCACAATTTCAAAGTCCTGCAAAGGGTTGAAAGAAGCCAATACCGGAACAGTATGTGCGGCAGCTCCGATGATGAATGAGTTTTTTAGGAATTTCCTTCTAATCATATTATGTATTGAATATCTGTGGAAAAGTTTATCAAAGAGTACACCTCGCTAGGCATAATGATCCGGGAATAAAAAAAATTGTGAATGATAAAATAAATCAGGGATAGTTACTATCCCTGATTTATTAAAAATCAAATTAATAACAGGCTTTTACTACCATCCCAGATTTTGCGACAGCTCCACAGTACGATTGAGATTAATCTCGGATTGAGGTATGGGTAGCAACGTATGTTTTTCCTGCACATTGGCCCCTGCTTCAGCATTGTAGAGTTGAACCCTTTCAATATACTTCCCGGTTCTAAATAGATCAGCTTTTCTACTGTACTGCTCCCCCCATAGTTCCCTTGCTTTTTCATCCAGGATTAAGTCAATAGAAACATCTCCTGCTACAATAGTGGAAGCTCCTGAACGCTCCCTGACTGCATTAATACTCGCGGCTGCTTCTATATTCTTATTCTGCATATGCTGTGCCTCAGCCAGGATCAAATAAGTTTCTGCCAGCCTAAGTATATAATGGTCTCTAATTGTACCCCCGGTATAAGCCACTTCATTGGGGTGATACGCAGTTGTATCTCCAGGTGTATGCTCTTTCATCCATTTGGTAGGCCAGGGTCTTAACCTTAAATCTGTTATATCTGAAAGCAATCCATCACCAGGATTGTCAAAATCAAATATCAGATCACCAGGATTCACGGGAGTCCCATCAATATTCCCAGGATCGATTGCTTCAAATCGTTTCATCAGGTTTGGAGTTTGCCCCCTTTGATCATTTGGTTCAAAAAGGTTAAAGAACGGCATGGTGGCCGAAAACCTGGTAAATCCTCTTCCTCCATATTCAGGACCAGCTGATAATCCAGAGATTAATTCTACACGAGAATGGAAGATACGTACGAATCTAACGGCGGGACCCCCTCTAACAGCTGGTCTATATTGTGGGACTCCATCCCCATTTCCATTTTGAAGTACCCAAAGGCCTTCCTGGTTATTATTGTGATTATCTAATTGAAATAAATCCCAAAAAGGGTTTCCATTAGCTTGACTCGCTTTACTTCCAAATCGAGCTGTTACCAGGCTATGATCAGTGGAATTTATAGCTGCGCTGGCCGCTGCTTCTGCATTCGGAAAATCTCCTGCACACAGGTAGGCATATGCCAACATGTGGTTGGCAGCTCCTTTGCCTAAACGACCAGGTTGACTGATCCCTGAAGGAAGCAAACTCACGGCATTGCTAAAGTCCTCTATGGCATATTGAATAACATCCGATTGAGGTTCCTTAGTGAAATCTTCTTTAACTCCCGCGACAGACTCTCTAATGGTCGGCACATCTCCCCACAGCATAGTAAGCCAAATATGTCCCCATCCTCTGAAAAAATGAGCTTCTCCTTCAGTAGCATCTTTCAATGTCGGGCTCGACCATTCATGCACTGCACTGGATTCCAAAATGGTTGTAGCATTATTAATCAGTCGATAATAATGTGACCATAGATTAGTCAGGCTACCATCCGTAGTGAGTGGTCCATAGCTCGCCGTTAGTGCTACTATATCTTCGTGACTGGGCTGCCGGCCATTTTGCATGAAGTCTGTGCCCCCATTGGCCAGGGACATGTAATCCCGCATAAGGGCGCTATTGAAATAAACTGAACTGATTTCATCGTAAAGCCCAACTGTTCCGGCTGCCAATCCGGCATCCGTATTATAAGTCACATTGGGACTGAGGAAAGCTTTTGGTTGTTCCTCAAGGAAGTCATCATTACAAGCAGCTAATAATATCACTGCTAAAGTTGTAAATATATATTTTATCTTCATCATTGATAATTCTTTAGAATGATACATTTAGACCCAACAGTACATATTTAGGGATAGAGATTCGTGCATAAGCTGCAGATTCCGGATCCACAAAAGGAAAGTCAGTGAAAGTAAAATAATCATGTAAATTCACGTAAACCCTCGTTTTTTCCAGCCCTATCATATCCGTAATTGATGTTGGCAAATTGTATGATAAAGTGATGTCTTTAATCCTTGTAAAACTTGCGTCATACACATCTATGGATCCCAATGGAGTTGCTGGACTTAAAATATGAGGACGGATCCATGTATTGGAAGGATTCTCTGGAGTCCAGTAGTCGTACGGTGCTTTATTAAACCTGGCAGAAGTACCCTCTTCCCTGTATCTCTTATCTATCCCCTGCACAGTTTGTACAAAAATATTCAGGCTCAGTCCTTTATAGGATAGGGTTGAGTTGAAACCACCAATCCACCTGGGTTGCTCCACTCCTACAATCACCTGATCCTCAGCATCAAGCACTCCATCGTTATTCTGATCAACTATCCTTGCATCTCCAGGCACTCTATCAGGAGTTGCAGATGCCGTGATCAAATCTTCTTCTCCTAGTTGCCAAATGCCATCGAATTCAAAATCATAAAACACATTCAGGGGCTCTCCTATAAACCACCTGTTTTGAATATCATCTTCCTTATCTCCATACAGATCTACAATTTCGTTTCGGTTAGCACTGAAATTAACTCCCAAACTCCAGGTAATATCATCTGTTCTTATGGCGATCGTATTTAACGCCAGTTCGAACCCTACATTTTTCAATTCTCCAATGTTGAAAAGTATATCATCCTGCCCGGTTATTTTTGGGATTTCACGGCTCAGTAGAAGGTCGCTTGTGTGTGTATTGTAATAATCGATTGAGCCAGAGATTCTCCCTTCTGATATGGAATAATCAAGACCGACATTGAGAGTAGTAGCTCTTTCCCAACCTAAATTATTATTCGGCAACGACACCACTTTTACTCCATTTACTACTGTTTCACCAAAAACATGAGGAGCATCTCTTAACCTGGCCAGCGATCGGTAAGTACCCACTGCCTGGTTACCAACAGTTCCATAAGAAGCCCTTAATTTCAAGTCATCAGCCCAGCCAATATTCGCCATGAATGGCTCACTTGTGATACGCCACGCCGCAGCCACAGAAGGGAAATTTCCATATTTTCTATTTCTGGCAAAACCCGAATATCCATCTCTTCGGGCAGTAGCTGTGATATAGTATTTTTCACCAAAATTGTAATTCATTCGAACCATATAAGAGACCAGATCCCATTCATTTTTTGGGTAACCACCAACTTGAGGAAGAATTGGATTTTCCCCGGAATTTGGATCATACCAGAGTAAATCGTCTGTTACAAAACCTGCTGCCCCTGAAACTGTCCGTTCAAAATCATGTGATTGCCTACTGTAAAGTCCAGTGAAGTCTACGTTATGCCTACCAAATGATTTCCTGTATTTGAGAATATTCTCCCAGGTAAAATCAAATACCCGTGAGTTTTCAACTTCTGCCAACCCATTATTAGCATCTCCTAACCAGGTTCCACGAGGCCAGTAAATGGCTTGTTTTGAATATCTCAACGTTGTTCCAAAGTTCATTCGATATGAAAATCCTGGCAGGAATTGTGGTGCAATGTCAAAATATAAATTATTAAAAATATTATTGAAGCTATTCTCTCGATCGGAGCGTTCAATTTCAGCCAATGGGTTGATTAGAAGCTCATCATTGGCTTGCGGAAAACGTTCATAAGAACCATCGTCCTGATATATTCTGGCAAAAGGGCTTAATCGGTAAAAAGCAGGTTGATTGTTGATCCCAAATACCATTCTATCGTAATCGGTATAACTGAACAACAAATTATCTCCTATTTTCAACCAGGGAGCGATGGAAGATAGTTCCAGGTTATTCTTCAAGGTAATCCTACTAAATTCAGTAGTTTTTTGAAGTCCCTCTTCATCTACATAAGAAATAGAAAAATAATCACTTATGTCCTTATTTGCGGTATTGATGCTTACCTGATAATCTTGTCTCAATGCGTCTTGATTCAACATTTCATCCAGCCAGTCAACAGACTCACCTCTTTGGTAGCTGATTAATTCATTCTGTTCCAGGATGAGGGGTGCAATTGCATCGTTCGTTTCATTTCCAGTGATCGTCCCTTCATTGATGTGCGCCTGTCTTCTGAACTCAAAAAATTCATCGGCATCTAAAACCTGATATTTAACTGCTTCATTTTGGATAGACCAGGATGTATTAAACTCGATCACTGTTTTGCCAACAGTTCCCTTTTTTGTAGTGATCAAAATAACTCCACTGGCAGCCCTGGACCCATAAATAGCTGAAGCTGAAGCATCTTTTAATATTTCAACCGAGGCAATATCATTAGGATTCAAATCCCTGATATCACCCGCAAAAGGAATACCATCCACAACAATTAATGGGTCATTTGAAGCCGAGATTGAATTGATACCCCTGATTTGAATACTACCACTTGAGCCCGGATCACCTGAACCTCTTGTGATATTTAATCCCGGAGTAGAAGCCTGAAGTGCCTGAAACAAGTTAGGGTTGCTGTTTTTTTCTAATTTCTCAGTGGGTACAGAAGCGACAGAACCAACCACATCACTCTTTCTTTGTGTACCATAACCAACCACAACAACCTCTTCAAGTGCGGAGATATCCGCCACAAGGCTTATATCAATAACCGATCTTCCGTTCAATTGTACTTCCTGGGTTTGGAATCCTACAAATGATATGGTCAATACTGAATTATCAGGAACATCAAGTGAATACTTCCCATCGACTCCTGTGATCGTCCCATTGGTCGTACCCTTCTCCTGGATGGTTGCTCCAGGCAATGGATCACCATTTTCATCAGTGATGGTTCCTGTGACAGATTGTTGAAGGCTACTGATCTCTTCTGTAACTGTGGGGCTGGCATTTTCCTTTAAGGTGATCAATGCAATCGTTTCATTGACTCTTCTGATGGAAAATTTTGCCTGAAGAGATACTTCCCTGAGCAACTCCTGCATGTTGTAGTTGCTCTTTGATAAGGTGATAGATTTACCTTGAATATCTGATTTGGCATAAGCAAACTGAAACTCATTATAGGCTTCAATCTGATTAATCAATTTCGACAACGGCATCTCACCATTCCCTATTTCTAACTCAATAGGTATTTCTTCCAGGTGCTTTCTCTGCCCCATGGATCCGCTTGCAAAAGACATCAACAGTGACTGACAGGCAATCACCACGTATAGTGTCAATTTTGACATACGAATGACATTTTTAGGTAACTTTACATTCATATTGTTTTGGTTTTAAACTGAAACATTAGCTAGGGGATCGAAGTCTTCGCCAAAAGTCTCATCGATCCTCTTTTTTATTTTAAGGTTATCTCATTCTTGGTTTTATCTATTTCGAAATCAAAATCATAAACGTGAGCCACTGATATCATCATCTGCTCAAGGGTAGGATTTTGATATTTTGCTGTATACTTCCGCTCAGCTGATTCAGCGAGTCTTTTATCATCAATAAATTTTACTCCGTACCATTTGGACAGCGTATTCAACACGGCAGGCAAGCTGTGATTTTCAAAAACAAGTTTCTGCTCCATCCAACCAAAAATGGCATCTGTATTTCCAATTCGATTTTTTTCCAGTTGGTTTTGTTCCGAATCCCAGGTTGACATATCATTGGGTAGCAATGTCACCGTATACTCCTTTGTTTCACTGATCCCTTTCACCTCCACTTTGCCCGTCTTCACACCTACTTTTACTAATTTATCATCCTGATAGGCACTCACATTAAATGAGGTCCCCAGCACTTTCACCTCCATATTGCTAGATTTCACAATAAATGGAGCATCCTTATTCTCCACAACTTCAAAAAAGGCCTCCCCTTGGAGCTCAACCACTCTTCGATCGGGATCAAACTGTTCAGGTACAATCAGCTTACTCTCACTGTTTAGCTTAACTTTAGTTCCATCTGGCAAAACGGTCGTGATCTTTTGGCCAGTAACGCTGACCTTCTCAATCATCTTTACTTCTACCAGCTGTATTTCTTTTTGGCCATCAGTAGAAAACTGGAAAGCTATGAAAGTACCAATTAAACCGATTACCAGGATTGCTGCCACCCTGTATATCCATGAAAAACCATTAGATTTTTTGTTTGGGGATACATTACTGACTAGTCTGGTTTGTAAGTCATTCCAAACTTTGAATTCCACTGAATCCATCTCGGAATTGTCGGGGTATAAAAGACTTAGCCTTAGCTGGGCATATACTTGCTGATTTTTTGGATTGTCATTCAGCCATAAATTCAATTGTTTCCTTTCTACAGGATTAAGATCCTTACCCTGGCATTCTTTTGTTATAATATCATCGATTTTCATCAATCCATTGGGGATTATATGAGTAAGACAGAAAAGAGGAGTTTGAGGGTAGGTGTTGCCGTGAAGTTTATATTTCAATCAAATATTTGACAAAATAATGAGTAATCATTAACTTAATTAACCTAATGTTAGAAAATTGATAATTCTAGAAGGTGAGTTTTAATAGGTCAAAGATTATTAGCGTAGCAAGAATCCTTGCAATCCATTGGACGACCTTTGCTTCTGAGAAATGAACTTCCAAATCCTTCCTAAGCTTTTTCAGGGCAGCGCTTATGTGATATTTAACAGTATCTGTAGTTATCCCTAGCTCATTGGCAACTTCAGCATGTGATTTTTTCTGCCCCTTCACCATATTGAAAACCAGTTGACATTGTGGCGGGAGCTTCTCTATAGATTGATCGATAAAATCCTGAAGCTCACTTTCTATCATCAATTCCTCCGGATCGACCTTCTCTACAGCAGTAATCACATCATCATGATCTTCCCGCTGAAAGCTGACCGGATTATCCGAAAGCGCACTAATGGATCTGTTCTTTACACTTGTAAAAAGGTAGGACTTCAATTGTTTGATGGAATAAAGTTCTTCCCTGGCATTCCATAAGTTGAAAAATACGTCAGAAACAATGTCCTGTGCTAATACTTTTGATTTGGTAATGGTAAGTGCATAGGCAAAAAGGCGTCTGAAGTATTCCTTGTAGATATCTTCAAAGTAGGTTTCAATATCTCTGTCCTTCAGGTTTTTTATACTCAACGAACCGGTAGCCTTCTCACTCATTACATTTTGAAAGGTATTTGATAAAATCTCTAACCATGATAAAAATCACAAATTGACCGAGAAATAGAATAGCTAATTTTAACATTTTCTAATTAAAAAGCATCCTTTAGCTTTTCTTATAATAATTACAGATACCTACTTAGTGCTATTGTTAGAGCGGTAAAAAATACCTAACCTAATTTAACACCGGATCAAAAACAGTCGCAGCAATATACCGGTAAGAATCGCCAGCATCAGCGTTGTTGTAATAATAGACAGCTACCACTTTTCCGTCTGGAAGCTCCACGGCCCTGGGGTAACCAATGTCCCAAACCGCACCATCCTGCCCTCGGAGCAGTTGAGGTTCAGTCCAGGTCTGCCCGATATCCGAGCTGTAAGTCACATACATACCAATGTCCTCAGGCCTGGTTTCTTTATTCCGCAATCCATAAACCAGGCAAAGTCGCCCATCCTGTAATTTCAATAAAGCAGGTGGATTGCCATTTCTATCAACTATAACAGGATTGGGAAGTCTGCTCCAAGTCAACCCATCGTCTTGGGACAAATAACTGGTCATCTCCGGTGGCTTTGTCTGTCGGATCATACACAACAAGCTGGACTCGTCTAACCTGACAGATCCGGGCATGATCGAATTGGCCTTCTCCGAACCAATCCAGGAAAGCAATCTCCAGGTCAACCCTCCATCCTCTGTCCGAACACAAGCTACTTCACGCCAATTGGTATCTCCTTCCATGAAACCAACAGTTAGAAAGGCTGTCATAGCGTGTTTGCCGTCAATGACATAGTCCGTCCGGGAGACAATTCCAGCTGGCTTCCTGGGGCTAAAATCAATATCCAATTGATAGGCCCCTTTCCATGATTTACCTCTGTCATAAGAGTAATAGAAGGAGGTTGGACCTTCCAGCAGGTTGGTCATCCTGAAAGTGAAGGCAAGGTTGGGATCAAAGAAATCGATACTATCGTGGAGTGGTGCAGCTGGTTGAGAAAGTTCGCCAATGTTATGTTCAAAAGTGGCTTCTGTGATTCCACGCGCATAGCCATCTTCGATCGACCAGGTGCGTCCACCATCCAGACTTCTGCCAAACATGGTCTTTGATGTCGACCTGTCAAACGTATGGCTCTCCTTTTCAAGGTGCTTACCCTTTGTGAACCCCACCAGGATCTCATTGTCCCATGACCAAATTCCCCAGTTGGCCGGCCAGCCACCATACATTCCTTCTTCATAATACACCTTAACGTGTCTAACATCATCAGTCTCTGACGCTTTTTGGTCACAGGAGATAATGGCAATAATTAAGGAAAGGGCGCACAGGTAGGCTATGTATTTCATTTTACATGTTTGAGTAAAGTCTTTGGTGTATTACTGACAATATAAGGAATGTAACCTATTAACTATGATCCCGCAATCTCCTCCGGGTAATATTCCATCGGGTAATTGGGGCTGAAATTGATCACTTCATCCCAGGTGCCAAGCTGTCCGTCGATCACCCACGGCTCGCCTCTTTCTGACAAATGATCGATCATCTGAGCCCTCCAGCTTTTCAATTTACCCTCGTATTCCGGCAGACCAGCCAGGTTATTTTGTTCACCGGGGTCCGCTTTGAGGTCAAAGAGTTGCTCTTCACCTGTGGCGTTGAAATAAATGTATTTGTATTGAGCATCGGTCAGTCCGGTCCAGCTGTTTTCCCGCCAGTAGCATCGTCCATGCTCCATATCAAGTACCTTTCTCCACTGGTCTTTCTTCCCCCGGACAAGATCAAGCATACTCATACCATCCATGTAGTCGGGAACTGGCGTTCCTGCTGCATCCAGAAAGGTGGGTAATATATCTCTCAACTCAACGATCTCCTCCAGGACCTGACCACGATCAGCATCTACGCTTAAACTCTCCGGCCATCGCATCACCATGGGTACTCCTGCGGAAGCTTCATAAGGAAATGACTTACGCCACAGGTGATGATCCCCCATCATGTCACCATGATCTGAGGACAACACGATAAGGGTATTTTCCAATAAACCTTCATCCTCCAGCGTCTCGATGATCCGGCCGATCTGCTCATCGAGAAAACTAATGGCTGCCAGGTAGCTCTCTCTGGACTCATGCACAAACTGATCCCCGAAATTTCCCCGTGGACTGTTCACGTTTTTGCTCGTATCAGGTGTCTTTTCTTCTCCGTATTTTTCCTGTGACCAGTCACCAACCACTGCTCCGGGGATTTCTCTTCCCTTGTAAAAATCCAGCCATCGCTGTGGTGGGTCAAATGGCGGATGGGGCCGGTGGAAAGCGACCTTCACAAAGAATGGATTCTCCTGATCGTAATCCGTGATGAAATCAATGGCCTGATTGGCTGTCCAGGTGGTGGGATGGAATTTTTCCTCATAGGCATAGGCCCCACCCCGATGGTCTGTGGACCCGAGGCCAGTACCATCTTCGGGGAGACCCGGAGCATTTTCCGCAAACCACTTATTATAGGCGTTCTGTGGATGCCCCCACCCCTCACAAAGGCTGACCTTATCAAAACCATGCATGAACTTACTGTTGTCCAGCTCACTCATAGGGACCTTTAGTTTGGGACCACCAATGGGTTTGAAATGCAATTTACCCGTGGCAAAAGTGTAGTACCCTTCATCTTTTAACAGCTGCGGCATTTCATTTTCATACCTGGTAGGAATCGGTGCATAGGCCAGTAAGCCATGGTTCCAGGGTGCCATGCCCGTCAGCAAAGTGGCCCGGGCAGGCAGGCACGTGGGTGTGGCTGCATAAGATCGTGTAAACAATACCCCTTCCCTGGCTAAGCGATCAATGTGGGGAGTATGCACAAATTCACCGCCTTTAGCACCAATATAATCCGTCCTCCATTGATCCGGGAAAATGAAGAGGATGTTGGTTTTTGAGGATGGTTTCTTCTCATCACATGAAGACCAAAAGAACACCTGGCATCCCAACAATATCGTGCATAAAAGTGTACGGGCATTGAATCGCTTCATAAGGGCACCTTGCTAATAGTAGTTTGAAAAATAGCTAAGATATTGAATTATAAGTCAAAGTCCTTTTTCCCAGGTGGCAAGTTTCTCTTTCATCAATACCACCTGTTCGGGCAACTGCCCTACCAGATTATTTCGCTCCCCAATGTCATTTTTGAGGTTATACAGCTCGGTAGAATTGTCTTCGTTGATGATGAGTTTCCATTCATGTTCTCTTACCGCTTTCTCACTGTCCATTCTCCAGTAAAGTGTTCTTTCCGGTAGCCGGTTGCCTTCCTTTAGCAACGGTAACAGGCTCACTCCGTCCAGGGCATTGGGACTGTTCTTTTTGGGTTCTGTAATGTCCAGCAAGTCAAATACTGTAGGCATCAGATCAAAGGTCATGGCGGTCTCGTCACTTACAGAAAGTGGCTTGATCATCCCGGGCCACCAGGCGATGGCGGGAACCCGATGTCCACCTTCATAGACCTGTGTCTTCTGACCACGGAGCGGACCATTTGAACCAACTACCGGCCAAAGCTCATCTGCATAACTCAGGTAGCCTCCATTGTCTGAGGTGAAGAATACCAGAGTGTTCTCGGCCAATCCTTGTTTTCTGATAGCTTCCATAATCTGCCCAACACCACGATCCAGCTCTTCAACCATATCAACCACCACAGAAGGTACTTCCTCCGGCTGATACGGTCCCAGCTTGCTTTGAGGACCCGGGTAGATACTCGTGTAATCCTCCCCTTCTCTCACCACTTCTTTATCTCCATCCTCAGCTGTTTGCCAGGGAAAATGAATGGCAGAATACGCCACATACATAAAGAAAGGTTCATTCTGCTTTGCTTCTATAAAATCAATGGCATTGTCTGTGATCACATGGGTGGCGTAACCTTCCTGAAACTCCAGCTGATCATTGTGCCACCAGTCTTTGAACCCATTCCTGTCCATCTTGGAGAAATAATCCCCGCTTCCACAGGTCAGTCCCCTGAATTCGTCAAATCCATGCAAAGCGGGATTGGCATTGGGGGCTTTGCCCAGGTGCCATTTTCCGAAAATGGAGGTAACATACCCTTCCGACTGTAAGTAGCTGGCGATAGTCTTTTCCTTTCGGTTTTCATCACTACCGATCCCTTCATCCTCCCAGTCAGTGGGCAAGGCACTCTCGATGCCTAATCGTTGAGGATACCTACCTGTCAATAATGCAGCACGGGTAGGTGAACACATCGGTCCATTGCTGTGGAAATCTGTGAACAACATCCCTTCCCTGGCCATGCGGTTGATATTGGGCGTTTTGGCTTCACCTCCAAAATAACCACCGAGGTCCCCATAGCCCAAGTCATCTGCCAGGATGAAAATGATGTTGGGTTTTGATTTGAGTGAAGATTCGCGCTTCTCATTGACTTCAGCAGCGCAACCAACGATGAATACAAGCATGGGTAGTAAGAGAATTTTTGGGGACATTTTTTTTAATCAATTTATGTTTTGTGACTTGATGTCTTTGTGGTAAAATTTCTTCAGCCACTAAGACACGAAGGCACAAAGTTGTTTTCTGACCTTAAATCCTTTTTGATCAATAGATTTAACTTTGTTAATAATACCCATATAAATTGGAAAGGACTACAACCTCATGAAAACTACTGATTTAGATAAAAAATTTGACGAGGGAAAAGAGGATATACTCAATGATTTTGATCTTAATAGTGGCCAAAGAATTAATCACGTAGCAAGCGTGTCAATGTGGATTGCGGAGAAATTGAATGTCTCCCATTAAATCATTCACTAATAAGAGGAACCAACTCCACTTCTCCAATTATCCCCGAGGGCATGGGCTCCCAGACCGAGGCATCAAATTGTTTGTAATCAATGTTCACAAAATTGATTTCATGAAACTTCCGCCACTCGATTTCATTCAGGTCCATGTACCTGATCCTGTTGGCCATCAGATTGGAAACTTCGATCTCTAATTGATTGGTACCTGTCTTCAAATACGGACCAACCTTCAACTCTTTGGGCACCGCCCAAACAGTACCAACCGAATCTCCATTGATCCTAATAGTGGCGCTTTCTCCCAATTGATTAAATCTTAAGAGGTAATCAGAAGCTTTCAAATCAGACAATTCCACATTGATGGCATACTTTGCCGTCCCTGAAAAATACTCCCAACCACCAGTATTCTCTGTCCATGACACCAGATCGTTCGTTATATATGCAGGTGGTAACTCAGGCCCTCCGACCATGGCACTTAACTTCCAATTTCCTTCGATCTTAAGTGGTTCACCCTCATTGTAGTATGGCCAGGGATTATTGGTGCATTTACCCTCCAAAGTTCTGACGATCTGGGACTCACCCGGTTTGATTTGAACCCTAACCTCCATTCCTAAATCAGTCTGCTCAACCGGTACCTGACCCATTTTCCCGGAAACCGGATCCATGGCCACAGCGGACTGTCCCCTGGAATTCAACACTATTTCCTTATCCATTGGAGCATTGGAATGATTTACCAGGAAGTAAGTCTTACCGGCCTCATGCTTCATCCGCAAAAATTTCAATCCTGAATCAGCCATTGACTCCCCTTTTACTTCAAGCCATTCAAGGGCTTTGTAAGTTTCCTTCTCGACGATGATCTTCCCATTCCCCACTTCAGCAACCTGAATGCCATCGACTTCATTGAAGGAAAGGGGACTGATCAGGTTGTCCAGCTTGTCTTTTCTTTCCCTATACCTGGCCAGACCCGGAACATCCCATGACCTGTCCTGGAAAATTATGGTAGCACCTGCTTCGGCAAGACTTATCATCTTTTCCAAAGTTGCCAACGGAACCATATCCAGCTCAGGGACCAACAAAACCCGATAATCCGATCCGGGTAGCTTCATTTTACCTTCCTCAAATCCCGCAAGCATCAGTTGATTGTCTGAAACATAGTCCGTTTGCCATCCCCTATCATGAAGCTCCTCATTCAGCTGATAAAAAGGTGTGGGGATCAGCCACTCAGAGATGTTATGTACCGTGAGCTGGTACAGCGGTCGTTGTTCGGGATCCTGCCACACGTCGTAAATCGGCCAGTAAACAAGTAACTCATTATCCGGTGTGGCCTCCTGAAAAACAGCCTGACACCGGGCAATGTATTCATTCATGGCTTTCAGGTCCTTCCAGAAAGAATTCGTTGGTCCAAAATGGACAGATGCATAGAATAACCACCCCGGCCATGGGTAGTCTTCCGGTGAATAGGTTGATCCATGAAAAAATACATGGTTGATACCGGACAAAAACAACTGATCCAATTCTGGTTTAGCTAATGATAGCGGCGTCCTGAAGTGCTCTGCCAACCAGGTCAGACTTTCTGAAGATACCAGCGGTTTGCCAGTGACATGTGCGGCCGAGGAAGCAAACTTGAGCATGTAGGGATCTGGTGGTTCACGGGTACTCAGGTGTTCTTTTTCATACTTTAGCCCCGGAATATTAAATTGTGTACTTCCAAAAGTCTCGATCTCCGGGATATCCACCGTTCCATAAAGATCCAGCAAGTTGCCCGGGGAACCATGCGCCTGGTTTTTCACCATCATCTGCCGATCATGCGCCCGGTCTTTCCACTGATTGGTAAAGGATTCCAGTAAGAGTTCACTCATCGTCTCCCGGAAGTCTGATTTTACCCTTCGGCTGGATTCTGTATCTTCCTCGCTGATCAGGTCACGGATATGAAGCTTCAGATCATAACCTCTTTTTGCTTCGAAAGCCGTTAGAAACTCCGGGGTCCAATCCGCATTGTATACTTCGTAGCTATCGTTAAACATGGCACGGACTGGGTAATCTCCTGTATCAAAAGCAGAATCAAATCTCTGCAAATAGGTGTTCACCGCTTTTTGGGATAAGTGGTCAACCACATAACCACTGCCACCGGGAGCAGCTCTTTTTACCTGTTGATGGGAATTGCCGCTAAACCCCGCAATCAATTCCCAGTTTCCCTCTGTTGCAGTCCAGCCAAGCAGACCATTTGAATCAACATTTCCAGATAAATCCAACACCTGACCATTTGGTCCGTAAGCTGTTAATATTTGTAGTGAAGCCTCAACTGGTTGATCCCTTCGGTCCATAGCAACAAGGGCTTTATTCATGTGCTCACCTTCCGATAATTGATATTTTTCTATAAAAAGCCGTCCGGCTCCTTGTTCTTTTGGAATGTGTGGACCACCGAAAGGCCAGCCAGTTCCCTGGGTCATATCTACTTTCAGCCCAAGCCTGGCTGCTTCATCGAGGGTGTGTTTCAGCATCGCCATCCATTCAGGAGATAAAAAATCAATGAATCGATCCTCCTCCCCCTGCACCCCATAGATCGGTGCGATTTCCACTCCACCTATTCCGGCCTGAGCAAAGGCTTCCAACTGTGCGGTGATACCCGGCTTATCCACCCCACTTCCCATCCACCACCAGCGGGTCCATGGTTTCGATTCCGTTTTGATTTCAGGCCATTCTACCTTGACAGCATCTGAGCCACCGCAAGCAGAGAAAAAGCAGGTAATGATAAACAGAAGTAGGGTGAAACAGGTAGTTCTCATCAGGATACGTCGGGTCAGTTGATACTAATAATTAATGCACCTAAAGATATAACTTACAAGAGAAAAAGATATTTATATCCAAATCATTAATGACAATGACCCTACTTAGGTTCTTTTATCTTTTAACGATTCTTACTTTTCCCCTTTTTAATAGTTGTACCTCTGAACCTCCCGTTTTGGTTCCTCAATGGACCGTTCATGAGATTGAGCTATCTGCTCGGGATTCTTATGAGAACTCTTTTACCCAGGTAAACCTGTGGGCTGTTTTTAAAAGTAGTGCAGGCGACTCCCTGGTCAGACCCGGTTTCTGGGATGGCGGACAAAGCTGGAAAATCCGGTTCACCCCACCTAAAGCTGATATCACCTGGACTTATGAAACCTTTGCCAACCCTGAAGACCAAGGATTACATGGTCAAAAAGGCATCTTTAGCTCAATAGCGTACGATGGAAGTAATGAGCTCTTAATCAACGGATTACTCACCATGAGCGAGGGAAAACGTACCATCGTTCACCAGTCAGGGAAAGCCTTTCCAGTCATTGGAGATACTCCGTGGGCTCTGCCATTTAGGGCAACCACAGACCAGGCAAAAGTCTATGCAAGTGATCGCCAGCAGAAGGGCTTTAATGCGGCACTCCTGTTCTCTCTACAGCCTGACATGGAATCGACAGGACCGGATAAACGGAACACGCCACAGGGGTTTAAGCGAGCCTTCAAAGATCTTCACCAGGGACATATCCGGGAGTTGGTTCCTGAATACTTTCAGTACATGGACAGCCTGATCAACATCCTGATTGATCACGAGATCGTTCCGGTTTATCAGCCTGTATTCCATGGCTTTGGATGGAAAGGACAAAAGGTACTGGGAAATGTGATCTACCCGGGCGAGTATGTCAGGTATTGTAATTATCTGCTGGCCAGATATGGGGCACAGCCAGCCCTATGGCTAATCGCCGGTGACAATGGTGGAGGTGACCCCGGAGTGAAAGAGGCTGGGGAAATGCTGGAACACTGGGACTGCTACGGACAGCCGATCGGTCTTCATTACAACCCTTGTGATGATTACGTGGCCAGCTGGGCGGAGAACAATCCGCTCAAACATTGCATGCATTACAACAAATCCTTTCAGGATGAGGAATGGCTGGACTTTCAGTGGGCGCAGACCGGCCATAGTGGAGAGCACCTGTACCATAAGGTAGATAGAATGTACAATGACCCCATCGTGAAGGCCGCCGCCAATGGTGAGCCCACCTATGAAGGCATGGGGGGTGGTAAAAACGGACTGGGCTGGTGGCAGGGAGAAGAAGCCTGGATGCAGCTGATGTCCGGAGGTACAATGGGGGTGGTATACGGAGCGGCCTCGCTCTGGCAATGGAAAGTCACTGCTAATGAAGAAGGCTGGACGGACTGGGCTGAACAACAAATGTCGTGGAAAGGAGCCATGCAGATGGAGGGATCGAAATATGTGGGCTTTATGTCAAAAGCCCTGGAGGGACTGGATTTTGCAGACATTGAAAAACGCTGGGACCTGGCGGGTGGCAAGCCACTCCTGGCTAAAGAAGGAACGCTCTACATTGCTTATTTGGATAAAGGTGGGACGATCTCCATACAGGATATACCGACCGGCTTGAGCTATCGTTGGTTTAACCCCAAAACAGGAGAATTTACACAGATGGGTAGCGTGCAAAACGGTCAGTCGGCAGGAGCCGAGCGACAGCGTTTTGATTTTGAAGCTCCTTCGGAGGAACCCTGGGTGTTGATTGTGGGGGAGTGAATGGGTATAGATTATTGAGCAGAATAAAGGAAAAATATTTTCGAATATCAATTGGCTTCATTTGCCGTAAATTTGAATATGACGTACACGGATAAACAAATTGTCAAGACGTATTCAAAACTTTTCTAGGGATTAAATAAAAACACCAAAATCGAACTACTTGAAAAACTCTCCAAATCCCTAAAGACAAAGGAAGAAAGAAAAGAAGCTGATTTTTATAAGTCTTTTGGTGCTTTTGAATCAGAAAAGTCAGCCAAAGAAATTATAGCTGAAATTAAATCCAGTAGGAAATTCAGGGAAAAAGAGATTGACATGTAATGCAATATTTGTTAGACACAAGCATTTGTGTTTTCTTCCTTCGTGGTAGACTGAATTTGGATATCATCTTTAAAGAAAAAGGCAGGGAAAACTGCCACATCTCAGAAATCACCGTTTTTGAACTGCGATTCGGAGCCGAAAACTACCCAACATAAGATGCCTTGTCTAAAGTACCGACCCGCTGATATCGATATCCGCATATTTCCAGGATTCTTTGAATCTTTGTTTAGCATCAGTGGCTTTAGCTTTATTTCCCATACCCTTATACGCATTATGTAGTCCAATCAGTGCCCACCCATTGTTCCTCCAATTCCTTAAATCGTCCAAATAAACCGATTCGGCTTTTTGAAACTTTTTTTGATTCACTAGAAAATTACCATAATAATGCCTGGTGGACATGTGCCATGAAGATGGTTCATAATAAATCAAAGCGTCCTCCACTGCAACAGCCTTTCTGAAATGTTGCTCTGCCTGGTCGTGATCACCCTGTGCAGCAAATAATTCTCCGGCTACTATGTTGTAAGCGATTTCAGCGACCTGATCTGAGCTATTGATGGTCGTATAAATGGATTCATAGGTATCATCATTTAATATACTTTGAAGCGCATCAAGTTCTTCCTTCGCTTCATGATGTATTTCTTTTCTAACAAATGCAATACCTCTGCCATAGTGCCAAAATATCTTATAGTGCTTGAGGTTATCTCCAGGATATGGAATGGTCAACAACTCATTCCACTTACCGAACCTTACATAGGTTTGAATGGGTACAGCTGAAAATTCCTGCATAAATGCTAAGCTTTCAAGCTGACCAACGGATATTTTTTCTGCCGTTTTTCTGGCTGCCGCAAGAGCTGTCTTACTATCTCCCATTAAAGACGCCGCAGACCACAGAAAATGAATATTATGGGGATAGTATGCCAGAGGATAGATCCCCTGAGCGTAGCATTGGGAAATGTAGGACTCATCTGCTTCAATGGCTCTCAGGTTCGATTCCGCTGCATCTTTGTACCTTCCCACTCGGATATAGGCATGAGACGGCATATGGACCATGTGTCCTGCACCTGGCATCAATGGTTTCAGTGCGTCACCACTTTCGGCTGCCTGGTCAGGGTATGGTAATTCAGTCAAATGAATTCGATAGTGATGAGCTCCTGGGTGATAAGGATCAATGGAAATTGCTTTTTCAAGGGCTTGCATTGCCTCCTGAGTATTTGGCCTGGCTGTTAAGTCCTTATTCCAATAGTTCCAAGGCATTGATGTCATGATTGCATCTGCATACAATGTGAGGACATCCGGATGATCCTCAAATCTTGAAACAACCTTACCCATTTCCTCAATATAGGTTTCATCATCTACCTCTATCAGATCTCCATTCAGGGAAAACCTACTTTTTAATGCATTGATTAGCGCACGTTCTAGCTCATTGGCCTGACTGATGTGAGCTTCTGCTTTCACCAGACATTCATAAGCTGCCTTTTTTCGTTCATCATCAAGATTACTGTCATTGATGTTTGGGCTCAATGCATAAGCCTGTCCCCAATAAGTCATTGGAGCATTTGGAGAGATTAAAGAAGCTTCCTTGAAAGAACGGTGGGCCTCCTGATGATTAAATCCATAGGACAGGTTCAAGCCCTGGTTAAAGTAAAGTTGAGCTTCCGGATCTGCTGAAGAAATGGGAAACACGTGTTTACCCAATCCCTCAAACAAAGGAGCTTTTGTTTTTGGTACACCATAATCGAAAGTGATTTCGCCGCAATCAGCGATGATTCGATCTTCCAGGTCTATGGCTGCAGCCAGGTTGGCTTCTAAAATACGATGGGCAGTTGGCTTACTGTCAAGAAAAAACCTTGATAAAATGATCAAAATGAAAAAAAGTAGTCCGAGGAGAAAACTAAACTTTTTCATGGCCATATTTTTTATTGAATTTAATACCTTTTTTGTACCTAATGGACAAGAATAGGAGGAAATAAATGGCAAAATTTGCAATTAATTTTATATAACGTCTAGGAAACAAGTTTATCACGCTGTCATAAAATCCGTAGATTATTTACTTTTAGTTCATCAATTAAACCTAACCACATGATCAGCCAACCATTTATTAAATCCTTATTTTCCTGTTGTCTCCTCGCTCTGTTTTCATATTCTTCTATGGCTCAAACAGACTCCCTGATGGGCTTTTCCCGGGATGGATCCCAAAGACAACTTTCCATTGAACAGCGATATGATGATATGTTACAGGCTCAGAACCTGGATGACTGGATGAAATTCATGTCAGCCAGGCCTCATCATGTGGGTTCGCCCTACGATAAAAAGGTAGTCAATTTCATGGCTGATAAGTTCAAAGAGTGGGGATATGAGGTGAAAGTGGAATCTTATGACATACTCTTTCCCACCCCAAAAATACGAGAGCTTGAGTTGATCAGCCCAACCAGGTATACGGCTAAGCTTACTGAGCCTCCGGTTGAAGGTGATGTCCCTTCCGCATTAACCGATGAGGCCCTGCCACCTTACAACTGTTTTTCTGTTGACGGAGACGTCACAGCAGAGCTGGTATTTGTGAACTATGGCTTGCCCGAAGACTATGAAGAGCTGGAAAAACTAGGGGTGGATGTGAAAGGGAAGATCGTGCTGGCGAAATACATGGGTTCCTGGAGAGGCATCAAGCCCAAGGTAGCTGCCGAAAAAGGCGCGATCGGCTGCATCATCTACTCTGACCCTAAGGATGATGGCTTTTTCCAGGGTGATACCTACCCTGAGGGACCTTATAAAAATGAATTTGGTGTTCAACGCGGTGCGGTGATGGACTTGCCACTCTCCCCGGGTGACGTGCTTACCCCCGGTTATGGGGCCACAAAAAAAGCCAAACGATTAGCTAAAGAGGATGCACCGGCACTGACCAAAATTCCAGTCTTACCCATTTCCTACCATGATGCGCTACCTCTTCTCGAGG
Source organism: Cyclobacteriaceae bacterium (assembly GCA_965223915.1). Taxonomy (GTDB): domain Bacteria; phylum Bacteroidota; class Bacteroidia; order Cytophagales; family Cyclobacteriaceae; genus UBA7330. Next base: position 3,290,671 of record OZ245027.1, on the reverse strand, counting down.
CCCTGGAAGGCCCTGTTGCTCCCGGCAGTTGGAGAGGTGGACTGCCTTTGACCTATCACATCGGACCGGGACCGGCCACCGTACATTTAAAAGTAGCCTTCAACTGGGACATGAAACCAGCCCACAATGTCATCGCTACGCTAAAGGGGAGCAAATATCCTGATGAGTGGGTGATCCGTGGCAATCATCACGATGCCTGGGTACATGGGGCCCTTGACCCGGTCAGCGGAATGGTCATCCTGATGGAAGAAGCCCGATCAGTGAGTGAACTGGTGAAGGCTGGTCATGCACCTAAACGTACCATCGTCTATTGTGCCTGGGGAGCGGAAGAGCCCGGGTTGATTGGGTCTACCGAATGGGTGGAGACCCATGAAGAAGAGTTGAAGGAAAAAGCAGTGGCTTATATCAATACCGACGGATCCGGAAGTGGATTTCTGTATGCAGGAGGATCTCATACTTTGGAAAAGTTTTTCAGTGGCATCACTGAGGCTGTGATGGATCCACAAAAAGATGTTTCCCTCCTGAAGCGGAGAAATGCACTTGAAAGCCTTTCAGGTGACGACTGGTCTCATTTTAAATTATATGCACTGGGTTCAGGATCGGATTATTCTCCATTTTTTCAGCATGCCGGCATCGCCTCATTCAACCTGGGGTTTGGTGGAGAAAGCAACGGAGGAGAATATCATACCATGTACGACACCTATGAAATGTATAAGCGCTTCAAAGATCCTACTTTCCAGTATGGGGTCACGCTTGCTAAGGTCGCGGGAAGAACAACGTTGAGACTGGCCAATGCTGAAATCCTGCCCTTTGAGTTCCAACACTTTGTTAATACGGTAACGGAATATGTGGATGAGGTCATCAAACTGGCTGATGAGCTGAGAGTGAACACAGAAAAGGAAAACAAGCGAATCACAGAAGGTACCTATGCCCTGGCGGCTGATCCCGGCAAAGTGTTTATTATCTCTGAGCCAAAGGCGAGCGTTCCCCATTTCAATTTTGCACCCTTGCAAAATGCCCTGGACGATTTAAAGAAGCAGGCCTCCGCATTTGAAGAAGTATCACAATCAGCGCAGATTTCCCAGCTAGACAAACAGACACTCAATCAGCTATTGAAAGATATGGAACGATCGCTGATCCGGGAAGAAGGCTTACCGGGCCGGCCCTGGTTTAGGCACCACATCTATGCGCCCGGATTTTATACCGGATATGGCGTCAAGACACTGCCCGGCGTCCGTGAGGCCATCGAGCAACGAAACTTCGATCAGGTGGATACACAAATCGAGATTGCAGCGGAAGTTCTAAGTCAGTTCAGTGATAACATCAGTGAAGCAGTTGCACTCATGAAGTAAATTGAATTTTTCATTTCGTCAAGATGTAGGTGGTAAACAGGTTCCCTTACAAACAGGTTCCCTTACATAAATGCAAAAAGGCCAGTTACGACTGGCCTCAATGATATTAATCCCGAATTATCCAGGTTAAACTTTAGGTTCCCATCCAGGTTCGTATTCTCGTCCCCACAGTTTCATGGCTTCCCTATCATACATTCTACCAGTTTTTTCATCTATATCAAATCCCTTTCCGATGCGATAGGCAATATTTGAATAATGTACCAAAGCCTGTGAAATAACCCCTTCGGCGATAGGGGCATTTAATTTTGCCTTTCCACGGATGGCATCAAAGAAATTCACAACATGTGCTGTAGACATGCCACCTCCTCCACCGAGTCCTGTTCCCGATTCACTGGACGTAGCTTCTCCACGTTTCACTTCCTTGCCTGATCGGTCATATAGAATATATAAGTCTCTATTTAAAAAGACGGAACCTTCACTGCCGAAAATAACAGTGCCACGATCATAGCCATACATTTGATAACCGTCCCTGCTTTTTCCATCCCATTGTATCATTTTGTCTCCACTAAACTTCAATGTAGCCAACATGGTGTCGTACATTTCCCATCCATCCTTTTTGAAATGCTCCTTACCAGCCTCTACATCCACTCTGATTGGTAAATTGACATTAAGCGCCCAGCGAGCTACATCAAATTCATGGGTTCCATTGTTTCCTGCCTCTGCGGTACCATAGTCCCATCCATACCAGTGCCAGTTGTAATCCCAGGTTTCCTCAGTATAATCACGTCTGGGTGCTGGTCCCTGAAATAGCTCCCAGTCCAAACCTTCTCTTACTGAGACTTTCTTCTGAATCGGGACCTCACCTCTGTTGTTTGAATAGAAAGCCACTGCTTTGAAAGGAGTACCAATGACTCCACCGTGGATCTCTTTCATGATCTCAATAGAATAATCTGAGGATCGTTGCTGAATCCCCATCTGAACTTCTTTGTTATATTTCTTCTGTGCGGCAACAATCAATTCGTTTTCCTCAAGATTGTGACTACATGGTTTTTCATTATAAACATGCTTCCCCGCAGCAAGCGCCATAATGGTTCCCGGCGTATGCCAGTGATCCGGAGTTGCGTTAAAAATGGCATCTACTTTGGAATCCCCAATAACATTACGAATATCGTTCTCTAATTTTGGCTTGTTCCCTAGTTGCTCAAATCTTTTAGCAGCCTTTTCTCGTTGGCTTTTCATTACATCACACAAATAAAGCAACTCGACATTATTGTTTTTATCTAATATAGGTGGGACGTATGCGCCTAATCTTCGGCCCAATCCGACAATACCAAGTGTAATCCGATCATTGGCACCAATAATTCTACCATAACTGCGGGCAGAAGTAGCTAATGCTGAACTTCCGACGGCAACTCCAGCGATACTGGCAGTTGTTTTCTTTAAAAAATCTCTTCTATTTGAACCCATGTTGAAATATTAATTATGAAAAAAATAATCATCTGTATCAGCACCAAATGATGTACACAATTATTAATAGTTAAAAATTAGCCGAAGAATATTTCCCCGGCTAATTGAATTTTGCATTCACAGGCAAGAATACTATTTATTCTGCCCCAGGATATCCAGGATTCTGCTTAATGTCACCGTCAATATTTAAATCTATTTGCTCCTGTGGAATCGGAAACAGCACATTGTAGTCCTGTACATTACAAGCAGGATAAACGGGATTATTGTTATATAATCTAACCCGCTCCAAAAACTTGCCAGTACGACGCAAAACAATATGCCTGAATTCTTCGCCATATAATTCTCTTGCTCGCTCATCCAGTAAATAATCAATATCAACATCTCCTACAGCTACAGGATTTGCATTGGCTCTGGCACGTACAACATTGATATCAGCAGCAGCAAGGCCCGGGTTATTCAACCCCAGATATGCCTCTGCTCTCAGGAGATATGTTTCCGCTAGTCTCATTGCATAAAGATCTTTGTGATTTCGTCCACCTCCGGATTGTGATGGATTATCAAAATGATTATTTGGATCTGCATGCTTTAAGAAGTATGGATATATATACTGGCAAGTATCCTTTAAAGCATCTCTTTCACCAGCAGGATACAGACTGAAATCTATCAATTGCCCGTCAAAAGCTGATGTTGGGTTTTGATAGTAAAAATTACGCTTTATGTGGTGAGGTGCATTTCTAATATCATTAGCCCAATCACTTTGCCAAATATCATAGGCCATATAATTCGTTGGTTTTATCCATGCAACAGGTCTTCCAAGCGAATCCAGATAACCTGTATATTTTCCGTCGACAAATTCACCTCTAAAGGCCTGTACTCCATCAGGGGTATTACCCATTCTGAAATAAGCTGGTCCCCAGCCTCTCTCCCCAGGAAAACCGGATGTGCCCCCTGTACCACCTCCATTGACCAATGGTTCAAACTGTACTACCCAGATAGCCTCTGTATTTTGCGCTAAATCCTGATTTCCATATCCATGTAAATCCAAAAATACATCTCCACCACCAAAGGCCTCAATCGTAGACCCAAAGCGAGAGGTCATCAACGCAGAACCATATCCATCTATCACTTCAGAAGCTGCATCTACAGCCTCCTGATGTTTACCCCAGCTTAGATATACCTCTGTTAGTTTATGCCACGCAGCCTTTTGATTAATCCTACCGACTGATTCCATTTCATTGGGTAAAGGCAAGTTTGCTGCTGCAAAGAGTAAATCACTTTCCATGGCCGTAAAGATCTCTTCCTTTGTGGCTCTCGAAAAATCTACTTTTGCATAATTGATAACATCCATGACCAAAGGAATATTACCATATAGAGAGGTTAAGAAATAATGTCCATATGCTCTAAAAAACATCGCTTCAGCCAGGTATTCATTTCTCTTATCCGGATTTCCAGCCCAAATCGTGGGATCAGAAATTTCAATACCATAAATAAGTGCATTTGCTTTTTGAATAAGCGAATAGGTGGAATTCCAGAAAAAGGTGAATTGTCCATTTTGTGAGGTCATTTCCGCTTCGTAGTTTACAAGCTTTCGGTTTCCTCCAGGATTCTCCCCATGAAATGCCACATCTGTACCCACACTTCCTAACATTATGGCCATGGCATCCTGATTCGCAGCATCACTATACCAATCTTGTCTTATAGAATAATGCAGCCCTGTTATTCCTTGTTGAATTCCAGGAATACTATTGTAGGCAACTTCCGGTGCCAGAAAATCCAATGGGATTTCTTCAAGTACATCCTCTCCACAAGAGGATATCATAATTAATGATGCAATCACAAATGTCGTAATGATGCGTCTGTTTAGTATTATATTTCTTTTCATGTTATTTCTTTTAAGTATTATGATCGTTGATTCAGTGATCCTTTTTTAAAGGCTCAGTGTTAAACCAACGGTATAATTTCTCATTACTGGATTGTTGGATGTTCCGGTTTCAGGATCCCATCCAGACCATTGAGTCCAGGTGTATGGATTTACACTGGAAATGAATACACGAAGAGATTGCATATCCAATTTTTCGAGCATTTCCCTACCAAGTGCATAAGAAAGACTGACAGTTTGTAACCTGACAAAACTTCGGCTCTCATAAACTCCACCATGAACAACTGGAGTATTATAAGCTCCTGTTGCATTATTTACGCCGTTGTCTGGGGTCCAGTATGGCCGAACTGCTGAAGAGTTGATCCTGTAATAAGTATCAGCATTCCAGTCAGCATTGACAACAGATGAATTGTCAGCCATATAATAGTTATCACCACCCTGTACAGAATTGATATAGAAAGACAGTGTGAAATTTTTATAGGTCACTTCATTGTTGATACTGAATCTAAACAATGGCTCCTCATAACCTATCACAGTTCGATCATTGGTGGCTTCTATCACCCCATCATTATTTAGATCTTTGTATCGGTATTGTCCGGGGTACCAGCTATTAAATATCTGCCCGCTATAAAGCTCTTCTTCAGTCCAAATCCCACCATCAACTTCATAATCATAAATGGCACTAATTGGCTCTCCGATAAACCATTCGTTTCCTATGTCCTCATCATTTTCATCACCGTATAATTTAGTGATCTTACCTCTATTGATAGAAAACTGAAATCTTGAGGTCCAGCTTAGCTGTGAATTCTTGATATTGATGGTATTCATCGAAAGCTCAAAGCCATTGTTTTCAACTCCCCCAATATTAGTCCAGACATTTGCATACCCGGCAGATCGCGGAATTGCTCTTTGAACCAGTACGTCGGTTGTCTGTGCATTATAAAATTCCAAAGAACCAGATATACGATCTTCCAAAAATCCGTAGTCAATTCCAACGTTAAAGGATGCTGTTTTTTCCCATCTTAAACTAGAGTTTCCAAGTGAATTTGGATAAACACCGATAGAGGTTGAACTTCCGTAAGCGTATGATTGAATTTGCATTCTTGAGAAACTAGAGTATCTACCAATCCCCTGATTTCCATTCTGACCATATGAAACCCGGAGTTTTGCATAAATACCGGAGTTACTGAAGAAACCTTCTTCGGAAAGTACCCATCCAGCAGAAACTGAAGGAAAAGTGGCAAATTTATTATCTGCTCCAAAGCCAGAATATCCATCTCGTCTAACAGTACCGGTAAGAAGATACCTGTCTTTTAATGTATATCCTATTCTTGCCATGTATGCAAGGTTATTCTCTTCCCAGGCAGTAGATTGGTTTATTGAAATAGAACCAAGCTGTAAACTATTGTATCCAAGAATTGAGTTGTCGAATCCCTGTGATCTGGCTAGTGTACTACCACCAGTTCTATTTTCCCAACTATATAATAAAGTTGCATTTATTCCATGGTCACCAAATTGATTGACATATGAGAAAATGTTATTAAATAACAAGTTGCGCTCAATTTGTGGTACTTTTTCAGCACGACCAATTAAGGAAACTCCATCAGGGTGAGTAACAGGCCAGAAGTTATTCTCTTCCCTTGTCCAATAGTTGTTAGAGAAATCTACTTTCCAGCTAAACCCGTCTAAACCGGGGATCGTTATTTCTGCAGTACCTAGCAGGTTAAGGTTGTTCCTAACATCGTAATTGCTGGAATAAAGATTGGCTAATGGATATGGCATATATGCCTCCCCTGTTAAATAGGTATCATAGCTAGGTTGACCTATGTAATTATCAGCAAGTGGACTTGCAACTCTGGCATCATTTAAATCTGCAGCCTCACCAGAATAATCACTGTAGGAATATGAGGATACGACACCAAGTTTAAGCCAGTTAGTAACATCAGTCGAGACATTGCCGTAAAACGTCATTCTTGAGTACTGATCATTTTTGAGAATACCTTTCTGATCAGTATAGGATCCAGAAATAAAATAGCTTGTTCTTTCACTTTGACCAGAATAACTCAGATTATACTGCTGAATTGGTGCAGTCTGTAAAACTTCTTCTACCCAATCGATCTCATTTCCAGCGACATAATTATCTCTCTCCTCCTGGGTTCTGAGTGTAGAAGCCACAACTGTTCTATTGGTCACATCAGGTCGAACTGGTTTTCCTGCTTCACTTGTTGGATTTGTTGCATACCATTGATACAAACTTTGTTGATAAAAATAATCTGTAAGTCTAATCGCATATTGGTCACCATCCATCACCTTCATGGGATTATTGGTCATCGACTGGACACCATAAAAGGCGTTGAAAGAAACTTTAGGCTTTTCTGTTCGTCCTTGTTTCGTGGTGATGATCATTACACCATTTGCTGATCTTGCACCATAAACAGCCGCAGCACTGGCATCCTTTAAAATATCGATGGTCTCTACATCATTGACGTTGATGTCATTAATAGAACCATTATAAATAATTCCATTTAAGACAATCAGCGGCTGGTCACTTCCCGAAAGGGAAGTTTGACCCCTGATTGATAGGTTCGGTTCGGCACCTGCACCACCAGTAGTCTGAATATTAACTCCAGCAGTTTGGCCTTGAATAGTCTGCATTAGATTAAAGTTTGCCTGAGGGGGCATGTCATCTAAAGATACTCTCTGTACCGCGCCAGTCAGGTCACTTTTTTTCATTGTACCATAACCGACCACAATCAATTCTTCAAGGGCAGTAACATCGGTTGCCAATTGGATATTAATTGTACTCCCTGTAATTGGCACTTCGACAGTCTTCATTCCCATAAATGAAACCACAAGTGTCTCAGCTGACTCTGAAACATTGTTTAGTGTGAATTTTCCATTCACATCTGACACGGTGCCTATTGTAGTACCTTTTACAATAATAGTGGCACCTGGTAGTGGTGAATTTAAATCATCAGTAATGGTACCTGATATGGTAATTTCATCAACGGTCTCGATTTTATCAGAAAATTGAGGTTCCTTATTTCCGTTAGTGGTAGAAATAGCGATTGTCTCATTCACTCTTTTAATAGAAAGTTTGGTTTGACTGGAGACTTTTTGCAATAAGTCACCCATATTCCATGTTCCATTTGGGATATCAACTGTCTTTTTAGTCAAATCCTTTTTGGAATACATAAAAGTAAAGTCACTGACCGCTTCAATCTCATAAATAAGGTCGATCAGCAAAGAACTTTTACCCTTTATATCAATTTCAATTTCACTAAGCATCTTTCGCTGAGCAGATGCATCTGTGCCATACACCATCGTGAGCGAATAGCAGCAAATAATCGCATAAATCGCTGTTTTGGACATGCGAAGAATTAATTTTTGTAATTTTACATTCATATGATTGAGGTTTTGGTTTATTCCGAAACTTTGGTTTTAAAAAGCTGAGTCCCTTTCCCAAAAGCATGCTCAGCTTTTTTATTATATATTCTTTTTTGAGTATTATTTTATCGTTATCTGATTTCCATTTACTTTATATTTAAATTGATAGGTATGTGACAAACCTTCAAGCGCTTCCTTAAGTGTAGCGTTAGTCAGTTTAGCTGTAATGCTTTTATCCTTCCTTAGTGAGTTGATCACTTTGATTTCCACATCATACCACCTGGAAATCATTTTGACCACATTATCAAAATTTTCATTATCAAATACCAGATTCCCTTGAATCCATCCAAAAACCCCCTCTTCATTGATAATCTTTTGTTTGATTAAATCCGCAGAAGTATTATAAAAAACTGCCATTTCATAAGGATGCAAGTTGAGTACATCTGAAGAAGCTATTTTTTTGACTAAAACATGGCCTGTTTTAACTGCTACATCTGTATGAGTATCCTCCCGATATGACTTAATATTGAATGAAGTACCCAATACTTCTACCTGGATATGATCCGTTTGAATAATGAATGGGCGTGATCTATCCTTAGCTATATCAAAAAAAGCCTCCCCTGTAAGGAGTAGACTCCTACTGCCATCCGAAAAGTTCTCAAGATATTGGATAGAACTACCCGAATTAAGTTTTACAATTGAACTATCAGGCAACCGAATGGTCTTTTTCTGCCCGTATTCCGCAACTTTTTTAATTAAAACCGATTCATTCACCGTTTCAACCTGAGCAGTTTCCTGAGTAATATCACCGAATAAATAAAATAATGATATTGAGACCAGTATTAGAGAAATTGAAGCAGCTTTCCTCCATAAGGATAAACTTGGCCTATTTGAAACTTTACTGTTTATCCCTGCATTGATCCTTTCCAATATGCGATGATGCACCTCTTCTTTATCATCAAAGCTCAATACGTCAACCTTTTTATCATCAAACTCATGAAACCAATCATTGAGTAATTGTTGTTCTTCCAGGGTAGCCTTCCCTTTAAGAACCTTTTCAGCTAGTAGAGAAAGTTGAATTTTCGTAAGATTTCGACTCATTAATTACAAAGTCGTAATTTGAGCCTACCATACGTTCATTTTTTTGATTTTTTTTAAATTTCACCAAAAAACTAAGCCAATAGCAATTAAAATAAGTATTGTGGTGTAGTCACTGAGGTTGCTTTTCAGGTATTTGAGTGATTTATATATCCTTGTTTCCACAGTTCGCTTAGACACATTTAATTCATCTGCGATTTCCGAGGCTGACATATTTAAATCCCTACTCATTTTGAAGACTAGTCTACAGTGATCAGGAAGTTGATCCACTCCCTTTTTCAGATGATCATAGAGTTCATTCAGCGATAGAATTCTCTCAGGAGATTCATTAGACAATGAAAATTTTGGCTTAATGTCATCCAGATTCACAGTATCCAATCTTTTCTTTCGAAGATGATCAATCACTTTATACTTCATCGCTGTATAAAGGTACATTCTAAGTGAATCCTTAATGTTTATCAATTTCCTTTTATTCCAAAGATCCGTAAAGAGCTCCTGAATTATATCTTCCACGTCGCTTTGGGACTTTAACCTGTTATAACCGATGGCATATAAAGATTCCCAATAAAGACTATAAATACTCACAAAAGCCTTACTATCACCTTTTTTCAGGGAAGAAATAAGAAGGTTCTGGTCATTTTCGGGGCTGGTCATTGCAACAAATATACATAAGGCTTAATGTATCAATAACAAAAAAAGGTAGATCATTTTCACTAACGGGTGGTTCTAGATAAAATTACCCTTCCATGTTTTAGTTCACCCGTTCCCTACTCCCATTTCAGCTTCACCATTCTGATCCCATCCAGTTCATCAGTCAGTGCCACCAGATAATATTGCCCTGCATACTACACTATTTCCGGGGTAGCAGTTGAAGGGTCAGACTTTCACTGAATACTCATCTACTGCAAAATACAAGGGATTGGGAGATGCATAGACAGTCGTCTGACATTTCCTACCATAGGTCTGGGTCACAAACATCGTACAGGTCAAGCTAGGCCAGTTAATTTCTTTACAGAAATTTCTTATTTGCAAATTTCCAACATCCAATTGTCTAACTTTATTGTACCACTAAAAACCCAATTATGTAATCAAAACATCAAAGATCATGAATCAGGATCAATTAAAAACCCCAGCCCGATTGCTTCTTGTCAATCCCGTCATCATGTGGCTTCTAGCCGCTGGAATGGCTTTCTTTGGTTTTCAGGGAAAATTACTTCCCTTCCTCTACCCTGGACTTGGGAGGAGTCACGAAGATATACCTCAGGACATCCTCAGCTTTATGCTCCTTCCCTTGTTTTGGATCATTGGTACCTTACTCATAGCCTACGGATTACTCTTGTTTTTACTTATCCAGGGTCCCTTCCGGCATGTAGAAAAATGGGCCTATAAAGCTATTTTCATATCGCTTGCGGTAGGGTTACCATTGATTGAAATAGCAACGATCATCAAGTATCCCTATTCACCCTGGGCCCCTTTCGGTCTTTGTATTATTTGTACCATATGGGCATTCGTAAAAGCTAAACCGCACTTTAAATAGTTATCAGATTTTTTATTGATAAAACCAATGGATTCCTACTCCCACTTCAGCTTGGCCATCCTGATGCCATCCAGTGCGTCTGTGAGAGCTACCAGGTAATACTGGCCTTCATGTAGCACGATCTCCGGTGCAGCGATAGGTAACGTACACACCTTCCTGGAGTCGTCATCGATTCCAAAATACATGGGGTTTGGTGAGGCATAGACTGTCGTCTGGCTCTTCTTTCCATAGGTCTGGGTCACGAACAGGTAGTATAGGTTATGTTCTGGCAGGTAGACGACATGTGGACATTCATCCGAATAACGTGGACTGTTGAAATTATAAGGTGGGGTATGCGAAACGATGACTGATTCGCTCCAGTCTCTCATGTTGACAGAAGTCCGGCAAAAAGCCGCTCCGTCATTGATGGGATCTGTGATGTGGCTGGTGTAGTAGCAGTAATAAGTGTTGCCTCGTTTTATCACCATGGGATCACGGGCATGTGACTGAAAGACAGGCTCACCTTCATAGTCAAACTGGTTTATGTAACCATGTTCACTGAAAAGATCAGGTTGACCATTGCCTCCGAGCACCCGCTCAAAGTTTTTACCATCCATACCTTTGGCCAGACAGATGCGCTGCCAGTCACCATAAAACAGATAGTAGAAGCCATCTTCTTTCATCACATGGGGTGCCTGCATGCCTCCCGGAGTCTCTCCCAGCGAGGGGTCGGCTACCCATTTAATACCCTGCTCCGCCCAGTCTTGATCGGTGAGGGACTTCCCTTCCCAACCATAGAGAAAACGTGTGGTATAAGAGGTACCCGGAAATTTCGATCCTCTGATACAAGACCAGACTTGCCAGGTACCATCTGCCGCCTGCCAGATGCCAAAGTCAACGGGTTGGACTTTGTCTGAATTATACTCACCTAGATCCGGTGTGGTAGCGATGCGCCACCAGGGGCCATCCACTTTGGGTATGGGGATCTTGTTTTGTGCTGAAAGATTTGAGAAACAGAACAAAAACAAGATCAAGAAAGGGAATTTCATTTTGGGTTGGGTTAAGTGCAACATGAATCTAGGTTTTAAAATTCAGTTGCCTTTCATGTGGTGTCCTGATATAATTCTATGTTGACATGAAAAAAGGGTATACCGTCTTAAAGCATACCCTTTTTAATCTATAATCATATTGATCAATACCCCGGATTCTCCACCAAATTGGGATTATCCGCTATTCTGTTTATTCCTATGGGTAAATAGTAATGCCTTTCCTGAAAGGTTCTAACACCTGACTCCACATTTTTAAGGATCAGATCATATTTATCTTCCTCATAGTGGTAATTGTATTCCAGTCCCTGACCACTCATACCATGCAACACCTCTTCAGCAATTCGCCATCTTCTCAGATCCCAGTAACGCTGATCTTCAAATACCATTTCAACCTGCCGCTCGTGTCTGATATCATCTTCTGTAATAGCTGTAAGCTCGGGCATGCCTGCTCTCTCACGGATCATGTTTAGGTAATCCAGCGCCTCTCCGGTCATGCCAAGATAAAAGGCTGCTTCTGCCAGATTAAGGATGACCTCTCCGTACCTGAAGACCGGAAAGTCTTCATCAGAACTCTGCTCCACGGGGCCTATTTCTCCTTCATCAACCATCTTTCTCACCAAAAAACCTGAATTCACCCAATTCCTTCTGGGAGCGGAAGCTGGCCAGGTCCCTTCAATGGTTCCGGAAGTCACCGTTTCGCCCTGATAAACTGTTCTGCGGTGAAAGTTTACCTCTCCTCCCTGAAATTCTGCCTGGGGAAAGAAGAATGTTGCCAAAAAGCGTGGGTCTTTGTTACGGAAAAGTTCATCAATTGAAAATAAAGAATCCGAATTAATGGCATCCCTGCTGATATTTCCGGGCGTTCCATCTGCATATTCAAACTCCTCAATGATATTCAGGAAAGGACAAAAGTTTGAACCCCATTCCTTACGGAACTCAAATGGAATACATAATCTACTCCAGCTATGCCCCTTGTTCAAACCAGGATCAAATACTTCTACGAATATTCTTTCCGGGTTATTTTCATCTATAAAAAGCTGCTCAAAATTTTCCGCTGGATCATCCGGGATCTTGTTATAAAGTTCAAATATCCCTGACATCATAATCTCCATTGATGCATCGAAGCTTGCCAGTAAGTGTCAGGATCAGTAATACCTAATGTAATCTGATTCCCACCTGAACCAATCGTCTGAACAGACCCAAACTCCCCTGCACTACCCGCGTAAAGCATGGCTCTGCTTTTGAGCGCCAGCGCAACATACTTGTCAACTCTGCCTGGTTCAGCATCTTCCGGAAGTTCCGGGATTATTGCATCCAGTTCGCTGGCGATAAAATCATAGGTGTCCTGTTCCGAAGATCTGGGAACGTTTAACTCCTCCAATGGAGTATCGGGGGACTGAGGTTCAGTAATGATGGGTACCCCACCATATCTTCTTGCCATCTGAAAATACATGTGAGCCCTCAGATACCTGGCCTCTGCGATTTTCTGAGATTTATAAACATCATCAAATGTGGAACCCTCCAGCCCCTGGATAAAGGTATTGGCCTCTCTGATATTGCCATAGGGCCAATAATCAATTGGACCTGCTCCTTCTCCATCGATTACTGTGATTGGGAAAGCGCTGACGGTCTGCCAATAGGCAAAGCCTCTGCACACTCCACCCATGCCTTCGATCAGCCCCATGCTGGTGACACCACCCTGACCACGAAAGTCAGTCCACCAGATCAATGTATTGTTGTATATCTGAGCCAGATAGGCGTCCGCCAGGCTTTTATCTTCATAGATAATGCTACTTGACACCAGGTCCTGTGGTGCAAGATCAAGCTCTCCAACCTGTTCGCATCCCACAAACAGGACGGCTATAATGATTGTTGTATATAGAGTTTTAAAATTCTTCATGATTAATATTTTCTTGATTGACAGTCCTAGAAATTCACATTTAAGCCAACACTGATTGTCCTGTTGGGAGGATAATTGTTGTGCGTCAGCCCAGCCTCAGGGTCAAAGGATTTATTGTATATCCCCAAATTGGTTAAGGCTACCAGGTTATTTCCTGATACATAAACCTGAAGCCTGTCAATACCAGCACCTTTAATAAAGTCAGGGAAGCTGTAGGTTAATCTGACATTTTTGACTCTTACATAAGTAATATCTCTTAGCCAGAAATCTGAGAATCGATTGTTGTTTTCTCTCACGCCAAGCGTAACGATTGGCAAGGTTCCTTCAGGGTTCTTTTCAGGGTGATACCTGTTTTCCCAGTGCAATTCAAAAGGCGTTGAAGCATTATTGAAGGGCAGTCGCGCCAGACCACTCACATTGCCTGCATATAGCGAAGCTCCCTGAAGTAGCACACTTAAATTGAAGTTTTTGAAACCACCCATTAAGTTTAGCCCAAAATTAAGATCAGGATTGCCTGTACCCCGGCCAATTTCCTGCTGATCTTCCCAGGTGATTACTCCATCGTTATTGATATCAATATACTTAATATCACCAGGAATCAGCGTTGTATTGCCATTCTGATCCTGATCAATAGGATGATTATCAATATCTGCCTGAGTCTTGAACAAGCCATCCGAAACATAGCCTACAGAACGGTTTGTGTTGGTCCCGGAACGCTTGTATACCCTGACTTCGGCATCTGTCTCATAGGCCTCCTCTTCAAAATGGATCCATTTGGAACGGGCAAAAGTGAAATTTCCTGATATGCTGTAATTAAAATCACCGGCCTTCCCTTTGTGGGAAACCATAAACTCTATACCCCTATCCTCTGATGAGTTCAGATTTTCCAATGGCAGTGCGGCTCCAAATGTACTTGGGAAAGCGCTTATTGGTGTGGCTAAAACATTGGAACGTTTGCGATAAAATGCATCCGCTTGTAGCTGGATAGCACCTCTTAACAATGTGGCATCAAATCCAATGTTGTAAATGGTCATGTCCTCCCATGTCATATCTTCGTTGGGTAATGACGATGAACTCAATCTTCGATACTGATCTGAGCCAAAAAGGAATGGAGGATTGGTAACAACTCCATAGCCAGTGAAATAATCGTAAGGTATTGCATTCTGATCATAGCCTGTACGGCTATAAGAGGCTCTCATTTTTAGGAAGTTGATTACACCAGAGCTCTGTAGAAATCCCTCTTCTGAAAGTACCCAACCTGCTGATACACTAGGAAAAGTACCCCATCGTGTTTCGGGAGGGAAAAAAGAGCTCGCATCAAATCGCAGTGTACCTTCAATCAGATATTTATCTTTAAAACCATACCTTAACCTGGTAGCAAAACTTGTCCTGCCATTTTCAGTTACAAACTGACCGATCTGATTGAATACCGGATCCCCAAAATTTAAATAAGGCAGCTCATCTGATAGTAAATTCTCTGTTTGGGCCGTTATCTGGTTGGTGTTTTCTCCAATATACTGAGCAATGAATAAAGCATTGATAGAATGGTTCGTCAGCTCTTTTTTATATTCAATTTGGTAAATGGGCTTAATTCGGGTGAACCTTCTGTCTCTGATATTTAATTGATTTTTGTTATTCGCACCGAATACACCGATCTGGGTATAGGTACCTGTATCAGGATCCCTTTCGTGTATTGGAAAGGCTTTCCTGAACTCATCTACTCTAAGCTCATTCACACGATAAATTAACCTGAAATTTGTACTTAATCCCTTGATGCCCGGAATCTGCCAATCCAAATTGAAATTCGTTGTGATGATATTTCTCTCCGAATCCAGAAATCCTCCAATATCAGAAAACAGATTGCCATAGAGTCTGTTGTGAGTACCCTGAAGATTTGAAGTTGGATTCAATGTCGTATCAGAAAATGTGGTAGGCGCCATGGGTTGTGATTTATATATACCCCTCATCATGGTGTTGACATTATCCCCATCTTCCTGTGGCACTTTTCGCTGAAACTCATACACATAATCAAAGTCCAGACTTGCAGATAGGTTATCGGTTATTTTGGCATTCACATTAGATCTGACATTGTACCTTTTGTAGTAGAAATCATCAGATTTTATCACACTGGCCTGGTCAGTATACCCCAGTCCAGCGAAGTATGTGATGGCTTCACTACCACCGTTTACACTCAGGTTATGCTGTTGTAACGGTGTCCAATTTTTGAGCGCAAAATCATACCAGTCATAACTTTCATATCCGGGAATTCCGTCTTTGTAATTTTGGATCTGTTCCGGTGTATAGGTAGTACTTACTCCCATGTTTTCTTCAGCTTCCGTCCAGAATTCCGAGTAAATTCCAGCATCTGTTATCACTGCTGGCTTTTTAGTAAACTGCTGCACAGAATAGCTTCCATCATAGCTAAACTTTGGTTTCCCTACATTGCCCCTTTTGGTAGTCACAAGGATCACACCATTCCCTGATCGGGCTCCATAGATAGCTGCAGAGGCATCTTTCAATACACTGATGGATTCAATTTCATTCGGGTCCACATTGTTGAGGTTCCTCTCCATTCCATCCACCAGTACCAGCGGGCTACCAAACCCCCGAATACTAAGATTGGCATTGTCCTGACCAGGTAATCCGGAGCTTTGTTTGGTGATCACCCCCGGTATTTGACCTTGAAGCAACTGTGTGGCATTGGGTACTTTTACTTCCTTCAAATCCTCGGCTTTGATAGAGGTCACTGACCCTGTCAAGCTCTTCTTCTCCTGAGACCCATATCCAACAACCACGACTTCCTCCAGAGATGAAACATCCGGGACAAGAGTAGCATTAATGACTGACCGACCATTTAATGGTATTTCCTGGGTCTGGTAACCTACGAACGAGATCGTTAGTGTTGCATTTTCCGGAACTGTCAAAGAAAAGGCTCCTTCTACGTTCGTAATCGTTCCGTTGGTAGTTCCCTTTTCCTGAATGGTTGCACCAGGTAATGGTTCCCCCGTATCATCAATAATGACTCCACTGATTGACGTTTGCTCCTCAAGGATCTCTTCAATGTCAGCGCTTACCCTGGACTTTTTGATGTAAATGGTTTCATCTACCCGCTTGAATGAAACACGGGCCTGCGCGGAAATTGACCGTAAAAGCTCGCCAAGGTTGTTATTCCCTTCAGTGACCATAATTTTACGGACATTGAATTTGTTATCGATGTAAGCAAATTTGAAATCAGATGTTCGTTCAATTTCTGAAATCACATTCACCAGGTTAGTAGGATTTCCTACCTCCAGGGCAATCTGGATCTCATCTACGCTCTTCATTTGAGCATTAGTGTCGATCGCTAACACTAAGGTGTATGCTGAAAGCTGTGCGACAATCGCATATATGCAAAATTTCGACACCTCAATTAGTTTTTTAAGTAATTTTGGATTCATAAAAGATTGTTTTTGGTAAAAATTATCAAAACAGTTTGCCCACAATTTCAAGCTCATTTTCGCGGATGGATTGTCATTGTGGGTTTCTTTTTTGGGTTTATGTAGTGTTCTTCATTTATAGGATTTTAGTTCAATTATTTAAGTGTTACAGTTTCATTCTCTATCAAGAAATCAAATTCATAGAGGTATGATAAGCCAATAAGGACGTTTTCCAGTGACTTGTTTTCAAATTCTCCGGTAAAATTTCCTTTGAATGAAAAATCTTTCTTCGCTACTATCCTTACTCCATACCATCGTTCAAGTTCCCTAATGATATCCTTGAGTTCTGAGTTTTTGAAATACAGGATCTTGTCTTTCCATCCAAAAACATCCAATGCATCTACTTTTTCCACAACAATCCCCTGCTGACCCGATTGATAAGTAATCATTTGATTTGGAGACAGGATAATTGCCTCTTTGTCATCCGGAGAAGTAAAAGAAACCTTACCAGTGGACACTGCCACGTTGATCATTGCTTCCTCTAAATATGTCCGAACATTAAATGATGTACCCAATACTTTGACAATAGATCCATTTGATCGAACAATAAAGGGCCTATCCTTATCATGCTCAACCTCAAAAAATGCCTCACCATTCAATTCTACAATCCTTTGATTGTCATCAAATTTTTCAGGAAATGTCAGCTTTGTGCCGCTATTTAGCGTCACTACACTTCCATCCGGAAGTTTTGTGGTTAACCTTTGACCTGGTTCAGTCTCTTTCTCAATCATCAATTCAACTGCTTTTTCCATGGCCGTTGATTGATTACCCAGATAATAAAAGAGGAATGAAAAAGCACATAGAAGCAGAATTGATGCTGCTATTTTGAGGAGGTAATAATTTCTTTTGGGGCTCAATTGGAAGTCTGCTTGAAAAAGATCATTCTCCAATCGTCTCAGAACATTTTCCTTAGCGCGCTCTATTTTACCATCGCTATTCTTCCAATAAGCCTCCATCGTATTGAGATAAGCGCTATTTTTTGCATCCTCATTCAGCCATTTCTTCAATTCCTTCCACTCCCTGGGATTCAATTCATGATTCAAATATTTTATGATAAGCTTATCCATGCAGCAATCGATGTCGGTTTATTAAGTCTTTGAATAAGGAGCCTGGAAGGAGAGAAAATGGGTGAAAGAAGTTGAATTTTTTATGATCAATACATCATTTTTCAGTTATTGATATCCAATTCCCAATAAAAGCCCATGAAAATTAACAATATCACATAAACATTGACCCTGCAATAATCAGCCAGATGCCGATTAGTCTCGAGTCAACAAAATCAATCTGATCTTTTTCGCGATAAAACCTGATAATTTTTTCTTTCAGTCGTTTTTGAGCGCTGACCAGATGGGTCTTAACAGTTTCTACGGATACTCCGAGCTCATCAGCAATCTCCAGGTATCGGAGGCCCTGTTCTCTACACATTCTGAAAACCAATTGGCACTTATCAGGTAAGCTATTTACAGCTCGATCCAACACAGTTTTCATTTCTTTCTCCAGCAATAATTTCTCCGGATCAATGAATTCAATGGACTCTTGTTTCACTTCAAGAAATTCTGAATTTACCAGTCTTAGTTCCTTCACCAAAGCCCTATAGGCCTGGTTTTTGGCAGAGACAAAAAGGTACGATTCCAGGTCTTTGACATGCTCAAAATCAGTTTTATTTTCCCAGAATCTTTTAAACAAGTCTGCCAAAATATCCTCTGCCAGCTCATCTGAATGGCAAATCACTTTCACATAGGCGTATAGACGGTCGAAGTAGGTATTGTAAATTTTGCGAAACCGAGTCTCAGTAGCTGCGCTATCCCGAGTCATCAACATTTGTGGCTTCGTCTTTTTAATCCTCATCCTTTAGCAGATCACCAATTTGTGAAATGATATGTTAATTTAACATTTTTCAAACTTGAAATTGTGATCAATCCGAATTATCTGAATGATATATCCATCAAAAATGGCCCAAACCTAATAAGTCTCGAACTACCATTACTTCAATCGTAAACCAACCATCACTCCTCCTCCCTCGCCTCATAAAACAGGTCATAGTGCTGATTAGCCAGCTCAATCAACTCAGCAGCTTTTTCGGGATATACACCGATCACATTGCCCTTCTCTGATGGGTCGTGAACGAGGTCAAACAAGGAGGTATCAATCACCTGCTGCATGTACTTACCGGGGATCCCATCTTTACCTCCTATCCTTACGGTACGGTATGGGTGCTTCAGGTGAAGCTTCCATTTGCCATCTCCTGAAACGACTCCCTGGAATTGTCGGCCATTCGATAATGGATAGTAGGCACTTCCATTTTCAGCTCCTGGCTGATCCGTGATGATGGACCAGACATTCGTACCGTCTACCGGATTTTTTGGTAAAGCTGCACCCGTTACCGCAGCTATGGTTGGTAAGATATCAATCGTATTAAATGTTTTGCTTGAAAATGCATCAGCCTTAACCGCCGGAGGATATTTGACGATGCATGGGTTTCGCACTCCACCATCGAAGGTGGTGCCTTTACCTTCTCTGAAAGGGGTGATGCCGGCATGATCGCTGTAGCTTAGCCAAGGCCCGTTGTCAGAGCCTATCCATATATAAATCGTGTTTTCATCGAGTCCATTGTCTTTCAATGCCTGGTTGATCTGGCCAACTGACCAGTCGATCTCCATCATCACATCACCTAGAATACCCGTTCCTGATTTCCCTTCAAACTTATCGCTGACAAACAAAGGCACATGCGGCATCGAATGAGCTACGTACAGGAAGAAAGGCTCTTCCTTGTGGCTGTTGATGAAGTTCACAGCACTTTCTGTATACCAGGTGGTCAACATCGTCTGATCCTCTTTTTGTACGGTATCAATCTTGATCTCCCCATTCTCCCAATAGCTAAGCGGGTGCTGTCCCCAGTATTCCGGATCCTCCGGGTGGTGCAGCCACATGTCATTGGAGTACATGAGTCCGGCAGTTTCATCAAACCCTCTGGCTTGCGGACGGGTATGGGGTCGGTCACCAATGTGCCATTTCCCAAAACTTCCTGTTGCATAGCCTGCAGCTTTCATCACCTCACCGATGGTGGCAAAAGCCGTATCCAGACCCAGACCATTCGGTCCATGGGCACCAAATACACCTGTTCGTCCTGGAAAACAGCCGGAAAGCAGAGCTGCCCTGGAAGCGGAGCAAATGGCTTGAGGCACATAGAAATTCAGGAAGCTGGTCCCCTCTTTGGCCAGCGTCTCAATGTGAGGTGTGGGATAGCGCGGCTTACCAAAGGGGTGATAATCATCATAGGCTCCGTCATCGATAAACATGAGGACGACGTTGGGTCGCTTCGGTGCTTCTTCCTTTGGTGCTTCGCAGGAAGAAAGAAACAGAACAACAATGAATAACAGGCCGGATGCTCTCAGGATCTGAGAATAAATATTTTGCATGAGGTTAAGATTTGCGACTAAATTAAAAGGAGTTCAATTTATAACCATCAAAAAATCACATTCTTTGCTATGCTTCTGATATTCCGATGTTCGGATATTCAGACTTTCCGACAGTTAGAGCTTACGCTCACCGCCTACCCGCTAAAGGGAAGCCCCGGCTGGTGTCCTCACCAGTCCACCAACTCACCCAATTGGGGAGGATATTCGGATGTTCTGACATTCCGATGTTCCGACAGTTGTTGCATTTCAACACCAACTCATCCAACTGTTCGATCTGAGGTGGCTGCCCAAGCCTCCTTCCCCTGACTAGCCGTCCGCCTCTTCAAAGAGAGGGCATTTCAATCTGGTGAAATTTAACAAAACCTGCTTTCAGGGGTTTATCTGTAAATTTGTTTATTAGATACCAAGGATATCGGTACTTGAAAATCAGTGGATGCGATGATAGCCCTTTGAACCTTATTTTAGGCAATTTTGTATCTTTATGAGATTATGTCGACAATGAAAACCCTTAATATCAAATTATCTCAGCGTGACTTAAACAAATACAACATTAAGTCAGATGAAATCAGTTTTGATGAGCTGATTGAAAAGGTAAAAAACATCATTGCTATTGAGGCCATTGATAAGTGTCATTCCCTGGCTAAGAATTCCGGAATTGATGAGTTATCCACGGATAATATCAACGATGAAATTCGACAAATGAGGAATGCATAAAATAATCCTTGATACCAATGTGATCGTTTCAGCATTGATCAAGCCGGGAACTCCATCTCAAATTCTGACTGAATTGGTTTTCACTAGAAAAGTCACTCTCTATCTGTCGACTATTATTTTCAAGGAATATATTCAAGTTTTAAATCGTCCAAAATTCAATACAATTCCTGGTTTTCTAAGAAATTCTGAAATTGTATTAAATAGGATTGATGAACTAGCTATCAAAAAAGAACCAAATGGGAAAGTTTCTATTTTAAAAGATGATCCTGATAATAGGTTTCTAGAATTAGCTCAAGAGATCAGTGCAGATTTCTTAATAACTGGTAATACCAAAGATTTCAATATGGAAAAGTATAAAGCCACCCAAATCATTAGTCCGGCTGAATACTGGAGTAGATTTAGCAACATGTAATCTGACAATCCGACGTTCCAATGTGTGAGATCTCACCTCCCCTTATGGCTTTGGTGGGCAGGCAGAAATCAGGTGAGGTGAGTTTTTCCTCAAACTCACCCAATTGTTCGATCTGAGGTTCTGCCCACGCCTCCTTCCCCTCTCTTCAAAAGAGAGGGCATTACTTTTTTGTGTCAGGTATCGTCTCCTGAAAGGACGATACAGGAAAAGTGGTTGCTATATGCTGATCTACAGCATCGTCCTCTACGAGAGACGATGAATGGAGGGAGGGAAAGGATATTCGGATGTTCTGACATTCCGATGTTTCGGACGTTTGAGTAGTATCTCAGATCGGATGGCTGGTTGCATGACAACACCAACTCACTCTTTATAGAAATCAGGAGACAGAAGACAGAAATCAGGAGTGGTGAGCAATTTCCACCAACTCACCCAATTGTTCGCTCTGAGGTTATTGTATATACCCTCTTCCCCTGACTAGCCGTCCGCCTCTTGCAAAGAGAGGGTAGTTTGATTTGGGGATAGAGTCCATACTACCCTCCTTCCTGGAAGATGTCTCCTTTAGAAGACAACGAACAGTTCGGTCGGTGCAACGAGTGACTGAGTGACTCATTTCCAAAGAGGTTCATCAAACCAATTTGTCTTCATGCCTAAGGCATTTGGGTCTACCGTAGGATAGACTTCTAATAATGACATAAGTCTTTTGGTAAATAAATTATTTGGCTGGATTACATTCAACAAATATTTCATTAAACACATATGAATGTATAGCTTCAGAAATTCATGAGGTTTTGGTACATCATCGACCCATGGATATGGTGGGTTAGGCAAAAGTTTAGGAGCGCCCGGAAGGTTCCTGTTCCACAATCTACTATGATGGGCACAGTAATTCCCGATCTGTGCAATTGATTGAAGCCAACTAGGAAGAAATGTATGGTTTACTGTTCCGTATTCACGGGAAATAACATCCTTGGATTTAATATTATTCTTGAGATTACCGTATAATTTAGAAAGACTTCCCAAGGTTGTAAGCTCCAGGGTTTTCCATGCTGGAGGGAATCTTTTATCCTCTTTGTACTTTTTTCGATGTTCTTTAATAAAAATGTCTTTTGATCTTTCAATCTCTTCCTGGATCTTAAATAATGTCTTAACAAGTTCCTGGGGGTCATTAAATAAATCAGGATACTGAAACCACCAGGCATTGAATTCATGAGATAGATGATAAATAAGTTTTGTTCGAAGACTGATCTCAATTTTCTCGATGATATCAAAGAGTAACATCCTCAAATCGTGATCGAAATTATATAAGGCGATTGCATCTTCAAAACGACTATTTTTCTTGAAATTATGTAATTGTTTATCGGTATACATCGGATACCAATAACCTACAAGTCGATAATAACTAATATGAGAAAGATATTTTTTAGCAAGAGGAATATTGCCAATGCTCATTCCTCGCTCCTGAAGTTTTTTGATTTGCTGATCTATCGTAGAGGGTGGCTTTTCATAAATCATAACGGTAAGATATTGACTTATGAATAAAAGAGAAAGCCTGTAAAAGCAAAAGACTCGCCCTGGGACGCTGATCTTACGGGTAGCGTGGCGAGTACTGTTACTGCAAATATACGTTCCTACTCTAAAATAGTTAGTATTTTCTAAATTTATTAGTGCTACAACTTCCCCATCCTCTTCAAAAACTCCCGCACGATGCTCTTGTTCAAATGATCAAAAGGGATCCTTGAAACCGACCTACGAAAAGTCTGTCAGGACAGACCTGGGAAGTGGAAAGGGACGATACTGAAGGCCTACATCGTCCTCTTCGAGAGACGATGAATGGAGGGAAGGGGAAGGATATTCGGATGTTCTGACATTCCGATGTTTCGGACGTTTGAGTAGTATCGCAGTCATCGGATGGACAACAACCTGCTAATAATCAACGTCTCAAATATTCTATAGCAGAAATATCTTAATGTACTTTCTCTACTTTTAGATCCTTTTCTTTTTTCATCGCCAGAGCAAGCTCATATTCCATTTGCATTCCAATCCAAAGCTCAGGTGTTGTATTCAGTGATTTAGATAATCTGATGGCCATCTCTGCACTTATTCCTGTTTTTTCATTGAGGATTGTGGACAAATTCTTCCTCGATACACCAAGTTTTTTTGCAAAATCTGTCACTGTCAGGTTTAATGGATTTAAATATTCTTCTCTTAAAATTTCACCCGGATGAGGTGGATTAAACATTATCATCTCTTTCCAAATTAAATACCCTAAAACTCAATGGTAATCAAGATAGTCTACATCCATTACCTTACCATTCTCAAATCTAAATATCACTCTAAAGTTACCACTCACTTCAATCGTGTACATACCCTTTAAGTTTCCTTTTAATGGATGAAAATTCCATCCGGGCATATTAAAATCTTCTAACTTTTTACCATTGTTTAATACAAACAATATTCTCTTTATCCTCTTCCTATGATTGGGATTAATTTTTGAATCATCCCCTTTAATAAAGAACTTCTTAAGTGCTTTACTCTTAAAGTTTTCGATCATGGTATTTTCATACTCAACTACTTTTTATTGTGAATATTAATTCACCAGATACAAATGTAACCTATTACGTAACAATTTACAAGCATGAAAAAACCATTGCATATTTCTACACCAACTCACCCAGAGGGAAGGATATTCGGATGTTCGGATGTTCAGATGTTCGGACACTTGAGTAGTATCGCAGTCATCGGATGGCTGGTTGCATGACAACATCAACTCACTCTTTATAGAAATCAGGAGACAGAAGACAGAAATCAGGAGAGGTGAGTTTTTTCCACCAACTCACCCATTTGTTCGATTCTAAGTTATTGATCAATGCTCCTTCCCCTCTCTTCAAAAGAGAGGGCAATACAATCTGGTGGGATTCGTCAAATCCATCTTTCCACTAATTAAGCTAGACTTTAATTGTCAATTGCTACAATTCCCCCTTTCAACCAATTTTATGAATTACCCTGGATAAAATAAGGGAATGTAAGATGTAAAGCTTTGTATGAGCTAATGGAAAGCTTTACAAGCCTTGATGGAAAGCTTTGTAGCGGCGTCTATATAGCTTAATAGAAGGTTGTGTAAAGCTTTGTAGAGTGTGGTGTAAAGCTTTGTAGAAACATTCTCTATAGCCCTCATGCCGGGCAGGCAAATACTTTTTTCTTGATAAAAAAGTATTCAAAAAATCAAGCCAGAAATATCGCTATCAGCCGCACATCCAACCGCACGCCCGGATTTCTGGCCTGCCTCCCGCTTTTGCTTCGCAATATGGAGGGGTTAGCCATGAAAATATTTATACTAGTCCTCAATCAGCAAAGAGCTAATCCCCTCACTTTTGCCAAAGGCAAAACTGAGCGATGGCCTGAAAATTTAGCGAGCGTGGGAAAGCATGTGGGAGGAAGTCATTAAATTTTCTTGACCTCTTTGCATACTTTCTGTGTCAAGACAGAAAGTAAGAGCCTCCGCGGCTTGAGCGGTGATAAATAAGATATTTTGGCTTGAATGAAATCCAAAATAACCACTCCAGGTATGCATGGGGATTGTCACGTCACCAATCAGCCTATGGCTGAAAGGTTCCTTCCCGAATCAGGTTCGGGACAGGCACAATGATGGGCTTTGTTGCATGAGCTTGTCTATATGACTGTAATGGGTAATTGAGGGATAAGATCTTGGCTAATGATATTGAATTCCTGAAGGCTTATTTCATAGCCAATCCCTCCACTTGCGGAGCAAAAGAGCGGTGGTCCGTTTAGTCAATCTCAGAGTCCGTACCGTGACTCTGAGGAGGGGAAAAAGCCTGGCGCAGTCATCGTATGACTGCCCCTCCTGAATAATTTTGCTTCTGTTTCCTAATCGAGGTCTAAAAACCAATTTTTTGATGTGATGGCGTTTAAGTCATACCATGACTTAGCCAACAAGCAGGTTAGTTCAAGGCCTTCAGCAAGGCATCCATCCCGGGATACTGATCATCGCTGTCCTCTGCTTCTTCTTTTAACCTGATGAGCTCTTGCTTCAGGCTTTTGATCTGATCCTGGTATTCAGGATCCCCAAATACATTGTTGATCTCTTTAGGGTCCTTCTTCAAATCATAATACTCCCAGGTAGGAGCTGTGGGTTCTGAATTTTGATCAATCAGATCCTGACCATAGAAGTAGATCAGCTTATCCTCTTTCGTTCTGATACCCAGGTGGGCCGGCCGATGGGTCTCGTGAAGCCAGTACCGGTAGTAAAAAGATTCACGCCAGTCCTCCGGGGTTTCCCCTGTCAGGTTTGACCTGAAGCTTCTCCCCTGCATGAATTCCGGCACCTCAACACCTGCATAATCCAGGAACAATGGTGCAAAGTCTACGTTCAATATCAGGTCTTCGTTGATTGAACCTGCTCCAATCTCTGGCGGATAGCTAATCACGAAAGGCATCCGAATGGACTCTTCGTACATCATTCGCTTGTCAAAAAGGCCATGCTCTCCCAAGAAATACCCCTGGTCTGCCGTATAGATCACGATGGTGTTTTCCCGTAGGCCTTCCTTATCCAGGTAATCCAGTACCCTGCCGATGTTATCATCGATGGCTGCGCCTGATCTCAGGAAATTTCGAATAAACTGTTGATATACCTTTCTTCGGGCCTCCTCTCTGGTAAGCCCCTCAGTAGAAAATGAATCCATCAGGTATCTGTCGGGATTGTTGGTAAACCGCTCTTCCATGATTTCCAGTATCTGCCCTTGAAAGGTCCTGGAAGTCCCGTCTGGATAAAAGTCCATCAGGCTTTCCGGCTCCGGAAATTCGACGTCTTCATACAGGTCTTTCAGGCGATCCGGATAGTTGAACGGCTCGTGTGTGGCTTTGAAATGGTGCATCAGGAAGAAAGGTTTTTCTTTGTCCCGCTGCTGCAACCAGGCGAGTGACTGATCTGTGATCACATCAGAAGAAAAGCCTTCATAGGTTTCGCCATCAGGCCAGTTTTCACTGTTTCTCAACACCGGATCAAAATAGCGACCCTGCCCGGGAAGCACATTCCAGGCGTCAAAACCCTGGGGCTGGGTCTTTAAATGCCATTTACCAAATATGGCTGTCTCGTAGCCCTTTTGTTGGAGGGTTTTAGCCACCGTTTCTCGATCCGGGTCAATGGCATCAGACAAAGTGTAAACACCATTGCGGTGGCTGTAATCGCCGGTAAGGATGGCAGCGCGACTGGGCACACAGATTGAATTCGTAGCAAAGACATTCATGAGCTGTGCCCCTTCGCTTCTCAGTCTTTTGATATTGGGTGTGTGAGCAACCTCATCGAGGACAGAACCATAAATACCCCAGGACTGGGAAGTATGGTCGTCGGACATGATGAAGAGGATGTTGGGGGGTTGCTTTTTTTCCTGACAGGAAAGCAAAATCAATACAATCCCGAACAAATAATAATAGCGTCTAAACAGGGAGGTTTGTTTCATTGAGATGGAAAACATAGTTTGCCCACAAAGAAAATATAAAAATAATTAAACGGACGCAGCAGCTAGGCTTTGCCGGAAAACACAAATCGAGTAGGAAGATAGGGATTAGTTCCCTATCTGTCCTCTCACACCACCGTACGTACCGTTCGGTATAGGGCGGTTCCTTAATTTACAACTCTTACCTTGCGGTAATAGTCCGTTAGAAACAAATAGCCAGTTTGACGTAGACGCTCATTAGTGATAGTGGTGGAGAGTATAAAGCTGTTGGCAGCATGCCAGTAGCCCTTCCTCGTATTTGCCCACTCCCATGCCTTGGGCTTCTTTACCCCAAGATTTAAGAGATTGGCCAGTCTGGTTCTTATCCGTTTCCATTGTTTCCAGATCACCATCCTTAGCCGTCTTCGGTACCACTCATCTATCCTAACCAGCAGCTTATTCATATCTGCCAGTTTGAAGTAGTTCACCCATCCAATAATGTATTGTCTGAGTGCTTCTTTGCGCTCCTCGTTTCCCCATCCGTTGCTCCTAGATGTAAGCTTCTTAAGGTTTGCCTTCATCTTGGTGATGGTTTTGGGGTGTACCCTCAGCCGTCCTTCGCCCTTTGCCTTATAAAAGGAGTATCCCAAAAATTTAATCTTTGAGATGGGCGATACGCTGGTCTTTTCTCTGTTTACCCTTAGAAACAGCTTGCCTTCAATGTAAGGTAAGATGTTTGCTAAGGCGCGTTGGGCACTTCGCTTGCTCTTGCATAAGATAACCATATCATCTGCATACCGAACGTACTTATGCCCCCTCCGATCCAGCTCCCTATCCAGTTCATTGAGCATGATATTGCTCAATAGCGGACTTAAAGGACCTCCTTGAGGAACTCCTGTTTCACTTGGTTCAAGCTTACCATCCTTCATTACCCCTGCATTAAGGTATCTATGGATGAGCGAAATGACTCGCCCGTCCTTCACTGTCCGTGAAAGTACCTCTATCAGTTTGCTATGACTTACTGTATCAAAGAACTTCTCTAAGTCCATGTCTACTGCTTGCACATAGCCTTCGGTAATGTAGTCCTGGCATTTGCGCAGTGCCTGATGGGCATTGCGTCTTGGTCTGAACCCGTAACTGTACGGTGAGAACTGTGGTTCATAAATCCGAGTAAGAACCTGCGAGATAGCTTGCTGGATAACCCTGTCAACCACGGTGGGGATCCCAAGCTGGCGTTTGCTCCCATTATCCTTGGGTATCTCTACCCTGCGGACTGGATTGGGGCGATATTTGCCCCCTAATATGGACCCTGTTAATTTATCTTTGTTTTCGACAAGATAGTTCTTCAAAGATTCTACTTCCATCTCGTCTACTCCCCCTGCCCCTTTGTTCCGCTTTACCTGTCGGTAGGCTTCATTCAGATTGGAGGGCGAAAGAATCATCTCTAGTAGCCCATATCCTAATTGATTGTTTGTGAGGTTGTTTTCAGTTATCCACATGAAAGTCTGCCCTCCTGCATAGTCTTCGGGTTCCGTCCTATCATTTTGCAGCCAGGTATCTTGCGATATTTTCTGCTTTCCACCCTTCATTTGGTAACATTCATTGACTACTCACTTCTTAAGGTTCAGCCCTTCGTTATCTTGTGAGACCTCCATGTTTTTTTTTCCTCATGGCTCGTTCCTAATAACTACTATGGCTTCTGCTGACTTCTCATGATCCGCCGGCTGGCGGATTTCGACCCGTACCTCATACTCCGTTTCAGCACGTCCATGAGACCTCCCCGGGTAAGTACGATAACTTTCATCCCATCTACCTGCTGCATTTACCCCAAGGATTCCGGACAGTGTTGGGCTTTGCTTTGTTTTGCAAGCTCACCCAGTCCTAGTAGGCCTTATATGCAGTTTCTGTTCGTCAGGCCAGGAATTTGCTTCCGGCTTCCTTCAGATTCCACCTCACGATGGACACCCTTGCCTTCGGCTAACACTTCCTACTGTCAAGCGTGTTCGGGACTTACACCCTATAGTTATCGCCCATGCCGGGCGCACAAATAAAAAAGGTACCCAATGTACATTGGATACCCTAACAAGTAATTTTAGGAATAATTCTATTGCTTATGCACGCCAAATCCGTGTTCCCATAATTGAGTGATCTTCCCATCTTCAAAGCGCTTAAGCATGATGGCTTCACCAGTCAATTGCCTGCCATTTATTTTTCCTTTACGCTGAAACATGGTGGCCACCACATTTCCATTGGCCATTTGAAAGATGATACTATCTGACATATTGCCTTTATTACTAGTCAGAAAGTTTTTATGAGATACTCTGTCCCATGAACCTCCAATCTCATCATGACCTGAAAAGGATTCAACGAAAATATTATTAACCTCATCCGGATCAAGCTGGTGGTAAGTATCTGAAATGGCTAAATTTCGTTGCATATTATCATAACCACCTGTATAAATGGTTGAAAGCAGTGCCAGCTTCCATTTCCCATCCTGTTTTTCCAAAATATAAGTAAACAATCCACTGTTCAGCGTATCTCCTTCAGGGTTTACAACACTATGATCAACCAACGTCCATGCGCATTCGGGGTAAACTGTTATTCTATAGTTATCAAAAAGCTCTTTGTCTTCAGATGCATCGGGATACTGTTCGAAAAGATTTTGATAACGGGTCATCTGATCATCCCAGCTTTGAGTAAATCCGTATCCCCCGCTTCCAGCGGCTAACCTTGAGGTCATATCACTTTGGAGCCAGATCGCTTTCATCGCTTCATAGTCTCTATCCAGCCACGCCTGAGCCGAACTTTCAATAACTGCTTTAATCGATTCCTTTTCGCTTTCAATGTCAATAGGTTGCTGACATGAAACATATACCAGAGTAGTACATAGAACAACCATTAAATTTTTCATAATATTAAGGTTTTAGGTGGATTGATAGGCTATAGTAAGATACACAAAATATCTGACATAGAGGTTCTGTTAACCTACTCATTTTCAACACCTTAGGTTGACAACCTTAGCACGTCATTCCCTAGAGCGATAGCGAGTAGGGAATCTACGTGTTACTGTAAACAACTCATTGTGACAAAGTAGAAACCCAGAACAACTTCTCCAGGTATGCATGGGGATTGTCACGTCACCAATCAGCCTATGGCTGAAAGGCTCCTCACAATGACGTGGTTTGTTGTAGGGGCTTGTGCTATATCACTGTAATAGGTAAAGAGGTACTTTAATCACGTAAACGTTATTATTTCTTCAGTTTGAACCTTCGTAAAAGTGAGTACACTATTACGGCGGTGGGGGAAAAATGGTGGGCAGCTTGCGGGAAGGCCGTGTTGCAGGAGGTTGGCTATGAGGGAGGCGTGTGGTGAGTTGGCCGTGCACTCATTAATTTTTCCAAAGGCTTTTTTTGGCGGTCCGCCGCCGCGGTTCGTTTTTTTGGCCTCAAAAAAATGAAAGCCTCCCTGGCAAGGGTGGTAATTAAACTATTTTGAGACGAATGAAATCCAGAACCACTTCTCCAGATATGCCAGGGGATACGTCACCAAAAGCCTCTGGCTGAAATGTTCCTTCCCGAAAATACCCATTTTGTGACGGATTTAAATGGCAGCATGAACGGTTATTCCGTCAGACCTGTTGATTTCACAACCACGATCCAATCCAGGTCTTCAGCTGAAGGAGGATTGCCAATTGACACAAATTTTCCACCTCCGATACCGGTTACGGAGCCATTAACCAATTCACCCCCTGCTCTGGGATCATACCATTTGATATCGTAGAGCATTTGGGTGTCACGCAGGTCCAATTCAATATTTTTCAGTCCGATGGGCTTATAAACCACATAGATCTCACCTTTCTCAGCCAGACAATACGATTGATCATCCGCAGTAAGTTCATCTGCTGGGCTCATTCGCCAGAAAGGTATTTCATTCTCAAAAAACCGACGGGCATACCGATTCTGATCCCAGAAAAGGTCCCGGCTTCGAAAGTCCTGACACGTAAGGTCGGAATTAGGGCTATCATACCCAAAGTACCATTCCAATCCATAGCCACCGGCGAAAAGCGTACCGTACATCGCGTTACCACGGGCATCATTGTGCTCCATGTCTTCATCGTCAGGAAGCAACGCATAGCGGGCACTCCCTGGCTCATCCACGGCCAGTGCCCAGGGTTTTCCCACACTGTCCGTTTTGAATTTCCACTTGAGTACCCGATCATGAACATCATCAAACTCCGGATCACTCAATTGAATGGAAGCTCCGGTCAATGGCGATTGATCACCGATCAGACTGGCATAGCGGTCATCCTGGTTGGGAAAGGTGTGCATGACCAGATGATGCTTGTAGGGATCTAACCCATACACATAATTGGCAGCTTTGATGACCTCCTCGATGGGCTGGTTGTTTTCTTCTCCCAGGTTCCAGTTTAGCGCCAGGTGATGTCCGAACCGGGCGATCAACTCCCGGTAATAGAGTTTGCCTTCCGTACCAAAAATACCCTGATCCATCAGGTGATCGGTCTCGGTCTCATGGGTCTTGAAGTGAAGGAACATCCCTAAAGTCTCCGCATAGCCAAAGATGCGTTCCCACTGTTCCAGCTTGGAGACATCAAACCTCGTTTTGTGGAAGTAGGTCTCCCAGGCTTCTTTATTCTTCTTGACATTGGCATACGTTTCGTACTCCGAAAAAGGCACTTTCAGCAGCTGCGGAAAGATATTGCGATCATCACCATCCACATTGAAAGTGAGGAATGAAAAAACATTCAATTCTTCTGAGGCAAGGTATTTCAATGCTCCCATCAGGTTTTTTCCTTTGCTTCCCTGCCAAAGGAAAGGCTTTGCTGCATCTTCAAAGTCTCCGACATGTGGACTCCACGACTTTCTGAAATCAAATACGTTGGTGGTGCTGTCGATGTCTTCATAGGCCAACAGGTTCTCCGGCGCATCAACACCCAACTTGATAAAATAATCACCTGTTTCTGCATACTTCAGATAGGGCTCACCCACATATTGCAGTCGTCCTTTTACCCGGTTGTCCAGACCTGCTTTATCAGATTCAATCACGACGAAGCTACCGGTAAGACCATCCATAAATTCAGCACTTGAAAAGGTTGATGGATCATCCGCAATGGCGACATTTGTTCCCTGTTTAAATGAGACGATATAGCTCCATTCACCTGTTTCATTCGGTGTAAAATTGACCACCCATTGATTCCCAGAATCCGCACTCGTTTCAGCTGCATCCCCATCTGCCGCGTAATAGCCGGGAACCACATACTGTTCATTCCCATTGGAAAAGGTGACATCCAGCCTGTAATTCAGAAAAGGGTTGTTTTCATCCAGCTCACTTGTTTCAGGCCCCTCGAACACAAGGGATACTTTATGCCACTTCTTCAGTTCACCAGTGATATTCACCTTCCTGGACTCTTGACAGGCACTGGTAATCCCAATGATCAGCAGTAATAGAAAACATGTTGGTTGGCTAAAGTTCTTCATAGTCGTTATTTAAAATGAATTCACACGTAAGGTAACCAGATGTACGCCAGGTTCCAGCCGGATTGAACCAAAAGATGAGTTGACCTGGTTTCCATTCAGGATCACCGTGTCATTTTCTGCGGCATCTAATACCAATTCTGCAGCCATATTGGCCGGGATAGTGAATCGATAGGTTTTGACACGGTTATTCACTTTTTTGTAGTCGGCTTTCACTGTCCCTTTCAGGAAAGGCACCTCAATATTGGTGAATTCCAGGTCAGCCAGCTGGGGTTGTATGGTTACGATATCGCCACCCGGAGTTTTAGGCCGGATGCCCCACATCCTTCTGGCAACGATATTTCCAGGCACCGCTCCCCAGGCGTGGTTCCAGTCTGAGTTGGGTTTGTACTTCATGTCCCAGGCTTCCAGTGAAATGGTAGACCCAATGGCGATCATGTTCCACCAGCTGCGATCATGTGTGGCCGTCATCAGCTCCAGGGCATATTGGGCTTCTCCAGCCTCGTACAAAGCATCCATCAGATATTGTGATCCATAGACACTGCACGCCATGCCACGTGACTTAATAAATTCGACCACGGACTCCACACGATCTTCCGGCACTACTCCAAAAGCCATCGCTGCCATATTGGAGTGTAATGAAGAATGATCCGTGGTGTCTCCGTCTACATAAACACCCGTCTCAGGGTTGGTTAGTTTTTCATTGATGGCCTTCCTGGCTTTGATCGCTCTCAGCCTGAAAGCATCCGCTTCCTGGTATTTCCCCAGGATCTCAGCAAACTCTGCCATGATCACCATGTTGCGGTAATAAAAAGCATTGACAAGCGTATTCGTCGGGCAGAACACAAATCCGTCCCGCTCCCCTTCTTTTGTGGCAAGCTTCCATCCTGTGTCTTTTTGGGCTGGCGGCCAGTCTGTAATGTCTCTGAGCTTTACCTCAGGGTCTTTGAAACCCAGCTGCTTCATGATCTCCGGCGTCACCCGGGTGGTGCTGATCAAACCGTCCTCATCAGCCAATTGGTATAGCGTCTTATGTTTCAGTGGCTCATAGTACTTTTCGATGAGCTCGGTATTCCCGGTGTACATGTAGTCGTTGTAGAACATCAGTGCCACATGTTGCTGCCACTCTGTTGGCCAGGTGGGATATTCCATGAAGTACTCGATGGTTCTTCTCGCTATGGGGTATTCCCGGTCCACTGCATAATGGGTGAGCTGATTGAGGTATGCATCCGCCTCATAGGGAATCCGCTCCCGGTCTCCGTCTACATACAAGCCAGCGAAAGAAGTGGCTTTCATGGAGTACTTACAGAGGTCCCACACCTGGTTGAGCACAGTATCGGAACTCGTGAAACTGCTGGCATCTTCCTCCCAATAGGTAAAATAAACGTCCTGGGTAAGGTCTTCAGCTTTCAATCCTGCCTTTGCCCCTTCTATTTCTACATATCTAAATGGAAGTAATACCGGGAATGAATCAGGAAGCGCTACTGCCTGTGGTTTCGTATTCCTTTCATCGGGTGGAAGTTCCACCAGGTAGGATGACTTGCCCGGATCTACAGCCAGCTCATAGGCCTGGTACCTGATGTTTCCCTGCGGATCGCGGTTGATCCTTCCATTTTCCAGTTGCTCACCCAACCGGATGGTCAACGTATGTTTTGAAGCAGCCTGGTAATTGACCCTTAATGCCGCAAATCCGTCCTTACCGAAGTCAACAAAATAGCTGTCCTGACCAATTGACTTGAAAGCTACTGGCTTCACCTCATCAACCTGAAAAACATTGGGTGTCGTAATTTCTTTGGGATCGGTCACACCCATCCTGAATCCCTGGGCTGAGGAATAAGCCGTCACCCGGTTGAGCTGATCCCAGATCCTTACTTTCCAGAAATAAGATTGCCCACTTTGCAATGGCTTCCCACCAAAAGCCACATTGGCATTTTGCTTTGACCTCACCTGGCCACTGTCCCAGATATCTCCGATATTTTGGTTGATCTTTTCTTTGGACGAAGACACTAGTATCTGATACCCCTGTTGATACCTGGCCCCTTGCGGCACAATCCATGAAAATTCAGGTGTTTCGTCTTTGATAGCAGTTCCGGGTTGCCTCAGCCATTCTATCATCAGTCCATCAGGACTTCCAACTGTAGGATCATCATACTTTTTAGCCAGCTCATCGTTTTTTAACCTTAGCTCGGTGAGAATGGTCTGGTGCTTTTTAGAAGCAACAAGATTTTTCGTCTCCTGAGGATCTTTAGACAAGTCGTACAGCTCCTCAATGGACTGATCGTTGACGTATCTCAGGTATTTCCAGTTGGCTGTTCTGACCCCTTCACTGGGAGGAATGTGCTCAAACTCCCACAGGTGCTCAATGAGGATGGTGTCCCGTTCCAGATCGTATTGGGGATTCTTAAGCAATGGAACCAGACTTTTACCTTGCCATCCCTCAGGTTGTTTAGCTCCTGCCAAGTCTACGATGGTGGAGGGCACATCAATATTTAATGCCATTTGTTCAATATCACTGTGTTGACCTGCTCTTGGATCAAAAATGATCAGGGGTACTCTCACGGAATTGTCATACATCAGCCACTTACCGGCCAGCTGTCTTTCCCCGAGAAAATAGCCATTGTCACCCATCAGGATGATGACTGTATTCTCATCCATTCCTTTTTCTTCCAGCCTGGCCCGGATCGCAGCAATCTCCCGGTCGATATCCGCGATCATCCGGTGGTACCCTTTCACGCTGTGCTGATATTTTTCCTCGGTATCATACCTCCAGTACCATCGGGTGCGGTTGAAACCCTCTCTTACTATTTGCGGGAGGTTGTTGAAATCTTTGTCTTTGCCTAAAGAGGGTCCGGGCACATCAACTGCAGCCAGATGCTGGTCTGAAGGGGCATCCCAGTAATACTGATCCTCCGCCGGATCGTGGGCATGAGGCGCACTGAAGCTCAGGCTCAAACAAAATGGTTTTCCCTCCGGAGCATCGTCAATGAAATCCAGTGCCTGCTGACCGGTGTATCGGGTCAGGTGAACCGTTTCCCCATTCAATTGCTTGTAGTAGTAACCACGCTCATCTTTATAGGCTCCGTTTCGATCATAGCTTTCGAACTGATCAAACAGGGTGGCCTGTGCTTCATACCTGACCCCGAATTTGCCATAGAATCCAGTATAATAACCTGCATCCCGCAAGACCAGCGGGTACGAGGCCTGCATGAATTCATCTTTTATGTCCCCGGTTTGAAAGGTGTAGCGATGGGTTCTTTCATAGGACCCTGTGAGGATCGATGCACGACTCGCCGCACAGATTGGGGTCGTCACGATGGCTTGTTTAAAATAAGTACCTTCTGAAGCCAGCTTATCCATCTCGGGAGTGAGCGAAAGTGGGTTTCCGACATACCCCAAAGCATCCCAACGCTGATCATCTGTGAGGATAAAGATGATGTTGGGACGATCAGAATTTTGACCAAAAAGGGTAGTATTAAAACCAAGCAATAAGATAAAAAGGAAGAAGTATACTCTTTGCATAGTGGGTTTGATTGTTTGAATCCTTACAAATAAAACTAAATGATAATGCAATGATATCCTGCAGGAACCTGTAGATACCTGTGAGACTCAGGCAAAAACATCCTTGACGACCTTGCCATGCACATCCGTCAACCTGAATCTCCTGCCCTGGTGCTTATAGATTAATCGTTCATGATCTATCCCTAACAAATGAAGCAGTGTCGCCTGGAAATCATGCACGTGCACGGGATCCTTGACAACATTATAACCTACTTCATCAGTTTCACCATAACTAATTCCAGGCTTGATGCCACCTCCGGCCATCCACATACTAAAACAATAAGGATGATGATCACGCCCGTAATTATCGGAAGTAAGCTTCCCTTGACAATAGTTAGTTCGTCCAAACTCACCTCCCCAAACGACGAGGGTATCTTCCAGCAATCCACGCTGCTTCAAATCTTTGATCAGCGCGGCTGAAGGCTGATCGATGTCCCGGCTTTGCTTTGTCAAATGATCAGGTAGATCGTTGTGCTGATCCCATCCCTGGTGATATAATTGAATAAACCGGACATCCCGCTCAGCCAGTCTTCTGGCTAGCAGGCAATTGGCTGCATAGGTTCCCGGAATTCTTGATTCGGGTCCGTACATATCAAAGATGTAGTCGGGCTCCTCGCTGATGTCCATGGTTTCCGGTACAGAGGTCTGCATCCTGTAGGCCATTTCATATTGAGCCATTCTGGAATATATTTCAGGATTACCTTCCTTTTCCATGTATTTCATGTTCAACTGCCTCAAATGATCCAGCACACCTCGTCGGTTCATCTGTGTGATTCCAGGCGGGTTATTGAGATATAAAACCGGATCCTTTCCACTCCTGAATTGAACTCCCTGGTGAAGGGATTGCAAAAATCCACTCCCCCACAGTCGCGATTGCAAAGGCTGTGCACCGTCAGTCCTGCCACTGCCTTTGGATAATAAAACCGTAAAAGCCGGAAGGTTTTCATTTTCACTCCCCAATCCATAGGACAGCCACGAACCAATGCTTGGTCTTCCACTCAACTGCGACCCAGTCTGAAAAAAGCATAAGGCAGGATCATGATTGATGGCATCCGTATGCATGGATTTCACAATACAAATGTCATCTACTATTTCAGATGTATAGGGTAACAGGTCACTTACCCAGGCGCCGCTACTCCCATATTGCTTGAATTCGGTAAATGGGTTTACC
Organism: Cyclobacteriaceae bacterium; assembly: GCA_965223915.1. Lineage (GTDB taxonomy): Bacteria > Bacteroidota > Bacteroidia > Cytophagales > Cyclobacteriaceae > UBA7330. The sequence goes on along the minus strand of OZ245027.1, from coordinate 3,253,328 downwards.
ATGGGCTTGGGTTCGGAAGCAGTAAAATCAGTTACCCGCTTCCCCATGCTCACAGATTCCGGCAACTCCTGCTTGTGAAGATTTCTCAGGGCTGGCTTATAATCAAACATTTCCAGCTGTGAGGGACCTCCAGCCTGAAACAAATAAATGACCCGCTTGGCCCGGGGTGTAAAATGGGGCAATTGTCCTGGTGACCCTGCCGGATTATTGGAAAGATTAAACGAAGACATCGCCAGTGCTCCAAGTCCGAGGCCTGCCTTTTCTAAAAAGTGTCTCCTGTTGATATTCAGTAGTTCTTCCATGCTAATTCTTTTGAATGCTCTCACTTAGGTTTAACAAGGTGTTAGCCACCACACCATAGGCTGCTAACTCCTGTATATGCATCTGCAACGTGTGGTCAAACGCTCCCACTTCAAGAAACTTAGCTGCATTTTCAGGGTTTTGCTCAAATTCGATCAGTTCATTTTCATACAGGCCTTTAAGGATATCCATTTCCTCCTTATCAGGTCGTCTTGATGTTGCCAGTCGAAATCCATATTCAATACATCTTTCAGGATCGCTTCCCCCTTTTTCTTTCATTCTGTAAGCCAATGCTCTGGAGGCTTCCACGAACTGTGGATCGTTTAGCAGCACCAATGACTGTAGAGGCGTATTCGTGGTTTGCCTTTTTACTGTACAGATATTTCGACTACCTGCATCAAAGATCATCATTGATGGAGGTGGTTGAATACGCTTCCAATAAGTATATAGGCTTCTTCGGTAAAGATCTTCTCCATGAGACTCCATGTATTTCCTTTTATACCTGCCTCCGGAGGATACCTGTGTCCAAAGCCCATCAGGTTGATAGGGCTTGACGCTTGGACCTCCGATTTCCTGTTTGATCAACCCACTGACAATCAACGCCTGATCCCTGATCATTTCAGCGGTTAGCCTTTGCTGGCTTCCCCTGCCCAGCCATTTATTTTCAGGGTCAAAAGCCAGCTGGCTTTCATCAGTTGCAGAGGCCTGCTGGTAAGTCTCAGACATTACGATGGTTTTCAGCAATTGCTTTACATCCCATCCTGATTCCATAAAGTCTACTGCCAGCCAGTCAAGCAATGCAGGGTGCGACGGGAGGGAACCCTGGTTGCCAAAATCATCGGGGGTGTCAACAAGCCCCCTGCCAAAGATCATTTGCCAGTACCTGTTTACCACTACGCGTGCAGTCAGCGGGTGATCCGGATCAAAAAGCCACCTGGCCAGTCCAAGGCGATTTTCTGTCAGCCTGGGATCAAATGATAAAATGGCTTCGGGAGTTCCAAAAGACACTTCCTCTCCCGGTGAGTCATAGAGGCCACGTTTCAGGACATAGGTTGGTCTTAATGTATCCTTATCCTCCATGATCATGACAGGCTGCACCATGGCTTCCATTTCTTCCTTCCAGTTTTTCATGTATTGCCGGTCCTGGTCCTGTCCACTACCATTTGCATATTCTTCTTCAATCTTTTGATCGATATAGTTTCTAATCCGATTTACATCTTTATCAGGAAGTTCCAGTAAGGGCTCTGGTTGTTGCACACCTGTAATGTCTTTTGCAAATGATTTAGTTACCCCTTTTTCAGGCACCTGGTTAAAGAAGGCGAAAAGGCTGAAATATTCCCTTTGTGAAATGGGATCATATTTATGGTCATGACATTGCGCACATTCCATAGTAAGCCCAAGGAATGCCTTACCGAAAGTATTGGTCCGGTCCACCACGTAGGACACCCTGAATTCCTCGTCTAACGCCCCACATTCCTGTGTGGTCAGATGGTTTCGGTTGAAGGCAGTGGCTAACTTTTGTTCATAGGTAGGTTCGGGCAAAAGGTCGCCCGCAAGCTGCCAGGTCACAAACTGATCATAGCTCATGTTATTGTTGAATGATTCAATCACCCAGTCGCGCCATGGCCACATATTCCGTTCGAGATCATGATGTATGCCATTGGTTTCTGCATAGCGAGCAAGATCAACCCATTCTGTAGCCATTCTTTCACCATAGGCTGCTGATGCCAGATATTCGTCTACCAGCTGCTCATATGCCTGATCCGAATTATCCGAAAGAAATGCATCAATGGTTGCAAGGTCCGGAGGTAACCCAGTCAGGTCGAAACTAAGCCTTCGAACCAGCTTTTCTTTGCTCGCTTTTTCGGAGGGTTCTCTACCCATATTCTCTAGTTTTGAAAGAACATAATAGTCGATTGGATTTTGTGGCCAGTCAGTCCGGTTAACTTTGGGGATAGATGATTTTTCAGGCTTGATAAAAGACCAGTGTGGTTTCCATTCTGCACCCTGTTGTATCCATCGCTTCATTAATGCGATCTCATAATCTGAGAGATTCAGGTTAGATTCAGGAGGAGGCATACGGATCTCATCTTCCTGACTTGAAATACGATGATAGACCAGACTTTTCTCTGGATTTCCGGGCCTGATCAGGTAAGATTTATCAATGCTGTCAAGCATCATAAAAGCAGATTCCTGGTTATCCAGTCTTATGTCTCCCTTTCTGGCATTTTCATCAGGACCATGGCAGGCATAGCAACGATCTGACAGGATGGGCTTGATGTGAAAATTGAAATCAACAACTTCCGGTAGTTTTTGTGAAAAATCAGCTTGCTCTTCACTTTCACAACCTGAAAGGATGATGATAAGCAAGGTTAGAATAAATTGAATTTTTGCTTCTATAAAAACTGGCGAATCAAACTTCATATCTAATCGCATCATCAACCCTTCCTACTCTTTAATACCTACTCTCTCCTTTTGCTCCACAAAATAAGGCTGGAACGTGTACTGTGATGGCTCAGCCCAATGGACGTTGTGCTGAGGTAACCTGGTCGACAACTCCTGCCGTACCGTTTCTGTCCCCTGATCAGCAGCTATGTTGATCCATTCATTGGGGTCAGTTTCGTGATCGTAAAGCTCTTCACTGCCATCTTCATAGCGGGTATACCGAAATTTTTCGGAGCGCACAGAATGATTGTTCATTCCATACGTGGTAATGGCATGATAAGCTTTCTCCATCTTGTCTGATTGCATCAGCTCAACCAGACTGATCCCTTCATTTTTTTCATAGGCCTCCAACCCACTCAATTCCAATAGGGTGGGGTAAATAGAAAGCATTTCCACAGGTTGGTCGACGACTTTACCTTTTGGCAATGTGGGCGCAGAAAAGATCAAAGGTGCATTGGTGGCCTCTTCCCACAAGGCATGCTTGGCAAACGTTTCTTTTTCGCCAAGTCTGTAGCCATGATCGGACCACAACACGATGATGGTATTGTCAGCATATTCACTGTTTTCCAGGGCATCCATCACCCGACCAACCTGTGCATCCACAAAGGTGACACAAGCCAGGTATGCCTGAATGATGTCGTCCCAGTTACCTGACTCAATCGCCCACTGTGTGGTGGGCATCATGGGCAGGTCATTGATTTGCAAGGCCACATCGGGCACATCATTCAGGTCGTCGGCTTTGTAAGGAGTCATCTCCAAACCTTCCAATGAGATCTTATCAAACCATTTTTGTGGAGCGTACAATGGCACATGAGGCCGAATAAACCCTACGCCCATAAAGAATGGCTGATCATAATCCCTGTTTAACCGTTCGATCGCCCAATCGGCTGACTGGTAATCAATCATGAGGGAATCCACTTCCGGATAGGCACCCCAATCGGTGCTGGTCCTGCCATATTTCTCCTGATCTGATGTGCCGATGCCATCCCAGACAAAGCGCTCTTCTGGCTTAGGCCCAAAACCACCGGTACGTCCTCCGGACTCATCGAAGACTCCGTCCGGTGCATGCTGATGAAACAGCTTTCCGATGCCCATGGTGTGGTAGCCATTTTGCTTAAAATACTCAGGTAGCAGCGTGATATCAGGAAGTACTTGTTTGATGTCGTTGTCGTCAATCATACCGTATATACCCGTTGTGGAGGGTCGTAACCCCGTCATGATCGAGGCCCTGGACGGACCACAAAGGGGAGCCTGACAATGGGCATTGGTAAACAGAACCCCTTGTGATGCCAGCTTATCCATATTGGGTGTGAGGGTATTGGGATGCCCGTTCATACACCCCAGCCAGTCGTTAAGGTCATCGATGGCGATGAAGAGGACGTTGGGGGGTTTAGGGGCTTCTGTTTCGGTGAGAGAACTATTACAGGACGCAATGAATACTATCAATAAAACCAGGGAATTCGCTTTTATCATGAGGGTTAGTGTTGTGCAAACACCAAGATAACGTCTGAAAAGGAAAGAACCTTAATTCATTTGTGAATTGGTGGCTCAAATAGTTAAGTACATAAAAAAAGGTGCAGAATCAAAATCCTGCACCTTTCTATTACATAATCTACCAATTAGTAACCTGTATTCTGAGGTTTTAGGTTTTCATTTCTATCAAGCTCATCCTGTGGCAGTGGGAAATAATAATCCCGCGTTGCATCAAAATTGGCATGGGGCTCCAGCGAACCGGGTCCATTGAAGACAGCATCTCCTATCCCCCATCGTTTGATATCATACCAGCGCTTATATTCAAATGCCAACTCGAGTCTACGCTCTTCTCTCACTTCAAACGTCAGGTCCTCTGCTCCTGTCAGGTCGGCTGGAAAAGTAGTCATCGTACCATTCCAGTTTCTGGCTCTTGCCCTAACCTGGTTGATATAGCCTACTGCTTCAGCGTCTCTTCCTCCCAGGTTGATTGCAGCTTCAGCGGCTGTTAGCAAAACCTCTGCATATCTCATGGCTGAATAATTGTTATCAGATCCGCCTCCTTCGCCTGTGTGGTTTCCGGGATTTGCCCAGTACTTGGCAATATGGGGTCTGGGTGAACCATGGTTGGGCGCAAACTGATCATATCCAACCCATTGGGTCAAAGCCTGATCCAAATAAGCAGAGTCTACGAAACTCACATCTTTACGATAATCCCGATCATCCCAGGTATCAAAAACCTCAAATGAGGGTACGCTAACGCTCCAGCCAGAGCCCACAGTGGGTAAGAAAACGCTTCGTACCCCGGTGATTGCACCCATCCAGTCTGTTCCCTGTCCGGCTGTACCTGCATAGTCTCTCTGAAAGTCAACCATAAAGATGTGTTCTGCAAGACCTTCATTATTGAAACCATCATATAGTTCAGCAAAATCTTCCATCAATGCATAACCGAATTGATCCCTGTTGTCGATGACAAATTTTGCTTCGTCGTAGGCTTCCTGATCATTTCCTAAGGTCAGGTGTACAGAAGCCAGATATGCTGCAGCGGTACCGGCCGTAGCTCTTGACCTGGCACCTGAAGGTGGAGTATCAGGAAGGTTTTGCTTGGCAAACTCAAGATCAGCGATGATATTCTGATATACTTCAGCTTCGGAGGTCTTAGCCAACTCTTTTACATCATCCGGATTTGTGATGGCGAAATCAATGTAGGGTATATCGCCAAAGAGTCGGACCAGATGATAGTAAACGAAGGCCCTGATAAAGGTAGCTTCAGCAGCCAGCTGAGTCACTTCCGTGTTTTGTTCCACCAATTCGGCTCCTGCAATAGCTGTATTGGCAGTGCCTATGATACGGTATGCCTTAGGCCAAAAGGCTGTGACCATACCATTGTTTGAATCCATACTGAAGTCATTGACCTGCTGCCTCCTACCGGGTGTATTCCTGTCACCGATGTCACACATGTCACTTCTCAGTTGAAGGCTGAGCACCAATTTACGTCCGTAAAAACCTTCGCTGGCTATGTCTGCATAAGCACCCATTACCGCTGATTCAACGTCCGTTGCGCTTTTGAAGAACGCTTCAGGAGCTAAAAGTCCTACCGGTTCTTCTGCCAGGTCTGTACATCCAAATAGTGACAGCACAAACCCAAATACGATTGATTTATTGATATATCTTTTCATTGTTACGTCTTTTTGTTTGAGAAAATCACCCATTAAAATCCGATGTTTAATCCAACAGTATAGGATTTAGCATTTGGATAGCTGGCATAATCCAGCCCCAGGTTCCTATTCCCATTGGTGTCACCAGCAGTTCTGTAGTTGACTTCCGGGTCATACCCTTCGTAATCAGTGAAAGTGAGAATATTCTGGGCACTCACATAAATCCTGAGTTTTCTAATGTTGATGTTGTCCAGCAAAGCTTGTGGCAAGCTATAGCCTAAAGCGAGGTTTTTTAATCTGACAAAGCTACCATCCTGAACAAACCTGGAAGAAGATCTTCTTGTTCTTCCGCCATTGGCTTTAGGTACATCAGTATTCGTGTTTTCAGGTGTCCATCGATTAAGTGCGGCCGTAGTGGCATTGTTTCTACCCGCAAGCAGGTCAAGCTCCAGGAGGGTGTAATTAAACACGTCATTCCCCATTGTAGCCTGAAAGAAGACATTCAGATCAAACCCTTTCCAATTGAAGTTATTGTTGAGCCCCCAGATATAATCCGGATGAGGATTACCTATGATGGCTCTGTCATCGTTATTCAATTGACCATCCGGCACCCCGGTAAGGTTGCCATCGGTGTCTCTCGTTCCATCGATGTCTCTGAATTTTTCTCCCCCTGCTTCGGTTTCAAAGCTTCCTCCAGGGATGAAGGTGTCTCCTTGCTGATAAACTCCATCGTAAATCCATCCATAAAAGGATCCTACCGGTTGACCTTCCTGAAGGATCTGGGTGTCTCCCATTCCAACCAGGTGACCGGGGCTTGATGTATAAATGATATAGTTTCCAGGATTTGCATTCTCAGGAAGGGACAGGATCTTATTTCTATTCAAAGATAAGTTAACGTCCATGTCCCACTTAAACTCCCCTACGAGATTCCTCGAATTGACCGTGAACTCAAATCCCTTATTACTCACTTTTCCAATGTTTTTTACCTGCGAGCCATATCCTGAGTATTCTGGTAACGGTAAGCTGAATAACAAATCGCTGGTCTCCATGGAATAATAATCCATGATCACATTCACCCGGTCTTCAAACAAGCCAATATCTACCCCTACATCAAATTGGGCAGTCGTTTCCCAGCTTAGATTTTCGTTGGCTACCTGATCAATGGTAATGGCATTTACAGGAGTACCATTGACAAGAGAAGTAACACCTGCAGCTCTTAGAGAGGCCAAGGTAGCATACTCAGAAATTGCTCTGTTTCCGGTAAAACCATAGCTCACTCTCCATTTCCAGTTACTTATTGGGGTAACCCCATCCATAAATGTTTCTTCTTTCATGTTCCATGCCACCGCACCGGACGGAAAGAATGCCCATTTATTGTTTTCACTAAAGACTGTGGAACCATCATACCGCGCATTGAAGGTGATCAGGTATTTACTGTTAAAGCTATAATTAACTCTTCCATACCATGAAGCAAGTTCCCACTCAGCAAATCCTGATCCGGGCCGTTGAAAAACAGAACCTGTTCCCAAATTCCAATAAAGTCCCGCATCAGTCGGGAAACTCTGAGCGCTTCCACTCCAGTTTTCTCTACTTGACTTTTGATAGGAATATCCACCCATGATGTTAAGGCTATGGTTACCAAATTCCTTCGCATAGGTGAGATAATTCTCACTTAAAAGCAGTGAATTCTTATTACCACTTACATCGGCGTCTCCACCTACTCCTGAGCCTCCACGCAAGGTAGTAGGAGTATATGTTCCTGTTCGTCCATTATTGGTGCTGGCTCCAAGAGTTGTTTTGAATGACAGCCCATCCAGAATTTCATATTCGGCATAAAAATTACCCTGAAACCGATCCGTCACATTTTCATTGACATATTCGGTAGCTACAGCCACCGCATTGTCATGGGCATCACTGAGTCGGGCAATGGTATAATTTCCAAACTCATCGATGATGGGTTGATCGGGGCCAAATTTAAACGCCGATGCCACCACTCCGGAGCCGTTTGTGCCACCCGAACTTTCCTGTGTTCTTGACCCATTTTGGTCAGTCCGTCTGGAGAAGATATTCAGCCCCATTTTTAGCCTTTCTGAAGCCTGAATATCAATGTTGCTCGTAACAGAGTAACGTTTGTATCCTGAATTCAGAATGATCCCCTTCTGATCAAATAAGGTACCTGATATGTAATAGTTTACACTTTCTGAACCTCCGGATACGCCCAGCTGGTAGTTTTGGATCCCACCCGTCTGGAAGATCTCATCCTGCCAGTCAGTATTTCCATTAAGCGGTGTAAAACCAGGATTGGTTTCCTGAATATAATCTGTAAACTGCTGCTTATTCAGCAAGTCCAGCCTGTTGATCTCATTTTGAGCAGAGTAGGACATATTGAGATCTACATTCAATTCTCCTTTTTTACCCCTTTTGGTAGTCACCAGGATCACACCATTGGCTCCTCTGGAACCATAGATGGCTGTAGCAGATGCATCTTTCAGTACTTCAATCGACTGAATATCTTCCGGAGGAGGCAATGCAGCTCCGACAAAACCGTCCACCACATAGATGGGATCACTGCTGGCGTTGATAGAAGTACCGCCCCGTACCCTGACTTTATAACTGGATCCGGGCTCTCCGTTGTTGGCTGTGATTTGCAGGCCAGCTGCTCTACCTTGTAAAGATTGGACCGCACCCAGTGCAGGATAAGCGGCTATGTCTTCGGAACTCACCGAGGAGACAGAACCTGTCAGGTCACTTTTCTTCACCGTACCATATCCGACAACGACAATCTCATCCAATGCTTTTAGATCCTGATTTAGACTCACATCAATGACACTTCTCCCATTTACAGGAATTTCCATGGCCTCATATCCTACAAAAGAGATGACCAAAGTAGCTTCTTCGCTTACACTCAAAGCATAATTTCCATCAATATCTGTGATTGTTCCGTTGGTAGTCCCTTTTTCCTGGATGGTTGCACCGGGAAGTGGTTCCCCATTTTCATCGCTGATCTTTCCTGATATGGAAATATCATCCACAACAAGCTGAACAGGTTTGCTGAATCGTTTTTTGGTATTCTCACTCACCAGGATGCTTTCATTGATCCTTCGGAATTTCAGGTCTACCTGATCTGCGATCTCAAGCAACACTTCCTCCAAACTTCGTTTATTCTTGCTCAGATTGACCTTCGCCCTGGGTATATCGGTTGAATAGTAGCTGAACTTGAAGTCTGTGGCATTTTCGATGGACTCAAAGACCTGATGCACTGAAGCATTGGAAAAACCAATATCCAGATAGATATCTTTCATGCTTTGTCTTTGAGCATTTCCGCTAGTCGCAAAGACCATATTCATCTGAAGAATAAATACAAAAAGAAACAGCCGCGTACACATAATTAGTAGCCGTAAAAGTTTAATTTTCATAACTTTAGGGTGTTTTGTGGTTAATCAATTTTTATCACGAGGCACTGGCTCCTTTACCAGAATGCGACTTTTCCAGGGTATCATTCCGGTTTGGAGCCTTTTTTAATTCCAGCCTCAGGGAAATCTTTTGTTTATGGGGTCATATGATCTCTTTAGGGGTTAATACATTCAATTACAATTTCTTTATTATCCTGGGTAAATTTGATCTTACCCGAATAGCTCATCGCCTCCAGGATATTATCAAGACTTTCATTTTTAAACTCTCCGGAAAACTTTGGTGCAACGGATGGTACATTTTTAAGTGTAATATTCGCTCCAAACCATCTCTCCAGGGTGGATACCACCACATGTAAATCCGTATCGTTAAAGTAAAGCACGCCATCCTTCCAGTTGACCATCTCCCGAACATCAAACGGGCCTTTAGAGGTTACTTTTGTTGGTAAATGATAAATGAGCTGTTCACCCGGAATCAGTATCGATTCCCAATCTTCATCCTGAACCGTAGATTCCAGGTTTGACACACGTACTTTTCCGGTCATCAGTGAAACATAAACCCGCTCAGCACCCGGGAAGGCCTTGACATCAAAAGAAGTACCTAAAGCAGTTGTCACCACACTACCGGCAATTACTTTGAAGGGCTTACCATTTAATTTTTTCACATCAAAGAATGCTTCACCCGTGAGGTAAACAATCCTTTGATTGGTATTGAAATCTGTGTGGTACTCAATGCTACTACTGGCATTCAGGGATACCGTAGAACCATCCGGAAGATGAATCCTGGATTTCTGTCCATTGGGATTGACTTTCTTGATGGTTTCCACCACAGGTTCCTGAATGGCAACTTCTTGCTGATCAAATCCCGTAAATAAGAACACAGAAACCAGGACGACCACCACTGAAGCAGCCACAGCATATAACCAGGCGGGATTGGACTTTTGTGTGCTGCCATTCAATGAAATCTTATCCTGTAGCTTTCGATAAAGTTGATCACTATCGGGGTGCTCAATCTTAATGTGGGTCTTTTCCCAGCTTTCTTTCAAGAGGATAAACTGGCGTCTGTTGTTCTCTGATTCTGAAATCCAGAGCTCCAGCAAGTCCTGATCACCTTCTTTTGATTGGTGGGTTAAAACGCGGCCAATGATGTCTTCGATAGGTTCCCGATCCATAAGTGTAATAAGTTCCTATGATCAAGGACGCACATTTTTATGAAAACCCTACTGAAGGATAGAAAAAAATCAAAATAATGTAAATGCGAGGATTATCAGAAGGCTTATGATAACATTTTTATAATCCAGATCTGCACAACTCATGTAGCTGGAAAGGTCCTTTCTTATTCGTTTTAAGGCAAGCCCCATATGTTTTTCAATTGATTTAACAGACAGATCAAGTACTTTGGCGACCTCTTTATAGCTCAGGTTATCTTCCTTGACCATCCGGTACACCAAACCACTCTTTTCCGGTAGATTTTTAATGCTTTCCTCGAGAGCTTTCAATAATTCACTGTCTAAAAATGTATGCTCCGCATCCTGCACCTGTAATTTCAAACTTAACTCTACCTGATTGATGGACATGAGTGCCAGCTCCTTTTTATTGTCACGCAGGTAAGTCAATGTCTCATTTTTGGTGGCAATATAGAGGTAAGATTCCAGCTGCTTAATGGATGTAAGCTTGCTACGTTTGTTCCATATCTTGACAAAGACATCATTGGTCACCTCCTCCGCTACCTGGTCGGATTTGCTGTAATATCTTGCTAACTCGAAGAGCTTACCATGATATTGATCAAAAAGCGCTTTAAAAGCCACTTGATCCCCTTTAGATATTTTTTTAGCCAGACTGGAATCAACCATTATATTTTAAATATACAGAATTTTCAAATGGTGATGCTAACCAACTTTAGCATAAACGATTTACCATTTTTATCATTTGTTATTGATTAACTTGAACTTAACGCTAAAATCTCCTGGTTTTCGCTTCTAGTGTCCATTTCATAGGTCAATCTTCCCATGTTTTCACTTTTTGCTTTTAATATCCCATCAATGAATAGCATCAGGCCTTTCCCCTGTTTGTATTTGTCCCCTGTCTTGTCCCACACGATGGTGAGTTCTCGCCCGCGATATTTGATATTATCCAAATAAAACCAGTCCCAGTCATCCGGAATCAATGGATTTATTTCAATCACATGATCTTTTCGGGGCTTAAGACCTAAAAGGTCAGAAATCACGAGGTCACAAAAGCCGGAATGATTATAATCTTTGCCTCTTTCCTCTCCCCCTTTCTTCTTTGACCAGGTACCATTTTCCCAGCTCTTTAGTCGGGTCCGGGATATCCAATCACCTGTAAAGGGATTGATGTTTTCGTCAATCCAGTTTTGCTTCTCCCCCTGGTCGGTGACCATTGAATGACTTGCTGCGTATTGCCGTAGCAGTTGATAATAATCCGCTTTGGAAAGACCTCCGGTAGTTGTATAATTATTCAACAGGTTGGACAGTCCCTTTAGCGTTTGTGTTGTTGCAAATGGCCAGGATGGACCATTCCATTGACACTGATGCCCTGAATAGTTGATGGCAAAAAGTGGATGAGCACGTTCGCAGACTGTCAATCCATAAGGTGCATAAAAGCCCGTGGTGTCCATCACCTTCTTCCATGCATTTGAGTAAATGTCGTTGTCGTCCGGTAAATTAAAATACCAGGGGATATATCCAATGGCTTCTCTTACATCCAGGGATTTGGTTGTGCTGTCAAAATCTCTTGGCAGAACAGTGAAAAACCCCAGCTTCTCATTCCATAACCGACGTTGAACTTCATTTTTTAAAGCAAGTGCCTCCTCCTGATACTTAGCACTGATCATTGGATTATCGGTCATTTCAGCAATGGCTGAAATTGCTTTTGCGTCACCGTACATATAGCTATTTATACTTGGTCTCACTGCCGGCATCGCTCCAATCGGAACACCATCATTTAATAGCTGTCCACTCACGGAATATTCCATGCCATCCCTGTCATCTATTTGCCAAAAAAGCGTTTTCAATGAATCCCGCCTTATCTGCCCCCACTCCTTATAGTTTGCAATCAACCCTGGTAAATTTTCAGTTAAAATGGAGTTATTCATGTGAACCATCTGAAAGGCGAGCACGGCATCAGCGATCCAAAAGCTATAGCTCCGAATTCCTTCACCTGAATCATTAAGCCAGAATTCGATATAATCGGAGATATATTGGGGATTCCGTAACCACCTTCCTTCATATATATGGTGACCTGCCGGACAACTAATGGTATTGTATTTTCCGGCCCAGGAAACTTCTGGCAAAAATTCAGTGATCACGAAACCATTATCAGTATGCTTTATATGTTTCCTGTAGGTCCACCAGCGGAAATAATAGATTTCCTCAATCTCTTTATCGGGGATTTCGATAAGTGGAATATTTGCAGATAAGAAGGAAAAGGCTGAATCATTAGGAATATGCTGAGCATAAAGTTCATTGTCTTTCTGGTTAAAACCTGAAACATAAGATTGAATAATGCCATTGTCTGGCTTATAAGGTTGCTGATCAAACGCACACCTTAATTGAAATAGCAAAACCAGACTGATAATAATTATTTTTCCACTTTGCATCATTTATTTTGTTGCGGCCATTCCCAATGCTTCAAATCATCACTCCATGCTATGCCTATCGAGGCATTTCTATCAAAATCCCCTTCCTCTTCTGTCATAGGTCCCGAACCATGGAAAAACATCAGATATTTTTGAATGCCTTTTGTTTGTCTAAGATCTACAACCGTAGCAGCAGTCAGCCTTCCTTTGGCCCAGTCCCAGTTTGACTGACCCAAGGTGATCAATTCCCCCCAATCTTCCCAATGCTTCAGGTCTTTAGATTGCTTTATCCCTATACCATTTTTCGGAGAGTGAATCATCAGATAGGTATCATCTTCTACCAGCACAGTTACATTCTCTCCAGCCTCAGTCCTGCCAAAATAGGTCCACTCTTTCAAATCATATGAATAAGACATGCTGGCACCGTTTTGCTTGTAAAAACACCACCATTTTTCGGGATCATCTTTGTCTTGTAGTAAGTAAGGATCAATCATTCTGCCCATCTCAGCTTCCGGCACCTCATCTCCTTTCACTCTGAGAAGTTCTGGTGATGACCAATTTTGTAAATCTTTACTTCGCATGATAAAAACTCTGGCATCCTTGTTTCCATACCGGGTAGGTTCCGAAATATGGTGACCTGGCCTGGGGTAAGTCTGCAGACACAATATCCACTCATCACCAAACCGGATGACATTGCCAGGGCTACAGTAGTTAAGGTTTTGATCCCGGGGCGTGATCTTTATCGGTTTATCCCAGTCAATCAAATTGTCGGATTTTGAATAAGCAGTATATGAAAATACGCCACCATCCTGCTCTATTTCTACCAATGTGAAATACATGTAAATCGAGCCATCATGAAATAACACTGCCGGATCACGATAGGCAGTTGCAGAGTCACCCTTGAAAATGATTGGAGATGCTAAAGCGGACAAATTGAACTGAGTGCTTTGGTCGCAGGACACCAGTCCCAAAATGACTGAAAAATACAGATGGTAGATCCTCATACTATAGCTTCTTTCCAGCCAGTTTCTCATTTAATATATCAGGCACAGGAGCTTCTGTATCCTCGGCCCACCTGTCGATTGCTTGTAGCATGTCTTTTACCAACTCCGGATTTTCAGAGGCAACATTTCGGGTCTCCCCCAGGTCTGCTTTCAAATTAAACAGTTCGTAAGTCTCGTACTCATAGTAATAGATAAGCTTCCAATTACCTCTGATTAATGTGCTAGAGGGCACTGCCCGCCAGAAATATTTTTCTGTTCCATAGACGGGCAAAACCTGTTCCTTCTCTCCTGATCCCTCGAGGTAGAGCGGGAAATGTAAAAAGAGGTCTCTGTCTCTTTCCGGCGTTTCCCCTTTCAGGACGCCAAGAAAGGATAACCCATCGACAGGTTGAGAAGATGGCAGGGACGCGCCTGATAGCTGAGCAAAAGTTGGCATCAGATCAATCCCCATGGCAGCATAATCCGTTCTGCTTCCAGCCTTTACCACTTCCGGCCATCGAGCACAAAAAGGAACCCGGATGCCGCCTTCATAAAATGTGCCCTTACCCGCTCGCAAAGGTGCATTATTCGTGAGCCTGGCCAGACCACCATTGTCTGATGTGAAGATCACAAGCGTATTTTCATCTATGCCCAACGCTTTCAGCTTACTCATCACCCTGCCCACACTGAAGTCCATCTGCTCAACTTCAGCCGCGTAGGTAGGAACAAACGCTTCTCCTTCAAAATCTTTAAGCTTTTCCTGATAGTATTGAATCCGATCCTGGGTGGCTGACATGGGTGTATGTACCTCCCAATGTGATAAATAAACGAAGAAGGGTTGATCCCGGTGCTTGTCAATGAATGTGATGGCTGCATCTGTGAGCCTTTGAGCAACCGCTGTATCATTATAGTACCTTCCTTCTTCTCCATCCATATTTGAAATATCTCCAAATACCCCCGATGAAGAAAGCGAATCAAACCCCTGGTTATCATCGCCGATATGCCATTTGCCTAATCGGGCTGTTATGTACCCTTTTTGTTTCAGCAATTCCGCCAGCGAAATAAAATCAGGATCGACATGATTATTGTTTACCCGGAAGGTGTTGTAGGTGCTGTCCTCACCTCTGGTTGGAACCTTAAACCGCATTTTATCCACATTTCCCCGAGCGATGCCATTGGGCAGATACACATGGTGTCTCGGTGCATACATCCCCGTCATGATGCAGGCCCTTGAAGGTGCACAATTGGCTGCAGAGGGATAAAACCGATCAAAGGTCATCCCTTCATTTGCCAGCTGATCAATGTTGGGAGTCTCGTAGAAGGTTTGTCCATTGTAACCAACATCTTTCCAGCCGAGGTCATCCGCAATGATAAAGACGATGTTGGGGGGACGTTCTTCCGGGGTGCCTTCAGAACATGACCATAAATACATGCTTACACCAAGAATCCCCAATACAGATCTAAACAAAGAATAAGTCATTGATTCAGCAAAAACGTGGTGTCATTCATGTGAAACGGTACTTCTGTCTCCTTTTTCTGGAGCAGCTCCTCAAAGGTCCTCCTTAGTGAACGTTCCTCTTCATTCAAACGCTTAAGCGGCTGCTCCTCCAAAGGATCAACTGAAGTTCTGATGAATCTACCGTCCTGATAAAGCTTATATTCCTCATTCATCACCCATCGGTTGTGGTCTTTGCCTCCCCATCGTGGTGTGTAATGAATAAACACCTGATCTTTGATCTCTTCTGAGGTACCTGATAAAACGGAAAGGAAACTTTGACCGTCGGTAAAAAATGATGTCGGGTCAATGCTTGCAATTTCTGCCAGTGTAGGCAGAAAATCCGCAAAATCGATCATCCCTTCAAATACACCCGGTTTGATCTTTTCCGGCCAGGTGGCAATAAAAGGCACATGATTTCCTGTGTTGATGGTTTTCCCTTTGGCTCCCCAAACGGTTCCCCCTACAACATCACTCTTCACACTTACATGGGTACCATTGTCAGCCGTAAACATAAGCAGGGTATTTTCCCAGACACCTTTTTCCTTCAGTTTGGCTTCGATCTCACCGATCAGCTTATCTGTATAGGTCATCATATCTGCAAAATAGGCCGTGTCTTTCTCGTATCTCCGCGAAGGGTCGGCCCACTCAGGGGAATCAGGGGTGGGAACAAAAGGATCGTGTACCAGGGCCATTGGATAATAGACGAAGAAAGTACTTTCGGCATTCCGATCAATAAAGTCATTGATGTAATCCGTAAATATCTGAGGACCATAAGCATCAGGATCCCTTGGCAGATCTTTCCCATTTTGAGTGATCAACGGGTTGGCGAATCTTTCCCCTTCTTTTCTGGTATGATGGAGCTGCCACAGGCAATACTCATCAAAACCAAACTGATGAGGACGTTCCGTATCCTGATTACCAGGATTCTCCATGTTCAATCCATTCAACTGCCACTTACCAGCTATACAGGTTTTGTAACCAGCATCCTTCAACAGGTTTCCGAACGTTACTTCCTTTGGATTCAGGTACCCAAAATCCTCATAGTTACGGAAATTGTGCTTTCCAGTCATGATCTTGACCCTGGAGGGTGTGCACAAGGGTTGCGAATAGCAGTTTGTAAAACGGATCCCCTCAGCGGCTAGTCGATCCAAATTAGGTGTGGAGTATTCCGTGCTGCCATTGACGCCTAAACATTCATAGCCCATGTCGTCGGCCATGATCAGGATGATGTTGGGTTGGGCATTGGATGTTTGCTCTTCGGTACTTTTTTTACACTGAGCAAAAAGAAGCACGATCATGAGGTAGGTTGCTATTCGAATCATGTTCCGAATATATGGATCTTTAGTGAAATATTTAAGTGACATACGCTCACTTCACATCTCAGTGTCTTCGTTATCTTTGATTAAAGTAAACCCAAAGCCTTATGTCAAATACAGATCTCATCATTGAAGAAAGGCCCCGGGACATTGGGGATTTTCTGGTAGGCAGGTTGCTTCCATTTCGAAAGAAGCGGATGGTCGGGCCTTTTATTTTTGTCGATCACATGGGTCCTTCTAAGATAAAGCCCGGAAATTATATAGACATTGGCCAACATCCCCACATTGGACTGTCTACCCTCACCTATCTTTTTGAGGGAGAAGTCATGCACCGCGATACCCTGGGTACTGAACAAAGAGTGACCGCCGGTTCGGTGGGCTGGATGACTGCCGGAAGGGGAATCGTCCATACGGAGCGCACTCCTGAGGACCTGAGAGACGGAGATACTTATTCCATTCATGGATTTCAGATCTGGGTGGCACTACCTAAGCACCTGGAGAAAATGGATCCGCAATTCTCCTACGTCAACACTGCCGATGTCCCTTCCTGGAACGAGAATGGTGTCTCATTCCGACTGATTGCAGGAAAAGGCTTTGGCAGACAATCACCTGTGCCGGTGTATTCAGACCTGTTCCTCCTGGAGATTGATGTGGCGAGGGCAAGTGAATTCGACATCAAAGACAACCTGAAAGGAGAAATTGGCATCTGTGTGGTAGAGGGATCTATCGATGCCTGCGGCCAGGTAGTAGAAAAAGGATCATTACTGGTTTCTAAAGAACAAAATGCCTGCAAACTCAAGGTGCATGACCAGACCAAACTGCTCATCTTTGGAGGGCAGCCCTTTGAAGAGGAGCGCTTCATTGACTGGAACTTTGTTGCCTCAGACAAGGAGATCATCCAGGCTGCTAAAAAAGCCTGGCAGGAGCAAAAGTTTGAGATGGTGCCCGGAGAAACCGGACACATCCCATTACCGGTGCCTGTCTGATCTGTATTACGTCCCGTTGAAGCTGATCATCACCCAGGCAACAATGGCAACGACTACGATGCTGATCACTATGTCTTTCCAGGAGTAGCTGTTTTTATTGGCTGCTTTCTCCTCTGCCGAAATTGTACCAAAGGTCAGACCCGCCAGTTGCTCATTAGACTGTGGTTTTGTGGCGAAGCTCACTCCCAGTACCAGCACTACGCAGAACAAGAAGAACCAGGCTCCAAAGGTCAGGAAATTGATGGTGCCGATGGTATGAAAAATGCTTCCCGGAGTAAGATTGGGTGCTGCGAGTTCTAGTGCGATCCGAAGTGCGCCAATTAGTGAACCGACCACGAGCGTGACATAAGCACCATGTTGATTGATTCGTTTGTAAAATATTCCCAATAAGAACACTGCAGCAATTGGAGGGGAGATGTATGCCTGAACCTTTTGTAAATACTCATAAAGGACACCTGAAATGTTCTGCATGATCGGGATCCATAAGATCCCCAATATCACAACAATCCCAGTCGCTATCCTTCCAATATTCACCAATTTCTTCTCTGATGTCTCAGGTCTTAACTTTTTGTAAATATCCACTGTAAAAAGGGTACTACATGAATTAAACACCGAAGCCAGTGAGCTCATCAATGCGGCCAGCAACCCAGCGGCAACCAAACCTCTCAGGCCTGATGGTAACAGATTGCTCATCAAGACCGGGAACGCCTGATCGGGGTTATCCCACTGGAGCTCTCCTTTCATTTTAAGGGTTAGCGCAATTACTCCGGGAATCAGAAACAAAAACACAGGCATGAGCTTTAGTAACGACCCCCAGATCGCACCTCTTCTCCCCTCTTTCAGGTTTTTGGCAGTTAAAGTCCTTTGCACAATGTATTGATCCGTACACCAATACCAGATACCCACGATGGTACTGGTAATCACCAGTGAGGGCCAGGGAAAGTCCGGATCAGATGGGGGTCTCCACATGTCAAAATATTCAGGCCCCAGTGTGGCTTTCATTTCGGCCCATCCTCCGACAGCGTCGAGACCAATGAATGTCAACACAGCTGCCCCTAATACTAAAACTACAGCCTGTAATGCTTCAGTATAAACAACTGCTCGCATCCCTCCCAGTACCGTATAAATACCAGTCAACACCACGGTTGCTAAAGCCCCCACCCAGAAGTTGATACCCAATAGTTGTGAGACCACAACCCCTCCGGCATAGATCGTCACAGAGACCTTGGTAAGCACATAGGCAACCAAGGAAACCAGTGAAAGGAACCATCGGGACTTGGCGCTGAATCTTCGTTCTAAAAACTCCGGCATGGTAAAAACTCCACTCCGGGCGTAAAAGGGCAGAAAGACCCAGCCCAAAATCAAAACGATCCATGCATGGAGCTCATAGATGAGCAAGGGCATTTTATCTCCAGCCCCCGACCCGGCCAGCCCCACCACATGTTCTGAACCAATGTTGGAAGCAAAAATAGAGGCTCCCACAACGAACCAACCCACGTTCCGCCCTGCCAGGAAATAGTCCTCTGTATTTTCATTTTTCTTGAGGATCACCCAAAGGGCAATACCAAACAGAATCAGGAAATAGATGACTATAAAAATCCAATCCAGTGCGTCAAGACTTTTCATGTGGGGTTAGGTTAAGTTGAAGGTTGATCGTTGTTTTTAATCCTTAAAAATGATGATAATAAATTTCATTCCATCGTATTTGATCCTTAAAATTTCGAATGGAAGTGTCTTTATCAATGACCAGTAATTCAATATCCATCATCTCTGCCAGGTCTTCGAAGAACTCAGTATTTAGTGCCTTACTAAATACCGTATGATGAGCGCCACCAGCAAGTATCCACGCATGCGCTGCGGTTTCCATATCCGGATAGCAATCCCATAATACCCTGGCAACGGGCAGTTTAGGTAGATCTTTCTTTGGCTTGATCGCTTTCACTTCATTGACGATCATCCTGAAACGATTGCCCATATCAATCAATGAAACATTGATCGCCTCACCTCCATCTACATCAAACACCAGGCGGGCAGGGTCATCTTTGCCTCCTATTCCCAAAGGATGAACCTCACATCGTGGCTTACCAGAAGCGATGCTCGGACAAATCTCCAGCATATGGGATCCTAAAACCAATGAGCGATCTTCTCCGAAATGGTAGGTATAGTCTTCCATAAAAGAAGTACCTCCTTCAAGCCCCTGTTCCATCACCTTGGCCGCATGAAGCATAGCAGCTGTTTTCCAATCTCCTTCAGCTCCAAAACCATATCCGGCAGCCATCATGCGTTGAGAGGCTATGCCGGGCAATTGCTTCATACCATGAAGATCTTCGAACGTGTTGGTATAGGCTCCAAAACCACCATCTTCCAAAAAAGCTTTTAATCCTAACTCAATTCTGGCTGCATCTTTTAGGGAATGGCTTTTTAGGACTGCATCTTTAATTTCATATGCTTCACTATAAAGACGGATCAAACGGTCCACCTCCTCATCAGCAATGGCATCAATGAACTGCACCAGGTCCCCTACTCCATAGCCATTTACACTGAAGCCGAATTTCATCTGGGCTTCTACTTTGTCCCCTTCTGTGACGGCCACTTCACGCATGTTCTCACCGATCCGGGCAACTTTCGTGTTTTGTAGGACATGCCATCCGGCAGCAACCCGGGACCAGGTACCCAATGCTTCCCTAACTTTGTCTTCCTTCCAATGACCTACGATCACTTTTCTTTGCTTTCGTAGCCTGCTCACCATAAAGCCAAACTCCCGGTCTCCGTGGGCCGACTGATTTTCATTCATGAAGTCCATGTCGATTTTGTCCCACGGGATGCCCTGGTTATACTGTGTATGTAAGTGAACCAAAGGTTTTCGGAAAGCATTCAGCCCCCGGATCCACATTTTGGCTGGAGAAAAAGTATGCATCCAGGCGATGACACCTACACAGGATGTTGACGTATTGGCTTCCTCCAGGGTAGCATAGACTTCATCCGGGGATTTGACCACCGTTTTGTATTTTACCCTGACCGGGATTGATGAACTTTCGTCAAATGCTTTGGCGATTTCCTTTGAATGTTGAGCAACATTTTCCAGGATCTCGTCACCATAAAGGTGCTGGCTTCCAGTGATCAACCAGACTTCATAAGTATTTAAAGGTTTTATCATAATTAGTTTTGGCCATAGTAAGCGTCCTTACCATGTTTTCTTTCATAATGTTTTTTTATCAATGCTTCCTTCAGTCTTGGGGCATCGGGATTGATCTGGAGCGTAAGGAATGCCATCCTGGCTACCTCCTCAAGTACTTTGCTGTTGTAAACCGCTTTTGCTGCATTTTTTCCCCAGGCAAAAGGCCCATGATTACCGAGTAATACCATCTCGACCTCCTCGTAATTAAGATTCTTGTCAACAAAACAATCCAGGATCTGATGACCGGTCATGTGTTCGTAATCACCTTCGATATACTCATCTTTCATGGGTGGGGCACAAGGAATATCTGTGGTCAGGTGATCCGCATGGGTGGTCCCAAAAATCGGAATATCCTTTTGCGCCTGGGCCCAGGCAACAGAATAAGTGGCGTGCGTGTGGGCAATACCTCCAATTCCTTCCCAATGATTATAAAGGAAAGCGTGTGTTTTGGTGTCAGATGATGGTCTCATCTTTCCTTCCACCACCTTATTGTCAAGATCCAAAATCACGATATCTTCCGGTTTTAAGACCTCATATGGCACACCACTTGGCTTGATGGCAAAAACACCCCGGCTGTTATCGAAAGCACTGACATTCCCAAAGGTATATATCACCAACCCCAGGGCATCCAGCTGCATATTGGCTTCGTAGCACTCTTCTTTCAAATCCTTATATGACATCTAATTCTTATTTATCTGTTGCTCTACAAAATCTCCCAGTGCAATATATTTTTGATAGATCTGCTGGTATATCCTAACATTTTCAGCTTTTGGATGATAAGTCTTCTCGAAACCATTGCCCATTGCTTTCACCGCCGTGCCCATATCAGGATGTATACCTGCTGCCACAGCGGCATACATAGCAGCCCCTAAAGCTGGCGCCTGCTCGGAAACAGCCACCTTGATGGGCATGTTCAGGACATCAGCCAGTGTCTGCATGATAAAAGAGGATTTTTTAGCTACTCCCCCAATACCCACTACAGTTTTGATCTCAACGCCCTCTTCAACAAACCGATCCACAATCTTTTTGGAGCCAAAGCAAATGGCCTCTACCAGTGCTCGAAACAATTGCGGAGCATCCGTCCCCAGGCTCAGGTTGACAATGGCTGCTTTGAGCTGCTGATTGGCATCCGGCGTCCGGCGTCCGTTGATCCAGTCAAGCGCGATTGGTGAACTCTCTTTGATTGGTGTTTTCTCTGCTTGCTGGGAAAGAGAAATGATCATATCTTCCTTGATCTTCTCCAGGTCATCTCCGGACATCGTGTCCTTTAAGTAATTGTCGAGCGGCCAGGATATCAGATTTTTAAACCAGGCCAACACATCTCCAAAGGCTGACTGACCAGCCTCCAGACCGATCATACCTGGTAATACCGACCCATCCACCTGACCGCAAATCCCTTTTACAGTGCGATCACCCACCACATCCACAGAAGAAACAATGATGTCACAAGTGGAAGTCCCCATGACCCTTACCAGCGTATTTTCTTCCACCTCAGCACCTACAGCACCGGCATGGGCGTCGAAGGTACCCACAGCAACAACCACGTCCTCGTTCAACCCAAGCCTACCTGCCCACTCTGGTGACAACTTTCCTGCGGGAAGATTTGAAGTGTAGGTATTAAAATACAGATTTTGCTTTACCTCTACCAGATACGGATCCAGCCTGGACAGGAATTCATCAGCCGGCAATCCGCCCCATGACTCATGCCACATGGCTTTGTGCCCCGCAGCACACCTGGATCTTCGAAAATTTTTCA
The DNA here is from genome assembly GCA_965223915.1 of Cyclobacteriaceae bacterium. Taxonomy (GTDB): domain Bacteria; phylum Bacteroidota; class Bacteroidia; order Cytophagales; family Cyclobacteriaceae; genus UBA7330. The sequence continues at coordinate 3,230,730 of OZ245027.1, read as the reverse complement.
GATCCGGGCTCCCTACCAGGATATAAGTCATCAGGTCGCAATGTTCCATCCAGGAATAAGCTGCCTTTTTGATACTATTATCTGCTCTGGCGACATGCAGGATCTTCGCCCAAAACCATTCCGTAGAATAGATTCCGCCTTCAAACCTGGTATAGTCTTCTCCCCCCCACGATCTGGCCAGGCGATTGATCTCTTCCGCTTCTTTGATGGCCGTATGATCTTTCCAGAGAACCATCATGCCATTCGGATTTTCTTTAAACCCAGGGGTAAGACATAATGCTGTTCCCTCCTGATCAACCGGGATGGGTGACGACCCTGTCGTATCCACACATATCCCCCTAATCAGTTTGGGATCGATTCCGGACGTCTTTACTACACCATTGATGGCTGCTTCCATCCCCTCTATGTGGTCTGAGATATGCTGACGAAACTGATTTTTTGAGGGATCACAATACTTTCCTTCTTTCCATCTCCTATACCAGGATACCTGGCTAGCAAGCGTGGTTCCATCTGTGGCATCCACCAGGACAGCCCGTACGGAATCCGTTCCAAAATCAAGTCCGAGTACGTGGGGGTTGTTACTCATGGTAAGAATGGGTTAATATTACGTGAATATAATAAATAATATTTAAGTGTAATATTTACATTTAATTAAAATTAAAGGAATTGACTGGCTAAAATGATGAAAGACCATTACCAAAAGCATGTAAAAGCATTATTGGCAGTAGACTGCATCATCTTTGGCTTCAATCAGGATAACCTGAAGATCTTGCTGATCAAAAGGGACTTTGAACCGGAAAAGGGAAAATGGTCGTTGATGGGTGGGTTTCTCAGACCGGATGAGACGTTAGATGAAGCTGCTTCACGGATCCTTCAAAAACTAACCGGTTTGCATGATATCTACCTTGACCAGCTTAGGTCTTTTAGCCAGCCGGATCGCGACCCGGTAGACAGGACTGTCTCCACAGCTTATTACGCGTTGATCAATATTGAAGAGCACAACAAGGAATTAACCAAAAAACATTCTGCGGAGTGGTTTAACATTCAGGACATCCCCGCATTGATCTTTGATCACAATGATATGATTAGTCAGGCGATCAAGCGATTGAGATATAAAGCCTCAACCGAACCGATCGGTTTCGAGCTGCTTCCTGAAAAATTCACCATGCGTCAGCTTCAGAAATTGTACGAAGCCATCCTTGGTCAGGAGCTTGATAAGAGAAACTTCATTAAGAAGATCCTTAGTTTGGATGTATTGATCAAGCTGGATGAAAAGGACATGACTTCCAGCAAGAAAGGATCATTCTTATACAAGTTTGATGCAGAAAAGTATGACCGCTTTAAGATCTAGTTTGTAGCAGGCATGTGCTGCTTCACCTTTTGGTAAAAAGCCTGAAAATGCTCCTTCAACCCTGACCAGTTTCCTTCATTGATCAGGTCTGGAAGAAAAAGCTTGCCTCCCATTCCCAGACCTTTGGCTCCCGCGTTCAAGAATTCATCCAGGTTTTCAATGCTTACCCCACCTGTTGGTGCCAGTGGGATTTGTGGTAATGGTCCTTGAAGTTCCTTGATGTATCTATGACCAAGTGTACCACTGGGGAACACCTTGACCATGGTGGCTCCAAGCTGCCAGGCTTTGTAGACTTCTGACGGTGAAAAGGTACCCGGAAATATGGGGATCCCGTCATTTACACTGGTTGTTACCACCTGTTCATCCAGGATGGGTGTCACGATAAATTGCGCGCCTGCTTCCTTTGATGCACTGTAGTCTTTGATATCGCAGACTGTGCCTGCACCAATGAATAGCCCATCGAACTTTTTCACGGCAGATGATATAATAGCGAGCGCGTTCTCTGTATTCAAGGTAATTTCAGCCATTTGAAAGCCACACTCCTGATATAATTCCAGGATACGGAAAACCTGGTCCTGGTTAAATCCTCTCAATATCCCGATCACGGGCATGTCTTTCAATGCTTTTTCTACAGTCATGATAGGTGCTTTAAAATGGTTAGTTGTCCGGTTATATAAGCGCTTGCTAATTGTTCAGAGTCCAAAAACGAAAACCCAATAAGTCCTGATTCCTGTGCCGCCAGTTCATAAAGTGGTCTCATTTTTTCATCACAGGCAAAAAGTTTGGCAGTGGGTGTTGAATTCAACTCCTGTAACTCACTACCGATCAATAGCCCGCTCAGGTAATAATAGTTTTCCTCTGGATCATTGCTTTTCCCCAGAATATCCCTGGCCCGGATACGGAACAATTCGTTCAGCAGGTTTTCTGTGAGGGCATCTTTAACCCCTGACTTAAAAGATTCAGCAAAATTCGGTGACCATCTGGCTTTTTCAACAGATCGGTTTAGCACGCTTTGTTCACAAATCAGTTGAAACAGCTCACCAGTCAGGTAAGTCTTAAAACTGACGAGCCTTCCTGATACAATCTCCATGTGCTTGGAATGTGTACCCGGCAAAATCAGGATGAATTTTTCCGTGTCTGACAATTCTTTAAGGCCAATACATTGGGTCTCCTCCCCTCTCATGATGTCCTGGTCCGAAGCGACCCCGCTGATGAGCGTGATTTTACCAAGCTCCTCAGCATAAAAAGTTTCTGAAAGCACCCCGCTGCCATCGATGGGGAAAGGTAGGGTTGCGTATGGTAGTTCTTTCATCCCGATGCTGGAGCTGGCCATCCCCGAGATGATGATTTGATCATAGGCTGACTGACTGATGCTTTCATTTGATAATAGCTGTTTCAAGTGTAGGAGGAAATAATCAAAAGGGCTCACTCTTTTATCTTTTGATTCCTGAAACAGTTTTTTGCAGCCGTCATCACTGTGAAAGTGTTTCAATATCTTTCGTGAAACTGCACCCACCAAAGCTCCCCGGAAGGACGATGTCCCCCAGTCGATACACAGGATGGTTTTTGGGTCTTTCACAGCCGCAAATTAAACCGAATAATTGTTGTCGGGAAACAAGTGGTTGAGCAATCCTTTTCATGGGTATGAATCCCACAAAGGCGCTAAGGCCCAAAGATTTAATGACAAGATCCATTTGGTGATATTTTTTATTTAAAAAAATATCCAAATCCCGAAGGGATGAAAGGATTTTAGAAAAATGACCATCATCTAAAAAACTCCGAAGGAGTGACATTATAATTCCGGATCACTTTCACAAAATTACATTTCAGATTGCTTTCCAGACTGGCAAAAATGACACCCCTTCGGGGTTAAATTATTCGTTTATTTTACATTCTATAGTCATACCATCCCTTCGGGATTTAATAACTTTTCGCCCACTTGTTTCACTTGCAGAAATACTTTGACCATCATTAGAATTTCATTCCTTGCTAATCAGGTTGGTTATCGGTGGTTCCCTAATGACCAAGGGCTTTTGGTGAAAACACCAACATTGGCTTTTAAGAACATTGGCGATGGATTTTCCAGTAACTATTCCTGATCGTTGGTGAAAACATCAACGATGGTCGTGAAAATTATTATTGTTAAATCATTATATGCTATATTTAATAGCATGGAAATCTTAACTGAACATGCTCAGTTCCTAACTGCTTCTATCTACAAAAAGAAGCATTTACTATCGAATGAATCCTACAAAATACTTATTGTCAACAGTCTCAGATTTCTGGTAAATGATGGACGTGTGTTTGTATATGCGTTTGTAATCATGAATAATCATATTCATTTAATCTGGCAAGCCCGTGAAGGGTATCAAACCCATGAGATACAGAGAGATTTCCTGAAATACATAGCACAAATGATAAAGTTTGACCTACAAAAGAACGATCCAAAATTATTATCTAAGTTCTTTGTCAACCTTAAGGATAGAGAATACCAAATTTGGCAAAGGAGTCCCATGAATATTGAACTCTATACAGAGAAAGTGTTCGAACAGAAACTTGACTACATACATTATAATCCTGTAAAAGCTGGTTTATGCCAGCTACCGGAAGAGTATAAGTATTCTTCTGCAAGTTTTTACTATCTACAAAAATCTGAGTTTGAATTTTTAACTCATTACAAGGATTAGGGATTTTAAAAACCTCAAGCCCTTGTTGGTGTTTTCACCAACAAGCCTACTGTAAGCTCAGATGGAATTTTATTTTAAAATATAATTAGTTCCAGATTTAAACCTGATAGTAAATGGACTAATTATGTAAAGGCACATCCTCCTAGACGTTGAATGTTGGTGAAAACACCAACATTGGCTTTTATGGATTTTCCAGTAACTATTCCTTATCGTTGGTGAAAATACCAACGATGGCTGAAGGTGGTTGTTTTACGGGTCACAAATGAAATAGCCAACGAAGATATTACACATGTTAAGGATTAAATATATGACTTCTGAACGGGAGATTGATTTTAAAAACCCTAAGCCCTTGTTGGTATTTTCAGCAACAAGCGTACTGTAAGCTCAAATGGAATTTTATTTTAAAATATAATCAGTTCCGGATTTAAACCTGATAGTAAATGGACCAACATGTAAAGGCACATCCCCCTAAACGTAGAATGTTGGTGAAATCACCAACATTGGCTTTTAAGAACATTGGCCATGGATTTTCCAGTAACTATTCCTGATCGTTGGTGAAAACACCAACGATGGCCGTGCTTCCCTTTGAATGGTCATTATTAATTGATATCATTATCCCAGAAATAACCCAAACATGCTAAAAACCTTACCCATTATCCTGCTAACCATCGCTGTCATTGCATGTCAAAGTAAAACCGATTCAAAGGATGCTCAGGCTACTAAACCCAATATCCTATTTATCCTGGCGGATGACTGCACCAACTGGGACCTGGGAGCTTATGGAAGTCCGGATGCCATCACACCCAACATCGATCGGCTGGCAACCGAAGGGATGAAATTCACCCGCTGCTACCAGGCTGCACCCATGTGCTCACCAACGAGGCACAATATTTTTACAGGTTTGTATCCTGTCAAAACCGGAGCTTACCCCAATCACACATTTGCGAAGGAAGGAACGAAAAGCATTGTCCAGTATCTGAAACCACTCGGCTATCGCGTGGCACTTTCCGGCAAAAGACATATCAAGCCCGAGACCATCTTTGATTTCGAATTTCTGGGAAAGGACAAGAATCCGGAATTTGATCTTATCGATGAATTTCTTGCCGATGCAAAATCAAAAAATGAACCCTTTGCTTTGATGCTCACCTCCAACGAACCGCATAACCCATGGAACATGGGTGATCCTTCATTGTTCAACTCAGCTAGTCTCACGCTTCCTCCTTTCTTTCCGGATACCCGTGTGATCAGGGAGGAATACGCCAAGTACCTGGCAGAGATCAACTACCTGGATAGCCAGGTTGGGACAGCACTTGAACTGTTAGAAAAACACGGTTTCGCCGAAAACACCCTGGTGATGTTTGCCAGTGAGCAGGGAGCCATCTGGCCCTTTGCCAAATGGACCGGCTATGAGGCAGGCGTTAAATCGGCACTGATCGCCAAAATGCCGGGTGTGATCAAGGCAGGAACTACATTTGACGGAATTGTAGAGTATACTGACATCCTGCCCACCTTTATCGAGCTGGCAGGTGGCAGCGTCCCAGCCAACCTGGATGGAAACAGTATGGTCCCCATACTCTCCGGCAAGGAGCCATCAGGGAAGAATTATGCTTTTAGTCTCCAGACCACCCGGGGCATCAATGATGGCAGCGACTACTATGGTATCAGGACGGTAGTGAATAATCAGTATCGCTATATCCTGAACCTGACTCCTGAGGTCGAATTTCTCAATACAATCAACAATGATCCAAACGACCCAATGCCGTGGTTTTCCTCCTGGACTGAAACAGCAAAAAATGACCAGGAAGCAGCTAATTGGCTAACCAAATTCCGGCAGCGACCTCCCGAAGAGCTTTATGACATCAACAAAGACCCCTGGTGCTTAAACAACCTTGCCGACGATCCAACTAAAAAAGAGATCATGAACACACTGAAACAAGAATTGGACAATTGGATGGCAAATTGTGGCGATGAAGGCCAGGCAACGGAGATGGCGGCACTGGATCACATGTGGAAGCATCGAAAAGGAGAGTAGTATCTTATTGATAAAATGCCCCCGCTTTCAGGTACCTTTTCAGGACCAATCCTTTGCCTGATGGTGTTTATTATTGAGCTTCCATTTATTTGACCCAACAATGATCAGACAGATACTCGCCTTCCTCACGATACTTTTCCTGGTGGCTCAATGCCAAACCAAATCTACGCCACCAAATATCATCCTCATCATTGCCGATGACATGAACTGGGACGATGCAGGTACTTACGGACATCCCAGTATCCGGACACCCAATATTGATACACTCGCCAGATCCGGAATGCAATTCAACAAGGCTTACCTGACAGCCAGCTCCTGCAGCCCCAGCCGATCAAGCATCATCACAGGAAAATACCCCCACAATACGGGAGCAGAACAGCTACACTGGCCCCTGCCAGCCAATAGTGAAACATTTGTTGAGCAGCTCAAAAAGGCTGGCTATTATACGGCTGCTGCTGGAAAATGGCACCTGGGTAACTCTATCAAAGACCATTTTGATCTGATTAAAGAAGCGGATGTCTCCGGGTTTCAGCTACCCACTGGGGCCGATCTTTCCAGTGGAAAGATGGTATCCCAACAACCCAGTGGTTGCGAAGACTGGGTAGATGTTCTGCAAAACCGAACGAAGGAAAAGCCCTTCTTCCTTTGGTTTGCCGCGTTAGACCCACACAGGGAATATGAAGATGGAAGCCTGGACCCACCTCATAGTTTACAGGATGTAATTGTACCTCCACATCTGCCTGATGTGCCGGAAGTCAGGGAGGACCTGCGCCTGTATTATGATGAGATCGGGAGGTTGGATACCTATGTGGGACTGGTAATGGATGAGCTGGACCGTCAGGGGATTTCAGAAAATACAATGATCATTTTTATGAGTGACAATGGTAGACCTTTTCCTCGTGACAAGACTACCCTCTATGAAGGAGGAATTAAAACTCCTTTCCTGGTAAAATGGCCGGCTAAAGTAAAAGCCGGAACCACCACCAATCGTTTAGTCAGTTCAGTGGATATCGCACCCACTTTATTGGAGATAGCAGACGTCCCATCGCACAAGGGTTTGGAGGGAATAAGTTTCCTCCCAATCTTGACTGATCCCCAACATAGAACACGGGAGCATGTCTTTGCTGAGGACCACTGGCACGATTATGAAGACCACGCCCGGTCTGTCCAATCAGAAAATTTCAAACTAATCAGCAACACCTACAATGATCTTCCAGCCACCCCATCTGCGGATGCCGGGAGGGGGCTCAGCTGGCAGGCTATGCTCCGGCTTTACGAAAAAGACTCCCTGAATGCCTATCAGCTGGCTTGTTTCAAATCGCCACGCCCCAGGTACGAGCTGTATGACCTGGAAAGTGACCCTGATGAGCTGAACAACCTCATTGACAACGATGACTATCGACAGCAAAAAGACGAGCTTCTATCGGTATTGCAGCAATGGCAACAGGAAACCAACGATTATGTACCCTCATTGAGAACACCAGATGAGTTTGACAGGGTCACGGGAGAACCGGATCATTCAGTTCGTGTGAGACCCCGAAGATCCAAAATGGAAATGTTTGGTACGAATGGCAAATATTAGAAACCGATTATCCGTTGATGTGTTTCAGATAGAACTTCCACGCTTCTTTCGCCACGTTTCTTCCCAGTTCCAGTCCGGCTACATTGTCCGCCTGGATGTGATAACCGCCCAACACCCTGGAAATTCCGGCCATTTCTGCAGTCTCGGTAAAAGTTGGAAAAATCAAAGTGACCGTATCACCTACGTTATCCGGCTCAGTTAAGGCCCCTGCTACGAGTTGGACTTCCGCACCAAATTCATCACTGCCTGTCCATATCTTCAATGCTTCACCACAAGCACCACTGATACAACTATGCCCAGACACATAGCTCGGGAAAGGGGGACATAAAAAAGTCTCTGGCGAGTAGGGCCTCCATTGTGTTCCATCCATTTCCATCATTCCTTTACCTTCTCCTCCCCAGGCTTTGATCACTTCACCTTCATAATACTTGTGTACCAGGGCATAAGGTCGGGCATAGTCATAGTACATTTTTGAATCCCATGCCGCAATAAACGCATCCATGGCTACTACCTGATTATAAAAATAGAGCTTCACATCCTCATCCAGGGTGTGCTGATCTCTCAGAGAAACATCCTGGGCAAAGATGAGCCAGTGACCTGCCTGTTGTACGGACTTGGGGCCATCCCTCATAAATTCTACCAATGCCTTCTGTTCGTCTGTCAGGTTTGCCTGAAGATCAACGACTTCTTTTACTTCTGCAGCTAACTGCTCTGACCCGATCATCGGGGGTGGTCCGGGCCTGAACTGATCCCCGGATTTAAGCGAGATAGGTTTTACTTTATCCCAAAAAGGAGTCAGACATCCCGGTGCAAACCTGCCCCCTTTTCCATCGGAAAAATACTTCGGCTGCCACCGATTGGGATCTACATTTTTGTCTACCGGATTAACAGGTTCATAGTTTGTATAATCAAAATAGGACACACCATTTGATCCGGCTTCTTCACCATATTGATTAGATCCGTCTTGCTTCCTGGCATTTATCACAGAGAAACCAGCAAGATTTCCTATCCCAACGGGAGTGGATGGATCAGTACTCATGTCCATAGGATCCAGTCCCAGATCAACCATAAACTCCCTGAACAATAATGAGTCAGCATAGTAGTACTCACACATCGTTCTGTAAGCAGCATAGCTGATGGCAATTTCTTTGTTGGAGAGGGTGTGCTCCTCAATGGGTCGTTTGGACACATTCTGTAGATAGACTGGTATGGCTGTGGAATCATATCGACTCCAGGCATCAAAAACCGAGGTGAAAATCAAACCCAGATAACGTGACGTAATGGTAGGCCTTGGATTGAATCGTTCTGTATCATTGGCTGTAGCCAATAAAGCCATCTTACCCCATTTATAAGCCATATTATCCGCTCCTGTGGGCGGTGCTACCTCTTGTGAATTTTGAGTGCAACTAATTAAAAGTAATAGCGAAACAAGGATTAAAGCTGTATTTTTCATTACACCTTCTTCTTGGTTAAACAATGAGTATCGAGTTGGTGGTCACTAATTTACCAATTCTCATTTTATTAACAATCATCGTTTCCGGATGTAAAAACCATTATCCGATATGCAGCCCTTATTTTAAATACTTTAAGACAAGATATCCTTCACCACATGTCCATGCACATCCGTCAAACGGAACCTTCTTCCCTGCGTCTTGAAAGTTAATCTTTCATGGTCTATGCCCATGAGGTGCATCAGGGTGGCGTGGAAGTCATGAACATGGACCGGATTTTCTGTGATGTTATAACTAAAATCATCTGTCGCGCCATAGGTGAAACCCGGCTTAACTCCTGCTCCGGCCATCCACATGGTAAAGCATCGTGGGTGATGGTCACGCCCATAATTTTCCGGAGTGAGTTTTCCCTGAGAGTACACAGTCCTGCCAAACTCACCTCCCCAGATCACCAGGGTATCATCAAGCAGCCCTCTTCGTTTCAGATCCTTCAATAAAGCCGCGGTGGGCTGATCGGTTTTCTTACAGTTACTTTTGATCCCATTGGGCAGGTAATTATGCTGATCCCAGCCTCTGTGGTACAGCTGTACAAACCGCACATCCTTCTCTAATAGCTTCCGCGCCAGCAGGCAATTGGCCGCATAGGTACCCGGATCTCTGCTATCAGGACCATACATATCAAATACTTCATCCGGCTCGTCGGAAAGGTCTGTTATTTCAGGTACAGAAGACTGCATTCTGTAAGCCATCTCATATTGAGAAATTCGTGCATTTACTTCCGGATCGCCGTAAGTGCTGTTTTGAATTTCATTGAGTTGCTTCAGGTAACCGAGCATATCGCCCCTATCCTTGTGATCGTAATGATCCGGATTGGAAAGGTAAAGCACGGGATCGGCTCCGGACCGGAACTGGACACCCTGATGTTCTGTTGGTAAAAATCCATTCCCCCACAATCTGGCATACAATGGCTGACCTCCTGAGTTTTTGGAGACCAACACGATGAATGTGGGTAGGTTATTGTTCAGACTTCCCAGGCCATAGCTAAGCCATGAACCTATCGAAGGTCTTCCTGCCAGCTGGTGGCCAGTCTGGAAGAATGTAATGGCCGGATCATGGTTGATTTGCTCGGTGTAAAGGGATTTTACAAAGCAAAGATCATCCACAACCTCCGCAGTATGAGGCATCAATTCGCTCACCCATGCCCGGCTTTCTCCGTACTGATTAAACTTATAGATGGAAGGTGCGATAGGCAAGGAAGTTTGTGAAGCACTCATCCCGGTAAGACGTTGTCCTCCTCTTACGGACTCCGGCAGCTCCGTACCGAACATTTCATTCAGTTTGGGTTTGTAATCAAACGTTTCGAACTGCGAAGGTCCACCACTTTGAAACAGGTAGACAATTCGCTTAGCCTTTGGTGCGAAATGAGGCAAGCCTTCCAGACCCGACATCGGCCCGGGAGTAATGGGAGAGGAAAATGCCTTTTCTGTCCCAAAGATAGATCCCAATGCCAGGGCTCCCAGACCAAGGGACGTCTTTGTTAGGAATTGTCTTCTGTCAATGCCATTTTCAACTTCCTTCAGGTCCGGGCTGTTGGTTCTCAGTATTTTATGATGATGATCACACATAATTTTTATCTTTTAGTGATATTCGCGTCAGAATTTAAAATCACACTGGCTACCACAGTATTGGCCGCTACCAATGGTTGCTCGAGAGCTGGGTCAATCTCATATTCTCCAATGGATGTCCAACCTTCAGTCCTTTTCGGATTTTCCGAGAATTTCTGATACTCTTCTTTCTGGAGTTTTAGTAGCAAATCCAATTCCTCAGCTTTAGGCTGAATACCTGTTAGCTTTTGATAGGCCATCTTGATTCCTTCGGTGGAATCACTACTTCGGGTGATGGCCTCTCCCATCACTTTAGAAGCCTCAACGAAAGCCGGGTCATTGAGCAATACCAACGCTTGTAATGGGGTGTTGGTTTTTTGACGCCGGACTGTGCATTCCACCCGCTCCGGCTGATCAAAAGTACCTAGCGTTGGATGAGGAACTGTCCTCTTCCAGTATACATAAAGGCTTCTCCGGTAAAGGTCGTCTCCCGTTGACTGGACATAAGTGTCTGAATTCATCGTCCACAATCCTTCCGGCTGGTAAGGTCGGATGCTCTCACCACCAATCTCCCGATTTAGCAGGCCACTGGCAGCCAGGGCATTATCTCTGATCATCTCGCTGGACAACCTCATCTTGGGACCTCGTGCCAGATAAATATTTTGAGGATCTTTTTCCCGTAGCTCAGGTGAGGTGATTGAGCTCTGTCGGTAGGCTGAAGACATCACAATCATCTTTTGCAGTGCTTTGACATCCCAGCCGCTTTCCATAAATCGAATGGCGAGCCAATCGAGTAGCTCGGGATGACTCGGCGCGTCTCCCTGGTTTCCAAAATCCTCAGTAGATCTGACCAGGCCTTTTCCGAAGTAGTTCTGCCAATATCGGTTGACGGCTACCCTTGCAGTAAGTGGATGATCCTCATCAAAAAGCCATTGTGCCAATCCCAGCCTGTTTCGTGGGTATTCCTCATCCATCGGAAGGATTTGCTCCGGCGTTTCCGGAAAAACCTCTTCGCCATAGTTGTTGTACAGCCCTCGTTCCAGCACATAAGCCTGTCTGGGTTCGGCCATTTCCTTCATCACCATGATCTCCTGTACATTTTCTATACTGTCGACCAATATCATTCTGGCTTTCTCAAGACTTTTGAGTGATGACTGATATTCCTGTGAAAAAGTCTTGAGATAATAGTCTGATAACCAATCTTTTTGTTGACTATTGATCGACCGGGCGGTACTTTTTGTAAGCTTAGACAATCCGTCTGGATCTCCGATCATCATCACTTCAACTGGGGATAGTTCCCGGTCATATACCACAAGTTCGTCTACTGTCGCTCCACCAATTCCTTTTCCTCTCCAACGTGCACCTATCTGCAAACCCGGTTCAATTTTCTTGTCATAAATCTGATCCACCAGGTCATGATAAATGATATCCTTGTAGAGGTTATCCACTTCGGTTACCGTTTCCAGTGCCCTGCCATTGAGGAATATCTGTAGCCCGGAAGCCTTGCTTGAACCATCATAAGTCACCATCACATGTACCCATTGGTCCTTGGGAATTTCCTCGGTAGAAACATTCACAATGGCATTGTCCGGCCATGTATGGGCCAGCATCACCTCCAGCTTATTGTCACGAATGTTTAAATGATAACCTTTATAGCTGTGCAACCTTGTCCCCTTGTTTTTATGAAAGATTACACCTTCCTTTAATTTCTCAGGTACATTCACCCACAACCCAATACTAAAAGGCATTTCGCGCTTATATATACCAACCACGTCCGTATCCAGCCAGGCATCGCCATCCATCTTTAGCCCCTTTTTTACAAATCCATCGACATATACTGGATATTCAGCTTTGGAATATTGTCTATCCATTTTAGCAACCAGTGATGGGTCAGCAGAATTGATCAATGTTCCATCAAGCTTGTAATAGGCTTCCAATCCTCTTATGGGTACACCAGGCTTAAGCGTGGTATGACCACCGGAGTTGAGCCAGTTATCAAAGCCTTTAAGTGCTGCTACTTCTATTTCTGAAGTTTGCTTTTCACGATTATCAACGAGTTCTTTTAAGTAGTTAATTGTTTCTTCCTGTTTATCGGTAGGAAGTAGCATTGTAGGGACAGGAATGTCATTCGGATCCCAGCTTATCTGACCTGTTTCATTCACATTATTGAAAAAACTGTACAGCTGATAATATTCTTTTTGAGAGATGGGATCATATTTATGATCGTGACATTTGGCACACCCCACTGTAAGTGCCAGAAATCCTGTGCCAACCACATTCGTGCGGTCAGCTACATACTCTACTCTAAACTCCTCATCCACAATTCCGCCTTCCATATTCTGGGGGTGTAATCTATTGAACCCGGTCGCGATCATTTGCTCTTTGGTTGGATTAGGAAGTAAATCCCCTGCCAGTTGCCAGGTCACAAACTGATCATAGGGCATATTCTCATTGAAAGACTTGATCACCCAATCCCTCCAGGGACTTGCATCCCGATATCTGTCCACCTGATAGCCGTAGGTATCTGCATACCTGGACAGGTCCATCCAATCCATGGTCATTTTTTCTCCGTAATGGACTGAAGTAATCATTCGATCTACTTGTTTTTCATAGGCATCAGGAGAAGTATCATTGACAAACCGGTCAATTTCTTCGAGTGTTGGTGGTAACCCGGTGAGATCAAAAGATAGTCTTCTCAACAACATCGCTTTGTCGGCCTCCTCGGATGGCTTAAGACCTTTCTGATTAAGCTTTGCCAATATAAATCGATCAATGTCATTCCGCACCCAGGGATCATCCGTTTGAGGAGGTTCCTTATCCTCAGGTTTGATAAATGCCCAATGAGGCTTGTATTTGGCACCCTCTTCAATCCATTTGATCAGGACTGCCTTTTCATAATCCGTCAATGTAAGGTTTGATTTTGGGGTTGGCATGAGTACCTCCGGATCATCGGAAGTGATTCTATGGAATAGTTGACTCTTATTCAGGTTACCCGGTTTGATGGCCACTTTACCCGGATTTTCGGGGAGTTCACCGTAAGCAGCCTCCTCCAGATCCAGACGAAGTCCGGCCTGTTGCTTGGCCTTGTCCGGTCCATGACAGAGAAAGCACTTGTCTGATAGGATGGGCTTGACATGTATGTTGAAATCCAGTTCCTCAGGTAGGTCATTGTATGCTTTTTCTATTTCCTCCGGAATACCGGGACCGCATGAAATCAAAACTGGAAAAAGAAGAACGTAGACATATCTAAGATACTTCATACAATAAGGGTTAGTTATCTAATTCCAAATTTAATCATACGGGTAGTCAATAGGCTTATTCAAAAAAGACATTGTTATGTACAAATCCGACTTTTTTTATAATATTATTTAAATTACTATACTATATATTCAATGACCATTCAGTTCGATGTACAAATCCTTAAAGAACCTGACAGTATCTCTGCTTAATGCCGGACATGTGAAATTGGATAATCACTGGAATTACAGTAACGTGATTAGTCCTTTCTCAAGGTTATATTACATTGACGGAGGTGAAGCTCAAGTCTATCATCACAAGCAATTTTTCCAACTTAAACCTGGTTACCTGTACCTTATTCCCAGCTTTACCTTAAGTGCTTACAAATGCGAAGAAATGATGTCTCAATACTACCTGAGTTTTTTCGAAGAGCTAGGTGAGGGATTTTCAATTTATCAACACAGCGCATTCAAATACGAAGTAGAAGCCAATGAAATTGATCTGAAAAACTTTCAAAGACTCATAGAGCTGAATCCTGACAGAAGTTACAAAAATGATGATCCAAAAGTTTACGACAATCACAAAATGCTCATGTCATTTGAGGAGGAAAATGAATTGCTTTCCCCACAGGCCTACATTGAAACCAAAGGAATCATTTTAACCTTGCTTTCAAGGTTTATTCTGGAATCCGAACCGGAATCAATCAATGACAGCTCCAGCTACAAGAAAATTTCAGATGTCGTCATCTTCATCAATCAAAACCTGGATTCCGACATCACGGTAGACTTTTTGGCTAATATGTCCCACATGAATACAGATTATTTCTCCCGAATATTCAAAAATCAGATGGGTATTCGGCCCATCAATTATCTACAGTCAAAAAGAATTGAACGGGCACAGCTTTTACTGGTAACAACACCCAAAAGCATTCCTGAAATTGCAGGCGAATGCGGCTTAGCCAATTTATCATATTTTTCCCGATTGTTTAAGAAGCTGACCGGCAGCAGCCCGGGTGAGTTTAGAAAAAAGAACCTGGAGTTGATTGTTTAGATCTCGGTTTAATCCGGATTGTGGCTCCGGTATTTATCCATTCGTTCCATGGCCTTCCCTTCATAATATCTTTTCAATTGCCAGAGGGGTCTTTCCAAGGTCAACTCCCATTCAAAGAGTGCCTTATACATTGCTTTGACTCGCTCAGGGTATTTGTGGGCCAGGTTATTTTCCTCAGCTTGATCGTCGGAAATAAGATATAGTTCAGCCGGGCGATCAGGAAATCGTAAAAGCTTCCAGTCTCCCATCCTCACAGCACCTCTGTTTTCCTTTTTCCAAAACAATTGGTCATGTGGCTGCTCATCTGTTTTTGCACCATTGAGATAAGACAACAGGTCAACACCATCAATACCTGGAATTGTATCAGGTTCCGCTCCGGCAGCACTTAGAAAAGTTGGTAGAAAATCAAGTGTACTTGTCATATTATCATAGGTAGTACCGCCTTCAATTTTACCTGGCCATTTGACAATACATGGGACCCGTATCCCTCCTTCCAGATGATTGGCTTTGGTACCACTCAATGGGTAATTATTGGCTGAACTGGCATCCGTCGGCCCTCCATTGTCATTGGTAAAAATCAGGATCGTATTATCCTCAATTCCATTGACTTTTAATGCATCCAGTACCTTCCCACAAGCACGATCCATGGCCCAGGTCATTGCAGCCAGGGTTTTTCGTTTACCTGTCAGCTCAGGAAATAATTCCAGGTCCTCCGGTTTGGCCTGCATCGGCGTATGAACGGCATTGAAGGACAGAAAAAGGAAAAATGGGGTATTCCTGTTTCTGGCAATAAACTCACTGGCTTCATCCGCCAAAACATCTGTGAGATAACCTTCATGCTCTTCAAAATTCCCAAAATCTCTCTCCAACCTCTTCATCGGATCCTTTACTGCTTCCTCCTGGCTCATCGCATAATAGCTCCTTGCACCATCTCTGAAGCCATAAAATTCATCAAATCCCCTACTAAGGGGATGAAATTCAGGCCTGCCTCCCATATGCCATTTTCCATAGATGGCTGTTCGATAGCCCAGGTTTTTAAGGTGATCTCCCATCGTCTTTAAATGGACCGGCAAGCCCATGTCTTCGCCATCCGGACCAGATGGGCTCATGTATCCCGGAACATTGTTTTCCTCAAATCCAAAGCGTTGCTGGTACATACCTGTGAGCATTCCGGCTCTGGAAGGACCACAGACAGCTGCAGTGACATAAAATTGATTGAGGATCACACCTTCGGTTGCCAACTTGTCCAGTTGTGGTGTTTTGAAAGAATGACTTCCCTGAAATCCAAAATCATGATATCCGGCATCATCAGCAAAAAGCAGGATGATATTGGGCTGCTCCTTATCTGATCTCTGAGCGAATGCAAAGTGGCATTCACAAAACAGGGCCAAAACAACCAGCCATATCCTGATCCTTCTCATTTACTTCGCTTTATGAATTCTCTCCTGTTGTTTCTTACTCAGACCATGCTGATAATAAAAATCTGGCTTGTAATAGTTACTATGCTTTTTCATTTCCGGATCGTCTAGATCCAAGCTCAGGTCGCAATCAAACCGCAGGAGGATGGCATGTTGAGTATCCCATCCAGTAGCATTGGTGAGGTGGCTCAATCCCCAGGTAATGCCACGACCATCTTTTGTGTTAGTAAATGCGTCTGCCACATAAGGTCCGGCAGCCGTTGGCATAAGCGAAACGATGGAAGCAATTTCGAAGTTGACTCCGTCCTCTGCATACTGTATGGTAAAATGTTCATTTCCGTCCCTGATTACCAAAGCAGCGACACCTTCTTTGAATGGAAATAACGTAGTCTCATGCCCTGAGTTGATGACTGGGTTCAAAGGATGTTTCTCGAAAGGCCCTAGTGGATGCTCACCAATAGCAAGACCCTGCATCCTGACCAAACGTGGATCTCCATCGAAATCAGATTTATAGTAAATGTAAATCTTCCCGTCCCTGACGATCGGATAAGGGTCATGAATGGAGTATTGATCCCAGGCATCCTCCTCACCGTTTGGAATTACGATTTCGTTATGTGGGGTCCAGGGCCCATCGGGTGAATCGGCGTAGGATACGGCAACCGGACAATCATCGCCACGCTTACCACTTGCTTCCATAAACCCCTGGTAATACAGGTAGTATTTTCCCTCCCATACCAGAATATCTGTAGTCGTCACAGACCTCCAACCCACATTTGGTTTTGGAGGACGGGGAACGGCTACACCTTGCTCTTCCCAGGTAAAGCCATCCTCGCTGGTGGCATACCAGATATCCGCAAGGTCCCAGTCCGTGGATGGGATAGTATCATTGCTCAAATCCGCTCCTTGAGGTGGAGCAGGTGTTTCCCGATGTGTATACCAGACATAGTATTTGCCATTGGCAAAGATCACCTTAGACGGGTCACGTCGGCTAATGGTTCCATCACCTCCGTTGTAGTCAAATCCTTTCAGCTCAGTATACTTGAACTGGGTGTAAAGCTCATTGTCTTCTGGCCGTGGGGCTAAATATGCCTCATAGTTTCGCTCCATCGCAGCACTTAAGGACCTGTCTGGTTTTTCTTCTGGCAGCCAAAAAGGAAAGCCACCCTCTGATGATTCGGCATCCTCCAGTTTTTGTGCAGACTGACATCCGGCCAATATGATTACTGTAGCAATAATCAGGGTTGAAAAAGATTTAATACGCATAGAATAGTTAATTACTTATGATAAAATTTCGGTTACAAGGCATTCCCAATGGCAATGATGATCACTCCTCCTATCATGCATCCCAACCCAATAAACAGTGAGGTCTTAGCTTTAGCTGATGCTTTAGCCCACTCACCGGTAAAGAGTCCACTAATAATCGCAACGGCCACACAAATAGTGTTAAAAATCGCATAGCCAACTGTATTTCCTGCGGCTCCCAACTTAAAAGCTGCAAAGGCAAACAAAGCCGAGGCGGCAAAATTGAGAACAGCCATTGTAGTTGTCATAGAAATATTCTTGCCTAGTGCAGGGGTTTTAAACTTTCCCCATAATTTTTTAGTGGACAGGTTAACTATAAAGAATGGGATCACGAACAAACCACCTGCCACGTAAATCACAAACATTACCCCCACTGCCGTCACCCACTCAGGGTTACCTGCTAACAAAGAGGCTTCATGGATCACAGGTCGCCCCACAGCATTGGCATAACTAAAGCCCGTAGCCAGTAATCCACCTACTATCGCGATGGAAATGCCCGTTGCCATCGATCCCTTTACTGCCGTCTCCCCTTCATCCTTTTGTCTTTGTAAGCCGGCTCTGCCATTGGCGATGATACCTATTAGTACCACGAATATTCCCAGTAGGATGGTAGTCAGCTTATTAGATTCTGGTAAAGCATCGACAAGAAAAGGCAATAATGATCCCACAAGGATCACTGTTCCAATAAAAATCGAAAACCCTAATGATAAACCGATGTGGTTAATCGCTTTCCCCCACATCATCACACCGATACCCCATAGTACACTGGATATAATCATTTTACTGATCACATCAGCTGGAAGTGATGAGAGCACTGCCTGAAAATCGTTGATCAATAGAAACGCCGCAATAAAGGGGACAATAAACATATTGATCAGGAACATCATGCCCCAGGTGTTTTCAAATACAAAATCTTTGGTAAACTTCTCAGGTAGAGCGTACAGCCCTAAAGTAATTCCGGCGAACACCGCCCATATAATGCCTTCTATCATTGGTTAACTTTTTGTGTTGATTTATTCATTTTTTGGTTTGGTTTCCTGGTCTAATTTTCTTTAAACCTGAAAACCGTTTGACTGGTAAATGGAGTATCTGCAACCGTAAAAGTCCCCGGAGAATTCTTTATGTTTGGCCCATTGGGGTATCTGTGGGTTTCGCAGCAAAAGGCCCGGTATTTCCCAAATCGAATGCCCTCCTCCCTTGACAGTTTATCTGAAGTATATTTTCCTGTGTAAAAAAGCATACAGGGTTCAGTGCTGTGTACCTCCAGGCTTAGTGGAGTTGAACCGGACTTTACGGTAGCGAGATGCTTCAACGCTGATTCGGGATTATCAAAGACATAAAAATGTTCGAAACCATCACCAATTTGTCGATGTGTATCCCCTATCCTTTTCCCATCGCGTAAATCCTCGTGGGTATTCCCAACTTTCAACACCTTGCCTGTTGCAGCCCCTGAATCATCCAGTTCAAGTAGTTTATCGGTATTTATTTTGGCAGAATGGTACTCTATATTTTCATGAAAACCGGACAGATTAAAATACGTGTGATTGGTCAGAGAAAGGGGTGTCTTTTGATCTGCTGATGCCTGGTAAGAAATGTCAAGCTCATTTTGTTCAGTCAATGAAAACGATACCTCTACCGAGACATGACCAGGAAATCCCTCTTCCAAATGAGCAGATTCTAATCTCATGGACACACCATCTTCCCTTTCTATAGCCTTCCACAATCGTTTATCAAACCCCTTCTCACCACCATGGAGGTTGTTTTTTCCAGCATTGGCCGCAAGCTTAAAGTCCTGACCATCCATGGTGAACCTGGCATCTTTGATCTGAGAACTATATCGTCCAACAGTACATCCAAAATAAGGGGCATTATCGATATAGTCTTTACTGAAATAGTCCTCCAGGCGATTGAACCCACAAGCAACTTCCATCGGTTTTCCGGATACAGGAACGGTAATGGAAGTGATCGTAGCACCATAATTCATGATTTTGACCGTCATCCCGTTTTTATTTGTCATCTCGAATTGGTCAACCTGCTGTCCTTCAAACTCCCCAAATTT
The DNA here is from genome assembly GCA_965223915.1 of Cyclobacteriaceae bacterium. Classification (GTDB taxonomy): domain Bacteria; phylum Bacteroidota; class Bacteroidia; order Cytophagales; family Cyclobacteriaceae; genus UBA7330. The sequence continues at coordinate 3,210,957 of OZ245027.1, read as the reverse complement.
GCTTTTCACTATTTCCATTTCAATTTGGTTTATATCATTTGTTCATAAGGGCTGAGCTTATCCCAATTAAACACTACGCCAACTCCCGGTTCATCAGGAGCTACAGCCCGATGATTTTCAACGACCAGCGGTCTCTGCGTATACTCGTCTATCGGAAAGCTATGAACCTCTAACCAACCGCTGTTTTTTTGTGACGACACCAAACTCACATGTAGTTCCTGCATGCCGTGCGAACATACAGGCAAGTCAAATTCCTTGGCCAATTCTGCCACCTTCAGCCATCCGGTCACCCCCAGACAATTGGAGGCATCGGGTTGGATAAATGAAAGCTCAGATTGGTTGAAAGCATATTCAAACTCATGAATGGTATGGAGATTTTCCCCCATGGCCAATGGTACACCGGTAGCTTTAGCTATCTCGGCATAACCTGTGTAATTATCAGGGATGGTTGGCTCCTCGAACCAAAAAATATCACATTCCCTGAATGCATTCGCCAGCTTGATGGCTTCATCCACACTCAGTGAATAATTGGCGTCGACCATAAAGGTGACATCAGGACCTATGAGTTTTCTGACGGCAGCTATTCTTTCCAGGTCTTCACTGGCCTTCTCTCTTCCAATCTTGATCTTTACTGCATTGAATCCACTTTCCAGATACCCTTTGATATTGCCTAGTAGCTTATCTAATGGAAACAAGAGATCAATCCCTCCACAATAGGCCTTGCAGGTATTTCCATGACCCCCAGCCAGCTTCCATAATGGTTGACCAGCTTTTTTACAACGGATGTCCCAAAGTGCAATATCCAAAGCCGAAATGGCAAAAGAAGAAATACCTCCCCTGCCCACGTAGTGGATGTGCCATTCCATCGCTTCATTCAATTTCTCCACGTTCGAGCCATCCTTTCCAATCAAAAAAGGGATCAGATCATGATCGACCATGGCTTTGATAGCAAATCCACCCTTGCCTCCAGTGTAGGTATATCCTGTGCCTTCACTACCATCTGCAAGGGTGATGGTAGTAGTGATCAACTCAAAGTGAGTATGCTCACCATGTTTGGCATCTGTCAGAATCTCCTTTAAAGGAACCTGAAAAAGTCTGCATTTTATATCCCGGATCTCTGCTCCCATGCTTAGCGATTATAATTCACATAGAAAGTTTTCTTTTCCAGGTATTGCTCAAACCCATATTTTCCATCTTCCCCACCGGATCCGCTCAATTTGTATCCATTATGGAATCCCTGGTGCTGCTCACCATGCCCCCTGTTGATATAGATCTCACCAAATTCCAGCTCATCATTGCACCTGAGTATTCTCGACATGTCATTGGTAAATACCATAGCTGCCAGGCCGTATTTGCAATCGTTGGCGTATCCTATCACCTCATCAAAATCCTTAAACCTGATGACAGGTAATATGGGTCCAAACGATTCTTCATGAACAATCGACATATCCTGTTTCACGTCTGTCAATATGGTTGGCTCATACCAAAAACCTTTTTTGAACTGGGCACCTTCAGGTCGCTTACCTCCATAAGCTAATGTGGCACCTTCTTTTATACTCGTTGCAACCAATCGCTCCATGTTATCAAGTTCTGATTGATTCACTTTCGGGCCCATATCTGTGGCAGGGTCCATCGGATCGCCCACCTTTAGTACCTTTACCTTTTCCATGAATTTTGCCATGAAGACATCATAGACCTCTTCATGAACATACATCCGCTCGTTGCAGGTACACACCTGACCACAGTTGTCAAAGCGGGAATGAAATGCTCCTTCCACCGCCAGATCAAGTTCTGCATCATCGAAGATTATGCAAGGTGCCTTTCCTCCAAGCTCTAATTGTACATGTATCAGATTATTCGCTGCGGTTTTAAAGATCTGCCGACCAGCTGGTGTGCTGCCCGTCATGGTCACCATCTTAGTGACAGGACTTTCTACCAGTGCATTACCCAGAACTTTACCCGAGCCCGTCACAATGTTGAGCACCCCTTTGGGTATTCCCACTTTATTGGCCAGGTCACCAAGTTCCAAAGTTGCCAGCGGTGTTTCCTCAGTAGGTTTCACTACAACGGTATTCCCTGCCACCAGGGCAGGTCCAATTTTTCGTCCAGCCAACGCCAATGGAAAGTTCCAGGCAGTAATGGCTACCACTACTCCTCTTGGAATCTTATGAATCCAGATATGCTCCTTCGGGTTGTCCGAAGGCACAATATCTCCTTCTATTTGTCTGGCCCAATCGCAGGCATATTCGATAAACGTGGCTGTGACCTCTACTTCAATTTCTGCAAGAGAAAATATCTTTCCCTGCTCCCTCACCAGGAGTTCGGCCAGTCTTTGCTTGTTAGCCCGTATCTCTCCGGCAAATGCACGCATCACTTCTGCCCGTTTTCGTGCCGGAAGTTTTTTCCATTCTTTAAAGGCTGCATTTGCGGCATCCAATGCTTTAGCTGCATCTTCCTGGTCTCCAACCTGCACGACCCCAACAACTTCTTCTGTGGACGGGCTGTAAATCTTTTCAGTTTCCCCCAAATGGGAATTAACCCATTCCCCGTTGATAAATTGTTTGTATGATTTTGGTGACATCACTTTAGATTAAGTTGTACATATCCTAACGATTTATCGGCCCATCCAGCCTCCGTCCACCAGCATGATGCTCCCATGCATGTAGCTGGCCGCTTCAGAGCAGAGGAAGACTACCGGTCCTGCAAAATCTTCGGCTTCACCCCATCTTGCTGCGGGGATCCGTGACAGAATAGAGGTAGATCTATCTGGGTCATTTCTCAGTGCCTCCGTATTGTCGGTACTGATGTACCCGGGAGCAATAGCATTCACGTTCACACCCTTAGATGCCCATTCATTGGCAAAGGCCATGGTCAGTTGCCCAATGGCTCCCTTGCTTGCGGCATACCCCGGCACGGTGATACCACCCTGAAAAGTAAGTAGTGATGCTGTAAATACGACCTTTCCCGACCCCCTGGCAACCATGTCCTTTCCAAATTCTCTTGTCAGGATGAATTGTGCATTCTGGTTGACCTCGATGACCTTGTCCCACATGTCATCCGGATGCTCTGCTGCAGGTTTCCTAAGGATCGTCCCTGCATTATTGACCAGAATATCCACCTGGGAATGGTCTTTTTTAACCTCTTCAATAAACTGATAAAGGGCTTTCCGATTTGAGAAATCGCAGGTATACCCGGAAAACTTACGACCCGTTGCCTCTACGGCCTTTTGCACGTCGCTCCCGGACTTTTCCAGTGATGCACTTACACCAATGATATCGGCTCCGGCTTCAGCCAGCCCAACGGCCATTGCTTTTCCTATTCCTCGCTTACATCCTGTGACGATGGCTACTTTGCCATCCAGTTTAAATTTGTTTAAAATACTCATGCTTTTTATTTCTGGCAGTTAATTAAATATTTCATTCCTGATGGATTTTGATCAATGTCTTCAAAAACCCGCTGAATATTTTCCAGTGAATCTTCGCTTGTGATCAATGATTCAAATGGAATGTGACCCGAAGCAGCAATTCGAATGGCTTCTTCGTAATCTTCTTCCTCGTACAATCTAGCACCTAACATCTCAATCTCAGCCCAGAAAAACTTAAAAAGATCAACCTGTTTCTTTTCACCTCCATGTATAGCCACCATCACAATACGTCCTCTCACATTGACCACCTCTGTCATAGCCGCCACTCCGGGTGCTGATCCCGACACTTCAAACACACAGTCTATCATGGCTTCATCAGTGAGTTGACTGACACGCTGTACCAGGTCCTCTTTCACAGGATTGATGGTTTGAAAGCCTAATTCATTCAGCATTTTGATCCTGGTGTCATTGACCTCTGAAATGATCACCTTAGCCCCCTTTTCTTTAAGAACAAAAGCGATCAGCGTCCCAATAGGTCCTCCTCCGATCACCAGGCAGTTCTCACCCGTTTTCACTCTACCAATTTTGACATCATGGCAGGCGACCGCCAATGGTTCAATGAATGCACCATGTTTCAGTGAGAGGCCTTCTGGCAGATGATGCAATGTATAGGCTGGCACCACCCAGCTGTTTTGAAATGCACCCGGACTATCAATCCCAATGAATTTTAGGTTTTTACCTACGTGAGCATGACCCTTGTCGTAGGGATGCGGCTTTCCAAAGTTTAAGGGTCTGACCGCGACCTTGTCACCAACTTTTACATTGGAGACATCACTCCCTAACTCAGCCACCACCGCAGAAGCCTCATGGCCAATTGTCTGAGGTGGCTTAACCCGGCCATCCATCACTCCATGGTAGATGTGCACGTCTGTACCACATACCCCACAATAGGCTACATCTAACCTTACCTCACCCGGGCCGGGCGACGCCTCAGGTACCTCAACCAACTGAAAATTCTTATCTCCTTTGTATAAAGTTGCTTTCATGTGTATATCTTCTATTTTTAATTAGTCACCGGTTCGCCGGAGCGATGGAATTCACATGAGCTAAATTCTTCCTTGTTTGGTGTCTTCCTAATCATGCTCATTTCATTTTTATAAATCTTAACTAGACACTACTAACAAGTCATCAATCCTGCATGGACTGTAACTGGCTGGTAAATAAAGGGTCAGATGAGGTCAATTCCTCAAAAAGCAACTAGACAAAAACTTTACAAGGCATTATGAAGCGTGCAATTCAGGCCTTATCCATGACTTTTTTTTGCCCGATTCTTATTTTGTTGAATTTTGGTTGTGATTTTTGCAATCATTCATAGTTTCAACCAAATACTTAATAAATTAGGATCACTTAGCATCTTATCCATAGATTTCTATGTCATTCAAAAATTTCAGCCGTATGTTTTTGATTTTGGTGTGTATGACCAACTGGACAACACAGCTGAAAGCACAAATTGCGCCTGAGTCTGAGTTTTTTTATGCCCAGCACGATACCCTGAGATATAATTACCCGGATAGCATGCTTCAATTGCTGGATGAACATTATCAATCAAGTATGGATCGGGGGGATTCTATTGAAGCAGTCACTGCATTGTGTAAAGCGGCAGAAATACATAGTCACCATGCCAGGTATAAAATGGCCTATGATAATTTATGGCTGGCATTAAAAATATCAGATGCGACCAATGAAGCTCATGTCACGGCAGGAGTATATAGAAGATTGGGACGAATCTATAGCTACTACAAACGGAAAAATGAAGCGCTAAAATACTTCGATATTGCCCTTGAAATTGACAGGGATCTTGTGTTGAGAGGGATGAAAGATTCTGCCCTGCTACTAAGGAATTACCTGACCAAGGCCTCCACATACAGGGAGTTGAAAAACCCTGACCTCGCTAAAAAATACCTGGATAGCTGCTTGTACATTTACGACAAAGATGAACATGGTACATTAAGACCTTATCTATTGTTTGAGCTGGCGGTCGTAAGATCTTCCAAACAGGATTATGAAGAGGCCCTGCGCCTAATGAAAGAAGTGGAAGTGTGGTTTACACATAATAAGCCCTCATATGGCGTCCTGGTATTTTCGTACATAGGTGATATTTATAAAGACCTGAAGGATTACAACAGGTCCATTAATTATTACACCCATGCATTGGCAATATCTGAAGAGTACAGCAGTCATTTAGATTTTACCCCACTGATCCATCAAAAACTAGCTGAAATTTATCATTTGACAGGAAATCCAAATAAAGCCTATACCAGCCTTGAAAAAGCCAGGCAACTGGATGAAAAGTATTTTGATAGCAGGTCTCAGAATAACCTTCCGCTCCTGGAGATCCAGGATGCCTTTCGAATAGAAAAGGAGCAACAGGCAGAACAACTCAGAATTCAACGACTCGAACAGTTAGAACAGGAGAATAAAGTATCGCTGTTACAGAGGGCTATCCTCATAGTTGTAATACTATCCCTGATCCTTGTGGGTTTTTTGATTTTCAGAAATGTCCGTACCAAACACAAAGCTGAAAAACAGCTCATCCGACGCAAACAGGAAATGGAGAGACAAAAGGCCAATGAGATTCTGGAGATCAAAAACAAGGAGTTGGTGGCTTCTGCTGTTCAGGTGCTGGAGCGGGATGAGTTGCTATCCGAATTAAGAGAAAAGCTCCATAAACAGAAGGTCTCTCCGGACCCTGCCGAACTTGGGAAGATTGTCAAAACCATTGACCTGAGCTCATCAAGGGATTGGGAAGAATTTGAAACGAGATTCACTGCTGTTAACCAAAGTTTCTATGATAGCCTGAGAGAAAAATTCCCGGACCTTACTTCCAATGACCATCGTCTGTGTGCATTAATCAAACTGAACTTTTCAAGTAAAGATATGGCTCGTTTGATGGGTATTTCTATCGAGTCTATCCATACTAACAGATACAGACTCAGGAAAAAATTCGACATTGAACGCCATGTCAACCTCGAGGATTTCATTGCTAAAATATAGCCATTCCAAAAGGTCATTTGTACAGGAATTGTCTAGTTTGCTTCCCCCTTATAAATAGATGTTTTTGATATTTTAATAATCCATTCGAACTAAACTGGAAATATCATTTTACACACCACCCTTCCTGCCTACTTTTTGAAAAATCAATAATAAATAATTGATAGTCTGTCTAGTTCAAGTCCAGTCAGTTTCGTTGACAATGGGTTTTTATCCCTTCAATTTTATCATCCTGATTTGAAACCTCTTGAGGGTTAACATTAACATCTCCTCATTTCAATATTCAAATCAATTTGTGGTGTGATTCAGACATAATGTCTGGTTACAATTTTTGAATTGTTCAACAAAACCATTTTTTATGCAACACAAACATTTACCTAAACTTAACGTGCTCAAGTGGAGCAAAATCGCATGGTTTCTTATGTTGTTGATCGCAACATATACCATCGATGCAAATGATCTCCCGGATCAGTTTACCGTTTCCGGTCAGATCTCGGATGATACCGGTCAGACCTTACCGGGTGTAAACGTGATAGTAAAAGGAACTACCACAGGTACTACAACTGATATCGAAGGGAATTACTCATTAAATGCTCCCGAAGACGCCATTCTTGTTTTCAGTTTCATTGGTTATAAAATCCAGGAGGTCCCTGTAGCCGGCAAATCAATCCTTGATGTAAGACTTGAACAAGACATTGAAACACTGGATGAAATCGTGGTGATCGGATACGGGTCCAGAACAAAAGCAGAACTTACAGGAGCGGTTACCACAGTAAACAAAGACTACCTGACCCAGCAACCCGTTTCGAATGTTTCAAAGGCATTGCAGGGTGGAGCTTCGGGAGTCACTGTTGTTAGTGCTGCTACGCCCGGAGGTGATGCAGAAGTCAGGATTCGGGGTATGGGAACCATCAATAACAATGGTCCTTTGTGGGTTGTGGATGGAGTTTTTGGAGCTGATGCTCCCCCACCCAATCAGGTTGAATCCATTCAGGTACTAAAAGATGCTGCTTCTACAGCCATCTATGGTGCCAGGGGAGCCAATGGAGTAATCCTTGTTACCACCAAGACGGGTAAGAAAAACCAGGCTGCTAAGATAGATGTCAGTGTGAGAACCGGATTTAATTCCCCCACTGCCAAATATGACCTGATGAAAGATCCACAATTGGTCGGTGAAATGTGGTGGTTGGAATATCAAAATGATGGATTGCCTACCACAAACCCACATTACGGAAGTGGCGCCACTCCTCAGTTAAATGATTACCTTTTCCCTAATGGCGCTTCCGTTGGAGATCCCAGTACAGATCCGGATCTTTATGATCAGATCAACTACCCAATCACCCGATCTAATCCTGAAGGGACTGACTGGTTTGAAGAGATCTATCAGCAAAGTACAATCCAGGATATCAACCTTTCCATTTCGGGAGGATCAGAAAACACCACTTACGCTTTTCATGGAAATTATCTTGATGAAAACGGGATCTTAAAAAACACCAATTACAAAAGAGTTGGTCTGAGATCTAATGTGGACGCCAATCTAAACAACTGGCTTACTATCGGACAACGATTGGGAGTGACTTATGGACAAAATAGCGGTTACAGAGGCAACAACAGTCATGAAAACTTATTCAATAAACTATACCTCATCAGCCCGGCCTTGCCAGTGTACGATATCGAGGGCAACTATGCTGGTGGTGTTGTAGGAGGAAATCTTTATGATGGTCCAAACCCTGTTGCATTCCTGGAGCGGACAGGAGAAAGCCGCAACCGCAGTTATGATATTACTGGAAATTTCTATGGAGAAGTAGAACCTATAGAAGGATTGAAGTTTAAAACTTTGTTTGGGTACTCTATTGGACTCACCAATAGCTTTTCTCCTCAGTTTCCTGAATACGAAAATGTGAATGGTGCCAGAAACACTACGCTGAATGAAGGGAGTTCCAATAACACATTATGGAACTGGACCAATACTGCCAGCTACACCAAAACTTTCAATGATGTACACAAGCTGGACATTTTAGTAGGTGTGGAAGCTACAAAGAACACTTACCGGTTTATTTCTGCCTCTCGACAGGAGTATTTCTCTACAGATCCCGATTTCCTGGTGTTGGATGCTGGAGCTACCAACCAGCTCAATAACGGAAGTGGTTTTGCCTGGTCGCTCTACTCTCAGTTCTCCAGGGTTCATTATGGATATGATGACAGGTATATTGCTGATTTCACCATTCGTCGTGATGGATCGTCAAGATTTGGTATCAATAACCGATACGGCGTATTCCCTGCGGCATCTCTGGGTTGGGTGGTTTCAGGAGAAAACTTCATGACTGGCACTTCCAACTGGTTGAGTTACCTTAAAGTACGTACGAGCTGGGGTCAGGCAGGTAATGACCAGATTGGTAACTACAATAGCTATTCAACCTTTGGGTCGAATCCTGGCAATTCATTCTATGCCATCAGTGGTTCTGATAATACAATCACACAAGGCTATCAGTCTACAGCTATTGGTAATCCCGATGCCAAGTGGGAGACAACAACAACTACCAACGTGGCCATTGATGCAACGTTTTTCAAATCCCTGGATATAACCGTGGACTTCTGGCAAAAGAATACCGAGGACATGTTGTTCCCCGTGGCTATACCACAGGTAGCCGGTGGTGCAAGAGCGCCTTCCGTAAACATCGGTTCTATGTCTAACAAAGGAATTGATATTGTATTGGATTATTGGGGCAATGCACTCAATGGTGATTTGAAGTTTAACATCTCTACCAACTTCACCCGATATGTAAATGAAGTCACTAAGCTCACAAATAATGAAAATGAGTTTATCCAGGGCTTCCCAACCAGACAACAGATCTATACACGAACTGAAGCAGGTCATTCTTTTCCAGAATACTATGGGTACATTGTGGATGGCATATTCCAAACACAAGAGCAAGCGGATAATCACGCGACCAATGGCACATACAATGAACCAGGAAACCTGATCATCCGTGACGTGAATGGTGACGGTGAGATCACTCCGGATGATCGTGACTACATTGGGAACCCTCATCCTGATTTCACCGCCGGACTCCGGTTAGGTGTCGAGTACATGGGGTTTGATCTGGCTGGTACATTCTATGCAAGCGTAGGAAATGATATTGCAAACTATACCAGTAGGTTTATCCGATATGGATTATTTCAGGGACCTAACAGCCCTGACAGGCTCTATAATTCATGGGGAAGTCCATACCTGGAGAATAATAACGATGCCACCTTGCCTAAAGCATCTACCTCAACAGCATTTGAGCAAAATGCTTCTACGGAATATATTGAAGATGGCTCTTATCTGAGACTTCAGAATCTCCAGATAGGTTATAACCTTCCTCAGGGAATCTTGAGTAGACTCAATTTATCAAATCTGAGGATTTATGTGATGGGAGCAAATCTCTTCACCCTGACAGGATATAGTGGCCTTGATCCGGAAATCACCTCTAAGCGTACCGATGGTGTAGCACAGGAAATCGACAGGGGCATTGACGTAGGAACATGGCCAATATCGCGGCAGATTATGTTTGGTATCAACCTGTCTCTTTAAAAACACATTTAAATATTTAAGCGATGAAAAATAAACTAATCATAGCAGGAATATCAGTACTTTCCGCCCTTGTATTTTTTGGTTGCAGTGATGAATTCCTGGAACAAAAACCAATGGGTTCAGTAAATGAAGAAATACTGAAGAACAAAGAAGGCGTGGATGCCCTCCTAATCGCCGCATATGCTATCATTGATGGCTATGCACAAGGGGAGGCAGTGAACGGAGGAACCGGTGGAGCATCTGCTACCAACTGGGTATGGGGTGATGTACCTTCAGACGACATGCACCGGGGTGATCAAACAGGTGGATGGAACCAGGTGAATGATATCGAAAGATACGAAGTACAACCTGACAATGCCTGGCTGGATGATGCCTGGGCTGTGAACTTTGAAGGTGTTTCGCGTGCTAATGATGCCCTGAGAGCACTGTACGCATCATCTTCCATAGCTGAAGATGATGCCAATCAACTCGAAGGAGAAGCACGGTTTCTGCGTGCCTGGTTTCACTTTCAGCTCCGGCTGAAGTTTGAAAAGGTCCCTTATATCACTGAAGATGTAAATCCGATCACCGTATCAAATGATCGGGAGATATGGGATGATATAGAGGCTGATCTCCAATTTGGAGTCGATAACCTCGATCCTTCACCAACAGATCTGGGTCGGGCATCACGTTGGGCAGCTAAGGGTATGAAAGCCAGGGTACATATGTTCCAGCAAGAGTATTCACAAGCAAAACCTTTACTTGATGATATCATCGATAACGGACCTTTTGCTTTAGAAGATCACTTTTATAACAACTTTGACGAAGAGCATCAGAACAATGGTGAAAGCATATTTGAGATCCAATATTCTGTAAATGATGGTGCAGGTGTAGCTAACTCAGGTATCGACCATCAAACATTGTATCCGAGGGGTCCTGATGTAGGACTTTGCTGTGCTTACAGTGCTCCATCATTTGACCTTTTCAATGCTTTCAAAGTAGATGGGAATGGATTGCCACTCTTAGATACATTCCAGGATAATTTATTACTCGAGGATTATGGAGTGCTGGATACTGAACCATTTACTCCAACTGCTGAGCTGCTTGATCCTCGTGTAGACTGGACGATGGCCAGAAGGGGAATCCCATTCCTCGACTGGGGACCAATGAGTGGAAGCGACTGGATGCTTGATCAATTGAATATGGGTCCTTTCCTTAATAAGAAGATCATGTGGTATAAACGCAACCTGGGAACAACATCTACCTCTTCTTCCTATTGGGCAAGAGGTGTGAATGGAAACAACTTCAGGGTGCTTAGGCTGGGTCATATCATCCTTTGGAGGGCAGAAGTCGCTGTAGAAGAAGATGACTTCCCTACCGCTATCAATCTGGTCAATCAAATCAGATTGCGCGCATCTGATGATCTGGTCATGGGAAGGGTGACGAATACCACCTTTGGAGCCGGTGATCCTATTGTGATTGATGAGAATCAACCTGCAGCTAATTATCTGTTAGGACAGTATACATCGTTTCCTGATAAGGATTATGCTCGCAAGGCAGTACGCCATGAAATGCGATTGGAGTTTGCCCTGGAAGGCATGCGTTTCTTCGATCTCGTAAGATGGGGAATTGCGGCAGAAACACTTAATACCTATCTGGAGAGTGAGCTGGCTGACGGACGACTGCCATGGCTGCAGGGTGCCTCCTTCACTGATGGACAGGATGATCACTGGCCAATATCTCAGGTTCAGCTTGATCTGCAATCCGGAGTTCTTTCACAGGATCCGGCATATTAACTTAACTATTATTACTGGCAGCCCTAACTTGAGTTGCCAGTAATTTTTACTTTCGATGACTCCTGGTGAGTATGGATAAATTGAAACATACACTTATTGCTTTATTCATAGCAACCACAATGGTTTCATGCCATGATAGGAATGAGAAAACAAACTTATCATCGCAGGACATCCGGCTATTCAACAAACTGTCACCCGACCAAACAAATGTTGCATTCGAAAACAACATCGTTGAAAATAACAGAATCAACATCCTGAATTATCTCTACTATTACAATGGCAGCGGTGTAGCCATTGGTGATATCAACAACGACGGACTTCCTGATATTTATTTCGCGTCGGTCATTGAGTCCAACAAACTTTATCTCAACCTTGGTAACCTAAAATTCAAAGACATTACGGAAGAAGCTGGCGTTGGTGGTGACTTCGGGATCACGACCGGAGTGAGCATGGTGGATATCAACAATGATGGGTTTCTGGATATCTACATTTGCAAATCAGGTACACACAGCAAGCGGTACCGAACAAATGAGTTATACATCAACAACGGAAACCTGGGATTTACAGAACAGGCCAAAGAATATGGCCTGAATGATGCTTCCTTCTCAAATCAAGCCTATTTCTTTGACATGGATACAGATGGCGATCTGGATATGTTCCTGCTTAACCATCCGGTGGACTGGGCAAACAAAAACAAAATCATGACCGGCAACCAGGATTGGGAAGGTTTCCAGTACGAATATTCAGATAAGCTATACAAAAACAATGATGGGGTATTTCAGGACATCACAAGGGAATCCGGCCTTCTCAACAGAGGCTGGGGGCTGAGCGCCGTGATCGCCGATTTCAATGATGATGATCTGCCTGACATTTATGTTGCCAATGATTTTATCAAGCCTGATTACCTCTACATTAACAGTTGTGAGGGCATCTTCATGAATGAAATCGACGACTATTTCAGACACATATCCTTCTATTCAATGGGTTCTGATTATGCCGATATCAACAACGATGGACACAATGATCTGTATGTGGTGGACATGGCCATGAAAGGTCATGAGCGGTCGAAGCGCAACATGGAATCGATGAGCACAGAAAATTTTCAAACCATTGTACGAAGGGGATATCATTACCCCTATTCCAGCAACACTTTACACCTAAACCTGGGAAACCATCAATATACTGAGATAGCCCAAATGTCCGGGGTTTCCAAAACAGACTGGAGCTGGGCTCCCCTGATGGCGGATTGGGACAATGATGGACTGAAAGACATTTTTGTGACTAATGGGATCTATCGCGACATCATTGACAATGATTTTCTAAAAAAGAAAGCATCAATAGATACTGCCTCAATGGTTCAATATTTTGATGACCTCATCAAAGAGATCCCACAAACAAAAATCCCAAACAGGATTTTCCGAAACCGGGGTAATCTCTCATTTGAGGATATGAGTTATCAATGGGGATTTTCAGACCCAATGAATTCAAATGGTAGCGCTATAGCTGACCTGGATGGGGACGGGGATCTTGATCTGGTTGTCAATAATCTCAATGAGGACAGTGCAATCTATGAAAACATGGCTAACGAGCGGATTGGAAATAATTTCCTTAGGATAAAACTCAAAGGGACAAACAACAATCCGCTAGCAATCGGAAGCAAAGTGATGCTTTATACAGATGGCATTCAGCAACGACAGGATCTGATGCCGTACCGGGGATATCTTTCATCTAATGAATCAATTTTACATTTTGGAATAGGTAAATTGAATGCAGTCGATTCGGTTGTTATTACCTGGCCGGATCGTAGAACCTCAACACTCACTACCCCTGAAATCAATACAGTACACCTATTGGATTACCAGGATGCCGAATACCATGGCATCCCACCAGTCCCTCAGCCACTGAAGCTATTTAACGAACAAACGCTTAAACATGGAATAACACATAAACATGAGGAATCCAGCTACAACGATTTTGAAAAAGAACTCCTCCTGCCTCATAGGATGTCTGAAAACGGACCCGACATTGCTGTTGAGGACGTTAATGCTGATGGACTGGATGATTTCTTTATCGGTGGAGCAGCCGGATTCCCGGCTTCCCTTTTTGTTCAGGATGAAAAAGGCCAGTTCATAACAACAAATCAAAGAGTCTGGGAAAGAGATAAAAATTTCGAAGACCTTGAAAGTCATTTCTTTGATGCTGACAATGACGATGACATGGACCTTTATGTAGTTAGTGGAAGTAATGAGTTTACAGATATAGCTTTGTATCAGGATAGGCTGTACATCAACGATGGCTATGGTAATTTCAATAAATCCGACCAGCAGCTTCCCGATATTACTACGAGCGGTCAGTCTGTGGCATCAGCTGATTTTGATCAAGATGGTGACCTTGACCTGGTAATTGGTGGCAGGGTTGTTCCCGGAAAGTATCCTACAGTTCCAAGAAGCTACCTGCTCAGAAATATCGACGGAAAGTTTGAAGATGTAACCTCCTCACTGGCCCCGGATCTACTCAATGCCGGGATGATCACCGATCTTGAATTTACAGACTATGACAATGACGGGAACCTTGACCTGATCATTGTTGGTGAATGGATGCCCATCACCATCCTGAAAAACATGGGCGGACGATTTGAAAAAATTGACCTTGGACTTCCGGTGACAACGGGTTGGTGGCAAAGTGTGGCCTCAGCAGACATAGATAATGATGGAGATACGGACTTTATCCTTGGGAATATCGGGCTGAACAACAAATATCAACCAACACCGGAAAACCCGCTTGAAGTATATTACACTGACTTTGATAATAACGGCACTGGAGATATCGTGCTTTCCAAACATGAAAATAAGACCCTTATCCCCATCAGAGGCCGGGAGTGTTCCTCTCAGCAGATGCCTTTCATCGCTAACAAGTATCCTTCATTCAAAGACTTTGCCAGCGCCAACCTCTCAGATATCTATAGCCAGGAAATGCTGGATGGTGCTCTTCATTTAAGTGCCAGTGAATTCAGAAGCTGCTTCCTGATCAATGACCGTGGAAACTTCAGATTGGTCCCGCTACCGAGTGAAGCTCAGGTAAGTCCGATAATGGAGATCATAGTAAAAGATATTAATCAGGATTCACTGATAGACCTGATCATAGGTGGTAATTTTTATGGGACAGAAACAGAGACCATACGATATGATGGAGGTTCTGGCCTTTGTCTGGTTGGAGATGGTAAAGGTAACTTTGCCCCTTTAGCTGTAACCGAAAGTGGGTTTTACCTAAACAAAGACATGAGAGACCTTGCCTGGATTAACCTGGCATCTGGAAAGTCTGGTTTTTTAGTGACCTCAAATAATGATCTGACTGTACTCTTTGAGTTGACCCACTCGATAGATATTCAATGAAAAGCATACTGAAAACGATAGTACCTTCTGTAATCCTCCTTTTAGTAAGCTGTCAGAACAATGATGAGGCTAAATTCAAGCTTCGTGCCGGCTTGCTCGTAAATGAAGACCATACCTGGTATCAGGCTTTTCAATACTTCGGGGAGCTGCTACAGGAACGATCTAAAGGAAGGATCACACTGGAGGTATACCCCAGCGAACAGCTGGCCAAAGAGGCCGAAGCCATCAGGCTTATCAGATTAGGTGCCATGGATATGACCGCTACAGGATCACTTCTCAATAACTTTTTTGAGCTCGCATCATTCTGCGAAATGCCTTTCCTCTTTGAAGATACGGTAGAAATGCAGGCCTTCATTCTTGGACCAATTGGTCAGGAAATTGAAAAGAAAATGATCGAGATCACCGAACTAAGACCTGTCGCTTATTTTGAACGAGGTCCCAGACACCTAACCTCCAAAAGGCCGATCCGACATCCGGATGACTTAAATGGTCTGATCGTCAGGGTGCCAAATGTACCAACATTTGTTACTGCCTGGAGTGCTTTGGGAGCCAAACCAACACCCATGGCTTTCTCAGAGGTTTTCACATCCCTGCAACAAGGCACGATTGACGCACAGGAAAATCCACTTCCGCTGATTAAGAGTGCGGGGTTTGCTGAAGTACAGAACTATGTAAATCTCACTGGTCATGTAATGAGCTGGGTATACCCGGTCATCAGTGAGGAGAAATTTCAGGAATTTCCTGAGGACCTACAGCAGATCTTTCTCGAAGCGGCAGAGGATATGCAGGAATATGAGCATCAACTCTTCCTTGAAAACCAGGACATGCTAAGAAGCCAGCTGGAAGCACAGGGAATGGAATTTATTGAGGTAGATAAGCAAGCCTTCCGCAAAGCCAGTGAAGAGGCTATTTATCAAAGTTTATCCGGGGATATGCAAAAAATTTATAATCAATTACGCAAACAACTATAAGATGATCATTTCAGATTCACTCATTTCAAAACCATCCTATTATCTGGCACTTCTCCTTTTAATGGTCTTTGGTTGCAACCAGAAACCTTGCGAAGAAGAATCCAACCAGTCTGCATTGAAAATCACAGACGAAAAGCTCGATAAGCTAGGAATCACAAACCGGGAATACTTAAGTGCTGCCTCAAAGCGTGCACTTCAGTGGCCTGACAGCCTGACCAATGAATGGTTTGGTGAGTTTAAAGTATATGATTTGAAGGGAGACCTGGCCTATGAAGAAGGTGTGGTACGAAGGGATCCAAGCGCCATGATAAAAGTAGATGGGAAATACTTCGTCTGGTATAGCAGAAGCACGGGTCCCACAGATGGATTTGGTGGTAATATTGAAGAAGGAAAGGTCTTTCCCTGGGACAGATGTGACATCTGGTATGCGACCAGCGAAGATGGTTGGACATGGAAGGAAGAAGGGCTTGCCGTGGCCAGAGGGCCGAAAGGTGCATATGACGACCGATCCGTATTTACTACAGAGATCATGGTCCATGATGGAAAATATTATCTGTGTTACCAAACGGTAAAGTCGCCTTACAATGTGCGCGTAAAAAACCAGGTGGGTCTGGCATGGGCCGATTCACCACATGGTCCGTGGACCAAGAGTGAAGAACCCATTTTGAGTCCTGCTGATAATGGAGTCTGGAAGGGAACCGAGCAAAACCGACACCTGGTAGAGAAAAAAGGCGATTTCGATAGCCATAAAGTCCATGACCCATGCATTTTACCCTATAAAGGTAAGTTTTACCTCTACTATAAAGGTGAGCAGATGGGGGAGGAAATCACTTTCGGCGGGCGGCAGATCAGACACGGTGTAGCGATCGCTGACAATCCACTGGGTCCGTATGTGAAATCACCCTACAACCCCATTTCAAACAGTGGTCATGAAATCTGTGTCTGGCTGCAGGATGGTGGAGTAGCTTCTCTCATCACCACCGACGGGCCCGAGAAAAACACCATACAATTTGCTCCCGATGGCATCAACTTCAACATTATGGCGGTGATCAAAGATGCTCCTCATGCGATTGGTTTAAATAGAGAGCTTAACACTGGTGAACCATTCAAGATCTTCGAATGGGGACTCACCCATCAATACATGAATTACAATTATCAGTATATCAGGCGCTTCGAGGGCCGAAGAAAAGCTAATCACGTGGCAAAAGGTGAAGTTTCCGGAAAAAAAGGTAGTGATGAAAAATGAGTTGGTGAATGAGATAAATCATTGTAAGTTAATTAGTTAATAAGGCAATATGGCTTACATTATTAATGTACTTATCGCATGAATTGGATGATTTATATCAGATTGCTCATCATTTTTTTGCTGTAATGGGATTAACTTCTTGTATCAAAAACCAAACAAAGGATGTAAATACAGATCCAGCTCCTTTTCCTTATTCGGTAGATGAACATACTAAAAACAGGCCGTTGAGCAAGGCCATGCAACGTAGTTTCCATAACTATGATGGTATTCACCCAACCGAAAATGAACTTTACTCTCAGTTTAAATATACAGAGTTGGAAGGGTTTGATTACCATGGTCACGATGGGACACTTTCGAGACGGGATCCCTCCAAAATCATTTTTGTCAATGGGAAATACTATGTGTGGTACACTAAAAGGGATACACCTGTAATACCAGTTGGAGCAAGCAGGGCTGATGAGAGCAACGATACCATTCCTTCTACAGACTGGGACCTTGCTGAGATCTGGTATGCAACCAGCAAAGATGGTTTTACCTGGGAAGAGCAGGGTGTTGCTGTGCCACGCCCTCCCAGGCCGGAAGTTGGCTGGCGATCTGTTACGACTACCGACATCCTGGTTTGGAAAGGGAAGTACTATCTATACTATCAGGGCTTCATGGAGGCCAGCGGTAAGCGTGGAGACTATTGCCCGGTAACCGCATCCTATGCTGATTCGCCAGATGGCCCATGGACACCTGCCGGAAAGGTCATTCTCGAAAATGGACCAGAAGGAACATGGGATCAATATGCTATTCATGACCCATATCCGCTAGTGCACAATGGTAAAATTTATATTTACTATAAATCTGCATTTAACAGACCTGACCCTGTGTGGGTGGCAGGCGGCCTGGCCATTGCTGAGGACCCATTGGGACCTTTTGAAAAACACCGCTTGAACCCGCTATTGAATTCAGGTCATGAAGTAAGTCTTTTCCCTTTTCGGGAAGGTGTGGCAGCTATTATGGTTAAAGACGGGACCGAGCATTATACCATTCAATATGCCAGCGACTGGGTTAATTTTGAGATAGCCTCAGTTTGCGAGCTTGTCCCCATTGCTCCGGGACCCTTTGTACCAGATGCCTTCACAGACACCCATGATGGCAGGGGAATTACCTGGAGATTATCTCATTTTACCAATGCCGGTAAAACCGGGGTTAATCAACATTCCATACTGGCACGATTTGATTGTGACTTGAGTCAGGATATTGATGATCCGATTATGAAACAAACGGGAATCTGGCATGACCCGGAGGTCTACTTTAGGCAAGGACTTAATAAGCAGCAAATTGAAAGAATAGTGTTTGAAAACAATCAGATTTTGCAAAACCAGGAATAGGACCTCCTGAATAACATGAATACCACTGACAATTAATTAACAAAAATGAAAAATACTGTAGTAATTATTATATCAATTGTGCTGTTCTCCTGTACACAAACAACTGAGACCCAAAATACCGCGAGTCAATGGGACGATTTTCCATATGGGAATGTGCCGCGTGAAAAACCAGAAAGACCTTTGAGTGCAGCCATGGAAAGGGTATATGAAAGCACTTATGGCGGGTTGGAGCTGGAAACAAACGAGCTGTTTAGCAGATTTAAATACACTCCTCTGAAGGGCCTGGATTATAGCAATCATGATGGAACTGTGAGCAGAAGAGATGCGACCAAAGTAATCAAGGTAAATGGAAAATACTATGTATGGTACACACACAGAAGTACATCAACACCACCCTCCAGCGTAAACGGCAATGATACAATACCTTCAAGAGACTGGGATCTGGCAGAGATCTGGTATGCTACAAGTACTGATGGATTCACCTGGGAAGAGCAGGGTGTTGCCGTACCCCGGTTGGAAAAACCCTATCCGGGCTGGAGGAGCGTTTCCACACCGGATATCCTCGTATATGAAGGGAAATACTATTTATATTACCAGGCATATACCAAAATGCCCGGGAGCCCGGGTCCAACTGGTAATAAAGGTGATGACTGTCCGGTAGCAGCATCGGTTGCTGATTCTCCTGATGGCCCATGGATTCCATCTAACAAAGTAGTACTGGACAACGGACCTGAAGGCTCCTGGGATCAATACGTGATCCACGACCCATATCCACTGGTTTATAAGGGCAAGATCTATATTTATTACAAAGGTGAAATGGGAGGTGATCCACGAGTCCGGGCGCAGGGTCTGGCCATTTCCGATGATCCATTTGGTCCATTTGTTAAGCACCCTTTGAATCCAGTGATCAATTCAGGCCATGAAACAGCCATGTTCCCGTTCAAGGAGGGCATCGCTGCTTTAGTAAGCCGACATGGATTGGAACACAACACCATTCAGTATGCTGCTGATGGCATAAACTTTGAAGTTGCTGCCATTTCAGCCCTGTTTCCGATTGCTCCGGGAGCTTACATTCCTGACGCATTTACAGATACCGGAGATGGAAGGGGTATCACCTGGGGATTGTGCCATTTTAGAAATATCAGGCTGGATGAAGGTAAAAGCCATAGCATCCTGGCACGTTTTGACTGCGACTTAAGCCTGGACATCCACGATCCGGAAATGAAGGAGTCAGATATTTTTAATGATCCTGAGATCAACTTCAAGTTTGGTCTTAGCGAGAAACAGAAAAATCGACTAGGGATAAAACCATAAGTTAAGGTGCCTTCTAAAGGAGGCATCCTTTTTTGATATTATTAATAGGTATTAATCCAATAATCTCATACTCACATAATAGGCACCTACTGAGTCCATTTGTTCATCAATGAGCCAGGATTTCAAAAAGTGTTTTCCTTTTTCCAGATGTACCTCAAACGCCACTTCCTTGTCACCCGGATTAATTCCTATGGTTTGATCAAACTGCCCAACCTTTAGCCTGGCCAATTGAAAATGGAGTTCTTTGCTGGGTAGATTTCTCAACTTGTCATCCCGAAAGAAGCGTGTAGTATCTGGTTCAGGCTTTGGCACCACTTCATTGATGGCTAAATCAAGTTCTTGAGGCCACCTACTTAATGTTACTTCATAATGACCGGATTTTGCAATGTCGATATCCCAAAAACCATTCGCGTTCATGCCGTTACGAACATGCTGCTGATTATAGGGCACATGATCTCCATGCCAGAATTGACTGCTCAATGTCACCTGGTTTTGAGCTTCACTTCCTATGATTGTGCTGTTATATTCATCGAAAGAAGGCTCCAATGCTTCCCACCATTCATCGTAAAACTCACTTAGTTGTTCCCTTACTTCAGGATATTTTGCTGATACGTCATTTCGCTGGCGAGTATCGTCGGTTATATCGAATAACTCATCCCCTACCATCCTCCATCGCTCATCCATCACAACAAATTTTTTATACTTGACCGGGAGGTCATTGACCAGTTTTTCTCCAAAAGTGATCTGATTTTGAACAATGAGTTTACGGTCCGGCCAGGTGGCTGTTTCCTTGTAAATCAGAGGCTTTAGACTTACACCATCAAAAGCTGGCATCTGATCAGCAGATAGCCCAAGCATATCAATCAATGTAGGGAGTAGGTCGAAATGAGCAGTAAGCTTATTGACTTTCCTATGCTTGTCCAGATCTCCCGAAGGCCAGTGAATCATACAGGGTACACGATGACCACCTTCATATGGAGATCCCTTTAATGCTCTCATACCAGCATTGAATCCGCTGCTATCTTTTTCAGTGTACCCATGCCGGGTTCCATTGTCAGTCATAAAGATCAGGACGGTATTTTCTGATAGCCCTGATTCCTTTAAAAATGTCCTAAAGGCCCGCAGGTTTTGATCAATATTCGCAAGCATACCATAAAACCAGGCTCTTTCTTCGCTGATCCCCGGCTTATTCAGAAAAGGCTTCACATATTCGTAAGGCACGTTGAGAGGACCATGAGGTGCATTGGGAGTCAAATAAAGAAAGAATGGTTTGTCCTTACTATTCTCCACAAACTTTTGGGCTTCTTTAAACCAAACATCGGTGCAATACCCTATCTGCTTTTCAGGCGTATTATTTCTGAGATATACATCGTCATAATAGTCATTGCCCCAATGGTCTGGTGTTTCCCCTATTACACCCCCTCCGTGCACCAGAGATTCTTTGAAACCTCTGTCAGAAGGTCGAAAAGGGTAATTATCCCCTAGATGCCACTTCCCAAAAATGGCTGTTTCATATCCATTTTCCTGAAAAATATCCGCCATGGTCTGTTCCTCCATTTTAAGGTGATGACGTCCCATATAAGTCATCCAGACACCTACCCTCGCGGAATACTTTCCAGTCATAAGCGCTGCACGTGTCGGTGCACAGGTGGGGTCCACATGAAAATTCTCCAGGACCAGACTCGTCTGATAAATCTCATCAATTGCCGGTGTCTCAATGTATGGATTGCCGTTGCAGCTCATGTCTCCATATCCCTGATCATCCGTCATGATAATAATAACATTGGGCCTGGCATTTTCCTCCCCAAAGTCGCTACCACATGAGACAATGATGAGTGGTGTGAGCCATGCTACAATAAATCTGTACACAGTATACATCTTTAAAATTAATATGCCTTTTTTAGTCATTAAAGGATTCAAAGAGTTGCAGAGAAAACCTGCGGACCGTCTTTCAAACAAAAGTTATTCCACCTCGATCTTCACTACATTGGCAATATTGTCGAGCGCTGAGGCCGATGGCATATTTAAGCTGAAACCATAACCATCAAGCTTGTATTCCAGGGGTTTTCCCGTGGCTAACAAAGAAATATTTTTGACTTTCCCATCCGGAAAATACCTGTGTTCTGCCATGATCCGGTAATGTTCTGTCCACCCTTGCTCGGGAACACCCAGAAATATCATATACAGGGTCTTACCATCTTTTGACTGGGTGAACCGCACGTCAGTTGCAGAATATTCCACCGTGGAAGATTGTCCGCCCAGGTGGCCAGCTCCAGCAATGGCATCCCCAAAACCAAACATGACCCAGGGTCTTGTATTGAAAATAGCCTCTCCATTGTTATCAAACCAGGCTCCCATGTCCAGCAAGACTTTTCGCTGCTCATCAGGAATACTCCCATCGGCTTTCGGTGAAACATTGAGTAATACGACACCGTTTTTACTCACTACGTCAATAAAATTCCTCAGCACAAGCGATGCAGGCTTGTAAGTTTGTCCCTCGATATAACTCCAGGACTTGCGGCTGATCGTGATATCAGTCATCCAGGTTTTCGCAGAGATATCTCTTCTCCCTCCCTGCTCAATGTCGTGAACACCGATACCCTGGGGCAGATCGGTCTGCTTGTTGCATATCACCACCTGTTGACCATTTTCCACTTCATTGTTAAAGAAATTAGCTACCATTTTCTTCGTTAAATCTTCCGGCATAAAATTCAGCCATGAGTCAAACCAGATGATGTCCGGGTCATATTGTTTGACCACCTCATCGATCTGATCGTACCAGTACTGGTTAAACCAGTCTTCCTCCACATTGCCATATAGCAGTTTTAATTCGGGATCTGTAGTTGAGGTGTGCCACTTTTCATTGTAAACAAAATGGCTGGCAAATCCTTTCTTTTCCGTATCCCGATATCGCTGAAGGTTTCTGGCATGATGAAACGTAGCGATCAACTTCATGTCATTTTTTCTCAGTGCCGTAGCCAGCTCACCGGTGATATCCTTATTAGGACCTTTGTCCACTGAATTCCATGGATTCACCTCACTATCCCACATGGCAAAACCATCGTGGTGTTGTGCAACCGGTCCTGCAAAGCGGGCTCCTGCTTTTTTGAATAGTGTTACCCATTCATCGGCATCAAAGTACTCACCCGTAAAATCCTTGACGAATTCATGGTAACCAAACTCGGACTGATCTCCATAGGTCTGCTGATGATGCTTGTAAACATCCGATCCCTCCATATACATCTGGTACGGATACCATTCACTGAAATAGGCAGGTACGGTGTATACTCCCCAGTGAAAATAGATGCCCAGCTTAGCATCCTGAAACCACTCCGGGGTAGAATTGTGCTGTAAGAGAGAATTCCAGTCCGGTAGATATTCAGTTTTAGCTTCCTGTACTTTTTCAGAGGTAGTCTGGCTTTCACATCCAGTGATCATCAATGCAATAACAAAAGCAGAAAGTAAAGAGGTATTCATGGGTCTCTTCATCAAAATATATTTAAGTTAATATCAAATCTATCCGGCTCATTTCTAAGCACTTGCGCAAACGATTTTTCATTTTTGGCATGACTCAACTACTTAATAGCTGGCTTCACTTTTGGTCTGTCCCGGAGAACAATTCGTAGTACGGTGTCGTCACAGGTAGCATATAAAATGCTCTCATCCTCATTGAATGCGCAGTTGGAAGTTCTCTTGCCGGTATAGATCGTCCCTAACAATTTACCAGCTGGAGATATCAGATGGATTCCATCAGGACCGGCCAGAAAAATCACTCCCTCCTTATTTACCTTGATGCCATCCGGTCGCTGCTTACTAATACTCTGATTTACCATGTCCTCAAAATCAAACAGGAGAGTGCCCTTAAGCGGTAGCGACTGATTGCTAAGATCGTAGCTGTACAATTTCGCTGGTCGGCTGTTGGCAATGTATAAGGTTTTGCCATCCGGTGACAAAGCCACCCCATTGGGAGTTTCCAGGTCTTTCACAAGCAAGTCTACGGAACCATCCGTATTCAGTCTGAAAACACCCTTGAAATCCAGACAATCCTCATCATCCGAAGGTGGTCCAAATGCTGGATCAGTGAAGTAGATAGGCCCATTTTTGTCAGCATGGAGGTCATTGGGGCTGTTGAATCTTTTGCCGTTATATTCATAGGCAAGCGTCTCAAATACTGGTATCGGTAAATTATAGCTACTGATGAGCCTGGCTATCTCCCGATCCCCCTGCCTGCATAGCAAAAGGTTACCTTCAGCATCCAAAGTCAGGCCATTGCTTCCTTTTCCACCGGTCTTCTCAATCGTACCTGTATAGCCTGATTTTTCCAAAAATAACTCCACTCCATCCATGTCCGTCCACTTATGGATCACGTTGTTAGGCACATCTGAAAACAATAAGCTCTGCTGAGACGGAACCCACACAGGCCCTTCCGTCCATTCAAAGCCTTCACCAATCACCTCAATCCTCGCATGCGGATCAATGATCCTGTAGAATTGCGGATCATAGGATTTTAAGCTCCCAATACCCGGATAGCGGGTCAGCGAATCAAGGATACTTTCGTACCTTTCATACAGTTCCTTTTGAGTTTTTGCACGAGGCACTACGGGATTTTTTTCTAACCTGTCCTTCTCTATATCAAAAAATTTCCCGTCATCATACCGCTTGTATTTTAGTCCCCGAACAAACCTTCTTTGGATGAAGTGGTCCTTTCCATGACCAGGTCTTGGCTCAAAATCGATATAAACCCAATCTCGCTCCTGCCTTTCTATCCTGGAATTGGGCCAGAAGCTGATCCCGTCAGTAAAGAGCTCTTTCGGGACCTGTTTACCTAACACATCATAAAGCATGGGCACAAAATCTACGGGTCCTACCATGGTCTCACTAACAGCTGGAGCCAATTTTCCAGGCCAGTTGAGGATCAGTGGAACCCTTGTACCATCATCAATAGTAAGGCCCTTGCCGCCTTTGATTTCATTGCCGTCTCTGATAGAAGTAATAGATTGGTGAGTCCCATTGTCACTATAAAATATGATTAAGGTATTCTCCCGCAATCCCAATTTGTCTAATTGACTGACGATCTTGCCTACTGTCTTGTCGGTATAATCCACCATGTCTCCGAAGAACTTTTTGTCAGCCTTGAGCCTTAAGGTAGGATCCTCCCATTCCTCACTGTCAGGTGTGGGCACAAAGGGATCATGAGGGAGCGCCATCGGATAGTAGACAAAAAACGGTTGTTCCTGATTTGACTCAATAAAATCATTGATAAAATCGGAAAAGAGATCCGGACCATATTTTCCATGGGTATCCATTAGCCACTCTCCATTTTCAATGATAACAGGATCGGCATACCTGCTTCCCTTATCTTCTGTATGGCCTGTATGCCACATGCGGTAGGTATCAAATCCTGCATCTTCCATCTTCATCCCCTTGTCCCTTCGCAAATCAGCACCTGGATATTCAGGAGGATCATAGCTTTGCAACTGCCATTTACCAGCAATACAGGTGACGTACCCCTGATCCTTCATCATGTGGCCAATGGTTTTCTCCTGGGGGTCTAGGATTCCGAATGCTTTCCAGTTTCGAAAATTATATTTCCCTGTAATCATACTGGCCCGTGTATTGGTGCAGAGCGGATACGCATATCCCTGGGTATACCGCACGCCCTCGGCAGCGAGTTTGTCCAATTCAGGGGTGGAATAGGTTTCACCTCCATAGCTACCCAAAGTTTCACTGCCCAAATCGTCCGCTAGTATCAGGATGATATTGGGGGGTCTTTGAGCTTCTGTAGGAAATACCCACAGAATGAGCATTGAACAAAGTCCTATAAACAATGACTTTCGCATGATAATAGATTTGGGTTGATGTAGTTAGACAGGATTATTTATTCATTCAAGCTCCATTTTGAAAACATTCACAAGATCACTGTATGTTACTTCCGGGGCCGTGATTGAATATCTTCTCTCCGTTTCTTTCCACACGACTTCCTGACCACTACCCAGCTCTATCACGCGTTTCACAGGCGTATCGGGACCATAACCGATGTTGTTGATTTTGAGGTTAAACTCCATACCGGGGGATGGTTTTCCCAATACAAACACATACAGTGATTTTCTGTCTTTCGAGACGGTATACCGGATATCATTTACCCCATACCTGGTAGTTGCTGATTGCCCTCCATGTGCGCCGTCAGACTCTTTAGCCGATCCATGGCCAAACAATTTGAAAGGTTCTGTAGCGTATACAGCTTCTCCATAAGTATCGAGCCACTCCCCGATATTCAGTAATATATCCCGTTGAACCTGACTAATTGTACCGTCAGCCATTGGTGATACATTGAGCAACACCACCCCGTATTTACTCCAAACATCTACCATATTTCTGAGTACCATCTCCACTGGCTTGTATTCCTGATCTTTGGTGTGTGACCAACTACTGAAGCTGATGGTGATATCGGTCATCCATACATTTTCGGAAACATCCTTTTTCCCACCTTGCTCAATATCCAGCACACTCATGCTTTTGGGCAGGTCGTCATGCTTGGCGATGAGCACAAGCTCCTGTCCGGTTTCTTTGCCATGATTGAGGAAGTGGCTGGCCATCTCCATGATCTTAGGTTCTGAAACATGGTTGAGCCAGACATCATACCAAAGGATATCAGGGCTGTATTTATCCACCACCTCATTTACCTGGTTAAGCCAATACTGCTCGAACTCTTCTTTGGGCATGTTGCCATAGAATTTTCTGAGTAGCGGATCTTCCGACGAAGTTGGATAATCAGGGTGGTAAGCATAATGACTGTTGTAGGTATCCCATTTGCTACTATCTCCTTCGTGGCGTTGTCTCAGTCGTGCATGATGAAAAGTAGTGATTGTTTTCATGTTGCGCTTTTTCAAAGCTGCCAAGAGCTCTCCCGTGATGTCCCGCTTAGGGCCCATGTCAGCAGCATTCCAGGGGTTCACGTCGCTGTCCCACATCGCAAACCCATCGTGGTGCTGTGCGACGGGACCGGCGAAGCGTGCTCCGGACTTTTGAAACAGATCGGCCCAATCTTCCGGATCAAAGTTTTTCGCTGTGAATTTGGGGATGAAATCATGGTACCCGAATTCTGACAATGAACCAAAATTCTCTTCATGGTAAGCTGCAAATTCAGGCCGCTCAGTTCGGTACAGGTGATATGGGTACCATTCTGTCTCAAAGGCCGGCACACTGTAAACCCCCCAATGGAAATATATCCCAAATTTGGCATCAAGAAACCATTCCGGGTCTGCCGTATGCCTGTTCAAGGACTCCCAGGATGAGCTGTATTGGGATTCAGCTTCTGCAGTGGATTCAACATTAGGCTGATTGCAGGCCCCGAAGGCCAGAATTAAACCCAGAAAAACAACTTTGCTTGATCTTTTCATTGCTTTTTAATTTTTTCTACGCTTATGACGACTCCTTCTCTATGGAGTGTGTCAATTCCGCTTTTATCATTATTGTGGTCTGAATGACAAATTTATGGAG
Organism: Cyclobacteriaceae bacterium; assembly: GCA_965223915.1. Lineage (GTDB taxonomy): Bacteria > Bacteroidota > Bacteroidia > Cytophagales > Cyclobacteriaceae > UBA7330. The sequence continues at coordinate 3,183,391 of OZ245027.1, read as the reverse complement.
GACCTTATCATGGATATTGAACATTTGCTGGTCAATAAGAGGGATTAATTTTTAACAGGGGGCTGAATATCTTCAATATAGGGGGGTATTTTTTTAGGGGCAGTCAAAACAATGACTCTCCAATTGGTTTTTATTAGAATTGACACAGGAATACACCTCCTAATTACTAAATTTATAAAATAGATTTGGTTAATTGAAGATTCCTCAAAACTTTCCCGGGCATTTAAAACCAGGGTGTGTTCTGAAAGTAAGATCAAGAGAAGGGAAGATTTTTTGTATGATAAGGACATTATTAATTGGCTTATTCACATTCGTCTCACTGATTGGTCAGGCACAACCACCACAGCTTCATAATGTATTTGAACACTATTCTACACAGAACGGATTGTCCCAAAATGATATTCGATGCATCTTCCAGGATTCGTTTGGCTTTATCTGGATTGGCACTCATGGGGGGCTCAACAGGTTTGACGGTTACAACTTCAAAACTTTTATTCGGGATGAGCTCAACCCCTATTCTGTTCCTTCCAACCTGATCAGCACCATTGCCGAAGATACCCTGGGCAATCTCTGGATTGGTACGGATGACCATGGACTGGTGATGTTCGACAGAAAAACCGCCAGATTCAACAACTATTTTAACACAGTAGATACCCCGGATATCCTTACAGACAATCACATCATCTCACTCTTTGTAGACACAAATAACAGGATATGGGTGGTTACGCAAAATGGCCTGAATCTAATTACGATTTCCAGTCATGGTACTGACGACGTCACATTGGACCTGGAAATCAAAAAACATTTCACAGATGAGGGGAATCTATTGCTCTGCGGCCTGGAAGATCCAAGCGGAAATATCTGGATCGGATCGAGAAACAGATTACAGCGATATCTGGGACTAAACAATAGTAAAGCGCTTCAATTTATCAACTATGAAAACGAGGACATCAACTATGTCCGCAACATGGCTATCAATGATAGCTCATTGATTGTCACCACAATGAATAAAGTGCTGTCACTACCTTATTCATCCATCAATAACAGCGTCCCTGAATACCATACGATTTACGAAGGTCAATTAGGAGCACATATTTCTGATAGCAATGGTAACCTGTGGTTTACGAGCAGAGAGGGTGTTCTTTTAGCTTATGCTCAGGAGGATGTATTGAAAACACATCAATTCCAAAGCAACTGGGCCGACCCAAAAAGTTTGAGTGGTGATATAACTACAAGTATCCTTGAAGATAAAAATGGCATGATCTGGATAGGCACGAATGGGAATGGCCTTAACCTTTATAATCCCAAACGAAGGATCTTTGATCATTTTCAAAGGAATGCTGATAAGGGAAGTATCTCATACAATAAAATTAGGGCTATTGAAGAAGATCAATATGGCAACTTATGGTTTGGCACAGAAGGCGGTGGATTAAACTTAATTATCAATCCGGAAGGAAATGATTTTAGGTCAAAGTTCCGGCAAATAGATATCAATGTCGGTGGGAATAACTTTGTGTTTGCCATTGAAGAAGCAAAGTTCAAAAACAGATCCCGGATATTCCTGGGTACAAGCTTTGGGACCGGACTGGAAGTGATGGACAGATTGCCTTCAGGAAAGTATGTCAAACAGGTGGTACCAGGTTTCAGGTCAGGCGCCGGGGTCTTTGACATTCATCAGGATACCAGAGGCAATTTATGGATAGCTACCTATCGAAATGGATTATTTCAACTCAAAATGGATGACGATGGAAACATTATTGAGTATCAACATTTCACGACTGATGATGGCTTAAGTTCAAATGTGGTAAGGAGTGTTACAGAAGATCATAAGGGCAATTTCTGGGTCGGGACAGATGGAGGCATCAGTGTAATCACAAACTACTATGGTGGTACTGCTGATATAATTTGCTATAGATCCAATCCCCAGAATCCTGCGGGTTTGAGTTACAACTACATTCTGCCGATTTATGTAGCTAAAAATGGAGAAATATGGATCGGTACCCTGGGTGGTGGACTCAACAGGGTGATTGTGAGGGATGGTCGAGGTAACGATCAGTTTGAACGCGTTACCATGAATGATGGCCTGCCCAGCAACGTGATAAAATCCATTGAAGAAGATGGGGATGGCAACCTCTGGCTAGGTACAAACATGGGGCTATCCAAATTCAATCCTGAAACGGGTCAGATTGTAAACTATGGTCCCAGTGACGGGCTGCAGGACCAGGAATTTAGCGAGCTTGCCTCCACCACACGGAGTAATGGTCAGATGATCTTTGGTGGAGTGAACGGTTTCAACACCTTTAACCCGGACAATATCACGATAGACCAATCCGAACTTGAGCTTGTTTTTACCGGTCTATCTGTGCTCAATCAGGAAATCCATACAGGACGAACTTATAATGACAGGATTCTCCTGAATGACGATCTGAATTGCATTTCCCGGATAGACCTGAATCATGATGAGAATAGCTTCTCTGTTTCATTTGCTGCGCTCAATTTCGTCTCTGCTGAAAACAATCGGTATCTCTATAAACTTGACAACTTCGATGAAGAATGGTTAGTTGCCGGAGCGGAAAGCAGGACAGCGAAATATACCAACCTTCCAACCGGCAAGTATACCCTGATGGTGAAAGCCAGTAACGCTGATGGAGTTTGGAATGATCAGCCAAAAATGCTTGGGGTATACATAGCACCCCCAATTTGGAATACCTGGTGGGCAAGGGTATTCTATCTTCTGGTATTTGGGCTTGGCCTATGGTTTTTCAGAAAGTATACAGTGATTACAAACACCAGAAAAAATCAACTGTTGATTGAAAAAATAGAAAAAGAAAAGCTGGAAGAGTTGAGTCAACTCAAACTCAGGTTTTTCACCAATATCTCTCATGAATTCAGAACACCCCTGACTTTAATTCTTGGCCTGATTGACCGTTTAAAAAAAGCCAATGGCTTGATGCGCGAAGAACGGAATAAGTATTACGATAAAATCTACCGCAATTCCCAGGTCCTACTTAACCTGATCAATCAGCTGATCGATTTTAGGAAGATGGAACAGGGGAAGATGGATATCCGGGTGAGTCATGGTAACATTGGAGAATACATCCAGCAACTAACTGAGAATTTCAATGAAGTGGCACGCCGAAAAATGATCGATTACACGTTCATCTGTGAACATCCGATTACCGGTTATTACGACAAGGATGTCATCGAGCGTATCATGTTTAACCTGCTTTCAAACGCTTTCAAATTTACCAATAGTGAAGATGAGATCACCGTAAGCATTGAGCAGGAGAATGAAAATTTCTTTCGACTGGAGGTTGAAGATTCAGGAAGAGGAATTCCTGAAAAAATACAGGAACACTTGTTTGAACGATTCGCTGGCACACGGGTATCAAGTGAGGTAGGGTCCGGGATTGGGCTGTCCTATACCAAGGGTTTGGTGGATTTGTACAAAGGGGAAATCTCGTTTAAGTCAAAAGTAGATGTCGGCACCAAGTTTACGGTCATGCTGCCTTACTCAAGGAATATGTTTGATGAAACCATGATCACAGAGGAAGGAACAGACAAGTTCAGTTTTAAGAAGGATGTCAATTGGATCATTGAAGACATAGGTCACAAAAGTCATCAGCAAAAAGACAATCACCTCAAGAAAAATCACACCATTTTGTTGGTTGAAGACAATGAAGACATCCTTTCTTATCTCAAAGAGCATTTTGAAAAGACATACGACGTACTGATGGCCAAAGAAGGACAGGAAGCCCTGGAATATTGCCTGAATGATCATGTGGACCTGGTAGTCTCCGACATCATGATGCCTGGCATGGATGGTATCACCTTTTGTGAAACCCTGAAACAAGATGATCGGATCAACCATATCCCGGTGATTTTGCTTACGGCTAAGAAGTCTGATGAGAGCAAGCTGAAGGGCTATGAAAAGGGTGCGGATGCCTACATCGGCAAGCCATTTCAGATGCAGGAGTTGGAAACCCGGATGGAGTCACTCATTTCTTCACGGAAGAAACTCCTTAGCAAAATCAGACACAATGTGAACCTTGAGCCCAATGAAATAGAGATCACTTCCCTGGATGAAAGGTTTATCAAACGGGTGATGAGCTACATCGAAGAAAACATCGGTGTAACTGAGTTTACTGTTGAAATGCTGGCTCATGAGTGTGGCATGTCTCAGCTACACCTCAACAAAAAATTGAAAGTGCTCGTCGGACAAACCGCCAATGCATTCATCAGATCTATAAGATTGAAACGTGCTGCTCAGCTGCTTTCCAAAGACAGATATTCTGTGAGTGAGGTCATGTACGAGGTAGGGTTTATCGATGCCAAGTATTTCAGAAGCTGTTTCAAGAAAGAGTTTGGAGTCACACCTTCTGATTACCAGCGACAACATTCACTGGCGGAGTAGGACCTGAATGAAGAAACGAGACAAATAAATTGACCTTTGGGTTCAATTGGATTGATCTTTCTTGCCTGGAGAACCAGATTACAACTCAATTACATCAGAATTGTGAGCAAAGCTTTTCAATGACTTATAAAAGGCAGATATATAGCTTTATAATATGTACTTCATAAAATAAGCTGAATTTGAGGTCTAATTTTATTAAATTGTTAGAATAGCGTCCCTAAGTGGAATCAAAAGATAGCATATCAGAAATTGTCTTGCAGTTCGCCAAGTATGATAGTCAGGAAGCCTTCAAAAAATTCTTTGATGTGCTCTACCCACGACTTTTGAAGTATGCTCTTTACATTTTGGAGTCAAAGTCAAATGCAGAGGATGTAGTATCCGGTGCGTTCGTCAAATTCTGGTATCAGCGCAAAAAGTTGGTCAACCTTAAAAGGCCTGAAAGCTATTTCTTCACATCCATCAAGAATTTGTGTTATAATTATCTTCGGGACAACAAGCAGTTTTTTCTAAAAAGTCTGGAAACAGAATCATTTGATTTTATTACCACATTTGAAAACCCCGAACGACAATTCCTCACTTTAGAGACCAAGGAAAAGATCCAGATAGCCATTGATCAGCTACCTCCCCGGTGCAAACTTATCTTTTCACTCGTAAGAGAAGAAGGTCTAAAGTTTCAGGAGGTCGCCGATTTGCTGGATATTTCAGTAAAGACAGTAGAAGGACAAATGACCAGGGCCCTGGCTAAGCTAAGGTCTTCTCTTGAACAACACATGTCTGACGAGCTGCGTCATCACCTCATAATTTCGAAATCAGCAAAATAAAGGACTTTTTAAGGGTCTTAATATTTTTTTTTCAATCCGTGTAGGGGTAGATTGAAAAATTCGTGTCCTTCTCCCGTATTCATTTTTTAGTTTAATCAATGCATTTGCATGCACAACCAGGAATTTAATAAGCTTTTGGTCAAGAAACTCTCCGGAGAGGCATCAACCGAGGAGCTTAAAAGATTAGAAAGCCAACAACTGGCCAACAACATCAATGATCTGGACATACAGCTGATTGAATCGGCATGGAATGAAACCAAAACACAATCGCATGTAAGCAATCAGGACAGAATCTTCGAACAGATCTCACATCGGATAGATAGCTTCGATGGACACGTTAAAGAAATACCCTGGAGACAACGTTCGTTAAGGCTGATGGGTATCGCAGCTTCGGTCATTTTAATTTTGGCCACATCTGCTCTATTATGGGATCAAAACATCCTGACTTCACTACAAAGTCAGGCTGTGCAAGCTCAAAATATCATTACTAAATCAAATCCTAAGGGCCAAAAGCTGAAAATTCATTTGCCGGATGCTTCAACTGTCATACTCAATTCAGAAAGCACCATATCCTATCCTGAAAGATTTGATGCCAGCAACCGAACTGTTGAACTGACCGGAGAGGCTTTCTTCGACGTTACCAAAGACAAAACAAGACCCTTTACAGTGGTCACTTCCAATATCAGCACCACAGCGCTCGGTACTTCTTTCAACGTGAAAGCGTTTGAAAATGAAGAGCAGATTGAAGTGGATCTTGTGACCGGAAAGGTCCTGGTAAATCAAAAAACACCAGGTAATAAGCTGGTCACCGAGGATTTCATCCTGACCCCAGGACAAGGCATAATTTATCATAAAATAAATAACCAGGTAGAACAGATAGACTTCAACCCTGAAGAAAAAACAGGCTGGAAGGAGGGACTGATCTATTTCAAAAAATCCTCCAAAGAGCAGGTATTTACTGAGCTATCCCGGTGGTATGGTGTTGAATTTCAATTCACCAATGAAAGTGATAGTTGGAGTTATACCGGAAGCTTTGACAATGAAAATATGATCGCAGTACTGAACAGTATTTCATTTACCAAGAACTTCAGTTATTCTATAGACGGAGACATTATACAAATAACATTTAACCATAAGTGACTATGAAAATATGATTACCGGATAAAAAAACCGGCACCCTTTAGAAGGGAACCGGCTGCTTTCTCATCATCAGTTCTTTTTCAATCGCGACACCGAAAATACCTGATCATGAGCCAAAATGATTTTTTAAAAAAACCAATTCGATATGAAATATAAACGATTACTAAGACTTATCCATATGTCGTCTAGGGTAGTATTATATGGAATTATCCTTCAATGTTTCTTCGGAACGCTTTTATTGTGTGCAGAATCCAGTGCACAGGCTGTAAAAAGCATCAAAGCAGTAGAAGTAGAAGTGACGAATGTCAAAGGAAATTTAATAGATGTATTCAACGACATTGAATCCCGTACAGATTACTTTTTTGCCTACGATGAAAGTGACCTGGATCTTAGCCAGACCATCAAACTCAAAAATGGCAAGCATCAGCTTTCTTCAATTCTTTTGGAGATTTCAAAGTCTGCAAATCTTAAATTCAGACAAGTAAACAAACAGATCAACGTAAGCCCTATTTCCAGAACAGAAAACAGACTCGAAATCGTTGTCGATGAGATTACTGTATCCGGGCAAGTACTTTCCACCGAGGATGGAACAGGGCTGCCGGGTGTGAATGTGGTCATCAAAGGAACCACCACCGGGACCACCACAGATTTTGAAGGGAACTTCGAGATCAGTGTGCCTGATGAAAACACGATCCTGACTTTTAGTTCCATTGGTTTCGTTACCCAGGAAATCCTTGTTGGCAACCAAACGAACATCAGCATTTCTTTAGGACCTGATATCCAGGCACTCAGTGAAGTTGTGATTGTAGGATATGGTACACAGAAGAAAAGTGATCTCACCGGGGCTGTAAGTACAGTCAGTGGTGATGAGATCGCCAAGCTGACTACTCCAAATGCTACCCTTGCCGTGCAGGGAAGAATGGCTGGAGTAAGGGTTGAAGCAAATGGTGGAGCACCCGGATCTCCTTCCCTTGTGACCATCAGGGGCTCGGGAACGCTTTCAGACAGACAGCCACTTTATGTAATTGATGGGATGCTTGCAGGTAGCATGAACAGTCTGAATACAAACGATATTGAGTCAGTTACTGTATTGAAAGACGCTTCCGCAACGGCCATATATGGGTCCCGAGCAGCCAATGGAGTTATTGTGGTGACTACCAAAAAAGGTAAGGCAGGACAGACTACCGTGGAGTTCGATATGAATTATGGAACCCAGACTCCAGTAAAGTTGATCGATTGGGCCAATGCTGAACAATATGCCCAGGTGATCCGGGATGGATACGACAACGATGCTTTGAGAGCGGGCACTACTCCTACTTACACAGAAGATGTAGGCGCACTGTTTGATCCTTCTATAGACAGCGACATGCAGGATGAAACATTGCGCAATGCCCCATTATCTCAGATGAATGTCCGGGTAGCAGGAGGAGGTCAAAACAGCACCTATAGCTTCTCCGCTGGGCGAGTAAAACAAGATGGAATTGTAAAACAATCTTCTTTTGAAAGAATCAATGCACGGCTCAATTCAACACTGACAAAAGGAAGATTCACGTTTACTGAAGCCATTGGATATACCAGGACTGTTAACAATCCGAACAACTATTTCAACAGAGAAAGAGACATCGTTCCTACTATTCCTATTTACGACGCTAACGGTGAATTTACCGCGACAAGGGAAGACGGAGCTACAACGCATGCAAACCCTGGTAACTCACTTGGTGTTGCTACTGTAGAAGATCGTACGAACACAGACAACAACTTCATTGGTAGTCTTACCGGTTCATTTGAAATATTAGAGGGACTTGTATACAAAACCAATTTTGGTTTTACTGCAGGTCAGGGACATGATTATACGTTTACTCCTGAGTATTCCTTCAGTACTGGCCCTACAAATGGATTCAATGACCAGGATAGGCTTACTGAAAGCAATAGCACAAATTACTCTCTCCTACTGGAACACACTTTGAATTTCAAGAAGCGTTTTGGTTCTCACAATGTAGATGTGCTTGCAGGATATAGTGCCCAATCAAGTGAGGGAAGAAATCTGGGAGTTAGGGTAAACACCTTCCCTAACAGCAATATCATCAATGCTTCCCAGGCAGAAACTGTAGAAGCAGTATTATCAGGTAGAAACGAAGAAGGACTGATCTCTTACTTTGGTAGGTTAAACTATTCATACGATGAGCGGTATTTATTCACCGCTACTTTAAGGCGAGATGGAAGCTCACTCTTTGCAGAAGATCTGCGATGGGGTACCTTCCCTTCGTTTGCAGTTGGTTGGAATCTCAGCAATGAAGGGTTCATGAGTGGAGTAACAGCAGTAACTGGCATAAAATTACGAGCCAGTTATGGGGAAATGGGTTCTAACAATGCCAGCCCATATGTTGGAGATGCTGTATTTAATGTCAATAGCTCCTACCCGCTAGGTCCGGGTGGCCAGATACGAGCTACTGGTTACTCTATTACCAGCCCGGTAAACAGCTTACTAAAATGGGAAACTACTATCATCACCGACATAGGAGTAGAATTTGGGATCCTTCGTGATGAATTGCTTATCACATTAGACTACTTCAAAAAAGAATCCAATGATATCATTGGTCCCAAGACTGTAGCTCCATGGACAGGTACTCCTGGAACTGTACCTGCCAATGTTGCCAGCGTAGAAAATACGGGATTCGAGTTTTCTGCTGATTACAGGAAGAAGTTTGGTGACCTTTTCCTGGGCGTGAATGCCAATTTCACCATTTTGGATAATAAAGTAACAGACATTGGAAATGCTGAAGGAATCGTTGGTGGTGGATTTACCTCCAATGGCAGGTCAGCATCCCTGTCACAAAATGGATTACCAATTGGTGCGTTCTGGGGCTTGAAAGTGGAAGGCATCTATCAAAGTGAGCAGGAGGCCATCGATGATGGGAGGTATATCCTATCAGACCCCAACGACCCCAACAGCACGAAGATTGCTACAGCTGGAGCCGGTGACCTCAACTTCCAGGACATTGATGGTATACCCGGCTTGAGTGATGACGACATGCAATATTTAGGAAGTCCAATTCCTGATTTTGAGTATGGTTTAAACATCACAGCCGAATATAAAGGCTTCGACCTGTCGATGCTTTTTAACGGCATCACCGGAAACAAAATCCTAAATGGTAACATCTACCGAGCCTGGTTTGAGGATGACAACAATGTCTTTGCTTCCATGGTTGATGCCTGGACACCTGAAAACCCAAGCACCACCCTGCCAAGGATGACTCACCAGGACCTGGGCCAAAATGGAACCAGAATGTCTGACTTCCTGCTGGAAGACGGTTCTTATTTCAGATTGAGAAACCTGGTGATCGGATACACACTTCCAAGTGCTGTCACGGATGCTATCAAAGTGGGTAACGTAAGGGTCTATCTGACTTCACAAAACCTGTTCACATTCACAGATTATACTGGCTACTATCCGGAAGTTGGACGTGGTACCAGGGACAGAGGTTCCAGTGAGAATATCTTCAATGCAGGTGTGGATGAAAACTCCTATCCTGTTGCCAAGACATATCAGGCTGGTATCCAGGTTTCTTTCTAAATGTTGATAAATAATATAACGCTATAAAATATGAATTCCGTAAATATTATTAGATCAATCCTGATTGTAATCCCGCTGGTGGCATTGACCATCACAGGGTGCGATCAGGAGGAATTGCTTAATAAAACGAATCCAAATGCTCCGGCAACCTCCAGCTTCTGGAAGAGTGCTGAGGATGCCCGAAGGGGTATCATAGGAGCTTATGCACCGTTTACTGACATCTGGTATTATACCCGGTTTGAGATCTTTGCATCTGACTACCGGGACGACCTGGTAAATGGCTTTGCGATATCTGAGCGTACCGCTACAGGAAATTTCAATGCCGACCCGGCAAGTAATGCTGCATTCTGGGTATGGTCTGCCATGTACAAAGGAGTTTCCCGGGCCAATGAAGTGCTTCAAAATGTACCGCAGATTGAGGACATCGATGAAGGTGTTAAAAATAATATCCTTGGAGAGGCATACTTCATCAGGGCTTTCAATTACTTCAACCTGCTCAACTACTGGAGGAACGTCCCATTGCTTTTGACACCAGCCAGTTTGGTTGAGGACACCCGAAAAGTACCACAGGCAGATCCTGCTGATGTCTATGCACAGATCATTAGCGACCTGGAAGAAGCGGAGAAACTGCTCCCAGAAACCTGGACCGGAGATGACATCGGAAGAGTGAAAAAAGTGGCTGCAACAGGCATGATTGGTAAAGTACACCTATACCATGAACAATGGCAATTGGCCAAGGATGCTTTCCAAAAGGTCATGAATGATGGCTCTGTTGGCCTGGTGGATGATTTCCGGGACAATTTCCGTGAGGCAACTGAAAACAACCAGGAATCCCTGTTTGAAATACAATTTAAAAATAGCGCGGACGGTAATCAGGGATGGTGCGCTGACTGCTCCAACCATGGGTCAGGAGCTGCCTATCATAACGATTTAACCACACGACCTGTAGGTAATCAGGATGGTTTAAAAATCAACCGATGGGCGCTGGATCTATTCCTGGATGAAACTACGGTAAATGGTGAGACAGATCCGAGAGCCTGGTCAACCTTGTTTTGGAACACAGCTGATATTCCCGGACCGAGTGCAACAACTACCTATGAAGGAGATGTATTGACAGAATCTTATTATCTGGGTCAAACCTATGACGATACCTGGGGAGGTACTACAAATTACGGGGACATCTTTGTCACAAAGCATCTTGATTTTGAACAAGGTTATACCAGTGCAACAGCCGGAGGATGGCACAGGTCCGGTAACAACCTCAGAATTCTACGATATGCTGACATCTTGTTGATGTTTGCAGAAGCAGAGTTTCAGCTGAATGGTTCTACTCAGGCTGCCCTGGACGCTATCAATGAGGTAAGGGCTCGCGTAGATATGCCAGCATTCGCCACAATCACCATGCAGGATATCATGGACGAACGCGTGAAAGAGCTATCTCTTGAAAGGACACGGTATTATGACCTGCTAAGATGGGGAATGGTAAAAGAAAGGATAGTCGACAATCCTGACAATGTGAAGAGTGAAAGTGGAGGTACTGCAGCATACAGACCGGGAAGAGAATATATTGCGATCCCACAGCAGGAAATGGAAAACAGTGATGTTTTTGTACAAAATGCAGGCTGGGAAAGTTTGTAAGAATAAGTAGTTTTTTTGGATTTGTTTAACCGCTGCTCATTATGAGCAGCGGTTTTTTCACCCCCTTTAAATGATGACCAGGTTTTTCATTTTTCTTGTTATAGCTGCACTTGCAGGGTGTCAGGATAAGGATTTCAATAACCTACATATACATTTCAACAAGCTTTCATCCACCCAAACTGGTATCTCATTTTCGAATGATCTGATCGAAAATGACACCATGAATTACTTTAAGTTCCCTTACCTGTATATGGGTGGTGGTGTAGCAGCAGGAGACATTAACAATGATGGTCTTGTCGATCTCTACTTCACTGGTAACCTGGTGAAAAACAGGCTTTACCTCAATAAAGGGAACAACAAGTTTGAAGACATCTCTGCAAAAAGTGGAACCGAAGGTGATAACAGATGGTACACCGGGGTCACCATGGCAGATGTGAATGCTGATGGCTGGCTGGATATCTATGTCTCCGTGGGAGGTAAGTTCGGCACCACTGAAAATCAGCTTTTCATCAATAACCAGGACAACACTTTTTCTGAAAAAGCCAGAAGCTATGGGTTGCACGAACCCTCCATTTCTATCCAATCCACATTCTTTGATTATGACAATGATGGACTCTTAGACGTTTTTGTTGCCAATTACCCACTTGTACCGGTAAGTATGGGCAACAAATTCTATAAGATGAAGATGGATGATAACCAAAAGAGCGAATCAGGTCATCTGTTTAGAAACAATGGGAATAATACATTCACAGATGTGACTGCTACAAGTGGCGTCCAGAATTTTGGGCTCACACTGGGAGTGGTAGCTTCAGACCTCAATCATGATGGATATACAGACCTGTATCTGAGCAATGATTTTAATGTCCCGGACTATTTATATCTCAATCAGGGAGATGGGACATTCAAAGATATGCTCCAACTTTCGACGCGGCACACATCTATGTTTGGGATGGGAATAGACATCGCTGACTTTAACAATGATGCGCTGCAGGATATCGTCCAGGTGGATATGACTCCAGCCGATCACTTCAGATCAAAAACCAACATGGCAAGTATGAGGCCTGATGCCTTCTATGAAGGGGTTGATTTAGGCTTCCATTACCAATACATGCACAATACGCTTCAAATGAATAATGGGCTGGATCAGGCTGGTCTGCCAAAATTCAGCAACATATCCAGATTTGCACATATAGCCACTACCGACTGGAGCTGGGCCAGCATCTTCGCCGACTTCAACAATGATGGACACAAAGATATCTTCATTACCAATGGAATGAAAAGAGATGTAAACAACAACGACTCAAATATGAAACTTGATTCCGAAAGTTTCTTCGGCAAGATCAGCAATTATGATCCGGAAATCTTTCCCAGTGTACCCATATCCAATTACCTCTATGAAAACGCTGGAAACCTGGACTTCCATGATATTACTGAGCAATCCGGACTGGGTGACAAAGGGTTTTCTAATGGAACGGCCTATGCAGATCTTGACAATGATGGGGCCCTCGACCTCATCGTCAATAACATTGATGAATCCGCCTTCATTTACATCAACGAAGGGTCCGGATCCAACTTCCTGAAAGTTAGTTTTGAAGGACCCAACAATAATCCATTTGGGCTCAACACTAAAGTGTCCATCTTCACAAATGGCACTCAGCAATACCAGGAATTAACCTTAACCAGAGGGTTTCAATCCAGCGTTGCGCCGGAGTTGTTTTTCGGTGTTGGTAAATCCAAAACCATTGACAGCCTGATGATTACCTGGCCTGATGGAAATACCCAGAGCCTTGGTTCAATTCAAACTAACCAGTCAATAAAATTAAACTACGTTGATAGTAAGTCAGGAAAATCATTACATTATCAGCAAGGTAAGTCCTACCAAAACACTTCGATCCCAGGCTTACAATTTGCTCACATAGAAGATGAATTTAACGACTATCAAAGAGAGCCTTTGCTACCTCACAAAAACTCACAGATAGGTCCCGATATCGCAGTAGGAGATATGAATGATAATGGGTTGGATGATGTTTTTGTCACCAATGCCGCTGGCTCACCAAGTAGATTATTTCTCCAGCAAGAAGGTGGCATATTTGCAGAAAAAACCGGCCCCTGGATCGATGAACAGGACAAAGAGGACACAGGTGTGCATCTTTTTGATGCTGATGGCGATGATGACCTGGATATTTACCTCGTAAGAGGAGGAAATGATCCATCAAAACCAACTGAATTCTACCAGGATGCATTATATGTCAACACAACAAAGGGCTTTGTCAAACAGACAAATTCATTACCTCCAATGCCAACCAGCGGTGAAGTGGTGATCTCTGCAGACTACGACCGCGATGGGGACCTTGATCTCTTTGTCGGTGGAAGGATTGTGCCCGGCAAATACCCACTTCCCGCAAACAGCCATCTTCTGCGTAATGACACACAATCTGATGACAACCCTGTTTTTACTGATGTGTCTGAAAGTGTGGCGAAGAATCTGCAAAATCTTGGATTGGTCACTTCTGCGCTGTGGGATGACTATGATGGAGATGGGGCACTTGACCTGGTTGTCGTCGGAGAATGGATGGAAATTTCCTTCTTCCGACAGGAAAATGGTGCATTCACCCTATCAAATGAAAAGCTGGGTACTCAAAAGAGCAATGGATGGTGGAATGCTATTACCAAAATTGATGTGGACCAGGATGGTGACATGGATTACCTGTGTGGCAATTTGGGGTTGAACTACAAGTACAAAGCGTCGATCGAAAAACCATTTGAAGTTTACAGCAATGACTTTGATGAGAACAATTCCCTTGACATTGTGCTCAGCTATCAAAAAGAAGGCAAGAAATTGCCGTTGAGAGGACGTGAATGCAGCACCCAGCAGATCCCCTCTCTCAAAAACAGGTTTGAAACGTATGAGAAATTTGCCAGTGCTTCTCTGGATGAGATCTATGGGAGCTCCATGCTGGAAAACTCACTGAATTACCAGGCCTTTGAATTCTCACACATCTGGCTTGAAAATAATGGGAACGGGAATTTTGTATCGCACACGTTGCCCCTAAGCTCCCAGCTTTCGAGCATCAATGACTTTATTGAGCTTGAGGATGGAAAAATCCTGGCTGTTGGCAATCTGTATGTGTCGGAGGTAGAAACTCCGAGAAATGATGCAGGATATGGAGTGGTCCTGGAGTTTGATCAGACCTCAAACAGCATGAAAACCATTCCCGCATCCTCCTCAGGTATACTCCTGGATGGAATGATCCGATCTGGGGTCAGTTTAAGGACCCCAACCGGGACTTTATATCTCATGGGTGTTAACGACGCACCTCTTCAGGTGTGGAAAAAGAATGAAAGTAAAAGTAGTGACCTGCTATTAACCGGCAGACTTTAAAATCTTAACAACTGATTTCAAATTCGTCTTTTTACTGATCTGCTGAGTGGACGCTCTTAAGATGAGATTTGTTGGTAGTCGCTCACAAAACAGCTGAGTAGACTCGGGATTTCGGATATGCCAGATCAGCATTTCAGCTGCTCTCCTACCCATTTCCTCAGCAGGTTGCAACACCGTCGACAATTGTGGACTCATATAAGTAGCGACCGGTTCATCTGCAAAACCGATAACAGAAATATCTTCTGGCACGCGCTTATTTAGCTTCTTGAGTTCCTGAATGGCGTCGTAGGCCACGTAATCATTGAAACAGTGAATCGCTTCCACCTCATCAGATAAGACAAGGGTTTTAAACCGCTTTTTCCAATCCCTGTCCTCAGAGTTGAGAATGTATTTTTCATTGATGGGCAGACCATTTTTTTTGAGACCTTCCTTATATCCTGTGGTCCTCATAAAGCTGGTAGACAGGTTATCCGGTCCCGCAATGTGAATAATTTTAGTATTGCCTGATTGTACAAAATGATCCATAGATTCAATGCAACCCGGAAAATCATCTGTCACCACATAAGAGGTATCAAGGTCTTCGCAAGACCTGTCGAGAAAAACTACAGGCACATCATCTTCTAACAAATCCAGGTAGTGTTCAAAGTCGGTAGTTCCCCGGGCATAGGAAGCGATGATTCCATCAACGCGCATGCTATTGAGCATAGCAGTGGCCCGCTGTTCTTTTTCCATTGAGCCCTCATGAGTAACAATAAACAGGTGGTAACCTTCTCCGTTGACAACCTGGTTTACGCCATTCAAAACTTTGGTGAAATAATGATGTGTGAATTCAGGAAGGATGAGCCCAATGGTCCTGGATTGTTTTTTCAACAGGCTGATTGCAAATGGATTGGGCTTATACCCCCATTTTTTAGCCAGCTCAATGACTTTGTTCTTGGTATCCTCGCTGATTCTACCTCCGTTACTCAGGGCCCGTGACACCGTAGAAGCAGAAACACCCAGTTCCTTTGCAATATCCGTGATTTTTACCCGACCTCGCCCCATGATATTAGGATTTTCCTATTGATGAAGTCATTTTTGACTTCTTACCAAAATTAAGGTCTTATTGCGTCAATGTAAAGGGTCTCTATAGAAAGTATTCAGGAGGTCTATTATGATCCTGAGCTACATTGAGGAACTAATGAATATGAAAGCGCTGATATTGGATCAGTTATCCAGTTTAAAAATTTTTTCCATTCTGATCCACTTTTCACCATTTTTGGCCCAAGGAAGGGCCTGTTGAAAATCCCACATCAACTCCTCCCATTCCTGCACATCCTCATTTTCAGCATCCATCCGGGCTTTCTTTTCAAAGCTGAATGAATCGCCTACTTCAATGATCATAAACAATCGATTACCTATCAGGTAAATCTCCATATCCAGCACACCTGCATCTTTGATACTCCTGGTGATGGCGGGCCTGATGTTACCCACTGCATGATACTTTTTATATTCCTCAATGAGGCTTTCCTCATCCTTTAAATCACAGGCCAAACAATACCTTTTCATAAACACTTCAACTCATTTCATCACACATCAAAATCAATGCTATCAGGTGGCAATATAACCACTGAAACAGACTTTAAGCTATGATTTAGTGGGCAAACGTTTTCATGAACCATGTCCCATTTTAGTGGTTAATTACACCTCTAAATCTATAGTTAAAGGCATGAACTATTACGTGTGTGAGGAACCGGGTAAATTTCTGAAAAAGACAAAAGATACCCCTCAAAAAAAGGATGGAGAAGCGCTGCTTAAAGTAAAGCGTGTCGGCATTTGCGGGACTGATTTACATGCGTTCAGTGGCAATCAGGCCTTTTTTACTTACCCGCGGATTTTGGGTCATGAATTGGCTACAGAAGTCATTGAAGTTGAATCAAATAAGGAGGGTATCAAGGCTGGTGACCGTGTGGTGATCATTCCATACATCAACTGTCAGAATTGTGTGGCCTGTGATGCTGGCAAAAGTAACTGCTGCCAGAATATCCGGGTATTTGGTGTGCACACTGATGGTGGCATGCAGGAAGTGATCTCGCTGCCAACACGACTCCTGATACCAGCCAATGACCTTTCTTATGAAGAGATTGCCATCGTAGAACCACTGGCTATTGGAGCACATGCGGTACGACGTGCCGCGGTGAAGGAAGGAGAAACGGTGGTCGTGGTCGGCTGCGGACCCATCGGTATAGGTATCATCCAGATATGTAAGTATCTCAAGGCCAATGTAATTGCCCTGGATGTGAATGATCACCGACTGAATATTGTAAAAGAGCATTTCGGGGCTGACCAGGCGATCAATGTGATGTCTGATCCGGTGGAAGCCGTAAAGGAGTACACCAAGGGCAGACTTGCCAGAGCAGTTTTCGATGCCACAGGCAATAAACGAGCCATTGAATCAGGTACCGACTATATGAGTCATGGAGGTAGCTATGTGTTGGTTGGGCTGTTTAAGGAAGACCTTGTTTTTACCCATCCAAAGATTCATGCAAAAGAAACCAGCTTGCTTTGTAGTCGCAACGCTACCCTGGAGGACTTCAGGTTCGTGATGAAGATGCTCGAAGAAAAGGCATTCAACACCAATGCTTATATCACCAGTAATGTCCCGAGTGACACCATATTGACAGACTTTAGCAAATGGGCCAGCCCTGAGTCACTGGATATCAAGGTAGTGACTTCTTTTGAGTAAACAGACAGGAAGCCCCGCATTTACGAAAGAGCGAACATAAAAGACAAAGATAGAATACTTGCAATGAGTCATTGACGTTTGATTCGCTCCAGCCCTCACCCTTAAATCCCTGAAGGGGTCCTCGACTCTGTATGTGTTAGTATCCCAAAAATTCAGCCGCAATTTGTTCCTGATACCAACGATCATTGGTCCGAATCAGTTGGTTTACTAGTCTTTGTTTTAGATCCTTTTGTAAATCCGGATCCATCTCTGTATTAGGTATTCTTGTCAACTGATACGGGTCGTTACTGTTGTCGTAATAATAAGCTTCATCAAACCGTCCGTCCTTTTCTGAAACCACAAAGGTGTAATTTCCGGTAAATACCCCCCTGGCTGCGGAGATCATGATAAGCACTTCGGCTGGTTTATCTGCTTTTCCAGGATCCAATAAAACATCAGCGTGATTAAGTCCCTGTACTTCGGCAGGGATCATTTTTTCCAGCCCGGCAAGCGAAAGCAGTGTTGGCATCACATCCGGGACACTCATCATCAGATCATCCACCCGATGATCCAGCTTTTCTCTCCACCGGATGATAAAAGGAATATTAAGGGACTCTGATTCCAATACATTTTTTCCCTGTCTGCCATGACTGCCCAGCATCTCACCATGATCAGAAGAAATCACAATGATCGTATTGTCAGCCTCACCCATTTCTTCCAGCTTCTGCAAAACCTGGCCAATATAAAAATCAACGGCGCTGACGTTAGCGAAGTAGTAAGGGGCATGATCACCCATCGAATCCACTGCATTGGTTCGCTTAAGTAACCGGGTAAGGTTCACTTCCCCCTTTTCAGTATACTGATCGAAATATTCCATTTTGGTGCTCTTTTCCGTCCATGGGTTATGGGGTGGATTGAGCGACCAGATCATGAAAAAAGGTTTCTTCGTATCGCGCTGCCCATGGGTATTGTCGAGGTAATCCATGATCTTTTCAGCCTCAAATGCCGAAGAAAATTCACCGGGCATATATCGCTCCCCATCTTTTTTACCATCTACCACTTTAGGGTCACTGGAATATACCACGGGATTGAAATGATCATCTTTGATCATCTGTACCATATATTCAATGCTGTGACGATCAGGCCCGGGGGGAACGTAAGTATCATAGCTATTGATAAACTTGCCTCCGGGTGGTTCGGAAGTACCTTTATAGGTCCCATTCTCATCAAAAAGTGGCTCATTTTTGAGCCAATGGGCTTTGCCAAAGTACGAAACGTTATAACCTGCCTCTGCAAAAACATCCGTAACACAGGTAGCATCAGTACGAAGAGACACCACTCTATCATTCCTACAATTCGTCGTCACTCCATTATGGTCAGGATATAAACCGGAAAGTAACATAGCTCTGTAGGGACTACACACTGGAAAATTGCTGACAGCCCTGTTGAATACCACCGATTCACTAGCCAACTTGTCAAGAACAGGTGTCGAAACCGGGTCCGGATTGCCAGGTACATATTGGGTATATCCAGGTTTCGACCAGATACCCAGGCTATAGTTGCGAAACTGATCAGGGAAGATGATGATCACATTGGGTGGTGACTCATCAGTAGATGCTTTTTTTTGCTCGCATCCAGAGGTTATGCAACTCATTGAGCACAAAGCAATTAATTGTATAAATACGTATCTTACAGTCATTGAATCGTTCACCATTTTATTATCCTATTCAACTAAAAAATCACAACAAGAGTGACTCGTCAATTTAGTAAAATTCCTAGCAGCATTCTGATTATTTTCTTCTCCATTGTTCATACTGGTTGTCAAATCGATCAAAAACAGCCCAAATACAATGTCCTTTTCATCGCGATCGATGACCTGGCCAGAACGATATCCTCCTATGATGACCCAATAGCCATTACACCTCATTTTGAAAGACTGGCAAAAATGGGCGTTCAATTCAACAAAGCTTATTGCCAAATTCCACTTTGCAATCCTTCAAGGGCTTCTTTGATGACAGGCCTCCGTCCCGATGCCATCAATGTCTTTGATCTGGACGAACATTTCAGGGATCATGTACCGGATATCGTCACACTCCCGCAGCTCTTCAGAAAGCATGATTATTGGGTGGGTAGGGTTGGAAAGCTGTATCACTACAACGTTCCAGCAGGTATCGGCACCAATGGGTTGGATGATCCGGATTCATGGGATGAAGTCTTTAACCCTAAAGGAAGAGACAAGTCCGATGAGCACCTGATTTTCAATGCTGAGCCCCATCGAAAAATCAGCGCGGCCCTGAGCTGGTTGGCTGCCGATGGAGCGGACAAAGAACAAACGGATGGGATGATTGTATCGGAAGCCATCCGGCAAATGGTCAAACACAAAGACACACCCTTCTTTTTGGGAGTTGGCTTATTCAGACCCCATACACCCTATGTAGCGCCCAGGAAATATTTTGAGCTGTATAACAGCAGTGAAATGACCTTGCCTTACGCTCCCTCCAATGACAGAGGCGACATACCATACGCCGCACTGGCCCATAATTGCAAAATCCCAAATTATGGACTGAGTGACTCCATTTGTATAGAAGCTAAAAAAGCCTATTATGCTTCAGTCTCGTTTGTGGATGTGCAAGTGGGTCGGCTCCTGGATGCCCTGGAAGAAAACCAGTTGACAGAAAATACCATCGTCGTGCTATGGAGCGATCATGGCTATCATTTGGGGGAGCATGGGGGTATCTGGCAAAAACGGACGCTTTTTGAAGAGTCATCCGGAGCACCATTGTACATTTATGTCCCAAAAGCAAAGGGGAATGGAATGCAAAGTAACCAGGTCGTGGAGTTTATTGATATCTACCCTACACTGGCATCTTTATGCAATCTAAACCCTGAAAATGAACTTCCGGGGAGAGACCTTTCCCCGTTGATTGATCAACCAGATAATACATGGAATGGCAAAGCCTTTACACAGATCCTGAGACCAGGTGAGGGAAATCCCGTGTTGGGTAGAACCGTCAAAACAGACCGGTGGAGATATACGGAATGGAATGAGGGCACAGAAGGCAGTGAACTGTATGATCATCTAAACGACCCTCAGGAGTTTAAAAACCTCGCCGCTGACAGTTCCATGCAACCCGTGATCCAACAACTCAGATCTCAACTGGATGAAAATGTCAGCGGTAAGGTTCCAACCACACCATTCAACCCGGCCAGACTTTAACCTGGAATATGCATCAGAAAATCAGTTCCAGTGCTTGTCAATCACAGCCTGGATGTGAGGATATTGTGTATCGTCCTCTTTCACTTCTTTCCTTAGTTCTTTTAATCGCACCTTCAAATCAGCGATAATGTCTGCATAGGCTGGTTCATCGTATCGATTATCCATTTCATCAGGATCTTTTCTCAGGTCGTAGAACTCCCATGCTGCAGGGGTCTGGAAGTTTGACATCGATGCCGGATGGTCTGCCCAGTCCTGTGCTCCCGTATCCCGGTTAATGTAATCCAATCCGTAATAAAAGATAAGCTTGTAATCCTTGGTCCTGATCCCAAAATGGGCAGGATTGTTGTGCTTATGTGCCATGTGCATCCAGTACCGGTAATAGGTGTCCTGTTTCCAGCCTTCCGGTTCCTTTCCGGTTTCCAGGATCTGCTTGAAGCTGGAACCTTGCATGAAGTCCGGTACTTTACCCCCAGCCAGGTCAATGATGGTTGGTGCATAATCGGCATTGTTCACAATCGCATCGGTTCTGCTACCAGCCTCAATCATCTTAGGATATCTTACCAGGAATGGCATTCTTTGTGACTCTTCATACATCCATCGCTTATCGATGTAATCGTGTTCTCCCAGCATAAAGCCCTGATCCCCGGTATAAATGATGATGGTATTGTCCATCTCCCCTGTTTCTTCCAGGTAATCAAAAATTCGTTTCACATTGTCATCCACTCCTTTCACACATCTCAGGTATCTTTTCAGGTACTCCTGGTAAGCCAGTTTTTTATATTCCGGATCAGGGATGTTCGGATCGATCTCCATGTGCATCCCCATGTTTCGGATGATGTTTCGGTGCCCGATTGATGACCCAATGGTATCAGTAAGTGAGTCGTTATATCCCCTGGTCGCCACAGAGCCGTTGTTGGCATTGTACCACATACTGGTGGGCTCAGGTATTTCAGTGTCCTCAAGGTAATCTTTATACCGGGGGGCAAACTCAAAGAAGTCGTGCGGAGCCTTGAAGTGGTGCATCAGGAAGAAAGGCTTCGATTGATCTCTCTTTTCTTTCAGCCATTCCAATGAGATATCAGTGATGATGTCTGATGAATGGCCTTTGTATTGCGTCACATTCACCTCTCTCACCTCATCAGTCGCAAACCTGATCTTTCTCTTTTCCTTACCTTCTCTGCTGTAGAGGATCGGATCAAAGTAGTCGCCCTGCCCCGGCAGCACATTGTAGTAATCAAATGACTCGGGTGCATGCTTCAAGTGCCATTTTCCCACCATAGCTGTCTGATAGCCCAGCTTTTTCATCTCCTGCGACAAGTATTGATTTTCGGGAGCCAGCTTTCCACCCAGATCCAGCACACCATTCACCTGGCCATACTGACCGGTCATGATCGTTGCCCGGGAAGGTGTGCAGATGCTATTGGTGCAGAAAGCATTCTCAAACAACATACCCTCATGAGCTAAGCGATCGATGTTTGGTGTTGGGTCCAATCGGGCCAGGCGACTACCATACACGCCAAAAGCCTGCGTGGTATGATCATCTGACATGATAAATAAAACATTGGGTTTCTTCTGAGCAAAAGAAGCACTTGCCAGGAAACAGGCAAACAGAAGAATTAAGTAACGGTTACATCGATAAAACAAATTCATGATTCGGATTTTTTTAAGCAACAAAACCTGGGAATAGAATACCCAGGTCTTGCTGAAATTTAGCTAACAAATAATATATGGTTCAATAAATTTTCTACTCAGATACATATCCATCATTTTGTACCATCAGCGGATTCGAATCCATCTCACTCAATGGAATAGGAAACCTCACATGGTGTGCTGCCGCATTGGTCTTGCCACGCGCCTGTGCATTGGAAATATACCGCTCTTGTCTGATAAGATCTCTTCTCCTGTGGCCCTCGGTAACAAACTCCCAGTTCCGCTCCTGAAGCACTGCATCGATAAAAGCGTCCAGATCAGCAAAATCACTCAGCTGGTAGGTGGGCACCTGTGCCCGGGTCCTAATCTCATTCAATAAGTCAACTGCTTCCTGTGTAGGAGCACTCGCTACCATCGCTAATGCCTCAGACCTCATCAACAGCACATCCGCATACCGCATAAACACATTGTCATTGGCATAATACTGGTCATTGGCAGTAGTCTCATCGGGTGTATACCTGAAAGCCCGTGGGTGAAAACGGTCACCGGATGCAGGATCCATCAAATCAATGTAGTCTCCGTCTTTATTGAAATATTCATAACAGATCCATCCCAAAGTAGCAGGACCGAATTCACCACGGGGATCCCATGGCAAAGCCCTGACATCATCCGGGTGGTAGGTCTGGACAAACTCTCTTCTGATCTGAAGCTGTGCTCCCCAGTTTCTGAGGTTAGTCTGATATCCCGGAGGATAGTTGTGTGCCGGAATGGCATTCTGTGACAACAACTGATTGTTTTCAAAAACGAAGATCAACTCTGAATTACCCTCATTGGTGCTGGAAAACAAGGTTGTCACATCAGACAACAAAGAGTATTTACCCAAATCAATCACATCCTGCAGCACATCTGCTGCTTTAGACCATTGCCGTGTACTCATATAAAATCTTCCCAGCATCGCCATGGCTGCACCCTTGGTGGCCTTTCCCTTTAAACTTTGATCTTCCGGAAGATCTGCTATAGCAGACAAATATTCGGTCTCAATAAAAGAAGTTATTTCCGCTTCTGTGGCTTTTGGATATTCAAAAGAGAGGTCTGTCGTACTTGTTACAAGCGGTACAGGCCCCCACAGATCGTAGAGCTCTGAATAATTCCAGGCTCTCAGGAAAGTAGCCTCCGCTTTCAAAGCAGCCACTTTTTCTGCTGGAATGGAAGTTACATTGTCAATATAATCCAATAGCGAGTTGGTATTTCTGATGGCTTCATAGATCTCATTCCAGGTGTTGGTGAGGTCTGCATTGGCCGCATCTACCGTAAACTCTTCGAAAGGCACTACCCTTCCTTTGTATCCCCCACCCTCTTCAATTTCGAGGTCACAAGGGTATGCTGCAAATGTATGCCACCGCTCTCTGATCCTTGGAGAGCTTCTTCCATAAGCAGCTACCAGCAAGGCCTCAATACCTTCTTCAGAAGCTAATAATTCATCAGGAGCATATTCCGTATAAACCTGTTCTTCCAGGAAATCACTACACCCTGAGCTTAAAAAAGCAACAAGGAAAGTGGAGAAAATGTATATAAAGTTTTTCATCGTTAATTTTTTAAATTTTTGAATTAAAGACCTACTTTAAATCCAAGTCTGATGGTTCTGGCCAAAGGATAATCTCCAAAGGTTCCTTTAGTGGTTCTGGCTGTATTGCCCTGATTGCCGGAGGAGTTGGCATCCGGATCAAAACCATCAAAATTTGGAGCGATGGTTAGCATGTTCTCAAATGAGATGAATACATTGGCATCAGAAAATCCTCTAGATTCCAGGGGTAGATCGTAACCCAGGGTTACGTTTCTCAACCGGATAAAGGAAGCATCCTGAACAGTCCATTTGTTTACTTTTCTACCATCCTGGTATCTTCCAGGCTCCACCATCGATGGATATTCCGAATTTGAATTTTCAGGTGTCCATCGGTCGTTATAATACTTGGCTAATTTGTTTCGGTCAGGGTCAATAGGGTAAAATGACTCAGCAACCAGGAAGTTGAATGTCTCTATCCCCTGAACTCCAGTGAAATAAACATCCAGTGTGAAATTCTTATATGAGAACCTGTTGTTAAAACCGAAGATGAGGTCAGCAAAAGGATCACCAAGGATCACACGATCTTCGGGACTGATAGTTCCATCCTGATTTACATCTGCTACGATGGGATGCCCCAGACCTTCCCTGGCTGAGCCATCAGGAAATGCGGCTGCCGCTACGTCAACTTCAGCCTGTGTGCTATAGATACCATCGATTTGGTATCCGTAAAAGGCATTCAATGGAGACCCCTCCTGTACGATGGCAAACTCTCCCGCAAAAGGGAACCCACCGGCAGAAAGTACTCGACCGCCTACAAATTCAGGCACTTCAGTCACTTCATTATCCAGGAAAGAAAGTGTCAGGTCAGTTTCCCACTTCAATGCACCTGTAAGGTTTTTGGTGTTGAGTGAAATATCCACTCCTTTATTTCGGACATTACCAAAGTTTACCCTATAGCTACCAAAACCAGCAGACCGTGGTACAGGGCGATTAAACAGCTGATCTGTGGTGTTTCTTACATAGTATTCTGCACTACCAGAGATCCTGAAATTGGCTAAAGCAAAGTCAACACCTACATTGATCTCTTTCGTGGTTTCCCATTTCAGGTCCTCATTGGCAATTCGTGTTGGCACAAGACCTGTCTGAACAACTTCTCCCAATACGGCATTGCTATAATCATCGATGGTTCCGGGCACATAAGTCGTCCTGGTTTCAAAGTTGCTGATCGCCTGGTTTCCGATCTCACCATATCCAACCCTCAATTTAAGACTGCCGATAAAGTCTTGACTGGAAAGAAATGCCTCCTCAGCCACCTGCCATCCTACGGATGCTGATGGGAATATTGCCGTTTTGTTTGCACCACGAAATTTAGACGAACCATCAATCCGCATGGAAGCCGTAAGCAGATACTTGTTATTATAAGTATAATTTACCCTGGCCAGCTGAGACCTCAACTGGTTGGTAAAATAGTTGGTCTCTGCCAAATAATTTTCAGAATTTGCGGCCTGGAAATAGTAAGCACCATTGGCATCCGAAATGAAATCACGGGCTTCGGCCTGAAGAAGCTTATTCTCAAACTTCTCGTAAGTCATACCAGCCTGCACCTTGAAATCATGCAGCCCCTGAACCAGCTCATAAGAAAGCAGGTATTCCGCGATGCCATAGGTATTATCTCTGTTTTGTACCATCGCCGTTCCATTGGCTCCTGCACCCTGAGGTGTAAACCTGTTCTGGTATTGCTCATATTTTGAATTGGTCAAACGGGCACCCAGGTTGACATTGATCTTCAACCCCTTAAGGATTTCATAGTTGATCCTGGCATTGGCAAAAAGATTGTTCTCCGCCCGGTTTCGGTCCCAACCCTGAAGCACACCTTCCGGATTGTCTACCTGCATAAAATCGTTCAGCTTGTAGGTTCCCTGATCATTCAGTTCCGCATCAATAGTAGGATCAAATTGCAAGGCAGCAGAAACCACGCCGTCATACGAAGTACCCAATGGTACCTCAGCAGTCAACGCTCTGTTTGCATTGATATTAAAATTAATGGACAACTTTTCGACAGGATTCACAGTCAGGTTTAGTCTTGCATTGTACCGCTCCAGATTTGAATTTCTGATAACCCCATCATTGTTTAGGTAGTTGAGTGAAGCGTAGTAGGTGGTATTGTCTCCGCCTCCGGAAAGTGACAACTGATGACTCTGAACGGTTGACTGACGAAAAACCTGGTCCTGCCAGTTGAAATTCTGAGCAGCAGCAATCTCAGCATCAGAAAACCTGGGCATATATCCGGGATCTGTTGCGTTTCCGGGATCAGATTCAAAATCCAGTTCGTTCAATGTCCTCATCCACTCCTGGCCATCCAGCATATCGATTTGCTTGACAACATTCTGAAAGCCCACATAGGCATTGTAAGAGACATGAGTTTCGTTCTTCTTACCCTGTCGGGTCGTGATCAAAACCACCCCATTGGCAGCTCTTGACCCGTAGATAGCTGAGGCGGATGCGTCTTTCAATACCTGGATCGACTCAATGTCGTCCGGACTTAAAGCATTTACATCTCCGTTGGGCATCCCGTCTATCACGACCAACACATTGTTGCCCCCGTTCACAGAACTCAATCCTCTCACCTTTATTTCTACAGTACCACCGGGAGCATTGCTGCCCTGACTGATATGTACACCGGAGGCCTTACCTGTAAGCAATTGCAAAGCATTGGTATTGGCGCCTTTCACGAAATCTTTGGAGTTGACCTGTACCACAGATCCGGTGAGATCACTCTTTCGCTGAGTACCATAGCCTACCACAACTACTTCTTCCAACTGCTCCGAATCTTCGATAAGCTGAACATCGATGACTGTCCGATCCCCCACAGCAATTTCCTGGGATTCATAACCTACAAATGAAACGATAAGAATGGCCTCCTCCGGCGCATTCAGCGTGAAATCCCCATTGATGTCTGTGGTGGTACCGTTTGTCGTGCCTTTCACTACCACAGATGCTCCAGGTAAACCTTCACCATCTTCACTTGTGATTCTTCCCGTTACAACAGATTGTTCAGCATTTTCAGCTACTGGTGAAACAGTATTACGAACAAGGGCATTTTTTCCCTTGTTTTCATTATTCAACTGGTCTTCATCATCAGTTGCCATCGCCAGTGAAAATGACAACTGGAGTACAATGCCATAAATGCAGAATTTTGACATTGCGACAAGATTTTTGCGTAATTTTGTTTTCATAAAATTTGTTTTTGGTACGTAATTATCAAAAGCATCTGCCCAGATCCACTTTACATTTTCGTCGATGCAATGGATTCTGGGCTTTTTCTATTTACATGATTTGGTTTTCATTTTTTTGTCTATTTGAAAGCGTCTTAACCTTTAAGGTTCTGAGGATCATTGAGAGATTGACATGAACATCTCAAAATGGATCTCTTGTGAAAATTAGCATAGATCAACAGACAGACATCCTTCATTTATCATTATTACAATTTACCCCCGCTTTTAATGACATTTTATAATCGTTCATGGTCGGGTGTATTTAAATCGTTGACTTCATCGTGATCATTTCAATTATTGAAAATATTCCAAGAAGTCTATTGTCGTTCTGTGCCCTCTGATAGTTCACCAGCTTCAACAGATACACCAGCAATCCAAAGCAAATGAGTCGATGCATGGGTTAATAAAAATGATCATAACCTAAAAACTATAGGAGCTGGATCAGTCCGTGGAATCAAAGCTTTGCTCAGGATATATTGAAAAAATTGCTCAAATATCTTGATCCAGGTCTTGATCAAAATACTCTAAATATTAAGTGTATAATTTACATTTATTCCTTAAATTAGCTTTCACAATTAAAACCCAAACCAACAACAACATGAGACCCCTTTTCACCCTACTCCTCATTTCATTGCTATGGACGAGCGTCCGGGCACAGGAAGCCGTTCTTTCTCTGAACATTGATAAAGACCAGCCTATCATCAGCAAGCACATCTATGGCCATTTCTCCGAGCACCTCGGCCGATGTGTGTACGATGGCTACTGGGTGGATGAAAACATGGACGTGCCGAAAAAGGATCGGATCAGGCTGGATGTGGTGGAAGCACTCAAGAAAATCAATATCCCTAACCTGCGCTGGCCCGGAGGATGTTTTGCTGATGAATATCACTGGAGAGATGGTATAGGTCCCAGAGAAGAGCGTCCCGGCATGGTCAATACCCACTGGGGAATGGGTGTGGAAGACAACAGCTTTGGGACGCATGAGTTCCTGGAGCTGTGTGACCTGTTGGACACGGAGCCTTATATCGCTGCGAATGTGGGAAGCGGTACCGTAAAAGAGATGAATGACTGGATCGAGTATGTGAACTATAATGGGGAATCTACCCTGGCAAAACTTCGGGCAGAGAACGGACATCCTGATCCGTATAATGTTACCTTTTGGGGCATTGGCAATGAAAGCTGGGGCTGTGGCGGCAACATGACCGTTGAGTACTTCGCCGATGTCTATAAACGCTATGCCACCTATGCGAAAAGCTATCCAGGTGCACCTATCAAAAGGATTGCCTCGGGGGCCAATTCTGCTGACTATCATTGGACCGAAGTGATGATGAAAGAGGCTCGCAGACACATGTGGGGAATCTCCGTTCACTATTACACCATCCCTACCGGAAACTGGGGAGCTAAAGGTTCTGCGACCAGCTTCACGGAAGCAGAGTATTTCAACACCATGAAAAACTGCCTGTTTATGGACGAGCTGTTGGATAGGCATATTGCCATCATGGATCGCTACGATCCTGAAAAAAAGGTGGCACTGGCAGTAGACGAGTGGGGCATCTGGACGGATGCAGAGCCGGGAACCAACACCAGCTTCCTGTACCAGCAAAACAGCTTAAGGGATGCCCTGATTGCCGCCACGCAATTGAATTCATTCAACAACCGGGCGGACCGGATCCGCATGGCCAACCTCGCTCAGACGGTGAATGTACTGCAGGCCCTTATCCTCACCGACCAGGAAAAAATGCTCCTCACCCCTACATACCATGTCTTTGATCTCTATCAGGTCCACCAGGATGCGCAGTTGATCCCCTTTTCGATCAGCACTCCTGATTATGTGAATGGGGATAAAAAACTCCCGGCAGTGAATGTATCGGCTTCACTGGATAAGAATGGAAAAGTGCACATCACCCTGGTCAACATCGATCCAAATCAATCAATCACGATCAAAAGTGCGGTAAATGGTATCGATTGGAAAAAGGTTTCCGGGAAGGTGTTGACCTCAGGCAAGGTTACGGATATCAACAAATTTGATCAGCCGGAAATGGTGAAACCGGCCATATTTAATGGAGCCAAAAAGACAAAAGATGGGTTGAGAGTTGAACTACCGGCGAAGTCTGTAGTGATGCTGGAACTGGAGTGAAGTAATTCATATCGCTTATGTTGGTGACAACACGGTTACAAGACCATCATTAAGCTTAGTCAAAAGAGCACCAAACAAATTATCGCACAAGTGGAAAACACTTGCGCGATAAGGTCATTAAGCTTGTAAAGTAAAGACCGCGATGAAAGTTGGTGAAAACACCAACTTTGGCTCTAGTGGAAAACATTTGCGCAATAAGGGTTGCTCTTGAAATTTGCTTTCTGTCAGGAGGGTACAAAGTAGATTTTTTTAAATCTCAACCTATGCGTTAATATTACGACTAGTTTACAACCCTAACCTGAAAAATATGAAAAGCTGGAACCTGGAGAACAAAAAGGCACTGGTAACCGGAGGATCCAAAGGAATCGGATACGCTGCTGTGTTACAATTTCTCAAACTTGGTGCTGAAGTGATATTCACTGCACGAAATGAAGAGGAAATTAAATCCGTAGCATCGGATCTGCAATCGCAAGGCTTTAAAGTCACAGGCATCAAGGCTGATGTAACGAATGAAGAGGATACCACCAGGGTTCGACAATTGATTGAAGAAAAATGGCAACGGCTCGATATCTTATTCAACAATGCCGGGGTAAACATCAGAAAGCGAACGGTCGATTATACCACCGAGGAGTATAAACATGTATTGGGAATCAATCTCATTGCTCAGTTTGAGCTCTGCAGACAATTGCATCCTTTACTAAAAGCTTCAGGAAAAGCGTCTGTCATTAACAATGGCTCCATAGCTGGACAGTTTGATGTTACTACGGGATCTCCATATGGTATCTCTAAAGCAGGGATGATACAGCTGTCAAAAAATCTGTCTGTTGAATGGGCACCGGATGGTATTCGGGTCAATACCATTTCACCAGGATTTACTGTCACACCGCTAACTAAGCCTCTTTTTGCAAAACAAGAGAAGATTGATGCAATCATACAGCGAACACCCATGAAAAGAGTGGCTGAAGCGGATGAAATGGCGTCAGTGATCTCTTTTCTGGCGATGGATCACGCCTCATTTGTTACCGGACAAAACATCACTGTAGATGGTGGGATTTCGGCGAGTGTGTTTTAGTACAAACAGTCGTGGAGTATGGAGCTTTTTTTGGACTTTGGTGGTCGTTGGGCCACCATAGCCGTCAACCTAAGCCCTTCGCTGCCCCTTTTTCCCCTATAGGGGATCCATCCCTTTCGATCATTTGAACAAAAGAACCGTGCGGGAGGCTCCTTTTAGGGATCAAAGGGTGTGGGGTGGTCATTTTTCTCAACTGATTAAGGTAATAATTTCCTTAAGTTGACGGCAATAGTGAGCCACCGACCACAGTGTCAGAAGTCTTGGACCGGTTGCATTGATATTCATCGCACAAGTGGAAAACACTTGCGGGATGCCATTTTCCACTTTCTCCTTATTCCTCAGCAATCCCCCATTTCTCCATCAACCACTCTACCATGCGTTGGTCATATTGATTCTTATCGCTTTTATGTGCAACAACAGCTTGCTTGACTTTTGCAGATGAAATATCACTAATATCGATGGCATTCATGGCAAAGGTGGAAACGAACTCACTCCCGGAGATCTTTTCCGTCAGCGTATTCTCCGCCAGTTCTTTTTCCCCAAGCCGATAAAGCGCTTCTGCTGCCACGATCGCAACAGGATCTGATTCATCTTTTAGCGCATTCTTCAGATCCGTGATTGCCGGTTTTGACTTTTCACCCTGGATGAGCAACCCTGTCGCTCCCCAATAGCGAATGGCCGGATCTTCTGATCTTAGGTAATAGATCAATACGTTGATGTCTTCAAATTTCCTCAGTGACGATGCTTCAGCTACTTCAATCAACCGTTCAAGATCAATCTCACTATCCTCACGCATCAAATCATAAAACGGCTGTTCGCCTCTTCGAACGGTCCAGGAAGGTTCGGGCACAAATCCTGTATCCCTGATCCTCAACATCCACTGTTGGTTAGCCTTTCGCATTTTCTTCATTACTTCAGCATACTTCGGATCATCAGCAAGGTTGTTTACCTCCCAGGGATCATTTTCGGTATCATATAGTTCTTCGCTGGGCTTTGGTTCCCAAAAAATACTCTGTGATTCGTTGCATTCACCATTCAGGTAAGCCTCCTCCCATGACCTGATGGACGGTGCACGCCACAGGTAGTTCAAATGCTGTCCATAGATACGATGCGGCATGTAGTTCCTTATGTACCGGTATTTTTGACTCCTCACGGCCCGAGACATATCATAGCGTTCATCCATCCTGCCACGAAACATGAATGCATATTCCGGATCTGCTGTCTTTTGATCTCCCAGGAATGCATCCCCCTGCATAAAGTCAGGGATGGGAATTCCTACAATGCTCAACAGTGTAGGTGCCAGATCAACAAAACTGATCAGTCGATCCACCTTAGAACCTGGCTCCTCCTCCGGAAAGAGGTACTTAAATTTTTCAGGGATACGAACGATAAAAGGCACATGCGTACCGGTCTCATACACGTATCGCTTGCTTCTGGCCAGGACTCCACCATGATCCCCATAGTAAAAAACAATGGTGTTTTCTGCCAGGCCGCTTTCCTCAAGTTCCTTCAATCGCTCACCCACATACGCATCCATGTCCTCCATTTTGTCATAATACTGGGCCCAGTCGTGCTTCATCTCTTCAGTAGGCGGATGATGTGGAGGGATAGGCACCTGCTCAGGGTCATGCCTTAATTCTTCGGTAGGAATAGACTTATGGATAGAACTTTCATGAGTAATCGTGGTATTGAAGATGGCAAAGAATGGTTGACCTTCTGCCCTGTTTTTGTAATGGGCGTCTTTACTTGATTCATTCCATAAAGTATCCACCTGATCTTCCAGGATGTTGTAATCTGTCTTGCTGTTGTTGGTGCAGTAGTAGCCCAGCTCCCTGAGGAAAAGCGGGTAAGGTTTGATTTTATCACTCTTCAGATATTTACTCCTCATGTGCTGATTCCCGCCGGAGATAGCATAGATCCCGCTTATGATGGTATTACGTGCCGGAGCGCATACCGGGGCATTGGCATAGGCATGCGTATACAAAAACCCTTCGGAGGCCAGCGTATCGAGATTTGGAGTGGTGGCAAATTCATCGCCATAACACCCTAAAAAAGTACTGTTGTCTTCGGAGGTAATCCAAAGGATATTGGGAAGCTCTTTAGGTTCAGGCGTGCAATGGGTAAACAGCGTAATAACGAACGCTGCAAGAAATAAATTTCTCATGATTGGATTAGGTTAGTCAGTAAAGATAAGGGGTTCTGTGAATTTCCCCTACCTGTTTATCAACCGCTTGTGAATGGTATAGGCAGTCCTGGCATTTTTAACCAACATCTGATCCACATCTTCAGCGATAAACCCCTTCTCTTTCAGCGCAGGGATAACATATTTAAATATAGCTGTATAGGGCCTGCTCATCTCTGTGCTTTCCTCTCCTACGGTATACCATCCTGCGTCGTGGGAGATCAGCGTCCTGTCTAGCATCCCGGCCTGCTTTAGGTTCACCAGGTAATCCACATAGCGTTTGAGTTGCAGCGTATCCCCTGAATCCGGATCAACCCGGATACTCCCCATCCCGTCGATGGATACCCAGGTACCATGACTGGCTACGTGTTCATGCTCACCCGGAAGACTGTTTTGCGCATGTGTCCACACGAATGCATCGGGTGCCACATCTTCAGACTTAAGCACCTCAAGGCAAGCCAGGGCCATGGCTTCAGTGCCACTATGAGCAACGATGGTTAGTCCGGTAGATTGATGTGTCAAAGCTGCGGCTCTCACAATTTTTTCATCAATCTCCGTAAGCTTTGTTTTGTCTTTATAATCCAGCCCGATCTTGATAAAGCCGGGTCTGATCCCTGTTCCTTCAATACCTTCTTCAAACTCTTTGATCCAAATAGCGGCCAGGCTATCAGCCGATGCATCATACGCGAATTTTGGGATGTGCTGAAAGTTACGGGCTGCATAAAAACCTGTATTGGTCAAAACGTTCAACCCGGTGATCTCAGATAATTTTTTGAGTAAACGGGGGTTTCGACCAATATATTTGGGTGTGCACTCCATAAAAGACTGCACGCCTTGCGATTTCATTTCTTCCAGGTAAGGAAGGATAAATTGTAAGGCTTCCGCGTTATTCCATTGCCAGGCATCCTCCTCTTCTGCCGGGGACCAATCCAGAAAAACATGCTCATGGATCAGTGTTTTCCCGAGACTATCAGGGGGTATAGGTCCCAGGACGGTCATGATGGAGCCTTCGGGATTTTCGATAGGCTTTTCACCAGACTTACAAGATATCAAAAACACACATATCAGTGTGAACAGGATACTGACCAGAAAGTTTAATTTGGCACAATGCATGTCACTAATTTAGTAAAGTCACCGCACCTTATCGCGCTTTTATGAATACAGGGAAAGAAACCTGTTAGTTTTGCAGAAAAAAAGCTGTGATCCCCGTAGGAAAATATAGTGAGTTGGAAATTGTGCGGTCGACCGACAATGGGTTATATCTCAAAGATTCATTCAGTGAGGAGGTCCTCCTGCCGAATAAATATTGCCCCACAAAATATACCTATGGCGACAAATTAAAAGTGTTTGTCTACCTGGACCATGAAGCCCGGAAGGTAGCGACTACCCTCACTCCCAGGATCCTCCTCAATGAATTTGCCTTACTGGAAGTAACGACCGTAGCTGAGGTGGGCGCTTTTCTGGACTGGGGAATGGAGAAAGACCTGTTTGTACCTTTCCGCGAACAGGCAGATCCGATGGAAGAAGGTAAGTCCTACGTGGTACAGCTTTCACTGGATCATCAGACGAGCCGGCTCTATGCCAGCAGCAAGGTTGAAAATAGATTTGAAGAGGGAAGACCTGAGCTCAGCCCTGGTGAGGAAGTTGATGTGCTGGTATATCGGGAGACCGACCTGGGTTATCCTGTTGTTGTCAATAACCTTTATGGCGGCATGGTCTTTAGAAACGAAGTTTTTAAGTCAATAAATGTCGGTGATCAACTCACAGGTTATGTGAAGAAGGTGAGGGAGGATAACAAGGTGGACATTTCCCTGCAACCTATTGGCTATACAAATTTCATTGACCCCAATACAGAGATGGTTTATCAAAAGCTCCTTGACAATCATGGGTCCCTGAAACTGGGTGATAAAAGTGATGCCGAAGCCATCTATGAAACGTTTGGGATCAGCAAAAAAGCCTACAAAAAGGCCATCGGAGCGCTCTACAAACAAAAAAAGATCCTCATCAAACCGGATGGGATTACACTCGTCGGTAAAAAATGAGGGTAGCAGTTATCGGAGGCGGTGCTGCTGGATTTTTTGCAGCCATTTCGGCAAAGACCCATCATCCTCAGGCAGACGTCACCATTTTCGAGAAGACGAGCAAGGTACTTGCGAAAGTCAAGGTATCCGGGGGAGGCCGGTGCAACGTGACCAATGGATGTACATCGATCGCTGAGCTCTGCAAAGCCTATCCCCGGGGAGGCACCAGGCTCAAAAAAGTCTTTCGGGAATTCAGCACCCGGAACATCATCGATTGGTTCCAATCCAGGGGTGTACCCTTAAAAGAAGAAGCAGACGGACGGGTTTTCCCGGTTTCCGATAGCTCTCAAAGCATCATTGACTGCTTAATGAGGGAAGTAATGAAACTACAGATCCGGGTGGAATTACAACAAGCTGTACTTTCCATTCAGCCGGCTGGTGAGCAGCTATTACTGAAGTTTTCAGCGGGTCAGCACAAGCTTGACCGGGTGATCATATCAACGGGTGGTTCTCCCAAAACAGAAGGACTGGCCTGGCTGCAGGACCTTGGACATACGATTGAACCCACAGTGCCCTCCCTGTTTACATTTAACCTCCCCAAAGACCCGGTCACACAACTCATGGGGGTCGTGGCTCCCAGTGCGTTGGTCTCGTTACAAGGCAGTAAATTAAAGTCCAGCGGACCGCTATTGATCACCCACTGGGGTATGAGTGGTCCGGCTATTCTAAAGCTTTCTGCTTTTGGTGCACGAATACTTCATGAGCGAAATTATCAATTCAGCTTTCAGGTGAACTGGGCCGGGGAAAGCAATCACGAACAGGTCACCCAGACATTAGAGCAGGTGACCATACAGCATCCCAAGAAACTCCTGAGCAATCATAAACCATACGATTTGCCGGAACGGCTGTGGCTGTTTCTTTTGGAAAAGGTGGATTTACCCCCTACCAAGCCCTGGGGTGAGTTGGGCAAAAAAGGGTTGAACAAGCTGACCAGCATTTTGACCAATGACATTTATAAGGCCCATGGAAAGACCACCTTCAAGGAAGAGTTTGTGACCTGTGGGGGAGTAAGTCTTGACAGTGTGAACCTGAACACCATGCAGAGCATACCGGTCCCTCACCTGTATTTTGCCGGTGAAGTGCTGGACATCGATGCCATCACCGGAGGTTATAATTTCCAGGCGGCATGGAGCACAGGATTTATTGCGGGGAGATTGGAATAGAAAAGCTTGGTAAGATGGAATGAAAACTAAATAAAATATTATCTCCAAATGATTAAATAAACAGGGTCATCAATAAATTTCTTGATAACTTTATTGTTATTAGTGGTTTAGATAGTAAAACCTGTATATATGGGACAAGTAATTAAGATATCAGGAAAAGAAAAACCTACCGCAATTTCCAAAGCACTTGAAAAAATCCAAAAAGCAAAAAAAAAGAAAAAGTCAATCTCTGAATTCTATGGTGCTTTACCACTTGCCTTTGAAGATGGATTGACCTACCAACAGAAACTGCGCAATGAGTGGGAATAGGACTCTTGCTGATACGAATGCTTTTATTTATTTACTTCGTAAACACCCTGCCATCAAACCATTGATTGATACCGTCTGGGGTTATTCATTTATCACCAAAATAGAACTATTAGGTAAGCCAGGAATTACTCAAAAAGAAATTGATACAGTAAAACAGATGTTGGAGTCCTGTTTCATAGTTCCTCATTCTGAAACAATTAACGAATTGGCTATTCAATTAAAGCAAGATTATCATCTTAAAATCCCGGATGCGCTGATTGCTGCTACAGCTATAAACAGCGACATACCTTTAATTACAGCTGACAAAGACTTCACAAAGATCCAGGAATTAGATATCATTTTAATAGAACTATAAATAAACGGGTGGTTTAAACATATCTCTAACTCACCCTTGCGACCGCTTCTCAAACATTTCATAAAAGTACCAGGGATTCCTTGGCTAAAATTCCAGGAATTAAGATTCGTTCATTTGCTTGAATTAAAACTATTTTTGAGTATTACGTACTCAATTATTGATGAAGCCATACACCTACATTTTTCTCATTTTTGCACCCTTCCTTTTTATCTCCAAAGTATCTGGCCAAACAGAAACAGACTACTCCACCCCCATCAAAAGCCACTTCGAAAAGCTCATTACCTCAGGCACTGATATTTACGGAGAAACGGCTACACCAGTATGGATGTCAAGCTTAAATCCGATGACCGGGCAATACCCGGAAAACGATCAAAGACCAGACAGCATCCCACAGCGCGTTTATCTCAATCGCTCGGTCAGTGCCCCTAAAGGCGCAACTGCCTACTGGGATTTCCCCAATTTTGCGGCAGCTTACGAACTTAGTCGTTTGAGTGGGGATACTGCTTATCAGGAGGCAGCCAAACAATACCTGAATTTCTACCTGGACAATTGTAAAGCGGAAAATGGGATCATCCTTTGGGGCAACCACTATTACTATGACGCTTTTCAGGACCAATGCCTGAAATTCAAGAGCTCTGAGACGCCTCAACCCGTGGATTTCAGCACAGAAACAGGAGACCTGTACGAAGCCCGTCCATTTTCACCGGCCTGGGACATCCTTTGGGAGATAGATACGGGATTGACAGAAAAACACCTTCGGCAGACCATTCGGGGACACATTGTAGATATTGAAACCGGTGAATTTAACCGGCACGCGGATGGTGAACGAGGCTATGCCTTCATCGAATATGGAGGTTTGCTATGCTATTCTCTGGCCTGGCTCTATGAGAAAACCAGGGATACCTCGCTGCTTGATCTGGCAGACAGGATCATCCATTACACCTATGAGCATCGTAATAAAACTACTGGCTTGCTGGAAAACAGCCCGACTCAGGACCGATGGGATAAATACACCGCCACCACTGAAGTTGGGCTATGGGCAGCTTATGTGTTAAAGGCCAGCCAAATGGTGCCTGAAAAGTTGGGACGACAGTGGCAAACCCTCGCTTCCCGATCGATGGCCCGATGGCTGATCTATGGATGGGATGAGAAAACCGGCCTCTATTTTGGTGGGCTGAACATCCATGATGGATCACCTTATGAGCCTCAACCCGACTACCCCTATCAGCCAGGAAAGTATTCGGAGATATTCAACCCGCTATTCCCTACCCATAACTATCCGATGCAGTTTGCGGAAACCACTCTGGACATGTTTCTACTAACAAAGAATTCCCTTTATGAAACACATGCCCAAAACTGGCTGCGACACATCCAACAACAGGTAAGTGAGCGGAGTTCCAAAGACCTGCTCTATGCTGAAAACTATGCCCGCATCATCCATTTCCTAAAATCCTATCATGCGGTGTTCAAGGATCCAGAAAGCAAAAAATTGATGCAAGAACTGGCATCAGAAGCACTTGCCAATCTTTACCTGGAAGATGCCGGCATGTTTAGAAGCCACACCGGAGAGTACCGGTACGATGCAGTGGACGGAGTGGGCTTGTTGACACTGGTTTTGCTCGAGATTGAATATGGATATGAGTCAGAGTACGGGGAGAGCTTTTTTTAGAGGAGGATTATACAATCGGTTATTTTTCACATAATAATCCAATAAGTGAGAGCCAAATTCTCATTTTTCCCTATCTGAGCTGGAAACCCAAGATATAATCTATCTGTTGAAGTTTGAAAAAAGTATAAATAAATATACTTTTACACGTGAATTCGAAAGAAATCATCAAGCTAATCCAGAAAGATGGATGGTATCAGGTGCGGCAAAAAGGGAGTCACATCCAATTTAAGCATCCTGAGAAAAAAGGATTGGTGACAGTTCCTTATCCTAAATCAGATCTAGCTAAAGGGACTGTGAATTCAATTTTAAAGCAAGCAGGATTGAAGTGATTAAAAAAGTGAAGCGATGGAAAAGATCAAAGTCATAGTTGAAAAAACAGGAACGAGTTATAGTGCTTACAACAACTCCTACCCGGGAGTTGTCAGCGCAGCCAAAAGCTGGGATGATTTGAAAAGACAATATACTGAGGCTATTGAGCTCCACTTTGAAGGAATGGCAGAAGAAGGGGAAAATATTCCAGAGAACTACAAACTGGAATTTGTATTAGATCTGGAACAATTTTTTGACTTCTATGATATATTCAATGTGTCTGCTTTGGCCGGTAGGATAGGAATGAACCCTACCCTTTTACACCAATATAAGGATGGACATAAGCAGCCGAGTGAAAAGACTTCATTAAAGATTCTGAATGGGATTCATGCGCTTGCAGAGGACTTGTTATCTGTGAGATGATTATTCTTACATAAATCTACATTTGGATAAATTCATACATCTCCCCATAATGAGTCGTTTGGATAAGAAGAGAAACAGGAATCGAAGTAACTAACCAGTCTACTATTAAATCGAATTGAAAGTTCTGAACAAAAAGGTGGATCGGAGAAGCTTTTATAGAGCTGACCAGAGAACTTATTGATAAAAGAAAATACTGATATTTAGGCTAACCAGGTCTATTACCCACTTTAGCCCTCACTCTCCTCCATCGCTGATGATCTTACGCTGACGAAAAACCTCGACAATCTTTTCATCGTGTCTTTCGCTTAAGATATCAGCCTCTGTAAAGGTGGTCATCATGATGTGCTGCTCATCCCTCCTGTTGTAGTCATAGGTGAGAATGATCTGACCGTCATCCGCCTGCTGGCCGTCCGGATACGAAACTCCAGGTCGTTCATCGAGCAGCAGTCCTTTCGACCAGGTTTCACCATCGTCCTCAGAGATGAAAGCCATCAGATGTGAACGGCCAGTCCTGACACTGATAGGACCATGTTTCACCAATAACAGATTACCTGACTGCAGCCTGCGGATAAAGAAACGAGCACTGGGATGTGCTATAGATGATCGCTTCATTGGCTCCCAGGTCTTCCCCTTGTCCGAAGAGTAGCTTTCTCCAATACCGTAGTTCGTCCGTACCAGCATCCAAAGTCGGCCATCCTGCTTTTCAATAATCATGTGCTCATCAAATGAACGATCATCTTCCGGCACATGAGCCGCCCCTTTGAGCTTCCAGGTCTTCCCCTTATTCTTTGACACGATCAGTCGGGCACTGTTATCGGTCTTTCTCCAGGTAGAAGCTGGCAGCACCCACTCCCCAGTGGACAGCACAACAGGCTTGCACATCATCACGCCGTCTGTCAACCTTTCAGGATCCGACCAATTGGCGTTTTCATTACCAGAGTCGGTTGTAGTCAGGCTCCAGACTCCGGCGACTGTTCCATCATGCCCGATCGTCTGCGCCCAGAAAAGCCAGAGTTTCCCGGTCGGATCTACCCATAGCTCAGGATCATAAGCCCTGACGGGTCCTTCCCGGTCCGGATCAACGACCAGCACTTCCTTCCAGGTCTCCCCCTGGTCTCCACTGGTGGCCAACACCACATAGTTGTTTTGATCTTCCTCGGGAGTAATCCCCGTATACCAGGTGGCCCACAGTCGGCCGTTTTTACCAATCGCAAGACTGGATATACCCGTGAATTTTCGTTCCGTTACAGGATGTGTCTTCGCTATTTCTTCAGCCGTATATACGGTAGCAGGCTGTAAAAAACTTTTATCCTGAGCGGACAAAGACATGACAGCCATGACCAGGCTAAATGTGAGGACTGAATATCTACGAATGTTCACTATCGGGGTTGTTTAGGTTAAAATCGGTATTCACAAGAATAAGATATTTTGCTGAGATAGTTATTTACTTACCCAGTCAATGGCTTATCGCCGGCCTCAGCATCCATAAAAAAAGGACCTGCTTCAGCAAGCCCCTTTCTATCTCATGATATGCTGGATATGTTATGCTACGCTTACCTTTCCTGCTGTAGCCTCCGTGATTTTCGCCAGGCTGAACGCCCCAATGGCCATCACAATATCTCTGACGGCAATGTCGAACGAACCAAGAATAAGCAGGTTGAGTGCGATAAGGATCAGCCATGCTGCAACAATGTAGGCACCCAGAGTAGTCTTCCTGAGCACAATCACTCCGGCGGCGATTTCGATCACACCCACTACCATCATCAATGCTGTTGGGGTAATTGGCAGGATACCAGCGATCGGTTCGGGTACGTAAGCTGCCCAGTTAGTCAGTAGGTTTGTGAATTTGTCTAAGCCTGCAACAATGGGCACGAGACCATAGGTAAACTTAAGGATGACCTGAACTTTGTTTACTTCGTTGAGTGTTGAATTTGTCATGGTTTTAAAATGTTTGTTTGCCCATTAGATGGAGCACATCAGCTTCCGTTACAAAATTTGTAACTTTCAATATCGTCCGGCATCTAACAGATAAAAATTCAGATGAAGGCAATAAACATATCACAGCTATCCACCAGTCAACTCACCGATGATGAAGTGATCCGCCGCATCCTCAGTGGTGAAAAAGCATGGTTTGAAATTCTGATCCGGAGATATAACCAAACCCTGTATCGGGTGATCAGGGGCTATCATGTGTCAGAAGATGATATCGAAGACATCATGCAGGAAACATACCTCCGGGCTTATGAACGGCTGGACCAGTTTCGGGGTCACTCAGCCTTTTCTACCTGGCTGATCAGGATAGGTATCAATGAGGCCCTGCAGCT
Organism: Cyclobacteriaceae bacterium; assembly: GCA_965223915.1. Taxonomy (GTDB): domain Bacteria; phylum Bacteroidota; class Bacteroidia; order Cytophagales; family Cyclobacteriaceae; genus UBA7330. The sequence goes on along the minus strand of OZ245027.1, from coordinate 3,141,988 downwards.
CAAAAGAAAAGCCAAACAGGTGATCCTCAATGAGGACAATTACGAATTGACATCCAAAATAAAACAGTTTACAGATACCCAGCCCATGAAATCTCCAAACCATGATGCCCGGGCACTGATCGAAAAAGTGATCGATCGGTTACCCGAAAAATATAAGACCGTCTTTGTGTTGCATGAGTTGGAAGGGCTGGACCATGAGGAGATTGCTCAATGTCTGGATATCAGCCAAAGCAATGTAAAGGTCAGACTTTTCAGGGCCAGAAAAATGCTGAAAGATGAGCTGTTAAGCCAGTCAATCGATACATCCGTGTTTGAATTTGGCAATGTCCGATGTGACAGGATTGTGGAGCGGGTGATGGAGCGGATTCGCTAAGGAACTCCCCAATAACAGCCGATAATTCCACCAAATCAACTATATTGATTTGGTTTTCAAAACAACGGGATGAAGCTCAAAATGTATCTCCTGCTTTGCTTAGGCTTATCTATATATCTGGCCTCAGGTCAAAAAAAGTCTGAGGTACCCTCCTGTTTCCTTTTTGAGGAGTTTGTGGAAGGAACCATCCTGATGAAAAACGGGCAGTCAAAAAAGATGTTTGTCAACTACAACAAAGCTAACGAGTCACTTCTCGTGGCGTCCGGCCCCATCATTATGGGAATCAATGACACGGAAAACGAACTTTTAGATACTGCATATATTGATGATCGCAAATTCATCCGACTGGACAATAAATTTTTAGAACTATGCTATCACTCAAAAAATATCATACTCCTGGTTCAATATAAGTGTAATATTACTTACTCCTCTTCTCTGAGCTATCTGCCGATTGGTTTTCGAAGAGATGATCGCCAAATCACCTCTTATAGTACCAGGGCTTCACATCAATACACAGTAGATGAATACAAAACCTACTGGATCAAAAAGGATGGCATTTTATATAAGGTCACGTCTCAATATGACTTCAAAAGAATTTTTACCGATCAGAAAAAGCAGCTCAGGAAATATATAGTGAAACATGATGTGGATTTCAATGACACCAAAGAGGTGGAAGCGCTTGTGAGGTATTTGGACAAGGAATCCAGCCATAACTGAAGAAAAAACACACTTAGAGCTCCCCGGCTTTCCCTCGTAACAAATGTTACCAACTACCTCGATCCAGGCGCGTTTTTAACCATATGAACAATGCCTATGAGCCATGAAAACACTAATTGCCTTACTACTTGGTGTGACCCTGCTGGGGACAGCTTGTAACGATCCGGAGACTGATATCACTTCAGAAGATCTTACGCTTAATCAAATCAAAGGACTTGCTTTGGAACCATTAAATGAGGGTGAGACAGCCGCTTTGCTCTTTATGCGGGAGGAAGAAAAGCTGGCCCGGGATGTTTATGTCTATCTGCATGATCTGTGGTCCGTACAGTCGTTTTACAACATCTCATTGAGTGAACAATCACATATGGATGCGGTGCTTACCCTACTTGAGAAATATGAGCTGGAAGACCCTGCTGCGGACAACATCTATGGAACATTTCAAAATGCAGACCTTCAGCAGTTATATGATGACCTGACCAGGGTCGGATCTGCCAGTATGGAAGCGGCACTTAAAGTTGGGGCGGCCATCGAAGAAATTGATATCATCGACCTGCAGCAAGCGTTGGATACCAGTGTGGACAATCAGGACATTACCATCGTTTTTGAAAACCTGTTGAAAGGGTCGAGAAACCACCTTCGAGCGTTTGTTGGCAACCTGAGCACGCTGGGAGTCACCTATGAGCAACAATACTTAACGCAGGACGATTACGAGGCCATTGTTAATTCTCCAAGAGAGACCGGTGGATCGTGGTGGTAGGTGGTAACACTGGGAAAGTAACGGCTCGAAAAGAAAAAGGAAGATTAGAGTAGAGTAGAGTCACATGATAACATGTGACTCCGCTCTTGAAAACAGACCGATCTCAGGAGAATGGTAAGGACAATAGAAAATAGGAAGCATGAAGCGGTAGTGGCCTGTCGGGGGACAGGCCATGGGGATAAGATATTCTATGAGTTGAAGATAGTAGAATTCGGCTTCTGGAGTAATCTCAACTACATAGCTCTTTTTTCCTTCCACAGTTCAATTTCTTTTCTAAAATCTTTAATGTTTCTGGACCGTCCCTCATTAACAGATTTCAGAGAATCTTTGGCACGTTCGATCATTCCATGGTCAGTGGCACTGAAAAATTCACCCGGAGAATTTCTTAATTCACGTTCTAGCAACTGCAGGTAAATAGTCAATAAATCCTCATCCTCAATTTGATCTATAAGGTGATGAATGGTCTGTTTTATTGTTTCCGAACTCATACAATGTAATAATAATGAAAAATCAGGAAAAACAGATCTTTACTGAGATACCTCCAAGGCGCTATATAACATGACTCATTAGATGAAATTATAATAAAAAGCATTTTGTCATACATTTGGCCTATTGCATATCAAACAGATAAAAAATGGCCAAAAATATTCAATGTGCTGAAGTACCCGTAGGGGTAGTCGGTTTGGGGATGATGGGGTGTAGTATCGCTACATGCTTTTTGATGGCAGGTCACCCGGTCATAGCCATAGCGCCCATTGACGCTGACCTGGACCATGCCGCACCCAGGATCCAAAAACATCTGCAACGGGCGCACCAGGAGGGACTTACCGATGTCGACCCGGCAGACCTGGAACGAAACCTTATCATCTCCACGGATTACGGTCAGCTCAAACCATGTAAGGTCGTGGTAGAGTGCACCATTGAAGATCTGGAGATCAAGCGGAGTGTTTATCAAAAGATAGAAGAGGTCATTGATCGGGAGGCCATCATCACAAGCAACACGTCCGCCATTCCCATTAGTATTCTGCAGAAAGAAACGGCACATCCTGGCCGGTTCTTCGGCCTGCACTGGGCAGAGCCCTCTCATACCACTCGCTTTCTGGAGGTCATCTGCGGGGAGAAAAGTGAGCTGGCTAAAGGGGAATACCTCTATGACCTGGCGCATTACTGGGGTAAAGAACCCACTCTGGTGAAGAAAGACATCCGGGGCTTCATCGGCAACCGACTGATGTACGCCATGTATCGGGAAGCATGCTGGCTGGTAGAGAATGGCTACGCCTCCATCGAGGATGTGGACCGCGCCTGCAGAAACAACACGGGATACTGGATGACCCTTGTCGGGGTGTTCGGTTGGATGGACCTAACCGGTGTGCCCGCTTATCACACCGTGATGAAAGACCTGCTTCCGACCCTAAGCAATCAAAAGGAAGTGCCTAAGCTCATCGACGACATCGTGAAGGCCGGGGGAAAAGGCCTCGCAAATGGGCACGGCTTTTATAAATACACCGAGGAAGAAAAGAAGATGTGGGAGGAAACTTTTACCGAGTTCACCTACGACATCCGGAAGCTCGCCCTGAAGTATCCTGCGGATGTGGTGAAGCAGCGGTTGAGGGGGAAGAAAGGGAAAGGGTGATGGAGTAGAAACAAAAGCTTACTTCCCAGGTCTGTCCCAACAGACCTATAGGAAGCATGAAGGGTAGTGGCCTGTCGGGGGACAGGCCATGGGAGATATCGATAACATTTCTTCCGTTATTGTATAACGAGGCCATCGTTTGTGTTTTCAAATCGATGCTACCGTCATTCTGAACGGAACAGGCCGGTCAAAAATTCAAGGATGAATGATCCATTTAGATAGCTCTGCTACCAATAGAACTATCCGAAATTGAAGTGGAGAATCTTAGTAATGTTTAGGAGAAACGACTTCGGCTCCCCTCACGAGCATAAGATTCTTCACTACGCTACGCTCCATTCAGAATGACGGTAAATAGTGTTGATTTCGTTTCGCTGGGACAAATGCAAAACACCGGGACATAAAAAAAGGCACTCAAAAAGTGCCTTAACTAGTAGCGGGGACCTGCCTACATTTCATTTCGGTAGGTAAACAAGACTCGAACTTGTGTCCGCCAGCTGGCGGATATGAGCCCGACGAGCTCTTCAATAATTTTCCCGAATATAATTCCAAAGAAATTCTCTTCCTTTTGCCGTTTTTAGTTCTTTCTCTCTTTTAATAGATTCTTGTTTAGTCTCAAAATGCTCTGCATAAGCGACAATCCATGGCCTAAACTTTATTGTCCAGCCTTTTTTACTCAAAATATTATGCGAGTAGAACCGAGAAAGGAGATTTTCAGTCCTGCCAATATATATCTTCTGATAACCTGAAGAATACAAACAATATACTGTATAGACTTCCATAAAAAAAGGCACCTGAAGGTGCCTTTACTTTGTAGCGGGGACCTGCCTACATTTCATTTCGGTAGGTAAACAAGACTCGAACTTGTGTCCGCCAGCTGGCGGATATGAGCCCGACGAGCTCTTCAATAATTCTCCAGAATATAATTCCAAAGAAATTCTCTCCCTTTTGCCGTTTTTAGTTCTTTCTCTCTTTTGATGGATTCTTGTTTAGTCTCAAAATGCTCTGCATAAGCAACAATCCATGGCCTAAACTTTATTGTCCAGCCTTTTTTACTCAAAATATTATGCGAGTAGAACCGAGAAAGGAGATTTTCAGTCCTGCCAATATATATCTTCTGATAACCTGAAGAATACAAACAATATACTGTATAGACTTCCATAAAAAAAGGCACCTGAAGGTGCCTTTACTTTGTAGCGGGGACAAGACTCGAACTTGTGACCTTCGGGTTATGAGCCTTATATCATATATAGTGATGTATATCATAATGGCCTTAAATGGTATTTAAAGGCATTTTTAGTTTCATGCTAAACCACATAAATACAAGGAAAATCGCAAAATGTTTAACCATTGTTTAACCCTTATCCCTATGTTTTTTGTATCTTTACTATAATAAAACAGCATTTTTATGGCATCAGTAAAGATCGTTTTACGAAGGGAAAAACAAAAAAAGGACGGCACTTTCCCTTTAGCTGTCCGGATCATTAAGGATAGGAAACCCAAGTATATTCATACAGACCAATCTATTGAGCTCAAATATTGGGATGCAAAGGAGCGTAGGGTTAAAAAATCACACCCTAATTCAGCAAGGCTAAACAACAATTTATTAGCGAAACTTAAAGAAGCCAATGACATTGCCCTTGAAGCCGAAACAGACAATAAGACTGTCTCCAGCAATGAGATCAGGAAGAAAGTTGCCAGGAAGGGAAGAACCGTCTCCTTCTTTCAGTTTGGTGCTGAGAGAGTAAAGGGGAAACATTTAAGTGGTGTGTATTCAGTCGCTCGAGCTGAACGTTCGATCCTATGTAATATAGAAGAGTTCATAAACCTCAAAAAATCAAAAGCTCTTGAAGATGTAAAGAAAGACATCCAGGAAAGGCGACGAAAAAGGGTTGGTAAAAGTAGAAGTCCAGGGTATTCTTTTCTGGAAGAACTCAAGAGCTTATCCAAGAATAACAGTCTTTATTTTGAAGATATAAATACTGCTTTCTTAAATCAATTCAAGATCTTCTGTTCATCATATCTTGATATGAAAAAGAGAACAATTACTAATCAACTAATATTCATAAGGACCCTTTTCAATGAAGCCATATCCGAAGGTATAGTAGAAGCTAAGCACTACCCCTTTGCCGGAGAAAAAGAAAAAATCAGAATTGGCTCTGGCCATAAGATAGGTTTAACTAGAGAGGAAGTTGAAAGCATAGAAACGCTCCAACTTGAAAAGGATTCTGCTATTTGGCATACTCGAAATGTCTGGTTGGTGGCCTTTTATTTTGCGGGTATCCGGATCACAGATGTTTTGAATTTGACCTGGGGTGATTTCAAGGATGGCAGACTCTATTATGTAATGCATAAGAACGAAAAACCGATATCATTAAAAATCCCTGAAAAGGCTAAATCAATACTAAACCACTATCATTCACCGAAAGACCGTAAAAAAGATTTCGTATTCCCTTATTTGAAAAAAGCCAAGCAGGGCAGCTCCCATGATCTGTTCGTTAAGTCACGCAATGCCACAAGCTTACTTAACAAATACCTTAAACTTATTGCCAAGAAGTGTAACATTGAAAAGAACCTTTCCAATCATATTGCACGTCATACTTTCGGAAATATCGCCGGGGATAAGATCCATCCATTAATGCTACAAAAACTCTATAGACATTCTGACCTTAAGACTACCATTAACTACCAGGCTAACTTTATCCATAAAGATGCTGATGAAGCCCTAGATAGTGTTATTGGTTCATAGGTGAGCAAAAGTAAGGCAATTGAATTCCATCAACTTCCGATTCTTGAGCCTTTTCCCTCGGAGGCAAATGGCACATTTTTTCGGAGTTTCCTCTTTCTGTCGCCTTTCAATCTCATATCACAAACTGGTCCAGGTTATGGCAAGGGAAAAATTCAACTTAGTTGATGAGGTGGGTTCATAAGCCTATTCACATAGCTGAAAAAGATTTGGCTTATTTTCTCCACCCAATTATTATCCAGTTAATTAATCGGATCAGATCTTAATATTTCCAAAAAATTCAAAGTCCATATTTGCCTTTAGCTTACTAACTTTGACACAAACAAGGCTTTTAGAATCTGGATCCCATTTTACCCACCAGAATCAACCAGTTTTGCAAAATCAATAAAGTTGATATTTGCTCCCATAAAGAACGACAATCCATTTTTACCGTAACTAAATCCGAGTACAACCGTCTCATACCAGATGGTAGAGATGGCCACTCTTGGTCGAATTTTATCTACCAAGCGCTTATTGATAACTTCTTGTTCTTCCTGACCAATCAAGTTTAGCCCCACCCCAAAAATTCTTTTGGAGTCTGATGTCGAATTCCGTGAGGTGTTTGGCAACCAATATCCACCAATGTTAATACCATTCAGAATCCGTGCATTATTAACCTGGATGGTGGTGTCTCTTTCCGTGTTTGGAATGGTATAAGTTAAATCCCTCTTTTTAAAAGCAATTTCAAAAGCTGATACACCGGCATTTACCAGAAAAGGCGATTCCCTTTTCATGAACCCATCGTAAATTTTCTTTTCGTTAAAGTTATTGGTTACCTGTACATAAAATTTCTCTCCCCCTTTTAACCCAACCGGCTTTAAGTCGGCCTCGTAACTATTTCCATTTTTATTGAAAGGTTGTGGTTCCAGAATACCTGTACCATCTTCCTTTACAAGCTGAGCTTTCATATTATATAGGAAGGTGGGGTCTACACCATCATTTGTCGTAAGAATGATGCTTTTACCAAATTCATTTTTTTCGATTGATGTCGGAGCTTTTAAAAGTGTCTCCGGCCTCGGCCAAGAACCAATACTAATGGTTTTTGTGTCAATTAAGCGATCTCCAAATTTCGTTTTTAAGGCTATTTGAAAAGATGAAATTGTATTAACGTCTTTATCAACAGTTACTGTCACCCCGTCATTTAAAGAGGTTGTCTCAAGTGATATTCCAGGGATACTTTCAGCAAAAATTTTGAATACCTCATTTGTTTTCGAGTCAGTATTCAACAGTTCAATTTTCTCTTTGTTCCCTGGTAATATTTCGTAATCTTTATCACTAAATTTTGGTTTATCTACCGGATCCGCTAATAATCCGGTCCATTGATAGCCTCCACTTTTCCTATAAACAACAAATGGTGCATTGATACCCAAGGATGAGGGAATTCGAATCTCACTTGAGAACTCCTCCCGTGGATCTCGTACATCAGTCCTGTCGGGAATCATGTAAATTTCTGTTTGACCGATTGGCTTAAATACCAGTGTGTCGTCCAGGGGCAATAGTTGGGCATTTTCTAACCTTGTAAAGCGAATTTTAACCAATTCTCCTTTGATAAGGTATTCACGAGAATCCTTTGGTTGTGCTTTAATGAGGTTTTGATTTGCCTTTATGGTGACCTTAAAACTCGGACTAAAATTCCCATCTTCGTTATGCACCACTACATCAAAAGACTTTCCATTCAGCTGTATATTCGGCTTTACAGGGAGATCAACACTAACCTCGCTTTTTACCATATCTACACTACCTTCCAACCGGATATTATTTTCCTTTAGTATAAAAGACTCATCGTGGATCAACTCTACTTTTGCACGTGGAAAGAGGCTGTTTACATGCAATTTCAACGTAATTGAAGTGTTCCCCTCTAGGGCACTCTGACTTCTGTCTTGCAGGATTAGCGGTTTAGGCGCTTCCATTTTAATCGGCAGCCTGGTTTTCACGGTCGTATTGTATCGTTCAATTTCTATGAAAGGGCTAAACAGGTCAAGGTCTTTTTGATGCACTGCGTCCCATTCCCCACCCATGGTATACGTTCGATCAGAGACGTAACCCAATGGCTTTCCATTCAATGAAACCGATTTAAATCTTTTATCCCAGTTCTCTCCCGGGAAGAATAAGGTGTCTCCCCGATTAGATATTTGAGGTATGACCTTAATAGCATCGATTGACGGATTACCTGTGATCCTTGAAGTATGTATAACCCCTTTTGTATTCTTGGGCAGATATTCCAAAATGGTCAATTCCCGTACATGATCCGTCTTTCCACCACGACTAATTTTTATAAAGTACTTACCTGGCCGGGTATTGTTATCTACCTGAATGACTACTGGAAATTTGTATCCATGATCAACTTTTTTTTCGGGTTCTCCACCGAAGTCACATTCCTTAAACTTGCAAAGTATGTTTATTCCACTCTGTGGTACCAGGCTATCTGTATCAAAATAATCATAAAATGAAGTTTCAAGGTCCACAACGAAGTACCCATTCCTTAAAACTTCGTTTGAAAGTTCAAGTACGGAATCAATCGGCACTGGTTTTTTCTCCTGGCTAATTGCTAAATTTAATTGGGTTGCTACGAGTATGGTTGTAGTTAAGCTGACTAGTTTCATGGTTCAAAACGGTTTTGATAAAATTAAAAAAAATTCCAGATAAAAAATTACACTTAATTAAGTTTTTCCATCTTATGGTCATTAGCTGTTGGCGTTGGCTTTCTTATTTCGGGGATTCCTACCCAATTGATTACATCGGTGATAGCAGATCCAAAGCAAATAATTTTAATCTAGCTATTCCCAGCACAGGAATTAGTCAGGTGTTGGGCCATGAAAGGACTCCATTTCACGGGCTTATTTAGCTGATCTGAATACAGATGTTCTGGACTTATATTCTCAGAAAGTCCTTTTGGACGAATGAGAAATTATAGTTGGATATTAAAACCTTCGAACTTAAACATTCCGATTCTTGAGCCTTTCCCGCCGGAGGCAAATGGCACATTTTTTCGGAGTTTCCTCTTTCTGTCGCCTTTCAATCCAATATCACAAACTGGTCCAGGTTATGTCAAGCAAAATAGGTGCTTGCACCGGTCGGAAACACCTACCCGGAAGGTGGAGATTTCCGGATTTTACTTGACATGTTCTGTAGACCTGTTTGTACATTATTGCGATAGCGAGAAAACGGAAAACAATATTTTCAGGGCAAGATTTACAACCGGATTTCACACCTTTTGAAATGCTTTAAAAAAACAGCTATATCTTACTTAAAGCAAATGAAAGATCTTCAATGAGGTCATCACCATCTTCAACCCCAACAGACAACCTAATCAAAGCCGCTGTTATCCCCTTTGACTTTTGCTCCTCGCTACTGAGATCCTTATGTGATGTAACTGCAGGAACACTGATTAAACTTTCTACTCCACCAAGGCTTATAGCTGGTGAGATAATCTTTAAATGATCGAGAAAGCGATTCATTTGCTTCCCTTCACTGAAAATTTCAAAAGAAACCATTCCCCCAAAACCGTTCATTTGTTTTTTAGCAATTTGATGATCAGGATGCGTCGGTAGCCCCGGATAATAAACCTTTTTGATTTTAGAATGCTCATTAAGGAAGGCTGCTATCTTTACTGCAGACCTGTTTTGTTGCTGTACCCTCAGATATAATGTTTTGATACTTCTTTCAGCGAGGTAACAAATTTCCGGTGATAATGCACCACCATAAATTTTTGCAGTGTTTAGTAACGCCTGGTACAAAACAGGGTCGCTTGTGGCTGCAACACCAAACATAAGATCATTATGGCCACCAAGATATTTTGTTCCACTATGCAATACAATATCTATCCCCCAAAACAAGGGGTTTTGATTGACCGGGGTGGCAAATGTGTTGTCTACTACGGTTTTGATACGATGTGTTTTGGCCCAATTTGAAATTTGTGATAAATCCGTGATACTCAACAATGGATTTGAGGGAGTTTCAAAAAAATAAAGAACAGTATTCTCTCTCTTGTATTTATCCAAAGAATCCAAGGTGTTATCAACAAAGCTGTATGAGATACCTCGTTTGATAAACTCTTTGGTTGCAAGTTTGAACGTACCACCATACAGTTCACTGGATAAAAGCACATGATCTCCGGTTTTTATCAAAGAAAAAATAGAACAACTTATGGCGGTCATTCCTGAATTAAATGCTACTCCGTGCTTTGCTCCTTCCAGACGAGCTATGATTTCTCCTAACCTATGCTGATTATGAGTAGATAAAAAACCCGGGTAATTAAGTTCTTTCAAATTACGATAATCATTCGCAGTTCCGGGTTCAATGGAAGTGGTCACAGAAGCCCCCTGCCTGTCTATCGGATGGACACACGTGGTTTTGATATGATTCATAATGGGAGTGTGATTTTTACAATGTTGCTAAATCGATCACTGAATAAGTACAAATATCAATTATTAAAAATTAGGTGTTTATCATTCCCAGAATTTAGCATACAAATTTTTAATGACCTGATTCTCAAAATGCACATTCTCGATTAATCTAAGGTCCCTTCCGATTCTTGAGCCTTTCCCACCGGAGGTATATAGCACATTTTTTCGGAGTTTCCTCTATCTGTCGCCTTTCAATCCAATAACACAAACTGGTCCAGGTTATGTCAAGCAAAAAATAGGGTGCTTGCACCCGGTCGGAAATACCTACCCAAAGGGTGGAGATTTCCGGATTTTTTCTTGACATGTTCTGTAGACCTGTTTGTACATTGCTGCGACAGCAAGTGGAAACGGAGAACAAAATGTCCAGGGATGGCAAATTAGTAAATCTGAAAAAGCGATTTAGGGAAGAAGCTTTTTCTCCATGGCTTAGGGATTGAAGCGGTTACCACGTAAAAGCGGAAAGCCCGACCCAAAGGGGAAGCCCCACTCTTACATTTTAATATCATTTATAATTTTTTTCTAGATTCATTTAAATCTAAAATGCTTTTGTAATTATTCTCCTTGAGCCAATTTTCATAAGTCCTAATGCTGGGATTAGCAAGATTGATCGCAAACTCCAAACCCATTATTGCTAATACAAGAAACATTTCGAGGTTTTCTGTATAAATAAGATCCATCTCATGTAAAACCTGATAAGGAACTACTCGTCCATTGGAAGGATCAACAAAGCGCTGGTCCTCTGAATAAATTCTTCTCTCATTATATTGCCAAATTGAGGGTCCACTTCCATACCTAACATAGTTCCTAAGCAAATCAAGCTGCTCCTTTGTAACAATTTCTTCATTCCATCCTTCTATTTGAAGAACTCTTGATGTCATAAATTCAATGGCAACTTTCCCCAGGAATCTGGAAATTGTATTATTATTTGGTTCAGGGTTTGAGTATTGTGGAACATATATTCTACCACTCTTAGCAGCAATGACCTTCTTAATAATTCTTTCATCTTCGTAAATAACCGACAAACCATCTTTTGTTGGTAATATCTCAACTTGACCACCCATTGTAATAGCTTTTTCAGTTGGAATGCGATTACGTTTTCCTTCGATGAGATTTCTACTTCTTAAACTCCTAAAAAATGGTTGTTCCAGAAATGGCCTCTCTATCTTTGTAGCAAAGTAGTTATTGCAAGAGTCGCAAACCACTCCTTTAGGTAAAGTGTGTTCCTTATTCCCTAATGATTCAGGCAATATGTGTTCGACACTTCTCGAATTTGTTGAATCATTCTTACAAAAAATACAGTTCATCAAAAAGGTTTCTAAAATAATCAGAAAAAAAGAATACTCTTTTATAGGGTGATTATGATGAGATCAAATTAGATGATTGCTTTGACAACATACTCCTCCTAAAGTACTTGAAAGTCTGGGGGGGGCTAAAAGCAGGAAATCTCTCCTTTATAGTTTTCAATGGGATCTTAGTTCTGAATTTCTTAGTATTTCCTAATACAATTCCAATAGCTTTCTCGGTGCCAGCGTAATACTCAAGAAACCTCTCCTTATCTATCCCTAAAGAAGCTGAATGATTTCCCCATATTTCATGAGGTGTTGAGGTAATAATCCGCTCAATTTTACAAACACCGATAACCGCCATTTCAGGTGAGGTACTATAAACAACCATTAAGTCCCCTGGATCAACTTTTGGCATTGACTTTCTTAATTCAATTTTCTTAGTCCCGTTGAATATTTTGTTTACGAATTCGGGCTTGATGGATATAAGAACTATTTTGCTCATTTTAGTTTTGGGTTCCAATCTTGTATAAATCCATAAAGGTCTCATTGCTGATTTTCACTGGGGACGGAAATGTGTTTTTCTTCTGACCATGGGAGAGCAAAACTTTATTTATTTGTATCAATTTGATTGGCTCTTTGAAAACTTCGGTATCACTGAATTTTAGAACCTTTATTAAGGTATGGATATTGTATTTTGCTAATTTATAAATATCATCCCACTGATATATGCCGTAGTTCCGAAACCTTTGGAACTGTTTCTTTGCTTCTCCAATATGCACCTCATCTAAATACGAACAACCTACAATAGCATTTGTTCGACTTTGATTCTTAGCGGAACTTGAATACCACAACAATCTTCCCGGAGCCTTTTCTGTTACCGGTTTCACACTCCTATAATATACATTTTCTCTGCTCCAGGATAATTCAGCACTAGACCCAAATAGTGAACTTTCCGCAGCATAATAATCAAATAATTGACTAGCCCAAAATGGTTTTATTGGAATAATATAGGATGGTAAGTCAAGGTCTATAAATTTAACTGGCCAAAACATCCTCTCTACGCCTGATTTATACTCTTCTGATACGCCTGATTTGTAATACTTCTTACTAATAACCTGAATATCAAATGTTGATTTTATCAGTTCATGATCAAAAATAGTTGCTGATTCTCTGATCCCCTCAAGACTAACTTTGGACCATTCTTCTCCTTTCTTAATGAAACCGTATGACTCTAAGGTTCCTAAATTATCATTACTGATATTTGATTCATGAATAGAAATATGACCTAACTTTTGTGATCTTGTATAATTTACCGCTTCAAGAATAAGCTGATTGAAAAGAGTCTTTGAAAGATTCGTATTTGTTGTCCTTAAAACTTGAATCTTAACGGTATCACCATACACCTCAAGTGCTGAAAGTCCTAAAATCCGAGTCTCCCTATCCCTGACAAGTTTTATTTCGCAACTACTAATTTTGGTAGCCAATGAAATCAGAGTATTCCTAAATTCATGTTTCCTTTCACTCCTACTTCTATTTAGGAATAACTCTACAAGCGTATCTACCTCTTTTGGTTTTAATTTGGAGTATTCATAGTTTACCCCTGCAATCCGGGTTGACCGGTAATTGACATAATTATTACTCTCATCAATAGCTATTATGAAATCAACAGGCCTCATGACTTCAATTCCAAATTCACTATTTAGCGTATGATCCGCATCTAAAATTCCTTTATCATTTGTAATAAAATATGGAATACCTCCGGCAATGCATTCTGCTAATTGTTTTTTATCAGATTGATCATTAACTGAATTCCCTGGTATTGTTTCATTTAGTTTATCCAGAATACTATCTCTTCCTGATGGATCAAATTTTGCCTGGCAAAAATTACTGCGAATAAAAGATCTCGTATCATTTGCTCTATTATTGTCATTATCTCTTAGAATTTCATTGAAGAATTCTGGTGCATAATAATAGTCAATAGAATCAACTAAATGATCTTCTAAAAGGAACTGAGCATCAGTAGGCTTACCCTTCTGCTGATCTCTAATTTTTATGATTATGTTAGCATCAAGAAGTGCTTTCACTTTATCTGAACTTGCATCGGACAATGAGAAGAGATCGTGATTTCCAAAATCATACCACCACTTAACTAAGTAATTTTCTTTTATACTCCTACTCCTTACTTTATCTGCAGCAACAAATCCATACTTTTTCCATAATTCTGATGCTTCTAAATAATCGTACCTGCAGCTAAGCTGAATTCCCTTTAAGGAATCCTTAAACTTTTCTCGAATCCTATCTAATAATTGCTTTGCTATCCCTTTACCTCTTGAAGATTCTGAAATACACAAATGCACAATTCTGATTGTTTGCTTCCTCTGAGTAACTGCAAACAGTACATATCCTAACAACTTATCTTTTTCTATTGCGCATAGTATATTACCTCTGTGTGCATGCTCAACAAATGCACCTTGTGGAAAATGCCCTAAAGTCTTGGAATTCTTTGTTCCGAGCTTTACAACTTGATCAAGAATGTTCTTATTATTCCGTATATATTCGAAAGTCATAGCCAGGCTTTGCGAAACCATTAAGTTTAAAGTATTACAATATTACATAAAATCATTTGTTTCATATCCATTTTGTCAGGATAAACCTGACTTTTTTACTACAATAAATATAAAATAATGATTATTTATCATATCATTGTGGTCAGGTTGAAGCTGACATTATTACTATGAAAAATAAGTATATATCAACACAATCAAATGAGATCCTTTCCTACTTCAATCAGTTGAATAAAGATTGTTTTGATTATACTGAGGCAACGAAGGCACTGCCTCGATCAAGTGATAGTGCTCTCAAAGAATTGCTCAGCGACATGGTAAAAAGGGGACTCCTGATGCGTCTTAAAAAGGGATTGTACTACATCATTCCCTATGAACAAGATGCTAATTCATTCATGCCTGATTGGCATTTGATTGCTGAACACCTTGTGAATGGAACTAACCACTATATTGGTTACTATTCAGCACTGCAAATCCATAACCTCATCACTCAACCCTCTCTCAAAGAACAAATTGTTGTAGACAGACAGTTGAGACCATCAAAAATTGAAATCAAGAACGTGACTTTCCAGTACATATTTCATAACGAAAAGCACTTTTTTGGATCCAGGAAAATATGGATTGATCAATTTAATAAAGTGACATGTTCGGACCTTGAGAAGACATTTGTCGATTGTTTGTTTAAGCCCAACTATGCGGGAGGAATTGTCGAGGTGGCCAAAGCATTATACGCCTCTAAAGACAAGATAAAATATGAGAAACTCTTTGAATATGTGGATCAGTTTGATTCGCAAGCGGTCATTAAAAGACTTGGATTTCTCCTTGAGGTACTCGAGATAAGGACTCACATTATCTCTCAATTATTGAAAGCAAAGACAGCTTCATATGTTGTACTGGATACAGAACTTCCAAAAGAAGGCAAAATGATCAGTCGTTGGGGCATTCAACAAAATCTGGAAATAGAAACCATTAAATCCGCGATCTACACATGATCAGACCAGGAGAAATACAAATTAAAGCACGAGATGCTGGAGTCAGGGATCAGCAAATAGAAAAGGATTATATTTTATCCTGGCTTCTGCAAGGGATTTCACAACACAAACTAGCCGATAAGATCGCATTCAAAGGAGGGACGGTACTCAAGAAAGTTTATTTTGATGATTACAGATATTCTGAAGACCTGGACTTCACATTACTTGATAACACTATTACCAATGAACAAATTTTCAATTGGTTTGACCAGGTTTTTGAATATGTTAAAGAAGAAGCCAATATCCCATTGGAAATTATTGAGAATAATGAACACGAGGATGGAGGCATTAATTTCTATATCAGTTACGTTGGGCCACTAGGAGGTACAGGGTCAGGAAGAAAAATTAAGGTTGACATATCCCGAAGCGAACATCTTGCATTTACACCTAAATACTGCCAGGCGATCATTAACTACTCAGATCTGGAAGAGTACCAAGTTTTATGCTATACTCTTGAGGAAGTGATCGTTGAAAAATTACGATCAGTCATGCAGCGAATGCAGGCAAGAGATTTCTATGACATTTGGTATCTTGTAGAGGTATATGGAATGGATGTGACGTTTTATCAAACTGAATTTATTGAAAAAACTAGGAGCAAAGGTTTAGATCCTGCTTCATTTCACCTGAAACTAGAGCAGCGATTACCACAATACAAAGGTAGATGGGAAAGTTCAATGTCTGATCAAATTCATGATTTACCAAGCTTTGAGCAGGTAGAACGAGAAGTGATGCGACAATTAAAAAAACTAGAAATAAAATAAAGACTCTCTTTAAAAACTAAGCCAAATCTGAATGAACACTGCGGATCTACTTATCACCCCAATAAAAGCTCTCAACAAAGCTTACCGCAGACAACCGGTAGATCGGCCTGATATCGAAAGGTTCAAAGAGAATCTAAAGGCACTGCTAAAAGGAATTAATCCGGATGAAAGTGAAGAACATCTTAAAAACAATGTAACCACTTTTCTAAAGGATACCTGGTATAAAGGGGAGTTTGCTATCAATACCAAAGGTAGGACTGACCTGGTTATTCACAATGATAAGACAACCAATAGCACTCCTGGAGTATTACTTGAAATAAAGAGACTAGGGAATCGTGAAATGGTATCCAAAGATAACCTCAATACCAAAGCGCTTCAGGAGCTGGTGCTATACTATCTGAGGGAGCGGATTGAGGAAGAAAATAAAGACATTAAGCACCTGATTATCACCAATGCGCATGAATGGTTCATTTTTGATGGAAATGTATTTTATCAGTGCTTCTATAAGAACCCAAAATTGCTCAAGGCTTTTAAGGAATGGAGTGCCGGCCAAAAGGATAGTGCTCATACTACGATGTTCTTCAAAGACATTGCCGGACCTGCAATTGAAGAACAAAAGGAGAAGCTTACCTACACCTGGTTTGATTTTAATGAAATTGCCAGTGACCTGAATAAAGGAAATGATAGTCAGAAACTAATCTCATTTTATAAAGTCCTTTCACCTGTTCATCTTTTAAACCAACAATTTGCCAATGACAGTAACTCTCTCAATAAACAATTCTATCATGAACTCTTACATATTATCGGATTAGAAGAAGTCAAAGAGGGAGGCAAAAAGCTTATTCGGAGAAAAGAAAAAGAAAAAAGAGATGACGGCTCCCTTCTTGAGAATGCTATTAATATTATGGAAGAAAGGGATCGTCACAGAGTTCTGGATAATCCAACTCATTTTGGAAATACGGTTGAGGATCAACTTTACAGTGTAGCCCTGGAGCTTTGTATTACCTGGATCAACAGGATCCTGTTTCTAAAGCTCCTGGAATCCCAGTTGGTTACCTATCATAAGGGAGACAAGAAATACCGGTTCCTTGATATTAGCACAATTCCCAATTTTGATTCTCTTGAAAGTTTGTTTTTTGGAGTACTCGCCAAAAAACAGGATGAAAGAAATGAACGCTATAGGGAGAAATTCACCCATGTGCCCTACCTCAACAGTTCTCTGTTTGAGCCTACGGGACTCGAAGAAGTGCTGACCATTACCATGCTGAACAATAACCTTGGATTAAACCTCTATGGTCAGACAGTACTTAAAAATGACAAAGGAGCCAGGCTGT
Organism: Cyclobacteriaceae bacterium; assembly: GCA_965223915.1. Lineage (GTDB taxonomy): Bacteria > Bacteroidota > Bacteroidia > Cytophagales > Cyclobacteriaceae > UBA7330. The sequence continues at coordinate 3,124,344 of OZ245027.1, read as the reverse complement.
CCGGCAGCAAGGATACCCTGACCTATCTGTTTGAATTCCTGGATGCCTATAATTTTAGCAGTGAAGGAAAAGAAGAGGTACAAGAAGTAAGCAAATCCCTCATCAATGCCTCCGTCCTCGGGTTGATCTTTGAGAAGATCAATGGGTACAAAGACGGATCTTTTTATACACCGGGATTCATTACCATGTACATGTGCCGGGAAACCATCCGACGGGCTGTGGTGCAAAAATTTAATGAAGCCTGGGGATGGAAGTGTAAAGAATTTGAGGACTTGAAAGAAGACCTGGTAGAAGAGATCCGTACAAGTGACAAAGGAAGGAACAAAGTCCGAAAAGAAGCCAATGAAATCATCAATAGCCTGAAGATCTGTGATCCGGCCGTAGGTTCCGGACATTTCCTGGTTTCTGCACTCAATGAGATCATTGCCATCAAGTCGGAACTACATGTGCTGACAGACAGGAAGGGCGAGGTGCTTTCCGGTTACCAGGTAGAGATTGAAAACGATGAACTGGCGATCACCAACCTGGAAGGAGAGCTCTTTAAGTATTCCCCTGCAGATAAGGAAAGCCAGCGGGTACAGGAAGCGCTTTTTCACAAAAAGCAGACCATCATAGAGAATTGCCTGTTTGGGGTAGACATCAACCCCAACTCCGTAAAAATCTGTCGGCTACGTTTATGGATTGAGCTACTTAAAAATGCCTACTATAAGAATGAAACAGAACTCGAAACGCTCCCTAATATTGACATCAACATCAAACGGGGAAATTCCCTGATCAGCCGGTTTGATTTGGACACGGACATCAGTGAGGCACTCAAAAAAAGCAAGAGTAAATGGAATGTATCCACCTACCGGAATGCTGTGAACAGTTACAAGAATGCCACCAAAAAGGAAGACAAACGGGAGTTTGAGCGATTGATTGATAGCATAAAGAGTGACTTTGAGACCGAGATCAATAAAAAGGATAAGCGCGTCATTGCTTCTCAGAAACTGAAAGGTCAACTCACTGCGCTTACCACTCAAACAAGCATGTTTGACATGTCCGCTGTTCAAAAGAAAAAGTGGAATAAAGAAGTAGAAACCAAGACAAAAGCTCTGCAGAAGCTGGAACAGGAACTGGCAGAGATCAAAAGCAACAAGATCTACGAGGATGCCTTTGAATGGCGTTTTGAATTTCCGGAAGTCTTGGATGATGATGGGAATTTTATTGGGTTTGATGTGGTGATAGGGAATCCGCCTTATGTTAATCTTGAAAAGATGAAATATTTTTCGAAAGCTGTCGAGAGCTTTGAATTTTTAACCTACAATAAGAAAGGAGACTTATATACTCTGTTTGTAGAAATAGCATTTAAGATTGGAAATCTGTCAGGTTGGTCATCCTTAATCATGCCAAATAAGTGGTTGCAAGCAGGTTATGGAAATGGCCTTAGAAAATTCTTTTTGAATAGGAATCTTTTTAAGCTTATTGACTTTGGAGACATACAAGTCTTTGATGAAGCGACTACATATCCTTGTATCTATTTTGCAAATAATAAAGACCGTTCTGAGCATCTTCTAGTGAAGTCATTTAAAAAAGGAGATGCACTAGACTATAATTCTTTGATGAATTCAAAATTTGAATCGTTTCAGGTTAAAAACCTCAGCGCTCAAACTTGGGTAATATCTTCAAAAACTGAAAAGGATTTATTAGATAGATTAGGAGAAAGATACTCTGCCTTAAGCGATTATATAAATGGTCAGGCCAATTATGGTATTAAGTTTGGCTTAACTGAAGCATTTCTAATTGACTCTACAACCAAAGATAAGCTTTTAGAGAAAGATCCTGATTCGGCTCAGATAATCGCACCAGTTCTCCGAGGAAGAAATATTTCACGATATTCTACTCCAAATGCAGAGCACGTTGATAGCGTAATATTAGCTCACTATGGAAGCTTCAAAATTTTAGAAAAAGAATACCCAGCAGTCTTCAATCATCTATTAAAGTACGAGAATAAGTTAAAAAAGAGGGGGCAATGTAGCGGTTCTCCTATTACTGAGACTAAACCTTATGAAGGCCAACATCATTGGCTAGAATTAGATAATAATCCAAGTTTAGATTACTTGGAAATATTTCAAAAGCCAAAAATCATGTATCAGAGGTTTCAAGTAAAGCCGGTATTCATTTTTGATGATGAGGGATTCTATTGTAATGATTCAATGTGGATTATTCCTACGGAGGAAAAATTTTTAGTGGCCATACTAAATTCTAAACTAGGATGGTGGCTCATTACTAAATACTGTACCCAAATCCAGAATGGTTATCAATTAATTTGGAAGTACTTTGGAAAGATACCTATTGCTGAACCCAATGGGAGGTTATTGGAAAAAATCACAATTAAAGTCTGCGAAATCTTCGAACTCAAAAAAAATGATATAGAAGCAGATACTACAGCGATTGAAGAAGAAATAGATCAGCTGGTATATGAATTATATGGGTTGACGGAAGATGAGATTAAGATTGTGGAAGGAGGTGTCGGGTGAATTTGACAACTGATGAAATTGAAAGGAGTGCAAATAGACTTCTCGAAGAAGCTATTGAAAATATATTTCAAGAGAATGGAGCTTACCAATTAAGACCTTATGAATTGCATCAGTTAAAGGAAAAAGGAATTGATCACATATTTGAAATTGAGAAAAGGCATTCTCCACCTGAAAATAGTTTCCCCTTTGATAATTCTTTAATAGGTTCCTTTTATAACCAAAACAAGGGCACCACAAAGGAAATTACTCCTTTGAAAAATGGGGAATACAAAGGCAAGATATCCTTTCAGCTTCATGATATATGGCATGTCAAATACTTCTGCGAGGAACTGGATCACGTTATGATTTTTACGCTTTGTGATTTGGAAAGAAGAAGTATTTACTATCTACCAATACAGTTGTTCTCAAATATTTACCTTGAGAAATACAGTATTGCCAAGCAAAAAGGATCTGATAGTATTCAAATATATATTGATCCCAAAAAAAGATTATTGCAAAATGGTAAGATTGCTGCAAATGCTTTTAATGAGCTGATATCCGATATTAAGGAGGTAAAAACATATCTCAATAAAGTTTGGAATGACCGTTTTAGCAACGATGTAATATTTGGGAAAAATGAATTGGAATCATTTGAATGGAAAAATGAAATAGATGTACTTTCCAATTGGTATAGTTTTTTTGAATCCTTACACAGGGAAGTAGAATTTTTCCCTTCAAACATCTTAAGGCGTAGGATTAAGACTTTTTTGAATCAAGCTAAATTTCCATTTTACACTTCTTTTACACTTAGTTTAGAACATTCGGAAAGTCTAAATTTTTTCCATTCCATTGAAATCTCGGAATACAATAAAGTTATAAAAATAGGTGATGAAAGGATCAAAATAAATGATCGGAAGCAACAGATTACAACCGTTCTTTCAAAATTTACTCAACAGTTAATTTTCAATATTGAAGATGAACGTGATAGAAGATTAATAGACGTAAGATTTATTGATCAATCCAAATGCGATTGTATTAGATGCAGCTATCAAAGGTTTGAGTTTGGCAGGGTATTGGAGCTGTCTGATCAGCTTACAGGAAATGCTCTGGAAGACATAAAAACAGCTTACATCAATGGTAAGATTGGTCTAGAAGAGCTTTCAGCGAACCAATTGTTGGAAACGAAAGTGAAATGTGCTAAGGAATTTCCTTTGTTACACTTCATCATTGAGCACAACCTGAAGTACCTGTATCAGTTTCTAAGAAACCCTTTTACTGGATCCAAAAATGAAAAGCTATTAAAAAAGATAGACAATATCAATTTAGATCAGGCTTATCGCCGTTACTCTGGAGACCATCAGGATTTCATTAAGTATCTGTATACCAAGTCATTTCTTGAAACAGCACAATTCAGGATTAAGAAAAAACTCAATGAAATTCGCAACCATTACTACAGTCAACTGGAAGGAGGTGCAAGTTGGAATAATCATGGAATGGAGATTATCAGTGAATATTTGGAGCTTTATTCCTTTTTAAACAATAACTGTATCATCTATGATGAATTTTTAGAATTCAAAGAAATTTCAGATATGTTTATGGAAGCAGTCATAGCCTCCCATGCAATCTATAGAAAACAGGATGGCAGAATTAAGTACTTTGATGACTTTATAATTAAGGTCATCATTCTGTATTGTGATGCGAAAAATCTCAAAGAGTACCTCAAAAGATACAACTTAGAGTCCATTGCCTACAAGAGTAGTTTAGGAAGTGAAAAAATATTTGACCTACTTAATAACCTAATGGCTTCAGGGGATAGTCTTGTAGTACATTTCAAACAGGAAAACACTTTTGGTTTTAAAACAACTTACCAGAAATTCTTTTCAACACTTTTAACTCTGCTTTCATTTCTTGAGGTTGACTCTAAGAAGCTGAAGGAAGTCACTTCCAATGTGTTTGACTTTATATCAAATCCTAACCCTCTAATACCCAATAAACTTTCAGAAGTATGGTATTTTTTAGACAAGCGATCTGAAGTGTTGTCAAATTCGATAGTGAAAAGTTTCTTCTTTTGGTCATTAAATAATCCATCTAAGTTTGATTCATTACGAGGTTTGGAAGTCTGTTCGTCAATTATTTCAGAGAAGAATATCAGTTTCAATAAACATGAATCAAATAAACTCATTGGTCTTCTTTCAATTAAGCTTCCGGAGATCCAATCCTCCAGTAAAAATTTTCTAGTGAATTTGGGGCGAAGTTCCCAATTAGAAATTTTGAATGAATTTTTTAAAAGTAAGATTATTGAATCCCTGGATCAGGATTTTGATAGTACCCTACATTATCGAGCAACATTCTGGGGTGTACTCTCTGAAACAGAAAGGTTTTTTGATATACACAGAAAAAGGGCGAAACCAAATGAAAGGTGGAAACAAAATCTTGGGCTATTTGGGGTTTTACCAAGACCTAGATATTACCCCTTAGACCAATTCTTAGATCTATGCTTAAAATTAAATAAAGATACTATCGCATTCACTGAATTAAAGGGTATTGACCCTTATTATGACTGGTTGATGAATATTGAAGGATTTGACTATTCAAATTTTGATCCAGAATGGGTAGCCGACCAAACAGTCACATTTTATGAGCATGTGAGTAAATACAGTGTAGTGAAGAAAGCCATTACTGATTACCTCAAAATCAACCATGACTCAAAGGTTGAGAGGGCTTATTTTATAATGTATAAAGGTTGATTATTGTAGAAGACGGCAGCAAATAATAAAAAAACCTTCTTAGTTGAATGCTTGAAAAGCTGAATTGAATTAATAATAATCCTGTTGATTCTGCTGTGCAGTTGTAGTCTGCGTATTATTATTCTCTCCCGACCCAGTGATATTTACTTGTTTGCTTTGTTTAGGGTTATATGTTCCCATTCCTGGTGCATAGTATCCTCCTGGGGCTTTTCTTACGGTAGAGCCATTTGATCCGAACGAATTAAAATTCTTTTTTGGAGTAAATTTCATCTTATCAAGCGATTATGCCTTTACACAATTTTAACGTTTTTTATTGAGTTTTGATTCAATCGGCTCCAAATTTATATCTTCTTGAGACTTTAAATCAATCATTTTTTGCTCGATGAATTGATTTCGGATATCAACAATTAAAGGTTCAATTAGCTTAAGAACTGGATGTATCAAGGCATTAAAAGTTGAAAAGTATTCTTTGGCAGACCCAAGAACATTTTCTTCACTTGAATCTATATTTAGGACACCTAAAGGTTCTTTACTTGATCCAATTCGAAATGAAGCAAAACTCTTTATATCCTTCCCTTCTTTCTTGAAATAAGTCTCAATTTGACTAGAAACTGATTTACCCATAAATTGACAATCCGAAATCAGCTCCTTTACATTTGTACAAACATAATTTCCTTCAAAAATGGCATAAGCAGCTCCTGGCATTTGATACTCTTCTCCATCAATTTTTGATTTATGAAAAACAGGTAAACCAATACTAGGGATGCTTCTTTTTGACTTTTTATCCAAAAGTACTACGGCTTCTTCATAGGTTAGTAAGACTCCCGCAAAGGTTTCAATTCTCTTGTGATCCGTAAATCGAATTCGTTCACTATTTATCAGTCTTTCTATCAATTCTGAGAATTCCAAAGTTGATAAATAGAACATTACATTAGACCCTTTCAACTTTACATCTTGCGGTGAAAAGTTTTGGGTAAGAATCAGTATATCTTCCAGTATTACTTTTAAAATATTAGATTTTTCTTTGTAGGATAAACCACTATTCTCATTAAACTTCTTCAATTTACTGTCAAGGGCTTGATGGAAAATTGGATATTCATTGAAGATAAAAGGATTAGGTGCCCTGTATATAGCGGCAATAGTTTCCTCAAAACGATTCTGACCCTGAATTAAATCATTACTCAAATAGCTGGTAAAAACCCAAATCCATATTATAGAACTCAAAACAAAAAATAATCCTGAGTAGTAAATGTCACCCGGTTGAGCGCCAAACATCCAAACCTTGAACATATATTTAATACTTTCAAAAACTCCAAGTGAATCAATACCCATCCATGCACTTAAAGCAATTGTAAGTAATCCCGCCAAAAAACGATCTCTAATAATCTTATTCTTCAAAAACGGAATATTAAGTTTCATTTAGACTTTAGTTAATTCTTTATACCTACACAACCCATTTGCCCACTTCATCTGATCTACTGAGTGACATTCCGGTTGAAAGAGCAATGGTGACGCCACCAATATACAAATACATTGAGCCCGGCTGGTAGCTACATTTAACCGGTTTGGATTGTATAGGAAACTCATGCCCCTTGGAGCATCTTCCGGGGATGAGCTGGTCATGGAGTAAATAACAACAGGAGCTTCCTGCCCCTGGAATTTATCTACTGTTCCAATATTGATGTCATTCAAAGCTTCAGATAATGCTCCCACCTGGGCATTATAAGGTGCCACTATCAAAATATCTTCTCTGGTAAGGTTTTGTGTCTTGTTCTCCCGATCTGTCCAGGTTAAACCGGATGAAAGGAGATGATCAACAATAGATTTGATTTCTTCTACTTCTTTAAAAGACCGGTCACGTTTCCCGGTATGATCCACTGGTACCAGAAATAAACCACTTCCGGAGAAGTTACTATTACCTGCTATTTGCTGGACTTCCAATCCTTCTTTTGGCTGAAGTTTTCCTTCATAATAAACTTCAGATGTAAATTGACAAATAAATGGGTTTAGTCGCCAGGTATGATCAAGGAATAATCCCAGATCCTCTGGCATGGTCTGCTTACCATTCAAAACGTGGTGTAATGCAGAGACTTCTGAGCCTTCCGGGTGTGCTCCTTTTTGAGGTTGTTCCAGTTGTTGCGGATCTCCCAACAGAATTATGTTCCTGGCAGCTCGTGAAATAGCCAATACGTATGATAGTGACATCTGGCCTGCTTCATCCACAAACAGGTAATCAAGTTGCTCTTCGGCATCATCACTTGCCCATAACCAAGCAGTACCGCCCACTACTTTTCCTTCATCTAAAACTGCGTAAGCTTTGCCATTATTAGTGACTTCTTCAAGCCCTTCAGGTAGAGATTCGGACTTCTTTTTTGGTTTATGAACAGCATCAATAGGCGTTTTTCTTTCCCTGGACATTTTTAAAGATTTATCCAACAGGTTTCTTACCACTTTATGGCTTACCGCAGTCACACCTACACGTTTCCCCTTTCTAATCAGGTCGATAATCAGTTCAGCTCCAAGATGTGTTTTTCCCGTACCCGGAGGTCCCTGAATGGGTAAGATCCCTTCATTGAGACTTTGTACCAACCTTAATGCAGCTTCATTGACAGATTCTCCTGGCTTCCTTATTTGTAATTCTGAACCTTTCTTCATTCTTGGAGCCTTTCTCAATAACAAATCTCGCCCGGCTCGAAATGGACCCTCTTCATCGAGACCATAATCAATAACTGATTGCGCAAACTTCCTAAGGGAAGCTGCTAAAGCACCTCCGGGCACAACTTCACGTACATGAATTGAATGTGGGTGAATGTCAATAGCATTTCCACTTTTCTTGATGTCGATGGTGCCATTCTGAATTGAAAAATTGACCACAGTACCAATTTTTTCTCCCAGGATCTCCTCAACACTATCATCTTCATCAAAAGTGGCTTCCTGGGGTGGAAATTTGTATCGATGGGAGGGGTTTCTTTCTTTACCCTGCTTTGGCAATTCCTTTTCAAATGTTAGTCCTACAATAGCATGACGATCATCCAATGCTTCTTCATCATCTAGTTTGTGTAACCTGAAATATTCCCACCAGGCATTTTTATCTTCCCTTCGGAAATAATCGATCTGATGTGCCAGTAACCATTGGGCTTTTTCTTCCGGGCTCCATTCGGAGGGTTCAGCCGAAAGCCCCCCAACCAGTAATTCAAACAGTTTTCGGGATTCAGCCTCTTCCTCAGCGACGTTATCACTGGCGTCTTTGGATTTAATTGCTGGTCTTTCCAGAGTGACTCCATCAGCTAACTGCTCCTGATAAATGCGCTCAAGCCACCTGTGGAGACCTTTCGTTGCAAAACAATCGTCACTGTTATACAATTCAATCAACTGATAATCTTCCGGTGGCAGAAGTTGTGTTGCTTTCAGTTGCAAGGAGGTGGCCATTCTTCGCCTCGCTTCACTTGATTTTCTCAGGTCGGCTTGTCGTTCAAAGCCAGTAAAACCTTCCATCTGCTTTAAGGAATAGCTTTCCACACTTGCCTGCAGAGTTTCCTTGATAATGGCATAGAGATCAATGAATTTTTCAGCTCTGAGTAAATTATCTACTTCCGCTTCAAAGATGGCATGCCTGGAGGCTAACCGCTGAATGGCTGACGGTTCATAGGGCGCAAAGTGGTATATAAACATGTCCGGATGTTCCTCCCACTGATGCAGTACAAATTCCATGAATTGTTCAAAAGCTTCCTTTTCTTCAGTTCTGTTTTTGGCCCATAGCCTTTTATATTCTGAATTCCCATTGTTGTCGTAAACCAATCCAAGAAGGTACTCTAGTCCTCCGTCCTCGTAGAAATGATCACCTTCAATATCAAAGTATATGTCACCTTCGGAAGGGAGTGGTAGCCGGTTCAGTCCCCTTAATGGCTCAACAGGTAGTAATTCATAAACCAATTGCTTTTTCTTTCTGCCATCTAACTGGACCTGTGCTTGCTTATGCAGCTTTTGAAAGGTTTCTTTATTGCCTTGCTGGGGCTTTTGCCTGAACGGTTCTTTTTCTGTTGCATACTCTTCAAGCGAGGTGACATCCTGGCTGTTCAGTTCATTTACATGGGCTGTCCTGATGCCTGCCACAAGGCTAAGATGGTCATCCTTATGCCATTTTTGGTCACATTCCTTCCACCATCTGCAGGTATCGCACTTGCTGACAGGCATGGGATAAGTTTCCCGTGGATCCCCTGCCATTACTTGTTCAAATTGGTCTTTGATCAGATGATAATAAGATTCAAATTCAGGAAACCTGTATTTGTCGGTTGGAAAGTCTGAACCAGGTTTTACAATAAACATATTTTCAGGTGTCCTTCCCTGAAGTTTACCAAGGACTTCAGAATAATAACATAGCTGGATGACGGATCCCGCTTTTGTTTCCTGGGCAAGCTTGGTATCTTCAACCTCATAATGAAAATCGCCAAGGTCGCTGTCTCCTGAAACCTTTTTAAGAAAATCCGATCTGCCATTCCAGCCGTTTAAATTCAATTGAGCCTGCACGATGTAGTCATACCCCTCTTTCATGGCAGCCATCGTTGCATCGTTAGAACGTTCTGTCAGTGTGTGAACAGAATGTCCCTGATCAATCAGATGTTGCTTATAAGCATCCTCATGTTCCTGACCCTTTTGTTGTAGGATGACTTTTGCAGGATCGAAATAGTCCGGTGGATCTCTTTTACCAAGTTCTACTGATCGATCCAGTTCCGTGAGGTGTTTACACCCAAGAAAATTGATCAGATCTGATGCAGAGAATTGGATTTTTCCATCGGATGACTTCATATTATTCCATTTAGCGGGATTGTGTTTTAAATTTAATTAAAAAACATTCCTAATAAATATGAGTCTCACTTCAATCCTGGATTATAAAAATAAATCCTTTAAAGACTTCAGGGATTTTCTAAATGATAATTTCCCAACGCCAAAACTTGAATCTTCTGCTAAGTTGGTAGCTGAGCCATTATCAGACAACAGTGCTCTGATTGGGACAGCTTATGACTATTTATTGAGATTCTACCTGGAGAAACTAAATAGTGAAAAGACAATAAATAGTGGATGGGTAGCTGAATCTGCTGTGAAAAAATACTTCAGAAAAGAAAGTATTAGGCTTGATCCTGGAGTTAACGTAAGAAAATTGAGTTATGAAGAGTTGGATGAAATGACAAATGCAATCTGGGAACAGAGTCAAAGAGTTAATGAACAGCTCGAACAATCTCAGATGATACATTCTGAGTTTATCAGATCTGACAACCCAGATAATTCTAAAATTATTGAATGTTGCTTATTTCTTGCCAGGTTAGATACTGTATTCAGAATTGGTTGGCAAGGGCGTAAATACATTACTTTCATTCCGGAAGAAGAAAATGACATTACCGATCTAAAACAATTAATTGAGGCGTGCGATTTCGACCTTTTTAAACCGCAAAAGACAGCGATTCTGAATCCTACTTTTGGGGAAGGTTCTCATCTGGTTAAAGGAGCTGATGCTGATGTCCTGGTCGATAACTTACTTATTGATATCAAAGTAACTCGGGAATTAAAGCTTAAAAGATCATATTTGAATCAGCTGATTGGATATTATATTTTATATCTGATTGGGGGTATAGACCAAAGTTCAGGTGCTAAAATTGATACGCTTGGAATCTATTTTGCGAGGCACAATTTTTTATGGACCATACATATCAATGAGCTGGCTGACTTATCAAAATTTGATAGAGCTAAAGACTTCTTGATGAAGAAACTCAAAAAATGATATCAGAAATGGCAGCTAATTTTAGAAGACTCCAGTGCTACAGTCTTTTGTAACGACAGTTCCTTAGTTGAAAAGGCCCACTCTTCGTATGATTGTATATTGCCGGATAAATTCAGGTACAGTCCCCAAAAAAGGAAAGCACTTGTTCGAAAAAATAAAATTCACTTCAAAGCGAAAAGTACAATTAATCAGCAACCCCGAATTTCCCTCTCTTATATCTGTTATTCCCATGTTATAGTTTTTCAATGATTGCCTGATCCATCCAATCAAATGCCTTACTAAATTCATATTCAACGCCATCCCTCAATAGTCCATCCAGGTCTGTGTTGAATAGCTTACTTGATTTCTTTTCTTGAATATTAAGTTGGAATTGCCTGGCAGTTGGAGGTTTTCCCACAGCAAACCTCATATACTCTTCATAGCAATCAATCACTTCGTCAAGGTCAAGACCTACATTTAGGTCAGCATAATAAAGGTCAAAAAGATCTCTTCCTTTCTTTCTTTGATATAACGCTCTCAACTTGGTGCCCAACAATTCTTCTAACTGGTAGGTCTTGATTTCACACTTCCCGGAATACCAATCGCTCTCCATTTGAAATGGAAAAGACTTCCAGCCCAGGAGATTAAAATGTTCCCGGCAATTGATCTCTATTTTCAATTTTAGCTTTTGGGAAGGGGGAAACTCAGAATTGAAGCGATACAGGATGGTATTATTGTTGGCCTTCTGTTTAACTGATCTTTTCTCCTCAAAAAAGGTGACCGCTTTTTCAATTTGATTCAGGATCGGTTTTATCGGGCCAGGCTTGATCTGTACCAGGTCAATATCCTCGGAATACCTCGGTGCTGGGTTCAAATAGAGCTTATGTAATGCCGTACCTCCACGGAAAGCCAAGTTTTCCCGTAGGAATTCATCCGAGAAGATCGCAACCAGTGTCCGACAAATGAGAAGGTCCTGCTCTACCTGTTCATTGTTCCTCCATGGTGCTTTGGATTTCCACTCGTCAATATATCGTCTTGGAATCATTTATGAATCGAAGCTTTGCGTAGTTTCATAGATCACTTTCTAATTCCACATTCTTGATAATCTTCCAGTCAGTGTCTAATTCACCTGCTCCTTTGTCACCTTTCAACAGCGGAACTGGTATTAGATTTCTACCCCTGATGTCTTTTTTTAAAACTGCAGCTAGTTTATCTCTGCCAATCTCTTTATCTATGATATAACCCAGTCGCTGGATGGAAGTCGTTTGTGGAAAATTGTGAGCCGTTCTTGCCAACTCTGATGGTTTCATTGCTTCAACCAATTCCTCCAGAACTGTGAACACCCGGTTAATACTAAGATCGTAGGTCAATAGATCTAATGCCGTGAGTTCTGGAGAAGAGACATTGATATAACCTGCATCTGTTTTCTTTTGGGCAATGTCCTCATCCTTCCAGGCTTTCTTTACATAGAAGTTCAAACTAAGTTTTTTATTTTTCAGATTTCTCAGTGCTGGCTTTTCAGTTATTACATAGTAGGTCATTGGCTGCTGATGAGCCGCTCCGTGATACGCTGCTGCCGAGAACAAGGCTACATAGTATCGCTTTCTCAGAGATTTCATAAGATCATCTATAAATAAATTGGGGGGGAGCATACCATAGCTGGAGTATTCAGGAGGTATAATGGCATAGAATCCATACCGGACCATAGCAATCTTTCCCTTAACCGTATATCTGTATAATGCCTGATTCAATGCTTTTTCGGAAAGATCGAAATTTGACCTGGCTTCTTCTCGTGAAAAAGAGTACCGTCCCTGGGCACGGATCGCATTCACGAAATTTTCCAGGGTTTTGTATTTTATTTTAGCTGTTGCTTCCATTTGCAAAGAACTACGAAAATCGTAGAACATCGCTAATTTAATAATTATCCATATCATTTCAAATATTACCCTTCTCTCGCCCATGAGCAAGCCTTTAATTTGATAAAGGATAATTGTTAAACCTGGATTATGCAATAGAAAATCTATTCCAGACATAAAACACTTTGAAATAGGCACTTACTGTAAACTTGTTGAATCACCATAGTGGTGCTATGGCTCATCAACATAAGCACCTCTTTCTTTGTGTTTTATGCCTTCATCACGATTCCTATTGCATAATCCAGGTTAAAGAGATATCGTGGATATAGGAATGTATATGTGCTATGTATGACTTACATACCCATCGACATTCCCTGGTCTTTGGATTTGCTTTTGATTTCTGTGATTTTCAAATCAGTGATCAAGCTATCCGATTCAGTCATTTCTCTGAACTCTTGGATGGCATCTTGTTTTGATAATGCGCTTAAAGTGAAGCTGAGTTTTTCACCATCCTCTTTAAATTCAAATTTCCATTCTTTCTGTTTTTCCATAGACTTATTGACAGACTCAGACCGAGCTTTGGAAGCATCATAAAAGGAACCATTGGAGGACCTCTTCAGGTGCTTTCCTTTTTCAATGATCTCCGTGCAGTAATACTGTTCAGTTACTCCGAGATGATGTTCATTGGATAACAGGGTCAGCTTCGTTGATTTAAGATCTGGTTTTACCTGATTTGTTTTTTCATCCATGGTCCATTGGAGGTCTTTTGTTTTGAAATAATTCCCATTCTCAGATGTCACAACCCAAATCGTTTCAAAAGAACCACATGGATCTCCTTCGTACTTCTCAAGCCTTATTGCTCTAGCCATGATATTAATGATTTTGTGATCTTTTCCTAACTAAAAAATCCTTCAGATAAATTAACCTGGTAGCAGTCACGAGATACACATAAATTAAAACTCCAGATCTCTTCCCTTGTCCTGACCTTTGGACCTTTTTCCCTGTTTGAATTGATTAATGTTGATAGCAATTTCCTTTTCAAATTGTGATACTCCAGCTTTGAGACCTTGCAATAATTCTGTATTACCCTTGGCTCCTTTGAGCAATTTTTTCATCAAGAGGGGATGGTTCTTTCGGATCGAATACCCGCTATTAAATCCCTTGAGATAGTCTTTTGATACTTCCATAATTAAAAGGTTTCTTTTGCGTGTTTTTCTAAATATTCATTGATCGAATCCCGGTCATACAGAATGATCCTTTTCTGCGGTTGGGCGAACCGGATCTTGCCCTCGTCCCTTAATTTCTGAAGGGTCGTTTTAGATTTTATTCCGAGGAGCCGCATGGCCTCTTCCGTCTGGATCCACTTATCTTCCGGACCATCATCATCTCCCCTGAGTCGCTTGACGACTTCCTCAATGAGGGAGTAAAAGGCCTCCTCCTCAAGCATGATTACTTCCATTGTTCTAATTGATTTTTTAAACTAAGATTCTTGTTATCGATGAACTCGATATACTGATTTCTAATACTGTCTATCTGCCACAAACTGTCCAGCCGATCCAGGTATTCGGCATTGCCGGAGTGGTAGATGAACTGGTATTTCTGACTGGTTTCCTGAAGAGATGGGACATTAACAAAGTAATAAATGTTGGCTCCGATTGAGATCAGAAAAATGACAAGTCCGGCAAAAAATACTTTACCAAAATTGCTCCCCAAATTCAACCCTTTTTGAGAAACGGTGTCGATGCCATTTGAGCCAGGTTGAGTTGTTTTTAGCAGCTGACTCAATTCATCTAATCTCTTCAGAATAGGTCCAGTGTCCGACTGTGGAACAGGTATCCGGATATTGAGGATCTTCTCTGAAAGTGTATCGATTTTTTCTTCAAGTGACTGTGATCCATTTTGCACTTTTTGAAGGTCCTTACCTTCCAGGAGCTTCCCTACCCTTTCAACCTCAGAGAGGATAGACTCAAACATGATCTCAATCTTTTCTTCTCTTGTCATGATCCTGATCTTTTTCCTGGTGATTGTTTTGTCCTAACCGTTTAGCAAGCCTTTTAAAGCTGAAGGATTTATCAATGGAACTGCCTTTGAAACTCAGGTCTTTGTACTTGAATACCACGCCGTTTATCCTGCCTGTACCCTGAACCTGAAAGGATATGTCAATACCTTGTTCCTTGAGATAGAATTTCAATTCATCATAATCTTTGACACCTTTTTCCAGCGCCTGGGTTACAGCAATTTTGATCTTGTTTCTGGTAGCCATTCTGACAGGGATCCTGTCATTCAGCTTACCATTCTTTTTCCCTTGTTCTTTAGCAATTGTAAGCCCGTACTTTTCTTCCAGCTTGTCACAGATACTGGCTGTCCTGTTCTTGCACCACCGGTCGCTAACCAACTCCCCATTGTACCCTACCCGGTTCGAAATAATATGAATGTGTTCATGCTGAGTATCCTGATGTCTGACCATTAAATACTGGTGATCTTTCAAGCCTATTTCTTCCAGGTAATCTTTGCCAATGGCAATCATATTTTCTCTGGTTAGTTTGTCATCGTAAGCAAAAGAAATGGAGGTGTGCCAGACGGCATTTTTGATTCCGAACTTTTGAGTTCTGATGCTGTTGAAATCCTGAACAACATGTACAGGATTGTCAGTTCTGACCCCGGACTGATCGAGAACTTCTGCCTGGTCTTTTTCCATCACATATCTGACCACTCCGCCAAAGGATTTTCCTATGGTTACCTGTCCAATCATCTGAGCTTGTCGGTTAGGTTATTGATGGCTTCGAGTGTCTTTATTATTTGCAGTGACATGGTCTTACCAACATTGGCATGGTGAGCCAATTGATTAAGATTATTGGACATGCCCACGAGCTTCTTGTAGAGATCAACTTCTTCCGGAGTCAGTCTGGTTTTAAGTGTATGATTCAGACTCTTGATCCGGGCAAATTCTGCCTTTGAGAGGCCATGATCATCTGCCAGCTTTGAGATGATCCTGAACTCTGATTTTGTATAGTAAAGCGTCAGCTTTTCCTGTCGTTTAATTGCTTTTTTAGGTCTTGGCATCTGATCGTTTTGTAGTGGAGAGTAGCGGAACGTTAAGCAAAACCAAGACGGTGTTTTAAGCGCGTTCATTACGGAGCTTTGCGGAGTTTTGAACCGTTTAAAACACGTCTTGCTCCCTCTGCGCTGAGTGAGTGCGGAAGGATCAGTGAGTGGTTCTTTGTATAATATATCTGTCAGCATACTCTATACGTTTCACTGAGTATTTTTAGGGGATAGCTTTGGTCGATTGAAGTACCTGGTTTAGAGAAGTATGACCTGTGTAAAACTATTGCAGACTTGCCTTGTACCTGATGTCCAGGAAGGTTTGGAATTTTGGTTGTTATGAGATGGTGAGATATCATTTCAAATCTGTTTGTCATTACCTAAAATCAGGTTGATTTCATGGTCTGTATCTGGGTAGGAAAACTTAATCTTCTTGTTCATCAAGGTTGAGTTTAGATTCATAATTTGTGACCAGGTCGTTAATGTCCTGAATGATCTGTTGGTAGTTTTCCCGGACCATGAGTCGAAGGATCATTTCCTGGGAATCGAGATCACCCATCAAAACAGGAAAATTGAAATGTGGGACCTCATCAGCAGGGTATTCTCTGTATCTGAATTGGGTAGAAAAGAAGGGTGGCTTCCCTCCCAGTATCCGGCCTGAAAAATGACCGGTATCCTGTCCCGCAACTTCACTCGCTTTAAGGACTCTTTCAGTCTTGAGCGACTGGGTGATTGACTGACCTGAATCACTACTGGTTAATGAATAATCTTCCTGCTTGTTATCTCCCATCATCTTTGAGATCATCTCGGCGGAGTCCACACTTGAGACACCGGTGAATAGGTTTCCACAGGCATTGCGAATTACCCCAGCATTCTGGATTCCATAATCTCTGACCAGCTGCTCATAGGCCTGTACGGCAAAGAAGGTACAGACCTGTTTCTTGCGGGCTTCGGCAGGTATCTTGTCTGCCTTGTCTACATAGATCGTGGGCATCTCATCAAAGAGGAAAATACTCTTCTGTTTACCAAGCTTATTCATCTGAACTTTGCATACCTGGATGATCGCACCAATAGCGGGAGCCAGTGCATTTTGGAGTTCCGGGGAATTGCATATCGACAGCATCACCGGGGTTTCCTTGTTAGTGATATCCAGGTCGAATTCCTGATCGGGATCAGGATTAAATACATAGTAGACTTCGGGTGACCTCATCCTGGATAGTGGGAACTGAGTGCTAGACTCAGCACCGGCTATCTGTCCCGACGCGTCACGGTCGAGGGCGGCCAGGATGGGTCTGATATACGGTGCGACATCCTCATCTGTCTGCAAGACCCTGAGCACTTTGCGGAAATCCTTTAACAGGAATTCCGTAATGTGTGGAATTGTACAATACCGGGGATGGTTCCGTCTAAAATACCAGATGGTAGCTGCATAAGCAGCAATGGCATTCTCGGCCCAGAAGTCTTTGTGCTTTGACCAGTTCCGATTGATGTTGTACATGATCACCGTTGCCATTTCGACTGCATGATTGTAGCTGGAAACGTATCTGGATGAAAGTGGATTGCATCGCACCGTCCTGCTCAGATCTGTGAAATTGATGATCGCAAATCTGACTTTTCCCTTGTACTTCTTGCATGCTGAATATGCTGTCCGGGACAGCAGCCCTGAACCTTCTTCCCTAAGGTCTCCTTCGTAGTCATAGATCAGTCCGGCGAAATTATTTTCAATGGCCTGGACAATGATGGGGATGATCAGAGAAGCGGTCTTGCCTGCTTTGGCTGATCCTTCAATGAAGGTGGCAGTCCTGGCATCCAACAGATTCAATACCCCTTTCTGAGTCTGAAAGGAAAAGGTGAATTCATCATCCCTATCACTTAACTTCTCCAAAGCATTGCCTGTTCTCTTGCCAAATGAAAATACTGATTGCACTCCCTTCGGGATCATCCAGAAAAGTTCAATAAAGACTACCGGATAAATGATGAAATTGTAAAAGCGTTTATCTGAATAACCTCTTAAAAAAATGAAGATGGTTATTAAAGACAGTAATATTAATCCGAACCTGGACCAGTAATTCTTACCACCAAATTCCTTTGTCTTCAACAGAGACAAACCGATGATCCCCAATACCAGTGAGCCACGCAACCAGGTAATCTTTGATTGAATGTTATGGACTGTTGAAACCAGGGTTTGATCAAAAAAGTCCAAACCACTCAGTGACGATCTCAGGTTTACAAATCTCATGAGAAAGTCAACCACCAATAGCAGTGACATAAAAACGACAAGCGCAAGTCCTGAATGATAAAGACTTCTTTTTTCCGAGTCGACCATGTCCTATGTCATACTGATTCCTTTCCCACGCGGCTTGGATTTTGGCGCTTTAGCCACATCCGGATTTACAGTCTTGTCTGCTTCCATTTTCTTTTCCTTGGAGACCGTATGATTTTCTATTTCCATCGGATTTTGAAAAGACCTGTTGACTTTCAGTTCTCCGTCCTTCTGATAGTCGTACATCCTAACATGCCCCTTGGTTGAGACAATGTCTCCCACCTTTATCCCATTGGCCTTGTCCATATTTTTATTGCCGTACAATTCGATGTTGTAGACATTGCTTACTTCTTTTCCTCCTTCCATTTCACTGCTGACGACCATGATGTTTTTCATATCCGTTTTCCCCAGCTTCTTGTCATTGATATGTTTGACCTCTCCCTGTATTTCTTTCCTGATATGCGGATAGGCCTCACGGGCTGTCATCACATCGAATGACTTGTCATCTTTGGTCTCCATTTTAAGATCTCCCTTGAATTCCCACTTCTCACCCGTCTTGATGTCTTTCAATCGATCAGACATCGCATTCCAACCCCTAACATAGGTGGCTGTCTTGTTTTCTCCTGATCCGGAAAGAATGGTCACATTGATTACTTTCTTTCCGCTTTCAAAGGTTTTTGTTGTCGCATCTGAGGCTACATATCCAACCCTTGTTGTCTTTTGATTCGTTGCGTTTTGTTCCACTTTGATAAGATTTATTTCGTTAATAACATTATAATGTTATAATTTTACCACTATTGTATTGTATTTAAAAATTATATTGTAGAAAATTTAAATCCGTCTGAATATGATATCAGTATCAGAAAAGCCAAAAATCAAAGTTGAATTCAATCTTGACCCTGATGAAAAGTCTGAAGTTTTAGGACAGATCAAAGATTTTGTGTTGAACCTTTCATCCTCCTACCAAAGAGGTATTGTGGTCCTTAATGAAACTGATTCGGATGATTTCATTCCTGAAGAGGACCAGGAAACACCTGATCTTAAAATTGACGATTCAGAGGGACCTTCAATAACCGAGGACGAAAGTCCTAAAGATGAATACAGGGAAATTGAATATGTCAGGTTGGGAGACCTATTACAATAACCAGTTTATTTACTTATGAACAAATTAGATACTAAACATAAATACAAGGATTTAATCAGGCTGAGCTTCCTAATCATGGTATTGAGCATTTATGTACCGATTCCAGTCTATAGCCAGGATAACATCACCAACCTTGAAAGTATAAATGATGCGCTTAGTGAAGAAGCGGAAAATATCATTGAAACCGGAAGGATCGTTGCCAATATCATTGTGGTGATTGCTTTTGTCCTTTTGATGTTGAACATCGCGTTCAAAGTGATGGACAACAGCAAGGCTACTGCGGTCTTCATTTTCATTATTGTATTGCGCGGACTGTATGAAGTAATATTCTAGATGATGGAAGATCGTAAAGAATGGCGTACCCTTTACATGATCAACAAGCCGGTTTACTTCCTCGGCTTTAGACCTGTGCAATGGCTTTATATTAGCTGTCTTTTATTCCTGATTGGTTATGCGGCGTGGTGGCTTTTTTTGATTTTGATACCGGTCGTTTATTCAATTGGGAGGAAACTAGCTAAAGAGCACACCAATGGAAATCCCGGATACATCTCTTCTCTGATTGTTCGCAGATCCATGCCAAAATATTTCGAAGACCAGGTCGGCCTGTTCGATCAACTTATTATTCATGAAAGCCATTGAACTCCATAAGATCTTTCCCATACAAGCCATTGAGCAAGACTTTCTGGTCGCTGGAAATGGAGACATCACTGCCGGATGGGAGGTTATGCTCCCTGAGATCTTTTCTTTAGATGTACCTGGATATAACGAACTATATGAACGCCTGCTTCAAGCATTCCTCAAGCTCCCCACTGGAACAGTCATCCACCTTCAGAATTTCTATTTCCAGGGTTCCTACAATCAATCCAGGGAAACTGAAAGTTTCTGCATCCATGAGAATCAAAAGGTATACCTGGGAAGACCCACCCTTCACCATATATCCCGGATATATATCTCATTCAATAATGGTTCTCTTCAAAGCGTCACGGCTGAGCGAAATCCTGTCATGAAACTGTGGGACTATATGGGTAAACAACCATTCAAGGATTCGGCTAAAACCATAGATACTGCCTACACCTATTGTGAGCAATTCACCAGCTCTCTGGATAGCATCGAAAATGTGCATGCTATCCGAATGAAGAATGAAACCCTCAAAAATGCTTTGTGGGATTACTGGAATTTCTCCTTTGACACCCCTCCCAATTATCAGGAAGGTCATCATCTTCCACCATATTCAGTGGAAGATGGTTACCTGAAGGTGGGGGGTAAATTTGTTGGACTGGTCAGTATGGTTAATCAGGGAGAGCGAATCTTCAATACCAAAAATCACCGGAGCATTAATTCCAGATCAATCAATGATTCGGTTCGTGTTGAGGAAGATCTAAAGTTAGCACTTGGAAGTGCATTTCCGATCAGTCTGGGTCTCCCTGTCAATCATATTGTAAATACCATCTTCACCATCCAGGAACGGGAAAAGGTCTATTTTAAATATCTGCTTAAAACCATGTCCGAAGGTATGCTGGCAGGATTCGGATATGAACCCTCAGTCAAAAGGATTGAAAACATCAAAGGGTTTAAAGAAGCTGTTTCCAACAGAGACCTGACCTTATGCAAGGCAGTTGTAAATGTAGTTATTCCTGACCATGATTTGAAGAGCTTGCAAAAATCCCTGAGGCATACAATCACAGCTTTTGATAACATCAATGAATGCCATTCCTGGATTGAAAATTATGAGACACTGCAATTATTTGTTGGATCTTCTCCGGGATATGGGAGAGGTAACTACAGAACCTTTGACACAGTTTTAGAACATGCTTTGTGCTACGCTCCAATGGAAACACACTATGCCTCTGATCTGAAAGGCAATCTCTATATGGATCGCTTTGGAAATCCGGTAGTGGTTGACCTCTGGGACTCTCCCCATATTCAAAACCGGAATGGTATTGTTGAAGGCGGATCAGGAACCGGAAAGTCCTTTTGGGTAAACGGATTGGTTGATGAGGACCTGAGTAAAAATACACATGTCATCATCCTGGATGTGGGACATTCGTATAGAGACCTTTGCCAATTCAATGATGGATTGTACATAGATTCTTCTGATCGAGAAAAGCTCACATTCAATATTTTCCTGGTAGACAGGAATGAATCCAATCATTGGATTCCCTCAACTGATAAAAAGATCTTTATTCATTCGGTGCTTCTGGCCATCTGGCAGGGTTCACAGGAAGCAACCATGGAAATTCATTCCATCCTGAAAGACATGGTGGACAAATTCTACGAATACGTCAATAAGCACAATGTCTTTCCCGTCTTTGAATCATTCTTTGATTTCATCAACATCTATGAGAAGCATCATTTCAAAAAGGAGCGTGAAAAGTTCTTTGACTTTGAAAGCATGCGTACTGTATTTGAGATCTATGCACATGGAGAATACAAAGACCTCCTGAATAGCAGAGAATCCATGCGGCTTCGGGATGAGCCGTTCATTGTTTTTGATATTGAAAGCATTGAATCGGACAAGTTCATCTTTCCGGTAGTTGGACTCATCATCATGGAACTGGTGATGGACAAAATCCGTCACTTGCGTGGGGTCAAAAAACGATTCATCATCGATGAAGGATGGAAGGTACTGAAAGGAGACCTGAGGGAATTTGTTGAGTACCTGTACCGCACTTTCCGGAAGAATGAAGGCTCCATCATGCTGGCCACCCAGGACATCAATGATTTTGATGAGGTGACGTGTGCAGATGCCATGCTGTCGAATTCGGATTCCCTGGTATTGATGCGGAGAGCTACCCGAAAGAATTATCCGGACCTTCAAAAAAGATTGTCATTAACCGATCATGAAATATCGTTGATGAAGGACATGAAAAAGCAGGATATATTGGGTTACCGGGAATTCTTTCTCAAACAGGGGGATCATGCCCGGATCTTTAGATACGAAGTATCGGAAAAGACCCAGGCTGTCTATTCATCTAAGGGACAGGAAAAGGAGGAGATCAGAAAGTATTTTAATAAGTATGGAAATCTGAAAATGGCGATTAATCAATTCATTGAAAATAAATATTTGAGAAAATCTGCCTCAGTCAAAGTTCCTGAAAAACAGGCAGAATTCACGAACCAAGAATCAACAGTTTATGAGAACAATTAAAAGGATACAGATTACAAGTGCCATACTCTTAGGCATAGTAT
Source organism: Cyclobacteriaceae bacterium (assembly GCA_965223915.1). Lineage (GTDB taxonomy): Bacteria > Bacteroidota > Bacteroidia > Cytophagales > Cyclobacteriaceae > UBA7330. Next base: position 3,101,847 of record OZ245027.1, on the reverse strand, counting down.
TTCTGAATTTAGGATGCCAGGCACAGAAGAAGCTTACGGACTATCAGTTAAACGATGACATAGTAGTCAATGCTGGTGACACGATCGTCTTTACTGGTGGCTCTTTGGGAGGACAATATGTCAATGTGTTCTTCATGGTTGGAAAGCTGCAAAAAAGAAAAGCCGCTTTCAATGATGTATTCCATTCACAATTGATCATCGATCACTTCCTTGAAAGAAAAGAGGATGGAGAGATCAAAGCATTTGCAGTGATGGATGTTCCCAATCAACCCAAATGGTATGTGTGGGCAAGACTGGAAGAGGCAATTGATTCAAATGAAATCTCCATAAAATGATCGTCACATGAAGAAAATAATCACCGTCTTACTTTTCCTTTTCATTGTTGCCAAAGGTCATTCCCAATTCGCGGTAACTGCTCCCGTCCTGGAAACCATTGCCACAAATCAAACAGGTATCCTGGGTACCATGAGTACCACAATTGTCGCCATCAAGAAGGTGGAGCAAAGGCTTGAAAAGCTCAAGGAAACGGCTGGCTGGATTGAGAAGCTGAAAAGCATGCAGGAGTTCGTTCAGTTGCTTGAAAACACTTCGTGCTTGGCCAAAGACCTGAATGTTGAGATGCAGCTTGGAATGGATTTGCTCGGACCGCGAGCCAGCTGCCTGAATACTTTCAAGTATCAGGTCAATATCAACCAGCTCCGATATGTAGTGGATATCGTCAATGTGGTATTGACAGAGGGGTTTAGTATGGACCGGGCGGGAAGACTTGAAGCCTATGAGCATGCGCTTTCGGCATTTGAAGAGTCACAAACCGGGCTGGGAGAATTGTCCGTTGCACTTAAGCGGGTTGTAAAACGCAATGAAGATGCTAAAAAATTCAGAGAGGATAGATTACTGATCAATACGATAGGAATGCAGAACTAAAAAAGTATGCAGGAAGCGTTTGAATGGTTATTTAAAGATGAATTACTTGACGGGTATATCCTTTCCCTGACCCTGGAGCAAATCGCTATTGCCGAAATACTTGCTGTGATGTTCTTTGTGATTGGAGTCGTTTACAATGTGCTGACCACTGTTGTCAAATCTCGAGGTATGCAGCCCATTAATTTCGGGGAGTTTGGCCGAATGGTTGTGATCATGTTTGCATTGGGCTTGTATATACCACTGATCGGTTTCCCGATTAAGGTCATTGATCTGATCAACCAGGCGACCAGCCCATCAGCCAATGAGATCATAGATTACAGCAAAAAGCTTGGTGAGCATACCTTTGAAAACGGGTTGATAGGCTCCCTCGAAAGGGAGTTCGTTCCTGACCCGGAAGATCAACCTGTTGAAGATGATATCCATGTAGAAGAACTTACCCTATGGGATTACCTGGGTATGTCCCTGTCCCCTGCCAGCGCCGGGGCATTCTTTATGGATTCAATTGTTATCACGCTTGCCTCGGTTATTCGGGTGATCATGCAGGCTTTACTCAAGATCTTATCAATCATAATGTTTGTATTTGGACCCTATGCATTCGTTGCCTCGATACTACCCATCTGGAAGGATAAGATATCTGTATGGTTCAACTCATTCATTACCATCTATTTCTGCTATGTAGTATTTAATATCCTTGATCGGATCTTGTATTATAATTTGTTCAAAGATCTGTTTTCTTCCATGAATGCGCTGGAATTCACTGCTCACCAATCCCTGGTATTAAATATTGCCATTCTGATCGTTTATTTGCTTCCATTCTGGATTTCAGGCAAAGTCGTTGGTAGCTCTGATTCGGGAAAGTTTCTGTCCATGTTTGCTCAGGTATCCACAGCATTAACCTATGCCGGACTAAGCAAAGTCGGAGGGTTTAAGCAATTGGCCAGTATTTCCGGAGGGAGTGGTGATGGTGGTAAATCAACAGCCGGTGGAGCAGCCAAAGATGCCATGTCAACCAAATAGTTATGAGACTTGAATCCCTGGAAAACTTTAAAAGAGATACCTCAAATTTCAGGCTGTTTGCCATGGTTGTGATCACCTGTTCTATTGCTGGAAATATCTTTTTGTATTATCAAGCCAGGGAGGATATACAGGAAGCTTATGAGCGTATTTGGGTTGTTGACAGAAACAGCCGCCCCTATATGGCAGAAATGCAAAACCAGTTTAACTATGAAGGTCGCATTTTTGAATACGAAGAATTTGTCAGAGAATTTTATGAGAATGCATTCAGCTGTGATGGAAGTGCAATTGATAATGAGGGTAGTGAGAACCTGGAACGTTCCCTTCACTTATCAGGAAATTTCATCAATGGTCAAACCATTGAAGATCTGTGGTGGGAGGAAAAAGTGATTTCCAATGTCCTGGAGAATAACTGGGTCTATGAAGCAAAGGTAGACAGTGTCATATTTGATCCTGACACCTCCCCCATGCGAGGCTACGCTTTTGGTAAGCAAGTCATTCAGATGCGCAGGCAGCAAGTCACCCGGAATATGAATTTCAGTTTTGTTATATACGATTTAGCCAGGCGAACCCGGCAAAATCCATTTGCTGCAAAACTGGATCAGCTTGATCTTTTCAATAATACGGTCATTTCAACTAAACGTGATTAGCAATGGATGAACGGACAAAATCTATAGGATTGATAAGTATTTCCATTCTGGTTATGGGGGCATTTGTTTATTTCACCTTCATTGATCAGGATTCTCCGGATAACGAGTTGGAAGGGTTCGTGAATCCGGAACAACTTGACAAAACCCCTTTAAAGCAGGACATTTACGAAGCCAAAAGGAAAAGAGAAAAACAAGTGGTCAACTATGACCGCAAAGTGACCAGTCTGAATGATTTTTTGAAGAATCAGGTTGATAAGGATCCTTTCGGGGATTCTTCAGACTTAGCTGTAAAAGAACCCGAACCTGAGATTACAGCAACCCCTGAGGCAGGTTTTCAAAAGATTCAGGTATCAACCGGGCCAAAAGTTAAGACTGAAAATCAAAATACCAATACAGTTAGAAGGACCGGGTTCGCATCCGGCAGTATTGAAAAGGAAACATCAGGTCCTAAGGGTAACCTGTCAAGTACAAACATCCCTGTAATCGTTCAGGAAAGCAGGTCTTTGAAGACCGGAAGCTCGATAAGGCTTCGGACAACAGCGACTGTTAACCTAAAGGGTTTTGCAATACCTGTGAATACATTTTTATATGGAGACGTAAGTATCCGGTCAAATACCATCCAAATTGAAGTTGAATCTATTCCACTGCAAGATCAAATCCTCAATGTACAACTGGTCGCCTATGACCTGAGTGGTAATGAGGGACTAATCATTGAAGGTGGTCTGGACAAAGAAATAAAAGAAGATGTATTGCAAGAGACCGTGGATGAAGTTCAGGATCGGATCAATATACCCATTTTGAATAATGTACCCTTTAGCTCAGCCCGAAAACAGATCAGGGACCAGGCTATCCCAATCTCAGCAGGATACAAATTTTATCTAAGGGGAAAAAGATGAATTATTGGTTTCTCATAGTAGTCAATTGCATTTTACTACACAAAGTATGTGGGCAATCCTCCCTACGCTCTACCGAGCTTCTACCTTCGTATACACTTAGGCAGACAGGTCGTGAGGCAAAGTATGATACAATCCCGGTAGGCTATTCTACCTCTGTCAATCTGATCTTTGATTCTCCTGTGAAACAATGGGACATGGGCCTTGGAATCAGGATTGAAGGCGGTGAACAGGTTTGGGATGTCCTGGTTGAAAATTCTCCTGAGAGTCCCAAAAGGATAAAACTCGCTGCCGGCATTCAGGGGTTTAAAACCACGAACTTGTTTGTTGAGACTGAAACAGCTTACTACAATTTCATTCTTATATATGAGAACAAGCCCGGGAAGTTGCTTTACCAGATACAGCTTGATCAGGCAGAGATAATCAAAGAAGACAGGAGTCCCACCTTCGCTAAAGCTATGGTGGGCAGGCAGAAATCAGAGATCAGTAGTGAAATTTCAAAATTAGGTCATCATAAACCTATTATACCCAATACTGAAACTGCCTCCAAATATGATAGTCTAGGATATTTCAGTCAAAGAGTCTTGAAAAGAGAGGATTCATTCAACCCTATTGGAAAATCCTCGCAGCAGATCCTTTTCTTCCTGAGCGGGATCTATATCAGGGGAGATCATTTATTCTTCAAGCTCTACATACGGAATGACAGCAACATTCCATTTGATATTGGCTTTATCGGCTTTTTTAAAAGTGACCGGGGACGAAGAGGGAGTAAAAAGCGGCCCATACAGGAAGAGCATCTAACCCCGGAATTTATCACCAATGAAGAGATCAAAACCCTGGAAAGCAAAGGTGAAATACTCAAGGTATTTGTTTTTAGAAAATTCACATTAAGTATGCGTAAACGCTTATACATCCAATTGTGGGAAGGCGACCAGGGAGAGCGCAAGATTGAGCTATCACTCAAAAACAAGGATATTTTGAAAGCCACAACCTTAGCTACCGAATCTGTAAAGGCAAACAATCCAAACAGTGAAGAAGATCAGTAAAAAAATTTATATACAAATATGTGTTATAATGTTATAAATAAAATAATATTTCTCATTCAAATAACAAGATCAAAGCTGTTATTATCAATCATATTTCTGATTATTAGCTACAGCCAGGTATCAGGTCAGTATGGAGGAAACTCCATAGTCAGGCACATCCAGGGCACCTCTGAACTGGATGCAGGGTTTGGGTTTAGTGACCTGGGACCTGCGGTTTCCGGATACTACCTCTGGCATATCAATCATCAATGGTTCATCAAAACCGGAGGAACCTTTGAATTCGACATGGACCAACGATTTAACAATCGAACTATGTCCCTTGATCTATTCATTGGTCGTTACCTGCTTGCTCACCGCAAATTCTTTATGAGCATGCTGATCGGACCGACTATTGTCTTTGAGAATCTTGAGGGTGTTGATTGGGAAGGCAAATTCCTTCAACCCCTTCCCGGAGGATCTTTAGGTTTCGGACTTGAAAATTATCTGTCCCGAAGAATTGCTTTCACTGCAAATGGGATGATAAGAATGATCCCTGTTTCTGAAGTCGGAAAGACCAGGCTATACCTGCTTGTTGGACTAAAATATACGCTTAAGAACTAAATGTAAAAGCTATGGAAAGATTGCTTTATACTACCGTTTTTGTTTCATTTTTTCTATTCACAAGATCCTCTTTTGGCCAAATATCAGTTGATAATCAGCTTATTGCTGTAGGCCAGGGAAATCTTGTCCTACCTGAATTGGGTCAGGATTGTTTAAATGGCTCCTCCTGTGAAGGATGTGATTCCTGGAGAATGTATGTGTATGGGTATTCATGTGATGACTTGAGTTCTTGCTATCAGGTTTCCAGCCTGTCCAATTCCTCAGATATTGAATATTCATCATTTGTTTTTCAAAATCCCACAACTGCCGGAACATACAATTACTTAATTAAACGAGTACTTATGGAAAGTGATGGAACTACCTGTGAGATCGATGAAGGGAATCCCTATGACTATGGCGCATTTTCTGTAACAGTTATGGACTGGAAATGGGACGATCCATTGGCATCGAGCTATTGTGAAGATGATAACAGTTCTTTTGATTTAAATAGCCTGATCTCTTATCAATATGGTGTTACTTATTCCGGGCCGGGTGTTGTTGAAAACACCTGGAGTGTGGCTGAAGCGGGTGTCGGGAATCATACCATCCTGGCAAGTAAATCCTTTAGCAACGGGACAAAATCAATTGCTATGGAGGTGACCGTTCATCCTCTGCCATCTGTTGATTTTTCAGCTCCTCCTGTTTATTGTAAAAGCGGGGCAAATCCTGACCTCATGGACTTTGTAACTCCTATTGGAGGAAGTTTCAGTCATTCCTATGGTAATTCACTTGATCTATATGGAACAGGTAATGAGAACATCGACCTGGCAAATAGTACACCCGGAACTTACAGCATTACTTACTCATACCTGGATGAAAATGGGTGTACGAACTCAGCTGTAAATGAAGTAACCATTGACGCCACTTTTTCCATTGATGCAGGCGCTAACCAGGAAGCCTGTGTTGGAAGTGGTGATGTTACCCTGGTTGCGGCTACGTCCGATGTTTCATGGAGTTGTGTTGGCTGTGACTATGTTACTGGTAATACTTTTTCAACTGATGATGCACCCCCTGGAAACTATACGGTCCGGGCTTCAAAGACCATCGGGGCATGCAGTGATACCGATGACAAACTCTTTACCGTCAAGGATCTCCCCATTGTTGTAGCCGGGCCAGATTTGAGGAAGTGTATCAGTGACGGATCATTTGCATTGACCAGCGAATCTCCATCCGGCGGGGTATGGACAGCAAGCTGTAGTGGCTGCCTTGGAGGAAACATTTTTGATCCGGCGACAGCCGGTTCAGGTGAACATACGCTCACCTATACTTACTCCAATGCGGAAGGATGCGTTGAATCAGATTCCCGCAAGATTATTGTTGTCAATCTACCCAATGCAAGTAACATTACTGTGACGGGTGATGAGCGTTGTGGTGAAGGAACAGTTACACTTTCAGCCAGCCTTTCAAATCATATTATCAAGTGGTATTCAGAGGATTCAGGAGGAGATCCTTTACATACTGGTAACTCTTACGATCCAGTCATAGCTATTGGAACCAAAGCATTTTATGTCGAGGCCATCAACAATGATGGATGTATTTCCTCTTCTAGAAAAAGCATTTCAGCAACAGCGTTTCAAATCCCGGAAAATCCCATATCCCTCGATCAACGCAGATGTGGACCCGGAAAGGTGACATTGTCGGCATCAGGAGGCATTTCCGGAGCTACCTACTATTGGTATGAGAATACCACCGGAGGATCTGTACTGGAAAGTGGCAGTAGCTTCCTGACACCCCGCCTTGAAAACAGCCGAAGTTATTATGTATCGGCAGAAAGCCCGGATGGTTGTCCAAGTGCTGAACGAACAGAAGTGGAAGCAATCATCGATGTAATTCCGGGCAGTCCTACGGTTTTTGATAAAGAAAATTGTGGCCCAGGTCAAATCACACTGGCTGTTGGAGGTGCACCAACCGGGGGAAGTTATGCCTGGTATACACAAGAGACAGGAGGATCATCATTCAATGATACCAATACCTGGCTAACACCAACACTGGAGACAACCACAACTTATTGGGTCAATATGGTCAGTGAGCAGGAGTGTGAAGGATCACGGGAAGAAATCCAGGCGATTATCCACTCTGAACCTTTAGCACCTTCAGGTATTGACGCTGAAAGATGTGGGCCAGGTGAGATTCAGCTAAGTGCTTCAGCAAATGAATCAGGTACATTTAACTGGTATGAAACCCAATATTCAAGTTCTATAATTCAAAAGGGAAAAGATTTAATTACAACATCTCTGTCAGAAACCCGAAACTACTGGGTGAGCATAACAGATGACAATGATTGTGAGAGTCCTCGTTCTGAGGTGATTGCAACTATAAACCCGATCCCAGATCCCCCTGAAGTCATGTCGGTCGAACGATGTGGGGCTGGAGAGGTAACCATTATTGCTTCAGGAGGGTTTGAAGATGGACAGTATGAATGGTATGACAATCCAAGCGGCGGAAGCTCGATACATACTGGAGTAATATTTGAACCTGAAGTGTCAGTTACCAGAAATTATTATGTAGAAACGATTAGTCCTGAGGGTTGCATAAGTCCGACTAGAACAGCGGTAACTGTTACTATACATTCTTTTCCAGCTGCACCTATAACCTATGATGGCTCAAATTGTGGTGAGGGAACAGTAGTGTTGAATGTGGCCGGGGCACCTTCAACCGGTTCGTACCGATGGTATCTTTCAGAATCCGGAGGAACTTCTTTCAATGAGACGGAATCGTGGGAAACTCCCCCATTAAGCTCAAGTAAGGATTATTTTGTAAGCATCGTCAATGGTGCAGGATGCGAGGGTGAACGAGCATCCGTCACAGCAACAATTCACCCTATTCCAACGCAACCAATCGGCATCACAGGCAACAATTGTGGTCCTGGTAGCGTGAAGCTATTTGCAGAGAGCGAAGGTGAGGGTATTTTCAATTGGTATGAAACAGCATTTAGTAGTACTAGCCTAAATCAAGGTGCAACATTTCTAACTCCAGACCATGAAGAAACCACTTCCTATTGGGTGAGTTTAACCGATGAAAGTGGTTGTGAAAGTGAACGGACTGAAGTAATAGCCCAAATTGATCCGGTTCCCTCTGCTCCGATGGCCAATGATGTCGAAAGATGTGCCGAGGGAGCAGTTATCTTGATGGCCACAGGAGGCATTGAATCTGCAGTCTATTCCTGGTATGACACAAATACTTCTGAAGAGGTGCTTTTTGAAGGTCCAGAAGCCACTTTTCAAGTCTCCAGTACTCGTGATTATTTTGTCAGTGCCAGAAGCCAGGAAGGTTGCGAGGGGCCACGAACACAAGTCAGAGCCACCATCAACCCTATTCCATCCGGTCCTACTGTTCAGGGAGGTGATCTTTGTGGAAGTGGAAGTTTACTACTGGCTGCAGGAGGTGCACCTTTAAGTGGTACATATTATTGGTATGAAGACCAAAATGACACTGATACGATAGGATCCGGAAATGAATTCTTAACACCTGAATTAGTCAACACAAGAAGTTATTGGGTAAGTATAGTAACTCCTGAAGGATGTGAGGGACCGCGTGAAGAGGTTGCTGCGGTCGTCCATCCCCTTCCTGAAAGACCAATTGGCGAGGATGCCTCAAGCTGTGGTCCGGGTCCGGCTACGCTATCAGTTTCTTCTTCGGTAGAAAGCCCCGTCTATAACTGGTATTTTAAAGAGACAGGTGGCTTTCCTTTTGCCAATGGAAAATCATATACCCTTGGCTACTTAACCGAAACAACATCTTTTTGGACATCCGTTGTTACTTCCGCAGGATGTGAGAGTTCCCGGGAAAAAGTAACAGCCGAGTTTTTACAGATAACACCCGTAGATATTGGGGAAGACACCATTTTATGCATTAATTCAGGGGTTTTCGATTTAAGTAAGGATGTCCCAAGCGGAGGTGTTTTTACTGGTCCCGGTGTAATTAACGGATTGTTCTATCCTTCCATTGCTGGTGTGGGAACCCACATAATTACTTATGATTTAATCAATCCCATTGGCTGTGTAGCAGACGGACAAAGGGTCATTACAGTGATTTCCGATCAGTCGGGTGGTGAAAATCTTGACATTGGTGAAGATAACTATCCTGTTTGCCTGAATGAGGGTACGATTGACTTGACACAATTTCCAAATATCCAGGCTGGTATTTGGTCCGGAACTGGTGTGACACTGAACACCTTTGATCCGAAAGTCGCTGGTGTAGGTACAACCACTCTCACTTATGCGGTTAATGTAAATGGTTGTACTGCAACAAGAGAAAAAGACTTTGTTGTCCTTGAGGTGCCTGAGACTCCAATAATTGATCAAAGCGAAGTAGCAGTATGTGCCGGGGGTGAGATTGAATTGAAGATAATCAATCATGATCCGGGCTATACGTACCAATGGTCAATAAAGAGAGAATCAGAGAATTTTGCAGTTGGAGAAATCATTGAGTATTCCCCTACGGATAGTAGTCCGGTAAATGTTGTTGCAGAAAGTACTTTTGGTTGCAACTCCGGGACAACCGAAATTTCTGTTGAAATCAATGAAATCCAGGCCAATTTAGAGGTTTCAAAAACCGAAGTGGAGATTGCTGAAAGAATAGATTTTACTATAGATTTTTCAGATGCTGCAGACTACTTGTGGGACTTTGGTGATGGGCTGACCTCACATGAAAAAGATCCATCACATTACTATTATGAAGATGGCACTTTTACGGTTAGCCTGACTATTCGTACTGAGGATTGTGAGCAAATAATTGTTAAAGAAGATTTGGTTACCGTATCACTACCGGAAGAGGAAACAGTTCTTGGATTTGATGTCGAGGTCAAGGAAAAGATCAAACTGTATCCTCAACCATTTGATAATTTTCTTACTCTGGAAATTAATGTTCAAAAGACGGGTAGTTATCATTTTGAGCTTTATGATTTGAGCGGTGTGAAGCGATGGGTTCAAAATAAATATCTTGAAGCTGGTGAAGAAAGTGTTAGAATAAACGGATCGGAATTGAATGCCGGAGTGTTCATGTTCAAGGTTTCTAATAACGATTATGAGGAGTGGTTTAAAGTGGTGAAGAGGTGAAAAGTCTCCAACTTAATTCTCGGATTTTTGGATGTTCCTTGAAAGGGGTAATTCTTTATATTTTCATATCCATCTTGGTCTGTTCTTGCTTGCGTGTGGATAGGATTGAAGAGTTAAATTCGGAACCGGTGCTATCAATCAATGGTCAGGAGAATATAGTTGCTGATTCTGTGAAGGTCATAGGAGAAACGGCAAAGTATATTTTTGAGCTTACTGCAACTGATCATGACGATAATCTAAAATCTATTTCATATGAGATCATTTCAGGGGATGGAAGCTTGCTTCAGAATGGTGCAGTCATAAAAGAAATTCAGACGGGACAATCTGAGTCTATTTTATTGAGTTATGCACCCAGTCGTAGCGGAACCCACATATTGAACTTTAATATTGTGGATGCCTTTGATCAGGAAGCTTCGATAACCCTGGATCTATATGCCTTTGAAAATATTGTGCCTGTATCACAATTTGATCTCATAAAACCTGAGGTTCAACATGATCCCCTGGAATATTTGATTGATGCATCCTCCAGCTATGATCCGGATGAGAAGTTCGGGGGTGGGATTATTGCTTATGAATATACTTTTTTAGGAAAGACTGTTGAATTGTCATCAAGTACAATTGGTGTCATTTTTCCAGAAAATGGTACCTATGATATTGGAGTTAGAATAAAAGATAACGATGGAGATTGGAGTGAGATGTTAGTGAAAGCAGTTATTATTAATGAATAGCTCGATCAAATGCCTGTCTCCAAAACAACTGAAGATTTATTTGTCAAGTCCTTTTAGAAGTCGTTCGATGAGGATAAGAGGTGATAAATTTAGCCCTTTTGCTAATTTAAAAAGTGTTATAAGTGTAGGTTGAAGAAGCCCTCGTTCTAAATCAGAGATCATACGGAGTGAAAGACCAGAACTTTCCACAAGACCATGTTGGGTCATTTCCTTTTCCTTACGAAGAGTTGAAAGGACCTTTCCAAACTCCTTTGGAATATGAGAAAACTCACTTTTTTCCATTTTATCAGACGACATCTGGGTATGAATTAAGATGCTAAGTGAAAGAATTAATCTAATAACTACAATTAAACATATGACATTATAATGTTATGTCATTAATCCTTCATCAGAGAATGAAATATAACCATCATATGTAATAATTATGTGGTCAAATACAGATATGTCTAATAGTTTACCGCCATTGACGAGCTTTTTTGTAAGTGCAATATCCTGGCAGCTTGGTCTTGGATTTCCGGAAGGATGATTGTGAGCCAGAATGATGGAGCTGGCATTAGCTGTAAGAGCACTGGCAAATATCAGCTTTGCATCAACAACTGTTCCTGATACTCCACCAATAGATAAAGGAATAATTCCCAGTATCCGGTTAGCTCTGTTTAATAACATTATTTTGAACTCTTCTCGAAGTTCTATTTTGTTAATATCCCAATGATTTTTGAAAATATTATAGGCCTCCCTACTAGAACTGATTTTTGGCCGCTCATGTGGTTTAATCCTGGTCTTGTAAGATAGTTCAATTTCAGATACAAGATGAAGATTAAGTGAAGTGGGATTTTGATCTAATGTTTCCATAATTTTTCTGCATACAAAGCAGGTTGAAGACTATGGAGAAAGTCCACCTTCACTAAAGTTTCGGTAGATAAAGGAGTATTTAATACTATTATCTTATCAGATTTCGGAATAGGTCCAAGGCCTGCTAAAATTGAAGAAAAGATTATGGAAGTTCAAAATACGTGGTCAATCGTTCAGAATTATGATATTATCGTCGTCCAAATCTAGTAAGCCCTGGAGTCGAGTGATGGGGTTGTTGAATTCCTTGTAGTGATAAACCTGGCCGTTAATTACTGACCCTTTGCAAATCAGATGTTGGCTGTATGATTTATTTGAACGATCAAAAGTCTCCTCAGACATAATTTCGGTGTAGACATCCCCAAGCCTTGTAGAATCAATATATATGGGCTCAAACAAAGTACTTGAGAATTTTCTCTGAGATATGTTCTCAATAATTTTTGCTTTTCCGGTTACTGAAACTGGTTTGCTAGGTAGGGCATAGGGGAACTCAAAAGTAGCTTCAGCATGAATAATTTGGCTAAGTCTCTTATAATTCCGGTCTGCAATTGCACTCAGGCATTCTATAAACACCTCTTCGATATTTTCCATTTAAACGTTATTGGCAGTGAATATTAAGCAGAAATATAATTTATTGTAAAGGCTTTGAATTATATGTATTGGTTAACGCATAAAGGCAATTGCAATTTATATAGTATAATACAAAAAAAGAAATAAGTATTCTATGCCTTTGTAGCGATTTATAATAGTAATTCTTGAAAGGGTTTGATTAGGCTGGAGATGAGAGATTTGCTTGGGTTGAAGAGTTACAATCGATTTCCAGGGGAGTATAAACATCATGAGGGAGAAATAGATGATATTCCGGTGAGTCTTGGATCCAAAAGTCAATAAAAGAGTTATTATTCCAATTACCTGAGTTGCATTCAGTGTTAAAAAAATATGGCAATAAATTCCCAAAATTTCAAATCTTAGACAGAGTTGAGGTAACACTCCCGTTTACGGGACATCATCAACACCCTAACACCTCTTAACCAATCTATTAAAAGTGAAGACCCTTATTAATTGAATCATAGTACGGCTGGAGGTGCACTTTCATTGCTTGTCTAAATTCCTCAGGACTACCAATCTTTAAAACTTTGACTAGTTTATCATGGTTAACATGATTATCTTTTACTTGTGCCTTATTTTTAGAAACATAATTAAATAGTGGCAATAACAGTACTTGAAAGCGTTTGAAAGTTTCATTGCCTGTCATTTCATATAATTTTGTGTGAAATCTTATTTCTTCCTCACTAGTTGGATCAACTATGCTTTTTTGTTGATCAACTATTGATTCTAATTCCTTGATATCTTCTTGCCTTTTTTCGATGAACAAGAATTCAGCCATGCCCATTTCAAGAATTAAACGCATTTCAAATATTTCTTTAAGTGTATCCTGACCTAAAATGAAAGGGTTCAATACTTTTTCGAGTCCTTTTAAGATATCAGGCCTAGCCATTATCATTCCCCGTCTTGTCCTAGATTCAATAATACCCAGCATCCTAAGTCGACTCAAAGCCTCTCTTACTACATTCCGACTAACATTTAAATTTTTAGCAATATCAATTTCGCTTGGTAATGAATCCCCAGGTTTAAAAGAATTTTCTTCAAAATATTCCCTCAGGTTATTTTCAACCCGATCTGTCATTGATAGGGAATCTAATGGTTTTAATTTCATTCTTAAGTATTAGAGATAAGAAAATACTAAATAATTTTATCTAAACTGGACAAAAAAATAGACCTTAACAATCGGTTATTCTTCAAAATCAAAGTTAAATACAATACTTTTTAGAAGTTCTTTCATACTTTAATATTATTAATATATTTGTACTACAAATAAACAAACATTTTTATGCATTATTTGACATGTTGAACTAGCCGCATGTTTTAATCTTTTAATCTAAATGATCAGCCAGTGGTATGAATAGTCGTATTCCGGATTTGCGGGATACTTGAGTATTAAAATCAAGGAAAATGATTTTGTAAAATAGCCATATCGAAAGAGTTGAATTTTTTTGGTTATGCTTAATCATATCTTTTTCATAAAGAAGTCATACAGAAACTTTAAGCGTTTAATATGACACAAGGTGGCTCAATGGTATATATACAAAAGGATTCGCTATATCTTATTTTAGTACTGCTGATTTTTACTTCATGCGGAAACCAAAAGTCAGTTAGTGTTATATCTTGTCCTAATATTCTCTTGATTGTTTCTGAAGACCATGGGCAGGATTTAGCTTGCTATGGAAATGTTGTTGTTACCACTCCCAATATTGACTCACTAGCAAGGAAAGGAGTGTTATTTGAAAAGGCCTATACTACTTATTCTGTGTGCAGCCCATCTAGAGGTTCTATTCTTACCGGTCTATACCCACATCAGAATGGTCAAATTGGTTTGGCAACTCATGATTTCGAGATGTACAAAGCATTTGAAAACATACCTTCTTACCTTAAAAAGAAGGGATATAGAACTGGTTGTCTTGGAAAGCTTCATGTCAATCCAGAATCTGCTTTTCCTTTTGATTTTCATGAGATTGAAAGTTCCAATTTTGCAAAAGAGAATCTTGGAGAATATGCTATAAAAGCTTCCAGCTTTATTAGAGCAAGTGATTCTCCATTTTTCCTAATGGTCAATTATCCGGATGCTCACTTTCCACTTCTTAGAAAAGCAGAAGGCCTTCCTTCTATTGAGGTAACAGGCAATGATGTCCCAACAACGCTGCCATTTATAGGAACAAATACAGAGCGTCTCCGGGAGTTGACAGCAGATTATTATAGCCAAATTAACCGATTGGATGAGTCGATGGGTATGCTACTTGATTCCTTAAAATCTTTAGGGAAGTCTGAAAATACTTTGATTATCTTTTTAAGTGACCATGGAGCGCAATTTTCCCGAGGTAAAACAACCAACTATGAAGCAGGTCTGAAAATTCCCATGATCATAACCTGGCCTGGAATAGTTGATGAGGGTAAGGTAATTGTCGATCAAATGGTATCTGTAATAGATATCTTTCCAACCATTGCAGACGCAGTTTCTGACAGTTTTATCTCCGGTTTACCAGGTAGGTCATTGTTGGATATTGCGAATAAAGAAAGGGTAGGACATGAATACATATTTGCTGGTGGACTAATAGGAACAGCCAAATATTTTTATCCCAGGCGTAGTGTCAGAAGTCAGAAGTATAAACTGATTCATAATCTCTACAGTGGCAAAAGCGATCCATACTATACAGTCTATACTGATCATGTTTATCCTCAGGTAGTTTCTGGGACTTCCAGAGCTGAAATAGCCACATTACCTGATGCCCTCCAAGATATATATGAACGATGGGAAAATCCCCCGGCATTTGAGTTTTATGATTTGGAAAAAGACCCATGGGAATTTAACAACCTGGCCGATGATCCGAACTATAAGGATGAGCTAATGCATATGAAATCAGTGCTGAAGAACTGGAGAGTTGCAACCAGAGATCCATTTGTTGATTCACTCCATTTTAAGATGATCAAGGCAGAAGTTGAATCTGTTAATAAATATTACCCCAATCATAGCTATCAGAAAGACACGGCTTTTCGCTGGAGGTACCCGAAGTATTTCGGTGACTATGTATTAAATAATAAGGAAAATTAGTATGGAAATAGACCGATCTGAAATGCATGAATTTAATTAAAAAATGTAAAGTCTGGGTTGAGAAATGTAAAATCGAAATCGAGTAATATGAAATATTTTTTATCAATAGTGGCTTTCTCGATTGTGTTTTTTGCCAAAGCACAGGAAAAACCCAATGTAGTATTCATATTGGTTGATGATTTAGGTTGGGCTGATTTGGGATACATGGGAAGCAAGAACTATTTGACTCCGAGAGTTGACCAATTAGCAACAGAAGGCATGATATTTACCGATTTCTATTCTGGAGGCCCTGTTTGTTCTCCAACCAGAGCTTCCATTTTAAGCGGTAGAAATACCGCCAGAACCGGAATTACCAGACATTTAATTACACCGGACCTTGATGAAGAATATATGTCTAATCACTTAGGTTTATCAGAATATACACTTGCAGAGGCTTTTCGTGACAACGGGTATGTAACTGGTTTATTTGGCAAATGGCATCTGGGGTACGAAGAGCAGCATTGGGCTTCCAATCAAGGATTTATGACTGCAATTGGTGGAACGACATCCAAAAACGCATGGAAAATGCTGTATCCTGAAATGCAACCACCTGTTGATCAGTTTGAAGTTTTATACTTTAGCCCGCATTATTTGACCCATATGGAGAATGGTCCTAAGGGAGAGTATTTAACAGATCGATTAACGAATGAAACAATAAATTTTATCCAGGATAATGCCAATAAAGGCAAGCCGTTTTTTGCCTTCTTTTCATTACATACAGTGCATACCCCGTTAGAGGCAAAACCCAAAGCGATTGAATATTATAGAAAAGAATTTTCAGGACGAGGAATTCTGGGATTGGATGAAATGGAAAATGGCTCCAGAAAACATCAAAACCTACCTGAGTATGCCGCTATGGTTCAGCATATGGATGACAATGTAGGTAGGTTGCTCGATAAAATTGAGGAACTGGGTATTAGTGATAATACAATAGTAGTTTTTACTTCCGACAATGGAGGTAAGCACTCGGTCACTTCCAATGCACCGTTACGCGGAGCAAAGCATACGCTCTATGAAGGAGGTATTAGGGTTCCTTTAATCGTTAGATGGCCCGGATTTATCGAAGCAGGCTCAGAGAGCAATGAGCCATTAATTTCAAATGATTTTTATCCAACACTACTTGATCTTACCAATCTGCCTTTATATCCTGAGCAGCACATTGATGGAATTAGTTTTAAATCGGTTTTATTAGGTGATCCTTTCACAAAAGACCGGGAGGTCTTGGGCTGGCATTTTCCGCACGGAGTATTTCAGGCAGCCGTGCGGATGGGAGGTTATAAACTGATCTATCATTACAAGACCGGAAAGGTAGAGTTATTTGATCTATCAAATGACATCGGTGAAGTCAGGGATATTAGTGGTGATCGCAAGGAGCTGACTGTTAAAATGAAAATAAGATTGAAAAGCTGGCTTGAAAACAATAATGCCAGATTCCCTAAGGATGGAATTGTGCTACCGTAAATTCTTGCCGGCCCCTGGTGCATCGTAGGCTCTATTAAAAATACATGAAGTTAAAGTTTTATCACATTCGATATAAAAATCAGAAGCATGAAAAATAAAATTCAAATGATTATGGTTATAGTGTTTTTCTCAGGATTTTGTGGCATCGCTACAACTGCTAGAGGACAAACAGAGGGAAAATTAACATCAGCCGGATATTGGATTCATGAGAAAACAGAAGAAATAAAAAAGCTCAAGACAGGGCCTTTTGTGAGATTGGACAATGGCGGATTACTTACTATAGAGAAAAATATGAGCTGCATAAGTATGGATGCAGGTAAGACATGGAAGATGTCTCCTATTTTCGAGGATTCAAGTGGGTTTGAAATTCGAATTGAGAGAGTCTTGTTTAAAACAAGCGCCGGGGCAATAATTTTAGCATTTGCGAATAATAAAGAAAGGGCGAATTGGAATTGGAATACGGATATTTCCGATTCACCGGGAGCTACCCTCCCTACTTATGTCATTCGCAGTTTGGATGGGGGGAAAACCTGGCAGGACCTCCAAAAATTACACGATGAATGGACAGGGGCTAACCGTGATATAATAGAAACCAGAGATGGAAGTATCATTTTTACATCCATGATGATGAGACATAATCCCGGTCACCATACCGTAGTCACTTATACTTCCAAAACAAATGGTTTCAATTGGGTGCGCTCCAATGTGATTGATCTGGGTGGTGTGGGGCACCATAGTGGAGTGACAGAAGCGACTATAGAACAGTTAAATGATGATCGGATTTGGATGCTGATGCGCACCAATTGGGGAGTGTTTTGGGAAGCCTATTCTGATAATGAAGGTCTTACCTGGAAACAATTCAAACCCACTGAAATTGATGCAAGTTCAGCCCCGGGTCTATTGACACGGCTTCAAAGCGGGCAATTGCTATTGGTTTGGAATCGAAAATATCCCGAGGGTAAAGACTCATACCCTCTATCACGTGGGAACGGCATTAATTCTGAAGTTCCTCATAGCAATCACCGCGAAGAACTATCTATCATATTTTCGGATGATGATGGGGAAAGCTGGAGTGAACCTGTGGTTATTGCAAAGGCAACAGAAAAGAGCGAAGTGAAAAGAGTCTCCTATCCCCGGGTCTTTGAGGCCCATCCGGGTGAAATATGGATAACTACTACTTATTCTGGCTTTGCCGGAGAAGTAGCTTTAAAGTTTTATGAAAAAGACTTTTTGGACTAAAAAATATAAAAATTAAAAACAGTCATGAAAGTCTTAAGCACAATCATTGCAGCAATATTTATCATCTTGACGATGTGGTCTTGCTCCCCAAATAATAAGCAACAAAGCACGATTAAGGCTCCAGAAGTGATACTCACCCTTTCTCCCTCTGACAACAATCCCAGGAACAGTGAAGGTGATTTCATTACACTAAAAGATGGGACGATCATGTTTGTTTACAGCAGGTATGTCGGTGAATCTTCCAGTGATCATGCTCCTGCTTCACTTGCTGCCCGATATTCCATGGACGGTGGTAATACGTGGACAAAAGACGATGTAATTATTGCAGAAAACAAGGAAGGTATGAATGTCATGTCTGTTTCACTTTTACGTCTACAGAATGGATCTATTGCCCTTTTCTATCTGCAAAAAAACTCTACCGAGGATTGTTTGCCAATGATGCAGATTTCAACGGATGAGTCTAAAACCTGGAGTGAACCTGTTACTTGTATTACCGATAAACAAGGCTATTTTGTATTGAACAATGATCGGGTGATCGAGCTTAAGGATGGTCGTCTCATGATGGCCGTCGCTCGGCACAATGCTCCCGGTATGGAGTGGAGTGGTGAGGGAGATCTATTTGCCTATTATTCGGATAATCACGGTCAGACATGGACATCAAGTATACAAGTACCTAATGACACAGATATTATCACCCAGGAGCCTGGCCTCATTCAATTAAATGATGGACGAGTCATGATGTACATCCGTGCAAGTGGTGGGTTTCAGCAATTATCATTTTCATCAGATCGTGGACAAACCTGGAGTCCAATTGAGTCAAGTAACATTCCATCTCCAGTTTCTCCGGCCACCATTGAGCAAATACCCGGTAGCAATGACTGGCTACTCGTCTGGAATAATAACGATGGCAGTAACCCTGATATCAAAGGCAAAAGGACACCTATTACAGTAGCTATATCTAAGGATGAAGGAAAAAGTTGGAAACACATCAAAAATGTGGAAGAAGATCCGGATGGATGGTATTGCTATATAGCGATTCATTTTCAGTCATCAGAGGATATTTTACTTAGTTATTGTGCAGGAAACAGACCGGCAGGAACCGGACTTTCTGTGACCCATATTACCAAAATAAATAAAGACTGGCTATATGAACTATGAGCCAGAAATGAAGATGAAAATAAACAAAATAGTGAAGACAGCATGACGGAGAAGGAACTATCAAGAGCGTTAAAAAATGGATAGTACATATAAGAGTTCCAAGCTCTTTTGATAACGCCTATGTTTTTGATTAACCCCAAAGGAAACAAGGGGGTTAAATACTTCGGATTTCTGGACCTTCCTTAATTGCACGACAAAGGTTTTCAGGGAGGGTAATAGGCTGATCAACCAAGGCACATCAATTAATGTCTTAGTGAGAACTTTTCTCGATGGTTATGCAATTTTTTTTATTACCAAGGCTCATTTTTCTAGTATTTCTGTTTTGCTTCAGTAAATATTTTAGGATCCATATAGGAAGCATATGGAATGTCAACCTTTTGTAATTCAGTGCTCATTATTTGATTAAAAAGTCTTAATGCTAATTCTTTGTCAATCAATGGGTCTCTCGTTTCGATTTGCCACATATGCAATTCTTCTTTTAATTGATTAAAAACATTTTGGTAGGTTGTATCATCAGCCAAATTTTTCCACTCATACGGATCATTTTTCAGATCATATAATTCAAATTCAGGAGGGTGATGCATTCGCATGTAGGCATCTCGTACCAATGGGTCTGCTTCCTGAATGACTTCAATTATATTTCCTAAATCAAATATGGTAAGCGTAAATTCATGTCCCGGATTCTCCCTATTTACCAAATTCCAAATAAGTTTATAGCGCTCATTCCTTATTGTTCGCTGAGGAAATGGGTTATGGTTTGAATGGACATGATATTCAGTTACTAAATAATCTCTATTCAATGGTTTAGCCTTAAAAACTGGAAACAATGATTGCCCTGGAAGATAATCAGGAATCTCCTTTCCGATGGCCTCAAGGAACGTCGGAAACAAATCTAGAGTACTAACCAATTCCTCAGAAATCATTTTTTCTTTTATTTTATCCGGCCAAGAAATGATTAAAGGAATTCTTGTTCCTCCTTCATAGGAAGTTCTTTTACCTCTGAGTATATCTGCTCCATGGTCACCTATGTAGACAATCAAGGTATTTTCTCTTTTACCGGACTTGTCCAGAAATTCCAGTAAATCTCCTACCATCATGTCAAGTCTCATAATGCAGTTTAAATAATTGGCTGTTATCTCCTTAAGTTTTGGAGAATTTAATCCCAGATAAGGTAATGGCTCCACATCATCTGCTGTAATTGGTTTTACCGGCATACTATCTACTTGAACCTTAAATGGTCTATGGGCATCAGGATAATTGACCTGTAAGAAGAACGGGCGGTCATTCGTATTAAAAAACTCATTGGCCTGTATTGCATACAGATTCAATTGGTCTCGCTGAAAATTTCCACTAGTAATACTCTTCCATTCATAATTAAATGCAGACTCAGGATTCACATGAATCTTTCCAATAATACCCGTATAATAACCACCTGTCCTTAATTCATTAACCATATTTGGTATTGAATCATTGTACATTTTATACTTCCAGGTAGCAAGTCCTATTTGACCATTTTGATGGGGGAAAAGACCGGTTAAAAAGGCAGCACGAGATGGAGAACAACCTGCCTGGGGGACATACGCGTTTTCAAATAGAATTCCCGTATCAGCCAATTTATCCAGATTTGGTGTCTGCACATTTGTCCCATAACACCCCAATTCAGGGCCATTATCCTCTGATACTATGAATAAAATATTTGGTCTATGTTGATCAAGATTGGCTTTAGTGTTACATGAACTAAACAAAATAAGAATGCCAATAATTACAATAACAACCTTTTTATATTCAAAATATTTGTTTAATGTCATCAATAATTTGTTTAGTTTTTCATTTTAACGGTATACTGATAAGGTCAAATAGAAATCTGTTTCCATCCAGTACAGGAGCCTAAATATATTAATCCTTTTATTATTCTTAGATCATATCAAGAAAATATACTTTACATAATATTTTACTGAAAAAGGTCTACTATATAAGAGAGATCATTACTGAAACCCCTTTCAAATATCTAGGACGAATCATATAGAGAAAAATCTTAGAAATTATTTTGTAGGATCTGTTTAGAAAGTCTCTAAAAAACAGGATTTCTTTTATTGAGCGTCATTTTTATCGATTTTATAAGGTAAAGTGCACAATTGAAAACCCTCACTGAATGAAATGAAGGCGTCGATCTGCAAGTAAATATTTCCACAAAAGCAAGAGGTATGAACCGCTCTACTTAACGTAACTAATATTATATATCATACACCGTTTATTATGTCAGATTCATGCAAATTAAGTAATAAACTTCTTTCACGGTGATTTACTTTCATAATAAGCCATAAAAATTGAAGAAAGGAATTGTTTGAATTCTCTTATTAATTGCAACTATATTCGCGGTATTCTATTGATATGCATAAACCAAGCACAGCATGAAACTCAAGATTTCTGAGGAAATTAAACATTTCATCACCCCACTATCTGACGAGGAGAAATCCACCCTGCGATTGAGTTTACTCAATAATGGATGTAGAGATCCATTGATTGCATGGCGAAAATCTGATGACATACAAGTTTTAATTGATGGTCATAACAGATATGACATCTGCATAGAAAATAATATCCCCTTTGAAATAAAAGAATTGTCCTTTGATAATATAGAAGGAGTCAAGGACTGGATGATTGATAATCAGCTAGGCAGGAGAAATTTAAATCCGGATCAAATGAGCTATTATCGGGGGTTGAAGTATGACCGTTTAAAACAAAAGAGAGGTGGTTATAACCGTATTGAATCCAAGGGTCAAAATGTCCCTTTGACTGCTGAGGTACTTGCCAAGGAGTTTAATGTGAGTCCAAAAACGGTTAAAAGAGATGCACAATTTTCGAAAGGTCTGGATAGGATTGGTCATGCCAATCCAAAGCTTAGGCATGACATACTGGGTGGAAAATTCAAAATGAATAAGAATGACCTCCAGTTTATTGGGTCTCAGGAGACCTTTCCGCAAAGAAAATTTCGAAATGTTGCTGACCTGGAAAATGAGATCGGTAGAATTAAGAAACAAGTTCAGCCACAACAGCCTCAAAAAAATATTGAGGAGAATATTTTAGCTCAAATTGATACTGTAACTAAAAAGGAGGAACTATTTAAATCTAAGAAAGAGCGGATTGACCGGAAAAAAGCTCAGATCGTTTCTGCGGTTAATCAGTTTATCCGGCAGGAGGATAAGGAATCATTCAAAAACCTTAAGATGGTGATTGATGAGTTAGGGGGATTGGTGTTAGGTAGATAGGTTATCAGTTTGATTTGGTCATCTTTGAATACCACCTTACAAACGGTATATTTTCCCTGTTTGCATGAATGCCTCTCCTAATAGTACTTCAGTAATAATAATTTACCCCAAAAGTATCTACTGGCCTAATTCTAATAATTTAGTATTCATTCCTGCTGAACCAGCATAAAATGGAATTCTTTGATGGTGCCATTCGGGTTTTATTTACATAATCCTACTTATTCCATCTGAAGCTATGCCGCCAGCTTGTTCTGTAACCATTGCAAGCGCACCACACTCGTAAATAAGCCTTAATTTACCTTTTGCATAATGTTTTGTACTTGGATATAGATATATTCCCCCTTTCAATAAATTCCTGTGAAAATCACAAACCAATGAACCAACATACCTGGTTTTTAACATTTGAGATTTGCAATATGATATGTAGCGTTTAACATGATCAGGAAATGAATTTTTCTCACTTTCATTTTCAGAATAATATATCCCATCTTTGGGTTGTTTTATGTTTGGGTGTGGTAGAAAATACTCTCCTAAGGATGGTTCATAAGTAAATCCATTAACACCATGCCCGGTGGTATAAACAAGCATAGTTGATGAACCATATAGTTCATAGCCAGCCGCCACCTGATTTCCGCCTATTTGTAAAAAATCCTCGCTAGTAAAGTTTTCTCCTATATTAGAAACACGATGATAAATTGAAAAAATGGTTCCAACAGATATGTTTACATCAATGTTTGGGAGAACCATCTAAGGGATCAATCGCTACTACATATTTGGCATTCTTATTTACAGTATCTATAATTCCTTTTTACAGTATCTATAATTCCTTCCCGTTCTTCAGTCAAGATGGCGCAAACCTGCCCGCCATTGATCAACGCTCTTGTAAATCGAATATCCGCAATTACATAAAGCATTCATTGCTTTTCACCTTGTATATTTTCTTCATCTGTCAACCCTTCAATTCCACTCAAACCTGTAGTTTCTGCTTTAAATGTCTACAATAGTAAATCCTACTTCGTTAAAATCACTTTGATACTTTGCATAGGTAAGTTGATGATAAGAATTGCCTGTTCGTAAGAAAGTCTCTTTAGCTAATATTTCAGCAGAGACCACTCCAGATGTTGTTCATTCCGCAAACCATTCTTGAGCATTTCCATAATAGATTTTATCGACCACCTCCCGAGGTAATTTTAATCCTCTAAAGTCCCCTTCAAACTCTGGTGTATTCATCACCTCATCAGTAGTTAAAAAAATCCAATCACTCCTCCACCTTTCATCTACACTTTTTCTTTTTTCAGGAGAATTTCTGGTTTCAACTGTAATGATTATATCCGTTCCATATATAATTCTATCTTGATATTTTAAGAAAAAATCATGAACTTCCTGCCATTTATCTTTTGCCTGTAGTTGTAAGTGTTCAATCCTTGCTGCCATATCTACTGCCATATTCGGATATTTATCGAAACGTTTAGCTAATTCTTCAATGCTCCACTCCAGGCTTGCCAGATGCACACAAACTACTTTCATATCGGGATGCTTGGCAAGCATATTATCCCTAGCTCGAATCTGGTCTTCATAAGATGGGTATTCGGGGTGCTGAAACATATGGTATTCCGGGTGTCCGGAATAATAGTTCCTATTTCCCCTGCTCTCCATTTTATCAAGCGGCAACCAACAATCTTTTGGTTCCCCCTGATGGCTCAATAAAGTGAGTTTGTTCTTAGCTATATAGTCGAATACAGGATCTAGTTTTGGATGATCGATCATCACAAAATTATTATTCTTATCTTTCAATTCCATTCCAATTTCTTTCCAGACTTTAACTCCAATCGCTCCTTTAGCTATTGACGTATCCAAAAATTCAATTGTCCGTCTATACCAGTCACTTTCCCCCCAGCCTTGCAGGGAAAATGCTGTAACATAACTGATCTGATTCGGATACTTATTTATATAATTAAGTGAACGTTTACGTTGCTCTTCTACGTTCGGAGCTTCTGATTTATAAACATTAATATTTATAAGCTGAAAATGATTCTCTATGGCTTGATCAACAAAGGTTGTTTCATCAGTCCGCATATGAACATGGGCATCAATTTTTTTAACAGATTTAAAATCCTCAACAGTGTAAAATTTTTTATCTACCCCTTCGCTTACCTTTTTAGACCTACTTGCTTGTGAACAGCTTTGTAAGCAAAACAAAATAAAAAACAACTTTAGGTATAGAAATCTGTTAAAGACACCCATCTATATCGAATTTGTACTTCATATCCTCATGATAATAATGAAATCATGTTTTTTTTGTCAATCAGCATGTTTCCCTGATTTACTAAATTCTGTGACCAGACTTCGGCAATATGTTGACAAACCGGAAACATCCGCTCCTATACTGATAAAGTGATAACCCATATCAATTAATTCGGGAAGCATCTTAATATTTCCCGTAGTAGCGGCGTACTTACCATGCTTGTTAGCCATTTCAGCAACAAGTCTGCGTGTTTCCATAACTTTGGGGTGATTGAAATCACCGGGGGCGCCAATGCCCTGAGTAAAATCACCGGATCCAAAGAAAAGCATATCATAACCTTCCAATTCAGCTATGGCCTCTAAGTCTTTCAGTGGTTCCGGATCTTCAATTTGAAGTGAAATGAACCTTTGGTCATTTGAATGTTTGAGATATTCTTTAAAATCAAAGTTAGTATAGCCACCATCTGCATTTCCACCATCCATGGGCCTGCGGCCTATTGGATGAAAACGAGTCATTTGTATTACTTTCCGGGCATCCTCCAAATCCATTATATGGGGCACTAAAATACCGGAGGCATCCAATTCCAGCGGCTTGATGTAATCGCTGTAGCTGCCACGAGGGGTTCTGACCATTAAATCAACATCATGCGATTTGGTAGCCCATACATGAGATGACACAACAGACCAATCCTGAGCCATATGCTCCCTATCAATCCATATACAATCAAACCCAGACATGGCCGCCAATTCTGAAACCTGACCGTCACCAAAATTGACTTTAAGGCAACTAACTACCTCTCCTGATCTTAATTTTTTTAAGACCTTGCTTTCTCTCATTTCCATATATCTAATATTAATATTTAATGGTTTTAGTGGTCCACATAACTGGGATTCGCATGGCCAATCTGCATGCATGATTTCCTGTTGAGGCTTTCCAAATTATGCTCATTTCATAACTTACTCTCTATGGTGTTACCTTAATTTATCCTCTCGTAACTGATAGCTTAGCTCTAGCTAAATAGCATCAAAAAAGATGATAAGATATCAAAATAAAATATCAGCCTTTACAAAGGTAATCTTCACATTCACACGTTTCTATTACTTTTTTTTACATTTATAATACTATCTTATAAAATTTTTAATGCCATAAAATCAATAAACGCAGGTCACAATAAGCTTAGCATCATGCAAAATAGATTTTCAAATTATTCCAAGTAATTGACACTATCTAAAAGAAAGTATTACTAAACCTAAAAATAATACTTGAACCCACTCATTCAAATATTTAATTTTAAAGTATTTACTTTTTAAAATAAAATGACAACATCTTCTTACTTCCCCGACAAAGCTGTTATGGACTGGTCAAAAATGACCACGAAACAACGCATTAAACATCTGGAAATTGAGGGGTATGTGGTGATGCCCGAATTAATTTCGCTGGATATGGTACACAAGATCCGGGAGGAACTGGACCAACTCCCTACAAAGGGAAGTGATTACAGTGAAAATCAGCGTGGATGCCATGATGTTCATTTCACAGATTCTCCCCATTGCATCAATCTTATTGCACTTCCTACTATGGTCGATTTTCTCACCACCTTATTTGGTGACGAACTTATCTGTACTTCTTGCGTGTTTGCCCTCTCCAAACCAGGACATCCAGGTATCGCAATCCACACAGACTCACAACCATACGGTTCAAAAATTTTCGGTATGCAGGCCAGCTCACCCCGGCTTGTGAGGGTCCTTTACTATTTTGATGACCTCACCCCGGAAAAATCTCCTCTTAAGGTTATTCCTCATTCACATCTTTCATTACACTCAGACAATAATCCTTATAAGCGGTATCTCTCTCATCCGGAAGAAGTGATGGTAACGTGTAAAGCCGGAACAGCAGTAATTATCAATCAAGCCCTCTGGCATGCGAATTATCCAAATATAAGTAAGGAAGACCGTACCCTGCTTGCCATTGCATATCGCCCAGGCTGGGCTTCACCTATTACCGAAGTCCCGGAATGGCCGGTCGAAAAAGTCGAAGGGCTTCCTCCGCATGTCAGACTGTTTTTTAAGAGCCTAAACACCCGAAACTTTGACTATAATGTTTCGAATCGTCCGGACAACATGGCCAATTCAGCCCCAGGAATAAATCCTAGCCGATGGGATGGCTAAGGCACTAAGGTGAGTTTATGAAGGACAATGTGACTTTGATAATATATTAACAGCTTCAGTCAAATGAACTGCCTAGTAGTCATTTGATTAATACCAGCTTTGCCAACTCCATCTCAATGGGACTTTTTGTTATAAGGGTCCTCTTAGATCTTTAGGTCAGGTAAAACCTATACATGCTGGAAAAAGACAATGCCCCGCCGCCAGAGCCCTTATTAAAAGCAATGACTAGTTTAGAAAAACTCTCAATAAGCTGGGAAAATAATTTAATAAAAATATCTATACGCCAATGCTATCGGGAATTCCCAAATATTTTATACCCACATATTATATAAATTAACCTATTCAACTTAAAAGTATTATTAGTTTTTTGAAGTGTTTTTAACATGAAAGTAAGTACCTACTATTTCACTCTTCCAGTGATCATTGGGGTCAGTACGGGCATAAACTGCCAGCAAAATACCGGGAGATACTTCCGTTAAGGATAAATAATTGCCACAGTCAGGCGGATAAAGACCATTGTAAAATGGGATGATAGGACCCCAGCTTTCTCCTTCATTGTTACTAAATGTTAACCAATTACCTGGTCTTCCA
Source organism: Cyclobacteriaceae bacterium (assembly GCA_965223915.1). Lineage (GTDB taxonomy): Bacteria > Bacteroidota > Bacteroidia > Cytophagales > Cyclobacteriaceae > UBA7330. The sequence continues at coordinate 3,074,210 of OZ245027.1, read as the reverse complement.
TAACTCATTGCTATGATACCATTACTCAGAAATACTGCGTCTGGCCAAACACCAAAAGAAGTTACCGGGTCAGCATTGCTCCATGTTTCAGCTCCGTCATCGGAGACACTCATATAAATGGGTGTCGATCTGTGATATGAAAAAGGCATTTTGGCAGTAGGATCATTATTATTATGACTTCCCAGGGAGCTCTGGTAACTTGTACCGGACCTCATGAAACTAATAATCCGGCCCTCAGGAAGAACCAACAAAGATGTCTCATTAAAGCCTCCGCTTCGCACGCCTTCTGTCAGGCCAAAAGCTATTGTTGAATGATAGTGCCAGGTCCTACCACGATCTGTGGATCGTATAACAGAGGCCAGGTAATCCCCTCTGCTTTTTTTCTCACTTTTACCATGCATGCTCATAATCAGGCTACCATCATCAATTCTTGTAATTTTGCGGCATAAAAAACCAGACCAGTCATTTAACTCTTCAGGCAGAAAGATTTTAGCAATTTCTTCAGTCCAGTTAAGTCCATTATCATTTGAACGATAAAATTGGGCCTCAAAAACGCCTTGCTTATTTGTTTCCATCAGGCGGATTTCCGGCCTTCCTGATGAGGCTATTCCTTCCTCCTTATGAATTGGATGAAGGTTGTGGGATCTGAACATCACCACTTCCCCATCCGGTTCCGGATATTGATAGGTGGAAACCTCCAGAATATGTTCAAATTTATTCCAGGTCTCGCCGCCATCACTTGAACGCCTATTATACACCTGAATATCGCCATTGTTAAATTTAAAAACAGTGCCATTTGGACAAAAACTTTCATGTCCGGGGACAATCAATTGAGTTTGACCCCTGATGACCTTAATTCCAGGGACATAACTGACCCTGCTCTTGATATTCTCATATTCAGGGTTAAAATTTGTCTGTGCAAATAATTCTTCAACTCCAAAAAAGATGGCTAAATAAAGGGAAAAAATAAATTTTAAGTGCTTCATGGGTTTAGTGCTTCATTCATAAATTAAATAAGATTCTATAAAGTTTTTTCAATCGCCGTGGGCTTGTATTTGCCCACAGTTGTCTTAAACATAAGGTTCATGGGAGCCACGTAGGAATACGAATCTTGACGGAAACGGAGAAAATCAGTAGATCCCATTTAGATTTAGATAGATATTTAATAAATTATTCAAAATATCCTCCAGGATTTACTATTCATTAACCAAACCATTAAAATATTTTAATGTCGGCACAACATCATTATGTCTACTAAACTCTACCAGGATCATACCTTTAAAATTCTGATGTTTTAGTTCATTTACAACCCTTTCCATATTAATTACACCGATTCCTGCAGCAACATAATCCGCATTACTGTTAAAACTATCTACATCATTAAGGTGGATGCCCAATATGTGCCCTTCTAATTTTTCTAAACATTTTACAGGGTTTAACCCACTTCTAGCCCAATGACTTAGGTCCGGGCAAGCAGCCAGATGCGGACGGTTTTTTATTGCAGCCAATAATAAATCCGGGTGCCAATAATCACTACCATATTCTTTTGAATGTTGGTGAATTGCAAGTTTAATGTTGTAAAGACCCGCCAGACTATCAACAATATCCAGTTGATTTTTAAGTGGTTCAGAAACTAAATACTTCATTTCAAATTCCTTTGCAATATCAAAGTATAATTTCCAATCACTTGCGTTTTTAAAATTTTTAGCTCCATTAACATACAGAGAGGTCATTTCAATCCCTTTGTCAGCCATAATTTGCTTCATCTTCAGCCTGTCTTCTCTTGATAGAGAAGTTATCGTATTATTATTAAATTCTTTTCCCAGCTTATGGTGAGTAAAGCCTTCAACGTATTGTACACCAGCTTTCTCTGCCTCTTTAATGGCATTGGTAAAAGAAAATCTCCTAAACGAGTATAATGCCACACCTGTCCCCCATTCTATATTATTTGAAGGGTCACTGGAAATTAAATTAAAATCCTTATTTTTCTTTTTTGCCAGTTGGTCATGTACCGTTTCTATGATCAGATCTTCCACTTCCTCAGCAAATCTGGAAGGTTGATTGTAATAATACATATTGCCCTCTGCCTCATATCCGCCTTCACGAAGTATGCGGCGAGAGGGAACATAGAAGGACACATCGTTAGAATAGCCATTAATCCATATGTATTCATCCCCCAGTTCTTCCTTGAGCCGAAGTGAGTAATCCGCTACTACCTCTCCGCCTAAAAACACCATTGCCAGTTCATCGCCAAATGTCCAAGTTTGTACCGGGTAGGAAATACTAATTGGTATCTCTTCTCCACGGACTAAGCGATCAAGAAAAAGGCTGGCGTTGTAGCCTTTCGGACCCTTTTGCTCGATTTGATAAGCCAGATCCTGTACATCAGGTACGTGGGCAAAGGGTAGCTCAACGTGTTTGAGGTGTCCCAAGGGTGGAGCAGGTAGAGGGTGGAGAGAGGTTGCCAGGAGCCGATCTACTTCGTCGGCGATCGCTTTCCCATGAAAGGTGGTGTACTCCATCTTTCCTTGTAGTTCGGGGTTCGCATCCGCCCCACAACCCATGGCTACCATAGCGGTGGCGTCGGGGTGACCGGCCTCGATAAGCCGTTGTGCCTCTCCAGGCCAATCTCCATGGATTATGTTTCCACCAAATGTGGTTGGGTGAGCTGCGTAATTAACAAACACTGCCCGTAATTTTCCCTGAAGATCCGTAATCCTTAATAATGGCAAGGAATGGTCAACAACACCATCCGGTGCATCTCTTTGTTCCACCCATTTACCATTTTCAATCCCGCGACGGTTTATGGCAAACTCTACCTCTCCTTTCCCCCAGGATACCAAGGCCGGACTGCGGTCCTTTAGAGCAGCAAGTGCCACTTGCTCAAGCTTATCAGCGAGTTGATCTTGATAATGAGCGATCCGTACCAGCTCCTTACTCGTCACTGGTGGGTCACTATAATACAGTGTGAGGTTTAGAAGGGAACCAACCTCGGGACCCCCATGGGTATGAGTAGCACAAACGGCCAATTGGTCAGGATCCAGCCCAACTTTCTTCGAAAGGCGTTCGGCCACCTTAGCGGTAATGTGTCCCGGAATACCAATCAGATCAACAGTAATCAGAATTGAAGGCCCATGAATATCGTTCCCAAAAGCCAGGGCTTTTGCCCATAACCGTGGAAGTGCATTATCAAAAGGGTGTCCCGGGCGATCTCCCACACCCTTAGATCCCTTCTTACGATTATAGCCAGCCATTCGAATAGGCCCTTCCGGTGTGATGTCTACACGGGATATACCTACTTCCATTCTTCCTTCGTCACTAGTAATTTGTTGGGCGGATGTTACTTCACAAAATAATATGGCAACAAAACATAATAAGAACCGCAAAAAATTTTCTCTTACCAAATCACCACAATTAATTAAGATACTTCTTTTCATTTGCATACTATATTTATTCCTCCCTTTTGGCTTTTAATCTGTTCGAACTTCCTATGGAGCTCTGATAACTGGTACCGTACCTCATGAACCTAATAATCCTGTACTCAGGAATAACCAACAAAAATGTTTCATTAAAACCACCCCAGTCCTTGACCTTCTTAACAAAACCTGTCTATGTAAATAAACTATTATCCAAAAAAAAGATGGTTTAATAAATTATGCATTTAAGCCTCCATCTACTAAAATATTTTCCCCATTAATATATGCCCCCGCTTCGGAGGCTAAAAGTACCATCAAGCCTTTGATATCATCGTTATTTGCCATCCTTCCCAATGGTACTTTTTTACAATAATTATCTAAAAATGCCCTTGGCTGATCTGCAAGTAGTCCCCCCGGGCTGATGCAATTGATCCTGACATTCTTACCAGCAAGCATCTTTGCCATGTAGCGTGTTAGGTTAATCATCCCGGCATTATGAAAGAAATAATCCGGAGGTAAATCACCCATGTTGGTCCCTTCATAATTTGACAGATCAGGACCAAACATCCCCATCATAGAACTGACATTAATAATACTTCCACCACCACTTTTAACAACTAGGTCAGTCATCTCACGCAATATATCCATCATACCGGTAGCATTTACTGCCATTGATTCAGCAAATTGCTCAATCGGAGCATTATAACCTTTCATTGGCCTAGAAACAGCATTATTTACAAAAACATCAAGCCGTCCATAAGTCTCTGTAATTTGGTTCTTTAGTTTAAATACAGAATCATGATCTGCCTGATCTACCTGTAAAGCATAAACATCAAGGCCATTATTTCTGAAATCTTCAGCAACCTTCCGAGTGACATCCAGGTTACGTGAAGCTATAATTACCGTACCATCAGCTTCTGCCATTCCTTCTGCCATACATTTTCCATAAAGACCAGCTCCACCAGTAATTAAAATAATTTTCCCTTTTAAGTTTAGTAAGTGCTTAACATTCATAATTTGATAAATTTCAATAAATCAAAACAATCCCTTCCTCTTTTAGATTCAGTAGAATTATCTCAACCAACCTTTCTTGTCCCATTCAGGCAAATCCAGAAAATCCGGATCCGGATAAGCTAACTCTTTGGCTCTCAATAAGGTTTTATCATCCAAATAATTACCATTAGCAGCTTCCAGGGATTTATGTAAATACTCCACCCGGTCTATACCTACCAGTACAGAGGAAACTTCAGGAAAGGATAAAGCAAATTTTGTTGCCAACCCTGATAGCTCCATTGATCCATCTAGTAATTCATTATAACGATTTTTATGCGCTTCAACATCCTTCAGAGCCGGATGTAGGTTTCTTCCTCTCTCACTTAAAATTCCTTTCAATAAAACGGATCTAATAATAATTCCAATTCCTTTTTTCGTTGCCAAAGAGAATAAAGTTTCCTGCCTTTGATCCATCATGTTAAAAGGCAACTGTATCACATCCCAAACACCTGCTTCTATTGCTTTTTTTGTTTCTTCCTGCGTATAGGTTGAAACACCGATTGCCTGAATTTTTTCAGATTTTTTCAAATCAGAAAATATATCTGTGACCATTCCATTTTCCAAAATATCTAAATATCCTTGGTGAAGCATAAAAACATCAATATAGTCTGTCTTAAGCGTTTCAAGACTCTTATTAAGGGATGATTCTATAATTTCATATAGTTTAGCATATTCCGGTATAGAACCATCCTCATTATAGATATTTTTGCATTTAGTTTCCAGAATCACCTTATCTCTTTTGTCTTTAAATGCCTTTCCTATGATGGATTCACTATTCCCATAATTACTTGCTGTATCAAAAAAGTTTATACCCTTTTCAACCGAAAGGTCAAGTAATCTAATAGCTTCCTGTTCGGATAGCATATCATCAGGTCTGTTAACCCCAATGCCATAAGGCTTTCCTATTTCAACACCGCCAAAAGCAATCTCTGAAACTAGAATACCGGTATTTCCTAAAGGTCTTTTATTCATTCTATCTTCATTATGTTATCACTCAATCCATAAATAATGTTGTTGGTAGGGCTCCTTTCAGAATCTCTTTTTGCAAGATAATCTTCGTGCCTTTACATTTCTCATATTTTAATTTGCATTTATAATACTATTTTTTAGAAGTATTATTATCCGTTCAAGCCCTACTTAAGTATATTTTCGCAACCACAAAATTTCCATTTTGAATGACCACATGTATAAATAATATTTTATGAAGGTTCTCATTAATTGATCGAATGGTCAGGTAAAACGAACACCATATAATTGAATGCCCAATCAAATAAACAAACCCTTTAAACCTTCAACTAAATAATCTGTTACCCAGGTCATATTTTCATTTGGTCCAGGGGGATCTTTGTTAAATAGATAGCGGCTTTTCCCTCATGAGAGGAATAGTAAGAGATCCAAACATACCCATCATGAATTGCAAGGCCAGGATAACTGTTGTCACCACCCACTTGGTAATCTGAAAACCTTTTTCACCCTTCCCTTAAGATCCATAATTTTTATGCCAGTATACACTTCTTCATTATCTGTATCATCGTGCGACCTGCCTCCTAGAATAAGCGTCTTTTTATCCAGGAATAAAAAATTAGGGCCTCCAATATACCCTACCATACTCAATTTCTGTGGAACCCAATTTTTATATGGGGGCTTCGCTGTTACCAGTACTTCCGACCTATCACCTCTTGCCATTCTAACTAAAACATACATTTTATCTTTTTTATCAAAGCGAATGGTTGATTCATTAGGGAAAGCGCATTCATTTAAAGATTTGCATACATCTAACTTAGAAACTTTTTCGTAATGAATGCCGTCCTTTGTTTTTACCAGGAAATTAACACCAATTCGTTTGCCATTGATTTCTTCATATTTCATATCAATTGCATACCCATTTCCTTTATGCCAGGCAACCCTCCATAGCCAATCTAATGGGTTATCTAATTTAGGATCATCCATCAATGCTGGGTCAATTTTGACTTCTTTCGGATTGGTAAAAGTAGATCCTAAATCGTCAGAGAATGCAACCTGGGGGAGCCACTTCAATAACCTTCCTTCCTCACTATATATAGATCCACCCATAATAATCATTAAAAGACCATCAGGTGTTATCGACATTTTAGGGTCTCTAAGGTCTAATCCACTCTTTTCTAATAATGCAATATTCGTCCATTCGTCTCCATTTGTTGATTTAAGAATTCTAATCTTTCCATCCGTCCCACGAATATGACTCGAAGATTCTCTGAATGTGCACTAAAATTCATTGTTAAATCTTATTAGGTCTGTAAAGGCATTATGTTCTGCTTTGTCCCATAGTTTGGTTACTTTGTCTATTCCTATAGTCACATACGTTGTGTCCTTTTTTAATGGCATAGCTGAGAGAAACGTGCTTTCCGCAATGAGGATAAATGCTATTAAAAATTTAATAAGTTTCATATTAGGCTAGGTTTATTTTCCATTTAATTCATATATCCAAATATCAAGATTCAACTTGAACCCTTCCTATAGAATTTTATGCTATTGCAGTACTTAATTGCAATATTTTATTATACAAAAAATAGAACCGTAAAATCTCTGTTATGACAGTGTCCAAACATTAAATCCTTTTTCCGGCAGACTGAAGGATTGAGAAAGTGGTGTTTGTAGTATTAATCTTTAAATTTTGATTCTTCTATCTCTAGCTAAGATTTTCCAGCTACCTGTTGCTATCCCTTCTTCAATGGCGATTGCTGATTCATATAATGCGCAGGTAGGACAAATATGAATAGGTAAACCATATAATAAATCACCTACTTTCCATGAATGCTCAGCAGGAACTTTTGCCATCAGATGTTCTTCACTTTGGTTGACGATCTCAAGTTCAGGCGCATTCAGGAAATAAACCCGGTGATTCAATTCATTTTCTGCAGCAATTGACTTATAACCCATATCCAGACATACCGTCTTGTCATTCGGCAAAGAAATAACCCTGGTAATGATTAGTGCTGCAGGCAAAAAAGGTTGCTCAGGCAAGGAATCCTGATACCCTTTATCCCAAAAAATAAATGTACCGGGACTACATTCTATATCCTTCTTTTGAGCGTATACAGGGAATGATGGCGATCCTCCCATAATCAGTTTTAGCTCCTTATATCCTTGCCTTGCTAATTCCTTTCTCATCTTTTCAATGGGAGCAAAGGATTCTTCAACAATAATAGTACGCTTTAAAATATCGCTTTCCCTGATATGGCCATCATATGAATGGAAACCAAGTAATTTTATTCCTTTCATTTTGGCAGCTCCTTCATATAGTTGAATGGCTTTCTCCCCAGGTAAAATACCTGTCCTGTTCATGCCAATATTCAGGTCAATAAAAACCTCCAGCTCTATATTATGAGTAAGAGCAATTTCAGCAACTTGATGTGCTGAGGTCAAATTATCAATCAAACAAGAAAATCTTGTTTCTGGATATTGCTTCATTACAGCTATAAGGCGCTGTACTTTAGGTCCAAAGACTGGATAAGCAAGTAATACATCACCGGCTTTACACATTCCCAACATTTCCGCTTCAGCAATGGTCGCACATTTGAATTTATTAATTCCTGCAGCTATCATTAACAGCGTTGCTTCTTTTGTTTTATGCGTTTTAACATGTGGACGAAGTCGCTTCGGATCATCAATCATACTTTTCAATATGCGGATATTTTCCTTCACCCTTTCGGGGTAAATAACGAGTGCTGGGGTATCCAGCTGATCTACATTACGAATGGTATACCACCTTTGGTTTGCTTTACTCATAGTATAGATATGGTCAATAATTTAATAAATATTTACACCTTAACCGTTTAAATATCAAACCTGCTTAATCAATTTCAACAATTCCTTTTTTATTGCATCCTCAGCATTAACTTCCAAATGGCTGCTTCGGCAGCGCCAGGTTTCATATCCTCCCCGTTCGATTTCATGTGCAGGGGGTACATAACCGACACAATCATTTGCCAATGCTATTGTAAAGTAGTTCTTCTCCGGTTTGTTCTTTTTAAGCCACAATCCTGTTTCTGCGAAGAACTCACCACCAAGGGTGCCAATAATTCCATTTCCTATTCTTATTGCTTGTAGAGGGAGCTGTTCAGTGTCTGGATATTCATTGAGCAAAATCTGTTCCCGTGCATAGACTTTACGCAGGCTAGCAGGGTTGTTATGGAGGCTCGCAGAATCGGTAGTCGTTATACTTTCAAAGTCAGTTTCAGTGACAATCTTTTTAGCTGATTCTATTTCTTCCTGCGAAGGCTTACGAACAGCCACGGATAACTCAGTATACTTAGATGACAATTCCGGATCTGTCTGCCATTCCACATCTTTTAGTGATTGGCTTACCTTTTGTGCCAGTTCCTTTGCAATGAGTTGCTCTTTTGCAAAATATTGATCAGGATATCGACAAGGATTCAGATAATCTATAATGTTCGCGTCGCCACTTGTGCCATTGCTCATGATACCCACGAAATGATCCGGAGCCTTCAATTTCTCCTGTATCTGTCTGGAGAATTCTCCGAAATAATCAGCAGTAATGGTGCCGTTCTCCCAATCACCTACATAGTGCAGGGAATAATTTGCAAGTAAACTGATCCATTCATTATCTACCCCCTGAACTGCCAAAAATCCAATTTCCGAATCCACGGGAGCTGTCCTGTGATCAATATATTTTTCATCACCGAACGGATTTGTTTTTACTATATCCATATCCCCTGTCACAGGATTCGGTGCTTTATAACCATTTTTCATAATATACCGTCTGCAAACAACATGTTCCGGTGCATCCGCGGTACCAAAACCTATTTTTGCAGGCCTAAGGTTTTGCTTAGCCTGCTGCACTACTTTTACCAACAAACCCGATAATTTTTGTCTATAAGGAAGATCTGCAGCGGCCAAAAGAAGACTTGCAATAGAACCCGAAGCGTGAGTATGAGTACTCGAAATAAGTATATTTTCCGGACGAATACCAGTTTGATCATTAATCTCTGATTTAACATTGTCGAGAAAATCTTTTGCCATGGCACAGATATCGACTACCACCATTGCAATCATCTGTTCTCCCTTTTTCATGACTAGAGCCTTGGCATAAAGATTATCGTGTATAAAACGAGCATAGTGTGTAATAAAATCTCCATTGATCAAAGTACCTAATGGTGGTGTAATATCTACTTTGGATGCACCTGCTTTAAATTGTTTTGTATCCATGTTTGAAAGAAATATTATGGTAATAAAAATTTAATGTGATATAATAATATATTTAAAAATTCTTGTCACTGCCATGCTTTTCTTACATTCAGAAAGACACACCGTGTTCTTTCCTCTTCCCGGCTGCTCTCTGACGGATCTCAATTAAAGGTTGGTAAGGTCCCTGTTCCATGCTATTGTATTCCATGACAGATCAAGGTGAGCATCGATGATTAACGGCCTATTCATAAATTAAATATTTTCTTCTCTAAAGATGATTCTTCTAAGTAGGAATGTTTGGAAATAAGTTGATGCATCTGATAGTTGTTCTTAACGGAACAATTTCACGGTGTTTTTTTAGCTCTCTCATTTGATAGAGGTTTTCATTAACCACAATCACCAGGTTACAATTACCTTCGATTAACACCCAGCTTTTTTAAACTTCATCTTTTCCTATTATAGCTAATACTTCTTCAGCTATTTTTATTGCCTGATCAATATCATCTTCAACATGGGCAGCACTGATGTACCACAATCCCCGTCCAATAACACGAATACCTCTGTCATGCATGCCTGCAATAAATTTGCCAAGCTTAACCTTATCATAGGATAAGACATCTCGAAAATCCCTAGCTTCACCTCCGGAAGAAAAGCCTGAATGCACAATAGGTCCAAAACCTTGAACGGTCAAGTTCTGATTAGTGTTAATTGCGGCTGTTCTTAATCCGTTTGTTAATTTTTCCCCATAATCAAAAAGTCTGTCATAGGGCTTTTCTTTCTCCAGTAGTTCAATGGTGGACAAAGCTGCAGCAACAGTTGGATTACTTGAGTTCATAGTGCCGGCATGAATTACTTTGCCCTCTTCAATTAAATTCATCCATTCTTTTTTACCTACTATGGCACTGATAGGATAACCACTACCCATCGCTTTTGCAAAAATGGAAAGATCAGGAGTGATACCAAAGTATTGTTGTGCACCTCCTAGTGAAACACGGAAGCCTGTGATGACTTCATCAAAAATGAGAGTAATACCATAATAAGTACAAATATCCCTAAGCCCATGCAGAAAGCCCTCTTTAGGCAGGATGCATCCATTATTGCACATAATAGGTTCTGTAATAATTGCAGCTATTTCTTCATGATTTTCTTCGATGGTTTTCTTTAACAATGGCAAGTCATTCCAAGGTAAAATAATAAATTCATTTTTAGAATGATCTGGCAATCCTTCGCTCCAGGGATAAATATTTGGATCCTCCCTATCCCCCAAAAGTGTTGCTGATGGCGTAGAAATACCCCAGCAAACATTGTCCATCCAGCCGTGATAATGACCTTCAAACCTTAAAAATTTTTGTTTCCCTGTTTTAGCACGAGCTACTCTAAAGGCTGTTTGCACAGCCTCAGAGCCATCCAGGCAAAACCTCATCATTTCTGCGGAAGGAATAATTTTTTGTAGCTTTTCAGCCAGTTCTATTTCTTGTATATGCTGTCCGGCAAAAAGCTGTCCTTTTTCAGAATATTCATAAATTGCTTTCAATACTTCCGGACGAGAATGTCCCAATATTAATGGGCCCTGGCTTAAAGTAAAATCCAGGTACTCATTACCATCTACATCATAAATCCGGCTTCCTATACCATGGGTATAAAATATTGCATGAGGATGATTATATTTTCTAAACTCGGAAGAAACTCCACCGGCCAATACTTTCTTTGCCCTGTTAAGTAGATTTCCTGATTGTGTATAGTTATATTTTTGCATGAAAAACTGGAAGTTACTTCTTGAATACTAATTATTTTTAGTGTTTCACCTTAATAGAATCTTCCTTTCAAATTTATGCATTGAGAGTTTTAATTTCTATTACTTTTATTTAAGTTTATAATACTATTTTTCAGTATTGGTACTCTTCTTCAAAGAAAGAGATTTTACATTCTTATCATAAATTATGAACCATGAAATCTGTTGAACGCGGGCTACCGAAAGATTTTGATAAATCTTTCACTGTATTTGAAGAGATCGGCACATTCTTTCCTTTCCCTTACCATTATCATTCAGAATATGAATTAGTATTAGTTTTGAAAAGCACTGGTCGTCGATTGGTAGGTGATCATATTGGGTATTTTAGTCCCGACGATCTTGTATTTATGGGATCCCATCTACCACATATATGGATTAATGACCCTACTTTTCTTAAAGACCAAGCCGGTTATCCTGCGGAAGCAATTGTAATTCATTTTAATGACGACTTCCTTGGTAAAAGTTTTTTTGAGATTCCCGAAATGGAAGCTTTCAAAAACTTTCTTAGTAAATCCAACCGGGGAATGGTAATCAAAGGAAAGACAAGGGAAACCATCAATACTTTAATGAAAGGAATGCCTGGCATGAATGGACTTGAACGTCTTTCAGCACTGCTGTCAATTTTTAATATTCTTTCACAGACCAGTGAATACGAGCAATTGGCCAGTCCTGGTTTTATTCAAAGCATGGATTTAAATGTATCAAACCGGTTTAGTAAAATTACATCATATATTATTCAAAACTTTGACAAGGATATTAGTCTTCCAGAAGTTGCTTCTGTAGCTAATATGGCAGTAACTACTTTTTGTAACTTTTTTAAAGAACATTATCGGGTAACATTTGTAGAATATCTCAATAGTGTAAGAATCGGACATGCCTGTAAGTTGCTCACTGAAGAAGACCAAAATATTATTGAAATCTCTTATAAAAGCGGCTTTAAGAATCTAGCGAACTTTAATCGCCAATTCAAGAAACATAAAGACATGACCCCAACTAAATATAGAAAAACAGTAAATATGAGTGAAGAAGGTGTACGCTAATTAATAACCACTAGAATTCCAATCAGCCCTTAATTTGAAGAACTACTCTTTAACTAATCATTTACCAATTAAAGTGATATGATGCAAAATAATTTCATCTGCTATTACTTGGTTAAGTTTTTAGCTCTGTTAGATGCCGTTTGCCAGTTACCAAAAATCTTGCTGTCGATATAGCTGCATAATGCCCCTGCAAGGACTCCAGCCAAAAGAGATATGGGCATGATGAAAAATACTTCAATTTGCAGAAGATCAAAAAATGCTATGGCTAAAGCCACTATCACACTGACCAAGCCTCCAATAAAAGTACCAGGGGCAGTGGCAAATGGAATAAAAAGGGCTAGAAAGAACAATACAAATAATGGTCCTATAAAAAGGTTCACAACTTTAAAGATGACATCTGTTAAATTACCTTCTACATAACCAATGGATATACTCAAAATTAGGGTAAACACGCCAACGAAGAAAGACAGTTTACGGACCTGTCTTAATTCATTGGAAGGCTTTTTAACATTTCTTTTAAATCGTTTAATAATATCTTCAGAAATAACAGAACACGAAGAATTCAGGCCAGAAGAAAGACTGGACATTGCAGCAGCAAATATCCCGGCTGCCACTAGCCCTGAAACACCAACCGGAAAACCCACCAAAATAAATTTAGGGAAAAGCTGATCTGCCTGATCATTTAAGGTCTTTCCATCAGCGAGATAATGAGGGTTAACCATAAAATAAGAGATCAAAGCCAAACCTACGATTCCTAGTAACATCTGCGCTACAAAAAGTGATATTAATGAAACACCATATGTTTTTCTAGCTGATTTCACATCTTTAGTTGCCAAAAAACGTTGAATAGACATCTGATCGGAACCAGAGGCACATATCTGAAAGACAAAAACACTCAAAACAATATTGCCAACTGTGGCTCTTTCTCTCAAATCCAGATTGAATCTTAGCTCACTCCAATGATTAAACCAGTGATCAGGTAACCAGGCAGTTGGAGAACCAAAATGTGCACTCACCACCACTAGTGTAAGAATAGCTCCCCCCACCAACACAAAGGATTGTATAACATCTGTATATACAACTGCCTTCAATCCACCTAGTGAAGTATAAACGATTGTTATGATCATCAGTATAGCACTGACCAGAAGTGAATAATCAGAATTAAAATTAAAAACGGATATGATAGCAATATCTACAGTAACATAAACAATTGTAGCCATCCATAAAAAACGAAGAGACAGAAAAAGAAAAGTGGCTAACATCCTGATGCTTACCCCCAACCTAACTTCTAATATTTCATATGCACTGGTTACATTCATCTCCTTAAATCTTGGGATAAGGAACCATCCCACCACGAAATAGGCGAGGGGAAAAGCCAACATGCCTGTTAAAATAAATGGCCCGTATTTAATTAATTCACCAGGCAGGGAGAGGTAAGTCAGGGAACTCAATAAAGTAGCAAAAAGTGACATTCCAACGGCTACCGGGTTCATTCTTCCGCCACCTAAAAGAAAATCTTTTTCACTTTTATTCCGACGGCTAAAATAAAAGCCAATCCAGAGCATCCCTAATATATATGCCCCCATTGTCAGCCAATCACCAACTGCCAGCGAATACTCTTGCCGGCGATCAATCCTCAAAATGGCATAAGAAGCAGCTGAACGGATATCTGCATTGACCGATTCAGTAATATTTAAATCCAATATTTGATCAATGCCAGAATGTTTGTTATTTAGCAAAGAAATTAAGACAGACAAATCCTCAGATTTGCCTCTCTCCGCAAGCGCAATTGTCAATTCGATCAGGTCTGCTGCATTTTGAGAATTTTTAGCCAGCAATAGGTCCTCCCTGATATTTATAAAGATATCTGACTGAACTGAATCAGGTGGCGTGGTGACAAAGGCTGCACTCAACATAAAAATCCGGGATGTTGATTCCTCAGGTTCTGACAAAGCCATTTCGGCTAATTGATACCATTCTTTAGCCGTAAGGTCACGAAGATGACGCAAAGCATAAGCCGCAGCCTTTCTTTCTGAGCTTGCTTGCGGATGGCTGGAACTAAGGATATCCAATAATGATTTCCTTTTCTCCATCAATGAGTCTGTGTCTGAGGTGGCCATTCCCCACAGGGTACAAACAGTTAAGATCCTGTTATCCCCTTCAAGAATATCCTGGGTGGTTTCGGGGGCTACCTTGGAAGGAACTACCCTAAGTTTAGCTAAGGTTTCAGCTGCATGAATCCGATCAGTACCTTTGGTATTTTGAAAAGCATTTATGATTTTATCAATCCATACTTTTTTCATTTCCGGTTCCGGGGTTGCCTGGGCAAGAACACGCCAAATACCAATTCGATATTGTGGCTTCTCCCCATACTTTTGATCTTCTTTAATGAAAACTTCCTGTACGCCCTCAGGATAGTCTAACCATAACAGATACTCAGCAGCATGAACTTTTACCCACTCCGGTTGATTATTCAAGGTTAGCCGCAATTCCTGGATAACCTCGTTCCGTAATTCATCTGATACCGGAGGAGCAGTTGTAGAACTATTGCAACCACTCAATAACCAACAAAAGCATGAGCAAATAAAGAATGGTATCAGGATGAATCTCATTGCTGAATGCCTAATTTATTCGTTAGCCATTCTGCATGTGCACTACCTATGTTTATATAGATTATTGATGTCTGATCTTGTAGATCATTGTCTTTATCGTCGAAGAATCTTCCGTATGCATTCAAGTCATTGTCCGGATGGATTACATGCGGATAACCATCAAGACGCGAAAGCGGGTTTCTGCTGGTTACAATTTCTTTCCTGGTTTCCTGATTCCATCCTGAAACCCCGTTATTTTTCAAGTCTTCTGCTTTTCCATATACCACATAGAACGGAGCATCATTATTTATAAGTCCTTTATAACGGTTAAAATAGTAAGCAGAAATTACTTTTTCATTATTTAACAAAAAAGAAGAAATACGGATTAAGTGTACATATCCGCTTGAAACATTATTATCTGGCCAGACATCCCCAAAAGAGGTATTTCCCTGCTTCGTCCATGATTTTCCATTATCTGCAGAAAGGTATTGGTTATAATAGCTTTTTCCGTTAACCCTAGTCATAGCAAGTATAGTTGTGTTATCAATGGCAATCATAGATGTTTCATTAATCGCTTCCCCTTCTGCACTCCATACATCAGTGTCGATCGTAGAAAACACTTCCCATATTTTTCCGTTATCAATACTTCTCAGGCATTTAAGATTTACTATACTATCATTAACTCCTTCATAATAATTTGAAATCAAATGCCCATTCTCAAGCACAATGATATTACTGTTGCTATTCATGATCTTCCATGTTGGTAGTATCCCTGGGATGGTATATTCGGGAGACCATTTTCTTCCATCGTCATCTGAATATTTAGCCACCATTTCATAGGGGTTGCCAGGATAAAATTCGCCCGATTGATCCACCTTTGTTGCAATGCAGACCAATCTACCGTTAAGATCATAACCGCTGGAAGGATTGGTATATGATATTTTATTTCCTTCATTTTGAAAAACCACTACTTCACTACCATAGGTCTTTCCTCCATCAGAGGAAGTATGACAAAGAACATTATGTAAGTCCCTGGGTGTCTTAATCTTGTAATGCGAATTACCAGAATCCCAGATAGACGATATATTGCCGTTGACAGGATTCTTTTGGATCGCACCGCAAAAATTATATTTATCATTCTCATAAGCTAGCGCCACCTTTCCAATCAAATTTGCTGGCTCGTCTATATCTGATTTATTCCAGGCCAACGCATCGCTTATGGGTATTTGAACACTATAGATAGAGGTTTTACCTTCATGGGATGAATAGTAAGAGACCCAAACCTTTTTATCATGAATTGCTAGGCCCGCATAGCTGTTGTCACCACCACTTGGTAATATAAATGTCTTTTTAATATTTCCTTCAAGGTCCATGACTTCCAACCTTGTGTACCTGTCTGATCTGCCATTCTCTTTCTTATATGCACGAGCTGCCAAGAGTATTCTGTTTTTATTTAAGAATATAAAATTTGGGCCGCCTAATCTCCCTGGCTCCTCCAGTCTTTGAAATACCCATTTAGTATATGGGGTAGTTGCTGTTGCCAAAATACCTGTCCCATCGTTGTTGTCCCCCCTTTCCCTCCTAATAACGATGTACATTTTGTTATTCTCATCAAAACGGATCGTTGATTCATTGGGATATCCGCATACCTCCAGGTAAGAAACTTTCTCATAATTTATTCCATCTTTGGTTTTCATCAAAAAGATGGTTCCAGTCGGATAACCAGATTGCCAGTTCTGTAATTGCCAGTTAATGGCATAGCCAATTTCATCATTCCATGTAACCCTCCATATCCAATCCCAGCTGTTCTGGACATCTGGGTCAATGATAACCTTTTGCGGTTTGGTAAATGTGGACCCTAGAACATCTGAAAATGCTACTTGGGGAATCCTTTCCATCATCTCCCCGTTCCTGTAAACTGATCCTCCCATAATAACCATTAATCGACCTTTGGGGGTAATGGAAAGTTTAGGGTCTCGAAGGTCAATGCCTTTCTTTTCCAAGAGTGCCACAGATGTCCATTTCTTTCCATCAGTTGATTTTATGACCCTTACTCTCCCGTTCTTCTGCCCTTCATTTACCACATGTCCGGAAGCTTCCCTGAAAGTACAGTAAAATGCATTATTAAACCGAATGAGATCAGTAAACGCATTATGCTCTGCTTTATCCCAGATTTTGGTTACATCATTTGGCTCAATTGTAACTTCTTTAGAGTTTTTTTGCGCTAAAACATGAGTATAATTCAAAAAATAAAAAATAGAAATCAAGAAGTAAAAAACCTTCATTCTGTAATAAATTTGCTTTTATTCTTATTAAACCTTTACAAATATGTTTGTAGATACAAGAATTTTCCTCTACTATATTTTATATTATTAATATTTTTTTGCCAAAAGGTCTCCTCACAATAATTCTTCAACTTTTTAGAAATCACAAAATTCAGGGATAATATCTCTCGCAATTGGCCTTAGTTGATACGCAGCATCCATCTCTATAGATTTATAGGGCCATCTTAGGTGAGTGTCTATATCACTCCATCCTCCAATTACAGCCAAAAATTTATCCACAGCTTGATTAGAGTATGATTTTTTTTTGGTTAATGGTAAAATATGCTCAGAAAAAAAAATATTAATTCTCTTTTCAACTTCTAATGCACCAGAAAAATCCTCTTTTATAGATTCATATAATTTTTGTGCTGCAACTGGGTTTAAACAGGCGATGTTAGAATACGAACCTTTAGCTCCATTTAAACAGCCTGATACCATATGATGACCTGGAATAAAAACAGATAAATTTGGGCATAGTTTTTTCATCTGAGCGTACCAATTTTCGTCCCCTCCAACTACTTTTACACCTACAATATTTGTAACTTTTTTATAAAGTAAGCCAAAATCTTTAGGGTCTAATTTTCTTTTTGCATGTGGCGGGTTATATAAAACTAAACCAATATCTTCTGCTATTTCTGACATTTTATTTAAAAATATTAAAGCCTCCTCATTAGTCACTTTAAACCAATCAGGCAAAATCACCTGCACTGCACTGGGTTGAAGAGATAATGTTCTTTTTAACCGATTTAATGATATTATAGGACTCATATGGCTTACCCCAACCTGAAAAGGCATTAGAGCTTTATTGCATTTTTCAGCAAGAATTGAATTAATCTTATCAAATTCATCTTCTGTAATGTTATAAAATTCACCAGCAGTACCATTAGAGTATATTCCATTCACCTGGCTTTCAATAAGTATAGAAATTTCATTCTCCAAGCATCCAAAATCAATTGTCTGATCCTTTTTAAATGGTAAAAGTAATGACGCCCAATTACCATATATTTCTTCACCAGTTAATGGTATCATCTGTTAATTACTTTAATGCAATAATCCATATTTAGTCAGCATTTGCATTGCCTTCTGGTAATCTTTCCTGTATATCAAACCAAAAAAGACATTTGAAGAATGAATGATCATATTCATCCCATGTGTGTACAGGCTACGCCCATGAGTACAACCATGTTCATTTTTAATTTTAGCTTAGTTTGGCAGAAACTGAAAACCGTAAACAACCAAATTAACCAGAATGAATAAATTTATCCATCTCAGTGTAAATGATCCAAGGGTATTCTAGCTAAATAAATTGATGTTTTCTCTTCATGAGATGAATAATAAGATATCCAAACCTCTCCATTGTGAATTACAAGGCCAGGATAACTGTTATCACCACCACTAGGTAGTTTAAGGGTTTTTTCGATATTCCCTTGGAGATCCATCACCTCCACCCTGGTATATGTAGGGGTTAGAGGATTATATCCGCGACCACGTGAAGCCAGAAGCATCCTGTTATTGTTCAACAATAAGAAATTAGGGCCACCTAATTTTCCTAACTCACTCAACTTTTGAAAATTCCAATCTTTGTATGGCGGTGTTGCTGTTGCAAAAACACCTGCCACATCTGCCGGATCATTTTGATCTTTTCCTTCCCTTCTGATCACTACATACATTTTATCATTTTCATCAAACCGGATGGTTGATTCATTAGGAAATCCGCAAACCTCCAAATAAGCAACTTTCTCATAATACATACCATCCATTGTTTTTAATAAATAGATAGTGCCTGTTGCATCGGCTGAACGTCTATCCCCAAGATCCCAGTTTTGCAACTTCCAATCAACTGCATAACCAATGCCATCATTCCATGTAACCCTCCATATCCAATCCCACGAATTCTTTAATTCGGGGTCAATAATAGCTTTTTCGGGCCCTGTAAATGTGGATCCCAAAACATCTGAAAATGCTACCTGAGGTATCCTTTCCAACATCTCCCCTTCCTTCATAACTGATCCTCCCATGATAGCCATTAAACGACCCTCCGGAGTGACAGAAAGTTTAGGGTCTCTAAGGTCTATTCCTTCCTTTTCTAACAATGCCACACTTGCCCATTCCTGTCCATCAGTTGATTTAATAATTCTTACTGTACCATCTTTCTGGCCCTTTTTTACCCCATGACCTGAGGCTTCTCTGAATGAACAATAAAATGCATTGTTAAATCGGATAAGGTCAGTAAAGGCATTATGCTCCCCCTTGTCCCATATTTTAATAACTTTATCGGATTCAATAGTAAACGCTTTTGAATTTGTCTGTGCTGAGATAACAGTACAATAAAAAATGAAAGTAATAAAAAAAAGAAATTTAAAATGTATGGTAATTAAGTAGTATTGACACCAGTATGGTTACGATCAGTATAAGTTATTCGGGGAGTCTTACGATAAGCTCATCGACAAGCATATTGACAATTCCCATGTGGTACCTGCCGTGCTGCGGGATACGGCTGGCGTAATATGCGATCATTAATCGTCCACCGGGAAGTTCAACTGCGGCAGGATAACCAGTATCCCCACTTCCGTGTAAATTGATAATTCTCTGAGGCGCAGCCCAGCTTTTCCCTTCGTCTTCGCTCACCCGAACATCAATACCAGTATTCCCCGGACTCCGATTGCCATATGTCAAAAGAATCCTGCCGTCATTAAGTCTGAGTAAATGTGCCTCAGAAACCCTGGGAATGCCTATTCCGGAGCCCTCAACCTGCTTCCAGCTAAAGCCATCATCACTGGATACATGTAAATCAAGCCCCCTGTCCGGACGTGTTCTGGAGGCTGCCAACCACTTGCCGTTCCCTATATGAAGCATGGCAGCTTCAACATGAATATCCTTTGCTATCTGAGTGACATGATCCCAGGTTTTTCCGCCATCAAGGCTCCGAACCGCGTATACCCTGCCTATTAGTTGTCTTTTTGCTTTTGGATCATCCTCAGGTGGAGGAATTATCTTTGCAACGAAAGTACCCATCACCAAATCACCATTATCAGCTACCAGGATATCTCCAAAAGGTACGTGATGGCTTATTCCCGTTACAGGTGGGGGTATTGTTCCACCCCTTTCCTAGGTTTTTCCGCCATCTTTAGATATTGATACCGTCGCCTCCGGCCTTTTACTATTCGAATTTCTCCGGGGACGAATGTTATCCCAACCACTGCTTAAAACAATCAATTCTCCATTCCCATTTACACCAGCTGCATGGTTCATACGGACGGTATATGGTTCACTCTGAGTAGGTGTACCTCTGTATTTCCAGGTCAGACCTCCGTCCTTACTGGCCCAACAATCGATATCCCCCTCGTACCATCCATGAGTAGGTTGATTGAAAATAGATGCTATAATGGTTCCATCATCAAGGACTGAAAGGTTGGGCCAGGCACATACATTATCTATAGCCATTAATCTTCGGGGAATTTCCAATTCATCAAACTTGTCTGATTTTATTTGGTCTAATGGCTGAGCCATTATCGGAATGGCCAGATTCACTATTAAAATAACAATCATTAAAAATCCAAGATTTTTCATATGTTATAGTTTTCAAAGTTCTTCCATTCCCCGCAATTTTCTGCGTTGAATTTTTCCGGTTGTTGTCATTGGTAATTCATCAATAAACTCAATCTCTTTTGGGTATTCGTAATGCGCTAATTTATCCCGGACATAATTCTGCAGTTCCTCAATTAAATGGTTTTGTGATTCCTTGTTCTCAGCAAAGTTGGGTGCCGGGACAATAAATGCTTTCACAATATTTCCACGCTGCGCATCTGGCTTTGGAACAACAGCAACATTTGCGACAGCGGGATGTTTAATCAGGCAATTCTCAATTTCTGCAGGTCCAATGCGATACCCGGCAACATTAAATAGATCGTCAAAACGGCCCTTGTACCAAAAATAGCCATCATTATCTATGACAGCCAAATCTCCGGTTCGACACCAATCACCAATAAATTTCTTCTCTGTTTCCTTCTCGTTGTTCCAGTATTTGATAAAAAAAACCGGGTTAGGATCATCATGTATATCATAAAGATTAACTGCGATTTCCCCCATATTTCCGGAATCAAGGATTTTCCCATTTTCATCAATGAGCGTAACATGATGGCCCGGATATGGTCGCCCCATACTTCCGGGTTTTACAGGCCATTTCTTATAACTGTTGCCTACAATATAATTTATTTCCGTTTGCCCAAACATTTCATTGATTGTTATCTTCAGGGCAGATTGCCCCCAATGATAAACTGTATCCCCAAGTGTTTCGCCTGCACTCATAATGGATCGCAGGTTAAGATTAAATTTTTCATAAGGATCCGGATACTCTTTCATCATCATTTTCAAAGCGGTTGGAAATAAAAAAGTATTCGTTACTTTGTATTTTTCAAGTAGATAAAAAGCAATGTCTGCCGAAAACCGGCCCTGATATCCGACAATTGGTTTACCAAAATAAAGGGTAGGTAAAAGGGCATCCCATAGCCCACCTGTCCATGCCCAATCAGCAGGTGACCAAAATACGTCTTCTCCCTGTGGAAAGGAATTGTGGGAAGCAACAAAACCCGAAATGTTCCCAATGATCGCTGAATGCGGGATTAATGCTCCTTTTGGAACCCCTGTGGTTCCACTGGTATAAATCAATAGTGCTGGATCTGTAGAACGTGTGACAATGGGTTGAAAAGTTGGAATCTCTTTGTCAAGTTCAGTCTCCCAGTCATAAGTTTTATCGAATTTCTCGCCTACAGTAATCAGACATTGCAGATCAGGACATCTTTTGCGTATCTTATTCAAGTTGTAAAAACTGGAGCTATCACAAATGGCAATAATCGCCCCACTGTCCCGAAGCCGATGTTCAAGGGCTTCAGGACCAAACAAAATTGACATAGGCACTACTATGGCCCCCATTTGATAACAAGCTATATGAGCTATAGCCGTTTCGGGTCGTTGAGGTAAGATGACCGCCACCCGATCACCATAAGATACATTTAATCTTTCCAATAGATTAGAAAGACAATTACTATACTGCTGCAGACTAGCGTATGTAAGGTTCGCTGTATTACCAAAAGCATCTTCATGGAAAATAGCAACCCTGGAATTATCTGAAGCCCAGCGATGGCAGCAAACTTCAGCAATATTCAATTCCTGTGGTACCTCCCAGCGAAATTCTTTATATATGCGTTCATATTGATCCATTTGGTTGTTTGCTTAATCCAAATCATTAAAATTTTTTATCTTCAACCATAGTTGTGCGGTCTCTTTTCTTGAAGGAATATTTGGAGATGAGCTTTTTTATCTGATAACTAAACTTACGAAATAATTGATGGTATTCATTAACCGTATCACCCTCATAGCTATAGAATCCTTTGCCATTTTCCATGCCTTTTTCTCCTTTATTGATTATCTCTTCGAAAAATGATGGTATATGGGTATCCTTTGATAACTCAGGATTCAAATCCTTCATCACTACACCATAAATATAAGTGCCCATAAGGTCGATGTACCTGCAATTACCAGCATAAGGCAGATAGTATCCCGGATCATTTCTGCATGCCCTGTCAATATCTTCAACCGTAACATATCCGTTTTCCACCAGATAAAACGCTTCCCTAACCAAAGCACTCATCAGTCTGGAACGTATGCCTGTATCCGTATGTAATACATAGGGATCCTTTCCCCAAAATTGTTTTGCAATAACGGAAAAATTATTTGCCAATCCTTTTTCATTTCTTTGATTTGACAAGACTTCCAGGAAGTATGTAGTATGGGCTGGCTCCACCCAGTTAGCACCAATAATACGTTTGGGATGGATGGCATCCTGTTGTATAGCACTAAGTGGAATACTTTCGGTATTTATAGCGATGGGCATCTCGCCCGGAAGAATACGCTCCAACTTTTGAATCACATTTTGCTTGTGTGAGAGGTTCTCCTTTGTAATAACAATAGATAGGCTGTAATTCCCTTCACGACCTAGTTGGCTTACTAAAACAAAATTATCCATGGCAAGAACATCATATTCCCTTTTATAAATATCTGAAAAGTGTGCATTAATACATTCTATTGCACTAGCCTCCTTTTCGGAATATAATGTTACGTGCTCACCAGCATCCAGTAAACAAACAGCAATGCTATATGCTAATTTATCGCTTCCAACCACCAATATAGATTTCATTTTAGACTCAATTTCACTCAATGCTTTTTGCTTTTTGTTCTATTATTTCGTCCTAGGAAGCATCTTACATTACCTTTTTGTCCATTTAACAACCTAATGTGATTCATATCCATACAGGTATTTAGGATAATGCCAGGTATTCCTCCTGCTTGATGTTTCAATCGTATCAATCTCTGTTGTCAATGCTTTCAGTTTTTCAGGGAATCTTAGTGGATCGTCCGTTTCTTCCTGCCACGATTTCAATTTTGAAAAAAGAGTTTCCTTTATTTCATTGTATTCAGGATCATCTGCCAAATCGTAAAATTCCCAAGGATCCTTTTGCAGATCGTAAAGCTGTATTTTTGGTGGATCGATCCATGAATTATACATTTCTTTTATGTATTCAGGAGCAGATTGCAATTCCTCTAAAGTAGGACTGCCGTATTCTAATGGCCAATCGATCATATAATATTCTGCAACCCGGTTCTTTCGGTCATTCAACAATGTATAAATAAGCTTATATCTCTCATTCCTAACTGCCCTTCGTGGAAAATATGCCAGCTTATGATCCGCATTTTGCTCAACATAGAGGTATTCTCTCAAACTTAATTCCGGTTGCATCAAAAGCGGAAGTAAACTTTTTCCTGTTATCGACCGCGGTGTCTCCTCCTCTTTCCCAATCGCATTAAGGATGGTTGGAACTATATCCACTGTTGAAACCAGTGCATCAGACTTAACCCCTGGCTGTGTTTTCCCGGGCCATTTCACGATAAAGGGAACTTTAGTCCCTGCCTCATTTACATTATACTTACCCCTTGTCATCTGATCTCCATGATCGGATAAATAAATAACCAGTGTGTTTTCATCTTTAGCCGAATTCAACAGTGTTTGCATTAACTCGCCAATGCACTCATCCAACCGCTGAATGGAGTTATAATAATTTGCAGTGATCTTTCTAATTCGTTCATTTTCAAAACCGATATAAGGGAAAACCGCTACTTCATCTGAAGTTACTATTTTTGAAGATCTCGGTCTGTTTTCTACGGTATCCTGCCATGGACCATGAGCATCCGGATAATTAACCATCAAAAAGAATGGATCTGAGGATTGAGTAAAAAAATCTCCTGCGTATTTAGCGTATCTGTCAAGTCCCAGTTTTGCAAAATTAGCGCTTTTCAGTGGATGGTAGTCAATCGGAAAATCACTCTCTGGGTTAACATGTAGTTTACCAATCATCCCAGTTCTATAGCCCGCCTCTTTTACTATTTGATAGATATTCTTTACATCACCAACATAGTGAAAACCATGACTAGCAAGCCCAAGATGTCCACTTTGATGTGGGAAAAGTCCGGAGAAAATGGAACTCCGCGAAGGGCTGCAAACAGATTGTGTTACATAAGCATTATTAAATAATACTCCTTCAGAAGCAATTTTATCCAGATTGGGAGTATTGATAATTGTATCACCGTAACAGGAAAGATGTGGACTATGGTCTTCAGATACAATCAGTAAAATATTTGGGGGGCTTTCCCCTTTTTCTCTTCCAATAAATGATACCAAAGTAAGAAGTAACAATAAAAAGGAAAAAGAGTAAATGGTTATGAGAATTCTTGTTTTTTTCATCTTCTATACAAAATGTTCTTCATTAAATTGGGTTGCATCAGCAAATGATTCTATTCCGGAAGCCTTACAACAAGCTCATCTAACAGAAAATTGACAACACCCATATGATACCTGTCGTGTTGAGGGATGCCATTCGTATAGTAGGCAATCATCATACGTCCTCCTGCAAGCTCGATTGCAGCAGGATAACCAGTGTCCCCACTCCCTGGTAGATTTATAATCCTCTGTGGAGCTGACCAGCTTTTTCCTTCATCCTCACTTATTCTAACATCAATACCTTTATTCCCGGGACTACGATTACCATATGTCAACAGGACCCTGCCATCACTCAGCTTCAACAAGTGCGCAGCTGAAACACGAGGAATACCAATGCCATGGTTTTCGATAAGATTCCAGGTAAACCCGTCATCAGTTGAAACATGTAAATCAAGATCTCTGAAGCCAAATCGTCTTGACGCTGCCAGCCATTTACCATCGCCCAAATGGAGCATGGCTGCTTCTACATGGATATCCTTGACTATTGGAGTGACATGCGTCCAGGTTTTACCTTCATCCTTACTACGTAACGCATAAACATGGCCTTCATATGCATATTTGTGGGCTTGATATTTCTTTGGTTGCCCTTTTTTGATTGGCTCCGGGCCAAATTTGTTTACATAAGTCCCAACGACTAAATCTCCATTATCAGCCACGATGATATCACCAAAAGGGGTATGATGGCTTAATCCTCTCACACGGGGAGGCATTGTGCCACCCCTTTCCCACGTCTTCCCACCATCCTTGGAAACTGATATTGTTGCCTCCAGTCGATCTTGTTTTAGTTGATCGATACCAGAGGCCAATACAATCAACTCTCCATTGGCTTTAACGCCGGCGGCGGCATTATGACGACTTGTGTTAGGTTCATGCCGAGTAGGTGTACCTCTGTATGCCCATGTGAGGCCCTCATCTTCACTGGCCCAACATTCAATATCACCTTCGACCTTAGCATGGCTTGGCTGATTGAAAATAGATGCAATAATGGTCCCGTCCGGAAGAACAGAAAGGTTTGGCCAGGCACATACATTATCAATAGCAATTAACCTGCGGGGAATCTCAAGGGCATCAAACTTTGAATCACCCGAACTGATTTGATCCAGTTGTTGTGCGGATAGGAGACTAGTCCAAGAACTTATTATAAAAATAGCAGGAAATAACAGTTGGATACTTTTCTTACCGTAATGCATGTCAATTGGTTTAAAAAATATTATTAGATTATCTCTTTCAAATGTATATAGAGCTTCCGATCCTTTCCCCTACTATTTTTTCTTATAATAATATTTTCTTACGTCGCAAGTGTTAATAACCACACATATAGTTTTTATACCCCATGAGCGAACCTGATAGTGTAAAGGGGTTCACTCCTTAATATTCTAAAATCCATTCGGGAATTTTACCGTCATCTGTCAGTTTCCTGCCCAATAGCCGGGAGAGATTGAAATGAGCTACCTGCATGGCCCCATATCTATGAAGCCTGCCTCCTTAAAAGAGCAAGTAAATGATACCTAAATCAGGTGTATCTGGTCTTCCGGTGCCAAGGGAGGAATAAGCCACCAGTCGTTTAATCGACCATGTTTCACCGCCATCAAAACTTCTCCAGGCAGTCATTTTTACTCTTTCACCCCTACTAGTATGTGTATGGCTATAGATTAAAATATCAACAACATCTAACAGGAAGACGCACCAGTTCTCCCTTCATGCCACAACCGCGATTTGTAACCACCGCCTTCAGAAAGTACATTATTAATCCCTGAGTTTTGCCCAGGTTTGCCAATCATTTTATCATTTAGTGGCAACATCTATTGTTATTTTCAAAGGCTCTTCTGGTGAAACCAAAACATTTTCAACAACCATTTCTAGTGCTATGGAATCGGAATATTCCCAAACAGGATCCAAAAGAAGTTCCACAGATTCATTGGCTCCCAACGACAATCTGCCCAAGGGCAAATCTTTAATTATATATCCGGAAGTGCATTTTAGCTGATAAGACACATCAGAATTATTTGTTAGAATTAATTTTAACCGAGGGGCCTTATTTCCCATTTCTCTTTTGGCACGTATTTCTAAAGATGCTTTAAAAAAGGCCTCTGCTTCCTTTTGTCGTCCTACTAAATAATCCCTAAAATATACCAGCGTACGCCTTGCCTTCAAAGCCTCTAAAATCGCTTCTGGCGTCTTGGCCTTTGAAAACACCAAAGTCATTGGCCGATGCCAATCTTTATATACGGAAGCTATATCATAATGCGCATCCGAATTGGACAACATGGTCAAATTATACTTTTCTGCCATCTTGTGGGCTATTATATTATATTGACCAGCATTAGCAACTTCCACTCCCCCCAATATTCCTTTGGAAAGCAACTCCTTATGAATATCCGTAAAAAGTTCTTTGTCTTTTTTATCCCACCATTTGTAACCCGGATGATTGTAAAAAACAAATCCTCCCTGCTTTTGTACCTCTAAAAAAGGAGCCATAAGCTCTTCTCTACTTATATCATCTTTCATCGCAAACTTATCAGGTGTTTTTATATAATAAGAATGGGGGAGCACATCCACATTTTTAAGAAAAATAGCATTGTTGTGATAAGGTGGAACCATTGGGGATATCTCTACTCCTCGAATAACCAGAATATCTGTGTTTGTTGCCCTTTCTTCGGCTATTTCAAACGCTCTTTCACGATTATACGCTATATCCTCCGGATAACCTTCATAAGCTACATGCTCAGTGAGAGAAATAACGTCCAAACCATCTCTTTGGGCTTCCCATACTCTGAAAGATGGCCATACATGCCCATCAGAAAAAACAGTATGAAGATGAAAATCAGCTTTTAGCGTAATATAACTCGGTATATTTGGTAAATGAATCTTTGAATTTCTCTTCTTTGTTTCCTGTGCAGTTCCTCTAAAACTTAATGCAAATAAGCCAACTAGTAAAAATATGATTTTAGACTTCATGTGTGTATAATTGATTTTAATAGGTCACATGGAATGTCCGAATATCTTAGAATCTGCACCAAACTTCGATTTTCCTCAAATATTCATATTCGGTTGGTATAGCTTGCTTTATGGACATTTCATATGCTTATTTTAACCGTTAGCTAAATTTGTATACATAAGTCCCAACGACTAAATCACCATTATCCTGGCCTATAGTCTTTATAACCCACGAGCAAAGCTTTAGTGCAGAGGGGTTCACTCCTTAATATTCTAAAATCCATTCGGGTATTTTACCATCACCTGTCAGTTTCCCCTCCAAAAGCCAGGAGAGATTGAAATGAGCTACCTGCATGGCCCCGTATCGATGATCTTTTTCACCTTCAAAGAGCAAGTAAATGATACCTTCACCAGGTGTATCCGGTCTTCCGGCGCCAAGAGAGGAATAAGCGCTGGGGCCTTCATTCACCAGCCGTTTCACCGGCCAGGTTTCACCGCCATCAAAACTTACCCAGGCAGTCATTTTTTCTCTTTCACCGCCTCCTGTATCTGTGTTACTATAGATTAAAATATCACGACCTCTAACAGGAAGACGCACCAGCCCTCCCTTCATGCCATAACCGCGATTGTGGCCACCGCCGTCAGGAAGTACTTTATTGATCCTGAGGTTTTCCCAGGTCTGTCCACCATCATAGCTCCATGCCTCTCGCCGCAAGGCTTCATCCGACTGAAGATCACGAATATATAGACTGTCGTAAAACCCATGGTGACTACGCGAGTTATAGTAGATTCTACCATCATGTAGCTCTGCAAGTGCGGCCTCCTCTGTATAAGCTTCTGGAAAAAATCCGCTGACCTTCCAAGTGGTTCCTCCATCATCACTGTAGATAGCGCAACTATAAAGCGCATCCACAGGATCTCTATCAGAAGGATGCTCTTCTGCGAGCGGACGGAATGTAGCAGAAACGATTAACCTGCCCTTGTTTTCGCCATGTCTAAGTGTAATACCACTTTCACTCGCATTGGCATGAATAAAGTATTTTGTTTTATCTGAATCATTTCTGGCACCCCGTTCTTTCAAGCCTGTTTGTTTAAGCCATTTCATCACTTCATTGGATATCAATGTTATTTGCTTTCCTTCCCATGTTTTGCCATAATCGCTACTTCTCCATAAACTATCGCCATCATGCATTTTAACAACGAGAATATCTCCGGTATTTTCATCAATAATCAAATTGCTATATCCCCAGCCAAAAGGTACTTCTATGATTTTCCCCCAACTCACACCTCCATCTTTACTACGTCTGAGATGCGCCTTGTTATTTACCTGGTTTCGAAGTACAAGGATAGATCCATCGACAGCAACCGCTAAATAGGGTTCCCGAACATTTATACTGTCACTAAAGACAACCTCTTTCTTGAAGAGTGACTGACCAAGAAAGGGTTCAATTCCTGCTTCTGTAGGTTTTCCTTCAGAAGTAACTGGAGCTCTTGCATCATCAGTCTCACATCCCAAGACAAAAATGCCTAATACTAAAACCACCAGGAGTAATGTATTTTTCTTCATATAATTTCTATCATCAAACAGTGTAATCATTGTCGCCTTTGTATTAAATTAATTTATGACCACCTCATCAAGCAGGAAATTGACAGTACCCATATGATACCTATCATGATGTTGCACCCCTCCTGAATAATACGCTACCATAATACGACCATCAGCAAGCTCAAGGGCGGCAGGATAGC
The DNA here is from genome assembly GCA_965223915.1 of Cyclobacteriaceae bacterium. Taxonomy (GTDB): domain Bacteria; phylum Bacteroidota; class Bacteroidia; order Cytophagales; family Cyclobacteriaceae; genus UBA7330. Next base: position 3,044,290 of record OZ245027.1, on the reverse strand, counting down.
CAAGATCTTTCTCAGACAAATTGATGATTCGTTGGGGTACACTCCAGGTTTTACCTTCATCAGAACTAACCCTGATCTCAATGCTCTTCTCCCCTGAATTTCGATTACCATAGGTAAGGAGGATCCTACCATCGTTAAGCTGAAGCAGATGTGCTGCAGAGACCCGTGGGATATCGTCCAAAAGGGTGACATGTTGCCAAGTAAAACCATCATCTGAGGATGCATGTATATCAAGATCCACAACGCCAAAACGCCTTGATGCTGCCAGCCATTTACCGTCACCCATATGAAGCATTGCAGCTTCTACATGCGTCCCTTTAACTACCGGTGCAACATGATCCCATGTTTTGCCCCCGTCACTGCTGCGTACGGCATACACATGTCCCTCCCGCTCTGTTTTTGGTTCTGAATCGTCCGGACGCACATCAAATACGTAAGTTCCTACCACCAAATCACCATTGTCAGCAGTAATAATATCTCCAAAAGGTGTATGGTGACTTAAGCCCTCTACCGGGGGAGGAATTGTCCCTCCTCTTTCCCAGGTTTCACCACCATCATTTGATATTGATATAGCCATATCCAATGGATTGCTATTTTTATTTCGACGGGGGCGAACATCATCCCATCCTCCGCATAATACTATAAATTCACCATTATTGTCGTTCACACCAGCGGCATGATTCATACGGACCGTATAGGGTTCGTGTTGTGTAGGTGTACTCCGGTATTTCCAAGTGAGGCCTTCGTCCTGGCTGGCCCAACATTCTACATCCCCTTCATAGTGACCGTGAGCAGGCTGGTTGAAAACGGTAGCAATGATGGTCCCGTCGGGGAGAACAGAAAGATTTGGCCAAGCACAAACATTATCAATGGCAATTAATCTTCGGGGAATCTCAAGATCCTCAAACTTTGAATCTCCACTACTTATAGGATCTCTACTACTTTTAAAATCTGGCTGATCTGTGGTTGTTGATGAAGAATTACAACTTGCTATGAAGATAATTGATAATAAAAATAGAAAATTTTTCATATTAAATGGTTTTATTTAGAAGTGCAATCAAATATACCTATGGTTCTTAGACCTTTCTTCTACTATCTTTTCGATTAGTAATACCTTCTTACATCCGGCTATCTCTCATAAATCTATTCCAGGATTAATCTTAAAGAGCTCCATATAATATTGTATTTCACGCATGACCATCCTCATGTTCAAAGGCGATTACAGATCTAGTAAGATCAGTTTTCTTTAGCACTTCCGGGTCAGTCCGTATAAACATTTTGATCCTTCCATACTTCAGGACTTCTAATTTCAGGTTTGGAATCTCGTCACGTAAGGCTTGGGCACTACTTACGCGATTACAAGGTACTACTATCATCTTCTGAAAATATATTAATTAACTTTCAAGAGCCCATAAAATCCTTCTCCTGAAGGTTCACTCTCAAATCTCCCTGCATTGTAGTTATCCAGATTACTCCAGGCTTAGCTTCAAATAAATATGGATAGGCTATTCGATTGCCTTTACTCTTTTCAGTTATTTTAGCAATCACTGTTGGCTTACCCCAAGACTTTCCTTCATCCTCCGAAAAAGCTATCGACAACTCTTCCCTGTGATCACTCATTGCTACCTCCTGTCTCTGACCATTTCCGCCCCTTAAAGGATACCAATCTTTTCCTTCAGGTAACCGTTGATTCCAAACCAGTATAAGCCGTCCACTTGCCAACCTCTTTACCAGGCAGGGTGCCGTACTGGCCTGAATTGTGGTGGGTTTAACCTCTTCCCATCTAATAATATCTTCTTCAGAGAAAGCCTCCCAAAAAGTACCCCATGTAGTTCTCATCAACATCCATAATTTACCTGTTTTAAGCTGTACGATGGTTGCTTCAATCACCCCACTATGATGACCAATACTTCCTAAGTCAAGGATATTGCTCCGCTCCCAAGTTTTTCCCTCATTCCTTGTTGTATAAGTTAATGTTGTGTGATGTCCTGGATTATGGCGCAACATCATGGACGTGAAAACAACATTACCACTTCGTGTCTCAATCATATCCCTGATCGCCCCTGTCCATTCATTGTGAAGCTTTTGGAGGTCCTGCCATGTTTTTCCTCCATCAATGCTACGTATTGCATATGTAGGCCGAAATGCATTTGGGGCGTCCTGAATATCCTCTTGCCAGTTCCAGACTGCTTCTTTACGATTCATAAAGGCCAAAATTATTACATCGCTACGAGTTCGGATCAACGCCCTTTCTGTGCTAATGGCCAAATTATCAGATCCATCGAAAACAGGATAGGCTTTCCATGTTTGACCTTCATCATTACTGATCAGGCTATTAGTACCTTCAACCGTAAGAATGTTGCCATCAGCTAGGCGAACAAGAGGGCCTAACTTCATATGTTCGAGTTCTTCAACATTCTCCGGGATCCATATACCATTCGAAGTTATTTTTCCTTCTTGGTTACTTAATTCCTTAATATTTGTTTCTGGCGGATCATGATCTAGACTCTTGCTATTATCTGTAGTTTTAAAGCCATAGATAACAAACAAGAGTATACTCAAGAGGGTAAATTTTAAATTCATCATCGTACTTTGATTTTTAATTGTCTGTCAATTCTCAGGGTAACTGGATGCCCTCCTCAGGAAACTTCGCGCCGGATTGTACTAACCATTGCCTGAGCATCATTTTCATTTTCTTCGTGACCTCAGGTTTCGCTTCACTTAAGTCATTCTTTTCTCCTGTATCCAAGAGCAGGTTATACAATTCGGTCTCTCCAGTCTTATAATGGTGCAACAATTTATAGTCACCCCATCGCATAGCTCCTTGAAAAACACCATGTGGGAAATGCCAATATAAAGCTTCACGGTTCACTTTATCATTTCTATTTTGCAGCACATCCTTGAAACTTACTCCATCAACATGCTGCTTTGGATAAGTTGGAAATCCACATAAATCTAATAGGGTGGGATAAAAATCATGAGAGATTAATGGCTCTTTGCTCTCTGAGCCTGCTTTGATAGAACCGGGCCATCTAACGATTAAAGGAACCCTAATGCCTCCTTCATAGAGATTATGCTTTGCTCCACGCAATGGTTCATTTGAAGTGACCTCGTCTTTCCCACCATTGTCTGAGGTAAAAACTACAATAGTATTATCCTCTAATCCAAACTCTTTTACTTTTTCAAGAAGACGGCCAACGTTATCATCCAAATGTTGCACCATGGCCGCATACTCAGGAATGTTTTGATATTTAAGAGAACCCGATTCTCTTTCGCTATTTCCAAGAATACCCTCTTTCTCAAATTTCTTTCTATATTTTTCGACTACCTCAGGTTTTGCCTGTAAGGGAGTATGTACCGTATGAAATGACAGGTAAGCAAAAAAAGGATTATTCTTTTGTTCTTCAATGAAATTTATTGTCTCATCCGTTAGCCGATCAGTAAGGTATTCTCCGTCTGGGCCGCTGTCCATATGAATAAAATAATGTGGACTAAAATAACGAACCTCGTATTGGTCTATCGGAGGTTCCTTATCTGGATAAGCAGTTTTCCAAGCATTCTTTGATGTCGTTCCACCAATTGCAGTTTTAAATCCCTGATTTTCAGCCCAGTCTTTCAAATCGTGACCTAAATGCCACTTGCCAAAAAAACCTGTTTCATATCCATTACCTAAAAAAGCCTCAGCCACCGTAAACTCAGACAATTCTAATTGATGGTTAATATAAATCTCATCAGTATCAGGAGAAGCCAAAGCATAAGTAATTCCAGTTCTTGCTGGGCTTTTTCCTGCCATAATTGATGCTCTTGTTGGTGAGCACACTGGTCCTCCTGAATAGAAATTTGTAAATGTCATGCCTTCAGAAGCCAGTTGGTCAATTTTGGGTGTTTCATATCCCTCGCTTCCCATATAACCTAAGTCCTTCCAGCCCAGATCATCAACAAGTATGAAAAGAATATTGGGATGAGAACCATTTCCATTTTGAATTGATTTAGATTCGTTACCGGGTATTTGTCGTCCCTGACAACTTGTAAAGATCATTCCAGCCAATACAAGGACCTTGCAGCAATAACTCATAAGAAAGATGTTTTAATATAATGCAGTTTGACCCATCGAATTCGATTCGCAACTTTAAAATAAGAAGGCTTTTTTATTCAGGAAATATGATTTCTTTTTCAGGAACCCAAGCATGAAATCTCACTGACCATTGGCCAAGTACTTTTTTAGTAAAATGAAGAATATCCCTGGAAAAGAAAGGCCGTCCTACGCTTGGGACGGCCTTCTTTTGTTCCAAATGAACCCGAGTATGTAAAGAGGATTTTCAAAAACCATTTATCTTACTTAATACCCAAGATTTTGCGACAATAAAGTATTTCTGGTGAGTGTTTCTTCAGGTAAAGGAAATAAGATAGGAGCCTCATTTTCCCTACCTTGAAGGGAAGGAACCAATTCATAGGCCTTTCCAAACCTCACCAAATCCCACCATCTGGTTCCTTCGTATGCCAATTCAAATAACCGCTCCTGGAGTATAGCTTCATCATTTTCCTCTTGTGTACCACTTACAAATTCATGCGCTGCAAAATTTGCATCATAGGCTCTTTCTCTGATCATATTTATTTCAGTGGAAGGATCTTGATCCAATGCATTTTTGGCTTCAGCTTTTAATAATAGCAGATCCGCATATCTCTGTACAATGATATCATCTATAAACATACGAATACTTCCTACAACAAGCCCATCAAATTTTACTAATGCTGAAGTATAATAAGTAGAGTCCGATCCGGAATAGGTATATAATTCATAAAAGGTAGCATCTTTTCTTATATCATCATCATCAAACTGATCCCTGATATGTTCTGCTAGTCCCATAACACCCCAACCTCCGGGATTTAATCTTTCTTGGGTTGCTTCACTACTATTATTAATGGTTGCTATTTGAGGGTAAGTTCGATAATAAAAATTATTTCCCCCTTCCAACTCATTATAGTGTATGGCAAAAATGATTTCATCATTCCCTTTGTTTTCATAATCAAATATTCCGGAATAATTATCAAGAAGCTGAACATTAGCTGTTTCAACAGCTTCGAAAGCTTCCAGAGCAGTCGTAAAATCCTGATCTCCTCCACCCAATTGCTTTCCAGTCCATAAATGTACCTTTCCTTTCAGCATATTAGCCGCAGGCCTTGACCAATGGTTTCGTCCTGTTGGAAAATCATTATTCGGGAAAAATCCAATTGCATCCTCTAGATCTGCTTTAATTTGTTCAAAGACTTCTTGCACAGGACTTCTTTCCACAAAAGTATTCTCAGCACTAAAATTTGTTAAAGGCTCAGTGATCAAAGGAGCATCCCCCCATGTTCTGGCCAGTATAAAGTAAATATAAGCACGCATTGTATAAGCTTGTGCGATTATATTATTTTTTTCCGATTCATCTGGGAATTCTATGTTAGGGACATTTGCAATAATGAGGTTTGCTGTACTGATGACCTTATAAGGTTGCTGCCAACCCATATCAGCATTTGCGGCAGTAAGGACATTTGTAAAATATTGAAGGTACCCAATAGCATTCCTGATTGGTGCCCCCTCCATTTGTCCAGCTCTTAACTCTCCCATATAAAACAGGTCTTGACCAATTGCGCGTAACTCAGAATACATTCCAGACACTGCTCCCCTTGCATCATCGGGACTCTCCCAAAAAGAAGCCACACTAATTGAGCTGACAGGTGATATATCCACTTGTTCACTGCAAGAAAGAGTAAACATCAGAATGATCCCTAAAAATATTTGTGTAATTATATTTTGCTTTACCATAATAGTTTAATTTTTAATAATTGGATATCCTAAAAAGATGCATTTATACCCAGGATAATTTCTCGCGGTAAGGGATACCTTCCCCGATCCCATCCTCCGAATTCCGGAGCCAGGCCGGTATATCCAGTGATATAACCCAGATTATTGGCCGTAAGATTAATTCTCAAATTTTTCACAAACCCGATGGCCTGATATAAACTTTCCGGCGCAACATAACTCAGGGTGACTTCCCTTAAAGACAAATAGTCTCCTTTTTCATAATAAATGGAATTACCACCTCCATTACGGCGTGAGTCGCCCATCCATGTATTTCCTCTGTTTTGCTGGTCTTTGAGATAAAATTTGGCAATATTCGTCTGGTCACCTGGTTTCTCCCATGCGGTCAACAGATCCTGGGTTGAATTCAGACCCACAGCATATACACCATTTGTACTGGTCCTTACATAGTTCATAATAGTATGTCCGGTTGCGTAATCCATTCTTACATAGAGGCTTATGCTTTTATAAGACAGCGTAGTAGATGCTCCTCCGGTCCATTCTGGAAATTCGTTACCCACATTGACCCGGTCTCTTGGATCTATTACACCATTTCCATCCTTATCAAGAAAGGCTGCATCCCCGGCATAATTTTCAGAGCCATATAATAGTCTCATCTCATTGAGGGGACCAGCATCAGCTTCTTCCTGTGTAGAATAAACACCCGTCTGCTGGTAGGCATACATTTCTCCCAATCTGCCTCCTTCCTGCAGGCCACCTTTCCATGTATAATCGCCCAGTTCCGTATCGTAAACAAAAAAGCCTCCAATACGATTATTATCATTCCTGTTTTCGGGAAGCTCCAGTATTTCATTTCTATTTTTAGAAGAATTAAGAGCTATATTCCACGTCAAGTTGTTGCTTTTGATAATATTGAAACCTAGTTCAAATTCAAATCCTTTATTTTCAAGGCTTCCCAAATTGGTCAGGATACTGGTAAACCCGGTCGATTCAGGCATAGATAATGTAGTTATTAAATTATCAGTAACCCTGCGATAGTAATTAAAAACTAAAGAGACCTTATTATCAAATAAACCGGCGTCAAGACCAATTTCCATAGTGGTAGATTCTTCCCATTGTAACTCTTGATTGGCAAGCTCTGAATACACAATTGCAGCGTCCCCTCTATAGGCTCCTCCTACGGTATATTCCCCCTGGGCTGCATAATCACCTAAATTTCCAAGGTTTCCACTGGTTCCGTAACTGGACCTTAATTTTAACCTGTTAATTTGAAGTGGGGCGTCCCAGAAATTCTCATTGTGCACATTCCATCCAGCAGAAACAGCAGGAAAAAATCCCCACTTATTTTCAGCCCCCAAATTACTTGCTCCATCGTATCGACCTGTAAAAGTTAATAAATACTTCAGGTCGTAGTCATAAGTAATCCTGGAAAAGTACCCAATAATGTTTTGTTCTCTAATTTCACTAAATACGTTAACTGGTTCACCAGAGGCATTTAAAGTTGGCACATTATCAGTGGCAGCTCTTCGTCCCTCAGCAAGTATTCTAGAATAATCCCTGGAATAATAATTAGCACCAATAACTGCATTTATACCGTGGACATCTGCGAAAGAACGTTGATAATCTAAAACTCCTGCAAATTCTTTCTGTTGCCAGTTTGAATATAAACCGTCGGCCTCTCTGTCCGTATTCACACCTCCCCTGGTACCTTCATCATAAGACATATGAAATCCATGTTCTTCAATATCTCTGACAAAAAGAGAGGCAGTCGGTTTAAAGCTTAACCCCGGCAAAATTTCAACATCCAATCCACCTCTTAACGTGAGATTAGTTCTTCTGTTATCATTAATATACCGGGACAAATGATATATGGTATTTCCCAAACTTGAAGTAGTACCCGGTGCTAGCGTCCCATCTTCATACTGAAATTTGGTTGTAGGATCAGTCACAACAGATCTTTCAAATATATTTTGTTCACTCCAAACCGTATTGTCTCCTTCCTGACTATAGTTTAATCCTCCAAAAACGGAGATTTTATCTGATAAATTTACCCTTCCATCTAAGTCAGCTGTGAATCTTCGGTAATCTGTCATTTCGGTAATTCCTTCCTGATCCATGATTCCGACATTTAACCTGACTATTGCATTTTCAGAACCTCCGGATACGCCGAAGTTATGGTTCTGTGTAAACGAATTCCGGAAAAGCTTATCCTGCCAATCGGTGTCTTTGAAGATAAGGGTTCTGTCAGGGTATACCGGATCTGCCATGGATTCCCATCCCTCATTCAACTTATGTTCATTTTCAGAGGTCAGGTACTGTGTTGTAAAAAGGGTTTCATTGGTAAGATCATTGGCCGTACCCCAGCCCCAATGTTCATCACCCCATCCTGTATTCGTTGCATAACTTTGATAATTATCACTCGGATTAAATATGCCATCTTTAGCTGCCGCATCAGCAACTGCACCCAGTCGGTGAATCCTGATCATATCCCGGGCATTCAAAACAGGAAATTTTTTCCTCAACTGGCCCATGCCGAAAGTACTGTTATAAGTAACAGTAGTTTTGCCTGCTGTTCCACTTTTTGTTTCGACAATAACCACCCCATTGGCAGCCCTTGCTCCATATATCGCTGTTGCCGCCGCATCCTTCAATACCTGCATGGATTCAATGTTTGCCGTATTAATTCCTGTCAGGTCCTGACGTTGTACTCCGTCCACTATATAAAGCGGTTCGGCGCCATTGGGATTATTTATTGAAGCCCCTCCTCTCAAAATTACACGTGGAGCAGCTCCAGGTTGTCCTGTCATTTGTTGGACTCTAACGCCTGATACAGTTCCTTGCAATGCTGACGCTGCATTACCAAAAGGCACACTTTCCAGGACCTTTGAATCCAGCTTTGAAATGGATGAAGTCAGTGTTTCCCTTGATTGCTGCCCAAATCCTACTACTACCACTTCGCCCAATGCCTTTACGTCAGGAGCAAGTCCTACATTGATAACACTTTGACCGCTAATATTCACTTCCTTGGTTTCAAATCCAACGGAAGAAAAGATCAGTATTGTAGCTCCAGAAGAAACATTAAGGGTGTAATTTCCTTCTATATTCGTAACTGTTCCCTCAGTAGTGCCTTTAATGATAACATTGACACCTGGCAGAGCTTCACCCTCATTACTGGTTACCTTACCAGAAATGGTAGTTCCGGCATCCTGAGCAAATGTCAAACCCAAGGGCACAAGCAACCCTAAAATAATCAGCCTTACTCTTGATAAAGCATTTGATGTAAAGTTTAAAATCATAATTCAAATGTTTAAATGTATAAATTACTTCTCTTTGTATCTCTCTTTCCAAAAGCCCACCCTTTATTCCTTAGAAGGATTTAAAGAATAGGAATAAATAACAATTCTTTAATCAAATGTACTTTTGAATTACATCCCTTTCTTCTACTTTTTTTTATATAAATAGTATTATTTTACGACTTTCTAATTCAAATCTTATTGATGGAGTAAATCAGTAGGTATTTAGGCCATATTCAATATCATGGTAAATCATCAGTTATTCGATCAGGTTTTTATCCATATATATACTCACTGAAGAACAATAAGTAATACCTAAATAGTACAATTTTGGTGAATAAAGTACATATCTATCCGTAGGAATAAAATAAAAGCTGTTTAAGTCACTTCGAGATAAAGTTTCTCAAAATATTCAATATAAGATGAAAAGACTTCACCTATAATCTATTCCATTAATGTTCGACGTGTTGCATAGTAGGGAAAGCGTATTTTTATGTGTGAATTATCTCACTATATACACAGTTTACTAAACTCGCTAATAGAAATATCCCCCAACACTTCTGTTTTTGTCGAACAGGTCGGATTGCTTTAACTGGCAATCCACTAATTCACTCTAAAGATCTTTTAAATCAATTTTGTTGTGCCTCCTCTTTCAAGTGATATATCCATACCTGGTTTATTGGTCTTCCAATCTCCGGAAGTGAAATCAGGCACATCAATTGAATTTGAACGATTTGCTACTGACCATTCACTTAATGGTGCAATACAACTCCAAAGAGCAGCATCATATACATCCATATCCAGGGGAATTCCATTACGCAGGCAATCAATCAAACGCCAAAGCACCAGAGTATCTATTCCTCCATGTCCCCCAAGCTCCTTGGCCATTGCTCCCACTTTTTTACTAATCTCAGGTTGGTAGGTTTTTTCCAGTGATTTCACATCCTTCTCTGTGAGCCAGCCATCATGACTGGTAGCGATTTTCGAGGGGAGAGGATATTGTTGAGCAATTGCTTTAGTCCCACTTATAAGATTAAAACGAACATTGGGACGAGGGGAACTGATATCATGTTGCACAACAATTGTACGCCCTTTGTTTGTGCGGATAGTTGTTACATTCATATTGCCCCTAAAGTTGCACTCAATATAAGGTTCAAAATACGGATCTTTTGAAGCGATCTCTTTCATCTTATCTTTCATAGTAAAATCATTACTGGAGGTTGACACCAGGTAATCCATCTTGTCTCCATAATTTAGATCCATAACCTGACATATCGTTCCTAAACCATGTGTCGGATATAGGTTGCCATTTCTCTTGCAGTTTTCCTCCAGACGCCATGGTCGATAGCTAAACCAGTTGTTATTATCTTCATCTCGGATCCATCGATTTGGATCAGAGACCCTGTCATGAATATAGGCCCCTTCACCGTGTATTATTTCTCCAAAAAATCCATGTCTTGCCATATTGAGGCTAAGCATCTGAAAATCCCCATAAGCAGAATTTGCCATCATCATGCAATGTTTACGCGTTTGTTCAGAGGTTTGTACCAACTTCCAACAATCTTCGATAGTTGTTGCAGCAGGAACTTCCGTGGCAGCATGTTTACCCTGTTCCATAGCATATACGGATTGTGGGGTGTGTAAATGCCAAGGTGTAGAGATAATCACAAGATCTATATCTTCACGTTGGCAAAGTTTCTTCCAGTCTTCTTCGCCATCTGAGTAGACATCGGGTTGATGAGGATAATCTTTAATTGAGTCAATTGCCGCTTTGGCTCTTTCTGGAACGATATCGCATATTGCTTTAATTTCTACGCCATCGATATGAACGATTCGCTTCACTGTTGATGACCCTCTACTTCCAACCCCAATAAAGCCTACTCTTACCGTTTCCAGTTTGGGTGCAGCAAAGTTGTGCATATTAAATCTTTGCTGATGGGTTTGTGGAAACGGATTATTGGCAATGGCCGGCCCGGTCCCTAATATCATCCCTGCACCGGTCAGACCGGAAAGCTTTAAAAAATCCCTTCGTTTGCTTTTCATTTTCATGATTGTGGCATTGTGCTTTTTATATTATAAAATCTTCACACATTCTTCCAATTCAGGACCCTCTTGGCGTTGCCTCTGTATAGCGCCTCCAATACATTTGCGGGCAATTCAAGGCCATAGTAGCGCCACCACACGCGGCCCGTCATGTGCTCATCCGCACTCTCCAGCAGCCGCCACCAGTTCTGATACATGCGCTTTTCCATGCCCATGTCCGTGCCAAAAAAGACGCGGTCTGAATATTTGGTCAAAAACTTTCCTGCCCCACGGGGCTGTCGCCCTAACTCGTAATCGCGTGCAGAAATATCAAGGTATAAGTTGGGATGCTTGTCCAGTGTTATGCCAAGTTTCCCCAGATCGTGGCCCATATTGGCCAAATGGCAGGCAATAAAGGTCGTCTCCGGATGTTTCTTTAGTAATCTTGGCAGAACAGCCACCAGGTTCCCATAAGGCAATCCTGCACCTCCATATTGATTAAATTGTTGAAAGACCGGTGTACGTTCCTGGAAAACATCGGGTGGTTGCCAGGCAGAGGGGTGATCAGCGATATGAACATTCGCCGGCAGGTTAAGTTCTGCGCATTTGTTCCAAAAAGGATCCAGGCGGGCATCATTATGATGCAGTCGTTCATCCGGTGGCAACTCAGGATCTCTGGTTAACCCAAACCCTTTATCACTCAATTCACCGACCCCACGAGCCCCATTTCCATAGCACCGCTCCAACTCTACCACAGCCCTTTCAGGATAATCCGGATGCTTAAGGTCTTTACTCTCCAGGCCGCAATACAACTGAAACCTGTCAGGATATGGTTCCAGGTACATCTTCACAAGTCTGTCAAATTCATCCCCCGTTGACCCCGTTAAAACTACGGACTTTTCGATCCCTGTTTCCTCCTGGGTCCTGACCCACCGGGCCAATGCCTCTTTTGTTGTTTTACCCCCAACACGTTCAGGATAATAATGATGCACATGAACGTCAATTGCCGGATATTTTGACTTTGGTATGAAACTCTCTTTGGCCACCATGGTGGATTTTGGCGCATAATCCTTAAGCAGTACATGATCCATCGGCCCCGGGCCCTGTGGAACCCCCGGACCGTTCCAGGATCCATATTTCACTTCCCTCCATTCCGGATCGGAACTCCATTCTTTTGATATTTTTTTCCCGTTTGTATCATTATTTGTATCGCATCCCGGCAGGAAGGAGGCCCCGGCCGCACTTATTCCGGCAAGGCCAGAAATCTTTAAAAAATCCCTTCGCTTTTTTTTCATGTGTATCTAGTCTATTTTTTATCGGTCACATGGAATTCGCATGATCAATATTCAACCCTTAGCTTGGTGTTTTTTTAGGAATCATACTCATTTCATCTATTTAAGTTAATCAATGACAGATCCACCCCCAAGATCAAGTTTCGTTTGCTCTCATCCTGACCTCCGAAAAACTAACGAAACTCTTCTAATTTTCGGTAGGCTTTTAGGATCAATTGGGGATGAGGGTTAATAATGCTTCCTTATCAAATGTACTTTCCACACCCACTTCTTTCCTCTACTTTTCTTTATATATATAATATTATTTTACGTGTTTCTAATTTGATTTGTATTGTACTGTATAAAACAGAAGTGTCGGGTAATAGATTTTATTTCTCTTCCTGAGCCCTTTGGCAACTGGTTTTCCGTGGATAACCTTTTATAAAGCCAGACACACTAATTGAATGAACTTCATAGACAGGCACTTATTATATTACTTCACTTCATAGGGTCAGATTAATTACCGACCAAAGCAGGTTATCCGGGTGTATTCAACGAGCTACAATTCTTTAATTTAATTTATTAGCAACTCCAGCAACAGGAAAAGAACAGATGGACAAAGTAAACAACCTAATCCTGTGTAAAACGTTGCGGTAAGGGCTCCATAAGGCACTAACCTTGGATCTGTAGCTGCCAATCCTGCCGCAACACCACTTGTTGTACCGATCAATCCTCCAAATACCATCGCGCTGTGCGAATTATCCAAACCTATTTTTTTAGCGATTAGTGGTGTAGCAATTGTTACCATGATCGTTTTACAAACCCCGGTAGCAATGCTAATGGCCATTACATCAGAACTGGCACCAAGGGCTGAACCTGTGACAGGGCCAACGATATAGGTACAGGCCCCCGCACCAATCGTCGCCATGCTCACTACATCTGTATAACCCAAATTAAAGGCCAGGAGGGCGCCAATAAAAAAGGTAATGATTACTCCTGCAAATAGAGAAACAAAACTTGCCATTCCGCCTTGCTTCATTTTGCTCAGGTCTGCCCCCATTACGGTTGCCACCACGGAAAAATCTCTTAGCATAGACCCGCCCAGAAGGACCATTCCCGCAAATATGGGAATGCTTCCCAACCCTTTATCTCCTTTTCCCAAAAAGGCCAAAAACAACCCGATGATTATGGCAATTGCAACACCCGGGAGCCTATGGTTGGTCAACTTTTTTGATACCCAAAACGAAACCAGCATAATAATGCCAGTTACCAGGAATGCAAAAATCAATCCGTTATTATCTATTATTTCCAGCGCCATTTCCATGACTAACCTGCTTTTTCAGGATTTGTGTTTTTACCAATTTTTGAAATTATAGGCACCAGCATGAAACAAACCATTGTTGCACCCCCACCCGCAACCGGAGCAATCCAGCCTCCTGCCAGCGCGGCACTCACATTTTGAGTTGCAGCCATTGCGATAATAATAGGAATAAACATAGAGCTCCAAAACAAAATCCCACTTTCAGTTTCCTTCTTGATCAACCTTTTTTTTGTCAGGAAAAGGTTGGTAATAATTAATAATATCATTGCAAAACCCACACCTCCTATATCTCCGTCAATTTTTAATAAGGTTCCAAGCATGGTTCCTAAAAGTTTACCTAAAAGAAAGCAACCTGCCAGTAAGGCAACACCATATATTTTCATTAGCTCATGTCATTTATTGGTTTTCAAACACTTTTCTTATCTCCTTTTTAGTGACCTTTCCCATCACATTCCTGGGTAACTTGTCCTGGATCATATATCTCCTGGGAATTTTATAGTTAGGTAATTTATCTCTAAGCCAAACTTGAAGTTCATCAGTGGACAAGTGTTTATCTTTTAAAATCAGTGTGGCCGCAATCACTTCTCCCCATTCCAAATCAGGGACACCTACCACACTACAGTCTTTAATTCTTGGATGAGAGCGCAAAACTTCCTCTATTTCCAGGGCTGAGATTTTATAGCCCCCCGATTTTATAATATCAACTGAATTTCTACCCAGAATTTTGTAACTATTATTTTCCAAAACTGCAACATCACCGGTTTTAAACCATCCGTCTGAAGTAAATGCCTCGCTTGTAGCCTGCGGCTTATTCCAGTATTCTTTAAAAACATTACTCCCTTTCACCTGTATTTCTCCCGGGGTTCCTTTAGTTACATTCTGATCTCGCTCATCAGCAATTCTTACTTTTACATTTAATAAAGGTTGTCCAACATGACCAGGTTTTCTTTCACCCCGGTAGGGATTGCTCAAGGCCATTCCCATTTCTGTCATCCCATAGCGTTCCAGCAAAGTATGGCTACTTATTTGCTTCCATTGTTCCATAATGGAAACAGGTAGAGCGGCAGATCCTGAGACCATCAGTCTAAAGGGCCTTAAAGCTGAACTTACCCTTTCTTTTTCAGGAGCAGAAAGCTGGTCCCAACAGGCAATCAGTTGATAATAAATAGTGGGCACGGCCATAAAGACATTAATCTCTCCTTTTTTAATAATTTGAAAGACTTTTTCAGGTTCAAACTCTGTAATAAACTCACAACAAGCCCCTGACCATAAAGCACATAATAAAACATTGACTATACCATGAGTATGATGTAACGGAAGTACATTCAGAATATGATCGGCTTTTTTCCATTCCCATGATGTAGTTAGTGAAGTGATCTGAGCTTCTATATTTTGATGGGTAAGCACAACTCCTTTGGGTGAACCGGTTGTTCCGCTTGTATATAATATCATAGCCATCTGATCCAGATTTATTTCTGGCAAAGCACCTGATAGCCTTCTGAACTGACCGTAATGAATAAACCTGATTTCCTCTTTTTTAATTAAGGGTTCAATGAATTTTTCATATTCTCCGGAAAAAACAATTATGGAAGTTTTTGTATCATCAATAACATATCTGATAGAAGAAAGAGGGTGCTTAACACAAAGAGGTACAGCAATTCCACCGGCTCTCCATATCCCCCACTGGATACTTACATATTCAAAGCCAGGAGGCATGATGAACGCGACCCGGGCCTTATTAAGATCCTTATTTCCAGCCAGTAAGTCTAAAGCAATACTTTCCGAAGCATTTAGGAGATCACCGAAGGTGTAACTTGCATTGTTACTTTTAATAGCAATTCTTTTGGCATGCTTATTGGCATTCTGAATGAGTTTTATCATATTTTACAGCAGAAAGTCAACTATCCAAAAATCTACAGGATCGTAATTTTATTAATAAGGCCTGGACCAGGTTCATTTATACCACCACTTACAATAATGCTTTTAAAGTCAGGTATTGAAAAGCATAAATTACTAGTAGCAGGTATCCCTGTATCAATACTGGTAATATATTTTCCTGAGGGATCAAGTACCTGCAGTGCCTGCATCCCATAATGCGCTACCCAAAGATTTCCTTCCTTATCCAGGGCAAGTCCATCGGGCAAATTTCCAGTTATGGGTAAATTATCAGGATCCTTAGGTTTATCGTTAGTGGGCAGATCAGCAAAAACTTCAGGCTTTACTGATGAATGACCAATATCATCTAGAGAGATAATAAGAATACGATTTTTATAACTTTCAGCCACATAGAGACACTTCTTATCTTCACTCAAAACAATCCCGTTAGGATAATCAATATTTTTGGAGATAATACTTTCCGACCCATCAAATCCCTTATAATAAACTACCCCAACATTCCTGAGTGAGTCAGTGAAATAAAAACCATTTTCTTCATCAATAAACAGGTCACTTGGAGTTTGAATAATGGCATCCTCTATTTTTCCAAATGCAGCATCCCCTATCTTTTTTCCTGATGAGTCAAAACGAATGACTTTTCCTGATTGGGTATCACAAACAAGGTGATCTCCATTTGAAAGAATTCCCTGACCATTCGGCCGGACTGCTACAGCCCAAGCTGAGGTCTCTCCATCGGGAGTAGTTTTCATAATTTTGCCACCGGTGAGCGTTGTAAAGTAAATATTTCCTTCATTATCAATAACCGGGCCTTCGCTATAATAGTCCAGTTTTGCTACAGGTGATACAGTTGTTTTAATACTACTCATATTTGCATGTAATATTTTATCTTCAAACTATTTTATCTTCAAATGGGTAAAGTGGCCTGCGCCGATTATGATAGGAAAGTTTTGTTAAATCTGCGGTAGTAATGCCATCCGTATTGACCCGGATAAAACCCTTGCAAACAGTTTCATAAGCAGCCATGGGTGCATGTACTCCTTTAGCAACAATTACATCATAGTTTTCAGGATCTACTCCAAAAAATGTCAATTGGTTTAAACTAAAGGGAACAGTTCTTAAGGATGTAAGCATTATGGTAGTTCCATTAACTGTTTCTACAATTGCAATTTTACCCATGTTGAAATTTACTTGTCCGCCATGACGTGGCTGATCCTCCTTAAAAACTCCTTCAGAAGTATTTTTTAGTATTACCTCAACCTGACATGGTTGCCCATGCAATTGATCCGTTTTACCCCCAATATCCAGACGAAACTTGTCCCCCGGCTTATATTTATCAGCAACGCCAACAGACCCGGGATCGTAAATGCATACAAATGACTTCCATTTCCCTGATTGCTCCAATTCACTAAGAATAAAAGTACCGTCTCCTGGTGATCCTCCTCCCACATTGTCTCCCATATCAAGCAATAACACAGGCGGGGACATTCCCTCCAAACTCTTCACTGCTTCTTCCACAGATATTTTCCCTCCAACAAAATCAGTCCTTTTTTCCCATAAATAATTTCCTAACTCCCTTGCCGATGATTGAGCTAAATTTTTATCGTTATCTGTAATGACAATAAATCCGGAGCCCATCTCCTTAACATCAGCATATGGAAATCCTAAAAGCACACTGATTGAAAGGATTTTGCGGTGATCACTGATTTGCTCAGCAAGGCGATATAACTCCTTACAAGGAGCATCCCTGGTATATTGTTGCTCGATACTGATGGTAGCTTCCGGTTGAAAAAAGTATTGTACTGGATTTATTTTCCCATTCAGGGTATCGACCATCAGTCGTGCTGCTTTTTTACCCGTTTCACGCTGGTCAATATGTGGATTGGTTGTGTAAGCTACCAGCGCCGTGGTCATATCAATCATTTTTTGACTCACATTGGCATGTGGATCAAGCGTACCAATGATCGGTTTCCCATTTCCTGTAAAAGCCCTCACTTTTTCCAGCCACCAGCCATCCATATCAGGTTGTGATTCGGACACTGCCGCACCATGTGGTGCTACTAAAATCCCATCAAACTCCCCATTATTTTGCAAACATCGTGAAACTTCTTCCCATAAAAATTCCAAAGTTTCTGAAGTCACCATTCCTCCGGGAGTGGCCTCAGCAAAAAATAAGGGTAAAGCCTCCACCTTTGAATCATCTAATATCTCTAGCATACCTCCCACCTCATGAAAAGCCCCGGCATATTCCTGACGAATTTCATCGTTATAAAGCAGATGTCCATTCTTAAAATCTTCTAATGAAGTATCCTTTTTCAGAAAAGTATTGGACTCATGAAATAACCCGATGATCGCTACTCTCTTTTTCATCAGGACTTTCTATTAATCGCGATTACATCCACCTCAAATTTTAACAGGTCCCCGAGGCATCCTATCAAAGTTGTCCTTGCCGGAAAAGGCGGAGAGAAATACTCCTTGTATATCTCATTGAATTGTGAGAGGTATTCCTGTCGTCCTACATAATTGCGCACCTGAACCACATCAGAAAAATCCAGACCAGCTTCCGCAAGAATGCTCTTTACATTTTCAAAGGACCGCCTGCATTCTCCTGCAAAATCCTCATCAATGATCTTACCCTGAGTATCTACAGAGGCCTGTCCTGAAATAAAAACAAAGTCTCCCGCTACTATTCCCGGTGAAAATGGTAAATGGGATTGAGGCACTCCTGTTCCTGTAATTGTTTTCTTTTTTGTCATAATACTATAACTTAATGACGGAATTGGCTATAGATTCCACCTCTTCAATTATGTTTAATACCTCATTATCTTTCCACTCCGTATTGGTATTTCCTAAAGGAGCCTTTGATTTCCCTATATCTAAGTCGTACTTCAAAAGCATCGCTTTTCTGAAAAAAGTCCAAATATTGGGCAAAATCAACTGAATTACTTTTTGAAACGTGAGCATAAACTCTTTGGTGGTTTCGTAATTTCCGTTTGTGAATTCTGTAAGTATCTGCTTACATGAAATTCCCCAAAGATTATAACTTGTACCTATTGCTCCTACAGTACCACAAAGTGAAGCATGGCAAAACAACTCATCTGAACCACTGAATAATTTCAATCTATCCCCTGCGTAATTATGAATGGAACTAATTTCCAGTAACTGATTCGTTGTTAATTTCATCCCTGCTACATTAGGTATTTCCAACAATTTTTTTATAAAAGAGATCGTCTCTCCAGGAATGGAATTATCGCCTAATTGATAAGGGAAAAAAGGAAGATCTGTTGCTCCTGCAATGCTTTTATAATGTTCTAGAGCCATATTTGCAGATCCGTTGAAATAGATAGGCCCTACAGAAGATATACCATCAACCCCACAACCTTTCGCATGTTTTGCCAGCCTGATGGATTCTTCTGTTGTAAGAGCCCCTACCTGAACAATTATTGGAATTCTGTTTGCCGCTACTTCACTCACTACCTTGGTTACACTTTTTCTTTGTTCCTCTGTGAACAATACACCCTGCCCTGTAGACCCAAGAACATACAGGCCATCTAAACCCTGGTAAATAAATAATTCCACCAGTTTTTCTAGTTGATCAAATGCTGGTTCACCAATATCACTAACAGGTGTAAACATTGCTGGCCAAAGGCCCTTAAAATTATTTTCCATAAGTTTATAATAAGCTATTATTTATTTGAGATTCAATATATCCCAATGTTTCATGGACTTGTGTAAAAAATTGTCCATTGGTTTTCTCTGCAATTTCTTTAGTAGATGCCGGGTCTTTAAACCCATGCCCTGTAACCAAGCAAACAATATGATCTGTTTTATTAATTTCATTATTTCTTAATGCCTCCACTAGTCCGGCTAAAGCTACAGCTCCTGCTGGTTCACAGAATATTCCTTCTTTCGTGGCTAATAACTCCTGATATTCATAAACTAAACTATCTGTCACGGTATATCCAGTTCCTTCCGTTTCCCTGCAGTTATCAATAACTTCATCACCATCAATTATATTGGGAACCTGTAAACCACTTATTGAAGTAGTACTTTCGTTAACCGCCTGAGCTTTAGTCAATCCATTTCTAAGTGGACCCGAGACTGTATTATTGCCATTTGGCTGGACACAGTGTACCCTTGGGCTGTTAAATTTGGGATGATGTTCTTTCCAGGCCTGAAATCCTTTTGTTAATGCCAATGTTAACCCTCCTCCTCCTACGGGAGAAAATACATTTACTACTTCATGCGAAAATTCTTCTGCAATTTCATAGGCGATTGTCTGGACACCTGCCATGCCTAAAGGGCTATATCGATAGGCACTTATTTGTACGGAAGTTCTGTGCTTCTCAGCTAAAGCATTCAATCCGAAAAATACTTCCCTACTAACATCCGGCTTTTTCCCAAAATCTTTCACCATCATGGTTTCGGAACCATGCACCTGCATTTGTTGAAGTTTACCTGATGGTGCCCCATCCACTACAGTAAGGAAACACTTTATGCCTGCGGCTGCACAATAAGCAGCCAATGCTGCTCCTGTGTTACCACTTGATGTTGCCAGACAAAACTTAAGATTCCGTTGGAGCAAATCTGAGACCGCACAAGCGGCAAACCTGTCCTTATAAGAACCCGAGGGATTGACCAGTTCAAGCTTGAAATATAAATTATCAAGCCCTAACAAAGGCCCCAGTTGTTTAGATCTTACTAATGGAGTTCTGCCCTCTCCAAGGGATAGTTGATATCTTTCCTTGATAGGTGGAAGTAAATGGCTGTATTTCCAAATTCCATTCATAATTTTTTAGGTATTAGGAATTCTTTAAGTTGTAGGCATTGAAATTATGAAAGAATCCTCCATCAACAAGTATTGATGTTCCAGTTATATATGAAGCTTCCTTTGTTGAGAGCCAGTATGAAACATTGGCTATTTCTTCAGGACTTCCGCTTCGCTGAAGCGGTGTATTATCGTTCATTTGTTTTATAAGTTCTTCACTAATGTTTCTTCCTTTTTCATCCTTATAGCCTTTGCTTAAACTTGTTTCAATGTTGCCAGGATTTACAGCAACTACCCTGATTCCATTTGGTCCGTACAAGACCGCCAATTCATAGGTCAGACTTTCAATTCCTCCTTTGCACACAATATAGGCTGGACTATTTCCTCCAGCCCGCTGGGACATTACGCTGGAAATATTAATGATAACACCGGGTATGTTCTTTTCTTCCATGACTATGGCCACATGCTTTGCTAAGAAAGCCGGGGCTGTCAAACCTATTTTAAGTGTCTTCTCCCAATTCGCCTCGGTGATTGTTCTCATTGTTTCGATCGTTCTCCAAATTGCATTATTAACAAGGACATCTACTCTCCCCCACTTACTGACAGTTTTTTCTACAATCGTCTCAACAAAATGAAGATCTTGCATATCTCCATGGATACACAAATAATCACAAGCAACGTTTTTAAATTTTTTCTCCAGGGCATTTAAGCCTGACAAATTGATATCAACCACTGTAACGGCATAACCATTTGAAGCAAATTTTAATGCTGCTGCACTGCCTATACCTCCAGCCGCACCAGTTATTATGACAACAGGTGATTCTTTCATGAAATTGTTACGTTTACAGGTTTAGAAATAGGTAAAATACCTCCAAGAGCATCCCCTTTTTTAACTGATGGTATAGCTCTAATAAGGAAGACCATGCCATCTTGATCGGCAATTACAGGTGAAACAGATAGATCACAAGTATCTGTTATAGCACCTATTATCTGACCACTTTTTACAAAATCTCCCAAATTTACCTCTGGTTGGAAAAGTCCATCAGTTGGTGCCGGTAGCATAATCTGTAAATGACCACTTTCCTCACGAAAATCTTCAACTATATATTCGCACTTGCCTGAAGTTGAATCGCCTTTTGTCATTCCTAAAGAAATCAAAATGTTGAGACAACCCTGTACATATTCTCTCAATGCATCATGTTTAAAGCCACCTCCTCCACCATATTCACAATAAACAGCAGGAATATTCAAATCACGGGCTACAGATAAGGTCCTGCCATCTAGATTACTGCTGGTACCCCAAATGGTTTGCAAATTAAAGGCGCGGGCCATTTGACGTTGTTGAGCTAACACCTTTTCGGAAGGATGCAGCACATACCCACATAATGGAGTTAATTCATAAGTGCTGCCACCTGTATGTAGGTCAATTAAATAATCTGCTTTGGATATTAATTCACTTACTTCGGCAGCAATTATTTCTGATATAGAACCATTTATATTCCCAGGGCATATCCTTGCCAAATCTAAACCATCTTCTCCCACTCTTGATGCCCGCTTGAAAGCTGGAATATTTACGATTGGTACAATAGTCACAATTCCGGATTCGACAATACCAGACACAATATTTACTAATTGCATTGCTGCAGCCATCGGCTCATATTCATCACCATGCACTCCTGCTAGAATGAGCAAATGAGGCCCATTTTTCTTTCCTTTTACTGATTTAAATTGTACCTCCCGAAAATTAAAATTCAGCATGAGTCATTTCTTTTACTTTTCAAATTCGCCATAGATCCACCCGAGATCCAGTTTTGTTATATTGGTGACTGACAAGCTTGTTCCCTGTGGTCTGTTTCCTGCACAATGTCCTAAGAGGACATGACCATCAGTAAAATGGATAGCCGTGTAGCAGTACCATCCATCAGGATCATCTTCAATAGTGCGGATATTGATCCATGTCTCACCTTCATCTTTTGAAAAGGCAGTATTAAAGGGTGTTCGCTTTCCCGCAAGTGCCTCATTTTCGCCTCCATTGTTATTCCAAACCATGAGCAGGTCACCGGTAGAGGGAATTCTCTCAATGGAAGCAGGTGAACGGGGAGATGGTATATTGCCAACTGTGACTGGACTCCAGCTTTCTCCTCTGTCTTTTGAAAAAGATTTGTATTGCGTGCCGGTATCTGTTCTCATGAACATCATTATCCGTCCGTCATTTAATTCAACCACGCCAGGTTCTTGCACTAAGATATTTTCAGGATTTGGGACTTCAATATCTGATTGCCAGGTCTGACCATGGTCATCTGAATAGTAGCTCCACAATCTGCCCATCCCTGACCATTCAGAATCAGGGGTCTTGTGCAAAGAAACAGGAAGTAAAAGTCTTCCATCCTTAAGCTGAATTACCCTGTCATTGTTTACAATAAAATAGCCCTGTTTGTCTCTTATTGTACGTACAGGTTCACTCCATGTCTCCGCTTCATCAGTGGAAATTCGCATCATCGGAATGCAATCAGAAAGCGAATTTTTCCTTAGATAAAACAAAGCAATTTCACCATTTTGTAATCGAAGCAGGGAAACAGACATGACATTCATATCTCCTTCCCTTTCCACTATCAGATGATCATCAGACCAGGTATTTCCCCCGTCACCTGAATATCTTCCTGCCAGATAAGCCGGGGCATGGTCACTCGTTGAATCTCCAGTATAACGGCTATATACAAATAGTATCCGGCCATCTTTTAATTCAACAAAATCGCCTTCACTGTTTCTGGGATTATCCTCTCCGGGTTTAATCCTAAGTAGCACTTCTTTTCCATCACTAACTATAGTATCATCCCCTTTTCGCCTATTCTGTTGGCAGCTGATCAGGATAGAAACTGTGAAGACAAGTATGACAAATGTTTTTGTTCTATAAATCATCTAAATAAGTGGTTTATTTTATTGATCTGAGCACTAATTTACAAAGTATTTACTTATATGTATTACATATTAAACTAAAAATATTAAATACGTTATGGAGAGAAGAATCGGAACTTATTGATCCAAAACTGTTCTGGCAATACCCATCTCTAGCCCCCTAAGCTCAGCCAAGCCTTTTAATCGGCCAATAGCTGAGTACCCCGGATATGTTTTTTTCTTTAAATCATCAAGCATCTTATGTCCATGATCCGGACGCATGGGAAGAGAGCTGTTTTTTTGTTTCATTATTAAGAGCACTTCTTTTACCACTTCATACATGTCTCCATCAAGGTGGTTTGCCTCATGAAAATTTCCTTTTGTATCCCGTTGGGTACTTCGAAGGTGAAGAAAATGCACATTATTACCTAATCTACGAATCATCCCAACCAGATCATTATCAGGTGAAGCTCCTAAAGACCCTGTACAGAAACATAAACCATTTGCCAGAGAGGGCGCAGCATCAAGGATTTCCCGGATATCATGTTCAGTACTTACAATCCGGGGTAACCCTAATATTGAGTACGGCGGATCATCCGGATGTATCGCCATTTGAATTCCTGCTTCCTCTGCTACAGGAATAACCTGCTGCAGGAAATAAAACAAATGTGTTTTAAGTTTTTGGGTATCAATATTTTTATAACTGTTTATGGAAGTCAATACTTGTTCAAAAGTAAAGGGCTCATCGCTTCCGGGAAGAGCTAATAATATATTATCAGATAACTCTTTCTTCTCTTCACCTGACATCCCTTCAAATCTTTCTTTTGCTTTATCAATTTCATCATGTGTATATTCCTTTTCAGCTTCCGGTCTTTTAAGCATAAAAAGATCAAATGCTATAAAGGCTGATTTTTCAAATCTCAATGTTTTGCTGCTGTCATCACTTTTGAAATACGGATCGGTTCGTACCCAGTCAAGAACAAGCATGAAATTATAGGTTACAACCTTAAGTCCGCATTTGGCAATATTTTGAAGACTTTTCTTATAATTTTCTATATGTTGCAGGTAGTCCCCATCTAGTTTTTTGATTTCCTCATGTACAGGCAAACTTTCAATCACTGTCCAGGTAAGCCCTGCCGCTTCGACCTCTTTCTTTCTTTTTTTTATTTCTTCTACTGGCCATACTTCTCCAGCCGGAATATGGAATAAGGCTGTAACAACGCCAGTTGCACCTGACTGTCTGATATCCTGTAAACTTACCGGGTCATCAGGACCAAACCACCTCAGGGTTTGTTCCATCATAAAATTATTTAAAGTCATATATATATTAATTTGTTTCTGTAGTTCAAAACCTCAAATCCAATCAGTTTAGGTCCTCTGCTTATGCCAATGACAAAGGGATCAATTGAGACATAGTTTTTTATCAATAGTCCTTATTTTCATTGTAAATCCAATCAATATCCAGTTTTGTTATGTTGATGACTTTCAAACCTGTCCCTTGTTTCCGATCACCTGCACAATGACCTAAAAGCACATGATCATCTATAAAATGTATTGCTGTATAACAGTACCATCCATCAGGATCTTCCGCAATGGTCCTGATATTTGTCCAGGTTTTCCCTTCATCTTTTGAAATCGCACTATTAAACGGTGTACGTTTCGACCATAGAGGCAATTTTTTGCCTTTTGCAGATTCTTTTCCTCCCATTCCTCCCATTAGCAAAACATCCGAATTATTGTTCCACACCATCAGGAGGTCACCTGTGGAAGGAATTCTCTCTATCGAGGCTGGTGAGACAGGGGATGGAATGTTCCCTGGCCTAGCAGGACTCCATGTTTCCCCCTGATCATCTGAAAAGGAGAGGTATTGTAATCCAGCATCCGTTCTGATGAACATCATAACACTCCTGTCACTTAACTGAACCACACCTGGCTCCTGCAACAATATACTATCAGGATGAGGATGCGGGACTTCTTTACCTGAGTGCCAGGTCCTACCGTTATCGTCGGAAAAATAGGTCCACAGTCTTCCATAAAATGTGAGCTCAGTATCAGGTGTTTTGTGTAAAGATACCGGCATCAAAAGCCTTCCATTCTGAAGCTGGATCACCCGGTCATTGTTTACAATAAAATAGCCCTGTTTGTCTCTTATTGTCCGTATAGGTTCACTCCACGTCTCCGCTTCATCAGTGGAAATTCGCATCATCGGAAGGCAATCAGAAAGAGAATTTTTCCTTAGATAAAATAAAGCAATTTCACCATTTTGCAATCGAAGCAGGGAAACAGACATAATATTCAAGTCACCTTCACTTTCGACTATCAGGTGATCACCAGACCAGGTAGTTCCACCATCACTGGAATACCTTCCCGCAAGATAAGCCGGACTATGGTCCCCACCAGCTTCCCCAGTATAACGGCTATATACAAATAGTATCCGGCCATCTATTAATTCAACAAAATCGCCTTCACTGTTCCTGGGATTATTATTACCCGGATTAAGCTTTAGAACCACTTCCTTGCCCATTTTAACAGAAGCATTTATTAAATTCTTTTTATCCTTTTGACAGCCTAGAAGTATAAGGGCAGCAAAGTAAAAAATTATTGTTTTAGCTGTAATCTTCGTATATAATGCTTTATGATAAATTCCCACTATAATTTTCAGTCTAATAGAACTTAACTATATGTATAATAAATTTTAAACCTCTCCCTGCTTTGACCATATCAAACTAAAACCAACTATTTTTCCCTTTCCTTTACCAGAGTTTCGCAGCTACAATCTTTTCTTCTTATTCTTGTCCGGAAAAAGGTTACTTATCAAATATCCTATAGCTACACTGCTCACCACCCCTACTGCCCCATATAGATATAAACTGATATTCGTATTATATTTCATTAGCCATGTTAATGCTGCTCCCCCAATGAGCCCTGCAATAGCTCCTTTAGCATTTGCTCTTTTAGTGAAAATTGCCAATACAAAAATACCAGCCAGTCCCCCTCCAAATACGCCTAATATTTCCTGAAAGTAATTAAAGATAAAATCCACATGAGTAGCTGCTATAAACATAGCTGAACCGGTACCAATGATACCAACAATTACAGTGATCCACTTGGCCATTATTAAGCTATGTTTATCAGAGCTGTCCTTATTAAATCGTTTTTGTATATCGGTAATATAAGCTGTGGCAATGCTGTTCATACTACTGTCGAGGGATGACATACTGGCTGCAAAAACACCGGCTATCACAACCCCTGCTATACCCACAGGTAAATTTTGTACAATATAAAAAGGCAATAATTCATCAGGTTTACTGGAATTAATAACAGAAGGATTATCCAGATAATAGATATAAAGTGTTGTTCCTAATCCAAAAAAAATAAATATTCCAGGTATGCCTATAATCCCATTGGTCCACAGGCTTTTTGCAGCTGCTTTCTCATCTTTAACTGTCAAATAACGCTGAATCACCGTCTGATCAGAAGTATACGGGATAAGTACCAAAAAGAAGAAACTGATGATACCTACCCAAACTACCAGCTGAGAACTGTCCCAGCCCCAATGCAGTATTTTAAATTTATCCATTGCAACCCCTCTCTCTATGATTTGCATCATTCCCCCCTCCACATTCAATGAAGCTATCACGATACAGAGAATAGCACCTCCTGTCAATACTGCTACCTGGATAACATCTGTCCATATAACAGCTTCGATCCCCCCTAAAACAGTATAAATAGTACAAAACACTCCCATGATGGCGATACACAGATAAACATCCAGACCCGTGACTGAGGAAATGGCAATGGCCGGTAAATACAAAACGATACCCATCCTGGCCAATTGCATCAGTATAAAAGTCACACTAGCTAATAATCTTACCTTCAGATTAAATCTCTCTTCAAGATACTGATATGCAGAGGTTACGTTTAACCTTCTGAAAAAAGGCAGGTAGTATTTAATAATCAGCGGTACAATCAACAGAATCATCAATGAACCCATTGCTAATGTCCAATCGGTAGCATATACAATAGCGGGTATGGCCATAAAAGTAATGGCACTGAGTTGAGTACCGTAAATACTAATACCAGCCGCCCACCAGGGAATTCTTCTACCAGCAACAAAAAAATCTTCGGTACTCTTCCCCCGCTTTGAAAAGTAGTAGCCCATATATAACATAACTCCAAGGTAGAGGAACAAAAACACCCAGTTCAAACTTCCAAACCGGACATTATTACTGATGGTGAATACTTTAGGGGACCTTACTCCAGGTTTTTCTTCACCACTGGGAATGACCCACCTATTGTTCCATCGGGCAGTACGCAGGGTCACCCTTGCTTCTCCCGCCGGCAAAGCACCCACTACCACATATTGTTCGCTTTGCGTATTGTAAGCAAGAATTTCCTCCATTAAGCCAGGATGAGTAGCCGCATCTGTATATTTCGCTGTTTTTTCGTCCAGACCACCTGGAAACAAAATATGGGAAAGTCCTAACACAGGGGCCGGGTCAGGTCCTGCAGCTACTGCCCTGGGCAAGTCTGGCAGCTTTACCCATTTTCCATCTTTTCTGTTTTTCCTGGTGGAAGGATGATAAACAAAGGCATCTTTCAATAGCTGCCTCTGGTAGGCTTCTCCCTCATTGTGTAATAGATTAATCCCACTGAACAAGTAAAACTTTCCGTCTTTCGCAGCGCTTACTGCCAGCATTCGGGGAGCTCCCGGCCAGGGAGATTGTTCAATCCATACCCTCTCCGTTTCAGGAAGTGAAAGATCTAAGCTGTAAAATTGTTGAATGGGTTTGCCATTAGGTGAGGAAATACCACCTGCCAGGTAAACAGTATTATTAACGATCGTTCCCGTCATATTGGCGAGTGGGACAGGTAGATCAGGGAACTTCCTGTTTGTTTCGATTGTGCCACTTTTATATGATATACTAAAAACTTCGCTATAGTGCTTTTCTGCATCACTCCCCCCTATCAGTATAATCTCATCCTGATAATTGACAGATACTCCATAGGCCAAAGGAAAAGGGAGTTTTTGCTCAGCACATTCCCAGGTGCCTGATTCCTCTGTCAAAATGTAGATATGATCATACCAACGTTTTTGACCCCCTTCCCAGGGCCTTCCTTCAGGAAAATTAGCTCCTCCCATGCATAGTAGAGCGCCATTACTAGACCCGACAAACATACCGGCAAACCCCTCTTCATCAGGTAATGTAGGAAGGGTATCAATTCTTAAATTATTTTGCTGAGCCATTGATCCCTGAATGGAAATAGAAATGGCCAATATTAAAAAAATTACCGTGAAGGGTGATAAACGCATTAGTTGACTTTCAATTTATATTTCTACATTTTTTGGAAATAGCTCAATTAATCATATTACTTACCCGACCACTACTGGGCTAAAGGTGATTGCAACACTTCCTTTATACTTTGAATATCCTCCTGCAACGCATTTTTAAAAAGAATAAGATCACTACTGTGCATAATAAAATTAGCTCCCTTTTTTGCCCAATGGATTCCCTGTTCAGGGCCTACTTCCTCCCACATATGGATACCTACTCCAATATGATGGCTCCTTGCCTTTTCAATAATCATTTCCACTGATTGATTGAATTTAGGATGATGGTATTGTTCAGGTATACCTAAACTAAGTGATAAATCGTGAGGGCCTACTAAAACAGCATCCAGGCCTTTGATGGTCAATATCTCATCCAGGGCTTCCAGCGCCGGCACACTCTCAATATTTACAATTAAAACATTTTGTTGATTTTGCTGAATTATATAATCAGATAAACTGGATTCAAAAGTTTGGCTTCCATTTATCATTTGTTGCAATTTCTTTCCCTTTACAGGTTTATGCTTTACTGCCCCGACCAACTGTCGTACTTGTTCTGCTGTTTCTATATAGGGTGCTATGATGCCTGTAGCTCCCCCATCCAGTACCATTGTAGCCTTATAAGGATCAGGAGATGGAATCCGAACAACAGAGGCTATATTTAATGCACTATATATATGACACATCCAGCTTAAAGTCTCCCTGTTTAATGGAACATGCTCCGTATCAATAAAAACCATGTCCAAACCTATTGATGCCACTACCTTTGGCCATAAAGTAGAGGGTGAAAGAATGGCTGTTCCATAAACATAATCACCTTTTTTGAGTGCCTGTACAAGTTCTTTACCATCCATATATTTTTATTTTAAATGAGATCCTCTTCATTAAGTTTTATCCTCAGTCCACCTCCACTTCGACCTTTTATAAATGTTATCCAGAGTTGGCCTGGTTTCGCCTCAAAGAGATAGGGATATGATATTTCCATACCTTTAAAATCAATTAGAAAGAAATGGAGACGTAGTATACGCATGCGCAATAATATTTATCTCTACAAGTCTCTTCTTGATATTGTATACCCAATCCCTGGCCGGATTGGATCCCAAAAGTGCATGCAGATCCTTGGTAAATTTTCTTTGACACTCCATTACCTTCAATTTATCATTAGATAATCCGGCCTTGTATAATTCAATAAGCGATTTTATAAAAACAGTACCACCCCCTGAAACGAGACCATCTGCTCCCATTAACAAGCTGGAATCAAAAACTGATTCATCACCCTGCATTATTATTCCAGGCCTATCGTTTTTATCAGGATATCTCCTGAGTAACTCAACAAAATTCACATAGTTGCAGCTGGAATCTTTTATTCCCACTACCTTTTCCATGTTCAAAATTTTTTCCGTAGTATCTATGTCTACGTGGTTACCTGTAGATCCTGAAGCATTATAAAAGAACAGTGGAACTTCCACCTTATCTGCAACCGCATCTATGTGTTTCAGAATACTCTGGGGGTCTGGGAATTTATAGTAAAAAGGCGTCGTACAAACAATATAATCCACCCCTGACTTATTAATCACTTTTATATATTCAATACTTTTTCTTGTTGAAACATCAGAGACAGTTGCCAGTATGGGCACTCGTCCATCTACACATGCTACGGTAGTTTCCACTAATATTTGTTTTTGGGAATCCAGCAATGCTGCTCCTTCCCCCATTGTGCCCATAATCATGATGCCACGAGCCCCTTCATTGATTATATAATCCAAAAGTCTAACTAAAGATGTTGTGTCAATATTCTCATCTTTAGTTAATGGGGTAGGCATCGCAATGACAACACCTTCAAGTTTTTTAGATCTCATGTGCATATTTTTATAGGACTGAACTTGCCCATTTATATTTAGCTCTCATTAATCATTTATTATAAATCCAATCCAGACTCAGTTTGGTAAGTTCCAGGTAATATTGTCTTCCCCTGCTCCGGATTTCATCACCTGTATAGTCAATTACCGATCTACCTTGATCAGTAAAGTAACCACCATTATATCCTATTAAAACCTCATTTTCCATAAAATGGATAGCCGGATAGTTATACCACATATTGGGATCGTCGCCTATCGCCTGAACATGTGTCCAGGTGGCACCTTCATCTTTTGAAATGGCGCTGTTGAAAGGGGTTCTCAACACTTTCCTTCCGGTCTCTGCCTCAACCGGCCATCCTTTATTGTTCCACACCAACAGCAGGTCACCTGTAGACGGTATTCTTTGTATAGTCGCTGGTGAACGGGGCGAGGGGACATTGCCAGGTTCAACCGGACTCCAGGTGTCTCCATTGTCTTCAGAATAGGAAAAATACTGTAACCCCCGGTCCGTCCGGATATACATCATGATACTGCCGTCTTTTAAGGCTACCACCCCCGGTTCCTGAAGCATCACACCCTTTGGATTAGGCACTTCCTCACCAGATGACCATGTTCTACCATTATCATCCGAGTAATAATTCCAGATTCTGCCATAAAAATTTACCTCTGTCTCAGGTGTCTTGTGCAGGCATACTGGCGCTAATAACCGACCATTGTCGAGTTGGATCACCCGGTTATTATTTAAAATAAAATATCCTCTTTTATCTGTTATAACAGGTATTGGGTCGCTCCATGTCTTCGTTTCATCTTGGGATATCCGCATCATGGGAATACAATCCGAACGGGAATTTTTCCTGAGATAAAACAGAGCAATTTCATCATTATCCAATCTTACAAGGCTTACACTCATGATATTCAGGTCCCCTTCATTAGGCAAGATCACTTCCTCATCTGTCCAGTTCTTTCCTCCGTCACTAGAATACCGGCCAGCAAGAAAGGATGGATCATGATCGTGTCCTCCTCCAGAAAAATGGGAATAAACATAAAGTATTCTTCCATCATGTAGTCCGACAAAATCACCCTCACTATTCCTGGGATTATCTTCGATGACTTCTAACCTAAAAACGATCTCCTTATCTAAATTAACCTGAGTATCTTGTAGAGTTTTCGAGTCAGTTTGACAACCAAATGTCAGTGAGATGACACATACAATAATCAAAAGCACATTAATTTTCTTCATTTTCTTTACTTTATTCTTATTATACTAAATAATGGTTAATTAATATGTATTATTTATTAACGTCAAGCTATAGAAATTAATCTAAATATCAAATAAATCAATAAAACAAATAAAATATTATGTAATACATATTTAAATACTCAAAACCGTATTTTTGTAAAAAACTAAAAAACCCGGTATGAAAGATTTAAGTTTGATAAAAAAATTAAGTTCCATGGAGCATATGACCCTGGTTGACAGAGTAGAGGATAATTTATTAAAATACTTTCATGATGAAGATCTTCAGCCTGGGGACCCCATTCCCAAGGAGATTGAATTAGCCAGGTCAATGGGCGTGAGCCGAACAGCTATCAGAGAGGCCTTAACAAGGCTTAAACTCTTGGGGCTAGTGGATTCCAGAAGGAACAGGGGGATGATTATCACCAGACCTGATGTCCTAAGCAACATAAAAAGGGTCCTTGATCCCCGATTGTTGGATGGGAATACGATGAAAGAGATTTTTGAACTGAGACTCGTTTTAGAAATAGGTATTGGAGATATCTTATTTCTAAAAAAGAATGAAACGGATTTGAATCACCTGGAAGAGATCGTGGTTAAAGAAGAGGCAACAAAAGATAGTATAGAAAAATTGAAAATTGACATGGAGTTTCATTCCATGCTCTATAAGATGTCTGGAAACAAGACCATCATGCAGTTCCAAAGAATGTTGCTCCCTGTTTTTGATTATGTCAGTAATGGTCTACATGCCAGACGGCAGATAGATAATGAACATTTTGCATCCCACAGAGTTCTGCTAAATGTTCTAAAACAAGGGACACCCGAGGAGTTTAGAAAGAAAATGCATAGTCACTTAATGCAATATTTTGAGAAAGTTTAATTAGGAATTCCTATAAATTCCTTTTCTTCATTTCACTTACAGCATAATCACAGGCCCGGGCAGTAATGGCCATGTAAGTAAGAGACGGGTTCTGGCAAGCAGATGAAGTCATGCAGGACCCATCCGTAATAAAAACATTTTTTACATCATGCATTTGGTTCCATTTGTTTAAGACGGAAGTTTTGGGGTCGCGTCCCATACGGGCTGTTCCCATTTCATGTATAGACATTCCCGGAAAAGGATCTCTGTCATATACAGCTACATCCTTTAATCCAGCTACTTCCAGCATTTCAGCTGCATCATTTTTCATATCTACCCGCATTTTTCTTTCATTCTCCTTAAACTCACAGTCTATAGATAAAACAGGCTGCCCCCATTTGTCAGTTTTTGATTTATCAAGGATCACTTTATTCTCAAAATAAGGTACGTTTCACCAAAACCCGTTAGTCCCATTCTCCAAGGCCCTGGTTCAGATGCTTTCTCTTTAAAACCTTCACCAAATCCCATTTCGGCAATGGCCTTGGACCACCCTGATCTGCTGGCGCTTCCTTGATAACCGAAACCTCTTTGATAATCTCTTTTGTCACTTCCTGTATTTCTAAACCGGGGAATATAAATTCCATTTGGCCTTCTCCCATAATAGTACTTATCATCAAACCCCATAGGTTTCCCTGTGGCACCAGCCTTATAATGGTGATCCATCAAATTATGTCCTATTTGTCCACTACTATTTCCAAATCCATCCGGAAAAGCCTCAGAAGTTGAGTTAAGAAGAACGAAAGTTGTCCCAAGTGTTGATCCATTCAAGAAAAGAACTTTAGAATAAAATTCCATTGTTTCATTCGTTTCGGTATCTATCACCCTAACTCCTGTGGCTATTTTCTTTTCTTTATCATAAATCACAGAATTAACAATAGAAAAAGGACGAAGTGTTAAATTGCCTGTAGCCATTGCTGCAGGAAGTGTAGAGGATTGGGTACTAAAATAACCGCTAAAAGGACAGCCACGGCTACATAAACTACGGTATTGACATTTACCTCTGCCACCATGTGGTACGGTGAGATTAGCAACACGCCCAATAGTCATCCTGCGTTCTCCTTTATAATGGTTCTCTATCCTTTTCTTTACTAGGGTTTCCACACAATTCATTTCCATAGGTGGTAAAAACTCACCATCAGGTAACTGAGGTATCCCTTCTTTTTGTCCACTGATGCCTACAAATTTCTCTGTATAGCTATACCAGGGAGCAAGGTCCTTATATCGCAATGGCCAATCTACGGCAACTCCCTCCCTAACATTGGCTTCAAAATCAAGGTCGCTCAAACGATAGGATTGACGACCCCACATTAAAGATTTCCCCCCTACCTGAAATCCCCTGTACCAGTCGAACCGCTTAACCTCTGTATAAGGGCATTCGAGGTCATTCACCCAAAATTTTTCGTTAAACTCACTATACCAGGGACCCCGTTTTTGTACCGGATGAGTTCTGACCTGTTCCATTGTCAACCTTCCACGGTGTTTGAACTCCCATGGCTGCTTCATTGCCGTATCATAGTCCTTTATATGTTCAATATTGCGCCCTCTCTCCAGAAGCAAAACCTTGAGTCCTTTTTCGGTAAGCTCTTTGGCCGCCCATCCACCACTTATTCCTGAACCCATAACTATGGCATCATAGGTATTCTTTTCTTTCGCCTTGATATTAATGTTCATATATTAATCTTTTATTCCAAATTGGACAAAATCAGATAGGTCATATCTTCTAGTCCCCTTTCATAGCAATACATCCTTCATATCTGCCAGGATTAGCCACATAAGACAATACCTGAGCAACTCCAACTTCAGATGTGAAATATCCCAAAACGGTGAGTTCCTTCATTAATTGAAAGAAGTGGGGACCTTTGCTATTTTCCATCCCATTCATTTCAAGCGTATCTGTTTCAAATTCTGTTAACAATTCTTTACGATTCTCCGGACTGATTGATATGAAGGAATGACCATAAAATGACTTTGATCTTTTTTCTACCTCTTCAACACCATCAGCAAAACTTCTTTGAATAGCAGTAGGATAACAATCCCGTATCATCATGATGATAAATGACCCAACGCCTGCTGCTTTTGCTCCGGGCGTATCGGTAGATGGGATAATGGTTTCTGCTATCTCTGAAATAATTTTTTTCTGATTGTTATTAAAACGTGAAGTATTTTCCCGCTTTGGTTCGGGCTTGCAGCCATGATTTATAACTCCCAATGTGACGGCTGAAATAGTCCCCCCCATTAAACAAGCTACATTTTTAAGTGCATCTCTTCTTTCCATAATAATTCTCTTTACTCTATTTTGTCACCTGATTCTATCAACTTAGCTGAATTTTCATCAAGGAAACAAGTACTATCAGGATGTGCCTTTAATATACTAGCGGGAAATAAATTGCTAACCGGATTTTCAATGCAGTTTTTTACGGCTAATGCTTTTCTTTCATCAGGTATCGAACAAATAATATGTTTAGATTTTAAGATTTGCTGAATGGACATACTGATTGCTTTCTTCGGTACATCTTTTATGGTGTCAAACCATCCCTCCCGTAACTGTTGTTTTCGGCACTGCTCATCCAGATTCACCACAATAAATGGTTGATCTGTTTCAAAATCCGCCGGAGGATCATTAAAAGCAAGATGTCCGTTTTCTCCGATTCCGACAAGCGCCACATTGATGGGATATTCCCGGATCAATTTGCCCAGCCTGTCGCATTCAGCTTGGGCATCTTTCTCACCATTAATCAAAAAAACCGCTTTCAATGAGGGAACCTTGTTCAGGAATCGCTGTTTTAGGTACCGTCTAAAACTGGCCGGTGATGACATTGGTAAATCTATGTATTCATCCAAATGAAACATAACTACTTTACTCCAGTCAATGTCTTCTTTAATCAATTGATTTAGGGTTTCAAACTGACTGGTACCGGTAGCTAAAATAATATTGGCACTGCCTTTGTCAGCAATGGCCTTTTTCACTAATTCGGCAGCAGTACTGCCGGCAGCTCTGCCCAGTTCACAATGATCTTTTGATACAACAATTTTCATTTTCTTTGAGCTCATTTTTAATATTGAGGAGAGCTGTTTTACCTGAAACCAATGTCATCTGACCGTAGGCAACCATCAAAATATAGGTAAAGGCACATGAAAGGATCAGCGCCCAAAATAAGGTCATACCATACTCAGCACCTGCCTTGGCCATGGTGGTTACGCTCCTAGTGCCGATATTGTATCCAATCAAAAATAAGCCAGGTCCTATTGCACTCAGAGCAATCAATATTTTTTTCTTTATTTTCACGGCCACTGATTAGTTATTGGAAAATAATATTGTCGGGTTGATTTTCTAATGCTGTACATTCATTCTGAGCTTTCACCTGACCATGCAGAATCAAAACAATCTGTATTAATATATATAAGGGATGATCTTATAACAGCTCCAATATCTCATATTCCACTTAATAATGAACTTAAATTAAAAAGCAAAAAAATCAATCAGGGATTTTGACAATACAATCAACTTCAACTTTAATCCCCTCGGCCAGAACTGATTGAACCGTAGTCCTTGCAGGTTTTATTCCCGGGAAATACTCGGCGTACACCTTGTTGTACCGATCAAATTCATTCATATCTGACAAATGAGCTGTTACTTTGATCACGTCTTTCATTGAGGCCCCGGCAGTTTCCACAATCGCCTTAATATTTTTCAAGGTTAAATGTGTTTCATCTTCAATTTCACCCAAAACGAACTTTGATGTTTTAAAATCAACAGCAGCCTGCCCACTTACATATAGGAAACCATCTATAACAACACCATCTGAATAAGCTCCTGTTACAAAATCTGGACTCCTGTCTGGATGAATAATCTTAGTTTTGCTCATAACGAATATTTTAAAAATGAAAATTGACCTGACACTGAAACTACGCCTAAAGCAAAGATTTCATGGTTTACTCAGAATAATTTCAAAACCAGAATTGATCAATCCAAATCTATATGGCCTAAATATTAATTTCTATTACTTTTATTTATAATCATGATACTATCTTTCATCAATGGTTAATGATGACTATTTCCATGCCTTTTTCAAAAACCTTAACCAATTTCCATGGAATATATTCTCTATATCCTCTTGTTTATAGCCCCTTTCTTCAAGGATTTTCTGAAATTTCTGTAAATCTGCAATCGAATTTAAATCCCAGGGAGATTGCTCAGTTCCGAAAATTCCATCCAGGTCACTACCGATAGCAATATGATGACTGTTTCCTGCAATCTGACAAATATGATCCCAATGGTCAACTAGGTCCTGCAGCCTGATGTTTAGCTGCCAAGGGTCCGAAACTGTATCTATGAATCGTATATCCATTGCCCAGCAATCCAGCATCCCCCCAATAACTGCATCCCTTTGGACCAAAAGTCTAATCTGTTCATCAGTGAGTTGTCTCTGGGGTGGAGCTATTTTCCTTACATTATGATGACTGGCCCAGATAGGGCCCTGGTACAAATCCATCGCCTGGCTGAATCCTTCATCCGTAAGATGTGTCACATCCAGGATAAGGTTCAAACTGTCCATCTCTTTTAATAGCTCAATGCCCATGGGATTTATTGGGCCTTCCATTTTCGTGCCTGGTGCGTATCTTCCCGGACCAAAATGGGATAAGCCAACTGCTTTTAAGCCATACTCACAAGCTTTATGTAGGTAAGAGATATCAACCAGGGAATCGGCTCCTTCCAAACTTAATATATAGCCAACAGGCTTCTTTTCATCTGGAATATCTTCATTGTCCCACAAAGCCAGATGGCTATCAAGGGTCTGCAAGTCTTTGATCTGAACCATTTCGTTCAAGGCTTCCATCTCCCGATACCAGGCAAGCTGAGCCTGTGTCATCGCCCAGGCCTGTTGTGGAGAGTGCCAACCCGGATTAACACTACCATAAGATGTGACCCGAGAAAGTTGTGTAGCAACCACCAATCCAATCCTGCCTTTTCTCAATTCAGGAAGACAAACAGTCCCTTTCCCCCGATCAGGCTTATCCTTCATATGCATTTCTGTTTGACGGATCTCTGCTAAAGGCCTTGTAAGGTCCCTGTTCCATTCAATTGCATTCATGGAAAGATCTAGGTGAGCATCGATAATAAATGGCTTATTCATGAATTAAATGCTTTTTGCTTTCTAAAGATGAACCTTCTACATCAGAATACTTAGAAATAAGGTGATGGATCTCGTAGCTAAAATTTCGGGAAAATTCACGATATTTTTTAACCTCATCATCAAGGTAGGTATAGAGCCCCTTTCCATTTTTCATTCCCAAACCTCCTCTTCTAATAATATCCATGAAAAACGAGGGCACATTGGTCTCTTTTGACAACTCAGGATTTATATCTTTCATTACTATCCCATATCCATAGGTACCCATTAGATCCATATATTTACATATTCCAGCATAAGCCGCATAATATCCCGGATCATTTCTGCACGCCCTATCGATATCCGTAACTGTAACATATCCGTTTACTATCAGGTAAAATGCCTCACGAATTAAAGCACACATTAGTTTTGACCGGATACCATTGTCTTTCCTAAGGACATAGGGGTCCTTATTCCAATATGATTTTGCGATAAGCGAAAACTTATTAACTCGTTCTTCGTTGCATTTTTCATTTGTGATAATTTCCAGGAAGTAAGAGTTATAAACCGGTTCTGCCCAATTAGCACCTATGATCCGTTCAGGATGAGTTGTATCTTCCTGTATAATGCTTAAAGCAATACTTTCAGTATTTACTGTAATAGTAGCCTCATAAGGAAGAATATCCTCCAATTCTCTGATTATAGACTTCTTATGAGAAAGGTTCTCATTTGTAATTACAATGGCCAGATTATAATTAACCTTACTGGTAAAATGATCTATTATTTTTAAATTATCAAGCGTAGATAAATTAGCACTTTGCTGTTTGAAGATATCTAAATATTGACTACTGATATATTCAAATGCCTCTAATTTACTTCGTGTAAACAGCGTTACAGAGTGGTCAGCTTGTAATAAGCAAACGATAATGCCAAATGTATGTTCATAGTTGCCTGCGACTAGTACAGGACTTTTCACGTTCATCGCTTTATTCATTTCAAGTCTGTTCAATTCATTCAAAAATATACCATTGAGATTCCTACATCAGAAAAATTAAGAAATATCAATAAGCATCAAGTTTTTTCGTCTCCAAGTTTTAAGTACCAGTAACTGACATCACTTTATAATCATTAATCTGTCCAATCAATCCTAGCTCTATCTATTCGCTACTTTTAAGGGAATACAAGGACGCTAGTTTATAAATATCCATGTTGAATGAGGCAAATGCCTCATCCGCCTGTTTTGCCTCTTCCTCTGTATAGTTATATAGCCCTTTTCCATTGTGGATTCCTCTTGCCTTTATTCTGATCATTTCTTGCATCCGTTCTGGGACTTTATCATCATTACATAATTTCGGAAAAAGATTTCGGAAAATTTCTGGATAGTCTTCCAGTCCTACATAATCCATTCTACGGAATACACCCATCAATGTCATCCACGATCCTGCATCATATTTAAAGGCCTTGTCTACATCCTCGATTGTTGCTTCCCCACTATCCACTAAGTGAAACAACTCACGATACACAGCATACATCAACCTATTAGTAACAAACCCTCGGATATCCTTCTTTAATAAAGTAGGTTCTTTACCCCAATGATGTGCCAAATCAAATATCCAATCAGCATATTTACTTAAAGTTTGTCTCCCCTTGGTGATCTCTAAAAATCGGGTCATATATGCCGGTTCGGCCCAATGAATGCCAATAAATCTTTCAGGATGTGAGATAAATTCCTGTAATGCACTAATAGGTATTGCTGAGGTATTGCTGGCAACCACTGTTTCTTCTGAAACTTCTCTTTCAATTTTCTTGTAGACAGAAGCTTTGATTTCAGATTCCTCGATAACGCATTCTATCACCAGATTACAATCATTAAGTCTTTCGTAATCTTCTGAAATAACTAGTCGATCCAAATAATCATCAATGGGTTTGGATAAAATATCGGATTGTTCACAATGCTGCAATTGTTCACGAATGCCACTTAATGCCTTTTCCATATCTTCGGGAATCGGGGCTATTGCTTTGACCGGGTGGTTTGCAATCAGGAGTGTAGTTGCAATGCTTCTTCCCATGAGTCCAAGCCCCACCACTCCAACAGAAATCTCACTTGTTTTAATATCCTTATTCATAATGGGTGTCGTTATTTCTATTTGAAATTTGATGTCGCTCGTAAATCCACTAAATATTTGAATAGCAATAATCCAATACCAAAAGTAGATTTTAACGAATTCAACTTCTGTTACTTTTGTTCACATTCATAATACTATTTTTCCAAACCCCTGAATCCAAGTAAAAATTTGATGATGAGCTAATTCCCTACCAGGCACTCCGTTTATCGGACTAATACCTGTGTGAAAGGAGACATCACAAGTCAGACACAAGTGCATAGTACTAAATAAAATGCTAGACCAAGTGCCTTAATGATCTCCTCATCACTTTATTGCTTGCCGTTCTAGGTAATTGATCTATTAACTTTATATAAGCAATTTTAAACAGTGGATTAAGTTGGTTTTTGATTAGCCCCTGTAAGTCTTTCTTTAATTCTTCAGCATCAATAATTTCTTTTCTGGGTACAACAAAAACCACTAAACCCTCTGGTCCACCTCCATCTTCTGCTACTGAAACTGCAGCAGTTTCAAAAACCGCTTGATGGTTATTTAATGTGTTTTCTATTTCAACAGCACTTACTTTTATCCCTCCAAGATTCATAGTATCATCTGTTCGTCCATAGCTCCGGTAAAAGTATACACCATTATATATTATCTTTTCAAATGCATCTCCATGTCGTCTTAATACCTCTCCTTTCAATCCTTTTGGAGTTCCCTTATAATATTCATCATGGTTATCTCTGTTGAGTAATCTCTGGGTCATCCCAACAGAAGGTGGTATAATAAATACCTCTCCTATCTCTCTGTCTTCAGTTTCAGATCCATCTGATTTCAAAAGATAAAAATCCAAGCCCAAAGTAGGTGTTGTAAATAAACCCGGAGAGGAAGGCCTGACTATAGTACCAGCAATATATCCACCCCCTAATTCTGTGCCTCCACAATATTCAATGACGG
This sequence comes from Cyclobacteriaceae bacterium, assembly GCA_965223915.1. Taxonomy (GTDB): domain Bacteria; phylum Bacteroidota; class Bacteroidia; order Cytophagales; family Cyclobacteriaceae; genus UBA7330. The sequence continues at coordinate 3,003,507 of OZ245027.1, read as the reverse complement.
GGGCTCTAAATCCTGCAAGAGACATCAAATAAAAAAAATCTTCCATATTTGATGGTTCACCTGTTGATGAAAATACTCTTACCATCCAGTCCACCTTTTTATGAAATTCCTGTTTTTTCCATGCCTTCACAACCGAGGGAATCGTTCCAAGGATAGTTGTCTTACTATCAGTTATGAATTTATTAAAACCTTGACTAGCTGCTGAACCAACATAAATAGAAATAGAAGCCCTGTTTAGTAGGCTTGCAAAAATTAGCCATGGAGCCATCATCCAACCCATGCTGGTAGTCCATGTAACTGTATCTTTACTCTTGATGTCCTGATGAAAATAACCATCGGAAGCACATTTTACCGGAGTTATTTGTGTGAATGGGATCGCTTTGGGTTCTTTGGTTGTCCCTGAAGAAAAGAGAATATTGATTGTAGCATTGGATTCTGAATAATGATATCCTGAGAAAGCCTTTGAATTTAGCAGGTTATCATAAAGGATATCTTTATTCCTCAACTGAGTTTCAGCCTGGTCTCCAAAAACTATGGTTGGTAGTTCGGAAGCTTCTTTTACCTTTTCATAGATCATCAGTTTTTTACCATCATATAAATATGTGGAAATGGTAACAACTGCTTTAGGTTTGCTTATTTCTACCCTTTTTCTCAATTCAGCTGGTGAAAAACTATCCGCTACAGAAACTGGTATAGCCCCGATTTTGATGAGTGCCAGATAACAAATGATTGCTTCTGATGTTAAAGGTGCATAAATAACCACATTATCTCCAGGCCTGAGACCAAAATCGACCAGCCCTCCTGCCATTCTCTCCACCCTTTCTTTTAGTTCCTGATAGGTTATTTTCATCAATTGTTGGCTGCCTTCCCTGCCTTCAGTTATGGCTGTTTGTTCTGCTTTTCCCTGGAGGCAACTTTCTATAATATTCAAAGATGCACCTCGAAACCATTCCGGGTTTTCAATCCCATTTTTTAAACTCAGCACCTCTTCATATTTCACTGTGAATTTAATATTCAGTTTCTTAATTACATACTCCCAGAATTCATCCCGGTTTTTAGCAGCCCATTGGAATAATTGATGGTAATCATCTAAATTGAGCTCGCTTAAACTTTTTGCAATATTCGTATCCTTTATCTCTTCATTTCCCGGCATCCAGGCAATTGGAACCGGTTCATTATGGAAAATTTCAAGGTATTTCTGATAAATATCCTGTAGGTTTTCCCGAGTATACGTTTTTACTACTTCTCTCCATGCCAGATATTTGCTATCCATATGTTGCATAAAATCATCCTTTAAGATTTTGAGGAACCATGAGAAATATTACATCTTCCAGTACTTTCTCCAGTGCAACATTTATTGATCTTGCCATATCTTCTTGTTGATTCTGGAAAAGTACTGAAATCGACCTAGTCAGGACAGAGTGCATTAACGGTGACGTTGGAGCCGGCACATTCCGGGCAGCTACTTTTGTAAGTCCAATAACACCCTGTTTTGCACTATTATATAAAACTTGATTTGCAAATCCTATCAGTCCGTTAACTGGCGCCATATTATTAATTCTGCCAAAATTCTGTTTTTTTATTGTGGGCAATAAATGCTTCATGGAGATATAAGGAGCTGTAAACAGCACCCTTATAAAAAACTCAAATTGATAAGTGGGGAAAATAAATGTTACCATATTTTTTAGTGTTGCACTCCAACCGGCATTAACTTCCTGTTCATCGGCCTCATTACATATAGATACTTCATGATCAATTTTTTCTTTGCTTATCTCACTGAACCCCTTTGCACCTTCCTATTGTAAATGTCTTGCCAGTTTCAAGACAAATTCCGCTTGTCAAATCCAAAATGAATACAACTTTATTCTACATCCTCTCAATACTAAATTCTGCCTCTAAACTCTCGATATTATGAACTAATAAGGGATTATGAGGTCATTAAGAATCTCATTAAATGATCAGGGTGAAATATACAAATAGTCCGGATACAGCTAGTTTTTTCTTCATCCGGCCCCTTGAATAATGATTAACTATCTATCAAAAATACATTTCATTAACAGGTTATTCTGCTACTTTTTTTTCATATTATAGTATTATCTTTCTGTTTACTTTGCCGTTACAAGGAAAGGGGTTAAAATAATTTATATAATCAAGTGGAAAAATGGGACCGGATTCCAGAATTGAACACTCTGTCCAGGCTTCGAAATCAATACGTCTGCATTCCTTGAACCGACTTTCTGAAAGCTGATCTGAACCTGCAGAGCGAGGACGATAGTTGCATAGGTAATAGTGGGTAAAATATTCTCCTAGTGTTTCACAATGTTGGAGTTGAAGGGCCATTGATAAATAATTGAATTGGATTCAATTATTCTAAAATTAGTTTAAACATCAGGAAATAGGCCTTATTGTTTAACCATTGTTTACCCTGGACATAAAAAAAGGCAGCTACATTTTCGTAACTGCCTGATTTTCAGTGTAGCGGGGACAAGACTCGAACTTGTGACCTTCGGGTTATGAGCCCGACGAGCTACCAACTGCTCCACCCCGCGATATTTCCTATATAACCTTCAAACACCGAACAAACCTTATTAGTTCATGACCCTAACAAGCAAAAATTGTCTGCCTGTGTTTGAATTAGGAATGCAAAACTAACACACTCTGGGACATTCCCAAAGCCTCCACCAAAATTATCTGAGAAAGATCTCTATTTCTTAGCCCATTATTCTGTTCAAGTACGTTATTTTGCCTTGTGGCAGAAAATACACCTTTCAAAGCGGGCTTCGTAACCATCATGGGGAAACCCAACGTGGGCAAATCCACCCTGATGAACGCGCTCATCGGAGAGTCGCTCTCTATCACAACGCCCAAAGCACAAACCACCCGGCACCGGATCTTCGGCATCGACACCACGGACGATTACCAAATTGTGTACTCGGACACACCTGGCACCATCGACCCGCACTACAAGCTCCAGGCACAGATGATGAAATATGTGCATGCCTCACTCGATGATGCGGACATCATCCTTTACTTAGTGGAGCTGGGTAACAAAAACGATGAAGACGAATGGATCAAGCTGGCCATGAAGACGAAAGTCCCCATGCTGTTTCTGATCAACAAGATCGATCAGGCGAAGGGTAGTCAGGTCATTGACAAGGTGCAATACTGGAAAGAACAGATCCCGGAGATCGATCCGATCCCGGTCTCGGCTACAAGTGGCGAAAACCTGGCCGACCTCAAAGCCAGGATCATCGGTTTGCTTCCCGAACATCCCGCCTATTTTCCGGAAGACACCATCACGGATCGGTCCGAAAGGTTCTTTACCGCAGAGATTGTCCGGGAAAAGATCTTTCTCAACTACAAGCAGGAGATCCCCTATAGCTCAGAGGTCGTCGTGACCGACTTTAGGGAAGATGAAACCATCATCCGTATCAGAGCGGAGATCTATGTCGAGCGGGATACCCAAAAAGGAATCATCATAGGAAAGAAAGCCGAGGCCATCAAAAAGCTGGGGATCGAAGCACGAAAAAGCCTGGAGGATTTTTTCCAGAAGCAGATCCATCTGGAAACTTTTGTCAAAGTGGAAAAAGACTGGCGGTCCAAAGACCTGAAGCTCAAGCGCTTCGGATATATGCGATAGGGCAACTCAGCAGCTATTAAAAACCAGCCTTAAAATCACTCAACGGGTACTACTCCCCTGCTCCACTGCTGATATCCTTACCATAATACAAGGCATTCATAAACAGTTTATTGGTCCCCCACCAATAGGCCCTGAAATTGGGATTGTCAGTAAAAGTGATGATCCGACCGCTACCCAGGGTTGATACGGTCACAGCGGGAGAGTCTTTGATCTTTGCCAGATTTTCTTCGGAGACATAGCCGGAAAGCAAAGGATCAGCCGTGTAAACCAAAGGGTTTGCATAATCATTCGAGGCCTTTTTCATCACCAGGTTGTGATTGCGAAACAAGGGGATCCGATCATTTTCCAATCCATAGGCCAACGGATGACTCAAATCCACTCTGGCCTCAAATATCGCTCCTCCGGTCACCTGGGCTCCCCGATTTTCATCCAGATCCTCATACGGGAGATACCTGTCTTTGTCATCCGTTCCCCCGCTGTCGTAGTTTACCTTCGATATGTTGTTCAGACTAAGCCATTGCCCCGGGTTTTTCCAGGTAATGAGCACACCCCCATCCTGCACCCAGCTTTTTAAATTTTCCTTCCCACTTTCGCGTACGGCGGAGAGATTGCCATTCGGGATGATGATCCGGTTGTATCTGCCCAGCACCCTGGAGTTGACTTTGCTCACAGGCAATAAGGTGATCTTCATCTTTAGTCGTTGATCAAAAAGGTGCCATACCTCCCCAGCTTCGTAGGCGCTTATTCCATCTTCTACCAACACAGCGGCCTTAAGCAATTCCATTTTTGAATGACTCCTGCTTCCAAGATCCACACCCCCTGTTGCCAACCCGGTGTTTAATGCATAAACGTTGACCAGGTCTTCTTTAATGATGCGGTCTATCGTACTTTCAATGATCGATCGTTTTTCCTGCTGTATCCCCACCGGAATGATCATGGTGCCCCTGGGGAAACTGTGGGTACCACTGTCATGGACTTCATTGGTATACTGGACGACTACCTCCTCCTCAAGCAGCCTGTTGATTGCACGGAATGCATAGTAGCCATAAGGCTCAATCGCATAAGCATAGGCACCTTTCTCTCCGACAAGCGACCCACTCGCTATTTCCGGTTTCCGGATCTCCGAACCCAACAGTCCGGTACTGAAATCTTTCTCTAACGCACTGTAATTCAGGTTATATGCCAATGGGAAGGTCCACGTAGACACGTCATAGAACAAGCTATCATTGAAAGTGGTACGGGTTTCAAATATGCCCCTCACCATTCGGTATTGAGGTTGATCAAGGGGTACAACATAAGCAGTTCCGGGTTGATATTGTTTCCCGTTTTTGGTCAAAGAGCTCTTGAGGTGATAAACCCTGATCTGATGCTGAGTCAGGACCTTCAGCAATTCCTGATTCCTGACCGGATCTTTTTCCGTCCCAAAAACATAGGCTTTGACACCATCACGGGAGGCCAGAGCACTTGATTCCACATAAAAGTCTCTTTGGAAATCAAGAAATTCTTTCCTGTGAGCAATACCCGAGGCCAGGGTAGAAAGTGATGTGGTAAAGTGATTCCTGATGGCCATGGGGAATGTCAGGACACCAAACTGGTTTTCCTGGGCATGGCCTCTTGAGCTCGCCTGTTCAAACAGGATCCCGACCGAGCCGTTGATATCCGGATAGGTAGACCCTTTGCCGATGTAAAAGTCATCATAGCTTTCCCTGGAGTAATAAAGTGATCCGATCTCATCCAGATATTTAGCATGGAATGTCGCCATCTTCTGGGTCAGCTCCACATTCTTTTCAGGTGTCCAGGGATATTTTCGTGCAGGGATTCCGGGTTGGAAAAAGAATGTATTGTTGGTCCCCATTTCATGATGGTCTGTCAATATGTTGGGCTTCCAATCATGAAACCTTTGTATCCGTCCCCTGGATTCGGGGTGAGCCAGTGGCAGCCAATCCCTATTCAGGTCAAACCAGTAATGATTTGTTCGCCCTCCCGGCCATGCCTCCTGGTATTCCCGATCGTTGGGGTCCGGGTTGATGACATGTGACCGGTGTGAGTTTACCCAGCTGGAAAAGCGATTCAACCCATCGGGATTAAATGAGGGATCAACGATCACCACAGCATTTTCGAGCAATTCATCCATCTCCTCTCCCTGTGCAGCAGCGAGGTGATAGGCCGTCAGCAAAGCGGCGTTTGCACCACTGGCTTCGTTTCCATGCACCGAATAGCCTAACCAGATGACAATGGGCATATTTTCTGTATTCAGATCGCCTGAACGCGTCGGATCAGACAATAGGACATGCTGGGACCTGATCTCCTCCAATCTTTCATGGTTTGCCTCAGAGGTAATGATCAGCTGGACCAAAGGCCTGTTTTCATAAGTCCTGGCAAACTCCTCCATGATCACTCGACTGGAAGAATTTGCGATGCTTTGCATATAATAGACCAGTTGGTCGTGCCCGACATGCCATTCTCCGGGATGGAATCCTAATACTTCTTTTGGTGTTGGGATCTCCGGGTTGTAGGACAATCCTTTTGGTAAATAATAGGAAAGGTCTACCTGAGCAAAGGTGAAAAATGCATGGAATATTAATAGCTGGTATAGGAAGGTCCTCATAATATTTGATTTGATGCCTAAGCTAAACATTCATGTGTATATAATTGATTTTTTAGCGGTCATATGGAATAGTCAGAGTGCTAAACATAGTCAAAAATCACTGCTAGTGACAAATATTCATAATTGGTTGGTATGGCTTAGCCTTATGACTATTTCATGTGTATATTATTTGATGTTTTATCGGTCACATGGAATTCGCATAGTGAAGATTACCCTTCAGAGAATGTTTTTCTTTGATTGATTATTCATCCCTGGTTGGTGTTTCCTAATCATGCTCATTTCATGTGAATATCTATTTATTTTCAACGGTCACATGGAATGTCCGAATATCTTACTTTCAGCACCAATCCTCAATTTTGCTTCCAATATTCATCCTCGCTTGGTATAGCTAGCTTTATGGACATTTCATGTATAAAAATACCATGAATGATACCCAAACAGTGAACCTTGAGCGAAGCCTTCGGGTTGATGGGTAGGGCGATCAATTTATTCACTAATTTTGCCCCCTTAAATCTGAATATCCTTTGGCAAACATCGTCGCAATTGTAGGTAGACCCAATGTGGGCAAATCCACCTTTTTTAACAGGCTGGTAGAACGTAGACAGGCCATCATGGACAACTCCTCCGGAGTGACACGGGATCGTCACTATGGCTATTCTGAGTGGAACGGCAAGTCCTTTACTGTGATCGACACCGGCGGATATGTGGAAGGCTCAGATGACTCTTTCGAAGTAGCCATCCGTACCCAGGTGAAAGAAGCGCTCAAAGAAGCCAACATCATCCTCTTTATGACGGACTGCCACGACGGACTGCATCCCCTCGACCAGGATTTCGCCAATGTCATCCGTGAGGTGAACAAGCCAACTTTCATCGTTGCCAATAAGGCGGACAACCAGGAGAAATCTTTCAACTCCAGTGAATTTTATGCATTGGGCATCTCCGAACAGCTATTCCCTATTTCTTCATCCAGCGGATCCGGCACCGGCGACCTGCTGGATGAGGTAGTAAAACACCTGGATCCGGAGGAACGTGATCAGGAAAAAGATGCATTACCCCGAATTGCCATCGTGGGTCGGCCTAATGTGGGCAAATCTTCTTTTCTTAATGCCTTGTTGGGCAAAGAACGGTCCATCGTACACAATGCAGCCGGTACCACCAGAGATGCCGTGGACTCACGATACAACCTTTTCGGAAAAGATTTTATCCTCACAGACACTGCCGGGATCCGGAAGAAATCCAATGTGCGGGAAAAGATTGAATTCTACTCCGTACTCAGGGCTATCCAGGCGCTGCAGGATTCTGATGTCTGCATCGTGATGATTGATGCGCAATTTGGTCTCGAGGCACAAGACCTCAACATCATCAGTCTTTCTCAACGATACAAGAAAGGGCTGATCATCATGGTGAATAAATGGGACCTGATTGAAAAAGATAGCAAGACAGCCGATACCTACAAAAGACAGATGCATGAAAAGCTGGGAGAATTCAGCTACGTGCCCATCATCTTCACAAGCGTGCTTGAAAAGCAAAGGATCTTCCAGGCGATAGAACAGGCGATCCATATCAATGACAACAGGCACCGTAAAGTGCCCACCTCTAAGCTCAACGAAAAGCTTCTTCCTGAAATAGAAGCGAAGCCGCCGCCATCAGTAAGAGGCAAATACATCAAGATCAAATACATCACGCAGCTGCCGACACCCAGTCCCACGTTTGCATTTTTCTGTAATTACCCAAAGGATATCAAGCCAGCCTATGAACGCTTTTTGATCCATAAACTCAGGGAACACTTTGAATTTAGCGGTGTTCCTGTAACCGTTATTTTCAGGAAAAAATAAAATTGAGCAGGTATCTCGAAATATTCAAACGATTTGTGCCGGAACCATCAGCAGCCTATTGTCTGAAATTATACGAGCACTTTGGTTTTGAATTCAAGATCAAGAAGAGTCGGCAGACCAAGCTGGGTGACTATCGCTTTACCTACCCGGATAAGAAACACATCATTACGATAAATAATGATCTAAACCCCTACGCTTTCCTGCTCACCTATCTGCACGAGGTGGCACATCTGATTACCTTCAATGAGCACAAAAACAAGGTAAATCCGCATGGCCAGGAATGGAAAGATGCCTTTAAGAAGGTAAGTCAACCAGTCTTGAATGATGAGATTTTTCCTCCCATGGTCCTCCAGGCGATCCAGAACTATTTTAAGAATCCCAAAGCATCCAGCTGTTCGGATCCCACCCTGTATAATGTGTTGAGAAAGTTTGATCACCCCTCCGATGAAGTAACGCTTAAGTCTGTCAATATCGGGGATCAATTCGATTTTAACGGCAGGGTATTTCAGAAGCTGGAAGTGAAAAGGACACGCTCAGTTTGTAAAGAAATCGGTTCAGGAAGAAAGTACCTGATCAGCGAGATCGCTTCTGTAAAAATTGTTGATTAAACCTGTAATATGCATTAGACTTTCTATTACATGACTAAATTACTTCAAAATCAAGCACTTAACATGATATTCTCTCATCACCATAGCAGCTGCTATGCTTCTGATCGTAAGTGCTTGATTTTCTTGTACTTTAGCCCTTCATCACAAAATTCTAATACATAATTCAGGTAAAAATGAAACATTTTTCGGGTTTATACATATAAACAATGAGCCTGAACGCTTATTCATTTTTAACCCGGATTACAAAACCTAATACCAATACCATGAAGAAGGTGATTTTAACCCTTTGTTTGCTCGTTTCAATCCTCTATTTCTCTCAGGCTCAAAACTACTTTGAAGGTGGTCTCCGCTTTGGGGGCGGATTCAACAACAATGTCGCCCTGGACTTTACGTTGCCTCTGGCAGCAAAACCAAGACTCCATCCCACCCTATACTTTGACAACAATGGAGTAACCATCGGCACCTATTTCGACTGGATGTTTAATGTAGAAGATGCCTCAGGGTTGAGGGTTTATCCCGGTGTAGGTCCCGAACTATATCTGTATGATGATGCTCATCTGGGAATAGCTGGAAACTTCGGAATTGAATATGTATTTGACATCCCGTTGACCGTTGGTTTTGACTGGAGACCTGCTGTAATCATAACAGGTCCCGGAGACTTTAACACAGACAACTGGGGAATCATGATCAGGTATCGATTCAACTAATGTTTATATTATTTTATTGTGAAATTTTTAAATTATTTTATGATTGGTCATTTTTGGTTAAATTGTAGGCTAACCAGCAGACTATGGCCAACACAATTGCGATATACAATTTTAAGGGTGGTGTAGGGAAGACTACATCTGCTTTAAACTTGGGTTACGCATGGTCCAGGTCATTCAAGGTGCTGCTCATCGATTGCGACCCTCAATGCAACCTCACTGAAGCCTTTAGCAAGGGTGATGAATCCGGGACTATCTTCTATTACCTGAAGAAAATGTTGCATGATCAGGCTCCCGACCACATCGAAACCCTACCCATTACCCCTTACCTTCATTTGCTCCCCGGAGATTTCGATATGGTCAATATCGAATCCAACAATCAGTTCATTACATTCGGCACAAGCATCATCCAGAAGCTTACCTACCTCGTCAAGAAAGAATTTGATATTGTGATCTTTGACCTCCCTACCCATTTTGGCATGTTGGTGAAATCATTTCTGGCCAATGTTGACAGCATCCTGATCCCGGCCATTCCGGACTCTTTTTCCATCTCAGGCGTAAAAACCTTGCTCTCCTACCTATACGAAGTAGAGCGCATGAAGCCGCTGAATATCCTGGGGATTTTCTTCAATATGTACCGGAAAAACCTGCTCCATCATCAGGATAAGTACCGGGAGTCCACTGAAGAATTTTTAGACATGATCCTCAGCACTCAGATCAGAAACAGCATCAAAGTAGCGGAAGCATCAGATGTGGGTAAATCTATCAATCGAATAAACCCGGATAATACGGTAGCCAGGGATTTCCTCCAGCTCAGTGATGAGCTATTGGCAAAATTCAACATACGATTTCTGGATCAGGAGCTGATGGAATCAGGATTTCTCAACCCAGGTCAGTAGCCTGTTGAGGCAGAGAGTCTTCTGTTCATAATTTCACTAATCAACGCATAAAGTTTCATCGGAGGATAGGTTCTCCAGTTGAGAATATCGAAGGTCCCACCAAAGTTGATGTATGCATCTACGTTATAATCGGCCATTTCCCGGATGACAAAATCCCGGAAATTGATCGCAACGATCCAGCCATCATCCAGCTCTTCCATCCACTCCTCATAGTAGCAGTCGTCACTCCCGTGAAAATTCAGCACATTTTCCCCGATCAGGATGAATTTGTCGATGCCCTTCATATTGAGGTACTCTATCACATTGCGCTTGAAATGCATGATGTCGTTGTTTAAAGCATCATTCCATTCTCCGAGCATTTCTATGATGGTAACTCCCTCGTCATAGTTGGTATAAAGGATCTTGATATAAAGGGTTTCTGATCCCATAAAATCCCAGCCCGGGTCGATGAAGTACCCATAGATATTTTCAGAATAGAGATCATAATTATACTCCTTCCCAAAAAATGGAGATTCGGGATCTGCACTTGAATCGTAGTAATTCAACCAATTGTAATACGGCTCAATCTCATGCATACTGCAAAACTAAAAAAAGGGACCGATGAAGTCCCTCTTTAATTGTCGCGATATGACTATTATCAGTTAAAAATATACCTGAATCCTAATTGCATTCTCCAGATGGTTTCGGAATTGCTCACGGACCATGGCTCTTCCCTGTCGTTGTAGGTATATACTGGGGTTCCGCCATAGAACGCTCGATTCATATTGTCCTTAGTAAGAATCACATGATTACGACAGATCATTGTTGGATACAAACCTGGCTACCAGGAGATCCTTTTAGCCAAAAACTGATATATATCAGGTTTACTATACAGGTTTGACATAAATAGTCGGTTCCCGGTCGGTTTATTTTGCTTCAGGTAAGTATTCCATTTCAACCATCCAAACAGCATGGCTAGAACTATCATATCAATCATGATCCTATTCCTGGCTGGTGGTAACCTCACTGCCCAGGACCCTGAAAAGGTCAAATTTTATGGAGGTATTCAGCTATGGATGCGCTATACCGAACTCAATCCCGGCTCTTCCATTGGTAGTCAGGAGTTTAATGACGCTTTTGATATAAGCCTCAGAAGGTACCGGTTGGGAGTTCGGGGCAATCCCTATAAAAACATCAGTTTCACTTTCGGCCTGGGCAACAACAACCTGAGCAGGTACCAGATCAATCAACCCCCTAAAGTACTGGATGCTTATGTGAGCTATCATTTTTCCGAGCAGCTGATCATCACTGGTGGAAAACATGCGTGGACGGGAACTTCGCGCTATGCCGCGCCTTCTACATTTAGTGCCCTGGGTGCGGACATCAACTTTTCCGCTACGCCGGCATTGAATGTGCACGACGACTTACTCAGAAAACTAAGCTTCGCGCTCAGAGGCCAGCTAAACAAACTGGATTATCGCATTGTCTTTGCCAAACCATTTGTTTTTGTATCTCAGCCCCTATCCGAACAAGCTGTATTTGTCGACAATCCGACTTCACTCAACATCAGTGGCTATTTTAAATACATGTTTCTGGAAAAGGAATCATTAAACTCGGCTTTCAGTCCCTGGACCTATTTGGGAAGTAAAGAAGTTTTCAATCTGGGTGTCGGGTGGACCCTTCAGGACAAGGCCACGCAATCCCTATCTACTGGAGGAGACACCCTCGATCACCCGATGCGATCCTTTGGTATCGATATTTTTTATGACAGACCCTTCGGGAAAAATGCCTGGACATTTTATGCAGTGTATCTAAATCATCATCTGGGCCCCGGTTTTGTACGATACATTGGCGCCAACAATCCTGCCAGTGGAACAATCAAACCCCTCACACTGAATGGTCGTGGAAACAGTTTTCCGGAAGCCGGGACCGGACAGATCTTATTTGGAAACATCGGATATCTAAGGCAATTTGAAAATTTCGGATTACAACCTCATGTATTGGTAGAATTCGCTGATTTTGATGCCCTGGATGATCCCATGCTTTTATATGCGGCTGGAATCAATTACCTGATGGATGGTCATCAATCAAAAATTTCCATGACCTACCAGAGTCGACCTGTATTTGTAGAACGATCCGGTCAACGTATTGTAGAAAACAGAAAATCCATGGTAGTCCTGCAGTACCAGCTCCGATTTTAGATCCCTCCCTGAAAGCTATCGATGGCCATCCTTACAGAACCGTATTTTTCTAACAGGTCCTGAGCTTCTTTTTCGCCAATCCGAAGCTGCTCACTGATGATTCGGGTTCCCCTCTTCACCAGCTTATTGTTGGTGAGCTGCATATCCACCATCTTATTGCCTTTTACCCTCCCCAGCTTCACCATAACCGACGTGGAGATCATATTGAGGATCATCTTCTGGGCTGTACCCGACTTCATGCGCGTGCTCCCGGTGATAAATTCCGGCCCCACATTCACTTCCATCGGAAACTGACTTACTGCGGAAAGTGGTGAGCCGGGGTTACAGCTGATACAACCTGTCAGAATTTCCTCCTCACCCGCTTTTCTGAGTCCACCGATCACGTAAGGAGTGGTCCCTGAGGCAGCTATTCCCACCAAAGTATCTATCCGGGAAATCCCAAAAGTCTTGAGATCTTCCCAGGCCTGATATTCATTGTCCTCGGCTTTTTCTACAGCACTTCGGATCGCCTTATCCCCTCCTGCGATAATGCCAACTACCAGGTCAGGAGACACCCCATAGGTAGGCGGACATTCGGAAGCGTCCAGGATACCCAGCCGGCCACTTGTGCCTGCCCCAATGTAAAAAAGTCTGCCCCCCTCCTTCATTCGTCTGGCTGTTTCATCCACAAACTGAGCGATGGTAGGAACAATGGATTGCACCGCAAGGGCTACCTTCTGATCTTCCCGGTTGATGTTGCCAAGGATCTCAGCGGTCTCCATCTGCTCGATGTGATCGTATAGCGAGTCTTTTTCTGTAATCGGTCTGTTAGCCATTTTCCTGATGATAAAGTGTGAGCCCTGCAATGGGTGATTGCACGATCAAATCTAATTGGATCTGTCGTTCAGCGGTAACTTTCCTGAGAATATTTCCACATAGAAAAGCCACTGATCCGGTGAAGCCGTGTTTCAAATCCTTATTAACCCCAAAAGCGTCAAAATAGTCGTGAAAACACCGGTGGATCAATTGGTAGATCTCCCGGTCATTTTGATTTTCAATCAAATACCTGGAAAATGATGCCAGGTAGGTATTGGATGGTTTTCCATAAACCTCCCTGATCACCTCGTCTTCTTCAATACCACCAAAATACTGATTGATCTCACTCATCAGCGATTCGCTGAATTGCTTCCTTAAAAAACGGGTCAGCAGTTGCTTACCCATATAACTACCACTGCCTTCATCCCCCAGGATGTAGCCCAGTGGTGGTATTCTTTGGATGATCTGATCACCATCGTATTTACATAAATTGGCACCGGTACCCAAAATGCCTACCATGCCGGGTTTACTTCCCAGCAGCCCTCTGGCAGCAGCCAATAAATCTGTTTCTATGCTTATCGTCGCATCATGGAAGAGGGATTGCATGGTCTGTATCAATGGTTTTTTGATCCCTTCATTGACACCAGCGGCATAGAGATAGATCTTTTTTACTTTCTCCGGTTCCGGGATCAAAGGTTTTAACTCCCCAATAAATGTGGAATGGTCATGCGTAGCGGCATTGAATCCCTTTTGCTGAAATTGGCGGATCTCACCATGATCACCGATCAGCCGCCAATCTGCTTTTGTTGCTCCTGATTCCCCTATCAATATCATACCAGCTCTCCTATTTTATTGTATCGCTCAAACACACTCTCGGTATGGGGTGCATCAGGAAACTCGTCGGTCAGGTCCTGTCCTGCCCAATGTTCGTAGTGCATCCCATCGCGCCACAACCTGGAGGTGGTTACGTCGTAAATATTACCCTTATAAGCCACCCAGATCTCTTCTCTGTCCTGACCGTTGCGCAATGCTAACTCTGATTTCGATATTTTGATCATCATTTGAATACTACGAGTGTAACGCCACTACCTCCCATTTCTACATGTTCGTCCACCGCCCGGTCTACCATCGGGTGTTTTTTCAAATGATTGCGGATCATATCCCTTAGGATCCCATGCCCCTTACCGTGGGTGATCCTGACCATGTCTGTCCCCAGCATGATGGCCTCATCAATATAGTGATCCACATTGACCAGGGCCTCCTCAGCCCGCTGCCCGATCACATTGAGCTCCCCCTGAAATTGGGCCCGCTTATCGATCATGCTATAGCTCCCGGATTTTTTGCGAGGTGATTTCTCCTGCTGTTGTTGCTGCCGTCCCTTGACAAGTTTCTTAAGGTCCACAAACGAGATCAGGTTTCCAAACCGTACCTGCGCCTGCTTGCCTTTGAGGTTGATCACCTCCCCCGACAAGTCCTGTCCTTCCATGCTCACCCAATCTCCTACCTTGAAGGCGTCTGCCTTGGTCTTCCTGGTTGTCCCCTTTTCTGCCAGCGTATCCTTGTAAGCAGCCACGGACTGTCGGAGCTCCTTGGTCTTCTCCTTCTCCGCCTTATTTTCTTTGATGGTCCGGATCGTCTGCTCGATCTTCCTGTTGGCCTCATCTACAATTTGTCGTGCTTTCTCTTTGGCCTCCCTGATGATCTTCTGCTTGTCATCTGCGAGCATAGATTTCAATGATTCGTAGTCTTTTCTCAGCTCCGTGATCTCAGCCTGCTCCTTTTCGAGCTGTTTGGTAAGCTTTTCATAGTCCCTGCGTTCCCTTTCCAACTGATTAAGCAGCTTTTCATAATCCACATGATCCCGACCTACCAACGACCGGGCACTGGCAATCACCTTTTTGGTCAGCCCGATATTGCGTGCAATCTCAAAGGCGAAAGAGCTGCCCGGCTTTCCTGTCTCCAGCTCAAACAGTGGAGCCAAAGCAGTCACGTCGTATTTCATCGCTCCATTGATAATACCTTGCTTCTTCTCAGCAAATTCCTTGAGGTTGGCATAGTGGGTGGTGATCACTCCAAATGACTTTCGCCCCATCAGCTCAGAAAGAATGGATTCGGCAATGGCACCCCCAAACTGGGGCTCCGTACCAGTTCCAAATTCATCGATCAGGAAGAGGGTATGCTCATCAGCCTCCTGCACAAAATGCTTCATAGCTGTGAGGTGTGAGCTGTAGGTAGACAGGTCGTTTTCCAGGGACTGGGAGTCCCCAATATCAAGGAACAGATGCTTAAACACACCCACTTCGGAGGCCTCACTGACGGGAACCAAAAACCCGGACTGTAACATATACTGGATGATCCCCACTGTCTTCAACGCCACAGATTTCCCCCCGGCATTGGGTCCGGAGATCACCAGGATCCTGTTTCCCTGACGTGTCAACTCCAGAGATAGTGGAATGGTTGGCTTTCCTGACTGATCATGGCTCATTTTCAACAAAGGGTGAAAGGCCTTGTACAACCTGATGACCGGATATTTTGTGAGTTTCGGCTTGACGCCATCGATGTGCTGACAAAACCTGGCTTTGGCATGGATGAAATCAAAAATACCAATAAAACGACCACCTTTTTCCAGGTCATCCATGCGCTCCCGCACAGCGTCGGAAAGCCGGGTGAGGATCTTCGCGATCTCCCGTTTTTCTTCATAGAGAAGCTCACGAACCTCATTATTGAGTTGTAAAGCTTCTGCGGGCTCCAGAAACACGGTCTGCCCGGAGGAAGATTCATCGTGCACAAACCCACTGATCCTTCTTTTATTCTCTGCCTTCAACGGGATCACCAAACGTCCTTCCCGGATCGTCACTTCACTGCCTTCATCGGTCAGCCCGTCCGTCTTGGCTTTTCTCAATACCGAGTTGATTACCTTACGTACCGCCTGGCTCTTGTTCAACAGGTCGGCCCGGATCTCCCTGAGTCTTTCGCTGGCATTGTCTCTTACCTGGCCCCGTTCATCAATGATGGAGTCTATCAGCCTGGGAAGATCCTTATCAGCGATGAACCCATAGGTGAGCTTGCATAGCTCAGGAAACTGCTCCTGCCTTTTTTTAAGGTATTGGGTCCAGTCGTACAGCAGATCCAATGAGATCTTTAGCTCCAGAAACTCATCGGCGGGTAAAAAGCTACCTGCGGCCTTAATGGTCACCAGCAGGGGCTGGATATCCATGAAGTCCCGTGATGGCAATGGATCACCCGAATCAAGGATCCTGGTGAGCTCATGGGTCTGCTCGATCCACTGAGCTACTTTATCAAATTCGGCAGAGGGCTTGCTTTTATCCACCAGCTTTTTCCCGAAGTCTGTTTTACATCGGCCCTTAACCAGTTCAAAAAGTTGGTTCAGCCCTAGCTTCTCGGAAAAATCCCTGGGGTAAACACTCATGGTTGCTTGATTGTATTGTGCTTCAGCATCAGGCTATCTACTATTTGATCGTAGATGGTGCCCAATTCTTCACTATGATCCACATAATAGATTAAACTTTGGTCATAGGTTTCCTGGCTAATCCCCAGGTCTTCCAGGAGTTTTGTCTCATAATGTTTGAATACCACCATACCACTATCCAGCGGGAGGTAAAGTTTCTGTATTTTCGCCTCCAGGATATGGATTTCCATCAATACCTCGGTCATCTTATCCTTATCCAGGACGCCTTCAGGCAATTTCTTCTCTGAGCAGGAGCATGCGATGAAGAGACATGTGATTAAAAATGGTTTTTTCACAAAAAATAACATTTATATGTCTAACGGGTATTATTAATTTTGGATCTTAAAATTACTTTGGATGAAGGAAATCCTCAAAAGACTGCGAAAATACGAGATTAGGGTGAGGAAAGCCATCAATTCCCAGATGCAAGGTGATTTTCATTCCATTTTTAAGGGTAGCGGCCTTGAATTTGATGATGTACGCACCTATCAATATGGTGATGATGTACGCACCATCGACTGGAATGTGACCGCGAAAGGGCATGGCACCTTTGTCAAGACTTTTATCGAGGAGAAAGAACAAACGGTGTTTTTTTTACTTGATGTCTCAGCATCACAGGAAATAGGACCCGAAGGGAGACAAAAAATTGACCTGGGGAAAGAAATCACGGCTTTGCTTTCCATTTCTGCTATCAAAGAGAGTAGCCAGGTGGGCTTGTTTTGCTTTAGTGACCAAAAGGAACGGTACATCAAACCTGGCAAAGGGCTTCGACACTCCTATGAGATCGTCTCAGCCATCTTTAACCTTAAGCCCAAATCGAAAAAGACCAACATCGATTATGGGATAAAATATGCGCTTGAGCTGCTCAAACGCAGATCGGTCGTCTTTCTGATTTCGGACTTTGTAGATGAAGAATACATGCATAGTCTTAAAGGTATGGCCAGAAAACACGACCTTATTGTGATTCAGCTGTTTGAAAAGCGGGAGTCTAAAATGCCTGGCCTGGGGATCATTCCACTTTACGAAAAGGAATCAGGTAAAACATTGTGGGTCAACACCTCATCCAATGATTTCAGAAATGTGATGGAAAAAACCCATCAAAAAAACAGCTCAGAGTTAGCACATTTCTGCAGAAGAAACGATGTGAATTATCTTGCCATCGAAGCAGGAGAAGATTATGTGCCCAAATTGATCAAGTTGTTCAGGCACAGGAATGTAAAATCAGCTCAACGTGCGCGGTAGATCTATAGCAATCATATGGTTATTTTGTTTGTCCCGGATGGCCATCAGCCAGGAAATACAGGTGCGGGGAGGCTTCGTTCAGGACAGTATTGGCATTGGTGAGCCCGTAGAATATTGGCTTACTGCCTCGTATCCACAACAGCTGCAGGTGGTATTCCCGGACAGCACATATAACTTCAGGTTCTTCGAGCTGGTTGACAAAAATTTTACACCAACAACCGTAAGAACACCCGGGTATTTCGACAGTGCAGTCTACACGTTGAGGTCTTTCGAGATCGACTCCGTTCAATACCTGAACTTACCGGCCATTTTCATCAATCAGCGGGACAGTAACCTGATCTACGCACCCCTTGATTCTATCTACACCATTCATATGGTGGCCGCAGTCAGTGACACTGTACAACTGATTGAAAACACGGAGTTCCGTGAGGTGGTCGGAAATGTGAACTATCCCCTGATCTGGATCCTTATCGTGGTGTTGGTCATCATTGGTGTGGCTGTGTACCTGATCTTTGGCAAACGCATCAGGAAATACTTTATCCTGAAACGCCTCAGCAGGGAATACCAAACTTTCTCTGACAAGCTCACCCAGGCCATCAGGAAGATGAAAGAACATAAGGACCAGCAAGAGGTAGAGCATGCGTTGACTTCCTGGAAAGTCTTTATGGAGAAGCTGGAAAAGAAACCTTATACCAGCCTGACCTCAAAAGAGATCCTGAATTTTTCGGAAACGAGGGAATTGAAAGATGTGTTGAAAAACATCGACCGTAGCATTTATGGTGGGGTGGTGGCCGATGACCTGTATAAGGAATTTCAGTCCATCGAAGATTTTACCCAGCATCGCTATGGGATTGTGACAGAAAGCATAAAAAATAATTAGTATGGGATCCTGGTTTTCATTCAGATGGTTTACATCCTCCACCCTGACTTCTTTCGACTGGGAGAACCCCTTCTGGCTCTATCTGATCCCTGCCATCCCCATTGTGATGATCATCCGATGGCTGATCATGACACGGCTCATTCAGAAGCTCCCCGTAGCGCTGACGAAAAAGAACCTGAAGAGTGATCCTATCTCCATATTGAGACATGTACCACCCTTTTTGTTTCTGCTGGCCATGGTCCTGATCATGGTTGCCCTTGCCAGGCCACAATCCACGAACGAGCAGGTGGAGCAATGGAGTGAAGGTATCGATATTATGCTGGTGATCGATATTTCCGAGTCGATGAATATTGAGGACTTCCGTCCCAATCGGCTTGAGGCTGCCAAGGAGGTAGCCAGAGACTTTGTAGCAGGACGGTTCCAGGACCGTATCGGCCTGGTGGTTTTCTCCGGAGATGCTTTCTCCCGTGCTCCGCTGACCACTGACTATGACCTGCTCAACACCTATATTGACGATATCTCCTTCGACCTGATTGAGAGCCGGGGGACCGCCATTGGGAGTTCGATTGCAGTAGCTACCAACAGGCTCCGGGAGTCGGAATCCAAATCTAAGGTAATGATCCTCCTGAGTGATGGTGACAACACAGCAGGCAACATCGACCCGGTGACGTCGGCCAAGCTGGCCCATGCCTATGGTATCAAGATCTATACGATTGCGATTGGTAAAGAGGGCAAGGTGCCTTTCGGGACGGATTTCTTTGGAAGGCCCAGGTATGTAGAAAACACGCTGGATGAGACCAACCTTCGGGAGATTGCGAAGATCGGCCAGGGTAACTTCTACAGGGTATCGGATAAGGAGGCACTACAGCAGGTTTTTGATGAGATCGACCGGCTGGAGAAGGCTGAGATCAAAGAAACAAGGTATAAGGATACCACAGACTTTTACCTGGTATACCTCAAATGGGCGCTGGCCTTTTTCCTCACCTGGGTATTGCTCAAGTCTACGTTTATGACGAGTGCATTGACGGATTGATTGGTGGTGGTCTGTGGGGCACAGACCACGGGAGGTAGGGGATTGGGGAGTGAGTGGGTGTGGTCTGTGAGTCACAGACCACGGGGAAGGAAGTTCACAGACCACGGGGAAGACAAACAACCGTTGCCCCGATTATTTTATTCATATATAAACCATTTTAGATAGCTCATCCAACAACGCCTCTGGTCTGTGGCTCACAGACCAGCGATCTTAGTGGTGGCCTGTGGGCCACAGGCCACGGAATTGGGGTTATGAAATTTTGTAAGGGATACAGTGGGGGATTTTGTGGTCTGTGGGCCACAGGCCACGGAAGATTGGGGGGTAGTAGTGAGTGGGTGTGGTCTGTGAGTCACAGACCACGGGGAAGTTCACAGACCACGGGGAAGACAAACAACCGTTGCCCCGATTATTGCTTCATATATAAACCAATTTAGATAGCTTATCCAACAACACCTCTGGTCTGTGGCTCACAGACCAGCGATCCTCACAGACCAGCGATCGTTTTACTAATAGGTAAGTTATTTAGGGCTAAAAATAGGTTATGAAATTTTGTAAGGGATTCAGTGGGTTGGGGATTTTGTGGTCTGTGGGCCACAGGCCACGGTACGGGTGTACGGGAGGAAATAGTAAATAATTGGTGGTTGTGGGCCACAGGCCATGGTAGGTGTAGGTGTAGGTGTAGGTGTAGGTGTAGGTGTAGTGGTCTGTGAGTCACAGACCACGGGGTTGGGGATTGGTCCCATACATCACGGGAATTATCCGAAATATTCGCTGTAATGTGTTAAAAATCCAAATTCATCCTCCCCTGTAATGTAAAATTTAGCTGAGGACCATTTGTAGTCTTCGGGGTATTTTACAAAACTCCATTTCTCTACCAAAGGATTATCATGAATGTAGTCCAACTTTTGTTCGAATTTCCATTTTGAATCCATCAGTACTGCCAACGGATCTCGTATCCAGACTCTAAATTCTCTTTCTCTCTCATCGACACGATAACTCGATAACTTATCCGGATGCCTTAATTTTAAATCTCTCATGATTTCATGAGCTGTGGCTTTGTTGAAGCTGGCATGAGGCATCTCTTTACCATTCATTTGAACCATTTGCCAGAGTAAGTGTATGTGATTTGGCATGATCACAAAACCAAAAACCTTGAGCTGACCTTTATCGACCTGACTCTTCAACTGATTTATTATCAAATGTTTATATGCATCATCATTTAATAAATAATTCCAATCTTTTATTGTGTTGGTCCAGAAGTAGACCTCATTGATTTTCATTTTAGATTTTCTATCACCTGCTAGCCAATCAGTCATTTGTTAAATATAATGAAATTGAATTTAAAGCGGTGGTATGTGAAACAACTTGAGTGACTTGGCGGTGGTCCGAAACAACTGAGCGGTGGTCTGTGGGCCACAGACCACGGTTACCTAATTACCTAACCGTAATTGGTAACCAGGAAATAAAACATATGGAGCCCGAAGAGGATCAGGATCACGCCGATAGAGCGGTTCATGATCAAGATGGAGTTGGGAGTGACGATCGATCTTAATCGATTGGCAATAAAGGCTTTGAAAAGGTCAGTGGTGAAAATGGTGACCAATACCCCGGAAAAGAAAACAGGCTGCTGCGTGGCATTATATTCAAAATTAACTGAGACAATGCCAATAATGCCCATCCAGAATACCAGAATAAAGGGGTTGAACCCATTCAGCAGAAACCCTTTTAATACGTATTTAACATTTGTCACATCCTGAGTGGATTCAGACGCGTTGGTATAGATCCTGGGCTTTTTGAACCAGGAATAAATCCCGTAAGAGATCAACACAACCGCTCCGACGATGGATAAACCGATCTTGAACCGGTCACTTTCCAGCCAAGAGGTAATTCCCATCATGGAGAGAATGACGAAAGCAATGTCGCTTAGTGAAATGCCGACAGCCAGCAGGATCGCTTTGGAAAGTCCTTTCTGAACGCTGGTTTGAACGAGTGAGAAGAATGCTGGTCCCAATGAAAAAACAAAGATCAATCCGAACAGTAGGCCATTAAAAAATGGGGTCATTAAGCTGCTGTTTTTGTAGAAATTCCCTCCAAAGATGGGCTTTTTCTTTCTTTAACACGCGAGGAAATTTATTTTGTCCGCCTTCCCGGCCCTGTTCTTTCATCCAGCTATAAAACATTTGACTGGGTAAGATATTGACATTCAATGTTTTAAGTGCGTGTGCTCGTTCTACCGCATAATCGTCATTCAGTTTTTTGAGATAATCATCTAATTTCTGCTTAAATAGCTCATTGTCAACCTTGTCGTCGGTGCCGATATACCAGGAATGGGCAAACAGGGACCCGTGTGTCTCACCGATCACCGTAAACTCCCGAATGTCCAGGTTAAGGTCTTCACTTACCAATTCCACCGCTCGGTTCATATTGTCCATAGACAGGTGTTCACCGCAGAGGCTTAAGAAAAGTTTTGTTCGACCGGTAATAATAATCTCCGGCTCTTCCAGTGAGACAAACCTAATGACGTCGCCGATCAGGTATCTCCAGGTACCCGCATTGGTGGTGATCAGCAAGGCATAATCCTGATTGGCTTTAACATCGGCAATGCTCAGCGTGGTAACGTTTTCTCTTAAGTCTCCATCTTCAGTGAAATTCTCATCTGTAAAAGGAATGAACTCATAGAAAATCCCATTGTTCAGCACCAGCCGCATGGATCTCCGCTCAGGTAACGCCTGAAAAGCAATAAACCCTTCGCTGGCCAGGTAGGTTTCCATAAAGATTAATGGCCGGGCCACCAGCTTCTCGAACCCCTTCCGGTAGGGTTCAAAAGGTACACCCCCATGTACGAAGATGGAAAGGTTGGGCCAGATGTCATGGATGGACCTGACCTCGTAACGATTGATGATTTTTTCCATCAGGATTTGTAACCATGCCGGCACACCTACGATAATCCCAATGTCCCAATCACTGGCCTTTTCAACGATCTCATCCAGCTTCCTGCCCCAATCTACTGTCTTGGAAATCTTCTTACCTGGTTTATAAAAATGCTGAAACCAAAAAGGGATCTGTGAGGTGGTGATGCCGCTAAGGTCTCCCTCGAAGTAATCGCCATGCTTCCTGAGGTTGGTACTGCCTCCCAGCATCAGGATCCCTTTGGTAAAAAAATTGTCAGGTAATTGATATTTGGAGAGTGACAGGATCTGTCGCATGCTCGTTTTCCGGATAGACTTTAGCATCTCCTTGGTGATGGGGATGTGCTTGCTGGAGGCGCCGGAAGTGCCACTGCTCAATGCATAATATTTGATCTTTCCCGGCCAGCAGATATTCGTCTCCCCTGCCCTTGTACGGTGCCACCATTCATGGTCCATCTTGTCATAATCAAAAATCGGAATAGCCGCCTTGAACTCCTCGTAATACCTGCTTTCCGGCTTTTGCTTAAAAGTCCTGAGAATCCGATCAAATTGATAGGCTTTACCGAATTCGGTCTGACGACAATGAATCATCAGCTTACTCAATGCTTGTTTTTGGAGGTTTGCAGGTGAAGTGTATTGTTGTTCGAGGCTCTCTCTTAACGTGATCCCTTTTTTGAGTAATGTGCCAATTATCGCCATGCCTGCGCTATTTCAATTTGGGGTTGATAGATTTGTAAAACAAATACGCATAAATCATTTATAAGTTTTAAGATAAATAAATGTCTCTAATTCAAGATAATATTCATCATTTAAAAGCCGCGCTCGCAGCAACACCTTGCAAGTTGGTAGCTATCAGCAAGACAAAACCAACTACGGACATTCTGGAAGCCTATGAGGCCGGGCAACGAATATTTGGAGAGAATAAAGTTCAGGAATTAACCGCTAAATACGAGGAGCTTCCCAAAGACATAGAATGGCACATGGTTGGCCATTTACAGCGCAATAAGGTGAAGTACCTCGCACCTTTCGTTCACCTAATCCATAGCATTGATTCTTTGAAATTGCTGAAAGAAGTGAATAAGCAGGCAGCAAAGGTCAACCGAACCATCAATTGTCTGCTGCAGGTCCATATCGCGGAAGAAACCACCAAATTTGGTTTTGATGAAAACGAGATCTTGCAAATGGTGAAATCAGACGAGTTGAAATCCCTGGATCATGTTCAGGTGATTGGATTGATGGGGATGGCCACGTTTACGGAAGATGAAAATCAGATCAAACGGGAGTTTACCTCCCTGCATTCCCTCTTTGAACAATTGAAAACGCTCCCACTACCTGTAAAAGTAAGCATGCAGGAGCTTTCCATGGGTATGAGTGGTGACTATCCCCTTGCTTTAACTTGTGGAAGTACAATGATCCGCGTAGGCTCCTCCATCTTCGGGGAGCGTAACTATGCCTGATTACTGTTCGTTGGTTGTGGCAATCAGCACATTTCCGGATAGGCTCACCCGCTCAGGGTTGTTCACGGCATTGGAATAGACCGTAATGACTTTATTCTGCATTCCTCTTTTGCCAACACTACTAAAAACAACCTTCAATTTGGCTGAGTCTCCCGGTGCCAGTGCTTCTCTTGACCAGTTGGGGGCTGTGCAGCCACAGGTGGTTTTCACATCAGAGATCACTAAGGGATCAGACCCTGAATTGGTATATAGAAAATCGTATTGTACCTTTTCGCCTTGATTGACCTCACCAAAATCATATTTACTTTTGACAAAGCTAATTTTTGGTCCATTGACTGTTTCAGCGTCCGCATCAGGTCCTTGTGCATAGATCGTCGACAATGCGAAAAATAAAGTAAAAATGGTTAGTGCGTATTTCATCTGTTTAAAAGTTCTATTTCTCGAAGTAAAGTTAACGTTCTATTTTTAAATAAGGTTTTGTTTTCAAAAATGATCGACTGTTGTGAGTGATATAAAGACGTTTAGTCGTAAAGTGAGGGTGAGAGCATGCGGACTGCTGGAGGAAGACGATTCGATCTTGTTGCTCAAGCATAACCAAATCGGTGAGAAGGGCTATTTATGGTCACCGCCGGGGGGAGGCGTAGAGTTTGGGGATAACAGTGAGGACACGCTGATCCGGGAGTTTAGCGAAGAGACAGGATTAAAAATTCGTGTAGATGATTTTTTGTTTGTTAATGAGTATATTGATGATCGGTTTCATGCGGTTGAACTTTTCTTTTCAGTCAAACAAATTGGTGGTCAGCTAAAACTCGGAAAAGACCCTGAATTGGCTAAAAACCGCCAAATACTGGAAGATATCAAGTTTATTACCTATAACGAATTAAAAAACATGGATGTGAAGACTCTTCACAATGCATTTTCGTATTTTGATGAGCCCAGAGATATTTTTAAGATAAAAGGTCACATCAATTTTATCAACATTTAAGAACGTGTGCTTCAGTAGTTAAATAAGAATAATTATTATTGCAAAAAACCTAAAGTATGAATAATACAAAAATCCTAACCATCGTATTCGGAATCGTAGCTGCGGGGCTCGCTTATTACCTGTATTACTCCATCAATTCAAGCATAGAAGAGACTGAGCGTATTGCTCGCCATGAAGCCAGAATCATTGAGCAACTCAAGATGATCCGGGAGGCCGAATTGGCCTTTCAGTCGGTCAATGGCCGATATACCAGTGATTGGGACAAACTTTTGGCTTTTGTTGATACCGGTAGGTTTTTTATCACTGAAAGAACAGAAACCATCGTCACACTGGACTACGGTGCGGATAGCTTATATGTAGAAATAGATACTTTGGGTACTGTGCCTGTAAAAGATTCCATCTTCAAAGCTTCTAATTATCCAAGGTTTGACCTGGCTACCCTTCCATATGTACCTGGAATAAAGCCTCCGGTAAAATTTGAGATCTGGGCAGATAAGATTGAGAAATCAGGCGTGAAAGTAGACGTTATTGAGGTTTATAACCCTAAACCAGTGAACCCTAAAAGAGACGAAGAAAGCGAATACAACACCAAAAAACCACTTCGCTTCGGGTCCAGGACCAGTGTAACAACTGCGGGTAACTGGGAGTAAATTTTGAGCAACACCGCCACATTAGGATATGCCATAGCCAAAAAGGCGATCAGCGAGCGTTTCGATCCTGAGAAACGCTCGATATACACACTTGCCATTCAGGTGGGGATCACGGACATGCAATTGTGTGTGGTCAACAGGCAAACCGGGAGGTGTTTATCCATAGAGGACTTTAGGTTTGAAAATGTAAGGACCATCAACAACCGGCTGGAGGTGGTCAAGCAGATCTTTGATCGGCATCCACACCTGGCCCAAAAAGACTGGGGAACTGTGAAACTTTCACTCAAGACCCATAAATACGCCCTGGTGCCTGCTTCGGTGTTTCTTTCCGAGCATACAAGTGATTATCTGTCATTGAATGCGGAGGTCCATCCCAAGATGGAAGAAACACATTATTACAGGCATATCTCATGCAATGCGATTCACCTGTTTGCCGGTGATAAAAAACTTATTGACACCGTAAAATCTTATTACCCGAAAAAACAGATCGCTCTCATCAGCCAGGCCTGCGCTTTGATTGAAGGAACGCTTCAATATGATGATCATTCACTGGAGAAATCGATGTTTTGTCTGAGCGACAAAGGCATTCTTCATATTTTGGTCTCTCAGAATCAAAAACTGGTGTTTTACAACCAGTTTGCCGTGAGGAAACCAGAAGACTACCTCAAATATATCATGCTGGTGATGCAGGAGACCAGTCTAAACCCCAAATCCAGTAACGTAGTGATGTGGGGTGGCTTAAACGCTGATAGTCTGGTGATCAATACCCTCAAAAAATACATTCGTAATATCTCATTGGGCACGAAGCCCAAGTTTCTCCGCTTCGAAGGGGAGCTGGATCGCCTGCCTGACCACAAATACTTTGATGCTTATAGCATCTTTCTGTGTGAGTAGCTTTGCGCGTTAGTGGTGGCCTGTGAGTGGTGGCCTGTGAGCCACAGGCCACGGTTATGAGGGACATGGAGCAGAGGGCATGGGGCATGGAGCAGAGGGCGGAGAGCATGGGGCATTGTTATGAGCTGGCTTTTTGGTGGTCTGTGGGCCACAGACCAGTGACATAATGCTCAGTCCGTTTCCGTCTGGTGAGGACAACCGTCAACCTAAGGAGAATTAATTAATTTGCACTAAAGTCCCGTTAGGGACGCCCTGTTTGTAGAAAATGAGAAATAATATGGTTTTTAGCTCCGTAGGAGCGGCCTGTTGAATTTAGGACACCCCTACGGGGTTTAGATAAACAGCTAATATTAGATCTACAAACAGGTCACACCTACGGGGCTTTCTATAGATCGAATATGCATTGATTTTTCTTAATTATTAAGTTGACGGCAATGGTTGGACACCAGCCGAGGAAACGGGTTTTGGTGGTTTTGGTTTTGGTGGCCTGTGAGCCACAGGCCACGGTTTTAAGGGACATGGAGCAGAGGGCATGGGGCATGGTGCAGAGGGCGGAGAGCATGGGGCATGGTGCTTTTTGGTGGTCTGTGGGCCACAGACCACGGGAGCGGATTTAAATCTGTTCAGGTTAACTTAGTATTTCTGCTTATTTTGCTGAACCAAAACGTTAGCTCATCACCATGAAAAAGGTTGCAATCTTTCCGGGGTCATTCGATCCATTTACCAAAGGCCATGAAGATGTGGTACTGAGGAGTCTTCGATTGTTCGATGAGGTGATCATTGGCATCGGTCATAACACCCAAAAGAAGCGGTATTTTGATGTGCAGCTGATGGTAGATAAGATAGAAGAGGCTTTTAAAGACCAGCCAAGGGTTTCTGTGATTATCTATGATGAGCTCACCGCTGTACTTGCCTCGAAATACAATGCTAACTTTATGGTCCGTGGATTGCGAAACACGACTGATTTTGAATATGAAAACAGCATCGCGCAGATCAACAAATACCTCAACACTAACCTGGAAACGGTTTTTCTGATCACTTCGCCGGAACTGGCCCCTATCAGCTCCAGCATTATCCGTGAAGTACATAAATACGGTGGGGACGTTACCCCTTTCCTACCCTACGAGCTTTGATGAATCGCTTTCAATTGACGGTGATACTCGTGAATCACACTCCTGATAGACCGATAAGACCCATATAGTAAGGATCTGAGCTCCGTCAGCGTCACCCAACGCACATCATCAATGTGTTCTTCTGCCTGCGGCATCATGGCTGTATCATCCAGACACTCCATGGCATACCAATAGGTCTTTTTCAATACATATCGCTTATTGCGGATGTAGGTGTGCCAGGTAGTGCCAATCTTCCTTTGGATACCCACTTTCACGCCGGTTTCTTCTTCTACCTCTCTGACAGCGCAATCCCGCTTTTTCTCCTTTTTATCCAGCTTTCCCTTGGGCAGGTCCCAACGTCCCTGACGATAGATCAACAGGGTGGTGCCGTCCTTGTCCACCACTCCCCCGGCGGCTTCAACCACCTTAAATTTGCTTTTGATAAAACTGATCATTGCCTTGCTGTCTTCTGCAGTAAAGGTGATGGAATCTACTTCTTTGAATTTATTGTCCGTCATCAGGTGGAGCAGCTCGTCTACCTTTTCAGGTGCAGCATCGTTGATGAGGACATCATCGATCAGCTTCTTGGGTCTGATCCGCTCTGTTTTACCATCAACGATCAGGTCATACTCCGATGGGTCCTTAGCTTCAGCTTTATCAATGATCCTTACAGGTATATCGTTGATGAATATTTTCACAAGTAGCTTTAGCTTTGTGGTGGTGTTATAAAACTTAAATATATCGGGAGAGTTCAACTAATTTAGAAATCCACCCAATAAATTTTTATTAATTTTTCTTTCATGTCCATTCAAATCTATGATAAGCAGGTAGCGAAGAACATCGCTACAGAACTACTACGTATCCAGGCGATCAAGCTACGACCTGACAATCCTTTCACCTGGGCCAGCGGCTGGAAGTCTCCTATTTACTGCGACAACAGGCTGAGTCTTTCATTTCCCGATGTAAGGTCTTATGTGAAAAAGGTGCTGGCTGACCTGATCAGGGATAAGTTCCAGGGTGTAGAAGCCATTGCCGGAGTTGCGACAGCAGGTATTCCACAAGGCGCCCTGGTAGCTGATCTTTTGGACCTCCCTTTCATCTATGTGAGGTCCAAATCCAAATCTCATGGGATGGGCAACCAGATCGAAGGAGCTGTCACCAAAGGACAGAAGGTGGTGCTGCTTGAGGATCTCGTGTCAACAGGGGGTAGCTCACTGATGGCTGGTGAAGCCGTGCGGGCTGCCGAGATGGAAGTGCTGGGCATGGTAGCGATCTTTACCTATGGTTTTCCAATTGCCGAAGAAAATTTCGAGCAACATCAGATTGACCTGTGGTGCCTGAGTGACTATCATCACCTGATCGAGGTGGCCAGCGATAATAAAACCATTCAGCCTGAATCATTGGACACGCTGAAGCAATGGAGGCAGGATCCTGCCCAATGGAAGGGGTAGGTACGCTGTGGTCTGTGGGCCTCAGTGGCCTGTGAGCCACAGGCCACGGGTGTGATTGTACAGGACCACGGGCGTGATGACGACTGCTGCTTAGGGATACCGCTCCTCGATACCCAATCCGAATAAGGCGAAATCGTATTTTACAGGGTCATTGGGATCCATTTTTCTGAGGTTCTCCGTCAGCTCGATGGCTGTTTTCCAATCGGTCTGCTTACAGAAAATTAATCCCAGCCTTCGGGCTACCCGATCTACATGCAGGTCGCAGGGACAAATGAGTTCAGCAGCGGATATTTTGGACCACAAACCAAAATCAACCCCCGCATCGTCTTTCCTGACCATCCAGCGCAGGAACATGTTCATCCGCTTACAAGCCGAGTTTCTGAAGGGGGAAGGAATGTGTTTGTAGGTCCGGGTAGGGTGATCAGGTAACGAAAAGAAGTGATGGAAGAAATGGGTGAGTCGGGTTTCCATGTCCGGATTTGGTTCAGGAGGAACAAACCCCTCTTCCAAAGATGAGTGCTGGCGGTAGTGCCACTGGAAAAAGTGAATGAAATAGAGCGCATCCGTAGGATTAAACGTACGGTGCTTGAATTGAAGGAATGGCTTCAGGTCCTCTTCCGTATGATTCAACACAAAGTCATGCGGTGCATGATCCATGTAACCGAAAAACTCCGTACACTTGTTGATGATGGTTTTCCGTTGCCCCCAGGCCAGCATGGCAGCCACCAAACCTGCGATCTCAATGTCTTGTGGTTTGGTGTAGTGTCTTGGGATGCTGATCGGGTCATTGGGGATGAAATCCGGCTGGTTGTACTTTACCACCAGCTCATCGAGATACGCTTTGAGCTCCCCCACCTACTCTTCGTAATAGGAGATTTCTACCCGTGCCTTGGGATCTATGATACCTAAACGTTTAAAGGCTACCGGGGTAAGGCGTATGAGTACGTTTTCATTGAGGCCGGTATTGGGAAGTCTGGCTACCACCTTGACAAACACTTTCTGGTTGTTCATGAGGTTGCGCACCTCAACGAGCGAACCTACCGGCTGGTCCCGGTGAAGACATAAATATTTATCCGTAGGTATCACATCTTCGATCTTCTGCGCGATCCCCTCTTCCATGATACGGACAAATCCACTTTGATCCACCATCCGCTTTTTGATCCCATAAGGTGTCTTGATAATCCTGGGTGCATCCATGACCACATCCACCTTTTGCTTGAGCTTCAGTTCCTGCCCTATGTCCAACCGGTCGGAAGACAGCTTATTCCAGTACTTGAGGCTATCGATTCGCACACCATACCGAGTGGCTATGGTGGACAGGTCGTCCCCACTTTGGACCTGGTAGGCCATGAAGCCTTCCATGTCATCTATTTCTTCTACTGTGGTTTCAGCTTTAGTTTCCTCAACATTGATTTCCTCGATCTCCGTCTTATCAGGAATGCTCTCCGTATTGTCAGACTCATCGGTCTTTTTAGGCAGAGAACTTACAATGATCGATTTATTTGGATCCCTTACTTCCGGTGCCAGTTTCTTGATCACCAATTCCTGCCCAATGGAAATGTCGTTGGAATTGAGGTTATTCATCTCCTTGAGCTGATAGACCCTCAGGTCATACATTTGTGAAATGCTAAAGAGGGTCTCTCCGGTCTTCACCGTATGAATGGTTTCGGTACTTTTTTCACTTACAGACCCTGATACCGGCACCAGCGGTATTTTCAACATCTGTCCCAAAGAAATGTTGTTGTCAGTGATCTCATTGAATGCAATCACCTCGTTGATCTCAGCTCCATACCTTTTGCTTAATGCATAGAGTGTTTCCCCTTTCTCCACCTCATGAATAACGACCACTTTGTCCTGCACCTTTTCGATGCGGAGAGAATCCAATGAGAAAGCCTGGATGAAGCTTATAAAAAATAAAAGCGTTAAACTATAACTCAATGGCATTGATCTGTTCTCTTTCAACGATAAAAATCAGGTAATTATTGAACACAAAAAAACTGCCGGGCGCTACACCTTCCATCTTACGATCGAGGACCGTACTGTAAATTTCCTCTTCTTCCCTGAGAACAACGATTCTTCTGGTAAAATCTTTCCCGTCAGGGACCGAATAGCTGAAAATGATGTACTCGCCCATCTCCATATAATCTACCAGGGAAACAATATTTTCTCCGGATAGAAACGTTTTTACCACCTCAAAATTATCACTTCCTTCCCAATACAGTATCGGTTCTTTGAAGGTATTTTCTGCATTCTTTTTACTGGTGGATGGAAGCGTTTCCTGCAAAAACACCGCAGGATCTTCCACTTTCTGGTAGATCAAAGTGTTGCCTTTCATTTCCACAAGTTGATGTCCCGGAAAATGTCTGATGACCTGACCGGTCGCACACTCCGCCACGATCAACGACTTGTCGAGCGGGTTCTGCGGGTCCTGATATTTCTCCAAGAACAAGTACCCACTGTCTAACAGTTGCAGTGCACTCCACCAGTCAGCTCCCGCTATGGTAAAAGGCTCCTCAATCGTTTTTTTGTTAATATCCAGGATACAATAAGAGATCTCCAATTGGTCCTGATCCCGAATCTCCAGGGCCAGCTGACCGGAGTCCTTATCCAGGGATGTCTTCCAGATACCTCCCTGTACATGAAAAGAAAATGCTAAATTCGATAGCTGCCTCAAGCCTTCTGGTGTAATTTTACTTAATTAACCCCCGGAAAAAATAGATTCTCTACGACAATCCGGGTTAAACGGCTAAGTTAGCGAGATAGTGATGGTCAGAAAAATAATGATCCTGGTACTGGTGCTTATGGGCATCCAGGCATTCAGCCAGCAGAATGACAGTGTTACCGTATTGCACATGAAAGTGCAGGCAAACATCGACCCGCGCACCAACAGGTATACGGAGTTGGGGCTGGAGCGCGCCAAAGAAATTGAAGCGGACTACGTGATCCTGGAGCTGGACACCTATGGGGGTGCCCTCAACGATGCCGATGAGATCCGTACACGCCTGTTGGAGTTTGAGATCCCCGTATATGCCTATATCAACAAAGACGCAGCCTCGGCAGGAGCACTGATCTCCATCGCCTGTGACAGCATCTACATGGCCAGAGGCTCCAGCATCGGGGCTGCCACGGTGGTGACCCAGGATGGTACAGCAGCCCCTGACAAATACCAGTCGTACATGCGATCGATCATGCGGTCTACCGCTGAGGCCCAGGGAAGAAACCCCAAGATCGCCGAAGGGATGGTCGACGAAGACATTGAAGTAGATAGCATCGCCACGGAAGGTAAAGTGATTACCTTCTCGGTATCTGAAGCCATCAAATGGGGCTTTTGCGAGGCTGAAGTGACAGGAATTGATGATATTATGGAACGGAGCGCGGTGGAGGAATATGAGCTTGTGGAGTTTACACTGGACTGGTCAGAAAAGGTGATCGCCCTGTTCTTAAATCCCTTTATCAGTGGTATCCTGATCCTGATCATCATCGGGGGGATCTACTTTGAGCTGCAGACTCCGGGCGTTGGGTTTCCTATTCTGGCGTCGGTAGTAGCAACGATCCTTTATTTTATCCCCTATTACCTGAACGGGCTCGCAGAAAACTGGGAGATCGCTGTCTTTGTGGTCGGCATCGTATTGATAGCCGTGGAGGTCTTTGTCCTTCCGGGCTTTGGCATCGCAGGCATCGCAGGGTTGATCGCTACCATCGGAGCGCTTATTCTCGTCATGCTGAACAACGACGCGTTCGACTTCTCTTTTGTGGATCCCAAAGAGATCTTTTACGCCATCAGCTCTACTGGCCTGGCACTGCTGGGGTCCATCATACTCATGTTTTTCGGAGGGATACGTCTGACCAATACTCAGTTCTTTAAAAAGATCGCCCTGGTAGATATTCAGGACAAAGAAGCAGGGTATACCAGCAGCTTTTACAAAGAAAAAACGCTTGTAGGCAAGCAAGGCACCGCCTACACCAACCTGCGACCCAGCGGAAAGGTGATGATCGATGGTGAGATCTATGATGCCTACACCCGAGGCAACTACATCGCCGAACAATCTACCATCGAGGTGACTTCCGACGAAGGCACCTCACTTAAAGTGAAAGAGATCCAGGGATGAAGATATTAGGAATTATCCCTGCGCGCTATGCTTCGACACGCTTTCCAGGGAAACCACTGGTAGATGTGGCTGGCAAACCCATGATCCGACGTGTATATGAGCAATCTAAACAAAGTGAAGGGCTGGACGAGGTGGTGGTAGCCACTGATGACGAACGAATCGCCGATGAGGTCCTGAATTTTGGTGGCAAGGTGGAACTTACCTCAGAAAAACATCGCAACGGCACAGAGCGCTGTGCGGAGGTACTTGAGCGTTACCCTGACTTCGACTATGTCGTGAACATCCAGGGTGATGAACCCTTTATCAAGCCTCAGCAGATCAACGGGCTCTGTGACCTGCTCGACGGCAACGTGCAGCTGGGGTCGATGGTGAAAAAGATCGAGGATCCGGCACTGCTGGACAATCCTTCCATCATGAAGGTGATCATGAACAAGTTCCACGAGGCCATCTATTTCAGCCGAACAGCCATCCCCTACGTCCGTGATTATCCCAGGGATGAATGGCTTAAGCACCACACCTTTTACAAGCACATCTGTATCTATGCCTACCGATCCGACATCCTGTTTGAGATCACGAACCTCCCTCCCGCTGACCTGGAGATGAGCGAGTCGCTGGAGCAGCTGCGATGGATTGAAAACGGCTATAAGATCAAGATCGGGATCACGGAGTTTGAAAGTCACAGCGTGGACACGCCACAGGACCTGGAAAGAATCTTAAAACATATCTGATGAAACAAATTCTTGAAATACTTGTCTGGGTCATGCTGATCGGTGCCTGTGTGTTGTTCTGGATCTCCATCCGAAGTACTACTGATCAGATGTATTATACGGGGGCGGCGCTATTGATTTGGGGTGGAGCGTTTATGCTGAACAGGTGGGTGAAGAGGTTATAGAATACAGGAGACAGAATACAGAATACAGGAGACAGGAGACAGGAGACAGGAGACAGGAGACAGGAGACAGGAGACAGGAGACAGGAGACAGGAGACAGGAGGCAGTAGGCAGTAGGCAGGAGGCAGAAGATGTACGTTCCTGATATAGGTTGACCATTCAACTGATGTTTATCTGTTTATCTGTTTATTTGTTGATCTGACAGTTAGCATCGTCATTCTGAGAGTTAAACTCTAATAAATAGAGGCATAAATCGAGAATGACAATAGGCCGTATTTCATTGAAAATCAATCAATTACGAATATACGTCATAAGCAGTGAGCTTTCCGAATCGATCTACAAAAAATGGTATTGATGAATTCGGATATGTGTATATCCAGAGGAATAATCTCAGCGAGCGAAAGAATCTTATGATTTTTGTGGAGGATCATTCCTGGGATATCCTAAAGAACAGTTATTGTTTATTGACTAAGATCCCTACCTACGGCAGGCAGGCTTCACTTCGTTCAGGATGACGCAATTATTGGACGGTCCGATATTTGATGCGGTAATCATTAATCGTTGGAATTCCCCCTTGTACCATCGGCCTTTCATCCCACTACTACCCTTTCATAAAGGGGGTGCAGGGGGATTGAAAGTATGGTTTTTCAATTCTCGTTGAATTAATAAGATTCTTCGCTACACGATTGATTTAGCTTACCAGTTTTATTTATCTCTGAGTTTTTCAAATTTCCTTTTCATCTTTAAGACATGTAGTTCTGCTCAGAATGACGTTGTTATTTCGCAGTCATCGGATGACTGTATTTGGATTGGGAAATTTCTCACACTAGGGTTTAACCTGAGACCTGTGCCGCTATTCTCAAAGGTGGTGCGAAGTCGTCCGATGACTGGGGTGATAGAAATTATTTCATAAAACGTTTGTATTACTTCCTGTTACTCATTAATTTATTCACCATTAAGTACAACTGAACCAGCTTTTTATTGGACCGCCTGAATAAAAGTCTGATTGTATGCATGCTTTTGCTGTGCAGCTACTATGGGTTTACTCAGCAATACCCTGTCCAGGTGACGACTACCCTTGTCCCACCCTACTCCCTGTATCTTTCGGATTATACGGCCATTGGTTCAAACAATCTACAGGTGCTGGTCAACCTGCTGGAGCTGGACCGGCCCAACCTCCAGATCAAGTTCCGGATCACCATTGAAGGGGCCGGGATCACCCTGCGGACGAGTCCTGCCTTCATGCCGAGGCCACTAAACATCCAGGGAGGGGTGCCGGAACTCTTCACAGGGTTTGATCTGACCTCCTACTTCAATCCGGATCACATGGATTTCACCGGCATTACCCGGGCAGCTTTCAAACGGTCCGGTCAGCTCCCCGAAGGCTTTTATACGTTCACCATGGAGGTGCTGGAGTACAACAGGAATGTGCGCATCTCTAACCAGTCGGTCAGCTATGCCTGGATCGTATTGAATGATCCCCCCTTGCTCAACACGCCTTTCAACGGGGATAAGCTCATCGCTACGGATCCGCAAAACATCATGTTTAGCTGGACACCCAGGCACACAGCTTCGCCCAACGCCGCTTTCTCAACCGAGTATGAATTTCGAATGGTAGAGCTGTACCCCGGACAGACCAACCCTGATATCGCCATCCGTTCGTCTAACAGCATTTATACCACCACAACCACGCTCACCTCCCTCAACTATGGCATCATCGAGCCGACGTTGATCCCGGGTAAGCGGTATGCCTTCCGTGTGCGGGCCTACGACATCAGCGGTCGGGACCTGTTTAAGAATGACGGCTACAGCGAAACGTATGTCTTTCAATATGGGGATGCTTGTGGGACTTTCGAAGGGATCGCCGCCAAGACGCTGGATCCGCAGCGGGCACGGATCAGCTGGGAGCCGGAGCAAAATCATACCGGCTGTGTGATTAACTACCGCAAAAACGGCAAGGACGACTGGTTTGCCAAGGAGGTGAATGGCAGCTATGGCATCGTCGCCCAACTGGCCGGTCGAACGACCTATGAGTATCAGCTCATCCCCCAGTGTGGGACCATCCTGGGAGAAAAGAGTCCAGTGCTGACGTTCACCACACCGGAAGTGGACGAAAGAGGATTTGTCTGCGGGGCCCCGATCCCGGAGTTTGATGCGAGTGACGTCCCGCTCATGAAGCCCCTCCTACCCCTTGACGTGATCCAGGTGGGTGACTGGACGGTCAACCTGCTGAACGTCACTGCGAATGGTGATGGCACCTATGGCGGAGCGGGCTATGCGGCCGTCCCCAACTTCAACCTGGCCAATGTGCGGGTGGTGTTCGACCGGATCCTGGTCAACGAGGACTACCAGGTGGTGGCCGGTGACATCAAGACGGTTTATTCCGAGGACAGCCGCTTTGTGCTAGACATCCAGAAAAAGGAAGAAGAACCGGAAGTGGTGGAAGGACCTGAGGGTACGGATACTGAGCTCACCGAAGACCTGGTCGCCGATGTGCTGGCTGTGGAGATCCCCGCTGACATCGGAGAAGTGGTTTTCTCCGGCGGGCTATTGGAAATCTATGACGAGTCCGGGAACCTCATCGAAGATGCTGACCTCGACCTCCCTCCCGAAGGCGAGGAGCTGACCATCACGGATAGCAATGGGGATACGTGGGTGGTGGATAGTGAGGGGGTGGTGAGAGAAGGAAGTGTAGGTGAGACCAGTACTCCTGAATCCAGCGAAGTGGATGTTATTGTTCAATTCAAGCCTACCGAAAAATCCAGCTATGGGTTTGATACATACAACTCTGATATTCCTCAGCTCAGGCATTATTACCAAAACATACTTACTATTAATGATGAGGAGTATGTTCCTGCGTGGAAATCAGTCCCTATTGGGATGCCAGACCAGGTTATTGCCATGGCTGGTGAAAATGAATTCCCGGAAAACATGAGGTTCCGGTCGTCTACAGCAGACCTGGAACCCATGGCTGGACAGCAGGACAATGAAAAAAATCTATCTTTAATTGGGAAGGCACATGGCGACATTGATGTGATTGAAGCCTATCAAAGCATTGAAGATGAAGAGCAGGTAGCGGGTCGTATCCATGTTATTTCCTATGAAAAAATCTATAAAACATTGGAGATTGTCCCTGTTAATGGAGCGTCAATCGGAGACATCCATACAATTGGTGACCGGATCAATAGCATCTTCCAGCAGGCAGCGGTGGAATGGAAGGTGGAAGCAGCAGAACCATTCATGGTTGACCCAAAACTGCTGGAGAATTTTGATGAGGGTGAAAGTGGTATGCTTGCCAGCTTCCCGGACAAAATGCAGCGTTTCAACCGGGAATTCAAAAGAAGCAGACCGGTGGATAAGGAGACCTACTATATCTTCCTTATTGATGAAGGAAGTGCATCGTTAAGTGGTTTTATGCCCTTCAAGAGGCAATTCGGATATGTATTCATGAATAAAACTCAGTTTATCCCTAGGACAATCGCCCATGAGCTTGCCCATGGAGCATTCCGATTAAGGCATACCTTCAGCAGTGCTTATGGCATTCCCCAAAGGTCCACTGACAACCTGATGGACTATAGTGAGAATGAAGACCGCCTCAAAAAATTCCAGTGGGACCTGATCCATGATCCGGAGAATTTGGTGGGGTGGTTTGAGGATGATGAGGAGAGTGCTTTGGACCGTTGTTCTTGGTATGAAGCAATATACTCCTATTTGAATCCAAGCAATTTGGATAAAAAATTAGCGTCTCAATTACCATTATTCAGGGAGGTATTTAACAACTATGAAAAATATTATGAAGAATCTAAAAAGAATAATATTGATATATTTGGTCATAATGGTTGGACAGCAAGAAAGGCATCGCATGGGAAAAACAGCAAAGGAGAGTATTTGGTAGAAAGGGTTATTCTTAAGCTTTTTGAGGAGAATTCATCTGAAGTAATACTTCATGAGAAAGGCATCTCAATGGGACGCTATACCATAGAAGGTCAGGAGTTTAAAATTTCTGTTTTTAGCTGGAATGAAAAATCAAGTATTGAGAAAGTTGAAGTTAATCAGTTGTGTAAGTTAGCAGATAATAACGTTGTGAAGGTTTTTGTTGATGATGATTTAGTTTTAATAAATTTTATAAGAAATAATAACATTGAATTGACAATTCAGATCAATACAGGGAAGGAAAAAACCGCTGAATTATGGTTGAAATATCTCAGTATTTTAGTTGAATCACAGGATTTGAAAAATGAAATAAAATATTTTTGGGAAGTATGGCTTCGTGAAGATTCAGAAGATGAAGTGTGTAAAACAGGGTTTTGCTGTACAAAATGTGGAAAAGATTTAACATTCAATTTGGAGAAATTTTCAGAAATATTTCCAAATGTTTTCAAATCAAAAAATGCATATGTAGAAGCATTTAATCTTGCATTTCAAGAAAAAGACTTTGAATATAATACATGCGATCGCCAAGCCAAGATACTCTCTCAGATTATGATTGAGACTAACTCTTTACAATTCAAAACTGAAGGTGAAGGAAAAGTTTGGAAAATCACTGGTGAAAATCAACTACTGGACTATTTCAAAAAAACTGCTGGAGCAAAAAAAAGATGGTTTAATCAAGAATTCTGGGATAATAAGATCTATAAGAATTTTTCCCAGGTAGGTTATTATGAGAAATTGGAAGACAGTGATATTGGGACTAGTGGTATTGCTAAATATCAAGTAGCTTCAAGCCTAACCTATTACGGTTATTATAATAATAAAAAGCAAGAAAGGTTTAAAGTGAAAATACCCGTTGAATTCAAATCCGATGAATCTGGTAATTATAAACGCTATGGCAATCCTACTCTAATTGAAAAAGCTCAGATTGAAAAAAATATATATAATTATGCATATGGGGGATCATCCAGTTTGGGTAATGGAGATCATCTGACAACCAACGATGGATTTGATTATAGAGGCAGAGGTGGTATTCAACTTACAGGAAAAGCTAATTATGAAGCTTTAAATAAGAAGCTCAAAGGTGAGCCTTTTTATGTTACAGATGTTGATATTGTGACAAATCCAGATGAAGTTGCAAATAATCCAAAAATTGTGGTTTTATCAACCTTCATTCATTTCAAATCACAATTAAAGAATAATATTTTGAAACTGGATCAATTAAACATTGATCAGGTTTCCGCATTAATTAATACAGGCAATGAAAAGGGTTCTGCTAACCATGAACCACAACGCAAAAACGCCTATCTTTCTCTTAAAAAAACTGAACATTTCAAATGTGATGAATAAGATACTATTAAATACTCTTTCTATTGCATTTATTTTCTCTTATAACTGCAAAGGACAAGGTCAATCAACTTGCAATAGAGAAACGTATGGAACCAAAAAGTACATTGAAGTTTTACCTCATTACATATGTATTCCAAACGGGTATGTAATAGATGATTATGTAAAATCTAGCGATTTAAATAATGATGGAATAACTGATTTTCTAGCCATCAAATACAACAAAAAAGAAGATGATCAAGTAGATGGAGACAGCACTTATTGGGATTTCTATCGAAAGCTCTCTGGTGATACCACTTTTAGTTATAGCCAAACACTTTCTAACATAGTCCCACCTTATATAAAGGAATTAAATTTTGAATACCTTTTAAATAACCAAACAGCTGGACAGCTCTATGAAGCATACCCAAGAAGGATGATAAGTAATTCACTCAGCTTTGAACTCAATAGTGATACACTTAGATTAAGGTACAAATTAGATGATACTTTTGGAAAATCATTTGTATTCCTTTTTAAAGAGTCAAAAGATAATTGGTATCTTGAATTAGTTGAATATTTTATTGGTGAACTTCCAAGATATTGGTGGGAAAACGATGAGTTCTATTACAAACTAAAAGACGCAATTAAAATCATTGAGAAAAAAACACCTAAGGATGAAATACCTATTGGTCAGTTAGATTTAAAGGAATCCTATAAATTTAGTGAAGATGAGTACTTACATCTATCAGATCATCATATGAATAGTATTCAATCAAGTAGTTATAAGTCTATACTAAATTATCACTTTGAAGAGTGCGATGAATTTATTCTACCTCAAGACTGGAAATACTAGAATTACATTCAGTGAGTTCAATATTCACACCATTTAGGGTTACAATAATATAACTTGATATAATGCCCCTCACCATCCTCATCCTCCTCCTCCAAACCTCACCAGCGGTTGAGCTGCTGCATGAATACCTGAACAGCTACAAGGAAAATCGGTATATCTCTGTTCCCCAGGAAATCTTCAAAGACAACAATAACCAGATAGGCTTGCTTGAGGCATTGAGTGAATATACATCGGATACTGTGCCGGATATTCGGCTTAAGGTCTATAACCTGGCGGACAGAATTGGAGAGAATAGCGAGGATCTGCAGGCCCGAAATTTGGCTGTCAGCATGCTAACAGCAGGGTTGCGGGATCCAGACGTCGGTATCGTGGGTGTGGTTAGTGGTAAGTTGCTTACTTATAAGAAAGCTGACTTCAGTGCGCAAAACAGTAATCAAATTGCGTCTTTGATAAACAGCAGTACGCCATACCTGGGTAACATCCTGAAACTGGCAGGTCACCTGGACCTGGATGTGACGGATCAACTTCGAGCCCTGGTCGGGGACAGTCAATTGAGTAATCAATACCGTTTTCAGGCTCAGCTAGCATTGGCAAGGACTGGGGATGAGCAATCGATCAATCATATCACCAATCGCTTAAACAGTATTGAAATCAATGACCGTTTTGTCTACAATATGGTTCCTCAGTTGGTTTACACCCGACAAAAACCCATCCTGGACTTCCTGGTGGAGGTGATCCAAAGTGATGAATTGAACTGTTATTCGGCTAACCCGAATTCTGATGGTAAAATCCTTTGCGGCTATAGAGTGATGGAATATCTGGCCCCTGTTATCGTAGATTTCCCGATTC
This sequence comes from Cyclobacteriaceae bacterium, assembly GCA_965223915.1. Classification (GTDB taxonomy): domain Bacteria; phylum Bacteroidota; class Bacteroidia; order Cytophagales; family Cyclobacteriaceae; genus UBA7330. The sequence continues at coordinate 2,962,199 of OZ245027.1, read as the reverse complement.
CCCTTGATGAGTTTGGTGAGCCTGACATCAAAGACTATCGGGCTGCATTAATTGAAGTACGGGAGTGGTTTGCCATGCATCCGGATTATGAGATTGAGGAGGGTAGTTGACAGGTGTCTCTACTCATTCAGCGTTAGTCCTCGCAAAATCTGGGATTGTATGTATTTGTGGGGGCATCCTCCCCTGCGCCCTCAGGAGGGGGAAATTTCTAGCACTGAATATGCAGAGTCCTCTGCGAGTGACTCTGCTGGGAATAGTTATTTAAGAAAGATAAAAAAAGTAAATGGGGATAAAATTAATTAGCAATTTGATTCTACTTGTGACTATTTCTTGTAGTTCGAAATCTCAAGAAGTAAAATTAAGCAAGGTGAATATTGATGATATATCAATTAACGGGCTTGAACAATTAGGTACAAACCCAGGCCAAGAAATAATCATTTCTAATTTTGGTCCTCCCATGAGAAAAGTTACAGTACCTCCCCAGATCGAATGGGATGACGGTGGCCTACAGTTATTCTATGATAATGAAACTCAATTCTATTATTCAAGACATGGTGATGAGTTCTATCTTGAAAACATCACACTTAAGTCAAGTAAATTTTATTTGTTGTATAACAAAAACAAAATTTCAAAAGGTGATTCACTTGGAGAACTAGGGGAAGCATTTATAGAATCATATGAGTATTTCATTAAGCATAACCCCAAGCCGTATGAAAAACCAAAACAGGAGTTTTACATTACTCTTGAGCATAAAACAGAGGACGGAATCTACTACACAACAAATATTACTATTTGGCTTAAGAATGATTTGATAGAAGAAATATATATCAGTTTTGTCGAAGAGTAAAGAATAGTCAATGGGAGTGGTTTACCATGCATCCGGATTATGAGATTAAGATGGGAGATATTTGAGGCACGGTTTACCTCCAACTCACCCCTTTTTTCAATTTTTAGTAGTTGGTCGTCCAGACTCCCCCTCTCTTGCGAAGAGAGGGAAGTTTGACTTGGGGATAGAGTAATGGGTGGAGTAGGGATACTGCGTGGACGGGGTAGCGTCTTTCGATTGCACAGAGTCCTCTGCGAGTGACTCTGCTGGGAATGGGAGTTTCACTACAGTTTCATGAGATTCTTCGCTGCACAATCGTTTTGATCTTTTGACGAATTTCTTTATTTAGGTTTTCTAAAAAAAGCAAAATGATAATTAAACTAGAACTTACTCTAATTGTATTGATACCTTATTTAGCATTTTCCCAGATAAGTTCAAATCTTTTGGACATATATGACTTGAGTACAACTGGCAAGGAAGAGTTAATCTTCATAGGAATGATTGATGATGACACTATAAAAATAACAAGTGAAAATAATAGTCTGATTAAGTTTTCGAAAAACGGCCATACTACTGATTCAATTGCTGAGCCAATTCTGATCCAAAATGTTATCGTACATGACCAACCATTTCTTGTAGCTGAAATTCAGAAAATAGATAAATCCAAAAAATCAAGCTTGATCGTTGATTTAAAAACATGTAAAATCAAACGAATTATTGATGAGGTGACCTTCCTTGGGTACTTTCAAGGCAGATTGATTGGTGGAATTCTCAAATCCACTGATTTCTATGGGGTTGGTAGATATATTGAAGACTTAGTTTCATATGACATGAGTACATCAGAATCATATTCATTAATAAAAATGGTCAATAACGAAGAGGAATATAAAGGTATAATAAATATACTTCCTTATCCTAAATCAAGCAAGATCGTATTTACATGGTCCGAGTGTTATTTGGAGTTCTATCAATGTGATTTTGTATCATTTTACTCTCTTGACATTAATGAAAACAACACATTAGAAAAACTTAATATCCAAAGAGAATCAAGGGAATTCAAGTATTTCCCACTTATTGAAAGCAATGAAAATTATGTAGTTGAGAATTACAAATCTTACATTGTAAATGAAAAAAATCAAATCCAATTAAAAGTTTTACAGAAAGCAACTAGTCCCATAGGTTGGAATTACAGTAATTCAAATCAAACATCCTACAATTTTATTTCAGTACTTGACAGCTCTAAATATAAGAATGGGAGTACTCTAGTTAGCGTAATTGTGCCTTTTCAGTACAAAACTCTTTTAGAAAAATCCTTTTACAACATCTATAACAATTCCGAAGTAAACCATGATGATCTTTCTGATCTTGAAAAGCATGATTTGTCAGTTCTTAAAAACTTTGTTTTCGCCAAACACAATTATGCCTTTGATTCTCATTTTTACCAAGCTTACTTTAATCTCTTTGATTTCTATAACAATGCGGAAATGAGAACTACCCGTACTAAAAATTTGACAGGGTTGCTCACTGAGGTGGATCTTAAGAATCTTGAGATAATTAATAGCGCTTTGAAAAAGTTTGAATAACGTGCGCACTAGCTGGCTAGAGACGCTGTCTGGCAAAGGTTCATTCCCGCAATACCCCCAACGAGTCGTTTTCGTCATTCGGCAGGAACAAAGTGAAGTGAAGCCTGTGGACAGGCAGGAATCCACTCATCGTATGAAGGATAGAAAAGAGGTAAGATGCCTGCCTACCGGTAGGCAGGCTTCACTTCGTTCAGGATGACGATACAATTGGACGGTCGTACATTTGAAGTAGGTAATCGACTATTGTTAGGAATCCCTCTTTCGCGATCTTCCTCCAACTCACCCCTTTGTTCAATACTAAGTTATTGATCAATGCTCCTTGCCCTCTCTTGCGAAGAGAGGGTAGTTTGATTTGGGATGAAGTTCGACCTCCATCTTCCTGGCAGATGTCTCTTTTAAGATAGAACGAATGGGTTCACGATGGGTGGTGTAGGGATACTGCGTGGACGGGGTAGCGCCTTTCGATTGCGCAGAGTCCTCTGCGAGTGACTCTGCTGGGATTTCGGATTATGAGATTGAGCAGGGAGATAATTATCTATGTGGACTTCCCTCAAAGCTATCCCTTCGATGCTCTGAAATGGCGCAATGAAGAAATCCCTGATTGGACGGAAGAGGAGTTTTGGGCAAAGTATGAGCACCCACCTTTAGCAGAGGAGTAAGAATCAAAAAAGAGTTAACACCCCGGAGCCACTTTTATTACCAAAACCAGTCTAGTTCATCAAATTCAAAAGGCTGGGTCTACTGAAGGTTTAATATTCCTGATGTATGACCGATTTGATAGTTGCTTTCATGATTAACCCTCCAATATCGGTTTTAAGATGTATGGACTTTTTACTAGGAAAAGTTTGAGCCAATCATTTTCTGGACTTGACCACAAGAATTTAGATCTTTTTAAGGCATTATTTTATTTGAGCTTTTTCAGATTTTGTGCCTGTACCAGGGAGGTCATTTGGGTAATGGCAATCTCATTGAGTTGGATCAATCGTTCCTTTGGGTCCAGGCCCTGGCGAATGAGCACAGCATTGATGCTCTCCAGATTTGAAAGCACAACCAGTTGTTCCAATGTAGCCTGGTCCCGCATGTTGCCCTGAGCTTCCGGATTTTGCTTTCGCCACTCCGCAGCTGTTTTTCCGAACAGGGCCATGTTGAGCAGGTCTCCTTCTGAGGCATAGACCAGCGAAATTTGTTTGGGACTTAATTTCTCCGGGATCAATTGTTCCTTTATGGCGTCTGTGTGGATCGTATAATTGACTTTGGCAAGGGTTCGCTGCAGGTTCCAATCGAGTTGCTTTCGATCACTTCTTCTTCTTTGAGGCGCTGGAACTCATTAATAAGATAAAACTTGAATTCGGCACTTATCCATGTAGCAAACTCAAAGGCAATGTCCCGATGTGCAAATGTACCCCCGTATCGACCTGATTTTGAAATAATGCCTATCGCATTGGTTGCTTCTATCCATTTTTGAGGAGTCAATGTAAAACTGTTTGAACCAGATTCATTTTTAAAGGCATCGAATTCGATGCTTTTAAAATCAGGGTTTTTCAATTGTTCCCATAGCCCGCAAAACTCAATAGCACTTCTGGTTCGCATCCAGTTCTGAATGATGTAATTGGTGCGATCTGCATCCCGATACCTTGCCATGTCAGTGAGTGATATGTAGTCATCTGATTGCCTGGAATAAAGGGCTATCTCCCTTCCTTGAACTTCTATCTTTTTGTTCTTTGCCATTAATTCAATTCATTTTGAGGATGCCAATCCCCTCGAATTCGAGGGGATTAAAACACCAGCTTCAGAGAAAATACCTTATATAAACTGAAATTAAGTCATTTGAATGAAAGATATGTCAATTGATAATTAATTGGATTTGCTAAAGACGGTGTGATAGCATTTAATTAAATCGAATTTAGCCACATCGTTCTCTTCGAGAGACGATGAATGGAGGCAAGGGGGAGGATATTCGGATGTTCGGATGTTCGGATGTTCTGACTTTCCGATATTCTGACGTTCGAATATTTCGGAAGCTCAACTATGGATGGCAGTCATCGGATGACTGCTTACTCGATGACTTGTTGCTTATCGCGGTTTTTAACACCAACCCGTCAAAAATATTCGACTCGGCTTAGGTTTTCAAAGGACCCGAATACTAAAACCCTATAGATTTATTCTTCTTTTAGAACTGCATTCTATTAATAATCGTAACTTTAAGTATGGATTTGCAGACCAAAAAACTTCATATTATCGAATCGATATTGTCTATTGGAAACGAGAAAGTTATCGAGAAGCTGGAGGCTGTGTTGAAAAAAGAGCAACAGAAAGAAGATAACAAGCGTGTCAGTATTGAGCAGTATAACAGGGAATTGGATGAAGCTGATGCGGAGATTGACAAGGGCGAATTTTATACACAGGAAGAGGTCGAAAAGATGTCCAGAAAATGGTAGAAACCCCCAAGCCCACAGTAGTTTGGAATAAACGGGCCTATGCTTCCCTTCAAAAAGCGTATAAAACGATAATGGAAGACTCTATAAAAACGCAGAAATGGTCAGGGATGAAATACTGCGAATTACCCGAGAAGATCTTCCAACTAATCCTGAAAAATACCCTCTAGATAGGTTTAAACGAGACAATTCGGGAAATCACCGTGCTTTTGAAAAATACTCCTATCGGATCTCCTACCGATTTACCTCCAAGGAGATTAGAATACTAAGGCTTAGGCACGTTAAGCAAGAGCCTCAAGAGCATTGATTTAGACTGTGTCGACGGGGTATTGCCTTATGATGTACAAAGTCGCCGTCAAGATGGCGGGAGATGCTGCTTTGGAGGGAGTAGTCGAAGTCATTCGATAACTAGGTTGCAAGAAAGCAGATCGCCAATCGCTAGGAATCCCCCTTACCCACTAGCCTACCCTCACGATCCTCCTCCAACTCACCCAATGGGAAGGATATTCGGATGTTCAGACACTCAGACATTCCGATATTCAGACAGTTGGAGCCTACGCGCAACCCCTGGCCGGGCGCCCCTGACCCCTAGAGGGGAACCAGCCGCACCACTCCTCTTGTCAGGTATCGTCTCCTGAGACGGACGATACGAAAGGCCTACATCGTCCTCTTCGAGAGACGATGAATGGAGGCAAGGGGAAGGATGTTCGGATGTTCGGATGTTCTGACTTTCCGATATTCTGACGTTCGGATATTTCGGAAGATCAGAAAATCAATTACTCATTGGCGGGTAGTTGTAGCTCATTTAAAGTTAAAATACTTGTCAAAATCATTGCGATTTGAGCTTGAATGTATATATTCATGAGCTTAAAATAGTGAAGTGATTAATAAAAGGGATCAACAAATCATTGATTTTATTAGTGAACATAAGGGGAGTTCTTCAAAAGATATTTTTGAGAAATCGCGTGTTTCTGTTAGTTATGCTACGTTAAAGCGTACTTTAACAAAATTAATTTCCGACCATTATATTGTTTCGGAAGGTCAGGGTAAAGGAACAAAATACTTTCCTTCTCCATCTTTTGAGCTTATACAACCCATAGACATCGATAAATATTACGAAAAAGAAATCGATGATAGACAAATCAGAGAAACATACAACTTTGAGCTGGTTGATGAAATTCTGAATAAAAACAGTGTATTCACAGATGGCGAGCTAGACAAACTCAATGTGCTACAAAATGAATACGAAACAAATATCAAAAACCTGAATCCATCTGAGTACCAGAGAGAAATGGAAAGACTTGCTATCGACCTGAGCTGGAAATCTTCTCAAATTGAGGGCAATACCTATTCGTTACTGGAAACAGAGCAATTATTAAAGGAAAAAAAAACAGCTTCGGGAAAAACAAAGGAAGAGGCTGTGATGCTTTTAAACCACAAAGACGCACTTGACTTCATCATCGAAAACAAGGACTATTTAAATCCATTAGCAGTATCCAAAATAGCCGACATTCATCATATCCTGACCAGGGAGCTTGGTGTTGAAAAAAATCTACGAAAAAGACGTATCGGTATTTCCGGAACAAATTACCAACCGCTTGAGAACGAATTTCAAATATTGGAGGCTCTGAGGAAAGCTTGTGATGTAATCAATAACAAAAAAAGTGTTTTTGAAAAAGCATTACTTGCCTTGGTTTTGATTTCCTATATCCAACCTTTTATGGATGGGAATAAAAGAACTGCAAGAATTGTAAGTAATGGCATTTTAATGAACTTCGACCATTGCCCTTTATCATTCAGAACAGTAGACTCAATAGATTACAAAAAAGCGATGCTGTTGTTTTATGAACAAAACAATATTTCTCATTTCAAAAACTTATTTATTGATCAGTTTGAATTTGCAGTCAGGACATATTTTTAGATTGTGGGTGACCGTCCGCTTGCAAAGAGAGGGAATTTCAGTCTGGTAAAATTTGTCAAAACCCGCTTTCAGGGGTTTATTTGATGGGCATGGGGCAAAGGGCTGGGAGCAGAGAGCAGAGTTCCGATATTCAGACAGTCCGACTTTCGGACGTACCAATGTTTATCTGTTTATTTGTTTATCTGTTTATTTGGACGGTCGTACATTTGAAGTAGGTAATCGTCTATTGTTAGGATTCCCCCTTTCGCTCCAAGCCTTTCATCCTCATACTACTTTTTCATAAAGGGGGCGAAGGGGGATTATAGTGGTACATTTTTCTTGTCAGGTATCGTCTCCTGAGACGGACGATACGAAAGGCTTACATCGTCCTCTTCGAGAGACGATGAATGGAGGCAAGGAAGGATATTCGGATGTTCGGACATTCCGATATTCCGACGTTCGGAGGCTCAACTATGGATGGCAGTCATCGGATGACTGGGTGCATGGACTAGGTGCTGAAAACGCGCTTGATCACTGCGCTGATACGATCGAGGTCGTGGGGGGAGAGATTCGAGCCGGAAGGGAGACAGAGGCCCTGAGTGAAGCGTTTTTCGGAGACGCCATTCACGTAGGCGGGGGCGTCTTTGAAGACGGGCTGGAGGTGCATGGGCTTCCAGAGGGGGCGGGATTCAATGTTTTCGTTATCCAGGGCTTGCTGGACATCGGTCCTGGTGATGCCGCTGGAGGAAGTGGGATCGATAAAGAGGGTGGTGAGCCAGCGGCTGCTGCAGGTTTGGGGTTGTTCCTGGAGAAAGGAGGCACCAGGTAATGAACCCAGGGATTCCTTATAAAATTCAAAAATCTCCCGGCGTTTCCTGATTCTTTCTTCAAGTCTGGTAAACTGGGAGCTACCTAAAGCTGCATTGACATGGTTCATGCGGTAGTTGTACCCTACCTCCCGGTGATTCATCACTGCGCCTTCATCTTTGGCCTGTTTAGCAAAATACAGTGCTTTGTCAGCCAGTTCCTTGTCATCGGTGAGTAACATCCCTCCTCCTCCACTGGTAATGACTTTGTTGCTGTTGAAACTCAGGATGCTGACCGTTCCAAAGTTCCCACATCGTGTTTTGTGGTATTCCGCGCCCAGGGCCTCAGCGGCATCTTCTATCACAGGGATGTTATGTTTTGCGGCAATGCTTAAGATTTTGTCAGCTTTCGCAGGCAAGCCATAGAGATGGACAAAGATCAGGGCTGCCGGCTTTTGGCCTTTGGCTATCAAATCTTCAATGGCCTGTGCTAGCAGCTGAGGATCCATATTGCAGGTGTCGGGTTCGCTGTCGATAAATACCGGCTGCGCGCCTTCATACAGAATGGGAAATGCTGTGGCTACATAGGTCAGGCTTTGACATAGCACCACATCCCCCTTACCAATACCCAGGACCTTTAAGGCCAGGTGAATGGCTGAGGTACCGGAATGGACAGCCACACCATGCGGTCTTCCTACATATTTCTTTACCTCGTCTTCAAAGCCAGAAACAATGGCTGAGGGTGAACCCAAAAGCATTTTCTCATTGAATGGTGTATCAAAATGTGGTGGAGAAAGTTCTATGGGTTGTTTGTTACTCATAAAGTAGGTGCCTTAGGGACCTAGCCAAAAACGCGGTACAATTTAAGTTTTGCATACGCAAATACGCATACCAGAGATAGGAAAACAAGGGAGAAAATCAGGAGTGGCGAAAAATCCTGTCGGATGGAAATGATGATGAGGACATTGACGACGAGCTGGACGATGCCATAGATTGAACTTACCACCAGGTGAGGCATGCCACTTTGGTTGGCCATGAGCTGGTAGAGGTGCGAGCGGTGCGCCTCAAAGATGTTTTCTCTTTTGATCAGGCGCTCTATGATGGTGCCGACGGAGTCGATTCCATATACAAACACCAGGGCGAGGTAGTAGAAGTTACCGGTTTGCATGATCAACATTACCATCAGCAGGGTGATCAAAAAGGCCATGGAGACGGCACCAACATCTCCTGCAAAGCAAACGGCGCGTCTTCTGAAATTGAAGAAACCGAAAATGAGTAGTCCTATCATGGCGTAGGACAGCAGGTCAGGATCTATCAATGACACAGTGTGATTGAGGTAGGCAATGGTTCCGATGGTGACCAGACTATTGACTACGGTGATCCCGTTGATGCCGTCCATGAAGTTGTAGGCGTTGATGAAGCCGAGGATGACGGGGAGGGATAGGAGGAGTAAGAGGAAGGACGGATTATGGTTGGTGGGACCCGCCAAAGGCGGGCAGGCACCGACCATGGAAGAGAGGGTCTGGTTGGTGAGGGAACCAACCAGGGGGTTATGGGATGGATGGTCTGTGAGGGCACCAACCATGGATAAAGGATGAGCACCAACCAGGGGAAAAGAAGGATTTAGCTCTAATAAGAGGAGTACAACAGCCAGAAACTGAGCTGCGATGCGAAGTCGGTTGGGAACATGCCCGAGGTCATCGATGAAGCTGACGACACTGATCAGCAGGAACCCGGCAAAGAACCAGGGTAGCTGATAACCGTGCATCAGCCACCACAGGATGACGGCCACCACGAAAATGATGCCTCCCCCACGGATGGTGACCCTGGTGTGGGAGCTGCGCTCGTTGGGACGATCGATGATGTTGAGGTGGTCTGCCAGGCGGAGGTAGGCGAGCATGAGGAGAGAGAGGAAGATGAATATGACAGTGTGGAGCATTGGGGAGTTAGGTCATTGGGTTAGTGGGTTAGTGAGTTAGTGAGTTATTGAGTTATTGAGTTATTGAGTTATTGAGTTATTCCCAACTACGCTGAAGCTTCGTTGGGCAAAGGGTTATTCCACCTTTGCTTAGCGGTGGCCTATGCGCCACAGGCCACGGGTAGTAGGTATAGATCATTGGAGGTTGCACTCAAGGCTTTACCGGGCACAAAGGTTAATTGGTTTCGATCATGATCCAACTCACCCCATCTTCAATTGCGGTGTGTTTTTTACTTACAGCCACCTCTCTCTTGTGAAGAGAGGGAGAAGTGTGTTTTTGTGTGATATATCGATCAGTATCTTTATTAACGCAAGGTCCTCGGTGAGAGACTCTGCTGGGAACCGCGTTAGTGGGTTATTCCACCTTCGCTTTGCGGTGGCCTGTGCGCCACATTGATTAATAAATTCTTACATCCTTGCTCACTATAATAACTTGTTCAGGCTTTATAAGTGTATTATCTACAAGGCTTCTATCAATATTTCTAACCTTTATTTGTTCTTCCGCATGGAAGGTAATAGCGCTGTGAAATACTATTTTGTATCTAACTGCTCAATAAGCCTTCCTTTAGGGTTCAAGATCGTAAACCCAACGATCTCATTTGTCCTGGGATCAATTCTTGCCAGTGTGCCATTTCCCAGATCAATGGTCTCAGCGGGAACTGGCTTATTCATTGCGATATATAATATATCCCCTTCTTTATCATAGTCCCAGTGCAAATTTTTCTTATCTTTTAAAATCAACGTTTCCATAATATCCTTCTTTCAGAGACATATCTCCGTGTAAAATAAGATGTAATTACAAAACCATCATTATTCTGTTTCTCCTCCTTATAAACGACAACCAAATATTTATTGTTTGAAACCGGACTTTTCGGATAAAATTTAATACTTAAAAGTTCATCTTTATGCCCTTCAGTAACTATATCGGGATCTGAAAGTACTTGTAAAACATCTGCTTTCATCCCAACCATTTCCGGATGGTTTTTTATGATATGATTCCACCTTTCATTGGTTAACCTTATAGGTAATTCAAATACAGATTTTATGATATCCAAATTTTACTCTCTACCAAATGGGTGTTTACTCAATGGTTCTTTCGCCAGAGGATGATAATCTCCTTTCAGTCCAATGGGTTTGACTGTACGGATCTTGTGGACGATCTCGATGGAGGTCTTTGCCTCGTTGATACCAAAACCTTCTCCGTTGAGGATGGATTGGTAGCTTACATTAGGTTGGAAGCCAATCATCAACATGATCAAGGATAGCTCGCCCATTCCATCCAAGATCTTCACGAGCTTTAGAGTCATTAACCGTGAGATCTGAGGTTAGTTTTTTAAGGCGATATGTGGTCAAAGGAAATCCTGGCAGTAAATCTCCTACTTTTGCAACAGGAGATAATAGGGCCCCGGGTATCTTACGAATCTTTTTGCCAAGCCTTGAAGCAATAGCTTGGTCAATCTCATTAAACTTTGGGTGGTATCCATCTGTGAGGTTATATATTCCATCTTTCAATTTTCCTGATTTGATCAGATTAGAAACATCTTGCGCGAGTACCATGCTTCGTCTACCTTCTCCGGGCCCAACCCTGAAGTAAAATCCTTTTCTAATAGCATTAATCATAGCTCCGAGGTTCCCGGGAGGATTGGCCCCTATTACCAACGGCAATCTTAAAATCGTCAGCTTAACTCTGTTCTTCCGAGCCCACTCTGTTAACAGCTGTTCTGCCTGGATTTTTGACTTTGCATAGGGTGTATCGCCTTTCAAAGGATCACTTTCCTTAAACTGTAAGCCAGGTGCTTCTCCATACACAGCAACTGTAGAGATAAACACCAGGTACCTGGGCGAATGCTGAAGACTCTTGATCAGGTTTTCCGTCCCCTGAGTATTTACCTGAAAAAATTCCTTTTTTTCCGCGTCTGTTTTAGGTATGCTGTGGGCTTTTCCAGCATTATGGACAACAAGATCATAGGCCCTTTTAAGCGTTGTTGGCCCATCGCTAAGGTTGTGGACTAAAGAATGGGATGATGAACGCCCCAGGGTGTCGACATGGGTTATCTCTTTAAGCGATCCAAGTATATTTTTTCCTAAAAATCCTGAAGCTCCTGTAAGAAGGATTTTCATTAATTAGCGTTTAATCATTTAATTGACCAATGCAAAAATGACATATCGATTAACCTGCAATTGTTTTAAGCTACAGCAAAGATTTCTGATCAAATCTCTATGATCTTTTTTAGATACTTAAGAGCAAGTTTCTCCTGATCAAAGTCCCTCTCGGCACATGTTCTTGCCCTCTTTTTCATATCTTTCGATATCATTTCATTATCAGCTAATTCTATCAATTTGTTCGCTAGCACCTTCGCATCACTTGGAGGAAGTGTAAAACCTACCTTGTTTTCAATTAAGTACTCCTTCATCCACCCATTCGTGTTCTGAATGATGGGAACACCAGCTGCCAGTGACTCAAAAAACTTATTTGGGGAACTTGTATCTAATACTGGTGTCCCTTTCAATGGAACCAATGAAACCATAGACTTTTGCACATAGGTAACTAGTTCGTGTTTAGGCATCAATTTTCGGTACTCAAAAGCTTTTAAGTCTTCTTTTTCCGCAATCTGGCAAATCTCTTCTCGCTGTTGACCTTCCCCAACAATGAGTATCGCAATATCCTCCCTGGATAATTTCTTCAATTCTCTACAGGCATTTAATAACCAGTAAGAATTATTCACCTCACCAATATTTCCCGTATAGATTGCATACTTACGATTAAAAATTGTATCTGTATTGTTATTCTGTGATTTCCCAAATAGCTGGAGATTAGCTGAATTTGTGATAGAAATCACATTTGGATGATTGAAATTATTCTTTATGTGATCACGCATTCCAGGGGATAGCCCAACAACTAATTTCGAATTCCTATAAAGTGTTCTTTCAAACCATTTAGAAAGCCGGATAAGCATTCGGTTTTTAATGGCACCAAGTTCAATTGCACCTTCAGGCCATAGGTCTCTAACCTCAAACACAAGTTTTGCTCCTCGTATCCATTTGGAAAGTAATCCTGGAATTCCCACAGTAATAGGACCAGAAGATGCTATCGTAACATCTGCTTTTCGAATAATTGCAAAATATGAACTTAAAAAAGCATAGACCAAAAAGCTCCAGATACGAAGTGGTATTGCTTGTTTATTATCAATTCGAACATTTACTATGGTAACCTTAATACCATTATGATGCTGTGTTTCGATAAGTTTTTTAGCAGTTAAATCTGACTTGGAATAAATACTTGTAACCACTTCAACATCATGACCTTGTTCTACCCATCGTCTTGCAAACTCGTATATACGTGTACCCCAACTCCCTTTTGGAGTGGTGAAATATTGATAAAAAATCAAAATTTTCACTTAAATACGCTTAAGATAATTTTTAGCTGCAATTATGAAATTGGCAAAAGTCATCAACCTATAACGTTTATAAACTCTCCTCAGAAAAGAAAAACTCCCTTTGATGATAAAATAAACTAAGCCTAAAATCTTTACTTCTTTAGCCTCACATGCATGATACCCCAAATAATCCATTTCCTTCTTGCAAAAGGAAGTGATAAAGTTTATCTCTTCTAAACTAAGAACAGCCTTATATGATTCAAGAGACATCGTAGACACACCTTTTACTTTAGTTTTATTAACATCTGAAGAATTGGCGTCTTCGATTAATAGTAGATCCTTTTCGAAGGGTATTTCAAGCCACTTACATAATTCCTCCAGAACCGATTTTGGTGCTGTAACGAGGTCCGTATATGATAAAATATACACATTGGAATTACTTTCATTTTCAATTATTTTCTTCACCGATCTCTTCCAGGAAATAGCATCGAGATATGGATCATAATCTTTTTCGAATCTCTTATAAGCCTTGGAGTTCTTCGAATATCTCTCAAAAGATTTTTTTGTAAGCCTTTCTTTCTTGGAAGCCAGGACTTGCCTTACGTCTCTATGAATCAATACTATTTTGGCTTTTTCAAAATTCTTATTGATCTGTGGTATAAAAAAAATATTAGTTGGGGTTTTCTCAACAACTACTTTTTTTCCATCGTCCCCAGCCAATTTTTGGGTGATTTCAATGAAGATAGAAACCGGATCGCTTGATTGTATTTTTGGGATAGTAAAATCACCGCTTTCTTTTGGCTTATACTTTGACGCGATTTGTTGGCTGCCATCATAAATCGATGAATAAATTCTTTTGACTTTATTCTCTTGTGTTGGGAGCTTTTCATATTGCTCCAGGTATTCAAAAAATCTGGTTTCATTGGGAAGTGCATAAATCCAAGAATGTTTCGCAAGGATTTTTAATAGCATCGTGGTACCAGAATGCATATAACCACCTATAAAAATCATTTATAGTGTGGTTAATATTTTAGCAATCCTTTCTGCTGCATAGCCATCCCATAGCTCAGGAATATTTCCTTTTTTCCATTTTCCTTCAAATAGCTTCATCATATTTGGGGCGATAGCTCTAGGGTCTAACCCAAGTAGTTCATTGGTTCCTTCTGTAATTGTTTCCGGGCGTTCCGTGTTTTCTCTTAATGTCATACAGGGAATTCCTAATACAGTGGTCTCTTCAGTAATGCCACCAGAATCTGTTATCACCGCCTTGCAGTTTTCAACAAGAAAATTAAACTCCAAATAACCTAATGGATCAATCATATAGAAATTTGGAGCTTCTATATTAAGTTTATCGAGTGCTTTCCTGGTTCTTGGGTGAACTGGAAAAATAATGGGTATTCCTCGAGAACTTTCTAAAATTGATTCAATTAAGCTTTTCAATGTAACCTCCTGATCAACATTGGCCGGTCTATGAAGGGTTATTACAATATAGGATTCTTTTTCAAGCGAAACTTCATCCCAAATCTCTGGCTTTTGGAATTTAGATCTGTGATTAAGTAAGGTATCAATCATTGTGTTACCTACAAAGTGAATTTGTTCAGGAAGCTTACCCTCTTTGATCAGGTTTTCATTGGCTTTCCTTGATGTTGTGAAGAAAAGATCAGAAATACTATCTGTAACTATACGGTTAATTTCCTCAGGCATAGACATATCTCCTGAACGAATGCCTCCTTCTACGTGAGCTACTTTCACCCCGAGCTTTTTTGCAGTTATTGAACAAGCCAATGTAGAAGTTACATCACCAACAACCAGACACAAATCAGTATTCTCACTTAACAGAAGTTTTTCATAGCCTAACATAATATTACCAGTCTGTTCTGCTTGTGTTCCTCCACCAGCTCCCAAATTATGATCGGGTAATGGGATACCTAATTGTTCAAAAAAACTCCCACTCATATTTTGATCATAATGCTGCCCGGTATGAATAAGTCTGTAAGAGATGCTTTGATTTCTCTCTCTTAACTTTTTCAGTGCATTAATGATTGGAGAAATCTTCATGAAATTGGGTCTTGCTCCCGCTATTAAATCTATTTTCATTTAAAATTCGACCGAGAAATGTTTCAATTTCCCAGCTTTTGTACGATTCAAAAATTCCTTCCTTTGAAAGCTAATATTCAGATTTTCATTGAGATACTTTATCATCATATTTTCAACAGCCTTTTTGTCTTCTTCATCAAGTTCTTCATCGCTTACATAATCAAAGTGAAAATGGTCATCAGATTTTTGAAGTATGACAAATTCTTTAATCTTTCCACCCTTCTCCAACAAACCTTTTGAAACGTAGTAAAATGTTAGGCCAGGGACTCTTCTCCCGCTTGGGAAAATGGCTATATCATTGGTTCTTCCCACTAACTTTTCTAATATCGGTTTACCTAAATCATTTAAGCTTATTGAGCCGTAATCACCAACTTCATATCTAATGAAAGGCATTGCTTTGTTATAAAGTGAAGTAATGATAAACCTACCCTCTTCACCAAAAGGCAAAGATTTTCCATTTTCATCAATAACTTCTACTAATAGTGTTTGGTTATTTACTTCCCATTCGAACTCTTTATTCTCAAAAGCAATCAAGTCTAATTCTGCCGCCCCATATTCGTTTACAACAGGTACTCCAAATCCCTTTTCCAGTTTTTTGCGATCTATTGCATCACATACCTCAGATGTTGTAATACATCTGGTAAGCGTTGGGCAGACCTCCTTTAGTACAATATTATTTCTAGTTAGAAAATCTGCAAACAATACCAGGGAACTTGTATAGCCATTGAGATACTGAAATTTGATTTTCCTGAACCTATTAAGATATTGGTGTAGCGTACCGTCTGATAGATTGAATACAGGAAACCTTACTCTATGACTAAGAAAATCCTTTAGCTTTTCCTTATAATATTTGATCTTAGAATCTAGCGGAATGCCATAGAAACGTGCTTGAAGACTTGAGTTAAAATCAATGTCATGCTGACCAAAACGGTCCTTGATAACGGCCCATGTCATGGCATGGCAATATTTATCCTTGGCAAAATAGAAAGGTTCACCTGATGAGCCAGACGTATTGTGCAAATGCGTGTTACCTGAGTTAAAACCCTTTGTGAATCTTTCTGAGACAGGTTTTTGGATGGATCTTTTTGTTAGTATTGGAATATCCTCCCACATCTTAACATTTCCTTTTCCGACAAAATCATGATACTCCTGATTAAACTTAAGGTGAAAATTGAAAATATCCCATCCCATTTTTCCCTGGAAGACCTTGAGTTCATCTGGGCTAAACGATTTGATTTTTTGTAGCTCTTTTGAAGCTTCATGAATTGGAAACCCCTGAAGTTTAAGTGTAAGATCAAAGGTTTTTATTGGAACCATCTATTGAAGTGTGATAACCAATTTTGATAAATAGATTTGTGATCAAAAAGCTCAGCTCTTTTTCTGGCATTTAAACTTATTTGTTGACGAAGCGGCTCATCACCTAAAAGTTTAACAACTGTATCAGCCATTATTTCTGGCTTAGCATCATGACAATAAAGAATTTCCTCACCATCCCTCCACAAGAATGGAAGCTCTCCAACTTTTGTTGACACTACCGGGATGCCACAAGCCATTGCCTCTAATACAGCCACACCAAAACTTTCATAAGCTGTTGTGTTAAGAAAAACATCATGGGTATGATAAAGCCTGTATAACTTTTTGTTATCTACCTTACCAAGGGTTGTGATTGAGTCTTGCAAATTAAGTCCATCAGCCAATCTCATACAATCATCTAATAATCCACCATCTGGTCCAACCATAGTTAAACTAGCATTCGGGTATTTTTCTTTCACAAAAGCAAATACGCGGACTGCTAATTCTGGATTGTAAATAGCTTTAAAGCTTCGAACCCAAAGCAACTTAAACTCAATATTGGTCTTTAGCTGAAATGGGAAATGATTTAACTGTATTGAATTAGGTTGGTACTTGATTTTAAAACCTAAGTATGACAATTTTTCAATCAAGAAATTAGAAGGACAAATAATTTCATGCGCTTTTCTAAATAACTTCTTAAACCTATTGCTATTTGTTTTACTGAAATCATAAAGCATACCTCCATGAAGATTGAGGATCAATTTGTTCCTATTAAGTTTTGCCAATAAGGCTGCAAACTCACAGATCATGAATGCATTGCCACTATAAACATCAATATGGACTACACTTTTTCTTGTTTTCAAAATCGCATAACCAATATCAAGAAGTCTTGGTAATCTCGAGGAATATTTCGAGACGAGGTTAAATTTAATATCTTCATGCTGGTTGTGAGCAAAAAGAGACTCAATAGGACCTAAGGTTCCTCTTGAGTCTGATAGAAAAGCACCAACAAATAGTATTGTTTTATCCTTTTTCAATATCACTACTCAGTCCATTTACAATATTTAATGTATTGACTACTTCTCATTCCTGGTAAATAGATACTTATCCATTACTAAATAGTCTACCCTATTTGTCCTCAAAGCTCTAATCCCCGTTTCCGGAGTGCTCAAGATCGGTTCTTCATGTGCATTGAAGCTGGTGTTTACCAATGCTCCGCAACCTGTCAACTTTAAAAACTCATCCAGAATCTCATAATACAGCGGCGTCTTATCCTTATATGCTATTTGGGGTCTAGCCGTACCATCTACGTGAACAGTAGCTTGCAAGATTTCCTGATATTCTGGATCGGTATCGTAGGTTATGGTCATGTAGTCTGCTGCCGGGACACTGGCGTCATATGCGGGGAAGTAAGTCTTTGCCATTTTATCTAATACAACAGGCGCAAAAGGCATAAACTCAGTTCTATTTAACCGGTCATTTAATGTTTTGTTAACTTCTTTATCAAAAGTATTTAACAATATGGTCCGCCTTCCAAGTGCTCTGGGTCCCCACTCCAAATTCCCACTCCAAAAGCCCACTATTTGATTGTCTTTCAAGAGCTCCGCTATCCTTTTTGCCGGCTCAGCCATTTCTTCCATGACGATATCTTCTTCTGTAAAACCCTGAACATATTGGGCCAGGTCTTCAGAATAGTCGGGGCCAAGGAAGGTCGTATTAAATGCATAAGCTCTTTCAAACTTATCCTTTGAAGCAGCTTCTATGTCAGCCAGAATAGCATTTCCCAAAGCTAAACCAGCATCTCCCATGGCCGGATGAACATATATATTTCCAACACCTTCACACTCATATATTTTCTGATTGATTCTGACATTGGCAAAAACACCCCCTGCTAAACCGAGTATAGCTGAAGTATTTTGAAAATGCTCATCCAATACCTTTTGCAGCTCATCCAGAGTTATCTTTTCCGCGAGGTGTTGACACGCATAAGCGATATCTTCTTTGCTATACCCCCTGGTGTTTTCCCTTAACCATGCCAGTATAACAGCACTACGCATACCGTAATCCCTGGACAAATAATCAGAAGACTCTTTTAGGTTAATCTTTTCGATGGTGGACAAAGAATTTTCCAAATCAAAATCCTTCCACCATTTATCTAATTCCTTTCCAGGAAACCGTTGCAGTTTACCATCTTCATAATAGAAAAGGTTTTCAAATTTTTCTACCAACTCAGTGGGTTTACCATAGGCTGCAAGACCTGTTATTTTCCCTTCATGCCGGGTGGGTCGAAAACCCAACAACCGTGTGACCATGCTATAAACAGCACCTACAGATACTGAGTAATCATTTTTTCTAACTAATTCCAAGCCGTTTTTAGTCGGGATATAGAAATTGAAGGAGCTGTCTCCTCCCCGCCCATCACTGGTTACGAGAAGATTGCATGGTATAGGGGAGGTATAGTATGCGCTTGCGGCATGGCTCAGGTGATGATCAAAGAATCTAATTTCTGCGTTGACAAAACCTCTTTGCTTCAAGCATTCAAGTATAGCCTCTGTATTTGAACTTCCTATTTTGCGTTTGGTTATGCCAAGATAACTGGTAATCCGATTGATATATTCAAGATTTTTTGAAGCTTTACCTTTATTAAACCGGAATCTGATTTCATCTTTTCCAAGTGTGTAAGGAATCTCCTTGTCAAACGCTATCAAGGAGACATCTTCAGGATTTAGGTTATGCTCCTTAAATAACCGCTCAATGGCCTGTGCAGGCCAACCAAAATCCTGCTTAACTCTGGATACCTTCTCCTCTTCGATAGCTGCTATAATTTTTCCATCACGTACTATTGCCACTGATGAATCATGGCTGAAATTTACACCTAGTATTATCACCTTTCTCTTTTTCTAATTAAGTAGTTTCTCTTACAAATGTGTATTTTGATAAAATCGAAATGAGTTTATCGGTTTGGATCTCTAATGAATTTTCTTTGGCCTTTTCCATTCCATTTACTATTAGGTTTTTGCGTAAATCGGGACTGGATTTTATCAATCTTATTCCCTCGACAATTGCTTCTGAGGACTTGGGGTCAATAAGTATTGCATCCCGTTTTTCTTCAAGGTAAATAGGTATCGCACCCACTTTTGTAGCTATAACCGGTAAACTGTTGGCCAGGGCCTCCCATATGGTTCGTGGGAATCCCTCGTGATAAGATGGTATGACATATATATCGGCCATCCTGTACATTTGATTCAGCTCTTTACCAACACGTTTTTTTCCATGAAAAAACACCCATTGATCCACTTTGAGCTTTTTTGCAAGCTCTTTCACGCCTTTTTCAACCGGAGATGTAATATCGTCTTCCCATCCGGCAAAATGCAGTTCATAATCACCATGTTTGCTAAGACGAGCGAGGGCTTCAATAAGCTCTTTAAATCCCTTTGCCCAATCATATCTACCCGTATAAAGCAACTTGATGGTCTTATCATTACATGTATCCGACCGATCAAAAAAATCCTGTTTGCTTAGCGTTGTTGTTTTTACCAGGTGGACTACAGAAGATTTGGATTTGTACTTTTCTTCAAGATCAGGAGAATTGACAATGATTGGCTGATTCTTAATGCTATTCTTAAAACGCAAGTTATGCCACTTCAAGAAGTATTTAATTATCCAATCTCTATATCCACTAATCTTCATTAGATCAGCTCCCTTCTCATAGTCTCCAACGATAAAAAAAACAACTTTCGCGATATTATTGAATTTCGATAAATGGGGAGCTAACGGAGTAGGGGATCTTACAAGTAAGACATCCAGATTGGCTAACTTATTCCTGACCTTTTTTAAATCTGAATTTGGTAATAATGACCTTTTCCATGCTGACCTCTTTGGTCCAAGATTTATCCATCTGAAATTGGGTTCGTCCAGTAAAAAATTAAATGCCTCCTTATAGCTCTCTTCATAAAAAAACCCCAGACACAACACTGATCGCCTGGATAATTCCTGTACGAACAAACCAAAAAAATCATAAGTATATGGTTTCCCATCTTTAAAGGCGAAAGGGATGTGATAATAAATACCAATTTTCATCTGTTATCTCTTCCTTTTGAAAGCATTCTAGAATAAGCCATTCCAATCACAAACCAGGTGATGGTACCTGGCAAAGACGTGATTGTATAAAATGAGTACACATACCGATAATGCTAACAAGAGACATGTTGGGAGAATGTCTTCGTTAAATAAATAACTAATCTTATCTGGAACTTAGATATACCACCAGAAAATTCAATTTCCTGGTTCCTGATCTTCCCCTGAAAGTAAACAAATATTTAGTATGTCCTCTCTAATAATTAGCATTAGCGTTATCGAAAAAAGTGAATGGTAAAGTAACCCTCCTATCTCCAAAGTTAATAGCACTAAATAGAAAAATATTAAAACTGCAATCAGCGATAAAATTCCTTTTTCTTTAAAATGTATATCTTCATATAAATACCTCCTTCTAAATCTTAAGAAAAATAAGATGATTTCTCGAATCATAATCATCACCAAAAAAAATGAAAATATACCACCTGATATAACAAAGGTTGCATATTTATTATGCATTAGCTTCGGCCCAAAACTTGTTTCAACTTTGGGATTAAGTGTTCCAAGACCTTCAGGATACTTTAGTAAAGTAGGAAAGAACTCATTATACAATTCGAGTCGCGAAAGGTTTGTTTGCTTAATATATTCCTCGTTTGTGATATCGAATCTTGTTCTAATTCTATCATTTACAATAACATCACTAAAGACGTAGTTATATGCTATAAATGAAATTGTAAGGCCAAGAATTGAAAAAGCAATAACATATTTAAACGAAATTGGATGGGTGAGAAAATATAGTATTGTCAGAGTTGCAATAAAAAACAATAAGCCGCTTCTGCTTTCTGAAAGTACTAAAAGATATGTTGAAATTAGAATTAATAAACTTGAAGGTATAATATTAACCCCTCTAAATCCAAAAAAATTAACAAGATAAATTGCACTTACTCCAACACCAAATCCTGAAACGTGATGATTGACAATACCTTCAATCAATTGATAATTTTTTACTTCATTTCCTACTAGAACATTTTCAAATATATAACCACCCCAGTATATAAATAAGACGGTAAAATAAACTAAGAAAAATTTGCTATTATAATTTTTCAGTAAAACTATGGACAAACCACAGGAAGCCAAAAAAAGCAAGAGACTTGCAACTGATCTACTAGTATTTTGAACTATATCGTCCTGAAAAAAAGAAGCTAGAACTGATAATATATGTATAGCTCCTACTACAAGAATGATTCTTTTATTGAATAAGAATTTTTTACTGAATAACTCAAAAATTCCAATGACCATAAAAGCGATTACTCCTAAACTTATTGGTAATCCAGGAATTTTTAATGCTAGGTTATAATCAATGCATTCAGGGAAAATTACTATTACAGCGCACAGATGAATAATAGATTTCATTCTGACGTAATTCTATAAATTTCATTTGAAAGCATTTTTGTACAGGATTCAATTGTATACCCTTTAGCATAGTTGTACATTTTAATTGTTTTCATCCTTGATTTTTCATGGCTATTTAGGATTGAATAAATTGTGGTTACAATTGATTGATAATCTGCTACATTCACAAAGTAAACCATAGATTCATTTACCAAGCCAGGGATACCTCCCACTCTAGTGGTAATAATTGGTACTTTCATCGCAGCTGCTTCCCAAATAGTATGTGGAAAACCCTCATGGTGACTTGGTAATATATATATGGAGGCATTCCAATAAAAGTCAAGTAGCTTTTGGCCATACGGAATGAATCCATGCCAAATTACTCTAGGATGCTTGTCCTTGGAAACCATGGACATAAATGCTTCACGTATCTTTTTGGAATATGGTCCAACCATATCAAGGAAAAACTGACGATTATCATCTTTAAGGTAATTAAAAGCCATAGCCAGGTCAAAAATTCCTTTTTCAATATCCATTCTGCCTACGTATAGCAAACGGATTTGATCAGTCACATGCTTATCATTTTCTCTGAATTCCTGAATTGAAATAGTATTTGTAGGTGTAAATCGGGCGTTATTGGAGGTTATCCGCAATACCTCATCAGCTAGTAAAGGTGAATTCACGAAAACAAGAGCTTTTTTAGCTATTTCCTTGAACTCATGGAGCCGTTTTAGATACATAATATATTTCAGAAATGCTTTTTTCTCAAATTTTAGCTTAGGTTTTCCTTGTTCCAAACTACCAACCAACAAAAAAACAATTCTTGTACCTTTAAAAGCATCAAATACAGCCTTTTGTTTGGGAGTGATCCCTCTAATCAGCAATAAATCATATTGGTCTCTGATACTTTCCCCAATCTTTCTGATCTCAGAATATCTCTGCATTCTGTTCTTACTTCCTAGATTTGGTTTTAACCTGTGTAATCTTAGATTAGATCCTACTAATTGATAGTCTTGTTTGTCGTTTACAGAGGTTTCTGAAAGCAACAAACCTACCTCTTCGAAATGATGTGCCAATTGGTCTGTCCAAATTCCAATAAATGATTGCACCCAATAACTATTTTTCTTATCTTTAAAAACTGGAGCATGGTGATGGATTAATACTTTCATTTCTATAAAAGTTTTCTTCCGCTTTTATCATCCCACCTACTCCTCAAAATCTTCGCTGGGACGCCTAATACGATAACATTATCAGGTACATCTCTATTTACTACACTGTTTGCGCCAATAATGCTATAAGATCCTACCTTAATTGGCCCTAATATTACAGCACCTGCTCCGACTGAAATATTATCTCCTAATTTTGGTTGAGTCCTACCTTCTGGGCTTTCCTTATTGAAATTTCCTCCAAATGTTACATTTTGTCTTATATCACAATTTGATCCAATAATCGTCTGACCGCCAATAACTATACCTCCAACGTGGGCAATTAGGAAACCTGGACCAATCTGTGCAGCAACACTAATCCAACAATGAGCTGTGTGATGCATAACCCTTTGGCAAATGCTTGCCAAAAAATTGAAATTATTTAGATAGAACCACCTGCCCCACCGATATAAAAAAATAGCTCTAAAACCAGCATTAGTTATCGACTTAATAACACATCTATATGCATTCCCATTAGAACCAATTATACTTAGCCGTTTGTAGTCCTTTCCTAACAACTTAAAAACTCCTGAGATTGTACTGTCATCCTTGTTAATTAATTCATTCACCTTAATTTTCTCTTTATGATTGCAAGTATTGATAAAAATGGAAGAATAGGAATAAATAACCACGCAATAGAATGATATTTATATATAGCGGGATAAGTTGCCCACATCAAATGCCATAACTTAAATGCATAAGATATTCTTAGATTCTTAAGAGAACTAATTAGGGTAACATTCCCAAAATAGTTTACATAGTTCCTTTTAATTTGAGCTTTTGTTTTTCCAATACTTGATAGAAATTTGTCATTGTAAAGGTTTGTCATAACATACGCATCCATAGCAAGACGAACATGATTGAATATTGATGCATAATTATTACTTTGATGAATTCTGTAACTGAAGCAAGATTTTTTTGTTACAATTACCTTTGGGTTTATTGCCATTATTTTATGTGAAAAATATGCATCTGGCATTATTTGCATGATGGAATTGTAACCTTCAACTTCTTCGAATAACCTCTTTGAATAACAAGTTGACAAAAACCTTCCGACAATAACAAAATTATTAGAAAGGGCATGTTTCAAAAGATCTAAACCATCATATGTCGCGATTCCGTTATTGGAATACTTATTTTCACTAATTAATCCAGTCACTATTTGATCGATTAGGGCATATTTAGCACCAATTTTTTTACCAACACCGTCAACCAAATCGATCGATGTTAATACAACTAAATCATTGTGAAGACCATTATTGTCTTTAATACAACTGTATATGAACTTTAATGCATCTGGCTTCATCAAATCATCTGAAGAAAGCATGATGATATAATCTCCTGTTGCAGGATAAGCAGCCTTATCTAGATTAGGTGCAAAACCTACATTGTACTTATTCTTATATAACCTGATCCTGGAATCTTTTATCGCTTCAATGACCTCAACAGAATTATCGGTTGAAGCATTATCAGCCACAATGATCTCAAAATTCTGATAGGACTGTTTCAGGACACTTTCTATCGTATTACTCAAATAATGAGCATAGTTAAAATTGGGTATACAAATTGAAAATTTTATATCTTCTTTCATCTATTCCTTAAATATCTTTCAAAAGTCTCTTTTGCTACCGGATTCCCCATATCCCACATTTTCCTGGCATTTGATATAATAACCTTCTTTCCGGAATCAATATATTTCTGATACAATGGCATGATATAAAATTCACCTTTAGTTCGTTCATTCTTATCAATCATGGCCTGAGCCTTGCTGGCAAACTCCAAACAGTTACTAAAGTAATACAAACCTGTACTGGCATGGTCTGAAATCCTGGTCTTTTCTGCAACCTCTACAGCATGGCCAGAGGCATTGGTCCTCACAAAAGACCAGTGATCTCCGGAAAGGTTAAATACAGAGATGATCCCATCAATAGATTTTTCGGAAGAAAGAATCTCCTGTCCTATTTCAGAATCCACATAAGTATCAGATGGAATAATCAAAATACCTTCATCAGAAACAAAATAATTCTTACCAGCCAAAACTGTGCATAACTGGCCTTCGGTAACCTCTGGAATAAGAACCAGTTCAAATTCGTTAAAACCATTTGATTTTAAATGGTTAGCAATGTCATATTCATCCTGATGCTCTTGAAGTGCAATAACAATCAACCTGGAATATTGTATTTGTCTAATACTTTCCAGCGCCCACACAAACATAGGTTTCCCGGCCACTGGAATAAGAGGTTTGGGCGTACTATAGCCTACATCTGCAAATCGTTTTCCCCGACCAGCCATCGGTAGAACAATGATCATTTTTCGCGGGCTATGGATTGAAGAAACTGCGAATCAACCTTACCCCAATCAGAGAAACGCAAAGCCCTGTCATCGATGTAAACATGTCCATTGGGTTTTCCAAAGTAAATCTCATCATAAGGTATGTCATACTTATCCAGCCATTCCAGGGTGATTTTACCAATGTTTTTCATGACTTTTCCCAGGTTTGCCTCCTGTGTTGCCATATTTCTGGCTGTCTGAATGATCAAATAATGCCCATCTTTCTTTAACGCATGCAGTTTTTCCACTGCTCCATCAAAAGGCTCAAGGTCTGCATAAGTCTGTCCCTCTTTTTTTAGCGGGCTGATTGTACCATCAAGATCTATTACGATTCTCATATAGCTTGTTTAATTTTATTATTCCTGTTAAAAACATGGCTTTTTGCCTGTTCGGCTTATCACTGTGCAATGGAAGCATGGAGATAAACAACAGGGCTTCGATTAATGCAATCTCATCAATGTTGTAATGGTAATCTTCCAGCATGGAATCAAACAAATTCATCAATAACTGGTGATGTGGCCCCGATGAAAGCGTAAATGTATATTCTCCGCTACTCACCTGAACGACATTAAATAAATCTCCAACAATGAAGTCATACAACCCATTGAAGCTATGCCTAAGCTTTGCCATGTCATACCTGGGATCTCCATAAATCCCTGTTTGACCGAATGATCCCCGGGGGTCAATCAGTCTTACAATCTGACTATTCACATCATATAAAATGTTGCTCAGGCAGTAATCCCCATGTATGATGGCCCCTTTACCATTTGATGAAAGGATTTTACACTGCTCCTCTACCCACGGTAGCAACGTCTTTATATTTTTATAGGCTAAACCATTAATAATGATAGATTCTTCACCAAATACCTCAACGAACTCAGGTTGCAAATCTTCTAATTGATCCAGCCGGGAAGCTGTTTTTTCCCAATACATGCTGTAAATATCTTCCCGCGAAACAGGTCCCTGATAGGTATCAAGCTTTGCCCTTATCTCAAATAAATTTCTTATGATTGATTCCCAGGCATCCACATCAAGGTCAGAAAACATGAAGAGTTCAGCCAGGTTCGGATATCCGTAATATTCCTGGGTGAGGTGTAATTGACCATTTTTTGGGGCTTTATTAATGATACGCGGCGATAAAACCTGCAGCTCTACCGGTAAAGATTCATACCAACTCAACTCGTGTCTTAATTTCTGATCGTATTGGCTCACTTTAGTGATGGTTTTCAACACCGGATCAATGGTCAGTTGATTGAAAAACCGAGACTGTAAGAGCATCTGTTTGGCCCTGATCAGGTTGTCTATATTGCCAAAGTCAAACCATTTATCCGCTTTTACTGATTTGATTGAGTGTTTTGTTCTGTAATGATTGAGTACATCACTCAGTTGAGTACCTCCATCAGCAAGAGTCGCCAGGGCTGACTCCCTGGCAAAATCAGCATCCATCAGATGATAATAGCCGCAAACAGCATAATGAGGCTTGGGTATTTGGTATTGCTTATCCCAAAAACCCTGGATAATATCAGAATCCCCAACGCTGGCCAGGCACCATCTGTGTGAGTCTGGCACTTCACTGGTATAAATTACATTGCTGTCAAAGTCATAGGTATCCTTAATGGTTGTATCACCAAGGACGATCCGAAGATGCGGCTTTTTCACAAACTGCATACCTGCAACCAGGGAATCAACAATAGACCGTGAATCTTTTACCGGAGCCATGGTGATGGACATTCTATCCTGAAACACACTTTTGATAAAATTGACAAGTTTATGATCTTCAGACTTGTGAACAAGAATGATCTCGTGAATGTCTTTTTGAATAAGATCTTCCAAAACCCAGGCAATGACAGGCTTGCCGTTGACGGGAACCATGGCATTGGAGGTATTTGTTGAAATCGGGAGGTGCAGGTAATTGATATTTCCTGCTGATAGAATAATGGTATCCGTATTACCCATGATAGCTGGTGATTACCTTTTGGTAAAAATCAGTCAATCCAGCCAGGACTTTTTCCTGCGTGAATTCACTGGCCTTTTGCTTGCCCATTTGTATTATTTTCCTTCTGCTTTCGGTATTCGAAATTAGTAACTCCAGACATTCCCCGGCCTGTTGATAATTTGCCTGTTCAAATAAAAGGCCATTTTCACCATGTGAAACAAGCTCAGTGGCTCCTCCGCCATTGGCGGCTACTACGGGTACCCCGGCCGCCATCGCTTCTATAAATACCCGTCCGAAAGCTTCATATGGAAATGGATGAACGAGTATATTTATCTGACGATAAATCTGTGAACTTTCACAACTACCTTTAAAAACTACTTTATCCTGAAGATTCAATCCGTCTCTAAGTTTCTGCAAAGTCTCATAATACTCATCATTCTCTCGCGACGGGAGTTTTCCATATATCTCGAATATTACCGGAGCGGATGGATTTCTTCTGAAATACTCATTAGCGATTCGGATAAAGTCTGCGTGACATTTCCCTCTGCTAGTCACATTAGCTACCATTCCAATCACAGATATTGGACCTTCCAACTTTTTGACCTTAAAATATTCACCGTCTATTGGATTATATATGACTTTACTTAATACCCCTCTAAACCACGGCTCATTTCTTTCCAGACAATAATGGGAGTTGGCGATGATTCCGGTGTGATTTCCATATCTTTTCCTGAACCATTCGATTCTTGTTTGTTTTGGCAGGCTTACATAAGCTTCATCACTTGTACCGGTTACTTCCCTAAGGTGTTGTATATGAGGAACTTTTAATCTTTTGGCCACTTTTTGGCCAGTTCTGGAATGTACGGTGTTGGTATGGATCAGTTGAATTGCTAAAGACCGGCTTTTCTTAACCAGAGATTCCACCACCCTGGCCTCCTGGTTCAACAATAAAAGGGTCCTTGCCCAACTTTTCGCATTCCAAATAGCTCCCCTAAATTGTGGCCATCCTACAATAGGCAGATACCAAACCTCTGTTACGGGCTTCAGCAATTTACCCAATGGATTTCCTTCAGTGTAGGGTAGTACAACGATCGCCTCGACACCCTGCCCTTTTAAGTATTTAATGGTAGAAAGTAAACTTAACTCGGCACCACCGACAGTATTTGAAGGTGATATGATCAGCACCTTCATTTTACCTTACAAAACTGATTTTTCGAGTGATCATATCAATAATATTGAATACTTTCTGTTTACCGTTAATATGAAAAAGAAATAAGACATAAATGATTATTGCAGCCAAACCAAATAGAATTCCATTTATAATGGAAGGATACAGGTAGAACAACGATACTAGCGTAATATTCAATATAAGAAAGATTGAAATGGATAAGAACCTAAAGTCAATTTTAATCTCTTTTCTTGCTTCAAAAAACAGATATAGCCCACCAAAAAGATAAGAAATTGATTGCGCAAGGATAAATCCTCTCTGATCCAAAAACTCTTTAAGGATCAGGGCAAATGTAACAAGGCTCACCAGGCTTATCAATGAAGAAATCGGTGCTTTTTTCTGACTCTCTTTAAGTTCAAAGCCTGTGGACACAGTCCAGGTGAATGCGAAGAAAATATTGAGCAGGCATACGAATGGTATATAATTCACGCCAGAATGGAACCGTTCATTCACAAAAAATATCATACCAAAATATAATATGATGCTCATAGTAGTCCAAAGAAACACAACCAATATCCAATAATTATTTATCATAGTGGAAAAGGTCTTTTCCGGCATATTTTCTTCCTTGTGTATCTTGAATTTATAGGGAGTCCACGCCTTTTGGACAGAGGTTACAATTAGATTAAATGGCTTGTTTAATTTTGTTGCCATGGAAAATATGCCCAATGAAGCAATACCATACCAGCTATTTATTGCAAAGGTGACAAAGAACTGTACAACTATTCCCTGGATCCTGTGCCATGTATATGGAAACCCGTATCCTAACATCTCCATTAATACTGCAAAAGGCGGAAGTTTTATTGTAATATATTTCCTTAATAAAAAGAGGAGCAATAAGCAGGAAAAGATTCGGCTCATAGACCCTGCAAAAGTTGCTCCTTGGACACCCCTTTCTAGAATAAGCACCAAGTAAATTGACAACCCAAGAGAAAGTAAGGAACTCAATAGCTGAGATGTTACAAATATTTTGGGCTTTCTTTCTGCTCTGGTGACTACACCCAGCATGGTAGTAATGTTATCAAAAAACAGAGATACCAGAAAGTTTAAATAGGCAATATAGGGAAGACCCGAACTGAACAAATACCTATCTATGGGGTGGAAAAATTGCCATAACGTAAAAATAAGTGCCGATGCAACAATCAATTGGAAAAGTAAACACCAGACTACATAACTCTGTTGCAGGAGCCTGTCATCTGTTTTCATAAAAAACCTGAAGAGTGCACTATCGATCCCAAAGTGTGCTACAGGTGTAATCCCATTGATCAGAAGTGCAATCATGGCCAGTTGACCATATTCCTCGGGCGAAAGCGCCTTGGAATAATACGGAATAAGCAAAAAGCTCACCAGCTGGAGCGCTGATGACCCCATCCCATAGATTAAAGAGTCCTTGCCGAGCTCCTTAAATTTTTTTATCATTAATCAATTCCTTAACTCTATCTAAGGCATTTCCTTGAAATCCAATAAAATCATCAACCAGCTCTTTACACGCAATTTGATATTTGGAATAATTATTAATTATCAAATTAAGTTTCTCACTGATTGTAATCACGCTATTAGCCCATTCGCCACAACCATAATCAATGTATTGTCTTACAAGATTTGATTCGCTTCTCTTTGTAACAACTATCTGTGGAATTTTCAATATTGCTGATTCCAAACCTGCAGCACTATTATTAATGATTAAAATTCCATAATCGAAAAAGTTGATCTCATCAGTCCTATTCATAATAGTTAGATTACTAGGAATGAACCTTTGACTTTCTAAATATGAAATCACATTATCATTATAATCGGCAGGATGTGGCTTAATTGTATATTGTAATTTTTGATTAGTTATTGCAGAATTCAGAACTCCATCAACAAGTAAGAATACATCTTCTATTGATGTGTGACTACTTCCCGAATTTGGCATTGCCAATACTTTCGAATTTGTTTTTTCTGAGCGGAATTTTCCAAATAAATGATCAACTTTTAAGTTTCCACCTATTTCAATTTTGCAATTTGCCCTATTCAATTCGAGCCGCTTTCTAAAACTTTCACCCCACACAATATATTTATCAATATTCAAATTGTTAAATTGTTTGCTTCGCATAGGTATAAGTCCATGTTGAATTGCAATAGTTTCAGCATTAGTCTTCTTAATGCCTCGTGCAATGCTTCTTGCTTGAAAACTTTCCGCTTTAAACATAATTACTTTCGATACTCCACATTTACGAACAATATTCACAATAGTCTTATTAAGTAAATAGTAGTATGCCAGATTTCGCTCAATGTTTTTACTTAATTTGGTATCAAAAGGTAAGAACCACAGAGCATATACTAATTTATAAATTCGCGACACTATAATGTCGGATAGTGAGTAAAATGAATTAATTGGAATTATTCCATCTTTTGTTATTGAAATATCTCCAATTGAGATACTTGAGTCTACTTCTGGTTCAATTTGGCACCAGAATTTGGTGTGATTTGGTGTTAATAGGATAAATAAAAAATCAGCTTGCTTGAGTTTAAATGAAGTTACTTTTCTTAATCTACGTTCATTAGTTAAAGTTCGTTTTATTATGTGTAGAAATGTTGTCTTCGATTTCTCGTTAGAGATTTCATAAACAGAATCTTCTAAATACTCATTGATTTTCACTTCTTTACTAAAATTGCACTTGCCCCAGTAGAGAAAATATCTGCAACGATTGAATTTCGGAGGAATGGGACCCTTCTCACAAAAGCAGCAATCAATTTAATGCCTTTTGGTGCATGCGTTTTAAAAGATTCTACTCTAAAACCATTCTCCTTTGCCATTAACCTAAACTTTTTGTAGGTAATATCATTAAGGTCTTTATATTTCCGTACATCCCTTACGGTGGTTGGAATTCCTCTTAATCCTGGGTAAGCATCGAACAATGAAGGGTCGTCTTCAGCTAATCTATATAAGGCTCTAACTATAGTCTTCTCTGAGAAGAATAGATTGGTCCATGGCACTTTAAGTCCTGTCTTTAAATGAAGTGCATATTTGCTATAGATTGAAGAGAAAATTGGAACGATTAACCGTCCTCCAGACTTTAACACCTTTTGACTTTGTTCCAGTACCTTATCCGGTTTCATAAAATGCTCAAAAACATTATCTGCTAAAATAACATCAAATGTGTTTTCTTTAAAAGACATTTCATAGGCACTCATTTCTTTAAAGGAAACAACTTTGTGATCGGCTCCTAAACGTTTTGTTTGTATTTCTGCAAACTTCCTGGCTACTCCAAGGTTCTCTTTGTTAATATCAATTCCAACAACTTCTTTGGCACCAATTATGCTTAATAATGTACTAATTCCACCATGCCCACATCCTATTTCTAAAATTGATTTACCATAAAAATCAAAATTGATCCCTTGGGATAATTTCAGTATATATTGATTTTTTAGTGCATAATTTAATTGGTAAGATTCGTCATAGATATGATTTCTTTCTTCTACACTTCTTGGCGCAGGCCAATATTTAGCTATTTTATAAAGAATTAATATACTAGGTTTCATAGGATGAAATACCGCTTAATTTATTAACAATCTCATTCGCAATTACCTTGTGACCAATGATAGACAAATGATAATGATCTTGGCAGAAATGAATATGGTCCAAGTTCAATGAATCAAGAAAAAACACATTTTCACGCTTGGTTGAAAGGAGTTTTAATTGAGAATTATAATCCAAGATATTCTGCTTAAACCCATAAGATTTATTATCCATTCTTTCAAGATCGCCGAGAATTGGGATAACTATAATTTTAATTTCTCTTTCAACCTTGCTGAAAAAGAATTCCCAATATTTTGTAAATAATGGTAAAGGCGTATACACCTTTCTCAAACGGTCTTTCTCCTGAATTTTATTTCTCCGTACTTTTCTTGAACGAATAATAATATTTCTTAAGAAATGTGGGAAATATTTATGATTAATCAAAGCGTACTCTTTTGAAGAGAAGATTCTAGGCGCTGCATCAACAACCCCAACTTGCATTAATAGAATATCAGGCTTAACAAAATCAATAGCTTCACTATATAGACTTGAGTTTTTAAATGAAACGGAACTTCTCCTTCTCTCACTAAAGTTTACAATTAAAACTTCATTATTTATTTTTTGAAGATGATTTTGTAATAATGATGGCCAAGTTTGTTCTATTAAAATCTCCTCTTCTTCAGTGATCCGTGGCATTGGTAACGAATCTCCAATTATACTAATTTTGATCATTCGTTAGTCTTGAATAGAATTTGTCTGCAATTTCCATTGATGGACGAGCATCCTCTAATCCACTCATTTTTCGTCCTTCAATAAAATCTTTCATTTGGCTATAGAACCCAGCTTTATATTTAATATCATGAATATCAGGCTCAATATCATAAGAACCAGCTGAATCATATGCTTTGCATACTTCTAGCGGTTTAAAAACATATCGTTTGGATTCTGAAGTAAAAACCATTCGCCAAGGTACTGGGTTGTCCCATGAGCTTTGAAAGTGAAATAGCTTCCCACCCTCTGATATCCCACTTGCACTCATGAGCCATCTGAAGTTTTTATGGCTTTTAGTAAAAGTAGAATAATCCAAAATAGAACCTGCGAAATACGTTACCATGTCAATGCCATGAATACTATTTCCATAGATTATCTTCCCAACTTGGTCTTTAGTGTATCCTTTCTCATTAAGTAAACGCAAGGGTGTTTCTGACCATTCAACGCTTATCGAAGTAATCGAATCAATCCCTCCAGCATCTTCAATTGCTTTATGGAAAACGGAATAATGTCTTCTGTTTAATGCAACCTGAACCTTCGTGCCAAATTGCTTCTGTAAACTAATAAGTTGATCAAGTTCTCTCAAACTAGTTCCTGCAGGTTTTTCTACTAATAATGGTATTCTAAATTTGATTAGCTCTTTTGTCACGTTGTATATTTGATCAAAGGAAACACAATTAATAATAGCCTCAGGTTGCTCCCTTTCAATCATTTCAATATAATTGGTGTAGGTCTTTGGAATTCCATATTCCTTGGCTGCATTGTTTCCTTTTATACTTCTATTGGATGATGCAACTACATCCAAACCAAAAGCTCTGATCACTTCAATATGCTTTTTAGCAATTTTACCAAATCCGACAATTGCAATTTTTTTCATGTTACAGGTAAATATCGATTTTTGTACTCTTCATTTGCCATTGGGAGTGATATAGCTATATTTCCATGTTCGCTAGATTGATAGGCCCCTGATAATATCTCCACAGAAGTTTTACCATGGGACATATCTGCAATCATCTTTCCTGTACCCACAAGTTCAATGAGCAATTTTTTCATTAAGTAAAAAATATCATGCCTGACCTCCTGTCCATGAGGATTAAGTTCCTTCTTTAAAGGTGCTGGTCTGCCAGGTCCCGGTATAAAATTCGGATCTTTTGAAACCACTTCCATATTGTTAAATTTTTCGTCAACCTTAATCCTTGCAAAATTGAAGTTTAACTCAACTGACATTGGGCCAGAACCCATTTCTATCTGCTCAATTATTGCTCTTTTACCATCTCCATATTCCAAAAACACAGTTCCTCCCGGATCAACAAACTCTTCTCCTCTTGGATTCTTTTTATAAGGTTTATCAACCCACCCAGTAACTTTAATAGGATTTTTGTCAAAAAGAAAATTTGCCAGATCAAATGAGTGGACACCAAGACAGCCTAGGCCAATTCCAGGACGTTGAATGTAAACAGAAACAAGTTCACCGTAAACCTTGTTTTTTATACACTCGCTAATCCATTTATAGGTTATATCATGCCTTAAACCATGATCAACTACAATTCTTGTTCCTGTTTTTTCTGCCATTTCAACAATGGCATTCGCATCTGTGACTGAACATGCCAAAGGTTTTGAAATAAACAATCTCCTTACACCATTCTGCATCGCTTGTTCTGCTAATGATCGATGTGAAGGACCGTTTGTACTTATTACTACTACATCTGGCTTATTTCTTGCATAAAAATCCTCCATATTACCAGAAAACATATAATGATCTGATTCATCAATTTTTTCAAGCACTGAACTTCGTTTGTCAATTAAACCAATTAAAGAATAATGCTCTAATTCTTTTAAACATTTATATAATCTAAGTCCATGGGGACCTAATCCAACGAGAACTGTTTTCAATTTTTATACTTATTTAGGTATAGATAATTCGCAAATTCAAAGTCAAGCATATCATTGATATCCACCGAAGTCTCAGGGGGCATCAGGTAGCCCAGGCTCATATTTCCGTAGGTGATGGCATTTCTGAGGTTTTCCGTACGAAATACATAAACAGCACAGTTTCTGACATAAAGTGCAGGCAGCTCATGGGCCGCCGTTTTACCCTGTTCGTCTACCAACCAGGGGATCAACTGTGCCCCCTCCATCTTTTTGATCTTATGGGGATGGATCATGTGCGGAAGCCTGACCACGCTCACCGCACTGTCGGCATCGTCATTATCCAGTAGCATTTGGATTGTCCTGTCAATGTCTTTTCCTGACCTCAGGGGACTGCTGGGCTGGATGATCACAACCAGGTCATAGTGCTCGCCTGCAGCACCAAGGTGGTCCAGGGTTTGTAACATATAGTCAATCGCCGGTGACTCATCGGTAGCCAGAATACCGGGTCGCTTCAGAAACTGCACCCCCCGGTCTTTATACTGGCTGGCAATCTGAGCAATCTCAGGGGCATCAGAGTTTACCACAATGGTATCCAGCCGGGTGGTTTCCAGGGCCTGTCGGATGGCGAGGTCTGTGAGTGTGGTCCCGGCAAAGGGTCTGAAATTCTTTTGGGGCACCCTTTTCGATCCCCCTCGTGCTGGTATGATGCCCAGTATCTTTGTTTTATGCATTCCTGATATAGGTTTCCAGCTTGTTGTACATAAACTGCTCGGTTTTATCGAAACTTTCCAGGGTATTTCCACCAATGTGAGGTGTCATCAACACCCTTGCAGGCATTTCCTTAGCCATTGCCAGCAAAGGTGACCGCTCCCTGCGATACTCATCCAGCAGGACATCAGACGCACATCCACCCACTTTCCCTGCTTTCAATGCCTCACAAAGGGCCTCCTCATCTACCAGATCACCCCTGGAGGTATTGACAAACACAGCACCCTCTTTGAGCAATGCCAGTTTTTCCCTGCTCACAAAACCAATATTATCCCGGTGATGGTTGATGTGAAGGGAGACAATATCTGACATTTTGAATAAGTCATCCAAATCCGTTTTCAGCTCATGAGGCACTTTTTCTTCTTTAACATCGTATGCCTTTACTGAGGCTCCAAAAGCACGAAACAGGTCAGCTGTGATGCTGCCCAGTCTACCGTAACCAATGATACCCACAGTTTTCTCGTAGAGTTCACTCCCTTTGAATGGTTCCCTGTCCCATTGACCGGATCTGGTATGTGCTACGGCATCAGGAATATGTCTGAGCAGGGCCAGGGTAATGGCCAGGGTATGTTCTGCAGTGGCCCTCACACTTTGCAGGAAATCATACTCCCCTCTCAGGCTAAGTACTTTCACGCCGTATTCCTCACAGGCATCCAAGTCGATATGGTTGAGACCAGTCACGGCTGTTACGATCACCCGGACACGTCTGTCAGGTATCTCAAGCAGCTCGCGGGTAATCCGAAATCCCAGCCTGAACCAGAACACATCATAGGTCTTAAAGGCTTCCGAAAGCTCCGGCTTTGCAATGTCTCTGAATTCCAGCTGACCCAAAGATTGCAGTTGAGTTTTTACACTTTTTGAAAAATCCCTTGTTTCAGCTACAAGTATCTTCACGGGATGTAAGTCTCTGCCTTTTGTTTTCCACCTGGTGCATCATTGGTATCTACCCTGTGGAGTAAATACCGGCCTCGGGAGTTGAACTGTTCACTGGTATTAAAACCTCGCCACATCGTTAGCGCGAAAGCCACATCGGTCCCTTCAAAACAGGTGATCAGGTCTTCGGATACAGCAGATCTACCTCCATAGGGATAAGCAAAGGAGCGTACCCGAGTGCCTGTAATCTCTTCCAGGCATTGGATAGAATCATGAATATCTTTTTTTGCTTCATCCCCTGGTAATGTAGCCAAAGGTCTGTGTGTATTCCCATGTGCGCCCAGGGCGTTGGCTTCCGCCAGCTCCTTTAGGTCTTCATGCGTCATGTAAAGCACCCTTCTGAATTGATCCTGATCCGTAAGTTCCTGAAAAAGGGTCTCGATCAGTAAATTACGATCTACCTCGCTCATCTGAAAGTTCATGAAATATTTAACTTTCCTGGCCATGTCATTGTCGTATCGGTACTGGTTGCGGAGCTTATCCATATCAAAAAGATCATCCGTTAATGAATAACGGGTAGCCAGCACATCATAGATCTCTCTATCCGAGCGGTTGGCCCTGACATAGTGCAGCTTATGTACAAACAGCACTTCTTTCTCCAGGAAAGGTTGACCGGGAACGTAAAAGATGGCTGGCACATCCATTTGCCGAAGCAAACGAAAAGCATGCATTTGTTCTTTTAGACCATCATCAAAGGTAATGAGGCAATAATTTCCATTTTCAACTTTACCCGCTTCCAGCCACCGAAGAAGGTCCGTTTGACCTATAAATGTGTAATGCTTTCCGAGCTGATCTAGCTGGCGCTTTAAGGCAAGTGCAGAAACGGGATAAATCCCACTTTCATAGACCTCTTCTCTGAAATAGTGGAAATTAACGATGAGTAGTTTCACCAGAATTTTTCAGCTTTCAGGCCATCCGCTCCCTTGTACACCCTTGTATTTTGATTCACAAGTTTCTCGGGTCGGGTATAGAGACGATCTCCCACCCTAATCTGTTTGAAAAAATCCTGTTCGTATTCATCGAGCAGTCGCTCAATAATCAACTCTCCCCCCTGCACCGCCACATGAATCCATTGTTCGGATTTCCTAAATATCTGCCCGTATTGGAAGGGGTGATAGCTGCCCATACCTGGCTGAAAATACACATCTTTCAGCCGGACCACTTTACCCCTCCACTCGGTCTGAACGCCTTTGTAGGGATCATCGAATGCACAGGCAAATGCTTCAAGATCCTCACCTTTCCAGCTCCAGTCCAGCCAGCCATGATGATCTGTCAGGAGACGGGGCCAGTAAGAGCTAAGATACTCTGGTTGTTGGGTGGGCCCATTAGCTGCCGGGTGTATCCCTGAAGCATACCAATCCCGGATGATTTTTTCCAGAAACGCACTGTTTTTTTGTGCATAGAGTTCCATCAGGTGCGCCGGCTTTCGACAACCCGGAGGGATCAGGTATTCTTCCCAGTGTGTAATACCTCCCTGATCAAGCTGTTCGGTCATTCTGTGTAGTGCACATAAGCCAGTCCGCTTCCTGGCTAATATATACCAGGAATAGATGGTACCCCCTCTGTATGTAGGCAGGTGAGTCCCATGTAGATTAAGTACCCGGGCACCCAGTGCATGTATATGTTCCTCTTTTAGTATCCATGGGCATCCAATAGAAATCACCAGATCCTTTGTGCGTACTTTCAATTCCAGCAGGTAATCCGTAAGTTGCTGATCATCCAATTGTGTTGTCCTGGCGCTTCCCGGTACCGATTTACCCTTTAGCTGACCATCACTGGAGACCACCTCAATTGAATTTGCCGGTAAAGCCATCCTTTCAATCAAAGTGGCTACAATATTATTGTAACCCAACAGTATCAGCCTTTTATCAGCCATCAGGTAATGTCAATTTTTTGCTCTGACAGGGTATTTTTCGCACTTGTGAACAAAGGCGATTCGTACCTTCCCAGGTAGGTCGGACGTATTTCACTGCCAAAATACATTTTGAACTTTGTTATCCCTTTTTTGGTGGGGTCGTCAGGATCCACACCACCCATATCTAAAAACTTTTTCCCATTCGCGATGCCCCATTGACAATATTCATAAATAATTCTTCGGGACGCCGCACTAAAAATCACCCCGGGGTAGTCAGCCAAATCATCTGACTTCCTTCGGGAAAAAATCCTGCCAATACGCATCAGGTCTTCGTCATGATAGCAGGTCATTCCGGCTATCCAGTGTCCATCATATTTCACCCCAAAGGCCAGGCTGTTTTGCAGCTCCTCCCTGGGCGCAGGGATCCAGTTTCGCTCTTGCTCGCATTGCTTATGAAACGCATAAAAAGCCTCCCAATCAGAGATTTCTTTAACAAATTCCAGCTGATCCTCTCTGAAAGTGCGACGAATTTCATTTCTACAGGTCGCATGAAATCGTTGAAATACATTATCGATATCACCGCCCAGATTGATCACTGCAGAAGATTTATTGATCACCTCAAAATCTGGATGACTCCAATTTTCGTATCCGACAACGAAAACATATTCATTGGCTTGCTTCAACTTATTGAGTATTATCTGATCAGGATTTTCAGCCAGGACCCTACAATAGGACAATTCCGGTAAACTTACCCTCAACATCAATAGGAAAGTTTTTTATTGAAAGTCAAGAAAACATCGGCCAAGAGTTTTGCAATTTTGGATCCTGCTTCACCGTTCCCATATGTTGTATCAGAATCATAATGCCCATTGCTTAGTTGTTTCTGAATAGATGTGACAATTCTATTTCTATCATAAGTTGTATCTACTACATTAACACCACGTTCTCTTCCAGCCTGTCTGCTACCAATATTGACCACCGGAATACCCAGGAAAGCACATTCTCTGATGCCCACGCTTGAATTACCGATCAGGGCGTTGGAATTTTTTACCAGTCTCAAAAAATCAAGGGGCTCCATATTCTTGAAGAAGTGAAAATTAAGGGCTTTCTCCTGATTGTGTTCACGAAAAGCCCTGATACCCTTTGATGTACCATCCGCACCGGCATCCACATTTGGCCAGAACCAGAAAGTGGGTCTGTTTATCTCACTTAAGGCCCATAGAGTCTCTTCTATATGCTTTCTGGATTGCTCATATTCTGTGGTCACCGGATGTTGCATCACCACCAGATATCCCTCATCATAGGCAATCTTTTTTCCTACCCCACCATATTTCACCAAAGGATCAAAATCCAGAGCCGGGCTCTCGAGGACTTCCGCCGCGAGGTCTATGGAAGGGCATCCGGTTTTATATACCATCTCCGGGTTTTCCCCCATTTTAATGACCCGCTCCCTGGCCTTGTCTGAAGCTACAAAGTGATAGTCGGCCAGCTTGGTAATGGCATGTCGGACCTTCTCATCGATATTGCCCGTCACTTCACCTCCCTGGATATGCGCCAGGGGTATATTCATATAGCTGGCAGAAATAGCTGTAGCCATGGTCTCAAACCGATCGGCAACGGTTACCACAATATCCGGGCGTAGATTATCAAAGACTGTAGATAACTCCAGGATACCAATGCCAGTCGTTTTGGCTGCGGCAGTCAGATTTTCTCCTTCCAGTACATTGAAAACCTTCGCTGCAATCTCAAATCCGTCCTTTTCAATATAGTTGATGGCAGAACCATATCTATCCAATAAGGCAGACGCTGCCACTACCAACTGAAGTTCAAGTTCGGGATGCTCGCGGATGGCCTTAAGCGCTGTCTTGATCCTGCTATAGCTGGGGCGAGCGGTAACCACTACACAAATCTTTCTTCTTTCCATCTTTAGGCTATTATTTCAGGTCTGATTCGTTGATAAAAGACCAGGCTTCTATGTCATTTTTCAGGGTTTTTCCGATGACTTCCTGAAACAGAGCTGCAGAAATTCCCTTGTTTTTAGGCTTCTTGGCTTCCAGGTCTTCAAATGCAACAACCTGCCCCTTCTTCAGGGACTTATTCACGGCCAATGATTTCTCGAAAATTCCTTTCAGTTCGCTAAAGCGTCTGTTGTCTGTTTTGTCTATACGGGTATTTATAGCAGCAGTGATTTCCTGTACACCCTTTGTCAATTGTTTTACCTGATCTAGTGTGAGCGAGGATCTGGCATCGGGCCCAAACATTCTTTGATCAAATACTACATGAAATTCCAGTATTGAAGCACCTAGGGTAGCGGCTGCCAGGCAGGCGAAAATATTTCCTGAGTGATCACTAAACCCTACTGGCAAGGCAAACCTTTCTTTCAACTCGTTGATCACATTGAGCCCCCAATCTTCCGGTTGGGTAGGATAGGCAGTTGTACATTGTAATATGCTTAGCTCATTTCCGTAAGGTTGCAGAAAATTAATCGCTTCATTCAACTCATCAAATGAGCTCATCCCACTTGAAAGGATAATGGGTTTTCCTGTTTCCGCAATTTTCCTCAACAGTAAAAAATTGGAAACTTCTCCAGAACCTACTTTATATCTTGTCACCCCCAGCTCTTCCAGCAGATCTACAGCGGCATTGCTAAATGGAGATGACATAAATTCAAGTCCCACTTCCTCCGCATGTTCCTTTAAACCTTTCCATTGATCCGGCGTAAACTGCATCCGCCGCCAGTAATCCATGCGGGTCTCATCCTCATAGCTGAATTTCACGCGGAAGGGTTCGTATTCACTACTTTCCGCCTCAGCTATATGGGTCTGAAATTTCACCGCATGAACGCCGGAATCAGCCAGTGCATCAATATAGGAATGGGCAATTCCCAGGCTTCCTTCATGTGCCTGGCCTATTTCTGCGATGATCAATGGCATAAAAAAGTGTGTCTCAGTTATTATTCTTCGTAGTACCCATTGCCCTTGCTGAACCCATAGCCATAGCCATAGCCGTAGCCGTAACCATAGCCGTAATTCATCTTGTTTCTGAGTTTCTTAAAGTCAACACCATTCAGAATGATCCCGATCCTGGGTAAAAGGTTCTTTTGATAAATGTCGTCGATATATTCAATAGCATGCTTCGAAGTAAACTGCTGCCTCACCACAAATAAGGCAATATCCGTGTGTCTACTCAATTCCATAGCATCCGAAACAAGCCCAACCGGCGAGGTATCTACAATGACATGGTCATATTCTTCACGAAGTCTGGCAAAAAGGTCTGCCACCCTTTCACTGGTAAGCAATTCATTGGGATTTGGAGGTATTGGACCTGATACCAGCAGATCTAACCCTTTGATCCCCGTATGATGACGTACTTTTTCCAAAGGTTGTTCACCGATCAAAATGGTACTTACACCCTTTTCATTAGATACCTCAAACTCTTTTGACATTTTGGGTTTTCGCAAGTCCATTCCCAGAAGGATAACCTTCTTATTCATGTTTGCCAACATGCAGGCAAAATTCATGGCCAGAAAGCTCTTTCCTTCTCCTGATTGCAGGCTGGTAATCATGATTACCTGTGCGGGAGCACCGTTCTCCAGGAATTTCATGCCAGCCTTTACCTTCCTAAACGACTCGGCAGGCAACGACCTGGGATGGTCGCGAAGCACCAACTCAGTTTGATAATGGCTGTAAGCAATGGTTCCCAATACAGGTAATGAGGTACCTCGTTCAATATCTGAGATACTTTCAATCTTATTAGAAAAAAATGCTCGTAAAAAAACAAACCCAATGGGTAAGGCAAAGCCCAGAAATAAACCAATCAAATAATTTCTTTTGGTATTTGGGAATGTCTTTTCCATCACGATGGCCGGATCCAACCGTTTATTCTCAGGTACATTTGACGCCTTGGCAATACCAGTTTCGGCTTTCTTTTCCTGCAGGTAAATGAACAGGTTTTCGCTTAAATTGAAACGTCTTTGGATGTTGACATATGCACGTTCTGTTCTTGGCAATTTGTTAAGACTTTCCTCCGCCTCTATGATCCTTGCATTTATGTCCTGTAAAGTAATCCGCGTGGACTCCTTTAAATTAGCGACATTTTCAATCACCCCGTTCATCACCCGTTGGATCTGGATGTGTAGCGATTCCACTTGTGGATTGATCTCCGTTGCATTCATTTCAACCTGTGTTAGCTGAGATGTGAGTTCATTGAGGTTTTGTACCAGGGCATCCAGCACCAGACTTTCAATTCCCACAGTAGCCGGACTCACGATACCAGTGGGATTACGATTTTTTTCCAGGTACTCCTGGATGTAGTCAAAGTACTCGAGTTTAATCTCTTCCTGAGCCTTTCTTTGTTCCAATTGCTGAAACTTTTGAACTTCTGCAACTCCCTCTTCATTGATGTTTACAATCCGGTTAGCGCTCCGGAAGTTCTGCAAGCGATCTTCAATCGTAGTCAAAGTATCCTGAATCCCTGTTAATTGCCGGTCGATA
The DNA here is from genome assembly GCA_965223915.1 of Cyclobacteriaceae bacterium. GTDB lineage: Bacteria > Bacteroidota > Bacteroidia > Cytophagales > Cyclobacteriaceae > UBA7330. Next base: position 2,919,544 of record OZ245027.1, on the reverse strand, counting down.
AATTTTAATGTTTGCTCTGCTGTCAGGTTTTTCTGGTTAAGCTCCCGCTGAATGTATTGGTCCACTAACATATCCAAAAAAGCCTTGGTTTTTTCAGGAACTGAAGAGACCATGCTGATAGATAGAATGGATGATTCCTTGTTTAGATTGTTAATATTAAGTTGCCCGGAGTAACGTTTAGCCAGATCCTGTGGCTTATATATAATAAATTTATCCTGACCAACCTGTACTTTGAGTGAATCTGTCGTATTTTTTGCCACTCTCAGCAAATAGCCCGGCCCCTCTATCAACGCAGGAAATGTCAATACCTCTTCTTTTAATCCAATAACAGGGTTTTCAGAATTTGGATAGATACGAAACTGATTGTTGTCCAATATATCAATCATGAATGTAGCTCCAGAGAGACTCTCATTGCTGATCACCTCCACTTTATAAGGACTATCTTCTACATATTGCTCTGCCACCCGTATCCTACCTACTTTAAAGTATTCAACTTCAAAATTTAGTGTATCGATTGTTTGACCAAGCAGGCTCAGACTTTTTAGAATACCAATCTCGTTTTGGATATTGATATTGCTATTGAACATACTGAGTTCCTCCAGAATAATATCACTTGGATTGTTCTTATCCTGATTTACAATGATGGTGGTAGCAATGTTATAGCGTGGGAGGCTGTAGCGATGAAACACCCAAACACTTATAACAGCAATAAATACACAGATAAGAATCAGCCACCAGTAAGAAATGATCCTGTAGAACCATTCTCTGAAATTTATAGGGTCATCCTGCAGGTAATTCCTCAGGAGGGATTTTTGATTGTCAGTAGATGTATTCAAATCAAGACAACTTTTGCAAAGTGGCTAATCCAGCTAAAATTAAAAAGCAAGTTTAAACCTTTTTGTTGTGAATGGATAGTTTAGAGAGCACATCAAACCAGGATAGTATTAGTTGGTAAACAAACTAAGAATAACAACTAAACCAGTGATCGTAGCCACCACTGTGCTAAAAGTTTGAGCGCCAGTTACCCCAGTTCCTAGTTCACGCACTTTGAGTGGGGGCAGATACAGCAGATCGTTGGGCTGTATGAAGTAAAACTCTGAGTTCATGATATCGCGCCGGGTGAGGTCGATCTCGTGTACGCGCTCACCGTCGGGATACTGTCGGATCAGGGTGGCATGTCTGCGGTCGGCGAGGATGGTCAGGTCCCCCGCGTTGGCGATGGCCTCAAAAATTGTGACATCGCTTTGGAGTATACCAAAACGACCCGGACTGTTGAATTCACCCAATGCTGTAAACCGTACTCCGCCCAGCTTTACCTCCACATAAGGTTCCTTAATATATTTGGCTATGCGCTCACGTATAATGGGTTTAATTTCTTCTAAAGTATATCCCTCTACATGGATCTCCCCTACCACTGGTAGTTCAATGTCTCCATTGCTGTTGATGGTATATCCAGTCAGGTAAAAGATATCCGAACCGTTTTGTGCTCCCTGCATCAATTGGTTTTGATTGTTACCGGCCTGTTGCATGAGAAATAATTCAGATAAGACCGGGTCTTTACTTTTTACCCGAACATCGATAATGTCGCCTTCCAGTAATTGATAATCATGGTACTGGGGTTGAATCAGGCTATCATATGGGAGCTTATTTTCCTTGTCCTGGAAGTAGACGACCTTTTTGTTGGGGATGCATGAACTTAGGAAGATCGTGAGGGTTACGCTTAGGTAGATTGTCCTGGTAAATAGCGATCTCAACTCACGCGTTGAGAGTTTGTTTATTTGCTTATTTGTTGATTCGTTTATTTGACCCATATTTAGAATATTTTGCCAGGTATTGGCGAAAGGGCTTCGTGTTTATTTGTTGATTCGTTGATTCGTTGATTCGTTAGTTTCATTATCGTTGATTTGTTAGTTCTCATTATCTGTTTAATTGTGAATTGCGGAAGGCATTCAATTTATTTCCCAATTCCTCAAGCTCAGGTCTAATGGCTTCGCGTTTATTTGTTGATTCGTTGATTCGTTGATTTGTTAGTTTCATTATCTGTTTAATTGTGAATTGCGGAAGGCATTCAATTTATTTCCCAATTCCTCAAGCTCAGGTCTAATTTGTATGTATTTATCTTCTCCAATAAACTCTAAATCAAGTGCTAATATGATCATATTCAAGACTTCTAGCATGCTACCATATGCCATCACTGTAAAATGAGACTGATCGTTCATGGTTTTTCTTGATGTTCCTTCAGCAAGGTTATTGCTAATTGAAACAGCTGCTCTTCTTACTTGAGAAGTCATCCCAAACTTTTCTTCTTCCGGAAAATCTTTTGTCAAAAGGTAAACTGATTTAACCATTTTTCTTGACAATTTCCAGACTTCTAGTTTTTCAAATGAGTAAGTATACATGGTTATTGTTGATTTGTTGATTTGCTGATTTGTTTATTTGACGGTCAGATATTCCGAGCTTCGCGTTTATTTGCTCATCTGTTGAATCGTTTATTTGAAACATATTTAGTAAATCTTACCAGGTATTGGCGAATAAGGGTTGATTTGTTTATCTGTTGATTTGCTTATTTGACACATAACAGGGAAAATTTTAGTTTAGAAGGCAAAAAAAACAAATAAACAGATCAACGAATAAACTTTATGTGGCTTCGCGTTTATTTGCTTATCTGTTGAATCGTTTATTTGACCCATATTTAGAATATTTTGCCAGATGGGTTATAGATCAATTCAATAGCCACTCCGGGTAATTTTCCGGATTGATCACCTGAGTGCTTTCAACAGCATACGAATTTAAAAAGGTTTTTGAAAAGCGGGGCTTTGCCGACGCATCCCACTTAAATTCATAAGCCGAAAGTTTGCCGTCTGCTTCTTCCAGGTAATCAATTTCCTGTTGTTGGGTGGTCCGCCAAAAGTAACGATGACCATAAAATCCCTGGTAACCAATCTTTTTCCACCTTTCGCTGATCAGATAATTCTCCCACAAGGCACCTTTGTCCTGCCGGTTTTTTAATGGAGCAAAATTTCCAATGACAGCATTACGTATGCCGTTGTCATAAAAATATACTTTCCTGGTCTTCTTAAGTTCGTTACGTACATAGCTGCTGAAAGCTGTCAGTCGAAATACGATGTAAGCTTTCTCCAGGAGATCAATATAATTTTCTATGGTTTGCTTGTCAGCACCTACAACCTGTGCCAGTTCATTGTAGCTCACTTCACTGCCTAGCTGTAATGCAAGTGCCTGAAGTAATGTAGACAACAAGGCCGGCCTCTTAATTCTATCATAAGTCAGTAAATCTCTGTATAGATAGCTATCGGAAAGCAATGAAAGCTTTTCTCGCTCTTCCCCAGATGAGGTGACCACTTCGGGATAGCTTCCATAAATCAACCGGTTTTCCAGGTGGCCGGTCTCCACAAAAGCGTTGGTATGGCTCACCAGCTCAGCAAAAGACAAGGGAAACATCAGGAATTCATATTTTCTACCGGTTAGAGGTTCATTCACTGTGTTTGCCAACTCGAAGGATGAGGATCCAGTTGCCAGCACCTGGACGCCTTTCATGTGATCCACAATTAATTTAAGTGTGAGACCTATGTTTTCGATCCGCTGAGCTTCGTCAATCACAAGAAATTTTTTTTGTCCGATTAACGTCTTTATTAAGGATAGATTAGGTGCGCTCAGTCGGGTCCGGTCATTGATATCATCGCCTGATAGCCATATTGTCTCCGTTTCATACATTGACGCTATATCTGTGACGAGGGTAGTTTTACCAACTTGTCGTGGTCCCATCAGCAATATCACTTTTCCTTTCCATAGGCGTGATTCAATGCTTTGCTTAAGGATTCTATGAATCATCACAATAAACATAATAATTTTAGATCACAATCGAATAATATTATAATAAAAAGTGATTTTAATTTGCTTGTATGTTTATTATATGCACTGTAATTGGGTTATCAGTCTTCCGTCTGGGGAGAAGGTGTGTTAATGCGTTTATTTCCTCCTTCGCTGAAGCTACGGCGGATGAATGTTGATTCGTTTATTTGTTTATTTGTTTATTTGACAGTCCGGTGTTCCGATATTTAGATAGTTCCGATATTCTGACTTTCGGACAATTACCAGGTTAATAGGTTACTGAGTTATTGAGTTAATAGGTTATCAGTCTTCCGTCTGGTGAGGACACCAGTCGGGGAGAATGTTTATTTGTTGATTCGTTTATTTGTTTATTTGACAGTCCGCACTTCAGATATTCAGATAGTTCCGATATTCAGACTTTTCGATATTTACTGGGTTAATGGGTTATTGAGTTACTGAGTTATTTGGTTATTGAGTTATTGAGTACCGACGTTCGGATGTTCGGACTTTCCGATGTTCGGACAGATCATTTTTCAAAGATACCGCAGTCACATAACTCCTAATCAACCTCTATTAATTCAGCAGAAGTTGATGGCTGAGGTAATGCAATTCCTTTTAATCTTACTTCCTCAATGTAGAGATTAATGGCTTCTTTAAGATGATTGACTAATTCGTCCCTGGTATCACCAACTGAAATGCAACCAGGCAAATCGGGTACATAGCCGCTGAAGCCATCCGATGTCTTTTCAATAATTATTGTATAGCTGCTCATTTTAATCCTGCTTGTCTACACTGGGTTATTGAGTTAATAGGTTATCAGTCTTCCGTCTGGGGAGGACCCTCCTACGGCGGACAGGCACCTGCCGGGGAGAAGGTTTATTTGTTGATTCGTTTATTTGTTTATTTGACTGTCCGGTGTTCGGATATTCAGATAGTTCCGATATTCTGACTTTCAGACAGTTTGCTATAATCTACCATTCACTATCTCTTTATCTAACGTGCCCTTCACGTCATAGATAATTCCGTCAGCCTTCTTCAACGATAGAATGTCAAATGCTTTAAACCTCTCATGCGCCACAGCAAGCACAATAGCCTCATAAGGTCCTTCAGGTTTTTCAATGAGTGACAACCCATACTCCTCCTTAACTTCGGCTGTGCTGGCCCAGGGATCGTAGATGTCTACATCCAATGAAAAGTCCTGTAGCTCACGGATGATGTCGATCACCCGGGTGTTGCGGATGTCGGGGCAGTTCTCCTTGAACGTGATGCCGAGGACGAGCACTTTGGAGCCTTTGACCTTCAGATCATTTTTTACCATCAGCTTCACGGTCTGCTCAGCCACATAGGGGCCCATGCTGTCATTGAGTCGCCGGCCGGCCAGGATGATCTCGGGGTGATAACCCACCTCCTGTGCTTTCTGTGCCAGGTAAAAAGGATCCACGCCAATACAATGTCCACCCACCAGCCCCGGCCTGAAGGGCAGGAAGTTCCACTTCGTACCCGCCGCCTCGAGTACCTCCCGGGTATCGATATTGAGTAGGTTAAAGATCTTGGCGAGCTCATTGACAAAGGCGATGTTGATGTCACGCTGGCTGTTTTCGATGACCTTAGCCGCTTCGGCCACTTTGATGGAGCTGGCCTTGAACGTGCCGGCGGTGATGATGCTGGCATAGAGTGCATCGATCCTTTCTGCAGCTTCGGGTGTGGAGCCGGAGGTGACCTTCAATATCTTGGTGACGGTATGCTCTTTGTCCCCGGGGTTGATCCGCTCGGGTGAATAGCCGGCGTAAAAGTCTTTATTGAATGTCAAGCCCGATTGTTGTTCCAGGATGGGCACACATTCGTCTTCCGTTACGCCCGGGTAAACAGTCGATTCATAGATGACGATGTCTCCTTTCTTAAGCACTTTCCCGACTGTTTCACTGGCCCTGATCAGTGGGGTCAGGACCGGTCGGTTGTTTTTGTCCGTAGGCGTGGGGACGGTGACAACATACACGTTGCAGTCGTCCATCAGCTCCGTTTGCTTGGTCACCTTCAGGTTGCCAGATGTCAGCACTTCTTTCAGCTCTTCATCACCTACTTCCAGGGTACTGTCATGTCCGTCTGACAATCCTTTGATCCGGGATTCATTGATGTCGAAACCGATGACCTGGTATTTTTTAGCGAATGCTACTGCGAGTGGGAGGCCGACGTAGCCTAAACCTATAATGCCTATTCTGTGCATTTAAAATCTATTTATTCAATGATGTATGATTCCCAAAATTATTTTCGGAGGAGACAGGAGACAGAAATCAGGAGACAGAAGTTTTCGCATTTTTTAATTGGTTTAAACTTCTATATTTCCAGTTACGAGTACGTTCCTACTAGATGTTGATGGGTTTGATTTGTTTATCTGTTTATTTGAAGTCCTGTGTTCGGATATTCAGATAGTTCCGATATTCTGACTTTCCGATATTTAATAGGTCATAGAGCTATTAGGTTATCGATCCGCACTTTCTAAATCGATATTTATCTAAGAAAGAAAAGAAAAATATTTTTTTAACAAATCCTCCTGCACCTCCTTTATAAGGAGGATTAGTTGAATTTTTCTATTTCTTTCGTTTCAATTCAGTTAACTTATAATGATTAATTAGTTGTCGATAACACCCTCTAAACATTGACAAATTTTGCCAACCCGCGTCTCTTGAATCTCCTAAAAACCTTCGCCAAGGCTTCCATCTACGCATTTGCTTCGATGGACAAGTCGGTGGACACGTAGGTTATTGAGTTATTAAGGTTGATCTGTTTATCTCCTCCTGCGCTATCCACTGCGCTATGGCTTCGTGGATCAAAGGAAGCTTCACCCTACGATAATCAACTTGGCCAAGGCTTCGTTGATCAAAGAATCTTCGGGTGACAGGTCGGCGGATGAATGTTGATTTGTTTATCTGTTGATTTGACAGTCGGATGTCCTGACAATATTTGTATCCACAAAAAGTTTATTCCCAATCACTCCTTATCTGTTTTTGATATTCAACCGGGTCAATTTTGGTCTTTAATATTCCAGCATATTTTCTTAAGTCATTTCCCCTTGACCTGGCTACTGCTTCATCAATAAGTTTTTTGGCTTCTTGCTTTGGTGTTCCTTTCTTAATTATTGTTACCATAATTCTGAATATCTAATAGTCAAATTTAGGAAATAACGAGGTGAATTTGCACATCTGGCAGGATGTACTCCCTAACTCGATATTTTCTTTTCTTTCGTTTTCAGTATGGATATTTAGACAGTCGGATGTTCAACCTATGCTAAAGCTCCGGTTGACAGGTCGACATTCAGACTTTCCGATATTTATTAGGTTATTAGGTTATTAGGTTATTGAGTTATTCCACCTTCACCAAGGCTTCCATCTACGCATTTGCTTCGATGGACAAGTCGGTGGACTCGTGAGTTATTAGGTTGATCGGTTTATTTGACACATAAGATATTTATTAACAAGGTCAATTAAACAGATAAGCAAATCAACGAATAAACATAATTTGCTTTCTATACCACTCATATACCTTCTCCAATCCCCCTTTCATGTATACCGTAGGCTTGTAGCCGAGCAGGGTCTTTATCTTACCGATGTCTGCCAGGGAGTGCTTTACATCGCCGGGTCGTTCATCCTGATGGATGGGATCCAAATCTTTGCCACTAATTTCTTTGAGGAATCCAACGATATCGAGCAATGTGGTACGCTCGCCACAGGCTACGTTGTAGACCTCATTGAGGGCTTCTGCGTTTTCCGTAAATAACCCTTTCATATTTGCCTGCACGGCATTGTCGACGTAGGTAAAGTCTCTGCTGGTGAGGCCATCACCGAAAATCTGGCAGGGCTTTCCTTCGATAAAGGCTTTGCAAAACAAAGGGATCACGGCCGCATAGGGGTTGTCCGGGTTTTGGTTAGGACCGAAGACATTGAAATAACGTAATCCGACAAAGTCCAGTCCGTAGGTCCTGTTGAAGACCTGCGCATACTGCTCGATGGCGGCTTTGCTCACCGCATAGGGAGACAAGGGGTTGCCGATCTTGTCTTCCACTTTGGGGAGTCCGGGGTGGTCACCATAGGTGCTGGAAGAAAAGGCCAGGATCACCCGGTCGATCTTTTGTTCCACAGCAGCATGGAGGATGTTTACCGTCCCTCCTACATTCACCCGGTCAGTGGTCATCGGGTCCTGGATGGACCTGGGAACGGAGCCCAGGGCTGCCTGGTGGCTCACCTTGTCTATTCCTTTCATGGCGTCCAGGCAGGTGGCGTAGTCGGTGATGTCGCCTTCGAGGAATTCAAAGTCAGGGTGGTCCATGAAGGGTTTGATGTTTTCGAGGTAACCGTTGGAGAGGTTGTCGAGGACGCGGACGGTTTTTACCCTTGGATCATTTAGCAGGGCTTCAACTAGATTGCTACCAATGAAGCCAGCGCCGCCGGTTATTAATATGTTATACTTCTCTTTTGTCATCAATTTGCACCGCTCAAGCCGCGGGGGCTTTTACTTTCTTCCTTGATGAAGAAAGTAACCGCGGCGGCGGACCGCCAAAGAAATCAAGGCCTGTAAAAATTTAACGGAAAAAATGAGACGGTCTCTGGTAATCAAAATAAACTCGCCCCGTCCCGATAGCTATCGGGACTGGACTCAAACAGTATTTTGAATATCAATTTTCGTCTACTCATTTTTTCTGTTCGTTAAATTTTCAATGGCCAAACCTACTAATGACATTTCTCAAAATATTTTCAACGCAGAGTCCCTTGCAGGAGACTCTGCTAGGACATTTAATGGCCAGAGCCTCCTAATATCGATTATCTAAAACTATTATTTCCTCTATCACCACTCGCAAACCTGCCTGCCGTAGCCTCAGCGAAGGCAGGTTTTTCCCCCACCGCCGTGATTGATTAAGTATCGTCATAATAATTTGTTTTATCATACGGATTTCGTACGGCCACTTTACCAGAATTGTGAGCCTCAATTCTTAAAGGCAAATTGTTAGTATAACCAGCGTAATTCTGATTGTCCTTTTCACTTCGCCACATATGTGAAATAGAAGTCGTCCATTTGCCTTTATTTCACAGGGTGAACCCTGCGCCGCCGGTTATTAATATGTTAACTTTTCCACTTGTCCTTTAGTCCGCCTATTTAGCAGAGAATACAGGAGACAGTATACAGAATACTGGAGATTTTCGCGGAATTCGTACCCTGTGCAATTGTGTAGGTTTTCTCACGATTGATATTCCCTCTATTTACTTTTTCAACGCAGAGTCCCTTGCAGGAGACTCTGCCAGGACATTAAGTGCTTTAGTCCTCTCCCTTCGCCAATACATCGGACCGCATAAGGGGAAAGTTTTATTTTCTTATTTTCAGTTTTATAATCTCAACAATATCTCCCCAAACTTTTTGAATACATCAAGTTCGTGGGCTATAATAGATTTGAGGATATCAATGTTTAGCGCATCATATACGTGAATGGCGAGGTTTCTGAACCCAACCATCTTTTTCAGGTTAACATTGACCTCCTGATCAATGACTCCATGTTTTACCAGAAAGTCAAATGACTCACGACTTGATGCGGGGACTCCCCACTTATTCTTTTTCACCAGGTAATTGGCCAGATCAATTGTCAACTCACAGGCTCTTTGTAAATTCAATATGGCGGCATCCTGCCTTGAATAGTCATGATCAAATTGATCCCCGGCTTTATCATATTCTTCTTTTACACGAAGTATGCACCGCTCAATACTTGCCACTTTTTTAACAATTACATCATCCATGAATGTTGCCCTGCACGGATACCTGTTTTAAAATTTCTGCTCTTTCTTCATTCAGCTTTTGAAACATACTGATTACCACAGATTCAAAAACCAGGGGATTGAAATTTTCAGCTTTCCATATTACGCTACCACCTTTAATAACTTCGATTTGAGTCACAGTATCAATCTGATAAAGATCAAGGATATCGATGTCTTCATTGTAATCTGCTTCAAGCTGAGATTTTATATCCCACAATTCCTTTGGATTCAGTCCTTTGCGGCTTAAAAAAGCAAAATCCCAATCACTCCCCTTTTTCTCCACACCCTCTGCTCTGCTACCAAATAAATAGATTGCTTCCAGGTCAGGGAGTTTCCCTATGAGTCTTTTAATTAAAGGTTCTTTGGGGTCCATTTCTGTTTAGAATACAGGAAACAGAATACAGTATACAGGATGATGATGCCTAAATAAGGTTGACCTTTTCAAGATTAATACGCCTATGCTTTAATAGGTCCTTTGGAAGATTGTGAAATCGCAAGGTCATATAAAAACTCAGGAGCTACATCCAGGTTATCTGTCCACTCAAGGGTACCTCTAACCAAACCAAATTGCTTAAAGTATTCCTTAGATTTGAGCTTAGAATAGGCTGGTTTTTTACTTAATTCAATTAAGTCAACACGGAAAACTTCTCCATTGTTAAACGTGAGATCTAATTGATAATCCTGAATATATTCAACATCTGTGACTCTAATCATAAAGGATCAATTTTTGGTATAGTTTCACCACTTTTAGCAAGCTCCCAAGCTGTATAAAGTTCTTCAGAATGGATTCTTGCTTATTCCATAAAAGCGACATAATTCAACCATGGTTTCTTTTTAACACAGTGACCACTTCCAGCTGGGGTGGGCATCCTACTAATCCCCCCTGCCTATGGCAGGCAGGCTGCACCCCCTTTGAAAAAGGGGGATTTATTGAGACGTCGATTAAGCTATTTTCAACGCAGAGTCTCTTTCAGGAGACTCTGCTATGACTGGATGGAATCATTCCAACCTGAGTCCCTTTTGAGCCTATTATAAATTAAGGTTATCCATGTATTTTTTATGTTCTGAACGGATACGGTCTTTTACCTGATCCCATTTAACTTTATGAGTCGGTGACGGATCTTCGTTTTCATCGGCATCATAGAAATAAATCAGGCTTTTAAGTGCCAGGTACTCCGAGCCATCAGGATACTTCTGACTATACATATTAAGGATGTCTTTCAGGCTGTAATTTTCAAGCAAATAGTAAAGGTCCCAAAAATCTTTTTTGGTTCCCCTACCAGTGATTGCGGAAATTTTCATTGCTGAAATATCCTTATCAGAGGCCATTATAATACCTTTTTCATATACAGGGTCGCTTATCCACGGATAGTGGCTGTAGTCCACAAAATCAACTTTTACCCCATTTATTGAAAAGACCAGAATCGATTTCGATCTTTTCATCACTTCAGCCTTCCCCAGGGATTGTAATGACTTAAAGATATTCTCAAAAGAATCATCGGGGAATATTCCAAAAAAATCAAGGTCAATAGATTTTCGATGTCCGTATTGTAACGCTAAAGCGGTACCTCCTACCAATCGCATTTCACCCAACTCAAGAGCCTGAATACCTTTTAGTAAGTCCAGTGTTTCTCCTGAAATGGTCTCAAGGTGTAACATCTAAATTTTTCTTTTGGAACCCCACTCAGTGTAGAAATGAAATTAAGGCTGATATCATCCAGTGAACGTAGTTTCATTGCTGTATTTGTTATCTCCTCCATTCCGTACACTTTTTTAATTAGTAGCCAATCCTTTAACAGCCCGTACTCCAGTGCCCGCTGAATGATGTAGGCTTTGTTTTTTTCCAGGCCGAGGTTTTCTCTTTTCACATCCCAGAAGAGATGCTTGGAGAATTGTTGGATAATGTTGGGATCAGATGTCATAGGAGACAGTATGCAGGAGACAGGAGACAGAATACAGAATACAGGAGACAGGAGACAGGATGATGATGCCTAAATAAGGTTGACCGCTCCCAGACTAATGCGTCTATGCTTTAATAGGTCCTTTGGAAGATTGTGAAATCGCAAGGTCATATAAAAACTCAGGAGCTACATCCAGGTTATCTGTCCACTCAAGGGTACCTCTAACCAAACCAAATTGCTTAAAGTATTCCTTAGATTTGAGCTTAGAATAGGCTGGTTTTTTACTTAATTCAATTAAGTCAACACGGAAAACTTCTCCATTGTTAAACGTGAGATCTAATAGATAATCCTGAATAGATTCTACATCTGGGACTCTGATCATAAAGGATCCATTTTTCAACATCCCTGACGTAAACTAAGATTCTTCATTTCGCTTCGCTACTTTCAGAATGACGTAAATATGTTTGTTTCTTCTTCGCAGGGAGTGAGTATTCGCAATGCAGCCCTGTTATCTTCAGCACTCCTGTTTTCTGTCTCCTGTATTCTGTATCCTATTCACGCGTTCCATATCAACAGATTCTCTTCTTTGTTGAGGTCCATGGCCTCGAATTCCGTAGGGGAATAGACGAGGTGGCGTACTTTCTTTTTGATGACTTGCTCGGTGCGTTCGACCAGCTGTAACAAATAGGCCTTGTCGATATTTCCTACGATCAGGATGTCAATCACATCAGAGTTTTTGCCGCGGGCAAAGTCTCCGGTCAGGTAGACCTCGCGTACATCCCCAAGCTTACTGATAATCCGCTCAATCACCTGGTCGATGCCTACATATTTGAGGAGTATGTTTCGTACCTCGTGATAAAGTGGGTGATTGAGATTTGCCTTGAATATCTTTCTATTGCCCTCGCTGTTTGATTCCAGCATGCCTGCATCTTCAAAGCGGTTCAGCTCCAGCCGGATGGCGTTGGTGCTTTCATCAAATTCCGTCGCCAATGCCCGGAGATAGGCCCGGCTCTCCGGGTTGAGGAAGAACTTCAACAGGAGTTTGATGCGGGTTTTATTTGTGATTAGGGTATCGAGCATGGATGTTCCGATATTCGGATGTTCCGACAGTCAGATATTCAGATGTTCCGACAGTCCGACAATCAGATGTTCGGATTATCAGACAGTTCGAGTATGATTGTAGATCACGAGTTTATTCTGTTTTTGAAAGCATAGATCTGAGCTGAGAGCTTTCTATAATCTTCAACTACACCTTCAGAAAAATCTTTGTCAATCATGCCAATTCTGCTGGCAATAATTAACTGGGTTCTGACTTCACCTGAACTACCACCAGCAATCGACAGGTATCTTGAGAATTCCTTTTCTGTCTGTCTTTCACATCCTTCAGCAATATTGCTAGGTACAGAAACCGATGATCTTGTCAATTGATCCTTTAGGGAGTAGTTGGTTGAATCCTTTATACTCATAATGACTTTTACTGCCAAATCAACTGCATCCTGCCAAATCGTGAGTTTTTCAAAATTGTGTTTCATGGTTATTGATATTCTGATGGTTCGGATAATTCAGATGTTCGGATATTCAGATAATTCAGACATTCCGATGATTCCGATGTTCAGACGGTCTGATTGAACTCTTAGGTTGTCAGAAAGTCCGAAAGTCGGAATATCAGAAAGTCCTATCCGAGCTCCGCTCGGATACAGCTCCGCCTCGTAAGTCACATGGTAGTAACTGGATATTTGGATATCCGGACATTCAGATATTCCGACAATTCCGATGTTCCGACAAATTGAACTCTACAGTTATCTGAAAGTCCGAAAGTCGGAATATCTGATTGCCGGTTTTACCCGGCAGTCTTCGCGTAACGAACAGGTACTTCCGCTTTGACGAGCTGGCCAAGGGACTCCACCAATAAAATCAGATGGTCTCCCTGGCGGGCGAGGAATTTGCCTTCCTGCCCTTTGAACAGGCCCCAGTCGATGTGTACCGTATCATTATATTCAATAGAAAGCACATCTGCACTTTCGGTTTCTTCAGTAAACAGCTTGATGGCGTCGATCTCTTCTTCCCGCACCTGCGCCGGTTTTCCCAGCCAATACACATAACAGACGACACCCGGTGTTTGCAGGACCTCCTGTCGCTCTGCCGCCGTCACCCGCACAAACACGTAGGACCGGAACAGCGGCTCGCTGACCTTTTTCTTTCGATCGCTCCATTGCCTGACCGTTGTTACCAACGGGCAATACACCTCGAAATGTTCACTCAGCCGCTGCGCGACCTTTTTTTCATTCCGTGACCTGGTGTATAATACATGCCAATCACCTAAGCTGCTCATAAACGAGTAAAATTATTACTCATTATTGATTTTACAAAATCTAAAAATTAAATAAGCATCAACAATAAGCAACCCTGGCTTAATACAGAATAGTTAAATATTTGATAAGTTTGCAATTAACCAACCCAACCCGGTACAAGGAAAAAAATCAGATTCCTGGTATATTAAGTGAGATTTTAGTATCTTATATGGGAATGTTTGATTCAGCGTACTCATACTTTTAATTCATTGAAAAAGCTTTTGTTGTGCCTAATGCATCACAGAGTTAAGCTTTTTTTACAATTTTTTAGTCTTATATTTATATTTTGATCGCTACCTTTGAGCCATAATTAAGACCAGTGCTAAAAAGAATTTTAAATCACTACGCCAATCGACTGGTTTCAAGATGGGTTATATTGTTTATAGACCTCATCCTTGTTATTATCAGCTTTGTTCTGGCCTACGCCATTCGATTTAATTTCAGTATTGACACCATGTCCGGCCACCCGATGGGACTTCAGCTGGCGGTGGTTGCAGGGTTTTACTTATTAGGATTCCTCATTTTCAGACCTTACTCCGGCATTATACGCCATACCAGCATTCGTGATGTAGAGCATATCTTGCTGGCAACCGGTTCAGCGGCCGGCACATATCTTTTGATCAATCTGATCAGCGACTTTTATGGATTCCTGTCAGAATTCAGAATGTCTTATTCCGTCCTGATCATTCATTTTCTGGTCATCACCTTCGCGATGATCAGCATCCGGTTTTTCATCAAATCCTTTTACTTCAATGTCGTCAGGAAGAAATCCGAGCTACGTCAGGTGATGATCTATGGAGCGGGAAAATCAGGCATGATCACCAGGAATGCCCTGGAGCAGGACGAAAGATACAAATACCGAATTGCCGGGTTTATCGATGACAACCCATCGAAAGTTGGTAAAAAACTTGAAGGGATACCTGTTTTCGCCAAGAAGACGATCAGCCCTCACCTGCTCAAGCAGATGAACATTGCAGAGGTGATCATAGCGATACAAAAGATCCCGGCTGCTAAAAAGCGGGAGATCGTCGAGTTCTTCCTGGAGATGGATGTGATCATCAAAAACACACCTTCTACCAGTCAATGGATCGACGGTGAGTTGAGCAGTAAGCAGATCCGCACCATCCGCATCGAAGACCTGCTGGAACGTGACGAGATCCGGCTGGATCACAAGAATGTCAAGTCACAGGTGGCAGATCAGGTAGTGATGGTGACCGGAGCCGCTGGCTCTATCGGGAGTGAGATCTGCAGACAGTTGCTCTACTACAAGCCCAAAAAGCTGATCCTGATCGATCAGGCAGAAAGTGCTTTGTATGAATTACTCAATGACCTGGAGCATCGTTTCAACGGATTGGTCAGGGATCGCGTGGTACCCTTCGTATGTGATGTCTGCAACCAGGTGAGGACAGAAAGGATCTTTGAGCAATTCAGGCCCAACGTGGTTTATCATGCAGCAGCCTACAAGCATGTTCCATTGATGGAATTGAATCCCCAGGAGGCTGTTGAGGTGAATGTGTTCGGGACAAAAAATATTGTGGACCTCGCCATCCATCATCAGGCCGACAGCTTTGTTTTGGTATCTACAGATAAAGCGGTGAACCCCACCAACATCATGGGGGCCTCCAAGCGGATCGCGGAAATGTATTGTCAATCAAGGCAGAAATCGCAAAAAACGCATACGAAATTTATCACTACCCGCTTTGGCACTTCCGGCTCAATCGATGTTAATGGATATACCAGCTTATCCGCGTCCATCAGCAATGCCACCAATGCATCCAATATTGCCTCCGCTGCTAACTCAGCTTTTACTGCAGGCCAGCAAGCGTACTGGGCAGGCCAGACTCAAGGCTCTATCCTTACAGCCTTACAAAACGGTGATGCCACGGCGATATCACAAACCAATGATGCCATTAATTCTTTTCTTTCAAATCCTGCGCTCACCAGCCTGGTTCCCCAGCTTGCTGCTGCGGCAGGAAACCTGATCTCCAATGCCGGAAGGTTAAGTCACTATGATGGACGTCAGCTTGAGCGTGAGCAGCAGTTTCAGTTACAATTTGCACAGCAAATTCAGTTTTACCTGACACAGGATACCTTCGACGATTGTAAACAAGCGGCGAACGATGCTTTCGATGAAGCTCTGACTGAGATCGACAGCATTTTAACGGCGCAATTGCAGTTGATTCAAGATCAATATGATTCACAGCTCCCATTGATTGAGGGTCAGCGTGCAGGTCTGGAAGCTTCAGCCTTAACTAATCATAATACGAGGTTGAATGATTACCTCACCATTTTTAACACGACGGCCAATACGATTGCCACGTCATTTGGCAATGGAGACATTACCGTCGCAGAGCGAGATCTGTTGACCATGGTTAACATTGCCACCTATGCTGCCAGCGTAAACTCCAGCATTACTTTGTACAATACGGAGCTGGCTTTGATCAGCAGTTTGATTGCCCAGGCTACGACCAACCTGCTTACAACAAGAAATGCCCTAACTGCGCAAGCCAATATTAATTACAACAATGAGCTTCAGCGTTTGACAAAAATAAGGGATGACACAGTGAGATCATGTCATAACCAGGGCGGAACGAATGTCAGCTAAAGTCTAAAACCCATGAAGAAATTAACTGTCATATTTATTTTTAGTTTGCTTTTCGTGCTGATCGTTACTGACGTTGAAGCACAGCGCAGGCGGTATAAAGGATATCGGGGAGGCAGACGGGGTGGATTTAATGTAGCCACCATGCTCCACAGCCTAAACTTCAATGCCGGATATTACAAACCGAGCATGGGTTATTGGAATACAGAATCTTACCTGGCAGAGATCGGTAAATCCTTTGATGGAGGGATCATGTTTCAGGGCGGCATCGATCTGGATATTTATGAAGGTTTTATGATTGGCCTTTATGGTGGAACTTACTCTGACCGCGTAGATGTGTTGAACAGGATAGGAAATATTGAAAGGGAAGAAAAAATCAGGTACCGGCTGACCCCATTGTCATTGGTTGGGAAATATCAGTTCAACTTTGGGAATCCGCGTTTAACTTATCGAAAAAGGGGGTTAGCAAAGATTCACCCTTATTTTGGTGCCGGAGCTAACTTCACCCTCATTACCAATACGCTCATCCGAGAGTTTACTGACCCGGAGCGAGAAGATCAGCGCTCTACACAAAATGGGACTACTATCACGATTTCCGGCATTGTTGGTGTTCGCTATGACCTCACTCCGTATGTTGGCATAGGCACTGAAGTTAATTACATCGTTGGCAACTTTGATCAGTTTGTCAGCACAGGCTCCGGTGGAAGTGAAGAAGCCAATATCTCTATCACAGGACCTTTCATCTCTGGAACCTTATCTGTAAACCTACAGCCACCAAAGGGTAGACGTAGGGCGAGGTATAGGTAGCTAGCCTGAGGAGTCAGAATACAGAATACAGGAGGCAGTAAGCAGTAAGCAGTAAGCAGTAGGCAGTAGGCAGTAGGCAGTAGGCAGTTCAACTACGCCAAAGGCTTCGTTGGACGAAGGCAATAATCTATCAACATCAAAACAATTTCCACCAGGGTTTTTTTTCGGTTTTGGGGAAATGGCTGTTTCCGCTGATCATGTGGTAGATCTCGCCCCATTGGGGTAGGCCTCCGATGTTGCGGTCATCGATGAAGATGTCGGCATTGAGCTTGCCTCCTACCTCATCCTCGCCTTCAAAATTCTTATTAACAGCATAGAATTCAATGCCATGTTTCTTGCAAAACTCCACAGCTTCTTCCAGGGTTTTTCCACGGCGTACCGTCCACAGGATCAACCGGTGTCCATCCTTCTGCAGCAACTGTAAGGTCTGGATAGCAAATGGATGGGGCTTCCCTATCTTCGGGTATCTGTCTTCGACGATGGTCCCATCGAAGTCTACTGCAATTATTTTTGAGTCTATGAGCATGTCTGTGAGCCGAAGGCTCAAAGATAGAATACAGGAGACAGAATACCCACTTTCGAGACTAAACGCAGCGTCCTCTAGGAGAGACGCTGCTGGGAAGGCATAGTTAAGAGGTTAATGTGCGAGGAGCAAGGGGCTGAGGGCATGGGGCAGGCAGTAGGCAGTAGGCAGTAGGCAGTAGCAGTAGCAGTAGGCAGTAAGGAGGAAGGAGTTAATGGGTTACTTGGTTATTGAGTTATTGGGTTATTGGGTTAGTGGGTTAGTGGGTTATTGAGTTATTGGGTTATAAGCCTTCCGTCTGGTGGTACCAAGGCCTACCCACACCCCTTAATCCCCTGAAGGGGGGCTGCCCGCTAAGTCGATTGAAGTACGGGGAGGGTGCGGTAGGTCCCTTTAGGGAAAAAGGGTGTGCGTTGGGATACTTATCTGTCCGTCATATGAAAATTCGTGCAATCCTTTCGCGATTTGGGACAAACTTATATATAACTGCAAGGGGCTGAGGGCATGGGGCAAGGAGGAAGGAGCAGGCAGTAGGCAGTAGGCAGTAAGGAGTAAGGAGTAAGGAGGAAGGAGGAAGGAGGAAGGAGTTAATGGGTTACTTGGTTATTGAGTTATTGGGTTATTGGGTTATTCCACCTTCGCCAAGGCTATGGTGGACGCTGTGGGTTAGTGGGTTATTAGGTTAATGGGTTAAACAGAGTCATTGAATTATCTACGGCAGGACCCCTTTAGGGGATCAAGGGGTGAGCAATGGGACACTCAGGTGTCCGTCATATCAAAATTCGTTCAATCGGTTCGCGATTTGGGACAAACTCATACATAACTGCAAAACGCAGCGTCCTCTACGAGAGACGTTGCTGGGAAGGGGGATAGGATATTCCGACGTTCGGATAGTTCCGACATTCCGACAGGCACAGGTCTCTAGCGTTTCCGTGGGGACACCAGCCGGGGAGAAAGAGCAGTAGCAGTAGCAGTGGGCCGTGGGCAGTAGGCAGTAGGCAGTAGGCAGTAGCAGTAGGCAGTAAGGAGTAAGGAGGAAGGAGTTAATGGGTTACTTGGTTATTGAGTTATTGAGTTATTGGGTTATTCCACCTTCACCAAGGCTATGGTGGACGCTGTGGGTTAGTGGGTTATTAGGTTAATGGGTTAAACAGAGTCATTGAATTATCTGCGGCAGGACCCCTTTAGGGGATCAAGGGGCGTGCGTTGGGATACTCAGGTGTCCGTCATATGAAAATTCGTTCAATCTGGGAACGCAGCGTCCTCTACGAGAGACGCTGCTGGGAGATTGAAGTCCTGCCACGACCCTGGAGTCGGGGCAGGACAACTTAAAAACCGCCGATTCCATTGGCCATCAAAACGGCCAGGAGTGGGATGAGAAAAAGCAGGAAGACTTCCAGGCGCACCAAATTGAGAATTTTTGAAGGGATATCCACTGATTCATCGGGGTTGCCTTTCCGTTGTTTCAGGAAGAACACGGTGGAGATGATGGAAAGAATACCTACCAGGACAAACATGGTGACTTTGGTGTGGAAGATCCAGTTCCTGGAATATATCTCTGCCGGCTTACCCACCCAAAACCACATGGTGAGCCCCGCGAGCAGTACAATAATGGAACTCAACCCATAGATCCCATCTACCCTGGAGATCCGGGAAATCTCTTGCCGGGTCATGGTGGATTTCACATAAAACAGTTCGATCAATAGAGCGCCTACCACTCCAAAGATGCCCAGGAAGTGAAGGTATTTTATGATGATGAATTCGGTCATGGGTTGGTTATTGGGTTATTGAGTTATTAGGTTATTAGGTTATTAGGTTATTAGGTTATTAGGTTATTCCCAACTACGCCAAGGCTACGTTGGGCAAGGGGTTAATGGGTTAATGGGTTATTCCACCTTCGCCAAGGCTATGGTGGACGCTGTGGGTTATTAGATTATTCCCAACTACGCCAAGGCTTCGTTGAGCAAAGGGTTAATGGGTTAATGGGTTATTGGGTGGAATTTAGGAAATTTCTGATCCATTGGCTCAATAAAGTTGTGTGAACCTCTTTTTTTAGGCTGTGAAGCGCCTCTTCTACCCTTTGGAACCCGATCTTCTCCATCCGAAACTCAAAGACATCCTGGTTGTATCCTTTCGTGAATTCGGGATGGCCCTGGATGCCTAATATCTTGTTGTCGATACTTATGATGCCGAAAGGGCATTGTGTCGATGATGCATGTAAGGTAGCATTTTCCGGCAGCAAGGAGATCTGATCCTGGCACAGCATCAGGATGTTAAATTCCATTGATACAGGATTCATCCATGGGGCAGATTGTGTAATGGTATGTTCATGTACACCAATCAGGTACCCTTCATTGGATTTGGTCACCTTACCTCCGAGTGCCTCGCCTATGACCTGGTGTCCAAAACACACGCCCACATATTTTTTATTAGTTTCAGCTACCTCCTTTGTTAAGCTAATCAGATCAGTTATCCAATCTTCCTGATCATAAACGGATTTCTTAGATCCTGTTACCACAAAGCCATCATAGTCTTTGATATCCGGAAACTGGTTGTCACAGACGAAGTAGGCCTTGGCTGGCATGCCCAATAACCGGTCGAACATCACAGGGTATGTCCCATGCGCCTCGTCAAAAGGTTTTGCCACATGATCACACACAAGCAATGCCAGTTTCATCTATCCGTGATTCAGATGGTATGACTTGGGCCTGGTGAGGTAATCAAATCCCAGTACCGAAAGCGTACAACCTCGTCCGGAATCCTTCACCCCGGTCCAGCTAAGCTCCGGGTCCAGGTAGTCGCACCGATTCATAAACCAGGTCCCCGTCTCCACATGGTCACCAATCTGTATGGCTCTTTCCTTGTTTCTGGTCCAGATGGATGCCGTAAGACCGTATTTGCTGTCGTTCATCCATTGGATGGCTTCCTGATCATCTTTTACCTTCATGATCCCCACGATCGGCGCGAAGCTTTCCTCGGTCATCACCAACATCTCATGGCTGACGTTGACCAACACCTGTGGAGCCAGGTAAGGCAATGGGTGATCCGGAAAATCCCCCTTATCGATCAGTGTTTTGGCTCCCCTTTTTAATGCATCTTCCAGCTGGGCCAGCGCATTTTTGGCATTTGAAACCCTAACCATCGGCCCCAGTGTGGTTCCCTTCTCCAACGGATTGCCCAGCTGATACTGACGTGTGAGTTTGACAAATTCATTGACAAAATCATCAAACTGACTTTCATGGACATAAATCCGCTCCACTCCGCAGCAAGACTGTCCGGAATTGAAAAACGCTCCATCCACCAGGTTTTCTACCGCCTGCTTCAGGTCGGCATCCTCGGTAACATAAGCTGGATCTTTTCCACCCAGCTCCAGCCCGATCCCGGTAAATCGATTTTGGATAGCTTTTCTCACCGCCTTCCCTCCTTCTACCGATCCGGTGAACCCTACATGGGCAATCCGGTGATCATCGACGACTTTCGCTACCTGATCATGAGTCAAGTGCAGGGACTGAAAGACACCTTTGGGGGCTCCCGATGACTCAAATGCCTCCATGAACCGTTCGGCGCACAGGGCCGTCTGATCAGCGAATTTCAATATCACTGTATTGCCCGCCAGGATGGCAGGAATCACAGCATTCACGGCCGTGAGGTATGGGTAATTCCATGGTGCCAGAACCAGGATAGTCCCCAGCGGCTCCTTTTTGATGTAGCGGGTAAAGCCAGACTTCTCGGGGATCCTGATGTCTTTGAGTCCCTCTTCTGCCATGGCTATCATGGATTCTGCACGCTCCACGAACCCTCCTTTGATCTCGTTGGGTGTGTAGGCCACGGGTCTGCCCATCTGCCAGGAAAGCTCCTCTCCCCACTCGGAGGCATGGGTTTTGAAATAGTCTACGACTGCCCGACACAGTGCTATTCGGTCACCCAAGGGTGTTTTTCGCCATTGAGCAAATGCTAAGGATGATTGTTGAAGCGTATCTTCTATCTCCGTTTCATTGGCATAGACTCGTTCTGCATAGACTGAGCCATCAACCGGGCTAATGATCTCAAACCTCGACATATAAAAATCTGATTATTCAGGTGTTACATAAGCAGCAGAGATACCACCGTCTACCAGGAATTCGCTTCCTGTGATATACGAAGACTCGTCTGAGGCCAGGTACAACGCTGCCTGTGCCATCTCTTTGCTTTCGCCAAAGCGCCCCATGGGTATGTGAACCAATCTTCTTTGTTTCTTCTCCTCGGTATCCAAAAACTTCATCAACAAATCTGTTTTTAACGGACCGGGACACAAGGCATTCACCCGGATATTTTCTTTGGCATGTACCACCGCCAGCTCACGGGTCATAGACATCACTGCGCCCTTGCTGGCCGTATAAGCAATCTGAGGTGTCGCCGCGCCCATCCTGGCCACAAAAGACGCCGTGTTGATGATCGACCCTCCGCCTGACCTGCGCAGTGCCGGGATCCCATATTTACAACCCAAAAACACACCCTTTACGTTCACGTTCATGGTCATGTCCCAGGTTTCGAGGTCGGTGGCTTCCGCGGTATCATCGGAAGAAAGCATGATGCCGGCATTGTTGAAAAGGATATTGAGCTTACCATAGGTTTCTTCTGCTAGTTTTACCATTTGCTCCACCCCTGCCGGATTGCTGATGTCTGTTCGATGGAATACCACATCAAAGCCTTGTCCTTTGATTTCTTCGACTACTTCATGAGCACCACCGTCATTGATGTCGACCAATACAATCTTAGCTCCCTCCTTAGCAAATAAGAGGGCTGCTTCTTTTCCGATACCACTACTACCCCCAGTGATCAGGGCAACTTTGTCCTTTAGTCTCATGTACGTTTTTCAAAATTAGATCTGTTCAAAATATCGTTTTCGTTCCCAGTCTGTCACTGAGGACTCGAAAGCTTCAATCTCTTTTTCAAAAAAATGGGTGTAATGTTGATGCACTGCTTCTCCAAAAGCAGATTTAACAAAACTGCTGTGTTTAAACTGTTGCGTCGCTTCTTTCAGTGTCATGGGGACCATGGGTAATTCCTTAGCCGCATAGACATCTCCGGTGAAACATTCCGGTGGGGTAATCTTTTCCTTCAAGCCCCGGATGCCACATGCCAAAGCTGCGGCAAATGCCAGGTATGGGTTACAGTCTGCTCCGGGGATCCTGCATTCTATCCTCAGGCTCTTCCCTTCTCCTACCACACGAAACCCTGCTGTCCGGTTATCCTTGCTCCAGGCTATCCTAGTGGGTGCCCATGAAGCATCTACAAAACGTTTGTATGAATTGATGGTGGGGGCATAAAATGGCATGACTTCAGCCGCATACTTCATCCATCCTCCCAGAAACCAGCCAAATTCGTCAGAGGCTTTTACTGGGCCATAAGATTTGTCTCCTACAAAAATATTTTCACCTTCCTTCCATAGGCTGATATGTATGTGACAGCTTGAGCCAGCTCTGTCTTCGTGGAACTTGGCCATGAATGTAACCGACACCCCCAACTGATCGGCCAGCTCCTTCATACATTGTTTGAAGATGATGTGGCGGTCTGCCATTTCCAGCGTCAGCGCATACCTTACGTTGAGTTCGTGCTGCCCTAACCCCCACTCTCCCTTGCTATTCTCTACCGGAATCCCGGAATTCTTTAAATGTCTTCTGGCAGCCGCCGTGAAGTATTCTGTTCTGGTGCCCTGTAAAATGTGATAATCTTCCAGGTACCAGCCAGCAGGTTTAAGCTCCTCATAGCCTTGTTCATTGGCTTCGCGAAAGTCATTTTCAAACAAATAATATTCCAGTTCCGAGGCTGCAGCTGATTGATAACCCAATTCATTGAGGTGAGCAATCTGATTTCTCAGGATTGATCTTGGGGCGGTATATACCGGCTGATGGTCTTTGACATTCCTCACATCACAAAGAACGATGGCTGTCTGAGGGAGCCAATCGGCCTGCCGAAGGGTACCAAAGTCGGGCTCCAGGTGGAAATCTCCGTACCCTAGCTCCCAGTTAGCTGTTTCATATCCCTGGACGGGTTCCATCTCCATGTCTGTGGTCAATAAATAATCACAGGCATGCGCTCCGTCATCGATCACACTTTCCAGGAAAAAATCTGCGTCATATCGTTTACCGAGCAGTCGGCCGTAATGGTCGGTGAAGCCCACAATAACCGTTGTAATCTCCTCATTATCAACGAGCTGTTTCAGGGTATTTAGTGTAAGTATGCCTTTATTTTCCAGACCAGCCATAGAGATAATGAAGGGTTATTCCTTGGTTTCCACAATTTTAGTCAAAATACTGATATATCTTTCTAATACCTAAACTATTCCAACTTTGATGATGAATACAGTGTCCATAGATCAAAACTATCTTGCACAACTGCTAACCCTTACCTCAATGTATAAAAACCAAACAACTACGCTTCAGAAAGCCATCATTATGATGGGCGTTGTCATCGCTTCGATGATCTTGATTTCTTGTCAGGATCGGGTAGAAATTACACGTGAATATACTGTCTTTGAACCGGTCTATCTTTCACTGGCAGAGCTCCGGGAGGGTGTGGACCTTGTTGCACCCAAACCCATCGAAGAACGAGGTAAAATCTATCTCTACAAAAACTGGATCATGATCAATGAACCGGGTAATGGCATTCATATCATTGATAATTCAGTCCCACAGTCACCTGCAGCGCGACAATTTCTTGAGATACCTGGAAACTTCAGTTTTTCGGTAAGAAATGATCTCCTTTATGCAGACAGCTATATCGACCTGGTGGTCATTGATGTGA
This sequence comes from Cyclobacteriaceae bacterium, assembly GCA_965223915.1. Classification (GTDB taxonomy): domain Bacteria; phylum Bacteroidota; class Bacteroidia; order Cytophagales; family Cyclobacteriaceae; genus UBA7330. The sequence goes on along the minus strand of OZ245027.1, from coordinate 2,894,927 downwards.
GCAATATGGATGATGTAACCGAAGTGAGTAGGCTGGAAGGGATCTTTGAAAACTTTAGTGATAATTTTACCATGGATCCTGATAGTGGGTTGATCATTGATTACGAACCTCTACGGAAGATCACGGTAAGCATTGAAGATGTTGGCGGTCAGTTTGAGCCTTTTTTTAGGGGTGGGTTTTCTGGTTATAGCAATGATGCATTATTTATGGCCGAATCTTCCTCGATCCAACCCCCACAAAATGTGACTGGAGTTGGCGGATCCATGGCTACCTATACCATTGTGAACAACTACCTGTATGCCCTGGACAACACCTCTATCCACACCTTTGACATCTCTGACGGGGACAACCCAGTGAAACTCAATGAACTATCACTTGGTTGGGACATTGAAACCTTATTCCCATATGAGCAAAATCTTTTTGTAGGTGCACAAACCGGGATGTACATCCTCGACAATACCTCTCCGGATAATCCGGAATTGATCACCAAGTATGAGCACATGTTTAGCTGCGACCCTGTAGTGGTCCAGGGAGACCGCGCTTATGTGACTTTGAGAAGCGGAACAACCTGCCAGGGGTCATTGAATCAGCTGGAAGTAATTGATATTTCCAATCTTTCTAATCCCACTTTACTTGCAGAATATCCCATGATCAGTCCACACGGATTGGGAATTGATGGCACGACTTTGTTTATCTGTGAAGGAGAGTCAGGACTGAAAGTCTTTGATGCTTCCGATGACATGAAGATCACGCATAATTTAATCACCAGTATTGGTGATATTGATGCTTATGATGTGATCCCTTATCAGGATATCCTTTATCTGATTGGAAGTGATGGTTTATATCAGTATGATTACAGTGAACCAGCCGAAATAACATTTATCAGCAAACTTGAAATCTCATCCAGTGAGCTATAACAGAAGAAACCTTAGCCGATGGCGCTTGTTGTCGGCTGCTTTTTTCTTTTCTCTCAGCCTCTGCGCCCAGGAAAAGCAGCATGTAAGGGTTGAGCTGGTAGATAACAGCCTGTACGTTGGTCCCGTTTTTCAATCTATTGACTCGCTGGGGGTTCATCTCAGTATTGAAGGGACAGCTGTGATCATCCCTCATGACCGGATCGCGAACATTCAGTTTCATCGGATGAAACACCCGGTCATTAAACAAGCGAGGAATGAGCATAAATTTGCTGGTATTGAACCCGGATATTATCATACCATTGGGTTGGGCACAAGCTTTGGAAATTCGAAACCGGGGTTGTCATTGAACCTGGTGAATGGTTATATGTTCAACTCTTATCTGGGAGCAGGCATTGGGATAGGTTATGAAGCGCTTGAGGACATTTCCACTTTCCCGGTTTATGCGGAGCTGAAAGGCTATATCATGCAGCGGTGGCTCTCTCCTTTCTATTTTTTCCGACCAGGTTATGGCTTTCTGAACACGGCATACACCTCCTATGGAAATACCAAAGAGGTTGGGGGCATCTACTGGCAGGCAGGTGTGGGTTATCAATTCAATTTCTCAGAAAGCGCTATAGCCATCAGCATCTGTAGTATGGGTCAGGATGCTAAGGTCACCTATAAGTACCCGGACTGGTGGTCACAGGACGAAACGGTTGTCACCGAGAAAAGGATGAAGCGCCGCACGGCCCTTCGGATTGAATTTACCTTCTAATCATTTTAAACCAAATATAAGCCACACCCAGAATAGCAAAGTAGATCAGTGCGAGGACCGGGTTGTAAATCGTCACGGCAATCAGCGCAATAACCGCGATGATCAGCGCAATGATCGGAGAAGCCGGATAAAACGGCACCTTGAAGGGTCGTTCCAGTTCAGGATGTCTTCTTCTGAGAACAATCATAGAAATCATAGAGATGGCATAGAGAGATAGCGCACCAAAACAAGCAATGGTGATGATTTCTCCTGTTTTACCGGTTAGCAGGGCGATGACCCCAATGAGGGTATTGAAAATCAGGGCGTTGGTTGGTGTACTAAATCTGGGATTGATCTTGCCTAGTATGGAAGGCCCGAAATCCACTCTACCAAACTCAAAGGTGGCACGACCTGCAGCAAGGATGATCCCATGAAAGGAAGCCACCAGGCCAAACAAGCCAATGAAGCTAACCACCTTAAAGATCATTGTATCAGCACCCAATACGTGAGCCAATGCCAGAGGCAATGGACTGTCTGATGCCGCTCCTGTAACAGGATCATAGACCACTGTTTCCCATCCGTTCACTCCTATGGAAAAGGCAAAAGTCAATAGACAAAGTGCTACGAGGGTGGCGATGGCCGAGCCGAAACCGATCAGCACATTCCTCTGCGGGTTGATCGTTTCTTCGGCCACATTGGCTACGCCTTCAATAGCCAGGAAAAACCAAATGGCAAAGGGAATCGCAGCAAACATGCCGGACCACCCGTTGGGTAATGGGTTACTGGTGAAGTTCTCCATAGAAAATGATGAACCAGTCGCCAGAAAGAACAACAGCAATCCACAAACCGCCACGATGGTCACGAAGAGTTCAAAAGCTGCCGCTGCGTGTACCCCATAGATATTGATGGCGGTAAAGATCAGATAAGCCCCGATGGCAATGCCAAGTATAGGTAACGAAGGAAAGAAAAGGTTCAGGTAGGCCCCAATGGCAAAGGCGATGGCAGGTGGTGCAAAAATAAATTCAATGTTTTGGGCCATACCGGCAAAGAAGGCCCAGTCTTTTCCCAAAGCATGAAGCGTATAATCAAAGGCTCCCCCGGCTTTCGGGATCGCACAGGCCATCTCCGTATAGCTAAAGGTAAACGTGAGATACATGATGATCACGAAGATGGTAGCGACACCCAGTCCCAGGGTTCCTCCTTGCTCCAGCCCGAGGTTCCAGCCGAAGTACATACCTGAGATAACGTAGCCTACGCCCAGTCCCCAAAGCATCAAAGGACCAAGCTTGCGTTGAAGTTGAGTTTCTGACATGAGGGGAAAGATAAGCAAAGAATACAGAATACAGAATATAGAATACAGGAGACAGTGGGCAGTGGGCAGGGAGCATGGGGCATGGGGCATGGGGCAAGGAGTGATGAAAAATATTTAGATTTATATGGCTTAACCCATTTAATGATGAAAAATTTACTTCAAAAATCAATATGCATTATCCTACTGGTTGTCACGTTTACAATAAGTGCTCAGCCACCTCACCAGCCTGATGAATCAAATACCGGGCATTTCCTGTATGTAGCCACGCCAGGGATCAGGGACTATTTGGGATATGGAGGCCATGGCCTGGTGGTGTTTGATATCAACAATAACCACCAATTTGTGAAAAGAATCAATACTCAGGGGTTTCATGAGGATGGCACGCCCTCCAATGTAAAGGGAATAGATATCAGCTTGGCACTCAACAGTCTTTTTATCACCACACTGGAATCAATGCAACGGATTGACCTTGAAACAGAAGAAATTATCTGGGAAAAGAAATACGAGGGTGGATGTGATCGGTTGTCCATTTCACCGGATGGTAAGACCATCTATCTTCCCTCTCTTGAAAAGGATTTCTGGCGTGTTGTGAATGCAGAGGATGGTGAGGTGATCACAACGATCAAAGTGCATTCCAGGGCACACAACACCATATACGGTCCATCGGGAAAGCAGGTCTTTATGGCCGACATTGGTTCACCGGAATTGCATGTTGCCGACCCATCTTCCCACAAAGTGGTAAAGAAGATAGGCCCCTTCAGTGCTGGGATCCGACCTTTTACAGTGAATAGTGATGAATCCATCGTTTATGTCAATGTCAATGAGCTGCTGGGGTTTGAAGTAGGAGATTTAAAAACCGGTGAGAAACTGGCAAGTATTACAGTAAAAGGTTGGGACAAAGGTCCTGTCCGCAGACATGGAAACCCAAGTCATGGCATTGGGCTAACACCTGATGAAAAAGAAATATGGATCAGTGACGGTCACAACATGAGGGTGCACATTTTTCAGGCATCACCTCCCTACCAGCAGCTTACCACCATCCCACTTAGCGATATGCCCGGCTGGGTCACGTTTAGTATCGATGGTCAATATGCTTATCCGTCCAGCGGTGAGGTAATCCATGCCAAAACAAGGGAGATTCTCTATATCCTGAAAGACGAAAACCATAATACTGTATCGAGTGAGAAAATGATTGAAGTATTTATGAAAGATGGTAAGGCTTACAATGCGGGTGATCAATTTGGGTTGGGGAGGGGGAAGTGAGCAGGAGGCAGTGGGCAGTGGGCAGGAGGCAGTGGGCAGTAGGCAGTAGGCAGTAGGCAGTGGGAAGGAGGCAGTGGGAAGTGGGAGAGTCATGCCACCACTTTGAGTGGTTGCATGACTGAATGACTTGGAGTCATAGGATGACTAGGGAGGCTGCCTTTTCCAGATTGCTCGCTGTGTTCTTCATCGATATTTCCAGGGGATCGTTGGGGTCGGAGATGGCGATGAGCTGATCAAAGTTTTGGATCTGGCTGGTGTCTTCATCCAAAGCACCGCTTAGTCCAATGACCTTTACGTCGGCTTCTTTGGCCAGCCTGGCGATGAGTCCTGGCCCTTTGCCGTAGTTGGTCTGCGTATCGATCTTTCCCTCTCCAGTGATCACCATGCTGGCAGTTTTCAAATGGTCATTAAATCCGGCCCAGTCCAGGATCTGGTCTGCACCATCCAGGATCTCGGCATTCAGGGTCAGGTACAGGCCGGCCGTAATACCTCCTGCTGCACCTCCTCCTTTAAGATTCCTGATTGATTTCCCGGTGATTTCCTCCAGGATATCTGCCACATGTCTGAGTGACTCTTCCAGCTGGGCCACCATCGCATCGGAAGCGCCCTTCTGAGGACCGAAGACAGCTGCTGCACCTTCTTCACCTAACAGCGGATTGGTCACGTCACTGAGGATCTTAAAGCTCACCTGATCGGTTAGCTTCTTTAACTCGCTGATATCCATGTCAGTGATATTTGGAAAATCGCCAGGTGTCAAATCATGTATTTCCCTTGTAACGTCATAGAATTGAGCACCCAGAGCTTCCATGATGCCAACACCCAGATCTACGGTTGCACTACCACCTACCGTAAGGTAAATCTCTGTTGCTCCTTCATGCATTGCCTCTTTGATCAGCTGACCGGTGCCATAGGTGGTCATTACCATAGGATTTAGCTCTTCTTTGGGTATTAGTCTCAGGCCTGAAGCTTCCGCCATCTCGATAATCGCCAGTCTTTTTTCCTCGCTGTATCCCCAACCGGCTTTTACCCACTTGCCATTGGGCCCTTTTACAGTCGCAGATCTCATCTCAGCCCCGAGGTATTTGGCTATGACGGGTAAGCTTCCATCTCCCCCATCGGCAATAGGTATTTCAACAATCTCATTGGTAATTCCGACTTTTCGCAATCCACTCGCTATGGCGTGGCCAGCTTCTTCAGCGCTAAGGGCCCCTTTGAAAGCATTGGGGGCAACTATGATTTTACCATCTGTCATCCCTCAATTATTGTTCCGCATCCCTTATAAAGCTCATTCCAACCATCAATAGATAAATTAAAAGCAACCAGTTGCCCGGGTGATAAGGAAATAAACTGGATATCCAGCAAGTAGGTTGCCAATACAGAAACCGAAGGATTATGACCAATCAATGCCACGCTGTTTTTGTCCGGATCCAACTTCAACAATAAATCCTTAATCTGGTCGAAGGTAGCATTGTACAATTCATCAGAATAAACAACCTGCGGCTTCTCATCAAAAGGTTTTACGAACAGACCAGCCGTTTCTCTTGTCCTACGTGAGGTACTGCATAAAATCAAATCAAATTTGATCCCTTTACCACTCAGGTTCATAGCTACATCGTGTATGTGTTTCTTCCCCTGATTCGTCAATGGCCTGTCTTTATCGGACCATTTTTTTCCTGATTCTGCTTCACCGTGTCTTAAAATAAATATTTTCCTAACCATTTGTGTACAACTAAGTTATGAGAAAAGAGCGGACTGAAAAAGTTGATTTATATAAGTTCAGTGAAGCTCGCTTCTTGAATTAATAAATTTTTAGAGATATTTACCGCCGTAAAAGCGTGATGAATGGGAAAGAATCTGGTAATTGTTGAGTCGCCGGCCAAGGCCAAAACCATCGAAGGTTATCTGGGAAAAGATTATGATGTACAATCCTCTTACGGACATGTGCGTGATCTTCCACGAGATGATTTTGCGATTGATATCGAAAATAATTTCGAACCAACGTATAAGGTATCCAATGACAAAAAGGATGTCGTCAAACAACTGAAAAAGTTAGCAGCCACTGCGGACACAGTCTACCTCGCATCGGATGATGACCGCGAAGGAGAAGCCATTTCCTGGCACCTTTCCAAGGCTCTGGAGCTCAATGACGCCAACACCCGAAGGATTGTCTTCAGAGAAATTACTAAGAATGCTATCCAAAACGCATTGCTCAATCCGAGAGGTATTGATATAGACCTGGTGAATGCACAGCAGGCCCGAAGGATCCTTGACAGACTGGTTGGATACGAATTGTCTCCTATCCTTTGGAAAAAGATCAAGACCGGTCTATCGGCAGGTAGGGTACAGTCTGTAGCCGTGCGACTTGTTGTGGAGCGAGAGCGGGATATCGAGAAATTCGAAGCTACAAGTTCTTTCAAGATATCAGCTCTTTTTGAACTTGGTGGAGGCAAAACACTCAAAGCGGAGCTTCCTTCAAAGTTCAAGACACAGGGTGATGCTGATACTTTCCTCAAGAAATGTATTGACGCAGCCTATACCATTGAAAACCTGGAGACCAAACCGGCAAAAAAGACCCCGGCACCTCCTTTCACCACTTCCACCCTGCAGCAGGAAGCCAGTAGGAAATTAAGTTTTCCAGTGTCACTCACCATGTCTGTAGCTCAAAAGCTTTACGAGGCAGGTAAGATCTCTTACATGAGAACTGACTCTGTCAACCTCAGCCAGGAGGCCAAACAAAGTGCTAAAAGTCAGATCTCTAAGAGCTATGGTAATGAGTTTGCCCAGGAAAGAAATTTCAAAACCAAGAGTCAGGGAGCTCAGGAAGCACACGAAGCCATTCGCCCTACGGACTTCTCGGTGACGTCCGCTGGTAAAGACAGTGCCGAACAAAGGCTATATGAGTTGATCTGGAAACGTGCGATAGCCTCCCAGATGGCTGACGCACAGTTGGAAAAAACCACTGCCACCATTGGTATCTCCACCACGCCTGAAAAGCTGGTGGCCCAGGGTGAAGTGATCAAATTTGAAGGATTCCTTAAAGTTTACATCGAATCTACTGACGATGAAGACGATGAAGAACAGCAACAGGGTATGCTGCCACCCCTTTCCGTGGGTCAGGATCTGGACCTGAAGCGTATGATCGCCAAGGAAGGGTTTACCCGACACCCACCGAGATATACCGAGGCCAGCCTTGTGAAGAAGCTGGAAGAGATGGGAATTGGTCGTCCGTCAACCTATGCTCCGACGATATCTACGATCATCAAGCGAAATTATGTGGAGAAGGAAAGCCGTGAAGGAACAGAGCGAGGCTATCAGGAGCTGATCCTCGAAAAAGGAAACATCGAAACACACAGCCGAACGGAGATCACAGGGGCTGAGAAAAACAAACTATTCCCTACCAACACCGGTGTGGTGGTGAATGATTTCCTGGTTCAGTATTTTCCAAATGTCATCGACTTTTCTTTTACAGCCAAAGTGGAAGAAGAGTTTGACCATATTGCTACCGGTAAAGTCAACTGGACGCAAATGATCAAAGCCTTTTACAGCCAGTTCCATCCATTGGTGGAAGACACGTCGCAAATCAAGCGTAGTGAAGCTGTATCAGCACGAGAAATTGGTATTGATCCTGTGAGTGGTAAGATGGTCTACGGGAAGCTGGGTAAGTACGGTGCCTATGTCCAGATCGGAGAGATGGAAGAGGAAGAAAAACCAAAGTTTGCCAGCCTGCGTGCCGGTCAGCTTTTGGAAAACATCAGCCTGGAAGATGCCCTGGAGTTGTTTAAACTACCCAGGGAAGTTGGATCGTTCGAGGATCAGCCCATTGTAGCTGCCATCGGAAGATTCGGCCCATACATCCGTCATGATGGGAAGTTTGCTTCTTTGAAGAAGGACCAGGACCCATTATCAGTATCTGAGGATGAAGCCATTGCCCTGATACTGGAAAAACGTGAACAAGACGCTAACAAATACATCAAAACGTTTGATGAAGACGATCAGGTGTTTGTCCTCAATGGCAAGTATGGTCCATACATCAAATTCGGGAAGAAAAATGTGAAGATCCCTAAGGACAAAGTACCTGAGGAATTGACCTTCGAAGAATGTAAGGAGCTAGCTGCAAATGCTCCTGAAAAGAAAGGGCGGTTTAACCGGCGGAAATCGAAGTGATTTTATAGTATACAGTATACAGAATACAGGAGACAGAATACAGGAGTCAGGAGTCAGGAGACAGTGGGTAGCGGATATTCTGACATTCCGACTTTCGGATGTTCCGACTGTGGGCAGTAAGCAGTGGGCAGTAAGCAGTAGGCAGTAAGCAGTAGGCAGTAGGCAGTAGGCAGTAGGCAGTGGCAGTGGCAGTAGGCAGTAGGCAGTGGCAGTGGGCAGTGGGCAGTGGGCAGTCTCATAACGAAGTTCTAATACATAATCCGGATATAGCAGAGACTGACGGAGAGCACTTAGCTATTTGTGTCTTTTATATGAGCAATAATCCCCCTGCATATCAAGAGCACTATTGGAAGATCGATTAATTCCTTCAATCGGATATCATGGGTAGAGGCCATGTTGACTAGTGATGACCCCTTAACGCTCTTCTGAAGTCAGAATGGTTCAGCTTATACGTAGTTATTTAGCATTACTGGCATTACCAGCATCAGAATGTCCTCGTTGTCATCCTTTTCTTTAGGGAGAATGATTCCGGCCTTGTTAGGAGCGCTTAGTTTCAGCGATAATTCATCTGTGTCGAGATTATTCAACATCTCGATCAGGAATTTAGCATTGAATCCTATTTCAATGTCTTCGCCATCATGTTCACACGAAAGTCTTTCACTGGCCTCGTTGGAGAAATCCAGGTCTTCCGCAGAGATCAATAACTCACTTCCTGTTGCCTTCAGTCTTACCTGATGTGTGGTCTTGTTGGCATAGATGGCAATCCTTCTTAGTGAACTCAATAGCTCTTCTTTATTGATGCCGATGGTATTGTTATTGTCTACAGGGATGACATTTTCATAGTCAGGGAATCGTTCATCGATCAGCCTGCAGATCATTTTGATGTTGTTGAAGTTGAAAAATGCATTGGAAGCATTAAACTCCATGTTCACATTCGTATTCTCTGAAGGTATTGTTGTTTTCAACAATGTCAGCGCCTTTCGAGGAATGATCATGGTATGGCCCTGATCCGCGGCTACATCCACCCGACGATATCGGATAAGTCGATGACTATCAGTAGCCACAAATGTGGTATTAGTCTCGCTTAGGTTGACATAAACACCCGTCATCGCCGGTCGCAACTCATCGTTGCTGGTTGCAAAGATGGTGTTGTTGATGGCCTGTGAAAGCACATCCGAGGAGATGTTGACTGAATATCCATCTGACACTGTAGGGATCTTCGGAAAATCTGTGGCGTTCTCTCCGGAGAGCTTGTAGCGCCCATTGTCTGAATTGATCTCGATGCTATAGGTATCGGAATCAATGGAAAAAGTAACGGGCTGCTCCGGTAAATTTCTTAACGTTTCCATCAGAATCCGCGCCGGGATGGCAATGCTACCATCTTCTTTGGCCTCTACCTCGATCTCGGTGATCATACTGGTCTGCAAGTCAGAGGCGGTTATCGTCAATGTTCCGGACTTGATCTCAAACAGGAAGTTTTCCAGAATTGGTACCACGGGATTTGTGGTGATCACACCATTGATCGCAGAAACTTGCTTAAGCAAATAGGAAGAGGATACAATAAATTTCATTTGTATAGGTTCTTTTTCATGTGTCACATGCCTCATACCGTAGTGCATTTCGGCACGCAGGCATAGAACTCGTTCCTACTGTGGAACTCATTTCATCAGGCACTGGGATTTCGATGATTGAATCGAGTCGTCAAATTTAAGCAAAAAATCAACTTCTGAAACATAAAAAATCACTTACTCTTTGCCTTGAAAATCCCTGGGCCTGGCCAGGATCTGATTTACCCTTGTGGCATCGAGGATCATGAGATCATCGTTTTTATTGGTCACCAACTGATAAGCCATGTTTTCGATGACAGGAAACAACATTAATTGATACGGCTCAGCACTTCTGATGGACGAAATCGTCAATGTGGCTGATGGGGTTGTTTTACTTAAACTATCAAACCTGGGAAATCTTTCCCGGGAGATGATTTCATTGACTTCGAAGACCTGGAATTGATTTAAATAATCGATCACTTTAGTACTGTCAATGCTATTAATACCTTCCAGATTAAAAAACTCTCCGTTAAACGCTATGGAAAGGTCTGATTGGCCTTCCTCCTGGTAGTCAAGATTCACGGATTTAATAGACCTCCAGTTTTCGTCCATGATCAGGCGGTCTCTCCATTGGTTTTCGTTGAGTTCAAAGATGCCTCCAACATACTCATTGTACCCGGGGATCTCCACTTCATAGCTCTGATCTTGTTGTGGGTGATAGAAATATGTTTTTGTTTTTGTCGGGTTGCTAAACACCATAAACTCCAACCCATTATTGCCGGAGACCTGTACATGAATGCTATCTGATGGTGCAAGGTCGACCGGTTTCCTTACCCTAACCCGTTGAAGGATCGAAAAAAACAGCCTTCTTAACCCCTCATCAACGACAAATTCATCATTCAGCTTCCATTGCCCCCCTACCCTTACGATATCAATGGTTGACTCCGGGCTTTGTATTTGTACTTTATCCACAACACTTGTATCAGCCACCATAAAGATGGATTGATCCGAGCTCCCGGAAGCGTTCCATTTTCCTGAAAAGAACAGGCCGATGTTTACCACAGCCAATACAACAATCAGTGCCAGCAGTATTTTATTCGTTTTGCTCATTTTCCGTACCTGGTTTTCCTCACATACATTTTCACCAATCCAAAAAGGATCAAAATCACCAGGGGCGCGGCTATATTGATCAATTGCCATTGGGTCCGTTCCTGCTTTACTTTGGCCTTATCCAGCGGCCTGATCTTGATCTCTTTGGAACGTGCCTGGATCAGCCCGGAATCATCCATCAGGTACTCCATCAGGTTCATGATCAGGGTTTCATTGGCGTAGTGCTCGCGGGTATACGGATCTACGCCCAGCGGCAATGGATTACCGGATTCGAGGTCAAACTCATTCCTGATCAGATCTCCGTCGGCTATCACTGCCATCTTAGACTCCAGGCCATCAGGTCTAAAAGCAGCCTGATCAAAATTACCGGGAATAAACCTGTTTTTATAGAGCGATTGAAATTCTCCTTCGAGCAGATAACCTATTGGAACAGGCTTGTGGGTGAATTTTTCCGGTAGTAACTCATCTTTCAAGTCATTGTAGCTTACCCTCACAGGCGCTCCAATCACTTTGGAGTTGGCAGATGTAAAAAGTAACGGGGTCTTAGTTATCCCATCGGCTTTCACCGAATCTATTTCAGAGGCAAACCGCGCCTGTAAAGCATCCATGTTTTTCACTACCGGGTGCTCACCATAATTGGTAATCACAGGAAAATACGGCCAGGGGAGCATGTTGATCTGAGGTTGATCACCAATATTACCTGCTACCACCGGGGTGTTGCCACAATTGATATCTGCCACATAATTGTTGTTGATCCGTACTCCGTATTTAAAGAGTAAGTCAGTGAGGTTATTCTCATAAGGTATTGCCACCGTTCCTTCACCTGATGCTTCACTCATATCCACACCCAGTGCATCAAGGAATAAGAGCAGTCTCCCGCCCCCCATCAGGTATTGATCCAGCAGGTACTTTTCAGCTTCTGTGAATGCTTTGGCAGGCTTGGCAACCACGATGAGGTCATAGCCAGTCAAGGGGGTGGTTCTGGCAGGTAAATTAATTCTGAAAAGGTCATATTTGGAAAGCACAAGATTGGTAAACCCTGCCAGCTCTGTGGTATCCGGTTCGTCATGGCCATAGACCAGGCCTACACGCTTCCTGGTGTTCCCTGTGACCAATGCGATACCATTGGCCATTTCATATTCTAATCCTTCGATGGATTGATTGAGTACCTCTTCGATGGATGAGGCCCGGCTCCCCTTCAACAGGTTAACTGCCAGTTCCTGGCCTCCCGATGAAATGATCATTCCCGGAAATACCATGATCTGAGATTGCTTGCCATCTTTTTTCAGGTTAAGGTTGCTAGGTTGAAGGCCTTGTTGCATCAGCCCCTGGTAATACTGATTCCGTGCCCTTTGACTTTCGGCCTGGGAGGGATCGATGAAACGGTATTCCAAAGAAGCATTCGTGTATACCTCGAATTCTTCCAGCATTTCCCTGATCGCTGTCTGAAACCTTACAAAGTTGGAAGGTAATTCACCATCCAGGTATACCTCGATAAAGAGGTCATCCTGAACCTGACTAAGAACTTCTTTGGTAGCATCGGTGATGGTGTAGCGTTGCTCCTCCGTCATATCCAGCCGGACACGGTATTTTGATGTCAACTGGTTAATGAGGACAATCATCATGATACCCAACAATAGTCTCAACCAGATGCCCATATGGTAGTTGTCCAGCTTCATCTTTTCAATCCAAGGATTAAGTATGTTCCCAACAGCAGGAGTGCGATCACACTCACAAAATAGCTTACATCAGAAAAATCGATCAATCCTTTACTGAGTGCCGAATAGTGGGCTATGATACCCATTTGGGATAATACATAGGACCACCCTGTCCACAAGTCGATCGCAGAAAGTGAGTCAAACCCGGTGTAGAAGAAAAAGCAAAGAAAGGCCGCCAGTATAAAAGAGACGATCTGATTTTCCGTCAAAGCCGAAGCCAATATCCCGATGGCAGTGAAGACCCCACCAAGCAATAAGAGACCAACATAAGACCCAATGATCCCAGGGGTATCCAGGTTACCTTTCGGGATCCCCAGTTCGCTCAACGTATAATAGTAGATCAGTGTGGGCAGGATGGAAAAGAATACCAGGAAAAAGCCTGCTAAGTACTTTCCAAGAATGATATCAGCACTACGGATCGGAAGGGTATAGAGCAGCTCCAGGGTACCGTTTCTTTTTTCTTCGGCAAATGACTTCATCGTAATGGCCGGGATCAAAAACATGAGTACATAAGGTCCCAGGTTAAACAACGTTTCCATGCTCGCATACCCATAGTCGAGCACATTCGTCTCCGGGAAGATCCACATCAATAAGCCGATGCCGGACAGGAACACCCCAATCACGATGTAAGCAATCAGGCTATCCAGAAACTCATTGATCTCTTTCAGAAATATGCTAAACATCACCTGCTCCTTTCGTCAATCCCTGGAAGATCTCCTCCAATGATTTATCTGCTTTTTTCAGACTTACCAGTGGTAGGGAATGCTCTGAAGTAATGCGCAATAGCTCAGCCCTTAAGTTGGGATCATCCGATTCTATCAGGTAAGAAAAACCACTTTGTTCACTCACGATAAACCCCGCTTTTTCAAATACCTCAACTTCGATTTCCTGTTCAAATTCCAGGATCATCCCGCTACCAGCAGACTGAATCGTCTTGATATTTTCCAGCTTGTCATTGGCTACAATCGTTCCTTTATCGATGATAATGACCTGATCGCACAACGCTTCTACTTCCTGCATGATGTGGGTCGAGAGCAGTATTGTCTTGTCTTTGGCTGCTTCTTTAATTACTTCTCTGATGTCAACAATCTGGTTGGGGTCAAGGCCGGAGGTAGGTTCATCCAGGATCAATATTTCAGGATCGTGAATGAGTGCTTTGGCCAGTCCCACGCGTTGTCTGTACCCTTTTGACAGGGCCCTGATGGGCTTATGCGATTCTCTTTCAAGTCCACACTTTTGGATCACTTCTTCCACCCTTCGTTTTACCTGCTTCAGTTGGTAGATCCCCCCGATAAACCGGAGAAACTCGCGAACATACATATCCAGGTAGAGTGGGTTGTGTTCCGGCAGATAACCGGTTAACTTTTTCACCCGCCTCGGATCTTCCAGCACGTTGATGCCTCCCACAGCAATAGATCCGGCGTCAGGCCTCAGATACCCGGTGATCATTTTCATGGTGGTGGATTTACCCGCCCCATTTGGCCCCAGAAATCCAGTGATCACTCCTTGTCTGGCTTCAAAGGAGATGTCGTCCACAGCTTTCTGTGTCCCATAGATCTTAGTAAGTTGATCGATTATTACAGACATTCAGAACAAAGATGAATTGAAGCTGTTTAAAATTGGTTTGTAGAAAAGCACCCGAAAATTTGATTCCAACAATATGGCTTTATCTTTAGCACAATATTGAATGATTTTATGTTTAAACACAAACGTAAAATACTGGTACTGTGGTATAAAAATCCCGAATAATTCATGATTACCATTGTAAGTAGCACCAACAGAAATGATTCGGTCTCTTATCAGCTCAGTCAGCTGTACCAGGGAATCCTGACAAAACTGGATGTTGACAGTCATTTGATTGATCTGAATGAGCTACCTCCTGACTTCACCTTTTCAGCCTTATATGAAAATTCAGGCAAGAATGAGGAATTCAACAAGCTTAGAAAAGTGATGAGGGACTCTGAAAAATTTGTCTTTATTGTGCCAGAGTATAATGGTTCATTCCCCGGTGTTCTGAAAGCATTCATCGACGGGTTAGAGTATCCGGGTACTTTCAAGAATAAAAAATGTGCTCTGGTCGGATTGTCATCCGGCATTCAGGGTGGTGGGCTGGCATTGAGCCACCTTACAGATATCTTTAATTATTGTGGGATGCATGTGTTGGCGCTGAAGCCCAAGCTGGCCCGCATCGAATCCCATATGGAAGGTCCTGAGATCACCAATGAACGGTATATGAAACATCTTTGGGATCAGGCGGAGGCATTGATTGCGTTTTAAATCTAATTTGGTGACCAAAACGGATCTCCGGCAGGGATGAACTCAATGGGAACATCTTTGATGAAGGTCTTTAGCCACTCGGCACAATATTCCATGCCCGCTTCTTCTGAGTTCGCATGACCCAAAAGGATCAATGCCTTTTTATGACCCAGTGAAGTAGCGTCCCGGATGTATTCCACGGTTTCCCATTCGGGCACTTCCCCTACGATGACTACCTCTACATCGTCACGTTGTAAACTTTTGATCTGTGCATTAGCTCCGGCGGCCCCAAGCACCAGAGACACCTGACTTACTTCCATATCCAGGTCCCCCACTACACGGATGGTTGACTGATCGAATAGTTTTTCAAGCTTTGATCCCAGATCTTTCAAGGAGATTTTTGGGATGTCATAATCATATTGACTGCCGTCCCGACTGTATTGATCCAGTTGAAGTTTGGCGGTCATTCCCTTATAAATACCATCAGGCGACGTTCGATGCCAATGATCATGAAAGCGCCAAACGATGAGATCATTGTCTTTGATGTATTGTTGCTTGGCCTTCACAATGGGGTCATTACCATAACGCTCCGTATTGTCACGATGATCGTAAAAGGTAGGCTCATGGGTAATGATCAGATTCAGTCCTTTTGCTTTTGCTTTTTTGAGCACATCCATATTCGCCAAAAAAGTTGTAGCAACACCAGTAACCTTCATTTCTCCACTCCCACCTTTGAAAGTATCTACAGTCTCATCCGCCCACTCACAGGTGAGCTGCTCTTTGATCTGATCCACGACTTCATTGGCAGTGTGTAATTGAGCGCTGACGTCAGATGAAAGCAAATACAGTGAGCAAAACAAAAATGCGCACTTGAATATGAAGTGATTAGTCATTGACATAGTTGGTTATTTCCCCCAATGAAAGAATTTATTTCACTACCTAAATTACTTCTTTTTCCCCGCTATTACAGATAGTTGCAACTCAAGTCTCTTGATCTCCCTGATCACTTCTCCTTTATCCATTTGCATCCAGCTCCAGATCTTAAGCATGGCTGTCATGATAAATGTGGCGAGCATCACTAAACACCAGATCAGCATTTCTTTGGTAGTTTCTGCTTCAGCAAATTGGAACCCTGCATACACACAGCCTCCTATCGCTGCAAGAATATAAAAGGTTACCAGGTAGTTCATCCAGCTGTTTTTTCCCCGATATAATCCGGCAAACTGTTTAAGCACTGGCTTTTCCTCCAGCTTATCATAATACGCTGCTTCTTCTTTAGATAGCGCTTCTTTGATGAGCGCATCAATCTTTTTGTCGTTATCCATATTCTTTAATGATTTGTTTCAAATTTTCACGGGCATAGTAGAGACGTGATTTTACGGTCCCATTAGGGATGGAAAGGATCACTGCTATATCTGGCACGGCAAGGCTTTCCAGGTAATAAAGCGACAGGATAAGTCTTTGTTCCTCTGGCAGGGATTTGAGTGCATTCCTTAAGTGCCTGATCAGCTCTTCCCGGTCGCTCTGATCTGAATCTGCTGCCATTTCGGCAGCCACCATCTCCCGAATACCTTCTCTTTTCCGGTCTACCTGGTTTTTCCTGATCCAATCAATGGCTTTGCGGCTTGCTATGCTGAGTGCCCAGACCCCAAACTTGCGCACATCCTGAAGCGTGTTGAGACTTTTGAAAATAGCAATCCATACTTCCTGGGAAATATCCCCCGAAACCTCAGGGTTTTGCGTGTGCCGGTAAATCTGGTTTCTGATGCGGCCATTCCATCGCTTCACCAATAGGTTAATGGCCTGAGTGTCGCCATTCTGTGCCTCCAAAACCAATAACTCCTCAAAAACCTGGTTTGTCCTTTCCATGTCTAAATGGAAAAGTCGCGAATATTTCTTTGCGGTTCAAATTGGGGGTTGGGGGATAGTGAAAGTTTTTCCCGGCGCTTAGACTACAAAAGTTTGCAATCCGCAGACAACAAAAGTTTTATATCACAGCGGCCTCATTGATTGTTTTAAATCATTCAAATTTGAACTGATTTTGACAAGTATCCCTACCTGAAACTTTTGTTGTCTCCCCTGGACTTTGAGAAATTTATTCTGATCTCAAACTTTTGTTGTCTAGGCGCCAGGAACTTTTGTAGTCTGCGGGAAAAACTTTTGCTCTCTCCTACTTGCTAAACGCTGTCAGCTCGGTATAGGAGCTTAGCTTATCTTTTTTGTCGTAGCTTTCTACCCGGACCATCCCCACATCTTCGGAAATCCACTCGATACTGCGGGTTTCCATGGTTCTGGTCATGCCCATCATTTTGGTTGAAACTGCAGAGTTTGAAGTGATCTTGAAGCAATCAAATGTACCTGCCGGGGTGGTTATGCTTTCTTTTGCTGCTACTTTTCGGTCAGTAATGGCTACCGTAGTACCACCCATCATTCCGGAAAGGGCCGGATTATCCGAATTAACCTTCATGGAAAAGTTGCCATCAGGGAGTGATTTGCCAACACTTAATTCTGAGGGAATGGTAACACCTTCTCCTTCATAAGAGATAGACATTCCTTCAACCTGCTCCATTCCGGGAGGCGCAAATCGACTCAGGTCCATTCTAAACACTCCGTCTTCGCAGATCAATTCAATTTGATTGGTAAAAATCTCTTCACCTTTTTTATCATTGATCGTGAGGTTTGTTTTCAGTACCTCTTTCGACCCGGAAACAGTTTTATCAACAATCTCCATTGTCTGGCTTGACTGCTCTTTTCCTTTGGCATTGTAGTTTGTAGTCGTAAGTGATGTTCCTTCATCATACGTAAAGTAGGGATTGCATTGAGTAAGTGCCTCCTGGGGTAAAAGGAATACAAAACAAATCCCAATGAACAGTAAACTTTTCATGGCGGTGTGGGGTTTGGTTAAGAAAATATTACTTCAGTTTTTTGACCTGATCAACGGGTCCGAACTTCTGAGATTCCATGATCCTCTTCTTTCCTTTCAATAGATTGATCTCAACAGGAGCAAGCTTGATCTCTCCGGTCTTTTTCACAGCCTTATCATAAAAAGCCTTGGCCTGCTCATATTCACCTTTTTCAAAATCATGCCTGTGTAGATTTTTATTCAGCGGGAAACCCGGAATTACGTGATAGGTAGTCACAACGACTGAATAGGTAGGCTTGAACAGGTTAAAAAAGGCTTTTAGCATCTCACTAAGTTTTTATGACTTTTCGGT
Source organism: Cyclobacteriaceae bacterium (assembly GCA_965223915.1). Lineage (GTDB taxonomy): Bacteria > Bacteroidota > Bacteroidia > Cytophagales > Cyclobacteriaceae > UBA7330. The sequence continues at coordinate 2,876,692 of OZ245027.1, read as the reverse complement.
GTTAATATTAATAAAATGTGGCCCAAATTGAAATGAATTTCTGCTAATATTAAAATAATTTCAGTAAAAATATTTCAGCTTCCGCAAACAAAAACTCAATCTGTTGAGCGACGAAATCGACAGGATTCATGCCCTGTCGGATCATTCTTCACCGGTTAAAAGTACTGAAATTTTACCAGCTTTGTCTTCAAAATAGTAAGAAGGTATCCTCAATTCGATCCGCTTCAGATTTTCAATCCTTCGATCCAACTCGAGTGGCGGGGGATCAAGAGATATTACTGAAAATCTGATGTCCGGGTGTGATTGGTTTTCAACGGTCAATGTTTTGTCATCCTGTGTCAGTCGAAGCCCCTCTTCGATCCATTCCACATCAGCTGTAGTCATCAATTGCCAGGTGATACTTTGGGCTGATTCCCTGAGCTGAAGGTCATCCTCGATAAGTATTGAATAGTCATTCGGTTTGGAATATGTCCTTGTGGCCTCTGCTAAATCAGGAAAAACCTCAGTCATATCGATGGTGGCCTGTGGCTGCGATCCTGGTTTAAAATCCACAAAGTCAGCATATCCATCAACGTTATGCAGGGCATCGTTCACGGTGATGGTACTGTGCCCATAGTTGTTCTTGGTCAACAGTGTCCATCGTTCGCATTCCTGGCATCTTCCCCATAGGTTAAAACCAGTTTTCTCCAGCGCATGATAGCTTTGGTTTCCCGGATCCACTATCCATCTTACTCCATCAAGCTCAAAGACAAAGGATCCTACGTCCATATTGCCATGGTTCACAGAACCGCGACCGCCTTTTCCGCCAAAATAATATTGTCTGGCGTTATCACCCGACCCCCTGAAGAATACCACGGGATTGTCTCCCCCACCTTTCCAGGCGTCCGGCAGTTGATTGCTGGTTGTTTGCTCAAACTGAGACAACCAGACCAACCCTGCTCCTGCATATCTCGCTAGCTCTCCCATTTCTTTTGGGTCTCTTAGGAATCGCTCCCGCTCAAAATAAATGGAGTTACCTGTTTTCGTTCCGAACCATGCCAACGTAATATCACCATTCTCACTCCTCCTATCACCACAATCTGCAAAGTTGAAATACCATCCCGTAGGGGCATTACTCCACAATCTAAAATCCGCACTTTCTTTCAAGGCCGGATAATCTGCTAACCCAAAGTCCGTTCCGAAAGCACTTTCAAACATGGCTGCCGTAAGTACCGTAAAACTGGTTCCATAGCCCCAATAGGTAGATCCTTCCGGATATACCCCATCCGGTCCATACTCTACCAAAGCATGTGGCATTCCATCCAATGCCCTGCTAATCGTTTTGGCTGCCAGCTCGGGATCTTTCTCAGCAATGACAATGCTCGCTGCAATCATGCCACCGTGACAAACCTGGTTCCAGTTGTTGTTGCCATTGATCCAGCCAACATTACCTTCTTCATTATAGCTTGGCATAATACCCAATTCAATCAAAACAATTTTAGCCTTTGCCACGGTTGTGGCAGGCAGATCTTCCCCTACCCAGTCCACAGCAAATGCCACGGCCATTGACATCTCTGCGACATCCAAAAAATGTGAGGGATTCCAGTCGCTGAATGCACAAACTGCCAGGACCTCTTCGTCGATACGTTTTAATATTTTGGGATCCGGCTCCAGCGTGTAGACCATTCCTAAAGTATTCATTCGATATAGCATTTCCCTGGAAGTACCGAGCAGTCTGCGTCCAACCACATTTCTGGTAAGCAGGGGTTGCTCCATGATCTCATCTGCATTCAGCTTGAGTGCTTCGAACATGTTTTTAATGACCGGATCCTTTTTTAGGTCTTTCTTCAACTCCCGCTCAATGGAAGTATTCAAAACCAACCTGGGGGTGCTTTTCCTCAATTTACTTTTCAGGTATTGAACAGTCACGGGATTTTCCAGCTTAGGTGGATCAGAAGCTTTATGATCCTGCGCATAAAGATTTCCTGCTATAACGATACCTAAAAGACAGTAAAACAGATGGTTGATTATGGGTCTCATTGTTGATAGTTGTTTGGGTCTTCTAATTTAATCTATTTGATAGCTAATTTTTCTTTTCTCTCCATTTATTGAAACTTCCAGATTTACTTCAGAAGTATTGGATACGGAATATGAAATGTCTTTCACCTTTACTTTGGGCTTCACTCCTTTATATGGGAATACTACGGTCACAAACCGAACTGCTGGTTCATTGGTATCCTTTGCCAATCTATATCGAAATGCTGGTCGAGGTTCTTTCTTCGTATACTCAAAGGAGACCTGTCCTACTTCCTGCTCCAGTTTTATCTCTTTTCGTTTTTGTGTTTTGACCAGTACATTCCAGCCATCCGGGAAATCTGAATTTACAGCCAGCTGCTTTTCATTGAAGATGGCTTCACCGGGGGCTAACTGAAAATGGATGTCAATATCACCGTCGGCTTCTTCATAAGCCTCATCTACCAAAACAAAAAATTCCTTTTCAACGAAGAGCACTGCTCTGCGATGGGTCAGGGACGGATAGCTTTCATTCTCTACTACCAAAACATCTAAATCTGCACCAGGCTGCCATTTCAACAAATGAGGTGCATAAACCGAGTTCTCACCATTGAGTGTCAGCGTCTGATGGACTTTCGTTTGCCGGAACCAGGCCCTGTTAACGGGATCACCACTATAGATGTAGCTTCCCGCATCAGGCATCAAATGACGTCCTCCGGCATACAGCTCGAAAGTGCCATTGTCAGGCTGCGAATGTCCTCCTCCATCCGGGCCACATTTCAATACCAGACAGATGTCCTCTTTGTCCCAACCACTGCGCATGGAATAAAGACCACTTTCCGGATAGGCAAAAGCTGTTTGATCGGGTGGCATTCCTGACTCCCCTTCTGTAGCCATGTACAGAAAATCGTCTCGATCAAACAATATTGCCCATTCGCTAAACAGCGCTGAATACTGGCCGGGCTTACCGGACCATGAATCACCAAACTGGGTAGTACTACCGTCAGGAAATCCCAACTTCATGGGTACTTCACACATCTTTTCAATAGTTCGGAGATAAGCGCTCGGAAAGTTTTCGTGCAGACCGTTCATGGCAGCCAGCTCATAGGTTCGCATAAACCATCGGATGGATCCCACGTGATATCCCATGGCTAGCTCGCGTTGGTGTCCATCCGCATATACCTGGTTTTGGATCTCTTCATTCAATCTTTGGAAAGCTTCTTTGCGCCAAGCAGATGCATCCTTGAATTCAGGAAAGGTGATCGCAATAAATGCCATTCCCTCTGCTTCCATCAGTGCCCAATTACTGCCTGAGCTGTATTTGGTCATCAGGAAGGAAGCATGATCATGGAGGCTTTTAAGAAAATATGATAGCACTTCGGCAGTAAATGAAGGGTCATCAATGAAATAGTGGAATAACCTTGTCCACCTGTTACCACGTATTCCAGCTTCAATAGATCTCCAGGCATAATGGTGAGCTTCATCCCGGGGATTCTTTTTCACCCAGTCCACCAACTGGTAGCACCACTCACCGGCGTATTTGCTATCTCCGGTATGCCAGTATGCTTGGCCCATGGCTTCCCAGAAACTCATCCTGTTGAGCTGCCAAACCCATTCCTTGTCAGGAACCGGCTGAGTAGACCAATCGATGTCTTCTCCACAGAAATAAGATGGGTAAGCAGGCTGGCCCACAAAAACATGATTCAATGCATCATTGGCCATTTTCATGGTACTTTCGGACGCAAAATCAGCTGGCTTTTCAGCGTTTAACAGGGAGTCCAACTCATGCTTCACATGCTTGCGTGCCCTGTAATAATTCAGCAGTTCCTGCATCGCCCGATCGGGTGAATCAGCATTCCGGACGCTTTCTAATCCAGTACCCTCCAGATCAATAAGGGATAGGACAAGGGAATCCAATGACGAACTTCTTATATTGGGATTGGCAGACTGGGCATAAGACCTTACCCCCAGGGTCTGTAGAAAAACAATTAGTATGACACAGGTGACCTTGTTCATCTTAACCCCAATCACCATTCGATCACTACGCTCTGGCCAGCATCATGTCCTTGCGGCAGGTCAATGGATAAGCTACTATATCCTTCGATCTCATCCCATGACACTTCATAGCCATCACCTTCAGCGATCTTTTTGTTGACTTGAATACTCACAGCGCTTAAACCTCTGGAGGGATCTGCAATACTGATTTCTGCCGGTTGGCCATTGGTAGATCTGATCATTATTAAGCAAGGGTTGTTGGAAATCAAGTGAAAGTCATCCGTGATCCTGACCTTACCAGGTTGATAAAAAACCATCTGGACCGTTTCTGAATCCTTGTTTCTCACTGCCTGAATCTCCGGAGTGTTGGCTAATATCTGAATTGGTAGCTCTTTACTGTAGGATTCAGTCTCCTCAAGGGTCATTCCAGGAACAACAATGTATTGATACCCTGCGTTTTTAGGCCGATTACCATGTTCAATCCATGCCGTGAAAACGTTACCTTTTAGCTCCTTTTTGGGACTATCTGACTGCCTGTTGATGCTAAACCAGCTGCCCATAGCTTCTTGATTACGAATACCTACGGATGTCTCTGCAGGGAAAATGTAAGCAACCTGATCGTGACTGATCCACCTGATCCCATCCAGGTGATGTTCAGACTGCTCAAGGTCCCGAGTCTTACTATTCACATTGACGGAAACATCCCCTTTCAGCCATGTTTGGTTGAGGGTCGTAACAACAGGATATTCTTCATCGGAATTTATCCGGGTACCCAGGCATATGTATTCATCATCAAAGAAAAACCAGGCCTTCCTCGCTTCCAGGGAGTAATAAGGACTTTTAAAATCAAATGCCACCGCTCCATTTGTTCCGTTGGTGACTCCTCCGACAAAACCCATCAGACCTTCTTGTTGTATCTCCTTCTCGGACGGTAAAGATGCTTTTTGAACGACTGTGGTCCCAGGAATTTTCTGCCAGTCAAAAAGTGGGAAGATGTCATAATACTCTTTGCCCGTTTGATAGATAAAATTAGACCCTTCACCCAGGTGGTGATTTTTCAATCCTTCACTGTTATAAGGTTCTTCCATGCTCCGGTTTCTTGTGGAGTACATCCTCACTGATGAAAAATAATCCGGGCGCTGGTGGCTGTAGTATTCGGATTGCCAGAAAAACTGGCTGCTGGCTAAATTGGGTTTGGCATTGCCATTTCGGATCTGAATAATTTCAGCAAGTTCATCATTTCGATAGTCTGAAGCCAGTATCAAAGATTTTGGTGTCTCTATCCCATGTGCATTGAGGGCGCCTTGTCTGGATATGCTCCTGTTTTTGGCTCCCAGGTCCGGATAAGTGCCAAATACCATCATTTTGCAGATTCCGTCCAGGTAATAATCCGTTAGCAGCTGCATGGCCCGGTCCGGAAACTTGTATTCGGTATCGCCCAGTTTTGCCGCCCATTCTGCAAAAATGGCCGCATAATTCAGCCCATAGGAAAGCGTGTTGTTGACCCGATCTCCTCGATGGTGGAAGCTCAGATCAGTCTGTAATCCCCTGATATCATCCGGTGTCCCACGATCGACCGCGTATTGAATTTCGGAAGCCATGGTATTCACCACCTCACGTAGGATGGCCTCATCCCTCAGGAAGAGCCCGTATTTCCCATAAATACCTGCTATTTTGATCCGGTCCCCACCGGGTCTGGCTCCCCAGGCATTGAGTGTAGACCGCGCCATAATAACTGCCGCACCTTCCTTTTCTTTATCTGTCAGGTCTTCGTCCATGATCAGGAGAATAGTCACAAACCTGTCAGGAGTACCAATCTGGTTCCACCACCAGTTTGCGCAGATAAAATCATTTTCAAACCAGAAGCCCAAAGCTTTTCTCAAGGCCTTCCGGGTCTTCTTATCCCCGTAAAATTTGGTGTGGGATTTCTTGTAGGCATGGCTCAGATCTACCATATTAGCCAGGTGCCGACTGTGCTCAAAGCCAGTTCTTGATGTATCCTCGTAGTTGATATGTGGCCAGCTCCCATCATTCCCCTGCATTTCGATAAGGTGGGTAATGTGTGTATAATCTACTTCCGGCTCCATCATTTCCCGGACCACTCTTTTTCTGATCTTTTCAAGGTCCTGATTTTGAGTGATAAGTTGAAAGGAAACGATAATAAACAGCAGGGAAAATGATAGAACTCCTACTACAATTCTGTGGGGTATTTGCATCAGACTAAGATGAGCAATTTATCAATCTTAAGAAAAAACAAAGCCGTAATTAATTACAACTACGGCTTTGTTATCTGGTATTCTCAGACTAAATAATCTGAGTATTTTTATTCAGCTGTCGGCCATCCTGGATTTTGTCCAAGGTTTGGATTCTGTGATAAAGCACTGATTGGAATGGGCCACAGGTAGTGTTTGTTTTCATCAAAAACAGGTGTTTCATATCCAGTGCCTTTATAAATTTCAAGATACTCAACACCGTCAATCAATGAAGTCTGAACTGTGGCTTCTCCGGCAGGGTCATACGTGGCACGCATGGTGTCATCCCATCGTATACCATAGTCAGGTACAGTCAGCTTCTGACCTTGTTTCCATCTTCTTAAATCATCATATCGGAAACCTTCCATGAACAGCTCGATCCTTCTTTCTCTTCTGATTTCAACAATCAAAGAAGAAACACCGTCTCCAGCATACCGAGGATCCATTGGAGGATTTAAATCCAGATGCGGCATATTAACACGGTCTCTCAACAGATTGATACTGATATCCAGATCATTCTGTGTGATAGTTCCCAATTCTGCCATCGCTTCAGCATAGTTTAACAATGCCTCACCAAGCCTAAGCGTAATGGCAGGTGTAGATGAAGTGTTATAAGTAGCGTAAGCTGAATTCACATCAAATACTTTAATAATGTGATAACCTGTATATGTTGATTGGCCTTGATTTGTCATCCCCTGAACTTTGGGGTAGACAAGATCAGTATTGTTACCATATAAATAAGCATTCTGATCATCCGGATGTAAAATGGTTTGTCTCAATCTTGGATCCCTATCAATGAACAGATCGGTATAGGCTGCATCTCCCTGATAAAGTGGTGAAAGAGAAATTGGCAGGCCATCTGAACACAGGTAATCTTCTACAAAACTCTTTGTAGCTCCTCCATTGTAACCTCTATGGTAGCTCTGAACATGATTGGTATAGATACCCAGCTCATAGCGTCTCCAGTACAATACTTCAGGATTACCAGACAGGTCTGTCATCCTGTGGATGGCATTATAATCAGTGATTGGATCATCTGTAGAATATAATGAATATGGTCCATCCTGCATCAGTTCCAGTGCAGCGTCAGCTGCTTCCTGCAACCACATATCAGCATCTGTTCCTCCATGGTATTTTCTCCAGGTACCTTCGAAAAGACACACTCGAGATTTTACGAGAAGGGCAGCCCAACGATTCATCCGACCGGGAGCGTTTCCATCTTCCCAATCATCAGGCATGTTCTCAGTGGCGAATGTTAAATCCTCTAACACTTTACCCATGACAAATTCTCTGTCATCACGAGTGCCGTTTAGGATATCCTCATCTTCAACCTTTAATTCAGTGTCTACCCATTGAACATCTCCGAATTTGGACACTTTATCTGCGTAGAACCAACCTCTGAAAAGACGCGCTTCACCTATATACTTATTTCTAACCTCATCTGGAATTTGAGCTAAACCATAGTTATCCATTCCAACATTGATGGCTCTTAGGAAATTCCATCCATCATACCCGTACCACATATTTTGAAGATATGTGTGCTGCCCGGCACGTACCTGTTGATAGGCCGTATGCCTCGAGTGCCTTGGAGCGGTATCGTCACTAAAACCTGACAAATGCCAAATCCCATACCTGTGACTATCGAAACCATCGTCATGTCCCATCATAATCGGCACATTGAAGTCATTTCTGGCCAGATTATACAGGCTGTTGTTGTACACTTCGAGATCACTCTCCGTGTTCCAGAAAAATTCCTGGCTAATACTATCTAAAGGCTTCCTCTCTAGAAAATCATCGTTACAACTGAATGCAAAGACTGTCGCAACGATTATCAAACTAATTTTTAATATATGATTCTTCATTTTCTTTTCCTTTATCAATTAAAATCCAACTCTAAATCCTAGTGAGAAAATACGTTGCTTGTAGTACTCCTGAGTCAAAGTAGGTCTTACTTCAGGGTCAAGAGGCTTACGCATTTTGGTTGCTTCCCAAAGGTTCATTCCAGCGAAGTAAACCTGAGCTGTGGACATACCAACTTTACTTGCAATGTTTGCAGGAAGGTTGTACGCCAACGTTACGTTTTTCAACCTGATATAAGAAGCGTCCTGAACATACCGTGTCTGTGGTAATACGTTTTGCTTCGTATTTGTCGAGATGTGCGGTGCAGGGAAATATGCATCCGGATTCTCAGGACTCCATGTATCAGTTAAATAATACTTTTCAACATGACCGGCATTGAATGGATAGAAAGCTACCCAGTTGCCATTTGGTGGCCAGTAGTCATACTTCATGACCCCCTGGAAGAAGAGATTCAAAGAGAATGATTTCCAGCTTACATTACCAGTGATACCAAAGTTGTACCGAGGGTTTTCATAAGCTATGATCTTCTGATCTCCCGGATCATCCAACGTGTTGCTACCGCTGTTGATCACTCCATCACCATTCAGGTCTGCATAACGAATATCTCCGGGCCTCCAGTTGTTGGAACCCAGATCTGATTGATCGGGAGCCGCATCAACTTCAGCCTGAGTCTGAAAAATACCAACAGTCTCATATCCCCATCTTTCACCACCTGCGTCTCCTACTACCTGACCTTCATAATACTCGTCTAAAGATCCGGTAGGATTATCATATTTAGTGATTTTAGATAGGTTATCAGACAAAGCTAATGTGATGTTATAATTTAAATCATTGTTCACATTGGTCTTCCAGGTAGCAGCTACTTCCCAACCTCTGGTTCTTAGATCGGCGGCATTCGCATCAGGAGCTCCTACTCCCAGAATTTCAGGATATTCAACATTCGTCAACATATCCTTGGTATCTCTGATATACGCATCTACGGAAACATCGAGTCGGCTTCCAAACATGCTGAAATCCAATCCGATGTTTTGAGAAATCACAGTTTCCCATGTCAAGGTAGGGCTCACCAGGCCAGCTGCAGAAACATAAGGAGTTCTGGAGCCAGATCTCATCATATATGGTGCATTACCAGAAGGCATTGTAGCTATGTAAGGATAGTAGACCGGATTATTGTTGTCATTAAATAATAATTGATTACCGAGCTGCCCGTAAGATGCCCTGATTTTAAGGTTATCCAACCAATCAGTTGTTCCTGCCATGAAAGCTTCATTGGAAATCCTCCAACCCACTGAAAATGAAGGGAAAAACCCAAATCGATCATCTGTAGGAAATCGGGATGTACCGTCATATCGTCCATTGGCTTCGATCAGGTATTTGTCATCAAAGATGTAATTCAATCGGTAAAATACCCCTCTTAAAGCTGTATGTTCCTTACCTCCGTATGCTTCCTGATTCCCTGTAGTTGCATTGATGTCGGGAATCTGAGGAGTAATCAAAGAATAAGCTTGAGCCCTGTGGTACTTAAATACGCCCCACTCCTGGTTGAATCCAACCATCGCTTTCATATAGTGAGCACCGCTTTCGATGGTATAGTCAGTAAAAGCCTGAATTACATAGTACTGATCAAAGTCAGTGCGGTTGTTGATCCAATCATTTCCACTAAATCCATTATCCACCAAAGTAGATAGATCAGCTGTCAGATCTGGGTTCTCCCGCACTACCTCAATCTTGCTTTGAACATCCTGATAATCCCGGTGAGTAAAGTTCGCCGTGAATGCACCGCGAATATTCCATCCCTTTAGCGGGGAAATAGTAGTTCCCTGTGTTAAAATGATGTCATTTCTTAACCAAGTTTCACGTCCTCCATCTTCTAAATAAGGGATGAAATTTGTGCCTCCAAAAGACTTTCCTATCAGATCTTCATATTGATCTCTATCACCAGGAGTTAGGTAATATTCAAGATCAGGAAAAACTAACGCGTCAAGAGGATTCTGTCTGGCAGATGTATTGATGTTCACATCCCAATGATAGAAATGTGGTTTATCACTTGTCTCAGTTGTTACAAGAGCTCTACTGTCAAGACTTAACCACTCGTTGACTTTAAAATCTCCTTTAAGTAGTGCATTATATCTTTTGTAGTTTTCATTCTTGTCTTTGTTTTTCAGGTATCCATCCTTGTTCAATACTCCAAATGAGGCATAATATGAAGCCTTGTCTGAGGCCCCTGATACACTTACATCATACTTCTGCTGAGGAGCATATTCCGTGATCAGCTCATTCACATAGTTATTGTAACCATAAAATCGGAGTTGATTATTGTGAACACCCCAGGCATTTTCCATGGTAGGATTTTCACTCCAGGCCCTGGTTCCATCAACATAGTTTTGATCATATGCCGGAGCCCCGTTTGTCCTTTGACTAGCTTCGTTTCTGGCCAGCACAAACTGATAAGGATCATTGATAGGATCAATAAATAAAATTGGCTTGGCTAGAGAAAATTCACCACTGAAATTCACATTAATTTTCTCTCCCTTACCTTTTTTAGTCGTTACCAAAACCACACCAAAAGCAGCCCTTGCTCCATATACTGCAGCTGCTGCCGCATCTTTCAGGACGGAGATGCTTTCAATATCATTCGGGTTGATCCTGTTGAGATCCATAGGTACGTTATCTACCAATACCAGTGGCTGACCACCATTGATTGATTCAAAACCACGGATGTTAAACTCAATGGGCTCAGACGGGTCACCATTCCTGATGTTTACGTTCAGGTTAGGGATCACACCTTTCAGTCCTTCACCCACATTCGGGATAGGTCGATTCTGTAAAACCTCACCATCTGCTACACCCACTGCACCGGTTAAGTTTACTTTTCTCTGAGTACCATAACCTACCACAACCACATCTGCCAATTGCTCGGCATCAGGTGCCATCGTAAAGTTGAAAGTAGTCCTGTTAGCAACGGGGATTTCCAGTGCTTTATATCCTACAAAGGATATTGTCAGGATATCATCATCACTCACATTCAATTGGAAGTTACCTTCGAAGTCGGTAGTAGTACCCGTGGTAGTTCCTTTGACTACAATAGAGGCTCCTGGTAGAGGCTCTCCATTTTCATCAAGTATGTTACCGGACACAGTTCGCTGCTCAGCGATGGTTACTTTTTCCTCAAAATCAGCGTTTTTATGAGATTTGACACTGATTCGGTCGTTGATTTGTCTGAAGCTGACATTGGCCTGCCTCGAGATTTCAAGCAAAAGGTTTTCCAGCGTTTGATTTTCAACGTCGAGACTTATGTTCGCCTTTTTCCTGAGCTCATTCTTCTTATAAACGAATTTATAGTCTGAATTTTGCTCGATCATCTTTAGCGACTTCTCGATGCTTTCATTATTGATTTCAATGCTGATTTTTGCCTCCTTAACGCTTTTAATGGCCTGGCCTCGAACTGTTTCTGCCATTAGTCCATTAAAAATCACAGTTGTTATTACAAACAGGTAGACTGCAATATTTCCCACCTTTCGTAAATAATGGTTAAATCCATTCATATATTTGTTATGTTAAAGGGTGAATAATTTCATTCTTGATCACTGCCCGGGTTTGGTGTTGGCGCATTCGACCCGGGTTACTTTTTTTATTCGGTTGTATGTTTCTATGTCATAGGCATTCAATTATTTAAAGGTTACTTCTGCTTTTTTTCCCGTAATCTTAAAATCGAATGGCATCGTATAGCTTAAGCTCTTAAGCACATTCGACAAATTGTCATTTCTAAATGACCCCGTGAAATTCATGTCATTACCTTCCGGGTAATTTCTTAAGATTATCTCCACTCCATACCACTTTTCGAGTACTGTAATGGCTTCCTCCAGTGGAGTATCCTGGAACACTATGATACCATCTTTCCATCCTATATGGTCAAAAGATGAGGTCTTCATTTTATTGAATGACCCTGCTTCATTGATTGCCAGCATCTCCCCAGGACTTAAAATGGCGGTACTGTTACCAGATTCATGTGATTCAATTTTTACACTACCGGTCACCAAAGTCACTTCTTCCAGGTCCTCAGGATAAGCGTGAATATTGAAGGAAGTGCCCAGAGCCGTAGTAATAAGCTTTTCAGTTTCAACAATAAATGGTTTCTGGGGATCTTCCGTTACTTCGAAAAATGCTTCACCTACCAATTGGACCCTACGTTCTTCATCATAATAATTGCTTGCATAGGTCAAAGAACTTTCGGAATTGAGGATCACAGTAGTTCCATCAGGAAGCATGATGGTTGACTTTTGCCCTTTGGGGTTTGATTTTAGAATCGTAGAGACCGTCTCAGGCTCCTGCATTTCAAGTAAATGCTTATTGAATAAAACGTAGACGGAAGTAATCAGCAATAAAATAGTGGCTGCCAGGCTCCAGAATATAAAGCGCTTTGACCCTGGTTTATTATTCTTATTTTTATTTTTAGTGACTGATTGAATATTCAACGGTATTACATCCCTATCACTCTTTTCTGTCTGATCCAGCCTCGAACTAATATTATTCCAGATCGCTTCTGTGTATTCCTGATCCGCTTTAAAGTCAACCCGCCCGATTTTTTGAACGACTTTAATTGCTTCTTCGAAATTCTCTTTTTTATCCGGGTGAACCTGAAGCCACTTCTCCCAAAAGATATTTGCCGAAGCACTGGGATTGAGCACCCAGTTTCTGAATTCAGCATTCAGCACAAAATCGTCTACGGACTTTAGGTTTTTCACTAGAATTTTATTCTCTTATATAAAAGAGTCCTATAGACCCCCTATTCTTTCATTGGAATGAAAAAAATATTTAATTTTTATAATTCAGTTATGAAATAAGACCCGGAACCAGTCTGGTAATTAACGAAAAGAGGGAATATTTGAAAATATGATAATGTAAGCTTAACTCTGTAGTCGCTTCCTCAGGGAGGTGATACCCCTTGAAACCAGGGTGTAGATATTATGAATACTCTTTGACATCAAGCTGGATGTTTCCTCGTAAGACCTTCCTTCAAAAAATATGAGCATGATGGCTTCTCGCTGAAGAGCGGGAAGATTGTTGATCAATAGTGATAGTTGCTTCTTTTTCTTCTTCTTGTCGTCGGCCAGGATCAGTTTATCTTCAGTTGAATCCAGAAATTGAATGGTCTGATTGAGATATTCACTTTCTAACGTCACTTTCTTATTATCCTTAGAGATAAGGTTGAAAATTTTTGATCTCAAAGAGGACAGTAAATAAAATTTTAATCGGTTGATCTTTGACAAGTTGCCTCGATATGACCATAAATCAATAAAAAGCTCCTGAATGGCATCCCCAATCAATTCCTTGTTTGGATGGATGGTCATGCCATACCGAAACAGTTCAGGAAAATATTTCCGATAAAGACACTCAAAAGCTTCTTTACTGTCATTCCTTACCTGATCCCAAAGCTTTTGATCGCTGGGCATATTGATTGACGAACTGTGAATTGGATTGATCATTGAAACTTTGGCATTTTCAGACTGCTGAAGGCTAAAACAAATTAAAATTTACTGAAAAAAACGCATTAACAATAAAAAAATCAAATTTTCGTTTAAAAAAGTTATCCTAAGCACATGTTTTTGTGTAAAACCTACACAAAACAAAAAAGACTGAGCTAAAAAACCCAGTCTTTTTTATGGCAGAGCGTAAACTAATGGCTAATCTACATTGTCATGTAGATACTTGTTATTGCCTAACAATTGATTGTCATCTGTCAGGTTAAACTTAGAGATATTTCGTTCTGCAGAATGGGGCACCTTTTGTAACGTTACCTTCTTCCGCTCAAAAGCCGGAACATCAAACTTCTCCTTGTAGTCTGTAGAGCTCAGGTCTTTCTTGTTGGCTCCATTCAAAGCCTCTTCTCGCCTCATGCGTTGCTCCATCAATTCTATTCGCCGCTTATTCATCGATCCCGCACTCATTACCTTGTGGACCTCAGACTTCATGTATTCTTCCACAGCATTATCTTCTTCCTCTTCTTCCTGCTGTTCAGGCATTTCAAATTCATATTCGTATTCCTGATCCTCCTGCTCTACTTCCTTTTCGATGGTTTCCTTCAATGAATCAAAGGTGAAGCTGCTTTCTTCCTTTTCCTCCTCTTCGAATGTTTCATCATCTTCTTCCTCATCATCAACGAACAAGCGTATCTGCCTTGAAGACTCCAGATCAAACACCTTCTTGGAATTCGCTGACTCTCTGGAAGTGCTGGAAAACTCTACTTCACCGCCATTGCGATCAAAACCTGTTGCAATGACCGTCACTCTGATATTTTCACCAAGCTCAGGATCCACACCGTGACCAAAGATCACCTCAGCATCGTCGCCGGAGAACTCGGTCATATAATCTGTGATCTCTGCCAGTTCATCCATTTGAAGCTCTGCTTCTTCACCGGAGATGATAGAAAGTAATATTTTTTCTGCTCCGTGGATATTTCTGTTGTTCAACAGCGGTGAGTTGAGTGCTTCTTCCGCTGCCCGGATGGCTCTGTTCTCACCGTGAGTTTGTGCGGAGCCCATCACAGCTGCTCCGGCATTTTTCATGACGGTCTTTACGTCTTCAAAATCCACGTTGACATAACCAGGCACCGTAATGATCTCCGCAATGCCTTTGGCCGCAGTGGTCAATACATTGTCGGCCTGTCCAAAAGCTTCCCTGATCGGAAGGTTTCCAAAGATCTCCCGCAGCTTGTCATTCAAAATAACGAGCACAGTGTCACAAACCTCTCTCAAGGCTGCAATCCCTTCATTGGCCGCAGCATTCTTCTTTTTGCCTTCGAATGCAAATGGAGCCGTTACGATACCAACAGTTAAAATGTCCAGCTCTTTGGCTACCTGAGCAATAATGGGTGCTGCTCCTGTACCGGTTCCACCACCCATACCTGCAGTGACGAAAACCATTTTGGTGTCTTCTGAAAGCAGCTCTCGGATTTCTTCCTTGCTCTCAATGGCTGCATTGCGTCCCCGCTCAGGATTGGCTCCTGCGCCAAGACCGCCAGTGAGATTCATTCCTAATTGCAACTTATTCGGCACCGGACTGCTTTCCAGTGCCTGACTATCGGTGTTACAAACCACAAATTCGACGTCCTTGATCCCAAGGTTAAACATGTGGTTGACTGCGTTGCTACCTCCACCACCAACGCCGATCACCTTGATGATCGATTTCTGATGCGTGGGTAAATCGAATTGATATGTATTTTCTGCCATAATATTTTTGTTTAACTCAACTACTGGTCAGTGCCTTCATCAACTGTGAACACACCAACCGGAATTAATAATCTTTGTTTTCATCAAAATCATCAATTAAAAGCCCTTTGGTTTTTTCCAGAATATTCTGAAAAAACTTCGCGCTTTGTTTACTTCTTGGCTTCAAGCTGCCTTTAGATTGTTTCTCATTGTATCGCTGCTCCCGGATATCGATGGCTCTGAATCCTGATAACACAAGCCCAACAGAAGTGGCGTATACCGGACTCTTGACGGCATCTACTTTGCTCTTGCCCAGGTGCTCATTGGGATAACCAACACGGGTATCCAGACCGGTCATATATTCAAAAAGCTGCTGAAGGTTACTTAATAATGATCCTCCCCCTGTCACCACGATACCTGCTGCCAGTTTCTTATTGAATCCAGAGGTGATGATCTCCGTATGGACCATCTCGATGATCTCCTCCATCCTCGACTCAATGATATGGGCCAGGTTCTTGATAGAGATCTCTTTGGGTGGCCTGTTTCTTAATCCGGGTATTGATACTATTTCGTTGGGACTTGCTTCTTCAGCGATGGCCCTGCCAAACTTGATCTTTAATTGCTCGGCCTGCTGCTCCATCACCATGCATCCCTGCTTGATATCAGAAGTGATGATGTTACCCCCAAAAGGGATCACGGCTGTATGACGGATAATATTGTCATAGAATACCGCGATATCCGTGGTTCCACCTCCTATGTCCACCAGACAAACGCCTGCCTCTTTTTCTTCATCGCTCAGTACCGCAAGGCTAGATGCCAATGGCTCCAGGATCAGGTTTTCAATTTCTAACCCTCCCCTTCTGATGCATTTGTTGATGTTGTTGATGGCATTGGTCTGTGCGGTGATGATATGGAAATCCGCTTCTAGTTTGACACCAGACATACCCACAGGATCTTTGATGCCATCTTCGTAATCAACGATATAATCCTGAGGCATCACGTGGATGATCTCGCTACCCGGAGGGATTACAATACGATACATATCGTTTGTGAGACGGTTCAGGTCTTCCACTGTGATCTCGTCATCCGAGTCACGGGTGATGGACCCATGGTGAACTGCACTCTTGATATGTTGTCCTGCGATGCCCACATTCACTACCCGGATATCAATACCCGACTGCTCACCCGCTTCCATCACAGCCTTTTCGATGGCATTGACGGTTTTGTCAATGTTGGTGACAATCCCGCGAATCACGCCGTCTGAAACGGCTTTACCAACACCCAGCACTTCCAACTTACCGAATTCATTCTTGCGACCGACAATCGCACATATCTTGGTAGTTCCAATATCAAGACCAACGATGATTTTATCTTGTTCCATATCTCTTATTATTAGCTATCGTATGATTCACTTTCATTTCTTTTATTTACAGATCAACTGATTATCAAATTTTACATTGACTCTTTCGTAGGTGTTCCACCCTTTATTAGGGAGTACTTCCGTATAAAAGAGTTTCAGCTTTCTGAACTTTTCCTGGAAATCGACCGGCATTCCAAAGTCAACTTCCTGTTTGGTTACCTGGGGCAATAAAGTCAACTCGCCACCACGCTGCACCACTATTCCTGCAATCTGAGCTCGCCAGAATTCATCATTATTGATGAACTGAAGCAATTCCAGCAGATCCTTTCCGTAATCTGTTTCCTGAATGCTTTTTCCCCATGAGAACTTATGCTCCAGCTCCAGGATCAATACCCTGGAGGTGTGTTTTGTGACTGTGGGTAGCAACGTACCATTTTCATCTATGTAATGATCGGCGGCTCCCTTCTCAAAAATTCTTGCGAGCGGTTTGGCCTGCTCAACATGGACCATAAGATTACCCTTGATGTCTTTAAAGACCTGAGCATCTTTTACAAATGGATGAGCCTCTACCCGGGCTTCCAGCATATTCAAATCCAACTTCCCTACAGGCAATCCCAACACATAATCTCCTCCTTTGTCATTGATCAGGTCCACGATCTCCAGCTGATCGGTGAAAAAGTCACCCCGCTGATCTTCAATCTCAACCTTCACATTAGCGACTTGCCGGGACACGTTTTTATAGCCTGTAAGTGCGATCAAACCGATCATCATGACCGATGAAATGGAGACAATCAATATGGTTTTGATGTTATACTTCAACTTTTCGGTCATTTAAATAATAATTCCTGATCATTTCTACTTCTCTGTCTATATCTCCTGCCCCAACCGTAAGCAATACCTCAGGGTTTTTCTGAGCAATCACCTCGATCAGCCGGTCCCGCTCACAGATCATCTTATTGGTATTGTTGATCTTTTCCAGGATCACTTCGGAGGTAATGCCCGGGATCGGTTCTTCCCTGGCCGGGTAGATATCCATGAGAATAATATCGTCTGCCAGCGCCAGGCTTTCGGCAAACCCGTCCTGGAAATCTCTGGTCCTGCTGTATAAATGCGGTTGGAAGATGGCGGTAACCATTTTATCCGGATACAGGCCTTTTACAGACTTAAGTAATGCTTTGATCTCCGTCGGATGGTGTGCATAATCATCGATATAGATAACCTCTTCTGAACGGATTATGTATTCAAACCTTCTTTTCACTCCCAGGTAACCTGCCAGCGCTGCTTTTACCTTTTGCGCATCAATGCCAAAATCCAGGGCCATCGTGATGGCGGCGATGGCGTTCTCTACATTGTGATAGCCGGGGACCTGCAGCTCCACACCTTCAATAGACTGAGCACCCTGGTAGTCGAAATAAAAATTACCATTGGCAATTCTGATGTCTTTGGCCTGGATTTCCCCTTTTTCTATTCCATAGGTGGAGTAGTCAAAGTCGATATGGCCTTTGATTACCACAGCTGCATCCGTCTGGATCAAGATCTTACCACCTGCATTGGTCTTGCGTAAAAACTCGGCAAAAGAGGCGTGCATGGTGCTTTGGTCTCCATAGATATCCAGGTGATCGGGATCTACAGAAGAAACGATCGCATAATTCGGTGACAACCGATGGAACGATCGATCAAACTCATCCGCTTCGGCCACTACCGGTGCTTCCTCATCTCCTATCAGGAGGTTGGAGTCATAATTGGTCATGATACCTCCTACGAAAGCCGAACAGCCCACTGTCTCATGCAGGATATGCGCGATCATACTTGAGGTAGTGGTTTTACCGTGTGTTCCACCTACGGCTACCGTCCAGTGACTTCGAGAAATCAGCCCCAGCATCTCTGAACGCTTCATCAGGTGATATTCCCCTGACTGAAAGTGTGTAAGCTCCTGATGGCTTTTGGGCACCGCCGGAGTAAATACAATGGCCGAATGTTTCTTATCTTCTAATACCGCTTTAGGCACCAGGTTCAGGTCATCTACATAGTGGATGTCCATCCCTTCGGAAGCCAGGCGTTTGGTCAGAACAGTTTCCGTCTTGTCATACCCGGCCACGGGTATCCCGCGCTGATTGAACCACCTGGCCAATGAGCTCATACCGATCCCGCCGATGCCGATGAAGTAGACGCTATGTATCTGATCCAGGTTCATTTAATCAATTCAATAATTTCTTTTGCAATTCTTTCTGAGGCATCTTTTTGCGCCATTCCTAGGATATTTGCTGATAATTCCTTTCTCTTCCTCTCTTCTGACAAAAGCGCTATGGCAGTATCCACCAGTTGCTCCCTGCTCTCGCTGTCTTTAACCAACTCAGCGGCCTGGTTCTTCACCAGGGCCATGGCATTTTTGGTCTGGTGATCTTCCGCTACATTGGGTGAAGGCACCAAAATGCATGCTTTACCCGTCAACATCAGCTCTGCAATGGACAGCGCACCCGCCCGCGATACTACCAGGTCAGCCACGGCATAGCCGTAGTTCATTTCTTTGAGAAAAGGCATGACCCGAACACCTTGATGATCCGGCAACTCCTTTTTGATGCTTTCATAATAATACTCACCTGTCTGCCAGATCACCTGAATATCTTCCTTAACCAGCCTATCTATGCCAGCTTTGATCGATTCATTGATGGTCCGCGCACCCAGGCTGCCCCCGATGATCAGCAACGTTTTCTTCTTCGCATCCAGCTTAAAGAACTCAAAAGCCTCTTGTCGCTTCGAGTGGACATCCATCAAATCTTTCCGGACCGGATTTCCGGACAATACCAGCTTCTCCGCCGGAAAGTAGCGTTCCATCTCAGGATAGGCCACGCATATCTTATCCACTTTACCGGCCAGCCATTTATTGGTTAGTCCGGCGTAGGAGTTTTGCTCCTGGATAACAGTGGGTACCCCTTTGGATGAAGCCACGAATAGCAGGGGCCCACTTGCATAACCGCCCACACCTATTACGGCATCAGGCTTAAATTTCCTTAGCAGCGATCGGGACTTAAGGAGACTTGCAATCACTTTCACGGGGAAGAGTAGATTTTTGATGGTAAAGCTGCGTTGCAGCCCGCTGATCCACAGTCCCACGATCGGGAACCCTGCCTCAGGGACCTTTTTCATCTCCATCTTTCCTTTGGCGCCCACAAACAGGATCTCCACCTCCTCCAGCATGTGCTGGAGCGACTGGGCAATGGATATTGCCGGGTAGATGTGTCCGCCTGTTCCGCCTCCGCTTATCATTATCTTATATTTTCGCTTGGTCTCGATCGTTTCAAAATTTTACGCTGCCTGTTTAATTTTCTCTTTGTACTGGTTGCCAGTCGCTGTACCCATGTCGTCTATCTCTCCCCTGCTCACGCTCAGGATGATCCCAATGGCCAATCCCGTGAACAGCTGAGAGGTACCTCCCATACTGAACAGTGGTAAGGGCAATCCCGTGATAGGCCCTAATCCTACCGTCACTCCCATGTTCACAAAAGCCTGCATCACCAGCGCGAAGGACAACCCCGCTGAGAGTAGCCCTCCATAGGCCCGCTCACTCTCTGCTGCCGCTTTCATCCCCCGGTACAACAAAGCCAGAAACAACATCATCACAGTGACTCCACCGATCAACCCATACTCTTCAATGATGATCGCATAAACGAAATCCGAATATGGATGCGGTAAATAATTTCTTTGGTCGCTCTGACCTGGCCCCTTTCCGAATAATCCTCCGGTAGCTATAGCGATGTTAGCCTGTTTCTCCTGGTAAGGCACTTCTTCCTTATCTATGAAAGCTGTGATCCTGTTGAGGGCAGTAGCCCCCCTTTGTCCCACCATCAGTGAGATGGAACCTGAACAGAATCCAATAACCATGAGGATCACCAGGTATTTAACAGGAACTCTACCAATAAAGAGTACCAGCATACAGGTAAGGAAAAGCAGTATCGCCGTTGAAATGTTGGTCATTGCGATCAATCCACAGATCAACCCAACCCATAATAGCATGGGAATGATGGACTTTTGAAAGTTCTCAATATTCTGCTGCTTCTTCGACAACATGCTCGTCAGTGTTACCAGCAAGGCCAGCTTGGCTAAATCCGATGGTTGGAATCCCTGGTTGATTACGGGTATGGTAATCCATCTGGAGGCTTCGTTTACATTCGTTCCAAAGAGCCAGGTAAGCAATAATAAGGGTGCCGATACCCAAAGCAATAGCTTGGATATCCTGGAATAATAGCGATAGTCGATGCGATGGGCAAACCACATGGCCACCAGACTAAGGAATACCAGGATCGCATGCTTGAACAGGTAGTATTCCGTGTTACCAGCTTCCATACGGTAGGCCAGGCTACCCGTAGAGCTATACACCACCAGGATACTCCATATAGAAATGATGAATACGATGAACCAGATGACCGGATCACCTTTAAGGTTTCGATATGCCCATTCCTTAATCAATGTCATGACTTTACTTTTTTAGTTTTCACCAATGACTTTACCGCCTTTTTAAACTGATCTCCTCTGTCCTCATAGTTTTTGAAAAGATCGAAACTCGCACAGGCAGGAGATAGCAACACCGCATCGCCTGGTTCAGCAATTTCATGAGCCATCTTCACTGCTTCTTTGATCGCATTTGTTTCGAGAAAGTCTACTTTATCTTTAAAATATTTTCTTAAGGGTTTGTTGTCCACGCCCAGGCTGATCAATGTTTTGACCTTTTCCTTCACAAGTGGCTCCAGCATACTGTAATCATTGCCTTTGTCGATACCGCCGGCAATCCAGATCACTCGCTGTTTCATACCATCCAGTGCATAGTATACTGAGTCTATATTGGTGGCTTTCGAGTCATTAATAAAAGTGACACCATCAATTTCGAGGACTTTTTCAAGCCTGTGAGGCGCATTTTTGAAGCTTTTGAGTCCTTTTAAAATTTCTTTGATCGAAACCTCCATCCAAAGGGCGCACAAAACAGAAGCCATGGTATTGATCATATTGTGCTTACCAATCAATGAGATCTCTGAAACAGGGATGCTGTGTTTGGTCGTAGATTCTTTGACCTCATAATTAAAAATGAGGTGTTCATCGTCCAGATAAGCCTGCCACTTGTCATTTTTTGTAGCTGAGATCGCAAACAAACAAGCTTCAATGTTTCGTCTGGTCAATTCCTCTGTGATGGGTTTGCTGTCGGCACAATAGATGAAACACTCTTCTTTCGTCAGGTTCTCTGTGATCCTGAATTTTGAAGAGATGTACTGCTGCATGCTATTTTCATAGCGATCCAGGTGGTCTGGAGTAATGTTTAGCAGTACCGCCACATCCGGCTTGAACTTCACAATGCCGTCCAACTGGAAGCTACTCACCTCCACTACATAATAATCGTATCCTCCTTTGGCTACCAACCCTGCAAAGCTGACGCCGACATTTCCACCTAAAGCTGCTTTGAATCCAGCCTTTTTTAACAAGTGATGCGTGAGCAGGGTGGTGGTTGTTTTACCATTGGTCCCGGTAATCGCAATAACTTTGGCCTGATCATCTACGTGCTGGTAAGCAAATTCCACCTCGGAAATGACCGGGATCCCTGCTGCGACCGTATCAGCAACAACTTTCACGGTATCCGGGATGCCCGGGCTCTTCACGACTACATCGGAAGTCAGCACCCGTTTAAGGTCATGACTGCCCTCTTCGTAGTCTATCCGGAGCGCTTCCAGCTGAGTCTTGGCTTTACGACTGATCTTACCCGAATCAGATAAGAAAACCTCGTAATGCATCTTAGCTGCAAGCTTTGCCGCTCCCAGACCGCTTTCGCCTGAACCCAATATGGTAACTCGTTTACTCATCAAAGGATTTTAATCGCATTCTTTTTTCTAATACCTGATCACAGCTCATGGAGAAGAAGGAAAGCATTTCAAATCCAAACTTCACAAACTCCGTGATCGGTACATATTTCTTTTTTCTGTTGGCAATGTCCAGCCTGTCCAGCAGATAGATGATCTCATCCATCTCATGCTCTGCGGCGCTCATGGCACCGGACAATGCTCCTTCACCTTCGGCCATCAGCAACCTGTGGAAGATCTTTTCCAACCTCCTGGATCTCCTTATCAGCACAGACGAATACTCCGTTAAACTTCCAATGGGCAGAAGGTTCGGTAGTTCAGCGGCTTTGAGCTGAAACTTTTCGTTAAGGTGTTTAAGCTGGTCTAGTGTCATGCTATCTAAGTTTTAAAGTTGCTAATGTGAGTATGGCCAGGAGGATCCCGGTGGTCCAGAACCTGGTAACAATTTTGGCCTCGTGCCAACCCTTCTTCTGATAATGGTGATGAAGTGGTGACATGAGAAAAATTCTTCTACCTTCCCCGTATTTCTTTTTGGTGTACTTGAAATAAGACACCTGAAGGATCACTGAGAGGTTTTCGATCAGGAAGATCCCGCACAATACGGGAATCAATAATTCTTTTCGGATCACAAAGGCCATGACGGCGATGATCCCTCCAATAGACAGGCTACCAGTATCACCCATGAATACCTGGGCCGGATAAGAGTTGTACCACAGGAAGCCGATGCACGCCCCAACAAAGGCTGCACTGAAAATGACCAATTCACCAGCATTAGGAATGAAAGCGATGTTGAGGTAATCCGCGAAAATGGCATTACCAGACAAGTAAGCCAGGATACCCAGGGTCAACCCGATGATAGCGGATGTCCCCGCTGCCAATCCATCCAGACCGTCGGTCATATTGGCTCCGTTGGATACCGCCGTGATGATGAAGATCACTACCAACACGTAGATGATCCATGTATAGTCCTCCAGGAAAACCGGCAGCAACCAGTTGTAATGAAATTCATTCCCCTTGATAAAGGGCAAGGTGGTGAAGATGGCACTGCTGTCAATGATCCCGGCAAAGCTGTAACCCGGTAAAAGCACATCCTGATGCCAGACCATTACCAATCCTACCACCAGTCCCAGGGCTACCTGACCAATGATCTTAAACTGTCCTCTTAATCCTTCCTTATTTTTCTTTTTGACTTTGAGGTAATCGTCTACGAAACCAATCAGTCCCATCCAGGCTGCAGTGATCAAAAGCAGGATCACATAGATGTTGTCAATTTTGGCAAACAACAGCGTTGGGATGATGATGGCTGCCAGGATGATCAGTCCACCCATGGTTGGAGTTCCCTGCTTTTTCATCTGGCCTTCCAGCCCCAGGTCCCGGATGCTTTCACCAAGCTGATTTACCTGGAGTGCCTTGATGATCCATTTACCGATATAGATGGTGATGAGCAATGAAAACAGCGCTGCCATACCTGCTCTGAAGGAGATAAAACGGAATACCGTCGCTCCCATCAGGTCGAATTGTTGCTCCAAATAATCAAACAGGTAATACAGCATTTATCTAGCTCTATAAATTATAGCATCAAAAACTCCAATACTGTCGAAGTGACCAAAAAGCAGATTCGTCATTCTGAACCAACCTGCGCGGTAGGTCCCCTTTAGGGGTCTCGGGGGTGAGCAATGGCCTTCTCCCTCACCCTGCCTATCGGCATCCCTAAAGGGAACCCGCCCTATGTCATCCAAATTCATGTATTTTGAAATCAAAATATTGAGCCTCAGAATGACGGAATGTGTTTGCGCTTTTTGGTCCATGTCGATCATCTAATTATCTTTTAACATTTCCATCAATACTTCGCGATCATCGAAGTGATGCCTCACTCCTTTGATCTCCTGGTACGTCTCATGGCCCTTCCCGGCCACGAGAATAATATCTCCTTTTCCGGCCAGGTTACAGGCTGTCCGGATGGCTTCTTTTCTGTCGGCAATGATCATGGTCTTGCGCTGCTCGGTCTTTCCAATCCCTGCCATCATCTCATCCAGGATCACTCCTGGATCTTCATCCCTGGGATTGTCCGATGTCAGGATCACCTTGTTGCTGAAGGAGGCAGCCAGCTTGCCCATCACCGGTCTTTTCGTTTTATCTCTATTGCCTCCGCATCCTACCACGGTCACTAACATCTCCTGGTGTGTCCGTAGGTTGTCAATGGTCTTCAACACATTCTCCAGGGCGTCCGGTGTATGTGCATAATCCACTATCGCCAGGATATCCTGCTTATTTCCCACCTGCTCAAAACGTCCCCTGGCTCCTCCCAGCATGGATAGTGCTGTCATCACTGCTTCCTTTTCTTCTCCCAGCAGCACCGCCGCGCCATAGACCGACAATAGGTTGTAAGCATTGAAATCACCTATCAGCTTGAACCAGGCATTGACACCATCCAGATCCAGTTCTAATCCCTGAAGGGTATTATGGATCACCTTGCCCTTGAAGTCAGCCATGGACTTTAGCGCATAAGTATTTTTTGATGCTTTCGTGTTTTGAAGCATGACCATGCCCCGCTTATCATCCTGGTTGATTAGTGCAAAAGCTTCTGATGTCAATCCATCAAACAATAATTTCTTGGCCTGGATATACTCATTGAAGGTCTTGTGGTAATCCAGGTGATCATGGCTGATGTTGGTGAAAATAGCTCCGCTAAAAGTGACACCAGCTACCCGATGTTGAACCAGGGCATGCGAGCTCACCTCCATGAAACAATGAGTACATCCTGCTTCTACCATCTGGTGAAGCAATTGGTTAAGCTGGATGCTATCCGGCGTAGTGAATTGAGCTGGCAAGATCTTGTCGTCGATTTTGTTCTCCACAGTAGATAGCATCCCGGCTTTATAACCAAGATTTTTAAACAGGTCAAAAAGCAGGGTGACTGAGGTGGTTTTACCATTCGTCCCGGTCACTCCTACCAAAATAATTTTCTGAGAAGGGTTGTCATAAAAATTAGAAGCGATGATCCCTACTGCTTTCGCGCTATTGTCCACAGACACGTAGGTCACGCCTTCCTGCAACTCTTCTGGTAAGGTTTCACAAACGATTGCTGCTGCCCCGGCCTTGACAGACTGCCCGATATAGGCGTGACCATCCACAGTCAATCCTTCGACAGCCACAAAAAGGCTTTGTTTCTTTACTTTCCTGGAATCAAAGGTGATATCAGCAATCTTCACATTCCTGTCACCATGGATCTCATTGAGCGATGCGCCGAACAATATGTCTTTTAACATCTTCATGAGCTCAACTCCAGTTTAATTTCATTTCCCTGATTGAATTTGACACCCGGCAATACAGATTGCTGGCTCACCCGGCCTCTTCCACTCACCTTTACTTTCAGTCCTAAATTCTCCAATACATAAAGGGCATCCCTTAAGGTCATCCCACGTACGTCCGGCACCCTGCTGTCACTCACCTGGTTGTTTTCCCAGATGATGGTGTTATTTTCAATGTCGGTTTTCACCCAGGAAGCATCATGGTTAGACAAATGAGCGATCCCCAGGTCATCACAGATCATTTTGAGCTCATCCTGCTTGCCCGACCGGATCACCGGGAAGATCCCCGCAAACTGATCCGGATCCTTCGGTAGCTCCTGGTGCATCTCTACCTGCAGTGCATAAATATTATCGGCAATCTCTTTGAACACCGGGGCAGAAACGTCCGACCCGTAGATGTTCCATCCTTTCGGATTGTCAATCACGACAATACAGCTGTATTTGGGAGCCTCAGCAGGGAAGTAGCCTGCGAACGAAGTATAGTATTCGTTGATATACCGGCCGTTTTTCACATTTTTGGCAGTCCCGGTCTTACCAGCGATTTGGTACTTTGTCATGTTGATGTTTTTGGCCGTGCCTTGTTCCACCACACCTTCCAGCATGAGTTTCAGCTTCTCCAGCGTCTCATCGGAACAGATCTTTTTGTTGATGACCTTTGGTTCAAATGTGTCCATCACCCGGTTGGCACTCTTCACGGATTTCACGATCAGCGGCTGGATCATCTTGCCTTTGTTAGCTACTGCATTGTAAAGCGTAAGCATCTGCAAGGGGGTCATTTTCAGCTCGTAACCATGAGAGATCCAGGGCAGTGAAACGCCACTCCAGGTAGAATCCGTAGGGTCTTTGATATAAGGAACACCTTCACCAACCATCTGAAAACCAAGTGGCTGACCAAGTCCTGTTTCCCTAATAAACTCTATAAACTCTGCGGGATCATCCCCGAAATGCTTTTGTACCAGTTTGGCAATGCCGATGTTAGAAGACTTTTCGAAGACCTCTTTTACTGTCAGCACACCAAAACCACCTTCCACGTGATCGCGCATGGTCTGGTTGTAAAATTTATAGGAACCATCCCCGGTGTCCACGGTGTCATTGAGCTCCATCCGGGTCTCTTCCAGAAGTGCCATCATCGAGGCCAACTTGAAGGTAGATCCCGGCTCACGCGCTCCCTGGCTACCTACCGCATAATTGTATCTTTCGTAGTAGTCGCCCCGGCTGTTCCTGCTTAGGTTGGAGATGGCTTTGATCTCTCCGGTCTTCACCTCCATCAACACGACCAACCCATAGTCAGCCTGGTGTCTCGTCAATGCCTTCAGCAAGGCCGACTCTGCCACATCCTGCAGGTTGACGTTGATTGTTGTTTGAATATCGTATCCATCCTTGGGCCGGATCTCCGTGCCATCGTAGACGGGCTTCCATCCTCCTCCGGCCATTCTCTGGAAAACGGATTGGCCGTCCATGCCTGCCAGCTGCCTGTTGAAGCTGTATTCCAACCCGACTACACCCCGGTTATCGGCATTCACCGTACCGATGGTGCGATAGCCCAGCTGTGAAAACGGCAAAAAGCGTTCTTCCACTTTTTCGAAGATAATCCCACCTTTTAGCCTTCCTTCCCGGAAAATGGGCCAGTTCTCCATCCGCTTTTTCTCCTGGTATCCGATCTTTTCGCGATTCAGGATAATGTATCTTCTTTTGGCTTTTCGGGCGTTTTCGATCTTCCGCCGGTACTGTGTAGGCGTCAGGTCATCATAAAACCTGGAGAGCATGTAGCATAATGAATCTATGCCGCTGGAATAAAGCTTGCTTTCCGCCAGTGATGGATCAAAGGCTACCTGATAGAATGGAATGGAGGTAGCCAGCAGGCTTCCGTCGTCCGCATAGATGTTGCCACGCGTGGCTTCGATCTTGCGTACTTCCAGACCCAAAGTCTCGGCCAATCCTCTCCAACGATCGCCCTCCGCATACTGAAGCGTTATAATGCGAAAAAGTATTCCCCCCGAAAAAAGGAATACTAGCAAAAAGGCGATGCGCACCCGGAGCAATATGGAACGCTTGATACTCATTCGGTATTGACAATTATTTTAAAGGGTGGATGTTTGCTTTCTTCCAGCCCTAGCGCTTTGGCCTGTTTCGCGACTTCGGACTGTTTGCTGGCGAATTTGTATTCGGCCTTTAATGTGGTGTAGTCTGCTCGCAAGTCTTCCACTTCACTTTCCAGCGTCCCTATGGCACGGATCTTTTTCTCGGTATAATGACGGTTGCCTATATATATGACACAAAGTGCCGAGATAAACAGGATCTGAGGCAAAAATCTGACATGAATCACCTGTGCCAGCGAATCATCGATCCTCAGGAACCGATCAATCAGCTTGAAAACACCACCACTTTGCGTGGTTGTCTTTCCGGGCATTTTGTAGGTATTACTTGACATTTCTTACTCTTTTATTTTTTCTTTTTTCATCCGGGGTCTGTGCCTGCCTGCCGGCAGACAGGACTCACAGACCCTCAGGTTTTAAATTTTAACTCCAAGGTCTCACAGACCTTTTTCCTATTTTCATCTTTACCTCCCCGCACCCCTTTTCCCCTAAAGGGGGCCACCGCGCAACCTCGTTCCAAGGTCTGTGTCCCCACAGACCTTCACTTCAAATCAATCCCACCGCTCGCCCTGCCTTCGGCATCCCTAAAGGGATCACACCCTCTCTCCAATCCTCAACTTCGCGCTGCGGGCGCGTTTATTTTTATCTATCTCCTCCTCTTCAGCTACCATCGGCTTTTTGGTGACCGGTTTAAAGGGTCTGACCTCGTGCCCATAAAAGTCTTTTTCCATCACCCCTTTGAAATTGCCGGTATTGATAAAATTTTTGACCAGCCGGTCCTCCAGCGAGTGGTAACTCATCACCACCAGCCGGCCTCCGGGCTTGATCACCTCAGTAGTCTGTTCCAAAAATTCTTTAAGGGCGCCCATTTCATCGTTGACTTCGATCCGGATGGCCTGATAGACCTGCGCCAGATATTTGGCTTCCCGGCCTCTCGGCGCCAGCTTCGACGCGATCTCTTTGAGCTGCTGACTTCTGGTGATTGGGGTGGCTCGTTCCCTAATGATGGCATTGGCCAGGGTTCTGGCATTTTTGATTTCACCGTAAGCGCTCAGGATATGGATGAGGTCCGATTCCTCGTATTCGTTGACGACATGAAAAGCGGATTTATCGGCGTTCTGGTCCATCCGCATGTCCAGCTCACCATCGAACCGGGTGGAAAAACCGCGTGCCCCTTCATTGATTTGATGAGAGGAGACACCAAGATCGGCCAGGATCCCATCCACCTGCGTGACACCGTGGAATTTCAGATATCGTCTGAGGTACCTGAAGTTGGATTCAATAAATGTAAAAGAACGTTTCTGCTTCAGCTGATCGCTCAGCTTTTCCGCGTTGACTTTTGCATCAGCATCCTGATCAAAAGCGTATAATGTTCCTTCCTCCAGCCGGCCGACAATTTCTTGGCTGTGCCCCCCTCCTCCGAAGGTCACATCGACATATGTTCCTTCGGGCCTGATGGCAAGCCCTTCTATGCATTGCTGCAGCATGACGGGCTCGTGGTAGGCACTCATATTTATTCGTCCAGGAATTTCTGAGCAAGCTCGCTGTACTCGTCCGGATCTTCGATCTGGTGCTCAGCAAACACTCCCGGATTCCACATTTCAACGTAGTTGCCCATGCCGATGAGGATAGCTTCTTTGTCTATCTGTGCATGAGCGAGCATTGTCTTGGGTATCAAAATCCTCCCCGCACTATCCAGCTCTACCTGTGCAATACTCCTGAAGAAGTTTCTTTTCAATTTTCGTTGCTCGGCGTTGAACTCACTAAGCGCAGCTATCTTGGCGTGTATCTTTTTGTATTCTAACATTGGATACACGATGAGATTTGGCTCGAATCCTTTTCGGATTACGAGCTCTGTAGTGGAGACTTCAGGAAGGTTAGTCTTAATCTTTGCAGGTAAGACCAACCTCCCCTTAGTATCCAACTTACACTCATACTCGCTTGTAAAAAAAGCCATCTGAGCCTTGAAAAATATAAACCACCGAGACAAATGTAGCGAAAAGATTGACATTTCCAACCACTTCCCCCCACTTTATGACACTTTGGTAAAAATATTTGTTTCAGGGACATAAAAGGCTCTTTTGAAAGCATAGGGAGAGGTTGAGTCCTTAACTCGCTGAGCCTTAGGCGGGATAAAAGGGTGATTTTAAAGAATAAATTGGAGGAAAGTGGGTGAATTTAAGAGTTGGTGGGAGATTGTGGGGAATTTTTTATTAGGAGACAGGAGACAGTATACAGGAGACAGAAGTTTCGTTTTCTCCTGGTTTTTATATTCTTTCTTTCATGATGGTGTAAATGGGATATTAAAAGATCAATGCATCCCCTCACCGTCACTCTGAGCGGAACTGAGGTAATCAGGAATAAGGGAAGGATTGTTATGTCAGGGTAGTCTCATGAATAGCAATCTATACGAATGTGAAGTGAAGAGTCTTATTCATGGTAAGTGGGAATGATTTGATTGTACTTCCCGGGTAATGAGATTCTTCGCTTTACTATCGAATCGAGATCCAGAATCAATCCTGTGATTAATAACAATCATTCTACTCTCAATACTAGGATTAAGTAAAGCATCAGAATGACGTGTTTATTGTTGGTTCTGAGTTCGCTGGGTTGATTGGCCCGGTTGACTTTAGTAGATCTTCGTACAAAGTACCACTCCTGTAGACCAATCGATCTTTGTCACCGTCAAATTTTGTCTTGTTTCAGGTCTGTGCATTTGCTCATGATCAAAAATGTGTTTTGGCAGTTTCAATTGTCGATAATTGTTTCACTAATGCTTTTTTCTAAGTAGGATAGCATCCATGACAGTATAATGAGCTTAGACTTCATATTCCGTTGGAGTTTGTTTTCAAGAGTTCCCCTCTAAAGAACAGTTACGTGAACAGCTCTTTACCAATGTAGCCCTTAATTAGTGGTGTGATCGACTGTATTCCATGAGTAACCATAAAATCAATGAGCTCACCAATTTCAGTTTTCGGAACGATATCAGGTCGTCTGAATTTGGATAAAATGTTCAGTGAATCATTAAAATGAACGGGTTACAAAAATTTGTTTAAGGTTGCTTTAATTGGTAGACTCTTACATAATCCACAACCATGGTCTGGGGAAATATAGTCTCGTCTACTCCTTTTTTGCCTCCCCAGGCACCTCCAACAGCAAGGTTCATAATAAGATAGAAAGGTTGATCAAAAGGCCAATTATCTTCGTTTTTGACTTTAGGTGCATAGGTATTTGTGATATTATCCGGTGTGTCCAGATAGAATTTAATGGAATCCTTAGTCCAAATGACGCCGTAATTATGAAATTCCTCTTCAGCAGTCTCCAAAGGAACTGTTCCATGAAAATCAGTAACGCCATATTGATATTGTGTATGGACATTATTATGTGTAGTATCCGGAGCATAACCAACATATTCCATTACATCAATTTCACCACACTTGGGCCAACGAATTTCATCATGATTGGATCCTAACATCCACAATGCTGGCCATGTTCCTCTACCATAGGGCATTTTAGCCCTGAACTC
Organism: Cyclobacteriaceae bacterium; assembly: GCA_965223915.1. Taxonomy (GTDB): domain Bacteria; phylum Bacteroidota; class Bacteroidia; order Cytophagales; family Cyclobacteriaceae; genus UBA7330. Next base: position 2,845,249 of record OZ245027.1, on the reverse strand, counting down.
TATTCTACCATATTTAAATTCTTGTTTTTCCTTGCTATTCAGCCGCGTTGAGGTATATCCTCCTTTTTCATTTTCACCCGTTTTTACAGCTTTAATGTAAAGTTTGCCATCATTCACTTTATAGTATGCTGTGTCCTCAACATATCTTTGCCATTCATTGTTGACACGACCTGCATCCCAAATCACAAAGCTCCAGTTATTGAGATTGATACTATTCCCATTGAATTCGTCTGACCATACGAGTTCATAATTCTCCGTTGAATTGTCTTTATTATCTGTGCAAGAAAACAACACTACTGTACAGAATAAGTATGCTAATATTCCTACTCTATGTAATGGCATCAATTTATTCATATAATTTTTTTCTATTTTGAATAGGCCTATATTTTAGGCCTCTTTGTAATACATATATAGAAGCTTCCAAAAGTCTTTATTATGAAATGACTTTTGGAAGCTATTCCTAATTCATAAATTCAATTTTTATTATGATTTATTCCAAATACCAGGGAACTCGATCAGTAGCATCATTACCTTCGTATTGATCATTAATTGCTCTTAGATAATTATCCGGATTTGTTGATTGTTCACTGGTTGGATACATCCAGCGTTTAGGATAAACTGAGGTATTATCGTTGTTCATGCTGGTACTTGGGTCCAAAGGATAAATAGGCCATCCTGTCCTTAAAAATTGTTCATAGTTACCACCATTACCCTGGAAAAAGTCGATCAGCCATCGTTGAGTCCAAATTTGATGCAATCGATCTTCCTTAGTCCCGGAGGTTTTATAGGCTGCTTCACCCGTAAAATAATTTTCAATATAAGTTTGATCAATTTCCATTCCATGCACATTACCTGCTGTATTTGGAAGATTCATATAGTATTCCAACTGTGCTTCTACCCCCTCTTCATAATACTCCTGAGCATCTCCCGAAACCCATCCCTCTTCTATTGCTTCAGCAATTATGAAACATTGTTCTGAATAGGTAACATAAAGCATCGGATCATTATCCATAAATTGTGTGTACCTGTAATTAATCAGAGAATATTCTCCTGCAACCGTATTGGCCTGTATAGTGGAAAACGGCAGAGAACTCAACCCTCCAATGTAAGCATCAAAATCAGACTCTATAAAACCATTTGTAATCTGAACTTGTGCAGGGTCAGCAAAATAGAATAATCTGCGATCATTCAAATTCTTCAGACTATTAACAGTTAATTCTGAAAGAACGGTATTTGGATAAAATGTTGTTCCATTTTGATAAAATGGAAAAACAGCATTGGCGTTTGTAGAATACTCCAGTTTAAAATTATCCCCATTACCAGTCATTAAGTTGCCAGCATTCAAAATAGCTGCAAATCTTGATATATGATCATTAGAAACCTTTTTGCTCATTGTTTGGATCACCTTTAATTGCATCACGTTACAGAGCTTTTGCCATTTTCGAGGATCTCCTCCAAACATAATATCACCATCAAATTCCACTCCTTGAGCAAAATATGCTTCTGCTTCAGCCAGGTCATCTAGTATATATTGAAAAACTTCTTCTTGCATGTCGTACTTGGGCTGGTAGTTTCCTTCCCTCCCTAATCCTGCTTCAGAATAGGGTATATCTCCCATTTCTAAGGTGTTTTCAAAACCATACCAGGCTTTTAGGAATAATGCCAGCCCCCTATAAGAAGGCTCGTAAGCACTTCCTTCAGCAAATTGAACCATGTAATCAAGGTCAGTCAGCCTAACAAATGAATTAAAACTGCCCCATGGCCAGTATGCCCAATAATATTGACCAGGATTTTCACTATAAGCTGAAATTACATGCTTATTAAATAAGTTTCCAGATAGAAAATCAGCAGCATTTACATTCCAAAACCTATAAGTATCCTTTAATACCTGCGTGGCAAGCATGCCTGGCGCAACCTCGTTCGTTTTATTTGGATCTGTATTAATTTCTTCTAAATCAGTACATGAAAACAGAACTGTAAAAGAAGTAAGTGTTACTATGATAATTCTAATTTTTTTCATGATGATGTCCTTATTAAAATGAAAATTTAATATTGCCTCCAAGATATCTCACAGACGGGTCTGCAAAGTCATCGCTACCACCATCCGGATCAGAGTATTTAAATTCTTTAGCCCAGAATAATACATTCTGTCCTACAAAACTTATCGAAGCACTCTTAATCGGCCAATTCTGCAAAAGGCTATTAGGAATTGTATAAGTAAGTGATATTTCCCGCATTTTGAAAAAGGTTTTCTCATACACATCATTGCGGGTTGGACCTCCACCCCAAACACTGCTTGCATGCAATGCTCTTACAGCATTTTGATACGAAACCGCTACATCATTTTCCTCAAATACCCGGGTATCCGAAATAATGTTACCACTAGGATCAAAGTCAACATCTCCAGAAATAACTTTTAAACCTTCACCTATATAGTTATTAGTACCTTCAGCCACATCTAATGCCCTGGTTTCTGTTACAGATTCCGGATGAACACCGGCTTGCCACATGTAACTTTCAGTAACTGTCCATGCATTTCCACCAACAACTCCATCAAAAGACAGAAACAAACTGAAGTTCTTATACTGTGCGGTAGTGTTGATCCCCCATTGCCAATCAGGGTTGCTATAACCATAAAAGGTATAAAAGCCATTCCTTTTTGGTAAGCCATTTTCCCAGATCAATGCTCCGGTTCCAGGGTGAGTCTGGAAATCTCTGATGTTATAAAAATCAGTACGTTTACCTTCAGCGACCCAGTCTCTATCATGATTTGCTGTATTTAGGGTATCTATTTTCGTATATATTTCTTTGTACTTACTCCAATTAAATGTGATGTCCCATCGTAAATCATCTTGTTTAACCGGCGTTATTTTAAAAATCGTTTCTAATCCTCTTCGAGCTCTTTCCTCCCCAGAATTAAGATAAACACTGCTTATGCCAGATGCAGGGCTTCTGGGAGCTGATACAAGTTGATTATATATACGCTTGTTATAGTAAGCAATATCAAATGATATTCGTCCATTCAACGCAATTGTATGTAAACCAGTCTCAACCGTAGTGAATTCATTAGGGCTGTATGAATCTAAATAAAGCGTATGAGGTGCAGTAGCCCCATTGTAATCCATCCAGGTACCTGTGTTTACATTAAACACACTGTTGATACTATAAGGAGAAGGAGCTGTTTTTGCTTTGGTCCATGAACTTCTTACCTTTAGTAAGTCCATCCATGTCCTGACTGATCCTGGCAGAAATTCTGAAATAACAAAACTACCAGAAACAGAAGGATAGAAATAAGATCGGTCCGATTTTGATACAACAGCATTTGCTAATCTTGAGGTCCAGTCATTACGAGCTGTTGCTTCTAAATAAATAATTTCATCCCAGGACACACCAAAACGCCCAAACAAGGAATTTGCTTGTTCAGCATTAGTAGTTTCACCAACACGGGCCGGATTCACAGAGGCATTTAAAGAAAAGTAACCAGGAATAGAAATACCTCCAGTAGTCTGTGCACTCAGGTTATCATCTCTTCTGTAATATATCGTACCTCCTGCCAGGTACTCCAGAGCAAATTTGTCATCCACAAATTTTTTGTCGCCTGCCAATAAAAAGTCACTATTGATGCTATACCCCTGGGTCCTGCCCGTAATATATGCTCCCGTTCTGGTCCCATTCCATGGGTAGGGAATTCCGGGAACAGATGTATTCCCTGAAGAAGTCCAGGACCCCTGTGATATACTTATCTGACCTCTGTCCATATAAAAGTCGATACCGGTACGAACAGTAGCCTTTAACCAATCGGTAAATTCATAGTTTGCAGTAAGATCTGTATTAAAAATATCGCGGGAAACCTCATTTATCTTTTCATATCGGTCAAAATATGGATTATTAATATTTCCATTTGGATACGTCCAGTTTTGTGTCTGGTCTTTTGTATACCAATAATTATCTTTATAGTCTAAGAGATTAAAATCAGCTGATGTGTAAATCAACAGCGCATACATGACATCATATGATGTGTATCCGTTTGAGCTCATATTGGGAGAAAACCTCTTGGTATAGGATGTGTTGGAAGACAATTGAAACTTATTCAATTTGACATCTCCTCCCAAGGTATAGGTGAATTTATCTAATACTGAATTAGGATATACTCCCTTTTGCTCAGTCCAGTTAAGTGAACTTCTAACGGCAATCTTGTCAGACCTAAAACCAACATTAACATTATTATTTGTCACAAATCCTGTTTCAAGAAAATTTTCAAAATTGTCTTTACCTACAGGTAAATACTCATAATCCCTGTATTCCTTTAAGAAAGGGTCCCATTGGGTTCGTATTGTACCGTCCATGGCAGGTCCCCAGGAAGTGGTCCTATTGATATCGTAGCCCCCATTCCAACCACGGCCATACACACTTTGCTTTTCTGGAATAGCCAAAAAACCTGCATTAAACATGGTATTTGTTGTGAAATCGACAGTTATTCCCATTTCACCTGTGGTACCATCCTTAGTTGTGATTACAATGGCCCCGTGCTCCCCTCTGAAACCATAAAGCGCAGAGGCAGTCGCACCCTTCAATATTGACATTGATTCGATATCCTGTGCTGGAATATCGCTCAGACGTTTATTAGCATAGGCAATACCATCGATAACGATCAAAGAGGCTTCTTCTCCCCGAATAAAAATTCTCGGTTCCACATTGAAATCTGTAGAGTTTTGAACCAGAACTCCTGCTACCTTACCGGTAAGAGAGGTTCCCACATCTACACCAGGTACCTTTTGCAAAACCTTACCATCGACTTCCTGAACAGCATAACCCAGAGATCTTTCCTCCCTTTCAATACCTAATGCCGTAACGACAATTTCGTTTAAAGTTTCAATTGAAAGTTTCATTGAAATATTCAGATATTCATCATCTTCAATGACTTTTTCAATGGTTTCGTACCCTATGAAAGAAAAAACGAGGGTTACACCATTCTCTACATTAAGTTTAAATTTTCCTTCTATATCAGTTGATGTACCATTTGTTGTGTTTTTCATAACAACCGAAACACCTGGTAAAGGACTGCCATTTTCATCGGTGATTGTGCCGGAAACCGTATGTTGATCAATAGTAGAACTAATAGATTTTTGAGGATTGATTTCCGTTCTTCTGCTTACACTGATGTTTTCATTGACCTGCCTGAATTCCAGCGACAGGGTCTCAGACATATGTAATAAAACTTGTTCGACAGAAGCATTATGAAACTTTAAGTTGACTACCGTATTTAAATCGATCATGTCTTTGCTGAAATTGAAGTTGTAGTTTGTCTTCTGTTCAATTTCCTTAAATACGGTTATCAAGTTGGCTTCCCTAATGTTCAGATTAATCTGAACATCCTTTACACTCTTGACTTGTGCACTAACATTATTTGCAGCTGCAAAATCCATTGTTAGCAGTAACGTCACAAGTATTTTCAATGTGAATTGTGTGGCCATTATTATGGCTTTGGTAAAACTAAAATTCATATCTTTGATTTGGTTAATGTAACTATTAACTGGTCTGGGATTTTTGCCTGTTTTGAAGAGCTGAGCAATAATTCCAGAAAATTAAATTTTGAAAGGGCCAGATCTGATCTGGTTCTTTCATTTCTGTCAAAATCCTATTTCATTGGCGATCCATTTTTAGGTAAACAGTCTTATTTTTTAGTTCATATTTCATTTTTAGTGAAAAACTCATTGCGTGGAGAACATTGGAGAGATATTCATCTTCAAATCGGCCGGAGTAAGATAGATCGCTGATCTTGCCATCAACAATGAAATCTACCCCATACCAGTTTTCCAATGTCTCAAGAACTTCAGTTAGTGGTGTATCATTAAATAATATGATCCCTTTTGTCCATTCGATGCCAATCAGATGCTGATTCGAAACGACAGGTGAAAATCCTTCCTCCAATGTGTAAGTAATCTCACGCTTCGGTAATAAAATATGAGTATTAGTCGAGTCAGCAAGAGTCATTACCTGAACCTTCCCTTCCACAAGTAATACTTTAAATGAATCACCATCTGTGTTTATATTGAAAGTTGTTCCAAGAGCTGTTGTTTGAATGAGTCCTGACTTGACCCTGAATGGATATTTGGGGTCTTTTTTTACCTGGAAAAAGGCTTCCCCGCTAAGCTCAACCAAACGGTTGGTCTCAAAGTCACCAGCATAGCTTAAGCTGCTATTTGAATTGATGGTGACACTTGATCCATCAGGAAGCTGAATGGTTAATTTTTGTCCCTTTGGGACATTCTTCACAATCATTTTATTTCCCTCATTGGAAACAGATTGAGGATCATCACCTCCTAAAAAGATCATAGTAATCAGTAATGGAATAATAATGATGGCAGCAACTCTGTATAAAAAACTTGACGTCATCTTAAAATGCCTTGGCTTAGTATCCAGGGCCATCTGGCGAGGATCTAAAATATTATTCCAAATCTCATCTTTTTCAGATTCACTATAAAGCTGCTCACCCTGCGGTAGATCAAAAATGATTTGCTGAATGATGGCCCTGGCTTTATTAATATCATTTCGCTTATCCGGATTGGCCGCAATGAACGAATGCCAAAAGAAATCGGATTCCGTATCGGGAGATTTAACCCACCGTTTAAAATCTTCATCCTTCAAAAAATCCTGTACACTATAGGATGAGTATCTCATATGCCAACCACATTCATTCTGGAAGAAGTACTTACATAGAGTATGTATCCTGAACTATCTAAATGACATGGTTTTATCTTAAAAAATTTTAATAATATCTCCAATAGAATACTGGAGGTTAAAGTATACCTAAAATTTGAAGGTCCTCAAGATCCCCAAATCTTCCTAAGGGATGTAAGAGCAGTGTAAATAAGATTGCGGGCTGATTTCACGTTTGACATTCCCATTAATTGGGCAACCTCTTTGTATGACAGGTCTTCGTAATAAAAAAAATACAATGCTTTCCTTTGTTTCTTTGGAAGTTGATTTATACTACTTTTCAAAAAATGCCTCTTTTCTTCAATAGACTCCTCAAGAATAATAATTTGCTCATGAGATTCCTGAACTAAAAATAATTCCATCTCCTCCATATTATTTAAAAAGGATAGCCTTCTACCTTTCCTAAGCGAAGTCCAAATCCTCCATTTTAATGTCTTCAATAAATAATACTTAATGGAAAGCACTTCTTTGTCTCCTCCTCCATTTCTTAACTGCACAAAGATTGTTTGTATACAATCTTTGACCAATTCCTTATTGTGGCATAGGTTATAACCGTATGTATAAAGTGAATGAAAATTTTGATCGTAAATGTACTTGAAAGCCCCCTCATGACCATTTTTAAAAAGCTTCCAAACATCTTTGTCATCAAGAGAATCCAGTGAATTGGGGCTTTTTGAACTCCTCTCATTAGGTAGTTTTTGAGAGGTCTCTACTCCTGAATTATATTTTTTTGAAAATAGATGACTCATGAATCCCTTAAAAATAGAATTTCCTACTTTTTCTCAAAGTAAATGAAACTATTTAAATATGTAGGGTCCTATACTTCATGATTTTTGATATCTGGCAGAAAATTCATTATATCCATGATAATCCGGTAAGACTGGTATTGTCAGAAATTCTGAAGATTACATTTATAGCAATCCTTTTGATTATACAGGAAAAGAAAAAGGCCTGGTTAAGGTAGTGGTGATTTGATTTGGTTGATTTACAGCGTCACAGACGCTTTTCTCAGAAATCCTCGTTGCAAACGAGGACAAGTGAAAGCTTTACATACACTTCAAAAAACCCAGTCATGCTGATAATTCCGAAATGATAGATGATGACATCATCATTCGGTACGAAAACAATGAAATGATCGGCATATCCATCCTCAATGCCAGTAAAAAGCACGTTAAGTAAGGGTTTCTTTCGCTCCTGGGGCTAAAATTCGTTTCCTCAACAGTATTTTAGATTTCCTCAACAAAGATCATTCTGTGCTCAATATCAGCTTTAGCTCCTCAACAAATATTATTTTGTGCTAAACATATATAACTAGTTGCTCAACATAATTTTATAATTGCTTAACAATTAGCAATAAAAAAATGATGTTTAGCACAGTAATATTTTTGTTAAGCAAGTAGCAATATATGTTAAGGGCTATGAAATAAATGTTTAGCCATTAAAAAAATGTGTTTAGCAATATCTACTTTATGTTGAGGAGATGATTTATCTACCCAGAAGCTGTCATTTTCGGGAAAAATAGCGATGCTGATAGCCCTGAAGTCGTTTTGAATCGCCCCTGAAGGCAAATCTACCTACCGCACGAACTTCCTTAACCGCCTGGCGAAGGTAAACGGAAGCACGATCCCTCATAAACTTAATATTGCGTTCTCTTCGAGTGTTTACCTCGCCCAAGAGCATACTCATCTCCATGCACATCCGAACTGCCCGGTCCAGGTTGGTCGGATCATAACCCACTTCTTCTAATGCTTTGCGATGGGATTGACCTACAACACTGAGGTCATTAAGGTCCTGAATAAGGTCAGCTTTGCTATTCCCTTTTTTGATTTCTCTCAGTGATTTGAGTATTCCGCTATCATCTCCCCGGCAGGCGAACTGTAAGGCATGAAGCAGCTCGCTCCGCAACCTGATCGCAGGACCCTTCGCCTCCTTCCACTTTTGCATATCCTCCACATCACCAGCCAGCACTTTGCTCCACTGGGATTGAATGTACCTGAGCGCCCTGGCCCTTACAGGTAACTCATGAAGCAGGTTCTTATCAAGCCCGGCACGCAGCAAGGCTTGCTCATCATCTTTGGCCCACTCATACAGGTCGAAGGCTTCCTGCAGTAGCGTTCCCACGGGCATCTTGGGTGTCTTTACTTCTTTCCAGGGAATGGCTTCCAGCTGAGTTTTGATCGATTCAAAGTCCTGTTTAGACATTGGGGGTGTTTTGTTGCAGAAAATGGTTAGGGCTAAAATAATAATTTTTGAGGTTTTTGTGTGAAGTGGTGGGGAGTAGTGCTTTTTTCAGGATGATCAAGGGTATTTTTTTATGGATTCTTCTTTCCCGAGAACCCGGAAAGGCGCTTGTCCTCGTACTAGGGTACCATGGCAGGTAGGAGTAGGGAATCTATCGGCATTTCTTAAGATTTCCCTCCATGACATAATCTGATCGACCTTAGCACTTCGGTTCTTTTTATAGTACGTCATTCCCTAGAGCGATAGCGAGTAGGGAATCTATCGATATTTCTTAAGATTTCCCTCTTAATCACAACAGATTCCCTGCTCGGCCTGAGGGGCCTCCAGGGAATGACGTATGGATTTTTATATCTCCTTTTATATTTACAAATTGATCTGCCGTTTTATGAGAGGTAAAGGAGGGTACACCTATATAATGAGTAATTTAAACCGCACAGTACTTTATACTGGTGTTACTTCCAACCTTTGCAGTCGGGTGTATGATCATAAAAACCTGGAAGGGTCAAATTTCACAAAAAAGTATAAATGCACCGAATTGGTTTATTATGAATTTCATGAACGAATTGAAAGTGCCATTGAAAGAGAAAAGCAAATCAAGAAGTGGAACAGGCTTTGGAAGGACCGAATGATAAAAAGGTTCAATCCGGACTTAAGGGACTTGTCAGATGAGATTGATGATATGGTATAATACTGATCGACCTTAGCACTTCGGTTCTTCTTATAGTACGTCATTCCCTAGAGCGATAGCGAGTAGGGAATCTATCGGCATTTCTTAAGACCTACCTCCTAATCACAACAGATTCCCTGCTCGGCCTGAGGGGCCTCCAGGGAATGACGCATAATATTTATATTAGTACTTGACAACGACGCTTAAAACAAACACCCATGAAACCCTTATCCATCAAAAACTATCTCTGGTCCGGTGGACAATATCTGCATCTGATCATTTACTACAAGCAAAAGCTACTCAGCTTCTTTAAGAAAGGCTCACAGAAAAAGGATGCGTCCAGGCCTGGCAGAAGGAATTTATACTGAGATAATGACATAAGCTTTAGCGAAAGTATAAACGAGGACAAGTAAGGGTGGCAGAGCGTTTGTAATCACCTAAACAATGGAGGTATTGCACACTCGGTTATTTCCAAATCTTCCCACACTTTTCCTTTGATATAAGGCTCATTTGCTTTCCAGTTTTCCAAATCCTCCCCGGACTCAAAGTTCATAACCATTACAGAGCCTGCCATCGTACCTCCCTTCAACATGGCAACGGCATACAACAGCTTTCCTTCTTCCTTTAATTTTTCGCCATATTCAAGGTGTGCGGGCCGATGTTTCTGTCTGTTCTCCAACCCATTTGGATAATCCCTGGCGATGATCAAATAGTGCATAATGATAAATTGTTTATTTGATTCAAAAGTAATTCGAATTGAATAAGATTTTTACGTTGCCAGCGGATAGTCCTTTATCAAAACATCCAGGGGAATTTTTAGACTTGCGTGCAGATTGCGAATCATGCTTAGGCTGAGCTTTCTTTTCCTGTTTAGGATCAATGAAGCCTTGGCTTTATCTCCCAGAATTCGCCCTAAATCCTTTTGATTCATTCCTGATTCTTCCATGGAATATTTGATCGCTTCGATAGGATCCGGATCTTCAATGGGATAATGTTTTTCTTCATAATCCTCAATAAGGATCTCCAGAATTTCAGCCCGATCGTAAGCCTCTGTTCCTTTTGGCGCCATGAAAAGCACCTTTAATTCATCCAGCGCCTTTCGGTATTCAGCCTCGCTCCTAATGGGTTTTATGTCTCCGTTCATCATTTTTCCTCCTTAATCAATTCAATAATGCCATACGATTGCCGGGTCAACTTTATCATACTCACTGTGTGTACCTATAAAAAAAATAAATACAGTCTGTCTGTCATAATTTACCTGAACGATCAACCTGTAATCATTCTTATTGATATTGAATACCACTCTGCTGTTAGCAATTGGTCTCGCATGAGTGAAGCTATTTAATACGTCATTAGGCTTCTCCCAATTTGATTTTTTAACTTTTTGAATCCAGATTTTCAAACCTGTCTCCGTTTCCGGATGCTCGGTATAATATGCCTTTAGCGTACTTACCGCTACTATTCTCATCTCTTAGCGTTCAGATAAATAGTTAATCATTCACAATTGCAATCCTACTACAAAGATAATAAACAAGTTTCCATTATGGAAACCATTACAATTTTGATAGAGATTATTGAATTATCTCTGGTGGAGGCCTTCCTGCTTGATGGTTACTAAGTAATCTGGCACCCCACCCTCGTCCTCGTTTCATACCTTCTATTGGAGTCACGTTGGGATGCCAGATCTCCTTTTATTCCCACCACTCTTCCTCATTTTCAACCCTTTGGACACGCCTTCAAACAAAAAGCAGCATTGAAGTTTGACGCTCCTGGCGGATCAGGAAAACCCATAATAACGCAGCCTTTTAAGGGAAAGATACACGATTTGAAAAATAAATTTTATTTGAAAAAATAGTTGCTGATTTCGACATTTCCCTTCCAACCGATTGCTGAAAATCAGCGTCAATGTGCCTATAAATTGTTTAACTAAAATTTATGACTAAAATGAAAATGAATGAAAAAAGAAGTGGTTTAGTAAAGATGCTTACAATGGCACTTTTGTTGACCGGATTATTTATCGCTTGTAATGACGAGGATGATCCGAAACCAGCCACAATCAATGCGCCTACTGTAAACGCTGCAACAGAAATCACAGCAACTTCTTTCAAAGTAAGTTGGTCACAGGTAACAGGAGCTGAAAAGTACTTATTGGATGTTTCCACCAATGCTAACTTCAGCACAACCGTAACCGGATTCAACAAAAAAGAGGTTACTGAAACAAATGCCAGCATTTCCGGGCTTAGTGCTAAGACCAAGTATTACTACAGAGTGTATGCTAAAAAAGGAACAACTGTTTCTACAGCTTCCTCCGTTAAAGACGCGACCACTATTGAGTAATGCCTAAGGCTTAATTTAAGCGACTCTATCTAAGGTACCTAGATAGAGCCTGCTAAAAAACGCCAAATGATAAATAAGTCTACTTATTGCTGAATAATAATGATTAGTCTCCTGTATGCCAGCTATTGCAACACTGCCATTGACTTTTCTACTGCTCAAACACAATCCCATCAGCATTCGCTCCAAGATTTTCCAGTTGAGAGGAGATATCTTTCACCATCGGATCCGGTCCGCAGACATAAAAGTTTACACTGGTATCTTCGATCAATTCTTTAAGAAGTTCCTCATTGATCATCTTGTTTAGATGACCTTCCTTCTTTTCGTCTGTCAAAGTGGAGATAAAGTGATCACCTAACCAGGTCCTAAACTGACTTTCCATGATCACGTCTTTGCTCGTCTTGTTGGAGAACAATAAGCGATTACCTACCAGATTTCCATCCTTTGCCAGTTTTTTCAGGATGGCAATGAAAGGGGTCACTCCTGCTCCACCAGCAATAAACCATCCGGGACCTTTGAATTGGATGGCACCCCAGATATCGCCAATGATCAACTCATCTCCCACTTTAAGATCATCCAGTTTATCGGTGACCCCATCGTGAGAAGGATAAGATTTTATGACAAACTCAAGATGTTCATCTTCCGGAAGACTGGTAAAGGTAAATGGCCGACCCTCATCTTTGAGACCTTCCTTATTGATAGCTACTTCTGTCGCCTGACCAAGCTCAAAAGCGTACCCCTCAGGTTTATCCACAACATATCGCTTCACATCATGGGTAATTTCTTCAATTTCTCTTAAGGTGACTGTGTATCTTGTTTCTGACATAAATAGTTCCTGTTTTAATAAATATAACAGTCTGGCAGGCAGATGGTTCAGGTATGGGCTACCTGTATGAGCGACCTCCGGGGAAAGGTTTCTAAGAGATTCACCCCACGTTCAGACGTTCAAATAATCTCCCCACTTTCCCATCAGTCCGGTGATCAGATGATACAAGGCAAACAGCTCCAGGGCAAAGGGCAGATAGCCCAGATAGCCAAAAAGTGGCATCTCAAAGACATACCAAAAGTCTACAAACGGAACTGTATAGTACCATTTAGGTAGCGAATAGTAGTTCCAAAACTCCCAGAAGAATCCGCAGATCAGGCTGGCCGTCCACAAGACCAGAACAGGCGTCCAGTTGCCTTTCGCTGTGTGACGGATCAATGTACGGTTGCCCAGAAAATAATTCACCGGATCCAGGATCAGGTAAATGGACATCCAGATAAATGCCGAAGAATATTCCGGAAAAACGAAAACACAAGCCAGCATCACCAATCCCAGGCAGAACAAGATCAAACGGTCTTTGAGATGTCCACCGATCTTTGGTCCCTTCATTTCTTTTTGAAAAGCAGCAAAGGTCCCGACGAATTCTGCCGTAGTAAACATGGCCGGAATGACCGTAGAAAAACTAAGGGTTGCATACATGGCATATTCCAGGTCCGTAAAGCGTTCGCGGTCAGAATAATGCCAGAATTGGGTCACCTCATTGATGGCTTCGAACAACCACCAGGCCGGAGCTGATACAATGAACAAAAAAATGAAACCCACAAAGCTTCTGCTCAGCAATGAATTTCCCTTTCGGAAATAGGTCAGTGCATCCATCAAAAGAATATATCCAAGCCACAAGGGAAAAAACGCCCAATGTGTGCGAAGTCCATCGAATCCCCAGTTGATATACCAGAATGCGACTATCAGGGATATGGCTAGCCATCCCCAGTATGGGAATGCTTTAGACGACTGTTGCGTTTCTTTCATCTTCTTTTATGAGAAAAGAATCAAAATAATGAACAGTAATCAGACCAAAAAGTTAATGATGCTGTTTTACTCACCTAAAGCACTCACCCGAGGTAATGGAATTATTCCTAATGCAGAAATTGACTTCAGTGCGTAGTACGATCTATCATAGCACGTCATTCCCTGGAGCGATAGCGAGTAGGGAAGAATTCGATTTCGTGTAGGTTCTGGATTCATTCTTGGATGGTGGTGTAAATGGGTTATTAAGACTTCGTGTATCCCCTCACCGTCACTCTGAACGGAACTGAGGTTATCAGGAATAAGAGAAGGATTGTTATATCATGATATACACATGAATAGAAATCTATTTGAATGTGAAGTGAAAGTCTTATTCATGGTATGTGGGAATGATTTGATTATACTCACGGGGAATGAGATTCTTCGCTTTACTATGGAATCGAGATCTAAGAATCAATCCTGCGGTTAATAACAATCATTCTACTCACAACATTATGATTAAGTAAAGCATCAGAATGACGTGTTTATTATTAGTTCTGAGTTCGCTGACTTATTTGCCTGCAGTTTCTAGCAAATCTTAACCTCTATACCGTCACAGACACAGGAATCCTCGTTGCACGTGTCTACCGACCCTTTAGCGAGGGCATGAATCGAGGACAAGAAAAGGAACCCTTGAACAACTTCTCCAGATATGCAAGGGGATTGTCACGTCACCAATCAGCCTCTGGCTGAAAGGCTCCTCACAATGACGAGCTTGTTGCAGGGGTTTTCTTTATCACTACAATAGGTAATTGAGGTATTAGTTCTTTGCAGATAATACTGAAAACCTGAAAGCTCATTTCATAACTAATCCCTCCAATTGCGAAGCAAAAGAGCGTGGGCCAGAAAATTTAGCGGGCGTGTGAAGGCTAGCGGGGGGAAGTCATTAAATTTTCTTGATCTCTTTGCTTACTTTCTGTATCAAGACAGAAAGTAAGAGCCCGTCCGGCTTGAGGACAAGTGCATCTGGTGGCTTCTTGTAAAAAGCCTTTCAAAATGTCAGTTTTTCTGAGAGATTCTAAAAAATATACCTCTAAACGCATAGTTGAAGCTATCCAGGAAATTCACGAAAGTCATATAGCGTCAAAGACGCTTCTCTCTGGAATCCTCGCTGCACGTGTCTACCGAAGCTTTAGCGAAGGTATGAAACGAGGACAAGTGAAGGCTAATTTCCTCTCCCCATCCACACCCACTCCACCTGGGCATACCCAAACCCCAAATCATTGGAGACCTTCTGAGTGCCCTTCAGCTTATTCTTCTTCACAGAAACAGCCAGATCGGTAATGGTGAACTCACCTGATTCGTAGTCGAAGGAATTGCCATCGTCATTGTAGAGTCGGAAAGAGCCGGGCTTGGTCCCATAGTACCTGACTTCAAGGGTTTGATCAGTGTCCTCCACATCCAAAGTGGATAGCATCGGGATCAAAGCACCATCTTTGACGAATAAAGGGATCTTATCGAGGGTGGGCTGAATGGTAATGGTTTCGCCATTGCCTACGAGCGCTCCGCTGTAGAAATCATACCAGTTTCCAGCTGGTAATACTACTTTTCTTTCGGTCTCACCGGTGAATACCGGAGCTACCAAAATGGATGGCCCCATCATGTATTGATCCGTCACCTCGAGGAGCGCCTGCTCCGCATAGGGATTCTTTACATCATCCAGCTTTCCTCCTACTTTTTGCGTGGTCGACTCAAATCCTTTCTCTAACACCATCGCCCGGAATGGAGGAATACCCTCCTCCTCATACACATGGAATGCGGTGTACAGATATGGCATCAGCTTGATCCGCAGCTCGATGTTTTCCCTCACGATATCCGTCACCTCAGGAAAGCTCCATGGCTTTAATCCCGATGACCAGGCATTGAGCATCATCAAGGGAGAAAAACACACTGTCTGAAAGCGTCTCACCCACTCCTCGGAGGAGTTCGCACTTCGGATTTCAGGAGTCCAAAGAATCCCGGCGAGTGATGAATTCACCAGGGCGGTGACATAGCCTTTGTGGCCATAATAATCACTATAAATGACAAAGCTTTGATTGCTCGCACCCACATAGGAAGACCTCACCAGCCCATAGGTACGCTTATTTTGCTTTCGGAAATGATCGGTAAAGGTGTTTTGAATGATCGTTCCGTATAGCTGCCTGATCTCTACGGCATCATGTCCCGACGGGAATGTGGCATGATCCGGCCAAAGCCACTGGTCATACCCGTCTACTTCATCGAACTTGTAGCCACTTACTCCTATGTCGAGGTGGTTCTTCTGGTGATGAGCCAACAACACTTCCCGGGCTTTAGGCAGGGTATAGTCCGGCACTTCACCGAGCCATACCGTATGGCTGCCGGTATAGGGTTTGATGGGATCGTACATGGTGGAGCTGGGGGCCACATACGGATTTTCCCACAGGTTGATCTTAATGCCTCTGTCCGTCATGTTTTTTAAAAATCCTTTGGGGTCGGGAAACCGGGTGGTGTCCCAATCGAACGAGCACGGATAAGCAAAGCTCTGCCAGCCCGGCTCCAGCCCGATCACGCTCAGTGGAAATTTGTTTTCCTCAAAGTCACTGATCTCCTTCAACACATCTTCATCACTGCTTTGGGTATGCATCCGGTGCCAGAAGCCCAGACCCCATTTAGGTGGCAGCACGCCTCCTCCGCTAAACAGGTTGTACCGCTGAACCACTTCCAGCGGAGTTGCCCCTGAGAACACATAGACCTCCAAACCTTCTCCCCGAATACTGGCCTCTACCGCATCCGAGGTAGGTCGGGCTTGCCATTCGCTTCCACCGGTGGTCCTGTCGACATACGGAGGCAAATGGCTGTCTTTTCTGTTTCCGATACCGACATGGATCTTTACTCTTTTTGCTGAATTGATTAGCACACCATACCCCTGACTGGAGACATAAAAAGGCACGGGGGCGTGGGTATAACCCTTCACCCCTCCATAATGATCCACTTTCAGGGTATACACATTACTGCGTCGGTTGATGGATTCAAATTCTAGTCCCAGGCCATAGATCTTTTCTTTTTCTCCCAGGGGAAGCCTGACAACCACCCGGTCTTTCGTCTTAAGACTCCATGTTGCATCCATACGAAAGGGAAAATCAGGATCTCCCAGGTCGGTGAGTGCCTGAGTTTTCGGAGATGCCGAATAGTCCAGTGGATTGAGTTCCATCTCTCCGATGGTTGTTTTCCAAATTCCCGGGGCCACCTTTTCCCATTTCATCGGATCCATATCGGAGATGAGGGTTTGAGCAAAACTGATAAGGGAAATTTGGGTGAAAAGTGTGAATAAAAGGACGCGATTGAAGACTGGGTGCATGGGTTCTCTTTAAAGGTTAATTAGGGAGGGATAAAGCTAGTGGAAAATGGTATTTCATTCCTCATCTACTCATTTAATCCTGACTTACAGGATCTATTAGATCGATGGAATGATATAATATCGCACGACCTTAGGACGTCATTCGCTTGATATTTCCTTATAGTTATGAACCAGTAGTTTGAATCTACCCCCTCCTCCTAACAGACATACTCACCACCACGGTAACCAGGTTAATCAAAAACAGGAGGATGACGATACCATTGACCAGGCCTCCCCATTGCTTTAAATCACTCAGCAAAGACAGTCCACCAAAAACGCGTATCACCAGGGAGATCTGAAAAATGATAACCCATACGTAAAGGGACGGATGGTAAGGTTTTTGGTTTAGGCCCAGTACACCGGGCAATATGATGGGCGCATGTGCAAATATCATAGAGAAGATAAAGCCCAGGAAAAAACTATGGATCAGGGCATCGTAGGTGACATCACCTGTCACGTTCAGGATGTACAGCACACCTGCAATAGCCAGCCATATGTATCCAAACAACAAGGTGATGGCTGAAAACCGATGGATCCCTGGCATCTTCATCGACTTGCGAATCATATCATACAATACCAGCCAGCCGCTGATCAAAACCATTGATACTCCAGTAAGATATTGACCTCCCAGGTGAAACGGCAGCACACAGGAAATAAGAAACAATGCGAGGAATACCAACAACACATATTTTTTGGTGTTGCTCACTGGTAAGAACCGGCTCAGCTCCAGCCGCTCACCAACGATAGTGAGTAAAAGAAATGCCATCCACCATAGTATGGAGTGGGCATAGGAAGCGAAAAGAAATAAATGAATGTTGCCAATCAGCCAGGCAGTAGCTCCAATCCACATGATCCGATGGGGAAGATCAGCATGTTTTAGATTGATACAGTAAAAAACATACACCAGCCCGACAGCTCCAATGATCAGGCAGGCAAATGCTACTTCTTTGAGGTCAAGGAAATAGAAGATTACACTGGACCCATTGATCAGTGGGAACGCAAACAACCATTTCTTTTTCATGGCCACGATTCGCTCAAGAAGAATGACCGTACCTAAAAAGCTACCCGTCATGATAGCACCATGATGTAGAAACACGGCCTCCACCGGTAAGTCATATCCCAGCCTGTACCACCCGGTAAGTATCCCGGAGATCAAACAGGCTGCTACCAGCAGCATGAATGGGACCTTTGATAAAAACTTCATATCGCTGCCCTTTGGTTTCAATGGATACTATGTAAAGTATAACCTTTCATCTTGTTAATAGATGTCAGTGTAAAAGTAAGACAGTAGTGATCCTGTGTTGCTCCAAAACTCACTCCTCCCTAATCAGACTTCCAGCTGACCTGCAGCTCAAAGCTACGCCCGGGCCTTAGGATCGATCCAATATCAAAATGTTCGCGATAGGCCGAATCAAAGATATTTACCAGGTTGAGGCCCACCCTCAAGGAACCGACACCCAATTCAATGGCTTTAGAAACACCTAAATTGGCCAGCAGAAATGATTTGGTAGTTTGTTCATTGAATTTATTGCTGATCCGGTCCTGAGCCATTGACCAATCCACAGCAGGCTGAATATTCCATCCTTTGAAAGCCTGATTGAGTGAGTAGCTAATCTTTAGTGGTGGCATCTGCGGCAGGGGCTCGCCATCAGCGTCTTCTCCATAAACATATTTAGCACTCAGTACACTGTTCAGGTGCTCGAAAAGCTGATTGTTCATAGTCACCTCGCCACCCAGCATCCGGGCGTTCCCGGTATTTCTGTACCATTTGACGCCTCTGGCACCAATCGTCATCTGGCTAAGCGATGGGTCGTACACCCCAAAGATGTAATCATCGAACAAATACGCAAAAACAGCAGTCTCCACGCCCAGCCTGGGCTTCACGATCTTTTGTCCAACCTCTATATGCAGGTTTTTTTCCTTATTAAGGTCAGGATCGCCCAGGTAATCATACCCATCCTGTTGGTTAAACAGATAAAACCCATACTGTTCTGATGCTGTTGGCACGCGCTCGCCATAGGCCAATGATAAACTCACAGCAGCAGTCTTGTTGTAGTCCCAGGAATATCTTGATGAAACATTTACCAAAGTATTGTTCCGATGTTCCGCTCCACTTTTATTGAAAACGGTGAGTTGCCGCTCACCAAAATCGCTGCTGATAAAAGAGGTCACCTGCTCTACTCTTGCGCTATTTACCAGGTGGTGCCTCGAATTAAATGAATAGTTGTGTGCTGTTTCCACCCCGGCAATAGACCGGTGCACATCCGGCCAGGTAAGCATAAACATGGGTTGCTGACCGGATTCATTAGGATACATGGTCATCTCTGCATGCCAGAAGGTTTTGTGGTAATCCGCTTTGATTTCTACGGTCGACCTCCTGGTTTGCTGAAGAAACCCCCTGACAAAACCACCGGTGGTATGGGTGTTTCCGGGCATATCCATGTGCATCGCTACTGAGTCCCTCTGTGTGTCATCCATTTGGTGATTGATGAAGTTATGATAGATTTTTACCTCAGGCTCCTGAAGGACCCACAGCTTATCATCCAGATACGAAAGGCCAAACATCTTCGCTCTTGCAAACGCCACATCCATGGGTAAAGCAGGATAACCGACATCATTGGCATCATCACCGACAAAGTCGAAGGCCAGCATGGCTTCATTATTTACCCGATAATTGATGGAGGCTGCATAGTTCATCTTCTCAAACTGACTATAGCCTACCTTTTCCCCGTTTCCATCGACGTAGTTGCTGGCTTTTCTATACACACCCGAAACACGCACAGCCCACCTGTCCCGGGAATAATTGATGTCCATGGCCTGGTTGAATCCCCTTGAAACGGAGGAAAAATTGTGGGTAATGGACATGCGAAGTGGTTCTGTCTGGTTAAAAATCGGCTTTTTCAACCCAAAATTGATGCCGCCTCCTGTACTGCTCCCCATCATATTTCCCTGACTTCCAAACGAAATATCCAGAGTGCTTAAATTGATCGGCTCAACATAAGAAGAGGCGGGATCCATTTTATCTGTGCAAGCTCCATATATGCGCATTCCGTCCACACTCATCACATACCTTTCGGATGTCAGACCACGTAGCATCGGTTCGTTGGCAAAATTTCCTCTCCGCACCATGTTTACCCCAGACAGACTGTGCAGCAACTGATCAGTACTCTGCATGTTCATCTGCTTTTTTGGATCGTTGTAGTGGGCCCGAAACGCAGAATCCGTGATGATCACGTCGTCCAGCTCCAATTGGATACCGATATATTGATCATTGGTCATAGAATCCAACCAGGACTCGTAGTGTTCATGATCAGTTTGTCCAAAACACAACTCTATGGTCCACATCAACAGACCGAAGATTATGAGTGATTTCTTCATAAACGAAGTGGGATTACTGGAAATACAAGTCGAAATACGGAGTACCACAAATCTCACCATCCTCTTTCATAGTCAATCTTATCTGCCAGTCTCCGGTCATGGTAAAATTCACGGTGCCTTTGTAATGACCTACTTCGGTATGTACCGGGGCTACATTATTTGGAGAACCATGATCCATGCTGACCATCCAGGGCTCTACTTCAAACTCCAGGTCCGTTACAGCAGGCCAAGCCATCATGCTTTGCTTTTTAAATACGGCTACCTCCAGATCATTTGAACCTACCGTAGGTTCTTTAGGATCGATATATGCCACAAAGTATTTCGTTTCTTCGTCCATAGCACTGGTGAAAGATACCAACCTGGTCAATTCCGGCGAAATCACCTCTACTGGTACTGAAACCTCGGTACCATTGATGGTAAAATCAATACTCCAGCTACCCATCTCTCCGGAAGGCATAACAAACACGGTGTTGAAGTTGTACATACCCTCTGAAAGAGTATTTTGACTGGCTTCCACAGGACAAGAGTGTGACATCGTGGTCATATCCATCATCGGCACAACAGATATCTCTCCTGTGAGGGGGTTGCCATTGGCATCTTTTATTTCAACAGTGATTTCATTGTATCCCACAAAAAGATCTTCGGGTGCATAAATGCTGATGCTAAGATCATTTGTACTGTATGTGGTGATCTCTTGCAAATCTTCGGTAAGATCAGGTGCTATGTCATCCGAAGAATTACATGAGGAGAACAGGACCATCAGTCCTAAAAATAATATTCCTAGTGTTTTCATTTTTATTGAAAAAATATGGTGAGACCACAGTTTGTCCACTCTGGGTCAGACCGGATTAAAAAAAATAATGGAATTTCAGGTATACCCTGAAGATGTCAATAAAATGAAAGGCTAGATTGGGGGCTTAAATATGTCCCACTCAAAAAGATGCGAGTAACTATTGATATACTGAGATAATTTAGGTGCATCTGGTGTATCTGTTTTCAAAAACGAGATATTCAAAGCACCCCATGTATATTCATTGCTGATCGGGATGACTACAACGGGATCATTCTTTTCGTTGGCCTGCTGTTTTATCTTCTTAGCCAAAACACACTTCCCATCACAGTTAAGCTGAGGGAGCTCCTTGTTGACACACAAACTCTTGTAGTAATCTGTATTCACATAGTAATCCACCAAATATCCGGATCCCCATAGCAATTGGGTGAATATGGCGATCAACATCACTATGGAGAATAACTGCCTCATTTCAGCAATAATACCTATTCTGATATTTCTCAATAATGATACTACTCACCTCAGGGGATGATTTTGATCGATGGCATAGACTAAACGCTTCCATTAGAAATTCTTTTTATTGGCTATTCTCACCATCAGCAACACAGGCACACAAGTCCAGATCAACAGCATGAGCCATGACATCACAAATCCCAGGTTTGTGCCAAAAAAGCGTTGAAACAGCGCCCCCGTATACCCCAGAAGTGCTGAAATATCCAGTTTTAAAAGGATCATGATCCTTGACAGGTCAATGGGGTTGAGAAAACTCACCAGCAAGGCAAAATCGTCTAATGGGTAATCGGCAAAAACCATCATCGACAAAAGTACCAATCCATCATAAATAACTGCGAAAAATAGCCACATTAATATCGCATAACCGAAACCCTTGATCTTGTTGGCATTGAACAGGGCAATGCAAACGGATAGGGCCACAAAGATAAAAGTGAGAAACCCTCCGGCTATCAACAAAAGCAGGAAGTTAAATATCTCTCCGGAACGAAAAACTCCATAGACCAAAAACGGGATCCCAAGCCCAATGATCAGGCTCAATGCCAGTGAAATGGATATGCCCAGGTATTGGCCAAGGAAGATCGCTGATCGCTTCACCGGCTGAGCCAGCAATAGTTCGGTAAATTCCCTTGAGTTATAAAAATACATCACACCAAAGATGGTCCCGATCATGGGTGTCAGCACAACGATCACATTCATGAGGGTAATAATACCCTTAGACAGGTCGTTGTTGAGAAACAAAAGCACAAAACCAAGCAACATGTAAAATCCCAGGTAGATAAAACTCCACCGGCTGCGCATCAAATCTGAAAAACTATATTTAAAAATCTTGATCATGATTCCAGTATTGCGGCTATTGCGTGTTCTAAATCCTGACTACCGGTCCTGGCCTTCAACTCCTGCGGTGTCCCTTTAAAACAGATATTGCCTTCCAGCAAGAAAATCACTTCATCTGCCAGTTCCTCTACCAGACTCATGATATGGGAGGTGATCAGGATGATCTTACCTGCTGCTTTCGCCTGGTTGATCAGATCCTTGAGTTTGATCAGTGAGACCGGATCCAGCCCGGCTGTAGGCTCGTCCAGCACGATGACGGGCGTATCAAACATGAAAGTAAGTACAATATTTACCTTCTGCCTGGTGCCCCCCGAAAGATTGCCCAGGTTCTTATCCAGAAATGATTCCAACCCAAATAGTTTGATGAGATCCTCCGGATTTGACGGTTCATTTCTGACATCAGCGATCATATGGATGACCTCTCTTACCTTGAGATTATCCGGAAAGCGAGCAATTTGTGGTAAATAACCAATGTGTTTCCGGTATTCATGGGACTTTGAAATATCCCTTTTCTGATAGAGGATTTTGCCCCCATCAGCAATGACCATTCCAAGTAAAATCTTCAGGAAGGTCGTCTTGCCCGATCCATTGGGTCCAAGAATGGCAATAATGCCCCCTTTGTCCACTTTAAAACTAATGTCATCCAGTACCTGAAGTCTGCCAAAGGATTTCTTGATGTTGCTAACTGTGATCATTGGAATTTCTTCATTGAAGGTGCTTGGTCTACCAGGTCATCCGGTGTAAATGCCGGTGAAACCTTTTCGGAAAAATTGATCAGATCAACAAACAGGCTCCTTAGTAACACAATGGTTTCGGGAGTCCTATTTACGATGTAGGAAAATAGCTTTACCGGCCTGTAAGGGACATCACCGTTCCCATCTCTGTCCAGGTCATACCCGCTATACTCACTCCAAAAGTTGCCGTTGAAAGTATTGTCATTCATTTTAGAGTTGTAAGAAATATCAAATGAATTTCCGATGAAATTGTTGGAGGTAAAGGCATTGGCATAGCATCCACCGGATACTTTTATGGCCCATCCATTTTGTCTCAAAGTATTGCCCTTGTAATTGACTCGGGAAGACCCATCCACATAGATGCCCAAGGTGTTCTGTTCGAATAAGTTGTTCAACACCTCTCCATCATAGATTTCTTTGAGCAGCAATCCATAGGATGCAGTCCCCCAGTTATTGATAAACCGGTTATCCTCCATTCTAATCCACTTAGAAAACATCACCGCCACTCCTGCCCCATTACTTTCAAATGTATTGTCGATATAAGTATCGTGATTTGAAAACATGAAGTGAAGTCCGTATCTCACATTATTGTGTGTGTAGTTATTGATGACATCACTTTCATCCACAAACTCCAGGTAAATACCATCCCGCATCCCAAAGACCTCATTCTTTTCAATCTGCATATGATTACAATGCCACAAGTGCACCCCATTACCTGCCTGATTTTCCTGCCTGGCTGTTCCGCTTACGGTGTTGCCACGTATCACTCCACCGTTTGATTTTTCCACCAGGATGCCAAAGAAGGAATTATCGATGTGGTTGTCGAGTATCTGCACGCCTGATGTACCATGAACGTAAATAGCTGCAAAATCTTTGGTATAGCTTTTTCCCGAGTTTATAATGGAGAATCCTGAAACAACGATACTATCCGCCAGGAGTCTGAGCACATAGTTTTGGTTGTCGCCATCCAGGATAGCTCCCTGCGCTCCAATCAACACCAGAGGCTTTGTTATTTCGAGTCCGGGACATATATAGGAACCTGCAGAAACAACGATGGTATCTCCGGATGACGCCTGCTCTACAGCCTGGGTGAGATTGCTATAATCACCGTCCTGGCCGACATTTCTCACGGCACTCAGACTCGAAGAACCCAGGATGACACAAACTAGTGATATGAAAACCCGCGCCTTCATCATTCATTAGTGGTGCTTGTGAGCGCTGCCCAGCTCATTTAGCAATTGGGACCATTGAAACATCTGACCTCCTACCGAATCAAAAGCCTTTTGGCGCGTAGACTCCTCCGCAAAAGCACTTAAAAAGGCTCCCATCGGACTGGGTATGGCCTCACTGATGAGGTAATTGGCTTCTAAAGCGTTGGTTAAGACACCTGGATTTTTGTAATCTGTCACCAGGTAGTGTTTTACCTCCGGTTTATCCCACTTTTTCAGGTCATTGATCATGCATTCAATGGCATCGTATTTATAAGCCCGACCCTTTTGGGTGACTACCTGAGCAGCATGCTGCTGATCTACAATGGTCATTCGACAGAAGTCACAGGCATCCTCGCCATATATGATTGGCTGAGGACCACGATCGCATGAGCTGAATAATGCAGCCAGAAGGATTAAGTAAGCTATCCTAATTAAATTCTTCATGATTCTATTTTGTTTTAATGACCTTATTCCTTCCGATAAAATAGGCGGTCAAAGTGAACATCATTCCTATGCCCATTAAAATACCACCCAGTCTTGGATACGAATAAGCATCAAAGTTGAGCAGCTTCTTGTGTCCCATGAGTGGCGGATTATATTTCATTGGCGACCCATCCGGATTCAACAGTTTCATGATGGCATTGGGGTCAAGATCAGTTCCATAGGCTACAAGCCATTGATTGAAGTCATACATGCCCAGTATCCCCAAAATGCTCATCAGAATGAACCATAATAGAAACCAATGAGATGAGAGCTTTCCGGCTATGCTTAATAACCCGATCAAAATACCCAGGATGGCCATGGACAAAATGACTATCGGAAAGACCGAGAACTCCCACATCTCTTCTGGTTTAGGAAGTGTTTTCATTCCAATATAATAATTCAATCCATCTATATTCTGGATATCAAACTCGCTTTCTCCCCTGAGACCATTGATATAAATATCGATACCAAGAGGTTCAGGATATTGCGGGGCACCCAGCCTGATGTTCCACATGGGGAATATGAATAAGCTGAGCAACATTGCACTACCAATGATCATTAAAATACTTGCCTTTTTCATGTCGATACTTTTAAAGGAAGAACAGTTTTAAGTGAATTAGAGCGGTTAAAATGGACGGTTGGCCCATTTTAACCTTCTCTAAGGCATCAAATCACTCGTCTAAGGACCAGCTTAATGCAATGCTTGAATTTGCTGGAGAAACGCGAACGTATCCCTGCATTTCCTGGTGCAACGCTGAGCAGAAGTCAGTACAGTAGAACGGCCACACACCTACCCGCTGAGGTTCCCACAGCGAAGTTTTCGTTTGACCTGGCATAATCAGGATCTCAGATGTTCCCTGACCGATGATTGAGAAACCGTGAGGAACATCGAAATCCTGCTCGTGATTGGTAATGTGGAAGTAAACTTTGTCTCCTACTTTAACACCCTCAATATTGTCAGGTGTAAAGTGACTTCTGATGGTAGACATGTAGATGTGTACTTCATTACCCTTTCTTTCCACCCTCGCTTCCGCAGGATTGGTGATCGCATAAGGGTGCTTGTTTTCATCCAGCCTGTAGATCTTCTTGGAATTATTAACAATCAATTCCGCGTCACATCCTGCTGCATAGTGAGGTTCACCATGTGTAGGGAAATCATACAACAACTGCATTTTTTCTCCTGAGATATCGTAGATCTGAGCAGAGTGTTCCATCTCAGGCCCAGTAGGTAGATAACGATCCTTGGTGATCTTGTTCATGGCCACCAAATATTTGCCATGTGGTTTTCGGGAGTTTCCACCAGGGATCATCAGGTGACCCACTGAATAGAAAGTAGGTTGTCTGTCAACCACTTCCCAGGTGCCCAACTTCCACTTCACCACTTCGGAAGAAATGAAGAACGTAGTGTAGGCATTTCCTCTGCCATCAAATTCTGTGTGCAATGGTCCTAAGCCACCACTCGACACCGTACCTGCCAATACATCATCATAATTGATGATTGGAATGCCGTAGGCTTCTCCGTCAAACTTACCGGCCTCAATTGCAGCCAGCATCTTATCAAAAGAATGAACCGTAAGATCTGCAGACAACTTACCACTACCTATGATGTATTGCCCGGAAGGATCCACGTCGCAGCCGTGTGGAGATTTTGGAGTAGGTAAAAAATAGATGGCACCCGGTACTTCAGAAGGGTCAACAGTCAAAACCTCTTCTTTGATGGTGGAGGTAGCCGTATGTGTGGACTCATCGTACACATTGTGCGCATATTTGGCAGGTACTTTTTTTCCACCTCCATTGTTTACATAAGCTTCTATCTTTTTCCAGTTGATCGCTGCAATGAAGTCTTTGTCATTCTGTGACGCATTGACTTCCAGCAAAGTATTGGCCTCCTCGGTATTGTAAGTAGAGAAGAAAAACCAGCCATGTGATTTATCCCTACCCGGGTGAGAAAGGTCGTAGTTGAAACCGGGCATGATCAGCTGGAATTTGATATCAAAATGCCCATGCTCCGGATCCACAGCAATAAAAGTCAAAGCTCCTTTGAAATTGCTCTTATACTCGCTGATCGGCATATCACGCTGTGGTACAGGCACAGAAAACCGTGTACCCGCCACTACATATTCCGTATTCTCAGTGATAAATGACGAGCTATGATTTCCTGCACTGTTAGGCACTTCGATGATCTCCTCCGTTTCGAAAGTAGTCAGACTAATTCTGGCTATTCGGGGTGTATTGTTTCCATTGGCAAAAATCCACCTGCCATCCAATTCTCCGTTGGTTTGTGAAATATCCGGGTGATGCAGGTCATCCCAGGGTACAAATCCGAAGGAGGTATTCAACATCGGTTTGGTCTCTTCTGAATATCCGTAACCCGAGGTTGGGAACTGAGAAAATACTGGGATCTCCTTAAACATTCTTCCTGAAGGCAATCCGTAAACCGTTAAGTTTCCACTGTACCCTCCCGATAAAAAGCCATATTGCTCATCCCGCTCACCGGGGGCAATGTATACCTTCTCGGCAATGTTGCTACTTAGCGCACCATTACCTGTCCGATTTCCCTGATTGCAAGACATGGCAAGAAATGCCAGCCCGGCTATCAGCAAACTATTGATCTTAATTGATGTCTTCATTTTATTATTAGTTGTGTTGAATGATTCATGATTAGGGTAGGATCACCTGATTCACTACCTGAATGACCCCGTTTGATGTTGGGATCGTTGACAATATTTCCGCACCACCTACGAATATTTTATCCCCTTCAACCACTACTTCCAAATAATCACCGGTAGCCATGTATAACTTCCTTCCCTTGGCTGCTTCACGCTTCAGTGCATCTATATCGAAAGATCCCGGCGCTGCATGACGGGTAAGAATAGTGGCCAGCTGAGACTTATTTTCTGGTCTCAACAAATCCTCAACCGTGCCTTCTGGCAAGGCATCGAATGCCTCATTTACAGGTGCAAAGACAGTCAGTGGACCCGCATTGACCAGTACATTTTCTATCTCTGCAGCTTCAACCGCTACCACAAGGGTACTGTGGGCTTCAGATGACATTGCCACCTGCAATATGTTCTTCTCCGAGACATCATCCTCAACAGAGGCCTGGCCCTTAGGATGACTTGTGACCAGTGGATTGCTCGACTGTGTCGATCCATCTCTCTGATTGTTACAGGCACACATTATGCCCAGGACCAGTATTATCAAAATTGTTTTAAAGGGTGCTACTTTCATGATTACATGGTTTTATTGTTTAAAGCGTTCGGAAATACTCGAGAATGGCCCTGGCCTGTTCTTCCGTCAGGTTTTGATTGGCCATAGGAGCCCCATTGAAGTCACCAAGTAGTTTCTTGGCAATCGGATCTTCAAGGATCATTTTATCAGGCGCCAGAATCATGTTCATGATCCATGCAGGGTTTCTTCTGGTAAGAATGTCCTTGGGAGCAGGTCCAATGAATTTTTTGTCTACCTTGTGGCAGGCTGTACACATCGCTTCATAGACCTCTTTCCCTTTTGCCGCCAGCTCCTGATCGATTTCGGCTGGTAGTGTAAATGCTTTGACCGGTCCAACACCATGATACTGTTGCCAGTTCTCGTATGGATCGACCACCTTCTTAGGTTGAGGGGGCTTGCTGATCTGTTCTGTTTGTTTCGTATTCCCTCCACCGCACGACATGATTAGGACCGCCAGTATAAGGATCAAATAATAGGACTTTTTCATGGTTTTCATATTTTGATTCAAAATTTGATTATTTGAAGTGTTGTATTTCTGAGTAAAATCAGCTTTTGGATTATTTTATATCAGTTAGCAAACTCCATTTGTCGGAATAATTTTTGGGCTGATGGGAATAGAATATTATTTTCTAAATGGATATGCTTGTGCAAATCCTCTTCGAATTCTTCGAGCATAGCATAGGCTACCTTGTAGGTTTGGCAGCCATCGGGAGGACATTCAAATTGATTGGTGAGCTCCGCAATCTGGCGGAACCTAACCCCTTCATCCTCATGTTCCTGCTCCATTACCTGTATGGGATTCTCAATATCACCAAAGTGTGGTTTGGACAACGGAAACCCTTTGGTCTTTGACTCCACCATCGCCTTGATATAAGGAAACAATACCTGCTCCTCCCTAGTCATATGGCTCAATAGCGCCTCCGAACCGGCAAGAAACAACTCGTTAATCTCATGGAGCTCCGGATGACGGTCTCCATGTACACGGCATAATTTGTCAAGATAAGCTCGCAGCGCAGGGATGGTCGCCAACACATAGCTATGATGTACATTGACGATCGTATCGATGAGCTGATCCAGTTCAAGCTCCTGAAAATTGGATCCATCCTTAGTTTTAAATGTCTCTTCCAACTCCCTGAGAACTACGTCCAGATCCTGATCCTTATTTTGACATGCTTCTTCGAGCGTAATTCCTCCACCACAGCAAAAATCAATATGATGTGCGGTGAGTACTCTTGATGCTCTGAAATTGGAGGCTACAATTGCCCCTACTTTCGTTTTTGCTAGATTTTTCATATTAAAAGATTTTCGGACCTTTATATCCTTTATTAGATTAAATTTTTACAATTTCAAAAATCGATTTCCCTCTATTACCCCTGATTTAATGTCGGTAAGGTATGTTGTGGTTAAAACGCCCTTCAAATGATCCCGTATAGCAACGAATTTATCATGCACAGGACAAGGATGTGCTGAAGAACACTCCCTCAACCCCAAAACACAATCCTTCACAATATTTTCACCATCTATCGCCACTACCACCTCCAACAAAGTGATCGGACGATCAGACACTTTAAATCCTCCGGTAGGTCCTCTAAGTGATTGCAACAAACCACTTTTCACAAGCTGTTGCAGGATCTTCGCGGTATAGGCTTCCGGAGAACCACTGGCAGCTGATATATCTCTCAGACCGGCCAGCTTTCCCTCCTCCTGTGTACAGAGGTAAATCATGATTTTTAGTGCATATTCGCAAGCTTTAGAGAACATTTCGTATCAATTTTTTACAAATATAAAGTTGAAATTAATTTCGGACAATATTATCCGAAATTAAATTTTATGATTTTTATCATGTGATCAGTAAGTGTAATGGGAAAGCAATAAAATTTCCTAATGCTCAAATTTTGGAGTTGCGAACCTTTGCTTCTGAATTTTTATTTGAATCAAACCAAAGCTTACTTTATATTGAATGTCAGAACGACAAAACCCCAATAACTCATGAAAACCCTGCATCCAATCCTGGTATTAATCCTTCTCCCCGTATTATGCTGTTATGGACAGACAAATCAGTCTTCAACAACTGATATCACCATCATGATCGAATCGGAGATGTCACCCCCCACCTGGGCCTTGCTGGAGCGGGAAGTGATCAGAGCCAATGAAGCCGCCTGCTACGCCTTCTTTGACAAATATTTTGATGAGCGTGGCTACCTGCTGGCAGTAGAACGCTGGGGAGGTGATGATGGCCCGGACGATGCCATCGAGAATGTAGCAGACTGGCCGGTACTTCATGCTCTGGGAGCCTCCAGTGAGATATTGCGATTGTATAAAAAAGCCTGGGAAGGTCACCTGCTACAATATACCGAAGCCAAAACCGTAGATGTACCTTTTGCCAGGGATGGTATGTATTACAAGGAATTTCCGGTGATGATGGACTGGATGCACAATGGTGAGGGTTTGCGGGTTTTTAACCTTCAGGGACTCTCCGACCCCTATGATGATGACTTCCAAAAACGCACCCGTCGGTTCGCCGGTTTCTATATGAATGAAGACCCCGGCGCACCCAATTATGATCCGGAACATAAAATTATCCGAAGCATGTTTAACGGTAGCCGGGGTCCATTGATGCGTAAGGCTACCGGTCTTGACTGGGCGGGTGATCCGATAGAGATCGAAAACCGGTTTCACCTGGGGCACGGAGAGCGCAACTACGAGGAGATGGTTGCCCATTTTAAGGATTATACGGAGACCATAGGCGACCACCCACAAAACCTGAGTGCTACCACCTTAGCTGCGAATGCCTACATGTTGACCGGTGAGACAAAATACAAAGACTGGTTGCTGGAATACACCAATGCCTGGTTTGATCGCATGAAAGCCAATGACGGGATCATCCCCAGTAACATTGGCCTGGACGGAACGATTGGTGGGGCGACCGACGGCAAATGGTATGGGGGCACCTACGGGTGGGGATTTTCACCAATCGTGCCGCAAACCGGGGAAAGGGCACACCGAACACGCGTGTACCGGGCGATCATTGGTTTTAACAATGCCACGCTGCTGACGGGAGATTTTAGGTATCACAAAGCATGGGGAGAGATGATTGACAAGGTGAATGCAAACAATAAAAAAATAGATGGCAAGACCCAGTATCCGCACATGCATGGGGATGATGGCTGGTATGCCTATAGTCCCGACCCGGTTGACTGGGGAATATTAGACACCTGGTTCTTCACACAGGCACCTAAAGATCGAAAACGCCTTGGAACAAGCAATAACTGGGTGGAATTCCTCGATGGTAAAAATCCGGACTATCCGGAGAAGGCTTTACGAGAGGACCTAAACAGGATCCGCAGGATACATGCTTCTATGGCTGAGGACAAAACCACACCGGATACCCGTCTGGCGGATGATCCCATGAAATACAACCCGGCATCTGTCAAAGCCCTGCGGGAGCTGATGATGGCAGGACTGGACCCCGGTCGAGGTGGTGCGGCTTTGTATTCCCGACTTCGATATTTTGATCCTGAAAAGAGGCGAGCCGGTGTCCCCTCTGATGTTGCTGCACTGATCCATCAAATGACCAGTGACTATGTCACAGTTACACTGGTGAACCTACACCAAACCGAATCCCGGGAAGTGATCGTTCAGACCGGCGGATATGCAGAGCATCAATGCACCTACGTGGAGGTTGGCGGACAGAAGGTCACCATCGATAAACCACATTTCAGGGTACTGCTGAAACCAGGCGCTGGCACCGAGTTGACTGTTTACACTAAAAGATTCGTTAACCAGCCGACATTCACTTTCCCCTGGGATCGTGGGGAGGTGGTAACGGTTGAATAAAGAATCTAAAAAAAAACCACTGAGCACACCAGAAAGACACAGTTACAGACTAATCTCACCTCACCATCGTTCTAAACCAATACGCACCCTAAATTTACATATATGAAGAATGCCTTTTTGGTTGCGATGGCTCTGACACTTATTGCCTGTTCAAAAGACCCAATCGTGGTCCGTAGATGTCCTGAAGCAATGTTGATCTCAGAATTCGTAAATACTGATGGATTGACTATTCGCATCTATGAGGATGGGAATGCGTACTTTGTCAATGAAGGTGCATGTACTTTTGCAGCCACCTACTACGATCCAGGATTTTATGAAGAAACATACAATCGTACTGACAGCGGGGTCTACATCATTGTAGATGAAAACACCTATTTACCTCCAATCAGGACAACTTCTCTGGATTTTGAAGGTTTTGGGGATGCTATTGATTTGATCCGTACAGAAATCGATCAGACAGAGCTCTTTCTTACAAATTTTACGCTTCAAAGCCCCTCTGCTCCCACCGTAGATGAATATGTAGATCTCCAGAATTGTATCCTCAATGGCACATGCGACTTTATCGACAATCGATTCGATCTGGCGGAGGATCCGATGAATGCATCCAATACTGTCATGAAATTCTACTCCGTCCCTCCATCTCAGGACATGATCACATCCAAAACATCTGTCTCCACCTCGCTATCTTATTTTGAACAGGGTGATGATTTCTGGTTTGAGGCGAAATACTTCATTGAAGACAACCTGCCCACAACACTTGCTGACTTTGAATCTTCGTATTTTCTGGAGAGCCCCGGTCCCCGCATCATTATTCGTGGCGATAAACTAGCCATCGAGAACAAATTTGGTGAAAAACTGACATTCAACCAGCCAGAAGGTACGAGTCAATCCTTTCCACTCAACCAATGGGTGACCGTAAAAGTGCATCTTAAATACGATGAGATAAATGGGGTTGTTCAGCTTTGGCAGGATGGCGTATTGCTGATCGATGAAACCGGCCCGAACCTACCACTGGACATCTCTATCCAAAACCGTGTGGAGATGGGAATCACAGCAACACAAAAGGAATGCACCTTGTATTTGGATGATGTCAGGTTTAGTGATGAGGAGTTTTAAACAGCCAACCAAATTAAAAAACATTCACATTCCTGTCACGTTTGACATTGGAAACCGGTCTATCCAATTGACCCGATTCATAGATCATGCAAAAGACAACAAAAGACCCGGATAGTCTCCTTTCCTATTTCAAAACCCGACTCTTTCCTTATGCCTACAACATCATTGGGGATTCCATGGCTGCTGAAGATGTAGTCCATGAAGTATTAAACCATTATTTCATAGAGACCCCCTCACACATCCGGCAACCGGAGGGTTATCTCATCCGGGCGGTCATCAACAATGCCATTAACCACAAAAACCTACTCAGAAACAAGCTTGAAACCTATCCAGGTCATTGGCTACCCACTCCGGTACTAACAGAGGATGTTATTTATAAAAACGCCGATCAGGAAGAAATCCTCAATTATTCATTATTGGTTTTACTGGAAAAGCTCAACGCCAAAGAAAGAGCTGTCTTTATTTTGAAAGAGACCTACGAATACTCCCATGAAGACATTGCATCGATACTCGAGATGAAAGCGGAGCATTCCAGACAGTTGCTCAAACGAGCTAAGGTGAAACTTGACCGTAAAATAGATGCTGGCCCATTAGACCATGATTCGGATCAAAAGAAAATGCTTGAGCAGCTAACAGAAGCCATCCTCAACAACAACCTTGACATGGTGAAGAGCGTGCTTTCAAAGGACGTGAAAACCATATCCGATGGTGGAAAAAAAGTATCCGCAGCAAGGAAAATACTGGTCGGCCCTGATCATGTCTGTAAATTACTGGAAGCTATTTATGGAAAGTATATGCCAGAATCCACTCAGATGATATTTACTACAATCAATCATCTTCCAGGGATTGCTTTTGCTACGAATGGGTCTGTTTTTCGCTGTATGATGTTTGAGATTCAACACAGGAAAATCGAAAACATCTACATTGTGGTGAATCCTGATAAGCTTGAAAAACTAAATATTCACTAATCCTGTCACGCTCACCTCGCGAATCCGGTCATTAGGTTTTAAACCCGGATTATGCATTAGAACTTAGTTATGAGGGTTTAAAAGCCAATAAATCAGGAAGTTTGTTGGTTTTAGCATAGCAGCGCTATGGTGAAACCAACAAACTTAGCAAAGCGACTGATTTGCAGGCATTTAAGCACGTAATAGATTTTCAGATGCATATTCCGGGTTAAACACTTAAATCTAAGACCAATGAATCCAAGAATTAGTTATCAGGAAAGTCCGCAGGGGCTTTACAAAGCAATGCATGGTATTGAGAACTACCTGAACAGTTGTGGGTTGACCCACACAGAAATACACCTGATCAAAGTGCGTGCCTCGCAAATCAATGGGTGTGGCTACTGCCTGGATATGCACCATAAAGATGCGTTAAAGGCAGGGGAAACATTTGACCGACTCTACCTGCTCCCAGCCTGGGAAGAATCGCCCTGCTACACGGAAGAAGAAAAGGCCATGATCAACCTCACGGAGGTGCTCACAAAGATCGCCGATTCAACACCTCAGCAGGTGGAACAGGCATACGATCGGATGGCTAAATACTTCTCCAAAGAAAAAATAGCCAATACAGTCCTGGCGATCTGCCAGATCAACTCATGGAACAGGATTGCTATCACATTTGGGAATGTTCCGGGAAGCTATCAACCAAAATGACTCATTGAGCACTTTACTGTCGATGTCAACCTAAACTCCCAAAACTGGTTGGCACCGACGGTGAGCTTAAGGGGCTGATCTTTTTATCAGTTCCTGATATTTTCTACTGGTTTCTTTATCATTTAAAAACCGGGCTGACTCTTGCAAAAGGATCCAATCATTTCTTGATAATGTGTCACCGCGACCCAGGATATCTTGCACCCTGCTATATGTGAATTCGAAGAGTCTTCGCACTAAAAGTTCCGCTTTCTCTTTTTCCCACTTTTGTAAAAATCCAGCCAATTGTAAGTCAGCATATGACGGCTCTAAATGCTCAAAATACAAATGATCATATGCAAAGTCGGCTACTTCTCTTGCTTGTGTTTCTTTACCTTCCGCCAGCAGGTTTTCAATAAGCGCATTGAAAGTAAACTTCAAGGGCAGGATCATCCTGGATTGATAATCTTCATGGTTGAAGTAGACATCGGGGTTAGACAAATTGGCATAATCCGCTTGAGTAACAAGATTGACGTAAGATTGGATGGTGTCAAAAGATACCTCACCATCAATTGATCTTTCCGGCACCAGTTTATAGACCAGGCCTTGTTGCTTTAGGTAAGGTCGCAATTGAATACTCAGGCTATTCAATGAGGTGAAATTGAAATAAACCGGTCGACTCCAGTCATTGCTCTGAATAAGATCCAGCATCGCCACTTCATTCTTGGGAAGGTAAGCACCCTGCACCCTCACCTCCAGCTCCCCTTCCGAAGTAGTCAGCCTAATGTTTCTTGAAGGTAAAAAATAAGCTTCTCCACCTGTTGAAGTCTTTAATCGCAATTGTGGGGTTTTCGCTACAAGCGCTTTCATGTATTTACTCCATGAAATGGAGGTATCCATGGTTTCGCGAATATATAATGGGTTATAAGGCCCATATTGGTCACCTTCTCCTGCAAGGGTGAGCTGAAATGGTGGGGAATCATAATAGGTTCTGGTCAGCTGGGTAATGTACCAATCTGCATTGAAATAACTCAGCACTTTGACACGCACATCGGTACGAAATCCTTCCACTTCCTGGAGATACCACAATGGGAATGTATCGTTGTCACCGCCTGTAAACAGGATTGCATTAGGTTCGCAACTACCCAGAAGGTTTCTGGCATGATCTACCTGGAATGTCCTTTCTGAACGGTTATGGTCATCAAGGTTTTGATAAAACATCCATGCAGGGACTCCAAGGGCTAAAACAAAAGGGAGTATTTGCTTTTTAGCCCTAAAAAGACCGGAACAGGCCATGATCCCCAGACCAATCCAAACAGAAAAGGCCATATAAGAACCCACATAGATATAGTCACGTTCCCGGGGTTCATTGGGTGTGGCGTTGAGGTAGAGTGCCAGGAGTATTCCCGTGATAAGGAAAAAACTTAGGTTGACCAAAAAACCCTCTCTGTTTTTTCGCTGTTGCCAGACCGCTCCAATCAGACCCAGTAGAAACGGGAATAAGAAATATTGATTATTCGCTCTGCTATAGGAAATATCAGAACGATGCGGAAACCCATCCCATGGTCTTTGCCAATCGGCATGCTGTATATCACTTTTCCGTCCGGCAAAGTTCCACATCAGGTAACGGAGGTACATATGTCCAAGCTGATATCTAAACATGAATTCGAGATTGTCCGAGAATGTCGGTGTCTCCCCTGGTAATAGTCCTGTCCATTCCTGATAAGTCTTTATGTGTGCAGGGTCATCACTGTAGATTCTGGGAAGGATCGTCATCCGGTGATCTTCATAGTGATATTGAGGTAAATCCCCCGCCTTTTGATATCGACCATCATTCACAATATATGAATTGGTCTTTTTACTCACCCGGGAGATTTTAGCATCAAAATATGGCCCGGATAAGAGCGGCCTGCCCGGATAAGATTCCCGGTTCATATAAGGTTTGATCATGGCAAGGTTGCGCGGACTGAATTCATTGATCGGTGGAAGCTTTGCGGAACGAATGAATAACATCATATAGGGTGTAAAGCCAAGTAACAGGAAAAGAAAAGCCGTAACAAATACCCTGGACACGGGAAGCTTAAACCATAGTACAACGAGGAAGCCGGCAATAAGCATCAACAACACAACCACACCCGAATAAAACGGGAATGCCCACTGATTGACCAGAATACGATCAAATGTAAAGGCCCACTCAAAAAGATCTACCGCTATTATTTTGTTGATCAACAGAATCGCTAATACACCTGCAGCCAATGAGCTACCAAGATGTTTCCAGCCATTTGTAAAGCGACGGCCCCACATGACGAGGAAACACACCGGGAGTACCAGAATACACATGGGATGGATGCAATAGGAAAGTCCTGAAAGATATGCCAGCAACAGCCATCGGTTCGTTCTTTTCTCGCCCTCTAGTTGCTGACCCTGAGCGGACAGGTAGATCAGGAGAACCATAAAAAAACAGGATGGTCCATAAGTCTCTGCCTCCACCGCTGAAAACCAGAAGGCATCACTGCACATCAGGCAGAGTGCTCCACCCATACTTCCGGCAAAGAGTACCCATCTTTTATTGGTGATTGCACTTCCAAAATACCAAATAATCAAAAAGAGTACACTAACGGTCAAGGCAGATAAGAAGACGGACATAAAATTGATCCACCAGGCTACGACTGTGACATCCCCAAACGAAAACATAGAAAAAAGCCTTCCAAGTAAGAGGGTAAGTGGAATACCCGGTGTATGTGGAACCTGGAGTTTATAAGCTGCCGCAATGGTTTCACCACAGTCCCACAGCGAGGCTGTTGGTTCGAGTGTCAGACCATAGGTAATTAAAGCCATCATAAATGACAATACAGCTCCCATTGGTTTTAGGTGATTCATTCGAACAATGAAACCATTCAAAGAAGGAAAGTGAACCAATCCTAAAATGGGTAGAATAAGACCAGCTAAAAAACATATTGGTGCGATCCACAATGTTTGAATACCAAAACCAGAAGGGGTATTATCTGTTGCCATCAATAGAAGTGCAACTGATTGTAAGACCAATCCTGTGCCAACGAAAATCTTCTTTCTTTTCCAGCGATTCTTCATATGACAAGCATAAGCTTAGAGAAGAAATGTTCGAGTTAAGGCAGGTAAAGAAGTGTTAAATCCATGTTAAAAAGCTTTAAATCCTTTCTACTGGTCTGTAGCTATTGTATTTTAGACATAAACGACCCTAATTATGAAAGCCACAACTGTCATCGGTGCTATCCTCATCACCCTGCTGGTAGGTACACAGGTACTTTGGTTTAGCAAGACATATGATTCCCAGGTAGATCAATTTGAGCATTCTATATCAGTAGCTCTTTATGCTGTTGCTGATACCATGAGTGATCAGGCCATTGTGGAAAAAAGGTCTCCAAACTACTTTTATGTCAAGATGGGATGCCCTGCTTCCAGTCAGCTAATCGATACGCTGATCAGGAAAGAATTTTCGATGCGCAACCTCCAGCTGGACTATGAATTGGGCATTTACAATGCAGAAGATGACACGTTGGTACACGGGAAATATGTGGCCGCATCAGACATTGATTCCGAAACTCATCTCACAGAGAAAGAGATGGAGTTGTGCAACAAAGATTTTGCGGTGTTGTTTCCTGATCAAGGGAAATTCGTCCTCAGTCAGATGGATACCTGGCTCTATTCTTCTCTGGTGTTTTTGATACTCTCCTCCGTTTTATTTCATTCTCTGGGCCATAAAGTTTTTGGTAATAAGTCTTATTCTAAAAAACAACTGATCAGATTGGGTCATTCTCAATTGGATCGTCACAACCAGTATCTTATCGTCCATGGGAAGATTTTTCAGTTGACCTATAAAGAGAACAAGATATTACAGCTGCTCTTTCAACATCCAAATCAGGTGATAGAACGACAGATCTTTCTTCAGGAAGTGTGGGAAAAAGACGGTTTTTTTGTGGAGCGGAGTATGGACGTGTTTATCTCCAGGATCAGAAAGTATCTCAAAGCAGACTCGTCCCTTAAAATCGAGAACCTAAGATCTATTGGGTACAGACTGCATGTGAAATGACACCTCGCTATCTGATCAGATCGGTTGAAAGTACCTTTTTCTTGTAACGTTTATTCAATACAGGATACAGTAGTACTGAGAAAAGGATCAGGGATGTTCCCAGGTAAAATCCAACGCTCATTTCCTCGCTTTCCCCAAAAATGATCAGCGCCAGGATGATTCCATAGACAGGCTCAAGGTTCACTACCAAATTAATAGAGAAGGCTGACAGTCGCTTCATCAACTGTACAGAGACTGAATAGGCATAAACGGTACAAACCATTGCGAGAATTGAAAGATACAACCAGTCCATCGGGGATGGATTCAGTACGAGGTGATCTACAAAAAAACCGGAATAAATCGGAAAGAATAGTGCTACCGTCACACAAGCACCTATCATTTCATAAAAGGTGATCACAAAAGGATCATAGGTTTTGATAAACCTGCCGTTGATCACCGTAAATACTGCGGAAAGAAAAGCAGATAAGACAGCGGTAAAAATGCCCAAAAAGTAATCATACTCTACATTGAAGATCACTCCAATGCCAATAAATGCGATGATACTCAGAATCACTTCAAAGCCCACAATTTTTCGTTTTTGTGACAAGGGCTCTATCAGGCTGGTCCACAGGGAACAAGTGGCCATTCCAGCCAGACATACAGACGCATTGGAGATGCGGGCAGAAAGAAAGAACAGTATCCAATGCGCTGCAATCAATGAGCCGGTCCCTAAGATCATCCAAAGGTGTCTCGGGATATGTATGGTCAATGGGCGGTTCCATATTTTTAGCAATACAAACAAACCAATAGCTGCTATCAAGGTGCGGTAAAATACTATTTCTACAGAGGGAATTTCTATGAGCAACCCTAGTATGGCCGTAAACCCCCATATGACAACAAGAAAATGGAGTGTCAGATAATCCTTCTGCTCCTGGGTCATGAGGTTGGTTTTTGATTTATTCTAGTCATCCATGGCAAAATTATGACGATTACATAGATTAAAGCTGTTTTTTAGAGGGATCTATTCTGTTGTCATAAATTGCTATAAGTTCTATCTTATCTTTTGCCACCCGATAATACAAACTCACCTGTTTTGTAACCACGCAGCGTCTAACATTTTTCCGTTTTAAAGTTGATGGATAGATTTCAGGTCGCTTAATAATTATATCTAGAATAAAACTTAATCGATCAATAAATCTTGTAGCTGTCCCAGACCCCCCATTCACTTAGTAAATAATCAACCAGTCTTAAATATTCCGAACTTGCTTTTGGAGACCACTCAATTGCTCTTTCCATATTTTTTGAGCTTCTCCTGAACAGCATTCTTAACAACTTCATGAGAAATACTATTACCCCCATCAAGTTCTATTAAGCCCTGATCAATTGCTATTTGCTCTTCAGCTGTAATCGAATCCCACCAATCATGTCCTTCTTTGATTTCAGTAAGTTGCTGTATTATCTCTGGGTCATTAATCTCTGTTAACCATTGTATAAGTTCGATTTTTAGTGTTTGGATATCCATATGTTAATAAAACTAGAGACTTTAAAGATAACGAATATGAAACTCAATCTTATATCCAAATAACGCTCTTACTCAGTAATAAACCTTGCTGTTTCTGACCATTCACTCCAATTAAGATTCTTGTCACGGTACCGAACTCTCCAGTAATAGGTGGTGCCCGCATTTAGCCTGAAGATCTTTTCATCGGTGAGGTCATCTCCTTCCTGCATATTCTGATTGGCATACCAGTCTTCAAACTGCTTCCAGCGGTCCAAAACCACCTTGCTGAAATCTTCTGTGGTCGAAACCTGCCAGTGGCTGGCTCCATGCTCAGCACCCGGCTGATCACTCATAAATGTACCGGCCTTCAACGTAATGTGTGATGCATTCACCGTTTCATTTACAGGAGATTGGGTAGTTGGAATAGCAGGTGCTTTATCGTGCTTCCATACCGTGATACTGTCTCGGAGTTCATTGTCCCTCTCCAGGATTTTATTGCCCTGGCTAAATCTTTTCACAGTCAGTTTAGGATCTCCGTCATTTGGATTCACCTCTACCATGACAAAACCATATTCGTCCTGAGTCACCGTAAATTCATCGTAGTTTTTCTGGTCGAATTCACCCCAGTTATCAATACTTCCTCCCGCACTGGCCACATTGATCCATAAGTGCTTATGATCCCTCGACTGACCGCGGGAATAACCATGGGTGTGACCAAAAAAGTGGATACTTGGTTTGCCTGTCTCTGTACTGAAAGCCTCCAGCTTTTTCACAATCTGCCCGGTATAATCTTCTTCTCCATCCAGCCACAACTCAGATTTATGCGGATGGTGCATCTGCGCGAACACAAAGTCAATCTCCTCATTTTCGCTGGTCTTCGCTAAGACATCATCCAGCCAGCTTAGCTGTGTCCGGTTTTGATATTCTTCATTGGTATCCATGCCAATAATCCGCACATTGCCGTAATCTTTATACCACCAGTGCTCATCGTGCTCCGGACTACCATTTTTAGGTAGGCTGAAGTATTTGAAATAATACCTTGAGTTGCGTTCATGGTTTCCTATCACCGGATATACCGGCACCTCTGAGAACAGGTCCTGCGCCGGATCGAAGAAATGTTCTTTCCACTGGTAGTATTCACCGCCTTCGGTCACCAGATCCCCGGGGATCATCACCAGGGCGAGGTTTTCGGGTACACTTCCCTCAAACTCATGCTCCAGGTAGTGAAGGATCCCATCCTGAACGATCTCTGCAAACTTTTCCGGATTGTTGCTGTCAATTTGCATGTCACTCATTGCAGCCAGTTGAAAGGCCTGATAATCATGTGCCTCCGGAGGTGTTTTGAACTGATAGATATCTGAAACAGCTTTTTCTGTCCTTACCCTGTAATAGTACATGGTTTGCTTCTCCAAACCTGTGAGTTGTACTTCATGAACCCTGGCTTCTGAGTAGTTGATAGGAAAAGCGATTCCTTTTGTTTTTTTGCCCAGCTTCGGGGAGGTCCCCCACTCGACGATACTTTCTTCACTCCAATTTGTTTCCCACATGATCCTGATGGAGCTTGGTTCTGCATCCTGAAGATAAGGCTTTATCCGAATGATAATCTGAGAATTTTGGGCTGAAGCAAAAAAGGTGGCAAAAAGTAATAAGAGGGTAAAAGGAGCGTATTTAAAAGACATGTTTGTATTGGTTGGACTGAAACAAAAGCAACAATTTCTCATTGCCACAATCTCTCGTAAATATGCACTAAAGAAGCTTTCCCATTTCCCACTGACATAAAATTTTATCAAAACATAACACTTTTACCTCACCAGAATTCAACATGGACTCAACCTCGTTACACCTGTCAAAGTTTTAGGGAAGGTAGAAACGGGGTTGAGTGAGAAATACAATGATATCAAAACATTTCACTTCGACATCTTATCCGCTTCCTCAGCAAAAAATGTCTTGAGTCGATTCACTCCATTCCGAGGTGCAATGTTATCCTGTCCCATCATGGTCAAAAAGAACTCTAAGGGTCCATAGAATTTGGAGGAAGTAAACACTCTGAGTACACGAATGATCAGTTTGCGAATCCAATCAGGGATATGAACAACTTTTACGGGAAAATAAAATGCATTGAGCGCCAGCCTGGCGATTTCATTTTGAGTAAGTACATCCGGACCACCCACTTCCAGATCCTGAGTCGGTGAGTCAAGGTTTTCTACGATATAAGATGCGAGATCTTCTCCATGGATAGGATTGAGCTTATATGCTCCATCGCCAAAAAGATAAACCTTTCCTTTCTTAGCCATGTCCAGAAAGTCACGCATATCAGAAAAGAAACCATTGGGTCTAACCACCAGGTATTCAAGTCCGGAAACTTTCAATTCATCTACGAATTGCTCTTTTGCAGCCATGATCTTGAGGTGACGCATACTCTGCCCGTTGATCGCAGATACATATACAAACTTTCGGACACCGGCCTTTTTAGCTTCATTCAACAGATTGAGGTTGGCCTGATAATCCACATCCATGTAGGTGAGCCCATCCTTTTGCCTGGTAATGCCCACGGTAGAGATGATAAGATCTGCTCCATCAAGCTTTCCCTCCAGGACATCAGGCCTGGTGACTTCAGCTTCTATGATCTGTGTATCATCCACACCCATTTTATTTAGTTTGGTTTTGTTCCTGGCAATGGCCTGAAATTCATGAACTGATTTCGACAAAGTCTTTACGATATGACCACCTAAATACCCAGTGGCTCCTGCAACAATTACTTTCATTTTCCTTTTATTTTTTTGAGTCCTTTTTGATCATAACCATCAGCTTCACCAGGAATCGGATGTGCTGTTGGATCATTTCTGTTTGGTTGAATGTACCTGTGAAATAGGTGTCGAGCTCCGGTGAGTAATACATGAATGAACCAGTGGAACCAGAATGACCAATCAGCGTGATATCAGGCAGGGTTGGAAACAGCTCCTTCAGATTCCACTTCCGCAAGCCATAGCCGTAATAAGTTCCCCTGCTTTCAGGTGTGTATTGATTCATCTCGGTCCATGTCGCTTCACTCACCAGCTCACCCTCTACAAGGGCCGTCATAAACAGATACAGATCCTCACTGGTACTCACCAGACCGCCACCTCCCCAATCGGCACTGAGGCTAGTGAAACCGCTGATTTCCGATGTTTCGGCATACAGTGGGGCCATTCCCACATCACCCTTCAATGGTTTGGAGTGAAGGTTGATGTATGACGAATTCATTGCTAATGGCTTGAAAATGTATTCACTCAAAGCCTGATCGTAGCTGATTCCAGTCACTTTTTCTATGATCAAAGCCAACAGCACATATTCAGTGTCGGTGTAGTGGAAGCCACTTCCGGGAACAAACTTTGGTGTGAAATTCTCTTTAGTAAACGCAATCAATTCCTCCGGTGTCCATGTCCGGTCAGGTTTTGTGAATAACATGGTCATCATGTTAACACCCTGAGAAGGTTCGTCTTCAAAGTAGTCGGGCAGCCCGGAGGTGTGGTTGAGCAGGTGAGCGATCGTAAGTTTTGAGG
Organism: Cyclobacteriaceae bacterium; assembly: GCA_965223915.1. Lineage (GTDB taxonomy): Bacteria > Bacteroidota > Bacteroidia > Cytophagales > Cyclobacteriaceae > UBA7330. Next base: position 2,801,246 of record OZ245027.1, on the reverse strand, counting down.
TATGATCTTCACCGTTCAATACATGTAATCCACTTATCAAATCACCAGGCAGATAGCCACTGATTTTATCGTCAAACTCAAGCTTGTTTTCATCTACCAGTATTCCGATCAGGGTAGCGGTGAATGTTTTTGCCAGACTGGCCGTATAGAACGGGGTCTCTGTTTCCCCCACACCGTAGACCTCATTGATCTCAATGTTATTAGATTCCGAGCTAACACTCAAAAAAGCATTGTGGATTGACTCATCTCCCACCTCCTTATTGAAAGTTTTGATGATCTTTTCTTCAATCTTTGAAGGTCCTTCTGCTTTCAGCGGTTGATAGTAGATCACAGTGAATGCCACGATGATCCCTAACATAATTCGTTTAGTTTCTTTGTTCACCTCCATGATATTAATAGTAGTTAAATCCAACCGCCATCGAAAAGTTGGCGCCTTCTTTTCGTCCATCATTTACTTTGAAGCTACTCATCAGCATCCTTGATTGGATGTCGATGGTGAATTTCTTTCGCTGAAGCACTTCAAACCCCATACCTATCAAAGCACCCTTCCCCCAATTCCAGGTTTCGTCATTGATGTTTTTCACTTCATAAAAAGCCGGGAAGTCCATCGCAACACCAAAGCCACCGCTCAACCAAAACCTGTTGCCTGGCCAGTATTGTACACTTGGGATCAGCCCTTCAAAGCTTCGGTCCTTGCCGTTTTCTTTATAGATCTGACCTGGTAAATTTAAATATAGCCCCAGGTTGTCTTTGACCATCCAACCCAGCTTCAGATTAGGCAAGGCCAGATCGCCTGTCGTCTGGTTGTCTTCAAAACCAGAAGTGAAGTGAAGAACTCCTCCTCCAATAGAGCCTCCAATACTGAAGCCTTCTCTTTCAGGATAATGCTGCGCATAAGTTGTCGCAAGTTGTAAGATGAAGATGATTGCTAATAATGTCCGTTTCATTTTGCTTTTGTTTTAAGTTTTTGACTATTAGGTTCCTTTTGTATTAAAATTCTTGAGCAAATATTTGGGAACTGAAAGTCTGAAACGTCCTGATTTTTTATTCCGAACCTTTGAAATGAGATTTCGGACTTTATTGGTAAGAAATGGGACTTTGAGTTAGTTTAGAGATGAGTCGCTGACTATTTATTTTGTCTGACCCACTCTTTGGGTGTCACCCCCTCCTGTTTCCTGAAATAATCATTGAATGTAGACTTGGACTTGAAACCAGCGTCGTAGGCCAGACCCAGCAGGGTCAAATGTTTATTTACCGGATCAAGCGCCATCTTTTTGAACGCTTCCAGCCTGTATCCATTCACATAATCATTGAAATTCTTACCCAGCGACTGATTGAGCAACCAGCTGAGTTTATTTGGGTGGAGATGAATTTCATCGGCGAGACTCCTCAGGTTTAGTTCCTGGTTTTTGAAAGGATCTCTTTCTGCCATGCATTGATTGAGCTTACCAAGATATTCGCTGGCTTCCTCTTCAGTGAGTGGAGCACGTTCATCTATTATTTTACGGGCTGTTCCTGCTTTCCCGGGCATCCTGTCAGCATCAAATACAGCTTCAACCAATTGCTGAAAAGCTGGCAACTTCTTCACTGACTCGAACGGAAAGTGTCTGAAAAAAATATATTGCCCCGAATGTCGTGCTGCCTCTTCTCTTATCACCTCCAAAGCCTCTTCCATCTTTCCGAACATACCCATAAAATAGAATTTCCACGGCCACAGGATGAGGCCTTCAATCCGCTTGTCTATGGTGTCGATAATCTGGGAGAATTCATCCTCCTTTGGTGTATCATACTTTATTCGAAAAAGTTCAGAAAAAACATCATGAAAGGGGTGATCTTTATACTTCCCCAAAAGTTCAACGTATTTTTCTTTTTCATCTAAAAACAGGTAACTGAGTAGTGCTTCTTTAATGGCATGAAGAAAGGTTAGATCTATCCCAATGGATTCCAACGAATATTTCAGGGACTCTTTGTATTTACCCTGGTAGAAGAGAATGTTGCCTTTAGTATAAATATGGTTAGCGGACAGAGGATTGATCCGAAGGGCATTTTCAATATGCTTCATGGCCTGGTCAAAATCGCCAATGGCCAGGAATAATTCGGAGAGTGCCTCCTCTGCCTCGGTGAAGTTTGGGTTGATCGCAATTGCTTTAGCATAATTCTCATAACCTGCCTTAAAATCCCAATCGCCCCAAAACCTGAGGGCTCCCATCGCAAAATATCCATAAGCAGCATCCTGATCCAGCGCCAGCCCCTTTTCTAAATAGTCCTCTGCCAGTTTAAGCAGGCTCCTATCCAGCCCCCAGGAGCCCAACATGGTATAACAAAACCCAATACCAAAATACGGGGTAGAAAAGTCGGGATCCATATTGATGCATTGCTTGTAGAGCTCAACGGCCCGTTCGATCCGGTCTCCATCCCATTTCAAATGGTAATACCTGGCCTTTAGGTAAAGATTGTAGGCTTCAATATTTTTTGTTGGTGCTTCTATCAGGTGATCCGAAATACTGATATGGCCAAAGTTTTCCCGGATCTTCTCGCCAATCAAAACGCTGATCTCATCCTGTAATGCGAAGATATCACTCATCTGGCGATCAAACACTTCCGACCAAAGCTGAAATCCATTGTCGGTTCGGATCAGCTGGGTGGTGATTCGAATACGCTCCCCCGACTTTCTAATGCTGCCTTCAAGTACGGTGGACACACCCAATTCATTTCCGATAATCCGTATGTCTTCCCTTCTGCTTTTGAAAACAAAAGATGAAGTGCGGGCGGTCACTTTAAGCCCATCAATCTTACTTAACGCGTTGATGATCTCTTCAGTCATCCCATCAGCAAAGTATTCGTTTTCCGGATCAGAACTAATACTCTCGAAAGGGAGGACCGCTATGGATTTTTGTTGGAACAATTTAATATCATCAAGAAAGCAGACTGCCAAATTATAAATTCTTAATCTACTTGACGATACCAATTCTATTGTCCCTTGAATAAATCAGCGGAAATATTTATACAATTGGCTTTTCAAGTATTATTTCTGATAGAAAAGTCAGAAAACAACACTCACATCATAGCAATGAAATAAAGTAAAAACACTGCTACTTTTGATGGTAGCAGTGTGAATTGTATCTAGGGTGCTGTTGATAAGTCAGCATTAACAATTGGCCATTTACCTGGTGTAGGCACACTCACCCCTTTGGTCTCTCCCCTGGTATCATCACCTCCATAATAATACACAGGCCAACCCTTATAAGTAAGCTGACTCCTGCCAAAAACGTCAATTGACCCTAAATCATCTCCGTTAATGCCTGATGGAAGTTGATCAATCTCTACATGGAAAATTGGCCAGCTACCATCATTGCTGAAGTCCGAAGCGGTAAAATTATTGTCGTTGTTCGTATCATTGGTAAAGACATACAGGGTATGACCCATGGCATCTGTAAAATAGGTGGTCTCACCGTCCCCTTCGGAGTAGTCACCTAAATAGTTTTTCCCATCGCTACCCACAAGCTGTGCTTTGGCAATCATCAGACTGCTGTTCTTTTTCATCACATACCAAACACCGCCTACTCCATCGCCAGTTGTACTGCCTGCATCTTCTGCCACACCACCAGGAGTGTAATAATACAGCGGCCAGCCTTTGTAGGTAGTAATCATGGTGCCTTCCTGATCAACGTTTTGAAAGTCATCTGCTGACAGGTCCTGGCCTGTTAATACAATATCTTCCGTATAGAACAAAGGCCAGTTTGTGAGGCAGCCACCTGCACATTTGCTTGTGCCTGATGGGTCTTTGCTGAAATAATACAATGTTCTGCCATCTGAATCTGTGAGGATTAGACCGTGAGTATCATTATCTGAAATCTTAATTGTGGGCGCATCGGGAGCTTCTTCGATCTCTGAATTTACAATGGGCCAAACACCAGGCGAGGGTACACTTACGCCTTTCGTCTGTCCACGCTCTGTATCTTGACCAAAATAGTACAGCGGCCAACCTTTGTAGGTCAGTTGGGTCATACCAAAAACATCTATGGTCCCAAAATCATCTGCGGATAATGTTGAGGCAACTGCTCCCAATTCAGCGGTATAGATTGGCCATGATCCATCATTGGAAAAATCACTCTTGGTGAAGTTGTTCTTTCCATGATAATCCTTAATAAAGGCATACAACGTTCTGCCTGAAGCATCTACAAAAAATGTGGTTGCTCCCTCACCCACTTCATAGGAAGAAGTGTAATTATTTCCATCATTGCCCACCAACTGTGCATTGGCCAGCATAATGGAATAATCCGGTTTTGCAGCAAACCAGACGTTCCCAACGCCATCGCCGGCTATCGCTCCGGGTGTCTCCACAACACCATCTGAAGAAGGCGCATAGTAATACAAGGGCCAGCCCTTATAGGTTGTTTGCATTTCTTCATCAGATCGGGTAATCGTTCCGAAATCTGTGTTTTCCAGTCCGTCACCTAATTCCGCATCCTCAGCGTAAAATACAGGCCACTTGTCCAGACATCCATCCAGACATGCACTGGCTCCATCTGCATCTTTGGAGAAATAATACAACGTTACTCCCTCTGCATCTGTTAAAACCTTACCTAATGTAGCATGTTCTGATATTTGAATTTTAGCTGTACCATCAATATCCATCTGGTCATCCTTGTCATTACAAGACATGAATACATTAAGAGAAAATAGTGTTAAAGCAAACAACACCATTTTCACAATACTCTTTCCTTCTGATTTCATAGAAATTAGGTTTATGGTTTAATTTATCTTACTTATCGTTTTGAGAATTTCCTCCTTATAAGTCTGCTAATATCTACCTCCATTATTCACATCAGGGTTGGCTGTGAATACTAATAATTTACGATGTGGTGAAATCAGGCATTCTAAAGAAACAATATCTAATGCCCTTTATTGGGATATTGTGGAAAAGCTCATGCTTTCCGACCCTTATGCTTAAGATTTTTAGGTTATGAAGTGACCACCCAAGCGCCTGTCAAATGATCTGGTTTACCACAACTTGTCCTCCCTCGAGACCCAATTGATGTGTGAGACTGTCAGGAATTTCTTCCTGAAAATGGCTGACATAAATAATGGTGATATCGGAACGTTTACAAATGATCTCCACGAGTTTCTTAAAAAATCGCTGCTGCTCAAGATCCAATCCCTGACAGGGCTCATCTAAAATCAGGAGTGGCGGACCTTTTACCAGGGCACGGGCCAATAGTACCAATCGCTGCGTGCTTTCAGACAGGTTCTTAAAAAGTGTTTGGGGCGGTTCGTTAACATGTAGCACCTTAAGCCAATCGGCTGCTACTTTTGCTTTTACAGGATCCGAGGGTCTGAATAATCCCATGGTGTCATAAAACCCGGATTCAACCACCTTGAGACATGTGCTGGCAGGAGGAAAATACTGATACAGCTCGGCAGAAACCAACCCGATATTTTTCTTGATGTCCCAGATACTTTCGCCACTCCCTCGCTTTTTGTCGAATAAAATGATGTCATTTGAATAAGACTGTGGATTGTCTCCGGTGATCAAGCTTAGTAAGGTGGACTTACCAGCACCATTGTGGCCTTTGAGCAACCATCTTTCTTTTTGTTTTATCTCCCAATCAACATTACTGAGGATCTGCTTATCTCCGTAACTTACCGAAACCCCATTCATTTTTGCAATCGTATGATAAGTAACATGAGATGGGGCCAAAACTCTTTTAAGTTGTTTTTCGTCAATGACAGGTGACCTTGCAATGGAAATAACTGCTTCCATTTGATGCTTTGAGCCTGTCTCCAATTGATCGCCGTGGATATAGGCTACATGTGAGACCATTGCTGGAATCTCCCTCGGGCCTGTTACCAATACAATGGATATGCCTGATGATCCGATCTCTTCAAGAAGTTTATTCATATCAACCCTGGTTTCAGGGTCCAACCCCGCCAATGGATTGTCCATCAATAGCAGCATAGGATTTTTTATCAATTCAGAAGCCAGCAAAAGACGTTTTGCCTCGCCATTCGATAACTTGATGAGTTCTTTATTTTTCAGTGGTAATAGCCTAAGACGATCAATCAGCCGTTCATAAGTCCAGTACCCAGGCCTTTCGTCAGACTTAAGCTTTTGGAGGTGGGCTTCTACAGTCTCTACAGTTTCAGAATCCAGCGAATTGTATCGCTGTTGATAGTAAAGGTTTGCTGATGAGCTTGACAGGTCGCGGAATTCATATTTTGCTCCTACCATTGATATCAGATCTTTATAGGTAAAGAATGCATTGGTTTTCTGTAACGTGGGAAGCATTTCATCCAGGATCGGATACGAAATCTCACCTCTGTTGATGTAGGCCTGTGTTCTGATGGCTCTTAGCAGTGTGGTTTTCCCGGAACCTGCAGGACCTACCAAAGCCCAATGCTCACCCTTGTTAATTGCCCAGTTGATGTGTTCGAGTAAAGTCTTTGAATAGCGCTGAAGCGACGCATTGGTGATCTTCAATAAAGGTTTCATGAAAGTCAGGTAACGTTTGAGCTGACTAAAGTAAGAATATGAATGGTGATATTAGTCAGAACCCACTGCGATATTGATCAGCTTGATCGTTTAAAAAATGGTTAACTTCCTTTCAATGGATATCAGGGTAAAATTTTTAGGAGCAGCAGGATCAGTCACCGGATCTAAGTTCCTGTTGGAAATTGATCAGTTTAAGCTACTCATTGACTGTGGTCTTTTTCAAGGTCTCAAGGAATTAAGATTGAGAAATTGGGATGTATTACCAGTAGATCCCGGATCTATCGATGCAGTCGTACTCACACATGCACATATCGACCACTCTGGCTACCTGCCATTGCTTTTCAAGAATGGCTACCACGGAAAAGTCCATTGTACCGAACCTACTGGAGCGCTGTTAGAAATTTTACTTTCAGATAGTGCTAAACTTCAGGAAGAAGAAGCAGCTTTTGCCAATAAGAAGGGCTACTCAAAACACCATCCAGCGAAGGCTCTCTATACAGTGAAAGATGCGGAAATGGTATTCCCTCAGATAGTTACCCATCTTGTAGACCAGGATACTGCGCTAAATGACATCATCAGCGTTCGTTTTTTTCATGCCGGCCATATTCTGGGCGCTGCTTCAGTAGAAGTTTCCGTAAAGACTTCCCAGGGAAATAAATTGGTAGTCTTTTCAGGTGATCTGGGTATGGATGATAACCCATTACATCTCCCTCCTGCCAAGCCTAAAAAAGCAGATATCCTGTTTTTGGAGTCCACCTATGGTGACCGAATCCATCATGACCAAAACATTGAAGAAGCGTTCATCAAATTGATCAATGCCTGCGACGAAAGAGGCGGATGTCTTATCATACCCGCATTTTCACTGGGTCGCACACAGCTAATTCTATATTATTTGTGGAAGATATTTCAAAACATGAAGTCCTGGCCAATCTACGTGGATAGCCCAATGGCTATCAGTGTTACCTGGTTATATAAGAAGTTTGAAGCTTATCACCGATTGCAAAGCAAAGACGATTTTGGTCATCATATTTTCGACGCATCATTTGTGCACTATGTGACCAAACAGGATCAATCGAGAATGCTCAATACCCTAAAGAATCGTGCAATCATACTATCAGCAAGTGGCATGGCCACAGGGGGTAGGATTTTGCATCATCTTTATCATCGACTCCCCAATGAGCGTGACACCATCCTATTCACAGGATTTCAGGCCGAAGGAAGTCGGGGAAGGTCGCTGGTAGAAGGTGAAAAGACTGTAAAGATTTTCGGAGAAACAGTCCAGGTCAATGCCAGAGTGGTCACTCTCGATGGGTTATCTGCACATGCAGATCAGGAGCAACTTCTGGAATGGACAGATGAGATTAAGGACTCTCCAAAACGTACTTTTCTGATCCATGGGGAAGAAGCTGGGATGCAGGTGCTCAAACAAAAGCTCGAAGCAAAGAACTGGAATGTAACTATCCCCAAATACCTGGAAAGTTTTACCTTGTTTGATCATGTATAAGGCGCTATCTTGACAATTACACAATTAACAATGCATCGATTTTCAGTATCATATAAATTTTCTACGAAATAATTTCAATATTATGTAGCTATTCAACTACATATTTATACATTTGTAGCCATATGACTTCATATCTACCAAACATCTGAAGGAAATGAAACTAAGACGAGATCCATTTCAGGCCATAGCAGACCCAACAAGAAGGGCCATCCTTGTATTGCTGGCATCGCAAACCATGACTGCCGGAGCCATCGCCAGCGAATTTGAGGTGGCAAGACCTACCATTTCCAAGCATATTCAGATACTTAATGAATGTGACCTGATCGATTCCAACCAGCAAGGAAGAGAGATCTATTATGAAATAAAGGTGGACAAAATGAAAGAAATTGATCAATGGTTAGAACAGTTCAGGAAGATCTGGGAAAACCGATTCAATAAACTAGACAATTTATTATCAAAAATTAAAAACAGAGAGAAATGAGCAACCTACAATTCGACTTCCTGGTAGATAAGGAAAAGAACACCATTACAGTAAAAAGAGAATTTGCAGCCGAACGACCGCTGATTTGGGAATGCTATACCCAAAGTGAAATGTTGGATCAATGGTTTGCACCGGAACCTTTTACCACCAAAACCAAATCAATGGACTTCAGGGAAGGCGGCCACTGGCACTATGCCATGGTAGACCCTGATGGAAAAGAATACTGGGGATGGACAGAATATTCAAAGATCCAACCCATCGATTTCTACGAAACCCTGGACGCTTTTAGCGACAGTGAGGGAAACATCAATAAAGATCTTCCAAGGGCTGAATGGCATGTGCAGTTTACTGATAAGGGAGAAAACACCCTGGTGGTGACTACCGTGCAATATGATTCTTTGGAGGCGCTGAATCAGGTCATCAATATGGGCATGAAAGAAGGACTGACTTCCACCCTGGAAAGACTTGATCAACTATTGTTAAGCGTAAATAAGTAATGCCATGAAAAAGTACCGAATTGCATTTTGGATCGCCACGGGATTTTTGTTCCTTTTCGAAGGCGTGATGCCATTGGGCACCGTATTATTTGCACCTGAGGTGGCTACCGCAGGTGCCACCTATTTGCAATATCCGCAATACTTTACCTACACGTTGATAGCCTTCAAAGTACTGGGATCCATCGCATTGATTACTCCAAAACTCCCACGACAAATAAAGGAGTGGACGTACGCTGGATTCGCATTCAATTTTATTTGTGCGAGTATAAGTCACTTTGCCATCGATGGGTTAGTGTTTGTGAGCTTTTTCCCATTCATCATTTTGGGAGTACTGGTTGTTTCCTACGTCAGCTATTTTAAACTACATGCTGATAAAAACACTCACGATACCTTGTCTCAAGAGATCATGAGTCAAATGAAAACACCAGGCTGAGTTATCACTAAAATTTTTTGTTTTGATATGTAGCTATTTGACTTCATTTTGAATGTAAGTCAAATAGCTATTGGATCCCATAAAGCTTCAGTAAACAGGAAATTCCCAAGCCGATTTTGACTCAATTACTTATTTCATCCTGCCATACTAATCCGCTCAATATGAATAGCTTATTGACATAAATAAATGAGTATTATCCTATTTTTTATTAAAATATTTACAAAAAATACAACTATTTAATTTTTTAGGCGTTATCTAAGTATAAATTCCCTGATCACCACTGTGGGAATTTTCGTCTTCGCCAGAACTCAAACATTATCATTTAAGTCTATTACACCACTCGGGTGAGTGGTGAGCAATTGTTTTTACCTAAACGCTAAATATATGTTTGAAGTAGAAAATTCTGTAAAGGAAAAGCCCGTTCGAAACAATCATCATGACACAAATTTCGTGGTGACCCATAATGTGGATCGGGTCAATTTGTATGATTTCGGATACGAAAAATCAGGAACCGTAAAAGGCGATCCTGATGTGTACGCCAGCTATCTGCAACGGATCCTCAATGGGGATCTGGTAGCGGAAGACTATAAGGGGTTAACAGAAGAGGAAAAGAAGGAGCGAAAAGGTCAGATCAAAGACCTTGAAAATCAGCTCAAAGAAATTGAGGCTGGGAATTCCAAAATTGACGAACAGATCGAAAAGAAAGAAAAGGCCATTGAGGACCATAGAAACGACCTGCTTAAGCTTAGGGAATCAAGGGCCAACGACACAGAAAAACTCAAAAAAGAAAGTTTTTCTCCTTTCAAGTTCATGATCAACTTATCCATTCTGGCAGCCCTGTCCGTTTACCTGTTTTTCTTCTATATCTCCGCAGGTTTTAAAGCGCTCTACGTTGATTTTGAAGCCATCGCAGAAAGTATTGCCGCTGGTACCGGAACAGGGAGCATCATGCCCAATGCTTATGAACTTAGCGAAGCCATCCAATACAATTTTATGTTAATCCTGATCCCATTTGTTTTCTATGCATTCGGTTGGGCCTTTCATGTGTTGTTGGATGCTAAAGGCAAACAAAAGTACTTTCTTCTCGGGGGCTTGATCAGTGTCACCTTTGCTGTAGATTTTCTTCTGGCCATGATCATTCACAGCAATACCGAACAGGCCAAGGAATTGATGGGGCTTGCTACCACTCACTGGACACAGAGTAGCACTTTTTATATCATTCTCTTCCTCGGATTTCTGGTTTACGTGATCTGGAGTATCCTCCTGGACTCATTGCTGAGAGAATGGGACAAAAAACATGTTACTGACAATATCAGAAAGATCATTAAGCACAAAAGGAATGATATAAAACAACTGGTAGCCAAACAATCGGATACTTCAGAGATCAAACAGAAGATCCTGGATTATCGGGAAGACATTGCAACTGTGATGTATGGTAACCTGAAAAAGTACATCGATCAATTCAGCTCCGGATGGATCAGCTACCTCGCTCCTGCCAACATGAAATCTGTAAAGGAAAAATGCAAGGCCTTTAAAAAGGAATTTGAGGAAAAGCATCAGATTAAATCCGGTGTAGTAAAAGTTGTAAGCAGGAGATCGTAGTATTTAACCTAAAAGCAAAAATTATGAATTCGAGTAAAAATATAATTGCACTTTTCATGATGGGTGTCCTGTTAATATCAGGTTGTGAAATGCCCGTGAAAAAAGAAGCACAAATGCTCACCAAGCACAACTACATTGTGTTGTTGGACTTATCCGATCGATTGGTTGTTCAGCAAGATCAACCCCAGCGTGATAAACAACTCATTCGGCACATATATGACGAATTTGAGGAAAAAGTCCGAAATTCATTGTACATCAAGTCAAGGGATGAACTGAAAGTAGTTGTCGCACCACAGCGAGGTGCTCACCTCAGAACTGATGTTTTTGAGGACCGACTGTATATCAATATGGATGACATACAGATGATTAACAGGAAGCGCGGAGAAGATCAACGAAGAGAAAACTTCATGTCAAACCTGGATTCGCTATATAATGAGGCGATGTATAGTAAAAATCCGAAAGACTATTACGGTGCGGATATTTGGAAATACTTCTATGAAGACCTCAAGGTGGACTACTCCACAGATACATTGGTGGAAAATTACCTGTTCATCATTACCGATGGTTATCCGATCGTTGGTAAGAACCAGGTGAAACTACAGCAGGTAAAAGAACAATTTCCAAACCTTCATATTGTCCTCGTTGAGGCATCACCCAGAGACAAGGATATGGAGTGGGACCGTGTGATGACCGTCTGGGAGGAATGGTTTAATGAGATCAATATTCAGGAGTATACGCTGATCAAAAGGGGTGCCATCAGCAAGGAAATGGAACAAATTGAAGGCATCATCAAAGGGACCTGATTAGCAGGCCGGGTTGGTAATTTCAAGGGGAATGACGTTTATCAATAAAATCAGTCATTCCTTTTCTTTTACCAGACCATACTATTTGGCTTCATTTTTTATATGAGTCAGATGCTGTTATCATCAGTAAATAAAGCCTCCTACGAAAATTATAAAGCCTTCTCTTCTACGATTTCCCCCATTTGATCCACGATCAGGCGAAACCTTTCTAAAGCAGATGACCGGACAATGATTTCATAAACTATATGATCACGTTTATTGATCAGTACCACATTCATGATTTCCCAGATTTGCTCCAAATTGGTTTGAACCATCGCTGGTAATAATGCCTTGTTTAAATTCGTCTTGTATTTAAGCAAGCCCCCTTTACGATCAAACTCAGCAATGTATTCAACATTATCCTTATAAAAGAGTACCTCATAAATATCCGCCTTTACCTGCCATTCAGAATTTTTGGCTTCTTTGAAATGGATATCAAAGTTTGCTTTACATACCTCAGGTACTTCAATTTTTGACCCACTAAATATTTTCTTTGCAAATTCTTGTTCGAACATCATTTGAAAATTAACTGAGTTAGGAATCTTTTAGATATTTCTCTGAATAAAGATAAAATACACGTGACCTGGCCCTCATGAGTCTCATCTTTGCAGCATTCTCACTGATCCGCAAAGCGGTACTTATATCCTTGATTGACAGGTCATCCATATATTTCATCATCAATAGTGCCTTTTCCTCAGGATGGATAAGCTCCAGAATGGGAAGGAGATCTTCATAATTGATAGCAGATAATTGTGAGTCACCTTCGTCGATGATTTCGGGAATCTCATGCTTGTTGTTCCAATTGGGGTAATGTAATTTTTTCTTTTCCCTCAGGTAGTCGATGCAATGGTTATAGGTAATCGCATACAGCCACGATGAAAACCTGGATTGATGTTTAAATGACGGGAGCTTCTCATAGGTTTTAGAGAAAACATCACCGGTCAATTCTTCAGCCAGCTTTCGGTCTCTGACGAAACTAAAACATTTATCCAAAACCTTTTTATAGTATCTTTTATATAAAAGATCATATAGACTTTTCTTCTCACTTTTGGTGAGTTCCCTGATGATCTCCTCATCAGTCAACAACCCTGAAATACTGCTCAACTCAATGCCTGGTATTTGCGGATTAACGTAAGATTCGGTTAAATGATCATGGTTCTAAAAAAATATTTTTTGTTGAGATGTTACTTCAATTCAATCACCCGTCTCAATACTGGATTCCATAATGATTGAGTCCATACCATTCAAAATAAAATGACAATTAAATACTTTTTAGGCCTTGCAATACCGGGTATTGCGGCCATCTTATTGAACAGCTGTGAATCAGTACCTCAAAAAGAAATAGACGCAGCTCAAGCTGCTATTGATAGTGCTAAAATCAGGGGTGCTGAGATCTATGTGTCAGACAACTTTGTTGCTCTGCAAGATTCTATGGGGGCTATCCTTGAAGAAATACAAGCTGAAAAAACAGATTTCTTTGCCAACTATGATTCACTAAAATCAAAACTTAATTACATCAATCAACAAGCTGCAGAAGTAGCGAATCAGACAGAAACCAAAAAACTGGAAATCAGTAACCAAATTCAGTCAACCATTGCTGAGGTAAAATCATTGATCCATACCAATAAGCAAATCATTCTTGAAGTACCTAAAGAGAAAGAGGGTGCTGTATACCAGTCAATCTTGCAAGAATTGAATTCTGTTGAAAATGCGGTTGCCGAGACAGATAGTCTGGTGATCTCAGGACAACTTATTCCCGGACTTGACAAAGCCATGATTGCTAAAGAAAAGGTAACTAAAATCAATACCGAACTTCAATCAGTTACTGATAAATCAAAGACTAAAATCCGTAAAAGCTAAAAATTATAATAGAGCTGCCACCATAAAATCAGAAGGTTTCCTGGTGGCAGTTCATTTCAACTATCACGCTAAAGATCCAATCAAAATGATTATCGACTTAAGCACCATCATTATCACCGCTATTTTCATTGTAGCCATTTTTGGACCGATTGCTTACCTGATCTGGAAAGGACAAAACCGGCTACATCAATCGATCAATGTCTTGAGGTCGGTTGAGAAAGAACATTTTCTTACATGCAAAGTATTTGAGTCATGGAATGACAAAGCCATCGGAATAGATCAGGAAAACAAAAAGTTAATTTTTGTTGATATGCAGTCTTCTCCCACAAATTGGAAAATGATTGATCTTAAAAAAGCCACACACTGTAATGTGATTGATTCAGGAGAGATGATTCAGCTGGGTATTGGTCATGACAGAAACAAGGACCTGGGATTAGATATCCTGCCCCTGTTTAATACCCAAACCGACGATCCTCTGGAAAGAGGGTTTCATAATATACTGGCCAACAAGTGGTGTCAGTTGATTGGAAAAAACATCATGAAACACGAAAAGTCGCCCAGAAGGGCAGCTTAAGGTTACCATTAGAAAATATTTAAAATAGCATCATTTATGAACTCATTGTTACTATTCGGAATGCCAAGTGGTGGAGAACTTCTTGTCATTGGCATCTTCATCATCATTTTCTTCGGTGCAAAAAAGATTCCTGAAATTGCCCGTGGACTGGGAAAGGGCATCAGAGAATTTAAGGACGCGGCCAGAGAAGTAAAAAAGGAAATTGATGCAGGTGCGAAAACACCTGACAAGCCTGATGTTCTGTCCTAATCAAGTGGATTGATATACCGCATCTGCTTTTTCTTCGGACTCTACTTTTTTTACTAGGTCGTCTAATACCATGTACAGGCATGGCACAATCACCAGTATAATGGAAGTCGCAAAGATAATCCCAAAGCCCAATGAGATGGCCATGGGTATCAGTTGAAAAGCCTGTCTGGAAGTTTCCAGAATAATGGGTGTAAGTCCGCCAAAAGTGGTGAGGGTAGTCAGTAAAATGGGTCTGAACCTTCTGATCCCTGCTTCATAGATGGCTTCATACGCGGAGCGTTTTTCTCGGTGCTTATTGGCATAATCTACCATGATCAATGAATCATTGACTACTACCCCCGATAAGGCTATCACACCCATCAAACTTACCAGTGAAAGGTCATAGCCCAGTAAAATATGACCAATCACAGCCCCAACAATCCCAAAAGGGATGGCTAACATGATAATCAGGGGTTGGACATAGCTATTTAGTGCAATTGCCAATAAGGCAAAAATCATGAGCATGGCTATTATAAATCCCTGCCAAAGCGCCTCTGTCGATTCGCGCAATTCCGCCTGACTCCCTTCAAAGGTCCAGGTAATCCCTGGGAAATCAGCCCTTAGCTGTGGTAGCATCTCCGTTTGAATGGCCCTTAAAACACGTGTTTCCGCACTGGGAGGCTCTACATCCATACTTACATTGACTACCCTGCGCCCATCTCTTCTGTTGATACTCGTAAAAGTCTCACCTTGTTTGATCTTTACAACGTTCAACAATGGGACAGTGACGCCGCCCGGAGCCTGTATGATGAAATCTTCTAAATTTTTAAGATCCTTTCGTTCTTCTTCCGGTAGCTTAACACGTATTTCCGTTTCATTGATTCCCCTGAGTTGTCTGATGGCGAGCGCACCATAAAAGGCATCCCTCACTTGTTGCCCCACATCATTGGGTGTAAGCCCTAAGCTCCTGCCTTCCGGGAGCAACTCAAAGCCCAATTGCATCTTTCCCTTGTTATAGTTGTCGTTGACATCCATGGTCTCCTCGAAAGAACTTACCCTTTCGAAAAATGCCTGGCTGGCCTTTTCCAGTACTTCAATTTCCGTATGGCTTAGATCGATGCTTATATCCTGGCGGGCACCACCGGGACCGCGCTCAGCTTCAAAAGTGATCTGATCAACGCCCTCTATATCACCAATCTCATCTCTCCACAAAGAGATTACCTGCTGTGCACTCATGTCATGTTGGTCGGGCGGTAGCATGACGATCTCAACGTCAACAAAATTTTTCCCACGGACCTGCGTCTTGATCCCTTCGGCTACTTTATACAAATCATGCTTATCAAACATCCGCCGGGTAGCAGTTGTGATTTCATCCGCAGTCTTCTCCGCCTGTTCATTGGTCGTTCCTACAGGCAATCTTACCGCACATTCAATCTCGTTAGCGGCTTCTTCAGGCATCATTACCATGCCCATATGATCACTGTAACCATACACACCAATGATGATCAATAGGGCAAGTGCGCTACTCAACGTTACATACCTGTTGCGTAAACAGAGATCCAGAAATGGCCTATAATATTTTTCTACAAACCTGTCAAACGCCCTGGCTATTGAAGCCTGACCCTCTTCCAGGCGACCCACTATTCTGAGGGGATTTTTCTTCTTCGGTTTATGAGCAACGTGAGAAGGCAGGATCAACAAAGCTTCAAAAAGCGAAACCGTAAGTACCACAATAACCACAACAGGTAAAGGCCACCAATACTTACCTACACTACCCGGAATGAACAGCAAGGGCAGGAAGGCTATGATTGTGGTAAGGATACTGAAAATGACCGGCTTGGAAACATCCTTGGTACCTAATATGGCTGCATCCATAAAACTGTAGCCCTGCTTACGGTACTCATAAATATTTTCTCCCACTACGATGGCATCGTCCACTACAATCCCCAGGACAATCAAAAAGCCGAACATAGAGATCATATTGATACTAATATCAAAAACCGGCAGAAAGATGATGGCGCCAATAAATGAAATTGACATACCCATCATTACCCAAAAGGCCAGTCTGTACTCCAGGAATAAACCAAGGATGATCAGGACGATGAATATGGCTAAAAGCCCATTTTCTGTCAATAAGCTTAATCGTTCTCTGTAATCTTCGGCCCGATTGCTATCGATGCGCATACTTACCCCCGGAGGCAATGCACTCTCAAATTCAGCCATGATATCCTTGACAATGACCTCGATATCTGTTGGAGATTGTTTTCCAATCCTAAAAACCTCCAGCTCCACTGAATTTTGTTGATTGAATAAACCATGGGAACCGGTCTCATCAAATCCATCCCTGATAGTGGCAATGTCTTTCAATTTGATCGTCGCTCCGGATTCCGCCGAAACAATGTCGATATTCCCAAATTCTTCGGCCCATATCTTACGTTCTTCCATCCGAAGTAATATCTCACCTGCCTGTGTTTCCACCGCTCCCGCCGGAACATCAAGACTGGATTGTCTGATTAGCGTTGCCACCTGACCCAGGGTAAGGTTATATTCTATCAGTGTGTGTCGCGGTATCTCTACATGGGTAATAAAATCAGGCACATTGCCTATTTCAACCTGGGTAATCTCGTCATTGCTCAACAAACGATTCTTGAACCTTTCGGCCAGCAATCTCAAAGTCCATACGTCCACATGGCCGTAGAGCCCCAGCTCCATCACGTCCCTTTGTCTGTCCTGCAGCCTCACCTGTGGTTGCTCAATATCATCAGGAAATGTCTGGATCCTGCTCACAGCTTGTTCTATGTCCTGAAAGGCTTTCATCCTATTGGTCCCTGCTACCAGTTCAACCATAACTTCAGCAGAACCCTCCCGGGCTTCTGAAACGATCTCTTTGATGCCTTGCACTCCCCTAATGGCTTCTTCTATTGGCAAAAGAATACCTTGTTCTACTTCCTCCGGAGCCGCCCCCGGATACTCTACGGTCACCTCTACCATATCAAGCAGGAAGTCGGGAAATACTTCCTTCTGAATATTGTACATCATCCAAATCCCACCCCCAATCAAAATAAACATCAGGAGGTTTGTGATGATGGATTTTCTGGCCATGAAGGCGATCAATCCTTTTTGATTATCCTGAGATAAATTTTCCTGATCAGCCATCTTAATCAATTTAAAGCTTCCTGACTTCCTGTTATATTACTACTTTCAGTCCTTAACAATGACCCCTCAACGACAGTCGCCAGGTTCGTGGTTACCACTTTCTCACTGTCCTCAAGACCACTCGCAATGTATGCGTAATTGGCATCTTCGAATACAATATCCACTTCCCTGATGCTTAATTTTTCGTCTTGCATCACCCAAACAGTTCCTTCCTTACGCAAATAATCTCTGCTTAGACGAACTACATTTGGTATTTCCTCTGCTTCAATTTGCGTCTCTACAAACGTCCCAATCATCAAAGGAGGAAGTGTATCAGATTTGGTTATTCTTACCAGTGGATCCCGGACTGAAACAAGCATTCTGGCTAACCTGGTCTGATTATCCAATGCGCCAATTAAACGGAATAATTTACCTTCCCGGTACTGGCCGTATGGCCAGATATTGGGATTCATCACTTTCACGCTAGACCCTGCTTCCGCACCCTCATCACTGAATGACAATCTGTTGACTTTTGAAACCGGAACATTGGCAATGATCCAATACTCATCCATGCCCACCAACCGACCCAGATCATCTCCCGGTGAAACCTGTGATCCAACATTGGCATTCCTGGTGATCACGTGTGCATCAAACGGAGCCCTGATGGTTGTTCTTTCAAGGCTAAGTCTTGCCTGCTCCAGGGCAGCCTCAGCAGCTGCCACATTTGCTTTGGCCGACTCCAGCTGGGGTTTCCTCAACACAAGGTTTTGATTTTCCTTTGACAATTCATCGCCGATCAGCTCATAATCCTTTTGAGCCACATCCTGTCGACCCATCTCTACCTCCAGATCTGCCTTGGCCAGCTGTAAGTCACTTTGACGTAACCGTACCGTATTTCGATAATCGGAAGGATCGATTTGTAAAAGCACCTCCCCTTTTTTAACGAATGAACCCGGAATAAATCCTTCTGAAATAGCGACCACTTCGCCACCCACCCTTGGGCTCAACGTAATATCTTTGGCCGCCTGTACATTTCCCGTTGCTTCGACCACGGGTTTAAAATTGCCCCGCTTCACTTCAATGACTTCCACCAGCATTGCTGTTTTTTTTGTGGCTCCTTCTCTCTTCGCAGTTGGTTCCGTTAAAAAAAGGACGGATGAGATCACCCCACTGGATAATAGGATAAGGATGCTAATGATGAATGTCTTATTTTTTGTCATATTTCAAGAGCCTTCTAGTGAGAGGCCTTCCATTGTTGTTTCAAAATCACCAGCCAACGCTCTGTAGAGCCCAATTCTGGTTTCAAATAGATTTAACCTTGCTGTGACCAAATTCCTTCTGAGTTCTTGCTGTTGATCGAGGGCAACCAATACATCCAAGTATGGAATAAATCCGTTGAGGTATTCTATTCTCAATTGGCCATAAGCTCTTTCAGCCAATTCAACCTGTTCTTCGATTACCTCCATTCGTTCTAACTGCTTTTGTTCCTGAACCAGTGCATTTTCCACTTCCTGAAATGCCGTTAGTACTGCCTGACCATAATCATTAAGTCGTTGTTGTCTTACGGCATCTGCCTGATCGACCTGAGCTTTTAGTCTACCTCCCGTAAATATGGGAGCGAGCAAACTGCCTCCAATAGAAACAGCCTGCGACTGAAAAAGATCGGAATAAGTGTTAGACCGGATAGCGCCGGTAAGAGAAAAAGACAGGCGTGGGTATCGATTGCTAATGGAAGCGGCCAGATCTCTGTCAGCCCCCTGTAATTGGTAATATGCACTTTGCACATCCGGTCTTCTGTTGACCAGCTGTAGCGGAACCCCTGTGTCAGGCAACCCAGGCAGCTCGGGGAGCTCTGCTACAACATCAAATTGTTCGCCAGGTGGATATCCAGCCAGCACAGCCAGTTGGTTCTCCAACACTTTAAGCTGTAGCTCCAGTGCTATTTTTTGTGAACGGGTAGCCTCAATCAATTGTCTCTGTCTTAGCAGATCTACGCCTCTAACCTGACCTCTCGCAAACCTGTTGCGGATCAGCGCAAGCACCTGTTCATTGGTAGTCACTTGTTGGTCTACCAGTTGAAGTTGATATTTTGTAGCCTTGATTCTAAACCAGGCTAGCGTTATCTCAGCTGAAAGGGATATCGCAGCTGTCTTATAATCGAAGTAAGTGGCTTTCATCCGATATTGCTCAGCATGTGCTGCATAGCGTATTCTACCCCATAGATCTACTTCATAATTTGACCGCAAGGAGATCTGGGTATTCTCCCCACCCACGAAATCTGGTTGTGGCCTGCTAATTCCGGTTTGAACTTCAAAACTGGCATCTGGAAACAAGGTGGATGAAGCGATCTTCGCCTCAGACTCTGCTTCAGCCAGTTGATACCAAATGGATTTCAGCGTCAGATTTGCAGCCAAAGCAGAATCGATGACACGGTTAAGGCCCTGATCTTCAAATGAAACCCACCACTTATCTGCCCTTGCCTGGCTGCCGGAAACAGAAAATGAAGGAAGGGTATCGTAGGGTAATTTTACTTCAGAAATCTTTGGAGAGCAATTGCTAAGACAAAAACATGTTAGTCCTGTAACTGCTATTCCAAAAAACTGAATCAAGGCAGTATTTTGGGTTATTCTGTTCTTCATTCTTAAGATGATACTTCAGTAAAGTATATATTCCTAACCAAAGCATTGCCTGTTAGTTAGATCATCCGAGGCATTAAATCCCAATTAACCATCCAAATCTGATGGAAATTTAAAGTATGAGTATCCACCACAAACAGTTAGCCCGCCGTATGATTCGCTACACTGAATCAATTTAATCAATACCTTGTCAATTCCACAATCAGAAGCCCTATCTGTTTTGGACATTTATGTTATTAATTAGGATTGCTCGGATAATTGAGCGACCTTTGCATCATTCCATTGCAGGATTAACTTCTCTTTATTCTATCACTCACAATGATTTGGTAATCGGTTCTTAATGCTCCAGTAGAACTTTAATTATTATCAAATCAATAACATAATTATCCGGGATCTCACATCACTGGTTGTTTCAACCTTTCAAACTCTCAGGACATCCGTTTTTTCTTCTCAAGGTGTCACGATCCCCGATTCCATTTCATGAAAGACGTAAAATTTTCAACAAACACGGGAAGTAGCTTTACCGACGAATTAAGAAAAAAGGTAAATCTGTACTTCAGTGAAAAGCGTATCAGTAAAAGTGGTGGAAGCCCGATAGTCATCAAGTCTGTCATCATGCTCACCTTGTTTTTAGTACCAATAATTACTTTGAATCTGGGTATAGTTACTCAAGCCATCACTGTTTTTGCCCTTTATTTCGTTAGTGGCGTAGGAATGGCTGGTATAGGGATGAGTATCATGCATGATGCCTTACATGGTTCTTATTCAAAGAAAAAAAGCATCAACAGGCTCATGGGATATTCGATCAACCTGATTGGTGCAAACGCCACAATATGGAAGATTCAACACAATGTACTACACCACACTTACACCAATGTACATGAATTAGATGATGACCTCAATACACCTGGAATTCTTCGATTCTCACCAGATAGAAAACAGTATTGGTTTCACCGATTCCAACACCTTTATGTTTGGTTTTTTTATGGGCTGTTGACCCTTGTGTGGGTATCCACCAGAGATTTCACAAGGATCAAACAATATAAAAAGATGGGCTTCTTTAAGGAAGAACGGGTTTACAAGCAGGAAATCATCAAGGCAGCCATCTGGAAGATGACGTATTTTGCCTATGCACTGATCCTGCCAATAATTCTGAATCCGATTTCCTGGTGGGTGATTCTACTGGCATTTTTATGTATGCATTTTATGACAGGGACGTTGCTCAGCATTGTCTTCCAGACCGCCCATGTAATGCCCAGTGCCAAGTTCCCAAGACCAAACACTGACGGATTGATCGACAATAACTGGCTTTTTCATCAATTTGACACCACAAGCAACTATGCCCCAACGAGCAGGATATTTTCATGGTTTATTGGAGGCCTAAACTTTCAGGTAGAGCACCATTTGTTACCTCATATCTCTCATATCCACTATAAGGGATTATCTAAAATCGTTAAAAAACTGGCAGAGAAATATGACCTGCCATACAACACCAAAAGAAATTTTTTGTCCGCTATTTCAGCGCATATGAAGATGCTGAAGTACCTGGGGACAGCCAAAGCAACAAATCAATAATTCCTCTGATTTTGATTGCTGAGAAAGAATAATAATAAATATGAATAGAACAATTTCAAGGAGAACCAGATTTACTGGTGCTCCAAACCATAAGAAAAAGGCCAGGAAGGCCTCATCATTTAATCCTGATCAACTGATCAGAAACACTTCGCGTGATACTACACCTGTAAGCCAACCCGGCTGGAAGTATGAAGACCTTGATATCAACCCCGGACTAAGGGCCAATTTGATTATGAAAGGGTATCAACATCCCACTCCTATTCAGGAGCAGTCTATCAGTCATCTCTTAAAGGGGAGAGACCTGATGGGAATCGCTGGAACAGGCACTGGAAAAACGGCAGCGTTTTTAATTCCCATTTTACATCAGATGACATTGAACCCTGACCTGCAAGCACTTGTTGTATTACCTACACGAGAATTGGCTTTGCAGGTTGAAAAGGAATTCATCAGTCTGTCGAAAGGGTTAAACCTAAGAGGATCATGCTTTATTGGTGGTCAAAGTATATCAAGAGATATACAAAACCTAAGGAATAAAAACCATTTGATCATTGGTACTCCCGGCAGATTGATAGATTTGAAAAATCAGAATATACTAAGATTGGATACTGTATCTACTTTAGTATTGGATGAGTTTGACAGAATGCTTGAAATGGGATTTATCAAAGACATACAAAAGATTATCAGTGCAATGGGCAACAGGAATCAAACCATGTTTTTCTCTGCAACCCTGGATAAAACGCAACAGCATTTGATTGATCAAATTCTGACAGATCCTTTGGAAGTAAAAATAAATTCGGGTGCTTCTCCTTCAGAAAGGGTAGATCAGGAAATCATACATATTTCCAGCAATCAAAATAAGTTTGATGTATTGACAAATCTGATTTCAAATAAGGAATTTGGGAAGGTTCTCGTATTCGCTGAAACAAAGCGCCAGGTAGATAAATTAGGCAAGAAACTCAATCAATTTGGTATCAGATCAGGACTCATTCATGGGAATAAGTCCCAGAATCAAAGGAAAAATTCGCTCAATCAATTTAATTTGGGAAATATCCAGGTTTTGGTTGCTACAGACGTAGCTTCGAGAGGTTTAGACCTTCCTGATGTAACCCATGTGATCAATTATGAGTTACCTAGAACAATGGATAGTTATATTCATAGAATAGGTAGAACAGGAAGAGCTGGCAAGAATGGTAAGGCGTTTACTTTAATTGATGCCCATAACTAAGTATTTTTAACAACTGAATATAAAAATGAAAGAAGGAACTGTAAAGTTTTTCAATGAAACCAAAGGGTTTGGTTTCATTTCACCTGATGATGGCTCTAAAGATGTATTTGTACATAAAAACAATCTAATTGACAGGATCAGAGAAAATGACAAAGTACGATTCGAAACCGAATCGGGTCCTAAAGGACTCAACGCGGTAGACGTAGAAAAAATCTAAAAGTCAAAAAGCATAGTCAAAGACAAGGTCTTGACTGTGCTTATTACATTTTTTTTAAAATTAAATTTACCATATGGCAAGATCAAGAAGTACCTTTAGTAAACGAGAAAACGAAAAGAAAAAACAAAAACGTCGGGAAGACAAAAATCAAAAAAGGGAGGAAAAGAAGGCTAACGCAGAGACAGGCAAATCCCTTGATGATATGATAGCTTATGTAGATGAGTTTGGTAACATTAGTGATACTCCCCCGGATCCTGAAAAAAAGAAAAAAGAAGTAAAAGCTGCTCACATCGAAGTTAGTATCCCCAAGCAGGAAAAGGATGAGCAAGATGCTTCCAAGCAAGGTGTTGTCACTTATTATGACACCAACAAGAATTTTGGTTTCATTGCTCAGGATGAAACTCAAGATCGATTCTTTTTTCATGAAAGCAATCTGATCGAACCTGTCCAGGAAGGTGATAAAGTAACATTTATTGCCAAAAGAGGGATGAAGGGAATGGACGCAGTAGAAGTCAAACGCGTTTCATAGCCTAATCACCCAGTGTTGAATTGATCATTTCTGCTACGATCTGATGACCCGAAGAGGTTAAATGCACTCCATCACTTGAAAGGTAGGGGAAAACATTCTCCAGAGGAGAATGGATATCAATAAATTGAAGCTGATTCTTTTTAGCTAATGCTTTAAGTTGTCTATTCAGGGTTTTCACCCTTTTCCCCGCTCCTTTATACTTATCGATCAATAATTCATCCGGACCATAAGGCGGAGGTGAGATGATAATGATCTCCGGGACTACATTACCTGAATAATAGTTTCTGATCTTATTGATAAGTTCCTGGTAGTTATCAGGAACCTCATTCATCCTATTTTCAAAAATAGCCTTGCAATCATTCGTCCCCAACAGGATAAGTATTTTATCAAGTCTTGCTTTATGGGGGTCATGTCCTGACAGGTAATTTTCAATATTGAGCACAGTGTTCAATGAGGTATTGCCATTGTTGATAAAGCCGATGGTATTTCCTGATATGGATTCATTGATAACCCAATCGTTGGCCCTCGCAACCTTTAGCTGGTCGACCCAGCCACCCTTCATTTGTCCGTTTGAATCACCAATGGCCAGAATCGTCTCCCCGGGTATATGATCCAAAGCTACCTCAGTCAGCATTTCATGGCTTCCTTCAAAAAGTGTTATAAATACTCTGTTGTCAAAGTTGGTCTTGTAATGAATCTTTCGATCGGACAAGTCGCCAAAGTCCGGACCTGGTAAGCTCCTGCTAATTGTCATCTTTTTGATCACCTGCTCCGGAATAAGATCTACTGCATTGGCAGGGTCAGTCTCGGTCACAACTTTGTTGTACATTTCGATAGAATGGGTGATAGGAACAGACCCTGTATAGCCATCATGTATCCCGTGGTAGATAAATAACTTGCTACCTGATCTTTCACTGACAGGTGTATTCATAAACAATGGAGATCGCTGCTTGGCCGATTCTACGTCAATGCCTACGGTATCTCCGGTAGTAGCCAGGGAGATATGCCTGGCATAGTTGAGTTGACGTGCTATGGTTTCATGATACCATGCATTGATATCCGAGATGGGCGACCATGCCGAAAATGTAGCGATATTATGTCTGGACTGCATATAAGACAGTAGTGTGGCATATCCACCCCCACTTACTCCAACGATATGGATATTGGTCGTATCCACATTACCTGACGCCAGGGCAAAGTCAATGGCATCATCAATGTCTGGAACCACGAGTGGGCCACCGCAGGCTTCCTGAGTCCAGTTCTGCCCTCTGAAATCGGGATGGATGTAGTTCCAGTCATTTTCAAGAATTTGTTTTATAAGCGGGTCCTTCTGCTTGTATGTACCACTCCATGTATGCAGACTGATTACCAGTGGCTGTGGCTCATTGGTGCTGGTACCAAAATAATACGCTTTCTGGATTTTCCCATCTACACTTGATCTGATCTCTACCTCTTTAAACTCGTCCGGCCAGACTTTATCCTGTGTGTTGTCCCACTGTGAGCCGGGTTGTGAAAACAGTAAATAAGGCATTAAAAAGAAAGTACAAACAAGGATGACCTTTCCCATAATAAATGGTTTGAAGTTATGTCTTTTATGCATCAGGCAATAGATAAATCAAAGGTAGCAGTCTATCTAATCTACTGAAATTTCGCATCAGAAATCGCTTAAAAATAATCCTTTGAAATATTTAATTTATGAATGTGAATTCTTGAAATACCTTTTGACAGGTTTTTTCCATTAAAGGTCACCCTGCTCTGTATTCTTACACTTTAACCAGGCAAGAAGACTGTGATCAGTTTGAATATGGCCGAGCCTTCTGGCAGTACTGAATTATAACTTTGAATTGATTGAAACACCATTGACTGCCGGAGACACGCTTAATATTTCAGGATAAAGAAAAATTCTACGGGTAGGTGAATAGGTAATCTACCTATAAATGCCCTCCAAATAATTACGTGTTTGACTCGATTGATAGTGCTCTCATTTAGAAGTAGGTTTACATTTAAAATAATGATAAAAGGATGATGACGATGGTCAGGTAGTCACTATTGATGCAACCTACGGAATCGCTGACGATACACTCACTATCTCTTTTACAGATCCTTTAAACGGGTG
Source organism: Cyclobacteriaceae bacterium (assembly GCA_965223915.1). GTDB lineage: Bacteria > Bacteroidota > Bacteroidia > Cytophagales > Cyclobacteriaceae > UBA7330. Next base: position 2,775,299 of record OZ245027.1, on the reverse strand, counting down.
TGATGTTGTAAAGACATACAAGGCATAAAGACAACCACAGCGAGCTATAAGCAGTTTCAATTGGTCAGTACCAATTAAATTGTTTGATGTGTTATTCAGAATCATCTGAATAACACATCTTTTTTTGTCTAAAGCTTTAAGGTCACACCAAATTTACCGCCGGATGCAATTCCTCCACCGAACTCGACGTTTACGCCAAATCGGTCCGAGAAGAAGTAGCGACCTCCAATCTGTCCTTGCAAACCAAGTGCAGATGCCTGGGCACCAATATAATCATTTGGAGACGACCAAATGTAGTAGCCCAGCGTAAGACCTGCATACAAGTCCCATTCCGGATCCAGATCAATCAGCGTGTTGAAGTGGTAATTCCCATTGAATCCAAGGGTAAATATCGAATGTGAATATCTGTTGGAATTAAATCTTTCAGAGTAATTTCTATATGAAACTACAGGTCCAATGGTAACATCCTGGTGTACTCCAAAATCCACTCCTAAATAAATTGGAACCCCCCATGTAGAAAACCCCACTCCGCCATTGAATTGCTCATTTCCCTTTCCCAGTGAACCTTGAGCCATGGCTGATGAAATCCCTGATAAACTGATAAGGAATAAAATAGCAGCTATCCTAGTCTTGTAATTCATATGCTTTTATGATTTTATGGATTAAATAAGTTTCTTTTTCGTTAGCAAAGCTAACTTCATTATCATCTTTTATATTGTTCCCCTGAAGATATTTTTGTGATAAAAACGCATAATTTCGTGGTGCTAAAATTTTATTTCTCACTGGTCCCCAAGCTTAGTTTCTAATGGCCATTTTTTCGGGTATTGGAAATGAAACCCTTATTTCACATCCCCTACCTGGTGCTGAATCAATGCTCAACTCGCCATTAAACAACGCTATTCTGGAACGAATATTGATGAAACCAACTCCGGATGATTTTACGGTTGTATCAAATCCCACACCGTCATCAATAATATCAAAATTAAACTGAGTGGACTCCACAGCTAATCGAATGGTCACTTTGGAAGGCTTTGCATACTTGAGAATATTATTGCACTGTTCCTGCATGATTCTATAAGTACTTGTTTTTAATTTATCTGATAATAAATCCTCCCTAAATTTGGTAAAATCAAATTGTACGTTAAACCCAGCAGTCCTGCCAGCATGGGTGAAAATCTCTTTGACCGACTTTTCCAGTGTTTCTCCCTGCAGAAAAGGAGAAATTAAATCATGGGAAAGCATCCTGATTTCTTCTATTCCTTTTTTAATGAGCTCATTGACCTTGTCAAGCTCGCTATTGGTATCACCTATCTTCTTCAGCCCAATATTTAAAAATAGGCCGGCTCCCGTCAGGACTTGTACTACATTATCATGGAGTTCCCGGCCAATTAATTTCATGGTCTCCTGCTCAATCTGTTTCTCACTTGTGATATCTTTGAAAAATACTGTAATGCCATCATCGGAAGGATAGATTTTTACCGAAAACCAACGCTCCAGGGGTTCATAATATATATTGAAATCTCTCTCGGTTTTTACATCCAATGTTTTCTCAGCAATCTTCCAAAAACTCGTATTGCCTACTTCTGGTTCTATCTCCAGAATGTGTTTTCCTAATATATTCTCTCTCTTATCCCGGAAATAGTTTAAAGCTGTATCATTGACAAACAAGTAATTCCAGTCTTTATCCAGTGAAATCACACCATCACTGATCCTGTTCAATGTCACTTCTTTTTCTCTGGATGCGGCCAATGCTTCTTTCTGAGCCATCTTCCTTTCGGATATATCGATACCCATACCAATCAGGTACTCTTTTTTATCCAACATGATCTTCCTGCCATACAGATAATATGGAATCTTCTTGCCATTTCTCATGACCAACACTGTCTCCAATTCATCCCTACCTTCCTCAAAAACTGTCTTTACAGTTTCCATTAACTGATTGGATTCTTCCAATCCTGTAAAGTCCTGGGGCCTTTTTTCCTTCATTTCAGCAGTAGTAAAACCAGAAATGGTTTCCAGGTAGGTATTCCAACGAAGGAATTTTCCCTCCCTATCAAAAAGATAAAAGACGCCAGGTAGACTGTTAATTATAGAATCCGACAGGTCTTTTTCATGTTGAAGCTCACTTGTCTTTTGCTCAACCAGCCTATTTAATTTTTCGGGTTGTGTAGACCATTGATAGAAAAACAACCCTGAGATTACTGCCAAAATCAACCCCAGGAAAGAGAAGCCAATGGCTTGCTGATAAACCAAATGAGGGAATTTGGGACTGACATAAAGCATCCACTCACCATCTGCAATTTTTACCGAGACCGCGCTCTCATTTGTTTTATCAATAGGATCAGAAAGAAAAAACTCTTCCTGGTTTGTTAGCGGGTTAATCTTTGATAATTGATGATTGAATTCTTTATTGTCCGAGTTGGAAACCCCAATGGCATTGATCAGGGTTTCCAGTCTAATGATTGTGACAGAAAAACCAAAAAAATCATCATTGATGTAAATCGGAAGCCTACCGAGAACGGCAACACCTCCCTGTACAAGTTCTAATGGACCTGCAAAAAACAACTTGTCTCTTTTTATAGCTTCTTGTGCCTCTGCGCTAGCTGGAGGATAATTCAGGATATCTAAACCAATAGCTTTCTCATTTCCTTCCATGGGATATACGTTGGTAATCACACCCTTTTGCGTCAATTCAAGCGCATCTATATAATCGTAGGAAGCAAGGATGTCTTCTGCCAAATCATCAAAATCCTCTGGCAGACCATACTGCTCGATGATAAAGGCCAACGTGCTTGTTGCAGATAGACTATAGCTTAAGGTTTCCTTTAGACGCTGACTAACAGTATTTAACTCATCCGCCAGTTTTTGGGACTCCTCTACCTTTCTTATTCGATACTGTTGAAAAGCTAAATATTGAGTAAGCAATAAGACAGTAATGAATACACTAATTCCAATCGTGATGGAACGATTCATATTTCACCAGCTAGTTCTAATAATTAAATATAGTCAGGAACACCTGGTATGATAAATAAAACAGGATTTAATTGAGATATATAGGGAAGAAATTTGACTAAATCAACAAAACAATATCAAGGGAAATAAGATATTACGCTATTTGTAATATAATGATCAATCAACTTTATCAATGGAAATTTCTGGAAAAACATCTTGGCTTCAAACGATTTTAAATAAATAATAACCGGAAGAATAGGTTAATTCTGATGGCTACCATTCATAATTAGGCCAATTTTTATTAAATTAAAAGGAAGAAAAGGGCCTTCTCATGAAAACATGGGTCTTCGCCATACTGATTACTTTTTCTGTTCCAGCTTATTCCCAGGTTTTTGGATTTGAATATGCAGAAGCATACTATGGATATGGCTATACAGCTATTGACCTGGAGGAGTGGGTTGGGACATCTTTGTGGAATTGGGATCAGGCCAACTATGGTGGTCATGTACAGGTCTTTTTCTTGAAAGCCGGACCGGTCTCAGCGGGGTTGCAATTGGGTTACCAGACATTGTTTTGGTATGAAACGCGTAGTGATGCGGGGTTTTCCTCACCCATATACAGACAGTATTGGCCCGGCTCCACACAAATCATGATTATTGGGCAAACGGGGGAAGAGAAAGGATGGTTCAGTGAATTTGGAATAGGTGGGTACTCCGGTGAGTCCATATCCGGTTTAGCGATCGCCGGTGGTGGAGGCTATCGGATTGGACTAAATGGTGGATTTGGCATTCCTTTAAAAATCAGGATCGATGCGCTCTTTGCTGAGCAGCCAATGCTTGTTTCAACCTTTTTTGCTGGTCTGTCTTACAGGTTCAATAAACCCTCTGATTAATCATCATCCGACCCATCTGAGATCATTGTAAAGACTACTGGTTTATGATCCGAATAGTATTGATAAAATAAATTCAAATCATTTTCCGGATATGGAGTCGTCTCCTTCCAATAGGGCCGCATGACTTCCATCAGATCAACGATTTCAAAACCGCCGGCCAACTCTGAACCCGTGTGATCAACATGATACAGCACATGATCATAGGGCTTGCCACTCGACGCCAGGTTGGTCGGGAGACAATCTGCATTTAATGAACGATAGCCTAATGGTAGCAACGACTGGAGCTCAGTTTGGGTATAAATATTCATGTCACCAACGATGATGTAATCCTTTTCTATGGTATCGTTTGTATCGATCCACCGAGTGATGGCTTCCAATTCTTCTTTTCTGCGGGCCCTGTCGGCAGTGCCTGAACCAGGTTTGAGGTGAACAGAAATCAGCGTGAAGTCAACTCCATTGTCAATGGTCTGAAATGAAAAAGCGTACGGTACTCGCTCATATGAAGGATGATCACTCCTGTCGTCGGCAAGAAAGCCCGTGATGAGCTGATCGTCCACGAGCAACATGTCAGGTTTGTAAAAAACGATAAACCACTCAGTCGAGGAAGAATTGCTATGAATGTCTTCATTGGTGCCCGTATCCTCCTCAGAAAGCCTGTATTCAAACCCGTGATTTTTCATGGCATCTACAAAAGCTTTGGCTTCAGGATCTGCTGTATATATGGTACCATCAGGAAATTGACCTTCTACCGGCGGGCTCACCAGTTCCTGGATCAATACCAGGTCGTATTCCTTAAGGATATCTGCCAGAGCTTCATGGTCCTTTTTCTTGTATAGCCCCACGAACTTGATATTGAAGGAGCACATTTTGAGCTCAAGTCCAGAAGGGTCTGAAAGGGTAACCGCTTCAGGCTCTTCAAAAACTTCAGGCACTGATTGGGTTTTATCATTCTGTTTGATCGGACCACAGGAAATACCAAAAATAAGTATCAGTATAATTACCAGCAGGTTTTTCACTTCTAAAAAGTTAATTATAAATAACTGTATAAAAGGCAAATTTAACCCGGATTATGTATTAGAACTTCGTTATGAGGGTTTAAAAGCTAATAAATCAGGAAGTTTTGTTGGTTTTAGCATAGCACCGCTATGGTGAAACCAAAAAACTTAGCAAAGCGACTGATTTGCAGGCATTTAAGCACGTAATAGATTTTCTGATACATATTCCGGGTTTAATCAGCAATTACAAAATGCAGTTCCAAATGATATTAATCTTCGATTTTAAGATTAGAAATACCGGATTTGATCTTTGCTTAAGCTTTAAGTCCGGATAGAATAAATGAATTATTTAGTATTGACAGCTTCCATAATTACCGCACCGGCTTTAGGCTGATCATACTTTTCATCTAGCAAATAAGCCAATGTCCTGGCTATCTGATTTTGGTAGTATTGCTTATTCCCGGTCATCACTCCTGATGCCGGGGTATCAGGTCCGATCATTGCAATCCATATTTGATCTGAAATTGGCACACTGCCTCCATGACTTCTCCAGGTGTCCTTTGGATTTGTGCCTCTACCATGATCCGTTGTGATAATGATTGTTGTCTTGTCTCTATAGTTCTCATTAGACTGAACATACTCCCACAATTCTCTGATGTAATCATCCGTCTGAGTGGCTGACCACAGGTATTGATCGTATTCCCCGCCATGAGCGTAGTCATCTGTTTCACCATATGCGATGTATAGCACTTTTGGCTTTTCATTTTCCAGGCATTCAAGGGCATAATGGTGGGTAAATACATCCAGCCTTACTGATCCCCAGGGGCTTCTTATCTCATCCTGTAAGTCATTCAGGATCATTTCTTTCTCGGTGAGGTCATTACCTACTTCATTTTCAAAACCAGCATTTACAGATATGCCGCTTCGCTCTTCATTGACGATATATGGGAATACATCCCATGATCCAAAGGCATAGACTTTTCCGTTGTAAGCCTTCTTCTGATTCAGGTATTCGAGCACGGTAACATTAGGATTGGGGGTCTTGCTATTGCTGGTGATTCGTTCGTCATCAGCAAACCCCGTCAGGATCTCGTTGTATCCCGGGTAAGAAAATTTCATGGTATTGGTACAGTTGACTTTGCTACCCAGGTCCCTGTTGCCATAGAGCTGACCTTCTTTGGCCAGCGTATTCCAAAAGAAAGGCATCAGCGTCTCCCTACGAACTACCGGATCATTATTCCAATATTGTTTGGTAAGTCCATCCGGGTCTTCTACATATCCTGAGTCATCCACCAAGAGCGAATCTGCTCCATAAAAAACTTCCTGCCATCGCAAACCATCCAGCGTAATCAGGATCACATTTTCTGTTTTAAGTTTCTGTGAAAATCCACTAATAGATAATAATAAAGCAAAAAGGAATATGAGATTTTTCATTGAAAGGTTAGTTGGGTGAATAAGAAAAGATATTGATCGGGTTTAAATTACGACTTTTTTACAGGTTTTACCCGTAAATACTCAAACCTGTAAACACTCCATGATCCTTTACCATCTACACCACCCAAACTGAGCTTGCATCCGTATCTCTCAGCATATCTCTTCTCGTGTTCCTGTGCTTTGGATTTGGCTGAATACGATGCCAGTATCTTCCAGTTTTTGAGTCCAATGACCTGTGATTCCCAATAGGATTTGCGTCTGGCCGGATCAGTAGTGATCCCTACTCTGCATGGCATATAACTTGTGTTAGGTTCTAACAGGTAAAATATAAAAGGTTGTTGTAAACCACAACATATGCGATCCGGGGGATCTGTCGGGTTAGCTTTTGATTCAATAACCCCGGAATGAAAACTTTCACCTGAACGCAGACATAAAATCTTAATAAATGGTAACAATCCGGCATGGTTATCTGTTGACATTACAGATGTTAACTTATTAATAATAAGATAGTTATATATTTTTTAATATAACTGTTTAATTATTTTTGAATTAAAATAAAATGATGAATATTATGAACACTAAAAAAATTGTAAGAAGCACATTAGTATTATCAATATTCAGTTTTTTGTTGATTCAACCTGCATTGAGTCAAACCATGAATTATTCAGAGTTGGAGCAGATACAGGATGAAATAGAGCATCTGTACGCAAAGACCTATACCATCTTTGAAGCATACCCACATGTGACCTATGAATACATTCATGACGGAGATCATGTAGATGCTGTCAGGATTTTTGGTACCACAGATGAAAAAGCGAAGAAAAGACTTGAGGTTTATTTGATGGATATTGCAGAGTTGGAAAACAGGATTCTGAATAAACAAAACAGAACCGGAGTCTTTTATGTGACTGAAACAGAGCCAAAACCGGAAGGTGGCCTTGAAGCGTTTCATGAAGATCTTCGAACATACATCGAATATCCAGCAATTAATACCTTGCATCAAACCAAGGAAGGAACGCTTTATGCAAAGTTCGTGGTAGATAGCCAAGGAGAGATTGGAGACGTAATCTTTACTAGCAATTTTGAAGACAAAGATAATGTACAGGTTGAAGCACTGAAAAAGGAAACTGAGGAAGCTATTCAGTTAACTTCTGGTGAATGGAAGCCCGCTGAAGTGGCAGGAGTACCTGTTTCAGAATGGGTAGTAATACCTGTGCAATTTGACTTGAAAGAAGATTATTATTCAATGATGTGGTAAAACCACGATCAGTCAAAATCGAGAAAAGCCAGGGTCAGCGCCCTGGCTTTTTTTATGATAAAATTTAATATTGAGGTTACCTCAATAAGTCGTTATTTTTAAACCTATTTGATCAGCTTCCTCTCAAGATCTTCGAGAGAAATTCCTTTGGTCTCCGGCATTAGGAATCGTACAAAGGCTAGCTGCAGGATCATAAACCCGGCGAAAATAGCAAAGACGACCCATGGTTCTAATGAATTGATCAAAACAGAGCCAAATAATGTGATCAACGCAGCAAACACCCAGTGGGTACCACATCCCCAGGATTGCCCATAGGCTCTTACCCGATTAGGAAAGATCTCTGAGATAAAAACCCAGATCACTGCTCCCTGACCGATGGCATGACTGGCGATAAATGTCAGGATAAACACCAGTTTGAAATTGGCACTCTGTTCAGCCAGGAATGCATAGGATACCATTGCAAGACTAATGATATAGCCTATTGATCCAATGTACATGAGCTGTCGTCGTCCAGCTCTATCTATGAGGTAAAGACCTGCCATCGTAAATACCAGATTGACCAACCCGATTGATATAGAACTTAGAAGTGAATCAGCAGTGGCAAAGCCAGCCTTTTCAAGGATTTCCGGGGCATAATAGAGGACAAAATTGATTCCTGAAAGCTGATTGAAGAACGCAATCAAAAAAGCCAGCAACAAAGGTGTGCTGTACTTTTTGGAGAATATATTATCTGCCCCCTTGCTGGTATCAGCTCTGTCCTCTTTGATTTCCGCAAGCATCCGTTTTGCCTCCGCTTCAGGAGCAGAAAGTTTCAATATTCTGAATGCTTCCGCTTCATCCCCTTTGTGTAGCAGCAACCAACGTGGACTCTTGGGAACTCCCAGTATCAGGATGGTAAATATCGCCGCCGGGATGGCTTCCACGCCCAGCATCCATCTCCAGTCATTGGCACCTCCCACACCTTTGAGCAGATAGTTGGAAATAAAGGCAACCAGAATACCGAAGACCAGAAAAAACTGATAAAGGGCTACCAGCTTACCTCTATCTTTAGGAGTGGCTATTTCTGAAGTGTACATAGGGGCAGCAATGGATGAAGCTCCAACGCCCAGGCCTCCGATAAACCTGAAAATTGAAAACATGTACGGATCTGTGGCAAGTGCCGAACCCAGTGCAGAAACTAAATACAATACGCCAATCCAAATAAGGGTGACCTTTCTTCCATATTTATCGCTGGGAATCCCTCCGAAGAGTGCACCAATCACTGTACCCCATAACGCCATCGACATGATGAACAGGCCATGAAAAAAATCAGAGGTTTGCCACAATTCCTTGATGGGGAGATTGGCTCCGGAAATTACTACCGTATCAAATCCAAAGAGGAATCCGGACACAGCAACGACAATGGAATAATACAGAATTTTCTTGTTCATATTTTTAGGTTATTAAATCAGCGTACACCAGACACTTTCATATCAAGGATATAAACTGATTTTGAGGCTGTAATAAATAAAGTGGACTGGTTCTCACCACCAAAGCAAATATTGGCTGTCCATTTTTCATCCACATTGATTTGTTCAATTTTTTTTCCGTTTTTATTAAAAACGGTTACGCCCTGGCCCGTGAGATAAACATTCCCCTTGTTGTCAATGGTCATTCCATCAGAACCCATCTCTGCAAATAATTGCCTCCCGGAAAGTGTTCCATCTTCTTCAATGGTAAAACTGTAGGTTTTTTTATCTCCAATATCCGCTACATACAATTGTTTCCCATCCGGAGTGCCCACAATCCCATTGGGCCTTACCAATCCATCGGCAACCACCGATACCTTATCATATCCCGGATGAAGGTAATACACCCTTTCCTCCTCAATTTCTTTCTCCTCACGGTCCCAGTACTTTCTTTTATAAAATGGATCCGTAAAATATATACCTCCTCTTTGATCAACCCACAAATCATTGGGGCCATTGAGCTTTCGCCCTTCAAAATCAGTCAAAATAACCCGGTGGTTTTTCAGGTTGTCAAACTGCCACAGTTCATTGTTCTCATCCGCACATGCCAGGAGGTTGCCCAAATTATCAAAGTAAAGTCCGTTGGAGCGGCCAGTACCTTCCATAAACAAAGACACTCCTTCACCAGGGGTCCAAATATGAATTCGGTCGTTGGGCTGATCGGTAAAATATACCTTGCCCTGAGGATCCACAGCCGGACCCTCGGTAAATGAAAATCCTGTGGCAACCTGCGTTAAGGTAGCGCCATCAGCAATGATTTTACTTTTCTGGGCATTTAACTGGATTGCCCACACCAAACATATAGCAACAAGTATCTTTTTCATATTGAGATTATTTAGCAACCCAACCACCATCTACAGTAATCAACTCTCCCACCATGTAATTCGCAGCATCACTGGCAAGGTATAGTGCCACACCCTGAATCTCTTCAAGCTTACCCCATCGACCCAACGCTGTAGCTCCAACGATAAAATTTTTAGCTTCTTCTGACTCGGCAATGGGTAAATTCATTTCCGTGAGAAAAGGCCCCGGACACACGCCATTGACATTGATATTAAACTGAGCGAGCTCAAGCCCCAAAGCCCGGGTCATTTGAACCACTGCACCTTTACTGGATGTATAAGGGGTTCGATTGGCTAACCCGACAAGCCCCAGTGTACTTGCCAGGTTAATGATCTTACCTGATTTAGCTTTCTTCATGTGAGGAACAACAGCTTTGCTCGCCAGCCACGTACCGGTCACATTCACATCCATTACTTTTTGGAAATCCTCCAGGGTAAGCTCATCGATCGGTCCCCGAATATTGATCCCGGCACTGTTGATCAGAATATCGATCTTTCCAAACTGATCAATGGTTGATTGAGCCATCGCTTCCATATCTGCCTGAGCAGTCACATCTCCTGAAATGGCAAGCGTTTTTACGCCAAAATTTGAAGAGATAAAATCAGCTGATTCCTGACCTTCCTCTTGGTTGCGATTGACCAGGACAATGTCAGCACCTGCGGATGCCAATGCCTGCCCCATGGCAAGGCCAAGTCCTTTGGAACCGCCGGTAATCACGGCCACTTTTCCTTTGAGGTCAAATAATTTAAGTCCGGGTAATTTTTTGATTGACATAGTATGCTATTTTAGTTTAGACCGAGTTGTTTTTCTGCATATCTGAGAGAGCTCACATTGTTCTCTTCCTCATAAATCAGGGTACTCCTGATATCCTTATCGGAGGTAGTTGGCAAATCAAAATGCATTCCTTCTACCCTCTTCAGTGTATTTGCCAGCTCTCTCCCGGAATAAGGATGGTCAAATGTAGCCCAATATTTCTCAGTAAGACAAGGAACCTCCAAGGGATCACGGGTGATCATCTCCAGGTTGAAAGTAATTTCCGGATTATATTTTTTACACAAATCAATGGTCTTTTTTAAATCTACAATGCCTTCACCCAGCGGTACCTCGGATAGCAGGATCCCGTCATCATACACGGTGTAAGCCATGTCTTTAATGTGTGTAGAAAGAGCGTAGGGTGCCAGGGTCTCAATTACGTACATAGGATCTTCGAGGAAAGAGATATTATTGCCTGTGTCAAGGGTTACCCCGATCCATTCACTATCAAATCGCTGAATGATCTCCACCAGCTCATCTGCTCGCCAGTCTTTATGATTTTCGATGGCTAATTTTAGCTGATGCTTTTTAAGCAAAGGCTCAGCCCGCTCGATCGATTTCAAAGACCTTTTCTTAAACTCAATGAATGATTCCATCGAGTCAAAGTTCACGTACCTTCTGCCGCTCAGGCAAACAGTCCGGTTAACAGTGGCTCCCGCTTCCTTACTGGCTATTAGATCATTTTCAAATCTGGAAATATCTTCGTCATCCTGAGGAAGTCTGATCTGCCCTTCAAAATACAATTCATGGGTCTCACACTTCTTCCGCACCTGCCTGGCAAAGTCTTTGGACCATCCTCCTACACCGAGCTGAGTTCCTCCCCCATTGATTTTGATGCAGTGATCAATCACATCCAATGCATTTTCAAAGGCAGGATACCCAGCGGCTGGTTCCTTATTTTTCCATCTCACGGCATAGGTGGCCTGAGAAAGTCCCATGCGTTCATTTTTCAGAAAATCAGGAATGGCTATTTCAGGAACTGCCATGAGTGTGGTGGCGGCGGCTGTTTTAGAGATAAATGTTCGTCTTTTCACGATGTCGGGGGTGTTATGCTATCAAATACTAGTCAGATATTTCCATTAATTCATCAGCTGTCCATGGGGTCAACTTCCCTTGTCCTCTGACCCTGTATCCGGCAACCGTACTTCCCTTCACCGGACCCGCCCGATGTCCCCACTCATTTCGGATGTAGGTCATAATGGCCGCTAGTTTCGAGTCATCAAAAACTGAAAAAGAAGGCATCTCAGGTAATATATCCGGAGCACCATATTCTTTGCCAGCCACCACCACGGGGCCCTGCATTCCATGGATTAGCAGCAGTGCCAATCTTTTATCTGAACCCAATACCCACTCAGAATTTCTCAATGGGGGTCCGAAACGATTCATTCCCTTGCCATCATTTCCATGACAACCGGCGCAGATATTTAGATATTGTTTTCTGCCATAGGCAAACTGTGTTGGATCTATCTCCACACGTGATGTGTCTTTGACTGGATTCCGAATTGCCTTTCCGGGCCATTCAAACATCCGATCGATGGTTTGAAACTTGCTGTGGTAGGACTCATCAAATAAGTTTCTTCGTAAAAAGAGCGATGGTTCCTTATCTACCGATACAGCAACTAAATCGTCATCCATCGCTGAAAGGTACATGCCCTCCAAAATTGCTTTTTGTTTCCAGTCCATGGTCCCATTTGAAGCGTTGATGTACCCAATCATTTCGGTCAGTTCGTTAGCATTGGCCTTCCTGGTCACTGCAGATGCCAGCATTTCCAGTATAATGGCTTTGTCAGGCTCAGCATCATCCCAGGTATTTTGTTGCATCAGGGTAGTCATAAACACATACTCCTCATTTGTCAGACTGCTGAGTACAGCATCTCTGATGAGTGGCTTATTAAAATGTCTGTTTGCGATTTTTTGAAGCACGTATCGTAAATCTTCAGATTCTAATGCTGCTGAACTCAGCGCAATCTGCAGGTCCACAATTGGAGAGTCTCCAACCAATTTTAATAATCTATCGGCATACATCTCATCACTGGTAGCCCCTGAGCCCACCAGTCCTTCCAATAACCTGATGGCCAATCCCCTAACATGTTCATTTTTGTCTTCAAGCACCTTATAGTAAATCTCAGGCCCCTTATGCCCCAACTGATCAAGGGCCCACAATGAATGGATCCTTGCGGTGTAGTGACTGGATTGATCGCCTGCTTTTTCAATCAATGTATTGATTGCACGCTCGTCCTTTCTTTCAATAATCAGTTGCTGGGCCTGATCTCTGTACCATCCATTTTGATTATCAAACAAGGCCACCAGCGAAGGAGTATCTAATGCCTCCAGATCAATAAGCGGTTTATGACGATGATTTTCAGGAACAACTCTCCAGATTCTGCCACAATGGATGGGGCTGGTGAGTTTTCGTTCCAACATTACTTCTTTCAAATACTCAGTCATGTAGGGGCCATGCTCTATGATGCCGTGATACATATCTGCGATATACAAAGCACCATCGGGACCGGATGTCAACGCAACAGGTCTGAACCTTTCATCGGTGGAGGCAATAAACTCTGCGCTGTCATAGGCGTATTCAGCGGTGAGATTGAAAGTGTCTTCAAAAACCAAATTCCGTTTAACCAGGTTACCAACAGGTTCACAAACAAACACATTACCTGAATATTCCTCCGGAAAAAGACCTCCGCGATACACAAAAGGAGAACAGGCGGAGGTAAACTCTTTGATTTTGCCCATTTCATCTAACGTGCCAGGCAAATATCCACGGTTGGCTGCCAGATTTGGTCTGATAGGAAAAACACTTCGATTGACTGTGAGGCCCACATCAATTCCTGTGGTCGGTTTATGGTGAGGGTTTCTATCCAGGTAATTGGGTGGAACAAGGTCTGCATGAAGTTGGGACCAGTTATAGTTGTAATAAAGTCGACCCACATTGTCCTGGCTGATCCCCCATTGCCCCCGGAATTCTGTCTTTGCTTTGACCCATTCCCCGTTTATCTCTTTGTATCGATGATCAGACTTGGCATTGTAGAGCCATCCATCAAAACCTCTCAGTAAACCATTAGGGGCATGTTCTACAATTCCTTTTTTGCCGTAGTTAGCATCGACCAATGTTCTTTTATCGGCTATCAGATCTCCATCCATGTCCTGATACAACCAAAGTGGCTCATCTTCAGCAATGAGTACCCCTGCTTTTACAAAAGCAATGGACCGGGGCAGCACGAGGCTGTCAGCAAAAACGATGCTCCTGTCCATCTGTCCATCGCCATCATCGTCCAACAACACAGACACCCTGCCGATGGGAGCTTCTTCGTTCGTCCCATCGATATCCTGCATGAAACTTCGCATTTCGACCACCCATAGTCGGCCTTTTCTATCAAATTGAATCACCACAGGTTCCTGAACCAACGGCTCCGAGGCTACCAGTTCAATTTTCATCCCTGGTGCTAGCAGAAAAGATTTTTGTTCTTCTTCAGGACTCAATGCCGGAGAAGGATCAGTAGTACATCCCCCTAACAGGGCAATTGCTACGATCCATACATGAATCAGCCAGTTAAATTTACCTGAAGGTTTCACACGATACTACTTGAGTGGTAAAATATATGACAGTAGGATCAGCTCTGCCACTCCCACCAAAGAAGCGATGGCCAAGGTAACCGTGAAGGTTTTCAATGCTTCTTTTTCTGTCATTCCACTCATTTTGGCTACTACCCAGAAACCGCTGTCATTCATCCAGGAGATAAAAATCCCGCCAAATCCAATCGATAATAAAATATAAACCGGATGATAAGGAAGGTCTGCTCCATTGCCAACGATAGCATACATGATGCCAGAGGTAGTGATCAGGGCGACAGTGCTGGATCCTTGCGCAGTTTTGATAGCGGCAGAAATTAACCAGGCCAATAATACATAATGGATATGGAAGTCGGCAGTAGCCAACTCAATGGCATTTCCAATGCCGCTATGTTTGATCATGGCACCGAAAGCTCCACCGGCTCCTGTGATCAGTATAATGATCCCTGCGATCTCCAGTGGCTTTCCTACACCCTTCCAGAGTGATTCTTTATTTAATTGCTTTTGCTGAACCCAGGTAGTGATCGCCAATATGGTTCCGATAGACATGGCGATGTTTTTATTACCCAGGAAACCAACCCATTCAGGAATATGAATATTTGCCACCTGTAAGATCGATGTTAGACTGATCAACACAATTGGCACCACAATAGGTAGTGTAGCAGCTAGCAAAGTAGGACCATTACCATCATTAGTCATCTCCGGATGTGGCACCCTGATCGGAATATCCATCTTGTTGTTGATCTTATGTGCTACAAAATAGGTGATGATCGCCGGAAGGATCCCGATACCGATACCGGCCAAAATGGTTACGCCCAGATCAATATTCATCACTTCCGCTACTACAAGTGGTCCCGGAGTAGGCGGAATGGTTGAATGTGCAATGGCCGCCGCACCACCCGCAGCCAGTATATATAATACATAATTCTTTCCGGTCTTAGAGGCAAAAGCAATAATCACAGGAATGAGCAGGAAAAAGACCGTATCAAAAAAAACGGGGATAGAAAGAATGAAACCACTGAGCAGTAAAGCGATGGCTCCATTTTTTTCACCAAATACACCAGTAAGTGCGTTTACGATTTTAACGGCTGCGCCACTTTCCATCATGGCCATACCAATGATGGCCGCCAGGGCAATAACCCAGGCTATTTTACCCGCAATATTACCAAATTCCACCATGGGCAGCTCCACCGCATTGATGAGGTGGCTTCCGTCCATACCTTCAAACGGTGGGGAAATAAGGCCGACTACCACCGCTGACACCATCATTGCGATAAAGGGGTGGAACCGGAATTTTGAGATACCTAAAATGACTGAAATAATACCAATAAGTAAGACCACAAATGGCCAATAGGGGGTTAGGGTTAATGAATCCATTCCCGAAAGATATAATTACTTTATTAAAAATGCAGTGAATGGATTAATCCTATGTGAAACAAATCATAAAATCTCCATTAAAAATCCAGATTTTCTACAGATTTAATGCTTTGATTTGTGTAAACAATAAACAACCTATACTTATGACATCAGCAAATGACTTTTGGATGCAAATCGTGCAATTTGCAGGAATTGCAGGTTTGGCTATGGCGCTGTTGATTGTGCTATTTTACAATCTTAGATCTATGGCCATCAGCAAGCGTAACAAACGACATGATTTTATAGGGAAATACGAGATCAAATGGTACAAGATTGCGAATACCATTTTCTCAATTGGCCTGGCCTTTTTCCTGTTTGATCGGTTGGCGAGTGTACTGGGATCAGTAAGGTTGTATGAATTTGTGTATGTAGGTTTTATCTCTGGTGCGATCAGCTTTGCCATCGGCTATGGGATCCAGCAGTATTTGAAGTTTTATTATCCTTTTTTCCTGGAAAAAAAGATGAGTCGAATTCGTTTTAAGAAAAAGATCTCACCCAAGTCCGGAAAAGAAATGGTTGTGCTTACTGAGCGGGAGGAAGATATTCACCTGACTCAGGAGATGATGGATCATGAGACCAACCATGTCTATGACTATGATGTATGGATCGATGAAGAAACCGGATACAAGGAAATCGAAAGGTACGATGGTCAGCTTCAGGTACTTATTTGTCCTAATTGTAACTTCAGAACATTGAAGGAATACAGAGAAGAATTGGAGCAATCACCCGGTTACCGTACAGAGGGATTATTGAAAAAGCATTATGCCTGCTCTTATTGTGGCCATCAGGATGTAAAAGAATTCTCCATTGCATCCATCGAAGAAGAACAGGAAATGACAAGCTAGGGTTTTATATTAGCTGAATGAATATTCTTCTCATTGAAGATGAAATATCATTAGCAGAAACAACCCTGAAATACCTTGAAAAGGAAGGTTACCACTGTGAGTGGGCAAAAAACCTGAAAGAAGCCAACGAAAAGGCTTGGTTATATACTTATGACTGCCTCATTGTTGATATTACATTACCTGATGGTAATGGACTGGATATCATCAAGAAGCTCAAGCAAAGAAAGTCGCGGTCAGGGATCATCATTGTATCGGCACGAAATGCTGTTCAGGATCGCATCTCCGGGCTTGAAATTGGGGCAGATGACTATATAATCAAGCCTTTTGATCTTTCTGAGCTCAATGCCCGTGTGAAAGCGGTCATAAGACGCCGGAATTTTGATGCTCAAAACGAAATCACATTCGACAAAATCGTTATCAATCCTTATGACAGACAGGTAAGCGTTGATGGTGAAACGATCTCTTTGACCAAGAAGGAGTTTGACCTGTTGCTGTATTTCATCTCAAATCCAAACAGACTAATTACCAAGGAATCCATTGCAGAACACCTGTGGGGTGACAACATGGACATGGTAGATTCCTATGACTTCATCTACTCTCACCTAAAGAACCTTCGTAAAAAGATCTCTGGAAAAGGTGGCGATGATTACATACAAACCATCTATGGGATTGGATACAAGTTTGTAAAGCCATCTTAAGCTAAATATGAAACTGCTCGCCATTACCAACAGACTGTATTTGATTTCCATTGGGGCAGTGATCCTGATCAGCAGCCTGGCAGCCTTTTTTATCCTAAGATCAATTATCAACAATGAATTTAATAGAAAATTAATTGCAGAAAAAGAACAGTTACTGCATGAATTAATAGAGAATCCTGAATTAAGCCGGGGGCAGTTTCTCAATGTTGGTGACAGGATTACGATGACGCCATTTGATACAGACTCTCTCATTCAGGACATGATGATAGATACAGCCTATTATGAACCTTATGAAGAAGAGGTACTCCCTTTCCGGGTATTGGCCTTCACGGAAAGCATTAATGGAATCAATTATAAGATCACGATAAGTAAGTCCCTTGTCCCAAACATGGATCTGATATCAGGTATAGGACAGATCATGATCGGAATGGGGTGCCTGATACTTCTTGTATTGGTACTGATCAATAAAGTGATCCTGAGAAAGCTATGGGCTCCATTTGAGTACTTACTCGACCACCTCAAAACATTTGACATCACCAGTCCCCGGAGAATTCGACAGGGAGCATATACTTTTGACTCCAAAGTGGATGAGTTTAAGCAGCTCAACCAGGTACTCAATGATATGATCAAACAATCCATCAAGGATTATAACAGTCTAAAGGAGTTTACCGAAAATACTTCGCATGAAATACAAACGCCACTGGCGATCATCCGGAATAAGGCAGAAACACTGCTACAGGAGGACCTTAACAAAGAACAATTAGAAGATATCGGGAAAATCTATGAGGCAGCGGGACGACTTTCACGGTTAAAAACAGGACTTTCTCTGATTTCCCGGATCGATAACAATCAATATATCAAAAAAGAACCTATCAACTTAAAAGAGGTGATTGAAAGCAAGTTGGAAGACTTTGAAGAATTAATAGCCATTAAAAACCTTCGATTAAAAACCACCTACTACGGAGAACCTGAATTGGAGCTCAATAGCGAACTGACCAGCATTCTCATCACCAACCTGATCAACAATGCCATTAAACACAACATCAAAGATGGGCTGATCAATATAGTACTTAAGGATGTGGAATTATTGATCGAAAATACGGGCACTCCACCTGTAATCCCGACAGACCATATGTTTGACAGGTTTCAAAAGACCGGGGATACGTCAGAATCTACGGGTTTGGGCCTATCCCTTGTGAAGAAAATTGTCGAACATTTCAACCTGAAAGTCAAATACATCTATGAGAAAGATTTGCACAAGTTGTATTTGACGTTTGACCATCTGAGTAAGAAAACGGAGATAAAGTAAGGCTTCTCCAGGGTAATTCTTAGTTATTAATTTTCAAGTTAATGTCGGGAGGTCACCTTTACCCAAGGAGAGAAAAGCATCGATGGCACTAAAAAATTGGTTGGTATGCTCTACACATCCATTCCTGTTTCTCCGCCTCTCTCGAGTTCAACTTAAAGTAGAACAAACATCCAAATTGTACTTTTACAAGTTGATAACCTATCTAACAACACCATAAAAGGCAAGACCTGAGAGGCCAGAGACTTTGAGCTACTCAGTTTCTGACGGACAGTTGAAAAGTATGCGTTTTTGGCCCAAAAAGGCCTGTTTACTTTAGCGAAATCATGAACGTGTTAATGAGCGCCGACGATGCTGTTGATGAACGGTCACGAACACGTTCGTGAACGACCATGAACGTGCTTTGTCTTTGCCATGAATGTGTTGATCGGAAATTGAAGCCCCATATATGGCTTTTTAACCTCAATAATCACTCGTTTTAGCGGGATATACACAAAAGGATTTATGGTATTATTCTAATAAATCGCAATTAGTAGTACTTGTTAGGTTCAATGAAGGTTTTTAATAAAATAGTCCGCATTTTACTCCTCTTTCTGAGTATTCATACCGTTAGTGATTGGTTATTCTTCTGAAAGCGCAAAAGCCAGATAACTATCTCCCGATTTAGTGCCCAACTTTCCTCCCCCACAGGCAATCACAATAAACTGCCTGCCTTCAATTTCATAAATACTCGGCGTGGCATATCCAGCTGCCGGAAGTTTTGCTTCCCACAAAAGACTACCGTCTTCCTGATCAAAGCATCGGATTCTTTCATCACTGGTTGAGGCAATAAACAGAAGGCCATTTGAAGTAATGGCTGGTCCTCCGTAATTCTGAGTTCCGGTCTGCGGAATACCTCGCTTTGTCAGTTCTTCATGTTCGCCCAATACTACCTGCCACTTGATGGATGCATTGTCCATATCCATGGCTGTCAGGGTACCCCATGGTGGCTTGATCGCGAGATAGCCTTCCTGATCATAAAATTTATGATAACCCGTACTGCGGTATGAAACCGACGTTGATGCATCCTCATCACCAGATAATTTTACCTCTTCCAATTGCAACAGGTAAGCAGCAATATCATCGCTTTGATCCGACGTCAACCAGGCAAAAGAAGGCATAGCATTTCTTCCGCTTTTAACTAAAGTATCAAACTCAGCCACTGTCATCCGTTCATTCAAATCCACCAACGATGGTATTTTCCCCATAAATTCTCCACCATTCAAATCTACCCCATGACAGCTGGCGCAATTTTGCTTATATAGTGCCATTCCCCTGCCAATATTTGTCTCCGGATTTTCTTCCACTTCTACCATGGTCATGATCCATGGCACATGATTCGCATTGATAAACAAGGTATTCGACTCAGGGTTAAAGGCTGCACCTCCCCATTCGGCACCTCCATCGTACCCCGGAAATATCAGCGTTCCCTCCATGGATGGTGGATCGTATTCATGCTGATACCTGATCTTTTTGAGCCTTTCTACCACATATTGATTTGCAGAATCAGAGATATTCGTGGCGTCTTCCAATCCAAAGTTAATCCGTGTAAACGGTGGGGGCTTAACCGGGATCGGTTGTGTAGGCCAGGGATGCTCACCTGGCAGGGCATCCTGTGGCACCGGCACCTCTTCCACAGGAAAAACGGGTTCCCCTGTATCCCGATCCAACACATATAAATACCCTTGCTTGGAAGTCTGCATCACCACGTCCCGATCTTTACCTTCCACTTTAATCGTACCCAAAACCGGGGGTGCCGGAAGATCCCGGTCCCAAATGTCATGATGGGTGGTTTGATAGTGCCAAATACGTTCCCCCGTTTTAGCATTGAGTGCAATCACACAATTGGCAAACAGATTCTGACCTTCCCTGTCGGCTCCGTAGAAATCATACGATGCTGAACCTGTAGGCACATATAAAACGCCTCGCTCCTCATCTACACTCATCCCCGCCCATGAATTGGCGCCTCCAATGGTTTGCCAGGCATCCTCAGGCCAGGTATCATGTCCGAACTCACCCGGATGTGGTATGGTATGAAAGATCCATTCCATTTCTCCGCTGATAACATTGTATGCCCTGATATGTCCGGGAGCGGCCCCTCCGGATTCATCCACCCGGGCACCCAAAATGTACAGATCCTGATAAATCACTCCCGGTGTATTGCCAAGGACCGTACGATCATCCACATTGCGACCCAGCCCCTTCTTCAAATCCACTTTTCCTGAATCTCCGAAAGAAAGGATGGGTTGTCCGGTCTCAATGTCCAGGCAATAAAGGAATTTACCTGCTGTCAGCAGAAGCCTATGATCATCACCCTTTTTCCAGGATACCAAACCTCTGTTTACACCTAAGCCAGACGGACTGCCTCCACCCTCAAATGGATTAAATTTCCATATTTCTTTTCCTGTTTTTGCATCCAGCGCAAAGAATTTCAGTACAGGAGAACTCCCATATAACACCCCATCAATCACCAGCGGATTACACTGTATCTGAGAACGCCCATCGGGGTGTGGATCTCCGGAATGATACTCCCATGCTACTTCCAGCTGAGCTACATTATCCCGGGTAATCTGATCAGCATTGGAGAATTGTTCGCTGGCTTTAGATCCCAGATAGGTATCCCAGTTGATATATTTATCTTTTTGGCTGCAGCTTACGAAGATCAGAGTGAAGCAAATAATGAAAATATATGGAGTGAAAAGGGGTTTCATCATCTCTTAGGTCAGGTTAATCTTGTTAAGATAAATTGATCAATAATCTCTTATCCAAATAATCCTGGTTTTTTCACAATATTGTCCTGCCAATACCTGATTTCCCCCGATTTTTTCAATCTATCCAGTATATTGGGGACCCAGATTTTATAAAATGACTCAATCACCCCTATTCAGAATTAGCATTTGTATCCTGGTGGGATTCATCCTTTGGCAGTACCCCGTATCTACTGAGATCCCTAAAGCTGGTCAGGAAGTCTTTGCCGTATTCATCGCTGTGATTGTAAGCTTTTTGCTGAGACCGCTCGCGATGGCTCCTATGGTTGTCATCGGGTTGATCACACTGGTGATCACCAATACCATCACCCTTGATCAGGCACTGATAGGTTTTGGAAACAGCACCGTTTGGTTGGTAGTAGCAGCATTCCTGATCTCAGGTGCCGTCCTGGACTCAGGGTTCGGTCACAGAATTGCGCTTTTTCTCATCTCAAAACTGGGTAAAAACATCTTTGGGATTGCCTACGGCCTTTGTGGGTCCGAATTGATTCTTGGACCAGTGGTACCTTCCAATACGGCTCGTGGTGCAGGGATTCATGCGCCCATCGCTCAATCATTGTCTGAAGCATTGGGTAGCTATCCGGATAAGTTGCCCGACAGGGCCGGAGCTTACATAAGTCTTGTCGGTGGACAGGCCAACCTGGTGACTGCAGGTATGTTTCTTACTGGGATGGCAGCAAACCCTCTGCTTTCTGAAGCCGCCGGAGAAATTCTCAACATCAATTTTGACTGGATCACCTGGGCCACCGGCACCATCGTTCCGGGCTTGATCAGTCTGGCCGGACTCCCCCTTTTCATTTATCAGTTTTCAAAACCAGATTTGAGGGACACCCGGGAAGTACAAAAACAGGTAAAGCAACAGTACAAAGCACTGGGTAAGTGGAAAGCCTCAGAAAAGTGGATGTGTGGTGT
Source organism: Cyclobacteriaceae bacterium (assembly GCA_965223915.1). GTDB lineage: Bacteria > Bacteroidota > Bacteroidia > Cytophagales > Cyclobacteriaceae > UBA7330. The sequence continues at coordinate 2,753,041 of OZ245027.1, read as the reverse complement.
TTTCATCTTTCTGATAGCACTTTGGACCACCACACGATTTCATGGGATGGGAACGAGCCTGATAGCCTGGATCGGGGTCTGCACCTTGTTTCTTTCAAAGACATATAGCTGGGATAAAATGATCCGAACCTCCGGTGCGTGGGATGCACTCATCTGGCTGGGCGGACTACTGACCATGGCCAATCTATTGAAAGATTATGGTTTTGTGGAATGGTTTGCCAGCTCAGTATCTTCTGCGATGCCTTCCATCAACCCGATCCTCCTCATGATACTGCTGGCCTTGATCTACTTCTACTCCATGTATCTTTTCTCCATGCTCACTGGCCATATCGCTGCTTTCATTGGTGGATTCTTTGCGTTAGCCATGGCCTACTCCATCCCACCCTTGACGATGGCTGCTTTATTTGCCGGATTTTCAACGCTTTGTGGATGTCTCACAAATTACAGCTCAGGTCCGGAGATTATGTATTTCGGACAAGGGTATGTTCCACTGATCAGGTGGTTTAAAGTAGGCTTCCTGTTGTCTGTATACCACATTGTTATCTGGCTTACTTTTGGTCTCGCCTGGTGGAAGCTATTGGGGTGGTGGTAATTTTTTTTCGTGCTTCAAATTCTAATCAGAATTGATGTCTAGTATTGATTTATAAACCTCATAACTGAAATCGTTCGAGATTCAAATCAGTTAACCCAAATTGTGATGTTGTTAGATCTTAACAACATCACATTCTTTTTGATAAAAATTCTTCGCGCTATTTTTTAGTAATAGTTGATAAATCAGATTAGGATCGGAATTTACCGATCCTTCTCTGTTTAATTAGGGCCTGCTGAAAAAGTCTCAGTTACATTAGATACGACTGGCTGAAGAGAAGATGTATATGTATACTTCGATCTGAAGCCAGGAAGTAGATGATGTGACTGAGGCTAGCCAAGAAAATACCGTTCACGATATTTTCCAGATACATGAAATAATGTTATTCTGATCTAAAAACCTTGCACCTGCTTAAAAACAAATCGAAGTATTATCACGATTATTAAAGATTACATATAGATTTATCTGTTATTTGGCGATTTTCAGCAGACCCTAATTAGCTTTACTGTTGAGGCCAGTCATCAGTCCTGAAAGGTACGGCTGGAAGCCCCTCTTCTGCATCACTAGTAAGTGCGATTTTATTTTTGTCTTTGATCTCACCCTTTGCCCAATGAAAAACCTGGTCATTCCCCGCGACCGCAAAGCCAGTTAATTGAGGACCAGCTGCCTTTAGTCCGTTTCCTACCTGGTCAAATGTGACAATGACTTCAGAATCATTGATGGTGTGAGCCTGGTAAACAGGTCCGGAGTAAACCACATCTTCATTGAAAGCTACCTTCTTAGCTGCGATCCAAAGTCTTTCCCCGACATCCTGCTTGTTCCGGGGATGAATATCTACTTCATTTCCAATATCAATGGCCACTGCCATGCCGGTATTTTCAAGCTGTAATGTTTGTGTCTGGGCGTCCCTTAATCTGGCCCAATCCGGGTCCGAAGGTTGGTCAAGCCTGGCCATATAGTTGGCCAGTTGGACAAACAGGAAAGGGAAATCACCCTGTCGCCATCGCAATCTCCAATCCGTGATCATGGTTGAGAATAATTGATGATAGTCTTCATGCCTACCAGCATTGCTTTCCCCCTGATACCATAGGGCTCCCTGAATGGTATACCCGGCTATGGGATTGATCATGCCATTGAACAGGACACTTGGATACTGGCTGTATCTGATATATTCCGGTATCGAAGGTTCAATGGTGTTTGAATATTTCCAATCTCCCGATAGCGTCAACCTTTGATCACTGTCTTCTATCCACAGCTCACGATCAGGTCCTATCGCTACAATATTGTTCCAGGTATTGATCAATCTAACAGCAAGCAGGTTATTTTTCTTTTTCAGCATCCCTTTTGGAATTTCTACAATACTCGCATGCAAAGCGCCTTCCAATTCCTTACCATTGATAAATACCGTCTGATTAATGGTAAGTCTGCCCAGGGAAAGTCTGGCATCCTTTTTAGATCCTTTCCAATCAAACGCTTTTCTCAACCAAACCACATCATGATAATCAGTCGGATTGGGAAGCTGAATGGTTTCCCATGATGAATCATCAAATTCAGGGTTTTGAACACCCGTTTTCAGGTATTCTTCACTATTGATGATCCTGACCCGTTCCTGGTTATTCTGCTCGTTCGTTTCAAGTTTAGATACCCAGTCAATGCCAGGCTCCAGTACTTTCTTTGTCTCATCACGGTAAGTGTTCAGTTCCAATAATCTTTCCGAGGAAGTCCAGGCTTCTGCAGGAGTCCCTCCCCAGTTACTTTCAATGATCCCCACAGGGACACCTTTCTCCAGGTGGTTATGCTTGGCAAAGAACCAGGCCGCTGCAGAAAAATCGGGTGAGTTTTTGGGGTTCGCCAATTTCCATGCTCCACCTTCAAGATCAACTTTCGGAGAAAAGGCTATTTTTTCGGGAACCGTAAAAAACCGGACTTGAGCATAATCGCTGTCCGCTACTTCCTCCTCCCAATTGTCTACATCTGATTTAAGATTCCAGGCCATATTGGATTGCCCCCCTGCTACCCAAACATCACCGTACCACACATCTTCGTAGCGAATATTTTGATTTCCCGAAATGATCATTTCAAAGGGACCTCCCGCACTATGTGACGGCAAGGTGCATTCCCATTTGCCCTCTTCATCAGTGTGTGCTGAAACTTCATTTCCATCGATAGTAATCGTAATTTCTTGTCCGGGACTGGCCCAGCCCCATATCCTCGCGTCTGCCTCACGTTGCAGCACCATGTGATCACCAAATATCCCGGGAAGCGCTAATCCCTGACTGGAAAGCAAGGTGACATGAAATATTAAACCGAGTAAAAGAAAGATGGGTCTACTCATTGAGATCAGGATGTTATTTCAATTTATTTTCGAGGAATACATGCAGATCGCCATTCCAGGGCTTGGTGCAAATATCGATGTCTCCGTCACCGTCTACATCTCCCCCCACGGCTTCATGCCCCAGGATGTCTTCTGAAATAAGATGCTCCTTCCATGTTCCACCATGGCCATCCAGATTCTCCCAGACAAAGGCTTTCATGGTATCGATGGAAAGCGGTCCACCACTCGAGAATACATCAACATCTCCATCATTGTCCAGATCAGCCACTACCAGTGAATGAAAATCCTGGTTGGTACTTTCAGCCGTGATGCCATGATAGATCCAGTTTAAATTATCATTTTCAAACCAAAATACCCTTCCATCCGGTGTATCGGCTTCAGATTGAATGATATCAAGGTCACCGTCTTTGTCCAAATCAATCACCCAACTTTTTAGACACAGACCATATCTATCCGGACGGCTGCCATTTTTAGGGATCAGATCTCTGTGCGGTATCCAATCAGTACCTACCCCGTCTGCATTTTCAAGCCAGAGATCTCCCCTGACCAGATCCATGTCCCCATCTTTGTCCAGGTCTCCATACCCCATTGGATCAATGCCTCCGTGGATACCCTCAGCGATGTAGACACTATCCCATTTTGCCGTGGGATCTTTGGGTTTCCTGTACCAGACCATGTAGGGGTTTGTGGGATGGTTGCTCAGGGCCACAATATCTAAAACACCGTCTCCATCAACATCCGTAGCTACATTGTCGTGACAATAAATGGCTCCAACATCCGGAATGGTGGTAAAACCCTTTGTTTTTGGCTCACCTGAATTCAGGTACCATCCCGTACCGGCAAAAAAATCGACCCATCCGTCTTCATTGATGTCGATAGGACAGCCACCTACATCTGTACTGGCACCTTCGCCGATTTTGTGATAAACCCAGTCACCAGCTGAATTAAATTCAAACCAATTCATCTGACCACGGGCGCCATAGACCCAATCCAAATCACCATCTTTATCTACGTCTACCAGCGACGTTTGGCCCATCTTATTTCCGTGCTTTCCAATTTCATGAATGTCAAACCGGAAAGATTGGGCAAAACAATTACCCCCTACCAGAACAGAAAGAAGCAATAGTAATTTTCTCATCGTTTCACAATGGTGTTCGTGCTTTGACCATGGTTTCCTTTGCCTTTGCAACGACTTCCGGATGCTCATTAGCTAAGTCATTTTTTTCCCCAATGTCCTCTTTGAGGTTATATAGCTCTACGGGCCATTCAGCAATGGGCGTTTCCTGTTCTTCTTTTGATTTCTTCCACACAGTCCGAACGGCTTTCCAATCGCCCATTCTTACAGCCTGAGAGACCACCCGTTGTTCCCTTCCAACTGTGAACTCAAAAAACAGAAAATCATGCTTCTTTTGAGATGATTCATCCCCCAACATCGTGGGTAAGAAAGAGATGCCTTTTACCTGTTCCGGGATCTCCTGACCGGTCACTTCTGCCATGGTAGGCAACACATCCTGCAAACCACTAATATGATCGCTTGTTGTTCCTGCCTTTACTTTTGCAGGCCACCTGATGAGACATGGTGAATGAATGCCTCCTTCGTACAAATCTCTCTTGTGACCCCGGAAAGGTCCATTGGAATTCCAGTAAATGGGGTCATGCCCACCTTCCAGGTGAGCGCCATTGTCACTGGCAAATATGATCAACGTATTTTCATCCATTCCCAATGCTTCCAGTGTAGATAAAATTCGACCGACTTCATTGTCCAAACTCTCCATCATGGCACCAAATCCGGCGATCGGATTGATCACATCCGGGCATGGGTCTCCGGCCGCCCCATACTTACCAATGATGGTATCATATTGAGGGAGTTTCTCCCGCCATTTTTTATGCAAATCAGCCGGGGCATGCATGGCAGCATGGGGAATGGGTGTGGGGATATAGCAAAAGAATGGCTTCTTTTCTTCAGCACTCTTTTTGATAAATTTGATCGCATGGTCCATGATCAGGTCGTGCATGTAGGTTGTCGTATCCACGGGGATCTGTACGCCATTATGCACCAACGTATCAGTGTAATAAGTATGCGCCGTGCTTTGGGTTCTCGGACCAAAATATTCATCAAAACCGTGGGTTAATGGATTGGGGTTACCCTCCAGGTAGGTATACCCAAGCCCCCATTTGCCAAAGATCCCTGTATTATATCCTGCATTCTTAAATAACCTGGGTAATGTGACCATGTTGGGATCAAGGTGTACCTTAGGATTGTTCTCTCCGGCATTGCCCCGTACGGAGATTTGGCCCGGATCAATGCCTGTCATCAACACAGCCCTGGATGGCGAACACACAGTATTCCCGGAATAATGGTTGGTAAAGATCATCCCCTCATATCCTAACCGGTCGATGTTTGGCGTTTGAAGCTTTTGCTGTCCGAAGATGGAAAGATCTCCATAGCCCAGGTCATCGGCAAAAATATAGATCACGTTAGGCTGACCTGATTCTGATTCCTGTGTGGTCTCTGTTTGACAGCCAAAAAGTATAAGGAATAATAAGAGAACAATCGAAAGATTTTTAAGTGTCATAAGGTGTTAGTTGGGTTTATTTTTAAAGATACGAAAAATGGTTATGTCACAAAGATCAAGTAACCCCAACAATAAAAAAGGCGGTCCGTTGGAACCACCTTTTTAACCTCAAAAACATGTCCTTTCGGACGTTATGATACAAACTAATTATTTCAGATCAAACCGGTCAAGATTCATCACTTTGTCCCAGGCTGCAACGAAGTCCTTCACAAACTTTTCCTGTGAATCGCTGCAGGCATAAACCTCAGCCAATGCTCTAAGCTCGGAATCAGAACCAAAAATCAGATCTACCCTTGACCCAGTCCATTTCACCTTTCCTGACTTATCCTTTCCTTCATACAATTCGCCCTCGGCTTGCTTCCAGGTAGTACCCATATCCAATAGGTTAACAAAAAAATCGTTGGTCAATTTGCCCGGCTTATCTGTGAATACACCATGCTTTGAACCGTCATAATTTGTTCCGAGTACTCGCATCCCGCCTACAAGAACAGTCATCTCAGGAGCCGTCAGCGACATCAATTGAGCTTTGTCAACCAACAATTTTTCAGAAGTAATGGAATACTTTGTTTTTCTGTAATTCCTGAAACCGTCGGCTGCTGGCTCCAGGTATGAAAACTGCTCAACATCTGTCTGCTCCTGCGTTGCGTCAGCTCTGCCCGGAGTGAATGGTACTGTGACCTCCTGACCAGCGTCTTTTGCAGCTTTTTCAACACCAGCACAGCCGGCCAAAACAATCATATCGGCCAATGAAATTTGCTTATTTCCAGATTGTGATCCATTGAAATCTTTACGGATCTCTTCCAGCTTCCTGAGTACTTTGTCAAGCTGCTTAGGGTTATTGACTTCCCAGTCTTTCTGAGGTGCAAGTCGGACACGTGCGCCATTGGCGCCACCTTTTTTATCTGAATCCCTGTAGGTTGCTGCTGAAGCCCATGCTGTAGAAACCAACTCGGAAACAGAAAGGCCCGAGCTTAGGATCTTGCTTTTCAGTCCTTTCACATCTTTCTCATCTACAAGGTCATGATCAACCGCTGGAATAGGATCCTGCCAGATCAATTCTTCCTTGGGTACTTCAGGACCAAGATATCTAGTGATGGGTCCCATGTCCCTGTGTGTTAGCTTATACCATGCACGGGCAAAGGCATCGGCAAACTCATCGGGGTTTTCATAAAACCTTCTGGAGATTTTTTCATACTCAGGGTCAAACCTCAAAGAGAGGTCAGTAGTAAGCATTCGTGGTGGATGACTTTTTGAAGAATCAAACGCATCAGGAATGGTCCCTGCACCAGCTCCATTTTTGGCTACCCATTGTTGTGCTCCAGCCGGGCTTTTAGTAAGCTCGTAGTCATATTCAAAAAGATTCTTAAAGAAATTATTACTCCATTTGGTTGGTGTTGAAGTCCATATCACCTCAGGGCCTCCACCGATGGTATCACCACCTTTTCCGGACCCATAGCTGCTGGTCCATCCAAGACCCTGTTCTTCAATTGCAGCAGCTTCCGGTTCAGGTCCCTGATATTTAGAGGGGTCTGCTGCCCCATGTGTTTTACCAAAGGAATGTCCTCCGGCAATGAGCGCCACTGTTTCTTTGTCATTCATAGCCATTCTACCAAAAGTTTCTCTGATATCGTGAGCTGCGGCCACTGGATCAGGTACACCATTTGGTCCTTCCGGATCTACATAAATCAATCCCATAACTACCGCGCCAAGCGGGTCTTCCAGGTCACGGTTTCCTGTATATCGCTTGTCGGCAAGCCACTCTCCTTCCGATCCCCAGTAGATATCTTCCTCTGGCTCCCAGACGTCAGGACGGCCTCCACCAAAGCCAAATGTTTTAAATCCCATGGATTCAAGGGCAACATTTCCAGCCAGAATCATCAAATCCGCCCAGGAAAGGGACTTGCCATATTTTTGCTTGATCGGCCAAAGCAACCTTCTGGCTTTGTCAAGATTGACATTGTCTGGCCAGCTATTGAGGGGTGCGAACCGCTGCGTCCCTGACCCCCCGCCACCACGACCATCACCAATCCTGTAAGTTCCGGCACTGTGCCAGGCCATTCGAATAAAAAGTCCACCGTAATGACCAAAATCTGCTGGCCACCAATCCTGAGAATCAGTCATCAGATCATTTAGATCCTTCTTCAAAGCTGAGTAATCCAGCTTTTTGAATGCTTCTGCATAGTCAAAATCTTCACCCATCGGATCGGACTTTGATGAATGCTGACGCAGGATATTAAGATTTAACTTATCGGGCCACCAGTCAAAATTCCTGGTTCCTTCGCCGGCTGCCCCCTGAGAGTTACCACTGTGAAATGGGCATTTGCTTACTCTATTTCCTCCGGCTGTACTCGAATGATCTTTGTTTTCCATTTTTGAATAGATTTTTTTGAATGTTTACAGAATCAAAAGTATGATAATATTTATTTATAAATTTTATCTGAGTATTAGTTAAACTTATACTTAGACATGGTGCTGTATTATCCTTATTTCCACCATCAAAGCGTACCTATTCGACCAATGCTTATACTATTTGAACAATGATCCATAGAAACTGTTTAGCTCAATTTTAGGACAGTTTGAGGTTCCTTAAATTGTAATCAAATTACTCCGTACAATTTACCAAATCAAGAGCAGTCTGATTAGGATTATATTAAGTATTCCTTTAGCACAGTAGATTAATTTTAACGCATCTTTATCTATATGAAAATTGTCGTTATTGGAGGCACGGGACACATTGGCTCTTATCTCATCCCCAGGTTAGTCAAAAAAGGACATGAAGTTTTCTGTATTTGTCGCCAGAGGCATGAACCCTACCATTCAGATGAATCCTGGAAGACTGTAAAGTCTGTCACCATTGATCGAACCATTGTGGAACAGCAAGGAGATTTTGGAGCTCAAATAAAAGCACTTGAAGGAGATGTGGTGATAGACCTTATCTGTTTTACACGGGAAAGCGCTGAATTGATCGTAGAAGCTCTCCAGGGAAGCATCAAACATTTTTTGCATTGTGGTACCATGTGGGTTCATGGCCATAGCGAGGCAGTCCCTACAAGAGAAGACCAACTGCGGAAACCTTTTGGAGAATATGGTATCCTTAAGGCAGAGATAGAATCCTATTTGCTTGAGCTGTATAAGGAAACAAAGTTTCCGGTGACGATCCTACACCCCGGACACATAAGCGGACCTGGTTGGTTGCCCATTAACCCTGCCGGTCATCTTGATCCTGATGTATTCATCAAACTGGCACAAGGAGAAGAGGTCATATTACCCAATTTGGGAATGGAAACTGTACATCATGTGCATGCTGATGATGTAGCCCTGGCTTTTGAGCAAGCCATTGAAAACCCGGAACAAGCCATTGGAGAAAGTTTTCATGTGGTCTCCGAGCAAGCCTTAACGCTGAGAGGCTACGCCATGGCTGTTGCCGCCTGGTTTGGCCGGGAAGCGAAACTCCAATTCCTACCTTTTGATGACTGGAAAACAACTGTTTCTGAAAAAAATGCTGAACTCACCTGGGACCACATCGCTCACAGCCCTAATGGAAGTATTGAAAAGGCCAGGAAGCTCATCAATTACCACCCAAAATACAGCTCACTTGAAGCCATAAAGGAAGCGGTTAGGTTTCATTTTGATAAAGAAAACCTGCCTTACCGTTTATAATTATCGTATCCCTTGTAACTTAGGTCAGTGATCTATGCTTGAAAGTGCACAATCTTTACATGATGAGAAAACTTATCGTATTCATACTTTTCATAATCATTCAATCATGTTCGCAGTCAGATAAAACTGAGAATGAAAAACCATCCGGCTCACTGGAGGAGCAAATATCTTTTATCAAAGATCCGGAGAACTTCAGCTCAGAAGAAGAACGTTTAGACGCACTTTTCGAGACTTATACTGAATACCTGCTAAGCTCTTCTCCTATCAATGCTACCTTTTATGGTAAGCCAGGTTATGATCATTTATGGGATGACCTTTCTCCGGAGGGACTTCAAAAAGCAGTAGATGATCTCGGGCTTTTTCATGATCTCCTGGATGAATTTAATCCCTCAACCCTTTCGAAAAGTGACCAACTGAATTTTTCTATATTTAGTAGAACTGTTAGGGATAATTACGAATTATACAGTCAGTTTCCCGAACAATACCTGATCATCGACCAGGTACAGGGAATACATCAGGCAATCGCACAGGTAATTCAGATCATGCCCACCGATGATAAAGAAGCCTTTATAAACATTCTCACCAGGCTTAATGGCATCCCGACATTAATGAAACAACTTCAGACTACGCTCAGAGAGGGGGTTGACAAAGGGATTGTGATGCCAAAAAACACGGTGATTCAGGTGCCTGACCAACTCAGGGGGATTACAGCTGACAACCCGGAAGAAAGCGTATTCTACATGCCGTTCACATCTATCCCGGAAGAAATCCATCAGGAAGGAGGCACTTCATTGCAGGAAAGGGCCCGTGATGCAATAAGCGAAAAAGTAAATCCTGCCCTTAAAGTTTTCACCCAGTTCTTTGAAGAGGAATACCTTCCCAACACACGGGATACTTATGGACTTAGCGAGCTACCCAATGGAAAAGACTGGTATAACGAGCGCATTCAACATCAGACTACAACCCATTTGACCGCCGAGCAGATCCATCAGATTGGCAAACTGGAAGTCAATCGTATAAAAGATGAGATGCTTGATATTATTGACCAGCTCAACTTTGATGGAGATCTGAATGCATTTAATGATTTTCTAAAAACCGATAGTCGCTTCTATTTCGATAATCCGGAAGAGCTAATGATGACCTATCGGGATATCTGCAAGCGTATCGATCCGATCCTGCCGAAGTTGTTTGGCAAGCTACCAAGATTGCCTTATGGGGTAAAAGAGGTCCCAGAGTACCAGGAACAGGCTACCACCACTGCCTATTATCAACCCGGATCAGCTGCTAATGGAATTCCCGGCTACTTTTTTGTCAACACATACAACTTACCCAGCAGACCAAAATGGGGCATGGAAGCCCTGGCCATCCATGAAGCTGTTCCCGGTCATCACTTACAAATTGCATTGGCCCAGGAGCAGGAAAATGTGCCTGAGTTCCGAACCATGGTCATGTTCACCGCTTTTGTAGAAGGTTGGGGTCTCTACTCTGAAAGCCTTGGAAAAGACCTGGGGATGTATCAGGATCTTTATTCCAGGTATGGCCAGCTGACATTCGAGATATGGCGAGCCATTAGGTTAGTTGTGGATACAGGAATTCACCAAATGGGATGGAGTAGGCAGGATGCCATCAACTACTTTAGAGCACATTCCAGCATGACAGATCAGGATGTGATGGTAGAAGTAGACCGATACATCGCCTGGCCCGGTCAGGCATTGGCTTATAAAATTGGTGAGCTCAAGATCAAAGAACTACGAAAAAATGCTGAAGAAGCACTTGGTGAAAATTTTGACATCCGGTCCTTTCATGATGTGGTTTTGGGATCAGGTGCTGTTCCACTGGACATACTGGAGCAGCATGTGAATCATTGGGTTCAGGACCAAAAGGCTACTCCACAGTGAAGTATTTCCTTAATGAAACTTGCTTTCCCTCAGCAGTAACTCCTTCAATTGCCACCTCAAATTGCCCCTTTGTGTCAGAAGTAAAAAATTCAACGCTATAAACATTGCCCGAGCCTGCTACTGCATCAGGGTTCCAGTAAAGCTGATCCCGGTAGTCCGGAATTTTTGCAATTAAATCTGATTCTCCTATTTCACTATTACCATATACAGGAAAAGTATACGTCTTTGCCGGGGATACCCCTTTGTACTTTAATGCCCGGCTTTGAGTACCAGGAACAAATCCCTGCAAGTTGCCTTGCTTCGTCCTAAAAGAAATGATTCCATCAATTACTTTGGGTCCCATAAAATACCTATTGTTAATGACACCAATACTTTCAAGTCGGTAAGGACTAAAAGCCAGTATCTCTTCGCTTTTCACCGGCAGACCATCCAGAAAAGCATAAGGTTCCAGTTTTGGTTTAATAAGGGTTTTCAGAGATACTCTGAATGCTAACGATGGCTCCTTACCCCTGACAGCTACCATAGGTATATACTCAATAAAAGATTCTCTAATTGTTGGAAATCGATTATAGTCGTCAAGCACATAATAATAATCGAAGCGACCAAACTGCTCGATATATGGCTTTGGTTCTGTGATAGAATCAGCCTTTACATCAAAGTAGGCATTCTCTATTTGGTTGCGTATACTGCGCTTGACGATTTCCCCGACCGTGGCCGAATCCAGGATTAGCGGAGGAAACTCCAACTCCGGATATGATTGTAAGAATTGTGGCTCAATCTCAATCATATCAGCAGAAAGATTGTCCATGCCTGTGATGTATGCATCCCGATCTTCTTCCAATGGCTCAACCACCATGTTAAAACTTCCGTCACTCATCACCGGTGCTACTTTAACCTGATATTCCTTTCCAATAATTGAGTATGCAACAAATTCATTTCCAAGATCCAGAGAATCAGGAGCTATGACTTGTCCTGATACCATTTCACCCCGATGATCCGGTAATAAAGGAATATCCTCCGGTGATTCTTCAAGCTTCCAGGTAGAAGCAATCATCAATTCATTGACAAGTTCTTCACTTTTAGGGTCAAATAGAAGATCTGAATTAAATCTATGTAGTTCATTTACCCCTTTCAAGAGTTTCTCTGATGAATTCTGATGAAGTGGTATTCCATAGTCATGGATCTTGTTTACGGAAACAGAAAATCTTGTATGCTCCTCAAAACTGATCGGTAAGGAAACCAATGTCCTTTTTTTATAAGGTTGGTTAATGAATTCTCGTAAAGACTTCTGCCGTGGACTATTGTAAATGATTCGCCTTGAAATATTCACCCCATCTTTCAACGCTATAAGTAGGAATGTACCTTCTCCTAATTCATATTTTGATAAATTGAATTCCTCGTTGCTTCTGACTTCTTTTTCGAGGATTTTCCGGGGACCTTTAAAAACCTGAACCTGTACAGCATCCTCGCAATCACACGCAATTTGTGCTAAAAAATACCTATCCTTAACCGTCACTTGAATGGCGTGTCTTTCCAGCTTGACTTCTGGTATCTCATAGAACTGAAAATTCCCATTCAGATCTTCAATAATCAATTGGTACTGGTCGCCGTCTTGAGGGGTGAATGTAAATGTAGCAAAACCAGGTAAAGTAGAGCTTACATTTGCTACGACTGTTCCCTCCTGATCTACCACCCGACCATTGAAATCAACACCTCGCTCCTGGTAGTCCTTTACCTCCACCGCCATGGTATTTTCAACACCATTCACAAGGTTACCACCTTCAGGATAAAATTGAACAGATAGCTGTTCGCTTTCCTGTTTGGGGGTGTAAACTTCAAAAGGATTTACGATATGTAATGGGTGATGATAAAATAGATTAAAATTTCTCATCCATCGGGTATAGGCTATTAGTTGATAACTACCTGTAGGGATGAGTGATGGAATGAAAAAATCCCCATAGCCTTTACCTTCCAACAATCTGATTTTGGCCTGATAGATGGGTTTGAGATCCTTATCAATGATCTCAACATAAAGGATAGCACTTAGGTTTGAATGTTTGTTTGTGAGAGCGCTCACCACATCAGCAGAAAAGAGGAGCGTCTCGCCGGTAATCAAAGAGGAACTGTTAAGGTGTACGAGTACCTCTTCTTTAATATTTGGGTTTTCCTGTGCACTTCCACTCACACTGATGAGCATAAATGACAGTATCGCTACATAAAGATGGGTCAATGAGCTTATTTTTTTATTCATACCAAAAATCCGGAGTATCTGTGGTGGCATAGTAAGAGCAATCTGTACAACCTCTTCGTTGTACGAAAGCTGATGGGGGCATAGCTGATGTGTCCAACTGATAGATATAATCGGCATAGCCCAAAGTGATATTCTCGATAGCCGCCTCAGGTGTTCCTTCCGTTATATCACCACACTCTCCTGTATCATCATCACAAACAATGATCTCCCCACAATAAAATTGGAAGGTCGCAAGGGCAATCAGGTTACGAAAATCAGAACCCCTGGTAAACTTTTTTCTTTTGGTGCTTTCACCGGATACTTCAAAATAACCGAGTACTATTGACTCAGGATCACTTGTATTAGTAATATTACCAACGATTGAACCTTGCTGAGCATCAAAAAAAGAACCTGAAGATTCATTGTTGTCTTTCAGTTGCTTATAGTAATTATATGCCGACTCCGTAAGTGAATACTGCCGGACCAATAATGAATAAGCATGTCTTAGCTTACTATCTGTTTCAGGAATAAAATGAATTGGGACATCCAGTACACGGGGTTGACTAAGCCCGATGGTAGTAGCCAGTAATAGGTTGTTTGAGTACCCGGTTGAATAGCAAGGGGTAGGCACAAAATCAATCTCAACGATCTGCCGATCTATCACTTCATGAGTAGCAGAAAAAGGGGGTATAATAAGGTGGGTACCTTCCCATTCATACCTGAAATACCTGTTTTGGCTTTCTTCGGAGTCAATGAAAAATTGTGCTCCATGTACTACTTTTTCCAAATCACTGTCAATCACTTCTTTGGGATCCCAATGAACGTTGTCAATTTCTGTCGGAGATACTAGTTCTATCTGCTCTGAAACATAAAGTTGTCCTTCATGAAGCACTTTTAATTGATACTTTACACCTATCTCTGCTTTGAATCCCAATGGAGAATTATATCTCCCATTACCCTCTTCCAGATAGGTAACTACATTACCAAATTCATCCTCAACCGACACTTCTGCATCAATTACTTCGGGAATTCCTGGACCCTCATTAAGACTGCGCGTATATGAGATATTTACATAATGTGTTTTGTCTGCATTCGTTAGAACTCCGGAAATCACTAATATCTTATCATTTTCAGGAAAATCCACTTCAAAAGGTTGTATACAACCAATAAAGCTGGTCAGAATCACGAATAAAATTGAATAATTTGCTCCCCTCCTCACTGAATTAAAATTTGAAATTGTAACTTATTGTTGGAATTGGATTCCCAAATACTATCAGCTGATAGCTTTTTGCGACACCGTCTTCAACCTTAAAGAACACTGAATATGGGTTATCCCTGCCCAGTAGATTGTAGACAGAAAAAGACCAGAAAGAATGACTCAATTTTTTGATGATGTGATTTCCTTCCAGGTTCATCCCAAAGTCAACGCGGAAATAATCGGGGATCCGATATTCATTCCTATCGGAATAGTAGACATTCTCAAAATCATGTAATTTGTAGATAGCCACAGGAATCGTCACCGGCCTGCCTGTATTATAGGTCATGTTGAGTGATAAACTAAAACGACGGGTCAATTTATAGTTTGAAACCACATTCACTGTGTGTGGTTTATCATATGACGTCGGGAAAAATTTGCCACCATTGATGATTTCCTCAGCGGCATCGCCATCAAGTTTGATAAAAGACCTCGCGTAGGAGTAATTCATCCAACCATTTAACTTTCCTTTCTTTTTGATAGAAAACTCAATGCCATACGATTTTCCCGGTCCTTGAAGTATGTCTCGCTCAATAAATTGATTCAGCATGAAATCAGAACCCACTTTAAAATCCTTAAGATTTTGCAGGGACTTATAATATGTTTCGACAGAAGTCTCCAGCTTATTATTTAGCAGATTGCGATAAAACCCAACCGATACCTGATCAGAAACCTGAGGAAGCAAATGAGGACTGGAAAGTCGCCAGGTATCCGTCGGAGACAACGAGGCTGAATTAGACATCACATGAATATATTGTCGCGTTTTGTTGTAGCTAAACTTTATGGACGAAAAATCAGTGATGCTGAATCTTCCTGAAAACCGGAATTCCGGCCCATGATAAGTACTGATAATCTCTCCCTGCCCATAAACTGTGGAGTCGGTCCGGGTAGATGAATTAACAGCAGAACCTTCCTGATAACTAAATACTTCCTGAGGACCCAACGCATTAAAAATTGAATACCTGAGCCCTCCATAAATTGAAATTCTATCAGTAATCTCAAACTGATCAGAAATATGTATAAAGGACTCGAGACCGTACTCTTTGGGTACCACCTGAGGTGATATGATAGATTCAGTCCCTAGAGGAAGCTTGCTACCGGGGTTGATGGTATAATACTTTCCTCCAAATCCATAATTCAGTGTATGGTCACCGATGAAGTTGTTTAACTCAACCTCTAAATTCTTTTCTTCCAGAGTAAAGTCCTGATTGAATGAATTAGGTGGAGAATCGGTGAATGATAAGTCATACTGATACTTTACTAAAATGGCAGAAACATTCAGATCAAAATTAGGATTGAACCGATGGATCCAATCAAGCGTTGCATTTGAATTGGTATATTGAAAATCTGAAAACGAAAACAAGGTATCAGACGCCAGTTTAAACCGATCTTTACTGAAATACCCGGTCAATACCAGTCGATCCTTATCTCCAAGTTCATGATCCAATGTGCCATTGATATCGTAAAATGACACCCTGTTTCCGTTGAATTCAGCATCTTTAGACTTATTCAATATCCAGTTGGAATAAGTTGTTCGACCTGAAACCAGGAGACTGGTCTTTTCATCGATCAAAGGAATTTCCAGTGTAAGTCGTCCTGTGATGGGACTGATTCCTCCTTCCCCTTTAAAGTCAGTCTTACTAGCAGATTTTGAACGAATATCAAAGACCGAAGAAAGCCTACCTCCATATTTGGCTGGAATCCCACTTTTGTATATTTCCATGCTCTCCATGGCTTCGGAGTTGAAGACTGAAAAGAAACCAAAGAAATGGGAGGAATTATAGATAGGAGCTTTATTAAGCATGATCAGGTTTTGATCAGACTTCCCGCCTCTTACGTTGAAACCGCTTGCACCTTCTCCAACAGCTTGTACCCCTGCTTCAGTCGTTGACACTTTCATCAGGTCTTTCTCTCCCAGTAAGATTGGAATATTCTTTGATTCCTCTATGTCAATCTTTCTTACACCCATCTGAACATTGGAAACATTGATGTCCCGGTCTGATTCTACCAACACTTCCTGAAGCGCGATAATATCCACAGCCATTTCTATGTCCATTCGGCCATTGGAAAATAATACAATGTTTCTGGTAGTCGTTTTCATCCCCACAAACTGAATAAACAATGTATGTTTTCCGTTAGGAATTTTGAGAGAATAAAAACCATTCTCATCCGTACTGGCAGCAATAAAGGGATTTTGTGTATACACCAACGCACCATCTATACCCTCTCCATCTTCCATGTTTTTAACATAGCCGGCTATGGTCGAATTCCCGCCTGAAACCAACTCATTTCTGTTCCCAATTTCAAAAACGTAATTTTCTAAATCCGACGCTTCGGCCTGGTTAATATATTCGCGTGAAAACACCAATCCTTTTTCTATGATCGAAACCTCTTTTTCCTTAGCTAAAAAGGATTTGGTTATTTCAGGGTCATCAATAATGGCAACATTCTTTGTAAGGATTACACTACCATCAAATTGAAAATAATTGATTGAAGTACCATCAAACAATTGGGCAAGCTTATCTTCCAGAGAATCACCTAGAAGGTCACCGCTGAAACTCAGGGAGTCTAACCAGTCATTTTGATAGAAAAACTGAACCTTGTGTGTCTTTTCCAATTCGGAAACCACCTCAATTACTGATACATGTGATTGACTTTGCCCAAATGCATTGTATTGTACAGCAAGACAAAAAAGCAGAAAGACCCCTACGGAAATAATTACTCGAATATTATTCATCAATGCTTATTAAACTATCATAATATTCAAGTAAGGAGACCATGTCTTTATCGTACCCTTTTTTAGGTCTTAACATATTTTTGCGAATATACCTTCTAAGCGGTTTTTTATAATCCCACAATTCCTTGATGATCGACCTTCTGGATGACACCTGTTTATATGTACCTTCATGTTTCAAGAAATACATATCATAATTCCTGAAATCCATTGTCAGATCTCCCTTGGATGGAAATGCTATTTTCTTCCGTTTGACAATCAGTTGAACATTTTCACCCATATATAATTCATCGTAAAATCCTTGCCTCCCATCCGGTGATTCACTTTTATCATAATATTTAAAGAAATGATTATTCATGGTAAACCAGTCAACTTTCTCCTGACTGATGTTCACAGGTTGGGAATGAAAACTTTGAATGGGATGTCTCAGTAAGAGGATGTCCGACGCCACATCGTAAAGACCCAAAAAATCACGATAGACCTGGTTTGAATAACTGATCTCCATTTCAAGCCATCTGTTATTTGTAAAAAACTGATGCGAGATCGTTGAGCTATAATAAACAGCGTAATGGGCCCCGGAAGTAATGGGCAGGTTAACCAGGCCAATGGTTTTATCAAACCATTCTGTAACATTTCCCTCCAAACCCAATGAGGATACTTCAAATTGAGCCTTGGAGGGATAAGAAAACAATAATGCCAATAGCAACAAAAAGTATTGATTATTCATAATGGGGTGATCTCCTCATTTGTAAAAGCAATTTTGGGGCTGAAGGTACCTATAAATCCTAAAGCAAAACTGAAGCGCTTAAAGATTTATGAATTATACAATTTACCGATCCGGTAATTGCGAAAATCTGAAAATTAATTATAATACCGAAGTTAATTCTAGAATTTTATCATTTGGGATCTAAAACCCCTATATTTAGATGCCCCAATTTGAAATCCAGCATAATGAAACAACACATTGACCAACCTGAAAAAGAAGAAAAATTTCTGAACTTCTTAAGAATCGAAGAAGATTCAAAAACCCCAAAATATAAGCAGATTGTAGATACCATTATTTCTGATATTGAAAATGGTATCTTCAAAATCGGGGAGCGTATTCCTTCGATAAACGAAACCAGTGAGGAGTTTTATTTGTCCAGAGACACTGTAGAGAGGGCTTACAAATTACTAAAAAAGAAAGGATTGATCATCCCTGTCAAAGGAAAGGGATACTTCGTGGCCAATACCGGGGGGCCCAAGGAATTAAGAATACTCATGTTACTCAATAAGTTGAGTGAGCATAAGAAAACAATCTATAATGCGTTTGAGAAGAAATTTAACTTGAATGAGGTTACGATCGATGTGATCGTACATAATTGCAACCCATATACCCTCGAATCAGCGATTATTGAAAATCTGGGAAATTACGATCATTATGTAGTCATGCCACATGTGGACGAGGTGACTGAAAGCCTTGTGGATACCATCAACAAAATACCGGAAGAAAAGCTTATCCTGATCAATCAGGAAATTGATGGAATAAACGGAAGATTCTCCTCTGTTTATGAAGATTATGAAAATGATATAGAGTCTGCACTTAGTGAAGGTTATGATTTGATCAGGAAATATAAGCGACTCAAGTTAGTGTTCCCATTAACAAACCACTACCGACCGGCCATCAAAAATGGATTCACCCGGTTCTGTGAATCACATCATCTAAGCTATGAGATCACGGATACGTTCAAGCATGATTTGCTCTGCAAAGGAGACCTTTACATAGTTATTGAAGAATACGACCTCTGCGAAATCATCAAGACAGCCAAATTACAGGACTTAAAAATTGGTGAAGATATTGGTGTGATCTGTTATAACGATACACCTGTGAAACAAATATTGATTGGAGGCGTCAGTGTCATCACTACTGATTTCGAAAAGATGGGTGAAACTGCGGCCAACTTCATATTGGAGAAAAAAACAGCTCGCATCAAGAATCCATTCTCTCTAATCAAAAGAAGCTCCATCTAGCCACATTTCTCAGGATATTACAGGAGGGTTAACTGGTTCAATAGAAATTATCTTGCATTTCTATATCGGTTGTTTTTTGCCCATTTTTTTTCACATTAGCCAAATAGCCATAAGTATTGAAGACCATAGCAGTATTTGACATAGGTAAGACCAATAAAAAATTCATCATTTTTGATCAGAACTACGAAATCATTTTTGAAAAAGGGCTGAAGTTTGATGAAAAGGAGGATGAGGACGGTTTTCACTCGGAAGATATAGCAAGGCTTGAACGCTGGATCCCTGAAACATTGGAGAAGTTCAGCAATTCTAACTCCTATAATATAGCAGCGGTTAATTTTTCCGGATATGGCGCCTCACTGGTTCACCTGGATGAAAATGATGAGCGGTTAACCACCATGTACAACTACCTCAAGCCTATCCCTAACGAAGTAACCAATGAATTCTATCAAAAATATGGCAAGGAAGCCTTACCGCTGGAAACTGAGTCTCCTGTCCTGGGTATGCTAAACGTAGGAATGCACTTGTATTGGCTTAAAGCCAAAAAATTCTCAGTTTTTGAAAAAGTCAAGTCTTCGTTACACTTCCCTGAATATTGTAGCTTCCTGCTTACAATGAAAAAATTCTCCCAAATAACCAGTTTGGGCTCCCATACAAGCTTGTGGGATTTTAAAAAGAACGAATATCATAGCTGGACAGAAAAAGAAGACATTCAAAAGCTACTCCCTAAACTTATGCCCACTAATCATTGCGAGGATGTAGTGGTGGGAGCTAAAAAGTTGAAGGTTGGTGTTGGACTACATGACAGCTCAGCTGCGTTGATCCCTTACCTTAAGATCCTGAAATCGAAGTTTGTCCTGATCTCTTCGGGAACTTGGAATATCAGCATGAATCCATTCAATCAATCAACACTCACACTGGATGAACTGAAAAAGGATTGTTTGAGCTACATCAGCTATGAAGGTAAAAAAGTGAAGTCCAGCCGGGTATTTCTGGGGAATGAACATGAATACTGGCGGCAGAAACTGGAAGAGCATTTTAAGAAGTCAGCAGGCTACCACAAAAGGATAAAATTTGATCCTGTGATCATGAATAACCTGTTGATCAAACCATCAGAGAAGCAGGTGTTTCTACCACAGACCATGAAAGGCACCGGACCTCTCCCTGGAGATTTCAGCAATCACCATATTGATCTGAACGTCTTTGAAAGCTTCAATGAAGCCTATCACCAGTTGATACTTGACCTTACATATATTCAAAAGCAATCCCTTGATCTGGTGCTTGAAGAAGAAACAAATGATATCATTGTCTCAGGAGGTTTTACCTCCAACGAAGTATTCCTCAATACCCTGGCGGGATTTTATCCACAAAACAAGATCTATTCTACTAAGCTTTCAAGAGCATCTTCATTAGGGGCTGCCATGGTCTTGCATGAACAGTGGAACAAAAAACCGCTCAGAAAGGACCTCTTAGCATTTAAAGAATACAATGCTCCCGGATTTCTGGACTTTGGAGAATATCAATACAGTAAGGTCGGATCGAATGTGTAGAAAATATTAAAAACCTAAACCATGAATATTAACCCAGCAGAGATATCAGGTCAGAATGAACAACATCTGGATGACCATAAAGAAAAATTTGACTTTCTGGCTCACCAGCTCACTAAATCCAATATCGACGTCGAAAAACTGATCAATAAGGTCCAAAACCTTCAGATTGAAGTTCCCAGCTGGGCCCTGGGCACGGGTGGCACCAGGTTCGGAAGATTTGCTGGTGGTGGTGAACCTGGTAATCTCATGCAGAAGATTGAAGATGTCAGCGTCTTAAATACATTATCTCGTGCATGCGATGCAATTTCGCTCCATATCCCCTGGGACATCCCATCTGATGCCAATGCCATCAAGCAAGCGCTAAAAACAAAGGGGTTGAAAATAAACTCCGTAAACTCCAACACTTTTCAGGACCAGCCGGACCAAAAAAACAGCTACAAGTTTGGTTCGCTGTGTCATACAGACAAACAAGTGCGTAAGCAGGCCATTGATCATAATATGGAAGTGATTGAATATGGCAAAATGCTTGATGCCAATGTGCTGACTGTCTGGTTGGCGGATGGGTCTTCATTTCCCGGCCAGATGGATTTCAGAACAGCCTACAGCAATACGCTGTCATCACTTGGGGAGATTTATGATAAGATCCCGGGTCAATGGCAAATGCTATTAGAGTATAAGCCTTTTGAGCCCGCCTTTTATCACACAGTGATTCCGGACTGGGGCACTTCCTATTCTATGGTGACAGCATTGGGAGATAAAGCTAACACCCTGGTAGATCTGGGTCATCATTTGCCAAACACCAATATTGAACAAATTGTGGCTACCCTCCAATTGCTCAACAAATTGGGTGGCTTCCATTTCAATGACAGTAAATATGCTGATGACGATATTTCCGTAGGGTCTATCAAACCTTACGCCCTGTTTCTGATCTTTTTAGAACTGGTGAAAGGAGAAAGCACCAACATGGAGCCCGCCTGGATGATCGATGCCAGCCACAACCTGAAAGACCCATTGGAAGATCTCCTTCAGTCACTTCAGAATATCCATCTCAATTATGCCAAAGCACTGACTGTAGACCTTGATGAGTTGAAAAGTGTTCAGGAGAGTAACGATGTGGCATACTGTCAGGAGATTGTTCAGAATGCTTTTCAGAATGACCTGAGACCTTTGGTTGCAGAGGCCCGATTGCGGTCGGGTGGAGCACTTAACCCACTTAATGCTTTTAAAACACTCAAGGTGAGAGAATCCCTGATCAAAGAAAGAGGTTCCTCCACCGTAGCTACCGGACTATAAACACATGACCCAAAAAAAATCAATCATCGGAGAGCTCGATTCCATTGAGGAATTTGAGCGTCAACCAGTACCCACCAACAAACTTAAGAGCCTAAGAAACTTCATTGGTATGTATGCCGGGGAGCACACGGCAGGTACTGAATTTGTCATAGGCCCCTTGTTTGTTGCCCATGGGGTGTCGGCATTGGACCTTTTGTTAGGACTCTTTGTAGGCAATACACTGGCTGTATTGAGTTGGACCTTTCTCACCGCCCCTATTGCCGTGAAAGAAAGGATCACTTTATACTTTCAGCTGGAAAAGATCTGTGGTAAAAACCTGGTCACCGTTTATAATATTGTCAATGCATTGATGTTTTGCTTCCTGGCCGGATCAATGATCGCAGTTTCAGCCACGGCTGTAGGTATTCCCTTTGATATGCGCATGCCGCACCTCAGCGACACATACCCCAATAGCATTAGTTGGGTGGTAGTGGTATTCTTTGTGGGGTCTGTCATTACCATCATTGCCATGTATGGGTACAATCAGGTTTCCAGATTTGCCAATATTGCAGCTCCATGGATGATCCTTGTGTTTGTTGCCGCAGCAGTCTCAGTTTTCCCACAATTAGGTATTGAACAGCTTTCTGATTTCTGGCCCATTGCCAATGAAGTAATCTGGAAAGGAATTCCTTTGGAAGGACAAAGCAAATTTACCTTCTGGCATGTCACCTTCTTCGCTTGGTTTGCCAACATGGCCATGCATATCGGGATGGCTGACCTCTCGATCTTCCGTTATGCTAAAAAATGGCAGTATGGTCTGGCTTCAGCCACAGGGATGTACCTTGGACATTTTATTGCCTGGATGGCTTCGGGTATTCTGTATGCGCTGTTCCTTTATCAATCGAACAACAGTACCGAGTTTGCTCCGGGGCCCATTGCTTACAATGCAGCGGGTATAGCGGGTGCAATATGTGTGGTTATTGCCGGCTGGACAACGGCTACTCCTACCATTTATCGGGCGGGACTGGCGCTTCAGGCCATTGTCCCCAGCTCCAAAACGTGGAAAGTGACGGCCTTTACAGGTTTGATAACAACCATCGCAGCCTGTTTTCCCGGGCTAGTGATGAAGCTACTTGACTTTGTTGCTTTATATGGATTGATGTTGATGCCCATGGGAGCAATCATTTTTATTGATTACTATTTTGCCGATAAGTTCAAATTCACGCAATACTATGCGCAGGTCAAAGGAATTAAATTCAATCTCTCACCTGGCCTCGTCTGGGTATTAACACTCGCCCTGTGCCTTGTTTTTAATTTCAACTTTGGAGTCGACATCTTCTTTTTGGGTCTCCCCGGATGGTTTGTGGCCGCTTTTCTCTATGTAATTCTCAACAAAATGCTTCAAAAAAATGTCTAATTCACTCAAAATATCCCTACTGAAAATCTTGTCGTTTGTTGGGCTTGGTTTGACCATTATACCTTCCATACTGGTCTATATGCTGGTGATCAGCCATGACATGCATATCAACCTGATGGGTGTGGGCATGGTTCTATGGTTTGTCACGGCACCTTTTTGGATAAACAAAAACAACTAACATCAACGCATGAGAACATTAGTCACATTAATCTTATTCTCCTTGCTATATTCAACATCTGCTCAACCATTTACTGTGCCCCTATTTGATGGGAAAATTCCTAACAGTAAACCCTCCAAAGTAGAAGAAGAAATCGAAAAGGGCGACATCCTTGTGATAAGGAAGGTCGTGACACCTCACATCGAAGTTTTTCTTCCAGCTAAAAGACAGGCTACTGGCCAGGCGGTACTTATATGTCCGGGTGGCGGTTATGGCGTACTGGCTTATGACTGGGAAGGGTATGACATTGCCAAATGGTTGAATAGTCAGGGAATTGCAGGCATTGTCCTAAAATACAGGCTACCCAATGCTGAGAGCCAGGTAAAAAAAGAATTGAGTCCCCTCATCGATGCCAAAAGGGGTATACGGTTGGTCCGTCATCATGCGGAAGCATGGGGCATTGACCCAAATCAGATTGGCGTCATGGGATTTTCTGCCGGTGGTCATTTGGCCAGCACTTTAGGCACCCATTTTGATACAGGAGATGCTTCTGCTACTGATCCGGTTGAAAAGCTGAGTTCACGCCCGGATTTTATGATTTTGGCTTACCCGGTCATCTCTTTTGATCCGGAAATCTGCCATATGGGCTCAAGATCAAATCTGATTGGAGAGAACCCCTCCAAAGAACTTGAAGTTTACTACTCCAACGAGAAACAAGTAAAGCCAGACACTCCTCCTACTTTTATCTTTCACTCACAGGATGATCAGGCCGTAAAAGTGGCGAACAGCCTGGCAATGTATCAGGGACTGGCGGAAAAAGGAGTACCTGTGGACGCACATTTCTTTCCTACCGGAGGGCATGGCTACTCATTGGGGATCAAGACAGATGATACCTATGGTAACTGGCCGGAGTATTGTGCAGATTGGTTGAGGAAGATCAGGCAGTAAGTATTAAGACATTGTGGAATTGAACCATTAAGAAATTAAGGGCATTAAGGGGGTTTGTGGTTGACCTTAATGGCTCAATGGTTGAGTATTATCAATAGTTTCTGAGCCGTCTTTACTCCAGAATAAGCTTTCTCTGATCATAAACATTACCACCCTGCTTGAGAACTAAGAGATATACTCCTACAGGCATACCTGCCGGATCAATTTTTACCAAATCTTCTTTCTGAAGGTCCATCCTTAGCTGAGATCGCCCCCGGATATCCAGTATTTCCAATTCATCTATTTGACCGCGGATCTTCCTGTCAAACTTCACACTGATCTGACTGTCCGAAGGATTCGGATAAATGCTCCAAAGTCCATTTTTGGCGTCTGTCCCTGCAACCAGACCAGGCTCCTCCGCTGTGAGCATAATGTACATCGCATCGGTAGGTACATACATCCTCACTCCATCATTGGTTGGGAAAAGTAAGATCTCATCTGCCTTCTCCCCATTAATCGAAAGAATGTGTGCTGACCTGATGTTTGGGTTACGGAATTCGATACTCATTAGATTTTTGGCCGCTTTCCATGGCATCTTCCCGGTATTGACTATTTGAAATCCATCCCGTACATCGCCTTCAGATGGCTCAAATTGAGCTTCTTTTTCTACCCACCCTGTCGGCCGGTATACTGTTCCTATCTGCACAAGGATCTCTCCCGAATTGCTTAGGGGTGTGTCATCCATCGCCACCACAGAGATGGCAGCATATTTATTTTTTACTGACAGCGTAATGTCCGGTAACTCCACTTCATAAGCTGTTTCTCCATTGGAAAAGAAACCAGTAGCTCCCTGCGCCATCGGTGCTGACATAGTGGCTATCCCTTTTCCGTAATCCCAATTCAATTCACCAGTAATGCTGCCCACGGTTTTGTTCCCAAGGTCAACCAGGGTGTTGATCTTTGAATCAATTGCTGTACTGCCATTCTCACCATAAGCAACCTCAACCTTTCCGGTCAGAAATGCCAATGGAATGACTTCTGTTTCGGTTGGATCATTTTCATTCCCGTAGGTATCCCGGTTTGGGTCAAATCCGTTTTCTTCAGCTATCACCGGCACTTCTCTATCCCAAATGCTTTGTAAAGGTCGCTCTTCGTGTACCATCGACACTGATTCCTGAATGAGTCCTTTCCTGAAAATATATGCATTGGCAGGATACATGGCTGTTGTTCCAGGGATCGAGGAAGTCCACCGGAACATAGGATAAGTATTGATGTTTTCATATTCCCTCCAAAAATCATAGTACGGATTGTCATCAAAACCCTTGTGAGATGGATTAAACCAAAAGAAAGCATCTACTCCATTCAGCGATGCATAAGCTGATATCAGCCATGGACCTTCAGCCTGATATTTTGCCGGGAGGTTCCACCCACTCTCAGTCACTATGAAGGGATGACCATCCACCTGCTTACTACTGATAGGGAGCTTATTAGGATTCAATAATACGGATTCCCCAATATAGTAATCGCCGGGATCTATCCTGTACCCATCATAAGCCGGATTGGTCAAATTCACATGGGTTGGACTTACATATCTATTGACAGCAATGACATCGGCAACCGCATTGGTCCATCTTTCCGCATCATTGAGAAGCAAAGAGCTGGCCGTTTTCCAATTGGTTGTATTGATCAATTGCTTACAACCAATGGTGGTTTTATA
This sequence comes from Cyclobacteriaceae bacterium, assembly GCA_965223915.1. Lineage (GTDB taxonomy): Bacteria > Bacteroidota > Bacteroidia > Cytophagales > Cyclobacteriaceae > UBA7330. The sequence continues at coordinate 2,726,717 of OZ245027.1, read as the reverse complement.
GTGATCATAAAACTCCTCGTAAACAGATCGTTGTTGTTCAGCCATAAACTGAATCTGATCACTGACTCTTTCATGAGCAATATCGCCGGGAAAATTTGAGGCTTCCGGCGATAAGGTTGCAACCCATATGTTTTCGATTCCCATTTTTTGGTTAGCCGGATCATCATTGGGGTTGGTATCATTGTTCCATGCAGTATATGCGGATTCGATGGTGCCGTACTTATTGATTAACCAGCCATAAAACAGCTCTTCCATTACCGCCATCTGGTCCGGCCAGTCAGCAAGCGAATTGATGGTCCAAAAGAATATCCCATCTTCATTGAGCATCTGAATAATGGCTACCGAAGGGTCATCCTTTAAGGCTTTTCCCGTGTAAGGGTTTATTTCTCCATACAATACACTGACCCAGTTCTTCATTGCTTCCTGGTAGGTTTCAGAAATGTACAAAGCTCCCCAGGGTTTTTCAGCTCCATTGCCAGTATATTCCCCAAAGCCCCATTCGGAAGGTGGATTCTCTATACTATAAGGCCAGTGAGGCGAGATGACAACATAAATCCCTTCTTTCTTGAAAGCTGCTACAGCCCGCCAGATATTATCAATTTCTTCCATGTCAGGCTGGTTGAAATTCGTTTCACTCTCGTCCGGAGATATCTCGGCATGATACCGGATGATGTTAACGCCCCTTTTTGCGAGAAACCTGGCAAAATATTCAAGCTCCTGATCACTCAGGTTTGCGGATAGCCCGGCACCCCCTGAAGCCCAGAACCTGATCGGGTCTCCATTTCCGTCAACAAAACTTTCACCATCTTCAGAGAGGCCAATGAATCCACTTTGGCCAGCTTCTTCTTCATTTAGAAAACGTAAATCCAAAACCGCTTCTTCATTGAACGCATCATTTTCCGGACTGAAAGTCCAGCCGGCTCCCGGGTCCTGTCCGAAAGTGAAAAGTGTGGAGGTTATGTAAAATAAAAACGGGGTTACTTTCTTCATCATGGGTTTAGCGTACTTGATCCTTTCCCGAATAATCGGGCTTCACTTTAATAAGCACCAAATGATGAATGAGTAACCTTAAACCCGGTATAAATTATCTCCTTTCTAATCAGGACAAGCTTCCAATGGTACTTCTAGCGTCCAGCCAATAAAAGATGAGAAATTGAAATCTTTATACTTACGTGGTCCGTCAGGTCCGGATAGATAGCTTTGCTGCACTTCCAGTATCACATCCCTGATAGTGCAGGCTTCCGCTCCAATCAGTTGAGTGGACCGCGCTGCGTACAGGGCCAACCAGGGTTTATCTGATCTCATATTTCTTGCTAAAGCTTCCAATGCATCTACGGAACAATTTCCCGAAGCACACAATACTTCGGCAGCCGCCACCTGCACAGCTGGTGATTCATCATTAAGCCGCTCTATTAAAGCCTGAACACCATCATCTGGTAACTTGTCCCTGGCCCCCAATCCCATCACAGCCCACCATCGAACGCCGGAATCACTGTCGTTTAGGTCTGTAAGTAATGTTTGCAAAGATGCAGTCCCTACGCCCTCGGCTGCCTCTAAAATTCGATTCAAATGGTATCTGCTCTCATCCTGAGCCATCGTATATGGCGATTCATCTCCTGCCCTGCGCATCATCTCCGGTTCAATTAACATTCCGGCGTCTCTGTGTCTTTTCATCCAGTCATGCATGGCAGCCTTCATCCGCTCTTTTACCTCCTGATATTCAGGCTGATTCGCCAGGTTGACCTGCTCAAAGGGATCATTCTGAAGATCATATAATTCCTCGATGGGCTTAGCGTTAAACATGGCTTCACCCAGTGGCGGGAGGTCACCATCCATTCTTGACCTTCTCAGTAACCTGAATGCTTCTTTGTCATCACTAAATATCCTGCCGGACTGGATATAAGGGTATTGTGGAATATAGTGTCTAATATAAATATAACGATCATCATGCGAGGCCCGACTAATTTCATACATGTCATCAGCGCGGCTTCTGGCCCCGAAGATGTATTCTCGCTTCTCAGGGAGGTCAGGTCCCAAAAACGGTTGTCCCTGCATATGATCGGGTATGGGCAGACCTGCCAAATTCAATGCGGTTGGTGCGTAATCAACAAAACTCACCAGCTCACCGGTACCCTTACCGGGACCATTCCCTGCTCTGAAAACCTCCTGGTAAGCTTCCGGTACATAAACGATTAGCGGAACCCTTAACCCTGTTTCATTAAGCCATCGTTTGTACCTGGGCATACCAAACCCATGATCGGAAAACACAAACATGATGGTGTTTTCCATTAAACCATCTGCTTCCAGGCTGTCAATGATGGCTCCAACATCCAGGTCAAACCCACTGATGAGATCATAATACCTGGCCCACATCCATCGGGAGGAATCATTATCCGGATAATACGGAGGCACCTTAGCCATGGCCGGGTCATGGAACATGGAATCCGGAAGATCCTGAATAGCACTTAAATATTTTTCATAGAAATTGGCCGGACCTTCATGGGTACTACCAATGGTATACATACTAAAAAAGGGTCTATCCTCCTCCCTTTCCCGCCAGGGAGCTAACTTTTGAGCTCGTACATCCCAGATCCCTTCCGGCGTAAAATTGTAGTCCGTCTTCCCATAAAGGCTCGTGAAATACCCCGCTTCCCTTAAGTATTCAGGCAATGCACCAATCTCGGGTGTTCTGGGAATTTCATTCCTTAAATGCTGCGTTCCCATGGCTGTGGCATATACACTCGTAATCAGACATGACCTGGAGGGGGCACAAATTGGAGCTGTAGCATACGCCCTGTCATATCTCAATCCCTTTTTAGCCAGGGCATCAATATTAGGTGTTTTGGCATAAGTATCCCCATAAGCCCCAAATGCCGGACCAATGTCCTCCGCATTGATCCAGATGATATTGGGAGGTGGTAGTGGTTTATCAGACTGCTTGCACGTAGCAAACATCAGACAGATAATGAGGGGTAATAATGACTTGATTATCTTATTCATCGTTGCGTTTTGATTTTGTTGATTCCAGGCTTGAGCTCCATTACATATCCTTTGTATTCCAATCGTCCATTCATATTCGGAGGTAAAGTGATCTGCCCTGCCAATCGCTGCCCTTTAACTTCATACGAGACACTGATACGACCTTTCGGGTGAGGCATGGTAGCCTCCACCTTTTTCAATGCTCCCAGGTGTGGAGTAATCAACACATTTTCAAATCCCAGGTCAGCAGGCTTAATTCCGGCAATGAATCTCAGGTGATAATAACCAGGTGAGCCGCTCCAGGCATGACAATCGGATCGGTCATGTGACATAAAGCCTGTTTCTCCACAAGTGGTGTGTCCCTTGTTTAAGAAATAGTGCCAGTGATCCAGGTTCTCAAAATATAAATCCTCCTTTCCGAGCTTTTCCATGATCTTAAACAGAAAAAAGGTAAAATAAGAACTGGCCATCTCATCAAATTCATAGGTGAGGATCTGATCCAACAGGGCTTCCTGATCAGCTTCCGGAATGACATCACACATGATTGCTAAAATGCTGGTGTGTTGTGAATATTGTCTCCTGTCAGGAAAATCGGCAAAAATCTTCTTTTCCGGGTCCCAGTAAATGTCAAATGTCGCTTTTTTGATTTCATCAGCCAGGGATTTCCATTTTTCAGCCTTTTCCTCCTCACCTATCTCGTTATAAAGCTTCACTACACAGTCCAAGGTATGAGCAAAGTACAGTGTGAGAATAGCAGAATGATCAAAGACGTTCCGTTCTATTGTACCAGTGGGTAGGCTTCCTTTTTTATTGCTCCAGTCTACAAACTGATGCCCGGCGATGCTCCCCAGCACACCCTTCGATTCATCCAGGTGTTGCTCATAAAAAGCCAATACACCTTCGATATCATCCACAAATTGTTTGGTAAACTCCATGTCTTTCCTGGTCTCATAATAATCCCAAAGGGTCTGTACCCATGCGAGACTCCAGGTACCCATATCAAAATCAAACCTGGAAGGGTAAGCCGATTTAAATAGTTTGGTTTCCCGGTTGGCTGATTGAGGATACAACCGCATGACTTCACGAAACAACCGATCATCTGTTGAATTGTAGGTTGAAATAGCTGCAATGGGCCGATTATCCCCTCCATAGCTTAGTTGTTCATAGAAAGGCGTATCATAATAGGTCTCACCAGAGCACATCCTTAAAGTTCTCAGACTAATCTCAAACATGTCATCCAGACGGGCGTCATCACTTTCGAACGTAGCCATTTCCGGATATGGGTATCCTGAGTACTCGCTTTGCAAATTAATGATCTCCAATGGATGATCTTCGGTACTTATGTCAAGTTGAACATATCTGTAAGCTCGTTTCCACAGAGGTCTGAATGTTCGTTCTTCGCCATCCGGATGAAAGATATCAAATGGTCCGTACATGATTTTCCCATCAACAGAATCCCGATGGGCTTTAAGGTAAGGTTCTTCATGTAATGCTTCAGCATAAGAGATCTTTACATTACTACCAGATCCCTTATTTACAGTTAATTCCGGATACCCCATGGTAAATATTCCATAATCAAACAGGATACTGGCTTTGGAGTTTGGTGGAATAGTTATTGGTTTTTCACGTTTAAGAAAATTTTCTGAACCCTGTATCCCTGTTGCCCGTCTGATGGCCTTCGGGTGTTCCACATGATCATCCATAAAAGCAATATTCCTCGGCACCAGGTTCCAGGGTTCGGCTCCATTAAAGTCAAGTGTCTGGGGTGTCAGCCACCGGCTATCATTAAAATCCGGTTGCTCCCATCCCCACGGATATTTATCAGCAAAAACCTCATCCCCTGGTCCTACGGCATAGTAACCCCTTAACCATTCCCTAAGGTTTAACTCATCGTAGGTAATGGGATCATAAGCTGGATTTTGATAATTTTTCCACCCCTGATCAGAATTCAGGTGTTTGAAACTGACATCTTCCGTTCTGAACATAAAAGCTGTTTGAGCAGAAAGTAGTGCCATGGGTTTATTCTTCCCGGCATTGAATACCAGCACGGCTAACACATTTTTTCCGGCGGTTAACGATGAAGCTATATCGACAATATCATATTTATAGGTTTTCAAATCTCCTTTGGCTGGCCCATAACTTACCATATTTCCATTCACATAGAGTATATATCTGTTGTCAGCTGAGATATGAACGTTGAGTTGTTGAGGAACAGATGCAAGATCAAAGGTCTTTCTGAAATGATATACACCGTAACTGGTGACATTGGCCGTAGGATAGGATACCCAGGGTATCTCCGGGTTCTTGCTGTTTTGTGACTTGCTCTCTTTGAAGACAAGACAAGCCAGGAACACAAGAATAATAGAATACAGAGAGATCTTCATTTCAAGACATTTTTGGTGTACAGTGAACAATTAAAATGAAGAATTAAAAAATATTCATCCTGTCCTAGCCTGAAATCATTCCTTTCTATTGTTGAATGACAATTAGCCTCGGGCGATTAGGAAGATATTATTAGATTTGGACGAAAATCCAAACTATGAAGAAATTACAATACCTAACTGTTTTATTTATTGCGGCTTTGGCAGCGTGCTCACCCAAAAAGAATGACACCTCAGGTGAGTCCGGCACACCAGAGAAAGAACAGGCAGTGCTTTCTGAAAATACCGGGGAGTGGATCAGCCTTTTCGATGGCAAATCATTTGACGGATGGAAGGCCAGCGAAAACACGGAAACTTTTAAGATTGAAGATGGAAACATTGTCGTGAATGGCAAAAGATCTCACCTGTATTATGTGGGAGATGTGAATAACGGAAACTTCAAAAACTTTGAGCTCAAAGTTGAATTGATGACATTCCCCAATTCCAATTCAGGGATTTATTTCCATACCGAATACCAGGAAGATGGCTGGCCATCAAAAGGTTACGAAGTACAGGTAAACAATACACATTCCGATTGGAGAAAAACAGGCGGACTGTATGCCATCCAGGATGTGAAAGACCCACCATCAAAAGACAATGAGTGGTTTACCGAGCATATCATTGTGAAAGGAAAGCACGTTGAAGTGAAGGTAAACGGTATCACAACTGTGGACTATACCGAACCAGAAAATCCTGAAAGAGAGGATGGTATGAAAGGCCGGTTGATCGACAGTGGTACTTTTGCCCTTCAGGGGCATGACCCGGGAAGTAAAGTACTCTACAAAAGTGTAATGGTAAAAGTTTTACCAAACTAAAGATCTTGTTTTGGTTGTCAGGTTCATCAGAACCTGGCAGCCATCAATAAATTCAAATCCTTAAAGCCCAGATTGAATTTTTTCGCCAGCTGAAGATTCGTCAAAGATCCCCTGTAGGTATATACCCCTTTCATAAACCACTTATTACTCAGGATCATCTCATCAATACCTCCAATATCCCCAATATGTAAAATGATTGGAGTGAAGATATTTGAGATAGCCAAAGACGCTGTCCTCGCCACTCTGGAACCAATATTGGGAACACAATAGTGTATTACATCATATTTCCTGAAAGTGGGTCTTTTATGACTGGTCATTTCCGATGTCTCAATACAGCCCCCCTGATCTATTCCCACATCAATGATTACTGAGCCAGGCTTCATCTGAGAAACCATCTCTTCTGTCACGATACATTTATTGGCTCCCTTTTCGGGTCTGATGGCCCCTACTACAACATCTGCGTTTTGAATGGCCTTGGATATCGTAGCATTGTCTATGGTGGCTGTATGGATCTGTTGACCCAGTGCATGTTTAATCCTTCTGAGCTTATAGATGTGATTGTCAAACACCTGAATATCCACTCCCAATCCAATGCACGCCCGAGCTGCATACTCGGCCACCGTACCTGCTCCAAGGATTACAACTTGTGTAGGAGGAACACCCGTGATGCCACCAAGAATAATTCCTTTTCCATCATTGGTATTGCTCAGCAATTCTGCAGCAATTAACATCACTGTGCTACCTGCAATTTCACTCATGGCGCGAACCATGGGAAGACCCCCAACCTTATCTTCTATGAACTCATAACCAATGGCTGTGATCTTCTTTCGGTTTAGCGATTCTATGTATTCCCTGGATTGACTGCCTGTCTGGAATGCGGAAAAAATGGTAGCTCCCTGATTGAGCAAGTTGATCTCTTTGTCAGTGGGCGGCTCAACTTTCAGAATGATGTCCGCCTGATAAACCTCCTTTGAGGAATAAACAATTTTAGCGCCTGATTCACTGTACTCGTGGTCACTGAAGTGGGCCGATTTACCTGCACTGGCCTCTACCCATACTTCATGACCATTGCTTGTCAAAACATCAACAGATTCAGGTTTGAGGGCCACCCTGCTTTCCTGCAGGGAGATCTCTTTTGGGACACCAATGAATAATGATTTATGTCCCTTCCTTTTTTTGAGTGGAGACTCCTGTGTATACAATTTTGGATTCCGGGCCAACTCTGCGAAGCCGGATTTCATCTTATCAGCCATGTTCTACCAGGGTTATTTCCCTGTTCTTCTCACCCACTAAGTTAATATTTATTTCCAGGTGTTTTGGTGGAATAAGGTCCGGAAACATATTCGCCCATTCGATAATGCAGAGATTTCCACTGTATAGATATTCCTCAATCCCAATATCCAATGCTTCAGCCTCGTCTTTTAATCGGTAAAAATCAAAATGATAGACTGGACTGCGATCGGCAGCTACATATTCATTGATGATTGAAAAAGTGGGGGAACTGATATTGTCCGCAATGCCAAGCACTTTACCTAAATCTTTGACAAGTGTTGTTTTCCCGGCTCCAAGGTCCCCATCAAGACAGATTATCTTATAATCACCGGACTTCCCCTGTATGACCTCTGATACAGGGCGCAATTCATCTATAGAACGGACGACAAAATTCATTTACTTCTGACCTAATACCACCAGCGGAATAATCATCTCCTCCAGGCTTATTCCCCCATGCTGAAAAGTATCACGGTAATGATTCACGTAATAATTGAAGTTGTTAGGATAAGCAAAAAAGAAGTCCTCCCGGGCAAATGCAAAAGTGCTACTTACATTTGTTTTTGGCAACTTGAATTGTTCCGGATTTCGGGTAAAAAAGACACCCTCCTCTTCAAATCCAAGGTTTTTTCCTTGCTTGTATCGTAAATTCGTATTCGTCTTTCTATCTCCCACAATTTTGTAGGGCTTCTTCACTCTGATGGTCCCATGATCTGTGGTGACCACGACTTTTACATTTTTCTTCGTGGCCAGGATTTTCAGTAAATCAAAAAGGGAGGAATGAGAGAACCATGACTTGGTGAGCGATAGGTAAGCTGATTCGTCTGGCGCCAGTTCCCGGATCATGTGCATATCCGTCCTGGCATGTGAAAGCATATCCACAAAATTGAACACAATAGCATTGAGTTGGTTCGACATCAGATTGGTCACACTTTCCACCAACTGCTTACCATCACCCGTCCTGATGATCTTGTTATAGGTGTATTTGATATTCTTTTTCTCCCGCTTCAGGTTCACTCCCAACAACTCGCTCTCGAAGTTATTTTTCGAGTCTTCTTCGTCCTCCCCAACCCAGAAATCAGGATGGTTGTTGGCAATATCCAACGGCATCATCCCGCCAAACAAGGAATTTCTGGCATATGCGGTTGTCGTAGGTAAAATTGAATAATAGGTTTCTTTTCTTTCAATATTGAAGAGCTCAGCAATCTCTGGCTCCAAAATCTCCCATTGGTCCAGTCGTAGATTATCAATGACTATCAGGAAAACGGATCGTTCCTCATTGATTAGCGGGAACACTTTTTTCTTCAATACCTGGTGTGAAAGTAATGGCCGCTCTACATCCGGATTAGTGATCCAATCCAGGTAATGATCTTCAATAAAGTCTGAAAACTGGTGATTGGCGTCCACACGTTGGTTGTTCAGGACCTCCTCCATGCTTTTATCTTCCGTATTGTCAATTTCAATTTGCCAGTACACCAGCTTCTTGAAAAGATCTGCCCACCCCTGAAAATCATTGACATCCATGAGGTCCATGCTCAATCGCTGGAATTCCTGCTGATACCCAAAATTTGTGTGCTCGGAAACGATACGCTTGTTGTCAAGGATTTTCTTTACTGAAAGGAGGATCTGATTCGGGTTCAAAGGCTTGATCAGATAATCCGCAATCCTGGCTCCGATGGCTTCTTCCATGATCTCTTCCTCCTCGGACTTGGTGATCATCACTACCGGCAGATTGGGATGCGTAGACTTGATATAATTCAGCGTCTCCAACCCTGTCATCCCCGGCATATTTTCATCCAGAAATACCAAATCAAATGGGTTATGATCAATTTGTTCCAGGGCATCCGCCCCACTATTTACAGGTGTAATATTGTACCCTTTGGCAGATAGAAAAAGGATATGGGGTTTCAACAAATCGATCTCATCATCAGCCCACAGTATTCGGTAATTCATAGTTTATTTTTATATGTTCAGTAGTCTTACGTAATTGTTTGAACGAGGGATTAGTAATTTTACAGGAACAATATGTTAATTAATCTTAATAAGTCAATCCTCATTTGAACAAAAAGAAAATATTCAATGACCCGGTATACGGATTCATCACCATTCCGGGGAGACATATCTATGATATCATTGAGCACCCCTACTTTCAACGGCTTCGGCGTATAAAACAACTGGGACTGACCGATTTTGTTTACCCGGGTGCATTACATACCCGGTTTCACCATGCACTTGGTGCCATGCACCTCATGACCAAGGCACTGGATACCCTTAGAAGCAAGGGAGTGATGATCTTTGAGGCTGAATATGAAGCGGCTCAAATGGCTATCCTTTTACATGATATCGGCCATGGTCCGTTTTCACATACCCTGGAGTTTAGCTTATTTAAAGATGTGAACCACGAGCAAATCTCCCTTTGGATCTTCAAAAGACTCAATGCTGAGTTTGGCGGAAAGCTCGAACTGGCCATTCAGATATTCACAGGTAAATACCATCGGAAATTTTTACATCAGCTGGTTTCCAGCCAGCTCGATGCTGACCGGCTGGATTACCTGCGTAGAGACTGTTTCTTTACCGGGGTGATGGAAGGCACCATCGGCTCTGAGCGTATCATCAAAATGCTGAATGTAGTGGATGACCAGTTGGTGGTGGAGGAAAAAGGGATCTACAGCATTGAGAATTTCCTCAACGCACGAAGACTGATGTACTGGCAGGTATACCTCCACAAAGCATCTGTGAGTGCGGAATCAATGCTCATATCATTGATGAAACGTGCTAAAAAGCTTACCCAGTCAGGTAAAGAAGTGACAGCCACACCAGCTTTGAAGATTTTTCTCGAGCAGGATATTACTGTGGCAGAGTTTCAGAAAGACAAGGACCTATTAGATGTCTTTGGAATGCTGGATGACTCCGATATCTGGGGCTCCATCAAATTCTGGGCTCAGCACGACGACTTTGTACTCAAGACATTAAGTCAAAACCTCCTCCGAAGAAAACTGTTTAAGATTGAGCTTTCCAGTGAAAAGATCGCTAAAGACCGAATAAAAGAGCTCAATGACACACTGCTTCAAAAAGGGTTTGATCAGAGTAACATCAAATATTTTGTCCAAAAAGGATCAGTCAGCAATGCTGCCTATGTTGCCAGGGATACCTCCATCAATATACTGACCAAAGCCGGAGAGGTTGTGGACGTGGCGAGTGCTACTGACTTACCTAACATCAAGGCAATAAGCAAAATCGTAAAAAAATACTATCTAAGCTATCCCAAAGACATATATTTGTGAGCCACTTTAAGCCTCAATCAGGCAATTCATGGAATTTACAGTTAACCAGATATCAGCAATTATTGGTGGCGTCATAGAAGGTGACGGCCAGCAAAAAGTAAACAAGATCAATAGCATTGAGGATGCCACCGAAGGAGCCATCTCCTTCCTTTCAAATCCGAAATACGAACCATTTGTTTATTCAACAAAAGCTTCAGCAGTCATCGTTTCAAAGGATTTCACCCCTTCAAAAAAGATCAGCGCCACGCTCATTAAAGTCGATGATCCATACCTCAGCTTCACTTCTTTGCTTGAAGAGTACGAAAAAATCACCAGCTTCCAAAAAGAAGGTATTGAGGATCCTGTTTTTATTGGTGAAAACGCAAGCTACGGTGAAAAGGTGTACCTGGGAGCTTTCAGTTACATTGGAAAAAACGTGAAAATTGGCAACAATGTCAAAATACATCCTCAGGTCTACATCGGAGATAATACGACCATAGGCGACAACTGTATTTTTCATCCGGGTGCCAAAATTTATGCGGGTACAAAAATCGGTAGCTATTGTACATTGCACTCAGGGGTTGTGCTAGGCTCAGATGGATTTGGTTTTGCTCCACAGAAAGACGGTTCATACAAAAAGATCCCTCAGCTGGGCAATGTGATCCTGGAAGATCATGTGGATATAGGCGCAAATACCACTGTTGACTGTGCCACCTTTGAATCAACCATCATCAAAAAAGGTGTAAAGCTGGACAATCTTGTCATGATTGCACACAATGTTGAAATCGATGAAAATACAGTCGTTGCTGCGCAAACGGGTATTTCAGGAAGTACTAAAATCGGAAAACAGGTAATCATCGCGGGACAAGTAGGGATTGTTGGCCACATTAAAGTAGGTGACGGTGTGATTATAGCAGCGAAAGCAGGCATTTCCAAAAATGTACCGGAAGGCGAAACGATGTTTGGTGCTCCAGCCTTTGAAAAAGGTGCCTACATGCGGTCATACACTGTCTTCAGAAAGTTGCCTGACATGATGAAACGGATTCAGGAACTTGAACAAAAAATTCTAAATTTGCCCTCCATCAAAGAATAGGATGAAGTCTAATCAACATACAATCAAAGAACCGGTTACGGTTTCAGGCGTAGGACTGCACACAGGTGTAAAAGTGAATATGACTTTCACCCCTGCCAAACCCAATCATGGCATTAAGTTCCAGCGAATTGATTTGGAGGGAAAACCCATTGTGGATGCGGATGTAGACAATGTCGTAGACCTCTCCAGAGGTACTACCATTGAACAAAATGGTGCAAGAGTCAACACTGTAGAGCATACACTGGCGGCCCTCGTCGGCCTGGAAATCGACAACGTATTAATTCAGCTGGACGGGCCCGAGCCCCCCATTATGGACGGTAGCTCCAGGATGTTTATCGATGCCATTGAAGAGGTGGGATTGCAGGAGCAAGCAGCACAACGAGATTTTTTTGAAGTTCCTGAAAGTGTCTTTTACGAGGACAAAGATCGTGATGTAGAAATTGCTGCGCTTCCTCTGGATGATTACAGAATCACGGTGATGGTAGATTATAATTCACCTGTATTGGGTAGTCAACATGCTTTATTGAATAACATTGAAGATTTTAAAGAGAAAATCTCAATGGCGCGTACGTTTTGCTTTCTCCATGAAGTAGAGGAATTGTATAAGCATAACCTCATCAAAGGTGGAGACCTCAGCAATGCCATTGTGGTGGTAGACAGAAAGGTGAAGCCCAATGAGCTGGATCACCTGGCGGATTTACTTGGTAAACCAAAGATAGAAGCCAGCAAAGAAGGCATTCTCAATAATGTGGCGCTTAGACACAAGAATGAACCCGCAAGACATAAGCTTCTGGATATGGTTGGCGATCTGGCCCTCGTGGGTAGACCTATCAAAGCACAAATACTTGCCGCAAGACCAGGTCATGCTGCGAATGTAGCCTTTGCAAAAAAACTCAAGAAACTGATGCTTGAGACCAAGCAAAACAACGTACCTCAGTATGACCCAAAATTACCACCTGTACTGGATATCAATAAGATCCATAAGATCCTGCCTCACCGATATCCTTTTCTACTCATTGACAAAATCTTTCACCTCGATGACGAACAGGTAGCTGGTGTTAAAAATGTCACTTTTAATGAGCCTTTTTTTGCTGGTCACTTTCCCGGAAACCCCGTAATGCCAGGCGTTTTACAGGTAGAAGCCATGGCTCAGATTGGAGGAATACTGGTTCTGAATTCTGTGCCGGATCCTGAAAATTACTGGACGTACTTTCTGGGTTTGGAGAATATCAAGTTTCGAAAAATGGTGCTTCCAGGGGATACACTTGTTATCAGGTGTGAGCTCCTTCAGCCAATCAGAAGAGGTTTTGTCAAAATGAAAGGCAGTGCCTATGTTGGAAATAATTTAGCTTGCGAAGGTATAATGACAGCAAGCATCGTTCGAAAAGACCTATGACAGGACCGAAAAACAACGTACACCCGGATGCCAAGATCGGCAAAAATGTGGTTATCGAGCCGTTTTCCACGGTTTATGAAGATGTGGAGATTGGTGATAACACCTGGATTGGTCCCAATGTCACTATTTTTCAGGGAGCAAGGATTGGTAAGAACTGTAAGATTTTCCCCGGGGCAGTCATTTGTGCGGTCCCTCAGGATCTGAAGTTTGAAGGCGAATACACTACCGTAGAAATTGGTGATGACACATCTATTCGTGAATTCGTCACGATCCACCGGGGTACCAAAGACAAGCTAGTTACCAGAGTGGGTAAGAACTGCCTGATCATGGCATACGTGCATTTGGGACATGATACAATTATTGGAGACCATTGTGTATTGGCCAACTCTGTCTCCATAGCTGGGCATGTAGAGATTGGGGATTATGCTATACTGGAAGGTCTGGTAGCTGTTCAGCAGTTTATTGTCATTGGTGAGCATGCATTTATTGGTGGTGCTTCATTGGTTAGAAAAAATGTGCCCCCGTTTGTGAAAGCGGCCCGTGAGCCTCTCTCTTTTGTTGGAGTCAACACAGTGGGTCTTAAACGCAGAGGTTTTCCGGAAGAAGATATCAGGATCATAGATGATATCTACAGGGTCATTTATATCCAAAACCAGAATATCAGTAAGGCGCTCGATCAGGTAGAATCTGAAATCGCTGCTTCCAAATACAAAAAACAAATACTCGACTTCATCCGAAACAGTCCCAAAGGAGTCATGAAAGGTATTTACTAGTGAAGATCATTGTTGACAATCTTGGGAAGAGATACAACCGGGAATGGATATTCAGGGCTTTGAATTTTGAATTCGTATCCGGATCCAGGGTTGCTATCACTGGCTCCAATGGCTCAGGAAAATCAACATTGATCAAAATCCTGTGCAATTTTCTAAGCCCTTCTGAAGGTAATATCAAATTCACCCATAATCAGTCACCGATCGATAAGGAGAGTGTGCAATTATCTTTTGGGCTGGTGGCACCCTATGTGAATATCATCAATGAGTTTACCGTTTCAGAGATGTTTGCTTTCCATCAGAAATTTAAGGCTTCACCATATGACACAATGGAGCTTCTTTCACGCTCTAGCCTTAGTTCTGTTGCCAATAAATACATCGAAGAACTGTCCTCAGGGATGCTTCAACGGCTCAAGTTAAGTTTGACATTCTTTTTTGAGGCGGAGGTTATCTTTTTAGATGAACCCACAATGAACCTTGACGTAAAAAACATCTCCTGGTATGAGGATCAAATCAAAGCGTTGAATAAGGAACAAACCATCATCATAGCCTCAAATCAGGAAAGAGAATATACTTTTTGTGATCAAATTATCAATATCGAGGACTTCAAACCTTGATAACGTAATATCATACATGATGGCATTCAAAAATATTTATGTTTTATCTTTAGGTAATTCAATTTTGAAAGTGCTTAAAAAAGCCTACTTTTGGTTATCTTATAATTATTAAACCGCATTATGAAAAGAGTCACTGATTTACTAACTGCCTTAGTGTTCATATCTCTTGTAGTATTTATTAGCTGTAACAAAGGAGGAGGGGGTGATGATGGCCCTACACCTCAGGAAGAACAGGTTGCGAAACTTGTGGGTACCTGGGTTTTGGCTACTGATGGCGCCAAGTTAGGTACTACCGTTCGTCCGGAATGGGAAGGTCTGACAGTCGTTATTTCAGGAAATGTTGATGGAGGTACCATCGCAGTCGATGGGATTCCGCAGGATACCGGAGCCAGCGATGTATGGCCAAGCAGTACCACCTGGACATTTGGAGGCTCTATCTCCGAGCTTGACAGGGTAGATGGCATATCCATGAATATTCAGTCTGTGACTGATACTCAACTGATTGTAACCTTCACAGTATCAACATCAGACCGGGTAACCGGATTTGATGGTTCGTGGACTTTCACTTTTACCAAAAGTTCATAATCAAGAATAAACGATTTAAGTAAATTTGCAGGGAATAGGTTCTATTCCCTTTTTTTATGCAAAAAACTAAAAGCAGGCAGATTTGATACAGTATCAGGACAAGTACTTTGACCAGGACAAGAATCAGATACTACGTGCTGCCCAGGCTTTTGTAGAACCACGTCTATTGACACAATGGGTAGAGATCGCCAAAGCCCATTACACCCGCTCTGAAAATCCCATGGGTTTAATGGATGACTTTGCACTACAGATTGAAGCCATCCAGGAGTATGACACAGAATTCCTCAAGGAGTTTTATGAGCTACTCTCAGTGATTTACCGCTTTACCATTGGAGACAATCAGCTGGAATTCATCTGGGATGGCCGGAGTCATTATGAAGTATACGCCGAAAACTGGTCCGATAAATTTTTAGAATGGACCAATGAGTTGTCTACCCACCCGGAAGTCTACAGAGGTATTCTCAAGGCATGTATTCTAAAGCAAGCCATAAACTTCAGGTTTCACTTTTACAGCATTCGTAGATTAATCCTTCAGAAATTTGGTGTCAACTTCAGCAGAAACAAGATGATTTCCTACGCTAATGGGTAATCTCAAAGGATTTGAACCCTTCATAGACTGAATCATTGACCTCAACAGATTTCACCTCCGCATAGACAGGCCCCTTTTCGCACCAACCAATGAGTTGATCAAGTGCTTCTTCTTCTCCTTCGGCGTGTATCAGCACAGACCCATCCATTTGGTTCTTGACCCACCCACGAATCCCCAATGTTTTAGCTGTTTCTTTGGTAGATGCCCTAAAGTATACACCCTGGACCTTCCCAACACATTGAATTGATTTGGCAATCATTTGGCTCCTAGTGTTTGAGGCCACACTCTTTGCAGAATTTCATTTTATCCGGTGCACGCTTCTTTGGAGGTTTTTTATGGCCGAAGTACAATGGATTGGAATATTGTGGATCTTCAGCTTTCTTTTGCTCTTTTGCTTTCTCTTTATAAACCTCCTTGAGCCTGGCTCTGAATTCTGCCACCTCTTCTTCCCTCGACTTGTTGAAGACGGTCTTTTCTTCCTTCTTTTTAAACAAACCAAGAAATCCTTTCTTTTCTTTCTTGGCAGCCTGATATGTAGGAGGCGGAGGGTCTTTTGGCTTCACGTCCCTTGTGGACTGTGCAAAAGAAACACCTGCAAAAGTCATGACAATTATTACAAAAAGTAGATACCTGGTTCTCAAAATTGATTGGATACTTTTCTTTGTTTAGTGAACGTTAGTATTCACAATTATTGTTCCAAAGTTGAAATTCAAAGGCAAAGGTAACAGATAAGTAAAACTTGGTATTATTTTGGCGATAAACTTAAAAAACACCTTAGAGCAGTTTTCAAATAAGTTTAAATAAGCATCTTTACATAATGGGTAAATATTTTCTGATCTTTTCCTTCTTCACATTTGGCCTTTATTTCCACTTATTTGGACAATCTATCCTCGATGGAGAGCTTTCCAGGCGTATGGATCAGGGTGTGATCATGATGGAGTCTGGCCAATATGAGTCTGCTCAGAAAGAGTTTCTTTTTGTGATGAGTAAAATGGAATCCCTGCCTTCAGAAATGGCCTATTACTTTGGTAGAAACAGCTTCCATCTTACTAAATACAAACAAAGCATTAACTGGCTAAATAAATACATCCAGCTCAAAGGCACCCAAGGCCGGTATTACGAAATGGCGACCAAATACCTTCAACTTGCTGAAGAAGAGTATATCTATATCAGCAAAGAGCAAACTGCCGAGATTCAGAAGGAGCTCCAGGGCGACGATTACAATTGTGGTGGTTTACAAAAGATGATTTGCCCTGTATGTAATGGTACGGGCGTTATCATCAAGGATGGACCCTTCGACCGCATTTACCAGACCTGTCCTTACTCATTAGGTGAATCTTACCTCTCTTGTGAAGAGTATAATCAATTTATGCGAGGCGAGCTTGAGCCGAAAAATCAATAATCACCAACCCAGAATATAGGCAAATATCAATGGTGCCACGATGGTAGCGTCAGACTCTACAATGTACTTTGGGGTATTCACATCCAGTTTACCCCAGGTAATCTTTTCATTAGGTACTGCCCCGCTGTAAGAGCCATAGCTGGTAGTAGAATCGGAGATCTGACAGAAATAACTCCAAAATGGTGTGTCTTCCAGTTCCAGGTCCTGGTAGAGCATCGGTACAACACAAATCGGGAAGTCTCCGGCAATACCCCCTCCAATCTGGAAAAATCCTATCCCATCATTACCGGCATTTTTGGTATACCAGTCGGCCAGGAATGTCATATACTCAATGCCGGATTTCATCGTACCGGGCTTCAATTCTCCTTTGATACAGTAGCTCGCGAAAATATTGCCCAAGGTAGAGTCTTCCCATCCGGGAACAATCATTGGCAGGTTCTTTTCCATTGCTGCCAGCATCCAGCTATTTTTGGGATCTATCTCAAAATATTCGTCGAGCAAACCACTCTTCAGCAGCTTATACATAAACTCATGTGGGAAATATCGCTCCCCATTATCTTCTGCATCTTTCCAGATCTTAAAAATGTGTTTCTGAATCCGGCGAAATGCTTCTTCCTCCGGGATACAGGTGTCTGTGACCCGATTCAGGCCTTGCTCAAGCAACGCTCCCTCCTCTTCAGGAGTTAAGTCCCTGTAATTTGGGATTCGCTTATAATGTGAATGAGCCACCAGGTTCATCACATCTTCCTCCAGGTTGGCGCCTGTACAGGAAATAATATGAACCTTATCATTGCGAATCATTTCAGCAAAAGAAATGCCTAATTCACCTGTACTCATGGCACCGGCTAGTGATACAAGCATCTTCTTATTTTCATCCAAATGCCTGACATACCCTTTGGCAGCATCTACCAGGGCGGCAGCATTGAAATGAAGAAAATGCTTTTCAATAAAGGAAGTGATTGGCTTTTCAGGCATAGTTCTATTGATAGATATCCAAAGCTAAAAATCTTTTCAGACAAGCTCCGAAATACCTACAATAAAATTACTGGCTTAAAGAAATTAGGTTTCCCTAAATCACGTTGATTTGCTTAACCGATATAAAAAAGGGTAAGCAATGATAGAACGATTAAAGTCAGTGTAGTAAGCTTGATCAACTCTTTTTTGACCTCTATGGGCTGTGTTTGATTTTTTTCTTCCATGGCGATAATTCGGTTTATAAAATTATGACACCACTACTTGAAAAAAGGTTGTAACTGATTAATTAAATCTATACCGAATGCCTGTATTTATTCCCAAACCACTCGGCGAAGCAACGAAAGAAGTACTTTGCTTGGTCAGCGAGGTGATAGGTTGCCTCATGTATGGCTCGATAGTAAACTCAACCTGATCGAAAAGTGCATATCCAATTTGTAGCCCTCCTAAACCTGCAAAGCTGATTTCACGATATGGTGAGCTCTTGCCCGGCCCGATGTCGACATTGGCCACTTCGTTGTTTTGGTCTACCAACTTATTGCCGAGGTAGAGATTTGTGGACACTCCAGCATTGACAATGATATTTAACCGGCTATCGATCAGGATAAAACCAGCTTTTATAGGGAGTGAAGCAAACTGGAACTGATTGTCTAAATTGACATCCTGATAGCTGTACTGAATGATTTTTTCGGCGCCCACTAAGCTATTCAGCTGTGTCACGCCCCTGGTCTCAGAAGAAGCTGCAATGGGCTCCACAACGTTGGGCGACTCCACTACCACGTTGGTCTGGGTAACTGCATCGGCCTGGGTATAATAGACACCGCTCTCAAGGATCCAATTGTCACTGATCCTCATACCAAAGTTTAAACCCATATCAATGGTAGATCCGCTCTTCATACCTTCACGTACCGAAGGAGATTGACTTTCAATCCTATATGTATTGGCCACTGCATAATTCTCTGCTGTTGCCAGGTTTAGGCTACTGGCTAATAGATTGCTTGGACCAGATTGATAATTAGGATCAAAGCTACCAGACCCTACACCGACTCCTGCCCAAAACTTCTCCTGATCTTGCGATTTTCTTGATTTTCGTTGTGCGAATTTCCCATTGATCGGCTTGTTGTACATTTTTCTTGCTGTGTTCGCATCTACTTCATAGGAGACATTGGCTTCTTCAATGCGCTTTCCATCGAGAACTAAAGCCAGGTAATTGGGGATGATAGTTTCATCGATGGATTCATCGGACGACAAGAAATATCCGTTATTGGAATTTATGTTTTTTTCATTCTGAGCATCACCAATAGCTGCCGGGCCTGCTGAAATGATTTTTGTGGGTGGCCGGTTTTCATGATCATTTGAGGAAAGTACACGATCATTTGAGGAAAGTACACGATCATTATTGAATGATGTGGATTGATTATTAATATTTTCTTCCTGAGGATTTGTATCAGAGAGCACACCATTATTGATCGAATCATCGGAGATTAGATAGTTTATCCCCATGAAAGCTGCAATAAATATAGCTGCTGCAGCGGCCCATTGATAAAAACGAGCTTTACGCTTAAGCGAAGCCATCTGTTGATAGGCTAAGTCACGCTCAATATTGCTCCATACCCTGGGATCTGGTTGCTCTGAGGCATTCTCAAAAGCATCCTTCCATTCCCGTTCGAAGCCATCTCCCTCAAAGTTCTCCCGCCTTGCCATAATTCACTTTATTGCTTTCATTGATCCATTCCTTCAACAAACTCTTTGCTCTTGCATATTGGGACTTGGATGTTCCTTCACTCAGATCAAGCATCTCCGCAATTTCGTGATGTTTAAATCCCTCAATTGCGTAAAGGTTGAATATGATCTGACAACCACTGGGAAGTCTTCTGACCATATCCATGAGCTCTTTCTGACTCAATGAAGAAACTGCTGTCTCACTTTCACTGTATTGATTCAGGTCATTTACGTCCACCATCGGATATAAATAGAGCTTACTCCTTTGGTGGTTTAATGCTGTATTAATGACAATACGCTTTATCCAATATGCCAGCGAAGAATCCTTTCTAAAGTTTTCTATTTTATTGAAAACCTTTAAAAAAGCTTCCTGAAGAATATCCTCTGCTTCCTGCTCCATTTTCGTATACCGCAAAGCAACAGCATACATCCGCGGAGCGAAAGTATCGTACAGTTGTTGCTGCGCTTTTGCATCTTGATTGCAGCAACCTTTGATTAATTCTTCTTCACTGAGGTGCATCCAGCTTATTTTACTTAACCTAATGACGCTTAATTGAACAAAATAGTTGTAATGACCATAGCAAATCTATACACAAACAGCACATTTTTTTTATGGCATTGGTAACGTATATGGCAAGTGAAATGTACGACACCACCAAACAGTTATCAAATAAATTTACAATTTTTAATGTGGCTGATTTTTCTTTCAATCTCACTTAAGAAAAAATTGCTGATGGAAAATTTTCGAACCACAATCATACATGGCAAAAGGCACAACTCAAGATTTCTTCAAAATGTATATTAAGATTTGAAAAAACATCATCTTTGATGGAGATCATACAATGTTATTAACCTATTTGATTGACCTGACATGAAAGTCAAGGTCATGAGGGCAAGGGTTCAGGGATTGTTCGCTTGTCTGATTCTACTTTTTTTAGGGTCTATCGGTTTAATTCGCTGCACAGTCGAATCAAACATTGAAAACTTTTTATTTTCCCCAGCCGAATTTGAAGAACAAGAAAGCACTTTCATCTGCTGGAACCCGACATTTCAGCAGACAATACTCAATCTTACTTCTGCAATCGCCGAAAAAGACCATGTCACATTGTTTTACAATGAACGATATCATGATATCAACAACATTGAGAATATTCTGAAAAACCGGGGGGTCAATATCCTTAATGTGACACTAAGTCCTTTTAACCTGGAGAATGACAATGTCTGGATTAGGGATTATGGTCCGGTATTCATACACAATAAAGCAGGCGAGTCAAACATTCTCTCTTTCAAGTATGATCACGAAGCAAATCAGGCGTACAATCTTTTCAGCGAACAGTATTCCTCGAAGATGAGGCTTTCATTCATGAGAAGTAATATGTATAGCGCCGGTGGAGGAAGAGAGATCAATGGTAAAGGGACCATGATATTGATTGAAAGCTATGAAAAAGCTATTAACCCTCATCTCACCATCCAACAAATAGAAGCGGAGTATAAACTGAATCTCAATCAAAAAAATATCATCTGGTTGAAGAAAGGTATTCCACAAGATGATGCCTTTGACAATGGGCCTGTCTACGAAAATATATATGGAAATGGCGTAAATGGCCACATTGACGAATTTTGCCGGTTTGCAGATGCAAATACCATTCTACTCGCCCAGGTTGACCCTACTGATCTTCTTCGCGACCCATTTTATCAGATCGTTGATCAACGGCTGGAGGAAAGTTATGAGATCCTGAGCAAATCCAGAGACCAGGATGGCAAACCTTTCAATATCATCAGGGTCCCGCAGGCACCCATACTTTTCAATAATGGAAAATTCAATGGCCAGGACATCTATTATACACCTGTTACCAGCTATCTTAATTTTGTTATTACAAACAGCTCAGTAATTGTACCCTCCTATTACAGCCCCGGAGATTCGGAATATATTAAAAACAAGGATGAAGCCGCTAAACAGATCCTTGGACGTGTTTTTAATAACCGAAAGATTGTGATGAGTGACGCTCTGGAATTAAACTACAGCGGTGGAGGATTGCATTGTATTACTCTGCACAAGCCAAAACCGATAAACCAGAAAAAAAGGTTATTCGGATCCTCCTAATAAATAAATTCGACTAAAGGTGGTCGCTAAAATGACTTTCGATGATCTTAAAGATGCGATCCGCATCCAGGTACTTATTGAAGTAATCATGTACCAAGGGGTTTTTTTCAGCTCGCTCCATATCATCAGGATTTAATGAAGTGGTCAGCATGATCAATACTACCTTGGCTTTTTGGACCTCATCCAGCTTTTCATATTCTTCAAGAAATTCCCATCCATCTACCTTTGGCATGTTGATATCTAAGAAGATAATGGCTGGTTGTGGGTGCTGACCATTTTTAGCGGACTTCAAATAATTTAAAGCTTCTTCTCCATCCAGAGCAACCTGGATTTCATCTGTGATATCCATGCGCTTGATCAAGCGCTTGTGAAAGAAGTTACAATCCTCATCATCATCTACTAAAAGAATGCTGTTCAGTTTTTTCTTCATAGGTTATCTGTCAATATGCTAAAATAGAAAGTACTTCCCTGATTGGGCCACGATTCTAGCCATATTTTCCCATGATGAATCTCGACAATCTTCTTTGCGTAGGCCAATCCTATGCCGGATCCTTCGTATTTGGTTTTATTGTGTAATCTACGAAACAGTGTAAAAACTTTATCAAAATCCTTTTCTCTTATACCGATCCCATTATCCTTGATACTAAACTGCCAGCCTCCTGATGTTTTTTCAGCATCAACCTCTATCTCGGGGATCTCACCAGGCTTACGGAATTTGATTGCATTTTGAATGAGGTTTTGGAACAATAATTTTAATTCCAGTGGATATGCTTTGCAAACTGGGAGATGCTTGTGTATAATATTTGCCTGAGTTGATTTAATCAATGCGTTGAGGTCTTCCGTTACGTCTGTGAGGATATCACCACTATCAACCACCACTAATTCCTTTTCTTTACTTAGTCTGGAATAGTCCAATAAACCAACAATCAGATCCTGCATGTGATTGGAAGCTCTGATTGACGCTTTGATAAAATGGAGAGCATCGGCTTCCATTTCCTGACCATAATCATCAATAAAACCATCCAGGTATCGCTGAATGGTGACAAGTGGTTCCCGCAAGTCATGGGAAGCAATGTATGCAAATTGCTCCATCTCTTTCCTTTTAGACTCATTGGCTGCCATCATCCGATGCATTTCTTCCAAATTTTTCTCCTCGGTGATATCCCAGCTCGTACCAACCATTCTAGTTGGTTTTCCATGATCATCACGTTGAACGAGCGCTAATGCCCTGATATGATGAATGGACCCATCAGGCCAGATGGTTCTGTATTCGCTATTAAACTCTTTCCTACCTTCAATGGCAAGTGCAACTTCTTTTCTACATTGATCCACATCCTCAGGATGCAGCACTTTTAGCCAGTCATCATACCTACCTGAAAAACGACCCGATCTATTGCCGTATAAATGTAAAATCGCATCGTCGCCAACTAAATAATCCTTGACAATGTTATATTCCCATATACCGATTTTAGAGCCCTTTATTGCCAATGAAAGACGATCTGTCGCCTGACGCAGCTCTTCTTCCGTTTTTTTGCGTTGAGTAATATCCAGGATCTGTGATACAAAATGAACTGGATTTTTGTTAGCATCTCGTACAAGAGATACATTCAACAGGACCCACACGATATGTCCGTCTTTGTGGAAATAACGTTTTTCCATCTCATAGCCAGCAATCTTATTGTCAAGAAGTTCCTGCACGTGTGTGAGATCTGTATCCAGATCATCAGGATGGGTGATGTCTTGAAATGTTTTTACCAGTAACTCTTCCTCTGTGTAACCTACAATCGAGCAAAGTTTTTTATTGACTTTAAGCCATTTACCCTCAGTCGATACCAAAGCCATACCGAGTGCGGAGTGTTCAAAAGCGCCACGGAATTGTTCTTCAGCAATACTTAATTCTTGTTCTCGCTCAATAAATCTGGTGATATCTATGTGTGCTCCTAGTATCCCAGTTATTTGCCCCATTTCATTCGTAAGGGATTTTCCAATACACTTAAACCAGACCGTGGAACCATTCTTGTGCCTATATCTTACAATCAGATTGATAGGGTACTTGGGATCCTGGCAATGTTTTTCAAATGCTGCTAATAATTCATCACGATCCTGAGGAGAGATCAAATTTTTCCACGAATAATACTCGTTCGGAATTATTTCCTGATGATATCCCAATGATCTCAGAAATTTCCTGTTTATACGGTCATTCTCAGGATTCTTCATGTCCCAATAGCACAGACCATCCAGGGCGGTCTCGCTGATGAAATCCGTGACGGAGTCATCAAAACTTATTAAATCATGAAGGTCTTCCTGTAAGTAATCCACTGAGAGATGAGTATTTCTTTGATCAATTGATGGATAATTTTAGCATGGTAATCATGCAGATCAAAATTTTACTCCGTGTAAATCAGGGATTTAGCTAAATTTCAGTGTATCGCCGTATTGAAAAATCAGGTGTTTAGCGTATGTAAAATCGAAGCCAGTAAAAATTAAACGTTAAACCTGAAGTGCATGATATCGCCGTCCTGCACAATATAATCCTTCCCTTCGATAGCCATTTTTCCCGCTTCCTTGCATTTTTGTTCTGATCCCAAATTTTGATAGTCTGTGAGCTTGATCACTTCAGCTTTGATGAAACCCTTTTCAAAATCGGTGTGTATTACTCCAGCCGCCTGAGGAGCGCTCCACCCCTTCTTAATGGTCCATGCTCTCACTTCCTGCACACCGGCCGTGAAATAGGTGATGAGATCCAACAAATGGTATGCGGCTTTAATTAATTTGTTTAGACCGGATTCTTTCAGCCCATATTCTTCCAGGAACATGTTTTTCTCCTCAACATCTTCAAATTCAGCTATTTGCGCTTCCAGTCCGGCACATACAATCACCACCTCGGCATTTTCCGATTTTACCGCCTCCGCAAGTTCACTACTCCATTGATTACCATTTTTCACACTCTCTTCATCAACATTGGCCAGATAGATGATTGGCTTTCCGGTAAGCAGCTGTAAGTCTTTGATGATCACCCGGTCTTCCTTCTCCAGGTCTATTGACCTGATGTTTTTTCCCTCCTCAAGGTGTTTCTTTACCTTACTCAATACCTCATACTCCTTTTTGGCTTTGGCATCCCCTGATTTAGCAATCTTTTCAACCCGGCTGATTCGTTTTTCGACCGAATCCAGGTCTTTGAGCTGCAATTCCGTATCGATCACTTCTTTGTCTGAGACCGGATTCACCTTACCATCTACGTGCACAATGTTGTCATCATCAAAGCATCGCACCACATGGATGATAGCGTCAGTCTCTCTAATGTTGGCCAAAAACTGATTGCCCAGTCCCTCACCTTTACTGGCTCCTTTCACCAACCCCGCAATATCCACAAATTCTATGGTGGTGGGTACTACTTTTTCCGGATTCACCAGTCCCTCCAGGATGCCCAACCGTTCATCCGGTACCAGAATCACTCCCACGTTTGGCTCTATCGTACAAAAAGGAAAATTGGCTGCTTCAGCCTTCGCATTAGACAAAGCATTGAACAATGTCGATTTACCCACATTTGGCAATCCGACAATTCCACATCTCAAACCCATTATTACTATTTTTTAAAAACCTGGTATTTTCTAAATCCCGCATATGCTTCAGTAATCGAAACCTTCAACACCGTATAAGCAGGGATCGCTGCGATCATTCCCGGAATCTGGGCGATCGCTGCGCCGACAAAAATAATGACAAATATTTCCAGAGGATGTGCTTTTACACTTTTAGAAAAAATAAGTGGTTGAAGAACCAAGTTATCGGTGGCCTGGACAATAGCAAAAACAGATACGATCTTGAGGATTAGAAAGATGGTATCGTTGGTGAAGGCAAAGGACCCGGAGGTAGAAATCCCAACGATAATCCCAAAAATGGCACCTAATATCGGACCAAGATAAGGTATAAGATTGGCCACAGCAGCAAAAACGGCAATGGTCAGTGCGTAGTTGATCCCCAGGATACTGAGCCCCAGTGAAGCAATGGAAAATATGGAGGTCATTTGAAACAACAAACCCAGCAGATAATTGGAAAGTAGGCGCTCCACCTTATAAAGTGCTGCAATAAACACTTCAAAATACTGGTTGGGGATGATGGAGATCAGCTGCCTGCGTATAATACCTTTTTCATAAAGCAAAAAGAAAGTAATAAAGGTGACAGCAAGTATTCCAATAAAAAAACTACCTGTGAAAGAGATCAGATCATTAATGACCTGGGTAAAGTTGATGTTTGTGATCAGATCAAAAGATGAAGACTTGATTCCATTGACAATAAACCCTGGCTCCTCATGCACCAACTGATTGTCTATCAAAAAGCTCTCCAGACCCTTCAAAGGATTGAGAACTCCATCAAAGACTTTCTCAAAATTCAAGTTGGAGATAACCTCTACCTGATCAGATATCAAAGGGATAAAGAGAATGACAAATGAGCTAATGATCAGAAGGACCACGATAAAAGAAAAAAGGATGGCCAGAAACCTGGGAGGATGGCCTCCCATAACTTGAATTCTCAATACCTGGTTGGTGAGTGGCCGTAGTATCGTAGCAAGCACCAGGGAGATGGTGATATAAAAAAAGATATTTGAAAAATACCATATCAGGATACCAAGCAGAACTGCCAGCACAAAAAAGAAAACCAGAGACCTGTTCATGTATCTTTAAATTGTCTGAGTTGAAACCTGATTCCAAAAGAAAAAGCTCCTGAAAATCAAGAGCTTTAAACTTATAAAAATCTTAGTTATTTAATCCCACTTCAATTCAGAGTCGTCATCAGAAGTTAGATTCACGCTCTCCTTTTCACGTTCATGACTTTCTTCCAAACTATCAAACTGTTCAAAGTCCACTTCCGGCATTAATTCGGTTTTCACATGATTGACAGTCTCATTAAGTGCTTCAACAAATTTATTGAAATCCTCTTTGTAGAGAAAAACTTTGTGTTTCTCATAAAAAAAGCCGTCTTCTTTGAACCTTCTCTTGCTTTCCGTGATGGTAATGTAGTAATCGTTAGAACGGGTTGATTTTACATCAAAAAAATAAGTCCTTTTCCCAGCCCTTACTCTTTCGGAATAGATTTCATCTCTTCCTTTATCCTTGTTCTCTTCCACAACACATGGTAATTATGTTCCCTATATCTTAAAATTTTAAGATTTAAATATAGCATTTTAAAATAAACAAATGCAAACAGCGGCCACATTAGCGACTTATATTAATTCTTTTAAATTCGTACATATATCAAGTAAAAAACGTTTTCCTTTTCAATATGGAAATTAATTTGGCCAATATTAAACAGTTTGAAGACTTTGAGATCCTGGCAAAACAGCTTGTGGAAGGTTTTATTACAGGGTTACATAAATCTCCATATCATGGGTTTTCGGTCGAATTCGCAGAACATAAGCTCTATAATTTTGGCGAAAGTACCCGTCACATCGACTGGAAAGTTTATGCCAAAACAGATCGGTTGTATACCAAACAATATGAAGAGGAAACAAATCTGCGTTGTCACATCCTCATCGACATTTCTAGTTCGATGTACTATCCTCTCCCAAACAAGGACAAGATAAAATTTAGTCTGATGAGTGCCGGAGCATTGGCCTATCTACTCACATCACAACGGGATGCTGTGGGGATCAAAGGGTTTTCTGACAAAGTAGAGTTTCAAACACCTTTAAAGTCTACCAAATCCCACCTGAGCCAAATGCTCACCCAGCTTAGCCAGTTGATGACCAGTGAGCCTACACCGGCAACAGACGTTGCCCAGGTATTGCATGAAATAGCCGGGAAAATCCACCGGAGATCGCTGATTATCATCTTTAGCGACATGTTCCAGAAATCCAACGATATCGATGAGATATATAAGTCATTACAGCACCTTAAACACAATAAACATGAGATCATTGTGTTTCATGTCTCAGATCGAAACACTGAGCTCGCCTTTGATTTTGAGGATCGCCCGCATCGCTTTATTGATCTCGAAACCAGGCAATCTATTAAATTAAATCCTCATGAAATCAAAGATTACTATCAGAATCAAATGGGTGAACTTTTTGATAAAATTAAACTCCGGTGTGGTCAATTGAAGATCGACCTGGTGGAGGTAGATACTGCTGATCCTTTTGATAAAGTATTGGGAGCTTACCTGATAAAAAGAAAAAGGATGAGATAACCCATCCTTTTCACATTGTTGTTTTTATTTTTTTAAACGTGCAACCACTCTTTTTTAGCAGTTAGCTCATCATCTGTTTCTTCGTAATCAGGGTCCGGAACACAACAATCTACCGGACAGACTGCTGCACATTGCGGTTCTTCGTGAAAACCAGTGCATTCTGTACATTTCCCGGAAACGATATAATAAAACTCATCTGAAACAGGTTCCTGAGCTTCGTTGGCATCAACAGTGGTGCCGTCTTCCAGTTCTACTTCTGTCAGATCGGTACCATCAGACCATTTCCACTCTTCCCCTCCTTCGTAGATGGCAGTATTTGGGCATTCCGGCTCACATGCACCACAATTGATGCATTCGTCAGTAATCATAATTGCCATTGTGTCCTTCTTTTTTTTTGTATTAGTTAAATAGGGAACAAAAATATTCACAATAAGTTTGCGGACAAGCCAAAAATCAGAATTAATGAATCTAAAAGAGCGAATTGAAGCGTTTGGTAAAGTTGGAGATAGGATAAACACGCTAAAAGATGATGAAATAAGTAAATACGCTGCCATTGCAAGACGTGAAAACGCATGGTTCACGGATAACAATGTGAAAATGGCTTTTGAGGGGATTGGCTCCATGTTGGATCGCAAAAAACTCACAAACTGGCTGGGAAACTATCAGATCCATGTCGAAGTACCCAAAATCGTAGGCATTGTGATGGCAGGAAACATCCCGCTGGTAGGGTTTCACGACCTCATGTCAGTGTTGCTTTCAGGACATTATGCGGCCATTAAAACGAGTAACAAAGACACCTTCCTGGTAAAACTGCTTATTGAATGGATCGCCGAAGCAGGCCCAGGGCTGAAAAAAAATATAGCTATCCGGGAAAGGCTCACTGACATCGATGCGGTGATCGCCACCGGGAGTGACAACACGGCCAGGTATTTTCATTATTACTTTGGGAATCTGCCAAACATCATCAGGAAAAACCGGGTTTCAGTAGCTGTAATTGATGGGACAGAATCAAAAGAGGAGTTGGAAGCATTGGGAAAGGACGTATTTTCCTATTTTGGTATGGGTTGTCGAAATGTCTCAAAAGTTTATTATCCTGGCGGTTACGACGTGAAGCAAATGTTTGATGTATTCATGAGGTATGAGACAATGATGGACCATCATAAATTTAAGAATAATTACGACTATTATAAATCCATCTATTTAATCAACAAAACCCCTCATTTGGATACCGGATTTCTTTTATGGAAAGAGACTGAGGAACTAGTTTCTCCACTATCTGTTATCTATGGAGAGACCTATGAAAGCAAGCGTTCGCTTACTGAAAAACTCGAACGACTGGATTCAAAGATTCAATGCAAGGTTGGGCATGGTTATATACCCTTTGGACACGCCCAAACCCCGGAACCATGGGACTATGCTGATAATGTGGACACAATAAAATTTTTAAGTACGATCTAGGAAAAAGATAAGTGTCTGCTGATATACATTATCTTTGGCCCTTAGTTGTATAGCGTACCTAACTACAAAAAAAATAAATCATGGCACAGGATTTTTTCGGAATAGAAAAAGAATTAAAAACACCACTAGGAACACATAAATATTTTAGTCTTCGCGAATTGGCTAAAAAAAGAGCTGAGGTAAAAAAATTACCATACTCCATTCGGATCTTGTTGGAGAACGCCATCAGAAATTATGATGATTTTGCTGTAAATGAGGGGCATTTGGAATCATTGCTTAACTGGAAGAAAACTGCAGGCAAGGATGACATCCCCTATTCACCAGCAAGGGTCTTAATGCAAGATTTTACGGGTGTGCCTGCGGTGGTAGACATCGCCTCAATCCGTTCCGAAGTGTCCAGAAAAGGAAAAGACACCAGTCAAACCAATCCTGTGGTACCTGCTGATATGGTGATTGACCACTCTGTAATGGCAGAATTTTTCGGTACGGCTTCCTCCTATCAGAAAAACGTTGATGTAGAATATCAACGCAATGAAGAGCGGTATAAGTTACTGAAATGGGCGCAACAAGCATTCTCAAACTTCAGTGTTGTACCTCCGGGCATGGGAATTTGCCACCAGGTAAACCTGGAATACCTGGCCAAAGGTGTGATAGAGCGTGATGGTTATCTCTTCCCTGATACGCTTGTCGGTACAGATTCGCATACTCCTATGGTTAATGGCATTGGAGTACTGGGATGGGGTGTTGGTGGTATTGAAGCGGAAGCAGCGATGCTTGGCCAGCCTATTTATATGATCCTTCCTGAAGTAGTTGGCTTGAAGCTAACCGGGGAAATGAAAGAAGGTACTACAGCGACTGATTTGGTCCTCACCATCACCAGGCTACTGAGAGATGTAGGTGTTGTGGGTAAAATAGTAGAAATATTCGGACCAGGACTTGAAAACCTCACTGTGCCAGATAGAGGAACCATCTCCAATATGTCACCGGAATTCGGCTGTACTGATACCCACTGGCCTATCGATGACCAGACCCTTGCTTACATGCGCAAAACCAACCGATCAGAAGAGCATGTAGCCATGGTGGAAGCGTATGCTAAAGAAAATATGCTTTGGAGAGACCCCGACACTGTAATGGAATATCACAAAGAAGTAGAACTCGACCTGGGTTCTATTGAGCCGACAATATCGGGTCCAAAAAGACCACAAGACAAAATCTTACTGAAAGATGCTCGTAATCAGGTCATCGATCTGCTTAAGGATTCTCATAGTCGTGAATATATTCCTGTTCAGGATCGACTCGGCGACTGGATGAATGAAGGTGGTGCCCCTGCTGAGAGTGTAAAAATAAAATCAGGGATCAGGAGTATTCAGATGAAGCAAGGCGACATGACTTACAACCTGTCTGATGGAGCTGTAGTCATTGCCGCGATTACTTCATGTACCAATACTTCAAACCCAAGTGTAATGATCGGTGCAGGACTGGTCGCAAAAAAGGCGGTAGCAAGAGGGCTGAATGTAAAACCATGGGTGAAGACCTCCTTGGCACCCGGATCACGGGTTGTAACTGACTACCTGAACAAATCCCAACTGCTCCCATATCTGGAAGCGCTTAAATTCCACACAGTAGGATATGGATGTACTACCTGTATCGGTAACTCCGGAGATATGATACCTGCAGTGCAAAAAGCAGTCATCGAAAATGACCTGGTAGTTTGTTCTTCATTGTCTGGTAACAGAAACTTTGAAGCAAGGATTCATCCTAACATCAAAATGAACTTTCTGGCTTCTCCGATGCTGGTAGTGGCTTACGCCATCGCTGGTAGAATGGACTTTGACATGAACAATGAGCCATTAGGAATAGACACCAACGGAGATAAGGTTTATCTGAAAGATATCTGGCCAACTCAGGCAGAGATCAATGAGATCATGGATGTGGTTGTTACTCCGGAAGATTATAAAAAGACTTATGAAACCATCTTTGCTGGAGATGACACCTGGCAGGCATTGAAATCACCTAAGGGGGAGATCTATGAATGGGACGACACCTCCACTTATATCCAGGAAGCACCATTCTTCAAGAATATTTCTGAGGATGTGCCAGAGCCCGATGATATCAAAGGGGCTAAAGTATTGCTCCAGCTTGGTGATATGGTCACTACAGACCACATTTCCCCTGCTGGTAAGTTTTTGCCAGAACATCCTGCTGGAAAATACCTGGTGAAACATGGCGTTGAAAAGAAAGATTTCAACTCCTACGGATCACGTCGTGGAAACCATGAGGTGATGATGAGAGGAACTTTTGCCAACGTAAGGATCAAAAACAAGCTGGCCACCAAAGAAGGTGGATGGACCACTTACCATCCGGACGGCTCTGAAATGACCATCTACGATGCTTCCATGAAGTATCAGGAAGCAGGAACACCACTTGTTGTGATCGGAGGTAAAGAATACGGTAGCGGATCATCCAGAGACTGGGCTGCCAAGGGCACTAACCTGTTGGGTGTAAAAGCTGTGATCACAGAAAGTTATGAAAGGATACACCGGTCCAATCTGGTAGGGATGGGCGTATTGCCAATGGTTTTCATGGAAGGTGAATCTCAGGACACACTAGGATTACAGGGAAATGAGACCTTTGATATCACCAGACTTTCTTCTGATCTCACACCAGGTAAGATTGTAGATGTAACTGCAACAAAACCTGATGGCTCAAAGATTGAGTTCAAAGCCAAACTTAGACTTGATTCACAAGTGGATGTGGCTTACTACAAACACGGTGGGATTCTGAACTATGTATTGAGGAATTTCCTTAAAGATTAAATGAATTCCAGGGAGGGCAACTCCCGGTGAAATAATACTGGAAAGGTCTGATTCATTCAGACCTTTCCTTTTTTGGAGCGTTTTAAAACCAAAAAGCTTCCTTGTTCTAAAGGTTTGTCACCTTACCTGCCAGCGATCGGTTACATATCCTCTGTTTTCAGCAGATGATTGAATTTTTCTTTGACCCGATCGATCTTAGGTTTGCTCACATTTAATATATATGGATTAAAAGGATGTTTTTCTTCATAATCCTGGTGATATTCTTCCGCTTCATAGAATTCAGAGTATTTATTCAGTTCAGTCACTATCGGTTTGTCAAATGATCCGGCCAGTTGCTTTATTTTGGCTTCTGCCAGCTTCTTTTGATCTGCGTTGTGATAAAAAATGGCGGATCTATATTGAGGTCCAACATCTGGTCCTTGTCGGTTGAGCTGCGTAGGATCATGCGCTGTAAAGAAAATATCCAACAATGTATTGTAATCAATTTGAGTAGGATCATAATAGATCTGAACGGTTTCCGTATGTTTAGTCCTGCCAGAACTCACCAGTTTATAATCAGCATCTGATTTCTTGCCTCCTGCATATCCGGACACCGCTTCAGCCACACCTTTGATTTGCTCAAATGATGCTTCCACACACCAGAAACACCCTCCTGCAAAAGTGGCTGTATCAAGACTTTGATAGTTGACCAATTTGTTTTCATCCTTTTTTCCGTTAGCCGGGCTTTCGCAATGGATAAAAAAAATGATCAAAAAGGGAATAAATAGATTTTTCATAGTGATCAATGTTTGGCAGGTTTTACGTGATCTATGTAAAAAAGGTATACTGAATAGATGTAACTGTAAACAACAAGACAATCATTTTGATTCGAAGAGCATCAAAAAAACTGTTTTAATACACAAAACGAATCTCCCGGGAATCAGCTTACTTTGCAGGTATGAACTATCTGTCTGTTGAAAATCTTAGTAAATCATTCAATGAAAAAACCCTTTTTGAGGAAATCTCTTTTGGACTGGATGAAAACCAAAAAACAGCCATCGTTGGAGTAAACGGCAGTGGAAAATCAACCTTATTAAAGATCCTTGCTGGTCTTGAAGCCAAAGATCAGGGGGTTGTTTCGTTTAAAAAGGGCATTCAGGTAGCCATCCTGCCCCAAAACCCTATTTTTGATGACAATGACAATGTGTTGGAGGCCGTCTTTTCTGAAGATATTGAAGTATTAAAAATTGTTCGTGATTATGAAATGGCGATCCATCAGGCCACCATTCACCCGGAAAAGGGCACTGACATTTCACCTTTGATCGAAAAGATGGATCAGCACAATGCCTGGGATTATGAAAGCCAGGTAAAGCAAATACTGGGCTGGTTAGGCATTGAAAATTTTGAACAGAAAATCAGCGAGCTCTCAGGTGGCCAAAGGAAAAGAGTTGCCCTTGCAAGAGCCCTGGTGGTAAATCCTGATCTGCTGATCCTGGATGAGCCCACCAACCATTTGGACCTGGAGACCATTGAACGGCTGGAAGAATACCTCATAAACAGTCGTATGACCTTATTGATGGTAACCCACGACCGATATTTTCTGGATAAAGTAACCAATGATATCATAGAGCTGGACAATGGCAAAATTTTCAGATCCAAAGGCAACTATAGCAAATTTCTGGAAAACAAGGATGAACGTGTCAAGCAGCTGAATGCTAGTGTAGAAAAGGCCAAAAATCTATTGAGAAAAGAGACCGACTGGATTCGGAGACAACCAAAAGCCCGGGGGACGAAGGCCAAGTATCGAGTGGATGCCTATGAAGAGCTGAAAGAAAAAGCTTCTACAAGGGTCGCTGGTGATGAAATGGTGATTAAACTTTCCAAGGAACGACAGGGCAAGAAAATCCTCTCCCTGGAGAATGTTTCTAAAGCCTATGGTGAAAGGAACTTGTTGGAAAACTTCAGCTATACTTTCAAAAAAGGTGATCGTATCGGAATTGTAGGTAAAAACGGGATTGGAAAATCGACATTCCTGGATATTCTTTCTGGAAAACTCAAGGCTGATACCGGTAAAATCGAAACCGGTGTCACGATCAAAATAGGTTACTTCACTCAGGAAGAATCACAATTTAACCCCAATAAAAAAGTTCTGGATATCATTCAGGAAGTGGCCGAAGTGATCACGATGGATGATGGTTCCGTTATTACCGCTTCACAACTATTGAATCAATTCCTATTCCCTCCAAAAGCACAACATAACCTGGTAGGCAAACTCAGTGGTGGCGAAAAGAAGCGTCTGCAACTATTGAGGGTGCTGATGAAGAATCCCAATTTCCTGATCCTTGATGAGCCTACCAATGATTTTGATTTGGCAACCCTGAACGTGCTGGAAAACTACCTGGAATCCTTTGATGGGTGTCTGATCATCGTTTCCCACGACCGTTATTTTATGGACAGGCTGGTAGATCATCTGTTTATCTTTGAAGGAGATGGAAAAGTGAGTGACTTTCCCGGTAACTATTCTATTTATCGGTCAAGTAACTCATTCAGAAAAAATAATGAAGACAATAAACCCGCTCGAGAGAATAAATCCAATGAGTCGAAAAACCAGGATGCTCCAAAAAAAGAAAAAAATCAAAACAAGCTTTCCTATGCTGAGAAAAGAGAATACGAATCTCTGATGTCCGAAATTGAAGCGTTGGAATCCAAAAAATCGGCATTGACAGAAGAAATGAACCAAAAATCTGATTTCAGTGAGTTAGAAAATCTGGGAAAGCAGGTGGATGAAATTACTCAGGCAATTGATCAAAAAGAAATCAGGTGGTTGGAGCTAAGTGAACGAGCCTCTTAGTCATGGTTGTGGATAACTTTGTGCAAAGCCAGTGTATAACTAAGGTATAAGCCTGTTCAAAAGTGGTGGACAACATTTCACTTAAGTTCTTTGATCTTATCATTACTCCACCTACATTAGAACTATCAAATGAGCGATAAAGGAACTGAAATTTTGGTTTCGTGCGTGGAAAGGGGAAGTTGGTGGTGTGGCTACGGCTCACTCCGACGAAGCTTTAAGCGCATTTGCTGAAATATTTTTTGGATACCCAAAAGAGGGTTCGGCAAGGTTTCTTAACAGTAGTTTGATCGTCTGCAACTGCCACGGTAGCTGCAGATGGAAAGGGGTGGTCTCAGCAATGAAGATCACCCTTTTTGCTTTATAGGCCTGTCTGCTTAAGTTCTTTCGCCAGCCTCCGCCTACTCACCCAAATCACCATAGATACAACCACACCAGCGAAGGTGATGGCTGCGGGAAACAAAATAGTGGTCATACTGTAAACCTCCAGTGCATAAATGGCCAGCAGGTTCCTAAAGGAAAAGATTAGATAAAATATGGGGTCTTCGTTGCCCGGAAATTGATAAGCATTCCTCAATGTAGGTCCAAAACCCAAAAGATCAATTCCCGTCATGATTACCACGGCCCACAAGGGATTGGCGGTGATCCACCATATAGGCAAGGCCAGTCCTGCGGCGATCAAATACACCCAATCCGAATAATGGATACTCAAATCCGCCCTCCTTTTGTAGGCCAGAAAGGCTATGAGAAAAGTTAATAAAGCAGATAAACCAATCGGAATTGTGCCCACTCCCCCGTCTCCCGCCACCTGACCCAGAAATGCCACCAGGGTCGTAATCCCCCAAATGATCCAGGAAAAGAAGTGTGGTTTGACCTTATTTGAAAGAATGGCTCTTAAATAAGGATAGAATGCCACAAACGTCAACAAAATTGCTATTCCACTTACAATTGACTTAACCAATTGGACATTCATACCAGGATAATTTTAGCGCAAGTTCATAAAAAAACCACCCCAAAATTAATTGAGACGGTTTTTTATTTAGGAAGTCAAGAAATATCAATCAATGATATTTCCATTTCTTCGTCTACCCGTACCATAGTAAATATCAAGTACTCTGGTAATACCGGATTTTGCATAGTATTCATCCTCTTCCTCCACACCATCAAAACCCTGTGAGAACCCAGGTGTGTTACCTCCTATGTAATCCTCACCACCATCATTCACGGTAACGCCGGTGATCTTGCCTCCGGCAACTACTGAAGTTGCATCAAAACCAGTTCCACGCAAGGCATCAAGTACAACTCTTGTTCCATCAGGATAGTTATCACCAATGGCTGTCATGTTGACTTCAGTAATCACCCCGTCAGTAACCACTACTTCTGCTTCTGCAATATTTGGATAAACCGATCCATCCGTTGTATCAAAAGAATACCCAGGATCCACAATCACTACCGCCGGGCTGGAATAGTTAGAACCTGCATTGGTCAGTTCAATGCTGGTTACTTTACCATCAGGACTGATATTGGCTACAGCTATTGCTCCACTACCCACGCCAGCAACATCGTAAATTTCAACTCTAGGTGCGGCCAGATATCCACTACCAGGCAGTTCAACATCTACTTCTGTGATTGCAACAGGCTCAATGGTTGCATTGGTTAATACACCACTACCAGAAACAAATGTGATAGTGGGGAAAGCGGTGTAACCGGACCCAACATTGGTGATGGTAATACCAGCGACACGACCTTCACTGTCTAACACAGCAGTACCTTCGGCTCTGGCTGATCCCGGGCCTTTATATTCAGGCTCGCTGAAAACAACCAATGGCGCATTTTCATAGTACAGTCCATCGAGCTGAACATCACCTGAGTTTGTGATCAGGTAATCTTCAACGGAGGCTCCCTGATAATGTGCAGTAGCAGTTGCTCCGGAACCTACACCTACCAAATTGAATTGGTCTCCAACCACATAACCTGTACCTGCGGAAGTGGTAGCAATACCAGATACTTCACCTGACGTTAAAGTGATGTCAAAAGCTGCTCCTGTACCCGTAACACCACCGGCCGCTACAGCTACCGGTACATCTGTATAGTAATCTCCATTAGCGATGATAGTAATACCGGTGATATCTCCACCACCACCAACTGCTGTTACTTCTGCAATGGCACCAAAACCTGAGGTAACGTATACATTAGGAGTTAATCCAATATCGGAACCAGTATTTGTAACTGACACACTTTCTACAGTTCCGTTGCTGTTGAGGCTGGCGGTTGCTGCGGGAGCGTCGGCCAATGATGCCATGAAACTGGCAATCGTTGCAGAATCCAATGCGCCATCAGAAAATAATACGTTAGGCGCAGAGGCATACCCATTTCCACTACTTTGGATAGAAACGGAAGCAACACCACCATTGGTATTATTGGTAGCCAGAGCTGTCACCTGAGCAGCGGCCCCTGAACCTTCAAATACCGAAACAGTTGGAGCAAGTGAATAACCTAAGCCAGCATCATCGATTGTAATAGAAGTTACACGACCACTGGATATTGTTGCACTGGCCTGAGCTCTGGTTCCACCTGCAGCAGGAGCTGAAATGTAAACCCTTGGTGTTCCCTGGAAGTCAGCACCAACGTGCTCCAGGTCAATGTCTATCAGGGCACCGTTACCCTGAGTATCCAATGTAGCAGTTGCTCCACTACCTGCAGAAAAAGAAACAGCTGCAGAACTAAATACAAACGGTACTGAAGTATAATTAACCTCAGGTCCATAGATCGTTTGATCAGTTACAGAAGTTATTTCACCAGTTGTTTCTTCAAAAGCAATCTGATCAGCAATGAAATCCGAATATTCAAAGTGATATGGAAGTCCGTCTTCATTGGCTGCACCAGCTAAAATGAATGTAAAATCACCGTTGGCATCTATTGTTGCGGTAAAGTTAGGATCATATCCAAAGCTCAGAATATTATCAGTAAAGATCTGTTTGTTTCTGTAAAGAATAAACGCTTCCTGAAAATCTCCATCTTCTACATCGATAGCTGCAGTAATTACTGTTCCTTCCGGAGCAACCTCTTTGGTACTATTGGTTAGGTCTGTTTCAACAAATGCCCGGCCTGTCAATGTGGAAGCCAGCTCTCCTTCAGTAGCAAAAATTGCTACATCATGTCCGATGTTACCATTCTTCACAAAATTCCAGAAATCTACGCAATTACAGGAATAATCATCATCCTCACAACTACAAAGAAAAGGGCTTTCATCATCATAAGCATCATACAAATCTTCAGAAGGATCGACCGTGGTTTCAAATGAAAACCTGAGTGTAGTATAGCCAGGTGCAGTAACAGCCACCTTTACTATACCTCGACCGATGTTATCAAATGAGGCCAATCCATCAGATGTTGTGATGGTCCTGGTCTCTCCATATTGAGAAACAGAAACTTCCACTTCAGCATCAAAAGCTTCCACACGGTCATCTTCTGAATAAATGGATGTTGAACTACCATCATAAACAACAATGTTGTAAGTAAATGGTAGCAAGCCGCTACCAAGTGCAATCGAATCTGCTCTTTTCAAAGAGTCTACATACTTCTGATAATCCAGTTCACTCATGGACAATACAAATTCCAGAGAGTCCATAGCCTCTGTTTCAATCTCATCATTGAGCTCATTGATCTTGTCTTCGAGCTCACTGATTTTGTCATCGTCATTACATCCTATCACCAGGAGTAATGCAATGAAATAAGGGGTTAAAGCGGTAATCTTTTTCATAAAAAAATTAAAATGGTTAATTAAAAATCGGCGTGAAAATAGGTAGGATAATAAAGAGTAGCAAAATTTTTAAAGCAGTATTTTTTTAAGAAATAATTGATTTATTCCGCTTTCCTGTTTAAGTACAATTTTCGCACTCCATTGTAAATATCAGCCATTAAAATAAATTTAAGCGCATTTTCATTCAATCAGCACTATCTCCGAAGAAGCTAACTCGCTGGCAGCTATTCATTTATAGATTCCCAGCACATGAGGTGTATCTGTTATTATACTGCTTATTAGCTTATAACGCATTGTATTGTTTGTGAGACAGAATTCAGAAATTTTACTATTTCTGAAAAATTTGATTTATTTGTTATTTATTTGTTAACGGTATAATAAAAACCTACAAAAAAAACCATCCGGATGGTCATCCGAATGGTTCATTTAATAATTTCTTAAACCGAATATGCGCTTATGCGCTTACCAATTGGGCTTCGATTTTTTCGCTTAATACTGTTTTAGGAACTGCTCCAATTTGCTTGTCCACAACCTCACCATTCTTAAAAACAAGGAGTGTAGGGATGGATCGGATTCCAAACTTTGCTGAAACTTCAGGGTTAGCATCTACATCTACCTTTCCAATCACAGCTTTACCATCATACTCACCGGCTAGCTCTTCTACTACAGGTCCGATCATCTTACATGGACCACACCACTCAGCCCAGAAATCAACGAGCACCGGCTTATCAGTATTAATAAATTCTTCGAAATTACTATCGGTCAATTCAATAGGTTTTGCCATTTTTATATTATTTAAATCTATTTCAAACTTATTTTCTAGGTTGACAACGCAAAAATAGGATTAAAAGTTGACGAGCAGATGTTTTAATACTGATATGTTATCCATGAGACATTTGTCATACAACTACTTTTCAATAAGCACTTTGTAATTTATCTCCTCCCATCGCTCCAGATTCTTTACAAAATCATCGTTGACTTCAATGGCAAATTTTCTACTCATCATTTCCAGACTGATCATTCGATCCTCAAAAGTGCCGATTACGCTCAATTTCAACTGATTCTTCCCAGGGTATTGCTGGCTGTATCGTTCTATCTCTTCAATGATAGCGTCATTGAGATGGTCAAGCTTCAATTGCAACTCCAATCCTTTCGTCATTCTTTCCCTGATCTCACTCAAGTGTTCAATGTTGATGATCTTAAACTCCAGCTCCTCACTCTTCCATCGATTTTGTACGCTGCCCGTCAAATACAAAAACCACCCGGTCTCCAACAGGGGTTTAAATTTCAGGTAATCCTGTCCAAAAAGATAAAAGGTATAGCTGTCATTGAAGTCTTCTAATACAATCTGCCCAAAAGGATTACCCTTCTTGGATACCCGATGCTGTACACTGGAAACAACGCCTCCCAAGCTGATCTCCCGGCCTTTAATTCTCTCCAGATCCCTTAATTCCTGCAGATTACCTGACACAAGGTATTGCATTTCAAATTTGTACTGATCCAACGGATGGCCCGAGATATACAGCCCCACCATTTCCTTTTCAATATTCAGCTTTTCTATCTCGCCATACGGTTCTACATGGACGACCCTTGGGAGCGTTACACTTGACCCATTATCCCCGCCAAACAAGGAAACCTGGGCACTCTCCTCTTCCATTTGTAGTTTTCCGGCATATTTAATCGCTTTTTCTATTAAGGATGGTTCTTCTCCAACCGCCTCAACATATTGTCTCCTGTGATAATCATTGAAACAATCAAAAGCTCCGGCTTTGGCAAGACTTTCAAATGTCTTTTTGTTGACTGATCGTAAATTGACTTTGGATGCAAAATCAAAGATGTTTTCAAAGCTGCCGTGCTCATGCCGCTTTTCAATGATATCCAGGACAGCTGACTCTCCTGTGCCTTTCACAGCCCCCAGACCAAACCGGATCTCTCCCTCTTTATTCACCTCGAAGTTGAGCCCTGACTCGTTTACATGCGGACCTAATACCCTGATATTTTGATTTTTACACTCCTCCATGAAAAAGCTTACCTTTTCGATGTTGCTCTGATTATGTGTAAGCACAGAGGCCATGTATTCAGCGGGATAGTTTGCCTTTAAATAGCCTGTTTGATAGGCAACCACAGAATAACAGGTACTGTGAGATTTATTGAAGGCATAGGCAGCAAAAGCTTCCCAGTCTTTCCAGATCTTTTCCAGCTTATCTTCAGGATGGCCGTTGGCTTTTCCTCCTTCCAGGAACTTGGGTTTCATTTTTTCCAGCAGGGCAAAAATCTTTTTACCCATGGCCTTCCTGAGCTGATCGGCCTCACCTTTGGTAAATCCCGCCAGCTTCTGTGAAAGCAACATTACCTGCTCCTGGTATACGGTAATCCCATAAGTTTCTCCTAAATTCTCCTCCATTTCGGGGAGATCGTAGCTGATCTGTTCCCTACCATGCTTCCGGTTGATGAAGTTTGGGATGTATTCCATGGGCCCCGGACGATACAGGGCATTCATGGCGATAAGGTCTTCCAGCCTGTCTGGCTTCAAAGCCCTCAGGTGTTTTTGCATTCCCGGGGACTCAAACTGAAACGTACCGTTTGTATCACCCCGCTGATATAGCTCGTAGGTCTTTTTATCATCCAGGGGAATCGTGTCAATATCAATTTCTATCCCGTGACGCTTTTTCACGTTTTCGATGGCTGTTTTGATAATAGACAGCGTCTTCAGCCCCAAAAAGTCCATTTTCAGCATGCCTGCAGACTCTACCACACTGTTATCAAACTGCGTAAGCAATAATTCAGAGTCCTTGGATCGTGCCAATGGGATGAACTGCGTCATATCATCCGGTGTGATGATGATACCACAGGCATGGATACCCGTATTTCGCAAAGACCCTTCCAATACAGTGGCCTGGTTCAGCACCTGTGAGGGCAAGTCCTTACCCTTGCGCAGGTCTTCCAGCTCTTTGACTTCCTTGAACACCTTGGAGAAGTTTACTCCAGGACGTTCAGGCACCAGTTTGGCAATGGCGTCAGTTTCCGGTAAGGGTAGCTCCATCACGCGTCCGGCATCCCGGATGGCCGACTTGGGTGCCATGGTTCCGTAAGTGATGATCTGAGCTACCTGCATATACCCATACTTTTTCACCACATAATCGATCACCTTTTCCCTTCCCTCATTATCAAAATCAATATCAATATCGGGAAGCGATACCCTGTCAGGGTTTAGGAATCGCTCAAACAGGAGGTCGTAAGCAATAGGATCTACATTGGTGATCCCAATACAATAGGCCACTGCTGAACCCGCAGCCGACCCCCTTCCCGGCCCTACAGAAACACCCATTTCACGCGCTCTGGAGGTAAAATCCTGAACGATCAGGAAATATCCGGGGTAACCCGTCTTCTCAATGGTTTCCAACTCAAAGTCAATCCGTTCTTTGATCTCGTCTGTGAGTTCGGGATAG
This sequence comes from Cyclobacteriaceae bacterium, assembly GCA_965223915.1. Lineage (GTDB taxonomy): Bacteria > Bacteroidota > Bacteroidia > Cytophagales > Cyclobacteriaceae > UBA7330. The sequence goes on along the minus strand of OZ245027.1, from coordinate 2,684,225 downwards.
CGTCTCTTGGCACCTTCATACGTCAGATGCCTCAGGTACTTATTCTCTCCTCTGTTGCCCCCATCCTGTTCGTCTTCAGGAACTTTAAATTCCTCCGGAATCTCAAACTTGGGCAGCAGAACGTCCCTTTCCAGGGCAAATTCTTCTACCTGATCAACCAGGCTGCCAATGTTTTCGATAGCCTCCGGTAAATCAGTAAAATCCTTTTTAATTTCGTCAGGACTCTTGAAATAATAATTAGAGTTGGGTAAACCCGGTCTAAAACCCCTACCTCGACCGATAGGTGTACTCTGCCGTTCGTTTTCTTTAATGCAAATGAGGACATCGTGGGCTTTTGAATCTTCCTTGTCAAGATAAAAGAGCTCATTGGCTGCTACCATTTTCACATGATGCTTTCTGGCCAGCCTTACCAGTACTTCATTCAGGTGGTTCTCCTCATCCAGTCCGTGCCTGTTGATTTCAATGTAAAAATTGTCTTTAAAAATATCTAACCACCAAAGGAGGGCTTCCTCCGCCTGATGTTCACCTACGTTCAGGATCAGAAAAGGTATTTCGCCTGCCAGGCCACCGCTCATAGCTATTACGCCCTCACTGTATTCTTTGATCAGCTCTTTGTCTACCCTTGGGTAGAGTCCGTACAATCCTTCGATGTAGCCTAGTGAAGTCAGTTTTACCAGGTTATCATAGCCTTTTTTTGTTTTGGCTAAAAGCACCTGCTGAAATCGCTTGTCGGGATTGTCTTTGGTAAATTGTAATTTCTTCCTTTCCTCAGCCACAAAGACCTCACACCCCACGATAGGTTTAACACCTGCATCCCTGGCTGCCTTCACGAATTTAAAGGCCCCAAACATATTACCCAGGTCTGTCAGTGCTACGGCTGGCATCCCATAGTCCAAAGCTTTTTTCACGATGTTGTTCACCTTCGGGGTAGCTTGTAGCACTGAAAACTGACTATGTACATGAAGGTGACAAAAGGGTCCTGTGATCTCTTCGACAGCTACTTCCGTATCGCCGATTTTCCCATCGGATTTTTCTCTGATCCATGCAAAGTTGGCTTCTGAAAGGTCGGGTGACTCGTAGGTGATCTCCTCTGGCTTCGTCTCTTCCAGGGTTGGAATGACCCGTTTTTTCAGTAGCTCAAAAAATGCATTGGCTGTAGCATCGACGTCATAAGCTGCATCATGGGCATCCTGCATGGGAGTGCCGAACAGAATTTCATAAAGCTCTCCCAGTCTGGGTTGTTTGAGCCTTCCACCGATTCCACCCTGGAGCTTGCAAAAGTCTACCGTTTCGACAGAAGTATCTGTAAATGGGATACCTTCAAGAAGGTTTTCCTGACCACTACGCAGAAACTCAGCTCCGAGAATCTTGTTATCAAATTCGATGTTGTGCCCAACAAGGGTGCTGGCTTTTTGAATGTCTTGTGCAAAGAGCCCGAGAACTTCCTTTAAGTCGGAACCGACTTCTAATGCGCGATCTGTAGAAATGCCATGAACTTTCTCGGCGTTAAATGGAATGGTGAACCCCTCTGGCTTAACAATTTTATTGCCCTGACTGATCAAATTACCCTTCAGATCATGTAATTGCCAGGCCAGCTGAACCAATCGGGGCCAGTTATCCAGATCTTCAACCGGTGCTGATTTATTGTGTGGTAATCCGGTGGTTTCGGTGTCGAAAATGAGGTACATAGATCAGCCCTGACTTAAATGGTGGTTTAACGAAAAGTGTTGGAAAAACAATCAACAAATTAACAAAAGTCAGCTGTAATTCATCCCCATGAAGTCGGGTTAGTTATCAACATTTTGTCAATGTCACTTGATCGGCTTATGCAAATTGCCTGCCTGGTAATTGAGTGACTTATCGAAAAAATCCATAAAGGCTTTGACTTCTTCGTCCATCGGTTTTCTGTACTGCAGTCTCAATAGTTTATGTTTTTTAGATGGCTCCGTCAGATAGAATGAATAGATAAAATCTTTGTTCCCCTCTTTAAAAGGGCTTGTATCACTGGATAAAACACTCTCATCAACAAAAATATCCTTGACATCATTGTAAGTAAAAGTCTTTCGAAAGAAAAAGCCGGACCTTAGCCTTACCTCTTTTCGACTCTGATCAAATACGATCAGGTTTGGAAATCTTCTCTTGTCTATGGTATAGGGTATAACCATGATAGCTAAGCCAATAAAATGAGCATAGCTATGGCCAATATCCAGACTTATATAGATGGTAAGGCCTCCGATGATCGTGAAGACCAACAGCATGATCAGCGAACCAGTAATGGATCTTGTAATAGTGGTTTTATCCATCCCACTGAGCAAGGCATAACCTTGTTCTTTTAATAATTGATTTAAGGATGCAATCATGCCTGAGCTTATGTTATGCTTAATTTAACATATTATTCTCATAAAACTTATATCTTCCTAAACTGTTTATTGGTTGTCTGGTTACTGCTAAAATAATGAAATATTTTCTTTTCGTTTATAACGCTCGAAGCGGATCACTCCATAAAGGAATTGATTTCTTTCATAAGATCATCAGTCCAGACACTTATGAATGCAACTTGTGTAAGATCACCCATGGAGTGTTTACTGAACGCTCAAAATGGAAACAATTTCGAAATCAGGAAAACGTAGAAATGAAGTTTTATTATATAGACGAGTTTGAAGCCAGGTTTGGCAAGAAGCTAACATACCCGGTGATACTGGATTCACCCTCTTTAGATATACTTTTAAGTAATAAAGAAATCAACAAGCTAAAAACGCTTGATGAACTCATTGAAATCATCAGAACAAAAGCAAATCTCAAATAATGGAAAAAAGAAGGTCGTTTTTTAAAAAACTTACAGGAATTACCGCGCTGCTTTCGGTGGGCTCTTTAAATTTACGGGCTATGGGAAAAGCTAAAAAAATCAACGGCAGGTTTATGCACATGGTCTTCTTCTGGTTGAAGGATACCACAAACCCCGATGAATTCATCAAAATCACAGAAGCCTTTGTGGAGCAGATCGATGAGGTCAACTCTTTTCATGTAGGGAAACCTGCAGGCACACCCCGGGAGGTCGTGGACAATTCTTATCAGGTATCCCTGGTGGTGACTTTTGATAGCAAAGAAGAACAGGATGTCTACCAGGACCACCCCATTCATGTGAAGTATGTCGAAGACAATAAGGAAAAGTGGGAAACGGTGCAGATTTACGACAGCTGGGGTGAGGTCTATGCTTAACCCGTAGATTGACTAAACACCTTCGAAAACATCGTTAACATTCAGGTTTAATCCAGACAAAACCTCGCTGATTACCAGGTCTCCCGGCAGGTATTTTTGGGATTTTGAGTACTTGTTGTTCTCAAGGTAAAATATCTCAAGAACATGTGCTGATGGATACACCACCCAGTATTCCTTCACGCCATATTCCTCATAGAGTTTAAATTTATCGTTAAGATCCTTGTTAGACGTGGACGGAGATAAGATCTCCACAATCAGGTCCGGAGCTCCTTTACAACCTGCGTCATCCAGCTTTTCCGGATCGCAGACTACACAGATATCGGGTTGTACTACAGTATAAGTCTCTTTGTCCGATGTTTCTTTGCTGTGTGGAAACCGTACATCAAAGGGTGCTGCAAATACCTTACACGGCTTTTTCCTTAGAAAACTCCAGAAGACTCCATGTATGTTACCATTGATTGCCTGATGACCACGGGTTGGTGCCGGAGACATTTTGAACAGTTTACCCTTGATCAGCTCCACCCGCTCCTCAAAATTCCACTTCAGGTAATCCGCATAAGAATACGTGGCTTCCGGCTCGAGCACGCTGATGTCTTCGACGGGCTGATCATGAATGCGATATTCTTTTACCTTTTTGGCCATGGAAATTATGATTCAAATTCCTTCAAAAACTTCTTGAACAGAGAGATTTAACCCATTCAACACTTGAGAATGCAATACATCAGAACCTGCATATTTCTGGGAACGGCTATAATGATCTCCAACTATATAGAAGATTTCAATAATCTTCTTAGCAGGGTATACCACCCAGTATTCCTTCACTGCAAATTCCTCATAGAGGTAGAACTTATCATTAAGGTCCTTTTTGGATGTTGAAGGTGATAGGATCTCAACGATCAGGTCCGGTGCTCCTTTACAACCTGCCTCATCCAGCTTCTCAGGATCACAGACTACACAGATATCGGGTTGTACTACAGTATAAGTTTCTTTGTCCGATGTCTCTCTGCTGTGGGGAAACCGCACATCAAAAGGGGCATGATAAGCTTTACAATTCTTCCCTTTTAGGTATTGTGCTATTTCTGATACTAACCTTATGCTTATTCCCTGATGAATTCGATTCGGAGCCGGAGACATTTTAAACAGCTTGCCCTTGATCAGCTCCACCCGCTCCTCAAAGTTCCACTTCAGGTAATCCGCATATGAATACGTGGCTTCCGGTTCGAGCACGCTAATGTCCTCGACAGGCTGATCATGAATGCGATATTCTTTTACCTTTTTGGCCATTTATGTTAAATTTAAATAAACCGATTAATAAATGTGCGAAACGAATCAGTGATTATGAATGATTACAAATACGAAATCATCATTTATTGGAGTGCTGAGGATGATGCCTTTATTGCTGAGGTACCAGAGCTTGCAGCATGTGTGGTAGACGGTGCTTCCTACGAAGAGGCCATGAAAAATGTGCGCGAGGTAATCAATGATTGGCTTGAAACTGCAAAGATGGAGAACAGAGAAATTCCAACTCCGAAAGGCAAGTTGATTTTCGCTTAGATATTACCGCTGACAGATCTCCTTATACGGACAGTATCCACACTTCTTGGTATCCTCTGTCTGGTCGAAATTGATCGTTGGATCATAAATCTCGGTCAATAACTCCTTCAATATCAACTCAAACTGCTCATGGTAGTTGCGGTATTCATTCACCCCTGTTTTCAGTCCCTTGTCAAAAATTTTCCATTCAAAGGTTTCATCAAAAAGATCCCGGCTATTGAAAATCCCCGGCTCAATCTGCTGATAATCATCCGGGTACTTCTTGTAGAATAAATAACTATAGAAAAGCACCTGGAACACGGCCTTGTTCCGGTTGTTGTTTTCACGCTCAATCAACGACTCCACGGACTCAAAGTCTTTGGCATCCCGGCCTGTCTTATAATCAATCACCCTGACTTTTCCCTCCTTCTGATCAAGCCGGTCAATGATCCCCTTGATTCGCACTTTTTGGCTTTCCCCATTCACAGCAATGGGGACATCCAGCGCATATCCCTCCCGGCTACTGGCTTCCAGCCCTATGATCCTGAATGGCGCATAGTCCTTGTCATAGTCCAGGATCTTGTAGATAAATTTCTTCAACACATCAGCCGCAATCAGCGAACGTCCCTCCAGCTTAAACTTCTTCTCGTTTTTGATCCCATAGTGGTCAATAAACGTCTTATTCAGCACGCCAGGCACCATCTCCCGGATCCAAAAGAGATCCTCCGGATAGATCACATCCCGTTTTTCCTGCTTGATAAACTGTTTATACAGCGTTTCCATGCTGTTGTGCAGGATGTTCCCGAAAACCATCGGGTCCATCTCTTCCTGTACCTCGTCCGGCTCGTAGAGCTTTTCTACATACTTGAAGTAAAACCGCAGCTTGCAGTCCAGATAGGTATTCAATGCCGATGGCGTAAATCGAGAGGCATCTTTCTCGGTGTAGCCATCCAGAAATCGTTTCATCTTCCTGCGTATGACTTCATGCTTTTCAATCACGATCGGATCCGGCGCAGTTGTTTTAATGGGGTTGGACAGGATCTTGTGGTGGATCGGGTAGGCAGACTCTGTCTCCAATTGCTGCACCAGCCTTGAGAGCTCCCCATTCACATTGAACTCGGATACGGTATTGTAAAAGAATGTCACCTTCTGCGCCCGCTGAAGCAAGCGATAAAAAAGATATGAATAGATGGCATCCTGATGATCGAAAGTTGGGAGGCTGAAGGCTTTTCTGATGTTGTAAGGGATGAATGACCCCCGCCTGGCGGCAACGGGCCAGCTGTCCTCATTCATGTTGAGCACATACACATGTTCGAAGTCCAGGTTACGTGTTTCAAGGATTCCCATGATCTGAAGTCCGTTCAACGGCTCACCGGTAAAGGGTATCTTCAGGCTCCTGGACAGTCTTCTGAACAATTTGATCAGGAATTCATAGCCCAGTCCGCTGGTCCTTTCTCCGATCATCTGATCCAGTTGCTGTACATGATGATAGTACTGACTGATAAACTCCAGCTCGAGGTCATGCCCCTTGTCTTTCCAGGTATCGTAAAGTCCTTTTAAGATCCCCAACAGATACTTAAGTGCATGATCGGGCTTTTGGAAAATGCTCTGAAAGATCGGATGTTTTAGCTCCAGCTCCTCCTGATAAAGCATGATCAGGTTCCTCCGCTTGATATCGGAAATCAGTTGCTTGATCCTTCCCTCTTCCAGCGCATATAAAAGCGGATGCTCCAACAATGAAACGAGGGGTTTGTAATAAAACGACACCCCATTCACCAGGCTTTCTTTTCGGAGCTTCTGGAGGTTGAGAACGCTCTCCAGCAGGCTGAATACCGGTGTGTCTTTGAGCGGATAGCCCATGGTAATATTCACCTTGTCGATGGAATCCGGGATGGCGTGCAAAGTGGGGAATAGCATGTGCTCATGAGGCAGTACCACCACAGCCTTGTCCGGGCTGAACCCGGGTGAACCAGCCAGCTGATCCAACCTTTCGGCCAACACCTTGGTCTGACCTACTTCCAGCGAAACACCCACTGCTTCAATGGATTTATCTTGCTTAAATCGCTCAGGGATCTCCTCCGGAAACGTCTTGCCCAGCACCGAATCACCGGCATATTCACGCAGGAAAAAACCAGCTTCCTGTTTCTCGTTGGAGAAATAGTATGCATCCAGGTCCCACATCACCCGGGCCTGGTGCTCCTGAACAAAAAACTTAATGATCTTCTCCTCGGCGAATGTTAATGCATTGAACCCGGCAAAATAGATCGGTCCGATGTCCAGGGTTTTGAGTTCATCCAGGTTATCGGACACCTCACGATAGATCATTCCTCCATAGGCCAGGTTTTTCTTCCGTAGGGACTCTTTGAAGCTTTCATACAGGGGAAGCAGGATCTTCCAGGTTTCTAAAAAAGCTTCCTGGGTGCCGGTGGCCTTCGGCAGGAAAGAGCTCCAAAAGGCCTGGATCACCGCCCGGTCTTCCTCGTCGAGGAAGTAAAACTCCTCGTCCAGCTCTTTCTGGGTCTTGATGCTGGTAAAAAGCTGTTGTGTATTGACTAAATACTGATCGATCTCCTCGAAGTCGCGCAGGATCATCTCCCCCCAGAAGAAGAAAGTATCGAAGGTCTCTTCGTGCTTTTGGTGGGTCTTGTAGACTTCATAAAGCTGAAAGACGGCCTCCAGCATTTCGATCTTACGATAGGGTGAAAAAGGCATGAGGAAGTCTTCCATGCTAGTGACCCTCGGTGTTCGTATCGGCTGATCAATGAGTTTGCCCAGGGCTTTTCTGAAAAACAGTCCGGCCCTTCGGTTAGGGAAGACCACCGTGACGCTGGAAAGGTTTCCCTGATTATCTGCCAGGATCCGGCTTGCTAGTTCTGATATGAATGTTGTATCCGCCATTACACTTCCATCACATTAAAGTCGGTGAGATAGACCAACCGGCCTTTGATCCCCGGAAATCCCATTTGCCCAAGGATGTCCATGTATTCTTTTACCTGGGCTTTATCTTTCGATCTGGGTGACCCGGTCTTAAAATCGATCACGACCGTTTCATCCGCTTTGTAGTTGACCCGGTCGATCCTTTTGAAATCGCCTCCCGGCAAAAGGATTCCCACTTCGTTCTCCACTTTCCAGTGTGGCTCGAACCAGTCCGCCAGGTCCGGATGCTCCACAATCTCCCGGATGGCGTCCTCTTCGCTGGTGCCCAGGTATGGGCGCACATCCTCTTTGTAACGGATGCGACTGAGCATAGCATGGAGGGCGATCCCCCTTTGAGTGGCTTCGATAAACACCGCCTCACTCAATTCCGCGGATCCCTTTATCTGCAGGCTCACCTTTCCCCGCCAGGGATGTGAGAAATACTGGTCCAGGCCAAACTCCAGGGTGCCCGAGACTGGTGCTTCCTGACGCTTCATTTCACCCCAGTGCAACTGATACTTTTCCTCATTCCATCCATCAAGCTTACCTAGCTGGCTGTATACCAGCTCGCCTACGGTCTTCAGCTTGTCAGGGTTTCGCGGCTTCAGGCCCCGTACCCAAAGCACATCGATCGGTCGGGTGAAGGCCACATATAGCAGGTTGAGGCTGTCAATAAATGCTTTTAATCGCTCATCGTAAAACTCTGCCGCCCAGTAGGTGTGGATCAGCTTAGTGGTGTACTTGAGCGGGATCGTGGGCAGCTGGTTGAACGGCTCCCTGTCGCCGCCTTTCACCCACAGGATGTTGTCTTTGTTGTATTCGTTGTCCATGAGCCAGGACAGGAAAGGAATGATCACCACGGGGAATTCGAGCCCCTTGGCCTTGTGGATGGTCAGGATTTTGATGGCATTGTTTTCATCCGCAATCTGGATCGCCCTGTCCTTCCTCACCTCTTCCCACCACTCCAGGAACGATGGAATATCACCTCTTTCATTTTTGGTGTAATCCAGCACGGCATCCTGAAAGCCCTGCAGGTAAGTAAACTCCTCCACCTGCTTGTCGAGTCCAAAGATCCGGATGATGTTTTCTACCAGCTCATAGAGTGGGAGCGTCTTCAGGTAGTTCTTTTGACGGACAAACTCCGCAGGTACTTTTTGTTTCCATCCCTGTATATCGGCAAAAAGCGCACTCTGACTTTCGGCATCCCTATCCCCTTTGATGTAGTGTCGGTATTCATAGAGCCACTGCGACAACACGATGGTGTTGGATTCGTCATTCATCCACTCGATGAGGGATACGATAAACCGAACCAGGTGACTCGATGTCAGGTAGAGTGCTTCCGAGCTGACCACCTCATATCTTAGGTTTTCATCCGCTTCAGCAGAATTCCGATACGCGATGAAGGCATCGGCTATCCGCTTGCCTTCTTTGGCATAGCGGGTGAGGATGGCCATGTCCCTGAGTTCATATCCCTGACGCTGGTAATGTTCTACCTGCCTGATGGTCTGGCGGATGGCTTCCTCATTCCATCCTTCTTCGAGGTCTTCATCTTCTATGAAAGCAATGTCCACCTCACCCAGCCCGGGATCTTTTCCGGGAGGTGATTCCTGGGTGACGTCGCTGTAGGCAGAAAAAATATTCTCCAGCTTGGCCAGTGTCTCCTGCTGAGCATCCGCATTGGGGATGTCATTGGCCATGGAGGCAAAAAAGTCGTTGGCCTGGTTTTGTGCCAGCTGGAAAAAGAGGTTGTTGAACTGTACGAGCCTGGCCGAGCTGCGATAGTTCACTGCGAGTGTATCCTCTTTGACGTGGTATTCACCGATCTCTGATTTCACCCGGTGCTGAAACAGCTCCCAGTCTCCTCCTCTGAACCGGTAGATGGATTGTTTTACATCTCCCACGATCATGCTGAACTCCCCCTCATCTGTGGAGTTTTTTACCAAAGGCTTAAAGTTGTTCCACTGGAATACACTGGTATCCTGAAATTCATCGATCAGGTAATGACTGAAAATAGAACCGATCTTCTCGTAGATGTAGGGTGTCTCGCTGTCGTGGATGATCTGCCGCAGGAAGTCAGGCAGGTCGGCGATCAGCATCACGTCCTGCTCCTCCCGGTACCTGGTGAGGTATCGGTTGATCTCGGCCAGGATGCCGAAGGTGTAGAGGTAGCGTTGCACCTCCAGCACGGATACATATTCCACCAGGTGGTTGTCGATGAATGAAACCAGCTCCTGGTACTTTCGCATGATCAGCTCATCCAGGGCCTGGTGCAAAACCGCATTGCCCATGTTGGCTTTGGTCAGCCACTTGCCTTTGTCTTCGACGGCATCGCGACGTGTACTTGAAATATCGTATTGTTTCTTGGGGTCATCTTTTTGAATGACTTTGTAAAACAGCCCGATCGGTCCACTCATCTTACGGCTAAAATCATTGGGATCGATCTGGTTTTTAGTCAGGTATTGATTGACCTCCTTGTGGATGCCTTTGACATGGTTCTCGAACTGGTACCTGCGTTGGTTGAGTTCTTTCCTGAAATTCTCGAAAAAATCCGGCTGGGCACTCAATTTGAGGACAGAGGAGGCATGCTGCTTGAAGTCATCCCGCAGGATCTCTCTGGCCAGCGAGGCGATGTCGCGGCAGAAGTCCCAGCTTTGTCCCTCCTCCACCTTTTGTTCGGCAAACTGCGACAGCCAGGCTCTGAGTTGCTTGTGTTCCTCCTCCCCGATCTCGAGTAGCATCTGGTCGATAACTTCCTGCATGACCTTGTCAAGGTCGAGGTCGATGGTGAAGGTGCCCTGCAGGCCCATCTCCCGGGCAAAGGACCGGATCACCTGGTGGAAGAAGCTGTCGATGGTGACGACGGAGAACCGGCCATAGTTGTGCAGGATGTCGGTGAGCGTGGAGGCAGCTTTTTGTTGCAAAACCTCAGCGCTGACCCCCAGGGCTTTGAGTAGCTGGGCCGTCATGGGGTTTTCGTTGCCGGCGCTGATGTCTTTGAGGTAGTCGATGATGCGGCGCTTCATCTCTTCGGAGGCCTTGTTGGTGAAGGTGACCCCGAGGATCTTGCGGAAAGCTCCCGGCCGGGTGAGGGCCAGCTTCAGGTATTCCCGCGAAAGGGTAAAAGTCTTGCCTGAACCAGCAGAGGATCGGTAGATGTGAAAGGGTGCATCGGGCATGGGCTAAAATTAGTCAAAGCAGCCGGGCTGGCGAGGGGTAGCCTACAAAAGTTTAGGGAGGCAGCTGAAGTAGATAAAGAAAGGTAATTGTTTACAATTACTTGATTTAATCAGAGTTGAAAATTCTAAAGCTTTTTGTAGTCTGCGGGTGGGGTGCCTCGCCACTTAGAACTTCATTCCCGAGAGCGATAGCGAGTCCTAAACAGACAAAAATTCAAATCCCGCAATTTCCATATCTTTGATTACCTACTCATGAAACCCCATTCTATTATTTTCTTCCTGGGTTTGATACTAATCAGTACCCACTCAAGTTTTGCTCAAAACACTGAAGCCAAAAGAGTCCTCTTCCTGGGTAACAGTGTCTTTTACCACCGGGGCGGTCTGGGGCCATCCTTTGAGGGTTTCTGTAGAGAAGCGGGTCTGGACTACCAGGCTGTTAGTCAGCGCAACACCCCTGAAAACACACTCGGCATAGAATTTCTGGATTACGGACGGATACCGGTCAATCTGCCTGAGATGGCTGCTGACGATAAAATCCATGAGCTGATCCGGGCTGGCAATTTTGATTATGTCATCCTGGAAGCGAGACGTGAAGGCTTTCTGATCCCTGATGATGCGGTATTCCCGAACAGGCGCAGCCAGGCGATCCCTTATGAGGAGAATCTCCGGACTTTGAAATCACTTCATGAAACCATTGTGCAATCAGGTGCACAAACAGTCCTGTATATGCATCCGGGCAGGCATACATCACCTGATATCAAACACGCAATCGCCCAGATCTATGACCGGTTCCACACCAATCTGGAGTTGATGGACATTAATGGCAATAAACACGAGGTGATATTGGTCCCTGCCCTGTTTCTATGGCTGGATGCGCTCACGCATTATGGAGTGGACGGATGGTATATCGACGAGAGCCATGGCAACGCCCTGGCCCGGTATGCCAGCGCATGCTTGATGTATACCTATCTTACCGGAAAAGACCCAAGAAAGAACAATTACAATCAGTTGACTGAAGTGACGGGCAGCTGGGAAATCATCCCGGAGAAAGCACAGGTCTTTGCAGGGAAAGAAGACGAAATGTGGATCAAAAACCAGGTTTGGCTGTATTATTCTACCAGGAAATAATTTTCAAACCCCATTATTGACATAAATCATACATTCTTCAGATGGAGATCATGTGCAATGGTGTTTATCTTAGGGAGATTGATTCGTTAATATTAATGAAGGACTATATCTAAGCTAAATTCTTAATACTATGAAAGATAAAAAGACCCTGCTCTTCCCGACTGATTTCTCTACACGAGCAAGTAAGGCGTTGGACCAGGCCATCGATTTTGCTCAAAAATTTGATTACAAACTGCTGATCTATCATGTATATCATCGGCCGATCGTAACTGAAGGTACAAGTGCCACCTTACTTAGGCAGGTTGAAGGAAAGGCCGAAAAGAACTTTCAGAACCTGGAGAAAAAACATCCCAACCTTAAAAATGTCAGTTATAAATGCAAGAAGGAATTGGGCATCTCTATTGATAGCATTGTCAGTACCGCTAAAAAAGAAGAAGTAGAGCTCATCATCATGGCGACAAAAGGAGCCAAGGGATTTGGAGAGCTCTGGGGAACGAAGACAGCCAAAATCATTAAAAGTGTGTCTATCCCTGTATTAGTGATCCCTGACAATTCCAGTATCAGCGGGATAGAAAAAGTAGGTCTGGCATGTGATTATAGTATGAAAACTGATTATGATCAGCTTTCATTTCTGATAAAAATTGCGAAAAAGCTTAAGCTGGATGTAGATGTGATCACCCTCAACAGAGATGAAAAAACCATGACACCCGGTGAGCTGAAGAACAGGGAGCTCATGAAAAGTCAATTCAAGAAAAAGGGCACATCATTTAGCTTTACTTTCAACAATAATATAGAGGAGGGCATCATTAAATACTGTACACAAAATGACATCGGACTTATTGCCGTACTTCCGAAGAGTTATAGCTATATCCGGTCGATCTTTCATGAAAGCCTGACCGAAAAGATGTTATTTCATAGCCCATTGCCCCTTTTGGTATTGAAATAATTAAGCGTCATGAAAGGAGAAAAGCTTTATTGTCATATTTTTACTGGGCTGGTAAACCCTGCCCCCAAGGTTTACTGAGCCGTATTGTTTTAGGTCTTATAAGTTTTAAATTTTTTAATCATACAATATGGAGTCGCGTCATAAATCGTTCAACATTGCCCTGGTAGCATTGGATCTTACTGAGATGGATGAGTATATCATCCGGTATACAGCCATGATATCTAAACTCATGCCCCTGGAGCGAATTTTATTTGTGCACGTGGAGAAAAACCTGGAGCTTCCTGCCGACCTGATGGAAAAATTCCCGGATCTGATGGCTCCATTGGATGAAAGTATTAAGGATGATATTCGGAATAAAGTTGAGAAACACTTTCAAAATACATCTATAGACATAGACTATGTGGTACGGGAGGGAAATACCATCAACAAAATCCTCAAGTTATCCAAAGTTAAAAATGTGGACCTGATCATCATGGGGCGAAAACAAAACCTCAAGGGGTCGGGCATCGTTTCCAGTCACATCGCCCGTATCAGCCCCTGCTCCCTGCTTTTTGTGACAGAGAATTATCAGCCTGAGATCAAAAAGATAATGGTGCCGATTGATTTTTCAAGCCACTCACTCATGGCCGTCAAACATGGTCAGGAGGTTGCTGAGAAAGCAGGAGCCGAAGTATGTCTGTCACATGTTTACAACGTTCCTGCGGGCTATACCAAGACAGGCAAGACGCTAAAAGAGTTTGCTGAAATCATGAAAAAGCATGCTCAAAATGATTGCAAGACCTTCATTCAAAAAAATAAGCTGACGCTGGAGGCTTCATGTGAATACATACTCAACGACTCCGGGAAACCAGCTGACCTGATTTACGGATATGGAAAGAAAGTCGGTGCCAACCTGATTGTGGTTGGTTCGAAAGGAAGGACTTCCGCTTCAGCCTTTCTCATAGGTTCGATAGCAGAAAAGTTGGCCCTGCAAGACAGTGATATCCCCATCCTGATCGTGAAGACCAAAGGCGAGATCATGGGCTTTTTGGAGTCATTGATGCGGGTGTAGGAAAAAACCCAAAATACCAACTACAATGATCCTTAAAGTTACAATTTGAATGACTGATGAAGAAGTATATATCTTCGAGAATGAGGTGTTGAAAGTTAGTTGAGTAAACCCTCGCTTGGTAATTTCCATCCCTGAAAACAATCCCTCAAACATTCTGTTATTAGAATTGCTTCAGAATTGCTGTGTAATATTGCTCTTCAATTGATAATACTGAATTCAAATGCCCAAAAGCTTACTATATCTTAGTTTTTTCTTTATTTCTTCCCTGTTAATAGGACAACGTAATGGTGTTGTCATCACAGGAAAAGTCCTGGACCAGGATTCTGAGGTGCCCGTAGAATTCGCTACAGTGGCGGTGATCAATGCTGCTGATGATAAACCCGTCACAGGTGCTACTACCTCTTCGGATGGAACTTTTAATTTTACCACCTCCACTGATGACTTCTATGTGGAAGTAAGCTTTATCGGCTTCAAGAAGAAGACCATCCGGGATTTTACGTTGGAAAACGGGAGAATAAACCTGGGTTCCATTTATCTCTCTTCAGACAGCAAGCAACTGGACGAAATTGTAATAGAAGGAGAGAAATCCAGCACAGAGTTCAAGCTGGACAAGAGGGTTTTTAACCTGGGATCGGACCTGAGAAGTACCGGGGCCAGTGCCCTGGAGGTATTGAATAATGTACCCTCCGTTAATGTGACAATACAGGGAGAGATCCAGCTTAGGGGAAGCTCGGGGGTTCAGGTTTTGATCAATGGGAAACCGTCCGTCATGGCCAGTGATGAAGGCAAAGCCCTGGGAACAATCACTGCAGACATGATAGACCACATCGAGGTGATCACCAATCCATCGGCTAAATATGATGCGGAAGGCACCTCAGGCATCATCAACATTGTGCTCAAAAAAGAAGAGCGCAGGGGAACAAACGGGGCGATTTCAGTCAATACCGGAAACCCGGCCCGACACAGTGTGGGATTCAGTCTTAATCACCGGACAGAAAATTTCAATTTATTCACCCAATTTGGTGTGGGGTATGGTGTGCTTCCAGACAAAAACAGAAACATTAACAGCAATCATGAGACGGACACGGTGATTTACTCCGGGGGTACGGAATTCAGAAACGAATTTTACTACAATGTTGTATTGGGGACGGACTACTACATCAATGACAACAATGTAATCACCGTATCAGGCTCCTATGCCCTGGAGATTGAAGAGCAGCCTTCCACTACTTACTTCAGGTTGATCGACGAACCCGATGATTTGGAATATCAATGGAAAAGGACAGAAGTTACAGAAGCAGTGAATCCCAAATACCAGTTTGAAGCCAATTTCAAACGAGATTTCGAGGATCATGAAGACCACGACCTTATTTTCTCGGCCATTGGACGATTTTTTGGCAAGGAGCAATCTTCAGATTTTGAAGATGAAACCATCTCAGGATCATACGATTTTAATTCCCGGCAAAAGACCGAAACCAATTTTGATGAGGGTAATTACACCTTCAAGTTGGACTATGCTCGACCATTTTCTGAAATCTTCAGCATCGAAGCAGGTGGCCAATACCTGATCAATGATGTAGGGAATGATTTTTCTGTACAAAACTTTCTGAATGGCGAATACGTCGTTGATTCCGCCCAAACCAATTTGTTTGAATATGACCAGGATGTTTTGGCTTTCTATGGCACTGGAGGATATGAGATCAATAAATGGGGACTGAAACTGGGTTTGCGGGTTGAAAATACTGATCTCAACACCTTGTTGGTCACAACCAATGAACCTAACGACCAAAACTATACGAACCTGTTTCCCTCTGCGCACACCTCATATAAACTGACCGGAAACGTATCGATGCAAGCGGGGTATTCCCGTAGGATCTATCGCCCCAGATTGTGGGACCTGAATCCTTTTTTCAATATCAGAAACAACTTCAGCATCCGCAAGGGAAATCCTGACCTGTTACCGGAATTCACAGACTCCTATGAAGTGAGTACCGTTTATAATGGCGATAAAACCTCCATGAACTTCTCAGTTTATCACAGGTACACTACTGGTGTAATTGAGCGTATTTCCTTCTTTGAGAATAACGTAAGAACTACCACGCCGCAAAACATCGGTACAAGTAATGCGACAGGTTTGGAATTCAATGCCAAGTATGATCCGGTCAAGTGGATGACTGTAAGTGCGGATTTTAATTACAACTATTTTAGCCGATATGGCGCATTGGAAGGTACGACGTTTGACTTCTCAACCAATCAATGGTCATCTAAGCTCAACACCAAGATCCAGCTCCCTGCTGATTTTACCTTTGAGATCATCGGTTATTACCGATCCGGATATCAAACGGTACAAAGTGAAGTGTCCGACATGCTTTATGCAGACACTGGCCTCAGAAAAAAGATCATGAATGGCAAAGGTGTGATCAATGTGAGTGTCCGCGATCTCTTTGCCTCACGCATTGAGGAGAGCATTATCGATCAACCTGATTTCTCCCTGTATTCCTATGGTCTAAGAGGACGGTTTGTCGCCTTTGGGTTTAGTTACGGTTTCGGCAAAGGCGAAGCCATGCAGTATGGAGGTAAGGGGCACAGGTAATTCATTTATTGACGGTCTAACGCCAACCAAACAGCCATATCCATTTCCTCACGATTAGCCCAGGCAAAGTAAGGAATAAGTGTTACAGGTACGTTTTCCAGCCGAGTATTCAACTTTTTATAAAGTTGTCCTTCCCAGCCATTGTTTTTAGAATGAATAGCGTTTCCTTTCAGAGCGACTAATGCTACTCCTGCTATTTCGATGGGTTCTGTAATCAATTCAATATTTGAAGGTATAATGATATTATGAGGTAACCGACCATCATCAAGATCATTTCCTTCAAGACAATAGACCAGTGGCCCTCTTTTCACCGCCACCTGGTTTCTGGTGGATTCCACGAGGGGATTTGACTCAATTAAAACAATTGGCATATCCAGACTCAAGGTGATCTGATCGCCCGGGTTGAAGTGGTTCACAATCGTTACATAACCTTCGTTTTGTAAATAGGAAGCTGGCTCTCCATTAAGTAGCATCTCAAATTCTTCACACCAATCGGGTATCCTGAAATTTAATGTAATCTCTCGTTCCGGGGCCTCCTCAATATTGATATTAATGAATCCATCCCAGGGATATTTGTTCGTTTGTGTAAGTTGCAGGCGATCTTCACCAATCATGGTCCTCAGTTTGTTCCCGGCATACATATTCAGCCATAAACCATTCTGATTCTTGCTGTATAGGTAGTTGCCGACCTCAACAATGGTCCGAATGGTGTTTGGCGGACAACAATTTGATTTTGAAATGTAGGGCTCGCGGACGTTAGGCCATCGCATCTCGAAGGGCAATGCTGCCTGATGGCTTAGTGGGTTGGTATAGAAGTATCCATTGCCATTTAGATTCACACCGGACAATACACTGTTCATTAGAGTGACTTCCATTAAATCAGTATATTTTGAGTCAGCTGTCAGCTGAAACATCCTCCAGTTCCAAAGTACATTACCAATATTGGCACAGGTTTCATTGTGAGCCGCAGCATTTGGAAGCTCAAATTCTCTTCCATAAGCCTGGTGAACCTGTTGGATCTGAGACTGCTTGTATGTAGTCCCATTGGGAGAAACACCGTCATAAAGCGCCCCACACCCTGCAGTCACATAGAGCTTTGTGGTAGTGAGGTCTTCCCAGATAAGATCCAATGCTTTCTTTAAGCTTTCATCGCCTGTCTCCGCATATACATCGGCTACTCCCGCATACAGATAGTTGGCGCGTACAGCATGGCCAACGGCTTGAGTTTGCTCCCTGAATGGAATTCGGTCCTGATTATGATCTGTTCCCTCTATCACCTGATCCCTGATATTAATAAATTGCCGGGCCAGTTCAAGATACTTTCGGTCTCCGGTTACCCGGTACAGCTCTACTACGCCCATGTAGTGGGAAGGACAGATCGCATTCTGAGCCATCTTCTCCGGGAATTTCACGGTATACCGGTACAGATAATCAGCAGCTTTGATCGCTATGTCGAGTAGAGTTGTTTGACCTGTTGCCTTAGAATGTATGATGGCCGCCGTAATGAGGTGTCCCATATTGTAGCTTTCAAAATCCATTCGATCCCGAAACTCTACGGCACGCTCCGGATTGTTTCTGGCCTCGATCATGACGGGAGTATGAATGTACCCATCAGCTCGCTGGGAAGCTGCTATCACAGGTATCACCTTATCTATCATCCGGGTATATTTTTCATCTTTCGTAATGGCATATGCCATACTTACAGCTTCCATCAGTTTATAAAAATCACCATCATGAAATGGTGCGCCTCTGTGTCGTCCTTTTTTAAGTCCAGCAGCAATCTCAAAATTCTGAAAGGCATTGCTTACATCTGAGGTGTAGATGGACCACATCTCAGGGACCATGGTTTCCAGACCTGTCTTCACCCGATCAGCCCAAAACCCTTCAGTCAACACAACCTCGTCGATTCCAACCGAAGTAAGTTTTACATGAGGGCTACCACTCAAATCAACTAGTCCCTTGTCTACTGAATAATTATAGGACAGAGGAGTTTGTATCTCCTTTAATTTCTCCTCTTTGCATTGTGTGAACAGCAGGAATAATATGGACAAAAAGATCCACCTGATGACTAGTATCGGTTGTTTCATGATCGTACTTTTTGCGATTATATGTCCTTTTTTGAAAAGATTAAATGCGGTGTCTCAATCGTCGTTGAATACAAGCTTAATGAGTGTAGGTGATCGCTCCAAAAGACGCTGACCCACCCTTCCATCGACGTCGCCATTAATAGCCATACCCGCAAATGACCCAAGGAGCAATTCAGGGAAATCATTATCATTGAGATCGACGACCTCCATAACCAACCACCTTCCAGTGGCGGCTTCCTTGAAGGTCTGTAGATTAAACTGGATGGATTCTCCTGTCGAAACATTCTCCATATAGATAAATCCTTCCTCAGGGGTGTTGATGAGATCAGGAAAAAAAGCCGTCATTGCAATATCCAGGTCACCATCCATGTCGAAATCATATGGAATAGCCTTGTAAGCTCCATTTTGATGTTGGAAGAAAGCTTCACCAAAGTTATTCTCACCATCATTCAGGTATAAGCGCATTCCATGATAAGGTTTAAATGTCCTGGAGTAATCCGCATTGTCTCCATTCACATAGATAATATCTTTAAACCCATCACTGTTCCAGTCAACCAGTTCAAAGGTGACCGATCCATAAACGGGAGAGAACCTAAGCAATGTCTTTACAGTAAATTGTCCATTGCCCTCATTATAATGCACGTCAATCCTTTCCCTACCCTGAGCCATCAAAACAACAATATCTGGCTTCCCGTCCCTATTCAGGTCTTCTATCACTGTATAGGAAGCCCCTGGGTCCAAGCTCAATACCTTTTTATCATATCCCCCCCGTTGGTTATTGATGAAAAGACTAAGCTTACCAGTATGGTTACCATATTCACAAACAACAATATCGTCATACCCATCTCCCGTGACATCAGCATAATTGGTGTGTACAGGTCGTTGCAACCCTTTTATCACTGACTGAAAGGCCTTGTATTCATTTCCACTACCTGGCACTTTAAACATCTTGATAATACTCCCAGAAGGTTCATCTGTAGGCATGAACCCTCCCATTAGTGTAGTCAGCAAGGTATCAGAATGATAACCAATGTGTGATACCGGGGATGGCAAAGCCAGTGTACTCACTGAATTTAGATCTTCATCCAGTACGTTGATGGTGCAGAAATCTCCCTTTACATCAGCTACATAAACATGATTCTGATGCTGTGCAATGGCAGTGATCATGGGAGGCTGAATATGAAACTCAGGAATTTCAACTTTTAAACCGGGAATACCAACACTTAGCTCCTTCACTGGGAGTTCAAGCCTGACAGGAGCCTGTTCATAAAAATATGTGTGTATACGTTCCCATTCCTCTTCAGTAACCATAGGTTCTTCAGGAAATATATTGGCTTGTTCGACCAGTCTGCCACCAGCGTTGTTTTCAATAAGCGTATGTCGAGGAGTATTGCCATAAATCCCCATTCTTTGTCCCATCTGTGGAAGTAGGCCAAACTTCCACATCTCTTTATTGAGAAGCTCCGGTTCCGTGAACATGTGACAACTGCTGCAAAATCCTCGGGCCAATTCCTCACCAGTTTGTCCACGGGTGGGTTCAGAGTAAGCTTGTTGGTTATCTGCCTTTTTCCCACAACCAACCATGAGCCAAAGTAGGATTACAGCATGTAAGAGATAAAATTTCAACATCGGTTAAATCAAAATTTGATTGCCGGATGGGATGACAATCTTCGTGAAAAGTATAAAAAAAGGAGGAACAATCTGTCCCTCCTATATAAAATTCTATTTTATCAGAATTTACTCTCCACTTGCACCAGGATATCCTGTATTCTGTGTCAGGTTAGGATTTTGATCAAGTGCTTGCTGTGGTATTGGAAACACCATATTGTGGGCATCCACTTCCATGTCAATACTATGCGGCTGGTCATCTTCAATATTGAATATTCGGGCCGGGTCTGTGACGGTATATGGATCACCATTGTCATCAAAAACCGGAGGACTTGGATCTACTCCCCACACATAATCTGTATATGATAGTTTGGTAGCAATGAAATCTGCTGCATCGTCACTCTGACGCACCAATTCTTCAAAATCCTGTCCTTCATAGCAAAGTTCTTTTCTGATCTCAACATGAATAGAATCTCTCAGCTGATCCTGACTTAAACCAGACAATGGACCAAGATTGGCCCTATCCCGTACCTGGTTTACATAGTTGTATGCCTCAGGTGTGGGACCATCCAACTCATTGATCGCTTCTGAGGCCACTAACATAATATCTGCCAATCTTATCACCCGTAAATTATATTGACTGGCTATTTGCTCATCTGCGTCTCTATACTTTTTGATATGTGGAGATGCCAATGCTTCAAATTCATACCATTGAACCAGACTATCACCTGCATCATTTGAACCCCACTCCAGCATGAATGTAGCATCTCTTCTTAAGTCATTAGCGTCGAATTTATTATAAAACTTGATGCTTGCGGTGATTGTACCCCACTGACCAGGACCAAAGCCACTGTTTCTTGGTTCAAAGTTATTCTGAATGGTATGTGTTTGTGTAGAATTATACTGCACTTCGAAAATTGATTCCATGGTATTATCCACGCTCCCATCTGCAGACCACAACCAAAGTTGGTAAGGGTCATCAAGCAGTGCCCGATCACTATCATTAATAACAGCCAATGAGTATGTTTCAGCCGTAGCCCAATCTTCTTGATATACAGCCACTTTCGCTCTCAAACTCTGAGCAGCTTCCAGCGATGCTCTGCCTTGATCAGTGTCTGCTATTCTGGGCAAATTATCCAGAGCAAACGTCAAATCTTCAATGATGAAATCATACACTTCCGTTACAGAGTTTCTTGTGACCTGAAGATCAAGAATGTTGGAGGAAGTTGTCTCATTTCTCAATATTGGAACACCTCCCCATCTTCTCACCATATTGAAATAATGCAAAGCCCGTAAGAACCTCGCTTCACCAATAATCCTATTTTGAACATCAACATTCATGTCGATTGTTGCTACATTGTCAATAACTGCATTTGCCCTGTTTACTGCTTCCCAGACTGCATTCCAGGTGTCTCGCACGTATCTGGCATTGCTAATCATTCCCGCATCATTCAAATGTATAATCACTCCCCTGTCACCAGTTACACTCAGTCGCGAATAGCTCACATTGGAGGCATGTGTACTCGCATTCATCCAGTACCGGTTGTAGTAGCCATTGCCATTATTCAATGCTGCATAAGCACCTGCCAGTGCCACCTCCGCATCATCAGCATTTTTGTAGAAATTTGCCGGCGACACGGAATCTTTTGGAACTTCTTCCAGGAAGCCCTCGCAAGCCGTGAATCCGGCTATTACGATGATTGCTATTATATATATTAAATTTTTCATGTTTTATGCTATGTTTTAGTGATTTAGAACTGAAGTTTTAACCCTAAAAGAAAAGTCTTAGCTAGCGGATATGAACTGATATCATACCCAAAGGCTCCTCGTACGTTGGCACGCGCATTTGTATCCGGGTTGTAGCCATTATAACCGGTTATTGTCAACAGGTTTTGTCCAGTCACGTATACAGACCCTGTGAGATCTCCCAGAAATTCACGAGGAAAGTCAAAATTTAATGTGATTTCTCTCATGCGTAAATAGCTGGCATCTTCAAGAAAGAAATCAGATTCTCCCATGATGCCACCGCCACCACGTGTTGGACTTCTCACATCTCTGGGTGTTGGCCATACTGCATCGGGATTTTCAGGTGTCCAATAGTCGGCCCTTTCAGCGATCATGTTTGCTCCCCTGTTGATTCCACTATTAAAGGCTCTCATGGCATTGTAGACCACGCCACCTTCTTGTCCCTGGAAGAACAAACGCAAGGTAAGGTTTGAATACTTCAGATTTGTGTTGAATCCGTAGATGAAATCAGGATGAGGATTGCCAATTACCGTACGGTCATCAGCATCGATATCCCCATCACCATCTGTATCCACGTATTTGATGTCGCCTGCCAAAGTATTTGGCTTTAATTGCTGCGCCAGAGGGTCATTGGCTTCCGCATCACTTCTGTATAGCCCATCGGTCTTATAGCCGTAGAAAACACCAAATGATTCTCCCACAGTCACATAAGAAGTAGGCGCACTTCCGGAAAACGTTGTACGGGGTAACAAGTAAGATGGATCAGCATCTTCACCTATTTCCTCAGGCGAACCAAGGGAAGTGATTTTATTATTGTTTTTAGAGAAGTTAAACCCTAGTTCCCAGGACAAATTATTCGTTTCAACCAATAAGCCATCCATGGTCAGCTCAAATCCAACATTTTCCATTTCACCCAGGTTCTGAATGGATGGTTCTGTAATCCCCGAGGTATTAGGTAGCTGTACCTCAAGCAGCAAATCTTTCGTCTGCTTGTTGTAGTAATCGAATGTAAAATTCAATCTGCTTTTAAAAACAGACAGGTCAATACCTAAATTGGTCATGGTAGTGATTTCCCAGGTCAGGTCACCCACTTCTATTCTACGTGGAGCAAATCCATTGACGTTTGACCCACCCCAGTTGTATGGGTCAGACCTTAACAAGGCAAGCGAACGATAAGCAGCCAGCTCCTGGTTACCCGTTTGTCCCCATCCCAATCGAACCTTCATGTTATTGAAGACATCTGTCGCTCCTGTAGCAAAAGACTCATTGGAGATGTTCCATGCTGCTCCCACAGATGGGAAGGTGGCCCACTTATTGCCAGCCGCAAATTTTGAAGAGCCATCCCGTCGGATGGTGGCCGTTAGTAAATATCGGTCATCAAGATTATAGTTGACCCTACCTAAAAAAGATGCTATGCTAAACTCGCCATATCTTGAATTGACAGAGGGCTCTACAGAACCCCCACTCAGGTTATAAGAGGTGGTAATGTCTGTGGCAAAATCCCTGGCCGTAATAGAACCAAATTTCTCAATTTCTCTTTGGGCTGTAAATCCAGCAAGTACCTGGATATTTTGATTGCCAAAATCTTTATTGTAGTTAAGTGTATTCTCATTCAAAAATGAGGCCCTGTCTACATTACTCACCACTGCACTGTTTGTAGAAGTGCTGGTGACTTTATCAACCGTGGTATAAATACGCCTGTCACGACTTTCAATGTCAGTACCCACACTTACTTTGAATTTTAAATCCGGAATGATAGCATACTCAGCAAAGACAGTACTCAGTATTCTATTGGTTATGGATTCATCGGTACGCTCGTTGATATCGGCCACAGGGTTAGAATCACCTTCAGCTTCAGGTACATTGTTTGGAAGCTGGTTGTGGCTGGTATACGATCCGTCAGGATTAAACACAGGTAAGATGGGTGAATGTCTTAATGCATTCTGAGTAACACTTCCCCCTACTTCACCTTCCGTCTCTACCGCATCATTATCTACTCTTGATATATTGGTTGATGTTCCTATCTTAAGTCTGTCAGTGGCTTGCACATCCAGGTTGAGTCTCAAAGAATACCTGTTGAAATTGGATCCTTTGATGATACCTTCCTGATCAAAATAACTTCCAGAAATCAGGTATTGTACAGCTTTGGTTCCCCCGCTCACACTGACCTGATGATTTTGAATTACTGCCTGTCTGAAAATTTGATCCTGCCAATCCGTATCATATGGTGGGGCTTCTGTAAACACAGGTGGGCCGGGTGTAGGAACACCATTGACAATATTGTTTGCTGAATTTTCATTGTACAGGTCCTGATAACCCTGAGCGTCCATCATTTCTACTTTTTTAGATACGGACTGCACACCCACATATCCACTATAGGACAGTTTTGGAGCTCCGGTTTGACCTCTTTTAGTAGTAATCAGGATCACACCGTTTGCACCTCTTACTCCATAAATAGCAGCTGCTGAAGCATCTTTCAATACTTCTATTGACTGAATGTCAGCTGGGTTGATTGCTGCTAAAGGATTTTGATTTACGGTGTAGTCAGCTCCTTCGGCACTTGTTCCCCTTCCTGAATTGGTTGAAAACTGTGATTGGCCGGAAACAGGGAATCCATCAATTACATATAAAGGCTCACTACCATTCAAAATGGATGTGACACCCCTGATCTGGACACTCATACCTCCACCGGGAGCTCCTGAACTGGTTGTAATCTTTACTCCAGCAATCCTACCTTGAAGACCTTGCTCCATAGTAGTAATGGGTTGGGAATTTAATTCATCAGCCGAGAGCTGACCCACGGACCCGGTAAGATCACTTTTCTTCATTGTACCATAACCAACAACAACTACCTCTTCAAGACTCTGCACATCCACTTCCAACACAATGGATAATGGTGAGTCTTCCACATCGACTACCTTGGAGGTAAAACCAACATAACTCACACTCAATCTGGATGACGAGTTTGGCACCTCTAATGAAAACTTTCCATTGGCATCGGTCACAGTTCCCTGGGTAGTACCTTCAATAAGAATACTTACTCCTGGTAATGTTTCACCGCTTACATCGGTGACTGTACCTGTTACTAAAGTCTGAGCCAGGATTGACCCGGAACAAAGCAACAAGGACAAAAACACTGCTCCTTTCCTTACGGGATTTACTAATAAACTTCGTAAATTTTCGATCATAACTTTTTACAATTTATTTTATAAGTAATCATAAATATAAGTAAATATAATAATAATGCATGAAAAAAGCCTCATATTTAGATTTTGACAATAAATCGCATTTAATAATACCTAATTTATCTTAGTATTGTTCAATTAATATTTTTCTTTTATTTACTTATATTTTCTTTACTAATCGTTTTTATCTAATTATAGACAAAAACGAACCCAAATAGATCTAGAATGCGAATTAAAATCGGATAGAAATCGCCAGCTAATGGGAAGAGTATCAATTGATTACTATATGCACCAGTGATCAGAGGAATACGGTCATGTTCTTAAATGTGGAGGAACCATCTTAATGGTATGACCAATCTTCTATGATCCATACTGATCATGATATATGGCCGCCATGATAAATGGACCAACGCCTTTAGGATCATTATCGCGAATGATTTCATTCACATAGTATTCATAGGAGGCATCTCTGTAAGGATCACCACCTAGTCCTGCCACTCCGCATACATTGGTCAAACTGATGGTTCCATCCTCATTTTGTTTGATGAAACTCTTTTTAATACCATCAAACCCTTTTTTTGCATGCTGGAGATAGTCAGTCGACAGGTACCCTTTATCCACTGATTTGTAAAGAAAGTAAGTGAACATGCTTGAACAGGAAGCTTCCAGATAGTTGCCCTCTTTTCCACCCATATCTATGATCTGCCACCATACTCCACTGTCCTCATCCTGATATTTTGTAATCGATGATGCCATCTTTTTAAGAATCTTAAGAATTTCAGGTCTTTCCGGGTGTTCTTCCGGAATAAAATCCAACACATCGACCAATGCCATGGCGTACCAGCCCATTGCACGTCCCCAGCAATGAGGAGACAAGCCAGTTTCAGGGTTAGCCCATTTCTGCTCCCTGCTTTCGTCCCACCCGTGGTAATAAAGCTCTTTTTCACTGTCCCAGGCATGTTTATCCATCAACTGAATTTGAAGAGCCACATCATCAAACAAAGCTGGCTCATTGTATTCTTTGGCAAACTGTGCGAGGAAGGGCGAACCCATATAAAGTCCATCCAACCACATCTGGTGAGGATAAATTTTCTTATGCCAAAATCCCCCTTCTGATGTTCTGGGGTGTTCTTTCATCTGCTTCCTTAAAGTATCCAGTGCTTTCCTGTACTTTGCAATGCCTGTCTCCTTATATAATTCAATGAGCATTTTTCCCGGATTTACCCGGTCTATGTTATAATCGGTCAGCTTATAGGTAAGTATGCTCCCATCTTCCAGAATCATCGAGTCGGCGTAGTATTTGGCATAATCAAAAAACCTTTGATTCCCTGATTTCTCCCATGCTTTCAGCATCGCCAGGCAAACCAGCCCATTGCTGTATTCCCACTTAGGTGAGTCTCTGAAGTCTAGTAATCGAGGATCAGGATTTCGCTTCATTTCAGAGTCAGCCATCCAAACATACAGTGGAGGATCAGAATCCTGATTTTCAACATAATCTTTCCCGCTTCTATTTGAACAGGCTATTGAGATACAAAATATTAATGGCAGAAAGGTTATAAAATTTTTCATACTAATACTATTTATTTTTTGTCATGTTTATTTCTTAACAGATCTCAAAATGACCTGGAGTGGATTTGCCTGGTATTTTAATTCACATCCAATATCCATTCAATCCCTGCTTTAATCACGTTTTCTCCATCCCTGGTGATGTACTTATACCCCCAGGCATGAAGTCCTACTACAGCTACCCTGTTTTTGATTTGCTGACCAGCGGCATTAGTTGTTCCTTTTTCAATCCCATAAACAATCAACTGATCGGGAACTGAAGCTACCCCTGCTATGGGGATCACGGGAATTGTTGGCTTGGCCCAGACAATAAGACAAGGATCTTTACGCACCAGTACGGCACCTAATTCAATGACTGTTCCGGGGGAATAACCTGCAGCCAGGGGGCTACCCACAGCCTCATCTAAAAATACAATCGGTTGAGCTGGCTCCAAAATACCCACCTGTTCTTCAGAGCAAAAAGCCAACGAACTAAATTTTGCTCCCCAACCATCGGAGCTCAACATAGGTTTTGGCACCTTTCGAAGTGGCTCCATGTCGGCCGAGCTGGTCGACTCTGAAAGAAAGATAAAATCATATGGGGCGTAGTCTTCATCGGTATAATTCGGTAAATCCACTGCATTATGTTTATCCACCTGATAACCCCAAGCCTCAAGCTTTGGAATGATGTATCTATCGTATTCTTCATTCTCAGCACCCGGTGCAGCTTTTATAAACATGCATTTATACTGAGCAAAACAGTATGTACTGGTAACAAAGAACAGGCAAATCCAACAGACGGTTGCTTTCATTTTCCACATATTATCTTGACTATTTATAAGCTTTCAATCAGTTTACCGGTGTCAACTTAAAATGATCAACGTTAGGTAAACCGTTTACCCAGGTTCCCGTAAGCCGAATGACATTTTTTCCTTTTTTTAATTCTACTGGAATTGAAGTGGTTTTCCATTCCAGCCATGAACCTGTTGACATCAAGTTCAGGTTTTCCCTAACGACAACCCCATTGACATGAACCTGTCCCGGACGTATTTCAAACTTTCCGTGTGAATAGCGAATCCCCAGCATGTATTTCCCTGGCTTAGATTGTTTGGTTTCGATCTCTATATAGGCGCCTTTCTTGTTTTCTGTATCAACAGATCCTTTTCCCGTAAAGCCAGGATCGGATGATTTTACCGATCCCTTAAAGATGCCATCCTCAGCCTCCAGAATCTGGGAGGAATGAAATCTTTCGAGCCACTCCTGATACTCTTCATCAATTAATTTAGCGGGCCAGTAGCCATGATATCCATAACCACTTCTGCGTTCGTAACTGATCTCAGCAAAATCATACCGGAACCTGGAATCCCGGTCCAGGTACAAAGGACGATTGGTCTCCAACTCATAAAACCGGGCCCATAAGGGTGGAGCATCCGGGTCATCAGTAAGGAATCGTTCTGTTCTTCCATCCGGGTTGAGTTTACCTTCCAGCCGTTTTCCTTCAATACCCGTTTTCTGAAACCACGCTACCGCACTGTTTATGGCATGGATGATTTCGGGCGAAGGATCCTCAATTGACATTAGATATCGGGTAATCCCCACACTTTCACTACCGGACAGAGAAGGTGGCTCATAGGCACGGGCCCATGCCGGTTCCAGGGTGTTTTCATCATGTTGGGCACACCAGACCGTTAATCTTCCATTTTGCTTTACTTGCGTCTTCAAGATACATTCAAGGCCCTTGTCAACCGCTTCTGCTGCCAGCTTTTGGTATCGCTCAGAGACAAAAGCATAATATCCCTCTCCAGTTGAGATCATGGTGAGCAAATTCATCACCCGGATCATAGCCTCATCATTGTAGGTAATCCTGGAATAATACTTATCACCCCTCAATGGCCAGAATTGTGGCCAACCGCCATTGGGGTACTGTGCTTTAAGCAGGTAATCTATTCCCCTATTGAATGACTCAATATATTTTGGCTCTCTCGTAGCTGAGATCATTCTTGCTAAAAACTCCAAGGGGACCGTGGTCGCATCATTGTCAAGACTGTTGGCCCTGCCTCCACCCTCAGGAGGTATATCTGCCGGAGTAAGCGGAGGTCTTGCCAGGTCAGTGCTTTTGGGCCAACCTCCCTGACTGGATTGATATTGAATGACATTGTCAGCAATCTTTCGTGCTTCGTCGGATGCATACCAGGCTTCATTATGGTCCAGCACATGACTTCCCCAGAGATTCCTGCCTCTTACACCACTTTTAAATGGCTGCTCCAGGAAGGCTTCCATTTTGGCGATGATCTCATTGTGTGTCCTGCTCTTATTCTCAAAGCCGATAATGCAGATGTGTTCATTCCCACTCATACCATAGACCTTGTATTTGTGCTCTTTCCCTGTTCTGCCAAAGCTGTATAGATCCATGTTGTGCTGACCATTAGGTCTTATCTGACGGTGGTTTTCATTGGGTGCCTCATCATTAGGAGATTTGGCCAGAAAAAGAACATAATCAGATTTTGGGTCACCCAGGTAGAACCATTCAGGAGTGAAATCATCGAATTCACCTTCCTCTGTGGGTATGTGTTGCAAACCATCAGGAGTCACGAAATAATCTTCAGCATCCGCAGACCCTCCTGCCACACACTCTAGCAAAAAGCAATATTCACCTTCGGATTTCAGCACTTTGATGGCCACTCTATCGGCAAAAAAATAATATTGAAAAGTGAATTTATCATTAGAGGATTCCAGTATCACCACTTCTCCCTCGGTTTTTCCATCAACAATCTTTGTGGTGGATCCACTGTCTCTTCCGGCATGACCAAAATTCCCAATGCTATTGGGGAACCCTCTGAAATCTCCATTAGGACCCGGCTCCATGTAGGAGGCGATCCAATCATTGCCGTCCGGATCAATGAAACTTTTAAACCCGGACACTCCATTGTCCTTCTCAAAATAGACAGTGCCCATGGTCATCTCTATCTTGTAGCAACCTGCACCATGCCACGACACCTCCTCAAGTTTTACATTTTGTGTAAAACCAGAAAAAGAAAAAAAGCATCCTAATACAAACAGGCTATGTTTAATCATTTTCTTCATAGTTCTTAACTTCATTCAACCACATCTATAATGACTCTTTGATACCTTGTCAGCCTGGGTGATCCATGATCAGTGACTGCAAGAATAATATGCATTGTGCCTGTTCCGGGAGGCATTACCCGGCCCGTCTTTACTTTGAGCCAGGCTTTGGGCTGATCAAAAGCCACAATATCATGTTTAACCCCTGTGCTGGAATTGGACATGCGTCTCGTACCTGGTTCTTCATAACAAAACCATTCAAATGACAATGCATCTCCATCCGGATCGCTGGATGCTGTAGCACTCAATTCTACCCGTTCACCTTTTTTGGCTTTGATATAGGCAGGGTGATCAAGCTTCACCACGGGTGGGTGGTTAGCATCTTCATAGGATTTTATGGTCCAGTCCATACGAGCAGAAAAATCATGCTGATAATGTTCTCGCCATCGCCAAATGGTGGCATGATTGGTTGTGTGCCACTCTCCATCCACGCCCATCACTTCATCCTGTACATTGGTCCAAATGGGACGAGTCTCTGGTTCTAAAAACCATTTTTCCATTTTGGGTGTGTACAACTCATACCGACCTCCCCAGCCTCCCCAATCCGGGCGTTCAGAATTGTTAAGACCATTGTTGATCAAGTAAAGAAACGAGGGTGTGTCTCCTTCCATCATATATTCCCAGTGGGGATACAACTTTCCCAGTGGTCCTTTTCTCCTGACATTTTTATCCAACCACTCGTTGGTGACCAGAGAAAAATCTGCGCCATCAAAACGTCCATGAAACTTATCACCTCCTATAGCAATCCATGTAGCGTGATGAAAGCCGCCTCCGGCATTCACCCCGGGTGTAACGATATAGAAAAGTCCCGGAAATTCCTTTCTAATCCATGGGCCACTGTTGTCCTGATCGGAAATAGCATAAACCCGAAGCCTGGAAACAAATTCATCCAATTCCTTTTTGGATCGGGTTTCCCTTACCTTCCACAATGCCTGAGCAAGTACATTTGGACCGCCCCAAACCGTCACCCACACGGGTCTTGTATCTTCTTTGTCTACCACTTTGATCAGGAGATCCGAACCCTCTGAATCTTTCCCTTTGCCCACTGCGTCCATTCCATCCAGCTCCAGACCTTTGGAAATACAAGTTTTCAGATATTCAGCAGTAGGAAACCCAGGTTCATGCTTTTCAAGATTGTCTCTCACTTCTCCATAGGCCTCAACGATGCGTTCTATATAGAAAGGCTCTACCGCATTGTTTCCTCCATGAGGAGTGGCTATGAGACCCTCGATATCAACGTGGTTAGCATAAGTCATCAACCGAACCATGGACATCTGGTCATCGGGATCACCCCCGATATCCGTAAGCACTACTAATCGATTTTTTTCTTGCGCAAGAGATGTAACTGCTATTAAGAACAGAAAAATCATTCCGAATATTTGTTTTAATTTCTTCATTTTGGTTGAATTGGTTTTCAATGGGTTATAAACTTTATTTGGAAGTATTTTACAACCTACTGCTTAGGGATTCACTTGTTGCAATACCAGAATAGCATCTTCCCATCCTGAAGGTGGAGCCATCACCCTGGTCTCTTCCTGATCAAACTTTTCCAGCTTATCTACCTCTCCATTTCTGGGGTAGAACCAAAAAGCTTCAGCATCCGCATTCAGTATATTGGTCACTCGTGTATGTGAATTATCTGAGAAGTAAACCAATGCCAGATCACCTGTATTGGAAGTAACTGCAGTCTTTAACTGATCTCCCATACCCGTACCTGAAATAACTTTTCCGTTAGGGACCCACTCATGCCACTTGTATTTGGAAACAAACGCTTTTGCAATTGATGCTACCTGGACCGCTCCCGGAAAATCCAGTGCTTGCTGCCACGTATAGCCACAATTATAATCGCCATCATTGCCTCTCATGGCCCAGATAGGTCCGGCACCATAAGTATGTCCGGCACCCCCGGCAAAAAATGTATGGTAGAATTGTCTTCGAACAATCAAAGGTGTGACCCACCCGCATTCATGACGGTAGGTTCCGTATTCATAAGATCCCTCCAGAAAAAGACTTGGCTTTATAGGATCCTGTAGCTGATAGTCATCCAACATGGCACGATATACATCATGAACTTCTTTCCAAACCTCTACCCCATTGGCATCCAGCCAGGCGTCTTTATGAAACCACTGGGCTGAACCGTATGGATAATCGCCATTAGGATGATAGGTCAGAAAAACCTCATCCCATGCTGTATGTGATTCATTCCATTTAGGTGATTTTCCGGTGGTGCCCTTTACAATGCCTTCTGCCATGGCCCTGTAAATATGCCTGTTGTCATACTCGCTATAATTCTGACGTTTGTCATAGGCCTTGAACATGGCTTTGGTATCACCCCCCAGCACCCAAATGATGTTGGGCTCATTTCCATATCTTTTCCCCAAAAAAGCCCCGTACGCCTGGGCTTCTTCAACAGAATACTCCCCATTTCCAGTGATCAGCTCTGATCCCCAGCATGGTAAAAGTGCCAGATACATTCCTCGCTCCTTTACGGCCTCAATGATATAATCCGTATGATCCCAATAGTCATTGGGTGATGTTGAACTCCCTCCTTTTTGGGTCAAAGGTTCGGAAGTATTTGGGGAACGTTCATCGCCAGTAAATGGTCTATGGCCATAAGCATTTGCGGCATTATCAGGGCTTCTTGACATCCCTCCACCATGAGGAGACCAGTGAGCAACCGTCTGAATGACTGTGAAACCCAGTTCTTGCCTGTTGTCCAAATACTGATCGACTTCCTCCCGGGTGAGCTGCTGAATCATCCCCCATCCAGTATCTCCAATCCACAGGAACGGAGTACCGTCATCATGTTGCATATAATGCCCATTCTCCGACACTTCTAGTTTGCCATGTTGTTCCCATGGAGCCTGGGCAATTGTAAAAGCAGGAAACAGAAACAGTATCCACAAAATAATACTAAAACAGGTTTTCATATAATTTTCATTTAATGCTATTGAGATATTTTTCTAACATGGTGTAGCCATCTTCTGCAACGATATTTCTATCATCATCCAGATGAGGATTGAGGTTATTAGCAAGCTCCCATTCATCCGGCATTCCATCGTGGTCAGAATCCAACGGAGCTGCTTCACTTTGTAGTGCAGGCCAACCACCTACATCCTGCTGAGTATCAATGATCCCACTCTTCTGTGATGAATCAGCAACTTCGTGGTCTTTTTCATAGTTGGGACCTTCATGTGTAGCAGTTCCATTCTTTACCTCCTCGATAATGCGAAGATCTATTGCATCACGTGTCAGGGAAGCCCCCGCACTTCCTAAAACTGAATTATAAGCGTCAACTGCAGATTGCTGGTTTATTGACATAGCCGGCCAGGGTTGATCAAGGCGCAAACCATCTATGGCATCCATATTCCTGGCTTTGGCTTCCTGCACCCCCTTGATCTCAGTTAAAGAAGGAACTACTCCTTTCCAATTGTCCTGAGTCACTTCTTCACTACCCTCCATTACATTCCCGGAAATGTACCATTTACCATAATCCGCATCCCCGTTTCTCGACCATGGGTTGGCCAGCTGATACGAGGTTTCACCTGGCTCTGTAGCCGGCCCGGGTTTATAATAGTTGGCTACCATATTGATATTGGTGAAATTGAACTTCGGATTATTTACCTGATTCACTTCACCCCCATAAGTGCTCTTAAACCCCCAATTATAAACGACATTATTTCTATAATCCGTATTGCCACATCCGGAGGCAAAGCGAGGATTCCTACTGGAATGATGGGCAAGTAAATTATGATGATAGGTACTATAATTGGAGCCCCAAATACCACCATAACCATGATCGCTTCCTTTGGTATGATTGGATTGGTACAGACTTTCAGCGATCAAACACCACTGTACCGTTACGTTTTTACAATGATATATTGAAAGAGTTTCATCAACACTCCAGCTTGCAGAAATATGATCTAAAATGATATTGTTAGTATATCTGCTTGATATAGCATCCTCAGTAATACCCGTTTCATCCCCCAGCCTAACTCTGATGTAGCGTATGATCACCTCATCAGCCCGGATCATCAAAGGATATCCTTTCAGTGTAATGCCATCTCCCGGAGCCGTTTGCCCGGCAATAGTCAGATAGGGATTGTCAATATCGAGGTTACTCTCTAACGCTATAGTACCTGAAACCTTAAATATGACTGTTCTTGGTCCTTCAGCTTCTATTGCAGCTCTAAGACTCCCTTTGCCATTATCATTCAGGTTTGTTACTTCATAAACAGCACCTCCTCTGCCTCCTTTGGTGTACTTGCCATACCCTTCTGCTGTGGGGAAAGCCAGCTGCTGAGCTTGGGTATCAATGCAAGTCATGAAAATGATCCCCAATAATAGATTTTTATATACCTTCATTGCTTACCTGTTATAATTACTCTTTGATATCTGCTCAGATTAGGCGCTCCATGATCATTTACCTCACAAATGATGTGTATGGTCTCACCGGGCTTGATGTCATCCGGAACAGTAATTGAAATATTTTGACTGAGAGGCTTCTGCAGATCAATAGTCCTCATGTAGGTATCAGCCTCTTCATACTGCCACCACCTGAATGAAAGTTTATCTCCATCGGGGTCGTATGAGTCTGCAGCATCCAGGTCCAGCGTTTGACCAGGTGAAGCTGTAATATTTAAGTCAGTGTTGAGCTGTACAACAGGCGGATGATTAGCTTCCTCATAAGACTTTACACACCAGTCTGCTCTGGCAGCAAAGTCATTCTGCATCACATCAACCCACCTGGAAAGCGGTTTAAAATAAGCATCCATTTGATCTTTGCCATCCGGGAATACTTCTCTCATGTAGTTCCTTCCCCAGGCTGTCCTGGTAAACCACCTGCCCTCCGGGTACTGATAACCCTCAAAGGGAACCGGATCAAGCCAGGTATTTTCTCTCACCTTTATGTATCTACCTCCCCAACCACCATATTCCGGAGATTCCATGTTTCTCAATCCGGTCACAATATTGTGAAGAAAGGCAGGGGAATCTCCCTCTGACCGAAAATCTCCCGGATTAAACAGTGTATCTCCAGACAAACCATGACTACCGGGAACATGAGCTTTATATAGGGAACAGAGAGCGCCATGATCATTTAGGATGTTGGCATTCATCCAATCTGCTTCAAAATATGTGCGTTTATCCTCAGGAAGTATCTTATTCCATTGATAGGCAATGGCCCAGAACTGGTCACTGATGATCGTCAGGATGTTATATTTCCCCCAATGTGGACGAATATAGGTCTGATATGTGTCGTCCTGCTCCCAGATGAAGAAAAACCGGATCTTACTGGCAACATATTCCATCTGATCAGGATAATCCTCCTCGATGGTTTTCAATGCCCTGGCAATGGTATTGGTACCTCCCCAGGCATGCAGCCAGATGGGATTATGATCGGTGGTATCTAGCAGCACCTTCACAATGTGTTCCGAACCATCTGTGATGGAATCCATCTCTCCTTTATCTTCCACATTACCCAGCTTACTGATTGATTTTAGATAATCCGGAGTAGGGTATTTTTTGTCATGCTTAAGCAGGTTTGGATACACTTCAGCATAAGCTTCCAGGTAAGGATCCAGCCAGTCATCCCCCGCCCACCTATGGCCATGCCAGTGATATTGGGAACTTGAGGTGATGATCCCTTCTACATCCCATTCGTTGGTGTAGAGCAGAAACCGAACCATGGAACATTCATCATCAATTTCTCCATCTGAAGTTACGATGATACGCGGTTTTATTTCAGCGAATTTTTTTTGGTCTTCAGTGTTGCAGGAGACAAATAACATGAAAAGACTTAAGAAAAATAGCGATCTCATAGGGTTGTTGAGTTAATTGGTATTACTGTTTTTTGGATTCTGTTTTATTGAAATCAAAGTCTAGATGCTATTCAAATACATTTCGAGCATTGTATATCCGTCAATGCCAACTTTGTTCCTGTCGTTATGATCTTTTGGATCAAGGCCATTTATCTTCTCCCAATCGTCTGGCATGCCATCATGGTCTGCGTCACGAGGAGCAGGATTGCTGTCCAGCTCTGGCCACCCACCTACATCCTCTTGGGAGTCTATGATCCCTGTTTTCTTCGATGGATCTGCAACTCTTGAAATACTTTTATAACCCTTACCCTCATAAGTTGCATATCCGCCCTTTACTTCCGCTATGATCCTGGTATCGATAGGATCTCTTTTAGGTAAACTGGCTCCTGCATGCTGTATGACTAATCCATACGCCTGCTCAGCTGTCTGTTCATTAATTGCCATGGCCTCCCAGGGCTGATCAAGTTTGATCTTATCAATAGCGATTTTTGTTTGGACCCCGCCATTCCAGTTGTCCTTAGAAACATTCTTGTTGTTTTCTATTACATTTTTTGCGACATACCATCTCCCGAAGTCTTCTTCACTTCTAAAACCAGGATTGGCAATCCGGTAAGAAACTTCTCCAGGTTGAGTTGCCGGACCCGGCTTATAATAGTTGGCCACAATATTGAAGGTTGAAAAGTTGAATTTTGGATTTCCGGACTGTTGCGCCTCTCCACCATACAAATTTTGATATCCCCAGTTGTAGATCACGTTGTTTCTATAATCAGTATATCCGGAACCTGAAGCCATACGGGGATTACGACTTGTATGGTGAGCCAATAAATTATGATGGTAAGTACCATAGTTAGAACCCCAAATCCCCCCGAATCCATGAGATCCTTTCACATGATTTGAGCCACTCAAACTTTCGGAAACCAGAGACCATTGTACGGTGATACTGTCACAGTGATACACTGACATACATTCATCAATACTCCAGCTTGCAGAAATATGATCCAGTATGATATGTTTGGTATATCTACTGGAGACCGCATCATAATCATGGCCTGATACATCACCCGGACGAACCCTGATATAGCGTATAATGACATGGTCTGCATCAATGCTCAGGGGATGATTCTTCAGGCATATACCATCGCCTGGCGCTGTTTGACCGGCTATCGTAATATATGGGTTCTTTATTTTTATCGGACTCTCCAGTTCAATATTTCCCGAAACCCTAAACACAACCGTTCTGGGACCTTCAGCAGCTACGGCAGCTCTTAAACTCCCCTCACCACTATCATTCAAATTTGTTACTTCAAAAACAACCCCACCACGTCCTCCTTTCGAGTACTTACCATAACCTTCAGCAGTAGGAAAAGCGAGTTGTTGAGCACAATTGATCAACCCAATCAATATTAATGGAATACTTACAATAGCCTTTTTCATTTTTATTTCATTTTATATTCAGAGGACCAAAAAGACATCTTGCCAATTTGTTGGTAGTCTTATCTATGATTGCGCTCAGATACATGTTGAGTCGCTTTATTGGATTACAGATACTCATTCAATCTTATATTTTTATAATCTTTGATTTACGATATTGCTGTATACAGATCCAAAGGTGTAACTGAGACCTAAATTTAATTCAGCGTCAAAGGCAGTGGCTATCTCTCTTTGCCTGGAAATAATATCTTCAATAGAAGCTTCTCCTTTTGCCAGATTAATTTGATCTCGCACAATGCTATATTCAGCGGAAATTCTTGCAGAAAGGCCTTTGAGTAACCTTACATTGACATCAAATTCAAACTCAAGTCGCATCCGTCCCGGATTATTGACAAACTGGGACAACTCCAACTCACTATCGATGCTTCCCCACGGTTGGTTGAATTTGACTTCAGTTCCCAAAGAATGTATGGGGACAAAATCGCTGCTTTTACTGTAGATGGATTCCACCACATAATCCTGATACAGATATCCAACCCGATAATTGAACGTAAACTGCTTTTTTGATAACACAGACCATGGAAAAACATTGTATTCAATTGCTGCTTCCAAACTATTGAGCAATCGGATATTTCTATATGAGTTGGATTCCAAATTCGTAAAGAAACCTGTTGACCAACGTTCACCCAGACTTTTTACTACCCGTCCACTATATTCGGATACAGCCACTCTGATGATAATGGTATCCTGGATAGTCTTCTTGTTTGTGCTATTGGAAAAATCCTGGTTTATCCGATAATTCGCAGTTACGCGATCTATCTCCAATCCATACTCATACTCAATTTCATTTTGCTGAGATTCCCATTCGAACTCACTACTCCCATACACTTCAAAAACCCAGTTCCGCCACGGGTCGCTATTTTGAACAAGGCTTATAGCATCATCTGCTGCTTCCCGGTCATTGGTTATTCTCAGGTTGTAGCCGGGCTGCCTGTTGTAAAGGAATGGTACCAGTCCTGCAGCTACATTTTCTACTATTACGTTCCTTATTTCATCCTTTGTATCTAGCTTATTGGTTTCAAAACCAAGTTTGAAATAGCTCTCTTCGAAGTTGTTCCTACCATAGAACGAAATATCATACACATATCCTCCACTACCACTAGAATTTCTAATAAAAAACACATGCACATCAGCTAACCCCTGATCGCGAACATAGTCGACATAATCAATCTGTTGCCTGATATAATCCAGATCACAAAAGTTACAGTCCAGATTGACTTTCACTCCAATTTCATTTTGACCAAAAAGGACCTTGGTAATCATTAGCAATATCACCGCGGAAAAACTTCTCATGGCTATCTATTAGCTTGTGATGTGAGGTAATTGATGATTTGAGTGTGACCGGATTTTTGAGCTATTTGAATGATAGACCATCCATTGGGTCGTTTAGCATTCACATCTGCTCCGTGCTCCACCAGGAGTACTACCATATTGAGATTCTCCCTTTCAATAGCATACATCAACGGAGTCAGGTCATTGTATTTATCCCAGTTCACATCTGCTCCATTTTCAATTAGAATTTTTGCATTCGCTATACTCCCGGATTCAATAGCCTCAAAAAGAGCGGTTCTACCGTCATATCGCGTGGCATTTACGGAGGCACCTTGCTGAATTAACAACTCCACGATCCTTGGATCTTTTTCACTAGCTGCCATAATTAATGGTGTTTCCCCTTTGGCATTTTCTGCTATTTCCGGATCAGCACCATTCTCAATTAATAGTTTGGTCATCAAATAATTATTGCGTCTTACTGCTTCACACAAAGGTGTATAACCATCATATTTCCAATTGACATCAGCCCCTGACAATATGAGAAGTTTAGCATTTTCAAGTCTTTCTCTTCTTACTGCGCCATTGATAGCACTATGATCATAGTATGAAATGGCATTTACACTCGCTCCACGATTGATTAAATTCTTTACTAATTCAGGTGTATCTCTTAATGATGCCTCCATTAAAACTGACCATCCGGACTCAGTACTTGCATTTACATTTGCTCCATTTTCTATCAACATCCCGGCTATCTTGATTTCATTTTCATCAATGGCAAACAATAATGGCGTCCGACCTTTTTCGTCTATTACTTCGAGATTTGCTCCTCCTTTGATCAGGGCCCTAACCACCGCTATATTTCCATTTTCAATGGCCTCGAAAATTGCAGCGGGATTCTGGCTAGTTTGGTAATCAACAACTGCTCCCTTGCTGAGTAGCAGTTCAGTGATCCTCACATCATTCTCATCAGATGCCTCCATGATAATTGAACGACCGTCTCTTGTTGTGTGCTGAACATCGGCACCTTCTCTGATGAGAAGTTGTGTCAACGCGAAATCATTATTTTTCACAGCCCAAAACAACGGAGATCGACCCTGATCATCAACTGAATTCACATCAATGCCTGATTTTAAAAGCATTTTCACCTTATCAAATTTGCCATCGATCGCTGCTTCTATCAGTGCAGAGGGATTCTCTGAACTGACATCCCTCTTATCAGGATCCGGACTATTATCTTCATCATGCTTGGGCGTTAAGAGCTTCCTCTCAGTAAGTTTATTTGGCGGATTAACGGTACTTGCTTGCATTATCTCATCAATACCATTTGGAACTTTGCTGCTTATTTCAAGACTTTGAACTTCGAAAGATTCCTTTTCATTCTTGGGAGCCACGACCTGCGGTTCTTCAGGTTGAAATAATATGGCCATACCTAAAGAACTGACACCCAGAAGTACAACTATGATGGTGATGAGCCTTTCCCTAAAATCTGCAATGATTGTTCGTGGGGTAAATATTCGATGTATCCTTTCTTTTAAATTTGAATTCGACCCTGAAAATGCAACTGCTAGCTTTTGCTGATTTTCCATATAACCAATATTCAGCAAGGCTTCTGCGTATATCATGGTTTGCCCTGTAACAGCAACAGATAGATCATCACAACAATTTTCTCTTTCCTTTCTTATTTTATCTGAAATCACCCATACAGAAGGGTGATAGAAAAACACCACTTCCATAACTGATTGGAATATATTGATCAGATAGTCATGTCTTTTAATATGAGCTAATTCATGAGCCAGAATGGCCTCGATTTGTTTTTCTGGGAGACCCGTAATTGCCATAACAGGGAGTAAAATAACAGGCCGAATAAATCCAATAACCAACGGTGTTGTAACACAGTGAGACAACTTGAGCACATAGTTTTTTGACAATCTAAGTCCTTTGGCAATTAGCCTGCATCTCTCCTCCCAATAGCTGTCTACCTTTTCTGTTCCCTTGTTTTTTAGTCTGTGAAGATAAATCCAACCTCCTAACAACTTAATACTGAGTAAGAAGACTCCGCAAAACCATAAGGTCGTGATTATTGGAAAATACTGCGAGAGATGTTTCCAAAAGGGGATTTTAACATTTGATTCAATAACCTGATCACTCACCTTATCGTCACTTTCAACTGCAGATTTACCTTCCACATTTGATATGTGAACTTCTCTTGCTACGGTTGCCTCAGGTTGAACTAAATAAACCGGCTCATAAACCATATAATAAGTGACCACATTGGACAGCAGAAATAAAAAAAGAAAGCTGACGCAGACCAGGTATTTAGTACTGGATGAGAACTTACGCAACACAACCAATAGTACTGTCAGTAAGATTACCAGCAATACGCCTTGCCATATTGAATGAACAAATGTCCATCCAAAGGCGTCAACAACTTCTTTGGATATGATATCACTCACCACCATCTTTCTTTTTCATCCGGTTTATATATGCTTGAATTTCATCCAGTTCTTTTTGATTGGCTGAATGATTCCCAAGTGCTTTTAATACTAACTTATGAGCTGAGCCCCCAAAGGTCTTTTTAAGGAATTTGTCCAAAAGCTCATCCTGAACCAAATCCTCACTTTGAACAGGGGCGTAATAGTGCTTTTTACCTTTGATTATCCTTTTGATCAAACCCTTCTCAACCATAATCTGCATGATCTTCAGGGTAGTTGTATATCCGGTTTCCTTATTTTCTGAAATGTGATTATGCACTGCCCTTACAGAAAGCGGGTTTTCTTTCCATAGAATTTGAAGTATTTCCAATTCTGATGCTGTAGGATTTAATTTCTTTTTAGTCATTGTACGAATGTTTTCGTAGCAAACCTACGAATATTATCGTAGATTAAAAAATTTATCAATATTTTAAAGAAGCAATAACCAGTCTCTTCATTTGTTCTCTTTAATTTTCATCATTTAAGCCATTCCCATCTTTTTGCCCAGTCCATCAAAAAGGCTGCTCTATGCTTTGAGATCGTTCGGGCGCCTTGTTGTATTCCAAAAAATAATTCGGGTTCCGGGAGATCTCCATACCAGTTATTTCCAAGCTTATAATCATCTTCATCCTTTTCTCCCGGCCATGGCGCTATACTCACATATTGTCCCTTTTGACCATCTAATTCAGGAATGGAACTGGCAGTGACATAGCTTCCAGTTTCTGGCTTTTTAGACGAGTATCGAACGCCATATATACCATTTCCAAGATAGTATCCAGGCCATAATTGTCCGGCTATGGTTATTGTGAAACAGGAAGAATCTTCAGGAATAGATATTTCAGGTCCTTTAAACCTCCATTCCTGTATCCCATAAGCTTTTACCGTATCAGCGGTAGTTGTATTGTATTCAAAAATTGATCGTGAACTATGACGAATAGGTACATATTCACCACCCCAACTTTCAGTAGTTGGATCATCAGGATCCCCATTCATTAGATAAGCCAGTGAAGGCGTGTCACCCATTTTAATGTGACCACCATAGCGCTTTTGAAAGTCTACACCCATTGATCCACGGCCTTTGATGTGATTTTCAAAGTAGCCTTTGTTAGAAATGTCTTTAGGGGATTCATCATCCAAAAACCAGCCTCTGTAGGTGGCATTGGATTCAATCATCCATAAATTCGGATGGTTTTCGACTATATAGGCGTAAGCATTGGGGCCCCATTTTTTATTAGGACCCCCAATCCAATATACCCTGATATTTTTTTCAATTTCTGGCGCGTCGTGCAAGGCCTGCGCTACGTCCTCAATACCACCCCATACCAATACCCATAGCGGTTGTTCACTGTTCTTTTTGGCACATTTAATGATCCAGTCCGAACCAGCTGTAAATGTTTGATATCCTTTATAAGGTGCACCTGTTTTAGCCCCTTGCTTACAAACAGCTCTTAAATTATTTGGATCCGGGAGATCAGGTGCGTACTTTCTAAGTTTATCCAAATCCTTTTCATAGAGTGCAATCATATCCAGGATATCCCTGGTAGTCCCGGTCTTAAATGAAGTTGAGACCAATCCTTCGATTTGGAAAAGATCCGCGTACATGAGTAAATGAATCATCGATTGAAAGTCATCAGGATCTGTTCCACCGATATCCGTAGAGACGATGATTCTTGGTTTTACCTTGCTCTCAATGGCCTGTTGGCAGGAATATGCCATCCACACAAGGAGACCTGATAAGATAAGTAGCAACTTTACCTTTCCCTTATTCATTGTTCGACTTGATTTTCTGATTTTCATCATTAATTCCACTTAAATGCAAAGTATGAACATGGCTCATCTGTAGCGTTTCTCACACCGTGAAATAGCTGCGAATCCATATAATACAGGTCACCAGGACTACCCTTGTACTCTTTCCCATCGATGGTCATTTCAGTTTCTCCGGAAAGGACTAAAATAATCTCAGATTCAATGTGTGAATGAGGTTTATGGCTTGGGCCCACCATATTTAGCTGGGTAACATGCATTTCAAAGCGTTCACACATGGCTGTAGATCGGTCAAAATAGGGACGGCCACCACCTCGTTGGCTCTTTT
This sequence comes from Cyclobacteriaceae bacterium, assembly GCA_965223915.1. Taxonomy (GTDB): domain Bacteria; phylum Bacteroidota; class Bacteroidia; order Cytophagales; family Cyclobacteriaceae; genus UBA7330. The sequence continues at coordinate 2,641,224 of OZ245027.1, read as the reverse complement.
TAAAGACCAATGAATCTGCGTTCAACATCAATGAACCTCCCGAGGAAACACCTCTTGCAATGTCCATTGGCTTCCTGGCCTTATATTGCATGACATAGTAGGTGAGGTTCTCATCACCTGCATTGACCATCGAATGCATCTGCTGTGGCATGAGGAGAATGACACCACCCGGCCCCAAAACGGTACTCTTCCCTTCGATTGTTATCTTCATTGTTCCCTCCTTGACAATGATGCATTCCTCTTTATCCTCATTGGCATGAGCAGTGCTGGGTTTTGCTCCTGGAAACTGTGTAGTCGCATGAATCCTCAGGTAGTTAAAGTGAGTTGACTGTCCCTCAAACAGGACCCTGCCCTCACGGTCTCCATTGTTTTTTATTGGGAGACTGGCCCATTTATAAACACCCGACTCAACAGACTTTAATTGTGCATTCATTGTGAAAATGATTAGAAATGAAAAAAGGGAAAATAAGATCTTCATGGCTATTTATTTATTATGAACTGTTCGACACACCTCATAATGATTAACTGCTAAAAGTTGAAATTATATGGATCAGGACCCACCCTTTTTGCTTCATCCAATCCATCCAGAAGCTCCATGTCGGACTTAGCCAACTCAAAATCAAAAATCCGTGAATTCTCTATAATCCTTTCACGATGTTGTGATTTTGGAATGGTTACCACTTCATGTTGAATATTCCATCGAAGAACGATCTGGGCTGGAGTTTTTCCATACTTATCAGCTAGTTCCCGTAGTAAGGAAATATCCATGATCTGTCCCTGGATCAGAGGGCTCCATGACTCGAGTTGGATACCCTGGTCCCTACAGAATTTTAGCAAGTCCGGCTGAACAAGCAAAGGGTGAAACTCAATCTGATTCACCGCCGGCACTACCTGGTCATCTTTAAGAAGATCCTTCAGGTGGTGAACCATGAAATTACTTACTCCAATGGACTTAGCCCGACCACTTTCGTATATCTTTTGCATCTCTAACCAGGTTTTCTGATAGCATCCTTCCACAGGCCAGTGAACCAAATATAAATCCACATACTCCATTTGTAAGCGGTCAAGGCTTTCGTCAAATGCTTCCTGCACCCTTCCGGACCGTTGATCTGTATTCCAGACTTTTGTTGTGATAAATAAGTCGTCCCTATCTATATCATAATCCCTAATGGCTTTTCCTACTCCGGTTTCATTGCGATACACCATCGCCGTATCAAAACTTCTATAGCCTGCGTCCAGCGCATGCTTCACCGCTTTTTCCACAGCGGTGCCATCTTCAATTTGGAATACACCAAAACCCAACCAGGGCATTTTTAATCCATTGTTTAGTGTGGTGCAATCATGTATACTATCAATCATCAATACAATTCTTATTTATTAATATTCACCGAATATATTTTACCGGCAAGCATGTCTGGCAACAATAACCGTTGCTTATCTTCCTCCAAATAGAAATCTGCTGCAGACTGCAAACCATCAATCAATACTGTTGACTCCTCAGTCTTCCCATCGATTTTCCATGCCGTGCCAAGCGCCCAGCTACTTACATAATAATCACCATTATTATCCTGTTCCACAGCATCCGCTCCCCTGAATTGTCCTTTTAGCGGTGTTAGTTTTCCATCTCTGGTCACCAGGAAATGCCCGAGAAAAAATGCACCCACCATCAGGTTGCCATCGTTATCTATCCCAACTCCATTAGGATTAATCATCAAGCTTGAGGTATCCTGTGCAATAGTCACTGTTCCATCCAGGCTGACATGATAAATCCTCCCAATTCTGGGAATTTGCTTCGCTTCTTCGCTATCCAAAGGCCACAGGTCATTGTTTTCATCACGCATTTTTGTATTGGCACCCATATCGGCTACAAAAATTCCATCTCCTTGCGCATTGGCTGAAACATCATTCAGATAAGAGATTTCTTTAGGAAAATCAGTAGATGAAACAAATTCTGTTGCCTTTCCGTCCTCAGCGACTTTCCAAATTCGAGTTACGTCAGAGAAGTACAAATGATTATCGACAAAAGCGATCCCCTTTGGCTCATCAAAGCCACTTGCAAAAGATTTTATTCCATTCGGCGAAATTTCTACCAGTTCCCCGTCTCCAGGTTCTTTAGCATTCATTACCGTGACATAATAATTGCCATTGAAACCTTTTGTAATGCTCTCCGGTCTCACCCCAACATCAACTGGAAAATTGATTTCACTTTTTTGGCTACATTGGATCAGCATACCTGACCCAGCTAACAGAAAAAAGGGGATCATAACATGCAAAAATCGAATTACGTTTTTCATTTTGATTTTAGGTTGGTTATACATTAGTCTCTGGATACTCTAAATTTAACCTGATTACTATTATTCTATGACTTCCAATAATGCTACACATGGACGATTGGAGGGAGTTTCCAGGGTTACCAATCCTCTAAATCCCCAGTCATGCTTACTACCATCCCACTGTACCTCTACAATTTCAGGCTCAGACCATTTTAGATCATTGATATCCAGCCATTGCAGCCTGAGATTGTCAGCATAAACCCATGGATCAAGATCCACTTTGTATCGGCCCTGAGGAAAATAAATGGCATATTGGCGCCCGATATCGGCAGTGACATAAGCTTCCATCATGGTCGGAACTGAAACTCTGGGAGAAAGGAGATCATTGTGAGGAGCACAGCTAAAGATATCCAGCTTTTCCAGGAGCATCTTCACTGCCTTCAGATTGGTTTGAACCCGTTCATTCAGTCCTGACCCCCACCTTTTCTCCGGTACCGAAGGACGGTGAAACCTGGCAGATGCGCAACCTCCAAAAATGTTGCGCCAAAAGCGATCGATGGCTTCAGTCTCTGAACCAGCGGAGAAATTAGTACTGCCATCGGTAGCTCCATAGATCTTGACATTATTCATAGGGATGGGACCATACGAGGCTATTTTTTGCCTGAGAAACATCAGATAGTCCCAATGTGCCGGACCCCTGGCCCCTTTGGAGTCCTGATTGTTTTGAGAAATATCCACAAAATCAAAGAGTTCACCATTAGACATGACATGTCTGATGGCATTGGTTGCACTCAGCTGCATGTTAGTCACATAGATGGCCTTACCTGACTCCTTCGCAACATCTTTGATGTATCGTGCCCAGTAATTTTCCCAGCTACCACTTTCACTGCTTTCATTATTGATATTGTAAAGGACATGACCGTATGGAATAGTAATAGACAGGAGCTGATCCACATAAAGCCGTTGAAATTTCATCACCGCCTGATCCGTATTATCTACTGCGGAGAAAAAATCTTCCCTGCCCGTTAGCGAACCAGATTCAAGATTGATATTGTTATCAGGATTCCATGGATGCCTGTTCCAGTTGCTACCCCCGATATCAAACTGATCCCAAAGGGTCAATTGAACGATGATTCCTCTTTTATTAGTCTCCTCTAAGAAAAACGAAAGCCGCTGCCAGTATTCCTCATTCCATTTCTCAAGATCATATTTACCATTTCTCTCTCTCTCAAAGGCATAAATATTGCCTTCATCTCGGTCAGACATCGTGTTTCTGACATAATTACCTCCAACAGATGCCATCAGGTCCAGGTGATCTGTCAATTCCTTTCCAGTCCATTGATAGAGATTATCATTATCGCTTCCGCCTATCAGAAGCACTGGTTCTCCATGGTATTGCCAATACCATTTATTCATTTCATATGGCTTGATCCCCTGTGATACACTGGATACGCTTTGACTCCTGGACGCCCCTGCTGCAATCACCAGTATTGACATAATGAGCCCTGTTTTAAGATTCATGTTCAATGATTTTTGTGTGATTGATCATTTACTTTCTACTTCAGACTATTCAAATACTGCTCTAACATGGTATAGCCTTCCGAATTGACTTTGTTTCTATCTTCAGGATCGTTTGGATCCAGTTTTTGTTTCTTCTCCCAATCATCAGGCATACCATCCTGATCAGAATCTTTTGGGGCAGGAGCTGAATTCAGCACAGGCCAACCCCCTACATCTTCCTGACTGGCAATGATTTTTCCTGTTCTGTTTTTTACATCTGCAACAATTCGTAAGTCAACGGGGTCTCTCCCGGGCAAGGTGGCTCCACCATCAGAAAGCACGCGTTGAAAAGCAGTTTGGGCATCCATCTGTGATACATATCCGGCATCAAACGGACTATTACGTTTATATTTCTCAATATCTTCTGATGTCCAGGAATCATTGAATCTGACCAGATTCCACTGATCAGCCGGTTGTTTCCCATCATAAAAATTGCCCGAAAAGTAAGACTGATTGTAAGGTGAACCCGTAGCATAGGCAATCCCATTATTCACCGAATTCTTACCAGGCATCAGGTAGTTCCCGACATAATTGAGTTTAGTAACACTTTTAGAATCTGCATTATATCCGGCATATTCTCCATCCCAATTATAGATTACATTGTTTCTGAAGTCCAACAGGAGACCTTCCGGATCTATATCATGTGGATTTGAATCATAATTACCAGGACGCGGACTTCTTCTACGATGGTGGGCATACAGATTATACAGGTAGCTGTATTTCGCCCCCCCGGTACCTCGAATCAGGGAGCCATATCCATGATTATCCGGATTTAAGCCTTCAGTAATGAAGCACCACTGGACAGTTACCCTGGTCAGGGTAGGGTTTCTGGTTGATGAAGACAGTACTTCATCCAGGCTCCAGCTAGCAGAGCAATGATCAACAATGATGTCTTCTCCTTCAGAGATACTGATGGCATCTTTACCCTGTAAACTTCCTTGCCCATGCTTGCCATCACCTAGCCGAACCCTGATATATCTGATCACTACATCATGCGTGGCCACTAGTAAAGTTTCTCCTTTGATGCAGATGCCTTCGCCAGGTGTCGTTTGCCCGGCAATGGTGATGTAGGGATTCTTTATCATTAATCTATCCGATATCTCAATAGTACCCGACACATCAAAAACCACCGTTCTGGGCCCTTCCTGATCCACTGCCCATCGAAGACTACCGGGTCCATGATCATTTAAATTCACTACATGCAACACTTTGCCTCCACGTCCTCCTTTGGCATATGCACCGAAACCCTCAGCGCCAGGAAACGCCGGAATTTTTTGACTGAAGCTGATTTGTGCCAAAAAAACAAACAGTACGAAAAGTCCCCTAATTAGCGGTTTTTTCATCATTCTTGGATTCTTTGGTTATTAGAAACCACCTGATTGTAAAAAATGGAAGAGACTGAAATACACGAATAACAACAATCTTCAGCCTCTTTCCATCAAACTATGGATTCACCCCATTTTCTTTCCTGGTCATTACAACCAGTTGAAACAATAATTATCTATTAGTTAGGTATTAGGTATCACACAACCTAAAATTTCCTATTCTTTCGTTTATATTTATTTATTTTACTATTTACATGTTTTAGAAAACAAATATATAATTTATAATTCATTTTCGAAATCTATAGTTAAAACATGAGGCAAGGGATTGACTTTTAACAGACATCTATCTGTCATATAGAAGGGTGTCTTATTAAAGCAGTATTTAAATTTTGATTAGCCATTCCTTTTAAATAGCAATGGTTTTTTCTGGATTTTTAGAGGATAATATTTGTTTGTCAGGTTTCAGTCGATAACAATCTTAAAAAGGTTATTTTTGCTTGCCTTAAATCTTATCAAATGCTAGCAAAACAAAGAAAAGAAAAGATACTTGAGCTATTAAGGGAAGACGGCTCAGCCAAGGTTATCGATCTTGCCCGGATATTCAAAGTAACAGAAGTCACCATCAGACAAGATCTCGAAAAGCTAGACCGGGAAGGGCTGGTGACCCGGGAACATGGTGGAGTACACCTGAAGAATTTTCAAGATCAGGTGAGGAATTTCTCACTAATTCATCAGGAGAATCTTAAGAAAAAGGAAATTATTGCCGAAAAGTGTCTTGATTTTATTCAGCCCGGTGATGCAATAATCCTTGATTCAGGATCCACCACAACTGAAATAGCCAAGTTGATCGCTGATTACAATGGCCTCACCGTCATTACAAATGCATTAAATATTGCCTTGATCCTGGGAGCTAATCCAAATATAGAAGTGGTGATGACAGGAGGTGAATTCAAACCACCTACCCTTTCCTTAACAGGTCAGAAGGCTGCGGATTTTTTCACAGGACTAAATGTTCAAAAACTATTTCTTGCAACAGCAGGAATATCGCTCAAGTCGGGACTGACCTACCCCAGTTTAAGTGATCTTGTGGTAAAGAAAGCGATGATTGATGCTGCCGAAACTACCTACCTGGTCGCTGATTCCACTAAAATAGGTAAGAGCTCTTTTGCCAGCCTTGGTGCACTTTCATTAATAGATTACATCATTACTGACGAGGGGATCCAGGAAAAACACAAACAGGTATTTCAGGAAAATGATATTGAATTAATTATTGCCCAAAAGGAATCTAAAGTTACTTCCGGTTAATTAATTCCAGACCTTGCCGGTTTTTATTTTCAGTTGTGCCTGGATTCTTTCCCTTGTTTAATGATTAAACCGCCTTTTGCATTTCCTGGATCCAAGCATTAAAACACATTTATTGAAGGGCGCACTTTAAAATAAGTGAATTTTTGTTTATCTTTCGTTTTTTATCTTTTATTTTCGCATTAAATAAAAATATAAGGTAAGCAACAGATATAGTCAAAAACATGAATAAACAGAATATCACTTTTGGAGTTGTGATTGGGAACAGAGACTTCTTCCCTGATAAGTTAGTTGCAGAAGCCCGAAAGGATATCCTTAAAACGCTGCAAGAACAAGGAATTCATCCCATAATACTGGAGGAGAAGGATACCAAGCTTGGTGGAGTAGAATCATATCAGGATGCCAGAAAATGTGCTGATCTATTCATTAAACATAGCAATGAGATCTCCGGGATTTTGGTAGTCCTCCCCAATTTCGGGGACGAGCGAGGTATTGCCGATACCTTACATCTGGCCAATCTAAAGGTTCCTGTATTGATTCAGGGTTACCCCGACGAATTGAATAAGCTGAACGTTGCCAACCGGCGCGATTCATGGTGTGGTAAGATCTCCGTTTGCAACAACCTCTACCAGTATGGAATCAAATACACTTTAACGACAAAACATGTAGTCCACCCGACTGATCAATCATTTATTAATGATTTGAAGTATTTCGCAGGCGTGTGCAGGGTTGTTAGTGGGCTTAAAAACGTGCGTATTGGTGCCATCGGAGCAAGACCGACAGCTTTCAATACTGTTCGGTATAGCGAAAAGATCCTTCAAAAAAACGGCATCTCCGTTGTCACATGTGATCTTTCTGAGATCCTTGGTAAAGCTGATAAACTGGGAAAAGCAGACCAAAGAGTTAAGGATCATCTTGAAAAGATCAACAACTATGCTCCCAGTGGTAAAACACCTGCTGAGGCGATGATTCAAATCGCAAAACTCGATGTGGTCCTAAATGATTTTATGGATGAAAACGATCTGGATGCCAATGCGATCCAGTGCTGGACCTCACTTCAGCAAAACTATGGCTGCAATGTATGTACCAGTGCCAGCATGTTTAGCGAAGGGATGATCCCAAGTGCATGTGAGGTGGATGTGACGGGTACGTTGAGCATGTATGCGCTGCAATTGGCTTCGGGGTCGCCTAGTGCGTTGGTAGACTGGAACAACAATTACGCTGACGATGATGAGAAATGTGTACTCTTTCATTGTGGGAACTGGGCAAAATCATTTCTGCCCGACATTGAAATAAGTAACGCTCCTATCCTGGGAACAACCGTGGGCGTTGAAAACACCTATGGAGCGCTGGATGGAAGGACACCGGCCTCTCCTCTGACCTTTGGCAGGATTTCAACCGACGACACTAAAGGCATTATGAAAGCATATGTGGGTGATGGAGAGCTAACCGATGATGAGTTGAAAACCTTCGGCAACCGGGCGGTAGCAAAAATACCTGACCTGCAGGGACTGATGCAATATGTATGTAGAAATGGATTTGAACACCATGTAGTGATGAATGCCTCCCATACATCCGCAGCTTTGAAAGAGGCTTTTGAAAACTACATGGGATGGGAAGTGTACCATCACAATGGATAAGAGGAAGATTTTTTATAAACAATGACTGATAAAGAATTAAAATATAAATCTATACATCTCAGGAGAAACCTTCTGAAATACATCTATCATGCCAAGGCAGGTCATACCGCTGGCAGCCTATCGTGCGTAGATATTTTAAATGTACTGTACAACAGAGTTCTGAATGTGGATCCACAAAACTTCAGAAATCCGGACAGAGACCGGTATATCCAGAGTAAAGGACACAGTGTAGAAGCACTTTTCGTCACACTGGCAGACCGTGGATTTTTCCCAGAGTCTGACCTTGAAACACTTTGTCAATACAAATCACACTACATTGGTCATCCGACAAAGAAAGTGAACGGGGTAGAGCAAAACACAGGAGCTCTTGGGCATGGATTACCCATATGTGTGGGCGAAGCCATCGCTGCAAAATATGACCAGAAAACTCACCGGATATTTACACTCCTAGGTGATGGAGAATTGCCCGAAGGCTCAAACTGGGAAGCCTTCCTGGCGGCATCACATCATCAGCTCGACAACATTTTTGCTATCCTGGATTATAACAAGCAGCAAATTACCGGTGATAACAAAGACGTGATGAATACTGAGCCTATCAAAGACAAGCTATTAGCCTTTGGATGGTCGGTAAAAGAAGTTGATGGTCACGATCTGATAACATTGGAAGAGACACTAAACAATGGTCCTTTTGAGGCGGGGAAGCCTAATTTCATCATCGCCCACACCATCAAGGGAAAAGGGATTAGCTACATGGAAAGGACCCTTAAATGGCACCATGGAGTCCCTAGCCCAGAAGAATATGAAAAAGCAGTAACTGAACTCCAAACAGCGGAGACCTTAATCTAGTAATATGGAAATAGGAATAAGTGAACAAAAAATATTGAAAGCCGGACTGGCAAACCAGGTAGTTTTTGCAGAAACGCTTCAGCAACTAGCGGCCTCAGATAAGGACATATTTGTGGTTACAAGTGATTCCAGGGGGTCAGGTAAACTGGTTCCCTTCGGACAGAAATTTCCAAAGCAAATTGTGGAAGTGGGTATCGCCGAACAGAACCTCGTTGGTGTCGCTGCGGGTTTAGCTTCTGCCGGAAAGAAGGTTTTTGCAGTATCCCCTGCGTGTTTCCTTTCAGCCCGGTCTCTTGAGCAAATTAAAAATGATGTAGCATATTCCGACAATCCTGTTACTCTGGTGGGTATAAGCGCTGGAGTGAGTTATGGAGCTTTGGGCACCACACATCACAGCCTCCACGATTTCGCTGCATTGAGAGCAATTAACAACATGACAATAGTAGCTCCTGCTGACAATTTTGAGACTGAACAGGCTGTACGGTTGGCTGCGGATTTCAATGAACCTGTATACCTGAGGCTTGGAAAAAAACCAATGCCGTTCCTGAATGAAGAAAATAAATCTTTCGAGTTTGGAAAGGGGCGAATCGTAAATGAAGGTTCAGACCTTACCATTATAGCCACCGGTGAAACTGTCTACCCTTCGCTATTAGCAGCTAAAATATTAGAAGAAAAAAGCAATATCCATGCTACTGTGGTGAGTATGCATACCGTGAAACCGCTGGACACTGAGCTATTGGAGAGACTGGCAACAAATGGAGCCCCTATTATTACTGTTGAAGAACATATGGTACACGGGGGGCTTGGTGAAGCTTGTGCATCTTACCTCATGCAATCAGCTCACAGAAATCCTTTTTATATCATGGGAATCCCGGATGAATATACCATCACCGGCTCCCAACTGGAAATATTTGATCATTATGGTATCTCTGGGGAAGGAATCTCTTTAAAAGCCCGGGAACTGATGAAAGTTTAAAATTCACCCAAAATGATGTATTTACCCCGTTTTCTTTGTTTTTTCATGGCTGTTATATTCCTTGGTTGCAGTAAGGAATCTTCTTCCGATACTTCGAATGAACATGTTGCAGTCATCGTGTCCACACTTAATAACCCATGGTTTGTGGTCCTGGCAGAAACAGCTGCCGGAGAAGCGAGAAACCTAGGGTATGAGGCAACCATCTTTGATTCGCAGAACAATACGGCATTGGAAACGGATCATTTTGAAAATGTCATTGCATCGGGTTATGATGCGATCCTGTTTAATCCTACGGATGCCGACGGATCTATTGCCAATGTGAGATTGGCTAAAAAAGCAGGCCTTCCTGTCTTTTGCATGGACCGAGAGGTGAATGCCACCGATGCTGCTACCAGTCAGATATTATCAGACAGCTATGCTGGGTGTGTGGCCCTGGGTAAGTACTTTGTTGAAAAACTCAATAAAGAAGGAAAGTATGTGGAAATACTGGGTATGGTGGGAGATAATAATACCTGGAGTCGATCGAATGGTTTCCATTCCGTGGTAGATCATTACCCCGAATTAAAGATGGTGGCTCAGCAAAACGCGGACTTTGATCGAAACAAAGCCATGGAAGTCATGGAATCTATCCTACAGGTACACCCCGACATCGACGGTGTGTTTTGTGGGAATGACGCCATGGCCATGGGAGCCTTTCAGGCACTAAAATCAGCTGGAAAGGCTGACGAGGTAATGGTTTTTGGGTTTGATGGAGCCAACGACGTGATTAATTCCATACAACAGGGCAACATCATCGCTACCGGCATGCAATTCCCAAAGCTGATGGCCAAAACCGCTGCACTATATGCCCATCAATATTTTGATGGCAAACGAGACTTTGCTCAAAAAGTACCAGTGACCGTGGAAATGGTAAACCAGCAAAATGTTCAAGAATACGTAGCCTACGGAAGCAATTAATCCATGAAGAAAAAGATTAAATATATCATAGGAATCATCATAGGTGCAATTGTGCTATACAATTCTGTCTATTTCATGCCTTTGGATGAAAAAATTGCCTCAGAACAGACAGTCACTTTCGATGCTGAGTCTTTTGTGAATGATCTGTGGAACCAAGAGCTCCAAAGTGTATTTGATTCATCAATGGGATTTTCATCATTGATGATGAGTCTTCAGGAAAACCCACTCGAAACTTTTTCAAGACACGGGCAATCGCTTGGTATCGGAAACATTGCCTATTTCAGGGTTTCTGGCGAAGGGATAGTAAATAAGGTGAACGAAAACAACGTACTTGTACAGGTGGGCGACCGGCTTGTGGAAATCGAAACCGAATTCATCTTCGGTAATGCCATCAGGGATGCTTCAGGACTCATTAAAATCAATGACTTTGATAAAACCTCAGATTTCAATGGCATTTCAGAAGCCATCAACCGAAAAGTAAGAGAAGAGGTCATTCCCAATTTCAGACAAAAGGTAAAAGAAGGTGATCGTATACAGTTTCACGGTGCACTTGAACTCAACAAGGCCCACCTACATCTGGATTTGCCTGAGATAATTCCAGTGTCAATTGAAATAACTTCCTGATCGTGGCGCTGTTCGAAGCAAAAAATATCACCAAAAAGTTCGCAGGCGTTACCGCACTGAGTAATGTGCACCTCACGTTGGAAAAAGGGAAAATAACCGCTTTGATTGGTGAGAACGGAGCAGGAAAATCTACGCTTCTGAAAATCATGTCTGGGATCTATACAGATCATGAGGGGACCATTACTTTCCAGGGAAAAAACATTCAATTTTCTTCACCGAGGGATGCGCAGGATTTAGGCATTTCCATCATTCATCAGGAGCTTAACCTAATACCCTACCTGACCGTGGCTCAGAATATCTTTCTGGGTCGGGAGATTGTCAATAAAAGTGGCTTACTGGATGAACGTGCCATGTTCCAGAAGTCAAAAGAGCTCCTCGACCGGCTCAAACTGAATGTTGTCCCGGACATCAGGCTGGGCACACTGAAAGTGGGTCAGCAGCAGGTCGTTGAGATTGCAAAGGCACTACTCACTGACTCCCAGGTGCTATTTATGGACGAACCTACCAGTGCCATCGGAGAAGGTGAAGTGGAGATCCTCTTTGAAATCATCAATCAGTTGAAAGCTGAAGGCCAGGCTATCGTCTATATCTCCCACAAACTGGATGAACTCTATGCATTGGCTGATGACTTTGTGGTTTTGAGAGATGGGAAACTGGCAGGAACCGGTGAAATGAAAAAAACATCTCGTGAAGATCTCATCAATATGATGGCAGGTCGGGAGATCCAAATAACCCATAAGAATGGGAAGAAAAAAACAGGTCAGCCTATTCTGGAGGTGAAAAACCTCTTCATGAAAAATTCAGAGAATCCGGAAAGACCACTACTCAAAAACATCAATTTTTCAGTCACCAAGGGCGAAGTGTTGGGAATTTATGGATTGATGGGTGCTGGTCGGACAGAACTCTGCGAATCTCTTTTCGGTCTTCATCCAAAAGTATCTACAGGACATATTACCCTGGATGGTCATACTGTTTCATTTAGTCAACCAATAGATGCCATACGGGCAGGTATGGCACTGGTTCCTGAAGACCGTAAACAAGACGGCATCGTTCCAGGTATGACGGTAGGTGAAAATATCAGCCTTACCGTAGTTGGCAAAATCCTTTCTTTAGGTCTTTTAAATGAAAAGCTCCAATCCAGGATCTTCAGTAAGCATGTAAAGTCATTAAACATCAAGGTGGCAAATGAAAGTCAGCAGATCCGGCATCTCAGCGGGGGTAACCAGCAAAAAGCTGTCCTGGCTAAGTGGATTGAAACTGATCCAAAGGTTCTGATGCTCGATGAACCTACCCGGGGAATTGATATCAATGCCAAGAGTGAGATATATGAGTTAATCACCAGGCTGGCTGATTCCGGGATATCTGTGATCGTGGCATCATCAGAAATCCCTGAAATCCTCGCGGTGTCAGACAGGATCCTAGTCATGTCCGAAGGCCAGATCACCGCAGTTCTTAGCGCTGAAGAAGCCACTGAAAACAAAATCATGAACGCCTGTATTCCAGAAAAAATAAGTCAATGACATTATCAAAGAATTTTTCAAATCTTGCCAGGTTCCAATCACTGATTGCCTTATTCCTGATGTGCCTGGTCCTCACCTTGCTCACAGATAACTTTTTCACTGCAGACAACTTCTGGAATGTCTTGCGTCAAATCTCCGTAAATGTATGCATCTCGGTGGGGATGACACTCGTCATTCTTACGGCAGGAATAGATCTTTCTGTTGGATCCATCCTGGCCTTTTGTGGTGCAGTGACTGCGGGTTTATTGAAAAATGGTATCAATATCCCGTCGCTCAACCTGTTTATCGGATTTACAGTTTTAGGTGCTGTGATTGCAGGATTAGTTGCCGGAGGTGCCATGGGGCTTGTCAATGGGCTGGCTGTAACCCGGTTTAAAGTGCCCTCCTTTGTAGCGACACTTGCTATGCTTACAATGGCCCGTGGATTCACCATGCTTTGGACACAGGGACACCCGATTACAGGTCTTGGTGAGACGTTTGGATTTCTGGGCACAGGTTGGTTTCTTGGAATCCCTATGCCTGTCTGGATTTCCGGAATCGTAGTGATTGCAGCCATTGTTTTAACCGGCAAGACCCGCTTCGGAAGGTATATCTATGCCATTGGGGGCAATGAAAGTGCCGCAAGGTTGTCAGGAATATCAATCACTAAAATAAAAACGTGGGTTTACATGCTGGCTGGTATGCTGGCCGCCGTTGGAGGAGTGTTGGTAACAGCCCGACTCGACTCAGCACAGCCCAACGCAGGGATCAGTTACGAACTGGATGCCATTGCTGCCGTGGTGATTGGTGGAACATCCCTATCCGGAGGAAGGGGCACCATCATGGGTACAGTTTTGGGGGCCATGATCATTGGGGTTCTCAACAATGGGCTGGTACTCCTGAATGTCTCCCCGTTTTGGCAGCAAGTGATCAAAGGGGTGGTCATCCTCCTGGCTGTAATCATCGATAAATCAAGCAGAAAAGAAAACTAGTATGTCTGACGCATTGATACTTGCCATCGATCAGGGTACCAGCAGCACCAAAACGATTATTTTCGACCAGAAGGGAGAGGCTGTTTTTAAAGCGACTGAGCCACTCCAAACCCACTACCTGGATGGCAACCGCGTAGAACAAGATCCGGAAGACATCTATCAAAACGTCATCACTTCGGTAAGAAAATGTCTGGATGGATTTTCATCTAATGGTGGAGACTCTGGGAAAATCACAACGTGTGGAATCTCCAACCAACGGGAAACTTTTGTGCTTTGGGACGACCTGGGCAAACCGCTATACAATGCTGTAGTTTGGCAATGTAAGCGGTCGGTAGGTGTTTGCCAAAGACTGAAGGATGATGGCATTGAAGCCAAAGTCAGTGAAAGGACAGGGTTAATTATAGATCCTTATTTCTCCGGGACTAAAGTAATGTGGCTCTATGAAAATGAGCCCGAGATTAAATCAGCTATTGATCAGGGCAAAGCATACTTCGGAAATATTGATACCTGGTTGTTGTATAAAATGACAGGTGGGAAGGCTTATTCCACAGATTATACCAATGCTTCAAGAACATTGTTTTTCAATTTGAAGGACCTAAGCTGGGATCATGAGTTACTGGCCGATTTTGGTCTGTCAAAACTTAATTTACCCGAACTCAAACCTTCTGCTTACGCTTTTGGAACCACCAATCTGAATGGACTGCTCAAGCAGGAGATCACCATCAGCGGGATGATTGGCGACTCCCATGCAGCTGCGTTCGGGGAAGGATGTTTTGATCCCGGGAATGCCAAAGCTACACTGGGCACTGGAAGTTCTATTCTGATGAATATTGGCAGTACGCCAAAAAAATCCACCAATGGGATGATGACCACCATTTGCTGGAGTACCAAAGATCGTGTAGACTATGCCCTGGAGGGAATCATCGTATCTGCAGGATCTACAGTAGAATGGGTCAAAAACCAACTCGGATTATTTACAGAAATTGAAGAACTGGAAGCTGCATGCCTCGCCGTAAAAGACAATGGTGGTGTATATATCATCCCTGCTTTTAGTGGACTTGGAGCCCCTCATTGGGACATGAACAGGAAAGCAAGCATTGAAGGTATTAGCTTCGATACCACAAAGAATCACATTATGAGGGCTGCTGTGGAATCCATCCCCTACCAGATCAAGGATGTGATCGCCGCGATGGAGTCTGATGCCGGAGTACCACTCACAGAACTAAAAATTGATGGGGGAATTACATCCAACAAGATGATTGTCCAATTTTTGGCAGACTTATTAGACAGGAAAGTAACCAACATCGGCATCATTGATGTCTCGGCCCTGGGGGCTGCTTACCTGGCAGGATTGGACGCAGGAATTTATGAAAGCATAGACCAGTTGAAAACCTTTAATCAAAATGCTGAACATACTACGGCGGGGACAGCCGCTGAGCAAGTAAAACAATATTATAATGGATGGAAAAATGTAATCAACAAAAATCGATAAGTCATCCATGACCCATCCGCACTTATCACAAAACCTAAAACAGAAGAATATGAACCCATCTCGAAAGAATTTAAGCACCCAAAGCGGATCAGGCATGGCCCACCTCCCGATCTTGATCCTGATTGTTTTGCTTCAAGCACCGCTTCATCTCTCTTTGGCTCAGGAGAAGCCCAGGGTGTTTGTGCTCACTGATATTGAAAATGAGCCTGACGATGCTCAGAGTCTCGTACGATTCATGACCTACTCCAATCAATGGGATGTGGAAGGGCTTGTAGCAACTACTTCATGCTGGCAAAGAGATGAAACCGCCGAATGGCGCATACATGAAATCATTGATGCCTATGGGAAAGTACGGGACAACCTTGAAGTGCACGAAAAAGGTTACCCTACCTATGAATATATGAAAAGCATCATCAAAATTGGTGTCCCTAAATTTGGGATGGAGGGTGTTGGCGAGGGTCAGGACTCAGAAGGATCAGAATGGTTGATCCAATCCCTTCAAAAGGATGATCCACGTCCCCTTTATGTTCAGGCATGGGGTGGCGCCAATGTGTTGGCTCAGGCTCTTTGGAAGATGGAACGCACACTACCAAAGTCAGAACTGGATAAAATCATCACTAAAATCAGGGTCTATACCATTTCTGACCAGGACGACAGTGGCCCGTGGATCAGAAACAATTTCCCCGGGATATTTTACATTGTGAGTCCCGGATATGAGGAAAATGGCGGAGGCCAGTACCATTATGCTACCTGGACCGGTATCTCCGGAGATAAGTTTCATGGGAGATTCAGTGGGCCGGACTTTACCATTGTGGATAACCCATGGCTAGATGAGCATATCAGACAAAATCATGGCCCACTGGGAGCTGAGCATCCCCATACTGAATACCTGATGGAAGGCGATACCCCTTCGTTTCTGGGTTTGGTAAATAATGGTTTAAATAATCCTGAGCAGCCTGATTTTGGCGGTTGGGGTGGTCGTTATGAATTATACATTCCTCCCTACAAAAAATACATGTATGAGCCCGAAACCCGCCCAATCTGGACCGACGCAGATGATGAGGTATGGGGTGTCGCCACACAACAATATCATACCAGCAACCAGGCCACAATCTGGAGATGGCGGGAAGCTTATCAGCACGATTTTGCTGCACGAATAGACTGGAGTAATACAAAGAAATATGCTGATGCTAATCACCCTCCCGTTGCAAAGCTTGGACACCCCAATGAAATAACTGTGAAGTCAGGGGACAAAGTGACATTAAGCGCCGCTGGATCAACTGATCCCGATAAAGACAATTTGACCTACAAGTGGATTCATTATAAAGAGGTGGGAACACTTAATGCCAGCAGAAGAAATTCATTGCAAATGGAAAACATGGATAAGCAGGTAACAACCTTTATCGCACCAAATGTGGAAACCGTTAAAACAGCTCATTTTATTCTTGCTGTTACAGATCCTGGAAAACCATCACTGACACGATACCAACGGGTTATTGTGAATGTTATGCCTGAGTAATTCGAACACTTACATTCCATCCTATCAAACCTCAGGACAAGACTCGAGGGAAAGGAATTCAAGACGATCCAACAACTACAATGCCATGAAAACTTACCTATTACTAATACTTGTTTCCTGTTTTGGCATGAGAATTTATGCCCAGGAATCGCAAAACCCCATTCGCTTAAGAGCGACTACCAACTTTGAGGATATTGCTGTGGAAGGATACGTACCCTACTACATCGATAAGGCACGTAATGCATTGGCTATCAATGCTGCCGAAGAAGCATATAGGAATAAAAAAGCTGCCGCACAACATACGTTCGCTGGCGAAAAAGGAAGCTACACCATCACACTTCACTCCATGATGGAAACAGATGGGGAATGTGAGTATACTGTGAGTGTAAATGGAAAAGTGGTGTTAAAAGCAAAGAATCCCACTACAAAAACCGATTATGTGATCCACACCACTCACTCAAAATCATCTGTACAATTAAAACACGGAGATGTGATTCAGGTTACTTCCAACGCCCTTACCAATGGGCTTATTCCCGAAGGAAATGCCACAGCCTATGCCAGGGGACGTTGGACCGAGCTTGTGTTTGCTAAAACCAGCAATGTTGGACAACGCAAATCCAAAAATGGAGAGAAACTGCGGGTGATCATGACCTCTGACTTCCCTCCGATTGGTGTGGTGAAGGGCGGGGATGTCCCCAATACCATGAAGAGTGATCCCGATGATATGCAGAGCATGGTTCGTTTCCTGCTCTATGCCAATGAGTTTGAGGTGGAAGGATTAATAGCATCGGCGGGCACATTTGCGATGGAAGCCCACAAAAAAAACATACTTGGTGTCATTGATCAATATGAAAAGGTCTATCCTAACCTTAAAACTTATGATCCGGACTACCCGACTGCAGATTATCTTAGATCAGTAACCTACGAAGGAAAGGGAAACAACAATGGGATCAATATTAAGTTCGGTTGTGGTAAGCAAGACTATAAAGAAATAATCGGTGAAGGTCTTGATAGTGAAGCTTCTAATGCTATCATCGAAGCAGTTGATAAACCTGATCCACGCCCAATTTGGATTGGTGTTTGGGGTGGTCCCAGAGAGATTGCTCAGGCCATTTGGGATGTCAAAAATACACGTAGCGAAAAAGAACTCAAGAAGTTCATCAGTAAGCTTAGAGTACACCTCATCTATTGCCAGGATGCTACCCATGAATGGTTGATGAATGAGTTTCCTGAGCTATTCATCATCGAATCAAGAAAGACCTACCAGGGAATGTTTGGGGGTGATGATCCCATTTCTGATCTGGCCTGGGTCAACGAAAATATTCGCAACAATCATGGCCCTTTGTGCGATGTTTACCCGCATGAAGGTATGGGTTGCACAGGGGTTTGTGAAGGAGATTCACCAACCTTTATGCATCTGATCAGCGCAAACAGAGGCATCAACGATCCTGAAGATCCGACTCAACCTAGCTGGGGCGGACAATTTGTCCGGGTAGCCGGAACCAATCACTATGTGGATGGACCAGGGAAATCAAGTATTTCAAAGTGGCGTAAGGAGTATCAAAAAGAGTTTCAGGAGCGTGCGGACTGGTGTGTAAAACCAAAATCCAAACAATGATGAAAAACAGATTTTATTATCAGACGATTCCAATTATTCTGTTGATACAATTTTCTGTCTGCACCGGGTGGACTCAAAGTAGGAAATACGAAAAGCCTCGAGTGATCAATACTACAGATCTTGGTGCTGACCCCGATGATATTCAATCAATGGTCCGTCAACTCGTTTGTGCCAATGAATTTGACCTTGAGGGTCTAATTGTGGCTACCGGATGCTGGAAAAAAACCCAAAGCAATACAGAAATGCTTGATGAAATTGTAAATGCCTATGAAAAAGCATATCCAAATCTTAAGGTACATGCCAAAGGATTTCCCACTCCTGATTATCTGAAATCAATCTCCCTAATGGGACAAACAGGTTATGGGATGGCAGATGTTGGAACGGGTAAGGACAGCCCCGGTTCTGAATTAATCATAGCTTCTGTGGATAAAGATGACCCCAGGCCAGTTTGGGTCATGGGATGGGGAGGCATGAACAATGCCGCTCAGGCTATCTGGAAAGTCCGTGAAACAAGGTCTGAGCAGGAACTTAAGAAGTTCCTCGGTAAGCTTAGACTATTTGATATCCTCGGACAAGATGATGCGGGTGCCTGGATTGCTAAAAACTTTCCGGATGTCTTTTATATCCGCGCAACAGGTGTGTATGGATGGCAGCCTTCGAAAAATGGTGATTATCAGCGGAATGACACCAAAGTCATGGTCCCTTGGGAGCTATTTATCCTGATACAAAATGGGCTACTGAGGGAGATTCACCCGCATTTATGCACGTCTATCCTAATGGTCTAAATGACCCGGACAAGATCAATCAGGGGGGCTGGGGTGGCCGATTTAGTTTCGTTAAAAAAGAAGGAATTCGAAGCATGTCCGGTGTAACAAAAATTAAGGAAGAAGCAGAACTCATATATGATCCTTACTACATGTATGGAAATACTGACGAAGGCAGTGATGCTATCGAACGATGGAGTAAGGGATACAATAATGATTTTGCTGCCAGGATGGATTGGAGTATTACCAAAAATTATAAAGATGCAAACCATCATCCAATAGCTGTACTTAATGGTGACAAATCACGAAAAGTCATGGAGATGACGGCGGTTCCGGGTGCGACTGTCACGCTCAGCGCCAATGGGTCGAGTGATCCGGATGGCGACAAACTAAATTATTCGTGGACATACTATGATGAACCAAGCTCGTATGATGGACCTGTTGAAATAACGAACAGCAAATCATCCACTGCAAACATCAGAATCCCTACTGATGCCGGTGGAAAGAACATACATATTATCCTTGAGCTATTTGATGACGGAGAACCAAATCTATATGCCTACAGAAGAATGATCATCAATGTGAAATAGCAATTCATTGATTTTAATTAAAACACCATTGAACCAATAAAATGATGAAAATAAGATTCCTGTTTTTTAATGTATCGATACAATTCTGCCTTGTTTTCTTAGCCCTTCCTGCCTTCGCCCAGGATCTGGATAAAAATGAAAACCCTGTTTCCGGAAAACCATATACCCCATATCCTGATAAGGTGGTAGTGACAAAAGTCCTTCATTTTGACAACATCTGCTGGAAAATAGCTACTGCTGGAGGCACCTGGTATTTCGAAAACGGTGAGACCGATGGTAAGACTGGGTTTAGTAGCGCTTTTGATCAGGCTGGGAACGACTGGATCGGAAACGATGCTGATCGGGGATATAACAAATCACCAAGCAAAGGCGGCAAGCATGAATACCGGGGCTGGCCCAATTTTGGCGAAGGAAACTTCAATCATCCTCAAAGAAAAAGCAACTCAAAATCATGGTGGGTTGATATACATGGGAACAAGGTCGAATTCAATGGGCAACTTGAAGGTGACCACCTGATCATGAGATCTGCAAATGAAAAATACGAACTGGAATATCACTTCTTCCCTTCACACGCCGCCATCAAGGTATTGAAGGCTGAGGATAAATATGCTTTTCTTTTTGAAGGCCCCATTGGAGGAGAGCAGGATGCCTCTATAGAGAAAGATTACTATGTATTAAAAGACGGAAAACAGCGGGAAACCAAGACCGGAGGTTTAGGCTACCTTGAGCCTGAGTTTGGTAATAAATTTCCTTCTCCTTTCTTCTATCTGGTAGACAGTGACCCTAATGATCATCAGGTATTATATGTCGGTGTAAAAAATACTGGTCCTGAATCTGCTGGTGATGAAGGGTGGAGACAGGGGGATAACATGGTCATCTTCAGCTATGGCAGAGATGAAGATAAACGGGCATATACCGGTACTGAGGCCATCTGTGTTTTTGGGTTTCAGGAAAAAGCACCTCATAAGAAAATCTCCAGGTTTATCGAAAATCGACTGGAAAAACCTTTTATTCCTATAAAGTGATTGATGCAAGGAGTATACTTTATATCATACTCCTTGCAAATCCACTTTTTATTTTTAATTACTTCTTTCTTACAAGAATTACCCAGTCTTCTCTTTCTTCCGTTTCTATTGGGGGAATACCTAATGAAACACGGCCTGGTCCGGACACTTCCACAACTTTCCCCCTTCTCACAACAGGAGACTTAATGTTTGGCATACCGGAGAGCACACTCCTCGGTTCCGTTGAATAGGTTTTTGGTACAATCAGCTCCCGCCCTTGTTGCAAGGCTCCACCCTTGCGGGGATTGTACCATTCCACTGTATAGCTACCAGAATTTCCTTGAAGATCCAGGGTTGATGCACCTCCATCAGGCAGGTATATAACGTAAACTTCCCCCGGGTCGGCAAAAACAAAATCTTTCTCACTGCGGGTCAAACCATTGGCATTTTCCATCTCCCAAAAAGGGATCTTATTGTTTTTGTAAAACTCCATGGCATATCGGGTGTAGTCCCACAAAGCATCCCTGCTTCGCCAATCTTCAGCATCGAGATCGTTGTGTTGCTCACTGTAGCCAAAATACCATTCAATCCCAGCTCCGCCAGCGGCAATCGTACCCCAGTAGATAGCCCTTGCATCATCCTGATTATAATTATCATCCCAGTCATCGGTAGTCACACCTAATCCACCACTACCAGGCTCATCAAGTGAAACAACCCATTTCCTTTGAGAATCATCAGCATTTTCTACCAATCTGTGCACTCTATCAAAATTTTCCCAGGGTCTCATGTTATTGGTTTGAACAGATGCCCCTTCCATGTACTCGAACCCTACCAACGGACCATATATCGCATCATAGGCATTTGGATATGTATGAATCACAACAGGGTGATCATACGGATCCACATCATGAAGATATTTGGCATCGGATTTGGCTAGTAACATCTCCGGATCATTGAGTTCGAAAACCAGGTCATGCTCTTCACCAAGATTCCAGTTTAAGGCCAAATGATGTCCGAAACGAGCAACTAATTCCCGATAAAATAATTTGCGGTTGGCTCCCAGAGCCCCGCCGTCCAGTACCTGATCAGTTTCTGTCTCATGCATCTTAAAGTGAATAAACAATCCCAGCTTATCGGCATGTGAGAAGATGATTTCCCACTGTGCCAACTTGGAGACATCATAGCGGTTATGCTCTTTATGATTGATCCATGGCCATACGTTTTTACCATCACCACCCGCAGTAAATACCAGGAATGAGAATACATTTAATCCCTTTCCAGCCAGGTAATTCAGACCACCAATAAGCCCTTTTCCTTTATCCCCCTGCCAGGTGGGGTCTCCGGCTTTCCAATCTTGTACATGAGCATCAAACGATTTTAATGGGACTGCTCCACGACTATCCTTGTGTTGAGTGCTACCCCAAATGAGCTCAGCATCATAAGTATGTGAGGTAGAGCCCGTATGCAGATAAGAACCATCGAAATCCTTATAAGCAAAGAGCGTTTCGGGAGCATCAGCACCACCTTTCATATACCATTCTCCATTGTCAAATCTGAGAAAATTGTGTCCCACATATCGTAGCATTCCTTTTCCGCGAAAATCCCTTCCACTTTTGTCGGTCTCCGAAATGTTGATGGTGCCTGTAGCTCCATCAAAGGCGACGGATTCTCCGGCAGTCGGGCTTAGGTTCACAGCCACATCCTCTCCCATTCTGAACGAAACCGTGTAATTCCATTGTCCGGTTCTGTTGGGAGTAAAATGGACTCTCCACTTGTTTCCTCCAATGGCACTCGTTTCAGCTGCATTTCCATCTGCCGCGTAGTAGCCGGGAACTTCATAAGCAGATTCCCCACTTTCATGTCTGAATACAACGTTTAACCGGTATCCTAAAAAGGGGTTGAAAGCATCTGTTTCGCTTACATCGGGCCCATCAAAAGTGATGGTGAGCGGATGCCATTTCTTGAGCTCTCCTTCTACGGTCCCACTGGGCTGTGAATATAGATCTGTCGCGATAAGAAAGGTTAATATTAGTAATATTGGAAGGGTTATCTTCTTCATTTTTATTGGTTTATGGGTTAAAATTGGTTATTCTAAAAATCTTATGGATTCGTCTATCTTTTGAATAAACTCGTCAATAATTTGGTCTGTAATTACTTTATCGCTCTGATCCAGGCCCAGTCTAACCAACACCATATTCCATTCTGGAATAATCAAAAGAAAGTTGTTGTTGTGACCCCAGGCGCCATATGTGCCTAATGGTGCATCAGGCCATTTCCTTTCACCATCAGGTTTCACTCCATTGACCCACCAGTTGAACCCATACATACCAACACCTTCGATACCACTTTCTGAGTGGCCAGGAGGTATGGACGCTGGAACCTGCACTTTAGTGGCTTGGGCTACCCAGTCTTTAGAAATCAACTGCCGGCCATTCCAATTCCCGTAATTCAAATACAAAAGACCAAATCTGGCAATTTCTTCTGCTGAGATTTGAATATGGTTGCTATTGTTTCCTGCGCCTCCATTGATTATATACCCTCCGTGATCTCCAAAATCTCCCCACTTCCATTGGTTTGGGTTTGCACCAATAGGATCCAGTACACGACGCCTGAGGAGCTCCTCTAATGGCTCTCCAGCAATTCTGGTTAGTATATAAGCAAATTGATTCATTGCTGAATCCCAGTAAGCATATTTTGAACCGGGAGGTATAAACAAAGGTGGGCCCGGTATGAACGGAGTCTTACTCGGGCCATGGGTATAACTGCCCCGTGGTTCGTCTCCCTGAGCCCTATAGCCGGAGGTCATAGTGGTGAAATGCCTCAGTGTCAGATCAGGATAATCATCTTCCATTTCAGGTATAATATCCTTAGCAAGTGTGTTAAGATCTGTTTTGCCATCATCGACCAACAACCCTAAAGCAGTGCTGGTAAATGATTTGGTGACAGACCACACACCATGTACCTTATTTATATCTTCACCTTCCCATATGAGGTGCCCGTTCCGGATGATCATCAACTCATTGACACCATCTAAACCTGAATTCTCCGCAAAAAACTGAATGGCTTCATTTAAGTGGGAGGAGCTCACTCCCTGTGATTCGGGTGTGGCATTTTCCCACGATTCCTCTGGGAAGGTGGTTTTATTTTCTCCGCATCCGGATAGAAATAGCATCAGACAAAAGATCAATCCCATTTTACCTATCCGGTCATCATTATTTTGGCTTTTACTTATCAAAACCTTCATCTGGGACACTATGGATGGTTTTATGGATCATCTGACTTAACATCGTTCCGTCTTCTGCTGATATCTGAAAACTTATTGACATGACTAATCCCATTGACGTATCAATCATCTCAGGCAATTCTTCTAACACACCAATCGATGTGTTTACTTTTCCAGGCTTCAGACCGGGGATTTCAATAAACACCGACTTTCTATCGCCCGATAGACGGATAGATTCAATGGTTACAGGGTCCGGCTTAGTTTCTCCGGGATTCTCTATGGAATATATTTTACCACGCGTACCATATTGTTTGGTCCATGGATACGTCCATTTTTGGATGCGATAATTTTCACTTTTCGTCGATGACTCTGGTTCCAACCTTTGACTAAATCTTATTTCAAGTCCCCCTGCCCTGGTGTTTATCGCAATGGGCACGTTTAGGGGCTTGCCCGTATACCTTACTCGGTGAAAACATCCCCAATCCTGCCCGATCGATTGCCAGCTTTTCATTCCACAGATGTAGAGGTGTCCATCCGAATGGAATCTGCCATGCTGGACTCCTGACTTAAACATGTAGGGAAGCGATAGATGAGCTCCCTGCCACACCCCGTCTACTTCCTCCTTCAAAATCAGAGAAAGATTGGCCCTGGCATAAGAGGCAAGCATTAAATCATCCTGTAGCTCCTCAGGCCATTGATCACTGGTGATGAACATGGGCTTTGCTGGTGAATTGTCCATATAATGAGGTACCCATACAATTGGAGGCACAAAAGATTTGGGCACTTCCGATTGATGGGCAGATGGAATAAAACCATGAAAGTCACCTTGTTTAATTCTATGTACTTTGCTGGTAGGAACCCAGTTACCTTCATTATCCGAATAGATTAGCTCCCCATCAGATCCTACTGACAACCCATTGGGGTTACGCAGTCCCCTGGCAATGATATCGAGCTTCTCACCATCCGGGGATAGCTTAAAAAGGACTCCATGATGTGGTGTAATCTCTTCATTTCTTGGTAATCCCTCGCCACGAACATAGGGAGGCCAGGGAGTTGATTTGGCAAAGTAAAAATTCCCGGCATTATCCGTTTCCAAATTCAGCGTGAATGCATGAAAATTGGTAGATGCCATGAGCTCATTATTGAAACTTTCGTAATAATCCGCGTAACCATCATTGTTATTATCATGCAGGCGTGTGATCTGATCTCGACCTGTCACATAAACTTTGTCATCAACCACTTTTACACCCAAAGGTTGAAATAGACCTGTTGCATACCTGTGCCATTGTAAGGTTCCCAGATCTTCCCTGATCCCATCAACCAGCCATACATCACCACTTAAAGAAGTGACTACAGCACGGCCATCGGAAAAGAAATCCATTCCTGTTAACCGGAGATATGAGTTCCAGGGATTAGGTACCGGAAGTGTTAGCTCATCCGTCGCAAATGGTCCATCTTCACTTCCCATAATTGCATTGGTCTCAACCATCTCAAATTGATCCTTCCCGGGTTTTTTGAATTCAGCGAGATCGGGCAATGATTTGGCTCTCTTAAGATAACTTTCCATATAGCCTGATTTAGCTCCCTGGGAAGTTGGTCCAATGACCAACTTAAAGTTAGCTTGCTGTGCCAGCTCAGGAAGATCAATTATCAGGTGTCGCTTCTCGATTCTCCATTCCGCCTTATCTGGCAATTGCTGTATCCCCACCATACGCGTTTGATCTCCTGCTTTTACCATGACATATCCCCTGGAATCAGAGATTGCTTTGATATCCATGGATGCATTTTCGGGTACCTGCAGCAATCGTAGTGATCGTTTTTCCTCAGAAGGGCTCACGCTTATCTGTCGGGTGAAGATAGAATTGCCTTCAACCTGCTCAAAACCAGGCATTTCCAATATATCACTTGTGCCAACACTATACGAAAAGAGCACTTTGTTGTCATGTAAGTAAAGCCCTTTATACCTACCTTGTTCTTTAGGGATCGGGCCATACGGCCAGGTCCTGGGATCGTTGAAGTCGCCATCCAATGACCAGCCAGTTACTTTCCCTGTTTCAAAATGGGTGAAGCCTCCTGGTGTGGGCCAATCTTCCATCCCATCTCTTTCATCCATGTTCCAGTAGAGGAAACCTCCGGTCCAGGCACTTGCAACCCGCAACAGGTCCGTGTCGAAAACCATGACAGCCTGCGGAGCATCGCCCACCTTCACAGCTATTCCTTTATTCACAAAAATACTGCTGGTTGTAGCCGGATCATGAGCGATGGTGGAAGTCACAAAGGGTCCATGCTCCATAGCGTTCATGTTATCAGGCACCTTTGAGGGAGCTTGTTGAGCATTTGATGGTATAAATACATTAGCCAATGCTATCCATGTAAAAATCAGTAATAGCCTAATGGAAGAAGGCTTATATACTATGCTGGTCTTCATGTAATCAGTTCTGTTGTGCATTTATTGTAAGCTAAACTCTTTTGAGTTTTTAAAATAAATTGGATTGGTGGCCATAGGAGCCTGTTTTAGGGTACACAGACCCATCTGCTTCCTGAAACCTAATCCAGGATTGATTTGTTCTCCAGGAATATCACAAATGCTTTTCCACCCAATGCATTGTTATCCGATGGACTCCACGGTTTGCCAACAATATCAAGCTTGCCATCACCAGTAACATCGCCAAATACGACTTCATGACCACCCAGATTTTCATCTGCTATGACATGCTCCTTCCATTCAACTGTTGGGTTATTGGACCATGATGGTCCAACGCCAAGATTTTCCCATAAGAAATACCGGGGATTTTCCTCACCATTGGCACCAGGACGAGCCCGCTGCCAGTCCTGTTCTGCAGTCATCACATCGGGCTTACCATCACCGGTAAAATCTGCTACACCCAAAGAATGCAGACCACCCATGATACGATCCCATCCGGCGATCTCATGTCTGTACCATTGAATTGTTCCACCTTTACCAGGACCAAGGTTTTCCATCCACCATACCCTACCAGCACGCATCTCTTCCACCGTCTGAACAACATCTAATCTGCCGTCCTGATTAATATCTTCTACCCATGACCTTGCAGCATTGGCAGCAAAACCTGGTTCCCCCTCCGGCAGCGGCATAAAAGGCCCCAGGTCATGTTGCTTCCACTTTTTCCCCTTTCCATCTACATTCTCAAACCATACATCAGTGCGGACAAGATCTATATCGCCATCACCATCCAGATCCCCATATCCTTTGGGAGCAACACCTCCATGTACGGGTTCGCCAACGTCATTCTTTATCCAGGGGTCTCGGGGGTTTTGAGGAATATCATACCAACGCAGGTTATTTTTATCAGACATGGTGATGACATCCATTTTACCATCTCCATTCACATCTGAAATCACCTGATCATGTATGCCTCCATTTACAATACTTTCATCGAAGATTATGCGTTCGTAGGGAATATTGAGATCTCCGGAGTTACGATACCAGGCTGCTCCTACCACATAGTCAATCAGTCCATCGCCATCTACATCCAGAACAGTACCGCCAGCATCGGTAGGTGGATCCTCACCAACAATATATCTTGACCAGTGCCCAGGCTCATGAAACTTATAGACATATATCTTATCTGTGCTACGCGAACTCATGATATAGTCAAGCCTCCCATCACCATCCATATCTGCCAGCGCGGTATTTGAAAAAGCACCGCCAATGAGGGAGTCATCAACAATGTGAGTTCTAAATTGAATTTTTTTACTGCTTCCCTGAGCAAAAGTTTCAGCTACATTACTCAAGGTGAGTAATAGCGTAAACACAAAGGCAAGAATTAAGAGCCTGGAGGTAATATTCTTATGGTATTTAATGATCATCATAGCGTATTAATTAATTGGGTGTTGTAAATGTGTTAGAGCTTCTTAAATTCATTAAAATCGATTCACTTCGTTGATATCAATCTTCCTCGCATTTGTGTCCAGTGGGCAGAATAAGTACATATATATGGATAGGTGCCAGGAGGTGGCACCCTGAAAGAAAATTCTACAGTTTGTTCCGAATAAGCTAAATCACTGTGAGCAATGATTCGATGTTTTTCATTTTCAGGTATCCAGTCACTCATAACAGCTTGTAGTGCTGCAATGCCTACCGGACGAATATCTTCTTCACTTTTAAGTAGAACTATATTGTGACTCATGTCGCTCTCATTGATGTATCGAATACGAACTAAGTCACCAGCTTTAGCTCGAATCTCCGTGACGGAATAGCTAAGCTCTACACCTTTGGTTGTAATTTCGATGACCGTCGTATCATTAACTACTGATACACCACAATTTGTAATAGCACGAAAATCTTCCTTTGAGGTGGTACAGTCTTCTAATCCTATACTGGGCAGGTTTAAAGGAATAAATGAAAATGAGATCGGAAAAAAACAGACGCAGAATACAGCTAGTTTTTGCATAAAATAGATTGAATAAATAAAATGAATTATTTACCATTTTTCATGGTAAACACAGAGATCAATGCAACTGAGGATTTGATCTCTGTGTTAAACTGATTATTTGAAGTGCAGATTAGGGGTCCACAACAATAGGGACACTGTAATTCCAGTCAGAAGTCTGATCTGATCTCGCTGCTACCCGAATGGTCAGATCTCCTCCTCCTCTTGCTTCTGCCATATCCAACAAATCAGAATCCAGCGTAAGATTTGCCGCTCCGGAATTTGTATTAACGGTAACTGTTCTGGTAATATACCTGGGACCACTACCAGTTGATACTCCAACTTTTGCCACGGTACTTACCAAAATGCGTCTTTCTGCTGCTGTATGTCCGGTGCTTGGGCTTATGTCGTAGTTGACAGTGAGTTCATTACCAGAGACACTCGCCGTGGGCTCACTGATCACCAAAAATGGTGTCACCGTGATGTTCTGCTCTACGGGGCCAGAAAGATTCAGCACCATTTCACCTTCTCCCGGACCATCTACAGGTCCTTCAATCCAAACAGTATAAGATTGTGGATATAGGTGTAGGTTGGCATATGAACCATCACCCTGAACTCTAACCTCTAATGGTACCCGATCCTCATCACCCAACAGGAAGACAGTTAATGCTGCATTTGTAATATCACCGGATACCGGATTGCCATTTTGATCCAGTACCATTCCGCTGATCTGACCGTCAAAGCCAAAATCTGTTATCTTTTCACTGCAACTTGACATAGCTGCAACAAGGATTACTATCAATGCTAAAATTGATGTTTTCTCTATTGAAATAGCATTCATTTTCATCATCATCATATTAAAATTTTTCATAAAGAATGGTCTTTAATATCCGGGATTCTCAACCAAATCCCCATTATCTTCAATTCTACCCGCTGTGATAGGATTGTAATAGTGCTCTGGTCTAAACTGACGCTGGGATGTCTCTGCATCAATCTCAAGGAAATAATATTGCTGGCTCTCATCGTGATAGATTACACGAAGTCCCTTTACAATCTGTCCATCAAGGGCAGCCAGAGCAGTTCTCCACCTACGAAGATCATTCCATCTGTGACCTTCATAGATCAACTCGCTTGTTCTTTCAATTCTAATCCGATCGCGGGTAATGCCGCCTGGGGTTGCTTCTATGTCCATCAGGCCAGCCCTGTTTCGGGTGAAGTTGAGAAAGGTGGCGGCAGGTCCGGTATTACCCATCTCGAATTCGCTTTCGGCTGCTATTAAGTACATCTCTCCCAGTCTCAATTCCTTAAAATTATAGGCTTCCCTATCATCCGGAACGAATGGCGTTTCAGCCACATATTTTTCCAGCATAAAGCCCGTGGAAGGTCGAAAGTGATTTTCCTGCAATCTACTTGCATTCCCAATTGTTTCTTTACCATTGATGAAGACACCAATCTGTGAAACAATTGCATCAGGGTCGGTTCCGCCAGTTGTAGGATCTATGCCTTCATACAGATCTATCGGAAAACCAGAATAGGTATCTCCCTCAAAAAATACTGTGGCATGCAATCTGGGATCTTTATTTGCCCATGGTGCGGAGCCCGTGGGATACAAATTATCCGGACCTAATGCAGGATTGGTAAATGTTCCATCCAGGTTCTCATAGTGATTCACCAGTTCCAGGGTAGGATTCAATTCTGATCCCTGACCTTCAGAGTATGGCGTTGGTTGATTCTGATGAGCAAAAGAGTGATCAATCTCAACTCCGTTGTAGATCTTCTCAAAGATTATTTCGCCATTTGAATCTTCAATGAAAACGTTCCAATAAGTTCTGGCATTATCACCTCCCTGAAGCAATGTATAGGTATTTGAATTAATCACCGCCTGAGCTGCATTGCTGGCCTTTCCATAAAATTCATCGGCCCTTGCAGCAGGTATACCTACAAGACCATCTAATTCTACGGTTCCAAATTTTGCAATGGAGGCTGCCCACAGGTTAGCCCGGGCTTTATAGGCATAGGCCGTCCACTCATTCACTCTTCCTTTTATAGAAGGATCTCCCAATCCGGCTAAAAGCGTAGCAGCTGCTGCCAATTCGCTATCTACAAAATCAGCAATCTCCTCCTCTGTACTACGCACCCGATATTCCATTGGAACTTCTGAAAACGGATCAAGAACCACATCTACAAGCGGTACCCCACCGTAACGTTGTTGCATTTTGAAATAAACCGCAGCTCTCAATACTCTGACTTCGCCCTCGAGCTGATTGATGAAATCATCAGAAAAAGATGATTCCCGGATATTTTCAAGAAAGAAATTCAACTCCCTTATATACTCATAATCCCATAGCCCCTCGCAATCATTTGTATTGGTCATCTGGCCATGCGTTCTACAGCTGGTTGCAGCGCTTCCTCGCTCAGTACCCATGTCGTGATGCCCCATCACATCATCAAAATTATCACCGCCATTAGGGTTTGTAAATGCTTCGAAAGGAAATCCAGCGTATAAATCCGCCAGCAGTGCTTCAGCAAAAGCTTCGTCCTGAAATACTTGTTCGCCACTGACCCGGTCTCTGGGTTCTTCATTGAGATCTAAGATACCATCGCAGGAAACAAGTAAAACCAACAGAAAAACAATGTATGGTGACATTATTCTGTCTATTTTCAATTTGTTGTTCATAATTCTAATATTTTTAATCATTGATTGAATCTCGTTTAGAAATCAATTTCAACCCCAATATTGTACACTCGGGTCTGAGGGTGATAGTTTCCAAAAAACTGTGCAGGATTTTCATCAATTTCCGGATCCAAAAAATCAATATCTGAGAACGTCAATAAATTGGTACCTCCAGCATATACTTTCACTCTTCCTAAACCAATAGCACTAATTAACTCTGTAGGAATGGTATAGCTTACCTGTATTTGCTTGAGTCGCAAATAGGCCCCATTTATCAGGAAAAGATCGTATTCATCATTGAAGATTCCCGATGCTCTGGGCCATCTTGCTTCTGTAGCACTTACAGGTTGGATACCCCACTCGTTTTCAGGAACATATGCTTCATAGAGATCTTTGGTTAGAGCCACTCCGTCTGAAGGGAAAGGTTCTTCGTACTCACTCCAGTCAAGATTCCAGCCAAAGAGGCCAGCTCCCTGCCAGAAGGTGGCAAGCTCAAGACCTTTCCACTCAACACGAGCTTGAAACCCGTAGATCAACCTTGGCTGCGTACCGGATGTGGCAATGTATTTATCAGCATCCGTGATCCTGCCATCTCCATTTCTATCAATAACCTTTGCATCCCCTACCTGAATGGATCGATTTCCCTGGCCATCAATATCGGCCCAACCATCAATTTCATCCTGTGAAGCGAAAAGTCCATCAGTTTCATAATAGAACAAATCAACATTGTTTGGATTTCTGTCTCCTGTAGTAACACGTCTTCCGATTCTCTTTTCACGACGCTCAACTTCTTTATTGATAAAATCCTGCTCATCAGTATGAATGACCGTTTCCTCCAGAAGACTAATGTTACCTCCTAAAGAATAACTCCAGTTGTTGCTTATTGTATTGGAATGTCTTAATCCAACTTCTAATCCCCTGTTTTCAAATTCCTGAAAATTTTGCTGAGGTAAATCTGCTCCAACAACTGGTGGAACCTCCAGGATTCGTTGACCCAATACATCAAATCGATGCCTTTTGAAAACATCAAATGATCCTTCTAACATTCCTTCCCAGAATGAAGCATCTACACCAAAGTTTAAGATGTCCATTTTCTCCCAGGTAATTTGAGGGTTAGGTAACCCGTCGTTACTAATTGTTCGCTGTAGCGTCTTGTCTCCGAAAATGTAAAAATTGTCAAATGAAAAAGTAGACAAGAAATCAAAGTTACCGGCAGCATCATACCCAAGTCTACCCCAGGAACCTCTTAGTTTTAGTTGTGACAAGAAATCGATGCCCTGTAAAAAATTTTCTTCTGTGACGTTCCACGCCCCGGATACGGATGGAAAAAATCCCCATCGGGAATTTTCAGGAAACCTGATGGATCCATCATATCTTGCACTTACTTCAAGAGAATATTTATCGGCATAATTGTAGCTGACCCGGCCAATGTGACCCATTCTTTTGTTTCTGTTAAGTGCATCACTGTTAAACTGCTGACTGGGAGGCCCTGCACTCAATTGTGCTATTTCAAAATCATACCCAATACGACTTGCATTAATAACTTCAAAATCGCGTTGGATATATTCAAATACATACATGCTTGTAATCGTATGATTACCAAATGAATGATTTTGATTCAGGAAATAC
Organism: Cyclobacteriaceae bacterium; assembly: GCA_965223915.1. Lineage (GTDB taxonomy): Bacteria > Bacteroidota > Bacteroidia > Cytophagales > Cyclobacteriaceae > UBA7330. The sequence goes on along the minus strand of OZ245027.1, from coordinate 2,608,305 downwards.
TGGAAATTGATATTTTCAGTTTGTTCATTTCTTCTTTCAACCCTTGTGTCAGCATTCAAGGCGCGAACCCGTATGTGGGTATCTGTATTTTCATCATAGCGATATTCCGGACCTGATTTCTGGAACATCTTCTCCTGCCTGTTAGTGGCTTGATAATTGATAGTGGCACGTGTACTCAATCCCGGCAGAATTTTATACTCACCTCCAAGCTTGAAATCAATAAAACCCCTCTGAAACTCATGTGAACCGCCAATTTCGGCACTAGCCAGGTTTAGCGGGTTTACAGTTTCTCCGGCAGGTGCACCCCGTGGGAAATCCATGTGTCCACCAGGAAGTTCTTCAATAGAATGAAAAGGACGCCAACGTCCGCTACGGGCAAATATACCCTGACCTGCTCCCCAACTAACACCCTCAAATTGGTTTCGTGGTCCATAAAAATCCTGCAGGTTATAACTCATATCAAAATTGAAACTAAATGCATCTGAAACTTCTACATCTACGTTACCCCGGACATTGTATCGCTTAAACTTTGTATCAGTTTCACCAAACACATTACGTTCCAGACCGGTTTGATCGAATATGTTTCCGGATATGAAATATCGAACACGATCACTTCCTCCTCTTAGGGATAGATTATGGGTAAACATTGGCGAATCATCCCTAGGTATCAATTCAAACATGTCAACACTTGGGTAATTCTCAGGGTCTGATCCGTCACTATGTTCTCTGAAAGCATTCACTGTAGCCTGATCCCAACGTACAGGTGCACCATTATCCTGCCTTTCTATGTTATACAAAGCCATGTATTCCCAACTGCCAATGGCATCGGGTACCATGGTCAGTCCTTGAAACCCAACATCGCCTCTATAAGATAATTGGATGTCACCGGCAGATCCCCTAACTGTTTCAACCAATACCACGCCATTTCCAGCTCTGGCTCCATAAACAGCAGCTGCAGCAGCGTCTTTTAAGACATTGAGCTCAGCAATATCATTTGGATTTAAATTATCGAAAACAGCCCTGTCAACAGGTAATCCATCAATGATGAATAGCGGCTCGCCAAATCCACGAATATTAATTGCAGTTTTATTTTGGCCTGGTTGACCATTTTGATTCTTAATAAATACCCCGGGAACCCGGCCTTGAAGTGCCTGACCCACTGTCGGTGTTGAAACTCTGTTCATCTCCTGTGGATCAGCTCTCGCAATAGCACCAGTTACTCGTGTTTCTATCTGGGTACCGTAGCCAACGACCACAACTTCTGAGAGCTGTTCTGAATCAGTTTCCAGTGCTATGTCAACAACTGATCTCCCATTGAGTGGTATGGTTTGAGAGACGAAACCAACAAAGCTTATAATCAAATTGGCTGATTCATCAGAAACTGACAGTGTATAATCACCATTTGAATCTGATATAGTACCATTTGATGTACCCTCTACCAGAATGGAAGCTCCCGGCAGGCCTTGGCCATCTTCACCTGTGACTTTCCCCGTCACAGTAATTTGTGCTAAAGCGATACTTGTGGATACAAGCATGAGCAATAACACTAAAAGGTTCCTCCCTATAAAACAGGCAGGAAAATCCAGTATAGATTTTCTCATAATTTGGGTTGATTAAGTTTAACAATTGATTATTGTGCTTTTGTTTATTTTCTATTGGTTATTATTATATAATTTTTAGCATTATTTTACTAAACTATAAAATAATTATTAAATAATAAAAATAATTTATTCGTAAAATAAACTAAACATACCTGTGCGTCAGGGGAAATAGCTCAATAATAAATTTTAAATACAGAAAATATTATTGCATTATTCGTAAATTTTAGAATATATCACCCTAATTACCTCGATGCACTCATTTCGCTGCCAATCTTTCAATTTTGTCACATTCTACCATCTCTCTACTTCGGAAATCCTGAAACCAAAGCCTTTTCAGGGGCATATGGTATTTCAGTTGCTTCCTTCGTTTTCTATACTTTACCGGTTATTATCGTGCCTACTCATATATAAAGCTAACAAAAATTCATATTTTTGAATACAAAATACAATATTTAATATGCAAAATATCATTCAGCATAATGACTTAAGCCAGCCAGTGTACGAAAGATTGAAGGAGATGATAGCTAATGGGTTGCTCCCTCCCGGTCAAAAGCTTATCCAGGAAAAGCTTGCTGCCGAACTGGGTGTGAGTAGAACCCCGCTACTCAAGGCTCTTCAAAGCCTGGAACATGAAATGCTTGTTGAAAGCATACCCAGAAGGGGAATCTATGTGAGACAAATCTCCACACAAGAAATGATTGACGTATATGATTGTAGGGAAGCTGTAGAAAGTATGGCACTGAGGCTAGTCATCGAAAGAGCCTCAGATATTGAAGTATTAAAAATAAAAAAGGTATTTGAACCATTCATTGACAAAGCCCGCATCGATCTTAAAAAGTACAGAAAGGCCGATGAGAGATTTCACGATATGATAATAGACTTATCAAAAAACCCTGTCTTGAAAAGAATGTCCCAGCTCAGTGATATCCACAAAAGGGTCTACCAGTACGGTTTGATCAGACCTCCAGAAGAAACATTGATTGAGCACATGAATATTGCCGGTGCCATATTAAAAAGAGATATGGAATTGGCAGACAGAGAATTAAGAAATCATATTGGTCTTTCCAGACATGAATTAGAACAAAAAAAATAACCAGCATGAAAAATATCTACAGTTTTATTATCATACTAGTATCTATCTCATCGTCTTGCGTAGCGGACCTCGGTTACAATACCTCAGATGAAATATCAATTGCTGGTGAACTAAGACAATGGCATGCTGTAACACTTGATCTTCAAGGACCGCATGCCAGTGAAACAGGTCCGGGCTCCAATCCATTCACTGACTTCCGGTTTGAAGTGACTTTTGTGCATGAGTCTGGAACGCCTAAATACACAGTGCCAGGGTATTTTGCGGCGGACGGAAATGCTGCCGAATCAGGAGCTGAATCCGGTAATATTTGGCGAGCACATCTATCTCCAGATAAAACAGGTATTTGGACGTATAGCATTTCCCTCGTGAGTGGTCCGGATATTGCTATTTCGGAATCAGAAGGTATACCCATTGCTCCTTTTGATGGAAAGGCTGGGAGTTTCGATATTTTACCCACAGACAAAACAGGTCGTGATTTTCGTAGTAAAGGACGTTTACAGGTAGTAGGTGAGCATTATCTACGCTTTGCCGGAACAGGTGAGTACTTCCTGAAAGTGGGTGCAGATGCACCGGAAAACCTGCTTGCTTACGAAGATTTTGATGCAACACCAAACGTTAATGATCTCAGAAAGAGCTGGGCCCCGCATCTCAAGGATTATTCTGATGATGCCAAAGACTTGCTCTGGGGATCCGAAAAAGACAAGGGTAAAGCCCTTTTAGGTGCAATCAACTATCTACATGCTAAAGGTATGAATGTGTTTTCATTCCTTACTTATAATATAGATGGTGACGACCATAACGTCTACCCTTATTTACTTAAGAAAGACGAAGATGCGTATGTTGCTTACGCAGCTAACCATAAAGGTCATGATGCGACTGGCTGGGAGGATTTTTTCTATCATGACAGATTCGATTGCTCCAAAATGGATCAATGGGGACGGGTTTTTACTTACGGAACCCGAAAAGGAATGTACCTTCATTTCAAAACAACGGAAGCAGAGAATTGCAGAAACATGGATGGTGGATCACTTGGTCCTCAACGAAAACTCTATTACCGGGAACTCATTGCGCGATATAGTCATCATTTGGCACTGAACTGGAACATAGGTGAAGAAACAGAACAAACCATTGAACAATTGAAGCCGATTATCAAGTATATCGCCGATACTGATCCTTACAAGCATAATGTGGTACTTCATACTCACAGTGCAATCGAACACCACGATAAGTACTATCCTCCCATGCTTGGTGATTCATCTGCATTGACAGGCATATCCGTACAGACCCGGCACCCTGATTTCAGGCGTGTACATGGAGATATCTTAAGATGGGTAAAAGCCTCTACTGCCAGTGGAAAAAAGTGGGTTGTTGCCTGTGACGAGCCTGGTGATGCCACTCACGGACTCGTTACCGATGATGAGGATCCAACACATGACCTGGCTCGAAAGAATGCTCTTTGGGGGGCTCTGATGGCTGGTGGAGCCGGTCTTGAATGGTATTTTGGGTATCAGCACCCCCATAGCGACCTGACGTGTCAAGACTGGAGAACGAGGGACAAAATGTGGGATCAGTGTAGGATAGCCATCGATTTTTTTAAAGACCATGAAATTCCTTTTTGGGAAATGGTGAACGCCGACGCTTTGTCTTCACAGGAAGATTCATACTGCTTTGCAAAGGAAGCCGAAGTCTATCTTGTTTACTTAAAAAATGGAGGTGAAACAAATTTAGATCTCAGTAAAGTCACGGGTAAGCTCAGCCTTTCCTGGTTCAATCCCCGTTCTGGTAATGAGCTTCTGGCAGCTTCTGATATTTCTGGTGGCAGTTCTGTATTACTCAATGCACCTGATGATAATGATTGGCTTGCGCTCATACGTCTTCTCTAATACATTTTAAATCAGTGATATCCATAAGCGAGTTTATCAATATGGTTTAATCCGACTACCTGAACCTCGGTAGAACATATGAATATAGCTGATGGTATACTGAGAAGGGATCTTGATGCTGCTAATACGGCATTGAGAAGTCACATTGGACTTTCTAGACAGAAATTGATTGATAAACAATAAAATGACTGAATAATACCTCACAAAAGTCACACAGCACTGCTGATTAGAAAATACCTTCAGAATTCATTGAAAGAGGGCATCCCTCGCTTAATAAGAGTCATTCAAACCTAACTTCCACAATTAGTAAAACTTAATTTATTGAATTCTATATTTTTGCTTCCTTTTTATTTTAACTTGTGTTTAACCTTGGTTTATTTTCTTTTATAATTTTTCTAAAGAGTAAATTGTTTAGTTAAGTTAAGAGCGCATAAAATCTATTTGTGGGTCAATTCATTCCAAATATTCGCAAATCTCCTCATCAATCTGAGAAACAGGGTGATTCACCTGCAACTGAGAAACCAAATGAAATTCAATTATGGGACAATTTCAGAAGTGGTGAAGACTCAGCTTTTATCAAAATCTACGAAATATACTTTCCAACACTCTACAGTTATGGACATCAATTCACCAATGACACAGACCTTATCAAGGATTCCATTCAGGAGTTTTTTATCGAACTGAGAAATAACCGGAATCGGCTTGGTGACACGACTTCGGTGAAGGCCTATTTTTTTAAGTCCATGCGAAGAAGGCTTCTCAGAGCGCTTACCAAAAAGAAATACCTCCTTTACAATGGCCACCTGGAAAAGGATTTTGACTTTGAGATTACGCTTTCTTGGGAATCTATTTTAATCAATAATCAAATAGAGACAGACCAGAAAAAGAAGCTTGAGGAGGCATTCGCCAAACTTACAAAACGACAAAAAGAGGCCATCATCTATTTCTATTATGAAGGCCTCAGCTATGAGGAGATTTCTTCTATCATGGACCTGGCTAAGGTCAAATATGCCAGAACCCTGGTTTACCGAAGCATCGATAAGTTGAAAGAGGAAATATATTGACTTTACCGTGCCCTTGTAACACCTGTAAAGTGCCTAAAAATTCGCTGGAGCCATATTTTTAAAATTATTTTAAAATAGTTAAACTTTTTTGAGGGTATTTCAATTCAACCTGTCTTTATAAAGATAGAATTGAATAATATGGATTACAGCGAATTTGATGTTGACGATTTTCTCAAAGATGAAAATTTCGTCTTATGGGTGACTAAACCTACAGAGGATCGTTCATTTTTTTGGAATAAATGGATCTCCAATCATCCTGATAAGCTGGATACAATCCTCAAAGCAAAAGAGATCATTTCATCCCTTAAACCAAAAAACACCCGCTTACCTTCAGATAAAGAGTTTATCAGCATCCTGGAAAAAGTGATGCAAAGTGATACCCGTCACCTCCTGGTGGAACAGCATCGATCATCAAGAATGAAAAGGATTGCCATTGGCTTTTCAGTAGCTGCTTCCCTTGTTTTCGGGTTATTTATTGGTAGAGAAGCAATTCCTATACCTGATCTGTTTGCCACTGCCCCTGAGCTTCCATCTGTCACTCAATGGGTTACAAAAGTTACACTACCGGGTCAAAAGATCACCAAACACGCACTTCCTGATGGAACCATCATTAGTTTAAACGCGGCCAGTAAAGTGTCATATCCTGAAAAATTTGTTGGGGACCAAAGAGAAGTTCACCTGGAAGGCGAAGCATTTTTTGATGTGAAAAGGGATGAACAAAAGCCCTTTGTGATCAAAGCACAGGGATCTGTCACTAAAGTCTTAGGTACCAGCTTCAATATCAATGCATATCCAGGTGAAAACAATGTGGAAATCGCTGTAATGTCAGGTAAGGTGGCTGTATTTCCCTGGCCTGGAAATGAGGAAAGCGAAAAGGAAATGTTGCTGCTTAGTCAGAATGAAAAAGCAATCTTGAAACCAAAAACGCATCAGGTGGCGAAAAGTACTGCTGACCTGGAATCCATTGCTTCATGGAAAAACAATTTATTGATATTTAAAAATGACCCGTTTGAGGTCATGGCAAAAAAACTGGAAAGATGGTACGGAGTGCAATTCATTATCCAAACCAAAGAAACTCCTCAGGGTAAATGGTCCGGAAGATTCCAAAGTAACAGCCTGGAGTATGTACTCAAAGGTTTGATGTTTTCTTCAGACTATCAATTTACGCTGGACCAAAACAAAGTATATGTAACAAGTAAGAACTAAAACCCCTGAAATATGAAATAAGATTGACCAATTACAAACCCCTCAAAAAAAAAGAATGGCATTCCCCGATTCAGTTGGCGCCGAAGCTGGAAAATACCATTCAAACGAAAATTTAATGTTTATCAACACTAAACCTTACAAAGATATGTATGAAAAAATACTACCACAAAAACTGTTGATCATGTCTAAATATGCTATTTACTGCATGATTTTGCATAGTATATTGTTCTCGATGGCATTTGCCAATAGTGGAGAAGCGCAGAGCAAAAAGCTCACTGAAATCTACATTACACTAAACGTAAAGTCTAGTCTTGAAGAAGTACTCTCTGAGATTAGCGAGAAATCAGATTTCAACTTTGTTTACAATGATTTCAATGTAAAAAAACAAACAGAGGTCTCACTTAAATCAAGAAACAAATCCATGTCCGACATCCTGATGAGGCTCTCGAAAGATTACGGATTAAGATTTAAAAGAGTTGACAATAACATATTCGTCAATGGAGTCAAGGACCAGAACCTAAGAACAGAGGAGCTGGTTCAGGATGAATTGAGCGCCGAGATCGAAATCACAGGTAAGATTACCGATGAAAATGGTGACGGTCTTCCAGGTGCATCCATTGTGGTGAAAGGAACGACGAATGGCACCACCAGTGACATGAGCGGAAGTTTCAGACTTAATGTGCCTGAAGATGCTACTTTGGTAGTTTCTTTTGTGGGTTACGAGACCATAGAAACTCCTGTTAGTAATCGAAGTGTAATCGATGTTACATTGAGCCCTGACGCGACCCAGCTAGCTGAGCTGGTAGTTCTTGGTTATTCTACCACCACCCGAAGAGACGTGACAGGATCAATTGCTTCCCTGTCCTCTGCTGAAATCAACCGAACTCCCATTACTGACGTATCCCAGGCTCTACAGGGAAAACTTCCTGGTGTGCGGGTCACTTCGCAGGATGGACGACCAGGCGCCGAAGTCAACATTCGAGTGCGTGGTGGAGGATCAATTACCGGCAGCAACCAGCCTTACTTTATCGTGGATGGGTTTCCGGTGAATTCTATCAGCAACATTCCTGCTAACCAGATCGAAAGTATTGATGTGCTTAAAGAAGCTTCTGCAACTGCTATCTACGGAAACAGGGGAGCCAATGGTGTAATCATCATTACAACCAAAAGCGGAACACCTGGTAAAACCACGGTAAGCTACGATGGATACACCCAGTGGAATACAGTACCTAACTACCTGGATGTAATGAACGGATATGATTACATCGCTTTTAACTGGGCATATGCCAGTGCTATTGGTGATCAATATGCAGATGCCTGGGAAAGATTGTGGGCCATAGGAAGACACGAAGGAAGCAATACCCAGGGTATTGATTTTTATCGAAATGTTGACAGCAGAGACTTTACCAAAGAGCTGTACAACGGATCTTTCACTCACAGCCACAACTTCAGCATCTCTTCAGGAAATGCAAACACAAAATATGTAGTGGCATTGAATCATATTGATGAGGAAGGTATGAAAGTAGGCTCTCACTATACCAGGACAAACTTCCAGTTTAAACTGGATCAAAATCTTGGAGATAAACTGAGTCTTCAATTCAATACAAGATTTGCCCAGGTCAACACAGGTGACAATTCAGGAGATTCCGAAGCCTATTGGTTCAGACCAATAGCCACCTCTGATGTGTTAGGTGACATGGACATCACTAGCAATACCCAACTTGGGGATTATAATGGCATCTTGCAGGATGAATTTAATCCTGTGGCGGTGATCAATGATCAGGTTCGTGACAGGCTGGAACGACAGCTTGTGGCCAACACCGGATTGACTTATGATATCTTAGAGGGCCTGTCGGCCAAATCAAATCTAAGCCTGGGAACTACCTGGTATACCCAAAAAGACTGGGATGGAGCGATAGCAAGTAACTACATCAACAGCGCCACCGGTGAAAAGACCTTTGGTGGTGACGCCATGGTAAGGAATGTTCAAAGATGGAACTATCGATGGAATAACCTTTTGCTTTATGATGTGCAGGGACTTGGAAGTAGCCATAAACTGGATATCCTGTTTGGAATTGAATTAGCAAGAAGAGCAGGTGAGACATTCCAGATGAACTCAGACAGGTTTCCGGCCACCTACGACAGCGAGCGAGCCTTTGCCAATATGGGTTCTTATGACCGATCCGATGCTACGGATCGAGGTGTCCCCACCTCCTCTTATGAGCCATCCTACAGCTCGCTATCCTATTTCGGTAAGGCCAATTACTCTTTACTCGATAAATACTTGTTCTCCGCTACATTTCGTGCAGATGCGTCATCCAACTTCTCTCCTGAAAATAGATGGGGATTCTTTCCTGCTGCAGCCGTGGGTTGGAGACTTTCCAACGAGGCATTTCTGCAAGATATTACCTGGGTATCTGATTTGAAACTAAGAGCCTCTTATGGTACCGTAGGTAATGATAACATTACTGCGAACCTTTGGAAACAGGGCTATCAGGCCGGAACTACCCAATTCTCTGTAAATGAACAGGTGCAAAGCCATTACAAGCCTACAAATTCGGATTTGCTGGCCAATAAAAACCTTGTCTGGGAAACAACCACTACGAGAAACCTTGGTTTAGACTATGCTGTACTGGGTGGAAAATTGTATGGTACCATTGATGTATATAAAAACACTGTATCAGACCTTCTGGTCTATACTTCAGTAACTTCCCTCACTGGATATTCACTTATTCAGGATAACGTTGGTGCCACCAGCAACAGAGGAGTGGAATTCTCTCTTGGAGCTGAAATTTTGAATACAAACAAATTCAAGTTGAATGGAAGCTTCAACATCAACTTCAACAAAAACAATGTTGATGAACTCGATGAAGGGGTAACAGGATACTACAGGTCAAATTTCGGTGGTGTTCGTTTAGCTCCAAGCACCGGGGATTACTTTCTTACTGAAGGCCAGCCTGTCGGACTTTACAGAGGATGGGTCCATGAAGGCATGTACACTACTGATGACTTCAACTACGATCCAAATACTGAGACCTATACATTGAAACCAGGGGTTGCTGACCTTTCCAGTGGATTGCTTCCAAACATATATGGAACCTTCAGCAACAAACCAGGCACACAAACTGCCTACCCCGGAGTTCAAAAAATCAAGGATTTAAATGGTGATGGAATCATTGATGAAGAGGACATCACAGTCATTGGAAATGCCAACCCTAAACACGCAGGTGGATTTAATATCAACGGTAGCTTTATGAGCCTTGATTTCAACATGGACTTCGTCTATAGCTACGGCAATGACATTTTTAATGCAACACATGTGCAGGCGTATCTTGGAAACAAAGAGTCAGGTCTGTTTAGAAACAGATTCCAGGAGTTAGCCGGTCATTATAAAATCTACGATATCGAGAATGGCCAGTTGACAAAAGTGGTTGATCCTGCGGAGTTGGATGCACTTAACGCCAACGCAACCACTTATCTTCCTTATCCGGAAAGCGCGATGAACACTACTTTCGGAATTGAAGATGGTTCATTCCTGAGATTACAGACGATCACTTTGGGCTATTCTTTACCTGAATCTATTCTAAGCAAAGTAGGAATGAGCAGGTTCCGTATATACGGATCTATCTTCAATGCACTTACCATCACAGGATACAAGGGTATGGACCCTGAAGTAAGTGTAGATGACGATAGTAATGATTTCTTCCCGACTCCGGGACTTGATCTGGGTACATATCCTCGTGCCCGTCGATTTACTCTAGGTGTTAATCTGCAATTCTAAATCCCAAAAATTAAGAAAAATGAAAAAATTAACATATATCATATTTGCCTTCATGCTGCTGTTAAATACAGCTTGTGAAGATCAATTTCTTGAGTCAGATGCTCCGTCTGCTGTGGATGAGGCAGTAATGTTTACCACTCCTTCAGAAGCCACAAGCTTTCTGATGGGGATTTATGACGACTGGTATGGTGTACCCAGACTATTACATTATGAAACGGAGGCAGTAGGCTCCGATGAAGGTACTCACCCTGAAAACTACAGTTCTCAGGGACGACACATACCGGAAGGACTTTTCGCTACTGAATTTCCAATTGACGATGGAAACTCTCGAAATACGTGGCTTGATTTCTATAAATGTATCGGACGTGCCAACATCATGTTGGATGTAATAGCTTCCAAACCTGAATACCAGGCTGCAGTAGAAGCTGGTAACCCAACCGCATGGACGCACCTGTATGGCGAGGCACTGACCATGCGAGCAAACATGTATCGGCTGTTGGTTCGATGGTTTGGTGATGTGCCCTATTTGGCCACTGCCATCCGTACCCGGGACCAGGCCAATGTGGGTAGTACCTCTAGAGACGAGATCTACGATGGCGAAATTGCAGCGCTACAGGCTGCAGAACCACTCATGTACCACATTGGAGAAAATGGCCTGAACGCTGAACGATTTACCCGAAGTTATGCGCTTGCTCTAATTGGAGAGTTAGCAATGGATGCTGCTGGTTGGCAGACACGTCGTATCGACTTTGACTACGGTAGTGTTACTTTTGAGATGAAGGGGGTTGAAAACTCCACATGGAAAGCTAAATACGTTCGCAGGACAGACTGGGAAGACTACATGGATATTGCCAAAGTATATCTGGCCAGGGCTATTGATGAAGGGGGCGCATCATTGATCACCTCTGATGACCGTGGAGCTGGTTTTGATAATCCCTTCCAAAGAGCCTTCCAATACAACATGGATCTGGAAGTGAGCCCGGAATCATTGTACGAAGCAGGGTATACACGTGGATTCAATTCTGATTTTCCTTATTCCTTTGGTCGTCCATCCGGAGGCGGTGGTTCCAATGCGTATCCAGCCAAAAACTATGGTCAGGGTCGTATTCATGCCAGCTATTACTATGGCGATTTTGATCCTGAAGACAAGCGCAGAGATGTAACTGCCTGTGTGACCTCAAACTCCGGAGCAGCGTCAGAAATCATGATCAACTTTACACCGGGTAGTAGAGAAAAAGGTGGCCTTGCAAATAACAAACTAGATGAATCGAGATTTGCGGATCCCTACACTGTAAGACAAAGACAATCAGGGTGTAACTGGGCTATGTTACGAGTATCGGATGTTATCCTGAATCTTGCATATGTCTATGCCATGACTGGTGAAGAAGGCAATGCCAGGACAGAGTTTAAGAAAGTAAGATCCAGAGCCTTCTCTGCAGCTAATCAGGCAGATAAAGTGAATGCCTATGTGGATGGGCTTTCAGGGCAAGCACTAATTGATGGCATTATGAAGGAAAGAATGCTGGAACTCGGTGGCGAAGGTCGAGTAAGATGGGATATGATTGTTTCCGGCAAGATGCCTGAACGTATCAAAGCTCGTCGAGACGCTCAAATTGCCATGGTTGAGGGATTGAAAACAGACGGCTACTACACTTTCGCCAATGGTGTGACCATCTCCAATTACATCTGGACTAAATATGTCAGAATGAGCGATATCGATCCTAATTTAGACCTGTTGACAACACAGACTCCTGATGGCATCACCACTGCTGATCCAAGATTCCCTGTATTGGTACCCGGCTGGAGAGGAACCAGTGATCTTTGGGTCGACTATATTGCTACTTTGCCTAGTGATCAGGTAAATCTTGCCATCAGAGGTTTGTATACCTATATTGATCCGGATGGTCCGGAGGCTGCACTGCTTGAGGCAGATGGCTATGAGAAAACTGACTGGGGTTCCAACATTGTGGCCAACGAAAGTCAGTACACCACAGACATCTTTCTTGGATATCCTGACAGCTATGTCACTGAGGGACAACCACCAAGATATGTGAGAGCAGTACCTTCAGAAACTATTTTACTATCAAATGGTCTGATAACACAGGGGTATGGACACTATGATCCAACCACTGAACAGTAGAGGTGATTAATTCATGACTTAACAATTAACCCGTTGCTTTTGTAGCAGCGGGTTAATTATTTTAATGGAACCTGATCTGATGAAACGATATCTGACATTCGTGTTTTTTATTCCACTCTGCTATTTAGCCAATAGTCAGGCAAACACCTCGTTGTCCATCCCCATTGACACTACTTTTACACCCTATCAAACCTGGTCAAAGATCAAGAATGACTTTCCTGAAGCAACAATTGTAAAGCCCTCTCTTCCAGGAAGTGTATCAGAGCTGGTGGACATAATTTACAAAACCATTCCTGAAACAAAGTATGGGAAACGGGACCTCCGCCTGGACCTTTACACTCCAACCAAAGATGGAGTCTATCCTGCGGTGATTTTCATATTTGGTGGAGGCTGGCGCTCCGGAGATAAATCTATGCAAAGGCCCTTGGCTATGAATGTTGCTGCAAAAGGCTATGTAACTGCCACTGTTGAATATCGCCTTTCGCCGGAAGCTACCTATCCTGCAGCAGTTCATGATATCAGGGATGCTATAAAATATCTGCGAACTCATGCAAAGGAATTAAACATAGACACTGATAGAATAGCTATTTCTGGTTGTTCTGCTGGTGGTCAGCTGGCTGCATTGGTTGGAGTGACATCCGGAATGAAAAAAATTGATGGCGGTCAGGATCACATACCGACTCATGTACACGCTATCATCGATATAGATGGTATACTAGACTTTACAGATCCTAATGAAAGTGGCAAGGACAATAATCCAAACAAACCCTCTGCTGGCAAGCAATGGCTAGGTGCGAGCTATCAGGATGATCCGGAATTATGGATTGAAGCCTCACCACTTACTTACATTGGTAAAAACACTCCTCCTATGCTTTTCATCAACAGTGCTTTGCCCAGATTTCATGCAGGTCGAGACTCGGCTATTGCCATTATGGACAGGTATGGGATTTACAGTGAAGTTCATACTATTCCTAACACTCCTCACCCATTCTGGCTGTTTCATCCATGGTTTGAACCAACAGTGATGCTGGTGAGAAATTTTTTAGATAAGACTTTAAAAGAATAACTTTAACTGAGACACCCAATACCCCAAAAAATTCAAAAATGATGCTACTTTACTCTATCCTCCTCCCAATACTATTGTTCCAGTCATTCCATGAAAGAAATGCATTGGTGAAAAGCACCCATTTAGTAAATAATGATTGGATTATTGCAGAACTTCTCTCAGATGATTCAAATAAGATTGAGATTAATGGCTCACCTAAACTGACAGACTCGCCCTATGGAAGAGCCGTCTCCTTCGATGGTATTTCCGATGCGTTCTTTCTTAAGGACATGCCTCTCAACTCATATAATGAGTTTACGGTAGAGATGATCTTTAAGCCAGCCTCTTCCTCCCCTTTCGAGCAAAGAATTCTGCATATCGGAGAGGTTTCGGGGGATCGGATGCTGCTGGAAATCAGAGTCGTAGGTGATCAATGGTATTTTGATGGTTTCATTTCCTCTACGGTTAATTCCCTGGCACTTATTGATGAAAATAAAACACACCCTTTGGACCAATGGTACCATGTGGCTCTTGTCGTAGCCCCAAACCGAATGACCACCTATGTGAATGGTAAAAAAGAGTTATCCGAGCCTTTTACCTTCGCTCCCATTGAAAGCGGCCAAACCTCGATCGGGGTTCGACAAAACAAAAGATCCTGGTACAAAGGGATGATCTACAGAATCCGTATTACCCCAAAACAACTCAACCCAAATCAATTCATAACCCTGTAAATGATGAAATACACTATAATCTTACTGTTTGCTTTTTGTGCTTCAAATGATATAAATGCTCAGCCCCAGGTCACCCATGATTTGGTCGAAAAAACCATGCTCAATGCTACAAAATACATGGTGGAGACGGTGAGTACCAATGGTGGTTATGTATGGTATTACCTGCCTGACCTTTCACGTCGATGGGGTGAGATGGAAGCATATCATACCATGATCTGGATGCAAAGTCCCGGCACAATCAGTATGGGCCATTTGTTTTTAGATGCTTATCGTGTTACGCAGAATGAGTACTATTATGATGCTGCTCAGAAAGTGGCTAACGCAATCATCTGGGGGCAGAGCCACGAAGGTGGCTGGAACTACATGGTTGATTTTGCCGGCGACAGGTCCCTGAAACAATGGTATAGTACCATTGGTAAAAACGGCTGGCGGCTGGAAGAATTTCAGTTCTATTATGGCAACTCCACCTTTGATGATGATGTCACCTCTGATGCTACACGATTCTTACTCAGGATGTACCTTGAGAAAATGGATCCTACCTACAAACCTGCATTAGACAAGGCCATTGAGTTTGTCTTAAAAAGTCAATATCCGACAGGAGGCTGGCCTCAGCGGTATCCCCTAAGATACGACTTTGAAAAACAAGGCTTTCCTGACTATACCTCCTTCTATACTTTTAACGACGATGTGATTTGGGAAAATATTCATTTGTTGATCCAGTGCTATGAAGTCCTGGGAGAAAAACGTTTCCTTGAGCCTATACAGAGAGGTATGAATTTTTACCGTATCTCTCAGGATCCAAACGGAGCATGGGGCCAACAACATAATATGAAAATGGAGGCCACAGGGGCCAGAACATATGAACCAGCAGCCTTCCTGCCAGGTGCCACATTTGCAAATGCATTGCTGCTCATCAAATTTTATCAGTACACCGGAAACAAAGAGTTTTTATCTGGTGTACCTAATGCCATCGACTGGTTGGAGAAATCTGTTTTGCCAGGAAAACAGAAAGAGGACAATCGCACACATCCAACTTTTATTGAGATCTCGTCTGGAAAACCAATTTATGTACACCGGAAGGGATCTAATGTAAAATACGGCCGATACTATGTTGATTACGACGACAAGAACCTATTGGCCCATTATGGAGGGAAAACCCGGATAGACATTCAACGGCTGAAGGATGAATATGAACGGGTTTCTAAGCTTTCCACGTCAGAAGCTACAAAAGAATCCCCGCTTTTGCCACAGCAATTCAAACACACAGGCACACCTCAAAAACACTATAACCTCAACAGGAATAGCTATACGGGTCAGGTTGATGAAGATAAAGTCGCAGATATCATCAATAATATCGATAAGCAGAATCGGTGGCTCACAAAGCGTGCATACATCAGCAATCCTTATATAGGAGATGGACAACTCACCGATCAAACTGATAAGTATGCGTCCACCCGTGTAGGTGATGAGACAGATACTTCACCTTATCTCAATGAGAGTGACCAGGAATATATTTCTACGAGTGAGTATATCAGGAATATGTCTTTGTTGATCAACTACCTCCAAAAAGATATCCCATAACTGGGCAATTAGTCAGCGTTTGTGCGTACCAAAAACAATGGATCATGAACCAGTTTACCTTTTTGCAAGATTCTTCAAGAGAGCTGAAATTATTTCCTCACATCATCCGATTTACCTTAACCAAGATCAATGCTGTCTTTCTTGATTCATTCCTTGAGACACCCTCGAATCACTTAAGGATTTATTATGTTGTTGATGGTAAGTTCCAATGGTCGATTGATCACAAGTCTTATGTCCTTTACCCTGGAGACTGTGCCATCATTCTTCCAGGACAGGAGTTTGGTGGAAAAGTGGGTTTCTCGACAGAGGCACTTTGTTTTGCTTATTCTTAAAGACATTAAAACGTAATTCGAAAAAAGGTATACACTTCGGTAATTGGAGTAAATTGTCCGCTGTCGATCGCTTTCCAATTAGCAACTTAATTGTCAACAACAAACTCCCGGTACTAAGAGTGGATAATATGCCGGATACTTTACATGAAGTACACAAAGAAATTTTAAATCATGAAGTTGGATTTCAAACAAGGGTTAATCACCTTCTTGATACACTGCTAATTAATATTGCCAGACAAACCAACAGGCAGAATGAGATGCAGGAACCAACGCTCCCAACTTTAATGAATCTAGAAGAAATTCTACGACAAAATCTGGCTCATCATTGGACGGTAGATGAAATGGCGTCCCGGTTTGGACTACACAACACATCCTTTACTGAAAAAGTTAAGTATCACACGGGATTCCCACCACTCAACTATCTCATTAACTTACGAATTGCAGAAGCAATCAATTTGCTTAAACAACCAGGCTTGCATTTTACAGATATTGCTTTGATGACCGGATTCTATTCCTCACAGCATTTTTCCACCACATTTAAAAAGTTAACAGGGTATTCACCAACGCAATTTCGAAAGAGAAATCTTCCAGATGCGGTTTAAAACAAGAATACAGTGCACATTGACGTCCTAAAATAAGGGTTCTTGTGGTAAATCTACTGAAGTCTTGTCTACCAAAGCAAGCATATCTCAAGTCATCATTTGGGTTTGTGCAATATTCATCAGTGGTCTTTATTGGAAGTTATTTATAACGGGGTTTAGAAACTTTACAGTGGATTGATTAAATCCATTTATCAAAAATTGATGCAACCCATGCTTTAATACCTCAAACTTCTAAAAGATTAATACATGAGCAAATGCATCAAAGACCATTTTCACTAAACAATCATCTAAACCAAATCGTTATGAAAAAACTTTACCTACTGGGCGGCATTTGGCTGCTCACTTTTGTCTCAATGGCCCAAACGAGCGAGCAATTTGAAGTCAGGGGTCGCGTCACCGGAGAAAGTGGCAGTATTCCCGGGGTGAGTGTCCTTCTCAAAGGCACCACTACAGGCACAACAACAGATACCAATGGAAACTACTCCCTTCGGATATCCGAAAATAGTATCCTGGTATTCTCTTATGTGGGTTTTGCTTCCCAGGAAATCCCGGTAAACAGACGTAGTGTGATTGATGTAGAGATGGAAACCGACATCAAGGCACTGCAAGAAGTGGTTGTTACAGCATTGGGTATTGAAAAGGACTCCAAAAGTCTGGGGTATGCTACCGCTACAGTAGATGCTGACCAGATAGCCACAAACCGGTCTGTCAATTTTATGAATGCCATTCAGGGTAAAGTGCCCGGATTGAATATTTCAGGTATGGGTACTGGTCCTGCTGGAACAAGCAAGATCCGTATACGCGGGCAGTCCTCGTTTGGAGGCCAGAATTCGCCGCTTATTGTTGTAAATGGTGTACCGATTGATAACTCAAATTTTGGGAGCACCTCAGGAAGTCGAAGCACCGAATCCTCTTTGAGTGATGGAGGCAGCCGAACTGTGTCAGATGGTGGAGACGGACTGAGCAGTATCAACCCGGATGACATTGAATCGATGACCGTGCTCAAAGGAGCAGCAGCATCGGCACTATATGGCTCCCGCGCAAAAGATGGTGTTATCATGATCACCACCAAGTCAGGTGGTAAAAATGGGTTTGTGGTAGAATACAACTCCAACTACACCAATGAAACGCCGCTTGATTTCACGGATTTTCAATATGAATATGGACAAGGTGAAGGGGGATTAAGACCAACGACTGCCAACCCAACTTCCGGTGTGTGGAGTTTTGGTGAAAAGTTCGAACCCGGGATGACCCAGATACTGTTCGATGGTGTAGAAGCACCTTATGCACCCGTACGAGACAGGATCAGGACTTTCTATAGGAACGGCCAGTCTTTCACCAATACAATTAGTATTTCTAACGGGGGGGAGTTTGGAAGTTTGAGGTTATCCGCATCAAACCTGGACAATAAGGGCATTGTTCCAAATAATACTTTTAAAAGACAAAGTGTTAACGTGAATTTCAGGCAGCAAATGGCTCAGAGGTTCAATGTGACTGGTAGTATCAACTACTCGCATGACCGCAATGAAAATGCACCCACGGTTGCCACACAGGATTTGAGTACTCCCACTGTAATCTATTCATTGTCAAACTCAATGCCCTTCGACCTGCTCGAATCCGAAGCAGAAGATGAATTTGGAAATGAACGAATTTACAGTCGTTTCAGAAACAGAACCAACCCCTATTTTGTACTGAATAATCATTTCAATCATATCACCAGAGACCGTGTCTTTGGAAATGTAGCAGCTCGCTACAATTTTACCGATTGGTTATATGCACAAGTCAGGATGGGGCAAGATTATACTTTCCGATTTCAGGAAGATAATGGAAGACCCACTGGCGCCGCTTCACTGGGAGTAGCTCCTGCCGGATTTGTCAACGGTGAATACAGGCAGGACGCTACCAGAATCCGGGAAACAAACTATGATTTCATTGTGGGTGCTAATCAGGAGTTTGGAGTCATCGGAGTCGATCTCACACTTGGTGGAAACCAAATGTACAGGGGAATTGAGCGCAACAGGCAGCTAGCAACAGACTTCGTTGTCAGAGACCTTTATACCCTTCAAAATGCCCGGGTAGTAAACAGCAGCTACGACATCATCGAAAGAAAAGTAAATTCGATCTACGGAGCAGCAGAGATAAACTACAAAGCATGGTTGTATTTGAACGCCACCTTGAGAAATGACTGGTTTTCTACACTGGCTCCTGAGCTAAGAAGTATCAGCTATCCCTCTCTAACAGGAAGTTTTGTCTTTTCTCAGGCTTTTCAAAACCTCCCCAGCTGGCTGTATTTTGGTAAAGTCCGGGCAGCATATGCTGAGGTAGGTAGCGATACCGACGTGTCTCCTTATTCCAATAACCTGTTCTTTGGCACCAATGCAAACCTTTACAATGGTAAATCCATAGGGTCTGTTTCAGGAGACCGAATACCAAGTAGCACACTTAGCCCGATGCGTGTAAAAGAATGGGAATTTGGATTAGAAACAAAGTTATTTGAAAACAGAGTAGGCCTGGAAATATCGTTTTATGATAAGGTGACAGAAGATCAGATCCTTCAGGTACTTTCTTCAAACACTTCAGGCTATACTTCCAAGCTCCAGAATGTTGGAAAAAGTAAAAACAACGGAGTTGAAATGCTCCTGAGTCTCACGCCCGTTCAGACTTCAAACCTTCAATGGAACATAAGCTTTAACGCAGCTTTCAACGAATCTGAAGTCATTGACCTCGGTGAAGGAGTCAATGAAATAGTGTTATCTCAGGGAGAAGTTAGAGGTCAATTGTGGCATGTGTTAGGAGCACCCCTGGGTCAGCTTCGAGGCATTGGATACTTAAAAGATGACAATGGAAATATTATCCATGATTCAAACAATGGAAACTACCTGACCACGCCAGAATACGTGGCACTTGGACAGGCTATCCCAAAATGGGTTGGAGGGATATTTAACTCGGTCAACTTCAAAGGGATCACACTATCTGTTTTGGTAGACTTTAAACTTGGTCATGATCTTTTCTCTACTACCAACTTCAACGCCTGGAGACATGGTCTTCACAAGGGAACATTGGTTGGAAGAGAAACTGGTCTGGTAGTCGGAGAAGGAGTAAATGAAGAAGGTCAAGCCAATACCATTGGTGTACCGGTAGATGCATGGTATGGCAGGATTCGAGGTACCAATCTCATGGAGCCTTTTTCATACAATGCTGGTTTCTGGAAAATCCGTCAAATGTCATTGGGCTATGATTTTACCAAGCATCTATCATCAGTTACTTTTATTAATGGCTTGAGACTCGATTTTGTCGCGAACAATGTCTTAATCCTCAAAAAATGGACTGAGAATATCGATCCTGAGCAGGCTTCTTTCTCTTCCGACAACCTGAGTGGCATTGAAGATCCTGCTTTACCACCAACCAGGTCACTAGGATTTAATCTGAATGTTAAGTTCTAAGCATGTCAAAAAAATAAAAAGTAAAATGAAAATGAAAAATCTAGCTATAAATATATTGTTCGTCATGGGACTGCTCGTGATGGGTGGATGTGACGAAGGTTTTGATGAATTGAACAAATCGAAAACAGATGTTACAGCGCTGGATCCTGCGATCGTATTAAACCAGGCTATACTTACTACGGTACAGCGGGGAAATGCTTTGCCATTGGAGATGGCCTATGTTCAACAAATAGTGACTCCAAACAGCGGCGTACTTACCGGCGGTAATTACAACCAGGTAAATGTGACACTCACAAATGGTAACTGGGACAATGCATTTCTTGAGGTAATTAAGCATGCTGTGGCTGTAATCGACCTCACTGAAGGGGACTCCGAGCGAGCTAACCTGTATCACATGGCCAGAATCATTAAAGCTTATGGCATGATGATCATTACCGATACCTATGGTGATGCTCCGTATACAGAGGCTGGGCAGGGATATCTTGGTGACATCACCACCCCAAAATATGACGCTCAGGAAAGTATTTACACTGATATTTTAAATGAACTTCAGCAAGCTTCAGCTGGTTTGAATGCATCCGTAAAAATTGAGACATCAGACATCCTCTACAGTGGAGACGTCGTTAAATGGAAGCGTATGGGATACTCATTGCTACTTAGGGCAGCCATGAGAGTTGCGGATGTAAACCCGACTCTAGCCGGGTCCGCAATTGGTACAGCAATTAGTGGAGGTCTTATGCAAAGCAATGCTGATAACTTTATGCTGACCCACGACAACAACTATCCAAACCAGGTAGCCGGTCCGCTTACAAGTAATGAATCGGCAAACTATTACATGACCGGAGAGTTTGTAAATCATTTGAAAAACACCAACGATCCAAGATTGGCTTCCATGGCCGTAAGGTATATTGGAGCTAAAAGTGGTACGGATCAAAACAATGCGATAGCCGGGACAAACCAAAGCATAATCATCTCCAGTGATCCAGCGGATCAGTTTGGCCTGCCAATGGGATTTGATAATGAAACCGCAGCAGTCTATGCGACCAATAATGGCTTTGCCAGTCATTATGACTTTACACAGGTAGACAGAACCCGAATGGTTAGGATCAATGCGCCATCTTTTATGATCACCTACGCTCAAACTCAATTGCTCCTCGCCGAAGCAATCGTGAGAAATCTTGGGGGTGCCACCGGGGATGTAAATGCCTTATTTACTTCCGCTATCAGAGCTAATATGGCAGTAATTTCAACTGAATATGTTGGCACCGCTATTGACCAGGCTGATATAGATGCGTATGTGGCAGCCAATAACATCGTGCCTGGCTCTGAGTTGGAGCAAATCAATACCGAATATTGGATCTCTTCATTCCTGAATGGTCCGGAAGCATGGGCTAATTTCAGAAGATCCGATTTTCCGGCCCTTGCTCCCAATCCGTATCCATTTCAGGATATTACCGGAGATTTCGTAACAAGGCTTCCATATCCAATTTCAGAACTCAGTGCGAACAAAGACAACCTGGATGCCGCACTTTCCGCTCAGGGATTTAGTGGAAATGATGATATGGACACAAAGCTTTGGTGGGATGTGAATTAAGTCGAATCAGAATTTTTTTTCATACTTTTTGAGTTATCAGAAAAGGTGGCATATGATGTCACCTTTTCTTTTAAATCATACCCTTTGGTCTTATTTGAGTATTTTACTCAACTCAATATACTCACTCAGAATGGCCACATTCTGGTTAAATACCGCACTGCTCACGCGATCCATCTCATCATATTCACCGTTCCAACGTACACCCCTGGGCATGGTCCTTTTAAATCGATCATTTTTAGTGATCCAGGCACCATTTTTATCCTGGGTCTCCAGGATCTCCGCTACCTGCCCTTCAAGTTCAGCCAGTCTCTCACTGACTTTGGCTTTGGTCAGGGGTGGATCTTCTGCTTTCATCAAGTCTTCCCGGCTCAACTCCATGGCCATGTTGTACCTTTTGGTACCTCTTTCAATCTGGGCTGAGATATCGGTTTCATAGCCATACCCGGTCCTGCGCTCCACGTGTAGGTCATCCACACTCTCCACACGGATCCTTCCCCGATCGTAATAAAGGGATTTGTTCGTTCCTATTTCCACAAACCGTGCCCACTTCCCATTATCCAATTGGATATCATTGAGCCACCTCAAAGCATCAGGAATGGGTTCCAGCAATGTGCCATCGCCAAGTACCAGGTAGAGATCAACCAGGGAATGGATGTTCTTGATGGTGACCGAGGGGCATAGGGATGCGGGCTCAAACGTCCTGGCCCAGGCTGGCTGCAGGAATTCATTGTACTGCTGGGCCCACCCTGGTTGTGGTGGTGGCTGCTGCGAGATCATCATGAAGCGCGCAGCCTTTTTCAGGCTTTTCGCCACTGCTTCATTATCACCGTAATATTGATAAGCTTCCATCATCACCCGGAGGCAATCATTAATTCCCTCATCATTGAAAGTGGCATAGTCATGATAGTTGCCCTGTTCCGGCCATTTGTGAGGCCATCCGCCATTGTCCAGCTGGGTCATGATCATCATATCCAGGGCTTTTTTTACTGCCTGATCCAATTTGGGGTCATCAATCTCCTGATCCAGTGCCATCAGGAAGCTAACGGCTGTTTGCGTCTGGTCATCATCAAAGCTCACGGTCTCATTGCTCAGATCGGCGAAATTGATGGTGTGGTCCCACCCTCCGTGCTTGTTTTGTCCACGGATCAGTGCATAAGCAGCTTCTTTCGCAGCTTCAAGGGCCTTACTATCGCCAGTGACCTGGTAGGCCTTTAAGAATGCAAGACCCACTGCCGGAGTCCCCGGGGGTTGCACTTCTATGGTCTGTTCATCGGCCGGACTTTCACCCCATCTTAAGGAAAGGTCGGGTGTGACATAATAGACGTACCCGCCATTGGAGCTGATCGAGTGGAAGTAAGAGACACCTTTTTTCAGTGCAGTTTCAGCTTTTTTACTGAGGTCTGAGGCACTACTAGTGCTGAGAGACAAAGCAAAAGTTAATAATAGTAAGAGGGGTTTCATTTTTGGGTTAGGGGTTAAAGTGATAAGAAATTTATTTTAGGTCCATCCAAGGATCTTATTAAAATCATAGGCTTCGGGGTTTTCCAGATAGGTTTTGGCTGCCGGATAATCTCGCTCTTCCAGGTGATGTAAATTTTGAAAACACAAGATGCTGATCTGAGCATTCATATCAACCAGACGGGGAGGGATCTTTCCATGCTCATCTTCCATTTCGGATAAATACATTGGTGAAATATCCCCTCGAGAATTAGCTGTGACGATACAGCCGGTGATTCCTTCATCATACAGCTTCTTGACACCAATACCCAGCAAACTACAAAGGGTCAGGTCATACCCTATTGGCCGGCAACATCTCAATTCATAACCCAACTCAACCGGACGACTCTTGATCTTAATGTCCAGCTGCTTCAGTTTTTCCTGCACCAGCACATTGAAAATATTGGACTTACTCACATTGCCCAGCTCCGGATGACCATGATCGTCATAGGTAAAGAGTATCCCGCTGGATTTTAGCTCTTCCTCGTCAATATTATGAAAGACCCCTTCACTCACCATGGCCACACCATATTTGATGCCCAGGATCCTCCGTTTGATCATGGAAGAAATAATCAGGTTGATGATCTTCTCCAGGGTGGGTTTCGTTTTATTGAACATCTCAGGAATGATCATCATGGGGAAATGGCAGGCCGAGGCGATACCAAAGGCCAGGTGACCGGCACTTCGTCCCATGGCGGACATGATGAACCACTGTAAGCTTGTCCGGGCATCTTCGTAGACCGTATTACCAATCTTTACTCCCTCATCTTTGGCAGAGTGAAAACCAAATGTAGGATTTCTGTCCGGTAGCGGAAGATCATTGTCGATCGTCTTGGGGACATGGATGTTTTTTACATCCAGATTGTTTTTTTGTAAGAATTTGGAGATCCTGTTGGCTGTACTTGCGGTGTCATCACCTCCGATGGTGACCAGCAGCTTCACATTGTGCTTCACAAAGAAATTCGTAGTGAATTCCTCATTCTTTGGCTTGTGTCTGCTCATGACCAGGGTAGAGCCTCCGCGACTGAAAATCCTGTCGGCATGATCAAAATCAAACTCTTTGACCTCAGGGTCTTCGGAAAACAATCCCTTGTAACCCTCATGGATACCCAGGACCCGGTATCCGTCTTTGAGGAAAATTTTTGCGACGGTACCGATTACCGTATTGATACCAGGCGCAGGACCACCCCCACAAATAATTGCAATACTCTTTTCACTAGCCATAAAGGCAAATTAACCTGATGGAATGTGAAAATGAAGAAAATCAATCGATTCTTAAGTAGATAAATGACTAATTATTGATTTTAGAAGGCCTTTTGCAATAACCCTACAACTCCATCACCTCAATCTTCCTGAAATGTATAGGGTGACTTTCTGCCTGTAAGGAGATATAACCTTTTGAGATCAACAGGTTGTTTTCATCCGTGATGAGTTTTTGGGCGTCTTCGTCCCTGGAGTCCAGCTGAGGTTCGGTCAATTCAAACACCAATTCTCCATTTACATATTGTTTGATGGACTCACTGCCCAGGACTTCCACCTCTACGGTCACCCACTGGTCTCCATGAAACGTTTTGGAGGTTGAGTTGATGCAATGATTGGTGACCAACTCGCCATCAATCACCACATTGGTTCCGGGGGTACATACATTGGCGGTGGTTCTCGGATCATTCCCATTTCCCCCAAGAAGCTGGCCTTCGATCGACACCGGGAAATCCTGGTCAACCGTCATGGTTTTAGGATCCTGGCAGTGAAGCATAATCCCATTGTTTCTAAATGCCCATCCTGGCCCATTCTTTACCTGATCGTCCACAAACCTGTACTCCACCCTGATCCGGTACCGGGAAAACTCCTCCTCATAAAAGATATGGCCAAATTCTTCATTGAAATCGTCCCACTCATCATACGATATTTTCAACATTCCATCCTCTACCAGAAAAGTATTTCTTACGTTTTCACCTAGTGGATAACCAGCAAATTTAGGTGTCCAGCCAGTCAGGTCCTTACCGTTGAAGATGGAGCGCCATTCATTCTTTTTGGGTCCGTAAGAGACAAGGAACAAGGTGATAAAACCAATAGCAAGCATTTTGACCAAACCAATGGAAAGGATATTGTGAAATCTTGAAATCATGTTAATGAAATTAATTACGCTTTTTTCTTTTATAAAGAACGACAATTACAATGAATGCGGCTCCTAAAATAACAAAGCCCCAGTAACTTTTACTTTCTTTAGAAGCCCAACCCTCTAAAAATTATTTTGGAAATAAGCCTCATTGCACTGGTCGGTTTTTGAGTTGATAGGCTTTGACTGACGATTGATTCCTGGCAAACAGGAACAAATCATCAATCTGAATAACCTTCCTAATGTCACCTCTCAGATTAAAACCGGATTTCAGCTGATTTAAATACTTGAATTGGCCCTTTCCATCTCCCTGAAAGACCATACCGTAGTTCGCATCTGCTTTACCCAACCTCAATTTCATACTGCTATTGTTCCCACAAAGTAACAAATCCTGATTACCATCTCGGTTATAGTCCAGCACAGTGATGGTATACACCGGAGCAAATTGAGCTTCCAAAGGAAGATCTATCTTTTTAAACTTCTCGCTTCCACTGACGAAAACAGAAGTTTTCAACTCATTGATTTCCAGCTTTTTGGCATTCTCTATTTCCTCTTGTGTGAAAATATCGCTGATGGTCTCATCAGCAAAACTCTCGTAAGTAGTGTATTTTGACTTGTACCTGGGAATTTGGTTTCTTAGCTCATCCCGGGTGAGGTCGGGGTAAGAGACTCCCTGGATATAGTAACAAAAGATGGGATCGATATCCCCGTTCTGATCAAAATCATCAAAATAGAGTTCGCCAGGTTCCTGATCCGAAACATTAAACTGCAGGTTCTCCCCCATATTGCCAACAACCAGATCTGGCACACCATCCTTATTGAAGTCTCCTGTTTCGATGACATTCCACAATCCCTTATACTCTTTTCCGAAATACCGATCAGATACATTGCTTAAAGAACCACCTGTACTTTCAAACACCTTTATCGGCATCCAGTCCCCAACTATTACCAATTCAGACTTCCCATCACCATTTAGATCTGCAGCTTTTGCATCCGTTACCATGCCTATACTTGCCAATTCCTTAGATACCTCAATGGTTTTATCTTCAAAATTTCCTGAGCCATCATTGAGTAGTACATAACTTGAAGGAGCCTCAGGGTATTTACCTGGTATCACACGTCCCCCAATAAATAGGTCATCATAACCATCTCCATTGATGTCCAGATTCACTGCAACAGATGAACTGGTCAGTATTGCAGGGAGAACTGCTTTTATAAAGTTGCCTGAGCCATCATTTAAATAAACCCGGTCCTGAAGTGCCGGATCATCCTGCTTAAACAGATGATATCCACCACTTGCCACATAAATATCCGGGAATCCATCTTTATTGGCGTCAAAAACCAAGGCATCTGTATCCACACAAGCTTTGTCAGCTTCAAAAGCAGCACTATTCCCAGGCACAAACCTTTTATTGTTCAATTGGAAATACAGTTGAGCTGATTGATCCTGCCCTCCTCCTATAAATATATCTTCCAGGCCATCTCCATTAAAATCGGCTTTAGCCATGGCAGGACCTACCGCAGAGAGTTGACCTGGCAACAACAACTGACGATTAAAATCTCTCACCGTTACTTTTTCATGGCTAATGTCAATTGGTGATTTCACTTCAGTAAACCAGGAATTATCGGCCTTTATAGCATTAGATCCTCTTTTCTTTGCTTCTGACTCTTTGATGACCACTTTTTTATTGGTAGTCTGGTTATACAACACAGACCTTTTACCTCCTGGCCAATCCACCACCAGGGAATCAAGTATCTTTAAACTATCTACTCCAAAGTGTAGTATAGGGGAGACAGAAGACAGATAACCCCTTACCGGATACTGCTCCAAAACCTGATAATTCTTTTCTGAAAACAGGGAAACCTGGGCTCCAACACCACTTGTATTGAGTCCTTCTCCAATAAGTTCTACTTGAATGAAATGTTTTTTGGGTGTGGATAGGTTCTCATAGATAAATGCTGCTTTATTGATATTGTTGACCACCAGATCCAGGTCTCCATCATTATCGAGATCGGCATAGGCAGCACCATTGCTATTGGCTATATGCGCTAAGCCCCAATCGCTGGTTACATTGGAATAATTGATATCCCCAGATTTTTTGTACATATAGTTTGAGATATCAGTAGAGGGCATCTGTTCAATAATTTTGAGGACATCTTCACGTTGTATCCTTCCGCGTTTTTCCACAAAGGAATTCATGTAATTGATAAAATCCAGATTTGTATAATCCCGATGATATCCATTGGTAATAAAGAGGTCTTTCCATCCATCATTGTCATAATCAGCAGCAAGCGCAGCCCATGACCAGTCGGTGTTGGAAATACCTGCTATCTGACCCACTTCGCTGAAAGTAGAATTCCCGTTATTCAGCTGCAGCATGTTGCGCATAAACTGGTAATAAAACCCGGTGTTGAGGTTGTGCTCAAACTTGTCATAATTATCAGGGGCAAGAAGAAGTTTTTGTCTTCGGTTGTCTTCTGGAAGCATATCAAGTGTAATGATGTCCATGTGACCATCGTTGTTGATGTCTACCACATCATTACCCATGGAGAAATGGCTGCTATGGCCAATGGACTCTTCTAAACTGTTATGAAAGGTCCCATCCTGATCATTGATATATAAATAATCTGGCACAGCGTAGTCATTGGAAACATAAAAGTCTGGCCACCCATCTTGATTCAGATCACTTATGCCGATTCCAAGCCCATAGGTGAGCTGAGATCCGTTGATACCTGCTTTTTCTGTGATATCGGTAAACTTACCATTTTGCTGATTGTATAGCCTGATCCCCCGCATAGGGTCATCTACAGCAAATAATTCTTTCGTTTGCTGCTCGTTAAGAATAGGGAGATTTCTTGGGTTATGATTAAGCAACAATACATCCAGATCACCATCCAAATCGTAATCAAGAAAATAGGCCTGGTTACTGAAAGCTCTGCTGGCTAAACCATATTCCACTGCCATTTCCTTAAAGAGGGGGACTCCGTTTTCATCATTCCCCTGGTTGATGAAAAGCTCATTGCGTCGTTTTTCCTCAGGCAAAGTACCTGAATAACACAGATAGATATCCAGCTTGCCATCACCATTGATATCAATCATACTTGCCCCGGTTTTCCATGGACCAGGTCTACCCGACACTCCTGATATCGCTGTAATATCTTTAAACTTCAAATCTGAGGAACCGCTATTCAGGTATAATTTATTTGTCTCCATATTTGAAGTAAAATAGATATCCATGAACCCATCGGCGTTCAGATCACCTACAGCTACACCTCCCCCATTGTAGAAATATTCATACATGAGGATATTGGTATTCAGACCCTCGCTGAGATTATTGGAAAAGTCAATTCCAGATTGATCTGAATATATTAACTTGAAAAGGTTGTCCTTAAAGTCCGATTCATTCATTTCTGTTGAACTACCCTGACATCCAACAAATAGGTAGAAGGATAAGATAAGCAACTGATTTAAAGTTGACTGAGCCTGAGAAGGGAAATATTTTATCATTCAGCCTTAATAAGATAAACACCTCTGACCCCAAACAAATCTATTTAGAGCCAGAGGTATGTAAAAAATATAGAATAACTTAAAAATTAATCCGTATAACCCGGATTCTGTATTAATGCTGTATTCCTGTTCAACTCATCTCTATGGAGTGGGATGAAATACATCTTATCCTGCCACGCTCTCACTTCATTCGTCAGCTCAATGACCTCATAAGTATAATCATAATCATCTTTACTGTACCTGTATGTTTCAACCTGTTTACCAGGTTTCAACGTACCGGTTATTTGAATACCCTGAGCAGGACGATGAAGTGTTGGGCCAATCATCCATCTTCTTCCATCAAAAAAGCGATGATCTTCATAGGCAAGTTCAAGCCGACGCTCGTGCCTGTATCGATCCCTCAAATCATCCTGAGTGACTTCAGTAATATCCGGCATACCTGCCCGCTGCCTGAGCATATTTAGATAGGTGGCAGCATCACCCAGCTCATTTAATTCAATACTTGCTTCTATATAATTCAACAGAATCTCGGTATATCGGAAGAATGGGTAAGGTACATCCTGTCGTTCTCCACTTCCATTCACAGTCCTGTCATAGAATTTTTTGACATAATAGCCTGACCGGGTTCCATTCCAGTCTTCAATTGGTGAACTCCTGGTATCCAGTCCAAAATGAGTTACTACTGAACTCGTATTGGGGTCCCATTTTTCATATGTACCAGTTTGGATCTGGTTTGCCGGATCTCTTGAGGCTACATCACTTGGACGCTCTCTCCAATCTGCTCCATCATACAAAATATCAGCATAAAACCGGGGGTCCCTGTTTTCATAAGGATTGGCTGCATGAGTCGGGTTCTCCCAATCGAAAGAACTTCCATCCATCATCTCATAATCATCCACCAGCGTTTGCAATGGAACATTACCGGCCCAATTGTGATATCCGTTGGGACCGTTAATCAAATGTATCCTGTTTCCCCACTCCGTTTTCTCCCCTGACCAGTATCTGCTCCAAATTGATTCACTATTATCATCCATATGCATCTGGTACATGTTTTCCGATGCTTCTTCCGGAGTTGCAGGATTTGGGAAGGCCAGGCTGTATCTTCCCAGATTCATCACGGCTTCAGCGGCATCCTTTGCCGCTCTCCATCTTGCGTCCCTGTCACCACTTGTATATCCCAGCAATTCCTTATTAGGATAGCCTGAAATCAAAGTGGAATTAGTAGATGCTGTAGGCATATCATGCAGATCACTGGCAGCATAGAGTAGTACTTCAGCCTTCATTGCAAGGGCTGCTCCATAATTAGCTCTTCCCTGCCCCATCTCTTCATCCTGAAGGAATCCGGCAGCAGCATCCAGGTCAGCAACGATATAGTCGATACAATTCGAATAAGTATCACGGGTGACAGAAAAATCTTCCCCTTCCAAACTATAGGTATTCTCGATGATTGGGACTCCTCCTATTGTTTTTACCAGTCCATGGTAAAACCATGCCCGCAGGAAATGCACTTCTCCTGATAACCGCGAAACGATTGGATCCTCTTTGATTGGTGAATTTTCAACTTGTTCAAAAAAAGCATTACATGCTCTGATGGATCTGTACATATTCTGCCATGTCCACATCCATTTTCCATTATCTGTAAAATGATTACCGTCTGCACTCACATTGGATTGTGATACCTGGGCAATGGCCCTGCCATGAATAAACATGGCTTCATCGGTCATCGAGGCAAGTTGTTCTTCATGGAAACCTCCATTTTGCAGTGCCCGATAAATATCATTTACATAAGCTTCCATCAATGCAGGGTCTGTCCATACATCTGCCTGTGAAACCTCACCCAATGGTTTTGTATTCAGAAATTCATCATCACATGCATGAAATATCCCTGCGACCAAAACCAATAATCCGATTATAGATATTTTATTTACTATCTTTTTCATACGTCTCATTTTTAGAATGAAATATTTGCTCCTACACTCATTACCCTCGCTTGCGGATAATATCTTCCCTGACTATTTGTGGCTTCTGGGTCATAAACATCCAGTTTGTCCCAGGTAATCAGATTCAACCCATTGACGTAGACCCTTACATTACTTAATCCAATGGCGCTTATTAAATCCGGTGAGAAGGTATAACCGATTTCCAGATTTTTTAATCTTAGGTAATCGGTAGAACGTAAGAAGTAATCGTTTTCACCTGACCAGTATTGATCACCCCTGTTATCAAGTCTTGGATGTTCGCTACTTGGATTATCCGGTGACCATCTATTTTCAAATCTTTGAAGGGTAAAATTACCTATTTCACCAGATTCTGTTTTCACCCATATCTGTGCTCCTGCTGATCCCTGAAACAATACAGACATGTCAATATTCTTCCATTGCACCCGGCCACTAAGGCCTCCCTGGAATGTTGGTACATTGTTCTTGTCTATCCGAACCCTATCATCTCCATTGATGATACCGTTTCCATCAGTATCCTGATACTTGATGTCACCGGGACGAAGTGTATTTGTGAGTTCTGAATAATCCAGGGTTTCAGAATTAACATCCTCCATACTGGTGAATACACCATCACTCAGGTAATACAGACCGGTATTGATCGGATGTCCGGTTGATCTTTGCCATTCAGGTGCCCCGGCAGGTTCATCCCAGAAAAGGATTTTGTTTTTAGCATAACCGCCATTTACACTCACACTATAGTCAAACTCACCACTTTGCTGATTAAATCCAAAAAGGAATTCCCAACCCTTATTTTCCAGCTCACCAATATTCTCTGCTGGCAATGACAAACCTGTGGTCTGTGGAACAGAAGCATTTTTTACCCATGGGATCTGGGTCCTGGTATTGATAAAATAGTCTAGTTCGAAATTGAACATTCCGTCAAGGATATCCCCCTCCAGACCAAAATTCAAATTGTTGGCAATCTCCCATGTGATTTGATTATTGGGGACTCTTGTTTCATAAAGTGATTTAGCCAGTCCACCATCCAATATGAATGTATCAAAACCATAGGTAGCATAATACTGGTATTCCAGGTAGTTGCCATTATACCATATCTGGTCATTTCCCATTTGCCCATAAGATCCCCTGATCTTCAGGTAATCAATAAAGCCAATGCTACTTTGCCAAAAAGACTCTTCCGAAATGGTCCATCCTGCCAAAATCCCAGGGAAAAATCCATATCTGGTATCTTCAGGAAAATTATATGAACCGTCGTATCTCCATAAAAATTCCAGCAAATATTTCTCAGAAAAATTATAATTAACTCGTCCGAAATAACTTAACCTTGCTCTTTCCCAGGCACTACCTTCGTTATTCTTTTCATCGTCACTTCCAGCAAAGATCTGGTCAATGGCACTTGAGAGATAATACCTGCGATGGGCACCAAAATTGGAATGTTCAATGGTTTCTCTTTGTATTCCTGCCATGACCCCAATCGTATGATCCCCAAAAGATCTGTCATAGGATGCAATACTCAAGAGGTTGATGTCAAGCTGATCTTCATAATCCTCATCAAGTTCCGGCTGGAATCCATTTCCTCCTCCCCGAATACCAGCAACCAACAACGGGGTAGTTCCATCAGATTCATATGATGTACCATCCCAGGTGTAGAGATAAAAGGGAGTATTCCATCTTTTCTGTTTTCTCAGGTATTGGTCAACAGCTCCGGTAAATTTCAAATTTAGTCCCTCTACCCCTGGTATCTTTATATTCAGATTCCCATTCGACTGAAGGTAGTAGCGTTTATCTTTATGATAGCCTGTGGCGTTTGTTGTTACCGTAACCGGGTTCTGACCATTTTCAATATCTGGGCCTGGCAAGCCATTTGGCCAGTAGGCCGGATCAGTAGGCTTACCCCTCATTAGCATCCTGAAGATATCGCCTGCTCCCACAGTTGGGAAAAAACGGTCCTCATTCCGTCCAACAAACCCTACATCCATACTTATATACTCGTTAAATTTCGCATCAAGGTTCATCCGAAGATCATATTGCTTGTATCCGGTTGCCGAGTTTTTATAATAACCATCCTGATTTTGATAGCCAAGTGAAACCAGATATTTGATGGCATCGGTACCTCCATTAACCTGAAGGTTATGCCTGTTTTGCGGTGCCCAGTTTTTCATCGTTTCGCCATACCAGTCTGAATCAGGATGTCCCCATGGATCAGATCCGTCGCGATACAACCTGATGTCTTCGTGGGTGAAATCTACCCATCCCGGATCCGCTCCGTTCGCATAATTATTCCACTCAGTATCCCAATTGGCAACGGGCTCACCATATAATTTCAGCTCATTCCTTGCCTCAGCATACTGAGCAGCATTAAGCAGTTCAGGTATCTTGGCAGGCTGTGCCCAGGCTTGATTAAATGAATATGAAAACTTTGGTTTACCCGTTGTTCCTCTTTTGGTAGTGATTAGTATCACACCATTTGCCGCCCTTGACCCATAGATAGCGGCTGAAGCATCTTTCAATACAGAAATGCTTTCAATGTCTAGCGCATTCAGTCGGTCAAGTCCTCCTGCACGTCCGGGTACACCATCAATCACGACCAAAGCATCTGTATTTCCTAGGGTATTTGATCCCCTGATTCTAATAGCTGATCCATCATACCCTGGTTCACCACTTGATTGAGTGGCAAATACACCCGGTAGGCGGCCTGCCATTGCATTAGATAAATTGACCGAGGGAACTTTTTCTAATTCATCCCCTTTGACTGAAGCCACTGATCCTGTAACTGTTTCCTTTTTCTGAGTACCATAGCCCACAACTACCACTTCCTGTAATGCTTCAATATCTGGCTCAAGGCTTACATCAATAGTGCTTTTTCCGGTAACCGGAATTTCTACAGCTACGTAACCCACAAAGGATATAGCTAAAACAGCATCTTCATCAGAAACTGTAATAGAATAATTTCCATCCACATCAGTGATTGTCCCATTAGATGTTCCCTTTTCCTGAATGGTCGAACCCGGTAAACCTGAACCATTCTCATCAGTAACCGTTCCTTTGATCGTTGGGCCCTGCTTTATGGCAACCGACACACGTGGCTCATCAGCTCTCCGTTTCCTCTTACTTACGCTTATGCTGTTGTTTATTTGACCAAATTTCAAACTCATTTCTTTGGACAACTCCATGAGAACATCCTCAACTGTTGCGTCTACAACATGGATATTACTTGTTGAAGATAGATCAATCTTACTGCTGCTTAAGCTAAATCGGTAGTTTGTCTTTCGCTCGATCTCCTCAAGTACTTCTGAAAGCTTAGCCTCAGTCATACTTAAGGATATAGTAACTTCTTTAATACTTTTTACCTGTGCCACAGTTTCATTGGCCAGGGCCAGATCTAAAGTAATAAAGAGAATAGCAAGTACCTGAAAAGACAATTTAGAAACCATATATATGGTATTGGTAAATCTGTTATTCATATCTTTATGATTGGTTAAATAATGTTTTAACTACAATGATTTGATGCATGTGAATTTTGAAAGGTCTACAGCATCCCATCATTGCACAAGGACCAGCTTCGGCTGGTCTTTTTTTGAAACTTTTTCTATATCATAGGCTCTTATTAAATTTTATTTTCACATTTTTTCCGCTTAATTCATACGTCATGTCCAATGCCTGGCTCATAGATTTCAGCACATTGGATAAGTATTCATTGTCAAATTCCCCTGAATACTTCACCTCTTCATATCCACCTGAAACATCGATCTGAACATCATACCAATTTTCAAGTGTCCTGAGTACTTCACTTATAGGTGTCTCTTTAAAGAAAATAATGCCCCTGGTCCAGGCCATATCCGTCATATCT
Source organism: Cyclobacteriaceae bacterium (assembly GCA_965223915.1). GTDB lineage: Bacteria > Bacteroidota > Bacteroidia > Cytophagales > Cyclobacteriaceae > UBA7330. Next base: position 2,573,274 of record OZ245027.1, on the reverse strand, counting down.
TTTTGGAAGGATGGTACCCCTAAGCCTTTTTGTACAGAATAGGCTGTTTTTTGCATGGGTTCAAGTCTGATCACCTGGTCCTCATGATCTATTACACTTACTTCAACTGATCCTTCTGTGAGAAGTACATCCACTGATGCTTCGGTTGTTTTCACATTGAAGGCCGTCCCTAATGCCCGTGTTTCTACCTGTCCGGACTTTACGATGAAAGGATGGTCCGGATCTTTGGCTACCTTGAAATAGGCCTCTCCCTCCAACTCAATGTACCGATTTTGAGCAAAATCACTGTTGTATGTAAGGGTGCTATTGGAGTTTAACATTACCCTGGTACCATCAGTAAGTACAATCTCAGACTTCCTTCCTTTAGGGTTTGTTTTTTTGATTGTCTGTACTTCTACCTGATTGCTGGCGACAACGTTGGTGTTATCAAAGCCTCTGTAATAGAAAAGAAGACCAATCCCAATAGCCAACACAATTGATGCTGCAATTCGTACAAATCTGAAAGATCGTCTATGCTCAGTCCCAAGTGAAGTTCCTGGAACCTGTAGAATTGATTTGAGTATTTCATCTTTCTCTTCTTCATCAGGCTGTACGGTGGAAGGATATTGGAGTGACAGGATTAATTCCCTGGCTCTAAGTACTTCTTTTTCATATTGAGGATTGGCTTCCAGCCACTTCTCCCAAAATAGAGATGACTTGGGAGTAGGGTTTAATACCCAGGATCTAAACTCCTTGTCAGTTAGAAAATCTTCTAATTCCTTCTTATTAGACATAAATATTTTATGGACCTTTCGATTAATTGACAATCAGGACCATGAAATGACATCAGGAAAAGAAGGAAATATTTTTAAATTTACATTACAACAAACAATACGATCTGTTGTTTATTAATTTACCAACAAACATTGAAGATTATTGAACATCTCACACATCAAGAGAAAGTCTGATGGCTTTTAAAGACCGATAAATAAGGTTTCTTGCTGCTCTTGTACTTGTCATCCCCATAATATGCGCAATCTCCGCATAGCCCAGTTCTTCGTAAAAAAAGAAGTGTATGGCTTCCCGCTGATGAGCAGTCAAATTGGCAATGGCCTTGCTGATATTCCTCAGCTGACTTTGTGTAAATTGCCGGGCGATGATTACAGTTTCGTGTGAAGGGGTCACAAGGAAAGATTGATTAATTGAAGCCTCACTCAACGAATCTGATCGCTTACTCTTCTTGATCTCATTTAGGAGTTGATTTCTAATACTCTTGATGAGAAAAGCTTTCGGTGATTGAACCGAAGGCAAAGCTGACCTGTTTTTCCTCAGCTTGTAAAAGAGATCCTGAATGCAATCCTTACACAAAGGCTTATTGGATGTAAGCCTAAAACTGTAGTCATAAAGAATCTGGAAGTATTGATTATAAACATCTATAAAAGCTGCCTCGCTACCCTTTCTAAATTCTTCCCATAGTCTGAGATGATCTATTGTCTCATCTTCAATTCTGGTCCCTTTTGGACTATCGTGATCACTATGGCTATTAGGTAGGAAACTCATAGAATGAAATATTGCAAATACTGGATTACAAAATTACATCCACATTAAATTTATCAAAATAATAATACCACGACAATAAAAAATAAAATATTAATACTTCAGTACTTCATATCTGATCTATTGCTAATAGCTCAAAAATCAGTTGATTAATGATTTAATGGCGGATTCCATTTTTCCTAAGTCGAATTCAGAAACCAACTGATTGAACTTCTGCTGGATTTTATCGTTCCCCAGGTTCCCAATACTCCCCAGGTGCGTATGTTTGATCTTTCGATCCGGTTTATAGTTTCCAGCTTCTATCTGCAACCCAACTTCTTTGTAGGCATCTCTAAAAGGCATCCCCCCAAGTACCAGCTCATTCACCAGTTCTACGGTAAACAGGTAGTCATATTTAGGATCATTGATGATGTCCTCAGATACGATAATCTGGCTCAGGCTGAAATTGAGGATTTCCAGACATTCCTTGGTGGTCTGAAGCGCAGGAAACAGTCCTTCTTTTAGCTGTTGCAGATCTCTGTGATAACCGCTTGGTAAGTTATTGAGTATGTACCCAATCTCTACCGGTAAGGCCTGCAGTTGATTGCATCTTCCTCTGACCAATTCAAAGACATCCGGATTTTTCTTGTGAGGCATGATGCTCGAACCAGTTGTGAGTTCATCAGGAAAGGAGAAAAATCCAAAATTCTGTCCCATGTATAGACAAACATCCATGGAGAGTTTACTCAGTGTAGTACCTATGGTAGCTATTGCATGGGCCATGACTTTTTCACTTCGGCCCCGGGTCATTTGTGCATATACCACATTGTAGTTTGGCTGAGAGAAACCAAGCAATTCGGCAGTCATCTCACGATCTAACGGAAAAGAGGAGCCATATCCGGCTGCTGAACCCAACGGGGACTTATTGACCACCTCAAACGCAGCTCTTAAACTATGGAGGTCATCCACCAGACTCTCGGCATAGGCGCCGAACCACAAACCCACAGAGGATGGCATGGCCACCTGCATGTGCGTATAGCCAGGCATCAACACACTCTTATATTTCTCACTCTGACTGACAAGTGTTTGAAACAGTTGACTGGTAAGCTGTACAATTTCTTTAATCTCGTGGCGGAAATACATTTTTAGATCTACCAGCACCTGATCATTTCGGGAACGTCCACTGTGGATCTTCTTGCCCACATCTCCCAGCTTTTGAGTAAGTAAAAACTCTACCTGCGAATGGATGTCCTCTACATCGTCCGCAATCTTAAAACTACCTTTCTGAATATCCTTATAGATCTTCTTAAGCTCCTGATCAAGTTGTTTCCATTCTTCCTTCTCCAGCAATCCAATCTTTTCCAGCATCCGAATGTGCGCCAACGATCCCAGCACATCGAAGGGGGCCAGCACAAGGTCAAGCTCCCGGTCGTTACCTACGGTGAATGTGTCGATTTGCTTATTTACATCGGTTGACTTCTGCCAGAGTTTCATTATTGTTTGTTTTAAGATAAAAGTAAACTAACCTGAATAATGAAGTTTCTTTTACCTTTATTTCAAAAAAAGACAATGCCAAAATTATATGAGTATTTTGGATTGATCATACTTTTCTACTCAAATGAACAGGAGCACTCTCGTATATGCACTTAAACCTTTTCATTTATTCTTTAAAGCAAGTGTGGTACCTTCGAGATTGCCGAATCACAATTTGCTACCTTTACATACGTTTCTAAAATAATCCTAAATGCATACCATGAACTGGAAATCTCATATATCATCAGATCCGGCTATTTTGTTTGGTAAGGCTGTCATTAAAGACACCCGCATTCCAGTCGAGCTAATCCTTGAAAAGCTTGGTTTTGGCTACTCTTTTGAGGACCTTCTTGAAGCTTATCCTCGCATTACAAAAAAAGACATACGGGCTTGTTTGCTTTTTGCTTCTGACAACTCAAAACATGAAAAAGTTTTATCAGTTGCTAAATAATCATTGATGGACGAACAACTTGTAGCAGATGAAAGTGTTGACTACAGGATTGTCAAACAACTACGGACTGCCGGCTTCAATGTCTATTCTATTGCAGAACAAGGAACCATCTATTGATGATAAATCTGTTTTAGCTACTGCTCAAAGTCAAAATGCTCTGCTACTAACTGAAGATAAGGATTTTGGAGAATTGGTATTTCGGATGAAGCTCTCACATTGTGGCATTCTATTAATCCGTATGTCTGATGCTAAAATAAAAATCCCAGTTGTTATAGAAACATTAAAGATGCATTGTGCTGAGTTATATGGTAAATTTTCCGTAATCGATAATAACAAGCTTCGAATTAAGGAATGAATAACATTCAACCTGGTAAAACTTTATCCAGCAACTCAATATACTTTTCAGGACCTTCTTTCAGTTCATCCAGGAAGATAAATTCGTCAGCCGAATGAGATCGTTCGGACAACCCTGGGCCCATCTTGATGGTTGGAAAGGACATCAGGGCCTGATCAGATGTGGTAGGTGAGCCAAACATTTCAATTTTAAGCTCTTCTGCTGCCTTTACCAACACATGATCTTTAGGTACATACGAAGGACTGAGCCTGAATGACCTTTCATTGACTTCTGCCTGGGTATGTTTATTGATGATCTCGTATGTTTCCTCATTGGAATATGCATCCGTGGTACGGACATCCACCACATAATGACATACATCGGGAATGACATTGTGCTGATAGCCTGCACTGATCATGGTGACAGACATCTTCACAGGTCCCAGATGGTCAGAGACTTTTTCAAACTGATAATTTTTGATCCACTCGATATCTTCCATGGCTTTGTAGATGGCGTTCACGCCCAGGTCTCTCGCCGCATGCCCGGATTGACCCTTGGCATAGCAGTCCAGCACCATCAGGCCTTTTTCAGCCACAGCCATTTTCATACCTGTTGGCTCTCCAACGATTCCAAAACTGACCTCCCCCAAATCCTCAAGGATACTCTCTACACCACCTTTTCCGGAAATCTCTTCTTCTGCGGTACCAGACCAGATCAGGTTATATTTCAGATCCTCACGCTGATGATAATGTAAAAAGGTTATCAATAAAGAGATGAGCGCGCCACCAGCATCGTTGCTTCCCAGGCCAAACAGCTTACCTTCTGACACCTCCGGATTGAAAGGGTCTTTGGTGTATCCCTTATTGGGCTTGACCGTGTCGTGATGAGAGTTGAGCAAAATCGTAGGCTTCTCAGGATGAAAATATCGGTTTTTTACCCAGACATTGTTGCCCTTTCTTGAAACCAAGAGGCCGCGATCTATCAAATACCCCTCCAGGAGATTTGCAGTCTTCTCTTCCTCTTTGCTGAAACTCTGGATGCGGATCAAAGCACTAAGCAAGCTCAGTACCTCATCAAATCTTTGCTCCTTTTTATTGAGTAAGTCTTGTTCCACTGGACTTTTGGGGATTTACCTGATCATACTTACATATCCTTACCTGCCTAACACCTGAATCAATGGCCTCGAATGCGTTTTCTAATTTGGGTATCATTCCACTATGGATCACACCGGATTCCTTATAATGCTCATAATCTTCCTTTTTCATCTCACCAATCAGCGATGCAGGATCGTTGACGTCTTTCAAAACCCCATCCAGCTCAAAGGTCATGTGTAAGTAAACATCAAAGGACTCCACCAAAGCTTTGGCCATTACACCAGCCATGGTATCAGCGTTGGTGTTGAAAAGCTGACCATTTCCATCATGCGTTAAGGGTGCAATCACAGGTATCAGACCCGCCTTCAGCAAATCTGCCACAATCTTCACATTTACCCGGACAGGATCCCCCACCCAGCCATAGTCTACTCCATTTTTGATGGGTCTTTTTTCTGAGACAATCAGTGTGCCGTCAGCACCGGTCAACCCGATGCCATTCTGATCCATGCTTTGCAACCTGGCCACAAGTTTCTTATTCACCAGCCCTCCGTACACCATGGTAACCAGATCTAATGTGGCCTCATCAGTCACCCTGCGTCCTTCTACCATCTGTGGTTCTATACCCAACTTTTTTCCAATCTCGGTAGCTACCCGGCCTCCACCGTGAATCAATATTTTCCGCTCTTTGATCGCTGAAAAGCTATCCAGGAAAACAGAAAGTTTTTCCTCATCCTCAATGACAGCTCCCCCAACCTTGATTACATGTACTTTTTCCATTCTATATATTTTGTAGAAGTCGCTTAATCACTGCCTGAGCCGAAAAAACCCTGTTTCCAGCTTGTTGTATGACCACAGAATTGGGACTATCCAGTACATCATCCGATATTACCACATTTCGTCGCACAGGCAGGCAATGCATCACCTTGGCATTGTTGGTAAGTAAAAGTTTCTTTTGAGAAAACATCCAATCTTTCCCCAGACCAAGCATCCCATAATTTTTGTATGAAGACCAGTTCTTGACATACACAAAGTCAGCACCTCGTAAAGCTTTGTCCTGATCGTATTCTACCTGGACATCCGTCGTGAATCGTTTGGCCAGGTCCATTCCCTCGGGATGGGTGATCACAAAATCGTAATCCATTTTCATTGACCACTGGGTAAATGAGTTGGGTACCGCCTGCGGCAAGGGTTTCACATGAGGTGCCCACGTAAGGACCACTTTCGGCCTGCTTGTTTTCTTATGCTCAGCAATGGTCATCATGTCTGCTAGACCCTGTAACGGATGCAATGTTGCGGACTCCATGCTTAAGACAGGTACACCTGCATACCTACGGAACTGATACATCAACTCCTCTGCATAGTCTCTTTTTTTATCCTTTAATGTAGGAAAAGATCTAATGGCCAATATGTCGCAATACTCCCCCATGACTGCCGCAGCCTCACGAACGTGCTCCGCCTTGTCACCATTCATCACCACACCATCTTCTGTCTCTATCTGCCAGGAATCCTGACTTACATTCATCACAATCACTTCCATTCCGAGGTTTCGCGCCGCTACCTGTGTGCTCATCCTGGTTCGAAGGCTGGCATTGAAAAAAAGCATCCCTAAGGTCTTGTTCCTGCCAAGCTTTTGATGCGAAAAAGGTTTTTTCTTCAGTTTTAATGCTTCATCTATCAACCCTTCCGGGTCGGGAACATCATCTACAGACAAAAAATGGTTCATTTGATGTTTTTGATTTTGTTATAAGATACCATCAATCCCTTGATCAATGCAGAACTCAATCCCTGGTGCTCCATCTCATTCAACCCTTCGATGGTACACCCTTCAGGTGTAGTTACTTTATCGATTTCTACTTCCGGATGTTGCTTATTGGTCAATATCAACGATGCTGCTCCTTTGGCTGTTTGTACGGCGATCATCTGAGCTTCTTCGGCGTCAAAACCCATCTGAATACCTCCCTGGGTCGCTGCCCTCAGAAATCGAAGGAAGAATGCAATTCCACTGGCACCAAGTACTGTAGCGGCCTGCATCAGCTTTTCTTCAATGATCAGGGTCAGCCCCAGGGTGCCAAACAATAGCTGGATCTCATCGATGTGAGCGGTTGCGTTTTTAGAGGCAATACAAGTCATGGATTCTCCAATGCTGATGGCCGTATTAGGCATGGCCCGGATCACCGGTAGATCAAGCTTGAGCTCTTTATGGATCTCATCGATTTTTACCCCGGTGATCACTGATATGATCACGTGGTCTTTCGTCAATTGTGTATTGATGTCCTGGATCACCTGCTTTACCTGCTTCGGCTGAACGCAAAGCATCACAATTCTTGATTTTTCTACCGCCTGCAGGTTGTTCTGTGTGATGCGGAAGCCCTGCTTTTTTAGATAGTCAATGCTATCTATATTTCGGCGGGTAAGTATCATCTCTTCCGGCTTACGCACACCCTTATCAACGATCCCTCTGGCGATGGCAATACCAAGGTTTCCGGCTCCAATAACGGCTATTGATTGTTCGAATGAATCCATACTGATAATTAAAATGCGATTGACTTAAGTTTAAGCCCCATACTTTCATCCAGCCCAAACATAAGGTTCATATTTTGTAATGCCTGACCCGATGCTCCTTTGAGCAAATTATCTATCACAGAAATCACCATGAGTTTATCCCCATGCTTTTTAGGATAGATCAGTGCCTTGTTGGTATTCACTACCTGCTTTAAGTCAGGGTTATTATCAACCACGTAGGTAAAGGGTTGCCCTTGATAAAAGTCGCGATACTGGTCGATGATGGTGGCTTCAGACTCCGTGGTATTAAAATATGAAGTAATGATGATCCCCCTGGTAAAATCTCCCCGATACGGAATGAAATTAATAGCGTGGGACGCACCGTCCAGTTGATTCAGGCTCTGCCCTATCTCATCCAGGTGCTGGTGCGTAAAGGCCTTATAAACACTCAGGTTATTGTTTCTCCATGAGAAATGTGAGGTAGCAGACAGGGACTGACCAGCTCCCGTGGAACCTGTGATACCTGAAGTGTTAACTTCTCCGTTGATCAGATGATGCTTTGCCGCAGGCAACAGTCCTAATTGTAAGCAGGTAGCAAAACAGCCCGGATTGGCTACTTTCTTCGCTCCTTCAATTGCTTTTTTGTTGAGTTCCGGCAACCCGTAGACAAAATCATTCCCTGCTTGTTTTAACCGATAGTCATGACTAAGGTCAACAATCCTTGTAGATTGAGGTACTGTGTTGGCCTCCAGAAATTTCCTGGACTCTCCATGACCCTTGCACAGGAAGATCACGTCACATGCACCCAGATCGAAGTCAGAGACAAACTTAAGGTCAGACTCACCTACAAGATCAGTATGGGTTGCATAAATGGGCTTCCCGGCCTGACTCTCACTCTGGGCATGGATCAATGTAGTCTGAGGATGGTTAAACAAAAGCCGGATCAATTCCCCGGCCGTGTATCCCGCTGCTCCAACAATTCCTACTTTAATTTTTTCAGCCATCCTGGTGTACTTTATGATAGATCATGTTTTGATTACCAAAGATCTTTGCAAATCCTTTTACATCTTCTCCGCTCCATGCTGAGTTCATTTCACCATATTTACCAAAAGCGGATTGCATCAGGTCATGAGGTGATTCAATGCCTTCGATGTAAAAACGGTAAGGTGCAAGCCGTACTTTTACCGTGCCAGTCACATACTGTTGCGTACTTTCAAAGAAAGCCTCAATATCTCTCATGACCGGATCCAGATAATGACCTTCATGCAGTAGATTTCCATAGGTCAGGGCTACCTGATCCTTCAGGAAGAGCTGATTTTTTGCCAACACATGCTTTTCCAAAGCATGGTGGGCTTTGATAAGTATTAAAGGAGCCGACGCCTCGAAGCCTACTCTTCCCTTGATGCCGATAATTGTATCACCTATATGTATATCACGGCCAATAGCGTATGAAGAGGATATTTCACCTAACCGTAAAATACATGCTACCGGATCAAGTTTGGATTTATTTAAGGCTGCCGGTTCTCCTTTAATGAATTCAATTTCTATGGTTTTTTCCTCTTTCGAAAGAAGCTGTGAAGGAAAAGCTTCTTCGGGAAGATATTTGTCTGATGTCAAGGTCTCTTTTCCACCTACGGAGGTACCCCAAAGCCCCTGATTGATGGAATACAGGGCTTTTTCCCAGTTACCAGTGACCCCATGATCGATCAGGAACTGAATTTCTTCTTCGCGCGAGAGTTTCATATCCCTGATAGGCGTAATGATTTCCTTATTGGGGCAAAGGATATTAAAGATCATGTCGAACCGTACCTGGTCATTGCCTGCTCCTGTACTTCCATGAGCGATCGCATCTCCATTGATTTCGTTGGCATATTCAGCAATGGCCGTAGCCTGGAAGACGCGCTCAGCACTTACTGACAGCGGGTAAGTATTATTTTTCAATACATTGCCAGCAATCAGGTACTTGATGGCCTTATCATAAAAGTCCTGGGTGGCATCAATGGTTTTGTGCGATTTTGCACCCAGAGATCTGGATCTTTCCTCAATCTCCTTAAGTTCTGCTTCGTCAAAGCCTCCGGTATTTACTGTTACAGTATGGACCTCTCCATGATTTTTTGATAAGTAAATGGCGCAATAGGTTGTATCCAATCCGCCACTAAAAGCTAATACTATCTTCTTTTTCCCTGTCATTTGTTATAAACTGTTTTCTTCCAGATCATCAATTTTTCCTGGACCTTTTCTCTTCTGTTTTTCCATCTTCGTTTTCTTTCCTCAGGATCATAGATCATTCCGGTACAAAGGCAGTTATGAAAGCTTTTGCTCTCAAGAATACTATAATTTACGCACGATTGACATCCTTTCCAGAACTCCGGGTCATCCGTAAGTTCGGAAAAAGGCACAGGCCGATACCCCAGGTCCGAATTGATTTTCATCACCGCTAAACTGGTAGTTAACCCAAAAAGCTTAGCATCTGGAAATAGCTCCCTGGATAATTTAAATGCTCGCTCTTTGATAGCCAGCGCCAAACCTTTATTTCTGAATTCCGGGTTGACGATCAGTCCGGAGTTGGCCGTATATTTTCCATGACCCCAGGTCTCTACATAGCAGAACCCCGCCAAGACACCCTTATTGGTCAGGGCAATCACTGATTTGCCTTCACGAAGCTTCTTGGCAATGTATTCAGCTGATCTTCTGGCAATCCCGGTACCCCTCTTTTGTGCGCTGTCAGCGATCATATCGCAGATCTCCTCCGCGTATTTTTCATGCGTTGTATTTCCTATGGATACAACAAATTTGTCCATTGTATTAAAAGGTTAATTATTGTAAAAATGTAAAATGATTGGAGAAAATCCACTACGTAAGTGGACATAGTTGTGGTATGCAGGCTCAACGCCTGGGGAACATTGTCCTTATCGGAAGAAATAATACGTCGTACTGGTGTTCCACTTAATTAATATACACTACAAATTTAAATACCTAATATTTCTAATGTCAAGGAATAAAGTATTTATTTTCCTACAGAATACGAAATATCTGTTGGAATGTTGGGTTTCGCTCCAAAAGTAAAGAAAAATTATTTGAGCTTGATTTTTCCTGAAACACCTCCGCTGACGATGTATTTCATAATATCCGTGTTTTTCCCTTTGAGCGGGATCAGCTTTTCACTGTTGACGATAAATACATTCCCCGAAAAATTATAGGAATGCGGCAAATAGACGGTTACCATTCCTGGTAACCCTATCTTGTCAAGTTCGGATTGTGTGATAAACCCCGGCTTGTATAACAGTCCATTCTCTGCGAAAGGTACTAAAACAGGCTGATCAAACTTTTGTTTATCTCCTACAAATGCTGTTACAAGATCATTGATGGCAGAATAAATAAAACCCACAAGTGGGATCTTTAAGAGGATTTCTTCCAAAAATTTGATTACGGGCCTGGCAATAATGGTATTCGCCAAAAAACCAATCAGGGTAACTGTCACCAAGACAGTCACAAGTCCTACTCCGGGAATTTTGATAGGGATTAAATTATCAATCCAGGAAATGACCTGCACCAGGATAAATACAGTCAGGGCCGTTGGAACTACCAGCAATAACCCGCGTAAAAAGTATGTAAGTATGAGTCTCAGTGTCGTAAACGATTATGCCATATACAAAAGGAACAAAAAATAAGGCTTTGACCTACGATCAAAGCCTTATTTTTTTTTGGTATTTGGCTACACCGATGAATTGGTGTGGCTTTCTAAATAGAAATACCAATAAATATTTTGAATGCAATACCCATCAGTCCGGTAATGAGCATCGTAATTCCCAGTCCCTTCAATCCATCTGGAACGTTGGAATACTTCAATTTCTCCCTTACTGCTGCCAATGCAACAATGGCCAGGAACCAACCTACTCCCGAACCAAACCCATAAGCCGTAGCATCAACAATGTTGTAATCTCTTTGTACCATAAAAAGTGATCCTCCCAGGATCGAGCAGTTTACCGCTATCAATGGAAGGAATATACCCAGTGTACCATATAAGGCCGGAGAGAATTTTTCAATGATCATCTCAACCAGCTGTACCATTGAGGCAATAACGGCAATGAACATGATAAACTGAAGGAAAGTCAGGTCTACTGTAGCAAAGGAAGCCCCCAGCCATGATAGTGCTCCTTCTTTGAGAACATATTCCTGTAACAACCAGTTGATTGGTACCGTGATCGTTAAGACAAAGATCACCGCTGCTCCAAGGCCGATGGCGGTCGACACCTTTTTGGAAACTGCAAGGAATGAACACATTCCCAAAAAGAGTGCAAAGATCATGTTGTCTATGAAAATTGCTCGAAGTATAATGTTAAAAGTTTCCATGAGTGATTGCTTAGTTTTCTACGTAACCGGTTTTTGTTCGCTGTATCCATATCAAGATCCCCAGAACCATAAAGGCTCCGATGGAATCAACCATCAATCCATTGGTTTGGAAATCTAATCCAATGCTGGCAAGGTCAAAATTCAGGATTGATCCTGAGCCAAAGAGCTCCCTGAAAAAGGCGACTACCAAAATAATCCAGGCATAACCAAACCCACTTCCCAATCCATCCAGGATCGAATCATAAGGTTTGTTGGCCATGGCAAAAGCTTCAAGCCTACCCATCACGATACAGTTTGTAATAATAAGCCCCACAAATGCTCCCAGAACCTTGTACATATCAAAGTAGTATGCCTTAAGGATCTCGCTAACCAATGTTACCAGGGTAGCAATTACAGCCAGTTGTACGATGATCCTCACCCGACCGGGTACAAGATTCCTGATCAGTGAAATGATTAGATTAGAAAATACAATCACAAATACCACCGCAATGGACATCACAATGGTAGGCTCCATCTTGATGGTGATCGCCAAAGCAGAACAAATCCCCAACACCTGAACGGTGATCGGGTTGTCTTCATTGAGCGGGTCGCTGAGGATCTTTCGTCTCCTCTTGGACAGCATCGCTTCAGATGATGTTAATACCTCTTCTTCTTTAACTTCTGATTTTTCTATGGTTTCTGTGCTCATAAAAAATTATTTATTGGTTGAGCGCAACTTTATCACTCGCTGACTTTATTTTCTTTATATATGGCTGATAGCAACCTAAATATTGGTCCAGCATGGCGTTTACTCCTTTCGCTGTCATGGTTGCTCCTGCCATTCCATCCACTTCATGAATGGTCAATCCGGTATTATTTTCTCCTTTTACCATGGTAATGGATACAAGTTCCCCGGATTCATTGAATATTTCTTTCCCCACATACCTGGATTGAATTTGTTCGGAAACAATTCTCTCGCCAAGCCCGGGAGTTTCTGCCTTATGATCAAATGCTATTCCTCTTACAGTGTTTAAGTCACTATCTACAGCCATGTATGCCGAAATCCAGTCCCAAAGTCCGTTACCCCACATTGGGAAAACATAGGCATCTATATTGCCGTCATCAGCTTTGAATTTGTATACAGGGTATACCCTGTCTTCCGGCTTCATCCGGTAATTCTTTTGAATGCTGATTTCCTCAGCAACAGCCGGCTCTCCTTTGGCATTGGTTTCCACAAGATTGCCTTCAAAGTCTACCACGATAGATTCTACCCGCTCATCATAAAGCGCAAGAATCTCATTGGGATCTTCAATGGCTGAAATATCCATTACTGCCCCCAGGATCTTTTTCTTGGTGTCCAACTCTACCTGTTTGTCCTGAAGGGGTTTCAATCCTACCGAGGCAATAGATAGCATACCCCCAAGAATGATGGTAAGCACAATGGAAAATAATATGATGTATGTATTAGATCGTTGCACGGCTCAGTCTTCTTTTTTTGTTAGCTTCTACAATATAGTAATCAATTAAAGGAGCAAAAACGTTCATGAACAATATTGCCAACATAATTCCCTCAGGGTAGGCCGGATTTACCACCCTGATCAATACCGTCAGTACTCCTATCATGAACCCGTAGATCCATTTTCCCAATTCCGTTTGTGCTGCAGTCACAGGATCTGAGGCCATAAACACAGCACCAAACGCTAAACCACCAGCTACCAGGTGGTAATGAGCAGGCATCTCAAGAAATGAGTTACCCCCAATAAGGTTAAAAAGCAGTCCCATCAAATAACCACCGGCAAATACACTGAAAATGATCTTCCAGCTACCAATACCTGTTCCGATCAGTATGGCCGCTCCGATCAAACACATCAGTGTGGATGTTTCACCAATACTACCCGGTATTGTTCCAATGAACATATTCCAGAAAGAGAACATTCCATCATACCAGTGACCCGCCATATCTGCCATCATATCGGTGCCATTGGCTGCAGCTGAAGCTCCGTAAGACAATACTGTTGCCCCACTGAATCCATCTACAGGTGCTACATCTCCAAAATAAGTCCAAACATCTCCGGAAATCTGTGAAGGATAGGCAAAATACAAGAATGCCCTGGCTGTAAGCGCTACATTCAGGATGTTCATCCCTGTTCCGCCGAAAGCTTCTTTACCGATGATCACGGCAAATGCAGTGGCAATAGCGACCTGCCAAAGTGGAATAGATGCCGGCATAACCAAAGGAATAAGCATCCCGGTAACCAGATACCCCTCATTCACCGGATGTTGTCTGATTACACAAATGGCAAACTCAATGGCCAACCCAACAGTATAAGAAACGATAATGATAGGCACCACTTTGAGCGCTCCTATTAAGATCATATCTATAAAAGTGGCATCAACCCCGGTAGCGATATAATGCTGGTAACCAACATTCCACATACCAAAAAGCAAACAAGGTATCATCGCGATGATCACGGTCATCATCATACGCTTGGTGTCAATGGCATCTCTTACCTGAACTCCCTTACTATCTGTGGTGATAGAAGGAGCAAAGACCAAAGTTCTTACACCCTCATACAATGGATAAAGCTTCTCATTCTTACCCCCTTTTTCGAATCTGGGCTCTAAATCATCAAATATCTTTTGGATGAATTTCATTTAGCTCTCTTTAAGTAAGTTTAAACCTGACCTCAATATTTTTTGCAGCGGATGTTTGGAAACATCGATGAACTCGCACAGCGCCACATCTTCTTCCACCAACTCATAAATCCCCAGGCCTTCCATATCGTCGAAATCTTCTGCCATGATCGCTTTGAACAGAAATGTAGGGTAGATGTCCATCGGCATTACCTTTTCAAAGGCTCCACTCATTACAAATGCCCGCTCTTCACCATGGGTGTTGGTATCCACCACATATTCTTTCTTTGGATTCAAAAATCCAAGCAATCCAAATGCTTTATGGAAACTTAATTTGTCTGTAGTAGGAAGTATCCATCCGAGCATCTCTTCGTAGTCACCTTCCGGGATCACTGTAAACTGATGATCATAAAATCCCAGATAACCACCTTTCCCAACTGCCTCCCCTGTTAAAATATTTCCTGAAATGATCCTGTTATGACCCGCTTTGAGGTTACTATCTAAAAGACTCCCTGCTTGCGCTCCGGAGTACGTTTTGACATATGCCGGGTTATTTACCTGCGAACCCGTTAATGCTACGATCTTTGAAGCATCATAAATACCTTCAGTAAACAACTTACCGATCTGAGCCACGCCATACGGACTCACTGTCCATGCCACGTCACCTTTATTGATGGGATCGAGATGATGGATTTGGGTTCCAACATTCCCTGCCGGGTGAGGTCCCATAAACTTATTCAACTCAACACCCTTGGCCTGAGAAAAGATTTGAGCAACCTCATCTCCTCCTTTAATATTTAAGTGGATCTTTCCACCGGTAAATTTCTTTAACACATCTAATCCGGCCTGGAAATTTGCCCCCTTATCCTGTAGGATAAAAGCGGTACTGGGAGCAAGTGGGTGTGTATCAAAAGCTGAAATGAAAATCGCTTTGGGTTCCACTTCAGGGTCTGCCACTATCCCGTATGGCCTTTGAATAATGTTTGGCCATACACCACCTGTACTCATCTGCTTAAAAGCATCCTCCTTAGACAGATTGGAGATATCGGATGTAGAATATTTTTTGTGCTTTACATACTCAACGCTTTTATCCGCGAGTACTTTTATTTCCAGCAACTTACGCTTTTCACCACGATTGATCTCCACGACCTCACCACTTACAGGAGCACAATATTTGATTTGCTCTGTAAACTTGTCGAAAAGCATGGGTGTACCCGCTTTTACATTATCGCCCTCTTTCACGAGTAGCTTCGGTCTGCTAATCCCTACAAAATCAGTGGGCTTTAAAGCGTAGGTTTCAGGTTGCTTGGACTCGATAATTTTTTCCTGAGGTTTTCCTACCAGACTGATATCGAATCCCTTCTTTAGCTTAATAGTTTTGGACATATGTGAGCATTGCGGTCATCATAAAAACGATGCAAAAATACAAAAAAAAGATTCAAATGAAACCTTTAAAAAAGCACTCAATTTTTAAAAAATTCAAGATTTTACTGACCTGTTAAAAATGCGATTTGCGCAAAAAATAATATTTGAATTTTTGAGTCACTGAAATTCATCAATGCTCAATCAAAGGTTGTTCTATCTGCTTTTCTTCAATATAGTCTGAAATCTGCTTCATCAGCCAGTGAGGTGTGGAGGTAGCTCCGCAAATCCCAATCTTATCCTCAGCGGTCAACCAGCCCATATCAACCTCGTCCTGATTTTCAATGAAATAGCTTCTGGGATTATTTTCAAGACATACGTTATAGAGCGCTCTTCCATTGGAGCTTTTCTTACCCGCAACAAATAAAACCACATCATGATTGCTTGCAAATTCCATCATTTTGGGCTCACGGTTCGATACCTGGCGGCAGATACTGTCATTGGCATCAAAAAGCTCCAGGGTCAACTCCCCCTGAGCTTCAAGGATGCGCTTTTCTATTTGCGCTTTCATATGGTAAAACCCCCTGGTACTCTTGGTTGTCTGGCTATAGAGAACAACCGGACGTGAATAATCAATCTTTTCAAGATCCTCATCCGTCATAATAACGATGGCATTGTTGTCCGTTTGACCGGTAAGCCCTACTACCTCGGCATGCCCCTCTTTTCCATAGATCACCACCTGGCCATTGACCTTCCTTGCCTTGTCATAAGCATGTTTTACACGATTTTGTAACTTCAATACCACCGGACATGAAGCATCGATCAACTCAATATTATTTTCCATGGCAATCTGGTAGGTCTCGGGGGGTTCACCATGAGCTCTGATGAGTACTTTGCAATCCCTCAGTTGGATCAATTCTTCTCTGTCGATGGTTCTGAGTCCTTTCTTGTAGAGACGCTCCACCTCCATACTATTGTGTACAATATCTCCGAGACAATACAGCTTATTGCCACCAACCATCTCATCCTCTGCCATCTGTATGGCAAATTCAACGCCAAAACAATATCCGGAATGTGGGTCAATATCAATGGTCATATACGATTTGTTCTGCCAGTTTTACAATTTTACTCACCTGGTCGTCAAAAGTCAAGTGGGTCGTGTCGACAACAATGGCATCATCGGCCTGGATCAATGGACTGTCGGCACGGGTGGAATCTGCTTTGTCCCGACTCATCAAATTTGATGAGATGACAGCAAGATCCTCAATAATTCCTTTTTCCTTCAACTCTTTCTGTCTTCTTTCAGCCCTTACCTCCAGCGATGCCGTCATAAATATTTTCAATTCAGCATCCGGAAAGACTACCGTTCCTATGTCCCTGCCATCCATTACCACACCTTTTTCCTCTCCAATCTGTCGCTGCTGGCTCACCATTGCTCTGCGGACACTAGAAATAGCACTTACCTCACTCACATTTTGGTTAACTTCCATGGTTCGGATGTATTCCTCTGCAAATGTACCATTTAATAGGACTTGAGAGTTGCCTGACCCATCGATTTTAAATTGGATATCGATGTCTTCAAGTCCTTTTTCTACTTCAACAGGGCTTTTAAAATCTACACCATGCTCCAGAAAATAGGAAGTAGTTGCCCGGTACATGGCTCCACTATCGATGTACATATACCCCAGCTTCCTGGCAACAACCCTGGCGGTGCTGCTTTTTCCACATGCAGAATGGCCATCAATGGCAATGATGATCTTTTTCATTAGCAATCCTTGATCGGGCAAGGCATCGGCTTCCCTCGCTTTATCTTTTTGCTGCTGTCATATGACGCTGAAGGGCCTTTTCGACAAGCTCCCAGGGTCATCAAAGCAGCCAGCATAAATAAAGTAATCAACCTACCTGAGGATTTCATATGCTCATAGTCTCAGCTTCACGATCTATTTTCTTTACCAGGCCCTGCAGCACCTTCCCGGGTCCACATTCAATGAATGAGGAAGCACCATCAGTGATCATGGCCTGAACACTTTGAGTCCACCTGACCGGTGCAGTCAGCTGAGCAACCAGATTACCTTTTATTTCATCAATATCCGAATGTCCTGATGCATCTACATTTTGGTAAACTGCACAGGATGGTGTACTGAATACTGTTTCTTTAATGGCAGAAGCTAGCTCTTCCCGGGCCGGCTCCATCAACGGTGAATGGAAAGCTCCTCCCACAGGAAGGATAAGCGCCCTTTTTGCACCTGCTTCCTTCATTTTTTCACAAGCGATTTCCACGCCTTTTACTGAACCGGAGATCACCAACTGACCCGGACAGTTATAATTGGCAGGTACGACGATTTCATCAATTTCATTGCATATTTCTTCAACCTTTTCATCAGGGAGGCCCAAAACAGCAGCCATCGTGGATTCTTGGGCTTCACAGGCTTTTTGCATGGCAGATGCACGCTTAGACACCAGTTTCAATCCATCTTCAAAGCTCAATATCCCATTGGCAACCAATGCAGAGAATTCTCCCAATGAATGTCCCGCTACCATGTCTGGTTTAAAACCATCATTTATCAATGCCGAAACCACACTATGGATAAAAATAGCTGGTTGTGTTACTTTGGTTTGTTTGAGTTCTTCATCTGTGCCGGAAAACATGATCTTTGAGATGGCAAATCCAAGTATGTCATCGGCTTGCTCAAAATACTGCTTTGCTTCACTGCTTGAATCATAAAGATCCTTACCCATTCCTGAAAATTGTGCTCCCTGACCGGGGAAAATGTATGCTTTCATCCGCTTAATAGTAGTTTGTGGCTTGCAAATCTATACCAATCATCAGGAATCAAGAAAACGATCCCGAAGTTCTGGTGTCGGAACCATACATTGATCCTTTTTGCCAAACCAATTGTAACGATTTCTGGCGATCAGCCGATAGACACTGTCTCTCAGAAATTTTGGTATGACAATGAAAGCGTACAACAGCTTCCATCCCCCTTTTAAATCCCTGGCAATGCGAAGAGCAGCCGTGCTTTCTTTGTAGAGCTTTCCTTCTTCCACCAATAAAAGTGTGTCCATCGCATGTTCAACCGATCCCAGGATGTTGTTGGCATATTCGGATTGAAGGGAAGCAAATTTGAATTTGCCAGCCGGATCCCGTTTGATAATGAAAATCACAGAAGCTGTGCAAAAATTGCAAACCCCATCGAAAAGAATGACTGACTTACCTTTAGTACCTACTTTAATATCTGCACCCATCCGCTAAATACTTCTCTGGGCTGGCTTTGCTCCAGCACATCAAATGCTACTTCCGCCGAATAGTAATAAACGCCTGCTGGCACTTCAATACCTGTATTTGAATAGCCATCCCAATTGATCAATACATTGTTTTCATTGTTGACCGAGTTGTAGGTATACAACTCTTTGCCACTCCTGTCGAAGACCTTGAAGAGCACCCGCTCCACAAACCGGGTGCAGTTGGTATTGTCAAAACCCTCGATATCCGAGAACTGGTCATTATAATAAGGAGTGAATGTGTCATTCACACCATCATTATTGGGTGAAAATGCATTGGGTAGCCTGAAGTTTGGACAGTTGTCCCTGCAGATCTCATCGGTCATCTCACTGGTATTGCCCGACCGGTCCACGGCCTGGATTCGGTAACATCCCTTGAACGATGGCAGGTCCTCATGGGTAAACGCTGTATTGAAGGATGTTCCCACAATTTGGTAATCTTCCTCTCGTCCTGTCGCTGAAAACCACACATTGTAAAACTGGATATCCATGTCGCAGGTCGGGTCCTGATCCACTTCCCATTCGATCCTGTTCTCAAAGATATTGGCTCCACATTCCTGCTGGAAGAAATCCTCACACCGGAAGTTGTCCGAAAAAGCCAACACCGGAGGTCGACAGGGACTGATCGTGTCATTGGGCTGGGCACAGGTGATCTGGCTTTTATTGATCAGTGGTTCAGGCAACAAGTCATTCCCATAGCTACCATAGGTGGAGACATAATAACAGTATTCCTGATTCTCGTCCAATGGCTCATTGTTAAAGGCTCCATTGTCGGTATACTTCAATGGGGAGTTGATCACTTCCACTGAATCAATTAATTTCATGGCGTCCGGATCAAACAGGTCCACCTGATCGCGATAGATATAGTGATAGCGGTAGTCGGGGTCCTGGAGAGACCACGGCACCGTAGCACTCCAGCTCAGGTCGATGGCCTGGAGCAGTGGCGTCAGGTCCAGTCGGACCGATGAGGCCATGGATGATGTATCCACCAGGTTGCCATTGCTATAAAGAATGATCCGGTAATTGTAAGACTGATTGAAAGTGTTTGGTGGATCGACATTCCCAGAATTATTGGTGCTGTTGTCAATATAAACTGTATCTGGTATGGGAGTAGGTGTCAGCAGCTCATACTCCTCACTGTCTTCCATACCTTCGCCACGCAACACCTGGTAGGTATACGGTGGTGGGTTGGTTCCCTGATCGATCTGGTAAGGAGGCGTCCATCGAACCAGGATCTCTCCATCCGTCTGACTGGTCTTCTCGGTGTCTACATGGGTGATCACTGGCACATCGATCAGCAGGCTGTCACACGTCTCAGCTGAGATATAACTTTCGCTCTTGCCTTCACCCGCTGAAGGAAATTCCGCTACCAGCCGGTAGCAATAATTGGATCCTGCACTGAGTCCCATTCCATTATTGTTATCCAGGTAATTTGTCTGGTTGATTGGCACTACAGCTGCCAGCTCATAGCCCGTATTTGGTGGCATACCCAGTTGGCATTCGTCCACCATGATGTCGTAGGTTCCTACCCTTCGCCAGATCTGCATCGAGTCGGCGTTGCTGCAGGTATAGTTATCCCAGCTGAGTTGCATGCTGCTGGCTGCCTGCGGGGTGGCAGACAACCCCGTAGGTGCAGGCCCTACCACCGTGATCTCCCAGGTGGCAAACTCTACTAAAGCCGGGCCGGTTGGAGGCTGGTCAGTTACTTTTAACTGGACCTCATAAGGTCGTTCTCTTACATGACCACACACAGTATTCCAGTCAAATTCCATCGACCCGGGGGTGTTCTGATAAGTAGCTGGGTTTGGGGAATAAGTAGCTGGGTTATTGACCTCGAAGGGACCTCCGAAAGCTTCTAACTTTACCGGGTGACCGTCAGGGTCTGATGCAACGATAATCTCATTGATATTGGTGCCGGCTTCTACACATATGGGGTCGGGCGCTTCGATAATTGGTCGTTCATTGTCTGAGGCGCAAACGATAATCTGCATATCCCTTTGAACATACCCCATCAGGCGGGGTGTGCCAAATACATTACGCCACTCTTCAATGATGAAAGCCACATTGTACTCCGCTTTCTTCTCACAGTCCGGCGGATCCTCCTGGTTTGTCACATCTCCGGGGGCATCCCATATCAGGTCACCATATCTCTGATCCAGGGTTAGTTCCGGAGGTCCGGTCTGCGATTCGTTGCCCTGATCAAAGTTGGTATAAAAACCCGGGTCGATCATTTCACGATACCCTCCGACTTCAAGATCCTTGGCGCTTTTTACTTCAGTAAAACGATAAGCCAAACTGTCTCCATCCGGATCGAAAGCACCGGGGTTGTGAACGAAGCGTGAACCAATAGCAGCGAAATCTACCGGTGGCACCGTCAGTATAGGGCTGTTGTTGATCCCATAAATAGGATCGATGATAATTAAGGTCTCCACATAAAAAGTGGTCATGACAGAATTACCCTCATTGATGTTGATGATAAAATTGTTCCTGAAATCTTCCTGATAACTGATCAGGTAGCCGGCAGCATTGGAACGGGAATACGTATAATTGACCGTAAACCAAACTTTCCGGGTATTCTCATCGAGGAGTTCATTCTGAGTATTGAACGGCCCTTTCAGCACATTACCATCTCCAAGTCTCAATGTGCCGGCTCCCCCAAACTCGATTGAAGAATCTTCGTCCTTATAGCCAACTACAGTAATCTCAAATGATAAAGTGATATTGCTGGTTCGCCTGACGATAATCTCACCAGCCCTGATATGCGTAGCCTCGGCTAAAAAGCCTGAAACCATCAATAATAATCCAAGCGACAGAAGTAAATAGTGCTTCATTCAATAAGTTCCAGACGGTTAAAAACCTTAGGAAAAATTAATAACACTATAACAACGCAATTGATTTAATGTTAGTTTGAGATGATATTCATTTAAATCATCTTAATATCTGGACCCATCCGCTAAATACTTCACTTGGCGGGCTTTGCTCCAGCACATCAAATGCTACTTCCGCCGAATAGTAATAAACGCCTGCTGGCACTTCGATACCTGTATTTGAATAGCCATCCCAGTTGATCAATACATTGTTTTCATTGTTGACCGAATTGTAGGTATACAATTCTTTGCCACTCCTGTCGAAGACCTTGAAGAGCACACGCTCCACAAACCGGGTGCAGTTGGTATTGTCAAAACCCTCGATATCCGAGAACTGGTCATTATAATAAGGAGTGAATGTGTCATTCACTCCATCATTATTGGGTGAAAATGCATTGGGTAGCCTGAAGTTTGGACAGTTGTCCCTGCAGATCTCATCGGTCAACTCACTGGTATTGCCCGACCGGTCCACGGCCTGGATGCGGTAGCATCCTTTGAACGATGGCAGGTCCTCATGGATAAACGCTGTATTGAAGGATGTTCCTACAATTTGGTAATCTTCCTCTCGTCCTGTCGCTGAAAACCACACATTGTAAAACTGGATATCCATGTCGCAGGTCGGGTCCTGATCCACTTCCCATTCGATCCTGTTCTCAAAGATATTGGCTCCACATTCCTGCTGGAAGAAATCCTCACACCGGAAGTTGTCCGAAAAAGACAACACCGGAGGTCTACAAGGACTGATCGTGTCGTTGGGCTGGGCACAGGTGATCTGGCTTTTATTGATCAGTGGTTCAGGCAACAAGTCATTCCCATAGCTACCATAGGTGGAGACATAATAACAGTATTCCTGATTCTCGTCCAATGGCTCATTGTTAAAGGCTCCATTGTCGGTATACTTCAATGGGGAGTTGATCACTTCCACTGAATCAATTAATTTCATAGCGTCCGGATCAAACAGGTCCACCTGATCGCGATAGATATAGTGATAGCGGTAGTCGGGGTCCTGGAGAGACCACGGCACCGTAGCACTCCAGCTCAGGTCGATGGCCTGGAGCAGTGGCGTCAGGTCCAGTCGGACCGATGAGGCCATGGATGATGTATCCACCAGGTTGCCATTGCTATAAAGAATGATCCGGTAATTGTAAGACTGATTGAAAGTGTTTGGTGCTGACGGACTATTGGTGCTGTTATCAACATAAACTGTGTCTGATAGGGGTGTAGGTGTCAGCAACGCATACTCCTCACTGTCTTCCATACCTTCGCCACGCAACACCTGGTAGGTATACGGTGGTGGGTTGGTTCCCTGATCGATCTGGTAAGGAGGTGTCCATCGAACCAGGATCTCTCCATCCGTCTGACTGGTCTTCTCGGTGTCTACATGGGTGATCACAGGCACATCGATCAGCAGGCTGTCACACGTCTCAGCTGAGATATAACTTTCGCTCTTGCCTTCACCCGCTGAGGGAAATTCCGCTACCAGCCGGTAGCAATAATTGGATCCTGCACTGAGTCCCATTCCATTATTATCATCCAGGTAATTTGTCTGGTTGATAGGCACTACCGCTGCCAGCTCATAGCCCGTATTTGGTGGCATACCCAGCTGGCATTCGTCCACCATGATGTCGTAGGTCCCTACCCTTCGCCAGATCTGCATCGAGTCGGCGTTGCTGCAGGTATAGTTATCCCAGTTGAGTTGCATGCTGCTCGCTGCCTGCGGGGTGGCAGACAACCCTGTAGGTGCTGGCCCTACCACCGTGATCTCCCAGGTGGCAAACTCTACTAACGAAGGTCCCATACCAGGCTGATCCGTTACCTTCAGCTGTACTTCATAAGGTCGTTCTCTCACATGACCACATACAGTATTCCAGTCAAACTCCATCGATCCGGGGGTATTTTGATAAGTAGCTGGGTTTGGGGAATAAGTAGCTGGGTTGTTGACCTCAAAAGGTCCACCAAAAGCCTCAATTTTTAACATGTGGCCATCCGGATCTGATGCGGTAATGATCTCATTGATATTGGTTCCCGCTTCCACACAAACAGGATCCGGCGCATCAATGACAGGACGCTCATTATCCGAGGTACACACGATGATCTGCATGTCTCGCTCTACATATCCCATCAGGCGGGGTGTACCGAATATATTACGCCACTCTTCGATGATGAAAGCCACATTGTATTCCGCCTTCAGCTCGCAATCCGGTGGGTCCTCCTGATTTGTCACATCTCCGGGAGCATCCCAGATCAGGTCACCGTATATCGGATCGAGTGTTAATTCAGGGGGGCCGGTCTGCGACTCGTTGCCCTGGGAGTAGTTGGTATAGAAGTCTTCATGAACCATACTACGATACCCTCCAACTACTGTGTTTTGAGCACGCTTAACCTCCGTAAAACGATACGCCAGACTGTCTCCGTCCGGATCGAAAGCTCCGGGATTGTGAACAAATCGAGAACCAATGGCGGCAAAATCCACTGGTGGCACTGTCAGCACCGGGCTGTTATTGATCCCAAAGAAAGGATCGATCACGATCAAGGTCTCTGTATAAAAGGTCGTTTGAACGGAATTACCATTGTTGATATTTTGGATATTATCATTCCTGAAATCTTCCTGGTAGTTGATCAGGTAGCCGGCAGCATTGGGTCTGGAATAGGTATGATTCACAGTGAAAAAAACTTTTTCAGTGTCGTTGTCCAACGTTTCCTTAGTGGTGGTAAAAGGCCCGTTGACCACATTGTCATCGCCCAGTCTAAGAACTCCACCACCAAACTCAATCTGAGAGTCACCTGCATCTGTATATCCTACTACTGTAATCTCAAAGGATAAAGTGATATTACTGGTACGCCTAACGATGATCTCCCCGGCCCTGATGTGGGTGGCACGGGCAAAGAAACCAGTGATGATAAGAAGTAAACTAAGTATTGGAAGTAAATAATGCTTCATTCAACAACGACCCAAGATTCCTTTATGATAATTACTTAACGCAATAAAACAGGAAAAATTAAACATGTCTATTAAAAAATCTACAATGCAATTTAATCGAATCCGGTTTGAATATATGCTGCCCTTGCGAAACTTAATTGAGTTATTGATCACTTTTGGATAAACAGCCGGGTGCCGTACACCAGCTTTCGTTTATGGTCAACCAGATTTAGGACGTATATACCTTCCTTCAAATCATTAAGGTTGTCTATTCTTCCTGATTTTATCTCACCTTCAATCAATAGCTGGCCGGATAAGTTCAGGATGCGATAAAGCATTTCGGTATTGCTCCCCTTGATAAACACCGTCCCATCGGTAGGATTCGGAAAAATATTTACTTCCCCAATTTGGGTGGGTTTGGCTCCTGTGAGAATAGAAATCAATTCCTCATTATCCTGTCTGTCACCCGGAAAAGTGGCTGACAGATGCCAGGAAAAATCGGTGCTATTTGTACCCGTGGGTAGTTGGGAATCTATAAATGTTTTTTGATCTGCCGGTACTTTCCCTGCCAGGGTGAATTCCTGGGTAGCGGGGTCAACCAGATCACATGTATTACCTTCATAAGAACCCTCCTTTCTCCAGATTTCTATAGAATCGGCATTGGGACAAGTATAGGCATCCCAGGATAATACTGCACTTCCATCCTGCTGGTCCTGGATGCTTAATCCGGTCACTTCAGGGCCACGAACATATAGGTCCCATGAGTCATATGACGTTAAGACAGGTCCTGATATTTCTGAGTTTAGTGATCTCACATGGATTCGATAAGGAATTCTTCTGGTCTCAGAACATTTCGGTTCCCAATTGATTGAAAGTGATCCATCATGGAAGGTCTGTGTTGCTTCATTGGCCAACTCAAAGAGTTCACCAAATGCAGCCAGGTTAACTGCAACTTCCCCAGAACCTGAAGTAATTTGTCTTGAAAAGGAAGTTTCTGCGACTACACAAGTATCAGCTATGGTATCTATTACAGGAATAACATTATCCCCAGTGCAAAGATTAACGATGTAGTCCCTTGTGATATAACCAAGTTTTTTCCAGGTCCCTCTAACAAGCCGCCATTCATCCACAGCAATAGCTATATTATAGGTGGCACCATTTTCACATTCATTAAATGAATCATTTGTCACATCCCCGGGAGCATCCCAGATCAGGTTTCCATTAAACCTGTCAATACTAAAAGTTGGTGGCCCGTCACCATCTCCATTGCCGAAATTATATTCTGTGTAAAATGAAGGATCATTTGGAGATTGATAGCCTAAAACCGGTGTATTCATGGCGCGCTTTACATCGACAAGTCGATAGGTTAATAAGTCGCCATCCGGATCATAGGCTGCAGGATTTGTTATTAAAGGGCTTCCAGCTTGCCCCCAATCTATGGGTGGGGCAAGGAATACCGGGGTATTGTTCGCGCCAATGAACGGATCAATGACCAGAAGCGTTTCAACATAGAAAGGTGTTTGAATTGAATTTCCATTATTGATATTGATAATACCTCCGTTTCTGAAATCCTCCTGATACGAAATTCTGTAACCAGCTGCGCTGGATCCTTTGAACGTATGAGTTACCTTGAAGCTGAATCGCCTGATTCCACCCGGCAATTGCTCACTGGTAGTTGTGAACGGTCCGGACAAAACAGATTCGTCTCCAAATCTCAATGTCCCCCCTCCAAAAAATATCGCAGAATCATCATCCGTATAACCTGTCACCGTGATTTCGTAAGCCAATGAAGCATTGTCAATACGCCGGGCCGTGATCTCTCCACCAATTAGGTGGGAAGTCTGAGCCTGATAGTGAAGACACAGGATTATGATCAATAGTAAATTCTTCAAGGGTCGTCGGATCTTTTACTACACAACGGTAAAAAATCGAAAATATTTAATCTTTTTGATTCATAATATTTTCAAGGGTTACTCAAAACAATCTCAAAAAACAATCTGTTAATTTCGCGATAGTTCAAAGAGGCCGCATGAGTTATTTAGAAGCATTCAAAATAAAGGTTACAATTGTTTTGATAGCAATCGGCGACTACCTTTGGGCGTCTCCATTATTAAGTGAAAAAATATGAGTTGGTTTAGCCGAACTTTTTCCAGTTCCGTAGGTCGAAAATTTGCAATGGCCCTATCGGCACTATTTCTAGTTATCTTTTTAATTCAACATGCAACCATCAATTTTCTATCCGTAATAAGTGCTGATGCTTTCAATGAAGCTTCACACTTCATGGGCACCAACCCGCTTGTCCAATTCTTAATGCAGCCTATTTTGATCTTTGCTGTGGTTTTTCATTTTGGAATGGGATTTGTTCTGGAAGCTAAAAATCGCGCTTCCAGACCCGTAAAATATTTCAAGAAAGACAGTGGAAATGCTACCTGGGTATCTCAAAATATGATTTACTCGGGGTTGGTGATTCTTGCTTTCCTGGCACTTCACTTTATAGACTTTTGGATCCCTGAGATGGATTATAAATATGTACAACAGCTCCCGGAAGACCCTGACAGATACTATGGAGAGTTGGTTCATAAATTCCAGAACCCGCTTCGTACGGGTTTCTATGTACTCTCCTTTGTATTGCTAAGCCTACATTTATGGCATGGGTTTCAATCCAGCTTACAGTCCGTAGGCATCAACAACAGGTTCACACCGAGTATCAAAAAAGTGACCGAGGCATTCGCCATTGTGGTACCCTTTGTATTTATTCTCATCGCAGTCTACCATTTCTTTAATCATTAATTTTTGTCATGAACATAGGTGATAATTTTCCCGCTAAATTACCCGAAGGTCCCATTGCTGATAAGTGGACCAGTCACAAAGACCACATCAACCTGGTTAACCCTGCCAATAAGCGGTTAATCGATGTGATCGTGGTTGGTACAGGATTGGCCGGAGGCTCTGCATCTGCTACTCTGGCAGAGCTGGGCTATAATGTAAAAGCTTTCTGCTTTCAGGACTCTCCACGAAGGGCCCACTCCATTGCCGCACAGGGTGGAATCAATGCGGCAAAGAACTATCAGGGAGACGGCGACTCAACCTATCGGTTGTTTTATGACACCGTAAAAGGGGGAGACTACCGCTCAAGGGAAGAAAACGTTTACAGGCTGGCTGAGGTGTCGGCCAATATCATTGACCAATGTGTGGCTCAGGGCGTTCCCTTTGCCAGAGAATATGGCGGACTGCTCGACAACCGATCTTTTGGTGGTGTATTGGTATCCCGTACCTTTTACGCTAAGGGCCAGACGGGCCAACAATTGCTGTTGGGGGCCTATTCGGCCATGAATCGGCAGATCTCCAGAGGTAAGATCAAGATGTTCAACCGCCATGAAATGGTAGAGCTGGTGATGGTAGATGGCAAAGCCCGGGGGATTATTGCCAGAGACCTTGTCACAGGAGAATTAGAAAGACACTCGGCACATGCAGTGGTCATCGCCTCAGGCGGATACGGCAATGTATTCTTCCTTTCTACCAATGCCATGGGAAGCAATGTTTCTGCTACCTGGAAGATCCACAAAAAAGGCGCCTGGTTTGCCAATCCATGCTACACGCAGATCCACCCTACCTGTATCCCGGTGTCCGGCGACCACCAATCAAAACTCACCCTGATGTCAGAGTCCCTCAGGAACGATGGCAGGATCTGGGTACCCAAGAAAAAAGAAGACGTAGAAGCCATCCGTGCCGGAAAGAAAAAACCAACGGAGCTGGCTGAAGAAGACAGAGACTATTACCTGGAAAGAAGATATCCTGCTTTTGGTAACCTTGTGCCAAGAGATGTGGCCTCACGGGCGGCCAAGGAACGATGTGACGCCGGCTTTGGAGTGAATGCTACCGGAGAGGCTGTTTATCTCGATTTTGCCGCAGCCATCGAAAGGTATGGCAAGGAGCAGGCCCATATCAAGGGAATGGATGAAAATGATAAGGAACTGGTACAGTCTCTTGGTAAGGATGTGATCAAGACCAAGTATGGCAACCTCTTCCAGATGTACGAAAAAATTGTGGATGACAATCCATATGAAACACCTATGATGATCTACCCGGCAGTGCATTATACCATGGGTGGTACCTGGGTGGATTACAACCTGATGTCTACCATCCCGGGATGTTTTGTGATTGGAGAGGCTAACTTCTCAGACCACGGAGCCAACCGTTTGGGTGCCTCGGCACTGATGCAGGGCCTTGCCGATGGATATTTTGTCTTACCCTACACCATTGGTGATTACCTATCCAGCGATATCAGGACTGGCAAGATACCAACAGATACCAAAGAGTTTGACGAAGCTGAAAAATCCGTCCGCGATCAACTGGAAAAATTGGTTAACAATAAGGGTTCCAAACCAGTTGACTACTTCCACAAGAAACTTGGAAAAGTGATGTGGGATAAAGTAGGTATGGCCCGGAATGCTAAAGGTCTGAAAGAAGCCATCAAAGAAATCAAAGAGATCAGGGAGGAATTTTACAAAGATGTGAAGATAC
This sequence comes from Cyclobacteriaceae bacterium, assembly GCA_965223915.1. GTDB lineage: Bacteria > Bacteroidota > Bacteroidia > Cytophagales > Cyclobacteriaceae > UBA7330. The sequence goes on along the minus strand of OZ245027.1, from coordinate 2,543,924 downwards.
CAGGTGGACTCTATGAATATAATGAGGAGTTGGCCAAAGCTGGCCGTGTGGCAGACTTCCTCGAGCTTGGCGAACTCTTTGCGAAGGATGCACTTCATAGAGAAGAATCCTGTGGAGGTCATTTCAGAGAAGAACATCAGACACCTGAAGGTGAAGCCAAACGAGATCCTAAGTTTCAGTATGCAGCTGCCTGGGAATACAAAGGTGAACCCAGCGAAGCTGTGCTACACAAAGAGGATCTCAAATATGAAAACATTGAAGTTAAGGAAAGAAGTTATAAATAATTACTATGGATCTTAAGCTTAAAATCTGGAGGCAAAAAAATGCCAGCGACAAAGGGAAAATGATGGATTATGACATCAAAGATGTTTCTCCTGATATGTCTTTCCTGGAGATGTTGGATGTCTTAAACAATGAACTCATTGACAAGGGTGAAGAGCCAGTAGCTTTTGACCACGATTGTCGGGAAGGTATCTGTGGTAGTTGTTCATTACAAATCAATGGAAGACCTCACGGGCCGGATGGTGCCATCACCACATGCCAGCTCCACATGCGGAAATTCAAAGATGGTGACACCATCTACATCGAGCCATTCAGGGCCAAAGCCTTCCCAGTAATCAAAGACCTGATTGTTGACCGGTCTTCGTTTGATCGAATCCAGCATGCCGGCGGGTATATCTCGGTAAACACATCAGGAAACACCCAGGATGCCAATGCCATCCCCGTCAACAAAGATGATGCAGACAAGGCCTTCGACGCTGCCACCTGTATCGGCTGCGGTGCTTGTGTGGCTGCATGTAAGAATTCATCTGCCATGCTTTTCGTTTCTGCCAAAGTCTCTCAGTTTGCTTTGTTGCCGCAGGGACAGATAGAGCGAAAGACACGTGCAGAAAATATGGTGGCTCAGATGGATGCAGAAGGTTTCGGTGCCTGTACAAACACCGGTGCCTGTTCTGCGGAATGCCCCAAAGAGATCAGTTTGACAAACATTGCCAGATTGAACAGGGAATTTCTTAAATCGAAGTTTGGATAAATATCAAAAACAATAAATAGTTCGTCCCGGACGAATTGATTAATTGTTATCTTCGCCTAAAAAGCATATTTGAAGCGACTTCTTGTTTTCATTGCCGTATTATTACTGGCTGGAACCGGGTATTTCACCTATCTGAAATGGGTGAAGCATGCTGACCTTTCACCCTGGTCATTCCTCCCCCAAAATGCTGTACTGGTCTACGAGTCTGATCATATCCTCGAGCGGATAAGTCAGGTACAGGATTTCCCTGTTTGGCAAAACATATCCAGACTTCCTCCCTTTTCGTCCATTTCAAGCAATCTCTATCTACTGGATACCATTGCTGGCAAGGGGACCTTCTCAAAGGTATTTGAGGAATCGTCTTCGCTCATGTCGGTTCACATCACTTCCAGTTCCACTTCAGACCTGCTCTATATCACTGAAATTGAAAACATTAGTCAGCATACCTACCTCAGTAAAGCGCTCGCTTATTTTAGAGATCAGGGATTCAAAAAGAAGACCCGGGAGTACCTTGATTTCACCATCACTGAAATCACACATGCTGATTCTGACCAGTCCTTTGCCTATATCTTCTTTAAAAACTATTTCATTGGGAGTTTTACGGCATTCCTGGTTGAGGACGCCATCCGCACAATCGCTGATGATGAATATCCCTCTTTCAAGGATGAACATCAGGAACTGTTTCAGGTGGCCAAGCTAGACCAGGACGCCGGCAATATTTACTTCAACACATCCCGCCTGGCTGATATCATAGGCACATTAGGTAAGCAAGGAATCTCTTTTAACCTGGCCAATGCCTCATTTCTGGATCTGAAACTCACTGAGGATGCAGTCAATCTCAATGGGTTTACATTCTCACCTGACGATACTGACTTCTTATCAATCTTTGATAATACAGGTGGAGCGGCGTTCGACATGGCAGAGATTGTGCCCGGCAATGCCGCCTGGATGTATCACCTCACCTTTGACAACAAAGAGATTTTTAGGGAGTCCATCAATCAATACCTAACGTTCAACTCACCGATCATTCTTGAAAAGCGAAATAAAATTCTTGGCGATTACGATTTTGATATAGCGCATACTTTCACCCTTCTAGATGCCGAAATAGGGATCGTGACAGTAGAAAGCGCCAGCAGGTACCTCAGTGAAAAACTATTGATCCTGGAGGTAAACGATATGGGGGAAGCATTGCGCTTCTTCAATACCATGACCGAAAGATTTGCGACCTCCGTTGGGGACTCTATCTATATTGAGCAATATGGGGAGCAGGAAATACGCCGTCTGCCAACAGATGATTTTCCGCAACTGATGCTGGGTGACATTGCTGAGGGCTTTGATCAAAGCTATTACATGAATTACCGAAATTATCTCATATTCAGCAATAGCATCTACCAGCTAAAGACCTTACTGAAAAACATTGAGGATGAGGAAGTCTGGAACAAATCCCTAAGGTTTAACAGGTTCCTTGACCGCACCAACAACGAAGCCAATTTCAGCCTCTATGTAAACACACCTAGGTCATGGTCTAAGGTGCTTGATAACCTCAAACCCGATTGGGTGGATTACGCTAATAACAATCAACAGGTATTACGCAACATGGAATACCTGGCCTTTCAATTCACCAATATTGATAGTAAATATTACACCAACATCACGCTTTATCAACCACCCAGACTATCTGCAGGTAGTGAATATGCCATTGAGGTAGAAAAAGCCATTGCCCTAACAGATAAAATAAGCACCAAACCATTTCTGGTTAACAATCATTATACCAAGCAAAAGGAAGTGATCCTGCAGGATGTGAAAAACAATGTTTATCTGATATCCTCAGACTTTGAAGCCCTCTGGTCTGTTGACGTGGGGGCGCAGATCACCAGTGATTTCTTTCAGATTGATTATTACAGAAACGGGAAGCTCCAGTATGTCTTTACTACCCCTAAATCCATCCACGTAATCGATAGAACCGGTGAGTATTTGCCTGGCTTTCCTGTCAAACTGGGAGAAAATATTGATATCGGTACCTTTAATATCATTGATTATGATAATTCACGTAACTATCGTTATGCTATTTCAGACAATAAGGGCAATCTTTATCTAACTAACAAGGATGGGAAAATTCTTGAAGGTTGGGATCCACTGCCACTGGAGTCTTCGCTTACGAGTCCGCTCAGACATATCAGGGTTTCAGGGAGAGATTTTATGGTTGCCCAACAAAGCAAAGGCAGTATCACCTTTAAGACCAGACGTGGTGAAAACTATCCGGGCTTTCCTATCAAAACTGAAACCACTACGACCAGTGACTTCTTTGTCAACCGGGGGAATAATTTTACGAGTACTTATTTCTCAACGGTGACCGGGACCGGAGAATTATTTGAAGTCAACTTCAGTGGGAAAGTAACGAAGCGGGAGCAGTTGTACAGACCAAATACCGAAACAAAATTCTCCATTATTAATGATATAACCGGGGAAGGTTTTCTCATTTTGCGCAATACCGGAAGAAGGTATGAAGTGCTGGACGAAGATGGTAATGTGTTGTTTGAGAAGGATTATTTCAGCAAATCTCCCATGCTCATTCAGTACTACAAGCTTGGTGGTAGCGTAGAGTGGATTGCCTTTGTGGATGCCACTGACCAAAACTTATATATCTACAATCGCTCGGGGCAGCTCATTACCGGTGGTCCTTTGAGATCAGGAGTGCCTATCAGTGTGCTACAGTTTGAAAATTATTACGAGATATACCTTGCCGAAGACAACCAATTATCCGTAATACGGGTAATAAAATAAAAGCCCATTTGTCCACTACCTGACCTATCTGTTCAGTGGGTATTTTTAACTTTAATGGGATGAATACTTACCAATTCCCCTGGATCCTGTCAATGGCTATATTGACTTCCTGTATAGGAACTGACACTGTGGATGGTCCTTTGTCAGGAGAAAAACTGGAGATCAGTCCCAAAACAGAATCATTGCTGGTAGGACAAAAAGCACAGCTTACAGCTGAATACACCAACGCTCAGGGAGAGACGGAGCAAGTAGCAACGGAATTCCACTCATTGACACCTTCCATCCTAAGTGTAGATCAATCAGGATTGGTAACGGCCCTTGCCAAAGGGACCGGGGAAATCTGTGCCGCTTACGGATTGTTGAAAAGTGACACAGCAAGTATAAACGTGGTGGGATCGGAAAATGATATTGCAGAAATTGTCGTGAGTGGTGATGAGATCAATATTGAGATTGGAGCAGAGACCACCTTAAGGGCCAATGCCTATACGGTGAATGAGATTCCAGTAGTGACCTCATTTGAATGGTCCTCCGAAGATGAAGCCATTGCCACAGTAGACAACCAGGGGTTGGTTACTGGGATAGCCCGAGGCTTTACCACCATTATTGCAAGAGCTGATGGGGTTGAGGGCAGTTATGGCATCTCTGTAGGGCTTGGAACCGCTCTGGCCACGTTTATGGGAGCCAGTGGATATACAGCCAAGGGAACAGCTGAATTGAGCCTTTCTGGCAAAGAGATCATCCTTACCCTGAGTAGCAATTTTGAAACTTCTTTTGCTCTGGGGACATTTGTATATCTGGCCAACTCCACAACCGGTTCGGAAGTGAAGGCTCAGGGCCTGGAACTGTCGGAGATCAAAATGAACGGCAGCCATACTTTCAACGTATCCGAAATTGCAGAGGTCATGAACAAAACAGTTTCTTTCAATGAATATAAATACGTGGTAATCCTGTGCGGACCTGCGGCACTGACTTTTGGTTATGGTGAATTAACCTTTTAATGATGAAAAATATCTTTATTGTAGTCCTGTTATTTATTCCTGTATTGACTCAGGCTGGAGGAGGTTGGACACAAGACCAGGGGGCCGGGTTTTTTAAGCTTGGACAAAATGTAATCATTGGTACACAGTATTTTACACCGGATGGAAGCATTGAACCCATTACAACGATTTCGCTGTATACAACCAGCATCTATGCCGAATATGGTATCACTGATCGTATTGACGGAATTATCTACTTACCATTTTTTGTAAGGTCTACCCTCAATGAAGAGCGACAACCAAACGGTCAGCTGATCTCCGAAGGTGATGCCTTCAATAGTATTGGTGATACTGATATTTCCATCAAATATGGGATTACAAGGGGCAAACAAGTTGCATTAAGCGCCTCTTTGACTCTGGGTCTGCCCTTTGGACAAACAGCTGGTGGAGAGACTGGGATCCTTCAGTCAGGGGATGGAGAATTCAACCAGATGATCAGCTTCGATGCCGGCACCGGGTTTGGCAATGGGATTTATGCCAACGCCAATCTCGGGTATAATAACAGGACAAAAAATTTCTCCAATGAGTTAAGGTATGGCTTTGAAGCCGGCTGGTCCAACCAAAAACTTACAGGGCTCATCCGGTTTATAGGGATCAAACCCCTCGGGGATGGTGAAAACACACCAACCAATGTAAACAATGGAGTCTTTGGCAACAGGATAGAGTATCTCTCCTTTACGCCCGAGGTACTGTATCTATTCTCTGAAAAGATTGGTGTTTCGCTTTCCGCAGGCATGGCATTCTATGGAAAGCGAATTTTAGCCAATCCAAACTATGGAGCAGGGCTATTCATGAAGCTCTGAGATTCATCTACACCGAAACCAGTTTCCACTTGCCCCTCCGGAATATGATTACGCTGACCACTGCATGCAGTGAATGTGCTACGGCGATCATGATAAAGACCCCCAGCTCATTCCACCCCAACTTCAATGCTAAAAAATATGCCAGTGGGATCTGGAAGACCCAAAAAACAAAGAAATTGATAAAAAAGGGTGTTTTGGTATCACCCGCCCCATTAAATGCCTGAGTGATCACCATGCCATAAGCAAAAAACAAGTATCCGAAACAGATAACACGGAGCCCCTGGGTCCCGATATCCAGGACACGAGGAGCACTAGCCGCTTCAAATAAGCCAATAATCATCTCTGCCCCGAAATAAAAGACCACCGATACCAGGCCTAAAAAGATCATAGTAAGCTGGGCGGTACGCCACACAGATTTTTCGGCCCTTTCGGGTGAATTAGCTCCCAGGTTTTGCCCCACCAGCGTAGCTGCAGCATTCGACAATCCCCATGCTGGCAAGATGGTAAATACGATCACCCGGAAGGCAATTTGATAACCGGCCACAGCATCCATACCAAATCCGGCAATGATCCTGATCAAAAATATCCAGCTGGCAGTCTCAATCAGAAATTGCCATATTCCTGTTGTCGCAATACGTATGATCTCCCAAATGGTCTTTATGCGGATCACAATGTTCTTCATAGTTATCCGGATCCTATCAGTCCCTCTTATCAGAAAATAGACCTGAAAGACAATCCCAACAGAACGACCGATCACCGTGGCCATGGCTGCCCCATTGATACCAAAGGCGGGTATTGGTCCCCACCCAAAAATCAAGAGAGGATCCAATACGATATTCAATCCATTGGCCAGTGTAAGTGACCACATAGCAATAGAAGCATCACCTGCTCCCCTGAAAATGGCATTGATCAAAAAGATCAGGACAATAGAAATATTGCCGGCAAACATGATCCTGGTAAAACCAACACCTTCTGCTACCATCTGGGCATCACCACCCATCAAAAAGAGCAATTCTTCAGAAAATATAAAACCTGCCACCCCAATGATCACTCCAATGACTAATGCCAGGAATATTGCTTGAAATCCCGCATCGGCTGCCCGTTTCTTTTCTTTGGCACCAATCCTTCGTGCTACGATCGCAGTGGTAGCCATGGCCAATCCAATGGCTATGGAATAAATGATCATCATGAGGGACTCTGTTAATCCCACAGTAGCCACCGCGTTGACACTGATCCGGGAAACAAAATACATGTCCACCACAGCAAAAACAGCTTCCAGGATCATTTCTGCGATCATTGGAATGGCTAATAAAAATATAGCGCGATCTATGCTTCCGGTCGTGAATTCTTCATTGGTACCCCGAAGTGCAGCCAGAAAAAGAGATAGAAATTTTTTGATACTACTAAGCATGATATAGAAAGTAAAATGTGAAAGGAGAGTTGAAGAATTGCCCTATGAGGAGGGACCAATGCTGCTTTTTAGCAATTGGTAAAAACGGGCACTATATCTGCTGTGGGTAGCATAATGATACAAAAGAAAGCAAATCCAATTAAAAAATAACGCTTTTTAAATTTTTTTATTCAAAAATCCAACCTTAGCACGATTATTGGAGTCAGTAAATGGAGAGGTTTTCAATAATGAAAATTTTAATAAAAGTCATATACATCATTATCCTGTTTATTCTTTTCTCTTGCGACGAAGAGGGTAGAAAGATTAACCTGGATGAAACTTTTGTTCTTCAGTATGGAGAAACTAAGATGCTGGATGGACAAGATCATTTCTCCATCACATTTAGTGACCTTGGTGAGGATTCGAGGTGTCCTGCCAATGCTATCTGTGTATGGGAAGGGCAAGCCCGTGTGACTATTGAGATCAACGAAAATTTTGAAACCCTTTCTAAAGAACTTACTATTGGATCACTGCAAAACAACCAATCCAAAATAATTAATATTGGTCATTACACAATCGAGTTGTTGAAGGTCATTCCCTATCCTGAAAAAACCAGCAGTCAGGTGGATGAATCCGATTATTCTATCCAATTGGTAATTACCAGCAATTAGGATACTTTTTACTTCCAACACCGGTTGAGTCTGTCTTAAATCGGAGAATCTCCCAATTAATTTATAATTTCACCGAATTAACAATTATTTTGGTCTGTTAGATCATTTTTTTGATGGGCGCCAACTACGAGCTATTAATTAATAACCTACGTAAAAGGAGATTCGACGAGGCAAAGTCAGAACCAATCATTTCAGATGCATTTTCCCATAGGGGTTATCCCAATGCCATGCGATATGCACTGGAATCAATGCTGGAGATAGATCATTCTTATTCATACAAAGTTTTTTCGATCACCAAGAAAATTCAGGATACCATTGAAGCCGGACTGGCCAAGGCTCCTGTAAAAATAGATTTCAGGTATGAGGGGCCTATCCAGACCGAAACGCACATTACCCTTTTTGGCGACGTGACCCTGCTGACGCTGATTACACCACAAACAGATAAACCCTGGCAGGAGATCCAGTTCCTGATCCGAGAGATCATAGGCATTATGAAGGGTCTCAAATTTGTTCAAAAAGCCGGCTTTAACAACCAACATGAAATTGCTGTCCTCACAGAAAAGCCTTCGTGTAGAGTCAATATCCAGCCCGCCATTTGGCTCAACAATCGTAGCTACCTGGAAACCAAAAGGGAAATAGAAAGAGGAATTTCCGAATTCAGGTTTGGAGAAAAAACCAGGAGAAGTTACCTCCCCTTTAAAAACATTGCCAGGATCAATGCCAAGGACGACAGAACGAATGGTGGATTGAAGCGGATGATCAGATTATTACGGACCCTGCAAAATGACTCGGAATCTGCTATACTGCTCGAACCTCATGAAATCAATGCCATCGTCCATGATATTCCGGAAAGACAATTAAAATTCTTACCCAATCAATCCCTGAGCCTCCTCAGTGTCGTAAGTGCTCAACTCACCAGGCTCTGCTCAGATAAGAAATATTATGAAAGTCTGAGAGCTCCCAGCGAACAGGAAATAGTATTCGGCACCAAACCTAAACAGAAAGAGATCGCCAAGCTCAAAAACAGCCTGGATCTTCTCATGAATGACTTACAGGGAATCCTCCGAAGAGAGAGTAAGGACTTCTATAGCGAAATTCTATATTAAGCCAGTCCTGCCCGTTTCAGCAGTGCTTCCGGGTTGGGCTCACGACCCCTGAATTTCTTATACAGCTCCATGGGATGTATGGTCCCTCCCCTGCTTAGGATATTGTCTCTAAATGAATGCGCAGTTTTCTGATCGAATATGCCTTTTTCTTTAAACAGTGAGAAGGCATCCGCGTCCAATACTTCAGCCCATTTGTAGCTGTAATATCCTGCTGCATAGCCTCCCGCAAAGATATGTCCGAACTGGACACTCATGTTGGTTCCGGGCACTGGTTTGAAGAGATCAAGCTGGTTGAAAACTTCTTGTTCGACCTTTGCTACATCCGTGATCTCATCAGCCATTTCAAAGGAAAGGTCATGCCATGCCATATCCAGCAATCCAAGGCTAATTTGCCTTACTGTGGCATAAGCCTCATGGTAGTTGGAGCTTTGTTTGATCTTCTCAACCAATTCGGCAGGTATCAGCTCATCAGTTTCATGATGTCGGGCAAACTGATCCAGGCACTCTTTTTCAAAGCACCAATTCTCAAAAATCTGAGAGGGTAGTTCCACAAAATCCCAGTAAACATTGGTCCCCGATAAAGTGCCATACGTGGTGTCGGCAAGCATGCCATGTAATGCATGCCCAAATTCATGGAACAGGGTTTTAACTTCATCAAATTTCAGTAGTGAAGGAGCATCCTCAGAGGAGGGGGTGAAATTGCATACGATACTCACCTGGGGAAGGATGTTCTTACCATCCTTTTTCTTTTGTTCTCTATAGGAAGTCATCCATGCCCCACTTCGCTTACCCTTTCTCGGGAAAAAGTCAGCCAGGAAAACAGCTCTCATCTCTTTACCTGAATAAACTTCATAGGCAATGACATCCGGATGGTAAACTGGGATTTCCTTGTTTCTAACAAATGACAAACCGAATAGCCTTTCCGCAGTCTGAAAAACGCCTGAAATAACATTTTCGAGTTTGAAATAAGGTTTGATCAGCTCATCATCGATCGCATACTTCTTTTTGCGAAGCTTTTCCGAATAAAATGCCCAGTCCCATCGTTCCAATTCATGATCCACGCCCAGTTCTTTCATGAAAGCCTTCATCTCCCTGATCTCCTCCTCTGCTTTCGGCAAAGCTTTTTCTAAAAGATCGTTGAGGAAATGTCTTACCTGTAAGGGGTTGGTAGCCATTCGCTCCTCAAGTACATAACTGGCATACGTTGGATAGTCCAGCAATTTGGCTATCTCACTTCGTAAGCGTACGATCTCTTTGACCAACTCCTGGTTATCTCTTTTATCTCCCTTGAAGGCCTTACTCATAAAGGCTTTATAAAGTTTTTCACGAAGGTGTCGTTGCTCTGAGTATTCCATGAACGGAATGTAGCTGGGTGCCTGTAATGTAAATATCCATTGGCCTTCCTGCCCTTTTTCCTTAGCCAGCGTACTGGCTCTTTTGACGACATCTTTTGGCAGGCCAGTAAGATCACTTTCATTGTCAAGAACCAACTCGTATTCATTGGTTTCGAACAATAGGTTTTCGCCATAGGTAAGTGTCAATTTTGACAGCTCTATGGAAATCTCCTTAAAACGTTTTTTCTTTTCATCACCCAGATTTGCTCCACTACGCACGAAACTTTTATAGGTCTTATCCAGCAGCATTCTCTGTTCCGGATTCAGTCCCAGGGTACCTCTTTGCTCATAAACAGACTTGACCCTGGACCATAAGTCAGTGTTTTGTTTGATCTCGTTGTTAAAAGAAGAAAGCATAGGTGAAGCTTCTTTGGTTACAGCCTGAAGCTCATCACTGGTCTCTGCAGCATTTTGATTGAAAAGGATTGAAGAAACCCTTGAAAGTAATTCTCCGGATGACTCCAACGCTTCTATCGTGTTTTGAAATGAAGGAGCCTTATCATTTTGTGTAATGGTATCAATTTCCTGCCTGGCCAATCTAATCCCCTCTTCAATGGCTGGCATATAATGTTCTATTTTAATGTCATTGAATGGAGGAACCTCAAAGGGGGTATTGAAAGCCTGAAACAGTGGATTCGTCATATGGATATTGGAGATTTTAAATTCGTTAAAAAGTGCGGCAAAGGTAAATTGATTAAACCTTACCTTTGCCAGTCCGATTCAAATTCTAATCAGACCTTGTCAATTACATGAGAAAACTACTCCTGATCCTATTTTGTTCCCTCAGTTTTGTTGGCTTTAGTCAGGAAAGCGCCAACTTAAACTCACCGTATCATGCGATTAATACTCACCTCTACTACCTAAAAAGCGCACACTACAATGATACGCTAGCCGCTGCACCCTTTAACCTCAATGCAAGACCAGCCAAGGAAGCTATCCAGGTAGCTGTCAAGCTCAAGCAAATCATCGATGGTGAAGGTGTTTATATCGACCTGGATGACATCCCCAAAGAACCGGATTACTATGATTCGACACTTAATAAGCACAGGTATGTGCTCACTGAGCAGTTCCCCACCATCTATCTCGAAAGGAAAGATGGATCCTGGTACTATACTGATAAATCCATTCGTGAGGTAAGTAGGATCCATTCTGGCATTTTCAGGTACGGTACAGGGAGGCTTTTAAACCTGCTTCCCAAGCTTGGCACACAAGAGGTCCTTGGCTTGCATTTATATCAGTACATTGGTGTGCTGATCCTTGCCCTCTTTGGTGTTGTGATCCACAAGTTATTGAGTATCTTCTTCAACTGGCTATTGGGTAAGCTGATCACACGTGCAGGATATCGGGATCTCGCCAAAGGGTATCTACTACCAGTCGCCAGACCAGTGAGCCTGTTCTTTGTATTTGCCCTGATTGTCATGTACGTGCCAGCGTTGCAACTTCCCTCGGAGTTTTCATGGATACTTATGACATTTCTTCGGGTCCTGGTTCCCATTTTCGGAACCATTGTCTTCTACCAACTGGTCAATATTCTGGCCTTGTATCTGAAGCACCTGGCAGAGAAAACCAAATCAACTCTCGATGATCAACTGGTTCCTCTGGTTCGGAAGACGCTTAAGACCTTTGTTGTTGTTATTGGTTCACTCTTTGTGCTGGACAACCTGAATATTGATATCATACCATTGCTCACGGGATTATCAATCGGAGGTCTTGCATTTGCTCTGGCAGCCCAGGATACCATCAAAAACTTCTTCGGCTCACTGATGATCTTTGTGGACAAGCCCTTCCAGATTGGTGACTGGATCACTTCAGGGGATATCGATGGTACTGTAGAAGAAGTGGGCTTCCGTAGCTCCAGGATCAGAACATTCAGAAACTCTGTGATGTACGTGCCAAACAGCAAACTTGCAGATAGTACGGTGGATAACCATGGCTTACGGCAGTACAGACGATTCTACACCCAGATTGCGCTGACTTACGACACACCTCCTGATTTGATCCATGCATTTGTAGAAGGCCTCCGAAAGATCGTTGAGAACCATCCTGACACGAGGAAAGACTACTACAATGTCTATTTCAATGACATGGCCTCCTTTTCATTAAATGTGATGTTCTATATCTTCTTTGAAGTACCAGACTGGCAAGCAGAATTGAAAGCCAGGCACGAGATCCTGCTGGAGATCATGAAGCTGGCTGAAAAACTGGGGGTCAATTTTGCCTTCCCTACACAGACGTTGCACATGGAAAATTTCCCGGGACAGCCGTCACTTTCGCCATCCTATATAGGCAAGGACGAAATGCGGTTGAAGATGGATGAATACTTTCAAACCAAGAAATGATGGGTGGGATGAGTTAGGCAAATTGTATGTTTAATGTTCTACCTTCTTAAAGTCTTCAATATTCATTTAAAACTGATCAAATTCCTGGCTTAACTCAGATTCTTTTGCTTTCAGTTCGATTAATCTGACAGTCTCAGGGTCTTTACTGAAAAAGCGGGACTTTTGGGCAGTGATGGCTTGTATCGACCAGAGGGTTACCCGAAGAGACCATCATGACCTGATGGATTCTATCTGGAATAAAGACCAGGGAAACTAGGAATCACAAGTTATTGTGCCGAGTACGTACTGTATTTCTTGAAATTGTCAACCGCTACAAAGTAATCCGGATCTTCCAGCACATTTACATCAACAATCTCGTCCGCTCGCTCAATTAATTTCACACAGTCTGAACTCAGGTGTCGCAAGTGGATGGTTTTACCAGCGTCACGGTATTTTTCTGTGATCTTGTTTACCGCTTCAATGGCCGACTGGTCAGCAATCCTGGATTCTTTAAAATCAATGATCACCTCGTTGGGGTCATTGGCTACATCAAACTTGCTGTTGAAAAGGCTTACTGACCCAAAAAATAACGGGCCATAAATCTCATAATGTTTGATGCCGTGCTCATCCACAAACTTTCTGGCTCGGATACGGAGGGCATTTTCCCAGGCGAATACCAAAGCAGATACCAATACACCTGCAAAGACTGCAATCGCCAAATCAAACATAACTGTGAGGATTGTAACCAGGACCATCACAAGGACATCAGCCAGCGGAACCTTATTGAACACCTTGAAGGTGTTCCAGGCAAAAGTTCCGATCACGACCATAAACATGACCCCTACAAGCGCGGCAATAGGAACCATTTCAATGTATGTTGAGGCGAAGAGTACAAAACATAAGAGTGCGACGGCTGCAACGATTCCGGATAATCTGCCACGACCTCCTGATTTAATATTAATGATACTTTGCCCGATCATCGCACAGCCTCCCATGCCACCAAAAAAACCGTTAACGAAATTACCCATCCCCTGGGCAAATGCTTCTCTGTTACCACTACCGTGCGTATCCGTAAGCTCATCTACCAGATTGAGGGTCATGAGCGACTCTATCAGGCCAATGGCAGCGAGAATAAATGCATAAGGGGCGATAAACTGAAGTGTTTCGAAGTTTAAGGGGACGATCGGAATATTAAATGTCGGCAGTCCTGCTTTGATACCCGTTCCACCTCTGGATTGTATAAACGACTGTACCGTTTGTGTTTCTATGTTTCCTAAAATGACGATCAAAGAAACCACCAGGATACCCGTCAACGCTGCAGGGATACCTTTATGGATTTTGGGGATCACCGCCATCAGGATCATGGTGAGTGCGGTTAGGCCTATCATGATATATAGCGATGAGCCTGCTAGCCATTCGCCCCCGGACTTAAACATCCCCAGTTGAGAGATAAAGATGACAATCGCCAGGCCATTGACAAATCCCATCATCACGGGATAAGGCACCAAACGAATAAATTTACCCAGACGGAAGTATCCCGCAGCCATTTGGATCACTCCTGTGAGCAATAAGGTGGCAAACAAATACTGAAGTCCAGCGGCCTGTTGACCACCTCCCAACTCAATACCTTCTTTCACGAGATGGACCATTACTACAGCCATGGCTCCGGTAGCACCGGAAATCATTCCTGGTCTTCCTCCGAAGATGGAAGTGATCAACCCCATCATAAAAGCACCATATAGTCCTACTACGGGTGATATCCCGGCGATGAAAGCAAAGGCTACTGCTTCCGGCACAAGGGCCAGAGCTACTGTTAAGCCTGATAATATATCTTGTTTAACACTCCCCTGTCCCTTCTCAATAAATGTAAACCTGGATTTCAAATTTGATAATTTTATGACCTGTCTTTTTAAAACTAAAGCGCGAAATTAGCAGGAACTTGTTAGAATTGACAGGAAAATCTGGAAGTTATTAGAAATCCATATGCATTCATCGGCATAAATTGCTCAATATGTCTGTTTGAGTAGTCTAGTTTCGTCTAAATTTTAAAACTACTTGACCGGAGGTAAGTCATGATCTTGCTCCATTGTGGATGCATTGGCAACAATAGCTTCAAATTCAGTTTTGAGTGATTGATACAGGTCTGCATTTGATGCATACAGATTCTCTCTTTCATAAGGGTCTTTCGCCAGATTGTAAAGCTCGCCTTTGTTGTCCATTTCATCAAGATAGACGCTATCAGGATCATACCTTCTGCTTAAAGATCCTAATCCAGACCCTTTAATTATTTTGTAGTCTCCTTTACGGTAAATGTCATTGCCTACCACGAGCCCCTCCCTGATGTTGTCATTTGCCTGGTCAAACAAAACCGGTGTAAAATCTTTGCTATCAAAACCATCGTTAAGTTGTTCACCCACAATTGATGCAAACGTGGCCATCATGTCTGTAAATCCGATGAGCTGATTAGATTGTTTTCCTGAGTGGATCTTACTTTTCCAGTTAAAAATCAATGGAATGCGCGATCCGCCCTCCCACTGATCAATTTTCATCCCTTTGAGTCCGGCTTTTGAGTCATGGTCAAACTTCCTGATGTCTTCCTCAAACCAAACTGGCCCATTGTCAGAAGAAAAAACGATGAGCGTGTTTTCTGATATCCCTTTTTGTTCCAGTAAACTCCTTACCTGGCCAACAAGGTCATCCACCTGCATCACAAAATCTCCGTATTCACCTGCACCACTCTTGCCCCTGTAAGCATCTTTAGGCAGCCACGGGGTGTGTGGTGCGGTTAATGGAAAATATAGAAAAAATGGTTTATCAGTTGTCTCAGTTAAATGTCCGGAAATGAATGATTTGGCTTTATCAAAGAAGACATCAAGCACGTCCTCATGCTTAAATCCAGGCGCACTGGCTCCTTGCCGATAAAAGGCTCCCGAGATAGGGGTGGTAGCATCTTCACTGGCATAATCATCCACGAAACCGGTTGGCTTTTCTACTAAGCGGTCATTCTCCAGGTAGAAATATGGAGGTATATCCAACGAAGCGTGCATCCCAAAGAAATAATCAAATCCATGGTCAATCGGACCTCCGGCAAGCGTTTCCATAGATCCCGGATTTTCCCAGTTGAGGTCATCAAAACCAAGGTGCCATTTGCCGACACAGGCTGTCTGATAGCCATTTCTTTTCAGCATGGTGGCAAGCGTTTCCTGGTCATCCCCGATCAGGGCTCGCTCCCTCCAGTTGAGTGCTATCCTGGCAGGGTATGTTCCGGTGATCAGGCCATAGCGGGAGGGTGTACACCACTCCCCTGCCGAATGTGCATCGGTAAAATGAATACCTCCCGCTGCTAGGTCATCAATGTTCGGGGTTTGGATCTTTGAGTCCTTGTTGTAAAAGCTAAGATCGCCGTAGCCCAGATCATCAGCAAGGATCAATACGATGTTCGGCGACTGCGCATTTTCTTTGTTTGGACTGCCACAGCTGAATACAGCTATCAGGCTAACTATTGCAATAAGATTTCTCGTGTAATTCATTTTTGGGTTTGTTATCTGTCTGGTTTGCTTCTGCAATAACACCGCAAATTAATGATAGCACAGGAGAAATCACCCGGAGTTTTCATAACAAAAAGCCCATTCTTTGATTTAGCCTTGGGACTGTTCGAAATAAGTAATTACCGAATGACCAACCGTTCAGTGGATTCATTGGATCCGAGACTGATCTTTATGATATATTGACCACGCGACAAGCCATAGGTTAATTCGCTGATGTCTACCATCGACGGCTGCCATTCAAACTCCTGTTTCATGGATTTTCGAAGCTGACCACTAAGGTCATAGATGTTTACGCTAAGAAACCGCTCATTATTTTGAGGCAGTCTAAGCTTGAGTTTTTCACTCCCGTTGCTTGGATTTGGATATAAGCAAAAATCATCATCTGATAAATCATCATCATTTTCGTTGGTCTCTTCAGTGCACAAAAGACCACCGTTTCTACTTTCACCAGAGATCACTACAAAATCTCCACTTGTTACACCAGGACCAATAGGCTCAGAGCAGCTGGTATGAAATTGAGCTGCATAGACATTATCAACATACAGGACGATCTCGGGTCCAAAGGTCCCCTTACGATCTAAACCCACAATGGTGAATTCCTCTCCGTGATTCACCTGGCCTGAGAAAACCTTTTTTTGATCTATCTTTTGTATGACTTCAACGAAACCGGACACGCTGCCCCTATATGCCAGGGTAAGGGTTGTGACTTTTCCATCACAGCATTTTTCATTATCTGGTTTGTCACCATCACCATTGGAAATATCGCAGGAGTCCGGCACGGCCAGGGTAAATGTTTCGCTGACAAGACATTCATTGGCGTCAATCACATCTACCTGGTAATCACCTGCCGACAATTCGGAAATCATTGAACCTGAACCTCCATTACTCCATTCATACCTGTATGGAGATGTACCTCCATCAACGGTCAAAGCAATACTACCATCGCCGCCTTCACAACTTATCGTGCTAATATTTGCGGAAAGACTCATGGTGGAAAGTGGCCTAATTGAAAACAGCCTGGATTTTTGACACCCCTTCTGATCAGTTACAGTAACCTCATAATATCCGGAACCAAGGCTATCTATCGATGCCTCCCGGGATCCATTGGACCACAGGTAATCATAGGGCCCGGTACCACCACTTACGCTCAAGTCTATGGTCCCTGATGCCGGATCATTGCATTCAAGTTGTGTAGTATTCCCACTAATGTTTAGGGGTGAAAAAACCTCCGTGATTTCAATCGTGGTAGAATCGCGGCATCCCTGACTATCGGTCACCACTACCTTATATGTTCCAATACCATCTGGAGTGAGTGAATAATTGCCGGATTCGCCATTCCAGCTATATGTGAATGGACCTGTACCCCCATTAACAATGGCTTTGAGGTTTGCGTTGACGCAAAAGTCATAACTAATTGATACCTCCAAAGGCTGGTAATCATTGATTTGGAAATTTTTAGTCCTAGCGCACCCTGCACTATCAACCACCGTCAAACCATAAATGCCTGCATCGAGATCATTAATAGATGAAGAAGTTTCACCGGTAGTCCATTCCAGCTCAAATGGACCTTTTCCGGCAATTGAATCAATAGTTATGGATCCCTGCCCCAGACAACTAATCTGTGTTACGCTTGCATAAACTTCAGTGGGTTGAGCATCGGGTAGTTCAAATGAAAACTCCTGGCTACAGTCAGGTATTGCAGTACTTGTAATGGTCACCTGATAGGTACCTGCCGGTACGTTGGTTAGGTCCTGAGTGGTCTCACCTGTGTCCCATTGGTAAACATATGAAGTTTGTTCCCCATCAATAGTGAGATCTATAATCCCATCGGAACCGCCAAAACAGGATGGTTTCGTGATGTCTGCTGTAACTGGTATATTATTAAGCTGATCAACATCAACAGTATCCAATACTTCGCAACCGAATGCATCTTTCACACCGACCCAGTACTGGCCAGACGATTGAACCATAATTTCGCTTCCGGTTTCACCCGTAGACCATGCATAGCTGTACGGCGACTCCCCACCTTCCACAACAGCTTTTAATTGACCATTCTTACAGGTATTTTCCTCAATAGAAACCGAAAAAGGTATTGTTTCCGGGATAACAATGGAGTCACTCATGACGCAACCATTGGCATCAGTGACCTCTACAACATAAGTTCCACCAGATAATCCATTTAAAGTTGAAGTCGTGTCACCGGTAGACCAGACAAATTGATATGGAGCAACCCCTCCTTCTGGTGTCAACTCAATCGTCCATTCATCACAATCGACTAAACTGATCTCATGGGTAAGGCTAATTGGTTCGGGGCTTGTGATTGAAAATGTAGTGTCAATCGAATTGCCAGCAAAATCTGTTACTGTCAGAAAATAGGTGCCATTTTCCAAGGATGTCAAATTACCCCCTTCACACTCAACATCACCCCAATTGATGTGATAAGGAGCGAGTCCTCCTGTGATATTCAAAGAGATTGCCCCCTGCTGATCTCCATAACACTGGTTATTATGGATGTCTGCGTCAAGATTTATTCCATTTCCACACGAATTTCCTTTTGCATCCTGGAAGGCAGTCACAGTAAAATATCCTTTTGTTTGATTTAAAATATCTTCTGAGCATGAGGTATGATATGATACCTCGGAATCCGGCACACCTTTCACTACCAGGTAGGTCTTGGTCTTCACACTACCCTTCAAAAAATCTGATTTATCA
This sequence comes from Cyclobacteriaceae bacterium, assembly GCA_965223915.1. Lineage (GTDB taxonomy): Bacteria > Bacteroidota > Bacteroidia > Cytophagales > Cyclobacteriaceae > UBA7330. The sequence continues at coordinate 2,525,128 of OZ245027.1, read as the reverse complement.
ATAAAAAGCAAGTCACCATTCGCAACGTTGTCAAATTGCTGTATGAAATCCCGCTGATTCCGCGTACTATAAACGTTTATTGTTGCTCCCTCTGGTCCGTCATAGCGCACAGTCATGTATTGTATGCCAAACTCGCATAGGCATTCGTCAACTGATGGAGCTGCATTTATTGGAAAATTAAACAGAAGGACTACTGCCAAAAAAAGTCCAATGCCTTTTGGGTAAGGAAAATTTGATGTCATAAAGCTGGTTAAACTGGTTAAACGTTTCTGTTGATTCCAGATTAATGCCAACTTCACATCATTGGCATGAAACAAACACATAATCGCATGTATACCAGATAGTTAAATCACATCATTTACCTATGTCACTCTACCAGAGTATCTCATCAGGTTTGTCTATTTTGAGAAAATCATTATCATTTTGAGGAATTCTACTAAAGAAAACGATCTATTTTGAAACCCTCAATCAGGCCAATTCAAACACATCCGGTTTCATGGAAACTAAATTATTAGTTATATTTTTGGATCAATCGGTGATTATGATTATATTTAACTAAAATATTAGTTTATGAGAGAATTAACCAGGGCTGAAGAAGAGATTATGCAGGTACTTTGGAACCTGGAAAATGCCTTTGTCAAGGACATTATCGAGCAGCTTCCTGAGCCCAAACCAGCTTACAATACAGTATCAACCATCGTCAGGATCCTTCAGCAAAAGGGGTTTGTGGGTCATAAAGCCTTTGGAAAGTCTCACCAATACCACACCCTGGTCTCAAAGGAGGAGTACACCAAAACTTTTATGAAAAGTTTTGTCAAGAAATATTTCAGCGGTTCTTATCAGCAAATGGTTTCATTTTTTACCAAAGAAGATAACCTGAGCTTGAAGGAACTGGAAGCATTGCTCAAAGAACTTAAAAAAGACGGAAAGTGATAGCCTATTTCATCGAATTAGCCATTGTCCATATGCTGCTTTCATTGGCATACGTGATCACCATGCGTGGTGAGCGACAGTATCAGCTAATGCGGTGGTTCCTGATCATTACTATCCCTGTTGCTATAATTGTTCCATTGATTTCTTTTGAAGGATTTTTCCTGCCGTCCAACTCAGCGGATGCCACAGCTGAATTCAACACCTTTATTGGTAATGGTTTATCTCCCATTGTGATTGGCACCCAGTCTGTCGTTGATAAGTATGTCATCATCAGATGGGCCTATATACTCATCACTTCAGCTTTCCTGTTCCATTTTTTACTGGGCCTTTGGAGCATTTTCAAGCTCTTCTTTCAAAGCCATGTATTAAATATTCGTGATGTCAGGATACGATTGATCAAAGAAAAAGGATCTTTCACGTTCTTTAGATGGATATTCATTCATGAAAACGTAGTATCAGCCCCGGATCATGAGGTAATACTACAGCATGAGCTGGCTCATGCCAGGCAATTACATTCCCTGGACATTCTTCTGATGAATGCTTTCAGGACTTGTTGTTGGTTTCTTCCCAGTGCCTGGTGGCTCCAAAAGGAAATTAAAAGGATCCATGAATATGAAGCAGATCTGATTGCTCTTCGAAGATTTGGTCTTGTAGCATATTCCAACACACTCATCAAGCATACCCTCAGATCTAAGGGTTTGGTGCTGACCAACTCATTTCATGGAGGGTCAGTGCTCAAGCGAATCAATGCCTTGAAAAAGCAAATGAAATTTATCAGTGGATGGAAGCTGGCCACTCTTTGTACGCTTTATGCCATCCTGATCACTACTTTCTCCTGCAATGACAAGCTGGATCGTGAAATCGAAAAGTTAGCGGAAGGCAACTCTCCAGAAACAGAAATACCTGTACAAGCCAAAGAGTTACTTGAATCCTTGCATAATAAAAACCCTGAAAAGACCTATGCATATAAGGAATTGGCTGTGGAAGAGGGTGAGCAGGTAGGAACGGTCTATGATATTATTCGAAAATTACACGTGGAGGGTGACCTGGTGAGCTTCTTTTATTTGAAAGACCGGATCGGCGTAGTTGTAGAATTAAAAGACTATACCGCTGAGAAAAATCCAACACCCAGTGAAGGTGATCAAATTTTTACTATCGTCCAAAACCCACCGGAATTCCCGGGAGGACTGGAAGCCTTTTATCAGTATATCGCCGAGAACTTAAGCTATCCGACTTCTGCAAGATCTGCAGGTGTTGAAGGTCGGGTTTACGTCGAGTTTATTGTAGATAAAGATGGTGCTATTACAAAAGTAAAGGCTGTAAAAGGCATCGGTAGTGGTTGTGATCTCGAAGCGGAGCGTGTACTCCGTACAGCCCCGAAATTCAAACCCGGAACTCAAAGAGGTCAATCGGTAAAAGTAAAAATGGTTCTACCTATCATTTTCAAACTCGACCAAACCGGGGGCGCCTAATCCAACCCTAATCACATTGATCATTGAATGAATTTGGATTTTTCCAAACATTCATCCACTCAGATATGTTTATTAACTAAAGCGTATTAGGAACGAAAATTATATGACTATGAGTGCATCAAAATATTTATTCACATTTATGACAGGAGTTGCCACAGGAGTGGCTGCAGCTTACTTTTCTGATCCTAAAGGTTCGGAGAAAAAGTTAAATGAATTGAAGAAAGATTTCAGGAAACAATCTGGTAAATGGGAAAAAGTATTGAATGGTAAGCTCAACGAATACAAGAAGACCTACAATGATCTGGTAGACAAGTATTCTAAAACCAGTAAAGAAATGATCGAAAAGTCTAAAGACAAAGTGATCCTTAACTAGATCGGTTAATTTGTATTCCAGGAAATATATGGAGGGCGTGAGTAATACTTACGCCTTTTTTATTTGAGTATCTTTCCTATTTCCCTTCCCTCTTTCAAGTATTGCAACATACCACCCAGGTCTTCACTTTCAAGAAGCTGTTTAAATTTCGTGAGCTTATTATTGTATTGATCGATGGCTTCAAGAACCATCTTCTTGTTATCTAGAAAAATTGGCGCCCACATTTCAGGTGAACTCTTTGCCAATCTCACTGTGGATGCAAAACCTGATCCCGCCATTTCGAGGATAATACTGCCATCTTTTTCCTTAGCCAGCACAGCATTACTCAATGCGTAGGATGTTACATGGCTTAGGTGTGAAATATAAGCCAGATGCCTGTCATGATCAGTCGCACCCAGGAAATCTACTTTCATCGAAAGTTTGATACACAATTTCTCAAACTCCTCCATCAAATCCGGATTGGTCAATTCGCGCTCGCAGATCAGCATGGACTTTTTCTCAAAGAGACCTGGAAAAGCTGCTTCAGGTCCCGAATACTCTGTACCAGCTATTGGATGCGCTGCAATGAATTGCGACCTGTTTTTATGATGCTTGACCAACTCGCAGATAGATCCCTTGGTAGATCCAAAATCAATGACTGCCTGTCCGGGTTTAAGCTTATCCAATATTTCTGGCAACATTTTTAATATCGCATCGACTGGAATAGACAGTATGATCCAATCTGCCCATGAAATGCCATCATCAAGGTTGTCGAACTGTTGCTGAATGATGCCCAGTGACAAGGATTTTTCAAGATTTATGGGGTTCCGGCTATAGCCTCCAGCCTGCTCCAGCATCTTTTGTTGCTGTAAGGCCAGTGAAAATGAACCGCCAATTAAACCTGTTCCTACGAAGAGTATTTTCATTGAGTTTTTACTTGTTATTGAAACCTAAGCATTGGATATCTCTGCAAAATTCAACCTAAATTCTAAATCACCAAATTTTAAGAAATACGTTGGATGGCTTCTTCCAGCTTTCCTTCAGGGGAGCAAAGTGATATTCTGATATAAGCTTTGCCAGTCTCTCCAAAAATAAACCCCGGAGTGACAAATACTCTATTATCGGCCAGTATCTGATCCGAAAATGCCACACCATTACTCCCGGGTACTTTGGCCCAGACGAACAATCCGGACTGATCACCAAAGTACATACAGCCCAGCTTGTCTAAAAAAGTATGAATAAGTTTTTTGCGCCTGGAGTAGACACGGTTCAATTCTATCAACCAGGAATCATCAAGATTCAATGCCTCTATGGCAGCCAATTGCAATGGTTTAAACATGCCGGAATCCATATTGCTTTTCACTTTCAGGATTGGGTCCAGGTAAGATTTCTTTCCGGAAACCCATCCTATCCTCCACCCTGCCATATTGAAAGTTTTTGACAGGGAATTCAGCTCAATGCTCACCTCTTTGGCTCCTTCAATAGCCAGAATGCTCAGTGGTTGGTCATTGAGAATAAAACTGTAGGGATTGTCATGGCAAATCAAAAAGCCCTTCTTTTTGGCCAGTGTTAAGAAACGTTCAAAAATATCAACAGTACCCCTGGATCCCGTAGGCATGTGCGGATAGTTGAGCCATAGCAACTTGATATCCGTATAATCCAGATTTTCCAGAAAATCCCAGTCAGGCGACCAGCCATCGGCTTCTTTGAGTGGAAAATAAACGGGCACCCCTCCGGCTAATTTCGTCACAGAGGAATAAGTCGGATAGCCCAACGCAGGGATCAATACTTTATCTCCGGGATTAAGGTACGACCAGGATATGTGCATGATGCCTTCTTTGGACCCAATCAGCGGCAGGATTTCATCTGTTTCCAGATTCACATCAAGGTTTCTACCGGTGAAGGAAGCGATGGCTTCCTTGAGCTCAGGAATCCCCTGATAAGGCTGATAGCCATGAACATCCGGCAAAACAATGCTATTGCTGAGTCGCGTGATCACTTTTTCATTTGGCATCAGGTCGGGGCTGCCAATTCCCAGGTTAATAACCCGTTCGCCATCTTCGTTGAGTCGGGCTATTTCTTTTAACTTCCTGGAGAAATAGTATTCTTCAGCAGTATTAAGTCGATCTGATGCTTGAATGATCATTAAAGGCGTCCTTTAAAAACGCCTAAATTGAGCATAATGCAATTAACTACACAGAAACAACGTGTATTTTTTAAAAATCAATTAGACGTCCACTTCTCCAGCAAGCCCATCAACTGCTTTTTGTGATAGGGTTTCTGTAGATAATCGTTCATCCCCACAGTCAGACATTTTTCAATGTTTTCTTTATCCACGTTAGCAGAAAGTGCCAGAATTGGTTTTTCATAGCCTTGTTTTCTAAGCTCAATGGTGGCATCAAATCCATCCATCACCGGCATTTGTATATCCATAAATATCATATCAAACTCATCATTATGGACCTTTTCAATGGCATCCTTCCCATGGATTGCACTGGTAACTTTTGCACCGGCAGACATCAGCATTTTCTTGATCAACAGCAGGTTAACGTTGTTGTCGTCTACTACAAGGATCTTTTTATTCTCCTCAAGCTTAAAATCTGCTTCCAGATGATCTTTGTCAGATTTATTAGATTTTTCACCGGCTTCCACAGGAATGGTAAACCAAAATTTGGAACCTCGCTGATTTTCACTGATCGGGCTATCTACACCAATCTGACCATCCATCAAACCTACCAACTGCCTACATATGGCCAGACCTAAGCCTGATCCACCATACTTACGGGTCGTTGAGCTATCAGATTGCGTAAAAGTTTCAAAGATGGTGTCTCGCTTATCAGGTGGAACCCCGATTCCTGTATCAGTCACCTCACCGTGTAGCAATAACATCCCTTCTTTTCTAATGGCTTTGAAACCCAAATGAATACTACCTTCTTCAGTAAATTTCATTGAGTTGCTCACGAAATTGATAATGATCTGATTTATTCTGGTCGGATCGCTGATCACAATTTCAGGTACACTTTCATCTACTTTAAAATCGAAGGTCAGGTTCTTTTCTTTGGCCAGATACTTATAAGGATTAAGATTTGAATCAACATTATACCTAAAATCAAACGGCACTTTCTCTATCACAAGCTTGTCGAGATCCATTTTATTCAGATCCAACACGTCATTGAGTAGTTTGGCCAGTGTTTCTCCCGAAGAATGGATCAAGGATAGATACTCCTTTTGTATCTTGGTGGCTGCAGTATTTTTAAGCAACTCAGAGAAACCCAGGATACCATTTAGCGGAGTTCTGATCTCGTGACTCATATTAGATAGGAAGCGGCCTTTGGATTTATTGGCCTCCTCTGCCTGATCTCTTGCCTTCCTCAATGCCAATTCTGTCGCTTTAAGCTGAGAAATATCCTTGGCAATGATCATCACCTCTTTTTCCTCTTCGTTTTTATTTTCCAATGTGGAAAAAGAGGTAGAGGTTGGCAGTTCATTTCCTGATTTAGCTATGAAATGCAATTCCCGGTCTTTAGACTGCCCAGATATTGAGAGGTCCTGAATGATCTTCTTAAATGGTGAACTCTTTGTCCCCTCCGAAAGCAATTCCTCCAAGGGTCTGCCAATAAGCTCTCGCTCCTGGTATTCTAACAGTTCACAGGTAGCATGATTTACTGCTTTGATCTTAAGATTGGAATCCAGGATGATCAGTATATCAATGACCCCATCGTAGATCCTTTTCATATAATCACGGGATACAGTAGACTTCCTAAGCTCCTGTCCAAGCATATTTACCCCGAGAATGATTGCTTCCAATTCATCAGTGTCATGCGGAGAGCTCGGAATTTTGTATGCAAAATTGCCGTTGGCTACTTCGAATATTAATTTACTGATCTCCTCTATGCGATCTCGTATGGTACTTTCCATTGTAAGGACACTATTCATAGCAAAATTAATGTTTTGTTACTAACAAAGTATGTTCCATTATTTCCATGCTCAGGTTGTCCTGTGTATTCACATAGGCGACCCGAGGATAAGTATTAGCACCAAGCTTTTTCTTTTCCATGGTGGCAGATACTCCCAGGTTTACTCTTGAGCATCCCAGGCTTTTGGCTCTCTTAAGGCATTGATAGAGGGCCTGACGGTAAACTCCGTATTCAAAGTTATAATCGTAATCCAGTCCCAAAAACATCCCGCTGTAAGTGTTTTTAGCATTCTTATGACAGAAAGCAACAGCAACCGGCAATCGGTGATCAGAGGTGGCTTCATTGAGTCTGAGTACGACAAATTCCCAGGCAGGGTCATTGTTCATCTCTTCAAATAACCTGTATGGATAGGTGAAGCCATTCAATGCCAGGTTCTTATTTTTCACCTGTAGGAACAGGTTGTAAGCATGTTGTAAGCCCTCATCAGAAAGTTTGTCAATTACCTCTACGTCAAAGCAGGATTCAAATTTTCTAACTTCCTGCTTGAAATGTTTCTTGTTTCGTTTGCTCAACAATCCCCTGAATTCTTCTTCATTATTCCATGAAAGATCTTCAACAATACATGTTTCCGGCATATCCATCTTCACAAAGCCATGTTCGAGAAACAACCTGGTCAACTCCGTATTCTCCGTGAAATCACGAAGAACGACATTGGTTGCACCGCATTTTTCCTGCTCTTTGAAAAGTCGTTCCGTAAACATCAATACCGCATTTTTCCAAAGATCATGCTCCATATTGAGATAAAAATGCTCGCCTTCTGTGAAAAGACTGCCCATCATAAGCACCTTTGAAGTGAGGTAATAGGGGTCCTTTTTCCTCACCAGCTCAATTTGTGCGGAAATTGAAGCTCTTGCAAAAGCATCCTCCTTCCAAACGGTTGATGACAGGAATGTAACCAAAAGTGGAGTTCCCTGCTTGTCAGTGACCACAAAATATTTAAAATCCCAGTTATCCTCTGGTTTTTGATGACCACTAAACGATCTTTCTAAAAAGCTCATGCCATCCCAATCAAACATTCCTCTGTGTCCGAGTTTACCATTCCAAAGATCCTTGTCTACCTCCTGGATCGTATTGAAAACCTGAAGGTTGATAGCCGAGTAATCATGGACATTGTGGGCAATGGAAGATTTTTGTAAGATCTCTTCAAGCTCGTCCTTTTGTTCTTCCAACGGAGGCATTTTGAATGCCTTCCTGATCTTTTCCTGCGTCTGATTGGTGGCCTGCAGAGAAGCTTCAAAATTTCGTTCCAGTGTATCTACCAATACTTCAATATCCTCGTAGGTATTGTTTAGTGATATGGTAAACCTTGTACCATTGTTTTTCATCGGAACAGCAGGGAACAAGGCCGGATTTACATAGACGCCATCGTTAATCATCCTGCTCACGAAATCATTAGTGGTACCCATCACTCCCGTTCCGATAAAAAACACCGGACTTTTTGTTTCAGCTACCAGTGGAAGAGAAGTTCTGCTCAATAGTGTATTACAATAATTAATCCTGTTTTGTAGTTCTAACTGCATATCATTGATCTCATCGCTGAGATGAATTTTTGCAGAAGCAACAGCTGCTCCCAGAATAGGTGGCTCCAACTGGACAGAAAAGGTATTCGGACCCCCGAATGTTTTTACTTTTCTCCTCAGCTCTTCATTAGGGAAAACAGAAACTCCTCCACATGCACCAAACCCTTTACCCAACGTAGCTGTAAGGACCATTTTCCGGTAAAGACCTTCTGGCATCTGACTCATCACATAGCCGGTACCGTTTTTGCCAGCCCAGCTCATGCCGTGTGCATCGTCAACATAAAGATGAAGCTGTTCGTATTTCTCAGCTAAGGCGATCAGATCCCTAATTGGAGCAAAATCACCATACATAGAATAAACACCATCAGACATATACCAGATTTTTTGATGCTTGTCCTTCAAAGATTTTATTTTCTCTTCAAGCATCTCCAGGTTATTGTGACGTATCATCTCAACCGTGACTCCTTTGGTAAGCATCTTTTGTACGGCTTCCTGAATACTGGCATGAACCTGATGGTCCAATATCACAGCATCATCCTCCGAAACAACGATGGGAATGGTGGCCAGGTGAGAGATGGTACAGTTTTTTGAAATAACAACCGGAGCCTGATACATCTCTTCTACAAGCATCTCCAGCTCGGAATACAATGGATTGGAGATGTATGTCTTGGACATCGGAAATTGAGTACCATAGTTCTCAATAGCTTTGATTGCTGATTCCTTTATAAATGGGTGATGTTCAAGTCCCAGGTACCCGCATGTTCCAAAGTGGAGCGTTTTTTGTTCATTAATTGTTAGGTATCTTCTGTCAGTTGTATGACCTTGCGCGTATAAATGAACGACTCCTTTGTCTTTTGCCGCGGTAATAACTTCGTCCACTGTCTTTACAAAGTTATTATGTTTGATTTTTGCCATTTTATGCTGATTGGTTATTTTAGAAAATAGAATATAGATGCAAAATATCGATTTCGTTGTATGGAATTAGGGAATAATTAGACGAGATGAAAGAATCCATAGATTTTCAGTATGGAAGTATCGTTATTGAGAATGGCATCATGAAATGCAGTTTTTATGACCTTCATGAGCTGACTTTAGAGATCACGCAACACCTTGTTGCCAAGCGCGTTGAGCACTCCAAAGGCGTTTCCTACCCTTGCCTTTTCGACATTTCAAAAATCAAAAATTCAACCAAAGAGGCCAGAGACTACCTGGCCAACGAGGGAAATGAACTGGTAACTGCCAGCGCCATACTGGTAAACTCTGCAGTTGTAAAAATGGCCGCCAACTTTTATGTTTCGGTAAATAAGCCTGTGAAACCAACCAGACTATTTACTGACAAAGAATCTGCACTTGACTGGTTACGACAATTTATCGAGACACCTGCGACTTCCTGATCCATTATTCTATTCAAGTGAACGAAACATTCGGCTATCTTTGTTCACTTTAAAAAATGACAATGAAATTCGGTACCAAAGCTATCCACACAGGTCAGGATCCTGACCCTTCCACCGGAGCCATCATGACTCCCATCTACCAGACCTCTACTTATGTACAATCTTCCCCGGGCAAGCACAAGGGATATGAGTATGCAAGGACCCAAAACCCTACACGTACAGCGCTTGAGGCTAATCTTGCTGCCCTGGAAAACGCGCAGTTTGCTCGGTGTTATAGTTCAGGCATGGCAGCTACGGACACCATTATAAAGCTCCTGAAAACCGGCGATGAAGTCATTTGCACCAATGATCTGTACGGGGGGACTTACAGATTATTTACCAGTGTTTATGCCCAATATGGCATCAAATTCCACTTTATCAATATGCTGGATTTACAGGAAGTGGAAAAAGTTGTCAACGATAAAACCAAAATGGTTTGGGTTGAGACACCAACCAACCCTATGCTGCAGATCATTGATATTAAAGCAGTAGCAGGTATAGCAAAAAAAAATAACGCCCTTACAGTAGTAGATAATACCTTTTCCAGCCCGTATCTGCAAAACCCACTGGACCTGAATGCTGATATCGTAGTTCATTCAATTACCAAGTATATAGCTGGTCATTCGGACACCGTAATGGGGGCAGTAGTGACAAATGACACAGAGATACATGAACGATTAGCTTATTATCAAAATGCAGTGGGTGCTGTTCCGGGACCAATGGATTGCTTCCTGGTACTTCGGGGCATCAAAACCCTTCATGTCAGGATGCAGCGACATTGTGAAAATGGGGCATCAGTCGCTAAATTCCTGAAAGATCACCCGAAGGTTGCCAAAGTCTACTGGCCAGGCTTTGCTGAGCATAAAAATCATGCGATTGCTGCTAAGCAAATGAAAGATTTCGGTGGAATGGTTTCATTCACGCTGAAAGAAGATAAACAAGAAGCGGCTTTTAGCTTCCTTGAAAAGGTGAAGGTTTTTAGCCTTGCGGAATCCTTAGGGGGAGTAGAATCCTTAGCCGGTCACCCGGCCACCATGACCCATGCGAGTATTCCCAAAGAAGAGCGATTAAAGTCCGGCCTGACAGACTCCCTGATCAGACTCTCCGTTGGTATCGAAGATATTGAGGATTTATTGTCAGATCTTGAAAATGCTTTGAAATGACCGAATTCTATATCCCCCTATTTAAAAGGGATCTTGAAAAACTGAAAGAAGAGCTTCAGGCCTATGAAAATGGGGAATCCATTTGGCAGGTTGCCCCTGGTATCAACAATTCGGCGGGTAATCTGGCACTTCATCTCATTGGAAACCTGAATCACTTTATCGGGACTATTCTGGGTAACACTGGCTACAAAAGAAACAGGGAAGCAGAATTTAATGACAAGAATGTTCCACTGGAACAAATCTTTGCGGGGATTGACGAAACGATTGGGGTTATCTCAAGTACATTGAATCATTTATCAGCCAAACAACTGGAATCCGATTACCCTGTGGAAGTTTTTGGTCAACCCATGAATACTTCCTACTTCCTACTCCATCTATACGGACACCTTAATTATCACCTGGGTCAGGTTAATTATCATAGAAGATTAATCAGCTGAAATGTAAAAGGGAGTGATTTCCACTCCCCTTTGACCTCTATTAATCCCCGTTTTGACCTTAAAACGTGGTTACCTGATACTTATCAAGTAACTGACCTATAGATGAGATGATTTGGTAATCTGACTCATTGTCTTTTTTATAGTCTTTATAAAATCCCTGAAAGATGATGTGGCTAGATTGACGATCGATAAAATAGACACTGAGTGTGCCATTATCGTTTACTACTCTTCTCAACAGATACTGGTCATCTTCTCTATTAACACTGTTGATCCATGTATTCAGATTTCGTTGCCGCATGGTCACCAGACTCGTTCCCTCGGGGAAATACCTGAATGTGATCAGAATATCTGGTGTTTCGGCATCGTATGTATAACCCATTGCCGTAAAACGCTTGTAAATAATACTCTGGATCACGCTATTATCATAAACATTTAACCCATTGATACCCATCGATTTTGGATTGACAAAACCAAATGATTGATATGCTTTAAATTGTCCTTTGTAGTTGAATTGAGATTCAATGAGGCTGCGGCTGGAGCTGCATCCACTGATCAGGATTATAAGTGAGATAATTAACCTTTTCATAAAATTAATATTTTAATAAACTAATCATAATATTAAATTTAATTTAAAATTATAACCTATTTATTTAAATATTAATATCAAAATAATTATTTTATTGAATAATACGAATATTTACATTTCTTCTAATAAAGACATCCATAGCTTTTATTTTTTTGATTTCAGGTCACAGAAAAGACAGAAAAATATATGATTTACAATGTGGCCATGAAAACCCTGTAAAAAAGCCGTTCAAAGCAGAATTTAAATCCTCAGCAGGGGTTCGGAAACAGCATCGCTATTAGTCAGGGGGAAATTGACGAAGGGCCTTGGAGATCACGTGCTCAATGGTTTTTGCAGTAAACCCTTTCCCTGAGTCAGTATATCCAATCACATCCGACCGCCAAACCACACGACTCGTATTGTAATTGGCAATATCAATGATCAGGGATCCTTCCAGGTATTGGTAGGAGTCTTCTGCCAAAAAGGGTGTGAAATCGTTTTCACGGCCATAAATGTGATACGGAGTGTATCCTCCCACCTTCTTCTCAAATGCCACAACATGTAAATTGATCAGAAAATCCGGTGTTTCATCTTCATACTTGAAGCCCTTTTCAACCAGATGAGACTTGATCTCATTCATAAATGCCCTGACAATGGAGGTATCTCCGGATAAATAGGCGGGGCCATCAATATTAAACTCACATCCACTCATCCAACAAAAGGATTTAAATTCCTCAAAGTCGAATCGATCATCGTAGTAAACCTTGACTTTGAATGGTGAACAGGCTACAAAAACCACGAAAAACAATATGATGAATCGCCACATCATGCGCTATTCAATTAAACGAAGTAGTATCATTGGTGGATAAGCTCTATCCATAAAGTTTGAATTCCGAACCTCAATGTAATATATGGCAGGGAAAAAGCATTCCATAGAAAGTCATATTAAAATATGAAATCTGTCAATGCCATTGATCTTCGGATTTTGTACATTTAAATAAAAAATGGAAGGTTTAATTTTTGGCATTGTTGCTGTTTCCCTGGCTATATGGGCCATGCTGGATGTCATCAGAGCCAGCATGGCAATGAATCATCGGATATTGTGGATAGTTTTAGTTATTCTTTTTCCTGTGGTTGGTCCCCTTATCTATTTCTTCAAAGGCAAGAAAAAAGTTAGCTAATAAAAAAGAATCGTCCGTAGATGGATTCTATATACTTGAAATACCAGAATAGCTGATAGTTTACATCTAATCCATATTGCTCCTGTGGATCATAATTTATTTCATTGGTAATTGGTCCGTATGGAGTTCTGGCCTTCTGATTCCATAGTGTTACATACCTGGCATTTTGTGTTTCATAGTATCTGAGCGAGTAAAACCCAACAGGTTTGGCATTGGTGATAAACCAGGTCTGAAACGCCGGATCCAGAATGACAATTTCATGTTTCTCATCATCTTTTTGCTGAATGATATTACTACTTACTGATCTGGGTGGATTAATGTGTTGAGCACACCCCAGCAAAATCAGTGGAACAAGCCAAATCACAACCTTCTTCATAAATACCTCCTTCAGGAATAATACAATTAAAACTCAATTTTAGTTTCCAAATTGCCCTTGATGTACTTTAGCCATCAAATTGAATACCGTGGCTCCAAGACAGATCTCAAACCAACTTTTAATCATCATTGCTTTCATATGTATTTACCTGATTTGGGGTACTACATACATGGCAATCAGGATCGGGCTGGACGGTCTTCCCCCATTTATGATGGCAGCAGTCAGGTTCTTTTTGGCTGGGATACTAATGGTATTTTATTGTCTATGGACTGGACAGAAGTGGCCTAAGTTTCATTCCATGGTTAGAAATACCTTCTTTGCGTTGATCATTATGGTTGGTGGGCAGGGTTTGCTCGTGTGGTCTGAGCAATATATTGCTACCGGATATGCTTCCGTACTTGTCGCAACCATTCCGCTATGGTTTGTTATCATTGACAAGAGCAACTGGAAATTATATTTCACCAATCCTTTTATCATCTTAGGCGTGGTGCTCGGATTTATTGGAATACTTACGCTCTTTGGTGAAAAACTATCCGGTGAAAGTGCCGCCACGTCAAATTTAGAGATCATCGCCACGGCCCTGGTCCTGATTGGGGCCATTAGCTGGGTTTCTGGTACCTTGCTTTATAAGACTTATCCGCCAAAAGACTCCATGTATATGAACCTTGGCTGGCAATTCATTTTTGCTTCGCTCATATCGGTTGTACTTAGTGGACTTTTGGGAGAGTACAGCCACACTGACTTTACCAATGTGGGCGTAAGAGCCTGGTCCGCGATCATCTATTTGTCCCTGATCGGATCCATTGTAGGACTCATTGCTTACACCTGGCTATTGACACAGAAACCTGCTGCGGTTGTAGGGACTTATGCTTTTGTCAACCCGATTATCGCTGTCCTGATAGGATGGCTATTTGCCAATGAAACCATCTCCTCCTTTCAACTCGTTGGTATGGTGATCATCATTGCCAGCGCGATCATGATCAACCTGAAAAGAAGGCAGGTTCTGGATAATTAGTAGGTCCCATGAGCCACTCAATGTCACAGTAATCCTGTAAGTTCAAGACAGTGGTTTAAGACCTGATCAATACCTTTATGGGGTAAATAATCAACGTTTGATCCCTATGAAATTCCTTGGCACATTAACAATTGCGGTTTTCCTATCTGTCATAGCCGTAGCTCAAACCCCGGAAGTGTATGACCTGTCAGTCGAACACAAAAAAAACCCAATGGGCCTTGAAGCTTCACAGCCCCGGCTAAGCTGGAAATTGAAATCATCCGGGGAAAATATACTACAAACACATTACCAGATACAGGTAGCTGAGGTCCAACATTTTCCCGCTACTCACCTGACCTGGGAAAGTGGCAAAGTGGAAAGCGATCAATCCATTCTGATACCCTATTCAGGAGAGGAGCTGCAATCAGGCAACAGATACTATTGGAGGGTACGCGTTTGGGATAACACCGGCAACTCTACCTCATGGAGTGATCCTGCCTACTGGGAAATGGGCCTGCTCGCAGAAAATGACTGGAAAGCCCAGTGGATTGAACCCGTACAGGAAGAAACAGCCAATGCTCCGGCTTTATTGGTGAGAAAGGAAACCGCTCTTGATAAAGAGGTCAAAAGCGCAAGAGCCTACGTGACTGCCCATGGTATCTATGAATTGTTTATCAATGGAAAACAGGTGGGAGACCAGGTGTTTACTCCGGGCTGGACCAAATATGAGGACCGGATACAATATCAGGTTTATGACATCACAGACTTGTTAATACGAGGGCCAAATGCCATCGGTGCTATGTTAGGCGATGGTTGGTACAGGGGGCACCTGGCCTGGGAAGATAACTGGGGTGTTTATGGTAAAAGGCTTGGCTTATTGTGTCAGATCCATGTTGAATATACAGATGGAAGCACAGAGATGATCACTTCTGATGGCTCATGGAAAGGTACGGACAATGGACCCATCACGATGAACAGTCTCTACAACGGAGAAACTTATGATGCCAGAAAATATATTAAGAACTGGAGCAAGCCCGCTTTTGATGACAGCGCCTGGGAATCCGTAAAGGTGGCTGATCATGGATACAAAGAACTTATCCCAACAGAGACTGTGCCCGTAAGGAAAATCGAGGAACTCAAACCTGTCAGGATATGGAAAACACCCAAAGGAACCCTGGTGGCTGATTTCGGGCAAAACATGGTCGGCTGGATCAGACTTAAGGTAAGTGGCCAGGCAGGGACTACTGTCACGATCAGACACGCCGAAGTGATGGATAAACACGGAGAGTTCTATACGGATAATCTTCGGTCAGCAAAAGCAACACTTCAGTACACGCTGGATGGTCAGGGAGAGGAAACCTATGAGCCCTCTTTCACTTTTATGGGATTCAGGTATGTGGCCATTGAGGGATTTCCGGGAGAATTAAAACCTGAAAACCTCACAGGGGTTGTCATTCACTCTGACATGGAACCGATTGGTACTTTCGAATGCTCCAACCCACTGATCAATCAACTTCAGAAAAATATTCTGTGGGGACAAAAAGGTAATTTCCTCGACATCCCCACAGACTGCCCCCAAAGGGATGAACGCCTCGGCTGGACCGGCGATGCGCAGGCATTTATCAGGACAGCCGCATACAACATGGATGTTGCCGCATTCTTTACCAAGTGGCTCAAAGATGTGGCGGCTGACCAAAGCGAAGAAGGCGCCATCCCGTTTGTGGTCCCCAATGTGCTGGGAAATGTAAGAGCATCAGCAGGATGGGCAGATGTAGTCACCATAGCTCCATGGACACTCTATCAGGTATATGGAGACAAGGATCTCCTGGCAACCCAATATCCTTCCATGAAAAAATATGTTGATTTTGTCCGGAAAGACGCCGGACGCAACTATATCTGGGAAGACGGCAGTGTCTTCGGCGACTGGCTATTTTTTAAGCCGGAGATGAGCAAATGGCGTGACCCCGACGGCCACACTGACCAGGACCTGATAGCCACTGCCTTTTATGCCTATTCTACCCAGCTTTTGATCAATGCTGCTGAGGTACTGGGCAAAGACGAAGATGTGGATTCCTATACGGAGGTTTTGGAAAATGTGAAGAAGGCATTTTATGAAAACTATATAACGCAAACGGGCCGGGTCATTTCACATAGCCAGACTTCCTATGTTTTGGCCCTGATGTTTGACCTGATGCCAGACTCACTGAGAAACAACGCAGTCAACTACCTGGTGGAAAACATCAGAAGCAGAGGCAATCACTTATCGACCGGCTTTCTTGGGACCCCTTATCTCTGTCATGTTTTGTCAGAAAACGGAAGAACTGATGTAGCCTATGACCTATTGCTTCAGGAAGAATTTCCCTCCTGGATATATCCCGTAAAAATGGGTGCCACGACCATATGGGAACGCTGGGACGGACAAAAGCCTGACAGCACCTTTCAAAATGTAAGTATGAACTCTTTCAATCACTATGCATACGGTGCCATTGGTGACTGGATGTATCGTGTGGTAGCCGGAATGGAAATCGGTGCTCCGGGATATAAGCACATCCTGATACAACCACAGCCTAATTCGAGACTTGACCATGCAGAGGCCACCCACGAAAGTAAGTACGGTGAAATTGTTTCCGGCTGGAAGATTGACAATGGCAACCTGACTGTGTATTGTACCATTCCTGCCAATACCACGGCCACTATTACCCTTCCCAAAACCAGGATCCACAAGATCAGGGAAAATGGTCAGTCCATTGCTGACCTTTATCCAAATGCAAAAGAAACCCATGGCAATGTAGTGATCGAGGTAGGTTCAGGAAGCTACTCTTTCACCTACAACACAAGTCTTGCTGTGAAGGTTGAAAAAGATGCACCCGATCAACTGATCAAACTAATGAACTCCCTGGCAGCCAAAGAAAAGAATCCTTTGATGAAGCGACATTTTGAAACCATCGCCAGATTCACAAAAGATACAACCCATGGCTTTGGCATCACAGAAGAGGACATTGAGTGGGCCTCGATGGCATTGAACTTCTTCAGGAACGGAGGAACTGAATGGGGAACTTACAAGAATGGACCTCGTCCGTTGATGATGTCTTTCAAATCATCTACCGATGGAAAGTACAGCTACTACCGCCTGTTTGTTCCAAAGGATTTTAATCCTAAGAAAACCAGAAACCTTCCGCTCTATGTAGAACTCCATGGTAGCGGTGGAGGAAAAAACAATAACCCAAGAAGGATGCTTTATCAGGCATTGCAGCCCGAGGTAGCGGGTGTGTCTAATATGGGATACCGGAAAGAAGGCCTATTCATCGTGCCCTGGGGCCGAGGTGATAAGTTTTATCTGGATATCGCTGAGTCAGACATCTATGAGGTGCTGGCTGATTTTGATAAGCTTTTTAAAACTGACCCCAGGCGGCAATATCTATATGGGTTTTCTATGGGAGGGAATGGTTCGTTTCACATCGGTCTAAAGACGTCGGACAGGTGGACGGCTATAGGTATGTATAGTGCAGCATTTCTACAGGAACCTACCCGGGAGCAAGCCAATCAATTTAAAGACATACCTGTTTGGATGGCCTGGGGAGAGTTGGAAAGGTGGAAAGTAAACAATGTGATATTAAAAGACCTGTATGAAGAAGCGGGTATAGAGCTCAGCTGGCATGAAGTGGAAGGTGTAGGTCACAGGTATCTTGGCGAATATCAGGAAGACATGCTGGACTGGTTGAATAGTCAATCGAAGTAGGTTATGAAAAATCTACTCTTCGTTATTACAATTGCTTTAATTCCGGTCAGTCTTCATTCCCAGGAATCTGTAATAACAATCAGGGGTAAAATAATTGACATTGAAACAAACGAACCTCTACCCTTTGCCAATGTAGTTTTTAGTAATGGCTCATTTGGTACTGTTTCAGACTTAAATGGGATTTTCACCTTTACAATCTCATCGGTTCCAAAAGATGATTCTGTTACAATAAGCTATGTAGGTTATCAATCGATAAGTTTGGATACAAAATCCTTTGCGGATAATTTAGTAATAATACCTCTTAGTAGGGACAAGAAACAATTAAATTCTGTAACAATTGAAACGGTAAATGATGAGAGCTTAAAGGATATCATTAAACACATAAAAAAGCATTTTATTGGCAAAATGAGAGAGACTCCGCACATAGCAAAAGCTCACTACAGAGAAACTGTTCAAGTAGAAAACACTTACAAGGTTTTCATGGAGAGTGTAGGATATGTCGTTTATCTCGGTGAAAATCAAAAGGTAGCTCCTTTTGCAAAGAATAAATTCTTTTGTGAGAATTCAAGATGTATATATCCGTTGATACCACTGGATGAGTCTAAGCTCAAACACCCAAACAGCGCAGTGGGCCCTAGAGAAGCATTAAAATTCAGGTATTTTGGCCCATTGTCAACAAACCATTTTTCATTTAAACTGGCAGACAAAACATTTCAAAAAAATAGGGGATACTTGATCATTAAATTTTCAAATAGAAAAATTAGTAATAGAAGACTCTCAACCGGGTATATTAAAGTTGACGCTGAAAACTTGCATGTGGTAGAAGTTAATTATCAAACAAATGGGTTAAGCAGTATCCTGAATTCTAATGACCAAGGAGAGGTTTCCATAAGGTATGTGTATATCAATGAAGAGCCATTTGTGGGTAATGTTGAAACGTCTGTAAATAAAAATGATATTACACATCGAACTACCTATAATCTTATGACGCAAAAGTTGAATGAGTTTTCTCTTACTTCTGAGGAATTTTGGTCTTTTAATCATTACGAGAGAAAGCCATTTATCTATTATGATAAAGCGACTTGGGATCAATATGGCATTGCGTTACATCCTGATCATAAAAACATTCTTAATGATTTAGGAGGGGAATTAAGCTTTGACGAGAAAATCAATAAAAAATCAGGTACATGGTTTACAGAACCTCATAACTCAGAAATAGAGCGACTTAAACTAGCTCAAAAAAAAGTTGGGGAACTAAAAGCCTTTTTCCAATGATCTGATACATTAGCTAAATGATGGATGTTTGGCTAATATGCCTGTTTTTCCTTGCCGGGCTGGTAACCTTTACCCTAACCACCCTGACTGGCGGAGGGGGAGGCTTGATCCTCGTGCCCATCGTGAACTATCTGGCCGGATCTGGCATCGCAGCTCCCATCCTCAACACCGGCAATCTGATTGGCAGACCCATCAGATTGATCATCTATTGGAAAGATATTAACTGGAAGGCCTCCGTATATTATGTTCCCGCCGCATTGTTCGGATCATTTTTAGGGGCTTATCTTTTCTCTTCTCTTGAAATCGACTGGCTTCAAATCATCATTGGATTATTTCTGATGAGCACAGTCTGGCAGTTTAGCTGGGGTAAAAAGAAAAAATCCTTCCCCATGGAATACTACCACCTATTCCCCCTGGGGTTCCTGATCTCTATTTTAGGGACCATCATTGGAGGATTGGGTCCGGTGCTCAACCCTTTTTATTTAAACCTGGGGATATCCAAGGAATCGCTCATTGCTACCAAAACTGCCAACAGCTTTTTCATGGGATTGGCACAGATCGGAAGCTATGCTTATTTCGGACTGATGTCAATGGATATTGTTTATCCCGCCATCGCTCTAGGACTTGGGATATCGGCAGGTAGCTACATTGGAAAGGTATTGCTGAAAAAGATATCGGATCAGTCCTTTAGAAAATGGGTGATCCTATTTATGGTGATCAGTGGCGTGCTCATGTTGGTACAGGGAATCACCACCCTTATAAAATAAAAAACCAGGTTATCTCAAGGACAGCCTGGTTGTATCAAATATCATTTATTTGATTAAGCTATTTCAACAAGCTCAATTTCAAACACAAGATCTTTCCCAGCCAAAGGATGATTGGCATCAATGGTAATGGAAGATTCCGCCACGTCAGTGATCACTACATGCGTCTGATGTCCTTGCTCATTGGTTGCTACAAGTGTCTGGCCTACTTCAGGTTTCATATCCTGGGGCAGCTCCGCCTTGTTTACATCCTGGATCAATTGCTCGTTTCTTTCACCGTATGCCTCTCCGGAAGGAATCGTCACGGTTTTCTTTTCGTTCAATTCCATACCGTTCACAGCCTCATCAAAACCTTTGATCATTTGGCCTGCTCCTACTGTGAATTCTAGCGGATCCCTTTCTACAGAAGAGTCAAAGACCTCTCCGGTTTTTAACTTACCTGTATAATGTACTTTTACTTTGTCGTTTGCTTCTACTTTTTTCATGTTCATTTTTTCTTCGGAAGCCCACCGTAATGGCGTTCCCGGAATTATAGAAAATGGTATTTATTACGCAAAGGTAACAAGCTCATAACCCAATTACCAGCGATATTGTTATTACCTGGTACGGTCGATGGTGAACTGAACAAGCTGATCCAGTGAGGTTTTATATGGTGAATCAGGTAATTTAAACAGGATATCTTTGGCTTTTTGGTGGTATAGTTCCATCACTTCAATGGCATATTGAATGCCTCCGGTCGACTTCACGAAATCAATGACTTCGTGCACCAGATCAGGTTCCTGTGCACTCCTTTTGATCATTTTCTTTACCCTGTTCTTTTCAGATCTGCCAGATTGATTGAGCGCGTATATCAAGGGTAAGGTCATCTTTTTTTCCTTGATATCGATCCCTGTTGGCTTGCCGATCTCATAGGTGCCATAATCAAACAGGTCATCTTTGATCTGAAAGGCCATCCCTACGTGCTCTCCAAACTGTGTCAGCTGGTCCACCACCTCTTTGGATGCACCGGATGAAGCCGCTCCGGTGCGGCAACAAGCCGTGATCAGGCTGGCCGTTTTCTGTTGGATGATCTCATAGTAGACATCTTCTGTGATATCCATCTTTCTGGCTTTCTCCATTTGCAAGAGCTCGCCTTCACTCATCTCCTTTACAGCATTGGATACGATCTTGAGCAGGTCAAAGTCATCATTTTCGAGTGAAAGCAATAAACCTCGTGATAACAGGAAATCTCCAACGAGAACAGCAATTTTATTCTTCCATAAAGCATTGATGGAAAAGAAGCTTCGACGATAATGTGCATCATCCACTACATCATCGTGGACCAGTGTAGCGGTATGGAGCAATTCAATCAATGCTGCTCCCCGGTAGGTAGATTCGGTAATGCCATTAGCCACACCAGCACTCAGGAAGACAAACAATGGTCGCATCTGTTTTCCCTTGCGTTTTACAATATACCCGGTAATCTTGTCAAGCAACATAACATTGCTGCGCATAGACTGGCGGAATTTTTTTTCAAATTCTGCCATTTCGACTGCTACCGGAGCCTGTATTTCTTTTAAGCTAAATGACGGCATAAATTTTCCTCCTGCAATATTAACACCTCAATCATTTAATAAGTGATGTTCGCTTCTCTTTGTTTTCCCCTATTCACTTAGTTAGCTTAGCACCAAACATGATTGATTCGGCATGAGTTTTCATTATTATCTGCTTGACGTATTTACCAGTACACCTCTGGCCGGAAACCAGCTTGCCGTATTCCCAGACGCCTCTGACATTGATCCTTTGCTTTTTCAAGGCATTGCAAAAGAATTCAATTTATCTGAGACGGTATTTCTTTTTCCGACAAAATCCGGAGAAAACCCGTCTATGCGAATATTTACGCCATCGAAAGAGCTGCCTACTGCAGGGCACCCAACAATCGGGACAGCCCATGTGCTCGCCAGGGAATCTGGAAAAGCATCAATGATCCTCCAACAGAAAATCGGGGATATTCATGTTTCCATTGAGTATAAAGATGGTGAACCCGATCTGATTACGATGAATCAGCCATTACCGGTTTATGGTAGGATATATCATAACAAAACTGCCATAGCAAGTATGCTTTCTCTAACGCCGGACGAAATTGATGACTCGCCCATCCAGGAAATTTCTTGTGGAAACAACATCCTTTTCATTCCTGTAAAAAATGTTGAAATACTCAGTAGGATTAAAGTAAGGACTGAAATTCTGGAGGAGCTATCCGATGCTGTAGACACCACACAACTCTATTGTTTTTCAGTGAATGGAGTGAATGGAGGCGATGTCCAGGGCAGAATGTTTGCCCCACTTTTAGGTATTTATGAGGATCCTGCCACGGGCTCCGCGAACGGACCTTTAGCTTGCTACCTCGCTAAACATGATGTATTGCAGATGCCTGTGCTCAGCCTACAGGGATATGAGATGGGGCGACCCAGTCAGCTCTACCTGGACCTGTCATTAGACACAAAGAATGAAATAACCGAAGTGAAGGTTGGCGGAAAATGCCAACTAGTTGGCAAAGGCGAACTATTTTTGGAGCACAAACAACAAGCAATTGAAAGTACCAACCGGTAGTAGATGAGGAAAGATAAGGTCCGATACAGTGAAATTGTCCCTAAAACGAAGCAATGGCCAATCGTACAGCTCTCAAGAGATCGTAAAAAATTTGCTGAGGAGGTTTCGGCGGAGTCTTTTACATCACTAAAAGGAATCACCAAAGGCAGATCACTGCGTGAAGAGGTAGAGATGACCATCTATCGTGAAAAGGCCAGGATCAAGGCCAATCCATGGAGGGTAGATCCCCGGGATGAAAAGTCCTTCTGGAACAAGATCCAGCAAAGGCTGCTCGATAGTAGTGCCATGGAACCTTCCCAGGCCAGGCAGGAAGAGGAAAAAATTCTGATGGAGATCATCAGAAGGTATGCTGAAGAAATTGCGGGAAACTTCAAGAAAAACTCCTACCGTTTTGCTCGCACAGTAGTTACTTTCGGTTTTGCGAGACTACTCAATGCTACCCGTGTAAAAGGATTAACTTCATTGTTTAGCCGCCAATTGGACCTGGATGACAAGATCCATATTGTAGGTGAAACAGAGCACATTAGGAATCTGGCCCGGCAAGGTACAGTGGTGATGGTGCCCACACATTTTAGTAATCTGGATTCCATATTGATTGGTTGGGTGATCCAGTTTTTGGGGCTACCACCTTTCATTTATGGAGCAGGTCTGAACCTCTTCAATATCAAGATCTTTGCCTACTTCATGAATAGCCTGGGCGCGTACAAAGTGGATCGGCGAAAGAAAAATCCGATCTACCTGGAAACACTCAAGACGTATTCCAGCATGGCCTTACAGCGAGGCTGTCACAGTCTTTTCTTTCCAGGAGGTACCAGATCGCGTTCAGGGCATATCGAAAAAAGATTGAAACTGGGACTGTTGAGTACGACCATAGAAGCGCAGCGAATCCTGTATCAAAAAGCAAAAGATATCAAGAAGGCCCCTAAGATCTTTATTGTTCCCGTAGTGATCAACTACAACTTTACATTGGAAGCTCCAGCACTCATCAATGAACATTTGAAGAGGACAGGCCAGGAGAGGTATTACCAGGAAAGCGACGAGTTCTCCTCTTCGTATAAGATTGCCACATTCCTCTTTAAGTTTTTCACCAAGGGGTCTAACATTTCGGTAAGTATAGGAAAGGGCATGGATATCCTGGGGAATTATGTAGATGACCAGGGCAACAGCTTCGATGCCAATGGTAATCCCATAGAAACGGTAGATTATTTTATCTCCAATGGGCAGATCACCGTAGATTCCCAAAGAGAAGAGGAGTATGTACGGATACTATCGAAACGTATTGTAGAAGAATTCCATAAATACAACAGGGTATTTGCCAGCCACCTGGTCGCTTTCACAGCATTTAAAATGATCGAAAGGAAAAACGCCAAACTGGATCTTTATAATCTGCTTCGATTACCTGATGAAGACCTGATGCTGGACTACGAAGAATTTAAAGATACCTTCAAAAAACTTAGAAAAAAGGTAATGAAATTGAATAAGGAAGGCAAAGTGAGTGTAGCTGGTCATATGAAAAAGAAGGCAGATCAGGCTATCAAACTTGGGCTGGACAATGTGGGGTTATATCATGCTCAGAGACCACTGGTACTGAAGGACAGGAAAATCGTAATCCAAAACATGAATACGTTATTTTACTATCACAACAGGATGGACGGATATGGTCTCGAAAACTACATCTAAGCAACCCGTTGGAGTGATTGGCGCAGGTAGCTTTGGTACCGCCATGGCCAATCTGCTTGCTGAAAAGAAAAATCCGGTATTGCTGTATGCCAGGACACCTGAAAGAGCCGAAAGATTTCA
Source organism: Cyclobacteriaceae bacterium (assembly GCA_965223915.1). GTDB lineage: Bacteria > Bacteroidota > Bacteroidia > Cytophagales > Cyclobacteriaceae > UBA7330. The sequence goes on along the minus strand of OZ245027.1, from coordinate 2,500,555 downwards.
GCGGGAAAGAGTCGCTTCAGGTCAAAAGCTGGATGACCTGATCGAAGTGACCAACGACATTGAAAAAGTCACCAAATCCTGTAATGTCATTTTCCCCATCATCCCTTCGGCCAACTTCCGGGATATGATGCGACAGATGAGTCCTTTCCTAAGGCCATACCACATCCTGATCCATGGCACCAAGGGACTGGATCTGGAAATGGTTCAAAATGAAAAAATCGGCACCAGAAACCCCCTGACAAGAGAACATGTGAAAACCATGAGTGAGGTCATTCAGGAAGAAAGTCAGGTGGTAAGGGTGGGCTGTCTTGCAGGACCCAACCTCGCCAGGGAGATCAGCGAGAAAAAGCCTGCTGCTACCGTGGTGGCCAGCCACTTCGATGAGGTGATCAAGATGGGTGAGCAGCTTTTGAAAAATGACCGTTTCCTGATCTATGGCAGCAATGACCTCATTGGCATTGAACTCTGCGGTGTCCTGAAAAACATCATTGCAGTAGGAGCAGGTACCATTGCCGGACTTGGGCTAGGTGCCAACGCCAGTGCCCTGTTTATCAGTCGTGGTCTGGTGGAGATGGTCCATATCGGGACAGCTTTGGGTGGTAATGCCAGTGCCTTCCTGGGACTCGCTGGTGTTGGGGACCTGATCGCTACTGCAGGCAGTAATCTCAGCAGAAACTACTCCGTTGGATATCGTCTGGCCCAGGGTGAAGATATCGATGAAATTATCAACAGCATGGAAGAGGTGGCCGAAGGTATCAAGACCATCGAGATCATCCACGCACTTTCTATCACCTACAAGGTAAGGTGCCCGATTACCGAGACATTGTTCAGGATTATCAAAAAAGAAATGGACGTCAATGACGCCCATAAATTCCTGATGAAATTTCCCTTCCGGGCAGAGATCGACTTTTTGTGAGATCAATCTCAGAAGCGGACCTCATAACCTAAAAGATTCTTTCTTCCACAGATGCATTACCTGTGGTTATCCTCCATGGCTTCATTTTTTAGGCTGTTTACCTTATTTATTGCAAACCGAGGTGCAATCCTGGATACCATATACAAGAGCTTCACTCCCCCTATTTTTATCTCTTCACGGCCATTCTCTAATCCTCTGATCATCTCTTTCACAGCCTGCTCGGCAGTTATTGCCATCTTTGGTGGCGCTCCTTTATGCCATAGGGTTTTTACAGCGGGGAACATTGTTTCAATAATCTTCACACCAGACCCCTTGACCTGCCTCCTCAATACCTGGGTAAAAGAATGAAGCGCTGCCTTCGTCGCATTGTAAAATGGATAATCGGCCCTTGGTGCGTAGATTAAACCGGTGGTAACATTGACAATAGCCGGGTCTTGATTTGACTGAAGTGTTGGCAACAAACCCTTAATCAATCTCATCGGAGCGAGAAAATTAACCTGCAGCTCTAGTTCCGCTTTTTGGCAACTATCGGTTGATTCAATAAAGCTTTCCTTGTGAACGATCGCTGCGTTGTTAATAAGCATATTCAGGTCCTGATGCTTGTCGGTGATCCATGCTATCAGCTTATCACATTGTGTAGGAACAGACAGATCACACTGGAAGATGTGTATGTCCGGAAGTTCGGCTTTCGCTGCCTGTAACTTCTCCATTGACCTCCCACAGATAAGCACCTTGTTCTTTTCAGCGATCAACTGACGACTCAGTTCCAGTCCGATACCAGAGCTTCCTCCCGTGATCAACACACATTGATTTTTTAGTCCCATGATTTTATTGGTTTTGTTCGGGACTAAATTATGGGTCTGCTATCACCTGTGCATTGACCTATGTTAAGACTGAAGCTTTTTCCGGATCCTGCTCAGAGATTCAGGCTTAATGCCCAGGTAGGAAGCGATGATGTTTTGTTTTACCCTATTTTCCAGGCCTGGAAACTCCGCTTGAAAATTCAGGTATCTTGTTTCTGCATCCAATAGCAGCAGGTCTCTTTCACGCTTCTCTTTGGTAATGAAACCCTTCTCGACAAATTTCAGCAGAAATTTTACCCAAAAAGGATCGGTATCAAGCAATGCTTTCAGCTTCAAATAAGGGGTTTTAAGTACTTCGGCATCTTCCAGTGCCTGAATATAGAAGTGTGAAGGCGATTCCGTAATCATGGCTGAATATGAACTGATAAAGCTCCCCTGCTGAATCAGGCTTTTTGTATACTCATCTCCGTTTTCAGTGATGTATACATACCTGAAAAGTCCGGAGACTACAAAAGCAACTTTTCTGGGAACCTCCCCCTGGCTGATAAAATAGCTTCCTGACCGGACGGTTTCCAGGCTGCTGATTTCAGTGAATTCAGCAGCCCTTTCCGGTGGTAAAATTTGATGGAGATAATCTGTCATTTTAACCTGCATGCAGTTGTCAGGAAATGGTCATTCTACGATAGCTTGCCTGTGCTGAATATCAAAGGTCGTTGAAATTACTTTTGTTTTGTCGTGATAATAACCACACCATTAGGAGCATTGTACTGATCCTTTGCTTCCTTACCTTTCAGTACCTTAATGGATTTAACGTCTTCACGATTCAAAATGACTAAATCGTCGTCATCAGCAATTTCTCCATCAATGATAATTAGCGGCTTTTCCTCGTTATCCGTTTTATCTTTATCCGCTGTATCTTTTTCAGTCTTTCTAATCTGCACACCCGATTGTTTTGTCACGACAAGAATTACCCCATTTTCTGCATTGTACTTTTCCAGGGCTTCCTCCCCTTTCAAAACATTGATTGACTCAATTTTTTGCGGATCCAGTAAATTAAAAATCTTGTGGTCATACTTGACCCCATCAATATAAACATCAGGTTTGTTGGTATCTTTTAGTTCAATTTTTAAATCATCCTGACCTAAGGCCAGATGAATGGAGAGAACTGACATTACCAGTAGAATCGATGTGGATTTCATTTTATTTCTATTAATTGTTAATGTTCATTTTATATTATTCTAACATTAGATAGATGACAACCATGTCATCCTCATACAGAATTTCTTTTTTTGAATCCACTGTTTCTGCTTCCGGAAACATGGACAAAACCTCGTCTATCAGCTCCTGTTTTTCTCTATCAGCCATCAAGTCCTGCTCCTGCTGCTCAAACATTACGGCCAGTATCAAAACTATTGTTGCTGCAATACCGGTACTTGCATAAAGCCACCTTCTGCGCCTTGTCCGCGCTTGTATTCGGGTGAGGATCTCATCCTTTAATCCAACCAGGGCATTGATCCTTTTCCCTTTAGTATACATCGACCAATCCGCTATTTCAGGGTCAGCATGATCCACCTTTAAGAGTTCTTTTTCCTCCATGAGTGTGCTCTCCCCTGCCATATATTTCTTTAGAATCTCATCCATGTGCTTTTTGTTCATATCCATAGATTTGTTTCAGTTTTTTCATTACGTGTTTTCGGGCTCTTGACAGCAAAACCCTGACATGCTCGACTTTAAGTTCTGTGGCACCCGCTATTTCACTGAACTCAAGCCCATCAATATCCCGCATGAGTATGACCTCGCTTTGTCTGGCAGGAAGTTCTGATATGATGCCTTCGATAATGGTTGCTAATTCTTTCCATTCTACCAGGTCGTGTCCGTTCTCGTGCTCAGCCATTGAAAGATGAAGTTCAGAGGATGCTGTCAGTGGCCGCTTTCTTTTCAACTGGTCAAGGCAGTGGTTGCGTGCTGTCAGGAACACAAGCCCGGGGAGGTTGGGGTGATCAACCATCCCTGACCGCCGATCCCATAGCTTCATCATGATCTCCTGAACAGCGTCTTCTGCGGCCTCTTTGCTTTCCAGCATCCGGGCAACCATTGAATACACCCTGTCTGAAAGTACTAGCACCTGGTCTTCAAAGTCTTTTGCTGTCATCTTATAGTAAATAACGACAAACTGATCCAGGCATAACAGCAGGACTAGATTTTTTAACGGCACATGTTTATGTTTTCATCAACATGCATTTCTGGCTTTCACTCATTGTTGAAACACCAACGAAGGCAGAGAGCGAGTTCTAATAGTTAACAGGAACTGTATTCATAGCTATAAAAAGCTTCGTACATGGTTAATATTTGCCTCACAAGTAGTTATCTATTAATAAAATGATATATACCATTTCTAATTTTAATATATATCTTTTTATATTTTGATATATATCATTATATAAAAAGATATATATCGTTTCTACTACTCCTGCTTATACATTGACCAATGTATAGCTATGGGCAATGCGCTCCATAGCTATAAGTAAAGCGAAAGTTAGCTACAAAGGTGTTATTCATCTACATGCATGCGACTGGCAAGTCAACAAATGCGGAAAGATGCATCAGGTGTAAGCCATGGCAACAGGCTTTTTCTTCTTTTTCCGCCCCAGCCAAAGCAAGACTCCGGTTACAGGAAGTGAAGCAATCACCATGCAGGCCAGAAACGCCAGGATTTTGGTTGGTAACCCACCGATGGCCCCGACGTGGAAATCGTAGTTCATCCGCATGAAGTGTTCAGACACTCCCGCATCTTCATATTTACCATAGATACTGGGAGTGGACACCTGCTCCAGCGTGCTTTGATCAAAAAACACATAGTCAGAGTCGTAGTAGACTTCATCTTTATACGAAACTTCCACATAAATGCTGGAAGAATCCGAGTGAGGGTAGTGGATCTCAAAATCTCTTGCAGTCGGGAATTCTTTGAACAGGAGCTCGGGAAGTTTATCGATTTGTGAATCCCCGGGGTTGACCGTTACGTTTTTGGGTATGATAAATCGCATGGCTTTATCCCCTCCCAGCGCAGTATAATACAGGAAATAAAACCAATTCAGTGCCATGACAAGACCAGTGATGGCGAATACCAGGGCCAGGGCTGACACATAAAAACCAAGCACTGTATGCAAATCAAAATTTTTACGTCGCCAGCGCGTACTTTCCTTCCAGTCAAACTGAAAACGTTGCTTCGTTACTTTCTTCTTTTTGGGCCACCAGAGCACTATGCCGGTAACGATGGAAAACAAAAACAACAGGGTGCCATAAGAAACCACCACCTCTCCTATTTCCGGAGGGAGCCAAAGATTGATGTGACCATCGAGTATAAATGCAAAGAAGCCCTTATTGTGGTCAATACCTCCAAGCACCTCTCCCGAATAAGGATCCAGGTACAATGAATAGTAAAACTCAGGTTCCCGCTCATAGAAAATAACCTCTACAGGTTTCGGCTCACCATTAGGATACAGCACACCATGGACCCCCTTCCCGGGAAATTGGTGATCTGCTACCTGCCTGGCTTCAGTAGGTCCTATGACAGGTTGGTCCTGCTTTTCGACGACAATTTCCTTGTCAACCAGGGACGATATTTCCGAATTGAATACCCACAAAGCGCCGGTTACCGCCTCAATGAAAACGATGATACCAGCGACTAAACCGATATACAGATGTATGAGCCTAAATGTCTTCCTTTTGATCAATCTTCAGGTATTTAATGGCCCGCACAAATCTAGCGGGCCCGAAATCAGTTAGTATAAATCAGAAAACCCTTTGATGGTCTTTCCTTCAATTTTAGCGCCTTTGGTTGCAACACCGGTGGCCACATCCACCTGGTAAACATAAGCCTCGCTCTCTGTTTCAATGCTGACGTAAACTTTTCCATCCATTACCTGAACAGGCGTAGTGTATCGTTTGGCATGAAGGGGCACTCCCTCTACCGGTGTGACGGTTTTAGCTTCCAGGTCCAGGATCACCAGCTTTTGATTGAAAAAAGATCTACCAAAAGCTCCCCAATAGGCTTCATAATTAGGGTCTTGCTCGGGATCTACATCTTCGGTCAGCACCCTGGCAATGGCTTTGTTACCTTCCAGGTAATCCATCCAAAACAGGATCCCACCATTTTCGGCTTCTTCCACGTTGAAAAAGTAACTCTCCTCAAAATCGGTGGTTCCGGAAGCGACTTTCAGTACGCCTGAAGGTTTGGTGGTGACCGGTAGAAAACCTGCCAAATAGGCACCGGAAGAGAAGGAATAGATATCACCGGCATCCGTCTTGATCAAGCCGGTGGTGCTTCCATTCACACCAATATTTGATGTTCTCTCGTCTTCGATGATTTTGATGGGTTCAGCTTCTACATCCGGATAAGAGTAGACCGCTACATAAGCTTTGTCCGGGTCAGGCGTGTAATAATAGCCCTGATCATCTACCGGATAAAAAGAAATGAATAAGTGGCCGCCAGAAACTTTCAAGGCTGTCGGCCAGGCCGTCACACCTTCACCTGGAGTGCCCGTATCAATATCATAAATGGCTAAATCTTTGATCCCGGTGATAAAGCCCGTTGCTGCATCAATGGAGTACAGCTTTCTTTGGGTATGAGAACCATCTCTCGGTGCATCAATCGCCAGCATGGTCTCATCATCTACATTTCCAAACACTTCTAAAGGAGTCTCTAACAAGAAACTGGCTACCTCCTCAACTTCACCCTCATCATTTACCTGGTAAGCCTGAGCTTCGAAATTGCTGTAACCAAGTACAAAGAGCGTTTTACCTACCACGTAGGAAAAATTCCAGTCGAAAGATTCAAAGCCGGATCCAGATGCAGAAATGGTGCCTTCCATCAGATTTTCGGTGGTGACAACATATTCCGGCTCCTGGTCTCCCGTGGTTTTTAGAGTCATGGTAACTCCCCCGTCAAATTGTGGTTCGGGGTCATTTTTATTGCAGCTAGAAAAGGTAAATAAAGCGATGATTGCAATCGCCAGTATATTGAATTGTGTGTTCATAGTTTATTAAAAAAATATCTGAGTTTTAAGTAGAAGGCCCTTCCGGGTTTCTGAAGGGACCAGTTATCATAAGCTTCGGCATCGAAAATATTGTTGACAGATACTGAAGCATTGTATCTTCCTTCGGCAAAATTGCAGTTGATATTCAGGTTGTTGATAAACTGCGAGGGAATGGATCTTTTGTTGGCCGCATCTCCGTTTCCTTCAGCATACAGGAAAAATTCCTGAACGTACCTGGAATTCCACATGGCAGTGATCATTGTTTCGCCCACCTGTAACCGGTATTGCACGCCCAAATCCCCAAAAAAGAAAGGATCGTTGGGCATTCGGTCTCCATAGCTGGAATTCGGGATCCCCTCATTGAATTCACGTTGATCTGTATTGCTCTGGTAAGTCAAATTGAATGTAAGCATGTACTTGTTATCAATGTTGAGCGAATTGGCGGATTCAACACCGATGATTCTGGTGTTCTGAATGTTTTGATAGGTTGACAGGACACCCTGTGCTACCGGCCATATTTTGTCTCTGGTAGGTCTGTAAAAAGCATTCCACTCGGTCTTTAGGTTGCCGATCGGCAGTGTGTGATCTGACAAAATTCCCAGGTTCACATTGTGGCTGCTTTCGGGCTTCAGATCTGGTGACGGGAGAACCAGCAATCCATTTCCCATAATTTCGTAGGCTTCGGGTAGCCGGTAGGCAAATTCATAAGACCCCTTCACCAACCAGTTGCTGTTGATCAAATAGCTGAGTGTGGCACCATAGCCTGAGCGCGACAATCCGGAGGAAGTCCTGACAACCTCGGTCCCGTCACCGACATACTCTTCTGTGTAGATCTCAGCATTGTACCAGTACTGCTTGGCAAATACCGATGTCTTCACCCGGTCATTTTTCGATTGATAGTCATAGGACAGACCGGCGAAATTCTTGTTTAAGTGGTTGGGGTTAAACTGTCCATTCAATAACGGGTTAATCTTGTCTCTTCCGGAGCGTTTCAGGTAGTTCATTGAAAACTGCCCCACCAACCGATGCCGGGTTGAAATTGCATAATTCATACTGCTCCGGGCCCAGATGTATTCGTCTTTCAATTCCCGGATAGAGGGTGAGCTATATATTTCTGCAGTTTGTATTTCCCTGGAATTTCCCTGCCAGTCAAATCGCTGCATCAGGGTATCATAGTAGGTTTCATATACCTGGCCAACGACAGCATTGGTCTTCCACTCCAGCTTATCCCAGGATTTAGAATGTTTAAAGTTAGCCATGTACGTCTCATTCTCGCTCGAAAGGCCACCGTATACCCGATTGATAGAGACATTCGTGTGTTGGATTTCATTTTTATTTCCTGCATAAGTAAAGCCCAGGGTGAGTTCATCCGCAAACTTTTGGTCTACTAACCCAATCACTCCTCCAACGGATCCTGAAGTGTACGCATCATGAAACCTTCTGACACTTTGATATCCCCGGATATTGCCAAACTCATCAGCATAAGGCACCTTTTTCATCTTGTAGTTATTGTCAGAGTGGTTAAAGAATGACATCACGCGGAAATACAGGTTATTCTGTGATGAGGTTTGAGCAAACACCGAAGCCCGATGGGTATTGAAAGATCCGATGGAATAGGAAACATCCAATAGATGTTCCTGGGGATTATAGGTCTTCATATTGATGGCGCCGCCCAATGCATCGGAGGTAAGTTCTACCGGTGTCACGCCTTTGTAAACTTCCAGTGACTGGACTAGATTAGACGGAAAATTATTGAGGGTTAAAGCCGAGCCATAAAACTCCATGGGTACTTCATCAATAAAATAGCGGACCTGGTTACCCGACAATCCGTTTAGAGAAAGCTCAAAACCAGACCCTAATCCTCCCTTTTCACGGATATTGACACCGGACATTGTACCCAGGATCTGGTTGACATCCATATTGAGATCATGATATTGATCTACAGAGAGAATGTTGACGTTGTATCCGCTGGTTCGTTTCTCAAGGATGTCCCTGTCGGAAACCACCACCATCTCTTCCAGTTCGGTGATGTTACCAGCAAGCTTCACATTGAGGGTAGAAGGACTATTGGGACCATGCGAAACATTTACTTCTTTGGGTTCAAAACCAACTGAGGTTATCACCAACTGATAGTCCCCCGGCTTGATTTGTTGAAAGAAAAACTCCCCATCGATATCCGTGACTGCCCCGGCCTGTGTGCCTTTTATCAGAACTGTTGCCCCGGGCAAAGGTGCTCCGGAATCATCCAGTACGCTGCCCGAAATATCCGGCTGAGCCATCACGAGAAGCGGTAGATAGAAGAGGACAAAAAGGAGTCGCTGCATACTTATTTAGAACAATTCTAAGTAATGCAAAGAAACATCGGAATGGTGGTCCATTCAATACCCAGATGTAGTGAAATGGTATCACTAGTGGTAGTGATTAAACTGATTATGATCAAATACTAATTTGATGAATCAGTGTTAGATACAAATTGGGATCTCGCTTTTCCGTCATTTCTGATGCCATTTTGAAAGCAAAAGCCAATCAATTTATCGATGTCAACCACGACCTCATTGACCTCAAAACCTTCAGACGCTAAAAATTTTCTTGTTTTCTGATATTCCTGATGCCACTCATCCCAGGTATTGTGGAGTTTTTCTCTGTCATCAGCGATGGAGAGGAGCCTCTGCCAATCTTCTGGCCGATAGAATGCCATATTTATTGTTTCCTCTTTCACCTAATGACCAACTATTCTGTTTATCCTGGATTATTGTTCCTTTCTGATCTGAAAATACAATTTAAAAAAACTTGTATTTATATGCCACGGATATGTGAATCACTGATATATATATTGTATGAACAGTTGGAGCGTCGGAATATCTGAAAGTCCTTTCGTTCCCGCGGTGGATTTTGCGGCTACATGCCCTTGTTGGTGTTTTCACCAACAAGGATGCGACAGTTTCCAATCATTGCTAGTTGACCGTGTCCATAAAAGTAATAAAAGGCGGTGAAGGAACTCGCCTGAACGATGCGATTTCCTTCTCAGAAAGATACTGATGGCGATAATTATTTTAATTTAGGTGTTATATGGATATCCTAAAGATTCCGTTGATTTACGGAAATTGATAGATTCAATAGCCTCGGATTTTCCATTTACCTGCCTTCAACGTAGTTTTCCAATTGAGTTCCTCCAAATTGCTTGATAAGGCGTTCGGAAATGTCGTCAAGTGCTTTTTTGTATCCACCTTTATTGAAGTTTATCATATCTTCATTTTCACAATTAAAATGAAATTGCCAAATAAAAATTGTGTTTCCGTTATTTGGTGCAAGTGTCATCAGTGAAAGGGACTGCAACATTCCAAACGGATTATCATCAGGGTCTATTGATGCCCAACCTTTGTTTTCTTCGTGCCACGCAATAGATGTGTGGTGGACGATACCTTCATTTTCGTCTGGCATTGGCTTGAAAAAACACGTATAGCCTGTACAATTTCCTTTCATGTCAAATTGCGTTTCTACCTTTTCAAGTCCCTCACTATATTTGGGCATATTGGCAGGGTCGCCTACCAATGCCCAAACTTCATCTATAGGTGCGATTAGCTCCAACTTGAGACGATTTCTTAAAGTGCTTTTTACCCATTTGTCTGCTGTGGGAAATGCCACACTTGTTTCTTGTTTTTCCATTTTACTTTCCGATTTTGTTATTTGATTACTACTATTGTTGCAAGCTGTGCTGCAAATAGTCAAAGCCACGATAGCCGCTTTTATTAATGTTATCTTTTGCATTGGATTAAATTTCTACAAAAAAAGAAGCGGCATATGACAAGGGTATGTCAGTATGAAAAACTATTTTTCGGAATGTGACAAAAAATAATCTTCAAATGAAAAGTGACGGTCGGGAAAGGATTCTGTCGTAGTTATCAGGTTTAAAATCCTGTCTATTCGGAATTCACGCAAGTCATTTCTTAATCGGCAAAAGGCAACCATAATCCAATTCCCTTTTGTAAAATAAACTGCCAATGGTTCAACAAATCTGTCGGAAACAGAATCGGAATGAATTGTGTGATATTTAATTTTTAGTACATAACAATTCGTAATTGCTAATTGGATGGTTGGGAGAAAGTTAGTTTCGTTTGTCTGTTCATTGGAAAAAATATAAAGTCGTTCTTCTAATTTTTCAGCTTTCTCTTTCTCCGAATACCGAATGATAGCCTTTATTTTGGTTACAACATTCACAAGGTCTTTGTATGCGGACTTGTCAGCGTTCTTTTGAAAGTATTGTTGTGCTGTTAACAATGCGTTTATTTCCTGTTGTGTAAACATAACTGGAGGTATTCGATAGCCTTCAACCAAAGAATAGCCTTTACCGACTTCCCCGATTATGGGTACTCCTGCTTCTTCCAAAGCTCTGATGTCTCTGTACACTGTCCGTTGGGTAATGTCAAATTTGTCGGCAAGTTCTTGTGATGTTACCACTCGTCTTGACTGCAAGTGAAGCAAAATATTTGTCAGTCGTGTAAGTCTTGTCATTTGTTACAGTGTCTGTTTAGCCAGACCGCTATTGCCTGGATATGGCGAGTGGCCCTAACAGGCAATGAAATCCTAAACTAGCTAAATCTACAGTGAGTTGCAACGGGAAAATTCACTGATTTGTCTGAATAGTCGGAGTGTCAGAATGTCTGAAAATCCTTTCGTTCCCAGAGGAGATTTAACGATGAGTTCGCAGGCAAGTGGCTATTGAATGCGTTAGCTATTCGGCGCTATTCAATTTTGTCATCTTCCGTTTCTAGATTTATTTATCTTTGATATATGAGTTCCATAGTTGTTAGCCCAAAAAGTCAAAAAGAGCTCCAGTTCATTTCTGCGTTGCTGAAAAAGTTAGGTGTGCGATCAAGAGTGCTGTCCGATGAAGAATTGGAAGATCTGGGTTTATCAGTTATGATGAGGGACGTTGATCGTTCTGAAGTTGTAACAGAAGATGAGATCATGAAAAAGCTGAAGGCCACTTGAAAGTTGCCTATCTCAAGAATTTCAGCAAGGATCTCGATAAAATAAAGAAGCCAAAAGATGGATTATTTTCTTACTACTTAGTTTCATTATGAATGTCTCTCAGTCAGCATTACCAACAACGCTAAATGTATGAATCGTAGCTTTGGTTTGTGCGTTTGCATTGTGCGACTATGATTTCATACATAATGTTGTGCTTTCGTGTTAATTTTTCATTTCCAATATCTTCATCAAATCTTCATTTAAGTAAAGTTTTTCTTTACCAACTCGAATAGACTTTAGATATCCATGTTCTTCCAGTGAAATTAAATAATTACCTACTGTTTTAGGTGTACCTAAGCCTGCATCAATCAAAAATTGTCTCTTTGTATATGGCAGCTTAAAAAGCAATTCAATTAAATCTTTTGAGTAAGCTTTTGGCAAAGTCGTTTTAATTTTTTTTCCGGTTGTTTCCATCAATTTGAGTATTGACTCTAGGCGTTTAAGTACTCTTGTTGCTGTTTGTTCAATCATATCCAGCATGTAAATTATAAACCCTTCCCAATCTTGTTGTTCAGTCACAGCTTTTAGATTTTTGTAGTATTCGTTTTTATGCTGAATTATGTATTCACTTAAAAATATTGCTGGTATATCAAGTAGTTTTTCTAGTTTAAGGTAAAGGAGTAATAAAATTCTTCCAGTTCTTCCATTTCCGTCAGAAAAAGGATGAATGGCCTCGAATTGGTAATGCATTATGGCCATTTTAATTAATGGGTCCAATGAATTATCTGTATTAATGAATTTTTCAAGATTGGCCATTTTTTCTCGAATGGCATTTTCACCTGAAGGAGGTGTGTATATCACTTCTCCATTTGTATTTGATAAGGTAGTTCCTGTAGTTGTTCTAATTCCTGAAGTATTTTGCTTAATACACTGAACAATTTCAATACAAAGGTTAGTTGTTATAAATGGTTTTGATTCTATCTTATTTAATGCAATCCAAATAGCTTCTTTATAGCTTATTACTTCCTTGGTAGCTGGGTTATCATATTTCTTATTCGCTACTACTGATTTGTAGAGGTCATCATTGGTTGTTATTATATTTTCAATTTCAGAGCTAGCTTTAGCTTCTTGTAAATGAAGGGTGTCAAGAAATAGACGTGGGTTAGGAAGGTTTATTATTGCTCCGTTAAGTTGAGCTAATGCTCTACTTGCTGAGATATTCTTTTTTAATACCTTTTTAGTTTCTACCTCAGTGTCCGGTGGGAGTAGTGGTAATTCGTTATATGGTAGATTTTTGTCGAATGTTGTCATTTTCGGAGGTAAAAGTTACACTTTAAATTTTAACAAGAGTAAAAATAGTAAAAATTTACTCCTGTTTTAATCTTGAGTGTAATAATTACTCTCGTTCTATGCCATGAAGTGCAACATAACTACTTAAATCACCTGTTAAATCTAAGGTATTTCCATCAAACAGGTGTGCAGAAAGAAGGATATGGCAGAATCTGTGTATATGTAATGGAATAAAAGAAAGGGTAGTTGCAAACTACGGCAGGGAGGGTGATTTGAAACCCCTCATTTATCTATAGTTCGACATGCCCTTGCGGAACATGTCGAACAGCGAGAATTTTGTTGTGTTCCTATTCCTTTTGAATTGGTACATCCACGATATTCAAAGTCAATTCCCAAAATTTAAACTGATCTGAATTTCCGGTCAGATAAATCATCACTTCCTTTTCAGGAATATAGGTTAGTGAGGTTCTTGATCCAGTATCTCCGCCAACATTACCGATAATTCGATAATTATTGTGATTACCCATAAACCATCCTAATCCGTTAAAACGATGCTCATCCGGAAATTTTCTTTTGTCTGTTTCAATTTCCTTACTCCACATTCTATTAAAGCTTTTTTCTGTTAAAATTGTGTCCCCCTGGAATACGCCCTTATTAAATACAAACTCCGAAAAGTTTTTCATTTCTGCAATGTTAGTATTCAAGTCGCTACTTGGTATTCTAGATCTGCTATATGGATAAAAAGCACTTGGAGTTATCTCGCCACTTCCAGATCGAACATGCGGCCAAGCCAATAAATTTCCTGCCACTTCTTGGTAAAAGAATGTTGTTGATCTCATGTCTAGTGGAGTGAAAATATTTTGAGTCATATATTGCTCGAATGTTTGGTCAGTCAATCTTTCTATTAGGTATCCAAGAAGTTCAAAGCCAAGATTACTGTACGACCACTTTTTTCCAGGTTTGGAAAGCATTTTCCTACCCCTAAATGATAGCATCTGCCGCTTCAATGCTTCCTTGTCATAATCCGGATTTTGCCAAGCTGTTTCATAGTCAGGTTTGAAATCATCCGGCATTCCAGATGAATTGCTCAATAAATGCCTTATGGTAATTAATTGAAAAGAACCTGACTTCATTTCAAATTCTGGAATGTAATGGACAATGGGTTTATCCAAGTCAACCAGTCCCATTTCCTCAAGCTGCATAATAGCTATTGCAACAAACGTCTTAGTAATTGATCCAAAATGAAAATGAGTTTCTATAGTGGTTGGAATATCTGAAGAAACATGACCATAGCCCTTCGTTAATATTATGCTGTCTTTTTGGAAGACTCCAATGGAAATTGCGGGTACTTTATCTTCTTTTAATGTTTCTGTTACAAGTTCATCAATTTGAGTTGTTTGACCAACAAGCGCGGTAGATATAGAGAATAGGATTAACGATATCAGAAAATCAAATTTCATCCTAGACTATTGGTTGTAGTACATAAAGTCCAACTAAAATGAGTATGCGTCCCAGTTGCTAGAAGCACTTTGGGTTATTTGTCAATATCCTTTCAAAGTACTCAGTTAGCATATTCATTTTAGTGTTTTTAGGAGCTATTTTTGATTCTTAATGAGTAACCCAAGTACCAATCCTATTGCTCCTTCTTTACCTATTGAATTGAGTAACAATTGCAAATCATTGGTTAATAGACCAAGTTTGGAGGCCATAGCAATGTTAGCATGACCATTTAGAAATTCTTGAAGCGAACTAGTAATTACACCTAATTTGCTTGCTGTTCCGATATCAGCTACTCCGTTTAACAAATTATGTAGATTATGAGTCATTAAACCAGCCCTCATTGCAATTGATAAATCACTCATTTTCTTTTTTATTAAGGTTTTCTATTTCTGTTATTATTGATGCCTCCTTTTTTTCCAAATCTTGAAATTGGGAGTCAATTAAGAGCTGACCAAATTTTGACCTAAATTTCAAAGTCTCATCATTCCTATCGACTAAATTGTAAAATTCAAATAGTTGGTTTTTGCTTGTCATAGAACTGTATATTGTCATGTAAACATCTTCCAACTCTGAAAATTTACTTTTACTAAATTCCTTTACGAATTTATTTATTGCGATTTTGTAATCTTGAATTCCTTGGTCAACAATTTTTCTGAAAAAATGATTTGAGGCATTCACAATGTCGTTTTTAAATGAACTTTGAATGCATTCACCCAAATTTTTCAATAGGTCCTCACTTAAATCGGAATCTATAATAGTGGTTCCAGCAAAATGTTGAAAAAATAAAATCAAATATGATGATTTGATAAATTCATCATCTAGTTGATTGTAAGCTTCTTTTAATTGGGAATAATGAGATAGTTCCAAATCTCTGGAAGCTAGCAGGGGAAAAACATTTCCCATATCCTCTGGAACTTCAATAAGTCTTTGTAAAATATGGTTAGACTCTTCATTCCTTATAATGGTATAAAGATCTGTGCTGTCTTTAGTGATTTTTTCACTTAGAGACTCTACATCACTTTTAATATCTATATTCTTTTGAAGCAAGATTTCATTATCCTTACTAATATTCTGAATATTTCTCGAAATTCTGCTAACGTAGATACTTAGTCCAATACTAAAAACCGCAATTACTATCCCAAATATGCCAACGAAAATTGATGAAGCGCTTAATTGAGTTGAAACCCCATTAAAAGTAGTTTCTATTAAAGATTTTTGAGTTCTGAGACTTTCGCTCGTTCTTATTTGGTCTTCATGAAGTTTTTGGACATCTCTTGTGAGTGACTCTACTTTGTTATTTTGAAATATCAACTGTTCTTGAAGATTCTCTATGACAGTAGTAAGCGAATCCAACTGCGTATTATTTTTCTTCTGAGCTTGTAGGTCTAAGCACAACAAGAATATTAATGGCGTTATTATTTTGAATATCTTCATATATTGCTCCTAATACACAGGTATGATGAGTGGCCACCCCTATGCTATATAAAACTAAACTAGCTAAAACCTCGGTGAGATGCAACGGGAAAATTCCTACTGCAACCAGAAGATGAGTGCTCCTGACTACATCATAGACAGAAAGAGATAAGCCTTTCCCAGAGAGGTTTTAGCGGTGAGGTTCCTTATCAAGTGGCTATGAAATGCTTTAGGCCATTCGACTCAGTTCTCTGTTATGCGAAGTTTTATTCCGTTTTTAATATCTGCTGGTTTTCACGAATTAGAAAATGTTCTAAGTTGGTGCTTGTGTCTACAACTTTTGCAATGACCGTTACTTCGATGTTAGGCCCCCATTTGGGACCTTCTCTTGAAATGCGTTCAATGAGATAGGGCTTAGTTTCTCTTATTTCGTTAGTGTACGAGGGTTCCCAAAGAGAATCACCGTTTATGACGTATTGTTCTGATAATACGATGGTAGATGGAATAGCTACTGAATCAACGTCAACAAGCCAGTTAATTGAGATTAAATTTTTGCCATCAGGAGGGCTTATTGGCATAAAGTCCCGCCACAAATAAGCATGAAGTTCGAGAGTAGTTCCCTCAATTGAAATCTGCTCAGTTGATGAGTTTAATAGTTCGTTAATTTTTGCTTTATTGATACTCCAGTTGGCTTGTTCATCTTCTGAACAACCAGCGTTCAGCAAAAGGGTTAGTGTTAGTAAAAATCCAAGAGTTCTCATGTACATATGACCACCAAAAATGAATCTTGGTTGGAACCAATTTTGCATAACAATTCAGTAAAGTGAGCTCTTCACTTTACCTGGCATATACCCTTGTAGTAAATCTAAAGATTTTTCCTGGAAATCATCTCACCTACTGGCATCACTTACCCTTTCCCCTTCAATGCCTCCATCCTTTGCAGCAGGGTCGGGTGGGAATAGTTTAGAAATACATAGGCCGGGTGCGGGGTAAGGTTCGTCAGGTGGTCGCTGCTCATGGTCTTCAGGGCAGTGATCAGCGGTTTACCGCTATAAGTCTCATCGGCATAGCGGTCGGCTTCGTACTCGTATTTTCGACTCATGAGATTGCTGAGGATGCCGAGGACCCTGGAAACAGGAGTAAACAGAATACTAAAGGCCAGGATGTTGAGATGGATGGCCGAAATGGTCCCTCCCATCGCCAGGCTCACCTCCAGGTTATTGATCATCAGTGACAACAGAAACAGCATCAGCCCTGTGGTCAGGATGCTCACGATCGTGGTGAATACAATATGCTTCTTCTTGAAGTGCCCGACCTCATGAGCAAAGACGGCCGTCAGCTCGTCTACGGTGTGCTTCTCAATCAGTGTATCAAACAGCACAACTTTCTTGCGCTTCCCAAAGCCACTGAAAAAGGCATTGCCCTTGCTGGATCGCTTGGAGCCATCCATCACAAAGATGTTACTGAGTGGAAAATTCACCCTTTCACTATACCCTTTGATCGCCTGATAGAGCTCGCCATCCTCCATGGGGGTCAGCTTGTTGAACAAGGGCAATATCCAGGAGGTGTAGAAAACATTCATAAACAGTACAAACGCGGTGATGATCACCCAGAAATATACCCAGAAGCCCTCGCCCATGGCTTGCACCAGATAAAGCAGGGCCACGATCAACAATCCGCCAATCAGCACGGTGATCACAAACCCCTTGAGCTTGTCCATCCAAAATGTCCGAATAGTCATCTTGTTGAATCCGAATTTTTCCTCAATCACAAAATTCTTGTAATAAGAAAAGGGTGTGCCTGTCACCTCAGAGAACAGGAAAATGACACCAAAGAATGCCAGCGAAATAATGATCTCATTGGCGAAAAACCCCCGTACCCACTGATCCAGCAGCCCGAACCAGCCAAAATACAATGCAGCAATGGTAATGACAAAGCTCAACGAAGCTGTGATATTGCCAAATCTTGTGACGGTTTGATTATAATTCTGTGATTTTTGATATTTCTCTTGATCATAAATACCCTCCAACGCACTGGGGATGGGCTTTTTCCCACTTTTGGCATTGAGAATGGATAGTACTCGCTCTAACGCAAAATCCGCCGATACAATGATCAGCATAAGAATCAATATCACCTCGTTGTTCATGAGGCGCAAAGTTAACAGGATAAGGGAAATGAGTGCTTAGAAGATGAAAGGTACCGGACAGCTCAGCTCACGGACATTCTTTGGCGGCTTCCTGGGGTCTGCCAGGCTGAACGAATAGGCGATGGATACCTCATGTGCACCGCCACTTTGGATCCCCAGATCAGACACGGTATAGTCAAAGCTATACCCGATAGATAAGCTTTTTTTACTGAATCCAATCATAAAAATCACCGACTCGCTATTGGCAACACCGTCTACAGATTTGATAGGGATACCTCGATACCAGGTTCCCAACAGAATCGGTTCCAAAGTAAAATAGAGTCCCAGGTCCAGCTGATCAAACTCACCCTGGATCCGGTAATTCACTGAAGGCGTCATGCTCCGCTCCCTTCCTTCCGGGTTCAAAGTAGCCCGTTTGTTGATCGCAGTAAAGGGTATTTTATATCCCCCGTGAATGCTGATCCGCCTTGGTAAAGGAGAATCTCCCCCTGCAATGGACTGATTGGGTTCCAGTACATGGTGCATGGCATAGCCCAGCCAGGCATTGGGGTTGAAAACGATCCCGCCTAGAGCCATATCAAAAAATCTTGCACTCAAACCTGTGTCGAATGTTTCCCCGGTAGTGGGTCTAACCTGCCCGGTCTGATCAAATTGATCGCCAAAAGTGAGCTGATCAAAATTGATATCACGCCAGTAATAGGAAAACTCAATCCCCGGCCTGAAGGTCCATCGGTAATTGAGCCTCACCTGGTAAGCATACTGTAATCCTATATTTGTAGACTGCAACCCAGCAATACCTTCCCGATCTGTATTGACAATAATCCCCGCACTGCTGAAGTAGTCTTCCCAGTTGTATTCCATAGAAAACGAATAGGTCTCGAAATTGGCTGCAATGGATGGCCACTGGTTGCGGTAGTTGATACCAGCCCTGCCCTTTTGGTTGATCCCAACCAATCCGGGATTGAGGTACATGGGCGCTGCATAATACTGTGAAAACTGTGGGTCCTGTGCCTGTAAATTATTTATATTCACAAGCGAAAACACCACCACCCAAAAGGAGACACAGCCTGAAGCTAAATGGTATAACCTGTTTGATCTATTCAACTGGAGTAATAATTGTCCAATAAAACTGCTAAACTACGTAATGTAACGAAAAGTAAGGCGTTAGTATTTTACCTTAATTTTGTTTCATGTAGTGAACAAGTATATTGGTGGTGATGTTTTAAGGATTATATGTCAAAATTTTATTCAGGTGTAATTTTTATTTTGGGAGTATTAGCCTCCCAGGCCGTTTTTTCTCAGGACATCGTAGAGACTCAGTGGTATTTTGGTAACTCCGACCAGCATTTCATTTTTGATAAAAATGGTCGGGATCCTGAGTCATTCGACTTTCAAAACCCTGTTTTCGGCACCGGCGGATCAGGTGTTGTCAGCAATCATACCACCGGAAACCTTATGTTTTACAGCGATGGCCAAAGAATTTATGACGGCTCACATCAGTTACTACCTACCATAGCAGGGGGCACCACCCTCAATGGTAACACTTCCATCAATCAGGCTGTGGTAACCTGTCCGTTCCCCGATGGTACTGACAGATATTACTTTTTTACCAACCCGGGTACTACAGGACCGAATGAAATACAATTCAGTGTTGTGGACGCATCGATCATTGGCAACAGCACCGTGGCGCAATATCCATTAGGTGACCTGACCCTGGCCAACCAGGCAACGGGACTCACTGACCCATCAGAAGCCATGATCATCATCGAAAGTCCGACCGGAGATATCTATTGGTTGATCACCCAAAACAGAACTACCTTCGACTTTCTTGTCACAGAGATCAATGCAGGCGGTGTTGGAGCTACTCAAACGTTCAACTTTGTGAATGTAACCGTACCCGGTTTTGAAGCATCAGCTTTTGCCTTCAACGAGGATTCACTCACCCTGGCTGTAGCCAGTCGTGCTGCCAACCGAAACATCCAACTACTGGACTTCGACCCGACCACAGGTACCCTGACATTTAACAGAAGGGTATTAAACACCGGTTTTCCGGACAGTGGACCTGACGTGGTCTATGACCTGGAGTGGTCTGCCAATGGCTCAAAGCTTTATCTATCCAGAAACGGTGATGGCACCAACCCGGGAGAGCTGTACCAATTTGATACGCAGGACACACTGGCAGCAGTTACCAATATTCTCTCCTATTCATTCGACAGAAGCTGGGGCCTGAAGCGAGGTATTGACGATCGGATCTACCATTTATATCAATTAACCAATGGCGGACCTTTCCGACTCGGGCGCATCGATTTTGCTGATAGCGTGGCAGCACTAACTGCATACGATAGCCTGGTATTTGATGAAGATTTCAATGGCCGACAATTCCCGGCTTTTGCTCCGGAATATATGCCAGCCTTTGACACGGTTGACTTTGTCTATTACGACAGTTGCTTCACCAGTGCCACGAAATTCGTGCCCATTGTAGATCCGATACCTACAAGCTATTTGTGGGATTTTGGTGATGGGAATACGTCTACGGCTGCTTCTCCGGTTTACTCCTTTCAGGCTGCCGGAGGAACCTTTGTAAGGCTTACGGTGGAATTAAATGGCAGAATTGGAACGATTAGCTATCCCGTCGATATCCCTGATACGACCTTCACAGTAGACCTTGGGAATGACACTACAATCTGCGTCGACGAAACATTACCATTGGATGCCGGGGCCGGAGCATTAAGGTATGTGTGGAGCACGGGAGAGACGACACAAATGATCAATGTAGACACTGCAGGGACCTATTGGGTGGAAGCCATAGGACCTAATGGATGTCCGGTCGTCGATGAAATAATCGTGACGGAATATGGGGTGGCCAATCAGGTAGCCAATCAATGGTACTTTGGAGAAATGGCGGGGATAGACTTTAATACGACTCCACCCACCCCGCTTGCGGATGCCAATATGATGCTCTCGCCCGAGGGATGTGCGACGATATCAGATATTGGCGGCCAGCTGCTCTTTTATACGGATGGGGTCACGGTCTGGAACAAAGAACACAATGTGATGCTCAATGGAACCACCATCGGGGGCGAAAATACGGCGGCGCAATCCGCGCTCATCGTTCCTTTTGCCGATGATGCTACGATGTATTGGATCTTTACCACGGAAGAGGTGTATGGTGACTTCGAGTATCAGCTTAAATACTCCATTGTGGATATGAAGGGCGATACTGCCCAGGGAGAAGTGATCTCCAAAAACAATATCCTCGCCAAAGAAAGTACTGAACGACTCACCGCTTCCGGGTTTACGGCCAACAGCCTGGTGATCTCACATGAGTTTGGGAACAATGTATTCAGGGCCTACCAGATTGCGGCAGGTGGGATCTCCGCACCCATCTGGTCAGTGGCCGGCGAAAATGATCCCTACCAGGATCAGCTGACTGGCCGGGGCTACATGAAGCTTTCTCCTGCTGCTGGTATTATCGCCACCGCCAGTGGAAGTAGTACGACCAATGGGGTTGAGATCTGTGATTATGATTTTGCTACAGGAGTGATCACCAATGGACGAACCATCGATATCAGTGAACCGGTTGGCAATCAGGCCTATGGTATCGAGATCTCGGCTGGTGGAAACCGGATGTACGTCTCCACCATTGGTGGTGGCTCCAAGTTGATGCAGTTCGACCTGGATAGCCTGGGAACCCCTACTGAAGTCGCTGATATTGAAGCCACTAAATTTGATTATGGCGGTCAGGGCGGAGTGCTGGGTGCTTTGCAAACCGGACCAGATGGTGTGATCTATGGTGCCATCGATAATAGCCCGGACCTTCTCACCATTCAAACGCCCGATGGGAATGACAATGGTGCTTCTGTTGTTGCTGCCGGATTCAATCTGGCTGGCAGGATCAGTAGGCTTGGACTACCCAATTTTGTTCAATTCCAGGGAATGACACCGCCTCCTCCAGGCATGAGTATTACCACAGCTTGTGTGGGACAACCAACTACCTTTACGGCAGCAGGACGTGATCCTTCCATTGAAACTTACGCGTGGGATTTTGGTGATGGAACCGGAACGGATTTTTCTTCTGATCCGGATACCACCCATATTTATACCAATGATACAACATACATTGTTACCTTGACACTCAGAAACAGATGTGATGTCGATTCTGTATTCACAGATACAATCACTGTTTTCTCCATACCAGAACTCCCAATGGTTCCTTCGGATACTGCTTTATGCGGTGGCGGACTCACCTTGTACGCCTGGGATGTAGATCGGCCGGATCTCCGATATTACTGGTCAACCGGTGATACCACCAGATCAGTCACTTTCACAGCTCCTGCCATCGTGGATGTAGCCATTTCCAATACGGATGGTTGTGCTTCGGATACATTGACAGTCTTTATTGGCGATGGGCGGCCAAATCTAGAACTGGGCGCAGACCGGTCCTTCTGTCAGCGGGATACGGTACCGGACCTAAATGTTGGGAACGTAGGAGCAGATTTCACCTGGTATGTAGATGGAGTAGAAGTGGGCACCAACGAAACCCAGCCGGTAAACACCCAGATAGCAGGGACATATGTCTACAGTGTGGACATCATTGACCCGTTCTCGGGTTGTCTGGGGCAGGACAGTGTCAGCATTACAGTTCAGCCGGAAGCGTCCATCACCACCAATTCTATCACCCCTTCCACTTGTAACAATGCAGATGGAACCATCGATTTTTCTATCAATACACCAGGCTCATTTACTTACTCCCTGGCAGGCCCTGTTTCTCAGGGACCGTTTGCTTTTGACGGACCCGGAACTCCGCCTGTGCTTACGGGGCTATCTTCCGGTAGTTATTCATTGAATGTGACCAATACGGTGACCGGATGTAACTCTGTGAATGTGGTGCAGGTGGAGGATGATGCACCGTTTGATATGGATGCTATAGCTATAAATCGATGCTCCAGTGATGCCGAGATAAGCATTGGGTTCCGCAATGTAGTGCCCAGCGCAGTCAACGTTAATGTGATTAATTCGTCAGGAATCAATGTATTCAGTCAAAGCAATGTTTCTACCTCCACCAACATATTTGTAACAGACTTAGACACCGGCAGATATTTCGTGGAAGCCCGGGAAGTGAATGCACCGTTCTGTTTACAGACCGACACGGTAACACTTACTATTTCCACCGAATGTCTGTTGACCATTTTCGCTCCCAATGCATTCAGCCCGAATGGCAATGCCATGAACGAAGAGTTTTTTGTTTTCCCAAATGATTTTGTGGAGACCTTTGAGATCTTCATCTACAACCGGTGGGGTCAGCTGATCTTTAGGTCCGAAGACAAAGATTTCCGCTGGAACGGGTATTTTGGAGATGCACTTTCTCCTCCCGGAACTTATGCGTATATCATGAAGTTTACCAGTTCACTGGCTCCGGGACAGGAACAGGAACAATACGGCTCAATCACATTAATACGGTAAGGATGTCCTATTTCGACCAGGTTTACAAGCAACTATTTGGAAAACGATCAGGTGGTCCCAAAGTACTGGTGAATGAGGTGATCGACAGAAGTGAACGATACCAGAAAGATTATAACCTCCGGATCCTTTCAGGGGAGTTCAAAAAGCTGGCTACCGATGTTTACAGTTCCTATGAGCTTAAACAGCAATCCATTGAAAAACTTCCTGCAGTACATTTGCTTAGCTCACAATATGCGAACGGTTTTGCGATCTCCTATCATCATGGGATCACAACTTCTGATTTTTCTTTCCTGTTTGACTGGCTGTCTGAACGAACCAAAACCCTGAATTATCAGCTGGCCAATAGTGACTTTCAGGTAATAGAAAAAGATTCGATTATTGAGTCAAAAGAGAAACATTACCTCAAGCCACGCGTAGGTAATGAGAAAATCATTGACCAGCAATATGGCAACATCCTCATAGAACATATTGCTATCAATGACGTACCCAGTTACATAAAGTATACAGCTAATATTTATAGTGACAGAAAATATCAGGAGGCACAAAAATTCGACAAATTAGCTGAATATTTGTTTCAGGATTTAATCAATGAATAATATGAGAAAAATAGCAACACTTACTTTAAGTGCAATCTTAATTGGAATAACACTTACTTCATTTAATGCTACCATGGAATTTCTACCCACCAAATTGCGGATTACCGTGATTGATGAGCTGGGAAATAACGTGGAAGGAGCCACGGTGACCATATACAAGAGCGAGGAAGATTATCGCAACAACGAAGACTCTGTTCAAAAAGAGGTCACCGATAAAAAAGGCAGAGTTACTTTCAAAGATCTGGAACCTGTCTCCTACTTCATCGATGCTCGCAAGGGTGACAAAAACAATGATGGAAAAGGAGCAGTCACAGCACCATTGCTAGAGGGTAAAATCAATAAAGTCAATACGGTTATTGAATAGCGTTGATCAGGAGTTTACTCGTCTTTCTTGTCCTGCTTAGCATTATCCAGCCTGCAGACAGGCTGCCAAAATCACTCAACTACAGGCTTAAGCTGGACTTTAGAAAGTCTGTTGGATCCAGAGAGAATCCCATTGCCCGGTTTGAATATGAGTACCAAAAGCTGGTAGATCCCCGTACCCTGGAAATCCCCCAGGGCATGCGGAAGCTCGAGCTGGAATTTGAAAAACATATCCCGGAAAGGCGAAACCTGGTGGTGAATGGCGCCCGGCTTGAGGAAAGAGCCTACAGACTTTCCGGACCTTTTAATGTAGGTGGCAGGACGAGAGCCGCTGTTCTCGATGTGAGGGATGAGGACGTAATCATCGCTGGTGGGGTCTCAGGAGGTGTCTGGAAAACCACGGATGGTGGAAACTCCTGGATCCAGACCAATGACCCCAATGCATCGAGTAGTGTCACTTGCATGGCCCAGGATACACGGCCCGGAAAGGAAGATGTCCTATACTTTGGTACCGGTGAACTGGTGGGCAACTCTCCCAGGAGTCTCAGTGCTCCATTTAGAGGCGACGGCGTTTTCAAATCCATGGATAGAGGAAATACGTGGTTTCAGCTGGAATCAACCAATGATTCTGAAGAAAGCAGGTTCGGGAGCCAATTTCAATACAATTGGGCCATCGTGGCTAACCCCTACAGATCAGACATCGATGAAGTATTCCTGGCATCCTTTGGAGGCATCCTTCGCTCAGAAGATGGTGGAGACAGCTGGAGTGCTGTGCTCGGTGAAGAACTCTTCAACCTCGCAGATACCATTGACCTCAACACTGTCAATGCTCCATGTTACACCAACATACACCAAACCAGCGAAGGGTACTACCTGGCCACATTGAGTCAAAACAACTGTTCCGGGAATGACAGATATGGTGATGCCGGCATCTATTTTTCCGTAGATGGCGAAAACTGGGTGAGCATCACCCCTATTCCGGATATTCTCCTCGCAGAGCGCGCTGTCATTGGTTCGTCAGGTAACATCATCTATTTCCTTATACAAGGCAACAATGATAGTGAGGTTAGTCTCCTGAGACTTGAAATCACGGGAGTGAGTGGTCAAACTCCTACTGGCTCATGGTCAGACCTGAGTGATAATATCCCCATGTTGGGTGGCCAGGTAGGCGACTTTGACAGCCAATCGTCCTACAACATGGTCGTTAGTGTACATCCCGACGACCCGAACATTGTCTATGTTGGTGGTACTAACCTTTACCGTTCAACCGATGGGTTTACATCAACTAACAACACAAAGTGGATTGGCGGCTATTCCCCCGACAATGATGCGTCCCGATATCTCAACCATCACCCGGACCAGCACCTGATCATCTACTATCCATCAAACCGGAACCGGATGCTAAGTTTTAATGACGGTGGGATCAGGCTCACAGAAAACAACCGGGCAGATTCCATCCAATGGAGCAGCCTGAACAATGGCTTTGTAACCAGTCAGTTCTATCAGGTAAGCCAACAGCCGGATGAGGCTAGCCAGGTGATCGTTGGTGGCATGCAGGACAATGGTGTGTATGTGAAAAATGCTCCCATAGAAAACTCCCCCTGGACAAGGATATTGGGTGGTGACGGTGGATTCTCTTATGTGAGCCATGGCAGGAACTTCTACTATGCTTCCATTCAAAACAGTCAGATCTACAGGATCACTTTAAACGGGAAGAATAACCTCACCTCTTTTGCCAGGGTAGACCCT
Organism: Cyclobacteriaceae bacterium; assembly: GCA_965223915.1. Classification (GTDB taxonomy): domain Bacteria; phylum Bacteroidota; class Bacteroidia; order Cytophagales; family Cyclobacteriaceae; genus UBA7330. The sequence goes on along the minus strand of OZ245027.1, from coordinate 2,474,309 downwards.
TCGGGAGGTGGCGAAGAAGAAGGTCAGGAGTATTTGTTCATCAACCCCTACGTACTGGACCCCATGAACAACAACAGGATGTTTCTGGCAGGCGGCAATGTGATCTGGAGAAACAACAACCTGGTTCAGATACCTGGTGGGAAACAAGACCCCACCACTGTCAACTGGGAAACCATCGATGACAGCGAGTTGTCGGAGGGTATATATACAGCCATCGTAAAATCAGCTGTGCCTGGGACGGACTTGGTTTATGCTGCTGGCTGGGTGTTATCAGAGACACCTAAAACGTATTTATTTAGGATTGATAGTGCCTCTGTTCGAGAAGGATTTAAAGAAAAAGTAACCTCCCTCAAAACCGATGATTTCGTTCCAGGATCCCATATCGGATGTATTGCTTTGGACCCTGAAGACCCTGATCACCTGATCGTGGCCATAACTAACTATAGTGTACCCTCACTCTTTGAAAGTATGGACGGAGGCCAAACGTTTGAGGACATCAGTGGTAACCTGGAAGAAGAACCAGATGGCAGTGGTGATGGCCCCAGTATCAGATGGGCAGAGATTGTGTCTACCAACACAGGCCAGATGGTTTTTGTCGGAACCAGTGTCGGGCTCTTTAGCACAACAGCAATTGATGGGCTCAGCACCCAATGGGTGAAAGAGAGTCCGGAAGTGATCGGGCGAGCAGTAGTAAATTCATTGAATTATCGCCACCTGGATGGACGTCTGGTTGTTGGCACACATGGTACTGGGGTTTATGAAGTCCTTATCGAAGATCATAAAACAATCGAAACTCCAAATCCTGCCGATGGATTTACCATCCTCAATGCCTACCCCAATCCTATGCAGGAAATGACTACCATCAAATATCAGCTTCCGGATAATGGTATTGTGAGGGCAGATATTGTGAATGCGGGAGGTCAGCTCATTAAAACCATCTTATGGGGTTCGCAGTATGCAGGTGAGAACATCCTCACCTGGGATGCCACCAATGCTGGCGGATCGAAAGTCCGCAATGGAATCTACTTTTGTCGTATCCAATATCAAAACCAGTCCGAGGGAGTTAGGCTGGTTTTATCCAGGTAGTTATCATATTAACATAAGTTACATGCATGTACCCGGTGAAACCAGGTGAAACCGAGCGACCGATTGTTCGATGCAACTTTTACACCATCAAGTGTGTCTCAACTAAAATGAAATGGACCAACCTTTACCTTCTGTTTATAATCTTTGTTGCTATAGGTTGCAATGAGCCTGAAGATTCCTGCTTTGCTGATGATCCACTAAATCAACTTGATTGGCTAAATGAAGAAATTGAGGACCTAAAAAGTAATGAAGAACTTTCACAGTTCCAATATGTTTCAAAAGCAGAATATGAAGGAGGCACAGTTTTCTTATTTGGAAACTGTTGCCCGTATTGTAATACCGCTACACCGGTAAAAAATTGTTTTGGGCAGCAAATTGGATTTATTGGTAGTCAGGAAAGTGCTATTGATATAAGTAAGCTTGAGAATATTGAGACTGTGTGGAAGCCTGAAGACTCTGCATGTGACAAATAATTAATCTAGGAGATCCCGATCATAGCAAGGCATTGTATTTTCTCAAAATCACTTACCTTTCAATAGGATTTTATCACAATAAAATGAAAAAATTCAAGGCTAAAACTGGCTATGAAATATTAATCCCTAGTTTAATGCTTTTTATTGGTATGCCTACCTATCAAATAATCAATGGGGCACCACTGTTAGGTATTCTAATCATGAGCGCAATAATGGTTCCCATCATTGCATTCACACTAAATATCTTTTTTGGAACTTCATACACCATCATTGATCAAAACGAACTAATCGTTAAGTGTGGAATGATCTATCATTCAACTGTTCCAATTTCCAGTATTAAGTCAATCAGAAAAACTCGCAACCCTATCTCAGCACCAGCACCTTCCATGGACCGCATTGAACTTCATTATGGAAAATGGGATAGTGTTATCCTTTCACCACGTGACAAGAGAAACTTCATTAATGAGCTGCAAAAAATAAACCCAAACATTAAAACAGAAATATTCAGTCGTCCGGCTATGCCGAGGGGTATTAAATATTGACCTTATATACTTGTTCTCATGTAACCGCTTAACTATTCATTGCGTACTGGAATGGGACTTTATGGCTAAACAATTAAAAGAATGAAAACAATGGTACTGGGGGCAAGCGGGGCCACCGGACGAAAGCTCGTAGACCAACTTTTACAAAACGGACAACAAGTAAAACTGATCGTTCGCTCACCTTCCAGGCTGCCTGAAGCCTGGCAAAAAAATAAACAGGTAGCCATCATCCAGGCAAATGCTTCTGAGCTGAAGGTGGCCGAAATGGGTGAACATCTCAAAGATTGTCATGCCGTAGCATCTTGTCTGGGCCATAACCTAAACCTGAAAGGTATCTATGGAAAACCCAGAAAACTGGTTACCGATACCATCATATTGGTTTGTGAAGCCATTCAGAAAAATGGTTCTGCAAATCCAACCAGGGTCATTTTGATGAATACCGCTGGCAACAGAAACAGAGACCTTAACGAGCCATTATCGATGGGTGAGAGACTGGTTATTGCATCACTAAGGCTAATACTCCCTCCGCATCCTGATAATGAACAAGCCGCAGACTATCTGAGAATTAAGGTAGGTCAACAAAATCCTTCCATCGAATGGGTTGTCGTCCGCCCGGATACCCTCGTTGAGGAAGCGCAGGTATCTAAATACGAAACCTATCCCTCTCCTATCAGGAGTGCGCTTTTTAATCCTGGTAAAACCAGCCGAATCAACGTAGGCCATTTCATGGCACGCCTGATAACGGATTCGGTATTATGGAATGAATGGAAAGGCCAAATGCCCGTCTTATACAATAAGAATGCAGAAACTGCGCATTAGGAAGTCTGACTATTGAATAACTGTTTGTGAATTTTTTTATATTAATTCATAAAATAGTCCCAAATATTTTCTATATTAGACGTTGCTTCAAAAACCACCCTAATATTTTTTGTTCAGCCAGACAACTATTAAGGAATGATTGATTCTAATAAACACATCAAAACAGTAAACGAATTCGAAAGATTTTTTACACAATCCAAACCCATATTAAAAGTACAGTTTAATCAGCGTGAGGAGCCTGAAGAACCCATAGAAGTTCTTGTCAGAAACAGGATCAGAACGCATCGTAAGCCACGAAAATCTTTCGGTATCCCATGGCTTGACCAGTTGGACGACTCCAATGAATTGAAATCTTTTTACTCAGAAGTCGCTGAAGCTAAATTATTTATCCCGACACGACCCTGGTCTTGTGAGACGGTTCCTTTGATCAACTTTTTGTCTCCGGAAAAAATTGAAAAGTTCACGAAACTTTACGAACCGGGGGGTAAACTGGCCTACACGATTGACTTGCATAAGGTAAAAAAGATCTATCGAACTGAAGACCAATGGGTTGCATTTGCTATTATTTGCAGCGAAAACCCCACTTGTCTGACCACATTCCTGGATGGCGAACATGCCGGTTCCATTTTTTGCCTTACTATGGAACCAGAGTTTAAGATCCTGAAGCCAATTGCCAAGAGTATTTATTCTTTATTGGGGAAAATTCGTAAGGATCCCATAAAGTTTTTACATCTTGTAAATGCACAGGTACCTATCAGCCGAAATGATGGTTATAGCTACGCCCATTATCCCATCGATTATCTGCCTTCAAAGGAATTGGTCTCACAGATGGCCTAATAATCAAACCTTTGCCCTGATAGTAGATATTAAGCTACCGTAGATTCGCATTTGGAATGTTGATTCAATTCCGGCTATAAATTGTTAAGCTCTGGGATCAACAATTACCTCGTTAATTCCGCTTAACATTTTAATTGAATAAATTGCGGGTCCAAAAGCATTTAAACCTCATCTATGAAAGCATTAACAAGAGACACCGTCAACATTCCGGCCAACCTCCCTATTAAAGTTTTACAGTTCGGAGAAGGAAATTTCCTTCGTGCCTTTGTTGACTGGGCCTTTGATATCCTGAACGAAAAGAAAAAATTCAATGCTGGCATCGCCGTGGTTCAACCCATTGAACATGGGATGGTCGACCTGATCCAAAAACAGGATGGGCTTTACCATCATATGATCAGGGGGATCCAAAAAGGAAAACGGGTCAATGATATTCGTCTCAATACATCTATTCAACAGCTTATCAACCCATTCGAGAACTTTCAGGCTTATATGGATCAAGCGTTAAATGAAGATCTTCAATTCATTATCTCCAATACCACTGAAGCCGGTATCACTTTTCAGGACAATGACCTGCCCGGAGAAAATGAATTGGCAAAAACATTCCCAGGTAAGCTAACCCAATTGATTAAAGCCCGATATGATCATTTTGGTGGATCTTCGAGCGCAGGATTGATCTTCATCCCCTGTGAACTCATTGAAAAAAATGGAGAAAACCTAAAGAAAGCTATCCTTTCCTACGCTGATTTGTGGGGTTTCGAACAAGGGTTTAATGATTGGCTGGATGATCATTGTTACTTTGCCAATACACTGGTAGATCGTATCGTTCCTGGGTATCCTAAAGATGAAATTAAAGAGATTCAGCAAAAAATAAACTTTGCTGATCAGCTGGTAGTAGCTTCTGAGGTATTCCATCTTTGGGTGATCGAAGGTCCGGCAGAGATTAAAGCTGCATTCCCTGAAGGTCTGGAAGAAATTGGTTTGAATATCAAATTTGTGAAGGACCTCACTCCTTACCGTACACAGAAGGTGAGAATACTCAATGGCTCTCATACTGCGATGGTGCCGGTGGGTCTTCTTGCTGGCAATGAAACAGTGCGGGAAAATGTAGAAGACGACACAGTAGGTCCTTTCATTCTTCAAACCATGTATGACGAAATCGTGCAGACCATCGATCTGCCTACGGATGACGTACGACAATTTGCAGATGAGGTGCTCGAGCGTTTTAAAAACCCATTTATCCGACACGAGCTAAAAAGCATTGCACTCAATTCAATCTCTAAATACAAGGTCAGGATCCTGCCCACTGTAAAAGATTACTATCGAATCAATGGAACCTTACCTAAGCGCTTTATCTTTGCGTTAGCTTGTCTGATTGAGCTCTACTTGTCAGATGATTTCAATATCAATGACGATAAGGACGTTGAGACCTTCTTTGAAAAACTTAAGGCTAATCGTCCTGATAACCCAGTGGTTGCCAGTCAGGTGCTATCCAACCAATCTTTTTGGGGGGAAGATCTTTCTCAATTAGGTGATTGCGAAGCCCAGGTAAGTGGCTATATGAATGATATTCAACAAAAAGGTGTTTTAACATCAATTAAATCTCTCTAAAAACATGATCCAGGCTATTACAATCAATGAAACAGACAACCTGGCCGTTGCCCTTACAGATCTAAAAGCTGGCACCGAGGTCACTATCAATGATATCCAGGTAAAACTGGTCCACAACATCCCAGCGAAACACAAGTTTGCATTGGAGAACTTCGACAAAGGGGCCAAACTGACCATGTACGGACTGGTTGTTGGAACTGCCAACCAGCCCATTGGCAAAGGTGAAGCCATCACTACTTCCAATGTAACCCATATGACATCAGGATACGATCTTGGCAAGCAAACAAAATACGAATGGAAGGGTCCTGATATTTCGAAATTTGAGGGACGTACTTTCAAGGGTTATCATCGCTCTGACGGGCAGGTAGGAACAGATAATATCTGGTTGGTTTTTCCGCTGGTCTTCTGTGAAAACAGGAATATCAATGTGCTGAAAAGTGCTTTTGAGAATGCACTGGGGTACGATGACGAGAATCCCTATGAGAATATGGTGAATTCACTGGTCAGTCACTACCAGCAGAACTCACTTGATTCTGCCATCGATACGGTCACTTTGGAGAGCGTGCAACCCAGGACAAAGCCAAGCATTTTTGAGAATGTAAAGATTCGTTTTATCACACATCAGGCAGGTTGTGGTGGCACGCGCCAGGATTCAGAGACACTGTGCAAGCTCTTTGCCGGATATGTCAATAACCCCAACGTAGCGGGAGTCACGGTATTGAGCTTGGGGTGTCAGAATGCAGAAGTGAAGACGCTTACCCAGGCCATTAAAGACATCAATCCGAACCAGGATAAGCCCGTCATCATTCTGGATCAGCAAGGCACCGGCACGGAGACAGACCTGATCTCAAAGGCCATCAAACAAACCTTTAAAGGGATGACTGAGGCCAATAAAATTGAGCGCAAACCAGCTCCGCTGAGCAAACTGACCATTGGATTGGAGTGCGGTGGATCGGATGGTTTTTCAGGAATTTCTGCCAACCCTACGGTAGGCTATTGTGCAGATCTCGTATCTGCATTGGGAGGAAAAGTGATGCTTTCTGAATTCCCTGAGCTCTGTGGTGTAGAGCAGGAGCTGATCAATCGAATGACCAGTAAGGAATTGGCCAAAAAATTCACAAAACTCATGGAAGCGTACTCCAATGCAGCTGAAGCTGTTGGGTCCGGATTTGATATGAATCCTTCCCCGGGCAACATTAAGGATGGCCTGATCACCGACGCTATGAAATCTGCCGGGGCTGCTAAAAAAGGAGGTACATCACCCATCAATGATATCCTGGATTATGCCGAGTATGTGAAAGAGCCAGGCCTGAGTCTGCTTTGTACCCCTGGTAATGACGTAGAGTCTACCACCGGGCTTGTGGGATCTGGTGCCAATGTAGTGCTATTCACAACCGGCCTGGGCACCCCAACAGGAAATCCTGTTGCGCCCATCCTTAAAGTTTCTTCAAACTCCAAGCTGGCCGAAAAGATGCCTGACCTGATCGACATCAATACCGGTCCGGTCATTGAGGGTAAGAAGACCATCCAACAGATGGGTGAGGAAATGCTTGAGCAGGTGATCCAAATCGCCAGCGGGGAAGTCAGCTCCAAGGCGGTGCAGATGAAGCAACATGACTTCATCCCATGGAAAAGAGGGGTATCGTTGTAATATTCAGAAACCTGATTGTGGAAATATGACTGGTCTGTGAGTCACAGACCAGAGATATAAGAGATATAAGAGACCAGGGTTAGATTTGTGCTATTTATTTAAATACCTAGCCACTGCTTCCAGAAAGGTTTTTCATGCCATTGAATATGCTTTTCCAAAAGAAATCTGGAATCGTTTGCTTGTTGATTGGCAGCCTTCGCAATCTCTCTGGTTTCGATGACAAGTTCATCCAGTTTATCAATACACTTTAAAGTATTGGCTATCAATTCCTCAATGCGATCTGAATTTTTCATCTATTTAATATAACTACTTTACCCCGAATTAATATATAGCCACATGACGTAATCCCATTCAGGGCCATTTTAAAGCTTTATATCGGTGTTGTCACTGTAAGACACCGACCAGCTAAATATCAATAAAAAGCACGGCCACCAAGATCACAATTTTTAGGCATGAAGTCCACACTCCGTCTTGCCGGAGTCGAGCCATCGACCTTCCCGGTTATCGCCTTTGGCCGTGCAGTGAGTACAGCCAATGGAGCCATAGCCCTGGTAAACCAATGGATGCTTGGGCAGATCATAAACATCCATATAAAGCTCAACATCCTCCCTGGACATATCAATGATTGGATGAAATTTCAATAAATCATCTTTCGGCTCAAAGATCCTCAGCCTGGATCTGTTTTGATTCTGATGCCTGAAAATACCTGAAACCCATACCTGCTTACCTTCTTTGAGCTTTTGCATGGGCTCAACCTTATTGACGAAGCAACAAAGGTCCTGGTTAGTCCTGTATGTTTCATTTTCAGCGGTGAAAGCGTGTTTTTGCTGCTTGGGACCCACTTCAACAAGATTGCTAAGACCAAATTTCTCTTTGATTTGGTTTTTATACCTGACTGTTTCTTCAAACAGGTAACCTGTATTGATAAAATAGACAGGATGATCGGGAGCAACTTTGCTCAGCTGATGTAAGAGAACCGATGAGGTAGACCCAAATGAGGATGATATCAGGATCTTATCATGATCAAATTCCGCAAACAATTTTTCCAGCCTGTCCATGAAGGAATATTGATCATACTTTTGATTGAGCTTGTCAATGTTTTTAACCAGGTTATCTATCATTTTTTTACCAGTGTTGAGGTTAATTCATTCAGTTTCTTCACCTTATCCTGAAAATCCCCTTTCAATCTGTCGCGGAAAACCTTAAGTTTTTCCAACAGCTGATCAGTTTCTTCTGGCAAGCTCTCCTCCAGAATCTCCCTGAGTCGTTTTGCGAAAGTGGGGGACTGTCCGTTGGTGCTTATACCTAGCTTCAGGTTTCCCTTTTTAACGGTAGAACCGAGATAAAAGTCACATAAATGTGGGGTGTCTGCTACATTTAAAAGTAAGTGTCGTTTTTTTGACCAATCTCTTATCTCCTGGTGTAACGCCGGATCATCCGTTGCCAAAATGGCGATGCCAGCATCTTCCAGGTCCGTATATTCAAACTTTCTCTGTATCAATTCTATGTTCGGAGAAAGGTCAGCCAGTTTTTTGATCTCTTTTTTGATCTCGGGAGCTACCAGCCTTACACGGGCATTGGGATCATTTTTCAGCAGTGCCTCCAGCTTTTCGAGCCCCACATTTCCACCACCCACTACCACTGTTTGGATCTCATCCAGTTTCAGAAAAACCGGAAATAGCGGATTACCTAAAGACTGGTTGCTCACACCAATAAGCCCTCCTCAGCCAACTCACAGTTTACTGCTTCTAATTCCTTGTTGAGGTCTGCACACTCTCCAAACACCAGCAAAGCAGGAGCCTGAGGCTTTTGTGCTTTCACCAAACCTTCAATGGTACTTACATTCCCATAGATCACGCCATCGGTTTCCAGAGAACCCCTGCTTACTATAGCTACAGGCAGGTCAGACCTGTTGAATTTTTTATACGCTTTGGCAATCTGATCGATCTTCTGCAACCCCATAAAAAACAAAGTAGTGGGGGAATGCTCAGCTGCCACGTATACATCGTCGCTAAGCGTACCCTGGGCTGTAGTAGCTGTGACCACCGTGAAGCTATGATTTACACCTCTACACGTGAGCGGAATTCCATAAAGCCCCGGAAGCATAATGCTACTTATCCCTACAACCACATCTGTCTTGATACCATGTTTTTTGGCGTATTCCAACTCCTCAAATCCCCTGGCAAATACGAATGGGTCGCCGCCTTTGAGCCTAACCACATGACCGTGCTCAAAAGCACTCTCTTTGATCAGTTGAAGAATCGTATCCTGTGACACACTGGTTTTACCACCACGCTTCCCAACAGGTATTTGTACCGCATCGGGAGCGTAATCCAGCAGGTCAGGATGAACCAAGGCATCATACAATACCACATCAGCTTTCTGAAGGGCCTTCATCCCTTTCACAGAAATCAACTCCGGATCTCCCGGACCTGCTCCCACCAATGTCAGCTTTGGTTCCTTTTTAGCCATTCTTTATGCTTTGTAAAATTCGTTAATCACCAATTTATCTACTGCAGAAGATGATGCTCTCAGCAACTCAATTCCTTTTAGGAATTCTTCCGCTTGTCTCAAATAGACAACGGCAAAACCTTCTGAAGGCTCATGTTTGTTGATCTGCAAGACGATGTCTTCGAACGACGCCGGTAAGTTGATCAACCCTTCATCCACAATATGCTTCTGGAAGTCGTCAATGATCCCTTTGTGGGTATTGCATTGCACATCATTGTCAAGCAATGAAGCTTTTGCACCAATCACGAATGTGTTGTACCCATAATATATGGCATCAGCCCATCTGCCGATCTCCAGTGCTTCTTTTCCTGAGGCCAGACGTTCCTTTGCATCATTGAGGATAGTTCCTACAAGATCCAGCATGACACCGGCACACTCACCTACTCCAATTTCGGGAACAAAATCATCCGTTAATCCCCAATCCTGGAAGCCTTCAGCAGATAATGTAGAAGGATCAGCAAGGTGTTTCAGTAAATCATAAAAGTAAATTTTACCTTGTCTTCTGAAGTACTCATTGAAGTATTCAGTTTCTTCAGCATTGGCTTCATAATCCAACAATAAAGTTCGAACAGTTTCAGGGATACGCTTGGTTGGGATCTTGATCACCTTTTCGGCGATATATCCGGCACCACCAGTCTCCACACCTCCGCCAATCACCACTTGCTGTGCAGGAGCGACCTTGCCATCATATTTGATGCTGCTACCATGGAAACCAATATTGGCTACCATGTGTTGTCCACAGCTATTCATGCAGCCACTTATCTTGATCTTGATGTTGGACTCATCTACCAAATGGGGAAACTCATCCCTGACGAGATTTTCAAGCTCCAATGCAAGACTGGTACTGTTTGTCACAGCCAGGTTACAAGTATCTGTACCGGGGCATGCTGTTACATCAGCCAGTGTATCAAATCCCGGATTTACCAGGTCTAATGTTTTTAACTCCTCATAAACTGCTGGTAGGTGCGACTCTTTCACAAATTTCAGGATCACACCCTGGTTGAGGGTAATTCTCAAGTCCGGTGATGCCCAACGACGCATCACATCAGCCAACTTCCTGGCACGGTCGGCGTCAATATTCCCCAGCGGGAGTCTAACCTTCACAGTGTAAAATCCTTTTTGCTTTTGTTCTTCCGTATTGGTCTTTGCCCAGATCTTATAAGCTTCATCAGCCACGAGTCCTTCGGGTACCTGGTCATCTGAAATTGTTGGAATTTCTTGCTTCACCAGCTCATAATTGATGTCATATGATTTGTTGGCTATGGCTTTTCGCTCTGCTGCCACCAACTCAAGAAACCTGTCCAATCCCAAACCTTTTTTAGGCTCGATCAAATACTTCAACCTGGCTTTATGACGACGCTCCCGCTCACCAAATCGGTCAAATACCCTTAAAGTGGCTTCAATCAATGGGATCAGTTGGTCTTCCGGTAAAAATTCATAGGCTACCTGACCCATGAAGGACTGAGCACCGAGTCCACCACCAACGATGACTTTAAATCCTCTTTTTTCCTCTTTAATTCTTGGAATAAAGCCCAGATCATGGATAAAGATAAACGCTGAGTCTTCTTCACTGGAAGAGAATGCCATTTTGAATTTTCTTCCCATGTCCTGGCAGATTGGGTTTCTCAGAAAATACTCAAACACGGCCTGAGCATATGGAGCTACATCAAATGGCTCATTGGGATCGATACCAGCATTTGGGGAAGCTGTAACGTTTCTCACGGTGTTTCCGCAGGCTTCTTTGGTAGTAACTCCTACCCGCTCCAATGCTTCCCACATCTCAGGGGTGTCATCCAGCCTCACATGGTGTAACTGAATGTTCTGTCGGGTGGTGAAATGGAGATTTCCATTGGTATACTTCTCAGATAAGTTGGCAATGGTCTCCAGCTGATCTGGTGTTAACTTACCAAATGGCAGCTTCAACCTGAACATCTGTACACCCTGCTGACGTTGTCCGTATACTCCTCTCGCCAAACGAAATGCTTTGAATCGCTCTTCATTGATTTCATTGTTTTTAAACTGGTCGATCTTCTCTTTGAGTTCTGCCAGATCCTTTTCTACTGCCTTGCTTAGTGTCTTAGTTTCGATCATTGTATGCTTGTTTCTTAGGTTCTTATTCTCTTAAATATTTTAATTTCTTACTTTTTGCAGTGCCTGCTCTATATCCTCTACGATATCATTGATATTCTCCAATCCTACGGAAATCCTTACGGTTCCGGGCGCTATTCCTACAGCTGCCCGCTCTTCTTCTGTCAGTTTACTATGCGTGGTAGAAGCAGGATGTGTCACTGTAGTCCTGGTGTCTCCCAAATTGGGTGTCAAACTGATCATTTTCAGGTTGTCCATAAACGCTGCACCACCTTCGATGCCTCCTTTTACTACGAACGTAACAATGCCCCCGCCGAGTTTCATTTGTTTTTTTGCCAATTCGTATTGTGGATGACTTTTCAGGTGCGGATATCGAACCTGCTCCAGTGCATCATGACTCTCCAGGTACTGGGCCAGCTTGTAAGCATTTTCACAATGCCTGTCCATGCGTACCGGCAAAGTTTCCAGGCTTTTGCTCAGGATCCAGGCATTGAATGGAGACATGCTTGGCCCGGTATGACGAGCAAAAAATCTTACCTCTTCGATTATCTCATTGCTCCCCAATATGGCCCCACCCAGTGTCCTTCCCTGACCATCAATAAACTTGGTGGCCGAATGGGTGACGATATCCGCGCCAAAATCAGCTGGTTGCTGGAGGTACGGTGTGGCGAAGCAATTATCCACATTGAAGATAATCCCCCGGTCTTTGGCCAGCTTGCCCAACAGCTCAAGGTCTACGATGTCTAGTCCGGGGTTACTTGGAGTCTCTACGAAGATCATTTTCGTATTCTCCTGGATCATGGACTCCCACTTTTCCGGACGGTGGAGGTTGAAGTAGGTGTGCTCAATGCCCCATTTTGGGAATACCGTGGTGAAAAGTTGATGAGTAGACCCAAACAATGCCCTGGATGCCAAAACATGGTCACCTTTTTTTAATAATGCTGCCATGCTGGTAAACATTGCCGACATCCCGGTAGCCGTTGAGATCCCGTCTTCGGTCTTTTCCAGCTGGCACATCTTTGTGATGAACTCATCGGTATTGGGATTGGAATATCTGGAATAGATATTACCGGGGATCTCATCATTGAACATGGCCCGGGCTTCCTCCGCACTCGCAAAAGTAAATGAGCTCGTCAGGTAGATCGGTGACGAATGCTCCCGGTGAAGAGCGTTTTCAGTTTGTGTACGTATAGCGTCTGTTTCAAAATTCATTTTGATCATTCATTAAAAGGTGAACGGGAATAAAAGCCTAAATAGCAATTACCCTGTTCAGCAACAACAACAAGGAAATTCTGACGAATACGTCCTGGAAATCTGCAAGTAAAGTGTGTCTTTTTTCATCTCAATTAATTCATATGCTCTCCGATATCTATCGAAGACAGGAGTTAGCACCTTTTCCTTTGGGGGGCCAGGTTGCTAGTGCTTCATAGAGCCTGTCTCTCAGCACTTCTTTATAAATCAATTATTCTCTAATTGAATTGTACCACAAAGCTCAGTCTTAAGATCGGAATTTCAAAATATTTATTAAAAAACCTTAAGAATGGGAATATGATATGAAGGTTAAACGAGAAATAGATGGGTTTAGTTCTGCACTTAGAAAAAGTTGGAGCAATACGGTCACTTAGTGAAGCACAATCAAAAAAACACCCCATAACAAAGAAAAAGCTAAACAAGTCCGCATACACCCGGTTATGCTTAAGTCACTCATTCATCATGGAGATCGTTAAGCTACTTGTTGACTTCGGAATGGTCATTATTATTTGGATGACCCAGCTCATCGTTTATCCGGGATTTAATTATTACAATGAAGCTGAATTGATTGATTGGCACAGAAAATATACAAAAGCCATCTCTATCCTGGTCATCCCATTAATAACTGCCCAGGTAAGCGTCCATATTTATGACTTATGGGTTAATCAAAGCATCGTCAGCATCATAAATACTATGCTCATTGCCATGGTCTGGATCATTACATTTGGTGGTGCCGTGCCATTGCATAATCAAATTACCAGACAAGATGAGTGCCTGGCCGCTGCTAGAAAGCTTGTAAAGCTCAATTGGTACAGGACTATCTTGTGGAATGTGGTCTTTGGATTAAGTGTATTTGAGGCTCTTAGACAATAGTAGAAAAATATGAATATACATTGGATGAAGTTCACGCTTCGGGCTGCCGCCGTTTACAACCTGATCTGGGGTGCCTGGGTTGTTTTCTTTCCTCAGCAATTTTTTGAATGGACAAGCATGGGTCCCATTAACCATGAATTGGTCTGGCAGGGCATGGGTATGGTGATTGGTGTCTACGGATTTGGCTATTGGTGGGCCGCACAGGACCCCATCGTTCATTGGCCCATCGTTGCTGTGGGAATGCTTGGAAAACTTTTTGGTCCGTTGGGGTTTGTTATCAATTACTCCCTGGGTAAAGTTCCTTTTGAGTTTATTTATACTTTATTCACCAATGACTTTATCTGGTGGATCCCTTTCATGATGATTCTTCGATCAGCCAGGAAAGCAGGAAACTTACGGTGGATTTGAATCCCGTTTCAAGTCCTTAGATTTTCGAGATATTTTTTATGGGAACTCAAAACAGCCCTTCCAATATTGTTGCTGGCAAATAGCCTGTAAAAAAAACCTAAGAACCCTGGAGCGTTCACATGACTAATGGTGGTTTGATGGTTTACTCCGCTCCCACTTGCGGTGAATTCATCAACGAAATGTGAACAGACAGTGATCGTCTTACCAGCACTATATTCCTCATCAAATGCTATGGATATCACCTCCGGATTGAATTGTTTCCGGATATTTGTTCGCTTCATCAAGCCTTCATTGGTTTTAATCGTCAAATGGTCATCCCCTTGCGCTAAGAGTTCCACACGCGATATCCCGGGCATTTCGCTGATGACCCCTTCATAAAACTTCCCATGATCCCTGATGGTCTTCTTCAGGTTTTGAAAATCACTTTCTATGTAGCCAGACCCTGTAAACCAGCGCTTTTTCATTTGATTAATCATTTATCCGGGAACAGCCAGCTTCACTCCATCGAAAACTGGTTTATATAAAGATAATCATAAAAGAACGGTCAGAAAAGTCACAGAACCAGTCACCGGAGGATCCAGGCGACTGGTTAAAATGGCAACAACCATAAATGCTAAATTTGTTTGCATTCGGAATATGATACAATGTGATTGACCAGTTCACTCCAGTCTGCACTTGCATCTTGGTTGATCACCTTATCGCAACCCTTCCACAATGCACCAAATTCCTTCTTATAATCCTTTTTCTTCAAAAGGAAAGCAGGATTATTGTCCTTCGAAATGAAATAAGACTTTGCAATCCCTCCAACCATATTTACACCAGCCACACCAAGGGACATAGTCTCCTTAGCATATGGATCATGGTAAACTTTTACCACACTACTGAACCCCGGGTTGAGTAATTGTACCAAGAGCTTAGATGTTTTCTTTTTAATCCTTACATCCGAAAGCTCAAAGTACACATATCCCTGATTGAGTAAGTCTTGCTCTAATTTTTCATCATTCCATTTTTGAGCGTCAAACAGGAAGTCCGCTGCTTTACTTAGTTTATCCATTCCACTGGGAGGTAAATACATGGATTGTACTTCTTCAGCCTTGAACTTGAGCTTCTCACCACTTCCATCCTTGATCTTAATAAATTTAATTAACTCCTTTTTCCTGTCAATATCAGAAATAGATCCTTGTATTTCTTTTCCATTCGTCAAAGTAAGATAACTCGTCTTACTGTGTGAGAAATTAAAGGATGGTGACAGAAACTGTTGAGCATAGGTCTCAGTGACAACAAATGTTACAAAAAACGCTAGTATTATTTTCTTAATCATTTTTTTTTAGATTTATTACACATAAAGTATTGTCAGACTAAAGTATATAAATTATTTTTCTCTAACAACGCTGTAACGTTATTATATCATTACTTGCAATATAATTGAGGGTCTTTGAATTAATAATTTGAAGATCCGGCTATGGGAAGATGACTGGAATTGTATTCTTTACTTCAACAGATCGTATTTCTTCTGTTTGTTCTTCCACCTTTCGAGTGCGAGGCGTCGCATATCCTCCACCTTGTCTGTTTCATCAATAATTTCAAATCCGAGCAGTGATTCAAAAATATCTTCAAGGGTGGTAATCCCGTCCATACCACCATATTCATCTACGATCAATGAAATGTGTTCGTGTTTCATCAGCATCTCATCCCAGGCATCAAACAGGGTTTTAGATCCGGGGAAAGTCAAAATTTCTCTTTTAATGTCTTTCAACTTCAGGTCCAATTGATTTTCTGCCAGTTTTTCAAACACATGGGCTCTGACGACATAACCGGTAATATGTTCCATTTGTGTCTGGAAAACAGGGATTCTGGAAAAATGCAGAAATTCTTTATTAGACAAAAATTCCCTGACAGTCATCTCTTCATTAGCCGTCACCACCACAACTCTTGGGGTCATCACATCTGAAACCTTGACGTTTTTAAGCTTGATAAGATTCTGAATGATCTTATTCTCCTTATCAGCAAAAATCCCTTCTTCTGTACCAATACTGGCCAATGCAGATATTTCTTCTCTGCTTGTGGTCAATACTTTATCTTTTCTGGATAATAGTTTTGTGAGGTAAGAAGACACTGCAACCAATGGAGTGGTCAGAAAGATCATCCCATTGATAATCCTGGCAGAAACAGGAGCAAGCTCTTTGCTATAGTTGGCGCCTATTGTCTTAGGTATAATCTCTGTTACCACTAAAATCAATAGGGTAAGTACGGCAGAGACTACCCCGAAATAAGCCTCTCCAAAGACGATATTGGCCTGAGCCCCAACACCAGCAGCTCCAACTGTATGCGCAATTGTGTTCACAGACAGAATGGCTGCCAATGGTCGGTCTATGTTTTCTTTTTGCCTGATCATGATCTCAGCACTCTTCATACCCTTGTCAAGTTTTGATTTCAAATAAAAGATTGGGGTGGAGAGCAGGACCGCTTCCATAATGGAACACAGGAAGGATACAAACAGGGCTAGAAATAAGTAAACAAGTAGTAAAGTCATTTTTGGGTTCTGGGTGTTCTACTATAGCGCGTTTTTTTTTGCACACTTTAGACTCACAACGTATCAGGTACGCACAGTGTTTTCCAGGCATTTCCGGGTAATTGGTGATATCATAGTAATCATTGACTTTTAAGGACCTTCTTATACTGCATGATTGTGGGAAATCTCGTAGTAGTGGTTTCAGAACACAAAACCATTGATTCCATGTTGAGCAAATGCTACTTTACGTTTAAAAAAAGTGAGTTTAAGTTAAAGGATATCATTATTTACCAACTTTTACTTAATTTTAGAATCACCTAAAAACCAATTCAAATGAAAAAATTATTAATTATCCCTTGTATTGCATTATTTGCTTGTCTTTATACACAAGAAGCTTTAGCCCAGGAAGGCCCTGAAAAGACCAAAGTGCTGTTGGCAGATTCAACACAACTCCTTGGTGCTTATCCTATGGATGTGATGACGCTCATCACCAATAAATGTTTGGGGTGTCATTCTCCTAGTGGTAAGAGTGATAAGGCCAAGGATAAACTGCAGTGGGTACAACTTCAATATATGGAGCCTGCAGATCTGGTTGCCAAGCTAGACGAGATTCTGGAGGTCTTAGAAGAAGGTAAAATGCCTCCTTCTAAAGTAGTTGAAAAATACCCTCACCTGAAGCTGACGGATGATGAAGTAGCCTTATTGAAAGATTGGGCTGAGTCTACGACCAATGCTGCATTGGGTGAGTAAAAAAACTAAATACATCCTGATAGTCATACTGGTTGTCATCTCTATCCTGCAATTTGTAGGACCTGAACGACCAGCTACTTCAACCGAAAACCCGGGAGATATATCGCAGGTTACCAATATATCTCCCGAGATTTCGGATATGCTCAAATCATCATGTTATGACTGTCATTCCATGGAAACCAAATATCCATGGTATGCGTCCATCGCTCCTGTATCGTGGTTCCTGTATGGCCACATTGACCATGGCAGGGAAGAACTTAACTTTTCCGAATGGGCTTCGCTCGACAAAAGAGCTAAACTCCGCGCACTCAAAGACATCCAGGAAGTGCTGGAGGAAGGTGAGATGCCGCTGTCCTCTTATGTAAACATGCATGAGGAAGCTGAGCTAACTGACGCTCAAAAGGAAGCGCTGATGGCCTGGGCCAAGGAGTTTGCCGGGGTGGTGATCAAGGAATGAGTTAGTAGAAATCAGTAAGCAGTAAGCAGTAGGCAGTAGGCAGAATGATGATGTCTAAATAAGGTTGACCGGAAAACTAGCTTTTCGACATGTTCGGCAGAACATGTCGAACTTCAGATAAAAAGGGATTTCCAAATCCTTAAAAAAAACGAAATAGAAATAACCTACGCTAAAGCTGCGGTTAAACATGTCTGCTGGCAGGTAAAATCAGGGGGTTGGTTTCAGGTCTCATTCATAAATATCGTCCTGGTCCAGGGCGCACAGATCCACGAACAGCTGACCCATCTTCTGACAAACAGCATCAAAAAATGCTTTTCCTTTTTCGGCAGACGAAGCTTTCGGATCACCGATTCCGGTATCTGCTGTCACCTTAGACCACCGTCTTTCAGACCAGGCCCAACCCTCTGAAAAAGCTTTGATCCTGTGCTTCTTTTCTTTTCCATCGCCCCAGGTTTCTTTGGGGAGAACAAGATCTGGTTTCAGGTACATGATCAGACTGGTTTCCATCTCATCGGCATGATCCCCGGGATCGTCAAAATACTTTGTCCGGTCCATGGACTTAAACCAATCTGTGACGCAGATATACATCTCAGGATAGATCGTCCCCATTTCCCTGACGATTGATTTCCAGTCATTTCCTCCGTGACTGTTCATGATCATCAGCTTTTTGATGCCATGGGTGCTCAACACCTCACAAACATCCTTCAGGATGGCCATCTGGGTACTCGGATAAATGTTCATATCCAGGTAGATGTCTCGTTGCCCGGTATTGACCCCAAAAGGAATAGTGGGCAAGACAACTACCTTTGCGTCCTGCTCCCAGGCGATACGTGCACTTTCTGCAGCTATGGCATCCCCTTCATACACATCCGTACCATAAGGTAAATGGTAGTTATGAGCTTCGGTGGCTCCCCAGGGCAGGACTGCGAGCTCGTACTGATGCGCTTTTATGTCTTTCCAGTTGGTCTCTTTGAGGATGTATGGTCTAATCATCAATTTGTAGTCATTTAATTATCGTAGTGATACCGACAAGCATAAATCAATAATTCATTATCATTAACCTGATACACTAGTCTGTGCTCTAAATAAATCCTTCTCGACCAGAATCCGGCAAGATCATATTTAAGGGGCTCTGGTTTACCTATTCCTTCAAAGGGTGTTCTTCGTATTGACTTTATCAATTCATTGATCCGTTTGGTTATCTTTCTATCTACCTTCTGCCAGTAAAGGTAATCTTCCCAGGCATTTTCAGTGAATACAATAACCATCAATCATCCAACTTATCACGACGTATGGTTTTACCTGCCTTCATTTGTTTAATGGACTCGTGTAACCGATCAGCATTCTTCTTTGAACTCAATAGATATACCGTTTCCATCATTGAATTATACTCTTCCAATGAGATAAGAACCGCACCTTTTCCAGATTTCCGTTTAATGATGATGGTTTCATTATCATCTTCCACACTATCCAGGTAACCTTTTAAATCAACCCGAAACTCAGAGTAATTCGCTGCCTTCATAAGTACAAATATACGTACTTATACACGTAATTGTTTCACTGTTTACTTTCCTTCAACCACTCTGCATATTGCTCCTCCAGCTCTGCTACAACTTTAGGGTATCTATCGGCAAGGTTGACTTGCTCACCGGGGTCTTCTTCCAGGTTGGCTAAAAACAATTTTTCCTCAAACTCATAACCCCTGTTACTCGTGTCATACGGATTCCCGATCAGCTTCCACTTTCCTTTCCGGGCCACCCACATCTTGTTGTACGACCAGCAATAGCCATCCTTGTGTTTTGTTTTCGTCTTATCATCATCAATAAGATCTACCAGACTCTTTCCATCCAGGTCTTTTCTGTCCAGCTTAATCTCACAGAGATCAGCGAGTGTTGGCAGCCAGTCAGTGTTTACCGCAAACTGATCTCTCACCTGACCTCCCGGGATCTCTGCTGGCCAGCTGATGGCCGCTGGCACCCTGATCCCGCCTTCAAATACACATTGTTTAGCTCCCCTGTAAGGTCCGGCACTACCTCCTCCATGATGGGCCCGCTCCTCTGTGGAATGTCCATTGTCGGATTGAAAGATAATAATGGTATTATCAGTGAGGTCTAGTTCATCAAGCTTCTCCAACAGCATGCCGATTCGATCATCCTGGGTAGAGAGAAAGGCTGCATAGAGGTCTCTCGGATAAGCCACGCCTTTCTCTTCATAGTATTTCAACCATTTTTCATCTCCCTGATAAGGGTAATGAGGCATATTCAAGGCAAAATACATGAAAAACGGCTTTTCCTTGTTTTCTTCAATAAATTGGCTGGCCTCATTCACCATTAAATCAGGGAAAAATTCACCCGGAAGATAGATCTCCTCCCCGTTGCGAAACAAGTCATGTCTGTTTGGGCCATTCCAGTAATAGAAATGCGAAAAGTTATCGATACAACCTACCAGGTGACCAAAGGAGTAATCGAAACCCTGAGCATTGGGAAGCATGCCTGGTTGATATCCCAGGTGCCATTTGCCAATGTGGGCCGTTTTGTATCCTGCGTCCTTAAACATCTCAGCCATGGTGTATTCGCTGCCCGGAACACCACGCATACTTTCGATGGATGCTCCTGCATTGCCCGGACAACCCGCCTTCTGTGGAGTCTTTCCTGTGAGCAACGAAGCCCTGGAGGGGGAGCATATCGGAGAGGCGTAAAACTGTGTAAACCGGATCCCACTTTTAGCAATCCGATCCATGTTTGGTGTGACCAAATCCTCCGCACCAAAAGCATTTATGTCCACAGTTCCCTGATCGTCGGTGTAGATAATGATCACATTGGGTTTGTCTGCTGCATGGGTTAATAAAACTCCAAAAAGCACACTGAGTATCAGTCCAAATCTTAACATATTATTCATCATCATTATTTCTAAGTCCCAGATCATTCAGCAGGCGATAATAGGCCCCTTCAATATCTCTCTCCCCAGTCTCGGCCTCTACCTTCATCAAAAAGCTGACTAGTTCCGCCTCCATTGTGTTTGCGATATCCGGCAATTCCCCCGAAAGATCCGTTGCCTCCTCCAGGTCATGCTGAAGATCGTAGAGTTCTACTTTGGGGGAGTCTTCATACCTGGGCTCTGCTATCCAGTATTTGATCAATTTATAATTTCCTTTGCGAATGGCACTCCTGGGCTTCCGATGAGATGCCTGGTGGAAATAAAGCGCTTCATTATTTCTTTCAACCTGATCGACCGTCTCGTCTTGAATGAGACTGACCAGGCTTCCTCCATCAATTGGTTCCGGGAAGGTGCCTGAATGACCTGCCAACTCAGCGAAGGTTGGTAAAAGGTCCAGTCCTGTCACGGGAACATCTACTACCCGGTTGGGTTGAATATCCGGACCAATGGCTAAGAAAGGCACACGAAGTCCACCCTCATAAAAGCTATGTTTCCCGTCTTTCAATGGTGTATTGCGTTCATGTTGTGTAGAATATCTGGCTTCTATAAGTTCTTTATCCTCACCAATCACAGCAATTTGATTCAAAGTAGTCCTACCCCCATTGTCACCCATCAAAAAGATATAGGTGTTGTCTTCGATACCCTGCTCCTTTACAAAATCCAGGATCATCCCGATACCCGTGTCCAGGTCTTTGAGCATAGCTGCAAACTCAGGGTTGGTATGACGCTCACCCGGTTGTTTGTCCCTGAAATATTCATAGGTCTCCTTTTGTGATACCAGTGAGAGATGTGTGGCAAAATGTGAGAGCTGTACATAAAATGGCCTTCCCTCCTCGATACTCGCTTTCATGAAATCCTGGGCCTTTCGGGTGATCCCAAAAATGTCCTTGGGATTTTCATCACTCCAGTAGGCACTGGGCTTTCCGGCAGTTCGTGAATTGGTAGGGTTGGGTATCTTGTTTTGCTCCAGGTAATGTTTGGTTGGCTTTGAATATTCTTTCGCATCCAGGTAGCCATCCCCAAAGATCTCTCCTCCTCCATTAGAGGGCATCCCATCATCTACATCAAAGCCTGCATCTTTGGGTACCATCGCAATGTGCCATTTACCGAAGTGGGCAGTTTTATAGTCGGGATTGGCCATCTTGATGGCTTTTGGTATGGTGAGCCAGTCACCCGTCTTTTTGTACCAGTCGAAATCTTTGTTGTAAATATGCCTCGCTGCATTTTGGCCAAACATCAGACTGTTTCTGGTAGGCGAACAAATGGGGTTGGGAGCGTAACCCTGGGTAAATAATATGCCCTGCTCCACCATTCGATCCATGTTGGGGGTTTCATAGAAATCACTTTGTGAATCCGGGATGTCGGGATCTGCGCGATGCGAAGTATGTGTCCAGCCCTGATCATCGGTAAGAATGAAAATGATATTCGGGGCCGATAGCCGTGCTGGATCGTTACCAGTAGTGCTACATGAGAGTATAAAAAAAGCCAGATAAACCATTACCTGACTTTTAAATAACGTATTTCTTTTCACTTATTCTTAGATTATATAGACCAGGCTTTACCCTGAGTAGTTTCATTCAGATCCACGCAGCCCTCATACTTACCAGGAATGGGATTGTAAGCCATGATGGTCTCCCCTACCTGCTCAGAGTTCTTATAGGCCCAAATAGTCTGATCACGGAATGACACAACAAATGATGCAACCTCTTTATCCGACGATTCAGAACCAAAAAGCTGATCCATCCATGTTTCATAGGAAGATGTTTCTACTTTGCTGACATTACTTTCCCCTGAGCTCTCTAAAACGCTTGCAATGGCTTTCGCTAATTGATCTTTCAGTTCATTCTGTTGGAGGGTATCCAATATGTCATTCGCATATTTATCTGTGAATACATGTACATTCACTTCACTGGCAGAGGGCATTTCATCTACGGCGGGAAGCAGCGTATCGACCAGTCCTTTGACAAAAGAACCTTCTTCAGGTGAGTAAAAAACCGGAGTCCAATCATACTGTGGTCCTCCACAACTTTGCAATAACTCCAATACAGCCGGAGTGGCTACAAATGCTCCCATCGAGCGTCCAATATTTTTGATCGCGCTTCTTCTTTCCATGATGCTAAAGGTTTTGTTTTTTTAATTCTTCAACTGCATAATGAGCTGCCCGTGCTGTTAACGCCATATAGGTGAGTGAAGGATTTTGACATCCGGAGGAAGTCATGGCCGAACCATCAGTAACGAATACATTCGGAACGCTGTGGATCTGATTGTATTTATTCAGCACTGAGGTTTTGGGATCATTGCCCATTCTGGCTGTCCCCATCTCATGAATACCTTTTCCTATGACGGCTTCGCCATTGTATTTCTGGATATCCTTAAATCCGGCACTTTCAAGCATCTCAGCTGCCTGATCCTGAATATCCTCCCGCATCACCATTTCATTCTCCTTGAAATCAGCATCAAAGGTGACCGTTGGAAGTCCCCACTTATCTTGCTTGTCATAATCAAGATACATACGGTTTTCGTGATAAGGAAGACATTCGCCAAAACCTCCCAGTCCTATTTGCCACTTACCCGGAGTCACAATAGCTTTTGTCAGGTCCTTTCCGTAGCTCAGCTCTTTGACGTTTTCAGTCCAATCTGTCCTGCTTCCGCCACCCTGATAGCCGTAGCCACGTAAGAAATCTTTTCTATTTGTTTTTCCCCCAAGGTTTCGAAACCTGGGAATATAGATACCATTGGGTCTGTTACCCACGAAATATTTATCCTGAAAATCATCGGTGAACCCCCTGGCGCCTGCACCCAGGTG
Organism: Cyclobacteriaceae bacterium; assembly: GCA_965223915.1. Taxonomy (GTDB): domain Bacteria; phylum Bacteroidota; class Bacteroidia; order Cytophagales; family Cyclobacteriaceae; genus UBA7330. The sequence goes on along the minus strand of OZ245027.1, from coordinate 2,450,700 downwards.
GTGATCCATCAGGTTGTGCCCCAGCTCTCCGGAATCATTACCCAAACCTTCCGGGAAACGATCGCTTTTCGATTGCATCAGGATAGATGTTGAAGCAACCGTTGATGCACAGAGAAAAACAACCTTGGCCTTGTATTCATACGATTGATTGGTCTCTGCATCAATCACCCGCACACCTGTGGCCCTCCTGGTTTCCTGATCATAGATCACCTCATGCACAATGGAGTTGGGTCTAAGCGTCATATTTCCGGTCTCTCCAGCAACAGGTAAGGTGGATGAATTGGAACTGAAATATCCACCATACGGACACCCTCTTCTGCATCGGTTTCTATACTGGCAGGTAGATCGGCCCATGCCTGGTTTAGTCCCCTCCGTGATGTGTGCTGCCCGTCCAATGGTCATTATCCTATCATCAAAATGACTTGCGATGCCATCCTTGAGCACTTTCTCGACACAACTCATCTCCATGGGTTTGAGGAATTTGCCATCAGGTAGCTGAGGCAGTCCCTCATTCTGTCCTGATACCCCAATAAATTCTTCCACATAATCATACCAGGGAGCCAGCTCCTTGTAGCGTACCGGCCAATCCACCGCAATGCCTTCTTTGGCATTGGACTCAAAGTCCATCTCGCTCAACCTATAGCTCTGCTTGCCCCATGTGATGGAGCGACCACCTACGTGATATCCCCGGGCCCAATCAAATCGTTTGATCTCATTGTAAGGATGCTCCAGGTCATCCACAAAAAAGTGGATGGCGTCCTTTTTAGCCAGATAGGCTGTTCTGATCTGCTTATGATAGCGCTTTCGTTCTTCTACATTAAGCTCCCCACCATTTTCAAAATCCCATGGATCTTTATACATGGTTGGGTAGTCTTCGATGTGCTTTATCATTCGCCCTCGCTCCAGGACCAATGTTTTCAGCCCTTTTTGGGTAAGCTCCTTGGCTGCCCACCCGCCTGATATCCCGGTTCCAACGACAATGGCGTCGTAAGCTTCTTCAGATGTGTTAATATTTACCGTCTTCATCACCTTTGGCTTTACTTCAAGTTACTATAATTCGTTTAATTCTTCGGGTCAAAGAACCCTTTACTTTGCGATCAATTTATTTAATCAGGTGATTTGGTAAGTCTTCAACCTTTTCACAGCATAGCTGTTGCATCACCTGGGTCAGTTGGGCTTTTAATATGGCAATGGTCTGGTTTCCACCATCTTTTCCAAGGGCCCCCACACCATACATGAACGAGCGACCAAGAAATGTGAAATGAGCTCCTGCCGCCAATGAGGTTGCAATGTCCGGCCCGGTTCTGATTCCACTGTCCATCATCACCGTGATTTTGTCACCATATTTTTTTACAATATTGGCCAGGGGCTTGATGGTGGACTCTCCATGATCCAGCTGTCGTCCACCATGGTTAGACACGATGATCCCATCCACCCCTAATTTAATAGACTTCTCTACATCTTCATCACTCACAATGCCCTTAATGACAAGATTGCCTTTCCACTTATCCCTGATCTCTTTGATCTTCTCTTCACTCAAGCGACCATTGAAAGTCTTATTCATGAACAGTCCCAGGTGACTCAAGCTCATGCCTTTAGGAATATAAGGTTTGAGTGTCTGAAATTGAGGAGTGCCTGCAATCAGTGTATTGATGGCCCAGTTGGGTCTGGTCATGATCTGATAAATATTTCGCAAGGTCATTTTAGGAGGAATCGCCAGTCCATTCCTGATTTCTTTGGCTCTGTATCCAAAAGCCGGGACATCGGACAACAAAACAAGCGTTGGATATTCCGCAGCTTTTAAGCGGTCCAATAAATCATCCCTAAGCTTATTTTCCACCGGATGATATAATTGGAACCAGGCGTTGCCTTCGGTGATCTCAGCTACCTTCTCCAGGCTGGCAGTGGCGACTGTGCTCAGCATGAAAGGAATGTTGTGTTCAAATGAAGCTTTTGCCAGGATTTCCGTTGCTCTCGGCCAGATCAACCCTTGTAAACCAATCGGACACACTCCAAATGGCATATCATATTCTTTTCCAAATAAAGTCCGCTTAAGGCTCAGCTTTTCAAATTTTCTCAGGTAGTAGGGTTTTAGCTGGAGCTCACGGATCTCATCGGTATTTCTTTTTAGATTAATGCCTGCGTTGCAGCCGCCATCCAGGTAGTCGAAAGCAAATCCTGGGATGCGCTCTTTTGCGCGGTCTCGGAGGTAATCAATATCAGGATACTTAGGGTTGATTTCGCTCATTGTATTTTGCAAATAGTAAACAGGGGCACAAGATACTGTTTCATAAGATTTTATGACAATATTTTGCTCTGCAAAGGTGTGTCTTGTGGATTTTTAATCTAAACCTAAACCTAAACCTGTCAGGTTTTGAAAACCTGACAGGTTTAGGTTTAGGTTTAGGGATATAGTAATCGAGTAGGAAGATAGGGATTAGTTCCCTATCTGTCCTCTCACACCACCGTACGTACCGTTCGGTATAGGGCGGTTCCTTAATTTACAACTCTTACCTTGCGGTAATAGTCCGTTAGAAACAAATAGCCAGTTTGACGTAGACGCTCATTAGTGATAGTGGTGGAGAGTATAAAGCTGTTGGCAGCATGCCAGTAGCTCTTCCTCGTATTTGCCCACTCCCATGCCCTGGGCTTCTTTACCCCAAGATTTAAGAGATTGGCCAGTCTGGTTCTTATCCGTTTCCATTGTTTCCAGATCACCATCCTTAGCCGTCTTCGGTACCACTCATCTATCCTAACCAGCAGCTTATTCATATCTGCCAGTTTGAAGTAGTTCACCCATCCAATAATGTATTGTCTGAGTGCTTCTTTGCGCTCCTCGTTTCCCCATCCGTTGCTCCTAGATGTAAGCTTCTTAAGGTTTGCCTTCATCTTGGTGATGGTTTTGGGGTGTACCCTCAGCCGTCCTTCGCCCTTTACCTTATAAAAGGAGTATCCCAAAAATTTAATCTTTGAGATGGGCGATACGCTGGTCTTTTCTCTGTTTACCCTTAGAAACAGCTTGCCTTCAATGTAAGGTAAGATGTTTGCTAAGGCGCGTTGGGCACTTCGCTTGCTCTTGCATAAGATAACCATATCATCTGCATACCGAACGTACTTATGCCCCCTCCGATCCAGCTCCCTATCCAGTTCATTGAGCATGATATTGCTCAATAGCGGACTTAATGGACCTCCTTGAGGAACTCCTGTTTCGCTTGGTCCAAGCTTACCATCCTTCATTACTCCTGCATTAAGGTATTTATGGATGAGCGAAATGACTCGCCCGTCCTTCACTGTCCGTGAAAGTACCTCTATCAGCTTGCTATGACTTACTGTATCAAAGAACTTCTCTAAGTCCATGTCTACTGCTTGCACATAACCTTCGGTAATGTAGTCCTGGCATTTGCGCAGTGCCTGATGGGCATTGCGTCTTGGTCTGAACCCGTAACTGTACGGTGAGAACTGTGGTTCATAAATCCGAGTAAGAACCTGCGAGATAGCTTGCTGGATAACCCTGTCAACCACGGTGGGGATCCCAAGCTGGCGTTTGTTCCCATTATCCTTGGGTATCTCTACCCTGCGGACTGGATTGGGGCGATATTTGCCCCCTAATATGGACCCTGTTAATTTATCTTTGTTTTCGACAAGATAGTTCTTCAAAGATTCTACTTCCATCTCGTCTACTCCCCCTGCCCCTTTGTTCCGCTTTACCTGTCGGTAGGCTTCATTCAGATTGGAGGGCGAAAGAATCATCTCTAGTAGCCCATATCCTAATTGATTGTTTGTGAGGTTGTTTTCAGTTATCCACATGAAAGTCTGCCCTCCTGCATAGTCTTCGGGTTCCGTCCTATCATTTTGCAGCCAGGTATCTTGCGATATTTTCTGCTTTCCACCCTTCATTTGGTAACATTCATTGACTACTCACTTCTTAAGGTTCAGCCCTTCGTTATCTTGTGAGACCTCCATGTTTTTTTTTCTCATGGCTCGTTCCTAATAACTACTATGGCTTCTGCTGACTTCTCATGATCCGCCGGCTGGCGGATTTCGACCCGTACCTCATACTCCGTTTCAGCACGTCCATGAGACCTCCCCGGGTAAGTACGATAACTTTCATCCCATCTACCTGCTGCATTTACCCCAAGGATTCCGGACAGTGTTGGGCTTTGCTTTGTTTTGCAAGCTCACCCAGTCCTAGTAGGCCTTATATGCAGTTTCTGTTCGTCAGGCCAGGAATTTGCTTCCGGCTTCCTTCAGATTCCACCTCACGATGGACACCCTTGCCTTCTGCTAACACTTCCTACTGTCAAGCGTGTTCGGGACTTACACCCTATAGTTATCGCCCATGCCGGGCGCACAAATAAAAAGCCCCGGCTCATCGTATTGAACCAGGGCTTTCAAGTGTGATTCGCCTGGGGTTCGAACCCAGGACCCCATCCTTAAAAGGGATGTGCTCTACCAGCTGAGCTAGCGAATCATTTTTTTGGGATTTTGCAACTTCTCAGGGTGTTTCCTTAAATTGCGGATGCAAATGTAGGGATCATAGTTTCAAAAACCAACGTATGAATTTATTTTTTAGGTTAGCCCTCTTAGGATTCTTTCTTTTATCGATCACCGCCCTGTCCTATGGCGCTGAGAATCAGTCGTTGCTGGCCAAAGCTGACTCACTTTATCAGGTAAAAAAATATACTGAAGCCTTTCAGCAGTACCAGGAATTGTTTGAACAAAACCAGGGTTCTGCAGCCATGCTGGCTCGAATGGCTTTTATCAAAGAGGGTTTGGGAGATTATGCCAATGCCCTTTATTTTCTGAGTTTATATTATAATCAGACTTTAGACAAAAAGGTACTGTCAAAAATGCGTGAGCTTGCAGAAAAACATGAGCTCACAGGTTATGAATACTCTGATAGTGCATTCATCACAGGACAGGCAAAGAAATATAGATATGAATTGCTCATCACACTCGTCTTTATTTCACTGATTCTCACTTTTTATATCTATCGTAAGAAAAAACACCAGGAACAACCTGTTACATCGGCTATTTTTCAGCTGGTCACTGTGCTCTTTGCCATCGCTTTGATTAACAATTTTTTCTTTCACAACTATGGGATTGTTTCACAGGGAAATACACTTCTGATGTCAGGACCCTCCGCCGGAGCCGAACCTGTTGAAATCATTGACAAAGGGCACAAACTAAGGCTTGTTCAACCTGATGAAGTATGGAGTAAAGTGATCTGGAATGATCAGGAGGTCTTTATCAGGAGCAAAAACCTGAAGAGGATATAGTTGTTGAGTTAATAGGTTATTATTAAATTATTGGGTTAATAGGTTGTTCCCAACTACGCCGAGGCTTTAATCTTTCGTAAGCTTCGGTCAACACCTCGTTTGGCAAAGAAGTTATTGGGTTATTGTTTTTTTTATTTGGTGAACAACTAACCGTTAAAATCAAAAAGGATAAAAAAATATAGCACCGGGAATATCCCCGATGCTATGTGATTTTCTCTATCCTAATTTATTCAGGACAAGTCCCTGAAAACTCAGGTTACTTAACTGATTTCACAGTTTTAATGATCCTTGCAGCTACTTTGTAAGGATCTGCGTTTGAAGCAGGTCTTCTATCTTCAAGATATCCACTCCAACCATGATTTTTGGTATAAACAGGGATCCTGATAGATGCACCTCTGTCAGACACACCGTAAGAGAAGTCATTGATAGAAGCAGTTTCATGCTTACCCGTTAACCTTTGGTCATTATAAGCTCCGTATACTTCAATATGCTCTTTTACCAATGGTCTGAATGCTTCACATACTTTCTCAATTTTTTCTTTAGAACCGGCAGTTCTGATGAAAGTATTTGAGAAGTTGGCGTGCATTCCTGAACCATTCCAGTCTAGCTGACCTAATGGCTTAGGATGCCAGTTGATCGACAGACCGTATTTCTCAACCAGTCTTTCCAGGAGAAATCTACCAACCCAGATTTCATCACCAGCACTTTTGGCTCCTTTAGCAAAAATCTGAAATTCCCACTGACCAGCGGCAACCTCACCATTTGTACCCTCTACATTCAGACCAGCCTCAAGGCAGATATCCAAATGTTCATCCTTGATGTCACGGCCAAATACGTTCTGACCACCAACTCCACAATAGTATGGTCCCTGAGGTGCAGGGAAACCTCCGGCAGGGAAACCGATAGGTAGGTCTGTTTCAGTATCCCAGATAAAATATTCTTGTTCGAAGCCAAACCAGAAATCATCATCCTCATCGTCGATGGTTGCTCTTCCATTTGATATGTGAGGCGTACTGTCAGCGTTCATTACTTCGGTCATGACTAACCAACCGTCTTTGATCACAGGATCTTTGAATAAGGCCACTGGTTTTAACAAACAGTCGGAATTGCCACCTTCTGCCTGCTCCGTAGAGCTACCGTCAAATGACCACTCATCGCAATCTTCCAGCTTACCGCTGAAGTTGTCAACGACTTTTGTCTTACTTCTTAGGGATTGGGTCGGCTTATATCCGTCAAGCCAGATGTACTCAAGTTTAGCTTTTGCCATTTTTCGTTATTGTTTTTTTTGGTTGTCGAATTAACTAACAAATATGTGATTTTTTATGATAATTTCTCAGTAAACAGCTGTTTTTATTATCAAATACTCATCAATTTTAAAATAAAATGAAAATGCAAGCAGCTAATATAACTGCTCGCATTTAAGAATCTAAATATATTTTCAGCTTTTCTTAGAAAGCATACACAGCAGCAAACAACAATTCAGTGAATGATCCTGCAGGAGAAGTATTCCCTGTATCGCCAGGATCGCCATCGTAGAAGATATCTTCACTAGCAGCGTCAATTCTCAATTCAGGAATGAAAGTCAGGTTACCAGCTTTCAGGTTTCCTGAAACTGTGAAAGAGTTGATAGAAGGTGCATCTGTGAATTCAGGTGTCCAGTTTTCAAATCTCACCCCGATTGCCGCAGCATCAGTCAATGCGTATTGCGGATACAATGCAAATCCGAAGAATCCACCATCTTCGTCTCCACCGTACTCCATGTTCTGAGAAATGTTAGCACCCAAATAAAATTCATCTGTGATTTGATAACCTGTAGTGATGTCCCACTGAGAATACAAGCTTCCAGTGATGAAATTAAGATATACATCCCATCCATCGAGCGGAGCAACATATACCTGCGCTCCAATGCTGTTCATACCCAAATCAGGATCGGCAACATATGAATCCCAAAATGAAGAAAACACACCAAACATTACTCCGAACGAGTCACTGATAGCATAATCTAACTTCACACCAGCATTCTGGAATGGTCCGTTGCTGAAAAGGTAAGAAGCACTGTAGTTGAAATTAGCTGCAGGTGAGATCACCTCGTAACCAACGAATGTACCCATGAAACCTCCTGTCACCGAAAGCGCATCAGTCAAAGCATAAGAAACATATAAGTTTTGAATAGATCCTGGCGCAGTGCTTTGTCCTGTAGCATTACCAGTAAACCCATCTCCTCTTGGTCCAAAAGCAACCTCACCAACGAAAGATGCTTTTCCAATAGAATGAGAAAGTGCGATATCTACCATACCTATAGAAACAGAGTTTTGATCTTCTCCAAACCATGTTCCAGTACGTTGAGCATATCCTGAAAAATCATATTTATAATACGTGTCAACAGACCCACTGATCGATAACCCTGCATCCTCCTCCTGTGCAACAGCAACTGTTGCCACAACGAGTCCTAAGAATAGAACTGATATTTTTTTTGATACCTTAGTAATTGTCTTCATGAGCTTTTATTAATTAAAAGTTTTGTTGAATTTTTGAATTGGCCTCTGAATCAATATGGTCCCCACCAGATTCAGAGGCCTTAATTTTTTTAGATAAATCCGAAGATCTTATTCGTAGATGATCGTGTATCCTCTGATACCATGCTCGTGACTATCCAGACCTTCTTTTTCGTGTTGTTCAGTTACCCTGATTCCAGAGATCATTTTAAGCACGTAGAAGATGATGAATGCACTCACAAATGCCATGGCACCAGCAACAGCTACACCAATCAACTGAGCACCGAAAGAGTGATCAGGATTTGTAGAGAAGATACCGACAGCAAGTGTACCCCATACTCCACAAGTAAGGTGAACAGAAATGGCACCTACCACGTCATCTAATTTCAATTTGTCAAGGGTAACAGCTGAGATCACAACCAAAATACCTGCGATCAAACCTACTACGATAGCCATTGGAGGCTCAATAACGTCGGCGCCGGCAGTGATACCTACAAGACCAGCAAGGATACCGTTTAATACCATACCCAGGTCAAGTCTCTTGAAGATGAAATAAGCAGCAAGGAATCCACCCAGTCCGCCTGCTGAAGCAGCCAAACAAGTTGTTACCAATACAAATGAAGTCAATCCTGGATCTGCAGAAAGTACTGATCCTCCGTTGAATCCAAACCAGCCTAACCAAAGAAGGAAAACACCGATCACAGCCAAAGGCACTGAAGAACCTGGCTTGTCAACAACTTTACCGTCTACGTATTTGCCTAATCGTGGTCCAAGAATGATCACACCGGCAAGGGCACCCCATCCACCTACAGAGTGAACAAGCGTAGATCCTGCAAAGTCATAAAATCCCATCATGTCAAGGGCTCCACCACCCCATTTCCAGCTACCAATCAACGGATATACAACACCCACGAAGATGACGGTGAAAATCAAGTAAGAACTTAGTTTGATTCGCTCAGCAACAGCTCCGGATACAATGGTAGCTGCAGTTGCTGCGAACATCGCCTGAAACAGGAAGTCTGTCCAGTAAGTGTAGCCTCCATCTGCATATCCTACAGATACATCAGCTGAACTGCCACTTTCAAGGAAGAAACCTGCAAAACCAAACCATCCTGAACTATCCTCAGCAAAACCCGGATACATCAAATTGAATCCAAGGATGTAATAGGTAAGGATACCTATAATAGGTGTCAGGGTATTTTTAAAAAGGATATTGACTGTGTTTTTGGCCTGACCGAATCCCGCCTCAACACCGGCGAATCCAAGGTGCATAATAAATACCAAAAACGTGGCTACCATCATCCACACATTATTCGTTGTTAATAATGCGTTGGCGATGTCTGCCCCATAGTCTTGCGCTACCGACATTGTTTCACTCACTGAAGCGGTCGACAGCACTGAAGTAATCGAAGCTCCTGAGGTCATTCCCAGGAACGTGTTGGTGATCATGTTCATAGTGTCATACATTAATTTAAGCTTTTAATTTTCATCGGATAATAAAATATTGCCAATGTTTCAAAGGCCAAATAAATACAACTATGACACACTTCTCAAAATTATCACGATACTTTTTCGGTCATTTTATTGTCATTAATTCAATTATAAGTGGCTGTTTTTTAAAATATATTGAATTTAATCGGCTTTTTATTGAAAATCGTTTATCTCGAGTTTAATCCAACAACTCAAACTAAACGTATTGTAAAAATGTACATACCGAAATATCTTATTAAAAAGCACCCCATTTTTTGAAATATTTTCAAAACTAGATTCATATTACCAAATAATCTTCCATGATCAGTTCCAGATTATTGGCACACTCTGAGATTCTCATACCTACCCTTATGATATAATATTCTGATTTTATAAATTATTACAGAATATAATTCTGTTTAATGTGTTATTAAAGTATGATTGAGCATTGGTTGGGTGATCACAAAACCATCAAAATATTGCCAGATTCGCAATATTTTATTTGGAAAAACAGGTAATGTGCAATCAGCGCAAGAGCTTCAAATAGCCTTTATACTCCTTTTGCGAGTATTTTACTACGTAATAGTATACACCAGCAGGAGCGTCATCTCCTGTCCAGTTGAAGTCCCTTTGCTTTGTACGGAAAATCGATTTACCGCTTCTATCGAAAATGCTTACATATTCAAAGGTATTCAGGCAATTGTCGCCTGGCAGGTTCATGGACGGATCTCCCAGGTTTGACAGGGAGAACGTATCATTGATTCCATCACCATTGGGAGAAAATACATTGGGGGGTAAAAAAGCCGTAAAGCTTACCTTATCATCGTACAATTCAAACGATAGCATGAGTGTATCCGCAGATGGAACCGGGCATCCATTATCAAATACTTCAAAGGCCAGACTGATCGATGTTCCTTCCTCGCCCAGGTCCAGCAAGTCACACTCTGGCGTCCATCGTAAGGTGGACGAAACAGTACCCCGACCACCATTGGTGGGGAAATCCAGGCTTGGGGAATCAGGCCTGAAAGTCCCTTCTAAAAACCTGATCGTTAGAGAATCTTCTGCATTATCGTCTGTGGCAGTAATCTCCAGCGTCAAGGGTTCATTGATCTTGATTCGGTAATCCGTGTAAGTATCGAACTGTGGAGGAAAGTTTTCTTCATAATCAACATAGACCATGACGCTAAGCGTATCTTCATTCTTCACCTTGCACAGGTCATTATCCTCCCCCAGAAATAAGAATTCGAATTGATCTTTTCCAGTAGCGAAACTGGAGGCACAATCGATTTCCCACGAGAATGTACTGCTGAGTTCACCTTTACCTTCCTGATCCACAAATGAGATCCCAAGTTCCTGCGGATCGAATTCGGGGGTGATCATTGTGAGTGAAATGGAATCCCCATCATCATCGATGACGGACACATCAAAATTGATCACATCACCGCGATTGACGTGAAACTCATTGTCAATGGCAGAAACAACGGGTGCCGTATTGGGAGGCAATACCACATTCATGGATAAGAACAGGTGATCCGGATTCATGACCATACAGGAATCGCGGTCATCCACAAAAATCCGCACATTGTATTGTTGATCCTCCTCAAAATCATAGACAAGACAATCAGTATCCCATTGGAGTGTCCCTTCAATATTGCCTGCCTCATTGGTATGCACGTCAAGCACCAATCCCGCTGTTTCCGGATCGTCAACTCCATCTACGATCAGAAACATATCCATGGTATCGCTGTCGGCATCAGTCGCTGAGATATCGAGTGAAAATACATCACCTTCATTCACAAAGTAACTATTGTCTCCGGGGGTGATCACCGGAAATTCATTGGGCGGCGATTCAATATCCAGGGTTAATCTTACAGTATCCATCTGTGGCAAAGGACAAGCATCATCAGACGCTATCAGATCAATTGAAAATGGGCGGCCTCTGATGGGGGGACAATCCGGCACACAAACCGTAACAAGCAGGGTGTCTTCCCCGGCATCCACAAAAGTCGAAGTGATCTCAAAGACATCTTCCAATTCTTCTGCTGTTTCAGATAGCTCCGCTCTAAAAAAGATCTCTTCGCCTTCTTCGATATTGGTGACTAAATACTCAAAGCATTTTTCATCTGCCACTGCATAGCTTAAAATATCTACTTCGGTATTGAAATCAGGATCACCCGGTATTCTGACGGCCACTTCAGGAGGGTCCGGAGGCTCACAGCCGTCTACCACCAACATTTGGAAGTCACGCTGTACTTCTCCCAGCTTATCGCCATTGCGCCATTCTTCCACCAACACGGAAAACACAAACAATCCAGTCTCACTGGGTTTTACCGTGAGCAAACCAGAGCTATTAATGCCTAAAGGCGGTGTTCCTTTGATGGAAACATCTTTGGAATAACCGCTGAGAAATCTTACCGGGATGTGAGGCTTAGGCTGTGGCGTGGGTGCCGGAGGAAAAGTAGCAGAGCTATTCAGCGGCGTGGCCATTTTATAGGAAAGTGAGTCTCCATCCGGATCAATACCCGTGAAATAAACATAGTAGAGCTGACCTACGCAGGCATAATCACCCAGTGGCCGAAACAATGCCGGGGAGGAGTTGTCGAATGGTGTCCCGTTTTTAAATAGTGGAGGAATCTCGGCTACATAGTTCATGCCTGCTCCGGTAGGATTCACGAGATTATCCACGCTCACATTTCTGCAACACCTTTCCCATGAAATATAATATCCTTCCGGGTCTGCAAAATTTTGAGGTTCGAGTGAAAATTCCGCTGAATATTCGACCCGGGACGTTTTCAGCTCATCAATCACACACTTGATATTGGAATAAGCCACGTTGGAGATCCTCCTCCGGGGTAAATCTATGATGGCTTTGGTGGATCCGTCTTTATTGGAAAACATATGTACCCTGGCAAACGCATCGTATGTATTGTTGTCCGTTTGTGCCTCGTCATAGTATTGGATCAGGGTGATCCGGTAGATGCCCGGACGTATCGTTTCAAATGATATTTCCCCACCCACAATATGGAATGCATCCGAAGCGAAACAAAATTCAAAAAGTATGATAAATAGAAGAATTCTTTTCATGCCCTACGACCAGGTGAACTCATGACGATACAATTATTAATTTTGCCAGCAGATGAGTCATAGTAAAGTTATCGAAAACCTTGAGATAACAGGTATTTCGGCAGAGGGAAAAAGCATAGCAAGGCACGACAACAGGGTACTCTTTGTGTCACAGGCTGTGCCAGGTGATATTGTAGACGTACAGGTAACACGCAAAAAGCGGAAATTTTTTGAGGGTAAAGCCATTCACTATCATCAAAAATCGCCGGATAGACAAGAACCGTTTTGTGAGCATTTCGGGATATGTGGTGGGTGCAAGTGGCAGCACATGCAATATGACGCACAATTGGACTACAAGGCCCGGCAGGTGATCGATAATCTGAGAAAAATCGGAAAGACTGATCTCCCTGAGCCATTAGCCATCATTGGGTCTGACGACACTACATTTTACAGAAACAAGCTGGAATTCACTTTTTCAGACATGCGTTGGCTCACCGCAGAAGAAATTGCATCGGGCAAAGAATTCTCCAGGAATGCCTTGGGCTTTCATATCCCAGGGCGTTTTGACAAGATCCTGGATATCGAAAAGTGTTGGCTACAGCCTGATCCCTCCAATGATATCCGAAATACGGTCAAGGATTATGCGCTCCGGCACAACCTGACCTTTTTCAATCTCAGGGACCAACATGGATTACTCAGGAACCTGATCATCCGGACAACCACAACTGGTGAAACGATGGTGATCGTTCAATTCTTTGAGCCTGATGAGCAAGCCATAGCAGGACTGATGGAACACATTAAGGAAAAGTTTCCTTCACTGACCGCTCTGCTTTATATCATCAATCAAAAAGGCAATGAGACTTTTCATGACCAGGAAGTGCACACCTTTTCCGGTCAGGACTATATCACGGAGCGTATGGGTGAGCTGCAATTCAGGATTGGGCCCAAGTCATTTTACCAGACCAATCCGGTCCAGGCTGAAAAGCTCTACCAGGTCGCCCTGGATTTCGCCGGGCTGAATGGTGATGAGCTGGTTTTTGACCTTTACTGCGGAACCGGGACTATTGCCAACTTTATCGCAAACAAGGCCAAAAAAGTAGTGGGGATTGAATATGTGGAAGAGGCCATTGTGGATGCACGGATCAATTCGGAGCTTAATGGCATTGACAACACGGATTTTTATGCGGGAGACATCAAGGATATGCTCACGGAGGCCTTTGTGCAAAAAGTCGGACAACCGGATGTCATTATCACAGATCCTCCCCGGGCAGGTATGCATGGGGATGTAGTCAAACAGCTCAATGAGATCAAACCGGAGAAAATTGTTTATGTGAGTTGTAATCCTGCCACACAGGCCAGGGATTTAAACCTTCTGGCTGACAATTATGTCGTGAAAAAGATCCAGCCTGTTGATATGTTTCCTCAGACACACCATGTGGAGAATGTGTTATTGTTGGTAAGGCGGGATGAGCAAAACAAATCGCAGGAAACACCTACCTGATAGACATTATCAATGGATTCATTGACGCAAATCGTATTAGGTGCAGCTGTCGGGGAGGCTGTGTTGGGCAGAAAGGTTGGCAATAAAGCCATGCTCTATGGTGCTATTGCCGGCACCATACCGGACCTGGATGTGTTGGCTTCTCATTTTACCGACACCACTAAGGCCCTCGCCTTTCATAGGGGATTTACGCATTCTATTGTATTCTCCGTGTTATTTGCACCGCTTTTTGCCTGGCTGGTATCGCGGTATGAAGAGTATAAAGACTTCAAAGGGTGGGCATGGCTGTTCTTTTGGGCCTTTGTCACGCATCCGATCCTGGATGCTCATACGACCTGGGGCACGCAGCTGTTCTGGCCTTTTGATCTGCGGTTGGCTTTCAAATCCATTTTTGTCATCGATCCGCTATATACCCTGCCTTTTCTGGTCTGTGTAATTCTGGCCATGACACAAAAACGTACGGCACCCAGGCGTCAGTTTTATAATCGTCTCGGGCTTTGGCTGAGCACATCTTATCTGCTGATCACCCTGCTGCTGAAGGGATATACCTACTATCAGTTTAAAGGTGCGCTGGAAGCACAAAACATTCATTATACCGATCTTGATACGAGGCCGACACCACTAAACACCGTGCTTTGGAGTGCCAATGTTGACACCGAAGATGCCTATTTGCTGGGGACGTATTCACTCTTTGATACGCAGCCTATCACCTTTCAATCGTACCCAAAAGACCATCATCTATTGGGGCCACTGGTTGAAAACGAGCGCATCCAGCGCATGATCAGGATCTCCAAGGGGTGGTTTACCATCACTGAAGAGGATGGGGAGCTCTATTTCAATGACCTTAGATTTGGATTACTTACCCTGGAGTCCGGATCCAACGACTTTGTGTTCAAATACAAGATCACTCAGGATAGCTCGGGGGTTGTGGAGTTGATGGAGGTAGACAAGAACCAAAGAGATGGGAGAAAGCTCCTGGCTGAGTTGTGGACGAGGATAAAGGGGAATTGATATTTTTCGGATGTTCGGATGTTCGGACTTTCAGACTTTCAGACTTTCCGATGTTCAGACATTCGGACACTTACATCGTCCTCTTCGAGAGACGATGAATGGAGGGAGAGAGACGATGAATGGAGGGAATAATAAAAGAGGCCTGAAGTCCGTATGAACGTGCATATGCATTTTCGGTCAGGCCCAGGCCTCAGTAATCACAGCATATTTGCTATGAAGCCTATGCGGCTTTTGCAGGCGTATCATCCGATTCTTTTTCGAACTTTACCCTATCCAGGCGCTCCTTGAGCAGCTGACTGGGTCTGAAGATCACTTTGAAGCGTCTGATACTCTCTCTCGTCACCTCCTCATCTGAGTCCTCAGGTAAACTGTTGATAGAGGGGTAAAAACTACCCAACTGTCCCAGTTCAATGGCTCTACCATTGATGAGGTGATAATTTACTTTTGAGAGAAATGCTTCCAACACGGCGAGCACAGCTCCCGAATGGGCTACATTCAACTCTGAGATCTCCTCCAACAGGTTTCTGAGGTTTATTTTAGAACCCCGAATGATGGATGCATAAAACTTGATTTCACCGCCGCCGACAACCCCTGGTCGTCCTCTAGTAACGGCACGATATTTAACTGACATGATATTAAAATTTAAAAGTTTAACAAATGATTAAAAGCTTCACTTGCTATCACGCAGCTGGCGTCAGATTGTACCCGTTGGGGCCGGAACGAAAGCGTTGGTAATGCTTACCTGGAGCTTATCCACCATCAAATGGTTTCTCTAATTTGCTGCTTTGCTGGGTCTTGCTGAGGACAGTGAGACGTTTGCTGGGCTTTAGCTTGTTTAGCGGTCGAATGCGCTTTTCGACAAGTCTACAGACAGTAAAAAAGAAAGCAATAATTGCTCCATTTTAGATGCCAAAACGCTCTATGAGACAAAAAAGAGAATAAAACTTTCTTTTAGGGAAATAAACATCCATTTATGCATCCTACCGTGCTGTGAAACCGTTTAATGATAAGGTAGGCCAGCACATCCAAAAGGAGCATAAACCTCCCTATCACCATTTTCATTTTGAGAATGAAATTCCCAAATCGGGACATGCTATTTTACTCCAAAAATGGTGTTCAAAAACCGTAAAAATTATTGTAAAAAAACAGCAATGTGATGTTGCGCTCTGACGAACGTGTTGATGAGCGCTGACGAACGTGTTGATGAAGCGTCACGAACACGTTCGTGAGGGCCCAACAACAAGCTGTTGATTTGACCTTAATAAATTGGTGCAGCCAATAGCTCTTAAAATATTGCTCTATGCACTGGAAACGCAGATTTTACTAGCCATCTATACCCTTTTCCACCGAAGCTTTAGCTTAGGAATTAAACAGGAATAGATCATGTGATAAATGCCACTGGTAAGAGGTGTTGGCATGATCGAAATTGGCTTTTACCAGATAAAAATTCTCAAAATGAGAAAAACTGTTAAACTCATTGAAGCTCATCAAGCACTGATTTAAAGCTTTGCTTGATTCCTTCTAGCCGCTCTTCCATATTTTCATAAAACAAATGACCTGGAATGGCTGCCATGATGGGTTCACTGTCCATGATTTTTTGAACACAACTCTTTAAATATAGCTTAACTTCTTTATCTGATCCTAAGATTTTATCTACGATATCAGATGCATGGTTAAACAGATAGACTAAATCTTCCAGATCTTTACTCGCATACAGATCCTTTAAACCACGATCAAAGAAGGCATCCATTTTGGTTGCCAGAAAATAGGGTAACGGCAAAAGTTGGATCTGTACATCTTCAAGATCAAAGAATATGGCTTTCTTAAACCCAACATCAAACCAGCGATTGGCTGGAGCCCATCCTACCTCTTGTGTAGACATTACATCTACAAGCAGATCTTCATAGGTAAAGCGACAAGAGACTTTTTCAGTGGCCGCTTCCTTAAAACCTCTTTCATTGAGTTGTTGCCTGATTTCTTCCAGCTTGGTCGCTGTAGTAATCTGAAAGGTAAGATCTATGTCTTTGGTTGGGCGAATGTCTTCTGCCGCCTGATCATCAATGTACAAGCTCACCATGGCTCCACCAACGAATACGACCTGTTTATTCAGAGATCCCAATGCTTTGGCTACCTTAACGGTGGCCAACCTGTTGATGATAGTGTTTTTCAGCATATCCGCTGTCTCAAGATCTCAATTGCCAATTCACGCTCACGGGCTCTGCCTACTCGAAGTGCATCCACCAGTGCAAGCAGTTCATGAAGTTGGGAGTCCAATTGTACCGCCTGAACCAGTGAAGGATAAAGTGGTTGGATACTATGCCCGCGGACAGTTCCCTTTGCTGAAGGCCAGATGTAGTGCTCATCACTTACAATCTCTTCGTTCAGGGGAGGAGCACTATGAGCAGTGGGTACACCCCTTTGTATTTTACCCGGTTGCTGAGGAAAAACATAGGGTAACCCATACTGAATGAAATCCATCAGTCCATTACGCATTAGCTGTTTCCCCTTATCAAACAATAGCCGGGCATAAAGTGACCTGGAAATGGACTCGCTGATCTCAGATTGACTCAGGAACAAAGACTCAGCCAGGGATACCTGGGTCCATGGATTATTATGCTCAAGGCCAATCTTCAGTAAGACCACTACATCCTGTGGTCGCATAGCAGGAATTGCTCTTTTATTCATCATTATTGCGTATCGCGATATGCAATAATATATAATAATTCACTTTATATCAATAAGTTATGAGTTAATATCGCGTATCGAGATATACGATATTTTTATAAATTTAAGCTTCTATTTCTGAACTTAAACTACCTTAATCCATGAACAGTGGCCTCAGTGGCCCACAGACCATCGCTTCCCGAACAACGTGTAGTTGAAGCCTCAACCACGTGTAGTTGGGAGCTCAAGCACGTGTGGTCGGTAGAACCCTCAAAATATTGTTGGATGGTGGTTTACTGAGTTAGTTATTTTATTCATCATTTCTCATTTTGAGAATGGGCTTTTCAGGGATGGGAAGCGGTTTTTTTATTAAGGTATTACCCATTTTGAGTCTTCTTTCCTGGGTAAAAAAAATCCTTTGATGCAGTTCGGGTTGCGAACACAAATTTGAATATGGTTTTTCTCTTTGAATCCGGCAGTAGGATAGATATCATTTCCTTCGAAGAAAACACCTCGAATTGAGTCAAAAGGTCTTTGACCCTTGTCTTTAAGATATTTGTGTATGGTTAAGATCACCGCACAATCCAATTCTCTAATAAGCAAATCCCCGCTACCTTTCGCTGGTTTGTTCTTTAGAGACTCAAACTCAGAGATATCCATTGTGGATTTCAATAATTCATAACCTTCCTTGAGCAGCTTCAATGAATCTGAATCAACCAGATCAAGGCATTTACCCAGATTAATGATGGCTCCCAGCACTGCTGGTTCCTTTATCGGAGTTTTGCTGAGATTAGGGTTCTTTTTTAATTCCCAGGCATATTCTAAAGCCCTGGAAGGATTATTTTCCCAGAAATAAGCCCCGTGTCCCAGCCAGTCATAGCTGTTTTCACTGGCTTTTAATACTTGATTTGGATTTGATACGATTTGGTCGCAAAGAGACTTTTCACAACCATGGAATGCGAGAACTAAATTACCTCTTGCTGAATACACAAATGCTTGAAGTGCTTGGTGCGTTTTCCATCCTTATCCACTACACCTAACTCTACCAGAAACTTTCTAGATGATTCCTTACTAGCTGCTACTTGCTTCTTATAGGCCTTTAAGCCTTTTAACATATCCTTCTTTTCTTTCTCGCTCATCTTCTTTAACAGTATAACAAATATAACACATGCAACATATATGGAACAAGTGTTTCATACCAACGTTATTGTCTTTCTCTTGGTTTCTTCTTTTACAGCAGACCCTAACTACAGGTATCATTTACAGGTACTCTTTTTAAAATACCACCTAAACACCCTCTTCTACACCGCTCTCCAAACCGCCACAAACAGGAGTACCCACCCGGCAATCATAGCCAGCCCACCTAGGGGAGTGATAGCACCCAGCCATTTGATGCCTGAAAGGCTCAGCACATACAGGGAGCCGGAGAAGATCAGGATGCCGACCATCATCGCATAGCCCGACCAGTTGAGGGTGGCTGAGGGGAACTTCATGGCGAGCAGGCCTATGGCCAATAAGGCCAGGGTGTGGTAGAAGTGATAGGCAACTGCCGTTTCATAGGTGCCCAGGAGACCTGATTCTGTGAGTCTGGCTTTCAGGGCATGTGCGCCGAAGGCACCGAGGGATACTGCGAGGGCGCCGGAGATGGCGGCGAATTGGAGGAAGAGTTTATGCATGGGGTAAAATTAGTGTTCAAATGTTATTTATGGGTCTAAATATTCTTTTATAAAGTCTTGATTCGGTCTCTTTTGAGGATGTTTTTCTTTTTAGAATCTTTATTCCTCTATGAGTATTGAAATCTTTCTAAGCCCTCATGCCGGGCAGGCAGATACCGGGGCGCGTAGCCATTTTCCTTGATGAAAAAGCCTGCGCGGCCCGGTTCCAAAAAATCAATCGGACCGCCGAAGCGGCCAAAATAATCGCCTATCAACCGCACTTCCAGCCTCACGCCGTAATGACGGACCACCGGATTATTCAGATATTAGATGTTTTTATGTAGACTTCATGAATCTCCTTCGTCGATTTCTGGCGGGCCAACGCTCTTTTGCTTCGCAATATTGGCTATCGCACTAACCCTCCGCCGTTCTTGGACGAACGCCATTGTTATAATCATGATTACTCTTTTGTTTGGCGCTTATCACGGTGGGTTCTATATATACCGGCTTGGAGGTTCACTTCCCAAATTGACTTAGCCGAGTTTGTGCGATGGGGGTCCGCCGGTTGGCGGATCTCGGGGGTAAGGGTGGGGATCATGGAAGTCGGTCTGCTGGAAAATCCTAAATAGGGCTGTGGTGTAACTCGGTCAGCCCCAACTGATGAGGAACTCCAATGAACCAATAGACGACTATGGTGATTAAGCGATTTGAAGTTTGTATTTCCGGGCTACTTCTTCCTGGATAAGACTTTTCAATGATGTGTCAGCCGAAGGGATATCAGGCCACAATACACCATCACCCATATTTTCAAAATTATTCAAGTGTTTGTCACTTGCCTTGGACAACCCCTTGATTTCATTGAGTCGCCGTTGAAGTATAGTGCTGTTATTTAGGACAAACAAAATGGTATTGTTCTCCTTTTGGATGATCACATTGTTGATTTTTAGGCCATTAAAAACTATGGCTGTTTCGATGGGTGACAACTCTGATGAATAAATATCTACCTGGTCTTTGTTTTTAAACCGTGATAGGATTTCTTCTATTGATTTTAAGTCCGTCTTGTCAGTTATTACAGTAGCCATCCCAGTAGGCTATTAATTGCTCTCTATTTTCAACCACTAATTTAAGGATTTGTCTCTTCTCTCTCAGTCCTCGGCTGCGTCGAGTGACTTCAATTTCTTTTGGCCTCCGGCCATTAGTCCTCGGCCAATAAGTTTCAATGGTGATTTAAGTCCGGATCTGCTGTATTACCAGGACTGTTCATCTCGACCATTCATTTCCCTTATCGGCCAGAGGCCTTTCAGTATATCCAGTCACTCGGTAAAACCGAGCGACTGAGTTTGTTCCCAGAAACTTCTTCCTACTAGCTTTATTCAGCAAAACAATCTCAAATTGACTAGCCGAACCTGTGCGTTGGGTCTCCGCCGGTTGGCGGATCTCGGGGGTGAGGGTTGGGATGAAGGAAGGGTGGCCAGCGCGGTACTTTTAACAAGGAAAAGTATGGACAAGGAATTTAAATAGTGTTTTCTTTGCAATCAGTATTACTCACCAAGATATTCTGACTTCATGCAAAACGATCCAGAGTTGAATCCTAAATATTTGAGCAAAATATCTTCAGATTTTGTCAAGGTGGCAGAGCTGATCAAGGAAGCCTCTTATCAGATCAGAAAGCGGGAATTTTCAGATTTTCCTATATTTCCGGTGTCCAGCGAAAACATTCCGATAGGGAATTTGCTTTATGAGAAAGGGAGTATAGGTAATGACATGAATTATTATGCATCTTTTCTTGAGGAGTTTCTGGAGAGAAAACTCGTCGAAGAGCAAGATAAATTTGTGGAAGCCTATAAAGATCCTGATGAATTTTGCTGTCTCTTTATTGTAGATCAGCAATTCACGAATTTTATTTTTATACCTTATCCGGAAGACTAAATTAAATTATGGAAGACCAAGTAAATAAAGCATTTGACCTTACTCAAACTGCCATAGATCTATTATGGAAATATGGCCCCAATATCGTATTGGCCATTATTACCCTGATCGTTGGTTTATGGATCATCAAATTAATTTCCCGGGGTTTTAGGAAGGTACTCGTTAAAAAAGAATTTGATGCTTCGTTGACACCATTCCTGGTGACACTTCTCAATATTGCGTTAAAAGCTGCCCTGATAGTATCCGTTATCGATATGGTAGGCATCGAGGTGACCAGCTTCGTAGCCATCATTGGTGCCGCTGGTTTGGCGGTTGGCCTGGCCCTGCAGGGCACATTGCAAAACTTTGCCGGGGGTGTGATCATCTTAATTCTGAAACCATTCAGAGTTGGTGATGTTATTGACGCCAAAGGATATATGGGGACGGTAAAGGAAATCCAGATCTTTTACACCATTGTCAATACCTTCGATAAAAAGGTGGTTTATATCCCCAATGGAGCCCTGGCTAACTCAGATATGACTAATCTGTCAAAAGAAGATGACAGAAGAAATGAATGGACATTTGGTATTGGTTACGGTGACGACCTGGATAAAGCGAAAGCACTGATCAAAAAGATGATTGAGGAGGATGATAG
This sequence comes from Cyclobacteriaceae bacterium, assembly GCA_965223915.1. GTDB lineage: Bacteria > Bacteroidota > Bacteroidia > Cytophagales > Cyclobacteriaceae > UBA7330. Next base: position 2,428,999 of record OZ245027.1, on the reverse strand, counting down.
GATTCTGAAAGATCCTGAGCCTTTTATTGCGTTACATTCCCTGGGGGATAGCGCTGTGAATATTGTCGTTCGGACCTGGTCAAAAGCAGAAAATCTGTGGCCTGTATATTTCGACATGAATGAGAAGGTGTATAAGGAATTTCCGAAAAATGGCCTCAACATTCCATTCCCGCAGATGGATGTGCATGTGCATAATGCTAAATAAATTAGGGGTGGTCTGTGGGTCACAGACCACGGGATATTTCACAGACCACGGGGTAGAGGGTATCGTCCCCTTCAGGAGACGATATTTGAACACAAACTAAAGTCCCGTTAGGGACGCCCTGTTTGTAGAAATAAGAAGATAATATAGTTTTAGCTCCGTAGGAGCGGCCTGTTCCCTCCATTCATCGTCTCTCGAAGAGGACGATGTAGGTCTTTGATGTCGTCCCTTTCGGGAGATGACACCTGAACATAGGGTCCCTGAGGCATAGCATAATGCTAAATAATAGCCGCCACACACACTCTTTCCCTATAGGGACCTACAGCACCACTTCAGAGTTTAAATTGTAAAATATATTGACCCTCGCGGGCAGCCCCCTTTTTTATTCAACGAAGCTTGAAAAGCGCAGTTGAAAGGGGATTTAGGGGTGTGGGTAGGCTTTGGTAGCATTTGACTTCAGGCTGACTTTCCCGCCATTCATCGTTTAGATTAGGGGTGGTCTGTGAGCCACAGACCACGGGTAAATAATAGACGGGATATAAGGGTTAATATTCCATTAGCTCAGGAAATTCGAAAGCGCTGCGGTAAAAGGCCTGATCCTGGTAATGCCGGATCAGCTCATCAAAAAAGTCATTGTTGCTTAGGGTGGAGGAGTCTCCTGCCATGATCAGGAGGTACCTGGCCCTGGTCATGGCTACATTCATCCTGCGGATGTCGCCCAGAAAGCCTATTTCTCCATTCGCATTGCTGCGAACCATTGAAATAGCTATGATATCGCGTTCCTGGCCCTGGAACGCATCTACTGTATTAATCGTGATTTTCTTGAATGAGTCCCGCCAATCAGCTTGCTCCACCAGGTCATTCAAAATACCAACCTGTGCCTTGTAAGGGGCAATGATCCCCAAAGCCATGGACGCCATTTCTTCTTCGTGTGCTTTGGCAAGCATACCCATGCGATTTAACAGAAATCTGGCTTCATCCTCATTGTAGGTGGAAAGTGTTTCCTGGTTTAACTTTTCATCAAAACCACACCCTGCCGTGTCAATGAATTCAACGGGACTTTTGAAGATCTTTCGGCGGTTGCTAATGATCTCATCACTCTTCAATCGGTCTTTATAAAAATACGTGTTGGAGAACTGCATGATGGGGTTTTCCATCCTGTATTGGGTCTCCAGCATCACATTCGATGCTTCGTGCTTTCTGATCACACGCTCAAAGATGGTTTCACTTAACCCCTCTCTGGCTGCTTTGACAGATTTGATCGTTGGGGGTAGCTGAAAATGGTCTCCTGCCATGATCACCCTGTTCACCTTCATGATGGGAATCCAGGAAGCGGGCTCTAATGCCTGTGAGGCTTCATCGATAAACAGTGTTTTGAAGGTACGGTTCTGGAGATAAAGACTATTGGAACCCACCAGTGTACAGGCAATCACCTGGGCCTTATTGAGCTCGTCCTGAATCATATAATTCTCGAGGGCAATGGCTTCATGTTTCAAATCCTTTGCCTCCTGAAGCAATAGCCTGCGTTGCTGTCGTTCGGTGGCTCCGAAATTTCGTTTGTATTTCTTGCCGATACTCCTCATTTCCTCAGACTTACGCCTAAGTTCCCTAAGTAGCTTGGCATCATTGTGTTCTGCAATTCGGGCATCGAGGGTACTGGCCACCACCTCTTCCGTAACCCGCGCAGGATGTCCTAACCTCAACACATGGATCCCCTGTGCGCCCAATCGCTCAGCCAAAAGGTCTACCGCTGCATTACTGCTCGCACAAACCAATACCTGCTTTTCTGCAGTAATTGTTTCCTTCACCGCTTCTACGAGGGTCGTTGTCTTACCTGTGCCCGGAGGTCCGTGTACCAGCCCTATGTCATTGGTAGCATTGATCAAAGAAAGGGCATCATTCTGAGTCTGATTGAGCCCGGGATGCTGCAATGGAACCGATGGCTTAAAAGTAGGTGCTTTATCTCCGCAGAGTATTTGTATCAATTCCCCTAACCTACCCTCTTCAACCTTGGCAAGCTTTTTCACTGCACGCTCCATTTCATCATAGGTGCTTTCGTCGAAGAGCAGGTTCACACCAATCTTGCCGTCATCCAGCCAATCGGGCGGGTCTTCACGGTTCAAGACCACGGTCATGTATTTATCCGAGATGCGGCTAATGATTCCACTGGCGGATAGTCTGGTTTTGTTGTCGTTCAGGAAGACGCTCACGGATGACCCGGATTGAAAAAAACTTTTTGCGTATTGCAGCGAGGTTTTCTCCAGCTGCAGCGTCCATTTCTCACCCGTACTCAGGTAGGACCGACTCACCACCACGGGATACCAGGTTACCCCTTCTTTCCTCCTGTCTTCGAGCGAGCGATTGCCAATTTTCTCCTCATATTGTTTTCTATCCTCTTCCCGCTCAACCTTCAAAAGCTCGAGAAGCTGATAAAAATGCCCGGCTAAATCCATCTACTTCTTCAAATATTGCTGGATCGTCTCTTTCAGCGCACTCTTGTCTGTAGAGATATGTTCGTCAGAATAAATTTTTAAAATGAGTTCACGTAGGACATCCTCCTGATACCCTAGTTTGCTGATCACCCTGGCACAAAACCTTATTTCCTCTTTGTAGAGACGTCCATCGATTTTCATCAGTTGAACGATGTTGTAGATATAATCGTATTTTTCATCATCAGAGAGATGATCGAGGTCTTCGATCAGGTTGGGATCTTCAAAGCATTCGCTAATTTCCTCGGAAGACATGCCGTTGGCTTTGCCGATTTTCTTTATCAGATCAATCTCATCCTGCACAACGACTCCATCTATTTTTGCTAACTGTACCAGTAAATTCAGGTGAGTTCTTGACATTTTATTCTTGTATGGGTGACATTAATTTGATCAATTATCCAGTCAATCAAATTAATTATTAAACTTAGTTTAAATAAAAAGGTTAGACAAAAATATTATTTTACCTCTAATTCGTGAATTTCCTAGCTCACATATACCTGTCCGGAGGTAATGAAAAAATCATTATTGGAAACTTTATCGGTGATTTTGTAAAAGGCAATAAACTACAAGATTTCGAAAAAGAGGTGATGCATGGTATCCTTTTGCATCGTGAAATAGACCGGTTTACAGATGACCATCCTGTGGTTTTGGAGAGCAAAAAGCGGCTGTGGGAAAAGTACCATCACTATTCTCCGGTAATTGTGGATGTATATTATGATCATTTCCTGGCTAGTAACTGGTCCAGGTTTCACGATGAATCATTGAAAGGATTTACAGAGGGCATTTATCAAATGCTGGAAAAGAACCAGGCCATATTACCGGAGAGGGTCATCAGGATGCTTCATTTCATGAAAAGAGATAACTGGCTGTTTCATTACCAGTCTGTGGAGGGGATCAGGCAAACGCTAACAGGGATGTCAAGACGCACCAAGTTTAAATCAAGCCTGGAAAAAGCCCATGTAGACCTGGAAAAGAATTATGAGTCATTTAAGGATGACTTTGAGGTGTTTTTTCCTCAACTCATTCAACATTCGAAAGAATTTTTATCATCTTTAGATTCATGAAATGAGCATAAAGTTTAGGCATCCTATATTATATCGACAGAGGATGAATAAAGTTTATCGCGAATTCCATGTGTCCGATAAAAAATCAATTATTTACACATGAAGGAAATTTTCATTGTTGGCATCGGTGGCTTTTTGGGGTCAGTATTGAGGTATGGGATTTATGTGTGGTCACTTGGATGGAATATCCATTTTCCTTCCGGCACGATGCTTGTCAATCTTATTGGGAGCCTGATATTGGGTCTCCTATTTGGCTATTTTGCAAAAAATTCGTCATTGAATTGGGAGCTATTTCTCATGACAGGATTTTGTGGAGGGTTTACCACTTTCTCCACATTCTCACTGGATCTACTCAAAATGATCAGGGAAAACCTGATACCTCAGGTCCTGATCTATGGAACAATCAGTGTAATTGGTGGGTTATTGTGTTGTTTACTGGGTTTTTGGTTCATTCAAAAGATATTTGCATAACAATTTATCCTTCCAGGACCGTTGAATAAATGATGTCTTCTCATTATCAAACATTAGGAGTCACCGAAGAAGCCAGCCAGGCTGAGATTAAATCTGCATTTAAGCGATTGGCCTTAAAGTATCATCCCGACAGAAATCAGAATGATCCTAAGATGGAGGATCGTTTCAAAGAGATCAACCATGCCTATCAGGTGCTGTCCAACCCCTATGAAAAGGCCCGGTACGACATTCGCCAAAAGTACGGGACTCCCCACCCGGCATATACCTATGCCGAGCACACCTATGCTCCACCAAGGCCCCGGCGAAGCAGGGAGTATGCCGAGCCCAAGATCAACTATCGTGAAAACTGGATCGCCACAGCCTATGCCTGGGGTTTCACTTTTGTTGTAGCCATTATCGTAATGAGCATATTTGGCATCAAAAGTTATTATGATGCCATTAAAAAGGAAGAACTCCTGGCAGAAAGAAGATCGATTTTTGAAAACAGCCAGCAGTTATACGCTGTTGGCAACATTGATCAGGCGCTCGATTTGCTCAATTCCCTGGGTGTATTTTTCGAAGCAGAACAGGATATGGAGGAGTACAAGGACAATCTATTTGACACCCTGCTTTCCAATGGATTTACCTCCTATCAATCCCACGATTTTAGCAACGCCATTTTTTATATGGAGCTGATTGAGAAGCATTCACGATCCACACCCATTGCCCTCAAACAACAGCTGGCCAATGCTTACAAGGTCACCGAACAACCCCATAAATCTATCAGAAAACTCCATGAACTGCTTCTCATGGACGTAAGGACGCTTGAGGTGTATATGCAGCTGGCCGAGATCTACCGGGATCAGCTGAATGACCTGAATGAAGCCAGAAGGTTCTATGAAATAGCTGATGAGATGACAGTAAGAGGCTACCGGGCGGTTTATGGAGATGGCTTCCCTTTGGTGTTGACCGGGAAATATGTTCCCAAAGAACATTACGCCCTTTATACCAACCTTGCTGACATCTACCTGGAGACCGGCGACCCTGAAAGAGCTGTAAAAGCCACCAAATGGAATATCAGGATGTGGCCCGATAGCATCCCCAATTACGTGATTGCTGCCAAAGGTCATCTAGCGCAGGGAAGACAAAAAGCAGCCTGTGATTTTTTCAGAAAGGCCCGGTCTTTGGGCTACAAAGAACGACTACCAATCAGTTGCTATTAGGGATTCTCAAAAATATCTTCAAATTCATTCCCTCCCGAAAGTTTTGTCTCGCATCGTTGACCATTGAGTAGGTGAAAATCTTCCGTAGGAATAAATTTAGAGAAGGTTTTACGCATTTTAGCATCTGCTTCTTTCCGAAGACTTTTTCTCTTTATGGCTTCAATGAATCGTCTGATGTCTTCCATTTCTTCCAGAATCAAGGGAGGCACTTCTGTGGGCTTGTCATCCGCTCCTTTGGCCACCATGGTAAAGTAGCTATTGTTGGTATGTTTGATGGAATTTTCCTTCACGTCTTCCGCGGTGACATGGATACCTACGATCAGCGAAGTTCTGCCTACATAGTTTACTGATGCTTTGAGGGACACCAGGTTTCCCACCTCCACGGGTTGTAGAAAATCCACACCATCTACGGATACGGTGACACAATAATTGCCTGCATGTTTGATTGCACAGGCATAGGCTGCTTTGTCCATCAGTGATAAGATGATTCCTCCATGAATTTTACCACCAAAATTGGCATAGGAAGGGATCATGAGTTCTGTAAGTGTAGTCTGCGAAAATTTAACTGTTCTTCCTTCCATGTTTTTAGGTTTTATCCAACAATATCACCGCTTTTATCCCTGCATTTATCGATCCGGTTTTTCAGTATTGCCCGCCAGAAAGGTGACCGGGTAATGACCAATTTAGTATTCACCCAAATGTTGTTGAGCACTACGATGGGCCAGGGTTGATTGGTGGGTAGCCACCCTTTTGGTTGTACAACATAAATGAATCCCATTTTCATGGTTTCTTCCATTGCGCAGGGATTCCCATAAAGCGTGCCTTCCAGCTTGTATTTATAAATCACACTGTAAACCTTCTTTTTGGGGATATTTTCCCGTGTGTTATCATCTTTAAATTTCGGATTGACATTTTCTGTTGGAAAATAAGCTTCCGGATCATCGGGTTTTTTTTTCTGAGCAAAGCAGCTCTCCCCAAACAGCAAGAAACACATTGGGAAAAATGAGCAAAGAAGTAATTTATTCATTACAGTAGGCGAAGAATTGAAATCTAAGATAGTTTATCTTCACTTATCTTTATGCGCTGAAACAGGGTTTTGTGAAACAAATTATTAGTTTTTTACTACGGAATGTCCCCAGGAAATACCTTCAGTTGTTTAGTCACTGGGGACTTAAGTTGGTTGCATTGTTCTACAAGGGTAATGAGGTGGAGTGTCCCATTTGTGAGGCGGAGTTCAGAAAATTCCTCCCCTACGGAAGAAATTCGAGGCCCAATGCCTTATGTCCCAATTGCCTGTCATTAGAAAGGCACCGTTTGATCTGGATTTACCTGAAACGAAAAACGGATTTTTTCACCAGTTCCCATAAAATGCTGCATATCGCTCCTGAATTGTGCTTTATGCCCAGGTTTGAAAATATTAAGCATCTGGATTACATCACCGGAGATATCGAATCACCTCTGGCTAAAGTAAAGATGGATATCCATGAAATTCCCTTCGATGACAACACCTTTGATATCGTCTTTTGTAATCATGTGCTGGAACATGTGAAAGATGATATTCTGGCCATGAAAGAGATGCGTCGTGTACTTAAACCGGGTGGATGGGCCATCCTCCAAATTCCTTTTTTCTTCCCACTTAAAGACAAGACCTTCGAAGATTTTTCTATCACTTCACCTAAAGAGAGAGAAAAAATTTTTGGTCAGGACGACCACGTGAGGATGTATGGCAAGGATTATCCTGAACGGATCAGAAGTGCAGGTTTCAAGGTTACTGAAGATGAGTTTGTACATACACTGAGCAGGCAGGAAATCCACCGGTATGCCTTACCCGAAAATGAAGTGATTTACCTGTGCGAAAAGTAGGTCAATACAGTTCTATATACCTGGTATTGGGGTCGATCCCCCGGAGCTTCCTGATCCATTCATAGATCAAGCCATAGCTGTAAGAAAAAAACTGGATGAGAATTACCGGAGGGATTAGTAGTGCTGCTCCGACAGATTTTGTTTTAAACAGGCCTCCAACAGCAACAGCCAGCAGATAGATCATCAACATTCCCACGCCAAGATAGCCCAGGGAAAATCTTAAAATAGTCAGTAAAACAGCCATTAGGGTCCCTAAAGAAAATACGATAGGTAAAAAGTGTATGGGCTTTAGTTGGCGGGAATGAAACCTTGAGAGGTTGACCCTTGCTCTACCAAAGTATCTTAGTTGCTTTGAAAATTTCCCCAGACTTGTTCGTCTTTTGTGATAGACCAAAGCTTCGGGGAATAATGCCGTCTTAAACCCATGATCAATGATTCGCTGACTAAATTCCATGTCCTCCCCCATAAAAGGTATTCTGTAACCTTTGGTTTTTTCAAATACTTCCCTGCTGATCCCCATGTTGAAACTGCGCGGATGAAAACCAGATATTCGAACTTTTCCACCCCTCAATCCACCCGTAGTCAGGGTTGAAGTCATGGTATAGCTGATGGCTTTTTGTAGACTTGTAAAGGAAGCATGAAAAGCATCTGGTCCTCCATACGCATCTACCCAATGATCCTGTAGTGATTCTTGCACTGTCTGCAGGTAATGATCCGGGATCAGGCAATCCGAATCAAATACAATCAGATAATCGCCAGAGGCCTTTGCATAGCCATGGTTCCGGGCAAACCCCTGGCCTTCATTTTCTTTCACAAAATATTTGATATCCAGCTGGTCGGAAAAGGCCATGACTTCCTTTTTACATGGGATGGTGGAGCCGTCTTCCACAATGACCACTTCAAAGTCTTTGTATGTCTGGACTACCAGTGTCTCCAGTAGCTCAGAAATCTCGTCAGGACGGTTGTATACAGGAACAACAACAGAAAATTTAGGCATTGCCTGTCGTTTCAATAATCAGGTAATCATTCTTCTTATGCCCTACCCGAATGACCATTTCTGCCAAGAAACCGGCTAAAAACAATTGGGTCCCAATAATAATGGCTACCAGAGCGAGGAAAAACAATGGCTGGTCTACCACTTCTCTTACAGGTAGCTGTTGTGAAAGGTTGTATAATTTTTCTCCGATAATCCAGATGGCGATCACTGACCCCAGCATGAAAAATAAGGTGCCAAAGATCCCAAAAAAGTGCATGGGGTTCTTGCGGAATTTCGAAACGAAAGTGACAGAAACCAGGTCGAGAAATCCGGTAAAAAATCGCTTGGCTCCGAATTTGGTATGGCCGTACTTTCTGGCCTTATGGTCTACAACCTTTTCCCCGATGTTGGTAAAACCATTCCACTTGGCCAGCAGGGGGATGTACCGGTGCATTTCTCCATATACTTCAATATTCTTGACCACGTCAGCTTTATAAGCCTTGAGACCACAGTTGAAATCGTGCAGGGCAATGCCCGAAACCATTCTGGTCACCCGGTTAAAAAGTTTGGAAGGAACCGTTTTGGAGACGGGGTCATGGCGCTTTTTCTTCCACCCTGATACCAGATCATAGCCCTCTTCTTCTATCATTCGGATCAAATCCGGAATTTCATCCGGACTGTCCTGCAAATCAGCATCCATCGTGATCACTATTTCGCCGATGGCATGATCAAAGCCTGTCTGGACAGCGGCGGACTTCCCATAGTTGCGCTTAAACTTAAAGCCCTTTACTTCAGCATTTTTCCTGGAAATATCCTGGATCACCGACCATGACCGGTCCTTGCTGCCATCATCAACGAACAGTACCTCATAGGCTATATCATGTTTTTTGGTAACCTTTTGGATCCATTCAAAGAGCTCCGGGACGGATTCTTCTTCATTGTAAACCGGTACTACTATTGAGATTTTAACCTGGTTGTTCTTCACTAATTCAAATTGCTTCAGGATTTGATTTCTTAAATATGGCTGACATGATCAATGCCACAAGAAATCCGAAAAATGTGCCAAAAATAATGATCATTATGAACATTGCTATTGGACTTGTAAACATTTCCATCATCGGCATGGCCTGCTCAATCTGAGCATCAGACATTCCCTGCTCCTCTAATTTAGCAATTTGCATTTGCTTCATGTTTTCCATGAAGGAGCTGTTGATGTAATTGATATAGATAATGGTGAATAATCCGGAAATAATAGCTGAAAACAAAGAGGCTAAAGTTCCTATGCCCAGCCCCTGACCATAGGACATATATCCATCTCCGTCTTCTTTAAATTCCCTATAGGCAAAGTAAAACGCAACGATGGAAAATATCAGCCCAAGATAATTCCAACTCTGATTCTGGGCCTGACCCAAAAAATCCAGAAGGATAAAATAAATGATGCCGATCAATCCAAGGATTAATCCATACTTGATGGCAATTGATCTGACAGTGGCTTTAGGTTGGTCTTCCATGGGGTAATTATTTTGGTTTCTTCCTTAAAATTATGGATATAACCGGGGTAACAAAGAATCCGGCGATTATTTTTTTCACAGCGGAACTTACCCATAGATCCATGGCTGTCACCAATTCAATTCCGTCTAACTGTACCTGAAACCCTTCTTCTCCAAACTGTTCTACATAAATATCCCTTTTCCCGCTTAAAAAAGCTGTTGCTGACTCTTTATATGCAGGTAATACCGTAGGGTCCAACCACAGATAGGCAGCCAAAAATCCTGCAAAAATCACAGCCACTACCGTATAAATAAAAAAACCAAGTGTCATTCCCTGCCAGAAATGCAGGTAACCCTCATAATAATTCGTTTTATAATCTTTCTGGGCAAAAAAGATAAATACGCCGATGATGATCACATCAAAGAACAGGTGGGTGAGGTCGATCAGCGGGTTAGCACCCAAAAATCCGGACAAAAAGAACAATATCACTAAAAAGAGTGCACAAACCAGTGAGTACTTAATTGATACTTTAAACATCGACGCTACTGTAAAATTCTCCATTCACAATCCCTAAGATCTTTCCGGTCTGTTCCTGATTCAGTAATGGGGAATTTTCAGACCTGGATTGATTGTTTTCCTGATTATAGATCCATGATTCACCCGGATCACCAATGGTAAGCTTGGCAGGGTAGCCCTCCTCCACCTTCACTGGGGCAAGTCCAAGGATCTCCCGCGGTTTCGCTGTAATGGAAGATATGACAACATCTCTGGATAGCTCCGCTTCAAGGCTAACCAGTAAAGGATAAAAGGTTTGGATCCCAATCAAACCAAATGCGGCCAAATCAAACTCCAGCTCCTTATTCTCAGGATCCTGTGGCTGATGAGCCGATACGATCGCATCAATTGTTCCATCAATCAATCCATTAATCAATGCTTTTCGGTCTTTTTCAGAGCGAAATGGCGGGTCTGATTTGAAATTTGTATCGAAATCCACAATATGCTGATCGGTAAATACCAGGTGATGAATGCCCACATCACAAGTAACATTCAAACCCTCTTTTTTGGCTCTTTTGATCAGTTTCACAGATTTTTCTGTGGAGATCTGACTGAAATGTAGTCGCCCTCCAGCATACCTTAGTATATCGAGATCTCTTTGAATGGCTAACTCTTCGGAGATCGATGGCTCTCCTTTGATACCCATCAGGGTGCTTGCCACCCCTTCATGCATGTGCGTGTGCTGGCTCAGGTGTTTGTCTTTGGGTCTGTTGATGATCAGTCCATCAAATTTCTGAACATATTGCAATGCCTTCAATAACAATTCAGTGTTCCAGATGCCATTGATCCCATCCGAAAAGGCCTTTGCTCCGGCTGTATGTAGATCGAGTATCTCAGTGAGGTTTTCACCAAGCGTACCTTCACTCACTGCTGCCATCGGCCACAGATCCACTCCATATCTTGAGCGGGTACGGAGATACTCCACGTCCGACTTGGTCTCAGTCACAGGCTGGTTATTTGGAGCCAGTAAAACATCGGTGAAACCACCAGATATCGCCACCTTTGATCCGCTGATCAAATCTTCCTTGTGCTCAAACCCGGGGTCGTTGAAATGTGCAAAAAAGTCTACAAATCCTGGAAAAACATGTTTGCCGCTACAGTTAATGGTCTTTTTCGCTGATTGTCCTTTCCCAATCCTGGCAATGACGCCATCCTCGATAAGGATATCAGATTTTTTTTGATGGAATTTTGAAGCAGGGTCGAAAATTGTAGCGTTGCTGAGAAGTATTTTCATTAACTAAATCTTAGCAGAAGCATTTCAATGAGTAAGAATATCAATGCCAAAAGTAATGCATATTTCCATAACCCAACCCCCTCACCTGATTCACTGAAAGACCTTTTGAATTCTTCTGCATTATCAACATCATAGATTTGAACATTTCCCATTCCTGAAACAATGCTTTTCAGGTCATTCATAGAAATGCTGTTGATGTTCGACTCGGCTTTGTTATAGTTAAATGCCAAATGTGTAACTGTGTCATTATCAATCGTGAGCGCATAGAACCCCGGCTCTGTTATTTCTTCAGGTATATCTAAAAGTACCTTATCGGCAGTCCTGATAACTCCGGGTATAAAAGATCGCTCGCTATTTGAGATCTTAGGCAAGGAAGCTTCATTGATCAAATCAGCATCAATCGTCACCACTTTTTCGTCAAAAGAATAAGCCAGGTTTTGTATGCGATCAGCGGATGACTGCGCAAGCTTATACAAGACCGGGATGAACAAAGCATGTTTGTGAAAATCTGTGAATGCATCCTGCAGGGGAGCAGAAAAGAAAAAAAAGTTTGAGCCTCCTGACTTCACCAGGAAAGGTTTTCCTGCATTGGTATTGAGCAATACAGAATAAAACCCCTGAACCTCCATCAGGTTGCTTACTGTGGGTAATGAGATGTCCTCCGAGAGGTTTGAAAAGATCCCTGCAAACCAGGGGCTATTCAGACTCCTGGAACTTAGGGTATAAGCAGCTGTGTCTGTCGGCTCACTTACGGTAAATTGGAGTGCCTGCTGATAGGAAGGAAAATCCGGATTTGTACCTGGTACGATCAAGATAGATTTACCAGATACCGCACCCCCATCCATCCAATCAGGAATTTTATTGAGACCATCCAGCACAATTAAATCTGATGATTGTATCTCCTGGTAGTTGATATTAGATAGCGAATAAGTATTCAGGTTGAATATTTCTTCATTGGAGAATGCTGCTTTTATGTGCTTGTTGGCCTTTTCATCATAGAGGATGGAAATTTCAATTTTTTTAGGCTCACTGATGGTGAAATAGTATTTGTTGTCGAACGTCTGAACAAAATCCTCTATCTCGATATAATAATTGCCGGATATTTGATCAAATGCACCAATATTCACACTGGTGTTTTTAACCGATTGGGCCGGGATATCCAGTGTGAATGTAGAAAACTGGATGGAATCGGTAAATACCTTGACCAGCACATCATTCCGGTTCTCTGATCCGATATTGCGTATGGTCACATTGAGTTTATTGTCGTTGCTTAGCCCTAATATGGCATCGAGATACACAGAATCAACAAAAATGTTTCCCTCCAGCTCGTTTGAAAGTTTAATGAGATAGATGGAAGAAAGTGAGTCTTTTTCCAGGGCAGAAAAATCCCCCGTCATAGATTCCTGAAAATCTGATATGATAAAGAATTCAGCTGATGAAGACATGATATCGCTCCCCCATCGATTCATTACGTCATCGAGGGTTCTGAATCTTCGGGAGTACTCTACTTCGGTTAATCGTTCAACCAGCTCTTTGCCAACCAATAGCCTGGAAGGATCGGACCTAAAGTCATTGGTTGTCAATGAGTAGCTAAGGCCTGATTCGCTGGAAGCAATGAGCCCTTCTACGATTTGAACACCTTCGTCGAGGAGACTCAATCCACCCAGACCCTGCCTGTTCATGCTTAGCGAATTATCCAGGTATATCTTCCTTAGCGATTTAAGTGTGGACTCAGGAGCAATGGTAATTGGCTGAGCAAATGCCAGCACCAGAAAAATAATGAACAGGATTCTTGCAGCCAGGACCAATAACTTCTTTAATTGGGATCGCTTTTTGGTCTGCCTTTTAACCTGATGAAGGAACGAAGTATTCGAAAAGTAAACCTTTTTAACTCTTCTGAAATTAAAAAGGTGAATGATAATCGGAACCGAAATCAGTCCAAGTGCCCATAGTACGCCCGGAAATAGAAATTGCATGCAGTAAATCTATAACGAAAGTCAAAGGTAGGGGTTATTTAACATCGAAATAATCTTAAGTATCCCCATACATTTTAAATGATGTATTGTTGGCGTCACAACCTTCTCATTTTATTCAAATAAAAAAATCAGTGTCCGCATCAATGATAAAATGATTTATATTTTGAATTGGTTTTCAATGCCTCAAGTTCATTAAGTTTACCTCCTGAAACCAGTTATAGAAAATGACCATTGACCATGACGGTACTTCAACCTTTTTGATTTTTCAATATGCCATGTTTAGGTCATTTCTCAAACTATCCTTTACATGAATGACCGCTTAAAAATATTGTTTGTTGATGATGAGTTGGTCATACTAAAGGCTCTGGAATTGGTATTGGGAGATTCTCACGACATCATCACAGCCAAAAAGGTATCGGAGGCTTTTGAAATACTCGACCGACATAAAGATATTCAGGCACTGGTGAGCGATATGAGAATGCCTGAGTCCAGTGGGTTACAGTTGATAAAAAGTGTAAAGAAGGATCGGCCGGAAATCAAATGTTACTTACTCACAGGTTTTGAAATGAATGCCGAGATTGCTGAGTCCATCGAAGATGGGACATTGATGCGACTCATCCAAAAACCTATAGAGCTCAAGATATTAATTGAAACAATCCTGGAAGATTTCAATTAATACCTCAAGATCCATAGGCAATCGTACCTAAGCCTTCAGCTTTTTCCAGGGTCCCTGAATAGCGAGCGTCAGACCCGGACCCTGAATATTTACAAACAGTGTTTCTCCAGATGGAGAAAAACAGGCGCCTGCAAACTCAGATTTAAAACCAACATTTTCTCCAAAATGGTATAACTCCCCATTTGGAGTGACCCCAACAAGTTTAGGCTCTCGTTTATCCTCACAAACTATCAGGTCTCCCCACGGGGAATAAGTAAGATTATCAGCATGCTCCAGCATCTGTGCGTCCTGTGATTCCACAAAGAGCTCCAGTTTTGCGGGGCTACTACTTTCATTGGGTGTACCCTCTTCCGGGCTCGGGATATATCGAAATATCTGACCGTTTTTCTTTTGACCACCATTGGTGCAGGCGAAGTAAACCTCACCTTTCCCATTCCACATGCCCTCGCCCCTGGCAAAACGGATGGCCCCTGATTCATATCCTCTTAGTCTCAGGTCATTTTCAGGCGATTGAATGTCTTCAAGATCCATCCACTCTACCTCCAGCTGTTCGTTCATTGGCATGACATCTTTAGAGTCTTCCTGCCAGTTTCTGCTATCGAAGGATGACTTATCCTTTAGTTTCATGGCCTGCAGTTTGCCTGCGGTCAGGTCTCCATATTGTTCAGGGATAAAGCGATAGATCAAGCCATCTCCGGCATCTTCCGTGAGATAAACAATTCCGGTTTTTGGATCCACAGCCACGGCTTCGTGATTGAATCTTCCCATAGCCTTCAATGGTACGGGGGCCTGAAGCCCAGATTGGGTGGTTGCTTTCACTTCAAAATTGTAACCATGATCTTTTTCCAGGGTACCATCAGCCCTTAAGGTAGACTCTTCACACGAGATCCAGCTGTTCCAGGGCGTGGGCCCACCCGCACAATTCCGGACAGTACCTACCAGACTCAAATATTCTTTTTCGATGGTCTGTGTTTTTTCATCAAAGACGATGGTCGTCGTTCCTCCTACGCCCACATTCTTGCCACTCCCAAAGTCATACACCAGGTCACGCATTTCACCGGTTGGCAAATTCTTTTCATCCATTCCAAACGGCCCATCCTCTAAATCACCCGGAGATAACTCGTGATTTCTGATGATCACGACCTTATTATCCACATGGAAGGTTGCCATACCATCAGCCGCCCCAGGTATTAAAAACCCATCTGACATGGGGGTGCCTTTTTTGGAAATGATCTTGTAAGTAAACCCTTTTGGCAGGTTGATAATCCCTTCAGGATCAGGGACTAAACTACCATATCCGGTTTCCTCCGCGAATTGAGAACCCCCAATAGTGCACCTTTGAAGGCCAAGAAACCCAAGGCTTACTAAACCAGAAGTCATAATAAAATCTCGTCGTTGCATAGTAGAATTACTTATATGGATTAATGTAACTAAGTTAACTTTCTATACTCAATAATAGCCCATTTGTACCCCAGGCAGGGTATTAAATAACAAATTCTTCATCCAGAATTCACAACAGAATTTACGCAATTTCGAGTGGATTTGATCATTTTTCATGCTGCGATGCGGAACCTATTTATATTTAACCTGAAATATGCAATAGAAAATCTATTCCAGACATAAAACACTTTGAAATAGCCACTTACCGTCAACTTGTTGAATCACCATAGCGGTGCTATGTCTCATCAACATAAGTGTCTCTTTCTTTGCGTTTTATGCCTTCATCACGATTCCTATTGCATAATTCAGGTTTAACATTTCAATTTCCTTAGCGAATGAATCTGACACCGACCAACCAGCGCCTTTACTCTCTTGATGCCTTACGAGGTTTTGACATGTTTTGGATCATGGGTGCCGAAGAGATATTTTTTCGATTGGCAGAGATCACCAAAGCGCCACTCTGGATGACAATGGCCGACCAGTTCACTCATCCTGACTGGCACGGCTTTGCATTTTACGATATCATCTTCCCATTATTTCTGTTCATTGCGGGAGTGGCCACTCCATTCTCGGTTGGGAAACAGCTCGAACGCGGAAAAGATAAGCAGTCGTTGACAATCCGTGTAATCAAGAGAGGACTCATTCTGGTCTTACTTGGTGTGATCTACAACAATGGATTGAAGATCATGCCACTGGAAGAAATCCGTTTTGGCAGTGTCCTGGGAAGGATTGGCCTTGCTTATATGTTTGCCAATATCATTTATATCCATGCGAGTAAAAGAGGGCAAATGATTTGGTTCTTTGGTATTCTGATTGGGTATTGGCTGCTATTGATGTTCACTGCCGCTCCCGGGTTTCCAGCTGGCACCTTAAGCATGGAAGGAAACGTGGTTTCCTATCTGGATCGTCTGATCATGCCCGGTCATCTCTATATGGTTGTTCACGATCCTGAGGGCCTCGTGTCAACCATTCCTGCCATTTGCACTGCATTGCTTGGGATTTATGTTGGCAACCAGCTTAAATACGTCACCGAGGAAACACAAAAAAAGACGTTAATCAACCTGGTGATACTAGGGGTAGCAATGATTATTATTTCCCTGATATGGAACTTCGTTTTCCCTATCAACAAAAACCTGTGGACCAGTTCATTTGTCCTTACCTGCGGTGGCATCAGCATTCTGCTCATGGTCCTTTTTTATTACATCATCGATGTAAAAGGCTATCAAAAGTGGTCTTTCTTCTTCAGAGTAATTGGGATGAACTCCATACTGATCTATATGGCAGGAGATTTCATTAGTTTTTCTTATACCACCAATGCCCTTTTTGGCTGGTTAAGTCAACTGGTAGGTGAACCCTACAATGGGCTCATCATGGTGTTTTGCTTCCTGGCAGTAGAATGGGCCTTCTTGTATGTATTATTCAAACAGAAGCTTTTCTTAAAAGTATAATCGCATTAATTTGGACTTATGGAGCTCGTAAAAGATCCCAAGGTCGAAGAGATATTGCAAGGCTATCCGAATGACATTACTGATAAGCTAAAGAGTCTGAGACAACTTATTCTGGATGTCGCAGCTGAAACAGATGGCTTAAAAAAACTGATAGAGACCGTGAAGTGGGGTGAACCCAGCTACCTGACAAAGCATGGTAGCACCATCAGGCTCGGATGGAAAAGCAGTGTCCCGGATCAATATTCCATCTATTTTATCTGTACCACCGGATTGGTGGATACATTCAAGCTGGTGCACGGCGATATATTTACTTATGAGGGAAATCGAGCCATTCACTTCCAACTTTCTGATCAAGTACCGGTCAAAGCGATAAAAGGTTGTATTGCCATGGCCCTGAATTATCATAAAATCAAACACTTGCCCTTGTTGGGAGCTTAAGGAATATGTCTATCACACCCAAATACCGGGATTTGACCAAAGATGAACTGGTTGAGCTGGAGAAAGAATTTGTGGAGTACCTCGTGGTGAATGGCATCACTGCCAATGATTGGGAAAAACTAAAGACCGATACTCCGGGGAAAGCTGAAGACATTGTCACCTTGTTCAGTGATGTTGTTTTTGAAGGTGTATTGCGAAAGGTTGCTTTTCTGGAAAAGCGGATGACCCATGAATTGATGATCTTTCAATGCCTTAAAGAACACATGGTATTGATAGGCATCACCTCTCCAACCACGGATTTTACTGATCAGAAAGCCCTGGAAAAAGCTGTGAAAGACCCACCACAGGATGCGGAGGTTTACACCACAAAAAAATCATACAGCCAGGTCAGGGAGATCGAGTTGTTTCAGATGATTGGGGCTGGTTGCACCATTACCGATGGCAAGCTCTTCAAGGCCTTGTCAATTTCTCTCTAAGTGCTGGTTTTCGTATAAATTCAATGATCTATTAAAATCAATTTGTGTAACTGATCGGTTACGTTTATATTTGTAACCAATTAGTTACATATTGTATGAGAAGGGATGTATTTCAAGCCATAGCAGATCCGGTACGCAGGGATATTATAGACCTCATCGCCAAAGATCCGATGACCGTAAATGCTGTTGCTGAAAAATTTGATATCAGCAGACCAGCCATTTCCAAACACATCAAAATACTGAATGAGTGCGGAATACTTAAAACAGTGCAAAAAGGCAGGGAGCGACATTGCATCATCATTCCTGAAGAACTAAAAATGGTTTCACATTGGGTTGATCAACACCGGGCATTGTGGGAGACTAAATTAGATTCTTTCGAACAGTATCTAAATAAACTTCAAACTAACAAGTAAATATCATGAATGAAGCCATTGACATTGACAAGCGTACAGTAGTTATAAAACGAACATTGAAGGCTCCCAGAAAATTGGTGTGGGAAGCATGGACACAACCAGAACACATTGCCAATTGGTGGGGACCAACTGGCATGGAAACCAAGATTGTAATGCATGATTTTCAAGTCGGAGGGAAATGGGAATATACGATGAAGATGCCAGATGGCAATGACTTCATTGCTAATGGAGAATACCTTCAAATAGTGGATATGGAGCTCATTGAAACAACAGCAAATTTCAAACCTATGACAGCCGGTGTCACCCTGGTGATTTTGTTGAAAGATCAGGGAGATGATACTGAGTTCACCTTCAAGGTGATCCACCCAACAGTGGCCTACCGAAAACAACAGGAAGAAATGGGGATTTACAATGGATGGGGCTCAACTTTCGATAGACTTGAGGACCATTTGGTACAAGCTCAAAATTAAACTCAATATTGTGAGCTGGTGTTCGTCTTAAGAATAAAGACTCAATATGCAAACTATTTTAGGGGCCGGTGGGGCTATTGGAAGGGAGCTAGCCAAATCACTAACAGACTATACTTCAGAAATTCGACTGGTTAGCCGAAATCCGAAAAAAATAAACAGTACTGACGAATTGTTCAAAGCTGATTTGACTGACAAGCCATCGATTGACAAAGCCATTGCGGGGTCGTCGGTTGTTTATGTGACCATCGGATTTCCTTACGACATCAAGGTCTGGAGAAAAAACTGGCCTCCATTGATACAATCTGTCATTGAAGCATGCATTGCCAATGAATCCAGGCTTGTGTTTTTTGACAATATCTATATGTACGACCCCGCCTATCTGGATGGTATGACTGAAGACACACCCATGAACCCTACGAGCGAAAAAGGAAAAGTCCGCAAACAGCTTGTGGAGATGATCATGAAAGCGGTGGAATCAGGTAAACTGAATGCGCTGATAGCCCGGTCAGCTGACTTTTATGGGCCATCTATTCAAAACGTAAGTATGCTTACAGAAACCGTCATCAAGCCCCTGTCTGAGGGTAAGACAGCAAACTGGATGGGCCCGTTAAACTTCAAGCATTCTTTTACTCACATCAGAGATGCGGGAGAAGCCACTGCCCTGCTTGGCAATACCACAGATGCTTTTAACCAGACCTGGCACCTGCCAACAGCATCTAACCCGTATACCGGAAAGGAATGGATTGAAAATTTTGCCTCAGCCCTGGGAGTAAAACCTAAACATCGATCTGTATCCAGGTTTATGGCTGGCCTTATGGGCATCTTTATGCCTGTAATGAAAGAAATGCCAGAAATGATGTACCAGTATGACAGGCCCTATGATTTCAACAGTGATAAATTCATCAGCAGGTTTGACATACAACCCATTCCTTATGAAGACGGTATCAAAGAGATTGTCAGAATCGACTATCGTAGATGATTCCCTCTATTCTGAATATACCAACATCCTTTAAAAGTAATGGTGAAATTGGTATCTTGTTGACCCAACAATAAGGTTCAGTCATGAAAATTGTTAGTGTTGGGGCTTATCTTCTCTCTTATCCAATGCCAGAACAGATTCGCCTCTCCTTCTGGGGTGGAGAGCGCAGTATCATTAAGCGTGATGCCTTGATTATACGCGTTATCACCGATACAGGACTCAAAGGTTTTGCACCCGGACCTGCTTTTGAAAAGGCTAAAGATCAGATTGACAAAATCATAGCTCCGTTCCTCAATGGAAAAGACCCATTGAAATGGCGATCATTTAATTTCAATGGAGCGCCGGAGTTGAAGAAAATCTATGCTGCTGTAGAGATTGCCCTGATCGATATTGTTGCTAAATATGAAGGTTGTCCGGTTTCAACATTGATTGGAGGGCGAAAACGTGATACCATCAAACTATATGGCAGTGCGGGGATGTATATGCCTCCTGAATTGTTTGCAAAAGAAGCTGTAGCTATTCAGGAACTTGGGTTCAAGGCCTATAAGATGCGACCTGCATTAGGAGTGGAAGAAGATCTTCGGACCATCGAGCTCATGAGAAAAGCCGTGGGAGACGATTTTGGACTGATGGTGGATGCTCATACCTGGTGGAGAATGGGTGACCGTAGTTATTCAACTAAAATGATCACCAACCTGTCAAAAGCCATGTCTGAATATGCGCTCACCTGGCTGGAAGAACCACTACCCCCAGAACAACATAGTGAATATGTCGGGTTAAAGAGAAAAAACTTTGTGCCCATTGCAAGTGGTGAACATGAACAAAGTTTAGAAGGCTTCGCAGACCTTATCCATAAAGATGCTGTGGACTACGTTCAAATGGATGTCTGTTGTCAGGGAGGACTTGATATGGCCAACCAGGTCATTCAAATGTCCCAGACGGCTGGCAAACGGTTTGCATTCCATTGTTGGGGAACTGCATTGGAAGTTTTGGTCTCTTCACACCTGGGAATTTGTTGGCCAGAATCTGTAGTAGAATGGTTGGAATATCCATGCTATTCTGCGCCAGGCAGGATAGGAATGTATCCATTCCCACTTTCAGATGATATATTGAAAGAGCCCCTCACAATACTTGATGGATACCTCCAGGTACCAGATCGGCCCGGATTCGGGATTGAAGTGGATGAAAGCGTTTTCGAAAAGTATTCTTATATACGTGGTCCCTGGTCATACTTCAAACTTGACCAGCCTGCCCAAACCATTGCAGTAACTGGTGATCACAGCATTAAGTGGGTAAATTCAGTCGAGCACTAGGAATGATGCAAGACGTCCAATTGCTTTTTCAGGGTATCCAGCTCCTTTTCAGCAGAACTGATCTTATCCTTAAAATCGTCTTTTAGTTTGTCCGCTGTTTTACTATTGGCAAAAAATTCAAGGTTGTTTCTCCAGGTCGTAATATCACTTTCAATGGCTGAGATCTTACGTTTGATCGCATTCTCTTTCCTGTTGATCTTTTGGCCTCCATGAGGGCTCCCCTTCAGCTTATTTACCTGAACCTGCGTTTTGAGCTCATTGCGCTGATCATCCGATAATTCTTCCAGTGAAATCAACTGGTTGGTAATGGAATCGAATCTCCCATGGATGGCCTTAATGGATTGCCTGGGCACAAAACCGATCTCCGCATACTGATCCAATAAATCGTATATATCATCCAATTTAATGGTATCAGAATTGAGCGCAGCCTCCAATTGATCACAAACTGCTTCCTTCTTCTTGAGGTTTTCTTCAAACTCCTGATTTCTCTCTTGATTTTTACCTCTTTTCCGCTCGAAGAAATGATCACAAGCTGCTTTAAACTTTTTATAAACTTCGTTCCGGAACTTTTCAGGAACAGGACCAATGTCTCTCCATTCAGCCTGCAGGCTTTTCAATGTGTTTGCCGTTTTCTCCCAGTCCTCAGAATCTTTGACAGCCAGTGCTTTCTCCAATAAATCCTGCTTTTTCTTGAGGTTTTCTTCCCGCATGCCCTCAAGCTTCTTGAAAAAGTTATTCTTATTGTTGAAGAATTCTTTAAAATTCCCCCAGAAGTGTTTGTTGATCTCCTTGGCATGCTCTCTGGGCAGGCTGCCCACAGCTTCCCATTTCTTCTGCAAGCCCAGGATCTCTTTGGTTTTCTGATTCCATTCAGTAATCCTGTCTGAATCAAACTTTGTGAATTCTGCTGCCTGGTCGCCAAGATTTTTCTTGACTTCCATATTTTTTTCCTGATCCTTCCTTACTTCTTCATAGAAATCCTTCCGCTTGGCATATATCTGATCTGATGCTGCTTTGAATCGTTGCCATACTGGCTCCTGATCCTCTCTGGGTATCGGGCCAATGTGTTTAAATTCCTCATGCAGCTCATTGAGCTGAGTAATAGCGCTCTTGATATTCTCCAGTTTATCCAGCTCCTCTGCCCTTTCGCACAGCTCCAGCTTGCCTTTCAGGTTCTTCTGACGATCCAGTTCTTTGAGTTCGAAGTAGATACTTCTGTGGTCGTAATAACGATCTATGAGTGCATTATAATTTGCCCAAAGACTTTTTACGAATTGCCCTGGCACATGCCCTATGCGCTTCCATTCTGACTGAAGCTCTTTGAGTTTATTGATGGACGCTGTACTTTCCTCACCATCAACCAATTCCCTTAATTCCTCAAGAATTTCATTTTTTCGCTTCAGGTTTTCATCCTTATCCTTTTCAAGTTGAACATAGAATTTGTGACGCTTTTCGCGAAGCAAATCGTACAACTCAAAAAATCCACGATCAATATCGTCGCCCTTGTATTCAAAATCAACTTCTGCCCCACCATTTTCTATAAATACCTTGAGCGCTTCCTCTTTTTCTTTTTCATACAGGGTATCGTAGTGCGGCTTCAATTCCTTCAACCCATGATCCAATGTTCGCATGTGATCCAGGTGACTGTGCTTCTTTAAGAGCTCAAAAAGCTCCTTTTTGGATGCATGGTCCAGATCCACATCACCAAGTAAATCAGGAATTTCATGATCATGGTCATCATGCCGATGATCATCATCTTCTGCACTGTCAGTGGGTACATCTTCAGCCTTGGCTTCCTGCGCTTTCTCCGCTTTTTTAGATGACTCCGAGGTATCTTTTGCTGCGTTTTCTTTATCTGTGTTTTTTTCTTCCTGAACTTCTGCGGGCTTATTTGCTGACTCCTCTTGTGTTGAAGTTTGGCTTTCCCCCTCAGAGGACGCTACATCACCCGTTTCAGATTCTGTTGATTGTACAGCTTCCTCTTCAGTATTTTTTTCTGCTGATGATTCTTCCGGCTTCACTTCAGGTTCTTCCTGAGAGGACTTCTCCGGAGCGGTGTCACTGTCAACTATTTTATCAGCTTCATTTACGTCCTCCTCAGCTTTTTTCAAAGAAGGTGCTTCTGAATCCCCCTGGGACTGAAAATCATCGCCGTCTCCTTCATCGCCTGAAGATTCTTTTATCGCATCAGCCTGCTCCTTTTCCTGCTTGTTGACGTTGTTGGGTGGGGTGCCAGAGGATTTTTGCTCAGTACTATTGTTCTGAACATTGTTTTTCTGATCACGTAATTCAGCTTCCTGCTGAACGATTTCCGGATTGGTTTTCACTTCTTCCGAAACCTTTTTATTCATCTCATCCATAATTTCGGACTTTATTGTTCCAAATTTAAACTGTTCCCGCTGGTCAATTTAATCTTGGATCCTTAGGGTAATTGGCCATCACCTTAAATTTACCCCCCATATTTTTAAGAACCACACTCCACAAATCCTCAGGATCCGTATCAAACACCAAATCCTGACTTGCACATTTACATACAATCCACGTTTTCTCTCGTAATTCCTCTAAAAGCTGTCCTGGAGACCATCCAGAATATCCAACAAAAAATTTTAAATCTTGTTCGTTTATTTGTCTTGTATTGATTTTCTCCAACAAACCCTCAAAATCCATCCCCCAATGAATTCCATCTACTACTTTCACGTCAGCGTCGAGTGCTATGTTACCTTTATGTAAAAAGTGTAACGTATTTCTTTGCACCGGACCACCTACAAATATATCAGCATTAAATGAGTCCAGCTCATCCATTAGGTCATTTACAACTGCTTTAGACTTCTTGTTCAACACAAACCCCAATGAGCCATTGTCATCATGCTCACAAAGAAAGATCACTGTTCGCTCAAAATTGGGATCGGGCAGGTAAGGCTCTGAGATCAGAAGGTCCCCTTTTCTGGGTATTGTTAATAAATCGTCTCCAAAATAATCCATCTAATGCAACGCTGGTTTAATTGGTAAATTCGTTATTATGTCCGCCTCAGCCAACTTCATTTCGGTCAATCTAGTATAGACAACCTGTTCATCGAAATAGTTTAAAGCCATCTTAATAAATATTTCCCCATGTCGCGCCTCCGACGCCCACAATCCATGATAGAAGTCCTTCAATTCCGGATCATCCAATGCTTCATACACCATCCTGAATCGCTCCGCCCCCCTTGTCTCTACCAGGGAAGCCAAAAGCAATCGGTCCATAAACCTTTGCTCCTTGCCACTGTGACACAGGTCTAACAACTGCTTTACATATATATCCTGACCAATCTCATGGGGCAACTGAATGCCACGCTTCTTCATGATCTGGTACACCTGGTTAAAATGCTCCAACTCTTCAATGCCCGTTTCTATGAGTTCATCCAGAATCTCCGTGCGATCAGGATACTTGGCCACAAAACTCATCGCCATGGCTGATGCCTTTCTTTCACAATTGGCATGATCCTTCAAAAACTCATCAAAGTCGCCGATGACTGCATTGATCCATTCTTCACTACTAGCAACTTCTAAGTCTATCCTTAATTTCATAAAATTGTTTTTATCTGGCATATGCCTGCGTGCCACAATGCACTTTGGCATACAGGCATGGAATAGTCAAATGGCTTGACCTTATGACTATTTCACTGAATCTGTATCTTTGGTTCAGCAACAAATAAAACAATTTTAAACTTATCGTAGTATACCATTCAAATGTCATTAGAAGTTGCTTCGTTACGGAAAGAATATGCCAGGGAAACGCTCGACGAAAAGTCTGTAGACAAATCCCCGTTTAACCAATTCAGGATATGGTTTGATGAAGCTGTAAAAGCTGAGGTAAACGAACCCAATGCCATGGTGCTGGGTACTTCAGATCGTCAGGGGATGCTTACACAAAGAACTGTGCTGCTCAAGGCTTTTGATGAAAAGGGATTCGTTTTTTTCACCAACTACAAAAGCAGGAAAGCGAATCAAATCAGTGAAAACCCCAGGGTATCTGTATTATTTCCATGGTACGTCCTTGAGAGACAGGTGGCTATTACAGGCACTGCAAAGAAGGTATCTGCGAGTGTTTCACTAAAATACTTTGCCAGCCGACCGTTTGCCAGCCAACTAGGTGCGTGGGTTTCACAGCAAAGTCAGGTGATCACCACAAGGAGCATCCTGGAAATGAAGCTCCAGGAGATGAAAGAAAAGTTTAAACAGGGTAAAGTGCCATTACCGGATTTTTGGGGTGGATATCAAATAATACCTGATTCCATAGAATTTTGGCAGGGCAGGCCGAGCAGGTTACATGATAGAATCCTCTACACACGAAAAGGTGAGGATTGGACCATCGATCGACTCTCGCCTTGAAACAATCCGTATACCTGGATCGCTATGCCTGGAAGCATCCGGTCTTTGATCCATCTGAATACCCGAATGCAGATATCATTATTGTAATACCTGCTTACAACGAACCAAACCTTGAAAAAGCCATTGAATCCCTTCAGAAATGTGAAA
This sequence comes from Cyclobacteriaceae bacterium, assembly GCA_965223915.1. Taxonomy (GTDB): domain Bacteria; phylum Bacteroidota; class Bacteroidia; order Cytophagales; family Cyclobacteriaceae; genus UBA7330. Next base: position 2,403,305 of record OZ245027.1, on the reverse strand, counting down.
AGCCGAGTGGTCAGGTATTGATTGTTGTGATCCTAAATGAGCCGGAGGATGCAGATGAAGTGATCCATCACATTAACCAGAAGGCTTTTGACACGATCCAAAAGCTTGATACACAATTTCCAATACTATGTAGCTTTGAAATACTGCCAAAGAAGAAGGCAGGTGTTGGCCTTGCCCGGAAAATCGGCATGGATGAAGCTGTTCGGATTTTCAATCACTTTGATAAATCTGGTGTCATCACCTGTTTTGATGCGGATTGCACTTGCAGTACAAACTACCTGGTAGAGGTTGAGGATCATTTTAATAAAACCGGTTCCAACACGGCATTAACCTTTTATGAGCATCCTCTGGATGGAGAAAATACTGAAGCCATTATCAATTATGAGCTATATCTCAGGTATTATGTGGATGCCTTAAGGTGGTCTGGTTTTCCATATGCTTTTCAAACACTTGGTTCCTGCATATCCGTTAGATCAGACGCCTATGAGCTGCAGGGTGGTATGAATACACGGAAAGCGGGTGAAGACTTTTATTTCATTCATAAAATGACTGCATTGGGGAAGATCTCGGAGATCAATACCCCCACGATCTACCCCTCAGACAGGTTATCTGACCGCGTACCTTTCGGGACCGGACATGCCGTAAATAAATACCTGGAAAATGGAGATCCTAACTACCCTGTTTATGCCCCCATGATATTTGTTGATCTCAGGGAGTTCATTGATCAATTGGCGTCGATCTACTCCAAAAAGGCGATGATATCGACCATTCCTGCTCCAATATACAAGTTCCTGGCAGAACAGGAATTCGAAAACACGCTGCAAGAAATAATTCAACAAACCACTGATTACCAATCATTTAAGAAAAGGTTCTTTCAATGGTTTGATGGCCTGAAGGTGCTTCAAATGGTGCACTATTGTAGGGATCACCATTATAAAAATGTCCCCATCAATGAAGCCATTGAATGGCTAAATGATGAATATTTAGTACCTAAGATTGAATATACAACCAGGAAAGAGGCATTAATCGCTCTCAGGGATTTTGATAGAGAATACCTTTTATTTGCAATATCACCCCAACATCGAATAAATTAAACCAATAACACTCAATAATACCGGTATTTTCTAATTTATTTAATACCTTGAAGCTTACTAGGAATTCGATCATGACGAATCAAGCTATTGTTGAGCGGATAAAATTCAATACAGAAGTTATAAAGCTATTTGGTCTATTAATAATAGCAACAGCAACAGGAATTTTTTCGTTAATATTAACAGGAGTTGATAATACAACTGAATTTCTAATATTATTGGTAGGTTTTATTATTCTTTTTCTAATGTTTGGAGTCGCAGTATTTATTTACTCCCAGACTTTTAGATTGTTACGTGATTTAAAAAATGTTTGAGATTATTATCATATTACTTGTTGGCCTCCTTTTTATTATTCCTCTCGGTTTTTTATTGGCTTATTATATAAAAGACTACATAAAGTCCGTCAGATCTCATTAATTTCTTAGGTCCTACACCAAATGATATAGCTCCTTTACTCCCAGGGGGTGTTTGGTATTGAATCCTTCCGCATATTTTACCTGGATTCTGTGACCATATTCCTGCGCCCGGGCTGTGATCATGTCCAAAAACTCCGGTCTTGAAATATATGTTTGAGGTTCCTTGCTATTGGGATCATAGAACTGCGATTTAAAGGCTTTGATAGATTCCATGCGTTCATCCATGACATCTGAGATATCTACAAAAAAATCCGGATCCAATGAAGTGCTCTGGATAGCGAAAAATAATCTCTTCGGTCTCCACGGTTTCTGCTTTTCGCCATCGGATGAGGTGGTTTCGATCATTTTTAGTCCAGCTAAAAAGCAGGCTTGCTCTGTCAGCTCAGAAGCCCTGCCATGATCAGGATGTCTGTCATAAACAGCAGTACCAATGACAAAATCCGGCTGATATTCTCTGATCTTCTGTACCAGTTTAAGCTGATTTTCCTTATTATTCTCAAAGAACGAGTCCTCAAGCCCCAGGTTTTCTCTCACTGATAACCCCAATATTTTCGCAGATGCATCAGCTTCCTTCATCCTTGTTTCAGGAGTTCCTCTGGTTCCCAGTTCACCTTTCGTCAGATCAATAATACCCGTTGTAAAACCCCTCTTTTGATGCACCAATAAGGTCCCCGCACACGACAACTCCACATCATCGGGATGTGCGCCTATAGCCAGAATATTTATTTTCATGTTAGTTGATTCAAAGCAGAATTTAAAAGAAAAGTCCCTGAGGCCAGGGACTTCCATTTTATGATTAAATATTAGTTATCAGGCTGTGGCTGCTTCCACTTCCATCTCTTTTTCTGCCAGAAATTTCTCAGCATCCAGGGCTCCCATACATCCGGAACCAGCAGCGGTTACTGCTTGTCTGTATATTTTGTCCTGGGCATCACCAGTAGCAAATACACCAGGAATATTGGTTTTGCTGGTACCTGGAATGGTCTTGATATACCCTACCTCATCCATATCAAGTACATCTTTGAAAATATCTGTATTGGGCTTGTGCCCAATGGCTACAAAAAAGCCCTGGATCTCCAGCTCACTCTCCTTGTTGGTTTTGTTATTTAGTACTTTCAGCCCCTCTACCTGATCCTTACCGAGGACTTCCACTGCCTCTGAATTCCACAATACTTCGATGTTAGGTGCTTTGAATACTCTTTGCTGCATGATTTTGGAGGCCCGAAGCTCGTCTCTTCTTACCAGCATGTATACTTTTTTGGCCAGTTTGGAAAGGTATGTAGCTTCTTCAGCAGCCGTATCTCCTCCACCAACAACTGCTACATCCTGACCTCTGTAGAAAAACCCATCACATACAGCACAGGCAGAAACGCCCATTCCATTCAATCTTTGCTCGCTTTCCAGACCTAGCCATTTGGCTGAGGCACCCGTAGAAATGATCACTGATTCAGCCTCTACTGTTGTTTTTTCATCCACAGTTACTTTGTGTGGCCATCCTGAAAAATCTACTGAAGTTATCATACCGTAGCGAATTTCTGTTCCGAAACGCTCGGCTTGCTTTTGAAAATCCACCATCATCTGAGGCCCATTGATGCCATCAGGATATCCGGGATAGTTTTCAACATCATTTGTGAGGGTGAGCTGGCCACCAGGTTGTCCACCCTGATATAAAACAGGTTTAAGACCGGCTCTGGCTGCATAAACAGCCGCTGTATATCCGGCAGGACCGGAGCCAATAATTAATACTTTTACTTTTTCGTTTTCCATTATAAAATATCGTGTCTTTGCTGGGAATTAGAACGTAATTATAAATCGAAAGGATCAAACATTGCGCCATTTAGTGTGGATATGTCATTTTGACTACCCTAAGTATGGTTTTAAAGATTTACTCCTTGAAGTATACCTTAATCTTCTTATTGCTTTTTCCTTGATTTGCCTTACCCTTTCACGTGTCAGGTTGAAAATGGTTCCAATTTCTTCCAATGTCATGGGAGCCTGGTTATTCAGACCAAAATAGTAAGTCACGACATCTGTTTCCCGTTGTGTGAGGGTGGATAGCGCACTTCTTACTTCTCTTCTTAACGAATCCCTGATCATTTCTTCATCGGGAGACTCACTGCTTTCATCTATCAACACATCCAAAAGACTACCTTCTTCATCGCTCTTCAGGGGTGAGTCTATAGATATCTGTCGGGCGGATATACGCAAAGAATCCAATACCTCTTCTACTGTCACGTTGAGCTTGTCTGCCATTTCGGCAGCCGTAGGCTCTCTTTCATATAGCTGTTCCAACTCGATAAAGGCTCTTTGGATCTTACTGACCCACCCGATCCTGTTGAGAGGTAATCGCACGATTCGAGAATGCTCAGCCAGCGCTTGCAGGATGGATTGTCTGATCCACCAGACTGCATAAGAAATAAATTTGAAGCCACGCGTTTCATCAAATCGCTGGGCTGCTTTGATCAGTCCCAGATTACCTTCACTGATTAGATCAGATAATGAAAGCCCTTGATTTTGATATTGCTTGGCAACTGAAACGACAAAACGAAGATTGGCTTTGGTGAGCTTTTCAAGGGCGACCTGATCGCCCTCTTTAATCCTTCTAGATAACTCCACCTCTTCATCCGCAGAGATGAGCTCTACTTTACCAATTTCGTTAAAATACTTATCCAGGGATTCATTTTCCCTGTTAGTAATTTGTTTACTTATTTTGAGTTGCCGCATAATGGAATGATAGGAAAATCCCTAATTCATTCCATCTAATTTAATGAGCTTTACTCTCTCTTTCAGGTTTGGGCAGTAAAACTTTTCTTGAAAGTTTATATTTCCCGGTCTTCTTATCGATATCGACAAGCTTCACTTTGACTTCTTCTCCTACTTCCAGCACACCATCCATACTTTCCAGTCGCTCCCATTTGATCTCAGAGATGTGCAATAATCCGTCTTTACCAGGCAATATTTCAACAAAAGCGCCAAATGGCATGATGGCTTTTACTTTTCCTTCATAGATTTCTCCAACCTCAGGAAGTGCTGTAATGGAACGAATCCTTTTCACGGCGTCATCCAATGAATCTTTGTTAGCCGCAAATACGGTAACAAGACCACCTTTATCCGTTTCTTCAATAGCTACAGTAGCTCCTGATTCTCTTTGAATCTCCTGTACGATCTTACCACCAGGCCCGATCACCGCACCAATCATGTCACGCTCAATGTTGATCTGTACCAACCTTGGCGCATTCGGCTTCATTTCTTCACGAGGACCAGTAATGGCCTTGGCCATTTCGCCAAGAATGTGATCTCTGCCTTTTTTGGCCTGATCCAATGCTTCTTTTAGCACATCATAAGAAAGTCCGTCTACTTTAATGTCCATTTGACAGGCGGTAATCCCTTTTGAAGTACCTGTCACTTTGAAATCCATATCACCCAGATGATCTTCATCACCAAGGATATCAGATAAAATGGCATATTTTCCAGTCTTGCTATCGGAGATCATACCCATGGCAATTCCTGATACCGGACCTGATACTTTGATACCTGCATCCATCAGTGCCAGTGAGCCCGCACAGACAGTCGCCATGGAAGATGACCCGTTCGACTCAAGAATATCTGAAACAATTCGGATGGTATAGGGATTGTCCTCCGTTGGCAAGGATTGCTTCAAAGCTCTCATCGCCAGGTTCCCATGCCCTACTTCTCTTCTTCCCGGGCCTCTGTTTGGTCTTACTTCGCCAGTTGAAAAGCCAGGGAAATTATAATGAAGGATAAACTTATTATAGCCAGAGACCATTGCTCCGTCTATCATTTGCTCATCAAGCTTCGATCCCAGTGTAACCGTGCTTAAAGACTGAGTTTCGCCTCGTGTAAAAAGGGCAGACCCATGTGCTGATGGTAAATAATCAACCTCTGACCAAATCTGTCTGATTTCATCCAGGTCTCTGCCATCAATCCTTTTTCTGCTTTCCAGGACAAAATTCCTGACTGCATCTTTTTGAATGTCGTGAAAATATTTTTTTATCAGGAAGTCATCCAATGCTTCGAGCTCTTCCTCAGAAAAGCCTTCCAGGAATTTATCCTTGATGGCACTGAATGCTTCTGACCTGACCTTTTTATCAGCAATCTGCTGCTCCGCTACTTTGTAGCAGGCATCATAGCAGGCATCGGTCATTTTTTTCTTCAAGTCCTCATCCGATGGTTCGTGATCATACTCACGTTTTTCAGTAGCACCAACTTCTTTGGCCAAATCGATCTGTGCCTGACATTGTAACTTGATTTCTTCGTGACCTTTCTTGATGGCTTCCAGCATTTCCTCTTCGGAAATTTCTTTTGATTCTCCTTCAACCATCAGTATATTGTCTATTGAACCTGCAACGATCAGATCCAACGTAGCCTTTTCCATCTGCTCTCTGGATGGATTGACGAGGTATTCACCATCCAACTTGATAACACGCACTTCTGAGATTGGTCCAAGAAATGGAATATCGGATACAGACAGCGCAGCTGATGCAGCCAATGCAGCCAAAGAATCAGGCGGTACTTCACCATCTCCGGAAATCAATGAGATCATGATCTGAGTATCTGCGTGATAATCATCAGGGAATAACGGACGGATAGCCCGGTCAACTAAACGGCAAATAAGGACTTCGTAATCGCTAAGTCTTCCTTCTCTTTTCAGAAAGCCTCCGGGGATCTTTCCTGCTGCGGCAAATTTTTCCTGGTAATCTACGGATAGGGGAAGGAAATCAACACCTTCTCCTGCTTCTGGTTTTGAAACGACAGTCGCTAAAAGCATCGTGTCGCCCATTCTAATAATTACGGAACCATCGGCTTGTCTGGCAAGTTTTCCGGTTTCAATACTGATTTCCCGTCCATCAGACAATTGGAATTTCTTTGTAATAGGGTTCATATCAATGAATGATAAGTGAGGCACAGAACCTCTGTTATAAATGAGAAAAGGGAATTCGTTGGAATTCCCTTATAAATTAAATCTTGATTACTTACGGATTTTCAACTCTGTAAGAATGCTTCTGTATCGCTCGATATCATTGTTGTGGAGATAATCGAGTAATCTTCTTCTTTTACCAACTAACCTCAACAAACCAAGTCTTGATGAATGATCCTTTTTGTTATCTTTCAAATGTGAGGTAAGATGATTGATTCTGTAGGTAAAAAGGGCAATCTGTGATTCAGTAGAGCCAGTATCTTTTTTGCTCTTACCATTTTTACCAAATATTTCTTCTTTCTTTTCCTTGGCTAAATACATCTTCTGTTTCTTAATCGCTTTTTATCGAACCGCAAATTTAGATCGGTTATGGCTGAAAAACAAATAAATTATCTTACTAACTTTTTTGAGAATCTCGACAGAAATTTTTCCATCCAAATAGCGTAAACATCCGAATCGAAAATTCTGGCATCTATCCTGGCCTGCCTAAGGAAGAAAAGGCCAATAGGGAATAAAATGGCATCTGCAGTCCAAACGGCCAATACCGGATCTACTACTCCTTCCTTGGCCCATTTTTCTGTCATAATGGTGAGCACATAATAGATGATGAAAAATAAAATGGAAATGAGCACAGGCACTCCCAGACCACCTTTCTTGATAATTGCTCCCAGAGGTGCTCCAATGAGAAACATTACGATACAAGCCACTGCCTGACTGTATTTCTTATATTTCTCAATCTCATATTTATAAACGTCATGCTCCATCATGTCTATCCTTGTTGACATCGAGGAAATATTCACCTTGATCTTTTGTGCGGCATTCTTTGCCGAAAGGATCACCTGATTTTGCCTGTCTGCAATTTTCTCTTCCAGAAATGCCCATGATAATGTGTCAACAAGCAGCTCGGGTACTTTCTTTTTATTTTTTGTGCTATCACCTTTTTCAATGACCGTACCTGGCTTCCTGTCGGGGTCTATATTCACTGAGGCCAGTTGATTTTCCATTAATCGGCGTTTTATTGCGTCTGACTTTACCATTTGAGTCCGTTTAACTACTTCCGCCTCTTCGTCCTGGGTTTCCTCTTCTTTTGTATCGCTATTCAATGTATCCCTGGTATTATTCGCTATCGCAGCAATGCTATCTTCCTCTTCAATCCTTTTCCGTTCGGCTTCTTCTTCGGCAATTTTCTCAGGGTCCATTCTAAGTCTTCGTAGGGAATCTTCTGAAATATCCCAATGATCAATGATCATATCTATTTTGTCAGTCATGTGGTAATAAAAACCTCCACGCTGACGGATAAACTCGTACTTGGAAGTCATGACAGCTCCATTGAGAGAATCTATATAGGCAGTGAGTTCAGTAATGTTTTTCATCTGCCGATTGTTCTGAAAAAGCTCTTCTTTGGTTCGTTTAAGATCAAATGAAGAAAGACTGAAGACGATATCCATCCTGTCGAAGTTGGTTCTGGTGAGGCGATTCAACTGACGCGTTCTCCGACCCTCCTCATCGTAATAATAATTACCATTATACAATTCCAGCTTCAGGTACCGGTCATTGAAGAGTGTATACATCTTGCTGGAATCTGCCAGGATCACTGTATTGTTGCCAGTACCCTGTGTGTGGTCATAGATAATTACATCTTTTAGGGTGGAATTGTCAGAAAGCTTCTCCTTGGCTTTGATGCTATAGTCCGGTATACCACCATAAAATACACCCTCTTTGATGTCCAGCCCGGGCTTTTTCTTTTTGATATCATACAGAAGGCTGAATGCTTTGAGGTTGGATGAGGGGACAATGTGGTCGTTGAATAAAAAAGCTCCGTAGGAGAGTACTACCACAAAAAAGAAAACTGGTAACATAACCCTGACCAGTGATAATCCGGCACTTTTGATGGCCGTAAGCTCAAAATGCTCCCCAAGGTTACCAAATGTCATAAGCGATGAAACCAAAACACCCAATGGGAGCGCTACCTGAAGCATGTTGAGGCTGAAATAGAAGATCAGCTCAGCAAAAACCATAAAGCCCAGATCCTTGCCTACAAAGTCATCAAAATACTTGAGCATGTACTGGATCAACAAAATGAATGTTGCCAGTGCCGTAGTAAGTATAAAAGGCCCGATAAAGGACTTAAGGATGAGCTTGTCCAGCTTTAACATAATATGCGCAAAATTGCCATAATTTATTAACGTGGACTAAGCGGAAATGATACTTATCCTCCAACGATCTCTTTGAGATCGTGAATCAGACCGGAATAAAGCTCTTCGCTTTCTTCATGATCGATATCAGAATAGTCTGTGATGCGAATAAATGTTTCTTGCGTCAATTCATTCATTTCTATTCGAAATTCGATGTAGGAAGGGTCATCATCCGCTGGATCGATAAATTCGAATTTGACATGTGAATTGGCCCTGCTATTGACCACTTTGGCTTTGTTTTCGTCACCATCCCAAATGAAGGTAAAGACCTTATCTTCATCAATGTTTACATCATCGGCAAACCACTGTGACAATCCCGATGCCGTGCTGATATAGGGGTATAACATTTTCTTGGATGCGTTGATCCCGTATTCACCAATAAACTTATCCTTCGCCATTTTCTTGTTGTCGAATTTTTTCTAATGTATAAAAAAAAATGAAATAGCTGGTTATTGATATAGAAAAAAGAAACAGTTTCTTAGATTTGCGTTCCGTTTTACGGAGGAACCGTAGTTTGAGCATTGAATATACTCAGGTTTTGGTTAAGTAACGGTGAAACAGGCAGAAAACTCTCTGCTGTGTTTATTGATGATTTAGAGAATGGCGGGGTAGCTCTCCCGATAGCTATCGGGAGGTTAGAGCGCAGGATCGGCACGCGCAGTGTCATATCCGCCAGCTGGCGGACGGTAGTTTGGACGATAAAAGTAGTGAAACAATGAATGGCGAGGTAGCTCAGATGGTTAGAGCGTCGGATTCATAACCCGGAGGTCGGGGGTTCGATTCCCCCCTTCGCTACTTTTCTTTCAGAATACAGGAGATAGAATACAGAATTAAGGAGCCTCCTTGATGATGCCTAAATAGACCAGACGTCTATTCACTCAGTTCTATCAACTGCTCTACGATATCAAAATACAGGTCTCCTTAAAATGTTTTGGCTAGATCTGAAGCCTTAGCCTTATCATCTTGATATGTTGCCAGCACCCATTGAGCTGCTTTGTTGCTACGACCACTCACTCAGTCGATCAGCAGCTTTGAGATTTCCATGGGGAGGATAAAATTTGTACATTTATACATTTATACAATAAGGGAGTGAAATATGAGTCGCTTAATAATTGATGTATCCGGTGAACAGCACCAAAAAATCAAAGTACTCGCTGCTTTGCAAGGCAAGACAATTAAAGACTTCGTTCTGGAGAAGATCTTCCCAAAGGATGCCAATGAAGATCAAGCCTGGAAAGAACTGACAGAACTGCTTACGGACCGGATTGAAGATGCAGAAAATACTCCTCCATCTAAGAAATCCTTTGAGCAGCTAACAAAAGAAATCATTCAAAAACGAAAGTCTCAATAAGTTGGATCTGTATGAAAGAAGTCATGCAGCTCTAAATGATTGGGAGGAAATTATTGACTACTCACTAGATCATTATGGAATCGATCAGACCGAAAAGTATATGAAAGGACTGATCAATTGTATTGAGGCTTTGGCAGCAAGTAAGGGATATTTCAAGGAATTTAAAATCAAAGGTCGAATAGTTCTCATAAAGCATTGTCAAAAACATTACATCTTTGGTCTTGTCCGAAGAAACAAACCTCTGATGATTATTGCTTTTTTACATGAACGCATGGACCTAATAACAAGATTGAAAAGAAGGCTCCATTAACCACCTAACATTTACGATTCTTGAGCCTTTCCCGCCGAAGGAAAATGGCATATTTTTTAGGATCGTTGATAATAACTCATCTCACAAACCATTTCCACATTTTTCTACAGAGTCAAATTGGGGGATTGGAGTCGGTGAACAAGAATTCACATTCCCATCGACATTCCTTGACCTTTAGACTGACTTCATTCCCATAGGCTTATTAAGAAATGAATCTTTCAAAAATCAATCAGGAAGCGTATCTATTCACTCAGTTCTATCAACTGCAATACGATATCAAAATACAGGTCTCCCTCAAATGCTTTGGCTAGATCTGAAGCCTTAGCCTTATCACCCTGATATGTTGCCAGCACCCATTGAGTGGCTTTGTTATTGCTTTTGATCTTTTCAGTTAAGGCATCAGCCTCGTCTGGCTCCATAAGCAATAGCCCCAGGATATCCCGATAGCTTCCCTGAAAGCGTTCCCTGGTATCTTCCACCACCTGATCCTTATATTCTGATCCATTTTTATTGATTCTTTCAAGACACATGGCCTGTAGATAGTCTTCCATCCGGTTGTCCGGATCGTAGGGTTTACCTACTCCAAGGTGTTCTGGCCATTCCCTGGCTTTTTCGAGGAACTGTATCGCCCGACCGTATTTTTTGGATTCATAGCTTTCGATTGCTGAAAACAGAAGGGCTTGCTCATAGAGACGTCTCCCTTTTGAGGCACCCTCAAAGGGTAAGACATGGGTCTTATCAAGTAAGTTGACAGCTGACTGATGATCACCGGTAAAAAGATAGGCTTCTACCAGTTTCATCTTGAGCTCATAATTCTCAGAAAACCTTTTTACCGCAGCTTTGCCATTCGCAACTGCCTTTTCATATAATCCGTGAGCCAAATACGCTTCAATAAGATGGTTCCAGCTTCTCCATTGCTTCTTATCTAGATCTAAAGCGTATTCCAGATCTTCAAATGACTCCCGGCCATTCACCAGCTCTGTCAGCTGACTCCTGGTTATGTAAAAAGACGGTATGTCCGGGTCATTCTTACAGTCTTCTAAAGATTCGCTCGCTTTATCCATTCTGTCAAGTGCCCAATAGTTGAGTCCTAAAAAGTATTTAGCCTTCCAGTGACTGGTCTCTGAGGCTAGCCAAAGCAATGGTTCCAGCGTCTCCGGCCGATAAGGGAAAACAAACTCAGCGGATGCTTCCAGTATGCTTTTCACTATTGAAGTGTTCTTATCCGTATTCGCGCGATCGAGGTAAGCCCCCCATAACAGAATCAATGGATGATCAGGGGATTCACCCAGGATCTGCCTGGCCTCCTCTATCTGACCATAGTGATGATACCACAAAGCCATCTCCAGAAAAGACTGATACCTTAATTCCGATTGGACCTTCCGGCTAAATGTCAGTTCTTTCGGATTGACGAGGTCTAGTTCATAGTTGGCTAAGTGATTCAATGGGTCGCTTGCTATAATCTCATTAAGCAATTCCTTAGCTGCCTGTGTCTCTCCTGATTTTCTCAGCACAATGGCAAGCAGGTGCTTGGCCTGTAAATTATCCGCATTGAACCTCACGGATTTCAATAAGTAGTTCTTGGCTTTTCCAAGCTCTGACTGCTTCAGATAAAGACCTCCCATCTCCATATAGGCTGCCGCCCTGAATTCCATTGACCGGGCACCCCATCCATAGCATTCCAGGGCATTGATCTCATCTTCCATGGACTGGTATATGGCAGCAGCGATGAAGTTCGATTGCGCATCATAGGTATCGATGGAAAGTGCACGTTTGACATATGCCAATGCCTCGTTGTATTGTGCTTGCTGTAATAGAATCTCTGATACGGAACCTAAGGCACCCATATGATAGGGATCCTCCGCTAACACTTCCTTAAAACGTTTCATAGCCTCAGCCGGCTGCCTGTTCTTCTTTAGTTCTGTGCCCTCGTGATATTGGATAGATATTGTCTCCTTTTCAAGCGTAAAACTTTCAAAACTTCGGTCAATTAGGTCTGTTCCGGAGGACGAATAGCTCAGATCATATCCCGAAACCATGACTTCAAATGGTTCGTCAGTCGGGAGCTTCATGGTTTCTAACACAGTCTCATTGGGACTGAGGGACTTTTTGGTGGAATAGACTTCGACATCCTTTTGAAAGACCTGGATCTCCGGCTCACCGGTAATCAGCGATTGCAAACCAATGATCAGCTCCTGATTATTTAGCTCCACATTCAACACTCCGTAGGAGGAAGCTTCGACCATCCCACCGATATCTTTTAACGGAAACCATAGTTCACTCCAGGAATCATACGTATGCGGACCAAACCCCGCTTTTGCTATGGGGTTATGAGATGAGCTCCCTGAAAACTGATTGAGCATCCGGCCTGCCTGAAACTCCATATACTGCCCATTATCATCCGTCAGGAGGTCTTCCCAGATCCCACCCGAACGGGATAAGGACCACAGCCAGAGCTTCTGACCAGGCATTTCCTCATAAGGTGCCAGGTGACCAAACCCTACACCACCCTGGTGGTAATAACCTCCAAAGAAGTCTGCATAATCCCCCACCACATGCCGCGAGATATGTGATCCAAAAGCATTGTTCTCGTAAATATTTAATTCCCGGCCTTGATCATCAGTATACCAGGGGAGGGCACTTCCTCCATGGGTAAGATACTGATCGCCCGGATAAATAAACTCCAACTCATTCTCGGTTCGGGCAGCAGCCGTCATCCAGTTGTAGTAAGACTTAGCAGTGTTGGTTGGATTGTAATACTGAACATGAGTCTCGAAATAAGCTTTGTTGGGTGCAAGTTTTACCTCTACCCGCCACTGCGTGCGCGAGGGCAAATCCAATCCTCCTACAAAACAGCTGACACTTCCATCCTCATTTTCCCTCAGCTGATAGTCTACCGGAGATGCCGTAGATGGCGTATGGCCAATATATCCAAAATTGAACTCAATACCTCCCGATGTCCATGGACCCCGTAACGCAATATTCCTGAATTTCAATACCTCGTTCAGGTAGATAAAATCAAACTCAGTGCTCTTGTCGATAGCCCCCCAGACCTTACCGCCAACCTCAGGTAGCAGCATCACCTTGATGTAGTCATTTTCTAAGGTAACCACCTTCCATTCAACCGGACGTTTATCGACACTGTAACCGTCAAGCTTGTGATATGGGTAGATTTGAGGTTTTTCTGCCAGGACCGGAATGGGATTAGGGTCACCAAATTCATAGGTCTCTATTTCCACTTTTTCTTCAGAGATGGTTGCTCGCTGAGCCGTGACCATTACTGAAATACATAAAAGATAAATGGAAATAGACCATCTTATGGCCCGACTGTAAGGATTCATAGCTTTAGCTTTTGAAATTATTACGAAATATACAGAATATACCTTCAGCTAGTCTTACTTTCCAGTTCCATCCCTGATCACGACCGTACCTTTCGCTCCCCCGTATGATCCATGCCCTGTGCTCTTTCATACTCAACCATGGCTTTTGGTCGAAAATTGGTAATAAATGCTCGTCGGCGGGTATCCGTGCCATTTCCCCGGCTGTAGTGCGCGGTGCCGCCATGGTGTAAAACGCAATCTCCAGGTTGCAAAGGGATGGCAATGCCTTCCTCTTCATCTGCATTACATGTCAATGCTCCACCACCCTTCCCCGCAGGATGATGCTGTCGCATGGGTTGAAGATGTGACCCAGGAATATACCACATGCAGCCATTGTCGACTGTAGCTTCATCGAGCGACACCCAGCAGCTAACAGCCCTTTTGTCTGGCATATCGATCCAATAAGCACAGTCCTGGTGCCAGGGTGTGGGCGTATTTGAATGTGGAGCTTTGTCAATGAGCATATCAAAATCCAGAGACATATCATCTCCCAGCAGCTGGCAGGCTATGGACAAGGTTTTTTCATGCAGAGATTGTGATGATAGTTCAGGCAAAACACGGGAAGGCACCATGATCTGAGTGATCCTTTCTGTGGGCTTTTCGGTTTTTCCCTCAACGTGGCCTCCCAAATCCGACCTGTATTGTGAAGCATCTATGCGATAATGAATGAAATCCTCGTAGATCGCCCGGTAATAGGATAATTCCTCAACATCAAGCAGTCCCGGGACTACCAGGTATCCTTTTTCTTCAAAGTGTTGGTGTTGTGGATTAGTTATTTTCAACATTACGCTTATTTCTGAACCATTAAGACATTAAGGAAATTAAGAGAATTTTCTTAATGAGCTTAATTTCTTTATTGTCCAAATTCCTCTTTCACAACCGGTTAAACGCTTTGAGAGCCTCCTTTTTGGGCGTAGTTCCTGCGCCTGGAAGCTCAGGGCGCACAATATTTCCATCTTTCACATTCACTGGATCGGTGAATGCATCTTTGATCCAGGGAATATACTCCATGATCATGCATGCAGGATGAGCAAAGGCAATGTGGGTATGGATCTGGCTCATCTCACCTGCATGGGGAGCAACTGGCAACCGTGCTCCCAAAGCCATCTCTGCTACGGTCAGGAATTCTGTGATGCCGCCTAGTCGGGTCACATCAGGCTGAATGTAATGGACCGCTCCTGCATCAATGAATTGTCTAAAAGCATCAGAATGGTAAAGCAATTCTCCCAGTGCTATGGGTATAGAAGTATGTTTGGCCAGCTCAGCGTGGCCATTCACATCATCGTGCCATAAGGGTTCCTCGAACCAAAAGATATCGTATTTCTCTACCTGATCGCTGAATCGTAAGCAAGTTGGCAGATCCCATTTTCCATTCCCATCGATGGCCAAAGTAATGTCAGGTCCAATAGCTTCCCGTACAATTCGAATTCTTTCAATGTCTTTTTTGGGATCTTTCGAACCTACCTTGATCTTGATACCCCTGAATCCATCTTCTTTGATGGTCTTCTGAATGCCTTTCACCAGCTGATCATTAGGAATAGAAAGCCATCCAACATCGGTATTGTAAGCCGGTAATATGTCTTTATTACCGCCCAGCAACTTCCATAATGGAACACCCTGCGCCTTGGCTTTCAGATCCCACAAGGCGATATCCACTGCAGCAAGCGCAAGTTGCGTAATCCCTGCCCTTCCAATCCACTGCATGGGAGGATTTCGATTGAGTTTATACCAGAGATGACTAATCAATTGTGGATCCTCACCGATCAGCAATGGGGCATAGCAGTCACCGATACAGCTAGTTATAAGTTTGTCCGCAGGTAAATAAGCATGTGTGCCGGTAAACCCAAATCCTTCCAGGCCCTCATCGGTGGTAATTTTCGTTCCCACTACTCCCCAGTGGGTGATGCTGTGTGTGCTATCGGCGATGTGACTGCCTGTAACAGGAATGTGTAAGATGAAAGGGGAGACCTGGGTGATTTTCATTGTGAGGTATAGTTAAATTTGGGATGGAATAAAGATAGGAAAGTATTTTGAAGTTGGTACCCGCACGGAAGTAACTTCCGAGCTAGTACTGAAGTAATTTCCGCGCGAGTACTTGGGGATTCCGCACTAGTAAGGTGCCAAAAAACATTATTAGAGGTATCTCTCCCTCAGCATATCCTTCATAAAACAATTGATATCCCATTGATCAGCCACAGGTAAATTTGTAAAAGGGAGTGTATGGAGATAACCGACGGGGCCAAACTCAGGCGTAATCGTAACGATCCCGTCTTTGTTTAGGTCGACAATCCGGTCCCACCATTCCAGGTGATGCGTCAGGGCTTCCTTCCACTCAGGCGCCCGCGGATCTGTGACCTGCGGACCTTCAGGATACCCCACCCTGGCGTGAATGTGTCTGGTTCTGGAGATCGCTTTTGCCAGATCATCCTTCTGATCATCCAAATAAGACTCACTTACACAACACCAATGGGAAAAATCTGCCGTAATGAGTAGTTCCGGTAAAGCATCAATATACCCGGCTGTAGCATGGGCTGAATAGGCAAATCTTCCCCGGTGAGTTTCATGGTAGATCTTCAGGTTAAATTCCGCAGCTACTACATCGGAGTATTGAAGCAGCTCGACCATATCTTCATGCTCAAAATAATCTTTTCCGGTTTGGGAATTCACGAATAAGGGATCCAGTAAAACATTTCGTTCCATCTGCTCCAGCAGGGAATCCTTATGCTGCTGAACATCTTTCCCCTCAGTCCATTGCTGTAGAATAAGTTTTAGGCCCAGGTCCTCCAAAAGATTTTTTACCAGATAGCATTGGTCCTTATCCAAGGGTGCTCCTGTTTCTACCCCGTCATAGCCAGCATCCTTGATGCGTTGTAGTTTAATTCTCCAGTCCGTCTTATCCATCCCCCATGTCGGACAAAATATGTTAAGGTTCATTTGCTCAAGTTTATGGATCTAAAAATTATTGAGGGAAATTCGGTGTTAGCTGCTCCGTTATCCTTTCATCTTTTTGGATCATCTCGGCTTTCAAAGAAATATAGTTCATGCTGACCTGTAAATGGATGAGTAAAAGGGATTCTGCCCTACTAATTAGTTCAATTTTAATTTCTTTAACTTTTTCAATGGGGATTTGCAGGTCATCAAGATGAAATTGCAAAGAACTTTCTAATCGATCTAATGATTGCTCTGTAAGGATTACTTTCAAAAACCTAACTTCTTTTTCAGGCGATCCTTTGCCTCTTCTATCGTGAATACTTTCCCCTCTTGAATGTCTTGCTCAGATTTAAGTATTCTTGAGGTCATCTCTTTTTCAACTGATGGATCAATATTTTCATGCTTGAACATGCCTTTACATCTCTCAAAAACTCCAGATCAGTTTCCTTATCTATTAAAGTCTTTAATTCCGATTTTATTTCACTTGAACTCATCTTCATACTAAGCTAACAAATATTTATTACAGATGATTTATACTATTTAAGTGATCCAAAATGAGTTTTATGCCTTGTCTTATTTAGAGTTGAGAGTATAGGTACATGGCCGTTTGCTCCAAGTCATTGTTTTTAAGCATGCTAATGACCACATTTTCATCTAATGGTGGATTTTTATATCTGGAAACCATTTTCCGAAATGCATCAACAGCTAGATGGATATCCAGGTCTATGGCATCAGTTAGAAAATCATCAGGGCTTTTGACCTCCAAATCAAATGATTTAAGGTAAGAGGAAGGAAAATGTTTTAAATTATGAGTTACAATGACGTTTGCATTTGTCTTAATTGCTGCTGCCAGAACATGGTGGTCTTTAGGATCTGGTAAATCTAGCGTACCGATCAATGACTCATAGTTCTTCACAAGGGCATCTGGGAATGCTTTATTTGATACCTCGATCATTCTTTTGATTTGTGACTCCTTCATTCCCTTTTTCTTCATCACAGCTTCAAGTTCATCAAAAATATGTTTGCTCCATTTAATCGTGAACACCTTTGTTTGCGCAATAGAAAAGATCAAATCCCTGGTTAGTACCGGATACATCACACAGGTATCCAGAACTCCAGTGAATTTGTGCGAGCTAATCATAGAGGCCGTATTCCTGGCTTAATGCAACCATTTCATCGAGAGCCTCACGTTGTTGATCGATCATTTTCTTTTTATGTCTCATAACATCATTTAGCTTTATCCGTCTATGCCTTCCTGTTTTGGTAAAAGGGATTTCTCCATTTTCCAGAATTTTAACCACATATGGCCGGGAGACACCCAGAATATCTGCCGCTGTTTGTGTAGAGACTTCTGCAGCAATTGGGACAATATTAACCATGTTACCCTCTGAAATCAGTTTTACAATTTCTTGCAATAGCTTAATTGCTGCCGCTGATATTTCAACTGTTTGCTTGGTCTCTTTGATTGTGAAATCGGCACGATCACTTTTTAATCGTTTTAATACTTCTGTTAGTGCGTCATAAGTTTCATGTGCTAATTGTCGCTCTTTCTTAGATGGTACACTTGGGAGACTTTTCATGTGTATATAGTTAATTTTTTATTGGACACATGGAATTCGCATGATTGATATTCATCTTCGCCTGTCTGCAGTAGCCACTTTCGGCGGAGGCAAGGATTGGTGTTTGCTAAATCATGCTCATTTCATTGTGTTTTGACTGATTGTCATACTTTACACAAGTATAAACGAAATATACGAAACGTAGTTTGATTATTTCGCATATTAATCACAAAGATCATGATCAATTATATCCCTCACTCCCACTCCGCAAGATCCGAAGTCACCCTGACCATCCCTTCCCCAGGCATTATCCCCATTTTAGCCTCAGTATCCAGCACCGTATTGATCTGTTTTTAATTTAATGCATGGCATAGATTAGCGTTCACTTATGATATCCACCACGGCTTCCCCACACTCAACGGTACTCGCTTTCCCTCCCATGTCTTTAGTAAGCGCCACCTTTTCTTTGATCGATATTTCAATGGCTTCCATGATCTTATCTGCTGCTTCCTGAAAGCCCAGGTGCTCCAGCAACATGGCGCCAGCCCAGATGGAGCCGATCGGATTCGCAATGCCCTTTCCTGCAATGTCGGGGGCCGAACCATGTACCGGCTCAAACATCGCGGGGAACTCCTTTTCCGGATTGATGTTTCCGGAAGCTGCAATACCGATGGTACCAGCTACAGCTGGTCCAAGATCAGATAGAATATCCCCAAACAGGTTAGAACCCACCACCACGTCATACCAGTCCGGGTGTAGTACGAAGTTGGCTGTGAGTATATCGATGTGATATTTATCGGTGGTAATATCCGGATACTGCTTGCTGATCTCTTCAAAACGTTCGTCCCAGAAGGGCATCGTGTGGATGATCCCATTCGACTTGGTGGCTGAGGTCACCTTTTTCCTTCTCTTTTTGGCAAGCTCGAAGGCATAATGCATCACCCGGTCTACCCCTTTTCGGGTAAAAATACTTTCCTGACTCACCGTCTCCATTTCGGTGCCCTTATAGATCCTGCCACCAATCTCGCTATACTCACCTTCATTGTTTTCGCGGACGATGACCATGTCGATGTCTTTCGCGGTTCTGTTAGCCAGAGGGGAATCAATGCCTTCAAATAGCTTAGCCGGCCTGAGTGAAATATACTGGTGAAAATGTCTGCGTATTGGGATCAACAGTCCCCAGAGCGATATATGATCAGGCACTCCGGGAAAGCCAACAGCCCCCAGGTAGATCGCATCGTACGGAGCCAGCTGATCCAACCCATCCTTTGGCATCATGCGACCTGTTTGCTGATAAGTCTCACAACTCCAGTCAAATTCCTGCCAGGCGATATCAATTCCATATTTTTTACTGACTGCTTCGAGGACTGCTTGCCCAACCGGGATCACTTCCTTGCCTATGCCGTCGCCGGGGATTACTGCTATTTTGATCATTTTGTTTTTAAAACTGATATTAGAAAATATTTCCTGTCAATTGCTTACCTGAAAAAATTACAAAATTCAATTATACAATGAAAGAAGCAATCCAGGTGGCTAATAACCCACCAAAAGCCATGAATATGTTAGCTGCAGATAATGTTTTTAGACCGGTGGCAGTGTCAAACTGATTCATGTTGGTAAAAACCCAAAAATAGCTGTCGTTGACATGGCAAACCAGCCGAGCTCCGGAGCCTGCTGCCATTGCAATCAAAACCGGATTCATTGAAAGTGATTCAGATATGGGCAAACAAAGTGTAGCAGCGGTAATTATCGCCACCGTACCAGAGCCCTGTATCGTTTTTAATATTCCGGAAATCAAGAATGGGATTAGAATAAATGGTAAACCACTTGAAACAATTCGTTCAGCGATAGCCTGTCCTGCTCCTGATATCTCCAACACTTCACCTAATGACCCCCCAGCAGCAGTGATGAATATAATAGGCCCTGCATCTTTAATAGATACCTCAACCAGGTGTTTTACTGTGAAGCGAGCTTTTATTTTCTCTCTCAGAAGAACAATAGCGACAATAGCTCCGAATCCCATCGCCACAACCGGATCGCCGACAAACTGAATCATCTTATACACCACACTTTCGTGTTCATTGAACAACATAGTGGTTGTGGTTTTCAAAAGAATTAATATAATTGGCACCATGAGGGGTAAAACAGCCTTATATAGATTGGGCATCACCACATCATCTGTCGTTTCCACTGTCTCTTCAGGGATAATTGGAGATAAATATCGGGGCATCACAAACTGGGCATAGATCCAACCACTTAGCGTCATCACTATTGCAGCAAAAGTTCCCCAGATAATCATGTCGCCCATGTCTATCCCCAATAGACCCACCACAGCAAATGGCCCAGGTGTAGGGGGCACAAAAACATGAGTTGCCAAAAGCCCAGCTGAAAGGGAAACAGACAACACTGCCAGACAAACACCACTTTTTCGTGAAAGTGCTTTTGTAAGTGGGGACAAGATTACATATCCAACATCACTGTACACGGGTACTGCAATAAGAAAACCACTGATGGCCATAACAAAAGGTCCATTTCTTTCCCCAACCAGCTTTATCGCGCTTCTTGCCAGTTTCTCGGCTCCCCGGGTATCTTCAAGAAGCTTCCCGATAAGGACTCCAAAGATGATCACAATCCCGATCTTTGATACTATTCCCCCAAATCCAATGCTGATTGCTTCAATTACCACGGCTCCGTCTATTCCTGAAATCAGACCGATGATCAACGATGAGATCAGCAGTGAGATCATAGCATTTACTTTGAAATAAGCAGCCAGTAAGATCAATGCTACAAGTCCTATCAGAAATGATAGCTCTGGGTTCATTCTATCTCAATCAACTGGAAAACCATGGTTTCATAAGGATTTTCTTTCCCGGCCTCATAAAACAGGGCAAGCTTTCCATCTTTGGTTTTTGTTATGCTGGAATAGGCTGACGGACCCGCATGTATGGTTCTGATATTTGGCCAGGTCTTTCCTTCGTCATAGCTGATACGGAGGGAAAGGTTATGACGGACCCGACCGGCACTTGCTGGATTCAAAAAAGCAATTACACTTTTATCAAACTCATCCGGCCATTGGTATCTGAGGATACTGGCCTGGCAAACGGGCTCCACCAGCTCCTCCACATCAACCGGACTGGTCCAGGTTACACCCCCATCATAGCTGGTGGAATGGGTCCTGCGATTGCGTCCAAAATAGGATCGCATGTTCATGAGTAATGTACCATTGCCATCGGCCAGCTCCACCATCTGGCATTCGTTGACCTTGGGTCGGATGGTGCCCCCCAATCCCCAGGTCTTGCCATGATCATCACTATAGATCACGTGTGACCCATATTCGTAAGGACCATTCCTGACATTACCATTGGGATCGTCATAGCTGTGGTCACACGGGATGATCAGTCGACCTTTTCTGGGACCATTTTTGATCTGAATACCGTTTCCTGGTCCTGTCGCATACCACCCCCATTCAGGATTCTTAGTTGTCTGTGTAATTTCTTTGGGCTTTGACCAGGTCAGTCCATCATCCGTGCTGCTGGTTACCCAGACAGTCCGTGTTCCATTCGACTTTTTGGTAATGATCTCAGACTCATTGTCATCTCCCCGATTATGCGTGAGCAAAAGAAAAATTTCACCGGTCGTCTCATCCACCACCGGACATGGATTACCACAGGTATTGCTTTTGTCATCCCAGATGGTGGCTGACTCGCTCCAGGTTATTCCATTATCCACTGACCTCCTCATAAGCAGATCTATGTCACCAGCATCCCCATGTTCTTTCCGTGCTTCACAGAAGGCAAGCAGCGTCCCTTCTTTGGAGGTGACAATGGCAGGGATGCGGTAGCTTTGGTAGCCGTTTTCTCCACTGGTGAAGAGTGAGGATTTATAACCGGTTACCTGGCTGAATGCCTGAAATACACTAATACAAGTACAGGCCGCGAGGAATGAAAGGTTCCGGATCAATCTCATGTTCTTCCTGACTATTACTTCAACAGCCCCTTACAATACTCAAAACACTTCTTAACCTCGGCCACAGGATCAGAGCCTTCCGGCACTTTGTATTCCAACTCGATGTCACCAATGATGGGCCAGCCATTCTTTTGAATTACCTTGAGCACATCCCCTATCGGGGTACCTCCTTGTCCAAATGGCATGTTAGTATTTGGTTCAGGGGCATCCGGTCCGGTTTTGTCTTTGATGTGCAGACTGATGATACGGTCATGCAGCCGCTCGACGACATCCGCGGGGTTTTTGCCGGTAGCACCATAATAATGTCCGATGTCCAGGTTGAGCATAAGCTTTGGACCAAAGGCGAGCACACGATCGAAGCTGAAGTTTGGATCACCCGGCTGACCGTGGTTGTGGAAGATCACATACTTACCATGCTTTTCTGCAAAAGGAGCCATCCGCTCAGCGGCCTCTTCGGAGATCTCCATTGTGATACCTACAGCACCCACAGCTTTACAGGCTTCAAAGGCGTAGTCAATCTCTTCATCTGACCATTTGTGGCTGCCCAGCTTCAGGATGTGGATCGAAACCCCTTTGGCATCAAACATAGCTTTGATTTCCTTGAACTTATCCATTGAAACGGAGGTCCTCCATTTCCTGATCTCTTCCGCATCTTTGGTATCCGGGATGCCAGCATAATTTTCTACGGGTCGGCCCATCAACTCAACAGTATTCAATCCGGACCTTACAACATAATCCAAAATGGCTTCCACAGACTGGTCAGGCAGACTGCGATAACTATAGGTAATGGTTCCGAGACTTACTTCCGGAGCCTCATTAGCTGATGTGGTAGTTTGTTCTTTCTTCTTAGGTGTGTTGCAGCTAATCAGTGCAACTGTGAGGGCCAATATCATTAGGCCAGCGCTTTTAATCTTCATTTTATGTTTAATAGGTTAAATAGTTAGGGAGTTTAAAACTAGCGTTTTCCCTGGTAATAAGCATACTTCACCCATAGCTCCTGGTTTTTTGACCAATGCTTCGAGGTGTCAGAAACAACAAACTTTAACCCAGATTTGTCATTAGGGTTTTGTGATGAAGGGCTAAAGTACAAGAAAATCAACGGTCCGCCGCTGCGGGTGCTTAGATGAGGAGGCATAGCCTAAGCTATGGTGACGAATCAACACAGTGATAAGTGGCTGATTTTGAAGTAATTTAGCACAGTAATAGAAAGTCTAATGACAATTCTGGGTTTAAGCTGAAGCTTCTTCTAAAATCTCCTGTATCCGCTCAGCCACAATCCTTTCTTCACCAGGGTTCATCATCCATGTGGTGATACCGATGTTATCCTTTCCTCCTACAGTTTCAATAGATGGGTGTCCATCCCTAAGGGCAGCACGAACATCATTCGGTGAAATTTTCACCTTATTTTGATTCCAGGTAATATTAAGTGAAGGCACATGGTTGGCTATCTCAGGTACGTGAATCTCATGCTTGACTCCACTTACTGAGGATGCTGATTCTCCAATCAATTTCACCTGAGATTCCCAAAGCTTCCAGTCAGCAGCATGGTCACGACTTAAATAAGCTTCGACAGCAGCCATCATTCCCAGGACCTCTTCTTTGTTAACTTTCATTCCACGACCCACCGTATTTCCATTGGGCGGAGCGTTTCTACGAGCAGCTGCAATCAGGTCTTTTCTTCCCAACAGTAACCCAGCACTTTGAGGACCCCGCAACCCTTTCCCCCCAGAGAAACAAACAAGATCGAATCCCATCTCTGTGTATTTCCAAAGGTTTTCTACCGGTGGCACATCGGCCGCACAATCGATCATGGTTGGGATCTTATGCTTCTGTGCGATCTCAATGAATTCGTCATATTTAACCTTTCCGCTCGGATTGGCAAAATTCAAAAACCAGAGCATCGCTGTATTCTCGTTGATGGCAGCTTCCATCTCCTTTCGGGTTTCCACCTCCACAATCTTTACTCCACAATTGCGCATGGCATGATCATAGCCTACCCGATGACTTTTTTGTGAGATCACCTCGGTTTTCATTCCGGTCATATCCGTTGGGATTTTCACGGCATTTTCGCCATCACCGCCAGTCACAACACCAGCCGTTCCCAGCGTAATAGCTGAAGCGGCCCCTGCAGTCACCATGGCGGCTTCACACTTCAGCAATTTCGCAATTCGTTCACCAACCTTATCCTGCAATTCATTCAGACCAACATACTGGGTGGAAGCATAATTGTATGCTTCAAGCACTTCAGGATGCATGAATGAGGCAGTGAGTGCCGTGTAGGTACCAGCCGCATTGATAAAAGTGCGAACACCAAGTTCTTTGAAATAATCTCTTCCTACTACCTTACTGGTGGCAGGTGCAGCAAATGCTGAACCTGCTGCCACCCCGGCCATTGGCAGTGTAGCCAACCCTTTAATAACGTCTCTCCTTTTTGTCATGATCTTATTTCTTTTTTAGTGCAGCAATGCAGTCTATTTCAACAAGTGAGTTGCCCGGAACTCCTCCATATGGAGCGATGGTTGTACGAACGGGTGGGTTATCACCGA
Organism: Cyclobacteriaceae bacterium; assembly: GCA_965223915.1. Taxonomy (GTDB): domain Bacteria; phylum Bacteroidota; class Bacteroidia; order Cytophagales; family Cyclobacteriaceae; genus UBA7330. The sequence goes on along the minus strand of OZ245027.1, from coordinate 2,378,621 downwards.
ACCTACCTCTGTAGGTTTCATTCATTCCCTTGTAATCGTTTAAGTCATGTAGGTATACATTTACTTTCAATACCCTGTCCATCGCTGATCCGGCCTTTACCAGTTCCTTTTCTACTTCATCGAGTACATGCTTGGTGTGTGCTTTGATATCTCCCTCAAAATGTGCCCCTTTTCCTGCCACGTAAACAAGGCCTCCATAGGTTTGAGAACCTGAAAACAATGGAACCTGATCATCATAGGTTACATTATTGGTGACTATATCATCATCCGCCTCGGTTTTGGATGGTGAGGCATTGACCGCTGAAAGGCCAAAGATTCCTGTTGCACCCATGAATAACTTTTTGAAAATTGAACGTCTGTCTGATTTCATGATATATTAAATTTAGATGATAAACTTATTGATTTACTGTTTGAATTTTTTCTCTTACCACACTCACTTCACTGGCTGAAACACTACTGGCCCCATCACCAAATTTGTCTCTGACAAAGGTCAGCAGTTCAGCAATCTCTTCGTCTTTCAGGAAGTTATGCTTAGGCATGATTCCATTGTAACCCACACCATCGACCACAATATCTCCCTCCAAGCCATTTAACACGACGCCTATCAACCTGGGCTTGTCCCCTTTAACCCAGGAAGTACCTGCGAGTGGGGGAAACCGACCTGCAGCACCTTTCCCATTGCGTTGGTGACAGGGAGCACAGTAGGTGGCGTAAATTCTTTCCCCTCCCATGACCATTCCTTTCTGGAGGTTATCATCCTCTTTATCAGGCGTACGGAGATGGGGCAGTGATTTTCGTGCTTCGGTCACCTTTAGGTTTTCATCACCAAATCCTTCCCTATCACCCTTAAACATCACCCGCCAGATTTTTCCCTGAACTGTTTCTGAAAGATACAAAGATCCATCTGGGCCCTGCGCCAGGGCCATGGGTCGGTAAGGTGCATCGCTAACGTTGGCTAAAGGTTCATCTCCGATAAATCCATCTGCAAATACCTCCCACGGCCCTGAGGGTTGTCCATCGCTGAAGGGAACAAATGCGATAAAGTAACCTGCTTGTGGATAGGGTGCACGATTCGTTGAGCCATGAAATGCTATGAAGGCTCCATTTTTATAGTGCTCAGGAAACTGATCACCAGTGTAAAAAAGAATATCATTGGGTGCCCAATGACCGGGAAACCCAATCAGTGGTTGAATGTAGTCCGCTCCACTTTCTTCATCAATGCCTAACCCAACATATTCAGGGTTCAATACCCTTTTCTTTCTGACCTGATCGTAATAGAAGTAGGGCCATCCGGCATTATCTCCTTTGTTCAACCGTAAAAACTCCTCAGAGGGGAATATGGCACTTTCCCATTTTGTATACTGGATGGGATTTCTTCGGGCCAGGTCATCCCTCCCATGTACCACCGCATAGAGCGTATTATCTGCTGTGTTCCAATCCATCCCAACGATACTTCGGATACCTGTAGCATAGTGAACTCCGTCTTTTTGCAGCGTCTGGTCTTTTTTATTGGCATCAAACTGCCAAATGCCTCCATGTTCTTCTAATTCCGAACATGGAAATTCACCCGGCTCTCCAGGAATCCGATTTAATACCTGGCAAACATCCCCCGGTGCGCCATATTGCAGATAGATATGCCCCTCGTTATCGAAGGTAATGGGCTTGGCAATATGCTCGTATCCATGCGGATCATTCTTGTAGTCGTCTTTGATGATCAGTTCAGGCTCCGAATCCTGTACTAGTTGACCTGGTTCCATTTTAATGCGATATACCTCTCCTGCCGTGCTGAAATACATGTATCCGTTGTATAAACGCATCCCTGTACCATAATTGCCTACGTCTTCATAGTTGCCGAAATACTTTATTGAATCCGCCTTGCCGTCATTATCCACATCCCTGAGACCGACAAGACCTTTCGGTTTACCTCCACGAAGCTTCACATAGATATCTCCATTGTCATTGACTGCCATATGACGCGCACTACCAACGCTGTCTGCTACTACCACTACTTCAAATCCATCCGGAACAATCAATCCACCATTATCGGGATCGCCTGATGGCAGACTCATTTTATCTCCACAATGAGAAAATACAACCAAGGCAATCAGCCAGCATGAAAAAATTAAGAAACGATTCGCGTTACCTGGCACCATCATTTTCACAAAATCACTTTTTATAAGGTTCAGCTGCCAGTCCGTTTAAGTCCCAAACCACTCTGCCGTCACGCAAGGTCATTTGACAAACAATTTTCTTATCTCCCTCCATCTTAAAACCCCTTACATCTATGTAACCAAACTTGCCTTTGTCTACACTTAATAGTGCAACATCCGCCCCGCTACCTACAGATAGGTTTCCAAGCTCTTCTCTTTTAATAATTTTTGCAGGATTCCATGTGGAGGTAGTAACCACCTCATTTAACGACATGCCTATATTGAGCAGCTTAGACATGACGTTGGTCATATCTTTCATGCCTCCGTTCATACTTCCGGTATGGAGGTCTGTACTGATGGAGTTTGGTCTAAAACCCTGTTCAATAGCTGGTATCGCCTGTGCATAGAGAAAACTTCCTCCACCGTGACCCACATCGAATATGATCCCTCTATCCTGAGCCTCTTTTACGAATGGGCGAAGCTTTCCATCCTCGACGATAGGTTCGCGACCACCCACATTGGCAAAGCAGTGGGTGAAGATGTCTCCGGGCCTAAGCTTCTCCATGAATAATGTATTGAGCGAAAGTGGCGGCTCCGACCCACCAAAATCCACCATTACTGGTATATCAGCAAGTTCCCCCGCCTCAACAGCAAATTCTGTTGGGCCCCATTCTTCACCCGAATAATGGGCCAGTTTGATACCTACAACTAAATCTGAATATCTTCTGGCTACCATGGCCGTCAACTTAGGATCCATATCGTCCGCATTTTGCTCGTAAGCTCCTCCTCTCATCCCTGCACCTACAATATTCAGAAATGCCAGTACCCTGGTCCTGGAATTGTCGATGGCCTGCTCTTTGAACTGACTGAAATTTTGCCATCCGGCACCACCGGCATCAACTACAGTAGTCACTCCCGATCTAAAAGTGAAGCCATCGGGAGGCAAGGCTGAATATCCGTTACTTAAATAATGATCCGGTTCGGTGCCATAATGGTGATGACCATGAATATCTATCAACCCAGGCACCACGTATAAGCCATCTGCATTAATCGTTTTCTTTGCTTCTTTGTTAATTTTTATAGCTACCTCAGCTATTTTACCATCCACGATCCCTACATCCATGACTCTGTCAATGTTATTTTTTGGATCAATTACATGACCTTTTGTGATCAGGAGGTCAAGTGGTTGGGCAATAACTGAGTGAATATTTATCAGTAAGATGATTATGAGGACTGCAAAAAATGTGAGTGATTTTTTCATTGTTCAAGTTTTTTAATGGATCGTTGAATTGATATATGAATCTACATTGTGTTGTGATATAATTTCCAGTGGAAACAAATCGCGCGGTGGTATGGTCTTATTGAATAGCAGGTGGTTCACCATATGGCTAATGCCCTGAAAAGCCTGCTTTTTCGGATTTTGACTGATCAAAAAAGTGATTATCCCTTCTTCCAAATATTTCAAGTTGTTGTCAAGCAGATCATACCCAATTAAGCGGATATCCTTTCTTTGACTCTTATGTATCCTATCCGCAATAAGGGGGGTGGCATTGGAGGTAGTCACATAGATGCCTTTTAATCTGTTGTCCGACATTAAAATATCCAGACAGTTGGAAAACTCAGGGGTGTTCATTTCCAATACAAAGCTTTTAATGTCGTGGTGAGAAAAATTAGCTGCATAAAATTCCCGAAACCCCTTTTCTTTTTCCATCAGGTATACAGACTCTTTGGTATCCTCACCAACACTGAGAATGGCATATTTATCATCGTGATGCTGACCTAGGCTACATAAAAATCCAGCTAACTTGCCACTTTGATAAAGATCCTGACCAATAAAGCTCAAAGGCTCCGACTCAGGTATATTGGCATTGAACAATACATATGGAACAAAGTTGTTCTTTAAGGCTTCCACAGCGTGTAAAGCCTGGATATGAAAAAGTGGAGCCAACACTACGCCATCCGGTTTGCTTTCAATGATCTTATTTATAATATTCCCAATGGAGCATTCCCCATCACGCAAATAGAAGTATGTATTGATGGTTACTCCATACTGATGCCACTCTTCCCTCGCTTGCAAAATGCCTTCGTGCGCAGCATTCCAATAAGGATCTTGTTTAGGTTCTATGATTAAGACTGCCACTCTTTTTTTGAGCCCACGACCCAGTGATCGCGCGATCAGGTTCGGTTTGTAGCTCGTTTTATTCAGGACCTCATTGACTTTGGCGTAAGCAGAATCCGAGACATTTCCTCGATTGTGCAATACCCGATCAACAGTCCCCTCAGAAACTCCTGCGAGCCTTGCAATGTCTTTGATCCTTAGGTTTCCTTCTTTTTTCAAAATAAAATTTGGACAATTGATGTTTCCGCACACAATTTAATTGTGTGCATACACAAAAACCTAAGATAGTTTGATTTTCATAAAAAAAGACATAACTTTTTATCAATTAAAGCCGTGACGGCTTTTTTTCTTAACTAAATCGAAAAACTATTATGAAAAAACGCTTACAAAATTTGATAAGCCTCATGATACTGGTGACACTGGGTCTTTCAGTATCAGCACAAACAGTGACCGGGACTGTCACTTCAGCAGAAGACGGGTCTCCCCTTCCAGGAGTCACCGTCTTAATAAAGGGTACAACAACAGGTTCGGCCACAGACATCAATGGCATGTATTCGGTGGATGCACCTGACGCTTCCAATGATATATTAGTATTGTCCTATGTAGGTTATGAATCCATGGAAGTTCCAATTCTTGGAAAAACAACACTAGATATTGCTATGGAAGAAGATGCCACCCAATTAGGTGAAGTAGTGGTCACCGCTTTCGGTCTTGAGAGAGAAAAGAAAGCAGTAACATATTCTGCACAGAATGTCGCAGTGCAGGATATTGCTGAAACCAAAGACCTCAACGTTGCAAATTCACTCGTTGGTAAGGTAGCAGGTCTAAACCTAACAAAATCTACCTCTGGCGTAGGTGGTTCCTCCCGTGTACTCATTAGAGGAAACCGCTCATTTCAGGGAAATAATCAACCATTGTACATTGTTGATGGTGTTCCGATTGACAATAGCTCCAGAACTGCTTCTGGCGATAGCGGTGGATTTGACAGTGGGGATGGTATTTCAAATATTAACCCTGAAGATATGGAATCCATTACCGTATTGAAGGGTCCCTCAGCAACAGCTTTATATGGTACCAGAGCAAATAATGGTGCCATTGTGATTACTACAAAGAAAGGAAAAGCAAGAAAAGGCATTGGAGTAGAAATAAATACCAATTTTCAGGTTGAACAACCTGTATTCTTACTGGATTTTCAGAATGAATACGGACAAGGAAATGGGGGTGTATACAACAAAAATGCAGAAACTAGCTGGGGACCTCGTTTGGATGGAAGCGCAGTAGATCACTGGTCACCTGATCCAAACTTCGGAGGTGCCAGCACCTATCCTTATTCAGCCCACCCAAACAATGTGGAAGATTTTTTCCGCAATGGTTACAACCTAACCAATAGCATTGCACTTACTTCAGGTAATGAGAAAATACAAACCTATTTTTCGTATACCAACACACAGGCTCAGGGAGTAATTCAAACCAATAAACTGAGAAGGCACAACATCAATTTGAGGTTAACTTCCAAACTAACTGATAAATTGAGTTTCGACTCCAAGGTTACTTATTTCAACCAGGAAGTTGACGATAGGGTGGTGACTGGTGAGAATTTCAGAAATCCTTTACGTGCTATATACCGAATGCCGAGAAATATTTCTTTAGATCAGGCTAAAGTATTTGAATACACAGATGCAAACGGAAGTAACAAACAACACTACTGGAATGTAGGCTCAAATGGAGGTGAAAACCCTTATTGGATGCTACATCGGGTTACACAGTTTGATACCAGAGAAAGAGTGTTGGGTTTTGCTTCTCTAAGTTATCAATTCACTGATGAACTAAGTCTGCAAATCCGGTCAGGTTTGGATACTTACTATGATAATCGAGATAATAAGCTGTATAATGATACCTATACCATTGCAGATAGAGGTAATTATGTGAAATTTAAAAATCAGCTCATAGAGCTAAACAATGATTTCTTACTCGCTTATAATAATGATTTTGGTAGTAGCTGGTCTTTGAATGTATCAGTTGGAGGAAATTTAAGAACTACTAGAAACAAGACTTTAAATGTAGATAATGGCTTCTTACCAAAAGAAAACCTCTTTACTGTTACCAATGCAGGTAACCTTACGTCTTCAGAGACTGATGTAGAAAGACAATTGAATTCTCTATTTGCATTTGCAACACTTGGTTATAAAAACTTTCTGTTTCTGGATATTACAGGAAGAAATGACTGGTCATCAACCTTGCCACAAGATGAATGGTCATTCTTTTACCCTTCTATTGGAGCTACATGGGTAGTTTCTGATATGGTGGAAGTACCAGTCTGGTTTTCATTTGCCAAGATAAGAGCTTCATGGGCACAGGTTGGTAATGACGCTGATCCCTATTTGATCAATACAACGTACAACTTCAGAGGGAACCGTGGTAACAATGGCATGATTGATAGAAGCACCACCCGACCTTTTCCTGAGTTGAAACCAGAGTTGACTACTTCTACTGAAATCGGATTAGATATTAGGTTTTTCAATAATAGATTAGGTTTGGATGCTACCTATTATAAGTCAAATAGTGAAAACCAATTATTACTGGTGCCTGTGCCTTATGGTAGCACATTCCAAAACCAATATATTAATGCAGGAAATATTCAAAATGATGGTGTAGAGCTTATGCTTACAGGAACCCCTGTTTCCACAGCTGGCGGATTCAACTGGGATATTATGGTGAACTGGGCTAAAAACAACAGCTTAGTAAAAGAACTTACTGATGAGGTAAAAGAATTTAGCATCAGAGGGTCAGGATTTATTACCGATGTTAAAATAGTTGAAGGTCAACCTTTTGGAGATATATTCGGCAGAGGTTTTGTACGAGATGATGCCGGAAATGTAGTGGTAGGTGCTGATGGCAGACCTCTTGTCACCGAGGGAAGAATACCTGTAGGTAATTACAACCCAGACTGGACAGGAGGGATTACCAATACCCTATCATTTAAGGGAGTTGATTTTAGCTTTCTAATTGACTGGCGTCAAGGTGGAGAAATCGTTTCTTTTACTGCCGCTAATCTGTGGGGTGATGGAGTTACAGCACAAACTCTGGAAGGCCGAGAAGGTTTAGTATATGAGGGTGTATTAGAAAATGGTTCTCCTAACAATATTGAGATCACAGCGGAAGAGCTATGGACCAATATTGGTGGTAGAAACACTCCTGTAGCTGAAGCTTTTGTTGTAAGTGCCACTAATGTGAGATTACGACAATTGACTTTAGGGTACAGCCTACCAAGTAGTATTTTAACCAGTACTCCTTTATCGGGCGTCAGACTATCATTTGTCGCAAGAAATTTATTCTTCCTTAAAAATGAAGCTGATTTTATTGATCCGGAAGCTATGTTGGGTAATTCCAATGCTCAGGGTGTTGAATCATTCGCTTTACCTACCCCTAGAAGTTATGGTGTCAATTTAAAGCTGACATTTTAAGAAATTTTGAAAATATTTAATATAGAATTTATGAAAACCAATAAATTATTCAATATAACACTGAGTGGACTATTAGTGCTATTGATATTTGGCGGGTGCACGGAAGATTTTGTAGAAATTAATACAGATAAAACCAAGCTAACGTCTATTGATCAATCAACAATTGGTTCTGCCTTTGCTAATGCTGAGTGGCAAACATTTGGATCATATCAGATTTTCCAGAATCTATTTGCTGATTTATATGCACAGTATTTTACAACCATTACTCCAAATTTCCCTTCTGACCGACATGTTCAGGTAGAAAGATGGATTGATGCGAGTTACCGAAACTTCAGTACAAACCCAGTACCTTCGATCTTAGAGGTTATTGATCTGACTGAAGAGTTGGGAGACAACGTTGGGAATGCCGTAGCGAGAATATGGAAGGTATATATGTTTCATCGGGTAACAGATTATTTCGGACCTATTCCATACTCCCAGTTAGGAAGTACAGAAAGTTTCATTTCCTATGATGATCAAGAAACCATTTATATGGACTTCTTTGATGAACTGGATGCTGCAATCGCTGTCCTTGAAAGTAATCCTCAGGGTAATGCTTTCGGCACGAATGATTTAATTTATGCTGGGAATGCAGCTCAATGGCTAAAATTTGCCAATACCCTTAGGTTAAGATTGGCATTAAGGATTTCCTCTGTTAATGCTACTAAAGCACAGGAGGAAGCGGAAAAAGCTATAGCTAGTGGTGTAATGACTGACAATACTGACAATGCATTTGTGGCAGTAAATTCAGGATCTTTTAATCAACTGAACCAGATAACTGCATGGAATGAGTTTCGAATGAGCTCCAATATGGAAAGCTTGTTGAAAGGGTATAATGATCCAAGAATTTCTTCATTTTTTGCTCCAATTGTTACAGATCCTGAAACTGGGGAAGCACCTGTAACTCCCACTTTTGAAGGTGCAAGGAATGGATTAAAACAATCTGATCTTGCATTGCCAGAAAATAAAGCTGCCACCTTGTCAAATGTAGCTGATATATTTCTACCACCTTCACAGAATATCAACCCTAAAAATGTGATGTACTGTGCTGAAGCCTACTTCCTACGGGCGGAAGGTGCTCTGAATAGTTGGAATATGGGAGGTACGGCTGAGGATTTATACAACATGGGAATTGAGAAATCATTGCAACAATGGGGCACTGTAGATGCCACAGCGATTCAAAACTATATCGATGGCACATCATTGCCTATTGCTACGAATGACTTTGTTAGTACTCCTCCTGTTACCGATATTCCTGTTCAATATGATCCTGCTAATGCACTAGAGCAGATTCATACGCAAAAATGGCTAGCCCTATACCCCGATGGATGGGAAGCCTGGGCGGAAATGAGAAGAACCGGATTTCCAAAGCAATACGACAGAATATCTTCAGACAATCCGGATGCACCGGCAGATCAATTGATGCGTAGATTGAAATTTGTCACCGGAGAATACACCAATAATATTGGTGCGATGGATGAAGCCGTTCAATTACTGGGTGGTCCTGATAAAGGAATGACCAGATTATGGTGGGATCCTAACTGATAATTATTCAACAAAATTGAAATTGTTTAAAATGATAGGCATTCTGTTAATGCCTATCATTTTTTTGTATATTCCATACTTAAACATCTATGTTATAAAATGAAAGGTTCCTTACATTTCCTTCCTCTCCTTTTATTAACAATAATATTTAATGCCTGTCAAAAACCCTCCAACGACACGGTCTTCACCTACCTGCCTTCCAGCCATACCAATATCAAATTCAAGAATATCATTAAAGAATCTGAAAATTTCAATGTACTGGAATATGGCTATTTGTATAATGGTGGCGGAGTTGCGGTAGGAGATATCAACAATGATGGATTACCTGATATTTTCTTCACTGGCAACATCGTATCTAACAAGCTATTTCTCAATAAAGGGGATTTTACCTTTGAAGATATCACCGAAAGTGCAGGTGTTTCCGCTGATGATGCCTGGAATACAGGGGTGACTATGGCAGATGTAAATGGTGATGGTTATCTTGATATCTACGTTTGCCGTTCGGCGGATGTAAGGGCTGAATCCAGACAAAACCTCTTATTTCTCAATAATAAAGATTTAACATTTTCTGAAAAGGCTCAGCAGTATGGCATCAATGATGGAGCCTACTCTACTCAGGCCTCTTTTTTTGATTATGATCGTGATGGTGACCTGGATTTGTATGTTTTGAACCACTCCACCCAGGAATATGCCGGATTCAATAAACTTATTGGACGTTTCAAGCAAGTTAACAACCCCGAACTGGGAGATAAACTCTTCAGAAATGACGGGGATCACTTCACAAATGTTACTGAGGAAGCAGGCATCATCAACAATGTACTTGGCTTTGGCCTAGGAATTCTGGTATCTGATCTTAATGAAGATCAATGGCCGGATATTTATATATCCAACGACTATAATGAAGAAGATTACCTATACATTAATCAACAAAATGGCACTTTTAAGGAGTCACTTTCAGACTATTTTGGCCATATTTCTTTATTTTCTATGGGCAGTGACGGTGCTGATATCAATAATGATCTTCGACCCGATATTATAACACTCGATATGCTTCCGGAAGACAACTATCGATTAAAAATGTCATCAGGGCCAGAAAACTATGATAAATACAATGAATTAATAAGTAATGGTTTTTTTCCTCAAACCATGCGCAACATGCTGCAATTGAACACTGGAAATGGCCCGGAAGGCAATCCATATTTTAGTGAAATAGGTGAGTTAGCTGGAATTTCAAGTACAGACTGGAGTTGGGCAGCTTTGCTTGCTGATTTTGACAATGACGGATGGAAAGATCTATTCATTTCTAATGGATATACAAGAAATTATTTAGATATGGACTTTCTAATCTATGTGGCAAACGAAAAGGTGAAATCAAAACCAAATAACAAAGAACTGGCGGTCATGGAAATTATAGAGAAAATGCCCGCCATTGAAGCTGAGAACTACATGTTTAAAAATAATCATGATCTCACTTTCACAAAGGTTACAGAAGACTGGGGGCTTGGTGGCAAGTCTGTGTCCACAGGAGCTGCCTATGCTGATCTGGACAATGATGGAGATTTAGATCTGATTGTTAGCAATGTGAATGAGGAAGCTTTTGTTTACAGAAATAATAGTGAGTTGCATCAGCAACATCACTATTTGAAAATTCAGTTAAAGGGAAAAGGGAAAAACACCTTCGGCATTGGAGCCAAAATATACGTCTTTGCAAACGGACAATCCCAATTCCAGGAACTCATGCCTACCAGAGGATTTCAATCTTCCGTCAACCAGGAATTGATTTTTGGATTGGGGAGCCTGACTACTATAGACAGTTTGAAAGTTATATGGCCTGATGTTGGCGAACAAACACTTTTAAATGTCTCCGCAGATCAATTAGTTATACTGGATCAAGAACATGCAATTACAACAAAATCCAATAGGACTAAACCCAGAAAAACCATTTTTGAAGAAGTAACAGAAAAGCTCAACTTAGATTTTCAGCATCAGGAAAACAAATTCCTGGAATTTAATCGTGACAGAATGCTGCCACAGGGGATATCAGGCTTGGGGCCGAAAATCGCCAAGGGGGATGTAAACAACGATGGATTGGAAGATATATTCATAGGTGGGGCAAAAGGAAGTAGTGGAAAACTCTATCAACAGCAACCAAATGGAAACTTTGTTGATATTTCAGGAAATTTCTTTGATATTGACAAGGAAAGTGAAGATACAGATGCTCTTTTCCTGGATGTAGATGGAGATCAGGATCTTGACCTTTATGTGGTAAGTGGAGGCAGTGAATTCAAAGAAAATGATCCAGCATTACAGGACCGATTATACCTGAATAATGATAAGAAATTCATCAAAGATCCGGGTGCCCTCCCTAACATGCTTACAAGTGGCTCATCCGTCACCGCTGATGATATTGACAAAGATGGTGATCTTGACCTGTTCATAGGAGGAAGACTCATCCCTGGCAAATACCCGCTGGCACCACGAAGTTATTTGTTAAAAAACAATGGAGCTGGGAAATTTGAGGATTTCACCACCGCACTTAGTCCGGAATTGGCTACTTCCGGGATGGTAAGCGATGCACAATTCGCTGATCTCAACGGAGACAATCTGCCTGATCTAGTAGTTGTGGGTGAATGGATGGAGGTAGGCATTTATATCAATAATGAGATAGAAGGTTTTATCAAAAACAAGAATCCCAAACTGATGGAAGCTTCTGGCTGGTGGAACTCGCTCCATGTCAATGACTTTGATCAGGATGGAGATTTAGATCTGGTATTGGGGAATTTTGGAAATAATAATAGGTATAAGCCCACACGGGATCAGCCTGTTCGCTTAGCTTTTAAAGATTTCGACAATAATGGTTCCATTGACCCCATTTTTACCTACTACCTGCATGATGAGGAAGTGTTTGCTTATAGCAGGGATGAACTGATAGGACAAATAATATCCATGAAGAATAATTTTCCTGACTATGCATCCTTCGCAAAATCCTCACCACATGATTTTTTCTCACAAAACCAAAGGATGAATGCTGACACACTGATAGCTACTACATTTGAAACAGTTTATTTGGAAAATACCGGGAAAGGGGACTTTCAAATCAAAAAACTACCTGTAGAAGCTCAATTTTCACCGGTTTATGCTATTGCTTCTGATGATTTCAATAAGGATGGACATCTGGATATTTTACTGGCCGGTAATCAATCGATTACCCGAGTAAGCACAGGTAAATTTGATGCCAACTACGGCATTTTATTGATTGGAGATGGAAAAGGTTCTTTCACACACATGGATGCTACCCAAACCGGCATATCAATCCAGGGTGATGTTAGGAGTATCCAGGCAATCGAGAGCCGGTATGGCAAACACTACATATTTTCCAGAAATAATGACGAAGTAATAGTTTATAAACTCCAATCATCCCCACCCCCAACACTGGGTTTGAATTCAAAAAGCGTTGAAATTAAATAATAAGTATCTAAAAGTATTTTACGGTTGGGCTGATTGCTGGACCAACCCCTCCTGGTTTATTGACCAAATGGTCGGGTCATCTTCAGCTTGAATGGTTGCAACAAACTGATTACTTATGGCTTCCAGGGTAAGTACATTTCTGTTTCCATCAATGATTATTTCATCATTACTAAATCCAAAATCACTTAAATCATCCGAATATTTTGGATGATTCCTTCGATGCTCTTTTTGCCTGTAATAAATCAACCATAGATACCGTTTCTGTTGCTCCGGATAGTGTGAAATAAACGGGACAGTTTTTGAACCTACCTGGTCTTCACTAAACTGGGTGTACCCCCAACGCTCCGGAAAATGCATGTTGATAACACCCTGTGGCGACCATACCCAGTTATAGCATGGCAACTCCTTACCCAAACTGTCCTTTTGCTTTACGTACTTCCCGTCAATAATATCCATATCATACTGCACTCTGGAAAAGTTTACCCGGTAATGGTCGCCGTCTGAAGGAGGATTCTCTCTTTTTCTTCCAAAACAAATGGCTGAAAAAGGGATGGCAACTTCCACCGTCCAGGATTCATCAGTATCTCCCGGATTGTTAACGGTTCCCATCACATTGACACCGGTTTTTAATCCCTTGATTTCCCAGTTAGTCATCGGTAGCCCACCATTTCGATACGGTTTGTCTAAAAACAAATCCCAGGTGGTGTTAAATGCATTCATCTCAAATTCATAATATCGATGCGTATCATGATCAGGGTATTTGTAGTTTCGGCTACCATCATTGTCTGCATCAATAAAAATCTCAAAGTTCATTGTCAAAAAAGATCACTTCGTCGTGTTCAGTCAAAGTAGCCCAAACATGTGGCTCGACAAGTTCCGCAGCAAAATAAAAGTAGTCATCATCCCACAGCATCTTTACCCGTGTCTTCAGGTATGGATTTGGCTTTAAATCTCCTTCTATGTCTACAAATTCATCTGTCCATTCCGCTTTTAACCAATCCTCATCATTGATATCTCCATCGATAACGATCGGCTTTGAGGTTTTGTAGACCACATAACTTTTGGGTGTGGTGAACAGGTGTTCCAATCCTGAAAAAGGATCTTCGGGAATACTTGCATCAGGCTTTTTATCATTTGTACAGCTGAAAAAAATATACAGGTTGGTTATCGACAACAACAGAATAAAATGTGATCTATTTTTCATTTAATTAATTGCAATAGAGGAAATTAAATTGTTTTGCAAAGGTAATCTATGACCTCTACCAAATCCTTAAAAAAACCTGATCTTGTCAAACCCTACAGGCATGCAGGTCTGATTTCATTTTTATTACCCCTGGCAACAGGCTATCTTAGAGATCATGTGCTATAACCTCAGATACCTCACGAAAAAACAGCGGGACTATGCGGTGAAATTTGGTGAAAGCCAGGAAGAGATAGACAAGCTCGAAAAACAGTTGGAAATTTTTAATCAGCAGCATGGTCCGGTCTATCATACTACGGCTTTTGACCACTGGCCCATCCCCGTAATCACCAGTGAACGTTCCAAAGGTTTTCAGTTTTTCAACTGGGGTCTGATCCCCGGATTCGTGAAAGACACCCATCAATACGAAACAAAGTATACATCAAGGTATTTGAATGCACGTATCGAATCTATTTTTGATGAAAAGCAATACAACGAAAAATTCAAAAAGAACTTTGACAATCCGTTTTATACCTCGGCCCTAAAAAGAAGGTGTGTGATAGTAGCAGATGGCTATTATGACTGGCATTGGCAGGACAAGACTTCCTACAATTTTCATATCCAGCTCAAAACTGAAGAACCTATGCTCCTGGCGGGGATCTGGCGAACCTGGGAAAGCAAAAATGAGGATATGCTAAGAGACACTGTAGCTATCGTAACCACTGATGCGAACCCTTTGTGCAGAAAAGTCCACAATCGTCCAAAAGCCAGCGAAGGGCCGAGGCAGTTGGCCATCCTGGACGATGAAAGTGCTGACATCTGGCTCAATGGCTCTGACAATCCGGATGATATTGATGAAATCAAAGCATCCATTAAAGTTTTTCCAGAAGATAAAATGAAAGCTTACCCGGTGAAAAAGTTGTTTGTCCAGGAAGGTAGGAGCCGCATCCCACTTAATGACGAGGATTGCGTCAGGGAAGTTAAATTCCCGGAACTGAACTTTAAAAATGGAGAAGACCAGATGAGCCTTTTTGGATAACTCACCTGGTCTAATATAAATTTTAAACTTCTACATTTCTCTCTTCATAGGTTTCATAATTTGGCTTAGTGCGGGTAGACCTCTCCCACATGAGCGGAGAAGAAATCACATAATCCGCACTTACCCTGTTGCAGGCCACTGGGATATTCCAAACCATAGCTATCCGCAACAATGCTTTGACATCCGGGTCATGAGGCATTTGCGACATCGGATCCCAAAAAAAGATAAGAAAATCGATCTCACCTTCAGCAATTTTTGCTCCGATCTGCTGATCTCCTCCCAACGGACCACTTTTTAGCTTGGTCACCGGAATATCCAGCTCCTGCTCTATCATGGTACCAGTTGTCCCGGTGGCATAAATATCATGACAAGACAAGGTTACTTTATTATATTTAGCCCACTCCAGCATGTCTTTTTTCTTAAAATCATGCGCCACGAGTGCTATTTTTTTTCTTTCATAAAATGATATATCCTTCATATTTCGAGTGCTATTTTGATCGACCTTATTCTAATAATTATATTATTTTGATATAATTATTTCAACAAAAATACATAATCATAAACATATTAATACCTAATAAGTTCAATTAATATGAATTACATAATCATTAAAATAATATGAAGTTTTATTGATATTCTATGAAGTTTAGGTACCTATCCGGGTCGATAAATACCACACTCATAATAAAATGAAGAGAGGCACTGCCGTTCGGTCATTTCAGCTCCAATGCTTCCACCTCTGACGCCTGTTCGCCACGAATATTTTTAAAGGTCTCAATCATCTCAGACAGCTTTTCCGGATTCGATTCTGCCAGGTTATGCTGCTCACCCAAATCATCTTTAAGGTTGTAGAGTTGATAATCCCTGCTATTACCCAATTCAATGTTTACGTTTCTATTGATCTCAGGACCAGGATAAGGTGGAATCATCGCCCAATCTCCTTTTCTCAGTGCTGTTCGGGTTGTCGCTTCGATCACCAGATTTTCCCTGCCCTCCTCACTTTCTCCAAGCAACGTTTTGAGCAATGGCTGACTGTCAGCAACCCGCTCTTCACTTCCGACAAGTGTTGCCAATGAGGAAAATAAATCCAATTGACAGATCAGGGCATCAGAGACTGACGGTTCAATTTTACCTTTCCAATAGGTGATGAATGGTACTCTGGTGCCCGCCTCAAACAAACTATATTTCCCTCCTCTTAAAGGTCCCCAGGGAGTATGCGCTCCATTTTTCTCTACAGCATCATCGTAATACCCATCATTCAACACCGGACCATTGTCACTGGAGAAGATGATGAGGGTGTTTTCTAACAGGTCTTCTTCCTCCAGCGTCTTTATAAATTCCCCCAGACACCAGTCAGCTTCTACAATGGCATCTCCACGGGGACCTAAACCTGATTTACCTGCAAATCGTGGATGGGGAGTCCTTGGCACATGCGGTTGTTGCATGGCATAATAGAGGAAGAAAGGCTTATCGGTATTTCTCTTTACAAACTGCTGAGCCTCTTCCAGAAAGATATCCGCCATATCTATATCACTCCACAAGGCAGACTTACCACCTTTCATAAAGCCAATACGTGGAATACCATTTACAATGCTGCTGTTGTGGCCATGATGCCACTTCATGGTGAGGAGCTCCGGATTATCCTTTCCTGTAGGTTCGCCTTCAAAATTCTCCTGATAATTAACCTGTATCGGATCATTAGGATCAAGTCCTACCACATGGCCATTCTTTATATAGACTGTAGGTACACGATCTTGAGTAGCAGCAAGAATGTATGAATAATCGAAACCAACTTCATTCGGTCCGGGACTAATCTTTGAATTCCAATCTACATTGCCGTTTCCCAGTCCTAAATGCCATTTCCCAACAATTCCTGTTTGGTAACCTTCCTGTTTGAGCATCCTGGGCACAGTCATCTGATCTGTCCCAATCAACAGTGGGGCTGTACCAGCCAATATTTTGGCATTTTTCTCTCTCCAAGGATACACACCTGTGAGGATGGCATATCGGCTAGGGGTACAGGTAGCTGATGACGCATATCCATTGGTAAAACGTACTCCTCCACTTGCCAAACGATCCATATGGGGTGTTTTTAACACCTGAGATCCATAAGCTCCGACATCCCCATAGCCCAGGTCATCAAGGTAAACAATTACAATGTTTGGTTTTTGGGATGCTGAAGATGGCTTTTCGGTAGCACATGATGTCAGTATTATCAACGTGAAAAAGAATAAAATGCCGTGAGATTTACTAGTCAGGTAGCTCATAAATTGCTGAATTCGGTTTCAATGAAAGTATTAGATCATAAGATAGTTAGATATAATAAAATGCTATTCTTATGCTTTCTGGCTAATCTCCAATATTTTTGTGAGAAATTAAAAAGATCATGAAGCAGCTTATCGTTTTGACATCAATTGTTGCTGTGGGTTTCCTGTTTTCCTGCAACAAAAAGGAACTGGAGGAAAACAACCGCTTTATCGTAGGAACCTGGGAAGCCAATTTTGAGACACTTGCAGGCTGTGAAGATCCCAGTATGGATATGCAAGGAGAGATCAGCTGCTCGGAGACCGAGTGTATACGGTATACTTTTCAGGAGGATGGTGTCTATTTCGCAGAGATCACCATTGAAGGAGATACCTTTGGGGAGCAAGGCACCTATAGCCTGGATATCGACAATCTGAGCTTGTGTATCGAGGATGAAGGAACGGTCACTTGCAATGGTGGATCCTATGATGTTAATGCGTTCACGCTTTCATTTACGATAACTGACGCTGATACCGAATGCACAATTACCAGGATATTCGAAAAAGTAGATTAATTTCCAGGCTCACATTTTAGATGGAAGTAAGCAAGCGGACACTCCAGGCTCACAATGAACAGCATATACATGGGGAAAGACATTTCCTGGCTCGTGTTTCAGATTACCTGGGGGAGTTTGTTTACGGAAGTATTGACGGTGCAGTCACCACCTTTGCGGTAGTTGCTGGCTCTGCAGGAGCCGGACTGGAAAGCTCCATCGTTATTATCCTGGGATTTGCCAACCTCATTGCTGACGGCTTTGCCATGTCTGTCGGAAGCTTTCTCTCCAAAAAATCAGAAATTCAGAATTATCAAAAGCATAAACAAATAGAATACTGGGAGGTAGAGAACATTCCGGAAAAAGAAAGAGAAGAGATCAGAGTAATCTATGCCGCTAAAGGGTTTAAAGGAGAGCTGCTGGACCAGGTAGTGGATACCATCACAGCGGATAAGGACAGATGGGTAGATGTGATGATGAAAGAAGAGCTTGAGATGGCCGAAGAAACCAAGTCTCCATTTGCCATGGGGCTGATCACATTCTTGTCATTTATTCTGATGGGTTTTGTGCCACTCATTATTTATGTGATTGATTACATGGGGACCATTGAGGCTGAATTGTTTACTGTCTCATCCATTTTAACAGCATTCACCTTTATTGGGATTGGTTACCTAAAAGGTCTGGTTACCAACACCCCAAAACTCAGGAGTATATTGGAGACGTTGATACTAGGAGGTACAGCGGCTACTTTATCTTATTTTGTAGGTGATTTTCTTGAGCAGTTAATTTCCTGACTCACTGAACTTCAGCCTCCTGATTGACCAGCTTGCCTTCATCATATTCATAGGCAATGGACAGATTACCCTCAGTATCATACCATTTGGCAATCCCATTCAATACTCCGGCCTCATAACTGGACTCTTCCATCAAAGTTCCGTCCTGATAATATTTTCGCAGCTCACCTTCCAGCTTACCATTCACATAGTTACGTTCTTCTATCAATCGCCGCCTGTTGTAAACACGATAAGATCCGGATAACACGTTATTTGCATAATTTGAATATGCAGATATGTATCCTTGATTATCTATTTCGATGGCAGCACCCTGTTTAACGCCTTTATGGTAGGTCATTGAACCAGTTATCAGACCATTATCATCAAATGACACCCAGGTCCCATGTTTCAATCCATTGAATGACTGCCCCTCCTCTAATAAAGTACCTCCTACTATAATTTGTGCTTTAGCAATATCCTCTGTCCCTTCGAGGGGTGTGATCACTGCACTTGTGGGCACAGCCTCTCCTTCAGAAGAAAGTTCCTGATTAGAATCACAAGAAATTGATATAAATAAGAAAACAACTATGAAAATTACATGTCTCATTTTCTCAAATATTGAATTTTTAAATTGTCAAGTCAAAATTAAACAACATGAGGGTTTCGATCCAATTTACTAGATATTGAACCAATAGGAAATTTTCGCAAAAATGGCTCGACTTTTTGCCTGGAAGTTATCCGGGAAATAGTTGTCTGTGTAAACGATAAAAAAATCAGAAACGGGAGCAAACCGATACTGAAACCTGATATTCATATTGAAGTTATCTATCTGGCTATTGTATTGAAAAAAGGTAGTCAAAAAAAGACTCTTTGTAAAGGTGATATCAAAACGAGGCCCCAGCAGCCAAACGTCACCACTGGCATAGGGCTTTGGCAACCTAATCCTGTTATACTGATAAATCAATGTCGCAATTCCATAAGGTCTGTATAAGTAGTTGGTCTCTCCTCCAACACTTAGCAGGCTTCCATTAAAAAACTGACCTGCTTGTATTTCCATATCATGGTAAAGTGGTTTTCGACGGTCTGTTCTGAATGAAAACTTCATGCTTGTATAAGTATAGTCAGATCCCATTTGCAGAGGTATTCCATCACCGGACCTCGTAGGATCAAAATCAGCCTGAAGCTTAATATATTCATGTGCTATCTCCGCCCTGACCTCTGCCCAATTCGCAAAAACAACTTCGTAAAATGGAGATATGCGGTAATCAGTATGTCCAAAATCCTCGTTCCTAAAGTATTCCGTTTCAATGCCCGGCCCATGACTGGTTACCTTTTTATTGGGATAAAATCTATACTGATAGCCTGGTGCCAGTAACAAGTAGTTTCTTCTTGGAACATATCCAACTGCAGGATTATAATTTTGGGCTACCAACTGGTGGCTCCATGTGACAGTAAAGTTTGTTCTGTTGTAAGAAATGGTACCCCCGTGTGCATAGTGATCTTCCCTGGTGCTATCGGGTGAGAATGAATGATGATAGAACACCTTTCCATTCCAGGCTCCATCATCTGAGAGAATATTGTAGTCAACGCCCAACAATCTGTTGTAATCACTTTCATCAATCTCAAAATCAAACTGATTGCTTTCGTTCAATACATGAGTTGCCTGCTTATTGATGGCGATGACTGATATATTGGATCGATTAAATACCCTTCTCTGGAGGGCCATAGTAGAATAATTGTACCCTGGCTGAAGGATCGAAATATCCTTTGCCGTCTGCATATTCAAAACACCAATGCGCCAATCCCGGTTTATACGGCCACTTAATTTAAGTCCAGCATTGATCTTATTGGGCACCAACAAATTGGTCGTGGGATCCCTTGCTAGTCCAATTCTTCGTGAAAAAAACGGTCTGACCCGCTCGTCACCAAAAGATGCGAAAACGTCTGAATTCTCTATAAAGAATTGACGGCGTTCCGGGAAAAACAATTCAAAACGGGAGATATTGGTTTGTTGCTGGTCTACTTCTACATTGCTAAAATCAGGGTTGAAGGTAAGGTCCAGGTTTAAAGAGGGTGTCACCACGACTTTTGCATCCCCGCCCACATTGATGGTACCATCGGACTCCCCGGTAATAAAGTCCCGGTCCCCTCCTCCGGAGATGTAAGGGATCAATGATATATTGTAATCCGGCTTTTTCGGGGCATCTTCAAAGATGACTACACCTGGATACGACAGTGTCAATGTACTTTGATTTCGGGGTACGTGGCCCCATGTTGATTGTTCCGCAGTCTTGCTATCCTGAGCATACATATGTACATTCCACCTTTTGGACCCTTTCTCAAACCGCAAAGTTTTTAATGGAATAGCCATCTCTCCGGACCAGGAACTGTCCTGGATGTTTGCAGCAGAAAACCATTTATTATCCCAGGAAAGATCAAAACCAGAGCTGGTGGAACCAACCCTTTGCCTGCCAGCTATTCCTGAAATGAGTGCCTCCCTTTGTACTCCAAATGGATTGATACTAAAGAGTTGCCCGTTGGTCTCATTTCTAAACGGATCGAAAACGATGGCTACTGCATCATTTTCAGAACCCCTGTAATCTCGCCTCAGGGACTTTGTGACATATGGTCCCGGAACAGGGTCATGGCTAATAAAACCTACATAGATAAATTCATCATCATAGGTAAGGCTGACTATAGTGGGGGTGATTGTATGACTTGTATCCATCGGAAAATACTGCCAAAATGGAGAGGTCTTATCAGCCATTTGCCAATCTTTCTCATCCAAAACTCCATCTATATTAATGGGTCCGGTAGTTCTTTTGACATATAACTCAGGCTGAGCATCCTGAGAATAAGTGTTGAAAAATAATGAAATGGTAATTAGTGAAAGTAGAAGTCGTCTTATATAAGCCACCTAAAATATAGTAATCGCTCCTGCGCGCACCGCAGGACAAAAGAAACCTAAATCTGCCTAAAAAAACTTAATTATACCAGTACATCAGTACTTATCACAATGAGGATCTGATCTTTTGTTGTGTGGTTTGTTCAAACCATTAAAATCGTTTGTTATCTTCGAGGCCTCAAACAATAAACTTTGTATACACTCGAAAATAAGACGGCCATCATTACCGGCGGATCCAAAGGAATAGGAAAGGCCACTTCTCAGCTTCTGGCGAAAAGTGGCGCCAATGTTTATTTCCTGGACATTGATGACACCGAGGGTCAGGCACTTGAAAAAGAAATAAAAAAAGCGGGACATTTATCCACGTTCGTCAATTGTAACATTGCATCTTATGATGAAGTCAAAAAAACCATTGAAGACATTTATCAGCAATCAGGAAAAATAGACATCCTGATCAATAATGCAGGAATCGCCCACATAGGAACAGCTACCAATACCTCTCCGGAAGATTTTCAGAAAATCGTAGATGTCAATGTGAAAGGTGTCTACCATTGCTTAAATGCTTGTATCCCATTGATGCAAAAAAGTGGAGGCGGAGCCATCATCAATATGTCTTCTGTGGCTGCTGAATTAGGGATCCCTGATCGGTTTGCTTATTCTATGAGTAAGGGAGCCGTATCGGCCATGACGCTCTCGGTAGCCAAAGATTATCTTGGAGACAATATCCGTTGTAATGCCATTGCTCCCGGTCGTGTACACACTCCATTCGTAGATAATTTTATCAAGAAAAATTATCCGGGAAAGGAAGCGGAGATGTTTGAAAAGCTTTCGAAAACCCAGCCAATCGGAAGGATGGGTAAACCAGAAGAAATTGCCGGCCTCATACAATATCTATGTAGTGATGAGGCCTCATTTATCACCGGATCCATCTATCCCATCGACGGTGGATTCATTACCTTAAACAGCTAAAAGATGAAATTATTACGATTCGGACCTGAAGGGTCGGAAAAGCCCGGAATTCTTATTGATGGAAAAAGGAAAGATTGTTCAGCGCATTTCAGCGACTGGAATAGAAGTTTTTTTAATAACGGCGGGATAGATCAATTGAGAAAAATTGATCCTGCAAATCTCCCGGACGTACCGGATTCAGCGAGATGGGCACCATGTGTCGCCCGACCGGGGATGATCATGTGTATTGGACTTAATTACTCAGATCACGCCGCAGAATCAGGCATGGAGGTACCTAAGCAGCCTATCATATTTATGAAGGCAACCAACACATTGACCGGACCCAATGATGATATTCCCATTCCAAGAAACAGTGAAAAATCTGACTGGGAAGTGGAGCTTGCTATCATTCTTGACAAGGACGTTTCTTACCTGAATGATGAAAAAGAGGCCCTGGATGCCATTGCTGGCTTCGCAGTGATGAATGACTTGTCTGAACGAGCATACCAACTTGAGCACGGAGGGCAATGGGTAAAAGGAAAATCCTGCCCACAGTTTAGTCCACTAGGGCCACATTTAGTCACTAAGGATGAAGTAGGAGATTTCAATAACCTGAGCATGAAACTGAGTGTCAACGGTGAATCTAAGCAGAATGGAAATACAGGAACGATGATTTTCAAGCCTGCTTTCCTCGTGCATTACCTTTCACAATATATGAAGCTTGAAGCAGGAGATGTGATTTCCACTGGTACACCTCCTGGAGTAGGGCTTGGGTTCAATCCTCCTCAGTATCTGAAAAAAGGAGATGTGGTTGAGCTTTCTATCGAAAAACTAGGCGCTCAAAAGCAGAAATTCATTTAAGATTTTTTAAAAATTTCAGGGATTACTAAAACAACCTGATAAAACATACGGTTACCCATGGGTAAATCATAAAAACCATGGGTAATTTTTTAATTATTGGGGGGTCATCAGGAATTGGAAGCGCTATAATAGACTTATTAGTTGCTGAAGGTCACCGTGTTTTTGCTACCTACAACAGTCATCCCAAAGAAAGCAAAGAGGATATCTCTTTCTTTCAGTATGATGCTGTGAACGATGATTTGGACACCTCCTCAATACCAGAAAAACTTGACGGACTGGTTTATTGCCCCGGAAGTATCAACCTGAAGCCATTTACCAGTTTCTCAACCGACGATTTTATAGAGGATTATCAGGTTTCGGTCACTGGTGCAGTAAAAATCATCCAAAAAGTCCTCCCACACTTAAAACAATCTGATCAGGCCTCCATTGTGCTGTTTTCCACTGTTGCTGTTCAGGGAGGGTTTAATTTTCACAGCCTCGTTAGTTCCTCAAAAGGAGCTATTGAAGGTCTTACCCGGGCGCTGGCTGCTGAATTTGCACCAAATATTCGTGTCAATGCGATAGCTCCATCGCTCACCGACACCCCGCTTGCTGGTAAGCTACTATCCAATGATCAAAGGCGGGGGACGCTTTCAGATCAAAATCCAATGAAACGCATTGCCTCTGCTAAAGATATTGCTCAGGCTGCCTATTACTTATTAAAATCCGACTCATCTTATGTCACAGGTCAAATCCTACATGTGGATGGCGGTATGTCAATCATTAAAAACTAAATAACTATGTTAGGATTCTTCAAATCAAAAAAAGAAAAACTCAACGACAAGTATAAAAAGCTGATGAAAGAAGCTCATCGACTCTCCACGATCAATAGAGCAAAGAGTGATCAAAAGACCGTGGAAGCAGAAGCCGTGTTAAAAGCACTTGAGCAGTTGAAATAACCGACGCTATCTTTTAAAAGGCTCACTTCAAATGAAGGAGTTGCTGAGGTTTCTTGTCGCTAATTTGATAGCCCCATCGGTTGAGTATCGGAGCCTCTAATTCAGGTTGCCTGTACTCATCCGGAGACATAATTGGAATGCCAAAAATCACCGGATAGTATCGCTGACAATCCGTACAGGTGATCAATGCTTCCTTGATTTCGTCCTTATCCTCTTTAAAAATTTCCAGCTCAAGCTCATTTTTGTCAAATGGGCAGCATAGCTTCTTAAAAAATTCGTATTTCATTTTCCAGATAGTTTATCAATAAAGTCTTTAGTGGTTTTCTCGGGATCTCTGGCCTTTAATAGCCCTGATATTAGTGCTATACCTGAAACGCCTAAATCAAGGATCTGATCTGCATTCTCAAGAGTTATACCCCCTGAAGCAAATACACTCCCATTAAATTTTTCTTCTGCTTCCCGTACAACCTGAAAATCCACCAGCTCACATGCATCAGTGGAAGAAGAGGGAAACATGGAGCAAAAACTTATGTAATCTACCGGTCCCTGGTTCAACAACCCCCAGTTCGTTCTGCCGCTTAGTGTCACGCCTACGATCAGATGATCATACATACGCTTAGGCAGAAGGTCCAAGCCATCAAAATGCACACCATCAGCATTCGTAGCCAGGACTAAATCAAGGTCATTATTGATGATCAGGGGAACATTTCCTGTGATCGACCGGAGTTCGTTTATGAATTTCAGCTTATCCTGTCCTTCTTCCCAATGATCCCAGACCTGTATCACGCTTATCCCACCGTTCACAATAGCCCTTACCCGTGGTTCCAGGTATTCCATCCCCATTTTCGGGTCTACGACCAGGTATAAGCCTTTTAGTTGCTTCTTCATTTCAACCCTTTTTCCAATGCATCAAAAAACGCTTTCCAATATGGGTCTTTCCCAGGGTGCTCGAGTTTCTTTCTCTCCTGCCCTGCCAGGAACATTCCTTCCTGCAGGTCTTTTACTTTACCTATGATTTGAATCGGATAATTCATGTCTTTCAGTGATTGTGCAACCCTATTGCTATGCTCAGGACTTGCTGCCATCAATAATGCTCCTGCCCCGATGGTGTAAAGCGGATCAAGACCAAACAAAGCTCCGATCTTCTGCTGAGCATCTCCCCTGAATAAGCGGTCTTCATATATTTCAACCCCACATTCTGCGGCCATCATCATTTCGAAGACAGCTCCCATTACACCACATTCGGTAACATCATGCAATGCCCGAATACCCTGATCACGAATACCCAAACTCACTGCATCCATGGCTGCCCCGACGGCCGAAGATTCATAGAAAAGTTCCTGACCCCGCTTCAACACTTCTTCACCACATGCATTCGAGATCGTCTCAGGAAAACTCAAAGCCAGGATGGCAGTACTGATAATGGCAGGTTCTTTGACAAGGATCAGGTCATCCCCAGGTTTTGCCATATCGCTGGTTAGTACAGAATCCGTTTCTACACAGCTAAACATGGTTACGCCTCCGGAAACTGTGCTATGCTGCCCCTGTATCTTACCTGTATGGCCACCTGTGATGGCGACTCCCATTTGCTCACAATAAGTACTGATCCACCCCCAATACTCATCAAATTGCTGAGCTGTGATATATTCAGGGAGATTCAAACAAAATTGAGCGTATTGTGGCATTATCCCTGCCGTGGCAATATCTGAAGCTACCAGTTGCACAGTGAGCCAGGCAGACTCTTTCAAGCCCAGTGTTGGGATCAGGGAAGCAGGGTCTGTGGCTGATACCAACGAAAGGCGATCCGATATCCTTACTACACTTGTATCCACGCCATATTTTGGACCGCTGACGACTTCCGCTCTCGAAGCCCCGGTTGAAGGAAAAATATGGGATTTCAGGAAATCGTCCTGGATCTTACCAACGTCCGGGAAATCAATCATAAAGAGTTCCTTTTCACATAAACACCAAAAAAATCACCAAAAGGCACATGCCATTCCTGGACCGGAAACCATTTAGGCAATCCCGTACATTGCCACTCCACTGTATAGTCTTCACCCTCCAAAGCCTCATCAATCACCTTGATTAAAGATTTTGGGGTATAGAAATTGGCTGTAACATAGAATGGGTTCTTCCCCATCATTTGCTGTGCTCTGCGCCTGATATACTTGGTCGTGTTGCGGTTCATCATCCCAAAGGCGATCCCATACTTGCCTACCCGGGCAGCCTCGCGGATCACTTTGACCGGATCTTTGTAGTATTCAAAAGTGGTGATAAAGGCTACCGCATCAAAAGTATTGTCTTTGAACGGCATATGATGGGAGTCTGCCAATACCAGGTCCCCATCAAAGAGCTGACGGCCCTGAGCAAGCATAAACGGACTGATATCGCCTCCCGTGGCCTCAATTCCAATCTCATGCCACCAACGGGTAAAACGTGTCGTTCCACAACCAAACTCTAACAAGGTCTTTATTCGATCATCTTTCTTCAGCCGATCGGCCATGATCTTCTTCTGAAATAATTCAGCACGCTTATAGCGTCCCTCATACCACAATTCATAGGTATCGGTATGCTCTCTGTTGAAAAACCATTCTTTTCGGCCCTGCCAATTGGCGAGATCCTGCTTCACAAGTTCATCAAATGCCATGATGTAGATTTTATCTGTTTTTAAATATCCGGGCCGGATAACAGATGCGTGAGGAGTAGAGTCCCTGGTGAAAAATCTC
This sequence comes from Cyclobacteriaceae bacterium, assembly GCA_965223915.1. Lineage (GTDB taxonomy): Bacteria > Bacteroidota > Bacteroidia > Cytophagales > Cyclobacteriaceae > UBA7330. The sequence goes on along the minus strand of OZ245027.1, from coordinate 2,351,669 downwards.
TAACCATTGCCTGCGCAGGTATTATCCGGATCAGGTCCTACGGGTTTTAAATCTCAGCCGCTATTGCAGCACCCCGTGGTTTCAGCTCAAAGTAAGTCTGAGTGGGCGAGACTTACAAAAAATATTTGTAATTACATTTTACTAATCTATTTTAAGAAAAACCTCTTTTCAACCGTGTATCAAATCTAAATGGCTGCTTTTCGATGACCCTTACCCGAGAATAGTCTTTATGGGAGCAATTCAAAATAATATTAAACGATGTATAAATGATGCAGCTTGGTACTTTAAGGGCCATGGTCTTTCCTTCATCAACCCATTGCTGTCCAATCTCAGACAGGACTGTGGGTGCCGGAAACTGATACCAGTTGTTTGGAAGATCCGAAATATCTAATTGCTCCAGGGAATTATCAGGAATTTCTATTTTCAGGATATCCAGCCCGGGTATAAGTAATGGTGGAGTATGAACCAGGTTCTCCAGTAAGGTAATCTCTTTATTTTCACCCGTATTAATTACAGGGGTTCCTCTCTTGTTCCATCTTCCCGGATATAATGCTGAACCCATACCACTCATATCAGCAGCATGCTTGCTTTTGGTGATCCTGTAAACAATCATCTGCTAGCTATATACACCGTATTCTATGCGGCCAAGAAGATCTTTAACCTTGCTTAATCCTCCGGGAACTTCTAATACTTCCCGGGGCTCCAACCCACCCAATGCATGATTGGGTAAATGGATCCATTTGAAAAATGCATCCCTGCTTTCAAATACTTCTGTGCCAAATAAGAAGAGATCTGCTAGTTCAAATAGTAGGACAGAAAAGTTCCTATCAAGCTTCTTATTGCTTTTTATCCACCTGTACAGTGTAGGCTCCGACACATTAAGCAATTCGGCTGCAAATGATCTGGGAATATTAAAATGTTTTCTGAAATTCAAAATGATGTTGGCATCTATACCCTTCGATGCGATAGAAATAAAGTCAAAAGGATTGTCGATCCCAGATTGGAAGTATTCCTCACCAAGGATCTCCGCAAGACTTTGATAATGTTTGGTACTGGTATGTGATTTTTCAACGATCATTTAATAATTTATTTTATCATATGAACGAATCTAATCAAGAATGGTTTTAATCAATGTTGAAATAGCAAATAACCTACTTACGCTCTTTTAATTTCTCCAGCTTGTCATTTTCTCCGATCACCACAAGTACATCCCCTTTTTTGATCACATGGTTTGCCCGTGGGATGAGCTTCACTTTTTCCTCCCCATCTTCAATAGAGACTACCTGTACACCATATTCATTTTTTAGCTTTAGCTGACCCAGGGTTTTACCAATAAATTCTTCATCAGGTGTCCAGTCAATGATTGAATACTCCTCAGTGAGCGGTATATAATCCAGCACATTGGGATTGTCTATCCGCTGCGCCAACCGCAGGGCGCTCTCATGTTCCGGGAAAATGATTTCGGATGCACCTATCTTTTCCAGAACCCTGGCATGATCCTCTTCCACCACTTTCACATAAATATTCTCAACCCCCAGTTCATTCAGGTGGAATACCACCATCACACTGTCATTGGTTTTACCACCCATGCTCACTATGACAGCATCCACATCCTTCACGCCAATTTTTTCGAGAAACTCAGGATCCTTAGCATCCCCAATAATCCCCTTGGACACATAGGCATTTACTTTTTCTACCCTGGACTCCTCAATGTCTACCACTATCACTTCAAAATTCCTTTCAAACAAGTACCTGGCCAGGTACCGTGAGAAAGTGCTCAATCCTATCAGCATGAATGATTCATTTCTAGTATTTTTCTTCTTAGTCATAGCTATGTTTTATCCTACCAATATATCTTCTTTCATGTATCGTATCCTGGATACTTCACCTGATTTTAAAGCGAAAACCAATGTGATCGGTCCCAGCCTACCAACATACATGAGTATAGTGATCAAAATTTTACCAACAGGACTCAAGCTTGCCGTGATACCTGTACTAAGCCCTACCGTACCAAATGCAGATACCACCTCAAAAAGAATATCCATTAAACCAATATCCTGATTTTTGTGCCCCTGAAAATAAATTTCGGTGGTTAAAAGAACGAAGACAAAAAATCCTATGGTGAAAATAGCAAAGAACACAATAGCTGTTGCCCTGGCCAGCGTGACATCCGGGATCCTTCGCGCAAAAACGTTAATGTCTTTGTTGTCTGAAAACTGTTTAAGCAGATTTTGCAGAAATAAGACAAATGTGGTGGTCTTGATTCCTCCGCCACACGATCCCGGCGAAGCGCCGATTACCATCAGGATAATGATGATAAACAAGGTGGGTAAAGACAAAGCTTCGATTGGTATGGTATTGAATCCTGCAGTACGGGTAGTGACAGATTGAAATATAGCGATCCAGATTTTTCCAAATACCGAATGGTCCCCCAGCGAACCATTAAATTCAAACAAATAAAATGCGAGTGCTCCGACAACTACCAGAGATAAAGTAGCCGTAAGTGTAATCTTTGAATGCAGACTTAATCGTGAGAAGAAATGCTTCCGCTCTTTTCCCAGTTGGGATCTTATATCTAAAATCACAATAAACCCCAGCCCTCCGGAAATAATGAGCAGTATATTGACCAAATTAAAATAACCATTGGTTGCGTAATTGTAATAGCCATTTTCTAACAGAAAAAAGCCTGCATTGCAAAAAGCAGAAATACTGTGAAACGCGCCCTGGTATAAAGCCTCTCTGACCGGAAAATCCTGATAAAACCTGGCAGAAAGTAATAACCATCCTGCTACTTCCAGCACAATGGTGAATATAAAGACTGTCCGAAGGAGCCTGATCAGCTCCATCATTGGGTTTTGGCTGAAAGTATCAACCAGAATGTCCCGCCCGGCAATTGAAAGCCTGCCAACCAGCAAAAACATGAAAAACGTACTGAATGTCATGATCCCAAGTCCCCCCAATTGTATGAGACAGAGGATAACCATCTGCCCGAAAGTGGTAAAAGCAGATGAAGTCTCTACGACTACCAGTCCTGTAACACAGGTAGCTGATGTAGCTGTAAAAAATGCATCAATAAAATGCAAGGAGCCGCGGCTGTTTGTTGCATCAGGATGCATTAACAATGCCGTTCCAACAAAAATTACCAAAGCAAAGCTCAGCAGGATCATCCGCTGTGGGTTAGACAACAGATACTCTGAGACCCACTTCACCACCAGCGACCTACCCTTAAATAGTTTTAAGACATCTGCCATTATAGCCTCAAAATAGTGCTTTTATGTCAGTTTGCACTCATTTAGGCCTATCATCTGGCTCTGGTTTACTATTGTGCCAACTCAATTTTATAAGTCCAGGCGTGTGCCAACTCAGGCGAAACTTCCTGCGGATGCGTTATCACCAGATTATCACCTTCTTTGGTCCAGGTAATCTCCATGTCGCTGCCGAGTAATCGAATGTCAGAACCTTCCATTGGCGTGATGCCTTCTAAAACGAATTGATTTTCTGGTTTTGTCAAAGAAATAGCATACAAAGTTGACCCATCATCTTTACTTGTAAAACGGATTTCCTCTCCTTGCTTATAACCTCTTTCGAATATCTCAGTTTCATAAATTGCCTCCTGGTTCACGGTCATCCAATCGCCTATGGATGCCAGTCGTTCAACACTAGGATCGGGGATCAACCCTTCTGCAGTAGGTCCTACGTTTAACAGATAGTTTCCTCCCTTGGCCACGATATCCACAAGGTTATGAATGAGCATTTCATCAGATTTCCAGTTGTCATCTTTGAGTTTGTAGCCCCAGCTATCATTCATGGTCATGCAGGATTCCCAATAGTACTCACTGGTGCCTTCAAGAATCTCCTGCTCAGGGGTCCCAAAATCTCCAAGGTATTCCTCCCCCTTATTCATTCCCTGCATCCCCTGACGTCCTTTATCCACCCGATTGTTGATGATAAGTTCCGGGTCAAGCTTTCTTAAGTAAGTATATAATTCAACACCATGTTCATGGGTCCATTCCGGGATCCATTCACCATCGAACCACAAAACATGAGGATCGTATTTTTCAACCAGCTCAGTGAGTTGAGGGTAGAGATAATTGTCTACATAATCCTGAAAGTTTGGATTCTGCTTTTCCTTGGTATTGTATTCCGGGTAGTGAGGGGCCTGTGCATCCGGATGGTGCCAATCCATGATCGAGTGGTAAAAACAAAGTTTTACATCATATTTATCACAGGCATCTTTCAGTTCCTGCAACAGGTCTCTCTTGATGGGTGAAAAATCCATCACATCATAATCCGTAACCTCAGAATCCCATAGGCAGAAGCCATCGTGGTGCTTGGATGTGATCACAATGTACTTCATACCGGCATCTTTAGCTATCCTCACCCATTCATCAGCATCATATTGCTCTGGATTAAACTGCCTGGAATACGTTTCATATTCTTCTACCGGGATAGAAGCACGGTGCATGATCCACTCCGCTATGCCTTTTACGGTCTCACCCTTATACTCTCCTGCAGGCACGGCATAAGGTCCCCAGTGAATAAACATTCCAAACTTGGCCTCAGTCCACCATTCCATTCTTTTAGCCAGGTCTTCTTTTGATTCATTGAGTATCTCTTCAGTGGTTAAGGTTGTCTCCTCATCTTTCGCCTCTTTTTTAGCTCCGGACTGACAGCCAATAAGGAATAAAACAAAACAAATAAGGAATTGGTGGGCAATTTGCTTTTTCATGATTCTCTGGTTGTTTAACGCATTGATATCGCTGTGATAAATTTAGACGTTTTTGGAAAGTCCTGCACATTAAGTATCTATAAAATAAAAGGACAGTAAAAGCGTACTCTTACTGTCCAATATACATATGCCTATAGTGATTGCTTAACTCCAGGTCCTGTCCCAGGCCCGGATATTGTCCCACTCCGGGGTTGGGGCAAACAGCTTCTCGCCTTTCACTAAATATTTCTTGAGCATTTCATCGTCATACTCAACGCCGATTCCAGGCTTTTCAGGCACTTTCACGTATCCATCTTCTACGATTGGACCGTCAAATCCAGTGACCAGCTTCTCCCAATCTGCTTTGTCAACGGCGTGATGTTCCAGCCACATAAAGTTTTCGGTGGCTGCCGCACTGTGCACACATCCCAGGAATGAAACAGGCCCTGATGCATGGTGATGCATAAACCCTACCCCATTTTCTGAGGCATAATCCCCGATTCTTTTCGTTTCAAGGATTCCGCCAGACGTATTCGGGTCCGGATGAACAATGTCCACTGCCCGCATATCGATCAATTGCTTAAAGCCGCGCTTGAGGGTATAGATATCTTCACCCGTTTGAGTTGGCGTGGTGGTAGACATAGAAATCTCCTTCCATTGCTCCATGAAGTGCCAAGGGATCAGGTCTTCCATATATGCCAGGTTATATTTTTCAGCTGCTCTGGCCAGTTTGATGGCTTCATTCACCCCAAAGTGACCCCAATGGTCCGTACCCATAGGGATCTCATAACCAATCTGAGATCTCATCACATCCAGGAATTCCATCATTTTTTCTATCCCTTTATCGGTAACCTGGATCCTGGTAAAAGGATGCTGTGTCAAATTGTATTTTCTATATTCATATTTATATGGGTCAAAGGGTCCGCCGGCATTGTTGACTACAGCGCCCGGAATATCCTTGATCAAACCAATACCAATATCCATTTTCAATGCAGTATATCCCTTGTCAACCCTTTCCTGCATACGTTTGGCATACACCTCAGGATCAGGAGAAGTAGTGGTATCGCAATATACCCTTACACGATCTCTGTACTTGCCGCCTAGCATTTGATATACTGGCACTCCATAAGCTTTACCTGCCAAATCCCAGAGTGCCATTTCCACTCCTGACACACCACCACCTTGCCTGGCATGTCCGCCAAATTGTTCTATGATTTTGAATAGCCGCTCCACATTGCAGGGGTTTTCTCCCAGAATTCTGCTTTTCAAAAATAAAGCGTATTCTTTGGCTGCTCCATCCCGCACATCGCCATAACCAACGATTCCCTGGTTGGTATATATTTTCACGATGGGTGTGCGAAACATTACATCTGAGACCTCAGCGATTCGCATATCTGTGATCTTCAGGTCAGTAGGTGCTGAACTTTTGTTGACATTTTTAGTAGATTCAGCCAAAACATCCTCAATCGGGGCTGCTGTGAATGCTGCCAGACTCAATCCCCCTATCCCGGCTTTCTTGAAAAATGACCGCCTTCCTTTCTGGCCGTCAGCTTTTTCTTCAGAGGGATCTTTCATTAGGGCTTTTAATCTTTCTTTTTTATAAGTCATGTTGTTATATGTTTATATATGAAATTGTTTTTTTACTCTTAATTACCACCTTACTTTTTTAAACTCCCAGTCAGGCACCACTTTCCTCATTTCCACCAGGTCATCCCTTTTTGTCAAACCACACTTAATGAAGTTTTCATGAAGCTTCTTAAGCGCCTGCCTGTCAATTTCTACCCCAAGACCCGGTCCGTCGGGTACACGCACAGATCCTTCTTCAAATTTGATTCGCCCACCGACGATCACTTCTTCTGATTGCCACGGATAATGCGTATCCAAAGCATATGGGACTTCCGGCAGAGCAGCACCCAGATGGACCATCGCAGCCAGGGAGATCCCCAGGTGGCTATTGGAGTGCATAGAGAGCTTTCTTCCAAAGGGTTCACATAGCTTTGCCAGCTCCATAGAGCTTCTCAACCCACCCCAGAAGTGATGGTCACTGAGTATGATATCTTCGGAGCCCAATGCTATACTTCCCGGTATATCCTCAAAACTTGTCGTACACATATTGGTGGCCAATGGCATCTTCAATTTCTTCTTGACTTTGGCCATATTTTCCTGCCCTCTCACCGGATCTTCCCAATATTCCAGAATGCCTTCCATCATCTGGCCATATTTTATCGCAGTTTCCACCTTCCAGATGGCATTCGGATCATGTCGAAGCGGAAAATACGGTCCAAAATGGTTATACAATGCCTTCATGGCTTTCACCTCCTGAGCTGGCTCAAAAGCTCCCCCTTTAAGTTTTATGGATTTAAAGCCAAATTCCTTCACCATGGCAATGGCCTGATCAACAATACCCTGCGAAGTAGTGGCTTCCTTTTGTCTGGCTGCAGCCCATCCAGTTGCCTTTGGATCTATCCCAAACTCAAGTTCTCCACCAGCGCCTTCGTATTTATAAAATAAATAAGCTGCGAATGGCACAAGATCTCTTCGTTTTCCTCCTAAGAGATCTACCACAGGACGCTCCAGCACTTTGCCCATGATGTCCATACAGGCCACTTCAACACTGCTAAACACGTGGACGATCTTCCGCTGATCCCACGGGGTGTCACCACGCTGGTGCGTGGTCTCTTCATCAAAATGACTTTCTATTTTATCTTTTATGGCATTCAGGTGGAACGGATCCATTCCTATGAGCAACGCTGCCATCTCCTCCAATGCCTCATTGATCTCAACATTACCTGGTATCTCACTTATTCCAACAATATTGTCATGAGTCACTATCTCTAATATGGTTCGCAATGCATAGGGTGCATGAAGCCCTGCCGCATTGAGTAATGGTGGGTCTACCGTTGCTATTGGAGTGATAATAATATCCTTAATTTTAAGCCCGTTCATATAAAATCTTCTTTGTTTTACGATTTTTCATTGATTAATTCCAGCTCAGCAATTTAAGAATATTTTTTCCTGTCACTTTGGCTTTTTCTTCCTCAGCGTAGCCTTTCATATGTACGTCAAATGTGCTCAAAGGCACACCGCCCATGACCATCCTGTCGGGCCCAAAAGCCTGCAATACCTGCCTGGTAAAAGGCCTTGCACTTGCGTAATCCGGGCTATCATCAGCAAAATGCCCTAATCCTGAAAATTTCATATACACATTGGGTAGTTCTGCCAGTGCGAGGACATGAGCAAACTCCACTGCATCCCCCATATGGGGTTCTGCAAAATGATCTATGAGCACTTTGCAACCGGGAAATGCCTCAATGGCTTTTCTTACCTGTTGGGCATAGTTGGGTCCGATATGCAGTTCAATAATGATATCCAGGTCTACAGCCTGCTTCCAGAGTGCCCGCACACCGGAATCTGCAAATGAATCAAGATAGCTTTCTTTGCCCCGATGCGCATGAAAACGTGTTGCCACAATTTCAGGATGTGCCCTGACCAGAGATGCGAGCTTCATGGGTGCCAATGAATCCTTCGGATAAAACAGGCTGGTACCCCTTAGTCTTTCAGACTCCTTTTCGAGACAGTCTAATAGCAGTGAGTGATCATCACCATATGGTTCAGGTTGAACAACCACTCCTCTGCCAATACCTTCCTTATCTAAATGCGATAAATACGTTTTAAGAGGATCTTTTGGAAACTTGCTGGCATCTGGTCTATAGGTCGCATTGCGATGAAACGGATATTTCTTCGTATCTGAACTAAAGAAATGGACATTCCACTCCACCAGATCATTTATCTTCTCTGATGCCTTTGGGGTACTTTTCGCCACAAGGTCGAATCCCTTAAAATTGAATGCTGTTGCCGCTCCCAGACCCAATGCTTTCCCAAAAAAATTCCTACGATCCACTATCCGGCAGATTATTTCTAATTAAGCTTCACTGTCTAATGCTGCCATGATCCCTTTAATATGTCCAAAGGCAAAGGCATGCCCCTGAAGTCCGCTGGCCGGGTCTTCATGCCTTGGAATGTGGTCTGGCATGACCATTCCATCATACCCTACCTCACGCAATTCCCTGATAATAGCTACAAAATCCATATCCCCGTTGTCAGGATAAACCTCCATGAAATTGTTATAACCACCCTTGATGTTCCTGAGGTGAATATTGAAGATTTGTTTACGCTCGCCTACCCACCTGATGATTGGAAGAATCTCTGTTTTTGGATCTTTGAGACCCTCGGCTGTAGATCCTAGACAAAGGTTAAAACCATGTGACGGACTATCATATAGCTGCCCAAACCTTTTGATGCCTTCAAATACGGCAGGACTGTTCCATCGGGTCATTCCCCTGTAGCCTGCCGGAGCTGGCGGATCGGCGATATGATTCCCTAATTTCACATTGTACTCCTCAGCTACGGGTAATACCCGATCCAGGAAATACGTGATTCTTTCGTACAGGTCATCTATAGAGATCGGACCGCCAGGAATGGTCTCCTTATCCATCCCTCTTTTCAGGGCCTCTTCATAATTCCAGGTGCTATAGGAAGCGTTACCCCGGGTAGGATCAGTAGTCCTTCCGGTCCTGAGAATTTCCATAATGATGGTGTTGTAAAGCAGTGTTTTCACACCTGTCTTCCCTGCTACTGAAATCATCTGTTGGATCATTTCGATTTCCTTGTCACGCTCAGGGTCTTTGGCCAGCATGATATTGGGGGTAGCTACCCGCTTATATCCTGCGGACGAAAGCGGTAAATGATATGCATCCAGGCTGATCCCATATTTTTCGCAGGCTTCCTTTTTGGCCAGTGAATCCTCCAGATCCCAACCAACACCTGGAATCACCTTGGGGGAACCTCCATCCATATTGAACACGCCGTGTCGTGCTAGAAATTCAAGGTTTTCTTTTCCCGTGCCACCATGCTGACACCCAACCTTCATCAGCATTGGTTTCTTTTCATTGCCCCCCTCATTGGCCATTGTAGGTACATCTTTGGGTTGAGGCTGTGCACAGGCAGATACCATAGAACCCATTGATCCCACAACAGCTGTTGTACCAATTGATGTGGTGATCATTGAGGAAAGGGCTTTTCTTCGATTAATATTTTTCATTTTTTATTGGGTTTTATCTGTATTTAAAAAACGCTACTATTAAACTAGTGGGAACAAGTTGGCTGCGATCAATATCACTATCAGACCTACAATCCCCATAATGGTGAGCAGCGGTGAAAATGTCTTTAAAGCCTCCTGCTCGGTCAGGTTACTCATCTTACATACGATCCAGAAACCACTGTCATTCATCCATGGAATAAGCTTTGAGCCACAAGCGATGGCTAAACCAATATATAACTGATGATATTCCAGAGACATGGAGGTAGCCATCCCTGCCAATATTCCTGACGCAGTAATCATTGCTACTGTGGCGGATCCCTGGGCTGTCCTTACAATCGCTGTAATTAAAAACGCCAGTGGGATCAATGCCATTTGATAACCACTGGTAAGCTCCGCAATTCGGGTACTAATGGCTGTCTGTTGCAACATACCACCGAAAGCTCCGCCTGCTGCTGTTATCAGGATAATTACACCGCCACTCATCAAGGCTGTTTGAACTGATTTTTTTAGTCCATCCTTATCACCACTTTTCTGCATTATAAGAATAATGAGTGAGGAAAGAGCCCCCAGAGCCAGCGCGAGATTCTTCTCACCAAGGAAAGCTAATATATCACCGAGTATAGCTAAGAAGCCTGTCTGTGCCCCCTCTGCAAAAGTCTGGACCAGGGCATTGAGTGTTATCAAAAGAATCGGGATCAGAATAGGTAGTAATGCCAATCCGATGGGAGGTAGATCTTTACCATCTTTCTCAGAAAGTTTCTTAATCTCCTCAAGTGATGCCTCCATCGAATCTCTCAATGGAACGGGCCATTTCTTGTTGGCCCAGGCGGCATAAAAATACCCCGCTACAATGGTAACAGATCCCACTAAAAAGCCTCCAACCATCATCATGCCGATGGGAATATCCATTGCAGCAATCAGGAAAAGAGGTCCAGGGGTGGGGGGCACCAATGAATTGGCCATGGCGGCGCCTGCAGCAGTACAAAGAATTAAGAGTAAATAATTCTTTTTGATCCTCATGGCCATGGCTTTTGCCAGGGGAACCATCAGGTAAAAAACGGTATCAAAAAATACGGGTATTCCAATGAAGAAACTACTACCAAGAAAGGTGAGTGGTGCTCTGCTTTCACCAGTCAGTTTTAACGTAGATCGGACGATCTTTTCTGCGGCGCCGCTTTCCAGCATGGATTTTCCAATGATGGAAGCCATGGCGATTAAAATACCTATTTTGCCACATGTACTACCAAACTCAGAGGCGATACGCAGACCTACATCCTGATTGATGAGTTTCTGGGCATCAGCCAGCGAACCGCCTTTACCCGTGATGAATGTAATAATTGCAGTATCAGGAGTTAAAATAGATACAACAAAGGCACCCAGAAGAAGCGCTAAAAACGCGTGGAGTCTTAATCCGATGATTCCGCCAACAACAACAAGGATGCCAATAAAGAGTATAATGAGTGGGTCTTGAATTTCCAATGGGTTAATGTTTAGGTTAGACTGTTTTGAATGAGCCAGTCTATTCAAATAATATTATCGGTATAAGAAAACCAATCGATTAAAAACAATCGATTGGTTTTCCTTTTCCAAATTATTAAAAAGAATTTACAGCATCAAGGAGTATCCCACCATATTCTGGTATCAAGGATATCTTCACCTTGTCTATCTATAGCCACCTGTAAGTTTTCAGAATTTACTGTTTTTTCAGAATCAGGATAAGTGAGTCGTCTGATAAAATTCTCAGTCTTCAAGTCAGAGCCTGGATAGGTATTAGGAGCCACGTTGGGAAACCCACTTCTTCTGAAGTTGGCCCATGCTTCATGGCCGTTCAGGTAGGAAGACATCCAGTATTGCTCATTGATCAGCTCAATTTGTTGAGCCTGAGTACCAGCAAGCGGATGAGCAGTAATGTAATCCGTAATGTCAGTCTCATCCACATCCGTATCTCCAGGGTACATGGATAATTGCTCCATGTGTGCCCTAATAGCTGCAGCATAGGCAGCATTCTCATCACCTGTTGCCCAACCTCTGACAATGGCTTCGGCATACAAAAGCATGGTTTGAGAATAGGTCACCAAAAAGCTCGGTGCCTGAGGACTTCCCATCCTTAACCTGTCCAGTTCGCTGTAATCATACAAGCTTGCCAGTCCATCAGAAGCCACCTGAGGCGGGATTGTAGTATTATCATATCCCTGTGGCATACCAATCTGATCAGCAGGGTCATTGCTACCTGTTCCTGGTACCTGATCACCATTGGTTGCTGCGCCCACATACCTTGTTGCAATTACTGCCAACCTTGGATCATTGTTAGTCTGCATCCAGTCCACAAATTCCTTATCCACATAGTAGAACCCTGCCTGACCGCCATTAAGGTTTGTCCCTAAACCATTTCTAAAATTGGCATCGTGTCTTACAACAGCATTGTCATCGTTTGATTGCATCAATCCCCCTGCAACAGCCGTTGCAACAAACGACGCAGCCTTGGTTGGGTTTACTTTCGACAATCTCATAGCGGCTCTTAATAGCAAAGAGTACCCCAACCTTTTCCATCTGGTTATGTTGTCACCAACAGTAACATACATTAACTCCTGTGGGACAGCATCATTAGCAACATTCAATGCTGCTGAAGCTTCCTGCAACTCATTGAGAATATCATCATAGATCTGTTCCTGCACATCATACTCAGGAAAGGCAATTCCTTCTAAAAAGCCTTTTCCAGCTTGACTATAAGGAATATCTCCGTAGGTATCTGTCAGAACCATGAACTCATAGGCTTTCCAAATTCTTACCATAGACAGTAGATTGACCTGATCAGTTGTACCCTCTAAATTCGCTACAGCATCAACTAAGTTCTTGATCGATGTATCATATCCATCATTCCAGTTACCATTTGTTGCACTTCTATTGTCCTGATTAGCATTTCCTCCTGTCCCAACTCCAAGGAATGGTGTGATCATTTGCCGTACAATGGTAGTTTCATAGGTGAAATTTCCATAATCAGGAGCTGCGCTGATAATTGCCCGGTTTAGCTGAAACGTAGGATCAATTGATGTCAATCGCACAGGATCCGTATTCAACTCATCGAAACCATCGTCACAGGAAGTGACAATGCCCATCATCATAACTGAAAGAACTATGTATTTTAGTGTATTTTTCATGATGTCCTTACTTAAAATTTAACATTCAGGTTGAATCCAATATCTCGAGTTATTGGCAATCCTGTAGATTCAAGCCCTGTTCGGCTGTCACCAATGATTCCATTCTGATCCGGATGCACATGAGGCACCCATTGCTTTAACACAGCTACGTTATTGGCTACAACATTGAGTTTCAATCCTTTGATGAAGTTTTGATTTACCAAAAACTTAGTGAAATCGTAACCTACTGAGATCTGTCTTAGCTGCCATGAACCGGCATTGAATACGGACTGCTCTGACATTCTATTAGACCTGATAGTTTCATAGAATGGCTGAATAGCCGCCTGTGTCTCATTGATTCCGCCATCAGGATTCACACCATCTCCAACAATGAAACCAACGTCCCGACCGGGTAAAGTTGCTTTATCCAAACCATGTCGGTAAGCATTGGTATGTGTTCCGGAAATAAGCTTATGGCCTAATTTGAAGTCAATCAGGAATGAAGCAGTGACTCCCATGAATTCAATAGAGTTGGTGAAACCACCCACCCAACGTGGTAGAGCACTTCCAAAATTCAGTTGCTCATCTGAACGTAATGGCCGACCATTGTTCTCATCATAAATGATACGACCCTGATCATCTCTCAGGTAACCCCAGCCATAAAGCTGAGCGATTGGTCTGCCCACAACCTGCCTTAATTCTCCGTGAAACTCAGCACCTCCGACGGTAATAAAGTCTCCTTCTTGTTCCATTGGATCATCACTCAGACTTAATACTTCAGTTTGATTGTAAGCTCCATTTGCTGAGAAATTCCATGAGAAATTACTGTTTCTGACAGGATAAAAAGATCCAAAGAGCTCAACACCCTGGTTTTTACTTTCACCAACATTAACAAACTGAGTGGCAAATCCAGAAGCATCAGATATTTGTGCTTCAAGTATTTGATCCTGAGAGAGCTTGTCATAATAGTTGATTTCAAACTGAATATTGTCAAATAATGTTAGTTCCAGACCAATTTCAGTTTCCTTTACACGCATGGGTCGCAGATCAGGACTGGGAATAGTATTTCCATCGATGTTACCTACAGGCTGATTAAGCAGTTGCTGCTGACTGATGCCGTAAAACAAAGCATTTGAATACTCTTCCACATCCGTATCTGACCCCACCTCGGCATATCCCAATCGTAGCTTTCCGAAGCTAATCCATTCTGGTAACGCATCAGCAAGTGCTTCACTAAAAATGAAGCTGGTCGTGACTGAAGGATAAAGAATACTTCTCTCCGCAGGTGAAAGTGTAGAGAACCAGTCATTCCTCACCGTACCATTTACATATATCCATTCGTTAAAAGATATTTCAGCAGAGCCGTAAAGGGAATTGACCTTTCTTTCGAATATCCTAAAATTAGGGGTAACCTTACTTGAATTACCTATTGTATATAAATCCCTGGTGAAAAAGTTTTCTCCAAGAATAGTGAAGATATCTCTTCTTCGATACATAGAATTACCACCTGCATTAATGTTAATTCCTACTCGACCGACATCCTTTGAAAATCCAATCAAAAAGTCAGAGTTCACTTCCCTGTACCGGCGTTTATCCTGGACATACTCTCCATTCACAAATCCCGGAGGCGGCGCTGACTGTCTTTGGGAACCAGTTGGGCGATTATAGTCAACATCCCTACTGTAAAAATCTTGTCCTATCCTTCCCTGGATAAATAACCAATCGGTTAGATTGTACTTTGCAGTGACATTACCAAACACGCGATCTCTGAAGTTGTTTTCAAACCGCTTCAAAGCAAAATATGGGTTCGTCCTATTTGTGAATCTCGAATATTTAATCTCGTCTCCAGTAACAGGGTCACAGCAATTCTCTCTCAACAGGTCCATAGGCATTGAAGTTGCCAGGGTATATATTACTACAGGACTATAATCTTGTTCTGCAATGTTTGGGGGATTCCTTCTGTCCTCATAGGAATAGTTCACATTTCCAGAAACAGAAAGTTTCTTGATTTTTTGTGTAAACCCAAGGTTAATTGTATTTCTGGAATAGTTGGATCCAGGTAGTACTGCTTTGGCTTCCATATTTGAAACTGCCAAACTAAAACCTCCATTTTCACCCCCAGACGCAATGGTAACTGAGTTTTGGAGTGCTGAACTATTATTGTAATATTCCCTGATTTTTCCGGGAGTAGGCTCATAGGGAGCCGTTATACCATCAAACAGTATCTGCGTACCGCCCATTCGCTCACCAAAACTCCAAACTCCGGAAGTTGGACCTGGCGCATTAGGTCTAACACCTCCCTCACCCTGACCATACTCATACTGGTAGTCCGTAAGGTCAATTGGAGTTCCATTGACATAATTCATGTTATATGTAACAGAAATACCACTGCCTGCTGCACGGTTTCTTGTGGTGATCATAATAACTCCGTCTTTTGCTCTTGATCCATAAAGTGCAGCTGCAGCAGCTCCTTTTAGAACATTCATTGAAGTAACATCATCAGGATTTATACTGCTCAAACCATCGCCACTATCAGACCGTCTATTACTTCCCGCTTCATTAACATCACCTCTAACTCCAAAGTTGGTATTATCAACGGGTACACCATTAATTACTATAAGAGGAGAGTTGTTGTTTCCAAATGAAGATAATCCACGGATCCTTACTTTTGAACTTCCTTGTGGGCCCGAACCCATATTGGTAATGTTTACCCCGGCAATCTTTCCCTGAAGTGTGTTCATGAAGTTTGGTGATCTGTTGACATTGAACTCATCAGGAGCAACCTTTGCAGTAGCATAACCAAGCGTTCGTCTGTCTTTCTCAATACCTAATGCTGTAACAACCACTTCATCAAGTGCTTCTACATCCTCTTTCATAGATATATCTATTACAGATCGGTTTGAAACAGGCACTTCTTGCGTCTCAAACCCTACAAATGAATAAACCAACGTGGCACCATCTGGAACAGTAAGTCTATACATACCATCTCCATCAGTAGTAGTACCAGAGGTGGTACCCTGAACAATTACCGAAACCCCTGGTAACCCTTGTCCATTTTGATCAACGACCTTTCCTCTGACGTCAATCTGTTCAGCATATGCGCTCATCTCCTCTACAGTAGGTTCCGCCAGAAAAGATTTACTCACTTGAATGGTTTCATCGACTCGCTTGAAGCTTAAGCCGGTATTCTGTGATACATACCGGAGCAGGCTTGCCAAGGACTCTTCTCTGAACGTTGCATCCAGTTTCATTTTGTTGTCTATGATACTCTTTCGGTAGGCAAATGTGAAAGGAGTTTTTTCCTCGATTTTTTGGAAAACATCGGTGATCGACTCTCCTTGCAGTTGCAATGAAAGATAAATACTTTCAATGCTCTTCTCCTTTTGAGTTTCACCTCCCTTTGCCATCAGAAATGTAATAGTGAAGCATTGCAGCAAAACAACTGCCAACGCCTGTATGGTCATCAGTCTGACCATTTGTAAAATTTTAATTTTCATACATTTGAGTTTAGTTGATAAAAAGTTTCATCAAAGACAAAAAGGGTAGTTGTTGATTGGGGCTAAGATGCCGATTCAATTCGCAGCTATTCACACTTTTGTAAGTGGCCAGTTGTCTTTGGAGTTTGCTTATGTTCTTATGTTGATATAGTACCTCCTTCCAGTTTTAATTATTTTATCCATACTTTTTTATCCTTGATTTCATATTCAAATTCATAGGAGAAGCTTATCGCTTCCAGCACGGTCTCAAGGCTTTTGTTATTATACTTTCCTTTGTAATCTTTTCGATTCATAAATCCCTTGACACTTCTGGCTGAATCTGATACAATAAATTCCACATCATACCAGCGGCTAAGGGTAGTAGTGAGCTCTTTGAAACTCACATCCTCAAACACAAGAATTTTGTCTTTCCATGCGGTGATTTCTTCCAGATCAAAAGCGCTCACCATGGTCCCTTTATTATCATGTCTGTAGGTGGCCATTTCATTTGGAACCAGGATTGCTGGTGCTGAATTTTCTCCTGAAACAGAAACTTTACCGGTCACCAACGCTACCTCTATCTTATCTTCTTCGGGATAAGCCTTTACATTGAAACTTGTGCCTAAAACCGTAGCTGAAAGGTTATTGGTTTTGACAATGAAAGGCCTTTCGGTATCTCTCTTCACATCGAAGAATGCTTCCCCCTCGAGAATCAACTCTCTGGTGTGGCATTCATTGCAGACATAGTAGTACAAACTGGATCCTGCATTGAGTGTAACATGCGACCCATCAGGTAAATAAAAACTCGCCTTCTGACCATACCTGGTTACCCGCTGGAAGTAGTTTTCAGTCTTGCTAATGCTATTTTCATCAACGCCTGACTGAATGTCCACAATCAAGAACGAGATGGTAAACATGACAAGAAATACTGCTGCTACTTT
Source organism: Cyclobacteriaceae bacterium (assembly GCA_965223915.1). Lineage (GTDB taxonomy): Bacteria > Bacteroidota > Bacteroidia > Cytophagales > Cyclobacteriaceae > UBA7330. The sequence continues at coordinate 2,334,306 of OZ245027.1, read as the reverse complement.
TAAACCAAAGAGCAGTAATTCATTACGGGAACCTCGATTAGAACGCTTGTCATTGTCCTTATCGAGATTACTTTGAATTTTCTTCCAGATTTGATCAGTTATTTTGAGAGTGTCTCGCTCATTGGCATCATTGTCATTGCCTAAAAGTAATACCAGTTGTCTGGCCTGTTGAATTCCCTCCTCTTTCTCAGGGTTGTTTCGTCTGAATGCATTCCAGTAATTAATCGTTTCATTGTCCGGGTTGAGGACATACTTACAAAACCGATCATCGCAAACGAGTTCTTCTATAAATTCAAAAGATGCAGGCATTTGGATAGCAGACTTTGGTTGAGTAAAGGGACCTTTTATGAACCGGTACTCACTTTTTATGATCTTTTTTCTGTGGCTGTGAAAAAAGTAATCTGTTCGCCTTTATTCCACGCTTTTTGTCAAGGAAGTAAGCGAGACATTATGTTTCTCCAGAAATTTTCGAATCTTGGTAATAGACCTGAACACCGCATTTTTTACAGACTGATGCTCCATGCTCAATATTTCGGCTATTTCACAGTTGGATAGTCCTACTGTATACTTTAAATGTAAAATATCCCGCTGATTGTCATTGAGCTGAGCCAATAATTGCTCTACAAGTTTCTTCCTTTCAGATCTGGTCTCTATTTCAATGAGCTGGCTTTCAAATGGTCCGGAGAACTGATTGATCACTTCAAGACCTACCGCATACCTTAGCTTCTCTGCCCTCACTGACTCAGCCAGTTTTCGGCGTAAGGATCTAAATAAATAGAATTTTATGGAATCAGTATTTCCCAAACGATCATGTTTGGCCCATAGCTGCACAAACAAATCCTGCACCTTATCTTCTACCAATTCCCTATCACGACAAATTTTGTATCCATAAGAAAGCAGATACTTTGCATACTTGAAATAGATAAACGCAAGCGCAGATCGATCCCCACTGATAAATGACTTCCAAATTGTACTGTCATCTTTTCCTGAATAACTGGATTCAATCATGTGAGGGTTGGTTCTACAAACTATTATTCGCTATTCAAATAATCATCATCACATTGCTTTATTAACAAAATACGCAATAACGCGATGCTCATTATGAAAATTGAAATTAAAAGCGTTCAATAGCTTGCTTAATTACAATTAATCTAATGTACAACTATTTTTTGACTTTTGAATTAATAAAGGAAATTATTGATAGCTGGTCTTTTGCCGAAGAATATTAGGTATTATTATTCCTGGCCGGAATAATCAATTGTTTTCGATTCCAATCAATCCTCGGATCAATTCATTTTTCTGAGAATTCCTCTCGCTTAGCTGTTTTCGCAATGTTGATTCCAACTCACTGCTTACAGATTGAGGATTTAGCTTCTTAAGAAGGGATATTTGTGCAAAATAATTGAGGTCGCTAAAAATATCTGCAAAAAACTGTTGGGCCCGTTCATCTTCAAAAACCGAAGCCGGCATTTTTTCGATGGCATTTTTGGCATAGTAGCCCTGTCCTTTTTCGATTGTAAATAATATGTGTGGTAGATATTGGAGGAAATCTTCTTCGGAAAATTCATTGATCAGGTAGTAATTGATCTGCTGATCTTCTTTTCGAACCAGCTTCTCAACCAATGGGTCCCGGAGATCTCTGTAGGTAAGTGATTGAATACTATCAACCACTTTTCCATTGACAATGTGCCAAAGCGTATAGCAGGAGTACACTGCCCCACTGATTACACTCTCTTTGATCTCGTTGATGGTGGCTCCTGATACACCGTCTACACCTTCCTCTTCAATGTCCTGAACGAGATCTTCTTTTTGATAGTTACCTAATACAGATGCCGGCTCACTTAAAATCTGGTGTAACTTCTCATATTCTTCAGGTGTGAAGGGCTCATGTTCTAGTTTGGTCAGTGGCTGGCCCGGGATGGTATCATAATGATCAAATCTACCGATGGCGTCCCAGAAGAAATCGATCTCCACTGCGTAACATTTGTCTTCTTCACAGATGGGGGTGAAGATGAATGCTGTGTATCCATCCAGTAGGCTATCTTCATCATACAGTGGAGTCAGCTCAATATCCAATGAGTCAGCTATTAATGGCTGACTCATTGGTACGTAACCGGGGGTAAGGCTACGTTCAAAAAATAATATTGAAAGTGCTATGAGGAGCGTCCTGATCATTTACTCCACTGTCTCTAAAAGCGTACCACCTTTATTATATGTTTGAGTAAAAGGAAGATCAGGATCACCAACACCTTTCAGCATTAGCTGCTCCAGGTCAGCAAAATGACTCTCATAGATTTCCCGTGGGGTAACCTGAAACTCTTTACAAACAGATGCTGCCATACCTAACACTTCTCCCATCATGCCACCCGTCCGCATGAGCCTTACTGTACCAAGTGCCACGTGGCTTACACTGATATCTCGTCCTCCCATCATCAGGTTATTCACATTTTTAGAATATAAACATCTGAATGGAATCGGATAAGGGTAGATCTTCGTATGCTTGGCAATGGACCTGAACGCTTCTCCATCAAACTTCTCAAGGTTTTCCGGATCCGGGTAGTGAAGATCTATGGTCCAGGAAGTAGGTGCTGTACCATCAGGCAGGAATTCCTGATTTCTCAATTCATTCTCAGTGAGGATATAGTCACCAACTAACCTTCTTGACTCGCGCTTTCCTCCGATATACGCCACCCACTTCAGGCGCTCATTGGTGAATTCCTCTTTCTTGGAATAATCGTTCTTCAGGTAAGACCAGTTGGAGTAAACCACCAACAAACCATAGTCTCTGATAAACTCTGTTTCCTTAATCATGTCTTTGCCCATTCCGGTTTCCCAGTCCCAGTCACCTCTTTTGATGGCAAATGCTTTCTCGTCATTCCATGGTAGTCCCCACGCAATATCAGGGAATTCAACAGGGTAACCAGCATCTTCCGAAAACCACTGTACCGAAATCCCCATGGTCAGGTTATCGGCTTCCAATGGGGCAGTCGGCTCATTGAATCTGTCTCTGCTTTCCCTGCCTGTCATGTATTCGGCTCCTGCCAGGAATCCGATCGTACCATCACCAGTGCAATCGGCAAACAAGGGTGCTGAATACCCGCGGATCTCACCTGTTTCTATGTTTTCAGCATACACTTTGGTGATCTTGCCATTCTCAGTTTCTACCTTATTGGCATGGGTATTTAGGAATAAAGAGATATTGGGTTCAGCCAATACTGCCTTCAGTTTTTTATCGTCTTCGTAATAGTCTTTGGGCTGGGCATTGCCACCCCTGTCGGGACCGATTTCATTCACCAGGTTACCCAGGTTCGGATAAGGCTCCAGGTTGATCCTGGCGCCCAGGTGTACACGCACCTCTGAACTGTTATTCCCACCCAACACTGGCCGGTTTTGGATAAGAGCAACTTTCACACCCAATCGGGCAGCGGAGATCGCAGCACAGGTGCCGGCCATACCACCACCAATGATCACAAAATCGTATTCACCTTCTTTCACAGTCTTCTTCTTACCGGTCAGTTCTTCCACCAACTTATCAATTTGATCCGGATCGTTTGGCGGAACATCATTTTTCTCGGCGGTAAAGTAGATCGCATCACACCTGCCATTAAACCCGGTCAGGTCACGCAAGGCTACGTGAGCAACCTGTGACTTTATGTCCACCGTGCCGCCATCGATCCATGACCACTCCTGAGTACTCACACCAAACTCTTTGTCAAGGGGCTGGCCGTCGATCAATACCTGAAATCTCCCTGCCGGCACATCTGACCATTGTGCCGTCCAGTTCCTGGTCCGGATAAAAACCCGGTACTTGCCTTTCTCCGGCAATATGACCTTGGTCATAGCATCGTCCACCGGGGTCCCCATCCCATGTGCCAGCAGGTAAGGAGATCCCATGACGTCCATAGACTGCTGGTCAATGAACCATCCTCCCTTTTGATCAAAACTTTCTGTCTGTACCAGGACGGCTTTTTTGTCCTTGCTCATGCCTGTAGAGGCCATAAGCAGACTTATTAAGAAGAAAATTAAAGTTCTCATATATTCTATTTCAATTTTGTGTGCTGTTTAATTCAATCTGTTTCATTACACCGGACCTAAGATTCAGTGCTTTTTTCTCGTTTTTCTTTGATGATTCAATGCCGTAAGCTTCAAAAGCACGAGCTAGCTCAGGGGAATCTTCCAACATTCCATGGTCTGTAGTTTCAGACTGCCAGGTTGATAGTGCTTCCTTCATCATCGACAATGTACTTTTATAACTTGGATCATCCGCCAAATTGTTTATTTCAAACGGATCTGAGCTAATATCATACAACTCTTCTGGTGGCAAGGGCAACACCAATTGCTTTTGTGCCTGACTTAATTCATTTCCTTCTGCTAAGATATCCAGTAACTGATAGATCGGATGATTGGCCCTGCGATATGCGGTAGACGCTTCATTCACAGAAAAGTCGTTGTTGTAATTTCTTATGTACTTAAACCGTTTATTCCTGACAGCCCTGCTCTTGAAAAATACTTCTCCACTCCTATCCGCAGTCGCATAAACAAATGCCCGCTCGTTATCTACACGCTCTCCTAAAAATACCCTGCCATGCATCCGTGCTGGTTTTGAAATATTCGCCATTGAAAGGGAAGTGGCTACAATGTCCAGAGAACTGAGTAATTGATCACTCACAGATCCATCAGGCAGGAAATTATGCCATCTCAGGTTTGGTGGACTCTTAATTATTAAAGGAATTTCTATACCAGAATCATAAAGGAATGACTTTCCCCTGGTAAAGGGTCTGCCATGGTCGCTGAAGAAATAGACAATGGTATTTTCTGACCAACCACGGTCCTCCAGTTCCTGAAGAATTTCACCTACCTGGGCATCCATCAATTGTATCGTCTCCAGGTAATCGGCCCAGTCCTGTCTTGATACCGGATGATCCGGATAGTATGGAGGTACCACCACCTCATCAGGATTGATGGGGTTTTGTTCATCCTTTTCGAAAGGACGATGGGTCAATCTCAAATTAACAACTGCAAAAAAGGGATTTTCAGCATTGATCTGATCCCATGTGCTGTGATCATAGTGACTAAGATCTGAATTAAATGACCAATCGGTTTTTCCGGTTCCGACTCCACCTTTGATATTGACCGTCTGGTATCCCTGACTTCGAAATAGCTCATTCACAGGAGTAACATCTTCAGGTAGGCTGTTCTTCAACTCAGCTGGATAACGCATATGGTGCGCGTTGATCGCTGTCTGATACATTCCGGTTGCCAGCGCCGTTCGGCTTGGTGTACAAATACCTGCCGTGGTGAATACATTGGTGAACCGCACACCCTCATTGGCCAGTTTATCCAATACTGGCGTCTTCACGATGGGCTGACCATAACACCTGAGATCAGGGGAAAGGTCCTCTGCTAGGATCCACAATATATTGGGTTTAGATTTTTCCTCCACCTGACTACATCCATAGATCAGCAGCACCAAAAAAATACATCGCAGAAAATAGCTAAATGTCATCGTAGAAAATCATATTTTCAGATTGATTTTTGTAAAAGAAGTTTGGCAGATCCGATGGACCTGCCAAACTGAAATAATTATCAATATCCACCGGAATTTTGAACTATTTCCGAACCCAGTCCTCTGTAAGTATCCACTTCCGACTGAGGGATTGGTAAGAGATAATCCCTTGGATTGGTAAAAATCCTATTTTGAGCGTTGGGGAATCGTTGATCTGTATTTAGATCATACTGACTCTCTACGCCTGCGTAAGACACAAAGCCATCTTCATCGATATCAGGAACCAAAGTAGCATTGGCCTCATCCAAAATTCTGCCATAAAGGGTCACTGGCATGACTTTCTCAGCTATCCTCCATCTTCTGATATCAAACAGTCTGAAACCTTCGTTAGCAAGTTCTACCTTACGTTCCCGACGAATGATCTCTCTAAGCTCGGCCTGATCTGTTGTCGTGATGTCAGGGTAGTTGCCGGTATCGGAAACATCCACTCCATAGGCTCTCGCTCTCACTCTGTTAATAGCTGTCAGTACTGACGCATCAATGTCATCATTTTCGATCTTTGCTTCTGCATAAATCAACAAGACTTCAGCAAATCGCATTAGTTTGAAGTCCAGATCGCTAAACGTTTGATTGATCAACTGTGCATCCTCGTCCGTGTATTTTTTCCATAAGTACCCACAGAAAGCAGCTGGCCAGATCACGATCCGTGAGTCTTTATTGGATCCACCATCCGAGCCATCGGCTAATCTCACGTTGAGACTATCAGGATGACTCTCAAAGATCAAGCCTGCCCATTCGCTTTGTGGCAGAATGATAGAAGCCGCCAGCCTCGGGTCTCTGTTGGCAAATGGATTGCTTGGGTCATAAACTACAGACTCATCAATTGGCAACCCATCAGTAGCCTCATAGCTATCCACCATTGATTGTGTTGGCACAACAGTACTGTAGGAGTTTCTGTTTCGAGAACCCTGAGCTCGCGGAAATTGTGTGGTTGCAAACCCTTCCATGAAAGGCATCACAAACAGGGTTTCATCGGAATTTTCTCCTGCCCGTGTGAACAGCTCGCCATAGTTGGGATGCAATGGATAATTACCTTCATCAATGACCGTTTTGGCAGCTGCTGCAGCCTCTGCATACAAACCATTGTAAAGCGCTATCCTGGCTTTCAGCCCTAAAGCAAAACCTCGGGTTACTCTGCCCGGATCTTCCGGATCATCTGTCAGGATTGCTGCGGCAGCATCCAGATCATCCATGATGCTATTGGCAATGGTAATTTTGGATTCTCTGGGCAACAGCGCTTCTTCAGGAGAGGTAGCCAAAGACTCAGTATAAGGCACATCGCCAAACAATTCCAACAGGTAATGGTAATAGTATGCCCTCAGGACCAAAGCTTCAGCACGGATCCTGTTATAGGCAGCTTCAGGAACCACCTCCTGAGCCTTGCTCATGTTATTCAGCAAGTTATTGGCTCTTCCAATTCCTCGGTAAAAATGAGAATACACATCGGCAAATCCGCCGGAGGAGGCACTATGACTACCTGCTCCCAGTTCATCAAAACTCAGGAAACCGCCTCGCACTAAACCAATATCAGTACCGCCATTGTCCATGTTTACCTGGATAGGCAACCCATACCCACCCTGATGCACAACTGAAGTATAAACTCCTGTAAGCGCTAACTCAAGCTCCTGTTCATTGGAGAAAAAGGTAGCATCGGTTGGCTCGGTCAATGAGTTTAAGTCGATCACGTCCTCACACGCACTGAAAACAAAGAGCGCTATGAGTATTGAATATATTTTAATAAGATTTTTCATCATTCAATATTTTTTGATAATCAATTGATTATTTAAAATTTCACTTCGATACCCATGGTATAGGAAGATACGATCGGATAAAAATCTCCATTCGTTCCGCTAGGTACCTGAGGGTCTATTCCGTCGGGTAGCTTATCCCATGTGATCAGGTTCTGCCCTGAGAAGAAAATTCTGGCTGAATTCAAGAAGATATTCTCCATCAAAGCGTCTGGTAAAGAATACCCGAAATTGATGTTACGCAACCTTAGGTAAGCTCCATTGAATATCCATGTACTTGAATTCTGGATGTCGTTGCTGCCTGCACTGGTAGGCACCAAAATAGGGAATTTTGCATCTGTTCTTTCCGGAGTCCATGTTTCTTCCATGTGCCATTCCTGGATCTTACCACCATTAAACATGGCCCATGCAGCATCGCCACCAATTCGGATATCTCTTTTACCTACACCCTGGAAGGCGATGGAAAAGTCAAACCCTTTGTAACGCGCTCCCAGGTCAAAAGCGTAGCTCATTCGTGGAATAGAATTTCCAATGATTACGCGATCATCGCCATTGATCACACCATCAGCCTGATCCGGCACACCATCTCCATTGGTATCGACGGTCAGCTGATCTTTGTATCGCAGGTTTCCTGGTTGCAAAGATCCAAATTGTGCGGGTGCATTGTCAATCTCCTCCTGACTCTGAAAGATACCCTGCGTTTCATATCCATAGATGGAACTGATGGCCTCTCCTACCTGAGTTATTCCACCCCCTTCAATAATAGGTCCCACGCCAGCCAGATCGGTCACTTCATTCACGAAGTCAGAAGCAATAAACCTTGCACTGTATTGGAAATCATTGATGTCATCCTGCCATCCCAGTGCCAGGTCCCACCCCTTGTTTTCAACACTTGCTGCATTCTGGGTAGAAGGCTCTAATCCTACATTCAATGGAATGGGGATCTCCAGCAAGATATCGTTGGTCTTCCTGATATAATACTCCATGGTCAGCGTCAACCTGTTCTCCATAAATCCTGCATCAATACCAATGTTTGTCGTCTCTGTGGTTTCCCACTGAATAGCAGAATTGGCCAACACGTTTTGGGTAGCCGCTGTATAGATGCTACCTCCGAAAACATAATTTCCAGCAAGTGAGATGGATGAAACATACGGAAAATCACTTCCTATCTGCTGGTTACCGAGCTGACCCCAGGAAGCTCTCAGCTTCAAGTCACTGATCGCGTCCGAGTTTTGTAAGAAAGCCTCTTCGGCAATTCTCCAACCCACTGAGAATGAAGGAAAAATTGAAACCCGATCTTCCGGTGAAAACCTTGAGGATGCATCCCTGCGCACATTGGCCTCAAACAAATACTTATCCTGATAAGAATAATTGACACGACCAAAATATGACAATAAGCCATTGTGAGTAGCTGAGCCATAATTCCTATCATTCTCCTCAGAACCAGCATTCAATACCTGATAATCAGGCAAGATGAACTGATCGCGATATGCCTGGAGCTCTGTATAGTTGAATTTGATCATTTCATAACCCGCGAGTGCAGTCAGGCTGCTAGCACCAAAATCAATGGAGTAGGCGGCTGTAGCATTCACATTGTGCTCCAGGCTATTTTGTATCTCGTGATATAAGGAAGCTCTGTTTGGAGTCAACCTGGTGGTCCCTAAATCAAAATCAACGATGGTTTCGATAGGATTTACAAATTCCTTCTGCTGATAATCCCTGTACTCTGGTGAGTACATTAATGAAAGGTTTAACCCTTTCACAGGTTTGTAATTCATCCTTAAGATTCCTCTGAAGTAGTTTTCGTTGATGGCATTCAAACCACCTTCTTCTGAAAAAGCAACAGGGTTTTGTCCATTCCATCCATCACCCCATGAGCCATCTGAATGGCGCACAAAATAGATGGGAGGAATCCTGAAGGCTTGCTGAGTGATGTTGGTAAGCCCCTGGGCAGGCTCTGTACTCCTGGACTGGCTGAAATTGATATCAAAATTGAAGTCGAGCTTTTCCGATGCTACCAGGTCGGAGTTGAATCGTCCGTTATAGCGCTTGAAATTGAAATTCGGAATATTGCCATCCTGATCCTGGAAAGAAATGGATCCATTGACTCTGAGAGTCTCAGAACCCCCACCTACACTCACCTGGTGATATTGCATGAATCCTGATTCCGAATAAAGTTCATCTACCCAATCCGTGTCCGTATAAACATCGGGATTGGTGCCATTTTGAAGGTTTGTCCTGTAATCATCAATGATGTTTTGAGGGGTATTCCCATCATTCTCCAGGAACGTCATTGCTCCCACAAATTTAGGTCGGCCTGTCACAGCTTGTTTTCCCAAATAGGTCTTGTACCCAACACTGATCCCACCGGCTGTAGCTCGCTTCGTAGTGATCAAAATAACACCATTAGCCCCTCTTGATCCATAAATAGAGGCTGCTGCCGCATCTTTCAATACAGAGATATCTTCAATATCCCCCGGGTCAATGCCATTGATATCACCCTGAACCCCATCAATGAGCACGAGTGGGTCATTTTTTGATCCTGATCCCAATGAGCCCAGCCCACGGATCCTTATTTGTCCAACGTCTTTTCCCGGCTGTCCACTGTTTTGAACGATTGTAAGCCCGGGTACAGTACCTGTAAGTGCTGATGACACCTGAAAAACCGGTTGCTTGGTCAGGGTGTTGCCATCAACCTGCTCCACTGATCCGGTGAGGTTGACTTTCTTCTGGGTACCGTAACCGACAACAACCACTTCCTCTAATGAAGATACATCTATGGGCAGACTTACACTAATATTGGTCCTCCCATTGACCGGCTCTTCTAAAGTCTGATAACCAACAAAAGATATCACAAGCGTGCTACCATCATTGGCCATGAGCGAATAATTACCTTCAACATCCGTAATGGTTCCATTGCTGGTGCCTTTCTCCTGTACAGTGGCCCCTGGAAGCCCCTCACCATTTTCATCGGTAATTTTACCAGTAATAGAAACCTGGTCAATAATTACCTGGATATCTTTTTCAATATCTCTGGCTTCCTGTGGTCTTACACTGATCTGTTGGTTTACCTGTTTGAAGCTTACATTGGCTTGTTTGGATATTTCCAACAATACCTCTTCCACTGTTTTATTCCTGGCTTTGATGCTGACAGTCCTGTCGAGGTCCATGTCTTCTCTGAGAAATACAAACCTGTAGTCGGAATGCCTTTCGATTTCTCTGCAGGCAGCCTCCAGCGAGCTGTTGTTGATCGATAATGAGATCACAGCTTTCTTAATACTCTGGACATTCTGAGCAGACCCATTGCTGGCTAGAATAGTGTTGACCAGCAGCAGTGTGATCACGAGTCCATAAATCGATAACTTACCTGCCATCTTTAAATACTGTAAAGATTTATTTTTCATAAATTTGATTAGTTAAGTGAAACAATTTTCACTGAATGGAAGCCTGGACTGGTATGTTGGTAGCATCTCTGTGTCCGGGCTTTTTCAGTAAATACCGGTAAAAATGGGGTTTACTTCATGGGCATACTTTAGTTAAAATTTTATGTAAACAATTTTATCTTCAATGTCGAACTGAAAACCTGCTGAATAACCTAAACTTGTCAGCACATTCGAGAGGTATTCGTTGTCGAATCGTCCATTGCATGTTAAGCTTTTCGAAGGACCTTTTTCTATTTTGAAATCTACTCCGTACCACCGTTCCAGCTTGGCTATCGTAACATCGAATGGGGTATCTTTTAAATAGAGGATCCCATCTCTCCATAATGCCTTGTTTTGTGCATCAAATGATTTCCTGACCATCTGTACGTCATGGTATAGCTGTATCATCTCACCTGGCTCCAGAATTTCCTTTTCACTTGCATTATTGTTCTTCTCCACTAACACTTTACCGGAAATCAAACTGACTTCTTCATGCTCGTTTTCATATGCCAACACATTGAAGGAAGTGCCCAGGGCAGTAGTGCTTAAATGGCTTGTTTGAACAATGAATGGTTTTTCGGGATTTTCAGCCACTTCAAAAAAGGCTTCTCCTGAGAGTATAACTTTTCTATCGTCCTTTCCATAACCGGTGGTATAGGTCAGCTCGCTTTCAGAGTTGAGGACGACCTTTGTACCATCTGAGAGCATGATGGTTGATTTTTGTCCTTTCGGGTTAGACTTTACGATTAATTCTTCGGGAGCCTGACGTTCAGCCAATTCTGCTTTCTGACGCTCCATGTAGTTGGTGTAAAAGAAGACAGATCCTGCTAACACAATGATGGCTGCGGCTGCAACTTTCCAATAGTTCCAAAATGATTCATCTTCTTTTTTTGTTCGTTCTCCCAGTACAGATGAAGAACCGAGGGGTATTACATTGTTGCTATCTGCCTTATTCAAACCGGCAGTCTTTCTGACATTTACCCATATCTCATTCTCCAGAGAGACAGGAGGTTCATGAGAAACCTTAACCATGGAGAGAATGACATCCCTGGCTTCCCTTACCGCTCCCATTTTTTCCGGATGTTGCCTGACCCAATTGTCCCAAAAGAGGTTGGATTCCGCATTGGGCATCAGCACCCACTTTCTGAATTCAGGATCCAGCACAAAATCTTCGGTTTTATATTTATTGTACTCCAAAATCGTCGCTTTGTGATATAAAGACTAAAGTGATGGAAGAATCTATCCGGTTGGAGGAATAAAAAATGAAAATTTTATGAACAATAAGGTATTTATGTTGATTTTTATGTCAATATTTAATCAATCATCATCATTTATTGATTTATTCATAATTTCATCCACAAAAAGCAACGGAGCCACGGATGCACCAATGGCAACCAATGTATGATTGTAAAATAATTACACTATTCCACCTGTGGTGGATATGTTGATGTAAGCGTGTTCTGCACCAGGGAGCCGTAAATCAGAAGTAGGAACGAAGAAATCAAAACGTAATTCATCCGTGCATTGGTGGCTACTATTTCTCCCACTCCAATAGATGGGTCAATTGAATGAAAGCCATGGATGCACCAATGGCAACTAATAAGTGACTCTAAAATGATTTCACTAATTCCACCTGTGGTGGGTGTGCTCGCGAAAGAGTGATCCGTGCCAGGGCCGACTTGTCGGACTCATTCGTGTTTATTTCTCTTCTTCCCAGGTGAATTAATCTACCACCACACACCCTATATCCTGAAGGGACCTACCGCACCACTATTTATCTACATTCCATGACTGTGGTAGAAAACTACTACTCCCCAGCCAGTGTCTCCACCATTTCTGTCAACCAAATGAATTTTTATCTTGTGAATCAGAAACATGTAGCCCCCGCGCACATCCGGCATTAGTGGCTATTCATTGGCTCCCGGTCACTTCAATTGCTTTAGGTTCTTTTTCAGGGTGTTTACTGCCTTCCAGGTAAGCTTGTAGGCTGAATTGACCGTCATAGACATCAGCTTGGATACCTCCTCATACGATCGTCCTTCGAAGAAGATCAACATAATGATTTCCCGTTGTCGGTCTGGCAGCTGATTGATCACATTTACGAGTTGATCTTTCCTTTGATTTTTAAAATCTTCAGAAAACTTAAACTCTTCTCCCACCAGATTGACCAGCTCCTCCTTTTTAAAATCTTCGTTGGCCATTTCAGCTTTTTTCCGATTTTTCAACTCATCGTAGATCCTGTTTCTCAATGACTTGATCAGATAGAAGCTTACATTTTGGACAGATGTGAGGGTATGTTGTCGCTGCACCAGGGAGGTGAACAGTTCCTGGATAGCATCCTTCACCACATCCACATGGGGGTAGATGGTCATCCCATATTGATACAATTCCTTAAAATGAGCCCTATAGATAACTTCCAGCGCATGAAGATCTCCTGCGCGGAATTTGTTCCAAAGCATTTCATGGCCTGGTGAGGTTTGTTTTGGATTTGGGATCATTTTTGGCCCCGAAGGAAAAATTCGGACCTTAAAAGTATGGAAAAATGTAAATTATAGAAAAGAGAAGAGGCTGATTAAAAATTGGGGGAAACGCTTTTGTGTAGGTCTTCTATAACCAGTTTCCGTTAATGCTGGATGAATCCCATTCTTTACTATTGCTTTGAATAATTTCTTTACTATCAGTAACTATGGCTGGTTTTATATCGATTATGAATATATGTTCTTTGCTACTTTTATTGAAGTAATTCAAGTGTAGGGAGTTGCTCAATGCAAACACGCTAATCTAATATTGAACAGATTCTCCTCTCCAGATTCGGCAAATCAAACGGTTTTGTAATGGTCTCAGCCACTACATTGTCTGATATGGCTTTGAGAATCTCCGGTGTATTGGTATAACCAGTGACCAGAAAGCAAACCAACTTCTGGTGGGTAGATTTTGCCTGCCTGATCAACTGAAGACCGTTTACCTCAGGCATTTTGTAATCTGTGATTAAGGCAGATATGTCCTTGTGCTCTTCTAGTACAGTGAACGCCTTTGCTCCGTCGCTGGCGGTGAAAACTTCAAAGGTGTTTTTAAAAAAGAGCTCAAAGGATTTAAGGGTGATCAACTCATCGTCCACAAAGAGTACTTTAGGTCTATTCATCAATTAAGTGCTTAGGCTTTACTGTTTGGTTCTCCTTCAAACACCCTGCAAAATAGTGATTTATAAATCATTTGCCAGCTAAGCAACATAAACCAATTAAGCCAATGGCAGGCTCACAATAAAAACAGAGCCTTTTCCCTGCTCGGAATTAATGTCGATTGTTCCCTTGTGCTGATTAATGATCTCATAGGTGATAGATAAGCCCAACCCTGTGCCCTTGCCCGGAGGCTTGGTGGTGAAAAACGGATCAAAGATCTTTGACCTGATCTCTGGGCTTATGCCATGGCCGGTATCAGAAATAGCTATTTCGATCTTATCAGGACATTTTTTAGCCTCGATGATTATTTTCCCTGTTTCATCAATGGCTTGCTCGGCATTGGAGAGCAGGTTTAGAAATGCCTGATGCAACTTGCCCTCATTTCCCCGGCACATAAGCTTTTCATCAGGGATCTTTACTACGACGCTGGCTTTGGCATTCAGCCGGTTTCTCAAAATGACCAGGCAATTCTCCAGCACCTCTCTCAGGTCAAACTGCTCATTATTATTTTCATTGGTCCGGGAAAATTGATTCAGACTAGTAACGATCTCAGAGGCACGCTTAATGCCCGTATCAATGATCTCCAGAGACGGATCCAGATGCTCTTTTACACCATCTAAATCATGCCTGGACTTCTTTAGGAGGTCGAGGCCATTTTGAATAAACTGCAAAGGGTTATTGATTTCATGACTGACACCTGCGATCATGGTGCCCAGTGAAGCCATTTTCTCAGACTGCACCAGCTTGTCCTGGGTGACTTTCAAATTTGAGAGGGTTGTTTCCAATTGTTGGTTCTTTTCATGCAGCTCTTTGGTTCGCAAAGCTACAATTGCTGATAATTCCTCTCTTTTCTTAATCAGATACCTGTTTCTCCAAATGAAAAACAGCCAAACCAATAGTAGCAGTAATAATACAGCAATGATTTTGGTCCAGGCCATTTCCCATACCGTAGGAATAACTGAGATTTTTATAGTAGCAGGCTCGCTTTCCCAGGCTCCGTTCAGATTAGATGCCTGGATTTTTAATAGGTAGTTACCTGGGTTTAAATTGGTATAATTTACCGTTCTCTTGATCCCATTTTCTCTCCAGTCTTTGTCATACCCTTCAAGCTTGTAGCGGTAGTTGATTTTTGCAGGATTTGAAAACTTCAGCCCGGCATACGTCACCTCAATGTCTCTTTGGTCTTTGCCAAGCGTAACCTTTTCGCCAATTGGACCGGTATTTTCAACACCTGAAATGATCACTTCCTGAATCAATGTCTTTGTGGGAACCGGATCCTGATAATCCTGATCAATATCTATTGCGGCCATACCCTTAATGGTTGGCCACCAGGTGAGTCCATCTGCAGTTTTGGCAACCCGGCCAGAGCTATTACCCTCAATCATTCCATCTTCAAATTCAAATGAAGTACAGGTCAAATGAGGTATCTTGTTGGTTTCCAGATCATTGAATTGCTGCTTGTTGAGCATAAACAAGCCCATATTGCCGATCATCCACAAATTTCCATTGATATCTTCGGTAATCCTGGAAACCACATTTTCGTAAAGCCCATCGCTGGCAGAATAACTGGTTATCTGGCCATCCTCAATTCTTGATAATCCTCCGCCATAGCTACCTACATAAATGACTCCGTCATTATCCTCAAAAATGCTCCGGATATCTCCCCGAACTAAACCATCTTGAGCAGTGATGTGCTTCCAGCCATCTTTACCAAAGACCGAAATTCCACCATTTGTTCCAACCCAGATATCTCCATCACTTGTTCTTCTTATGGTTAGAACCTTGTCCCCCGTTAATTCTCCCGTGGCGGTAAAGTAATTAACAACCGTATCTTTGAACACAACAATCCCAGCCCCCAAAGTACCCAGCCAAAATGCACCATCATCTGCCTTATGAATGGCGGTTATATTCAAAAAGTACTGATTGATGCTCAACAACTCCTGCAAATCGGCAACTTTTTTGTACCTGAAGTCCTCAATCTTACCTAATTCGGTATCAACACCTAGATAAATCACTTCTTCGTTTTCAGGGTCATTGTATAGGTCCCTGACACAACCTTCAAAAGTTTCATATTGGCTGAACTCGCCATTTATATAATGCGTCAGGTCATTACATGCTGAAGAAAACCAGGCGCCTCCATGACCATCTGGGGCCACCTTTGTGTAGATCGAAGAGGCACTTTTTGCTGAAGGAAAATACCTTTTGATCACCCGCTTTTTAAACATAAACAGCCCTTCTTTCCATGTCCCCACCCAGATATTGCCTTCCTGATCCTGAGTGATGCGACTAATGTCATTCTCCCGCTTGTAATTATAAAGTCGTTTGAGTTCTACAGGGCCATTTTGCGAATTTTGTACCTCCTCCCGGGTGATCAACACCAGGTGCTGGTGAGACCCAAGCCAGATATTTCCCTCCCGGTCAATCAGGAAAGTGTGTACCTCCCCCAGGTCAACCTTTCCAAACTCCAGGGATTTGAGCACTTTGCCTTCTTTTTCCATCACGACTCTATCCGGATAGGCCATCCACAACTCTCCTTTGCTGTTGTAATCCAGAATGTTGAGCTGCTCAGAGGATGGGTATTTCTTCAGGACATTTATTTTTCCCTCGCGAACAAAACCGTGAGCCAAACCGGGCTGATCCTCCATTTCGGTGATAAAATGTACAGCACCCGATTTATGCAGGAACAGCTTCCTGACAAACCTGCCTGGCAGACCCTCTCCGATATGATATTTATCTAGCTGACCAATTGAGTACCTGTAAAGTCCATTAGCGGTTGCAATCCAGACGTTTCCATCCCAATCTTCGCAAAAGTCCTGCACAAATTCATTAGAAATGTCCTCTAGTATCTTTGGTGTTTGGATTTTCCCATCTTCTAAAATGGATATCCCACCTTCCCTGTGACCGATCCAAAGACTACCACTATTTGTTTCCAGCAGCGTAATGATCCGATTAGATTCTAACCCCGGCGTATTGCCGATCGTGTAGGTTTCAAAATTCAACCCATCATACCTTACCAAACCTCCGTATGTGGCCAACCACAAATACCCATCCTGGGTTTGAATGATATCATTTACACTATGTTGAGTTAAGCCCTCCTCAGTGGTCCAGTTCTGTATATAATAATCGCTGACCTGTTCCATTGACATAGGAACCAATTTGCCTTGCTGGCTAAAACCCGATAGAGCGGTTAAAAAAAGGAAAGCTATCAGAAAGAAATTCGACATTCAATTGATGTAATTGATGCATCAATATAATGAATCGTAGGATATTATCCTTTTCAATAAATCTGAAACTTATAAACAATGGAATTGAATTGGCCGGCTACAGCACGCTATCCGATAGTTTAGCTGTTCAAAAATTCAGCAGGCTTAGAATCTTAGTTTTTCTGAATATTTCATTGATAGCAGATCAGCATCACCTGATATGAGAAAATCAGCTTTTCCATTGACGGCAACCTCAAGAAGCTTGACCGGGAGCTAATTCACTCACGTCTCTGAGGCATAGGTGCATGATTCTCTTTGAGCCACGTCTCAAGTTGGTTTTGTAACTTATTGCGTATCACTATTTCTTCGCTGTACAGGTTAACCTGCTCACCAATATCCTGCCGTAGATTGTACAGTTCAGCCTTATCGGTTTCGTAGAACTTAAGCAATTTCCATGGGCCATTTCGTATCACACTGACTGGCCCTGTTCGCCAGGGGTTATTGGGATAACCAGGAAAATGCCAATAGAGAGGTCTCCCGGCCAATTTGCTGTTTGCGTCTTTCATTAGTGGCATAAAACTTACACCGTCAAGTATATAGCCTTCGGGAGTCTCACCTCCTGCTGCTTCTAATAAGGTGGGGTAAAAATCAATGCTGATGACCGGCTCTTCACTGACGCTTCCTGCTTCAATTACTTTAGGCCATCGAACAACCAAAGGCACACGGATACCGCCTTCATAGAACGTAGTTTTGCCGCCTTTCAGGGGTGCATTGCTGGTGATATCATTGTCTTCCCTGCCCAGATAACCGTAGCCGCCTCGTCCCCCATTATCTGAATAAAAGATAAAAATGGTGTTTTCAGCGACCCCCAGCTGGTCCAGCGCGTCCATCAACTTTCCGACACCCGTATCCATGGATTCGATCATGGCGGCATAGGTAGGATTGTTATGTCCACCTTCCCCTCGCTTCTTTTTATACTTTTCAATTAAATGTTCCGGTGCCTGGAAGGGACTATGAGGCGTGTAGTAAGACAATTGCAAGTAGAAATTTACATTTTGATGATCCTCAATATATTTAATGGCTTTTCTGGTCAGGTAATCTGTCAGATACTCCCCTTCTTTGGCATCATCGATGTACGAATTATTGTTAGGTTGAAAATATCCACCTTCCCAAGCACCGGGGTTACCGGCATCATACCCTCCAATATTAATATCAAACCCTTGTTGTTGCGGTCCGGTAGTTGGTGGATCGCCAATGTGCCATTTCCCAATGAAAGCCGTGTGATATCCTGCCTGTTTCAGCGCTTCTGAAACGGTGATCTTTTCCCTGGGCAATTCATGGGCATTTGGAGCTGGGATCATCTTACCCTGGTGGGGATTCCCAACATGATATACAGGCTGACGGGGGTAATATTGGCCACTCATCAATGCTGCCCGTGTAGGTGAGCAATTCGCAGCATTGGTATAGGCCGCTGTAAATCTCATCCCCTGCCTGGCCAGTTTATCAATATTAGGCGTTTCATAATAATCACGCTGCAGCGGATCAAAGCAGTTGATATCTGCATACCCCAGATCATCGGCCAGCACAAAAACTATATTGGGTTTCTCATTGCCCTGGCAAATGGCATCAGATAGATAGCAAAGAGAGATGAAAAATAGGAATGGGGTGAATCTACAGGTCATAAGTGAATCCAAAAAGTTGAGGGTTACAAATTTGCAACCCTCAATGATAAACTTTACAAAGTTAGATTTCTAATCAATTATACCAATCCCCACCATCGGCTACCATCTCAGCCTTCAGCTCAAGCATTTTCTGCTTCATGGCAGCGACTCTCTCAGGGTATCGATCAGCGAGGTCATTCTCCTGCTCTTTATCTTCCTTCAGGTTGTAAAGTTCAAACTTATCTGGCTCCTGGTCCTTGATAAACTCCATATGTCCTTCCTGGAATCTCTATCAAAACCGTGGAAGCTCATATCACATTGACCTTAGATTTGTTCAGAAAGGTTTTTAAACGGCATGAGATCTTGATTTTGGTCCTCTATTTATTCTATTAAATCAATTTAGAGGTTACAGACGCACTATTTCGCAGCGCCAACACCTACTCCAGAATTCGTCGCTGCCGAGAACATTCGCAACCCTTCATTATTAATGCTTACAATAGCAGTCCACTCATCTTTTATTTTAATCAGCTGCATATCCTTCACATTGTAAGGAACGAAAAATCCACTTTTCATGGGTTTGAGGCTCTTGAACTCCTGGCCTCCCGTTCCTTTCAGAAACACACCCGGTGACGCATCTGCCGCCGTGGTTTCTACTTCGACATCGAATTTATTTCCCGCCAACAGAATATCCTTCTTTCCATCCTTATCGAAATCCTCAACTGCAATACAGTTTACGGTTGAGAGTTGCGTCTCGACCGGCAACTTCTTTATGTTGAAAGTCCCTCCTTCATTCATCAGCATGACACTGGAAAAAAGATGCGCCTCCTTGTGAATTGCCTGTTCAATGTCGGCACCCAGAATCGTTCGGAGATCAGATTCGGCAAAAGAGAGATATGTCGGGAATTTTTGAGCAATTACGGGCATCTGTTGCGAAGAGCATTCCCTGCCCCGGATAGGAACCATAGTGTTTTGATAATACCGGGCTAGAAAGATATCGTTTGTTCCATTGTAGTCGAAGTCTTTGGCAAAGACCTCAAATGGTTTTTCAATACTGGCTTTGAACTTGTAATTCTCCCCCAGATTGCCCAGGAGCAGATCCATATCGCCATCATCATCAATGTCGTTGGCAATCACTTTGTTCCACCAACCCTCTGTATGTTGCAGGCCAAGATTACCTGAAATATCTTCCAGTTTACCATTTGTATATTCGAAAATGGTGATCGGCATCCACTCTCCAACCACCACCAACTCTGCTGAGTTGTCACCATTCATGTCAACCCAGGTTGCTGAGTTCACCATCCCTATCTCAGAAAGTGAATGAGAAATATCCATGGTCTTGTCAACAAAATTCCCTTTCTCATTTATCAGTATGTAGCTATGAGGAGCTTTTGGATAACCATTGGCTACCACCTGACCACCCCGGAATATGTCTGTATAGCCATCTCCATTGATGTCATGCACCACCACACACGAGCCGCTACTTACAGTCTTTGGTATCTCTTTTCTTTTGAAGTTCCCTTTGCCGTCATTGACATAGAGTCTGTCCTGATATAGCTCCGATCCTTCCGGAAATTCGCTACCTCCACTCACCACATACAGGTCGAGGCTCCCATCGTTATTAGCATCAAAAAAAACTGTGCCCATATCTTCATATGCTTTGTCAGCATTGAATACAGACTTCGAAGTCCTGATCATTTTTCCATCGCTCTGAATATATAAGCTCCCTGGCTGGCCAGCCGCACCACCCACATAAAAATCTTCAGCACCATCATTATTCACATCACCCACTGCAATAAAAGGTCCGCTACGGGAAAACATATGGGGTAGTAATACCTGCTCACTATATTCATTAAACACGTTTTCCTGGTGTTTAAAATGACTGTTCAACAGTTCTGTGGTTGTTTCCCTAAAAAGGGATTTTTCATTGGGCTTTTCAGAAGATTCCGGTTTTGACTCAGCATACTTTACCCGGAGTACCTGATTGACAGCTTCATCCCTTATAAGATTCTCCTTACCATCTGGCCACCGTACCTTTATGCTATCTACTCTTTGGATGTTTCCGACACCAAAGTGAACTACAGGTTCACAGGATGAAAGGTATCCCCTGACGATCTTGTTTTCAAAATACTGAATATTGCCATCATAATACAGGGTCACTTTTACCCCCAACCCATCTGCATTACCTTCTGGCCCGATCAGTTCTATTCTCAGATAATTATTTCGGGACGACGAGGTATTGTCATAAAGAAAAGCTTCCCCATCAATGTTGTTAATCACAAGGTCGAGGTCTCCGTCATTGTCCAGGTCAGCGATCGCCGCTCCATTGGAAAAGCTGGCCTCATTGAAGCCCCAGGTTCCACTCACATTATCAAATTCCAAATTACCTTTATTCCTGAAGAGATAATTTTTAACCTTGATCGGATCGTACACATCGATAAACTCCTTGAAGCCCCTATCAAGCATATCCTGGGGCGAACTGTATTTATGCTTATTATTCATGATAAAGTTGGTCAACTTATGCTGCACATCCCCATCAAAAACATCGCGCTTGTAACCATTCGCAACGAAAATGTCCTTGTATCCATCATTGTCGAAGTCAGCTAAGAGCGATGACCAGCTCCATTCTGTTTTTGCAACACCTGCCAGTTGTGAAATGTCACTAAA
Source organism: Cyclobacteriaceae bacterium (assembly GCA_965223915.1). Lineage (GTDB taxonomy): Bacteria > Bacteroidota > Bacteroidia > Cytophagales > Cyclobacteriaceae > UBA7330. Next base: position 2,312,863 of record OZ245027.1, on the reverse strand, counting down.
GAAGAGATCACCCTGGTTGAGATGTAGCGCATTGTGCATATACTGTTTGTGCATACCGCTGTTGACAATTGCATAAAACCCCTCTACATCCATGGAAGGCATCGACACTTTTGAACGTTTATAGTCCTCAGGGAGCATCTCGCTCACAAAAATGTCTTCCAGACCATCGTTGTTTATGTCCGCAATGTCCGTGCCCATGGAATACATGGAAACGTGATTAGTTGCCTGTTTTATTTTTTCCTTAAAGGTTCCATCCCCCTGATTGATGTAGAGGTAATCACTTTCAGCAAAATCATTGGCCACAAAAATGTCTGTGAAGCCATCGTTGTTGATATCGGCTGTCACGACACTCAGTGCATACCCATAATTGTCCGTAATGCCTGCCTGCAAACCAATTTCTTTGAATTTTCCATTTTCATTGAGATACAGTTTATCCCTGCTATGTGTTGGTGAAAGTTTCTTTTGCTTCACCATCTGTGTCAACGGAAGATCAAATGAGTCTGGCCGACTGGTGATGTATGCGTCCAGATCGTTGTCATTGTCCATATCAAAAAAGGAAGCATGAATGGAGTAGCCCTGTTCGTCAAGTCCGTATTCCACACTTTGTTCTTTAAAAGTCAGGTCGCCCTGGTTTATAAACAGGAGATTCCTGCGCTCCTCATCCGTATCCTGCCAGCCTCCCCTACACACGTAGATGTCCAGGAAACCATCAAAATTGACATCTACCATGGTCACTCCATTATTCCACCCGGGTCCACCTTCCACACCGGCAGATGTTGTGATGTCTTTGAACTTCATATTACCCAGGTTGAGAAAGAGCTTATTGGAGACCTGGTTACCTGTGAAGTAAATATCAGAAAGTCCATCATTGTTGATGTCTCCTATTCCCACGCCTCCGCCATTATAGACATAAGTGAAGTAATCAAAGAAAGTCTCTACCGTTTCTTCGAGGGTATTTTGAAAAGTCACTCTGCTTTCCTCGGAAGGTATCCGTTTAAACACTGGTTCAGCTTCCTTGGCGGACTCTTTTTGCTCTTTCTCACAAGCAAAGAGGCACATTGAGATGATCAGTAGCTTAGCCACTGCGATTGCGTGTCTTAAATATCTTATAGGTTTTTTATTTAATTCCATTTCAATGTTTTACCCGGAGCAACAAACCAGCACGACCCCTTCTTCCGGGTGCTCTTCAACCATTTTCTGAGCATGAAGACCAGTCGTTATTAAAAATTAAAATTGGCCAGAGGAACGTACCTCCGGCCAATTTTACTAGTTACATTATCAAAACAAACACTCAAATCAATATCCTTCATTCTGAGGATAACCTCCCAGGGTCCTGTCGATTTGGGTCTGGGGAATAGGTCTGTGAATATGATAATTCTGAATATTAGGTGCTCCAAGAGGATTATACAGTCTCACATATTCTACCAGTTTTCCGGTCCTGGCCAAATCAAACCACCTTACCTGTTCTGCATCCAGCTCCAGTGCGCGTTCAAGTAAGATACGATCGAGTGTTACATCTCCCTCTGCAATTTGCATCTCGGCAATTTTTCCGGGTTTTGCGGCACGTGTTCTGACCACATTGATATCGGCCGCAGCACCTGCAGCGTTGTTGTCATTGAACCGGGCTTCTGCACGAAACAGATATGCATCTGCCAACCGCATCACAAACCAATCCCGTGAACCTGCCTCATGTTGGATGGCTGGTCTTCGTGGATCAAAGAATTTGGCAATGGTTGGGAATAATCGCTCATTGTAAAAGAATGGATCCGATGGGTAATAATTAGGATCTGAAGTTGGAAGATCACTTGCCGGATAAGAGGCCTTATCTTTTGTAATTACAGTATACCTAACTCTTAGTTTTTCATCACCCAACCAGTTAGCATCCTGTCCGGGGCCCGGGTAATAAAGTGCTGTGTCACCAACTTCAAACCTCCTTTGTCCTATATCAGCTGCAGTCACAATTGAACCATCTGCTTTTCTGGCTCCTTTATCCACGTGCACTTGTTTCCACAAAGGGATTCCATTACCGGCAGTCCGGTTATCATTGCTATAATAGACGTGCTTATAAGTGTCCTCGTACCGCTGGTCGTTTACACGTTCTGTAGCCCAAACATCTATCATGTGGTCTGTTGGCCGGAACCGCTTAAAGGGACGTCCATTGGCAATGTCCCGGATCATTCCGGGTTGAACATCGTACTCACTTCCAAAATACAAATGAGCACGGTTTCCCACGCCGGAATTCAGGATCAGATCTGTTGAATACTGTATGGACCAAATGACCTCGCTATTGATCTGATTGTCCTGATCCCACAACTGCTTATGCGACTGAACCAATGCAAAGCTGTAATCATCAATCACATTAGATAACAATGCTTCTGCCTCCACAAAATCATTGGCAGAGCCAAAAGATTGATAACCTCTTGTCAGATAAACCTGCCCCAATAAAAATTCTGCAGCAGGCTTTGTGGCTCTTCCATAGTTACCTTGTGTATTAGGTAAGTTGGCAATGGCAAATTCAAGGTCAGGGATAATCCCATCCTCATAAATAGTCGACTGTGCCGTTCTATTGGCATTCACTTCAGCACCGATGGTCTCTTCCAGGGTAAAATGAACGTCACCCCAGGTACGAACAAGATAGAAGTAATAAAATGCGCGCAAAAAGCTTACTTCAGCACGACGCACAGTTTTTACACTTTCTGCCATGTCAGTAACACCGTCAATGCGGTTTAATACTGCATTGGCCTGATTGATACCCTGGTACAGGAATGTCCATTGCTGATCCAGGATGTTGACTGTTGAATTTAATTCATTGTCGTATCGATTGAAACCCTTGTAACCACCATCGGCACCGTTAGTATGGGTATCCGTTCCAAAAATGCTTAATGAATGAGCACGCTCATTGCTATAAATTTCACGCAGAAACGAGTAAGTCGCATCCACGGCATCTTCTAACCCGGCGGCTCTTGAATAGTAACCACCGGCAGAGACACCGGAAATTAATTCCTCGTTCAGATAGTCTTCGCACGACTGCGTACTGAATGCAATCACTGCGATCGCTATGAATATTGATTTTGTTATTTTTATTTTCATGATCATTTCAATTTTTGGTCATTGATTAGAAAGAAATGTTAACACCGCTCAAGAACATCCTATTGGAAGGCATCTCTCCACTGGTAACATTACCCGCTCTTTCCGGATCAAATAATTTATATTCAGACCATGTCAGAGGATTTTGTGCTGTGAAAAACAATCTCAGCTTCGTCATCTTAAGCTTGCTGGCAATACTTTCAGGGAAGGTATAACCCAGCGTAACATTTCGAAGCTTTACAAAACCTCCATCCACATATTGCAATGAAGACCCATATTGGATACTCTCCTGATTTTTGTTTGGTCTTGGATAATCATTGGTTGGATTATCAATGGTCCAATAATCCACATCCAGGTTATTGTACCTGCCCTGCATAGTAGCCTGACCGTTACTAAACTGGCTTCTGATCATAAAACCAACTCTGTAATAGACAAAAAAGGAAAGGTCAACTCCTTTATATGAAAATTTATTCGTAAGACCTCCATAGGCTTTAGGCACATCATTACCCAGCACTTTTCTGTCATCAGTAGCAGTAATTCTGCCATCATTGTTAAGATCCTCGATCTTTATTTCCCCCGGGAATTGATTATAGGCAGCTGCCTCAGCTACTTCATCAGCCTGCCAGATTCCAATTTTGTTGAAATCATAAAAAACTCTGACCGGTTGACCGATAAACCATTCGTTGCCAATATCGTCTACGAGTTCACCATTTTCGCCACGTAGCGCAAGATCAACGATCTTTTCTTTCAAACTACCCAGGTTAAATTCAGATGTCCATTTCAACCCGTTGGGGATATCGATATTGGTTGATTGAAGCGTGATTTCAAAACCATTCGTTTGGGTTCCTCCAATGTTTTGAAGGATGAAAGCATAACCAGAAGTTTGCGGAAGTTGACGGTTCAACAATAGCGAAGTACCGGTAGAGGTTCTGTAATAATCCACATAACCACTGAGTCTGCCGTTGAAGAATGCAAAATCAACGCCCAAATCAAAAGATTCGGAAACTTCCCAGCTGAGGTCAGCATTTGGAATCAGATCCAGCCTAAATCCCTTGGCATCGCTGTTGTTCCAATCATAAAACGTATTGGTTAAAGTACCTTGTGTCTGATAAGGAGCAACAGAAGTGTTACCAACTTTACCATAAGATGCTCTCAATTTAAGCTCTGTCAGGAAACTAACGCTGGACAAAAATGCTTCGTCTTTCAACCTCCAACCTGCTGATACCCCAGGGAAACTATTCCACTTGTTTCCTTCTGCCAATCGGGAAGATCCATCCCAGCGCATACTAGCCTGCAAGAGATATTTACCTCTAAAGGAGTAGTTGATACGCGCCATGTACGACAGCAGCTGGTATTCTGCAAAATCACTGTTGTATGCAGTGATAGTTCCCAAATCCAGCTTATTCCAAAGTGCAGACTCATAAGGAAGGTTTTGAGCAGCCAATAAATTGGTGTTAAACTTTTGCTCCGCGGCACTTTGCAAAAAAGTAAGGCCCAGTCCATGCTCTCCAAAAGATTTATTGTAAGTAAGCAGGTTCTCGAGCGTATAACCAGATTCCTGAGCTTTTTGGAGAGAAGCGAATGGAGAGCCATTCTTTCGTGTATTGGTGAATTGTCCTTCAAAAATACCTCGTTGAAAATTTCGGACATCCTGACCTATTAGGAACTTGTATTTAAGTCCTTCTATGATATTTACATCCAAATAGGCTGAAGAAAACATCCGTTCGGTTTTTCTTTCGTCCACACGTTTTCCGGGAACCAATTCAGAGAGTGGATTAGACCGAATACCATCAGAAATAGGTAAAAAGATGATATTACCTTCTGCATCATAAGGTAAACCCAATGGAGTTTGGTTGACGGCTTCAGATATGACTGATCCGGAACCCCAATTATCTGTGACGTTAGAGTAGATAGTGGATACACCTACCTTAAATACTTTGCTAATGTCATGGTCCACATTGATGCGACCGGTATACCGTTTATAATTAACTCCTTCTATCAGAGATTCTTCATCAAAATTGCTAAAGGCTAAAAAAACACGTGTTTTTTCGGTGCCCGTTGATATACTTAACTGATTGTTTAACTGAGCGCCATTCTGATAGATCAGATCCTGCCAATCAGTTGACAAACCATTCTGCACAGAATTCAACTCAACGGCATCATTAAAAACCGCTGCATCATCAGGGATAGTTGACCCAGGAGCTCCCCAGGCAGCACGCCCCGATTGGCCATTTGCATCTAACCTGTTACCCTCACGTTTCAAATCCGCAAATTGAGCGCCATTCATCATGGGTATGGTTCTGAAGGGCTGGGAAATGCCATAACTCGTTGTGAAATTAACCCGTGTAACACCTGGATCACCTCTCCTGGTGGTAACCAGTACCACACCATTAGATCCTCTTGAACCATAAATAGCTTGCGAAGCAGCATCTTTCAGCACTTCAACAGATTGGATGTCCGCAGAGTTAAAATCACCCAATGTAGCTGTCCCGGCGGTCATCGGGATACCGTCAATTACAAATAAGGGATCATTAGAAGCGGTGAGGGATCTTCTTCCCCTAATCCTGATTGTGGGAGATTGACCAGGGCGCCCACCATTTTGCAGGATGTCAACGCCGGCAATCTGTCCCTTCATCGCATCCATTGGGTTGGAGGTTGGAATCACTGTGAGGGCCTCTCCCTTTATCATTGAAATAGCAGAGGTAACATCCCTTTTTTCCTGTGTTCCATAACCAACCACCAAAACTTCACTCAACGCGGTAACATCAGGTTTCAAAGCAATGTCGACAACAGATCGTCCATTGACTGGGATTTCCTGAGCCTCATATCCAACAAATGAAACTACCAATGTGGTATTATCAGGCACGCTTAACGAGTACATTCCTTCTGCATCGGTAATCGTGCCATTGGTTGTTCCCTTTTGCTGAACTGATGCACCGGGCAAGACATCTCCATTCTCATCGGTGATTTTACCTGTAATATTATTTTGCTCCTCAATTACAACTTCAATTTTGTTCGATGAGGCTAAATTTCGCTTTTTGCTAACACTAATTGTAGCATTTACCTGCCTAAACTTAACACCTACCTGTCCCGAGATCTCTTTGAGGATTTCGGCTACTGTTCCGTTGGTATTCGACAAATAAATCTCACTGCTTTGCTTGATGCTTTTATCAGTGTAAAAGAAGCGAAAGTCCGTTTGGGCTTCAATGTTTTTAAATACATCGTCCAGCTTTTCAACGGACTCATCAATATTGATAACTACCTCCTTGATGCTCTTCACCTGACCCACAACACTTTCGGCTAAACCCGAAGAAATGGTTATGAATAAGGCGGAAAAGACATACAAGGAATATTTTGTAACCATGGCAATGGTCTGAATTATTTTGTATTCCATACTTTTGTAATGCTTAAAAATGAACAATAAGTCTTTTGGATTTCAGGAGAGCGGCAACTTTCCTTCAATCGATTGATTGTTTGATCCGGGAATCATTGATTCCCGGTTTTTTTTGGTCAGTGTTTTTTCATAGGATTTCGGGTTAGTTAAATGTTATTTTTACTTCTTTATCATCTAGTTGATAATTGAATGCAACAGAGTGACTTAAAATATTAAGCACATTCGTCAGGTATTCATTCTTCTTAAATAGTCCTGTACACCTGTCATTAGGGATTTCTCCTTTAATGGTTATGGACACTCCGTACCACCGTTCAAGCGCATCTATTACATCAGCCATTTTGACTTTGTCGAAATATAGAATGCCATCTTTCCAGTAGGTATGGACTAAGACATTGGCTTCTTCCTTATCAAATCTTTCATGCTGTGCATTGACCTGCACCTTTTCTCCCGGATCTAATAAAAGCTCATTTTGGGTGGCTCCATCCTTTACACTCACCTTTCCTGTGACAAGCACGACCTCTTCATCTCCACCAAAGGCATTGATATTGAAACTTGTCCCCAAAGCAGTAGTAGATAACCTACCACTAACGACTGTGAATGGACGTAAAGAATCCTTCTTCACATCAAAGAAAGCCTCCCCTTTCAGGTACACAATCCTGCCACCATGAAAGCCTTCAGTATATTTTATCTCACTACCCGAATTGAGATTGACTACAGATCCATCGGGCAAATACACTCGGGATTTCTGACCCGGAGGATTCGACTTCAGGATATCCTCATACACGATTACCTCTTGTGATGCTTCTGTTGAATATATGTTAATATAAATCAGTGTACAGACAATCAACAGGGCTATTGCTGAGGCTATCTTTAAAAGTGGAATTCCGGAAGATCTTCTTACCGACCGATCGGGAGACCGCTGAACATTAAGGGACCGTTCATTATTCTTTCGCTGCTGAATGAACTTAAACACCTCTGAACCATCCCAATCCTGCCTGGCCGTATCGTCTGAATGCCAAAGCTTATCGATCTCTGCATGGACCTCATGTTCATGATCCGCAGCATTGAACCATTGTAAAAACTCCTGTGCCTCCTGGCGGGAGAGTTTCCCATCAAAGTATCGTTTGATCTGGTTTGGTCGGTCCATCTGAGTTGGTCTACGCCATTATATAGCCCTAACTCAGGCAGATTACTCACCGGTATTTAAAAATTTATAATACATTCAGTGATTTCATTCGATTATTAAACAAAATATCAGTAGAGTGTGATTTTGTTGATCTTTTGGTAATTAAGTGATGGGGTCGTGGGTTGCATATCGCACAAGTGGAAAACACTTGCGCGATTATTGTTATCCACAAGTGGAAACACTTGGGTGATAATGTGTTAGGTTGTTTAAGGATTTTGTTCGTGGGGGGCATGAAGACTAACCTGGAGCTTTAATTAGTTCCATTATCTCATCAGTTTCAGATTCCAGATATTGGTTAATTGCTTTTATATTTTTATTGATCAGTTCAGAAACATTTTTAGTTGTCAAGTTGCCGGTGTTTAACCAGACGATCTTAGGGGGTGTTCCATAGAGTGCATTCAAATCAACAAAATCTGAATCAAATGTTACAATCGCATAGTCATTCGTTTTGGCAAACCTGAAAATATCAATATCAGCAGATCCTCTAATTTAACAAATCGCACATGCTGGCAATCAGGTATTTCATTTGATATGATTTTTAATATCCTGGGAGAGATGTTTGATCGAAAAGTAGTTTCACGAAGCAGAAACAAGTCTGCGTTCCTTATCAGCAGCATAAGCTAAGCAGGCATCAATCATTTGATCAGTTATTTCTTCAAAGTCCTTTTTGATTTCTTCACGACTCATGCCGTTTGATAACCAATTTAGAACATCATAGACGGTTATTCTTGTTCCCTTAATTGTTGGCTTTCCAAATCTCTTATCAGCTCTCATTTCAATGAGTTCGTGATAGTCCATAGGTTAAATATACGGTATTATGCGATTTGAAGATATGCTACATAACAATTACGTGAAGTCAATTTATTTGCTTTACTTCTTTTATACCATTATTCACAATTATTTTGGCACGTCCACTGAACTTCTACTGGACCATTAGGACATCATTGCCACGTCCACTTAACAGGTTGCTCCAAACGCTATCGCACAAGTGGAAAACACTTGCGCTATAATCATTCAAACTGATGCTCAGAATTGAAAAGGAGTTCCCCTATAAGTCCATTTGAATTCAAGATTGCGCTGAACACTATGTTCGTGTCAACAACTACCTTCATTTAATAAATCGGCGCTTGTTTTCCTTCCACCAATTTGCCTTGGATTCTTTTGCCAATTTATCTATTTCGGTCTGGTCAGCTCTACTTTCAGCGGTTGCTTCTTTGTACTTTAGATAGTCAATCATGCGTTGAAGCCCAAGCGTATCAACGTTAGCAGGGAGTCTGAGAAGAATTTCACTATCTGTTCTCTGAATGTCCATGATCAAATTTACGAATTCCTGTTGAGAAGTGTTCCATGAGTAAGGTGTAAGGTTATTCTAATCTCTGTTCTACCTCACTCAGTGACTATCGCACAAGTGGAAAACACTTGCGCGATTATTGAACGACTATTTTAATCCTCGGAAACACATTCAATACCCTTTCAGAGGCCATGAGTGTCTGTGAGCCACAGACACGGGTAAAGAAGAGATGATTTTGGCTTAAGAGGCCGTCTACGGATTATTTCAGCAACAGGAACAACTTTACAGCAGGAACTGGACAATCACCACGGCCCCGGAAATCATCTTCAACTCAATCAAAGATGCTCGCAATGGTTTTGTTGCGCGATAAATCTGATTTTCAACGGTTCTCCTGGAGAGATCCAGCTTTTCGGCAATTTCCTCAATGCTTAGATGTTCAAAATTCTTCATCATGAAAACCTGCTTTTGTTTAGCCGGTAATTGATCGATGGCTTCGGAAGATCGCTTATCTAAATCAGTGAAAATGACATAATCCTCTGTCTCGTTTGTACCTCCCGGAAAATGCTGAATCGCATAACGCTGAAAAGCAATAAATCTGGCATGCTTGCGTGATTGTTTCAGCACAATGGATCTGACGATCGCAATGATATAAGCATTGAATGAGAGTGAACTATCCAGATTGGATCTGTTGCGCCAAATACGCAAAAACACTTCCTGTACTACTCCCTCGGCATCTTCATGGGATAGCCCCATTTTTTTGCTGACATGGTAAATCTTACCGGAATACTTGCTGTATAATTTTTCAAAAGCAACGTCATCACCACTTCTTAAGCGTGATACCATATCACTTTCACTTCCGAATTTTCCAGTAAAATTCATTTTGGGGGTAAAATGGGCAAATTATACCCCTAATCTGAGACATTTTTTTACAATATCAAAATCAGTTGGCTTAAGGCAATAAGCAAACCAGATGAGTTGAAAACCAATTTCATTTTTGCCTCAGCTTTGAATATTTAATGCATGTCAAGCTAATAATATCTCTGCTGGTATTTTTAATCCTTTGTAAAGTGATTTTATCATACCTAATGTCAACCTCCTCTTTCTGTTAAGAATCTCGCTCACTCTACTCTGACTGCCAAGATATTTTACCATATCAGCATTAGTCATCCCCATTTGCTCCATGCGAAATTTAATTGCATCTATAGGATCAGGTGGTGCAATGGGATAATGTTTCATTTCATATGACTCAACCAAGGTTACCAGAAGATCTAGTTCATCACCTTCAGGAGTATCTTTTTTAGCTCCCCATAATTCCTCAATCCTGCTTATGGCTGTCGTATAATCTTGCTCTGTCTTAATCGGTCGTATTTCCATAATTAAATCGTTTTGGCATCAATCCTATCGTATTGATTATGAGTTCCAATAAACCTTATGAAAATCACTTGAAATTCGTAATCAATCGCAACAACTAACCTATAATCATTGCCTTTAATATTGAAAACCACCCTGCCATCTCCTACTACGCTTGCATTTTTATATTGTTTCTTCAATTCATTTGAATTCCTCCACTCAGCTGTTTTAGCATCGTGATACCAGGCTCTCAATGAAACTTCAGAATCGGAATACTCTGGTTTTTCAAAAAACTCTCTCAGAGTTCTAAAAGCGATGATTCTCACCTTGCAAATTTATAAAAAACTAACTAATTATCCCAATATGGGATAACCCAAACAATGCACAAGACGTCTCCTATCAGTTAATTCTACTGCTCAACCAAGTTTTACTAATCAGCATTTTCCTGAAGCTCTATCAAAGCTTCAGCATATGCTTTCCCTAGCTTTCGCTGCGCATCGGAATCAAAGTGGGTGGAGTCCCCCAGATGATTCAGGCCCTCTGCTGAAATAGCTTTTACATAAGGCACATTACGCTCAAGGTTTCTGATCACCTCATTGATTGGTCCGGAATTGCCCCGCCAGTTGCCTACTTCCCCCACAACCACCGGAAGATTGGGGATACCCAGGTCTTTTCTCATATCAGAGATCATCTGATCAAACCGATCCTGGTACAATTCTGATTGATTGCGATCTCCTTCGCCCTGGTGCCAAATGATCCCTGTAATCGTTCCATGCTTTTGGGCCTGTAAAGCCCGGATGATGGCTTCGTTGTAGTAAAATGTCCCCTTTTGCCATTCCATAATTTTGCTACCACCCCTGGCATTGACAACCAGACCTACCTTACCTCCTTTGGCCGCTTGATAGTTGATTCCAAAGGTCCAGGCAGGACTCAGGCGTTGCATCCCCATGTTTTTACGTACCGTCGAATACTTATTCATGGGATTCTTTGCCGGCTCAAATTCCTGCTCAGCATTGAATAGAAGGACATCATCCAATGTCACAGTATCCTGATCCTCAATAGCACCCCGACCAGCCATATTGGACTGACCAATACACAGCACAATATCTAAGGGATCATCGCCAGCTCTTGTTTGCCCGCAAGAAAAGGTGATAAAGAGCAGCAAGGCCCATATCATTGAATATAACTTAGGTGTTCGCTTCAGGCTCGTATTGAAGGGAAGTTTCATCTTTTAGTTTTAGTTTAAGTGTTAACAGACCGACTAATCTAACTAAAGATGATTTTATTTTTCCATCAAGTCCACAATTCGGTCGACTTCTCTGAGCAAAAGGGGATACGCGGGTTCGGTCATCCCGTGGCCATAGCCGTCCATCTCAAACAGCCTGGTATCAGTGTGTCCCACGACCTTCATCATCCGCATCAGATAGGCATTTTCTTCATACCTGCCGAGCATTTCCATCTCCCGGTCACCTGTTATCAGCAGTAGTGGTGGTGCATCTGCCCTGACATGGAAAAGCGGCGCGTACTTATCGACGATAGGTTGTGTACCCTTGATTCCGTTTTCCTTTCTTACTGTAAAATGGGTAATGGTATGACCACTAAAAGGGATCAGTCCTGCGATCCTGTTGGCATCAATGTTATGTTTTTGCAAATAGCTTTTATCCAGTCCCACCATCGAAGCCAGGTACCCGCCTGCCGAATGACCGGACACAAAAATCTTTGTAGCATCCCCGCCAAACTCTTCTATGTGTTTAAATACCCAGGCCACGGCTGCGGCTGCATCTTCGATATATGCCGGGGCTTTCACTTTTGGAGACAACCTGTAGTTTACAGCTACAATGGCTACCTCCTGATTCATCAGCCGGTCAGGAAGGTGTTTGTTGCCCCCGGTGATCCCTCCTCCATGAAACCAGATGATGGTGGGGAACTTATCAACTGATGTAGGGTAGTATAGATCCAACCGACACCTTTCATCTATATAGGCATCTTGCTTGTCCTTTTCAGAGCGGTAGAAGATGTCCTTTTTGAGCTCATACTCCTGCGCATAGGCAAATGCGGAGCTTAGCATGATTAAGTAAATCAATAGTTGGCTTTTCATTGTTATCTGTAGTTAAGGTTGGCTTTCAGGCATAAATATTTAAATAAACACACCTATCTCCTCCGCTACCTTCTCAGCCATCAACCGGCTACCTTCCTCCACAAAATGAACATTGTTCTCACGCTGAATTTCCGGGAGCTTTGGCAGCGTTAAAGCATATAAATCATTGATGGATACTCCGGCTTTTTTTATGATTTTCACCGCAGCACGATTGTATTTGATCACTGTTTTAGGCTCTCGGAGAGGAGAAACCAATTTGTTTGGTACGGGGGTGGTGGTTGCGTAAATCAATTGAGCATTGGTCTTTTGCAAGCGACTGAGAATTACCTTCAGATTTTCCCTGTAGGTCTTCAAATCAGCCTGGTAAGGATCTTTTGGGTTTTTTGTGGCCTGGCCCGTTTCGGGGTCTTCATGCTTGAGGTCATGTAATCCAAAATTGAAGTGGATCACATCCCAATTTGTGTCGCCCAGCCATCGATCAATGTTTTCCACACCTTTGGTGGTGCCTGCACAGTTTTCTGGTTTTCCATTAGCCTGCATCGGCCGATATACATGTACCTTCCCTTTCATCAACTCCTGCACAAAAGGTGTATATCCAATGGAAATGGAGTCGCCAAGAATTAACACTTTAGGCATTTGCTGTGAAAATAAATAAGCGGGTAAAAAAGGCACAGCCGAGCCTGCCAAACAATACTTTAAAAACTGCTGTCTATTCATACGCTCAATATAGTTATCAGAAATTTAAAGAATTTAGCTTTATAGCTTTCTGTATAGCTGCAGGTACTTCATCTTTCGATTCCTGATATACAGTCTCTCCAGCAATAATTTCCATCAGCTTGGAGCTACCGCTATTCGTGGAACCTAATGATTTCTTTGATGTAGTTAATGCTCCCTGGGAACAAAATGATGCAGATCCGTCATTTTTCTTTACCGAAATAATCGCTTCCTTTTTCGAATCCATGACAGCTGTGATTTGCCAATCTTCAATTTCATATATCCCATCAGAACTGATTTTCACCTGATCCAACATGCCATCAGCTTTAACCTGAAATACGGCCAGAAACCTCATCTTTTCAGTCTTCGTCGTAGAGACGCCTGAAAAATGCCATTGATCATCGAAAACAGCAGTATCCCCTTCTTCATCCACTTTGTTTGTCCAGTTTTCGACAGGAATAGAAAATTGATCTGTCAAATGAAAATCAATTGAATCAGAAGCGAAGAGCGTCACCTTCGCATCCGCTGCCGTATTGCTCGCTTTCAAGGTATTACCTGCTATTTCGAATCCATCATCATTGTGCAGCAACCAGCTCCACGCTACCGGATGATCAGCTTCTAATTCGTCATAAATAACAATAATCGATGGCCTGAGCATCAGATAATGTCTGCGGAATTTTTTTAGCCCAAGGTCCTTTTTCTCCTGCTTGGATCCTGAATAGGCGTTTGTAGCATCGCCTACCACGTAAGAAATCTGCTTACCGTGAAGGAATCTTGGTAACCACCCATAAGCTCCTTCATCAAAAGGCTGACCCTCCCCGTCGATAAGTATCCCATTGTGTCCACGGGTATCTTTATACCATCCCAAAAAGTGAGGGTCTCCCATAGCGGGGCGATAACCTGTGTTGTAGAAGAGCCTTTTGCCTCCAAAGGCAATATTGAAAGTATTTTGATCTGCATGAGTATGTGCCAATGGCCCAAAGGGTGTACTTCGGACAGATAACATGAGATTGGTTTCGGTATTTTCCAACGTGTTATGCATGTACGCTACACCTACATCCGGAAACCTTGCAGCCTGTGGCAGGTCAAATGTCTGAACGGGTTTAGGTGATGGCCTGTCATATCCATAGCGGATTCTATACCACCTGAATTCTTCATCTTCCTGAATAGCTGAACCAAGGCTTTTAGCCACTTCTTCGGCATACCATAAAGCATACGGATTATTAAAAATGCCGGCAGCAGCATCCATATAGCCTGCATATTTGATTGTGGGCTGTGAATACTTTCCTCCATCATTACAAAATCCATCTGCCACAGATTTTGGTGGGAAGGCATAGATCAGCCATTCAGGGTTATTACGATACCATGAAGGCCACATAAAATCAACTCCCGACAACTCTTTGAGCACAGTGTTGACATCATAAAGTGTTAGCGTATTCATCCTGAAATAACTGATACCATTAAACCAGGCTCCATCCTTTTCTCCCATCTTGGGTGATTGAGCAATCCATAGCTCATAGATGTATTCCATCCACTGCTCGGCTTCGGGCACTTCGTTTATCAAAGCAAGCGATGTGTATAACATTCTATGCAGAATATGCTGCCAAACATGCATAGATGATGATCGACTCTCTACCTGATTGGTCCAAATTTCATAAAACTGATCAGCTCTCGCTGAAACCTGTCTTATAATTCCGTCCCTCTCGTCTGAAGACAAAAGATCCCAAAAAGTGTCGAGACCCAGTGCCAATCCGGCCATTACTCCTGAATCCCCGAAATTATTGGAATGGGTGGGTCCTCGTGGATCCCAGGTAGAAGCCTCCAACATCCATGTCCTGGCTGTTTCGAAATATTTAACATCACCCGTCAGCACATAAGCCTGCGACAATAACTCCAGAGCCACGTAGAGATTCCATCCGACCCATCTGCTTGCCAATAGGGCGATTTTTTTATTCTCGAAGTCATCCTTGCCGGTATATGTTGGCAGTGCATCGGACTCTGAAGGGGGGAGCATACCCAGATAATGATTGGCCTCCTCAATGATAGCGACTGACTCCTTGTATTGCTGTGTCTTTTTACGGAACAATTCCAGCTCAGATTTTCTTACCAGTATCCTGGGATGCTCAGCTGGAACTTTAGCTACCAATGCACCGGTACTAGGTGTAATAAATTCAGGTATTGAGGAAGTGATCATGAAGGAATCCAATTCATTCCATACATCATCATTTATTTTATATTGCCAAAACCATTGACCTTCCTTCAGTTTCTGGTGTGGATTATAGATGGCAAATGGAATTCCATTTCGCTCAATAACGTCTAAACTAAAATCCTTATCCCTGGCAAGTCGAACACTATAGATCGCCTTTCGTGAGGATGGCCATTGCAAGCTTGGTGAGTTAAAATCCGGAATCTCTCCGCTGGAGGGAGAAGTCCAATTTCTGATCTTGGGATAGATCACCTCTGCGTTTAAAGACACCCAATCAGGATCAACCAGCCTCGTTTCAGAAGCACAGCCCAGCAATAGTGCCAACAGCACCCAACATACTTTTTGCATTTTGAAAGATTAAAAAATCATCAACTCCCTTGTAGACCTACCACATGGTATACCTACCACAGATTTTCACCATAGGCCCAGCCTTCCCTAACCGGCTCCTTGATATAAGCGTCCAACTCAGGATGATTCGTTGCCTTCATGTTTTTGGCATCATACTCAATGCGTGTGTCGAAGCGTTGAGCAAGCACACCTACCATCGCCATCTCTACAAGCTTCGTTGCATAATCAAAGTTTGAGCCCGGAAGTGTGCTGTTTTTGATGGCATCTATCCATTCCTGCTGAGGGTTTTCCTCATGTGTTCTAGGGATTGTTTTTTCAGGCAGGTTCGGCTGAAATGCTCTCCAATCTTCATAGTCCATGATGAGTTTGGGATCATTCGGTCTGGCGCCAGTCATTAATGATTGCTTGTCTCCTACCATGATCATTCCACTGTTAGGTAACTTATCCAGTCCCCATTCAGGTTTGAGTACCGGTTTCAACCCACCTTCATACCATCGCATGGTGACAGGACTTTTCCCATCTCTCTCGGGAAAGTCCCAACGAATAATGGCTTGATCAGAGACAAAACCTGTGTCTTTCACAGGCGTTTTAAATTCAGCTTCCACCACATCGGGCATCCCCAGATCAAGTGACCAAAAAGGTGCATCCAGGGTATGGCAGCACCAGTCGCCCAACTCGCCATTACCAAAGTCGAACCATCCTCTCCATGTTTTTGGAGCATATACACCATTGTAAGGTCGATAAGCAGCGGGACCTACCCACAGATCCCAATCAAAATAGTCCGGAATGGGTTGCTCCTTTGGTGGCCAGCTATCAGGCTTGTTGAAATATTTATCCGGACCGAAGGTAGGGCCTCCAAACCACGCGATCACTTCGGTAACATTTCCAAGTAATCCAGCTTCATACCATTCTTTTACCAAACGAATTCCATTGGTCGCGTGACCCTGATTGGCCATTTGTGAGACTATGCCGTAATGTTTTGCCGCTTTTTGTAGTGTCCGTAGTTGCCAGATATTGTGAGCCAGTGGTTTTTCGCAAATGACATGTTTGCCCAGCTCCATGGCAGCCATCGCAGCTGGAAAGTGGGTATGATCCGGGGTACAGATCATCACGGCATCAATTTTTTTGTGCATTTCATCAAACATCACCCTAAAGTCCTTATACCGTTTGGCTTTAGCCATGAACTCAAAACCTTCTGCAGCCCTGTTGTCATCCACATCACAAACAGCGACCACATTTTCATTCCACTTTTCTTTCTTTCGGTCATAAAGACTCATCCAATTGGCCTTTCCCCGACCGCCAACACCTATAACAGCAATATTGAGTCTTTTGCTCGGGGCATTGCTCATTAGCCCGGGTATTATAAAAGCACCGCTGTGGCAGCCGAAGTATTTTTAATAAAATTTCTTCTTGTCGATCTCATCATGGTTTATTGTCTTTTATTATTCAATTGGTTTGGTCAAGGGTAATCAATGTGAACTCTCAAAATAAGTGAATTTATTCTAAAGTGAACTCAAATTGACATGGAGCATAGTTAGTAAAATATACACAATCCGCCTGGAGTTTGGGTAATGCTCCCCTTAGCTGAGTCCAGTTATGATGGACTACACCCGGACCAACCTTTATCTCGTCTTCTCCATATCTGTATATTGTAAATTGTCCTGGTACTCCCATATATGCCTGATCAATCCTTTGTTTCGGAATGACATTACTTAATTCACCACCTTCCCTGAAGCCCAGTTCCATGGTGACAGGTAAGTTGTCCGGTCCGTCGATGTTAATTTTTACCGAAGCTTTTCCATTATTCTCTGAAACTGTCACTGTCACCGTGAGTTCCTGAATTTCAGACTGTTCTCGCTCAGAACGAGACACCTGCCCCCAGGCTTCCCCTTCCTGTGGGATTTTTTTTTCAGGTAGTGGCTGGTAGTATGGGCCATAGATGGTCGATGATAGTTGGTAAGTATGGTCATTCACCTTTTCCATCTGCTGACTTCTAAACTGACCTTTACCAAAAAATGCCGAAGAAAGCCTCACAGCCTCCAATGCTGCCTCACCTTTGAAGTAAGTCAGAAAAATGGGATTATCAGTAATGATAGACATATCAACCTCATCACGCCTGATCCTCACCATATCTGAGTATTTGAAATACTTATGATAGTTGGTTGGTAGTGGTTCAGGCTCCACCAGTGGTTGCATCAATTGCTGATCGGTGAGCAGATAGGGAAGCATATAACTCAAATGACTCACCGGAACTGTTTCCTCAATGTATTTTACCATACCGGCATACCGGCTATCCTTGTCCAGTAAAGCCAGGTAATTGTAAGCCAGATAGTATTTTGACATGTCACTTTGAACATATTTGTCCTGCCTTCTTGAAGATTCTGTGGCAATCTCACCTGTTGAGCGTACAAAATAGAAGGTCATATCGAGGTTCTTCCTGATGACATCATACAATTCATCATAGCCCATTTTTTGGGCCATGACAAGTAAGCTTCTATTGGTAACGGGTGTATATACCGAGGTACTGCGCTCGTGATACTGGCCATCAGGGTCAATATCAATTTTCTCAGCAAGCCATTGGTCTACACGTTTCCGATAAGCAGGATTAGGAAAAAACGAATCCAGCCATGCCAATGCTCCGGAAACCACCCACCGGTGATTCGGTGTATGGATTCCTCCAACAGACAATGCTCTGCCTGCATTGAGGAGATATTTCTTGATAACTTCCGGAAATTCACCGTAATCCAGTGCACCATGCTGCAGCATCATTTGGTAAGACAACGCCAATGGATAGATGGTAAAGCCAAGATCCGGGGTAGAATGAAAGTTGGTAGACAGCAAATCAATGGTCCCGTCCTCATGCTGCAAGTTGACCAGGGCCTCTGCTGCCATAGTCATTCGGTGGAGCATTTCCTTTGACTGATAATATTTCGAATCGGGAGAGATGTAGGCACTCATGAGGTATTGGATGAGTCCGGAGGTTGCTCCGGGTGACACTACACTGTCATGATCATATACTGCACCAAAATATTGATTGGCTCTTTCTGTCCATTGACGACCAATCACCTCCGGAATTCGTTCATCGTTAAGCTTTATAAGCTCAGAAAGTATCTCCTGCTTGGTTGGATCAGCCTCAATCTCAGTTGCACTGACCCGACCTGATATTAAGAAAAAAATGGAAAAAGCTAGCTGCACTTTTATCATCCATTTCCATACAGTCACTTTTTCCATTTTCATGTGTATAATAATTGATTTTCAAAGGTCACATGCCTGCATACCGGAGTGGATTTCGGCACGCAGGCATGGAATAGTCAGAGTTATAAACATAGTCAAAAATCATTGCTAGTGACGAATATTCATGACTGGATGGCATGGCTTAGCCTTATGACTATTTCATATGCGTTCATTATTATAAAGTATAAAATTCTTCCCAACCTCTTCTTGGTGCTTCACCATACAGCAAAGCATTGGCCAATGAATTATTGGTGATCTTTTTGGTCTCCCGATCAAATTTCAATTTGGTATTTAATCGTTGGGCCAGTACACCAAGTGTAAAGACCTGACTCAAAGGACCAGCAACATCGAAGGAAGACCTACACTGTTCTTCTCCTTTACATGCCTTCAGGAAATTCTCTGCATGATTTGATGGGCTTTTAGGCACCTCCGGTAAGGACGATTTCATGTCTCTGGCCTTATCTATTGGAATAATAGACAGCGTACTGCCATGTGTACCTCCTTTGAAGGTGAGATCCTTTCCATAAATAATTTTTCCCGGATTCAGCTTTGCAGGTTGTAGCTCACCATCGCTTGGTGGAGGGATATTAGGGTCCAGGTTTGATACTCCATATTCCGCAGGAACTGCAGGAATGTTATCCTGACCATCATACCAGGTAATGGTAACCGGAGGTTTTTCTCCACGGGCAGGAAATTTGAAGTCCAGTGTGGTGGCTTGTGGGAAAAAGAAGGGGTTATGTCCCTCAATTTTCACCGGATCCACTTCAGTTGGTAGCCCAAGATCCAAAAACCTGTGAGCTGTATCCATAATATGGGCTCCCCAGTCTCCCAACGCTCCCATCCCAAAGTCATACCAGCATCTCCATTGTCCATGGTGATAAGCATCCGTATTGTATTCATGATGGTGAGCAGTCATCAACCATGTATCCCAATCCATGGTTTGTGGAATTGACTCACCGTTAGGAAATTGGTTTATATCTACATCCCAGCCATGCCAACGACGACGGCCGTTCATATGAGCTGTTATCTTTGTGACATCCTTGATGATCCCTGCCTCAGTCCATTCCTTAAATTGAAAATAATTGCTCTCCGAATGTCCCTGGTTTCCCATTTGGGTGGCTACTTTGTGTTTTTTCGCGCCCTTCATCATTAATTCAACCTCATTGAATGTCCGTGCCATAGGCTTTTCCACATAGACATGTTTACCCATTGACATGGCTAACATGGTGATAGGAAAATGAGAGAAATCAGGTGTTCCCACTGTTACGGCATCAAATTCATTCTGCATTCTGTCGAACATCACCCTGAAATCCTGATATCGGGGAACTTTTGGAAACTGATTAATGATATCAACAGTATGCGCTCCACGCATGTCAACATCACACAGTGCTACCACATTGGCCAGGCCGGTATTGTGTAAGGCCTCTACAATACTTCCTCCACGGTGTCCAATACCGCAGCAAGCAAGGTTGACCTTGTCGCTGGGTGCGACGTGTCCAAAAGATTTTCCCAGAACAGTTGAAGGTACGATCGATATGCCGGCTACTCCGGCTAGCGCAGTGCTTCCTCTTTGAATGAAGTTTCTTCTTTTCATTTACATTAAGTATTGAATATTATTTGTTAATTGAGTTCTTGAATTCCCCATTGTTTATTGGGTTTACTGCCCATATCAAGGACCAGTTTACCACCCATCACCAACTCATCGTGGTAGAACCACGGCTTCGAGAGTGTTTGTTCATTCAACATCGCAGATTGAATATAACAGTTGGCCTCCGAGTTGTTGTTTGTTTCTATGACAAAGGTGTCGCCTTTGTAATAGTCATTGTTTAATTGAATGGTGACTTTATCAAAAATCGGGCTGCCAATTTCATAGACTGGTCTTTCTGCAGTACCACCATCAACTGTAAAGATGCCAATTTTCATCAATACAGCCAAAGCCCCCATTAAACCCTGATCCTCATCGCCGCTATAACCCAACTGTGGAGAGATACCACTGTATACACTATCGGCTACAAGCCTGCTCCAATATTGGGTGAGCCAGGGTGTATTGGTATGATTAAACTCAAAGGCTGTTTGGATAGAAGGTTGATTACCATAATTGATATATGCTCTCCTTCCTGCTTCATGGAGTTCAGTATCATGTGACTTGGATGAAACGAATCCGTGTGCCTGTGCCAGCTCAAAAGATCGATTCAGTTTTTGGGACATACTGTCTTTTCCTCCCATCAGGTTGGCCAGACCCTCAATATCATGAGGTACCCACCAGGTATACTGGGCAGCATTTCCTTCTACCCAACCATTTCCATATTCGAGGATATCAAAAGGTTCGGCCCATTCACCATCCAACGTTTTCACCCACATCCATCCTTTTTCAGGATACCAGATGTTTTGATAATTCTTAGAACGTTGCATAAAGTAATCGTAATCATCCTGTTTGCCGAGAGTCCTTGCCAATTGGGACAATGTCCAGTCCTGGTAGGAATTTTCCAGGGTTTGGGCTGAGCCATCCTGGTGAAACCCTCTGGGTCTTCCGGGAAGGGGATGTGGGATATACCCCCTGTCGATATAATATTCTATTCCACCTCCGGTCAACGTATTGTGTTCATAACCTGCCTTACTCATCAGGCCACCCGGCATATGGTTCTTTTTCATTCCTTCGTAAGCCATTTCTATATCAAAACCACGAATTCCTTTCATATATGCACTCACGATAAATGGGGTGGATGAAGCCCCGGTCATCACGTAGGTATAGTTACCTCCTGAAGGACCTCGTGGAATGAGTCCCCCATCCTGGTACATCAAAAGCATGGAATTCACAAATTCTTCAGTGATCTCCGGGTAAACCAGGTGCCACAAGGTGTTTAGGGTCCACTGCGCTCCCCAAAAGCTATCTGAATTGTAATGGTTGAATGTGGGCGCTCCACTTGCATCCAGTGGTATTTGTCCTGCTTTTTTTGCACCACTTGTATAATCCGCATATTTTCCATTGGCATCACTGATGATCCTACGACCCTGTAATGCATGCCATAAATCGGTGTAGAACCTGCGCTGTGCGATCTCTGTTCCTCCTTCGACTTTAATTCTTCCCAGCATTTCATTCCACTGATAGGAAGATTCTGCTACAACGCGATCAAAATCCCAGTGAGGTAATTCTTTTTCCATGTTTGAACGGGCTTGTGGAATGCTCACATAGGAAATGGCCACTTTCATTAACCTGACATCATTCTCGTCTGTCTTAAAATCCAAATAAGCCCCAATTCGTGAACCTTTTAATTCATCTACTCCTCCGATTAATTCTCCATCCTTCCAGCCATTTAACTGATCAAAGGGTTTATCCAATTGGGCCACAAAATAAACCCAGGCCTGCGTGGGTCTTCTGCGGGTGGCACCCATCACGGCATATCCTTCAATTTCCGTATCACTTACTTTTCTGAAATATGCACTGTCAGTATCGCATGGCCCCAGGAAAGTGGAAAAATCAAAAAGAATATTACTCTGCTCCGATTCAGGGAAGGTGTACCGATGAAATCCCACCCTGGTTGTTGAGGTCAGCTCAGCATTGATGTTGTAATCCTTGAGCCGGATCTGGTGATATCCGGGTCGTGCCAATTCATCCTCATGTGAATAACTGGACCCATAAGCATCCGATCCTAAATGGCCTTTGAAATCACCTACTGTTGGTAACACCGGAATCCCGGACAATTGCCAGGCGTGGATATGACTAAATGCTCGTATGGTGTCCTGATTGTACCGGTAGCCTGAGTTCCATGCCCCACTGGTCACCATGTCGGGGCTCAGGTTTACCATTCCAAAGGGCCTCGTAGCAGAGTTGAAAAAGAACCAACGAGAATTGGCAGCATCTACCATCGGCTCAACAAGATCAACAGGTAACGTACTTATTTCTGGTTCCTTAACTGTACTACATGAATAGCATGAGATGAGGATTATGAAAGTAATACCTGAAAGAAGCGTCCTGAAATGATAAAATAGTTGTCTCATTTAAATTGATCTATTGGTGTATATAGCGAGGACTTATTTCTAATACTGGTTTTTCAGTTTCCCAATGCTCAGGAACTTTAAAAGAAATCTCTGCTATTTTCGGATAATGTTCACTGATAGAAGTCGGGGTGTTTTTTGTTGAAGGATTGATTATTTCAGCGTAATTATAAAATAAATCTGTATGAATATTGAAATGCATGTTTCCAAATCTCCAATTATCCCCAGAAAAACGCTCCTCAGTTATGTCTATTGCGTAAATATATAGCGTGAGTTCACCATCTCCTGAACCCACTGGTTCCGGAGCATCCATAAAAACACGCATCAGCGTATCGCTAACAGAAACATTTGTGCGGCCATTACCAGGAACCAACAACCATTCTGTTTCACCCTCTTTTCCCATCCAATGGATAGTACCCGCATAAATCTGACTCCAGGATCGACGATTGCCCCACAATCCCCCCATCATCCAGTTTTGATTTATTTGAAAAGATGCTTGCTTGATGCTATCCCCTTTAAAAATATTATTGGGAATGCGTTGGTCAAGGAACCTGGATTTTGTTAGACTTTTTAGTCCCTTAAGCGCATTTTCAGGTATAGACAACCCGAGGTGATAAATGGGAGCAATGTTGCTTACTTCAAAATATTTGGCACCTTTTCCTTTCGGCATTGGTGCGAGTTCTTCGTCATCCAAAGCTATGGCAATCCATAGACCAGCTATGGAAACATATTTTTTCATATCCATTCCATAAGCTCTGAAATATGGACCGGAGATATTCTTAAGTACCGGGTTATAATGCGCTGCAATTTCTTTCCATAAAGATTGCTCTAACTTTATTCCCATTGATTTCATCTCTCCCTGGGATAGCTCCCGCCACAAGGCTAAACCTACAAGAGATACTCCATCATAAGTGGGAGAATTGAATTCACTGAAGGTGTTGTATCTGCGAAAAAGTGCATGGATGTCCTGGGCTTTTTTCAGGCCCGCTGTTCTCAACGCAGGTATATCAAATGCAGTTCCCACATAATTCATGAGGAATGCACTCATCACAGAGATATTGGTGTATTGAGGAGTTACGTCTCTTTTCATCGCACCCATAGCTGCATGGACCAGACCATGTTCGATGTTGTCCAGCAAATCATCCGGCAACACATCCTTGTAATTGTGATAAATGATGATCAAATCACACCCTACAAATTCACGCCAATTTTGATCCAGTTTATCATTCAGTACGGAGGTTTTCCATGCTCCGTATATTTTAGCATTTTCATCCAGGTGCTGTTGTTTCAAAATCCATTTCAAAATTTCAATAGCATTGGTGTGATCCCCTGGATCATTACGAAATAATAAAGCCATTGCGAGACGGGTCGTGCTCCTTATACTGACATCATTACCCATCACCTGATCCAATGAACTTCCTTCTGGGAACATGCTTTCTATAAAGTCATCAATCAGGGTACGCTGATAGTCAGATAAAGTGTTGTAGGTAAATGATTGAACGGTTGGTTCCTGATCTGTACTCTGTCCTTCTTTAGCAACGCACCCATGAAGCAGCTGGGTGATGAGAAAAAAAGAAAATACTTTCCAAATGGTTTTAAAATTCATACTTATATGTTTCGCACTATCAAGGTTTATGAAAAAGATATACATTCATTCTTGAAGAGGTCCTTCTTCCGTTTGAACCAAAAAAAGGGAGGGGAAACTAACTTCCTCTCCCTTTTTCATGATTATCAAATGTAGAAAAACTTAATATTCAGGGTTCTGTGGTATCGGGACAGCAGATCTGTCAATTTCTCCTTGTGGGATTGGACGCAACAAATGATGTTCATCTATATTCCCTGCATTCGCCGCCCACAGATTCATTTTATTCACTCTTTCGATCAGCTTACCGGTACGCTTTAGGTCAAACCAACGATTAAACTCTCCCATCAATTCTCTTGCCCGCTCGTCCAGGATCAAATCAATGGACATATTGGCTGGTGTAGCGCGATAGGAAACCACCGAGTAAGAATCGATGTCTTCTGGAAATTCCGCACACATCGGATCAACCCCTACACCCACAGCCCTGTCAAGCACGGCATTATAGTAGTTGGAAGCACTTCCCAGAGCACCTCCTGTGGCACCTTTCACGATGGCTTCCGCTGCCAGCAGATAAGCTTCTGCTGATCTAAAGAGTGCGAAATCAAAAGTACCATAGCCATCTCCATACTCAATATTGGGTTCCCAGAATTTCCAGGTAGTTGGAGAAGTATTTGAAAGTCTAGTGGGTACCTCACCACTTACCTGGCGTTCTAGGTTGGTCACCGAATAAGGTTTGGTTCCTCCCTCGTCAAACCCTAAATCTGCGCCTGAGGCCGGTTGATTCCAGGGTGTCCAATAGGCTACTGTGTCTCCCACATCATAGCTCACTGTAAGATTAGGATCATCGAAATCATAAGCATAATCAGTTACGGGCTTCAAGGCATAAATAACTTCAAGGAAGTTGTTTTCATATCTGCTGTCCTGTTGTGGATCAAAAAGTCGATACAGGGCAGGTTGGGGCACGTTTCGCCACAAGTGTCTGTTATAGTCACTCGTTCTTCCCGCACTACCAACCAACTCCGCATTACCAGGCCAGATGGAATGATAATAATTCCCGGGCTGAGCCTGGTCAGAACCATTCGTCAGATTATTATCGTTGTACTGTATGGCAAACACAACCTCATTGTTGATTGCATTTTGCGGTCCAGTATATTGATTTAATGGATCTTTTGTTTTGGTTGGGAACAGGGTGCTATAGTCTGGCTCCAGTGGATAAGCCGCAATGACTTTATCTGCCCATTCCAGGGCATCCTGAAAGTCAGCGTTGCTTCCTCCAAGAGCATTATTGAAATTCCACCCGCGGGTAAGATAAACACGTGACAACAAAAATTGAGCAGCACCTTTGGTTACTCGACCATAATCAGTAGCTTCAGCAGGCAAGTCGGCTTCTGCCTCCAGCAGATCATTCAAAATCTGTGTGTAGACTTCAGCAGCAGGTACCCTAACTACCTCTCTTTTTGCAGTGACAGTTTCCGCTAATGGCATGGGTACATCACCCCACGTTTGCACCAAATAGAAGTAACTTAAAGCCCTAAGAAACTTGGCTTCACCTACCCGTGCCGCCTTCAACTCAGGATCAGAATATTCTATACCTTCGGCGCGCTCTATGGCCGTATTGGTCCGGCTCACTTCTTTGTACAGATCATCCCAAAAAGCCTGCAGATCGCCAAGACCAGAATTGAGGTTTACATTGTATTGATCTGTGGCTGGTCCGTCACCCACTGTTTTTTCGTTCCACTGGCTACCGATGATATCAGTACCTTTCAAAACAAGCGGATAGTTCATGATGATATCCCTCAATTTTGGATAACAGGCTTTGACCAAATCCTCATAACCTGCTTCATCAACAATATAGGAATCTGCAGTAATGTCGGTCACTGAATCTTCTGCAAGGAAATCCTCGCAGCCCATACTCATGGTTAAAAACAGAAGCGTTATGATGAAATTATATATGCTATATTTTTTCATTATAATAATTTTTTAATGCTATTAATGGAAATCAGAAGGCTATATTAACTCCCAAGATGAAAGTATTTGATGGAAGGTCATCCCTGTAAGTACCAGAATTAAATTCCGGATCCATCCATATAACTCTATCCTTAACAAAAAGGAATGGATTATCTGCCTGAACATAAAACCTGGCTCTGCTAAAATTCAGCTTTTCAAGTACTGCGGCAGGTAAATTATAACCTAAAGTAATGTTAGAAATCCTCCAGAAATTGGCTTCTTTATATTGGATGGCCGCCCGATAGGGATTGGATTGCCAAACTCCATAATAATCGTTCGTTGGATTTTCCTCTGTCCAGTAATTAAGATCTAACCTGTTGTACCTGCTGCTGGTAAGATCACCCATGGTACCTTTCAGCATATCATTGCGATACATCACTCCCTGACGGGTGTATACGAATATTGAAAAGTCAAAATTCTTATAAGAGACCGTGTTATTGATTCCGGCTAACCACTTAGGCAATTCATTGCCCAATACAACTCTATCATCGATTGCAGGATCTGCTGAACTGGTAATGATTCCATCATCGTTCTGATCAACCACTTTCACAGAACCTGGTACTTGGTTGTAAGTGTCAGCCTCCTCCTCTTCGTTTAACTGCCAAATGCCATCAAATTCATAATAGTAATGAGATCTTAATGATTCCCCAACAAATAGTCTGTTGGCTATGTCTCTATCCACTGTCCCCCCATAAAGCTCAAGGATTTCATTGTGATTGGTGGAGAAGTTAAGCGTGGAAGACCATGATAAGTCATTGGTTCTAACATTCACAGTGTTGATAGAAACCTCAATCCCCTGGTTTAGAATTTTACCCACATTCGCTGTCACAGCGCTAAATCCAACAGATGTTGGCAACTGGACATTCTGAATGAGGTCTTCGGTGGTCTTTTTGTATAGTTCAATGGCAGCAGTAACTCTGTTCTGAAAAAATCCCATGTTTAAGCCCAGATTGATCTCTGAACTTTTCTCCCACCTTAAATCAGCATTCCCTATGTTGTTGGGTGTATATCCGAAAGCTGCACTGCCATCGAAATCGTAAGCGGTCTGTGTTAAAAAAGCCTGAGTACTGTATGGCGAAACCACATCATTTCCGACCTGTCCATAGCTCAATCTGATCTTAAGGTCAGAGAAAACATTAAGATCCTGAATAAATGGCTCGTCTCCGGCTCTCCATGCAACAGCCACAGACGGGAAAAATGCCCATTTATTACCCACTGCCAAAACAGAAGATCCATCATATCGGCCAGTCACTGTTAATAAGTACTTGTCATTGAAACGGTAATTAATTCTTCCCATGTAAGACAAAATGGATCGCTCGGTCAAACGGCCATCTACACCTCTGATGGTAGCTGCAGTTCCATAGCCATACCACCCGGAATTATAAGGTAAATCTTCGACACTGGCATATGAATACTCCATTCTCTCCTTCAACGCACTTTGTGCAGCAGTCACATTCAACTGGTGTGAACCTGTTTCCAGTTTATAGCTCAAAATATTGTCAAGGGTATATGAATTATCCATATTGATCACCTTGGTAGACCTTGGTGTCTTATTCAACCTGCTCTTGGAATCTGTGCCTCGATATGTACCCTCACGCTCATTAAATACAGATGTAGACAATGAAGATTTGAAAGAAAGGCCTTTCGCCGGGGTTAATTCCACAAATGCATTACCAAGGAAGTTATTTGCACGGGTTTCAAACTGATATCTGTGGGGTTGCACTTCCATCATAGGATTGGGTACCTGGGTATCCTTGATCCCCATCCACATTGCAAAACCATCTACATTCCTGTCATTGGTTTCCGTAGGGTTGATCAAATCATCGTAGTAAACAGAACCGGTGGGTCGCGCTCTGAAAGCAGAACGCAATGTCTCAAACGATCCTGTATTACGGATACTCATGGTATAATATGTGGTAAAACCTGTTCTTACTACCTTATTTAGCTTGCTGTCGATGCTTGCTTTTAGATTAAAACGCTCATAGTCAGTATTGTGAATGGTTCCATCCTCTTTTAAGTAGCCTGCAGAAAAATAGTGAGTGGTATTTTCACTACCTCCTGACAACGCCACCACATGGCTTGTTTGAACACCCGGGTCTGTTACCTCATCTACCCAATTTGTGGATCTTCCTGCATCTACATTGGCTTGCTGTTGGGCAGTCCAGACAACATTGGCATTGGGGTTTTCTGCCAATACAACATCATTGTATGCGCGATAAAATTCCTGTGCTGTCATCAGATCAGGCGTCTGTGGATTTTTTACCCCTACATACGCATCATAGGTAACCTTTGTCTTCCCGGCCCTGCCTTTTTTGGTGGTGATAATGATCACGCCGTTTGCACCACGCGCTCCATAAATAGCAGTGGCTGAGGCATCCTTCAAAACATCAATGGTTTGAATATCACTTGGGTTGATGGTATTCATTTTTCCTCCCATTACCCCATCGATAACTACCAAAGGTTCATTGTCGAAGTTGATGGAACTAACTCCTCTGATGTCGATGGAATATTCTGCACCGGGAACTGAATTGTTTTTCCTTACATTGACACCGGCTACCTGACCCTGTAAAGCCCGGGCAGGTTGGACAGGGTTCTGTTGAACAATCCTATCTGAATCTACAGATCCGATAGCACCGGTAACGTCTCTTTTTTCTACTTCACCATATCCGATAACGACTATTTCCTCAAGCGCTGTAACATCCGCGCCCATCACCAGGTTGATCACACTGCGAGCGGCCACAGCAACTTCCTGTGCAACATATCCTACAGAGCTAAAAACAAGCGTAGCATCTTCTGCTACATTCAGTCTGAAGTTGCCATCAACATCAGTGACTGTTCCATTAGTTGTACCTTTCAAAACCACATTAACTCCTGGAAGTCCCTCCCCTGACTCATCGGTAACCTGTCCGGTCACTGTGGTTTGTACAATTTCCAGTTCCTCTTCGACAGCTTCTTCATTCTTTTCCTTGGGGTAAATATGGATGTTGTCATTGATCCTTTTAAACTTCAGGTCCGCTTGCCTGGAAATCTCTTCCAACACGCGGCCCAGGGATCTATCTTTGGTATGGATGGTAACAACTTTATTCCCTTTGAGGGTAGTAGCAGTATAAGTGAAATTGAAATCTGTTTTCTGTTCAATCTCACCCAAAATATCAACCACAGATTGCCGTTGGGCACTCAGGTCCAGGTTGATCTCATAAATGCTTTCGCTCTGAGCACGAACTCCTGATGCCAACAGCAATGATGCTGAAATGGCTTGCAGAATCATCATATAGAAGACATATTTCGACACTCTTATCAGTTCTTTAAGTAGATATTTATTCATTAATTTTACTGTGTTAGTGAAAAATCATTTTTGCTGATCCTTATGGTTATCCTTCTTGTGTCGCAAACAGAGATTGGGCTAACGATAAGGCTTTAAGATGTCAGGGCTTCCCTGGCATCTTCTTTTTAATCTTGCATCAAAGCTTCATTCATTCATTTTTTGATTTTATTGTTACAATTTTATCATCAAGCTCATACTCAAATCCTACAGCAAAGCTTACACCCTGCAGAATTCGATCGAGTGGTGCATTCTTATAAACCCCACTATACTTTTCTTCAAGTTTCAGCTCTGGGTTGTTCATATAAAACTCCACACCATAGACCCGTTCGAGCTTGTTAATCACCTGACTTAGTGGCATGTCTTTGAATTGAATAATTCCATCTTTCCAGCCAATCACTTCTTGCCTGTTGTAAGTAGATACGCTCAAGGATTTCTTCCCATCCAGATAGGTGGCCTGCTGGCTTGGATTGATCACCACGTCCTGTTCACCCTCAAGATTAACGCCTACCTTACCGGTCTCAACCGAAACCACAATTTGTCTTTCCTCCGGGTAAGCCCTTACATTGAAGCTGGTACCAAGCACATTTGTAGAGACAACCCCAGAATGAATAACAAATGGTCTTTGTTCGTCCCGAGCCACTTCAAAAAACGCTTCACCAATTAAGGACACCTTTCTTTGATCCTTCTGAAAAGGTTCAGTATAGGTAAGCTTTGACCCTACATTGA
The DNA here is from genome assembly GCA_965223915.1 of Cyclobacteriaceae bacterium. Classification (GTDB taxonomy): domain Bacteria; phylum Bacteroidota; class Bacteroidia; order Cytophagales; family Cyclobacteriaceae; genus UBA7330. The sequence continues at coordinate 2,282,319 of OZ245027.1, read as the reverse complement.
GGTGTACTGTCGACCCATCCGGGAGCCTGATGATTTGTTTTTGGCCGAAAGCAGTCTGTTTAGTCACTTCCTTGGAGGTCACCACGACCTCAGATACCGGCTCAGCCTGTTGATAATATAAGGACCCAATCATTACGACCAATGCGATTGTTGCGGCCACACCTGCCGCCTTCCAGTACTTACCAAAATTGAAACTCGAAGATTTCTCAGCTTGAGCATCATGAAGCTCGATAAGTTTGTAAAGTCCGCTCTTGTATTTTAGATCATCAAGTTGGTATTGATTTTTATACTCAACCGAATGAAGGAAATTTCTAGCGATCCTGATATCCTCTTTTCGTTCAGGGTGTGAGGCAATCCAGTTTTTCCAGAAATGATCAGACTCGGGGTTGGGGTTCACTACCCATCGGATAAACTTCTCATTTTCCAGAAACTCTGTAAAATCTCTTTTTTGCATGGATTGCCCTTTACATGATAGAGGCCAATACCTATCAGACAACCACTTCTATTTGAAATATTTACAATATTTTTATTATTTCAGGACTTTTCATAAGAGCATATTCAGAATAAAAGCCCATTTAATAATAATTTTTCAATACTACAGTCGCCAATAAAGTGATCAGTATATCCTTGTTTGCTTTTAACTGAACAGAAAGTTTTTCCAAGGCCCGGTAAGTCATGGTTCGAATAGATTTCACTTTTACTTCAAAAATATCTGCAATTTCCTGATAACTGAGTCCTTCGTAAAAGTATAACAACAAGATCTCTCGCTGATGAGCAGGCAATTGATTGATATAGCCTTCTATTACTTTGTTTTGATCTTCACTTCCGGATACCCCGATGCTGGTAATACCCGATGGAATGCTCATCTCAAAAACACCATCTGTATTGTCTACAATCAAAGTCTTATTAAACTTTTTCAGCCCTTTGAATATTTTTCGTTTGGTAGCTTTAAACAGATAGCCTTTGATGGAAATGACTTTACCCAACCGTTTTCTGTTCTTGATCATCTCACAAAACAGGTCCTGTACGCAATCCCATACGTACTCCTTATCAGTAGTAAACTGGCAGCCATAATTATATGCGTCTGATGCATACCTGCGATAAATGTAGATAAGAGCTTCCTCACTACCGTCCTGAAAATTTGACCAGATGACAACTTCATCCTTTTCCTCCTGACTGGAAAATGTATTTAAGGGTATTATTTCCTTAATACCTGATTCATCAATAGGTTCGGTTGTTTCCTTGGGCTTCACCTTAATCGTAGCATTTTTTAACGATTTCCAAATATCCGCAGATTTTTTGGATCATACTCTAAAGTACAACGCTTTCAAATCAATCTTTTACGAATTTCAATAATATTTTGAAGGTTCTGAGGAAATAGATCATTTTCATATTTTCCTCAATCTCCCTTTAAATCATTTAACACCCTAAAAAAATGTTAAATCTTGAAAAATAGGCATCTTCACCAAACATAACACGCTCATTATTAGATATATAAGTAAGTTAACAGTATGTATAAACTTAAAATAAAATGACAATGAGGTTTTTTAAAAATAAGAAGAAATGGAAGTTTTCATATCTGCTATCAATGGTTAGCGTAGTGGGATTGCTTCTGCTAACAGGTTGCATGGACGATGATGATGAGCCTGTACCTGTGATAACAGATGTTTCATACGTCAGCATTTATCATGGATCCCCGGATACGGATGGATTGGATATCATCGTTGGTAATACCGGCCAGATCAATGCCTTGCCATTTGAATATGAGGACTACAGCAATTACTTGAATTTTTATTCCGGAGACCGAAATTTAACATTTACCGATGCAAACAATGATGTAGCTCTGGTATTGGATACTATGTTGAATTTTGAAACCGGAGAAACCTATTCGCTATTTATTGCGGATTCGTTGAGAAGTATTGAGATGATAAAGGTCGAAGACAGTTTCCCAAGCGTTGCTGATGGTGAAGCGATGGTGAGGTTTGCACATTTGTCGCCCGATGCCACTTCGATAGACGCTTATGTTGACAATGAGAAAATACTCAGTGATAAATCATTCAAAGAAGTATCTGAGTTCTTACCAGTAAGTTCGGGAAGAGAAACGTTTGAAATCAAAGCGGCTGGCACTGATGAAGTGCTTTTGACGATTCCCGTCATTGAGTTACTCGATGAAGAGTATTATACGCTCGTAATCAATGGTTTTGTAAATCCACCAAGTGGTAATGACCATGATCTGGGGTCAGATATTATACGACTTTGATGGATGATTAAATTATCGATAGATCGAGAACCTTATCCTGGTCGGGATGAGGTTTTTTTGTTGAATTCAGCGAAGCTTCACAAAAAATTCATGATGTATATGATAGAAAATTGAGTTTCTGGGTAATTCAAATTAACAAATCTGTCATAAACAGCGTCCAATATCATTGGCGTATCAATGAATGACGCTGGTTTTTATTCCAATCATAAATAACCGCATTATAATAAGGAATTAACAATATACACCCTGCCTGAAAGGCTTTTTTTGCTATTTTTGCAATACTTCAATGAGAAAGTTATTTGATTACATATTATTTATCGGGTGCTATTTAGCGTTTTCATCCATGGCCTTTACTCAATCTCAATCAGGTAAAGGAGTGGTTATTCTGAACAATGAAGAAGTCATCTTTGGTAACGTCGATTACCATCAGGAATATGAAATGGTCTCAGTCACTCAAAATGGTAAGAAGTTAGCTTATAATGCTTCACAGGTGAAGCTTTTTCAATATTATGATCAGGAGAAATCTCTCAACAGGATTTATCGTCCGTTCAAGGAAACATCAGAAAACAGATATTCAAATTTTCAGACCTCTGAGTTTTTTGAGTTGGTGCTTGTGGAAGATGTGCTGATCATGAGAAAACAAAAGAATATTCTAATTGAACCCCTGGGGCGATCCGACAAAGGATCCATTCTTGCAAAGAATCTGTATTCAGCACCCAAACTCGCTATTGGTTATGACTATTATTATAGTCAGGATGGTCAATCCCATCATCTGATCGATGATTTTCAAGAGCAAATCATTCCTTTGTTTGAGGAAAGATACATTACCCTCATCAATCGTTTCATTAAAGATGAAAAGGTCAACCTAAAAGAATGGGCTGGTCAATACAAGGTTTTGGTGTATTATAAAGAGCTGAAAGAAAAAGTACCTGAATCAACTTTCGTTTCCCGGTCTAACACCGAACTTCCATTCTATTGATCTTTCTAAAGGCTAAACCAATAGGTTAATTTCGCAACCAGAGACCTGTTTTTGACACTAAAATCCTCCGGGAAATAGTTATCCGTGTAGACTAAAAAAAAATCAGACGCAGGTTTAAATCGCCATTGCATCCGTGCATTTATGTTGAAATTATCAATTTGATTATTGTATTGGACGAACGTATTCAGAAACAGGTTTCTTGAAAATGTCAGTCCCAGGCTTGGCCCCAGTAACAGGATATTGGCACTACTATAGGGCTCAGGGAGCCTTACAATATTGTAGGCATAGTTCATGGTGAATATCCCAAAAGGCGACATGCGATAATTGATATTCCCCTCTGTTCCGATCCTCCTTCCATTATAGAACTTCCCTCCTTTAGCAATGATCTCAGCAAAAAAGGATCTTAATTTGTTTGTTTTAACTTCCAGGCTATACAGTTGATAATCATAAGCAGTACCTTCTTCAAGTGGCACTCCCCCTGAATTTGTTGGATCAAAAGATCTTAAAAGCCTTATCCATCCCGTGTTGACATCAAAGAGTATTCTGGTGTTACTTGAGAAGTATAATTCATAACCAGCTTCTAATTTTCGATCGGTTATCTCATTTTGTTGATTCCAGATATGTCTGCTACTTACTTTAAAAATATGCCGATTAATCAAAGTAGAGTTTGGGTAAATGTTGTACTCAACTCCAGGTTCCATGCGGTTGAAACCTCGTCGGGGAACGAACCCTGTGGCGGCCTGATAATTTTCACCTACTGAAAGATACTCCATAAATGCACGTACTTCGGGAACACGGTATTCAAGGTTACCCCCATAGGATTGTGCCTCCTCCAGCTTGTAGTTATCCATTGATTGATGATAAAAAGCTTTTCCCTTCCATACACCATCTCTTGAATTAAGATTATAATCAATCCCAGCAACACGGTTAAATACCTCATCATTTTCACCTGAGGCCAGACCCTGTTTATTTGTGAAAATGGCAGAAATATTGGACGTCTTGAAAATATTCCTCTGGATCACTGCTACAGAATAGTTTTGACTTGAAAGATTAAAGTCAGATTGACCCTCCACCTGTGCTGAAAGTAGTCCTATTCTCCAATTATCATTCAATTTACCAGTCACCCTGGCTCCAAAAAGCACGCTCTTAGGGACATTTTGTGCCAATGCCGAATCATATGCAATTCCAATCCTTCTTGAGAAGAAAGGGAGAGCATCTTCGTTTCCGAAATTTTCAAAGAGGTCCGCATTCTCCAAAAAGAATTGTCTTTTCTCAGGAAAGAATATCTCAAAGCGACTTAAATTGGTGACCTGCTGATCTACCTCCACCTGAGAGAAGTCAGGATTGATTGTGAGATCAAGGTTTAAAGAAGGGGTCAAACCTACTTTGACATCACCACCGATACCTGAATTGTATTTAGCAGACTGATCTGTCTGATAGTCTTTGGCCACTCCTCCGGATATGTAGGGTATGACAGAAATGTTGGGACCTTTTTGTTTCTTAAGCGGTTCATCCCAGATCAAATCCCCTGTAAAAGCCAAAGATGTTGACTGGTATCCCCTTGGAATCCTTATCCAGCTGCTTCTTTCATTTTGCTTGGTATCCAGGCGGTAGAAATTGATTTTCCATTGGTCTGATCCTGCTTTGTATCTGAGGGTTTTGAAAGGAATAGCCATTTCTCCAGTCCAATAGCCATCCTTAATTTTTGATTTGGCAAACCATTTATTGTCCCAGGAAAAAGCATCTTTACTGCTTTCAGCCTGCGCATTCAAAAAAGCTTCACGCATCACACCAAATGGACTTAAGCCAAAGAGGAAAGCATTGGTCTGGTCTCCATAAGGATCGATGACTATATTAACCACGTCGTTTTGGGATCCAAAAAAATCCCGTTTGAAAGACTCAATGGTATACGGACCAGGGTCTTCATCATATCCGATGATCCCTACATACAGAAAATTCTTATCATAAGTCAGTTTGACGATTGTATTTGATATGGCCTTTACTGTGTCAAACGGAAAGGTTTGATGAAAATGATCGGTAGACTCAGCAATAATCCAATCATTTTCATCAAGCTCTCCATCCAATACAATGTCCCCCTGTGCTTTTCGAATATGCAGGGATCTGACCTCATCATTAAAAGGTTCTGCTCGTAAGTAACCCGGCATGAGCATAAGCCCATAAAGGAACAATCTTACCATGTTTAGAGCGGGGTGGTCCATTGTCTATAAATCCGGGAATCCTTCCGGTGCTCTTCTATGTTGAGTTTTTTGTTCAAAGGCTGATGCCAGCTGTAATAATACGCCCTCACTAAAGGGTCTGCCAAGCAATTGGAAACCAGCCGGATACTTATCATATGAATAGCCCATGGGTACGGCTATTGCTGGAAATCCCGTAGGGGGCGATAATTTACCACTGGTATCTCCTCTTGGCCCATTTAAGTCTCCAATCAATCTTGGTGGATAGGTAAACGACGGATATATTAATGCATCTAGGTTTAGGCTATCCATTACACTTATAATTTGATCTCTCAAAGCTTGTCTAAGTGCCTGATTCTTATTCCAATCCGGATGTTCCTCCGGCACATCAACATCTGCCTGTGCATCAAGAAGTCGTTTTTCCAAATATGGATGGTACTCCTCTGAGTCAATGATATCTTGCAAAGACTTATATTTAGAACTATCCCCTAAACTGGCCAGGTAAGCATTATAATCTCTCTTAAGTTGTCTTATTCTGGACCGTGATTTATTCAATGAATCAAGGTCAGTAATCATGACAGAATCAATCATGGTTACACCTACAGCAGACATGTCTTCAATAGCTTCAATCATTAGCTGATAAACACTGGAATCTGACTCTTCAGGAAGAAAAAGTTGTCTTACGATCCCCACTCTTTTATCAGAGACGTCCCCGCCAAGAAATGACTGGTATGATTCTTCTTTTACCTCAATGCTTTTTGAAGTGACCTGATCTGCGCTGTCATAGCCGGCAATTACATCAAACACGATCGCCGCATCTTCTACGGTTCTTGCCATTGGCCCACCAATATCATTGGTTAGTGCTAAAGGGACAATTCCATCACGACTGGTTAGTCCCATGGTTGATCGGATACCAACGAGCGCCTGATGCGAGGAAGGTCCTCTAATTGAACTGCCTGTATCCGTACCTAAACCTACTACCGCTAAACTGGCAGCAATGGAAGCTCCTGTACCTCCACTGGATCCTGCAGTGGTCCGGCGTGTATCGTAGGGATTTCTGGAATATCCTGGCAATACCGAGCTCACCGAAAAAGAACCACTGGATGCAAATTCAGCAAGATTGGACTTGGCTAAAATGATTGCACCTGCATCTTTCAATTTCTTCACCTGAAATGCATCATCAGGAGGATAAGAATTCTTCAAAGCCAACGTACCATTACTTGTTGGGAGTCCCTTCACATCATAATTATCCTTGACAATCACCGGGATTCCATGCAATGGGCCAAGAATGATACCCTCAGCATACAAACTGTCCAGGTAAACTGCCCTTTCCATGGCTTTTGGGTTGACAAGAATGATTGAATTGATAGAAGGACCTTGCTTGTCATAAGCTTCTATTCTCTTTAAATACCCTTCGACCAGGTATTGTGCATTTATTTCTCCACTACTCATCGCCTCACGAATTGAGGAGATTGTGGCCTCAGAAAGGCTAAACCTGGTGGGAGTTTCCTGACCGCATCCCAAAAGGAATATGAACAGGATGGTCATAAATTTTATACTGAATTTTAATTGCATGGTTATTTTAATGTGTGTGGAAAACTTCCTGATATAATTTTATTTTATCCTTGATGGCAGCTAGTTCAGCTTCCGTTGGATTACTCGGGTCAACAGCTGGAGGCAAGATGCCAAACCTGAGGATACATGCCATCAACAACATTCTTCCTTTTGTAGCTGTGATATTATACCCTTCTATAAAAAGGTTATTGGGATTGGTGTTCATAAACCCATCTGCATTACCCCGGGCAGCTTTCAATACCGGATATCCATGAAGGACTGCATATTCAAGGGCTGCATCCATCGGCGAAATCATCGAGCCATATGGGGCCATTCCTTCTCCTACAAATCCAGCCAGCGGGTATTTGGTTAAGTCATCTTTTAATCGAGAAAGGATATCTATCTCAGTAGATGCATCTTCGCTACCATCATTTTCGGTTTTCCACCTGGCACTTTTATAGATGGTGACCATGGGCATAGCATCGGGTAAAAGATATCCCTCACTATCTTTAACAGGTACCTGAGTAGTCGTAATTGAACCATCTTCACTCAGCTTAATTCCGGGTACTGAAGAAGGGATTTTTGTGATATTCACCTCCGACAAGTAAGTATGCTTTCTAAGTGGCAGGAAAGTCAGCTTTGGCCCATAACCCATTGAGCCTATCACCCCACCATAACCCCCTGTTACCACATAACCCCCTGGTCTTGCATCGCCTTTTTGCACTTCCCTGGTAGAATAAATTACCTGATCCTGAATCATCACGGATCCTGTTTTATTTCTACCCGCTTCGTCTGCCCACACTCGCGAGTTAATAAAATTGACTCCATCGATGATGTTTTGGTCCCCATCAGCACTGACCAATCCCCTCATTCGTTGAGCCGCGTTGAATACCAAAGCAGCTTCAGAGTCAATAAGAAGCCCCATCCAATAAGAGGTATTTTCGATGCTAGGACTACCTTCTAACCAAATGGAGCCTACATAATCCCCTGATGACATGACCTTTTGTACCATGTTGGTGGCTTTAGCCAATTGCATCCGGTTTTGCGATGCCCCATAAGGTCCATAAGTAAAGAAGTCCTCACCAATTGTTTCCGGGGGGATATCACCGGAACCTTCATCTGTACGTAATTCCTCTGACAATCCCTTTGTATATCCGCCAGCAGGAGCTGGTCGATAAAAATCGTAGGTTGCCTGCGTATATAAATTACCCCCATTTCGCTCTATTTCTTCGAATATCCTGGACGCATTGGGATAAAATGTCTGTCTTGACTTTTCAAACGGTGCTCCGGGATATGCATACGTTGCATCCCAGGGCTTACCATCAGACTGAATTGACATATAGGGCAATGGGTAAAGTCCATCCTCTGGTTTTAATTCTGCAATCAGTACGGGTTTAGCTGAATCAGATTTTTTACGCTTACTGAAGGACCCATCATTATTGATATACCCATCAGGGTCGCCATAAAGTTCTTTAACATCGCTTTCCAATGGATGTGCAGTATACATTTCTATGTAAACCCTGACAGGAGCTGCAAGCCTTTGATAATAAAGCCGATCAGTTAAAGTTTCTCCGGCATCATTTTTCAAAAGTGGAAGACCATTCTTCTCCCTGGCTTTATTACTTGTGATTAATGGATAACTATTTTGAATGGTAGCAGTAGGACCAGAAAAGATGGCAATTTTTGGCTTATCCTGAGCTTCTCCCGGCAGTACAAAAAATACCGCCATTATTAATATTAAGAAACTGATCTTAAAATAAGCATATTTCATGTTGTAGATTTTAAGCATACCAGTATTGAAATTTTTTCTTGGTGAAAATTGATTTGGGTATCATTCCATGTACTCCTTCTGTGCGATCAACTACCTGTGTGATCTCAAAATCAACAGCGGTGCTTGCTATAGACAATGATTCCTCATACGAATACCCCAACTGTTCATGTATGAACTTTACAGACTCACTCAAAGCTTGCTTCATAGCCTCATCAAGATCCGGATCCAACCCAAAGACAATAAAGTGATCGGGTGTTTCGGCGGTTGGCATCTTTATGGTTTTTTTGTGAATGATAAATTCGGCTACAAGGATCATGGATGTCTCGATGGCTGTACCGCTTACTTCACCATTTCCCTGGGCACCATGCGCATCACCAGTGGTGAAGAGGCCACCTTCCACAGAAACGGGTAAGAACAAGGTGGTTCCTTTTATCAGATGTTTGAGATCAAAGTTTCCTCCAAAAAAACCAGGAGGGATTGAGCTTACCCTGCCCATTTCGGGAGGAGGAGAAAGCGCCATTACCCCCATAAAAGGTTTTAACTCAATTTCAACACCCGGAACCAGCTCTGCTTTTGTCCGATCTTTATTGTACTTATATACAAAGCTTTTACGCTCCTGGATTTCCGCAGGAAGGTCATCCCGGCCAGGTCGGACATGATTAACACCATAATCGCTCCTTAACCGGATATCATGAATCCTGATTTCCAGTGTGTCTCCTGGCATAGCCCCCTCCACATATACAGGACCCGTAAGCATATGCCCTCTGATTCCGGAAGGTTCCGGTGGTACTTTTTCGATGATCTCTACAATTTCTTTTGCATGATCATCAAATGGCAGATTGTTGTCCGAATAAAATGATTTAGGATCCTCTTTAGGAATACCCGATGTGCTGACAGAGTGTATTTCTACGATCTCCTTTTCCTTCACTTTTATTTTAGGTGGAACATCAGCGCCGAAGTATCCCCAGACCATGTTCTCAGGAAAGGACCGCAATACTTTATCAGCAACAATTATTTTATTAGGCTTTTTTTCTCTCTGGATATGGGTGGCCATCGTTGTTCCCGGTATCGCCATTGAAACGACCCCTCCCGCCAACACCTGGTTGATGAAATGCCGCCTTCCAGATTGATTGCTTTTTATTGTTTTTTCAATCATTATGATTTCTTTAATGAATTGGAAATTATTGTACCAGGCCGCCCGGCCTGCATTTAGATAGGTGGCATTTGCCATCCCCCCGACCGCTCTTCCAGATGCTGAGCAACCGCTAACGACACATCTTCACGCCATGGATGAGCAACACATTGTATTCCGATTGGTAGATTGTCCCTACTTGTACCACATCTCACTACTGTAGAAGGCCATCCGGTGGTATTGTAGGGTCCGCAATAACTAGCCCCTGGTTTGCGAGAAGTCCATTCATTCCCCAATCCCTGGTCTATCTCCTCTGCAGGTGTGGCTGTTGTTGGACAAAGAATCACATCGTATTGCTGAAACCATTGGAGCATTTTTCTCCTGTTCTTATCCTGTAGGGATAGCAATTCAGAGTATCTATCCGCTGATACTGGTTTTGCATTGTCCAATCGGTTTTGAATCGACTCACTAAGCGTATTGCTTCCATGCAAATCGCCAGCTCTTTTCAAAAACGCCCATCCATCTCCCGAGACGAGTTCACGACGAATCTCGGCCAGCTCAGTAAAAAGTTCCAGTGGCATATCCTCTGTAACCTGTGCTCCTGCTTCTTCCATCCATTTCGCAGCCTGACGTACTGTGTTTTGTGTATCTTCAGCAGTCTCAGCAATAAGGTTTGAAGGATAATAGGCTACTTTTAAATCTTTGACGCTGATGAGCGAAGGGTCCGGCCAGGGCATAGGTACTACAGCAGCATCCATGTTATCAGGTCCACTCATCAATGGAGTCAAAAGCATAAGATCTTCTACTCTTCTAGCCATAGGCCCAGGCTGTTGCCAGGAATCAAACACCCCACCATAATCAACAATATGACCTGTTCTGGGACAGCGAACCGATGTAGGTTTAATACCTGCAATACCATTGGTGCTTGAAGGTAATCTGACACTACCCCCCCAATCTGTGCCAATATCAAAAGCGGCTCCTCCCGCAGCGATGATGGATCCTGCGCCACCACTACTGCCTGAAGTACCATGCTTAAGGTTATAGGGATTCTTACTTAAACCATAAATGATATTACCAGTGGTGCGGACTCCCCGCATTCCTCCGCCAGCCAATGTAAACTCCGGAGTGTTGGTCTTTCCAAGTAAAATCGCTCCGTTTGCACGCATTCTTGCCAACACGGTGGCATCTTTCTTACCTACATAATCAATTCGGCCAAGAGTACCACCGGTACTTATTACACCTTCAGCTTCCCATGAATCTTTTAAAGTCATGGGTACACCATGTAAGGGACCTCTGATATTTTTCCTCTTTAAAGCTTTGTCTGCTTCCTTAGCTTCCATCAATGCACGGTCAAAGCATTGCATGACCACAGCATTTAGATGATAATTAACATCCTCTATCCTGTCTATATAGGCCATTACAAGCTCTTCGGATGAAACCTTTTTGGTCCTGATCAGCTCAGCCAGCTTAGTGGTTGACATGAAAATCAGGTCATCAGTTTTATCTTTAGAAATCAGGAACTCAGCTTTTCTTTCAAAACTTTTTCCTGACAGCTGATGAGTGGAGATAGCCATTAGTGCCCCCGCAGCACCTACCTTATTTAAAAATTTTCTCCTTGAAGGTGTGGTAGGAATATTTTTGCTATTATTTATTTTCATTTTTAATATTTTGAATCATTTCAAGAATTGAAAAACACGATAAGTGAGTGTGGGATTATACTGCTTTTGGCTTGGAGTATCCTCCTGACATTTTTTCTATGAAAGCTGCAACTGCAAGTACTTTGTCTTCTGTCCATGGCTTTCCAACGATTTGGATTCCAAGTGGTAATCCGTCGTCTGATGTTCCTGCCCTAACCACTGCAGCCGGCCAACCGGTCGCATTATATTCCGACGTATACCAATGGCCATCAGGTCTTTCGGCATCTAATTTCATAGCTGCAGTAGAAGTAACGGGACAAAGTATAATATCATAGTCTGCCATAAACTGAAGCATCTGGCTTTTGAGTGAATCCAGCTCCTCCACGAGCTTACCATATTCCATTGCTGAAAGAACTTCTCCTGAAACATTCAGGTTTGGTGAGATAACTTTGGTACCATTTTGATTAATTAGCCTTTTTAAATGCGCCTTTCCATCGGCACTATTTAGTTCCTGTCTTTTTTGTGACAATTCATTGAGAACGTGAGGTCTGGCTTCAGTTACACTAGATACTTCAGAAGAAAGTTTATTGGCAGAATCAATAACCATTTTCTTTATTTCAGGTATGGGATCGGCAATGTCATTGGTGGTATAGTATGCGATCCTTAAATCAGCCAAATTCACCTCGGCCGGATCCTTCAATGGAACCGGACTGATACTCGCATCCAATTGATCCGGACCGGAAATAACTTTCAATAAGAGGTACAAATCCTCAACCCTCCTTGCCATAGGTCCTGGCTGCTGATAGCTACCGAAACGATCTCCATAGTCCGGAAGATGACCTGTTTGAGGGACTCTTCCACTTGTTGGCTTAATTCCTGCAAGGCCACAAACATGAGAAGGAGCTCTGACACTCCCACCTGAATCTGTACCTATATCAAAAAAAGAACCACCTGAAGCGATGATAGCAGCTGCCCCTCCACTACTACCAGACGGATGTCTTTCCAGGTCATAAGGATTCAAAGTTTGTCCGTAAATCAGGTTTGTGGTCAAAAAAGACATGGTGAATTCCGGTGTATTCGTTTTGCCAAGCAGAATAGCCCCTGCTTCCCTAAGTCTGGCAACTACGGTAGCATCCTTTCCAGGCATATAATTTTTCCTGCCGAGCGTGCCAGCTGTTGAGATAATTCCTGCTGTCTCAAAAGAATCTTTTATCGTCATAGGCACACCATGTAAGGGCCCTAGGTCCTTTCCTGCAGCAATGGCTCTGTCTGCTGCCATTGCCTCCATCAGTGCTCTTTCTCGTGCCACTTGTACTACAGCATTGATTTTTGGATTTACCTCTTCAATACGATCCAGACACATGGTTACAACTTCGACACTACTAATCTCTTGCTGCCGTATCATCTGTGCCACCTTGGTTGCTGACATAAAAAGTATGTCTTCTGTTTCATCCGTTGAGATATGTAGTGGTTTTGGCAGAACAACTCCATTTGGCAATTCGCCCACATAAGCAGGAATCAGCGAACCGAAAGAAGCCCGCCCCAGGTTTGATATAAAATTCCTTCTGTTATTTCTAGTTTTATTTTTCATGATTTGACTTGATTGAATGAGACTATTATTAGATCAAGGGTGCTTTCCATCCTCCCGATTTGGATTCCAGATACTGAGCGACTGCCAAAGCCACATCTTCCCTCCATGGCTGGGCAACTATCTGAACACCAATAGGTAACCCATCTTTACTGGTTCCACACCTTACCACTGCTCCCGGCCATCCACAGGTATTGAATGGTTTCGTATAACTCTCCCCTGGATTATCCATGTATCTTGACTCTTCATTATACCCACCATTGATTTCACCTGCAGGAGAGGAAGAGGCTGGACATAGAAGGACATCATACTTAGAAAACCACTGGAGCATTTTGCTGCGATTAGCGTCTTGCATTTCCAGAAGCTTAGTATACGTTGCTGTCGTAAGCGGTTTTCCGGCAACTTCCAGTCTCTTTCTTAGGGACGCCCCATAGGTTTTGGAACCTACTCTTTCTGTCGCACGCTTTAACCATTGCCACCCATCGCCAATGATAAGCTCTCGCCGAATTGTACCTAGTTCAATCAACAGCTCTTTGGGGCAATCCTCAATCACATCCATTGAGACATCATCCATCCATTTGGCTGCCTTTTTGACTGTTCCAATGGTTTCTTCACTGGTTTTTGCTACCCCATTTTCCGGAAAAAAAGCGACTCTCAACTTGCTAAGATCTACCTCTTTGTAGTCTGGCCAGGGCATTGGCACGACCGCTGCATCCTTAAAATCTGGTCCAGCCATGATTGGTGTCAGGTAATCCAGGTCTTTCACATACCTGGCCATAGGTCCTGGCTGCTGCCAGGAATCATAGAGTCCTCCGTAATCCACGATATGACCTGTTCTTGGCAACCGTACTGATGTCGGCTTTATCCCTGTAATACCATTGGTGTCAGAAGGTCCTCTTACGCTTCCACCCCAATCTGTCCCTACATCAAAAGGTGATCCTCCAGCAGCTACAATCGCTCCCGCACCACCGCTACTACCTGAGGTAGTTCTATTTAGGTCGTAGGGATTTTTACTTATCCCGTAAATAATATTATTGGTAGAATTAACGCCCAGTACACCTCCGATTAGGGTAAACTCCGGTGTATTGGTTTTACCCAACAGGATAGCACCCTGCTCACGGAGGCGTGCTACCACTGTTGCGTCTTCGGTGGGGATGTAATTCATTTTTCCAATCGTACCTCCGGTACTTACCACTCCCCTGGTCATAAAGGAGTCTTTGATGGTCATCGGCACACCATGTAGTTTGCCTGTTGACCTTCCTTTAGCGAGCATCACATCTGCTTTTTTTGCTTCTTCAATCGCCCGGTCAAAGCTTTCCATTACCACAGCATTCAGTTGATAATTTACCTCCCCAATCCTACCTATGTAGGCTTCTACAACCTCCAACGAAGACAGGTTTTTATCTCCAAGCTGCTTTGCGAGGTCTGTGACTGATGAGTAAATAAATTCCCTTTTGCCTGTATCAGAAATAAATTCTTTAGCCAGAATCTTTTTTCCATGACCATGTGCAAGAACAGGTAAAAAAGTTGCTGCTGTCATTCCAGCGGTCAAATGTCCGAGAAAACTTCTCCGACTATTTGACCTGGTTTTATATTCTTTTTGATTCATTGTAATGTCAAATTTTTAAAGCCTCGATAGAATTACTTAAACCTGAGGTTCCTTCCATCCTCCCAGTTCCTTTTCCAGGAATTCGGCTACGGCAAGTACCTTGTGGTCCTGAAAGGGTTGGCCCACGATCTGAATCCCAATAGGCATCCCCTCTTTGCTGGTTCCTGCACGAACTACCGCAGCAGGCCAACCTGTGAGATTGAAGATTCCTTTGTATCCATAAGATTTCGCATCATATGATCCTGGCTCAAATACCTGTGGATTCGGAGAAGCTCCATCAAAGTCAACTGGACAAATAACAATGTCATAGGCTTCTATCCATTGCAAAAGCTTACTTCTGCATTGATCCAGATCTTCAACAAGTTTTGTAAATTCCTTAGACTCAATTTGATCTACACTGGCGGAAAGCCGCAGCAAAGGATGTGTTTGGGTAGTTCCGTATTTTTCCACCAACCTTTTAACCCAAGCTCGGCCATCAGCTCCAAACAACTCGTATCTTATCTTTTCAGCGTCCCGGATATCTTCAACAGGAACATCTTTTGCCAGTGCAATCCCTGATGCTTTCAGAGCACTGACTGCATCATTTACTGCATTTACAGTCTCAACTGAACAGGATTTTGAACTCCCATGGTCAATAAACCATGCATATTTAAGCTTTTGGATATCCACTGCATCAGGATCAGCCCATGGAACCGGATGAATGGCGGCATCAATTTGGTCAGGTCCAAGAATAATTGGCATGATCAGTTTAAGATCCTCTACGTATCGTGCCAGTGGACCTAATACCTGGTATGCATCAAATAAACCTCCATAATCGACGATGTGGCCAGTACGGGGTACTCTTCCTGTTGATGGTTTAATCCCCGCTATTCCATTGAAATGTGCTGGCCCTCTGATGCTTCCTCCAAAATCCGAACCTATATCAAATGGTGCTCCCCCAGAAGCCACAATGGCTCCGGCTCCTCCGCTACTGCCTCCCGGTGTATATCCTTCTCTGTAGGGATTGCTGGTCATGCCGTATACCAGGTTTGCAGTAGTTCCTGATAGCGTAAATTCAGGTGTGTTTGTCTTTCCTAAGAGAATGGCCCCTTCTGCTCTTAATCTTGCAACTACGGTAGCGTCCCGACCAGGTATAAAATCTTTTCTACCCAAGGTGCCACCGGTACTTACCACACCTTGTGTTTCCAACGAGTCTTTGATCGTCATTGGCACACCATGCAATGCACCCATGGTCTGTCCTTTGGCCAACATGGCATCAGCCTTTTTTGCCTCAGCTAATGCACGATCTATACAGGTAAGTACCACAGCATTGATTTGTGGGTTGACAACATCAATACGCTCATACATTGTTGTTACCAATTCGACAGATGATACCTCTTTATCCCGTATC
This sequence comes from Cyclobacteriaceae bacterium, assembly GCA_965223915.1. Classification (GTDB taxonomy): domain Bacteria; phylum Bacteroidota; class Bacteroidia; order Cytophagales; family Cyclobacteriaceae; genus UBA7330. The sequence goes on along the minus strand of OZ245027.1, from coordinate 2,266,204 downwards.
ATTTGTGCTAACTGAACAGTAGAAGCATAGATTAACTCGTCATGAAGTTTGGTTGGCTTATAATAATTCGACTTTTCTTTTTGCTCACTTAACATGGAGGGTGACATCAATGCCACGCCCCCATTTTTAAGAATTCTACCTGAAGCAGATAAAAAACTCCTTCTATTCGTTTTTATGATTTTTGCTTTCATTGATCTGTTGGTATTTATCATTTATCCCACCATACCCTGGTCAAAAGATTATCAGCACCTTGTCTCCCAACAGCTATATCATAATTGGCCTTGTTTAAGTTGATTTCACTAGGTGGGTATCCCTTTCTTCTTGGTATATCACTGATCACTGCATCCTCAGCTATTTCGAGTACAGGATAACCTAGCCGCCGCCATTCAGACCATGCTTGAACTCCTTGCATAAAGAAAGAGATCCACTTTTGATCACCAATCGATTTTAATGGATTAGAAGCATCATAAGCCACACTTGCCTGTGCCAGGTAATCTGAAATAGTCGTTGCATCTGTAATGCCCCATTGCTCGATAGATGCGGTAATAGCTTCTTCATAATAAGTAGATGGAGTTCCAGTAATCCAACCCCTCTCCGATGCTTCAGAAAGAATAAATAATACTTCTGAGTACGTCATGATCATAAAGGGTGAGGTTGAGCTCAATAGATTATTCGCATCGGGCCATGAAACTGCAAAATCACTGATTGCACTTCCTGATGCTATATCTAATCCAACTGGCATTCCCACAAACCCTCCACCCAAATCAGCATTAAAGGTTGTGTCAGCATATGCGTCCAGACGAGGATCATTGACAGTCTTCATTGCATCGACAAGTGTACTGGCGACTCCATAATTAGGTACACTTAGTTCGAATCGGTAAAACCATGGATTATTGTTTGGTGCGGACTCCAGAAACTTATATGATGCATTATCATCGTTTGAACTCAAAACACCCGAAAGAAAAGCTTCAGAAATTGCCGCACTTGCGACGGTTGGTGCAACCTCTGAAAGCCTAAGGGCTACACGCATTTTTAAGCTATTCGCAAATTTCTGCCATTTGGTCATATCGCCACCATAGATGATATCTCCCGAGATATCTCCAGCTGAAATATCAATCATATCCGAAGCTTCGGTCAGCTCCTTCAATAGCTCCATATAAATGAATTCTTGTGTGTCATACTCAGGCAATGCAAATTCCTGACCTTTCAATGCCTGAGTATATGGGATATCCCCCCATACATCAGTCATATTGTGGTAAGCCCACGCTTTAAGGGTTTTTGCAACAGCTATCTGATTCATACTAGGTCCTGAAAGCGCTGCGGAAGCGATGGTGGTTTCATCAGTATTCAATCTGATGATCTCTTCGAGATCACGTAATCCCCTATTATAGATTTCTGAGAAATCCTCTTCGACGATCGCATAGATATTATCATTACCTCCACGAAGGCTTGCTACCTGCTGAGAATAGATCATAGGTGCAATTCCAATGCCCACTAAATCCTGGTGATTCCCATAAATGCTCCGGACCAATTCGCGCTCAGCTCCAGTAAACAAACTTGAGGTAGGTACTTCTATGGGTTGATTAGGATTGGTATTTAAATCCTCAAAACCATCTGTACAGGAAGCTAACAGCACCAGCATACTAGTAGCTATGACATTTATATAATTATTCATGATTAATTTCATTTGTTTAGTTTTTTGTGGTTATCAGTATCACGTACCAATGCTATGGCAGCGATGAAAACAACTCTCCGTTTATATCAAAAATGATATTTGAAGAACTACAGTTTTAAATTGATGTTGAATCCAACCATTCGGGGAGAAGGTATTGACGCACCTTCCAGTCCTTGAACATTATCTGATCCAAGTGCAATCTCAGATGGATCAATGTGTGGTACATTCTTGTGAAGTATCGCAACATTTCTACTGAAGACAGAGAATGAAACCCCGTTTAGAAATAGCTTTTTTGCGATTTTATTAGGCAAAGAATATCCAATGCTGACCTCACGCAATTTGATATATGAGGCATCATAAATAGATAGACCATCCAAACTATAAAGCTGTTTAAAGTAGTCCTGAGCTTCCAGATAAATAGTGTTAGGCTCCCCATTTTCGAAGACAGCATCTGCTTTAATCCCGCCTCCATCTACTACAGGATCTCTCATTCTAACACCCCTGTCATTCAATCCAACAGACTCTATGAATTGACCGTTTGCTATACCGTTTTGTATGGTCTCAGCCCAAAACTCTCCTCCCGACTGAAAATCAATCAGAGCTGAAAGTCTTACGCCTTTATAGGTAAATGAATTTGAAACACCACCTGTATAATCTGGCATGATACTTCCTACGACTTCCCCTGGATTTCTCAAGTAAAAGCCATTACTGCCAACAATTGGTTTACCACTTACTTCATCATATATGACAGTAGGTGCGATAATTGTACCGTAGGGTTGTCCAACGGTTGCATTCACCGTATTTGTACCATCTCTACCACCTAATTCAAAGTTATCCTGCCCCTCTGCAAGTTTCAGCACAGTGTTTTTATTTCTTGCAACATTCAAATTGATGTCCCAACTAAAAGATTCAGTCTGAACGGGTGTGCCAGACAACATCATCTCAACGCCCTTATTTTCCATTTCCCCAGCGTTGACAATCAAAGACTCAAATCCTGTCGTGGAAGAAACCGGTAGAGCAATGATCTGGTCATAAGTATTTACCTTATAGAATGTGAAATCCAGCCCAATACGATCATTTAAAAACCTTAGGTCAAGACCAGTTTCAATATTTACTACTGTCTCTGGTTTAAGATTTGCATTTTTCAAGGCATCATCCACTGAAAAAACAGAAGTATTACCGTATGGATTACCTGTGACATAGGTATTGATCAATCGGTATGGATCCGTATCATTTCCAACTTGTGCCCAACCAGCTCTAAGCTTTCCAAATGAAAGGAAATCCATTCCAGTCATTATATTGGTAAAGACGAAACTGCTGGAAGCCGCAGGATATAAATACGAATTATTATTCAAGGGTAGTGTAGATGACCAGTCATTTCTTAGTGATAGCTCTAAGAATAAATAATCCTTAAATCCAACATTGGCACTACCATACACACTTTGCACCTCTTTTTCGGTTGTGTAATCTCTCATCTCCGGCCGTTGAAGAGAGGCTTCCAGATTGTAGAAGTTTGCTACACTTAACCCTCCCTGAGTACGGGAGTAATTGTTTTCAAACTTATTCTTCCTCAGGTTCCCACCGAATATCAATCCAAGACTAAAATCAGAACCCAACTCGGTATTATATCGTCCAAGTAATTCATAGTTGTCTTCTCTAAACTGATAGATGTCTTCCTCATATGCATTTTGTAAATACCCACCGATAGATGCCCTGTCTTCACGTCTGTCGGTATAAAAATCGGTTCTCGCGTAGAAAGTTAGAGATAAGCCAGGCAGGATGTCGTAAGTCAAATTGACATTTCCAAATACCCTATCCTTTGTGTCATTGTTATAACTCTCATATAGTGTAAAATAAGGATTGTTGTTATAACTCTGCTCCAGGTGTCTTCCCAGACCCTGCGTATTCCAGGTCATGTGATAATACCGATCAGATTTATATGTTTTCAATCTGGCTGGATCAATTTGTCGCTGCGTCCAGGCATACCAATAGGTAAGCACATTTACCGGACGATCTGGCGACCAATCACCTGTGGCAGGTCTTCCCAGTGCACTTGTTCTGATATAGTTAAACTTTGCTTCAGCAGTAAGTTTCTCAGTTAGTTTTGAGGACGTACTCAGTGAAATTGTATTTCTATTTAGAGAACTGTTTGGCATGATACCCTTCTGATCGAGGTTAGTATAAGATAGCCTAAAAGATCCCTGGTCGTTTGAACCACTTATAGAAACATTATTGGATAGCGTAACACCTGTTTCGAAAAAGTCCTTTATATTGTTTTGTGTGGCTTGCCACGGTCGTACTTCGCCATAATTTGGTTCTCCCGGATACATACTGTCCCAATGTCTAACCAAAGTGCCGTCAAATCTTGGACCCCAACTGTTGTTTGCATTGGTATTTACTACCTTATAGGTCAGTCCATCCAAAGGATCCACCACTTCATCAAATGTCAAAGCAAAACCACCTCCGTATTCATTTTGCATCTCTGGCAAGAGAAAAACATTACTAAACATGGTGGACGAATTGATACTCACACCAATTCCTTTCTGCTTATCTCCACTCTTTGTAGTAATTAATATTACACCATTGGCGGCCCTTGAACCGTACAATGCTGAAGCACTTGGTCCTTTTAATATCGAGATTGATGCAATGTCATCAGGATTAATATCCTGAGCAGCATTTCCATAATCTCTACCTCCGTTTCCAGAAGATTGATCTGTTGAATTGTAGTTGGAGTTATCAATTGGGGTACCATCAACCACAAAAAGTGGTTGATTATCACCCGCTATAGAGTTTACTCCCCTGATTAAAATACGTGACGATCCACCTATATTACCAGAAGAATTGGTGATCTGAACTCCAGCAATTTTACCCGTCAGACCATTAACTATATTAGTCTCCTTAGCCTTATCCAAACCTTCTGTGTCCACCTCTTGCACGGTGTATCCAAGTGCTCTTTCTTCCCTTTTTACACCTAATGCTGTCACAACCACCTCAGCAAGTTGCTCAGTCGTGGTTGTCAGTGAGACATTTATTGAGGTTTCTTTCCCTATTTTAACCTCTTTGCTTTTAAACCCTATATAGGAAACAACCAGGGTTGAATTTTCACCAGGAACCATTAACTGGAATTTACCATCAAAATCAGTAATGGTACCAACAGATTTATCAGACTTTAAGACAACATTGGCGCCAGGGATTCCTTCACTGGTTTCTTCGTCTAAAATTGTGCCTTCAATAGCAATACTCTGAGCTTGCGCACCGTATACAACTAATGAAAAAACCAGCAGAAAGCAAAAAACCAAATTGAAATCATATGGTCTCTTGGGTAAATATTTTATCCGTTTTTGTAATTCTTTTTTCATATTTTTGAATGTTTTTAATTTTCATATTAAAACAATAGCCATTTGTTATTGATATCTATCAATGCAATTCCCGTGGCTAATTTTTTCCAGCAGTGTTGCAGCACTGCTGGTCTTTTTTTAGTTGGCTCCCAAAAAAAAAGCCATAATACATTGATACCTTCTCTATAATATAGAGTGCTATCCCGCAGCTTTATGAAATGGAAATGTTGCAGCATTTAACTCCATTTCTTGCCCATTATTTTCTTTTTCTTTCAGCTACTAGCCTGGCTTGGAAATATTCATTTGAGGTATTCTCATGTAGGTCATTTTACGTGTTCAAAAGTTAATTTCTTATGCTCCTGATGGGGCTGTCCAGAGAGATACCATCCCGTTTTTTGAGATAGTCAACAAAATATTATTTTACAGATCTATAAAATAATATCATCTACTTAATCCTTGTTTTATTACAAAGTTTAAAATAAAACAAATCATTTATTATATACAAGATTATTTATAGGTATATAAATTATTAATTTCATAATTTTAAATATTAATACAAATACCATAGATTATATATATATTTTCTAATCTGACCATCAAAGCATCAAGGTGTTTTGAAAATTACAAAATTCTCTTTCCTTACATTTACCTGGTTACTAATGTTTAACGATTCATCTCAATAGTTCCAACATTGATGAGTTCAATTTCCTGTTAACTGATTAGTCACAAAAAAAACCGATGACCCAAAGGATCACCGGTTTTCAATGTTGCTTATTTGAATGGATTAACTATTCACCACTGGTCCAACCCGGATTTTGGCCCAGGTTAGGGTTTTGAGAAATCGCGCTCAATGGCAATGGCCACAGATAGTGCTTATTCTCGTCAAACTCAGGATTTTCAAAGTCGGTACCCTTGTAAATTTCAAGATATGGAACTCCACCAACAAGAGAACTTCCAATCGTTGCCTGATCCGATCCCGGTAATTCTGCCTTAATGGCATCATCCCATCTCATACCATAATCCTTTGCTCTCAGTTTAGCACCTTGCTTCCACCTCCTCAGGTCATCGTATCTGAAACCCTCCATGAAAAGTTCAACCCTCCGTTCTCTTCTGATCTCGGCAATTAATGGAGAGACGCCATCACCAGTGTATCTCGGATCAACCGGAATGTTATTGATATCCATATCTGGCATTCCTGCTCTTTCGCGGAGCAAATTGATGCTCATGTCCAAATCTCCCTGTGTAATAGAGCCCAACTCAGCTTTAGCCTCTGCATAGATCAACAGTGTTTCTCCTAACCTGTATACAATCGCAGGAGTGGTGGACGTATTGTATGTTGCATATGAGGGTCCCAATTGCCATAGCTTGATTACATGATAGCCTGTTGTACTATTTTGACCTCCGGCCATTCCCTGTATCTTAGGATACTTTTGAGCATCAAATGCATGGTTTCCATATCTATAAATTGCCTGATCATCAGGATGCATGATGGTTTGTCTTAGTCTCGGATCTCTATTTTCCCAGATCTCCTTGTAAACAACATCCCCTTGATAGAGCGGATTAGGAGACCCGTCAGAAAGGATGATTGGCTGACCATCTGTACATAAATAGTCTTCTACCATATTTTTCGTTGCTCCACCTACATACCCTTTATGATAATTAAGGGCGTGATTAGTGAATATACCAGCCTCATATCGTCTCCAGTAAATAATCTCAGATACACCACTATAATCCTCCATTTGATGGATAGCGCTATAATCTGTTGTGATATCACCGGTATTGTAGATCGAATAAGGACCATCCTGCATGATTTCCAGCGCAGCATCAGCTGCAGCCTGCAGCCAGGGTGTCGGATCTCCCAAACCATGGTATTTTCTCCAGGTACCTTCAAAAAGACATATCCTGGCTTTAATATGAAGAGCTGCCCAACGATTTAATCTACCTGGATTACCACCATACTCTCTATCCTCTGGGATATTTCCCGGAGCTGTGGCAAAGTTGAGATCCTCAAGAACTTTATCCATGACAAAGGTTCTTGAATCTCTGGTACTATTCAGCACATCATCATCCAGATGAGTTAATGACCTGTCAATCCATTTTACATCACCAAATTTGTTGACTTTATCTGCATAAAACATACCCCTTAAAAGTCGTGCCTCAGCTTTGTATTTGTTCCTTATGGCCAGATCAACAGGAACCCGGTCATAATTCTCCAGCCCGAAATTAACAGCAGAAAGAAAATTCCACCCTTTATATCCAAACCATTCAGGGTCGTTAGGTATGGCATGCTTTCCGGCACGCACAATTTGAAACCTACCCGCTCTGTCATGTCTGGGAGCAGAATTGTCAGTAAATCCATCATGGTAGATCCAACCCCGACTTTGGCTGTCGAACCCTTCATCATGTCCCATAAGAATGGAAACATCATCCTCCCGTCTGGCAATGTCGTAGATACCATTGTTGTAAACAATCATATCAGCTTCAGCATTCCAGAAAGTTTCATTGAGTATCTGATCCAGCGGATCTCTTTGCAGAAACTCATCGTTGCAACCAAATGAAAGCATGGTTACAACACCAAGTAATCCAAATTTTAAAATATATCTTTTCATTTTTATTTCCTTTAATCGTATTAGATAGAGATTCTGAAGCCAAGCGAATAAGAACGTTGCTTGTAGTATTCCTGTGTGACAGTAGGTCTTACTTCAGGATCTAAAGGTTTACGCATTTTGGTGAATTCAATCACATTCATCCCTGCAAAATATACCTGAACATCAGACAATCCGACTTTATTAGCCAATCCCGCAGGTAGGTTATATGATAATGAAACGTTTTTCAATCGGATATAACCGCCATTTTGCACGTATCGTGTTTGCTCGTGCACATTCTTTTTTGTATTGGTCGAAATATGTGGCGCAGGAAAATACGCATCCCGATTATCCTCACTCCAGGTGTCAGTTAAATAGTATTTCTCAACGTGACCCGCGTTATATGGATAGAACGCATTCCAGTTGCCATTGGGTGGCCAATATTCGTGGCTAAACAGACCCTGAAAGAAGACATTCAATGAAAAAGATTTATAACCGAAGTTACTGTTTACTCCAAACTGATGTCTTGGTGCCTCTACAGCGATGATTCTCTGGTCTCCCGGGTTATCCAAAGTATTGTCTCCCTTGGTTATCACTCCATCTCCATCCAAATCTGTATAGCGAATATCTCCTGGTGCCCAGTTTGATCCACCCACTACCTGATTTTGATTGGCCGCATTGTCAATTTCATCCTGTGTTTGGAATATACCCTGAGTTACATACCCCCAAAGCTCACCAATCTTCTGACCCTCATAGTATTCATCTAAAGAACCTGTAGGATTATTATATCTGGTAATCTCTGCCTGGTTGTCTGAAAATGCCAGTGTAATGTTATAATTGAAATCAGACCCTACTCTGGTCTTCCAGGTAGCTGCTAATTCCCAACCGGTAGTTCTCAAATCAGCTGCGTTCTCCTGAGGAGCTTGTAACCCCAGTTCTGTTGGGAATTCTGTCCTTGTCAACATGTCTTTTGTATCCCTGACGTAGGTATCAAATGATACATCCAATCTGCTTCCAAACATTGTGAAATCCAAACCAAGGTTTTGACTCACTACAGTTTCCCATGTAAGGGTTGGACTCACTAAACCTGGTCGACTGACATAAGGATTGAATGCACCACCATTCATCATATAACCAGATGCTCCTGACGCCATTGTTGCGATATATGGATAATAGACAGGATCATTGTCATCGTCAACCAATAACTGATTTCCCAGCTCTCCATAAGAAGCTCTCAGCTTCAGGTTATCCAACCAGGCGGTAGTTCCACTCATAAATGCTTCATTTGAAATTCTCCAGCCAACGGAAAATGAAGGGAAGAAACCAAATCGATCATCTTTAGGGAATCGTGATGTTCCATCATATCTTCCGTTTGCCTCCACCAGGTAACGATCGTTGAAAATGTAATTGACACGATAAAATGCTCCTCTTAGTGCAACGTGCTGTTTTGATCCATTAGCGAGTTCATTGCCAATTGTCGCACTTAAATCGGGAACAGCAGGGTTTAGCAATGTATATGCTTGTGCCCTAACCCACTGGTAATTACCCCATTCCTGGTTAAACCCTATCATGGCTTTCAGGTAATGATTGCCTGTTTCAATTGTATAGTCAGTATACAAATTAATGACCTGGTAGACATCATAGTTAATTTCATTCACAATGAAGTCATTTCCACTAAATCCGTTACCAATAATCAACGCATCAAGATCCTGATTCTCAAGAACCTCTACCTTACTGGCAGCATCCTGATAATTTCTGAATGTAATGTTAGATGAATATTCACCCCTTATATTCCAGTTTTTCAGTGGCGTGATGGTAGCCCCCTGAGTTAAAATGATGTCATTTCTGGTCCATGTTTCACGGCCACCTTGCTCGAGGTATGGCAGGAAGTTCACGGAACTGAAATGCATTCCACGGTATTTCTCATAATCATCCCTGTCACCAGGTGTCAGGTAGTGTGGAAGATCAGGGAAAGATATCGGATTCAATGGGTTAACCCTGGCAGTTGTATTGATATTTACGTCCCAGTTATAAAAGTGTGGCTGATCGCTCTTTTCAGTGGTCACCAATGCCCTGCTATCAAAGTTTAACCACTCGGTTGCTTTAAACCCGCCTTTCAGCAATACATTGTAACGCTTGAAATTGATGTTCTTTTCATCATTCTTGATCCAGCCGTCTTTATTCAAAGCTCCGAATGAAGCATAGTAGTTCACTTTGTCTGTAGATCCCGATATGCTGGCATCATATTTTTGCTGAGGCGCCCAATCAGTGAGTAGCCGCTCCTGATAATTGTTAAACCCATAGAAACGAAGATTCCCTTGATAAACTCCCCACGCATTTTCCTGGGTTGGGTTTTGGCTATACCTTAAAGTACCATCGATCATATCCTGATCAAAACCAAAATTATTGTTGGTTCGCATGTTTGCTGCTCCCCTTGCCTGTACATATTCATGAGGATCCTCAATCGGGTCGATGAACATGATCGGCTTTGAAAAGGTAAATTCAGATCCTACGGAAACATTGATTCTTTCACCCTTACCTTTTTTAGTAGTGACTAGCACAACTCCAAATGCACCCCTGGATCCATAGATAGCTGCAGCTGATGCATCTTTTAGCACACTTACGCTTTCTATGTCAGCAGGATTGATCCTGTTTAGGTCCATCGGTACACCATCCACAAGGATGAGTGGGTTACCACCATTGATAGACTCATAACCTCTGATGTTAAAGTCAATCGGTTGCGTAGGGTCCCCATTTCGAATGTTGATGTTGAGGTTTGGAACCATACCTTGTAAACCCTCTCCAACGTTGGCAATGGGTCTGTTTTGCAAAACCTTACCATCAGCCACACCTACAGAACCTGTCAGGTTTACTTTTTGCTGGGTACCATAACCAACAACAACAACTTCGGCCAAAGCTGAAACGTCTACCTGAAGTTGCAAATCAAGCTGTGTACGTCCGTTCAAAGGCACCTGCATGGATTGATATCCCACAAATGACACGACCAATGTTGCTTCAGCAGGTACTCGCAGGGAGAACTTGCCTTCGATATCAGTCACTGTACCGTTTGTGGTTCCCTGTTCAATTACTGATGCTCCGGGCAAAGACTCACCATCCTCTCCGGTGATCGTTCCGGAAACTGTAGTCTGTAGTGTTACCTTCTCACTTACTTTAGGTCCGTTTGGGGCTTTACTACCAGGGATCAAAGCAATGGTTTCATTCACTCTTTTGATAGACATTTTGGATTGTAGAGAAACTTCTTTTAGAAGCTCATCCATGCTCCAATGTCCTCCGTCAATAGAAACTTCTTTTTGCTTGACATCACGTTTAGAAAAAGCAAAGGTAAAATCGGTATTTGATTCGATTTCTGAGATCAGGTTGAGCAGAGATCGGCTTCCTGAAATATCACTTACCTCAACATCGATTTCCTCAAGAAATTTCCGTTGGGCGTCCGAATCGCTGGCCATCACCATGATAAGTGACTGGCAGACGATCATTGCATAAATTGCGTACTTCGACATGCGAATTACAATTTTTAGTAGTTTTGCATTCATTTGGTTTTGGTTATAGTTATGACTAAAACTGAGATTTAAGAGAGCCCTTCCACTTTCCCCAAAGTACTGTGGCTCTCTTTTTTTAATTGATTGTTATTGTTTTACCATCGATTAAATATTTAAAGTTGTACACGTGGGAGAGACTCTCCATGACTTCTTCCAACACCGGGTTTTTATAATTAGCCGTGTAGGTTTTGTCGCTGTCTATCTCTTCCGATATTTCCATTTCCACTCCATACCAATTGGAAATGGAATGTAATACGTCATCTAAAGAATCATCTTTGAAAACCATGCGCTGGTCTGTCCAGCCGAAATAGAGATCTTCCTCATCTATGGGCATTTTTTCAATGGTCCCTTCATCATCAAACAGGATCATTTCATTACGGCTGAGGTTAATCACCTGATTCTTCCTCAGGTTGGTTACAGCAACCCTCCCTGACTTCACAGCCACTCCTTTGTCGTCATTGTTTTCGTAAGCTTTTACATTAAATGAAGTGCCAAGCACCTCCACAGTAAAGTCCGCTACTTTTATAATAAATGGTCTGGTTGGATCTTTTACAACCTCGAAATAGGCTTCTCCGGATAGGGTAACCTCGCGCTTTTCATGGGTAAAAAATTCAGGAATGATAATCTTAGTTCCCGCATTCATTTTTACCAGAGACCCATCAGGAAGTACGGAGGTGATCTTTTGTCCAGGCAGGCTTATTTTCTCAATCGTTTCATAATCAGCATCTGCAGACATTTCCTGCTGGCCAATATTGATGAAAAAAAGTGCAGATACGGCCAATATTAATACAACTGCTGCTACTTGCCACCAGTGTGAGTATGATCCATTACTGCCCTTTTTGTCATCGAACCTGAGTTGCTCTACCAGGTCATTCCATGTATTTTCTTTGATCGCTTTGTTTTTGGCAGGTTCAGGATAGATAATGGAGAGTTTCAACTGAGCATAGATCTTTTTATGCTTGGGGTTTTCGTTTAACCAAAACTCCAGCTTTTTCTTCTCTGCCTCGGTGAGCTCAAGATTGGTAAGCTCTTTGAAAATAATCTCTTCCATTCAAATTGGGTCACACCAGTGATTCTCAATAAGGGGTTTCACGAAGTGTTGCAATAAGAGTAAAAAAAGACCTGTATGGGTAGGTTTTATGTAAATAAATACATTCTATGCAGCTATTCCTTGAATTATCATGTATCCCACTCAAAAAAAAGAAAGATTCATTGCAATATTTTCAATAAATCGAAGAGTCATTCCTGATCCCCGGAAGCCCATTTCACCACTTTAGACTCCCTGAAGTGATTTTCTAGCTCACCCTTCAATTTTTTAATTGCTGTTTTTAAGTGATGCTTTACCGTATCATGAGAAATACCCAGCTCCCTGGCTACATCATGGTAAGAAAGATTATCTTCTCTGATCATACGATAGACCAGTCCGCACTGAGGAGGTAGTTTATTCACCGCTTTATCGATAAACTCTGTCAACTCCTTGCCCAGGAGTAATTCCTCTGGGTCTAACCCATCGATGGTGGCGATGGTCAGGTTGTATTTATCACTGTGATACCTGGAAAAATCCTTGGAGATGGCACGTATGGCCTGGTGCTTGACACTGGTGTATAAATAGGATTTCAATTCCTTGACAGTATAGAGGTCTTTCTTTGAATTCCACAGGCCATAAAACACGTCGGATACCACGTCTTTGGCGGTGCTCTCAGATTTTGTGATGACCAAAGCATACGCAAAAAGCCTGTCAAAGTACTCGGTATAAACCTTTTCAAAATAGCTGTCTGACCGGAGGCTCCCCAGCCCAATATTGATCGTTTTATCAGCCATTCATGTTTTGAAAAATTGCCATTTTTATCTTCTCGGAAACCTTTGGGTGTAATACCGCTAATTTTTTGGTCGAATTAACTGCTATTTTTAATCATTTCATAATACGTTAATAAAATTATTTAACACGCTGAAATTCAAAACAGTTAGCAATTAAAATAAACAATCTGAAGGAAGTTTGAATTTCGTTAAAAAGGCCACAAAGGGGTGTAGGGGAAAAAATATTAGTGACACTTATTATATGAATGATTTTAAAGAAATATTAAATATAAGCAGTAGTTAAATTTTTGACTTTTATAAACAAAAAACCCAACTAACTGATAGTTAAGGTTTCAAAGTAGTCCATAGGGAACGAGAACTTTTCTAATACCACATTTAACTTTTACACAAGATATTCGCGGATCATTCAAGAAAATTAGCACTAATATCCTGATCTATATTATAGGGATTTTTCGCCACTGGATGCATTGAAAAGCGCCAAGGCAAAAATGAATGTAAGATAATCTTATTCTTTAGTTTGGCTTTTTTTTGATCGTATGCACTGATTTTTTAAGTTTTCTTATAATTTCAGTAAATACATCGGTAGTGTTATTCTTTTGAATAGCATTAATATAATCTTCAATTCCACAATCCAACAATTTTAAATCGTAAAGCATTTCAGAATTAAGATGCTTAATATTATTTAACAGGACCTTATTAACCCTTGTGAGATTTAAGTGGTCTTCTGCAATGAGATATTTATTCCCAGCATATAGATAATCACGTATTGCGGAAAAATAATCTTTCTGTTTTAAAAAATTAGATCCCTGTATATGAAAGGATGTAGCAACTGCTTGAGAAACTTTTTTACTAACAAAATCTTCTGTTTTATTTAATTTTTCATCAATCATTTCATTGACTTTTTCAGAGAATTCAGTATTTAGTTTTTTTACTTTAACATCAAAAATATTTTGAAGCTCATTCTTTAATGCTTCTTCTCTAAATTTTAATGTACGATTTTGCCACCATGTCAAGATCAATGGAATTATTACACCCACAACCGCTAATAGAATGCTGGTGTATATAATAAGCATGTTCCAGGCTGATGTATAAAACTCATTTACAGAGTTAAGGATTTCGACTGAGCTCATTTTTTTGAACTTCTTTGGTGTAACTCAAATATAATTTGAATGTCGGATAACGTAAAATTCAATGTATTTTTGATTTTTAATTAATGATTATTTTGGATAATTACTGTAAGTTGCTGTATACAGAATGATTTATTGTCCTAAAAGAACTAGAATTTGAAAATAGTATCTTGGATAGTATTTGGAATTGCCGGAGCACTGGCCTTATTGACAATTATTTCATTTGTTACAATATATGGTTCACTTGATCCAAAACCAGATTGGTGTGGTTCACCTGAATGCTGGGAAAGCTTTTTGATTTGGTATTCGTTCCCAATTAAATCATTTTCTGCCGGCGTTGCATTGTTAACGATAGGTATTGCAATTATCCGAGTTCGTCAAACAGATAAGCAATTAGGCAAGACCCAGGAACAATTAGTTAAGATGAGTAGACAGATTGGAATACAAGAAAAACAAATAAATCTGGCTATCAGCAACCAACTGAGGGATGACTATCGTGCTAACTTTTCAAAAGCGGATCTTACAAAAAACTTCTTTATAAAAATCCAATTCAATTTTATGGATAATATGAAAATTATTATGCCACATGTTGATGAAGGAATTCCGACAATTAATGAATCAATTGAATCTTGGTTCAATAATGATGTTCGTGCTTTGTATTCTGCATTTGGTATGCCAAGTTCTGAGGATGTTAGCAAATTCAAAATCAGACACTATGGCAATTTAGGTGATAATATATTAAGTAGTTTCAGTGAATTGTTTGTAACAGAAACAAGAATTGATCAGATTCAATATTTTGATGGAGAAAAATTTCTTTGTGATATTGACAATAGGTTTACTGGTTCACTGGGTGGAAATTTATGTAGTGCTTTAAATGATGTTATCAATGTAATTGATCAGATTAATAAATATTATCAAAAAGCTTTTTTTACGACCGATGAAATAATTGAGCTGAGAGGGCCGGTTAACAAAGTAATCCGATTGAATAATGATTCTTTGGCAATCATAAGTCAAATAAAATCCTTGGCTGGCACATTGAGTGGGAGCGCAACTGTTGATTATTCTAAATCAGCGATAAAAAATTGGTTTACCAAAACAAGGTCTGACGATGAGGAGATTAATGATTTAAGGAAAGTATTAACACGAAGGTATTTTGAAAATGATAAGGAGATTAACAACTACCTAAATGAACTCCTTGGTTCAGAATATAAGTGATTCTTGAATTCTTGATTTTATATTTTTTGACTTTACATAAACTATTGACTGCCAGTTTGGTTTCTCATTTCGGATAGACTATCTGCTGTTAACGATAAAATAAGACCTAAAAAGTCGAGGTCTTTTCGATATAAGAACCAGCTGAAAAATTCAAATTTTATTTATTGTATAACGGAATAATAAATAAATAAAAAATAATTGAGCCGTCTCCAAAATTATCAAGTAGGTTCAGTTGGGTTAGAAAAGGGTCGCACTTACTCGTGACGCGGCTTTTTTACCCATGTTTAGAGGATTGTTAAAAACAATGTTTGTAAGAATTCGAAAGACCTACATTTCTTCTTGTTATTACAATTGTTACATTTGTAACACCACCAAGGAAGAAATTCAGTAATTTTCGTATATAAAAATATTTGCAGGGGCTACCGGATTCGAACCGGTATCTAAAGGGTCGACAAGCCTTTGCTTTTTCCAATTAAGCTAAGCCCCTGACAAATTCAAGTTGGGTTAGTTCTAAACAGGGCTAACCCATCATTTTTTAATCCTAGGAAAAACATAATGATTTGAATCTATCAGAGGAGACGGGCTCAAACCACTCTTTTTACCTAGCAATAGTATGTGTGTAGGTCAATTACCAGAAGGTTCTTGACAGCTAAGTTTTAAACAATTAGGATGTTACTCCCTACGAAAAGTGGTTTATTCTTTCGCGACCGTTACGACAAATTTAAACAGGTTTCTATACGTATCCAATAACAACTACCGTTTAGTTATCAACAATTTGTAGTTAATATATGGAGCTTTTCTCCTGAAGAATTGAGAGAAATGAACTAGATGGCTAGATTTATTTTTGGCTTTTATAAATAAAAAAGCCCTAAATAATTAATACTTAAGGCTTTAAGTAGTCCGTAGGGGAATCGAACCCCTGTTACCAGGATGAAAACCTGGCGTCCTAACCCCTAGACGAACGGACCATTTTTTATGTATTGCAACAGCCTTTTGCTGTTCTGGCTCCAAACAATCAACCCCTAAAAGAGAGTCAGCATTTTTTGGAAGTGCAAAAATAGGTGCTTTCAGAGATTATACAAATCAAGAGTGAGATATTTTCAAAAATAGATCAGAAAAGTACACAGGCACTTTACAACCAATCAACAAAAACTTACTCTTAAGTTAATTAATTTAATATTAAGTTGTATAACTTATTGTTTAGTTATATGTTTGTTCATGTACAATGGAATAAACATATGATCACATTAACAAAAGCTGAGGAAAAGATCATGAAGATCCTTTGGAAGATCGAAAAAGGATTTATCAAAGACATTCTGGATCAGTACTCCAAACCGAAACCACCCTACAATTCCATCTCCACGATTGTTAGGGTGCTAGTGCAAAAAGAAATTGTGGGTTATACGGCTTACGGTAAGACTCATGAATATTATCCCTTAATAAGTAAGGAGGAATACAGAAAAGGCCAGCTATCCAAACTGGTCACTGAGTATTATGACAACTCGTTGAAACAGGTTGTCAATTTCTTTTCAGAAAGCAAAGAGCTGGATGATAAGGAACTGGACGAAGCCATGAAGATGCTTAAAGAACTAAAATCCAAAAGAGATGAGTAACCTGTTTAATTACTTCTTAGAATCCAGCATCCTGATGATGCTGTTCTATTCACTGTATTATTTTCTGCTGCGAAACCAAAAGACATTCACTTTTAACAGGTTTTATCTGCTTGGGAGTACATGCCTGGCCCTGGTGATACCTGTGCTTAGCCTGGATTTTCTTACTACTCAATCTGACACTTTAAATCGATCTATTGCCACTATTCAGGATTGGCAAACAAGTAATTTGCCCATTACCGAGTTGGGAGAGGATTCGAAATATAGCTTACCTTTCTTGGTACTTACATCCGTTTTTATTTTGGGTGTTCTCTTCAAGTTATCCAGGTTTATACTGGCTTTCAGAAAGGTCTGGATGTTGAAGAAAAGTCATCCCATCTCCATGATTGGAAACACCCCGGTTGTTCAGGTTTCCGAACCCATCCCTCCTTTTTCTTTTCTGCGATATGCGTTCATCAATACATCTATCTTCCAATCGGATTCATTTGATCAAATTCTGGCCCACGAGCAGGTTCATATTAAGCAAAAGCATTCCTACGACCTGATCTTCATTGAGATACTGGCTTGCTTCTATTGGTTCAATCCCATTGTCTGGATGATCTCCAGGTCCATCAAAGCGTCCCATGAGTACATAGCGGATCAAAACATTATTGATCACGGATATCCTTCGTTTGCCTATCAAACATTGCTCCTGGAGCAAGTTGTGATCAGGCATTCCAATAAACTCATGCCTCATTTTAACCTTTCATTCATTAAAAAAAGAATTACCATGATGAACACTAAAAAACCCAAAACCCTCAATTTTTTAAAGGCAGGTACTGTAGCATTTGCTTCTCTGTGCCTGGCTTTATTGGCAATGAATTATCACGCATTTGCAAAGACGAAACTCTCCATACAGGATAATGAGTATACGATAATGCTGGATACCCGTGAAATCAACGTAAAAGATGGGATAGATTATTCACTTCTGAATAGCAATAATTTTAAGGGCGAAATGAAGCTTTCATGGAAGGACAAAAACCCAACACCCAATACTCAGTTGGTCTATACACTAGTTGGTAAAGTGGATGGGGAAGTCAAAGTAAAAGGCTCTGTGAGAGTTGAAAATATCGAAGACTGGGATCAAGTAACCTCACTTAAAACGCTGTTTGAAAAAGCAGGAACTAGTGATATCCTTAATATTGAGATCAAGGGACTTTACACTGATGAAGAAACAGCAGAAAAGAAAGCAAATAATGAAAGAGTGATCAGCTTTTTGAACATTCCGATAAAATAAAATACTTGCAAGTACGATACTTATCTTTTTTGACCCTCCGAGTCCTGCCAGGAGGGTTTTTTATGCCTTTATATTTATATGGTTTGCCATTGGGAACTAAACCACACCCCTCCCGGTTTCCATAAAATCACTAAGCTGTTAACAACTCAGTGAGGAACTTAACCACTCATCCCAGCAAATTTTCCGAACGAGGAAATACCCTTTTTCAAATAAATACGTGTACCTAAATTGCATGCAATAATTTTTGGCCATCACCATCATTGTTTATGGTGCTATTTTTTTAATACCTGAATGAATAAAACATTAAAACGGATCCTCTACGTAGCGATAGTGCTGGTAATTCTAGGAGCAATCATCTATCCTAAACTTCCTGATGAAAATGCTTCGGCTCAAGGTCCAGGACCGGCAAGCAGACCTAAGATCACTGTAGATGGATTGGTCCTGAGCGGACAGGAGCTTAAAAATCAGATCAACATCACCGGAACGATCCTCGCGGATGAATCTGTCCTGTTGAATAGCGAGGTAGCTGGCAAAGTCCAGGAGATCCTATTTGAGGAGGGACAATACATTAAAAGAGGTAAACTCCTGGTAAGGCTCAACGAGGATGAGATCAAAGCAGACCTCGAGCGGCTTCAGTTTATCCTCAAACTCAATCAGGATAACGAATATCGACAAAAGCAACTCCTGGAAAAAGAAGCCATCAGCCGTGAGGAGTACGAGACGGCCCTCACAACACTCAACACATCAAAAGCAGAGATTCGGGTACTCCAGGCCAGACTGGACAAGCATTACATCAGGGCCCCATTCGATGGTATCGTTGGGTTAAGATCTATTTCGGTAGGTAGCTATCTTAATCCCGGAACATCTATTGCGGAATTGTTTAAAATCAATCCTGTAAAAGTCGAATTCAGTGTACCCAGCAAATATCTTAGGCTGGTGAATGTGGGCGATCAGATCAATTTCATGGTGGATGCGTATCCGGATGAGGTTTTTGAAGGAAAGATCTATGCTGTAGAACCTCAGGTAGACCCTGAGACCCGCAGTATACGCCTCCGTGCCATGGCTGAGAACAAAGCACACAAGCTCTTTCCGGGTCAATTTGCCCGGATCAACCTCATTCTGGAAGTCATTCCTGAGGCGTTGCTTATCCCAACAGAGGCTGTGATACCGGAGCTGAATGGAAAGCGTGTGTTTCTATATAAGGATGGCAAGGTTATATCTCAAAGCATTGAGACCGGACTCAGAAATGAAGAAAGTATCCAGGTCGAAGTAGGTTTAAACCCGGGGGATACGGTAATCACCACAGGCGTATTACAAATCAATCATGGTTCAGAAGTAAACATTCAATTTAACTAAATGGCCGGCTTATCCAATTTATCCATCGATCGTCCGGTACTAGCCATTGTAATGTCACTGGTAATTATACTCTTTGGGGTGATCGGTTTCAACTTTTTAGGGGTGAGAGAATACCCGAGTGTTGATCCACCGATCATCACCGTGTCCACCAGCTATACCGGTGCCAGTGCTGATGTGATCGAAACGCAGATCACTGAGCCCCTGGAAGAATCTATCAATGGTATTGATGGTATCAAAACCCTGGCCTCAATCTCTGCGGACGGACGAAGCAATATCACCGTTGAATTTGAGCTTGAAGCTGACCTGGAAAAGGCGGCCAATGATGTGCGGGATAAGGTGTCACGGGCATTAAACAACCTGCCACCGGATGCTGATCCTCCCATTGTAACTAAAGCAGATGCGAATTCCTCACCCATTATTGCCCTAAGAATCTTTTCAGAAAAGCGTAACCTGCTTGAACTGACGGAAATTGCTGACAACCTCTTTAAAGAAACCTTCCAGACCATCAATGGGGTCAGTGAGGTCCTCATCTGGGGAGAGAAGAAATACTCCATGAGGCTATGGATGGATCCGGAAAGACTTGCGGCTTATCAGCTGACGCCACTGGATGTATACAATGCCGTGCAGAATCAGAATATCGAGCTGCCCAGTGGCCGGATCGAAGGAGCAGCGACCGAGCTGACCGTTCGAACCTTTGGGAGACTTTCTTCACCTGATGAGTTTAATAGTCTGATCATCCGGGAAACAGCGAATGATATCATCCGGTTCAGAGACATCGGCAGGGCAGAGTTTTATCCGGAAAACGAACGTACGGCATTGCGAAATAATGGTGTTCCGATGGTATTGAATGCCATTGTCCCTCAACCCGGATCCAATAACCTGGACATTGCTGAAGAATTCTACAAAAGGCTTGAAAGCCTGCAGAAAAATCTTCCGGAAGATATCAGCACAGCGGTGGCTTTTGACAACACTGAGTACATCCGCGATTCCATATCAGAAGTCCAGCAAACCATTTTTGTAGCATTTGGACTTGTGGTATTGATCATCTTTTTCTTTCTGAGAGACTGGAGGACAACTTTCATCCCGGTGATCACAGTGCCCATTGCCCTGATCGGTTCATTCTTCTTTATGTATGCCATGGGCTTCTCTATCAATGTGCTAACGCTGTTGGGTATTGTACTGGCCATCGGTCTGGTGGTGGATGACGCCATCGTGGTTCTGGAAAACATATATACCAAGATCGAAGGTGGCATGCAGCCCAAAGAAGCCGGGAAAAAAGGGACTGAGGAAATCTTTTTCGCTGTAATCTCTACCACCGTAGCATTAACGTCCGTTTTCTTCCCCATTGTCTTCCTGCAAGGACTGACCGGAAGGTTGTTTAGGGAATTTGGTATCACCGTGGCAGTGGCGGTAATCATCTCTTCTTTTGTTGCCCTTACCCTCACCCCCATGCTGTCTTCCAAAATGCTGAAGAGACGGGAAAAGAAGCAATGGATCTACGAGAAAACAGAACCATTTTTTGAGTGGCTGAATCAGCTATACAACAATGCTCTGGAAAGTTTTATGGGCAACCGATGGCTGTCAGGGCTCATTGTATTGGTCGCTACAGGGTTAATTTATCTGTTTGTTCAGTTTCTTCCGTCCGAGCTGGCACCACTTGAGGATCGGGGTGTTTTTAGAGTAATTGCCAGTGGGCCTGAAGGAGCCACCTTTGATTACATGGATGAATATGCGCTGGAGATATCAGAAGTTGTGGCTACGGAAGTCCCTGAAGCAAATTCCATCATTACCATTACCTCACCCGGATTTACAGCATCTGCTTCGGTTAATTCTGCCTTTATCATCGCCAAGCTGGATGATGCACAGGACCGCGAAAGATCTCAGAGCGAAATTGTACGGACCATTACACCCATGATCCAAGCCAATCCCAAAGCCAGAGCATTCGTCCTCGAGCCTCCTTCTATAGGAAGCAGGTTCGGTAGTTTGCCTGTGAGCTATGTGATACAAGGACGGGAACTTGATGATTTAAAAGAAGTGCTACCAGCGTTTTTGGAGAAAGCCGGTGAAAGCACTGCCTTCAACTTTGTGGATGTTGACCTCAAATTCAACAAACCGGAGCTCGGAGTAAGGATTGACAGGGAAAAGGCTCAAAGTATGGGCGTTTCTGTACGTGACATTGCCCAGACGCTTCAAATGAGCCTGAGCGGAAATCGGTTTGGGTATTTCATCATGAATGGAAAGCAATATTATGTGATTGGCCAGTTAGAGAAAAGCAATCGCAATGAGCCTCTTGACCTCAAGTCCATTTACATCAAAGCCAGGAATGGTGATATTGTTCAGTTGGACAACCTGATCAGTACAGAAGAGCGCTCAACACCACCGCAGCTATTTCATTACAACCGGTTCACTTCGGCTACCATCTCCGCATCGTTGGCCAACGGTGTTTCTCTGGGACAGGGCATTGAAGAGATGGATCGAATTGCGGACGAAGTTCTGGACGACCGCTTCCAAACGGCATTATCCGGGCAGTCGCTGGAGTTTCAGGATAGTTCCGGAAATCTGTATTTTGCCTTTGGCCTGGCATTGATCCTGATCTATCTGGTGCTGGCAGCACAGTTTGAGAGTTTTCGTGATCCGCTCACCATCATGTTTACGGTGCCTTTGGCTTTGTCCGGAGCACTTCTCAGCATATGGTATTTCAATGAGACCCTCAACATCTTTTCACAGATCGGGATGATCATGCTTATCGGATTGGTTACCAAAAATGGTATTCTGATTGTAGAATTTGCTAATCAACGTAAGGCGCAGGGGATGGATATTATGGAGGCCATCATAGGTGCCTCCAAACAACGATTCAGACCCATTTTGATGACCAGTCTTTCAACGATCCTGGGGATTCTTCCCATCGCTTTGGCCCTGGGTGCAGGCTCGGAAAGCCGGGTGTCTATGGGTATCGCGGTGATTGGCGGAATGGTCATTGCTACCTTCCTGACCTTGTTTGTCATCCCGGCCATTTATTCATTTTTAACTAGTAAAGAGAAACGCTTAGCAAGGGTATGATCCGATTTTTCTTAATATGCTTTAGCACCAGCCTGCTGGCGCAGGAAACCGACTCATTATGGACAGTAGAGGAGGTAGTAGGTCTTGCCTTAGCGCAGAACTATGACATCCGGTTGGAACGAAACAATCTCAACATTGCAGAAAACAACAATACACTTGGGAATGCCGGATTTCTACCTACCGTAGAGCTTAATGGTACCGCTGGTCAAACGGTACAGGATACGGAGTTGCAGTTTGCCAATGGAGACGGACAATCCAGGTCAGGTGCAGTGTCTACGAGCTACAACGCTACCGCAGGCCTCACCTGGACCCTTTTCGATGGACTTAAAATGTTTGCAACCAAAGACCGGCTCGAAGAGATCCAAAGGTCTAACCAATTCGCATTCAGGTCACAGCTTCAGACAACCATTTCTGATGTCATGAAAGCCTATTACAATACTGCATTGGAGCAAGAGCGGCTGGCATTGCTTGAGAGCACCCTCAAACTCTCGGAGGAGCGCGTTAAGATAAGCCAGGACAAATATGAAGTGGGTAAAGCAAGTAAACTCGAATACCTGCAAGCCAAGGTGGATTACAATTCGGACCAGTCTGCTTATGTCAAGCAAAAGGAGATCATTTCTGTGCGCAAATTTCAATTGATCGAGTTCCTGGCCTTGCAAGAACAAGATGTTGATTTCAAGTTGGATTATCAGTATGAGCTGGAACAGCCCCCATCAGAAGAAATTGTCATTGATGCAGCATTGCACAACAACCCTGACCTTAATTTCCTGAACAGTAACCGGGAAGTGGCCCTCCTGTCCAAAGTGGAGCTCGAACGACAACAATGGCCTTCCCTGGATTTTAACCTGGGTTATTCCTATTCCAACCTCAATGCTGAAGCGGGCTTTTTGCAGAGCAATCAGTCAAACGGAATTAACTATGGCCTCACTGCCAGGATGACCCTCTTTGATGGATTGAATCAAAAAAGAACCATTCAAAATGCAAGGATTCAGGCAGAATCCAGCCAGTTGTCTTATGAGCAGGCAAGATCTCAACTGGTGACTGCTGTGCGTTCAGCCTACCTTACCTATAGAAATTCCGTGGAGCTGGCAGAGCTGGAATACCTAAACCTGGAGGTAGCCCAGGAAAACGAAGAGATCGCTTTCGAGCGTTACCGAATCGGAAAATCCAATCCACTGGAGCTGCGTGAAGCACAGAACAACAGGCTCAATGCCGAAGTTCGCTACCTGGAAGCAAGAAATACAGCCAAAATTGCTGAGATTGAGTTACAAAGGCTGAGTGGCTTACTCATTGATCAGGAGCCCTGAAAAGGCATATGATCCTTTAAGCATTATAGTACTGGGTTTCAATTTGTTTATTAACTTTCATGTGTATAATAATTGATTTTTAATGGTCACATGGAATTTGCATGATAAAGACTTCCTTATTAGTACGTTCTCTTTGGAAGCTTATTCATCCTCGCCTGCCTGCAGTAGCCACTTTCGGTGGAGGCAAGGGTTGGTGTTTCTCAAACATGCTCATTTCAATAAATAAACATTTTACCCCATGAAGTTCTCCTCTCTATTAGTCATAATGCTGCTTGGATTATCTCCTGTTTTAGGACAAAAAGCACCGAAAACTCCCTCAGGGAACCCGGCAGATTTCGAAGTAAAATCCTGTCTGCACTCAGTCAGCTATTTAGGTGTATGGAGGGGACAAACTCCACTCACTGTGGATGAATTCCTGGTCAAGGCCAAAGACCTGGGCTATGAAGGTGTCATGCTTGTGGCCAAGCGACCCCACGTGTCTCCACACGATTATGACAAAGCAGCCAGAAAAAAACTGAAGGAAAGAATTGAATCACTGGGACTTACCCTGGTGGGCCTGGCAGGATATACCGATTTCACAGCTGGCATTGATAAGCCCGGCATTCCAAATGCGGAGATCCAGGCTGCCTGGGTAGGCGAAATCGCTGAATTAGCCAAGGACCTGGGCACCAATATGGTCCGCATATTCACAGGGTATGAACGTCCTGGAATATCCTATGACAAGCAGTATGCTGAAGTGGTAGCCGGCTTGAAGATGGCTGGTAAACTGGCCGCTGAGCATGGGGTGACACTGGCGGTACAGAACCACCATGACATTGCTTTGCATCACGACGCCATGTCCTGGCTATTGAGAGAGGTGGACATGCCCAATGTGATGGCAGGATGGGATGCCTGGTCTCCCGTGCTTGAAGGGCTTTCACAAGAAGAGCTTCAGGAATCCATTCAGACTATGAAACCCTATATCGTCAATACCATCGCGGCAGATTATGTTACCCAACCGCGGTATAATTATGTACACAACCTGACCAACTACCAGGAAGATAAACCTGTGATGCGTGCCGTACCCATGGGAGAAGGGATCATCGACTACAAGACCTGGTTTGACGCATTGAGGGATATCGGATACCAGGGTTGGATCGTCTATGAGATGTGTGAAGTGCTGGATGGCGGCGGTTCCATTGAAAACCTGGATAAGACGGCCAAGACCTTTCTTGAATACATGAAGGCCTATGAGCAATCCAGTACTTCATCGGAGCTGATCCTGCCGCTCAGTCGTTGACCATGCTTCCCCACCAGTTATCGTTAGGCGAGTAGTCTTCAGAAAGCATCTCCAGTCTTTGTCGCTCCAGACGTGAGAGCAGTTCATTCACGATATATGCTTTTCTTTCACCTGCTTTTTCCTCATCAAAAAGTGGATCCTTTTCAGGGAACCGGGCATTGACAGAGGCCAGCCAGTCAAGTAACTCTCTTTCCATAGCTGCAACCTTTTCAGGGAACTCATCGGAGATATCCTGCTCCTCCGCTATATCCTGATCAATGTCATACAATTCATTGTTTCCGTCTTCCCAATAGTGAATAAGCTTAAAGTTGTCCTTTTGAATGATCGAAGATGGATTACCTCCCTGATTTCCATAGTGTGGATAGTGCCAGTATAGCGGTCGGTCCTGAATTTGTTCTCCCTCCAGTAACGGCTTTAGGCTCAGCCCATCTTTGTGCTGATCAGGTAGTTGCTCAATGCCACAAAGATCCAGGATGGTAGGATAGAAATCCGCACCTGTTACCGGCACATGGATTTGTTTGACCTCATCGAGCCAGGGTACATAGACAAAATAAGGTTCTCTGATCCCTCCTTCCCATTGGTAGCCTTTACCTCCTCGAAGTGGAGTGTTGGACGTAGAAAATGCATCACCTGAGGCCACCCCACCATTGTCCGAAGTAAAAATCACAATGGTATTATCTTCCAACCCGTGCTCTTTCAGTGCATTCAACACCACACCAATGGCATCATCCATTGCTTCAACCAGCCCGGCATACACAGGGTTGTCCTGGTTCGTTCGAATAGGCAACACCCGCTCCATCACAAACCCGGAAGAATCTATTCCCAATGAGATGGCCTTGTCCCGGTACTTTTGCCATTTTTCTTTGGTGGTTTGAATGGGGCCATGCACAGCATAAAAGGATAAGTAAGCAAAGAAAGCAGAGTCTTTTTGCTGAGCAATGAAATTGGCTGTTTCCTTGCCCAGTCGCATCGACAGGTTTTCACCGGGTGTGGTGTTTTCGAGTTTTGGATTTTCCCAGGGAGAGAAATACCCACCAATCGGGCTCCCCTTCTCCCATCCGCCTTTATTGATGTCAAAACTATGATCTTCCGGATAAGATCCTTCATTTCCCAGGTGCCATTTACCTGCAAAAAAAGTCTTGTATCCGTTGGCCTTCATCGCTTCGGGGAGCACCAGATCGCCTGCGGGAAGCTCAGGCTGATAGGTTGCCGGAAGCAGCATATCATGTCTGTTGTGGTTTCTCCATTCTACTCCGGACCGGGCACCTATCCAATCCGTAATACCGTGTCTTGCCGTAAACTGACCAGTCATGATCGTCGCCCGGCTGGGACTACATACCCTGCTACCTGCGTAGCCCCGGGTAAAGATGGTCCCCTTTGTGGCTATCTCATCGATATTTGGGGTCTCATAATACGTGGACCCCATACAGCTGACATCGTATGCACCAAAATCATCCGCAAGGATAAAAACTACATTGGGCAGCCCTTGCGTACCTTTTTCAGGAGAGCATGCATTCATTATGGCAACTAAAAACAAAAGGAACAGGATAAGTGGATATTGGCTAGGCTTCATTTCTTCTGGGTAAATCAATTAATCGATAAAGGTATAATATCAGAATTACCCAATGTGTCACCTCAGCCAAGAATTTAATTATTCATCGTTATTCACCACCATTGTAAGAGAAAGACCAATGTATGCTAAGTAGAATACTCTACATT
The DNA here is from genome assembly GCA_965223915.1 of Cyclobacteriaceae bacterium. GTDB lineage: Bacteria > Bacteroidota > Bacteroidia > Cytophagales > Cyclobacteriaceae > UBA7330. The sequence continues at coordinate 2,239,279 of OZ245027.1, read as the reverse complement.
TTTTTCAGCGCTTTACCGGATTGATAGATTTTGACCGATAAACTTATTTTGTCTTTAAGAAATCAGTAAAAAAAATTTAAAAGTCAATGCTAACGATTCTTCAACAAATTAAACACAGATACATATTCAATGTCTTAGACTTTGACAACAATGGATATATAGAGCAAGCAGATTTCATTGCTATCGCAGAAAATCTTTGTATGGTCCGTGGAGAAGAGGTGGATACGGAAGAATCGAACGAGATCATAGACCGGTGTATGAAGTTATGGAATGGTCTCGCTTATTATATAGATGAGAACAATGATAAGCAGTGCTCTTTAAAAGAGTGGTTCAGTTTTATAGAGGATCGCCTGGTCAATTCACCGAATGACGAGGCCCCTTTATTTCTAAACAAAACAGTAGAAAGCATTTTTGACCTTTATGATGTAGACAGTGACGGAATCATTTCATGGCAGGAATACCTGGATATTTTCCTCTCATTTAGGCTCAACGCCAGTCTTGTCGCTAAATCATTTAAGACACTTGATGCCAATAATGATCAATCGCTATCCAAAGAAGAACTGGTCAATGCCATCTCTGAGTTTTTGATCAGTGACGATATTAGTTTACCTGGCAACTGGATTTTTGGTAATCTATATGACCAGGCGGCATAACAAGAATTTCTTTAGTTCGTAGATTTTTTTCAGTACAGTTCTCTTTTACCCGTCTTGAATGTTTTCAAGGCGGGTTTTTTCATGATTGAGTCATGCGTCAAAATGAGCCGGATTCGATATCAATCTAAGTGATTATACCTAAGCGCTTTTCCGACCTTTAGCTTAATCCAATTTACGATTATCGCAGTATTGTAACAGGCACAAAGTATGATGAGTTTTGAGGTACTAATAAACGTAAAAATATTAGATCGTAATTTTTGAAGAAACCATCAATATGAAAAGCCTAAAAAACGACATTCCCCCGATCAAATTATTGGTACACGTTACCACCTCAATTATCAATAGCCTCTTCCCCGATGCGAAGCGGTCATTGATCTTGAATTATCAAACCAGCATAATGATAGCATTCGACAGGAAAAATAACTTATTCAACTCAAATACTATTTCGGCATGATAGCAACAAAGAACCAAAGTGAAAACAACTTAGGAGGTCCGGGCATCAACGAACCCCTGAACCAAAAAGATATAAACATGAAAAAGAAGGTGTTAATCGTAGATGATTCGGCCTATATGAGGTCTGTAATTAAATCTGCACTCGTCAAAGAAGGCTATGAGGTAGTCGGTGAAGCCGAAGATGGTGAGACAGCCATCGAATTAGCTTTGGATCTTAATCCGGATCTAATCACACTGGACAATATATTACCAGACATGATTGGCCTGGAAATAATAAAGGTCCTTCAGGAAGAGCGGCTTTCATCAAAAGTGATCATGGTGAGTGCTGTGGGTCAACAGACCATGTTGAATAAGGGTATTGAGCTTGGAGCTGCAGCTTATCTATTGAAGCCTTTCACTTCGGAAAGTTTAATTGAGACGGTCAACAATACACTTTTTAGCATCAACTAAAAACTAAACAACCTAAATACCCTGTCTTTTTTGACCTCCGGAATATGAACAGATTACACAACTTATCGATAAAGAGAAAATTTGCTTTGGTGCTCATTCCATTGATAGTGACCATACTCTGTTTTGATATTCTTCAAATTAGACATGACTATTTAGATTATCAGGATGCCAGGAGGCTGAATAAAGCCATAAACATTGGAATTGACATCAGTCACCTTGTTCACGAAATTCAAAAAGAAAGGAGTATCTCTGTAGGTTTCCATGCCAACAATGGAAAGACATTTCACAAAACATTGGCACACCAAAGAAGCCAAACAGACAGCTTACTCAGCCATCTGTATGTAGCATTGAGAAGTGTGGATTATCAGGAGCTGTTGATCAATCATACAGAGGATATTGAAAATATGAAACATCAGCTTGAGCGAATACTCACGCTACGAACCGAGGTTGATAATCATACCCTGAACACCAAGCAGATCATTAGTTATTTTTCTGAAATTAATAAGGCTGCCCTTAACACGGTCAACCAATTGATCAATGAAACCCGGGATAAAACAGCCGCACAGCAGGTCCATGCCATCATCTATTTTTTGGATGCCAAGGAATATGCCAGCATTGAACGCGCACTGGGCACATACATCTTTTCCACTTCCAATCAATCCAGAAATATTGCTTCGGAATTTGCGTCTTTGATCTCATCACAAAATGCATACCTGGATGCATTCCTTACAATCTCAAACCAGGTTTCAAAAAATTACTATCTCAATACCATTCAGGGAGCAGACTTTCAGGAAGTCGACCGTTTCAGAGCTAAGCTCAATGAATCTGGAAAACTTGATGGCGATCCTAACGAGTGGTACCGGGTGATCACAAGCAAAATCAATTCCCTGAAACTTGTAGAAGATTACATGCTGGAAAACATGCATAACTACACAGAGAGAATGGCTGCTGATTCGCGTAATGATTTCTTCATTTTTCTGTTGTTAGATTTCCTCATTGGCTTCATTACATTCTCGTTGGTTGCACTGATCGTATTAAAGCTCATAAAGAATGTGGAGATCCTGGAGAAATTCACTCAGGGAGTGACCGGAGGCAAAACAACAGAACGAGTGGTCATAGACACCAAAGATGAAATTGGTCAATATGCCAGCACATTTAATGTGATGCTGGACAAGATCATCTCTACCCAGAGTGAGCTCAAACAAGCCAAGGATCATGCTGAGTACATGTATGAAAACATCTACAAACAATCAGAGGTGGTCTTCGAGAACGTTGAGCAAGGCATCTTCCTGCTGGACAAAGATTTAAAAATCAGCAACCTTCACTCTAAAGCTGTTGAGCGGATATTTGATAATGAGATGATCGCCAGTGAAAACTTCTGCAATTTCATGCGTCCCCGAATCATGGAAAGAGACTATGAAGCCTTGCAGATGTTTATGAAGCACCTATTCAATCCTGACATGGATGAAGATGTAGTCAACCAATTGAATCCAGTGGAAGAGGTTCAAATCTATATTACCAAGAATGGGGTTGTTATCACCAAATACATCAGGATCTCTTTTACCCGAGTGGTACAGGGCGACGAAATTCAATCCATCATGGTGACGATTACCGATGAAACTGAATCAGTCTTCCTACAACAGCATATCAAAGAAACCGAAAGCAGAAAGAAACAGGATACAGAATATCTGTTCAATATTCTAAAGGTGGACCCTATAGTACTTAATGAATTCATCAAAGAGACGCGGGAGACCCTGAAGGCTATTTCTGATCGATATGAGCAAAATAAGTGTGAAAACTTCAATGAATTACTTAAATACACTTATCGCACCGTTCACAAAATAAAGGGCAATGCCATGACAACAGGTGTAGAGTTGGTGAGTGAGAGGGTACACAATATTGAGGATTCTATCACTAAAATGATGGATATCGATGTCTCTGCAGACAAGTTTCTTTCTATCCTGTATGAAATCGAAGAAATCGACAGGACTTTGACCGAGCTGCAGAAAATGATGGAGAAGGTAGGGGATATCTATAAGAACCTGTATGATAAAAAAGAAATGACCATCAAGGATAAGCTTGACAAGGAGCTACAGAATGGGTTACGGACCCTTTGCGCACAAGTGAAGAAAGAAATTGACCTTGAATTGCAGGTTGAGGATGGTGTAATGATGGATGAGGCCTACTTTCGGTCTATCAAAGACATGCTGAATCAAATGATGCGAAACTCCATATCTCATGGGATAGAAGATGCTGAAGAACGTTTGGTCAATGGCAAGCAGGAAAAAGGCAGGATCACAGTTAACCTAAGCCAATCAGCTTATGATGGCATTTTGCTCACCTACCAGGATGATGGCAGAGGAATCGACATCAATGCATTGAAAACACATGCAATGGAAACCGGGTTGATTTCTGATATAGAAAGTGTGAACCTGGATGAACAACTTATTACCGAAATACTTACCCATGAGGGGTTCTCAACAACCCTGAAAGCTGATAAGTTATCTGGTCGGGGGCAGGGAATGAGTGTGATACAATCAATTGTAGAAGGGCACCACGGATCTTTTAAGATCGACTTTGTACCAAACGAATATTTTAAAGTACTTGTTAATCTGCCGGTTATCAATCAGCATAGACTGGAAGAAGTGGCCTGATTAAAACGAATGAAGTTTAACATTAAAAATATTGCTCAATGAAGCTCCTTATTGTAGATGACTCTTCCATTATGCAGCGGACTATACAGAAAAACCTGACTGCATATGATCTGGAGATTGTGGGAACAGCTTCAAATGGTATAGAGGCACTTGAGCTCGTGAAAACGCATAAACCGGATGTTATCACCATGGATATTACCATGCCGGAGATGGATGGCATTACCTGCCTGGAAAACATTATGACAATTCATCCAACGGCCAAAGTCATGATGATCACTGCTTTGTCAGACAAACTGACCGGACTCCAGGCACTTGAAAAAGGCGCTCGAGGCTTCATTTATAAACCTGTGAACAGCGAGAACCTGTCAAAAGCACTTGATAAACTCTTAAAGCGGAAAACAAATGGACATTAATAAAACGGAGTTTGAAAGTACGTGCAGATTGTTTATTGATTCAGTCAGTAATTATTTCAGTGTGTTGACAGAACATGATTCTGAGATCAATGTACCCTTCCTCAAAGACATTACTCAGGTAGAACTGAAACAGTACACCGGTATGATTGGTATCTCCGGAAACAAACAAGGATATGTCTACTTTTCGGCAGAAAAAGAACTTTTTGAGGAGCTTATAAGCATATTTATCGGAATACAGGACCCCGACACAGATGACTTGATGGATATGGCCGGGGAGATCTCAAATGTAATTGCCGGGAACATCAGGGCTAACCTGGGTACGGACTTTATCATTTCTGTTCCGTTGGTCTTTGAAGGGAGACCTTCTGACCTGGAGTTTCCCGAAGACACCATAGTATATGTTATACCCATCACCTGGAAAAATCACAAAGCTTATGTCATTGTAGGCTTGCAGTAAAAAATCAATATCAAATGATTGACCAAGCAGACATCAATAGTATTAAAGCCAATGGAGTGGATGTTGTCCAGGCCAGACTTTCCAGAATAGAGGATGGCACCAGGAAAAACTACTTCTCACTGCTTCCTTCGCCGGAAAAGATCAAAGAAAGTATCCCAAACTCTTTTGTCATCATCAACCCCATGAATACTGTGGGAGGCGATGGATACTGGTTTGCTGAAAACGATCAGGCTATTTTACTTGCCGTTTTTGATTGCATGGGTCACGGACATATTGCCAGCATGATGGCCAGAACGTACATCAAATTATTGAGACAAATTATTGATGAACAAGGTATTTTCTTTCCTAACGATGTCTTATCTAAAATCCACGAAGGCGTCCAAAATAAGTTCAACAATAACGGCATAAAAAAATCGCTGCTGGGAACAGGTGCTGATTTTGGTATTGTCAGAATTAATAAGTCCATCAGAGAATTGGAATTCTCAGGTGCCAAAATGAATCTCTATCAGGTGAATGAAGGGACGCTGCACACCATTAAAGCTGATCGGATCCAAGTAGGTGAATATTTTGATCATGATCACGAATATGTAACGCATATCATCGACCTGAAAAAGCAACCGAACTCCAAGTTTTACTTATTTAGTGATGGGGTCACCGATCTCATCGGTGGTCCGGAAAACAAAAAGTTCGGAACTTCCAGATTTAAGCAGTTGCTTGAAAACTTATATCCATCCCCAATGGAGGAGCAAAAGCAGCAGTTGGTTTCAACGCTAGGTAAATGGCAGGGGTCTAACCAGGCTCTTGACGATGTCTTGCTCATTGGATTTTCCTATTAGTTTCCACCGGAAGCCCTGAAAAAGTGTGTTTTAGGCTCACCATTTCCATTTTCTAAGGTCTTTGTCGTAGAGGGATTTACGATGAAGTCTGTATTGATCAAATCTGCAGTCAAAAGTAGCTTTGAATAGTGATTTTAAATAATATTCAAGCTATGGTTAAGTCCAACCGGGTAACCCTTCTCATTGTTTTATTTTTTGCAATAGCAGCGATTTTGAATGAATTGAGGCCCTCAGAAATTGTTGATGTCTTTAAAACATCTTTAGTGCTCAATTCAGGCACTGGTTATTCAATTAATAGTGAGAAAAACGAACTGGTAGAAACGTTCGATCTGCCCACGTTCATCTTTCTTTCTATTTCTATTTTAACAGGTCTTTTCATCATGGCTTACTTTAAGATCAACCGATCTGTTAAAATAATAGCTACCCAAAGTACGCGTCTTGCCAGGCAAGAAGAAGAGCTCCAACATGTAAGGCAGGTACTTAAAGCTGTAAATGTGAACCAGGAAGATATTAAAGCACACCGGTAAATACCGGTTGAATCAAAAAAAAAAACGAATAACTAAATAATACCCTTCAAACAAATTTCCAGATGAAATAGCAAAAAAATGAAACCCACTATCAACCAGCAGCAAATTGAAACTAACCGAAAAGACCTGAAGCTTTTCAACATATTATATGTTGATGAGGATGACTCCAGCAGCCAGACTTTTAGTGATTCCTTTAATAGGGATTTCAATGTATACTTAGCACAGTCAGAAACAAAGGCACTTGAGATCATTGTAGAAAACGATATCCATTTACTCGTTTCCAACATTCATGTGAAAGACTCCAATGGCATTGAGCTATTGAGAAAAGTGCATTCGCAGAAACCAGATATCGTTCGTGTACTTACTGGCGATGCAGACCTGGATACACTCACTAAGGCAGTGAATGAAGCAAAAATTGAAAAATTCATCCCTCAGCATTGGGAGATTGACGATGTCAAAATTGCCATTGAAGAAGAATTACAATTCCAGATGACTGATAAATATGACCTGGTAGAGTTACCCAAAATTTCATTTCGCTCCAGAATAGGAAATGAAGAATTGGATACACTTGGTGAAGCAGGCCAACAAATCTCAAAGGTTTTCCCAAAATCCTTTGAAATAATCAATTATCCAGAGAAATGTCAATCTAATTTTCAATGGGTTGGTGACTGCATTCAAGGCCATAAGGTGGTTCTACTATTAAATACTGTCTTACATCCAAACAAGGATGAGCAAATCAATACAGCCCTATCAGAAAGCATTGCGTCCATTATGAATGAGTATGGTGCTTGCAGCCAGGCTATTATTGGCAAAGTTGCCTCTTGTTATGAAAGCATTGCTTCTGAATATGGATTGATTCTAAAAGAAGACTTTGATTTAAGTATTTGTGCAATGTTCATTGACAATAAAAATGACACGATACAATACTTTTCAAATTACCATGGGGTAAAACTTTTTGACCTTTCATTGAATGAATATGAGGATGAAATGTATTCCGGTTTCTACAGACTGAGCGCTGTTAGCAGAATTTTTATTTTCTCCAGTTCATTCAATGCGCATTGCCTTGGAGAGCTCACTTACAGTGAGTTAATCAATGAATCGATCGAAATGGACCTTGAACGGCAGGGGCACTTCCTGGAAATGGAGGTCATAAATTCACACTTAACAACCTTTAATGTATCCATTATTGGCATCGAGTTAAACAATTACCTTCATCAAAAAGCCAGTTAAACTAATTGAAAACAGTAAATCAAAAACGGTATGAATTGAATCACTACAAATTTGAATGGCCTGACAAGTCAGTGAATTAATCAAGAACCTTAAAAACAAATAATATGTCATTACAAACAAGAAAAACGTGCATCATCATTGAGGATAATCCTGCTTTTGTGAAAATCCTGGAAGTATTTATTCGGAAGCTGGGCAACCTGGATGTGGTGAGCTGCCATGATGATTCCCTCAAATCAGCAGTCTCAATATTCAGGTATAAACCCGACCTTATTTTTCTTGATGTAAGTATTTCAGGATTGAATGGACTGGAGATGATGGAAACCCTGGAATACAAACCAAAGACCATTGTCATTTCCAATCATTCTGATGAATGCCTGGATGCTTATTCAGATGTAAGAGTGGATGCGTTTATGCAAAAACCTGTTTCATTTGACCATTTCAAAGAAGTTGTGAATTCTGTTTTAACGGAAGATGTCCCAGTCAGTTAACACATCATTATCAATCAGCGAAACAGAAGCATACAGGGCCATTTGCAATGCGTTTCAGGACGCTGTAGTGGTCACTGACTTTGATGGATCGGTGGTTCTGGTCAATAAAAGGGCAGAGGAGATCTATGGATTTGAATCTGGTGAAATGATTGGTTTTCCCGTTGAAGACCTCTTTCCAGGTGGCCCACCAAACAAACGTCTTAAATCGGGAAAGAGCTATATCAATGATTTATTGAATGGAGATGAGTCTCCACAATCAAATCGTGATAGTGTAGTCACAGCCTGCAAAAAAGATAAAAAGACGTTCTATGTAAACATCAATTCAAACAATGTCAAAATTGGTGACAATGAACTGATAGTCTCTTTTGTTAAAGATGTTACTATCAGTGAAAACCTTGAACAAAGGTTTCACAAGATGGTGGGTGAGATCCAGGACTACTCCATCCTATTCCTTGATGTAAAAGGTGAGATCACCAATTGGAATAAAGGTGTGGAAAGGATCCTCGGATATTCGGAAAAGGAAATTATTTCAAAAAACTGTAAGGTTTTTTTTACTGAGGATGACCAAAAAGCCCTCATCCCGGAAATGCTTTTGGAAAAAGCCAGCATCAATGAGCGTGCTGAACATGAAGGATGGCTGATTAAGAAGGATGGCAGCCCATTTTGGGCATCTGTTATATTAACCGCCATCTATGACAATGCCGGCAGGGTAATGGGTTTTTCAAAGGTGACACATGACCTTACCGAAAGAATGAGGGCAGAAGAAATGGTAAAGTCTCAGGCTGAAGAACTTCAAATCAAAAATAAAGAGCTTGAAAACTTCACGTATATCGCCTCACACGATTTGCAGGAACCACTGAGTACAGTCACCAGTATGGTAGAACTTATCAGGGATGAATCTGACTTTAAGTTCAGTGAAGACACAGAAGAGTATTTTTCCTTTATTGAAGAGGCTGTAAGCCGGATGAGAAATCTCATCAAAGGTCTCCTCAAATATTCAAGGTTAGGAAGAAACAGAGAATTGGTGACAGTCAACTTGCAGGAATTGATTGAAGATGTTCAACAAGACCTGAGCAACCGCATCAAAGCTGTTGATGCCACCATCGAAGTCATGGATTCATTGCCGGATGTCAAGGGCTTGCCTGTAGAGCTCAGACTCCTGTTTCAAAATATTGTTGGCAATGCCCTCAAATTTGTATCTACTGAGCGAAAGCCTCACATCAGGCTATTTGCCAATGAATTTGGCAACTACTGGAAGTTTGCCATTGAAGACAATGGTATTGGCATCAAGGAAAACTATCTGAATAAGATCTTCGTGATCTTTCAGCGTCTTCACGACAAGAGTCAGTACGAAGGCGATGGTATTGGGCTCGCCCATTGTAAAAAGATCGTGGATATCCATGAGGGCACAATCTGGGCTGAATCAGAGTTTGGCGCCGGAACAACATTCTATTTCACCATATCAAAAAATATCAAATCCACTACCGAAGTGAGCTAAAGACACATCAGCATTAGTGGACTAAATCAATTGTAAGCCATGAAATGAGCATGATTTTGCAAACACACCAACCTAAGATGTCCTGCCTGCCGGACTCTTGCGCTAAAACTTTCACCAGCGGCCGAAACCTTTGGCGAAGGACTCAGCGCCAGCGTGCAGGCAGGAATATCAATCATGCGAATTCCCGCTTCGGCGGACCGATCACTCCGGCAAACCGGTGACCTTTAAAAATCAACTTATATAACATGAAAGTAAATTCCATTCTTCTGGTAGATGACAATGCCGCAACCAACCTGGTTCATCGTAAAATGATAATCAAAAACATGATCACTGACAATGTATTTGTCTGTAAAACAGGTGAAGATGCCCTGGACTTTTTGAACCGATGCAATGATGAATCGGATATTTCAGCAAAGGCTAAAAATATGCCGGATATTGTCTTATTAGATATCAATATGCCTGGTATGTCCGGATGGGATTTCATCCAGGAATACAAAAAAATCAACTTTACTGGATACGAACCCATGGTATTCATGTTAACCACTTCATTCAACCCGGATGATCGCTTTATGGCTGATGGAAACGAATATGTTCAGGGATTTATCAATAAACCTTTGACAGCAGAAACGCTTAAGCGTGCAGTAGATATATACTTTTCAGAGAAGATGTTAAATAGCTAGTCCTGTTAATCACAAAGGTTTTCATTCAAGGCAAGCTTTACGAGGCTGGCAACATTTTTTACTTTCAACTTCTTCATGATGTTGGTCCTATGTGTATCCACAGTCCGGATACTAATAAAAAGCTCAGCGGCTATTTGCTTGTTGCTCAGACCTTTTACCAGGTTGTTAATGATCTCTTTTTCCCTGGAAGTAAGGTTATATTTTACGGTGGACTTGGAAGCTAACATGGATTGAGCCAGCACATTAGAGACCTCTTGTGTCAGATATCTTTCACCACTATTTATGGTTTCAATGGCTTTTAACAACTCACCTTCTTCAGCATTTTTTGGGAGATAACCGAGGGCCCCATATTCAAAGCTTTTCATGATATATTCGGGATCTTTATGCATTGAAAGTATCAGCACTTTTACGTCTTTGCCACTCTCTTCCAGTTTCTTTAATAATTCAATACCATTGAAATCCGGCATACTAATGTCACAGACCAAAATATCTGGATTTAGGTCTTCAATCATCGCAATGGCCTCTCTCCCATTGTTGGCTTCACCCACGATTTCTATAGCAGGCGAACCGGACAACAAAAAAACTATGCCTTCGCGTGCAATCAGATGATCGTCAGCTATCAAAAGTCTAATTACATTGCTATCACCCTGAGTACCCGAGGTACCATTGGTTCCAATATGATTAGAGCTTAAATTCATAGCAGTTGCTGGTTTAGACCGTATTAATATTCAATATAAATAATTTTTATTAATAAAAAACTGTAATCTCTTCAGTAATGTTAATAATATAGCCTTTTCTGTTCAAATTAATCAATCATAACGTTTATAATAATGTAATTTTGGATTTACTCATTCACAATTTACTGACTTAATTGAAAGTAATGGTTTAACTAAGCCGGACTAAATCCAATTTAAAGCGTATTATAGGATTTTTCAGAATTAATCTATTTATATTAGATTATCTGAAAGATGACATCTAATCTCCTGTACAATAAGGTCACAAATAATTCATGAAGAATATCCTCGTAGTAGAAGACTCGGCTGTTGTAAACCAACACATATGCGTAATCTTAAGAAATGCGGGATATGAAACCGTAAGTGCTTTCAAGGGCAGCGAGGCACTGGAAATAATGAAGACTCAAAAATTTGACCTGGCGTTGCTTGACTTAATGATGGAAACTCCTGATGCTGGTTTGGTAGCCGGGAAGAAATTGAGTGTTGAATACCATGTGCCGATCGTATTTCTCACTGCGCTCACCGATGACAAAACGATGTCTCAGGCCCTGGATCTCTTTCCATACGGATATATCATCAAACCATTTGATGAAATGAGTCTGCTTACGACCATCCGGGTAGCTTTATTAAAATCTCAAAGTGAAAAGGCGCTGGTAGATAACAATGAAATCTTTCATTCAATCCTTGAATCGGTAGATCAGTATATTATCCTTTCGGTGAATGGGAAAATCAAATATGTAAACAGAATGTTTGAAGACCTAACCGATATGAATTTTAAAGAGCTTGCGGATAAAGAAATCGATAAGCTAATCGCTTTGGATGTCCTTGACAATAACCAGCCTAGTGGGGATCTTAGAAGTATTGCCAGGAAAATCAATAACCAGGATATTTTCCATATCCACATCAAAAATACTAAAAGGGAGGGGTATTTTGGAGATCACTATTTGAATGAGTTTTCCGACGGACGGAACCAAACCAAGCTCGTTGTCTTCAAAAATGTGACAGATCGGGTTCTCCACTCCAATTTCAGAGAACAACTTCGCCTGGCCAATATCAAATCTTTTGTCGATGGGCAGGAAAAAGAACGTGTGAGAATCGCTGTTGAAATTCATGATAGCCTGGGTCAATTACTTAACCTGATCAAACTCAAGATGAAGGCCGCAAATATCAATAATCAGGAAATCCTTCACATACTTGATCAGGCGGTGGATGAGACGGTGAGGATTTCGGAAAATATGCTACCGAGAAAAATATTGAATTTTCCTCTGCTCACCTGTATCAACCTGCTCGCAGAATCATATAACTCAGATAAAATAAGCGTTCATTTTAATCATTCTGAAGTCCCTGCCATAGAAGATCAGGTTATAAAAACCAACATATACCGGATTGTCCAGGAAGCCCTCAACAACGCCCTTAAATACAGTCAATGCGAAAATATCTTCATCCAAATGAATAAACAGGATGACCTCATTACATTAACCATCGAAGATGATGGTATAGGGTTTGAAGATGATAACCAATCAGGTAATGGCCTGACCAATATGAAAATGAGAGCCACTGCCATCGGAGGTGAGCTAAAAATTGAATCCCAAAAAAAGATAGGTACACTTATCATTTGTGAATTTCCCCTCGAAAAGATTTTAGAGAAGAATGAAAAAGAAGAAGACTACCACCGGTAGTACCATTGAATCAATTATCCTTTCCCTATTCATCAAAGATTTACCCATTCAATCACAACTCAGCATATGAGTATTAAGCTCACATTCATTGAAAAAGATAATTGTGACGTCAAGGGGATCGGTAAATTAATTTCGAGTGACCAACAAGCTGTCTTTGTTATTTCCAAAAGCACAAACGCCTTTGCCAAAGAGCTTAGGGAATCAATTAATGTAAAATCAATAATTACAGTAAAAAAAGACACGGTTTTGGAACCGGGTAGGATCTATTTAATACCCAAAAACCTGAATTTTAGCTTTGATGGCCAATCAATTAGAATTGAGAATTCCTATATTCTGAAATGGGAAGACCTGATGAAGAGTACGCAGAATGAGCTCTTTCTTATTGATAGCAATTTTCGAATCCTTGATGCTAACCAGCCGGCCTCACAAAATCTGAAATATTCCATCAAAGATCTTCGAAAAGCCTATTTGTATCACATTCTGCCAAGACACACAGAAAAATCACTTGCTGATTTGCTGGCCCCACTCCAATCCTCAAAAAACAGTATCTCATTCGAGTGCATCCAAATGCGTTCTGATAAAACCATTTATCCGGTTGATTGTACTTTCTCGAAATTGAGCAACCCCAACAATGATATCTTTTTGTACAAAGCCATTGACATTACTGTTCAAAAAGAGATTATCCAGATTTCAGAAACAAACTCGAACCAACTAGCTACCCTGGCCAATAATATACCCTCCGGATCAATTAGCTTGTTTGATTCAAAGTTGAACCTGTTGTTTACCGGAGGTGAGAGCTACAAAAAATATGGCATAAATCCCTCTGAGCTGATCGGATTAAATGCCAAAGAATTTTTAACAAAGAAGCATTATGAATTGCTCCTGGAGGCCAAAAAGAAAGTTGTCACGGCCAACAGCTTTTCTTATGAAACTGTATTTCAGAAAGATTATTTCAGAAATACCTTAAAACCCATTTATGACAAGAGAGGATTTTTCAGATACTATGTACTCATTGCTTCAGATAATACCGAGTTTAAAGAGCAACAAAATGCACTCATCATCGAAAAGAATAATTTTGCTGCCATCAACAATGCACTGGACCGGAGTGCTTTGGTCTCCATCACTGATAAAAAAGGTAATATCATACATGCCAATAAACCTTTTTGTGATGCATCTAAATACGAACTTCATGAATTGATCGGCACCAATCACAACATCGTGAATTCAGGCCATCACTCGAAGGGATTCTGGAAAGAAATGTGGAAGACCATTAGCCGGGGAGAGACCTGGAGATCGGAAGTTAAAAATAAAGCGAAAGATGGTAGCTATTATTGGGTTGACACCGTGATCAATCCAATCATTGATGTAGACGGTCATATAGCCAACTATCTATCAGTCCGGTACCTGATCACCGAAAGAAAAGAACTGGAATTCAACCTGCTTCAGATCACCAACAAATTTGTATTGGCATCTCAAGCTGCAGGGATAGGTGTATGGACCTTCGATTTTGACTCATTCGAAGTTTCCTGGGACATCCAAATTCAGGGTATATCCGAACTTGGTTTTTTCAAGGGAAGCCTTAAGGAATGGATTCAGTTTTTACACCCTTTAGATAGGGAGATGGTGGCTCATACTTTGAATCCCGAACTCCTGAAAGCATCTGAATTTGAACTAGAAACCAGGGTAATCTCAAATACAGGCGAACTCCATTATATCAATCTCAAAGCATCTGTCGAGACAAGAGATGGGAAATCAAAGCGAGCAATTGGGCTCACCTGGGACGTCTCCAGAGAAAAAAAGGTACAACAGAATCTGGAAGAAGCACTTGAAGACCGTGAAATCATGTACAAAGAGCTTCATCATCGAATCAAAAACAACCTGCAAATGGTAAATAGCCTATTGTACATTCGGGGCACTCACACTCAAAATGAAGAACTCAGGGAGTTTATCAAGGACACAAGCACAAAGATCAACTCCATCTCGGCCATTCATGAAAAGCTGCTACAGCTAACCCCAATGAATCAGTTAAAGATCAACGATTATTTGGTAACACTATGTGACAACATCGTGAAAACATATTCGGATAGGAAGCGGACCTTTACGCTTGATATCAATGTGGTAGCAGAGCTTTTTGACGTGGATACCGCACTAAACATTGGGCTGATCGTGAATGAAATTCTCTCAAATACCATCAAATATGCTTACCCGGAAGAAGGCGGGTTAATCATAGTTTCACTGCATAGGGATGCAGACCACTACATACTCAGAGCTATGGACAAAGGTGTAGGTATTTCCGATGAAAAAAGGGCTAACTTAAAATCATCATACGGGATGCAACTGATCGAACTGTTTGTCCGGCAAATTGATGGGAAAATGAAAATTCAACACCAAAACGGTACCTCCTACACCATTAAATTCAAAAAGAGCATTTGAACTAAAACAAGGGCAAAACAGCCCCTTTCTATCAATTTTTGGGCTTCTTTAACACAATTACCTATAAACCATAGGTAGTTTACTCTAGCTTAAAATCAAGGTATTTGCCGATTACATAAAACAGGTAGCTGATCTACTTTTGAATTTAGAAGTTTAGTAAAAAATCTGTTTTAATAACCCCTAGAAATAATGAAATATTACATAATCGGTTTAAAAGTTGTGGCTGCCTTCATCATCTGTGGGACCATCCAGTCTTGTTATGTGCAGAAGGGATCTGAAGTACACGCCACGGTCATTCATGATCAATATCCGGAAGACAATGTATTGGGCGAAACACAATATCAGGAAATGGTCACTGTTGAAGAAAATATTGATCCTGCCAGAAGCCTTGAAGCTTTGAGTGCCTCCCTGATTCTGATAGATATCAAAGACACAGAAAAAGCGACCAGATGGGAAGACAACCTTAGCTTTAACTTTAGCAATGAGTCAAATCAAACCCGATGGGATGATGGGTCAGAAACTCTTCCTTCTGTAATCACCAACAACTAATCTTAAAAAATTGCAACCAGCTATGAGCAGTTTATTTCAAGACGAGAACGATATACTAGAGGAATTTCAGAAGAAGATCGATGAAAAGTCCTATACTCATGAAGACATCATTGCCTTCAAAGAACAGTTTGAGGGACAAACCGCTGAAAGTCAGGTAATGCTGAAAATCAGCGACCGCCTTCAAAAGCGTTTAGACACAGCCAATACCAAGATCAAGGAAAAGAATGATGAGATAGTTAGCAAGAACGAGAAGCTTAATGATGCTTTAGATAACCTCATGAAAGCTCGGGTAGGAAAGAAAGCATCAACCATCATGTTTACAGCAACCATTCTTCTGTTCGTTTCAGAGGAGCTTTATCTGGGTCCATTATTAGAGTATTTTGTGGGATATGCATACCTCATCCTTATCCTCAAAGGCGTTGTGGCCATCGGACTAAAGTCATTTGAATCGGTTCTGGAAAACATCTTTGTGAACGGAGCCAAAAAGAAAATAGTGAAAGAGGTCAGGCCGGAAACACGAGAAACGAAAACCTACGAGATCCTTAAAGAATCAATGAGTAAGCAAAGTTCTGCTGCTTAAACAAGGGTAGTAAATTCATTGATGATTAAAAACAGGAACGGAACAAAATATTAGAAATATGGAGAATTTATCGATACAACCATCAACGCTTACACCTTATGTCTTTTTCGATACAGAAACAGGCATCTTAGACCTGAAAGGAAGGTCGAGCCCCGACAACTCCCTTTTATTTTATGATCAAATCGTAAACTATTTTGATCGATATTTTGCAACGGATGAAGCCGGAGACATCACAATCAATGCAGGCCTGGAATACTTCAACACAAGCTCGTTGAAATGTATTTTTCAAATACTGAGGAAAATTAAAGACGGGGCAGAAAGAACCTCCTCATCATTAGAAATTAATTGGTTTTATGAAGAAGATGATGAAGACATGCTGGAAACAGGAGAGGATATATCCTCATTGTTAGATATAGAATTCAACTTCCACAGCGACACGGTTGAAATTTCACAATACTGAAAGAACACTACCATTTAGACCTTTAAATACACCAAAACATTATGATCCAGTACCAAAACATCCACGATAATAACATCATCTTGATGTACAAAGGTATCTTAACCTTTGACCTGTTGTCAGCTATCATCGGATCTGTGGAAAGAAAAATTAATGCGTTTGAAGCAGAAAGAAGGATTCAAAAGAGATTCTATTCAATACTAACAGAATGCATCCAAAATGTCTATTATCACCTGGAAGATGACAGTCAGAACGATCAGACTGCTGAGTCCGAATCTGTGCTCGTGATGATCTCAGCAAAGCCAAAATACTATAAGATCAAAACATGTAATCGTATTCCTACCATCAATGTAAAAGGCCTGAAGGAAAAGATTGAACAAATTAACAATTTAGATAAAGACGAACTCAAAGTGCTTTACAGAGAAGCTTTGTCAGACGATACATTCAGTTCAAAAAATACTGCTGGTATTGGCCTGATGGAAATAGCCCGAAAGACAGATTATAAGTTTGAATATAATTTTGAGCAGGTGGATGATACTTATTCCAGCTTCAGCTTTGAGATTAAGCTCGAGAGAGGGTCTCATCAGGATCTAATTATTGATGGTGCTGAGAAAGTTCAGGAAAAGGTAGCTTAAACTGAAGTACAGTCCTTTAAGGCCCAAATTAATCAACCAAATTAATCATTAGCCCGGTACACTTTCTGAGTTTCTCTATTTAGCCACAAATATTCACTTTATTATTTAAGTGCTTCTTAATGAAGTAGATAATGAATATATTAAGTCATGAAGTGTAAGGCCAAAATGGTAATTTAAACCAGAAAATGGAGCAAGCATTTACAGATATACTACCTGAAAGCAATTTAAATGCGCTTGAAATCATTCAACAATTTGCCCGGGATCTAAGTCTAGCCTTTCAAATCACAGATAAAAATGGAAAATACCTGCATTATAATACCCTATGTGCTAAATTACTAGGAATTAAAAATCGACCCGTTGGCTCACTTAACTTCTTTGATCTTATTTCAGACAAAGACAGAGAAAGGGTAATCCAGCTCTACGACAAGCTAGATTCCACCAAAAGTATTAAAACGCTGGCCGCTCTCAGGTCTACATTTAGTAAACAAAAGGGATTTACTTGCGAATTATTCTTCTATAAGCTTTTTGATCATTTAAGTAAAGAGTGGTATGTTGCTGCTATGTTGGATCCAGAACTGACCAAGGACGCTAAATTACAAGGAAGCCATTGGGCTTATCAGGAGATAATTGCTAAATCTGATGAAGCAATCATTCAACTGAATACGGATTGGGAGCTGGTTGATATCAATAAAAAGGGGCTTGACTTCTCAGGATACAGCAAAGATGAATTGTTGGGGTCCAACCTGGTACGACTTATTGATTCAAGATACCGCCTCAAGGTCTGTGATTTTTACCAGATTCAAAAGGAACAACAAATATCTACTACGGTATTTGAGTTTCCCATCCAATCTAAAAACGGCAACTACAGGTGGATCAAACAAAAATTTCACATATTATTTGATGAGGACAACAACGTAACCGGATATATCGGGCTTGCAAAAGATGTCACCGAAATGATCCATCTCAAGAAACAACTTTCTGTGATGGATCAGGTCCTGGAAAAACGTGTCAATTGGCGTACCAAAGAACTTGACAAGATCAATAAGAAACTGAGAAGTGAAATTGACCTCAGGGCCCAGACAGAGCTTGCACTTAGGGAGTCAGAAAAAGAGTACCGGTCTTTGTTTCAAAATGCCAATGACGCCATTATAATTGTTGATGCGGAAAGCGAAAACATATTGGAGGTCAATGATGTGGCCTGTGAAATATACGGGATATCAAAAAGTGACTTTCTTAACAAGAGTTTCAAAGAAACCTTAGGCTCAAAAGGCAAAGAGAACCGGGACAAAATCTTCCAGACGATCGGCAAAAAGAAACATTATCTGGGTGAGGTCATTGTAAAAGTCGGAGCAGTAGAAAAAACCCTGGATATACATGCTACTCAGGTGGTTTATAAAGGTGGAAAAGCCATTTTAAGTGTTAACAGGGATATTACAGGAAGAAAACAAATTCAAAAAGAGTTACTCGATGAGAAAACCAGGGGGATGACTGCACTCATTGATGGACAGGAGATGGAACGCAAAAGACTGTCGCGTGAGCTCCATGATGGATTGGGGCAATTGCTCACTACATCAATCATCTATACTAAGCAGCTAAAGAAAAACGTTGATGCTGAAGTAGCTGGCATTGCAGATCGCATCAATGAAATTCTGGAAAGTACCATGGAGGAGGTGAGGTCTATCTCTCACAATCTAATGCCCAGCGTATTGGATGATTTTGGATTACCACTGGCTTTAAAAAATATGGTCAACAATCTGACGAAGAATGCTGAGACCACCATCGGGCTAAAGATAGACGAGCATATTCCAAGGATGGAGTCTGATGTGGAAATCGGACTGTATCGGATTGCTCAGGAAGGCCTTAATAATGCACTGAAGCATGCAGATGGTGCTAAAATAAACATAGAATTAAAACTAAAAAGTAAAAATATTGAACTGATCATTAAAGATTCCGGACCAGGTTTTATCATGGACGATTCGAATATTCTGGAGAAAGGCGGCAATGGAATTGCCAATATGGCTCAACGAGCAAATAGCATAAACAGCGAATTTAAGATTAAATCAACCCAGGGTGTTGGCACTGAAATACGCGTAAAGTATAGATTAAATGAATAAGATCAAGATCATCTTAGTAGAAGACCACCCTATGGTAAGGATCGGTCTTAAATCGTTACTCAGTGGAAGCGATCATATCGATATCATTGGTGAAGCTTCTAATGGAGTAGAAGCCGTTGAATTGATTGAAAAAGACCCTCCTGAAATTGTGGTCTCAGACATCTCCATGCCTCAAATGAACGGTCTGGCCCTGGCGAAACATATTCAGGAGCATCATCCCGAAATCAGGGTGCTTTTACTCACCATTCATATGGAGCCGGAATACATCATCGAAAGCTTTGATGCCGGAATTATGGGGTACCTCCCGAAAGACTCAAGCCAGGAAGAATTGATAGAAGCCATTGATACGATCTACAATGGCGGAAAATATATGTCTCAGAAAGTAAGTGAGATCATTGCTCAACGATTGATCAGAAAAGACCCGTTTAATAAACCCAACACAAAGCTTACTCCCAGAGAAAAGAAGATCCTTGAGATGCTTGTAGAAGGTGACAGAAACAAAGAAATAGCCGAAAAACTCTCGATCAGCGTGAGAACAGTAGATACCCACCGCACCAATATCATGAGAAAACTGGATGTAAATAATACTGCAGAACTTGTCAAAAAAGCCATCAGTGAAAATCTTATATAGACCGGAATTGCTATTACCCGGTTATTGGATCAGATATACTTTTTAATTAAAAGGTTTATTTCAGTAATTTTAACCATGTGATGAAAGCCTGCGGAAAGCTGCTCCTGGCAATAATGCTCTTGTTTACTTGTCTAAAACCCCATGCACAGACATGTCTGCAAAAGCTTGATAGTGCTGAACGATTCATATACACAAATCCGGAAAAGTCTAAGTTCTATGCGGTTTCCCTGCTGGCAGACCTTGATTCCAACATCTGCGTGGTAGAGATAGGATATGCGGCCATGTACAACAACCTGGCGCTGATCCTTCTGGAGTTGAATGAAAAAAAGCGGGGGTTGGAAGCTTTTCACCAGGGTCTAAGGCATGAGCTGAAGGTAAAAGATTCACTCCACCGTGACCTTTTGGGTCTTTATTACAATCTCAGTGCAGTCTATCAGGAAATCGGGCAGTTTCAGGCAGCCCGAAAATACATTGATATGGCTGGGAAGATCACCGGAGAAACCCTGAATAAAATCCCCGAAGCAGAAATTGCTTACTACTATAACAGAGGGATTTACGAACGTGAGGTGGGAGATTTTGCAGCAAGCCTGAAAGCCCTGAACCAGGCCTTGGAGATCAATGCCAACAATAATGATTCTATTCGCATCCTGTTGAAGATTGAACTAGGAACCACTCACCGCCATTTTGGAGATATGGACAAAAGTGAAGAAGAATTGATGGAGGCTGTAGAACTCGCCAAGTCCTATGATGAACTGCTGTACCTCCAGGCCATTGATCGCTTGTCTTCATTAAAGATCGAACAGGGGGAATACTCTGACGCTGAAAATTATTTGTTGTATAACCTGAAAGTTAAGAACCAGAAGTATAAGAATGACCCCATTTTGATGCTGGAGACATTAAACGAGCTCGGGTTTCTTTACCACCGTTTGCATATCAATAGCGACGCAGATAAATACATTTCCATGGCCCTGGAAACCGGTAAAAACATCCGAACCATCCGACCATACATGGAAAACAATCTAGGTACCATCTACATGGATGAGGGGCGCATCGATGAAGCCGAAGAATTTTTTCTGAAAAGCTCAGAAGGATTTAAACAGCTCTATGGGACCTTGAATCCTGATTATGCCAGCACATTAAATAACCTGGCAAGTGTACATAAGGCCCGCAATGAGCTGGGTAAAGCCCTTAATCTGTATACGAAAGTATTGGACCTGGACAAGGTCATCTACGGCATCGACCATCCAAGATATGCCACATCATTAAACAATGTGGCCATGGTTTACCTTCAATTGGGGAACCTCTCCTTGGCAGGTAAACTGCTGCAAGAATGCAAACAAATCAGGCAGGTGGTGCTTGGAAAATACAATCCGATGTACATCAAGACGGTCAATGATCTGGGTGTGTACCACCTACTGATGAATGATACCCTATCAGCCCTCAATGCGTTCAACGAAGCATTGGGTGCAGAGATCAAACACATGCAGGATGTTTTTCCCGTCCTGACAGACAATCAAAGAAAGCTGTATTTTGATGAGACACGCTATAACATAGAGCGTTTCTGCTCCCTGGCTTTTTCCGACAAATACCTCAATACCAACTTTGCAACAGATGCCCTGAACCACTTCATCAATACCAAAGGGATACTCTTTTATGCTTCTGAGAAGATGCGTAACCTGATCCAAAGCAGCAATGATCAACGGGTGATCAACTTGTTCAATGAATGGAGAAACAAGAAATACAGGCTCGCACAGGCTTATCTACTGACCATCGAAGAGCGTAATAAGCAAGGTATATCCATAGAAATGCTGGAAAATGAATGTACAGACCTTGAAAAGGAGCTGTCACAATCGTTCAAAGTATTTTCAGAGCAGGACAAATCAACATACCATACGTGGGAAGAAATAAGCGATGTGCTGCGTGACGGTTCAGCCATTATCGATATCATCCAGTTTAGAAATTATCAGGTAAATGTAGCAGATGAACAATTACACCAGGGGTTTGAGGATGAATCCAGATATATGGCTTTCATTATCAAACCGAACAGGGTACTTGAACCGGTAAAATGGTCGGATTATACCGATTTCAGCAAAGGCTACAGCCTGTACAAAAACTCTTTAAAATATGGCATCAGGGATACCACAAGCTACGACGTATTCTGGGAACCCCTAAGTCCCCACTTACAGGATATTTCTCATGTCTATTTTTCTCCAGATGGGATTTTTCATAAGATCAACCCGGTGGTCTTTTATGATCATTTCAGAGATATGTATGTGATGGACGAATACGACATCATCAACATCACCAGTGGGAAAGACCTGTTGTATCAGACCGAATCACCATTTATCCGGGATGTAAAGATTTTTGGTAATCCGAATTTCACCAGGTTAAATACAGGATATAAACTGAATCAGCTACCCGGGGCCGAAAAAGAAGCCGCTGATATCTCAGCAATCCTGGATGTGCGTAGATGGAAGGCTGAAACCTACTATTTCGACAATGCCTCGGAACAAAGACTAAAAAGCCTCTCCAATCCAGGTGTGGTTCACATCGCAACTCATGGGTACTTCAATGACGATCCTGACAACATCGATCCTCTTTATAGCTCCGGATTGTTCCTCACCCGATCCGAAGAAAGTGGAAATGATGGGATACTCACTGCCTATGAAGCCATGAATCTGGTACTGGATGAAACGAATCTTGTAGTACTAGCTGCCTGTGAGACAGGACTGGGAACCATACAAAATGGCGAGGGTGTATTTGGTCTCCAGCGTGCTTTTTTGGTGGCCGGTGCCAAGAATGTTTTGATCAGTCTGGTGAAGATCAATGACAATGCCGCAAGGACTTTCATGAATTTATATTACCAACAGTTGAGGGAAGTGCAGGATTCTCAAAAGGCCTTTTTTGCTGCCAGGACTGAGTTCAAGAAAGTCGAAAGTAATCCTTACAACTGGGGGGCTTATATCCTGGTTTCTAGAAGTCTTTAGCCCTGAATTTAACAAGACCCGCTAGCTCCCCGGGTTTTCGGTAAACTGACTCACATCATCTTCAGAGACCAGATACCGCATATTGATGTTGCCATTGCCTCCATAAGCCCGGATGGTATTTCCTGCCCGGATGACTTCTTCGCTGAGCCCGTTCCACGTTCTCAAATCCTGAACACATAACCCCAAAAGACCGGCAATATTCTCAATTGAATTCTCCTTCCTAACGATGTATGTTTTAGCAGTCCTCAATTCAATGGGATGAACTGAATGAACGATTATTTCTACTTTTCTACTGAGAATTCTCTTAAACCAGTGGTCTTCGGCCCTTGTTAACTCCCCCCTGGGCAGCACTTTCAATTTTTCGCGGGGTATTCCTCTTTCTTCGAGATAGTTTTTCACAGCATCGCCACGAAGACGGCTGAGACCATAATTATAGGTATCTCTTCCTATATTGTCCGAATAGGCAAGTATTGATATCTGACTATATGGTCTCCCTGCCAGCTGATCTACCAGGGCTGTCAATGCTTGTCGTCCTTCAGGCCTCAATTCATGTAAATCATAATCGAAATAGATGGTCTCGTATTGGACCCCTTCGGTGTCCTCGGATTTTCCAAGCGCCTGATCGAGTGAAGCTTTTGTTGCTATGGGTTCAGCCTCTTTTTCTGTACGCTCGCTATTGCTACGAACCGAACTACTTTCAATATTCTCATTGTTTGCGCTACCTCCGGCACCCTGTGCATCCAAATCATCCACCTGTGGTATGATATAATCGGTTCGACCCTGACCCCTGATCCCCAAAGAGCCCTGCGTATTTCGGTTGCTTAGATTGGAAGCAATCATATCCCTATTTCCATCCACTTGTACAGAATCATCTAATAACTCCGGTTGTGGTCGCTCCCTTTTTACCGGTTCAAAAAATTCGAATCCCTGGTAATCCTCCACCCTAAAGGTGACCAGATCGAGCGATCTAACATCCCTAAATCTCGAAACAATCCTGGAATCAATCAGTGATTCTCCAGAGATTAATAATGATAAAAACAAAGCTTCATCACCGATCTCAAAGGAATAAATGTTCAGAATGCGATGATCATCGCGATTAGTTGACAGAAACCCAACACTGTCACAGATTATGAAATAAGTGTCGTCTATGGTTGAGTTGAACGGAAAGCCCAGGTTATAGATTTCAGGCTCAAAAAAAGACTCACCTTTAGCCAGATAAATGTCATAACCTCCATAACCTACATGCCCATCACTGGAGAACAACAGACAGTTAAAAGCCGCGGGAAAATAGGGGGATATTTCTTCCTCTGGAGAATTGATCACACCTCCCATATTGATTGGGGGACTCCATGATTCAGCTTCAAGTCCCCTCAGACTCATCCAGATGTCGCTGCCGCCAAGCCCCCCCGGCCGGTTGCTGCTAAAGAACAAGGTATCGCCACCTTCGGTAATGAAAGGTTGCTTATTTTCTGATCCCGGCTCATTGATATATTCGTTGAGGGCTTCAGGAGCGGTCCAGGCACCATCTACCAAATAGCTCACCATAATCCGGCAACCGGAGCCGTCCTCGGTTTTGCAGGTGGAATAATAAAACCGCTTTCCATCCTCTGTAAAAGTTCCGGAACCCTCTGCCCAGTGGGAGTTGAGCCCGTCAAACTTCTGCCCATTGGTATTAGCTGAAAACCTGCCACTCCTTCTTTGCTCATAGGCCACCAGATCAGGCAGTAAACCATCATATTGATTGCCTTCATACTGTGATACACTCCGATTCCTTGTTGAGGCAAAGACCACATTCTGATTGGATGGATTGACCACGGCACCAAAGTCATGGAATTTGCTGTTGATATCATCAAAAGCCTTTATAGAAAACCCCCGATTGACGCTCTTTTGTCTAAGTGCCAGTGCGCAGCCTTCCCTTTGCTTTCGGGAAAGCGCGATCAGCTCAGGATTTACATCGGGTAGTGCTATCAGGTAGCTGTAAATTGAATCAGCATTTTTGAACTGTTCGTCCAACCTGAGCAAATTGGCATAGTAATACAAAGCCCTGGCCTGGTATTCCTGATTGGGTGTTTCACCAAGTTCTAATAGCTCCTTCTGAGCTTTCTTGTATTGCAGGGTTTCCTTGTAGCAGATCCCCAACCGGTACTTAGCCATCAGGTTGTTCTTGTCCAGCTTGCTGATCTTTTCATAAAATGCTACAGCATCCAGAAAGCGATGAGACTTATACAGGGTATCTGCCATTTGGATCATTTCCGGTACAGATTGCTGCGCCTGAGCATTCAGCAGAATAAAAAACAAGCAAAGACTGGCTAAGATCTTCATTGTTAGAAAATTGGACTTGATACGTTTCCTAATGGACTCTTAGCGTTGAGATTCAATGCTAACGAGATCTCGTAAGTTGGGAAGGCATCTTGATTATCTGCTCTTTGAAATGCCAAAGTGTCATCATTTAAATCCACACTGAATCCAACCTTAATATTTTCCACCTGTACACCAAGCATCCCAATGATTGAGTCTCCAACTCTGTACCAGGCTCCCGCCTGAAGCATGACGGCTGTATTTGATCGTATAGAACTGACAAATGTAGAAAAATAAGTCCCGGCATTGGCCTGGATGTTTCCCTGTGAATAGGCTATAAAAGAGGATGGATAGATATACCAACGTGGTCCCAGCTCCATTTTAGCAGCCCCAAAAGCTTTGATCAACCAGAACTTTTGTGATTGAATATTGCCGGCAGCATCATACGCAAACTTAGGTCTGTTGAGATTGTCAATACTCAGACCTACTGTAAGGGTTTTGTCACGTATATAGAAGTTAGCATTGTCAAAAGCCGTATAAATAACCCCAAAATTAAATATGGGGTAAAAAACTGATGCTGCGCCGATGGTTTCTCCCAATAGGCTATCGTCAAAACCTGAATCATCAGCATTAAAGTCTATCCCTAGATATCTACTGAATTGTGATCCCCATCGTAAATTTTGTCCAATCCTTTGCTGAACAATACCCCCCTGAAGCCCGAAAATCAGGTACTGGTTAGAAAGTCTGCTAAGCCGCATGGTATAGGCGCCATTCAACAAGATTTTTGTGCTTTGATATAAACTGAATGCCCCCCTGGATTCCTTGAAAAAGGTAATTCCTGCCCCTCCTACCTGGTTGTACTTGCTGGTGAATTTCCTGAACGGATAGGTAAATGTTGCCTGGATCAATTCCTGATACTCTTTGTCCTGTTCATTACCAGCTCGCTTATAATTGGTATTGAGGGTCATGTTGGGAATGGCCCCGGTAAAGGCTGGGTTCAGCAAAGACGTCGTGGAGAAATATTGTGAGAACTGACCTTCCTGGGCAGAAGCAACCAGCATAAGCTGGCAAAGCGATATGACAAAAATATACCTCATCTCATCAACAGTACAGGTCCCTTCCTGGGGGAATATTTATCTTGATTAGTTTCAATTATAATCGTATAATAGTATACCCCTCCTGGAGCTTCGGATCCATTTTTCAGAAACCCATCCCAGCCATAGTCCGAAAGATCCTGACTGACAGGTTCAGTATTTGTTGGTCTCTCCAAATCGTAAACTACCTGATTAAATGAATCAACTATTTCTATTACTATCCTGGTAATAGGAGCTCCCTCAAAAAATGGCCTGAAAGTCCGATTATCCTGCAAAGTAGCATTGGGAGCAAAAACATTGGGAATATAAAGCACGTCACCCACAGCCTTCGGTACCAGGGCAATCGAAAACCTTCTCCCTGCATTGGTGATCCAGATCCGCTCATCACTCTCAATGTATCCATCGCTGTCGCGGACCTCGCCATCAAAAACAGTTGCAGTGTTCAATAGGTGATGAAGTGTATCTTCTCTGTAAAACATGGCAATGGCTGGCTGATGTACATCTGCATTGATCAGGTTAGGGAATTCTCTGTCGTCAAGATTGACCCCCGAGTAATCAATAGCTATGGTTGCTTCTACAGAGTCCTGCCCCAACACCTGTACCGCCCACTCCACTTCATCTGCCAGACCATCCATCAGGGAATCCGGAAACAATAGGTTCGGATTCGGTCTTCTGCATTCCACGCGAACAAAAGTGCCCGGTTTGTTGGCTCGTAGGGTCAGGTAATTTTTAAAACCATTCCCGTTGGTATCGGTCAAACCCATGGGAAAAGTTAATGTAGCTGAATTATTCAAACGACCGATCATCTTTCCCTCCACATACCCATCTCCGTCTTCATCCACACTACCAGCCTGGATCAGGTCCAGCTCATCGTCCGATTGCACCACGCCCCGGGTGACTGCCAATCCTCCGGTGACCCTCACCTGTCCGGTGAGCAATATCAATCGGCCGGTCTTATCCAGCTCGAAGCTTCCCACATCGATGGTGTCTCCACTTAAACTTTGATCGATGTCACCGGTAAACTTCAGATTACCAACATCCGTATTGCGGACAAAATCCATGTCACGATAGCCAACGATGGTCCCAAAATTCGTAAGAGGTCCATTTAGGGTAGTATTTCCTCCCATAAAGAAGACTGCTCCCGATCTGATGGCCAGTTTGGTGGAATCGCCCGTGTGGAATTGAGCCGAACACAAGAGTGGCAATGAAAGGGCAATATATAACAAAACCTTTCTCATAGTGATCGCCCAATTTCAACCCATTGGTTTAGGGGTTCTATATAAATTAAATGAAGTGAACTGCCTGTTTCCATTGTAAATGGTGCATCACCATTAAGCCTTATATTAACAGAAGTAGCTGATGTAACAACGAAATTTGCACCAACTGCCTCTACCACGAGTAGAAGCTCCTGGCCATCAGAAGCTCCTGCAACACTAATTTCATCAATTTGGATATCAGACAGGTTTGTCAATCTTAGAACTCTATGCGTATTTGGCAATACAGGACCACTTACACCCACATCATAAGCGAATGTAGGAGTAATGAAGTTTTTTCTAAAAAGCACTGTTCCATCTGTCTCAATCGAACTACTTGCTGGGTTTGTTCCTCCGATCAGTATCCCCTGGGCACCGGCATTGTTCATATCAATGAGGATTCCTGTTCCACTTGTTCCTAATTTGCTAATGGATATGGCGTTGCTATTATTACCGTCTGTGTTTACAGATAAGGCGGGGGCCGCACTTGTTGTATTACTTATTTGGAAAACACCAGCACTCCCTGTACCAACAGTCTGTACAAACATGGCGTCAGCACCACTTGTTACATTCTGCTGATTAAAAACCCCAACATTTCCAGTCCCTTGTGTACTTGCCGATAATGTCGTAGAGACAGAGGCAGCATTGGTAATCCTGATATCAGCGCCCATACCATCAGCATTTTGAGCAATCAGCAAAGCCTGGTCAGGGTTAGCTGAGGCTGCTACCATGTTAATCGCCAGACCCTGTCCGGTAGCATTCCCATTTTCAACACTGAGCTTGGCTGTAGGAGCTGATGTACCAACACCCACAAAAAAATCAGGAATGGAGACATCTCCAATGATGGCCGAATTATTTTGTGGTGCAATGGCGTTGTATCCTATAGCGATTGAATTATCCCCACTGGCATTTGTGCCTGCCCCCAAAGCCACAGAACCTGTAAGCCCTCCACTAACAGCTGCTCCGGGTCCCAATGCCACCGCATTGTTCCCCGTTGCGGAAGCACCCTGACCAACTGCCACATTGGGGAAACCGGCATTTACGTTTGCACCCTCACCAAGAACGACATTTCCATTACCTGTAGTCAATCCAGCACCCCCTGCATTTAGTCCGATTACCACATTGGTCGCCCCTGAAGTAATCGATTGTCCGGATCCATTGCCAATCAAAATATTGTGGTTGCCACCTACAATTAAACTATTACCACTGTTTACCCCCGCGAGGAAGTTTTCAGTTCCGGGTGGAGTTGCCCCGGTAATGGCAATCAGGTTGTTATTCCCGTCGAGAGAAAACCCACCCACCGGCGCTGGCTGAAAACTAACATCTCCGGCCGCATTGGTTACCGTTGCCACATATCCGGGTGTGCTTCCCGGAATATTGAATGCTGAACCCACACCACTTAATTGAATGTCCGGTCCTGCTCCTGCTTTTCCAATGTTTATCGCCGGCGCAGTACTGCCAGCATTGACTTGATTAAAAAAAGCCACAGGAGCATCTCCCTGATGCTGAGCGGTGATCAGTGTTGCTGATGAAGAAACATTGGTAGCTCTTGCATCAATACCCACCCCCACTCCATTTTGAGATAACACAAAAGCTGGCGTTGCATTTGCAAGGCTCACCACATCTACTACTAAACTTCGTGCATCTCCATCATTGGTAATATTGACAACATCTGGTGTCCCCACTCCTGAAACCTGTACATCGAGTCTGGCTGCTGGTGTGTTTGTGCCGATTCCTATATCAATGGGATTTGTATGGTCTCCAATCACCCCAACATTAGGCAATGTAACCACCGCTCCAGTACCCAGCGCCAAAGAGTTTGTTCCGGTAGCAGAAGAGAAAGCTCCAATCGCTGTGGCAGACCCTCCTGCCATGATCACATTCTGCCCTATACCTACATTATTGTTGGAGTCATCATTATTTCTTCCTCCGGAACCGAAAAGGATATTGCTATTCCCATTGATCATACTTGGACCACCCACATCAAAACCCATAAAGAAATTATCAGATCCCCCCGCAAGTGAGGCTCCGGCACCTTCTCCAATGGCAATATTATTGTTACCGGCACCTAACCCCGGTGCTGCATTACCTGCTATGAAATTGTCTGTTCCGGTCGGAGCAGCCGTGGAGATAGCAATCAAATTTTGGTTGGCATCCTGGCTAAACGCTCCTCCACCCCCAGACCAGCTTAAAGTCCCTGACCCATCATTGGTCAAGGCACCGGCTCCCTGAGCTGGTGGCAGTGTTATGATATATGATGCTGTAGAGGGGTCGGCTTCAATACCAATTGAAGCGGTCCCTGCATCATCTTCCAGTTCTATCATCCCTCCGAAACCAGCTTCCTGATTGCCAAATCGGGTGATCCCATTGATGAAGACCCCTCCGGCAAAACCTCCACCGGAACCAGCTCCCGGTATGATCTCAATATTTCCGCCGTTGCCTCCGGTTCCTGTCCCGGCACCTGACCGAAGTGAAAGAATTCCACCATCAGCCGGACCTGCTGCCACTCCATCAGCCGCGGCAATGGCCAGGTTATCTCCATTCCCACCAGTATTCTGCTGAACCCCAATGATCCGGCCTGCACCTTCATTAAATAGTATGTTTCCTCCAAGCCTGACAGCAGTACCACTACCTGTATTTTCAAAAAAAGCAGCTGGGCCTGTTCCAGCATTGGAAATGGAGAACAATGAACCAACATCCGTACCTGAATCAGCATAGGGGAGCGTTAACCCACTTACCTGCCAGCTAGCATTCCCGGTTGCATCTGAAGTCAAAACATAACCAGCCGTAGCCCCTGTCGGTAATCTGATATCAGGTCCTGTACCCCCATTGATCACCTCAATTACAGGGGAGGTGTTACCAGCATTACTAATTTCAAAAAGACCAGCTACTCCCGTACCTGTTGTAGACCCATAAACAGCTGTACCCGCCCCTGCTCCAGACACTAAAAATGTTCCTGCGTCGCCAGCCCCAATTTGTGTGACTGCCAACCCCTGGGACCCTGATAACCCATTTCCTTCTATACTCACTACACTACCAGTAAATGCTCCTGCAGAATTGGTAAATCTTGCTGCGGATGCCAATGTGCCCTGCTGATCCAGGTAAAACAAATCTGTTGGGTCTGTATCTTCTGTATGTGCGAAAGGGAAAGCAATACCTCCCGGTTGCAAGGTGATATTTCCCAGAGCGTCAGATGTTAAAACCTCACCGGCATTACCTCCAGTGATAAACATGGGAGGTCCCGTACTTGTGGTTATTTCAATCCCGGCTCCCAGACCTGCATGATTGACAGATAATCCCGCATTCGTATTGGTTGCATTGGATAAAGAAATATCGAGTCCGGATCCGGCACCACCATGGCTTAGCAAAATTCCCGGACTGGCATTGGTTGCACCTGACATAGAGATATCCATCCCTGGTCCGGCAGTTCCACCCTGAGTCGCCTGAATGGCAGCTCCAATCCCATTGGTTGTAGCATTTAAGGCATTTGTGGCGTTTGTTATGTTATTGATTTCGAATGCCCCAGCGCCACCAAGTCCTGTGTTTGTCAGATAAAAAAGATCAGCAGCATCGGCAGTAGATTGAACATAAGGAAGTGTCAGACCTGTAGAAGGTTGGGCATCCCAGATGGTACCGTCAAAGGTAAGTACATCACCAACGCCAGGTGCCGTTATGGTTGAATGGTTGCTAAGATCAAATACGTCACCAATAATGCCATTGGGATCATAGGTGCCGGCATCCATATAGCCGGCATCATTGTTCAGGAGACTGACATTTTCTCCTTCTACCATTACAGTACCCTCCAATTTGGTCGTGGCAATATTTGCTGCGGCATTAATGTCAATATTAGCAATTTCATTGTCAACAATATCGGCACTTGTGACCGTAGTTAAACCTACATCATCACCATCCGCCAAACCAACAGGAACAAGCGTGAGGTCTGCAAAGCTCCCGGTTGTGGCTATTGTGGCCAGCCCACTTACCTGAGCTGCCGGAACCGTCCCTACAGCCAACTGGGTAGCACTACCATCTCCTGTGATAGTAGTTCCATCAGTAATTGCCGAAGAGGTAACACCTGTCAAATTGCTTCCGTCAATAGCTGGCAAAACCCCTATCAATGCCCCGGCATTCAAATTCGTTAAATTACTTGCATCAAAAGCTGGTAACTGGCCGGTTCCATTAAGCTGAACAATTTGATTGGCTCCCGTGCCGGCATTTACCCCCAGGGGGGTTGCGATACCATCTCCAGTGATCGTTGCATCTGTCAGAACAGTCGCAATGCCATCATCCGTATTGTCACTAAAACCAGCCGGTATACCGGTTATTTCTGTCCAATCAATCCCATCTTTAATGGTTGCCGGTACTGTTGGATCAGATTCTGCTACACCAATATCTACCGTATTTCCGTTTGATATTGTTAGGTTCGTTCCGGCAAGGGTCAAGGTCTGATTATCACTGTCTGAGGTGGTTAATGCAATCCAGGAAGGATCCAACCAGTAATAAAACAGACCATCCTCAGTATCGAAGACCAGCATTCCATTATCGGTGGCGGTTAGCCCCATACCTGTTCTTTGCGCATTGGTCAAAGTAGGAATCAGTAGACCCTGATCACCATTTGGTGCTACCAAATGGAGCACCGCATTAGTGTTTGGAGTTTCCGTATTGATTCCCGCAGAATACTCCTGTGCTAGTGCTGACAATGAAAAGAGCAAAAGGCCGAATAGCGCCAGGACTTTTGTGGTGAAAAAAGCGGCTCTCATATATACAATAAAATTTATTCCAACTTAACCGCGATAGTCGTGCCAAACTTTTTAATCCTTAACCATGATAAAATTTTAAGAAGAAATTGGACTATCAGCTAAAACAAATATAGCCCTAACCGCCTTAACATCAATAAGATAAAAGTGGTAAATGGTCTACGATGTACAGCGTAGAAAACCAGAATATAACGGTTTATTGCCTTGAAAACTTAGGATAAATACATGTTTACCGCACTGATTTCCTTGGAATGGCAGCAGGTAATCGGCTAAGCAAACTATCGTAGGATCTTAGGATTTCCTGATTTTCAATTATTCTGTTCTCCAGCCGACGGGTTCTATTGTTGAGCTGATAAATGGTCCGATCTACCGCATCACTTACCACTCTTAATTCAATCACTTGTTGGGAATCGAGCGCCATCTTGTAACTAAGATTGTATAAGTTGTCCAGTTTAAGGTTCATACTATCCAAACTTTGCACTTGATTTCGTTTGTTATCTGATATCTCTTCCTGAAGTCTATCCATTTTAGCATTTATTGACTGATGGAGAAACAGCCCACCAGCTATGAAAATAAAAACCAGGACAACAACGAAAGATATGATAATTTTTCGATTTTGGTTCGCCTGATAAATAGCCGGATCATTAAACTCCATTTCCGCCGCTGGAATGATTTGATCCTTCAATTGAATTTTTTTTCCTGCCCACCGAAGTAATTCGGTTGCTACACCCAGATCAGGAAGAAAATGCGGGCTTGAGTCAGCCGTTTTATCACCAATCAAACGGGTATTGTCTTCCATCACAATGTCATCCCACACTCGAATGAACCCATCATCGGAGAGCTGTTTAAATAGATCACAGACTTCCATGATCCGGACAACTATATCATTGGTCTTTTTTAGTTCATCAGCGTCCAGGTGAAGGATCAATTTTTGTTGAAACGTGCTGATTTCTATCTGTCCGGTAGACCAGTTGCGCTCTAGTTCATCCAGAGCACTTATCCGATCCTTCTGAATCAATTCTTTAATCCACTCCTTTTGCTTACTGCTATATTTCCATGACATTATCGTACCGCCTTCCTTGGAATAGCCGCTGGCAAACGACTAAGCATTTCATTGTTCAATAATCTCGTCACATCTGTAAATGAGCTCACATTGATTGTGGTGTTATTTTGTCTTCCCACCAATACAACCTCATCTCCAACTTTTACATCTTTGATATGAGAAATATCTACCATAAACAGATTCATATTAATTAGCCCGGTCACTGGTGCTTTTTTGCCTTTGATCAGTACATGCCCCCGGTTTGATTGTGCACGAGGATACCCATTGGAATATCCTAAGGGTATAACCGCAAT
This sequence comes from Cyclobacteriaceae bacterium, assembly GCA_965223915.1. Classification (GTDB taxonomy): domain Bacteria; phylum Bacteroidota; class Bacteroidia; order Cytophagales; family Cyclobacteriaceae; genus UBA7330. The sequence continues at coordinate 2,205,383 of OZ245027.1, read as the reverse complement.
TTTCATATCGCGTATTGCCTGATAAGCTGTGCCATAGCCGATAAATTCCCCAGCATCAACGTGCCGAATATCCATCACATCAGTCTTCCAGGTAAATATCCGTTTTAAAGTAGTTGAATTGGGTGTACTGCCAGTCGATTGAAGGTGCATATAGTAAATATCCGGACTTGGCCAAAATCCGTATTGTGCCACACCAATTCGGACCATGTCATAGGTCGTTTCGGGATATGCCAGAGCGGCAGCCGAACAGGCAATATGATAATGATTGGGTCGGATTCCACGGCTCTTACAGAGTTTCATAAATTCCTTGAACCGCTTATGCTGGGAATCTATTTTGAATTTATTAGATAGGCTTTCAGCCCCGCCAAAATGCGTGCAAAGACCTTCGAACTCAATATTATTTGCATGTTTTTTAACAAATGTCAAAGCCTTGGGTACCTCTTTGGCGTTCAATCCGGTACGGTTAGCTCCTGTTTCTACTTCGAGATGAATTTTAGCTTTTTTTTCTGCCGCCTTAGCCTTTTCGAGAACTAATGGTAATCTATCATAATTGAAAATGAAAAACTCAATCCCATGCTCAATGGCCCAGGTAATGTCCTGGTCATAGAGAATACCCATGATCATGATGTGAGAGTCCTCCTGACATGCTTCCAGCACTGCCTCTGCCTCAAAAGCGGAAGCCACACTAAAATGTTCTATTCCACACTTTTCTGCCATGGTCACAAATTCATGAATCCCATGACCATAGGCATTGGCTTTAACTACAGAGGAGATTCGAACACCGGGTCCGATTTTTTTTCTGATGAAATTGAAATTGCTTTTAAGGCTTGATTGACTCAATTCGATCCTTGAAGAGTGTCTTACCATAGTTTTGTTTGTGGGTTCCAGTAATACGATTTTCCCCAGCTTTCTTTGGCCAGATTTTCTATCTCGTCAACCAACGCTTCATCCACCAATGCCTCTCTGTCAAGCTCCAGGGTATTATAATGGAAAGCATATAACCTCGACGCAAACTGCCCCAGTGGGAGAGATGATTCCCCCGGTTTCTCACCATTGCCATGGACAGTGGGTTTGATATCCTGTCCCCAGTTTTGTCTGCCCTCATTGTTAGGATTTAAAAAATATGCCCGCAACTCACCCTGTGGTGATCTATCAACCCTCAGAAGTGAAATGGCGTGGAAGCCTACCATCTCTGCAGTAGATGAGGTGATAATGATCCCAACCGGGTTTGGATAGGCCAGCTGACGCTCGTTGTTGTAATCCGGGTGAAAAGACTTGTAAAAAACTTTGATAAATCCCCTGAAATCCAGGATCGAATTGCTTAGATAGTCATAAGCAGAGGCAAAACCCAGTTGAATCCAATGCCCATACATGGCAGGGTTGACCCACTTGTGAGGATCTTCACCTCTGCCGGTAGCCCTTAGCATCATTTCATTGTAGATCTTATCCAAATGTGGAACCAAAACAATAGAAACGCCATCCAGATCATAATCGAGCTTATCTACCAAGCCTTTACCTAGCTGATTGGATACCAAATCAGCATTTTCAAATCGCATCACCAGGTTATTTTGGGTGGCTACGGTGATCACCATATCAATTAATTTGGCGGGTGCATGCTGACTCCACATACTGATTCCCCGGGCTGACTGACAAGTTGGGTTATTGCCCTGTCCTACTCCCAATGGCTGGCCTAGCACCCGGATGAGCGCTCCAATCAAATATTGAATGGCCGAAACATTTCCTCTGCTATCATGGTTTGACTTCAGTATTCTGCTTTCCGCTTGAGGGTTGATCCTTATTTTCCTGAGGTTTTCAAGTCCAACCCTTACCGGTCTCCTGGAAAGTAGATTCCTCCCCAGAATCCGCGCAAATCCATAAATACACTGTACATTATGGATACTGACAGTCTCCAGAATAAGTGGTTTTAAGAAGTCTTTATGCTTGTTCCACTCGGCTAATCCTCGATCATTGAGGCTGAGGCACTCAGGAACCAGGTGTTCAAGCTTTGAATGGGTCAACAAATGTTTGAGTAAAATGGCATGATACTGACAAACAAGTCCTGTTGCATCCATGGAACTCCCCATGGACTGTACTTCCTTCCGGAGCTCTTTTTCTTTACACTTTTCTAAAAACCCGGCATACTTCTCGATGTCAGGTCGTTTTAAGGTCTCTGGCGTTGGACCATATACAGCATTTACATACTGATGTAACTGCTTTTCGCCGTTTGATCCTCCTTTGAGGTCAAACTTCTGCTCTACAATATGCAGCAGGGATCGTACTTTACTCGTGACTACAGGCCGCTGCTCACAGATTAAGGCAATTTCTTCAGCAAGCTTTTCGGTGATGCCACTCAAATCCATTTCGGAAACCAAAAACCCAAACAGGTTGAAAGACTTTTTGAGTTCACGCTCCGGGAAGGATTCCCGGATCTCCTCTGTGGTATCTTTGAGCGCGAGATCCATATTATGTACAATTACCTCTTCCAGGTAATTATACGCTGCTTCAGAAGAGATAGGTCCATCACTTTTTTGTGACTTGGCATAAGACAACATTCTTAGCTCACTCAATATTTCATAGCTGCTGGATGGATGTCCTACTTTCATCGTTCCCCTCACCAGGCCAGGGATCAGTTTAAGGGGGTCATTCCAGGCGGTGTCTTTAAAGAATCCGGATTGATCAAGCTCATGACTCTTCTCATATAGAAATGACAAACCATCCCTTGTTAGGCTGAGGATATCTATCTGACTGGCCAGTCTGGCTGCTTTATCGTGTTTCGTGAGATCGGTAGCATCCAGAAACTCCCTGTAGCTCCTTTCAAAATTATCAAATGCTCTTTCTTTCGGATTTATAGCTGTTGTATCTGTCATATATATCTAGACATAAAAGTCCACTGTTTCATAATGCAACAATAGTTCTTTCATTCTGTCGGGGTCCTCTCCCCTGAAGTTAATTGTTCCAAAATGATTACCAAAACCTTCGCGGTTGTCACTGATCTTTTGAGTGGACAATGGTGGTACCAAAGTATGATCCACAAAATATGGTTCATCATTCAGTTCTTCAGGAATCTCCAGCTTAGAAAATTGGCGTTTTTGTGGATAGATCATCACATTTCCGTTGTAGGTCTTCGGTTTGAAGTCTTTTGGAGGGAAAATCTCATCAAGCTCCTCCTCAGTGATGTTAGGGTCATGACATAGAACAAAGGCTGCCAGGGCATCAAATTCATAGGACTTGGAACAAAGTTCTAAAATATGCCCTCCGGGTATCCTACAGGCTGTTTCTCCAAAATTCAATTCATCATTTTCTGTGAGGAACCACTCCGGATGTACCATGCCATACTCGATGCCAAAAATGTCTACCATTTTCTGGACATGTTTGTGGATAAGGTCTCGCTTACTGTTCAGGTAGTGACCTTCAGGTATAAAGTTGGAATAACCCAAATGCACATATTCTGTGATATTCAGGAACCTGATTTTACCCTTGTTGATAAAAGCCTCACAGGAAAATTCACGTCCTGGCAAATGACTTTCTACCATGCAAGGAAAATCCGAGTCCTCCACCTTTTCATCAATGTCACTCAAGCTTCTAAGCAATCTGTGACCAACTGTGCCCGCGGAGGCAAAGGGTTTCATATGGACCCAGCTATCTGCCTCACCTTCCAACTGAAGATTGGCTTCGTTCAGACGCTTCATAAAATTTTTTACCTGGTCCCGGTTATGTACCTCCTCAAAAAGTCCTACCCTTAGGCCTCCAATCAAGGCCTTTCGTTTCATCATGGCTTTGTTCCTGAAAAGAAATGCACGGTTCAATACACGAGGATCATCTCTAAAAATGGAATTTAAGGCTCCTGCCCACTCCACTGTTTCTTCAAACAATGGAACGGCTACATCTACATTAAAAGGTTTTAGTTTTTCCAGTAAATCCAGGGAATTGGAACTGTCACTCCACTCATTAAGCTGGTAGGATACGAAGGGGATATTATTTTCCTGAGCATAGGGTTCAAAATCAGGAAAAGAAACAACCACAAAGGGTTTATTAATCTTTTGCATACTTTCTATGACGGGTAGACTCCAACCAATAAGTGCGAAACAATTTGCCATGACTTTAAAGTTTTCTTAGGTTAAACATATAAATAGGATTTTTTTTAGACGATTGCAACAAAAACCCTACTTATATACTAAGCAACAGGACAGATAATTGTTCCTAAAATTTGAAATTTCAAAGATTATTGGACAAAATCAACAGTTAAATGAGTTAAAGAATGATTTTGGATGATTTACTTCCTTTTGTATACCCCTTTAAAAATCTGATTGATCACATTTCCTACTTTATCGAGTATTTCCCATAGCTGGGTAACGCTCCCATCACTATTGAGTGTCCAGGTAATACGATTGCGGTACCAATCGATCTTTTGACCAGGCAGCAGCTCACTTTCTAATACCATGTTACCGCCGATTAGCTTGCCTTTAAGCACGAGATTTGACCCACTCTTATCGATCCAAAGCTGGTTCCAGGTGCTATCAGTCAGGTCATAATAATTATAGCTGCGACCAATGCTGCCGGATGCTCCTCTCCAGTACTCGCTTAAAACACATTCTGACACCAGCTTTTCGATGGTATTTTCACCCACGAAGTTTCCCAGGGTATCATAGACATTCCATTCACCCACCCAGAAATCGAATTGCTAATGCTGCTTAGTGCAACAGGGACAGGTGTCCTGGGCGCTCAAAACGTTTACATAGATGAGCAGAGCAGCTAGAATAAGTACCCTCTTCATAAACATCATTGTTTAGAAGATAACACCTTTCAGTTGAAATACGCTTATATGAGCTAGTCCTTTTTTTGTCTCTTTCGCTCGTGCTCGAGTAGAAATATCTTTCTTAAGCGAATAGATTCCGGGGTTACTTCCACGTATTCGTCCTTTCCTACATATTCCATAGCTTCCTCCAATGAGAACTTCACAGCAGGTGCAATGGTAACTTTGTCGTCAGACCCTGCGGCACGAACGTTGGTAAGTTTTTTGGTCTTGGTTACGTTTACGACGAGGTCGTCAACCCGTGTACTTTCACCAATGACCTGACCTTCATAGATCTCATCGTTGGGATCGATGAAAAATTTACCACGGTCCTGAAGCTTATCAATAGAATAGGCAATCGCTGTACCGGTTTCTACCGAGATCAATGCTCCTTTTCTTTTGCCCTGGATCTCTCCTTTCCATGGCTCATATCCACTGAATCGGTGGGATACCACAGCCTCACCTTCGGTTGCGGTGAGAATAGGGTTTGTTAGCCCAATTAAGCCCCTGGCGCTGATCTTAAACTCCAGGTTCACCCGGTCATCCTTCTTCTCAATGTTGACGATATCTCCTTTTCTTTGGGTGACAATCTCAATCACCTTCCCGGAAAATTCATCAGCTACATTCACGAACAACATCTCAACCGGCTCATGCTTGAAGCCGTCAATTTCTTTAATTACCACCTGAGGCTGGCCCAGCTGTAATTCATAGCCTTCCCGACGCATCGTTTCTACGAGGATGGCCAGGTGTAGAATGCCTCGGCCAAAAACCATCAGCCGGTCGGGTGAATCCGTTTCCTCTACCCTCAATGCCAGGTTTTTCTCGGTCTCTTTTTCAAGCCTATCTCTTAAGTGCCTGCTGGTAACATATTTTCCTTCTTTACCAAAGAATGGTGAGTTGTTGATGGTAAACAGCATACTCATAGATGGCTCATCCACAGAGATTGGTGTCAACGCCTCTGGATTCTCTTCGTCGGCTATGGTGTCTCCAATATCAAATTGCTCAAGACCCATTACAGCTACTATTTCGCCGGATTTGATCTCGTCTTTGGTTTTGACCTTACCCAAACCTTCAAAAAGATAGAGCTCTTTCACATTGGATCTGTGAATTTGACCGTCACGTTGTACCAAAGAAACCCGGTCACCAGCTTTAATGCTACCACGATGCACACGACCTACAGCAATCCTTCCGGTGTAAGAAGAATAATCCAGCGAGCTAATTTGCAGCTGCAAAGTCCCCTGATTCTCCTGGGGAGGCTCAAAGTAATCAATGATGGTATCCAGCAGATATGAAATATCCGTTGTAGGTGTTTTCCAGTCAGCACCCATCCAGCCATTTTTGGATGAGCCGTAAACTACCGGATAGTCCAGCTGTTCTTCTGTGGCATCCAGAGAGAACATGAGTTCAAATACTTTTTCATTGGCATCTTCCGGATTACAGTTGGGTTTATCTACTTTATTGACAACTACGATGGGTTTTAAACCCATCTCCAGTGCTTTCTGCAATACGAACCTCGTTTGAGGCATGGGACCTTCGAAGGCATCAACCAAAAGAATTACTCCATCAGCCATGTTCAGCACCCGCTCAACTTCACCACCAAAATCGGAGTGACCCGGGGTGTCAATGATATTGATCTTGGTGTCTTTGTATCGTACAGCTACGTTCTTTGAAAGAATGGTGATACCTCGCTCCCGTTCCAAATCATTGGAGTCAAGTATCAGCTCACCGACTTCCTCATTTTCCCTGAAAAGTTTTACCTGGTGTAGAATTCTGTCGACAAGCGTTGTCTTGCCGTGGTCTACGTGTGCTATAATAGCTATATTTCTGATGCTCATGTTTATCCCAAAAAGGACGCAAAAGTAGTGTTTACTTTTGTCAATTACACTGCATCCCCAATTATCATTTCATCAAGGGACCGGTGAACCTTAATTATTGCTTCGACATATCTACTGTAAAGGGCCACCCGGTAAACTGAGCAGCATTATCGGTAGTCACATCTACTTCCCTTGGCCAGCACTCGAAAGTTACCTCTTTCGTTGCCTTATTGAATTTAGTCACCCCATATCCTCCACCACGAGAAGGATTTTCCGGATTGACGTAAGCGTGCATCGTGATCTTATTATTGAACCCATCCATGTACTGACCAGTCCATGGCAAAACATCATTTGCATTTTTACCAGGCTGCTCATCTTCAGGCCACCACCAACGGCTGTAATAGTTGTTTACCAGTGCCGGTACAACAAATGCCCACGGTCCATCATCAAATTCATCGATCCCATGTTTAATCACTGTAGACAGGTGCTGATCGCCCGCGATGTGAACGGCATTGGCTTTTAGTATCGCCTTTAAGGCCTTATTCCGGCCAGTCTGTGGCCATCCGTTGGAGTCCATGTCAGCATGTAATCGGTTTTCTTTGTTGCCATGGATGTGAGCGCCACCGCAGAATCCGGTTTGTGAAAGTACGGCCTTCATCACAACACCTTCATTTTGATTTGCCCAATCATCCAGGAATTTGAGTTGTCTTTCTCCCAATAGTTTTAATCCGGGTACATCTACCGTGGCCGGGTCATAACTGGGATCCCTGATATGGTCTGGTCTCGGACCAATCTGAGGGATCTTGCCTTTAGGACCTGATTTAAATTTTCGATCTTCAATAATAGCAAAATCAACACCTCCTACGATCATATTGGTATAGTATACCCCTATACCCTGATCAATCGGGGTGGGATCATAAGGATCCGGAAGATGAGAAGTCTGGCATCGTTCCACCATTTTCACATATTCATGATGATAGAAATAGCCACCATCATTGCCTGCTGAGGATTCGGATATCTTTCCTCCTTCTCCCCAGAGGTTGCCCTGCCCGATATCATGATCATCGGGAATGGTGATACATGGTCTGCTTCTAAATAGCTCTTTGAATTGCAATCCGAATTTGAGCCAGGCTGCTGTATGCTCTGTATGGTCATAAGATTGATCGCCAGCAAAAAAGACCACATCCGGGTCCTGATGATTGATATTTCTTACATAGTTTTCCCTATCGCCCCGGTCTTTGTTACTGTTGCAGGACATGGCAGCAATAGAAATAACCGCTTTCTCCTTGGGATCTTTTCTGATAAGGCCTTCAAACATGGCTTCCTCACCATGCCTGATCCGGTAAGGAGTATCTTTGGTATCATCCCAGTTCTCCACGGCAAAGGTTGCTGACCATCCCAGGTCATTCACCTTTTCTTTGGCTATCTCTTTCCATCCGTCTTCATTAATCTCCAACCGGACCTCACGGACCTCATTCGGATAAAGCGGATATAATTGAGCAGTTAATTTTAGCTTTTGGTTAGCTGCCGTATATATACCAAAAGCCACTACCTGATCTCTTGGGACGTCCAAATCGATGATAGGATTCTCTGCCCTGTTCCACCAGTCATTGACGGCAAGTGTGTCAAGCCCTTCAAATGGGGCAACAACCAAAGGCTCCATACGCTTTGGATCTTGGGGAGTGGTAGTACAGGCAGAGTAGAGGAGGACAATAACCAGAAAAGAGTAGTAGTAACGCATGTTAAATTTTGGATTTTACATGCCAAATATGAGGAAAAAAATACTTATTCAACAAACTGACTATAATGATCATACCGATCAAAAATCTGTCTTACGTAGGTATAAGGTTCAATGCCACGTACGTAGCCAAACTTTACAGCGGGTTGATTGTAAACATTCGGATAGCTAAGCTCCAGAATCATCTCCTCTACGTTGTCGTCCCATACAAGTGGATCCAGCCCTTCCTGCCTGGCCAATGTTTGAGCATCAATCACATGGTATGTGCCACAGTTGTAAGCAGCCATAGCAAATTTAAGGCGTTGAACTGAGTCTTGTACCATGTCGAATCTTTCCCACAATTGACTTAGGTATTTGGTACCCCCCCGGATGTTTTCCTCTGGATCCGAAAGATTTTTTATGCCCAGCTCCTCTGCCGTTGAAGGCATCACCTGCATCAATCCCGCCGCATCAGCCCACGAGTTGGCATTTGGTCTAAACCTGGACTCCTGGTATATCAAAGAAGCCAGTAATCGCCAATCCCATTCCAGACCTTTAGCATACTTCTTGATGAGTATATCATATTGGCTGATCCGGTTGTTGTTCAAACTATAAAAATCACTATTCACCCTTTGCCGAAAACTTCGTTCATTTTCATAGTACTTATTGTAAATCACATAGTAATCAACAGAGTCTTTCATCCCGGACAACCACTGATTAGTAGCTTCCAATAATTCAGGGCTGGATTTCCTCATCGCCCAGGCGATCCTTTGAGAAAAGCTGATAGGAACTTCAATATCCAAAACCGGATAAAATGAAGCATTGATTTTGGCAATGTTGTTATCAGCAACGGTATATTTAATCTCTTCATCCACCACCATCTTAATGATTTCATCCGTTGAAAGACTACCCGGCAATGGGTTGATATGGATTTTTCCACCGATCTCGCTTGATAAATTGACCAAACGTTCATGATATGAGGATTTTATTCTTACAGAAACCGTATCACCAATCAGTTCTATGGCATCATGAACAAGAGACCGCTGTAGTTCACTCCACTTTATCTCTCGCCAGTCATCCGGTTTTTTTTGTACCAGTACCTGATGTGTCAGATACAAATAATCCGTAAAGCTTACTTGCTTCTTTCGTTCCTCTGTGATGGTCAACCCATGAGCGACCAGATCTACCTTACCTGCATTTAGTTTATATAATAGACTATCTATGTCTTTAGCCACAAGAATGTCTAACTCAAGATCCAGATAATCCGCAAAACGCTTGAGCAGCTCATATTCAAAACCCATGGTCTGTCCTCTGTAAAGAAAATAACTGGTACTGCTGTAGATCGTTAATACCGTAAGTTTTCCATCTTCAATGATCGAAGGAAGATCTTTTTGAAATGCCACTTCATCTTCAATGGCAATGTCCTGCTCTTGAGGTTCAGTAGCGCAGCCATTGCTCAAAATAATTAGCGCCAAAATCAACAACCTGATATGTTTTCCTTGTATGAAACCCATACAAAAGCAACATTTACCCTTAAGAATTGTTGTCTCCGGGATTTTCATTCAGTCAGTTCAATTTGAAAGAGGTTTTCTCATTTTGGGAAATACCCATCACTCTAAAGTTACATAACTTATTGATAATCTGTATTGTACATCTCAAAACCTTCCTGGCACATCTTTGGTGGTTTAGTAGACGTTTACAGTAGAATCAAAACTTTATCCTAATGAAACTAAGACTAATTGGCACCCTATTATCTCTACTTTTGCTCATAGCAGCATGTAATGATGGAGATAACTTAAACGGTTTGAATGAGACAGCTTACGTGAACTTCAAGCTGGTGGATCATCCAGTCAATTATGACGCGGTTTTGATAGATTTAATAGGGCTCGAGTATAGACTGGAAGTGGATGACGATTCGGAAGAAGATGACGATGGAGAAGAAGGAGAAGATGATGAAAATGAAGAGAACGAAAGCGGTAGGCTAGCCGGAGATGATCATGACGAAGAAGACGATGAAAAAGGTGAATGGATCATCGTAGACATTGAACCTCAGGTATATGATATTTTACAACTTCAGAATGGTGCCGAAGCTCTATTGGCTGAGACTGAGATTGAGGCAGGTGAATTGAGAGAGGTCAGATTGATCCTGGGGGAGAACAACCAAGTTGTAGTAGATGGTGAGACTTTTGACCTTACCATACCTTCCGGATCTTCATCAGGATTAAAAATCAAAGTAGATTCTGAAATAGAAGCCGGAGAATTTTATGATGTAGTCATTGATTTTGTTGCTTCTAAATCCATTGTTAAAACCGGGAATGGGAAATATATCCTGAAACCGGTAATCAAGGTAAAGCTGATAAAGGATGAAGATCCTTATGGCGGCATCAGCGGATTGATCACCCCAGCTGAGTTGAGCACGATGGTACATGCCATCAATGCTGAGGAAGATACTGCGTCAACGACTCCCGACAATGGAAGTTATTTGATCGACTTGCTTTTACCTGGGAATTATACTGTAGTGATAGAACCTGCAGATGAAAGTGGATTCAGTGACGTCTCTATTGAAAATGTAGTGGTGACTGAAGAAGAGATCACGGAACTGGAAACAGTAAATTTTGAATAAATATTATTAGTCAGAAACTCGTAATTTAAATGGACATAAAACCCATTGCTCAGTGAGCGATGGGTTTTTTATTTCTCTACTTTGGGGGTCAACCTTTTTTGATAAATCAAAACATTCTCCAGCCTCTTTAGTAAACATATAAGAGAGATTAAACAATGAAATAATGACATTAGCAACAACCAATTTAAATATAGCCCATGATGCGGAGCACCATTTATTCTATGTGAAAGTAAAAGGGGGTAACGCAGAATTGTCCTATGAAAAACATGCAGACGACTACCTGGACCTTACTCACACTTACGTACCCGAAGCCTCCAGAGGATTTGGTATTGCATCGACGCTCGCAGAGTTTGCGCTAAACTTTGCTTCCCAAAACCAATATCAGGTCAAGCCAACCTGCCCATTTATCAGGGATTTTATTGAAAAAAATCCTGACTTCAAATCAATTGTTATTTAATCAACAATTTATCGTTTAGGGGATCTGGCTCAGGGAAATCTCTAATTCTGGAATATCTGATATAACTATCAAACACTTCCGGATCAGGGCCTGTTACACGCGGATCATTAGACTTTTCTAATTCCTGCATCAGGCTTGATCTCATCCGCTCTTCAATGTCGTTGTATTCAGGATTCCCCGAAAGATTATTCAGACAATAAGGATCCTTCTCCACGTCAAAAAATTCAAACTCCGGTCTTTTGCCCAATGAAAGCTCAAAAAATGGTCTGATTGCAGGATCTTTATAATTTTCCAGAAGAAATGTTTTTGTCGGGCAGTCATCAATATCCGTGAATGCTGCATCTCTAATATATTTTCCATCTTCATCAATTCCATACATTGGCAATAACATAGTGGTATCCTCCGGATCTAATTTCTGAGGTGCTCCCGCAGGCCATCTGTCAGGTTTCACATTCCAGGTAAAAAGGAACTTTCCATCTGAAATGATCCGCTGAGGAAATCCCCAGTTTTGATATCTGGACGAGGAATGTCGTTCTCTTCCCGAATATGCATACTGCCGGCTCTCACTGACGTCGCCACTTTTTTCTGAATTAAGGATCTCTAAAAAGCTTCTACCAGAGATAGGTAACATTCCTTCACTACTGGTCTCTGTCAGCTCCAGAATTGTCGGTGCCAGGTCTGCAAATCCTATGGGGTCATCCACTGTTCGCTTTCCGGGAAATCCAGGATACCTTATCGCCATGGGCACATGAACACCATATTCGTAGCCATTGGCCTTGGCACGTGGAAAAGCCATGCCATTATCAGCAGTTACAATGACAATCGTGTTATCCAGTTCACCAATCGATTCCAGGTGTTCCAACATCCTTTGCAAATGCAGATCAAACCATTCGATCTCAATCGCATAATCCAATAGATCACCCCTGACAAGCTCTGTGTCCGGCAAAAAACCAGGTACTTGTACATCTTCAAGCTTCTTGTCAAAACGTTTCCATGAGTCCTTTTCAAAGACACGATGAGGTTCTTTAGCGCCGTACCAGAAAAAGAAAGGCTCATCCTTCCTCACACTATCCAGGAAATACTTAAAGTTTTCAAAATAATTGGTAGAGGTGATGCCACCTGCCCAGGGTCCGTTTTCATCTCCATCCTGATAGTTAATATTGCTATGCTCAATACCTCCAGCGTCCGTATGTCTCCACAGCGGGTGATCAGGGCTATCTGCATATTCAAAAGGACTAACTCCTTTTCCGGTCCGACCTGTTACATATCCATTCTTATCCAGCAGATCAATGAACGGCACATACTTCTTAAGCCACGAAGAGGCATGCTGTCCGGCCTGTTCATTTTGCCAATGGTGTCTTCCTGTGACGATGGCGCTTCTCGAAGGAGCACAGCCGGGTGACCCGGAGTAGCAGTTGGTGAAATGGATCCCTTCACTGGCTACCCTGTCGAATGCCGGTGTATTGATATAAGTGCTTCCTTCAAAGCTTGTGCTTCCAAACGACTGATCATCACTGATGGCAAAAAGTATGTTTGGTCGTTTTTCTTCGCTGGTTTCCTTACAGCCAGGTGAAAGCATAAAAATCACCAAAACAAGAACAGACAATTTTTTTAGATGGGAGAGATGCATATTATGGGTTAGGGTTAAAAATGATAGGTTTAAGATGTTTGTTGCAATATTTTCATCAAGCAGGTAAATAATCTATAAAGATGGAAATCAACCGGTCTTTCATTGCCTGGACCTGAATGATTTTCAATCGTCACGATAAAGTGTCCAATTTATGACAAAAAGCGCTGAAAAATGAAATTTGTTTCTGATCATTCTAGTTATACTTTTGTAACTCATTTTAAAACTCACCAAAATATTAAATCATGTCAAAAATCAAAATCGGAATAAATGGTTTTGGTAGAATCGGAAGACTTGTTTTCCGTGTAGCTGTAAACAAACCAAACATTGAAGTGGTAGGCATCAATGACCTTATTGATGTAGACTATATTGCTTATATGCTTAAGTACGACTCCACTCATGGCAGGTTTGACGGTACTGTAGAAGTAAAAGATGGCAAACTCATCGTTAATGGAACTGCTATCAGGGTAACGTCTGAGAAAAACCCTGCAGACCTCAAATGGGGTGATGTAGGAGCAGATTATGTAGTTGAATCTACTGGATTGTTTCTCACAAAAGAAAAAGCAGAAGGCCACATCAAGGCTGGTGCTAAGAAAGTGATCATGTCGGCACCATCGAAGGATGATACACCTATGTACGTGATGGGTGTAAACCACAAATCATATTCATCCGACCAGCAGTTTGTATCGAATGCATCGTGTACAACAAACTGTCTGGCTCCGATTGCAAAGGTTTTGAATGACAGTTTTGGTATTGAGTCAGGCTTGATGACTACCGTTCATGCAGCAACGGCAACTCAGAAAACCGTTGACGGTCCTTCTATGAAAGACTGGAGAGGTGGTCGCGGAGCTTATCAAAATATTATTCCATCTTCTACAGGAGCTGCCAAAGCAGTAGGAAAGGTAATTCCTGAACTTAACGGCAAGCTGACCGGTATGTCATTCAGGGTACCTACGCCTGACGTTTCTGTGGTAGACCTTACGGTAAACCTGAAAAAAGGCACTACATATGATGAAGTGAAGAAAGTAATGAAAGCTGCTTCTGAAGGAGAATTGAAAGGCATTCTTGGTTACACTGAAGAAGATGTAGTATCTAATGACTTCCTTGGCGATAGCAGAACATCTATCTTCGATGCAGGTGCTGGTATTCAATTGAATGACACATTCCTTAAAGTGGTTTCCTGGTATGACAACGAATGGGGATATTCAACAAAAGTTGTTGAGCTTGTTGAATACATGGACTCCGTAGGATAAGGAATTAAGAAAACTTCTAAAGTCAAAAAGCCAATGAATTAATTTTCATTGGCTTTTTTCATGCGTTCATATAAAGAAAAACGCCTTTCATATATTTTTTAGGGTGTTATTAAACCCTTTGATGATTTAAGACGTCTAAGGTTATAGAAACTCAATATAAAAGGACAAACAAAATGAAAAACGTAATTAACATCTCAATGACCCTCGCCCTTGCACTGACAATGTCATTTGCATCATTTGGCGGCACAAACAGTTTAACCGAAGAGCAGCAGCTTTTATTATCAGCGACAATGGACCAATCTGCTGAAAACTTTGAAACCTTTAACTCATCACTTGATGTGTTTCAAATGGCTATCCTTGAAAATCGTGAGCTATCAAATAAAGAAAAATTTAAAGCACTGAATGCTTCTTTATCACTGGAGCAACAAGCATTATGGGAAGCCAATCATGTATTGGACAGAGCAATGAAAGAAGATTTCAAAAATTCACTTTCTGATGCGCAAAAAAAGGACATGAAAGGTACAATCAAGGCTTCACTTGATCATGAGCAGCTCGCTATCATAGAAGCTAACGAAATCCTACATGATCTAATGAAAGAAGATCTTGAATAAGACCTTCAAAATGAAAGGATTAAGACCGATACAGGAAAATTCCTGTAAACTAAAAATCAAGACCATGTGCTTGCGATCGTTCGCACACATGGTCGTTTTAGTTTAATATACGTCTACTCCTGCCTCCTCTAGTTCACTCATAGATTTTTCAAAATCCCCGGGATTTATATTTACCGCTCTGGTTCCCTTTTTCAACACATGGGTTCTGAATCCAAACTTACCTGCGGCATCCAACGCGGTAAATTTCAGGCAATAATCCGCAGCCAATCCAACGCAAGTCACTTCTTTTACTCCTTGTCCGACCAGGTACTCACCTAAGCCAGTAGATTTCAAATGTCCGTTATCAAAGAGTCCACTGTAGCTATCGATCTGTGGGTCAGTTCCTTTATAAAAGACCTTTTGAATCTTATCCGTATTCAGCTCTTTGGATAATTCAGCTCCAGTAGAATGCTGGATGCAATGATCCGGCCACAAGATCTGGTCCAATCCATCTAACTTTACTACTTCTCCTATTTTTTTTCCCGGATGATTGGAGGCAAAACTTCCATGATTTTTCGGATGCCAATCCTGTGTTGCCACAATGATCTCATAATCATCCATCATGTCATTCACAATTGGAATAATCTGGTCTCCATCTTTCACTTCCAGTGAACCACCAGGAAGAAAATCATTTTGTATATCTACTAATATTAATGCGTGCATAATCTTAGTTTTTATTTATTTCTAAGTTTTAAAATAAGTTCTGCGCGACGATCAAATAATTTTGGTTCGAGTCCCACCGGATACACGTGAGGGTTGATCAATCTCCGGCTGGAAGCATCTAATAAGTTTCTTTGGTTCAGATGATAACCACGGCTTTCTTCATAAGTAGGCACTTTATAGACCTGACTTCCACCTTGAAAGACTGGTACCAGCAGATCCTTAAACTCCGTCTCCAGCGTAAATTTCTTTCGTTTGGTAAAATCATCCGGAGCGATGATCCTATATTCATCCATTGCATCACGTTCATCGAAGATCATATCACCTGCCATCTTACCTTTATTGAAAAACCTGCGGACATTTAATATCCCCGGCATATTGATCTTGATGTTCTGCTCCGAAAGCTTGATGCGATCTTCCCAACCTCCTTCCGAATTTTTGATGGCAGTCATTTTATATACCTGCCCAAGGGCTGGTTGATCGAAAGAGGTGATGAGTTTAGTGCCCACTCCCCACATCGTAATTTGTGCTCCCTGGTCTTTGAGTGTTGAGATGAGATATTCATCCAGGTCATTGCTGCCTACAATTTTGGTTTCTGTCAAACCTGCTTCATCCAATATTTTTCTAGCCTCAATGCTTAAATAAGCCAGATCACCAGAATCCACACGAACGGCTTTCAATCGCTTTCCTGCTTTTTTGAGATCTAACCCCACCTTGACAGCTTTTCTCACACCTTCCAGGGTATCATAGGTATCTACCAACAACACACAATTGCCAGGCATGACGTCAGCATATGCCTGGAAGGCTTCCAACTCGCTCTGAAAGGCCATCACCCAGCTGTGAGAATGTGTGCCGGAAACGGGTATCCCAAACAGCTTACCTGCGAGGACATTGGAGGTGGAATGACATCCTCCGATGTAAGAAGAGAGGCTCCCGGTAAGTGCGCCGTCGATACCCTGAGCCCTTCTAAGCCCAAACTCCATCACAGGTTCATCCCCGGTCACAGATGTAATTCTGGATGCTTTGGTAGCGATCAGTGCAGCCTGTCCGATAATGGTGAGTAGCGGAGTTTCAAGGATCTGACCCTGGATAAGTGGCCCCCTTACCCTTAGAACCGGTTCATGAGGAAAAATGATAGAGCCATCAGGCTGAGCATCAATCGTGCATTCAAACTTCAGTTCTTCAAGATATTTTAAGAATGAATCATCAAAAAAAATGTTACCCTCAGAGTCTTTCAGGGTTGCCAGGTATGCTATATCGCTGGTGGTGAAGTGGAAAGTATTGAGGTAATCAATTACCTGTGACAACCCTGCCATCACTGTGTATCCTCCTGAAAATGGATTGCTCCTGAAAAATAAATTAAAGACCGCCTCATGTTCTGCCATGCCTTTTTTGAAATAACCGTATGACATGGTCAACTGATAGAAATCTGTGAGTAGCCCAAGAGCCTCTCTATAAATCCTTTGTAGGTTATTCATCTGCATTTATACTTACGAGCCAAGAAAATCATTGTTTTATTACCGTTTGAAGGTCACATTGGCCACCACACCCAACAACACCAACCCCATACCAATATAGGTCATGAAATTGAATTGTTCACCGAAAAATATCCAACCGAAGCCTAACACATAAATAATACTGGTGTAATTGATGATGGCCACTTTGGATAGTTCTTCTGTTTGATAGGACTTGGTCATAAAAAACTGAGCGATCTGGGTAAAGACCCCCACCAATATTAAAAATAACCAATCCCATCCTGTGGGTTGCACCCATACCTGCGTAGACCAGGTACCTGCAATAGGCAATGTAACCAGGGGAAAGTAGAATATAATCACCAGCGGGTGCTCCGAAGTTTTCAGAATGCGGATAAAGTTATAAGCCAGCCCACTAAAAACTGTTGATGAAATACCAATGATCAAATGCGTGAGTGAAATCCTGGTATCAAATCCTGTGATGGTTAATACTCCGGCAAAACTGATCAAAAAAAAGATCCATTGAACCGGGGCTACCCGTTCATTGACCAGGAAAATGCCCAAAATAGCGGCAAAAATCGGAGACATGTATAGCACGGTAGCTGCTGCTGCCAAAGGGATCTGCTGGAGCAAGCCAAAATACAGTACCAATGCTGCCGCTCCGGAGGCTCCTCTAAGTATCAAAATTTTCTTGTTTTTCCCCCATACGCTAACTTTTTGTTTATGAAGGAAATAGACACAGATGATCAATGAAATAATAGACCTGAATAAGATAATCTCTATGGGCGGGATATGAGATAAGACCTTCACACAAACCTTCATCAGGCTAAATGTGAAGGTAGCTATCAGCATAAATCTGACTCCCTGCAAAATATTCATGAGGGTGTATATATCACCCCATCCTTGATCTCTATGGTTCTGTCTGCTGAGGCTGCCAGCGATTCATTGTGCGTCACAATTACAAAGGTCTGTCCCAGTGAATCTCTGAGATTGAAAAATAGTTTATGCAGTTCATCTGCATTATGGGAGTCCAGGTTTCCGCTGGGTTCATCAGCAAAAATGATGGATGGATCATTGATCAGTGCACGTGCAACGGAAACTCGCTGCTGTTCGCCACCGGAAAGCTCCGAAGGCTTGTGGTCGTGTCTCCCTTCAATCCCCAATAGATTCAACAATTCCAGTGCTCGTTTTTTGACATCTACGGGTGATCTCTTGCCAATCAGACCAGGGATCATGATATTTTCCAGGGCACTAAACTCGGGCAACAAATTGTGGAACTGAAAAATAAAGCCAATTTCGCTATTTCGGAATTCTGATAGTTTTTGCTGGTTAAGCTGAGTGATCATGGTATTGGCGATCTTTAACGTACCCTTATCCGCCGTGTCCAATGTACCAATGATGTGTAGTAACGTACTTTTTCCTGCTCCTGAGGCGCCTACAATAGATACGACCTCACCTTTATTGATATGGACATCGATCCCTTTCAATACCTGGAGGCTACCGTAAGACTTATAAATCCCTTCAGCAGTAAGCATGCGCAAATATATAGATAGGCAATAGATGGTCAACCAATTCTCGAAAATCCTTGAATAAACAAGTGTGATGTTCTAGATTCGCCTTAAAATCCCCGATTATGAATATCCACGAATATCAGGCTAAGGAAATTTTAAAAAGTTACGGTGTAAAGATCCAGGAAGGGGTCGTTGCAGACACACCGGAGAAAGCTCATGAAGCAGCGAAAGAACTTAACAGAGAAACCGGTACATCATGGTATGTAATCAAAGCACAGATCCATGCCGGCGGTCGCGGAAAAGGTAAGATCAAAGAAACCGGATCAAATGGTGTGGTTTTGGCCAAAAGCCTGGATGAAGTAAAACCAAAATCTGAAGCCATCTTAGGGGGTACTTTGGTAACTCATCAGACCGGGGAGGTCGGAAAAAAAGTAAACAAGGTATTGATTGCTCAGGACGTATATTATCCCGGACCTTCAGAACCCAAAGAATATTATCTGTCTATACTATTGGATCGGGCCAGTGGGCAAAACGTGATCATGGCATCCACCGAAGGAGGCATGGACATTGAGACTGTCGCAGAAGAAACACCTGAAAAAATCGTGAAAGAATGGATCGACCCTAAGGTGGGTCTTCAGGGTTTTCAGGCTAGAAAAGTTGCTTTTGCCTTAGGGCTGGAAGGAAATGCCTTCAAGGAAATGGTCAAATTCATTTTCTCATTATACAAGGCATTCAATGCGATCGACGCTTCAATGTTTGAGATCAACCCGGTATTGAAAACTTCTGATGACAAAATACTGGCAGTTGATTCCAAGGTGAATCTGGATGAGAACGCACTTTTCCGTCACAAAGACCTGGCTGAGCTTAGAGATATCACAGAAGAAGACCCTGCTGAAGTAGAAGCGGGACAATCCGGGCTTAGCTATGTAAAGCTTGACGGTAATGTTGGCTGTATGGTCAACGGAGCTGGTCTTGCAATGGCCACCATGGACATGATCAAGCTGTCCGGTGGAGACCCTGCCAACTTCCTGGATGTAGGAGGTGGTGCCAACGCACAAACTGTTGAAGCAGGCTTCAGGATCATCTTAAAAGACCCCAATGTAAAAGCCATCCTGATTAATATTTTCGGAGGTATCGTACGATGCGACCGGGTAGCTAATGGAGTGGTAGAAGCCTACAAAAAAATCGGGAAGATTGATGTGCCTATCATTGTGAGACTTCAGGGAACCAATGCAGAAGAAGGAGCCAAAATCATCGAAGAATCCGGACTGAAAGTTACATCTGCTATTCTGCTGAAAGATGCCGCCGAAAAGGTGAAGCAGGTACTGGCCTAAATCCCGGCCTTACAAATTATCATTATTGACCCGCCAGTGATGATTTCTATACAAGCATATTACCGCTCACAGTGGTAATTGACGCTGGCATAGAAATTCATGCATGGACTGCATGCCGTTTATCTACTTTAGTTAATTACTAAATAAAGAACCATGAAGCAGTGTCTATTTATACTAGCCATCACCGGGTTGATCCTGGGTTGTGACCAAGAAGAAAAAGCTACCACGGTTGGCAATCCACTCCTGGTAAAGCTTAATGATCCTATCATATTTGATAGTCTGACCGCTGAATACATTCAGGAGGCCTATGATACTTCACAAACTCAGCTAGGCGGACTCATTGATGAAATTGTGAGTATTCCTGAAGCTAACAAGACATTTGAGAATACCATGGTCAAGCTGGACGATCTGTACAATGACCTGTCCAACAGGTATGCATTGGTTTACCTCATGGGCAGCACTCACCCGGATAGTACCATTAGAGAAACAGCCATCAAAATCAGAAACGAATTTGCCATCATGTTTAATGAGCTGCAACTCAATGAAGACTTATACAATGCAATCAAGACCTATAGCCAATCGACTGAGGCAAACTCATTAACGGGTCCTAGAGCAAAATTCCTGGAAGAAACCATCATTGAGTTTGAGCGAAATGGATTTGCATTGGGAGTAGAAGAGCGAGAACAGCTAAAGAAAATCCTCAATGATCTCTCCACCATTGGTAATGAATTTTCTACCAACATTGCGAGATACCAGGACTTCCTGATTCTGAATGAGGAGCAAATGGAAGGGCTGCCGGAAGATTACAAGAAAAGCCACTTACAGGAAGATGGTACTTACAAAGTGGGACTCTCTTATCCTGATTACCGACCTTTCATGCAATACGCTAAATCTGATGAGGCCAGGAAGCAACTTTATATTAAATACAATAACCGTGCTGCCGAAAGCAACCTGGAGGTTCTTGACAAGATGTTGGCAAAAAGAATTGATATGGCCAACCTGCTTGGTTACGGAACATTTGCAGAATACCAGACCGAAACCAGGATGGCTAAAGACCCCGAAACTGTATGGCAGTTTGAGACCAACCTGACCAATAATGTGAAACCAAAAGGACATCAGGACTATGAAGAAATGCTTAACCATAAAAAAGCGCTCGGGATGTCTGCAGATGAGGTAAATCACTGGGAGTTTAGCTACATCGAAAACCTCTTGAAGACTACTGAATATGGTGTTGATGAAGAGGTTGTCAGACAGTACTTTCCAATTGAAAGCGTAAAAGACGGACTATTTCAGATTACACAAAAACTTTTTGGTGTCACTTATAAAAAAATAGAGGATGCCTCTGTCTGGCATCCGGACGTGGAGCTTTATCATGTCATTGATCAGGGAGAAGTAATTGGTCGGTTTTATCTGGACCTCCATCCCAGACCAAATAAATACAATCACGCTGCATGTTTCCCGATGAGACAATCCAAGAAGATGGAAAATGGATACCAGACCCCTACTGCCACCCTGGTCTGTAACTTTACTGAACCAACTGACGAAAAGCCCGCCCTGATGACTCATAGTGAGGTTAATACCTTCTTTCATGAGTTTGGTCACGTGTTACATAACATGTTTAGTAAAACGACATTAAGCGCGCAGGCAGGCACCAGTGTTGCGAGAGACTTCGTAGAAGCACCTTCTCAGATCTTTGAAAGCTGGGCCTGGAATTATGAGTCTCTTGCTCTTTTTGCCAAACACTATGAAACTGGTGAAGTACTTCCAAAAGAGCTGTTTGACAAGATGCTTGCTGCGAAGAACTTAAATTCAGGGCTGAATACTTTGCAACAAATACTGTATGGCTCCTATGACATGACCTTGCACGATCAATTTGATCCAAATGGTAATAAAACGACCACTGATGTGTTAAAGGGACTTATCGAAAGTATACAGCTATACGATTATGTTCCTGGCACACACTTTCAAGCTGCTTTTGGGCACCTCAACGGCTACGCAGCCAGCTATTATGGTTATCTGTGGTCTGATGTTTATGCCCAGGATATGTTTTCCATCTTTGAAGAAAGAGGGATTCTGAATTCAGAAGTTGGGATGGAATACCGAAATAAAATTCTGTCAAGAGGTTCAGAAGAAGATGAGATGACCATGCTCATGGATTTTCTTGGTCGTGAACCAAACGACAAAGCATTTGTTAAGTCGCTAGGCTTAGAATAGCATACGAGTTTAAACGAAGAGGAACACTATGAACATAACAACCAAAATTCTAGCAATCGCCGCCATTGCAATTACGATGGGCTCGTGCAGCCCTTCTGATCAGGCTTATTCACCGGAAGAAATAGCTGCGGAATCCAAAAAAGCCAATGAATTCTTTGACACGGCTTTTGATGAGATGGTAGATCGATCACCGATGTACCAAAGCTATCTGGGGATCAAAAAGGACTATGGGCAGTGGGATGAGATGTCTGAGGAAAATGCTCACAAAGAGCTGGAGATCAATAAAGAGGAATTACAATTTCTCCTGGACTCCATTAATCCAGACAAACTGGACAGGCAGACAAAGATCAGCTATCAGCTTTTCAAAGCCAATGCTGAAGAGGCCATTGAGGATTTTAAGTACCGCCATCACAACTACCCTGTGAATCAAATGCATGGCACACATGCTGAGATACCGGCATTCCTGATCAACATCCATCAGATCACCAATAAAAGTGATGCAGAAGCATACATCTCCAGACTTAACGGAGTAGAGGAACTCATGGACCAGTTGATCGTGGAATTGAAATTGAGAGAGGAAAAAGGCATTGTGCCGCCAAAGTTTGTTTTCCCAATGGTCATTGGTGATAGCAAAAACATTTTGAAAGGATCACCCTTCGATGCTGGAGAACCCAGTACACTGTTGGCTGACTTCACCCGGAAAATCAGTGCCCTGGATGCGGAACCAGCAGAAAAAGGAGCACTGATCGAATCAGCCAAAGAAGGTCTCCTCAATGGAGTGAAACCCGGCTATGAAAAACTAATTGCTTTCCTGACTGAGCAGGAAAAGAGAGCTACTACTGAGGACGGGGCCTGGAAATTCCCGGATGGCCCAGCTTTCTATGACAATGCGCTTAAAAGGACCACCACCACTGACCTTACCGCTGAAGAGATCCACCAGATCGGACTCGACGAAGTTGCCCGAATTCATGGTGAGATGAAAGACATCATGAAGAAAGTAGCTTTTGAAGGGTCTCTCCAGGATTTCTTCCAATACCTGAAAACAGATGACCAGTTTTATTATCCTGATACGGATGAAGGTAAGGAAATGTATATCGACAGTGCCAAGGCTATCATTAACAACATGAAAAGCAGGTTGGACGAACTATTTCTAACCAAACCAGAAGCGGATATTGTGGTGAAAAGAGTAGAAAAATTCAGGGAGCAATCCGCTGGTAAGGCTTTTTACCAAAGTCCTGCACCTGATGGCTCGCGCCCAGGCACCTACTACGCAAACCTGGCCAGTACCCGCAACATGCCTAAATATGAAATGGAAGCGTTGGCTTATCACGAGGGCATCCCCGGGCACCACATGGACCGAACCATCTCTCAGGAGCTTACCGGAATCCCTAAATTCAGGAGGTTTGGTGGATACACCGCATACGTTGAAGGCTGGGGATTGTACTGCGAATACATCCCAAAAGAGATGGGCTTGTATGCCAACCCATATTCGGACTATGGACGGTTGGCGATGGAGCTATGGAGAGCCTGCAGGCTGGTTGTAGACACAGGGATACACCTGAAAAAATGGACCCGGGAAGAAGGTATTGAATATTACACCCAAAACACTTCAGGCACTGACCGTGAGATCCGCAGGATGGTGGAACGACACATCGTCATGCCGTCACAAGCCACCGCTTACAAGATCGGAATGCTGAAAATCCTGGAGTTGAGAAGTATGGCTAAGGAAAAGATGGGTGATCAGTTTGACATCCGGGAATTCCATGATGTGGTTTTGACCAGTGGTGCAGTCCCACTCGATGTACTAGAGGATCTGGTAAACGACTATATAGCATCAAAATCATAAACCCTTTAAAAACTTAAGTTTTGAGAGTCAGGTGAACCATTTCATCTGGCTCTTTTTATTTTTACTCCAATGGGAACCAATCAAACTGAGATTAGCTGGAACGACTTCATGAAAGTAGAAATGAGGGTGGGAACCGTCCTTGCAGCCGAGCAATTCGAAGAAGCCCGAAACTCAGCATATAAGATGCAAATTGATTTTGGTGATTATGGAATCAGGAAGACTTCGGCACAGATCACTTCGCTATACCGCCCGGAAGAACTTATTGGAAAACAGGTAGTGGCCGTGGTGAATTTCCCACCCAAACAAATCGCCAACATCATGAGTGAGTGTCTTGTGCTGGGGGCCGTGGATGGAGAAGAAGTGACATTGATCGAGCCTGGAATGAAGGTGAAGAATGGTTTGAGGATTGGGTAATCCAATATAACTCTTATGAAAATTATGGCTTTTTACGAGTATTGAACTATTTTGCAACTAAAATATAGTTGCAATCGTTAAATTGAGCAGGAAAGAAAAACTCATTCGAAAATTACTTCAAAGGCCAAAAGATTTCACTTATGACGAATTGGTCTCCTTACTCAAATATTTTGAATACCATGAATTAAGGAAAGGGAAAACAAGTGGATCGCGACGAGCATTTGTACATAGTGCAACAAAACATATTATTAGGCTTCATAAGCCTCACCCCAAAAATATTTTAAAAGGCTATCAAATCAACGAAATCATCGATGAACTGACTAAAAATGGACTGATATGAAGGATACATTAAAGTATAAGGATTTCATAGCTTCTATTCATTTCAATAGTGAAGACGAGATCTTCCATGGAAAAATTGAAGGTATTGATGACTCCATTACATTTGAGGGTGTCAGTGTTGATTCTTTGAAAACCGCATTTGAAGAGGCAGCAAAAGACTATCTGGAGATTTGCGCTGAGGTAAACAAAACACCTCATAAATCATATAAGGGAAGCTTTAATGTCAGAATAAAACCAGATCTACACAAAAAAGCTACCTTTAGATCAATTGAAATGGGGATTTCCCTTAATGAATTTGTGGAGAAAGCTATCGCAAAATCTGTTTCCAGAAAGTAAGAACGAATTAGTGATTTCCTGATTCTTTACTCAAGCTCTGGCCTAATCAAAATCCCTATGTAGAGATAAATACTTGTACATACATGCTTCCCTCCCTACTTCCTCAACATCGGAAACAATTTCCTGATTTCTTCCTCCGACGGCTGTTTACCATATTCACAGACCTGAAAAGCTTCAGCTGTTTTGATCGTTGCCGCCTTTTTAGGACCATACCATTTCTCCAGAGATTTTCTAGTATCCTCAGATATCGATGGTGACCATTTCTCCATCAACCATTTTTTCCGGGCCTTAGGATCTTCCGGGACCTCATCCAGATAACCTCCTATCCAGGGTAGCCATTCGTAGAACTGAGATACGTGGGCATCCAGTCCATCAAATTTTTTCTCAATGGTCTCATCCACACCCACAGCAATGTCAGGCCTGAATGGTTCGGGGGACTGAAACCGATCATGGGTATATAGAAATACGGGATTTTTTTCAAGCGGTGGCGTATCGGGTGCTACATTAGGCACAGCTACCATGTAGGCGGCATCCTGAACCAGCACCCCGGTGTATCTATGATCCGGGTGGTAATCATTGGGTCGTGGAGCAATGACAACATCCGCATCCCACTCTCTGATTTTACGGATGATTTGGAGCCGGACATTTAGATTCGGAGTTAATTCTCCATCGTGATTGTCCAGAACCTCATATTCGTCAATACCTAATCTTCGTGCAGATTCTTTCGCTTCTTCCATCCTCCGTTTCGCAAGTATCCCTCCACCCATGCTTTGATGACCGGCATCTCCATTGGTAACAGAAACAAATTTTACAGCATGCCCCATAGAAGCCAACAATGCGGCCGTCGCACCGGCATCGATATCACAATCATCAGGATGAGCACCAATCACAATAAACCTGGCCGGAGTTTCCTGTGCATGGCTTACGATGCTAGCAAATAGTATGATGAAAGATAAGAGCGTGAGCTTGTCCATAATTATTGTCAGGTTATAGTAAAGTGTGCAAACAAGATAGATTAAACCATAAGAATATCAAAACAGAGTCATTCCACAAAAAAAATTGATCGCGGTTTTGCGGTTTTAACTGTGATTCTATTACTTTTGTCTCAGAAAATGAACAGGAACGTTTTAAATATCGTCATTGCTCCAATTATTACGCTTGTGGTCGTCACACGAATACAAGAGGAATGGTGATATTATAAATAATCCTAAAAGATATTATTAAGCGCCATTCCTACAAGGATGGCGTTTTTTTATTATGTACTACGATAGCAAAACAGAGGTATTTTTAGACGGAAAATGGATCAAGGCCAAGGATGCAAAGGCAAGTCTATTTGACCAGACGATGCATTATGGCACTGGTGTGTTTGAGGGATTGCGTTCCTATAACAATGGGAATGGATTCAATATCTTCAAGCCCAAGGAACATTTCGAGCGACTCAAGCAATCGGCTGAAAAGATCCATTTGAAAGTTCCTTATTCCATTGATGAGTTAATTCACATTGCCTATGAACTCATCACCAGAAATAACCTCACCAATGCTTATATTCGCCCGTTGGTTTTTGCTGGCCCAAATATGATGCTTTCTCCATCCAATCACATCCATATCTTCATGACTGCCTGGAAATGGGCCAAGTACCCGGGGATCGAACCCCTCAACGTAATGGTTTCGTCTTACACAAAGCCCTCTCCCAAGTCGATCCCTATCGACGCCAAGATCATTGGAAATTATGCTGCATTTACATTGGCTACTGCAGAAGCAAAACACCTGGGATACGATGAGGCGATTTTGCTGGACCACAATGGATTCATTTCTGAAGGTCCGGGAAGCAACATTTTCTACGAAAAAGATGGAAAGCTATACACCCCTAAGGTGGGGAATATTTTTCCTGGCATTACCCGCAAAACCATCATGGAACTGGCAGCAGATCTTCATGTGAAAGTGATTGAAAAAGACATTAAGCCGGAAGAAATATATAAAGCAGATCATGCCTTCTTCTGTGGTACAGCCTCCGAAGTGACAGCCATCGACTCCATCAATGGCGAGCCATTCAAACAGGATTGGGAAGAGTCAATCGGATTTGACCTTCACCTCATGTACCAGCAAAAAGTAAAATTTGACGAATACCAAGGACTGACCATTGTTTAACCCATGAATGAATTAAATAAGTACAGCAAAACCTTTACTCAGGATCCATCTCAGCCAGGAGCTCAGGCGCAGCTTTATGCTGCAGGCCTAACCGATGAAGATTTCAACAAAGCTCAGGTCGGCATAGTCAGTACCGGCTTTGAGGGAAACCCCTGTAACATGCACCTTAATATCCTGGCTCACCAGGTGAAGAAAAGTGTGCGTGAAGCAGACCTGGTGGGATTAATTTTCAACACCATTGGTGTGAGCGACGGGATGTCAAACGGAACCACCGGAATGAAATATTCCCTGGTATCCAGAGAGGTAATTGCCGACTCCATCGAAACAGTGGTTCAGGCACAATTCTATGATGCGGTAATCTCTATAGTAGGTTGCGATAAAAATATGCCTGGTGCCATGATCGGTATGTCACGAATTGACCGACCCTCCATCCTGGTATATGGAGGAACTGTGAAACCAGGAAAGCTTAATGGTGAAGACCTGAATATTATTTCTGCTTTTGAAGCCTATGGGGAGAGACTAAGAGGAAATATCTCCGATGAGGACTACAAAACGGTGATCAAAAACAGTATCCCCGGACCGGGAGCATGTGGTGGAATGTATACGGCGAATACCATGTCTACAGCCATCGAAGCCATGGGCATGAGCTTACCTTTCAGTTCTTCTAATCCGGCGGAGAGCAAAAACAAGCAGGAAGAAACTCACCATGTTGGTCAGGCCATCAGGTATTTGCTCAAAGAAGATATCCGTCCGAGTGATATTATCACCAGAAAGTCGTTTGAAAATGCCATTACCATGGTGATGGTGCTGGGAGGGTCTACCAATGCGGTTTTACACTTGCTCGCTATGGCCAGAGCTGCCAATGTGCCTTTGGAGCTTGACGATTTTCAGAAGATCAGTGATAAGACACCATTTCTGGGAGACCTTAAACCTAGTGGAAAATACCTGATGGAAGACCTTCACAACGTGGGGGGAATTCCTGGTGTGATGAAGATCATGCTGGACAATGGGTACTTACATGGTGACTGTCTGACAGTGACCGGGAAATCCCTGGCAGAAAATCTGGAAACCATCCCGGCACTGAAGAAGGAACCAAAAATCATTTATTCTTTTGATGAGCCCATCAAAAAAAGTGGTCACCTGCAAATCCTCTATGGCAACCTGGCACCCAAAGGTGCCGTAGCCAAGATTACAGGCAAAGAAGGCGATATATTTGAAGGACCTGCCAGAATCTATGAGGATGAATTTGCAGCCATCAAAGGGATTGGTGAAGAGGTCCAAAAAGGAGAAGTCATCGTGATCAGATATTCAGGACCCAAGGGTGCTCCGGGAATGCCAGAAATGCTGAAGCCTACCAGTGCCGTGATGGGTGCAGGGCTGGGAAAAGATGTAGCATTGATCACCGATGGCAGGTTTTCAGGAGGATCGCATGGTTTCGTAGTTGGTCATATCACCCCTGAAGCCCAGGAAGGCGGACCTATCGGACTTATTAAAAATGGGGACATCATTAGAATTGACGCAACAACCAATACGCTGGAAGTTAAAATTCCAGCTGAAGAAATGGAAGCGCGTAAAAAAGCTTGGATAAAGCCAGCTTACAAAGCAGATAGAGGAATTCTTAAAAAATACATACACTCGGTAAAGTCAGCCACCGAAGGCTGCGTTACCGATGAATTTTAAACATTAAGCTTATGAACACACCTTCATTGGCAACAGCGGAAAAAAAGACGAAGGAGTCTGTAAAAGTAACAGGTTCGGAAGCACTATTGATGAGCCTGATAGAGGAAGGGGTTGACCTGATTTTTGGCTATCCAGGTGGTGCCATCATGCCTATTTATGATGCATTATATGGCTACAAGGATAAATTGAATCATATCCTTACCCGACATGAGCAGGGCGCTGTCCATGCAGCACAGGGATATGCCCGGGTAACCGGAAAAACCGGTGTATGTTTTGCCACCTCGGGACCAGGAGCTACCAATCTAATCACTGGTATTGCAGATGCACAGATCGATTCTACGCCCATCGTTTGTGTTACCGGTCAGGTATTTTCTCATTTGCTTGGGACAGACGCCTTTCAGGAAACAGATGTAGTCGGCATTTCCATGCCTGTCACCAAGTGGAATTTCCAGGTAACCAAACCTGAAGAAATACCCTATGCTATCGCCAAAGCATTCTATATTGCTAATACAGGTCGTCCCGGACCGGTATTAATTGATATTACTAAAGATGCTCAGATAAAAGAGTTTGATTATTCGTATACCAAATGCGAAAAGATAAGGAGCTATCATCCCTATCCAGTTTTAGAGGAAGAACCAATAAAGGCGGCTGCAGCACTTATCAATGGTGCTAAAAAACCAATGATATTGGTAGGTCAGGGTGTAATTCTCTCCCAGGCGCAAAAAGAGCTGATCAGTTTCGCTGAAAAAGCTGGTATCCCTATGGCATCCACTCTCATGGGACTCTCAGCTGTGCCTAACAATCATCCGCTGTATGTGGGATACCTGGGGATGCACGGAAACTACGGTCCTAATGTCAAAACCAATGAGTGTGATCTTTTGATTGCAATAGGCATGCGTTTTGATGACAGGGTAACGGGGAACCTTGCAAAATATGCCAAACAAGCCAAAGTTATCCATATTGAGATTGACCCAGCTGAGATCGACAAGAACGTAAAAGCGGATGTAGCCATCAATGCCGATGCCAAAGAAGCGTTGATTTCCCTGATACAGCACACCGACAAAAACAAAAATGATCAGTGGATACAGGAATTCAGAGATTGTGATAAAATTGAGTTCGACAAGATCATCAACAAGGCCTTCACCCGTAATTCGGGGGGCATTCATATGGTGGAGGTAATCAAAAGGACCTCTGATAAAACCAAAGGAAAGGCCATCATTGTAACCGATGTGGGGCAGCACCAAATGGTGGCCAGCAGGTATTATGCTTTCGACGACACCCGATCCAATGTTACTTCCGGAGGTCTGGGCACCATGGGATTTGCATTACCAGCAGCTATGGGTGCTAAAATGGGTCAGCCAGACAGGGAAGTCATTGCGGTAATCGGAGATGGTGGTTTTCAGATGACGATCCAGGAACTTGGGACTATTTTTCAGAGCCAGATCGGCGTGAAAATCCTCATCCTTAACAACAACTTTCTGGGGATGGTGCGTCAATGGCAGGAGCTCTTTCATGAAAAGAGATATTCATTTACTGAATTAACCAATCCCAATTTTCAATTGATTTGCCAGGGATACGGCATACCTTCGCAAAAAATTGACAAAAGGGAAGATTTAGACGCTGCTTTGGATCATTGGCTGGCAGCCGATGGTCCTCAGCTACTGGAAGTAGTAGTGGAGCAAGAAGAGAACGTATTCCCGATGGTTCCTGCCGGAGCCAGCGTTTCCGAAATCCTTTTAGAGCAAAAAAGATAAAGCAATCCAATGACTAATAGTCTATATAACGAAGACCATTCAGATGATAAGACCATCAAAGATTTTACTTTGTCCGTCTTAACAGAAGATAAAGCAGGTCTGCTAAATCACATCACGATTATTTTCAATCGGAGGAAGATCAATCTGAACAGTCTCAACGTCTCAACTACCGAGGTGAAAGGGGTAAGCAGATTCACTATTGTGGTATCCTCAACTCGGGAAACGATTGAAAAAGTAGTTAAGCAGATCCGAAAACTGATAGATGTACTTGGAGCTTTTGTTTACGATGATGATCAGATCTACTACCAGGAAATTGCATTGTATAAAGTACCTACTGCAGTATTTCTCAATGGTACATCTATTGAGACATTGGTGAGAAATAGTGGTGCCAGGATACTGGTGGTAGAAAAGGACCACATCGTGATAGAAAAGACCGGACATAAAACCGATACCCATGAGCTCTACAAGAAGCTGGAACCTCATGGCCTGTTAGAGTTCGTCCGATCGGGCCGGGTGGCCATATCAAAGTCGAAAAGAAAAACTGAAGCATTCATCAAAATGCTGGAAGATTCAACAGCTAACAAACTAACCATAAAAGATTTCTAATTTTCACAAACTAAAAAACAATGGCAAAAATCAATTTTGGAGGAGTCGACGAAGAAGTAGTAACCAGACAAGAATTTCCTCTTGAAAAAGCGAGAGAAGTACTCAAAAACGAGACCATCGCAGTGCTTGGATACGGTGTACAAGGTCCCGGACAAGCCCTCAACCTAAAAGACAATGGCTTCAACGTGATCGTTGGCCAGAGAAAAGATTCAAAAACCTGGGACAAAGCTGTGGCCGACGGTTGGGAACCTGGAAAAACGCTTTTTGAGTTGGAAGAAGCTTGCGAAAAAGGTACCATCATCCAGTTTCTTCTATCTGATGCTGGACAAATTGCATTTTGGCCAACATTGAAAAATCACCTGACTCCAGGCAAAACGTTGTATTTCTCACACGGATTTGGGGTAACCTATAATGATCAGACAGGAATCAACCCTCCCAAAGATGTTGATGTCATCCTGATTGCTCCAAAAGGTTCAGGAACCAGCTTGAGAAGATTGTTCCTGGAAGGAAGAGGACTAAATTCAAGTTTTGCGATCCATCAGGATGCTACAGGAAAAGCAAAAGAAAAAGTTGTTGCTTTAGGTATCGGTGTTGGGTCAGGTTATCTTTTCCAAACCAACTTCCAGAAAGAAGTTTACAGTGACCTTACAGGTGAGCGAGGAAGTTTAATGGGTGCTATTCAGGGCTTGTTCGCTGCACAGTATGACACTTTGAGAGCTAAGGGACATTCACCTTCTGAGGCATTCAATGAGACCGTAGAAGAAGCGACACAATCACTTTACCCCCTCATCGCTGAGAATGGAATGGACTGGATGTATGCCAATTGCTCTACCACAGCACAAAGAGGTGCCCTTGACTGGTGGAAAAAATTCCGTGATGCCGTGAAACCTGTTTTCGAAGATCTTTACAACAGTGTAGAGACTGGCAATGAAGCAAAAATCACCATCGAGGCGAACAGGCAATCTGATTACAGAGTAAAACTTGAGCAAGAGCTGAAGGAACTGGAAGATTCTGAGCTTTGGAGAGCTGGTGCTGCCGTCCGAAAGCTACGTCCTGAAAACTAAGAATGGCTGAGAAAACCACTTCACTGGAGGGGTATGTACCCGAATTTAAAGACATCGAGGTAGCTCACAGAGCTATGCGGGAGGTCTCTTCGGTAACACCCCTTCAGTATAGTTTTAATCTGAGTGAGCGTTATGGCGCCAAGATCTATCTAAAGCGTGAGGATATGCAGATCGTCCGATCCTACAAAATCCGAGGTGCTATCAATAAAATCATGTCGTTGTCAGATGAAGAACTCACGAAAGGTGTGGTTTGTGCCAGTGCAGGCAATCATGCACAAGGGGTCGCCTTTTCTTGTCATAAACTTAAGGTAAAAGGAACCATTTTTATGCCTGTCCCTACTCCCAAACAAAAGGTGCAGCAGGTAAAAATGTTTGGAAAAGAATTTATCGATGTCGTTTTGGCAGGAGATACGTTCGATGATGCCAACAAAGAAGCCAAGGAATTCGAAGAAAAGACCGGAAGTACTTTTGTACATCCTTTCAATGATCCGAAAGTAATAGAGGGTCAGGCAACCATCGGATTAGAATTAATTCAGGATGCTGACTTCAACATGGATTACCTTTTTATGCCCATTGGCGGAGGTGGATTGGCTGCTGGAGTATCTGCTGTAGTGAATGCCCTGAGTCCGAAAACGGTAATTATCGGGGCCGAACCTGAAGGCGCACCCGCGATGTACGAGGCCATCAAACAAGACAAAGTTGTTACCCTGGAGCACATTGACAAATTTGTTGATGGGGCTGCAGTAAAACGTGTTGGCGATTTTGCTTTCCCAATCTGCCGCGACAACCTGAGAGAAGTTGCCCTGGTCAATGAAGGAAAGATATGCTCTTCTTTGATTAATATGTACAATGAAAGCGGTATAGTATTAGAGCCTGCCGGAGCATTATCTGTAGCAGTTCTGGATCAATACAAAGATGAGATCAAAGGCAAACATGTGGTCTGCATCTTGTCTGGAGGAAACAATGACATTACCAGAACAGAAGAAATAAGAGAAAGGTCACTATTGTACGAAGGCCTGGTCCATTACTTTATTGTAAGGTTCCCACAGCGTGCCGGAGCATTGAAGGAGTTTGTCGGTGAAGTATTGGGACCCGACGATGACATCATCCTTTTTGAATACACCAAAAAAACATCCAGAGAAAAAGGTCCTGCGCTTGTAGGCATTGAATTGAAAAATAGAGCAGACCTGGAGCCCATTATCGCCAAGATGAAGGAGAAAAACTTCTTTGGAGAGTATCTCAACAAAAAACCAGACTTATTTGGCCACTTGATTTAGCCGGAAATTGGATAATTTCACGCCACCATTTGGAAGTCACATTCCGGGTGAACAGGAAGTTAAAATTAAAATACAAATGAAAGTACTTAAGTTCGGAGGAACCTCTGTTGGGAATGCGGAATCGATCCGTCAGGTAGCAGAGATCATTACTTCATCAAAGGAGCAATTGATCGTTGTCACGTCAGCAGTTGGAGGGGTGACCGACCAGCTTGTAAAAATGAGTGATCTTGCCTCCAGGGGTGATGATGAATATAAGATCATTATTGAGCATATCGCATTGGCTCACCAAAAGCTTTACTATGATCTGCTGGGGCAAAAGCCTGGTAAAGATCTGATCAAGATCACGGACGAGCTGGAAGAAATTGGTCATGGCATGTGGCTCCTGAAAGAACTGACTCCAAGAAGTAGTGATTTCGTTCTTGGGTGTGGTGAGCGGCTTTCTAACCTTATCCTGTTTGACTACCTGAAGCAACAAAATGTCAAAGTGAAATATTTTGATAGTCGGGATTTTATCGTCACTGACAGTCAGTTTGGCAAGGCAAATGTCAATTTTAAAAAGACAACCAAAAACATTAAGGCTGTCACCAAAGAGTTTGAGCAAGTAAACCTTTTTCCTGGCTTCATTAGCTCCTCTGAAGCCAATGAGCCCACTACCTTAGGTCGCGGAGGGTCTGACTTCACAGCTGCAATCCTGGCCGGTATCCTGAATGTGGACAATCTGGAGATCTGGACGGATGTAGACGGGTTGATGACAGCTGATCCGAGGCTGGTTAAGCATGCGCATTTTATTGAGCATGTCTCTTATGAGGAGGCGCTTGAGCTATCGCATTTTGGAGCCAAGGTAATCTATCCTCCAAGCATTCAGCCTGCATTACAGAAAGGCATTCCCATCACCATTAAAAACACCTTCAACCCGGAGCACCCGGGCACGCTGATCACTAAAAAATGGGATGAAGGCAAACAGCTAATCCGTGGGATCAGCAGTATCAAAGACATCGCCATGGTTACCCTGAGTGGTTCAGGAATGGTGGGAATCCCCCGATTTTCATTCCGATTATTCCGCTCACTGTCTGAAGCAAGGATCAACGTGGTATTTATCACACAGGCCAGTTCGGAGCACAGCATTTCAGTGGGTGTCAGAGATGAAGATGCCAGGAAATCTGTTGATGTGTTGAACAAAGAGTTTAGCTATGAAATAGAAGCAGGCAAGATCAATATGGTTGAAGCTGAAGTGGATTTGAGCATCCTTGCCCTGGTAGGTAATAATATGAAAGACCAGGTAGGTGTGAGTGGTCAAATGTTCAGCATACTTGGTAAAAACGGTATCAGCGTAAAAGCCATTGCCCAGGGATCTTCTGAAAGAAACATCTCGGCCGTCATTCCTAAGGTGGACCTTAGAAAAGCATTGAACGCCCTCCATGAGAGTTTCTTCCTTTCAGACTATCGCAGGATCAACCTGTTTATCATAGGGGCTGGAAATGTTGGTAAAGCTTTTATGACTCAGATAGGAACGCAAAATGGATTCCTGAAAGAACATTATCACCTGGATATCAAAGTGATCGCCATTGCTAATTCCCGAAAAATGACCTTCGATCAGCAGGGATTACCAGCTACCAAGTGGCAAGAACACCTGGACAGCGGAGAAAAATTCAAAAAAGAGCTGTTCCTGGAAAAGATGCACGACATGAATATGCGTAACAGTATCTTCGTTGACATCACTGCCGCCAGCGAAATAGCAGGTCTTTATCCAAGTATTCTCAAAAGGAGTGTCTCAGTAGTTACTCCTAATAAAATTGCTGCTACAGGACCACAAGATCATTACCTTGAACTAAAAGGCTCAGCAAAGAAATACGGAGGACATTTCTTATTTGAAACCAATGTCTGTGCGGGTTTACCCATCCTTTCTACTTTGACTGATCTGATCAAGAGTGGAGATGAAATACACCGCATCGAAGCCGTTTTGTCCGGTACGCTTAACTTCCTTTTCAACGAGTATGACGGGAAGAAGAAATTTGTTGAAGTGATAAAGGAGGCAAAAAAACTCGGTTATACCGAACCAGATCCAAGACTGGATCTCTTCATGGAAGATGTGAAACGTAAAATTCTCATCCTGATCAGGGAAAGTGGATACTCATTTGAATTGAATGACATCATCATGAAGAGTTTTCTTCCTAAAAGCTGTCTGAAAAGCAGTTCTGTTGAAGATTTCTATGATAAAATTGAGAAGGAAGAAGACCATTTCCGTTCAATCTATGAAAAAGCCAAAGAGAAGGGCAAAAGACTGCGTGTAGTAGCCAAATATAAAAATGGTGTAGGCAATGTTTCCCTCGATGAGGTTGAGTCTACTCATCCATTTTATAACCTTGAAGGAAAGGACAATATTGTATTATTTTATACTAACAGGTACAAAGATCAACCATTGGAAATTAAGGGTGCGGGCGCTGGAGCAGATGTCACTGCTTCAGGTATTTTCGCCGACGTACTTCGCATCGCACAATCCTATCAATAACTATGGATCAAATTACTGTGTTTTCACCTGCCTCCGTTGCAAATGTCGGCTGTGGATATGATACTTTTGGTTTTGCCATTGAGGGTATTGGTGACTTTATAACTATCAATAAGCGGTCCGATGATCAGTTGGTGATTGAAAAATCCAAAGGAGCTACGCTGCCTCAAAACCCAAAGGAAAATGTGGCGTCTATTGCCGTAGAATCTTACCTTACCCATATTGGTTCCAAAGCAGGATTTTCATTCTCTATTACAAAGTCTTTTAAGCCAGGC
Source organism: Cyclobacteriaceae bacterium (assembly GCA_965223915.1). Lineage (GTDB taxonomy): Bacteria > Bacteroidota > Bacteroidia > Cytophagales > Cyclobacteriaceae > UBA7330. The sequence continues at coordinate 2,169,014 of OZ245027.1, read as the reverse complement.
AGTGGATTAGGTTCCAGCGCTTCCAGTGCAGCCGGCTCAGTGTTTGGAGTCAACCACCTGCTGGGAAATCCACTCCCGACCAAAGATCTACTTCCTTTTGTGATGGAGGGCGAAGCTTTTGCGTCGAAATCATACCATGCAGATAATGTAGCCCCTGCACTTCTGGGAGGTTTTAATGTCATTCGTAGCTATGACCCATTGGATATATTTCAGGTACCAACACCTAAAGACCTGCATGTATTAATCATTTTCCCGGATGTGGAGGTCAAAACTTCAGAAGCCAAGGCATTACTTCCAAAAACGCTTGCCATCCCTGAAGCCCGGGATCAATGGGCCAATGTTGCAGGAGTAATTGCTGCTTTATATTCAAGTGATTATGAATTACTGAAGAAATCGGTGAGCGATGTCATTGCTGAGCCAGTAAGAAAAAAATTAATTCCGGGATACGAAGAAGTAAAACAGATCATGTGCCACGGAGGATCGGTAGGTTTTAACATCAGCGGGTCGGGACCAAGTATGTTCTCATTTTTTAGGAATGAACAGGATATTGAAGCTGTGAAACCTAAGGTGCAGGCAGTGTATGATAAGCTGGGCTATGAACTGATGTTGCATACTTCCAGAGTCAATCAACATGGATCAATAATCATATCATGAGGTTTTACAGTACAAACAAGACATCACCATCAGTTTCGTTCAGGGAGGCAGTGATTAAAAGCCTCCCGGAGGATAAGGGTTTGTATTTCCCGGAAGAAGTTCCGGAGCTTGACTTTCTCTTTCTGGAAACCATGGACTACTATTCCAAAGCGGATATTGGCTATGAAGTGCTCAGGCACTATTGCAGTGAGGATATCCCGGAAGCCAAGCTGAGAGAGATTCTGGAAGATGCTTTGGATTTTGAGATTCCGCTCGTGGGTGTTGAAGATAATATCTACAGCCTGGAGATGACCCATGGTCCCACCTATGCTTTCAAAGATGTGGGGGCGCGATTTCTGGCCAGATGCCTGGGCTATTTCAACGAAAGCAATAACGATGAAGTGACTATCCTGGTTGCTACCTCCGGAGATACCGGTGGAGCCGTTGCAGCTGGTTTCTATGACGTACCAGGTGTGAATGTGATCATCCTTTACCCAACGGGAAAAGTAAGTGAGCTACAGGAAAAGCAATTGACCACGTTGGGTAAAAACATCCGGGCGCTGGAGGTCAATGGAAACTTTGATGATTGCCAGACAATGGTAAAAAAAGCATTCCTTGACAAGGATGTGAATGAAAAGTTGAACCTGTCTTCTGCCAACTCTATCAGTATCGCCCGATGGCTTCCACAGTCTATCTATTACTTCTGGGCATATCGGGAAGCACCCAAAAAGAAAAACCTCGTAGTATCTGTCCCAAGTGGAAATTATGGCAACCTAACAGCAGGTTTGCTGGCCTATAAGATGGGATTACAGATCTCCAGGTTTATTGCCGCTTCCAATGTAAACGACGTGGTGCCCCGCTACCTGCAGAGTGGTGATTACGAACCAAAGAGCACCATTCATACCTTGTCCAATGCCATGGATATCGGGGATCCCAGTAACTATTCAAGGATGATGGCCCTATTTGATGGGAACCATAAGGAAATCTCCAAACTTATCTCAGGGTATACTTTGAGCGATGAGCAGACACTGGAGGTGATCAAAACCTGCTATGAAGAAAATGAATATATCCTGGACCCACATGGAGCGATTGGATATGACGCCCTGAAAAAAGGACTGGGCAAGAAGGAAACAGGTGTTTTTATAGAAACTGCCCATTATTCGAAATTCCTTTCTACGGTAAATAAAGCACTGGGCAAAGAATTACCACTTCCTGACTTTGTATCCGACCTGATGAAAAAGGAGAAGGAAGCGGTTAAGATTGGAGCTGATTACGAGGAGTTTAAGTCGGTGCTGTTGGGGTGATGAGAGGAGTCATCGTATGGCTTTGACCTTAGCTTTCTGGTTTTGTTTGATTGTAAGATCATAAAGAAATTCCGGTGCAAAATCAGAGTCATTTGGCCAGGTTAATGTCCAACTATCCAGTTCAAACTTTTTGAAAAACTCAACATCCTTTAGGGGTTCGAAAATCTTTCCTGTAAACTGATCCTTTAGATCCACTACTCCTGAAAGACCATCATTGAAAGTTAATTCAATTTTAAAGTCCTCAGCATAACTCGCTTTTGTTATCCAAACTAAGACCATACAATTAAGTTAAAGGGTCTATCTTCTTTAAAGGTTCTAATTGCTCAATTCGTTCCCAATTCTCAAGCAATTCTTGCCTGTGCTCACTCAGCCACTGTAAAGTTAGATTAATTGCTGTTTTGGGCATTTTGCCTTCCAGGATACCTATGAGTCATACGATGACTCAATGCAAAAAAAATCAAAATGCGCTCGAATCCCTGTAAATTCAATCAAGCAGGAAAGCAGGTTAATTCAAAGTCATCGTATGACTTAATACCCCTAAACCAACTGATCCTCGCATTCCTGCCCCTGCAGCATCTTCACAAGATTTCTTGCTGCCCTGCGCTGTAGTTCTTCCTGCGCTTCGCTGGAATACCAGGCGTTATGTCCGGTAGCAACCACTTTGGGATGATTGATCACCTCGTCCATGTCTGCTAATGGTGGTTCATCACGGAAAACATCGATGCCAGCTCCGAATAGCCTGTCTTCTTTTAGCGCTTTCCTGAGGGCCTCCTCATCCACCACTCCCCCACGTGCAGTATTGAGCAGGATTGGCTTTTTATCCATGCGTTCAAAAGCCCTGTCATCAATGATATGACGGGATTCATCGGTGAGGTTACAGTGCAAGGAAATCACATCGGAATGTTTAATCAATTCCTCCTTTTCTACTTTTCTGGCTCCGACTTCAGAAAACCTGTCATCGTCTATATAAGGATCATAAGCAATGATCTCTCTAAATAATGGTTTCGCCTTTTGGCAAAAAGTGGATCCTATCCTGCCCAACCCAATGATGCCCAATGTTTTTTTGTGGAGCTCAAAGGTGTCTTTTCTACCTGGTTGAGTATAGTCACCTCTCAGCTGTTTCATGCTGCCTTCCAGGTCCCTCAAAACGGCAAACAGGAGCATCAAAGTATGATCCGATACTGAATGACTGGCGTAGCCACTTACATTGGCCACTTTCACTCCACAGCTTTTGGCATCTCCCAGGTTGATATTGTCATAACCTACGCCATACCTGCAAATGGCTTTCAGGTCAGTAAAACGCTTTAAAAATTCGGTATTGATTTCACTCCAGCGGATAAGTAACCCTTCAGAGTCTTTGGCGAATTCAACTTTTGCTTTCAGGTCATTTCTTAGGCCATCGAAAATCTTCAGTTCATAGCCGGCTTCCCGGAGTATCTTTCGCTCTTCCTCAAAGGATTCATAGCCGGTATCAATAACGGATACAATCCTGTTATCTTCCCTCAATTCTTTGAATAATTATGCTCTCCCCGACCTGCGGATTTTTGAAATCAGTTTCACAGAAATAAAAATAATGAGCAGTGGAATGGCAACAAAGATGAAAAAGTTGTCGAAACCATGGATATACTCCTTGTGGGCATGGGGTAATGGCAATTCATGTGCAAACGATGAAGTCACACATAGAAAAACTAATAATAGTATCGTGATTTTTTTCATGTCAGTTTTTAATTAAAGGATATAACAATTCTTGTGTTTCTAATATTGATTGATTTAGTTTTTGGCTTATCTCCAGCAAACTCTCGTATTCAATTTTTCTCTGATTCCTTCCTGAGGGTTTTGTGGTTTCTTTGACTTTTACTTTACCGTAAGTGGTTTCGATTTCTAAGTTAGTTCTTTTCAAAATCTTTTTCCCTACTTTATAATACCTCAAACCAATCGTAGGTGTGTGCTCCAACAAGAATTCACAGGCTGCTTCCCAATAATTTTCACTGGCTAACACCGTGATCTTTTGAGCCGGTCTACCCTTTTTCATCTGAATGGGGGTATAAAAAACATCCGAGGCCCCTAGTTTAATCAATTGCTCCTGAAAATGGGATCCAAGTACTTCTCCTGATGTATCATCGAGTTGTGTCTCAATCACATACATCTCCTGATTCTCGACGGGATCCTCCTTCAATATGGACACCCTGACCACATTGGCTACCTTGAAATCTTTTACTCCAGGACCATAAGCAAATTTTTGAGTGACCTGTGTGTGTCCCGAAAACGCAGGATTCAAATACTTAATTATTGCTGCTCCCGTAGGTGTGGTACGCTCTCCCTGTTCATCTCCTTTAAAGGTAGGGATGTCCAAAAGTATATCCGCTGTAGCTGGGGCAGGAACAGGCAGGATGCCATGCTGTGTCTTGACTGTACCGCTACCCACACATATCGGATCAGCATAGGTCCTGGTTACTTTTAACCTATCCAGCATCACTGCACAACCGACAATATCCAATATTGAATCCACCCCGCTTACTTCATGAAAATGAATTTTTTCGAGTGGGATGCCATGAACTTTCGATTCGGATTTCCCTATAATTTCGAAGATACTTTTTGCGATTTCTTTGGCACCATCCGGAATATCCCCCCGATCAATAAGCTTGATGATATCAGAAAGGTGTCTGTGCGGATGTGTATGGTGGTCGTGCTTATGATCATGGTGATGGTCATGACTGTGATCATGGTGATGATCGTCATGGTGATGATCGTCATGGTCATGCTTGTGATCCTCGTTTAAGTCATAGATTTTCACATGCTTGCAAACAATGCCATTCTTATTCAACTCTTGGATCTCAATTTTTCCATCAGGTAAATTCAATTTACCGGGCAAGTCGATGATGTCTTTATATCCATCCGTCAATCCACAGAAAGCGCTCAACAGCATGTCTCCGGCTACTCCTGCAAATGGTTCTATATACAAGACACTCACTTGATACTGATTTTATTTTCCATAACATTCACCAATCGATAAGCAGCAATGGCTGCCCCATATCCATTATCAATATTAACCACCGTAATTCCATTCGAACAACTTGATAGCAGACTGTTCAAGGCTGCAAGACCTCCTTTGGCTACACCATAACCAACGCTGGTGGGCACACCAATAATTGGGAGACTGATCAAACCCGCCAATACGGTTGGCAAGGCTGCTTCAAAGCCAGCAACTGCCAATACGATCCGATGCGTTTTAATTTCATCCACACGATTCAGTAACCGATGCAGCCCCGCTACACCCACATCCTGGATGCGTGTTGCTTTCTGTCCCTGATGCAAAAGCGTATAATAAGCTTCATTCACCACAAAAGCATCAGAAGTGCCACCGGATACAATGGCAATCTCCCCGGAGATCAAACCTTCCTTGTTGGCATTTAATGAGAAAATGCCGCTTTCCTCATCATAGAAAGCATCAGGAAAATCTACTAATAGTTTAGAGGATTTGTCAGCCTGAAGCTTCGTGACCAAAACAGGGGCATTTTTTTGAATATGTAAATCAATGATCCTTTTCACTTGATCAACACTCTTGGATTGCCCAAATATCACTTCGGAAAACCCTACCCGGTCTTTTCTTCCAAAATCTATATTGATATCCTTGTCAGACATTTAATACCCTGTTTAACTTCCCAGAGACCAACCCTTCCTGATCTACCGAACATTTTTTAAACCCTATTTTCTTGATTTCTGATTCTATTGAAGGTAAGAGTGTATTCAATTTTTCAACTTTATCTTTCTCAACCTCAATGCGAGCTTCACCATCCATATATCGGACCCTCACATCTTCAAAGCCATAGTTATTTAACAATGCTTCTGCTGACTCAATCTTCATAAGCTTTTCAATACTGACGCTCGTGCCGTAAGGTATTCTTGAGCTGAGACACGGACTGGCTGGTTTATCCCAGTTTTCCAATCCGAAATGACGGGCCAGCAACCTTACCCCTTCCTTGTTGACTTGACAATCCACCAGTGGTGACCTAACATCATATTCTTTTGCTGCATCGAGACCAGGCCTGTAATCACCCAGATCATCAATATTGGTCCCATTGAGTACCTCATATCCTGGAAACTTGGATTTCACTTCGTTGATAGCCAGATAGAGATGGTTTTTGCAGAAATAACATCGGTTTGAGGGATTCGACAAATAATCGTCGTCTTTCATTTCCTGTGTGATGACAATCTCAAGGTAGATATCATGCTCAGCGCAGAACCTTTTTGCTAATTGCAAGTCCTTTGATTTCAGGCTTGCGGAGGCAGAGGTACATCCAATCCCGTTTCTCCCCAGGAAATATTTAGACAGATAAAGAACAATACTTGAGTCCACACCACCGGAGAAGGCGGTTATGGTTTTAGGATGTGCCTGAAACCAGGCTTCAAGCTTTTGCAGGTAATCCTCAATGCTAGTTTTGTTGTCTTCCTCAATTTGCATCATGCCTTTTTTTAATCTAACTCCAATACCGTAAGATCAGGCAATTAATTTAGGCTAAAAAATTTGATTTACGGCTGCTCAATCCACCTCAGATCTCAAAAATTATGATTGATGCCATCAAACCGGTCGAATACTCCAGTTCACATCTTCGTCACAGTAAGCCAAAACAAATTTCTTAATGGTCAGTGAATTTAGTAAATTATCAAGGCATATTTATTTACGCTTGAAATAAATCAACCCATTTGATCATGAATGACAATCGTAGAAGTTTCATTAAAAAAGCCGGAGCACTCACGGCACTTTCCATGGTATCAGACTGGGCAACTGGAGCTCCTGAGAGAGACAGCATCGGAGAGCTCCTTCCGCAAAGACAGCTCATCCGAAATGGTGAAAAAGTTACAGCCTTCTGCCTCGGGGGTTACCATCTAGGTACTACCGAAAGCCCGAAAAGGGCCGAGGAAATGGTAGAGCGAGCGATGGAACTGGGTATACGATTCTATGATAATGCCCGTGGGTACCATAGCGGAAGATCAGAAGAATATATGGGCCAATTTCTGACACCTAAGTACCGAGATAAAATCTTTTTGATGTCCAAAGCTCCGGCCAAAACGGGAGACGGTGTGAGAAAACAGCTTGACGAAACCTTAAAGGCACTCAATACAGATTATCTGGACCTCTGGCAAATACATACCTTCACTACACCACAGGATGTAGACAACCGGATCAGAGATGGTGTCCTTGATGCGTTTTTAGAAGCTAAAGCGCAAGGCAAAACACGATATCTCGGATTCACCGGTCATCAAAATCCCAAAACACATCTCTATTTCTTAGAAACACTGGACAAAATGGGATTGGAGTTTGATACCTGTCAGATGCCATTGAATGTTTGTGATCCTTCGTTTGAATCATTCGAAAAGAATGTCCTCCCGGTGTTATTGGAAAAGGGCTACGGAGTAATCGCCATGAAAACCATGGCAGGTGGTAGTCTGCTTGGCGGGCGTATTGATACTACTCCGGCTGATATCCGGACAGAAGATATCCCTGATGTCATCGGAAATACGGACTTGACCCTTGCCAATCTTCATCAGTATGTTTATTCCCTGCCTATCTCGTCGTTGTGTAGCGGGTGTCGGTTTAATTACGAACTGGATGCCAATGTAAGCGTCCTTAAAAACATGAAGAAACTGTCTGAGGTCGACAAGCAGAAGCTCATTTCACTCGCCAAACCCTATGCTGGTCAATTGGTAGAAAATTATAAGCGGGTATTTTCTTAGCGGATCATATTTATTTATCAATCCAGGCTACTTTTTCTTCAATGGGCTTTTTGAGAGGTCCCGGCACTTCTTTGCCAATATAACCCATATAAAAGATACCGATGCATCGCTCCCCATTCTCCAGATGCTGAAACTCCCCAAAGTATTTGATCAGATCAGGGGATGACCAGTAGCCTCCAATTCCGTAACCTGAACAGGCAATCCAGATATTTTGTACGGACATGGCTACAGAAGCCAGTTCTTCCCATTCCGGGATCCTGCCGTTAGGGTCTCTTTGCATACAGATAGCCAGTACAGCTCCGGACTTCTGTGGGTTGGTCTTGATCTTTTCATATTTAGCAATAGAAAACTCCGGTGTGGGTGTGATGGCCCGGTATTTTTCGGACATAAACTCGCCAAATCGCTTCCTGGCAGGGCCAGTGATCACTTTGTATCTCCAGGGCTCAGTAAGCTTATGGGTGGGCGCTTCATTGGCAGATTTTAGTAGCTTTTCAATTACCTCCCTTGGGATCTCCTTAGGTAAAAACTGAGGGGGATAATAGGATCTTCGCTTTTTGATGATATCGTGTATCACTTCCGGATTCATGGGTGCAAAAATAGAAACAGGAACATTATGACCTCAGTAATAACACGTATTTATCACCTACTAATTTGCACTGTTAAAATTTTAGGCACCATTTTTGAGACTTTCAACCATCTAAACCATAATTTATATCATATGTACAAACTAGCTAAACCATTTTTATTTGCCTGCCTGTTAGGTAGCGTTGTAATTTTCACATCTTGTAACGATGGAGAGGAAGGAGATGACTTTGTAGCAGCAGAAATTGAGGGAACATGGTCATACAATTCATTTGATTTTGAAATCACCATCAATGACGTTGACTTTTTAGAGTGGTATGCAGAAGCTTTTGATGCACCTGCTTCTGAATTTGAAGATCTCCTGGAAGAATTTGGACAGGAATTAAATGAATTTGAAGGCATGTCTATGACCTTCAATGAAGGAGGTACTGTAATATCTTCTTATCCTGGTGAAGCCGATGAAGAAGGTACCTGGGAATTAAATGAAACAACTCAAACACTTACCATATCTTTTGATGGATATCCAATTGAGTTAGAGGTTGTCACCTTGACAAGCTCTGCTTTGGTGGTGAAGTTAGGGGAATCTGAAGAGTATGATATTGATCAGGATGACGTAGTGGACGTAATGGCGTTTGTTATGACTATCGGTCTGACTAAATAAATATTTAAGATCATTTTGTTATTGTTGAAGTCACCTACTGGTCGGGTGACTTTTTTATTTCTCTTCTCTCTGACTCAAAAAATTGATTCAAATCATGTGATAAAATTCTATATCTGCAATCCGTTTTGCACTCGTAATTCAACTGGTGGTCCGACGTTTCGGCGGTCCGACGTTTTGGTAGAATACCAGATTTCGGTGCGGCCGGCCAGGCTCTGGGAGTTGAGGGTGGTCCGACATTTCGGCGGTTCGCACGCTGACGCTGAATCTTTAGCATAAGAGTCCGCTGCGATCGAATCCCTGCCTACAGGCTTCTGAGTTCCCCTAAAGGTTTACAACATCTTTCGAAACGTAAATGATAGTTTCTATTTTCTATGATGGGTATTTTCTTTCGATAAGTCATATATTTGCACTCCGTTTTGCACTCGTAGTTCAACTGGATAGAATACCAGATTTCGGCTCTGGGGGTTGAGGGGCGGTTCGCCGCTGCGATCGAATCCTTCCGAGTGCTTTGAAAATTTTTGCACCCATAGCTCAACTGGATAGAGCGCTGGATTTCGGCTCCAGAGGTTGAGGGTTCGACTCCTTCTGGGTGTACATAGTATCAGAAGCTGGTCGCTGCGATCGACTCCCCGCCTTCGGCGGGCAGGCTTCTGGGTGTACAACATTAAGCATCTCATATGAGATGCTTTTTTTGTTTGTACTACTCTATATGATATCACAACAAACAATCTCCTGCTCACAACATATTACTACTACTCACAACGTATAATATACTGTTCACAACACTAAAACAATATTTCACAACATTCATTCAGCAATTCACAACATAGTTTATACACTTCACAACGTTGTGAACTAGCATTTATATGTTGTGAACTATAAAAAGTGTGTTGTGAAACTTATAAATATTGTTGTGAAGACTAATTAATGTGTTGGGAAAAGCCTAAATGATGTAGAGAACTACTTTCTGGACCGGTAACGATGCCTGTAGCCGGTGATGCGGACCTTGTCACCCCGGAAAACATATCGTCCAGTGACCCTGATCGCATGAACTGCCTCCAGCAGGTAGGTATAGGCCCGGTCACGCATCTCCCTGGCATCGGTAGATATCTTTTCTACATTCCACAGGGCCGTGGCATTTGCAAGTTTGGAGATCAGCCCGGAAGCAAGCTTTATTTTGCGGATGTCAAAGTCAATAGCTTTAAGTCCATGGGTATGACTCTTAGCCAGGACAGCCAGGTCACTCAGGTCCTGGACCAGGTCAGTGCTTGAAGCACCTTTCATAATGTCATTCACGGAACTTTGAACATTCTCATCTTCCCTGAAAGCAAACCGGAGCGCAGCGACGAGGTCTTTCTTTACCTGGAGCGCTTCCTCCTTCAACTTCTTCTGATTGAGTAGTATGGTTTTGCGGCTTTCGCGATAGTTGATCCACTCTGATTGGGCAAGCTGAAGGGCATCAATTCTATCCGACAGGGATTCCACAAACCTTTTATCCAACCCAGCAGCGTACAATTGCTTCAAATCCTCCCGGATCCAGATATTCAGATCAGAGGCTTCCTGAATGAATACATCCACTGGGATGATGGGTTGTTTGACCTCATTCACAGGTATTGCTTCAAGTGTCTTTTGTAATGGGGTGTCTTGTATGGGCATACTTCGCACAAAGTGGCTGGACACTAAGATAATAAAATTGTTTTTCTGGTAGCGGTATGGTAGGTAAAGACAGAGCCAGTAATGATTATGTGGATTGCGCCCCTTTGGGGCTTGTGAAGATTATTGTTAGCACACAGGGCCAGGGCCCTGTGTTGGTTGATGACGCTCCGTTGGAGCTTTTCTTAGAAGAAGCCTATTATTCACAAATTGTAAAAAATCGAAGCTCCAAAGGAGCGTAGGCACCACCTCAAGGCAAAGCCCTGAGATTAACCACAAAGTAGTACAGAGCCCTAAAGGGGCGGAATCCTTTTCTGACTGTTCGGATTTTACATATAAGTGAATTATTGACCAGTGGTTGATTAACGCTAACCCCCATGAAAATTAATTGCAATTGAACATCCAAATTCATATCTTCGTTATATATGTTGTAAACATTATGAAAGCACCATTAAGTAATAGAATCCAAAATATGTTGTCCGACAAAGACAGCTCAAAGCAGCTTATGCACGGTATCATAAAGGGAGAAAGGAATGGGTCTTATTCTGTAAAATATAATGGTAAAAGCTTTGATATTAAGCGTGTGAGTAACAAAAACAAATAAGTTACTCCTTGAATATCGCATTCGGAACCGCTCTAATTCTATTTCTCCTATTTCCAGGGTTTGCTGTTAGATACTCTTTCTTACAAGGTCCTTACTCAAGAAAGGTCTCAAGACCATCTATAACAGAGGAACTTTTTTGGTCAATTTTACCAGCAATTGCCATTCAATTTATAGGGTTTGAAATCGTTTCTCTTTATTATAAGATATCAATAAGTGACTTCTATTATTTATTAATTGGTGCTGAAAAGTCGGCAATTAATTTTGCTTTGATTGCCAATTCAATATTTGAATTCCTTGCATATCAAATGACTCTTATAATCATATCCTTACTAATTGGGTACAGTTTCAGGATAGTGGTTTTACGGAACTCATGGGACAAAAAATTTAGCTTTTTAAAAATAAAGAACGACTGGTATTATCTTTTTAGTGGGCGGATTTTGGATAATCCCGAAAATGTCGAATTTGTTCAAGTTGATGTGCTTGTAAACTCTGATCATGGGAGTGTCATTTATTGTGGCATACTTAACAACTATTACCTGTCACCAGATGGATCAATAGATAAGATTTACTTATTAAATGTATACCGTAGAAGTTTTTCCAGCGACTCAACTGAAGAAACAAAGAACTTCTTAGATAAAGAACTGGATGATAGATATTATAATATGCCTGGAGAGTATTTCGTGGTTTTCGGTCATAAAATCATAAATATCAACGTAACATATTATAGTTTAATAGAAGATGAGGCGGAGGCTAATAAAATGAACATCTAACAGAGCCTTTGATATGATAATAGAAATGAAAATTAATTTGCTACTAGCAATTAAAACACCTCACTCCTCCTCCAACCATCCTCTGCTCACCTTCGTCACGTGGGTCACGGCGAGGCCATTTCCTTTCTCCCTGTTGCCTGCACAGTAGCCCAATAGTAGCTCATCGTCTGATAAAAAATGCAGGGCGATGTAGCAGTACCAGCCATTGGGGTCATCCTCGATATTATTGATGTGTTTCCAAGTCTGGCCCTCATCACTGGAGATCGCTGCGGTCAGTGGAGTTCTTTTCCCCGCTATCTCAGGATTGCTCCCATCATTGTTATTCCAAACTAACAACCAGTTCCCATCAGGCATGCGCTCAATGGTTGCGGGTGAAAGCGGTGATGGGATATTGCTTTGTTGTATTGGGCTCCATGTTTCTCCTTTATCTTCGGAAAATGATAGCTGCTGAAACCCACCACTGGCACGGATGTACATCATGACGCGTCCATCTTCCATTTCGATCAAGCCGGGTTCCTGTGTTACGATTTCGGCATCATTGGGTACTTGCTTACCAGAGGTCCATGTCAAGCCATTGTCATCCGAATAATAGGCGAACAAACTACCGGCATTCTTCCATGCTTCCCCGGGTCCATTGTGCCTGGCCACAGCCATCAGCAGCCTGCCACTCTCCAGTTGGATGACGCGATCATTATTCAGAACATAATAACCCGGCTTATCCTGGATACACACAATAGGGTCACTCCATGATTGGGCCTCATCATCAGATATTCGCATCATAGGAATACAATCTTCCGTGGAGTTCTTGCGCAGGTAAAAAAGGGCAATATTCCCATTTTGCAGACGTAGCAACGATACTGACATCACATTCATACCCCCTTCATTGGCTACAATGATCTCATCCCTGACAGTCCACGTTTTTCCTTCATCCCGGGAGTATCGGGCAACAAGTGATGCCGGCGCATGATCACTCGATGATTCACCCGTATACTTGCTGTAAATAAACATGACGGTACCGTCATTTAGGGTGATAAAGTCGCCTTCGCTGTTTCTGGGATTGTTTTCGCCGGGGTTAAGCTCCAGCGTCACCCGGGGTGGTTCTATTGACTGATTCCCGGTGGTACATGCCCCAAGGATCAGGAAGGGGACGAATAATGGTGTAAGCATACATCTCATCCGCCCAATTTAATGAATGTGTATTTACTGTTTGCTGCCCGGCAAGCATACTCAACAGTATCTCACCGGGATTATTCATTTATTACGCGCCTATTTCCTGAAGAAATATCAATTCATCGCTTTTTCATTTCAAAATTCATCATCAAATAACTCCTATTTTCAATAACCTAGTCGCAGCAAGTGCCATTGATTTAAGAAATCATTATTTCCAGGTTTCATCTCCCTTCGTCTACTAATAATTTAAAGGCTTCTTAAACCAGTTTTCCCTGATACTGAAGCCTACTGATATCGTACTGGTCGCCTCGCGAATCAGGTTGTGGTTTGTCGTCCCCAATAAATGATATTGGTACCCCAGGTTAATTACCCCTGATCCATATTTTACAGGAAGCCCAAGACCCAGATTCATACTTGACTCCATAAAACCTGTTCCTTTTATCTTGAGGTAATAGTTTGATAAGGATACCCCTAACCGATAATTCACCCGATCAAAATAATTCTGTGAATTATACTTGGGAAGAATCTCAAACCCCAGTGAATACGCTTGCTGATCGACGTAGCGCTCAATACTGGATACATCACTCAGCTCATTCCATTTGGTAAGTTTTATATCCGCTGCCAGTGTCATCCTTTTCCAGCTAAATGACAGGCCATACCCGAAACTTTCCGGTAAAACCACAGACCCATTGTCTTCACTGACCAATGAATCAGACGCATAGATGATCAGTTCACTGATCCTGGTATTGATCTGGGTGGCCGGTCTATATGTTGCACCTAAAACGATCTTACCAAAGCTTAACCACCTGGGTTTGATTTCATATTGTGCACCAAATTCAAGGTAACTCTTCCTGACATATTCAGAGAGGTCTACCACCGTAGAATCCAGGTAGGTATTATCATAAACAACCTGGGTATCGTTGAGATTGCCAAAAATAAAATTGTATTTGACACCTAAATTCAGTGATTTAAATAACTCCTGCCCAAAACCCACATAGAATTGGCTCACGCCTCCGGTACCCTGATACAACACAGAATAATTACCTATATCGGGAGAATAATTATTCTCATTGGTAGCTGAGTAGTTGGTTTTGCTGAAAGATTTCACCCCAACAGTCATGGCACTCTTCTCAGAGGTTCTGAACCAGTAATTCAAGCCCTGGAGCCCCCCCAGGTATGAAACACCCTCGGAATCTCTGTCCTGCTGATTCAACACACTGAAATACCCATCTATATCAAATTGGTGTGAAAAACCCTGAATAGCATTGGTAGCCGCCGGGTTGGTGATATTAACATTTATCGGCGACCGAACACCAATGGATGTATTTCCCAGTCCGGAGAAAGCCGATAATGTAGGGGATTGAAGTGTTCCAAGTCCATATACATTATAGGCTGACCCCGTATAACTTTGACTCCAGGCAGCCCCGGCAATACAAAATACACATGCGATAAATAACCAAAATTTTCTCATCTAAATTCGTCGTATTCTTCATCGGGATCAAAACTCCAGATATCATCAAATCGTGAACTGCTATTTCTCCCGGTAGCTATATATCCTGTGCCATTGATGGCGAACCCGGCTGCATCACCTCTTGAGGTATATTCAAAGTTTGTCGGGTCGCTCGACCAGCTATTGGACTCAGGGTAGTAAGCAAAAACTGCTGTGGAGTAAGTACTGGAAACACCACACACCACATAGCCAACACCATCCAACGTAAAGGTTGAGGCAGAATACCGCTGTACTGCAGTGTAAAAATCATCATATGCATCATCTTCGTCATCAAACAAAGTCAGATCGGTCCATTGCTCCATGGTAGGGTCGAAAGAAGAAAAGTCATAAATGTATGACCCGTTGTTTCTTCCGCCACCAACATAAGCTACCCCATCAATCACAAAACTGAAAGCGCTTTCTCTTTTCTGGCTGATACTGATAGTCTGGGCCCAGGTATCGTTTGTCGGATCATATTTCCATATGTCCTTCAGGTAGTTACCATCATACCCGGCACCGGCATAGCCTTTTCCATCAATGCTAAATGCCAAAGCATTGTACCTGGCACCACCGCCAAAATCTGCTTTTTGCGTCCATGTATTGGTTCCCGGATCATATTCCCAGAAATCTGATAGTTCCTCTTCCACCAATTCATCATTATATCCGGTTCCTACGTACCCTTTTCCATCCGCGGCAAAGGAAAAACAGCCGATTCTTCCATCTCCTTCAAATGGTGCCATCTCCTCCCAAAAGTCCAGTTGAGGATCGTACCTCCAAAAGTCCTTTAAATAATCACTCCCATCTGTCCCCAGACCAACATACGCATAACCATCTATCACAAAATAAACAGTGGAAGATCTGGCCACCCCCTCAAAATCAGATTGTCTGGACCAGTTGCCCAACGTTACTTCATCATCATCCTCTATGTCTGTACATGCCAGCATCGACATCGCTAAAACTCCAAAAAATAAGATTCTTTTCATTAGTATAATTATTTCAGTTTTCAAGTGTATAAAGTATTAATTCGCTCCTCATGGATCCGTCCTCGATCATCAGTGATTTCGGATTATTCGTCACTTCAGAATAGGGAAGCATGACAAGCAAAGAGTAATTGTATTGTGTAAAAGGTGTTAGAAATATCTCTATCAATGCAGATACCTCGATCGTGTAATAGGTATCGCGCTTATAAGTATCGTCGAAGGTTAATGTGGCTGTGATGAATTCATCCTGGCTGGTAATGGTGCTGTTGTCTTCATCAACAAAATACGCTACCAGGGTTTCGGGGAGTTTGTCAAGATCACTAGCTGATTCACTCTCCGGATAGAGCCTGAGCTCTGCATGTGTCAGAATATAATCCTGTTCTTCCAGCGCCAGGATCTCCACTCCTGGAAAGTCGATCACGGTACCTAGCAAAGACCCTCCCGATAAATAAGTCAGTTGATCGGTAGAATCAGAACTCAGGTAATCTTCAAATGACGATTCCAGTCCATCAAATTTGCTTTCCAACTCATTGATGGTATGGGTATAGTATATCTCATTATCTATTGAAAAGTCAAAATAATCTGTTGTTGGTGGGATGTTGGTATTATCCGTATAATACATGCGCATTTTTAAGCTGTCTGCATAAAACGATAGAATAGGTGAGGTTTCCCGAACATAGACGTTAAATCCTCCTATGAACTCAACAAAATCGGATGTAGAAGAGAAGATTTCATCATCGGCAGCCATGAGATCAAAAATTGCCTGCCCTAAACTATCAGACAGGTCTATGATTAATTCATCACCTTCTTCAAGATTCGATCTGAAGGTCTTACTTCCAACCTGGATTCTGTCTGATGGGGGCACTGATGTATTATATAGATAGCCATTATCCAGCAGCTCCAGGGGTGTGAGAAACTGATCCACATAAAAGGTGGTATACTCCCCTGATTCGTAATAATTATCACCAGTTGATACGAGCACAATAGACAGGGAATCAAAGGACAAAGACTCAAAATCAACTGTATTTTTCAGGTTGGAATAAGCACTAACATCCAGGCCTGGCTGGAAACATGCCATATGATTGGTAATACCAATGTTGGGCTGCTGATTTGAACCCATCGTTACCGTTCCGGTAGTACTTGTGGTCAGGCTATCCAGCCGCATTGTTGAAAAATCAAGGGCAAGATCTTTGAGCAGACTTACGTTGAAGTCTTCATCAGACACCACATCATCACTGATCAGGGAGTTACTGTCACAGGATCCCAGAATAATCAGAAACATCATCCCGCTTACGATAACCTGTCTTGCTTTGATCAGAGATCGTTTTTTTGCCTTATTCACAATTTTCAAGTGTTGCCCTTTTATGGTCATTCTCTTTAATTTTTAATCAATTTTTTCACCCAGTCTTCTGAATTCGCTGGTGCTTTTAATAAATAAACACCGCTTCTTAGTACTGATACATCCAACTTAGCTTCATAGATATCTTCAAACAGAAAGGTCGCCGGAAATTCCATCAGCTCATTGCCCACCATATCGTAAAGCGTTAATGAAACCTCGGTGGCATCAGTTACCTGTCTAAGACGAACCGTGACCAGGTCTTCAGCCGGATTGGGATATGCCCAGATCCCCTCTTCTACCGGTGGTTCCACATATACCAGCTCTTCATCTGAATACACATAGCATTCATTCTCGCTAACCTCCAACTGATAATATCCTGCTATTACCGCTTCATATTCATCATCTGTGGCACCATCAATAAGTTCCCCATCCAGATACCATTGATTACCGGCTGAACTGCTGGAGATCAAAAGACTCTCATCCTCTATTGTGATCTCCGGCTTTTCAAGGTTTGTAATGTCAATTGAAATGGTATTGGACGGGGAATAAACACACTGCTCATTGCTGATAATAAGTTCATAGTCTCCGGAAACAGCGGCTTCATAAACCGGATTTGAAGAAGTTTCTAACATTACACCATCTTTAAACCATTCATAGCTATGCTCACTGTATTCTGTGGCTGTAAGCTGAATGGGCGTATTGCATGAGGTGGTCACCTCAGAGGTGATCAGATTATTTATTTGTGGACCAGACTGTGCTTCTATAGCGATTCTTTCACTGCTGCAGTCCAGTGAACTGATCTGCATATCATACAGATAATAATAGGCATCAGTCAGGGTATCCCCATCATACAAAGCCCCATATAGTGTAAGAATGCCTGAAACAGTATATGGAAAACCGTTTACTCCTTCATTGCTTCTAAAGATCGATGCATCGTCTTCGTATTCCAGCTGAATGCGATAATTTCCGGGTTCAGGAAATTCCAACCCAATGTGATACATAGCTCCCTCATCAGTCAGATCATCATCAGAATCCCCCGAAACAGCTGATTCCCTGGTGGCTTCTACTTCTACCTCTGCAGAGCTAACGACCTCACCAGATTCATCAATCACATTAAAAATCAGGGTTCCGGGATTACCGATATAAAGCCGGGCACTGTCCAGGATCATGGGAACCTCAGTCGATATCAAAGGCTCGGGTAAATACCCGGCTCCGTAGGAACCACCATCAAATTCATACTTGTCCTTAGGCCCCAGAGCAACATCCAGGTCATTGATAGCTGCATAAAAAGTAGAATCAGCGGGCCAGTCATCCAACACCACAGATGTACCATACCCTACTGGCTCACGCTGATCTACCTCAGTATACCAAAAAGTATATAAGTCATCAGAAAGCAACCGAATACTCTCTGTATCACATATAAAAGCCCTGGCATTACTCAGTACTATCTGGCTCTCCGAGAAAAAACTGGTGGTTAATGTATCATTGATCAGATATTGATCTGTTTCAAGCGAGGTGGTAACTCGGAAATCATACGGAGTGTCTGGCTCCAGTTCGATGAAATAAGACAGCGTATAAACCTTTTCCTCTCCGGATTTAATAGCAGTCTGCAACGTATCCTGATAGATTATTTCCGTACCGTTCACATCAACGTGAACTGTAATTGGGATGTCGCTTACCGCCTCACTTCCTTCATTAGCCAGCCTGACCTGCAATGGCAGGGAGGTATTGACACATGAAATTTCATCGGGTGATAACAAAACCAATGGAGTGATATCATACTGAGGTTTTGTAAACTGCAGGGTGAGATCAACGGTCTGACCAGCATGATTGCTACCACAGGAAGTAGCCTCCGGATCATCAGCTATGATGATTCTCATCCTGGTGCTTGTACCATGGGAGAGGTCTTCCGGAAAGCTGACCTGAGTACTCAGACTGTCCTCACTGGTAGAAAGTACTGCTGATGAGACACTTTCTCCTTCATCCTCGAAATCATAGTCTTTGTTCCAGTCCACAAACACCCGGACATAATGAGTTTGGGATAGCCCATCACAAAACTCAGTGTTCAAATCAAGGGACACGGAGCCATCCTGTTTATACGGCACCTCAGCAACTAACTCCAAATCACCTTCATTTTCTGTGCATGGATCGATGAAGGCATCCAGACTTCCAAAATGAATCTCACTCAGGGAGGGTCCTCCCTCGTTCTCTGGTGCTGAAATGCAATAGGGTTGACCTCCCTGCCCACCGATGATCAGTGAGTAATCCTGATAACCATCGGTCAGGGTATTCTTATGACTAATAACTACCTGGTATGTCTCTCCGGGAACCGGGTTTTGTATCAGGACTTGTTCCACATTATCTACGATATTGTCACCTGTGGTAGCACTCGATTCGGGAGCATCAGGATCAAGCACCCAGGGATAGTATGTGCTGTCCTGACCAAGGACCACGACATCCAGATCATTTATCAACAATGGAGTTCTGTTATTGACCACTGACTCGTCAATATCCAGTGGTGTTGCATAAGGATCATTCCAACTGATTGTCACTTTGAGTGATTCGGAACCGGATGCAATGACATGGATCGTATCATAAGCGTCCTGCTCCAGTGACCGCTCTTCAACCAGGTAAAAATCATCCTGTCCGTCGATGGCATCTGCCGCTCTGGCTGTATTCAACAACCCCCAGCCATAGGTATAGTCAGGACCCTCATTTCCCGTATCATCACTCGTATGTATCACCAACCCCTTCAAAGTGGCCGCTTTCAGGAAATTACCATCAGATAACTCTGCATGGTATTCCTGGAGTAGCTGAAGCGATCCAGTGACATTTGGAGCTGCCATGCTTGTACCACTGTAGTAATCATAATCGTCATTTGAAGTAGCTACTGAAGAAAGTACATTCCAGCCATCGGCGACGATATCAGGCTTTATGCGACCGTCATCTGTTGGTCCCAGACTACTGAAGTACGCTAATTCCACCTCACTGGACTCCTGAAAACCATCATCAAGAGGGTGTATGGCCCCTACTGTGAGCACATTTTTTGCCAGCCCAAAGGAGGTGATCAGGTCAAATGAATCCTGATCTCTTCTTTCCACTGTACTCGTGGTGTTAGAGCTATTCAGATAATAACGATTGCCAGACCCCGGACCACTATTGGTTCGATCGTTACCTGCTGCCACAGTTACCAGATAGTAAGGCGCATTATTGGCTATTTCATCTACCTCCTGAGCATAGTCATCGTAATAGCCAAAACGATAATCCTCATACTCAGAAATATCTGTGTCTCCCCACCATTCCCATACAACAGACCCTGAGCGCTCCGAATTATAAACCCATCCTATATTCCCGAGACCATATGAATGATTGGAGAGTATTAAACCATCAGCTGCGGCTTCGCTCATCTCTGAGATGTCATTGCTCCATTCCCAGGCCCTCAACTCCGATTGATAAGCCATACCCTTTGCTTCTTCATTTAACCCACTCCCAACCATAATACCAGCCACATGTGTGGCATGGTCACTATAAGTGTTTCCTGCATTGTCTTCCTGAGATACCCTGCCGGACAGCTCCTGATGAGTAGCTCGTACAGGACCCGCATCCCAGATACCTAAACGCTTACTCATAGACTCACTATTTCCACTTAAGGACAATCCCGAAGCGCCTCCATCCCATACATGATCAGTACTAGTCGTAGCAGCTGATTCGGAGGAATAGGTTTTATAGTATACCGGCTTTCCTTTTACATCAACACTGTGCAACTCGATGACTCCTCCTCCTGGTATGCGCCTGACGATCTCCCAATTATTCTCTTCAGCCATCTTGAGTGCCGCTTTATGGTTTTTCTTATAACTTTTTTTATGGTCCTTCTTCAACTGCTTGAGTGCCTTTTCATTGAAAGTGATATTCACTCCCGGAGCTCTTCGACTATTTGTTTGTGCTGTACTGGTAAAAACTACAATCACCAAAAGAGCCATTGAGATAATTATATTATATGCAATCTTTTTAGCCTGATACATCTCTCTCCCGCACAATCGCTTTTTTATTTTTTTAATTACATCTTTTGATATCCCCGCTACTCGCTGGGTTTGATGATTTCAAAAGACACAGTATCGCTGCTAAAGGATGTAAATATTCCAAGCCCGTTTTCAATATTATTAAGTGGCTCGGTCAGGCTTCTCGAATCTTGCTCAGAGGTCTCATAGAGGTCCACATATTCCTGAGCTACATGGAATACGATCACTCTATATGTTCCATACTGAGTCAGGGAATTGGGTTGAATATTGTAAACATCTAATGTGGTTGGTCTGGTGACCAGATTAAAGTTTGGCCTTCTACCCTCAAAATCCAATGTATTGATTTCTTCGGGTTCTTCTTCCAGGTTGTCCACAACGATATAATAAGAATCACCAGTTGAATTACCCCAGGTTATCTCCAGATTGTCGACCTGTCCCCTGTCACGTAAGTCTTCGAAAGACTCAATGGGAGCAATCTCCAATGTATCCTCAGAAATTTCGAGACTTACGGGAGAACCGGGTACGGTAGTTGTTGCAACCGTGATTTCATCGAGGTACTCAACCCTTAAATCATATGTTTCCCCGACAATGATATCTAACCCCTCATCCTCATAAGTGTACAAACCAATGCTGTCTTCAGAAGGTATTAATGGAAAATCCTGATTATTCCATTGAATAACAACCTGTGCGTCATCAATACCATAATCTTTTTCTTCGTCCGAAATAAATGGGATAAGCTCACTAATCCTAACTGATTGCACAGGGTGGTTTGCATAGAGAAATCCTTCCACCACCACGGTGTTAGTGGTTGAAGGATCAAACTGCTGATCCTCACACCCCAGACTAAATATTACTGCCAGCAAAATGAATACCTTCCTGTACCTCATCTCCTAGAACATTAAATTGATAAACAAATTGGGCGTAAAACCTATTGTGTTCACATCGGTCACAATCAACTCATCTTCCACGATATTGTAGGTTTTATACCAAACGTTGGTACGGTTGTAGAAATTGAAAACAGAAAGACCTACTTCTGCTTTGGTTTTGGCTCCCCAATCCCAACCGTAATTGATAGAAACATCCATTCGGTGATAATCCGGTAATCTGTAAGCATTTTTTTCACCGACACTTACATACGAATTCACAGACCCATCGAGTAACGTAATCTCATACCCGCCAACAGGGCTTGTGTATGGCTTCCCTGTAGCATATACCCAGGTGGCAGAAAATGTCCAGTGGCCGGCTCTGAGACTGTTTACTATTTTAAATTCATGGGTCTGATCATTTAGTGCATAGAAAGAATGATCTGCTATCCCCGGGAAATTGTGAATGACTTCACTGAGGGTATAGCCGATCCACCCTGTATAAACGCCAACTTTTTTCTGTATCAGGAATTCGATGCCGCGTGAGTACCCGGTACCCTCATAAAACAGCTCTGTTGTTCCCCGATCCTGACCACGAAAATTATTTGCAAACCGAAGTGTATATTCGGTCAGCCCCTGCATATCCTTGTGGTAAGCCTCCACATCAAACAGAAGTTGATCCAACTCATAGGAAAATCCTGCGATATAATGTGTGGACGAACTCACCGGATTGATATCCTCAGTGGCCATGAGCCAGAAATCTCTGCTGCCCTGTGTAAAATCCTCCCTGACCACTCTGGTGACAAACTGGTAATATTTACCCCAGGCACCTTTTATCGTCAGCCTTTTCGAAAGCTGATAGGATAATGAGAGTCTTGGTTCTGAATAATATTGCCTGGTACCACTATACCAGGACAGCCTGATTCCCGGTACTATGGACAATGACTGTATCGGACGCCATGTATCCTGTACGTAAACCGCAGCTGTATACCCTTTATCATTCCTGTCCAGAACATTTATTGTGTCATTTCTTACCTGTGTATAATTTATCCTGTTGTCTGTTGACTGGAGACCATAATCCAGTTTATGGTTGTCGCTTAGCAGATATTCAACATCAGTCCTGAATGTAAAATCCAGCACATTATTGTCCTCAAGCGTGCCATTTCTTGTTGTGAATGTACTGTCGTCTCTTGTCACTTCAGTCAAGGTGTAGCTATCGCGATCCTTGAAGTATTTTGAATAGGAGAGCACCGTATTCGTGAAAATTTTATCAGTCCATTGTCTCCCCCATCTGATACTTGATCCCAGGTTGCCCCAGTTATTCAGGTCCGTGGTGTTGTTGTTGATATTCGAGGTGCCTGTGTTACCACCATTGCCTCCTCCGAAACCACCAAAACTCTGACCACCCTGATTATTAAATTCGTTTGAATTATCAAGTTTGTCTACACCATTATAAAAAGAGATGGAAACAATTTCTTTGGCACTTGGTCGATAGGAAATTTTAGCATTGAGATCATAGAAATAGAAATCCGGCTCATTTTCGACCTGATTAAATCCAAATCTACCTCCTCCACCTCCTGGAGCAATACGCTGTTGCGTACTTTGGGTTTCCTCCTCAAAAAGGTCAAATACATCGTTGTACAGGCCACTTCTGATAATATCTGTGAAGGATCGCCGTGCACCGATAAAGACAGATCCCTTACCATCATCAAAGGGTGCCTCTACCGAGCCATTTACACTGATTGCGCTGACCCCGACGTTGCCTGAAACAGACTCTGTGTTACCATTCTTTCCCGTCAGGTCTACCACACTGGAGATCCTACCGCCATACTTGGCTTCGAATCCACCTTTGTAGAGCTGTACATCTTTCACGGCATTGGCATTGAATGCGCTGAAAAAACCATAGAAATGGTCCACATGATATACAGTAAAACCATCAAACAGCACCAGGTTTTGATCTGGTGTACCTCCCCTGACATACAAGCCTGAAGAAGTCTCATTGGTAGCGCTAATTCCAGGGAGCATCTGAAGCGACCTGAAAATATCCTTTTCTCCAAGACCAGGCAGAATTGCCAACTGTTTTGGGGATACGGATACGGTGCTGATACCCGAAGCCTTCATCATATGCTCCTGTTGAGCCAGGACGACTACTTCATCAAGCTCATCAGCAGAAGTATTGATTGAAAAAACGGTAGGGCCGTCTTCATTGAGCATTTCCGGATATAGCTTTATCTCAGCAGTCTTGTAGCCAATATATTGAATGATGATGGTAGAAGTATCGGCAGGCATGTTCATGATTGAGAAATAGCCATCTACATTAGTAGTAGCACCCTGAATGGTGTGCTTAACATAGACCGTAGCGTATGGAAGGGTTTCACCAGTCTCTCCATCAATGACCTGCCCCCTAAAAGTAAAGTTCCGCCTGGTTAGATGACGCATGTACAACAGTTCTTTAGGATTTTTCCTGACAATGATTGTCCTGTTAGACTCGATTTTATATTGAAGGTTTAATTGGCTGAATATATCATCAATCACATCCGCTATTGGGACATTATCGTAGTACTTGTCGCCAAGGAAAAAATCAGGTACTTCTTCTTTACGAAAGTCAAATTTGAGTTGATATTCCTGCTCCCATCCCGATAGCACGGCATAGAGCCTTTGACCAAAATAGCTGTCGCTGATCATGATCTTATTTACCGGAACCACTTCCTGGCTATGGCCATTCAAGGCCATGCAGATCAGTAAAATGTATAGAATAGATATCCGCACCATAAGAAATTCTTAATCTATGGTGCAATTTTTCTGGTTTACATCTCCTAAAAAAATAAAGTATACCTACTGCCTCATTCCTGCGACAAGACCGGAAAAAACGTCTAGAAGATTTTTAAGCTACTAGAGGTTTTCTTTCTGTATTAGATTCATCAATGACTCTTTGTAATGGTCACTGAGTGGAATATCCGTTTCTGACAATTTGATCTTATTCTTTCGGATGGAGATGATATGAGCAATTGAGATAATATAGGATTTGTGGGTGCGAATGAATTGGTCGGAAGGTAAGGACTCTTCCATGGATTTCATGCTCAGCCTGGTAATCACAGGTTTGGATGAACTGGAAAGGAAGATTTTTATGTAGTCTTTAAGCCCTTCAATGTAGATGATATCCTTTATCGTAACCTTTAACAAAGTGTAGTCAGCATTCACAAACAGGTATTCCCTGCTTTTTTCCTCTTTTTTGCTAAGGTTGCTGAATTCCAGGGCTTTGGTAACGGATTTAAGGAATCTTTCAAAAGGTACGGGCTTTACCAGGTAGTCCAGCACATCCAATTCAAACCCCTCTACTGCATAATTTTTATAAGCTGTAATGAAGATCACCATTGGTCGGGTCTTCAGGTTTTTTAATAGCTGGATTCCGGTCAAACCCGGCATTTGTACGTCCAGAAACAGCAAATCCACCTGCTCTTTTTGTAGCACTTCGATGGCCTCCATTGCATTTTTGCATCGGCCTACGAGCGTAAGAAAACTAACCTGACGGATGTTATCTTCAAGTAAGTCTAATGCCAGTGGTTCGTCATCTACAGCAAGACATCTCAACATACTCATAAGTTAATCATTAAACTCACTTCATACCAATTTGTCTTCTCCTCAGGATGTACGGTTTGACTAATAGCTAAAGTATAATTCTTGGGGTAAAGCAATTCCAAACGTCGCTTGACATTGCTCAGTCCAATTGGATGCTTCTCATCTGTTAGTGTGACTCCCATATTTCCGGGTCCTGATTCAGGGAAAAATCTGTTTTTCACCTCAAACCTGAATACATTCTTGTCAAGTCCGATCACAATTTCTATTTCAGGAGCTGAAATTGAAATCCCCCCATGTTTAAAAGCATTCTCCACAAAAGGAATCAGTATCATCGGAGCAATCTCAAGCTCAGTATCTTCAATCCTCGGATCAATAGAAATATTGATTTTCATATCATCCTCAATCCGTATCTTTTGTAACTCAATATAATTATTGAGGTAATTGATCTCCTGGGAAAGACTGACCTGCTCATTTTCGGAATCATACAAAATATACTGCATAATCCCTGACAACTTCAACAGGTAAGGTTCAAGTAAATTTGATTTTTTCCTTGCAAGCGAAACCATATTATTCAGCGTATTAAGCATAAAGTGTGGGTTAATCTGAGATCTAAGAAAAAAGAGCTCTGATTTCAGACTTTCGGTTTCCCTTTCTTCGTTTTGTTTCTCGTATTTGAGAATCAATCCAAAAACTGAACTTATCAGCATGATCACACTAAATGGTAGCATAAGCCTAAACCCCATCCTTGAAAATAGAAATGATCTGGCTTCACCATTGTAGCGAAGTCTTCCATTGGGTCTGTTTACGTCGGACTCTTCACCTGGTTGTTCTTGTTGAAATCTTCTTTGTTCAAAGAATTCACGTTTAGGAGGAGGATTAAGCTTCAAGTAAATAATAGGATAGGCTGCTGAGGCTGCCACCAATAAAATCAGTGTTGAGACATATATCACCAATGCTTTTTTGTTGAAAAACCGGGCAATCAGAAAATAGGCATTGAAATAAAACAATATCATCAAAAACACCCGTACCAGGATAGCACGCAAATCAATTCCTTCAGAAGAGGTAACCGAAAACGGATCTGAAATGAGGGGAAACAAGATAAACCCACACCACACCAACCCGTGTAGCAAGATGGTGATGGGTCTTATTTGAAATTTATACTTAAACAAAATCACGTATTTAAATGATGCACCAAACCTAGCACAACAAGCGGTTAAAAAATATTAAAATAGCTAAGTAGCAGTTATTCATAGATATTAGCCCACCATTTCAGCTATTTTATCAGGAATGAAATATGGAAAAATATGCAGTCCGTGAATGGAATTTTAGTCTGGCAGCAGGTCAGTTCGGCAAAACCAATTATTTTTATGCATTATGAAAAAAATCATACCAGTATTTACCCTTTTGCTATCCGCCTT
This sequence comes from Cyclobacteriaceae bacterium, assembly GCA_965223915.1. GTDB lineage: Bacteria > Bacteroidota > Bacteroidia > Cytophagales > Cyclobacteriaceae > UBA7330. The sequence continues at coordinate 2,142,214 of OZ245027.1, read as the reverse complement.
CGCACTTCAGGCACAACAAGCTGTGGACACTGTATATGTAACAGTCAGTGATTCTTCATGGTCTTCAGACCCCCTTACCTGGCTTGGGATTATTTTTGTAGCATCAACCATCATTTTGGTGCTGAGGACCTTCAGAAACAAAGCTGAGATTTAATTCTCTTCAAAATCCGATCCTGAGATCATCGGACAATTCATTGGGTCTGTCTTGCCGGGTATTGAAGCCATGACTGAGGAGTAACTCTTTACATTTCCCTATTGCATCCACAATTCCAGACCCAATCTCTTTTCGCTTTATGCCTTTCACGACCGTATCTACAATGACCTGCCAATCATTCCCGGTTACTTTGGCACTGATTCCTTCATCTCCGATTACAACCACCTTGTGCTCCAGCTTACTCACAAAGATCAGGATACCGATCTTGTCTTTTGTTTTATAGATCCCCTCTTCAAGAAAAGCCTCAATGGCCCGTTGGTAGACGCGCTGCTCCAACGTTTCTTTGGAAGTGATCCACCGGATAGAAAAAGGAAAAATGATTGGGGTTAAAAAACCCAATAACATAAATCCTATTACAATCAATGCGGTATCTATTGGAGTAAGCTGAACAGGAAGAGTCCAGGTGTAAGATAAAAATGCAATGACCACAAGGGTAAACAACCCAACTACTGCTGCTGAGTACCAGGAAGCTTCTTCATATTTGTCACTCGATGGCACAAAATAAGGCACAAGCTCTCCACTGGTAACCATCTCCAGGTCCTGGACAGCCTTTTTGATTTCTTCTTTTTCCTGCGTTGTAAAATGATATTTGCTCACCTCAATTAAATTTTATTTTTACCATCCTCCCGAGGCACCGCCTCCTCCAAAGCCTCCTCCACCACCGGAGAAGCCACCACCTGAAAAACCACCGCCACCACTAAAGCCACCACCATAGAATCCACCGCCTGTACGATATCCGCCTCCCCGGCCGCCACCATGAGGAATATTAAATATCAGGGAAAGGATGATCGTAGCGAAAATGGCTGCGGTAACATTGATAATCAGCCATACCAATGCAAATATTACTCCTGCAGTAATTAAGGTACCCGGAACCTTGCCCAGCTTGCTTTTCAAAACCGAATTAATGGATCCGAAAATGATCAAACCAAGAATGATAAATAAATAGCTGAATTTGGGTACAGACTTTCCGGAAACACTTTTTTGTTTAGAAGTCGCAACGGGAAGTTCTTCTCCATTGACCAGACTAATAATGGCATCCACACCATCGTTGATCCCGTCATAGAAATGACCGGCCCTGAATTCTGGGGTTACGATTTGCGAGATAATTCTTTTTGCCAGGGCATCCGGAATGGCGCCCTCAAGTCCATAGCCCACCTCAATACGCATTTTACGATCCTGCATGGCTACGAGTAAGATGGCCCCATCATCCACGCCTTCTCTTCCTATCTTCCATTGATCTGCAACCCGGATCCCATACTGCTCAATGGTTTCATCTCCTGTGGTCGGGATTACCAGCACTGCAACCTGACTTCCTTTAGATTCTTCGAAAGAAGACAGCTTTGATTCAAGGTTCCTCTTTTCGGTTTCAGAAAGGGTATTGGTTTGGTCTGTAACCCTGGTTTTTAACGGTGGTACAGGTACAATATTCTGAGCCCATACACTCCCACAAACAAGGAATAAAACAATAAGAGAATTAATTCGTCTAATCACTAAGCAGTACAATTACGCTGATTGAGATAACTTGTTAAATTTGAGCTAAAATTAAAGAAATATGAGCAAGAAGTGGATCACCATAGGAATTATCCTGGTAGTTATTTTCCTTTTATATAATTTCTTTTCCGGCAGGTACAACAATATGGTTGCCATGGAAGAAAATGTGAATACCCAATGGTCCAATGTGGAGACACAGTACCAAAGACGATATGACCTGATCCCTAATCTTGTAAATACAGTGAAAGGATTCGCTCAGCAAGAACAGGAAGTACTCACAGGGGTGACCGAAGCCAGGGCAAAAGCATCCAGCATCCAGATTGATCCTACCAATCTCAATGAGAGTAACTTGCAGCAATTTCAACAGGCTCAGGGCCAGTTAAACTCCGCCCTTTCCAGACTATTAGTCACTGTAGAGCGATACCCTGACCTGAAATCCAATCAGAATTTCCTGGAATTACAGGCTCAGCTTGAGGGAACAGAAAACCGGATTGCAGTAGCCAGACAGCGATTCAATGGTGCAGCCCAGGAGTACAATACCTACATCCGCTCCTTCCCAACCAATACCCTGGCTGGGATGTATGGGTTCGAACGCAAACCATTATTCGAGGCTGACCAGGGGGCTGAAAGCGCTCCGCAAGTGGAGTTTTAAATATTTTCGTTGCATCCCTTTATAGCACTTAACGATAGTTACTATATTTAGTGATTATGATACGTTAAGCAATATGGTGACAATCGGGAAGAAAATTCAACTGATATTTATTTCTATTCTCTTCTATCATACCTCCGTGGCTCAGTCTTTTGCTGAGCTACAGGTGAATAATTTCCTTGATGGTAATTATCAGCAATCATTGGTTTGCTATGATTCACTATTGAAGAAGAAATTTGTACCCTTAGAAAACCACAAAATTGCTTTAGCTGCTATTGATCAATTGGAAAATAGTAGTCAAGTGCTCAATCCAGGGTTTACATTTAGCAAGCAGGATGTTATTGCTAACATAGATAAGTTGGAAAATGGCTCCTTCGCTGACAATGAAGATGATTTACCCGGCATACATACTGGTGAAATTTTTAAAAAATCTAAGGTTAATTGCTCAGAACCTTTCAATTTTAGTCAGGGATGCCCATCAAAATCTCCAAGGGATAAAATATCAATTCTTGATGAGAAATTTAAAATAGCTGGTTCTGAAGATGGCCATATTATCTGGATCAAAATTCCGAAAGAAAATAATATCGGGGAGCACCTACTCTCAGCACTCGAATCAGATCGAATTTCAACTAATTCACCTTATAACAACATAATAGGTATTGCCCCGGCAAATGTTGTTGACACGCAAGCTGAGCTTAATAGGAAGTCAATTTTTGCTTTCAGAAGCATATTTAGCCTATTTGCTAAAAATGAAATAAGTGTCTTAGAGATCCATACAATCCTTGACAAACCTGGTAGCTCCCGTGCGGCAACCGTTGGATTTATCATGGAACTGGATGGGGATGGCTATTCGGTGCTAAAAAACGAGTCCGAATAATTCTTATCAACTTGTAAACTAAAATAAAGATACTACAGTTATGTACATATGGAATAAAATATGTACATTCAAACAATGAAAGCTATTACAGCCACACAATTTCGGAAGGAAATGTTCCGGATTCTTGACGAACTCCTGGAAAGCGGTAAATCACGTGAAATCGTAAAGAACGGAAAAAAGTTTATTATATCACCAGTGGATTCCGAAAAGTCAAAATTTGAAAACTTCAAACCAGAAAACATTATCGTTGGGGACCCTGAGGAACTTGTCAATCTTAAAGTGTGGGAATGGGAAGAAGAGAAAAACCTGTAATCTATCTTGATACTCATTCTCTTGTTTTTCTTCATTCAGGCGGATTAAATCCTTTTGGAGAAAAGGCAAGCCCCCTTATTGAAGAAGGATTGCTTTATTGCCCCCCTATCGTCCTTATTGAGTTGAACTTTTTGTTTCAGAAAAAAAGAATAACACAACCGCCAGATAAAATATTCTCAAAAGTTTCAAACGAATTGGATGTTAGACTAAGTCCAACTCCATATATTGACTTAGTCCGAAGAGGACTCCAAATTAATTGGACTCGTGATCCTTTCGACTTACTTATTACTGCTGAGGTAATTGACCAGCCTAATCATTTTCTTATAACAAAAGATGAGTTAATCTTAGCTAATTGTAGAGAAGCTGTGTGGTGAAATCCCTCTCAAAAAACTACGATGGATGCAATGAATTCACAAGCAAGAGTCCATTGTGAACTTTGCGACTACTTTGCGATCTGTGTGGCTAACCTTAACTCCCAAATTTCCCTTTCAGCATCGCCAGCTTAGCCTGAAGATCGCCTTCAATTGGCTTGTCCTCACGTCTTGTCTTAGCCTTTTGTTTGGACTTTGGCTTACCAAATGGATCAGATTTCATCGAAAGAGAGATCCGTTTTCTCGGGATATCTACTTCCGTTACAGTGACCATCACTTTATCCTGAAGTTTAACCACTTTCGAAGGATCTGAAACAAAACTATCAGAGAGCTGACTTACATGAACAAGTCCATCCTGATGTACACCCACATCCACAAAGGCACCGAACTTGGTGATGTTGGTTACCACACCCGGAAGTTTCATACCAATCGATAAATCTGACATCTCATGCACATTATCAGCAAAAGAGAACACTTCATATTGCTGTCTGGGATCACGCCCCGGTTTGGCCAACTCTTCCAGAATATCCTTCAGCGTGGGCAACCCAAGATCACCGGATACATATTTATTCAGATCGAGCTTCTTTCGAAGATTTTCGTCTTTCACCAGGTCCTCAATTTTACAACCAAGATCCTTGGCCATGGTCTGCACGGTCTCGTATCGCTCAGGATGAACCGCACTTTCATCCAGCAGGTTATTTGCACCTTTGATTCTTAAGAATCCAGCGGCCTGTTCAAATGCTTTATCGCCTAGTCTTGGAATAGACTTAAGGTCCTCCCGGCTCTTAAAAGCACCATGTTCATTGCGGTATTTTACGATATTATCTGCCAGCTGAGGTCCCAGACCAGATACATAGGTCAAAAGCTGCTTACTGGCTGTGTTCAATTCCACACCCACACCATTTACACAGTTCATCACGACATCATCCAACGAATGCTTCAGGTCGTTTTGATCTACATCATGCTGGTATTGGCCCACACCAATCGACTTGGGATCGATCTTTACTAGCTCAGCCAACGGATCCATGATCCTGCGACCTATAGATACCGCTCCGCGAACTGTCAGGTCATAATCGCTTAATTCTTCCCTGGCCACTTCAGAAGCAGAATAGATTGAAGCGCCACTTTCATTGACCATCGCGACCAATATGCTCTTTGGCAGACCAATTCCTTTGATAAACTGCTCTGTCTCCCTACCAGCAGTACCATTCCCGATGGCAATGGCTTCGATTTGATGCTTCTCTGCCAAAGCGGAAACCACCGCAGCAGCCATCTGTGTATCTTTTTGGGGTTCATTGGGATAGATGGTAGTATTTTCCAACAGCTTGCCCTGTCTATCCAGACAAACCAGTTTGCAACCGGTCCGAAACCCGGGATCAATGGCCATCACTGCTTTTTGACCCAATGGTGCAGCCATGAGTAGCTGTTTGAGGTTTTCTGCAAATACTCCGATAGCCTCAAGGTCAGCATTCTTCTTAGATTCCAATCGTATTTCTGTCTCAATACTTGGTTTGATCAATCGCTTGTAGGAATCCTTCAAGGCGATCTCTACCTGCTCGGTAGCTGCGTTGGCTTCCTTCAGAAATTGTCTCGAAAGCTTGTCGATGGCCATTTCTTCGGGAGGGAATGTGTCCATGGTTAACAAACCTTCTCTTTCACCTCGTCTGATAGCCAGGAGCCTGTGTGATGGGATTTTCTTCAGGGGCTCCTCCCACTCAAAGTAGTCTTTGTATTTTGCTGCTTCTGCCTCTTTTCCTTTGAGCACCTTTGCCTTTATAATTCCCTCAGTACGGAATATTTTTCTGATCTGTTCACGTGCAGCTGCATCTTCACTGATCCATTCGGCGATGATGTCTCGTGCTCCTTGTAGTGCTGCCTCTTCATCAGCCACTTCTTTTTCTTCACTGATATATTTCCCGGCCTCATCAAATGGTGAAAACTTGCCCTGCTCCCAAATTAATTTTGCAAGGGGTTCAAGCCCACGTTCCTTTGCTACGGAAGCTTTGGTCTTTCTTTTGGGCTTATAAGGAAGATAGAGATCTTCCAGGGCCGTCATGGTTTCAGCCTCTTCAATTTTTTTCTTGAGCTCAGGGGTTAGCTTTTCCTGCTCATCAATCGACTTCAGGATGGCTTCTCGTCTTTTGTCAAGTTCTCGTAGTTGAGTGACCCGGTCCCTGACACCCGCCACCGCAACTTCATCCATCGTCCCCGTAACCTCCTTTCGGTACCTGGAGATGAAAGGTACAGTAGCTCCCTCGTCGAGGAGCTTAATGGTTGCTTCAACAAAATGGGATTTTAGAGCTAATTCTCCTGCTATTTTACCTGCGTAATTTTTCATGCTTTATCAATCGGGCGTCAAAAGTAATAGACGATAGATATTATTTGATAATTTTAATCCGATATCACGAACAAAAAATCTATATGCAAAGCAGAAGGTCATTTATCCAAAAGTCAGGCAAGGGTGCTGCGGCAGCCCTGGCACTATCCACAACTCCCCATTTAGCAACGCAAGCTTTGGGTAATAGTTTGGACAAAAAAATTACTATAGGCATCATTGGAGCAGAAAACTCTCATACTCGAGGTTTTGGCAAACTCTTCAATATTGAGAAAAAATTCCCTGGGGTGGAAGTAAAATATGTCTGGGGTGAAACGGAAGCATTTGCAAAGGATGCGATGGAAAAAGGAGCTATCCCAAAGATGGTCAAAGACCCGGAAGAAATGTTGGGCAAGATCGATGCACTGATCGTGGATCACCGACATGGCAAATTTCACCTCCCTGCAGCAAAACCATTTGTTGAAGCCGGGATCCCATCGTTTATTGACAAACCTTTTTGTTACCGGCTGGAGGAAGGTGTGGAATTCCTGAAGATGGCCCGAAGAGTTGGCACGCCTGTTACCTCGTTTAGCTCCATCGCCCATAATGAAGAAACTTTTGATGTCGCTAAACAGATCAAAGAACTGGGTCCTATCAACCAGGTGATCCGTTCGGGCCGGGTAGACATCAATTCTGAATATGGTGGTGTATTCTTTTATGGAGCCCATACCATCCAGCCATTGATGTATATGTTCGATGAGCCCATTGAAAAAGTTCGGATCATTAAAAACGGAGAAAACAGTGGTGCTTCGCTGGTGTTTTCCAGTGGCATGCTGGCCTCACTGGTATTTACAACCAAAGCCTATGGGTGGCAAACATTCATAGAGACCGATAAAGGCATTGTAGAATTGAAACCCAGGGTAGAAGCTCAGTATCCGGGCAGAAACTATACTGATATGGTAGAAATGTTTAAAACCGGAAAGGAGCCCAGAAGTCATGAAAGCATCCTGCATGGCGTAGCGGTACTCGAGGCACTCGAAAAATCTGTCGAAAGCGGACAATGGGAACAGGTCCCTACTTTTAGTCTATGATTTCTGAATTAAAAACTCAATCCAAATGAAGCAAAGTATTCTATCCATCCTCATACTATTTCTCTTTTCACAACTTAACATGATCGATAAACCCACAGCAGTCAATGGGATCCTTTACTCCGACGAAGGTTCGGTTTCCATTCAAATGGAGCTTGGAAAGATCTCCGGAATTGATCGCGTTGAAGATAATGATTCAGAAGAGGAATTCTTTATCGCCCCGGGGCTGATAGACATCCAGATCAATGGGTATATGGGCGTAGACTTTTCAGGACCTGACCTCACTGTTGAGGGTGTGAAAAAAGCAACTAAAGCTTTATGGAAAGCAGGTGTTACTTCTTATTTCCCCACTATCATTACCAGTGATGTTGAAAGGCTTAAAAAGAATTTTGCCATCCTCGCACAGGCTAGAAAAGACCCGGAGATTAGTCAATCCATTCCCGGTTTTCATCTAGAGGGGCCATATATCTCACCCGTCGCAGGATTCAGGGGCGCCCACCTGGAGAAATACATCAAGGCGCCGGACTGGAAGGAATTTTCAGATATTCAGGCTGCTGCTGAAGGTGGTATACGGTTAATCACTGTCGCTCCAGAGCTGGAGGGTGCCATCCCGTTCATCAAAAAATGTGTGGAAAGTGGCATGATCGTTTCTCTGGGGCATCACAATGGTACAGCAGAGCAGATCACTGCAGCCATCGATGCCGGTGCCAGGATGGCCACCCATCTCGGGAATGGCTGTGCCAACATGATCAACCGGCATCATAACCCCATCTGGCCTCAGCTGGCGGATGACAGGATCACACCCAGCATCATCGCCGATGGGTTTCACCTGACAAAGGAAGAGGTCAGGAGCTTTTATAAAGCCAAAGGTCCAGGCAAAACCATCCTGGTATCGGACGCATTGGACCTGGCCGGTTTACCTCCCGGGATGTATGAGCGCGGCGAGCGTATGCTTGAGCTCACCCCTAATGTGGTGAAACTGCCCAAAGAAAATGTGCTGGCGGGAGCTGCCTCCCCCATCAACCTGTGTGTGGGTGTGGTGATGGATTATACTCAATGCAGTCTTGGAGATGCTATTCAAATGGCCAGTACCAACCCCGCTGAGATGATGTCTTTGGACGATCTTGGAAATATCTCAGTAGGTAGTAGAGCGGATTTGATTGTATTCAGTATTACTAACAACAAAATGATTATTAATAAAACATACATCGCAGGCGAACTGGTGTATTCACAACCATAAACCAAACTCAAGAACAACATAACCCCAAATGAAAAAACTTCTAATTGCTCTTAGTGCCGTAGGTCCCGGACTTTTTTTAATAGGATATAACATTGGTACCGGTAGTGTAACCACCATGGCCAAGACCGGTGCCGAACACGGAATGACCTTATTCTGGGCTTTGGTACTGTCATGTATCTTCACTTTTGTATTGATGGTGGCCTATGGAAAAGTGACCCTCGTCTCGGGTCATACAGCACTCTTCAACTTTAAGAAGGAATTTAAAAATGGCTGGATACTGTCAATGTACATCATCATTGCCCTGATCATCGGAGAATTGCTCGCATTGATGGGTGTGATGGGGATCGTGGCTGACCTGATCCAGGAAGGGATTCGGCTGGCTTTTGATGGGGCCATCATTAGCAGATTTTGGATTATCCTCTTTTTCAGCATTATACTGTTATTCCTGATATGGTATGGCCGATACCAGGCTTTTGAAAAAGTACTGACCGGCATTGTGGTAGTCATGGGAATCTCTTTTATCATCGTTTTTTTTATGGTAAAACCCAGTTTTTCATCACTGGCATCGGGATTGATTCCCGGGATACCTGACACACCCGGGTCACTGGGGTTAATCGCCGCTATCACGGGGACAACGTGCTCAGCCGCTGTATTTATCATGCGAAGTGTGGTCGTATCCGAAAAAGGCTGGACGATCAAAGACCTTAAATCAGAAAAAAAGGATGCATTTGTATCCGCTTCTATGATGCTCCTGTTGAGTGGTGTGATCATGGCTGTTTCTGCAGGCACACTACATATCTACGGCATGAAACTGGATAATACTGTGGAGATGATTTCCCTGTTTGAGCCGATTGGCGGAAAAGCTGCGGCTTTCATCCTGATCATTGGGATCGCTGGTGCAGGACTCAGTACCATCTTCCCGATTGTGTTGATCGCCCCCTGGTTGGTATCAGATTACACTGGCCAACCCAGGAATATTCACAGCACCCAATCCAGAGTATTGATCTTTCTTGGAATGGCCTTCGCTTTTGGAACCGTGTTTCTCGATGAACGTCCACCGGCTTTAATGATCTTTTCACAGGCATTCCAGGCTTGTATTCTACCGGCAGTGGCTATTCCTATTTTCATTCTGATCAACAAAAAGACACTGATGAATGATCACCTGGCAAGCACAAGATTAAACATTGGAATTGTTGCAGTGATCCTGTTCTCGTTAATAACCACCTGGTTTGCCATTTCAGACTTTTTATAACCAATTTCTTTATTCTATCAATGGAAAAACAATTTACAACAGACCAATTACAGGTATCCATCTATGACAACCCGGAGGTGATGGGAGATGCTGCCGCTGACTTTGTTGCAGAAACGATCAACAAGGCCATCCAATCAAAAGGAGAAGCGCACATCATCCTGGCTACCGGAGCCTCACAATTTACGTTCCTGAAAGCCCTGAAAACAAAAGACCTCGATTGGAAAAAAATAACTGTATTTCATTTAGACGAATATAAAGGCATGGCAGAAACGCATCCTGCCAGCTTTAGGAAGTACCTTAAAGAAAGAATTTTAGAAGAGGTAGCACCCAAGAAAATCTTTTATCTGAATGGTGATGCTGAAAACATTGATCAGGTGATGCAGGAATACGAAGATGAGTTAAAGAGTCATCCAATTGATATCGCCTGCATTGGTATTGGTGAGAATGGTCACATCGCTTTCAATGATCCTCCTGTGGCTGATTTTAATGATAAAAAATGGGTGAAGGTTGTTGAGCTTGATGAGCCTTGTAGAAAACAGCAGTTTGGTGAAGGCTGGTTCCCTACGATGGATGACGTCCCGACAGAAGCCTTATCGCTGACAATACCAGCTATTCTTCATTCAAAAGTGATTAGTTGTGTGGTGCCGGATGAAAGAAAAGCTGAGGCTGTTCACAATACCTTATACAGTGAGATCAGCACGGCATGTCCTGCTACTATCTTAAGAAAACATGCAAATACTAAACTATTTCTGGATAAAGCATCTGCAACCAAACTGAAATAATCATGCAACAAGGAAAACGCCTGCTATCGATAGACGCTTTAAGAGGTTTTGACATGCTCTTCATCTCGGGAGGGGGCACTTTCCTTGTCCTGTTAGATGGGAAAACCGGATGGGACTGGGTAGATGCGGTGGCACAGCAGCTCCATCATGTGGACTGGAATGGATTTGTCTTTTACGACTTCATTTTTCCCTTATTCCTGTTCATTGCCGGAGTCTCACTTTCTTTTTCTTTGACCAAAGGAACCGATCTGGGACTAAGTAAAAACGAGTTGTATAAGAAGGTCTTCAAACGGATGGTTTTGCTGATCATCCTGGGGATCATATACAAGAATCAGCCCATCAAATTTTTTGAGCCATCACAGATTCGGTATGTGAGTGTGCTTGGTCGTATTGGATTCGCATGCTTCATCACTTCTCTGCTCTTTCTGAATTTTGATATCCGGCAACGACTCTACTGGATAGGCGGAATACTCGTTGCCTATTACGGACTGCTGTTTTTGGTCCCTGTACCGGGCTACGGACCGGGTGATCTTTCTCCAGAAGGGAATTTAGTGGGGTGGTTCGACCGGACTTTTCTTCCGGGACGACTCCACACTGTAAAAGGGATCTACGATGAAAATGGAATACTGACCCAATTCCCGGCATTGTGTATCACCGTTTTCGGAAGCATGGCAGGAGACATCCTCAGAAGGGAATGGAATGGAAACAGAAAGACGCTGACACTCCTGGTTGCTGGTACAATTGCCATTGCAATCGGACTTATCTGGGGGCTTCATTTCCCCATCAACAAAAAGCTTTGGTCAAGCTCATTCATCCTGCTCACAAGTGGAATTGCATTTATGTCCATGGCACTTTTTTACTATGTCATCGATGTGAAAGGATACCAGCGGTGGGCTTTCCCTTTTAAAGTCATTGGGATGAATTCATTGACGGTCTATTTTGTCTATGGATTTATTCCATTCGGATATACATCCGCACTACTCTTTGGAGGTTTGTATGCCCCATTCGATGAACAATGGCATGAGGTCTTTCAGGCATTGGGTGCATTGGCCCTGGTGTGGACTTTTTTGTATATTCTCTATAAACGACAGATTTTCATTAAGATTTAGTTTAAATCGTAGCCCCGCACCTAATCCTACTACTGGTATATTGGCTATTTGAAGGTGCATTTTGGGGTTAGGTAAGCGACTTAAATCTATTGTCTCCGACTCTTTTAAAATTGCTCAATACGCTCTTTAAGCCTCTGAGTGTTTTTTGGTTACTCAATAATGATGGATTTCCTGGATGCCTTTTTGTGATCGTTTGGTCTAAGTTTGTAAGGTCTGTTAAAAGCTGCCTGATCTAATTTAAAATGGGCTGCAAGTTTCCTTATCACCTCTTTGGAAAAACCCTTTTTGTAATTGAGAATATCTGAAATCAAGCCTTTACTAACTCCCAATAACTTTACGAGATCCTTTGCCTTCAAATGATGATCCTCCATTAAAGATTTTAACAATCGCACTGGATCTACTTCATCGAAGTTATTGTTTTCTTTATCGTATTGTTCGATCAACAAAGTAAGCAACTCAATTTCATCTTCTTTTTGATGTTCAGTGCTGCATTCATCAAAAATCAATGAATCCAGGATTTTGCAATAGTTATCATACTGATCCCGAGATTTGATTACTTTATATTTCAAGGTTTCCATTGTCATACTGTAGCAGGTATTCCTTAAAGTTCACATAAAGTGAACTTTAAAATTAGTTTAGTACGGGAGAATACCGAAATCATTTCTCATCGGTATTTAGATTCATATTTAATAATCATACATTGGTTACTACAGAATCTTTCCCAATTGAATTTATAGTGGAGTAGTGTATTTGCTGGCAAGTCTCGAAGTCCTTCAATAATTCATTCTGTACTTCAATCCCAATGACAATGAAGTTCCGTAATGTCTGATTTTGCTTTGAGAAAAATAATCTTCATTAGTGACGGAGGTTATACTTTGTTGATATGCGAGCGTGGAAGAGATCACGAACATATTGAACAATTCATAACTAATGCCAATCTCAGCCAGTCCACCTAAATCAAACCTGGACACCCGATCGATCACATTGGTCTTCTTTGCATCAATTATTCCTTCAATACCAGGCTCGTGCACTGATGCATGAACCAAAAAAGAAGATACAAGTCCTAAATTGACAAAACCAGCCCATTTACTTCCAAACTGAAATCCACCCTTAATGGGAATAGATAAATAATTATAATTGAAAGAAGTAATGGTTTCTCCAAGCGGCTCCCTGGGATTTCCCTCATAGTCAGTATATGCGAGTTCATTATTAAATCCTTTTTCAATGTAAGTTAACCCTGTGCCCAAAATGAAATTGTTATTGAATTGCCTTTGATACACTAAACCACCTGTCAATCCGGTCCCAAAATCATTATTTTCCATGAAATTCTTCCCATTAATACTAGTCCTAGTAGCCCCCGCTTCAAAACCAAGATATTGGGTTTGTCCAAGACCATTTAATGAAAGCATTAAAAAGGATATTGCCACCGAAACCCTCATAATATAAATTTAAATAAACCAGCTATTTAATATAACGGATTTAAACAATTCATAATATGAACTCACTTTAAGTTCTCAAAGACTTGAAAAGTAGACAGCCAATGAATTAAAATAATTCTCCCCCTTCCCCGTCCATAAAGGAATGATCAAAAAAATGGCTAAAGCATTCATGTATCTCATCGTTTCCTTACTGGGTATTGTCATCGTTTTTACGATCGCAGTCATCGTATTTGTCAACACTTCTCCGCAGATTGGGCAAAAGCCTAAAGGCGAGCATCTTGAGGAGATCAAAAAGTCTCCCAACTATGGTGACGATGCCTTCGTCAACCTGATTGAAACCAAAATGGGCTCGTTTGGAGAGATGATGAGCACCATGCCTGATCTTCTCTTTGGAAAGAACCAATCTCCTGTTGATAGCCTCCCGGTAAAATTTGGTGAGAATGGACATCCGGTAGTAGATAGTGTCTCCTCGGTGACCTGGTTCGGGCACTCTGCTTTTTTGGTGGAGATGGAAGGAAAACGGATCCTGATTGATCCCATGCTGGGAGAAGTGGCGGCTCCTATCTCTTTCGGATCAAAACGATATCCCTACAAAAAGCCTATCCCCATAGAACAGCTTGAGAACATCGACGCGGTGATCCTTTCACATGATCACTACGACCACCTGGATTATCCGACGATCATGCAAATCAAAGATGAGGTGGGGCACTTCTACATGGCTTTGGGAGTAGGCTCACATTTTGAATCATGGGGAATCTCCAAAGAAAAAATCACTGAGCTGGATTGGTGGGATAGTGTTGAGTACAAGGGACTGAAATTGGTTGCCTGTCCTGCGAGACATTTTTCCGGAAGGGGATTAACTGACCGCAATGCTACCCAATGGGCCAGCTGGGTGATTCAGGGTGAATATCAAAGCCTGTACTTCAGTGGTGATAGCGGCTACGGGCCGCATTTCAAGGAGATTGGAGATAAATACGGACCCTTCGATCTGGCCATGATGGAATGTGGACAGTACAATGAAGCCTGGGAAGCCATCCATATGATGCCGGAGCAGAGTGTTCAGGCCGGGATCGATGTAAAAGGAAAGCTACTCATGCCTATACACTGGGGAGCATTTAAGCTATCAGTTCATGAATGGATAGATCCTATCAGGCGATTCAAAGCAGAAAGCGAACGGCTTAATACGCCGATCATTCATCCGGTAATTGGGGAGAGGTTTAGCCTGGGGACAAGTTATCCCCGGGAAGTTTGGTGGAACAAACAATAAATTATTTCGACGCCCAGTCCTTCAGAAACTTCAACCCTTCCGATGCAAATCCGTCCTGGCTATCAGCCAATGGACGCCAGATACAAACGGCTCCGGCCAACTCCTGGATTTCCGGAGTAAAGCTTTCAATGGTAATGGCCCCCTGATAATTGATGGCTTTTAATCCCTTGTAATAATCTTCCCACCGTGTCTGACCTGTCCCGGGAGTCCCCCGATAATTTTCCGATACCTGAACATGGATCAGTTTCTCTCCGGCCAGTTTGATCGCCTCCTCAATACATGGTTCTTCAATATTCATGTGAAATCCATCGAGCAGGATCTTAGCAGCCGGATTGTTGATGTCATTGATGAGTCTAACTACATCCTCGGTCCGATTGATCAGGTCTGTTTCAAACCTATTGAGTGGCTCCAATGCAATCTCCAGACCTTTGGCCTGAGCACTTTCACATACTTTACGCAAGTTATTTACAGCACGGTTCCACTCAATCCTTTTCTGATCTTCGGGAAGAAGCCTGGCTTTACCCACCGCAGAATACATCGGTCCGGCCAGAAAACTTGTCCCCAGGTCGTTGCAGATTTGAAAGCAGGATTCGATGTAATCCAATCCCTGTTTTACAATGGCAGGGTCATCGTTGGTGAGATCCCTTGTAGGTCCAAAAGCACCACAAACCACACAATCGAGGTCATGGTCTTTCAAGGCTTTTTTGACTTTGGCAGTATCAATGATGTCCGGGTTTTCGACCGGTATCTCCACCAGGTCATAGCCCATATCTTTGATTTTGCTGAACAGTTGTGTCGTTTCAGTCGAAAAAGGAGAAGTCCACAACCAGGTGCTTACCCCAAACTTTACATTCAATCCCATAATTAATTCTAGATTTTCGATCAGTTCACTTCTGAACCAGTCACCCGCATGATACCATTCATCAAACGCCAGTGACCCGGAAATGTACAAACAAACGGATAATCCCCCGGCTGGTCTGGAGCCTTGAAGGTCAGTCGTACTGTGTTATTCGGATCTACCAGTGGGGTGCTGTACAATACCTGTTGTATTTGCGGTACGTAATTTTTCTCCGCACCGTTCGGGCTACGTGCCAGCTCATCGGCAGCTGCCCCAACTACCTCCAGCTGACCCGGCTGAATGATCAGTAAATTATGCTGCATGAAGTCCGGGTTGGTAAATACAATCTCTACTGTCTCACCTGCTTTTACGCTAAAGTCCTTGATGTCATACTTCATCTGATTTTTGATCACAGAAATATTGATCTGTTTGGCATCACCTGAGGATTCTGCCAAAACAGCCTGATCAGTGGAAGGTTCAGTATAGTAATTTACCATGAAAGCTTCACGGTCAGTCATAGTTTCATAAGCAGACGAATCTAACGGCAAGCTGAAATTGGGATTCGAAGCCAGGTAGCTATCCATAAAACCTTGTCTATTCCGAACGGCAGAAGTGTAGATCGCCCTGGAAAGCCACGGATCCGAACTATATTCACTATCCATAGATAATCGATAGAGCAGTTTCCCCGTATTGACAGAAGATGGCATTTCCGCCAGTTTCAAAATGGCTGCAAGTCTAACCTGGGGATCTTCATCCGTAAGCACTTTTGAGGCCATGAGCTCCTCTTTGGACCAAAGGCTTACCGGCAGCAATTCCACTGCCGCTTTCCGTACTGCCGCAGAATTGTGACCCAGGGCTTTTACCACCACTTCATAGGCTTCCTGGTTAGATCCGTCCAGTGCACCCAGTGCATCCATGATCCACAGGGCATGCATGCCTGCAGGATTTTCCCCGATCTCATCCAGTGAATTGCTTCTAACAAGTTTATATAAGAACGGCAATACCTCCTCATCCTGTCTTTCTACCAAAAGACGCTGTGCGGTGATCCTCCAGAACATATTATCACTTTCCAGCGCATTGATTAATCCCTCCGGTTCATCTTTTGATAATTCTGTGATGTGTTCCTTGTTGGGATCGCTTTCTTTATAGACTACTCTCCATATCCTACCATGCTGCTTATCCCGCAGTGGATTTTCATAGGCATTTCCATCTCCATTTTCTGCCAGATAGCCTCCTCGATCGGGGCTTGGTGTGGGGTTGTGCTGCACGATAAAGTTGTACCAGTCTGCTACCCATACCTGTCCGTCCGGACCGACTTTGGCTTCAACCGGAGCTACCCACTCATCCGCACTGGCAAAGAGATTCCAGCCGTCTTTTTCTTTATATCCTGCACCTGATTTTTCGATTTTGGCTATGTGGACCAGGTGTCCGGTAGGTTCACACACCAGGGCAGTCTTGTTCCAATAAGAAGCAGGATATTCCCTGGCAGTGTAAAAATTATGTCCTGAGGCAGCTGTAAAACCTCCCCAGACATCTACCTGCCTTACCTTGTCCGTGATCGGGTGCATGGCATAGTGACCATCAATCTTTTCACTGCTTACCGGTTTGATACCTTCCACTCCCTGATAGTATCTATCCGGAATACCTAAATAAACACTATGTGTATTGTTGGCCGTAGAAGCAAATACTTCATTGTCCTCCGTAAACCCGAGGCCCCATGTGTTGTTGCTGGTTCGGGTGAGGTATTCAAAAGAAGAAACATCAGGAGCGAAGCGATAAACTCCCTGCCTGAACTTCCTGGGCTCGTTGGCGATGAAGCCTTCAAAGCTGGAATAGCCGACCACTCCCCAGATGTTGTTGTCAATGCCGTACTTCAGGTTGGATGGACCGGCATGGGTATCGAATGTGCCCCATCCAGTGATGATGGCTTCCCTAACATCCGCCTTGTCGTCTCCATTGGTGTCCTTTAAAAACAGAAAGTGTGGCGCCTGTGAAACGATCACTCCGCCATTGGCAAAGACCAGGCTGGTTGGGATATTGAGATCATCGGCGAAAACAGTGAACTTGTCAGCCTTTCCATCCCCGTCTGTATCCTCACAGATTTTAATCCGATCATCACCTACGCCATCTTCATTCCTCACGGTATTGGGATAATCGACGGTTTCAATCACCCAGAGTCTTCCTCGCTCATCCCAATCCATCGCGATGGGATTGATGATATCGGGCTCACTGGCAAAGAGTGAGAGCTCAAAGCCCTGAGGTACCTGGATCAGCTTTTTAGATTCTTCAGGTGACAATGGCTCGACATATTGTGGCCTGGGATCCCGCTTCTCATAGTTGGGGATATTATCCATGGGCTTGTAAGCCAGTTGAGGTATTCCCCTGGAAAATGCCTCCCATTTTTCATAAATCGATGGTCCTACAGACCACAAAATGCCTTGTTTAACCAATTGCTGAAAGCCAGGATTGCTCCAGGTTCGTTCGTCATGACCATAAGCCGTATAAAACACGCGACCATCGCCATACTCTTTCACCCAGGTCCAGGGTTCACGATGATCGCCCGCTACGCGCTCCATCAAAATGGTACGATCATCCGCATGTTTGTGATGTATGTAGGTCTCATCCCAGGTGGAGAATTCCGAAACGTTGGATACTGCCGGGTGGTCCTTTTTGATAATATCTGCTTTAAAACTGTCGGTTTTGTGTTTTAGAAACTGGGCACCAACGAGGTCAATGTACTTGTCAGAATTATGGAAACAATAACTGGCACAATGAATGGGCACAAACCCTTTACCGCTTTCCACAAAATCCAAGAGTGCCTGCTCCTGGTTTGGCGAAATATACTCATGGTTGGCATATATGATCAGCCCGTCATATCGCTCCAACTTCTGGTGATTGAGGTCTTCTACTTTATCTGTATAGGTAAGATTAATCCCATCCTTAGCCAGCGCTGCCGCCAGGATGGGCATAAGTTCATCTGACGGATGGTGATCCGAATCATGACCCAGAAACAACATTTCAATTCTTCGGGGACCTGAATCTTCCGGCTTTTTATGCTCGGCACAGTAGGTAAACAGCGAAATGGACAGAATTAGGATCCAGATTGGGGTGCTTTTCATCTTGTGTAATTTAATGGATTGATGAAGATAACAGGAATACGTGTACTTTTTACAATTATTTTTATTTTTTTAAATGATCACTCAGAAATGGAGCTTATTTAGCTGGACAACAAACAATTAGCCCATACACCGGGTTGAAAGAAAAATCAGTTGATGATGAACAGATCGCTTTTTTTGATTTTCATGTTTACCTCTTGTATGGGTGCAACACAGGATTTATCCTCCCACCGATGGGAAAACCGGTTACTGCTGATTTTGGTGGAAGACGCGGATCATCCGGTTTATCAGGATCAGATTTCGGAACTCACTCGAGATATGGCAGGCGTGGGGGACAGGAGGTTAATTGTGTACACTATCAAGCCGAATGAGTTTGCAACCGGATTGAAAAAATCAGCCTGGACCTCCTCAGATGATCTGTATACCGACAACAAACAACTTGAAGGTGAGTTTGAGATAATCCTGATCGGTTTGGATGGAGGCATTAAACTCCGACAGGCAGATCTCTTGAAGAATGACAAGCTTTTTGCTTTCATCGATGCGATGCCCATGCGAAGAAATGAATTGCGGAAAAGGGAGGATAAATAATCAATGCCTCAAAGTATCATGTTTATTTTTTATAAAACCGCTTTCTAAACAACCAATGAAGTAATTGAATATCATTGGAAATACCCGTTATTAACTTATACCTTACTTAAAATCCCGAAGGGATGACAGGATTGTAGAAAATATCACTAATACAAGTTTAAACTCCGAAGGAGTGACATAATAACACCCCTTCGGGGTTTGGATCTTCTGTGTGACCTGGAATCTATAATACTGGCATCCCTTCGGGATTTGGTTAAGATTTTCACTTATACATCAATACCATCAAAACAACCATGATCACAGATTTTTATTTCTATGTTCCCAAACTCAATGGTCTAAAATTTGATCCTTAACTCAGTAGTACTTAAATATGCTTTCCTGAAAAGAAAGACATGAAAGCACTTATCTTTAATGGCTCCACCGAGAGAGGAGAAAACTCCACTTCTGAACGCATAGGTACTTACCTTGAATGTGAATTGGCAAAGCATAAAATCAGCACACAAATTTTCAAATTAGCCGATGCCGGCATCCCGCTATTTGATTTGGCCAATACCGAGATTCCGGAGGCAGTCAAACAAATGAATGAGGTTTTCCAGCGTGCTGATGTGCATATTTGGCTCACTCCATTGTATCATGGCAGCATGACAGGTGCCATGAAAAACTGTCTGGATTGGCTGGAGATCAGTGCTGATTCACCAAAACCTTACCTCAGCGGAAAAATGATTGGACTGGTTTGCTGGGCAGATGGCACCCAGGCGATCCAGGGAATCAATGCCATGGATTCGGTGGCCAAAGCACTTCGGGCCTGGACATTACCTTATAGTGTTTCCATCAAGCGTGATGAGCTTTTTGATGCATCTGAAAACATGACTGCAGCTTACCAACAAAAGTTCCAAATCATGCTGCAATTGTTGATCGATGGTCCTGACCGGAATAACTAAACCAGGTTTACGATGAAGGCTGTGGCCCGCTCAAAATATGGAGATGCTTCCGTCATCGAGATCATCGAGATGGATGTTCCCAAAGCCAAAGACCATGAACTCCTGATCAAGGTACATGCCACAACCGTGAACCGAACAGATTGTGCAATTCTGACCGGGAAGCCTTTCATCATGAAATTATTACTTGGGATAAGAAGCCCAAAGCACTCCATTCTCGGGACAGACTTTGCCGGTGAGGTGGTGGAAGTGGGGCCTGGGGTCACCAAATTCAAAAAAGGCGATCGGGTCTGGGGATTTGATGACAATGGAGCGTTGGGATCTCAGGCAGAATACATGACCATCCATGAGGACAAGACCATCCTCACCATCCCGGATGGAGTAAGCTATTCAGTCGCTGCGGCCAGTCCGGAAGCTGGCCACTACGGATACAATTTCATCAACAAAATCCAAATAGCGGCCGGACAAAAGATCATGGTGAATGGGGGTACTGGCGCCATTGGTGCGGCCACCATTCAGTTTCTCAAGCATCATGGCGTGGAAGTGATAGCCACTTGCAGAAAAGTTCACTTTGACCAGGTGAAAAAGCTGGGAGCTGTGCATGTGATCGATTATGAGAAGGACGACTTCACCACAACCTCTGAAAAATACGATCACATCTTTGATACGGTGGGAAAGAGTACTTTCGGAAAATGTAAGCCCTTATTAAATCCTAAAGGGAAATACATCTCCTCCGAACTCGGCCCCGGAGGCCAAAACATCCTACTCATGATGACGACTTCATTGACAGGAGGAAAACGGTGTCAGATCGCTATCCCGGTTAAACCCCTGGAAAGTCTTGGGAAAATCCGTGAGCTGTGGCTGAGCAAGGAATTCTCCCCATTGATTGACAGGACCTATCCTATGGAACAAATTAAGGAAGCGTATACGTACGTGGCTTCGGGTAGTAAGGTTGGAAATGTGGTGATTACCTACAATTAGATAAATTTTCCCATCAGCATTTCAACCTTTCCTCAGGATTGGCTGTCATTGGGGAAACTCAATCCCAATGAAAAACTCTAGAACACTAATCTTTCTATTTAGTTTCCTTTTCCTTTTCTCCGCCTGCGAGGAAAATGATCCCCTCAAACTGTCCTCCGAAGACTATCTCATCTTTGGAAAGTTTGCCGGATTTTGTCTGGGTGAAAACTGTGTCAGGATCTTCAAGCTGGATAGTAATCAAATAGCAGAAGATACCCTGGACAATTATCCTGACAGAGAAAATTTCTATGCAGGAGAGTTTGTCAGGTTGGAACAGGCCAAATATGAAAAGGCTGTTGACCTACTGGACAAGTTTCCGACTGACCTCCTCAATGAAACGGATACAGTCTTTGGCTGCCCCGACTGTGCGGACCAGGGAGGCTACTACCTCGAAATCAAACTCAACACGACCCACAAATTCTGGATTATCGATACCAACAAAGGCAGTGTGCCCGAATACCTGCATGGGTATATGGATGAAATGAGCGGAACCATTGAGCAGTTGTAGGCCGGACCGAGACCAAAGTTACAGACCAAGACTATAAAAGTTTATGAATAATTAAGAAGCAAAGATTAGGCTCAGATCCAGAAACTTTTGTAGTCTAATTTCAACAATCCATCAATTCTCCCAGGGTTTTACTATTTTGGCTAACCCAAAAAATTGATCGGATATGACTAACCTAAAACCAGCGTTGCTGTTTGTGCTTTTTGCAACAGTACTTTTCTCATGTAAAGAGCAGGAAACGCCCAAAAACCCAAACATCATCTACATCCTGGCCGATGATCTGGGCTATGGTGATCTAAGCATATTAAATCCGGAGGGTAAGATCTCAACACCCAACCTGGATCAGCTGGCAAAGGATGGGATGATCTTCTCGGATGTGCATACCTCCAGCTCCGTTTGTACTCCCACACGATATGGCATTGTCACTGGACGCTACAATTGGAGAACTGAACTCAAACAAGGGGTACTTTCAGGCAAGTCAAAAGCCCTGATCCCGACTTCCAGGACCACAGTGGCTTCGTTGCTCAAGAAAGCTGGATACCACACCGCATTCATGGGTAAATGGCACCTGGGCTGGGACTGGGTGGCATCGGATTCCCTTAATCTGGGCAACTTAAACTATCAGCCCCAGGATTATGACGCCATTGATTTTACGCAACCGATTTCGAATTCTCCGAACGATCTGGGATTTGATTACGCCTATGGTATTCCAGCGTCGCTCGACATTCCTCCTTATGTCTACGTGGAAGACGAAAAGGTTACTGCACAGCCTGATAAGATCACGGTAGATAAAGGCGAGTACTCCTGGTGGCGGGAAGGACCTACCGGAAGCGATTTTATCCATGAAGATGTTACTCCAAATTTGTTTAGAAAATCTATCAGCTACGTCAAAGAAAGAGCTGAAAAAGAAGAACCATTCTTTCTTTACTTACCGCTTCCTTCGCCTCACACACCCATTTTACCTACCGAAGAGTGGTTTGGGAAAAGTAACCTGCTTCCCTACGGAGACTTTGTCATGATGATTGATCATTATGTGGGTCAGTTGATCGCGGCTACAGAGGAAATGGGCATTGATGAAAACACATTGATCATTTTTACTTCTGACAATGGATGTTCTCCTGCTGCCGGATTTGAATTGATGACCAACATGGGGCACTTTCCCAGCTATCACTTCAGAGGACATAAAGCAGATATTTACGAAGGAGGACATCGGGTACCTTTCTTAGTGAAATGGCCTGCAAAAGTGAAGCCCGGTGAAGTGAATGATCAACTGATTTGCACCACTGACCTGATGGCCACATTAGCTGACATTACCGGACAAACTTTGCAGGAAAATGAAGGGGAAGACAGCTTTTCGATGCTCCCACACCTGGTAGGTGAAACGACGGACAATCCACGGACCTCAGCCATACATCATTCTGTCAATGGTGGATTCGCCATCCGAAAAGGTGACTGGAAGCTGATCATGGCACCCGGTTCCGCCGGTTGGAGCTTTCCAAGACCAGGTCGGGACAAAGCTGCGTTAGATACCCTGCCTCCTATTCAATTGTATAACCTAACAGCTGACCCTGGAGAAACCAATAATTTGCAGGCTGCAAATCCGGAGATTGTGGAAGAGCTGAAAGTCCTACTCACAGAGCAGATCAAGAATGGAAGAACTACCCCCGGAGCACCACAACAAAACGACCCTATTGACTTTGAATGGAAACAGGTCAGTTTTATGGACTGACCAATGAAAATCAAATAAACAACCCCACTCAAAAATGATGCATCCAATCTTTAAGTACATAACCCCGCTACTTTTCATCCTTATATTGAGCTGTACAGGAACAGATGAAAATAAGTGGAAAAACTACAATTCAGCTGATCAACTAACCGATGAATACCCAAACAGGATAAGGTCTCTTTTTAGTGAACTCAACCTGGAATACCCCGGATTGGAGAATGTTAAAACAAGTCTGGAATCAGGTGATACTGTCGCTGCAGCCAAATCCCTGGTTGCTTATTTCCGAAATGTGAACCGGGATTGGGTGGTGACCACCCTTGACCCCATCGATGAGGAGCAAGCTGAGATCATGTCCAACCTACTGCTGAATGATTCTATCACCATCCATGGATCGAAAGCCAAAGTGCCTTACGTGGATGGTGGGTGGAAATGGAATTATACCGGCCCCATCAAAGACGATGAGTTTGGCTACTCCCTGAATGGCCATAGCTACCTTACCTCACTCTACGCCACCTGGAAGAATACGAATGACAACCATTTGATCAAGACGTTCGACCAGATCGTGAAAGACTGGGTAATCCACCATCCGCTCCCTGAAGAAGGAGATTCTGTTTATGTAGTCCTAAATCCTAACCAGAGAATTGATTATCGGGACATCGGTGAAGTAGAATGGAGAACCCTGGAAGGCGGCCGAAGGCTGGGAGCCACCTGGCCACAAATGTTTTATGCCTTTCACAAGGAGGAGTCCTTTTCCGATGCCGGAATATTACTGATGCTCACGAGCATCGCTGATCAGGCCAATTTTTTACGTCAATATCACAAATCCGGTCACAACTGGACCACCATGGAAATGAATGGTTTGGCCCTGGTGGGATTATCTTTCCCGGAATTCAGCAAAGCCGAAGACTGGGCCAGTTATGCCCTGAATGTGATGTCTACGGAGATCAACAGGCAGGTATATCCGGATGGCCTACAAACTGAACTTTCTACCAAGACCCAGTGGGTAGCACTCCGACGGTTTGAGTCTGTAGCCAACAATTTCCGGAAAGCTGACAAAGAGATTTCACAAGCCTACATGGATCGAATTGAGGCCATGTACAACTACCTGGCCTACTGCATGCGCCCGGATGGGCACCAACCACTCAACAGTGACTCAGACCGTGAAGACCTGAGAGAAAGAGTGCTCATCGCAGCCAAAAAGTTTGACCGACCGGACTGGGAATGGGTTGCCACAAATGGCGCCTCAGGCGAAAAACCGGTACAAGAGCCATCGCTCACCTTTCCCTGGGCAGGCATCCACATCACCAGAAACGGATGGGACGCCAATGCACACTGGTCTTTCTTCGATTTTGGAGCGTACGGAACAGGTCATCAGCATCGGGATAAGCTACATCTTTCTGTTTCTGCTTTTGGGAAAGACCTCCTGGTAGATGGAGGAAGGTTCACCCATGAAAATTACTTCAGCTTTGATCCCAAGATCTGGCGAGGCTATTTTCGAAGCTCCCTCTCACACAATGTCATTCTGGTAAATGGAAAAGGACAGGATGAAGGTCCTACCATGGCTGCAGCTCCTCAGGAAGAAAACATCGATTTCATTCATTCAGATAATTATGATTACGCATACGGCACCTTCGACGATGGATTTGAAGGCGTGGATGCGAGGGTTGTACATTCAAGGTCAGTGCTCTATGTGCACGACCGGTTTTGGGTAGTCATGGACAATATTGAAACCGACCAACCGATCGATATCCAGGCATTGTGGCACTTCACTCCGGGCCGGGAAATCGTTTTTAAGGATCAGGTCGCTTTTTCTGATAACGCAGGCGAACCAAATCTGAAAATCGTTCCTCTTGGAAATGTCTCCTGGCAAACCAATGTAATTGAAGGACAGGAAGAACCGTTCATCCAGGGCTGGTATAGCAAGGACTATGGGATCAAAGAACCTAACCCTGCTGTGATCTATGCTTCAAAACTTGAGCAATCACAATCTTTCATCTGGGTACTGGTCCCTTCAAAAGATGTCTCACCAGAAATACAGACTCAGTACCAACAAAAATCGGGCTTGCATGCGCTTTCTGTTACTGTTGATGAAAAAACAACCCATATCACTTTGCCTGTGAAGAAAGACCTTTCCAAAGTCAAAGTGTCATTTTGAAGAAAATACTATGAGGCTACTTTTCGCAATTATTTTCACAGTATCGCTAGTGGCTTGCAACCAACAGCCAGACGTTTACATGTTTTCTTTCTTCCAGGGAAATGGGGAAGATGGCCTCCATTTGGCATACAGCCATGATGGCTACACCTGGACACCTCTCAAGAACAATGAATCTTTCCTGACACCGGAGGTAGGTGAAGATAAGTTGATGCGGGATCCATGTGTCATCAAAGGTCCGGATGGAAAATTCCACATGGTCTGGACGGTGAGCTGGCATGAAAAAGGGATCGGCTATGCCAATTCCGAGGACCTGATCAACTGGTCTGCGCAAAAATATGTGCCTGTGATGGAACATGAACCCGATGCCAACAACTGCTGGGCACCTGAGGTATTCTATGATGAAAAACAAGACCTCTACATGATCTACTGGGCCACAACCATCCCCGGTAGATACCCGGAAACCGATGACTCAGGAGATAACGGACTCAACCACAGGATGTATTATGTCACAACAAAGGACTTTGAGGAATTCAGTGAGACAAATCTGCTCTATGATCAGGGATTCAATGTGATCGATGCAGTCATCACAACCCACCAGGACCAATACATCATGTTCCTGAAAAATGAAACCAAGGTACCTGAAGCAGAGAAGAACATCCGTATCGCCAGAAGCAATAACCTGACAGAAGGTTATGGCCCTGCATCAGAACCCATCACGATTAACTGGGTGGAAGGTCCGACAGTAACTAAAATAGATGACCAATGGGTCGTTTACTTTGACATGTATACCAAACACCGAATGGGTGCCGTAGCCTCCTCTGACCTGGAAAATTGGAATGACATCTCAGATCAGATCAACTTTCCGGAAGGGACCCGTCATGGGACGGTATTCAAAGTCAACCAAAAAATACTAGACAACCTCTTAAACCTGTAACCTCGCCTTAATGAAATATCTTTTATCCATCATATCCTTGTGTCTTACCCTAACCCTATTCGGGCAGCTGGATTTCCGAAACCTTCAAATGGACGGCTATCGGGGCATCTGGTTTGAGCTGAATCAGAAATACCCGTATGGAGATAAATATTCCGGTGGGTTGGGCACCTATACTGCCAAACACAGACCCCTGGCAATCTACGCTAAGGAAGTTGATAAAACCTTCTTTGTGTATGGAGGTACTACCGGTGAGACCTACAAATATCTGCTCTGTATGATCGGGATTTATGATCATAAAACCGGCATGGTTTCAAAGCCAGTTGTGGTCTATGACAAAATGGGTGTGGACGATCCACATGACAATCCTTCTTTGTTGATTGACGACGATGGATTCCTTTGGGTATTTGTGAGTGGCAGAGGTAATAGCAGGCCAGGGATAAAACTGAAAAGTGCTGAACCCTATGACATCTCTCAATTTGATATTGTGTCGGAAGAAACATTTACCTACCCTCAGATCTGGAAGGGAGATACCCATTTCATTCATTTTTTCACAAAGTATACGGGGATTCGGGAGCTGTATTTTGAAACAAGCCAGGACGGAATCACCTGGACCGAAGACAAAAAGCTGGCAGGCATTCCTAATAAAAAAGGTGAACGCGCCGGACACTACCAGGCCAGTGAAATTTTTCAGGGCGGAGCCATTGCGGGCACTTTCTTCAATAGGCACATCGACGGGCATCCGGACACCAGGACAGATCTCTACTATATGCAAACCCGCGATCTGGGCGAAACCTGGGAAACCATCAAGGGCAAGCGCGTGAAAACCCCGGTGAATAAGGTGAAGTCCCCGATTCGAGTGATCGACTATTACTCACAAGGTAAAAATGCCTACATGAAAGACATGAGTTTTGATGAAGCCGGAAATCCCTATTGCCTGTATGTGATCAGCAATGGACACGAACCAGGGCCGGACAATGCTCCCTATGAATGGATGCTCACCTACTATCAGGAAGGAGAATGGATCACCCGAAACATCACCACATCCGACCACAACTACGACATGGGCAGCTTCTACCTGATGAAAGATTCATGGAAAGTTGTAGCTCCAACCGAACCCACACCTCAGGCCTGGGGCGTAGGCGGTGAAATTGTGATCTGGGAAAGTAAAGACCAGGGAAAAACCTGGAACAAGTCCATTGAGGTAACTAATAATAGTGCGTTAAACCACTCATACATGCGCAAACCATTGGACTACAAAGCACCTTTTTGCTTTTTCTGGGCAACCGGTCATCCCCATGAAATGAGTATCTCTGAATTGTACTTTGGCGACTTTAAAGGCAATTACTGGAAACTCCCCTATTGGATGGAAAATGACTGGGAAAAGCCCATCAAAGTGAACGGTGATTAGGAACAATTCTATATCACACTGATTATCGAAAACAGGGAATTTTTCAATACAAATCCGCTACGGAATTATAATCCCATACTGAATCCCCTTGACTACCTGTTGTTTTTTTTTTGAGGAAATCTATTTTCTTCTGATAAGTCTGGATCCCTAGTTGATAGAGAAAATCATGAAATGGCTGAGGGCTTTTTTGATCAATAGCATCCCGGATAGCTTTGAAATAAATATCCTTATCATTTTTAGAGATCTGGAGATGACCGTGACCATTTTTTAACAGTTCATAGTTCATCATGAGCCTGGCAGTCCTTCCGTTCCCGTCCTGCCAGGGATGGATAAGTACCGTTTCCAGGTGTAGTTTTGAAGCCTTCTCGAATGGATCTTTGATCTGAAGAATCTTTTTAAACAAATCTTTAAACAATTGCCTGGCTTTTTCCGGATATGGAGTAGACCTTCCTCCCACCCGATTTGTTATCGTCTTGTATTGACCTGAGGATTCTTCTTTTATCCAGGATCTGGTATTCAGCTTATGGAAAGTCATTGCTAGTGACTCACTCATATCGAAACCTTCCTCAATGAACCCGTACATTTTCTTAAAAGCTTCATGCGCATCTTTGATTTCGAGATGCTCTCGCAGTGTATGGCCCGGGACTACCTTATCCGTAATGATAATCGTCTCTGTTTCTCCTAAAGAGATGGTATTACCCTCTACTGCACAAGTATTGTAAGCATACGAAATGGCTGCCTGATCTATATCGTGTTGATCTAACTCCGGACCTCCTACCTTTCGGTATTCAGCTAAAAGCTTACCGTATTCATCCTTAAGCATAGAAATACAAATTTACTCGATTTTTGAGTATATAGGCTAGGGAGGTCCTCAAGCGGAAAGTTTATCTTGCGAATCACATGTAATTGATAAAAGACAACATTTATACACATGACTGTGCATTCCACCAACTATCAAAACACATTCATTGAAATCGCGGAAGATTGTCCGATTCAAATGGGTGAAATTCCTCCTTTGAAAGGAGATAAAAGATCCATTGCTAACCTACAATTTGAAATGGTTCACTCCAATCCGTACAAATACACATCGGATGATGTATTGTTCAGTGTCTTCGCACAAAGAAAAGATCTCACATCGGACGAATTAGATGAAGCGAGAGCCCAATTCTTCTCTAAAGGGCAGCCTTGTTTCAGGTCTTCTCCACTGACCAAAAGATATGGTTGGGGAGTTCACAGCAATGAAGAAGGCAAGATTGCTATCTATGGTTCTGAGACTGAAGCATACCAGAAATTTGTCACTGATGCTTCACTTAGTAAAGTAAAGGCTATGAGGAGCTCCAGGAAATAGTCCTTTTCGAAGGATCATTCACTCAATCCTGATTAAATTGGCCACTAAAATCCATTATTCCAACATGAAAACATTAATCCTCCCGCTACTCCTTTTAGTCCTACAATTTTCCACCTCTGCTCAATCCTCCATGCTTTGTCAGGGTCATTACTGGACCGAAGACGAAGGCAATCTGATGATGAAAGAATTTGCATCGAAATGGGATGACAAAGCGTCCTGGGAAAAAAGAGCTACGGTCATACGGGAAGGAATCATCAAGGGTATGCAATTGGACAAGATGCCCCAGTCCAAGGGAGCACCAAAGGTCATCATCAATAACACCCGGGAGATGGATGGCTATATCGTAGAGAACATTGCACTCGAAAGCTTCCCCGGTTTCTACGTGACTGGCAACCTTTACCGTCCCACGATGGAAAAAGATAAATACGCTGCCATCCTGAGTCCACATGGACACCTGGCTAACAAGCGTTTCACACACTATGTCCAACGAAGAGGGGCTGTCCTGGCCAGGATGGGAGCCATTGTTTTTGCTTATGACATGGTTGGCTATGGAGAATGCGACCAGGTAAACCATAAAATGCCTATTGCGCTCCTCCTGCAAACCTACAATAGCCAGCGTGTCCTGGATTACCTGCTTTCCAGACCTGACGTAGACCCTGAGAGAATTGGAATGACCGGTGGATCTGGCGGCGGAACCCAGACGTTTGTGCTGGCAGCCATCGACGACCGGGTGAAGGCCTCTGTTCCGGTTGTTCAGGTCTCAGCTCACTTCTTTGGAGGATGTGTGTGTGAGAGTGGTATGCCTATCCACAAAAGCAAATCCCACCAAACCAACAACGTGGAAATAGCCGCCCTTTGTGCGCCCAGACCACAGCTGGTAATTTCCGATGGTGTAGACTGGACCCGAAACACTCCAAATATTGAGTTTCCATACCTACAGAAAGTCTATGCCTTATACGATGCTGAACACAAAATAGAGAATGTGCACCTTGCCGGGGAACGACATGATTACGGCTACTCCAAACGAACGGCAGCCTACAACTTCTTTGCTCACCACCTGAAGCTCAGCTACCGAAACATCCCTTATGATGATCGGTATGTAGAGGATTTTGTGACCATTTTTCTTCAGGATGACCTGAAAGTTTTCAATGCTGACAATCCAAAACCTAAAAACAGGTTAGAAGGCGATGAAGCAGTGATGAAGTATTTGGGGTTTAATTAGAAGTTGTTACACCTTGTACGCAGGTCACTTGGAGTGGCACCACGACTGGGGTGCCATAGCATTTAAGGTAGCTATTCTCTCATAATAGCATTTAGATGATTAAGAAAGGTCTTTAACTTTTCGCTCAAGGACAGTGACCGCAGTTGTCGCACCACTTGAAGTGGTGCCACAACTTGCGTGCAGTGCAAGCTTGCGCACGATTGCATCGCGTGCAAGCGAACTCACCTTCTTGTATTATTAAGTTACAGTAAAATTTAAAGGCACAGGGGTACTTTCCTGTTCCACGCAAGTAGATTTGTATACTACAGTACATAAATCCAGCAATGAACAACAATACGAGAACCTATTTTTTCCTGATCATTATCGCCATTGGGCTCCTCCCCACCCTTTCGCAAGCCCAGAAAGCCAAAGGAACTGTCTACTTCGATGCCAACGCGAATGGGCTATTTGATAGCAATGAAAAGGGGATCGAGGGGGTCAGCGTCTCCAATGGAGTGGAAGTGGTCAAAACAGATTCAAAGGGAAAGTATACCATTGATCTCCCTCCGGAAAGTATCCTGTTCATCTCCAAGCCAGCAGGATATGGTATCCCTTTAGACGAAGTGCAACTACCACAGTTCTACTATCGACATTATCCAAAAGGCACCCCCAAAGTTGCCGAATGGAAATGGCCCGTTATTGAGCCGACAGGAACACTTCCTAAAACCATCGACTTCCCACTCATTGAAGAGGTGGTACCTGATACTTTCAAGGCCATGGGTTTTGCAGATCCACAGACTACCAATGATGAGGAGCTGGACCAGATGCGGAAGGACATTATCGACGCGCTCTTTGGCAATCCCTACGAGGCTAAGTTCGGACTTGTAGCCGGTGACATTGTGAATGATAATCTGGGCCTGTACGAACGTCACAACCGGCTGATGTCACTCATCGGCATCCCTATCTGGAATGTACCCGGCAATCACGACGTCAATCCCGAATCACCAGACCATGAGCACGCCACAGAAACCTATAAAAGTGTTTATGGACCAGATTATTACTCTTTTGACTATGGTCAGGTTCACTTCCTGGCCCTCAATAATGTTGGTTTCCTGGGCAAAGGCAATGGCTATGTTGGCCATATCGATGAAGCGCAAATGCAATGGATCGAAAACGATCTCAAACATGTGCCCACTGATAAGCTGATCATGATCATTACGCACATCCCGCTAATCACGTATGCCAATAACCGGACTTTCTCCAAACGCACCAATACAGACAACTTCAAAGAGCTACTCAGCATCCTGAGCAGGTTCCAGTATGTCTATGGTATTGCAGGACACGACACCAGCAACAGCTGGAAGGTGGAAGTCAATCACACACATGGATGGCATGGCTACCCGTTTATTGCTCATACATTGGCTGAGGTCCGGGGCAGCGGATGGGGACGAGGTCCACGAGATGAGCAAGGTGTAAGAGACAACATCATGGCTGATGGAAATCCCAATGGGTACTACATCTTCTATTTCGAGGGCACCAAAGTTAAACCCAGATTTATCCCTGCCGGGGGTGATCCTACCGATCGACTCAGGATTACGCTCGATCCTCTGTTAACTCACGAAGACAGCATCAAACAAACCCACCCACTGGGGCTCGACCGTGGTTACCAGCAAGACAATACCTACGTGGTAGTTAATTTTTTTGACGGAGGCGAACGTGATACGGTCATGATTTCCTTGGATGGGCAAACTCCTATCCCCATGGAATATGTTGAAAGGACTGATCCTGCATTATCAAGGATGTATCATAAGTACCATGGTTCCGGGGATCGCCATGCAGAACCTGAAATCTCTTCTCACATCTGGCAATTCCTTCTTCCGGCTTTGAAACCTGGCATACATTCGGTCTTTGTAACAGCCACTGATGAATTTGGATTCGAAGATCAGGAGGCTTTTACCTTTGAGATTATGGAAAACTAGTTTCTGAGATATCCTGATTCATACTTGTAAACGCATTCAAAAATTGTTATTTTACTAGGGTCTGGAGGGGGCTTTAAGGAAATAACATGCAAAAGAAAATTCAATATTTTCAGGAATTTTTGAATATCAAACCCAGACTGAAGTCCTAGCTATTTCTGTTAATTCGAGCATTCTTTGACATGGGTTAAGCTGCATAATACGATATCAGTGATTGGTTACCTGGTAATTCGTCCGATTTAAACTATAAATCCGTCTATAACCAAAACAACAATTATGGGTAAACCAATTTATATTAAGGTAGAAAAAGATATCAACAAATCCCTGGATCAGGTTTGGAACCAGGTAGCGCTGGGATTTGGAAATGTAGCAGATTATAATCCTTCGATCAAGACGTCCAGGTATGAATCCGACAGCAAGTCGGGTGTAGGTACTATTCGGCATTGCGATTTTACTTCCAAAGGATATATCAAAGAGGAGATCTTTGAATGGAATGATAAGAAATCCTTTAAACTCAGATTCATAGAATCCTCAGTGCCTATGGGTCTGCTGGAGAGTAAGTTTAGTTTCATTAAAAAGAATGGCGGGACAACGATCACTCAAGAATTTTGGTACCGGATGAAACCGCCCATGGGTTGGTTAAGCGGACTGATGAAAAGTAAGATGAGAAAAACACTCGTTGACGGATTAAACGGATTAGAAAAATATTTAAACAATCAGTGATGGCATCAAACGAAGACTATTTAAACTTTTTGAAAGATCAGCTTGCTAGTGTTGGAGATTTTGAGGTGAAAAAAATGTTTGGCGGCCACGGCTTCTTCAAAGACGGACTCATGTTCGGGATGTTGGGTTCCGGAACCTTCCGGCTGAAGGTAGACGAAAGCAACGAGCAAGACTACATTGACAAGGGAATGAAGCCCTATTATTCTGACAAAAAGAAAAAAGGAATGCCCTATTGGGAGGTACCGGCGGATATTCTAGAAGATCGGGATGAGCTTGGTAAATGGTCAGCTAAATCGGTAGAGATTGCTAGAAAAGCGGCAAACAACAGCCGTAAATAAACCCAACCTCAAGTGAATAATCTAAACATCAAGGGTAATATCTACTTTACCTCCGGCGGAGTCAATCCTGAAAACCTTATCTCTTTCGATAAGCAGTGCCTGACTCCTGGCTGAGAACTTCTTTTCGGAGTGATCTACATCCACCCGGACTACCTTTCCGTGAAAGTCAGATGAAACTTTATTGACAATTGTATGTCCAACAACGACTTTACTTGCCTGATAAAAATCCAATATTTCAATTAGTTCTTCTTCTGTTATTTTGTTTTGTTCATTGTGGTCTGTAACAAAACCCCGGTACCAAAATGGTCCAAGGCTTCCCATGAGAACCCTGGAAATTTGATCCTTCGCTTTTTTACCTCTGATTTCATTTCTAACGATTCCATTGATCATATCGATGCTCAGTCCTAGCTGTATAATCGGTAAACTAATCCCCCCATGAACAAATAACATGTCGCCAATTTTTTCAATGCTATTTTTACTGATTATCCAGTTCAGCAAAACGGTATTATTTTTAAGCAGGCAGGTGTATGCTGCCGCTGGGTCTTCTATCCCTGAAATTCTTTTTGCAAGCATTAGATATTTTTCAGGAACATACCTGAGTTGGAGCTGTAAATTCATGATTTCATGATTACCCAAGATAAAATGAACCTTTCCACCGTGTTTCTCAGCCTGTTGTTCAAGATGAAATATCAGCCATAAGCATTGCGTAACATTTTTTCCTCTATCCATGAGGTCACCAAGCATGACAAGATCATTTTCTCCAAAAATCCATCTGAAATTTTCATCTATTACCTTGTGGGTGATCAATAAACTATAAAGTGCATTAAAATTGCCCTCAATGTCGGAGATTACAATGATCTTGTTGGGGCTATCATAATAGCCCTTTTTTGGGGTCAAATAATCATGACCGTTGAGTAAAACAGTAAATGAATCTCTGTCTTTGTTATCAACGGTACATTGAAGTGAAAAAGATTCAGAAGGAGAATACTCCTTTATGCAGCGATCGAATCTACCCTCCTCATCCACTTTCAATACATGGAAAAAATTGTTTTTCAGGGATACATATGGACCATCACAACCAATCATATTGCTTCAGTTTTTATTTGTGTTTATGAAACTCTCAAAGATCATCTACTGTTCGGTTCCAGCATTCATGCATTTCAGATAGGCTTTGATATCTGTTTGAAGGATCCTTCTCAAGTGCTTTGAGTACAATCCTGGCTACGGACTCAGGGATGGCTTCTCCAAGCTTTGTTTTCTCCAATGGTGATGGAGGATTGTGCCTGATTGCAAAAGCTAGCTCTTTCAGCAGTGTACCTTCAAAGGGTGGTTTTCCAGCTAATAAGAGATATATACATATGGCAACCTGAAAAACTTCGGACACATAATCACCCTTTCGCTCACTAAAAATCATGTGATGCTCTGGAATTCTCTCCGGGGGCATATATCTTGGGATACCTCCATGCCGAACTTTCTTTTCATTTTCATAGTAAGCCATGCCTAAATCAATCAGGTAAAGATCATTTTTGGAATCAATTAAAAAATTTGAAGCATGGATATCACCATGTAACACCTTGTTTTTATGGAGATGTGCGATGGTAAGCATCAGTTGAGATATTACCTGATATTTTTTTTCCAGATGCAAATTTTCACCAACCTCTAGCATGGGTTTACCTTCCACATAATCTAACAAAATATATGGAACTCCATTCGACACTGTAGCTTCGATCCCTCTTCTGATGTGAGGATAGGGAGGTAACGTATCAAGTATATCAAATTCTCTTCGGTAATCACTCTTTGACTTCCCCTGACTAAATACCTTCAATACATATTTTTTTTTCCTGTTGCCCTTCCTTGTACATGTATAGATAGCTGTCTTGCTGTTTTCGTCAATTCTTTCCAAAAGATTAAACATATTGAGCAATGGCTTCAGCCTGGTTTTTGCATAAATATTTATCTCTTGAGTTTGAACCCGTCCTTCTTGCTCCACCACTCCGATCCTTATCATTTTCCCCAGGAATGATTGGATCGATGGAAACACCTGATCATACATGCAATTTTTTTGTTTAGAGATTCTTTGAGCTACTTCTTCAATAGAGTGAGGCTTACGGGTCATCCTCAAAATTTCTTTCATAAGCGGGCTAATAGTGATGATTCTATTTCTGCACTTTAATAAAGAAAAATGCTCCTTGTGGCCCAGTTCTTTGATGGCTTTTGGGTCCAGGTCTTGCATCTCTGTATGCTTGCTTAGTATAATCTTTTTCATTGAAGGGTCGGATATGAGGATAAGTCAGGGCACCACTTCTTCAAGCGATGCCCTGTATATAAACGCTAGCTACTAACAGCCCTTATATTTTGGTGCACATCCCCAAGATTCAGACTTGCTGCTTTTGCACCATCCGCCCCTACTTGAAGACCTGGACTTACTGCTTTTACTTTTAGAGCCGCACTTCCATTTTTTGCCTCCGGCTGCCCTTAAAGCGCTATCATCAACCACCAGATTAATTTTATCCTCTGACAACTGGTCGAGGATGCTATTCAATTTAATTTCCATTATTGAAAAAATTTAAAGTTACTGCCTACTCTATTTTTGGGTTTTCAGCATCTCCCTGGTCCTTATTCGCGCAAACAAAGAGCGTAGAGTTTTACCATTCAGGATCACTTTTAGTTTAACAAATAATTACTCTGGCAGGCCGATAGATCAACAGTGAATTACTGTATTATTCACATGGCCAATTTTAGTAAATGTTGCTGTGTAAAAATTTGTCGAATCTCCGGTTTTGAGAAAATGTAATCTCTTTGTAATTATTTTGGTGAGGATGTAATTCTTTTGTAATTGCCTCATTTTTTATCGTTCAACCAGTACGCTGAAACCTAAATCTGCCGCAGATAATTTTAATGTCAAAAAACATATAATGAGTTGTGAATTTTTAAGATGATTCTGCTGAAATGTATTGCTTAGAGGATGGATGATTTGAACATTACTCCATCAAAATTTTGCCAATCTGCTACATAAATCAACCTTTATCGAGCACAATAGCAATAATATGGAAGGTATGAATGACTGAGAACTCAATAGAAATGATCCTCTCAGCTAGCGCCCTGAAAACTCCTAAACAGTTTTTTAAGGATATATTGATAGATCTTCAGGTTTTCAATAATGATCTCGCCTTCGATAGAAAAACCGCCTTTTAACTGAAAGTCCGGATGTGGTTCAAGTGCTATGATAATAAAGAATTCCTCCTTGGGTTTTCTCTCCGGGATGTAGCTTACTTTTCCTTCCAGAACCCCTTTGTCGAGATAGTTAAATGCATCTACTTTAAGATGTGCCCTTTGTCCGATCTTTATCTGACGTATATCTCGTTGTGGGATGATCACCTTGGCATAGTAACTATCTTTCTGTGGCACCACACTTAGTAGTAGATCGCCTTTGTTGACAAAGTTCTGTGTAAACCTGAGATTATATAGGTTTAATACCTCGCCGTTTAGGTCAGATATCAGATATTGTTTAGCTGCTTCAGACTGGTTAAAGTCCAGGTCTTCCTGAGCCTTCTTAAGGTCATTTTCTGCCTTTGCCTTTTCTCTGGTCAATTCTTTGATCCGTTCATTTAATTCTATCAATTTCAGATCCAGGGAATTTTGTGTTTGCAAATAATCATTCTCCAGTTTGGCCAGCCCGGCTTGAGTCTGATCTACCGCCCCTTCCGCATCAATGACGGTGTTCTTATAATCCAGATAAGTATCGAGTGATTTCGTGAGATCAAATTTACTGATCACCTTTTCCTCGTACAGTGCAGAATCTACCTGTAGCTTGGACAGGGCAACAGAAGTCAGTTTTTCCTTATATAAGGCTGCCTTTTGAGTTGCCAGGTTATAGTCATTGCCCATTTTATCCTTTTCCGATTGATACTCCTTAAGATTCAGGTATTTTTCCCGTTTTAGGTTCTTTATTTTGTCATGGGCACTGGTGATCAGCGCAATAATTGCTTCATGGGTCTCCTGAATGGCCGAATAATTGGTGAGGGCACTTTGATGGTTTTTCCTTACAGTCTCATTGTTGAGGATAAGCAATGTATCACCAGCTTTCACGGATTGCCCTTCCTTGACAAAAACCTTTTGGGGCTCGCCTTCGAAAGGAGCTTTGTAATCAACCTGTGGTACCTGAGCGATGATCTCTCCAGAATTAAATATCACAGTATCATTGATACTTAGTACTCCAAGTCCAGCTGAAACTAACAATGAAAAGACCAGGAGTATCCGGTAAAATATCTTAATAAATGATATTTCTTTATGATTAGACGTGAGCAAGTTCTCCATTGTTCAATACAAAGTTTCTATCAAACATTAAATTCTTCACCGCTTCGTGTGATATCACAATGAAAGTCTTGTGATCAATTTCATTGATCAGTTTTTCAATCCTCTCTCTGGATTCAGCATCAATCCCCGATAATACCTCATCGAAAATGATAACTTCTGCCTGGCTCAATAAAGCTCGTAGGATCAGAATTTTTTTTCGTTGCCCTGTAGACAGGTTTTTCCCATTCTCGCTAATGATATATTGCAACCCCTCTTCGTGACTGGCGATAAAATCGTAGAACCCAATCATCCTAGCCAGTGATATGACTTTTGCATGAGGTATGTCCTTGCCAAAAGTGATGTTGAATAATAAACTCTCATTGAAGAGTGTGTCCTCATTACTTACAAGTAGCACTTTGCTCTTCAGACTTTCACGGTCAAACAGATGACTTTTTGTCTCATTGATGATGATATCTCCGCTATTATGAGGGTATAGGAAGGAAAGTATTTTACTCAGTGAAGATTTGCCAGAACCATTGCTACCTTCTATTTTAATCTTTTCACCCTGATTGAAATAAAAGTCCAGATCTTTCAATACAGGACTTGAAGGATGATAACCAAAAGACAGGTTTTTCAATGTCATACGCTGGATCGAAAAATCTTTTATTCCTTCCTGTGAGGGCTCTTCAGGTCCCTCATAAAAATCAAAATAGCGACGAAGAATAACTTCATTCTCCTGCAGCGCCAGGTTTTCTTCCAGTATCCTTCCCAGTGTACTAAATATCCGCTCGGAGAGCATAATAAAAGTAATTAACTGTCCGAATGAAAGTGTTTGGTTGTAGATGAAATCACGTGCTAAAAAGATGACTATCAGGGTATAGGCCACCGTAGAAATCAAGGATACCACCCCCATATTTATCAGACCAATGTATCTTGTTTTCGTTTGTATCCTGATCAGCTCTGATATCCGTCTTAATATCTGGTTTGAAAATACTCCTTCCGTTCTAAAACACTTAATCACCTGCATGCCATCAATCTTCTCCAGCATCCCGGAAATGAAATCACTTTTCATAACGAACCGTTTTTTTTCATTGGCCCGAAGGTGTGGCGTAACAAGCATAAACCAGAAAAAATAAATCAGCATTACCAGGCAAACAAGCAGTGTCAATCTCCAATTGATGTAAAAGAGAATAGCCAGGGAATAGATAGATACAAAAGTGTCAACCAGGATATGGGAAAAAATGCTGAGAAAAAAACTTTTCAGCTTCATTGCATCGCTCAACCGTTCAGAAAGGTCACCTCGTTTATAGGTCTGCGCATGCTTAAGTGGAAGTTTATTGAATTTATCATTGAAAGAAACCAGAAAATACTTGTCAAGGATATTGGATACATGTATTGAAGTGAAGTATTTATAAAGATTGATCAATAGACTAAAGACTCGGAAAAGCGCAAATCCAATCGCAAATATTGTGAGTATATTGATTTGGAAGCTTGGGAGTACATGATCAATCAACAATTGGCTAATAAATACCGTAAGCTGAGTAAGTGAGGCAGCAAATATTGCAGCAAAAAGGTAGATATACCACAACCGTTTGTGGGGTCCCAGCTCCTTCAAAAGCTTAGCATAAATATTCGTCTTCTCCTGTTCCTGTTCTGACTTGGGGCTTTTCAATGGCAGGGTCTTAATCAACAGAACGACCGGAGCTGATAACCTGATTCCACCATTTTCCATTTTGAGTTGCCTGAATTGCTCCGGAACTACCTGTATGTCCTGGTTATACAGGATATCATCCAGATACAATTTTTCTGATTTTGAATTTTTAAACCCAAAATTATCTCTCACATAAGTGAAGTATGCGAGCTTATTAAAGATCCTGGTTGTATCCTGCATTTCTGCGAGTCGATCGAAGGACATGTCATATTTATTTAGCTCAGATTGACAAATCGTTCGGATTCGATCATCAAAATCTACCAGGTCCCAGTTAGATTGAGTATAGTGCGCAATGGCTCTCAGCTCAGCAAAGGATAGAAAGTAGGCGTTGTGGTTTGCAGGATCATATACTTTAAGTTTGTTTTTCCTGAGCCCATTAATCACAACATAATGCTGTCTGTTTCCTCTGTTGACGGGTAGGATAAATGGAAACAGCTTTTTTAGTGATTTTACGCCATTACCATTCAGACTAACGTCCAAAAACTTGAGTGATGTTTTACAGCCATTGCTATCAAAAAACCGCTTAATATCATTTAAGGCAGACCCCTTCTCATCAAGAAAAATTTGATCTTTGATATAATTGCGGTCAATCTCTCTTCCCAGAAGATTATACACTGTTTTAATAGCACTTATTCCACAGTCATTATCCTTTAGCTGTTGGTCTGTTTTTCCCAATTTGAACTATTTCTATGTATCATTATTGTTAAAAGCAATGCCAAAGTCCTATACAAGGTCTGCCCATTGAAACCACTATTTAAAAATTGTAACCGATAAGAACACGGAAATTTCTCCCAATAGCATCCATTGTAATAAAAATGTAATCGGACCGGATACTTTGAGTATCTGATTACATGGAAATTGAAGTTCAAACATCAAAGTGGCTGAACATCAGATAAATGACGAAATAGAATGACAGGTTTTAATAAAATCTGAATAAATTCGAAGATTAGCAACATTCAATCAGCTAAGCCATGAACAAATTTTACCCCGTCTTATTGATACTCTTTTCAACGACATTTTCTCACGCACAGATCAACGCAATTACAGACACTGGAGATGAAGTAGTACTGTATGATGATGGGACCTGGACTTATAAAGATGGAGCAGCTCCTGAAAGAACCCCCATCCCTGTCAATGAGGAGAAATTTGAGAAGGACAATAATGCATCATTCCTGATCAAGAGCAGCAAAATTGATGTAGGTCTCTATATGGATCCAAAGAGCTGGACCTTCCGAAAAGGAACCGAAGACGATGCCTACGAATTTCAGTTTCAAAAGAAAAAAGATGATCTCTATGCCATGATGATCACCGAAAAATTGGAGATCCCCATCGAAAGTCTTCAAAACATCGCCATCGATAACGCCAGGGCTGCCGCACCGGACCTCAAGGTGACCAAAGAGGAATACAGAACAGTCAATGGATTGCAGGTACTTATGATGCAGATGACCGGTACCATTCAGGGCATGCGATTCACCTATTGTGGCTACTATTATTCCAATGAAGGTGGCGCAGTGCAATTGCTTACCTATACCGGAGAAAAGCTCTTTGATGACTACTATCCGGAAATCGAGAAATTCCTTAATGGATTTGTGACACTGTAGGCGATTTAATAGGCCATTCATTATTTTTAATAGATGAAATACAGGCCCCAAGATGGCTTTCAGTACTACTTTAACCTTGCCAATCAAGAAAAACTCGAGGATCTTTTCTCCGCTACATCCGGCATCGATTTCTTAAAAACGATACCCGATGAAAAGGCTACCCATCGCTATTTGCCAGGCAAGTGGAGTATCAAACAAATTGTGGGACACATCGCTGACCATGAGCGTATTAAAATGTACAGGGCTTTTCTGTTGAGTAGAAATGAATCCATTGCGCTATGGGGTTATGATCAGGAATCCCTGGTAAAAAATGCCCCATTTGAAGCACTTTCCATGAATCAGCTAATCTCTGACTTTCAAAACGTCAGGCAGGCATCATTGAGCTTTATCAGGAGTTTGTCAAAAGACCAGCTGGAAATTAATGGCATGGCTCGTGAGCATCAGGTGACTCTGGAAGATTTTCTTAGATCAATCATTGGTCACGAAAGACATCACATTGAAGTCATTAAAAGAAAATACTTACCCTAGCCAATTTTTGTCCCATATCTCGCGAAATTGCTATTTTCTATTGTTCTTTACAGATAAACCCAAACACCCTAATATATTCATGAAATATCTAATCCTAACGCTGTCTCTGATTTCTGGTCTGCAATATGGACAGGCCCAAACCCCGGAGGATATTGAAATCACCTCCGAAAAAGGAAGAACAAAAGTCAAGGTTGATGATTCAGGGAAACTTGAAGTCAATGTCTCACCCAAAGACCTTGATAAATTTAAAGCGGAGGGATCAGTCAGCTACAGCGATTTCGGTGCCAAAGGTAATGGTAAAACAGATGATATCGATGCCATCGCAGCCACACACGCTGTTGCAAACAATTATGGTATTCCGGTAAAAGCCGATGGCAATGCCAAATATTACATCGGAGGAAAAGAACGGACTGTCATCATCATGACCGATACCGATTTCGGTAACGCTGAATTTACTATCGACGACACCGATGTTGAAAATCGTCAAGCCCCTATCTTCCAGGTCTCTTCTACATTGGAATCCTTTCCGTTGGAAGGTATATCAACCTTGAGAAGAAGCCAGACGAAAATTGATGCCAACTTACCCTCCAGTTGCCTGATCACCGTTACGAATTCTAATGTCAAACGATATATTCGTTACGGACCCAACCAAAACAACGGATCATCTCAGACGGATATTTTCATCGTTGACAAGGATGGGAATGTAGACAAAAACACACCGATCATTTGGGAGTTTAACCAGATCACAGAAATCAACGCCCTTCCAATGGATGAGACTACGTTGACCATCAAAGGAGGCATTTTCACTACCATTGCCAATCAGGCGGAATCAAAATACACCTACTATAGTCGTGGCCTGGCCATCAAACGTTCTAATGTCCTTGTAGAAGGTTTGGAACATCGTGTTACCGGAGAAGGGGATCATGGCGCACCTTACGGTGGTTTT
Source organism: Cyclobacteriaceae bacterium (assembly GCA_965223915.1). Lineage (GTDB taxonomy): Bacteria > Bacteroidota > Bacteroidia > Cytophagales > Cyclobacteriaceae > UBA7330. Next base: position 2,099,913 of record OZ245027.1, on the reverse strand, counting down.
ATCATTGCCCGGGACTGCGGGAATGTCACTGTCAGAAATACTATCCTCACCGGACACAAAACATATCGAACCATTGGCTCAGCTGGAGTACCGGTATCCATGGGCACATACGACATTTCAATTAACAGGGCACTCAATGTTTCATTCATCAATTGCCATCAGACAAACGACATCAATGACCGAACCTACTGGGGCATCATGGGATCGAACTATAGCAAAAACCTAATGTATGATAGTTGTGTGTTTTCCCGCTTCGACGCACATATGGGAGTAGCCAATGCCACCATCCGCAATTCAACCATGGGCCATATGGGCATCAATGCCATTGGCACTGGCACGCTCCTTATTGAAAATTCAGAAATCCGTGGAGGTACTTTAGTCAATCTCAGAAGTGATTATGGCAGCACCTGGCAAGGTGACTTCATCATTCGCAACTGCACTTTTGTGCCTCGCAACGGAGATGAGATCAGCAGTACCAGCCTCATTGGTGGACGTAATTCGGGTCAGCATGACTTTGGGTATACCTGTTATATGCCTGAAACGATCACCATTGAAAACCTGCTTATCGATGATGAAAACCATACGGATGACTATGAGGGACCAACCATTTTTGCCAATATTAATCCTGAGATGACGGATGATTCCTATCAGCAAAAGTTTCCCTATGTCATCACAAGAGAGCTAATTCTAAATCTCAATATCATTTCATCAAGCAGTGGGAAACCACTCAGGTTGAGTGACAACATGTACATGTTTAAAGACGTCAAAATTACTACACCAGAACCATGACCCATGAAGGATCGTTTTTCCACAGAATCGGAGAAATATGCACAATTCAGACCTAACTACCCCAGTGCTTTTTTTGATTACCTCAATGAGATCACTCCACATAAAGAGATCGCATGGGATTGTGGCACGGGAAACGGTCAGGTCGCTTTTCAGCTGGCCAGATCTTTTGATAAAGTTTTTGCCACAGATATCAGTCAGTCCCAAATTGATCAGGCGATAGAAGCTGACAACATTCATTATTCTGTTCAACCAGCAGAAAAACCCTCCTTCCCAGACTACTTTTTTGATCTGATCGTCGTGGCTCAGGCCATCCACTGGTTTGACTTTGATAAGTTCTATGCCGAGGTGAGGAGGACTGCGAAAAGTGATGCCATACTAGCTGTAGTGGGTTATGGAAGGGTAAGCATTTCAGATGAAATTGATCAATTGATAGATATCTTCTACCAGAATATTATTGGACCCTATTGGGACAAGGAGCGTAAATATATTGACGAATACTATCAAACCATTCCGTTTCCCTTTCAGGAGTTCACAACCCCTGATTTTGCGATTGAGCTGGAATGGGAATTTGATCACTTCATAGGATATTTAAATACCTGGTCTGCGGTGAAAAAGTTTACGACGAAGAATAACTATAACCCCATCGCAGATCTTCAATCAGCACTTGAAGATCATTGGGAGGAAAAAACATCGAAAAAAGTAAGTTTTCCGTTACTTCTTAGGGTGGGACATCTGTAGCATATGACTGGAACTCAAAAAAATATCCTTCCTTATGATGGTGGAGTTTATTACCATGGTGCGGTCTTTTCGGATCAGGAAGCCGATCAATTTTACGAGGCTTTATATCATAAAATAGCGTGGCGACATGACGAAGCCATGATGTTTGGCAAACACATTGTGACCAAAAGAAAAGTGGCCTGGTATGCCGATCGGCCATTCGAATACACCTATTCGAAAATCACCAAATCTGCGCTGCCCTGGACGCAAGAGCTCCGGTCAATTAAACAGCAGATCGAAGCTTTATCTAACGAGACCTTCAATTCATGCCTCCTCAACCTGTACCATTCTGGTGAAGAAGGGATGGCCTGGCACAGTGACGATGAAAAAGATTTGAAAGAAAATGCCGCGATCGCATCAGTCAGCTTTGGTACCAAAAGAAAGTTTGCCTTTAAACACAAAAAGACCAAAGAACGAATCGACCTGATGTTGGATCATGGGAGTCTGCTCATGATGGGTGGTGAGATCCAAAAGTCCTGGTGGCACAGACTACCACCTACTAAAACAGTTAATTCACCAAGGATCAACCTTACTTTCAGAACCATGCTGTAATCTTCTTAAGCAGATTTCATTTAGCTTTATATCCAGACTGAACCCATGAATCTTAGAAACACCGCCTACTTCTTTATCGTCGCTATCTCCATCGTCGTTGTACTTACTTTCGGCCAGGACCTCATAGTACCCTTCGTTTTCGCTGTTTTGTTATGGTTTATTGTGAGAGAATTAAAAGCACTCCTTAATAAGGTAAAGTTTATGCGGGAGCAATTTCCCTCCTGGACCAAGACACTGATCACTTCTCTTTTTATTCTTATCGTCCTCGGAATCATTTCCCGGGTTGTTACGATGAGTATCCAAACCCTTGCTCAATCATATGACAAATACGAGAAAAATGTAGATCTCCTGATCCAAAAGGCCAACAACATGCTAAACATTGACCTGATGGAATTTTTAACAACACATATTGGCAATCTTAATTTCGGTGGGATTCTCAGCTCCATCTTTTCGTCACTGGCTGATATTTTGGGTAATACATTCATCATATTGATCTATTTCCTCTTCGTGTTTCTCGAAGAATCTCATTTTGAAACAAAGCTCAAAAAGGTGGTATCAGGCAAAGGCCAATACCAGAAAGTATCAGGCATACTGGATAGGATCGAGCGGTCCGTAGCCAAATACCTGGGACTGAAAACATTTGTTAGCTCGATTACGGGGGTATTGAGCTATTTTGTATTGCTTTTTATTGGGATAGACTCCCCAGCCTTCTGGGCTTTCCTGATCTTCCTCCTGAATTTCATTCCTACCATTGGCTCGCTCATCGCTACCTTATTCCCGGCGATATTTTGTTTGCTTCAGTTCGGGGAGTTTGGACCCGGGATCCTGGTACTTATTTTGGTGGGTGCCATCCAGGTCCTGGCGGGAAATGTACTGGAGCCAAAACTTATGGGCAACTCCATGAATGTAAGTGCCCTGGTTACGATCCTGGCCCTCTCTTTTTGGGGTGCCTTGTGGGGCGTCACAGGAATGATCCTGAGTATACCTATTACTGTGATCATGATCATTGTTTTTTCCCAGTTCCCGGAAACGGCATCTATTGCGATCATGCTTTCAGAGAAGGGTGAAATTGAAACTTAGCCTGTTCCAAATGACAAATAAATACCACTACAGGTCAATTAAATCAATACAATGAAAACTGTCGAGCTTACCCAGGAATTTCCCGTTTCTCGCCAGACCCTCTATAATACCTGGCTCAGCAGCAAAGGCCACAGTGAAATGACGGGTGGTGAAGCCCTTTGTAGTGATGTGGAAGGTGAAAAATTTACTGCCTGGGATGGATATATCGAAGGTGCAAATATTACACTAACCCCCCCTCATAAAATCATTCAAAAGTGGAGATCTGCGGACTTTAAGGAAGGTGACCCCGATTCTACCATCACAATAGAATTGACAGAAACGCCTGAAGGTTGCCTGATGACACTTACGCACACTGAAATACCTGAGGGACAACCAGATTATCACCAGGGGTGGATTGACAACTACCTGGAACCGATGAAAGACTACTTCTGAAGAAGCAGTCCATGATTTATTTGGTCAGTTTTTTATACTTGATCCTGTGTGGTTCAAGGTCTCCCATTCGTTTCTTGCGGTTCTCCTCATAGTCGGAGTAATTTCCTTCGAACCAGTAAACCTGAGAATCTCCCTCATAGGCCAGGATATGTGTAGCCACCCGATCCAGGAACCACCTGTCGTGACTAATGATCACAGCACTACCACCAAAGTTCTCTATGGCCTCTTCCAGCGCCCTCAGGGTATTTACATCCAGATCATTGGTAGGCTCATCGAGTAAGATCAGGTTGGCTCCCTGCTTAAGCGTGATAGCTAAATGAACCCTATTGCGTTCCCCACCTGACAATACACCCACTTTCTTCTCCTGATCAGGGCCTGTAAAGTTGAACCTGCTCACATATGCCCGGGCATTCATCTCCTTATCACCAAGCTGGATAATTTCGCTACCACCACTGATGGCCTTAAATACAGTGTCATTAGGATTCAGATCATGATGTTCCTGATCTACATAGGCCATCTCTACGGTTGAGCCCACCTCAAAAGATCCTGAATCCGGCTTTTCTTTCCCGGCAATCATGTTGAATAAGGTAGTTTTACCAGCTCCATTTGGACCTATCACACCAACTATCCCCCCCTGAGGTAAAGAAAAATTCATATTTTCAAACAGCAAGCGATCTCCAAATGATTTACTCACATTGTTGGCTTCTATGACCTTACTGCCCAGGCGAGGCCCCGGCGGTATATAAAGCTCCAGTTGCGCTTCTTTGGCTTTGCCTTCCTGACCTAATAGTTTCTCATAAGCATTCAACCTGGATTTTCCCTTTGCCTGTCTTCCTTTTGGACTCATCCGGATCCACTCCAACTCACGCTCAAGCGTCTTCCTTCTTTTAGATTCCGACTTTTCCTCTTGCGCCAGTCGTTTCTGCTTTTGATCCAGCCAACTGCTGTAATTACCCTTCCATGGGATACCTTCTCCACGATCCAGCTCCAGGATCCAACCAGCTACATTATCAAGGAAATACCTGTCGTGTGTCACTGCAATGACTGTACCCGAATATTTTTGAAGAAATTGCTCCAGCCATCTCACAGACTCAGCATCCAAATGGTTGGTAGGCTCATCAAGGAGCAATACATCAGGCTGCTGTAGTAGCAAACGACAAAGTGCCACCCTTCTTTTCTCACCACCAGACAACTTATCTACTTTGGCTTCACCTGGAGGCGTCCTAAGGGCATCCATTGCGCGTTCCAGCTTACTGTCCAGCTCCCATGCATCCAGACGGTCAAGTTTCTCCTGTACAGCCCCCTGCTTCTCTATCAGCTTATTCATCTTGTCCGGATCATCCAGAATTTCCTGATCACCAAACCGCAAATTGATGTCATCATACTCCTTCAGCAGGTCAGTGATTTCTTTCACACCTTCACTCACCACTTCTTTTACCGTCTTACCCGGGTCAAGCTGCGGCTCCTGCTCCAGCATACCCACACTGTATCCGGGAGAAAAAACAACCTCTCCCTGATATTCTTTATCGATCCCAGCTATGATCCTCAACAAAGAGGACTTACCAGAACCATTCAGTCCCAGCACTCCAATCTTGGCTCCATAGAAAAAGGATAAATGAATATTTTTAAGTACCTGTTTTTTGGGCGGATGGATCTTATTCACACCCGCCATTGAGAAAATTATTTTTTCGTCAGACATTTTTAACTATTTTCAAGCCCACAACGTATGTAATAGAGGTCAAAAAGCGAAAGCTTTAGAGATTAAAATTGTTTATCCTTTGGATAACACTATTTTTTAGAAAATGAGGACGAATTTACTTCTTTATATTTCTGCATTCCAATCCACCACAATACTTTTTTTATCGTGAGCAAAAAAGAGATTCCTTTTGGTTTCATAGAAGGTGAAAATATATACTTGAAAGGTTGGGGAAGCTACCCTGACAGAAAAATAGGTGAAATAAAAGAAGGGGACGAACAGAGCTCCCTGGCTTATTTTGAAGACAAATTCAAAGAGCTTGCTGCTAAGGTAGAAGCCCTTGAAAAAGACATCAATGAAGCAGAGAACAAGGGATCTTTTCTAATGAAACTAAAACACCTGAAAGATTCCTTAAAAGACCATGATGGGCTGGGGGATTATCTACCAATCCAGGACAAGCTGGGTGCATTGGAAGCGGATCTCCATGAACTGATCAGACAAAACAGGATCCGGAACACAGAGATCAAGGAAGCTATGATAGAAGAAGCCAGGGAGATCGAGAAGATTATCAACTGGCAGGAGTCCACTGAAAAGATCCATGACGTAAAATCCAGGTGGATTAAGACAGGCAATGCCACAGAAGATGTAAATGAATCTTTGGATGAGGCATTCTGGGATATCATCAGCAGGTTTTTTGAACGCAAGAAGTCCTTCTATGAAGACAAAAAGCTACTGATGATAAAGAGGAAGGAAAGCTATGTCAACCTGGTTGAGGAAGCCAAAAAAATCAAAGACCTGAGTGGAAAGGAGCGGTTCGACAAAATAAATCAGCTCAAGGAGCAATGGAATGAGACCGGAAACATTCCCAAAGAAGAATATATTGACCTGAAAAAGCAGTTTGATTTCTTCGTAAAAAAGAAAAGCTTTAGTGCTCCACCACAAATTGATCTAAAGAAGCTTTTGGAGGATCTAAGAAAATATTACAATAAAGAGGAAAGCTACCAGTCCAGGGACCTGGATTTTCAGCGTAAAAACTTGATTCGATTCAAACCTCATCATCCGGAACTCAAGAAACTGAGAAAAGATGCCTTCTGGTTTTTCCAATTGATTGCTGAAAGGGATTTTATTGAGAAGTTGGCACTCAACAGGTTCCCAGATTTCAAACGACTACCGGAAGACAAGAAACAAAGTATCAAAGTGGGTATTTTAAAGGAACTATTGAGCCGTGATAAGGAGGATTTTGCCAAGTTCGAAGAAAATCAAGCCAATTTTTCTGCGGGAAACATAGAAATGAAGCAGTTGGTAGATAAAAAAATCAATCAACAAAAAAATAAGATTCAGGTTAAAGAAGCGCTTTTAAAGCATCTTACGGGGGAATAATCTAATTTTTTGAAGATTTTTGAAACAAAAAAGTTGGTTTTTACATTTAAGTGTCTTACTAATAGGGTTTGATTTGTCACTAGAAAATTTATTTTTGCACGACTATTTTAAAAGGCAGTTAGCTTATGTATTGGACTCTTGAACTTGCGTCTTATTTAGAAGATGCCCCATGGCCTGCAACAAAGGACGAATTGATCGATTATTCAATCAGGTCTGGAGCCCCATTGGAGGTAGTTGAAAACTTACAGGAACTGGAGGATGATGGTCAGCCTTATGAAAACATCGAGGAGATTTGGCCTGACTACCCAACAAAAGAAGATTTCTTCTTCAATGAGGACGAATACTAGGGGATATTTTATGTAAAATATTTTAGCTCCCCACTTCTAAAGAGTTGGGGAGTTTTTATTTAATAGCGTTTCTGCAAACAACAGATCCTCCTGTGTGGTGATTTTTAGGTTCTGATAATCTCCCATCACCAGATGAACTTCGCCATGACAGGATTCATACACTGTAGCATCGTCAGTCACTGTCTCCGCTATGGGGCCACTATACGCTTCTTTGATTAAGCGATATCTGAACGTCTGGGGTGTTTGTACCATTCTGAATTGGCTTCTCTCTACCACTTCAGAATGAGCCTCATCAACTTTACGAATAGAATCTTTTAAAGGCACAGCAGGGATACCACTGCCATGTTCACCTGCAGCTTCAAAGGCACGTTGTATGGTCTCGATACTTACACAAGGTCTAACAGCATCATGTATGGCAACAAACTCGCTTGATCTGACCGAATCTAAGCCTGATGAAACGGAATGGTAACGCTCTTTACCTCCATAGGCTACTTCAATAGCAATTTTATGGAGATATTCCTGATGGATCTTTTTCCATGTTGTCAGATAGTCTTCATTCAATACAAGGACCACCTCTATGGACGGATCAAATTTTAGGAATTTTTCTATGGAATGTACCAGAATGGGTTTCCCTGCAATAGGGATAAATTGCTTGGGTAAGGACTGCAACATACGCTGACCTTTACCCGCAGCAACTATTACAACTCCATTTGAAGCCATGGTTTAGATGATCAGCATCGCATCACCATAGCTGAAGAAGCGGTATTTTTCTTTAATGGCTGTTTGATACGCTTCCATGACCAGGTCATATCCTCCAAATGCTGAGGCCATCATCAACAGTGTAGATTCTGGTAAATGGAAGTTGGTGATCAATGCGTTACATAGTTTGAACTCAAAAGGAGGGAAAATAAATTTGTCAGTCCATCCCTCGTTGGCTTTTAGCCGGCCTCCTGCCGACACCGAAGATTCTAATGTCCTCATCACAGTAGTTCCTACAGCACAAACTCTCCTCTTTTCGTCCAATGCCCGGTTCACACGATCAGCTGTGGCTTCATTTACCATGTAGTTTTCTGAATCCATTTTATGCTTGGTCAGATCTTCTACGTCTACTGGTCTGAAGGTACCCAGACCTACGTGTAACGTGATGGGGCTGATGTCCACTCCATTGATCTCCAGCCTTTTCATCACCTGCTTGGTAAAGTGAAGTCCGGCAGTTGGTGCAGCCACAGCACCTATATTTTTAGCATAAATAGTCTGAAATCGCTCTCGATCTTCAGGCTCCGCTTTTCTCTTGATGTATTTCGGGAGTGGGGTTTCACCCAGCCGATCAATCATCTTATAAAAATCAGTTTCATCTCCGTCAAACAGGAAACGGATCGTTCTTCCTCTTGAGGTAGTATTATCAATCACTTCTGCAACTAACTCACCCTCTCCAAAATAAAGTTTATTACCTACACGGATCTTTCTTGCGGGGTCTACGAGTACATCCCACAATTTCATTTCTTTGTTCAACTCTCTCAGCAAGAATACTTCGATCTTCGCACCAGTTTTTTCCTTATTTCCATAAAGTCTGGCCGGAAATACCCGTGTATCGTTGATTACCATCACATCACCTTCACCAAAATAATCAACCATGTCCTTGAAAACCTTGTGTTCAATTTTACCGGTATCTTTATGAATCACCATTAAACGGGATTCATCCCTGTTTTCAGAGGGGTGTAATGCAATTGCACTAGAGGGTAATTCGAATTTAAATTCAGATAATTTCATGAGTGTATTTAATTTACCTTTTATTGGTTAAATGCCGGCACACAGCTATGTATTGCGTTTTATAAACACAAGTAATCCCGAAGACTCAACAAAAGACGATAATTTGTCTATCATCATCTTTGGTCGATACTCATCATATGGATGCTTCATACTCAACATTTATGCATTTCTCGAAGTAAGTGACCTAAAAATTCCTACTCAATTGATTAACTTCGAAAATTCAAACCAGAGGAGAATATAAGTCCGCAAAAGTAGTAAAATGTTTTCTTTTAGAGAACACAATCACCATGAACTACGTTGTAATTTTATCTCATGACCTTAATAATTAGACTGATCCTTGAAAGTTTTCGTTTTGCATGGAATGCATTGCGAACCAATCTTTTGAGAACGGTCCTATCTCTCCTTGGGGTGACCATCGGAATATTTGCTATTATTTCCGTTTTCACGCTGGTAGATTCATTAGAAAACAGCATCAAGGACAGCTTGAGTTTCCTGGGAACAAATAATATCAATGTAGATAAATGGCCTTATGGTATTGGAGAGGAGCAATATCCATGGTGGAAATACCTGCAAAGACCCAACCCGACCTACGAGGAATTTCGTTTTTTGGCAGCCAATGTGACCAACGCCAGGGACATCACCATATTTGCTACTAGAGGTAGGGTCACTGCTAAATACAGAAGCTCCAGCAGCACTGACATTGAGATCTTTGGTGTTGTATACGATCACAGCGATGTCTATGAGATCCCCATTGAATCCGGAAGATATTTCACCATGGACGAAATCAATGCTGGGAGAAACGTTGTCATTATTGGTCATAGAATAAAAAATGATCTTTTAGCCAATGTTGATCCTATTGGCAAAGAAATCAAGATCAACGGGCTCAAATTCTATGTGATAGGCACAATTAAGGAAGAAGGGGAAAGCTTTATGGGCATTACAAGCCATGATGACCAGATCTACCTGCCATTTAAGACCTTTAGTAAAATGTATCAAATTGGAAGGATGTGGGGTATTCAGCCAACCATCACTGTGAAAGGCCTTGAAAGTGATATCGGACTTGTGGAGCTGGAAGCAGAACTTCGCGGATTAATGCGTATCAAAAGAGGACTGAAACCCAAAGAAGAAGACAGTTTTGCCCTTAACCGACCTGAAGCAGTAACAAATTTCATTGGTTCAGCCTTTGATGTGATTGGTCTGGCGGGTTGGTTCATTGGAGGCTTCTCAATCCTGGTGGGTGGTTTCGGAATTGCCAACATCATGTTTGTGTCCGTAAGAGAAAGAACAAACATTATCGGCATACAAAAATCTTTGGGAGCTAAAAACTACTTTATCCTATTCCAATTTCTATTTGAAGCTATCTTCTTAAGCATTTTGGGCGGTGGGATCGGAATATTCCTGGTATACCTCCTCTCCTTTGTGAGTTTGGGGTCATTGGACCTTGTCCTCACAGCCAGTAACGTCGTTCTTGGAATCGGGGTATCCGCCTCTGTTGGAGTGATCTCAGGAATCATACCAGCGGCCATGGCTTCCAGGCTAGATCCGGTTATTGCTATCAGGTCCTGATCACTCTGCCTCAGTAGGCTCGGGACTCTTTGTTTTTGCTTTCTTTTCAGTGGCTTCTTCAGCTATTCCGTGAATCTTGGCTTTGATCTTCAGCTCCAGCTCATCCATCAGTTCAGGATTATCTTCCACCAATTCCTTCACGGCATCCCTTCCCTGCCCAAGCTTATTGTCCATGTATGAAAACCATGACCCAGACTTTTTGATGATATCCAGTTCTACACCGATATCTATGATCTCCCCGGACTTGCTGATCCCCTTCCCATACATGATATCAAACTCTACAACCTTAAAAGGAGGAGCCACTTTGTTTTTCACCACTTTGACCCGGGTTCGGTTACCCATGATATTGTCCGCACTTTCTTTGATTTGACCAATCCTACGGATATCTAAACGAACTGAAGCATAGAATTTCAAAGCATTACCACCAGTTGTGGTTTCCGGGTTTCCAAACATCACCCCTATTTTCTCCCTCAACTGATTGATGAATATGCAAGCACAACCGGTCTTGTGGATCGCACCCGTCAGCTTTCTCAAGGCCTGCGACATCAACCTGGCCTGTAACCCCATCTTACTGTCACCCATTTCACCTTCCAACTCTCCACGTGGCACAAGTGCCGCCACAGAGTCAATGACAATGATATCGATGGCACCGGATCGGATCAAATGCTCTGCAATCTCCAATGCCTGCTCTCCATTGTCAGGCTGGGAGATCAAAAGATTCTCTGTGTCGATACCTAATTTCTCAGCATAGGTCTTGTCAAATGCATGCTCCGCATCAATAATGGCTGCTAACCCACCCTTTTTCTGTGCTTCGGCAATGCAGTGCATGGCCAGGGTTGTTTTACCCGAAGACTCCGGGCCATAAACTTCAATCACCCTCCCTTTAGGAATACCACCAACCCCAAGAGCCATATCTAAACCCAGGGAACCAGTAGAAATGGTAGGAACATCCAGTACCTTATTGTCGCTCAACTTCATGATCGTCCCTTTACCATATGTTTTTTCCAGCTTGTCTATGGTTAATTGAAGCGCTTTGAGTTTTTCAGTATTATCGGCCATGATGATAGATTTCTTATTGATTAAAGCAAAATTATGTAATAGATGCTAATTATTTATGCATTTTAGCTAAAAATATTAGCAATTCATGTGCTCAATTCACAATTGAGCGATTCGTACCGTTTTCCATAAAAATATCTAAACTCAGATATTTAATTACAAATTAGTTGAAACAATTCACAACATTTATAGATGGTAAACAATTAATTTGCAAAAATGCCCGAGAATCCATGAAGCAAAAAATTCTCATCCTGATTTTTACGATCCTGGGAATCCTTACCTTATTAAATGGTAAGCTCTTACGTTATGGGATCCAGCAGGGATGGGGCCAATTCAATATCATTCGGAAATCTGTACCTATCTCAGATATACTGAAAGACGATACTCAACCCGATTCTCTAAAAGCCAAGCTGCGGTTTACGCTTAAGGTGAGAGAATATGCAGTGAGCAATCTGGGCCTTGATGAATCAGATAATTATCTCACCTATTATGATCAGGGGGGTAAACCCATACTATGGAACGTATCCGCTTCAGAACCTTTTGAGCTCAAACCCTACCTGTGGAAGTTCCCATTTCTCGGATCCATGCCTTACAAAGGATTTTTTGAACTCAACAGGGCTAAAAAAGAAAGAGATAAACTTGCTGACCAGGGATATGACACGAGAGTGCGCACTGTGAGCGGCTGGTCGACACTAGGCATATTACAAGATCCTATCCTAAGCAACATGCTCGAACGCAGTGATGGTGAGCTGGCCGAAGTAATCATCCATGAACTGGTCCATGCCACGATTTTCATCAAAGATGAAATTGATTTCAATGAAAATCTGGCCTCTTTTATTGGAGAGGCTGGAGCTCAGCAATTCCTAAAAGACCATTATGGGGATTCTTCATCAACACTGATTGATTACATCAATGAATTGGAGGACAGCGAACGTTTTAAAAAATATATGCTCGCAGGAACAAAAAAGCTGGATACACTATATAAGCTCATCTCAGATAAACCGGACAGCATCAAAAGCCATCTCAAAGATTCTCTAATCAAAGAGATTGCTGAAAATATGGACACTGTTTCGTTCATTAATCAGAAATACAAAGACATTTTTGAAAAGAACCTTCCCAACAATGCTTATTTTATGGCTTTTCTGAGATACCATTCCAAACAAGACTCATTGCGTAATATCCTTAATAGTTATGACAACAATATATCTTTAATGATCAGTGATCTAAAAGAACGTTATGAGTAAATTCGTTAACAAATTGTTACCTTTTTAACATAAAATTGATTTCTCTTTAATTTTGAATATTATCGAGTTGAATTAAAGCATGGATCAATAATACACACAAGTGAGCCTGCTACATTACTGGAATATAAATTTTAGATTAACCAAGTTTTACTAAAAAAATAACTTCATGTCCAAGCACAACCAAAAAATTCTGGTGGTAGATGATGAGGCTGATATACTCGAATTGGTAAAATATAACCTTAGCAAAGAAGGTTATGATGTAAAAACAGCACTCGATGGGATCAAAGCTGTGGAGTTGGCCAAAACCTTTGTCCCTGACCTGATCATTCTGGATATCATGATGCCAAAACAGGATGGTGTGGAGACTTGCAGGCAGGTGAGGGAGTTACCTGAACTGGTCAATGTCTTTGTAATTTTCCTTACGGCCCGTTCTGAGGAATACTCCGAAGTTGCTGCCTTCGAAATGGGTGCAGACGATTACATCACCAAACCCATCAAACCAAGAGCCCTGGTTAGTCGGATCAACGCCCTGTTCAGAAGAGAGTCCAAAAAGAAAAAGGAATCCAATAAGATTAAGATTGGTGACCTGGTGGTTGATCGCTCCAGCTATACGGTGATGGCCGGTGAAAAGATGATTACTTTGCCCAAAAAAGAATTCGAATTACTTTTCTTCCTGGCTCAAAACCCTGGTAAAGTATTTAGCAGAGATGAACTTCTACAAAACATCTGGGGAACAGATGTATATGTGCTTGCACGAACTGTCGATGTACACATTAGAAAGGTAAGAGAAAAAATTGGTGAGGGCTATATCTCCACCATCAAAGGAGTAGGCTATAAATTCGATATCAGTTAGATTTAAGGTATGTTGATCAATTCAAGGGCTCTAGCCTTGTTGCTAGCCATACTGATCTCTGTAATCACCACTGCTTTTTTGTCGTTGGTAGATGAAGCATTGAATACCGCACTGGTGATATGCTTTTTACTCTCTTTTTCATCTTCTTACATATTGATCAGAATCTGTCTGGAATTCCTGTTCTTCAGGCAAATCAAAGAGATCCATGATGCTCTACAGAACATCAAGTCGCAGGACCTCTCGTTTGTCACAAAAGGCACAGGTATCTCAGCAAGCCTCAATCCATTGAAAAGGATCAATAAGGAAATCTTCAACTATGCAGAAAAGAAGCAGGAAGAAATTATTGAGCTCAAACGTATGGAAGCGTTCAGAAGGGAATTTATTGCGGATGTTTCCCACGAGTTAAAAACACCCATTTTTGCAGCCCAGGGTTTTGTCCACACCCTGTTGGACGGAGCAGTCAAGGACAAAACGGTTCGAAAGAAATTCCTTAGAAAAGCCGCACGTAGTCTGGATGGGTTAGACATCCTTGTGCAGGACCTGCTCACAATCTCTCAGCTGGAGACTGGCGAGATAAAGATGCATTTTGAACATTTTGACATCACTGAGCTATGCAAAGAAGTTTTCGATCAACTGGAAAGTAAGGCAGAAAAAGGTAAAATCACCCTTAAGCTGGATCAGCCGAAGGATCAACCCATGTTTGTCTTTGCTGATTACCGCCGCATCTATCAGGTGCTTATCAACCTGGTCTCGAACGGAATAAAGTACACCAAGTCCGGTGGTCTTGTTTCCGTAAAGTTTGAAGAAGAAAAAGGACGTATAAAAACCGCAGTCATCGATAATGGCCGGGGCATTCCTCAAGAAGACATCAGCAGGATCTTTGAAAGGTTTTACCGGGTAGACAAAAGCAGATCCAAAGAAAAAGGAGGTACCGGGCTCGGTTTATCCATCGTTAAGCATATTCTGGAGGGTCACTCCACAACAATTGATGTAGAAAGTACAATAAAAGAAGGCTCAGTATTTAGCTTTGCGCTCAAAAAAGGTAAAGCGGTGGAACATCGCTTCATCGACGATGAGGAAGAGTAATGCATAAATACATCAAGGGTCTCAAGTTTGAGGACATTATCCTTAGGGAGAATGACCATTTTATTGTCATCAATAAGCCACCTTATATATCTACCCTTGAAGATCGTAACGATCCCCTGGATATACTGAAGCTGGCAAAAAACTATCATTCCGATGCGCAGGTTTGTCACCGAATCGATAAAGAGACCAGTGGAGTATTGGTCATCGCCAAGCACAAGGAAGCCTATCGGCACTTTTCCATTTTGCTGGAAAAACGTCAGGTGAAGAAAGTCTATCACACCGTCGTGGATGGGATCCATGAATTTGAAAACCTGGAAGCTGATGAGCCCATCTATTCCTCTACCAATAAATCAAAGATAGATTTCAGGGAAGGGAAACCCTCGCTAACACTGATCTCAACATTGGAAATTTTTAAGCTGCACACCTTATTAAAGTGTTTCCCGGTGAGTGGTAGATTACATCAGATACGGGTCCATGCTGCCTTTCACGATGCCCCGGTATGTGGAGATCCTGAGTATGGTGGCAAGGATATTTACCTGTCCCATGTCAAGCGTAATTATTCATTGGGGAAGTGGAAAGAAGAAAAACCATTGATTGACCGGGTAGCTTTGCATGCTCACAACATTGCTTTTCAAGATTTCGACGGCAGTGATGAGGATATAATCGCTGTTGAAGCTCCTTATCCGAAGGATTTTGAGGTCATGATCAAGCAATTAAGAAAATACATTTAAGAATGTAGATTGTTGTTTTGCTTTTATAAAGGATTACTTCTATTTTTGTGCTCCCTTTTCGGGAGGGTATAAATTTATTGAATTAGTAAAAAAAATCAAATTGGATACTTTAAGTTATAAAACAGTATCTCTAAATAGTGCCACAGTTGAAAAAAACTGGATCCTAATTGATGTTGAATCAAAGATTTTGGGTCGGGTAGCCAGTGAGGTAGCAAAAATTATCCGTGGAAAGCATAAAGCTGGATACACACCACATGTTGATTGTGGAGACAATGTGATCGTGATCAATGCGGATAAAGTAAGAATGACAGGAAAAAAGTGGTCAGACAAACAATATGTTCGTCACACCACATACCCTGGTGGCCAGAGATTTGAGACACCACTTGAAGCTAAGGCAAAATCATCCAAACTTTTGGTTGAAAGAGCTGTAAGAGGCATGTTGCCTAAAAACAGTCTTGGCAGAAAGTTGTTCAACAACTTATATGTATACGAGGGAGCCGAACATCCACATGAAGCTCAAAGTCCAAAAGAAATTAAACTATAAACCTGAATGGATATAATTAACACCATTGGGAGAAGAAAAACATCCGTTGCCAGGATCTACCTGCAAAGCGGTAAAGGGTCTATTGTCGTCAATGACAAGGACCTTAAGGAATACTTCCCTTCTGAAATCCTGCAAACAATTGTAAAACAGCCGATCATGACTGTTGATGTTGACGGTACCTACGACATCAAAGTTAACGTTGATGGTGGTGGACCTGCTGGTCAGGCAGAAGCTACCAGATTAGCTATTAGCCGCGCTTTGGTTGAAATCGATGAGGAATTCCGTCCGGCCTTGAAAAAAGAAGGTTTTATGACGAGGGATTCAAGAATGGTAGAGCGTAAGAAGTACGGTAGAAGAAAGGCAAGAAGGAGATTCCAATTCAGTAAACGATAAGATTGCATGGCTAAGATTGAATATAAAGACTTACTGGATGCAGGTGTTCACTTTGGACACTTAACCAGAAAATGGAATCCTAAGATGGCTCAGTACATCTTCATGGAAAAAAATGGCATCCATATCATTGACCTTAACAAGACCCTGGTTTGCATGGAAGAAGCGGCTAACGCTTTAAAATCCATCGTAAGATCAGGAAGAAAAGTCATGTTTGTTGCTACCAAGAAGCAGGCGAAAGAAGCCATCGAAGGTGCAGCGAAGAAATTGAACATGCCATTCGTTTCAGAAAGATGGTTAGGTGGAATGTTGACCAACTTTGCCACCATCAGAAAATCTTTGAAAAAGATGGCTAGCATTGATAAGCTGATGAAAGATGAGGCTTATCTGAACATGGCAAAGCGTGAGCGATTGATGATCACCCGTGAAAGAGAAAAACTGGAAAGGGTACTTGGAGGAATCAGTGATCTTAACAGGTTGCCTGCTGCCCTCTTCGTTATCGATATCAAACGTGAGCATATCGCCGTTGCCGAGGCTCAAAAATTGAATATTCCAGTATTTGCTATCGTGGATACTAATTCAGATCCTTCTGAGGTGGACTTTCCGATCCCCGGAAATGATGATGCCTGGAAATCAATTAATCTGATTACCGGATACATCGCAAAATCTGCTGAAGAAGGATTAGAAGAGCGTAAAAAAGACAAAGAGGACGCCAAGCTGAAAGAGGAAGAGGAAGAGAAGCGAGCGGTGGACAAAGAAGAGCAAGAAGCTTAAAAGCAAACAATAGTATTATCTAAATCAAAAATTGGACACGAATAGTATTCGCTGTTCAATTTTTGTTAGTGGACTACCCAAACATTAAAACTTATTCATAAAATGGCTATAACAGCACAAGACGTAAACAAACTGAGACAAATGACCGGTGCCGGTATGATGGACTGCAAAAAGGCACTGACCGAGGCAGAAGGTGATTTTGACAAAGCGGTGGAGTTATTAAGAAAGAAAGGACAGAAAGTTTCTGCTTCCCGGGCTGACCGTGAGACTTCAGAAGGTGTAGTTTTTGCAAAAACCGTCAATGATGACAAAAAAGGGATCTTGATTGCGTTTACTTGTGAAACTGATTTCGTGGCCAAAAATGAAGACTTTATCAAATTGGGTGAAGAAATCATCGAGGTTGCTGCCAAGGAGAACCCTTCCAGTGTAGAAGAATTGAAGGCATTGAAATCAGGTAACTTAACCATTGCAGAGAAGATCACTGAGACAACTGGAAAAATTGGTGAAAAGCTGGAAATAAGCAGCTATGAGGTATTGGAAGGTGAAAAAGTAGTCCCTTACATCCACTTAAATAGCAAACTGGGTGTACTTGTAGCTCTTAACAATGTTGACAGTGCTGATGTTACTGAGGCTGGTAGAGACGTAGCCATGCAAATCGCTGCAATGAATCCAGTTGCCGTTGATAAAGATGGTGTAGATGCAGCAATCATCGAAAAGGAAATCGAAATCGGGAAGGATCAGGCCCGCCAGGAAGGAAAGCCTGAGCAAATCATTGATAAAATTGCGCAGGGAAAACTTCAGAAGTTTTTCAAAGAAAATACACTTTTGAATCAGGCTTTTGTGAAAGACAACAGTGTATCTATCCAGCAATATCTGGATGGCATCAACAAAGGGTTAACTGTTTCTGAATTTAAACGCGTAGTGATCGGATAAGACCGGTTAAGCATCAAAAAATTTAAAAAGACCACAGGAGTTAAAATACTTTTGTGGTCTTTTTTTGTGTTTTCTTTTTCTAAACAGTCTTGTGGGTACCATCACAAAAGGGTCTGTTGCCCGTATGCTTGCACATACAAAACCAAACAGTTTTTGACTCTTCAGCCTTAAATACCTCAGGTGAAAATTCTGACCCTTTGTGCGATCCATCACAAAAGGGTTGATTGCCGGATCGGCCACAGGCACACCAGGCATATACTTTTCCAGCTTCCAATGCTATTTCTTTAGGTTCCTTCGCTGCTATTTTCGGAGATGCCATCGTATAAATGTTTAGATTAATTTCATTAATAATACCATCAGGATGGGAAATTGTTTTAGTTGGCCAGCAGTCAGATTACAAAAGAATACATAACCTTAAAAGGTGAAACCAAACTCTGCGTTTTATATGGCCCCAATCACAAGATTTCCGATCTTATTAACCTCACCACCCTCCCTGGCTTATCAAAGACTACATAGATTGCGCCATCAGGTCCTGCGACAACCTGTCGGACCCTGCCATGGTTTTTTAGCAACGTCTGCTGGAATATCACTTTGCCATCTTTTACATTTAATAGCTGAACCTCTTCAAACCGCAATGCACTGACCAACAACTGGTTCTTCCATTTAGGGAACTGGTCACCCGAATAGAAATTGATGCCTGAAACAGCAATGGAAGGTTTCCAATACCAAATGGGTTGCTCCATACCCTCCTTACTTTCGAATTCGCTAATCAATTCACCATTGTAGTTGATACCATAAGAGATTTCAGGCCAGCCGTAGTTCTGACCTGCATTGATTTGATTTACCTCATCGCCTCCCAGTGGACCATGCTCAGCGGCCCATACATCGTCTGTCTCAGGATGGATGGTTAAACCCTGAGGATTCCTATGCCCGAAGGAATAAATCGTCCAGAGCTTATCTTCTGCTCCATAAAAAGGATTGCTCTCTGGTATGCTTCCATCCTTATTGATTCGATGAATTTTACCATTGGGCAGACTCAGGTCCTGGGCCCGATCCGAGAGCGACCTGTCACCAATCGATAAATAGAGAAACTGATCTTTATCAAAAGCAATACGTCCTCCATAGTGGATGCGGGTATTTAGGTATGATTCATGAGGCGCTTCAAAAACCACTTCACTTTCAGACCACACATTCTCAATGATTTTACCCCGTACCACGGATGTCATGGCCAGAGGGATGGTATCCTCCTCACTATTGATCCCGTGGCTAATTGTCAGATAGACCCAGGGCTTTTCAGGGTATTCCGGATCAATGGCAACATCCAGCAATCCTCCCTGCCCTCCTACAACGACTGCTGGTATTCCAGCTATGGGTTCCGGATTCATTTGCCCATCCTTAAATTCTCTCAGCCTACCAGGGCGTTCGGTAACCAGGAAGTGACCTGTATCCAGAAAAACAATGCCCCATGGGTTTTCAAGGCTATCTGCAATCACTTCAGTAGCTAGCACATAATCCAAAGTTTCAATGGTAGAAGGGAGGGTTTTTTCAACATCAGATTTATTCTCAACCGCCATTAAATAATCCGCCATATCCATGATCTCCTCGTCCCTGAACACGGCACCCCAGGATGGCATCCCAAAGCTCGGATGACCAAACTTGATAGACCGAAAAATATCACTTTTCCTGGCACCAAATTGCCAGGAACCATCAATCAGGCTCTGAGCAACGCCCCCTCTAAGGTCCTGTCCATGACAGGAAATACAATATTGAGTGAATGTCTCCGGGATTTGTTGTTGAACTTGTTGTTGGTCAGAACATCCAAATAACAGCATCATCAAAACCAGGCCAACTACACCAGCATACTGAATACAGCTCTTCAAGTTAAGGGCGGATAATTGTACCATCATTTTTCCGCAGCTGGGTCCAATTATTGAGTTGTTTATCGGGAAGTGGATACTTTGCAGCTTCCTTTTCGTTGATATCTACCCCTAACCCAGGTACTTCATTCACGTACATGTAGCCGTTTTCCACATAAGGACATCCTGTAAAAATTTCCTGAATCCGATCAGAGAAATGTACAGACTCCTGAATACCAAAATTCCAGACAGCAAAGTCAATATGGGCATTGGCTGCATGACCCACCGGGGAAACATCCCCTGGTCCATGCCAGGCCGTTCTGACGTTGAAGAACTCTCCCAGGCGAGCCACCTTCATAGCAGGGGTTATCCCACCTATTTGTGAGATGTGGATCCTGATAAAGTCGAACAACTGATCTTTCATGGGATCAACCCACTCATGAGGATTATTGAACAGTTCACCCATGGCAATGGGAACAGAGGTTTGCTCACGAAGCAGCTTAAAATAGCGGTTATTTTCCGGAGAAAATGGATCTTCTATAAAGAATGGCCTATAAGGTTCAAGCTCCTTAATCAAACGAATAGCATCAGTAGGTTGAACCCGCTCATGGATATCGTGTAGCAACTCAATGCGCTCACCACATTTCTCTCTTACCGCATGGAACATGTCCACCACACTTTTGGTGTAATAGATCGGGTCCATGTAGTTATCGTCAGGCATGCCAAATCCCTGATCCTTGAAATCAGCTGGTATCTTTTCCTGACTTGCTCCATATCCTCCCAGGGCCTGGCTGGCTCCGTAACCTCCCATCTGGATCCTTACATGCCTGAAGCCCTTGTCAATGTAACTTTGGGCACTCTCGGCCACAGCATCCGGGGAATTACCACCAGCATGCGCATAGCAGTCAATCCCAAATCGGCATTTACCTCCAAGCAATTGATATACCGGCATATTAGCCCGTTTCCCTTTAATATCCCATAAGGCCTGATCCAATCCACTGAGGGCATTATTCAATACCGGACCATTGCGCCAGTAAGAACTCTGATAGGTGGCCTGCCAGATATCTTCGATATTGTCCACATCACGGCCTACACAAAAATCATTGAGGTACTTATCGATGGCAGCTACTACAGCATGGGCCCTTTGTCTGAAGGTCGCACACCCCAGGCCATAAAGTCCTGGCTCGTTGGTCTCGACTTTTACCACGATCAATTCTATGGTATGTGGGCAGGTTGCAATGGCGGATACTTTCGTAATCTTCAATGGTGGGAGAGCTTTGGTAGCTTTTCGATAGGTCTCTTTTTCTTTGGCATCTGCAGGAAAGCCTGACAGCCCCAGGCTTCCACCGGCAATTCCAAGTCCCAGGTTTCTTAGGGTTGATCTTCGGGTTAATTTTTTGTTGAATTCCATCATTTAGGTTTAGGGTATAAGATATTTTGATCATGCCTTTTCAAAAGGCTCTTTGGGGCAGATCAATGGACGAGGAAATTACAACTTTAACCGCATAATTTCAAATGACGGAGGATCGGGATTGCAGATTGTGAGAAAATCTATTTGATATACCTAAAGTCCTGCTTGTCTTTTACCTGAATGACGGTTTCGTAGATCAGGTCGATTGTTTGTTTAAGGTCATCTTTCGAACAAGTTTCCACTGTAGTGTGCATATATTTCAATGGAATGGAAATAAGCGCTGAAGCTACCCCTTCACTCGAATAGGCAAATGCATCAGTATCTGTACCCGTAGATCTGGAGGCTGCCCTGCGCTGAAAAGGGATATTTTTCTTTTCAGCCACCTTAATAATCATGTCGAGAACATTATTGTGCACTGCAGGGCCGTAGCACACAGCAGGCCCCTTACCACAGGAAATGTCACCGTTAGTGATCTTATCATACATCGGCGAATCTGTATCGTGCGTTACATCTGTAATGATCGCGAGGTTAGGCTTAATTCGATGAGCGATCATTTCGGCCCCCCTGAGACCGATCTCTTCCTGAACCGCATTCACTACATAAAGGCCAAAAGGAAGGTCAATTTTGTTCTTTTTGATTTTTTTAAGTACCTCGGCTATCATATATCCGCCGATCCGGTTATCCAAAGCCCGACCCACCAGGTATTTATCATTGAGCTCCATTAGTTCATCATCAAAAGTGATGACGGTACCTACATGGATCCCCATTTTCTCCACTTCATCCCTCGAAGATGCTCCCACATCAACGAAAATATTCTTCAACGAGGGTGTTTCCTCCTTGGCTTTATCCCTTACATGAATGGCTGGCCAGCCAAAGATTCCTTTTACAATTCCTTTTTTAGTGTGAATGTTTACCCGCTTCGACGGGGCAATCTGATGATCAGATCCTCCATTCCTGATCACATAGATATATCCCTGATCTGTGACATGATTAACAAACCAGCTGATTTCGTCTGCATGCGCTTCAATAACGACTTTATACTCTGCCTCAGGGTTGAGAATTCCAACAACTGAACCATAAGTATCAGAAATATAATCATCAATATACGGCTTCACATAGTCTAACCATATCTTCTGTCCACTGGACTCAAACCCTGTTGGTGAAGCGTTGTTTAGGTATTTGAATAAAAAATCTCTACTCTCTTTCGTCTCCATAAATGTTTATCAAATTACAGTGGGATATTGCCATGCTTCTTTCGTGGCATATTGTCCACCTTATTCTCCAGCATCTCAAACGATGCCAATAATTTTATCCTTGTATTTCGTGGAATGATCACTTCATCAATAAATCCGCGATTGGCCGCAATATAAGGATTTGCAAACTTCTCCGTATACTCATTGATCTTCTCCTGTAGCTTTTTTTTCGGATCTTCAGCGCTTTGAATCTCTTTCCTGAAAATGATCTCTGCAGCTCCCTGAGGACCCATCACGGCAATTTCTGCGGTTGGCCAGGCGTAATTCATATCAGCACCAATATGCTTGGAGTTCATAACATCGTAAGCTCCGCCATAAGCTTTTCTGGTAATCACCGAAATTCTGGGCACTGTTGCCTCCGAAAAGGCATATAATATCTTGGACCCATTGGAAATAATACCATTCCACTCCTGATCAGTCCCAGGCAAAAATCCCGGAACGTCCACAAAAACCAACAGGGGAATATTGAAACAATCACAAAAACGGATAAATCTGGCTCCCTTCTTACTGGCATGGTTATCCAGCACACCCGCCAATACCATGGGTTGATTAGCCACGATACCAATACTCTTGCCACCTAATCTGGCAAATCCTACCACAATGTTTTCTGCATATTGTTCGTGCACCTCAAAGAAGCTGTCTTTGTCGATGACTTCATTAATTACATCTTTGATATCATAGGGTTGATTGGGGTTGTCCGGGAGTATGTCATCGAGGGTTTTCCTTGCTTCATCATGCTTCCGTTCATATTCAATTACGGGTGGATCGTCCTCGCAATTGGAGGGGATATAGCTCAGTAGTCTACGGATACCATAAATGCATTCAGCTTCATTTTTGCTGGAAAAATGGGTAACTCCGCTTTTGGTGGCATGTGTGGTGGCTCCCCCCAATTCCTCGGAGGTCACTGCTTCTTGTGTCACTGTCTTGACCACATTGGGACCGGTCACAAACATATAGCTTGTCTTTTCCACCATGAAAATGAAATCTGTAATACCCGGTGAATAAACGGCTCCTCCTGCACAAGGCCCCATAATTGCACTTATCTGAGGGATCACCCCGCTGGACCTGGTGTTCCGATAGAAAATGTCGGCATATCCAGCCAGTGACATCACACCTTCCTGTATCCTGGCACCTCCCGAATCATTCAATCCAATGATTGGGGCACCGGTCTTCAGGGCGATATCCATGATCTTCACAATCTTCTCTGCAAATGTTTCTGATAAAGACCCACCAAATACGGTGAAATCATGGCTGAAAACATAAACCAATCTACCATCAATGGTTCCATATCCAGTGATCACACCATCTCCCAGGAATTGTTGCTTATCAATCCCAAAATCCCGGCCCCGATGTAAGACAAGTTTTCCAATCTCCTGAAATGAACCAGGATCCAAAAGCAATTCTACCCGCTCACGGGCAGTCAGCTTACCCTTTTCATGCTGTTTAGCTATCCGCTCTTTCCCCCCGGCATTTTCTGCCTGGTGGTTAAGTTTTACAAGGCGGTCAAGTTTTTCTGAGTTGTTTGTGATGTGTTGCTCTTGAGACTTCTTTGATCCCATAAATAGGTATTTATCGCTTCATTTTCGGTTAAGTTAATATAATATCCGGGTAATATTTAAAGTTCGGATCGATCCTTGCTTTATGATTGTTTAATAGTGATGTATGTCTTGCAGGAATCTTGGAAAACTATTCTAAATTGCGGGCCATTAACACATTGGAAGATGAATGTAGCAGTGATAGATATGGGCACGAATACCTTCCACTTCATTATCGTGGAGTTGGATGGTGATGACTTCCGTGTGCTATTCAGAGAAAAAGTAGCTGTAAAAATTGGTGAAAATGGCATCAACCAGGGAATGATCATCCCTCAGGCACAGGAAAGGGCCATCACTACCTTAAAAAGATTCAAAAAAACCATAGAAGCCTACCAGGTAGAAGAGATATCCGCCACAGCGACCAGTGCCATTAGAAATGCTAAAAATGGCCAGGAACTTGTAGCCCTGATCGAAAGAGAAACCGGGTTTAAGACCAGGATTATCAGTGGATTAGAAGAGGCCAATTACATCTATTTTGGAGTCAAGCGGGCGCTAAAGATTGGTCCAAAACCACAATTGATCATGGATATCGGGGGAGGAAGTATTGAGTTTATCATCGGAACAGATGAAAAAGCTGAGTGGATGCATAGCTTCGAGATCGGAGGACTTCGTCTGCTCGAAAAATTCCACAAAAATGATCCCATCTCCAGTGATGAGATAACGAAGATCGAGCAATTTCTGGATGAAGAACTGGACCTGCTTTTTAAAGTCTGTAAAGGTCATAAGTTAGATACGCTCATTGGTTCATCAGGAACTTTTGATACGCTAAGTGATATTTTCAGGTTGAAAACAGGTATCGAAAAAATCCCCGGAGATACTGAATACCCGCTTCCTATACGGGAGTATGAGCAAATATCTGCAGACCTCATTCATAAAACCAGGTCCGAAAGAATGCAAATTCCGGGAATGATCGAATTGAGGGTAGAAATGATTGTTGTGGCCACCATTCTCATCAACTACGTGGTTAACAAGCTGGATATCAAACACCTGAGGGTTTCGGCGTATGCCCTCAAAGAAGGTGTTCTACTCAATACCATTCAAACACTGAAAGACAGGCAACTCTATTAAAGCGTTGGTCAAATTTTTCTTTTCAAGACTGACCGACTATTTTTCAATTTTAAATAGGGCATCATGACTATCTCCTACGAATCACTTTTTGATTTTACCAAATCCATATTGATAGCTGCAGGCTGTAGCGAACAGGAAGCTAGAACCAGTACGGAAGTGCTGCTACAAGCTGATCTCAGAGGTGTAGATTCTCATGGTGTTGCCCGGTTGTCAGGCTATGTAAGACTGATTGATAAGGACAGAGTCAATACTAAGCCTGAAGTTAAGCTGGTGCATGAAACACCAAGCACGGGTGTTGTGGATGGGGATTTAGGTCTCGGATTGGTTGTGGGTCCACAAGCCATGAAATTGGCTATAAAAAAAGCCCTCGAGGTAGGATCAGGATGGATCTCTGTGAGAAACTCCAATCACTTTGGGATTGCCGGCTATTATGCCATGATGGCGCTTGAAGAGGATTGTATTGGTTTCGCCATGACCAACGCAAGTCCCCTGGTATCTCCAACCTTTTCTAAGGAACGTTTGCTGGGAACAAATCCCATCGCTGTGGCTATCCCTGCTGACCAACAGCCTCCTTTTGTGCTTGATATGGCCACGACCACGGCAGCGAATGGGAAGCTGGAGATCTTGCAACGTAAAGGGACCGAAGCTCCTACTGGCTGGATACAAACAGCAGACGGAGAAGCAACTGTTGATCCGTATGCAGTAAAAAACGGTGGTGCATTGTTGCCGCTTGGTGGGGACCGGGATCACGGTTCACACAAAGGCTATGGCTTATCATCGGTAGTAGATATTTTTTCGGCTGTGCTTTCAGGTGCAAACTATGGCCCATGGGTACCTCCATTTGTTGCTTATCTTGACCCGTTAAAAGATCAGGTTGGTAAGGGAATAGGTCATTTCTTTGGCGCTATGAGAATTGATGGTTTCAGACCCGCCGGAGAATTTAAATCTCACATGGATAACTGGATTACACGTTTTCGGGAGTCCAAACCTATCTCCAAAGAACATCAGGTTCTCATTCCCGGAGACCCGGAAAGGATCATGGAAACAGAAAGAAAGGTCAAAGGCATACCCTTATTAGATCCGGTGGTTGATGACCTAAAGCAGCTTGGAGAAAGATTCAATATCAAACTGGAAGCATAAAAAAGCTTCAAATTTTATGACAAGGTAATCCTCTGGATTGTAAGAAATAATTACCTTCGCATCTCCATTGCCGAAGTGGTGAAATTGGTAGACACGCATGTTTCAGGGACATGTGCTCTTACGAGCGTGGGGGTTCGAGTCCCTTCTTCGGCACTTAAAACAAACCAGCCACAATCCCAACCCTAAACACCAGGGGACTATCATAAGGGGATTGTGTTCCATCCCTGTAGAGTAGATTATATAGAGCAGTGATGTTTAAAGCCACATTTTTTCCAATTGGCTCTGAATACCCAAGTCCTACAAATAAGCTATTAAAGTCAAATCTTGGACCGGTATCCGGAGGGAGGGTCAACAATCCATAATTCATGTACTCATATTGGGCATAGGTGAAAAATTTCTGAGTGAAATTAAATCTCAAGAAGGGCCCCCCACCGTAGTTATGGGCTCTGAAAGAATTTAATCTTACATATTGATAAGATGCTTGAACTCCACTCGAAAAACGTTCAGTAATTTTATATCCAACCAGTGGACTTAGGCTGAGGTTGATAGAATTCGAGCGACCATTAAAGCCACCTCCACAACCAAAATAAACATTATTGCCTATCCCTTTACCTCCTTTTGATGCTGATTCACGGTATTGAGCCTGGGCACTAAGAAATAGGAAAAATGAAATGAATAGAAATAATGCTGACCTCATTCTTCTACCAGAACAAAAATCTCTTCACCACTCTTTTTCATAAAGTACTTCTCTCTGGCTATCTTTTCCAGCAAATTCTTGTCATTTAGCAAGGCTTCCCGATCATTTTTAACCTCTATGATCTTCTCTTCATAGAAGTTTTTGGCCTCTTTTAGATCGGATAATTTACCGCTCAGTCTGGATTGAGTAATGATGTCATTAGAATCAAAAAACAGCATCCAGACCAGAAAAAAGAATACGGCCAGAAAGTAAAAGTTTCTAAAAAATGGAGGAATTCTGTGGAAGACCTTGTTTATCATGGACTTAAAGATACGATCAAAATCTTGTTTTCAGAAATTTTACTTTCCGGCTGTAATAATTGTCTTACCCTTTAGAAGGATAAACAGCTATATCATCCAGTTCTTCTTCAATCCTCAATAACTGGTTATACTTAGCCATTCTGTCAGATCTTGACATTGAACCGGTCTTGATCTGGCCTGCATTGGTAGCCACTGCAATATCAGCAATGGTATTATCCTCAGTTTCACCCGAACGGTGTGACACTACCGCTGTCCAGCCGGCTTTGTGTGCCATCTCGATGGCGGCTAAAGTCTCGGAAAGCGTTCCGATCTGGTTCACTTTGATCAGGATAGAATTGGCTGCTTTCTCTTTGATGGCTTTCTCAAGGAATTTCACGTTGGTTACAAGCAGGTCGTCACCCACCAATTGACACTTGCTCCCTATTTTTTCGGTAAGCATTTTCCATCCTTCCCAGTCATTCTCATCACAACCATCTTCAATGCTGTCGATAGGGTACTTTCCGATCAACTCAGCCAGGTATTCAACCTGCTCTGCACTTGATCTTACCTTTGCGCCATCACCTTCAAACTTGGTGTAGTCGTACTTGCCATTGGAGAAAAACTCCGATGATGCACAGTCCATTGCGATGGTTACATCATCGCCAGGCTTATATCCAGCATCCTTGATCGCTTTTATTACACTATCTAGTGCTTCTTCAGTACCTCCTGAGAAATTAGGAGCAAAGCCTCCTTCATCACCAACGGCAGTACTCAGGCCTTTGTCGTGTAGAATCTTTTTTAACTGATGGAAGATCTCTGCTCCCATCCTGATAGCTTCACTAAATGTAGGCGCTCCTACCGGTCGTATCATAAACTCCTGAAATGCAATGGGGGCATCAGAGTGTGAGCCACCATTGATGATGTTCATCATCGGAACAGGCAAAACATGCGCATTTACACCACCTATGTATCTGAATAATGGCAATCCAAGCTCGATCGCTGCAGCCTTGGCTATGGCCAATGATACACCCAGGATAGCGTTCGCTCCTAATTTGGATTTATTTTCTGTACCGTCCAGGTCAATCATCAATTGGTCAATGATTTTCTGCTCAAAAACCGAATATCCAATAATTTCCGGTGCGATCGTCTCATTGACATTGTCAACAGCCTTTAAAACCCCTTTTCCCAGGTATTTGGACTTGTCCCCATCTCTCAATTCAACAGCCTCATGTTCCCCCGTGGAAGCTCCTGAAGGCACAGCAGCTCTACCCATGGTGCCATTTTCTGTGATTACATCTACTTCAATGGTTGGATTACCCCTTGAGTCAAGAATTTGTCTAGCGAATACGCTCTCGATAATGCTCATTATTTTTTTTCTTTAATTAACTGAATAAAGTCGTCGAATAGATAAGTTGAGTCATGTGGACCAGGAGATGATTCCGGATGGTATTGTACCGAAAACGCTGGTTTCCCATTCAATCGCAGTCCCTCAACAGTATTATCATTTAAGTCTATATGGGTTAATTCGGCAGCTTTGGATTTTTTAAGGCTTTCCATGTTCACTGCAAATCCATGATTTTGCGAGGTAATTTCCCCTAATCCGGTGGTCAAATTTTTAACGGGGTGATTGAGACCACGATGCCCATGATGCATTTTAAAAGTATCAATACCAATGGCCCTGGCCAGGATCTGGTTCCCCATACAGATACCAAATATGGGTTTGTCTGCTCCCAGCAATTGTTTTACTGTCTCTGAAGCATAATCCATTGCGGCGGGGTCTCCGGGTCCATTTGAAAGAAAATAACCATCAGGCTTCCAGGCTTCCATCTCATCAAACGTAGCCTTTGCGGGAAATACCTTACTATGGCAGTTTCTTATTTCAAAGTTTTTTAAGATAGACTTCTTTACCCCGTAGTCCAGCACCGCTATTTTTAGCCCTGTATTTCCGTTTCCAAGCTCGTAAGAATCTTTTGTAGTGACTTCGCTTGACAACTCCAATGAGGCCATACTTGGAAGCTTTTTCAGCTCTTCCATCAGTGCGTCTTTGTCCAGGATCTCACTGGAGATAATCGCATTCATTGCTCCCTCCATCCGAATATGACGAACTAGTTTTCTGGTATCAATGTCCGCGATCCCAACAGTATTATTTTTCTCCAGGTAACCATTCAACCCGTCAGTGGCAGTGCCTCTGCTATACTGATAGGTAAAATCATTGACTACCAGCCCCTTGATCTTGGGTTTATCAGATTCCTGTTCATCATCGTGAACGCCATAATTACCGATGTGTGCAGTAGTATTTACAATGATCTGGCCATAGTAAGAGGGATCAGTATAGATCTCCTGATAGCCAGTCATACCCGTATTGAAGCAAATTTCACCTCCGGAAGTACCTGACTTTCCAATTGAAAATCCTTCATAAAGTGAACCATCTGCTAACAGTAGAATTGCTTTTTTCTTGGTGTGTTCCTTCATCATTGGTGTGCAAAAATATAAAAATATTATTCAGGTGAGCACATAAAAAAAGGGAACAGTTTCTGCTGATCCCTTTTTAATATTTTGATAACCTATTCGATCAATCTTTCTTATCTGTTTTATCCTCGCCTTCTTTTGCTGAATCATCAGATTTCTCCTTCTTCTCCTCTTTGGCAGGCTCTTCAGCTTTCGCTTCAACCTTCTTTTCTTTTTTAGGAGCCTCTTCCTTAGGAGTTTCTTCTTTTTTCTCTTCTTTGGCTGGCTCAGCTACTTCTGACTTGGCCTCTTCAGCTGTTTCCGTTTTTACTTCAGCCTTTTCTTCCTTGGTCTCTTCCACTACAGTTGCTTCTTCTACATTGGCTGCCGCACTTGCTTCAGGAGTAGACTTTGCCTTGCTTCCACCGCCTCTTCGAGATCTTCTTGTTTTTGGCTTAGCATCAGATTCGCTGAGTAGCAACTCATTGAAATCAACCAATTCCATCATGCACATTTCAGCACTATCACCTAACCGGTTACCAGTTTTGATGATTCTGACATATCCGCCTGGTCTGTTGGCAATCTTTTCAGCTACCGGACCAAACAACTCCTGAACGGATTCCTTATTCTGTAAATAAGAGAAAGCAATCCTCCGGGAATGAGTTGTATCTGTCTTCGCCCTGGTGATGATGGGTTCTACATACTTCCTCAATGCCTTTGCCTTAGCTAAAGTAGTATTGATCCGCTTGTTGATGATCAATGAAGAAGCCATATTCGAAAGCATGGCCCCTCTGTGAGAAGCTGTTCGACCTAAGTGATTAAATTTCTTTCCGTGTCTCATTATTCCTCGTCCAATTTATACTTTGAGAGGTCCATTCCAAATGTTAAGCCTTTGTCAGCAACAAGCTGCTCAAGCTCAGCAAGGGATTTCTTTCCAAAGTTTCTGAATTTCATCATGTCTGAAATCTCCAGATTTACCAGATCTCCCAGTGACCTTACGTCAGCGGCTTTCAGGCAGTTGTATGCCCTTACTGATAGATCTAAATCATTCAAAGGAGTTTTAAGTAATTTCCTCATATGAAGTAACTCCTCATCTACTGCCTCTGGCTGTCCTTTCTCCTGCGATTCAAGGATCATGCTCTGATCAGAGAACAACATAAAATGTTGTATCAGGATATGAGCTGCACCTTTTAAGGCATTCTCTGGATGAATTGAACCATCTGTTTCAATATCGATGATCAATTGCTCAAAGTCAGTCTTTTGTTCTACCCTGGTGTTCTCAATGCTGTACTTTACATTCTTGATGGGCGTAAAGATTGAGTCCATAGCGATGTAACCAAATCCTGCTTCTTCAGGTTTGTTTTCTTCTGCTGTTACATACCCTCTGCCTTTCTCTACATTCAGCTCCATCTCAAACTTGGCACTTTCGTCCAGGTTACAGATCACTAGTTCAGGGTTTAATATCTCAAAAGAAGTAGTAGCCTTCGCCAGATCTGCTGCAGTCAATTGAGACTTTCCTGAAACAGACACTGTGATGGTATTCTCTACCACGTCGGTAATTCTTTTGAATCTAACCATTTTAAGATTCAAAATAATTTCACTTACATCTTCCACTACACCCTCAATGGTTGAAAATTCATGGAGTACTCCAGGAATCTTTACACCCGTGATGGCATAACCCTCCAAAGAAGAAAGTAAAATCCTTCTTAGAGCATTTCCAATAGTGACACCGTATCCTTTTTCCAAGGGTTTGAATGTGAAGAGGCCGTGAAAATCATCGGCTTTTTCCATCACCACCTTGTCCGGCATTTGAAATGCAAGAATTGACATATTTTTATTCTTTAAGTGTTTAGAAACCTTTTATTTAGAGTACAATTCAACGATCAGTTGTTCCTTGATATTCTCAGGAATGTCCTCTCTTGTAGGGGGATTTAAAAATTTTCCCAGTAATTCAGACTGATTCCACTCAAGCCATGAAAAATGTCTTGAATTGGAAGCTAAACTGTCTGAAATCGCTTCCAACGATTTAGATTTTTCACGTACACCAATCACATCATTGTTTTTCAAGGTATATGAAGGAATATTTACAATTTCCCCATTTACTGTGATGTGTTTATGAGTGACCAGTTGTCTGGCACCGCGACGTGTTGGAGCAATTCCTAATCGGTAAACAGTATTATCCAATCTGGCCTCCAATAGTTGAAGTAGAATCTCCCCTGTGATCCCACTCTTTCTAGATGCTTTCTCAAATATATTTGCAAACTGACGCTCCAATACACCATAAGTATATTTAGCTTTTTGCTTCTCAGCTAGCTGAACCGCATATTCAGATTGCTTTCTTCTTCTACCTCTTCCATGCTGTCCGGGAGGGTAGTTTTTCTTTTGCAGTGCCTTGCTAGCTCCAAAAATTGGCTCGCCAAATTTTCTTGAAATCTTAGTCTTGGGCCCGGTATATCTTGCCATTTATCTACTATTAAATAAATTAAACTCTTCTTCTCTTAGGTGGACGACATCCGTTGTGAGGTAGCGGAGTTACATCCTTGATCATTGCTACTTCAATCCCAACGTTTTGAATGGTCCTGATCGCTGACTCTCTTCCGGCACCAGGTCCTTTTACAAAGACATCTACCTTTCTCAAACCAAGATCATATGCTGCCTGAGCACAGTTTTGGGCCGCCATCTGTGCAGCGTATGGAGTATTCTTTTTCGATCCTTTGAATCCCATTTTTCCAGCTGATGCCCAAGAAATAACCTGGCCAGATGCATTGGTCATGGAAATAATGATGTTGTTGAATGTAGCCTGGATGTGTGCTTGTCCGATTACATCTACAGCAACTACTCGCTTTTTAGCTTTATCTTTTCTTTTCTGTGCCATTGATCAATTACTTAACAGCTTTTTTCTTGTTTGCAACAGTCTTACGTCTTCCTTTTCTGGTTCGGGCATTGTTTTTAGTCTTCTGCCCCCGAACAGGTAATCCTTTTCGGTGTCTCAAACCTCTATAGCATCCAATATCCAATAAACGCTTAATGCTTAACTGAATTTCAGACTTGAGAATACCCTCAACTTTAAACTGTTCGCCGATAATGGTCCTAATCTTCTGGGCTTCATCATCATCCCACTCTGAGACCTTTTTGTCCCAATCTACACCGGCTTCTGTCAGTATTTTCTGAGCAGATCTTTTACCAATGCCGTAGATGTAGGTAAGACCTATCTCACCTCTCTTATTATCCGGAACGTCTACTCCTGCGATTCGTGCCATTTTTTATCCTTGTCTTTGTTTAAACTTTGGGTTCTTCTTATTGATTACATAAAGCTTCCCCTTACGTCGGATCACTTTGCAATCAACACTGCGTTTCTTTACGGATGCTTTAACTTTCATTTTATCTATAATTATTTGTATCGATAAACAATTCGTCCCTTCGTCAAGTCGTAAGGAGACATTTCCAACTTTACCTTATCCCCTGGTAATATCTTAATGTAGTGCATCCTCATCTTTCCTGAGATATGCGCAATGACTTCATGCCCATTTTCCAACTCCACTCTAAACATTGCATTTGATAAGGCCTCTACAATGGTACCATCTTGTTCTATGGATGCCTGCTTTGCCATTATGCTACTGCTGTTTGCGTTCTACCTTTTACCCTGCCTGATTTCATCATTCCTTCATAATGTCTCATCAGCAGGTAACTTTCAATTTGCTGAAGTGTATCCAGGATCACACCTACCATGATCAACAATGAAGTACCCCCGTAAAACTGAGCAAATCCACTGTTTACCCCTGCAATCATTGCAAAGGCAGGTAATATGGCTATGATGGCCAGGAAGAATGATCCCGGTAATGTAATTCTTGACATTACACCATCAATAAATTCTGAGGTTTGTTTCCCTGGCTTTATACCCGGGATGAAGCCCCCATTTCTCTTCATGTCATCAGCAATCTGATTTGGATTGATGGTGATGGCTGTGTAGAAAAATGTAAAAAGTATGATCAACACGGCAAACAATAAATTGTATTGCCATGACTGGATATCCGAAAATGTTGTTCCGATGTACTGGGCGATGTCACTTTGCTCTCTCCAAAATCCCGCTAGCATGGCAGGTAAAAACATCAGTGATTGTGCAAATATGATCGGCATTACTCCCGAAGAGTTTACCTTCAATGGGATATATTGACGCTGTCCTCCATACACTTTATTCCCCACCACTTGCTTGGCATACTGAACAGGTATCCTGCGCACAGCCTGAACAAGGGCTACAGTCGCCATCACAACGAAGAATAATACGACCAACTCCAGAATGAAAATCAGTGCCTGACTCATTCCTCTGGTCACTGCCTCAGCTACTATACTTCCAGGGAATCTTGAGATGATACCGATCATGATCAACATGGAGATACCGTTTCCAATTCCTTTATCAGTAATCCTTTCACCCAACCACATGCAAAATATTGTTCCTGAGGTCAGAATTACCATCGAAGATAATTTGAACAAAAACTCATTTTCCAGCACAATGGCTTCTGATGGAATGGATGCAGACAAATATGCCAGCGACTGCGCCATACAAATAAATATGGTCAGTACCCTGGTGATCTGATTGATCTTCTTCCTACCACTGTCGCCTTCCTTTTGTAGTTTTTGAAAATATGGAACAGCCACTGTCATCAATTGTAAAACAATCGATGCTGAAATGTATGGCATGATGCCCAATCCAAAAACTGAAGCCCGTTCAAAAGCTCCTCCAAGGAATGTATTGAGTAGTCCGAAAATCCCACCAGCACCCGTCTCGAGCTTGGAAGGATCCACCCCGGGTAGAACCACGAAGGATCCAAGTCTGAAAATGATTAAGAATCCTATTGTATTTAGGATTCTTGTCCTCAGCTCCTCAATGGAAAATATATTCCGTATGGTTTGTAAAAACTTCTTCATATTAACCCTGGACGGTTACTGAACCTCCAGCTTTTTCAATAGCTTCTTGAGCTGTACCAGAAAATTTATGCGCCGTTACAGCCAACTTGGCTTTTAACTCACCGCGACCTAAAATCTTTATTTGATCTGTCTTTCCTACCAACCCGTTTTCTCTCAATATCTCAGGAGTCACTTCCTTCAATTTCTTGGCTTCGCTCAACTTTTGAAGATCATCGAGATTGATCGGCTTCATCACAATTTTGTTATTGTTCTTGAAACCAAACTTAGGTACTCGTCTTTGAAGAGGCATCTGACCACCTTCAAAACCCAGTTTTCTTGAATAACCGGATCTTGACTGTGCACCTTTATGTCCTCTTCCCGCTGTCCCTGCTTTACCAGATCCTTGTCCTCTACCTATTCTTTTACGACTCTTGGTCGACCCTGCTGCCGGTTTTAATGATTCTAATCTCATGATCAAAGTTCTTTTACTTCTACAAGATGCTGAACGGCATTTATCATACCTGCTACTTGTGGATTTAATTCTTTCTCTACGCTCTTACGTATCTTTCCTAACCCCAGGGCTTCAATGGTCTTTCTCTGCCTTTGAGTTCTTTTGATAGTGCTTCTGGTCTGTGTGATTCTAACTTTTGCCATTGTCTTAACCATTAAAAACTTTATCCAACTCTACACCTCTTTGCTTAGCCACAGAGAAAGGATCTCTCATCTTAAACAAAGCATCAAAAGTAGCCTTTACCACGTTGTGTGGGTTTGAAGATCCCTTTGACTTGGCCAAAACATCGTGTATACCAGCACTTTCCAATACAGCTCGCATCGCACCACCAGCGATAACACCGGTACCTGCAGCAGCTGGTTTCAGCAATACCAACCCTCCGCCATACTTTCCAATGGCATCATGAGGCACAGTACCTTTGAAAATAGGTACACGAACAAGATTCTTTTTAGCATCATCGACTCCTTTGGTAATAGCGTCTGTAACCTCGTTGGCTTTACCTAAGCCATATCCAACCACACCATTGCTATCACCAACGACCACAATTGCCGAGAAGCTGAATCTTCTACCACCTTTTACAACTTTTGCAACCCTTTTGATGGCCACTACTCGTTCTTTAAGATCGATTTCGCTGGCTTTAATTGTCTTGATATTGCTTTGTGTCATTATAATTTCTTAAAATTTAATTCCTCCTTCACGAACTCCTTCAGCAAATGCCTTTACCCGACCGTGATAGGGGTATCCATTTCTATCAAAAACTACCGTATCCAAACCTGCTGCTTTTACTTTCTCAGCAAGTTTTTTACCCACTTCCTTAGAACTTTCAACATTCAGGACATCTTTCCCAATTTCTTTGGATGAAATAGCTGCCATGGTGGCACCCTTTACATCATCGATGACTTGTGCGTAGATAGCACGGTTGCTTCTGAAAACAGATAACCTTGGTCGCTCGGCAGTACCGCTGATCTTTCTGCGGATTCCCAGCTTAATTCTTTTTCTTCTTTGAATCTTTGTTACAGCCATTTTAAGTTCTATTTAGCAGCAGTTTTACCAGCTTTCCTTCGTACATACTCACCCAGGTATCTAACACCTTTCCCTTTGTATGGCTCTACAGGTCGCAATGATTTGATCTTTGCAGCTACCTGCCCTACCAGCTGTTTGTCTATCCCGTCGATGGTAACGATAGGGTTCTTTCCTTTCTCAGTCTCAGCAGTTGCTTTGATCTCTGGCGGTAAGGCCATATATATACTGTGAGAATATCCAAGGCTAAGCTCCAGTAGGTTCCCCTGTACCGTAGCTTTGTATCCAACCCCTACAAGCTCCAGCTTATGCTGATAGCCTTTTTCTACTCCTATCACCATATTATTGATGAGCGAACGGTACAAGCCATGCGCCGCTTTGTGACGCTTTTGCTCTGTTGGACGCTCTAGAATTACAGTCCTGTCCTCCAGCTTTACAGTCAGGTCAGGATTGATTTCCTGAGATAACTCTCCCTTGGGACCTTTAACGTTTACCGTTGATTTGTTAATGGTGACATCAACATTCTCGGGTAATTCTATGGGTGCTTTGCCTATTCTCGACATTTCTCTTCAGTTCGTATTAATATACATAACACAGGACTTCTCCGCCTATGTGTTGTGACCTTGCTTCTTTATCAGAAATCACGCCTCTAGATGTAGAGACAATAGCGATTCCCAAACCATTCAATACCCTTGGCAGACTTTCAGCATCTGCAAACTTCCTTAGACCCGGCTTACTAATTCTTTCAAGCTTAGTAATAGCAGACTGTTTGGTCTGAGGATTGTACTTCAAAGCTATTTTGATAATCCCCTGCTTATTATCATCCACAAACTTGTAGTTCTGGATGAATCCTTTGTCATGGAGAACTTTTGTCATCTCCTTCTTTAGATTAGAAGCAGGAACTTCTACAATGCGATGATTAGCATTAATAGCGTTTCTTATCCTTGTTAAAAAGTCCGCAATCGGATCTGTTACCATTTCTTTTACAATTAAAACCCCCAAAAAGGGGTGCAAAATTAATTAATATTTTTGATATATTTTAATCTATCTGCCGTGATTACCAGCTTGCTTTTGTTACCCCTGGTATTTTGCCCTCTGAGGCCATTTCTCTGAATGTAACCCGGGAAATTCCAAACTTCCTCATATAACCCTTAGGCCTGCCGGTAAGCTTGCACCTGTTGTGCAATCTCACTTTAGATGAATTTCTTGGTAGTTTATCCAAAGCCTGATAATCTCCGGCCTCTTTTAAAGCAGCTCGCTTTTCAGCAAACCGTGCTACCATTTTTTCTCTTTTTCTTTCTCTTGCTTTTATTGCTTCCTTAGCCATAAGAAATTAATTTTTTCCGGTTACAAAAGGTAATCCAAATGCTTTCAACAGGGTAAAGCTTTCTTCATCAGTTTGTGCAGTTGTCACAAACGTGATGTCCATACCCGTGATCTTATTTACTTTATCGATACTGATCTCAGGGAAAATGATTTGCTCTTTGACACCTAAGGTATAATTACCTCTTCCGTCAAAGCCTCTTTCCTTGATTCCTCTAAAATCTCTAACCCTTGGAAGAGCTACTGTCATCAATCGATCCAGGAATTCGTACATCCTATCACCTCTTAGCGTAACTTTTGCACCAATAGGCATTCCTTCTCTCAGCTTAAAGTTTGAAACTGAATTTTTAGCGATTGTTGGAACAGCTTTCTGCCCGGTAATGGTGGTGAGTTCTTCAACACCTACATCTACCAACTTCTTATCAGCTACAGCTTCTCCGATCCCTTTGTTAATTGAGATTTTAACAAGCTTAGGCACCTGCATAACTGACTTATACTGGAACTTCTCCTTTAATGCCGGAACGATCTCCGCTAAATATTTTTCTTTTAATCTCGGTTTAGCCATTCGTGATAAACTCTCCTGATTTTTTTGAATACCTCTGTAATTTTCCGCTCTCGTTTTTCTTTCTACCAACCCTTGTTGCTTCTCCGGATGACGGATCTACAACCATTAGATTGCTAATGTGAATCGCTGCTTCTGTCTGGTCACGTCCACCTTCTGGATTTTTAGCTGAAGGCTTCACATGCTTAGTCACAATATTGACACCCTCAACAAAAGCTCTATATCTGTCAGTAAGCACTTCAAGTACTTTCCCTGTCTTACCTTTATCATTTCCGGCAATTACTTTTACAGTATCGCCTTTTCTGATATGAATTTTTATTTTCTTGGTATTCTTCATGATTAAAGTACTTCAGGTGCCAATGAAACAATCTTCATAAACTGCTTTTCTCTAAGCTCTCTTGCAACAGGGCCAAAAATCCTTGTTCCACGAGGCTCATTGTTAGGGTTTAATAAAACCGCTGCATTGTCCTCAAATCGGATATACGACCCGTCTTTTCTTCTAACTTCTTTCTTGGTTCGAACGATCACCGCTTTGGAGACCGTACCCTTCTTCAGGCTACTTGAAGTCAATGCAGACTTCACTGATACGACAATGGTATCACCCACTGATGCATATCTTCTTTTGGTTCCTCCAAGCACACGGATACAAAGAACCTCTTTTGCACCGCTATTATCTGCTACGTTTAGTCTTGACTCCTGCTGTATCATTTTATTTAGCCCGTTCGATTATTTCTACCAATCTCCACCGCTTACTTTTGCTCAAGGGACGAGTCTCCATGATACGTACAGTATCACCGATACCACACTCATTCTTCTCATCATGAGCTGTAAACTTGGTGGTCTTTCTGATGAATTTACCATAGATAGGGTGTTTCACCTTTCTGCTTACGGTGACAGTAATGCTTTTTTGCATTTTGTTGCTCACAACCTGACCAACCCGTTCTTTACGCAAATTTCTTTCCATCGATTATTTACTTAATTCTTTTGCCCTAATTTCTGTCTGAATCCTGGCAACCAATTTTCTGGTTTCCTTGATCTTCATCGGATTTTCAATAGGGGTTACACTATGCGCAAATTTCAATTTGCTATAACTTTCTTTTTCTACAGCCAATTTGCTTTTCAGCTCATCCAGGCTGAGTCCTCTCAATTCTGAATTTTTCATGTTCCCTGATAGTCTCTTCTTACAACGAACTTAGTTTTAATAGGCAGCTTTTGTGCAGCTAACCTTAATGCTTCGCTAGCCAAATCGGTAGTCACTCCTGTTGCTTCGAACAAAACAGTGCCGGGTTTAACAACAGCTACCCAATATTCCGGAGCTCCTTTACCTTTACCCATCCTTACTTCGGCAGGCTTCTTGGTCACTGGCTTATCCGGGAAAATACGGATCCATACCTGACCCTCTCTTTTCATCGCTCTTGTCATTGCAATACGAGCAGCCTCCAATTGACGGCTGGTGATCCATCCGGGCTCTAATGACTTAATGCCAAAGTTGCCAAAGGACAAAGTATGACCTCTCTGGGCAATTCCTTTGATTCTCCCTTTCTGCTTCTTTCTAAATTTCGTTCGTTTCGGCTGTAGCATCTATCTAATACTTTTAGAAATTATCTTCTCTGTTTTCTATTTGGAGGTCCGTCACCTCGTCTTCTCGGTCCACCAGGGCCTCCGGTGTTACCACCTGCTCCACCAGTCATCCCAACATTCGGAGACAGATCTCTTTTACCAAATACTTCTCCTTTGAATATCCAAACTTTGATGCCTATCTTACCATAGACCGTATGCGCTTCTGAAATTGCATAGTCTATATCGGCCCTAAGTGTATGCAAAGGAATTCTTCCTTCTTTATATTGCTCTGATCGTGCCATCTCAGCACCACCCAGTCGCCCCGCCACTTTGATCTTGATACCCTGAGCACCTACTCGAATTGAGGAAGCAATGGCTTGCTTCATGGCTCTTCGATAAGAAATCCTGGC
This sequence comes from Cyclobacteriaceae bacterium, assembly GCA_965223915.1. Classification (GTDB taxonomy): domain Bacteria; phylum Bacteroidota; class Bacteroidia; order Cytophagales; family Cyclobacteriaceae; genus UBA7330. Next base: position 2,059,876 of record OZ245027.1, on the reverse strand, counting down.
TTCTAATTGTTGTGCCACTGATTCTCCAACCAATTTAGCATCTAGCTCAGGTCGTTTGATCTCAAAAATGTTGATTTGAAGGTCTTTTCCGGTGATCTTTTTAAGCTCTTCCTTGATCTTATCCACTTCAGAACCACCTTTTCCAATCACAACACCTGGTCTGGCAGTATGTACTGTCAGCGTAATTCTTTTCAGTGTACGTTCGATCACTACCCTGGAGATACCTCCTTTAGGGATCCTGGCACTGATATATTCTCGGATCTTGTGGTCTTCTACGATCTTGTCGCTAAAATCTTTTCCGCCAAACCAGGCAGAATCCCAGCCTTTAACGACGCCTAACCTAAAACCAACCGGGTTTACCTTCTGTCCCATTTATTTTTTTTCTTTTTCTTTTGCTGAAACATTGTTTTCGCTCTGATCTCCTACCACGATAGTGACGTGGTTTGATCTCTTTCTGATCCTGTGAGCTCTTCCCTGAGGTGCAGGTCGTAATCTTTTTAGAATACGAGCACTGTCTACAAAAATCTCCTTCACAACCAGATCTGCATCTTCGATCTTCACCTCCTCATTGGCTGCCTGCCAATCGGCAATGGCTGTCAATAACAACTTCTCTATCACCTTAGCTGCTGCATGTGTATCGAACTTTAATACGTTCAATGCATAATTCACACGTTGGCCTCTGATCATATCTGCTACCAAACGCATCTTTCGAGGAGACGTAGGGATATTTCGGAGAGATGATTTAACTGGTCCTAAATGTCCAGCATTCTCCTCCCGGAATTTCTTAAGTTCTTCCTTTTTCAGGCGTACCTTAACTGATTTCTTTAGTTTTTTTTCTGCCTCCATCTGATATTATCTTTTACCCTTGTCTTTTTTAGCAATATGACCACGGAAATTTCTGGTGGGAGAGAATTCGCCCAGTTTGTGACCTACCATGTTTTCTGTGACAAATACTGGAATGAATTTATTCCCATTGTGTACAGCAAAAGTATGTCCAACAAAATCTGGTGAGATCATTGATCTCCTCGACCATGTCTTGATGACTGATTTTTTACCAGACTCATTCATGGTGTCTACCTTCTTCTCGAGTCTGAAATCTATATATGGACCTTTTTTAAGCGATCTTGCCATTATTTCCTCTTGGTTATGATCAGATTATTAGAATATTTATTCGGATTCCTGGTTTTCTTACCCTTGGTATACAATCCATTTCTAGATCGAGGGTGACCTCCGGAAGCACGTCCTTCACCACCACCCATTGGATGATCGACAGGGTTCATTGCTACTGCTCTTACCCGTGGTCTTCTTCCCAGCCATCTGTTTCTTCCGGCTTTCCCAAGTCTCACATTCATGTGATCCGCATTGGAAACAGAACCGATCGTGGCATAGCATGTAGTCAATACCATACGTGTCTCTCCACTAGGCAATTTGAGCGTTACATACTTTCCTTCCCTGGCAACCAATTGAGCGTATGCACCAGCACTTCTGGCCATTGATGCTCCTTTACCAGGTTTAATTTCGATGTTGTGAATGATTGTACCGAGAGGTATATCAGAAAGTGGTAATGCATTACCCACTTCAGGAGCAACTCCAGGTCCTGATACGATTTCCATATCAACCTTAAGGTTGGAAGGTGCCAGGATATATCTTTTCTCACCGTCAGCATAAAATAGCAGGGCTATTCTTGCAGTACGTACCGGATCATATTCAATAGAATTTACAGTGGCCTTGATGCCATGCTTATCCCTTTTGAAATCTATTATCCTTAATTTTCTTTTATGACCACCACCAACATTTCTGATTGTCATTTTACCCTGACCATTTCTACCACCTTTTCTCCTGTTTGTAGCCAAAAGGGATTTCTCAGGTGTCGTTTTAGTCACCTGATCAAAAACAGGTGCGGTTCTGTACCTGGTGCCGGGGGTTACTGGTCTTAGTTTCTTAACAGCCATAATTATATTCCGCTATAAAAGTCTATTAATTCTCCATCTGCCACCTTCACAATGGCCTTCTTGTAAGTAGGCATTTTACCTGAAATCACACCTGACTTTGTAAATCTGGATTTTGATTTCCCAGCATGGATCATGGTATTCACTGATTCCACGTTCACACCATAGGTCTTCTCAATAGCCTCTTTGATTTGTATCTTATTGGCCTTCTTAGCTACGATGAATCCATACATGCCATGCTCATTCATCGCTGATACTTTCTCAGTTACCAATGGTTTAAGTAATATGCTCATATCAGTTTAGTCTTTTTTGGATTACTTCAACAGAGCTTTCAGCAAGAATGATCTGTTCAGCATTCATTAAATCGTAAGTATTCAACTCGTCTGCAATGGCTACTTTGGCGTTGGGGAAGTTCCTTGACGACAAATAGATGTTCTTATTATAAGCACCCAATACAATAAGTGCTTTCTTACTATCAGGATAAACCTTGGAGAGAATTGAAACAAGATCTTTTGTCTTAGGCGCTTCAATATTGAAGTCTTCCAGTACAGTGATCTTCTTATCTTTTGCTCTGGTAGAAAGCACAGACTTGGTAGCCAGTCTTTTTACCTTTTTATTCAGTTTGAAATCGTAATCTCTTGGCTTGGGGCCAAAGATTGTTCCACCACCTCTGAAGATAGGAGACTTAATACTACCAGCTCTGGCTGTACCCGTACCCTTTTGTTTCTTAATCTTCTTGGTAGATCCAACGATCTCGTTACGCTCTTTTACTTTGTGAGTTCCTTGTCGCTGAGCAGCCAGAAATTGTTTCACGTCAAGATAGACAGCGTGTTCATTTGGCTCAATTCCAAAGATATTTTTGTCCAGGGTTACTTCTCTCCCTGTTTCCTCACCTTTTATATTTAATACCGCCAGTTTCATTATTTCTCTAGAATTACAAATGAATTTTTAGCTCCCGGTATAGAACCACTCACAAGAATGAGGTTCTTCTCCGCATAAATTTTCAGTACTTTTAAGTTGAGCACCTTTACCTTATCACCACCGGTACGTCCTGCCATCTTAAGCCCTTTGAAGACCCTTGATGGAAACGAACATGCTCCAATGGACCCAGGCGCTCTCAACCTGTTGTGCTGACCATGAGTAGCTTGTCCAACACCTCTAAAACCATGTCTCTTTACTACCCCCTGGAATCCTTTACCTTTAGACGTACCAACGGCATCAAGGAAATCCTGCTCCTGAAACACCTCTTCTACTTTAATGGTATTGCCAAGGACTACTTTATCTTCAAACTCAGCCCTGAAATCTCTAAATTCCACCACCTTGCTCTTTGGGCTCGTCTTTGCTTTGGCAAAATGTCCTTTTAAAGCTTTCGGCGTATTTTTTTCTTTTCTTTCACCATAAGCAAGTTGAACAGCTCGATACCCATCTGTTTCTTGATTACGCACTTGCGTTACCACACACGGACCAGCTTCAACCAATGTACAGGCAAGGTTTTTTCCATCCTCATTGTACACGCTTGTCATCCCTATTTTTTTACCAATTATTCCAGGCATTTTGCTTTTAAATTATATTTATACTGTCTCCAGCAGAAATTTCTCGAAAAAGGACTGCAAAGATAGCAATTTGCACGTCTGATCAAAAATTTTATTCTCTTTTCGACATAAAAAAAGAACCAATCGAAAGTTGTCCAAATTGGTTCTTTAGTCCAGTAAATTTCTATATCTAAACCTTGATCTCTACATCCACTCCACTTGGCAATTCCAACTTCATCAGAGCATCTACGGTCTTGGCACTGTTGGAATAGATATCCACAAGTCTTTTGTAAGTACACAATTGGAATTGCTCCCTTGCTTTTTTATTCACGTGAGGTGAACGCAACACGGTAAACTTCTCTTTTACTGTGGGTAATGGTATCGGACCATTGACCACTGCACCCGTAGTTTTCACCGCCCTTACAATCTTCTCTGAAGACTTGTCAACCAAATTGTGGTCGTAGGATTTTAGTTTGATTCTAATTTTTTGATTCATGTCTATCGCTTAACCTTTTACTTTAGCAATCACTTCTTCAGCAATATTTCTTGGTACAACGTCATAATGCGAGAACGTAAGTGATGCTGTAGCTCTACCTGAACTCATTGTTCTGAGGTCAGTAACATATCCAAACAGCTCAGAAAGAGGTACAGACGCCTTGATTACACCAGAGTTACCTCGAGTATCCATGCCTTTCATGATTCCTCTCCTTCTGTTAAGATCTCCGGTGATTGCACCTGTATACTCATCAGGGGTCACCACCTCAACAGCCATTACTGGCTCTAATAATACCGGACTTGCTTTAGATGCCGCCTCTTTAAATCCAATCCTGGCAGCCATCTCAAATGAAAGTGCATCTGAATCCACATCATGGAAGGATCCATGATACAATCTAACCTTCATGTTATCAATCGGATATCCTGCGAGTGGACCATTCTTCATGGCATCTGCAAAACCCTTTTGAATAGCAGGGATAAATTCCTTGGGAATTACTCCTCCTACAATTTGATTAACAAACTGTAGTCCCTCCCCTTCGAAATCTTCGTCTTTTGGTCCAAGCTCAAACACGATGTCGGCAAATTTACCTCGACCACCTGTTTGCTTCTTGTAAACCTCTTTATGTTCTATGCTAGCCTGGATGGTCTCTTTATAAGCCACCTGAGGAGCACCCTGGTTGATCTCAACCTTGAACTCACGCTTCAACCTGTCAATGATAATATCCAGGTGAAGCTCTCCCATTCCTCTTAGAATGGTTTGTCCTGTCTCGTGATCTGTTTCTACCTGAAGGGTAGGATCTTCTTCAATGAGCTTAGCGATGGCAATCCCTAATTTATCTACATCTGCCTGTTGTTTAGGCTCAATTGCATATCCAATCACAGGCTCAGGGAAAACCATTGATTCAAGTATAATCGGACTCTTCTCAGCACAAAGTGTATCCCCGGTCTTAATGTCTTTAAATCCAACAACCGCACCAATATCACCCGCATGCAGTGCATCAATTTGATTTTGCTTATTGGCATGCATCTGGAAGATTCGAGAAATTCTTTCCTTATTTCCAGACCTCATATTAAACACATATGAGCCGGAATCCAACATCCCAGAATATGACCTGATGAAGCAAAGCCTTCCTACGAAAGGATCTGTTGCTATTTTGAAAGCGAGAGCTGAGAATGGCTCAGTCGTTAAAGGCTTTCTTGAAATTTTTTCTTCCGTATCAGGATCGGTACCTACAATGCTTTCTCTATCTAATGGTGACGGAAGTAATTCCATCACATAGTTCAACATTGTTTGAACTCCTTTATTCTTAAAGGCAGATCCACAAAGCATTGGAACAAATGCCAGATCAATGGTTGCTTTACGTAACGCTCTGATAATCTCCTCTTCAGAAATTGAAGCCGGATCTTCAAAGTACTTTTCCATCAAAGTATCATCATACTCTGCTACAGCTTCCAACAAGTGCTCACGGTATTCCGCAACTTCATCCACCATATCCTCTGGAATCGGAATCTCAGAATAAGTCATTCCGAAATCATCTTCGTTCCAAACCATGGCCATGTTTGATACCAGATCAACAACTCCTTTGAAATTGTCTTCTGCTCCTATAGGTAACTGTAGAGGTACGGCCTTAGTGCCTAATCTCTCCTTGACCTGCTTACATACTGCTAGGAAGTCTGCACCCTGACGGTCCATTTTATTTACAAAACCAACCCGGGCTACTTTGTAGTTATCTGCTAGTCTCCAGTTAGTTTCTGACTGAGGCTCAACACCATCAACAGCACTAAAAAGGAAGACCAAACCATCCAATACCCTCAAAGATCTATTTACCTCAACGGTAAAATCCACGTGACCGGGGGTATCAATGATATTGATGTGATATTTATCGTTTTTGTAATTCCAAAATACTGTGGTAGCAGCAGATGTAATGGTAATACCCCTTTCCTGCTCTTGCTCCATCCAGTCCATGGTGGCTGCACCATCATGAACTTCACCTATTTTGTGATTTACACCTGTATAGTATAGAATTCGCTCAGTAGTCGTTGTCTTACCGGCATCGATGTGCGCGGCAATTCCAATGTTTCTGGTGAATTTTAAATCTCTTGCCATTATATATTAAAATCTGAAATGAGAAAATGCTTTGTTCGCTTCAGCCATTCGGTGTGTATCGTCCTTTTTCTTGATTGCAGCACCTTCACCTTTAGAAGCAGCAATGATTTCGCCGGCCAATCTTTCTTTCATGGTCTTTTCTCCTCTGAGTCTGGCATATTTGATCATCCATTTGATGCCCAGGGAAATTTTACGCTCAGACCTTACCTCGACTGGTACCTGGAATGTAGCACCCCCAACTCGTCGACTTTTTACCTCTACTGAAGGAGAAACATTGCTCAATGCGTTTTTCCACAATTCAAGGCCATTTTCTTTGGTCTTCTCCTCAACGATTTTGATGGCATCGTAAAAGATAGAATAGGAGATACTTTTCTTGCCCTGTAACATCAGGTTATTAACAAACTTGGTCACAAGCGTATCCTGATAGATTGGATCAGGAAGGATGTATCTTTTCTTAGGTGAATTTTTTCTCATTACTCAGATTATTTTTTATCCTTAGGCTTTTTAGCGCCGTATTTAGATCTTCTTTGCAATCGACCGTTAACTCCAGCAGTATCTAATGCACCACGGATGATGTGATACCTTACACCAGGTAAATCTTTCACCCTTCCACCTCTAATCAGTACAATTGAGTGCTCCTGAAGGTTGTGTCCCTCCCCGGGTATGTAGGCGTTCACCTCTTTACTATTGGTTAATCGCACCCTTGCTACCTTTCTCATCGCTGAGTTAGGCTTTTTTGGAGTGGTAGTATACACTCTTGTACATACTCCCCTTCGCTGTGGACAACTGTCCAGAGCGGGAGATTTTGATTTTGAAGTCAGTTTTTTCCTGCCTTTTCTAACTAATTGTTGTATAGTTGGCATTACGCTATTGTTATGTCAATTATTTAAGTCCCGATAATTTGGGGACGCAAAGATAGAAATATTGAATATATATCACAATGGGAAACGTAAATCATTTAAAGATTTAAGCTTCTCCCATTGTGCCACCAAAATTCATAGGGAATTTTGGGATATCATCTGCTTGTTTTACCTCGCCAAAGGTCGCTTCATATTTCTTGATATTATCCTGCAATGCAGCCAGTAAGCGCTTTGCATGCTCAGGGGTAATAACAATCCTTGATTTAACCTTGGCTTTAGGTACTCCGGGCATCAGACGAATAAAATCGATCACAAACTCACTGCTAGAGTGAGCGATCATGGCCAGGTTAGCATAGACACCTTCGGCTGTCTCTTCAGACAACTCGATATTGATCTGGTTCCCTGGCTTTTTATCTTTCTTATCGTCTTTCTTTTCCTCCATCTCAGGCTTCGTATTCCTTAGACCTCTCGAATTCTTCTTTAGAAGATACCAGGTTCTCATATTCCTCTGTAGATGTTACAATCTTGCTTTGGAATTTCCTGATACCCGTACCTGCAGGAATCAAATGTCCAACGATCACATTTTCTTTCAATCCAATCAGGTGATCAGCTTTACCTTTGATAGAAGCTTCACTCAATACCTTGGTAGTTTCCTGGAAGGAAGCTGCCGAAATAAAGCTTTCAGTACCCAATGAAGCTTGTGTGATCCCCTGAAGGATCGGTTGAGATACCGCTGCTTCAGCATTTCGTACTTCAACCAACTTCATGTCCCTGCGCTTCAGGTTCGAATTCTCATCTCTTAGCTTCCTGCTTGTAATGATCATGCCTGCTTTCAGTGACTCTGAATCACCCGGATCCGAAATTACCTTCTTGTCGAGGATGTTGTCGTTCTCTTCCATGAATGCAAAACGGTCAACCACCTGATTTGTCAGGAAGTTGGTGTCACCTGCATCGATGATGATTACTTTTTGCATCATCTGTCTTACAATGGTCTCAATGTGCTTGTCATTGATCTTCACACCCTGAAGTCTGTATACCTCCTGGATCTCATTTACCAGATACTCCTGAACTGCGGTAGGACCTTTGATAGCCAGAATATCAGCTGGAGTAATCGCTCCATCAGATAATGGATCTCCTGCTTTCACAAAGTCATTGTCCTGAACAAGGATATGCTTAGACAATGGAACCAGATATCTTTTCTTCACTCCATCTTTCGATTCGATGAAAATCTCTCTGTTACCTCGCTTGATACCTCCGTATGTTACCACACCATCAATCTCACTAACCACTGCCGGGTTCGAAGGATTCCTTGCTTCGAATAACTCTGTTACCCTTGGAAGACCACCTGTGATATCCCTCGATTTACCAGTTTTTCTTGGAATCTTAGCGATTACCTGGCCAGCTTTTACCTTGTCGCCTTTAGAAACTGAAAGGTGAGCACCCACCGGGATATTGTATCCTTTGGAATCATCTTTACCCTCCACAATGATGGCTGGGTTTTTAGATTTATCCTTTGTATCGATGATTACTTTTTCTCTGTGTCCTGTTTGCTCATCAGACTCTTCTTTGAAAGTAACGCCCTCAATGATGGCTTCAAAGTCGATCTTTCCATCGAACTCTGACAAGATCACGGCATTGTAAGGATCCCAGAAACAGATCTCATCTCCTTTAGATACCTTATCTCCATCTTTCACTTTCAGAATAGCACCATAAGGAACGTGATTGGCAATCAATACGCGTTCTTTCTTCGCATCCAAGATCTTGATCTCTCCTGATCGACCCATGGCTACTTTGATCTTGTTGCCTTCTTCGTCTGTTGAATCAACTGTTCTCAGCTCATCAAACTCAATGACTCCATCAAATTTGGCTTTGATATTGGCATCCACAGCGATGTTGGACGCTGTACCCCCAACGTGGAAGGTTCTTAAAGTAAGCTGAGTACCTGGCTCACCAATGGACTGGGCTGCAATTACACCAACTGACTCTCCAATGTGGGCCATGTTACCAGTAGAAAGGTTTCTACCATAACACTTCGCACATACTCCCTGCTTGGACTCACAAGTCAATACTGACCTGATCTCCACTTCTTCTATGCTGGTGTTGTAGTCAATCCTTTCTGCAACTTCTTCCGTGACCTCTCCACCTGATTCAACAATCAGTTCCTCAGAGATAGGATCGTATATATCATGTACAGAAACTCTTCCAAGAATTCTCTCTGAAAGTGCCTCTACAACTTCTTCATTGTCCTTCAATGCAGATACTGATAAACCTCGTAGGGTTCCGCAGTCATCTTCATTGACCACCACATCTTGTGCAACATCCACCAGTCGTCTGGTCAGATATCCAGCATCTGCTGTCTTAAGGGCAGTATCGGCAAGACCTTTTCTGGCACCGTGTGTAGAAATGAAGTACTCAATAACATCCAGACCTTCTTTAAAGTTGGATAGAATCGGGTTTTCGATGATCTCACCCACCGAACCTTGTAAGTTCTTTTGTGGCTTAGCCATCAAACCTCTCATACCACCCAGCTGTCTGATTTGCTCTCTTGAACCCCTTGCTCCCGAGTGCATCATCATGTAGATGGAATTGAAGCCCTGATTGTCTTCTTCCAACTGCTGCATCAGCGTATTAGTCAATTGCGTATTTGTTCTTGTCCAAATATCAATGACCTGATTGTAACGCTCATTGTCTGTGATCAGTCCCATCAGGTAGTTGTTCCACACAACCTCAACCTCTTCTTTGGCTTGTTTTACCAAAGGATCTTTTTCATCAGGAACCTTGATGTTATCAAGTCCCATTGAAAGACCACCTTTATAGGCCATCTGGAATCCAAGCTCTTTGATGTCATCAAGGAAAAGAGCCGTAGCTGACATTCCACAGATTTTGAATACTGTAGAGATGATTTTCTGAAGCTTCTTTTTGGTCAACAATTCGTTTACGTAACCAACCGCTTCCGGAACATACTGATTGAACAATACCCTTCCTGCTACTGTCTCAATGATCTGAGTTTCCAGTGTGCCGTCTTCTTTTCTAACATTGGTTCTTACTTTGATGTAAGCATGCTTAGAAATTTTTCGCTCATTGATGGCAATGATTACCTCTTTGGCATTGTAGAATATTTTGCCCTCGCCTGGTACTTTTTCTTCATCAGTGCTTCTTCTCCCTTTGGTGATATAGTACAATCCGAGTACCATATCCTGTGAAGGCACAGCGATAGGTGCACCATTGGCAGGGTTTAATATGTTATGCGTAGAAAGCATCAACATTGAGGCTTCCAAAATAGCTTCGTGTCCCAGAGGAACGTGTACCGCCATTTGATCACCATCAAAGTCAGCGTTGAAGGCTGTACAAACCAATGGGTGTAGCTGAATCGCTTTTCCTTCGATCAGCTTTGGCTGGAAAGCCTGGATACCCAATCTGTGGAGTGTAGGAGCCCTGTTTAGCATGACCGGATGTCCTTTCAATACGTTTTCAAGGATATCCCAAACCACGGGATCTTTTCTGTCAACAATCTTCTTGGCTGATTTTACCGTCTTTACGATCCCTCGCTCAATGAGCTTACGGATGATAAATGGCTTGAACAATTCTGCAGCCATATCTTTTGGAAGACCACATTCGTGCATTTTCAGCTCTGGTCCTACTACGATAACTGATCGACCGGAATAGTCAACCCTTTTACCCAATAGGTTCTGACGGAATCGACCTTGCTTTCCTTTAAGCATATCACTCAAGGACTTCAGTGCTCTGTTTCCATCGGAACGTACGGCATTTACCTTTCTTGAGTTATCGAACAAAGAATCAACAGCTTCCTGAAGCATCCTTTTCTCATTTCTAAGGATTACTTCCGGTGCTTTGATGTCGATCAATCGCTTCAACCTGTTGTTACGGATGATTACCCTTCTATACAGATCATTCAAATCAGATGTCGCAAATCTTCCTCCATCCAACGGCACCAATGGTCGCAATTCAGGTGGAATTACAGGGACCATCTTAATGATCATCCACTCTGGCTTGTTTTCAATCCTTGTTCTCGCATCTCTAAATGCTTCAACAACTCTAAGTCTTTTCAGTGCCTCGGCTTTTCTTTGCTGCGAAGTGTCAGTAGCTGCCTGGTGTCTCAGCTGGTAAGACATCTCGTCTAATTCCAGCCTAGAGAGCAACATCTCCAATGCTTCCGCACCCATCTTAGCAATGAATTTGGTTGGATCTTCGTCATCCAGCAGTTGATTTTCTCTTGGGAGCTTATCCAGGATGTCCAGATATTCTTCTTCTGTAAGGAAATCCAACTGGCTGATGCCGTCTTCTTCCTTCACACCAGGATTGATGACGATGTATCTTTCGTAATAGATAATCTGATCCAGTTTCTTGGTTGGGAGGCCAAGCAGGTATCCGATTTTGTTAGGCAAAGACCTGAAGTACCAGATATGAGCTACAGGGACAACCAATTCGATGTGGCCCATACGCTCACGACGCACCTTTTTCTCGGTTACTTCAACCCCACATCGATCACAGATGATCCCCTTGTATCGAATACGCTTATATTTTCCACAGTGACATTCCCAGTCTTTCACGGGTCCGAAAATCCGCTCACAGAACAATCCACCCATTTCAGGTTTGTATGTTCTGTAATTGATGGTTTCAGGCTGAGTAACCTCACCATGGGAGCTTTCTAAGATAGACTCCGGGGAAGCAAGGCTAATAGTGACTTTAGAAAAGTCAAGGTTCAATTTTTTATTTTTTCTGAATGCCATATTTATGATCTATAGGTTACCCCGCCTGAGGCGGGGCTGTTATTTTAAATCTTAGTCAAGAGTAATTTCAAGTGCTAATCCACGCAGTTCGTGTACCAGTACATTGAAAGATTCAGGAATATTAGGCTTTTGCATATTTTCACCTTTAACGATGGCTTCATATGCTTTGGCTCTTCCGATCACATCATCCGATTTGATCGTAAGGATCTCCTGAAGGACGTTGGCAGCTCCAAATGCTTCAAGTGCCCAAACCTCCATCTCACCAAATCGCTGACCACCAAATTGTGCTTTACCACCAAGCGGCTGCTGCGTAATAAGTGAGTAAGGTCCGATGCTCCTGGCGTGCATCTTGTCATCAACAAGGTGACCCAGTTTGAGCATGTAGGCTACTCCAACAGTGATCGGCTGATCAAAACGATCACCAGTCAACCCATCGTGAAGATATGTCCTACCAAAAGATGGCAAGCCAGCCTCAGTCAGTTCGCTTTGAACTTCTTCCTCAGTTGCCCCATCGAAGATCGGTGTAGCATATTTTCTGCCCAACTTCAAGCCAGCCCAACCGAGTACTGTTTCGTAGATCTGACCAATGTTCATCCTTGAAGGTACTCCAAGAGGATTCAATACAATATCCATTGGTGTACCATCTTCAGTAAATGGCATGTCTTCTTCACGAACAATTTTGGCAACAACACCTTTGTTTCCGTGACGACCGGCCATCTTATCACCAACTTTTAGCTTACGCTTCTTAGCCACGTAAACTTTAGCCAGCTTAACGATGCCAGCAGGAAGCTCATCTCCAACTTCAAGTGTAAATCGCTCACGCTTGAAAATTCCGGAGATCTCATTCCTTTTGCTCATATAATTCTTAACCAATCGGTAAACCTGATTATTGGTCTCCTCATCGTTTGTCCAGCTTTCAATGACCAAGTCTGAAATCAGATTGGCTTCCTCAGGAACGTTGTAATTACTTTCATCCCGGTAGATATTTCTTTCAGGGAATAAATTCGCTTCGATGTTCTTTCGACTGAATTTAGTTCCTTTAGAGAATATCTCTTCACCAAACTTATGCTTGATCCCCTGACATGTCTTGCCATCAAGAATCGTTGCCAGCTTTTCGAGCATCTGACTCCGAACTTCTGACAACTGTTGGCTGTATCTACTTTTCAGTAGCTCAACTTCCTTCTTGGTTCGTGATCTAAGATCTTTGTCCTTTTTAGGCCTTGAGAACAGCTTGGTATCTATAACCACACCTCGCAGCGACGGAGAAGCTTTCAATGAAGCATCTTTAACATCACCTGCTTTATCTCCGAAGATAGCCCTAAGAAGTTTTTCTTCCGGAGTAGGATCAGATTCTCCCTTAGGAGTGATCTTACCTATCAAAATGTCACCTTCTTTTACTTCAGCACCCATGCGGATGATTCCGTTTTCGTCAAGGTTTTTCACAGCCTCTTCGCTCACGTTTGGAATCTCTGAAGTCAATTCCTCTTCACCTCTCTTTGTATCCCTTACTTCAAGCTCAAACTCTTCGATATGGATAGAGGTGAAAATATCCTCTCTTACCACTTTTTCGGAGATCACAATCGCATCCTCAAAGTTGTATCCCTGCCAAGGCATGTATGCCACTAACAAGTTTCTTCCAAGTGCCAATTCACCTTTTTCAGTAGCAAACCCATCGCAAAGTGGTTGACCTTTTACAACTTTTTGGCCTTTTCCAACAATTGGCTTAAGGTTGATGCAGGTATCCTGGTTTGTTCTTCTGAACTTGGTTAGCTTGTATTCTACATTCGAACCATCAAAAGAAACCAACTCCTGCTCAGGTGATTTACTATATTTTACTACGATCTTGTTGGCATCTACGCTTTCAATGACTCCATCACCATCGGCAACGATCAATGCTCTTGAGTCGATGGCCACCCTGTCCTCCAATCCAGTACCCACAATTGGAGCCTGTGGCTTCAACAATGGCACTGCCTGACGCTGCATGTTTGATCCCATCAAAGCCCTGTTTGCATCATCATGCTCCAGGAATGGAATCATAGATGCTGCTACCGATACGATCTGGTTAGGAGCTACGTCCATATACCTTAATTCTTTCGGATCTACTACAGGAAAATCTCCTTCGAATCTCGCCTTAACCCTGTCATTAACAAATTGTCCGTTATCCTTTAGCGGAGCATTTGCCTGTGCGATGTTGAAAGTGTCTTCTTCTTCGGCAGTCAGGTATTTTACATTACCTGTCATGTCTACCTTGCCTTCATCCACGTCCCTGTATGGCGTCTCAATGAATCCCATCTGGTTCACCTTGGCGTGAACACAAAGTGAAGATATCAAACCAATGTTCGGACCCTCGGGAGTTTCAATGGTACATAATCTACCATAGTGGGTGTAGTGAACGTCACGAACCTCGAATCCGGCTCGCTCACGAGAAAGACCTCCTGGTCCCAACGCTGACATCCTACGCTTATGGGTGATCTCTGCCAATGGATTGGTTTGATCCATGAATTGAGACAGCTGGTTCGTGCCAAAGAAAGAGTTGATCACTGAAGAAAGTGTTCTTGCATTGATCAGATCCACAGGTTTGAAATCCTCATTGTCTCTCACGTTCATTCTCTCGCGGATTGTTCTTGCCATCCTCGAAAGACCAACACCGAACTGTGTATACAATTGTTCTCCAACAGTTCTAACCCTTCTATTACTCAAATGGTCAATATCATCAACTACCGCACGGCTGTTGATCAATCCGATAAGATATTTAACGATCAGAATGATATCTTCTGTGGTTAATACCCTGGTGTCATGACTGATGTTTAGTCCTAATTTTTTGTTGATCCTGTAACGTCCAACTTCACCAAGATCGTAACGCTTATCACTGAAGAACAAGCTTTGGATAATGTCACGGGCAGTTTGCTCATCCGGAGCATCTGTATTTCTTAATTGTCTATAGATCTGCTCTACCGCCTCTTTTTCAGAGTTTGAATTATCTTTTTGAAGCGTATTGTAGATGATGGAGTAATCTGCAACATTTACATCTTTTCTGTGCAGAATGATGGACTTAGTTCCTGATTCCTTGATAGTTTCGATGTCATCTTCAGAAATGATACCATCTCTTTCAAGTAATACTTCATTCCTGTCGATAGAAACCACCTCACCGGTATCTTCATCCACAAAATCCTCTGTCCACGTTCTCAATACCCTTGCTGCCAGTCTTCGACCTACAACTTTCTTCAATTCTTTTTCAGTGGCTTCAACTTCTTCAGAAAGACCAAACAGGTCAAGAATCAATTTATCCGATCCATAACCTATGGCTCTTAGAAGCGTAGTCACTGGAAATTTTTTCTTTCTATCGATGTAAGCATACATTACGTTGTTTACATCGGTAGCAAATTCAATCCAGGATCCCTTGAAGGGGATGATCCTGGCAGAATATAATAAAGTTCCGTTTGTATGTTTGCTTTGAGCAAAGAATACTCCAGGTGATCTGTGCAACTGTGATACGATCACTCGCTCAGCCCCATTGATCACAAAAGAACCCTTTCCTGTCATGTAAGGAATGTTGCCCAGAAAAACTTCCTGCTCAATTGTTTCAAAATCTTCGTTTTCCTCGTCATTACACAGAAGTCTCAATTTTGCTTTGAGAGGCACAGAATAAGTCAGACCTCTTTCGATACTCTCTTCTACAGAGTATTTGGGAGGATCTACAGTATAATCGACAAACTCAAGTACGAAATTTTCCCTTGAGTCAGTGATTGGGAAGTTCTCCATAAAAACTTTGTAGAGCCCTTCATCTTCCCGATTCTCTGATGGGGTATCCAGCTGGAAAAAATCTTCGAATGATTTAAGCTGAACATCCAGAAAATCTGGGTAATCGATAACCGATTTAATAGAAGAGAAATTAATTCTCCCGTTTTTTATATTAGCCAAAGCTTTTTCTGTTTAATTCTAAAATACGATCAACAACAGGTAAAATGTATACAAACAGCAAAAGACCTGACTCCAATTTTAGTTGGGACCAGGCCTACGCCTTTATGAGAAAAGTCTAATTATTTTAATTCGACTTCAGCACCAGCCTCCTCAAGCTGCTTTTTTAGTGCTTCCGCTTCGTCTTTATCTACGCCTTCTTTAACAGGCTTAGGAGCTCCGTCAACTAATTCCTTAGCTTCTTTCAATCCAAGACCAGTCAATTCTTTTACAAGTTTCACAACTGCAAGTTTTGCAGCACCACCTGAGTTAAGAACTACGTCGAAAGAAGTTTTTTCCTCTCCTCCACCAGCAGCAGCATCTCCACCAGCAGCACCAGCTACCATTACAGGTCCAGATGCAGCAGGCTCAATACCATACTCGTCTTTTAGGATATTTGCTAACTCGCTAACTTCTTTAACCGAAAGGTTTACTAATTGCTCCGCGAACGCTTTTAAATCTGCCATTTTAAATCAATAGTTAATTTTGTGTAATAATTTATTCTCTCTCTGAAAGTGTTTTAACAATACCAGCAAGTTTGTGTTCCCCACTTTGAAGAAGAGAAAGTACTTCTTTAGCTGGTGATTGTAGTAAATTGATAACCTCGCCAACAAGTTCGTCCTTGGTCTTAAGTTTACTTAAGAAATCAAGTTGTTCCTCACCAACGAAAATATCTGAATCTATGGAAGCAGCCTTAAATTTGGGCCGATCTTGAGAATCAGCCTTTCTATAGTCTTTGATCAATTTGGCGGGGGCGCTTGCATTCTCCTTCACAAACATGATCCCGGACACGCCCTTCAAGGCCTCATCTAATTTGGGATCTCCCCACTCGAGTGATTCCAGTGCCTTCTTGATTAATGTATTTTTTGCAACTTTATATTCGATACCCTGCTTAAAACACATTGCACGAAACTTATTGATTTCTGCAACGCTCAAGCCAGATGTATCTGTAATATAATAGTGATCTGATTCCTGAAATTTTTCAGATAAACCAGCGATTACCTGTGCTTTTTCTTCTCTTGTCATGACGATAATCCTGCTATGGTACTTTTGTCAATATTTATTCCCTTACTCATTGTACTGGACATTGAGATAGATCTGAAATAGGATCCTTTTGCAGATGCAGGCTTCAGCTTGGCAATGGTTTGAATCATTTCCAAAGCATTTTCTCTGATTTTATCTGCATCAAAAGAAGCTTTTCCTATATTGGTATGGATGATTCCAAATTTATCTACCTTGAAATCTATTTTACCAGCCTTCACTTCTTTTACCGCTTGCCCTATATCCATGGTTACTGTACCTGATTTAGGGTTGGGCATCAATCCTCTTGGTCCCAACACACGACCAAGCTTTCCAACTTTGGCCATTACTGTAGGCATGGTTACAATGACATCGATGTCAGTCCATCCCCCTTCAATTTTTTCGATGAGGTCATCTAGGCCCACATAGTCAGCTCCGGCAGCTTTGGCTTCTTCCTCTTTGTCTGGAGTACATAGTACAAGGACACGTACATCCTTACCAATTCCATGAGGTAATGAAACTACACCCCTTACCATTTGATCTGCTTTCTTAGGATCTACACCTAATCTTATATCCAGATCTACAGAAGAGTCAAACTTGGTGAAAGTAATTTCCTTAACAAGCTTGGCAGCATCCTCTAATGAGTATTCCTTTTCGGAATCTACCAGCTCAGCTGCTTTCTTTTGATTTTTTGTCAATTTTCCCATTCTCTGATTATTGAGGTGCCTGTCCGGTCACTTTTAATCCCATACTTCTGGCTGTCCCAGCTACCTGCTTCATTGCAGATTCTATTCTAAATGCATTCAAGTCCGGCATCTTAGTCTCTGCGATGGTCTTGATTTGATCCCAGGTCACACTTCCTACCTTCGCTCTGTTAGATTCTGCAGATCCTTTTTTGATCTTCGCCGCTTCCATCAACAATACAGCTGCTGGAGGAGTTTTAATGACAAAGTCAAATGACTTATCAGAATAAATGGTAACTACGCACGGCAGTACCTGACCCTGCTTATCCTGGGTTCTGGCATTGAACTGCTTACAGAAGTCCATAATGTTCAATCCTTTCGCACCAAGTGCGGGTCCTACCGGCGGAGATGGGTTTGCTGCACCACCTCTAACCTGAAGTTTTAAATAACCTGTAATCTCCTTAGCCATCTATTTAATCTTGTTTTTCTACCTGTATGTAATTCAACTCTACAGGGGTATTTCTCCCAAAAATCTTTACTGTCACATTCAGTTTTTTCCTGTCTTCGAAAACTTCCTCCACCGTACCCGTGAAACCACTGAATGGACCATCCATTACTTTTACTGTTTCTCCTACTATATAAGGTGTAACCAGTTTCTCCTCGTATTCCTCCGCTTCATCAACCCTTCCGAGAATCCTGTTCACCTCGTTTTGTCTTAATGGAACAGGATCTTTCACAGAACTTGTCCCTCCCTCACCAAGAAACCCGATAACATCAGGTGTATTGGTGATGATATGTTGTGTCTCACCATTAGATAGGTCAGCCTGGACAAGTACATAGCCCGGGAAGAAATTTCTTTCTCTTACCCTTTTTTTGCCATTCCTCATCTCATACACCTTCTCAGAAGGTATCAGGACCTGTGGCACAAGATTTTCAATTTTATTTCTTGATATCTCTTGCTCCAGGTAATTCTTTACCCTTTTTTCCCGACCACTGATCGCTCTTACCACGTACCACTTAAATTCAGACATCTCTAAAAAGCGTTATAAAACCAATCCATGCCGTTTTGAAAAGAATAATCAAAAACGCCAATCAGCATCGCGAAAATCAATGATGCCACAAGCACCAAAATGCTACTGTTCTGCAGCTCAGAGTACTTGGGCCAAGTCACTTTTGTCAACAACTCGTCGTATGCTTCCTTAAAAAATGTAATGACTTTATTCATTGTATCTATTCATTGCACGGGAGGAGGGACTCGAACCCCCAACCAACGGTTTTGGAGACCGCTACTCTACCAATTGAGCTACACCCGTAAAGGTAGCAGCCCAAAAAGGACTGCAAAGTTAGATTAATCAGTTTGTATAAACAAAGGAGATCGTGAAAATAATTCACGATCTCTGCTATACTTTAAAAACCTTAGTCAAGAATTTCTGTAACCTGGCCAGAACCTACTGTTCTACCACCTTCTCTGATCGCAAATCTCAATCCTTTTTCAAGGGCTACTTTGTTGATCAGATTCACTTCGATAGTTACATTATCTCCAGGCATTACCATCTCTACATTTTCAGGAAGTTTGATCTCTCCTGTAACGTCTGTAGTTCTCAGGTAGAACTGAGGACGATATTTGTTGAAGAATGGTGTGTGTCGTCCTCCTTCTTCTTTAGAAAGCACGTAAACTTCTGCTTTGAAGTGAGCGTGAGGAGTTACAGAACCTGGCTTACAGATGATCATTCCTCTTCGGATATCATCTTTTTCAATACCTCTTAATAAAAGACCTACGTTGTCACCAGCTTCACCTCTATCCAAAATCTTACGGAACATCTCAACACCAGTGATGGTAGACTTAAGACCTTCAGCTCCCATACCGATGATATCTACAGCGTCTCCAGAGTTGATTACTCCTCTTTCGATTCTACCTGTAGCAACAGTACCACGACCTGTGATTGAGAATACGTCCTCAACTGGCATTAAGAAGTCTTTGTCGACAGCTCTTTCAGGAATTGGAATGTACTCATCCACAGCTTTCATCAATTCCTCTACTTTCTCAACCCACTTAGCTTCACCGTTCAAAGCACCGAGAGCAGACCCCTGGATTACAGGAATGTCGTCACCAGGGAATTCGTAATCAGAAAGCAATTCTCTGATTTCCATTTCAACAAGCTCTAAAAGCTCAGGATCATCAACAAGGTCAACTTTGTTCATGAAAACAACCAAAGCTGGTACACCAACCTGACGAGAAAGCAGGATGTGCTCTCTTGTCTGAGGCATAGGACCGTCAGTGGCAGCCACAACGATGATAGCGCCGTCCATCTGTGCGGCACCTGTAACCATGTTTTTTACGTAATCCGCGTGACCTGGGCAATCTACGTGTGCATAGTGACGAGACTCTGTTTGATACTCGATATGCGAAGAGTTGATTGTGATACCTCTTTCTTTTTCTTCCGGTGCATTATCAATAGAAGAAAAGTCTTTTATTTCAGCGAGTCCTTTACTTGCAAGAACTGATGAAATAGCTGCGGTTAGCGTTGTTTTACCATGGTCTACGTGACCAATGGTTCCAATATTAACATGTGGTTTTGAACGATCAAAGGTTTCTTTAGCCATGTCTGATAATCCTCAATTTAGATTCTAAATATAATTTTCAATTCTTAATTAAATACTTACACAATACAAGGAGCTTAAAAACTCACTCCTTATAATAAAAATGTATGCTACACACACATTTACTTTTATAGAGCCGATGACGGGATTTGAACCCGTGACCTCTTCCTTACCAAGGAAGTACTCTACCCCTGAGCTACATCGGCAAATAACTAAACTCTTTGAGTTCAGCATATTGAACCAAAAGAGCCCAAAGACCCTGATTTCCCAGGGATTTGAGCGGGCGACCAGGTTCGAACCGGCGACCTACAGCTTGGAAGGCTGTCGCTCTACCAACTGAGCTACGCCCGCTTATAATGTCTTCAATGACATTTCTTGTTCTCAAAATCCTAATCATTGAACTTTTTCAATGACTTTATATAAGCGACCAGGTTCGAATCGAAACGTCGAACCGCGGCGACCTACAGCTTGGATCCGCCAAACGGCGGACTACCAACTGAGCTACGCCCGCTTATAATGTCTTCAATGACATTTCTTGCTCTCAAAATCCTAATCATTGAACTTTTTCAATGACTTTATATAAGCGACCAGGTTCGAATCGAAACGTCGAACCGCGGCGACCTACAGCTTGGATCCGCCAAACGGCGGACTACCAACTGAGCTACGCCCGCTTATAATGTCTTCAATGACATTTCTTGCTCTCAAAATCCTAATCATTGAACTTTTTCAATGACTTTATATAAGCGACCAGGTTCGAATCGAAACGTCGAACCGCGGCGACCTACAGCTTGGATCCGCCAAACGGCGGACTACCAACTGAGCTACGCCCGCTTATAATGTCTTCAATGACATTTCTTGCTCTCAAAATCCTAATCATTGAACTTTTTCAATGACTTTATATAAGCGACCAGGTTCGAATCGAAACGTCGAACCGCGGCGACCTACAGCTTGGATCCGCCAAACGGCGGACTACCAACTGAGCTACGCCCGCTTATAACCCAATCTCAAAATGACCTGGTATCTGCTGAGCAAATACAAGGTGACACCTGTACATTTGGTGGGGGGAGAAGGATTCGAACCTTCGAAGACATAAGTCAACGGATTTACAGTCCGTCCCAGTTGGCCGCTTTGGTATCCCCCCTGCTTAATTAAATCAAAAAAACTCTTCCCTTTTTGACGGACTGCCCGAAAAAGGGAATGCAAAATTATACGTATTTTTATTATATTCAAATTTTTGATTTGATATTATAAATAGTAATTCAATTATTTATTTAGCGCACAATGCTTTTGTGCCAGAGTTGACATTTCGAATTTTCACTACCTTACGCCTCAAATGAAGCTTACCTGTACTATAAATAAGGATCATACAGTCTCACTAGAACTTTCTGGACCAAAAACGATGGTCAATGGAAAGGCATTTGATTACCAATTGATTCAAAAGAAAAAAAACGAATTTCAACTCAACTCCAATGGAAAAAGCTATGAAATCAGGATTTTATCCGTAGAAGGGAGTCACATTTGGATGTTAGTGGATGATTATGAGATGAGATTGGACACAAAAAATGAGTTGGATTTGATGATGGTGAAGCTGGGTGTTGATACAGGGTCTGCCCTTGAAAATGCTGAAGTTTTGGCTCCAATGCCCGGGACGATTCTGGATATCATGGTATCTCCGGATCAAAAAGTAAAAAAAGGAGACAGCTTATTGGTGCTGAACGCGATGAAGATGGAAAATGTCATCAAAGCCCCCGGTGACAGTCAGGTAGATGAGATTCATGTTTCTCCGGGCGATAATGTAAATAAGAATCAAGTATTAATTTCTTTTAAAGTATAGCTACACCTTTTTAGGGCTACCTTAAATAAACTTTATATTTTTGTGAGGTTTGAATTTCAACTACCACACAAACTCTCAATGAAATATAAACGCATTCTCCTAAAACTAAGTGGTGAAGCACTCATGGGCTCAAAGGATCATGGCATCGATAGTGAAAGACTTGAACAGTATGCTGAGGAAATCCGAAGAGTCCGTGACGCGGGCACTGAATTGGCTATCGTGATCGGTGGTGGAAATATTTTTAGGGGAGTCGATGGTGAAAGATCCGGTATCGACCGGGTCCAGGGAGATTACATGGGGATGTTGGCTACGGTGATCAATGCCATGGCATTACAAAGTGCATTGGAAAAACACGGCATGTATACCAGATTGATGTCAGGCTTAAAGATGGAACAGGTCTGTGAACCCTTTATAAGAAGGAGAGCGATCCGTCACCTCGAAAAAGGCAGGATCGTTATTTTTGGAGCCGGAATTGGGAACCCCTATTTCACTACGGACTCTACAGCGAGTCTTAGAGCCATTGAGATAGAGGCAGATGTCGTTCTGAAAGGTACACGGGTAGATGGCGTATATACTGCAGACCCTGAAAAGGACCCCAAGGCAGAAAAGTACAGCACGCTCTCATTTCAGGAGGCCTATGAGAAAGGGCTGAATATTATGGACATGACGGCATTCACGCTGTGTATGGAAAATGACCTGCCTATCATCGTATTTGATATGAACAAGCCCGGAAATCTTAATAAGATCACAGAAGGCGAAACCGTAGGTACATTGATCAACTAATTCAATAAGCTAAAATCACAAAAATGGAGGACATTGATTTTTATCTTGAACACGCAGAGGAAATGATGGACAAAGCTGTAAAACATTTGTCTGGTGAACTCACAAGAATTAGAGCTGGTAAGGCTACTCCAAATATGTTAGATGGAGTAGAAGTTGAATATTATGGGGCCATGAGCCCACTCAACCAGATCGCTTCCGTCACTACGCCTGATGGAAGAACACTTGCCATCAAACCCTGGGAAGCTAAAATGATTCCAGAAATTGAAAGAGCCATCGTCAACAGTGACCTGGGTCTTAATCCCCAAAATGATGGTGAGCTTATCCGAATTAATATTCCGGCCTTGACTGAGGAAAGGAGATTGGCACTGGTAAAACAGGCTAAGGCTGAGGCTGAGAATGGAAAAGTGAGTATCAGGAACGTCAGAAAAGACGTCAATGATTCTCTAAAAAATCTTCTGAAAGAAGGAATGGCTGAAGATCTGGTGAAAGGTGCTGAGGACGAGGTTCAAAGGCTGACCGATAAACATGTTGAAAAGATTGATCAGCTCCTTGCCCATAAGGAAAAGGATATCATGACTGTTTAAACAAACAGTTTCTTCGCTTCTATTCTCTGGCGAACACGTTCCGGAACGAGATATTTGATTGATTTATTCTCACGGATCAAATTCCTGATCAAGGTGGCGGAAATATCCATTCGGGGGGCATCAATCATCCTTACGTTCGGGTGATCCTTTAATTCCGAATCCTGAGCATTAGGACGTGGATAGACAATCAATCCAAAATTTTCAAGGATCTGCTGATAGTTCCTCCACCGTGGCAGGGCAGCCAGATTATCCTCGCCAATGATCAAATAAAACTTATGCTCGGGGTGTTTTTCTGCCAGTACCGTGAGCGTCTGTACCGTATAGTTTGGCCGAGGCAAATTAAACTCCACATCACTTACTTTAAAATGATAATCCTCTGTAATGGCTGCCTCCACCAGATCATACCTGTCAAATTCATGCAACAAATTTTTGTTGGCTTTAAGGGGATTCTGCGGGGAAACCACAAACCAAACCTGCTCCATGTCTGTGGTTTCATGCACGATATTAGCGATGATCAAATGGCCAATGTGAATGGGGTTGAATGAACCAAAAAAAAGTCCTATGTTCATTATTTACTGATGAATTTAAGAATCTCCTGTTTTATCTCCTCTACTGCCGTTTCCAGATTTTCATTTACAAGGATATAATCAAATTCATTAGCACGTTGCATTTCCTGCCAGGCTTTTTCGATTCGAACCGCTAATTGATCTTCACTTTCCGTATTTCTGCTGCTTAGACGTTTTTTGAGTGTATCAATGTCTTTCACCTTTACGAAGGTAGCCATCGCATTATCCTCGAAAATTTGTTTCAGGTTCAAGCCTCCAACCACATCAATATCGAAAACTACATGCTTTCCGAGCTCCCAGATTCTGTCTACTTCAGATTTCAATGTTCCATAGAAAAGATCAGGATACACCTCTTCCCATTCGTAGAAGGCCCCCTCCTCTATTTTGGATTTAAATTCGTCGGCAGTGAGGAAATAGTAGTCTTTGCCATGTTCCTCAACACCTGCTCGCTTAGACCTGGTTGTTGCTGAGATAGAAAAACTTAATTGGGGAAGTTCGGAAAGTAGCCTTTTTACGATGGTCGTTTTTCCGGCACCGGAAGGGGCTGAAAAAATAAAGGCTCTTCCATTATTTGATGGTAGAGGCACTTTTAAAAATCTTACGTCTAATTTCAGAAGCCAGATTATGAGGTACTGGCTGTCTGGTGATTTTGGTTTTTATTAGAATTCTTATCTCTTTTTCGACTTCATAAAGCTTCAGACATGACATGCATTTATCAACGTGGACGGATAAGTATTTTTCCTGTTCCTCTGTAGCCTCATTGTCCAGCATTAGGTGCAATATTTCGAGATACTCGCTACAACCGGAATTACCCGCCTTATCTGTAGATTCTTCCATCAGATGACAAAATTATTTCAACTAAGTAAACAAAATTTTTAATATCCCATGCTACCAGCATAGGACTTAAGTTTTTCTTTAAGCAAATTTCTAGCTCTATGTAGCCTGGACCGTACAGTACCTATGGGGATATCCAATATTTTGGCCATTTCTTCATAGGTAAAGCCTTCCAGATCACACAAGATAATAACAGTTCTGAAATCGACCGCCAGGGAATTCAGCGCATTACTGACTTCATCACCCATCATATCCTTGAGCGTATCTACCCTCAGATCAACTGTCTTATTGCTATCAACATCATCTGAATTGTAGAAGTTCTCTACTTCCTGATAATCTACTTTTGAAGGTTCTTTGCTCTTCTTGCGAAAGTCATTGATAAAACTATTTTTCAGGATCCTGTATAGCCACGCTTTAGCATTCGTACCTCTTTGAAATGAATTGATAAAACGGTATGCCTTCATGTAGGTATCCTGAACGAGATCCTTTGCATCATCCTCATCAAAGGTCAATCTGTAGGCAAAATTGTACATAGCATCGATGTTAGGAAGGAATTCTTTGTCAAAGATCTCCATCCTTGTTTTCTCCGGATACTTAAACTTTGCCCGTTTTTCTTTATCGTTATTTTCTATTACTTCCTGATTACTCATATACACAGTCGGGAAAAAGGATAACATACCAAACCAATACTTTTAATGTATCTACATGATTTATACGTGATTAATAACAGATTGTTTATAATTAATCTAAATAAGGTTCTAATAATATTTAATTTCCTTTTCTTAAATAATTCGCTGGAAATGGATTTGTTTTGAATTTTTAAATGGAAAAAGAAAAACCAGAGATTTTTTTTCATGTTGGGCTGGGCAAAACGGCCTCCACATACCTGCAACACAGCGTTTTTCCTCATTTCAAGGATATCAGGTACATTCCCACCAATCGATATAAAAAATCGCTGGAGCTGATTGAAAAGGGGAATGCTAAAAAATATCTGGTCTCCCGGGAGTTTGATCGACAATTTGAGGATGAGGTAAAGTGGTTTTGCTCCATTCATCCAGATGCTCATATCATTGTGGTTTTCCGAAGGCAGGATAAGTGGATTGCTTCCCAATATAAACGTCATGTGAAAGGTGGATTTTATCAAGATTTTGTGGGTTTTATCGATGTGGACCACAATAAGGGCTTCTGGGATCGGAAAGAGATGATATTCATGGATAAAATCCGGGTGATTGAAAAGTACTCAACCCGGAAGCCACTGATTCTTTTCCATGAAGACCTGTCAGATCCATACCAGTTCATTGACCTGATCGCGAAATATTGTGGGGCTACTTATAGCAAAAGCACGGTTTCAGTCCGCCCAAGACATACCGCCTGGAAAGAAAAGCAATTGCATGCAGTGAAATTTTTCAGGAAACATATTTATAGTGGTGAAATCAAAGGAGGTAAAAGCCGGTTAGAAACCTGGCTTTATTTCAGACCCTGGTGGCTCCTTTTCCATTTGATCATGTATTTCGCAATTCTTCTGCCTAAGAAATGGGTGATCAAAAAGGCGCTGATCCAGGAATCAGACTTAGAGAAAGTAAGATCCTGGACAGAGAAAGACTGGGCAAGTCTGAAGGACTACGCTAAAAAAAATAATCCTACGTTGTGAAAATTCTGGAGGTTTGTACAAGTCAATCGCTGGGTGGGCTGGAATTGTATTTCGTCACCTGCTGCCATCAACTTTCCCCAATAGGTAATGAAGTGCATTGTGTGGCACGAGCCGGTTCGCCTATTTGGCAAAAGCTCAATAAGAAAAGTTTTTTAGTAGTATCGACCACTGGAAATAAAATAAAATCTCTGCTCAGCATCCTATCTTTTCTGAGAAAAAATCATCCGGACATAGTTCACACCCATGACAAGAAGGATCTCCTGATTATTGCATTGTGTAAAGTTTTGAGCCCGGTAAAATTTCAACATGTACATACCCGGCAAATGAATATGCCCAGGGCTAAAAAAGGACTTTATCACCGATTCATCTATTCCAAAATCAATCTGTTTATCACCATTACTGAGCGTCTAAAGCAGCAGGTACTGGAAAAAGTTGGTCTACCCGAAAAAAAAGTAAAGTGTCTGTATTATGGAGTACCTGCTCCCGAACCCAACAAACACAATCCTTTTGAAAACCTGGGGAAATCACCATTCAAGATCGGAGTAGTAGCTCGCATTGATCGAAAAAAACAACAACACCTGGCCATAGAAGCCGTGTCTGCTTTAAGGGAAAAGAAAATATTCATCGACTTGTTTTTAGTTGGTTCGGTCTCCCATCCGGACTATGAAGCATATTTGAGAGAACAAGTCTCCTCATTGGGGCTCAGCGACCAGGTCTTTATGACAGGATTCCTGGATCAGCCTCAAACAATCATGCCTCATTTTGATGTTATTGTGCTAACCACAGCGGAAGAAACTTTCGGGTTGGTGCTGGCTGAGGCTATGAGGATGGGAGTAACAGTCATCGGCGCCAATGGTGGAGGTGTTCCGGAAATTATTGACAATGAGCAAAGTGGCTTATTGTTCGAGCCGGGTGATAGTAAGAGTCTAGCTGCTGCTATTGAAAAATTGGCAGGCAACAAGCACTTGATGGAGCAGTTTGCCAATAAGGGTAAGGAAAAGGCGGACAAATTGTTTAATATAGACCGTCATTTCAAGGCTTTGGAAAAGACATTCCTGGAACTCAATGCACTTAATTAGATGCCAGTCAAGATATCCGGTGTAATCATCACATTCAATGAAGAAGAAAACATCGAAAGGTGCATCCAATCTATCATAGATGTGGTAGATGAAGTACTGGTGGTAGATTCTTTTTCTACCGACAAAACCAAAGAGATCTGTGAAAAATTGAAGGTGAGATTTATTGAAAATCCCTTTGCCGGTCATATCGAACAGAAAAATGTAGCTGTTCAAAAAGCTAACCATGACATCATTCTGTCGTTGGATGCAGACGAGACACTGACTGAGGCAGCTAGAACCGAGATCCTTAGGATAAAGAGTAACTGGGAATACGATGCCTACTATGTCAACCGGCTGACCAACTACTGTGGTAAGTGGATCAGGCACTGCGGATGGTACCCGGACAGGAAAATTCGATTATTTGACCGAAAAATAGCTTCGTGGGGTGGTGAAAATCCGCATGACCGGGTAATTGTGAATGAAGGTGCCCAAATTGGCTACATCAAAGCGGACATGCTCCACTACTCCTTCCCTACAATACATGATCATGCTAAAACAGCCAATCACTTTTCTGAGATAGCCGCCCGTGAGGCCATTAAAAATGGAAAGAAAGTATCTTTAATCATCCATGTTCTGCTTAACCCATGGTTTACTTTCATCAAAAAATATTTTTTTCAGCTTGGGTTCCTCGATGGATATCATGGATTTGTTATCTGTGTATTATCGGCACACTCCAATTTTCTAAAGTACAACAAAATCCGAATGCTCACGAAGTATGAAAATTCTCATCAGCAGAACAGATAAGATCGGAGATGTGGTGCTTACGCTTCCGATGGTGGGGATCATCAAAAAGCACTATCCTTCCAGTGATGTATATTTCCTGGGATCATCTTACACCAGGCATATCATCGAAAGGTGCAGTTATGTTGATCAATTTATTAACTGGGTTGAAGTAAGTCAGTCCGGTGAATTGCCCGAGGTGGATGTAATTGTTCATGTTTTCCCGAATAAGTCAGTGGCTCTATTGGCTGCTAAAAGAAACATTAAAACCAGGATAGGAACGAGTCACCGGGTCTTCCATTGGTGGACCTGCAACAGGTTAGTAAGTTTTACACGAAAAAACAGTCCACTGCATGAGTCACAGCTCAATCTAAAATTACTTACACCTCTAAAAATCAATGAACAAGTCAGTCTGGACCAGATTGCTGAATTTACGGGTTGGCAAAAGAGTAAAACCTCTGTGGGTAAAGACCTGCTGACGGACAAGTTTAATCTCATCATGCACATGAAATCCAAAGGGAGTGCCAGGGAATGGCCACTGGAAAAGTTTCTGGAAACAATCGAAGAATTACCAAAAGAGGAATTTCATTTTTTTATCAGTGGTACGGAGGAGGAAGGGGGTCTCATTCGATCAGAATTACCTGCTATCTTTGAACAAGAGAATGTAACTGATATCACTGGGAAATTTAGTTTGGAAGATTTCATTTCATTTATTGAACAATGTGACGGGTTACTTGCATGTAGTACCGGTCCACTTCATATTGCCTCAGCCGCCAACATCCAGTCACTTGGCTTATATCCAACTATCAAACCAATGCATGCTGGGCGGTGGGGTCCTATTGGAAAGAAAAGTTCATTTCTAGAAGAAATTAGCCCTTCGGAAAGTGGTGAATTGAATATTCAGGTTTCTGAAGTGGTAGCGAAGCTAAAAAAATGGAAGAAAATGTAACCCGGCATGGAGTACAAAGGAAATTCAACCTATCGTAAGGTTAATGAAAAAGGCCTTAATATCGGGACCCGCTATGAGGTAATCTGGTTTATTAAGTCTGTAGCAAAACTCTTTTAGGAATAATATGATATACGATTGCTTTACCTTTTTCAATGAACTCGATCTATTGGAAATCAGACTAAATGAACTGAATAGTGTCGTAGACAAATTTGTCATTGTTGAGGCTAACAGAACTTTTCAAGGAAAGCCAAAAGAAATGGTTTTAAAAACCGAATGGAACCGGTTCAAAGAGTTTGAAAAGAAAATAATCTACATTGAACTACAATCAGGTTACCCAAATTTTTTTACACGGTGGCGACCCGTGAAAGCCTGGGACATAGAAAATTTACAAAGAGAACAATTCTTCAAAGGGCTGACAGATGCTCAGGATGAGGACACTATAATTATCTCGGATATTGATGAGATTCCCAATTCTGATCAGATTCTGAGACATGTAGACACAGATCATCCTGTTGTTTTTGTTCAAAATATGTATAAGTATTACCTAAATTGTATATGCTACAATGATACCTGGAGAGGGCCTGTATTGATTCCTTATAAACTGTTGAAAAAACGGACCATCAAACTAACCAGATTACTTAGGGATGATAAAATCATTAATCGAGAAAAAATCCGGGTAACACTTCAGGAAAATGGGGGATGGCATTTTACAACTGTTGGTGGAGTTGATAAAATCATTGAAAAGCTTGAGTCATTTTCACATACTGAATTCAACAATAAAAAATCAAAGGATCCCGAACGAATTGCTCGAATGATTAAAGAAGGAAAGGATATTCTGGGATATGACTGGAAATTTATGATTGAGCCTATTAATGATAGCTATCCCGAATTTATTCAACAGAATCAAAAAAAATTTAGCCACCTAATCAAAAAGATATAAATGGATTACTCATTAAGTCCAAAAAGCATAAAGTATCACATAAAGCAATACCTCAACAGGCATCAGGATAGATTTAAAGGGAAGTCCATTGTGGATTTTCCAGCTGGTAGTGGTACTTCTTCAAAAGTCCTTCAAGAAATCGGTGCTAATCCTATACCATTTGATTTATTTCCTGAGTATTTTAAAGTAAAGGGAATAACGTGTATTAGAGCTAACATCAACACTGGCATCCCACTTGAAGATGGATCCGTAGATGGAATATTGTGTCAGGAAGGCATTGAGCATTTCACCGATCAGGCTCTTATGTTTAAGGAATTTGGGAGGATAATAAAAAAGGGTGGCAGTCTCATTATAACCACACCCAACTATTCAAGTCTCAAGGCAAAGCTTAGTTACCTCCTCACCGAAAGTGAAAGATTTCATTCTATCATTTCACCAAATGAACTGGATTCTATCTGGATGAATCGCCAGGATATTACGAATGAATTCTATTATGGGCATATATTCCTCACCGGAATCCAAAAAATGAGAGTACTAGCTAAACTTAATGGCTTTCAAATTAAGTACATTCAAAAAACTCGATTCCGAAATACTAATTTAATTCTCTTCCCATTTCTCTACCCGTTAATTCATTTAAGCAATTGGATCACATACCGAAAGGCATTAAAGAAAAATAAACGATATCCAATGGAAGTAAAAAAGGAAGTTTATAAGGAGATCAGGTGGTTAAATACCCATATGACAATCCTGCTTGATGGCCATTTATTTATTGAATTTGAAAAGACATCTGAAAGTAGTGAAGTTGTCAAAAATATTAGTTCAATGCACCAGGAATTTGGAGACACATGAGCTAAATTCATGAATTAATAAAAATACTCTCAAAGTTTCTCCTTCCAAACATTGATCTCATTCGATTTATTTATTCTTTAAAACAAAATCAATTTCATGATAAACCTAGTCTCTTACTTTTTCTTGGGAACATATGCCAAGTTGAGAAAAGGTTTGGGTTTCAGCCCAAACACTCCCTTTATGAAATTTAGGGAAATAGCTATTATGAAGGAAATATTCAAAAACCTTAACCCAACAAGGTGTCTGGAATACGGAAGTGGGTATAGTAGCAATTATTTTGTCAGATACCTATCTTCTGATGCATCCTGGCTATCAATTGAACACGATGAAGACTGGTACAATGAAATCAAGAAAAATAAAAATGACAAACGGGTTCAGCTAGATCTTGTAGTACCCGATTTTCCAATAGGGGAAGACCTGGAAGATCCAGAACCATTTCAGACATACATTCATTACCCTCAAAAAAGGGCTCCATTTGATTTCATTCTTGTTGATGGGAGAGTCCGAAGTACGTGCATTGAAAAAGGGTTTGAAATGCTCTCAGAAAATGGAGTTTTGGTTGTTCATGATGCCAACAAGAAACTTTATCAGGAAGCTCTGAGTATTTTCCCAGAAACACTTATTCTTGAGGACTATAGAAGGTCAGCTGGAGGAATTGGTATTGGTACTAAAACTCAAAGAATTGCATCGTTAATCAGTATTAGCCATCATAGCAGCTTATGGAGAGTCATTAGCACAGTAGCTAACTTCTTTAAGTTTAAATGGTTGATTGGAGGAAAAACCAAATCATTTCAAATCATTGTGAAATCAAAATAAGAAACTCAATGGTCTCTCGCTGTTCATCCATATTCGGCATTGAACTTGTTAAAAGGTTTCCCTAGCTGCCATGCACTGATCAGTTTACAATTGCTCCTCCTCCAATAAGCCTATACCCTTGATTGTAAAAATCATTTTTAGCATATGCGTTAGGAGTAGGAGAAACACTACTAGTATTACTCCAAACTCTCATGTATTTATTTCGGAGTGATGTTTCTGGAATATTTTGAAGCTTAATCCCATGTGTAAATCTCCCTCTATGTAACCTTTTTTTCTAAATACATGTATATACATATAAATATATAAAGAAGATGAAAAAGGTTAAACAAATATTATATGGTACTCTGGTAAATATGGGTGGTTTACCCGTAAGGCAACCCCTTCCAACCCAGCATGTGGATCAAGTTGACCCATTTCTTTTGCTACATCATGCCAGGTTGGTCGTGAAAGCCGGAACAGATTTTAAAAATGCAGGGGTAGGCCCTCATCCTCACCGCGGGTTTTCGCCTGTTACTTTTGTTTTTGAAGGAAGTGTACATCATCGAGATTCCAGGGGTAACAGTGGTGTGGTTGGAGAAGGCGGGGTGCAATGGATGGATGCCGGAATGGGAATTATCCATAGTGAACGTCCGTCCGAAGCGTTGGCAAAACGTGGAGGTCACCAGGAAATCATCCAGCTTTGGGTCAATACCCCTGCCTCACACAAGATGGATCAACCCTACTACCTGGCACTTAAAAAAGAGGACATGCCTCAATTCACTCCAACCAAAGGTGAAGGATATATACAGTTGGTTTCCGGAGAAATGAATGGTGCCAAAGGCAAGGTCAATACACAACTGCCATTGTTATCAGCCATGGGGAAATTACAAACTGGAGCCGAACACATGTTTGAAGTTCCGGAGGGAAGAAACACCCTACTCTATCTACTAGATGGTGAGCTTTCCATATTCGGTCATGGGTTGGTTGAAAAACACCAGTTGGTGGTATTTGAAAATGCTGGAAGTGAGATTGAAGTCAAAGCAAAAAAGGACACACGATTCTTATTATTATCAGGCGAACCTATTAGTGAACCACTTGCTACGCATGGTCCTTTCGTAATGAATAATCAGACACAGATCATGGAAGCCATGAGAGACTATCAGATGGGAAAAATGGGTATGCTGGTGGAAGAGTTTTGAGGGCTGAGAGCAAAGAGCAGAGGGCATGGGGCAGAGAGCATAGAGTAGTGAGTAGTGAGCAAGGGGGCAAGGTTTTGCCCCTTTACTCATTTGATATCTCTGCAATTTTTTTCCTGATGCGCGCTGCATGGTTTTCCCAGTACTGAAGATCATTCTCCATGTATTCTTTCTTGCTGTATTTTCTGGTTTTTACATTATCCATGCCGGCTTTTATCTCTTCGAGGGCTTCATCATATCTGTGTAGTTTCTCCAGGACTTGGATCTTGAGTAGACGCGCCCAGGAGTTCGGATCGAGCGCTACGGCTTTTTCGGCCAATGCCAAAGCATCGTAAAGGTTTGTATTCTGAACAATCATATATTCTGCTGCGAGTGCATATTGATTGAGGTCATCGCTTTCACCCTCAAGCAATTCTATTTTGACGCCATACATGATTTCCTCGTCGATGGTGGTGTTGATTGTAAATGAAATTTGGGTATTGGCCCATGAAAGATAAAGTTCTGCGTCGTTAGGCACTACATCAATATCGATGGTAAGACTTTCATAAAACCGATTTGTTTGTTGTGGCCTTGCTACAAACCTGATCACATCTTTGTCTGGGTTATAGCCGTAAGTACCATACAATGTTGTATCAGAATTGAGGATGACGATCCATTCTTTCTCACCAGGAATGGTGAATACAGAATACCTGCCAGCATCTACTCGCTCACCACCAATTTTCACTGGTTGGTCAACACTAATCTGGGTACAATAGCCTGCTCCGGTTCTCCAGAGCTCTCCAAAAGGAACCAGGCTGCCAAATATCTCACGCCCCCTTGCTGCGGGGCGTTCATAGCTGATGGTCAAATAAGTATTTCCCACCCACTGAGTGATCGAACCTCGCGGACTTAGCACCGGGAATACGATTTGTGCGGAAGAGACAAACGTCAAAAGACAGAGTACCAGTCCAACAATTAATTTAGATTTCATACATCAAGTATTTAGGCGGAAATCCGTTAGGATCGTTCCTTTGTTTTTAACCAGGATAATGATCCTTACCAAATATACAAACAATGGTCAAACAATACTTAATGTCTGAATGGTGATTAGTGGGTGTTGGGTTATTAGGTTAATAGGTTATTAGGTTAATAGGTTATTGGGTTATCACCACTAAAAAAAGGGTGCCTTATGGAAAGACACCCTTTTTGAAATATTTCATCAATCTGAAAATCAATATCTGTAATGCTCAGGCTTGAATGGTCCTTTGACATCCACACCAATGTAATCGGCCTGATCCTTAGAAAGTTCTTCCAGCTCCACGCCAATTTTTTCCAGGTGTAGGGCAGCTACTTTTTCATCCAGGTGTTTTGGTAGCATATATACTCCCGGCTTATAACTATCTGTGTTTGTCCACAACTCGATCTGTGCCAAAGTCTGGTTGGTAAATGAATTTGACATCACAAAAGATGGGTGACCAGTGGCACAGCCAAGATTAACCAACCTTCCTTCTGCCAATAAGATGATCTCATTTCCATCCACATTATACAAATCTACCTGTGGCTTGATCTCTACTTTCGAACTTCCATAGTTATTGTTCAACCAGGCAACGTCAATCTCATTGTCGAAGTGACCAATGTTACAAACGATCGTTTTATCATGCATCAATTTGAAATGCTCACCAGTGATGATGTCTTTGTTACCTGTAGCAGTAACAACGATATCTGCTCTTGGAATGGCATTGGACATTTTCTTCACCTCAAAACCATCCATGGCTGCCTGCAATGCACAGATCGGATCGATCTCAGTAACGATCACTCGAACACCTGCACCTCTCAATGATGCCGCGGAACCTTTTCCAACATCACCATATCCTGCAACAACAGCTACTTTACCGGCAAGCATCACATCGGTAGCTCTTCTGATCGCATCAACCAGGGATTCTTTACATCCGTACTTATTGTCAAATTTGGACTTGGTCACAGAATCATTCACATTGATGGCAGGCATAGGAAGGGTTCCCTTTTTCAACCTTTCGTATAGTCTGTGAACGCCAGTAGTGGTTTCTTCAGAAAGACCTTTTATATCTTTGACAAGTTCCGGATAATTGTCCAACACCATATTGGTAAGATCACCTCCGTCATCCAGAATCATATTGAGGGGTTTACCTCCGTCAAAAGCAAAGATGGTTTGCTCGATACACCAATCAAACTCCTCAGCATTCATGCCTTTCCACGCATAAACGGGAATGTTTTCAGCAGCGATTGCTGCAGCTGCATGGTCCTGTGTAGAGAAAATATTGCATGATGACCATGATACTTCTGCTCCGAGCTCAATCAACGTTTCTATCAAAACTGCAGTTTGTACTGTCATATGTAAACAGCCAGCGATTCTTGCTCCTTTGAGGATTTTTGAAGGGCCAAATTCCTCACGAAGGGACATAAGCCCGGGCATTTCTGCCTCAGCCAATCGGATTTCGTTTCTTCCCCAGGCGGCGAGGTTGATATCTTTTACTTTGTAGTTAACCTTTTCTTCTATCATGATCTTTTATTTGATGCAATTTTTTTAAGGTCTGCAAAGTTAGGTAATCCTGACATTATTCATAATTTAAATGTTAACCAATAAACTCAACCTCCTTGGTGCGAAATTGCCGAACCACGCCATCACAATTCAAAATAAGATTTCCGATTTCGTTGATGCCAATCAGCACAGCATCAAAGGCTAGTCCTTGGCTCTTATAAGTATGCGTTTCACCTCTCCAATACATCTGGTCATGATAAGCTCTCAATATCTTATTTTTTTCACCCGATTCCAGTTGATCATAATACTGTTCAAAAAAGCATGCATAAGACTCCAGAATGGAGAATGTGTCATATGCTTGTTCTGATTCTATTTTTAATGACGTTGCTGTCGGGAGCGGGAAGTGAGCCTGATTCACATTGAAACCTATTCCAACAATCACAAACTCAAGCTGTTTATTGATGGATGTTTCGATCAGTATTCCGGATATTTTTTTTTCATTGACATAGATGTCATTGGGCCATTTCAGTTGACACTCAGTCCCCGGAATAATGTTTTTGATCAGTTGCGTACCTGCTAACCCCGCGACGATATTGAGTAGAAAAATGTTTTCGATTTTCAGAAAATGCGGTCTCAGGAAGATAGAAAACAATAAATTTTTCCCCTTTTCGCTGGACCAGGTACTCCCCCTTTGACCTTTTCCTCTGGTCTGATAGTCTGTTGTCAGTATGTCTCCATGGGCAACCTGCTGTTTTGCCGCAAGTTGTGCCATGAAATCGTTGGTAGAATGACATTCTGGCAGAGAAGTGATAGTTTTCCCAAGAAAACGTGTATTGGCAAAGTTTTTATGCAATTTAAATTCGTACTTTTGAGGTTAAAAATAGAAAACCCATGGTGAATGCGGAAAAATAAAGTTGTAGAGACTGATTCTGAAACTTTGAGCGAATTTGTAGTGCAGGGAATGCTCGAAAAGAAAGCTTCAGATGTTGTGGTGTTGGACTTACGTGATATTAAACATGCCGTAGCTGATTATTTCATTATTTGTTCAGGGTCGTCCGACACACAAATTGATGCCATTGCAGACTCTGTAGAAGATCAGGTTTTCAAATTATCTAAAGAATGGCCCTGGAAAGTTGAAGGAAAACAAAATAAAGAGTGGGTATTAATCGACTATGTAAATGTAGTCGCTCATGTTTTTAACAAAGACAAACGAGCATTTTACGGGTTAGAAGAGTTGTGGGGGGATGCAAAGGTTTCTACCGTTTCCGTTTAGAACTAAAATAATCCTCAAACGTTGTTAAGTTGTTACAGTAATTAGAAGATATACAATCAATGGCCGATAGACCAAGACAAAAAAAACCACTGGGGAAACCCAATAAGCCCAACTACCAAATGATGATCATCATTACCCTTATTGCGGTAGTGATCGGATTTACTTATTTCAGCAATTCAAATTCCGCCAAAACAATTAGTGATAAGCGGTTTGAGGAAATGGTCCTCGCCAATGATGTGAAAAGAGTAGTCCTTGTAAAAGGTCAGGATTTTGTAGAAGTGACATTGAAAGAAGAGGCGCTCGAGGATACTAAATATAAGATTGACATTGATGAGAATTCCTTTACGGGAATCAACAATGGTCCTCACTACAAGTTCAATATTGTCAATGAGACGATATTCAATGATGATTTTAATGAGTTGATGCAGCAGCTCCCCGAAGATCAAAGGATGGGCTATGAGGTGGATACCCGAAGTGACTTCACATCCATCTTTTTTAACTGGGGATTTCTATTTCTGATCATTTTCGGGTTCTGGTTCCTTATGAGAAGGATGGCCGGAGGCGGTGGCCCCGGAGGTCAAATCTTCAATATCGGGAAATCACGCGCAGCATTGTTCGATGCTGAGAACAAAGTGAAGATCACATTTTCTGATGCTGCAGGCCTGGAAGAAGCCAAAGAGGAAATCAAAGAAATTGTTGAATTTCTTAAAAACCCCGGGAAATTCACCAAGCTGGGTGGTAAAATCCCTAAAGGTGCACTTCTGGTAGGCCCTCCGGGTACAGGTAAGACCTTGTTGGCCAAAGCCGTGGCTGGTGAAGCTGGTGTGCCATTCTTTACCCTTTCGGGATCAGACTTTGTAGAGATGTTCGTCGGTGTAGGGGCAGCTCGGGTAAGAGACTTATTTAAGCAAGCCAAAGAAAAAGCTCCATGTATCGTTTTTATTGATGAAATCGATGCCATCGGACGATCACGAGGTAAAGGCCAAATGCCCGGATCAAACGATGAAAGAGAGAATACCCTCAACTCCCTGCTTGTGGAGATGGATGGTTTTTCAACAGATTCAGGTGTCATCATTCTTGCTGCTACCAACAGACCTGATGTATTGGACTCTGCTTTGTTGAGGCCAGGCAGGTTTGATAGACAGATCAGTATTGACAAACCAGATATCATTGGTAGAGAAGCAATATTCAAAGTACATCTGAAGCCCATTAAGATCCGCGAAGATGTCAACCCAAAACATTTAGCCGCTCAGACTCCCGGATTTGCCGGAGCAGAGATCGCCAATGTTTGTAATGAAGCAGCCTTGATTGCTGCCAGGAAAAACAAAAAGGAAGTTGAGATGATCGATTTTCAAGATGCGATCGACCGGGTAATTGGTGGTCTTGAAAAGAAAAACAAAATCATTTCCCCTGAAGAGAAAAAGATTGTGGCTTATCATGAAGCAGGTCATGCTGTGGCAGGTTGGTATCTGGAGCATGCCGATCCATTGGTAAAGGTAAGTATCGTCCCAAGAGGAATTGCTGCCCTGGGATATGCTCAATATCTACCTAAAGAACAGTTTCTATATCAAACAGAACAATTGTTTGACGAGATGTGTATGGCCCTCGGTGGTCGGGCAGCTGAGGAACTGGTATTTGGCAAGATCTCTACAGGAGCATTGAGCGACCTGGAAAGAATCACCAAGATGGCCTATAGCATTGTGACTGTTTATGGTATGAATGACAAAATCGGGAATGTGTCATTCTATGATAGTAAACAATCAGATTACAATTTCACCAAACCTTATTCTGATGCTACAGCCGAGCTGATCGATAAGGAAGTGAAGAGCCTGATTGATAAAGCCTATGTAAGAACCAAGCAATTGTTGAAAGATAAGCTGAAACAGCTTGAGATCATTGCACAAAAGCTCCTTGAAAAAGAGATTATATTCCAAAATGATCTGGAGAAGCTCATCGGAAAACGACCGTTTGCAAATCAGACACATTTTCAGGAATATACAAACGGCAAGCAGGAGAAAAAAGCACCGGCTAAAAAGAAATCCGGAGCTGCCTCAAGTAAAAGTACTACAGCACGCAAGACAACAGCTTCTAAAAGCAAGGCTGCCGGTACCAAATCTAAAAGCACACCTGCCAACAAGACGGGCGCTAAAAACGGAACAGGTTCCAAACCTTCCAAGGTAAAATCCGGCACTGCCTCGAAAGCGACAGAAACCAATTAATACATTAAATTGAGGAGCTGATAATTCAGCTCCTTTTTTTATGGACAATCAATTTGAAGTTCTTCCAAAAGGTAAGAAAGTCTATTTTGCAAGTGACTTTCACCTGGGCACATCTCCCAGGGAAAAAAGCCTGGAACGTGAGAAACGAGTTATCCGATGGCTCAATAGCATTGAAAATGATGCTGCAGCCATTTTTTTACTGGGTGACATCTTCGATTTTTGGTTTGAATACAAACGTGCCATACCCAAGGGTTTTATTCGCCTGCAAGGAAAGTTTGCTGACCTGGTAGACAAAGGCATTCCTTTGATCTTCTTCACCGGGAATCATGACTTATGGATGTTCGATTACTTTACCCAGGAATTGGGCATCCCTGTTTATCGAAGCCCTAGAGTATATCATATACACGGTAAAATTTTTATGTTGGGGCATGGTGATGGGCTTGGACCTGGGGATCACTTTTATAAATTTCTTAAGCAGGTTTTTAAAAATAAGATTGCCCAATGGTTTTTCAAATGGATACATCCGGATATTGGAATGAAGCTAGCCCATGCGTGGTCCAGGGGGAGCAGGATATCCAATGATGAAAAGGGCAATGACTTTAAAGGTGATGACGAATGGCTCTGGCAATTTTGTAAAGAGACCGAAGCAAAAACGCACCATGATTACTATGTGTTTGGGCATAGACATTTGCCTTTAGATCTTGAAGTTGGAAAAAAATCAAGGTACATTAACCTTGGAGAATGGGTGAACCACAAGTATTACGCTGTTTTCGACGGTAAAAAAACCACCCTCAAGACTTTTGAAGACTAAGACTATTTTTGGTATCCTTTGGTTGTTGGCTTTGTCCACTTTTGGTCAGGTCTGGGAAAAAGAGGATAGTATCATCGTCTCCTATAAAATTTCATCCTATGCCATTGATCAGGATGGGAAAATCTATCTGGGATCTGACGATGGAGATATTTTTAGATATGAGCAGGATGGATCAGAGGATAAAGTCTATTCCGGCATCAACTTTTCGTCTGTAACCACCATAGAACCCTGGAACAGACTTAAATTATTTCTCTTTTACAGAGAGAATCAAACAATTGTATATCTGGATCGATTTGTTGCTTCGGCATCAACTTATCAGCTAAGTAACCTTGGTATCGGCTTTGGTAGTCTGGCTACCATTGGTGTAGACAATAGTTTTTGGGTACTGGAATCTAATAATGGTGAGCTAAGGAAGTATTCCAACAACGAAACATTGATCTTCACTACCCCCGTCGGTATGATAAACCTGGAGCATGCCAGTCATATCAGAGCATATCAGAATTTACTGATTCTACTCGATGCTTCGAATGGATTCTACTTTTTTGATCAATTTGGCAACCAGATCACGGAGGCATCAGTTTCAGGAGCGAGCTATTTCCACATTTTCAACAAACGGGTCATTACTTATGATGGTGAACAGGTTATCGAATTCGACCCCTTCCATCCTTCTACCCTTTTACAGATCAAAGGACCCCAGGGAAATTATTCAGGGCTCCTCAAAACAAAAAATCATTACCTCTTCATCCAGGATCGACAGATCGTGAAATATCGCTTGAAGTAAGCGCCTCAATCTGACCTTTCATACCCCAGATAAATAAAAAAAGGTTCAGACATGGACGTGCCTGAACCTAAAGGTCAAAAACTCAAAATAAAAGGACTAATAGAATATCAAATATAACATTTTCAGAGATAAATAAAAGGAATAGCCAACAAATATCTAAGATTTTCGTTGATAGTAATACTATTATTGTCAATAGCTAAATATATATAGGTGGCAGTTCTACAATTAAGACTGAATGATAATCTATCACTCAAGGATCCGCAATCCACTGAATTAGGAGAAAAGATTATCAAGTACAGCATTCCGTTGATTGATCAATTGGGTTTTGAAGGTTTTACTTTCAAGAAACTCTCCATTAACATGGAGTCAACCGAGGCATCCATTTACAGGTATTTTGAAAACAAGCATCGCTTGCTTGTTTACTTGATCAGCTGGTATTGGGCCTGGCTCGATTACCGCATCGAATATGAAACTCACCATTTATCGGATTCGTGGCTAAAATTGGATCAGGCCATTAGGCTGATCACTGAAAAGAAAATCCAGGACCATTCTTTTCCTGACATAGACGAAGAAGCACTGGCCAGGATAGTAGTGGCCGAATCGGATAAAATATACCTCACCAAACAAGTGGATGAGGACAACAAGGAGGGGTTGTTCCGGGGGTATAAATCACTGTGTAAGAATATTGCCAGGTTTGTCAAGGAAGTCAATCCCGACTACCCATTCCCTCATGCATTGGTATCCACTGCATTGGAAGCAGCCAATCAACAAATATTTTTCGCAGAGCATCTTCCCTCTCTCACGGAGATGAGTGAGGTAGACGATCCCTACACAAAGAACTATGAGTTTATCAGGTCAATATTCTTTAATTCAATTAACAAGCAAGGATGAACAATAAGCAAATCATCAGGATCATTCAGGAATGTTCCGACATCCTGCATCTTGAATTAGGCAGCGAGTCCTTTGGTGGGAATGAAGAATTTACACGTGAATACGATAATGTTGAGCTGGTAGAGTTTATTCGTGACCTCGCAGAATCCAGCAGTAACTCAGGCATGCTGATGCTGGAAAAGCATCTGGTAGAGAGTCGTTTCAAGGAAATGATGAAGGTCCAGGCTTCCCCTGTCATCGTATTTGATAAGGATGAAGAGCTCTGTCCGGTCATTATTCAAAAGAAGCGGAAGAAATATGAGATCATTAAAATCCGGAAAGAGGAAACAGAAAAGTGGACCAGTGATGATCTGGATTGGGTAAACCTGGCCTGTACGCAGGACCTGGAAGTGCTCTTTTTGACCGCCTTTGATTATCAGAGTCTGGTAAGTGACCCGGATGGCTATGGACAATCCAATTACATCACCCCTATCAAACGTCTTTACCGATTACTGGCAGCGGAAAAAAAGGATATTTTTTACGTATATGTCTACGCTGCCCTGATTGGACTTTTAGGACTGACCCTCCCACTGGGTATACAAGCGGCTGTTGAGTTGATCAGTGGTGGGGTGATATTTAGCTCTGTCTATGTATTGATCGCATTCATCATTTTTGGAGTTTTGGCTACCGGAGCATTACAGGTTTTTCAGATCACCATTGTGGAATACCTGCAAAGACGTGTCTTCACCAAGGCAGCCTTTGAATTTGCCTTTCGGGTTCCCAGGATACAGATGGAGTCGGTACTGAATATGCACATGCCAGAGCTGATGAACAGATTTTTCGATGTGCTCACGCTTCAGAAGGGATTGCCCAAACTCCTGATTGACCTATCTACTGGGGCTATCCAGATCATATTCGGGTTGTTGTTACTCTCGTTTTATCACCCTTTCTTCGTCTTTTTTGGGATCATCCTGCTCACAATCCTATTCGCAATTTTTTATTTCACTGGACCAAAAGGGCTACAGTCTTCTATCACAGAATCGAAGTATAAATACAAGGTAGTCTACTGGCTGGAGGAGATGGCCCGTACGCTATACTCTTTTAAACTTTCTGGTAACACCACCTTACCCATTAAGAAAACTGACCACAATGTCAATAACTATTTAAAAAACCGAAGTACCCATTTCAAAGTACTGATCAGTCAGTACAGTTACATCTTGTTGTTCAAAGCCGTTGTGACAGGAGGGTTGCTTATCATCGGTACGATGCTAGTTGTACAACGGGAAATCACGCTGGGTCAATTTGTGGCTTCAGAAGTGATCATCATTTTGATCCTAAACTCTGTAGAGAAGATCATTATGTATATGGATGTGGTCTACGATATGCTTACAGCCGTGGATAAGATCGCTCATGTTACGGATTTACCGCTGGAGCCAACAGGAGGTATAGACATCCCACAGTCACAGATTAAGAAGGATGGGCTGATGGTAGAACTAAAAAAACTGAGCTATACCTATCCGGAAAAGACCAAACCTTCCATAAAAAATATCAATCTGAAATTATTGCCCGGAGAAAGGGTATGTATTTCAGGGGGCAGTGGTTCAGGAAAAACAACGCTTACCAATACTATCGCCGGTATTCATACAAATTATGATGGCATTGTGACTTTCAACAGGTATAATCTCAGAGACCTCGACCGAACCTATTTGCGTGACATGATAGGAAAAAATGTGTCGCAGGAAGATGTTTTCGAGGGAACCGTTTTGGAAAACATCCTGGTTGGTAAACCTTTTGCCAGCATGGAGAATGCCATAAAATCCATTGAAAGGGTAGGCCTGCAAGATGAGATCTATGCACTACCCGACGGATTTAATACACCCATCTTAAGTGCGGGAAAGGGCTTCAGTAGTTCATTTGTCAACAAAATGATCCTGGCCAGGTGTCTTGCCAAAGACCCGGCATTGCTAATCCTCAATGATTTCTTCGGGGACTTTATGAAGCATGACAGGTTACAACTTATAGAGATGCTAACCAATCCAAAAAATAAATGGACCCTTGTTGTAGTATCTAACGATCCACTGGTAATGTCAGCTGTAGACAGGGTAATCTACCTGGAAAATGGTGAGATCATC
Source organism: Cyclobacteriaceae bacterium (assembly GCA_965223915.1). GTDB lineage: Bacteria > Bacteroidota > Bacteroidia > Cytophagales > Cyclobacteriaceae > UBA7330. Next base: position 2,016,519 of record OZ245027.1, on the reverse strand, counting down.
GCTGATGATTCTTTCGAGAAGGTGATTAAGAATGAAAAAATTGTAAAAAACATCTACTAGTATGCTGAAAATATCCGATCAGATAGATATACCAGAAATAGATGAGGGGGAATATTACTCCTTAAGAACCCTCAAAACGCCCGGCATGGGCAGACTATTAGCTAAAGTATTGCTGGTAATTGTTACCCTTGTCATCATCGCGATGTTTTTACCCTGGCAGCAAAACATCCGGGGCTCAGGGACTTTAACGGCGCTCCGGCCGGAAAACAGACCTCAAACAGTTGAAACAGCTATCGCTGGCCGGATCATCCACTGGAATGTTCGTGAAGGACAATTTGTCAATAAAGGAGATACCATATTATCTCTGGCTGAGGTGAAAGAAAAATATTTTGACCCATTGTTATTGAAAAGGCTATCTGAACAGATTGAAGCCAAGAAGGGAGGTTTGGAAGCCAAAGAATCGAAGCGCACCGCATTGAACAATCAAATCGCTGCATTGAGACAGGGAAGGGAGATGAAGCTCAATCAGGCGTCAAATAAACTGATACAGGCTGAATTGAAGCTGGTCATTGACAGCACCGCCTATGAGACGGAAAAGATTCGGTACGCCAATGCGGAGAACACCTTTTCCCGTAACAAAAGCCGGTATGAAGCGGGCAACATATCCCTGACTAAGTTTCAGGAGCTGGAGTCCAAGTTTCAGGAAAGCTATGCCAAAGTGGTTTCAGCTGAAAACAAGTGGTTACAAAGTAAGTCAGAACTCATCAATGCCCGGGTAAACCTCTCTGCTGTAGATGCGGAATACCAGGATAAGATCAGCAAGGCTCAGTCAGATCTGGCAGCAACCATATCTGATGTCTATGACAGCCAGGGGTCACTGGCAAAAATGGAAAACGAGTACTCCAATATGTCTATTAGAAATGACCAATACCAGATCATCGCACCACAATCCGGATACCTGGTCAAAGCATTGAAAGCGGGGATTGGAGAAACGATTAAGGAGGGTGAAGCAGTAGCCACCATCATGCCTTCCACATCTGATAAAGCTGCAGAAATGTATATCAAAGCCATGGATCTCCCTTTCATTTCTGTTGGCCGAGAGGTTCGGGTTGAATTTGACGGATGGCCTGCACTACAATTTTCCGGATGGCCCAATGTTTCTGTCGGGACATTTGGTGGCATAGTCTCTGTAGTGGATCGTGTAGAAAGTAAACCGGGACAATTTCGAATTCTTGTCACTCCTAATCCAAATGATGAGCAATGGCCAGAACAACTTAGGATGGGCTCCGGTATTAAGGGGTGGGTAATGCTGAACGATGTGCCTATTTGGTATGAGCTGTGGAGGCAACTCAATGGCTTCCCACCAAGCATTTACAACAATGGAGAAGTAAAGGTAGCTACCAAAAAATGAAAACTTTTTTGATCATATTCTTTTGGGGAATCTGCCTGTTAGGTCATGCACAAGGTAGCCAGGCAGTGTCTGATTCCCTATTTCTTTCGCTGAAAGATGTGTTTGAGAACGCCAAGGCTTATCACCCGATCATCAAGCAGGCCAACTTACAGGACCAATTCGCTGATGCGCAAATAACAGGGGCTAAGGGCACACTGGATCCAAAAATCGAATCATCATATCTTGAAAAAAGTCTTAGAGGCACAGAGTATTACAATAAATTTTACAACGCCCTGAAAATACCGGTTTGGTTTCCCATAGATCCAAAATTTGAGGCTTATAGAAATTCCGGAACGTATTTGAGTCATGAAGATTATGTGAGTGCTTCCTCAGACTACTGGCAATTTACAGCAGGAATCAGTCTGCCTATTGGTAAAGGATTATTTATTGACGAGCGGAGATCCATGATCAAGCAAGCCAAACTTTATACCCATATCGCAGAATCAGAGAAGATCAAATTGACCAATAAAATATTGCTCGACATCACAAAGAGCTATTGGGATTGGTATTTTGCATACCAGCAATTCAAGCTGCTGGAACAAAGTCTCTCGATAGCAGAAGAACTTTTCAGGCGTGTAAAGGTGGATTATGAGCTTGGAGAAGCAGCTGTGGTAGACACGATCCAGGCTAAGATCACCTATCAAAACAGAATGGCTGATTATACCAATGCGCAACTTGAACTGGTCAATTCCCGGCTCCGCATGTCGATACACTTATGGGATGATAACGAAATTCCGCTCGAGATATCAGACAATGTCTACCCGGTAAAAGACACCGAATTGTGGGTTGTACCGGAAGACTCAGCCATTTACACACTCATCGACTGGGCCCTGGAATACCATCCGGAAATTCAAAAATTGAAAGCCAAACAACAGCAACTTCAGGTGGAAGAGCAATGGAACAAGGAAAGCCTAAAACCTGAACTAAACCTTAGCTACTCATTCATCGATGCTCCGATCAATATTGAGGGTCTTGAAACTCCCCAGTTTGGAGATAATTACAAAATCGGGATGGATTTCTCCTTCCCACTGCTCCTCCGAAAAGAGCGAAGCTATTTGCAGAAGACGAGGATCTATCAGGCCAGTAATCAATTTGAATTGCTCCAGACCAGACAAAAGGTAGTGGCCTCTATCCGGTCTGCGCATGCCGAGCTGGAGGCCAACCAACAATTGGCTTTTCAATACGAATCATTGGCAAACAACTACAGCAGACTTTTTGAGGCAGAACTATTCAATATTGAAATTGGGGAAAGTGACCTTTTTAAACTCAACATCCAACAGGACAAATACATAGAATCACAGATCAAGTATTTAAAGGCCCTGGTGAAGTTTGAAAAGCAGAAAGCACAGCTTCCCTACGCTTCAGGTTTGCCTCATCTTTCCTATTTAAAATTGTACGAATAAGGACACTTTTTAGAATCTAATCGTACATTTACTGCAAGATCATTTGATGGAAAAGTGCCAATACTACTGAGAAATAAAGACTTTCATCCTTTGGCATTATTTCTGACGCTTAGCAATGAAAAAAAGTAACGTGGAGAATCAATTAGGTAAGGTGCTCATCATCGACGATGATGAAGATGTGTTGTTGGCAGCCAAAATGGTATTGAAAAAATATGCCTCGGAAGTTCTCATCGAGAAAAATCCCAGGAAAATTCCCTTCCTGCTCAATAATGATACCTATGACCTGATCCTGCTGGATATGAATTTCAGCAAAGACATTACCAGTGGGAAAGAAGGGTTTTACTGGCTAGAGCAAATCCTGGAAAAAGATCCTCAGGCAGTGGTCATACTCATCACCGCCTTTGGCGATGTAGAAATGGCCGTGAAAGCGCTTAAAGCCGGAGCCACCGATTTTGTATTGAAACCCTGGCAAAATGAAAAACTGGTGGCTACCCTAAGCAGTGCTGCCAAGCTCAAAGCTTCATACAAAGAGGTAAAAAGGCTCAAGCAAACGAGCAAGCAACTTCAGGAGGATAGCAATCTGTCCTTTAAAAACATCATTGGGGAAAGTAAGGAAATAAGAGCTGTTTTTAAGATCATTGATAAGGTTGCCTCCACCGACGCCAACGTGCTAATCCTTGGTGAAAACGGTACTGGCAAAGAACTGATCGCCAGGGCCATCCACCAAAAATCCTTAAGAAGCGACAATGTTTTCATTGGTGTAGACATGGGGGCTATCACAGAAAGCTTGTTTGAAAGTGAGCTTTTCGGTCATAAAAAAGGTTCTTTCACCGATGCCAAAGAAGACCGTCCAGGTAGATTTGAGATCGCCAACAATGGCAGTTTATTCCTGGATGAAATCGGAAATCTGAGTATTCCTTTACAATCAAAACTACTCACAGCACTCCAGAGCCGGGAAGTCACAAGGATTGGCTCCAATCAATCCATTCCCATTGATATTAGACTCATCTGTGCGACCAATATGCCCATTTATGATATGGTGGCCGATTCCAGTTTCCGCCAGGACCTGCTTTACCGGATCAACACGGTGGAGATACATCTTCCACCATTAAGGGAGCGGCAGGATGACATCCCGCTACTGGCTGAGCACTTCACTGATATGTATGCCTCCAAGTACCGTAAACCCGGTAAGAAGCTCAAACCACCTACCATCAAAAAATTGCAGCGATATTCCTGGCCCGGGAATATCCGGGAGCTGCAACACGCCATCGAACGGGCCATCATCATGAGTGAAAACGAAGTATTGGAGCCAGATGACTTCTTTTTCCTTAGTCAAAAGCCAGACCCTATCAAAAAGGCCAATGACAATCTCAACCTGGATGACCTTGAGCGTGACGTGATACAAAAGGCTGTAGATAAAAACCATGGCAATATTTCCAAGGCTGCAAAAGAATTGGGTTTAACCCGGGCATCGTTATACAGACGACTGGAGAAGCATGGGCTTTAAAAACTTCAAACACCACCTGTTTGCCCGGATAGGATTACTTGCCATTACGATCTTTATCTTTTCTGCCCTGTTCTTTTCGGATACAGGAAATCTCTCCAGGCTAATCGTTCTGGGTCTGGTGATCCTTCAGGCATATAGCCTATATTATTTTTTAGAACGTTCGGAAAATGAAATTTCTGTTTTCCTAAACCGGATCCTGGACGAACCCCAGTCTGAACCTGCATCCAAAAAAACCGGCGACCCCATCTTTGATGAATTCGAAGATGCCATAGAAAACATCCGTGAGCTGAGGGCAGATAAGGAGGCTCAACATCAATATCTTAAGACCATTGTACAGCATGTTACCATTGGTATCATCACGTTTGAGCCCTCCGGAGAAGTACAAATATTCAATAGTGCAGCGAAGAACTTACTGGGGGTCAATCAACTGGGCAACATCAATGATCTCAAGCGAGTGAGCATGCCACTGGTAAAAACCATCACTGAGTTGAGGACAGGAGGTAGAGACCTGGTGAGATTGGTAAAGGAAAATGAAGAGACACAGATTGCAGTGTATGCCATCGAGCTATCGCTCAAGGGTGAGACCTTCAAGCTGATTTCATTGCAGAACATTCAAAGTGAGCTGGAAGAAAAAGAGATGGATGCCTGGCAAAACCTGATCAGGGTACTTACCCATGAGATCATGAATTCGGTCACACCAATTTCTTCTCTGGCCAGGACGTTGGAGGGTGAGATCCGGGATTGGTTCAAAAAGAACAATGTAGAGATCAAAGACGATGAGCTTTCAGACTTCCACCTGGCACTACATACCATTCACAAACGCAGTGACAACCTGATCGCTTTTGTCAGTGAATTCCGCAACATGACAAAGATCACGCTACCCCATTTGAAAAGAATCCCTATTAAAGAACTCATTGATCGGGTGCTGATCCTTCTAAAGTATGACTTAGCCGCGACAGACATCAAAATATCGCTGGATGTGATTCCTGAAGACCTCCGCATCACACTGGATGAGAATCAGGTAGAGCAGGTTTTTATCAACCTGATCAAAAATGCCATGCAGGCACTGCAATCAGAAGAAAGTGACATTGAAAAACCAGCAATAAAAATCAAGGCCTCATCAGTTCCTGAAGGTGGTACGGTGATTTCAATCACTGACAATGGACCAGGCATAGACGAAGAAGCCCTGGAAAAAATATTTATCCCCTTTTTTACGACCAAAAAAGGAGGATCGGGAATAGGACTCACACTTTCCAAGCAAATTATGCGATTGCACAATGGCACCATCACAGTAAAGTCTAAAGTGAATCAGGGTACTACCTTTACACTTAAATTTATTGATCAATCTGTCTGATCAGAATTAGCTAACTTCATAAAACATTGAAATATCTATTTATCATCCAGGGTGAGGGGCGAGGCCATATGACTCAGGCAATTTCCATGAGCCAGATTCTCAGGGAGGCGGGTCATGAAGTATGCAGAGTGCTGATTGGGAAAAGTGAGCGAAGACAAATACCCCAATTTTTTATTGATAAAATAGGAACACAGATCGAGCTCCTGGAGAGTCCGAATTTTGTGACAGACAAAAACCAGAAATCTGTAAAACCGGTGAAAACGATTATTCAGGCGGTGCTGGGCAGCAAGAAGTATGTGAAGTCACTGAATCGCATCCATCAGATTGTAGAAGAACATCAACCTGATATAATCATCAATTTTTACGACTTTTTAGGGGGAATTTATAATCTACTCAAAAGGCCCAGGGCTAAATTTATTTGTCTGGCTCATCAGTTTTTGATTGATCATCCTGAGTTTGATTTTCCACCAAAGCGAAAACTGGATAAAGCCAGTCTTCAGATTGGCAACAAAATCGTCAGTCTGGGAGCAGACAAGATCCTGGCCCTCTCATTCCAGCCATTTGAAGATGTACCAGGTAAAAAGATCTTTGTCGTTCCACCCCTTTTGAGACGGGAAGTCACCCAACTGACGGTGAGTAAAGACAATCACCTGCTCGTTTACATGCTTAACCCAGGCTATTCCACCGAAGTAGATCAGTTCCATCACAAATATCCGGATGAGCAACTGCATTGTTTTTGGGACAAAAAAGATGAGCCTGAAACACTTGTTATAGACAGCCACCTTTCCTACCATCAGCTAAACGACGTAAAATTCATCGAAAAGATGGCCTCTTCCAAGGGATATGTGACCACGGCAGGTTTTGAATCGGTCTGTGAGGCGATGTATCTTGGAAAACCTGTATTGATGGTGCCTGTGCAGGGGCATTACGAGCAAGCTTGTAATGCCATTGATGCCAAAAAGGCCGGCGCTGGCATCTATAGTGATTCATTTGACATTGAAAAACTGATCAATTATCTTCCTCATCATAAAGACGTTAGTAAATCGTTCAGATCATGGGCTGACAAAGCACCAGAGATCTTTCTTAAAATGCTCACGTGATGGCCATCATCAGCAAAAAAAAGATCCCGTATAAAATCAGTCCTCACCTCTGGGGCTATATGGAGAAGTATGACCGTATCATTGATCTGCCCATCGAATACGCTCATTTACAGAGATACAACAACTCCATCCCCCTCTACGATCGCAGAGGAAACGATACATTATGGGAAACTGTATTTTACGCTCAGGATGACATGGAGACCATTCATTTTGCCTTAAAAAAGATTTACTCAATCATCAAAGCTGATGGCGATGTGAGTGTGATGGACCATCTTTTCGTAGACCGTGTGGATCTCTGTGTATACGGAAACACACAACCTTTCAGGATCAGGATCGTCAACCGGATCAATGATAATTTCGACTATTTCTATATCAAAAATGCTGATTCCAGCAGGATCTACGGACTCGAACTTGAGCATTTATTGTCACCCAATAAAATAAGCTATGTTGTTTATAAGAACACGCTTATTGAAGAACACATCGTGGGGATACCAGCTGAACAATTCATCAAGTATCACCTGAAAGATCCCAACCTCAACGAGATCAGGTTTTCTAAAGAATTCGTAAAGTTCAATGAGCGTTGCTTTGTCAGGCTACTTGGAGATATGCATTCCAGCAACTTTGTGGTTGATGTCACTCCTGATTTCGAAGAAATAGATTACCGCTTCCGTGCCATTGATTTTGATCAGCAATCCTATGAAGGAAGACGTGCCATTTATCTGCCTCAATACTTCAAACAAAACAACCCCATCATTAAGATTGGGCTCAAGCATATGACTGTGGAGACCGTCAGGCAATATCAAAGAGAAGAACGGGCACTCATCGCTAACCGGGTAAAAGTAGAACATATTCGTGTGGATGATTTGCTCGATGCCATGAGTAAGGAAACACTCTCTAAAAGAAAAAATGTACTGAGACTACGAAAGGAATTGGCAGCATATTACAACGACAATGACTTCCTCCATTGTGACAATATGGGTGAACTTGTGAAGATGAGCCTGGAGATGCTTGTACGTCACCCGGACCTTTATCGTGATTATTGAGGGCATAAAAGCATAAAATTTATAATTTCGTGGCAGTTAAACTTCAATCATGCGAATTAGTTCATTAGCCAGGAAAATCAAGATAAAACCTTCTGAATTGATCACTTTTTGTGAACAAAACGGAATTGAACTGGATAGTGGGGCTCACACTAAATTAACCCCCGATCAGGTAGAAAAACTTTATACCGAGTTTGCTCCGGAATTCCTGGTCAATGAGGACAACTCCTCGGAATTACCTGTCGAAGAGGCTGAAGAAATCAGTGAAGCCGAAGATGAATTGAAAGAAGAAGTTCCGGAAATACCTGATGAGCCAGTGGTTACTGCGGAAGAAGCAGCCCCGCTTGATCCCGAACCCCTGAATGAACCTGCACAAGAGACCAATGAAGAGGTAGGAACTATTGAAGAAAATGAACCCAATGAAGAAGAAATTGAGGTGATCAGGGCACCTAAAGTTACCCTTCCGGGGCTGAAGGTAAAAGGCAAGATCGAGCTTCCGGAGCCTAAAAAACCAGAACCTAAAGAAGAGAAGCCATCCGAGGAAAAAAACAAAACCGGAAAGCGATCTGACAGGAGTAGAAAAAGTAAGAAAAAAGGAGACGACTATAATCCCATCGCCGCTGCGAGAAAAAGAAGGCAGGAAAAAGAGGAGAAAGAGCGAAAAGCTGCCCTAAACAGAAAAAAGAAGGCCAAAGCAAAGCATTACTACAAAATGCAACAGAAAGTGGCTAAGACAAAGCAGGTGAAAGAAAAACCTGATAACAAATCCAGATATACTGATTCGCAAGGAAAGGAAATCCAGGGGAATATCTTTCAGCGATTCTGGAGGTGGTTTAACTCCTAATTTGGTTGTTTCTAGTGTAAATACACCGCTATTTCCTTATCCATTACCACTTCCACATGATCATCAATGGTGGTGCTTAATTCATAGCCCGTATAGCTGGCCATGATCGGAAACAGTTTATGGCTGCGGTTGACAAGTACAACCGTTTCAAGCTTTTTAATATCTACCTCTAACAGTGCTTTCAGGCTGTGAGCAAAAGTTCTACCGGTATTTTGTACGTCGTCTATTAAAACCACAGGCAGCCCAACTAAATCATTGAGTTCCACATCCAATTTTACCTCTTCGGCCAATGGCTTTTTCTTATTGATATCCAGTCTGATAAGTTTTGTTTTTTGCTTTCCGTTGATCGCTTCAAGTTCCTCGTTGATCAGCTGAGCAAGCTTGTAACCCTTGTCAAAAATGCCCACAACGGCCAGTACTTTCTCATGAAAGTTCCTTTCGTAGATCTCAAAAGCAATCCTCTTGATGATCTGGCGAACCTGAGCTTCAGAGAGAATTAGGTTATGCTTCTTTGTCATGATATAGGAACCGGAATTACTTTGCTATCCTTGAAAGTAGAAAGGATCACCATGGATTGCAAGCTATCCACGACGTCAATTTCACTTACTTTTTCCAACATGAGATATTGGTATGAAGTAATGTCTTTAGCGATCACCTTAAGAATGAAATCACCAGTGCCAGTGATATGATGACATTCTACCACTTCAGGTATCTTATTGATCTCACCCAGGAATATATCGATATTCTTCTTATTGTGTCCTTTGAGCGTAACCTGAACAAAAGTGTGAACACCCAGACCTATTTTATCTGTATCCAGTTGCGCATGGTAGCTCTTGATGATACCGGAATTTTCAAGCTTCTTGACTCTTTCCAGGGTTGGTGCCGGAGACAGACCAATGTCTTTTGACAATTGAGCATTGGTGATTTTTGCGTTGGTCTGCAATATCTCCAGGATCTTCCTATCTATTTCATCAAGCTTTACACTTGCCAGGTTAAGTTTCATACCCAAATTTTATTTGCTACAAAGGTAATAATTATCGTAATTATTTGGATTATAGCCATAATAACTCAAAATAACAACAATCTGTTTCACAAAAACCCCTATTTCTTTTAGAATGTTTCTTTACAGTTTGATGATTTTCGAAACAATAACGCTCTCCTTATACCTGAACTTTACTAAATAAGTGCCTGAATCCAGGTTGGCAACATTTAAAATAAACTGGTTGAGGCCAGCGGGAAGATCTTCATAATCTTTTAAGATCTCAAGATTACCAGCCACATCATACACTTCAATGGAAGCATTACCTCCTTCCGGGAGGATATATCGCAAACTGGTCTCCGTGGTGGCAGGATTTGGATAAGGTGGTTCAAAACTTATTTTTGGTTCTATGGTAATACACGCTTCATTGTCCGTTAGGTTGGCCGTATCCTCATCATAAGCAGATGAAATGGAAATACACAGGTAAGCTGGTCCATGGGTAGATTTAGGGATGGAAGTACCCAGCATTACGATGGACTCTTCCCCGGCATTGATTCTTTGATATAGCTGCTCCGAAACTGAAAATTGATTCTGAAGCTCCACATTCACACTCATGGCTTCGATTGGTAGGTTACTTGAATTTTTGACGTCAAGTACAATTTCATAGTTATCACCATCTTCTACCAACTGGATGTCTGTCAAAGCCAGGTCAACAACCGGTTCGATGGCATTAACGACCAATTCGGCTGTGTCCGCACAACCTGTGGAATTGTAGGTAATCAACCTTACCTGCTGGCTTCCCGAATCATTGAATACTATTGAGGGACTGGGGTTGGTTGTGATCAAAGCGTCATTGACATACCATTCATTCACGGTAGCCATCTGTGAGGTATTGTTAAATTCCAACTGGAATGGAGGTACTCCATAATCATTGGAAGCTGTGAATGAGGCCACAGGCGTTTCTACAATTTCATAAGACTGCGCTGAAGTTAAAACACAGCCATTCTCTGTGGTCACTTCCAGCGTAAAGTCGTAGGTTCCGGGAAGGTATCCTGAAATAGATGTGCTGGTACCCTCTCCTATAAGGTTGCCGTCAATATACCATTGTCGCAAAGTAATAGGGTCACTCGTAGGGGTAGATGCATCTTCTAACACAATGACTTCGTTGTTGCACTGTCCTTCAATATTGAAATCAGGAACGGGTAGTTCATGAATGGTAAATGTTTCAGTCACAATAGAAGAACAAAGCTGGTTATTGGTCACCGTTAGCTGCACTTCGAAATCACCGGATTCATTAAATGTTACAGAAGGTGTTTCGTCATCGTAGGGCTGACCATCGATCATCCAGGATCTTGTAAGTACGTTGGATGGGTCTGTCAAATCAGTAAACAGGGTAGCGTCTCCAATGCATCCCAGCGCGATATCTATGCTGGTATCTGGAGATTCTCCAACTGTCACCACCTCTTCATAGTACGATTCACACCCCTTGCTCGACCCAGCGATCAACCCAACCGTATAATCTCCGGCAACAGGGAAGGTGATCAATGGAAATTGCTCTTCAGACTCCGGCTCACCATCTACCAGCCATTGCCAGGTGGTGATATCTGCCTGGTCCACCACTGACATATCTTCAAAAGCCGATTCACTGCCTTCACAAACCAGATCGTATTGGAAACTGGCCTGTGGTATGGCATTCACCGCTACTTCTTTGACTAATGTTGTAGTACATTCCAGGTCATTGGTAACTGAAAGCGAAACGGAATAGGTATCAGGGGTAGAATAAGTATGTGTAGGATTTACTTGTGTACTTGTATTTCCATCCCCGAAGTCCCATAGGATCGTCCCTGTTTCTGAGGTGTTATTGAAAATGGTTGTCTCACCATCACAAACAGGATCAGCCGTGAAATCCACCACCGGTGATTCTATCACCTGGATGGTATCGGTCACCTCAACGGACTCACACCCAGGAATCTGTGAGATCACCCGGATAATTTTTTCTCCTGGCTGAGCAAAAGTCAGCTCCGGCGCAGCCGTTGTAGTATCAGTCAGATCAGTCACCGACCAGGTATACTCCATGATGCCATCCCAGGCTGCGTCATCCGTAAGATTGCTGATGACCACAGGCTCACCCACACAGAACGAGTCCTTCGGCACCGTGAATACCGGAACAGGTGGCTCCGGGTAAATGATAATGCTCTCCTGAGCAAAATTGCCGCACCCTTCATCACTCTCCACAGTGAGCCTCACCTCGTAAGTCCCCGCCTCCGCAAACTGATACGTCGGGTTCGGATCAGCACTGTCCTCTACCCCATCCCCATCGAAGTCCCAGGAGTAGGTGGTGATGTTGCCGGAGGTGTTGGAAGAAGTGAAGGTGTTGGTATTTGATAAGCATTGGTTGGATGAGATGGAAAAGGCGATGTCGGGGGCGGTGGAAGAGGACACGGTGATGGTATCGACGGCATAAACATAGCTCTCATTTTCGTGAATAGCTTTCAGTGTAATAACATATTCTCCATCAATACTGTAAAACGGTTGAGGATCCTTTATAGAGGAAATAGGCATCGACTCCCCACAATCTGAACCAAATCTAATTCTGGTTAAAATATTTCCATTGAAAGCATAAGAACTAAAGTTTCCTTGATAATATTCACCGTCTGTTGTATAAAATTGAGAAGTTGACATCTCAATTTCTACTGGTTCAGAATTGAGATCTTTTAAATCCAATAAGGAAAGACCAGAATTAAAATTTGATACCAACCCATAATACTGACCTGAACTCGGTATTATGCGGATTCGACTTGGTCTATTGAAGCTAGCAAAAGAAAATGATTGTTCAACTATAAGTTCATTCATGAGTGAGTTACCGAATGAAACTCTAACCATATTTGTTCCATCCAATGAAGTCACCAGTCCTACCCACTCATTACCTCTCTTGATCAAATCAAAGCCAGCAATATTTGATGTGGATCCGATTGGCAAACTTATTATTGTGTCACTCGGAGCATTGGAAATACCATCAGGGTAAAGTATTCTGATTAGTTTCTCATTACCTAAATCTGCAGCTACAAGTACTGTACCCATATTCGTCTTACGAAACTTGGCATCCCGTATTTGGGTATTACCAAAACCAAGAGTTCCAAGAGTTTCTGATGTAGGATCATTTAATAATGATCCACCAAAATTTAGTAATGTTAATCCGTATCCACTTTGACTACTCCCAATAATCCCATACCAGATACCATCCTCCTTATAAAGAGAAATTCCAGCTGGAGATGTTAAACCTATTTCTTCAATTTCTTCAAAGAATACCTGACTACCAAGACTGTCTCCAAAATAAAGCCTCCACAATTTACCTGTTACCCCATCTGTTGCTAATCCAATATAGTTTTCTGCATCTCTTTCAATAACCATACCCCTAATTTGACTAATTGATGGGTTTGTGCTGACGTTAGTTATTGATGGTGGGTTTAAAAATTCCTGACCACAGAAATCCCATTCATAACTTATTGCATTAGCCGTATTGTTATTAATTCCCAAAGATTCATCTAAGCAGAGCGTATCTGAATAAAATTGAAAATCAATGTTTGGCTCAGTGGATTCAATAACATTAACAAAATTGGTCACTACTTCGGAGCATCCCTGAGATGATAAAACAGCCAATTCTATTTCATATTGAGCTGGTTCAGTAAAAGTGAAAACTGTGTCCTGCAAGACAGAATTCCCTAACCCGGCAAAATCCCAATTCCAAGAACTGATAGAATCACTATCTACTGTATGATCTAAACCGTTTATCGGAAAAACTACGTTTTCAATTACCTCTCCTATCTCAATTGAAGCTATTGGTTGGTCTGAAACTTCTAGTGTTTTGGTTTTTGTGGTTTCGCAACCCTGATCATTTGTCACTGTGAGAGAGACTTGATATTCCCCCGCCATTTCAAATAGAACCGTAGTATCTTCCTGATTTGAATATGCTCCATTATCAAAATCCCATAAATAATTGACAATTCCACTACCAGTGGTCTGATTAATAAAAACCACATTTTCTCCAAAACAATTATTCGTCCAGGAAAAGTCAACCTCCGGTCCAACTCCCAAATCAAGTACTTCACTTGTCAGCTCCTCACACCCTGGGATTCTCAAACTCAATTGGATGGTCTTTGTCCCACTTGAATAAAAGGTGAATACAGTATCTTCAGCATTTGAAGAACCTTCTCCATTAAAATCCCAGATAAACTCTACCAATCCATTATAAGCTGATAAATCTGTGGTATTATTAAAAGAAATACCTGTTCCACTACATAAAGTACCAATTGTCTCAAAAGAAGGCACAGGTAGCGGTGGGTATATTTCAATGGTCTTGGTTACTTGGTTTGTACATCCCTCCTCACTTGCCACAAATAATGTGATTTGATGAAGTCCTGGACTAAATTGATATACGGTATCCGGAAAGGTTGATGCGACCAACGTATCCTCGTCAAAGATCCATTGATATGTACTAATATTTCCTGAAAGGTTTTGAGAAGTATAGGAATTTTGATTGTCAGAACAAACATTATCATCAACAGTGAAATCAATATCCGGTGCTTCTGATGCAGAAACCACTAAAGTATCCGACAAAAAAGACGAAGAAGTCCCTGATGTGATTTTTAATCCAATCACACTAGTTCCACTTTGATCATAGCTAATTAGCGGATTGTACTCATTGCTTGTATTTATGCTTTGTCCACAATCTGAGGTATAACCTACTCTGATTAGGTTAGGCCCTGAAACACCATAGAAATAGTAATTCCCATTGTCGTATCCACCCGATATGTCATTTAATTGAGTATTAGAATGACCTAAATCCGTGGGTATTGAGTCATTATTCAGGTTTTTTAAATCAATGGTTAAAGTAGAAAATCCTGCATCAAATTGATTGAGGATGGCATAGTATTTACCATAATTCTCGACAATCTTAATTCTCGACAACCTATCTAGGGTAGACGGAAAATCGGTATTGTCAAAGGTGTTTTCTACAGAAAAGTTAGCATGAATGGATGAACCAAAATTTAATCGAACAATGTTTTTACTTGTTAACCCAACAACAAATGCCAGCACGTCACCATCATACTCAACCAAATCAAAACCATTGGCTCCGTTCATCCCAGTTATAGATGAAGTAACGAGCGTATCAAGAGGGGTATTTAATAGCGAATTTCCGTAGTCCACAACTACAAACCTGTTATTATTTAGGTTTAATCCAACCAAATAATAATTAGCACCCTCTTTCCAAATCTTTACGTCTCGTATCTGAATATTACCTTCTCCAAAAGTCCCTAAATCCGTTATTTCAAGATTATTATTTAACAATGAGCTCCCAAAGGTTATTCTTTTTATTCCCACTCCACTGGTAGCACTACCTATAAATCCGTACCAATTCCCATCAGAATTCATTATCAATGAGATATCATGTGGAGAACTAAGACTTCCGGAGAAAAATGATACCTTCTCATGTATATAAGAAGAACCAAGACTGTCACCTAAAATAATTCTATTTAGATCGTTTTTAGAATCATCGGTTGCAAACAAAATGTAATTATTGGTGCTGGAATCATAGGCAATAGAAGCACTTCTTATTCTCGATACATTTGATAATGTACCCAGTGTTTCCTCAGTTGGTTGACTAAGAAATTCTTCAAGACAAAAATCCCAATGATGTGCAACTGAATCAGATGAATTATTTAGTGTTGTATTTTCATTCAAACAAACCTCTGCCGGAGTGTCAAACTGAACAGTTTGGGCATTGGTATAAGATACTCCGAAGAGAAGCATCAAAATGCATGGTATTGTCTTATTCAAACTAAATTAAAACGAGCAAAACTTGCTATTAAAAGTATACTAGCAAATTTCAGGCAAAACAGCATCAGAATACTGTTTTATTTGAAAATAATCGATAACGCGCAACATTTTCCTGATTTGATGTTGGTTAAAGTAGTCTTTCCACTTGGATAGCTGTTTCATTTTATCCTCAGTGAACGTTCCTTTAGAAGTCCTGCTTTGCTTTGTAAAGTCGATCCCTTTTGGTATTTCCAAACCCCATTCATCAAAGATCAATTTCAAAGTTGCTTTCGGTTTCAGAAACAAGTCCTCATATGTTATGAATATCCAATCTCTCCCGTTGCCTTGATGTTCCAAAGTTTGTTTATTTGAAATGCACCAAATGGCAGTTAATAGCTCTTCTTTTGTCTTTATACCTTTCAAAAATGGCAGGTGACCTTGTTCAAATTCCGTAAAAGGTGAAGCTGGCAGCCGATACTCATTCCATTCATAGTTCCATGCCCCCTGATTAAGCTGAGATTGAACAACTGAAAACGGATGCCTGATCATGTGGACCGGTTTATACCTGAAATGATAATGCTCGATTAGCCATGGAATTAGCCTGTTTCCTCTGCAGAACTTGATTATTAATTTATCAGCCAATATTAGTTCAAGGGGATTTGTCATTTGGCTAGAAAATATATTCCATGATTTTCCGGAAAACACTTTATTAAATACTTGTTCAGCCTCCTTCCAATTGGTGTTTTCAGGAATGAATTGCCTTCCGTGAAAATCAAGCCTTTGAAAAGCATCAGAATAGGTTAGATGAAGGGGCTCCCAAAGAATTGCAGTAGAGGGAATATTACTGATTAATTCTGCCAACCAAGTACTACCACCTCTGGGATCACTAAATATGTAGAAATTCTTCTCCGGATCAAATGATTTAAACTGAGAAAGAAATTCAATAATTGCTAGCTTAATCTTGTAACTCAATTCGTAAAAATATCTTTATCCTTACAATGCAATATATATTGGAATATATTTGATTTACAATTTAAGATGGGAATAGGTAAAATAATAATTGACTATTTTGGTTTACGGTCCAGGTATCAACCATTTTTTGAAAAATTAATTCGGCTAGGGATTATGGGATTGGGCTATGAGCAACCAATGGTTTCCAATGAATTAGAGGCTATTCAACTAGAGCGATCCTTGTCAAAATCAAATGGTCCATTAACTATTTTTGATGTAGGTGCTAACAAAGGCGATTACATCCAGTTAATTAGATCAACACTTTCTCATAAAGAATATTCAATTTACAGTTTTGAACCTGATCCGAAAAATTGCGTAAAAATTCAATCAAGATTCCAAAATAAGCTGAATTTAGAAGTCATTCAAATGGGACTTGGGGATAGAATTGAAAGCACTAAATTTTACAAACATGTTCAAGATGATCTTTCTACACTACATTATGACAGTAATTCACCGAGCGATTATAGAAGTACAGCAGTTGAGCGTGTTTTCGACATAAATATTATCACTTTAGACCAATTCTGTATCGAAAGAAATATTAAAAGCATAGACTATTTAAAGATTGACACTGAAGGACACGACTATTTTGTTTTAAAAGGAGCTGAAAATTTGCTAAAGGGCAAAAAGATACGCAACATTCAATTTGAATTCTCAGAAATGAATATTGCCTCCAAAACCCGTTTCTTTGATTTCTGGAACCTCCTAAAGGAAAACTATCGTTTTTTTCGAATCTGTAAAGATCATAACTACGAAATCAAGAGCTATTCACCTCTTCTTTGTGAAATCTATCATCCGGTAAATTTCTTCGCCCAGTTAAAAAATGATTCATAATTCATTCAGTTTCCTTTCTTCTTTTTAATCCTTTCGAAGCCTCTGACTTTCAATTCAATTCTTCCCAGGAAATATAAAAGCTTTAAAAGAACTTTAACTGATATAAAATTATTCTGCTTTACCTCTAAAAATGAAAACCATTTTGCAGGTAAGTATTTTATATTGTGGAAAAACAACCGAACCTGGTCGTAATTTTCATCCAATTGTGCTGATAGTTTTTGGATATCATTGCTCCTACCATGAATGACCATGGCCTTTGAGCGAGCATACAGAATATTTGGTTGTGTAATACGAAAGTTATACTCATGTGGGAGACAGTAAATTCTTAAATTAGATTTAAATAGAATCTCTCGAAATGCTGGTTGGTCATGAGGTGGATGAACTTCCTTTTTAATCTGCTCCTGGTATAATAGAAACCAAGATCTGAATATATCTCGAATATGCTCAGAATTGTTGAACCCAATCAATCCAGTATTGAATTCAGGAAATGAAGGAGGAATATTATGATTGCTATTCATTTGATCTCTACCCGGAGCATGACATGCTATAATATCATACCGATCTAATAGCTCAAATAGATCTGTAATTTTTTCCTTTACAAAAGTATCAGTATCAAGAAAAATGGTTTTGGCAAATTTAGACTGCGTTAAGGGGATTATTTTGTCAATAAAATTAAATCCCGGATTATCAATCTCAATAACCTGATCAAAGTCCTGCAATCCGGTTTCCTTATTTATTTTATCAGTATAAAGAATTGCTTTTGATCCCGGATTACTTTGCCTTAATGACCTAACGGAATTTATGGCTTCCTCCATAAAGTATCTACCCGTAGCAACGTAAACAAATCCTCTGCTCTGATTATTCATTATTTATTTGGATTACCGATTAATTGAATGACATCATAAATAATAATGTATCCTTTTATGAACCTCAATTTATGAAACCAAAATTTTTAGCAACTCTGTGGCGGCAACACTTACCCCAAGGACCAAAAGAATTTTAAAAAGTATGATAAACCTCTCCCTTATATCAAACTTAAACTCTCTTAACTGAAAAGTAAAAAACACCAAAAAACTCGCTAAATATAAAATATTGTAAACCAGTGAAAAACTGATAAAAGAAACATTGGCAAGATTTAGAGTAACGAGTGATCCCATCAAAAGACAAATAAAGGAAAATAACCTAATCAACAGATCCAAACGGAGTTTTTGGTTGACTTTAAAAACACTAGCCATGGGACTCCCAATAATAATACCTACACTACCTATCAATAATATTTGCATAAGTCGTTTGCCATTTTTCCATTTTTCAGAGAATATAAGATCATATAGCATGTCAATACCCCAAAAACCGAAAACCAGAAAAAGTAACATTAAAACGAGCAATAGTTTTACAACTTTTCTGATTTTAACCTTTCTCTCTTCATCACCAATTGATCTCATTTCCATATTCTTATGAAAGAAAACTGGTCGGAAAGACTTAGTGAGAAGATTCACAGGCACCCCCAAAACACCAAAACAAAATGAATACAATCCTAGCTCTGACTCTTTGTACCAACTACCAATAAGCCACAAAGGAATTTGTTGGATCAAAGTAACTAACCATAATGTTGGAAAAGCAAACTTTGGAAACTCGATATTATCTTTAAGCAGTCTTACTCCACTTTTAAAATCAAAACGTAGCAATTCCCTCCAGATAAGCATGGTCTTTTTCCACGGCAAGAGAAAAAAAATAATCGCTAGCATAAAGCAAATGTCTCCCACCAGAATGCCCAAGCCGGTCCGTAAACCAAGCCAACCAATAATTATCACAAGAATTTTGCTCACGAAACGAATATAGGTGTTGGCTTTAGCCGCCCGTTCCAGAAAATTAAATTTGACAGTCCCCATATTCATCAGGTTCTGTACAATGGCTATAAAGGCCATTGGGAAGGCCAGGCTGATCCACCAGAAGTGATTATTTGTTTCAAACCAGCTCCAAAAAATATCCTTCGTAAAAACAAATACAATACCTAGAAAAGAGATAATTGTAATCGACATGAAGCCAACTGCACCAGCCAATTTATAATACCTAAACTTGCTTTCAGTTATAATCAGAGCTTCCGAATAACCAAGTATTCCCAAAACCGTGAGATTATTGAAGAGAATTAGCCAAATTGTATATGCTGCATAGGCTTCAGGAGCAAAGATGCGGGTAATGACAGGATAGAAAATCAGATTAAAAATGTAAATCAGCGCATTTGAAGAAAAAATATAGACCAAGCTTCTTGTGAACGAGCCCTGAAGTTTGAATGTATTAACTAATTCATTCATCATTTTCATACCCGATACTAGATTTGAACAAGTTTCGTAAGTAACTCTTTGAATTCAACCATATTCACTTCCATATTGTAATTTGGCTTTCTGGTATTCCGATCTACTGCAATTGACTTACATTCCAAGTAACTGTACTCATGGTTACATACCATGGCAAGTTGATAAAATAGTGAGTATGGATAACTGTTATATTCTTCAATATCACCGATTAACTCAAGAACTTTGGCATTTTCTGAAAAAATCATATTAATCAGACCTGCTCCATGTGCTCCTATGATCACTTTTGCCGCTTTAAAGTGAACTAATTGTGATTTGAGAGACATCTCTTCAAGATTCAGTATCTTAAATTCCATTGAAGTCAAAAGCTCAATTAAAACATCCTCGTTAGTTACATTTCTATATTTTGAATTCTTCCTGGAAATATAGATTTTCTGATCATTAGAATCTTCTTTAATCTCGTTGTTGATTGCATATTTAAGCCACTGCACCGATCTGGGATGAAGTACATTCCCATAATCTGTTTTGATCGTCCTGTTGCTGGGTACGACCATATCCTTAACAAGCACCCTTTTATGATCCCATTGAAAGAAATGATGAAATCCCAGTAATTCCAGATACTCTATTTGGAAAGTATGTGGATTCTTATTGATAATGATAGCAATATCTTTCTTAATATGAGGATTTTCGTAAATGACCTGTAGTAATAGTATACTGTCCGTGATCCAATGATAATAGTTGCATAAATTATTGTTCACATAAAGATTGATCAGCGATATTCCCGATTCCAGTTCTTCTTCTATTTTCAGATTTTTAAAGTTGTGTAGTAGCCTTGGAGTTGATTTGCTCAATGCCTTAATGTTGTTATTGGCTGTATCCAAAATAATATTCCCATTTTGATCTATACCCACAGCATTAGGTCCTACAAGACTTACATTTTTAAAAAGAAAATAATTTTCCTGGAAAAATGTAATGTTTTGATTAATAAAATGTTTGTGCTGATTCCCTAAATCATATAGACTGAGTGGTCTCTTAAAAAAGATATCAATTGGATTGGAGTACCGTATAATTTGAGATGCGGGTAAAAAATGATCTACATTGGTTCGGTCAATAATACCCTTATACTGTTTGATTCTGCTGAACCATTTAAAATAAAGAAGCCTATAAATAGACCTGGAAAGAAAATTATCGGAATACAAAAAGCTTCTTAAAATTTTTTTCAGCAATCTCATTCTAGGTAATATCCATATTAAATAATCAAGGATTTATTATTAATCGAGAACTTCCGATAAGAAACTTGTGACCAGATCAACTCCCCTATGTTTTTCTGCAATGGATCTTAGGTATGTTTTATCATTCCAATGATTAGCAAATATTTCACCTTCATTGTGTCCCAAAACGATACCCACTCTTTCTTCAATCGCCAAATCGGAATCATCTCCGATATTCTCTGTAATAATAAAGGGTAGCCCACAAGCAAGATAGTTTGCCGTTTTTATAGGACATCGATACTTTTGAGAGGGATACGGTGGAACCAGCAATATACCAAAATCAGCTGCAGAAAGATGTTCGGCTAACTCTTCAAGAGGGATTCGATTCTTGAGAAAATAATACCCCTCCAGACCCTCCGCTTTAAATACCCTGTCTACATTGCTTAATTGTTCTGTTGTAATTACATAAAATAAGACATCACCTACCATTGATTTTATTGAACTAAAAATGGCAGCAGTTTCTTCAATCGAGTAGTAAATCCCTCCAAATTTTCCCAGGTATACTATCACTTTAGTTGTGTCACTAACATCAAGCATAGCCCGGTAATTTTTTCTTCCCATTTCATCGAATTTAAAATCATCAAGATCAATACAAGTTGGCAAGAAATGTAATTTTCCATTAATCTGTTTCTTTTTCCATTCATTGAATGCATTCCTGGTAGGTAAGGCAACGTGATTGGATGAGCTTATCATTTTTGATTCCAAATAACTTAATACCCTATACTTTATCCCATTTCGTCTCCAAATTCCAAAATCAGCCATATAATCACTGTGAGGCTCAATATTCATTAAAATCAATGGGGTTCTAAGAAATTTCGAAATATACATTGCTAAGGCACCACTAACAGTTGTGAAACCTATCACGTACTGAAATCGGTATTTAATATTTAGCCAGAATGCTTTTAAGATGACATTTATTAGCTCATATAATTTCTTAAACAGAAATAGCATGCCTCCAGAATGGTAATTCAGAGGGTACCAAAAAATGTTCAATGTTTCTAATTCCTGTTTGATATTCAGTACTTCATCGCCACTCAAGCAGTAATCACTATGTTCAAAGGTTATTATATGAAAAGCATACTTTTTTGAATGAACGGATTCCTGAAATCTCTGTATATACCTTAACATTAACCCTTTGAAAATCGGATCACTGAAGCTGTGGTAGATGATAACCAGACAATTCTTCATCCCGGATAAGATAAAATATATTTGATCATACCTGGATCAACTTTTTTAATACCCAATTTAAATAATATAGATCGGATCCTTTTCTTTAGATATCTGGCTTGTCTTTTGGTTAGTTGACCATTATCCATTAACATGCTGTAATAGACCCAATAGCCCTTTGCCAGGCCGTGAATATTTGACATGGCACTATTTTCCACAGACCTACGTTCATACACGGGTGAATCTACGTATTTGTATATACCCCCTTTGTATGCTAATTGTGTAAAGAACCAAAGGTCCTCTGCGTATTTCATTTTCAATGGGAATTGATATTTTACATTTTTTTCTTTTCGTATCATCCAGGTTATTCCGAAAAAACAAGAGGGGCTAAGCCTGACCAGTTCATTAAATGGATTTCCTGAATAAGAGGGAACAAATTCATATTCTAGCTGTTTCATCCCCTGATCATAACTCAAGACGTGGCCGTCTACAAAAAAAACATCAGTGTCTTTGAATAGCCTGAGCCTGTCAATTAAAGAATTAACAGGTAATCTATCATCTGCATCAAGAAAGCAGAAGAAATCCCCCCTCATCTCCTCCAAACCCTGATTTCTTGCTGCACTAACACCTTGATTCCTTTGCTCAAAATATCTGATTCTTGAATCATTGAAATTAAGTACTATATGCTTTGATTTATCTGTGCTACCATCATTTATCAATAAGAGCTCCCAATTTTCATGAGTCTGCTTCAAAACGGAACTGACAGCATCAGATATAAATTTTTCAGCATTATAAAATGGGGTGATGATAGAAACCAACGATTCAAGTTCCATTTATCTTTGAAATTATCTTTTCAATTTTTTTGATCTGCTTATCATATGTATGTTCTAAAGCATACTGTGTTCGTCTTATCCTCAGATCCTCACTGTTCCAATAGTCTAATTTTTCAATAGTCTTTTTAAGCAAAGACACCCAATTATTATTTAATCCCGACATAGCTATCATATAATCAAACTGCAAATATTCTTCAGTATGGGTTGCCACAATTGGTTTGCCAGATGCTAGATATTCTATCATTTTGTGTGGACTAGCCTGATCTGAATGATGAGCTTCCTGATAGGCTACCAGAAGGATATCTGCCATGCGATAAAGGGAATAGAGACTACTTGTCTTTAACTCGCCTATGAAGTGAACGTTTTTATTGCCCACCATCCGTTCCTTATAAAAATGCAAATTGTTGGTTGACAGGCTAAAATTCTCGGAATTAGGACCTGCAAAAACGAAATCCACATGAGTTAATTTACGGCTTGCTTCTTCTAAAATTTTCCAATCCAAATATTTCATGGACAAATTCCCTGCATACACCGCTTTGATAGTATTTGTACCAGGCATTGATACTTCATAATCAATATCTGATATTAACGAATTATCAAAACCATGAGAGATCTTAAAGGTATTTTGATTGTGTCGTAGAAGACGTTCCCTAATTATATCAGTTGTGCATAAGCATAGATCTGCGGATTTTGCGGCCACTCCGGTCATGAAATTCTGGTTTAAATCCACAATGTGAGAAATTTTTAGAATTTTATGTGGAAATGCAGTAAAATCAAAAAATACTGAATTGTCAAATGACCAAATTATATCAAACTTCAAACCAGACAATTTTTCGATTTTTTGGAGTGTCCCCAGAAGCAGAGCACGTCTTATTAGAGTTGGTAGATACCGAAACCCTTTTAAAAAACCTTTATATGACACTATTCGTAAGCGATCAAATGAGGATTCCTCAAGACTCCATTGACTACCGGGAGGACCAACATATATAACTTGATTACCTCTTTTGGCCAGTTGAATTGCATAATGGTGCTTGGATACAAAGATATGATCCCAGGGTTCAGGTGAGATTAGAAGAATATTTTTACCTTCAAGTATACTCATCCGCTACTTTTCTAATAAGTGATAAGTCATCTTTAACATGAATTATTTTCGCATTGGAAAGCTTTGGATAGATGGTGTCAAATTCATTAAAATATGCTTCGTGTCCCCGCTGCGAGTAGATGATGTTAACCCCTCCAAAATAGCTGGCTAAAACTGCACCCCCGCCGTGTACTGAAATAAAACTCTCACAATTTGCATACAGTGCTAATTGATAGTGATTGTAGTTATTAAAGCGAGCCTTTTCCTTTTGATAAAGACTCATCGCATTTATCATTTGAGGGCATTCATTACTAATGAATTCATGATCATTTAATTCTTCAATCTTGCTATTATCATTTACTATGAGATCATTGGATGGCCGGTTATAAATAATTTGGTATCTGTGTGATAACAAAGCATTGATTTTGGAAAGCATTGAGGTACTTATAAAGTTGATTGGGGCCTCCTCCCATTCTTCATTGTACTTATTCGCAATAATCAAAATTGGTTTATCAAATAGTAATACAGTGTTTTTATAATGTTTTTTAAGTGGAACTTGCTGCCATTTTCTAAAATTATAGATCAAATTGTGGTCTTCGGAGTTTGGAATGTGAATATCAAAATTGAAATCATTCCAGGATCTCTCTTCATTCCTCTCAATATGTCTTTTGGAAAAATAATATAGTTCCTTGGTATCTGAAGTACTTATCGTTTTTCCTAAAGTCCCGTTCTTGTAGTGCCAGTAAGCATACGGCAATACAAACTTTAATTCAGGAGAAAATTCACCAAAGAACTGAATATCCTTGTAGGGTCTTCTTAAAATATAATCATTAAAATAATATCTTAACTGGATAAATCTTCCTATATAATTGTATCGGATAAAAAATCTGTATTTTGAAGGGATAGAAAAATGCCTAAAATAGGTTAGAAGTGTTGCTAACTTGAAAATTAACCACTTTATCATCGCATCCAATAAGTTTCATAACCCAACAATTTTTTTAATTCAAGATCATATGGCCGATAATAGTCTTCCATTCTGTTTCTAAGGTTTTCCTCGAGGTGAATCTTTTTTTTAGAAGTCTCATTTACCCAAAAACCTGGCTTTTTTGTAAGATGGCTGATCGAATGCATTGCATCAATATCCAAAAATGAAGTAATCCTGTTGAGGACATTCGTAAGATCATCCCTAAGAGACTTTGATTCAAGGATCAAAATGTTATGCCATCCAAATAAATTGGCAAACCTCATCAATTGGGTAGCGTATATTCCCCTGGTTAAATATGAATAAGGGCCAGTCCAGTCCAATTTACCGTCAAATTCATCCTTTATTGCTGCTGTAAATGATCTATTGTCGTACAACTGCCGGTATTTCGAATTATCAAAAAATGAGAAATGATGCATCTTCCAGGCTGAAAATGCCCGTTCTACAGGATCTCTTAAAATGAAAATAAATTTCATGTTTGGATAAAATATCTTTATTCTATCAGGTACATCTCTATAATATATGTAATCTGGTGTCGCATCAAATGTAGTGTTTCCTCTTTTAGACATGAATGATGGTTGAAACATACTTCTGTAAAAGGAAATACCCTTATCAAATTGTTTTCTATTATCAAAGAAATGAGCTTCTTTGAATCCGGGTTCGGTTACTTGCGGATGGTACTTTAATATACTGTAAAGGAAGGTAGTACCCCCTTTTTGAACACCTGCAATCATAAAGTCTGGTTCAGTATAGTAACCTTTTTTGACAAAAAAGTTTTTTAGGGACCTTCTTATGTTAATCATAACGTTTTTGTGGTGGCGAGACCTTATGATTACAAAAAATTATTAAATAAAATCCCATCATTGGAATCTTATATCTCATCAGGGTGCCAAAGTTAAAGGTGCTGACACCTACGGCAAAAGCAAATAGTAAGGAGAAGAATAAGCAAAACACCAAAAATGGATCCTGAAATATATTCATTATCTGTTTCTTGTAAATCAAGAACCAAAGTGTCATCAGAAATAGAAAAAGGCTTTCGAAAGCTGAAAGTAGCATCAATGGATTCCTCACTTCCCACAAATAAGGTCTAAAAAGAGAAACATTGATGGCCTGCGGCATTAGACGAACCATACTCTGCCAGGTACCATCAAGTTCACCAAGAGCATACCCACCTTCACCACCATACCTGGCACCCCAACCATATCGAATATCGTATGCTGTAATTTGTGCCCTTTCGGCAATATTTTCAATGGTATACTTATCATTTTGAGAAGAAACCCAAAATGTGAGCACCGAGCTAATTGTCCCAAATAAAAGAATCAATAGTGGCGCTAATATTACTCTTAATACCAAATTTTCGACATCTACTAAGTGCTTCCAATATATCCAAACAAAGATAAGTGGTACATAACATATCAGAATGTACTCTTTAATAGAAAAAATCATCCACGAACTTAAGATTATGGCTAGTACAGATATTGGATTTCTTTGCCTCATATCAATCATTTGCACCAACCCCCAGGTCAACCAACCCAAAGCCCCTAGTGTAATTGTATCCTTCAAAATCCCAGATCCCCAGAAAACAACTGACGGAAAAAACAATATCCCGAGGGCTAACCATTTAACATTCGTGGGGTATTTTCTTGCAACTGCGCTAAACATAGCCCAGAGGCCACTGAAACTAAAGGCTGCAAAGAATAAGGCTGTGGCTGAATAGGTATGGAAGGTGAACAGATCTATGAATGCAGCTAACCGGACGATGAAGTAGGAGTTGGGATCCCTGTAGTACCAGATATGCTGGCTGTATTCAAATGTTTGGGGGAAATGAGTGCCGCCTGAGGTGGTCAACAAACGAATCCCATTCCAGGGATCATCCCAAAAAGCTTCCCAGATCCAGCGACTGCCATGCTCCCAGTAGTTGAAGGTATCACCGCCTCCATAGTAAAACTGGTACAATACCCCCAGCATGATCGCTCCAAAAAAACGGACCCACAAAGCGGGTAGAAAAAATTTCTTGGTTTCCGGGGTAGTCACCAATGGCCTCACCATGTATGCTAAAAAAGATAGCAGGATGATATATATGGGTGTAATGAAGAGGTCCTGAAGTCCCACGGTTAGCTAGTTTTTGCCTGGAGCATTTCTCAAATTTATGTTACAAAGTAATCTACCTCAGTCAAATCGAGCTTTTTGTTTTGGATAAAGAGTCAAAAATCAGCCCTTTATGAATAATTTTATAGGTTAAGGGTCACTATCTACAAAAACTCAATGTGTATAAATTACGTTATTTTTGTGTATAGGTATTTGACACATATTCCGGGAGTTGATCGTAACAAAAAGCAGTTCGTCATTCTGAAGAAGTGAAGAATCTTATGATTTTAAATCCCCATTGAATTAAAAAGATTCTTCGTTCCTCAGAATGACGGTTTAATTTGCTTTTGGGACTCTCTTAGCTGTCAATCAATTGTGATCAAGCTAACAATTAAGATGATAACAAATATTGAAATAGATCAGGAATTACTGATGGAAGCTATGAAAATAAGCGGCCAGAAAACAAAAATGCTACAGTGTATGAAGCACTTGAGCAGATGGTAAGAATAAATCGACGTAAAGAATTTGCCAAAAAGATAGGAAAGATTGAGTGGGAAGGTGATCTTGAAGAATGGAGAAGTGTAACCTATATAGTAAAGAAATATTAAATGATGAGAACCAATATTGATATAAACGAAGATTTGCTAAACGAATACAAAAAACTGGTAGGAGCTAAAACTAAAAAAGAAGCCATCCATCATGCACTACACGATGCAATGAAAGCTGCTAAAAAAAGGAAACTAGCAAATATGATGGGCAAGGTGAAATGGGAGGGTGACCTTGATCAAATGAGAACATATGATAATTGGGAGGATAATAAGTCATGAGAACAAATATTGAAATTGAAAATGAATTATTGGAAAAGGCAAGAAAGTTTGCTCAGGTAAAAACTAAAAAAGAGACTGTAAAGATTGCATTGGAAGAATATGTTAAAAAACACAATAAGCTTAAGCTTGCCGAAAGTTTTGGGAAAATCCGATGGGAAGGAGACCTTAAGAAAATGAGAAGTAATTCCTAAATGAGCTTTCTCATTGATTCTTCAGTTTGGGTTAATTATCTTAATGGTATCAGTAATGGTGAGACTGAATTTGCTAGGTCACTTTTAACCAAAGATAGTACTATATTTTCTTGTCCCATTGTAATTCAGGAAGTCCTTCAAGGCATTCGGGATGACCAAGAGTATGAGTCGTTAAAAGAGTGGCTGTTATCCCTGGAGGTTTTAAACGCAGACCACTTATTTTCAGGAATTAAGAGTGCAGAATTATATAGATCAATGAGAAAGAAAGGGTTCGCTCCAAGAAATTCTAACGACTGCCTCATCGCCTGGTACGCCATCCACCACGACCTTATCCTGGTTCACAATGACCAGGATTTTGATCTTATAGCGGAACATACTCCACTAAAAACTTACCAGACCGGTTGAAAGTCTCCTACCCGCGTAATGAAACGCCTTCAAAGCGCTCATGAATAAATTTTTTGGCCCCACACCGCAATTCAATAATAATTCTTATTCTACTAATGATAAGATTGTATGAATTAGATTATTGGTAAAGACTTACTATAATTGTTATTTTTCTGATAGTAATGGTGATCTACAACAAAGAACCAAGCAAAATAATCAAGATTGACAATGTTAAAATTTGCTCATTTTTGGATGATGGGGATCAAAACATTGATTCAAAATCTGTAAAATCTTTTGGTGAAGAGTGGGGTAAGTTTGATAAATTTAGTGACCACGAAATAACTCAAATTGGCAGAGACTATTTTGATATTGTAGACAAAACACATCTTGATAAATCTACAACTAACGCATTAGACGTTGGATGCGGTTCAGGGAGATGGAGCAAATATATTGCTGACAAAGTAAAATTTATTGAAGCTGTTGATCCGAGTAGTGCCGTTTTAGTTGCCTCCAAAATGCTTAAAGACAATGATAATATTAGGGTGACCCAGGCATCTGCTAATAATTTACCCTTTCCTGATAATTCATTTGATTTTGTGTTTAGTCTTGGTGTATTACATCACATCCCAGATACCAGGCTAGCGCTTAGAAGTTGTATTAGTAAACTAAAATCCGGTGGGTATTTACTCATATACCTTTATTATAATCTAGATAATAGAAATTTTGTATATAAAAGTATATTCTACTTATCCGCAGCTATAAGGTGGTTCATTTCAAAATTCTCAAGAACATCTAAGAAAGTTATTTGTGATATTATTGGCTATACTGTCTATTTACCGATATCCAGACTAGCTGGGCTGGCAAAAAAAATAGGTCTCCCTCAATGGAAGTCGATCCCACTATCTTATTATCATGACAAATCATTAACTATCCTTAGAAACGATGCCCTTGATCGCTTCGGAACACCTCTGGAACAAAGATTTTCACGAATTACGATTAAACAAATGCTTGAATCTGAAGGAATGACTAATATTGTTTTTTCTGAAAAGGCTCCATATTGGCATGTCCTATCGCAAAAAAGCTAAGAAATCGATATTATTCGTTGTTCCTTATCCAATTGGATTTGCGCCCGGTCAAAGATTCAGATTTGAACTGTTACTTCAATATTTACAAGATTCCTTTCAAATAAAAGTATCACCTCTCCTGGGTATTGAAAGCTATCATATACTCTATGCAAAATCTGAGATTCACAGAAAGATTTGGGCTTTAGTTGTTGGCTTCATTAGAAGGACGAAGTTAATATTTTCAGTTTTGAAATATGATTATGTATTTGTATTTAGGGAAGTATTTTTCTTCGGTCCACCCATCTTCGAGTGGTTCATCGCCAAAGTCCTGAAAAAGAAAATCATCTATGATTTCGATGATGCCATCTGGCTTCCCGACCAAAACAGGGAGTCTACAGTTTGGAGATGGCTGAAATGGAGATCTAAAATTGCTTCGATCTGCAAATGGAGTTGGAAGGTCTCTGTTGGGAATGAGTACCTGGCCGATTTTGCCAGCGAGTATAATACAAATGTTGTGCTCATTCCAACCGTGGTAGACGCAGAAGTACATAAACCAATTTCTAGTGTTAAAAATCAAAAACCAATTGTTGGCTGGACGGGGTCACATTCAACATTACAGTATTTGGACATGATCATACCTTCTTTGCAGAAACTGGAAAAAGAAATGGACTTCACCTTCAGGGTGATCGCTAACAAGGACCCTCGATTGCCTTTAAAAAATTACTCTTTCCTTCCCTGGAACAAAAAGGCTGAAATTGAGGACCTGGCCACCATCGACATTGGTGTGATGCCGCTACCAGATGACGAATGGGCCAAGGGTAAATGTGGGTTTAAGCTGATCCAGTACCTCGCCCTTGAAATCCCTGCAGTAGCATCACCTGTAGGTGTCAATACAGATATCATCCAACATGGACAAACTGGTTTCCTGGCCAGGACAACTGAGGAATGGGCTGAGTCCCTCAAAAAACTTTTGCAAAATCAATCAATCAGAGCTGAGATGGGTAAAAAAGGGAGGGCCTTGATAGAGAAAAAATACTCAGTCCAAAGTCAGGTGGAGGCTTTTCAATCTCTATTTAGTAAGCGTAATTAATCTAAATTTTTGCCACAAAGGCCGCGAAGACACAAAGTTTTAATATTGCGATCACTTTCTTTGTGTCTTTGTGTCTTTGTGGCGTATGATTATCCAGCAATCATCTCCAGCACCTGATTGGTCCTGGCGGCACTCACCCCTGTGCTTACACACTTCCCTTTTCCTAACAATTCATCTACTACCTGCCTGATCAATGGCTCCTGAATGTGCTGAGGCATCTTAAAATCAATGGATTCTTTCTCTCCTGAATCGGTCTCCCAGGAAACAATAGAATTTTCAAAGGAACCATAGACAATATGTCCCTTGCTTCCAATGATGGTTGTTTGTTCCTTACTCACCGTTTGACCAGCCGTATAACACCACACGCCTGTCCCTACTACTTTATTGGGGAATGAAAAAGTGGCAACAGTCATGTCATCTGCAGCATAACTTCCGGTCTGATTGAGTGAAGTGCCTTTCGCATCCTCAACAGGCCCTAGCAAAAAGTCGAGGTAGTCGAACTGATGTGAGGCCAGGTCATAAAAATATCCTCCTCCAGCTACTTCAGGGTCTACCCTCCAGTTGTTTTCCAGATGTGTGATCACATCAGGTTTTACAGGTTTGATCATTTCGACGTTGACCATTCGTACATCACCGATCACTCCTCCTTCAATCAGTTCCTTTACCTTCAAAAAATTGGGCAATGCCCTGCGGTAGTAGGCAATAAAAAGTGGCTGATCGTACTTCTTAAAAGTATCAACCATGCGTTGACATTCCGCATAGGTCTTCGCCATGGGTTTTTCAACATAAGCTGGTTTGCCGGCAATGGCTACTTTTTCAGCCAATTCATTGTGTGAACTGGGGGGTGTAGCTATGTAAACTGCGTTAACTTCCGGATCGTTGATCAGCTGATCTGCATCCGTATACCATTTCTCTATGTTATGCCGTTTGGCAAAATCAGCAGCCTTCTCCCCGTTTCTCCGCATGACTGCAGCGATCTTAGAGTTTTCAATTTTATACATCGCCGGAGCACTTTTCACCTCGCAGACGTCGCCTGCTCCGATTACTCCCCATTTCACTGTGTCCCCGGTAATTCTTTTCATATCAGCTCAAGTTATCTTTTATTTTACGGCCCCCTTAATGATCTCTTCAACCACTTCAGGGTTCAGCAAGGTTGATGTATCTCCCAGATTGTTTGCTTCCCCGCTGGCCACCTTCCTAAGTATCCTTCTCATGATCTTACCAGACCTGGTTTTTGGCAGTCCCGGCACGATCTGGATTTTGTCCGGTTTGGCGATCGGCCCAATGATCTTTGTCACCGTCTCCCGGATCTCATTGATCAGGTTTTGCTCAGTCCTACCCTCCATATCACAGATTACATAGGCATATATACCCTGTCCTTTCACATCATGAGGATATCCAACGACGGCAGATTCTACTACTTTAGGGTGCTCATTGATCGCATTTTCCACTTCAGCAGTTCCCATCCTGTGTCCGGATACGTTGATCACATCATCTACTCGTCCAAGAATTCTTAAATATCCATCATGATCTCTTTTGGCTCCATCACCAGTGAAATACATGCCTTTATAGGTCGAAAAATAAGTTTGTTTGCATCGTTCGTGATCTCCATAGGTAGTCCTGAGAATACCCGGCCATGGCGACTTGATACATAGATTTCCCTGCACATTATTTCCTACCAGTTCCTTTCCATCAGCGTCTACAATGACCGGTTCAATGCCTGGTAAAGGTAGGGAGGCATGCGCGGGCTTATTGGGAGTGATCCCAGCCAATGCAGAAATCATGATGCCACCAGTCTCAGTCTGCCACCAGGTATCCACCAGTGGGCATTTCCCCTTTCCGATGTGATCATGGTACCAGTGCCAGGCTTCCTCGTTGATTGGTTCACCTACAGACCCTATCACTTTTAATGATTCCAGACTGTAAGGCTCTACCGGCTCTAAACCATGGGCCTGCAAGGCTCTGATGGCCGTTGGGGCGGTATAAAACTGGTTGACTTTGTATTTGTCAACAATCTCCCAGAATCTTCCCGGATGAGGATAGGTGGGTACACCTTCAAACATCAAGGTGGTAGCACCTGCAAGTAACGGACCATAAACGATATATGAGTGCCCGGTAATCCATCCCACATCGGCAGTACACCAATAGATATCACCCTGCGAATACTGGAATACGTTGACGAAGGAGTAATAGGAATAAACCATATATCCGCCAATGGTATGGACCACCCCTTTTGGTTTACCGGTAGACCCGGATGTATAAAGGATGAAGAGCATGTCCTCCGCGTCCATGACCTCCGCTTTGTGCTCTTTGGACTGTCCCTTGATGGCATCGTGCCACCAAATGTCCCGTCCTTCTTTCATGGAGATCTCTGACTTTGTTCGTTCAAGCACGATCACTGTCTCTATACTTTTCGTCTTTTCGAGGGCTTCATCCACCACACCTTTCACATCAATGGTCTTGCTCCCTCTGAAGTTTCCGTCACTGGTAAGCACCATTTTGGCCTCGCAGTCATTGATCCGATCAGCCAGTGAAGAGGCTGAAAACCCTGCAAAAACAACAGAATGGATCGCTCCAATCCGCGCACATGCCAGCATAGCAATGGCTGCTTCGGGCACCATGGGCATATAGATGATCACCCGATCCCCTTTTTTGATGCCCTGGGCCTGCATCGCGTTGGAAAACTCACAGACCTTTTCATAAAGCTCCCGGTATGTCAGAACAATGTTCTTTTCCTTGGGATCATTGGGTTCCCAGATGATCGCAGGTTTATCGCCCATGATGAACAAATGACGTTCAAGGATATTTTCGGTGATGTTGAGCTTTCCATTGACAAACCACTTAATATCGGGACCGTCAAAATTCCATTCTAACACCTTGTCCCATCTCTTCTGCCAATGAAACGACTCAGCGATTCTGCTCCAGAATTCCTCTGGTTGAACAATGCTTTTTTGATATTCGTGAAGGTATCCGCTTAAGGTTTGTATTTTATGACTCATAATTGGTTAACTCATTTTGGGTTAAAATGTATGGAAATCGCAATTTAATCAATGATCAAGGGCTTTTCCAGCACCTCGCGGATATCTTATCATTTCTGTGATTTCCTGTACGTCCTGTGGTGGGGCCGGATAGAACCTTGAAATGGCAAATGATACTACAAAATTTATCAACATCGCTACCGTACCAAAACCTTCAGGTGAGATCCCCAGCCACCAATCTTCCGCCGGTGGCACCGTCTCAGTAAACCAGCCCAACTTGAAGTGAGCCATATATAAAAACATGGTGGTGATACCAACAACCATTCCTGCAACGGCACCTTCCTTATTCATCCGTGCGTCAAAGATCCCCAATATAATCGCTGGAAAGAAGGATGCTGCTGCCAGCCCAAAGGCTAATGCTACAGTCGCCGCAACGAATCCCGGCGGATTAATTCCGAAGTAACCTGCTACCGTCACCGCCATAACAGCTCCAATTCTTGCCCATATGAGTTCCCCTTTTTCAGAGATATCAGGTTTGATCTGTTTTTTGATCAGGTCATGAGAAATGGCTGTTGAAATAACCAATAGCAACCCCGCAGCTGTAGATAAGGCCGCGGCAAGACCACCTGCCGCTACCAGTCCGATCACCCAATTGGGTAGCCTGGCAATCTCCGGATTGGCCAACACCATAATATCCCGGTCTATGATTAATTCATTCTTTTCCTGGTCGCCCACATATTGGATCTTTCCATCTGCATTTTTGTCCTCAAAGGTGATCAGGCCAGTGCTCTCCCAATTGGAAAACCATTCGGGAACTTCACTGTAAGGCTTCTCAGACACCGTAGTTATCAGGTTGGTCCTGGCAAAAGCAGCAATGGCTGGAGCAGTAGTATATAGGATCGCAATAAATACCAACGCATAACCTGCAGATAGGCGAGCATCCTTCACCTGAGGTACGGTAAAGAATCTTACGATCACATGAGGCAACCCTGCCGTTCCTACCATCAGGGCCAGGGTGATCGCAAACACATCGATCATGGTTTTTGATCCCGAAGTATATTCAGCAAAACCCAGCTCAGCATGAAGGTTGTCTAACTTGTCCAGCAAATAGGTGCCATCGCTTAAGGAGCCTCCGAATCCTAACTGAGGAATAGGGTTTCCCGTCAATTGGATGGAAATAAATATGGCCGGAACCATGAAGGCAAAAATGAGGATGCAATACTGGGCCACCTGGGTATAGGTAATCCCTTTCATTCCTCCAAGAACTGCGTAAAACAGTACAATGGCCATACCAATGTAAACACCCACGTCGACCGAAACTTCCAGAAACCTGGCAAAAACGACCCCTACACCACGCATCTGTCCAGCCACGTAGGTAAAGGAGACGATTATGGCACAAATAACCGCAACTGTACGGGCGATATTTGAATAATACCTGTCGCCGATAAAATCCGGGACAGTGAACTTACCAAATTTCCTCAGGTAAGGGGCCAGAAGCAATGCCAATAAGACATATCCGCCAGTCCAACCCATGAGGTAAACGGCTCCATCATAGCCCATGAAGGAGATTAACCCTGCCATGGAAATGAATGATGCTGCCGACATCCAGTCTGCTGCCGTTGCCATACCATTGGCCAGGGGTGATACCCCCGAGCCGGCTATATAGAATTCATTGGTCGTACCGGCTCTTGACCAGATCGCGATACCGATATAAATTGTGAAAGTGATCCCAACGAGTATAAATGTCCAAATCTGTACGTCCATGGCTTATTCCTGTTCGTCTACGTCAAATTCTTTGTCCAGCTTATTCATCAGATAGACATAAACAAAGATGATGATCACAAAAACATATATTGAACCTTGCTGGGCAAACCAGAAACCAAGTTTAAATCCTCCGAGTCTGATTTGATTCAGCTGTTCTACAAACAGGATGCCTGCCGCATATGAAAACAGGAACCATATGGAAAGCAGGATCAGCAGATACCTGATGTTCCTCTTCCAATAGGCCTTCATTTTTTCTTTGTCCATGTTGGGATTGGGTGTTAGTGTTATTTAAAAGAAGGCACAATTTATACAAGTTGTCCTTAACCCTCAAAACACGAGAATCAAAAAGCCTTTTGATCTTAGGGGTCCTATCCCTTTTACTTTTTGAAGGAGATTGAATTAAAGAAAGAACTCGGCAACGATGGCTACGGTGGCACCCCCCACGGCAGCGATGATCTTTTTAAAACCGATTTTATGCTCAGGACTTGATTCTACAAAAATGGTAGTGGAGATATGAAGAAAGCTTCCACTGACCAGGGCAAACAGATAGAGCAAGTGCTTGTGAGAGAGTACCAATACACTCTCGCTAAATATTAATCCTAAAGGTGAGGAGATAGCAAAAATGATCAGTATCAGCCATTGACCCGCCGTAAACCTGGGCCCTGACTTCAATGTGGTCATCAATGCAAAAGCTGCTGGCATTTTATGTAGAATGATGCCTAATAGTAATGTGTGTGACTCATGTCGGGCGTGGAATGGTGAATCGTGTGTAAGCAATGCACCTTCCAGCAAAGAATGAACAACCAGGGCCATCAAGAGAGAAATACCTGAGATGGAGGTGGATCCCTCTTTGTGTGCATGAAAATGGCCGTGCTCGATCCCAGAAGTATAATGCTCCAGGAATTGCTGGAAAAAGAATCCTACTAGAATGAAAACACCAATGCTCATCGGTTGATCACTTAGCGTAAAAATTTCCGGCAGTATATGAATGATGGTCACCCCAAACAGAAATGAACCGGCAAAAATCAGGGGTAACCGAATCGAGCTGGGCTTAAGGCCTATCAACAAGGCGGCCAGTCCACCCAGGATTGTGGTCGAAAGTAAAACTAAAATGACTATGATCATTGAATACTGGATTGGTTGATATCGCCAATAAAATTTACTGCTGATGCAATATTATGTGAGACATAAGCACCAATTTCATCTCCATCAGAATAAATGATGATGGCATCGATATTATTTTTAGTCAATAGTGCCTTTGATGCTTCAAGACCCATCACCATAATGGCCGTGGCATAAGCATCAGCCGTGATACATTCACTGGCAAAGACTGACGCACTGAGCACGTTGTTGTTGGCATTAAACCCGGTTCTTGGATCAATGGTATGGGCGACTATATTGCCGTCCTTTTCATAATAATTTCTATAGTTGCCTGATGTAGCCATGGAAATATCACTGAGTTCAGTGATGGCCAGCAATTTCCGCTCTTGTTTGCTTACCATTGGATCCTCAATGCCAATTTTCCAAAGCTCTCCTTTACCCTTGTTTCCCCTGACTCTGATCTCACCCCCAATTTCTACCATATAGTGTTCAACATTTTTTTTCTCAAGAAACTCAGCCACCAGGTCTACAGCATATCCTTTGGCGATGGCACTGAAATCCAGATACATCCCCGGATTCATCTCAATTTTTTGCTGATTGTATAAAAGCTTCCCAAAACCAACATATTGGATCAAACTATCTACGACCATTGAGTCTAAAAAGTTCGGCTTACCATTCGGTCCAAATCCCCACGCATTTACCAACGGACCAATGGTAGGATCAAAAGCACCATACGTTGAAATCCAGATTTCCTCACTTTTTCTCATCACATCTAAAAACATCGAAGAAGGTTTGTCAAGTACATGCGATTTGTTAAGCTCTGAAATCTCTGAGGCATCAATGTAGGTGGATAAAGAGCTATTCAGCGACTTGAGGATACTGTCTACTTCCACTTTATAATTGCTATCATGCAGGTACTTCACATTGTAATTGATGGTACCCATCGTCTGGCCCTCAAGGTGTATGGGCTCAACTTCAGGTTGGCTGGTAAAAAATTGATACAGTAGGATCAATAGGGCAATGGCTAAAATGATTCGGATCACCAGTTTCCTTGACATAGCTGAGGTTTTTTACAATATTAAATGATTGTCCTAAGCTAAAGTTATCTTTGTTTGACAAATCTATGAGAGAAGACTACCTAAGAGCCGATGACGACAGTTTCTCGGGCGCCGAAAAAGAAATAGAAAAGGCACTCCGTCCCCTGACTTTTGAAGATTTTACCGGTCAGGAAAAGATCATTGCAAACCTCAAAATATTTGTTGAAGCAGCCAGGCAACGGACGGAACCTTTAGACCATGTTTTACTTCATGGACCTCCGGGACTGGGAAAAACGACCCTTTCGCATATCATCGCCAATGAATTAGGCTCTAACTTAAAAGTGACCTCCGGTCCTGTATTGGACAAACCTGGTGAATTGGCCGGGCTCTTGACCAACCTTGAGGATCATGATGTCTTATTTATCGATGAGATCCATAGGTTGAACCCCATTGTAGAAGAGTATTTATACTCTGCCATGGAGGATTACCGGATCGACATTTTGCTGGATTCCGGTCCGAACGCGCGTTCGGTTCAGATCAGCCTTAACCCATTCACGCTCATCGGTGCCACCACCCGGTCTGGATTATTAACAGCCCCTCTAAGAGCACGTTTCGGGATCAATTCCCGCCTGGAATATTATGATGCCAAGCTGTTGATGAGGATTGTATTGCGATCGGCAGATATTCTACAAACACCTATCGATGAAGAAGCGGCCTACGAGATCTCCAGAAGAAGCAGAGGCACACCAAGGATCTGTAATAACCTCCTGCGAAGAACGCGGGACTTTGCACAGATCAAGGGAGATGGTGCCATCACTTTAGCAATTGCCAAAATGGCATTGAATGCACTGGATGTGGATGAGCACGGATTGGATGAGATGGACAATCGCATTCTCTCTACCATCATCAATAAGTTTAAGGGCGGGCCTGTCGGGCTATCCACAATTGCTACTTCATGTGGTGAAGAAGCAGAAACCATCGAAGAAGTATACGAACCTTTCCTGATCCAGGAAGGCTACCTGAAAAGGACAGCTCGTGGAAGACAAGCCACAGAACTGGCCTATGAGCATCTGGGAATAATCCCTCCAAATAAGATGAGGGGATTATTTGATTAAGTCGTATACCAAACGCGAATCAACTGGTACCACTGCGAATGAGATTCTCCGGCCGTGTATAATTCGGTATCACGGCTACCCTCTTCCTCGTGTATGTTGGGTAAAACAACTGTTTCAACGTTCACAACATTGATGTGGCTATTGCCAGCCAGCCATTCATTCATCTCATCAACCACCTCTTCAAAGGGCTGTATCTTACCTGACTTAAATAAGCCCCCTTTGGCTTTTTCAGGAACAAAATCTTGTACTTCTATCTTCATTGCAGTGATTTTTAAAAATTTAAATTTGACATTCTTAGGTGACTTAGAGAGAACCTATAGAGAACCTAACAAAGACTTTAATAAATTGTTAAACCAAAATTGTTAAACCAAATATAAGTAATTGTATTTTTTTTAAGGCAATTTGGACTTATGAAAGATTCCTCCCATTTTTTCAAGGATGTATATGAGGTTGTCAAAATGATCCCCAAGGGGAGAGTGACGTCTTATGGAGCGATTGCTAATTATCTTGGTGTAAAACGGAGTGCTCGCATGGTAGGATGGGCCATGAACGGAGCGCCCAAAGATGTGCCGGCACACCGGGTTTTGAACAGGAACGGATTACTCACCGGGAAAAATGCCTTTGCCTCACCTACCCTGATGCAAGAGCTATTGGAAAGTGAAGGCGTGCAGATACATGACGACCAGGTGGTCAATTTAAAGCAACATTTTTGGGATCCCACTCAAGAAATTGGGCTTTAGCCAGATTTCCTGCTAATCAACAATAGCCCAAGAAACGTCAAGAAACCATTCAAAATAATGATTTCAAACCCAAATTTGTATCCACCAAATAATACCGGGGAGTAGATATTGATCACATAAGATAGTATAGGAGAAAGAATACAAATCAGTGGGATCCATCGGTCTTTCACCTGATATTTGGTAAACATTCCGAAACTAAACATCCCCAACAAAGGTCCGTAAGTATACCCAGCTGCGGTAAACACTGCCGTGATCACACTCTGATCATTGACAGCATGGAATATCAATACCACAAAAAATATTAAAGCGGAAAAAGAAATATGAACAAGCATCCTGATCCGCTTATTTTTCTTGTAATTCTCAGGCTTGAAGCCAAGAAAATCGACACAAAAGGATGTGGTCATGGCAGTCAAAGCTGAATCGGCACTTGAGTAGGCAGCTGCGGTGATACCTAACAAAAACACCACCGATCCAACAGCAGAAAAATGACCAATGGCCAGTCCCGGAAACAAATAATCGGTCCTTTCAGGGATCGGTAAGCCCCGGATCTCTGAAAACTGAAAGAGCAGCAATCCCAGGCTCAAAAACAGAAGATTGACAATTACGAGGATAATGCAAAACCAAAAGACGTTCTTCTGGGCATCCCTGAGTGTTTTTATCGTCAGGTTTTTTTGCATCATATCCTGGTCCAACCCTGTCATTACAATGGCAATGAATGCTCCTGCAAAAAATTGTTTGAAAAAATTCCTCCCACTTTGCCAATCCCATTGAAAAATAGTGCTCCTTTCATCAGTGGTTATTTGAGAGAGGAGTTCCCCGGTATCCCAACCCAGTTCATTTTTGATAAACAAAATACTGATGATCACAGAGGCGATCATGAATAATGTCTGTAGGGTATCTGTCCAGACCACAGTCTTTATCCCAGACCTGAATGTATAGATCCAGATAAGAACGATAGAGACCAGGACGGAAACCCAGAATGGCAAGTCGAAAGCATCAAAAAAGGAGATTTGAAGAACCCCTGCTACAAGAAATAACCTAAAAGATGAGCCTATTACCCTGCTCAGGAGGAAAAAGAATGCTCCGGATTTATACGCCCAAAACCCAAAACGCTCCTCCAGGAATGTATAGATAGAGGTCAGCCTTAACCGATAATACAATGGCATCAATACCGTAGCAATGACCAGGTATCCAGGTAAATAACCCAGCACAACCTGAAAGTAGTTGAAATTGCTATTCCCTACTTCACCGGGTATGGAAATAAAAGTCACCCCGGACAATGAGGCTCCAATCATCCCAAAAGCCACCAGAAACCAGGGCGATTGCCTCCCGGCAGTAAAGAAATCCTCATCGGAGGAATTCCTTGAGGTGAGGTACGATATCAGAATCAATACCAAAAAATACCCTATAATAACTATACCTACAGTAACTGGTTGCATAATCAATTGGCTTAAAATTCGGTAAGTTAAAGACATCTATTAATTTTGTACTATGGGATTTGATGTAGAATTTGAAACTGAGCTTGAAGAATTAGTCGAAGTTGCAGATGATGCAGACACTGGTAAGATCAATGATCTGGTTGTATACAATGATGATTTCAACACTTTTGACCATGTGATCAATACCCTGATAAAGGTGTGTAAGCACAATGCTACCCAGGCGGAGCAATGCACCTATATCATTCACTTCAAAGGCAAATGTGCTGTTAAGAAAGGCACATTCAAGGAGCTTAAACCGATGCGGGAAGGTATTTGTGAAGCTGGGATCAAGGCTACCATAGAATGATATGGAATATCCATCCAAGCTGGTAGAGAAGGCGGTTGAGGAGATATCTAAGCTTCCGGGAATAGGCAAAAAAACAGCATTAAGACTTGTTCTTCATATCCTTAGCCGTCCAGAGGAAGATGCCGCTTCTTTATCGGACGCCCTGGTTGATTTACGCCAAAACATCAAGTATTGCAACACCTGTCATATTATTGGAGATACAGATGAATGCACCTGCATGACAATGAATCGAGACACCTCCATCATATGTGTAGTAGAAGGCACCACAGACGCTATGGCCATACGCAATACCGGACAATACAATGGGCTTTATCATGTATTGGGAGGGCGGATTTCCCCAATGGATGGCATTGGCCCCGACAACATCCGCATTGATTCCCTGGTAGAAAGGATAAAAAGCAATCCAGAAGTGAAAGAGGTGATCCTTGCATT
Organism: Cyclobacteriaceae bacterium; assembly: GCA_965223915.1. GTDB lineage: Bacteria > Bacteroidota > Bacteroidia > Cytophagales > Cyclobacteriaceae > UBA7330. Next base: position 1,974,941 of record OZ245027.1, on the reverse strand, counting down.
GAGTGGAACGATGGAAGGTGATACCACTGCTTTCTATATCACCAAACTATTGAAAGCTCACGATATAAAAGTTACCAGTATCGCCAGAGGGATTCCCGTAGGTGGCGAGCTTGAGTATGCAGATGAGATCACCCTCGGTAGAAGTATCATGACCAGGACTTTGTTTCAGTCGTAGGCCTCCACAGACTAAAAAGTTTGAGCTCACATTAAATGGTTTAAACAACCAATTTATTTTTAATATCTAAATTCTTTAATGTAAGGCATCGTTAAAACTTTTGTAGTCTGCCCAGAGGAAGATCTAAAATCTTAAATGTTTAAACTTTGCTAAAACTTTTGAAGTCTACTCACCCCAATCAAAGTCCTCCTCAGCTTTACGATTTGGTTCATTGGCCAGATTTTTCCGATGAAAATCGATGAAACCTTTCTCTCCACCAAACCAATCCAGGACTTCCTGGCTTTGAACCAATTTGCTCTTGTTGCACAGGATTTCATTATAAGAACTGTACTGCCAATCTTCAAGGCTTTTTGTTAAGCCCGACTTCACCGGATTCGCATGGATATAGTAAATCAACCAGGATAAATAGTCTTCATCATTTACTTCCTTTCGTTTGAATTTATACTGGAGTAATGCCCCAGTACGATTATAAGCCTGATTGATAGATTTTGAATAGGAGATGAAAAAGTTTTTAAAAGCTTTCTCAACCCCTGTTAAAGGGACATCTTCCTTTAATTCGAATTCATTGACTCTAATCAAAAGGTGGAAGTGATTGGGCATAAGACAGTACGTCAATAGCCCAACGTGTCCGAAAACGTATCTTTTAAATCTCCTGAGAAAGAAATCGTAATTCCGATCCTCAAAAAAGATCTTTTGACGATTAATACCTCGATTGTAGATGTGATATACTTTTCCGGACGTTAATCTCAAAACAGACCATTAATCCGTTAAATATAATGAATCAGCCCGCCCACTGCAAAAGTTTTGTCCGCAGACTACAAAAGTTTGAGCTCATCATAAATGGCTTAGAAAATCTTATCTTCTTTATATCTAAAATCTTCAATGTTAGGCTTCGTTTAAACTTTTGAAATCTACCCACCCGGAGGCAGACCCAAATCACCCCCACCCGCAGACTACAAAAGTTTGAGCTCATCATAAATGGTTTAGAAAAACTTACTTCTTTAATATCTAAATTCTTTAATGCTTAGTCTTCGTAAAAACTTTTGTGGTCTGCCCAACAAACAGGAAGTTCCGGTATATTAGTACTCGCGAGAAAAAATTAGGTCCACTCAAATGACAACCCAAAGCCCTATGAAAGCTACTATCGGTATACTTTTTCTATCCACTCTGATTATTTCATGTTCTTCAGATCAGAAAAAAGACGTTGGTGTTGGGGCCAAAGCCCCTGCTGATGCCACCATGTTATTTGATGGAACCAGATCAATGTTAGATGAAAACTGGACCTATTGGGACGGGCCTAGGCTGAAGGCTGAACTGCCCATCAAATGGGAAATCCAAAAGGACCCAATGGGTGAGGGTACTGTCTTAAACTCCAATGACCCTGCTTCCGCTGGCGGATTGTATGGGGCTGCTGACATTGTAACCAAACAAAAGTTTAACGATTTCAGAGCCCATGTAGAGTTCCTGATCAAAAATCCTGGCGGTAATAGTGGTGTATACTTACAAAACCGGTATGAAATCCAGATTCTTGATGGCGACTCCACCAAACATGGTCTGGGCGCAGTGATCAACGAGACCGAATCCCCCTACTATGCTTATAACGGGGTAGGAAAATGGAATGCCTATGACGTTCAGTTTAGGGCAGCCAGGTTTCAGGATGGCAAACTGGTAGAAAAGGCCGTGGTGACCGTCTATTTTAATGGTAAAAAAGTGCATGAAAATCAGACAATCAATCAGGTTTGGGGTGGTCCGAATTCTGGACTTGATGGCGGCAATGATGGTGGAAAAGGAATCACGGATCGTCCGGGAGGATTGAAGCTACAGGCAGAAGGGCATGATGTATTGTATCGGAATATCTGGATTAAAACATTGGAGCTAAAAGATGCTGACACAGATTTCTAATCACCACACACTAGCTGGCATAAGCTAATTGGTCCGGGCTTTATTTGACAGATCAGGAAATAAGGCAAGTTATTTCGGGAGTTTCCTCAACGTCTCTTTCCTCCCATCAAATTGAAAACGAGTAGCATGGCGATACCAATAGCGAGAATGACAAAATACCAGCGCGTATCCCCCTGCTGCCACGTTCGATAGCCATATAAAGCACTCAATACCATCACAGCTACAATTCCGACAAGACTCAAAAACCTAAGGGTTCTGGGATTCATAATTGCTATGCTTTGACCCGGCTAAACCTCAATGCTTTAAGCATGAAATCAGGCAGGGGTTTCAACGGATCTCTTTTTTCCACATCTAAAAAGATTCCAAATTTCTCAAGAATGGGGATCTTGTACACTTCAATGAGTTCTATCAGTGTACCATCAGGATCTTCAATATAGGTACAATGTACACGGGTAGTACCTCCCATATCCAGGGTGTCTTTCGTATCGCAGGTAAACCCAAACCCTTTCTGATCCAGCTCCTTGCCCAACGCTACCATACCTCTCACATCAAAACCAAGGTGGACAAATCCAATGTCTCCCCAGAGCCTTCCCTTATAAATTTTCTTCGGCTCATAGTCTATGGCCTGAACCAGCTCGATATACGTATCGCCTATCACTTTGGCAAAGCCTCCGCCCACTGGTCCGGGTTGAGTCAGCTTCACACGTCTGAATTTCTTCTTGCCCCCGGGCAGATTATTTAAATCACCAAACTTTCCTGTTTCATCATAAACCACTTTGCTGTATCCGAGAACATCCGCGTACAGCGTCATCGCTTTATCCAGGTCAGAAACGCCAATGGTGCATCCGACGGTCCCGGCAGTGGGGTGTTTGCGTCTGGTGTAAAAATTATCACCCTCCTGAACCTGAAATATGAGCCCATTGGGGTCAGCAACATAAAAAAGCTCCTTTCCTGATGGATCCATGACGATGTCGGACAAGATCTCAGCGCCACCATTCTTAAAGAAATCAAAGGCTTCCTTAATCTCCTTGCATTTGACATGTCCTGTAAAAATCCCCAGGTCGCCTAATTGAAATTTCGTCTTTGCCTGTGTCGCTTTGAACGATGTAGGGCAAACCACTTCCATAGCCGTACCTCCCTGCAGGTTGAAGATCATCGTGGCCCGCTTGGTGATCGTTTCATTGTTTGTGTAAATATCCATCAATGGTGCCGGCGCTACCCCATCAAACATTGGAATATCCATGCCAAAAAATTTGCGATACCACTTCCAGGCCACTTCCGTTTCCGGTACGCCTACCCCAATATGTTGAATGCCATTGATTGTCTTATACATAGTAATGCTGGTCAAAATTATCAGGCTGCTAAATTAAGATTTACTTCATTTAAAACGTACATTCGCAACAATTTTTGGGGTTTGTCTACTGCTTGACAGCCCTTTTGAATAAGATGGAGGTAGCTTTGTATGCTGCATGAGTCAGAATTCAACCAGAGTAAGTGTGATCATACCTGCGCTCAATGAGCAAAATGCCGTAGGTCTGGTATTGGAAGAGATCCCGATGGATTACGTTGAAGAAGTGATTGTTGTTGATAATGGATCTATCGACAATACATCCGCCGTAGCCAAAGAAAGAGGAGCCACTGTGCTACATGAAGGACAAAAAGGTTACGGTATTGCCTGTCTTAAAGCAATGCAATACCTGGAAAAAGCTGAACAGAAACCTGATATAGTAGTTTTTCTTGATGCGGACCACTCAGATTACCCGGAAGAACTACCTAACCTGATCCGGCCCATTAATGAGGGCCAGGCTGATCTTGTGATTGGTTCTCGGGCACTGGGAGAGAAAGAAAGAGGATCTATGACTGTTCCGCAAGTCTTTGGAAATTGGCTGGCTACGAGGCTTATTAAACTATTTTATGGCGTGAAATTCACAGACCTTGGTCCTTTTCGTGCCATTCGATATTCCAGCCTCATAGCCCTGCAAATGGAAGATAAAAACTATGGTTGGACCGTGGAAATGCAGCTGAAAGCAGCCCGGATGAAGCTGAAAAACACTGAAGTGCCTGTGAATTATCGCCGAAGAATTGGTGTTTCCAAGGTCTCGGGGACAATTAAGGGTACTGTCATGGCAGGTTATAAAATTCTATATACCATTTTTAGATATTTGTAGATATGGAGGGGGTCATCATTTTTGGGTATGTTTTTTCGATATCACTGATCTGCTTATTTGCGTTGGTCCAGCTTTATCTGATCATTCAGTACAAAAAAAGTAAAGGAACAAAAACAGAAATAACACCCCTGTCTCAACTCCCAAATGTGACCGTACAGCTTCCCGTTTACAATGAAAAATATGTTGTAGCCAGACTCATCGACTCCATCGGAAACCTATATTATCCCATCGATCAATTGGAAGTTCAGGTGCTGGATGACTCCGACGATGAAACGCAATCCATCATCGCTTCATCGGTTGCCAAATGGAAAGCACAGGGATTATCTATTCATCATATCCGAAGAAAGTCAAGAGAAGGATTCAAAGCCGGTGCCCTCCAATACGGACTGGAACAGGCATCAGGTGAGTTTATCGCGATCTTCGATGCGGATTTTATTCCAAAACCTGATTTCTTACAGCAAACCCTCCCACACTTTCAGGTCAATACAGGGATGGTGCAGACGAGGTGGGGACATATCAACAAAGACTACAATCTCCTCACCAGAATACAGGCTTTCGCGCTGGATGCCCACTTTACCATTGAGCAATCAGGTCGGCTTCATTCAGGCAGGCTGATAAATTTCAACGGCACCGCAGGCATTTGGAGGAAGCAATGTATTCTCGATGCAGGAGGATGGAAAGCCAATACACTTACCGAGGACCTTGACCTGAGCTACCGTGCGCAATTAAAAGGCTGGAAATTCAACTACCTGGAAAATACCGTTTCTCCGGGTGAACTACCCACCATCGTTCCCTCAATAAAATCCCAGCAATATCGATGGAATAAAGGAGCTGCGGAAACCGCCAGACAGAGTATTGGGGATATTTTAAAATCCAGGCTTTCCCTGGGAACCAAAATACATGGGGTTGCTCATCTGATGAATAGTTCAGTTTTCCTCTGGCTTTTTATTGCAGCCACAACCTCAGTTCCACTCATTTTGATCAAACATTCCATGAATGATCATTGGTTGTGGAGCTGGAGTGGTATCTTCATATTTGGATTTCTGGTCATCACCCTCTTCTACTGGACAGCAACAAAGGGGATCAATCCAAAATCGAGCTGGATAACTTTTGTTAAAGATTTTCCAGCTTTTATCGTACTCACAAGTGGGTTATCACTACACAACTCCATTGCCGTTTCCGAAGGGTATCTTGGCATTAAGTCACCTTTTATACGGACGCCAAAATTCAACATAAAAAGAAAGGAGAAGCAGCTCAAAAATGACCCCTATCTGAAATTCTCCTTATCACCGGTTATATTTTTAGAAGGCTTATTATCGCTTTATTTTATCGCTGGCATCATCACGGGAATATACCTTCAGGAATATGGATTTATCCTCTGGCATCTCATGCTGGCACTAGGCTTTGGGTTTGTATTCTACAGATCACTCGTCCCTTTCAGTAAATGAGCAGTCATCATCAGGCATCCCGGATCAGCTCCTTCCTGATTTATGTTGTTGCCATCGCTACGATCGGGTTGAGCGTGGAGAGGTACCAGTCCACACTCTTATTCATCGGCTACTTTTCTGCTTTTTTTTGCTATGTCTGGATAGCCAGGCTAGAAATGAATATGACCTGGATGATAGCATTAGGGGTCGTAGCCAGACTGACGTTGTTCTTCGATCTTCCTACCCTCTCCGACGATGTATTTCGTTTTTTGTGGGACGGTAAGTTGATTGCTCATGGTGTCAATCCCTTTCTTTATAAGCCGGATGAGTTAAGCCATATTGATCCCGCATTGTTCGAACTCCTCAATTCTCAAACACACTATACCGTATATCCTCCGCTTAATCAGGCCCTGTTCTGGTTGGCCTCTCTTATCGGAAATCAAGATTATCTATTGGGCACCAATGTATTGCGCTTATTCCTTTTGCTTGCAGACGTAGGGAGCGTATTCCTTCTACTCAAACTTGCAAAGGTTTACGGTCAATCTACCAACATTGCTGGCTTGTATTTTATCAACCCACTGGTGGTACTGGAATTTGTGGGAAATATCCATTTCGAGGGTCTGGTGATCTTTTTCCTGCTCCTGACAATTTACAGCTTATCAAAAAATCGAATGGTATCCGGGGGCGTGGCGCTTGGAATGGCTGCTGCTACAAAATTGATCCCCCTGATCTTTCTTCCTTTTCTGGGTTTGAAATACCGTTGGAAAAGTGGCTTGATACTCTCGTTGGTTGCAGGCATCGCATTATCGGCCACACTCTTTCCGCTGTTTATCCCGTATTCATTCAGTGGTTTTAAAGAAAGTCTGATGCTCTACTCCAACAAATTTGAATTCAACGCCAGTATTTACTACCTGGTTAGGGAGATCGGATGGTACCTGAAGGGTTATAACCCCATTGAAACCTGGGGACCATGGCTTTCAGTGAGCACTTTTGTGATCATTCTGTCATTCTCCCTATATGCTGCCAGAAAAGGATGGGAAATAGCCCGTTCACTCTTATGGATTCTGATGATTTATCTACTCATGGCGACAACTGTTCATCCATGGTATATTCTAACATTATTACCTTTAGGGCTTCTAAGTGGATATTACTTTCCTGTTGTGTGGTCTCTGGTGGTTTTTATAACATACACTGGCTACACAAAGGAAGGTTATGAACTTTCAACTATCTGGATAGTTGTTGAGTATGTGATAGTCATTGGAATGGCTGTCACGGAAATTTTATTAAAATCACAAAAGCTAAAAAATGGATAAAAACTTACTCATCATTTTCGTTAAAAACCTCGTCCCTGGTCATGTAAAAACCCGTTTGGCAGAAGAGATTGGGATAGATGGTGCGTTAGATGTTTATCAATACCTGGTGGAGCACACCTCCGAAATTACCAAAGAGCTTGAAGTAGATAAAGCAGTATTTTATTCTGAATATGTAGAGATAGAAGATATCTGGGATGACAGCGAGTACAAATTACTCATCCAGAAAGGTAAAGATCTAGGGGAACGAATGAACAATGCTTTCAAAAAGGCTTTTGACACCGGGTACGAAAAAGTGGTCATTATCGGCAGCGATTCTATTGAAATATCTGAAAAGCACCTGAATGAAGCTTTTAAGCAACTGGATGAAAATGAATATGTGATCGGACCTGCCAAAGATGGAGGATATTATTTGCTGGGTATGAAATCGCACTCCTCAACCTTGTTTGAGGGTAAAAAATACGGCCACGATAAAGTATTAAAAGAACTATTAGAGGAAATAGCTAAAACGAAAAAGGAGTTTTACTTGTTAGATGAATTGAATGACATAGATACATTCCAGGATCTCAAGGATTCTGAAATCGATTTTCAATTTGTTGACCCCGATGAAGAAGATACTCATTAGCATACCCATTTTACTGGCTTTAGGCTCAGTGCTGTTCTTTAGTTACAGGAATTCAACTGAAGAAACTAAAAAGGATTATATCAACTATGAATGGGCGAACGACAAGCTCTGGGATGACGGCCAGGCAGAAGTAGCCGTATACGATGCTACCATGGAGATTTATGATGAAACCCGTTCCTATGAGTATATCTATATTCTGGTCAAAGAGGAATTCAACAAAGAATACCGGGTAAAAACCGATGATTACAGTCGGGATGATCTATACCCGGTCATGAAGATCAATAAATTTTGCCGGGTGGAAACAATGATCTACCCCTACCATTTCCTCACAAGTTTGTTTATTCATCGGGGGAACCCTGAGAGTCTCCACAAGCTGTCACATACTTCCCAGGAATGGTGTGGAAACACCTCAAAGAATTTTCTGGAAAAAGGTAGTAAAATTCAATTTGACTACATGAGCTATTTTGATGAGGAGGGGAATGATCAAACGAAAATTGATAAAGCCCCCTGGTTTGAGGATCAATTGAGTTACACCTTACGCACACTTGATTTCAGTGATGGCCTTTCTTTTGATATCGCACTTTATCCTACTCAGGTAAACAATAGTGTAGAAATTCCAACGGCCATTAATGCCCAGGTGAAAGTACAATCAGCCGATAAGGATGAAACTTTGAGTGGTCTGGATGAAAGTATGATTGACAACCCATGGAAAATCACAGTAGCTAAGGACAATCAAGAGACAATGACCTACTGGATCAATGGTACCTACCCAAATTTTCTTCTCAAAATGGAATCCAGTGATGGTCGCAGCCTGCTTTTAAAAGAAATCAAACGGGATAAGTATTGGGATTATGAATAAGTAGGCTGCACAGGCTAAGCCAATTTAGCTACATCTCTGATCAGGATCCTTCTTCTGTCAAAATTGATGATATTCGATTCTCTCAGTTCATTGAGAACCGTGGTGACTGTTTGTCTGGATGTTCCGGTTAAGCTAGCAATATCTTTATGTGTCAAATGATTTTTGATCATCGTTTCGAATCCTACCTTCTGTCCTCTTTCCTCTGCCATGTCTTTCAAAAACTCCACTATTCGTGTCCTGGCGTCCTTGAAAACCAATGATGTGATCTTCCGTTCCATTTTCCGCAGCCGAAATCCCATGATCTTGAAGATCTTCAATGCCAGCGTCTGGTTGTCTTTCATCAATTCCTGCAGGTCATCGATATACATTGAGCAGATCCGGGTATCATTATCGAGCGCTTGAGCAAAATCCGATCTTTTAGATTCTCCTGCCAATGCCAATTCCCCAAATACCTCGCCCTTACCCAGGATGGCCTTCACATTTTCCTTACCATCTTCTATATACGACCCGATCTTTACCCTCCCATCAGCAATCATGTATATGCTGGACGATGGTTGATCAGGGAAATAGATGAATTCATCCCTCTTGAATTGATTAGGAGGATGTTTGGCTTCCATATTAGGAGTTTTGCTCGGGCATAGAATATCAAAAAGATCAATTTCCTCGAGAAACCAGATATTGGATTGTTCTGCCATTTTTAAGAATATTCTTTCGAAGATATAAATTCCTTGTTTTGTCAGGAAATACAACTCAAATTTGCTTACCGACTTTCTATTAACCATCCCCGGATTAAAAAAGCTCCCTAAGTGGAATATTTATATATAAAATCACTTCATATCATCTTCATCGTCACCTGGTTTGCGGGGCTGTTTTATATCGTCCGGTTATTTGTCTATCACACTGAGGCTTTCGAGAAATCTGACCCCGAAAAAACCATTCTCACCAGCCAATTCGCCCTGATGTCGAAGAGACTCTGGTTGGGGATCACCTGGCCCTCAGCTGTGCTCACATTGATTATGGGTACCTCACTGATCATTAGCCAGCCAGAATGGCTGAAAATGCCTTTCATGCACATTAAGTTGTCATTCGTTCTCTTGCTATACGTTTACCACTTTCTTTGCCACAGAATATATAAAGATCTTCAGGCAGGCAAATGCAAATATTCCTCTCAGCAGCTACGGATATGGAATGAAATTGCCACTTTTCTACTTGTTGCTATTGTATTTCTTATTGTGGTTAAAAATCAAATGAGTTGGTTATGGGGAAGCATTGGGTTGATTATATTCGCAGTACTATTAATGTTGGCAATTAGGATCTATAAAAGGTTGAGGGCACGAAGTTGAGACAACTAGTAATAATAATATCCATTTTAACTTTCACTGCTTGTAGTCAGGTAAATACTACGAACGAGCTACCTATATTAGGAAATAAAAGATTCGTTGAAAAAGAGGTAAATGGTGAAACGGTCAAAGATACCATCTACCATACCATCGGGGACTTTGAATTTATTGATCAGGACAGTAATATTGTTTCCAATGAGACTTTCAGCGACCAGGTATACGTGGCTGATTTCTTTTTTACCAGCTGCCCTACGATATGCCCTGTTATGAAACAACAAATGCTGAGGGTGTATGAAGCCTACGAGGATGAACCGGAAGTAGGCATCCTTTCTCATACCATTGACCCAAAGCATGATACGGTTGCTGTATTGAAAGATTTTGCTGAAAAGCTGGGTGTGGAAACAGAAAAGTGGCACTTTGTGACAGGCAACAAAGATTCCATTTATGACATTGGGGAGACCAGCTATCTGGTAGTCGCCAATGAAGATGAAAATGCTCCCGGAGGATACATCCACAGTGGTGCTTTCCTCCTAGTAGATAAACAAAGAAGAATACGGGGTGTATACGATGGTACAATACCGGAGCAAGTAGACATCCTCATTAATGATATCAATAGACTAATTAAGAAAAATGAAAACTCTAACTAAGCTTATAGCTGTAACTCTTATTATCGGTCTTTATTCCTGCGGAGGGGGTGGAGAAAAAAGCACATCAGGTAGCTCTTCTACAGATAAGTCAGCTCCAAAAGAAGAAAAGTCAACTGCTGCAGCCGGAGATGATGTGAAGCTTCAGCAATACATTGTGGCAGGAAAGGAAATCTACAAAACTTACTGTCTTGCCTGCCATCAGGCAGAAGGTCAGGGACTGGCAAAACTTTACCCCCCGTTAGCAAATTCTGACTATCTGAAGGCTAATCCTGATAAAGCAGCATGTGGAATCAGAAATGGGCAATTTGAACCTATCACTGTGAATGGTGTGCAATACACTCAGGTGATGCCTCCTATCCCCACACTTTCAGACCTCGAAATTGCTGAGGTAGTCACGTATGTGTCGAATTCGTGGGGAAATAACGCAGGCCTTATCGAAGTGAAGCAGGTTACGGAATGGCTCAACAACTGTAAAAAACAGTAAAAATTATTCTGAGAGTGCTTTTTGTCCTTTCTCAAGGGCATTAAGCATTCTTTCTTTTACCTCCTGAATACCTTCCCGCTGTTCCTTATAATACTTAAGCACTTCTTCTTCGGTACCTTCCAGATTCGGTTCGTACTGCCGCATCCAATCCATCATAAACTCATTGGCGGCTTCAATATCACCGGCAATTGTTTTCAGTTCTGCCGCTGAAGTTGAATCCAAAGTTTCCGCCTTCATCAGGAGGCTTTTGCTGGCTTTCCTAAGATCTCCCATCTTAGGCATTACTTCATCGTGCACATCCATCACCTCGTCTTTGAGCACTTTTACCTGATCAGGCTTTTCACCGCAAGCAATCAATAAAACGATCAATAAAATGGAAAATGAATTATATATTTTCATAACACCTGCATTTTAGCTTCTTTCAATATGTACATCAGTTGATCTGAGTTTTCTTTATTCAGGTTGAGCTTCCCTGTGACTTTTACCTTTTTGGAGGTGTACTTCACAGACTCGCTCAAATATACTTCAGCTACCGATTCGGGACCAGCTCCGCCACAAAAGAAACAAGACGCAATCGGAACAGACGAAATGATCAATTTCTGAGGACCAAACATACCTTCAAAGGGAATGATGTATCCCTCCAGCTCAATTTCTTTACCCGAAAGTGCTTTGATTTCCGGTCCAAACTTAGGGATGTAGATTTCCCCATACTCGTCATGTGACTTTTCAAATTCCAGTTTTGCCAGGGTGTTCCAGTTTTCTTTTGATGAGCTCTGACCAACGGCCAGTATTGCCTGGCACACGAAAAATCCCATTAGAAATGGTTTCACCGTAAAATCAATCAGCTTATATCCAGCGTAAACTTGTTTCAATCTATTCAACCTTACCATTTATTTAAATCCAGTATTTTCTATGGTTCCATAACAGGCAGGCCTGATTTCTGCCAGTCCCTGATACCACCCTTTAGATTCACTGCATTTTCTATACCAATTTCTTTAAAATGTTTAACTGCACTTGCACTTCTACCTCCCGCTAGACAATAAACATAGTAAGTCTTATTCTTATCCAGCCCTGATGCCTTTTTAGCAAAATCCGGTGAATTAATGTCCATATGAATAGCACCTTCTATGATCCCACCAGCAACTTCCCTTGAAGTTCGGACATCAATGACCACTGCATCAGCATCGTTCTCAATGGCCTTATTGAATGCTTCAGGCCCCAGATCTTCATTTTTCTGCTGTGATTGACACGCCCAGGTGCCCGCTATAACCATGAACAAAATAATTACTCTCATAACATATTACATTTAACCCTGAGCAAGTGTTTTGGAAATATCTGTTTTATAAGCCATACCTGCGGGAATCACTGCAGCAAATATACCAATTGCGATACAGGAAATCAGCAATAACCCCTCTCCCGGGGCAAAAGTCAATACCGTGGCTGGTCGGCCAAGTAACTGTTCAAAGAGGATTACAATAATCGTATGGCCCAATAAGAAGCCTGTAATCACCCCTGCACCTGAAACCAAAAAACCTTCAAATAAAATACCAGACAAAACCATCCTTCTGGATGCCCCCATGGATCTCAGTATGGCAATCTCGTATTTTCTGTCTTTCAAAGAATTCAACAATAAAATAAACACACTTACTCCTGAGATGGCAATAATTATCAGTCCTAAAAAGTTCATGACTTTCATGACATTTTCTAAAATACTGAACAGGCGTGAGGCTTCATATGCAGGAGAGGCAGCTTGTAAATTGGTCGTCTGATTGACCTGATTTGGCAACATCACAGCACCCATGGGTGACCTGTATTTGACCAGCAAACTGGTAATTTGATTCTCTTCAATCTGATGTGTAGTCAACTCAATCCCCCAATCCGAGATGGATATCAGACTATCTGTTTCTTCTTCATCCTCATGATGCTCGTGATCGTGGACCATCCAAACACTCGACAAATCCACAAGGATCAGCTGGTCTATGACCAGTCCCGTAGGCTTCAAAATTCCGGTCACCACAAATCCATGATCACCATGATCGTCTCCTTCGTCACTTAAGCCATGTTGACTTGAAAACTGGTCACCAACCTTAATTTCCAACTCCCTGGCCACCTGGCTGCCAACCACTGCCTCCAGGGGTTCGCTAAACCATTTACCCTGATCCAGCGCTGATTGATAAAGCGCCCCAAACTTTTTAACGGTTCCAGCAATCCGGTATCCAGCATAGCTATCGCCAAGTGAAAGCGGCACCGTACTTTCGATATATCTGTTTTTGGTATAGGGCATCACATCGGCCAAATCGATATTTCCTGTAGGGAAATCTATATGAAAAATACTTGAAAGAATAATTTGTAACGGGCTCCCCTTGGCACCAATTACCAGATCTATCCCAGCGCTGTTTCTTGAAACTTCGTCCTTAAACCGGTCACTCAATTGCAGGATCAATACAACTACGCATACTCCAAAGCTGAGCAGCAACCAACTAAGCAAACTACTCAATGGCCTGTCCAGAATATTCTTATAGCTTAGATAGAAAATATTCATCACTGATGTTTTAAAACTAATTGATGAGTAAACGCTTTCTTTACCCGTTGATCATGGGTGGCAATGATCAGGGTGGCTCCACACAATTCAGCTTCCTTTTTCAATAATTGGATCACTCTTTCACAATTCTCATCATCCAAACTGGCTGTGGGCTCATCTCCGAATAACACTTTGGGCTTGTTCATGACAGATCTGGCAATAGCCACGCGTTGTGCCTGGCCCTGACTGATCTTTTTCACGTTTCTGCTTTTGATCTTTGTCAAATCCAATTGATCAATGATCTCATTAATCCATTGATCATCTTTCCTTTGATGGCTCAGATACCTTGCCAGTTGCAGGTTTTCCATCACTGACAATGATTTGATCAGATGCGCCTGTTGAAATACGATCCCAATCTGTGTTTTTCGAAATCGATCAAGCTCCGCCCCATTCATTTCATGAAGCTTATACCCATTCACTTCTATTTCGCCATTCGTAGGGCTGGCAAGCCCGCTCAGCAGATGAAGCAACGTGGTCTTACCACTCCCGGAAGGGCCCAGTATCAAAGCTTCAGATTGTTTACTGAGCATCCAGTCCGGGAAACTGAGATGATTTTGAGCATTGAATGAAAGTTTAAGGGATTTGATCCGTATCACAGTCAAAATAAAATAGTTCTTTCTTACAAATTTATTTTTTCAATTACTGATTATCCACTTTGGCACAGGCTTTGCAACCAGTGAATTTAAAGAGATAAACTGACGTGATATGGAACTGATATTGATTTTTACCTCACTTTTGATTTACACGAGCTATTTCATCTACAAAGAAAGGCTAAAAAAAGCATCCGCTTAAAAACTAAAAGCCTAATAGCCTCAAATATTATTGTAGAAGGCAGATATTTGCGTGCGTGGAAAATCTCTACTTCCGTTGCGGGATTGGTGGATTTTTGTTGTAAACAATAAAAAAAACTATATTCACAGTCTAAAAATCCATCAGCGGAGAAAAGAAAACCACCCAAAAGCCGTCGTCTGGTTGGATACCGGGCAAAACTCTTTACACGTATTGTAGTTTTGGCAAGAATTAAAGTAACTATCTAGTAGACTGGGAACGCAAATCAAATGCATGTTTTTGACATCATAGCACTGTTTATATTTCTTGCTGGGCTATTCATTTTTGTAAATACGATCTTTTTAAAGCTTCCATCTTCTATTGGGTTGATGATCATGGCTATCGTGCTTTCGGCCATCGTACTTATCGTAGGATTCCTCTTCCCTGAATTAGACATTCAGGCAGTCCATCTGGAGGAATATGACTACGCAGAGGTCCTCTATCAGGTAGTATTGAGCTTTATGCTCTTTTCAGGAGCCCTGCAGATAGACTTCAAGAAACTTTCCAGGGAACGAACACCTGTGCTCTTACTGGCAACTACCGGCGTATTTATCTCCACATTTGTGATTGGTACGCTGGTCTATTATATGCTCAACTATCTTGTAGGTATTGAGCTTCATTATCTGTACTGCCTGGTATTTGGTGCGCTAATCTCTCCTACGGACCCCATTGCTGTGACCCAGACCATGAAAAGGTTCAACATGGCTAAGGACCTGGAAATCAAAATTAAAGGGGAATCATTGTTCAATGATGGAGTTGCTGTGGTATTGGCACTCACCCTGCTAGACATTGCGCATGCCGGAGAAGATCATGCCCTGAGTGTTTTTGAAACGGTATATATCATTTGTGCCGATATCGGAGGGGGGATCTTTATCGGTTTGGTGCTTGGATATATTGGGTACCGACTTTTAAAATATGTTGACAATGACGATGTCGAGGTTGAAATTCTGATCACCCTCGCGGTTGTCATGGTAGGATCTTACCTGGCCGATTTTATTCACGTTTCTTCGAAGCAGGCTGCGGTAATCATGGGGCTTGTTATTGGAAATGAAGGTAGAGGAAGTCACGTAACCAGTGCTGCTGGAGACTATGTGTTTAAATTCTGGAACCTTATTGAGGAATCTTTATCCGCCATGTTGTTTGTACTCATTGGACTGGAAATGCTGGTCATCCCACTACGGATAGATTATTTCGCGGCAGGTTTCTTCGCTGTGAACATTGTGCTCCTTGGAAGGTGGTTGAGTGTATACGTGCCGATCAAACTGATGTCAACCAGGCGGTCTTTTGCCCCGTTTACCATCCCCATATTGACGTGGGGTGCCCTCCGCGGTGGGCTTCCGATAGCTTTATCGCTCTCATTGACAGATTTTCATGGAAAGGACATCATTATCACCATGACATATGTGGTAGTGGTATGCTCCGTGTTGTATCAAGGGCTTACTGTACCCACACTCATGAAAATGAGTTACCCTCAAACCAAGAAATACGGGAGTTAGTCTTCCTCTTGCATCACTTTCGTCCAGACCGCTACCTTGCCCTGGTTTATCACATCTTTGGCAATAAATCCACCCAATATTTTTCCTAATCCATGTCTGTCATGGATGCCCATCGCAATCATGGGAGCATGTATGTCTGCAGCAAATTCCAGAATCTCTTCCGCCTTATCGATGTTAGGCCTTGCCGTGACCGTGTAGTCTTTTAAACCCATTATTTTGGCAAACTCTTCAAGCCGCTCCGCTACCTCTCTTTCCAGCACCCAACTATCGTTGAAAACTTTTATCAGGTGTAGGTGTGCATTATAAAAAGACTGAAGTGCCTTGATGTCTTTGATCACACTGGATTGATCCGTACGCATATCCGTTGGAAACACAATGCTCTTGATATTGGCCAGATCAACAAACTTTTTCACATTTATGACCGGACACCGGGCTTTTCGGGAAACTTTCTCTGAAAGTGTACTCAACAACAGATTTTCAATGCCTTCTGCCCCTTCAGATCCCATCACAATCAAGTCTAGTTGCTGCTCCACGATCTCTTCTGCCGGATCTCCCGTGGCTTGTTTATAATGTGTCGTAATGCCATTAAGCTCTCTCATTGCCAACATACTATCAATCTTTTCTCTTAAGGCATCCGATTCTACGGAAGTCTCAATCACATGAAAAATAACAATATCTCCACCGGTCTTTTTGGCCAGACTTGCAGCTGACCTCACAGCATCTTTTGAAACATCGGAAAAATCTACCGGAACTAAAATTCGTTGCATTGACATAATTATAATAGAATTTGGGTATCCATCGTTGAGTATTTCATTTTCTGGATTGATGGAATGATATTTACTTTTTCAAACGTATTTTAATCAGATGAGATTGACATTCCTAGTACTTATCACACTTTTTGTTCTTACATGCTGTAATGATGGCCGTGAAAAGCCAAATGAAACCAAAAATAAGTCACCACGAATCCCCAGAAATACCAGTGTACTAAGTCCGTCTCCTAACAAAATGCTCACCATTGGAGAAACTGTTGAATTTAAAATAAGTTCAAAAAAAGAGATTGATTCCATTCTGTTTGATGACGATCATAAAGAGATTATTTTCAAGACAGATAGCTTTAGCTGGGAGTCGGAAAATGCTGTCACTGGTGAGAAAAGATTTAAGGTAACAGTATTTTTCAATGGTAAATCCGAATCACATTTCCCGCGTGTCAGGTTTTTATCCGATGTCACACCAGAAACGCTGAGCTACCGTGTCATAGAAAAATTTCCCCATGATACGGAAGCATATACCCAGGGTCTGTTTTTCCTGGATGACATGCTGTATGAAAGTACCGGAAGGAAAGGCCGTTCATCCATTCGAAAGGTAAACCTAAAAACAGGAGAAAAAATAAAGCAGGTCAACATTGATTCTGACTACTTTGGTGAAGGGAGCACTGTATGGGAGGATAAAATCATCATGCTGACCTATAGAAGCAATGTGGGATTTGTCTACGACACAGACCTCAATGAAACCGGAAAGTTCAATTATGATCATGAGGGATGGGGTGCTACCACATTGGGAGATACATTGATAATCAGTGATGGGACAGAAGTACTACACCTCCTGGACCCGAGAGACTATTCGGAGATTGGAAAGCTTGAAGTCTACAACGATGAAGGACCTGTAAAATCTCTCAACGAACTGGAGGTCATTGAAGGCCTAATCTATGCCAACATTTACACAGAGGATAACATTGCGGTGATTGATCCACAGACAGGAAAAGTTCTTCAAATCATTGATCTTTCCGGGCTTTTATCAGATAGCGAAAAATCCGGATTAGATGAGGTGAATGAGGTATTGAATGGGATTGCTTATCACAAATCATCCGGTAATATCTATGTAACTGGCAAAGATTGGCCCTTCCTTTTTCAGGTACAATTCCTGAAAAAGGAAGAAGCCTTATAGTTTAATCAGGATTAAATCAGGATTTTCTTAATCCGTCAATAATAGCATTCAAGGTGGCACTAGGTCTCATGGCATTGGATGTTTTGTCCTCATCGGGACGGTAATATCCCCCAATATCAACTGAGGAACCCTGTGCCTTCAGCAACTCTTCATTGATGACTGATTCCTTTTCCTTCAAGGTTTTAGCCACTTCGGTAAACTTGGTCTTCAACGCCTGATCTTTATCTTGTGATGCCAGGGCTTCTGCCCAGTACATGGCCAGATAAAAATGACTACCACGATTATCAATCTCATTTACCTTTCTGGATGGAGACCTGTTTTCCTGAAGGAATTTTCCATTGGCAGCATCCAGCGTATCAGCCAGGATTTGTGCCCTGGGGTTGTTATCCGCTTTGCTCAGGTGTTCCAATGAAGCTGCCAAAGCCAAAAACTCTCCCAATGAGTCCCATCGAAGGTGACCTTCTTCTACAAATTGCTGCACGTGCTTAGGCGCAGATCCTCCCGCGCCGGTTTCAAACAGTCCGCCTCCATTCATAAGAGGTACAATTGAAAGCATTTTGGCACTGGTTCCCACCTCAAGAATCGGGAACAGGTCAGTCAAGTAATCCCGAAGCACGTTTCCTGTAACTGAAATAGTGTCTTGTCCTTTTCTGATTCGTCCAACGGAAAATTTAGTAGCCTCAACAGGCGCCATGATGTGGATCTCCAATCCATCGGTTTTATGATCTTTCAGGTATGTCTTTACCTTTTTGATAATCTCTGCATCATGCCCCCGTTTTTTATCCAGCCAAAAGACGGCTGGCGTTCCTGAATCCTTAGATCGGTTCACAGCGAGTTTTACCCAATCCTGGATAGGAGCATCCTTGGTCTGGCACATTCTCCAGATATCTCCTGCTTCTACAGCATGTTCAATCAGAATATTTCCCTTACTATCTACTACCTGCACTTTACCACTAGCAGGAATCTCAAAAGTCTTGTCATGCGAGCCATACTCCTCGGCTTTTTGAGCCATCAAACCGACGTTGGGAACACTACCCATGGTGGTTGGGTCGTAGGCACCATTCGCCTTACAGTCATCGATAACAGCCTGATAAACACCCGCATACGATCGGTCGGGAATGGTAAACATGGTGTCTTTTTGTCCGCCGTCAGGTCCCCACATTTGTCCGGAGGTTCTGATGGCCGCTGGCATAGACGCATCGATGATAATATCACTGGGAACGTGCAGGTTGGTGATGCCTTTGTCAGAGTTTACCATGGCCAGCTCAGGCTGAGCGGCATAGCAGGCAGCAATATCATCTTTTATTTCCTGTTGTTTTGCTCCATCAAGTGTCGCAACCTTAGCCATCAGATCGGCTACCCCATTGTTAGTGTCAACACCAATGGCCTGGAAAGTATCCTTGTGCTTCTCAAAGACCGGCGCAAAGAAGACTGAAACAGCATGTCCAAATAAGATCGGATCAGACACCTTCATCATGGTGGCCTTTAGATGCAGTGAAAACAGAATGTCTTCTTTCTTCGCTGACTCAATAGCGCTCCCAAGAAATGTTCTGAGTGCTTTTGCACTCATCACTGCTGCGTCGATCACTTCTCCAGCCAATAACTTGGTCTGTGCCTTTAACACTGTTTCCTTACCGGAAGCATCTATGTGTTGGATCTTTACCTCCGTTGGATCCGCAACCGTAACAGACTTTTCACTCCCATAAAAATCTCCCGATTCCATGCTAGCCACATGAGATTTAGAGGCAGAATCCCATTTTCCCATGGGATGAGGATTCTGACGTGCATATTCTTTGACCGCTTTCGGTGCTCTTCGGTCACTATTCCCCTCTCTCAATACAGGGTTCACCGCACTACCTTTCACCTTGTCATACTTGGCCTTGATCACAGCTTCGGCATCATTCTTTGGTTCGGTAGGATAATCAGGCAGCTTATACCCCTGAGCTTGTAGTTCTTTGATAGCAGCAACCAGCTGTGGGATGGATGCACTGATATTCGGCAGCTTAATGATATTCGCCTCCGGTGTTTTTGCCAGATCACCCAAAAATGCCAGGTCATCACTCATTTTTTGTTCTTCAGTGAGCACTTCAGGAAAAATGGATATGATCCTTCCTGCTAAAGAGATGTCTCTGGTTGTGACAGATACACCTGCAGAGGCACTAAATCCCTGTACGATAGGTAAAAATGAATGGGTTGCTAAAGCGGGTGCTTCATCAGTGATGGTATAAATAATGGTTGATGCTTCTTTTGCCATTTTGTGATTTTTGTTCAAATAAATTGTTCTAGTAACTTTCTTCCTGACTAGGAAAATCCTTTGCTTTTACGTCTTTTATATATTGTTGTGTAGCCTCACCAATAATTTTATTGAGATCGGCGTATTGTCTGAGAAAACGGGGCTTAAAGTCCTGGGTGATCCCAAACAGGTCGTGCATGACCAATACCTGCCCATCCACGTCGGGTCCTGCCCCTATGCCAATAATAGGTATTTTCACACTTTCAGCTACTTCTTTGGCCAGTTTGGCAGGTATCTTTTCTAAAACGATACCAAAACAACCAATTTCTTCCAACAGTTTGGCATCCTCCATCAGCTTTTTTGCTTCATCATCAGCTTTGGCCCTCACCGTATATGTTCCAAACTTATAGATCGACTGAGGTGTAAGCCCCAGGTGACCCATTACTGGTATTCCGGCCGACAATACCCTCACAATGCTTTCTTTGATCTCTACACCACCTTCCATTTTCACAGCATGCGCACCGGATTCCTTCATGATTCGGATGCTGGACTTCAATGCTTCACTGGAATTCCCCTGATAGCTACCAAATGGTATATCAACAACCACCAAAGCCCGGCTAACGGCCTTGACCACTGAGGTAGCATGCCAGATCATGTGATCCAGGGTGATTGGCAATGTGGTCTCGTTGCCAGCCATCACATTAGAGGCCGAATCACCTACCAATAAAATATCTATTCCCGCCGCATCAATGATCCTGGCCATGGAGTAATCATAGGCCGTAAGCATGGCAATACGCTCCTTGCTGGCCTTCATTTCCTGAAGGCGATGGGTCGTAATTCTTTTAAACTTTCCTGAAGCTGTGCTCATGGGATGAAATGAGGCCGTAAATTAATAAATCTTCTGTAGTTCTGTGGGATTATGACCTCCACTTAATGTTACAACCCATGCTGGGCTTTTGATCTTCTGAAATGGGTTGTCCTGCGATCAGGCGATCCAATGCATCCCTCAAATCTGCCCCATCATTGGGTTGGCCGTTGCCAGGTGAGGAAGCATCCAATCTGCCCCTGTAGACACATTTTAATGATTTATCGAATAGAAAAAAATCCGGAGTGCACTCTGCCTGATAGGCTTTGGCTACTTCCTGCGTCTCATCGAGCAGGTAAGGGAAACTCCAAGCGGCTCGCCTGGCCTGGTCTTTCATGCCCTCCGGTCCGTCATCAGGATACTTATCAATGTCATTGGAAGTGATAGCTACTGCACCAATACCCTTCTGCTGATACTCACTGGCTACCTGCCCGATTTCATCTTCAACATGCTTTACATAAGGACAATGATTGCAAACAAACATGACCAGTAGCCCGCTTTCACCACTGATGTTTTCAGGCGTAATTTCCTTTCCTGAATGGATATCACGAAGGTTGAAATGAGGTGCTGATGCACGGAGTGGCATCATGGCAGAATAAGTAAGTGACATACTTGAATATTTTGGATCTCCACAAAAATAATAGTACACAGGGCAGAAAGCACAAAAATAAAGCATTGAATGACCCTGGATATACTACTAAAAAAGTCGTCGATCGATTAGTTCCCTTTCAATAAACTTTATCTGTCAAATTAAATGGACCCAAAATTATTCATTACCTTTATCATACGATTGCCACCCCTGATCTATTGGGGGTGGTTTTTGTATTTTTAGGTCGCCCTGAAGATTTGTTAATAAAAAATTAATTAGACCATTCTAAGATTTTTTATTAATTAACTTATATTTGATAAGCTTTGGAAAATATATCTTAGATGGCACTAACCACTTTTACAGATCCTCTTGGCGTTCAACGAGCCGCTCATTTACTCAGAAGAACGTGTTGTGGCGCCACAAAGCAACAGATCGATGAGTTTGCCGCGTTGACACCTCAACAGGCTGTAGCTCAGTTGTTTGATGCTGGTATTCCGAACCCGGAGGAGCCCATCGATCCCAACACAGGACAAACATGGATCAACCTGGATTCCTCCACGGATGTAGAAGATTATAATTACGAAAACCTTGTGCTAAGGTGGCATATTGCCCAGATGATGAGTCCGGGAATTCCCTTAAACCAATCATTAGCCTATGCCTTTAGGGAGCGGTTGGTACTTTTCATGCATACACACTTCACCACTAAGAAAAGTGTGGTAAACAACCACAGAGCCTTATATCATCAATTGGCACTGTTCCGATTTTATGCTTTTGATAAGGATGATATTGTCCTGGACCCATTGGCACCCGAAACTAACGTTTTGCTCAATTTCAGGGAGCTCACCAAAAAGATTTCTGTTGACAATGCCATGCTGGTTTTTCTGGATGGACGGTACAATGTAAAAGGCAACCCCAATGAAAACTATGCCCGGGAATTGCTGGAGCTATATGCCATCGGAAAGGGATTAGAAGGTTCAATCCCTGCGCCACAGTATGAAGGAGACTATATCTACTTCACCGAGACGGATGTGCAGGAAGGTGCTAAAGTCTTTTCGGGTTTCGTCAACGACAATTCATTCAGCAGCATCGATCCTGATACCAGTTTGCCACGGGGAATTGTAAGAGGCAATACGCAAGTAGCTTCCTCACATGATAATACGGTAAAAACATTCAGTGAAAGACTCGGGAATGCAACGGTTACACCCGATCCTACATTGCTTCTCGGAGATGAGCCAACAGAGGAGAGCTTGCTGGATGAGATCAGCCAGCTGATAGATATCATCTATGACCAGGAGGAAACCAAAATCTATACCTGCAGGAAGCTGTACAGATTTTTTGTATACCATGAGGTAAATCCAACGGTTCAGGCTGGAATGATCCAGGACATGGCAGACATTTTTACGGCCAGCAATTTTAAGATCCAGCCAGTATTAGAAGCACTTTTTACCAGTCGGGAGTTTTACGAAGGTGCTCCGGGATACCTGGACGATAGCTTTGGAGGATTGATCAAGTCCCCACTTGATCTTGTCATTGGATTGAGCAGAAGCTTTGAAATGACCATACCAGATCCCACAGTTGATTTGGATGGATTTTATGACACGGCAGGAAGCCTGCTCAGTGCCATAGGGAATCAGGGCATGGATTATTATGAACCTTTTGAGGTGGCAGGCTATGCTGCTTATCATCAGTATCCGATCTTTAACAGGAACTGGATTACAACAAATTATCTGACAAGAAGGTATGATTTTGTACGCGGGCTGATCAGTGACGGAATGAATCCCGAGCCAAACGAGGTCAATATTCTGCAGTTTGTGGTTGACAATTTCTCTTCAGTTGCCGGTGATGCGAAGTCACTGGTGGTGGAGCTTGCCAGGTACTTTTTGCCTGTCTCAGGAGTCATCGCCTTTGACGACCCTAACAGTGAGATCACCGATGAACGGCTGAATTATTTCCTACAGGCACTATATGACGAAGGCAATCCGGACCCGGATGCAGCCTGGGTGGTCAGATGGAATGGTGGTAGCCCCAACCCCGATGCCGGAGGGCAACTATTGAATCTATTTAATGCGATGTTACAGTCGCCGGAGTACCAATTGATGTAAGATGGATAGAAGAAAGTTTATCAAGAAATTAGGTTTTGCTGCTGGTGCTCCCATTGCATTTCACGGGGTACCCCTCAAGGTACTGGGTGGCTACAAATCGATGCAGCGACTCGCTGCAGCCAGCGACAATGACAAGGTGCTCATCATCCTGCAGATGCACGGAGGAAATGACGGGTTGAATACCTTTATTCCATTAGAAGCTTATGACCAGTATTATAGCAGACGGGCAAATGTGGCAATTCCCTATAAGGTAGGAAACCGAACTCTGATTCCATTGGATAGTACAGTCCCCAATGCCGATCAGGTAGGCTTGCACCCCGACATGCAGGATTTTAAATACATGTATGATATCGGAAGGGCTGCGGTTTTTCAGGGGGTCTCTTATGAAAAAAATAACGGCTCACACTTTCGGGGCAGAGATATCTGGTTTATGGGTGGAGGTGCCGATGATTACTTCCCAAGTGGATGGATCGGAAGATATCTCTCCAATATTTATTTACCGGAGACCTATCCGGACGACTTCCCCAACACAGATATGCCGGACCCGTTGGCCCTTGAGATGGGAAACGATGTGTCGTTGCTTTTCCACCAGGAAGGTAATATCCCTACATCCTTGTCCTTAGGCAGCAGCCCGGGCGGGTTGGCCAGCCTGATAGATTCGCTGGAAGGATTTACAGATGAAGGAGTCGACCCACGCGGTTTGCCACCAACATTCCTGGATGGCTCCCCTTACGGAAAAGAAATGGATTGGATCCTTGGTCTGGAAGACAAGTCAGAGACTTATATCAAGCGTTTGGTAGAGATCTACGATGCGGCCGCCGATACGGCTGTGACCTATCCGGAAAACTATCCTTTTTTACCTGCCAGCAACAGAAATCCATTGACTTCACAGCTACAGCTTGTGGCCCGCTTGCTTGCCGGAGGACTCAAAACAAAAGTATTTTTATTAAAAATAGGTGGATTTGATACCCACGCACAGCAGGTGGTTCAGGGAGAATCTACGATGGGCGGACACGCTGCATTGCTCTATTACATCTCGTCTGCGATGAGGGCTTTCAACGAGGACCTGAATCAAAGGGGGATTAGTGACAGGGTGTTGACCATGTCAATGTCTGAATTCGGACGAAGGGTAGCCTCAAACGGCAGCTACGGTACTGATCATGGTACCGGGGGCCCCATCATGATGTGGGGCGCAGGACTTCAAGGGGGTGTATATGGTACCAATCCGGACCTGTCACTCAACAATGTTTCCATGCAATTTGACTACCGTCAGATCTATGCCAACATCTTGTTTGAATGGATGGGTGTGGACCAGACTACATTGACCAATGACATTTTCTTCGGAGATTATGTCACAGGACCCGACATCATTAACGGGGGTACATATACACCTATGGATCTGATCAGCGATGTGATCACCGGGCAGGATAAATTCAGGGATGATTTTTACAGGATTGAAAAATTGTATCCTAATCCGGCTCATAATTATACGCAAATCGAATTTTTCATCAACGACATCCAGGAGATGCGTTTTGAATTAATCAATATCAAAGGTGCCGTATTAACAGCTTTTAAACGAAAACTGAATCCCGGAAAGCATACGGTCTCGTTGGTGCTGGATCAATTTTCTCAAGGAATATATTTTGTAAGAGTCACATCAGAAAAACTGAATGAAACCAGGAAGCTCATTATTCAATAAATCGATACTATTCGCCCTCTTGGCATTATCAACCATCACGCTGGTTGGGCAGGCCAGACGTGCTCCGGGTATTGGTGGGTATACCGAAGAATTTCTCAAAACACAGTGGTGGTTGGGAGTCAAAGTCGGGATCAACTACACAGACCCAAATCCAATTACATCGTATTCATCCATCAGTACGATTGGATTGCCTGAGCAAGACCTCGATAAGGGTTATGAAGTGTTTAGTTTGCCAGGAGCGCAGGCAGGAATGGATCTTACCTTCTATCATAGGGGTTTTGCCATTGGGATTCAGCCCACCTACAAAAGAATAAGATACAAGTACTTTAACTACCGGACCTGGGGCTTTGTAGCTCCCAATCTATTTGATATGGAATATGGCATTGAGCAACGAATCGATGCCGTGGATGTACCGATTTCGCTCAAATACGAAATCATCCAATCAGGCAAGACCCGACCATTTGTGATGGCTGGCGGCTATTATTCATTCATCACACATGCTGAAAAGAAGGTGGACATCACCTATACAGACCATGCCACTGGCTCTCCTATTCCCACTTCCGGGGGCACGCAAATCCTTGGTGTGACTCAGCAATTTCAAAATTATGCAGGTATCCTTGGTGGGGTTGGCGTAAGTCTTGACTATCTAAATATTCGAACGGTATTTGAAGCGGTATATCTGCGGGGACTCACAGATATTACCAACAGTGGCAACCGATTTACCCAAACAGAACTCACATCCATTGGAGATGTCAATGATGAACTGAAAATGGACAACATCAATGTGTCCTTAAGTTTTGTGTTTCCACTAAGATATATCGACAAGCAATTCCAGGCCTACTAAGAACCAGATGAAGAAATTATTTTACCTTTTGTTGATCCTACCACTATTTTTTTCCTGTAGTGATGAAGATCCCATTCCTGAAACAGGCTTTTTCAAAGTTTACGATGATGTGAATTATGGCGTTGATTTTCATGCCATAGACGTGATCAAGACAACCACCGGATTCATCATACTGGCCGCTACGGAGATTGATCGCACGGATTTTTCAGGCATTCAATTGCTTAAAGTTGATGAGGAGGGTGAGTTTAAGGCTGAACTTACCTTCGACCCGGCTCCTGTGTTGCCCACCGGAGAACTCATGGAAGCGAATGGTCGCTACTATTTTTTCGGAATGGATCCACAAACAATACAGGTTCAGCTTATTTCTGTGAACGACAGTCTGTCCGATGAGCAAATCGTTAATGTGCCGCTTACGTATCCGCTAGCTGCTGCTGCGTCCTCTACAGCTAACCAGTTTTTGATCCTTAGCTACGACCCATTCAATGCGGAAAGTGTGATCTCCTACGTTGGCACAGATGGAAGCATTGTCAATACTGCCGCTTATACCATTGGTGCCGGTGAAGATGTGGAAGCAAATATATTGGACCACTACCTGAACCCCGGAGATCAGCCATTACCCTTCTTTGTGGGGGAAACACCCGGTGGGTCAGTTTTCTTTAATGGATTCTACAATTACAGTATGTCCATGGTTTTTAGTGATTTCGGAGGAACGCCCACTGGCGTACTTCAGGGTCAAACAACCGATGGAGGAATTAGAAAAGCTATCCCTATTTCAGGAAATACCTTTGCCGTCGGTGGATTTCAGTTCAATGACAATTTTATCGCAGTGGATGCATCCATCTCCAGCACGGCCACAGCTTCCAGCGTAGACCTGTATACCCTTTATGGCAATGTGACTGAATTTCGATCTTATACACCCATGGATATTGCTTCATATGATGTCGGAACAACGACTTATACCATCATTGCAGCTGAAACCGAAACCCGGCAAATAGGTCTGTATATCTTTGATCAGACCACCGGTGAGTTAGTTGGCAAGCATAACATCGGCTACCTGAATCCTTATACTTTATCCTCCATCAGGCCGGAAATGGATGAAGAAAATCACCTGCTCATTACAGGCACGACATATGTGGCTAACCGCTTTCAGAGGATCTATCTTAACAGGATACCCGAAGAAGAAGTGAGCAGTTGGATCTCTCAGTAACCAGGATCAAATATCTTTGAAGCTCATTCGTCACAATTCTATATGAGCAAACAACGTGTGAGTATCGGTCATGTATTCAGGACCATTGTCTGGCCCAGAAGAAAGATCATCGCTATTGGATTGGTGTTGATTGTGATCAGCAGATTGGCCAGCCTGATATTACCCGGGGCCAGTAAATACCTTATAGATGATGTAATCGCCAACAGTGACCTGGAAATGCTAAAAATCCTGGTGGCGGTGGTCATCGGGG
This sequence comes from Cyclobacteriaceae bacterium, assembly GCA_965223915.1. Taxonomy (GTDB): domain Bacteria; phylum Bacteroidota; class Bacteroidia; order Cytophagales; family Cyclobacteriaceae; genus UBA7330. The sequence goes on along the minus strand of OZ245027.1, from coordinate 1,947,366 downwards.
CCGTCATCGTGCAATCGGTCACTTCATTTGCACTGACGCAGATTCTCAGCGTAGAAGCACAGCACCTTATTGCCAAACTCAGGGTAAAAGTCCAAAAGCACATCATTTATCTACCGGTCCGATTTTTTGATAATAGCAAGTCCGGGGAACTCGTATCCCGGATCATGACAGATGTGGAGGGTGTAAGAAACCTGGTGGGAACCGGATTGGTCCAGTTGTTTGGTGGATTGCTCACGGCCGTCATCTCCCTTTTCCTGCTGATCAATATCAGTCCCTGGATGACGCTATACGTACTTGTCCCTGTTTCAATCTTCGGAGTAATCTCATTAAAAGCTTTCGGTTATATCCGACCGATTTTCAGAGAGCGTGGTAAGATCAATGCTGAAGTCACCGGCCGGCTGACTGAAACGCTCGGTGGCATCCGGGTGATCAAAGGATTCAACGCGGAAAAGCAGGAAGTAAATACTTTTGAATCGGGGGTAGAGAAATTATTCCTGAATGTGAAAAAAAGTCTGACCTCTACCAGCCTGGTCACCAGCTCAGCCACTTTCCTGTTGGGTCTCGCCAGTATTGGGATCATGGGTATTGGCGGCTATATGATCATCCAGGATCAGATGACACTGGGGGATTTTCTGGCATTCACTTTGTACCTGGGATTTATGATCGCACCGATTGTTCAGATGAGCAACATCGGCAGCCAGCTCACCGAAGCCTTTGCCGGGCTTGATCGTACCGAAGAGATCATGAACATGAAACCGGAAGATGATGGTACCGAGCGAACCCAACAGGTAGATAAAATTGATGGTAAGGTGGCCTTTGAAAATGTTGGATTTTCCTATGATGAAGGAAAGCCGGTGATACAAAATATCAGTTTTGAGGCGAAACCAGGATCAGTTACAGCGCTTGTAGGTTCTTCCGGGTCAGGAAAAACCACCATCGCAGGGTTGGTAGCATCCTTCCTAAATCCTGAAAGCGGAAAAATTACTGTTGATGACCAGGACCTCGCGAAAATTTCCCTGGAAAGCTATAGGAGTCAGCTGGGTGTTGTGCTTCAGGATGATTTCTTATTTGAAGGAAGCATCCGGGAGAACATTTTATTCCCTAAGCCTGATGCTTCAGAAGCTGAACTGCTGGATGCAGCACAAGCTGCGCACGTCACTGAGTTTACTGACCGTTTTGAAGATGGGCTGGATACCCTCATCGGTGAGCGTGGAGTGAAGCTGTCCGGTGGACAAAAGCAGCGTATCGCTATCGCCAGAGCCATTCTTGCCAACCCGAGGATCCTGATCCTGGATGAAGCAACCTCTAATCTGGACACCGAAAGTGAAAGCTACATTCAGGAAAGCTTAAATCGCTTGATGAAAGGAAGGACATCCTTTGTCATTGCTCACCGATTGAGCACGATCCGAAAGGCCAATCAGATCCTGGTGATCGAGCAGGGGAATATCGTGGAGCGCGGAACCCATGATGAGTTGTTGAAGAAGGAAGGACGTTATTACGACCTGTATACTTATCAGGCGAGGATTTGATGGGTATTAACTGATTCATGAGGTCTTGCCATGCCCTATAGTCATGTTACCAGCTTTTCTTACTTCTTACAAAGCCGTAAAAGCTGCTCAAGAAAGGATACTCTTTCGGAATCCGAATTAGCTCGATAGAACATTTTATAGTTACCATTTTGCCGCCATTCTACAATCCAGAAGGGTTCACAAAAATCTGTACGGGCATGACTTGCTTGCTGGTTATGTTTCGCATGAAAACACCGTACGAATAGGTTCGATTACGGGCAGGTTTCATATAAATGATATATATCTTTTCTGATTTTGATATATCTCTTTATTATTAGATATATACCTTTTTATAAAAAGATATATATCATTTTACCAGATCAACAGCAGACATTGACTCCATGTTAGCCAGGTAACAAATTCTTTGTGGCCAAATAACGAGTGTAAGTAGCCGGAAACCTGACGCCAAATGCTTATGAAGCCTTGTAAAAGCAGTCTGAAACAACATTTTAATAGCGAAGCTACTACTTGGGCTCCAGAGACAAAACGTATTGATGCCCGGATTTCATGTATTTGCTCACAAGTTCTGTCTGATCCATGAGATCTTCGGGGATTTTTACATAACCTCGCATTTTTGCTCCGTAGGACATGAATTGGTCTGCCATATATTTCTCCATAAAGGCCTTTCCCTCTTCATTGGAGAGCCTGATCCCTATTTCGCCATCTTTGTTAAGCTGGGAAAACATGTGACCATTGTCGGATGTATAGGGCACGGTCTTCCCTTTCAGCTCTACACCCGCCATTTCCACAATGGCCTTGTATTTCTTCAATGAATCGTTCCAATCCATACTCAAAATTTAATCAACATCCAGCACAATACATTCGGTCAGATAGGGATTTTCAAATTTCACCATTTCACCGGCTTTTTTACCTGGTATAGGAAATAACCTGGCAGAAAGTGCTTTATTGAAATATTTTAATGATAAGGCGGCTAAATCCTGATAAATCCCGGAAAGTGTCTCTTCAGAAATATTGCCTGCCAGGGGAACCACGTCCAGACCTGTTCCTGACACCGAAGAATACAACAGCAGTTCATCCACTGAGTATCTTCCCTCCATGGCACGTTGAGCTAAAATCTTGTCCTCAATAACCGGGAGCATCAGCCCTGAATACCCACAGGATTTAAGGTCGAGAGACTTGATCACACCCGTGATGAGACCACAAGCCCGCAAAGTGGAATGGCTACCAAAAGGTCTTCCGGTCAATGCTTCAATGGATAGACCAATGCTGGCGTCTAGTCCCGGGGCAGGTGAAGTATCCAAACCATTGTATGCCCATTCCGAAGTCTCCAGGTTCCTGCCAATCCTTTCCACGGGCTTAAAAGCTGCTTCCAGGGCAGTCTGAAGATTTTCCTCTGCATCAGACCAGTTTGATCCTTCAAAAACGCTGGTGATGAGATTGGGATACTCCAATCCGATAGCGAAACCTTGTGGTCCATGATGGTAAGCTGCAGGAAAAAATGGAATCCCAGCCTGGCAATTTGCAGAGGCTGTGAACCGGAAATTGGCCTCCCCTCCCGGACTGTTCATAGCCAATGCTTTACAGATTGCTGTGGCTATTTTTATCGACTCATCATGAATTCCCAGGTCATGAGATGCAATAGGCACGCTGAAGCTGATGTTTGAAGTTTTGCTGACTAAAAGGGCGGTCCAGGCAGGGAGATCTTCCAGGAATTTGTCGCCATCTAAAAGTTCACCCACAGACAACATAATGTTTTTGTCAACAAGTATTTTATCGATTTCAGCTAGTTGATTTATTACTTGCACATTGAAGTCACCATTGATGATCTCATGTAGATTTTGGGTTGCTATCCTCAGGGTTTGTACCTCATAGCCCTGGGCAGTGAATTCCTCCCTGGCACCTTCTAAAAAATCAATGGCCTGAATTATCGTTTTCCTGTCATCTAAATCTGAGAGATTTACTCCTGCCGTGATTGTTCTTATCCTAAAGTCCAAAGCTGAAAGGGGTTGGTTTAAGCCAGGCAATATCATAAAACTTAATAGAAGTGTCCAAACAAAGAAATTTTTCATTTTGATTCATTGAGTTGTTTTGTCCACCCAACCATGTCTTAGTCAATGACTAATTTAGTTTTTAGAATCTGAAAAGGCCACTGTGAAAAACATCATCCTAAGATTTGGCTTGTTGGCCATACTTTTATTTGTCCTGATGGAGTTAGGGAAACTTTCATTACGCTATTCTGATTGGGAAAAAGAATTTCTAATCGTGGTAAGTGCCCTTGGTCTGGTGGCTTTTGGGTTTATCCTTAAAAGTCATTTTTCATCTAGAAAGGACCTCCTGGAAAACCAGAAAATCCCTCAGCCAGAAAAGCTGGAAATGCTTAAAATAAGCGGAAGGGAATATGAAGTGCTTAAGAAAATGGCAGAAGGGTACTCCAATCAGGAGATCGCCGACCAGCTATTTGTCTCAGAAAATACCATCAAAACACATATCTCCAATATTCTGGGCAAGCTCAACGCAAAACGAAGGACAGAGGCTGTGAAAAAAGGAAAAGAGTACGGAATTCTGTAGATTTCTAGTTGTAAATAGTCAAAATCATCCGAAAGTATGACTTGTTTTTTGGGAATTCCACCTTGTTTAGCAACCAAAAAAAGATGAAAAAAGCAATCATTAAAAACGGCCTTATTTCTACCGCCATCCTGATGGCGATCAATATTATCACATTGGCAATCTTCGGGACTGACCCGGAAAATTATGAAATCAGCGAGATCGTTGGGTATGCCGTCATCATTGGCTCACTGACGCTGGTGGTTTTTGGGATGCGTGAGTTCGAAGTGCAGAATAATCAGACCTCTTTTCTCAAGAAGTTTGGTATTGGAGCGGGAATCGCTTCTTTTCCCTCTCTGGCTTTTGGCATATACAATGTCATCTATTTTAAGTGGATAGATCCTGAGGGAATGGAAAATTACCGGCAACATACGCTGGACAATATGCAAGCGTCCATGACTCCTGAAGAATTTGAGATCGCAAAAGCGGAGACCCTTGAACAATTGGCCATGTTTGACAACCTGTTTTTTCAGTTTGTCATCATGTTTATGACTGTCTTTGTGATAGGATTGATCATCAGCCTGCTTTCGGCAACCTACTTTCAAGTGAAGCCGGTAAGGAAATAGAAAGTCTTACAATACTTTTTTGAAGCAAACACTGTTTTTAACCCCCACATATGGTGGATAATTGGCGATCACAGAGTAGCCATTTTTCTCATAAAGTCTGACAGCATCCACTTGACGTTTGCCGGTTTCAAGAATGATCTGCGCAAATGACATTTCGGATGCCCAGGCTTCTAATTCCCTTAAGACTTGTGTAGCCACTCCTTTCCCCCTGACTTCCAAAGTTGTGTACATTCGTTTCACTTCCACGGTAGATTGATCGAAGGGTTTGATGGCTCCGCAACAAACCGGCAGGTCATCTTCCAAAGCCAATACAGCATATTTTATATCTGCAATGCCATTGTACTGGTCATAAAAATCATGATCCTCTCCATCAATGATTGTCAACTCTTCATCCAGCATTCGGACCAGCTTAATAAACCCGATGTTCGTAGCATCTGTCCTGATCAGATGAATCATTGCTCCAGCTAGTTGTTGGCTATATATGAGTTATAGTCTACAAAACTCTTTTCGATGATCGCTTTAGCCGTTGTAGCATCCTGAAACTCCTCCACCTCTACCGTCTTATTTTCAAGTTTCTTGTAATCCTCGAAAAAGTTTTTGAGCTCCTTCACAAAATGCTCCGGGAGGTCTGAAATATCATTCATGTGGTTCACACTCATGTCATTTTCGGCTACGGCAATGATCTTATCATCTTTTTCGCCGTCGTCCAGCATCTGCATCACACCGATCACTTTGGCAGAGACAATACACATAGGCACAATGGTAATCTGAGACAATACCAGGATATCCAGCGGATCTTTGTCATCACAGTAGGTGCGGGGAATGAACCCATAGTTAGCCGGATAATACATGGACGAGAAGAGCACCCGGTCCAGTTTGAGTAAACCGGATTGTTTATCCAGCTCGTATTTAGCTCTTGTATTTTGAGGAATTTCTATGATCCCATTCACGATATCAGGAGCTCCTTCTCCTACACGAACTTTATGCCAGGGGTTGTTGAGGTCTTGCACCATTGTTTTTTATTGATTGAGCCGCAAAGATAGTTGGAATAAGGAGGGTAGGGCTACTACCCTGAGGGAATAATTCGGTCCTGACTTGTCTGAATGAGACATCAATATCGCACAGTGGAAAACACTTGCGCGATATTAGATTGTATCTAGTGGCTGGTCAAGATATTTCGGATGCTGAGGTTATGTCTTGATTGGCTCCTGACTGGTGTGTAAGACATTCAAAACATCAATAGTCTTTTCGTTGACCTGATAAACGATCCTGTAACTCCATCTAAAACACCTCCTGATATATCCCGGATTATTAGGGTAATATTCGTCCAATTGATATTTTTCTGGGTGGATATTTAGCCCTTTTGAAGCATTGATTATTTCTGATTTAACTCTTTTCGCTACTGGAACAGAATCTTGCTTAATGTGGTCTTAATGCTCCCTCAAAGATTTTTTGGCCCTTTCTGACCAAATAACTGTTTTCTTCTTCACCAGCTGTCAGATTCCTTTTCTAATTCATCAACACTCAGGTATTTTCCTTCCTTAATTTGCTGTTTGGCTTCATCAATTGCCCCAACATATTCTTCCATTGACATGGGCTTGTAAGGACCCTTTGAGCCTTTTAAGAGCGTGTAGATCGCCTCTAGTTTTTCACTATCAGTAATAGAATCAATGGCCTGATGAAGTTTTAATTGTAATTCTGGTATATTCATTTGCATGACCTTTGTTACAAAATAACGATTTATTTCTATTTTTCCTTTCATCCCAACTGCCGGAACAATAGTTTTTTTATTCAGTCGATAAGCTGTGATCAATAACTGAACTGGGAAAACGCCTACATAATAAGGCCACTTAACAAGGTTTGTGAGAATACTACCATGAGCCTTTAATCAAATAGAAATCGCTTATTTTGAAGTGTAAATAAATATCCTACGATTGACTCCTCAAATACTCATCGGGAGTCAGCACGGGGATTGATGATAATTTAAAATCCTTCACATTTCTGGTTATTAGCAAACTGCAATCCATTTGAAGAGCACAGAAATATTGAAGAGCATCTTCGAAATCTGTAAAACCTGAGGATAAAGCTTTGTTAATAATTTTATCAGAAAGATCAGATGTTTTCACTAGTGCCTTAAATTTTCTAATTTTTTCAAGCACTATAGCACCCTTTTCAAATCTTGACAACAGATAGAATATTGTAGGGTAAGACAAAGCCGAGACCACAATTTCAATGGAGCCTTTATCAGCTTTAGTTACAATCCTGGCTGCCGACTCATAAAAAGGCTCCCTTTCTCCAAGAAGATCCAACATTACATTGGTATCCAAAAATATCCTTTCCACTTAGCGATACTTATCTGCCAAATAATCTCTGTAAGCCTGTTTGTAATCCAAATCGGATGGGACCTCAACTCCAGTCCTTAAACTATTGACATAGGGTGAAATTTCATCGTCTTGCTGAGGCTCATTGTCCACCAGAGATCTAAGATATGATTCAATGAGTCTGGAAAGGCTTCGATCCTGAGATGCAGCATATTGCTTGGCTCTCTCAATTATTCGACTATCTAGCTTTAATGTGAGTTTTGAATCCATCTTTATCTGTACGTATCAATTTACACAAATTATACGTACTATTCAAAAATATGTTTAATCTTAGGGCAACTTTCTTAAAACTCAACCTCATACTCCCCCCCAACCTCAGTATTCATCTTCATTTCATTACCCTCATACCTAACCAGCAAAGGATTGCCTGGCAACAATCTGATCTTAATTGGGTCAACTGACTGCCCCACTATTATTATAGAAGAAATAGCCTAAACGATTGAAAAAACCAGGGACATTTCTCTTTATATAATTCTTGTTCGTAATTCGATATTTTTTCGTGTCTTTTGGTTTTCGGATTATCAAATAGGTTTTAGCACCTGAATCATTCTTTCTATCAAATTTCAATACGGATAGGTGCCCTGCTATGAATGCATACATCTCTTTTGTTAGTGATTTAGAATTAATTAATTCATTCGAATAGCTAATCTCCATTTCAACCCAAATAAATTCTTTGCCTATACCAGCCTTATTTAGACCCTTGATTAATTTATTCATACCGAATACTGTTGGCATTTTTTTCCACTCCATTGTTTGTGTATCCAAAAACACATTGAATGATTTGTCATAAATCTTTTTGTAATTTACAGGCCATAACTCCTTATCTATTACAAGCAATTCATTCCGCAAATCTTGCCTATTGTGTCTCATCAAAAGGTCAGTCACATTTGCGCTACACCCCAATGTCAAATAGAAATTCAGAGAGTCAATCCAATTGTTGGAAGGAACAGGCAAGTCTCTGATTATCTTTAATGCCATAACTCCACCATTATGGCCTAAATTCAGATCTTTACTTTCGGGTTCAATTCCTCGCACATAAACAATTAAAAAATCGGTCTCAACTCCCACTTCGTTTGTAGAAAAGCTATAGTAATTTTTGTCGACCCTAGCTTCGTGAAGTGTATCATCAAATATATTAACTATAGCTAAACGGAATTCATTGGCTCTTTCGGCATCATCACCTAATACACGATTGATATCCCAACTTATAGTTATTGATCCATCTATTGCTTTTTGATTAAATCCAAAATCAAATATGTATCGATACGGTACACGACAATATGAGCCATGGATAATCAATAGTGAGAAACTCAATAATATGATTTTCTTCATTAACGGAAATATGGCAAAAATTATTCCAATATTAAACTGTACAATCCATTATGACCCTTAAGAATCTTATCAACCCCCATTATTTACGAAACAGGCCAGAAATGAGCATACTTGCTGTTCCCAAAAGGATCACCATCTAAAACTCCACATCATACTCACCTCCAACCTCAGTCTCCATCTTCATTTCATTACCCTGATACCTTACCAGCAACGGATTACCTAACAGCGATTTTACATTACACTCAGCAAGCTTTCCTCCAGCCCAGCGAATCGAAAACTCAAAACCTCCACGACCTTTAATCCCAGAAATGCTCCCATCCGGCAAAGCGGTTGGTAAAGCAGGCAAAAGATCCTGGTAATAATTCCCCTCTTCATCTCTCAGGTGAGACTGCAGCAGCATTTCTGTGATCCCGGAAGTCGCTCCGAAATTGCCATCTATCTGGAATGGAGGGTGTGAGTCAAACAGGTTGTTGTATAATCCACCACGGTCTCTGACTTTGTCTCCATCCATGAATTTGGAAGGCACCATCAGGTTGCGAAGCATCAAAAAAGCATGGTCACCATCCAGCAACCGTGCCCAAAAGTTGATTTTCCAACCCCTTGACCAGCCGGTACCTCCGTCACCTCGGTGCGAAAGCGTTACCCTGCAGGCTTCCGCCAGCTCAGGGGTTGTCAATGGGTGGATCTCATTCCCGGGATGTAATCCCCATAGATGTGATACATGCCTGTGTTTGTTTTCCGGATCATCCATATCCTCAAGCCATTCCTGAAGCTGACCATGCTGACCTATCTGATTTGGGGCGATCTTTGACCGCTTTTCTTCCAGCACTTTCACAAATTCTTTATCTACATCCAGGATTTCTGCTGCCTCGATCGTATTGGAAAACAGATTTCTGATGATCTGGTGATCCATCGTCGGGCCCATCACCAGGCCGCCTATTTCCGGACTATTGCTGGGACCGCTGATGAGCCATTCCGGATGGTTAGGATCAGGAATCAGGTAATCCACAAAAAACTTGCTGGCTGACTTCAAAATGGGATAGGTAAAATCTTTCAGGAATTCTTTGTCGCCATTGTATTCATAGTGCCACCAGAGATGCTGACTCAACCATGCCCCTCCGGTCACCCAAATCCCGTGATTGGCATTGTTGATAGGGGCTGCTCCTCTCCAGAGATCGGTATTGTGATGGGTCACCCATCCACCGTGGTCATAATGTTCTTTTGACACATTCTGACCAGTAACAGAGATGTCTTTCACCATTTGAAACAGTGGTTCGGTTAGCTCAGAAAGATTTGTCATCTCAGCCGGCCAGTAGTTCATTTCTGTATTGATATTGATCGTGTACTTGCTATCCCAGGGTGGAGATAACCGGTCATTCCAAATACCCTGAAGTGTTGCAGGCTGTGTTCCTGGCCTGGAAGAGGCGATGAGCAAGTATCTGCCATATTGATAAAGTAGTGCTACCAGGCTTGGGTCCTCATCTTCCTTAAATGTAGCCAGTCTTTGATCTGTAGGTCTTCCGGAAATGGTCGAATCTCCCAGATCGATATTGACCCGGTTAAACAATTGCTGGTGATCAGCGATGTGGTCGGATTTGATTTGATCGTAAGACTTACCTTCCAGGTCAGCAATGTACTGTTCGCACCTTGCAGCAGGGTCCGCTGAAATATCTTTGTAATTCACAAAATTCGTGGTGCCTACGAGTTGTAAGGTGACTTCCGAAGCGCCGGAAACAGCTATTCTATCTTGATCAGTCTCTAGCTGCCCATCTTCATTGATTACGCTTAATCGAGCTTCGAATTTGATCTTACTTTCCGGGTAAGCCTCATCTCCCCGAGTTTGTTTATAGTTGTCAGCCTGGCCCGATAATATGACCTGATTATCCTGAACCCGAGTCTCGTATCGTTGATGTGGTGACTGCAGACCAGCTGTAAAATTCAGCTTTCCTTTTTCAGATGATTTCAATCTGATTAAAATCGCCTGATCAGGATGTGACACAAAAACTTCTCTGGTGTATTTCACGCCTTGTACCTGATAGCTGACAGAACTCATGGCCTCCTCCAGATCTAACCTGCGTTTGTAATCGCTAACTGAATCATGCCCTTGAAAATTCAGAAGGATATCTCCGAAAGGCTGGTAACTAAGCTGTCCTAATGGTTTGGACATAAACTTTTCATTGGCCAGTTTATGAGCTTCTGCCTGCTTTCCATCCCATAGCAGTTGTCGCAGGTCATCCAACACTTCATGAGCATCCGGATGTGCATAGTCATGTGGCTGGCCAGTCCATAATGTGGACTCATTAAACTGGATAATTTCCTCATTTGTGCGCCCATAAACCATGGCTCCTAATCTGCCATTCCCAACAGGTAACGCTTCAACCCACTCACTGGCCGGTTCATCATACCATAATGTCAGTGAAGGGTCGATGGTTTTTTCTGGCTGGTTATTGCATGCACCAACTAATAGAATCAATGAAATTAGAGGTAGGGTTTTTAGTAGCATCAGTTTCTCTTTAAAGTTCTATTTTCACTGGTTTATTTTCTTTCATGGATTGGTTAGCAGCCAAAGCGATTTGTGTAGCTTTCAATCCATCTTCACCTGTCACAGGTTGTGGTTTTCGTTGAGCAATGGCTTGAATAAATGCATTTAATTCATTGAGGTAAGAGTCCACATACCGATCCATGAAAAAATCCATGGGTCTGGACTGATGTATCCCAACTTCATTCAACAATACGTGATTGTCCTTTTTTGTATGATCTGCCAGGGCCATGCCTTTGGAGCCAAACACTTCAAGCCTTTGGTCATACCCATAGGCTGCCTGACGGCTATTTTCAATCACCGCTGTCACATCGTTTTCAAACCTAAGAATGACAACAGCCGAATCAATATCCCCAGCCTCGCCAATTGCAGGATCAACCAGGTTTTTTCCTACAGCATAGACTTCACTAACTTCCGAGTTTGAGATATACCTGGCCATGTCAAAATCGTGGATGGTCATATCAAGGAACATGCCTCCGGAGGTTTTGATATAATCGATCGGTGGTGGTGCCGGATCCCTACTCGTGATTTTGATCATTCTCAAATCTCCAATTTCACCCTCTGTGACCATCGACTTAATCTTTGCAAAGTCAGGATCAAAGCGCTGGTTGAACGCGACAAAAAGTGGCACCTGGTGTCTTGATGTCACAGAAATAATCTCCTCAATCTTTGGTAATGAAAGATCAAGAGGTTTTTCACAAAAGATCGCTTTACCGGCCTGGGCGGCACGATGGATATATTCAGCATGTGTATCACTGGGAGAGCAAATCAGGACTGCTTCTACCTCATCATCCTTAAAAACAATATCCGGATCATCAGAAACAGCACTCACATGATAATTTTTCGCAAATGATTGACCTCGTTCTGACGGATTCATCACGGCTACCACCTCTGCATTTTCTATTCTGTTGGAAATACTTTTTAGGTGGACCTGTCCGATGCGTCCCATACCAAGAATACCAATTTTTACTTTTTTCAAGATTTGGGTTTTAGGGTTATTAGATCAAAGGTTTTCTGCAGCCTGGCTGCATTTTTTGCAATATCTTTATATTTAGAGAAAAATTAGGATTGCATAACCTAAAAGCATTCCTAAATGTAAGGAAAATTGAATTTATACCATTTTGAATGATGTCAATTCCACCATCCAAATCAGTACATCATCAAATGATTCAATCAAAAGGACATTGACCGAAAATATGGAAGATAGGATCATGGGGAGAAGTGAAATCGCGTTATGGGTGTCTGTACCATTGTTTTTACTTTTATGCTTGATTACAGTCCAATGTGATCAAAAAACAACATCGTTAAAACTTCCCAAAAAAGTTGATTTTAACTATGACGTAAAACCCATTCTGGTTCAAAACTGCTATCTGTGCCATGGACCGGATCCCAGCAGCAGAAAGGGTGAGCTGCGACTTGACACCTATGAAGGAGCGACGGCACTCAGAGAGAATGGACAGGCCATTGATCCTGGAAAACCAGGAAGAAGTGTACTGATCAAACGGATCACACATGAAGATCCCAGTATGATGATGCCGCCCCCTGAGTCTAATCTGAAGCTCAGTGAATATGATATAGCTGTCCTCACAAAATGGATCGATCAGGGAGCCGAATGGAAACCGCACTGGTCATTTATCCAACCTGAGGCTACTAAGCCCAAAGCATTTAATAAGACAGTATCAGTCAATGAAATTGATGATTACATAATAGAAAAGCTCGAAAATAAAGGACTGGAGTTGGCTCCACGAGCTGAAAAGAATACATTGATCCGCAGGGTTTCTTACCTATTAACCGGGCTGCCCCCAACGCCGGAAATGGTCAGCAAATTTGAGTCAGATGACAGTCCGGATGCATATGAAAAAATGGTGGATCAATACCTGAACAACCCCGGTTTCGGTGAGCGATGGGCAAGGCACTGGATGGACCTGGTAAGATATGCAGAGACCAAGGGCCATGAATTTGATTATGAAGTAGCCGGAACCTGGAAATACCGGGATTATCTGATCAGGGCTTTCAACGAAGATGTGCCATACAATCAGTTGGTAAAGGAGCACATAGCTGGTGACCTTTTGGATTCAGTCAGATGGAACAAAGAAACCGGAATCAATGAATCTCAGATTGGAACTGCATTTTATGCCATGGGTGAGGGCACTCACAGTCCGGTAGACATTCGTAAAGATGAGGCAGATCGTATCGATAACATGATCGATGTGACCACCAAAACGTTCCAGGCATTGACTGTGTCTTGTGCCAAATGTCATGACCACAAATTTGATCCTATCCCCACAGCGGACTACTATGCACTATATGGTGTGATGGAAAGCAGCAGGTTTTCACCCAAATCATCCCAGGTCACCTACGAGAAGCTCCAGAACCTGGACAAGCTTAGTGAAATCAAAAAAGACCTCAAGGCTTTGGTAGCCAACCAGTGGAAACAGGAGATAGACAAGGAACCTGTGTTAAATGATACTCCTGAAAGCACAAATGCAGTGAATAATAATGACATTCAGTTCATAGGCGATTTTCGGGGAGCTGGCCTGGACGGTTGGAAAAGCGATGGTTTTGCCTTTGGCCCATCTACTACTTTGGGAGATATTCAATTCGACGAAAAAGGAGAAAAGATTTTAGCCATAGCTGAAGGAAAGGCCTCAAGTGAATACTTTTCCAAAGGTGTTTTCGGTGTATTAAGATCTCCCAACTTCACCATTGCAAATAATTTTATTGGCATTAGGGCTCGTGGTAACCAGGGATCTATGAGGATTATCATTGACAACTTTCAGTTGATCAGAAATCCTATTTATGGAGGATTGGAAAAAAAGGTGAACTCAGACGAATGGCAAGATGTGGTATTTGATCTCTCTGCCTGGAAAGGCCACAAAGCCTATATTGAAGTTTATCCCGGAGGAAACCATCGTGGGATGGTTGATTACCGGTTACCTAAAACAGCCTATGTGGATGTAGAATATGCCATCGCGTATAATGATCAGTGGCCCGAAAGCGTTCCCGTTAAAGATTCTTCTCCAGCCGACCGACAGAATCTGATAGATCGGTGGTTAGCACAAAAAATAACTTCAGAAGACATAAAAATTCTCAACACCCTATTAATAGATAACAAGCTTCCCAGTAGTTTTCCTGAAGCTCAGGAGCTATTGAAAAACTATGAGGAGATCGCTCAACAAGTTGGTGATTCCACATTCTTCACGGGTATTGACGAAGGTTTTGGAGTTGATAGCCATGTATTTGTTCGAGGAAATCACAACAGTCTTTCCGATGAAGAGGTGCCACGTGGTTTCTTAAGTGCAGTGTCTGATAATAAACCAATCACTAAAGGAAGTGGACGCATGGAAGTGGCTGAAGCCATTCTGGCTCCTGATAACCCACTGACAGCTCGTGTGATGGCCAACAGAATTTGGCATCACCTTTTTGGAAGAGGCATCGTAGAAACCGTGGATAACTTTGGTCTCCAGGGCAAGCTACCTACCCATCCGGAATTGCTGGATTATCTGGCTATCAAATTTCAGGAGGACGGATGGTCCATCAAGCAAATGATCAAATACATTGTGATGTCCAATGCCTTTCAACGTTCAGTAGTCAGGAATGAAGATGCTGCCTCAAAAGATCCGGACAATCTTTATCTTTCACATTTCCCGTTGCGACGACTGGAAGCGGAAGCCATTCGAGACGGATTACTCTTTGCCGGAGGCAATTTAGACCGGACCATGTACGGACCTCCCGAGGCTGTCCATCTGACCAAGTTCATGACTGGCAGGGGAAGACCAAAAGAATCGGGCAGCATTGATGGCAATGGTAGGCGAACGATCTATCTGGAAGTCCGGCGGAATTTTCTCCAACCGATGATGCTCACCTTCGACCGACCCATCCCTTTCACCACCTTTGGAAAGCGAAATGAAACCAATGTCCCTGCTCAGTCTTTGATCCTCATGAATGATCCTTTTGTCAAACACCAGGCAGAATTACTGGCAAAACGGGTATTGGAAGAGGCTGATGAGACCTTTGAAGATCGTGTCACTTTCGTGTATCAGCATACCTTGTCACGGCCTCCAACACCGGAAGAACTTGAGAGCACAGCAACGATCATCGAGCAGCTGGCGCTGACGCATGAGGTTGATGATAATGATAAAGCCATCAATGACTTAATGGTATGGAAAGACTTTTGTCACTCCATTTTTAATCTGAAAGAATTCATATATTTGATATAATGGGACGCAAACACATCATCCATAGTGCGGTATCAAGACGGGAAATGCTGAGTATGTGCAGCGGGGGATTCGGCGCTCTGGCATTTACTGGCCTCTTCGGTGGCCTTAATGCGGCTTGCAGTAAAATTGATGAGCCAGGATCTATGATTAGCCAAATGATGCAGGCATCCCATCACGTCCCCAAAGCCAAGCATGTCATTTTCCTTTACATGGATGGGGGAGTTTCCCAGGTGGATTCTTTTGATCCCAAACCCAGGCTGGCCAAAGAAAATGGTGAAGACCCCAAACAAAAATTTAAAGTAGATAAGACCCAGTTTGACAATGTAGGAAAGATCCTCAAAAGCCCCTGGGGGTTCAAACAATACGGTGAATGTGGAATGTGGGTGAGTGACTTATTCCCTCATATCGCTACCTGCGTAGATGACCTTGCTTTGGTGCGTTCTATGGTTTCAGACTTTCCTGAACACACCAATGCTAACTATTTCCTGCATACAGGCAGTGGACTTCAGGGTAGACCCAGTATGGGTGCGTGGGTAACTTATGGTTTAGGAAGTGAAAACAACAACCTGCCTGGCTATGTAGTGCTTGACGGAGGTTTGGTACCTCCCGGAGGCCTTGACAATTTTAATAGTGGGTTTTTACCAGCCTCCTATCAGGCTTCCGTATTAAAAGCAGGACCGGCACCGCTGGCCAACGTCATTCCGGATGAAACTAAAGAAGGTGTCCAAAACCAGAAGCTGGACTTCATGAAGCAAATGGATGCCGGCCTGATTGGTAAGCTGGGCCATGCCGATGCGGTGGAATCAGCCATTTCTAACTATGAGCTGGCCTATAAAATGCAGTCCTCCGTACCAGAACTTACGGAGTTTTCAGCCGAGTCAAAAGCCACAAAACAACTCTACGGTATGGAGTCTGATGACCCACACACCAGGAGCTATGGTGCCCAGTGTCTACTGGCCAGGAGACTGGTGGAGCGAGGCGTCCGGTTCATCGAATTAACCTGCCCGAGTGTGAAAGCTGACCGATGGGACCAGCACAATAACCTGAAAGACGGACATGAACGCAATGCCCATGCGGTTGACCAGCCGATAGCAGGTTTGCTTAAAGATTTGAAAGTACGTGGTCTGTTGGAAGATACGCTGGTTGTCTTTACCGGTGAATTTGGACGGACCCCTTTTGCCCAGGGCACCAATGGCCGAGATCACAATCCTTCTGCTTTTAGTATGTGGATGGCAGGAGCCGGCATAAAAGGTGGTACCATCTATGGAAAAACCGATGACTATGGGTATCGTGTCATCGAGAACAAAACCACCATCCATGACCTGCATGCCACAATGCTTCATCTGCTTGGCGTAGACCATGAACGATTAAGATTCCGGTTCGGTGGTCGCGACATCCGGCTTACAGATGTTCACGGTCATTTGATCAAGGATATTTTGGTTTAGGTTAATTCTTCTCCCTTACCGACCTTGCATCAAATTTACTGCTTTGTACCTTCGAGTCTTTGTAGCAAAAACACTATGCCACTAAGTCGCAAAGACACAAAGTTCTTTTATGAATTAACTAATTATTTAGTTATATATATATATTTGATTTAAATGATAAACAACTATGTTACTCGTTATCTCTGTATTTATTCAGCTGTTTATAAATTTATTTACCACTCAAGTACATTCTGATTCAAAAATTGATCTAGAACCTGGAGTCTTCACCATTTCGGGAAAGATCAATAATCCTTCCGACAGAACGATAACCATAATCTCTCATGAGATCTTTGGTAGAGAAAACCACACAGCAAAAGTTAATAAGGATGGAGGTTTTAGTCTTGATGTCAGCATTCTAAGTCCTCATGATAATATGTTAAGGTATGATGATCAATTAATCACCTTTTTTGCATCTAAAGGAGATAGCATCTATTTAACCGCATCAGGAGATAATTTTAGAAATTCAGTAAAGTTTTCAAGAGATCGTATAGAAATCAATACTGCTATGCAAGTATTAAGAAAAAGATACAGGACCATATACGACTCTCTACAACTCTTCTCATTTAAAACTGGAAATAATGATACAGATCTATTTATCTCAAGAATCGAAGCTTTTGAGAAAGGTCTTAACCATTGGTTAAAGGAATTGAGCAATATGGAGCTTGATATGGATGAAGTGAACTGGTTTGAGAGCAAATTCAAATATGAAATTGGCGATGAAATAGCTGAATATAAACGAAGGTTTAAAGGAGGCCAGTTGAATGACAAGTATTACTCTGCACTAAATAAATATTTGCAATCTGAAATATCAGATTTAAAAAACTCTGAATACACAGAAGGTTTTCTTAATGAGTTTTATGAAAGACCGTTGTATCGGGAATCATCCTACTCAAAGTATCTATCCGATGGTGATCCCTATTCAGCTGTCCTAGACTATTTTGAAACAGTCGATCGCTTATTTACAGATATACTCTCAAAGGACCTTTTATATACCAAGGTCTGTCACAACCTTATCAATAGAGGATATGATGAAGTGATCTCTTATTTGTTGGGCGACCTGTCAGAGAAAATCTATCACAAAGAATTTACAAATTATATTCGTTCGATACTTGAAGAAAAAAAGACCCAACAAAGCCCTGTTAATCTTACACTTGATGAGTTGATTTCACTTGATGAGGTTGGTGATTTGTTTTCCGAAGTCAATAATCGTCATCGAGCTAAAGTCCTCTACATCGATCTTTGGGGTGTATGGTGTAAACCATGTCTGCAAGAATTTCCATATTCAGAAGCTTTGTTTAAGGAATTAAAAGAGCAAAATCTTCCAGTTGAATTTGTCTACTTTGGTTGTGCATCAAAAAAAGAAAGCTGGGAAGAGGCTATTGCGAAATATGATCTCCAGGGAACACACTATTTATTAAATAATGATCAGTACAATATTCTATCCGACAAAATTAATTTGACCGGGTTCCCACGATATTTAACCGTTGATAAACAAGGAAACGTAAATGATAACGCAAAAAGACCTAGTCAGGAGTCCTTAAAAAAGGAACTTGTGGAATTGGCTACAATGTAATGTTAAGAAATTAGGTCATCCTTAATCAACCTGAGAGATTTTATCCTTCCCTCCCCTAAACTCAACGAACT
Organism: Cyclobacteriaceae bacterium; assembly: GCA_965223915.1. Classification (GTDB taxonomy): domain Bacteria; phylum Bacteroidota; class Bacteroidia; order Cytophagales; family Cyclobacteriaceae; genus UBA7330. The sequence continues at coordinate 1,929,067 of OZ245027.1, read as the reverse complement.
CCCCCACCTTCTTCCCGACCATGGCTTGTCCAATAGGTGAAGCGGCTGAGATCACAAAATACTGTTCACCTTCAAAGTCAATGGGTCCCAGGCCAATGGAAAGAAAGTATCTTCCCTTTTCTGTGGTAACCAGTGATCCGATAGCAGCCTGGCCTGTCTTTTTATCAATCTTGATGGAGTCCAACAATTGTCGCATCTTCTGCAATTGACCTAGTTGGGTGGCTGCTTTTTCCTTCTCCAGGTGCATCATGGCCCGATTCGTTTCGTACTTGTCTCCCATCGAACTCTTGGAGTCCTCGTTGGCCGCCTCCTGAAATGCTTTCATGGATTGCTCGAGACCGGCAATCTTTTCGATGATCAGCTTTAAACAGTGTTTATATAACTTTTCTTTGGTCACAATTTGAAGGTAACACTTTTACCGTGATAGACGCCCTGTGGGAGGTCGATGATAAACAGGGTTTCACCAACCTTTGGGTTGGGGTAGCTATGATAGCCCTCTCCATCCACTTCATAGTGTCCTGATACTAGCAGCATCATTTTGTTCAGCTTTCTGGATGGGTCAGCCACAGAAATCTCAGTGATCTTTCCCTGATCTGCCTTTAGCATAACCATACCCTGGCTCTCCAATTTGACATACAGATCTTCCGAAAACTCCACCTTGCCTGACTGATAAAAAGCAGCCTGATAAACGCCCAGGTCTTTATGGCCGACAGCCTGAAGCTTCCCTGTATTGCTTACGATTTCAATCGGATTATATTCCTCAAATGATTTCAATTCATCTACTGTAACATCCGGCAATACCAGGTACTCATAAGATGCATTGTCGGGACTTTTGCCGTGATCAAACCAAAGTGTAAAGACTTCTTTCCGGATTAGCTCATCGGAGATATTCTTTTGATCTGTGATGTCAGACCATCGTCCTTCCTCCACCTGGTTGGATAACTGAACAGTAGCTGGCTCAGGAAAAACATATCCAATCTTGCCCTGGTGAACCCATTTTGTCTCACTCAACTCCCGACCACCTTGTGAAAGTGTCTTTTCCTCATTGTTTTGTTTCACAATGACATCGCTTCTCAATAGCACCTGGTTGATGGTGGTAGCCACCGGGAGATTCGGATCGGAATAGATATCCGTACCGAGACAGACGTACTTGTCATCAAAGAAGAACCATGACTTCTTGGCACTCAGCATGTCATGGGGGCTCATAAAATCGAATGCCACAGCTCCGTAATACCCATCTGTAACCGCACCTACAAAATCCCGATATCCTGGTTGCTGAATTTCATCAGGACTGTGAAGCTCAGGTTTTTGCATGATCGTGGTCCCGGAGATCTTTTGCCAGTCATAAACCGGCCAGATGTTGTGGTACTCGTCTCCTTTTAATTGGATGTAGTTTGTCCCGTCAGCTCTGTGGTGCGTAGGTTTCCCCGGGCCATTATAAGGCACCTCCATATTTTTATTCCTTGTGGAGAACATCCTCACGGTGGTATAAAAATTAGGCCGCTGGACCACAAAATGCTCAGTTTGCCAGAAGAATTTGGCAAAAGATGCAGAAGGCTCAGCTTCACCCTTTCTTAGTTTCATAATCTCCTCCAGCTCATCTTTCCGATAATCTGTGCTGATCAGCAATCGCTCAATTTCTTCAGTACCTTTTGGTGCAAAAGTTGCTTTATGGGTAATGCTTCTGTTTTTTACACTGATGTCCTGGTAAATGCCATAAACCTGTTGCTTGTATATCCCATCCAGGTAATAATCGATCAGATGGTTGATCTTTTCTGTTGAAAAGGCATATTTCGTTCCAGCCACATAATAGGCCCACTCGCCAAAATTGTTAGCATATTTTCCATAACCATACGAATCCGTGTTGTTGACCCGGTCATGCCGGTGATGAAAGCTGTAATCATGCTGCATTCCACGTTGACCGGTGGAGAACTTCACCTCTCCTTCAATCAGCTCAATGATCTCATCAAAGCGCTCCCGATCGGCAATAAACAGTAGATTCTTGGCCAGGATACCGGCAATCACTATCCGGTCGCCACTGGGCCGGGCCCCGGACGCGTTCATGTGAGCCCTGCCAATGATGGGTTGGGCACCTTCCACGAGATCTTTGGGGAGCTCATCACCAATCAATAGCATTAAGTTTACCAGGTTGGTGGGTGTAGAGATCTGGTTATTGTGCCAGTTGTCACCAAAGAAGTCGTTCTCTACCCAGTATTTCAGGCTGGTGGTAATCCGCTCTTTGATCTTTTTGCTTTTGTGATATTTTGAGCCGGGTGTTCGATAAGCTCTTGCCAAATATACCAAATCGTAGGTGTGATATCTATGAGGAAAACCTGCAGTTCTACTTAGATCCGAATAGTCAATCCCACTGAAACTTCCATCAGGATTCATCCTGGAAAGGATGTCCTCAACCCTTGAATCCTCAACAGAGCTTTTGAGCAGTTCATCGACGACCCTGTTCCTGATAATGGTGAAGTCATCGCCTTTTTTGAGTGGGGTAAGGGCCAAAAAGGAGCCCAGAAAAACTAAGAGTAGATTCATAAAATGGGGTTAATGTTGTTTGGGTAAGTTAAAATTACTGATTTGAGGGTTAATTCCTTTTTTTCTGACAAATTTTAGATTCAATCTCCACCTAACCATCTGAATAATATAATATTTGGCTGTTTGAATGAAGTGTCTATTACTTTAATGTACTAGAAAACTGGTATTAAACTGAAAAGGCCGACTCATTATATTTTGAGCCGGCCTTTTGCCAATGCCATCCGCTATGACCTTGAAGGTCACAGATGGTAATATTACTTCTTCTTGTCTTCGTCTACTTCTTCAAACTCTACGTCTGAAACTTCAGAATCTCCATCTGCTTTGGCTTCCTCACCACCAGGTGCTCCTGCTCCGGCAGCGCCTTCAGCTCCACCTGCTTCCTGCTGAGCCTGATAGATCTCCTGCGATGCCGCAGACCATGCCGTGTTCAGCTCATTCATTGCTGTTTCGATAGCAGCCAGATCCTGTGAAGCATGAGCTTCTTTCAGTTTCTTCAATGCACCATCAATGGCCGTTTTGTTGCCTTCAGAAAGCTTGTCACCGAATTCACTCAACTGTTTCTCAGTTTGGAATATCAATGAATCTGCCTGGTTGATCTTTTCGATCTTCTCTTTGGCTTGCTTATCTGTTTCTGCATTGGCTTCTGCTTCCTGCTTCATCTTTTCGATTTCATCCTCAGACAATCCTGAAGAGGCCTCAATTCTGATCTTTTGCTCTTTTCCTGTTCCTTTATCCTTTGCTGAAACATTCAGGATACCATTGGCATCGATGTCAAAAGTCACCTCGATCTGAGGCACACCTCTTTGAGATGGTGGAATCCCATCTAAATGGAATCTACCAATTGACCTGTTGTCTTTTGCCATCGGACGCTCTCCTTGCAACACATGGATCTCAACAGATGGTTGATTATCCGCCGCTGTAGAGAAAGTCTCTGACTTTTTCGTAGGGATCGTCGTGTTGGATTCAATCAGCTTGGTAGAAACGCCACCCAAGGTCTCAATACCCAGTGACAATGGAGTTACATCCAGTAAAAGAACATCTTTTACCTCTCCTGTAAATACACCACCCTGAATCGCAGCACCAATGGCTACTACTTCATCCGGGTTTACTCCTTTTGAAGGCTTCTTACCAAAGAATTTCTCTACTTCTTCCTGGATCTTGGGGATCCTTGTGGAACCACCTACCAGGATTACTTCATCTACATCTGAAGCAGACATACCCGCATCCGCCAGGGCTTTCTTACAAGGCTCCATAGATCTTCTTACAAGATCCTCACTTAATTGCTCAAATTTCGCTCTACTTAATGACCTTACAAGGTGTTTTGGGATACCATCCACTGGCATGATATAAGGCAAGTTGATTTCTGTACTGCTTGAGCTTGATAGTTCAACTTTTGCCTTTTCAGCAGCTTCTTTCAAACGCTGAAGGGCCATTGGATCTTTTCTCAGATCAATACCTTCATCTTTTTTGAATTCTTCTGCCAACCAGTTGATGATCACAGAATCAAAGTCATCTCCACCCAGGTGAACGTCACCATTGGTAGATTTTACTTCGAATACACCATCACCCAGCTCTAGGATAGAGATATCAAAAGTACCTCCACCAAGGTCATACACGGCGATTTTAAGATCCTGATTTTTCTTGTCAAGTCCATAAGCCAATGCTGCAGCTGTAGGCTCATTGATAATCCTTTTAACCTCTAAACCTGCAATCTGACCTGCTTCTTTGGTAGCCTGACGCTCAGCATCGTTAAAATATGCTGGCACGGTAACTACTGCCTCTTTTACTTCCTGACCCAGAAAATCCTCAGCTGTTGACTTCATTTTCTGAAGGATCATGGCTGAAATTTCCTGAGGTGTATAGTTGCGATCTCCGATTTTTACGCGGATTGTATCGTTGCTTCCGGCTTCAAGTTTGTAAGAAACATTTTTCCTTTCTTCAGAAACTTCCTTGTATTTCTTACCCATGAACCGCTTCACCGAACTGATGGTGTTGTGCGGATTGGTTATGGCCTGACGTTTTGCAGGGTCTCCAACTTTTCGTTCTCCCTTACCATCATCCAAGAAGGCCACAATAGAAGGTGTAGTTCTGTGTCCTTCACTATTTTGAATGACAACAGGTTCATTTCCTTCCATTACCGCCACACATGAGTTGGTTGTACCTAAGTCTATGCCGATAATTTTTCCCATTGTAATAATTTATGTTTAATGCTACTTTTCTTTTCCTGTCGTTTTCTTTTCATCAATGGTTGTGCCAATAGGGAAATGACAGGAAAATTGTGACAGAATGTCATAATTGAGAAGAAAAAATCAGGCGAAAAGAAGAAATTGACTGATTGACAGCGTTTGTTTAATCACTCACCGCGCTTAGTACGGATATAACGAACCACCATTAAGACAGCAAAAATAATCAGGATAGCAATGGGCGCAATATTGTGGACCTCCTTCAATGCATCCGGATTTTTATCTGCCTCCAGGCCATAATAGATGGCTATTCCTATCACAAAATAAATTATATATCTGGAAGTTCTTTTCACATTTCAAAGGTAAAGGAATAGACTTAACTTTGCGGCCTGATAAATACCTCGATGACGTTAGAACAGGAAATAAACAAGCGAAGAACTTTTGGAATCATTGCTCACCCGGATGCCGGAAAAACCACACTGACGGAGAAACTACTCCTTTTTGGAGGCGCTATTCAGACTGCTGGCGCCGTAAAATCCAACAAAATTGATGTCAGCACCCGCTCTGACTGGATGGACATTGAGAAGCAAAGAGGTATCTCAGTGGCTACATCGGTCATGGGGTTTGAATACAAAGACCTGAAAATCAATATCCTGGATACTCCAGGTCACCAGGACTTTGCCGAGGATACCTATCGTACGCTCACTGCGGTAGATAGTGTGATCATGGTCATTGACTGTGTGAAAGGGGTGGAGCAGCAGACGGAAAAACTGATGGAAGTTTGTCGGATGCGCAATACACCGGTACTGTGCTTTATTAATAAGCTGGACCGTGAAGGGAGAGATGCTTTCGACTTGTTGGATGAGATAGAAAGTAAGTTGGACATTAAAGTACGTCCGATGAGCTGGCCCATCGGTATGGGTAAATCTTTACGGGGTGTTTTCAACATCTATGAAAACAACCTTAACCTGTACGAACCCAACAAAACAAAAAAGGTCACCGATGTGGTAGAGATCAAAGGAGTTGATGACCCTAAGCTGGATCAGCATCTTCCGGAATCCATGACCAGGGAACTGAGGGAGGAGATTGAGCTGGTCAATGGTGTATATGACCCATTCAACAAAGAAGACTACCTGAACGGAAAAGTAGCACCAGTCTTCTTTGGGAGTGCGGTGAATAATTTCGGGGTGCGTGAGTTATTGGATTGCTTTATTCAAATAGCTCCTCCACCAAAAGCACGTGAGAATGAATTGAGGCTGGTTACTCCACAGGAAAACAAGTTCACCGGGTTCATTTTTAAGATCCATGCCAATATGGATCCTAAGCATAGAAACCGAATCGCTTTTGCCAGGATTTGCTCAGGAAAATTTGAAAGGGGAAATAATTATTATCATGTTCGACAGGATAAACCATTTCGATTCTCCAATGCTACCGCTTTCATGGCTCAGCAAAAAGAGACGGTAGATGAGGCATTTCCAGGGGATATCGTCGGTCTTTATGATACAGGTAATCTTAAAATTGGAGATACGCTTACGGAAGGGGAAAAGGCGCTTTATAAAGGAATCCCTTTCTTTTCACCTGAATTGTTCAGGGAGGTAATCAACCTGGACGCCATGAAATCCAAACAACTGGAAAAGGGACTGGACCAATTGATGGATGAAGGGGTAGCTCAATTATTTAGCTATGAAATGGGAGCCCGAAAGGTCGTTGGTACGGTAGGAGCGCTGCAGTTCGAAGTGTTGCAACACAGGTTGTTGAATGAATACAAGGCCAGTGCCCGGTTTGAAGCCGTCAACATCTACAAGGCCTGTTGGATCAGTGCCAAAGAGCCTGCCAAGCTGGATGCATTTGTGAAAGACAAGTACCGCCACATTGCCAGAGATAAAGAGGGCAAACTGGTATTTATGGCAGAATCAAAAGCCTGGCTGCAAATGGTTCAGGACAATTTCCCGGAAATTGAGTTTCACTTTATCAGTGAGTTTTAAGCTCAGAAATTTTTCCCTGATCCAAAAAATGTGCGCAAATCCGTAAATCCCGTACCCCAATAAGGTGATTGATGGCAAAATCCCGGTAGAGAGTGGTAAGTATTTTAATACCATCAAAATCAAAGATTAAACGGATGATATATCATCCATTATACGAAGCAATTGCCTTCGTCTTGTGAAAACCCTATGGGCCTAAACATTTGGAAACATCTGTGGCGCCATGCTCTTCAAGCAACTTAATAATCTCTTGACTATCGTTGGCTTTCTGCAGATAGGTGGTGTCGTTCTCTCTGTTTGAATGGATCTCCATATTAGACTCATACTGAGCTTTGGCAATAGATAAGGGCGTAGATGCAGGATAATATCCCGCTGAATCTGGTTCAATATATTCCCCATCCACATAATTTTTTGGAAGACAATGGTTAGGATCAGCTCCTGTTTCCAACATAAACCATACAAGCGCTGCATTATTTGCCTCACATGCGTACATCAAATCTGAGTCAAACATATCACCACCTTCCCCATAGCCAATCTCGCCATATTGCGTTCCATCAGTTATGGGGACCAATATCTTAAGTATGTCCATCCTTTCAGTTCCCGGCACAAAATCAATACTTACCTCTTCAGACATATTCTTTTTAAGCAACAGGGTGTCCTCCCATTTGATTGCTCCTTTTAAGATGGCACTTTGGTCATTAGCTCCGGCTTCAATGAGCCTATAAAAAATGGTTTTCTCCTCACAACTCAATGATTTTTCCAAAGGAGATTCTTTAATCGTAAATCCATCATGACTGCTCTTTTCCATTTCTTTCAAGTCAATATCTGCGGAGATAGTATTGGGAGACCACTCCTCGTACCCGTATGTTACGGCGGGTAAATTTGGATCTACATTAAGCTGTAGCAAATACGAAATGATTTCCTGATCACAGTTTAGAAGCATAGATGTCAACAACGTGGACCCAACAAGCCATTTTGGCCCCCTGTTTGACTCAAACAATTCATTAATATCAATAGCTGAATCATTGATTAGCTGACTTGCACTTTCAAACTGATGTTGATTCAGGTAATCTATTAATTGCTCAGTGGCAGATGGTTCTACGACTGCTTCCTGTTCCTCTCGTTCTACCTCCTCAACTATTTCCATTTCTTCGGCTACCTCAGAAGCGCCCGCTGTTGTTTGCTTTTTATTGTTACAGCCTATTAAAAAGACAATTAAGAGAAAGATATAGAGGTGTTTCAAAATGTATTTGTTTTTAATTTGACCTAATCAATTCTTCTCTGAATACTGAAATTTCCCATCCTGCCAGATAAGCTCAACGCAATCACCCTCCAGACAGAATTTAATATTCTTCCCTTTTTGTGGTAAAATAAAGTTGAATTCAATGGGATCAGGGTCATTTTCATCATAGCTTTCTACAACCAGGGATGCCAGTTCACCTGCTTGAGGAATGATCGCTGATTTCGCACCATCAGTATAATTCTGATATTTTTGAAACCTATCCTCTTCAAATTTTCTTACTCCCCGGTAGGTGATTTCTTCCAGTTTGGTAACATTACCATTGTCATATACAGCAAAAACAACATATGATTCACATACCGGCCCACACCCGGTAGTTTCATAAGCAATAAGCTTTGTGCCATCGCTTTTATTCCAGTAAACCACAGTATGAGTGGATTCTGCGCGTGTGTATTTTAAGTAACCATTTTGAGGGTCTAACGAGATGATTTCATTGTTCACAAAATATTCATTGTGCGCTACCAGCTGATCATATAGTGTCTGATACTCACGCTGCTTACCCTTATGATTTAAAAGGTTAGCATACAGGTAAAAATCATCTTCAATAGCAACCTGTTCCACCAGTGACAACTCACTAATTTTATTAAACAGCAGGGTTGAATCAGAACGAGTTAACCTTTTAGTCTCTTTTGGAATTTCTTCCCCGGCATCAGAAGTCATTTCAGCTGACTCCTCTGTCACTTCAGTTACTTCGCTTGTGGATAGATTCTCTTTGGCAGATTGACTGCAGGAGCTTAGTAAAAAGACAGATACTAATATCATTGCGATAACTATAGCATAAGGCGGGTACTTCATATTGCTTCTTTATCTAATTTTTTTGATTACTAACTCTCACTATTTTTAAATTCCCCTAACGCAAAAGATCCACCATTCCAATTCAGCATGACTTGTGTACCCTTAACAAGTTTAGTTGGGCAATCAGATTCAATATAAGCTCTGATATTCTTTCCATTTCGTGGTAATTCATACAGAACAGCGTAAATACATGGTGCGCCCTCATCAGGGTCATTCAGAAAGTCGGTCATTGTTAATTCAGGAATGATCTTAGATTGATCTACTTGCTCAAAAGTCTCTCCATCCTGCGTGTAAAAGAATGAAAGCGCTTCCATGGAGCATAACATATCACAACCAATACTGGCAAAGCCCACCAGCTTCTTACCATCACCAAGATTCCAATAAACGATGCTCATGGTGACCTCATATTCGATCATTGCACCATGGCCCGGACTGAAATTTAGATAGCCATTTTTGGCATCCATGACATTAAACACACCATAAGACCCTATTGATCTTAACTGCCTGGCATATTGATTCTGTTGATACAAGAGTGCCTTTTTTTTGGTGTCCACATCTAAAAGCAATGCAGGAATATTCAAAAATATTTTACCGATTGGACTCAGATTGTCAGCAAGATTCATGTATTCCACATCGACGAAGTCATATTCCCATTCATTGTCATGAAAATCCAAATATGTCTTTTTACCTGTATTGCTGTCGCATACATCTTCTAAGATTTCTACAATAAGATCTTTTGAATCAGGGAGAAATGAAAATTTGGGTAAACATTCAGCGTTTGGCGCTGAAATGGGTTGATAATTAATATTTTGCTCTTCTTCATAGACAGCAAGTATGAAATGAAACCTGTCCTCAGGTGAAACTTTGTCCTTCCGGAAAATAATCGCATCCGTTGGAAGTCCATTTTTTGAAATCTGTTTCAAATCAATGGGAACCAACTCATCCCTATTACCTACATATTCTTTATACTTTTCAGGAACCACCTTACCTTTTACTCCTTCCTCTGCAACCCATTCAATGAATTCAGGGTAAAGAGATTCGGCAGCTTCTTCTGGAGGCGCTTCCTCTTCTGCTATCTCTTCATAAACCTCATTTTCAGTAGTTTCTTCACCCGTTTCAGAATTTTTCTGCGGAGCGTTGCAGCTAAGTATCAATAGAAATAAGACTAACAGGAGCGACTGGTTCTTCATCTTTAATATGTTATTCTCCCAAATTAAGACCCATTATCAGTTGTCTTGTACACACCACCAAAATCAGAAGCAGCCAGATAGGTAACTCCAGATTCAATTTGAACAATATCAAAAAAATAACCTCCATCAAGTCCTTCGACCTGCGACCACTGAGCGGAGGATAATAAGCTATTGAAAATAAAAATGAGGGCGAACAGTACTTTCTTCGTGACAGATGAATAAGTAATCATGGCGATGATTCTGATTAAACACAATTAAAACTCAATATAATCCTGCTTTATGACTAGCCTATAAAAACTTCACGAACGACCTTTTGAGCGCATAAACGACAGCTGCTATCAGAATGAACGATTAAGAAATTGGCGGACACTCAAATCCAAATTGCTTTGTGAAATCGTCATCACCGACAGAAAGTCGCAAACTTGGACAACCATCATCTTTAGATTGTGAATCCGGTCTTCCGGACAGGAGCAGAGATTTCTATCCGTTCCCTAATTTGAAAAGAATTAATAACCCAAACACACCGATGAATCCCTGGGCTTAAGCAATAGCAGTTTCTTCTGCTGATTGTTTAGCGCTCGATTTAATGGTTGGGCATTTAATGGTTACTGTGGCTTCAGTCCCATTCTGATTGCAAAAATTCAAATCTCCCTCCAGCTCTTCTACTAAAATAGAAATCATCTTAATGCCAAAAGACCCTTCCTTTTCGTAATTACCTGAAAACCCAATGCCATTATCTTTGATAATGATAGAGATCGTATTCTCATCTATTCTACTTGTCTTTATTTCGAGCACAGGCTTTTCCTCTTTATCAAAAGCATGTTTCAATGAATTGCTTATCAACTCATTAGCTATAAGCCCAATGTGCACAGCAACGTCCGCTTCTACCGGTAAATGAGCAAGGTTAGTTTTTAATTTTAGGTTTGTGAAACCATAGGAGAGAACCAGGTTTTCTCCCAGCTCATTTAAGTAAGACTTCAGATCAATAACAGCAAAATTGGTATGCCTATCCAGTTTTTGATGAATGAGTGCCATCGCCCTGACCCTGTCATGACTTTGCTGAATAAGTGATTGTTGCCGAGAAGACAATGTCCTTGAATGCATATTAAGGAGACTGGAAATGGTCTGCAAGTTGTTTTTTATTCTATGTCTGATTTCTGCCAGCAGAAGTTCTCCCTCCTTGTTCTTCTTACTCAGCAATTGATTGTCTTCCTTGATCTTTTTGTTCTTCAAGGATAAAATTTCATTGTTCTTTGTTTTCAGCTGATAGCGATTGTAGAGCAAGATTGACAGGCTTAAAATCAGTAAAAACAGAATGAAGAAAATTGTGACCAGTAAATTTTGTTTTTGTAGCTCTGCAGCCTGAAGTATCTCTTTTTGTTTCAATTGAGCAATTTCTCGCTCGCTCTTCACTTTATTGTATTGCACCTGTAGGTGATTGATTCGTTGTAAAGATTTCCCTTTTTCAATCTCTTCCTTCTGACTATGATATTCTTTTAAGAATGTAAAAGCTTTGTTATTGTTTCCCATTTTAAAATATGCATCACTTAATACTATTAGGTTATCAATTTCAGTGCTTTTGGCGGTGATCTTTTTTGAGATTTCCAATCCTGTGGTTGCATGAGCAATAGCCTGGTCATAATCTCCCGAATGACAATATACTGCGGCCAGTTTAGCATAAACTTTAGAAAGGGAAATTGTATTCCCCATATCCAGGTGCATGTCCAGAGATCTGGAATAGTGAAGAATGGATTTTTCGAAGTCTCCAATAGTAGCATATATTTCTCCCAAAAGGCTTTCCGTTGAAGATATATGGATCCGCGTACTATTTTCTTTTCTAAACTCATATACCTTATTGATATATTCCAGGGCTTTTACATAATTGCCTTTAGATAAAAATATCTTGCCGATCTTTTCATTAACAAAGTCTTGATTTACAACTCGACCTATTTCCTGGAATTGTGTTACTGCTTTATTAAAGTAAACCAGTGCACTATCAAAAGAATTTGTCAGGAAAAAGATATCTCCAATCTGTTCATTGAACAGCGCTCTGCTCATTTTATCGGATTCACTACTAGCAATTTCAATTAGTTCCTGCTGATTTTCCCAAATCAATTCAGTTTGTCCCAAAGCATGATAAACTTCGCTTAGCTTATTTAGCATTTTAGCCTGACTCAATGGTTTACCATATTCTTCATATATATCTAATGCTCTTAAGTAATAGTCAACCGCTTTTTCATAATTACATTGATGATAATCGAGCAGGCCCAAATGATACCATATTCTGGCTACACCTGTACTATCTGGCATTTTTCTGAAATATTTCAACGCCTCCATATGATAATACTCAGCACTATCATAAATAGCCTGGTAATAGAATATCAATCCGATCCTGTTGTATGATTCTGCTATCAGGCGATGATCATCAGACCCCATATCATATAAAATTGCTTGTTTAAACAAATCATTAGCCCGGTTATAATAACCATTGTACCAATAGTAGACCCCCATATTCTCAAGACTCTCAGCCAACCCATGTGAATAGTCAAATTTCTCAGCAATTTCCCTTGCCTGGATGGCAAGAGCCTGTGCAATGGAATAATTATAGTTCGTTATGGTCAGGAAATACTGATTAATGAAATTCACCTTGCTGGTGTCATCGGGCATGGCTGCAATACTAATGAGCAAGCTGTCAACTTTATTCTTTTGGGCAATGAGTATATTCGAATGTAATTGGAATGCAGCGACAAAAACCAATAAGAGGAACCTAATGTATTTACATTTCATGGTTCGATAAATCATCATTTCAGGCGTTTCATCCTCAATATATTAAAATCTCCGCATTATCTGTGAATATATAACCAAGCAGAGCCATTTTTGGATAAATTTGAAGGTCTTCAAATTGAATAGTATGAAGCTGAAGGTACTCATAGTGGAAGATGATCCGCTTACAGCACATGATTTACAAGAGGTTTTGTCAGCTCATCAATTTGAAACTGTGGGCCTTTGTAAATCGTATGAGGATGCGCTAGAAACCTATTACTCGGCAAAGCCTGAGGTCATTCTGGCTGACATCAAACTCAAGGGAAACAAAGATGGAATTGACCTGGTTAATGAGATCAATAAACCTGTAGTAGTCTGTCCGGTAGTTTATCTGACCGGAAACTCTGACGCAGAAACAAAATCCAGAGCCTTTGATACAAATCCAGCCGTGTTTCTTACCAAACCATTTAATTCCGAGACTGTCATAGCATCCCTTGAGTTAGCATTTGGCCGATTCAATAAAAACCCCTCTTTAAATGTTGCAGTAGAAACAGATCTATTTGTTAAAAAAGGGGACCAGTACTACAAACTAAATACCAGAGATATTTTAGGGCTACAGGCTGAAGGGAGTTACAGTAAAATCTTCACAGCAAATGGTGAATTCATTATCTCCGGTAACTTAAAATACTATGTCCACAAGTTTGATGATTTTTTTATAAGGATTCACAGATCTTACGTGGTTAACAGGCATAAGATCACCTCTATTGATGCCAATCACATATACATTGAGGACCTGAAACTTCCCATTGGACGGAAATACAAAGATGGAGTAAAAAAAAGGCTTCTGTGTTGAGAATGATGCTGTTCATGTAGCAAAATTGTCGTTTACAAACTTTTAACACCCTTTATCAGTATACTACTTTTTGTATTACAAATGTAATACAAAAACGAGTGAATTTACCATTGCTTATTCTGCCTTAACAATCCTTTTCATAAACTCGGATTTCCCATCATCCATAAGCATGAAATAAACTCCATTTGATAATGGTCTTACATCAATTTGAATGATTGGACCTGTTGCAGTCGTTAGAGACAGCTCCTGACCCAGAGTATTAATGATTTTAATACTCAGTGCTTTATTTGAAGCATTATTAATGGTCAGCAAATCACTTACAGGATTCGGATAGACACCAACCTGAAAGCCATCACTGTCTTCAAGCCCCAGAACCATCACTTCATAGCAGCCCGAAAGGATGCTACAATTCTGGCTGCTAATTTCTACCGCATATCGTCCATCGTTTGAGGCAATAAAATCCTGAGTAGTTGCACCCGGGACAGGAGTATTATCTTCACAGTTTATCCATTGGTAGCTATAGCCATCAGCCGAAGCTGTTAAAACTCCACCTAGCTTGGTAACCGTATTGTCAATATCATTGATGGTCACATTTTGGGATTGGGAGACGGAGTTTCCATCCCCATCGGTATAAGTCCAGGTAATCGTGGTACTTTCTGTTATTGGAAATTCAGTATCAGTAGTTCCCTGAACAGTTCCATCACAATTGTCAAGCGCAGTAGGTATAGCTACAGAATTCAGCATGCATTCGCCAACCAGGTCTGGGAGTGCTATCAAATCAGGAAAGGGTGCCGTTTCATCTAAAAGGATTATTTCCTGGTTTTGGGTGGATGTATTGCCACTGGGATCTGTATATGTCCAGGTAATGGTTGTACTTGCGGTAATCAATTGTTCTGCATCGGTCCCTCCCGTGATGACACCTCCACAATTGTCTGTCGCTTTTGGAGCAGCAGGCCTTACAACAACGCATGCTCCGGTCAGGGCAGACAAGGTAGCGCTATTAGGTACCGGTGGTGTAATGTCAGCAATAATTACCTCCTGGGTTTGATTTGAGATGTTACCATTCGCATCCGTAAAGGTCCACGTGATGGTGGTGCTTTCTGTCAACGGAAACTCTGCTTCGGTCACACCTTCTATCACCCCATCACAATTGTCTGTGGCGGTGGGTGCAGCTGGCATACTTAAAGAACATTCACCATTGAGATCAGGCAAGGTAGCCTCATCAGGAACAGGTGCAGCATCGTCTTCGATAATTACATTTTGCGTTTGTGTTGCCATATTGCCATTCCCATCATCGTAAGTCCATGTAATAACCGTGGTTCCGGCTGCTGTCACAGGGAAGGTCACATTGGCCTGCCCTTCTATAGTCCCCTCACAGTTATCAGTGGCTTTGGGTGAAGTCGGTGCCAGTACTTCACAAAAGCCAATTAAATCAGGCAAAGTTGCTACATCTGGTATCGGGTCTGTAGTGTCATCAATGATGGCATTTTGCGTCTGGGTGGATATGTTACCTTGCTGGTCTTCATAGCTCCATGTGATAACGATAGTCCCCTGAGTTGTAATCGGAAAGGTCACATCGGCCACTCCGGCAACTACCTCTCCACAATTGTCTGTTGCTACCGGGGCCGTAGGTTCAGCTACAGAACACTCATCCGTAAGGTTAGGCAGGTTGACAACCGTAGGAACCGGCGCGGTAATATCAGTAATGTCTATTTTTTGTTCCTGGGTTGCTGTATTGCCATAAGCATCCTCATAAGTCCATATGATCATGGTAATTCCCTGATCTTCAACAGGGAATATCAGATCGGTGGTAGCAGAAATCTCCACACCACAATGACTGATAGCTTTTGGAGCGGTTGGCTCTTCAATAGCACATTCATCCACAAGATCGCTGAGTGATCCCACAACTGGTGCCGGATTGGCAATCACTTGTGGTAAATTATGGGCATCAGCAGACACTTGCCACAGAAGAAAGGGATAGGAAGCATTTTCATCGATAGCCCATGTACCCAAAAAATCCCAGTCAATAAAGGTTGCTCCTAGCTGGAAAGCTTCGTTTGTCTTGCCCATACCACCATCGCTTGATGAATTACAGGATGTCTCCATGTTCCAGAAAGAATTATCGATGGTCCCCAGATTGTTACCTGTAAAACCTCCCAGGTTAGCATTTCCGGTCACACTTCCCAAAGAATAACAAACGGATATGGTTGACCCCGAAAGCGTACTTCCTACAAATCCTCCAACAAACGCATCGCCAGTAACATCGCCAGTTGTATAGCTATCGTCAATTGAACCACTGCCATTTTCACCAACTAACCCGCCAGTCTTATCGGAACCATTCACAACTTCTGTTGTGTAGCTAAATAAGATTGAACCGTCATTGAATCCGGCCAAACCACCAGTTATATTTCCCCCTTCTACTACCATTGATGTGAAAGATTCCATGATCATTCCAGAATTTGAACCCACCAGCCCTCCGGTAGAATCTCCCCCTAAAACATAACCCGAACCAGAACACACAGCTATGTTACCTCCATTGTTATCGCCAATCAGCGAACCTACCCTGGATCCACCTTGTATATCTACTCCTTCCAGGTGTAATTCTTGTATTGCAGCGGCTACTCCGACTGCTCCAAATAAGCCAATATCATCTTCTGATAATCTGTTGATAAATAATCCCGAAACGGTATGCCCCTGGCCATTGTAATTGCCTGTAAAAGGAGATGCTGTAGATCCAATAGGTTCCCAACCAGCACCATCGTTCCAAAAGTGACCCAATGCCTGGTTTGTTTCATCCGATAAATCCAGATCATTCATTTGTATGAAATAGGCATCCGGATAATCTCTGACAAAGGACAGGGAAATAGGGGTTGTAACGTGATATGGATCTCCTGATGAACCATCCCCGCCTAAAAACCTGATGAGCCCAGGAATTGAATCTTCACTAAAAACCCTCAGGAAAGGATAGGTCTGATCCTCGAAAATATCCCAGGTATTCACAAAATCCCAGCCTGAAATGGAAGATGACATACGTAGCTCGCCGGAGGTGAGGGGTGTACCTCCGGCTGATGTGGAAATACCACTTTCTTCCGTATTCCAATAACTATTTTGTACTACACCAGCACCAGTACCTACCAAACCACCTATGGTTGTTAAAGTGGCTGAAACAGCTGCTGTGGCGTATGCATATCTTACCACCCCTGTGTTATCATTTTTGCCGACCAAACCTCCTATCTCGCTATTGCCATCAACAGTCCCCAATGCATAGCAATTTTCTAATAAACCGTTATTTAACCCAACTATTCCACCCAGGGTTGAAGTACCTGTTACTGAAACAATGGAATAAGATTTTTGAATAGCACCAGAAATATTCCTTCCCGCAAGCCCGCCAATGTTGAATGAGCCGCCTACATCCACATTTACTGCTTTGCATCGAAGAATACCTCCTTCATCGACATCGCCAACCAGGCCTCCTGCATTGCTACCACTGATGCTACTATTACTTATAGAACAATCTATGATTGCTCCTGAACTAATTCCGGCAAGTCCGCCAACATGACTATTCCCCATGACAGAAAAATCTTCCAAAATGAGATTTTTTACCTCTCCTCCCTTAATATTTCCAAAAAACCCTACATAGTCCTGATTAATTGGTCCACGGTCAATTTTAACACCGACTAGTTTATAGCCATTTCCATTCAGTCTCCCTCCAAATCCTGTATTATCCGAACTTGATATGGGTGCCCATCCTTCACCCCCGTTGTAAAACAATCCACCTGGATCCTGTGTATCGTATGTTAGGTCAATATCATTGAGAAGAATGAAATTGGCACTCAGGTAATTTCTTATCTGGTTGAGCTCCGATGAATTGGTGATCTGATAGGGATCATTGATTGTGCCTGATCCGCCTGAGAACTGAGACATAGCGGAATAGCCAAAGACGCTTAATAAGGCACAAATCAATAACTTCTGAGAATTCATAGCTGGTTGGTTCTGGTGTTAAGGTAAATAATTATGTGGGTACATCAAAAAAGTAAACCATTCTTTACGATTATTTCAAAATTTCATCATACGGCTTATGTTTCAACACTTTAATCTTAGGGGTCTATTAGAATGATACACTTTGTATGCAATTTAATCACCATTTTCATTATTCCTATTAACATAAGCATACCCCAAGATCTTTGAGATATGAATGTTTACTTTTGTAATTAAATGACAAAGAAACCTCGTGTACTTTTCGAAGACAACCACCTGCTTATTGTGGATAAACCCGCGGGATGGCTTGTTCAGGGTGATGAAACAGGTGATCGTACATTGACTGATTGGTCCAGAAATTACATCAAAGACAAATACAATAAGCCAGGGGATGTCTTCCTACACCCAACCCATCGGCTGGACAGACCAGTGAGCGGGGTTACGATCTTTGCCTGGACATCCAAAGCACTCGAGCGCATGAATGCACAGTTTAGAGAGGATATGGTAGAAAAGACCTATTTAGCTGTGGTAAAAGAACGATTAGAGATTACCGGGGAGGTCTTGATCCATTGGCTGGAAAAAGACGATAAGAAAAACATCACCCATGTATATAACCAGCAAAAGGGAAAATCCAAAAAAGCAGAACTGACCTATGAACTTGTTGCCAGTCTGAATAAGCTTTCATTGCTCAAAGTCATGCCTAAAACAGGCCGTCCTCACCAGATCAGGGCGCAATTGTCTAAAATTGGCTGCCCGATACAGGGAGATATTAAATATGGCTTTTCACAAGCAAATAAAGATAAAAGTATAAGTTTGCACTCTTTTGAAATAAAATTTGTCCATCCGGTGAAAAAGGATCCGATTGTTGTTAGATCAATTCCAGATTGGCCGGATTTCAAACCGCATATCAATGAGTTGGGTTGAGAAGTTAAAAAATCGATGGGATCTCAAATCTACCGGGCAGGTAGTTGTTGTTTTGGTCGTCTTCGCATTGACTGGTACCACTGTATTGCTGATTAAGCAGCCAGTGTTGAAATTTGTGTATCCTTATGAGCCAAGTACCTGGTTTTATGTGATTTATTTTGTGTTGATCTGGCCGATCTACAACATGTTTTTACTGATGTATGCATTTATTTTTGGTCAGTTTACTTTTTTCTGGAATTTTGAAAAACGAACTTTCGAGCGCATTAAGAATTTAGTGGTTCGTAAATGATCTATCAGCGCGCTGAAGCGATTCCTACTCTCAATCAACTTTATTCTGACAAAACGCCTTTTGTCTGCTTTACTGACTTTACAGCAGAGAATGCATGGATCAAGCCAACCAATGAGATCACAAAGGATGAAGTGAGTTATCACTTTCCAAATCAGCGACCCGACGCTTTCCCTGTCGCTAAAAAAAACCTGTCATTTAAGAAAACGCCTGTCGCATTTGATGCCTTTGAGAAAGCATTCAATGAAGTGGTGCATCAACTCAATATTGGTAATTCATACCTTACCAACCTTACCTTTAAAACACCTATCACAACGAATCTTTCACTGGATGAAATATTCGATCTAAGTCAGGCACTTTACCGCATCAGGTATAAAGATGAATTTGTGGTTTTTTCACCTGAGACTTTCATCCGAATAGATGGTGACAAAATATTTTCTTACCCCATGAAAGGAACCATAGATGCTTCCATTCCTGATGCGGAAAGAATAATCCTTGAGGATCACAAAGAGATGTCAGAGCACGTGACCATTGTAGACCTGATCAGGAATGACCTCAGTCAAATTGCTACTAAGGTCAATGTCACAAAATTCAGATATATCAGCGAGCTTCAGACCTTTGAAAAAAAACTCCTGCAGGTGAGCTCTGAGATCGTAGGAACTCTTGAAAACCCTCACGATTTGGGAAATAACCTTTTTAGCCTGTTACCGGCAGGGTCTATCTCAGGGGCCCCAAAAAAACAAACCATGGAGATCATTCAGAATGCTGAAAAAGAGCCAAGGAATTTTTTCACAGGAATCTGTGGATATTTTGATGGGCATAGCTTTGACAGTGGGGTTATGATCCGGTTTATAGAACAAAAAGACGGATCGTTTTATTTTAGAAGCGGTGGTGGAATCACGGCTTTGAGTGATCCTCAAAAGGAATACCAGGAAATGATTGATAAAGTATATGTTCCGATTTCTTGAAACGATATGCTTTCAAAAAGAAGCCTATGGACTATTGGATTACCATCAGGCCAGAATAGACCGAACTTTCGAGCATTTTTATCCAAACACTACACCTTTTAACCTTCATGAGATCTTACCCGGTTTGTCCTCAGAAGGAAAAATCAAGGTCAGACTAAGGTATGATGAACACAATCATGATATTGGGATCGTCGACTACACACAAAAGTCAATATCCAGGCTATTGGTAGTAGAGGCAGAAAAGCTGGATTATTCTTTTAAGTACCTTGACCGAAGCATGTTGAGTCAACACTTACCAGCGGATAACAAAGCTGAGATTTTGATCATCATCAATGACATCATCACAGACACTTCTTATTCCAATGTGATCTTTAAGCAAAATAACCATTGGTACACCCCCAGCTCCTACTTGCTCAATGGAGTAAAAAGACAAAGGCTCCTGGATCAGGGAATAATCACAGAGAGACCAATCAGCCGCCAAGATATTGCTGATTACTCAGAAATCAGCCTGATCAATGCCATGCTGGATCCGGGAGATATTACCCTCCCCATTGATAAAATAATTGATTAACTATTCTTCAGGAACGCTTTCTGCCAGCACAACCACCTTATTGTTGAGTACTTCAACAATACCACCATCGATGGCATAATGTGTCTCTTTAGGCTTTTTATCTACTAATGAGACAATCTTCACATCACCAGCAGTTAGAGAAGAAATGAGTGGAGCGTGGCCATTCAGAATTTGAAATGAACCATCACTGCCAGGAAAAATAGTGCTTTCTACCTCTCCCTCAAAGATCTTCTCGTCCGGTGTAATAATTTCGAGGTACATAATTATGCTTTAGCTTCAGCCAATAGTTTTTCTCCTTTTGCAACAGCATCTTCAATGGTTCCTACCAGGTTGAAAGCTGCTTCAGGCAGATGATCATGCTTACCTTCCATGATCTCGTTGAATCCTTTGATCGTGTCTTTGATATCAACAAGTACTCCCGAAAGACCAGTAAACTGCTCAGCTACATGGAATGGCTGCGACAAGAATCGCTGAACCCTTCTGGCGCGGTGAACAACCTGTTTATCTTCATCAGAAAGCTCGTCCATACCCAGGATGGCAATGATATCCTGAAGCTCTTTGTATCGCTGCAACAGCTCTTTTACTTGCTGCGCACAGTTGTAGTGCTCCTCACCAAGTATCTCAGCACTCAAAATTCTGGATGTTGAATCCAGTGGATCCACGGCAGGGTAAATACCAAGCTCTGAGATCTTACGAGAAAGTACCGTAGTAGCATCAAGGTGAGAGAATGTCGTTGCAGGAGCAGGGTCAGTAAGGTCATCAGCAGGTACGTAAACGGCCTGAACTGATGTAATAGACCCGTTTTTTGTTGAAGTGATCCGTTCCTGCATCACACCCATCTCAGTGGCTAGTGTAGGCTGGTAACCTACCGCTGAAGGCATCCTACCAAGTAGGGCCGATACCTCAGATCCAGCCTGAGTAAACCTAAAGATATTGTCAACGAAGAATAGGATATCTTTTCCTTTTCCGGTGCCATCACCATCCCGGAAATATTCCGCTATGGTAAGTCCGGAAAGTGCAACCCGTGCTCTTGCCCCCGGAGGCTCATTCATCTGTCCGAATACGAAAGTTGCTTTAGAATCTTTCAGATCTGATTTCTTCACTTTAGTGAGGTCCCATCCACCTTCTTCCATGGATTTCTTAAAGTCCTCACCATAGTTTACAATGCCGGCTTCGATCATCTCTCTCAGCAGGTCATTTCCTTCCCTTGTTCGCTCACCCACACCGGCAAATACAGACAAACCGGCATAAGCTTTTGCAATATTGTTGATCAATTCCTGGATCAATACGGTCTTACCAACACCAGCACCACCAAACAAACCGATCTTACCTCCCTTAGCATAAGGCTCGATCAGGTCAATAACTTTAATACCTGTATATAGTACTTCAGTAGAAGTAGAAAGATCTTCGAATTTTGGAGATGAACGGTGGATAGGCAAACCTTTCTTCCCTTCAGGCTGATCCATACCATCTATGGCCTGGCCTACCACGTTGAAAAGACGACCGTTGATATCTTCTCCAATAGGCATGGTAATGGGAGTTCCCAGGTCAGTTACTTCCATACCCCGAGTCATTCCGTCAGTAGCATCCATAGCTACAGTACGTACAGTTTCTTCACCAAGGTGTTGTTGCACCTCAAGGATTACTTCCGTACCATCACCTTTTACAACTTTTAGGGCATCGTAAATTCTGGGGAGTTTTGAATCCTCTGAAGTGAAACTAACATCCACAACCGGACCGATAACCTGGGTGATTTTGCCTTTATTAGCCATTTATGATATTTTTTGTAAGAACTCTGAATTTTGGTGCGAAATTAAGTCAAAAATTCCACCCAGGAAAGGTTAAATTTTAAAACCCTTCAGGATCTTAGCAATATTCTAAAGGTTGTGCCTTTTCCGATCTCGGTCTCCTTGATATAAATCTTGCCCTTATGGTAGTGTTCGATGATTCGTTTAGTCAATGTAAGCCCCAAACCCCAGCCTCTTTTCTTGGTTGTAAATCCGGGAGTAAAGATTTGATTGATCCTGTTTTTGGGTATCCCCTTGCCCGTATCTGTTACGTCTATGGCTACACGCCCTTCATTTACCTTTAGTATTTTTATAAAGATCTGACCTTTCCCCTCCATTGAGTCGACGGAATTTTTCAACAGGTTTTCTATGACCCATGCAAAAAGTGCATGATTTATATTGGCAGAAATATCCTCATCCGGAAATACCGATACAGCAATGCTTATCTTGGTAGACAATCGCTTTTCAAGGTATTTCACCACTTCCAGCACCAGGCTGTAAACATTTTCTTCTTTCAGATGAGGCACGCTCCCGATGCTGGAAAATCGTTCGGTAATGCGCTCCAATCTTTCAATATCTTTATTCAGCTCATTGATGATCTCTTCCTGATCGGGATAGGTGGCCCTAAAATATTCCACCCATGCCATCAGGGAAGAAAGTGGAGTGCCCAACTGATGGGCCGTTTCTTTAGCCAGTCCCACCCATACCCTGTTTTGCTCTGCAGACCTTGAATAGTTGAAGACAACAAAAGCAATAAACACAAAAATTGCAATGACCGTCAGCTGAACATACGGATAAAACCTGAGCTCTATGAGCAGAGAGGAATTCTTGTAATAAATAAACTTATAGCCATAGATCTGGTCCTCACTGTCTAAAAGGGTTAGCACGATCGGCTCGCGTATCTCCTTCATCTCCTCAATCTCTTTCAGCAGAAAAGCCCTTCGCTCCTTAGGCGTTTCAAATTCATCAGCTTTAGACAGGTTTTTGTAGTCTTCAGGGTTACCATGCTGATCAGTAAGTATTACCGGAATGGTGGTATTCGCCTTGATGATCTCTTCAAGCATAAAATCAACATTGGCATCGCTCTGATCATTTGCTATGTATTCCAGTGTTCTGGCGTACAGATCTACCTGCTTTCGCTCTCTTTCCCGGATCTTCTTTACCAGATCATTGGTATAAACGATAGACCCCGCACCGATGGTAAAAGACAGGATCAGTACAATCCATTTAAAATTTGGCCGCTCCGGATATAAATTAACGCTGGTTACTTCTTTGAAACGTTTCACCATAAGAAACTATTGACCCATAAAACTACTGATTTGACATGAACCACTTGGCCAGGACCTTATAATTCACCTTGGTACCATGCATCAATATACCCACACGATATATCCTGCTGGCAAACCAGATCATGAAGACGAAGCCTGCTATCATAAATAACATAGACAAAGCAAGTTGCCAAAGTGGGACGCCGAAAGCAACCCGCATCATCATTACTACAGGGGCACTAAATGGAATCATAGACATCCAAAAGGCCAGTGACCCATTGGGATCGTTGAGGACCACGCCAAGGAGCATAATTGATAATATCAGCGGAATCGTGACCGGCAACATAAACTGCTGGGCATCTGCATCACTATCAGCAGCTGAGCCTACCGCAGCAAACAAACCACCGTAGAACAGGTATCCACTCACAAAGAAAAAAACGAATGCCAGGATAACCTGTGGAAGGTTCAGCGAATCCACTACCTGGAATACAGGTTCTAATGGATTGCCTGAAATAGCAGCTTCACCCTTTATTTCCATTTGCTGTATTTGAGGGAGAGTTTGTGGCTCAATGGCCTGGCTGAATATCAAACTGCTCCCCAGTAAGATTCCTGAAGTGAGGGTGATCCATAGCAATAGCTGTGAAAGTCCCACACTGGCAATACCCAATACTTTGCCCATCATCAGGTGGAAGGGTTTTACTGAAGCTACTATTATTTCTATGATCCTCGAATTCTTTTCTTCGATCACTCCTCTCATACACATCGCCCCATAAATAAATATAAACATGTAAATCATGAACGAAGCAACATAGCCGACGGCCGTTGCTCCGACAGCACTGCCTTGCTTTTCTGCGCCGGACTCTGAGATATTGAAAGCGGTGACGGAAACGCTTGCTTTTAGCTTGTCCAAGAATGCCTGATCCAGCCCTGAACGAACCAGCTTTTGTTGCTCAATTTCATTTCTTACCTTACGTTCCAAGTGATTGAGAGAGGATATACTAGGATTGGACGTAGAGTAATATTGTACCTCTGACAGATCATCAATGGACCGGTCAGGAATGATCAACAACCCATCATAATTACCCTCCTGAATGGCCTGCTTGGCTTCCTCCTGATCATTAATTTTATTATAAGCATATGTAAGCTTTTCTTCCTGCTCGAAAACATGTTCAAAGAGCCCACTTTCATCTACAACCAGAATCTCCCTGCCTTCCCCTGCACGATCCATCAAAAAAACCGGGACTACCATGATGGTAGCAAAAAGTAAAGGACCTACAATTGTCATCACCAAAAATGATTTCTTTCTCACCCTGCTCAGGTATTCTCTTTTGATCACCAAAAAAATATTATGCATGGGTTTCCTCCTTTACACTTTTAATGAAAATCTCATTGATGGTAGGCACTTTCTCAACAAACGAATAAACCTCAGTATTTTGCATAATTGATTGAAGAATCGCATTAGAGCCCATGTTTTTAGCGTCTCTGATCATGGTGGACATTCTCCCGAGTTCGTCCTGAGAACTATCAAGGATCTCAAAGCCATTGGATCCGCTTAGAGATTGTTGATGTGTGATCACATAGGTGCCATCTTTAAACTTGTTTTTGATTTGGATTTTGGGGCCTTCGAGGATCTTTTCTGATTTATTGATCAAAGCTATGTGGTCGCACAATTCTTCTACTGATTCCATTCGGTGGGTTGAAAATATCACTGTAGCTCCCTGATCCCTGAGTCTAAGGATCTCCTCCTTTATCAGGTTAGCATTTACCGGATCAAAACCAGAAAATGGTTCATCCAGGATCAATAACTTTGGCGAATGTAGCACTGTGGCAATAAACTGAACCTTTTGTGCCATCCCTTTGGAAAGGTCCTCCACCTTTTTCTTTACCCACGAAGTTAAAGACAGCCTTTCCAACCATTCGTAGATTTTTTTGGTAGCCTCAGGCTTTGCCATTCCCCGGAGTTGCGCCAGGTAGAGCAGCTGCTCACCAACCTTCATCTTCTTGTAAAGGCCACGCTCCTCCGGGAGATAACCTATTTCCCGGACCATTCTGGTTGTGATCTTATTACCGTTCAAAAAAATATCCCCGCTATCCTGCTCAATGATTTTGGTAATAATTCTGATCAGCGTGGTTTTCCCGGCTCCATTGGGACCAAGCAAACCAAAAATACTACTTTGGGGTATACTGATACTGACATTTTTGAGCGCCTGATGACCACTGTAGGCTTTACTGACACGCTGAATATCTAAAACTGTCACAGCTAAATATTTTGTTTTAATTTAATTTATTAAAATGCTTAGACGCTTAAGAAAGTGAAGATACTGACAAGATTGTATTCCATATACATCATGGCTATTTTCATCAGCCTGTTTGTGATCTTTCTCATTCCATTCTTAATCATTGCGCATAGGAATGAATGGCATCCTCTGGCTCTGAAAATTAACCACTATTGGGCAATTCTTTTCTTTAAATGTGCATTTATTCCATATCAGATCACCTACAAAGCAAAACCTAAAAAGGATCAGCAATATATCTTATGCGCCAATCATTTTTCATTTTTTGATATTCCTGCGATGGGACTCATGCCTGTCCCATTCAAATTTTATGGCAAAAGCTCATTATCCAGCATTCCGGTTTTTGGCTATATGTATCGAAAGATCCATATACCTGTGAACAGAACGAGTCTGAAAAGCATACGATATAGTTTCGAAAAAGCAAAAAATGCATTGGAACATGGTTATAGTCTTGGCATTTTCCCTGAAGGAGGTATTGTCAGTCCAAACCCGCCATTCATGAGTCCATTCAAAGATGGAGCCTTCCAACTGGCTGTCCAAAAGCAGCTACCTATCTTACCTGTCTCCTTTATCAATAACCACAAAATTCTGCCTGATGACAATCGGTACTTATTTTGTCGATCAACATGTAAAATCGTAATACACGAACCGATTTTTCCTTCAGGATCAACAGATGATTCGGTGGATCTGCTGAAACATAACGTTTATGAAACCATTCAAAATGAATTCACCCATGCGAATAAGATGCAAACAGGTGGGTAAAAGTTATTATCGTTAACTAATATTGTGCTTCATATCATGAAGATCAACAAAGAAGTTTTACAAAAGATTGCCCACCTGGCCAGGTTGGATCTGAAGCCTGAAAATGAGGGACCACTCAAAAAAGATCTGGAAGAGATACTTGACTGGGTAGAGGAGTTGAATGAAGTGGATACAGAGGGCGTAGACCCACTCACCAATATGTCTTTTGAAGTCAATGCATTAAGAGAAGATAAAGTTGGCGAGGTATTGCCAAGAGAAAAAGGATTGAAGAATGCACCCGCTCATGATGATCAGTATTTCCGCGTGCCGAAAGTGCTTGAGTGATCATGTTTCGTGACTACGACCTGATCCAAAAACTTTTCCTGGGATTTTTCATTCTGGCTGTTATTGCCTTCTGTTACTTTTATTTTAGCGGATATGATTCTTCGATCTCCTGGGGAATTATTGCCAAGGCCAATAGTGAGAATTTAATCGTCCACAGCTTCCAAAAAGGACCCTTTTTACTGGATTTTAAAGGTCTGGTTTACAAATTATCTGAGGCTTTCAGCGCCGGACCTGTAGAAAGACATTTCACGCTTGATGCTATTTTTATTGCGCTCTTGTTTTTTGGCGTTGCCACGATCATCGCCGTAAGCTCTACCCTGTCCCGGGGGATATTTATTGGGTTTTCCATTGTCATTGTATTCTTCTTCTTTTTCCTGAGGCTGGCAGAAATTGGTGCCTTTGGATTTTCCGGATCAACTGAATATGCAACGTCCATACTTTTCTTAAGCTATCTGCTACCGGCCTATATTTTTCAGGCATTCTGGAGAATTCCACTGGCTTATCGTATTCTTATACTCTGTGGGATCACAGTCATTCTTTGGCTAACCATTGGAATACCTTCTGACATTCTTATTGATCACCTCATTGCCAACGGTTACTTTTCTTTTCAGATCATTGCGCTCCTTTTTCTGATACTCATTGCAGAAGAAAATATTTTCGCCATCCTGTTTTTGGTTAGTCGTGTCAAGGGGAGTAAAAACAGTGAGAAACATTTGTTGGTGTTTGGGTTTTGCTATCTACTGCTCATCGGGCTGTACTATGCAGACATGGCGGATCTCATCCCCTTAAATGTCCGATTCTTTGATCCCTTCATTCTGTTCATCATCTCAACGGTAATTGCCGGATGGAGCTTTTGGTACAAGGCGAGTGGATTTACCAGGATTATCGAACTGGGCAAAGCACGGGTGCTATTCTTTGCACTGGGCACAATCACCTTAACTTTTCTTGCGCATGGCATGTTTAGAGGTAATGACCCGGCTTATGAGCATTTTCTGTATTTCATTATTTATACGCACCTGGCATTTAGTGTCTTTTTTCTATCCTATATCGTACTCAATTTCATCAATCCCCTGAGTAAAGGTCTACAGGTATATAAAATCGTTTACCATTCCCAGAACTTTCCTTATATCTCAGCCAGACTGGCTGGTCTTGCAGCTATCACGGCTTTCTTCTTTCTGGCTCAGAAACAGCCATATTTCTTAATGCGAAGCGGACACTATAATTATTTGGGTGTGCAGGCTCAGACAGCTGGTAATCAAAACCTGGCTGTCAGATATTTTGAAGAAGCCAGAATTTTTGGACATGACAATCACTTCTCCAATTACCAACTGGGCATACATCATCTTGATAAAGAAGAATTTCAAATCGCTAATTTCAGATTCAAAAGAGCTACCTATCGATATCCTTCTGCACAGGCCTATATCAATCAAAGCAGGACAGCTGAAATGTTGGATGAAAAAACCGAAGCCATCGTTGCCCTTCAAACAGGATTACTGGACTTTCCGGAGAACGGATATATCAGGAACAATCTTGGACTGCTTTATACGGAAATAGGGAGCCTGGACTCGGCCAGAAAATATCTGGGAGATGCTTCCTCTACAGGAAGCTGGAACGAAGCCAATCATACCAACTACCTGGTAGTAAGGGACAACCCCGATAGTGCTTCATTGACAGATATCTATGAAGTTGAAAATCTGGCCGTAAAGGCCAATGTGCTCGCCAGTGCACTCAAAAATAAGGTACCAGTGGATCTCCCTCTGGACACAGTTACTTTTAATGAGAGTCAACTTCCACTCCATAAGGGTACTTATCTGGTCAATTATTCCTGGAGTAGTACCGACCCAGAGGAAAACAATTTCCTTCTCAATGCCATAAATGTGCCCATGAATGAGGAGCTATTCAGGTCGGCAAAGCAAGCTGTCGCCATTAGGAGTTACCTCATGGGAAATATCAACCAGGCTTTTATCCTGATGGATGATATGATCTTCCAGGGTTCCAATCTTTGGAAAGGCATTTTTTACAACCAAAAGGGCAAAATGGCCCTGGAACAACATATACTACCTCTGGCAAAGAGGTCATTCATGGAAGCCATTTACTATGGAAATCAGGAGGCCAGAATAAACCTCATAGCCACACTACTTGAATTGAAAGAATTGGAAGAAGCTTACAGCTACCTCGATCAATTTTCCGACCTCGACAGCTTCTTCGTTTCCCTTAAAGATAACGTAGAAACAATGGTAGCGGGGACAAATCTGTCTGAAGAGATGACCCTATCCTACGTCTACTACAATTATGATGAGCTTGATTTAGAAACCATCAATCAGGTTCTTCAAACGGCTGATCCGCTCTACATCGATGGCTTATGGATGAAAATCCTGGAAGAAAAACTCATGGAACAACCATCGATAAGCGAAGAATACGTGAAATTATTTACCCCATATATGGACGGTGAACGCTGGAATTTGCAGCTGGCCGCCCTCGATCTGATTCAGGGTAATATGCCTGATTCCGCTACCTTCAAAAAGCTCAAGTCAATGGCTGAAATGAACGCATACAAAGCCCCACTGATCATCGCAATTGCTGAGCGGATATCTACTGATGCAAACATGGAGGCATATGATATGTTGGTGAGCGCAACCGATGCCAATCCTGATCATCCGGGTTTGATGAAGGCATACATTGAAGAAAGTGTTAAGCAGAGACTATTCAACTACGCCGAGTCAGGCCTGGATCGTTTGGAGCCTATGATAGATCCAAATGAATTCTTCCCTTTTAAAACCAGGATACTTGATGAGATCGCCAAACTCAGACAGGAGAGTTTCGGCAATTTCCAGTAAAAAGCCTCTTATATGGGCGTTGAAATGATGATTACTTTAGCCATTAGAAATCTTGCTCCGATAAACATGAATCGACTAGTCATATTAATTTTCTTCGCTATACTTTTCTCACAATGTGGGGCAACGAAGGAGCCCCCGGAGTTTCTCGGGGTAGAAAAACTCCAGGTCACTAAGTTCAAAGGCAAAACAGCAAACCTGAAAGGCGATGCTGTTTTCTATAATCCTAATGAACGCGGAATGACCCTGAAAAGGGTAGCCATCGATGTGAGAACCGAAGATCGCCTGATCGGGCAGATCAACAAATCTTTGAGCCTCAAAATTAATCCCGAATCACAATTTAAAGTACCTCTGGATGTTACCATCAATATCGGTGACATTGGTGTACTCAATGGATTACTCAGCATCCTCGGGGGCCAGAAAATTGAGGTCAACTACAGTGGTGAAATCCAGGTTTCAGTCTACGGAGTACCTAGAAAGCTACGGATTAATCATACTGAGCAAATTCAATTGTAAGATCGATTGCAACCATCATCCTGCACAAGTTGTCTTTACCATTAACGGATTGGTTTAAATTGAAATAATACCTGAAGATGAAAGCTTATCATTTGTTTTTCATGTACTGTCTGATCTGTGGACTTTCAAGTTGTCAGGAAGATAGTCAGGCTCCCACGAATGCAATTGATGTTGAGGCATATATAGAATCACTAAAAACCGGACAATATCAATTTACTACACTCCCAGATTTTACGCATGAGGATATTCCGGCTTTGCTTGAATACATCAATGAAACAAACATTATTTCGGATTTTCCCAGAAACCCCATTTCCTCCTTTTATATGAAAGAATGTGAATTAGGAGTGTATGCCCTGTGGACTATTGAATCCATCAGAGCGCAATCGATCCAAAGTGATCGGTTGGTCATGAATTTCCCATCACAAAATCCAGTACTTATGAAAAGGAATTCAAATGATCTCGAACTTATAACTGATAGGACTGCCTATGAAAATGCTTCACAAGCATATCATGATTGGTGGCAGGCGAACAAGGACAAGAGATTTAGCGAGTTCAATTCACTTGACCCATTAGCCAGCACAAATTATACCTGGCACTAAGACCCAACCATTCCAACCTCATTTTTACCTGCTGAGTTTAAAAACAATGGGCATTACCATTCTTACCTTTACTGGTCTGCCTCTTTGTTTTCCCGGATTGAATTTAGGAGATTCCCTCAGGACTCGCTCAGCTTCTTCATCACAGCCCGCCCCAATGCCGCGGACAGCCTTCACCTCAGAAACATTCCCCTTTTCATCCACTACAAACTGAATATAGACCTTACCTTCGATGTTCATTCTACGTGCCTGGGCAGGGTAGTTCATATTGTCACTCACATACTTGTAAAAGGCCTTCATCCCGCCTGGGAACTCTGGATAACTTTCAACAAAATCAAATATCACATCAACATCTTCTTCCTTAGGTTTGAAAACCACATCTTCGATCACAGTTTCAATAGTCACTTCCACATCAAGATCCAATTCGATCTCTTCTTCAATTTCTTCCTCATCTGGTACCTCAATGATCTCAGGTAGTTGAATCACCGGAGGTGGTGGAGGTGGTTGCTCGGTAGGTGGTATTTCCATGATGTCTTCAAAATCATCATTTACCTTACCCAAATCAACCAGTCCGTTATCGTGATAAGCAGGCCATTCGAAAGCCACAATCACCAGGAACAAACTGGTACATAACCCTACATTGAGAAAAAGTCGGTACATTCTCTCAAGATCCGCTTTTTTGTTCTTTTTAGACTCCATAACTATATTTTTAGTTTAAATATAATAAATATTAACTAATCTTATAGTTATTTAACTATTTATTTAGTTTTTTGGTTAATATTAGGAAAGCATCGGGTAATGTAACTATTGTTACTAACCAAAATAGCTATGTTATTTAGCTTGGCATGTATGAAAAAGAATATGGGATCTGCAGATAGAATCACAAGGAGCGTGATCGCTGTAATTGCTGCCGCGCTTTATTTTACAGGAACAGTTCCTGGAACCATTGGATTGGTTTTGATGGTTCTTTCCGGGATATTTTTATTGACAAGCCTTGTCAGCTTTTGTCCAATTTATTCCCTTTTTGGGATCAGAACATGCCCGGCTAAAAATAATTAGGGGTGATGAAATGACTACCATTCACCTTTCTTTCCAAATTTACTTTTTGATGCTTCCTGAAATTGTCTGGAGGCATCTTTGAGTTTTTACAATATTTCAGAATGTGTTTGTCCGGAACCACTCCTGGCTGCTTCGATCACAGTATTGCATTCATTCGCATCCATGAAAGATGATGCATCATACAATGCATCCATATCCTCCTCAGGCACCACTAAAAAACCATGCTTATCGGCATGAATCAAGTTTCCCGGATTTACCTTACACCCAAACACCTGTACCGGTTCACCCCAGGCGACTGGAGTACTAAAAGCATGGCCCACACACATTCTGCTGGCAATGGCCTTAAACCCTGCATTGGTCATCTCATCCACATCCCGAATGCAACCATCTGTGATCGTCCCTACGCACCCAAGCGCCCGGTGTACGTTGGCATTGACTTCGCCCCAAAATGATCCTACATGATTGGGTTTATCAAGATCCTGAACAACGACTATTTTAGGAGAAGGAATGGTGCTAACGTATTCACGGTATTCAGCCCAGGCAGTAGCATTTTCTTTGTGTTTGGGATTACTCGGCTCACAAATCACTGTCACAGCGTATCCAACCATGGGACCCATTTGAGGCATGAAATCACGTGTTTCCTCCAAATTGAAATGACCACCGGTTCTATCGTGTTTAGTGATCTGTTCCCACCCGTTGTAAATAGTGGGTGTGTTCCAGCGCTTCAATTTCAGTAATTCACTATGGGGTAACAGTTTCATATCGCTTCCGGGTCTTTTGTTCATGTGATTTTGCCCTACTAATCTAACAAATTCATTGCCAAACATCAGCAGTTCCGGCAAGCGGTTACAAGAGACAGAAACCAAAAAAAACCCCGATCCTTAGGAAGAACCGGGGTTTTCAATAATATCTAAAAATCTTAGTTGCTCAGCTTGAAGATAATAGGTAGTACCATTCTTACCTTAACTGGTCTTCCTCGCTGTTTTCCAGGTTTGAACTGAGGAGATTCTCTCAGTACACGTTCTGCTTCTTCATCACATCCTGCTCCAATACCTTTCACAGCTTCAACCTCAGTCACGTTACCACTTTTGTCAACAACAAACTGCACATATACTCTGCCTTCTATACCCATTCTTCGGGCCTGAGAAGGATATTTCATGTTATCACCAACGTATTTGTAGAATGCCTGCAGCCCTCCCGGAAATTCTGGCTGATCCTCCACAATGGTGAAGACCTGCTCTACTTCTTCCTCTTCCGGTTCGAAAACTACGTCCTCGATTACAGTTTCTTCTGTAACCTCTACATCAAGATCTAATTCGATTTCTTCCTCAATTTCCTCCTCATCCGGTACCTCTATGATCTCAGGAAGTTGGATTTTTGGTGGTGGTGGCGGTGGTTGCTCGGTAGGAGGTATCTCCATGATGTCTTCAAAATCATCGTTTACCTGACCCAGATCAACCAATCCACTGTCATCGAATGTTGGCCATTCGAACGCAGCAATCACAAGTAACAAGCTAATACTTAACCCTACGTTAAGAAAAAGCCCGTACTTCCTGTTAAGATCGGCTTTCGGATTCTTTTTCAATTCCATAATTCTAAATAATTATCTATTTCAAGAATATTGTGCTTCCAAATATATGTATTATAAAACTTTATTAATAGCTGTAAAAGTTCCTTTTTCTTAAAAACGTTTAAAACCTACGAACAAGTTAATCAATTTCGAGCTGAAAACGAGTTTTTTAGTTTGAGATTAACTACTTGGGAGAATTTTTTTTACTGCAAATGCCAATAGCAACCCGCATACAGCTCCAACCGCATCAGCAAAGAAATCCAGCAAATCTCTGGATCGATTGGGGATGATTCCCTGTAATATCTCAGTACCTGCTCCTATCAATAAGGAAACACACAACACAACAGATAAGATCAACCGTGTATTCATAGAGCCATACAGACTTCGCAAGGTCATCAGAAAACTCCAGCCCAGAAACAGTGAGAAATGTGCCAACTTATCCTCTCCCGGAAAAAAATACCGGCTGACCTCAGGTGATCCCGGAGCCAGCAACACCCAGACCATAAGCAGTGTCCATACAACCAGAAGAATGGTAATAAGGGTTTTCAAGCTTACTGGCCAATTAGGGATTTATACTCCTCTGAAGAAAGTAATTTATCTCCCTTATCGGTAATTTTTAATTTGATTAGCCAACCTTCCCCATACGGATCTGAATTCACCACTTCAGGATTGGATTCTATTTGATCGTTGAACTCAAGAACCTCTCCGGACACAGGCATGAAGAGATCTGAAACAGTTTTAACAGCTTCAACCGTACCGAATATTTCTCCCGCTGCTATTTCATCCCCTATGGTCTCAACTTCTACATATACGATGTCACCAAGTTCACCTTGTGCAAAATCGGTGATGCCCACAAATGCGGTATCACCTTCGATTCTGATCCATTCGTGGTCTTCTGTGTAGCTGAGATTATCAGGAATATTCATAAGTATGGTTTTATATTGATGGTATTAATTTTTCGGTTTTAAAATTATATCAATTATTCGATTCACTACTGCGCGAGACCAAATCTTAATTGTGTGCCAAATGCAGTGGTTGCTGTCCTAAACGAGCTGATCTTTGGATCTGTTACACTTCTCTCAAAATACATCGTCAGATCAAGCTGGTCATTGAGCTTGTAGGTCAATGATGGTCTGAACTGAAAGTTGGTATTTCCATTGGTCACTGTATTTTCTCCTTCCAGCTTCCTTTGAATGGTTTCGGAATCCCTGATCGTCATGCTCACCCTGATGGTGACATCATTTTCCAGTGCCACAGTACGCCCCTGAATCTTAAAAGGCAGCTTAAAGTCTTCCTTGGTCAGTCCAAAGTCGAGTGTGACATCATTGTTGCTGACTTCTGTGATCTGTGCATTGGACATGTTGAGGGAAAGATTACGTTCCTTTCGGTATTCAATCCTGGTAGAAAGATTTTTCTTGGTACGTATATTTATTCCCATCAAGGGCGAAAACTGCTCCGCAATAGATACCTGATTGATAATGTACACAGGTACCAGATTGCCTGTCTGAGGATCAATGATTGTAGCTTCAGGGTAATCCAGAATGTTGTTATTAAGTGTGATATTATTGCTGTAGAGGAGCGAATTGGTATAGTTATTTACATTAAAGGCTGATCTGTAGGCATGTGTAACTGATACCGAGGAAAAAAGATCCGACAATCCGGGTATCTTGGACAGACCTGTATAGTCCAGCCGCCAATTGGGTACCGGAATGGTAGGAAAAGGACTTAAACTGGATTGTGTGGCATCCTGCCCCGAATAAGCTGAAAGGAATGAAGGAATCAATACATCTTGTGAAAGTCGATTAAATTCTCCGTTCTGGTTCACTCCCTGAAGACGTTGCTGTATTACATCGATGTTTTCAGCAAATTTCTCATAGGTGATGGAGGTATTATCTTCTCTGTTTTGGCCAAATGCTGTTTTGATTGAGATAAATGAAATGTTATAACTGCCAGACCTTGCCGGTGTGAGACTACTAAAGGTATCCAGCTCTGGATTATACCTGAATATCTCCTGGAAATTAGCCGTATTTGTTCGCTTGGCATCCAAACCAATTTTAAAGTCCGGAGCAGGATCTATCGCTGCTCTTACATCTATATCTGTGCTAAAGGTTTGCTGGAACGGGGAGGTGAGCACCGGACTTCTGGATAACCATCCATTCCTGGCTGCTTCATGCCGGATACCGGAATCTTGTCCACCCAGAATAAAATTCCAGCCCGGAGCATTCCAGGAGCTATCCATTCCCATCAAAAATGGTGTGATGACAAAGCCAGAAAGGGTGGTGCTCTCCCTGATGTTATAATTGGCTGTAATGGATCTGAGCGACATCAGCAATCGCAGAACGGATTTACCAGGACTGAATGATTTAGGCTCGCTCCCTGAGGTGCGGCGAGGTGGAGCGTTGATCTGTTTCAAATAGTCAATCTTATTGTACAACTTCACCAAATCAACCTTACCTGCGATCCCCCTGTCCCGTCTGTTCGAAATTGTATGCCCAAAGAAATTGTCAGCAGAGTCCGTCTGATTGAGCGAACCTGCCACCCAGTTATAGCCCACCGAATATTTCAGATCCGTGCTCAGCCAGTCGGTCAGTGGAAGCTTATCAAATGGAACCCTAAAAGTGGCGTTAATATCCTGTCTGAAATTTTTCATCCTGCCCAGGTTTTTTACCTGCTCCCATATATAGTCTCTTTCCTCACGGGTGTTGATGTCTCCGCTGACGGTAGAATCTTCATCAATCACGGCATTGGCCGCAGCACTGTAGTCCAGGTTTAAATTCTTGATGGGGTTCCATCGCATGGCATAGGTTCTGTTGAACGTAAACAAACGTTCATAGTAGGGGTCTATCCCCTCAATAGTCAGGTCATCATTGTACAGTTGAGTCATCACGAAGCTCCTTCTTAAATCGGCTCTGAACGATAGATTGGATGGAATTGGCGAAAAGTTGATGTCTTTGATCAATTTCAACCATGGGCTACTGAATGCGTCAACATTTCTGAACGGCTCTATGATAAATGCCGAAGGTGAATAGTTGTATGATAGCCCACCAGCCTCTGTTTTTTGCAGGTAGGTCTCCGTATTCACATTGCTGGTTACAATATCAGAATAGGCGTATGATAAAGAGATATTCTCTATGTCGAAGAAATGGTCATTGGCTTCCTGATTGACTTTGACTTTTCCCACATTGCTAAAGTTTAAGCTACGACGGACACTTCGGTCTTCGACTATTTTTCTATACTTTTCACGTTCACTGGCCGACAATATGGAATTGAGGGATGCTTCCAGGGGAACATCCGGATCCAAGGGATCAAATTGAGGTGTTGTCCTGGATTTTTCATAGCTGGCATACATAGGTACTTTTAATCCGGTCTTTTCAGGAAAAAGAAATCGATCCAGATTCAGGTTGGCCGATAAATCATACTGAAACGTCTCTGCCCTGTCTCTCTGCTGGATGTTTTCCTGAATACTTCCAAATCCAATAGATGAGTAACGGGTAGATGCATTGATTGTACCCAGGTCTGCCAATTTTGCACTTGCATTGGCATTGGCAGCCCAGCCTTTGGTCTTGTCAAAGTCTGTGACACGCATTTCATTGGCCCAGATACAGATCGATTTGGGCTCGTTGTCATCACTTCGTGGATTCCTTACTCCGATCATCATGGTAAGGATAGTACTGATATCAGGGCGCCCTTTGATCGTGAGATTGTACTTTCCATCAGCAGAAGGCTGCTGATAGGGTACCTGAATATCAAATCCACCCCTGTTTCTTGTAGATTTCAGTCCCAGCAATTCATCAATAGCTAAATCAATTTCGTTTTCAAGAGGCCATAATAGCCTTCTCAATTCATCATCACTTCCGGATACTCCCAGAGGAGTGATCTTCAGGGGCAATTCAATTTCATAATAGTTTTCAGTGAAGTCGGTTCCCAGCCTCAGGAAAGCCGTCACTTCATCATCAAGCACCATGTCTTCCTTGTAGATCTCGGCATGGAAGAACATTTTTAACCGACCATAATTGATTAGGTCAATATCTACATTTTTAAATACCGCTCTGGCATCCTGATCTTTCAGATCTTCAACACAGACCTGTAGTGATTGCTCATTTACCTGTCGATTTACAATGGTAGTGTTGTCTCTGTCGCGGTTAATGCCCGGGGGAACACGATATTGATTTTTGGTAGCGGACCCTGTACTATTCTCCTCAATATTGACCACAGAGACATTGAAGTCTGACGAGGATGCTTCTGGCAATTCATAGAATCCTGGCTCCAAAAGGGTTTCCTGGTATTTCCTCCATTGGCTTCCCACCAGTTGCAGCTTTGACATCCTGAGTACTACCGGTTGGCGGAATTTCGTCAGGTACATTCTGATATACCGCATAGTTTTAAATCCGCTGATATCTCCAATGACGTTATCAGGATCTCTGATAGGGATCCTAAAAAGGTACCATTTAGCTGCATTGGGATCATTGTCATCGGTGGTGATTTCATCCACGATATGGTGTTTCCCAATCTCCAGGTCTCCAGGTCTCAACGGTATTCTATATTCATAGTACTCTTCTAGCTCGGAAATGGTATTGTCGTTGTTGAGATCTTCATTGTCTGGCTCCTGACTCGACCCTCTCACCAGATCATTGGATTGTGCAGGAGAATTTCCTTCCTGTCCATTGAAATTTTTGTATCGCTCCAGGATCTTGGCATCTTCATTGTCGAGATCATCGCCTAAGAAGTACTGAAAATCATCAGCGGAGGGGTCCTCTCGTATCCTTTCCAGACCATCACCCACCACGTTGATCTGATTCAGGAAGTCGGCAAAATATTGGCGTTCGAGTTCATTGTCCAACCCATCAAGTCCTATGTCCTGTGAGTTTTGTTTTGCACTTTCAAAATTTCTGGTCAGAAAAGGCTCAGTCGTGATGCGGCCCCAGTCGTTAAAGTCCACCCTGGAGGAATCCCCGTTTACCGGCAAGCCATTCTCAAACGCATGCCTCCCATTGTCTTTCATCAGGTCCTCGGATACGCTACCGAGGTTGAAAACCAGCTCACCCCCAGTGGTATTGTTGCTGTTGAAAACACCATCTATCACACGCCCGAGCTCACCCTGGATGAATGGATCCATCATCCAGAATTCCAGGTATTCGACATTGGTCTTGTCGAAATCGACTTCGTTAGTGATAGCCCTTGTGATACCACCCCAGTTATTTTCGGGATTGGGTAAATATCCATCTGGCGTAAGGTTAGGATTAAAATTGTAAGGACCTCGCTCATAAGGATAATAGACAATGTCAAAGATCCTTTCCGGAGTCACCCATATCTGCGGGTCTCTTTGCCGATAGATCTCTTGCGGAAAAACAGCTCTCACATAGTGATTCTGCAAATCATCATCGGTGATATTCTCGGGTGCCTGGTTTACCACTGTATTGGCGTTATAAAAGTTGGGATCTACATGATACCAGGCAATTTTTGCTCTTCTATAGTTCACCCCTAGCTGTGAATCCGGGGTTGACTGGTCAAATTCATTATTTCTTGTCACAGGTGTGCTCGCCAGGTCCCATCCCAATGCTCCAGCCAGATTAAACGGGGTGATGGCGTTTTCAAAATCATCGATGTACGAGGTACCCTCCCCGTCCACAATATTGGATGTTCCGGGCACCATCTGTGCAAACTCAGCACTAAAGCGAAGGTTGGAGGTTTCTTTGGTACTGATAAGAGGCAGAAAATCCACCATCTTGGTTAAGAAATTCGCTTCAGTCTGGTAGTTGATGTCAAACCCATACTTTGTGTTGCTGGTAGGTTCATCACCAATCTTATATCTGGTGATGCCGCCGGGCCGTTCATTCAGATGAAGTAACGTGGCTCCGATATTAAACTTATCACTAAACCTGTAGTCAAGTCTTGTACCATAGAGCCATCGGCTTTGAAAATTAAACAGGTCTGCTTTTTCGTATGAAATATTGATGGTCTTCCCGGAATTCAAAATACCTTCATTGATGATCCTTACCCTACCCAGGTTATAGTCCACGGTATAATCCAGTCCTTCAGTCAAAGGGGTATTTCCTGCCGTGACCACCACCGAGTTTTCAGCAATATTGATCCCTGGAAGGACAATCTCACTGGATGACCCGGCATTAAATCTTCCCAGGATAAAATACTTGTTTTGAGAAGCTACTTGTTGAGCATCAGCTCTGGTGGTTCGATAGAGGGTGTCATAAACATATTTTTCAATCAGGCTTGGTTCAGTGTCAGGGTCAAAGTACTGCCTCAGCTCACTGCCAAAGGGCTCCAACACAGGAAAAATGACATTTCCATTCCTTGTATCAATGGTAATCCCTTCAATAAAGTCAAAATTTCCATCTTTCTGCTTGTCATTATTTCTGTTGAGCTGATCCAGCCCCATCAACTCAATGAGTGGCTTGTCTTTCGTTCTTCTACCTTCATGTAGCGATGGGTTATCAATTCCGGTTCTATCGTCACGGTAATGTATCCTCAGTGTAAATCCATTTGGTTCTATCTGACTTGCATTGAGGTTGTAGATGTTTTTCATCATCAGGTCCCATGAAGGCACATCAGCATTGATCTTATTGGGTCGCAGTAGCTTCATATAGATCACCTGGTCGTCTGCCAGACCTGAATAGTCCTCAGTAAGCTCACCTACCTTGTATACCTGACCATTGTAGGTATATTCATACGACACAGCCAGGGCTTCATCATTCTGTAGCTTCCTGAGCAATGTGATATAACCCAATTGCTTATTGATGGTAAATTCATTGTCCTCCAGCTTTCTGGCCGTCTGGATCAATACGTAGTCCGTTGAATTGACAAAACCAAAATCATTTTGAAGGGTTCCTGACGTTTCACTGGAGTTTCTCACGCCCGGGTTATTAATGATAGAGGAATACAAACTATTTGCACCGTTCCGGGTAGGGCCCCGCCCCTGTCCAGATCCCACATTTGGGTTTCCCGGTCGATAGATCCTGTTACCCTCGCCCAGGTCCATAAAACCCACTACATTCCGTGTGGTCCTGGTGTCTTGAGTTCTGTTGATCAAATAAACCTCTACCCTGGTAATATTTACTCCTGAAGTGATTTGCGGAAGATTTCTCAACCAATTCTGATAATTCTCTCTGAAGAAATGTCCCAGGAAGAAATGTCGGTTCTCATCATAATCTGATGCTCTTACCTCGAATTCACGCCCCTGGAAGCCGCTCTCTATGGTCAGTACCTCACTTTGACCCTGCTGACGAGATAAGACGCTGGTCACAAATAGCTTACCAAACTGTAGTTGGGTTTTGATACCAAATAGGGACTGAGCGCCGGTCATCAGACTGTTAGAAACAGGCATACTGACATTACCGATCTCAATTTTCTTGACGATATCTTCCTCGTACCCGGTATACTCTACCTTCAGGTTATTCTGAAAGTCAAAAGTGTTATTGTTGTCAAAATTGGCTGTAATCGCCAGTTTCTCACCAATCTTTCCGACAACATTTAAGGAAATTTGTTGATTGAAATTAAAACCACCGTTTCGCTGTTGACGCAGAGGTATGGCCGGGTTATTGATCCTTTGAAACCTGCCTCCGAAATCCAGGTTGACGAACCCATTGGGTTGAATGTCTACATAACTTCCTCCAAACAACCGATCAAAAACAGGACCCACATAGAGTCGGGGAATAAGGCTCCTGCCACTAACCGCACTTTCTCCATCCAGTCCGGCGGATCTTTCCTTGAAGTATTCATTGACAATTTGTTGATCATTGAACTTATCATATTCTTCGAATGACATGGTGGTCATCGGACGGAAATTCACGTCTCCAATGCGCTCATAAACGGTGTAATTGATCCCTGAGTCATATTCTACCTGGAGATCAATGCTCGATGGATCGCTAAGCTGTAGCGGAGAAGGGCTTATCCGGTTGGAAAAGGGGTCGCCAAAGCGGTAGTCCGGCTGATAGGTGGGTGTGTAGGAAGGTTCGTAAGGTCCAACGGAATCCGGCGGAATAGTATCTTCCATGATTGTATCCGGACTAGGAATATACAAAAAAGAATCATCCAGGTTGATTGCTTCTGCTTCCCAACCAAAAAACAACGCTACACTTAAGGATACTATTATGTAGGCTTTTGAATTCAAACAAATGAAATAAAAGTACGAATTAGGCTCTCTTCAACGCCTGTTTGATTAAATCTTCAAGTTTAATTTCCTGGCCGTGCTCTTTCATCACCAAATCAACGCTTTTTTCAGCTGCTGGCTTGGCTATTCCCAAAGTGGTCAATGCCGATAACGCTTCTGCCCTCAATGTATTGTCAAATTTGATTGAAATATCAACAGATTTGTCCAATAGTCCCTCTTTTTTCATTTTATCTTTTAGCTCAAGCACAACCCTTTGAGCTGTTTTGAGCCCGATGCCCTTTACTTTTTGGATCACAGGAACATTATCATGGACGATCGCTTGTTGCAACTCTTCCGGTGAAAGCGATGACAGGATCATTAATCCTGTACTGGGGCCCACACCAGAGATGGATATCAGGTCCAGGAACCGTTTCTTCTCAGAGGGCTCATAAAACCCAAAGA
Organism: Cyclobacteriaceae bacterium; assembly: GCA_965223915.1. Classification (GTDB taxonomy): domain Bacteria; phylum Bacteroidota; class Bacteroidia; order Cytophagales; family Cyclobacteriaceae; genus UBA7330. Next base: position 1,887,157 of record OZ245027.1, on the reverse strand, counting down.
GGGTATGAGCATCTTCTTTGATATGAAGGTGGGTAAACAGCTTCACCGTATCAAGATTTTTGACTGAGGCAAAAGTGTTTAGACTGATCTTTGCCTCATAGCCTACCCCACCAACATCCACCACTACATAGGTTGGGTCTTTTACTACCAACTTGCCTGACAAGTAATTAATCATCTGAATCAGTGTTTATCTGCGCGTCTACTACAGCAATGGCCACCATGTTAAAAATCTCTCTGACGGAGCTTCCGACCTGCAGTACATGAACGGGTTTGTTCATTCCCATCAAAATAGGACCGATGGCTTCTGCACCTCCAAGCTCCATTAGCAGTTTATAAGCGATGTTACCGGAATCAAGATCAGGAAAGATAAAAGTATTCACAGGATTATTGGCCAGTGTACTGAAAGGATAGTTTTCCTTGAGCAATTGTTTGTTGAGTGCCACATTAGCCTGTACCTCTCCATCGATGATGAGATCCGGCCACTTTTCTTTGGCTTTTGCTACTGCCTTGGCTGTTTTCACTGGTACATCGCCTTTGGCTGAGCCAAAATTTGAATAGCTAAGTACTGCCATACTAGGCTCTGTATCGAAGAAACGAACCGCGTTTTTGGTAAGACCAATGATATCTACCAGGGCATCCACATCAGGGTTGAGATTCACAGTTGTGTCAGCAAAAAAGTAGTTGCCTCTGTTTGAACTCAGGATATACATCCCGGCCACCCTGTTTACATGGCTTGCAACACCAATAATCTGAAGCGCAGGCAAAATGGTTTTCGGATAGTCATTCGACAGACCGGAAATCAAAGCGTCAGCTTCTCCCAGCTCCACCATCATGGCCCCATAATAATTTCTGCTTACCAAAAGTTTTCTGGCCATACGGAGTGTGAGCCCTTTCCGCTGGCGCATTTTATAGAGTATCTCTGCGAACTGATCAAGTTTTTTAGTCTCCTTTATCGGCTCAATGATCTGGCAGGATTCAAGCCCGTCCAGCTCATTTTCAGCGATGATTTCCTTAATCAACTTTTCATTACCCAATAAGATGGGGATCGCAAAACCCTCATCCAGTGACATCTGGGCAGCCTTAAGGATTTTTACGTCGTCTGCTTCAGCAAATACGACTCTCTTAGGTTCTTTTCTTGCCCTGGATACAACCCTGGAAATCAATCGCTGGTCGATACCAATTCTATCCAATAAGGCTTCATTGTACTTATCCCAGTCTTTGATATGTGTCCGTGCAACACCACTCTCCATGGCCGCTTTGGCTACTGCAGGAGAGATTGTCGTGATCAATCTTGGATCCAGTGGCTTGGGAATCAGGTATTCCTTTCCAAACTTCATGGCCGTACTCCCATAGGCCTTCAATACCATTTCAGGAACCTGCTGCTTGGCCAGGCTGGCAATCGCAAAAACGGCAGCCTGCTTCATCTCTTCATTGATGGCCGTAGCCCTGACATCCAGCGCACCCCGAAAGATATAAGGAAAGCCCAGTACGTTATTGACCTGATTGGGATGATCTGATCTACCAGTGGCCATGATGATATCATCTCTGGTCTTCATAGCCAACTCATAATTGATCTCCGGATCAGGATTTGACAGCGCAAAGACAATGGGATTTTTGGCCATCTTCTTGAGGCCTTCCGGCTTTAAAATATCAGCCACCGACAATCCGAGGAACATATCAGCACCTGCAAGAGCTTCGTCCAATGTTTCTGCCTTGATGTCACAGGCGTACCTGGCTTTGGTTTCATCTAAATTAGGTCGATCCTTTTTGATAACTCCTTTGCTATCGACCATGATAATATTTTCTTTTTTAGCCCCCAGAGCCACATAAAGGTCTGTACAGGCAATGGCTGCTCCTCCGGCACCACTTACCACAATCTTGATCTTTTCGATCTTCTTTCCATTCACCTCCAGGGCATTGATCAATGCAGCACTAGAAATGATGGCTGTGCCATGCTGATCATCATGCATCACCGGGATATTCATCCTTGCCTTCAGCTCTCTTTCGATCTTAAAGCTTTCGGGAGCCTTAATGTCCTCCAGGTTGATCCCACCAAACGTTGGCTCCAGACTTTCGACGATCTGGATGAATTTATCCGGATCATTTTCCCTGATCTCAATATCAAACACGTCGATCCCCGCAAATTTCTTAAACAAGACTCCTTTTCCCTCCATGACTGGCTTGGAAGCTTCCGGCCCTATATCTCCTAACCCCAAAACTGCCGTTCCATTAGAGATTACTCCCACAAGGTTACCCTTGGCAGTGTACTTATACACAAGTTCATTGTCCTTATGGATCAACTTACAGGGTTCGGCCACGCCCGGGGAATAGGCCAATGCCAGATCATGCTGACTACTGAGTGGTTTGGTAGGTCTTACTTCAATCTTACCTGCCGGACTCGCCTCATGGAAGTCCAGGGCTTCGTTCTTTCTGATTTTAGCACACATAAAATGTAGGTTGGTTACTGCATTGCTGCAGAATTTTCCGATTGCGGAAGGCTAAAGGTACTTAAAATAGCATTTACTTCTCTAACCAGGTTTTTCTTGTCTGTACCAGGAGAATACACATATCCTTCTATATAATAAACACGCTGATTGCCCTCGTCGACTATGGTATAACTCACAAATGGTCCTCCTCCTGAATTGTCGTTGATTTTCCATAATCCTCTGGCCTCTATGGCAAAATTTCCTTTGAAAGAAATTTGTTTGGTCTCCAAAGGAACAAAATCCTGAAGCTGTCTGGTGATGAATTTTTCGGGTTTTTCACTGTCCCGAAGAAAGGTTTCTGTTATCCTGTCGCGATAACTGCCGATGTTTTCAAATATGCTCTGGTCTGTGTAAAGGTCTGAGTGGATAAACACATCTTGCTCTGAACTCGCCTCTAACTTCCTCAGCCAAACAAAATTTTTACTTTGCTTGGCAAGTTCCCACCCATAAGGAATAGAAATCTCAAATCCGAAGTCTTCTTTCAATGCTTTCATCAAAGCCGTTTCTTTGCTCTTAAATAGTTTATCTTTTGTATGCTCAAGCGCGGTATTTTCAAAAATTCCAACCAGCTGATCTTTGTTTTGCTTTAACTTCTTGATTAATATTTCCTCAGATTGTGAAAAGAGGTATAAAACAACCTGTCCTTTGGCAAATTCATCCTTATGGATCGCCATAAACAAAGAAGAGTCATTCTGAATCATCTTAAGCGACTTGTTGGTAAAGTATTCTCTGATTCGTTGACTTTGATTGGTTTCACTGTCAAGTGTCATCACAAAGATCATATTGGTAGACGACCTAAACACATCGTTGATCTTGAGGGGATTTACCTTACTCAGGTTAAACATGGGTTCCGGTTGGGGCAACCCAGGCATGGGGGCCCTATACATATCTTTTATTTGCTCTCCTAAAGGACCGGTCCATTGCGTGGAATCCATAATCAATATGATCTCTCCAATTTCACCTCTTGCAGTAGGTTTGAGATCTTCCTTCATTTGATCTCTGGCCTCCTTGCATGAAGCAATCATTAGTAGCACTCCAAACAGAAAGTAAATTGAGTTTTTCATTGGTAAAAATTCTTTATCCTAGAGGTCACATACTTACGTGACGAAAATGCACTGTGGCATACAAGTATGCCGACGAGTAGACTTGCATTTAAAGTTTTAGCATCTGCGTGTTGTTTTGCAAACATGCTCATTCTATGCTTAAACGGTTTAATACAAATGTAAAGCTTATAAATAGTATCCGTTTAAGTAACGCTCTATTATTCGGAAATAATAAGCTTCATACCAGGTTTTATTACATTACTCGTAAGATTATTGAGCTGTTTGATCTTGTCAATCGAAAGATTAGCATAAATATTGGCTATATCCCAGAGCGTATCCCCGTATTGAACGGTATGGAACTTCTGACCAGATATACTGGTGTCTATCTTTGGTTTAGCTGCATCGGAGGTATTGGCTGAGCTAAGGTATAAGTCTTTTGTTGAGCTGTTATAAGTGGGTAGCACCCAGATATTCAGTCTTTGACCTACCCTGATAAGGTTTGAGTTTAGATTGTTCCATTCTTTGAGATCAGAAATTCTCACATGGTGTCGCTGAGCAATGGTGCCCAAAACATCGCCGCTTCTTACTCTATATACTACCCGTTCTCTCCCATAAGTGCTTCCGGGCATATTTCTGGAGAGATAGACCAACTCCTCTTTTCCCACTTTTGATGCTGTATCCATCAAGAATGCTCTATTCTGAACGATCTCTTCTTTTAAATCATATGGGATTCGCAGCGGAAAATCTTTAGTTCCTTCCGGTAGTGCCCCACGCTTTATCTGAGGATTGAGTCTAAGCATATCGTCCAGACATAGCCCCAGCTGATTACAGAAAGTTTCCAGGTGAAAATATTGACTCACAGAAATGGTATCGGTAACGGGATATCTGTGGTACTCCTTTTCATCTACAAATAAATTATGCTCAGGTGCGTATTTCAACGCATAGATCATAGCCACGAACTGCGGCACATATGACCTGGTTTCTCTGGGCAAGTATCTGTAAATCTCCCAAAAAGTTTTTTTATAGCCACTTCTTCTGATCGCTTTCCTCACATTGCCCGGGCCACAATTGTATGCTGCCAGGGCCAATTCCCAATCACCAAACATTCTGTATAGATCCCTCAGGTGTCTGCATGCCGCATCGGTGGCTTCATAGGGATCCATACGCTCATCAATGTACCAATCATTGTTCAGACCGTACATCTTGCCTGTGTAAGAAACAAACTGCCACAACCCCACAGCCCTTGCCGGACTGACGGCATTGGGAACCAGTCCGGATTCAATGATAGAGAGGTATTTAAGGTCCTCGGGCATGTCATACTTTGCCAGCGTTTCCTCAAAAATGGGAAAAAAGTGGTCCACCTTACTCATGATAGAGCGGGTGTAGTTTCGATCACGTACTGTGAAATAATCAATAAAAGCTTTGACTCTTTCATTGTAGTTCAACGGTACGTCGGTCTCTATGCATGCTATACGGTCAGCTGCAAGATCATAAGACGCATCAGGAATGTAATCGTATGGAACCTCCGGGGAATAACTATAGGTCAATTCCTGTGCTATCCCAGTGGATCCGATCATCATAAAGGTCAATATGAAGGCCAGCCGTCTCATTTTGCGATTGAGTTCATTACATGGTCACCAAATGCTAGTAACGCAGATTCTTCAAAATGCTTATTCATGATTTGCAAACCAATCGACATACCTTCTCTATCCCTGTCTACCGGAACAGATATGGCAGGCAATCCAGCTACAGATGCCTGGACAGTAAACAAATCTGCCAGATACATCTCCATGGGATCCTCGGTTTTAGATCCCAATTCAAAGGCAGTGGAAGGGGCTGTCGGAAGAATTATGAAATCATAATCTTCAAGTAACCCTTCTATTTCGTTCTTTATCTTTCTCCTCACCTTTTGTGCTTTCAGGTAATAGGCGTCATGGTAGCTGGCTGAAAGTACAAATGTACCCAGCATGATCCGTCTAAAAACCTCGTGGCCAAATCCCTGAGACCTGCTCATTTTAAGCATAGATTCCAGGTTCTTAGGGTTATCTACTCTATAACCATATTTGACACCATCATACCTGGAAAGGTTCGAACTGGCCTCAGCAGTGGTGAGGATATAGTAGGTCGCAAGTGCATATTTCATCAATGGAAAGGATATCTCCTCTACCTGATGACCATGGCTTTTTAGTTGATCCACCTTTTCCAGGAAGACATCGCGTACCTCTTCATTGATCGCCTCACTATCTACAATCTCTTTGAAATAACCGATCTTGACCTTTTTATCAAATTCAAGCTCCTCACTGTAATGTGATACCGGTTTTTTGGATACGGTGCTGTCAAATTCATCATCTCCAGCAATCACCTCCAGCACAAGGGCCGCATCCTGGATGTTATTGGAAAATATCCCTATCACATCAAAAGTACTGGCATAAGCAGCCAGTCCATGTCTTGAGATCCTTGAATAGGTGGGCTTGAGACCAACGGTACCACAAAAAGATGCCGGCTGACGTACAGAACCTCCAGTATCTGTACCAAGAGATACAGTACACATATCAGCCTGCACAGCTACCGCACAACCTCCCGATGAACCACCGGGAACTCTGTTGGTGTTGTCAGCATTTTTGACAGGACCAAAAGCAGAGTTTTCGCATGAAGACCCCATGGCGAACTCATCGCAGTTGTTTCGCCCGATAATGATAGCATCTTCATCCAGCAATCGCTGAACAACAGTTGAATTAAACTGGGAGTTGAATCCGTCAAGGATCTTGCTGCCACATTGTAAAGGATGATCGGCATAGCAAAGCACATCTTTGATGCCTACTACCATACCGGCAAGCCTCCCCGCTTTTCCACGACCTAACCGCTCATCAACTTCCTTTGCCCGCTGAACAGACTCCTCATCATAGACAGAAAGAAAGGAATTGAGTTCAGTGTCCTTTTTTCGTATGTTGTTTAGGTAATGTGATACAACTTCCTCGCACGTAATCTTCCCACCATCAAGCTGTTGCCTGATTTGCCGATAAGTTGAATTGGCTTGCAAGATTGATTAATCTTTGTGCTGTTCTTCTTTTACTTTGGATGCGGAGGCAGTAGAAGTTTTTCCGCCTTCTTCGATTTCGCTTTTTATCTCTTTGGTGGCATCCTTGAACTCACGGATACCTTTTCCCATTCCTCTCGCGATTTCTGGTATTTTTTTAGCACCAAAAAAGATAATGATGAAAAGTGCTATTACCAGTATCTCCCATCCTCCTGGCATTCCAATTGCTAATACCGTGTTCATATGATTTTTTTAAAGTTTAAATTCAAAGATAAATAAATATTGATGCTTTAGATAGTAATTCCTATTTAATAAGTAGCCATTGCTCCGGATTTAACTTAATCCGTTGTTTCCATACCTCAAAATGAAGCTCGCTCAATCCGGTGTTATCAGTGTATACCGTACCTATTACATCATTTGTTGCGATGGGTTGGCCGATTTTTACATTCACTTCTTTCAGCTTGGCATATAAAGTATAGTATTCACCATGCTGAATGATCACAGCATTATTCATGCCCGGAACAAACACCTTTTGGATTACCTTTCCATCAAACACACTCTTGACAGGGACATTGGGACTGGTTTGAATATTCACCCCCGGATTGTCTTCCATGATCCCCTTAAGTACCGGATGCGGTTGTCTCCCAAACCTTTGTGAAATAAACCCTGGTGAAACAGGCCAGTTGAGCTTGTTTTTATTTGACTCAAAAATGTTGGACAATTGCTCTTCGTTGGCCAATGCAGCAGAGGAAAGTGTTTTGGAACGTTCAATTTCTTTTTTGACGATTTCAGCTATTAGGTTATCCAATTCATCTACGGCTTTTTTACGTGCTGCTAACTCCTGGCTCAGTTCTTTTTCTCTTTGCGAAAGACTGGCTACCAGGCTGTTTTGTTTGGATTTCAGGCTAAGTAGCTTTTTATTTTCTGCTATCTGCTGGCTTAGAATTACGTTCTGTTCCCGCCGCTTCACCTCCAATTGATTTCTCTGGCTTGTCAGCTCTTTGGAAACCGCTTCAATCTGTGCTGCCTGGTTTTTCCTGGCCTCCCCATATTGCTCCAAATACTTCAATCGCTGAAAAAGCTGGTTAAAAGTAGCTGCGGAAAAAAGAAAAGTGATCTTATTGAAACCATGATTTGCTTTATAGGCGGCATAGATCATGGCAGCATATTCCTCTTTTAAGACTTCCAGGTCCCGCTGCAAGGCTCTCACGATTACGCCCAGATCACCCATCTCAATATCTATCAACCTGACTTCCTGATTCATAGAGTTGATTAATCCTTCACGCGCTGAGATCTGCTGATTTAAGGCTCTTAGCTGACCAACGGTGGCCCGCTTTTCCTTCTCGGTTTCTGCTAAGATCTTTTCGGCTTCTGCTATTTTTTGAAGATTCTCCCGCTTCTCCTTCTCCAGCTCGGTCTTGGTCTTTTGACCAAAGGCGGCCGAGTGAAAGAGAAATAATATCAAAATAACACAAACACTAAAAGGATTACTCCACCTCATACCTTTGTGGGATATTAAAGGGAAACTTCAATGGTTTATCTTCAATTTCAATTTTATTGAACTCAATATCAACTTTTGTATCCTCTTTCTTTTCTGCCCCTCCATATTCCAACACCGCAAAGATCTTAAAAGGAAATATTTGTTCACCTACTAATTGAAAATCCTGGTATCCGACAGATACTTCATTTTTTGTGACGTTATCCTTCACCTGGATCTTTTCCAGTTTCTTGCTTAATGAACCAATAGAGTTTTCAAAACGATAGTTGCCGGACCTGGTCGCATACGTAAAAGCTTCGTCTGACTTCACAATATTTTCCTGGTCATAAGGAAAAATCAGGTTGCCAAGGATCACCGACTGAATCAGCTGATAATTGATATCGAAATCAAAATCCTTGCTTACCGAAGCATAATCCAACTGCTCCAGCGTCTTATCCAGTTTATTGAGTACCCAAATAGAATCATGAGCGACTAAAATCCTAGCGGCTTCAATGCCGAGACCGGGGGACAAAGAGATCCAGATCACGCTGTCTTTTCGAATCCTGAAATTGGCGGTTAGATTAAGGTTCTTTTCACTCTGAAAACCCACTCTAGCCTTGGCCGATAGATAGTCGAAATCCACCTCGTTTACCTCCAGTATATTGCTACTGCGATCAAAGAGGTTCTTAATGTTTCTGTTACAGGAAGAAAAAAAGAGTACAGAAAGCATGAGATAAAAAATTTGAAATTTATTCATATAGCTTCCTGTCCGAGATTTTTTTATCAATATTTTCCGACGCATCATCCATCTTACTAGCTCTTTCCCATTGTTCTACAGCCTCATCTATTCGTCCAAGCCGAAACAAAACATCACCAAGGTGCTCTATGATTGTGCCATCTGCTTTTAGATTGGCAGCTTTCTCCAGAAAGATCAGCGCCTTACTATATTCACCCAGGGTGTAAAGCACCCATCCATGAGTATCCAAAAACGTGGCATCCTCGGGATACAACTCGACCAACCTGGTCGACATCTTCAGGGCTTTATCGAGATTGGTGCTGCGTAAGCTTAGGAAATAGCTGTAATTGTTGAGTACATGACTATTTTCAGGATCATATTGTAAGGCAGTTTCATAAGCTGTTTCTGACTTTTGATACATCTTCAGGCTATTGTAACTATCACCCAACTGACCCTGAAATAAAACAATGAGATCTTCTTCCAGGGCAAACTTCTTTCCGGTTTCCAGTACATTGACTGCTTGCTGATAGTTACCCATCATCTGGCTTGCAGTCCCTGAAAAGAAGTATAAGATCGCCTGATTCGGAAAGTACTCCATGGCGGCGTCAGCGTGTTTTACCACCTGGTCGTAAGCTTCCAATCTCATCTCAATATTGAGAATATTTTGCCATACCTTGAAGTCGGACTGTTCAATCTTGAGGGCAGACAGGTAGTAATCAACTGCTGATCTTTCCTCGCCCATTTTATACAACAGGTCACCAACAAATGCCTGTACCTCGTACTGATCCGTATATTGATTGGCAAGAGAAATGGACAGATCTTTTACGTGCTCAACTTTGCCAGAGTCAACCGCCAGGTCTACCAGCGCATTTAACAGTTGAAATTTTGCTTTATAGTTGAATACTGAATCCGCCAGGGTATTCTCGGCTAACCTGATGGCATTTTCCAGATCACCGGATCTCAGCGAGATCTGACTCAATAGCAGTTCCGCTTTCATGTTATCCGGCTCATCAATCAACAACTGCTCCAGCCTTTTTTTGGCTTCATCTATTCGGTTTCTCTGCAGCAGAAATTCGCATAATTCGATAGTATAATCCTTGTTGTCGGGATAGGCTGCTATCAGCTCATCCCAATCCCTGATGAGGGCCTCATAATTTCTTTCTTTGAGATAGATCTTTTGTTTTTCCCTTAATACAAATTCATTGATGCCAAATATCTGCTCTGCTCGCTCATAGGTAGCCAATGCCTTCTCATTTTTCCCCTGGAATTGATAGATGATGGCGATATCAAATAAATAGGAATTACTTCCGGGAAAATTATCTACCAGGTATTCATATTCTTTAAGAGCGGCGTCATATTCTGATACCGACTTATAGATCTCTGCCGCGAGCACATGAAAATACTTGTTTTCCTTGTCCAGGTCAATGGCTTTTTTGATGTACTCAATGGCTTGTCTTGATTCACCGTTTTTAGAAAGTACTTCGGCTATCTTGAAGTGAATGGTCGGACTTTTAGGATTCAAGCCCAGGGCCACCTGGAAAAGGTCGTACGCTTTGGCATAGTTCTCCAGGATCATCTCCTTTTCAGCTTCGATCAACGTACTTTCAGCCTTTAAGGCAATGTCTTCAGAAAGTTGAGTAACATCCAATGGAGAAATGTCCTTGTTCTTTCTTTGTGCAGTTGCATCAAAGCAAAGAGCGACGATCCCCAGAACAAACCACAAGTTTAATTGCTTTGTCACTTTTTTATTTTCTCTCAACTATTGTTTGAAATATTATCGTAATAATACCAGACAGGTTTCGATCTTTAGGTATTTATCAATCTTTTAATATCCAAAAACCATGCTATTGTAATAAAAATACCTGCCGATAGAATCAGGTAGACGTATCTCATTATAACATAATTCTCCCAAAAATAAGCACCGATGATCAAACCACCCGCCAATCCCAGGTAAAACAATCCTTTCATTACCTTATACGGAACTGGATAATGCCTCCTACTATATAAGTAACTGATTACCATCATGGTTCCATAAACTACAAACGTTGCAATGGCACTTCCCATATATCCCATCACAGGAATCAGCCAAATATTCAGGCCAATGGTCATCAAAGCGCCCAAAATATTTATATAGGCGCCATAAATGGTTTGATCGGTAAGCTTATACCATACAGACAAATTATAATATATCCCCAGACATAATCCTCCGCCGAGCAGCCAGGGCACAATCTTTAGTCCCTCCAGATATTGTGGTGACCTCAAAAAGATCGGCCCTATATCAGGCAAGAGAAGGGAAATCATCAACCAGGCAAAGGCGCCAAAGATGATGAAATAATTCATGACCTTACTTAGCAACTCTGGTGAATCTTTGTTGGTAGATTCATTGAAGAAAAAAGGCTCAAAAGCATACCTGAAAGCCTGTACTGCTAAAGTCATAAAAACGGAAAGCTTAAAACAAGCTCCGTAAATACCCAGGACGTCCTGGCTGGTCTTTCCCGGATAGAACCCCTCAGGCAACCAATATTTTATCATGGTTCTGGATAGTGTGTCAATAGAAACTCCCGCTAGTCCAACAACCAATAAAGGAGCCGCATACCTGAACATTTTGATCCATCTTTTATCCAACGTCAACCGGACTCTTATGAGATCGGGTAAGAAAAATACCAGGTAAAAGGCGTTGGCGATCAAATTGGAAAGAAAAACGTATCCTACACCTACCTCTGGTGAATATATTTTACTGACCCATTGTGTGATCTGTGCCTCAGGATGGGTTGCTATTAACCACGGACAAAATAGAATGAAGAAAAGATTGAGCCCTACGTTGATCAGGATATTGACCATCCTAAAAGTTGCGAACCGGACACCTTTCCCTTCCAGTCTTAGCCTGGCAAAAGGTATGACTACAATGGCATCTATCCCTATGATGATGGCCAGCCAAACGATGTATTCCGCATGATCAGGATATTCCAGAAAATGTGCGATCGGATTGGCCAGAGATACCAGCAGACAGCTTAATAAAATGGATGAAATCAACAGGCTGGTTTGAGCTACATTGAAAAAGCCAGAATAATCCTTTTCTTTGGTAGCATACCTAAAGAATGCGGTCTCAAACCCATAAGAGTACAGGACGTTTAAAAATGCCACATAGGCATAGAGCTCGATAACCACTCCGTATTCGGAGGTGTCTTTGAATACAGCAGTATAGAGGGGAACAAGCGCAAAGTTGATGAGCCTGCCCAGGATACCGCTCACACCGTATACGACTGTCTGACCAGCCAGTGTTCGGAGTTTAGCCATTAATCACCTTTGAATTCAGGCGCCCTTTTTTCTATAAATGCTCGGGATCCCTCTTTAAAATCTTCGGTTCCACAACATCTTGAAAAGGCATTGGCCTCAGTCTGGTAACCATTTTCATCGTTATAGACTGCGTTGACACAGTCCACTACAAGTCCTGTAGCAATCGGGGCTTTGGTGCTGATCGTCATTAGTAGCTTGTGCGCACGTTCAAGGGCTGATTCCTTGTCTTTCTCTACATGGTTAGCCAATCCAAAAGAGAGCGCATCAGCAGCACTGATCATATTCCCTGAAAGCAAATACTCGTTAGCTCTTCCTCTACCAATAAGTTGAGTGAGCCGCTGTGTCCCGCCATAACCCGGAATTATTCCGAGATTTACCTCCGGCTGTCCAAACTGGGCAGTTTCAGTAGCAATTCTCATATGGCAAGCCATAGCCAGCTCACATCCTCCACCCAGGGCATAGCCGTTCACTACTGCAATAAATGGTGTATGGCAGTTTTCAATTTGCTCCATCACTTCCTGTCCTTCTTCAGCAAACTTCCTTGCAATCATCTCATTGAGCTCGGTGAACTCACTGATATCTGCTCCGGCTACAAAAGCTTTATCACCAGCGCCTGTCAATATCACACCCTTGATTTCTTTGTCATCATAGATGGATTGTACTACCTCCTTCAATTCGTTGAGGGTGGCTTTATTGAGCGCATTTAATTTCTTCTCTCTGTTGATCGTTACTGTCAGGATGTTCTCCCTGGTAGAAAGCGCTAGGTTCTTTAAGTCAGCCATAGTTGTGCTGTTTGGTTATAGGAAGGATTGAGGATCTGCCTAAATATTTTTTTGCAAAGCTATTGAAAAGAATAGTTCTATAGAATGATAATTGTTTGAATTAGCTTTGCTGAATGACCTGGAAAGAGTACCTGATTTCAAAAAAAATAGATCCTGACCGCTTCAAATCGGGAAATAACCGACTTTTTAGGGAATTTGATCTCCTGTTTAGTCAGTTGCATCCAGATAGTTTCACAGCCCAAAAACTCTACTTAATTAACAAGATCAGGCGCTTATATAAGCTTGAAGCTGAGAATAGCAAGCCCTCAGAGACTGCTGTAAAGAAACCTAAACCAAAAATGGCACCACGGATCAAGAGGTAATATCCACTGGTTTTTTCTCAGGGCTTTCGTCTTTTACAGGTTCCGTAACCTTATCTTCCTTCTTCGCTTCTTCCTTGGCTTTTTTCAGGACTGTTTCACCTGTACTTTCATAGTTCTCATCCTCAAACAGGTAGTCATTGATCTTTTTTCTCAATTCCTGAGCAGAAAGGTTCTGGCTGATGGTCCCATTTCTTACTGTGGTTAACTGGCCAGTCTCCTCAGAAACCACCAAAATCAACACATCTGTATTTTCCGACATTCCCACAGCGGCCCTGTGGCGTAATCCATACTGTGCCGGTAGGTCGTCACGTTCTGTTACCGGTAGGATACATCGAGCAGCAATGATGCTGTTGTCATATACGATCACAGCCCCATCATGGAGTGGACTGAATTTATTGAAAATCGCTAATAACAACCTTTTGGATACTTTGGCATCTAAGCGGTCGCCGGATTCTGCATAAAATTTTAACTCGGAATTTCTGGAAATGACGATCAAAGCACCTGTATTGGAGCCCCCCAAGGTCTTTGCCGCTTCTATAATCGGTGTTATTTCAGATTTTTTGTTGCTTCCATTGAGTGTCCACATGGACTTCAGATTTTCCCAAAGAGATCCTTCTCTAAATACATGGGTACGTCCCAGAAGCAAAAGAAATTTCCTGATCTCTTGCTGAAAAAGGATGATCACTGCCAACACCCCAACGCCCATAAACTGACCGAGTACAGTACTCAGCAGTTCCATGTCAGCGGCTTTTACCACCAAATATACAAGGTAGAGTACCAAAAACCCCAAGAAGATCTTTATGGCAACACTGCCTCTCATCAGCTTGTAAACCTGCTGAAGCAAAAAAGCAAACAGCAGGATATCGACGACATCCACCAGGTCTATCTCCAAAAAGCCAATGTTAAAACCTAAGATCACAGATTCAATTTATTGATAAGTTTCACCACTTCCGCCGCCTCCTTTACATCGTGAACACGCAAAATAGAAGCACCCTTCAACAAAGCTAATGTATTCACAACAGTTGTGCCATTTAATGCCTGTTCCGGCTCAATATTTAACGTTTTATAGATCATCGATTTTCTTGATAAGCCAACCAGCATCGGACGGTCCAATACCGTCAGTGTTTCCAGCTTTGATAATAACTCAAAATTCTGGTCAATATTCTTTGCAAACCCAAACCCAGGATCAACAATGATATCAGAGATTCCCATTTTTTCCAGCCCTTCAATCTTGGATGAGAGTGCAAAATTTATCTCATTCAGTAGATCATCATACTGAGCTTTATCCTTCATGTTTTGAGGATTCCCCTTCATGTGCATAATGACATACGGCACATGATGTTTTACCACAATATCTGGCATTTGAGGATCCAGATCACCGGCTGAAATATCATTGATCATGGAAGCTCCCGCACTGATTGCTTCATCAGCCACCTTAGATCTAAACGTATCAATGGACACAATTAATTCCGGGAATTCCATATTTATTGCCTCAATGGCTGGAATAACTCTGTCTAATTCCTCGTCCACAGAGATATCTTTTGCGCCAGGTCGTGAAGAATATCCACCTATATCAACAAAGGATGCCCCATCTTCAATCATCTTTTTGGTTTCACGCAACACATTTTCAATCTTGTCTTTACGACTTGAGGAATAAAATGAATCAGGCGTCACATTGATCACACCCATTACTTTGGGCTCACTCAGTTTATACAATTTACCTTTGATATTTAATGTCTGATGATGTTTCAATAGTGTTAGATTTGTCCGTGAATAATGGAATCCAATTTAATTGATTTAGTAATTTGAAAAGTCAAACTATCACGCAATACGAGCAAATAATTGGAAAGTGCAAAGAGATTTTCAGAAAGAAGACGCTCGACTATGGTACTGCCTGGAGAATTTTAAGACTCCCCTCTATTACAGACCAGATATTAATCAAAGCCCAGAGGATCCGATCAATTCAGGAGAAAGGCACGCAAAAAGTAGAAGAAGATATCCGTTCGGAATTTATCGGGATTATTAACTATTGCATTATCGCCTTGATCCAAATGAACCTGACAGAAGAGAATCCTATGGAACTATCCTATGACTTTTTGGAACCAAAATATGACACTGCTGTCAAAGAAACACTGGACCTGCTGACCAATAAAAACCATGACTATGGTGAAGCCTGGAGAGAGATGCGTGTGAGCTCCATCACAGATATTATTCTCATGAAATTGTTCAGAGTGAAACAAATTGAAGACAATTCCGGTAAAACTATCATCTCCGAAGGCATTGGGGCTAATTATCAGGACATGATCAATTATGCTGTATTCTGTCTGATCAAACTAAACTGAATGGGGATTAATAAGCATTTATAAGATGAAAATACTCAAAGAAATTGCCAGATACCCTGTAGGGGCCTTGTTTATCTTTTCCGGACTCATCAAAATCAATGACCCGAAAGGAACAGCCATCAAACTAGAAGAATATTTTGATGTCTTTTCATATGATTTTGCTCCTTTTTTTGAATACTTTATTCCCGCAGCACTTTTCCTTGCTGTCTTATTGAGTGTGCTGGAGATCATTCTGGGGATTGCCGTTATCATTGGGTATGAAATGAAGATCTCAGCCTGGGTATTGTTGGGATTGATTGTATTCTTTACATTCCTCACCTTCTATTCTGCTTACTTCAATAAAGTGACCGATTGTGGGTGTTTTGGGGATGCCATTAAGCTCACACCATGGGAATCCTTTTATAAGGATCTTATTCTTCTGGTATTGATTGTCATCATTTTTATCAACAGAAACAACTATCAGGCTTTTTATCCAGTGAAGTATCAGCATCTCACGATTGGTGTTTCAGCAGTGATATTCACCTACCTGGGCATTTTTGCTATAAGACACCTACCATTTATAGACTTCAGGGCTTATGCAATAGGGAATCACTTACCCTCTCTGATGAACCCATCTGAGGAGCTCAAGTATGAATATGTGATGGAAAAAGATGGTGAAACCTTTTCATTCGAACAATATCCCACTGAGGATGGGTATGAATTCATTGAAATGAAACTGCTCAATCCCGGGGCACAGCCAAAAATCACAGACCTGAGTGTCTGGACTGATGAGGGTGACTATACGGATCAGCTTTTTCAGGATGAAAAGTTGCTATTGGTCATCTACGATGTTGAAAATGCATCAACATCGCACCTTGATGAAATCTCTGCGTTGGTCGGCCAGGCACAAAATTTTCAACCATGGATACTGACTTCTTCCGGGTATGAACAAGTTGAAGCACTAAGACATGAATATCAATTGGCGATTCCTTTTTTCTATGCAGATGCTACAGTGTTGAAAACAATGGTGAGGTCCAACCCGGGAATCCTCCTGTTGTCTGATGGCACTGTAATTGGAAAATGGCACTACAATGATGTGCCGGACATCAGCACTTTAAACAGATTGAAAAATTGAACACTTTTCGGAAGATCTTTTTGGTTGGAATGCCTGGATCAGGCAAATCCTATCAGGCAAATGTACTTTCAGAAAAGCTGAACCTCCCTTTCATTGACCTGGACGAAGAAATCATCAAAACCATCCATAAATCCATTTCGGCGTATTTTGCCAGTGAGGGGGAAGATGCTTTCAGGGTTGTTGAACGGGATGTGCTTTTGAAAACCATCGAAGCACATAGTGAATTTGTGATGGCCACTGGTGGTGGTACTCCATGCTTTTATAATAATATCGACCTGATGAATAATTCCGGCTTGACCGTCTTCCTGGACACCCCCAGAGAAACATTGCTGGAACGCATCAAGCTCTCGAAGAACCGACCACTCATGCATAACGACCCCGAAAAGAAACTGACCGAACTCTTTGAGAAAAGGTATCAGGTATACAATAAAGCCAGACTCAACACTGCCGATCCAAAACCGGAATCATTGACCCGGCTAATCAAAGACTATTTTAAAAGTTGAAACCTACGGTCAGAAGGAACGAATTGTTTCGGTTTTCTATATCAGCTAGTGGCTGATCAACAGAAATCGTATAGGGTTCGTACAAAGTATTAAATTTAGTCTGCACATAGGCAGCTTCTATAAAATAATCTGCCTTCCTGAAACCAAGCCCAGCGGAGATATTTTTCTTGCCTGAACTAAAATCTGCCCCTTCATAAGGATCTCCCAGGAAGGAATATCCGGCTCGGAATCTAAAAGATTCCAATCTCGCCTCGGCTCCTACTCTATAGTTGATTGCTGATCTGAAATTTTCACCGATGAAATTGTTGTCTTCACTGGTACCAAAATCGTTGGACTGTAAATGTGCGTTGGTATAATTGACAAATTCTACATCCCCGGTCAGAAAACCCATTTTCCCAAAAAACAGGGATGTACCTAACGATAGACGTGACGGCGATCGTAATGTATAGTTACTGATAGAGATGTCACTGGTATAATTCAGATCATTGAGAATTCTCGTCTCATTGTCCTCAACTACTTCAGCTCCGTTCCAGCGTGTATCATGGGTAAAGCCATATTCATCGTTTAGTGCATAGAAAGTGGGAGTAACATAAGATAGTCCTACTGTTAGCATATTAACCGGTCTTACAATCACACCAAAGGTGGCGTTGATCCCCGATCCGTTGATGTTCAGTTCATCATTGATATTGGTACTGTTGAGGGAATCATAGGGCTCATATTGATCTTCCCTGAAATTTCTGATTCGGCTGTACGAAACAGTCTGAATACCTAAGCCACCACCGAAATAAACCCGATCATTGTAGTTGCCACCCCAGGCAAGATTGAGCTGATACTGCCCCCCTGTAGTTACGATCCTCTCCGTTTGGAGTGGATAACCATAGGTAAACGCATCATAGCCAACAAGTTGATTGCTCCCATTGTACACGGGATTTATTAAGTAGTTGATGTAAGCAGAATAAGCCTGACCTCCCAGGTCATCCGGATCTGCTGTGCCCGCTTCCTCGATAAAAGCATCAATGATGGAATTATTGTCGTTTCTTCCCTGGTACCTGACTTCATTGTTGAAATCATTCATTCTATGCAGGGATATGGCAAAGGACCCTCCTTTAAATTTTGTATTAACAATGTCACCCACTGTATTATTAAGCACCACGCCCACATTGGCAATGTTGAAGTTGTTTCTTATGGAATTGACTCTGCTGGATAAGTAACTGGCTTCAGCAGAATGGAAATTCATCCCTGGAGTAACACTGAATACACTACGGTTGAAAAACCCTATCCCAGCGGGATTGACTCCTGCTGCGCTAATATCTCCACCCAGTGAAACTGATGCTCCTCCAAAGCCCTGGACCCTGGCTGAGCTACCATAGTTTGGACTTGTCTGGCTAAACATTAGCGCGTCTTTGTAGTACCCTAACGGCTGGGCCTCTATTTGTCCTAATCCTGATAGGGCAAGCATTATTACCCCTGTCAGCGTGATATATTTTGAAGCTTTCATTTTGAATAATGTGTTTTTGTCCTGCCCTGATCAATATTGATCAGGAAATATGGTAAGAACATAACGTTTAATTATGTCCTTACCATGTCCCATGATATGACCTTTATATTTTTTGTCTAACGACCGCTTCTTCCGGATCTTGAAGAAGAACCACTGCTGCTACTTCTTCCGCTACTGCTACCGCTTGACCTGGATGGCGTGTAGCTGGAACCTGAAGATCTTGAAGAACCAGAAGAATAACTACTTCCACTGCTCCTGCTAGAAGAACCGCTACTCCTATAGCTACCTGAGGAAGACCTGCTGTTGCTATAGTTAGGTGTGTATGAGCGCCCGCTTGACGAAGAAGATCGGGAGTCATACGAAGAACTATTGTATCTCCTGGTGGTACCTGACGACCTTGAATTGGTCGCAGAAGAACTTGAATAAGAGCGTCCACTATTACCTGATGTCCCTGACCTGCTATAGCCAGCATCAGTAGACCTCGATGAAGTTCTCGCATTTTGATAGGTCGCACTGGAATTTGTCCTTCCGGAAGTACTGGTCCTTGCCGAAGCAGTTCTGCCAGATGTTGCACTTGTTCTCGATCTGGAGAAATATTCATTTTGCGTACCAGAAAAATCTCTGCTATCTGATCTTCGTGACAGTCCGTCGATGCTACTTCGTGTTGATGACGTAGTTCTTGGGCTGTTAGAAACAAATCCACCACGTGTACTACTTCTCGCACCTACTGCAACATTTCTTCTGGTGTAGTTGCGATCATTGTAATGTAAACCATTGTGGAATCCATTATAGTATCCGTTGTAGTAGGAATTTCTCCAGCCCCAGCGTCCAAAACCAGGACTATACCATGGATCATAAAACGCGTTATATCCAAACCAAGGATCCCACGCATTCCATCTGTTCCATCCCCAGGGGTTACCATAGCCTACAGACCATCGGTTCCAGGGATTTCCCCATCCCCATCTGTTACCAAAACCAAAGGATATATTGAATGAATTGCCCCATCCAAACCATGGATCATAGAACATGCCTGCATTCATACCCCAAAAAGGATCGTTCCATGTATTCCAGTTATTATATCGGTTCCACCTGTTCCAGTTATTTCCCCGGTAAGGATCATTAAAAGAATTGGTGTTACCATAATAGTTGTTGTTGATTATGGTTTGACCACTGGTGTTGTCATTGGCGTATTGATTATTCTCGTCATAATACTCCACTTCACCTTCTGAAGCCTGACTATAATTGGCATTGCCTTCGTCATCTTCATTGTAGCTTTGGATACTATTGCCTGACTGATATCTCGCGATATAGTCAGGGTTCACATTATGTGATGAATATTTATCCGAATATGTATTATTTGAATAAGATTCGTAGGTAGATTTCGATTCATCACTTTTAGTGACGGTTTCTCCCTCATACTTTATCTCTTTTCGATCTTTGGGCGTGAAATACAAATCATCGTATTCCTGCGCATAGACCATATTTCCCAGTACCATCAAGGCGATGAACATTGATGACTTACTTGCAATATTTTCGAATGCTTTCATGATCCTCCTAATTTAAACTTAATACATTCAACGTAACTTAATAGTTTCCGGTTACTCCCGTTATATTTGCCGCCGAATAATTACATAAAATTAAGCAAATTTTATACCAAGATCATAGTAAATGGGCAAAGCAATACCGAACCGATCAGAAGATTACTCACTTTGGTACAATGAATTAATAAAAAAAGCCGGTTTAGCTGAAAATTCACCGGTTAGGGGCTGTATGGTGATCAAACCTTACGGCTTTGCCATTTGGGAAAAGATGCAGGAAATTTTGGATAAAAAGTTCAAGGAGACAGGTCATTCCAATGCCTATTTCCCGCTTTTTATCCCGAAATCTTTTTTTTCCAAAGAAGCCAAACACGTAGAAGGGTTTGCCAAAGAATGTGCCATTGTGACACATTACCGGCTAAAAAATGATGAGGATGGCAAAGGAGTTGTTGTTGACCCGGAGGCAAAGCTGGAAGAAGAACTGATCGTTAGACCTACCTCAGAGACGGTCATCTGGGATTCTTACAAAAACTGGATTCAATCCTATAGAGACCTTCCTCTGCTCATCAACCAGTGGGCCAATGTAGTCAGGTGGGAGATGAGGACGCGGTTATTCCTTCGGACAGCTGAATTTCTGTGGCAGGAAGGGCATACAGCGCATGCAACCAGTGAGGAAGCTCATGCGGAAACAATACAAATGCTGGAGGTATATGCAGATTTTGTTGAAAATCACATGGGTCTTCCTGTGATAAAAGGGGTGAAAACCGAGAGCGAGCGATTTGCCGGGGCTGTGGAAACCTATTGTATTGAGAGTCTGATGCAGGATGGAAAAGCTTTACAGGCAGGTACATCACATTTCCTCGGACAAAATTTCGCTAAAGCATTCGACGTAAAATATGCCACCAAAGAGGGTAAGGAAGAGTTTGTCTGGGGGACATCCTGGGGTGTAAGTACCCGGTTGATGGGTGCCCTGATCATGGCACATTCTGATGACGACGGGTTGGTACTTCCTCCCAAGCTCGCTCCAATCCAGGTGGTGATTGTGCCGATATACAAGAAAGATGAAGAATTGGCGCGGATCTCAGCGCTGGCGGATGGTTACATAAAAGAACTACGTTCTAAGGGTATATCAATACAGTTTGATAAGCGCGATACACACAAGCCAGGTTGGAAATTTGCCGAATATGAGCTGAAAGGTGTTCCCGTACGGATAGCCATTGGTCCAAAAGATATGGAAAATGGCACTGTTGAAATTGCACGAAGAGATACGAAGGAGAAACAAACCATCAATCAGGAGGAGGTAGTAGATTATGTTTCAAATCTTTTAGATGAAATCCAGCAAAATATCTACAGTAAAGCGTTAAATTTCAAAAAAGAAAACACGCATACGGTAGATGATTATGAGTCATTTAAAGAAGTCCTTGACACAAAGGGTGGATTTGTATATGCTCATTGGGATGGGACTGCCGAGACAGAGGACAAGATAAGCGAGGAAACAAAAGCAACCATCCGCTGTATCCCTCTTGATCAACAACAGGAAGAAGGAAAATGCATCTATTCCGGAAAACCCTCTAAGGGGCGTGTACTCTTTGCAAAAGCTTATTGATGCATATGGATATGGAATGGTTTGCAGTCATCGGATTAATTGTTTTAGGAATGGGTTTGTTGATCATTGAGATCATTTTCATTCCCGGAACTACAGTGGTTGGCATTGCAGGTGCCATCTGTTCCATTTATGGCATTTACCTGGGTTATGATTATTTTGGTAATACAGGTGGGACCATCGTTCTTATTAGTGCTGCCATTTTTAATGGGGGAGCTATTGTCTATGCGTTTAAAACCAAATCATGGGAGAGATTCTCTCTAAAAGACATAAATTCGGGTCGATTTAACGAAGATCAGAAATACCAGCTCAAATTAGGTGATCAGGGTACGACCATTTCTTCGTTGAAGCCGATCGGAAAAGCAATTTTTAATGACACGGAATTGGAAGTGAGATCAGAAGGGACGTACATTCGTGAAAATCAGGAAATCGAGATTATTAAAATTGATAATAAGAAAATAATTGTAAAACCAATCACCCAATAAAATGGATTTAACCCTCATACTGTTATTATTAGCAGGCATAGTCGCCTTTTTTGTGTTTCTCTACTTTGTTCCGGTCAATCTCTGGATTACGGCCATATTTTCTGGGGTAAAAATCGGTTTGTTAGAGCTGGTATTTATGCGTATCCGTAAGGTTCCGCCATCTATCGTGGTTAATTCATTGATCACTGCTACCAAAGCTGGTCTTTATATTGCTGAGGAAGGGTCAACACAAAGAAGAACACTGAAGGCGTCTGACCTGGAAACTCACTACCTGGCCGGAGGTAACGTACCTCAGGTAATCAAAGCATTGATCTCTGCAGATAAAGCGAACATCAATCTTACCTTTCGTCAGGCCACAGCAATTGATCTGGCGGGAAGAGACGTTTTCGAGGCAGTTCAGATCTCAGTAAATCCAAAGGTGATCAATACGCCTTCTGTGGCGGCGGTCGCTGCAGATGGTATCCAGTTGATTGCCAAAGCGCGGGTGACCATCAGGGCAAACATTCAACAATTGGTTGGGGGTGCTGGTGAAGACACGATCCTTGCAAGGGTCGGTGAAGGTATTGTAACCTCCGTAGGTTCTGCTGCTTCTCACAAGGAGGTATTGGAAAACCCTGACAAGATTTCAAAATTGGTATTACAGCGTGGTTTGGATGCTGGTACAGCTTTCGAGATCCTCTCCATCGATATTGCTGATGTGGATGTAGGAGCCAATATCGGGGCAAAACTTCAAACAGACCAGGCTTCTGCTGACCTTAAAGTTGCTGAGGCTAAAGCTGAGGAACGAAGAGCCATGGCGGTAGCCGAAGAGCAGGAGATGGTGGCCAAAGCGCAGGAAGCCCGTGCCAAAGTAATCCTGGCTGAAGCTGAAGTACCTAAAGCGATCGCAGATGCTTTTAGGAGTGGAAACCTCGGTGTGATGGATTATTACAAACTGGAAAATATCCAATCAGATACCAGCATGAGAGAATCCATTGCAGGTTCAGGCAAGCGTAAAGGTGGTTCCACTAGCAAGAAAAAAGAGTAACAACAATAGTTACTGAATAAGGCAAACTCGATTTGAGTCCGGATATTACTGTCATTATACCACTTTACAATGAGGAGGTAATGATTTCAAAGCTCTACGACAGGGTTTTGAAGTCATTATCGGACCTCAGTGAGAGCTTCGAAGTGCTCTGTATCAATGATGGGAGTACTGACACTACAGAAGAAAAGCTTCTGGCCGTTCATCAAAAGGATCATCGGTTTAAGGTCCTCTCCTTCTCACGGAATTTCGGACACCAGGCTTCGATCTGGGCTGGGCTTGAGCACGCCAAAGGCCAATACATTGGCATCATGGATGGTGACCTGCAAGACCCACCCGAGCTGTTTGCATCTTTCCATGAAAAATTGACTTCCGGCTATGATGTGGTGTATGCTGTACGAAAGAAACGCAAGGAAAATTTCCTGAAACGACTGGCATACTTCCTGTTTTACAGAATTCTTTCAAAATCTTCGCATGTCAAAATCCCACTGGACAGTGGTGATTTCTCCATGTTTACACGCCAGGTACGTGACGAGATGCTTTCATTTAAAGAAAGAAATCCATTTATCAGGGGCATCAGGACCTGGGTGGGATTCAGGCAATTGCCTTTTATATATGATAGAGATGAACGTGATGCCGGTGAAGTAAAATATACCTTTAAGAAGCTGGTGAAGCTTGCCTTCGATGGCTTTTTTGGCTTTAGTAATGCACCTATACGCTTGATGGGAAATTTGGGGCTATTCATCATGTTTGGTTGTATTGCCTACACGATTTATATCCTGATTATGCTCTTTGCCTTCGATGCCGTGCCGCAGGGTTTTACCACGATGATCCTGGCGATCATGTTTTTTGGGGGCGTGCAGCTCTTTTCCATCCGGGTGATTGGCGAATATGTCTATAGGATCTTTGATGAGTCTCGCAAAAGGCCCATCTACGTGATAAAGAAGTTCTACAATTAATATGAGATGGATTGATTCATTCAACAGCTGGCCCCAGGCTCCGCTCATTTTTGCACTTTTATGTATAAATCATTTCATTCCCCTCCCGGATGCCAATGAAGAAATGTACTTTGGGCTGGCGCTGCAACATGTAGAGCCCGGCTGGGTACCTGATTCATTTTCATTCACCGAAAGCCCAGGCACAAGGCTCCTATTTCAATGGCCGGTAGGTATGGCGCTCAAAGTATTATCGTTCGAATGGATTGCCACCCTGGGTCGCTTATTGTGTTATGGTATTTTCTCTGTACTCCTCGCAGGTATCTTTTCATCCTTTCAACTCACCAACTTATCCGTATTCTTTTTGCTTCAGGTGATTTTCAATAGAAATCAGGCTTTTTTTGCCGGAGAGTGGATATTTCAGGATTTTGAAACCAAGACCATTGCCTACATATTTATTTTGCTCTCTCTAAGGGCGGTCATTAAGGAGCGGTGGAAAGCGTCAGTCCTGTGGACTGTACCTGCTGTGTATTTCCATGTTCTGGTTGGGGGATGGTATTTTATTGCCCTATTCATCTACCTGAACCTCAAACGATTGCCACTAAAAACTGTCATCAGCTATGGCTTTTTGTTTTCGGTTCTGGTGCTACCCTATCTATTTTATTTATCCGGTCAGGTCCTGATCGATCAACGGAATGTCATCAATGGAGTGAACCTGGATTGGGTCTACACTTACTACAGGAATCCTCATCACACGGTTTCCTTTTATAAGGGGTGGTCATTTTTCCGGATACACCGCTTTGATGGTTTCCTCATGCTGCTCGCCGCAATCATTCTTGGGACGATCTTTTATCGAAAGACTGACAACCCTTTGGTGAAAAATTTCTGGCTCTTTGCCTTTGCCACTTATATACTGCTTTTGCTTGCCATTGGGATCAGTGCAGTAGATACCACAGGGAAAATTCTCAAGTTTTATGTTTTTAGGATCGGTACGGTTTCATTTCTGGCTACCTGCATCTTGCTACTATACGAAGTCCAAAATGCCATCAACAAGTCCAGGTTTAAAAACGCATTGGTATTGACGATGTTAGCAGGCAGTCTGATTTCCATCCCACATGTGCTTCACAGAAAGATTTCCAAGCTCCCGCCTGAAGATCCTGCCTATCAATCTATGACGGAATACATGAGGGAGAACCTGAATCCCGGCACTACTGTACTGGGTTCATTTAATTCCGTAGACTTTGATTTTATCAGAAAAACCCGGTGTGACTTGTTTATCACACAGAAGTATGTGCCCTCAGGTGGGGAGAAATTGTATGAATGGTATCATCGATTTGAAGACCAGCGTGAATTGGAAGATAATTGGGATCTGCTACCAACTTTCCTGGAAAGCAGAGAAGATATCAACTATATCTTCACATCAAAGAATTTAAGCCAATTTGATCAAAGACTTGACTTGATCGTGCAGGAAGGTCCTTACTATCTTTACGAGGTACTCAACGTATCGACAACTAAGAGCTCCCTGAGACCTTCATGATTTCACCAATCAACGATAAGAATACTTTTGTTCCGGTTCTGGTCTTCCTGGTATTGTTAATAGCAGTATTCCTGAATCTTGGGATATATCCTCTCTATCTGGAGGAGCCTCGAAGGGCATTGATCGCCCTGGAAATGCTTTACAACAACAATATATGGGTGCCAACAGAATTTGGTGAGTACTACTACAAGAAACCACCTTTATTCAACTGGGTGATCATCCTGGGGTATAAACTTTTTAATGACTACTCGGAATTTGCTGTTCGGTTTTTTTCAGTGATCTCATACCTGCTGATGGGTGTAGTGACTTTTTGGGCGGGCAAAAAATATGTCAATCTAACCTTTGGGATATATGCTGCTTTCCTGTTTTATGTTTGCTCAGACCTGCTCTTTTATTTTACGGTTACTTCCGGGGAGATAGACCTGGTTTATTCCCTTATCGTTTACCTCAGTTTCATCTCCATTTTTTACTTTTATAAGCAATCCAATTTCTGGATGCTGTTCCAGGTTAGTTATTTTTTAGCTGCGATTGGCACACTTACTAAGGGACTACCGTCCATTGTATTCCAGGGGATCTCCATCGTAACTGTGTTTCTTTACTACAAAAATTTCAAAGGGCTTTTTAAACTGAGTCACTTTGCCGGAATTTTCACTTACATCATCATTGTGGGTGGATATGCATTGATCTATAGCCAATACAATGATCCTTCTTTATTTGTATTCTCGAAAGACTCGATCGTAAGCCAATCTATGGAGCGTACCCCGTTTGAAAACGGGATTCTGAAAGTGATTTTGCACCTGATTAAATTCCCGATGGAATTGTTAAAAATACTGGCTCCGGGATCTTTGCTGATTTTACTTTTTCTATTCAAGAAGGCTAGAAGATCTGTCCTTTCCAATGATTACATAAGGTTTTGTCTGGTCCTGATAGTCGCCAATATTTGGGTGTATTGGATCTCCCCGGGTACTGCAAGCCGATACCTGTACATGTTTTTCCCGTTGATGATATCTGTGGTTTCCTATCCGCTGTTCAATGAAGAAATGGATACGCGGTTAAAGGCTGTTTTGAAATATATCTTTCTGGGTATCATCGTCATATTTTTAATTACCAGCCTTGCGCTACCATTTATTCCAAGACTGGAAAGCATCCCACACCTGATCATAATATCGGTAATCGGGACAATTTTATTTGCAGGTACGCTCTATTGGTTTATCCGTTGGCCAAAATGGCAACTGATGTCTGCCATCACAGCATTTATCCTGATGCGGGTTATGTTCGATCTGATTATCTTGCCTATCCGGGCTACCGAAGAGCTTGGTGCGCAGGAAAAAGCGGTTGCCGAAGACATTTATGCAATCACAAAAGCCGATCCGATATACATTTACAAAACTGAGGTGGCATTTCGTTCAGCGATTTTTTACCTTGAGCGTGATACCCAAAAAGTTTTAAAACTTGATTCCACTTCAACACCCAATCAATTTTATCTTGCCGACTTGAACCTCATCTCCGAAAACCAATCCTATGAAACCTACTATCAATTCAGTCACAAGGGAATTGACTTTGGCTTAATCAAGTTTAATCCATGAACAAGAAAAAAATCAATGCCATTATCAAGCTTGTTGTCAAACTGAGTCTGACAACAGGAGCATTGATTTTTGTTTTTAAGAAGATTGATGTGGAGGAGTTCAAGGCAAGTATCCTGGACACAAGCATTCCTCTGTTTTTTCTGGCATTTCTGGCCTTTAACCTGTCTAAAATTGTTGCAGCTTTTCGGTTCAAACAGTTTTTACGTCCCCTGGAGATCTATCTGGAAGATAAATACAACCTGATGTTGTCCTATGTAGGGATGTTTTATAATCTGTTTCTCCCAGGGTCCATCGGCGGTGATGGCTACAAAGTATTTGTACTCAAGCAGCAATACAAAGCAGCCAAAACCCGGCAGCTTGTTTCAGTATCCATTCTGGACCGCATCAGTGGCCTGGCCTTCTTATTTATTTTAGGGTGCATACTCTTGTTGTCCAGTACGTTTCAAATTGAAATTCCATGGCTTGATACGATAATCCTGCTATTAGCGCTGTTGGTATTGCCGGTTTACTACATTTTTATCAGGGTACTGTTCCCCACTTTCAAGTCAGCATTCTTTCCCACTTCGCACCTATCTTTTTGGGTGCAGATTGGTCAGCTAACGAGCGCCTTTTGTTTATTGTTGGCCCTCAACATCCAGGATCCGTTTGTTGATTACCTTACCTTGTTCATGATCTCTTCTGTCGTGGCCGTGCTACCATTCACCATTGGTGGAGTGGGCGCCAGGGAGTTAGTTTTCCTCTATGGATACCAGTACTTACAGATTCAGGAAGGAAAAGCCATCGCATTCACCATATTATTCTTTTCGGTGACAGCCCTTTCATCATTGGTGGGTCTGCCATTTGTTTTTACCATTGATCGTGATAAAAAAGTGGATCCCGCTGAGGTTTCTTGATCACAAAACCCATTCGAACAACTCGTTGAGCTTTTCAGTATAATTCTTCAGGATACGGTCTGCTTCATCAAACGTCACCCATTTAAAGCGAAGTGTGTCTCCGGGTCCGAGTTGTGCGACATGGTTTAAATCCGGTGTAAGCACATTGCTCACTCTGGCATACCCTCCTGTGGTAGGTCCATCATTCATCAGAATGATGGGTTGACCCGATGAAGTGACTTGAATGGTTCCGGGAATGACCCCACTTGACAAAATACCCTCCGGGAGGTCATGATCACTAAAATCTCCAGCCAACCGATAGCCCATCCTGTTGGAATCTGAAGAAACTTTCAAGGATTGAAAAGTCAATTCGTGAATGTATCGTTGAGGAAACAACTCATATTCCGGACCTGGCAAAATCCTCGCCGTAAAATGTTTGGTAAATACAGGCTTTAGTTCCACTGGCACCTTTTTGTCCGTTTGCTTTCTTCCGGAAGAAAAAAATGAAAGCGTTGAATCATCTTTGACCTTTTGTATGCCTAAATCAATCATGGAGTGTTGAGATTTACTACCCATAATCTCAGGTTGATCCATGCCACCTGAGATCGCGAGATAAGCCCTTAAACCGGCTTTTCTTTCCGAAAAAATTAAATCGTCTCCTTGCTTGACCGGAATGGGTTGATACAGTTCGACTGGAACATTGTTGAGTTTCGCACCAAGATCCCCACCTGTGATAGCCACAACACAAGCTCCCTGAAACCGGATGGATAATCCATGGTAAGTCGTTTCCAGCACTGCAGCTCCGGGATCATTTCCTACCAACCAATTAGCCAGCAGTGCACTTTGTCTGTCTAATACACCGGACCTTGCAACACCCTTACTCATAAGGCCTGCTCTACCCAGGTCCTGAAGCGAGGTATATATTCCTGCCTTTTTGATCAATAGCTGATTAGCGCCCATTAACCTCCTCCATCCTGTGATTTTTGTCCTTGGAAATTGATTGAAACTCTTTTTTTGAGATAGAATAAAAGGTAATCACATCTCCTACTTCAACAGGAAAAGTTCTTTCGGCTGAGGGGTTAAATAGCGAAACAGGAGTACGGCCGAGAATATTCCATCCTCCTGGTGAAGCAATGGGGTATACACCGGTTTGAGCGCCGGCTATACCCACAGATCCTGCTTCCACTTTTTTCCTGGGAACTTTTTTACGCGGAACCTGAATCTGCTGATTTACTTCTCCCATGTATAAGAAACCGGGTAAGAAACCCATCATGTATACCAGGTAATCTGTTGATATATGAAGATCGATGACCTCTCTCCAGCTTAATCCGGTGGTATCACAGAATGTTTGCTGATCCTGAGCAAACTCATAGCAAACAGGCATCCTAAACAACCTACCAACCTGGTCAGTTTTCTCAAAATTGATCTGAGAAATTGCTTCTCCCAGTTGCTGAAAATGAATAATAGAGGGATCAAATAGAATGGTCAAAGCGCAGTATGATGGAATCAGGTCTGTAATCCCCTCAATTTCAGCAGTTTTAAAAAAACTATATGCTGACATGACTTGTTGATGAGTATGCTTAGAGACCTGTTCATCAAAACTGATGATGCAGGCATGGTCCCCAAAACGTTTGACATCCATCATTTTAAGTCAAAAAGGATTTGACAGCTATTCCCTCTTCAGCAAGTATCGTTTTGATTGCCCGGGCATTTTCCAGGGCACCTGGATGATCCCCGTGTATACAAATGCTATCAGTTTGTAAATCAATCTGACCTCCATCGATTGTAGAAACTTTACTTTCTAATGTGATCTCTTTTAATTGCATTTCAATTCCATCTATATCACCAATCACAGCATTGGGCTCATTGCGAGGAACAAGCTGCCCCATGGGATCGTACCTGCGGTCTATAAATGATTCCAGATAAAAATCAAATCCATTGGAAATAGCTTCAGCTTCCAAAACTGATCCTCCCGGGCCAAGAACACTTAAATCCAGACCTGTTTTTTTGAGCCCTGCAATGACTGCTCTTGCTATTTCTTTATTTTTAGCGGCATCATGATAAAGCGCTCCGTGAAGTTTAACATACCTAACCCTGGTAAGCGCTCGAGTAGCAATATTTTGTAGCCTTGATACCTGGTCGAAGATCAACATGGTAACCTCAGAACTCGTTAGGTGCATGGATTTTCTCCCAAAATTTACCCTGTCTGCATAGCCAGGATGCGCCCCAATCGAGACATGATGCCGGAAAGCCTCCTGAACTGCCCTTAGCATCAGGTCAGGGTTACCAGCATGCCCACCACAAGCAATGTTGCAGGAAGAGATAAAAGGCATGACAAGCACATCTCTGCCGTCTTCCATCTCACCCAGGTCACAATTGATATCGATACTCCTCAAAGAATTTCTGTTTGAGGAAATTTAAGGATCTTCTGATTGATAAAAAAACTACTTGCTGGCAAGCACTTTTTCTTTTTCAGTCACATTTATCTCAGCCTCTGGAATGGGAGGCTTTTCCGAGGAGGGATTTATCGCTTGTTTTTTGATCTTGTGATAATTGAAAGGTGCCATCATAAGGCCGGCGAAGGTGTTGGGATAATTGGGTAGATCCACACCAATATCATCACTGGGCTTTTTGCCTTTTGGTAAATAGAAAGTGCCAAATAGCAAATCCCAGATAATGACATCACCTCCGTAATTGGAATTTCCTTCTTCGATATTTTTCTGGTGATGATATCTGTGGTTCTTTGGAGAAGAAAAGATGTAATCAAAAGGACCCAGGATCACATCCAAATTGGTATGCTGGAACCTACCGATGGTCCTTCCCAGTAAGCCGGTCACGAATACAATCTCCACGGGTGCCTTGATAAATGCAAAAGGGATGGCCCATAGAAAGCTGGATACCAGTCCTTCCAATGGATGGCTCCGTGTGCCGTTGAACCAGTATAGCCTTTTAGAGGAGTGATGAACAGAGTGCCATCTCCACATGAATTCATTCTCATGCATCCATCTGTGATACCAGTATCTGAAAAAGTCTTTAACACAAAGTAAAAGGAATACCTGTATGACTGGGTGCAGGTATGTCGGCCAGATATCCTGCCCGATCTCGGGAGAAATTTCCTGTACGACCAGGGCGATGGTAGCCAGCTTCAGTGGAGCATTGATGTAATCTCCCCAAAATTTACTACCAAAAAAGAGCATGATATCTGTGGTGGTTTCACTGTCATTGAGCCATTTTCTACTGTAGGGTATCAATCGCTCCAGCGGGGCAAAGATGAACCCGAAGATAAGGAACATGATGATAGTCCCGAAGAAGGTCCGAACCGTATATCCACCCTCTACCATCTCAAATCCGATGACGATGGTAAGTGTCATGAAAATGGGGTAGAGACTGTATTGTAAGATCTTTTTGAACAAAGTACCCTCTACTTTATGGCTGAGGGGATCTACTTTTGTCAGCAGCCAGTGAAAGGGATAGAGGAAATATTTCCTGGCCAGGTTTTCGACGGGGGTAAACACCCATTCCAGGAAATTCGTAATTGTTTGCAACATGGGTTTAATTTTGGGTTTTTCATAAAAAGACCACTTAATTTAATAATAATAATATTATTCATTATCTGATCATCGTATTTTATGCGATTTTTTCAATCTATGTTTATGATCCAGCGTGGTATTTAGGTGGATTTCAGGTCCTAAAAGGACAATTTTTATTTAACTTGTCTGTGGTTAAAAAATGCTTATGAAAAAGACATACACCAAAGGAAAAACTAATGTGGTCTGGGAACCTTCAAAGTGTATTCATTCAGGCGTTTGCGTGGGTGGATTACCGGGAGTATTCAAGCCCAGGGAAAAACCCTGGATCCAGCTGGAAGGTGCTTCAGAAGAGGAAATCAGGGATCAGGTGATGAAGTGTCCTTCCGGAGCGCTTTCGTTGAAGTGAGATAACTACTTTATTATCTCCCAAATTTCATCTCTTGACTTACCAAAATGCCTGAAAGAGCACCTATCTTAATTGGTCGGTGATTAGGACGCGATGAGTCCCTTTTTGATGAGTAATCAGCTGAATATGACTTCCAAACTGTCTGGAAACTTCATCTAATTTGTGCAGTAACTTGACCAATTTTTAACCATTCAAGTCTTGGGTAAAATCACGCCGCAAAGATTTCTTCTTTGATAAAATGAAGTCTTACAATTTCTGGAGGATCTTTTTCAAAATGGCATTTAATAGCTTCCTTAATATTAATCTTTAGTTCATCAATGGATTCACCATTAGTGAATATAGATTCACCCAAAGCTTTTGCCTCAAAACCACCCTCCGCTGATTCCTCAACAATGAATATTATCCCTGTCATTTTCATTTAAATATGAATAGTTTTCAGATAAGGTTCATCCACCCAAAACGTCAATGCCTTTTGATTCTGCCATTTCTCTAATGGTTGACTTGATTTCTCTTGAAGTCTCAGCCTGTGTGTCATATAAAAAAGCATACTCTGAATCAGGCATTGAGAACACTAACCGATAGGAAGCAAATTCTATCTGCTTGATCTGATCCCACGTAATCATCTTAGCCTCTTTTAAAAATTTATTCTTGAGCAACAAATTATCTTGATCAACTTCTACCCTCGGGGCGTATTTAGAATGTTTTGAAAAAGCTAGTAGACCATAAATAGTATGATAAACCCCACCTGGAATCATTACAATCCCAATGATTAAACCAATAGGATGGCCAATATCAGTGATCACGTGATAAATACCACTACAAAAAAATACTATCCCCAATATAGTAAACCCCCACAGATTAGTCTTGAGGGAGAATTTATTGCTTAAACCTAAAAGAATGACCTTATTCACATAGGAATTATAATCAATTCCCCAGACTATCGCAAATACCTAATCAATCAAAAACCACCGTCTTGTTTCTATGCACAAGAGTCTTTCGTTGAAGGTGACTCCAGATGGCTCTGGACAACACAATTTTTTCCAGGTCCTGACCTTTCCTGACCAGGTCAGCGATGGAATCCTTATGGGTGATCTTCACCACGTCCTGCTCAATGATGGGTCCGGCATCCAAATCTTCAGTTACATAATGACTCGTAGCTCCAATGATCTTTACGCCACGCTGATGGGCCCGATGGTATGGCTTAGCTCCTGCAAAAGCGGGCAAGAAAGAGTGATGAATGTTAATGATCTTGTGGGGAAAGGTCCTGATAAATTCCGGGCTCAGGATCTGCATGTACCGGGCCAGCACGATGAAATCAATGTCGTGAGATTTCAACAATTCAATTTGTGCCTGCTCAACATAAGGCTTGTTTCCCTTGTTGATGTTGAAGTAATGATAGGGAATTTCATAGCGATCTGCGAGCCCTTTGTGCTTCTCGTGATTGCTAATAATCAGCGGGATATCAATCTTCCATTCACCGGAATATTGCCTGGCCAGGATATCATACATACAATGTGAGCTTCCTGAAACAAACAAGGCCATCTTTGGTCTCTTATCTGTGAAATACAGCTCCCACTCCATCTCAAACCTACTGGCAATTTTTTCTGAGAATACCTGTCTAACCTGATCTTTTGGAATATCGAACCCCTCCAACTCCCAGTGTACCCGCATAAAGAAGATACCTTCTTCTTTCTCTACATGTTCATCCAGGTCGATGATGTTACCATTGTGATCTGAAAGAAACTGTGTAATCGTGGCAATGAGTCCTTTTCGGTCATTGCAATGGATGAGTAATATGGCCTGATTTGGTTCCATGAACAGTTTTAAAGCTCCCGCGAATTTACCCGACTTTTAATAAATGAGCCTGAACTGTCAGTCAGCCTGAAAGTCGATATTCCGCTTGAGCCCTGAAAATTTTGTTCTTTTCACCGCAGACTTTTTAAATACCTTCCTGAAGACCTCCTCGGTCAATTCACTCCATTCATCCCGGGTGAAATGTTCCCATCCACCAGGTTTGAATTCTGGTTCCTGATGTGGCTTCGAGAATCGATTCCATGGGCAGACATCCTGACAGATGTCGCATCCGAAGATCCAACCCTCCATTTTATCACGAAATTCATTCGGTATCTCTTCTTTCAGCTCGATGGTAAGGTATGAGATGCACCTGCTACCATCCACTGCATACGGTTCAGGGATGGCATCCGTGGGACAGGCATCCATACAGGCTGTACAGGTACCACAATGATCTTTTACCGGTCCATCCGGGACCAAATCCAAATCAAGGATCAGTTCGGCTAAAAAGAAAAAGCTGCCCATCTCTTTATTGAGCAACAAGGAGTTTTTCCCAACCCATCCTATTCCTGATTTGGCCGCCCAGGCACGCTCATGAACAGGTGCAGAATCGACAAAGACCCGTCCAGCAATTTCACCAATCTGGTTTTTCAATTCTTCAAAAAATGATTTCAGCTTATCCTTTATGACGAAGTGGTAATCCTTACCATAAGCGTATTTGGCAATCTTATATCCATCATCAGTTGCCTGGTCTTTTTCCGGGAAATAATTGTAAATCAGTGAAACGACCGATTTTGCCCCGGGCACCAGCTTTCGGGGGTCCAGTCGTTTATCAAAGTGATTTTCGAGGTAGCTCATCTTACCCTGGTACTTCCGGTTGAGCCATTCCTCGAGTTTGGGGGCTTCCTCCTCCAGATAAGCAGCCTCAGAGATCCCACAATAAGAAAACCCAAGCTTAGAGGCTATCTGTTTTATCAGGTATGTATGCTGCTCTTTGATGATTACAGATCAAATTTGATTCCCTGGGCCAATGGCAGGTTATCGGAATAATTGATGGTATTGGTCTGCCTTCGCATATAGGCTTTCCAGGCATCAGAACCAGATTCACGACCACCACCAGTTTCTTTTTCCCCTCCAAAGGCTCCACCGATCTCGGCACCGGATGTCCCAATATTTACATTGGCAATCCCACAGTCTGAACCGGCTTGAGACAGAAACAGCTCA
Source organism: Cyclobacteriaceae bacterium (assembly GCA_965223915.1). Lineage (GTDB taxonomy): Bacteria > Bacteroidota > Bacteroidia > Cytophagales > Cyclobacteriaceae > UBA7330. The sequence continues at coordinate 1,851,949 of OZ245027.1, read as the reverse complement.
GATTCCCTCAGATTGTTGGTGAGTATCGCAGATGAGAGTCCTTGTGGAACTGCATTTTGCTTCTCGATGGCCTCTTCGATGGTTTGATATTTGATCAGATAAAGGATAGGCGCAAAAGTCTCACTACACACGATAGGATAATGATTTTCTACCTCGTATATGGCAGGTTTCACATAACAACCGGATTTCCATGCTCCACCTTTTAAAACCTCGCCTTCAATCACTGCTTTTCCTCCATCTGCTTTGATCTTTTTCAATGCAGCTTCATACATGCGTACAGCATCCTGATCGATTAGCGGTCCGACGTGGTTTGATGCATCGAGCGGATCTCCAATTTTCAACTGCCCATAGGCTTTGACCAGCTTGGCTTTCACCTCCTCATAGATACTTTCATGGATGATCAGTCTTCGTGTGCTTGTACATCTTTGACCAGCTGTACCTACAGACCCAAAAACCACCCCGGGTAATGTTACATCCAGATCGGCATGTTGGCTGATGATGATGGCATTGTTACCACCAAGTTCTAAGATTGTTTTACCCAAACGTGAACCCACTACTTTTCCTACCTCCTTGCCCATTCGGGTAGAACCTGTAGCGGAGACCAATGGGATTTGTTTGTCTTCAGCCAACCATTCACCAACCTCTTTATCCCCGATAATCAATGAGCTTACAGCTTCATCAATTCCATTTTTATGAAAGACTTTTTGAACGATCTTTTGACAGGCTATGGCTGTCAGTGGAACTTTTTCAGAGGGTTTCCAAACAGTCACATCACCGCAGACCCATGCCAGGGCTGCATTCCACGACCACACAGCTACCGGGAAATTGAATGCTGAAATGATCCCCACGATTCCCAGTGGATGCCATTGCTCATACATCCGGTGGCCCGGGCGTTCGGAATGCATCGTCAGTCCATACAATTGACGCGAGAGTCCAACAGCAAAATCACAGATGTCTATCATTTCCTGCACTTCACCCAATCCCTCCTGGAGGGATTTCCCCATTTCGTAGGATACCAATTTACCCAGATCATCCTTTTGATCCCGCAAGGCCTGCCCAATCTGTCTTACAATTTCTCCCCGCTGCGGTGCCGGCATTAAGCGCCATTGATTGAAAGCTTGCTGCGCATTTGAGATCACCTGCTCATACGCCTCTCTGGTTGTTGTATTCACTGCAGCGATCTCTTCTCCATCTACCGGAGAAATAGAACTAATCTCTACCCCACTACTTAGCCATTGCTGGCCAAATGAAACGCCGGGATTTGAATCCAGTATTTCCAGGTTTTTTAAGATATTCTGAATTGATGTGCTCATAGATAAAATGCTTAATCCAAAAGTACGGGTTTGTCAGGGATTTACGATAAAAAAAGGCCATCCACCTGAATGAATGACCTTTTATACAAACTAACCTAACCTAACTTTTACCATCCGATACCGTAATAGGCTTTCTCGCCACTAGGGTACAGTCCTTCTATGAGTATTCCTTCGCCTTTCGCCATTCTTAATGCACCGGTAAGATCTTCAGTGTTTCTAATATCCCTTTTATCAATTTTGGTGATGATAAAATCCTCTTTGATGCCAGCGCGTTTCCACTTGCCTTCATCCAGTGAGGTAATCTGAACACCACCTTCAATTCCTAACTTCTCCTTCAGGTTTTTCCCAACTGGTGTAATCCTGGCTCCCTCAATCTCCATCGTGCTTGATGTAGAAACCACATCTGTAGTATTGAGGATATTTTTCAACTTGGCCTGTGTGTTATATGTCTTGCCATTCCTTACATATGTAACAGAGATCTTATCCCCGGGACGGTTAAGTGCTACCTGCTCTTGCAGCTGAGCTACATTTGTAATGGGCTTGTCATTGATAGCGATGATAATATCATTCTGTTCGATCCCTGCTTCTTCTGCAGCTGAGTTTTCATTCACTCCAGCCACATAAACACCCCGTAAAATATCCGCGTTGTGTTCCTCAGCAAGTGAAGCACTCATATCCTGAATCCTAATACCTAAAAGTGGTCGTTGTACGGCTCCAAAATCCTTCAGGTCAGCAATCACCTTTTTCACCAGGGTAGTGGGCACTGCAAATGAGTACCCGGCAAATGCTCCTGTGGGAGATGCAATGGCAGTATTGATACCCACAAGCTCCCCTTTAAGGTTTACCAAAGCTCCACCGCTATTTCCTGGATTCACTGCTGCATCCGTCTGAATGAACGCCTCTATCTGGGTATCCCGATCTCTACTGGCAAGAATTCCAATGTTTCTTCCTTTGGCACTGACAATACCAGCAGTTACAGTTGACCTGAATGCAAATGGATTTCCTATCGCAAGCACCCATTCACCTACCTGAATACTTTCTGAATTACCAAAGGCCATTGTAGGCAGGTCCTCTGCATCAATCTTAACCAATGCAATGTCTGTGTCCGGATCGGTTCCAATGATCTTGCCTTTAAAACTTCTGTTGTCGCTAAGTACGACCTCTATATCAGATGCGTTTTCAACCACGTGATTATTGGTGGCGATGTACCCATCTTCGGACACGATCACTCCGGAGCCAGCTCCTTGCCGCTCTCTTTGCCTGGGCTGACTGTCTCCTCCATAATAATCCCTGAAAAACTCCTGTATGGGATTGTGGAATTCACTTACTTCCGCTGAATAGGTTGTCCTGATATGAACTACAGCTGGTGTAGCCGACTTGGCTGCATAAACAAAGTTCAACCCATCAGGAACCACAAAATCTGCAGAATCAAAAACATAATTGGTAAAACTGACCGGATTTTGGGATCCATTAACAGGTACTACAGTATTGTTAGATCCTGGTTGTATGATTGTATAGCCTCCAATAGCGATCACGCCACCCATAAATGAGCAGAGTACCATGGCTAATATTGTGTTCCTTTTATTCATTATCACCTCTCTATTAATTCTAAATTATTAAACTGAAATTCTTTGCTTGTGGTTAGGTTAAACTGAAAAAATTCTTTTTAGATACACCTGGTTAACAATATTTAACAAGACAAGCTAATTATTTACTGAAAAGAAAAAAGGCAGGCAAATTGCCCACCCTTTTTCTTCATCTATGTTTATGCTTACTTAATTGAAATGGTCCTCTTTGACTCCTTTTTATCATCCTTTGGTACAGATACAGTCAAAATCCCATCTTTGTATGAGGCATCAATTTTCTCTGCATTCACTGCTTCAGGCAAATAAAAAGACCTGCTGAATGTACCATAGTGGCTTTCTACCTTATGGTAATTCCTATCTTTCTTCTCGCTTTCAAATTTTCGTTCACCACTCACTGTCAATCGGTCATTATCAACATTGATGTTGATGTTTTCTTTTTTCATACCTGGCAGATGAAACTGGATTTCAAATTCTTTGTCGGTTTCTGCAACATCTACAGTGGGTGAGTAGCTATTACCATTGAAATAGTCGTCATTGAAAAATCTATCAAAAAAGCTACCAAATGTACTTGGTACGTAATCGTTGGGTTTATATTTAATCAGTGTCATTTTATTAAGTTTTTTTAGTTTAACATCACTTACATCCACAATTGATCGAATTTTGTGCCAATGGACAAAATCGTCCTTTTATGCTCACTTTCATGTCACTTTGTCCTGTTTTATGAAATTATATGCAAAATTTACATGTCATTATGTCTGCATTCATTTTTTTAAATGTCAATCTCCATTTGAAAAAAGCTTAATGCGTAAATTCCGACTTTAACTAAAAGAAATGATGAGATACCCAATATTGAGCCTCTTACTGATACTATCAGTCACTACATTCGGACAATTCCAGCCTAACTACGATGAGTCAAAAATTCCCGATTTTGATCTCCCGGAACTACTGAATTCCGAGAAATACGGTAAAATAAAAAATGTAAAAGACTGGGAAAACAAGCGTAGGCCTGAGATCCTTGAGCTCTTTTCAGAACACATGTATGGTATGGTACCTGACGTACCCTATTCATTGGATTTTGATGTCAAGAAAGATGGTATTCCTATTTTATCCGGAAAAGCACTACTAAAAGAGGTTACAATCACAATAAGCACCGTCAATGGCGTTTTGCCTTTCAATCTGATGATCATCACTCCTAATTCTGAAGGTCCCCACCCGTGCTTCATGACGATCAACTTTTACGGGAATCACACCCTGCTGGATGATGAAAATGTGACATTAAGTGAATCATGGGTTAGAAATAATGAGGAATTCAATATTACTAACAATAAAGCAACAGAAGCCTCAAGAGGAGTAAGGAGCTATCGATGGGATATTGAAGCCATTATAACCAAGGGCTATGCACTGGCCAGCATTTACTATGGTGACATAGATCCGGATTTTGATGATGAGTTTCAAAATGGTATTCATCCATTATTTTATGGTGAGGGACAGACACAACCTAAACCTCATGAATGGGGCAGTATTGGAGCATGGGCTTTTGGTATGAGCAGATCAATGGACTATCTGGAGACAGATCCGTTGATAGATGCAGAAAAAGTTGCTGTGATGGGTCATTCACGACTTGGGAAAACTTCGTTATGGGCTGGGGTCACTGATCAAAGATTTGCCCTGGTCATCTCCAATGACTCTGGATGTGGTGGTGCAGCACTTTCCAGAAGAGCCTTTGGGGAGACTGTAGGAAGAATCAATACAGCTTTCCCACATTGGTTCAATGACAATTTCACTCAATACAATGAGAATGAATCCGCGCTCCCCATGGACCAACACATGCTACTGGCGCTGGTAGCTCCTCGTGCTTTGTACGTGGCAAGTGCTGAAGAAGACCGGTGGGCCGATCCAAAAGGTGAGTTCTTATCAACCTATCATGCCAACCCAGCATATAAACTTTATAAAGAAAAATGTATAGATGACCCAAAAATGCCTGCAGTGGATCAGCCAAAAATGGTCGGAAAAACCGGTTACCACGTTCGTTCAGGCGGCCATAATGTGACAGATTATGATTGGGAGCAGTATTTGATATTTGCTGACCAGGTATTTAAATAGCGATCCGGATGGATCAAAGTCATGTAGTCACAAGGCCCAAAGGCTAAAAATTAAAATTCATGTCATAAATCCATTTTGGGACCTTTGCATTTGGCTAAAAAAATATCCATTAAATCAATAAACGATCAGCTTTCCTTATCCTAAAGGAGCACACAATGTCTTTAATCCAAATTCCCAACTATCTTCTTCCCATGGTACGCAGGGGCTCCGATCAATTGATCGATCTCTGATAAGTTTTCATTGGTCACTTTGCCACATACAACAATTTGTATGCTGCCCGCAATTTCCACCATCTTTTTCAGGAGAGCAGCTCCTTCTCTGGCCGTGCTGGCCTTGCCGGAGCTCAGAATTGCGTGTACACCTATACTTTTTAGCTTTTTTACTTCGGCCAGAGGATCTATACAGGTGTCAATGGCTTTGTGAATGGTGACCTTCAATGGCTGTGCAATGGCAATCAAAGTTGAGGTTTTTTCCAAATCCAGTGTCCTATCTATTTTACATACTCCAAACACCACTCCTTCAACCCCTAATCCAATACAATCTTTGATGCTTAATTTCATTGCTTCAATCTCAGCATCTGAATAAATAAAACCACCTGGTCTTGGGCGGATCATTACCCTGATAGGAATATTTAAACTTTCTTTGGCCTTTCTTATCAATGCCATTGAAGGTGTGAGGCCATCATTGGCCAGGTCAGCACACAATTCGATCCTTTCTGCACCATTCTTTTCGGCCTGGATACATTGCTCAAATGTTTCTACACAAGCTTCTCTGATATATTCCATTGACTTCACTGTATTGAAAAAGTTAAGGCAGGATAAACCTGCCTTAACAAAACTCAATCATATGTAAACACAAATCTAAGGTTTTCTAATGTCTCACTTGATAATTCAAGATTTATGGAGATAATTAATAATTTATTTTGCCCACCAAAGTTTGGTTTCCTGCAAATCAGCTCCCTGGCGTGAAACTGCCGCGCTATAATTATCTGGGTTAGAAGCTTGTAGGTTACTTCCATATCGTAACCTCTGGGGATAGCCACCAGCAGATATGTTACCTGGACCAAAGATATCATTATCACTAACACCAGCGGCAAGCGTGCTGGGATAGCCAGTATCCCTTACCACTGCCCAGGCCTCATATCCATCCGTATAATTGGCAAGCCACCGCTGAATAGCAATTTTCTCAAGATTCTCCTCATTAGTTCCGTTTAACAAGGCGATATCTTCTGATGCAATGAATGTGTCTATGCTACCGTCGTCTACACCCCAAACGCTCATAGCCTCTCTGATACCAGTCTGATACATGGCCTGGGCATCACCAGAAGCCAGACCTTTAACAATGGCTTCCGCCTGCAAGAAAAAAGATTCAGCTGATAATAATATTGTTTCGGCAAAGGCTGAACCACCTGTGTTCTTCTGACAAATCACATCTTCACTTGGAATGGAGAATAGTCCGTATTGGACAAGCGATTTTATGTTACCATTTAGCCTCACTGGTTGGCCAATATAGTTGACACCTTCTGGCATGGTGATCACAATCTGGTCGCCCTGGTCATCCCATGTGTAATCAGCACCTGCTTCATCAAATACACTTCTGATGAAGTCAGTTCTTTTTGGAAACAGATCATATCCTTCCTGATCTTCAGCTGCGCTTGGTCGGTTTAAAGTAAACTCTCCTCCAGGTGAAGGTTGAACATACTTTTTCAATCTTGGGTCATTGTTATCTCTCAGGTAGTTAACAAGCTCTCTTCCAACAGTCCAGTTTGAACCCGCGCCAAAGTTGTACCAGATATCTCCATAAGTGGAATATGCCCATTGTGAGATCTCAAGATCTTTATCGATCAAGGCACTTTCTCCCTCCTCTAGTAGCGGAGCAGCAAGCGCTTCGGATATTGCATTAGCAGTGAAATCATCACCATCAGCTCCACTAGCTCGAAGAGCCATTTTCAGCTTTAGGGTATTAGCGAATTTTTTCCATTTCTGTAAATCTCCGCCATAGATCAAATCATTGCTACCCAGGTCCTCATCAGCCGGTCCGGTAGACGTCTCATCACCTATAATGGTCATAGCTTCATCCAGATCAGCAATTATTCCCTGATAAATTTGCTTTTGCGTATCAAATTTTGGGAGACTCACATCTTCCATAAATAATTCTGTGTAAGGAATTTCACCAAATACATCAGTGTACAACTGGTAATAATGACTTTTAATAATCAACACCACTGCATAGGTGAGTTCATTTTCAAAAACTCCTCCTTCACCAGTGAAATCCATTAGCTGCTTCAAGGTACTCAGCTGACCATTGTAATGATCCCACGCTGCATCGGTATATGATGTACTGTAAGAATAACCCAGTTCATCTGACCACCAACAACTATTAAATCCAAAGGTAAAATGACCAGCATACCTATCGGCATGGATAAGATGAGCTCTCCAATAAGCATATCTGGTAGGTATGTAAGGTCTGATCATCAATTCCGTTAGGAAATACTTTGCACTCGCATCCTCTACCTCAATCAGGTTAGGATTGGTATTTATTTCTTCAAAATCAGAAGTACAAGCCCCAATGAAGAATACCGTAATTAGTATTATATATATTTTTTGCATGATTTCAGAATTAACAGATTAAAACTTCACATTTAGATTAAATCCAAACGATCTTGCAGTTGGCATACTGTAGTATAATAGCCCTTGTCCGGCATTGCTCGTGCCCAAAGTAGCATCAGGATCAAAACCTCCATCAAAACCTTTATAAAGAAATAGTAGGTTTCGACCTATCAGACTTATGGATGCTTCTTTCACTATAGAATTTCCAAGGATTGAAGATGGAAAATTGTAGGTTAAAGAAAACTCTCTCAACCGGACATTTGTCTGGTCCATGATATAATTTTCAGCTATACCAGACATTGCACCCCAATATTCCTGAGCTGTTATTGTTTGGGTATTCTCTGCCAATGATTCATCATTTTGTCTGATGACTCCATCCACGACAATTCCACCTTCTCTATATTGAAGTGACCGCAGTGAATTACCTGCACCATCCATAGCAGCTTCAGTACCTGCATACATTTGACCTCCAAATCTTCCATCTATCAGGAAGTTAAGAGTGAAATCTTTGTACCTGAACCGATTGGTAATACCCATCAAATAATCTGGCTGGAAGCTACCTAATTTCACTCTTTCTCCAGTGCTTTGCGGCCTCCCGTCAGCAGTCAGTATCCAATCACCTGATGTAGAATCTATCATGATTGTAGTCCCCCAGATCTCACCATATCCGCCTCCAACAACGGCCCTGGTATCTACAGCTCCACTATTCGTTACATTCCATTGACGACTATCAACATCCGGTAAAAACTCTTTTAACTCGTTCTTATTATGAGAGAAATTCGCATTGATGTTCCAACTAAGATTAGCTGTTCTAATTGGAGTGCCACCAATCATCAATTCAAACCCTTTATTGGTAATCTCTCCAACATTGGTATGTACATTGGCATATCCAAAAGGGTTGACCTCCAGATTGTCCGTAGAAACAATATCAATCAGATCTGTTGAAGATATATCATAGTAAGCCAGGTCTGCAAAAAACCTGTTTTGAAAGAAGCTGGCTTCCAGTCCCACTTCAAAAGTTGTGGTGTACTCAGGATTTAAATTTTCATCATACCAGGTACCAGGAATTGTCAGCGTCGTAATACCTAAATAACTACTGTTCTCAGCTTTGAGATTGTATGCATTTTGAAGTCTCCATGCCCCGGCGTCTTTTCCAACACTAGCCCAGCTTCCTCTCAATTTAAGTACATCTAAAAATGATTGACTGGGATCAATGAATTCATTAAGCATTACTGCCAGGTTAACAGATGGGTAGAAATATGACCATTTATCCGGAGGCAAAGTAGATGTCCAATCATTTCTACCAGTGACATCGAGATAAACATATCCCAGGAAATTCATCGAAATAGCTCCGTACAAAGAGTTTGTAACTCTTTCTGTAGCCACGCCTGCGTTACTATTCACAATATTTGCACTTCCTATTGTTGTTACTGCAGGGATCCTTAGCTCCTGACCGCTTACGCTCATTGATTGGCTCAGCTGATTTAGGTGATTCCCACCAACCGTAACATCAAGATGAAAGCTTTCAGAAATATCTTTGTTAAACATCAGAAGGAAATCAGCATTGGTCTCTTGAATCCTGTTATTTCCAAAGCTTACGCTTCCATTGGATACAAACCAATGGCCTGGATTTGTAACACCTTCGGATCTAATATCTGTTAGGTCAGTTCCAATTCGAGCATGTGCAGACAAGAAATCTGTGAATTTATATTGTGCTTTCGCAAAACCCATAAACCGATTCCTTGTATCTTCATGTTTATCATAATTCAACCACCAGTAAGGGTTTACAGAATTATCAGTGACATTTCGTACTCTTCCGGTTTCCTCGTCCAAATAGTCCTCAAAATCCGAGACGATAGCATTTCGAGGCATTCCATATACTCCAGTCAATACCCCTTCAGTTCCTTGTGTGATTCTGTTTTTCGTAAACTGATTGATATAAGTTGCTTTGGTGTCTATCGAAAATTTATCTGAAAAATTGACAGATGTTCTCAAATTGAAATTGTGTCTATTCAGATATGAGTTATCTACCATGGCATTGTTGCTGGTATTGGTATATGAAAACCTTGCTACAGCTGTTTCATTGCCGCCAGATAGCGCCACCGTATTGACATAATTTCCACCTGTTCTAAAGAAATCATTGACATTATCGGGTTGTGAAGAATAGGGTTTGGTCGTTCCATCCCAATACAATTGGTCGCTACCATCCAATTGACCTCCCCATGAGCCACCAGAACTTCTTAGTTCATCAAGATCTGCGGGTGTTCTTCCTGCTGTACCCTGGCCATATTCGTTCTGGAACTCCGGCAAGATCATTGGACTCGCAAACATTGTACTGCTTGAGAAATCTACTCCTAACCCTCTGCCAGCGGTTCCTTTTTTTGTTGTGATCATCACAACACCATTGGCTGCTCTTGACCCGTATAGTGCAGCAGCATTTGGACCTTTCAGGATTGTCATGGATGCGATATCATCAGGGTTTATATCTGATATTCCTGAACCTCCATTTCCACTGCTGTAAACACTACCCCCTTGATTGGTATTCGTATTATCCATAGGGATTCCGTCAACAACGAATAATGGCTGATTACTCTGCGTAAGAGAGTTGTTACCCCTAATGATCACACGTACTCCAGCTCCCGGACCAGACCCGGATTCAGTTATGTTTACACCCGCAACTCGACCTTTCAGATTCAACACCGCACTAGGTGTACTTTTGACAGCTGAAATATCACTTCCATCTACCTTTTGCACTGCATACCCGAGCGATTTTTTCTCTTTTTCAATCCCGAATGCAGTTACTACAATCTCATTTAGTTGTGAAGCTTCGATTTCCAGATCAACGTCAATGACCTGCTTGTTTCCAACTGTAATATCTATTGGCGCATATCCAACAAAACTAAACCTCAACTGATCCTGAGGGGTTACACTGATAGAATAGTTTCCATCAATGTCAGTTACCGTACCGGTAGATTTTCCTACCACCAAGACCGAAACACCCGGTAGTCCTTCACCTGTTTCCGAGTCAGTGACTTTTCCAGAAACCTGCTCCTGGGCATTTACGATCGTGCATGTCAATAATGCACTTGCGATTAAAAGTAAATTTCCAATCCTCATAGGCTATAATTATTTTTTGGTTATTGTAATTTTAAGATAATCAGTGTTTAAATCAAAGACTATCACGCACTATCTTTAGGATAAACGCATGTTTATTTGCGTTTTTATGCGTTTTTCATGACAATGGTTTCTTGTCACCAAAAATATTTCATTACAGCATCGATTGGAATCATTAGCTTCTTCAGCTTTGAAAAGAAACCAGGACAGCGGAAAATAAATACAGAATGAGAGAAGTATATAGAACCGTCAAATTAGAATTAGGTAGATTGATTTTCGCTAGTCGACCAACTTATCATACCAAAACTTCTTGAGGAGAATCGATCCAAGCACAAATACACCAATTGCCATCCACAGTTGTTCATATTCTTTGATGACCAAATAAATGGGAATGATAACCATACTTAGTTGCCATATGGTCCCAATAACAATATTGAACACGTCCCGCCCAACCCTGGCATCATTCACAAAGGATGGGTCTGTTTTGATTATCTGTTGATGGATAGGCCCCCAAAAACCCCAGGGTCTTACTTTTTTATAGAAATCCATGAGTACTTCTTCATCGTCAGCAGGAGTCAATAATGTGCCTGCCAATGAACCTGCCAGGGCAAAAAGAAAAATAAACGGGAAAGCATACAAAGGTTGCAAATCAGGAAATAGTACGGGCATTAATAAGCTGGCTAGCAGACCTGAGATCATCCCCCAGAAATAGCCATATCCATTAAAACGCCACCAATGCCATTTTAATAAATTAGAGGCAGCATATCCACCGAACAAGGCTCCGAATATCCATTGCATAATGGCATTGATGCTGTCAATAAAAAAACCAAAAAGCGTTCCTGTGACCACCAGTAGAAATGAGACCAGATAGCTTAACCGAACATAAAGTTTATCACTTCCATCCGGGTTGATATACCGCTTGTAGATATCATTTACCAGATATACCGGAGCTGCATTTACAGAGGCTGCAAAGGTGGACATAAATGCTGCCAACAATCCCGCAATCAATAGTCCGGTAAGGCCTACGGGTATAAAATTATTAATGGCGTAGGGTAATATCAGCTCAAAATCAAAAATCTCACCCGAAGTTTGGATCTTAGGTCCCAGATAGACGAGTGCCAGCACTGTCAGCCCTATCACCATCATGTATCTTGGGATAAACATCACCAGGGAAACTACCCCGCTCATCTTTGCGGCTTCCGAAGGCGATTTAGTTGCCAGGATCCTCTGCATATCATAGTTAGGAACCGGCCCTGCCATACTTGACATCACACCTTTGAAAAGCATCATCATAAAAAAGTATCCGAAAAGTGTAAATCCATCTTGCTCAATCTTCAGATTTACCGAATCAATGATGCCTGTCCAATCTATGTCCAGTTGCCAACCAAAGAAAAGATCTTTCCATCCCTCTGGCACCACCTCCGCTATCTGACCTGCTGAAACCTCATTCATGGCGATGATCCCTATGGCAATAGCAGCAACTGTCATGATCAAAAATTGGAGAACCTCAGTAAATACGACACTGTACATGCCTCCTTTTACAATATATATGGTGGTGATTGTGAAAATGGCCACTGCATAGTAATCAGGCGGGATATCCCACGGAAAAAACGTTGCTGCAAAACCACCGATGCCTTTAAATGCATAGGAAATGAAACCAATCGCACTGATCACCGCAAAAATCACCACAACCAAATGCGAGAGAGAAGCTCCTTTACCGGTCCCAAAGCGGGTTTTTAACCACTCTGCACCGGTCATCACATTCGACCTGCGCATCCAGGCTGAGAGGTATACCATCAAAAAGATTTGATTGAAAGTTGGCCAGATCCAGGGAAGCCACGCACTTTTAAGCCCATAAACAAAGCACATTGAAACCAGCCACATGGTACCTGTAATATCAAACATTCCGGATGCATTGGAAATACCCAACACCCACCAGGGAATGGTTTTTCCACCAAGGAAATAGGAATCGAGGTTTCTGGAGGCTCTTTTGGAAATATACATCCCAATGAAAACCGTAAACCCCAGGTAAAGTACAATGATGATTATGTCAATGATTTCAAGATTCATTTACCTCGATGGGTTGATATGAAGAAACTTGAATTCGCTATCTCCAGCACCTTGTCCTGGCTTATCAATGGAGATCGTTTTCTTTTGGTTGGGCAAAAGATCAAAGAAATTGTCTGAAAAATTACCTTCCAGCGATTCGCTGTAGATGTAGAGGCTTTTCACCAATACATCAGCATGGATTTCTACTTCCATTTTGTCTGCAGATCCATGAACCTGATATTTTATGGTGGGCTTCTTGAGATTCAGGGCTTTTGGGCTCCGGAAAAAGAAAATGGTTTCATGCGTTTTAATGTTAGGTCCGGACAATGATGCAACCATTACTGATTCATTTGGTTCATGACCCTTCAGTAATTTCTTTTCTGATACTTTGAATGCTTCAACACACATTTCAGATGAAAGCATTATTTCCTTTGATGTTTGAAGGATAGTATTTCCAGCAAAGTCGAGTACTTCTATCCTAAGTGTGCCATTCAAATCCTCTAATCCATCAGTAATCGCCTGAATGATTATTTCATTTCCTTCACTGGATACTACCAGAATATCTCTAGAAAAGGATCGCTTCGCCTGATAGTGCAATGCTTTCCATTTACCATAATAATCAATACTTGACCAGGATGCCACTGGCCAGCAATCATTGATCTGCCAATATAAAGTACCCATACAAAAGGGTTTCGCGGCACGATGTGCTTCAAGACCGATTTTCATTCCCTCGGCCTGCAATACCTGACTTTGATAAAGAAACTGCTCAAATGAATCTGGTTTTGGATAATCTTTAAGCATGTATTTTTTGATCAGGTTGTTTCCTCTCTGGTGCTTTTGATGAGTCGTCATCACCTCTGAGGAAATGTCCCAGTCTTCTTCTAAGGTAAACTTCTTAACGGATTGGAATACAGGGAAGGATTGGAACCCAAATTCGCTCATAAACCTAGGAACTCTCTTCCTGAATTCATCGAAGTCTTCTTCACCGTGCCATACACCCCAATAATGATTATCCCCCTTACTATCGTCTTCCAGGTTTTCCCAAAAACCAATTGGGGATGAAGAAAAGTAGAACCTGCCAGGATCGTATTGCTGTACGAGGTTGGGAATATGATTTTTGAAAAGCTTCTTGTAATCTTCCTGTAGTTGTTCCCACAACTTCTCTGAATAGTTGAAACGTTCCTTCCAACCCCAAAATGCGCTGCCCATTTCCACTTCATTGTTGCCACACCACAACACCAAACAAGCATGATTTCTCAACCTTTTAATCGTGTGAGTAATTTCCTTTTTGACATTTTCCAGAAAAGCATCATCCGCCGGATACAAGGTGCATGCAAACATGAAGTCCTGCCAAATCATAATCCCGTATTCATCGGCTAATTCATAGAAATTGTCCTTCTCATAAATGCCCCCGCCCCATACACGCAGCATATTCATATTGGCTGAACAGGTATCTTCAAACAGCTGCTGATACTTTTGATTCGACGTTTGAGGCAGAAAACTGTCTGATGGTATATAGTTGGCTCCTTTAGCAAAAACAGGATGCCCATTTACTTTAAAAAAGAAGCTTTCTCCCAACTCATCCGGTTCATTCACAACTTCAATGGTCCTAAAGCCTATTTTTATTGACTTTTCATCAAGAATTTCATTACCCGAATATATTCTTACCCTAAATACATAAAGGTGACTTTCGCCCAAACCGTGAGGCCACCATTTTACCGGGTCTTTTATTGGAATATTTACCTGGGAAGGCAAAACGACAGACCCCTTATCAAGTTTTATCTCCGGATGATTTTCACAGAGAATTTCCAGATCGAGCGGTTTGTGATTGCTGCCTGCTGTTTCAATATTAAATTGAGCGTGGACCAATTCTTCATTCACCCAATCCTGTCTTACTAAAATATCACTGATACGAATCCCGCTATTTATTTCAAGATAGCTTGATTGCCAAATGCCACTAGTGACAAACTTTGGCCCCCAGTCCCAACCAAAATGATAGGGCGCTTTACGCACAAAAACGCTGAGTTTATCCCTGGTCTTATCATTATCTGCCGGATATCTAAAACCAAGTTTTTTCTGAATTCCCTCCACCGCGTTAATGGGAGACTGGAATATTAGATGTAACTCATTCTCACCAACCTGAAGAAATTCTTTACATGGTATCCTGTATGCAATAAACATATTATTGGCTTCCAGAATCCTTTTCCCATTTAAATAGACTTCACAAAAAGTATCCAGACCTTCAAATACAAGATTTACTTCCTTGCTGAAGATCTTTTCATCCAGTTCAAAATACCGAATGTATTCCCAATCTTCATTTTCAATCCACTGGAGCTTGTGTTCATTATTCCGGTAGAATGGGTGGCCGATGGACCCATTAAGGAGCAAATCCGTGAAATTGGTACCCGGAACCTGAGCATTCAACCAATTTTGATCCCCAACCTTCCTAAACTTCCATTTTCCATCCAATGAAATTTTTGATAGAGATGCCCCTTCAGGTTGGGAGCTTTTAATTGCTGATATATTACCAGGATTAAGCATCAATATAAATATGTAGCTTCTTTAATGGCATCTTCATTTTGGTGTTTCACTGCATATGTAAATCCTTTACGCAGACTGTAGGCACCATAATTTCCATTCGTATCCATTGCAAGGAATCCTATCTGTATTTCTCTACCCTTTCTCCGCTGATTGATTCTTTTTACGATGACTTCACACGCTTCCTGGGGGCTTTTACCATTGCGCATCATCTCTACCACCATGGCTGAACCCGCCGTACGAATAACCTCCTCACCCCAACCAGTGGCACATGCTCCACCGGCTTCCTGGTCCACATATAGTCCAGCTCCAATAATAGGTGAGTCACCCACTCTGCCATGGTACTTGTATGATGCTCCGCTGGTTGTACATGCTCCGGCGATCATACCATTCTGATCAATGGCTAAAGTGCTGATCGTATCATGATTTTCTATGTTGATCGGGGGCATATAGTCTGACTTTTTAAGCCAGTTTTTATAATCTGTTTTTGAAGCTTCAGTCAATAATTCCTTTTCCTCAAAACCATTCTCAAGCGCAAATTTCTTGGCTCCTGCACCTACCAACATGATATGGGGTGTTTCATCCATCACTTTTCTGGCCACGGCTATAGGATTTTCAATGTCTTGCAGAAAAGCCACTGACCCGCACGAGCAGTCGCCTTTCATCAGGCAGGCATCCAGCGTTACTACCCCATCCCTGTCAGGATAACCTCCCACACCGACAGTTCGAACTTTTGGATCTGACTCCACCACCATCACACCTTGTTGTACAGCATCAATCGCTTCAGCATTTTCCATCAGCAACTTAAATCCAACTTCATTCGCCATGGCACCATGGTTCCATGTGGATATGATAATTGGTTTTGTGGTTGTTTCCAACAATGATTTTGCGGATGAAACAGACATCGCTGCAGACGATACGCCAAGCGTTCCCAACTTGATAAACTTTCGTCTGTTAAATGGACTTAAATTCACTCGATAAGTATTTAGTTAAAAATCATATTCCTTAAAATGGGGCTAGCAATAACCATGACCTATGGTCTTCATGACTATTAACAATTTTTTAACATGCATAAAACGCAAAAACAATTATCAACTTTCGCATTATATAGCTAATTCAATGCCTAAATTATAATTTTTCTTTTGAATATCTGCATATATATGCGCTATTGCAAAGTATATATCTTTTATTTTGCACTTTTATGCGCTTTTCTAGTGGATCTATAGTCTTAAATAGTAAAATTATTAAGTAAATTAGCCTTTGACCCCAATTTTAATTGAATGCTAAAAGAGGAAAGACAGCATATCATTCTGGAAAAAATTCAAGCTAACAATAAAGTTCACTCATCCACATTGAGTGAAATTCTAAAGGTTTCAGAAGATACCATCAGGAGAGATCTTAAAGATCTCGCTGAATTGGGATATATAAAGAAGGTGCATGGAGGAGCCATGGCAAATCCTCACCTGCCCAAAGGAAAGATTGATCACAACATTTCAAATCAGACTGAGCGAACCATTATTGCTAAAAAAGCAGCAAGTCTGATTGAAGATAATCAGGTGATTGTTTTGGATGGTGACCTTACCAACCTCATGCTGGTGGAATCCTTGCCTAAGGATTTAAATCTCACTGTATTTACTAATTCGCTCAGGATTGCCTCACTGCTTTGTGATTATGAATTGGTGGAAACCATATTCCTGGGGGGACGTGTTTCCAGACAGACGCAAAGTACCATGGGCATGGAAGTGATCAATTCACTTTCTGAAATTCATGCAGATTTTAGTTTCCTGGAAATAAACAGCCTCCATGAGGAATTGGGCATCACCGATGGCGATAGGGAGAACGCCTTTATCAAAAAATCCATCATTAAATCCTCTTCCCAGGTTATAGCACTATGCCTGTCTGACGATATTGGCAACATACAACCCTTTAAAGTGGGCCAGATAAACTGGGTACATTCCTTAATCACTGACCTTGACCCCACAGACCCCCAATTAAATCGATTCAGAAACAAAGGGATCGATCTAAAATGAAACTTGTCCTCTCGTTGTTTCTAGCCAACCTTTGCATCCACGTATTAGGCCAGCATGTCATTCACTATGTCAATCCTTTTATTGGTACATCCAACTACGGGGCAACACATCCGGGTGCTAACTATCCGCATGCCATGGTTTCCGTAACCCCATTCAATGTTGCACATAAAAAGGGAAAAGAAAATGCTTTTGAAAAAGATTCTGAGTGGCATTCAAGACCTTATGTGTATGAAAACAAGTTTCTTACAGGGTTTAGTCATGTAAATCTGAGTGGTGTCGGGTGTCCTGACCTGGGAAGTATCATACTCATGCCGACATCAGGGAAACTCGAATTTGACTCGGAAAAATATGGTAGCACCTATACAGACGAAGTTGCCAGCCCCGGGTATTACGCCAACCACCTTGAAAAATATGGAGTATCGACTGAGATGACAAGCACTTTGAGGACTGGCCTGAGTAGGTATACCTTTCCTGAAGGTGAGTCACATATTCTATTAAACCTTGGACTCGGTCTGACTAATGAAACCGGAGGCTACCTGAAGATTGTGTCTTCGAAAGAAGTAGAAGGGTTTAAGACTTTTGGGACTTTTTGTTATAGTGACGAAGACGTAAGGCCTGTATATTTTGTCATGAAACTCAGTAAGTCTCCAAAAACCTTCGGCGCCTGGAAAAAAATGCCGGAATATCAGGGAGTAGAAGGTGAATGGATTGGATACAATGATAGCTATAAACCTTACGACCAATACGTGTACCCACTTTCAGGAGATGATATTGGAGCGTATTTTTCTTTTAACACTGCCGAAGGCGAACAAATCAGTGCTAAGATTGGCATCTCTTATGTGAGTATAGAGAATGCCCGTGAGAATCTTGAGTCCGAACAACCTGACTTCGTATTTGAAAAAACCAGGAAGGAAAATGAAAACAAATGGGATGAATTATTAGGAAGAATAGCCATTGAATCAGACGACGAAGATGCCAAAACCATCTTCTACACAGCACTGTATCACAATTTGATTCATCCTAACATCGTGAATGATGTCAACGGACAATATCCCAAAATGTCCTCATCTTACGTCGGAGTAACACAATCCCCCCGGTACACTGTCTTTTCCCTTTGGGATACTTATAGAAATGTTCACCCATTGCTGAGCCTGGTCTATCCGGAGATACAGTCACAAATGGTCAATTCGATGGTTGATATGTATGAGGAAAGTGGATGGCTTCCCAAATGGGAACTCATTGCCATGGAGACTGATGTGATGGTTGGTGACCCTGCTACACCAGTTATTTCTGATACCTATTTAAGGGGAATACGGGATTTTGATGTTTCAAAAGCATATGAAGCCATCAAAAAAGCTTCTGATACCCCAGAGCGGGAAAATAAATTGAGACCGGGTATTGATGCTTACAATCAGTTGGGCTTCGTTCCGGTAGATACCGCTGACATTTGGGGTGGGAGTGTGTCTACCTCGCTGGAATATTACATTGCTGATTGGAATATCGCTCAGCTTGCTGATGCTCTCGGTTACTCAAAGGAAGCAAAAAAATATCTTTCAAAATCTATGGGGTACAAGCATTTATTTGATAGATCAACGGGCATGTTAAGACCTAAATTTGCTGATGGTACCTGGATACCCGATTTTGATCCTGAAGCAGGCAAAAACTTTGAGGCTGTGGTAGGATATGTGGAAGGGAATGCCTGGCAATACCGGTTTTATGTACCTCATGATATCAAAGGGCTCACAAAGCTATTGGGAGGGAGAGAAAAGTTTTATGAACAACTGCACCTGCTTTTTGCAACGGACAACTACGATATGGCCAATGAACCAGATATCACATTTCCGTACCTGTTTAATTATATCCCGGGAAAAGAGCATGAAACACAATATCAGATTAACCGGTTGATCAATAAATATTATAAAAACAGTCCTGACGGAATTCCAGGTAATGATGACACCGGCTCACTGTCTGCATGGGTGATATTTAGCATGCTGGGCATCTATCCTGTTTGCCCCGGGGATATGGATTATGCCATTACGTCCCCCTATTTTAAAAAAATCATCATTAACTTAAACAACCAATACTATTCTGGTAAAGAAATTATTATCGAGTCTGTCAAATCATCTGACAATTCCATTTATATCGATAAGATGACTTTGAATGGGAATCGATTGGATGAATACTTCATTGATCATCAAAAACTGACAAAAGGAGGGACATTAAAATTTGAATTGACTGATAGGATCCCGGATAAATAATTGATAATCGCATATGATCAATAAAAATCCATATATAGAAATATCCAGTGAGGATACCTCCTGCTGGGAAGGATGGGAAGATATAGCTGAAGTGCTTAATGCCAGGATCAGGGCTATACCTAAGAAAAAAATTGTTATTACCATCGAATCCAACCTGGGCACCCTTATCACACCAAACATTCAATCTTTTAAAGACACAATTTTACCAAATGTGACCTGCAGAGCCAGGAATATTTTTAAGACTCCGGCACAAATTCAAAAACTTACCCTCCGAAAAAGCGATGGAACCACCAGCCTGACCAACCCGTCATTTACCATTGAGGATTATTTTGACACACAAAAACTTGAGAGCTTAAGGAAGAACATCGAGTTTATAGAAACCGGGATCATCTTAATTTACGGTATTGGAGCATATAAAATTTGGAAACCCGATATCCTAATCTACTCTGACTTATCCAGGTGGGAGCAGGATCAAAGGTTCAGACGTGGAGAAATTGAGAATATAGGGTTTGACAGCAAGTACGATTCATATCAGGTCAAATCAAATTGGTTTCATTTTGTAGACAGAAAAATCTGTGACAAAATAAAACGGTCAGTCATTCATGAGTGCGATTACTTCCTGGAAACAAATAATTGGAAAAAACCCAAAATTGCTACTGGTGAAGTGGTTAGGAAAGCCTATGATGCTACCTATCATCAGCCTTTCTTCAACGCACCATTTTTCGATCCTGAGTTATGGGATGGCGAAAACAAGCATCAGAATCACAACGAAGATTTCAATTGGGGGTTTGATTGCAACCTCGATAGAAACAATGTGCTGTTTAAGATCAACAACCTACTTTTTGAATCCCCGGCCATCAATTTAATCTTCTATAACCCGATGAAGATACTCGGCAATAGTGTTTTTCGGAAACACGGCCTGGATTTCCCTGTCCGATACAATTTTATTGATACGCTGGATGCTGAAGATCTAAATCTATATGCTTTCCCCGGCATTGGCCGATATGGTGATATCGATGGGTACCATCAACAGAATGAAAGCTACTATGTGATGGAGTCTGATACGCATGCTGGCATTTATTTAGGTCTAAAAGAGGGTGTATCTACAGAATACTTCGAACAGCTTGCTAACGAGGCCTCCTCAAAAAAGTTAAAAAGGGAGTTGCAAAAACACTTGAATCGTATCTCCCTAACAAAACATGACCATGTGATTATACCCAATGAAATGCTGCACAGCAAGGGGACCAAACTCATGCTGCTGGCAATTTCCACTGCTTCACAGATTCATGAAATATCACTATTCACCGATGATTCAGCTCCTGAAGAAATCCATCGTTGCATGAGTATTGTTTCCAATAATACCACTCAGGTGAATGACCTGATCAACCAGAGTCAGGGTCTGAGTTTTTATGGGGCTTCCGCGGAAATTTTAGGGACTCCTGATGAAAGTGATTTTGAGGTTATTCGCCTTTGGATCGAAGAACAGGTTACAATTCCCGGAGAAAATATGATCCATGTATTAAATATGATCCATGGCCAGGAAGCTAAAATTACCGGGGCATTTGATTCCTTCTCCGTACACTATTCGGAGACATTGGTTGTTCCCGCAGGTGTGGATGAATTTACCATTGAACCAGTAATTGGCAAAGTCGGCTTCCTGATCACCCGAAGCAAACTAACCTGAATCCTTTATTCAGGTGTTTGATAGATGGCTTTCTCCAGCTCCTCCCAATGTTCAGGAGTCATCCGCTCGGGTGTGAAAAGGCAGATTCCCGCTGCACCATTCTCCATTGACAGCCGAATGGCCTTTCCTAAATCCTCCGGGATCAATCCGTGATTTTCAGGATCAGATGTTTTGGTCTCCGGGTTGGGGCAAATGAATAACCCACTAAACACAGGTTTATCCACTGATGTTGTGGCCTCACTGGTCACGTCACCGATCCATTGGGTATCTTCAAGGTAAAAATCATTATAATTCATAGGAAAGAAGGCATCCAAATCCCATTTATCCCATTCCTGCCTCACAATTTTTTTAGCAACCGAATGTGGTCCCGGAAATACAGCAGCATTGATTTCCTTACCTTTTGACCTGATTGAATTCGCCAGTTTGTTGACAATGTTGGTAATGAGATCATACCGGTATTGCTTCCATTCCGCCACCGTTGACGGATCCTCCACCGCGTTGATGTCTATTCCTGTATCCTCCATAAAGCCATCTGTGCAATCGTCACAGTAGCAATAATCAAACTGCGGATACTCACGATCCATTACCAATCCGTATTTATCCCAAAGGCCCCGGGCAAGAATAACGTCAGGAAACCTGATATAATCCAGGTGGATAGCATCCACTTCCGGTACCTCCGCAATATTAGCGTACATGCTATCCAGCCAGTTGAATGTTCCTGGCTTGCTTGGACATAGAAACTTGTAATAATCAACATAAGCAGGTTTATCATAGGCAGACTCCCCAAGACCATTTAAAGCATACCAGGAAGTATCGATACCAGGTTTGTGGGACTGAACCATGGTTGGTATCCAGGTATGAAAACCAAGTCCTGCTTCTTTCGCTAGCTTACCTACACGGGCGTAAACCGTCGCATCCTGACCGCCATTATACATCAAAACGTCAATGCCATGCTTTTTATAATTGTCGAACCGTTCTTTGATCTCAGCATCCGTTGCTTTCCCCGGGCCACCTGTCCAGGCATAAACAGGGATCTTCTCAGGGCCCGATTTATCAGATGTAGGTGAGGCACATGCACCCACTAACATTATCAACACAAATAATAAATTGAATTTCATAAACCTCTAAATTGAATTTTTAAACCTTGTAAAACGACCAATTATTTGCTGGCTGCCTGATAGATGGCATCCAGTAAACTTCCTTCTTCTTTGGTATCATTACCTAACTCCCAGAACATGATTCCACCTAACCCCTTGTCGATGGTATATTCCGTCTTTAACCTGACTGATACGGTGTCGTCGTATGACACCATAATGCTGTCAATAGCATTGTATAAATAGGGAGCGCTGGCTTCTTCATCCCAGTATCGAACAAAATTGCCGTCTGGCTCAAATGTCTTTCTGATGTGGTGATAGGCACTCCAACCGATATGGATTCCTCCGCTCAGTTGATAAAGTCCATTATTAACCGGTGGAACACCCTTCCAGGCTCTGCCATAAAAAGCAGATCCAATGACCAGCTGGCCCGGATCAGTGCCTTGTTCCAGCAGAAAATTGACAATTTTTTCCGCAGATCGGGGATTGGGGTCTTTCAACCTCCCCGCCTGATAAAGACTGTCCATATAATCGCCGAACGGTGTTCCTGCTATTTCTTCATGGTCTACTGCCCCCAGAGGCGTATGATGTCCGGTATAGATGGAATTTCCACCCACCTGATCGTAGGTCATGATATTCATATAGTCAACATATTTCATGACTTCACCCAGCTCTATGTGGTCATAGTAACGTTTCCAACCAGCCGAGGCAAATGTCAATGTTTGAGGACGACCTGTTTGGCCAAGTACTTCTCTCAAACCCTTCATCAGCTGAGTGAAATTTTCTTTATCCTCAGAACGGGCCATCGTTCCGGCTCCGGAAATGCCTGGGTACTCCCAGTCGATATCGATGCCATCCAATTGATACGCTTGTACAAATTCGTAAGCACTTTGAATAAATTTCTCTCTGCTTTCGGGAGTCAGTGCCATATCAGAAAAACCATCGGCTCCCCACCCCCCACAAGCGATCATCACCTTCAACTCGGGATTTCGTTCTTTTTGTGCTACCAGCTGTTGAAGCTTTGGACCTGCCACATCAGGATTTCTAAATTTCATCTCCCCATCAATGACATTGGTGAATGAATAGATGATATGCGTGAGCTTTTCTACCGGGATCTTTGTGGGCTGATAATCCCGCTCAGGTACGTAATAAGCCATCACGACGGGTTGTGATGTGGTTGATGTGGTCTCGGTCGGTCCACTACATGAAACGACTATTACTAATGCGAGGAGAAATAAAACTCTCATAGTTAGATTAAGCTTTAGTGAACCCGAATTTTAACGATTTCTATGCAAACCTATATTCAAACCAACAAGTTTTCAATTTTCTGATGAAATCTTTAAGGATTATGTAATCAGCACGATATCTGCTAATTATTTCCAGAACCGCGTTTTAAATCTTTCTTTCAGCTAATCACGGAATACATGCTTTTGCGCCTTCACGGCAACTCAATCACCTTCAGATTGCGGAAATGGATTTCGGCACCCTCGGACTCCAGGCACATGTATCCTTCCCTTTGGGTAGACTGGCTGATACCATTTACGAACTTTCCATTGACAGAAAGTTTGATCTCTCCATCCACACAAACCACATCATAGGTATTCCACTCCCCTCTGGGCTTACATCTGTTTTCAATGGATTTACTGCGCTCGCCCCTGGGATTGTCAGGGACTGTTTTTACTCCTCCCACACCAAAGAGTTCGCCGTGTACATAGGCGACTGGAGGTTTCTTCCCATCTCTGGTATTGAGGTTTACCCAATCCAACTCGAGCATCTGTACCTCCACGCCATCCGGAAGCCTGTTATCTCCCGGCTCTGCATTGCTCCACATGAACATCCCCGAATTACCTCCAGGCTCCATGTGTCTCCACTCCACGTGTAAGACATAATTCCTATACCTTTCGGCACTTCGTATCACGCCTATAGGATTTCCAAAGCAAACAAGGATACTGTCCCGGTGTTCCCAGGTGGCTTTTTCTGTATTTACGTTATGCCACCGTATCTTTTCTGGTTTCGCATCATCCAACTGGATGGCATTGCTGAGCGGAATAACCTCACCAAATTCAAATAGGTATTCCTGGGCATACAGGGAACCTGAGAATAATAAAAGTAGCAGCAGAATATTTCGGATCATGGTTACTTTTAATAGATCAATGATGTTTTGGTAATACCTGGAATAGCAACTTCAGAGCCCTTCCATTTTAGGTCCCAATCATAGTCATTAATATCAGGACCTAGCTTAATCTCAGAATTGATGGCTTCTTCCCAGGTGATCTCCTGTCCACTGTAGGCAACCATTCGACCGATAACAGCCAGCATTGAGCTATTCGCCATCCACAACCCATCATTCTTGGGTTTACCATTCCTTATCGCTGCAAAGAACTCATCGTGTTCGGTCTGGTACATGTTGTTTTTATCCCCTCTGAATTCCCATGAATTCTTTCCCGTGATGCTGAGTCGCCTACCCATTAGCAAGCTAGCCTGCCCATCCGAACCAAATACATCCACGGTGTTTCGGTTTTTACATCCGGCCATTTGTCGGGTGAAGTGACTTGCCCGGACACCGTCCTCGTATTCATATTCAATGGCAAAGTGATCATAGATGTTGCCATAGACAGGATCAGTACGTTTCTGCCTGCCTCCATTGCCAATGGCCCTGATCGGAGTTTTATCACCCATGGCCCAGGCCATCAAGTCCAGGCTATGCACTGATTGTTCGGTAATAAAATCACCTGACAACCAATCATAATACAACCAGTTTCTCAAATGATACTCCATATCCGTCCAGCCAGCTTCTCTGGGTTTGGACCATAGCTCTCCTCCAAACCGAAAAGTAGTTAAGCTTCTGATCTCACCAATATCACCCCGGTGAATGCGCTCGTAAATGGCCCTATTGCCATTGTCAAATCGATAGCAAAAGCCACTTAATATAGATAGTTTCTTAGACTCAGCCTCTTTCGCTGCCTCAATCACTTTTCTCACGCCAGGAGCATCTACGGCCACCGGTTTTTCACAAAACGCATGTTTACCAGCAGCAATGGCAGCTTTGAGGTGGTCAGGACGAAAGCAAGGAGGGGTGGTGAGGAGTACTACATCCACAGAATCGATGACTTTCTTGTAGGCGTCAAAACCAATGAACTTATGAGCATCATCCACTTTTAACTTATCAGGAATCTCCTGCTTCAGGGACAGATATGAATTGTCCAGCCTGTCTTTAAAAATATCGCCCATCGCCACAAGTTCTGCATTGGGGTCCGCATTGACTGCCTGCACCGCGGCACCTGTGCCTCGACCTCCACAGCCCACCAGGCCTACTTTTAGTGTCTTTGGTGCTTCTTTGGGTTGCCCTGATAAGTTGGTGGTTGGAAAAATCGTTGCTCCCAGTGCTACTGCCCCTGAGGATTTAATGAAGTCTCTTCTGGTTCTGCTATTCATTTCTCATGGATTTTGGATCTAACGAATGGAGTAAATATACAAAACACTCCAGGAAGCCATCCAAATATCAACCCTTTAATATTATCTAAATATGTATTTAATATTAACTAATTGTTAAGTACTTAAAATCTTAATAATATTGACATCCATTTTCAAAAAGCAAAATCATTGTATTTCGTGGAAAGCAAATCTTTCTCTTCAAAAATCTTATTAGCTACTCTCTTCAGCATATGCTTTGTGAATACCAGTAGCTCTCAAAGCTTTTCAATAGACAGTTTTGGTAAAGGAATCTATATCAAAGCGCAAGACTCCAGTTTCTCCACAAAGTTTGGTCTTAGATTTCAAACACTCTATAGTGGAATTCAGGACCTGGAAAACCAGGAGTGGAATGAAAGTTTTCTAATCAGGCGCTACAGACTAAAATTTGATGGTTATGTAATTGATCCAAAGATCGTATACAAACTTGAATTAGGTCTTTCAAACAGAGACACCCGTGCCGGAGCCATCCCTGAGAGTGGGGAAACAGCAAGTATCATTCTTGATGCGGCTATTAAATGGAATTTTGCCGGTAATTGGGTTCTATGGGCTGGTCAAACAAAACTTCCTGGTAACAGGGAAAGGGTCATTTCCTCACAAAATATGCAATTCGTTGACCGAAGCCTTGTCAACGCATCATTTACGCTGGATCGGGATATTGGCTTGCAATTACATCATGAATTCAAAATCAATAAGCTGCTGATAAAACATGCTGTTGCCATTTCTGAAGGAAACGGAAGAAACTTAATTGCTGATAACCCTGAATCCGGCCGGCAATACACAGGAAGGTTGGAATTGCTACCCATGGGATCATTTACTAATAAAGGTGATTATTTCGGTTCCGATTTAATGCGAGAAGCAACGCCAAAGTTGTCGATCGGAATAACCGGCGATTATAATAGCAAAGCGGCCAGATCCCGAGGCAATTTGGGATCGTTTTTGGTTGATACCACAGGAGAAGCCACTTACCTTTCTTCCAACCTGGCTACGTTAATGATTGACGGAATTTTTAAGTATAAAGGATTATCCATTAGCTCAGAATATGCCCACCGCGATGCATCAGACAGGAAAACAGGCTACGGATATGGCAGTGGTGTTTTTGGTGCGCTTGGGTACTTATTTCCTTCCAACTTCGAAATCGCCGGCCGATATACTGAGATCAAACCCATTTCTTCCCTTAGTGTTATAAGTGCTTCCAAAGAATACACTTTGGGCTTGTCATGGTATATACGAGATCATGATTTTAAAGTCCAAAGTGATATATCCCACCTTACACAAGATTCCAGTAAATTCATTGTGTTTCGGATACAATGTGAGTTAGCTATTTGATTATTTAAAGCATCAATCACCTTCACTCTAATATGTAAGTGCTCTATTTGACTTATTTAGAAAACCAACTTAACATTAAGGGTAAACTCAACTAAGCGGTTGCTTTGGAAATGCTATACATATTTGAATTAATAGGCACTTATTTTTTTGCCATCTCAGGTGCATTGGCACTAAAAGATAAAGAACCAGATTGGTTTGCAGCTACATTCACCGGGTTTCTAACAGCGATAGGCGGTGGTACCCTGAGAGATGTATTACTGGACAGTTATCCCCTGGTGTGGATTAGTGACATTGCTTTTCTGTATGCTATTTTGTTGGGGGTGATAACAACATTTTTCTTCCATCGAACAGTATATAAATTAAAAAAGACCCTGATGCTGTTTGATTCGCTGGGCATTTCCTTCTTTACAATATTGGGAGTAGAAAAAGCCATCTCATTGGGTTTTCGGCCCGAAATTGCAGCTATCATGGGGATGTTTAGTGGTGTAATGGGTGGAGTGATCAGGGATACCCTGACCAATGAAGTTCCGGTAATTTTCAGAAAAGAAATATATGCCACGGCCTGCCTGGCTGGAGCAGGGTGTTACTTGATATTAGATTCCCACATTTTGAGGCAATGGAATCTTGTCATTTCAATTTTATTAATTGTAATCATAAGACTCCTTGCTGTTTATAAAGGACTCACATTACCCAGATTGAAATAGCCAAATTCCAAAGCGGGAAATTTCTCAATCAGTTCTAATATATGAGTAAAAAACGTCCAATGAGTAATTAATACTTACTCAGGTAAACTATAAAGTGCCTTTAATAGCTTTTTAAAGCCCTTTTTTACTGGCACACTTCGTGTTTACTGGAATCACCATATTAAATGTGAAATGAAAAAAATAGTAACTATTCCGGACTACGAACGGTTAATGGCAAGACGCTATTATGCCCTTCTGCAGGCTAAATTACCTGATGTTGTTGAGCACTTCTTCTGTGAGTTGATGTATGCACAGCTCCTGGAGCAAACCAAAATATCTGAGCGCGTGATAACGATGAACAGCAAAGTGCTTTTAAAAGAACTGAGCTTAGGAAAACAAATTGAACTCACTATTACCTATCCTGAAGAAGCCAATGATCAGGAGAGAAAAGTCTCCATATTTTCAACCATCGGAACGGCATTGCTGGGTAGGATTGTGGGGGAACATGTCTCATGGAAAATAAAGGACAGGGTAGCCAAATTTGAAATCCTGAAAGTTACTTATCAGCCTGAAGCAGTGGGGCATTTTGATTTATAGGAAAGTAAAGCTCATGATAGCAATGAAGATATCGAGCAATCCATTCGTCCATAAAATTGATTAAATGGCCCTATAAAATTTCCATAAGTTTCACTCAAAAAGAGCCTAAAGGAAGAATTGAGAGCCACGACTGAATACATCGGCTCTCAATTTTTTTTATAATCCCTCAAAGATTATCCCCTCGAATATTCCGGAAGATTTCCGCAAGGCTTTTAATTCCTCGTAATCTTTAGAATCATACCAGGCATTTGCATTTTCATAGCTAGGGAACTCAATCATCACCAGGTAATTGGGTGTTTGACTCCCTTCTATCTTGCGCATGGCACCACCAATAACCAGGTATTTGCCCCCATATTTTGTTACAGTCTTAACCGCCCCCTGTTTATAGGTTTCCAGTTTAGCCAAATCGGTAATGTCTACATTATCGAAAAGGCAGTACGCTTTTTTTGTCATTGTCAATATAATTTTAAATAACTTTTACCCAACAAAGGTCTGGCCTGGTCTCAAGATTGAAAATGAACAGGATTAAGAAAACCGCTTGATCTGGATCAATAATATGCATTACGATAAGCTCTTTCAGAATATTTCCAACAGGGTGCAGTTGTCTCAAGATGAACAGGAAATCATACGGTCTGTTTTTCATCCCAGAAAGTTTAAAAAAGGCCAATATCTTGTTTCAGCAGGAGCAGTTTGTCACCATCAAATTTATGTGACAGAAGGATTGGTTTATGCCTACTTTATTGACTTAGGTGGACATGAACATGTCATCCAATTGGCTCAGGAAGACTGGTGGATTGGGGATTTGGAAAGTTATGTAACTCAAAAGCCGGGAAGATTATTTGTACGGGCACTGGAAGACGGGGCAACGCTGGAAGCTCATTATGAAGCAATACAAAAGCTCTATAATGAAGTGCCAAAATTCGAAAGATTCCATCGTATCCTTACTCAAAATGGATATGTGGCCTTTCAAAGAAGGGTCCTCCAAAACCTGAGTTTGAATGCTGAAGATCGTTATATGGCTTTCCGTGAAAAATATCCAAAGCTGGAGTCCAGGATTCCTCAAAAAGTTGTAGCCTCTTATCTTGGTATGTCGGCAGAATTCCTGAGTAGGTTAAAGAAAAGAATTGCAGAGAACGAGAGAAGTTAGCTTCTCAAACGCCACAGCATCCTCACAGTGTAGTGTCAACTTGAACAAATGTGGTCTTTTCACTTCACGGTACCCCAGCTTTCAATGGCCTTTTTTAATTGTTCGTTAAAGTCCTTATCACTTTCGTGGAAAACGAAATTTCCGATTTTCTCAATATCTTCCTCTTTGGTGCTATTGTAGCGGATTGGGGGTGTTTCTTCCCCGCAAAACAGGTAGTTCCCTTCCACCAGGTTTGTGGTGGCCCGATGGAACCTGAGTGGTGATTTGGCGATATGATAAATGAGGTTTCCTGACACCACTACATCGGTTGTTCCTTCATCCAGAAACATCCCGTTGCTTTCTGCTCTACCAGCATTCAGGTCTACATCGTGGATTCGATTATTCATAATTTTACTTCCCGGTTGCAGCCCCAGCATATAAATACCCCCTCCATCACTTAACTTCTGCATAATCTGGTGAATATGGTTTCCCTCAATGATATTATCGCGGCAGGGCGTCGGAACAGGGCTCCATACCCACCCAATGGAAATCCCGGTGTATGGCAGGTCTGAAATGGTGTTGTTTCGAATGGTAGTTTCAGCAGTAAGTCCACACCAAATGCCTACCGCTCCGTAAAATTGCTGACCACAGGTATTAATTTTACAATTCTCAATCGTATTGGCCCGGGCTGCCTGCTCTGGTACTGACTTATACCAGGTATCTCCATTCACTTTTCGATCGGTCCCTTCTCCAATCATGATCCCATTTCCAGAGATATCTGAAAAACTGCATTCCGAGATGACACATCCTTCACTACCAGCTCCGAGCCATACTCCCGAACCTCCCAGCTTTTGAAAGGTGCAATTTGTAAAACTGCAACCTTGCATCCATTCCCCTTTTATCGCTGCCGGTATCACAGCCCAACCATCCCGGTCTGGTCGTGGGTCGTGATGACAGGCCTGAATGCCACAATACCCGAGTGAGGGAATTTGCCAGGCTGAATGTTTAAATACGATGCCTTCAAAGTGAATATTTTTTACACGCTTGTCTTCGCTACCTTCAAGAAACACCAGACCGGAGGCGTAAGGGATTATAACAGGTTGTTCATTGGGTGTTATAGATTTCGGCAATTTAAGGTAGATGGAGTTGTCTGATGACTGATAATACCACTCATAATCAGCATCAAGAAATTCCATGGCATTTTCAAGATAATAGCGTGGATCGGGTTCCCAATGATCTATATGGAAAAATGCAGGGCTTTTTGCTCCGATGGAGTCTACGGTTGTGAGTTTATGATTAATGGTGTCTATTTCCTTAACTGCAATCCGGGAAATAGACCAATCGTGAAGCAACACAAGCTCAACATCACTTGAATTGACAGCAATCGGAAAATCATTTGGTTCATAAAAGAAATGGGTACGTCGGTCATTGCCTGCTTTGGCTACTCGCAGAAATCCTTCATTTGGAAACCGGGCTCTCATTGCTCGTTTGTCTCCTATAAAAAGCTCACGAGGTGTCTGGTCCCAGTTTGCATCAAGTTTTGCCTTCCACAACCCATTAGCAAGTTTCTCCCAACCCTTAATTTCTTTGCCACCGGAAACTGTGGCTGCTGCTCCCGGCATGGACTTAATATTTAATTTTCCTGCACGATTTTTTATCACATTGGCATCAAAGACCATTGGTTTTCCCAGAAAGTGTTTCCCACCGGTCAGCCAAAGTGTACAGTCTTCGTCAGGACTCTTTTCAAAAAAACCAGCAATGGCTTCAATTCCTTTGTTTAGAGAGGCAAAAGGTTCATCCTCAGTCCCGGGATTTGAATCGCTACCGGTTGGGGACACATAAAAATCAGCGGGACAGGCTTCAGATATTAGTAAAATCGTAGCGACGCTAAAAATCAGAAGCTTAAATGGAAGGACTTTCATTGATGCATGATACTTATTCAAATTGTCAAGTTATAAATAAGGGCTCAGTACTTTGTAAATAGCATACAAATAAAAAAGCCACTCACAAATATCTCATGTAAGTGGCTGATTATTAAGCTCCTCAGACTGGGCTCGAACCAGTGACCCTCTGATTAACAGTCAGATGCTCTAACCAACTGAGCTACTGAGGAGTATAAATTTTTTGGCTCTTTTCCCTCGGGTCTGAACCAGTGACCCTCTGATTAACAGGCTAACCGCCCGTGTCAGATGCTCTAACCTCCGGATATCTATCGGGAGAGCTACTGAGGAATTTTCTAGACAAATTTCTTTTCATTTCTGAAAAGGACTGCAAACTTACGGGGACGAGAAATATTAAGCAATAGTTCACTCAAATATTTCATTAATTAGTGTTGATCTATGTTGCTCTCTCTAAACCTGCGGGTTTCCTCTTCGTCTACCAGTTTATAACCCAGAGCTCTGTAGCATAATTCATGGACAATCATGGAAATAATGCTACTCACTCTTAAATCCGGGGATATATCCTCACAGGAACATCGCAATTTTTGCTGAGACATGTAACAATTTGTACATTTTTTACCTTTCTTTGTACTAATTGGATTTCTCAAAAGGAGAAATACCACCCCACCAACAAGCTGTAAGAAAGTTCTGCTAATCGGAAGATAAGCGCATTCAATCGAAATTTTATGATTTATATTCTAACTGTTTCTTTATTTCGGCATATAATTTGTAGAAATTGAATGTAGCTAAGTAAACAATATGTTTTTTGCCATCGCCATATTATCCGCCTTCCTGGTCACGTTTGTTTTGTTACCAGTAGTCATAAAAGTCACAAAGTCCATCAAACTGCTTGACCTTCCTGATCGAAGGAAAGTCCACATAGAAGGCACTCCATCCATGGGAGGGATTGCCATTTTTTTAGGATTTATGATGGCTATCCTGATAACGCTACCCACATCAGATCTGGTAGCTAATAAATACTTATTTAGCGCAGTTAGCTTAATTTTCTTCCTGGGGATTAGGGACGATATTTCGAGCTTGATTGCCCATCAAAAACTTGTGACACAAATTTTTGCTGCTGCCCTTGTTGTTTTTCTGGCAGACATCAGACTCACTGGATTTTATGATGTAGCAGGAATCAATGCTTTGCCTTATGGTTTAGAGTATGGTTTATCTATTTGTGCCATTGTCACTATGACAAACTCCTTCAACCTTATTGACGGAATTGATGGATTGGCAGCTACATTGGGTATCATTATCCTGTTATTTTTCTCGTGGATCTTTTTTGCTGCAGGTGCCATGTCTCTTGCACTGATCAGTTTTGCTGTCTCAGGATCATTGTTTGCATTCCTTATTTATAACTGGTACCCATCCAGAATTTTTATGGG
The DNA here is from genome assembly GCA_965223915.1 of Cyclobacteriaceae bacterium. Lineage (GTDB taxonomy): Bacteria > Bacteroidota > Bacteroidia > Cytophagales > Cyclobacteriaceae > UBA7330. The sequence continues at coordinate 1,819,037 of OZ245027.1, read as the reverse complement.
AGACACAGGGTCCATGATTTTAGGCTTTCTCATTTCTGCATTGGCCATCAAAGTGATCAACATCAGTGATGGATTATCGATCAATTCTATGATCAATATTCAATCAAGTGTGGCACTTGTGATTGCTTGCCTCATCGTACCTTTCTATGATACGTTAAGGGTTTTTACCATCCGATTCGTTCAAAGAAGATCTCCATTCAGCCCTGACAGAAACCATATTCATCATAGCTTCCTAAGACTTGGATTGAATCATGCGCAGGCTACCCAAATCCTTGCATTCTACAATGTCTCGATGATTGGGCTTGCACTGACACTAAATGGTTCTTTTAACAACAGTATGCTGTTGCTGATCCTCTTTAGTATGACTTTAGCTTTTGGCAGTCTGGTTGATCACCTGGTTTCAAAGAAGAAAATGGTTGGTGCTACCGCAAAGCTGGAAGCATCAAAGAGCATGGCTATTTCGAAGTCAGCCTGAGTTATTCCTCTCGTTAATATTGCATCTTCAACTTATTGTACATGATTACATGAATGGCTTTATTATTTTTGTCCGTCATTAAGCCATTATGAAAAACGAGATTGAAGCATATAAGAAAGAGATAGAAACTTTTGAAGCAGGTGACCAGCAGGAACTTGAAAATTTCCGGTTGAAATTCATCAGCAAAAAGAGTGTCATCAATGATCTTTTTGAATCATTCAAAAAAGTTGCTCCAGAAGAGAAAAGGGTTATTGGGCCAGTACTCAATGAATTGAAACAGCTTGCCATGGCCAGGCTGAAAGCGTTGTCGGAAAATCTGGAATCTAACAATTCCGATCAGGGAGCATCCATAGATGTCACCTTACCTCCGGTGTATGAGAAAGGGTCTATCCACCCGCTTTCCAGGATAAAAAACCGAATCGTCAGGATCTTCGAACGGCAGGGTTTTACTGTGGCTGAAGGCCCTGAAATAGAGGATGACTTTCATAATTTTACAGCCCTCAACTTCCCGGAAAATCACCCTGCCAGAGAAATGCAGGATACCTATTTCATTGAAAAAAATCCGGATATCCTACTAAGAACCCACACTTCCAACGTTCAGATCCGGCTCATGGAAAATGGTAAGCCCCCTTTTAAGGCCATAATGCCTGGCCGGGTTTATAGAAATGAAGCCATCTCCGCAAGAGCACATTGCTTCTTTCATCAGGTAGAAGGACTACATGTCGATAAGAATGTGAGCTTTAAAGATTTAAAGCAGGCGCTTTACCACTTTGCTACTGAAATGTTTGGTAAAGACACTCAAATCAGGTTTAGACCATCATTTTTTCCATTCACGGAACCAAGCGCAGAGATAGATATTAGCTGTTTTATTTGCGGAGGGTCAGGATGTAAGATATGCAAGCAATCCGGATGGGTAGAAATTGGAGGATCAGGTATGGTGGACCCGCACGTATTGGAAAGTGTCAATATTGATCCTAATGTATACAGTGGATTCGCCTTTGGGATGGGGATTGAGCGAATAACTATGTTGAAATATCAAATTGATGACATTCGATTGTTCTCTGAGAACGATCTTAGATTCTTACAGCAATTTTAATGGCTACAAAAGCTTTTCGATAAGCATTTCTTCAGTAATGCCTTCTGCTTCGGCTTTGAAATTTCGTACGATCCTGTGCGTAAGAATGGGTTTGGCAACAGCCTTCACATCTTCAATATCCGGCGAATACTTGCCATTTAGCAAAGCATTGCATTTTGCTCCAAGAACCAGAAACTGACTGGCACGGGGACCAGCTCCCCATTCCAAAAACTCATTACTCTCCGGGGCTGCAAATGAAGTTCCGGGTCGTGTCTTATGTGATAGGTTTACTGCATATTCAAATACATTATCAGCTACTGGTACTTTTCTTACCAACTGCTGATACTCGATGATCTCTTTCTTAGACAAAACCTTCGTAAGTTCTTCTGTAAGGCCTGTAGTGGTTTTTTTCACAATCTCCAGTTCGTCCTCAAGCGACGGATATTCCAACTTGATCATGAACATGAACCTGTCCAGCTGGGCTTCCGGCAGAGGATAAGTACCTTCCTGCTCAATAGGGTTTTGAGTGGCAAGCACAAAAAATGGCTTATCAAGCACATAATGTTTACCACTTATTGTTACTGCTCCCTCCTGCATGGCTTCGAGCAATGCTGACTGGGTCTTTGGGGGGGTTCTGTTGATCTCATCAGCCAGAATGACATTGGCAAAAATGGGCCCTTTGATAAATCGGAAATTCCGCTCCTGATCCAGTGTCTCAGCTCCCAAAACGTCACTCGGCATTAAATCAGGGGTAAACTGTATCCGACTGAAATCCAGTCCAAGACTGTTGGCGATCGTATGCACAAGTAGTGTTTTTGCCAACCCTGGCACTCCAACAAGCAATGAATGACCACCGCAAAAGATCGAGGTGATCAAGAGCCTGACGACCTCTTTCTGGCCGATCACAGCTTTTCCTATTTCATTTTCTAGCTTTTCGAAGGCCGTAAATAAATCATTGGCCAGGGCTATTTCATTTTCAACTTTTGCCATGTATCCTAGTTAGTTATTGGGTAAGGAGATTACATGAATTATACTCCGGATCGATTTCAATGTATACGTCCCCTCTCGCCGATTCGAACCATTCATTCAATATTTTTGCTTTTTTAGACTCCAATGTTGCTCTCGCAATGCGCTGGTAATCCTGTTTTAGATTGGCCTGATGTGGAGGTACTTTGTCCTTGTAATAGAGCAGTCTGAACGAGGTAGAGCCATCAGGCTGCTGAAATTCTATGGGTTTAGACACATTACCTACCTGCATAGTATCCAACGTGAAAAAGATGGTAGGATCTAGCTGATCAATTGGGACTCTGGAAGAACCGGCCTGATCTGTAAAAAAGCCCCCATTATCAGACGTCATTTGGTCATCAGAGTATTCTTTGGCAGCGTCTTCAAAGCTGATACTGTCTCTCAGGATTTCGCGCCGTAAACTATCCAGAAAATCCTTAGACTCCTGAATGTCTTTTTGAGATGGTTTGGGGATCAATAGGATATGCCTAGACCTGAATGTATTTCCTCTGCGTTCCTGCAATTCTATCAGGTGAAGTCCGAAGTCTGTTTTTACAGGCCGAGATAACTCACCCGGCTTCATAGTCATCGCTGTTGCTTCAAATTCGGGGGCCAGGTCTCCTCGCTTAAAAAATGGCAATTGACCTCCTTTAGAGCCCGAACCCGGGTCTTCTGAATATTGTCGGGCAAGCGCTTCAAATGATTCACCGGCAACAATCCGCGCGCGAATGTCGTTGAGCTTCTCCCTGGCCTTATCAATCTGTTCCTTCCCAGCTTTAGGGGTCTTGACAATTTGGGCAGCGGTGACTTCCGTAGAAAAATAAGGTAGTGAGTCTTTTGGGATGTTATTATAAAATCTTTTTACCTCTGCCGGGGATACCTTCATACCTGTAGTAATCTCTCCTTGCATACGCTGAATGATCAGTTTCTCTTTCTCCAAATCAAACAGTTCTTCCTCAAACTGCTCCATGGTTTTACCATAGTACTGTTCCAACTCCTCGACAGTACCAAGTTGCGAAACCAGATAATCGATCTTTTGTCCTAGCATAGCCTGAACCTCTTCGTCTGCCACTTCTACGGAGTCAATTAATGATTTAGCCACTAACATTTTATTCACAACCAGGTTTTCCAGGATCTGGCATCGGGCATTTGTCCCTCTGAATTCTCCTCGGGATAAATACTCCAGGTAGGCTTTTTCAAGATCGGACTTCAGGATGATGAAATCATCAACTTTGGCCACAATCTTGTCTATCACTACATCCTGACTGAATGTAGGGGAAATGGCCATCAGGCAAATTGCACTAATGGCGATAAATCTCGAACAGGTTCTCTTCACGCGCTTCATTATATATCTTTTCTTCGAGTTCTTTTTTTAATGTAAGTTTCCTCTTGTTAATTATTATGCTCTTGATATCCTCTTTAATAAACTCTAACGGGGAAATATCATCAGAAATTTTAAAATCAAAGATTTTTAAAAAATGGATCTGATCGTCCCTGGTGGTTTCTGAGTAGGTATGCCTCGACAGAAAATCAGTTTTGTTTTGTATGTTTTCTAACGGAGTGCCTATGATCACATCATCAAAAATAACCCAGAGTGAGTCTTCTAAAAAGGATTTAACACTAAACCGGGAACAATATGCTTTAATATCTTCCAGGTTTGACTCAGGATAAGCCCTGAAATTTCTTCTAAATTGATTCAGATCTGGTGCTGTAGTAGGTATCTGAGCATAAATACATCTTATGATGTTCTGCTTTAGGAGGAAATTGTCTGACTTTTCCTCATAATATTTTTCAATATCCTCCTGACCAACTTCCGTATTCAGATTTCTCTGGATGTATTGCTTTTCAAAATTATGGACAATAAGTGCATAGCGATAGTCCAGCACTTTACGTTCAATTTCGGCTTCATTATAGTCAACCACCTGTGAGGACCTAAAAATCATTAGTTGTTTCTCTATCCAATCCTCAATGTACCTTTCCACCAGCTTGACACTATCTTCGGCAGCGATGTTATTTGGAAGCAAACCTTCCAGATCCGAAGGATACAGGAAAGTGTCTACAGCTTTGGCAATAGGTTGTTCGCCAGCCTCTTGTTTTGGCTTAAAAAATTCGCAGGATCCTAATAAAACTATGCATCCCAGTAAGGCAATTCTCATACTTCGAAATTCAGTTTCTTCGTGAGCTTACAAATATTATAATTCTTCTCTGTCGAAAACTCAATTCCGTCCATTATTCTTTTGACCAATATCAATCCTAAGCCTCCTTTTCGTTTTGAAGATACAATATCCTGCATCGATGGTTCATGATAACCTTTTAGATCGAAATGCTTTCCAGTATCCCGAATAATAAATTCAAGTTGTTTTAAAGGAACATGTTTAATCTGAATATCCAACGTTTTTGAGGGATTGCAACTATTAGAATGTATCATCATGTTTGCACAGACTTCATCTACTGCCAGGATAATCTTATGACATTCCACTTCTTCCAGGGATGTGTCATTTAATGCTTCTGACACAAAGCTCCTCACTTTCTCCAGATTAGCTTTGCTACACGGTATGGACAGTTTATACTGCATCAATGCCTTCCGACTTTGTTTCTACCATTTTTATGATATGCTGTAGACCAAGTATCTCAAAAACTTCTTTGACATTTGGCTTTAGACCAAACAAGATCATCTTCCTTTCCTTTTCTTTAAATTCTTCCAGGTAAGAAATAAAAACACCCAAGCCTGCAGAGGAGATGTAATCCAACTGATTTAAGTCAATAAGTAAATTAAGTTTCTTTTCAAGTGCTGCTTTGATCGCATCATCCAATTCTATAGAGGAACTAGCGTCTACTTCACCGTTTACCTCTATTAAACAATAATCAGCCTCTTCTTTGGTATTTATCTCCACCATATATTCTACTATAAAAATTTCAATGTGACTAGCGAATAATCATCATCCAGTTTATTTCCCTCTAAAAATTTATTCAAGTCTTTAATGATCCCCTTTCTCAGGTCGGAAGGTGTGCGCTTATCATTTTCCAGGAGTGCCTTTTTCAGACCATCTGAACCAAACTGCTTGGCGTCTCTGTTTCTTGCCTCAGTGATCCCGTCTGTATATAATAGCAGTAAATCTCCTGTCTGATATTTAATACTATTCCTTTCAACGTAAGTAGCATAGTCAGAGTTTCTTACGATCCCTAGCCCTAAGCCTTCAGTCTTGAAATAACATGCTTCCTGTGTCTCTTGTTTAAAGTAGAGTGTAGGACAGTGTCCCGCTCTCACAAAGTCTATTTCCTTCTTCTTTGTGTTAATTTCAAAATAGGTTGCAGTGATAAAAGATGAAGGTTCGAGGCAATCACCCAGTGCCGCATTGGCTCGTAGTATAAACTCAGTAACTCCGTCTTTGTTCTGTGTGAGACTATGGAAAACGCCTTTCATCTGTGCCATATTGAATGCGGCCGAAGTACCTTTCCCGCTCACATCCGCTATGATCAGTTTGTATAGGCCATCACCCATATCAACCATATCATAGTAATCTCCACCAACCTCGTCGGCTGCAAAAGACACGGCATCTATGTCAAAACCATCGGCACTGATCAGATCTGAAGGAAGTAAGCTTTTTTGAACACTCTTGGCAATTTTGAGCTGCTCCTTATAGCGTTCATTTTCAAGGGCCTCCGCGATTAACTGAAAATTTTCTAATGACACACTCGCCTGTGAAACAAAAGTAACGATGATATCCACCATCTCTCGGTTAAAAGCATCAGCCACTTCCTGTAGTAATATCAAAGAACCTTCCTGTTTCCCCTTTACCATGATTGGTAAAGCTATGATGGATTTATACTCCGGATGTTTAACAATACCTGAGGCCTTTCCACTGGAGAAATTTCCCTCAAACTCTTTATTCAACACAGACCGTAAATAATCAGCTTTTATGCTATCCTTCACCTCTTGCACCTTTTCATCAGCAATCGCTCTTGTAATGAGGGTTTTGGAAGGGTACTCCATTTCAATCCACGCTGCATCTGCAAACACAGCACTCATTGAACTATCCAACAACACATCGTAAGTCTGTTCAATACTTTGTCCGCTGGGAATGGCCTGGCTGAGCTTTTGAAAGTCGATGGCCTCCTGTAGTTTTCTTTCAAAGACAGATGAAGTGGGCAGGTTAAATAAGGTTACCAGGATGGCAATTACAGCATATAACAGAATAAATATCAACAAGGCCACCACAAACACCCTATCCAGGAGATCGATAGTCAGTGATTCTGTGGAAGAAAAGGTGATGAGAAAGAGTAAGAAGTGATATACATAAACACCTGACAATAAGATGAACAGGATGCTTTTCCACTTCTGCTTGAAATTGAGATAGGCGATCCACTTCAGGTTGAATGAAAGCACCAGGGCAAAACCAAGAAGGAATATCAGAAAGATATTAAAGTTCGTGGTCATCAACTTGTTATCAAACAAGTCGAACAGTAAGCTGACAAGCAGGGCATACTCAAAGAAATTCCACAGCTGTATGAGGGACTTTGACTTCTGATAAAGGATCAGTCGCTTCCAGACAACAAAGGTGGAAACCAGAAAAATAATCACCAGGCCACCAACAATATGATAAAGTACATTGATGGTGATTTCATTTTGAATGATCGAACTATTGCGAAAGACGTTCAGGAAAAGACGGATCAACAGTGATATCACCGTTGTAACCAGTCCTGTGAGGAATACGCGCCAGAGCAGATCAATAAAATTGATGCTCTCCGCTTTAGAAATGATGAACCGATAATAAAGCAGGATCGCAACGATAAAGCACGTCAGAAATATCTGAGGAATCAGATGGCTCAGGGCTACGTTCATGTCATAGCGATCCACGAGTAGCCCGTAGATATCAAAAAACATAAACAGCAACCATGAAAGTATAGCTCCTAATATGCTAAGCCTGGTCTTTAATTTCATGGAAAGCAAGTGTCGTGCAAAAATACGAGGGGCACCTCAATTAAAAAACACGACTATGCCGTATAAATTACAGGTGAACTACTTTTAAGGTATTTTAACGTTCACCTTTGTTATATCTGCGGCTATAATTGGGTGCTTCGCGTGTAATTGTAATATCGTGTGGGTGACTCTCGGCTACACCGGCTGCAGAGATCTTAACAAATTTGGCCTTTTGTAGGTCAGTAATGGTTCCTGCACCACAATAACCCATGCCTGCTCTTAACCCACCAATGAGTTGGTAAAGCACCTCGGATACAAGTCCTTTATAGGGTACTCGTCCCACGATCCCCTCCGGAACAAGTTTTTTGATGTCGTCTTCAGCATCCTGGAAGTACCTGTCCTTGGAACCATCTTCCATGGCCTCCAACGACCCCATTCCACGGTAAGTTTTAAATTTTCTCCCTTCGTAGATAATCATTTCTCCGGGAGCTTCCTCCGTACCGGCCAGCAATGATCCAATCATCACACTACTGGCGCCTGCAGCCAGGGCTTTTACCACATCACCCGAAAACCTGATCCCACCATCAGCAATCACGGGTACACCTTTCTTCTGTGCTGCCTTAGCGGATTCAAATACAGCTGATAGCTGAGGCACCCCAACTCCTGCAACAACCCTTGTCGTACAAATACTTCCCGGGCCGACGCCTACCTTCACCGCATCGGCTCCCGCTTGTATCAAAGCCTGGGTAGCTTCTTCTGTAGCCACATTGCCCACTATCAGATCTAGGTCTTTAAATTTCTTTTTTACTTGTCTGGCGGCTTCAATGACTCCTTTTGAATGGCCATGAGCAGTATCCAGACTGATTAGATCGACCCCTGCATTCATCAATGACTCGATGCGTTCAATCATGTCAGGAGTAACTCCAATCGCTGCACCAACCCGTAACCGGCCGTACTCATCTTTGCATGCAAAAGGCCTGTCTTTGTTTTTCAGAATATCTTTGTAGGTGATCAAACCGGTCAATTTCCCTGATTTGTCAATGATAGGGAGCTTTTCAATCTTATACTCTTGCAGGATCTGCTCTGCTTCTTTTAGCCCCACCTCGGCATCCGCAGTGATCAAATCATCTTTGGTCATGATGTCATTGATAGGTGTGGTCATGTTTTTTTGAAACCTCAGGTCCCGGTTGGTAATGATTCCAATCAGCTTTTTGTCCTTATCAACTACGGGTATCCCACCAATTTTATTTTCCCGCATGATCTTTTCTGCATCACCTACCACACTGTCTATGAGCAAGGTGATCGGGTCCAGGATCATACCACTCTGTGATCTCTTGACTTTTCTGACCTGGTTAGACTGGTTTTCAATGGTCATGTTTTTATGGATAAACCCAATACCACCCTCAAGAGCCATGGAAATTGCCAGGGCTGCTTCAGTCACAGTGTCCATTGCTGCTGACACCAAAGGGATGTTCAGACTGATGTTTCTGCTGATCTGTGTCTTGGTTTCTACTTCTCTTGGAAGTACTTCAGAATAACCTGGTAGGAGGAGGACATCATCGTATGTGAGTGCCTCAAAGAGTAGTTTGTTCGTATTGGGATCCATGCAAATAATTTCAATTATTTGCAGTGCAAAACTACGTGTAAAGGTTTAGATTCTAAAGCTTGTGATGAAAATAAATTTATGTTTGCGGCGTGAAAGAATTTTTTGATGTGTTGTGGGAACAATTTCTGCAACTGAATGGTCTTGAGGCCATCGCTGTCATCTTTGGTTTACTAAGTGTTTGGTTTTCCATGAAGGAGAACATCCTCGTTTACCCTACTGGGATCATCAGCGTGGTCATTTACATTTATATCACTTTCAACTACAAACTCTATGCTGATACGGGAATCAATTTTTACTACCTGGTCGCTAGTATTTATGGGTGGTATTTCTGGACTAATACCAGGGATAATCGCTCCCAGATCAGGATCTCTACACTAACAAGAGCAGAATGGTTTGTAACGATCGGCTTGGCCATAGGTTCATTTATTCTCATAAGGTTCGGGTTGGACTTTACAGATAGTGACGTTCCTAATTGGGATTCTATTACTACCACCACCGCCATCGTAGGGATGTGGCTGATGGCCAGGAAAAAGTTGGAAAACTGGATCGCCTGGATTGTGACAGACCTCATAGCAGTACCACTTTATTATTATAAGGAGTTATATCTCACGAGTTTTCAATTCTTTGTTTTCACGATCCTGGCAACGATGGGGTATTTTGCCTGGAAAAAAACTTATCAAGCCTATGATTAAGAAAATAGCTGTTGTCGGCCCTGAATCAACCGGAAAGAGTGAATTGTCTGCTCAGCTGGCCCGTCATTATGATACGGAATGGGTGCCTGAATATGCCCGGTTTTATCTCGACAGGTTAGAGGGAGACTATTCGCAATCAGACCTTCTTGAAATTGCCAAAGGTCAGATCTTATGGGAAAAAGATAAACTGGAAATGGTCAATGAATGGATCATTTGCGACACCAACCTGATCGTGATAAAAGTGTGGAGTGACCATAAGTATGGTAATACTGATCCATATATAGAGGAACAGCTAAAGGCAATTCCCTATGATTTCTATCTGCTGGCCAATATCGATCTACCATGGAGAGATGATCCACAAAGAGAACACCCCGAGCTCAGAAAGCATTTTTTGGATGTTTACGAAAATTATCTAATCACAAACAATCTTCCTTACAAGCTGATCTCTGGTATTGAAGAAACACGAACCGCCAATGCCATTCAGGCGATTGAAGATTTTTTTACAAAAGAATAATCCTATAATTTTGTCTGTCTAAGGGGTGCCTAATAGTTCAGGCTGAGATCATACCCAAGTAACCTGATCCGGGTAATGCCGGCGTAGGGAGTATGATAACCAATTGATGGGGAGTTCCCCTCTTCCCAATGAATGGTTAAAAAAATAAACATGAAAAAACTATCAATCATTGCATTGTCGCTGATGGGCATTGTATTTTACTCAACAGCACAGCAAACAGTAAATGGTAAAATCACAGATTCAGTGTTTGGAGATCCACTGGTAGGAGCCACAGTGACACTCAAAGGTTCTTACGATGGCACTTTGACCGATGAAACAGGTCGCTTTTCTCTAAAAGCCAACTCAGGTGATACTTTGTTATTTAATTATATCGGATATGAACAGCAAAGCCTGATGGTTGAAGGTCAAAACAACCTGACTATCAAATTGGTCTCTGACTATGAGTTGGAATCACTGGTTATCCGCGGTGTGAGGGCTCTTGAGGATGATCCGGTTGCCAAAACAACCCTTTCACATCAGGAAATCGAAAAAGAATATGTAGGCCAGCATCCCATTTTCATTTTGGACAAAAAAACCCCTGGCATCATTACTTATTCTGAATCTGGTACTTCTATAGGTAATTATGGAAGTATGCGACTAAGAGGGATTGGCCAGGAAAGGATCAACTTTACCTTGAATGGAGTCCCGTTGAATGACATGATTGATCATGGTGTGTTCTTCTCCAACTTTTCTGATATCTCAAACAATTTTGAGTCGATCCAGATCCAGCGGGGCGTTGGCACCTCTACCAATGGTGTGTCCAGCTATGGCGGCTCTGTGAATTTTGAATCTATCAACCTGAAAAAGAATCCGGTAGGTAGCGCGGTAGAGCTTGGCGCCGGGTCTTTCAACACCTTTAGGGCTAACTACAATGTGAATACAGGCATCTCTGAAAAAGGTTTCGGTTTTTACTCCAGCTTCGGGAGGCTTTGGAGTGATGGATATAAAGATTTCACAGAATCAGAGGCCTACTCCTTTTTTCTCACGGGAGGATACTATGGAGAAAAAGACATGGTCCGTTTAACCGCATTTACCTCCAGATCTGAAAATGGTTTGGGATATTACGTGGTGGATGAAGCTACACTTACTAACAACCCAACCTACAACCCTCTGATCGATGATGACAATGATGATTTCTCACAATATCTCGTTCAGCTCCAGCATAGTCATCAATTCAATGGTTTATGGAATATGAGTTCGTCGCTCTATTACGGAGGATCCGGAGGAGACTTCGCTGAAGGTACGCTTGATGAGGATAGCATTTATGTCGAAAATTACTTCTCAAACTATTACACCACCTTCTTTCAAATCAACTATCCGCTTAAGAATGATCACTTTGGTCTGATCTCCAATGTTTTTCTCAATACAAAAACCCTGAATCTGGCCATGGGAATCCATGCTTATACTTTCCATAGAGAAAACAGGGAAGCTATTTTGCCACATGACTCCAATCCTTACTATCAGGAAAGCTCTAATAAAAATGAATTTAGCTGGTTTGGAAAAGCAGAGTACAAACTGGGAAATTTCAATCTATTCGGTGATATACAGTTTAGAACCATGCAATTGCAGATTGATCCGGACTATGAATATATAGGGACGGCAGACAATGGGTTGATTACCAAGTCATGGACATTTGTGAACCCCAAACTGGGGATCAACTACATTCCCAATCATAATCAAAAGATCTATTTTTCTTATGGATATAATGGTCGAGAGCCTACGAAAATTGATCTGTTTGGTGGTTTTCAGCTCAATGCTTCAAATATTGATTTCGTGCGATCAGAATCTAATTTCAAACCGGAATATGTGCATGATTTCGAAGCAGGTTATAAACTGAACCTGCAGCAATTGTCACTGGAAGGAAACCTCTTTTATATGAACTTTCAGAATGAAATCGCTCCTATCGGAGAAGTGGTTGCTTTTGGCGTTCAGAAAAGGCAAAATATTCCACAAAGTACGAGGAAAGGAGCCGAGTTGACATGGATGTGGTCACCCAATCGCTATTTGGATATTCATGGCAATGTAGCCTATCTGAATACGTCTATTGATGAGGTTAATATATTTGGAGAAAACACTTACTTTGATCGTCAGCACATACTCAGCCCGGAATGGATAAGCAATGAGAGTCTTACCATTCACTTCATTAATGACCTTTCAATGACGTTTACTCATCATTTTATGACTGAGCAATTTATGGAGCTGACCAACAATGAACAGCTTAAAGTGCCAGGGTGGTCTACATTTGACCTGAATGCTCAATGGGCTCTTAGTAGGAAAATTGATGTGGCACTCATGTTAAACAACATTTTCGACAGGCAATATTACACCTACGGCGCACCTGATTTCAATGGCAACCCAGCTTTTCTAATTCAACCACCCAGGAACTTTTACCTGACAACAAAAATCAGATTCTAAGCTATAACCTTTCGTTGTAAGCCACGAGCTTATACTTATTGAGAATGGAGCGGACGGCATATTTGATGTCCTTGCTGAAGAAGTTAGCATCGTCAAATAGGCCGCTCGCATAGCCTTGCCAGATGACACTGTGTGTCTTACTGTCAACAAAGTCTATTAATAAAGTGCCTTGTTTAAGCTCGTAATTGACTTTGTTGTAATCGGCTTCGTCTATTTTGGCTAGCTCATCGTCATATTCAGCAATGAGACTGTATTTTTCATCCCAGTATTCAAGGTCCATCTGATCGAACCCTCTAAACTTCAGGTCATCCCCAAAGACAGTATATATGATTAGCATGGACGGCTTATCACGATCGAACCTGTATCCCTGAGATTCAAGTCTTCTCATGATTTCGTCTCGGATCATGCTATCGTGTAACCCGTTATAACCTACTGTGTCGCTGGTGGACATGAAGTCAAAAGTTTTATACCGTCTAAATTTCCCCCGGTAGCTGTAATCCGACTCAACGATATAATCCCTCTCTGCCAGACAACCGAAAATCAGGATGGGAATTAAAAATAGTAAAAGTGATTTCTTCATGTTTAATTCATTCAAGGCATTTAACAAATGGTGATTCTTCTGTTAATCTACATAAATTATCATTCATATCATTACGTTAACCTAAGAATTCCAATTCCAATGGTTTCTAAAAGACAAAAATATGATTCATTAAAAAAGTATTCAATTAACTGGATACCAGGTTTATTGTTTAAATGGTTGCCTGAATAAATATAAATAATTTAAAAAAAAGGCTATTTATTGAAATGAGAAAGTATCGTGATTTTTGAAAAAATCGTCAATTTCACAATACTATTCTCATAACGGTATTTTCAAGAACTATTATTGGATCTTGCCAGCAATCTCAATCAAATTGATCAGCTCTCTTCGGTATCCGTAGTCATCATTTCCTCTTGAGGATTTTGCCATGGATAAAACCTGATCGTAGGTAATGTCACCTTTAAATTCCGAATCCCTTAGCAACATTCCGAAACCAGCCACGGTGGATGCCCATAACAGATTGCTATCTTCCGGATTAAAATCTTTTGCTTTCATCGTGCGCACAATAAGCTTGCTCCGATCACCATCTGGTTGTTTATACCTGAATTTCACAGTAAAAAACTCTCCTTTTGATCGGACATCTACTGGCTTTGTGTCCTGATATTTTAACGGATCAATTGTTGATCCAAATGCACTATTGACTCCTACAGGAATGATCTCATAAAGGGCTGTAACAGTATGACCACTTCCCAGTTCGCCTGCATCCTTGGTATCATCATTAAAATCTTCATCTCTCAGCTTTCGGTTTTCGTATCCGATCAATCGATAAGCCTGTACTTCTGCTGGATTAAATTCTACCTGGAGTTTTACATCTTTGGCTATGGTAAATAATGTGCCTCCAAATTCTGTTACCAGTACTTTTTTTGCCTCCTGGATATTGTCAATATAAGCGTAATTTCCATTTCCTTTATCAGCCAAAATCTCCATTTTGGAATCTTTGTAATTGCCCATGCCAAAACCAAGCACTGTAAGGAAAATCCCCTGCTCCCTCTTTTCTTCTATCAGGCGTTGCATCTCTGCATTGCTGGATGCGCCTACATTAAAATCTCCATCAGTAGCGAGAATAATCCTGTTGTTACCTCCCTCAATCAATTGTTCCCTTGCCACTTTATAAGCTAGCTGAATACCTGCTCCGCCTGCCGTAGAACCACCAGCTTGTAGTTTTTCCAATGCATTGATAATCTCTTCCTTATTTTTCCCGCTAGTAGGAGGTAATACAAGTCCGGCAGCCCCGGCATACACCACAATTGAGATCTTATCATTGGGTCTCATCTCGTTGACAAGCATCTTCATCGATGACTTTAAAAGCGGTAGCTTGTTTTGAGCACTCATCGAACCAGACACATCGATTAGAAATACCAAATTGGATGGCGGGAGTTCATCTACATCTATCCTTTTGCCCTGTAAGCCAATATGAGCCACCAGATGTTTTTCATTCCAGGGAGCATAGCTATAAGAAGTATGGATTGAAAACGGATGTTCATCGTCAGGTGCTTCGTAGTCATAGGTGAAATAATTGATCATCTCTTCAATCCTTACGGCATCCACTGGTGGTTTTTGTCCCAGGTTCAGAAATCTTCTCACATTGCTATAGGAAGCAGCATCCACGTCAATGGAAAATGTAGACAATGGTTTGTCCGAAGGTCTATGAAAAATATTTTCTTCGATCCCATCATATTCCTCAGTATTGAATCCGGACTGTTGATCGTGCATAATCATAGCACCTCCATAGGTATTGGAATAAGCGGCTTTTTTATATGTTCGATTTCTGACTGGCTCAGGTGATGAACGTATTTCTGCAGGAGCTTCCATTTCATATGAAATGCTCTCATCTTCCGCTGTTTTGATCTTTACAGATAGAATCACATCGATTCTTCTTCTATTTCCTACACGCTCCTTAATAGATTCAAAATCAGGATGAGCGAATTCCAGAATACTTTCTTCACCATTTACGCTAATAGAATATTTACCATTTGAAGTGGTGGTAACTGCGCTCGATTTTGTTCCATTTTCGCTCACGGTTACCCCATTCATTGCATCACCATTCATATCATAGACGGTACCGCTAACAATGAAGACTGGCTTTTCTGCCACTGATATGAATAGAATTACTAATAAAAATGTTAATTTTTTCATCTTGATAATAAATTTGATCTACCATTGAGATGTAGATCAACCAATATTTCCATAAATGGTGAGTAAGATTCTTTGATATTCTGCCCTTGATACAACCCAATGCCCATATGAAATTCCGTAGTGATGAAGACCTCATCACAGCTTATAAGCGTCAGAATGATCGTGAGGCTTTGGGTGAATTATTTCAGCGATATATGCACCTTGTATATGGTCTATGCCTGAAATACCTTAAATCCCGGGAAGAAAGTCAGGATGCAGTAATGAACATATTCGAGCGACTCACCCAAAAACTAAAAACTCAGGAAGTCACTTATTTCAAAAGCTGGCTCTATATTGTGACTAAAAATCATTGCCTGATGGCACTCCGGAAAAAAACCAATCAGAAAGAGTTTAACGGGTTGGTTATGGAAAACGAGGTGGTCATGCATCCTAATGATGAGTATGAAGTAGATCATGACCTCAATGCGCTATCGGAATGTCTGAAAACGCTTAAGGGGAAACAAAAAGAATGCGTTTCTTTGTTTTACCTCAAACAAAAAAGTTACGAAGAGATCACCAACGACACATCCTTCACGATGAACGAGGTGAAGAGTAACATTCAAAATGGTAAGAGAAATTTAAAAAATTGCCTGGAGGCCAAACATGTCAAAAGATAAACAACCCAATAAACCGATATCCGAACAGGAACTGCTGGATTACCTGGATGGCAAAATCAAAGGCGTTGAAGCCAACCAAATTGAGCGACAATTACTTAGCTCTGCATTTGAGGAGGAGGCATTTCAAGGATTATCCGAACATTCGACTGAAGATATCAAGGAAGATCTGACCAACTTAAAAGATCGTCTTCAGCGCAAGCAGATCTATCAAAAGCCGGATATCATGAGTATCGCTGCAACAGTTGCATTCCTGATTACCGCCTTTGGTTCTATTTGGTTTGTTGTAAACAATGCACTACCCAGCCATGAGCTTTCCATGAAAATGGCTGTTGATTCTGTTGCCGAAGAAGCTATTGCCGGAGCAGACACTTTGACCATTCCATCTTCTGATCAAACCAGCATCGAACCCCTGGCGGCCATTGAGTCTGACACCGAGGAGAGCCAGGATGACGATATCTCCATTGATGAAGGGGAAGAGGAAGAGGAATTGGCAGCTGTCCCGGAAGAAGAACCTGAAGATGCGGATATCAATGCGGGCGCAGAAGTGCTTGCTTTTAATGAAGAAGATGATGAAGCTTTTGAACCTGAGGCTATTTCTGAGGAAGTAGCGGTGGCTGCGGAACCAGTTGGTGAGGATCGGATTTCCCGCACAACTTCAGATCTTCCGGCAACAGATCAAGCCAAAAAATCTTTAGCGGCAGCCTCCCAGGCCAGAGCTGCAATATCTACAGAAGAAGAAGTTGTGTCTATTACCGGAACAGTATACTACAGGGAAGATGGCGAACCATTGCCTGGGGTGCAGGTATCAGTAGATGGAAAACGGTCTGTGAGTGGTTTGAATGGTCAGTTTGAATTGACCGGTGTGGGTACCGGAAGCACACTTAATTTCTCCGGACAGGGTTTGGTCTCTAAAGAAGTAAGCATCGAAAACACAGAACCTGTCAATGTGGTGTTGGTGCCCGAGCCTACCAATCAAAAGGCAGTTATTATTGGATATGACAATATTGTAAATAAGTCGCCCGAGCCTGTCAATGGCAGAAATGCTTTCCGGGATTACGTAAGCAACTCCCTGCAGTACCCTGCGGAAGCCAGCAGCCAGCAAATTGAAGGGGTAGTACTACTCAAACTTACGGTATCATCTGATGGATCCATCAACAATATTGAAGTGAAAAAAAGTCTAAGCGTCAGCTGCGACCAGGAAGCTGTACGGTTAATCGAGGAAGGACCTCAATGGTCTCCAGCAACATACAATGGTGAGCCAGTTGAAGGTTCTGTCAGGGTAAGGATCATTTTTGACCTGTAGATTCAGGGCTTTTGCCCTCTTATCATTCGGTCTTTTCCATTCAGGTCCTGTCTTATTTGAATGTTGCTAAAATTATTTGCTTCCAGGAGGCTTACAACTTCCTTTCCATAAGCTTCATTGATCTCAAAATAAAGCCAGCCTCCTGAACTCAGTTGAGCATTGCACAGTTCACAAATTGTTCGATAAAAAAGTAGTGGGTCCTGGTCAGGCACAAACAATGCAGTGTTGGGTTCGTGATCGAGCACATTTAAGCTCATGTCTACTTTTTCTTTGTTCAGTACATAGGGCGGATTGGATACAATGAGATCAAAGACTTCATTGGAGGAAACAGAAAGCACGTCAACCAGGAGAAAATGTACTTTTACCCGATTATTGTTGGCATTTTTCCTGGCAAGATGAAGAGCTTCGCCGGAAACATCCCAGGCGTGAACTTCGCTTGTTGTAAATTTCTGAGCCAAAGCAATGGCTATACAACCACTGCCCGTACCAATATCCAATATCCGGTTTGTCTGCTGATGCTCACTGGCAATCCAATCAACTAACTCCTCTGTTTCCTGTCGAGGGATCAGTACATGTCTATTGACCTCTAGCTCCAGGCCATAGAAACTTGTTTTCCCAAAAATGTATTGAATCGGTTCTAGCATCAACAAACGTTTAAGAACATCTGAAATGACAGCCTGTTGGTTCTTCTGATAAGTGAATGTTTTATCTATGAGAATATCGGTCTTTTGGAGTCCTGCTACTTCCTCCAGGACCAGATAAGCTATGTTCTTTGCCTCCTCTGATTCGTAAGCAGTAGCAAGCTGATCATAAATCTCCTTAAAAATTGTTTTTGCGTGTGAAAGCATGTTCAATGAAATATGGCGAATTTAGCGTTTCCAAATGGATTCAGCTTCGGATAAAAAATATATGCAACGGGCAATTCAGCTAGCCTGGGGTGGCTTTGGACTTGTAAGCCCAAATCCCATGGTGGGATGTGTGATCGTAAGCAATGGAAAAATCATTGGAGAGGGCTTTCATCGAGCATATGGAGGACCTCATGCAGAAGTAAACGCTGTAAACAGTGTTTCAGAAAAAGCAGTATTAAAAGACGCTACTGTTTATGTCACCCTGGAACCCTGCAGTCACCATGGAAAGACACCCCCCTGCGCTGATCTGTTAATAGCTCATCAGGTTAAGCGTGTTGTCATCGCTGCCAATGATCCCAATCCACTGGTGAATGGCAATGGGGTAAAGAAGCTAAGAGGCGCAGGCATTGAAGTACAGCAAGGATTCATGGAAGAGGAAGCAATACGTCAAAACATTCGTTTCAACACCTTCTTCAAAAAAAACCGTCCTTACATCATCCTCAAATGGGCAGAGACAAAGGATGGATTTATTGCCCGAAGTGATTACTCCAGTAAATGGATCAGCAATTCAATGTCCAGACAACAGGTACATAAATGGCGGACAGAAGAGGACGCCATACTCATTGGGAAAAATACTGCCCACTATGATAATCCCAGCTTAACTTCCAGGGATTGGAAAGGTAAGGATCCTATCAGGATCGTACTGGACCGAAACAAGCAACTGGATAGAAGCCTCAAGCTCTTCACTGACGGGAGAAAAACGCTGGTTTATACGCATGAATCACCAGAGAAAAGTCAAACCACGGAGTGGATCCAATTGTCTGGAAGTAATTTTATTCAGGATTTGTTAGCTGACTTGCACCGACGAAAAATACAGTCATTGATTGTTGAAGGTGGTAGCACCATATTAAGTGCGTTTTTGGATTTGGGTCTTTGGGATGAAGCCCGGATTTTCATTGGTGACAATTCATTTGAAGAGGGGATCTCCTCCCCAAAAATGAAGAATAAACCTGCTACGGAAACTAAAATCCTGAAAGATCGCTTATTGATCTACCATAACAGCTAAGGAAAATGGAAGAACTGAAATTAATACAAACCGAGCGCAGAGAAGAGAAATACCAGTCTCTGCTTCCTCAAATCAAGGCTTTGATTGCGGATGAACCTGATCTCATTGCCAATCTGGCTAACATCGCCGGTGCTTTGAAGTCGGGCCTCGAATTCTTCTGGGTAGGATTTTATCTGTTAAAAGGCAATGAACTGGTGCTCGGCCCATTTCAGGGACCCATCGCATGTACCCGGATCGCCAAAGGTCAGGGTGTATGCGGACAAGTCTGGGAACATGAAAAAACCCTTATTGTTGCAGATGTAGAACAGTTTCCGGGCCATATTGCCTGCAACAGCGCCAGCAAATCAGAGATCGTTGTTCCACTGATGAAAGATGGTGCCGTAATTGGCGTATTGGATGTTGACAGCGACAAACTCCATGACTTTTCAGATGTAGATGAAAAGTACCTCCAAGAGATTGTGAAGCTCCTTTCCTGATCTTGCGGTAGCCTATTTCCTTGTCAGCTTCACCCAAAGTGGAAAAATGGCCCCGCCGGATCCATCCGGATTAAAGAAAGGAATTAGGTCTCCACTCTCCATTTCAGGCAGTGCGACATTTTCCATCACCAGTGTATCTGTTTCGCCGAGATCATATCGCTTCCTGTTGATGACCGAGCCTGTCTCCAGGTTAAGAATTCCTTTTCCAATAACAGGCTCAATAAATTTATACTCAATATCATAAGTGCCTTCCTTAATGCTGACAATCCACTTGCCAAAAACATTTGTCTGACGCCAAACTCCTCGTTCTCCTGAAGCGTCATTGCGATTGAGATAAACCGGATTTTCATATGCTGTGCCAATGATGATGGGGCTCTGATTTATCAAGTGTGGAGACTTTGTTAATTCTGATAGTGTCTGATCCAGCTCATCTTTTAGTTTTAATGCCAAAGTAGTATTCCTCATAACGAGGTTATTTTGTTCAAAGGGATCTTTCTCCAGATCAAAAAGCTCAAAACCTTCTATATCTGCACCATATGAGGTATGACCCACCAATTTATCATTTCCAATTTGCTGAGCGATGTTTTCATAGCGCTCGGGATATTTTCTGGTCCAATAAAAAAACAATGAGCGTTCTTCATCCCATGCTGTTTTATTACCATCCATCAGCGGTAAAAGGCTTTGTCCGTCTAGTTTCACGTCAGCTGGCAGGTCAACTTTACATAGGTCCGCCAGTGTGGGTAAAAGATCCATATGGGCTGCATTCACAGGGATATCCTGACCCTTTTTTAAGGCTTGAGGATATCGAATGAAAAATGGGACCCTCACACCACCCTGATAAACTGAGCCTTTTCTTTCACGAAAGCCTCCGGTATACCGATACTGCTGAGGTCCATTATCAGTCATGAAGATCACAATGGTATTTTTCTCGAGCTTCAGCTTTTTCAACTCGTCCAGGATCATGCCCACATTGTCATCTATGTTTGTAACCATCCCATAAACCTTTCGGGCTGCTTCTTTGTCTTGTTCGGACATTTGTGGCATGGGTACGTCACCATCCATGAAGGGTTTTTCCGGGTCCACATCTTTATACATATCGTAGTATTTCTGTGGGACCTGGAGCGGGGTATGGGGCGCGTTGAAGGCCAGGTAACAAAAAAATGGATTGTCTTTATTCTGCCGGATAAAGTTCAAAGCCCCATTGGCAAATATATCTGAACAATATCCCATATAATCCTCCATTTCATTGTTATGCCAAAGGGTAGGATCAAAATAGCTACTATCAAATTTGAAGTATGTTGTGAAATCACCAGGCTGGCCCATGCCACCAGCTAAATGGATCAACGATTCGTCAAAACCCTGATCGGAGGGCCTGGAGGGATAGTTATCCCCAAGGTGCCACTTGCCAAAGATCCCTGTCTTGTAGTTGGCTTCTTTGAGCATTTCTGCAATGGTCACTTCTTCAGTGGACATGATGGCTCCCCCATTATAAGTGTCATGCACACCTGTCCGCAAAGAATACCTACCCGTCATGAGGCTTGCTCGTGTGGGAGCACAAACCGGAGAGACATAGAAGTTTGTTAGTCGGACGCTTTCCTTCGCAAACTTGTCGAGGTTTGGAGTTTTAATGACGGAATTCCCATGATACCCAATATCGCCATAGCCCTGATCATCCGTAATGATCAGTATCACGTTGGGGTGTGACTGTGAAATCACCTGAAAGTAGCCTAATAGAGTGATCAGCAAGAATAATGATCTCATTTTCAACGGGGTTAAATGCTTGAAAGCCTGGTCAATAATTTATTTACTTAAAAAACTTATAGGGTGCCTCGTTCTGGATCATCCTCCATACCTGCAGACAAAGCTCTGTCATGTGGTAATCTCCCCACATACACGATTCGCCATACGGGATTTTAGACCCTTTTGGAATGTAGTCCCAATTGTTTGGCCTGTGGTAAATACCATGTAACAGGATACCTTCATGCCCTGATGCCGTGGACAAATAAGGTTCTTTCAACAGCGTGCTCAAACTGTTCAGGGCTGCCCTGGTATATTTTTCGGAAGCCGCCGCATCTTCTTTACTCAGGAGGTTTGCGAGTCTAAGCAACCCCTGGGCACCAATTGCTGTGGCTGAGGTATCGACAGGCTCGTAATCATTGAAAGGATCTGAAGGTCTCTCCAGGTAATCGCCTAGTTTGTGTAGTTCCGGAGCTCCGGTATCCCAGTAAGGGACACCATCCGTTGGTGTATTTTTAATAAAGAAATCACAGGTGGCCCGGGCAGCTTTGAGGAAGACAGCTTCAACTTCAGATCGATTTTCAAACTGCAGATTTTCCTCCCTGATAAACTCCAGCATCTCCGTAAAACCAGCCATGGCCCAGGCCAATCCACGGGTCCATGTGGTGAATCCTGAAAAGCCCTGCTGAGCATTAGGACATCGGTAGCGACCATCATTCATGTTGAAAACAGACTCATGTGCTGTCCTGCCCCATTCATCATAGGTTCCCTCTGTCTCCCCGTAGAAAATACCATACTTAGCGGTAGCCAGTCCATGTTTGATGGCCCTGTCCAGCATATCAATTTTTTGATCATTCTCACCATACAACTGGTGCCCTAGTTTGGTAGCCATCAGTAATACCCGGCAAGAACGGATCGTATCTACGAACAAAGAATGTGGTCCATTGAATGAGTAGATAAACCCACCATCCTGTATGTCGGACCAACGACGAGCCTGTACCGAAGCTGACATCTTGATGGCTAATTCATAATACTCCTTTTCGTAAGAGGCCATATCGATCTTACCCTGATTTCCCAGGCGGAGCAGGTTACCATAGGTACTGATTGTATTGAAGCCATGATCGTGTACTCCGAAGTGACTCAGATGGGCTGGCATTTTGGCTTTGATATCTTCTTTGGCCTTTTCCAATAGGTCACCATTACCAGTGGCATCAAAGATTAATAATGGAATACCAAACTGAAATCCCTGGGTCCAGTCTGTCCAACCCTGAGGCACATATTTCCCAGCTTTGGTGATCACCGGGGAACCTGTATCGCTTTTATAGTTTTTTCTTAATAGCTCAGTTTTATTGGCTGCCAGTTTCCAAAAATTTTCAAGGGGTGCTTTCAGCGTATCTGGTGCAATTTCTTTTAGCTCGATCATAGGTGTTTCTTAGGCTTTTGCTTATTCAAAAATTCAACTCAACAAAATAAGTGGAAACTTATGAAGATCTTTATTAATCCGGAGTATCTAGAGGTTTCTTTTCACAGCTGCCCAATCAATTTTTAGAGTATCTGATTGAAAGCTATCCCCTATCGGATACTCCAGTGACTCTTTTATCCTTTTGTTGAGATTCGGATGTGACATGAGAAATTCCAAATGCTCACCAAATCCCCCATATTTTTCTTTGATCCGGCGAAAGATAGCAGCCACATACCTCGGGCTGATCCGGGCTTTTTCCAGTGTCTTCATGGCAAACTGATCTGCTTCTGTTTCCTGCGACCTATCAAAGGCACTGGACACAGCAGCCCGGGCTATTTCACTGACAAGCACCGGATCGCCACCACTAAGGATTGAAAACAAAACCGTAACCCCAATTTCCTTTACCAACTTATTGACTACATGTCTTTCCTCAATATGACCAATCTCATGCGCCAATACAGCGGCCAGCTCTTCGGGTTCATCCGCCATCTCGATCATACCTGAGAAAATAAATATATGCCCTCCCAACGTTGCAAAAGCGTTTACCTGTTCTTCTTTGACCACATAAAATGAATAGTCATAGGATGTGAGGCTGATAGATCCTAACAACCTCTCCTTTATCTTATGGATGGCATCATTGACTGTATCTGACTCAATTAAGGTATAATTATCTACTATTTCTTTAGCTAGTTTATCGCCAAGTTCCATTTCTGTTTCCACTGAAACAGCCATTTCCGGAGCCTCAGGCACTGGACGAAGTAGAATGATCCCCACCCACACAAGCAGGAAAACCCCAACAACAATTAACAATTCCTTGTAGATCTTGCTAATCATAAAATATCAAGCGGGGGGTTCGTTACGAAATACTTTAGACTCATTTTTTTTCATGTAAGCAAAGTGATAAGCCAATTTTCCAAAAAAGATGAAATAATACATCCTTCCCTTTCGGGCATAGACCGCCCCCACAATACTGAAGATCACATAGATAAGATTGGCTGCTACCACCACATAGATATATCCCCAGTATACATCGCCCACTGTGGCAAAGTCTGAGGCAAAAGATTCATCATTCAAGAATGAACCGTCTTGAAATAAAATTCTGAGAGTCCAGAACACAAGTCCGGCATTCAACAATGTAGTGGGGATTTGAGAATACAGGGATTGCAGGGAATGAAACTCAATAAACCGGCTCTTGGCTCTGTTTGTAAAGTAATAGATGAGTGCGGCAATAAGATTTATGATGGGTAATGGGAGTCCGGCAGCCAATGCTGCAAACATCATCAGGTAAGCACCCATGGCATCCTCGCGATCTCTGATAGGAATATCATCCGGCTGTTCCACCGGATGATACATTTCTTCGTTTGTCATTGATTAATCTGGTTGTCCTGAAAAGGGTGGATACTTGTCACCCATAAATCCTAAGTAAATATTTACGCGTGTACTCCATCGAATGGTGTTGACATTAAAGGTATGCCAGCTTTCAGGGTACTTTCCGGTGAACAATACAACCCAGAAAGCAATGAATGTGAGGATATAGCCCCATATCAGCCTGAATAATAGGATAAATCCGTGTGGAAGCCCAACATAGATGGCACCAAAAAATAATTTAACAATAGCCAATCCTCTGCTCAATGATTCAGGATATGGAATCTCCAGAGATGTCTGATCATCGGTTCCATGGATACCAAATGCAGGATATCCGTCGCTCAGGTTCAGGAGTCTTGCATTTAGCCGGATGTTCCATCGCATTACACCCACCTGGAA
Organism: Cyclobacteriaceae bacterium; assembly: GCA_965223915.1. Lineage (GTDB taxonomy): Bacteria > Bacteroidota > Bacteroidia > Cytophagales > Cyclobacteriaceae > UBA7330. Next base: position 1,794,249 of record OZ245027.1, on the reverse strand, counting down.
TTCAAAAAAACTTTGTGGATACCTTCCGGTAAACAGAATTGCCCACCATGCGATAAATTGTAGAATGGCCGACCAGATGCCAACAAAGAACAACAGAAAAAAATGTGGGATCCCAATGTACAGGAACCCAAAAAAGGTTCTCAGAAGAAGCTCACCTCGTGAGTAAGTCTCCTGATGCTTAATGGATAAGTTCATTTGTGATTTTTTAGGTTAAGATTAGCACATTAAGTTATCCCTAATGATTGAATTATGCAATTCAATTTTTGCGCTGTTAACCTAAGATCACTTCAAAGTGGCCAGCACTGTCTTGCCACAATCTGTAGTTTCTCCTATGTTCACATTGATATCAGCATCTAAAGGCAGGAATACATCCACCCGGCTACCGAATCTGATGAAGCCCACTTCAGAGCCATTATCCACCGGGTCACCGACCTTGGGATAAAATCGGATTCTCCTTGCTACAGCCCCTGCTATTTGCCTGATGAGCATCTTTTTACCATTTTCCAGCTCAAAGCCAATAGAAGTTCGCTCATTGTCTGTGCTCGATTTTGGATGCCATGCTACCAGATATTTACCAGGGTGGTACTTGAAATAGCTGATCTTCCCCTTGAACGGACTCCTGTTTACATGAACATTCAAAGGGGACATAAAAATAGAGATCTGAATCCTCTCTTCTTTTAAATACTCTTCTTCTCTGGTTTTTTCAATAACCACTATCTTTCCTTCCGCCGGAGCCAATACCTGGTTGGGCTGTTGAGAAACTGGTACGTCCGGGTTTCTGAAAAACCGAATGATCAATATCCAAAAAACCAGCGCAGCAGCAGCCAATAGATATTGAATCAAAGGGATGGGAATGAAGTAATAAAGCAAAGCATATAACAAACCGATGAGTACAGCTGACACCGGAATGATCATGTATCCTTCTTTATGTATTCTTATCATGGGGTGTACGAATTAAAATAGCTTTAAGAAAACAACAATAAATGGTACCGAAAGGATCAGGCTATCAAATCGGTCTAGAAATCCTCCATGGCCAGGAATAATACTTCCTGAGTCCTTGATTTCCATTGACCGCTTAAACAATGACTCGACAAGGTCTCCATAGGTACCTGCTATTACCACAATCATAGCAACACTCAGCCATTGCCACAACAGCAGGTCCTTATAAAATAGTGACATGCCATAGGCCATCAGCAAGGCTACTATGGCACCACCCAGTGCTCCTTCCCAGGATTTTTTAGGAGAGATGCGTTCGAATAATTTGGTCTTTCCAAACCGGATCCCTGCAAAATAGGCTCCGGTGTCGCTGGACCAGATGATCATCATCAGTCCCAACATGATCTGATAACTGTAATATCCATGATAGAATACCACTACGTTCATTAGGGCAAAGGGTAGGGCTACATAAGTAATGCCCAGATAAAACAGGGCAATATTGATAAATGGTGATGTATCATTTCGCTTATATAGTTTGATCAGGAAGACCAATGAGGCCAGCGGAAAAATCGCATAGTAATATTTAGGGTCCAGGTGATTCTGCTCGATGAAAAATGAAAGACAAAAAATAATGGTTCCCAGGATCACACCAAGCAGCCGGATCGGCAGATAACTTCGCAGCTTCACCAGGCGATAAAATTCCCATTGAGAGAAAATACTGATGGCCAAAAAAACGATAAAATAAGACCACTCTCCTATGAGCAGCGAAGAAACGATGACTGTTGCCCCTGCCAGGGCTGAAAGAACCCGCTTATATAAATCTGTAAATTTCTTCAAAACCTGATCTCCTCGTTAATTATTTTGAGTGCCCGCATCACATGATCTGCTGCTACGTGCACTTCAAAGTGGCCAAATTGGTAAGCTGAGTCCTTCTTATCCACCAGCACGAGATCCAAATCATTTTCTGCCAGTATCGCTTTCACAATCTCCGCCCTGTATTGCTGATTATCCTGATAAACCTTTTGCCACTCATCCATTTTCTCCCATCCTAAAGTAATTCCTAAAAAGTAATAATAACCCCGAAACTACAACAAAGAAAAAAACGACCACCAAAATAGGAGGGGTATTTTGCTTACTTATCGGATCATAATCTATCCAGCCTATCTGACCAATATAAAGTAGGACCAATGTAAATCCATTGTTGATGAAATGTGCGAACATGGCTATAGATAGGTGTCCGGACCAGAAATAAAGATAGCCAAACAGTGCCCCCAGCAAAACTCTAGGTAACATCCCATAGAATTGCATATGCATCGCACCGAAGATAAACGCTGTAAGCCAGATTGCTATATGCTTGTTCTTCAAAGCCTCACCGAATAGATTTTGAATCAAACCACGAAACAGCAGCTCTTCGCCAATTGCTGGTAGTATGGCAATAACTAAAAATCCGAACAGAAACTGCCAAATACTCTGAAAGGAAGTGATGTAGTTTGTGAGCTGCTCGAGTTCACCCTCTTTGGAGGAGACATAATCTTCAAACCAGGACATAAATTCAGGAAAAGTGATGTCTCTGTTCCAGTCAATAAATATGGAGTTGACGACCATGAAGCTAAACATGATCAAAATGGTCATTAGTAAGGGCTGGTATAGCTGCGACGGATAAGAGAAAAACGATCCGACGTTAATATTGAGGTTCCTTTTGATAAAAAACCAGGGGATGATGATGAATGCACCAATAGAAGTGACAGCCTGAATAATAAGGAGTGGTATTCTGGCCTCATCAGATTGATATGGTGGTGTCAGTACCGACAAAGCCTTTTGAAGATCGAACTCAAAAAAGGGCAAAATGACTGCTTGTGCCAGAAAAGAAAAGAGAAACAATGCGGCTATAACATATCCTCCAAGAATCAAAAGCAGCAACCAGGGGGTGGAACCGGAAGGGTCTGATGAAGTGTTCCTAAGGATATTTTGCATATTTTGAGCTAAATTTACGGCAAAAATAAGGATAAGAATTGGTTAAGATCTCAAACATTGAATTAGGTGACTTCCCGTTGCTTCTGGCTCCCATGGAGGATGTCAGCGATCCACCCTTTAGGGCTGTTTGCAAAGAAAACGGTGCCGACCTGATGTATACCGAATTTATCTCTTCGGAAGGGTTGATCAGGAATGCCGAAAAGAGCGTCGAAAAGCTCGACATCTACGATTACGAACGACCCATAGGTATTCAGATCTTTGGTGATAAGATCGAATCTATGCGTGAAGCAGCTGCCATCGCCGAGGAAGCCAATCCTGAAATCATCGATATCAACTATGGGTGCCCGGTGAAAAAGGTGGCTTGCAAAGGAGCAGGTGCCGGAATATTGCTTGACCTACCCAAGATGCAATCCATGACTGCAGAGATTGTTAAGTCCGTCTCAAAACCTGTCACTGTTAAAACAAGACTTGGGTGGGACGCGAAAACCATCAAAATTATAGAGGTAGCTCAGCGGTTGCAGGATGTAGGCATCCAGGCCCTGTCTATCCACGGTCGCACCAGGCAGCAGATGTATAAGGGCGAAGCCGATTGGGGACCGATCGCTGAAGTAAAAAACCATCCTGATATTCATATCCCTATTTTTGGTAATGGGGACATCGATTCACCGGAAAAGGCGCTTGAGTACAAGAATAAGTATGGCGTCGACGGAGTGATGATCGGCAGAGCTGCCATCGGCTATCCATGGATATTTAATGAGATCAAACATTTTCTGAAAACCGGTATGCATCTGGATAAACCAGATCTCATAGAAAGGGTAAATGTTACCAGAAAACATCTCGATTTCTCCATTGAATGGAAAGGCAAGAAAAAAGGGATCTTTGAAATGCGGAGACATTACACCAACTATTTCAGGGGTATACCAAATTTTAAGCCATTTAGAACCCAGCTGGTGGAAGCCACCACATTGGCGGAATTGAACGATATACTCGAAGCTATCCCTGAAACTTTTGCGGAGGAAGTAATGCTCGGATGAATGAGAAATACCCACTCCGGGCCTGGCTTCTACTCCTGCTGCTGGCCCTGATATGGGGGAGCTCATTTATTTTGATTAAGAAAGGTCTTACTGCACTGACACCTCTTGAAGTGGGTTCGATCCGTATGCTATCCGCTTCCATCTCATTACTTCCATTTGTTTTTTCCAGATTCAAACTTGTTAAGAAGGATAAAATCAAGTATTTCGTTGCGGTAGGCCTGTCGGGTAGTTTTATCCCTGCTTTTTTATTTGCTGTAGCTCAGACCCGGATTGAAAGCGCGGTCACCGGAATTCTTAATACCCTGACACCACTGTTCACCGTACTTATTGGTTTTTGGTTTTTCAAGCAAAGGCAAAAACCCTCCGTCTGGATAGGAATTGTGGTGGGATTTATTGGCTCCATTCTACTGATCACTGCGGGTTCGGAAGGACAACTCAGCAAGATCAATTTCTATGGCTTGTTTGTCATCACTGCCACCGTGCTTTATGCAACCAATTCCAACCTGATCAAGTACCAGCTCAATGAATACCGATCGCTAACCATCACCAGCATTTCGCTGTTTTTTGTAGGTCCGTTCGCTGCGGTTACACTTTTTGTCTTTAGTGATTTTACCAGTAAGATTGGTGATACAGGCACACTGCAATCAGTACTATATATATGTGTCCTGGGAGTAGTGGGTACCGCTATCGCCCTGATTATCTTCAATAAGATCGTACAGCTAACAAATCCTGTCTTTACCTCCTCTGTCACCTACATCATTCCCCTGGTAGCCCTTGTCTGGGGCTTGATAGACGGAGAAACGTTATTACTTAACCACATTTTGGGCATGGCGGCCATCCTGATTGGTGTTTACATCACCAATCAAACGCATCTAATCAGAAAATCTAAAAGGCGCTAATTGCCATGAAACTTCTCCCGGGGTTCGTCCACCTTATCCAGATCAAATTCTTTTAAGAAATTCTCTGCTTGCTGGATATTTTGGAACTCAAAGATCTTATTGCCCCCACCTACACTGTGGATCTCAACTTTTACATGGTCGATTCGCTTATCCATGCGTAGCGGATTTTCAATGATGATACTCTTTGTTTTGTCTCTTTCCATCCTTTTGGAAAGTCGAACTTTTTTCCTACGGATCCTTCCACAGTAGGAGCACTTATATTCTTTGAGGATTTCGCCATCTTCAAAGGCTGAAGCGGGCTGTAGCACTTCTTCTTTCTTAAGCTTAAGTGTCTGAAAGCCACAGCGATCACATTCCAAGGCACTTAAATAACCCTTGTATTTTTCAATAAATGTTTCACCGGTATTGGTATCTATCCATACATCGTAGTCCACTGAGAAAGCATCTTCCTCAGCCTGCATCCCTTCATCCAGATATGCATCCTCCTCTTCTTCGCTGAGTAACTGTAATTTTGTACCTGTCCTTGGATTGGTACGAGGCGTGTATCTCAAACGCTTTAATTTCTTTTCCAGCGGACCAGGGTAATAGTATTTAAAGATCAAGTGTGTAATATACCCGTGAAGTGTTCCTCCACAGATCGCAATGAACATACGGATGAAAAACCAGATCGGGTTTAGTTGAACCGTCTCATACTGGAGTGTATTTATCAGAAAAAAAACAGCTACTGCCAAAGCATAATTAGCATATATGTAGCGATTGACTTCGTGTCTACTCGCTATATCGAACTTCTTTTTGTAGCCTTTTGCAGATACATAAGATATCCGATGGACCAAAAAAATTAAAACTCCTACAGCAACTGCAGCAAAAAATCCAATCCAGGCAACTTTTTGCCATACTTCAAGTAAAGCTAAATACTTATCTTGATCCATAATTATTAAATGATAATGTTGATTTCACCTATTTGACTTCAAAAATTACCTCTTTTCTTAAAAAAACAAACAGATCATCCATTCTTGAGATCTGTATAAGAAAAAGCATCGCAATTCATTAGCGTCTAAAGATAAATAAACTGTGATAGATATTCCCTTTAATAAAACGTTTCTGAGGTAAGATTATTTGAATACCCCAAAAAACAAAGGGTCAGCGTTGAGGTCAAATGGTGAAAATCGAAATCCTAATTCCAGTTTTTCAGAATATCTATGAGTCCATAGACTGACCTGTTCCTTTACTTTATTTTCCATTTCATTGAAAAATGAAAACAGCATTAATAAAAGGAGCAAGGTGATAATTCTGGAATTCTTCATGTGCATATTCTTATAGATGACAAAATGCATCAATTGGTTGCACCTATTTTTAAAATTCTGTCAACTTATATACTTTGTCATCTATTAATGGTTACACAGAAAATGTTAAATATTTCATGGAAGGCATTTAATCAACTTTTCGGATATATTTACTATCAGCACCACTTAACTCAATTATCATGGGAATAACTAAAAAGGAAATCCGGAAGACTTACCTGGTAGAAATCGCCTGGGAGGTTGTGAACCAGGTTGGGGGGATTTACACAGTTATCCGTTCCAAAGTACCCACAGTGACCAAAAAATGGGGACCTAATTATTGTTTGATCGGGCCTTATATGCCCCAGTATGCTTCGGAGTTTGAAGCCATTGAAGAGTCAAGAGATCCGTTTGGGAGAGTAGTCAAAAAGATGCAGAATGAAGGCTTCAAAGTCCATTATGGCCATTGGTTGGTAAGTGGAAGACCGAAGGTAGTTCTGTTTGATTTAGGAAGTGTGATGCATAAACTCGGCGAGATCAAATACTTCCTATGGGAAAATCACGGCATCTCCTCACCCCCGGATGATCACCTGTTCAATGATGTGCTGGCCTTTGGAGAACTCGTTCAGATCTTTCTGGAGCATCTAAGTAAAGAAGGGGGCAACGGGAAACAGGTACTTGCTCACTTTCATGAATGGATGTCGGCAGCCAGTCTGCCTGAGATAAGACGTAAAAACTTAAACATCTCCACTGTTTTCACTACGCATGCCACCATGCTTGGCCGGTACCTGGCGATGAATGACCCAAATTATTATGAGCATCTACCATTCATGGATTGGCAAAAGGAGGCCAAACATTTTAACATTGAGTCGATAGTTGCTCTGGAAAGGGCAGCTGTACATGGTTCCCATGTATTTACGACGGTGAGTGAAGTCACGGCTAAAGAATGCAGGCAGTTGCTGGGCCGAACACCGGACTTCGTATTGCCCAATGGAATAAATAATGAACGGTTTGAGGCCTTGCATGAATTCCAAAACTTACATGTAGAGTCAAAGAACAAGATCCATAGCTTCACGATGGCTCACTTCTTTTCCAGCTATACCTTTGACCTCAACAAAACCCTTTATCTATTCACCTCTGGTCGTTATGAGTATCTAAACAAAGGCTATGACCTGACCCTCGAAGCGCTGGCCAGGTTGAATCACAGACTGATGACCGAGAAATCTGACCTCACTGTGGTCATGTTTTTTATCACCAAAAAACCATACTATTCCATCAATCCGGAGATCCTCCAAAGCAGGGCACTCTTAGAGGAATTCAGGGAAACAATCAATGCTATTCAAAGGCAGGTGGGAGAGCGATTGCTATTTGATGCCGCTGCACGTGATGACACTCGCCTTCCGGATCTCAATAGATTCGTAGATGATTACTGGAGACTAAGATACAGGAGGACATTACAAACCTGGAAATCAGACAATCTACCACCTGTGGTCACCCATAACCTTGTAGATGATTCCAATGATGAGATCCTGAATTTTATCCGCAGTTCAAACCTTGTAAATAAAAAAGAAGACCGGGTAAAAGTGGTATATCACCCTGATTTCATCAATTATACCAATACCCTATTCTCCATGGAATATGGTCAGTTTGTGAGGGGCTGTCATATGGGGATATTCCCAAGTTATTACGAACCCTGGGGGTATACTCCGCTGGAATGTCTGGCCAGTGGAATCCCTGCAGTGACCAGTGACCTGGCTGGTTTTGGCGACTACGTACTGAATCAAGTCAAAGACCATGACAAACGAGGCATCTATGTGATCCAACGCCAGGAAAAATCATTCGACCAGGCAGCGGGTCAGCTCGCAAACCGACTCTACAATTTTGCCAGATTAACACGTAGACAAAGAATTGAAATGAGAAACAGAAGTGAAGCTTCTTCAAACCTGTTTGGCTGGGACCAGCTGATCAAATATTATGATCAGGCTTATATGTCTGCCATATCAATTTGAGGAGCCCCCTTTTTTCAATAGGCTTTCTGCTTCATCCACCAGAGAGACCGCTTTTTGAAATATCTCATCTTGTTGATTGAAAATAGGGTAGAAACCTTTGTTGTCCCAAACACTTCGGGCGATAAATGCCTTTGTGTAAACCCGAATCAACGTTTTAGACTTTTCAAAACCCGGTTGGTCTTCCGGTACCCCATTCTGATAGCTCAGTTTCATCAAATCATTCAGCATTTTATCCGTTACCTGGAAGTCCGAAATGTACTCTTTTAAAGAATATTTCTCCAGCTTTCCTTTGTTAGCCTCATAATACTTCAAAGCATACTCTCTAATGGTATTGGTGTTGGAGAGCCTAGACAGTAACAGGCTGTTTTGTGATGAATCCAGCGGCACAAAATAGTCTGGCATAATACCACCTCCCCCATACACGATCCTGCCAGCATCTGTCTGATAAACCAACGAGTCTACCACCTTGGCACTATCCTTCACATACATTTCCCCATTTTTAAATCGATCGTAATATTCGCTATAGTAGTCCTCCGTATTTTGGCCATAAGGTTTTTGAATGCTTCTGCCACTGGGCGTATAATATCTCGAAATGGTTAGTCTTAATTCTGATCCATCATTGAGCGAGATAGGTAATTGTACCAGCCCTTTGCCAAATGATCGTCTACCGACAATGATCGCCCTGTCATGATCCTGAAGTGCTCCCGAAACAATCTCTGAGGCAGACGCTGATCCTTCGTTGATCATCACCACTACGGCTCCCTGTTCAAAGTCGCCAGGATTTTTAGACAGATGCTGAGAGTTGTAGCGGGACTCTTTTCCCTTTGTGTATACAATCATCTGCTGATCTTTCAGGATCTCATCCACCATATCTACAGCGCGATCCATATATCCTCCCGGATTACCGGTCAAATCAAGAATCATTCTTTTCATGCCTTCAGATTTCAATTGTACAATAGCTTCTTTGAACTCCATGTAGGTTGTAGCAGAGAATCGGCTGACTTTGATATAACCCACTTCATCATCAATCATGTAGGAGACATCTACAGAGTACTGAGGAATCACATCCCTTATGATGGTAAAATCAATAAGCTCCTTATAGCCTTTTCTCAGGATACCTACCTTCACCTCTGACCCTTTGGGACCCCTCAGTAAGGTGATCACTCTCCGATTATTGAGATCTTCACCCGTAACATCTTCTCCGTCTACCGTAATAATTTTATCCCCTGATCGCAGGCCAATTTTTTCTGAAGGCCCACCACTCAAGGCACTCACCACATAAATGGTGTCTTTAAATATATTGAATTCAATCCCGATCCCTTCAAAATTCCCCTCCAGCTGAGACTTTGCCAGATCCAACTCTTCTGCGGGGATATATACAGAATGTGGGTCAAGCTTTTCAAGCATTTCTGCAATGGCTGTTTCCACCAATTCATCAGGGTTTACTTCGTCTACATAATCGTTTTCCAGATAGGAAAGCACCTGCCTAAACTTGTAAAGACTCTTTTGAAGATTAAATACCCCGTCTTCGGGACCGGCCATATTGGCCCCAATAAATATCCCTACTGCAAGTGCAACAGAAATAAAAAGTGGAAAACCAATTGCTATTTTTGATATTTTTTTCTCCTTCACCGTGGTATCTGTTATAGATTTTTAAATATAGAATATTTTTTTACGCCTTGTGTTTCTGTAAAACGCATTATATTAGAATTCGTTTATGGCAAAGTTATTATTCAATTTTCCATTGTCTTCGTATCTTTGAAACTAAATGCGCTTATTTGATCGAACATTAGCTTCATTGGTAGACGAAAACTTCATCTATGCCCGCGCATTAAACTGCCTGGGAATAGCGTTCTACCAGTACCCAAATAAGAAATTAAGCGAAATTTGTGCTGAAAAGGGGTTAAAACGGGATCAGGTGGTCCAGAGTTTTTATCTTTTCAACAAATCCCATCAATTCTCCTTCAGGGAGCTGCAGCATTATCCTTTGGAGATTGTCATAGAGTACCTAAAACACACCCATCATCTTTTTATTAAAGATAAACTCCCCTACATGGTGAAACTTTTGAATCATTATGAAGCAAAGAATGATTTGACGTTGGTTTTTCCGGAGTTTGTAGATGAGTTCATCGAGCATATCTATGAGGAAGAGGACACCATCTTCCATTATATTCAGCACCTGTTGGAATTTGAGAAACCACTGTCACCCCAAAAAATTGAGAGCCATCTTAAGCTGAGTCACATCTCCTTAAAAGAAATACATGCTGCTCACGAAGAGGAAGACGAGCTGGAAGGCATCAGAAACCTTATTGAAGACCGGGAGGACTCTTCTATTCACTGGAAGGTGATCACCAATGAGATCAAATCATTTGATCGGGAAATGTGGTATCATGCTGAGATAGAAAATAAGATCCTTTTCCCCAGAGCGATCCAATTAGAGGAAAAAGTCAACAAATTATTTCAGGAGATTAGCCGTCAGAACTGATGGCAAGGATTCTTGCCGTTGATTATGGAGGGAAGAGAACAGGCATTGCAGTTACTGATCCCCTTTGTATTATTGCCAGCCCATTAACTACTGTTCCATCAGCAAAATTAATGGAATTCCTAAAGGATTATTTTCAAAAAGAGGATGTACAGGAAGTCGTTTTTGGCTGGCCTACCAAACCGGACGGAAAAGAAACCAACGCAACCCAGCTGGTCGTCAAAGCAACCAACCAATTTAAGAAGGTGTTTCCCGATAAGCCATTATTTTTGCATGACGAAAGGTTCACTTCCAAGATGGCGCTGGACTCCATGATTGTTGCAGGAAGCAAGAAAAAAGATCGGAGAGAGAAAGGCAATATTGACAAAGTGAGTGCGGCGATTATTTTACAATCTTACTTAGCATCAAAAGCATGATATATCCCATTATATTATATGGCGACCCGGTTCTTAAGAAGAAAACTGAAGAGATCTCCGAAGGAGAAGAGATACAGGAGCTGGTAAATGATATGTTTGAGACCATGTACCATGCGTCAGGTGTAGGGCTGGCAGCCCCTCAAATAGGTAAGTCTTTACGATTGTTCGTGATCGATAGTGAGCCCATCGAAGAGAAAGAAGGAAAAGGACGAAAACAAGCATTTATCAACCCTCAAATCATCGAAAGCAAAGGAGACCCGTGGGACTTTGAAGAAGGGTGTCTGAGCATTCCTGGGATTCGAGAGGATGTGAAACGAGATCCGGAAGTCACCATTGAATATTTTGATGAGGAATGGAATCTTCATGAAGAAACTTTTGATGGGATCCAGGCCAGGATTATCCAGCATGAGTATGACCATATCGAAGGGGTCCTATTCACCGATTATCTTTCGGCATTCAAAAAACGCCTGATAAAAGGAAAACTAGCGAGTATCAGCAAAGGAAAAGTAGACACGGAGTACAAAATAAAAGCACCACTAGCATTGAAAAGATAATGGAAAATCTAAAGGTCAGTATTGTCCAGTCCGACATCCAATGGGAAAACATCGATGCCAATCTGGCTCATTATGAAGAAATGATCTGGGGCATCAAAGAAGAAACTGACCTGATCCTTTTACCGGAAATGTTTTCCACGGGTTTTACCATGAAACCCAAGCCAGTTGCAGAATTGATGAATGGGAAAACCCACAACTGGATGCGGATGATCGCTGCCCAACGAAAAGCTGTGCTGGCGGGTAGCTGCATCATTACAGAGAAAAATGAATTTTACAACAGGTTGTTGGTCGTTTCCCCAGACGGTAGCACTACCTATTACAACAAAAAGCATCTTTTTACCCTGAGTGGCGAAGATGTTTCTTATGCTACAGACCACAAGGATCTGATATTTGAACTCAAGGGATGGAAAATAAGAACGCGTATATGCTATGATCTGCGTTTTCCTGTATGGGCCAGATCTAAAGTACAGGAAAATAATCCTTACGAATATGATCTGATCTTTTACCTGGCCAACTGGCCAGCACCCAGGATCCATGCCTGGAACACCTTACTCAGTGCAAGGGCCATTGAAAACATCAGCTATAGCATTGGCGTAAACAGGATTGGCACTGACGATACCGGGGCCAACTATCCCGGCCAGTCTGCAGCCTACAATTTCAAAGGTGAAGAAATGGCCTTTTCTACCAAAGAAGAGATTATTACAGTAACGCTGGACCGGGAAGAACTCGAAGAATTCCGATCAAAATATCCTTTTCAAAAGGATTCGGATCAGTTTGAGCTGAGGTAAGCAACCACCTCTTCTTCGGTATTGAAAACTTTCCCTTTGAACAGCTTGAGGAATGGAGCAACCTTTGTGGAATTGCCAAGACAAATCAATTCAAGGCGCTGGGTTTTAATCAATGCATTGAGAATGGATTGCCCGATACCAATGGTTGGCGTAATTCGTGTATCAAGAATCAATACTTTGACCGCATTTTCCTCCAAAAATTTTTTCACATGGGTGACAATAGCACGGTCAGACAGGCTATCTAATGTAAACACAGCGGTATCATTCAGCTGTTTCAATTGCTTTTCCAGTGGATAATCAAAAGCATATTGCTTCACCTCCTCCACGGCCTGAATCAATATAATAGCTTTGGTACTCATTGAGATATATTTGCAATATGGCCAATTTGATGGAATCTCTCTACAGCAAATTTCTGGAATCTACTGGTGTCTCTACAGATACCCGTTCTATTCAGTCCGGCAACATGTTTTTTGCTTTGACCGGACCCAATTTTAACGGGAATAAATACGCACGTCAGGCATTAGAAAATGGGGCTAAATATGCGGTGGTTGATGATCCATCCTTCGCAAAGCATCCTCAGATCATCCTGGCAGATAACACCCTCAGTGCGCTCCAGAAGCTTGGCTCGCATCACCGTAAACACTTTGAAGGGAAAGTCTTTGCCCTGACTGGGTCCAATGGCAAAACCACCACCAAAGAGCTCATCGTGCGGGTGCTTTCAAGAAAATATGACACCATTGGCACCAAAGGAAACCTGAATAATCATATTGGGGTACCGCTTACGCTGTTATCCATTCCCGTGGGCACTGAGATGGCTGTCATTGAAATGGGGGCCAACAAGGTGGGAGACATTGCTGAACTCTGTGGTATTGCAGATCCTGAGTATGGCCTGATCACCAACATTGGGGAAGCACATACGGAAGGTTTCGGTGGGATCGATGGTGTGATTCGGGGTAAGAGTGAGCTTTTTGACCACCTGAGAAAGTCAGGTGGCACTCCATTTATCAATGTACAGGACCGGGTATTAAACAATATGGTCAAGCGGTTTGAAAATCCTGAATGCTATCCTGCCAAGGATGTAAGTCTGATCAGTGCGGATCCTTACATTACATTTTCCATGGGAAGCAGAGAAGTATCCACGCAGCTCATTGGTGCCTACAATTTTCAAAACATCGCAGCAGCCATCGAAGTGGGCAGATATTTCGAGGTGGATGAGCAATTAATTGCTGATGGGATATCAGCCTATATCCCTGAAAACCAACGCTCCCAGGTAATAGGAAGAGGAAAACTCAAGATCATCCTCGACGCCTACAATGCCAACCCTACCTCCATGCAGGCGGCATTGGAAAGCTTTACCCGGCTGACTGGTCCAAAGCATGTGATCCTGGGTGACATGAAAGAGCTGGAGAATTCTGACAAAAGACATGGGAAATTCGGTAAGGAACTAAATAGTTTCGGTTTTGACACCGTTTACCTGATCGGGCCTGAGATGAAACATGCTTCCGGAGAGGTCCCCAAATCACAATGGTTTGAGAATATGGAAGCCATTCAACAACACCTGAAGTCAAATCCTATTCATAATGGGAATCTCCTGATTAAGGGATCGCGGAGCATGCACATGGAAAAGGTACTGGAAGTTATTCAGTAATCTCTGGGTTATACTACGGTTGATCAGACAATTTACACGATCTCGATGTTTAGGCTTTCACCTAAATCTTGTAGCTCATTCCAAAGCTTATCCAAACGGTCTTTATCTGCAGCATCCAATGTCTGAGTACTTCTCCGGCTAGCTACGGTTACGGGGAGCCCTCTTAATTGCATAAAGTATTTTGCGCCAACCGAATACTTTTTGCTGATGACCCGATCATTAGCAAGGATAAAATCATTGACCTTTTTTACTGATGGCGAAACGGTTTCCGTCCTGCCTTCCTTCCATAGATAGGAAAACAACTCAGGATAGAAATTGCCGGCTATACAGGAGATCCCTGCTCCACCATGACGAATAGAATGCAATACATCTGGTGAGTGTGCATTGTAAATCCCTAAGGATGAATCAGTTGAAACCTTTATTTTCTCTTCTACCAGCAATTCATCACATGAGGTATCTTTAAAGTATAAGAACCTGTCTGACTTAGTTAACTGCTCCAGTTTATCAGGCTCAATTAAACGACGATATGGGCTTGGACACTCATAAATACCCAAAGGAATATCTGATGTTTTGTCTATCAGTGCTCCAAAATGCTTCATCATATCCTGGTTACCCTTTTCTTTCCCAACAATGACTGAAGGGATGATAACTACAGCATCTACCCCGGTTTGGTAGATTTTCCGAATGAACTCCACATTTTTGTCAACATCGTCATAAAATGTCCCGGTAGAAACTACCGGGACATTTGAATTTTTCACAACAAAACGTGTCAGTTCAATACGTTCTTCAGGACTGAGCTGATACATTTCGCTCGAGGCACAATTGGCAAAGAGCCCTTGAGAACCGGCTTCTTCATACCAACGGATTAGATGCTTTAATCCTGTGTAATCAATAGATAAATCCTCGTTGAAGGGTGTCATCATCACTGGCCAAAACCCGCCTGGCAACTTTCTCTTTCCGGACGGCCATTTGATGCCCGCACTGATACTGAAAACACCCAGAGATCCTGCAATCCCAGCATTAATAAATTTTCTTCGACTCCACTCCATTTAGATTTCCTTTAAAGTTTACCAAATTGCCTCCAAAAATAAATCTTCCTTAATAAGGTAGGTTGGTGCCTTGTAATAACCACATACGCGAGCGGGTATCATCTTTTGATGGCACCTGTACAAAATCGGTTTTTTCCAACCTATCTACAGCTACACTGTATTTTTCAACGTACTGAGGGTCCGGTGGATTAGGTGTATCGTAATGATACCTGATAGGTATGGCAGGCTGATCAGCATCAGCTGGTACTACAAAATCCGGATAACCTGTTCTACGCCAGTCGAACCATGGCTCGGCTCTGAAAAACATGGAGATATATTTTTGAGTCATAATACGCTCATGCTCATTTGCGGCCTGGGTCAGGTCTACTGATGCATGATTATAAAAGTCATCAAAATCAAATCCGCCTACATAGTCATCAAAAACTCCCCATTCATTCATTGAAGCTTCGATAGCGTCTCTGTAGTGAGATTCTGCATCGGTGACACCAAAAGCGCCAATGGATGCTACTTCAGCCAATATAAATTCAACTTCAGAATAGGTAATGATATTCATCCCAACATATTCATTGGCATTCTGAAAATAGATATCACTAAGACGGCTGTTAAACGGAGTCGTTTTAGGCTCAACAGAAGTGGCATAAGGACCAGCATTATACGACGTCCATGATGCCCTGTTACCTATTGGTAATCCAACGTATAGATTGGTATCCAAATCAACATAGCCAGCTGGATAAGGTAATAGTTCAACATCAAAGGTTTGTCCAAGTGGATCAGTGTACTCGATCATTGTTTCTGTTGCAACATCATTATCCCATTTCCTTTCAACAGGCCTTAACCACCTATACATTCTGGGATCATTTTGATCTCTTAAAGAATTAAGGAAAGTTAATCCCATTCTTCTGGCATAAGTAAGTTCAGAAGCAACAAATGGGCCTCCTCGAAATGATGTGCTTTCAGAATTTCCAAGGTAATTCAACACAGCGTTGTCATCATTACTTGTGAAAACATTCTGGACAGCATCCTGAAATTCAGCGTCTACGTCCACATTCATTTCACCTTTTTTGTTGTTCAATAACAAGCACATCCGTATCCTGAGTGAATTGATAAACTTTATCCACTTACTTTTATCTCCGTTGTACAACAAATCATATCCATCCAAAACGGGTAGCTCAGCATCAAGACCCTCTATCATGGTCTTGGCCGTTTTTAAATCAATCAACAGGGTTTCATAAATTTCCTTCTGCTGATCATACTTAGGAAAGACAATTCCTTCGTCCAGCTTATTCGTTTCCGAAAAAGGAACATCCCCATAAACCTTTGATGCCAGGTCTATTAATACGGCCCGATAGACCAAAGCTGCTGCCTCAATAAAGACGTTTTCTTCCTCTTTACTTAGGTCAGACATAGCCTGAACATTCACTAATCTTGCGTAAATGGATTCCCATGGACTACTGGTCCCTGGCACCCAATACAGCGCGTTTAGCTCCTCTGACTTATAACCATCTCCTACCTGGTAATACTGTAATAAGGAAGGAATCCTTGAGCCCCAATAACCAAATTCACTATAGGTATAAGCTAAATTTCTCGTATTTGTAGTCAAGAGAAAGCTAGGATCGACATCACTAACATCATTAGGGCTTACATTCAATTCCTCGAAATCACTGCATGAGTTTATGAATGGAATAATTGTAACGGATAATATTATTATTGCTAATTTCTTCATGGTAGTTGTCTATTAAAATTAAATACCAACACTTAATTTGAAACCGAAACTACGGGTATAAGGTATTACCGAGTAAAACTCATAACCCGGTTCCCTTCTCCCGTCCCTATTGACAAAAGCTGTTTCGGGATCAATGAATACATCGTGTTTTGTCCAGATAAATAAATTCTGACCTATCAGAGATAATGACAGATTTTGCAACATCACCTTACTGATTAAGGCCTTTGGAAATCTATAGGTAACTGATAGCTCTCTAAACTTCACATAAGTTGCACTGAAAAGATTTGCTGAAGCCAGATACCTGTCAGCACCCTTTTGAGCATTATACGGACTGAGCCATATGGTTCCCGGGCCTCCAAAATTCTCGATATAACCTCCATTGCCATCTTCCCTGACACCGACATCAAAACTGGCATCATTCACATAAACCTTTTCTCCGGAGGCGTTTATATAACTTCTGGCTTCCCTTTCGGCCTCTGTTGGCCATTCAAATCCTCCATATTCGGAGTCGCGTCCTCCTACCCATTCATGTGAGTATTTTTCTGGATTATCTTTGATTTGCTGTACTATATCTACATTAGGGTCATAACCCACACTTCCGTTCATCGATTCCGGAAACCTTCCATCATTCTTTCCTTGCCTCAATGTCTCTGAATAGAATTCCCCTCCTGCTCTCCAGTCAAAAACTGCTGCAATGCTAAAGTTCTTGTATTGAATATTCGGGTTTATTCCAATGATGAAATCGGGATTGTAGTTTCCGATTTTCTCAAAATTGTCAGGGTTCCGATCTCTTTCGGGTTTACCATTATCAAAAATGATGGCATGTCCATAGTATTCAGAATTTTCATCCTCTACTTTGAAATAAGGAGCCTGGTAAATATCTCCAACCTGATCTCCCGGATAAGTATAGAAATAAGCATACCCCTTATTGTAACCAAAATATTCTATTCCATCAGCAAGCTCCACAATGGTGGTTCTATTCCTGGTGAAATTCAATCCCAGATCAAAAGAGAATTCCTTTTGTCGGATAATCGAGGTATTAAGGGTTACATCCCACCCATTACTTTTTACCAATCCGGCATTGATGAGTTTGCTTTGGGCACCTGAAGTAATTGGCGTATTAATACCAAGTACCTGGTTTTCATTCTCTACAACATAGTAGGTTGCATCCAGAGATATTCTGTTATCTAAAAAGGACAAGTCAACACCGATTTCCCTCGATGTAGCTATTTCCGGTTTTAGCTGTGCATTTTTCGCAGTTAAATCCAGACTTGCTCTTTTAACAGATCCCCAATCTTCACCAAAACTATAGTATCTCTGAAGCTGATAAGGATCTACATCATTTCCCACTTGAGCGTATCCTGCACGAAGCTTGGCAAGGCCAATCCAATCTGGCAAGTCAAACATTTCATTGGCAAGTAAGCTAAGAGAAGCAGAAGGATAAAAATATGAGCTATTTTCCTTAGGTAATGTACTCGACCAGTCATTCCTGGCTGTAAGGTCAAGATAGACCATGTTTTTAAAACCCAGGGAAGCTTGTGCGAACAGGCTATTCACTTTCTTCTCACTCAGAAAGTTGTTGTAGATGACCGAACCAGGTGCTCCGTTGCTTATTGTATAAAGTCCGGGAATCACCAGGTTTGTTGTAGAATTCTGAAGGTTTTCATTGTAGTTGTACCGAAGGTTTCCACCCACATTGGCCTGAAGGTCGAAATCCCCCAAAAAGGTGTTGTTGTAAGAAAAAAGACCCTCCCAGTTTTGCTCTCTAAAGCTGGAGTTTTGAATATCAAAGTTTCCTTTGGTTGCATTCACTGTACTCCAAGGTCTTTGATTTACGGCTCGTTGGCTCATATGGCTACGCAAATATTTTGCAGTAAAGCGGAGGTTATCAACAAACTCCCAGCTCATTTGAATCTTTGTGATCGCCTGTGTGCGATCAAAACCAGTTGTTGCCAGCTCTTGCATCAGGTAAGGATTGTTCCACCTTGTTTTCCATCTGCGTTGTTCAACACCTTCCTGGTTTGGCATCCACCATGTCTCGGGATTACTATAAGGAGCCATGTCAACCTGTGATCCTATGGTTAGAATGGCTCTTGTTGGAGTGAGAAAACTATCATCAGTATTTGGCCTGTTGCCAGACTTTGACTCACTGAGGGACGTCATTACAGTGACATCCAAATGATCTGTCAGATTCATCGTTCCGTTTATGCCGATATTATTCTTTTTCAGGTCCACATTCGGCATGATGCCTGTGTTATTGTAGTTACCTAAAGAAACACGAAACTTGGCTTTATCGTAATTCCCGCTAATACCCACATTGTTTACTTGTGTCCAGCCGGTTTGATAAAAATCCTCTTGACGATTGATGTTGTTTTCATGAGAAACCAATTCGCTTGGGCTATCCTGGTTTCTTTGCTGTGCGATGAAGCCGTTGTCTAATTTTGGACCCCAGAATTCATAGGCATCGTTTTCAAAAATGAATGCACCATCCTGTCCGGAGGCAAACTCATTCTGAACCGGAAGATATCTATAGGGATTGTCGGCAATCATTGAGGTATTGAAATCAACCCCTAAACCTTGTTCTCCACCTTTACCAGATTTCGTGGTAATAAGTACTACGCCGTTACCTGCACGTGAACCGTAAAGCGCGGCAGCACTTGGTCCTTTCAATACTGAAACTGATTCTATGTCCTCGGGATTTAGATCTGACACCGCATTACCAAGGTCCGCCTGATTGAACAGATTGTCTGAAGAATTGTAGATCGGCACACCATCTACCACGAACAATGGCTGATTGTCAGAGTTGAGTGATGAAGCTCCCCTTATAACCATAGACATAGAAGAACCTCTTACACCATAGGTCTGAGAAATCTGTACACCAGCAACCTTTCCCTGCATCGAGTTTAATACACTTGCCTGAGGTGTCTCATTCAAGTCATCTCCGCCTACTGTTCCGACTGAGTATCCGAGCGACTCTTTCTCCCGGGAAATACCCAATGCAGTAACCACTACTTCACCCAGTGTCTTGGTATCTGCAGAAAGTTGTGCATCTACAACAGATCTGCTTCCAACAGCAATCTCCTGAGTGGTAAATCCAACAGAACTAAACACCAAAATGGTGTTTTGATCAGGAACATCCAGCCTGTAATTTCCTTCTACATCGGTCACCGTTCCATTGGTAGTTCCTTTCACGACTACATTTACCCCTGGGAGCCCTTCACTATCTTCTGAAGAAATGACACGGCCTGTAATTGTTGTCCCTTGAATGATGATCTCCAAACTGCTATCATCGGAGGGTTCTGTCTCAGAGATCTTGCTTATATTGATCGTTTTGTTGATTTGCTTAAATTTCAAACCAGCATCCTGAGATATTTTCAGGAGTACATCAGCCACAATATTTTCGGACTGATCTATCTGAATCCCAATATTCTTGTCGATATAGCTTTTGTCAAAGAAGAATTTAAAATCGGTTTGCCTCTCAATTTGATTGATGATTTCAAGTAGCTTGATTTTGCCCGGTTCCAGATTAAACCTAACTTCTTTTACACTTTGAATTTGCTGTGTAGTACCCTCTTTGGCCAGTACGAGGCTCAAACTGAGACTTTGTGCCAGCATTAGGCATAATAGATACCTGGACAACCTAAAAAATAGTTGTAGTAGTTTTTTCTTCATAATTTTGGGTTTTTAATAACATAATTTGTTGTTAATCGTACACGGATACCCGGTCGCTAAACTTTGGGTATCCGTTTTTTTATGGCTTCATATCATAACTTTATTTTTATTCTTTTTCCTTCCATTTCATATTGTATGTTGTAGGTGAAGCTCAAGCCTTCCATAATTTCCTTTAAGGTTTCATTATCAAATTTCCCCTCTATATGCCATCTGCTTGTCTGAGTACCTGTTACCTCAAAGGTGACGCCATACCAACGCTCTAATGTGGTAATGAACTCATCCAGGTCAGCATCTTCAAAGACGATGATACCATCTCTCCAACCTAAATCGAGCAGTTCATCAAACTCCCTCTTTTCCTGTGTTTCCAATACTTTATCATAGGCTAACTGCTGACCGGGTTCCAATAAAGTTTCCTGTTCGGAAGATTTACCTGTGATTTTGACTTTGACTTTTCCTGTGGCCAGCGAGACCCGGATATCCTGTTCGCTCTGAAAAGCCCGCACATTAAAAGATGTGCCTAACGCCACTGTTTGCACGGTACCAGAGGTCACCACAAAAGGTTTGTTTGGATCGTGGGCTACCTCAAAAAATGCCTCACCTTCCAATTCAACATATCTGGCAGAATCGGTGAATGGCTCCTGATAAGTAATAGAACTTGATGAATTAAGTATTACCACGGTACCATCAGGAAGACGTAAAGTAGATCTTTGTCCCGCTGGATTTTCTTTTATTGTAGTATTGATCTTCGCAACATTTTCAATCTTTTCTGGTGAGGTCGTGATGTAATAGAAAAAAGCAGCTGAGGCGATGATAAATAGTAAAGAAGCTGCAATTCTGGGAATTAAATAGAACGGCCTGATTCGGTGCGCTCTTTTTTGCTCTGTGTTGCTTACATCAACTTGTAGTATGCCTTCTAAGGTTGTTTCAAGTTGGTCTTCTAAACCCTCATTATCCTTAAAATCCTCACTGTTTCTAAATTTTATCCCCCGAATAATTTCGATGGCCTGGTAAACTGTGTTTTTTTTCTCCGGGTTGGATGCTATCCAGGATTGCCAGAACTGATTGCGATCAGCATCAGGTTCTATTACCCACTTTTTAAAATCTTCGTCTGCAAGAAAATCTTCTAATTTATAGTTGTGGTAATTCATTGGCTATGCTTATACTCTAATAAGAAAGCACATCATCAAAACGACATCATGATTTTAGAAAAATATTTTTTCCGCAGGTCGCCAGGGTTATAAATTCGAAGTGAAAACCCTTTTCGTTTATATAAATTGAATCATAGAGATCAAAACAAAAACATCTATGATCAGACCTAATTTCAGTTCTTTTAGCGCTTTGTAGATGAGATTGCGAGCAGATTTAGTACTGGACAGATCCATGACATCAGCCACATCTTTATAACTCATATTTTGGTAGTAAAAATAATAGACCGCTTCGCGCTGGCGTTCGGAAAGTTGTGATAGGGCGTGCTTTATTTTATGAGTTCTCTCCTCAGATTTTTGCCGATTTATGATATAATCCTCTGCCGAATATTCTATTTCAAAACGCTCTACTTTCTGATGTCGCAAATCCAGTGATTTGGCTTGCCTCAACCGATAGATAATCTTTCTCTTAAGTGATATCAGCAGGTATTTAAGAATTGAATTGGTGTCTGAAAGATTTTTACGGTTTTTGCGTAGTTCAACGAAAATATCCTGAATGCAATCCAAAACCAGCTCTTTGTCCAATGTGTATTGAGCACTATAGTCAAGTAGCCTATTGAAATACTGTTTATAAATATGTATGAAAGCTGCTTCATTTCCCTTTTTAAATGCCTTCCAGCATTCGAGATCATTCGAGAATTGAAGTTCCCTCTTATCATCTGTGGGATGGTTAAGGTTATTTGAGGGTTTTACCTGGATCTGCATGGGGTGGTTAGGGGTTCTGGAAAACTAAACTGGAGCTTTTAGAGGAAAAATCAAAAAATAATTTGGGTGAATAAGTCAAAATAACAATGATTTAATCTAAGAAAAATGTGAATGCTTATCCCACCACTAACAGCAATGAAACCTTCTGACCAAGGCATCCCGGAGCCTGAAAATGGAAGTTATTCCATGACCTCTTTTCTATACGGTATCCCCTTCTGGGCACCCTTTCTGGTCACAGCCAATGCAGCACATTGATTGGCAAAGCGAACAGCTTCAATGTCAGTCCTTCCTTCTGCAATGGCCAGGGTAAATGCTCCGCAAAACACATCACCCGCTCCCACTGTATCAACCGCTTTTATTTTAGGAGCTGTAATAAATTGCGATGTCCTTTCATTGTGTAAAAAAGCCCCTTGTGCGCCCAGTGTAACAATCACGTTCTCCGCACCTTTTTGAATGAAGTAATGTGCTGCTTTTTGGATGTCTTCATCACTGTTTAAGCTGACCCCTGAGAAAAAACTGGCTTCTGTTTCATTGGGAATGATGTAGGTACACAATGCAATTAACTCATTGGGTAATGAATTGGGTGGAGCCGGATTGAGGATGAATGGCTTACCCAACTCCCGGGCTTTGGTTGTTGTAAACAATGTCGTTTCAAGAGGTATCTCCAGCTGGGACAAAACCACTTTTGCGGATTTCATTTGGTCAAGGCATTTCTCAACATCTTTTATGGAAAGCCTGGCATTGGCTCCCATCGTGGCAACGATCATATTCTCACCTGCCGCATCGATATTGATCAGGGCCGTTCCGGTAGGAGCATCCGGATCCTTTGTGATCAGGTCGGTATTAATTCCATCCTTCTGATAACCGGCAATCGCCTGTTTCCCAAAATCATCATTTCCCACTTTTGCTACAAACATCACCTCACCGCCCAGTCGCGCAGCCGCCACTGCCTGGTTCGCACCCTTCCCTCCCTGGGCAATATAGAACTCATTAGCAATGACCGTTTCTCCTGGCCTGGGCAGCCGGTCAGACAGGGTGACCATGTCGGTGTTGCTGCTGCCGACCACTAAGATTTTGGGGTTCATGGGGTTGTGTTTGTACAGGATTTAAAATCTTCAAACATAGCTATTTTTGGGAATGAAATAACTAAAGAAAAAAACTGTTTGCAATAGTCACAAACTATACTACATTTGCAATCCGAATTTTTCGGGTTCAGATAATATCTGAGAAAAATTTGGGCTCTTAGCTCAGTTGGTTCAGAGCACCTGCCTTACAAGCAGGGGGTCAATGGTTCGAATCCATTAGGGCCCACATCATAAGGACTTCCATTGGAAGTCCTTATCTTTTTTATGCTGTTGGATGAGTACCCTCTATAAAATTGCTTAGCTTATCCAAGCATCAATTTTATGAATTAGTTTTTCCTCAAGGTCTTCTAACGATTCATAGATAATATGGGGAAAATGATTGGTATCAAAATGGGTATTAGTCCAATCATTCTTACTGCAAGTGTAAATGACTTTTAGACCTCTTCCAAGTGCAAACCCTGCTTCAAAATAAACCCCTTTTGAGTGAGCTGTAAAATCAGCCACTATAAACTTTGATCTTTTTATTTCAGCTATTATTAGGTCATTAATTGTTCTGTCTGCATCATCATGAATCTCATCAATAAGAATGGACTCATAACCTGTTTGACTAATTGCATTCCTAATACTTTCCCTAATATGTTTCTCTTTATCTGCAAAAGACATTGCAATAAAACACCGCTTTGAATTTATCCCTCCTTCTAGAAGTTCAATTGATTTATTTAATCCTTGAAATGTGACCTGGAAAACATCTGGTGATCCTGAAACAAAACCAGCTTCATTTAGTGCATGCCAATAGAATTTATATTCCATCCAATTTTCAAAGTAATATATTTCTTGTGGGCTTTGAGGTGAGATTTTTTTACCATCATATTTAGTTTGGTGCACTAGAATTGTAAGGAAATTTTCGAACTTTTCTTTGTATGTTTTAGGATAAGTAAATTCACTCAAAACCCTATTGAGTTCTTCTTTTGTGAGTATAGCATCAGGTTTTGGACTCCAATGCTTATTGAAAAAGAGTCCTTTTAATATATGCTTATGTGATTTTAATACTTCTTTCCAACTTGTATCTCCTTTTGAGAAGTTAAAAAAATAGTCTTCATTGTCGTGTTCCACATAGTAGGAATAAGCCAAAACTTTTCTGGTAATCCCATTATATTTTGCTTCCAAATCCGTAATGAAACATTTTTCTGGATTTTCAGCCATAGTCTTTCAGTTAATAAGAATAATAACCAATTTTAATCAAAATCTATCTAATTGAAAGGAAACTCAAGGTGCCAAACTTATTCTAAAGAGTATAAATTTAAAATAAAAGCAAGTTCAGTAATTCAAATAATGAACAAACATCATAAACTGCTTACCACCCTCATTCACCTACAGCAAGAATCTTCCCGTCGACTAAAAAGCATGAAGAATGTCCAGGCAAATGTCATCCCTGTATACACGATTCTGGGGTTGAGTGGGCTTGCTGCCCTACTCAAGGCCTTTGGTCTTCTTTAAATATAATGGTACAAACAAATAAGCCGCAACCATTCAAATCTAAGCTTACTATAACATCACGTTAGATAATCAACACAAAACGGCATTTGATTTTCAGCCTACAGCGTTGAAAGAACCTGACAGAATTTGTTTAATATAGCTTGTCGAAAGCGCGCATGAATCAGGACATCTCCTTTGCGCGTTTACACATTTATCTTTTACAAATTCTTACAATCAAGACCAGTGAAATATTTTTCGGCTTTAGCCGTATCATTCCTTCTGTTTATTTTACAAACGAATGCCCAAAAAATCAATACGGACTACCGCATCACCATTAAAAAAACTTCACAGCCTGTACAGGTAGATGGTGTAGCGGATGACGCCGCCTGGCAAACTGCCGATGTCGCGAAAGATTTCTATAATGTGCTCCCCATGGACACCAGCTTTTCCAGAGCTAAAACTGAAGTGAAAATGGCATTTGATGATGAAAACATTTACCTTATCGCCATTTGTTATCATGCCCTGCCCGGACGATATTATGTTGAATCGCTCAAGCGGGACTGGCAATTTGGAAACAATGACAATTTTATCTTTTTCATGGATCCATTTGATGACCAAATCAACGGATTCACGTTTGGAGCCAATGCGGCAGGCGCCCAATGGGATGGCATCGAGTCTGAAGGAAGTAGTGTGAGCCTGAGTTGGGACAACAAATGGACCTCGGAGGTAAAGACCTATGAAGACCGTTATGTTTTTGAGATGTCACTTCCCTTCAAGAGCATTCGTTATAAAAAAGGCATTACAGAATGGGGCATTAATTTTAGCCGGTTGGACCTCAAGACCACCGAAAAATCTGCCTGGGCACCTGTGCCGCGCCAGTTCCCAACGTCTTCCCTGGCTTACTCCGGTGTATTGGTGTGGGATCAACCTCCGCCGGAACCCGGCCCCAATGTCTCTTTTATCCCATATACCTTAGGTCGGGTCACCAAAGACTATGAAAATGATAAAAGCCCCAACTATCAGGTAGAGGTTGGTGGTGACGCCAAAATTGCGCTGAACTCCTCTCTGAATCTGGATCTGACAATCAACCCGGACTTTTCACAGGTAGATGTAGACAGACAAGTGACGAACCTCGATAGATTTGAGCTGTTCTTCCCCGAGCGAAGGCAATTCTTCCTGGAGAATGCTGATCTGTTGGCCACCTTTGGTTATAGCAGGATCAGACCTTTTTTCTCCAGACGGATAGGCCTGGATGCACCGATCCACTTCGGAGCCCGACTCAGTGGCAAGCTGGATAAAAACTGGAGGATTGGGTTAATGGATATGCAAACCAGTGCGGTAGAAGAAAAAGGATTGAGCGGGCAAAATTTTGCGGCGCTTGCGTTGCAAAGGCAAGTGTTTGCCAGAAGCAATGTCACGCTGTTGATGGTGAATAAACAATCACTTGACAATGTCGCAACAGGTGGGAATGAACAGCCTGACACCCTGGCTTATAACCGTAACATCGGACTCGAATACAAATTGGCATCGTCCAACAACCACTGGACTGGAAAAGCGCTGATCATGAAATCGTTCAGTCCAATCCATACCGAAAAAGATTATACTGTGGCTGGAAACCTGAGCTACAAGACCAGGCAATGGACCATAGAAGGTCAGTATGAATATGTGGGAGAAAACTATACCGCGGAGGTAGGGTATGTGCCCCGAACAGATTTTATTCGCATCAACCCCGAGATAGGTTATAACTTTTTGCCAAAAAGAGGTTTTTTAAATACGCATGGGCCTTCTATCAAGGTAAGCAATATTTACTCAGCTAGCCGAAATAGGGTCACCGATAAGCTATATATTCTAACTTATAATTTCAGGACTAAAAGTCAGCACAATCTTTTGCTTTGGACGGCCTACGACTTTGTGGAGTTGCAATTTCCTTTTGACCCTACCAACTCCGGAAAACAGGAACTGCCCACCGGCAGCCAGAACACCTGGGTATCCTGGGGAACAAATTTCACCTCAAAGCCTCAGAGTCTATTTACCTATGGTTTTGAGACCCGATATGGAGGCTACTACCAGGATGGTACCCGTTTAAACCTGACCACTGATATAGGTTATCGTTTTCAACCTTATGTAAATTTCTCCATGACTTCCAGCTATAATAAGATCAGTATGATTGATCCATGGGGCAATACAGATTTCTGGCTTGTTGGCCCTAGACTAGACCTTACTTTTACCAATAACCTGTATCTCACCACTTTTGCCCAATACAATGAACAGATTGATAATGTGAACATCAATTCCAGGCTACAGTGGCGCTATGCTCCGGCCTCCGATCTCTTTATTGTATACAGTGACAATTATTTCCCTGCCCCGATCAATGTAAAAAACAGGTCTCTCGTGGTGAAGCTGACGTATTGGTGGAATATATAAATAACAACTACTCCCCTCCGGCAGCTCGTACATGTACTAGTTTAAAATTCTCTTGCCTGGGGGTGCCGATCCCCGTCCACGTCATTTGGTCTCCGTCGATTGATATCTTCCATTCACTGTCATCATTTTCCTCCCGGCTATCCAGGAATAGCACGAGTTTATCATCCAGTTCCCAGTTCCCATCATTATAACCATATGGATCTCCACCAGTCTCAAATGATCCGTTTCTATTGAGCTTGATCCACCTGTTTCCCTCAGGATTGTGGATGTTTGTAACATCTTTATCACCTTCCAGTACTTTGTCCATAGACCATTTGCCCAAAATTTGCTTCTCCGGACTTTCACTTCCTGAGCAAGAAGCCAGGAGAATCGCTGTAAATATGATGAGACTGGCGAATTTCACCTGTTTAAGATAAGAGAAATCGTTAGAGCTGTTGAATATACCGCATAAACAGCGTATCCTGGATGGTATATTCTGAATTTTCTTTCAGAACAAAATCTTTGGAAATTAAATTACTGAGGGCAGTACTTACCGAACTTGCGGCTCCCAAATCGTACTTTCCAATAAAATCTTTTGCCATTGGATTTGTCACCTGTTCATCTACAGCAATTGCCCGGAGTAATTTCCACTGAAAACTGGTAAACAATTGTTGCATTGAAGAAAACAAAGGCACCTCTTGCTGTATAATTTCATGAAACACCTCATCAATTACATCCAATTCAATTGCTTTTCCTCTTCCGAATAACTTATTACAAACCAGTTGAACATAATAAGTCTGCATTCTCGTCCATTCGAATATTCTATCAAAATGATCTCCATTCAGATCCTGTTTATTTTTAGAGAAAAAACTCGAAATAAAATGACGATAGGCTTTTTCTTCGATAGCTTCCAGATGTCTAAGCTGTGCACTTCGATAGAAGGGTCTTGACTCTTCACTAAACATCGAAACCATCATTTGTCTATGACTTCCACTGAAAATAAATCTAATCATTGGAAATGACTGTGTCCAGTGTCGAAAAGTAGCCTCCGCATTTTTCCCAGTGAAATTAACTATCTGCTGAAACTCGTCCACACATATAACTACAGGCTTCTTCTCATCCGAAAGAAATTTCCCAATGGCTTCCAGCGAATTAGGCACTTCTTCCTGTTGAAGCAATCCAATTGAAATTTCCGGAGCTCCTGTGATAGGGTCGAGGCCAACCCTTGCCCCCAACGCTCCCATCAGGCGAGTAAATTTCGCACCTATTCCTTTCCTTGGATTACCAAATTTTTGGACAATAGCTCCTGCAATTTTACGGTTGGCTTCAGAGATATTTGTAGTCCCAAGTAGGTCCACAAATACACCCCGGCCTTTCCCCTGACTTTCCAAATGATTAAAAAAATGACTGATCAGAGCTGTTTTTCCCATTCTTCGCCGGGAGTAGATAACAGCATTTCTCTCATTTTCAAACTGGTCAAACAACCACTTTAATTCATCCTCCCGATCACAGAAATATTCAGGGCTATGATAACCTGAAAGTATAAACGGATTTGCCGGCCTTCTCATTTCACTATTTACATTACGTAATTTACGTAACGTAATTTACGAAACACAAAGATGGTAACCAATAAATTGTCAATAATTGTTGATTTAAAGAACCTAATCCGAATGCTACCGGCAGGTTTGGCCCTCCAGAAAACTGGTCACCTGGGTCTTTATATAGGTATTCTGATTGATCATGGCCTCATTCAATAACGGACATAAGCGCTTATCACTGACCTGATGATGCTCAAAGAGCTTTAATAAGTTGAGCAATTGCATACCATTTAGTGATGAAATATGCTCCAAGGACTCATCAATCGCCATCGATCCAAGCTTATTGACATGCATCAATCGATCAAGGATCAGTTTGGAAACTCCCTGATCCACCAGGCTTATCAAACTGATTAATTCCCTTTGTATCATTTCACCATCCAATTGTTCCTGACTCAATGACCTCAGGACTAAATACGAATGGAAATATTCTCCCTTTGAAATTATTTCAGAAATAGTGTTGATCGTTGGTTCATCGAGTTCTTCGATCAGCGCAACCCTTTCCAGTGCCCAGGTAATGTCATTTTGATCGGTACTCTGAAGAATTCTATTGAAGAGCGCTGCATCAAGCTGATTCTCTGTCTGCTGAATCACATGCTGTTGAATCGGCCCATAGATTACATTCCACAGTTTATACGTAGTATAGGCAGCCCCTTTCACTATATAATCCAACACATCCTCGGATGTAGCACCAGATACTCCGTCAACAGGCGATGCCATCGTTGATGTGTCTCGGACCAGCTCCTCAAAAGCATACTCATCCAGGGGAAGGAAGGGATCACCCAACAACTCGTGTAGTCTTTCATATTCAGCCGTTGAAAAAGGCTCATGTTCGTACTTGCTTAGAAATTCTCCATCTTCAAGCTTGAAACCAAGATATCTGCCGGTGATATTCCAATAGACAAGCATACTCAGGGGTCTGCACTGATTATCAAAACAGACCCCCGTATTCAATTGGATGTAATAGTGCAGAGGTATTCCATCGCTGGTTGATACCTGATGGATTTCTTCATTCAACTGACTGTCAAAGATTGTTTTTTCAACAGTTTCCTGAGCTTCTGGAATGGATATCGTAGAAGATTGGAAATAGCTTATTTCATCTTTGCCCTGTACTTGCACAGTCATTATCACTCCAATCAACAACTTCCCAATCCAAATGATCATATCAGCAAATTATCAAAAATGATTATCCCGGGACGATCGCACCATACTCCTTTAGCATTTTTTTCAATTCTGGTAAAGGAACATCAACAGGGGTAACTCCATGCTTATTAGCCAAAAATGCTGCCACTGCCGCAGCTTGTCCCATTCCCATGCATGAAGCCTGAACTCTCAAAGCGGAATTGGCCAATCGATCACTGCTCAAACATCTTCCGGCGACAAGGAAATTTTGACTGTTCTTAGGGATCAGCGCTCTCAATGGAACGGTTGCGACAATATCTTCCTTGAGAAATTCTTGATATATTGACTTC
Organism: Cyclobacteriaceae bacterium; assembly: GCA_965223915.1. Classification (GTDB taxonomy): domain Bacteria; phylum Bacteroidota; class Bacteroidia; order Cytophagales; family Cyclobacteriaceae; genus UBA7330. The sequence continues at coordinate 1,763,844 of OZ245027.1, read as the reverse complement.
CCATTGCGGTGCAAGTCGATGGGATAAAAAGAATACGAAAGCGAGTCATCAAACACCCTACCTTCCACATAGTCATCTTTTGTGATCTTATACAATCCATCAATCCTGTATGTTTCCCTGACAGCTGTTTCTGTCTGGGCATCGAGTATCTTCAGTTTTTCACAGCCGGGGAATGTCCTCAGCTTTCGCAACAGCTGCAGCAATGATGTCCGTCCTTCAATATTGGCTTTGGTATGCAGCTCTGCCGTGGAGGAATCCGCTCCGTGTACATAGACGTATCCATAAGGAACCGTAGCAGGGAAATTATTGACAGACGATTCTACCTTTTCGCCTTTGTTGATAATCATATTATTCCTCAAGGTGCCGTGGTACTGCTTCGGGATTTTATCCAGGTCCAGCGAATCAAAATCATAGCCTCCGATTCTATAAATAAATGATCCTGGCTGCGTGTCCTCCTCCCTCAAAAGCGGAAACCCGGCCAATGAAGCTGCGGCCGCATTTCCTGAACAATCGATGATCTGCTTGCATACAATCTCGTTTTGGACGCCTTTGCCTACTGTTTTGACGGTCCACTTTCCTTTCTTGAAGGAAATTTCTGTCGGTGTCTCGTAATAATGGATATCCACTCCTGCTTCTATGCACTTTTCTTCTGCCAGCATGGCATACAAAGCACCATTCACTGTGACCTGATGACGCCAATGCCTGATGGTCTTATTGTTTGGGATGATGGAGAAGTTAGGCAGAATGTCATCATTCAACTGTACGGCATCCATCACAAGTTCCCAGCCTATGCCACCAATGATCTGCTTTCCCCAGGCATGAAATATCCCTGGAAATGAAACGCCCCCCGTAGTGGTGGTCCCACCCAGCTGACTTCCACTCTCTACAAGCAATGTCCTGCTTCCGGTTCTTCCCGCCTGGATGGCTGCGATAACTCCCGCTGTTCCTCCTCCAACAATGAGGATATCTGTTTCAATTGTTTTCTTCTGTGTTGGTTTTGGCTGTTCTAACACATCACCTTTAGCCAGTGATGTGGCTGCCAGGCCCAGGGAAACAGCCCCCAATGACTTCAAGGCCTCTCTTCGCTCAATTTTCACCATAGTTCATCAATAAAAGTGGGCATCTCAACAACATCGTCTGAGTGAACAAAGAATTCTAAAATAAATTATGAGTCAATTTAATCAACTAAGATTCTTTACTTCGTTCAGAATGACGCCTAAGATTGAGATGCCTTCATGAATAAAATTTTTAATAACCCGGATTCTGGTCTGTTGCAGAAAATGATTTGTTCAACTCAATTTCATTTGCAGGTATTGGCCACAGAAAGTGTGACTCCGCAATCGTGATTCCACGAACATCCTGTATCGTCTCAGCGGCTTTATCCGTGCGCTTAAGATCCAGCCACCGCTTACCTTCCATTTGGAATTCATAGGCCCTTTCTGTCAATACAAGATCCAGAAAACTATCCACGTCATAATCCGCCAAAATATAATCATCCGGAGATGGTGAATTCGGATCATGCCCATAAGCTCTGCGGTGCACTTTGTTAAGGGCTTCCATGGCTTCTGCAGTAGGCCCATTGGCAGCCTGGCTTGCAGCCTCGGCAAAGATCAGCATGGCATCGGGATATCTGTAGACAGGAATGTCATTACCGGCACCCGTTCTGCTGGCTGCTTCTGGGTCAATGAATTTTTTACTGACCAGTGTATTTGGTCCTAAGCCAAAATCAATTTGATCCCATAATGATTTTCTTATGTCATTGTCATCCCAGTCAATGTAGAATTGATTGGTGGCATCGCTGTATGAGGCGTAAGCACCGCCAAAATTGAAATTGCCTGTGCTGGGATGATTGGTGATGAACAAGGTCCAGTTTCCAAAGCCATCCAGCCTTGTACATTTGATTGAAAAGATCTCTTCGGAAGATGTGACGATTGTTGGACCAAATACATTCCATTGAAAGTCTTCAAAAGTGGATACAGGCACCAGGCTGTATTTATTGGATGAAATGACTTCATCAGCCTTATCGCGGGCTTCAGCATACATACCCAGTGTCAGGTAAACATCAGCCAACAATGTTTTTGCTGCATAGCTTGTAGCCCGACCAACATTATCGGCATCCGTTGGTAAAGCACTTTCGGCTTCCAAGAGATCATCCAGGATCAGATCGTAAACTTCACTTACTGAACTTTTGGGAATATCTCTTTCATCCATATTGAGATCTGTTCGGAGTGGAACGCCTGCCCAGTTTCTCACCAGGTCGAAATATGCCCACGCTCGTAAAAATTTTGCTTCCCCAACAAAAGCATCAAGATCGGCAGGATCGATATCTGTAGCATTGGCAGCATTGGCTATGATAATGTTGGCATTCCTGATGCCGGAATAGAGCATGTTCCAACGGCCTCCTGCCACATTGATATTTCCACTGTTTAATCCGGCAAAACTGTTGTAATCAGATCGACTTCCCCTACCATAAACGGATTCTGAGTGATAATCTAAGACTGCATATAGTTCTGCACGTGTATTACCTCCCAGAGCACTGTATATGGCAAACACGCCCGCTTCCATCTCTTCCGGAGTTTGGTAGAACTGGCTTGTTGCCACATTTTTCGGTTCCTCATTCAGCTGGTCTTCGCAAGACACCAAACCAGCGATCATTGCAATGCCTAATAAGAATTTAGCTGTCAGGGTAAATCCCCTTAATATTTTATATTCCTTTTTCATTTCCATTAATATTTAATGTGTGAATGATGTCTTAATTAAAACCAAGTCTAAAGCCTACAGTAAATGACCTGGCCATGGGATAGGTGAAATGGTCAATGCCTCTCGTGCTTGCTCCCCTGGAATTTACCTCCGGATCCCACCAGGAATATTGAGTTATGGTCAACAGGTTTTGCCCGCTAAAATACAATTGAGCATTTTCTAACCAGCTAACATTATTCATAGGGAAATTATATGCCAGTTCAATATTTCTCAATCTAAGAAATGAACCGTCTTCAATCCATCGGTCTGAATTATATGCAGAAGTGCTTCTACTAATTTGTGGATATTTAGCATCAGGATTCTCTGGTGTCCAGTGATCCAGATATACCTCACGTGGCATATTGAGCCCCTGCCCGTAATCAATGGTAGTGGGGATTGAACTCACATTATAGATGTCATTGCCGTAGGTTCCCTGGAAGAACAATGTCAATTCAAAATTCTTAAAGGACATATTGGAATTGATCCCGTAGATAAAATCCGGATTGGGATCGCCAATATACGTCTTATCCTCAGCAGTAATTGATCCATCTCCATCAAGGTCTTTCAGGACAATCTGACCTTCACTGTCATAACCATCCTCCACGTATCCGTAGAATTGCCCGATGGGTCTGCCCTCTCTCAAAATGGTAACATCATCATTTACAGCCAGAACTGAAACACGTCCACCTAAAATGTCTTCGCCATCCTGGAGCTTCACTACTTCATTCCTGTTAAATGATATGTTGGCGTTCATGTTCCACTTAAAATCTCCCGTCAGGATCTTAGCATCAACACCCAATTCCAGTCCCTGATTTCTTACAGCTCCAACATTCCTGATCGTTGATACATAACCTGTTGACGAAGGCAGCGTAACAGTATTCAATAAATCCCTGGTGTTTTTAATGTAATAGTCAGCAGTCAACAGAATTCTGTTATTTAAGAAGCCAAAATCAGCACCGAAGTCTATTTGCTCCGTAGTCTCCCATTTCAGATCACCCGGAAGCCTGTTGGAAGGAGCAAAAGTGTTATAAAGTGCATCATCCAATACTACCAAACCGGATGAAAGCAGGTTCAACGTGGAGTATGGACTAATGGCCTGGCTACCTGTTAAACCCCAACTGGTTCTTAATTTTAGATCCGAAAACACATTGTCTGCCGTGAAAAAATCCTCTTCAAACAATCTCCATGCGAAAGCTCCTGATGGAAAATATCCCCACTTATTACCCTCACTATACCTGGAAGATCCATCGGCCCTGAAACTCACGGTAAACAAATACTTGTCATTTAATGAGTAATTGACTCTTCCCAGGTATGATAGAATTGAAGAATAAGAATAACCGCTATTGGCTATCCCCTGGGTAGCTGCGGCAGAAAGATCATGTGTTTCAAATACATCACTCAAGAAACCCTGACCACTTGCGCCAAGAGAAGTACTTAAAAAGTCCTGATAAGTAAAACCAGTGACTGCTGTGAGCGTATGAATTCCTCCAAACGTTTTATTAAAACTAATGGTGTTTTCACTAAGTAAACTCCTGAATTGACTTGTTCCTACAGAAGCACTACCCTCAGAGTTTATGAAGTCTCTTGAAGTGTATACATCCCTTCGGTCATCCCTGTTTTCAATGCCACCTGAAATTTTAACAGTAATTTCTTCAATGGGCTTAAACAAGAAAGCCAGATTAGTTAAGATGACATTGGCCTTAACCACGTTCGCTTGTTCATTGATAAAATTCAATGGGTTAATCATATCCACTGGTACAAAAGGAAATTCCTGTGCCAGTACATTTAATGTCCCGTCATCGTTGTATGGTCTGGAGATCGGCGCAGCGCCAACTGCGGCATTGATCATTGAACCTCCTCTTGTCCCTCCATCACTATCCCGTCGTTCCGTTTTCAAATAAGTAGCCGTATTAGCCAATGAAACACTGAACATTTTACTGATGTCATGAGAGATGTTTGTTCTAAGTGTATACCTGTCATAATCACTCCCCTTGACAATTCCATCCTGACCGAAGAAACTTCCTCCAATAGAAAATTTAGTCTTATCGTTACCGCCACTCACATTCAAAGAAGATGACAAAATGGGGGCTTCCTGAAAAACAATGTCCTGCCAATCTGTACCCTCACCAAATGCATCTATTTCAGACTGCGTAAAGTACGGGGCAATGTTATCATTGGTAGCTTGTAAGTTCGCTATTTCAGCATACTCTACCCCATTCATCAATTCAAGCTTTTTCCTCAGTGTCTGTACACTGTAGCTAGATTCAAAATCAACTCTTGTTACGCCTGGTTTCCCGGATTTTGTCGTGATTAATACCACACCATTGGCTCCTCTTGACCCGTAGATAGCAGTCGCTGAAGCATCTTTTAATATTTCAATACTTTCAATGTCAGAATTATTAATATTCGTTGGATTTCCTGAATAAGGGAAACCATCTATCACATAAAGAGGCTCGTTACCACCCTGTATAGAGTTTGTGCCCCGTATACGAACACTTAATCCGGCACCTGGAGCACCAGTCGTTTGTAATACCTGAACCCCAGGTGCTCTACCTGAAAGCGCCTGGATCATGTTAGTTGTTGGAAAAGAATTAATGTCTTTAGATTTTACGCTGGCCACAGACCCGGTCAGATCGCTCTTTTTTACAGTACCATATCCTACCACAACCAATTCTTCCAGGGTTTGAACATCGGTATTCATGGTGACATTGATCTCAGATTGATTACCTACCGTGACTTCGCTTGTTGCAAATCCCACGAAACTAAAAATCAAAACAGATCCCTCTGAGACGTTGAGTGTATATCGGCCATCGATGTCAGTCACTGTACCACTCGTGGTACCTTTGATGGTTACGCTGACACCTGGAAGCTCACTTCCATCTTCAGCAGAAACTACTTTTCCGGATATTGATCGCTGGGCATAGTTAAGGATCTCCTCAATTGGTTTTGTCTCCGCTTCGTTAGCTACTCCAACATGAATGTTATCATTCACGCGCCTAAACCGTAAATTGGATGATTTGGAAATCTCCCGAAGCACATCACCCAATGAACTGTTAGTTACATCAATATCAATCCGCTCTTTGAGATCTACCATTTCCTCATTGAAAGCAAATGAAAATCCCGTTTGCTGGCTTATCCTGTCAAACGCTTTGTTGAGCGTCACGTTTTTCAACTGCAAGGACATATAGATCTCATCAATGCTCTTTTCTTTCAACTGCGCATTGAGGTCTGAGGCGACCAGGACACAGGAAAGCACGCCATGCAGCAAATAAATAAGTAATAGATGTCTGGACATAATGACCAGTTGTCTTAGTAGTTTTGAATTCATAATTTTAATTGGTCTTAGGTTAACATTACTTGAGACTTGGGTCTATGCTATTCCAGGAGGTCGTCCAAACATTCTCGAATAGGTAGGCCCTTTTTTATTGTAATTAGCTTGAATCTTGCATCATTTTTTGGATTAGTTTATCAATACTGTATCTCCACTTATCTTAAAGCTGAAATCGGATGAGAAACTCATTCCTTTCAGCACCGTTTCGAGGGTTGGATTTTCATATCGCCCTGTGAATCCATCCGAAATGGGTGTCTTTCGTTTCACAACAAAGTCCACACCATACCAGCGCTCGAGCCGCTTACTAATTTCTTCAAAGGAGGCCTTTTCAAAAGTCAGCACTCCATCTCGCCACGCCAACACCTGATCCGGATCGAATTGTCGCTTCTTGAATTCTCCTGTCTTATGGTCAATGGAAAGCATTTCTGTAGGCAGGAGCAAACTACTTTGTTCTTCATTGTGATGATGTTTCTTTTCAACCTGAACTTTTCCTGTTGCCACAGCTACCGACATGGTCTCTTCAAATGGAAAAGCCTGCACATTAAACGAAGTGCCCAGCACCATTACCTGGATATCCCCGCTGACCACTTTAAAAGGATGGAGTGTATCCCGGACCACATCAAAAAAAGCCTCACCAACCAGTTTAACAAAGCGTTCATTTCTGAAGTCACTTGAGTACTCGATATAGCTTTCTGCATTTAGCTTAACCGTGGTTCCATCCGGTAATGTGATCTGTGATTTCTGACCGCGTGGATTGCTCTTTACGATCATGGACTCTTTGGGGACTTCAGCAGCAGGAGGATCTGACTGGTTTATAAAGTAAAACCAGCTTAGGCCTGAAACCATAAGAATGGCAATTGAAGCGGCAACCCTGAACCAAAAACCTGTATTTGTTGTCTTTTTGGCTGGTGTTTCCTGATAAGGAATGCCAATCTTCTCAGTTAGTTTTCTGAAGGCATCATCCTGACCGTTTACTTTTAAAGTATACTTGCCCTTTGTCCAGAATTCTTCAAACCGCCGATAAGCCAGCTCGTTTTCTTTAGAATCTTTGACCCAGTCGTTGAGGGCTCTTTCTTCAAAGTCATTGATTTCGCCAGCTAGCTTTTTGGCTATTAGTTGTAAATAATCGGTCATTCGGTTGCCGTAAAATCCTTGTACCTATATAAACTCAGGTTTATGTATTTACCCCCAAAGTGTTTCCGAAATATCTTTAACCTCGACTAAGGATTTTATTATTTAGGACAAGTTCTTAGCACTATTTATTTAAGCTACTCTGTAAAATAGCTTCTGAAGCAGCATAGGCTTTATGACCAGTGGATCCGCTACCAAGAATTGGAGAACCATTAGTCGTTGGAAGAAATGACTTGTGCCATGCTATTTTTTCTTCATAATCTAAATCACCGATTAAGTTATTCCATTCTGACTCATCGATAGTGTGATCATAAAACTCCTCTGAACCGTCAAGGTATTTGATATAGCGAAAATTTTCTGAGCGTATGGCATAATTACCCGGACCGAAACTGCTTCGGGCTATATATGGCCATGGCGCTTTTGAATCCTCTAAAAGAGGCCTCAATGAGCGTCCCTCCAGATAATCATCAGCTTCCAGTTCCGTGAGATCCAAAAGGGTAGGGTAAATATCTAATAACTGAACCGGCATACCACACACTTCCCCATTAGGAATACCGGGACCTGCAATTATTAAAGGCACTCTGGTACTTTCCTCCCAAAGTGTCTGCTTGGCCCAAACTTGCTTTTCCCCCAAGTGAAATCCATGGTCACTTACAAGTACTATGTAGGTGTTTTCTTCTAATTGATTACCCTCTAGAGCGTTCAGGACCTTTCCTACCTGAGTATCTACAAAACTGATGCTAGCCAGATAAGCTTGTACAAGATGCTTCCATTCATTGTTTTCAATTATCCATTCATGTGAGGGTTCGATATGCTCCAATCGAGTCAAATTAATCGCATACTCCGATAAGTCTTCCAGATCCTGAGGATTCACCTGAGGTATCTGGATACTATCCAGTGGATATAAGTCAAAGTATTTTTGAGGTGCATACATCGGAACATGCGGCCTGAAAAATCCTACCCCAAGGAAAAACGGTTCTTGTAAGCCAGATTTTAGCTGGTGTACCGCCCACTCTGCAACTTTAAAGTCCGGAGTCAAAGTATCTTCTTCAGGATAAATACCCCAATCCCATAATTGATGACCCTCGTACTTTGTTAATTTTTCATCAGGGAGTGGCCCAAAACCACCGAACCGACCAGCATGGTTAGTCATATATTTCAAATCACCTTGACTATACAATTTACCAGCGCCTACCACATTATACCCTTCCTTTTCAAAACGTCTGGTCATCAACATACCTTTTGAAGCGGCAGGGGAGTCTTCAATATTGCCGGAATTGAAATATATCCCTGTTGAACTCGGATATAAACCAGTCATAAAACTTACACGGGATGGGTTGCAGATAGCCGTTTGTGCATGGGCATTCGTAAAAAGCACTCCCATAGATGCCAGTTTATCTATGTTTGGAGTTTTTACAAACGGATGACCATCCATACATCCGACCCAGTCATTTAAATCATCAATGAAGATTAATACTACATTCGGGGTGCGCTGGCTTTTTTCTTTCCTCTGTTCACAAAATGTGAGTAGAAGAATTAAGCTCCCAGCAAAAAAAAGAAATTGGCTAACTCTAATCATCGTAAATCTTATTATACGGACAATTGATTAACCAAAGTTTTGGGGATTACCCCCAAGATAGTAGCTACATTAATAGTATTGAATAAGAAATAATTTTGTTTAGAAGGCCACGATCATGGTAAAATCCATTCAAAGCTTCCTTAATTTTCTTGGTGGCAATAGCGATCTGATTTTCTACTGTTTTCGGTGTGATGTCCAGAAGCTCGGCCGTTTTCTTGTAAGAGAGCCCATCTTCTCGGACAAGCCTGAAAATGATCTCACATTTGTCTGGCAACTCACAGATAGCCTCCTCTATTTTTCTGGAGAGTTCTTTGGCAATCAAAAGATTTTCGGGTTCCACATACTCAAGCTTCGAAGAGTATTCATCCGAATAGACCAGCAAATGTTTCGATTCCTTTTTGATGTAGGTGAGGGCCTGATTTTTAATCGCGCGGAAAAAATAGAGATCGAGTTGTTCTATCTCAGGGAGCTTTTCCCGGTTGTTCCAGAGCTTCATAAACACATCCGAAACGATCTCTTCACTCAGGATGTCAGATTTCACATAATAGAACGCAAACCTGAAAAATCGAGGATATAGCAGATCAAAGAATTCCCTGAATGCCTGGGTATCATCACCAGCCATTAATCCTACCAACCGCTTGAGCCGTTCCTTTTCCAAATTCACATTTTTGGGTACTATCTGATAGGTAATATTACCCTTTACCTAATTTAAATCAAAAATATTGGTGATGTGAAAAATGAAATTAAGACTTACAGCTACTCCAATGGCGTCAAGGTGATCAGTTTCACCGGACCCAACAAACCTGACTCAATCAATGGTACTTCCGCCCAGGGAAATCTTATTTTGTCAAGACCTTTCAAGCTGGTCACCTGGATGTTGGAATAGGTATAATCTTTACCTTCAGTTAATCGGTCGCCCACCATTCTATTGGACCAGGTGTTAGCCACGTCTACCTCCAGCACATTGTCTCCGGGTTTAATGTATTCAGTCACATCAAACTGGAAAGGTTTTGTCCAGCAGATACCTAATGGTTCCCCATTCAACCATACTTCACCAATCTTGGACACTTCGCCCAGGTCGAGCAAAACGCTTTGATTTTCCGCAACACTTGAATTGATCTCGTAGTGAATGATCGTCTTATACCTGGCGGTGCCTGAATAGTATTTGATCCCTTCCTCATTAAATGTGGCCCATGACTTCAGCTCATTGATGATCTTTTTTTCTGGTCCACCCCACTCTTGTGAAAAATGAACCTCCCAGGCTCCATCGATGGGTTGGATCTTAATTTCATTGGTTACAATAAACCGCTGGTCGCCTTTGATCATTGCTACCTTCCCCTCATCCAAAATCAACACACCGTCTGAAGTATAGGACAAGCGGGGAGGATACATCCCGCCGTTGTCAATGCCTGAATAGATGGGTTGTTGATCTCCTGGCTTAAAGACTACAAACTGCGCTCCAAATGGAGGAAGTGATAGCGGTATCTTTATATAATTCCCTTCTTTATGATATATAGTGACTTGATTGATTTCGCCTGTTACAGGATCCCATATTTCAGGCACTTTGTTTTCTTGCCGGAAGCTCGCATTTCTGGAAATCCACTGGTCCGTCGTATTTCTTATAAAGTAAAAATCCAATTCGTCTCTTTGATAGTGAATGAAGTCCAGGGTGTAGTAATCCTTATCTGAATAATCGAGATCTGGCCCAATACCGATATTGTTCAATACTTCTGCAGCAGTGGATTCAGCAATCACTCTGTTCTTGGTATTCATGCCCCACAACTTATTGATGAGCGACACCATATCAGGTGTCTTTCCCGGCAGTTCAAGCACGCTCTCCGGTTTCGGCCCTACGATTACCGCGCCTGCTTTTAGCAGTTCCTCAATCTTTAATAAGACATTAGGATTGATCTGTTTTTCTCCTTCCAGGGCTAAAACACTGAAAGTTCCTCCCGTCGGCAATACAAGCTTACCATTATTTACCTTAAGTTGTAACAGAATCTCTGTATTGGTCACCTCATAATCATATCCCGGACCGACAGTAAACCGGCTGTTTTTATGTCCGGTGTAGTTGGGAATCTGATCTCCATAATAATAGAGTACATCCGCGAAGTATTTGGTCTTCTGAAAAAGGAATGAATTACGGGCCAGGTAATCATTGAATGGTTTTGCCTTCGAAAACCAGACCCTCCTGTCGTTGTAGTGAGTCCCTGCATGGTACGCGATGCCGGGATACCCAAATCCACGCGGATTGTGGCTAAACCCATGGACAACCACCCGGTTCATGCCTTCAGCAAAGGCACGGTCCCCGGATGGTTTCATATCAAAAGGCCCTTCCTGCCAATGCTTAAATGAAGTAAATGCTTCTTCCTCCACAATCCCCCTTCCATAAATATGAGACGCTGATGAAACTTCTTTTACGACCCGCAGGATATCAATTCCATCTGCATTCAACCGGCGATGATTGATCCAAAACTCTCCTCTCGGCAGATCCATTACACCCAGGGATTTTAATGGTTCTACCGGGACATTGTGCAGTGGAAATCCCGGACCTCCCGACTCCGAATTGATCATTAGCCCGTGTGCATTCGCTATTTCTTTGCCTTTCTTGTAAAAATTATTGATCATCAACTCGGATAGTGTACGCTGGTGATCCTTTTTGAACTCACTGACAATGTCCTCATCATAAGCCTCCTCATTGAACAAGACAGGAAGATAGGGGGTGATTTCATAGCCGTTGATTTCTTCAAACACCTGGGGCAGGGTCAACGTCCAGACAAAACCGGTGGCCTCATAGCTGGCGAGGTATAAGCTCTTCAGAGCAGTTGCTTCCAGATTATCACCCATCACTTCTTTGACCTTGTTGATGATATGCAGGAAGTGTGCTTCAGTGGCATTGGCATCAAAGTGGTCTATGATCGGACCTACAGAGTTTTTACTTGGTAATTTTAGTTGCTCCCCTGAGTTTGAACATATGTACCGATGAACTTCCCATTCCCCAGTCAAGGTCCATTTCACACTTTCTTTTTCAGGATCGAATTTGTCAGAAAGATCAACAAATTTCGATGGGTCCCTGACAGGTTCACCATCCTCAATCGGGACAGCCACCACAGCTACTTCTTCATAAAATACCGGTTTTCCATTGCGCTGATATTCAATGACCCTCTGTTTTCCTTTAGCATCTTTTTCAGAGATTTCCGGAAAAGGAAGTTTCACTTTTGTCTCTGATTTTTCATTCACCCTGATTTTGGAAAAATAGATTGATTTGGCCGAGTGCTGCGGAGTGATCCATGCTCCGCCAGCGTTCCAGCTGCTGGCCATATTCAGACCAACATCCATTTGGTATTTCTTAGCTTCCTCCAGGGCTACTTTGATAGCCTGAAGTGACTCCTCACTCAAAAAAGCAGGCCCGGGATCTACCATGGTATCTGCCTGAGGCACCCCAATCTCAAAGATGTCAAAGCCAGAGATACCGACTTTATCCATGGCAGCTATTTCTTCCTTTACCCTTACGGTATCTACATTACCATTGAGCCACCAGTAATAGACTTTGGGGCGAACGTGAGCCGGTGGTGATTGGAAACCATTTTTAAGTTCCTCGTATACCTTCGACTCCTGACCGTGAACCTGAATCAGAAAACAAAACTGAAATAGAATGATGGGGATAGTCAGAAAAAATATCTTCTTCATTGGGGTTTGTTTTTATAATTTAAAAGGGTCACCAGTATCTATAATCCATTGTTTCAGCTTACTTTTTAATTCAGCCTTCGTCTCCGAATACTGATTATCATAAGCCAAATTGTTTTGTTCTAAAGGATCATCGACCATATCAAACAATTCTTCATTGCGGGCACCTTCCGCGTAATAATTATACTTATATCGATCGGTACGGATCATTCTTCCTTGTAATGTTTTATCAAACGGATCTACACCCAGTTCCGTCACAATAAATGGCCTGTCAAGTACGGATGCTTCTACATACGACTTCAGGCTCACACCGTCCATCTTTTGGTTTGCCTTGACTCCTACATAATCCAGGATGGTAGGTACAACATCTACTCCGGAAACAACTTGCTTTTGGTCTACTCCTTTTGCCGGAATTGCATCTTTATAATGGATCACGAAAGGGACCCTGGCAGGCCCATCGTAAAGTGAAAGCTTTGCAGCCCATTTCTTTTCAGCCATACCATCCCCATGGTCAGCACTCAAGACGATAATGGTATTCTCATCCATTCCCTTCTCTTTTAGCGCGTCTAAAACTTTTCCAATTTCAGCATCAACCATTTCGGTAAACCGATAGTAATACCACAGATAGTTTCTCCATCGGGTTTCATCATTGTCCTGGGAGAGCAGGAGCTCATCCCCATAGTGGTCTCTGAATCGGCTGTTGGCTATCATTTCCGGTTCGTTAGGATCTATCGCATGATTCTCTGGTAATGGAGGTAATTCAACATCCGGTCCTACATTTGGGTAGTCATCCGGCCTTCTGGGCACATGACAGATATCATGAGGATTATGAAACTGGATATACATCAGGAGAGGTTTTTCGCTGTCGTATCTTTTGATGTAGTCAACAGTGACATCAGCCAGTAGCTGGTCAGTATCTTCTCCCAAAGCCCACGACGCATCATTGTGATAAAAATCCAGGAGTTTAAAACCAGCCAGCGTATCAATGTCCTTGCTCTGGGGGTAAGAATCCGGAATATGCCATTTACCCGCCCACACGGTGTTGTATCCTTCCTCACTCAGGATCTCACCGAGATTTTTTACAGCAGGTTTCATGGATTCACCATTGTAATTCACACCTGTATTATGTGGCATTAAACCGGTGATCAAACTACTTCTAGCGGGTCCGCAAACCGGTGAAGTGCAGTAAGAATTCAAAAAGCTGATGCCTCCATTGACCAGGAAATCAATGTTTGGGGTCTTTAGATAGGAGTTCCCATGAGCACTGATGGCTTTGGGGTTATGCTGGTCAGTCAAAATGACTATTACATTGGGACGACCAGGTTTACTTTTTTCACCATTTGAGCCAGTACAGCCTGGCAAGCATAGCCAAACAAGAATTACAAAAAAGGTCAACAACCTTTTTGATCGTGTTAGCCTTATTGAAGATAACATTGACCTGACCTTTACCATGATACAATCAAATTTCCTGTAACATTTTCATAAACATAATAATCTCCCTTAGAAGATTTCTTACCTTCCAAAGTACCTTTTCCAAAAGGGTAAGTAGAATTGAGCACCACCTTCACGGTTTCTCGCTGAAGCCCTTTAGGAGGATAGAAAGTTACGGTCGCACCTTCTAAACCTTTTAGTTGGATTCTTCTTTTTGTGCCTTTGGTTGCTAAGGGAATATCCAAACAGGAAATAATCCCGGACTCTTGCTCTACAAAAAGCCTGGTCTCCTCGAAAAATGACTTGGGGAACCGGTAAGTGGCCGAACCATCTCTGAGTTCTGTTTCCCATCCTATAATAATAGGTGCCCCCTGTGGAAATTTCAAGTGCTGCTCTACTGTAAGATTGGGTAGATAGCCGGAGAAAAAGAAAGCATTATCATGACGGGAAATACATGTAATCGGGTCTTTCAAACTTTCTCTTCGTTTGACATATTTTATTGAGTAACCCAGTTCTGAAAGGCCTAATCTCATCAACGAATTTCCTGAAAACCAGTCATCCGGATCATCCGGCGTCAAAAGGTGTCCACCTTTGTATATAGCAGAATTGGTCCCCCTTACATAGCAGACGGCTCCCCCATTCCATTGAGTTGACTTTCTCAGCACGACAATGTCTCTGCGCACTCCATTTTGTATCGCCTCAGCGAGCACCCGTGTATCTTTACCAACTTCATTGATCTGCGTTTCTATTCCTCCTCCAGACATATCCGCTGAGTGTTTCATGATGGAAGGAGTCCTCTCATCAATTTGGTCCCCTTCCATTTTTAGATTCACTACAAACTCCCCTGAAACAGGATCTGTCGATTTCACATTCATAAACGCTAAGAATTCCTTACTCGCGTGGCTAACGGGACCATAGATCATGAGCTTCCCTCCCGTTTTCACAAAATCAATAAGCTGGTCTTCCAGCGCACTTCCGGACTCCGGAGCAATGGAAACTAACACTGACTCATCAAATATTGATTTCCCGGCACTCATGGTTTTCAAAAAATTATCAGTAGACACTACCGTATTCATTGGAAAACCTTCGTTGATAGCCTGCCGGATAAACCAGTCGCCATAATATATTTCGGAAAGCCTTTGAGGCTGGTTGGAAGCCCATTCATGGTACTCATCAAAAGGATAAATCCAAACCACAGGTCCTGCCTGATCAGGTGCCTTCCTTCTGGCCTGTAGGATATGAGGGATCACTTCGTCTGGCACCTGAACGGGCATATTGCCATAGGAATCATCAATAGTGAGGAAGTTCAAATGGGTTGGAGATTTAGTTTCTCCGGAATTGTTGATGGTAGTAACAGACATTGGGAGATATATGTCATGAGCCTCGCGCCCATACCGATCCATCCAGGGGCTGTTTACCCACCAGGGGTCATGTGTATAATACCTGAACAGATACCTGCTGTCAGGTAATTCTGCAATGCGGGACATATAGCCGGCTAGCTCAAGTCCAAAATCTCCATTCAATGCCGCCCAGGGTGAATTGGGTGGGGGCAGGAGATTATACCCTCCATTGTAGATGCTTTTTAGATCCACTCCATCCGCTGCCAGGTCGATCCCTGTCGACAAATTTGTACCTCGGGTCTCAATCCTAAACTCCGGACATTCAGCCCGAAACAAGGTCCAGAAATCAACGATCTTTTCGCGCGTATCCTGGATCTTTTCCGGGTGAAACTTTTCACCATCGAAAATAGCACCGGTTGCACTCCAGGTTTCCATGCCAAAACCAAACCCATTGGATAGCCAGAGATAATCAAAGCCAAGATCTGCGAGGAAATGCTGAGATTGTTTCCCGAAAAAGGTTCCAAAAGGTGTATCTTGTTTGATCCCGTCTGGGAATCCGGCATAGCTGCTTTTGTCTTCATTGAGGGTAGCGTAGCAGCAAACAAAAGTTTTTGCTCCCATCGTGGCACCCATACATATTTCCGGGTGTTTCTGATATTTAAAGGGAGATTTGGCAAACTCAGGACCCGGATCAAATGTGGCCCCAACACGAATGGGCTTGCCAGTCATTTTCTCACCAGTTGCCTTGAGTGTGTTGACTATGGTCTTCAGATCCCCATAGCTAAATATGGGTGTTTCATCCATGTATGTAAATGCCCTGTGATGAACCGATAGGTTTTCATCGTCAGGACTGGAGTTTACTTCATGCTCAGTATTGGGATTCCCAATATACCTGGCCCATTCCAGGTTTTGATCAAGACTTCCGCTGTAATCAAGGATTTCAGAACCATCTGCTGTCCAAAGCATGAGCGAAATTGTATCCGCATGCCTAAGCAATGACCCCCACTGGGTGAATATCTCATTCGAGACTGATTTGAAGTAAGCAGGATCATTTTTTTTGAATGGCTTCAGTGATAGCTCGAGGGTGATATTATTGAACCGCTTAACACCTAAATCTTTCTTCAGTATAACATCATTGGGCTCACGCTCAGCACAGGCACTCATTGCCACTAATATGATTAAAGCAAAAAGTCTGGCCATTGTGTCATAAAAATTAGGATAAGAAATAAGAGGTCACACTTTGCAAGTGACCTCCTTATAATAATTTAGTGATCGGGATTCTGTCCGAGATCAGGATCTATATCCAGTTCTCTCTGTGGAATTGGCATGAGCAATTCATAAGGCTCGAGTGAAAAGTTCAGACCCAGGTCATTAAAGTGCGCATTGATCACGGTTTCTGCACGACCTGTTCTTACCAGATCGAACCACCTATGGCCTTCACAGAAAAACTCTACCCTTCTTTCTTGCTCTATGGCCAGAGTAAGGTCTGCATTAGTAAGTCCGGTAAGGTCTCCAAGATCGGCCCGATCCCTGACCATGTTCACATAATCGTGAGCGTCTACGGTCATATTGGTTTCATTGAGTGCCTCTGCATACATTAGCAATACATCAGCATATCGAAGTGAAGTGAAATTGACTCCACCATCTCCTACCACGCCAGTTGTAAAGTCTACAAACTTTTTCGAGTAATTATTGTCGGCGTAAGTATCGTCCAGAAGCAGCACAGAATCAGCAAAAGAAGCGGTCTTTCTCAAATCTCCATCCTCATAAGCATTGCCCAGATCATCCGTTGGATTGATCCTTCCGGAACCCTGCATATTACCAGGAAACAGGGCAATATTGAATAATGGTGGCGTAAAAAGGGAAGAGAATGAGTTGCCTTCTCCAATATTCCCCGAAAGATATTTTATTTCAAAAATCGACTCCGACAACTCATCATTTCCAGGTGTAAAAAGGTTGGCATAGTCATCCTCTAAAGTATATCCCATCGCCAGTACGTCATCCAGTACATCTGCACAAAGACCATATTCTTGTTGGGTCAGATATACTTTACCCAACAAAGTTTTGGCTGCGCCTTCAGAAGCCCTGGATTTACTTAACCCCGTAACTCCGGACAATAGGTCTGCTGAGGTGGAAAGGTCACTTACGATAAGATCGTAAATTTCACTAACGGGTTTTCTCGATAAGTCCGAGCTGGCAATCTCTTCAGGACTTCCAAAGGGTGAAGTGACTTTTGGTACATCTCCAAAAAGTCTCACCAAATTGAAATAGCTGTAAGCCCTAAGAAACAACGCTTCGCCTTTGTATTGGTCTTTAAGGCTCTCATCAAAGGAGACACCATCAATCTTTGTGATGATATTGTTGCACCAGGCAATCATGGTAAAACTTGAACGATAAATTGCGTTTACGTAGGTATTTGCCAATGTAACGTTCATCTCGTCCGCTTCAGACTCTGACGTTGTTGGTGAAGACCATTGTATTTCAGCATTATCCGTTGTTAACTCTGTCAAATACAAAAGATTTCCATCGTGGATATTTTGCAACTCGGAATATGCTCCAATCAAGGCAGTTTCAAAATCACCGGAAGTCTTATAGAATGCGCTTTCGTTCAAACTAAACTCTGGTTCAAGCTCAAGAAATCCATCACAGGCACTTAGGACTGTGGCAGCAATTGCTATGATTATGTATTTTTTCATGATTCTCATTTTTTTAGACATGTTAGAAAGTTACATTCAGCCCAAAAGTGTATGTGCGGGCCAATGGATAGGTGAGATAATCGATCCCTGAATTCACAACATTATTACCTGAAGTGGTAGATTCAGGATCATATCCGGGGTAGTCAGTAAATGTATGCAGGTTAGCTACATTCAAATAAACTGAAACATTACTGAGAGACATCCTCGAAACGATTGCAGCAGGAAGTTTATATGCCAGATTGATATTCTTGATTCTTACATATGATGCATCGAATAAGAAATGCGAAGAAGTGCCAAATGCATTGGCATAGTTGCTTCTGATGGCACGTGGCTGAAAGCCGTCACCAGGATCGCTCTCTGACCTCCATCTTCTATCTGAAAGTACCAGTTGATTCTGTACTCCTGCCATATTAAGGATCATAGTTCCTGCCTGAAAGTAAGTTTCTGCTCCATGAGAGCCATTGAGTGCCACCCTCAGACTCAGATTCCCATATGAGAAATTGTTATTGAGACCCCAGGTATAATCCGGCCATGGGTCTCCCACAATTTTTCGATCATTAGAATTGATCGTGCCATCACCATCCACGTCTTCAAAAATCAGATCACCTCCCTGAACATTTGGATGGATTACCGGTGTTCCTGTAACATCAGCATCACTTCTGTACACTCCAATTGCATTTTGCATGTAGAAACTTGCAATCGGCGATCCTACCTGAGTGATCTGGTAAGCCGAATTGGTAATTCTTCCACCTTCAGTGGCAATTTTCAGCACCCGGTTGATATTTCTACTAAATGTAAAGCCGGTATTCCACTCAAACTTGTTGGCCTGCACATTCACCGTTTGTAATGTCAGCTCATATCCCTTGTTTTCAATATCCCCAATATTTTGAGTAGAAGAAAAGAATCCGGATGAAGCAGGTAACTCAACTCCTAGAAGCAAATCAGTTTTCAGATTTTTGTACAGTTCAGTTGTAATAGAGATCCGTTGATTAAACAGGCTCAGGTCAATTCCAAGATTTGTCTGTTTAGACTTCTCCCATGTCAGGTCATTGTTTGGCAAACTGCTTGGCACCAGTCCGGGAGCCTGAGAATTATTTACCACATAGTTGGCCGTT
This sequence comes from Cyclobacteriaceae bacterium, assembly GCA_965223915.1. Lineage (GTDB taxonomy): Bacteria > Bacteroidota > Bacteroidia > Cytophagales > Cyclobacteriaceae > UBA7330. The sequence continues at coordinate 1,744,795 of OZ245027.1, read as the reverse complement.
CTCAACAATCCAATATGAGAATAGTTTCCAATCTGATTGTTACCCGAGTGTCCGTAGCTACCTCTCAGTTTAAGGCTGCTTATGAAGCTCACACCATCCATGAATGATTCTTCTGAGATGATATAACCGAGTGAGAAAGAAGGAAATGTTCCCCATTTGTTGTTGCCACCAAATCTGGAGCTACCATCTCTTCTTACTGTTCCCGTAAATAGGTATTTACCATCATAGGCATAGTTGATCCTGGAAAGCAGCGATAACATGGCCCATTCTGAATTGATATGTGTCCCGGCATTGACAATACCTGCAGAAAGGTATGTTACATTGTCAGTTGGGAAATCTGATGCACCTGCTGAAAGTCTGTCAAAGTTTTCTTTTTGGGCTGTGAATCCCACCAATACATCCAGATTATGCTTGTCAGCAAATATGTGCTTATAATTTAAGGTGTTTTCATTCAACCAGTTGAGCGTTTCTGATTTTGTAGCTCCTGCATTGGATGGGTAATCCAATGTGGTAAATCTTGGAATTTCTGACGACCTCCATATCCTGATTGCACTCGTGCTATACTGGACACCTGCAGAGGTTCTGAATGTAAGTCCATCCAGCAATGAAATTTCCAGAAAGTTGTTGGTGTAGATATCCGCGTTTTTTCTTTTATCACTAAAGCCATCTAAAAGTGCCAGTGGATTTTGCAGCCATCCAAGTCCATCTGTTACATCTGCCTGTTCGTTATAATAGGAACCATCAGCATTGTATACTGGTATGGTCGGGGAAGCTGCGAGTGCCTGAGAAATCACTCCTCCGGTTCCATAGTGGCCCTCAGTATTCGGAAAATTTCCGTACCCGTAGGATCCTGATAATGAGGTTCCAATTTTCACCCGGTCTGTCACATGAATATCCAGGTTTGTCCGAAGGTTGAATCGATCATAATTCGAAGTTTTTACAATCCCTTCTTGCTGATAAAAGCCTGTAGAAACAAAGTAATCTATACTTTGAGTCCCTCCACTGGCAGAGACTTGGTAGTTTGATACGGGTGCGGCCTGGTAGATTACATCCTGCCAGTCTGTATTTGTCGTGATAGATTCAGGATTTCTAAATTCAGGTCTCACAAAATGCGCCCCACTTCTGACCTCATTCGGGTCTGATGCAGAACCCCCTACATATACCCTGGCATTGTCACGTCCATCGGCTACATATTCTGCATATTGAGCTGAGTTCATCATGTCAAGTTTGTTGGCGACATTTTGAACTCCATAAGAAATGTCCACACTCACTTTTGCTTTACCTGTTGACCCTCGCTTTGTTGTGATTATTACGACACCATTAGCACCACGAGAACCATAAATTGCCGTTGCAGAAGCATCCTTCAATACTTCGATGGATTCGATATCTGCGGGATTAATAGAAGCTAAAGGGTTGATCCTGTCCTGGGTATTGTTTGTGATCCCGTCCGAAGAATACATATTTCCACCATATGAGCTAAAGTCGGTACTACCGCCAGCACTGATTGGATAGCCATCAACAACGTATAATGGCTGATTCCCTCCTGTGATAGAGCTAACACCTCTGATCAGAATATTCACATTACCACCAGGTGCCCCCGAAGTCTGAGAAATCTGAACACCCGAAACACGTCCCTGTAGCATTTGGTCAAAACTGCTCGTGGAAGGCAAATACATTTCTTCGCCATCTACACGGGAGATGGACCCCGTGATGTCCTCTTTCCTCTGAGTACCATAACCAATCACTACAATTTCATCCAGCTCCTTAAGATCCTCCTCCAGGGTCACGTCAATGACCTGACGAGCATTTACTGGTTGCTCTACGGACTGGAAACCAATAAAGGTGAACACCAAAATATCCGAGTCATTGACATTTAAAGTGTATTGACCTTCTGCATTTGTAATTGTTCCGTTGGTAGTGCCTTTCACTGAAATACTCACTCCCGGGATAGGGAAACCATCAGCTCCGGTAACCTGACCAGAAATCGATGATTGAGCATTAACAGGAAAAGAAAGAACTACACTCATTGCAATCATCAACAGGCACGCTGTTGTCCTACGCAATTGAACTTCATTCAATAGAAGTGCTGTAAATCTGTTTTTCATAATACTTCATTTTTGGTGTTAATATTTGGTGTTAATAATGACTGAGTCCAGGTTGAGATAGTCGGCGATCTTTTTGATGGACGCGGCATGATGCCCAATTCCCAGGGCAAAATGATGGGTAGGTCCTTCTGATATCCACCGATGCAGAAAAGTCTTCACGTCAGGCCCAAAAAATCCCCGGGTATTGGTATTTCCGGTGGGAGGTATGGGTCCAGCAACTGACTGGCCTTCAGCAATGATAAATTTGAATTTTCCTTCGTATGTTGAATTAATGGACAGCATGGTGATGGGTCCCTCTTTGATCTTAAATTCCACCCCTGCACCATGCCCGGGTTTTCCATGATATTTTTTCAGACTCCTTAATACGGGTTTACCATCCGCAATAGAGATGTTATGGGGGCCATCATGACCTACCAACACAAATCCCTCTTTGAAGTCCACAGGATGGAATTCGGCAAAGCTGCCACCGATACCCAGTCGATCGAAAATGAAAAGACTGATCAGTGTTTTTAGGTCAGACTCTCCACACATCGGGATGTGTTTGGCAGTAAGCAATGAGTTACCAATGATCAGGTTTGACATCACTTTTCTCAACTCACTTTCTTCAGGACCATCATAGTAGTAAGCGAGGCCATCAAGATTATTTTCTTTGACAAAATTTTCTAAGGCAACACTTACATGAGCAGCTACTCTTAAGTCCTCATCCCGAAGCTTCATGGAGATCGGATCAGAAACCGGATCGGGGGTATCAAAGAAATCAAGGATCCTCTCCTCCATGGATTTGATCTCTTCCTCGGTAACCTGTTCGTAGCATTTCATCAGTTGATTAGACTCACATTGCACGATATGGCTCCCAAAAAAAGAGGTGAGCATGGTAGCATCCGAATGCATGTCCAGCATTGCATTGATCGGATGACCGATATGTCCTAAATGCGCTCTTTTTAACTCACCCAGCACTTTGGCAATCCTGCAGTACTCATCGATCTGTTCATCTACCTCAGGATCATCATACAGTGTCCCTATGATCATATTGGGAACGGGTTTGCCCATCCTCACGGCTACCCCTGCAAATTCAGGTAGCGCACAAATATCATCGTTGGCCAGTTGCATGTGGGTAGAAGCTTTGGTGTAATCCAATGCCTTAAGTGGCTGTAGTGCTACCAATACAATGGGAACCTGGATGGTCTTTATGATGATACCAAACGTGCCTGATGTGGCATAGGTCAGCATGTCACAGAAGATGAGATCAAGGTGCTCCCTGGCCAGCTTATCAGCCATTTCATAAGCTTTTTCCGGATTATCCACAATCCCCAGATCTACCACTTCCACATCATTCATAGGGATCTTTTCTATAAAGACCTTTTGTTTCTCTAAAAGCTCATCTAATAAGCCATCAAATTGTGGCCAGTACTTGTCGTAGCCAACTCCAAAAACTCCAATTCTAGTCATCTATCTTTACTTATCGCTATATAATATTTTCTTTACGCACTAACCTAAAATTCAAAAAAATCAAACGCCTACTCCTAACCTTACCTTCCCAGGTAACATAAACAGCATGAACCCAATAAAAACTACCGGATACATTACACCTGCATACACCCACAATGGATTATAAGACCAGGTACTAATGACATACCCAATAATCGGATTGAGAACCAGTGAAGATAGTGCTCCGGCTGTACCGGAAAGCCCTACCACCGTGGATGTAGCACTTTTTCCAAAGACATCCGCAATGGATGTTATGTAATTGGTAATCCACAATCCGTGAGCAAAAAAGGCAAGGCCCATCACAAACAGAATAATTACATAAGATCCCATCGAGCCAATAAAAATGACGGGCAGGGTAAGCAATGCAGCCAAACCCATTACGATTAATCGGGATTCCCGCGTTTTTTGTGTTCTGATAAAAATAAGATCTGAAAACCAGCCACCTCCAATGTTGGCTATCCCGAGCGCCAGGAATGGAATCCAAAGTACCTGCCCAATAAATTCTACTCCCATCTGGTGCTCTTCATTCAGATATTTTGGGATCCAAAACATATAGAAGTACAAAATCGGATCTAATAAAAACCGCATGACCATAAAAACCATGGCCTCTTTGGACTTTAAAGTCTTGATAAAGTTGTACTTAGGTACCTGGATTACTTTTTCTTCTGCTTGTATTCTAGCTGAACTTTCTGACTTTTTACGGGTAGCCAATAACCAGAATATCAGCCAGACAAAGCCAAATCCACCAGTCACGATAAAGATCATTTTCCAACCCCAGAACCCGAGCATATATCCACAAAGGGGAGGAGCTACAACCGCTCCGAAAGCAGCACCACCAATGGCGATCCCGCTGGCCAATGCCCGTTTCTTCTTAGGTACCCACTCAATCACTGCTTTAATTGCACCTGGGAAACAGCCTCCCTCTCCCGCACCCAACATAAATCTGAATAGTGTTAAATGCATGATGCTACCGGCTAAACTGTGAAGCATGGTGGCCAGCGACCAAAAACCAACGGAAAAGGCTAACCCCATTCGACTTCCGTATTTATCGATCAATATTCCACCCAGAGTGAACATGATGGCATAGCTGGCCAGGAATCCGGAATTGATAAAACCGTAATCCACATCGGAAATGAAAAGATCTTCTTTGATTTTAATGATCGTGATCGAAAGGACTTGTCGATCCAGAAAGCTTAATGAGGTTACTATCAAAAGCAACAACACAATGATCCAATACCGGGGTAATATCTTCATCTTCAGGTTAACGCACTAAGTAATGAAAGAACGAATATAAGGTTAATTTTTAATAAGGCAATACCCTGAACTTCTTAAATTTGAATTTTTTTACTGCTTGCCACATGAATAAACCTGAGCCGAAGTACATCGCCATCAGCAAAGAGATCATACAAAAAATAACCTCCGGACAATTACTTCCAGGTAATAAAGTACCCTCTGAAAATGAGCTGATCAAAACCTATAGTGTTAGCAATACCACTGCTCGTAAGATCTTACATGAAGTGGAACTGCAAGGCTGGGTAACAAGGATCAAGGGGCGGGGGACTTTTGTACTCAACAAAACCGAGGACAAACATCTTACCAGGGCACTCGGATCTTTCAGTGCTGTCCGGGAAAGTTTTGATGCTAACCTGATCAAAGAAGGTTTCAAACCAAAAAACATAACCCTCGAAAAGACAATACTTCAAAATGGTTTGTCATCCAAGATCGATAATCAGCATTTTGTGATCGAGGGTCCGGTATTAAAGCTGCATCGCTTGAGATATGCTGACGAAACGATGATCAAGGATGAAACCAAGTACATTTCTTTGGATGTCTGTCCGAAAATAAACCTCATAGATCTTGATCAATATTTGATTGGTATTTATGAACATAAATATCACTTGAAGCTCGAAAATGTTTATAGAAACCTGGGAGCTGTAGTGGTTTCTCCTCATGATGAAAATAACTACTTCGAAAATAGTAAACCCATGGCAGCCTTTATGCTGGATGGGGTCATTTTCTCAAGCAAAGGTCAAATTGTAGAGATCGAAAGGTCACTTTATCGGGGTGACAGATATAAATTCTCTATCACTACAGGTCCAAAAATGGATTAGGCCATATAGAAGACACGTTCGAGTGGTTTGGTAACCGGAGAGTTGTCAGGGTTTACTGCCATGATATCTGCCATGAAGTCCCACCACCTTTTCACAACTTCCTCCCCTTTAAGGTGTTGTCTGGCGCTGTTTTCAGCCACTTTCTGAACAGCAAATAATGTATTCGTCTCCTCATCTAAAAAAATAGCATAATCACTGATTCCAGCTTCCTTTAATAGACGCTTCAGTTCAGGCCAGATTTCATCATGCCTCTTTTTATAAGCTTCTTTTTGTCCCGCATTGAGCTGCATCTTAAATGCTATGGTATCCATATTACCTGAATGAATGTTTGATTGATTAATTTTCAAAATATACCAGCCACCCAAAGATGACCCAATATGTCCGGTAAAGATATTGTAATCCGTAAGATGCACACATCAGATCTCCCCTCTCTGATGCAGATCAAGAATGCTGAAAACTGGAATCAGACAGAAGAAGACTGGCTGTTTCTGATGGAGCATTTCCCGGAATACTGTTTGGTAGCATTGGATGAAGAGAAAGTAGTTGGGACGATCACCTCTACCAATTTCAAAAACCAGGTGGCCTGGATTGGGATGATGCTGGTATCGAAACCGTATCGGGGAAGGGGCATCAGCAAGTTGCTGATGACGACCATGATCAATACACTTCAAGATTGCGAATCTATCAAGCTGGATGCCACACCGGCAGGTGCTCATGTGTATACGAAACTTGGTTTTCAGGATGAATATGAAATTTTTCGCATGACGCATACCAGAGAAAGAAATACTGATGAACCTGAAAACTCATTGGTCAGGAAAATTGATGTTGAAAGCCTGGAATCAATTTTTACCATGGATCAAAAAGTATTTGGCACGGACAGAAGCGTGTTATTAACATATTTATTGGAACAAGGTGCAAATGTCAACGGATGCATTTCCAAAAATGGCCAAGTAAATGGCTTCCTGCTCACTCGCCTGGGAACTGATTTTACTCAGTTAGGACCCATCATTGCGGAATCATCAGATGCCCCCATCCAATTGATAGAATCGGCATTGGCAAAACTCAAAGGTCCAATAGTTGTTGATGTCCTGGCAGATAAAAAAGCACTTGTGAATTGGCTTGAAGGAGCTGGCTTCACGATTCAAAGAAGTTTTACCCGGATGTTTATTAAAGGGAATCCCTATCCCGGACATTTGGACAGACATTTCGCTATCGCTGGCCCGGAGTTTGGTTGATCAAAGGGCATCCAACATATCCTGGGCTATCTCATCTCCATGCGTATCAGCATGTTCTTTTAGATAGGCTCGATGGCTTTCCAGGACCTCTCTGTATATAGGATTTTCGGCCTGATTTACCATCTCCAGTGGGTCAAATCGCATGTCCACCAACGATTCTCTTCGCTCTCCCTCACTATATAAACAGTATTTGTAGTTATCACTACGGACCATTCTACCATGTGGCATCAGACTGACCCCATCCACAGGATCGCCCTGCACCATGTGGTTTTGAATTACGAGAAAATCTCTGTCAATATCCTTTTTAGCTTCCGTGATCACACCGGATAGATCTTTGCCGGGTAACCCTGCCGGGACCGGAACCCCTGTTAAACCGCAAAGTGTAGGCATCAGATCAACACCCACATTTATTAGCATGTCCGAAACAGCCTCGCTAGTCTTGCCTTTCAAGGAAACAATGAAAGGAACCCGGGTCGATTCATCATAAAAGACTGTCTTTTGATTCCAGTGATGGCTCCCGGCGCAATCTCCATGATCACTCAAGAAAACCACAATGGTATTGTCTTCTTCACCTGATTGCTCCAGCGCGGCAAGGACCTCACCAACAAACATGTCTGCCCGTTCTACCAGGCGATAATAGCCCCATCGAAGACGCCGCCAATCAGCATAAGTGTAATCGCCCACGGTGAATCTTCGGTTGGACTGATAAGATTTGCGCATATAGGCTTCGATGTCTGTCTCATTTTGCGGAATGCCAAAATTTTCCATCAGCGGTGGCAATTCTTCCATGGCAGGCATTGCTCCCAGTGGCTCTCCGGGCAGCTCCTCTTTTCTAGCCCATTGGCACACCTCATGTGGGCTCAAGAAGGAGGCAAAAGCAAAAAAGGGCTTCTTTCTTTGCTCAGCAATAAATTCACCCACCGGACCAGCATCCAGCCGGGGATTGTCCTCACCGATGGTTTCAAATCCATGTAAAGACTTTTCTTTTTCATCCAGTGCCACGTGCCATTTGCCAAAATACCCGGTCTCGTACCCTGCATCCTTAAAGACCTTTCCCATATAGTTATGGTCTCCCGGCCTAAAATTTTTCTTGTCATTATTGGTCTGAACCCTGGTTTGGTGCGGAAACTTACCGGTCATCATGCTCGTCCGCATGGGTGTGCATAGCGGATTTGGTGTATATGCTCTCGTGAACCGAACCCCCGAAGCCGCCAGCTTATCCATATTGGGTGTATAGATATATTCATCTCCCATGGCACAACTCATGGCATCGGCAAATTGCTGATCAGTCATGATGATAAGGATATTGGGGGGTTGTTGTTTTTGAGCATTGCAACTGATCGTCGGCATGATGAACCAGACAACCAGGCAAAGTATCTTCATTCTGATAGCTAACATCCCGAAAAGATAATGGAATTTGAAATACTACATTCTCATCAGAAATCAATAAGGCCATACATTCCAGAGGAATAATTTATTCTACCTGGGTTTGTTAGATCAATCTTTTAAACATCTTACGGAGATCCCATTTCCAGTACCAAAATTAGCAGTGCTTATACCCACGCCGCTTGAATAAACAGCCATATAATGTACATTTCCATCTGTCCTAAGTGTTGAACTCCACCAATATGCGTGTGTTCCCAATCCGGCATCAGTACCACTATGTGCAAATCTAAACCCGGCTGAATAAGCACTAAAGCCAGATTCATTGGTAGCTCCACTATTGGGTTCTGTCCAATTTCCATCTGTGACTTTAATTTTTCCTCCGGCAACACCATAGCCTCCTAAATTTTCAGCAAATATTTGAAGCTCTGTAAAACTTGGAATATGCCAGCCGGTTGGGCATAGTTTCCCCGATTCGACGGCATACCAATTATAAAAATTTCCATAAGTTGGTTCTGGGGTATTATTGTAAGTACCGTATGCAGGAGTTGATGATAATATCCAATCATTTCCATACAGCTTAGGTAAGGATGTACCATCATTCAATTGTGTGACTTCAAGATTCTCTGCCATCCATACCTGGTCTCCTATCTGAACTGTTGGATATTCGTTTCCATCAACATCAGTAACTGTTGCTTCTTGAGGATCTTCACCACCACTCTCATCTCCCAACGAAATTTCCACTGTCTCAAAACCTTCATCCACATTAATATTGATCACAATCTCACCATCCTCCAGAGCTGCATCCACATTGATCAGGTAGTGAGTGGCCGGCTGAGGGTCATCAATGGTAGTACTAAAAGTTCTGGTGATTGACTGATCAGTGTCTGTTAGTTTGATATACTCCAGATATACTTCAATATCAATTGGAAGATCAGTCAAAAAATAACCCTCAGATGCATCACTCTGAATCCACTCCAGGAAAGCGCCGGTTCGATTCCCATCATCAATGGTGGCTGTGGCATTCCAGTTGGTAAAATTGGCCAGCACATTTTGTGAGTAGCTGAAAGAAATCTTGCAATTGGCGAGCGTACAGGTCAGGCTAATGATCTTCTGTTCCTCCTTATCTATCGTGAAAACCTCAGACTCTCCATAGTACCAGGGCTGCTCAAAGGCTGCATCTTCGGGTTCCGCCAGGTTGGTAGCAGTTACATAATATGTTCCTGTTGGAAGCTGTACCTCTTCCGGAACTTCCAAATAAGTGTTCCATTGTTCGGCAATCGTCCCATCGTCAGCATTGTAGATCGTGACTATGAAATTGTCCGGACTGACAGCTTCGGCTCTTCCGGATGCTGGAAGTGCTTCAATTTGTAGGGCAACACTCAGACTTAGATAGCCGTACTCTGTGAGCACAGGAGTTGGACTCTCAGGCCGGTCACATTCAGTGACCAGGAATAAAAGAAAAATAGTTGTTAGGGTTAGGGCAAGAGATCTTTTCATTTTATTAACAATTAGTCTTGAATGCAACGAACAGAAATACCCCAGCTTTTAACGACCAGACCCTCATATAATGCAGCTGAAGAATTAACCATATAAAAAGCATTTCCATACTGGGTAGATTCATCCTCGTCGATTGTCCATAGATAACCCTGTTGTCCTAAGGAGTAGAACTCTGCATCAACAAAGTGATCATAAAATCCACCGGGTAATGCGGAAAAACCAGAATTATTGTTAGCAGGATTAGGAGCAAACCAATTTGATTCGTATTTAAGTTCGCTTCCGGCAATACTCTCTCCTCCCAAATATTCTCTCAAGGCAGTAAAATCACCTCTCGATGGAATATGCCATCCCAAGGGGCATAGATTCCCTGTTTCCACAGCATACCAATTGTACATTCCTCCGTACAGATATTTGTTGTTTTCTTCATCATTATTGTACCAGGCATATCTAGGGATATCATATGCACCATTTGTTTGAAATTCATCAATAAGTATTCCGTCATTTAGTGTTGTGGTTCGTAAATTCTCAGCCATCCAGACCTGATCACCGATTTGAACTATTGAATATTCATTTCCATCAATGTCGGAGACCGTTTCCGGAACCTGTTCATCTCCCAATGGAATCTCTACCGTTTCGAAGTCATCATTGACGCTAATATTGATCATGATCTTGCCATCCTCCAGTGAAGCATCTATGTTGACCAAATAATGGGTGGCTGGAGCCGGATCGGAAATGGTATGATTGAATGTCCGGGTGATGACCGGCGGGTCGGTGCCGGGTAATACTTTGGTATACTGCAGATATACCTCAATATCAATGGGAAGATCTGTCAAAAAATAGCCCTCAGATGCATCGCTCTGAATCCACTCCAGGAAAGCACCGGTTCCGTTTCCATCATCGATGGTTGCAGTCGCATTCCAGTTCGTAAAATTATCCAGCACATTCTGAGAGTAGCTAAAAGAAATCTTGCAATTGGCAAGTGTACATTCAACATTGATCGTTTTTGACTCCTCTTTATCTATGGTAAAAACGTCCGATTCACCAAAGTACCAGGGTTGCTCGAAGGCTGCATCAGCGGGAAACTCAAGATTTGTTGCTCGTACAAAATAGGAACCAGTTGGCAATTGCACTTCATCGGGTACTTCAAGGTAATTATCCCACCGCATCACCTCCGAGCCATCGCTGGCATCATGAATGGTGACTAGAAAATTATCCGGGCTGACAGCTTCGATTCTTCCCGATGCTGGGAGTGCTTCAATTTGAATAGCTACACTCAGGCTGAGGTAGCCGAATTCTGCTGGTTCAGGGGGAGGACTTTCCGGGCTATCACATTCAGTGACCAGGAATAAAAGAAAAATAGTTGTTAGGGTAAGGGTGAGTGATTTTTTCATTTTATGACTGTTTAAATCTGGTATATCTATCGGATATAGTAAAAAGAACTTTCTCCATATCCGTTCCAAAAAGGTGCGTTATTCTGAGGGTTAAATTCACCCCAACCCCAAATATTGTTTCCCCAGCAATTTGAAAACCAAAATGGCGAGCTAGAAGATGAGTAAACAGAGCAATTCATTGAATAGGGATCGTTGTCTCGATCAAATGACGAGAATGCCAGGTTATTTTGATTTTCATATAGCGAATTAGTGTCATCACCCGCAAGTGATACTTTATTTGACAGCTTCAAAGTGTAGTTTTCTTCGGATCTGAATTTTCCTATCAGAGCTTTAAATACTTTTGTAGTACCCTGAAAATCTTTAAATGAATTCATGAACTCACCACTGTTCTCATCACTCATTAGCTCATTCCAAATGTTCAGGCCGGTATACATATCTACTGTTTCCTGTGGAACTCTGTTCAAAGCATCTTCCCAGGATAAATTAACAGCAGGGTGACCTGTTGAATAAGCAGTCTTTCCCCAAACCCTTGTCCATCCTCCTCCATCGGTGGTCATATCACAGTAGCAATCATATGGTTCATTGCCTCCGTCCCCATCTGGATCAATTTGATAAATACCATCACCTGCAGATTCTCCTGCATCCAGGATTTCTTTGCAACTTCTAAAAGAAATCTGATCACCCAAGTTGATTTCCTTGGTTGTGAAACTGTCATCCACTGTAATATTCAGCATGATCTTACCGTCCTCCAGCGAGGCATCAACATTTACACGGTAGTGGGTCGCTGGCTGAGGGTCACCAATGGTAGTATTAAAAGTTCTGGTGATTGACTGATCAAGGCCTGTTAACTTGATATATTCTAGGAAAACTTCAATGTCAATCGGTAGATTTGTCAGAAAATACCCTTCAGCCGGATCATCCTGGATCCATTCAAGAAAAGCTCCGGTTCCATTCCCATCGTCTATGGTACCAGTTGCATCCCAGTTGGTAAAGTTGTCATGAACATTCTGTGTGTAGTTGAAAGAGATCTTGCAATTAGCAAGAGTACAGTCAACGTCGATCGATTTTAGCTCCTCTTTATCAATGGTAAATACATCTGATTCCCCAAAGTACCAGGGTTGCTCAAAAGCGGCGTCCTCCGGTTCGGCCAGGTTGGTAGCAGTTACATAATATGATCCTGTTGGAAGCTGTACCTCTGCCGGAACTTCCACATAGGTGTTCCATTGTTCGGCAATCGTACCATCGTCAGCATTGTAGATCGTGACAATGAAGTTGTCCGGGCTGACAGCTTCGGCTCTTCCGGATGCTGGAAGTGCTTCAACTTGTAGGGCAACACTCAGGCTGAGGTAGCCGAATTCTTCAGGTTCAGGCATTGGATCTTCCGGGCGATCACATTCGGTGACCATAAAAAACAGAAAAAGGGTTGTAAGAGTAAGGGTGAATGATCGTTTCATTATTTAATTATTTAAATGAAGGCAGATATTGTCATCTGATAATCTCCAAATTGGTTGAAGTAGCTATTGGTCCAGAATTTTGCTGAATTCCAAATATTGTATAACTCATCCCTGGCTCAGCAAGAAGCCTGTAGGTACAATTGTCAACGAGCGTTGTTCCCCAAGAACTGGAACTTGATATTGAACTACTACAGACAGGTGATGAACCAGTTGAATTTATGAATATAAATGTCTTAGTTGAGCCTACCGTGAAAGGTAGAGTTAGACTGTAGGATGTTACTGTAATGTCAACATATTGTAATTGTTGAAAATCATTTAATACAATCGAGACTTCGTTGCTGGATACACTATTTGAAACAATGGTTCCGAGGGGTTCAATTGGTTCAGGAGGGACTACCTCATCACCCAATAGAACCTCTACAGTCTCAAAATCATCATTAACTGTAATATTGATCCTGATCTTACCATCTTCCAGTGAGGCGTCCACATTCACCAGGTAGTGGGTCGCTGGCTGGGGATCTGTGATGGTATGATTGAAGGTTCGGGTGATGACCGGCGGGTCGGTGCCGGGTAATTCTTTGATGTACTCCAGATATACTTCAATATCAATGGAAAGATCTGTCAAAAAATAGCCCTCAGATGCATCGCTCTGAATCCATTCAAGGAAAGCGCCGGTACCATTGCCATCATCTATGGTTGCAGTAGCATCCCAGTTGGTGAAATTATCCAGTACATTCTGCGAGTAATTGAATGAGATCTTACAATTGGCGAGTGTACATTCAACATCTATGGTTTTAAGTTCCTCCTTGTCGATAGTAAAGACATCAGACTCTCCAAAGTACCAGGGTTGCTCGAAAGCCGCATCAGCAGGGAATTCAAGATTTGTAGCCCGAACAAAATAAGATCCGGTGGGTAATTGTACTTCCTCCAGCACTTCAAGGTAGGTATCCCAACGCATCACCTCTGACCCATCACTGGCATCATGAATGGTAACCAGGAAGTTGTCAGGACTGACGGCTTCGATTCTACCAGCAGAGGATTCCTCAATTTGAAGGCCTATATTTAAACTAAGATAACCGAACTCCTGGGCGGGTGCAGGAGCTTCGGTTCGATGACAAGCCGTAAAATATAGAATAACGGCAGTGAAAAATAACAATATTTTCTTGTTCATGGCGGTAAAATTTAGTGTTCAGGATCGTGTGAATAAGTTATGCACATTTCAATGTATTCTCATAAAAACTTTGTGAGTGGTAGTGTTTTTTTTGTGAATGACATATCCGGCAATAATTGAGGCCCTGATTTAGCCAAATAAAGTGTTCCATCAGCTTCTGCCTTCAAGCCAATTATTAAGGAAACAAAACTTTTTAAGCCGGCTTGAATCCGTATATTTCAATTATTTTCAATTAAATTATCCTTCCCTTACAATTATCTCAATAACATCATTCCCTATCAATACCCATTGATAGGTATTTTCGGGAATGAAATTATTGTGAAATCCCTATTAAAAACCTAAATAATGCATTCAAAAGACGATCAACTCATTCAGCTACACAGAACATTTTTCTGGCAGTCCGAAAAGTTCATCAAGTCAAGTAAGTGGGAGGATCTGGACGAACTGTATTATTCATTGCCTGCAGACCAGATGCACATACACGATCGGATGACATTCGCTATGCTCTACGTGGATCCAAATATGCGCAGAATTGGAGGAGTCACTCAGGAGAACCTGGCCACCAAAGGAATGGAACAGCTTCAAAAGAGAATTGACCCTGAAAACTATCAGCGCAATGTGGAGATTGCAACAGAGTTTGTGAAAAGAGGGAATAAGCATGAGATAGGTGTATTTTTCCAACGGCTTGACATGAGTGAAGACCTGAGTGGCGATTTTGAGTGGTTTGTTTCCTTTCAAAAACTCAGTGATAAAGCACAGGGCATTTTCACCCTGGACTTCAAGATCAGGTTCCTGGATCGATATCAGAATAAATTCATGAAACTCATCGCCCTGGACGAATTTGTTCACAAGAACATGGATAAGTTCCAGGAACTTACTCCCAGAGAAATTGAGATTATGACAAAAGTTGCCCAGGGTGAGTCCAGCCAGGAAATTTCAGATGCGCTCTTTATTTCGAAGCTCACCGTCGATACCCATCGCAAGAACATCATGAGCAAGCTCGGGATCAAGCGTTTTGTTGATTTGATTCGATTTGCCGAAGCGTTTGATTTGGTTTAACACATGTTGTCCTCAAAAAATAGTTCCTAAAAACCGCTTTAATCACACAATTTTCTGCTCATCTCTTTACAATATCATATATTTAAAGAGAGGAATAGGAAAAATGACCTGGAAACCGCCAATCATCTATGTCCTTTTATTTTTATTGATGGCCCCTTTGGGTGGCTACACGCAACACGCTAAAATTGATAGTTTATACAAAACACTTTCTTTAACAGAAGATCCGGCAAAGTCTCTAGTATACCTTCAACTTGCGAAAGCACTTATGTATGTCAACATTCGCAAAGTCCCTTCCTTGCTAGATTCAGCATATTATTTTTCCAACATTTCTGATAGCGACTCCCTAAAGGCTATGATCCTTCAGACCAAGGGCATCGAGCGATGGATCAATGGCTATTACCCCCAGTCCAGGTCCATCCTGACAAAAGCTGCCAATTTTCACCTGGAAGTTTCCGATTCATTGAATCTGGCTCAGGACTATCACTACATCGGACTTAATTTCCTGTATGATGCCACTCATGATTCAGCGCTTATTTTTCTGGAAAAGGCGCTTGCAATTAACCGTTTAACCAATCAGAAAAGTGAAGTAGTTGAAAATCTAGATCACATCGCCGTGGTCTATCGGCAACTTGGTGACTATCACAACGTGCTTAAATACTCAACAGAGGCACAGGACGCAAGAAATGCGATAAAAGGGTATTCAAATACCACCAAGTACTATTCGCACGGGGGCAGGGTTTTTAATCAGAAAGCTTTTGAAGAAGCCATCAGATATCATAAAAAAGTATTGGATGAAGTAGATGCAACCGACAAGGAAAAACTAGGGCTTAGCATAAACAACATCGGAAGCACTTTCATGAATGCAGGCCTCTATGATTCCGCCATCTATTACTATCGTCAAAGTGCCAGGTTGATTGGGGAGTCCACGGGAGGTAACTCTTATGCCGGCCAACTAAACGAGCTGGGTGAAGCCTTATTTGCTAACCAGCAATATGCAGAGGCAGAAAAGGTCTTTAATCAATCTAAATATTTATGGGATTCTGTGGGCACCAGGATCAGCAAAAGCATCATTCAATACAACCTGGCAAGGACCTACCTAGCATTGGGCAACATGGAAGTTGGATTCCCACTTGTGAATGAAGTCAAGGCACTTGCAGCCTCAATGAGCAAAAACGCCTTCTATTGCAAAATTTGTCTGGTAAAAGCCAGATATCTGATGAAACTGGGAAATGCAGAATCAGCCATGCAAGAGGCGATTTTAGCTTTGGAAAATGCCCAACGATTGATGCTAAAAGAAATCATCATCAATAGCTATCAAGTGATGAAAGAAATCAGCCTGATGCGGAAGGATCACAACGCTGCGCTGGGGTACATGGAAAAATATACTGAAATGAAAGACAGTCTGTATAATGACCGCACCAGCATCCAACTGGCAGAAATGCAGGTAGCCTATGAAATGGAGAAGAAAAACCAGACCATTGATGCCCTGAATGCACAATTTGAGCTCAAGGAAATTCAGTTAAATCAAAGAAATTTTATCATCATATTATCATTGAGCATTCTGATGATTTCAATCTTTTTTACCATAAAAAGATACAGGTATGTCAACAAATTATCCGCGCAGAATGCTCAAATAGAATCACAAAGACATAGCCTTGAGTTAGCCAATAAGGAAAAGGAATTTATGCTTTATGAGATTCACCACCGGGTGAAAAATAACCTGCAGATGATCATTAGCATGCTCAATATTCAATCCAACAAAACAAAAAATGAATATGCCCGGGAGGAATTGGAAAAGAACAAGGATAGACTCTTTGCCATGGCCATGATCCATCAGCAATTGTATGAGGGGCATATGTTAAAAGAAACAATCAATATTGAAGAATACTTGCATTCATTGTTAAAACAGTTACTGAGTACACAAAAAAACTCTGAAATTGCACATTCAACCGAAATCGAGCCTATTCATGTTACTTACGATACAGCCATTGCCATTGGTCTCATTGTCAATGAGCTGGTGAGCAACTCAATAAAACATGCATTTCCCAATGTAACTTCCCCACATCTTGAAGTGACCCTTAAACAGGCAAACGATTTGTACTTATTAAAGGTGAAGGACAATGGTAATACATGCATGGTTATGAATGAAGAAGGGTTTGGCATCAGGCTGATCTCTTCCTTCGTGCAAGAACTTGATGGATCTATGAATATGTATTTTGATAAAGGAACAATTGCTGAAGTTAGCTTTCAGGACCCGTCACCAACAACATGAGCAATGAATCCGAAAGTACTGATCGTCGAAGATAAAATGATTGTGGCTCAGGATATTAAAGACATCCTTCAATCCATGGGCTGCATAGTGACTGATATTGTTTCCTCAGGTGAATCAGCCATTGAAAGTTTTATAAGTACTCGGCCTGAGATCATTTTAATGGACATTAGGCTAAAAGGTAAAATGGATGGAATCCAAACATCAAAGAAAATTCAGGCATTGGGTCCTGCTACAATAATATACCTCACGGCCCATTCCGATCCGAAAATACTTCAATCAGCCTTTGAGACTCATCCTACCAATTTCATAGTAAAACCATTCAACACCCAGGATATTCAAATTGCGATAGGCCTGGCACAAAGCAGGTTAGCAGATGAAATAAATAATGGATCTCATATTTTGTTCCGACACCAGGGCATATTAGAAAAGTTACCCATTGACGAAATACTATTTGCTAAAGCCGATGGTAGCTACACCATTATCCAGACCGCGGATAAAACACTCACTGCCTCTTTCAACCTTGCTCACTTCCTCGAACAAGTGGACGGACAGTTTTTGAGAGTCCATAGATCTTATGTCATTCATATGGATCATGTCGACAGCATTTCAGCCAACAAAATTTTCATTGGTTCCCATGCCATCCCGGTAAGTAGGTCTTTTAAAAATGAATTTTTAAAAAGATTTAAATCCAAATAAACCAATCAACTCCCCTTCCTTTTATATCTTCAAACCATGGAAGAATTTGCTCTGCTCAAAGAGATTGTTATTATTCTTGGATTATCCATTGTCGTTGTTTTTATCTGCAATTGGTTTAATCTTCCACCTATACTTGGTTTTCTATTGACTGGGATCCTGGCCGGACCCACAGGTTTTGCTGTGATCGAAGCATCTCATGAAGTTGAGATGCTTTCTGAAGTGGGAGTGATTTTACTGCTTTTTGTGATTGGGCTGGAGTTTTCACTCAAGCATCTCGCCTCCATCAGCGGCACAATATTCGTAGGGGGAAGTTTTCAGGTAGGACTCTCCATACTCGGTGTTCTGGGGCTCTCTTACTTTATGGGTGGATTTTCCTGGCAGGAGGGTATTTTCCTTGGCTTTCTCGTATCGTTGAGTAGCACAGCTATCGTATTGAAACTTCTACAGGAGCAAAACGAACTCAACAGCCCCCATGGGAAAGCAGCCCTGGGTATTCTCATCTTCCAGGATATTATTGTAGTACCCATGATGCTTTTTACTCCGGTCATAGCTGGTCAGTCCGGGAATCCTGCCATGGCTATCCTTGAATTGGTGATCAAAGCAGTGCTCGTTGTCATTGTGGTGATCATCAGCGCCAGGTATGTGGTACCTAAGATTCTTTATGCCATCACAAAAACAAGAATCAAAGAGCTTTTCTTGTTAACCATTGTGGTGATTTGTTTTGCCATTGCCTGGGCGACCTCAGCCATTGGACTATCATTGGCATTGGGCGCATTTATGGCGGGACTGATCATTTCGGAGTCTGAGTATAGTCACCAGGCGACCAGTCTGATCATTCCTTTCAGGGAAATTTTCACGTCCATCTTTTTTGTTTCTATCGGGATGTTATTGGATCTAAGGTTCCTGTATTTCAATTTCCCGGTCATCTTTGGGCTTACGGTGCTGGTCATTGTGCTGAAAACAGTTTTTACAGGTGCTGCAGCTCTTGTATTGCGATATAATTTTCGGGTAGCAGTTCTCACAGGGTTTTCGATCTTTCAGGTAGGTGAGTTTGCTTTTATCCTGTCTGGAGTAGGTATGGAATACAACCTGCTTGACAGAGGTACTTATCAGTATTTTCTAAGTGTTTCCATTTTAACCATGGGAGCGACACCATTTCTTATCAAGAATTTTGATAAGATCACCAACCTAATGCTTAAATCAAATATTCAAAAAAGACTTGCCAAATGGGAGAGTCCTTCCGCACAGGACCTACCAAACGACACCACAGGTCTAAAGGATCACCTCATTATCATCGGTTATGGGTTGAATGGCAAAAATGTAGCCGCTGCTGCCCGGTTTTCGAATATCCCTTATGTGATTGTAGAAATGAATCCCATTACTGTGAGACGTGAGCGAGCCAAAGGGGAACCCATCTACTATGGCGATGCTACCAACCCTTATCTGATGGAACATCTCCATGTGCACCAGGCCAGGGTAGCCGTAGTGGCCATTTCAGATCCAAACGCTACCAGAAAAGTGATTATCAATATCAGGACTATTTGCCAGACAATTTACCTGATTGTCAGGACCAGGTTTGTCTCGGAAATAGAAAGCTATCAGCAGATCGGAGCCAATGAAGTAATTCCCGAAGAGTTTGAGACATCCATAGAAATATTCTCCAGACTCCTTCACCAGTATCAGGTACCAGAAGAAGACATCGACACATTTGTAAAAAATATACGGGGTGATAACTACGAAATGTTACGCCCTTCCAGTGCCCTTAAAACGAACAATGAACCTCAATTTCCTGACATGAATGTCAGATGCCTAAACGTCCAGCAACAGGAAAATGACGTGGTTGGCAAAAAACTCAGCGAGTCAAAAGTCAAAAGCAGGTTTAATGTAAATATTGTAGCAATCCTAAGAGACAGTGACATTATCAATAATCCGCTCCCTGACGATATCATCCTGATTGGTGATCTGCTTTATGTGGTAGGCAAGCCAGAGGACGTCAGTAACTTCAATGAAATGATCAGCATCTGATAAGGATTATAATCCTGTATCAATGGGAATCACAAAACCCAACCACGGTATGGCAAAGAAGGAGCCAGCCTCTGCAGGAAGAAGGACGCCGTAGTCCAATGTGATTTTTTTGATAAGACTTCTCCCTCCTACTGAAAATAACGCCACATTATCGATGAGGTAGTTTTCAGTGATCACATAATTTCTCCTGCCAACCGGTAACATACCACTGAAGCTGATCGCCGGGAGCTCAGCAAAATCTCCACCAGCATAACCATAACCCACGCCAATACTAAAGTTTTTATCCCTGCTGCCTACAGTGCCTATACCGTACAAAATCCCATATCCATTGCCTGGCTCACCAAGCCCAATGACCGTTCCTAGAAGTGCTCCAGCACCTATGTTAAACTTATTTTCTACCACTGGAATAGAAAACTTGGGTGTCACCCAAATGGGGGTAGGAGCCCCGCCAAAAAGAAACAAAGGGACCATGCCAACGCCTGCGGAAAACACATCAGAAAGTCCTACCGAGAACTGATTGAAAAAAATCCAAACGTTCTGGTAATAAGCATCTCCTTTTTTTAGACCATATCCACTGGGATTGTAAAAATACCGGCTTGATCCCAGGTAATCGAACCATTTGGTACCGTCCAGCAAGGCTCTTTCTGTGGCCACGCGTTTCATGCTTACAATGTCTTTGGTATTGATGGTGATCTCTCCAATGTTCGGAGTTCTTACTTTCATCTTATTACCCTCATTGCTAAGTATTTCCCCCATGTAAACGTTACCATCGAATGTCTCAATCTGATAAAATGCTGCAGTATCAGTTTGAACAAGCTCGAAAAAACCAATCTGCATATCGGATACTTTATCCATGGAATAATGGGTCTCCACTGTACGACGATTAACTTTGGTTTTTAGCCGTACCGTGTCGTGTTCAACATCCAGTATTTCACAATTCAAAGAATCACCATCGGTAGTAACCAATAAATCCTGGGCATGAACAAAAATTGGAAATAGCCATACCAGGAAAATAAATGATTGTGTGCACTTTTTCATTTTGGGCAGTGATTAAACTTGGTTCGAATTAATATGGAATCAAGGCCATAACAAAACTGATTTTTGAGTTATCTATAAAATAAATCGCAGAAATTGCAAATTAATTGTTCTGCAGATTCATTTTATTCTGGAAACTGCTCCCCTTCATTTGGTTGGAACCATTAAATAAGAAAATAAGCCATTAATTGATACTGTCTATGAAGCCGTCATGCTGATTCGATCGTGCATCAGGCTGATCTTACCTTCCATCGTGCGAAAGAACTTGTTGCGTTCCTTTTCCGATGAGACGCTCAATGGAGTTGATTTCTGGATGATATTCTGAAGGTACTGGTCTGTTTCATTGCAAAAAGCATCATCCATGGTA
The DNA here is from genome assembly GCA_965223915.1 of Cyclobacteriaceae bacterium. Taxonomy (GTDB): domain Bacteria; phylum Bacteroidota; class Bacteroidia; order Cytophagales; family Cyclobacteriaceae; genus UBA7330. Next base: position 1,723,503 of record OZ245027.1, on the reverse strand, counting down.
GTAAGTAAATTTAGCATATTGTAGGTAAGAAAGACTACCTTTTTCTCACCGATCTGAAAGAAGATGGTATTATCACCGATGGCTATTTCATTGTAAAATAGATGATATGCTCCGTTGTCAGGATAATCTTCTCCTCCCATTGGATATTTTCTTCCAATAGCTGCAAGACCTTTAAGGTGACGGATAATGTCTATAAATTCCTGTGTAAGATTAAGGGCTACTTCTTTTGATATAAGGTTGCATTCGTAATAGTATTCGATCTGACGCAGGGTAATATTCAATGTCTCATCACTCCATATTTCGTATGAAGGGATCTTACAATACAAATTCCAAATAGACTTTGCGATGGATATCAGCTCCTGATCAACAGAATTCGGATCGTATTTGTCCAATTCTTTGAAGGTGGTATTGAGTATCGTTTTTTGCCAAAAGAATAACTTGAATCTCGTCAATCCGGGAGATTGAAAATAATGTAGAATCGGAACATCTTTTGCCGTCCAGATCATTCGTTTTTGCGGGGATGACACCACGAGTTTCAGGTGATCCTCAATGGATAACAAATAATTTTTAAAAGAAAAATTTTCACCAATCTGTCTCCCATTAAAAACTACCGCATTCGTTGCCAGGTTGAGGAACGAATCCAAGGAGACCCTGTAATGAGCACTTATCTTACTTATTTCATTGAAAGTGAGCAGTGTTTCTCCACGCACCCTTCGATAAGCACTGTCTTTACTCACATTGAGCAAATCTGCCAGGTCATCCACAAATGAATGGCTTTGATCAGCTTTTTGTTTAACCCAACTGATAAAATTGGACTGCATGTCCCGGTCGGAACTCATAATGTATAGGTGGTAGTTAGACTTTTATTACTGTACTGAACATCAGAAAGTTAAGCAAATTATTGATAAAATGAGAAATCAACTTGCTTTCACTACTTTTTGCCCGACACTATCCCACTGCAGATAAGACCTTTCTCTGAACGACTGCACGCCCATGCTGCATGCTACCACGCCATAATAACCCATGTTGTGATCACACTTTAGGGGCTCATCTTCTCTGATGGCATCTAATAAATTTTTATGGTGCAATACAATATCCTCTGCACCTCGCTTACGGAATTTGATCAAATCTTCCTCCTTTACACTTTCTCTCCCGGTAGTTTGCGGTGTAATGACAAAACCTTCCCTTGTAAACTCCAACGTTGCTTTGCTACCCCTGATCATATGCTTGGTAGAAGTATCATTAGCCATTGAAGATACTACCATCACAGTCACACCTTCAGGATAATCAATCATCATATTGAAAGTATCGGGGATTTCACCTTTGGCATTTTCGTAATGCCACAATCCACCGGATGCCACCACTTTATCAGGGAAGGTGAACCCAACTGATCTGATAATCCTGGATATCCGGTGAATAAACAAATCCGTAGCTATACCACCGGAGTAATCCCAGTATTTTCTCCATTGGAAAAATCTGTAAGGATCATAGTCACGCTTTTTGGCAGGGCCCAGCCAGGCTTCCCAGTCAATATTCACTCCGGGTTTAGCATCGAAATCAACCTCGTAATCCCAAAAATCATCCCCCTGATAGTTTCGTGAGTAATCGATATGCGCCATCACTACATCCCCAAGCGCATCCTGCTGAATGTACTCATTGGCCTTGGTATAGGAATCGTCAGACATGCCCTGTACACCTATCTGAAGCTTTGTCTTGGCGGTCTTCATTCTTTCCATCACTTCTTTAGCTTCCTTGATCGTATGCGTCATGGGCTTTTCGCAGTATAAATGTTTCTCGGCATCTAATCCATCCAGGATCATTTGATGATGCCAATGCTCAGGGGTGGCAATCAATACACTGTCGATATCTTTATTGTCCAGAATCTCTTTATAGTCCTTTATGGGTGCTGCTGTCATCTTTTCCGCTGCTGCGGCCAACCGCTTATCATACACATCACATACATACCCTACACTCACATTATTCAACGATCCCATTCTTAACAAGGCAGTCAGATGTGAATTTCCCATACCTCCACAACCAATCACTCCCATATTGACACGCTCATTGGCGCCGATGATTTTATTGTAGGATTTTGCTGAAAAAGGAATCATACTTCCAAGCCCAAGCGCAACGGAACCCATTGTTGTTTTTTTAGCAAAACTCCTTCGACTCATCTGCCCTGCATTTTCTTTTTTCATGTCTTTGTTTAATTTTTTATTGTTGAAGATCAAATCCTCTTTGAGGGAATACAAGTCGACTAAAATATCATTTTTTACTTTCGCAAGAAAAATATTTTGATCTTCACGCTTTAGTTTTAGTGATATTAAAATTAAAATTCTTCCGTAATCATTATTCACGCTGTTAACAAACTGATAATAATACGGTAAGCCCGGATTCATTTGGTTATCATTTCATAGGCACTATTTTGCGAAATGTTTAAATTATCCAAGTGAAGATTGATAACAAAGTCGTATACGAGAACCTCGACAAACTCTTTGAAAAGTCCGAAGCAATCACCCTGGACGATTCCCAAAAATGGGTCATCTTTAGCGATCTTCATGTAGGGGATGGTAGCTCAACCGATGATTTCAGAACAAACTCACACCTTTTCCTCACCGCTCTTAAAGCATTTTACCACAAGAAAGGATACGGTCTGATCTTAAATGGGGATGTGGAAGAACTACAACGCTTCTCTCTTAAAAAAATCACCAGCAAATGGTCAAACCTCTACGATGCTTTTGAATTGTTTGCCACAAAAGACCGGTTTATTAAAACCATTGGAAATCATGATCTGGAGCTGGAATTCAAAGAAAAGGTCCCCTTCAAAGAGTACCTGAAAGAAACGGTGAAACTAAAATACAAAGACGACAGCATATTCATTTTTCATGGCCATCAGGCTTCCAAAAAGTTTCAAAAACACAATGAACTCATTGGTTTCACGCTGAAATATTTTGCCAATCCTTTGGGCATCAAGAATTATTCAGTCGCACATAGTAGTAAAAAACAATACAACATTGAGAAGCGCGTATATCACTACTCCAGTTACAACAAGATAGCTTCCATTATTGGGCATACTCACCGACCACTATTTGAATCACTCCATAAAGTAGAACGGCTCAAATACAAGGTGGAACAATTATGTCGGGAATTCTCTTCGCACAATCAAAATGAGGGAAAGATCAGTGACGCCATTAAACTCTTGAAAAAAGATATCAGGAGGTATTATAAAGACAACACTGATCATAATTTCCAAAGTTACGTCTACAATACGGCCTTCCACATTCCCTGTGTATTCAACTCAGGATGTGTCATTGGAAAGAGGGGCATGACATGTATTGAAATAGAAGATGGGAACATCAGTCTGGTGCATTGGTTTGATAAAAAGATCAGTAAAAAATACCTGCTTCAGACAGGATATGAACCCTCTCCACTCCCCAATTCAGACTATTACCGGATGGTGATCAACAAAGAATCCCTTGACTATATATTTACAAGAATAAAATTTCTATCATGAGGTATTGCTTTCCTTTAGTAAGTATTTTGGTACTTTCTTGTCAGATGGAACCACAAAATAAATTTGACCTTCAGGGTCACCGCGGAGCAAGAGGGATATATCCGGAAAACAACATCCCGGGATTTATTTATGCTATTGATCAGGGGGTTACCACGCTGGAGTTGGACCTGGCAATCTCCAATGACCGGCAGGTGGTCATTAGCCATGAGCCTTATATGTCATCTACATATTGCCTTGATGCTGAAGGAAACTCAATACCAGATTCACTGGAGCGAACCCACAACATTTACCAGATGGACTACGAGCAGGTAAAAACCTATGATTGCGGATCCAAACCCCATCCAGGATTTACCGAGCAAAAAAACATGGTGGCTTACAAACCACTTCTTACAGAAATGATTGATAGCCTGGAAGGTTATTTGAAGGAGAAAGAATTACCACTGGTGAACTATAACATTGAAATCAAAAGCTCAGCTCAGACAGATAATATCTTTCATCCTGAGCCTGGCCCGTTTTCGGATTTGGTCTATCAGACAATCGACGAAAAACTTCCCTGGGACAGAGTAAACATTCAGTCTTTCGATTTCAGGATACTTCAATACATCCATGAGACCTACCCTGATGTGACCCTGTCAATGTTGATTGGTAACGATCTGGGGTTGGAAGCTAACCTCGATTCATTGGGGTTCACTCCGGATATTTATAGTTGTCATTTTTCCTTGGTCACTCAGGAATTGGTTCAAGGTTGCCACCAACTCGGCATGAAAATCATCCCCTGGACCGTCAACAATGTAGAGGATATGGACAAGATGGTTGCATTGGGAGTGGATGGGTTGATCACAGATTATCCAAATCGATTCAAAAAGAAATAGTCTTGCCTCTGCTCATACTGGATTTATCCAATGAACGCTTAATCGATAATTACTAAATTCACCGTTTGTCATATTATTAAGATCCCCATGAAACCAATTACTTCCAAACTTTTCCCAATCTTAGTTTTGCTGTTGGTAAGCCTCATCGCAACCAGCCAGCCGGCTATCCCTCGTGTAAACATTGTAGTCACCCCTACTGAAACTAGTTGGACCTATAAGACAGGCAAGCAGGCCGATTTTGATGTTAAAGTTTTCAGAGATGGTCAATTGGTTCCCAATGTAGAAATTACTTATGAATTTGGTCTGGAGAAGATGCCCTCTATGAAGATGGGGAAAACCACCCTGAAAGATGGGACTGGTAAAATAACGGGAGCGAAGCTTGTTGAGCCCGGGTTCCTTGCTTGCACGGTAACAGCAGAGGTTGATGGAAAAACCTATAGAAGCCGGGGAACAGCAGGGTTTGACCCGGACCATATTCAGCCAACCGTAGCCAATCCATCAGATTTTGATCAGTTTTGGACCAACGCCAAAACTCAACTCGCCGAAATTCCGATCGACGCAGAGCTTACTTTGCTCCCTGAACACTCTACTTCCAAAACGAACGTGTATCATATCAGTCTCCAAAACATCAACAATAGCAGATTTTATGGAATCCTATCTGTCCCTAAAGCACCAGGAAAATATCCTGCATTACTCAATGTGCCCGGGGCAGGCATTCGACCTTATGGCCCGGATCGTCGGTCAGAGGATGGATTCATTACCTTATCGGTAGGCATTCATGGCATCCCGGTCAATCTTGATCAGGTAGTTTACAACAACCTCCGCTATGGAGCGCTAAGCCAGTATTGGACTGTTAAACTGGACGATCTGGACAATTATTATTATAAGCGTGTCTATCTGGGTTGCGTTCGGGCTGTGGATTACATATTCTCTATGGAAGCATTTGATGGAGAAAATATTGCCGTGAATGGAGGAAGCCAGGGGGGTGCACTTTCTATCATCACCGCTGGATTGGATCACAGAATTAAATACCTGGCGGCTTTTTATCCAGCGCTTTGTGATCTCACCGGCTATTTGAAAGGCCGTACGGGTGGCTGGCCACACATGTTTAGGGATTACGATGAAGCAGCGCAACCCAATTGGTTAAAAGTTGCTCCTTATTACGATGTTGTTAATTTTGCGCGCCGGGTAAAAGCTCAGGGTTGGTATTCATGGGGATACAATGATGTTACCTGTCCACCAACTTCTATGTATGCTGCCTATAATGTAATTGAGGCACACAAGGAACTCAATTTATTTCTGGAAACCGGTCACTGGACATTTCCTGAACAACGGGAACAATCCAATGACTGGTTAGCTGATAAATTAAAGTAGGGTCTCCATTATTTAATTTCTATGTATAAAATGAAAAGACTGAATGGCTAAGAAGAAATATGACGTGTATGCAATTGGAAATGCATTGGTTGACTATGAAATCGAGATTAACAATGAATTTCTCACCGAGCATAAGGTAGAAAAAGGGCTGATGACGCTGGTGGATGAGGACAGGCAGCATGTCCTCCTGACGGCCGTTCAAAATCAAATCAAGAAAAAACAAGGTGGTGGTTCTGCAGCCAATACGATCATAGCGCTTAGCCAGCTGGGAGGTAAAGGTTACTACTCCTGTAAAGTAGCCAGCGATGATGACGGCATCTTTTACATCGAGGACCTCAATGACAATGGTGTGGAAACCAACCTGAAGCCCAATGCCCTGTCCAACGGGACCACCGGAAAGTGTCTGGTGATGGTATCTGAAGATGCCGAAAGGACCATGAATACTTTTCTTGGCATCACAGCAGATTTTTCCACGAATGAAATTCATGAAGAGGCACTAAGCAACTCAGAATACCTCTTTATAGAAGGGTATCTGGTTTCTTCTGAGACCGGACGAGAGGCCATGATCGTTGCCAAAAAGCTGGCTGAAGAGCATGGAGTTAAAGTGGCGCTTACTTTTTCTGATCCCTCCATGGTAAAGTATTTCAAAAAGGAAATGGAGGATGTAGTCGGCGCCTCCGTCGACCTGCTTTTCTGCAATGAGGAAGAAGCGATGCTCTTTACTGGCAAAGATACCCTGGAAGAAGCCCGTGAAGAGCTCAAGAAAGCCGCGAAGAAATTTGTCATTACACAAGGGAAAAACGGTGCCATGGTCTATGATGGTGATACCTTTATCGACATCGAACCCTATCCAATCAAAGCGGTTGATTCAACGGGTGCGGGCGATATGTTTTCAGGGGCTTTTCTTTATGGAATCACCCATGGTCACACCTTCGCTTCATCAGCTAAGCTGGCCAGTAAGGCTTCGTCTGTAATCGTTTCAAAGTACGGTCCGCGATTAGCTTACTATGAATTGCAGGAAATCAAAGATGAGGTTTTTGGTTGATTCTTAGTCTAATAACATTTATAAATTCATTTGTCAGTAATTATTCTTTATCTATCTTTGCCCTCCATTTGAAAATTAGCAGTTAAGAAGATGAAAAGAACGTTTCAGCCATCGGTTAAGAAAAGAAAGAACAAGCATGGATTCAGATCAAGGATGGAATCTGCAAACGGTAGAGCTGTTTTAGCAAGAAGAAGAGCCAAAGGCCGTAAGAGGATGTCTGCCTCAGACGCTACCCACAAGAAATAATTATTAATGATGGCCTATGGATACGAAAGGCCTAATCAAATATTCATTTCCTAAATCGGAAAGATTATCAGGGAAAAAAAGCATTGAGGAACTTTTTGCAAAGGGTTCCTCTTTTTATATGCATCCAATTGTCCTGAAATACAAGCTTGCGGAGGGGACATCACATAGAGTCCTTTTCGCGGTTTCCAAACGGACATTGAAGAAAGCAGTTGACCGAAACCTGGTCAAACGGAGGTTGAGAGAAGCTTACAGATTAAACAAACACCAGCTATCTGCAAGAAATAATTCTTTTTATAACTTAGCTTTCATCTACACCGACCAAAATATTTTAGCCTATAAAGAGATTGAAAACAAACTAAGTAAGTTGTTGAACCGTTTAGAAAATATTAAAAGTCAGGCAAGATGAATAAGCAAAAGATAGGAATTCTGTTTCTGATAGTTTTTCTGGGAGTAAGCGTTTGGTCATACAAATCCATAGAAAACGACAGATACTTCGAGATTGTCAAGAACATGGACATTTTTGCAACACTTTTCAAAGAAGTAAACAGTTACTATGTAGATGAAATCAATCCTGGCCAGCTTATGCGTACCGGGATCGATGCCATGCTCAACAGTCTCGATCCATATACCGATTACATACCCGAGGACGACATTGAAGATTACCGAACCATCACCACAGGTGAGTATGGTGGTATCGGAGCCATCGTTGATGAAAAAAATGGTGTAAGTACAATTGTGATGCCTTATGAAGGCTACCCGGCTTTCAAAGCCGGGCTGAAAGCCGGTGACCAGATCATCAAGATCAATGGCATTGATATCAGCCAAAAGAATTCTGAAGAAAGGAGCAGGTTACTCAAGGGCCAGTCCAAGTCTGAAATCACATTAACCATCTTCAGACCTATCCTCAATGAGGAACTGGAAGTCACGCTTCATCGGGAGAAGATCACCATCGCCAATGTTCCCTACTATGGCATGATCTCAGACGATATAGGGTATATCAAATTGACAGACTTTACCACAGAAGCAGGCAACGAAGTAAAGAGTGCCCTTAAAAAACTTAAGCACGATGGAGCTGAGAAAATCATATTGGATCTCAGGGACAACCCGGGAGGGTTATTAGAGGAAGCTGTCAATGTTTCCAATGTATTTATTCCCAAAGGAAAAGAAATTGTCACTACAAGGGGAAAACTGTCTAACTGGACCAAATCGTATAAAGCTCTTAATGATCCGGTGGATACACAAATGCCGTTGGTGATCCTTACCAACAATGGAAGTGCATCTGCCTCTGAAATTGTTTCAGGAGTCGTACAGGATTATGACCGGGGTGTGCTTGTGGGCAGAAGGACTTATGGAAAAGGGCTGGTTCAGCAAACAAGACCACTGGCTTACAATTCTCAACTGAAAGTCACCACCGGAAAATATTACATCCCAAGCGGTCGGTGTATTCAGGCC
>OZ245027.1:0-1710000 GCA_965223915.1 Cyclobacteriaceae bacterium | reverse complement strand
TTGGTTGGAATGGTTTGGGAAAGCCATCCACAGAGGGTGAGAGACCCGTACGATTGAGTAATTATTACCTGGCAGTATCCTGAGTAGGGCGGGACCGGAGAAATCCCGTCTGAATTTGCCGGCACCATCCGGTAAGGCTAAATACTCCTGAGAGACCGATAGTGAACCAGTACCGTGAGGGAAAGGTGAAAAGTACCCTGAGTAAGGGGGTGAAATAGTACCTGAAACCATGCGCTTACAAGCGGTCGGAGTCCGCCTTTGGTCGGATGACGGCGTGCCTTTTGCATAATGAGCCTACGAGTTGTCGTTGTTGGCAAGGTTAACCCGTTCAGCGGGGTAGCCGGAGCGAAAGCGAGTCTTAACAGGGCGAGCAGTCAGCAGTGGCAGACGCGAAACTTGGTGATCTACCCATGGGCAGGGTGAAGCTCCGTTAATCCGGAGTGGAGGCCCGAACCAGTATACGTTGAAAAGTATTTGGATGACCTGTGGGTAGGGGTGAAAGGCCAATCAAACCGAGAGATAGCTCGTACTCCCCGAAATGCTTTTAGGAGCAGCGTATGGGTTGAGTTTATTAGAGGTAGAGCTACCAATTGGACTAGGGGGAGTCACATCCTACCAAATCCAGATGAACTCCGAATGCTAATAAATATACCATACAGTGAGGGTTGGGGTGCTAAGGTCCCAATCCGAGAGGGAAAGAACCCAGATCTACAGCTAAGGTCCCAAAATCTATGTTAAGTTGAACTAAGGAGGTCCAGTTGCCCAGACAGCCAGGATGTTGGCTTGGAAGCAGCCATTCATTCAAAGAGTGCGTAACAGCTCACTGGTCGAGCGACAGGGCATCGATAATAATCGGGCATCAAACATAGTACCGAAGCTTAGGGCATATTTATATGCGGTAGGGGAGCATTCTGATGGCGGCGAAGATAAGCTGTAAGGCTTATTGGAGCGATCAGAAGAGAAAATGTAGGCATAAGTAACGATAATGCCGGTAAGAAACCGGCACACCGATAGACTAAGGTTTCCCCGGCAATGCTAATCAGCCGGGGGTTAGTCAGGGCCTAAGACAAACCCGAAGGGGGTAGTCGATGGACAACGGGTTAATATTCCCGTACCACCTTTATTTTCGATGGGGTGACGGAGTAGTGAAAGTACCGCGTACTGACGGAATAGTACGTTGAAGCATGTAGGTATAGGACTGGCAGGTAAATCCACCAGTCTTGCTGAATGTGATAGTACCACAATGCTACGGCAGCGTGGATAGTGTACCTAATCAGACTTCCAAGAAAAACCTCTAAGGTTAGGATAAAGGTGCCTGTACCGTAAACCGACACAGGTAGTCAAGGAGAGAATCCTGAGGTGCTCGAGTGAATCATGGCTAAGGAACTAGGCAAAATTGCCCTGTAACTTCGGGAGAAGGGGCCCCCGCCATCTGGCGGGGCGCAGTGAAAAGACCCAGGCGACTGTTTATCAAAAACACATGGCTTTGCGAAATCGAAAGATGAAGTATAAGGCCTGACACCTGCCCGGTGCTGGAAGGTTAAGGGGGGACGTTATCCGCCATCTGGCGGAGAAGCGTTGAACTGAAGCCCCAGTAAACGGCGGCCGTAACTATAACGGTCCTAAGGTAGCGAAATTCCTTGTCGGGTAAGTTCCGACCTGCACGAATGGTGTAACGATCTGGGTACTGTCTCGGCCATGAGCTCGGTGAAATTGTAGTAGCGGTGAAGATGCCGCTTACCCGCAACGGGACGAAAAGACCCCGTGCACCTTTACTATAGCTTCACATTGACATTGGGATAATGATGTGTAGGATAGGTGGGAGACTCTGAAGCTGCGCCGCCAGGCGTGGTGGAGTCGTTGGTGAAATACCACCCTTTATTCTTCTGATGCCTAATCCGCCTACCGGCGGAGACAGTGTGTGGTGGGTAGTTTGACTGGGGTGGTCGCCTCCAAAAGAGTAACGGAGGCTTTCAAAGGTTCCCTCAGTACGCTTGGTAACCGTACGTGGAGTGCAATAGCATAAGGGAGCTTGACTGTGAGGCCTACAAGCCGAACAGGGTCGAAAGACGGATATAGTGATCCGGCGGTTCTGTATGGAAGGGCCGTCGCTCAAAGGATAAAAGGTACGCCGGGGATAACAGGCTGATCTCCCCCAAGAGCTCACATCGACGGGGAGGTTTGGCACCTCGATGTCGGCTCGTCACATCCTGGGGCTGGAGAAGGTCCCAAGGGTTGGGCTGTTCGCCCATTAAAGTGGCACGCGAGCTGGGTTCAGAACGTCGTGAGACAGTTCGGTCTCTATCTGTTGCGGGCGTAAGAAGCTTGAGTGGATCTGACCTTAGTACGAGAGGACCGGGTTGGACCAACCGCTGGTGTACCAGTTGTCTCGCCAGGGGCACTGCTGGGTAGCTATGTTGGGAAGGGATAAGCGCTGAAAGCATCTAAGCGCGAAACCCACCACAAGATGAGGCTTCTTTTAAGGGATGTTCTAGATCAGGACGTTGATAGGCTACAGGTCTAAAGGCAGTGATGTCATAGCTGAGTAGTACTAATTACCCGTAATCTTTCCGATATCCACACTCGAATTACAATGAATTTCAATTCCTAATGTCATATGATTTCTACTCATAAAGTTGAGTAGTTCTTAAAATATTATGGTTCACCACGAACCAATGATCTTTTGGTGATTATTGCGGTGGGGTCCACCTCTTCCCTTTCCGAACAGAGAAGTTAAGCCCACCAGCGCCGATGGTACTGCAGTAAAATGTGGAAGAGTAGGTCGTTGCCAGATTTTTATTAAGCCCTCATCATATTTATGGTGAGGGTTTTTTGTTTATAGAGTCACTGAAGTTCTAAAACGACCTACTCTACGAGCGGGACGCGTAGTCTAGGGCTACGCGCCCCGGTCGTTGCCAGATTTTTATTATAAGCCTCTTGGAGTATTTCAAGAGGCTTTTTTTATTTCCTGTAACTTAAACCCGTCAGGTTTTAGAAACCTGACGCGTTTATTGGGTTCATAGAAAAACTAGACAAACCTGACGGGTTTAATACATTAAATTTAATTATTTACCCTCCCCCATCGATTTCAGCCAGCTAATTCGTAACTTAATCCAGCCAACAACAGCGATTAAAACCCATGGCCCCAAACAAGAATATCAATCGAAGAAAATTTATTGGTAAAACCACTGCTGGCCTTGCTGGAATATCAATCGTCCCAAGACACGTCATTGCAGGATCAGGAGAAGTTCCCCCCTCCGATAAACTGACAATAGCAAACATCGGATGCGGTACTGAGGGGATCCGTCAAATGAGTGATCATTTGAAAAACCCGAAGATCCAGGTAGTTTCTGTGTGTGACGTAAACAAGTATTCAACTGATTACCTGGACTGGTCACCCCATAGCATTAGAAATACAATCAGAGATACGCTCAATGAACCTAACTGGGGTCAATACATTACCGGAATCCCCGGAGGACGCGACCTCATGCAAGAGTTTGTTGATAAATACTACTCAAAGAACCAGACTTCAGGAAAATATAAAGGTTGCACATCATACGAGGATTTTCGCGAGCTCCTGGAAAAGGAAACAGATGTGGACGCGATAAAGATCATGACTCCGGACCACCTTCATGCAACCATTGCCGTGGCTGGAATGAAGGCTGGAAAACATGTGATCACACATAAGCCCATCGCCAATAGGATGTCCGAAGCCAGATTGACGATTGACATGGCCAGGAAAACAAACGTAAATACACATTTACTGGCCTGGAGAGGCAGACCGGAATATAAATTGATCCGGTCCTGGATCGAGGATGGTGTAATCGGTGACCTCACTGAAATACACAACTGGTCATACCGTCCAGTATGGAAACAATGGACAAAACTCCCAACAGAAACCCCTCCTATCCCCGATGGATTTAATTGGGACCTTTGGTTAGGTCCTGTCCCGGATCGCCCATATCACCCCAACTATACCCACAATGTCTTTCGTGGCTGGTTTGAATTTGGCGGCGGTAGTGTAGCAGATATGGGGCATTACAGCCTCTTCCCGCTCTTTGCTGAGTTTGGGATTACCAAATCCCCAATAAGTGCCAAGGCCTTTGGCACCACAACCCGGGAGGCCCAAAACAATGTGTTTAAGTGGGTAGAAAACAAAGTGGCGTTTCCTGCAAGTTGCATGGTCAAACTTAAATTCCCTAAACAAGCAACCTTACCGCCTTTTGATCTTTACTGGTACGATGGAGGGATGAAGCCCTTTCCTCCTAAGGAACTTGAAGAGGACGATCAGGACATCCCCAATGAAGGAATGATGTTTGTTGGAACCAAAGGAAAAATCTTAGCCGGCTTTAGGGGAGAAGACCCGGCCATTATTCCAGGATCAAAAATGCGAGCTTACGCAGGCAATAAAACTATCACGGATCAGGCACCACAGGATGATAATATTTGGATTGATCCAATTCTAAATAATGAACCCTGTCCAGGCAATTTTCCAAAAGCAGAAACTGTCACAGAGACTATCAACCTGGCTGGTGTTGCTATTCGATCAGGTGAGCAGCTCGATTACGATGCTCAAAATATGAAGATCACTAACAATGAGGAAGCCAATACAGACCTGTACAGGGAGTATCGGAAAGGATGGGAACTCACCATATAAAGCATGAAAACAGAAAAGCAATCAAGACGAAATTTCATTGAAAAGGGGCTGCTTCTGGGCAGTTCAGCATTTCTGCCTTATCAACTATTAACAGCAAAGAACATGAAGCTATCGGACAGATTGGTCAATGATGATATCTCCCTGGCACAATGGGCACTCGTGGATGAAGTACGATCCGGCATATGGAAAACCCTCGATTTTCCCAAAGTAGCCAGAGAAGATTTCGATCTCAATGGTATTGAGTTTGTAAACACCTTATTTGAAGTCCCTACCGTCAGTTACCTGAACCAACTTAAGAAAAATGCAGATGACCACGGAGTAAAAATGGTATTGATCATGGTGGATGCTGAGGGTGATGGAGCGGAACCAACCGCTCAACTCAGAAAGCAATTTGTGACCAATCACAAAAAATGGATAGACATCGCCCAGTATCTGGGTTGTCATGCTATCCGAACCAACTGCAGGGGGAATGAAGCAAAGAACAACGACGAAGCAATGAAGTGGGCTGTGGAATCCTACAATATGTTATTAGAATACGCACAACAAGCCAGGATCAAAGTCGTGATCGAAAATCATGGAGGGGTCAGCAATGATCCGGATTGGATGGTTCAGTTGATGAAAGAAGTCAACAACCTGTATTTTGGAACCTATCCCGACTGGAGAAGTCCCGGACCCGACTTTGATAATCTGGGTTATCTGGTCAAGACACTTCCCTATGCCTATGGTCAATCCTATCGCAACCAACCAACTGAAGAGCTTTCGGCCAAAATGATCAAAATGAGTAAGGATGCCGGATATCGGGGGTGGTATGGCATCGAATCCAGTGGTAGGGAAGAGATCAAAAAAGGAATAAAAATCCTGAAGAAATATCTTTAATTAACAACCTGCAGGTTATCTAAAACCTGACTAATTGTATATGGTAAAATGACTGGTTTACACTTATTTCCACCTCTTTTTAACATTAATCTCATCATTTATTCAACTAATCATTTCCCCTTGTAAACCAGTCATTTATATTTTTCCAACCACTTCAATATTCATTTTACCTCCAAAAGTCTTAAAATCTACGCTCAACTGCGTAGAGTGAACACATTTTATCCGGTATTCGCACTACGAAAATCACCTAGCAAATCAGAACATTGTTTGCATACGATTCACCTATTTTTTCAATTAGGTATTAGACGCTTACACGGAATTGATATTTGTTGAACTTTTGTATTCACAAAACAAGAATAAAAGAGCATATGATGCCAGCTATACAAACCACCTCTACTAGAAAATCCGCTCCGCGGACTTTACGCAATGAATACATTGTCTTTCCAGGTAAAGGCATTCCATTCATCAAATTTGACGGACTGAAAGGCTCCCTCACTATCAATGGAACAGCTACCGACACAGATGTTGCCAATAAGCTGATCCCTTTAACTACTATGGTAGATGAGTACTTAAGCTCGCACGACAAATTAACCTGCAACTTCCTGTTCAAGGATTTTAATTCCAGCACTTGTAAAATGTTATTCAAGCTTTTCAAAAAACTACAGGGCCATAAAAGGAATAACAAGTTTATCACAATAAACTGGCTGGTAGATTTCGACCAGGACGAGATGATCGATACCGGGTTAGACTTCGCCGAGATCTATGATCTGACATTCAACGTTCAATACGCTTTCAGCAAAAACTAATTGTCTTTGTTTCTGTCAACCAGTTAGTTGTGCCAGCTTTATTTTAATATCATTTGCAAATTCTGCAAATCCTTCTCCTTTTTTTACGACTTATCATCAAAGATGAGTCTTCGCACTTCCTCTAAAGTGTATTATCCCACATTTATCAAACTAGCTAATCCGAATGTTTGATTGATTGAAACCTACCAGCTCGCTTTGTCAAGAGTCCGTTTTTGAATCTTCAAAACTGTTAGCACTTTCACCTTATAATCAAACACTAAAAAAATGAAAACGCTAACTAAAGAAAAAATCCAATGGCTGATCCTGATTTTTCAGATCATCTTTTTGGAAATTGTCTTCGCTGCAACTGCCCAACCGAAGAAAACATCTATCGCCCTGATCAGTATTGATACCAGGGGATTGGAAATTGACAATGCCACCATGGCCAGTATTGCCCGGCTGGAGCTCGAAAAAACAAATCACTTCGAAGTACTGGATAAATATGACGTGCAGGATGTGGTCACCCAAAACGACATTAATCCGGATACCTACTTTGGGAAAAACAACGTGGTAAAGGTGGGGAAAATCCTGGGCACTGAAAAGATGCTCACTGGTAGTGTGGAAAGATTTGGTGAAAAGATCATCATGATATTTCGACTGATCGATGTACAGGAAGAGCGCATCGAAAAGACCTCAGTGATGGAGTTTCTCAATATCCAGGCCGAGATCCAAAACATGACCATGATCTGCCTGAATGAGCTACTTGATATCGAGAACGACCCCTACCTGATAGACCTGCTGGTGGAGTATGACCTGCCCATCACTTCTACCAAGACCTCAGTAAACCTTAATGGCCCCAGAATCGGGATGGTGTATACCATGGGTGACACCGGCCAGCGGCTGCAGGATCCCAAGAACGAGGGCGGATACGACATGTTTCCCGTCACTACCATGTTTGGCTACCAGCTGGAAAAACAATACCTAAGTGCGGGAGACTTTCAGGCCTTGATTAAAGGAGTTTTTGCCGTGAATGGTCTGGAATCCGGTAAATTCATTCCTTCCATCACTTTTCTGAATGGGTTTCGATTTAACACGTCTGGAATTGAGTTTGCCACCGGTCCTGTTTTCCGCCTGGTAAAAACAACAGATGGCTTTTATCAGGATGGGAAATGGACCCGGGTAGTGGATGCCTATGAGATTCCCGAAGGCACAGATATCGTAGAGCGAATCGATAACCGAGGGGTGTACAGTCTCTCCCTTGGGATGGTTGTAGCCATCGGTAAAACATTCCGTTCCGGCTACCTCAATATCCCTGTGAATGCTTACATGATCCCCCGTAAAAACGGAACGACGGTAGGCCTTACTTTCGGCTTCAACACCACCGCCAAGCCGAAACTGTGAATAAACACATTATGATTTTTGTTGTCTGATTGTTCAGATCCACTTCGACAGATTGTCAGAGCGGATTGCTTTATTATTATACAAACCATGATTTTTTGATGCTTAAGAGCTGATATCTATCAATTAAATCTTCAATTTTCATCGTTACCTTTATATAGTTGATACTTGACCAATAGATGACCGAATCATTTCCTGATAGCCACACCCTCCTCTACTACTTCCTCAAATGGGAAAGTGAAAAACCTAACGAACCTTTTCTGAAACAACCTTTTGGAGATCACTATGATGTGTATACATGGTCAGATGTGGGTAAGATATCACGACAAATTGCTGCTACTCTGCAGCGGAAGGGGTATCAAAAAGGTGATCGCATCGCCATCCTCTCTGCCAATTGTGCCCAGTGGATCATTTGTGATATCGCCCTGCTCATGGGAGGGTTTATTTCCGTGCCCCTTTACGCAAATGTGAGCGGAGAGACCTTAAAGGCGATCTTAACACACTCGGAATGCAAATTCATGTTTGTTGGCAAGCTGAAACCAGAGGACTGGAAACAGGTGAAAGACCATATCCCCCCAAACGTAGCTACAGCCACCATGGATGGCTACAACAGAAAAGGGATTCCAACCTGGCAACAATTTCTGGATCCTTCTGCTCACTTTGAAAGGCAAGAACCCACTCCCGAAGACCTTGTAACCTTTATTTACACCTCTGGCACAACCGGGATGCCTAAGGGTGTGATCCATACCAACAAATCAATGGTCAGCGCACTTAAGGTTGCTGCGTCGATGGCATTGCTGGATGAGCCTGGAAACCGTTTTGTATCCTATCTGCCTCTGAGCCACGCAGCTGAACGCGGCCTTGTGGAAGGAGGAAGTATCTTTTGCGGTGGTACTGTAGGCTTTGTGGAGTCCCAGGATAGCTTTGTAAAAAACATACAAAGTATTCAGCCTACACACTTCTTTGGGGTACCACGTATCTGGGAAAAAATCCAGGGGAACATCCTGGAGAAGTTACCACAAAAGCAATTGAACATCCTGCTAAAACTACCTGTCGTTTCAAGCTATATCAAGAGGAAAATCAGAAATAGCCTTGGTCTTGGGAAGGCCAAGATTATTCTTTCCGGAGCCGCTCCCCTCTCACGTGAGATCATCCTGTGGTACCAAAGTATTGGTATTACCATACGGGAAGCCTATGGAATGAGCGAGAATTTTAACGTTTTATCCATTAATCCACCCGGAAAAATTCGTCCAGGTACTGTCGGGACCTTATATCCGGATCAGGAAGTAAAGATTGTTACACAAACACAGGAGATCATACAAAAATGTGACTGGATAATGGAAGGTTACTACAAGGAGAAGGAAATTACAGCAAATACCATCCGCGATGGATGGCTACACACCGGTGACATGGGAAAGTTTGATGCCGATGGCTACCTCACCATCATCGGTCGGGTGAAAGATATTTTTAAAACCTCCAAGGGAGAATACATTACTCCTGCCCCGATCGAACAACAATTTACTAACCTGGTGGAAATTGATCAGGCCTGCGTAATCGGTTCAAAATATGCACAGCCCTTTGTACTGGTTGTACTATCTACAGTAGGTAGAAATATATCAAAACAAGCAATAGACGAGCTTCTATTGAAAGTAATGAAGGAAATAAATCTGCATGGTTCGAGGTACCAGCAACTTAAAAAAGTGATCGTGGTCAATGAGGAGTGGACCACTGAAAACGGATTGCTCACACCCAGCCTGAAAATGAAACGCAATGCCCTTTCCGAGAAATATGAAGATGCTTTGAAATTGGTTTATGAAAAAGAAGAAAAAATATCATGGATACATTAAGCGGAGGTGAGCTCGTTGCTGAATTTTTGCTCAGGCAAAAAATACCACAGCTATTTACCCTTTGTGGGGGACATATCTCTCCCATCTTGGTGGCCTCGAAAGCCCGTGGTATCCGTGTCATTGACACTCGTCATGAGGCAGACGCCGTTTTTGCAGCTGATGCCACGGCGCGTCTTACTGGTAAATTGGGTGTAGTTGCCGTTACCGCAGGTCCAGGCATCACCAATTCTATTACGGCTTTGCAAAATGCCTTGATGGCACAGTCACCCCTGGTGTTGCTCGGTGGAGCAGCACCCACGCTGCTGAAAGGACGTGGCGCCCTGCAGGACATCGACCAGCTCAGCCTGATGCGGCCCAATGTGAAATGGGCCGGTGCGGTCACGAAAAGAAAAGAAATCATACCAAAGCTTACCAAAGCTTTTGAGAAGGCGATGGATGGTACTCCCGGACCCGTGTTTTTAGAGCTGCCCGTAGACATCCTGTATCCCGAAGAGCTCGTACGCAGCTGGTACGTTCAGGCAAAAACAAAAGGTAAGACGATGACTCAGAAGCTCACCAATTGGTACATAGATCGTCATATCAACGGCCTTTTTTCCGGGCAAGATGGTCCAATAAATGTCATTGACAGACCGCAGCCTTCCCAATCCTTCAATCTCGGAAAAATCCAGCAGTTGGTCGTGAGAAGTCAAAAACCCGTATTATTGGTGGGTAGTGGAGCTATTACCCAGCCGGAAAACATCACAGAACTGGCTGCTGCCGTGGTGTCGCTAGGTATTCCAACCTACCTCTCGGGCATGGCCCGAGGACTCCTGGGGGCCAATCATCCGTTGCATTTTCGTCACCGGCGTAAGGCTGCACTTAAATCAGCTGACCTGGTGATATTGTGTGGGGTACCGTGTGACTTTCGGCTGGACTACGGAAACCACCTGGGTCGCTCAATCTATGTCGGAATCAACCGGGATCGAACAGATCTGTATAAAAACCGAAAACCCAACCTGGCCATCCATTTCGATCCACATACATTCATCTGCGAGTGGTCCCGTCAG
Organism: Cyclobacteriaceae bacterium; assembly: GCA_965223915.1. Lineage (GTDB taxonomy): Bacteria > Bacteroidota > Bacteroidia > Cytophagales > Cyclobacteriaceae > UBA7330. The sequence continues at coordinate 1,699,391 of OZ245027.1, read as the reverse complement.
ATCAAACAGAAAACACACAACTGGTCTGACTGGAAAACCGAACTCCTGGAGAATGAAGAAGGAAGGACTCAGGAAATACAAGGTCAGGCTCAGACCACAGGCAAGCAAGGGATTAACCCATTAAAGCTCTTTCAGTATCTGGACAAGAAGCTGACTGACGATTCCATCATCATCGCCGACGGAGGAGATTTTGTAGGCACTGCTTCCTATACGCTCGCACCACGAAAGCCCCTCTCCTGGCTGGATCCGGGTGCTTTTGGAACGCTGGGTGTGGGAGGTGGTTTTGCTCTTGGGGCCAAAAATGTACATCCGAATGCAGAAGTGTTTATCATCTACGGAGACGGCAGCTCCGCTTACAGTCTGATGGAAATGGACGCCTTTATGCGACACCAATTGCCCATAATTGCTATCATAGGGAATGATGCCAGTTGGAATCAGATCGCCCGCGACCAGGTGGACATTTTGAAAGACGCTACTGGTACAGCCCTTGCCCACTCAGATTATGAGCATGTCGCTAAAGCCTTTGGCGCAGACGGATGCAGGGCAGAGAACATGGAGGAATTTGCGGAGGCCTTGAAAGCTGCCCAAAAAGCGAATGCAAAGGGTCAGTCCTATGTGATCAATGCTATTCTGGCACCCTCGGAGTTTCGCAAGGGGTCGATGTCGATGTAATTGCAGACTTAAAAAGTTTTTACTCTTTCCTAACTCAACCCATTAAGCCCTCTTTCCTCCTATCTGGTTTTTTCGTAAATTCATAGAAATATCACCCTAAAAACATTAACCCCCATCATCATGGATAGACGATTATTCCTCCGTTCCTCAGGTGTCTCTATCGGCACGGCATTGACACTTCCTGCAGCCCTTACCGGCTGTGGATCCGAGAACACACAAGCGGCAGCGGCAGCTGTGACTTCGGACCTCAGCACCTGGGAGGGCGTACGAGCCCAGTTTCCCCTGGACCACTCCATGATACAAATGGCCCAGATGCTGCTCGCTTCCCACCCCAAACCGGTCGCTGATGCCATCGCCCGACAGCGCCAGGCTTTTGATGCCAGTCCGGCCACCTACTGGGAAGAACACTTCCAGACTGCGGAAGGCATCGTGGCCCGGGCAGCAGCAAAATACATGGGTGTAGACCCCGGAGAGGTCGCGTTGACCGACAGCACTACCATGGGCACCTCGCTCTTGTTCAACGGCATGAAGCTCAAGCCCGGTGATGAGATCCTATCCACCACACACGACCATTATGTCACGGACAAGTCCATCGATTTTGTGTGTGAAAAAACCGGAGCTACCAACCGCAGGATTGACGAATATGCCGACCCCAGGACCGTGACTGTGGAAGAGGTGACCGCCAACATTGCCAAAGCCATCTCCGACAAGACCCGTGTGGTAGCGGTGACCTGGGTACAATCCTGCACCGGTGTAAAGCTTCCTATCAGGGCCATCTCCAAGGTGATCCGGGAGGCCAATGCTGACCGCGCTAAAGAAAAGCGGATCTACTTTGCTGTAGATGGTGTGCATGGATTTGGCAACCAGGATGAAGATATCTCTGGGCTTGGCTGTGACTACTTTTCTGCTGGTACCCACAAGTGGATCTTCGGTCCCCGCGGCACCGGTGTACTTTATGCCCGCAAGGACGCCTGGGACTTTATCCGTCCCACCATCCCCCAGTTCTCTGATTACCCCTACCTTGATTGGATGGGTATGGCACCTGACCGTGAACCCACCTTTCATGAGCTCATGAGTCCCGGAGGCTTTCACGCCTTCGACCATCGCTGGTCCCTCGATTCGGCCTTCGAATTTCAGATGACCATGGGTCGCGACCGCGTCCATCAACGAACCACCGCACTCAACACCCGGCTCAAACAAGGCATACGGGACATTAAGGGTGTAGACCTCCTAACCCCGATAGACCCCGAGCTTTCCGCTGGAATCAATTGCTTCATCGTCGGTAACCTGGATGCCACCGAAACCGTGAAGCATTTCCATGACGCCGGTGTCATCGCCAGCAGCTCTCCTTATCGCATCTCCTACGCGCGTCTCACCCCTTGCGTGATCAACACTAAGACCGAGGTAGATTCCACCCTGGAGATATTGGAACGGATGGCTAGGACATCGTAAAGACAGAAAAGCCAAGTCAATAGGAATATTTAAATTTGCAATAGATATTAAATGAGTACAGAAACAGGACGGTATACCATCTATAAATACTTAAACACACAGAGATGAAAGTTATCCTGGATATAAAAGACGAAAAAGCAGCCTTCTTTATGGAAGTGCTCAAGAATTTTTCATTCGTAAAAGCAAAGCCACTTACTCCGTACAAGGAAGAAGTTATGAAAGGTCTTAAAGATGCTGTTGAAGAAGTAAATCTGATCAAAGCTGGCAAGAAAAAGTCACAGCCGCTTGATGAATTTCTGAATGAGTTATAAGATAGACACTATTGCCCCTTTCCGTAAAGAGGCAAAGAAACTTATCAAAAAATACCCTTCACTTAAAAAGGAACTGCAATTACTCGGCCTTAAACTTTCAGAAAATCCAACTATCGGTACTCCTCTGGGCAATAACTGCTTTAAAATTCGCATGGCTATAAAGTCCAAACGAAAAGGTAAATCTGGTGGTGCAAGGGTAATTACTCATGTTGTGCATGTTTCCGACCAAGTAGTTTATATGCTTACCATTTTTGATAAGTCATATAAGGAAAACATCCCTGACAAAGAGCTTCAGGAGCTACTAAAATCAATTGAATGAAAATTACTCATTCTGGTCTGTGGCTCACTAGTGGCTCACAGACCAGTCCCATGTAATCCCTATCTCCTCAACGCTAACCCATTAGCGCGGAAGTTACTTCCGCGTTTTTCTATTTATCGGACAATCAAAACCTCTTAATCACCCTGGTCTGTGACCTCACAGACCAGCCCCCTGTAAACCCCTACTTCCTCAACGCCAACGCCTTATCCGGATAGTCAGTGATTAGTCCATCTAATCCTATGCCCATGAGACTTTCCATTTTCTCTTCATCATTTACAGTCCATTGCCAGACCTCTACGCCCTGTTGGTGGGCAAAATCAATGTACTCCTTTGTCAACTCGGTGCGGCTACCCACACCTATGGCTTTGGCATCAATGACTTTCGCATAGTCAACCGTCATTTCATCAGCCTCACTGATGAGATATAGGATGGGGATCTTTTTATCCAGCTGTCTGATCTTTGCCAGGACAGGGTAATAGAATGAAAAGATGATGACCTGATCATTCATCTCCAGCTCGTTCACCGCATCCAGTACCTCCTGCTCGAGCCCATACGACTTAATCTCGATGCATACCTTAATCTTTCCTCTGGCCACTTCAAGGGCTTCTTTCAGCGTGGGCATCTTCTCATCAGCATATTGATCGCCAAACTTCTTCGTATACCCGACTTTGATATTTTTCAGGGCTGCGGAATTCATCTGGACAACTTCACCCGTTTGGTTATCGCTGCTCGTCTTATCGATGGTGGCATCATGGATGACCATAGCTTTGTTGTCTTTGGATCGCTGAACGTCCAGCTCGAAATAGTCGGCACCCACTTCAATGGCCTTTTGGAAGGCAAGCAAAGTGTTTTCCGGGGCTACACTGGAAAATCCACGGTGGGCGATAATTTTCGTTTGCGCGTTTGTCACAGCTACTATTGAAGTGAATACGAGTATTAAAGTTATTTTTTTCATCCTAATTGGGTCTAATATCCAAAGCTAAATTCAGTTCTCCAAAACTAGTGAGGAAGTTGTTACCAGCGTAAAAAATATCCTGGCTGATATTGAACCTTTGCATAATTAACACGGTCTCATGTACCCATGGACAGTGTCCCTAGCAGACCTGCGATATCTGTTTATTCTCATCCTCATTCTAAAAGGATGCACTTTTTGAGCCTTGGATAATCTTGTAATTATCTCACAAGTGGAAAACACTTGCGCAATAAAGGATTTTCTTGCCTGGCGTCACGTGCATCCATACGCTGAAAGATCTCGGCAGTGAGTAAATCAAGTTGGCCAATGTTTTTGTTCATGATCTATGTAATCAATGACTCATAAGGGATATTCATCCGTTCATGTAGCGCTTTGATCATCTTTAAACTTAGCTTTCTCTTACCAGAAAGAATCTCTGAGACACGACTTTTATACCCCAGAATCTCTGCCAGGTCTTTACGAGTCATGTTTCGTTGTTCCATCCTGAATTTAATGGCTTCGACAGGGTCCGGATCCTTCATGGGCACATGCTTCTCCTCGTAATTTTCTATCAGTAACATAAGTAACTCCGCCTCATCGCCTTTCGGTGTATTCTCAGGTGCATCAAATAACTGATCAAGCCGGTTTAATGCTTGCTGATATTCTTCCTCAGTCTTAATAATAGATTGTATCATATACGCTCAGCATCTATTTTATCATATTGAGTATGAGTCCCTATAAAGCGAATGAAAATCCATCCACGCTCATAATTTATCTTGACAACCAATCTGTATTTATTTCCACAAATATCAAATACTACTCTGCCGCCCTTTAAAATGCTTGCTTTGGCAAAGTCACCTTTCACATCCCCCGGGTGTTCCCAATGCAATTTTTTGACCTCCTTATACCAGGAATACAATTGCTCTTCAGCATCTTTATGTATTAACCAAAAGTCCTTTAATGTCTTTTTGAAATGATTCTCAAGCAATTCTACCTTAAAATTAAAACAAAAGTTCCCGTTTTGGTAACAATTTGACTGACTTAATACATTTGTGCCCAATTATGGCACTTCACCCTCCCCCAAACCGATAATTATACCCCACCTCTGCGACAAACTCCCGGAAATGGCTGCCCGTTTCCTTTCCCGGACTGTTGCGATCGATGGCGGTCATGTTGAGGGTAAACTGATGCACCTCTTTGAAGGTATAATTCCCACCGGCCCGGAGGTTGTAGATCCGGGTGGCAATGGCTCCCTCCACCCGGGCCTGGTTGTAAGAAAAGGTCAGGTGGGTAGACAGCTTGTTGTCCAGCATACTTTTCCGCACCGAAGCCGACGGCCCCACAATCAGATTATTGATCAGGGCCTGGGTGAGGTTGACGTTCCCCGCCAGATTGAACGACCAGCCGGTCTCCCCCATACTGAGTATATAGGCCGTATTGAGGTTGTAGAAACGTGTACCTGAATAAGTATCTTCAGTGACCCTGCCCTCAGTAGTTTCCTGGTAGGAAAAATTGACGTTCAGGTTTTGCCTGGACTCCTTCCGCTCACTCAGCACGAGGTTAAAATTGGAGGAAGCCTGCCGGGCCAGCTGGTGATAGTTGAGTGTATCCAGGTTGTCGTACGGGGTAGACTGATCGATCACCTCCACCAGCGGACGGAAATTGACATAGGTATTGAAATCTGAGTAGTTGAACTGGGTGGTGAACCGGGGTGTGATCTGGTAGTTGACCGACCCGGACAAGGATACCCTTCGCATAGAACTCAGTTCGGTATTGTCCAGGTTGTTTTTCTGGACCCCAACACGCAGATTCAGGTTCAGCTTTTGCTGCAGCCAGGACGATCGGTGGATCAACGCGATATTCTCCAGGTCGTTGTTGAAATAATAGGCCCCCAGCGTCCGGTATCCGGGATCTACTCTTTCGTAGTTCACACCAAAAACATACTGACTAAACTGGTAAGACACCGTCCCGTTTATGGCCTTGTAAAAGGACGATGACACCCGTTGTGGGATCAGGAAGTTCAGGTGATCATAGATGTTGCCAGTAGAAACGGTTTCAGCCCGGGTATCGGTAGTAAGTGCACTCCCGGCTATCTCACCTTTCAATGATAGCCCTTTAAGTGGACTGATTCCAAAGCCCAACCCCAAGACCAGGTTCTCTTCAGGTTTGATTTCTTCTGTCGGGGGATTGGAAATTGACTCCACATCATCCTTTGCCTTAAAGAAGGTGAGGTCCACAAAGTTCTCCGCTGTGCCGTAAGTGACCTTCGCCCCTCCTCCCATCCGCTTGTAGGCGGGAGTATTCAGGGACTGACTGGTATCAGACTCCACAGCTTTGTTCAGCCGTCCGTACATGGCTGCCACTTTCAGTTTTTCATTCACGGCTACTTCAGCCCCGGCACCCAGGAACAGATGCCCGGCCAGGCTATACCTGGAAAAGTTCATGCTGCGAAAGCCGATGTGCGCCGTCACATTTTTGTAGGTGGGGCTCATCCCGTATTGGTTGAAAGGCTGCTGAAAGGAAGTGTTCTGATCCGAGTAGGAGAATGAAAAAGGAACGCTCCAGCCATAGATGGCCAGATTTAGGTTGCCGGCAATAAAATAATTGTAGGGATCCCTCCGGTTCTCCACGCCATCCGCCTGATAAAAGACCTGGTTGATATTAAGCCCACCCGAAATCGAAAAGGCCTTCCCCTGACCGATGGTTTCTAAGTTTTGAGCATACAGGAGACCAGATACAAAAAATAGAAAAAGAGACCATATCGTTTTAGCGGCACGCACCCCTATCTGTCTATGTATATGATAAATTCTACCCTTCTGTTTTTGGCTTTGGCCTCCTCAGAATACCCTTCATCGATCGGTTGGGTATCTCCCATCCCCACAGTGGTCAGCTGTTCGGCCTCCACACCATTCGCGGTCAGGTGATCCGCCACCGCTTTGGCCCGATCCCTCGACAAGGTCAGGTTGGCTTGTGGTGAACCCACATTATCGGTATGGCCAATGATCTTAAGTCGATAATTAGGGTGCTCTTTGAGCATCTGCACGAGGTCCTTCAGGAATGGATCATTCTTCCCGATCAGCTCAGCCTCTCCAAAATTGAATTTAAAATCTTTGGTCAGCTCAAATTGGAGCGACCGCACCTCATCCAGCTCATTGAGCTTCTCATTGATCTGCTGGACTTCCGATTCCTGCTGTTCGGGTTGTGCTCGTTGCTCCCGAAAATCAAATCGTCGTGGTTCGTGTGACTCAATCACAATCTTTTGAGGTTCCCGCTTCCAGGTGACCAGTCCCAGGCCTACGGCAATCTGGAACCTGCTCTGATAATAGTCCACCGACTGACCAACGGGGATATAATAACTGCCTCCCAGCTTAAAATTCGGCTGATGCCAGACCAGACCCAGCCCAATATCCGGCGCCGTCCCCACATTGATGAGCAGCTCCAGCGCACCCGGCTGCACGAGGTCATACGGATTGGTATTGTCGAATGTGTATTTCACCGAGCTGACCAGTTGATACTCATTTCTTCTGCCCGACCGGGTGTAAAAGAGTTGCGGCTCCACCTCAAATCGACGGCTCCGAACCAGCGTAATACCTGAGCTGAGCAGGTAGGTCATGGGGACCTCCGAGTACTCTCCAAAAAATGATTCTCCCGGTGTATTGAGATGAAAAGCGCTCGCCGAGACAAAAAACCTTTCCTGATCTTCATGGCTCACGCTCCAGAAGATGCCTGTCCCCAGACTGAGATAGTTCACCCGGCTATGGACAAATGTTTCGCCCAGGTTGGCATTCGGATCGTAGCGAAATTCTTCCTGGATCCATTGAGACCCGGTCGAAAGGCGTTCCAGCGAGGTCCGTTTATTGACGTAACTCCCAGAGAGTCCCATCGCCAAAAGCTGGTTGGAAGCAATCCGGATACTCGTGGCAAATGCCAGGTCAAACTGTTGTGTCTTCAGCAGGTCTGACTGACCAAAGTCTTTTTCCACGAAGCCCAGCCCAACACCCAGGTACCGGTTCCCATTCAACTGGTTGGTCAGAGGTAGCTCCGCATTGAGCACATTGTTGGTGATGTAGTCTCCGGACCCGATATCATACTGGTCATGAAAAAAGCTGACTGTGGCGGCATGGTCCAGTACCGGAGTCGCCGGCTGGTACAGCAGCGGTGTGAATTGGTTGAGGGTGTGGACAGCGTCCTGGGCGGGGAGAAGGTGGGAGAGGAGGAGAAGGAGAAGAAGCACCCCATGTTTCTGGATATATCTGGTTAGCTGGCTCAAATACCGTATCATGTATATGTAATATACTTGATATCTATAATATACCCGTATATGTGATGCGTATTTTAACTTAATCTATCTATAGATAGCGATAAACTAAAGGAAAGCAAGCTGAGTCTCTTGCATTGATGCTGTTGAATTAATGAGAGCCAGACGTATTCAAATTGGAAAAGACATACAAGATATGACTTCCGAAGAAGAGAAGGATTATTTCAAAGTGTTCGCTGAAAAACTCAAGAAATTTAAGTCTTTCATGAGTACACAGGAGATGTACAATAAATTTTAGTATACCAATACCATAATTTGCATACTCCATCCTATATGATTGATTATTAATCACTTAAGTGGTGCAGTTTTTTCTAAAAACAGGTCAATTTCCAGTAAACGAGAAAAAGTAGCATACCTGTTCATTTCCTCCCCCCAAGCAACTCCGATACTACAAACCACCTAACCACAAACACCCCCTTCCTGCACACCTGTATGATTAAAATACCTTAGATTTATCAATTCGTTAAAGGCTACCAAATACCTTGGTCCCCGTAAGGTCAAATTGAACTATCCCAATAATTTATCCGTATCTTTACAATATGCGAGTAGAACGATTAGACAAAGAGATATTAGTGAGAATTCCACTCACTCAGGACTCCGAGAAGCTTCAGGAGATACTGGATCTGATCAGGTACGCTGAACTAACCTCCAAAAGTAAGGCAACCCAACAAGAGGTTGATAAATTCGCATCAGAAGTAAATAAATCCTGGTGGAGTAAAAACAGAAGTGATACACCTTTACAACGGAGTTAATCTTCAAAATGGTTACCGAACGATTGAAATTAGAACACCAAGAGAGTTATTGACTTATGAAGACAGTTAAGACAAAAAATAAGAAATCTGCCCGTCCGTCAGGCGGGTTTGATGCGGTAAAGATGATGAGAGATATCCGAGACAAAATTGATAAGGATATTGAAGGGATGACTTTTGATGAAGAAAAAGAATATTTCCGAAAAGGAGCTGAAAAATATAAGAAAGAGGAGAAATCCAGCAGTTAACATTGTGTTTGGCCGCATGTGCTAAGTGCTACTAACGCCGTGAACATTTGAGAAGGATATATCCCGTTAGAAATTAGGACACCACAACAACTTTTGGATTAACCCCCTTCTCAGCCGCAGCGACCCTGACCCTTTCACCCCCCCAACCACAAACAATCCCCCCTTCCTGCACACCTGTATGATCAAAATGCCTTAGATTTATCAGGTGATACAAGTAGTTGTATTGCATTTTTTGTAACATAGTAAATGTTAGAACCACTTCGGACATTGCAATAAAAAATTGAATACAGTAGTAACAAAGTTTTCTTGGGAAGATTGTTGGACATTGATAGCAGTTCCAATTAGCGATGAGGGTGTTGGTTTAACAGAATTGATTGCTAGAATGGATGCATTGAATCATTCCATTCCATCAAAGAAGGAAATTGAAAATGGATTAACAATTGGAATTCAAAATGGAATTTTGATTGAAGAGAATAAAAACTATAAACTGAATCAGACCTTCTTTAAGTCATTTGAAGAAGTTTTAAACTCCAAAGGCGGATTATTTTCCCTTGTTGACAAACTTCAGAACAAACTAAACAAACTGGCGATTCAAAAATCAAACAACATAACTATTCAACTATCTGATGAAGAATTCGAGAAGTCAATAGATACTTATTCTTCTAATTTTGAGCGTATCTTGAATAAAAAGAAATAAATCTATTTTGAGTCAGAAAAAACAGGAAGAGGAATGGATTTTTAATCTATTCAACGACAACTATTCTCGATTCCCTGATTCGATCGTAACCCATATGGACAAACCTGACTTCTGGATCCAAAATGAACAATGGAGTGTTGGTATCGAATTAACCAAAGTGTTTCAAGATTCAAATTCTAGTATTTTTGGTTCCAAGCTCAAAGAAGGAGAATCACTTCACGAACAAATAGCAAAAAATGTACAGAATTTACTTACTGAGAAATACCCAAAAATTCCATTGTGGATTGACCTTCATTTCAAAACCTATAATATAGATCCTTCTCGCTTTCAAAAACTTATGGCATCAATAGTAGACACAATTGAAGAGTATATCGACGCCATTGATTTATCAAAGAAATTTGACCATTTTACAATTTCAGACTATAGAATTCTGCCAAAAGAGCTATACGATATAAATATCCTTTTCCAGGAAAAATCTGAATCTACTTATGTTTATGGTTCAGGTGGTGGAGGGGTTCCGGACGCCACTTATGAACTTTTTGCAAGTGTGGTTAACAAGAAAGATCGATTAATAGAATCGTACAGGAATTTTAGTGAATACTGGCTGCTTATTGCTGAAGGTATGACCTTCACCTCATACCTAGATCAATGCGAGGAGTTACTATTGTCAGACTATAATACAGTCTTTTCAAAAGTCTTTTTAGTTAGACTTCTCAATCAAGAAGTAGTACAACTGAAATAACTGGAACATCGGATAATAGCCGAATGGCCAACGTTTGTTTCATAGCCACACCTCCCCCCTCCTCACACCACCGCAACGACTCCGATCCCTCCCCCCAAACCACAACCAATCCCCTCTTCCTGCACACCTGTATGATCAAAATACCTTAGATTTATCTATAATATAAGTAGCTGTGTTGCACTTTTGGTAACATAGTAAATGTTAGCAGTAATTTATCCTTGATCATATCATACAAAATCAACCGGTCTAGAGTATTTAAATCTCTTAAATTCTTGAGAAGAGGTATTTATTGGGTTCCAACAACAATGATATTGTCAATCCCATTTGCCCATTATATCAAGGGCCTTGATTGGGAACTTGCAAAAGAACTTGGTCCACCACTCGCATTATTAGCTTTTGTAATTGTGGAGGTTATTCCAACTTCAATTATGCACTTAACCCACTATTTATCGAACAAGAATCTTGAAGTCATAATACATACAGAATCTAAAGAAATCACTTTCAAGAAAGATATGGAATATACATTCTCTTATTCCGAGCTAACTATAACATTATACAATCCAATCTATCATAAGAATAAAGTTGACGGTAATAATCGATGGGCGACAGCATGGTCTAACTACTCATTTTTAAGAATAGAGACAACTGATAACAAAGAATTTAATGTAAGTTCCACCGTCATAAATAATGATGAATTCCCACTTGAACCAACTCATACAAAATACTCACTATGGCCATCGATCGGTAAATGGTTCGTGAACCGTCAACTCGAAATTGATAAAGCTGATGAATTTCGAAAAAAACAAATTGTAAATTGGAAAACCAAGTTTTCAAACCTGTCATTAAGTGAACAGGAGGCACGATTAGAGCATCCTGAACAATACGATGAGCTACCAATAATAGCAATGAGAGAATTACTGAAAGAGAAAAGCTACTAAGATTATTATGATTGCAGAGAAACCTTACATTCTCTATTCTCTACCCAATCAAAGACCCTGTCAGTCTTTAAAAGCACGGAAAATTGAAAAAGCAATTTCAAAAGTTGATAGTTTTCTTTCGGCGATGAACCATTCTCTAATTGAAGATGCTAAAACCTCTGAATTAATTGCTATAGAGCCTTTTTATGAGGACGAACCGAAAGCATTCTATTCTGACCAAATAATTAATCTTAATAACAAATTTGGCAAAGGGAAAACCAGTTCAATGGGTTTTATGTATCCTTCAGGTAAGCCAAGAAAACAAAAGAAAACAGAATGGTCCATTAATAATGGACAACTCCAAATGGCATTTGACTATTTAATTAATCAACAACCCTGGCCCAAATTAAGTATGCCTGCTCTAGAACTGGTTGTTTCATACAATATTGAGCTAAAGGACTTCCCAACAAAAAAAGTTCTACCAGATCAACAGTATAATTCATCACTTATGGTATGGTTTAGTCAAAATTCCCAATGCAATCTGACATTGGCATTTCCCTTTTCAGAACCTAATAAGAGGTTTTGGAAATACTTTAATCAGACAAATGAAATTTCGCCTGTACTGCTCGAGAAGAAACATTTAAGATTAGTAAGGGCAAACAGAAAAAGAACTAGAAATGCTATCTCAAAACTCAAAGAAACTGATGCCAACACCGGACAGAATTCAAATTAACATCCCCTCGTGCCTCTAAACCTTTCACCCCAAACCACAACCAATCCCCCCTTCCTGCACACCTGTATGATCAAAATACCTTAGATTTATCTATGATATAAGTAGTTGTGTTGCACTTTTTGTAACATAGTAATGTTAGAGCACTTTGCCTTTACCATGAAAAACAGCAACTTAAATACTATTAGAGGAATTCCTGAAAATGACTACTGGAGGCTAGTAACGCTTCTAGGAGATCGAACGAAGGCCGATAATTATATCGAAAGTGAACAAAGAAATTACAGAGCAATCGTCTTGAAGATTTACTTTCTCGAACTTAAACATGCATACAAAACAAACAGATTCGTCAAGGTATTTTTAATCGTTCTTTTGATTTTGGTTTTGGCGTTCATTGCTCAATACTTTTTAGCCTTCGATCCGATAACTTTATAATATTTTTAGGACTACTCGATTCCCCCTCCTCAGCCTCACCACAGGCACTCTCAACCGCCCCTCCCAACCACAAACAATCCCCCCTTCCTGCACACCTGTATAATCAAAATGCCTTAGATTTATCTATGATATAAGTAGTTGTGTTGCACTTTTTGTAACATAGTAAAATGTTAGATTCAATAACCGACAGATGGAAAGATTACTTCCCTTACTATGGTTAATTATTTTTTCGTGCAGAACTGTTACCATGACTTATCCTCCATTAGTGCAAGAAACAGAAATTAGTTTTCCATTTGAATCCCTATATGCAGAGTCAAGTTACAAATCAAACGGAGTACTTGTTGATGGGTGGGAAATCTTTGATTGGGAGGATACTATAAAATTGGATAGCGGATATATCCTTCTTGCTCATTATTCAGGAAAACTACTTGAAATTGATGGGGATACAACTGTTTCAATTAAATATCTAAATGGACTTATACAGCTAGATAGACCTGTTCAGAAAATAAGCTTAAAATACTTATTAGAAACGTCAGGTAAAGCGCCGTGGAGGGAGGGACACTACATTCAACATCCAGGATTTATTGAGTTCATATTTCCTCTTGAACAAATAGCTGAAATGAACATTAAAGAACCGATCTGTTTAATATGGACTAGTGATAATCCAAAATTCCAAGAGATTGAATATGACATCAAAATTAAAAATATGTTTGACGAAATTTTACTTGAGGATAGAGTCTATGGAAATATTTTTCAGCTTGAATTAAAACGTCTTGGACGGCACTTAGAGGAGAGTTTATTCATAATTGAATTAGAGGAAACAAGTAATCCAGACCATAATGGAACAATTGGAATTGAGCTTACCAAAACTAAAGACCCTCTAAATCCATGTTTGATGAATAGCCCGATTGATCAAGTTCAATTAGCAATTGAGCTTGAACGAAAACAATGGATTTCAGAAGCATACGAGTTTTATAAATTAGCTGCCGACATTAGTGATAAGCCAATTTATGATGACTTACTGAAGAACTTTATCAAGCGACACGGAATGATTAATTAAAGAATCTAACATGCGGTATGATGAATGGCCTTAAGCATTTCATAGCCGCACCATGAGGAACCTTACCACTAAAACCTCCCTGAGAAAGGCTTTTATCTTTATACCACTGGAGCAGTCGGGAGCCTTCATCTTCTGGTTGCAGTAGGAATTTTCCCGTTGCATCTCACCGAGGTTTTAGCTAGTTTAGTTTTTCATAGCATCAGGGTGGCTACTCACCATACCTGATCGTTATGCTTAATATCTCTATGAAAAAGCTCATCCTTCTAATCGCTGTCTTCCTAATAATCTCTTGCACAGGGAACAATAAAAACACTAGAGAGGAAAACAATAATCCTAAAAATGTTGGTGAACTATCCAATGAAACTAACACATCTGCTGAGCCTCCTAAGACTGAACAAAAAAGCCAAATTAAGGCCAGCCCAAAATTGGAGGCACTATTGGAAGATGGACTCCTTATTGCCGATTCGACAGAAAAATGTAGCAGTCAAAAATGGGCGTCAGAACCTCGAACTAAACTTGTTTTTAACTATCCACAGGGTAATAAATTAATCCTAGAGGAATGGGAATACTCTTTTAATGGTGATGATTTGAAACTTTTGGATTTTCACATATACAATTGCCTTACAAATGAAATCTTACTTGAGGCTCGATACACTACCGCCGATTACGAGATAATCGATGTCAAACCAAGTTTAAAAATTCGAATAAATGCGGACATACCAACACTAAACGAAGGCTATTCTAGACAGCCATTTCTAATCAAAACCTTTAATGAAATTGATTCAGCAATTGCCACCGAAGTTGATAAGATCTTCAAAATTCCAAACCTTACCAAAGAAGAGATAGCAAAGATTTCCAATGAATATTATTCCAGACCGACCCTAGCAAAAGACAAGGAATTGGGTCATGTTGATTTTGCTACCGATGAACTTTTAATTCAGTTGTTCAAAGGTGCAATCAATGGAAACGAAAAAGCAGATAGTCTTTTCTTCAACATCAGTCAGAAGTATGCATTGGATGGTGCTACAGCAGAACTTTATGGCGATATGAAATACTTGTTAAACGAAGCTAAAAAATAAGCATAACATCAGATAGAGCCGAATGGCCAACGCATTCCATAACCACAACCAATCCCCCCCTTCCTGCACACCTGTATGATCAAAATACCTTAGATTTATCTATGTTTAGTGATTACCCGAAATAATACCTGTGGTTAACTAATTAATAGCTCTCATGATATGAAATTCCTTTTAAGTATTTTTCGGATTAACAAAAAGAAGCAACTTCAATTCAGACTTAATGAGGACGTTGAAGAAGCAGAGGTTAAACTATTATACTACTTGAATTCCTCATCCCCGTACAAGTTGATGGTCAATGAAAAGAAACTTACTAACCTCAAATCTGAGAACATTGAAATTACCAGGGAATTCCCTCGAGCCTTACTATTTGGTAACTCTTATAGAACTTCAGTCCATGTTATACATTTAGTTGATAATCTGATGGTAAATTGCATCATCCACAACCCTAAATATTTGGGGAAACCAGCAGCAATATTCTTCCCGGTTCTTTTCATTTTACTCAACCTAACTGTGGTCACATCTTTTGAACCTATAAGCATCATTATGGCAATTGTTTTCCTGGGGTTTGCTGTAATGTGGGAATTAAGAGACCATTACTTCTTCCGTAACTCATCGAACGAACTAATTCAATCGCTAACAAAGTACTTTCCCAAACTAGAAGTGGTGAATAAGAGGTAACAAAAACTGATATGGCAAATTTTCCTGCTCCCTCAAAGCAACACCCAACTCCCCCCAAACCACAACCAATCCTCCCTTCCTGCACACCTGTATGATCAAAATACCTTAGATTTAACAGGTGATATAAGTAGTTGTGTTACACTTTTTGTAACATAGTAAATGTTATGCTAAACCAACTGCTATGAAGAAAATCGGTACCGCACTAGTAATCCTTTACATTCTACTTTTTGTTGGCCTCCTTATTCCAGCTCTGAAAGATTATGCCGCATTTGGATTGATTCTATTCATCCCAATTATATTGATTTTAGCCTCAACTAACATACTGATTAATAAGTCAAATTATACTGGACGAAGACTACTTGTATTTCTAACAGTAATATCAATAATACTATTATTTACATCTAGAATTGCTTTCATCACTAATTCAGATCTAAGGAGATATTCAGATTTGATGCTCTATATTTCTGCAACATCATTGATTGCAGCTAGTGCACTAATTCTTGTCAACACTATAACAAATAAGTCGTCCTTCAATACCATCGCAGACTCGCTAATTTTGATTATCCCAGTAGCTGGGTTTTTTCTATTAGAGTTTAACCAGTATCAGAGGTACAATCCAAAGAATATTGAACGAATTGACTTTTTGGCTAGTGAGCTAGATAAGACCTATGAACTTTTAACAATTGAAAATCGCTCAGGAGATTGGAACCAAAATATTAACTATGACTCACTAACTTATGGTGAGATCATTAAATCAATCGAAAATGCATTTGATAAGGTTGCAGAATATAGCGGAGGATATAAGGAAGGTTATACTGACATATTATTTAACCCACTTGCAACTGAATATCCAGATAGAGTTTTTAGAGAAACTAATCTTTTAAATGAAATACGATCTCAATTCAATATTGCTATTTCTAATGAATCAAGTGAAGAAATCAAGAAAGAATTGACTGACATGAAAGATAATTTTTTTGGAAGTAGCACTAATAACAATTCAGTGGTTGAGTTCCGATTAAGATGCGCAATTGCAATAAATAGGCTACTAATTTTGGGGAAAGGCTGAGCCTCCCCCCTCACCGCAACAACCGCACCGTCCCCCGCACCTGATCATTAAACCGCAGCGGACTCCCATCAAAAAACGTCCCCTCGATCGTCCATACATAGGTGCCATTGCCCATCGGCCGGCCCCCTGACGTGCCATCCCAGCCCGTCGACAAGGCCTCCCCGGGCTGCGTGCTGCGGTAGAGCAGCTCCCCGTTCAGGTCATACACCGAAAACCGGAGCTCGCTCACCCCCGAGCCATACACCCGGAGAAAGTCGTTGCTGCCATCCCCATTGGGGGTGAACAGGTTGGGGATAAACAGGTTGTTCTGCACCAGCACCACCACCGAGTCTACCGTCACACACCCCAGCGCATCCCATACCTCCACCGTGAACGTCGTATGTTTAAAAGGCGTCGCCAGCGGCTCGGCCACCTCCGCAGCATCCAGCAGCTCAGCCGGTGACCACTGGTACGCCACACCCCCTGAAGCCTGCAGCCGGACAGACGCCCCGGCCCCAATGCTTTGCGTGGGACTCACCACCACCTCGGGCGGCGCCTGCACCACCACATCCACCGTATCCGTCTCAGCCTCGCAGTCACCGGACGTCACCGACAGCACATAGGTCTGATCCTCCTCCGCACGCACCACCGGATTGGGAACAGACGGCGAAGAAAGCCCTTCCTCCGGGGACCAGCGATACACATAGTCGAGCAGGCTGCCCGTAGCCGCTGGATCCCCGCCAATCGTCAGGGCTTCGCCCAGGCAATACACCCGGTCGGGCCCGGCATCCACCACCGTGCGCGGATTCACCTCCACCAACACCGAATCCTCCGCCATACAGCCGTTCCCATCCGTCACCTCCAGGATATACCACGTCGACGCCTCCGGCTCCACATACGGGTTCGCCACGTCCAGCGCAGCAAGCCCCGCCTCACCGGCCCACCGGAACACCAGACCGTCTTCCGCCTCAGTCCCCCCAAGGGTGGTCCCGGTACCATAACAGATCAATACCTCCTCCCCGGCATCAGCCACCGGCAGGGGATGCACGACCACCTCCACGGTGTCCCGACCCACGCAATGATGCATATCTTCCACCCGGACATAGACAGGACCGGACGCAGGCAACACCGCCTCCAGGGTCCGCGCTTCCCCCAGCGTCACATCTTCCGCATCCACCCAGCGGACCACCGCCCCATCGGCAACGTCTACCGACAGCTCCACGGGAGTCTCCGCACACACTTCGGTGTCCCCCATTATCTCCACCTCCGGCAACGCATAAACCGTCACCGCCACAGTATCTTCATATTCACACCCCGCTGCATCCTCCACCCGAAGCGTAAACTGATCACTCGCCGCAGCTGTCAACTCCAGCGCAGGCCCCGAAGACAGCACCTCCCTCGCCGCATTCCGCCACGCATAGTCCACGCCTATATCATCCACCGCCAGGCTGATCGCGTCACCCACACAGTAAGACCGTTCCTCCCCCAGCTCCACGACCGGCAACGGGTTCACCGTCAACGCCATCGTGTCCAACCCCGCACAACCATCCAGGATCGCTTCCGCCCAAAGGGTCATCGACGCCGCAGCCTCCAACGCATAGACCGGCTGACCCGTGGCCAACACCTGGTCACCCGCAGTGTACCAGTTCACTGCATCCCAGTCGCCCTCCACAGCCAGCACCAATTCCGTACCTGCGCAAACGGTCGTATCCCGAAGCGTTACAACAGGCCGCGGATCCACCGCCACCACGAGCGTATCACGATCCACACACCCCGCCACACTGGTCACCACAGCCACCAACGTGTCCGTCTCCTGTTGGCTATCGGCAGACGCCACATGCGCGTAAAACCACTGGTCCTCCACCAAAACATTCCCGGACACATCTACCCAGTCCACCCGCCCGAAAGCAGGATCCTGCAGCTGCAGCAGCACGGTCTCTCCCTCGCAGACCCGCACATCCGGCCCCAGGTCCACCACCGGCAGTGGCAGCACCTCCGTCACCAACGTATCCCGGTTCACACAGCCCGCCACATCCTGCACCTCCACCACCAGCGTTTCATCGGCCACCACGGCTCGCAGCAGCGACGGACCCTCACCCAGCCACCCTTCCCCCACAGCCAACCAGCTCACGGCCTCAAAACCTGCTACCGTCAGCTCCAGCACAGCCCCGTGACACAACGCCGTATCAGCCCCCAGGTCCGGCGCAGGCAGGGACAACGCCTCCACCCACAGCGTATCAAAACCCGCACAGCCATGTGCATCGATCCCCTCGGCAATCACCGCGTCATCGGTCTCCACCGCCACCAGCCACGATGCCTGGTCAGCAGCCACCGGCCCCACACTTTCCAAAGACCAGTTCACCGTGGCATAGCCCTCCAGCGACAGCGACAGCGGCGCCCCAACACACAGAGCCGTATCCTGCCCCAGGTCCACGGCCACCGGGGCATACAGGTCCACCACCACGGTATCGTACTGCACACAGCCACCATCAAAGAACACCTCCGCCACCACCGTGTCCGGATCGGCGGGCAGCCACCGGACGGTCGACTGGTCAGCCGCCAGCAACCCCGCCTCCGTATACCAGTTCACCTGCTCAAAACCCGTCAGGGTCAGCGTGGCGGAGTCGCCCGTGCACACCGAAAAGTCCGGCCCCGGGTCCGGCACCACCGGCCCCTTCACATCCACCACAACCGTGTCATACAGCACACAGCCCAGGCCCGCACGCGTTACCTCCGCCACCAACGTATCCCGGGCACCCATCCAATGGTCATAGCTGCGCACATCCGCCGCCAGCAGGGCGTCCTCCGTCACCGAATACCAGTTCACCACATCCCCGGCCTCGCCGGCCTCCAGGGTGATCGTCTCCCCATGGCAGACGGCCGTATCCGCCCCGATATGCACCGGATCACAAACCACAAACGAGGCCTCACCGGCAAACGCCGACCCCTGAAACGCGTTGTCAATCGCCTGCACACCCCAGTAATACCGGCCCTCCGGCAGCGCACGGACCGTAAGCGCCGTGGCATACCCGGCATTCCCCGCCCGGGCCATCCGGCGGTAGCCCGTCGCCACATCCGCCAGGGGCGAAAGCACCAGGTCAGCCCCGCCGGGCGACGCACTGATATACACATTGTAGGTCAGGGAAAGCGCGTGCGTCAGGTCATCCGTGGCCGCGGCCCAGCCCAGCGTCACCGCCCCGTCCTGCACGACGGCCGACAAGCCCCCCGGTGTTGAGGGTGGATGATTTGTGATGGAAAGATGCATGTCAGAAGCATATAATCCGGCACTCAGCCCACTGGCCTTTTCACCCGTCTGAAAGACATCCGGGCTCCCGTCCCGGTTAAAATCCGCCAGCGCCACAGCGCCACTGTAGAGCGAAGTCAGCGCATGGGGAGCCGCCGTGAGCGCATACCCGCCACCGGCCCCGCCATTCGTATAGTACCCGGTCAACGCATTATTGTCAGTATCCAGCCCCATCAGCACCAGGTCTGGCAGCCCGTCATGGTTCAGGTCAGCCAGGGCAAGGGATGAACTCCCTGCACTGTCCAGCTCCATACTGGAGCGTGTGAACCCATTTATCTGGTTATTGAAGTACACATTCGTCGCTGTCACCAGGTCCCCGGAGATCCCCGTCATCACGAGGTCCGGAAAGCCATCTTCATTGAGGTCCGCCACCTCCGCAGCGTTCAGCGCATACCCATCCGGCACTTCGGCATACAGCGTGGCCGCCAGCGACGCATCAAAGGTGTACACAGGGCTCTCCGGATGGCCGAGCGCATCATAGCCCGTCACCAGCAGCTCGGGCAGCCCATCCTTGTTGGCATCCATCGCCGCCAGGCTGCCATAGGCTTGTGGGGTCATCGCCTGCGACACCAGAGCATACGACGCCCCTTCCGGGGTATAGAGCAGCAGCACTTCGTCACCCAAAGCATCCAGACCGGACAGCACGATTTCCGGATGGGCATCATGATCCAGATCGGCCCACAATACGTCCCCCGAGGCAATGCCCTCCAGCGCAAACGCCATATCGGTAAAGGAAGCGCCGCTATTATTCCGATACACCCGCACCACCTGCGCATCGCCCGCAGTCTTTCCGGACACCAGCAGATCGATGAATCCATCCTGATTGTAATCCGCCAGATCAAACCGCACCTGAGCCAGCGCGTCGATCTCCATGGTATCGAAAGTGCTATCCCCATTGTTGGCATAGTAGACCAGCGAAGAAGATCCCAGGTGATCAGTGCCGGAAAGGAGGAGGTCTGGCCATCCGTCGTTGTTCATGTCAGCCCAGGCAGCCTGGGCATCGGTCACAGGTGTAATGGAAGTAGCGATGGGAGAGAAGGTCTGGGCCTGGGTAGGTCTACTGTAAATGAAAAAAAGTACAATAAACAGAGACCAACTTAAGCAACACAGAGGAATTTTTAGATTAGATGATAAAGAGAAAAAACCTTCCGGCTGCCAATAGGAAAGGGAATCTCCAGTGCCAGGGGATTCCACGCCATCCCAACACACATCCCCTAAAGATGGCTCTGAATGACGGGTTTTGAAAGGTCTACGCCAGGAACCAAAGATGCAGGACTCAATCATCTGACTAACAGGATCCTTTTTTGTTGAACATTTTTACCCGATTGGACCACCAGAAAGTAAACACCAGACGGAACTTCAGTCAAATCCCATCGAAGCAGGTAATCCAACTTACCCGAAAGATTCTCATGCACCAATTCATCCCTGGTCATATCAAGTAATTTGACAGTGAGCTGATCTTTCGTCTCTGCGTTTACAATAACCTCCAGATTCCCCTGAGAAGGATTTGGATAAACCGAAGTATAGATGGCATCTATTTCCGCAACCCTGGCATTACCTGTTTCCCCGGAACCTGCTTCAATCTCGATCGTCTTAAAAAGCTCTGCGATACAGCTTTGATAGTAGGCCACCAATCCCAGCTCATAGGCACCAGCCTCAGTAAAGACCACTTCAATAAACTGATCATCCATTGAAGTCACAATGATATTTTCAGATTCCGGTATGACCCACTCTACTTCATCCGGAACAGGTAGTGAAAGGTCCACAAAAATCAGAGGTTCATTAACTACAGCCTCACTAATCCTAATGAAATCCGCATTCAGAATACTTTCTGACCATTCAATGGAAAAAGATTGAGATACCTCACAGCCATCTTCATTTTCAACGCTTAATGTGTATTCTCCGGGGAAAGAGGCCTCAATCCGAGGCCTGCCAGAAGAAAATCCGGATGGACCATGCCATGAGTAATTCTCCCAATCACCATCGGGGCTTATAAACACCGATCCGCCTTCGCATAGCGTGACCAGTTTTTCAATTCCTTCTATAGAAAGTGGCCCAGGGTTAGACAATTGAAAGGAAGAGGCGATCACGCAACCATTTGCATCGGTGACTGTCAGTTCATATTCACCATAAGGTAAATTTTCAACGGTAGAAGTAGTGTGTCCTGAATTCCAGGAATAAGCATAGGGGCCTGTTCCTCCAATTACTTCTGTGCTGATCAGCCCTGAGCTTTCATCAAAACAAATGGGATCCTGAGAACGGGTATTGACAAAACTCAATGGCGGAGGTGCCTCCAGCGAAAATGTTTTGGTATAGTCACATCCCATTTCATCTTCAATGGTCAGTTGGTAACTCCCCTCGTATAATCCATCAATGAAGGGGTCAGTGGATAAATTATCCCAGGTATACTGAAAGGAAGAATTCCCACCTGCAACCAAAACTTCTATTTGACCATCATTCTTACCGTCACAGGATGGATCAACAATGGTTTCTTTTTTGAGGAAAATTGATTGCGGTTGGGTGATGGTATAGGTAGCGTTCGTTGAGCAGCCATTTTCGTCAGAAACGCTGACGGTGTAATTCCCAGGTTGTAAACCTTCAATTGATTGAGTTTCATTTCCGGAATTCCATTGGTAGGTATACGTTCTGGTTCCTCCGCTAGCAGCAACTTCGAGGGTGCCATCGCCAAAGCCTCTGCAGCTTACATCGTTCTTTTCAATGAGTTCGATCGCCAATGGATCAGGTGAACGAATTTCAACAGAGCCCTCCACTACACAACCCAACCGATCTACAACCTGATAGTCATAAACGCCATTGCAAAGTTGATCACGCTGCAGCAATTTTATACCTGATCCCCACTCGATATAGTAGGGTGCCAGCCCCCCGGAGATTGACAAATCAATGGTTCCATCACAAAAACCATAGCAATGATTGTCGGTTTTGGAAACCTCAACAGATAATGGCTCCTGATCCGGGAGGACAATTTCTCCAGCAATCTGACAAGAATTTGATGTGGTAACAGTAAAATGATAGGTGCCTGCTGACAGGTTCTTTCTAAAAAGACCAATACCTCCGTCATCCCATTTTACAAGTGGAGAAACAGCATTTTCCAGCACCAGCTCAATACTTCCATCAGTACTTCCTTTACATGATGGAATACCCATAATGGTATCCCTAACTAAAATGGCAGGAATATCGGGGAGCTCAATTTCCTCAACAACATTACAATTCAGTAGGTCATCCGTAAGTGTGACCTTATAAACCCCTGCTGAAATATTAACTAATCCTGATTCAATACTTCCATCCCCCCATTCAAAGGAATAGCTGCCGCTTCCCCCAAGGCCCCGAATATTTATTTTGCCATTAGTTCCTCCCGGACAAGTCGGTTTTGTCAATTGAATTACCTCAACAGCAAGTAGCTCATAAGCCGAAATATTTACTTCCCCATTGAGGACACAAGCATCATTTCTTTCATCAATCACCTGAAATGAATAGACACCCGGACATAAATCATTTCTCTCGAAACCAATGAAATCATCGTCCCATTTGACCTTATTTGATCCGGATCCACCCTCAACAACGATAGTGGCCGAACCATCACAAAGACCCGGACAGGTAGATTTTGAGGTAGAAACAGTCGAAATAGACAAATCATCCTCTGTGTCCATGATGAACGTGGTTGAATCTTTCTTACCCAGCTGATCAGTCACGATTATTTCATGGACTCCTGGCATTAAATTCGAAAGATTTTCATTGGAAACTACCAGTCCATCAAGCAGGTAATTATAGGGTGGCAATCCTCCTGTTGCTATCACCTGTGCATCACCATCTTCTGCTGTTTCACAGGTAGCAGATTGAATGATAGGGACTCCTGCTATAACTACGTCTTCCGTATCATCGTCACATGTCGGGAATGAAAAAGAAATAGTGTCAGAGATACATAATGGATTTGCTTCATCAAATACCACGAGGTCATAGGTCTTTCCACTTGACAATCCAGAGTATGTGCCGGAGGTAGCAATGTATGAACTGTCAGCAATGATAAACCTTGGTGCTGCAACGTTTGACGCTTTCAATATGACTATTCCATTTGATCCATCTGAACAGGCAGGGGCTTGAATGAAAACGGTATCAATATTAATTTTAGACGCTTGTATTGCGAATGATGACTCATCCAGACAATGGAAAGCGGATTGGCCAATTTTGATGCGATGATTTCCCAATGACAACTCATTGATCACAATGGATGACCCCAGGATTGGATTCCAACCTTCATCATTCAAATTGTAATAGGTAGTAGAGTCCGTCCATCCCCCAGTAAAATTGACAATGGCTCTTCCATCATTTTCTTCTCCACAGGGAGTCGGATAGGTTTTTATGCTTGCGATAGAAAGCGGAACATCTGGACCCAGGATGGCAATATCTTCCTGCTCTCGACATACCAACGAATCCTGATCATAGGTCATTTTTAGTGTGTAAACTCCTTTAGAAAGATTGGCTAGAGAACTTCCTTCAGACAATGGATTTGATCCAAAAAACCATTCCAGACTCAATCGATCATCCTCATATTCAAATGGAAAATTCTCGTAATACGTTTCAACGTCCACCGCTATTGCTCCGTCATCTCCCCCGACACAAGAGATGTTTTGTACACGTTCAATCACCTCCATATCCATACCCCGTGGAACATGGACTTCCAAAGAAGCCAGACAGGTTGGTTGATCAGGCTGAAAATTGGCATCCCGAACGTAAACCGTGTAATCTCCAGATGGCAGATCAGGAAAAATAAACCTTGAGTTATCGGAGGTGTTGGAAGCTTCAAAAGATGCGTTGTCCAATGAAAATTCATAGGGTGAAACACCGCCCTGAGCAGTGATTACAAACCAGCCATTCTCCCCATTGTAACAGGATGGGGCTGTAACTTCGGCGCCAAGTCTTACTGGGTCTGGTGCCTCTAAAGCCAGATTCCCAATAAACTGATTGGCCATTTCCACACATTCATAGAAATCCTCCACCCAGATTTTATAATTTTCTGCCACAAAATCCGGGTCCTTTGTGTCCCACAGATTTTCGAAAGTTATGAAGTGGTCTTCCTGTAGCGGATCGACTAGCGCAACAACTTCTATTACCTCGTCCTCGTAATGTCCTCCTGAAATGAAATAACTCAGCTTATTGTCCTCTTTGAGTCTAAAATTGGTTGTCTGAACTGTGATAGACCCATCGGTTCCATGGTGGCACGAAGGTAGAATGGTTGAAGTATGCGTAATGGTTAAGGGGTTGGGATTATCGGGAACAATAATCGTTTCACTCGTAGTGCATTCATTATTGTCTTTTACAAACACCTCATATTCTCCAGCTTCTAAACCTGGAAATAGACTTTCCTCCTGCCAGGAAATTCCATCGAGACTGTAATGATATGAAGGAACACCTCCCAAAACCTCAATGGAAATAGAACCATCCCCGCCACCAATACAGTTTGGATGAATCGCTGTCGTTGTAAAACTTAAAGGTTCATCCGGTTCAGTCAGATCCAGTTCAAACATATCAGAATGACAATCCAGATTATCCAGCATGTTTATGGTATAGATACCGGAAGTGAGCTCCTTTTCAAAGGTTCCGTCAGGATCAAATAAACCAACTATTTCACCATTTATTTGAAGCCTATATTGGCTGGTCTCATCACCTCCTGAACCAGTAAACCTGAACATGGCTGATGCTCCGGTACACGGAATCTCATACTCCCCAACAACTTCGGAAGTTATTGTGTAATCCAATGTTGGTTTAGTTGGGGGCTCCAGGTTGACCACCTGTTCAAATTGGCAACCCAGGTAATCCGTAACAACTATTGTATAGGATGTCTGGGGTGATTCTGCTGTTAAACTGTCGAAGGTCCAATTACCGTCGAAGTAATCAATTGCCTCTGTATCACCATTAATTTCAAAATCATATGGAGGTATACCACCACTTATGCTTACCGTTATTTTGCCATTATCATCTTCGACACACTTAATATGCTTTCCATGGGAGTATGTTAGCGGTGTCACTAAAGCAGTCAAAGCTTCTGGTTCACGAAGTTCAAATTGTTTGCTTACAGAGCAATCATTTTCATCGGTGACTGTAAATGTATATGTTCCAGGACCTAAATTGGTAAACGGTACAGATACACCCTTCAACTCTAGCATGGTTGTAAGTTCCCCGGTTCCACCATGATAATCGGTGCCAGGCTCAGGGGTAAAATCCACACGATCACCATGGCATTGTATCATTAGATTCCCATATTGATCTGTTTTTACCTGACCCGGAGCGAAGTGGGTGTCTGTAACCTCCGAAATTTTTATTTCGAGAGGAGGGTTAATAACAATAATGTCTTCTACAAATGGTTTCTCACAGCCATTGTTGTCTTTCACCACAGGGTAGTAATTCCCCGGACCTAGATTGGTAAAGTAGAATTCGGATCTTTGTCCCTCGGTGGAAGGATGTGTCTCTTCATCTCCATTTTTTAGTTTGACTATATAATCTTTGTCACCACCTGAAAATGGAAGTCCCCCGGAAACACGTACATTAATAGAGGCGTTGGTGCTATAACTACAGGTTATTTTATCCTTCAGGTAATAACTTTCCAGTTTTATTGTATCAACATCATTTTCTAGTATGATAGAAAATTCTTCTGTGATGGATACGCCGCACGTATCTTCAGCTCTCACTACATAAGTACCTACACCTAAACCAGAAATATTGTAAATACCGTCTTCATCTTCTCCATCAAACAAATTATTTATAAAGATTTCATAAGGTGGTGTGCCATTCTTAATAGTTATGGGGATACTTTCAACAATATAGTCTGCACAAAAAATCTCAATATCTGATATGTTACCAACTTCTATTGGCGGTATGCCTTCAAATGAAAAGAACTCATCTCGAATATTCTGATCTTTGCATGCATGATCAACGGTTAAATGATAATCCCCAGCCGGTAGGTATAAATTAAAACGTTCATCCTTAAAATCTTCTTCAGAAAGAAATCCGTGGTAATAATTAGATCCTGTAACCTCGTATTCTATATCAAATTCATCTTGAGATGAGCTAAAAATCATATATCCATCCTCATCAGAGCATACGGCACCCCATGTCCCAAATCCCATTAATACATCCGGAGGCACTAATGAAACATCAGTCTTAAATTCGCATAGTTCATTAATAATGGTTTTGGCATTGTAGTCGCCTGGTGACAAATTTGAAAACGTTGCCGGGTCTGGGCCATTTTGGACATTCTCATCCAACACATACTTCACTGGTTGATCGCCATCGTAATCTGTGGATACAATTATTAAACCAGCCGGGTCACAAGATGGAGGAGGCTCAATTACAACATTTGTCGTGTACTCTTTGCCAGACCCAATTGTATCAATGATCTCAATTGATTTTGAGCAACTATCTTTAACCTCAACTGAAAATGGTCCTGAAGATAAATTGTCAATTCTATACTCCGAATCAAAACTTATGACTTCATCGCCCAACCTGAATTCATATGGTTCAACACCACCTGAAATTGAAATATCTAATTTTCCATCGTTATTCCCTAAACAAGAGGGAGCAATCGGAAAACTTGTGGAGCTCAAAGAGTAGTTCCGTTCCGGAATCTCTACAATGAAATATTGCTTATCACACAATATTTCTTCATTTGAAGAGGATTCAATCCGCATAGCGTATAATCCAGCAGGGAGAGTCAGTGCATTTTGTCCAGCATCCAGAAATTTACCTGGATCAATCTCAACAAAAACACTTCCTGATTGATCAAAATGAGCCGTTGAGTTACCTGTATGATTTCTGTCCCATTCACTTAAATCATACTCCCCTCCACACCAAACATTGGGATCATCACAGTTAATCTCCTTTACCCAATCTTCCTCTACATTAGAACCGCCTTCACCCTTTAACAACTGAACTACATTAAAAACAAAATCAATATTTGGATAAACGTTCTTGTAATGAACTCCTATTTTACCATTGGAACCACCAGGACAGGTTGGAGGTGTAGAAATGATTGTGTCCACTTCAGGTGCTGGTGCTAATAATAAAATATCTGACCAGTAATAATACTTTGCAGGCTGTGAGTCACATGTACTTACAGTTACATAGAAATTGTATGATCCAAAAATCCCTTCCGGTTCAGTGATCCCAAATAAATCCTTAAGGTAAGACTCCTGAAACTCAAATTGGAAGTGACGCTCCGGATTTGGTGACTCCATGTATCTTTGAGAAATCAGTTTGGATACACCTCGATATTCAGCAAAAAATGAGTAAGTATGTTCAAAATAGCCGCTATTAACAACCTCAAAATCAACTACCTCATCAAGACAAACAATCCCTGGTGGATCTGAAGTTGGGATACCAAAGGGATGTGTGTCTAAAAATACCGACCAATTAATAGTGTAGAAGCTTGTTGATATAAAACCATTTGTACAGTTTGTAGGTATATCCCTCCAAATTGGTATTTCTTCACTTGAATACTCACCCCCAAGGTCATTGAATATTACAACGATTAAGCTAGGTTTTATGCTTGAGGGGCTAGTCAATTCATCCCCCCCTTCACCAATAACAAAGTAACGATCCCCATGAGGAAGATCAATATCCCAAGCCCATATGTCCTGACCAATTGCGAAAGTCCTCAACCCCATCATCCCCACCAAAACCAAAACCCATCTCAGCGTCTTTCCCAATCCAATATGTTTCTCAAACCACCTCATAACTCAACCAGAATTTTCTTAGAAAAACCGGACTTTCTTCCGTCTTTGAAGGTTGCTAGAAGCTGATACTCTACAAACTCATCAGATGGATCAAACTGGTCCTTTAACTCATAAGTGGAGCCTTCTACTACCTTAAAAAGCGATAAGTTTTCTCCATTTCTGCTCTTATAGATCTGAAAGGAGGTAACATCTTGCTTCGAGGCTTCCCAGCTAAGATTTACAGCTTTATTCTCTACATCAATGAATGAGAATACACCCGTAAAAATTTGTTGAGGAATATTTAAAGTTCTCACTGTTACCGGCTCCGCAGGCCTTGACTCCAATCGGTCATCATCTATAGCGATGAAAGTGTACCCGTAGGTCAGGTGTCCATCAACTTTTCCATCCAGGAATTCATTTATTGAGTCTGTAGGATCAAAACGTTCAATAAATGTCCAGTCCTCCTCGGCTTCGCTTCTTCTATAAAGATAGTAGCTGATCACATCTTCACTTGGGCTGCCCTTCCAGGATAAGCGAATACCCGCGGAGTCAGCCTTTATATGAGTGAAAACAGGTGGCAGGGGAGGAATCCTATCCGGCTTTTTGAGTTCAAGCGTTTTTGATGGTTCCGATGGATTAAACCTTGAATCCAACGCTCGAACCTGGTAGTATATATTCTCAATCAGCGTCTCCAGATTGATCGTATCCGTAAAGTGAGATTGGGTGATAATCGGTCCAGGAACCTGAATAAATTCAGAGTCCGTAAAATTGGAAACATATACTTTATAGCCAAACAGGTCATTTTCCGAATTCTGATCCCACTTTAAATGAACAAGCCCGGCTGTATCAATCACCCCGGTAAAATTGCGAGGAGGGGCTGGTGGAATGCTATCATCCAACTGAAAAAAGAAGGGAAAGGAATTAACACTTCTACCGTATTTATCAGTCGCACGAATGATATAATAATTTGATGATTGGGGAAGGGAATCAATGACGGTCCTTTGGTTTGCCATTATTTCTCCACTAATGAGCTCATTCATTTTATTTGACTGATTCTGTCGTAATAAATCAAATAATTGGATCAAGGATTCTGAGCCTTCCGGGACGTCCCATTCCACCCTCACTCCTTGGTCTGTCTCGATGACCCGATCAATCGACGGGACACCCTGAAATTCCGGTTTCCCAACACCGGATACCGGAACAGAAGGAGGGCCTTTCTCACCAAAATGATCTACTCCGATCACCCGGTACTCATATTTCTGCCCATTCCCGGCCAGACTGTCGTAAACAAAAATGCGTGGGGTTTCTGTATTTGTTGCCTGCACAATGGGGACATTGGTGATGGATTGAAAAGGTCCACCACCTGTTGACTTTTCGACCCAATAGCCTCCATAATAACCATTCCAGATAGTTCCCCAGCTCAGCTCAACCATTTGATCGCCAAACTGAACATCTACATCCTTGATGATGGGTAATTCAATCTCATGCTCAAGTCCGATTAATAAGGTGGCTGTATCAGTTGGCAGTAGATCTGCAGGAATATTCGGATACAGTCTGTACAAATATTGAAAATCATTGTACACTTGCTCATCACGATAAAACAACCCACTTAGCTGCGCTGCTTCCGTGGACATATCCGAAGCAAACAGGGCAAACGAAAATCTGTTTTCGATTTCTCTTGCCTGGTTGATGGCTCTCACCATATTCGAACTAAAGGTTTCAGTCACACTGAATCCCTCGCCGTAAATAGATTGTGCAGCGACAGCCACATAATCTTCATTTTCGGAAGCATTTTCCCATGATGCCAGTGGAGCTGGTTTGAAAACACCTAATACTTCAAGCTTTTGATTTCGAAGAATTTTTCCGTTCTCCATCAATGTGACCCGTTCCAATGTATACCCATAAGTATTGGCATATTGCCAGACGACAGGTACTGTTGGTGCCCATCTCAATAAAATTTCAGAACCATTTGACTTACCTTTTAGCTGAACTCTATGATCAGCCTCCTGAGCCATCAAACCAATGGAGGCTAGCAATAGTAAAATCGATATATGGTTTCTTCTCGCCATCAGTTGATTGGGTTAAAAATGCTATGACGATAAGTACTCATTGGCCTTTCCTGCCCGGGAATGTAGTAGTTTACATCTACCACATAATGACCTTTTTCTATGATAGGGAACCTGCTCTCCGCTAGTCGGGTAAGAATGGAATTGTTTGTTCCGGTTTGGTATAAGTAATTCGCCGCCTGATTGCGGAGGTTATTAAAGTCTTTGGACATAAAATAGGCTAACTGGTACTCCATTATGCCCTGGCTATACTCAAATGACATTGGGTCACTACTTTCCTCGGAAAGATGAAATTTACTGGGGTATTGGATCAATTGCACGGCCCGAACAGGAACCAAACCATAATGAGAAACATCTCTCACTGAAGGGGAAATCGTTATATTTCCCGGTAGTGGATAGCTTTCATAGATCAACGGGTTTACCTTACTGTAAAACCAGGTATTCCTGGTGAGATCAGCTTGCATCCTGATCATTGGAGCTCCACCATCCCTACCATAGATCTCTTCTCTGGCAAATGGTTCAGGACCACTAAAGTTAGACCCAACCAGATGGACACCCGTAGTAACTGGAAACCTCCAACCTGATGAAAGCTGGATACTTCGTATTTTTTCTTCGAATGTCCCATAGTCACTTGTCCTGAAGGTTGATTCAAACAAAACCTGCTCCTCGTATTGTTTGATTGAGCCTAAAGCTTGTCTTGTAGTCACACTGGCGTCCACATTTTCTACCCGTTGCTCAGCCAGCACCACATTTCCCTCAATGTTGGTTTGTATTTTAGGCACTTTTACCAGGTTTAGCTGATAGATCGCACCATTTTCCAGGTCAGGAAAAGTAAAGTTGACTTGTTTCTGACCAGGATCATATGATAACGGAGTTTCCCTTTTCCCGCTACTGGAAGTAAATCTAACCAACGGAACAAATTCGTTATCTTCTTCGAAAAGATACTCCTGCCCCTGAATCAGTTTTATATATCCACGAGGATAAACCTGCTTATAAAGGTTAAGCATATTTTTAGTCGGGTAACTGTAGGCTACATTATTGGGTGAGATATAGTTAGGGGCCTCTCCGGTTGTGAAAGTGATGGCTCTGCTTTCTGTCAGATCTTCACCATTGGCAGTGGCCCGCTGCCACCTCCCACTTTTCTTCTCCATAAAAGAAGTGATCACCGTCAACGTCAACTTAGATTCCGGAGGTAAAATCTCTGATGTTTTCAGAACTGCTACTGTGTGATCAGTATTCCATTGGATCGTAGCTGGGACCGGGCCGGAAGGTCCATTAAGTTCAATCCTGTCGAGCGCAATCTTAAAATCCACCTTCCGATTGCTCGCATCCACCAGCTGGTATTCCTTCTCCAGCTCATAGTTGAACACCGCCTGGGGTGCAGTAAATACATCTACATCGCCGAGCCCATCCTGAGGGGTGAGCTGAGCGATCACGTTCACACCCTCCAGGGCAGAGCCTTCCTGCTGGATCTCACACTCCTCACCAATGGTCACCTCGAAGGAGCAGTTGCCTTTGACCAACCCACCCAACACACTGAAATGTCCGCCCACCGTGCCTTTGATCCACACAGGATTGGGTAGCCTGGCCTGCGCTACCACGGCCGCACCGATCTTGAGGATATCCACCCGTTTCACATTTCCAAACAGCTTGACCTGTACCCCGATGTTACCGTCGAAATAGGCATAAGCCTGCCCATTGGCATACCACCCATTGATGCCCAGCGGGCCTCTGCCCGCACAGGTGACCCCTCCATAGTTGCGCATCATCACATCAAAGCCCACACCCGCCTGGAACCGCCCATAAAAGATCAGGAAGGTCTTGTTGCCGGTATCGATCCGCAGGCTGGCGCCGAAACCGATACCCTGACCGTCCGCCAGGGCATTGAGGTCACTCATATAGTCGAGTTTGATGCCGCCCAGGATCTCGGAAACGTTTTCAGGTGGGGGAGGTGAATCAGGCACGGTAGACCCCATCACGAAATAGGCATCCGCCTGTGCGAGTCCCAGCAGGTTGAGATTGAACCGGTTAGCATATTCCGGTCTCCCGATATAGATGTACCACTCGTCCGGAGCAAAGTGCAGCACCGCGTCGCCACCTCCTTTGATCACCCCCTGGGCCACATTGATGATGGCTTTCAGGTTGGCATGCAACACCTGCTGGTCAAAATCATAATTGATCATGACCCCCGCATAGATCTGGGCGCCTTGCGTATCCGGGGGCCCAAAGACCTCATTACTGATGGCCGGATCCCCATTCAGGATGTCTGTTTGGCTGGCTTTTAAGGCCATGCGCTTTACACGCTCCCCAAGCCGTCCCCGGGAGGCCTCCTTCGGCATGGAAAGCAGATAGGCATTCCCCATAAAATTGATGTTCTTCACCCCGCCTGAGCTACGAAAGGTCATCTCGAAGATGGCTTCCGCATTGAAGAGCTTTTCATTCTGTCCCTTGAGGCCGGCAATGGCTTTGATCCCTAAC
This sequence comes from Cyclobacteriaceae bacterium, assembly GCA_965223915.1. GTDB lineage: Bacteria > Bacteroidota > Bacteroidia > Cytophagales > Cyclobacteriaceae > UBA7330. The sequence continues at coordinate 1,666,416 of OZ245027.1, read as the reverse complement.
CCGATGGTTTCATCCGGCACGTATATCATCTCATTGTCCTCCGGAATGATCCTGGACCCCATCCGCTGATTGGTTCGCCGCATGTGGTAGCTGGCCCCACCGCCAAATTCGTTGATATAAACCCCCGGCAGAATGGGAACGCCTGTGCCCAGGTTGGCCATCGCATCCACGCTCCAGTAGCGAAAACCTTCTTTGGTACCGAATATGGCGTTGGCCCCCAAGCTGATATTGGAGAAACGTGCCTTCACAGAACCGTTCAGCCCGTTGCCATAGATGGGATCTTCCCGGTGAAAAGTGAGGCTGCCGGCAAACGCAAACGAACCCTGATCAATCGCTATTTGGAAGCGCGTGATGTCCAGGTTACGATATGCATACCTCAATTCATCCCCGGTCTCTATCGCTTCGGAGACAAACCGTACACCACCACCGGCCCCAAAACCACCTCCGTCATTGCCGGTGAGTGAAAGCGTCACATCCATATCGAGGAACAGCTCATTGCCGGACTGGCCGCCCCCAATATGATTCACCCGGATAGGATAGCCGCCCATGTTGTTGGATTTCGTGCCCACGGAAAAAGCGCCCAGCCTCACATAGGGCTTCACCGAGCTCACCTGCAGATCCTGAAACTCCACACCCGCCAGCTTGATATTTTTCTCTTCGTTCTGGTCGCGCTCACCGCCTTTCAATCCCGCCTCAATGGTCATCTCTCCGCTCAGGTGTGCCCGGGCCACAAACTGATCGTCCTGCAACTCGATCAGGATATGGGAGGAAGGATGTAAAATCACCTCAGACGTCTTCCACAGGTTGAAACTGACCTGGTCGGGCGTGGTCACATTGAAGAGGTATTCATTGCCGGGCAGGAGCACGGCCGTATACTGGAAAACCCGGTCCTCCGGATTCGCCTGTTCTTCGATCTCATTGATGGGGATGTTGATCCTGCCACGCAGCCCGGACTCCTGTATTTCGTTTGCCACCATGGCCACATGGAGCTCGTCTAGCGAAAAGTCCCAGTTGGCAATCTTGCCCTTGTCCAGGGGGATGAGGTTTTCTCCCGTGACCATTCCCGAAAATCCCTGATCATCGATGAGCAGATGATAGCCATTGATGGAGGGGCGCTCGGGGATGCCCTCGGTTTTCGACTCAAACTGTGGGGGCAGGTAAACGGATACCTGGTTGATGTACACACCCCGCCAGAGGTTTGGATTCCCTGAAACCAGAAAAGGGGAGTACTGCAAATAATTCTGCGGGAAGACGATGGCAGGTGCATTCCGCTGATCACTCAGGTCGAGCATGGCGTGGTTCACCTCAAAGGAGAATCCCTTCAATCCAGCCACCTGGAAACGTGGTATATCTACCCCCACGATCAGGTCATTCCAGTCGGAGACCACCGTCCGGAAATTGACGGATACACTTTCGTTGGGAATCACCTGGCCCTGTGCATCCTCCGGCAATAGTTGATCCCGTGAGAAGATTACACTGGCATCCAGGGACATTTGCCGGAACCCGTAGCAGTCAAACTCCACGAAAGTGCCCTGCTGGTCCCCATTGATGACGAGCTTTTGTGAAGCACTCAGGTCCAGCGGATAATTTCCCACCAGCTCCAGCACCCCCACATCAGCAATACCCCCTGTTTTGGAGAATTTGATGCCCGCTCCCCTGAAATGGATCTTGCCCAGTCCCGGAGCCTCGAAGCTCATGGAAGCAAACAGGTAAGAGCCCGTGGGGTTCAGTATCAGGCTATCGATGAGTATGGTGTAGGTGAGCACCCCGACAGTCGTTTGTATCCCGACCGGAAGATCGATGATGGCGTTTTCGTCCAGAAACTGGACAAAGCGATTTTCAGCAATGACTTTGTTAAGCGTAGCATCGATTTGCTGGCGGGTCTTCAGGTCGTCTTCGGATGGGGGAGTGAGGTTAGGGAGATAAAACCGGGATTCAGTTGCCGATTTGGCCTCCTTTTTAAACAATTGTGCCAGTTGTTCATCATGTTTCAATGACAAAGTATGGCTGGCTGGTGATTCAATTTTCTCCCTATCTGCTTCACCATTATCAGCAAATAAGGTATATTCACATAGGAATACCAATGCCAGCACCGGCACGATATGTCGTAAAAGGTTCAAATAAGCGGTTCTTAAATAGGCTACCTAATATAATACTTGTCTAACAACGGTGCAAATTATGCAGAAAGATTTTTATTAATCCACAAAGCTTTTAAAGCCTTGTGGGTTTTTCTATGAGAGAAACACGCGGAAGTAAACTTCCGGGCCGGGAAGGAGCGTACGCGTCATAGACGCTTGTCAACTGTGATTGATGGTTAGCTAATTTCACTAACTATATCTTGGCTTCTATAAATCTCGTTTATGTTTAGCGGTTAAAAAATTCTCTCCAAATCTATATCTGGCAGTAAGACCAATCAGTCCTATGTTTTCATATATTTTAAAGGATTTCAAGCCTAAAACTTGACCTACGCTATACTGTAATCCAAGATTCCAATGTTCAAATATGTCAACCCTTAATCCTAATCCAATTTGAGAATTAATGGAGGTTTCATTTGCTCTTCTATAGGACTCCAGTTCTTTTGGATAGTCAAGGATTACACCTGTATTATTGAATATATATGGTCTCACTCTACCTCTTGAGAATTCGAAGTCTCCACATATCCCAATTCTGTTATAAGTTTTTTCATTTTGTGGAATTCCAATCCCAGAGTACAACTCCGGTATAATTCTTCCATAGTTAAAAGAGTAATTAATCCCTAATCCAACGCGATCAAACTGTTTTTGAAATATAATGCTGGCTCTGTGTTCAACCTTCACTTCTCTTCCGCTTCCAAAAAAATCATTAACAGGTTCACTTTGATTATCTAATTCTAGGTTAAGTCCAAGTGAAAATTGTCCCCTGACATTTAGTTGTGTCAGGAGACAAATTATAAGTAAGATTACGGTCTTTTGATAGTTCAAATAAGCGGTTCTTAATCGTTATCTAATATAATAATTTTTATTTACAACGGTATTTTTTGAATAAAAAAATTCATGCTTTTTTCCGGAAAGGTGAGATTAGAGAATAGAAGCTGTAAGGGAATATGAAAAAGGAGAATATAAGAATCAAATGGCTTAACCAATTGTTAAAACGTCACGATTCGTCCATGGAGATGTTTAACCGATTACAAGAAGCATTTCAAACTGAAATAGATAGAAGGAAAAAAATCATAGAAAGAATGGATCAGCTCGAAGACCGGCTTGAAAAGATAGAGCATAAAGTACTCAATCAAACGCAGAATGATCCGCTGTCCAGGATTGATAAATCGCTCCATACCATGGGAGTGGATACAAAGGGGTTAAAATACAAAAGAGAAGACTTGCATCAGAGATAGTTCCAAATCATCGACCACAATTATCTATGGCTTCGTACACCTTAGGAATTCCTTCTTTTATAGAGATCTTCGTTCCAATTTGCCAACCCCATTAAGTATTTCTCAAATAACTTTTCTATCATTGTTGAATACAACTCAATTTGAGATAGCCAATGAATATTTTCAGTATACTCTCCACCACTTGCTTCATCCTATTGCTTTTTCTCCTTGCATGTCAGGGTGATGACGGACCAATAGGTCCTGCTGGAGAGGATGGGAATGATGGGGCAAACGGATTAAATAGTTTAGTTAACGTGGCAAATGAACCCTCTGGATCAAATTGTGAAAATGGAGGAATCAAAGTTGATGTGGGTATTGATAATAACGCGAATGGGTCGCTGGATACGGATGAAATACTCAGTACAAGTTACGTTTGTAATGGTATTGATGGGAATAACAGTCTGACCTCAGTCACAACAGAACCAGCAGGTAGCAATTGTGAATCAGGAGGAATCAGGATTGATTCAGGCTTGGATACCGATAATGACGGGACCCTGGACGGTACTGAAATAACTGCCACTGCTTATGTATGTAATGGGGTAGATGGCAACACCTCTCTCATCAAAACTACAAATGAGCCTGCAGGTGACAATTGTGAAAATGGAGGAATTAGGATTGAGTCTGGTATTGATATGGATGGAAATGGTGTTCTGGACGATATTGAGATCGCGACAACTGCCTATGTATGTAACGGTACTGACGGGAATAACAGCCTGACTAAAATTACCGGTGAAGAAGCCGGAGAATCCTGTGAAAATGGAGGAATAAAAATCGATTCTGGTGTGGATGATGATGGAGATGGAATTCTCGATGATGAGGAAATTGAAGTGACTAGGTATGTTTGTAATGGGGTTGATGGGGGTTATGATGAGCAGATACGGTTTAAAATTGCTGATGGAATTGGTAATGTGGCAAATACTTCGAGCTCAACTCCAATTGTTGTTTCAGGACTTATTAAGTTTGATATTAGAAATTATATTGGAGTTGACTCGGCCGTTTTTATTTCGGATCTATATGTCTCTAATACATCTAACAATGCTCTTCTTGAACTTTATAATGTAACCGATAATGTAATTATAAACAATACCCAATTATCATCGAATCAGGTTTCTACAGGCCGAATATTTGTATCAACAGGAAACATATTGAGCAATCTTCCAGAAAAGGAGATTACACTTGGGATTAGTTTTAGTTCTGAAACTAACGGTGAATTCGCTGCATCTGGAATTCCGTATCTATTTTTATATCGAAGCTACTAAGGTTTTAAATTCACCACTCACTCTTAACCACGGCTACATAATTTATGTAAAATTGGGAATCTGATTCCCAATTTGTAAAAAACGAATGTTTACCACCCATTCTTATCGACCTCTTCATAAACTTTAGTAATCCCCTCTCTTAGTGAGATCTTCGGTTTCCAGCCCAGCTTATGGATCCTGGAGCTGTCCATGAGTTTACGCGGGGTGCCATCAGGTTTGGACGTGTCAAATACCAGCTCACCTTGATAGCCTACAATCTCTTTAATCAGCAAGGCCAGGTCCTTGATGGAAAGGTCTTCTCCATAACCCACATTTACGAATAGCTTATCATCATAGTTATTCATCAGGAAGACCAGTGCCTCTGCCAGGTCATCCACATGGAGAAACTCACGTAGGGGCGATCCTGTGCCCCACACGGTAACATTAGGCTCCTTGTTGACCTTTGCTGTATGGAACTTCCGGATAAGTGCCGGGAGGACATGTGAGTTGTTGAGGTCGTAGTTGTCATTGGGGCCATACAGGTTGGTTGGCATGGCACTGATGAAGTTATCCTCGTACTGGTCCCTGTAGCTCTCACAGAGCTTGATGCCAGCGATCTTAGCGATGGCGTAAGGTTCGTTGGTAGGCTCAAGCAATCCCGTCAGCAGGCTTTCCTCCTTCAGAGGCTGCTCGGCCATCTTAGGATAGATACATGAGCTCCCCAGGAACAACAACTTTTTCACCTTGTGGGTATGTGCCGAATGAATTACATTGGCCTCCATGGCCAGGTTGTCATACAGAAAGTCAGCCCGGTAGGTATTGTTGGCATGGATACCCCCCACTTTGGCTGCTGCCAGGAAAACATACTCCGGTTGCTCGGTTTGGAAAAACTCCTCGACAGCCTGCTGATTCCTCAGGTCAAGCTCTTTGGATGTTTTGATGATGATGTTGTTAAAGCCGTCTGCTTCCAGGTGTCTCACGATGGCTGAACCCACCATACCCCGGTGACCGGCGACGAATATTTTTGAAGATTTGTTCATTACAGCACTTATGATATCATTTAATAAGCTACCAATTGATCATTGGCTAACATTAATAATTTTGATCCCTGATCAATTTTGTTGTTTGGGTTACATCAAACCTTTTTTAATAAAAAAAGACGCTAAGACCGGAGGCAATTGTGTATCGACAATAAATTTTTGCAAAATCTATAATTGTACGACAGTCTTAGTATTGGCCATACCTGCTGCAAAGTTCAGGCATGCTTGAATATCTTCCTTTTCGATATAGGGGTAATCCTTTAGAATCTCCTCAATTGTCATACCTGAAGCCAATAATTCCAGCATTTGGGTTACGCTGAAGCGCATATTTCTAATTGAAGGTTTACCTCCGTTTACTTTAGGGTCAATTGTAATCCTTTCAAGGAGTTTTGCTTTCACGATCATTTATTTAGGTTAAGACATTCGTATCCAACAGAACGTCATTCATAGGCCTCGGACCTTATATCTTTTTGATCGAACCTACCCCCAAAATCCCTTGGTTGAATTTCTTGGGTATTCTTGCTTGATTTTACATTTTTGAGAAATCTGTAAACCTGATCTAATAAGTTTTCAGGCAACTTATCAATCTCCTTTTTTAACTTTTCTTTAGTTACCATTTTATCTTCTGCAAATTCAATATAAAAGTAACAAAAATAGATTCAAGGTATTAATCGCAATGGTCATTAGAAAGCATCACAAGTATGATAAGAGTACTTAACCTCATTGCGTACTAATCAAATTACTCTGCCTGATTAAGGATATCGTGCCCGCCTTCCATCAGGTACTTATCCTTTTCAAAAAGTTTCAGGTCACTGGCCATCATCTCCTGCACCAAAGCCTTAAGATCATATTCCGGTTCCCAGCCAAGCTTTTCTTTGGCCTTGGTGGGGTCACCGATCAGTAGATCAACCTCCGTAGGTCGGAAATACTTAGGATCAATTTTAACCACTTCCTGCCCGACTTTAAGGTGATAATTGCTGTTAGCCACAGACTTTACGATCCCCACTTCATAAACGCCGGATCCCTTATACTCCAGTTCCACACCAACTTCTTCGAAAGCCAGCTTTAAGAAATCCCTGATAGAGGTTGTGGTGCCTGTAGCCAACACAAAATCCTCAGGTTTGTCCTGTTGAAGCATGAGATACATCCCTCTGACATAATCTTTGGCATGTCCCCAGTCTCGTTTCGCTTCCAGATTCCCCAGGTAGACATCATCCTGCAGACCCAGTGCCATCTTTGATACAGCTCGTGTAATCTTACGTGTAACAAAAGTCTCTCCTCGTAATGGTGACTCATGATTGAATAGAATGCCATTACAAGCATACATGTTATATGCCTCCCGATAATTCACCGTGATCCAGTACCCATAAAGCTTCGCTACACCGTATGGAGATCGGGGATAGAAAGGAGTTTTCTCCGTTTGAGGAACTTCCTGAACCTTACCATAAAGCTCAGATGTAGATGCCTGGTATATTCTGGTTTTTTCAGTCAGCCCCAAAAGCCGAACCGCTTCCAAAAGTCTTAATGTACCTGTCCCATCAACGTTAGCCACGTATTCAGGAGTTTCAAAACTCACCCTGACATGTGACATCGCCCCCAGGTTATAGATCTCATCCGGTTGTATCTCCTGAATGAGCCTGGTCAGATTCATTGAGTCTGTCAGATCGCCATAGTGAAGAAAAAGTCTGGTACCTTTCTTATGCGGATCCTGGTAGAGATGATCGATCCGGTCTGTATTAAACAGAGACGCCCTTCGTTTGATCCCATGTACTTCATATCCTTTCTCAAGAAGTAGTTCACTTAAGTACGCCCCGTCCTGCCCGGTGATCCCTGTGATAAGTGCTTTTTTCATTTATTATGATTTAGTATACCTCAAGTGCATGTTGGTCGATCACAAAAATAAGGAGTTATGTCAAACCCAATTATTTATTAGGTATTACTTGACATTATATGGAGTTGATCTTCTTGTGAAGAATTAATTGAGAACTGATGCAAGAAGAAACAATTATAGTATAAGAATATCTTTAACACTGAAGTGATTTTCCAGCAGTGTAATTTTTTGATTTGGTTGAAAACTTCTCTTTTCCAGGTAATTAGATTGAGAAGGATTCTCATAAACCTCAATTCTATTGTTCTCTAAATCAATAATCCAATAGAAAGGAATACCGTGAGATGCATATAATGGAATTTTTACTCCCTGATCATATTTGAGCGATGTTCCTGCCACTTCAATGACGCCAACAAGGTCTGCAGCCTTTGGATGAGAATCAACATAAAAATCAGTTCTAAATCTTAATATAGATATATCAGGTTCTGGCTCATTATTTTGTCCAAGAATCACAGGGTCCTGGATCCCGATCACAAATCGTTCTTTGAAGATATCATTTAAAATACTTGCCAGCTTTTTTACAATCGCAGCATGTCTACTTCCGACTGGACTCATTTTTAGTATTTCACCATGAATTAATTCAACCCGATCTGTAGCCCCCAAAATCCCAGCCAGAGCCATCTTGTAGTACTCCTCTACATTAATTAACCTTTTATCAGCCGCTACAATCATCCTTTTAAAGATAAATTACCTGTGATTAAGAACAAAAGAAATATGTAAAAGCTCGCCTTTCGGATAAGTTTGAAGTGAACTATAGACTCAATAAGCATTCTCGCTTCCGCGCAGGATAGACACAATTGTAAGCACAATAATCTTGAAATCCAGCAACAAGCTCCAGTTCTTTACATAGAATCGATCCAGACGGACTCGGCCACTCATATCGCTGAATGCAGCTGTTTCTCCCCGAAATCCTTTGGCCTGAGCAAGTCCGGTAATACCTGGCTTTACAGCATGCCGTTGAATAAAACGATCAATTTTAGGTTGAAACTCCAGATTCAATTTGAGCGGGTGAGGACGTGGTCCAACCACTGACATATCTCCTAAGAAGACATTGATAAACTGGGGAAGCTCATCGATACTTGTTTTTCTTAAGATGTTGCCAATTTTAGTTATTCTGGGGTCATTTTTCGTTGCTTGCTTTGAGTCCGCCTCATTGTTCACAACCATTGTCCTAAACTTATAACACCAGAACGGTGAGTTATCTTTCCCATTACGTTGCTGCAGGAAGAAAATTGGTCCTCTAGATTCCAGTTTTATCAATAGTGATATCAATGGAATTAACCAGGATAAAATAAAAATGATAACCAGACTGGAAAAAATAATATCAAATGCGCGTTTTACCAATTGATTTGCCTGACTGTCTAGTGGGATCGCACTCACATTGATAATCGGGATCTCTCCGTATTTCTGAATGGATAGATTCTTATTTCCCAGTTTACTAAACTGCGACAGAATCTTAATTTTAATCAGATTATTCTCCGCAAAGTCAATAAGTTTTTTTACCTCCCTGTCATATAGTCTGGGTAAGCAACAGAAAATAATATCCACATTCTCCTTCTTGACAAATGACTTGATCTTTTCAACCGGACCAAGAATTTTTCCGCCAGCTTCTTTTGGAGACTCGTTATCAAAATAGCCCAGAAACTTATATCCGATTCCTGGATTATGTTTAAAATAATCTACCAAATCTGTGGCAAGGTCACCATAGCCAACCACAACAAATGTTCTTAAGTTGTATCCCTTTGTACGATAATACCTGATGAAATAATGCCAGGTAGACCTCCAGCCAATGATGAAAAAGGTAAAAAAGAGGTAAGTGAAAAACAGATGTTGTCTCGAATAATAGAATGGTTTCGCAGCAAACCAAAGAGCAAAAACTACCGAAAGATTGATGATTAAGGCAGTCAATACCTTATTCAGATGATCCAGGAGCCTACTTTCCCGATTGATTTTCTGGAGTCGTGAGAAATAGAAGATAAAAAACCAGACAACATTTAGAGCTGCCTGAAGTGTTGCATAGCTATCATTCAAATAAATAAACTGCCCGAACCGAAGATAATTAGCGAGATAGAAAGCAGCATTTAGCGATGCAATATCTGCTAAAAGAAATATTAGTGGAAAATATTTTGAATAACGTCGGTTGGGCATATAGGCTATTTAGGACCTATTTGATCAATAGTTGTGCCAAAGTAAAGTATTTTATTTTAAAATTATTGCGATTGATACTTCACAATTATTGTAGTTAATTATTTAAGTATGAGATATATTTTGAACTTTAGCATATACTTCAAGGTACTTATTTGATTGATATTTCCATTCGAGTTCAGTTTCCATTCTTTTTCGCCCGAATTCACCCATTTTTCGCCAAGCGCTTTCCCCAGCATGACACAGATCTACAATCTTATTTGCTAGATCTTCAATGTTATCTGCTTTCGCATACCATGAGGCTTCAAGGGCAGATCGGCGACCTTCAAGTACATCATATTGAACAATCGGTTTTCCAAGTGCCATGTATTCGAGTATTTTGTTCATAGTGGACTTATCGTTTAAGGGGTTAACAGGATCAGGGTTTACACAAATGTCACACGATGAAAGGCTTTTTATTAAGTCGGTATCAGAGATTCTACCAGTGAAATCAATGTATTCTGTAAGGCTCAAATTCTTTGTTAACTGAACCAATTCCTCGAAACAAGGTCCACTTCCAACCAAACAAAACTGAAGGTCTTTAATCCCTCTTTTATTAATAATTATGTTGGCTGCTTTAATCAAGTGATCCACACCGTCAAATTCACCCATTACACCTAGGTACCCCACCAAGTACTTCCTACCCTTTTTCATTTTGGTGTCAGCTGCTACCGGATTGAAAAACTTTAGATTTGGTCCACTTCTGACCACATGAACATGTTTTGGGTCTTTCTTACCTCTTTTTAAAGCAATTTCCTTATAAGATTCATTTGTCGAAATCACAAGGTTGGCTGTTCTGAAGGTAAGCTTCTCCGCAATTTTTAGTGCCTGATAAAAAATGCCTCTTTTCTTGAATTTGGATTCGTATAATTCAGGATTCAAATCATGATGATCAAAAATCACCTTAGTCCCATAGAAAACTTTAAACCAAAGGGTTACCAGAAACAATACATCAGGCGGATTACAAATTTGGATCACATCGAATCCATGAAGTCTTTTAATTTTCATTGCCAGACGCCACTCATGGAAAAGTGCAAAAAAATACTCTCGCAAATACCCTAATGCACTACTGATCTCTTCAGGGAGGCTATGACGATAAATGTTGATTCCGTTAATAGATTGATAACTCTCAGTATAACCTTTCCCTTTTGGACAAATTATAGATACTTCATACCCATTTTCAATTAGAGTATTTGATTCCATCCAAACCCTTCTGTCAAATGGAAGAGGGAGGTTTTCAACAATAATTAAAACTTTTTTACCAGGCAATGCCTTCATATTTTGAATATTCAACACCGCTTTTAAGAATCCCTGATAAATCCAGAATTTTTACATGGCCCTTTACCTGGTCAAGAATTTCTCTAAATTCTGCCGCTCCATGAGTAACCACGATCATATCCGAACCCTGAAGTAAATTTTTAGCATCTCCAACAATGAGATCGGATAAGTGCGGAATTTTTGATTTGATGTAATCCAAATTGCTGCCCATCAACTTACTTTCCTGAACTGCATGGTCCAATATCTTAATTGTAATTCCTTTAGATAATAAATTCTCTGATAATACAACCGCTGGACTCTCCCTGAGGTCGTCTGTTCCCGACTTGAATGCCAGTCCCAGAATACCCACTTGCTTGGGGTTTGCCTTCAGGATCAACTTAGTTGCCAAATCAATTTGCGATTGGTTGCTTTTTGAAAGCGACGCTAATAACGGTAAGTCAATATTATTAACTTTAGCAAAGTATTCAATCGCCCTTACATCTTTTGGTAAACAAGATCCACCATAGGCGAATCCGGGTCGCATATAAGCCTTTGAGGTATTAAGCTTTTTATCAGAGACCAGCACTTCCATTACTTTCCTACTATCTACATTGAGGAATTTCCCAATACGGCCTATCTCGTTCGCAAAGGCAATTTTGGTCGCATGCCAACTATTAGCTGCATATTTTATTAACTCAGCCTCTGATGGTTTCATTAAGATGTCCGGAGCATCTACTGTAGCATACAATCTTTTTGTCCATTTGATTGCCTTTTCATCAGAACTTCCGATGATTGTATAGGCTGCATCGTCGAAATCCTGTATGGCGGTACCCTCTCTTAAAAATTCAGGATTAAATCCAAAATGAAGTTTTGCTTCGCCATATTTATCTTTTAGCCTTTTCTCCAACCCATCAGTAGTTCCAGGAAAAACCGTGCTTCTGACAATGATCGTGTGTTCCTTTTTTAAATCATTCGCGACATTTGCAATGTCCTCACAGACCCTATTGACATAACTTAAGTCAAGCGCTCCATCCTCCCTGCTGGGTGTGCCTACACTAATTAAAGAAACCTCACTTTCTTCTACAGCTTTTGTTAGATCCGTAGTTGCGAAAATTCGTTGATTCTCAACCCCTGATTTAAGTAACTCAGCCAGCCCAGTTTCAATAATGGGTGAGATACCTTTATTAATATTACCAACCTTATTTTCATTGAGATCAACTCCAATAACTTTAATCCCATCTCTTGCAAAGCATGATGAAGACACAATACCTACATACCCGAGTCCAAATACGCTAACTGTCATTACAACTTTTTAGTTATTTCAGTTTTTATTTCAGTCGGCAAAGATAACATTTGTGATAATACTAATGTGCAGGACTTAACCTTTGTACCAAAGGCCGGTGAATGCCAACCCATTTGCTTATGCCCTTTCACAATCTCAACTGAAAACCTTTGATCATATTTCAATTCCAAATAGACCATTTTACTTTTTATTCCAATCAGGCCTTTTTTTATTTCCCATACATTAACATCCGGATGAAAATGGAATGTCAATACGACCTCTGTTTCTACATCTCCATCCAATTTATCTGTAATTTCTATCCCTTCTGATCCCGCATCTAATGTCCTATGATGAGTAACGCCATATGATTTTAAATAGCCATTGTGACAAGCTTTTATGGAGAGGACTTCTCCCTGGAAGTCAAACCTTTCTAGTTTACATTCCGCATGATCGACCCATAGAAAAGGCCCAGCTTGACTTGACTGGTCCTTTCTATCGATAGAAAGGGTATTATGCGCTAAAGTACTCCTGAAATAGGATCTAAAGGTAAGATTGTCATGGTAGCAAAAGGTCCCCGGATCAACCATTACAGGAGTCTCATCCACGGTCAGCGTAAAAGCCAAAGCATCGGCATGACCGTGAGCAGCCATACTTCCCATTCCCAATGGCCCAAAATCAAATAGAACTCTGAAGGTCTCATCCCCCACATTCCACCTAAATGCACTAATTCCTGCCTCTTCCGAAATAAATAATGATTGATCCAGGCTACCTGTGTTGAATCCCCACTTATCAAATAGTACGCTTATCCAATTCAGACGATTGCTTCCATAAGGAAGCACCTGCAAGGCCATCCCTTCATCGCCGTCACCATAGTTTGGTTGGCTCCCAAGAATTTGAGTCAACTGATCAACAACCTGCTTTTCTTTTGTAAGTGTTTCCTTAAATCTGTCTGTAAAATCAATAGGATCACATCCAAATGCAAGTATGGTGAACTCCAGGACAAATATCTGATAGGAAAAAGCCAATTCTTTATTGACTCCATCGTTATAGGTCTGTCTTACCAATTCCTTCTCCAAAATCTCCAACGAAAGCTTCTTCCATTTTTCACTTAATGTGAACACAGGCCATATCTTTGAGGCCATGTACAGCCCTGCCATCTCACCAATAAGGTGATTATTTGCTGAAGACCCTCTGGAATAGGTTAGCTCAATGAATTTTTGATGTTCAAATATGGATTTCCACAATACACCCTCTTTCCCAAAGAGGTAATCATAGTGCTCAGATCCTTTCAATAAGTGAAAGAGATAAACCCATGAAATCAAACGGATACCCTGTTCTAACGGGTGGGTCCAATTCACACCCACCAGGTACGGATTCTGATTTATCCAAGATTCAAGCTGATGTTTTACTTCAGTTGAATACCGCTCATCCCCTGTCAAATAATAAGCACTACTTAAGACCGTCAGATGGTGATGTCTGTTCTTTTCCCAGATATTCTTAATGTTCCCAACGATTACTTCTGATCGGTGATTGATTGAAAAACCGAAAACTAATGGCGCTGTAACACCGTATTGTGGGTCGAAATGCCAGTCTATCTTATTTTCATTTTTATTTAATCCAAAAAATAACCACCTGTGATTTAGGTAATCTTCTGCTTCAGAAATAAGCTCTTGTTCGTGAGTTTTAAGTAGAGGACTTAATACATCGACAAACCCATCTATATAACGCGTCTTAGATACGTCTGGATGGACGGAATAATTCGGCATTTTAATCCTCCATAACTTCTTCCTAAATGCAATTACAATTCTGAAATAGATTTCAGAAATATTCATTGCTTTCAGTCTGTTGACATACCATTCAAGGCTATATGCTCGCATCAAACATCTTCTTTATCCCATTCGAAAAATTTGCAGCCATCTCAGCAGTCGTTAAGTGTGAAATCGTACTCCATATTCCTTTCCTTTTCAATAGTAGGGTATTTGGGTTTTTATACAAATCAAGGATTTGAATCGCATATTCTTCTTCGGAACAATTACCTCCAAGAATATAGGCGTTTTTTTCATTTAGATAATCGAACTCTGGTTTATGAAATTCGCTTTTCAATACTACAGGAATTAAGTCAAAACACATAGCATGTAGCGCCCCAAGCCCTACATAACCCGGATAAACATACAAGTCACAGGTGGAATAGATTTTCGCCAACTCTTCATTAGAAGTAACGGATCCGAAAGTTTTTATTGGCACTATTTTAGAGGCTTGACGGACTTGTTCCTGTAATTCCGGGGTCCCATCTCCAATGATCACCAATTCAAATCTATTATCCATAGCGTACAATAATTTGAATGATTCGATCAGGAATTTGATTCGCTTTGACTTGGTCAGTCTACCAGTAAATACAAGTCTATGGTGCAGTTTATCCCGGAGTTTTGCGTATTTAAATCTCCTGGCTGCATGGATATCAATTGTGTTATTGACCGTGAAAATTTTACCCTCCTCTACGTTCTTAGTCACTAAATAATCCTTTACACCATCCGTATAGGCAAAAAAACCATCAGATTGTCTAATCAAAAATAATTTAATACTCTCCAGAACCTTTCTTTTAAAAGTGTCATCCCCGGGATTATTCAGGTCGCGTCCGTGACCCCAGAATGCAACTTTCTTGCCAAATAGTTTATAAATAATTGCTAGAGGATAGGATAAATTATTGATGGCATTTTCGACAATGATCAGGTCATATCTCCAAGATGAAAAAAGAAACGTTTGCAAACAGTACTTCTTACTTTTTGACAGAAAGAAAGTTCTCGTATAGTGGATATTAAAATGAACAGCGGAATAGTCAATCACTTCTTTGAAAAAAACACTATCTCTCTTCACAGATGAATCTTTAACAATACTAATTTGATAATGAGGGGAAGAGAGGTCTTTCAAAGAATTATAAAAGTCTACCCGATAATGTGGTATTGAAGATTGATGTGCAATCAATACTTTTTTCATCGAATATCTACGCTTATTATATCAGGAAGTAGGATATTTTTTTCTTTTAAAATTTTATTGATATCAAAGTTCGTTGAGTCAGATGAAATATTATTCATAAAATCAAAATCGAATTTGTCTGATTCCCTCCAATCTACAAAATCCCCTTTATCCTGAACAATAAATTGATTATTTGATATTATAAGATCCGTTGGAGGAACATTGTATTTTTCAAGACCTAAGCCAATAATCATCGCTGGATATTTAAATTCTCTCACAAAATTATTAACAATGGATACGTTACTGACTGGTTCATAAACAGGATTTTTTTTTGCCCCATCACCACTCATTATTGTTATTGGGGATCTGGTGGAATCGACAAAGTAATTGCTTGAGATTGTATGGTTTTTACCAGATACTCTTACTCCAGAAGAATGATAAAATACATTACCACTAACCATATTGTCAGTGCCTTGTCTGAAAGTGACATCACCATTGCATCTATAAAACAAGTTGTCCAATACATAATTTCTTGATGCTTTTAGGCTTATTACTTCTGACCGGTCTCCAGAATAGTTAAGAAAAATATTACCCGATACCACAACCTTGGTTTCGTGCCTACTTTCTTTAATACGATAATTGACTTTTAGCATTTCCCACCGGTTACCTCCAGCACGAGGTGTCCCATTGAAAATGTTTCCCTTAATCAGAATAGTTTGGGAGGGTGGAGCAACATATATGCAACTTGCTTTCGAATTAAAAAAATAATTGCTCTCAATCTTAATATTGTTAGAGTTATTGACGCTTATGATCACATCATGGGTATCTTTTGCATTCCTCCCTGTCTCGATAAACTGATTTGCAACCAAACTGCAATGCTGCAGCTTTTCAAGTTTTATTGTAGTACTAAGCTTAACAGAATCAGGGGTATTCTCTAAATCCTCAAAGCGAAACCCTTTGAACACTAAGTACTCTCCGGTAAGAACCACTTTGCTGTTGAAAATCACTTTTCCAACATTTTGAGCTCTAACAACCATAGAATCCTCAATAGATCCAAAAGCCTCTAGTGTCAAATCTTCATCGTAAATACCTTCAACTATGATGAACTCTTCACCTGCTGTAGCATTTTTTACCATCGAAGGTAGCTTACTTATATCCTCTACCAGGGTCTGACCAAAAGAGATATACGAAGCGAGGATGATTGAAATAAATAGTTTGGCTTTCAAAATCATATTTTTATTTGTTTAACAATCATTTTTGCCGAGAAGTATAATCTCCATAAGTCGGTTCCATTTGGGCTACAAAATGTATATGCTAAACAAAAATTTTCTGGTTCACATCTTTTTTCTCTTTCTGGTAGTTTGGCTTGCCACCTTCTATCCTTGATTATTTTTTAAAGTCTTTATTGCAATGAAAGACTTGGTCAGCCCAAAACTTTTTTCGCGATAAATAATTGCTTCTGGGAAAAGTTGTTTCATTTCATTATAGGTTAACAGATTCCAATCAGGTGTCGTTTTTTTAGGCCAAAAAAGATTGAAAAGTTTTATTACCTTAATAAGTATCTTTCTTGGGAAGAAAACTATAAATCCAGGTAGCCATGTATGGCTTTCGATTATAAAATATTTATTCGGTGTTTGAACAAAATACCCTTTACAAACCCTTCTAATCTCATCAGCAAATTTCTTTTGTCTTTTATAGCTTAATTTTGTAAACTCTTCTGAATTCATATGTGACCAAATATCCTTTTTAGGTAGGGTAACATGTTCAATCACTGAATTACAAAATACAATATCAAATTGGTTGTCTGAAAAAGGAAGAACATCGTCTTCTGTTAATCTCGAAATTTTATATCCATACTCTTTTTTGGCAAATTCTAGGGCAGAAGTTGAAATGTCTGAAATGGTTACATTACTTAGTGACATTCCTTTGAGAATCTGATTTATGTGACTCCCGTTTCCTCCACCTAGATCTAAAAGGCTTAATGAGCTCTCAGTTGGAAATTTTTGAAAGAAAAGTTTACCCCTCTTCTCCCTGGCGTTTCTTGAAAATATACTTTGGAGACTCCTTATCATTTTGTTTAATTATAAATTAAAAAATTAACTCTTTAAGTTAAATCCTATCAGAAACCTTCAGTTGTTTATATAGGAGCGAAATCCTGTTTAGAAATGTATTATTCGAAGACATTCTGTTTCCAATAAATAAGGATGCTAAAACATCCTGTGTGAATCCGTAAAGGAGTTCATAACTAGTTATTTTTTTCTCCTTTTCTGCATAATCTAGCTTATAAGAATATTTATTCAGGCATTGAAAGGAAATTTCTTCAACTCTCTTAACTTGTCTTTCGGTGAGATTAGCATTCCACTTTTTCATATTATTGGTAATTACTCTGCTACCGTAATTTATTTTTCCGTCTATAATTTCATCATTGTATTCTTGATGTTTCAGCATTTGTTCATTCCAATCAATTTCAAGAAATGTACATATCCTTTTGGTGGTCTCTTTCAGGTTCTGTATTAAATCCTCAAATTTTATTATTTGCACTCTATCATAATTAGAAATATTTTGCATTCTGTTAGTCCACTTGTGTGCAGTTAGTTTCCTGTTTTTCCCCCATTTTTTATTCCAAGACACTACAACATCTCGGACATCTCGGACAATTATTATGAATTTCGCCCGTGGAAAATACGTGGAAAGAATAGAAATATTTTCGGTGTTTTGAGGTGTTTTATTACCACAAATTAGGTATTCACTACCCCCTAGTGCTATTTCAAAAAATTGATTTAAACTAATCGGCTTATTTAAAATATGATTTGAGTCTATACTATCCAAGAATTTAATATTCTCAAATACGTCGTATTTCTTAATCACCCTTTTTAAAAAAATAATGTCTTCAAGAGACTTTACTTGAAAGTCATAGGGAACTCCATACTTGGCGAGTTTATATAGAAATTGCATCTCACCATTTATTAAAATCTCTGGATGGGCATTTAGAATATTCTTTAAAAGATCTGTACCACCACTGGGAAATCCGCCAATAAATAAAACTTGATTCATTTCACATTCTTTTCTGGTGAAGACTATATTTTTCGGTAAGAGGTTACAAAATATTCTTTACCAATACCAATACTTATTGAAACCAACAAAATCCAGAAGATACTATTTTGTTTTAAAATCGAGGTTGAGGTCACATTGAGTAAAAGAATATAAACTATTACTGAAATAATCAGTAAATATTTTCTTTCTCGATTATTGTTATAGAGGGCTTTAGTTGATATAAATATGTCTATAATTTTCATACAAACAAAAATAAAACCAATTATACCAATGCTAAGTATGATGTCAAGATACCCATTATGTGCATCATTAGGAATCCACATCAATTGACTTAATACACTAGCAGACGGACTACCTGTTCCATTCCAATATGAGCCATAGCCATAACCCATTAAGAGTTTGTCTTGAGCTGATTCTAACAGAATAAACCAAAGAGGTATACGTCCTGTTAAAGTCAAATCCTTACCGAATAAATTAAAAATATAGTCAAGGTTATCTACTAGGTAATATAGTAGAGAGCCAAACATTACTAAAGCAAATAGAAAATTAATTATTACATTTCTTTTGTTGAGTTTCGCATAAAATTTAAAGATATATACTGATAGGTATACTAAAAATATAGATAAAATAGCTGTAGTACTTGAGGATAAGAGTATTAGTAAAAAACTAATAACTAATAATGATATGTTTAGTGCTCGATTTTTTCTTGTGGTCCGCAGTTTATAAATGAATACCATTACTGCAAGTACCAAAATAGATGCCATCGTGTTCTTTTGAACAAACACCCCTCTCCATAGTCCCTCATGCACACCAGTTTGATGGATGCCAATTTCTGGAAATAACATTGAATATAAAAAACACAAAATTACAAGGAGACCAAATGAATATGTTAATATATTTATCTGGTCTTCCAACTTATAATAGTGCGCAAATAATATACCATATAAGGTAGTTAATGTCAAAGCTACAACTCTCCTAATAGTAATAAATGGAAGTGCGGACCATGAAATTGAGAGAAATGCGATAATAAGTATTATACTGATTAGTTTTTCCTTTATTATTATCTGATAAATTTTTTGATAGTTGATAATTAATAAAGGCATCATCAAAACATAAATACCAAAATAGACGCTCCTTTGTATCGGATCCCCTTCTGGAGAGGCAGTCTCCCAAACTTCTCCTCCAAGTGTTAAAATTGCTCCAGTAAAAAGTATTATTGATACAATAAAATATATATCTATTAGTTTTTGCTTCTTTACGACCAATGTTTGCCTCTTCAGCACAGTCCTTTAAATTTTAATTCACATTTTTCCCAATTATATAAAATCATTTACTTAATTGATTTAAGAGAAGATTGTATATAATAAAAAAAGCTTTTTAATGACTTTTTATCAAAAACATAGAATAAACTACCATACAATAAAAAAAATATTGAAAACTTAACTACAATACTCATAAAAGTTGAATCATAATCATGTAATTCCTGGATTAATATTGAAAAAATCCCAAGGACACAAAACAAAATGAATGGCTTATAAAATTGATTGAAATATTCCCTGAGAGAAATACTGGCCATTGGTTTTAGTTGTATAAACCACAAGGGAACCAACAAAAGGACTGATAAAGAAGCATGTGATATTGCCACTCCTTTTATATTGTATAAAGCACCTGCAAAAATAAATACCGGAGTTACCATGACACGTAATATCGTCCAAAAGAAACCGATATCTGTTCTTCCTGTTGCAATCTGAAGACTTCCAACAGGATTTGATATTGCCATTATACAATATGAAACAGCTAGTAAAGAAAGTACAAGTGAGCCCTCAATATACTCACTCCCATATAGTATGATTAATATTTCTTCAGATAGAACTAAGAGTATAAAGTAGATTGGAAAATTTACATAGGATAAATACTTTATAGTTTTTAAAAAACTTCTTTTTAATTTGATTTTATCATTTTGGATTGATGAAAGTACAGGGCTTAGTACGTTGACAACAATCGGATTTATTAATTGATACAACCTAAATACGATCTGTTTGGTCAAACTATAGACTCCTAGGGCCTCTGCCCCCAGCATTTTCCCGATAATAAAAATATCAGCTTCCTTGGAAATAAAATCTAAAATTTTACTGCCAGTTTGATAGCTCCCGACACGTAAAAAAGGGGCTGCCTCGTCAAATTTGAAATACATACTTATTGGGCTCGAACGAATGTTCGTACTCAAAAACAAGACATTTGAGACTGCTGATGCAGTAAGAGTTGAATATACCAAACTATAGACTCCAGCTCCCTTATATGCCAATACAATTGCTGCTAAAAGTCCCAGGAAATAGGCTATCAAATCAACAATTGCAATCGGTTTAAATTTAAACTCTTTTTGCATAATAGTTCGGTGCTGTCGCCCAAGTGCAACCAACAATATATTAGTTCCCAAAATGGGAAGGACATATAGAAGTTCAGACTCTTCATAAAAGGCTGAAATGAAAGGTGTCAGTAATAATAGTAACCCGAACAACAGAACTGAAACAAACACATTCAACCAATAGATACTGCTGTATTCCTTTTGATTGGCGTCTTGTTTAAACAAAATGGCTGATGTCATACCCATATCCACAAATATGTTTGTGAAATTGACAACAACTAATGCCATTGCGACTAACCCAAAAGCTTCTTTTGGTAGAAATCGTGTAAGAATAGCAACCTGAAGTAATTGAAAGACAGCCATCCCAACTCTGTCAACGGTTGTCCATTTTATGCCTGCCATGGCTGTTTTTCTCAGGCTCATATAACTACTGGTACAACTGTACCCAATTCAAAATATTACTCTCCCAGGAACTGAGTTCGAGAATAGCTTCCGGGTTTTTATCAGTTTTTAGATAAAAGCTATCATATTGATTAATAATAGTTTCAAGCTTGTCAGATAGGTTTTCTACACTATCAATTCTGATAAATTCAATTCCATACTCTATCATCGTTTGATACGGCAACCAGCTACCCGTAATTACCACATTCCTTGCAAATAAATGCTCCTGCATGGATCCAGAAAATTGATCTGTAACTTGCAACTGAACCATAATATCAGAGGCCCAACGTAATTGAGCAATTTTTTCGTCACTTAAGAACTGATCATATATGAAATAATCAAATGGTAATTTATTGAGTTTCGATATGAGAGCCTTTTTATAATTTTCACTACCTGCGTAAGTGATTGGCAATACAATTTCAATTTGATCAGAAAACACTTTTAGCTCATATAGCTCTTTCAATATCTTAAGATGTTGCTGAAAGGGAGATAAATTATAGCCTATGGTAATAGCAAGCTTTTTATGATCCCAACCCAATGCCTTTTTAGCTTCAATTTTGGTGTTGCGCACTTTTGCAAGTAATTCAAGCGGGGCTAATCCAAAGCGGCATAAAAAAAGATTGTTCTTATTCCACTTAAACTCATCTATAAATTGCTCTTTTGTTTTCTCATTCGTAAACGTGATCTTGTCTGCAACATTACACGCACTTAAAAAAATATGCTTACCCTTCTTATTGTGCTGATAATAATCGCTCCCCCAAATTGATATGATTATTCTAGCCTTAGTATATTTCTTAACAAACAAAACAAAATATGCAGCGTGCATATTCAAAATTTGAACATGCACACAATCACAATCTACTATACTTTTGAATTTTAATGAGAATAGCAAAAAAGAATATAACCTTCTTAGACCCTTTACTTGCCTTATTACTCTGTAAAAAAAAGTTCCAAAATTAATTTCTGTTACTCTACCATAATAATCATTCACCTCCTCCTTGATCGGCCTATCAGACAATACATCAATTTGAAATTCAACACCTACTTTTCTTAACCATTTTACATAGTTTGTATTAAACTGATGGTTGGCATTTCCATACAACAAAAGCTTTTTAACTGGCATTGAGCAGCTTAATTTATGGCTTGATGTATTTTAAGTATTCATCCCACTCACCTATATCTCTCCAAGATTTTTCGGAGACAGGAAATACACCCACATTACCATTCCTTTCTTTTATGTGTGCTATCAAATCAGTGATATGTAAGAATTTATTATCAGGAATTTCATTTAAAAGATGTGGCTCGAGAATGTACATTCCACTATTAATTTTAAACGTTAAATCAGGTTTTTCATCTAAAGAAATTAACTGTCCATTATCACCAGTATTAATCGTACCATAAGGAATGGGATAGTTTTTCAGAGCTGCAATAACAGTTAGCTCATTATGGTTATCCCGGTGATATTTTAATATCTCGGAGTAGTCCTCTTCAATTAAGATATCACAATTGCTTACGAAAAAAGTTTCTTTAAGCTCATTTTTAAGTAAAGATAAACTACCCGCAGTACCTAGGGGATGTTCTTCCTGAAAGTAGTTGATTGCATAAGGAAGATTCTGTTCACTAAGGTAAAACTCAATAAGTGACGCTTTATAATTCACAGATATGTGAAATTCATTGCATCCATAAACATTAAACCTCTCGAAAATATGTTCAAGCATGGTTTTGTTCTCGACAGGTATGAGTGGCTTTGGAAGCACATGGGTAAGAGGCCTTAATCTTGTTCCGAATCCCCCCGCCATAACGACTACTGGAAGGTTAAATTTTTCACGTGGTTTAATTAGTTCATCTCCGTATATATCTTCCCAAAAATAGACGTCAATAATTTTATTTTGCGCATCTACCACCGGATTGAGCTCCATCCGAAATTCCAGCATCATCTCTTTTATCTCTTCAAAGGAATCTTCTGGCTTTGCAACCCGAATATTTTTTCTTAAAACCTCTTTCACTTCTGTATCAACAGAGCGGTTATTAATGATGGCTCTTTGAATATCCCCAATACTTAACAATCCTTGGAAACCTCCCTTTTCATCAAAAACAATTAGCAGCTTTTTATCAAGCTCATCCATTTTCTTAAGAGCATGCAATAACGATTCGTTGTGTTTGATAATTCTGTTTCTGTACATATATTAATTAATCTCCCTTGCTGGATTTCCAACTAATTTTTTATTGTCTGAAACATTTTTAAGTAAAACAGTTCCTGCACCAATGATTACATCATTACCAATTTCAACACCTTCCTTAATAACTGCATTTGCTCCAATGAATGATCGATCACCCACTTTCACATTCCCTAATAATACGGCTCCAGGTGCTATATGTGCAAAGTTACCAATTTCACATTCATGCTCAACAATGGCCCGTGTGTTGATAATCACAGACTTTCCAATTTTAACTATTGGATTAATCACAACGCCAGCCCCAATAAAAGTACCATTTCCAATATCAACACGTGATCCGATATTAGCTGATGGATGAATAATTGAACGTATTTCTTCTTTTTTTGTACGAATCAGTTTAGTAACCCTTTCTCTAATTCTGTTATCACCAATTCCTAAAATAAACTCATACCCTTTACCCCAACCATTGAAATTCTCATAGCTCTCAAAGCCAAGGTATTCCAATTCAAAGGGATTCAAATATTGTTCCACTTTTTCTGTGTAAGCTTTTATTTGTAATCCAGCCTTATATGCTGCATTAAGTACGACATATGAATGTCCGGAATATCCAATGATCACTTGTTTACCCATCAATAATCACACTACTTGGAATATTAACAGTTCTATCGGCTAGGTATTGAGCATTTTTTTGAGAATCCCTTTGACAATCTTTATACATCGGAAGATTAAACATTAACTGCCAAATAGGACGAGTCATTACATTATTGGCATTTGTATACTCAAGAAACCGATCCTTTGACTCTTTATCTTGAAATTCCAACGGAATTAACCAATAGTTCCATTGCGTGTCCATTGGAATTTCTTTCAACCTAAATGACTCAGAGCCAAGTTGCTCCTTATAGATTTCATAAACGATCCTTTTTGATTCAATAAAACCATCCAGTTTCTCAAATTGTGCCATTGCCAATGCAGCGTTTAAGTTTGGCATTCTGAAATTATATCCAAGTTCGTCATGATAGTACTCCCAAGCATGAGGAACTTTCGCTGTGATTGTCAGATACTTGGCCTTGGATGCAAATTTAGGGTCTTTGGAAATAATCGCCCCTCCTCCTCCAGAAGTTATGATTTTATTACCGTTAAAGCTAAATGCACCCATCATTCCGAAAGTTCCGGAAGATTGACCTTTGTAGAAACTTCCTAACGACTCTGCAGAATCTTCAATTACCGGAATATTCCATTTATTGGCAATATCCACTATCTTATCAATCTTACACATAAAGCCAAATGTGTGCATGGGCATAATTGCTGCTATTCGCTTGCCTGTTGATTTGTTAAAAGT
This sequence comes from Cyclobacteriaceae bacterium, assembly GCA_965223915.1. Lineage (GTDB taxonomy): Bacteria > Bacteroidota > Bacteroidia > Cytophagales > Cyclobacteriaceae > UBA7330. Next base: position 1,641,766 of record OZ245027.1, on the reverse strand, counting down.
ACCTGATTCTCTTAATTCACCGAATTCTTCGAGGAAGTTCTCTAATGCATCGGGAGATAGCCCCATTGTGTCATAATCCACATCCATAAAAACTGGATGAGCTCCGTTATATTTAATAGCATTTGAGGTAGCTACAAAAGTCAAGGCCTGAGTAATCACTTCGGTATCTTGCTTAACTCCAGCAATTCTGAGTGCTACTTGTAGCGCGGCAGTGCCATTTACAAGTGCTGCTGCTTTACCTGAATTTGTATATTTTGCGATGGCTAACTCAAAGTCATCAACGAACTTACCAACAGATGATACAAAAGTCGAATCTATGGTTTGTGTCACATAGTCCTTCTCCTTTGTATTAAAACGCGGCTCATGCAGTGGGATAAATCCCTTTTCCCCATAAATCGATCGAACGACCTCAATGAATTGACTAAAATCAGACATTGTAGATATCAGCCTTATACCGTGCCAAATTACTCTTGTCAGAAAACCATTCTATTGTTTTTTTAAGACCTGATTTCAGATCATATTCAGGTTCCCAAGTTGTGTACTTCCTAAGTTTTTCATTGGAGCCAAACAACCTGAATACCTCACTCTTAGCAGGCCTTAGCCTATTATTATCAGTAACTATTTTGGCTTTAGGATTAATTTGATCAATCATTTCCTGTGCAAGATTGCCAATCGAAATTTCCGATTGTGTGGCTATATTCACTTCTTCACCTATTAAGTCATCGCAATTGGAAATCGCAAGAAATCCCTTCACAGTATCATTTACATATAGTAAATCCCTTGTAGGTGTGATATCCCCCAGCTTGATTTCGTCTTTTCCTGAGAGCAATTGCGAAATAATGGTAGGGATAACTGCACGAGCTGATTGCCTAGGGCCGTATGTGTTAAATGGGCGTACGATTGTAACCGGTAGATCAAAACTTCTATAGAATGAATCTGAAATGCTATCTGCTCCAATCTTCGTGGCCGAGTATGGTGATTGGGGTTGTTTTGGATGTGACTCTGTAATAGGAACGAACTGGGCAGTTCCATACACTTCAGAAGTAGACGTGACTAAGATTCTCTCAACTTCATGATCACGGGCAGCTTGCAAAACATTAAGCGTCCCCTTTACATTGGTATCAACATAAGAATCAGGCGAATGATAACTAAATGGAATTGCAATTAAAGCTGCAAGGTGATAGACTATATCTACTCCTTTAATGGCTTCTCTCACTCCGTTGGGATCACGAATATCACCTGTGAATATTTCTACTTGATCTAGTATTGTTTTATCTAGTGTATCCAACCAACCCCATGAATTGAATGAATTATAAAAGCAAAAGGCACGTACCTGAAATCCTTTATTAACAAGAATCTCCGTTAAATGACTACCTATAAATCCATCTGCTCCTGTTACAAGGACAATTTTTCTATCTCTCATTGATCAATTTTTTAGCTACGACCACAGAAACTGAAATTAAAACCCCAACAAAGCAGAGACTTATTAAAATCAACCCCCTCTTCGGTTTACTCTTCTCCACAGGCACCTTCACCGGCTCCAGCACCGTAAACACAGGTGTTTCTTCCTTTACCTTGATCTTCGCTTGTTCCAGTTGCGTGGCCAAACCTTTGTACACCTCAAAGGCGATGTTCATTTCGTTTTGCAAGCGCTGGTACTCAGTTTGTACCAGGGAGCTGGTAATGTTTTTGTTCCGGTCGGTAAAGCGGGCTACCTGTTTTTGTTTACCTTCATATTCCTTTTCGGCCTCTGTGTAGCGTTCCCGAATAAACTCCAGGTTGACACGGGCCTTTTCCACTTTGTAGTTGGTCACCTCCCCGGTCAGCTTTTTCACCACCAGATCTGTCACCCGTGCTGCAGCATAAGCGTCGGGCATTTCTGTAGTCAAGGTGATGATACCTGTCTTAGTATCTACTGATACATTGATGCGATCCCGGTACTTTTCCAGCAGTTTCCAGTCATCTTTGGTGAGGCGGATCAGGTCATCGGGAAGGCTGGCAGGAACTGCTTCCTCAGCAGTAAATAGTTCTTTGAATTTTCCAGGCAGGCCTATGGTATATTCCGCAAGGAAACCAAATGGCGAAAGGCCGTCGATCTCAGTAAAATAGTTATAGCTGCTGAGTAATGAGTCCAGCTTTTCGAATCTTACTGGGGTATGGATAAGCTCCAGTTGAAAGGGGACGCTTTTCACGATTTCCGGGTACAGCTGAGGTGTTAAAGATCCGGAACCGCTCATACTCCCTAGGTCGATCCCTGCCAGTCCGGCGAGGCCACCCAGGCCTCCAAGGTTACCCTTTACGCCTTCCTGGCTTTCAGGCATGAGTTTGCAGGAGGCTTCATACTCAACTTTAGAGGTGAAGGCGATGAGGAGGCCGAGGGCAGCAAAGATGCCAGTCACTTTTAAAATGAAACGGCGCTTAGACCATAGGACTTTGGCAAGTTCTAAAAGGTCTATTTCGTCTTCTTGTATAACTTTTTTTGATTCTTCCATGCTAATCAGAGCGCAAAACTACATAGTTGAGATTAAAAAATTAGGTTTTGGGTAATTATTGATAATATGTCCTCAAGCCGGACGGGCTTTTACCGCCGGGCGGCCCCGTTTCTTCCTTGATGAAGAAAGCCTACGCGGCCCGGTACAAAGAAATCAAGCCTGCGCGGCCCGAAAAAAATTAACGCACAAGGCCTTTCCGCTCATCCATACGCCACCTGCCTGCAGTAGCCACTTTCGGCGAAGGTAGGTTTTTCGCCCACCGCCGTGCACAGTCTATTTTTTCTTTTTTTAGCCTATTTTTTATTTGCGACGGTGGTAATCCATCAATGTACTTGACAGGGTTCGGTTTAACCTGGATTTAACCTAATCAAATAAACCTTTTTTAAGGATTTTATCTTCCGTTGTTAGAAAATAACTGATAATAACCAAGCTTTACTGGCTTTGAAACTCATCCAAAACCCTCAAAATAACCAATGATAGTGTTGCTACTCCAGATGTCAAAGATATCACTGCCTGAGGACTTAACCTTTGACGATCTTCTCTCTCAGGAATTATCACCTCTGCCCCCGGTTCCACCTTCGGGTAATCTTTAAACCACAAGAAATTCTTTGTCCGCTGGGCTGAGCCATTGGCATAGATCACATAAGCTTTTCCTTTCTTTGCAGTATCAGAAAAACCTCCAGCTTGCGAAATTACTTCTGTAAAAGATAAGGTATTATCGTATCGTACCGTACTAGGGTAAAGTACCTCACCGCGTACCCTCACAGTCTGTAGCTCTCTCGGAATACTGATGACATCTCCTTCTTTCAAAATCATATCAAACCTTGAACCTGGGTTGCGAATGATTTCTTCTAACTGTATTCCAATCGATTCCTGGGTTTTGAAAGCTTTACGTGTATCATCAATCAATGTATCTCTTTCAAACAGTTCTTGTAACTCTTCTCTTCTCAATCTCGCTGCTTCGTCTCCCTCGTCTTCTTCATCAACAAAGTATTCAGTTCTCCTGATAAGTGTAGCTCCTCTAGGATAAGCATATCTTGTCAAGAAACCAGCACGCTTTAATACATCGGATATTCGCTCGTCTTTCTTTTCTAACGCATACTTTCCCGGAAACTTAACTTCCCCCTCAATTTCAATCATTACCTGCTCTTCATAGTAAGGTGATTTTCTTACTACAATGAGATCAAATGGTTCCAACTCAAAATCAGAAGCCTGATCTGAAATATTCAACCCCTGATCAATGGAAAAATTAAATACCTCCGAAGAAATGTCTTCAGCTCCATTTTCATCTCGCACTCTTCGTGCTACCTCAACGAATGACCGTGCTGCACTTTCTTTGAATCCATTGGCCAGGTAAATGATATTCTCCACGGTCATTCCTTTTACAAAAGGAAAGTTACCAGGCTTTTGCACTTCCCCCTGAATGGTGACATTATAAGATTCCTTTAAATCAAAAATGGACTGGATCTTGACATGGTCTTCATTCTTTAATTCAAGATCATAGCTACCAGAAGTGAGCTCTGATGGAACAAAAGCAACACTTGACAAGGTGAAATCACTATTTTGACGAATGATTAAACCCCTACCCATAAAGGCATCCCCACGAAATCCTTCTGCTAAATCTAAAAGATCAGAAAGCATCATACCCTCTTTTAATTCAAACTCTCCGGAATGATTTATAGCTCCTTCAATGCGTACACGGTTGGTAAACTGATTGGTGATTTTTCCGACTTCGATAAAATCCCCCCCCTGGACCATAAAGTCATTGAAGAAATCCGCTTTCACGGTCTGAACAGCTTTCGCATTGGCCAGGTTTCGTCTAAGGGAAATAGAGCCTCTGTAGGCATCCGGAGAGAATCCACCGGCAAAGTCAACGGCTTTTCCCAAACTCTCTCCATCCAAAAGCTCATAATAGGCGGGTCGTTTGACTTCACCATCAATACCTACCCTGTTTTGATAAGGTCTAACCAAAACCACATCATTGTCCTGGAGCATAATGTTCTGACCCTCTCCGTAGATCAAAAAGTTGTAAGCGTCCAGTGTATTTATCTTTTTACCTCCCCGAAAAACCTGTATATCTCTTAATGAACCTGTTTCACTTGGACCACCAGCATAATACAAGGCATTAAATGCGGTACCAAAAGATGACATGGCATAGGTTCCGGGACGTTTTACTTCGCCAATCACATTCACGCTGATTGTTCGGATCTGACCCAGGCTGATCTGAGCGAAGGTATTGTTCCCTAACGTACTGTAAATGGCCTTTAGTCTGGATTTGATCCTGGCATCTGCCTGATCTACCGTTAAGCCATTGAGATAGATTGGTCCCAAACTGGGTATGCGGATATTACCTTCGGGTGAAACATCCAGTTGGTAGGTCTGCTCGGATGCCCCCCACACGTCGATGATTAGTTGGTCACCAGGACCAATCTGATAATCTTTGGGTGTGGCTATGTTCACACTTGGTTCAAAAGTCAGGTCTTCATTTTCGAAAAATGACATGCCGAAAATTTCCAGTTCAATGCCTTTTTTAAGAGAATCAGTTGGTATGATATCAGTAAACGGGTCGAAAGGAGTTTCCTTGTCCGTTTGAAAAGTTGGTGATTCCCTGAGCCTTGTAACACCTTCTGTTTGTGAAGTTCCTGTCGTCCCTGTCTGTAATTGAGTAATCCGTGCTCTAAGTTTTTGTATTTGAGTTTCTGACATGCCACGGGCTCTGGCCAAAAGCTCCAACTGCTGCTCAGAATACCCACTTGATTCAACTTGCTGGATAAAACGCTTGATCTGGTCATCAGAGAGATCATCGACATTGATATTCTGTAGATTTTGGATGCTTGGAGCGTCCTGGGCAACTGTACTTTCAATAGCAACTAACCCTACAAATAGTAAAAAAATGAGTCGAAAAAAGGATTTCTTCATTGATGAAAGTCCGAATTAAGGCGCAAAGATAATAGGAATAATGAGTTATTGGTTGTTGGCGGTTGGTTATTAAGATAATGAGTTGGGAGTTATTGGGTTTTGAGGAATGTGTTAATTGGTTACTGAGTTATTGAGTTACTAGGCTATTGAGTTGAGGGTTCATAGGTTGTGCATAAATTGGTAGAGAAGCTACAGTGCAATTAAGTTTGAATGGGTTTATTGATTCAGCAAGTGCACACATATTTTGTACTCATGATGGGCCTACTATTTCACCGACGTTCAGTGATTTATTAAGAATTCTTATATCATCGGAAGGCTGATAAAATGCCTTTTCCTTGTATTCCTTTCCTTTTGGGCCAGTATGTACAGTAATTTGATTGGCTTCGATATCCACAATCCAGTAAACGGGAATGTTTGCAGAAGCATACAGTGGTAATTTTACAGATTGATCAAATTGAATTGATGTATCAGACACTTCTATGATAGCAAGTGTATCTGTAGGGCCAGGATGAGCACTGGCATAGAAATCTGGCTTGAATTTTAAAATAGCAATATCTGGTTCAGGTTCATTTTCGTTATCAATCCTAACCGGAGCCTGAATGCTTATTACTGTTTCCCCAGCGAACAATTCATTTAGTGTTTTGGACAACTTGTTTACAACACTTGCATGCTTACTGCCTATTGGACTCATTTCATAAATATCTCCATGGATTAATTCTACCCGGTCAGTAGGCTTCAAAATACCCACCTCAGCCATTTTGTAGTATTCATCTACAGTGATCAATCTCTTTGTAACCTCTGTGACCATGTTTCTTTCCTTATTTAGAATAATATAAATATACGAAAGTCATTTTGAAGTTGTTGGCTATTGGCTGTTAAGTTATTGGGTTATTGGGTTATTGGGTTATTGGGTTATTGGGTTATTGGGTTATTGGGTTATTGGGTTGGAAATTAATTTAAAAGTAAAGATTATATTTACGTTACTTGTCAAACATAATGCAAGAATGGATAGCTTCGAAGAACTTGAAGTATGGAAGCTCGCAAGGCAAAAGAAGATTGAGATTAAAGAACTTACGAATCAATTTCCTTCTGATGAGAAATACAGATTAGTTGACCAGATCATTAGAAGTAGCAGATCCATTGGTGCAAATATTGCTGAGGGATTTGGCAGGTTCCATTATAAAGATAACTCAAGGTTTTGCAGGAATGCCAGAGGCAGCCTTTTTGAAACACTCAATCATTTGATTGATGCATTTGACGAAAAATATATAGATGAAAGGCAATTACAAGAGTTAAAATCGAAGCTTTTCCATTGCAACAAAGTCCTCAATGGATATATAGCTTATTTAAATAAGAAATCAGTTAAGGCTAATCATTAATACTTATTAACCTAATAACTTATTAACCAAGTAACCCAATAACTTAATAACTCATTAACCAATCAACTCACCAACCACCAAAAAATACGGATTCAACAGATTCTCCTTATTATACTCAACCGGATCATCAGTATCCTTAATCAAAACTTTTCCTCCGGCTTCCTCAACAACAATCTGAGCTGCGGCTGTATCCCATTCCATGGTTGGAGCGTAGCGTGGGTACAGGTCTGCTATCCCTTCCGCAACCATTAATAATTTCAAAGAACTGCCCTTTGATACGATTTCCGGATGGTTTAACCCTTCTAAAAATGCCTGAGTTTCATCATTTAAGTGTGACCGTGAAGCAACTACTTTCAAGTCTTGGTCAGATTTGGAAAACTTGTTTACAGATATCTTTTTACCATTTTTTGTGGCTCCCTCTCCCTGAATGGCAGTAAACAGATCTTCAAGGACAGGAGTGTACACCACACCAAGAATTGGTCTGTTTTTATGTATCAAAGCGATATTGACTGTAAACTCTCCATTCTTCTTGATGAATTCTTTGGTCCCATCCAATGGATCAATCATCCAGAAATACTCCCAACTTTTTCGATCCTGATACTGAATCTCTTTCCCCTCCTCACTTAAGATTGGAATATCTGTTTTCTCCAGCTCATTTACAATTGCATGATGCGAAGCCTTGTCTGCCAGAGTCAAGGGTGAGTTATCAGATTTACTTTCAACCGAAAAATCACCCGATTCGTAAATCTTGATAATTTCAGCTCCGGCATTGAGAGCAGCTTGTTTCGCTATTTCCAGGAGGTTGCTAAGATTCATGTACAATTATTTTACCGCTATGAGTGTTAAGGAAATACAAGGGAAGCAGTGAGAGTTTAATTTTTAAGATTATAAAATAGTTTAAGCATACATCAATTTTCGACCCTTTGGCTTGGGGATAGGATCGCCAAATTCGGATGCAGTTGCAATCCAAAGCTCAATGGCTTCGTCAACTTCTTTAAGTGCATCCAGTTTTGTTTTGCCATGAGCCATACAACCAGGCAATTGAGGCACTTCACAAATAAAAACCTGATCAGCTTCTGACCAATATAGAATGATCTCGTACTTGTTTTTATCAACCATTATATTCTCCTATAATCGTTTAGTTAAGCAAATTTATCTACATCCTCTCCCTACACCCTCTCCAAAGAGGGACAATAGGAGCTTAACTAAACGATATTTAATACTATCTAAAAACAGTGTTCTCTCAATGGAAGTTAAACCACCATTCCGGCGGCCACTGTTTCATTGGTAGCGTCATCTACCAGGATGATACTTCCTGTCTGTCGATTCTTTCTGTAAGGGTCAACGAAAACTGGTTTGGTAGTGCGTAACAATACTTTACATATATCATTCATCTTGATGTCTTTGTCATCCTCGTTTCTGTGCAACGTATTGATGTCCAGCTTATACCTGATCTCTTTGATCATGGTTTTCATATCTGCAGTAGTATGACGTAAAGTATATTTTCCTCTTGGCATAGGTCCCTTGTTATTTAACCAACATAACATAACCTCCAGATCTTGCTTCTGTTCGGGCTGGTTATTTGTTCTGACAATCATATCTCCACGGCTAATATCAATATCATCTTCTAATTGGATGGTCACCGACATGGGTGCAAAAGCCTCTTCGACTGGTCCATCAAAGGTGTCAATCGACTTGATTTTCGAGGTAAATCCCGATGGTAAAACGGCTACCTCATCGCCTGGCTTGAAAATGCCACCGGCAATTCGTCCGGCATATCCTCTGTAGTCATGGTATTCATCGCTCTTAGGACGGATGACCGTTTGTACAGGAAACCTGCAATCAATGTGGTTATGATCACTTCCGATATGAATATGTTCGAGCGTGTATAATAATGTTGAACCCTCAAACCACTTCATGTTTTCAGAGCGATTCACCACGTTGTCACCTTTCAAAGCACTGATAGGAATGAACCTAACGTCCTTCACATCCAGCTTGGCAGAGAATTTCTCATAGTCATCCACAATTTTATCGTAGACCTCTTTGTCATAATTGACCAAATCCATCTTGTTGATACAAACAACGATGTGAGGAATCTGCAATAAAGAAGCGATGATTGAGTGGCGACATGTTTGGTCGACAACACCGTTCCGGGCATCTATCAGGATCAAAGCAACATTGGCAGTCGATGCCCCTGTAACCATATTCCTGGTATACTGAATATGACCAGGAGTATCAGCAATGATAAATTTCCGTTTTGGAGTCGCAAAGTATCGATAAGCCACGTCGATGGTAATTCCCTGCTCCCTTTCATCTTTTAACCCATCCGTTAAAAGTGCCAGGTCAGTGTCTTGTAATCCTTTACGCTGACTGGATTGTTTAACGTGTTCCATCTGATCCTCGAAAATGGACTTTGAATCGAAAAGCAATCTTCCGATTAAGGTGCTTTTTCCATCATCCACACTCCCTGCAGTTGTAAATCGAAGGAGCTCCATGTTGAGGTAATTTTTTTGATCTTCCATTTTGTGTTATTTACAATAGTGGCAGTAGCAAGTTGGCAGGTGGCAGTCAGTTTCTTGGCAAAAACCTGTCTGGATTTTCAATCATTCCACCTAGCATTCTTCCTACTTCCTCATATTTTGAATATATTCTGTCTCTTAATTCAGGTTCTATATAATTAAAATCTCGAGCAAAATCCAACCAGATCTGAGTTTCAGTACACTCGGCATCTGCATCTGACATTTTACTTGAAAAGTGTTTCGGATATTTCCTCTTTCTATATCCTTCACCAATGTTCACACAAACCGACCTCGAAGATCTTCTTATTTGATCAGTCAGTGAATACTTTTCCTCACTGGGAAATAGCTTTGTTATCTCAAATATCTCTTTAGCAGTCTCGTAAGCAAGCTGATAAACTTTCAAGTCTCTATATCCATTGCTCTTAACTGCCACTGCCATACTGCCTACTGCTGACTGCCTACTAACAAACTGTCTCCTAAAAATACCCCTGTCTCTTCCTATCTTCCATACTTGTCTCAGACCGCTTATCATCTTCTCTGTTTCCTCGCTCTGTTTGTCTTGCAGCTGCTACTTCTTCAATGATTTTCTCCAATGTATCAGCATCAGATTCCTCTCCACCAGTAATGGTAATATCACCAAGCGTTCTAAACCTGATTTTTCTCTCTACAATTTCTTCCTTGGGATCAATGGTAATAAAATCTGAAATAGGTAACCAGGTGTTGCTCCTTCGAATAACCTTCCTAGTATGTGCAAAATAAAGAGTTGGGATATCGATTTTCTCGGCCAGGATATACTGCCAAACATCCATTTCAGTCCAATTACTCAATGGAAACACCCGGAAGTGTTCTCCGAATTGCTGCTTGCCATTGAATATATTCCAAAGCTCCGGCCGTTGATTTTTTGGATCCCATTGACCAAACTCATCTCTATGTGAAAAGAAACGTTCTTTTGCTCTTGCTTTCTCTTCATCTCTCCTTGCACCACCTATGGCCGCATCGAATTGGTGTTCTTCGATGGCATCCAACAAAGTCACCGTCTGAATAGCATTTCGAGTAGCATTTTTGCCTTTTTCCTCGGCTGCTCTCCCGGAATCAATGGAAGCCTGAACGGATCCCACAACAAGCTTTGCTCCCATTTTTTTGACCAATTCATCCCTGAACTTGATCGTTTCAGAAAAATTGTGACCGGTGTCTACATGGACTAACGGAAATGGAATTTTTGCCGGATGGAACGCCTTTTTAGCCAAATGCGTAACAACGATACTGTCTTTTCCTCCTGAAAACAGGATACAAGGATTTTGAAACTGTGCAAAAACTTCTCTAAGGACGTAGATAGACTCAGATTCCAGTTCTTTAAGATGGGTCAGATTATAATTCTGCATTATTTCAATTTAGGTAATACCTTATCTATTAATATTTTCAATGAATCTTCCAGTGAAAGCTCATTTGTTTTTACAATGACATCAGGATTTTCCGGCTCTTCGAAAGGAGATGTTATGCCTGTAAAATCAGGAATTTCGCCTGCCCGGGCTTTAGCATACAGTCCTTTCACATCCCTTGCTTCACAAACCTCTAAAGGACAATCCACAAAAACTTCAATAAAATGCTCTTTGCCTACCAGCTCTTTTGCAAACTTTCTGTTTTCTCTAAAGGGTGAAATAAAAGCTGTCAAAACAACGACTCCCGCATCGACAAAAAGCTTTGAAACCTCAGCGATCCGACGGATATTTTCTTTCCTGCTCTCCTCACTAAAGTCCAGGTCCTTATTCAGACCACTCCTGATGTTATCACCATCCAGAATGTAAGTATTTAAACCCCGGTTATGTAGCTGCTGCTCCAAGGCATTGGCCAGTGACGATTTCCCGGAGCCTGAAAGCCCGGTAAACCATACTAATTTTGGTTTATGCCCATTTTTTTCAATGCGATCATCGAGGGTTACAGAATGCTTATGTGGAATAATGTTTTCCATTGATATAATTCAGTCGGTTGTTTAGGGTGATAAATTAAATTGCAACCCCGTATCAAATTTTCCAGGGTCCAAATCAATTTTGGGTTGCAAAAGTAATTGATAATCATTGAAATTTTGTGGTCATCAGGAATTGCTAATGTGAAAGTAATGTCACATCAAAACCAGCGCTAACCCAAAACCTTTTCTTTAAAATACTCTAGTGTAGGTTGAAGACCTTCAGCTCTGGAAAATTTAGGTTCCCAGTTCAACACCTTTCTGGCTAATGAAATATCCGGTTTTCTTTGCTTGGGATCATCCTTAGGAAGTGGATGGTAGATCACCTTGGATTTACTTCCTGTTAAGCGAATTATTTCTTCTGCAAATTCATTGATAGTGATCTCCTGAGGATTTCCAACATTGACAGGATGGGGATAATCACTCATCAACAGACGGTAAATCCCTTCGACGAGATCGTCCACATAAGTGAATGATCGCGTCTGACTCCCATCTCCAAAGGCAGTAAGATCCTCGCCTCGCAATGCCTGTGAAATAAATGCTGGTAAAACCCGACCATCATCCAACCTCATTCGCGGACCAAATGTGTTGAATATCCTCACAATCCTTGTTTCCAATCCATGGAAAGTGTGATAAGCCATCGTCAAAGCTTCCTGGAATCGTTTAGCTTCATCGTAAACTCCTCTCGGACCAACAGGATTTACATTTCCCCAGTAATCTTCCTTTTGAGGATGAACTTGTGGATCACCGTAAACCTCTGATGTGGATGCTACGAGTATTCTGGCTCTCTTATCCTTAGCCAATCCCAAACAATTAAGCGTGCCCAATGACCCCACCTTCATGGTTTGAATGGGCATTTTGAGGTAATCTATCGGACTGGCCGGAGAAGCAAAGTGCAGGATATAAGAAAGCTCGCCTGATACATGCACATATTTGGATACATCGTGATGGTGAAACTCAAAGTCTTTCTCCTTTAGCAAATGCTCGATATTGGAAATGTCACCTGTGAGCAGGTTATCCATGGCTATGACATGATAACCTTCCTTCATAAATCGGTCACAAAGGTGAGATCCTAGAAATCCTGCTCCTCCTGTGATTAAAACTTTTTTCTTTGTCATTGGGTAATGGCTTTTCTTCCGATGCTGTGGTATGCAAATCCAAGCTCCTGCATTTGATTAGGATCATATAAATTTCTACCATCAAACACTATCTTATTTTTTAAACTCTCGGCCATTTTATCAAACTCAGGTGTTCTGAATACGGGCCACTCCGTCATGATCATTAACGCATCAGCTCCTTCCAAAGCATCATATTCATCTTCAGCAAAGTAGATCTTATCACCAAAGATTTCTTTTACATTTTCCATCGCTTCGGGATCATAAGCTCTGACCTTTGCTCCCAGACTTAGCAGGGTTGTAATATTTTCCAGGGCAGGTGCCTCTCTTATGTCATCTGTGTAGGGTTTGAATGCAAGGCCCCAAATAGCGATGGTTTTGCCGGAAACATTTCCACCAAAATATTTCTTCAAGGGATCAACCAGTTTCTTTTTTTGATTGTCGTTCACATCCATTACCGAATTGAGGATCTTGAAATCATAATTGACTTCACTCGCAGATTTGGCCAATGCCTGTACATCCTTAGGAAAGCAGCTTCCACCGTAACCAATCCCCGCAAACAAGAATCGTTTTCCTATTCGGGTATCAGTGCCAACACCCTTTCTAACCATATCTACATCTGCTCCCAAGAGCTCACACATATTGGCGATCTCATTCATGAAGGTGATTTTAGTCGCGAGAAAAGAGTTTGCAGCGTATTTAGTGAGCTCAGCTGACCGGATATCCATGAAAATGACTGGATTACCTTGTCGAACGAAAGGGCCATAGAGCTGGTCCATAACTTTTTTGGCTTTCTCGGAGTCTGTACCAACAACCACCCGATCCGGTTTCATAAAATCATCCACGGCTACGCCTTCACGAAGGAATTCCGGATTAGAAACCACATCGAAATCTACTTTGGCATTCTCAACAATTTTTGCGTGAACTTTTTCAGCTGTTCCTACTGGTACGGTACTTTTATCCACCACTACGGTGTATTCCTCCAAAATGGGCCCAAGGTCTTCTGCTACTTTCAGAACATATTTCAAATCTGCAGAGCCATCCTCTCCCGGAGGTGTTGGCAGAGCAAGGAAAATAATCTTTGCTCCTTTGATCCCTTCTTTCAGGTCAGTGGTAAATTCCAGCCTTCCTTGTCTTATATTTCTTTCAAACAACACATCCAATCCTGGCTCATAGATGGTCATTTGTTTGTTCTTCAGTTTAGCAACTTTCTTTTCATCAATGTCTACACAGGTCACATGATTTCCAGTCTCTGCAAAACATGTCCCGGTAACGAGACCAACATATCCTGTACCTACTACAGCTATTTTCATACTATTATAAATATGGTTGTTTTAAATCCTTTTCTGATACTTTAGGAGTATTGGTTAGCTCCCAGTCAATTTGAAGCTTTTGATCGTCAAACCTAATCCCTTTTTCGGAATCAGGAGCGTAAAACTGATCAACGGCATAGTAAAAAATCGTTTTATCTTTCAATGTGTGGTAGCCATGCGCAAAGCCTTTTGGCACCAAAAGAAATGTGTCGTTACTATCTAAAATAATTTTATAATGTTGGAGGTAAGTCGGTGAATCAACCCTAATATCAACCACAACATCAACAACAGCACCATTTAAAACGCCCACTAATTTCGCTTGAGCATTTGGTTCTTCCTGGTAATGCAACCCTCGCAGCACATTTTTTTCGGATTTGGCAAAGTTGACCTGTTTCACCTCAAAATCAATTCCTTTTTCTTTTAACTTTCTTTGATTGAATGATTCCAGGAAAAATCCCCTGTCGTCCCCAAAGACGGGAACTTTGATAATATAGCAATCTTTTAAGGGTGTCGCTATTACTTCCATCTGATTGATTGCTTTAAGTATTCCCCATAACCACTTTTCTCTAATGGCTTTGCCAGTTCCAAAAGTTGATCCTGAGAGATGAAATTCATTTTATATGCCACTTCCTCTATACAGCCTATTTTTAACCCTTGCCTTTCTTCAATTGCATGGACAAATTCACCCGCTTGCATCAATGATTTAAATGTTCCCGTATCCAGCCAGGCAGTTCCCCGATCTAATCTTTCGACCTTCAGTTTACCCCTTTTCAAATATTCATTATTTACTGAAGTGATCTCCAATTCACCTCTTGCACTGGGCTTTATTGATTTTGAAATTTCAATCACTTCATTATCATAGAAATAAAGGCCCGGAATTGCATAATTAGATTTCGGATTTACTGGTTTTTCTTCAATCGATAAGGCTTTGCCAGCCTCATCAAATTCAACCACACCATACCTTTCAGGATCCTGAACATGGTAGGCAAAAACAAGCCCTCCATCAGGGTCAACACTTGCCTGAAGCTTTTTTGAAAGCCCTGAACCATAAAAAATATTATCTCCAAGGATCAGTGCAACCTTGTCCTCTTCAATGAAATGTTCCCCAATGATAAATGCCTGTGCAAGTCCCTCTGGCTTTTCCTGAATGGCGTAGGAGAACGAACAGCCAAGCTTTTTACCATCCCCAAGTAGTTCCTTGAATACCGGTAAATCCCGGGGTGTTGAAATAATGAGAATCTCTCTGATCCCTGCCAACATCAAAACCGATAAAGGATAATATATCATTGGCTTGTCATAGACAGGCAGAATCTGCTTGCTTACCGCATATGTTAACGGATGCAAACGAGTCCCGGAGCCCCCTGCTAAAATGATCCCTTTCATTAAGCTTCAGTTTTATAGTGTTCCTGATAATATGATTGGTAATCCCCTGATGTTACTTCATGCAGCCATTGCTCGTTCTCCAGGTACCAATCAATCGTTTTGTTCAACCCTTCTTCAAACTGTAGAGAGGGTTCCCAACCGAGTTCATCTTTTATTTTTGTGGCATCAATGGCATATCGATGGTCATGTCCCGCCCGGTCAGTGACGTAAGTAATCAGTTTGGCTGATGTTCCTGAGGTGCGATCTAACTTTTTATCCATCAATTCGCAAAGCAAATTCACAATATCTATGTTCTTCCACTCATTGAACCCTCCAATATTGTAGGTATCCCCTTTTTTCCCTTCATGGTAAATGAGATCTATCGCTCTTGCGTGATCCTCCACATACAACCAATCTCGCACATTCTCACCCTTGCCATAGACAGGAAGCGGTTTGTTGTTCCTAATATTATTGATCATTAAGGGGATCAGTTTTTCCGGAAACTGAAATGGTCCGTAGTTGTTGGAGCAATTGGATAAAACCACCGGAATGCCATAGGTATTGCTGTAAGCCCTTACAAAATGATCGGAAGATGCTTTGGAAGCTGAATATGGTGATTGGGGGTCATATGAAGTTGTCTCTGTGAAAAACCCATCTTCCCCAAGTGAGCCATACACTTCATCGGTCGAAATGTGATAAAACCGTTTACCGTCAAAGTCTTTCCAGGTTGACTTGGCAGCACTTAGGAGACTTACTGTCCCTAAAATGTTTGTTTCAATAAATGCCAGCGGATTTTTAATGCTTCTGTCAACATGAGATTCAGCGGCCAGGTGAATAACCCCATCAAAATCATATTCAGCAAAAAGTGATTCCATGGACTTACAATCACAAATGTCGTCCTTGATGAACTTGTAGTTGGAAGCAGTCTCAATATCCTTGAGGTTATTGAGATTGCCTGCGTACGTCAATTTATCCAGGTTCACAATCAAGTAGTCAGGATAATTTGTCACAAACCGTCTAACGACATGTGATCCTATGAATCCAGCACCGCCTGTAATTAAAATGGATTTTTTCACCCTAGATTTCTTTATGACGAATTCGGCTGCAAAAGTATTTGGATTATCAAGGTTTTACACGGATTTATCATTATTTATGAATTATTACATAAATCTACCTCCCAGATAACTACGATAAGAATCTAGTTTTAAGCATGAACCCATGTAATTTTGCATGATGCATGAGGTACTTGAATTGGTAGTGAAAGATCTGAAAGCTGATTGGAGAAACAAATATCCGGTATTTGGAATTCTGTTATATCTGTCGGCTATTATCATTATTTCCTACATGTCATTCATGAATTATATCAAACCAGAGGTTTGGAATGCCCTTTTCTGGTTGATCATTCTTTTTACGTCGGTAAACGCCATTGCCAAAAGTTTTATGCAGGAGGAAAACCGAACCACATACTTTTATTTTATTGCATCACCTGTCACAATCATAGCAGCTAAATTGATTTACAGCAATCTTTACCAATTTCTGTTGATCCTCATATCCATCATCATATTTTCACTCTTGTTAGGATCACCAGGCAACCTTAATACCTGGTTTTTCGTCAATCTTTTGGCCGGCAGTATCGGCTTAGCATCTGCATTTACCATGGTTTCATCACTTGCTTCTAAAACTGAAAACAATGCCACACTCATGGCAATACTGGGATTTCCCATCGTCATCCCCATTTTACTTATGGCCACCTCTATCTCAAAACGGCTGATCCTCGGTGCTCCTGCGTCCGATATTACTTCTGACTTGTTGACCCTCTTAAGTGTGAATGTTATTATCATTGCACTCTCATTTATTCTTTTCCCATTTACCTGGAAATCGTGATGAAATATATGCTGCGGACTGAATGGTGGAAATGGCTCACAATGGCAATATTGCTTTATGTTTTTGTTGGTGGATTGCTGTTGCCGGTTCCCCGGTTGCCCATATTAAATGAAACCATACGTGTACTTTATTTCCATGTGCCCATGTGGTTTGGAATGATTGCTTTGTTTACAGCATCATGTGTCCATGCGATCAAATATCTATCTAAGGAGCGACCAGCCAATGACATTTATAGCGTAATACTTGGTGAAGTCGGGATCTTATTTGGCATCCTGGGAATGATCTCAGGGATGTTTTGGGCAAACTATACCTGGGGTGAGCCCTGGAGCAGTGACCCTAAGCAGAATATGTCAGCCATCGCGTTACTCATCTATTTCGCCTATTTCGTGTTAAGAGGAAGCATCAAGGATGAGCAGCAAAGAGCAAAAATTTCTGCCGTCTATAATGTCTTTGCCTTTGCCACTTTGATCCCATTGCTTTTCATATTACCACGACTGGCTGAAGACAGTCTTCATCCGGGCAATGGGGGAAATCCCGGGTTTAACGCCTACGATCTGGACAGCCAGATGAGACTGGTGTTTTATCCGGCAGTGATTGGATGGGCATTGTTAGGATTCTGGTTGGCAACCATCAAAATAAGGTATGAATTGGTAGTGGAAAAACTTGGTTTAGAATGATGAACTTGTTGAATAATTTTTTGGTTAGCTTTTATGGCTTCTTTCAAATTCCGATGGCTGATCAGTTCAGACAGGATGGAAAGATCTATGTTGTGGTAGGGGTAATACTTATCCTACTCATCGGGTTTTTTATCTTTGTTTGGAGAATGGATAGGAAGGTCAAAAAGCTGGAAGACAAAGCAAATAAAGAGGGATGAAAAAGACACATATCATAGGAATGGTGGTAATCGCCGTCGCATTGATGATCATCATATCTACGGCGGGTGATGCGAGTACGTACGTTTCTTTCACTGAGGCGCAGGAAATGGCTGAAAAAGGAAATAACAATAAAATTCATGTGGTTGGCAAACTCAAAAAAGATGAGACTGGAACCGTGATTGGAGTGGAAACGAGCGCTGACAATCGATCTTTTCGGTTCTCCTTGATCGATGAAAACAACAACGAACAGATGGTATATCATCCAAACCCAATGCCGACAGATTTTCTTAGATCTGAACAAGTAGTTGTTGTTGGAGCATACGCCAGTGATCGATTTGTTGCAGACAAAATCCTACTCAAATGTCCATCTAAATATCAGGAAGAGGGGGTCAACCTTTAACATATGCATTATTTCATTGGCGATCTGGGCCATCTATTTGTAATTACTTCCTTTGTTTCTGCTATCCTGGCTACCTATGCTTTTTTTCAATCCCAAAAGCAAGACAAGGATTGGAAACAATTTTCTAAGCTGGTTTTCTATATTCATGCGGTTTCAATCATTGGGGTATGTGTTACACTGTTTCTGATCATCCATAACCACTATTTCGAGTATCACTACGCCTATAATTACACCTCCAAAATCCTTCCTTATTACTATCAAATCTCCAGTTTCTGGAATGGACAGGAAGGTTCATTCTTGCTTTGGATGTTTTGGAATGTCATCCTGGGTCTGATTATTCTTCATACCAATAAGAAATGGAAAGCTCCGGTTTTGATGGTGTTTGCTTTCACCCAGATCTTTCTTACTTCAATGATCATGGGTGTTGTGATCTTCAATATTAAAATTGGTAGCTCACCCTTTATCCTATTGCGTGACGCAGTGCAGGATCCTATTTTCAACATGAATCCTGACTTTGTTCCTCAGGATGGACGCGGGCTGAATCCATTGCTTCAGAATTACTGGATGGTCATTCACCCACCTACTTTGTTTTTGGGCTTTGCTTCCACTGTCGTCCCATTTGCTTATTGCATGGGCGGCATCATTACGAAAAACTACAAAGAATGGATCCGCCCGGCATTGCCCTGGGCACAGTTTTCGGCAGCGATTCTTGGAATCGGAATTTTGATGGGTGCCTATTGGGCCTACGAAACTTTGAATTTTGGTGGTTATTGGAACTGGGACCCGGTTGAAAATGCCATTTATGTCCCATGGTTAATTTTGGTAGCTTCTATACATACCATGATTGCCTTCAGAAAAAGTCCTACCGCCCTTAAAACTTCCATCATACTGGTAACAGCGACTTACATCCTGATCATTTACTCAACTTTTTTAACAAGAAGTGGGATTCTTGGTAACACTTCCGTTCACTCGTTTACAGATTTAGGGTTATCCGGTCAATTGTTGATCTATCTCTTAGTTTTCATTGGCATCACCACGTTCTTAATCGTTCGCTCATGGAAAAAGCTTCCACAAGATGCATCAGAAATTAGTACCTATTCCAGGGAGTTTTGGATTTTTATGGGAGCACTGACACTCTCATTAATGGCATTTCAGGTCATTCTACCAACTTCAATTCCTGTCTATAACTCCTTCATGAGTCTCTTTGGCGTTGACTCAAATGTAGCCCCTCCGGTAGATCAGGTTGCATTCTATACAGACTTCCAACTTTATTTTGCCATAGTACTGGCTATCCTCTCAGGTACCGGACAGTTCTTCTGGTGGAATAGGATTGATAAGAATAAACTTAAAGAGTCCCTGACAATCCCTGTAATCCTTTCCCTTTTAGTTTCTGCAACCATTTTTGTTGTAGCCAAAATCCATGACCCGGCCTACCTGGCACTGCTCACTGCATCAGTCTATTCAGTGGTGGCCAATGGCAAGATCCTCTTACAATTCTCCAAATCAAATATCAAGCTTGCCGGCGGTTCAGTTACGCATATTGGAATTGCCCTGATGCTCATTGGAATCTTGTTTTCTTCAGGATACTCAAAGATCCTGTCCAAAAACAACACCGGGCTCCTTTGGAATAAGGAATTCCCCGATGAAGTCAACCAGAACAATCTGTTGCTTTTCCTGAATGAGCCAAGACAGATGGGTGAATATTCTTTACACTACAAGGGTATCAGGAAAAAAACCACTGATCATGGCTTTGTAGATATTAATAGCGTATCAGCCACTGGCCACCCGTTGAAATTGGTAGTCACAACCAATGAAACTTCTTCTACAGGCCAGGAATTGAGCCCCGGAGATACTGTTGATATCATCAATGCAGAAAACAGCTACTTTGAAGTGCTTTACCAAAAAGAGTCGGGAAAATCCTTTACCCTCTATCCCAGGCTACAGATCAATGAGACCATGGGGATGACGGTATTTTCCCCTGATATTAACCGAACGGTCACTGCGGACTTATATAGTCACGTCCGAACTTTTCCTGATCCCGAGCAGGAAATTGAATGGAGTGAGGAGGAATCAGTGAAGGTGGTACCAGGCTCTCAATTCTTTATCAATGATTATGTGGCTGTCCTAAAAGATATCCAGGCAGTTAACAATCTGGAAGGGGTTGATCTGGCAGCGGGGGACATCGCGGTGAAAGCCATTATTGAAATAGAGGGAGAAACGAAAACCTATACGGCAGAGCCTTATTATATCATTAAAGACCGCATGGCAGGTAAAATTCCGGCCACAGTCTACGACTTGGCATCAAAGATCACGATACAGGAAATCTTACCTGCCGAAAACAGCTTTGTATTGGGTATCAGCAGAACACAGAAAGACTGGATCATTCTTGAAGCAGTTGAAAAGCCCTTCATCAATGTATTGTGGCTTGGCACATTCCTTTTCTGCATTGGATTTAGTATCGCTATTTATAGAAGATACACCGAATTTAAGCAAATGCGTAATAAGGGAATGGAATAACAGTGAAGACACCACTTCCTTAAATAATCATTAACAAACCCTGATGTTTGTTAACAAAGTATTCAAAATAAATTCAAATTTGATACGTATATTCATATATGATTCGCCTGCTCACGACCGACCTACCTGGATTCATTAAGGCAAGCAGAATTCCCAGCCTCTTAATTATTAGCGCCACACAAGTCTTTACCGCACTCTTTTTAGTCACTGACTTCTCCAATAAACACGCCATCATCTATTCCTTTGATTTTGTCCTCTTAATCATCTCGACACTTATGATCGCAGCCGGAGGATTTATTATCAACGATTATTACGATCAGAAAATTGATATGATCAACAGACCTAAAAAGGTTGTGGTCGGAACAAAATTCAGAAGAAGATTGGCCATGCTGTCTCATTCTTTGTTGTCGGTAACTGGTATCGCAATAGGGCTTTGGCTTGATATACGGATAGGAGCCGTTCATATTTTTTCCACTTTTGGCCTGTGGTATTACTCCAATCATTTGCGCAGGCTCCCCATCATTGGCAATATGACTATATCTTTTCTGACCAGCCTTACTTTACTAATCGTCGCTGTGTTTTTCAGAAGGCATGAACCACTTGTTTACATCTATGGACTTTTTGCATTCCTTACCGTATTCGTCAGAGAGATCATCAAAGATATTGAGGATGTGAAAGGGGAAGCTGCCGCCGGCTGTCAAACCATTCCCGTAGTGTGGGGCATCCGGGGAGCAAAGATTTTCATCTACCTGGTGATCGCCTTTGGAGGTTCATTTTTACTGTCTTTTCTTCTTACCACAGATAGTTTGCTAGTCAGGTACTACTTTTTGCTACTGATCCCCGTTTTTGGGTGGTTCATCTATAAATTAGCACACTCAGATAGGCAGCAGCATTATATTCACCTTCGCATGATCACCAACCTGATCATTTTATCCGGTCTGATCAGCATGTTATTGATTTAATCTTATGATCAAAATAGCAGTATTTGCTTCAGGAAGTGGCACCAACGCTGAAAACCTGATCCAATATTTTCAAGATTCTCGAGACTTCACAGTATCAGCAGTTTTTTGTAATAATCCACAAGCTGGTGTTTTGGAACGAGCGAAAAAACTTGAAACAGCTTCTATTACTTTTAACAAAAGAGAATTCATAGACGAGTCATTCCTTGAGCGAATAGAAAGTCTGGAAATCGACGCCATCATATTGGCTGGCTTTCTCTGGAAGGTACCAGAATATCTGATCCAAAGATTTCCAAACACCATCATAAATATCCATCCGGCACTACTACCGAAATATGGTGGCAAGGGGATGTACGGAAATAATGTACACGAGGCTGTGATAAAAAATGGGGAAAAGGAATCAGGTATCACCATTCATTTGGTCAATGAAGCGTATGACAAGGGGAAAATTTTGTTTCAAACCAGTTGCCCGGTATATGCATCGGATAGTCCCCCTGACCTTGCCAGCAGGATTCACCAACTCGAGTACAAACACTTCCCTGAAATAGTAGATGATTACTTACGACAAACACTTTTGAAAGAATGATTAATGCTTAGCTTTGCAGCTTTATTTTTGGGAGGGTTATGAGTAAAGTCAAAATCAAGTCAGCATTAGTTTCCGTTTTCAATAAAGACGGACTTGAACCTATTATTAAGAAATTAAATAATCTTGGTGTCGAACTTTATTCAACAGGAGGTACTCAGAGCTTCATCGAAGACCTGGGAGTTGAAGTAACAGCAGTTGAAAACATCACGGACTATCCGGCCATTTTTGGTGGTCGGGTAAAAACACTTCACCCTAAAATATTCGGAGGCATTCTTTATCGCAGGGAGATTGATCAGGATGAAAAAGAAAAAAGTGAACACGAAATCCCAGCCATAGACCTGGTCATTGTGGATTTGTATCCATTTGAAGAAACAGTCGCTAGTGGTGCTACAGAAGCAGAGATCATTGAAAAGATCGATATTGGTGGGATCGCACTCATCAGGGCTGCTGCTAAAAATTTTAAAGATGTACTGATCGTCAGCTCCAGAAAATATTATGCAGACTTATTGGAACTGCTTGAAAAAGGTGAGGGATCGACAGCGTTGGCAGACAGAAAACTTTTTTCAGCCAGAGCATTCGACACATCGTCACACTATGACTCTGCCATTTTCGGATACCTGAATGATGATCAGGAAGTTCCCTCAATAAAGGTGAGCGCTTCCGATGGCAAAGTATTAAGGTATGGAGAAAATCCCCACCAAAAAGGTGTATTCTATCCGAATTGCAAGCCCTACTTTGAGCAAATACATGGCAAGGAAATATCTTATAACAACCTGGTAGATATTGAATCTGCGATACAGTTGATCAGTGAATTCAAAAATGAAACGGTTTTTGGTATCCTGAAACACAACAATGCTTGTGGGATTTCTCAGGGCAATAATGTAGCTGATGCCTATCAGAAAGCTTTTGCCGCGGATACTACCTCCGCTTTTGGTGGTGTGCTGATATCCAACAAACCAATTGATCAGGAAGTAGCATCTGCGATGAAAGACCTGTTTTTTGAGATTCTGATCTCCCCATCATTTACTGATGAGGCACTGGATATACTGAGAACCAAAAAGAACAGAATTCTGTTGAAGCTAAATAGATCCTGGGAAGGGAAAACGGTATTTAAATCAATGCTCAATGGAGTACTTGCTCAGGATTACGACAGTAAAACTGATAGGAGGGAAGACCTTAAAACCGTCACCAAAAAAGCACCGACAGACTCAGAGATTGAAGATCTCATCTTTGCATCTAAAGTTTGCAAGCATTCTAAATCCAATACCATAGTATTGGTAAAAGACCAACAAATGGTAGCCAGCGGGGTAGGTCAGACATCCAGAGTGGATGCACTGGAGCATGCTATTCAAAAGGCAAAGCATTTTGGGTTTAACCTTAAAGGAGCTGTGATGGCCTCTGATGCATTTTTCCCGTTTCCGGATTGTGTGGAGATTGCCAAAAAGGCTGGAATCACTTCAGTAATTCAACCAGGAGGGTCGGTAAAAGACCAATTATCCATTGATTATTGTGATGAAAACCAGTTATCAATGGTATTTACCGGGACCAGACATTTTAAACACTAGTAAACTTCATGAATACAAAACTATTCGTAACTTTCACGACCAAATTTTTGATCAATTAATACATGGGTTTTTTTGATTTTTTTAACAATGATATTGCAATAGATCTTGGCACAGCCAATACTTTGATCATATACAAAGAAAAAATTGTAGTTGACGAACCGTCAATCATTGCGATTGATAAGTCTACTAACAAAGTGCTTGCAATCGGAAGAGGGGCCATGCAGATGCATGAAAAAACTCACGAAAATATTAAGACCATTCGTCCACTGAAGGATGGGGTAATTGCAGATTTCCACGCCGCAGAACATATGATACGTGGAATGATCAAGATGATCGACAGCAACAATCAAAAATGGTTGCCATCTTCTCATCGAATGGTCATTTGTATCCCTTCGGGTATTACTGAAGTGGAAAAAAGAGCTGTTAGAGACTCTGCTGAACATGCAGGAGCAAAAGAAGTTTATATGATCCACGAGCCCATTGCAGCCGCAATAGGTATAGGTATCAATATTGAGCAGCCTATTGGATCCATGGTGGTGGACATCGGGGGAGGTACAACCGAGATTGCTGTTATTGCCTTAAGCGGGATTGTCTGTGACCAATCTATCCGTGTAGCCGGTGACTCCTTCAATAAGGACATCCTGGATTACATGCGAAGACAGCACAACCTGCTGATTGGTGAACGAACAGCCGAACGTGTAAAAATTGAAGTGGGATCTGCCCTTACCGAGCTCGATGACGGACCAGAAGATTATGAAATCAGAGGAAGAGACCTGATGACAGGTATTCCAAAAGTCATCAAGATCTCCTATTCAGAGATTGCCTTTGCTATAGACAAGTCCGTTTCTAAAATTGAAGAGGCAGTCCTTAAAGCATTAGAGATATCACCACCCGAACTATCTGCAGATATCTATGATAATGGAATTTACTTAACAGGAGGAGGTGCTTTGCTCCGAGGATTGGACAAGCGACTTTCCATGAAAACCAAACTTCCTATTCATATTGCAGAAGATCCGTTAAGGGCAGTGGTAAGAGGTACCGGTCTTGCGCTGAAACTGCTCAATACTTACAAGCCGGTGCTAATGACTTAAGAACTAAATGAGGAACCTTTTAGACTTCCTGTACCGTTTCAGAACATTCGGTCTGTTTATTGTATTGGAGGTTTTATGTGCCTGGCTTATTGTTCAATATAACAATAGGTATAACGCATCATTTTTAAATTCATCCAATGCCCTGGCTGCTAACATCAGCCAGGCTACTCAAAATACGGAAAACTACTTCAATCTGCAGAAAATCAATCAGCAGCTTCTTGAAGAAAACGAGCGACTAAAAGACTCGCTTATCAACAGGCCGTTGATCTATGCCGGCAACGACAGTATCAAGGCAAGATATCATGCTATTAAAGCAAGGGTGATCAACAATACGTATCGGAGAAGCATGAACTTTATGACGCTTGATGTAGGTGAAAAGGAGGGAATTGCACCAGGTATGGGGGTCATCTCAGGCACCGGAGTGATAGGTCAGGTTAAATCTGTTTCAACAAATTTTTCCACCGTAATATCACTCTTGCACCGAAACCTTATGGTATCGAGCACCTTGCAAAGAACAAATACTATTTGTACCGTTTCCTGGGATGGGCTATCTCCAATCCAGGCAGAGGTACGGTTCGTCCCAAAACACATTGACATGCAAGTAGGCGATTCTGTCGTCACATCAGAATATAATTCAGTTTTCCCACCAGGAATCATGGTAGGTGTAGTTTCAGAAATAAATGTGAAAGATGAGGATGTATATTATGGAGCCAAAATTGATTTAACAACTGATTTTACTTCTCTGACTTATGCTTATGTCATTTCTGATGACCTGAAAGCAGAGCAAGACAGTCTTCAAAATCTATTACCACAGTGATCAGAATCAATCACATATTACAAGCCAAAAACCTGGTAGCTTTTTTATTGCTGCAAATACCCGTTTTATATCGGCTGGTATTTTTTGATGTTGCATTTGGCTTCTTCTATGTGGGTTATGTCTTGTTGCTTCCCCATGGAACCAATAGAAGTCTTATGATGGTTATTGGTATGATATGTGGGTTAATCATTGATATCTTCTCGAGCACGCCTGGCGTTCATGCAGCAGCTTGTGTACTGATTACCTTCATAAAAGATTCCTGGTACAATGTAGCCAATGAGCATTCAGATGAAGATGTCGATCTCACTGTAAATGGGGTTGGGCTTTGGGGTTTCACAAAGTACGCGCTACCCCTAGTATTTATTCATCATTGCATTATTTTTATAGTAGAAAATGGAGGGTTGAATAATTTCTGGCTACTGGCTGGAAAAATTTTCTACAGTTCAATCCTTAGTTTTATTATCATCCTGACCATTGGTTTTTTGTTGAGCCCCAGGAAGCAAAGGATATGAATAGAGGTTTGATTATACAGGTATTCATCGTCGTGATAGGACTGATATTTTCTATCAGACTCCTCTCTATTCAGGTTTTTAATGAAGATTATAAACTGGCTGCTGAAAACAATGTCATCCAAAAGATCATTGATTACCCCTATCGCGGACTGGTTTATGATAGGAATAACAGTCTGTTGGTATTCAATACTCCCGTTTACGATCTGATGATTGTGCCAAAAGAAGCAGAGTTACAGGATAGCACTCAACTTTGTAAACTCCTCCACATCACCCACCAGGAATTTATAGAAAAGTATGACAAGGCTAAATCTTTTTCTCCGATCCTCGCCTCAAAGTTTATGGAGCAAATCCCAAACAACTTGTTTGCTTCTATCCAGGATCAGCTCGTTTCATTCCCTGGTTTTTACGCATTACCCAGAACCGTAAGAGACTATTCCTCTCCCATCATGGCTAACACGATTGGCTATGTAGGCGAAGTGGACAGAAGAACCATCAGAAATGATACAAGCAACTACTATAAATCAGGTGATTTTATTGGAATAACAGGAGTTGAGAAAGAATATGAAGAATTCCTAAGAGGGAAAAGGGGGACACGATATCAAATGGTCAATGTGCAGGGTGTTGTCAAAGGTGCTTTTAACGATGGTGAGTATGACACGGTACCAATTCCCGGAGAAAACATCCAGCTGACTATTGATCTGGAGCTTCAGGAATATGCAGAAAAGCTACTTAAAGGTAAGGTGGGAGGAGTGGTTGCACTCAATCCATCAACTGGAGAGATATTAACCATTGCATCCTACCCATCGTACGATCCGTCTAACCTAAGCGGACGAGATCGGGGTAAAAACTTCGTGGAAATTCAGAACGATACGCTTAAGCCCCTGTTCAATAGACCTCTTCAGGCTACCTATCCGCCGGGCTCTATGTTCAAAGTCGTTCAGTCACTCATTGCGTTGGAGGAAGGACAACTAGGTCCGGAAGAAAAGATCATGTGTGAAGGCGGGTTGATTGGTGACCTCGCTCCTCCGGGCATATATGATGTAAGAAAAGCGATCGAGAAGTCATCTAATAATTTCTATTTCAAAGTATTTAAAAGAGTCATACAACAGGGTTTCGACGAAAGTGCCTTCATTGATTCCAGAATTGGGCTAGAGAAGTGGCATAGATATATAAACAATTTTGGTCTGGGAAGGAAACTGGGAGTCGATATTCCAAATGAATCTCCTGGATTTGTGCCTTCACTACCGTATTATGACAGAGTCTATGGCGAAAACAGATGGAAATTTTCCAATATATATTCATTAAGTATCGGACAAGGTGAGCTGCTGGTCACACCTATCCAGATGGCCAACCTGTGTGCCATTATGGCCAATAAAGGATACTACATTACCCCACATATTGTTAAGAGCATCGATGGTGAGCCTGTACAGAATTTTACAAGAAATGAAGTGGGTATATCTGAGGAAAACTTTGGTCCCGTCATTGATGGAATGGAGCGTGTGGTGCTTCATGGATCTGGTCTCAGAGCGAGAATGCCAGATATTTCCGTATGTGGCAAAACCAGTACTGTAGAAAATCCCCACGGCGAAGATCACTCAGGATTCATGGGTTTTGCTCCGAAGGAAAACCCTCAAATTGCTGTGGCAGCTTATGTGGAAAATGCCGGATGGGGAGCCAGGGCTGCAGCGGCTACCGCTAGCCTCATCATTGAAAAGTATCTCAATGGAGAGATAAAAAGGACCTGGCTTGAAGATTATGTACTGAAAGGCGACTTTGCAGACAAAAAGGTAGAGAAAGTAGAGAAAAAGGATACGCTGCAACTCAAACCAATGAAGGAAGTAGCCGTCACATTGCAATGAGGGGAGATCAACTAATATATCGGATCGATTGGATTACAGTTACCATTTATTTAGTACTGGTAATTGGTGGTTGGCTAAGCATTTATGCGGCAGAATATAATCCTGATATTAACAACAGCATTTTCAGTTTCAACTCAAGTGCTGGAAGACAATTTGTTTGGATCACTACATCTATTGGGTTAATTACTTTTATCATGCTCCTCGATTTTAGGATTTATGATACTGTTTCATATTTTGTTTACGGAGGCATGATCCTGTTGTTGATTGCAGTGCTTTTCTTTGGAAAGGAAGTGGCTGGGTCAAAATCCTGGTTTGGCATAGGCAGCTTTGAATTCCAACCCTCTGAATTTGCCAAATTCGCTGTCGCCCTGGCTCTGGCTCGCTATTTTAGTAAGAGCACCCGTAAAACATCTGAGCTGAATGTTCAGATCATTGGCTTTTTGATATTCCTTGTGCCACTGATCCTGGTTGTATTGCAGGGTGATGCAGGTACTGCCATTGTATTTACAGCACTGGTAATCGTTCTTTTCAAAGAAGGAATGCATCCAATTTTTCTTGTTGGAGCCATCGGAGTAGCCGTGCTATTTATTTTGACATTGTTGCTCAATCAACTGGTACTTATTATCTGTATTGCGGCCATAGCCATGTTAATTGTGGGACTGGTCAGCAAATCGCTGAATAAGATCCTGGTCACAGTGGTGACGGCGATAGTTGCCATTGCCTTTGTCTTCAGTGTGGACTTTATCCTGACCGAGGTTCTAAAACCCCATCAACAAAAACGAGTGATGTCTCTGGTCAATCCTAATGCCGACCCTTTGGGAATAGGATGGAATGTTACACAATCTAAGATTGCCATTGGCTCGGGTGGCTGGTTTGGCAAAGGCTATCTGGAAGGAACGCAGACTAAATTTGATTTTGTTCCCAAACAAACCACCGACTTCATCTTTTCAACGATCGGGGAAGAGCAGGGCTGGATAGGCAGTGTACTGCTCATCGCAGCTTTCACTACCTTATTGGTGAGGCTCATTTTCCTGGCAAATCGTCAGAAATCTGCATTTGCGAGGATCTACGGATATGGGGTCACGTCTATCCTATTTATCCACTTTGCATTGAATATAGCGATGACTATCGGCCTTTTCCCTGTGATAGGTATTCCACTCCCATTCTTCAGCTATGGTGGGTCCAGCCTTTGGGGATTTACCTTACTCCTGTTTGTCTTTATCAAACTGGATGCCCACAGGATGCAGGTACTGCAACGAATGTAATCTCTATCTGAATCTTCGAAAAACTACCTTGAGCAATTCTTTCACCTCTACACTATTCATATCCCATGAAAAGTCCTTTGAGTAGTTAGATACGAGTATTTCAACAGATTCATCAAAAGAATTGCAGGATTCGATCTTCTCAACAGCTTCCAGAAACAAATCTTTCTCTCCCCCAAATAGCTCTGTCGTGAACATATATTCCTGATTCACGGTAACTGCCTCAAGAATTGAAGATATCTTCTTTTGCTGATGCTTGGCTGCTACTGAGACCTGTTCTTCTTTGTATTGATCATGCAAAGTCTCTTCACTTTTTGCAAACTTCTGATTCAACGAATCATCCAATTCAACCCGTTCTTCCTCTTCCGAAGTTTCCTGAACCAGATCATCTGTTGCTGGATCTGTCACTGATTGACTTTCCTCAGCTTCTTCAGACTCTTCCAACTGTTCTTCCACTATTTCGCTGGAGGACTCAGGAATTTCACTCGAATCTTCTTCCATATCTGACTCAGGTTCATTTTCCTCTTCGAACTCCTCCTGACTTTCTTCCGCCTCGTCTTTCACTTCAACAGTTAATTCATCCTCTTCTTCCTGAGAATCATCCGTTTCTATGAGATCACCAACTGAAATTTCTACAACCTCATTCAAAAAACCCAACTCTTTTTCTATAGTAGAATCAATTGATTTTTGATCCATTAATTGAACCCACTCTTCAAGAAAATCATCAATGTGAACATCAGATTTCTCAGAAACAAGGTAGGCCAAATCATCCTGATATATCTTAAAGTATTTAGCAATCCCTTTAATGGTCTGAACCTGTCTGATATTTCTTTCAGCAATTTCTTCTCTTAAGGATTCGCCTGGGAAAAGTACCCAGTGAATTGTCAACTTTACGCTATTTTCAACCAATGGCTTTAGCTGCTCCGGTGCCACTTCTATATGTTGGGATAGCACATTCATATAGGTAGTTAAAGCCTTTTTTACTTCCTCATGCTTATAATTAAAGTATGGACTCTCCAGCTTCTTCATCTCATCCTGCCATTGACCATACAAGAGCTTCAGGATAAAAAAGTTTACCTGCTTTGAAGGGGTGAGGCTGATAATTGCTCTTCCGGATATTGTACTTCCATCCTGCGGTAGATTGGAAATGATCTTTTCTGCAAAATTCCTGGAATAACTATTTATAAACTGATCATCGATATTTTTTGCCATCTCAATTTTTCTTGTATTTCGCTGTCCTAGCAGATCCAATCAAACAGAGTAAAGCTATTTATTGTGTATCTAAAACGAAAGATCAATTGATTATTTTCCAATATGAATGTTAGTAGACGACTGCTAAACCCCATATCCACTAAATTTGGTACCCTGAGCATTTCATTATGTTTGTTGAACCTCAAATAGCCAATAAGAAATCAGGAAACATCGGGTGGATTGAAGTGATCTGTGGGTGTATGTTTTCCGGAAAAACTGAAGAGTTGATCAGAAGGATAAACAGGGCACTTATTGCTCATCAAAGTGTGGAAATCTTCAAACCGAAAATCGAGAACAGATACCATAAAACCAAGGTGATTTCCCATAATCAAAATCAGATTCACTCCACCCCTGTGGGGTTTGCCAATGATATTCTACTTCGGGCGGACAGTTGTGATGTGGTAGGGATTGATGAAGCACAATTTTTCGATGATGAAATTCTCGACGTGGTCAATAAACTTACGCTTCAGGGTAAGCGTGTAATCGTCGCAGGCCTGGATATGGATTTTAAAGGGAGACCTTTCACTCCGATGGATAAACTGATGGCAATTTCAGACTTCATCACCAAGGTACACGCCATCTGTATGGACTGTGGGAGCATTGCATCATTTTCTCATAGAAGGACTAAAGCCAAACAAACCATCGTTCTGGGAGAAAATGATATTTATGAGGCTTTATGTAGATCTTGTTTTTATGCTAAAAATAGTCCAAAATAGTCTTTTCCTGTTCCTGATCTGCTGTGAGGTCATGGCCCAAAATATCCCTCTGGAAACCTGGAGGACACATTTTAGCTACCGACAAGTAAAGCTATTGGAAATGGTACAAGACAAAATGTATTGTGCCACTGAAAACGGACTCTTTTATTATGATTTGCAAGATCAAAGCGTCAATAAAATCACTAAAATAACCGGGCTTTCGGATGTCGACATTACTGCAATGGCATATCATGAAGAAAAAAATGTTTTAGTGATTGGTTATAGCTCTGGCGGAATTGATTTGGTCACTGAAGAAGGTTTTTTTGCAATTCAGGATTTTAAGAACACTGATCTGGTCTCAGAAAAAGCAATACATGATATCCAATTTTGGAATGATGATATATTGGTTGCTACTTCTCTTGGTGTCATCGTTATTTCAATTCCTAACCGGGAAATCACTGAAAATTTTCGTTCCATTGGCCAGAACGGCACGGATATTTCCGTATCCTCTCTATTCGTAAAAGACGATGATCTTTGGGCAATCACCAATCAGGGCATTCAGGTTGGTAGCTTAAACAACAACCTCCTTGACTTCAACAACTGGACCTTCTTTGGTGAAACTCAAAATCAAAAAAACACCTTCTTTGGTAGCATAGGGAACCAGATTTTTAGCATTAAAAATGACTCTGTCCTTTTAAGCTTTGAAAATAATAGCTGGGTCGAGACAGGAGTCGTTTTTCCTGACCAGGTAGTAGCAGTACGTAGCTCATCCGAATTGTTCATCAGCACCAGTAAGAGTATATATAGCTTTAATGGAATTGCATTGAATATTGCAATAACACCCTCTGAGGCCATTAATGACTTTCTATTCTCTAATGAGTTTTGGCTTAGCACGGAGACCAATGGGCTGACGAGGCATGAGACAGGTGAATCGATCTATCCCGAAGGACCTATCAATGATTACCCATCCAACATTGTAGCTGCAAATGGTGAGGTGTATTTGCTCTTCGGCCCTTCTGCTGAGTCCTATAATGGTGAAGTTGATCAACTTGGATATAATGTATATGATGGCAATACATGGAAATATGAAATGATTGATGGATTCTACAATCTATCAGACATTGCCTATTGGAATAATCAGGGATATGTGTCATCCGTCGGTTTTGGAATCTATTCCATGGATAATGGTATGATTATCGACCACAACACCAGTACGCTTAGCAATAGCAAAAGCAACCAGGGACCTATCATCACAGATCTGGAGGTCTCAGCATCACTTTGGATAGCCTCTTATAACAATACCAATCCCATTGCTTCTATCAATGAAAATGGTGAGATCACTACCTATCAGGAATCTGTCGTTGGAACGGACAAGCCTCAAAAAATTATCTCCTCCCTTGAAGGTCCAATCTTAATTCAAAATGATCCCACAGAGGGTGGAGGGTTTATCACATTCAGGCCTCCTAACGCCAGGAAGCATTTCAGTATCAGCAATGGCCTGCCTTCCAATGCGATTCATGTGCTGGAAGTGGACCTTGAAGATGTGGCATGGGCTGGTACTGACCAGGGCCTGATCACCTTTCCGGATGCCTCTTACCTCATAGACTTTGCACAACCTGTGAATGCTACTTTTGAAAACAATTTGCTGTTCGAAAACGATGAGATCCTGGCATTGACCCTGGATGGTGGGAACAGGGCATGGATTGCAACACAAGCAGGCCTCTGGGTATTTAATGCTTCACTCACAAGATTAGATCACTTTTTCACTGCTGAGAATAGTCCTTTGCCCTCTAATCAAATCACGCAGTTGGAATATAATGCTGAAAACGGTGAAATGTTTATCCAGACTGACAAAGGATTGGTCTCTTTTCGAAGTAGCTCATCTGCAGCAAAAGCTCACTACGATGAAGTTTCGATCTTCCCCAACCCGGTGCGACCAGGTTATTCAGGACTAGTTGGCATCTCAGGACTTAGATATGGCACCTATGTGAAGATAACCAACATAGACGGTAAACTTATCAGGGAAATAGAAACAAACGGCGGAACGGCTTCCTGGGACTTACTGGATTACAACAACCAAAAGGTGAATTCCGGAGTTTATGTTGTCTTTACCTCCTCTCCTGATGGTCAGGAAAAATATGTTGGAAAAATAGCTGTCGTAAACTAATGATCCGAAAAACAAGGGGAATTGTAATTCACTACATCAAATACCAGGACTCATCCATTATCGTGAAGATATTTACTGAAGAGTTTGGCCTGGTCCCCTTTATCGTAAACGGTATCAGAAGCAGTAAGTCAAAACGAAGTATTGGATATTTTCAGCCATTTTCATTGCTCGATTTAGTAGCTTATATCAAAGATGGCAGAGAAATTCAGCGGTTGTCAGAATATAAGTATCTTCAGACCACCTATTCTATTTCTCAGGACATCAGAAAATCTACGATTGTTTTATTTCTTTCAGAGATATTAGGAAAAGTCCTCCATCACGAAGAAGGAAACCAATCTGATCTTTTTCAATTTCTTCATGACATGACACTTATGTTGAATTCCATGGAAAAGGGAATAGAAAATTTTCATCTTCAATTTCTTATGCGATTCACCCCATTCCTGGGTATTGGTATTGCAGATGGAGAAAGTTTTCTGGAATCGATGGAAATGGAAAGCCCGGACAATTCAACAATGAAATATATTTCAAACCTGGTACATGCTGACCTGGAAGATCCAATACCTGCTTCAGGGGCTGAACGTCTTAAAGCCCTTGACCTCATTCTTCAATACTATAATCATCATGGTACATCTACGGGAGAGATCAAATCTTTGAAAGTACTCCATCAGATATTCAGCTAAGTCATAAATCAATTATTTTTGAAATTGTAATAACAGCATATGGGTGATCATTTATACACAGAAATTCCTTCATTAGATTTATTGGATTTTACTTCGGGAGACCAAAAAAGGAAAGACGAATTTGTTCATGCTCTGGGTCAGGCCTACGAGAATATTGGTTTTGTAGCCATTAAAAACCATGGGTTGTCTGATGAGCTGACACAGGCATTATATGAGGCTGTCAAAACTTTTTTTTACCTGGATGATGACATCAAAAAGCGGTATGAACGTCCTGAATTATTCGGACAAAGGGGATATATCAGCAAAGGACGAGAAAAGGCAAAGGACAAAAATACCGGAGACCTGAAAGAGTTTTTCCATGTTGGACAGCCCACTGAAAACAAGCTTCCCAAGTCCCCGGAAAATATTTGGCCAGCTGAAGTCCCCGAACTCAAAGAGTACACCCTCAAGGCTTTTCAAATATTGGAGAAGACCGGCATAGAAATGCTCCGCGCCATTGCCCTCTTTCTGGATTTGGAAGAAAGCTTTTTTGATAATAAGGTAAAACAGGGTAACAGCATTTTACGGCAAATCCATTATTTCCCCATTGAAGACCCTGGTTCTATTCCATCAGACGCTGTGAGGGCTGCGGAACATGGAGATATCAACCTAATCACTTTGCTGATGGGTGCCAGTGCTGACGGACTTCAGGTGCTCAGAAGAGATGGTCAATGGATCCCGATCACTGCATTGCCTGACCAAATTGTGGTGAATGTGGGGGATATGCTATCCAGACTAACCAACAACAAACTGAAATCTACCATTCATCGTGTTGTAAATCCTCCCCGTGAATTAATGAAGACATCCCGGTTTTCTATCCCATTCTTTATGCATCCGATATCAGAAATGGACCTGAGTTGCCTGGAAAATTGCGTTGACGATGAAAATCCCAAGGAATACAGTAATATTACTGCCGGCGAATTTCTTAACTTACGCCTAAGCGAAATTGGGCTAAAGGCATAAATGACTTTTAGGACCGTACGATACTTCATTTTCCTGAGGGATGTACTCATTCTTTCAGTTACTTCCTTTGGGGGCCCACAGGCTCATCTGGCTATGTTCCTTGATCTGATGGTCAAAAAACGAGGCTATTTGAGTGAGCAGGATCTTATAGAATTGTACGCGCTTTGTCAGGTACTTCCCGGACCTACTTCCACACAAACGATAACGGCCCTCGGATTCAAAATTGGCGGACCGGGACTGGCTTACCTCACCCTGCTTACCTGGATGTTGCCTGCTGTTAGTATCATGATCACCATGGGGATCTTTATGACCTATTTCCAGGAAATGAATATCTCCATCGACTTCTTAAAATTTATTCAGCCCATTGCAGTGGGGATTGTCGCGTATTCATCTTATCGCATCAGTAGCAGTGTCGTATCTACAAGAACAGGGTTCTTTCTCATGTTTATCTCGGCTTTTGTGGCTTATATATTCAGATCTCCATGGACATTCCCGATCATCCTGCTTTTTGGTGGGTTTGTCACAGCTTTTAAGTTCAAGCAACAACCCATAGAAGAAAAACATAAGATCAAGATCAACTGGTCTAACTTCATCCTGTGGATCTCCGTGTTGATCTTCGCTGCTATCCTGGGGGGAGTTACCAAATACCTTCCCATCAGGCTCTTTGAAAATTTCTATCGGAATGGCTCACTGATCTTCGGTGGGGGCCAGGTATTGGTTCCACTATTATATACTGAGTTTGTCGAGTTTAAACGGTATCTCACTTCCCAGGAATTCCTCTCTGGCTATGGCTTTGTGCAGGCATTGCCTGGTCCGGTCTTTTCATTCAGTGCCTACGTAGGGACGCTTAGTATGAGGGATGCGGATATCTGGCAGCAGATACTAGGGGGTGTAATGGCTACTGCTGGTATTTTCCTTCCAGGTACATTTTTTATCTTCTTTGTTAGCCGGTTTTGGGAGGAGCTGAAGAAATATCGTGTCGTGAAAGCTTCCCTGGAAGGAATCAATGCTGTAAGTTCAGGGCTGGTGATTGCTGCTACATTCCTGTTGCTGGAACCGAT
Organism: Cyclobacteriaceae bacterium; assembly: GCA_965223915.1. GTDB lineage: Bacteria > Bacteroidota > Bacteroidia > Cytophagales > Cyclobacteriaceae > UBA7330. The sequence goes on along the minus strand of OZ245027.1, from coordinate 1,605,521 downwards.
TTCTCAGACCACGCTTAACTATGCCATCATCCTCACAACTATCTGTCTGATGTTCTTTACTAAGATCCCTACGCCTTTCATTGTCATCATTGGTTTGATCACAGGGTTCATATTTAGCTAGAAAAAAAATAACCCGACCATTACTAGACGGGTCATTTCCCTATATTTCTTAGTTATAATTTACTGCTCTGCAGGAGGTGTGATACCCAGTTTCTTCAATACCAGGTTAGTCACATCATCTTCAGGTCGGGCATATAGAAGAATATCCAATCCTGGTGCTCCCAGGTTAAAAATATGGGTGTATCCATTTTCTTTAGCGACATCTTCAATGGCCTTACCGATTTTTTCATAAACTGGCTTTAGCAACTCCTCTTGTTTTTTCCTCAACGATTGATCAGCATTTTGTTGAAGCTTCTGAAAACTTTCCTGAAGTGCATTCAACTCCTGCTCTTTATCTGCCCTGATCAATTCATCCCATGAGGCCGCATTGGCCTGATAATCTGCCATTTTGGTCTCAAATTCCTTCGACTTGGCTTGCAACTGGCTTTGGAATACCTTGCTGCGACTCTCCAAATCCGCCTGAATCTGTTTTGACTCTGGCATAAGGTTCAGTATGTAATCAGGAGTAGTATAACCTATCTTCATATTACCTTGTGCTGCTGCACCAAAAGTGATGGCAGTCAAGGCTATTGCTATCAATAATGATCTCGTTTTCATAATAGTAATGTTCATTTATCTTGTTTCTTCGCTAAAATCGTTCCGAAACTACTTTTAGTCTTAATTATTTTCTGTCTCTTTATTTTCTCCGATACCTAAATCTTCAATGACATAATCCGTATAATCATGTACAGGATTGGTATATATCATTACCAGTTCGCCGGATTTGTCAAATACAATTTCCAGCCTGTTATTCTTGGCCACGCGCTCCACAGCTTCAAAAACCCGGTCCTGAACTGGCTTTATCAGTTCTTTCTTCTTCAGGAAATAAAGACCATCTGACCCAAATATCTGCCGCTGGAAATCCTTTACCTCTCGCCACTTTCGGTCAATCTCCTGCTTCCGCTCTGCCTTTAGCTCTGCTGTCAACAATACTTCCTCAGCTTTCAGTGCGATCTCCATTTCTTCCACTTCCGCCAACTTCTGCTGGATCTCCCCTTCCCAACCTTTTGCCAGGGTCTCAATCTCTGCCTGAGCAGCTTTATATTCAGACATCCTGCTCAGTATATACTGAGTGTCAACATATCCGAATTTTTGGGCAAAAATATCATTTATCCCCAAAAGAAAAAGAAAAAGAAAAAATGGTATGATTCTTTTTATCATCTTATCTGATCTGTTGACCCAATGAGAAGTGGAATTGTGATCCGCTAATATCAAGCTGACCAGGCGCGGGATCAAGTCCGTAACCCCAATCCAACCCGAGTAGTCCAAAGGCAGGCATAAAGATCCTGACCCCTAAACCTGCTGACCTTCTCAGATCATAAGGGTTAAATTCATCAAAGCCCTGCCAGTTGTTTCCAGCTTCGAAGAAACCCTGTACGTATATGGTAGCAGATGGATTCAATGAAACCGGATATCTCAGCTCCATCACATATTTTGAGAAGATTGTTCCACCCCGAATACCCTCTGCATCAACAGGGGTAATGCTATTGTTTTCATATCCCCTCAAACCGATCACGTCCGTACCCAGTAGGAAATTCTGACCAGTCAAACCATCACCACCTAGCTGGAATCGTTCGAATGGACCAACACCGACTTTATCGCTATACGATCCAATGTATCCAAAGTGCGCACGAGGTGCAAACACCAAGTCTCCGATTATTTTCAGATAATACTTGGCGTCAAAATTCCATTTGTGGTACTCCAGCCATTTGTATTTCTCCTCATTGGAAGCGTTTTCATAATCTACGTCGCTAATGAATGACAACGGCGGAGTAAAGGATGCACTCAATGAAACAGCAGACCCTGTTCGCGGATACATCGGACTGTCAAACGAGTTCCTTGCGATGGTCGTATTGAATATCACACTGTTGGATTCACCGGTTGAAAATCCCAGGGAATTGCCATAGTTAAACAGGTCATATTTCTGATACTGTAAGTAATTGCTTACTGTGAAGTAATCATCAGGCCATCTGACATTTCTTCCCAGAGATACAGTCACACTTGAAACTTTTAGGGACCCGATAAAGTCACTCACATTAAAATAGCTTTGTCTCAACCTGGAGATAGAATGGCTGAAACTTACTCCAAAATTATTTCTTCTTTTACCACCAAGCCATGGCTCATTGAATGAGATAGAATAGCTCTGGAAGCTTTTACCATTGGCCTGAAGTCGGATTGAAAGCTTTTGTCCATCACCCATTGGAAGTGGTCTCCATTTCTCAAAATGTGGAATGTTGCGCATGGAGAAGTTATTAAAGCTTAATCCAAGCGTACCCACAAATCCGTAGATACCTCCCCATCCACCGGAGAGTTCGATCTGGTCATTTGGTCGCTCAACCAGTTTCCACTCTATATCCACTGTCTCTTTCACCGGATTTGGTCGCACATCAGGCTCAATCTGCTCAGGATCGAAGTATCCCAATTGAGAAAGCTCTCGTTGCGTCCGTATAAGCTCAGATCGATTGAATTTTTGCCCCGGTACGGTCCTCAACTCACGATAGATCACGTGGTCGTTGGTCTTGTCATTACCGCTGATGGTCACTTTGTCTATGGTAGCCTGAGGACCTTCTTTGATTCGCATTTCCAGATTCACTGAATCGCCATCGAACCCAATTTCAATGGGATCTACCTGAAAGAAGAGATAACCATCATCCATATAAAGGCTACTGATATCAGCCCCAGTCGGGTTGAATTGCAAACGTTTATTTACAAGTTCCAGGTCATAGATATCGCCTTCATCTATACCCAATACCCGCGCGAGAATCTCATCATTATAGACATAATTTCCTGCCCAGGTAATATCCCCGAAATAGTATTTTTTACCCGGATCCACAACGAAATCGATATTGAGGTACTTGTTGTTGATATTGTAAACAGTATCTGAAACAATCTCAGCATCACGATAGCCTTTCGACTGATAAAATGCAATCAGCTTTTCCTTATCCGCTTCATACTCAGACTTGATGTATTTGGAAGATTTAAAAAAGTTGACATTTAAGTGTTCTCCGATATATTCGGAAATCTCATTCTCATTTGTTTCTTTCCTATGGGTGATAAAGTGAAACAGATTGACCGGATTTAACAGGTTCAATGTTTTAGCCAGAAGATCTGTTGGAAGGGAAACTTTAGGCAACTCCCCGGTTTTTTTGAGTTTACTCCTCAGCTTAGCCGAAGGGAAGATCGTATCCCCCTCAAAAGTGATGTTCTTGATCTTTACTTTTTTGTTCTTATCAACAATGATCCTGATCCCGGTTCCATTGTTGATCACGGTATCCTGTGAAGGGACCACTTTGACCTGTGCATTTAGAAAACCTTTACTCTCAAAATATTTTCTCACGGTCAATTCCGTGTTCTTGATGGTGACATCCGTCAAGATCCTCCCCTTGGCCAGGTCAACTTTTTCCTTCAGTTCACTTTCCTGGCTTCTATTGATCCCTTCAAACTCATAATTGACCAATCGGGGACGCTCAGAAAGCTCTATTTTTAACCAGATCTGACTTCCTTCTACTTTGCTAGCGGTAATATTGACATTACCAATAATCCCTTGCTTCCACAATTTTTTTATAGCCTGGGATATATCATCCCCCGGAATCTTGATCTTGTCTCCAACTTTTAATCCGGAAATAGAGATCAGCGCATTGTCATCCAGAAACTGGACGCCGGACACTGTAATTTCAGCGATTTCATATTCCCTTGGATTGGAATAATTGATGGAAAGACCATCAGAATTGGCAGATTCGGTCTTCCTTCCAAAATTGATCTGCGCTGAGACCTCAAATATGGAAAACAATACAATTGCTATGGTGAGCAGACTCCCCTTCATCCCCTTAAATATTGATTTGTTCACTAATTAGTCCGAATCTTCTTTCTCGTTGCTGAAACGATATTATGGCTTCATAAAGGTCTTTCTTCCTAAAGTCAGGCCATAATACGTCTGTAAAAAAAAGCTCAGTATATGCCATCTGCCATAACAGGAAATTGCTAATCCTTTTTTCTCCACTCGTCCGAATCAGCAACTCCGGATCGGGAAAACTGGCTGTGGACAAATGAGATTGAAATACCTCATTGGTTAATTCCTCTGGTGCTATTTCACCTGCTTTCACTTTTTCTCCAACCTTTTTTGTTGCATTGATTATATCCCATCTACCACTATAGTTTAGCGCCAGGATCAAATTCAAACCTGTATTAGAGCTCGTTTTCTCCTGTGTGTCCAATAGCTTTTTCCTGGCATTTTCAGGCAATTGATTGATTTCACCAATGGAATGCAACCTAATATTGTTGTCCATCAAAGTGCTGTATTCATCATTAATGGTTGAAACAAGCAATGACATCAAACCATCTACCTCCACTTTTGGTCTGGCCCAATTCTCCGTAGAGAATGCATACAAAGTCAGGCAATCAACACCTAACTCGGCACATCCTTCACTGGTTTCCCGAACTGCTTTAATGGCATTTCTGTGACCAAAAATCCTTGCAGCACCTTTCTTTTTTGCCCAACGTCCATTACCGTCCATTATAACGGCTATATGCTTTGGTAAATTGCCTAATTCAATTTGCTCCTTCAATCCCATACAGGCCTAAAAATTCCAGTTTACAAAGGTGTGTTATTTTTTGGTTTTACCCCGGTTAAATAAAGAATTTAACTGATTTTAACGTGAAAAAAGCGACTTGTTTGGCCTGTAAGAAAAGGGGCAGGGTATTTCATACATAACATATGTCAGGCTGACACTCGTAAAAAAATACCAATCGTTGGTGACAGGATCCCCATATTGATAATCCTTAATGATCTGCTCGCTATCGCCAATTCCGTCCAAATAGTCAAAAAACGTTTTCCTTGCTCCTACTTCCAGACCGAGACAAAATTGCTTGGCGATCATTTTCTTGAGACCCAGCCCCATCGGTATTACAGGCTGCAACTCGCTAAACTGTGCTTTGGTCATATCTGGATTCCCAAGTTTTAAAACCCCAAAACCCATAAAGATGAAGGGTGACCAATTGAGGTAGGTGTCTGGTCCCCTGAAATCCAGAAAATGGTATTCAGCAATGGTGCCCAATTCGAAAAAGCTTTGATTGAATGAATGTACCCGCTCCCGGGCCAGGGCATCCACGGGATTTTCATCATTACCCTGCATCTGACCGTAGGCCAATGAAAACCTAACTGTGGCAAACTCAGAGAAATTCAACTTATAGAGTGCCTGTACCCCCAGCCTCGACTGACCCAATCTGGGATAAGCATTGAGGTCTCCCAGGTAATTTATACTCCCGAAACCTGCGCCATATTCAATGAACTGTGCTGATGCAGTAAGGGTAATCAATAAAATGAAAGAAGTGGCAATCGTTCTTCTCAAGATTATCTTGTTTTAGAAGAAATCGCTGTTCTCGGATAGATCAGATAGGTAATCTTTAAGGTTGTCATGAATATCATGTCATTTCTATCAGGGTTTCCCCTCACCGATCCTTCAATTCCTGTCCCATTATTGCCGTTGATCTGGTAGGTTTCCCCGCTTTCATATGTGTAGTTAATAATATTCAAGTTGTCTGCTCTTTGTTCCTCATTCCATGCAGCCACCGGTTCAGAAGATCTGTCAGACATTATCCTGGCCATCGGATCACTAAATTGGTCCAGATCAACATAATTGCCACTGACATCATCAATGTAGTCGGTAAACAAAAACCGATACCCAAATTCAACCCCGGCATCAAATGGGCCTGGCAATGCCATTCTTAGGCCAACTGCTACAGGAATTGAAAATTGAAACTGGCTGTAAGGTTTAACGCTACTTCCATCAAGGAATTGTCCCTCTGTTCCTAAAGGTCTGAGTTTAACCCACTGACCACTCAAATCAAGTTCTGTACTGGTTTCATTGGCCTGATAATCGTATTGTGGAGCTTTACCCCTCGGTTCATGATGAAATACAGCAGCTCCTAAAAACACATATGCATTCATTCTTGCCCTGTTGTTGATACCACCTGAAGATGGCAGGATGTAGTATTCAAAACCTAATTGAAATTCCTTGATGTCGTTTCTAAAACTAAGGTTACGGGCATATCTTGGTGCAGATGCCTCATCCTGTGGATCCGAAGTAAAGTCATCTCCTTTAATTCGTCCCCAACTCAACCCAGCTCTGAAGGCCATAGCCGGACTGAACCTTAACCCTACGGTACCCCCAAAGCCTGGTCGGGTAAAGCTAATATCCGTACTGGCGGCTTGATTTAATGGTGCTAAATCGCCAAAGTAATTCAGGGCATTTACATTAAATGATGCAAAATAATGCGGCTTAAATCTCCCTTGTACAAAGCCTTTGTAGTGGGAAATCACCCTGTTTGTTTCTCTTCTTGTTTTATATTTCCTACTCTGTGCCTCCACAAATGTTGCGGAAAGCATGATAAGCAGAAAGGCAAATAAATGGACTTTTTTGAGCATTAATAATCAAAATTATTCTAAAATGTACTCATGACTGGTTCGTCCAAACACAAATTTAATTCCTCTTGTCTAAACCCCAAGTTAATTTCGTTCTTAAAGTATCTAAAAACGAAATTCCTTTAATTCTAATCAATTTAGCTGAAAAATCAGCCTTTGAAACCGATAAAGTCCTCGAATGATCGATACTTTCCGACCTCGAATCAAGAGAAACTAAGAAAGATTGGTTCCGACTTTCTATTTTGAAGGTCAGTTCACTGTCTTCTGATATTATTAACGGTCGCACATTTAAATTATGCGGACTTACAGGTGTAATGATGAAATTTTTGGTGTGTGGCATGATAATGGGGCCTCCGCAACTCAATGAATATCCGGTAGATCCTGTCGGAGTTGCCACCATCAACCCATCTGCCCAATAAGTATTCAAATATTCGCCATCCAGATAGCATTTTACCACAATCATGGTAGAAGTGTCTTTTCGGATGATAGAAAATTCGTTCAAAGCAAAATTTTTTCCTTCAAACATGTTGTCTTCCGAATGAAATTGAAGCAATGTTCGTACATCGTGGTCGTAATCGCCCTGAAAATAATGATCTAAGGCTTCATTCAAATTATCCTTTGAGATCGTGGCCAGAAAGCCCAATCTTCCCGTATTGATCCCCATGATGGGTAGCTCTGATTTTCCTACATGAGTAATGGTCTCTAAAAGTGTTCCATCACCACCCAGACTAGCAATAAACTCAAAGGATTCCATGTCTTTGCCGGGGGTATACTCCGGAAACTCATCAAAGGAAAGTGTTTCATTCTTCGCTTTTAGGATAGAAGAAACGAAGATTGTTCTCTTTTCTTTTTTTAATCTTTCCAGAAATGTCCTGACCGAACTGATAGAATTTTCGGTGATTTGATGACCATGAATCGCTACTTTTGACATGGTCTAGATTTTGATGTAGCGCATCAGAATATCTATTCTTTCCTTATCGTCAAGTGTCGCTGCAGCTGTATTGAATGCATTCACCACCGTATACCCATTATTTTCAAGTGTTGACACAATTTGGGAGACCTCTTCTTTATTGATCTTGATTGTCAGCGAAACCTTGGCCGGGTCTTCGTCATTGGGAGCCAGGTAGCTACTTAATATTTTTGCTTCATTGGATTCCACTATCCGGCTGATCTCACTCAAAGAATAGTCCTGAATTTTTAGTTTCAATATCAATATGGCACCAGGTGTGCTCACTGAGGAAGATTTTGCAAATACTTCCACTACATCTTCAGTGGTGATAGCTCCCAAATAGTGATTCAAAGTATCCACTACGGCTACCAATCGAAACCCCTCAATATTGGAGATTTTCAAAACTTCATAGTAGTGCTGATCTTCAAAAACCACACAATCTTTACCGACAAAAGGATATTCCTTTACTGAATCATATTGCAACTCATCATTGAGAAGCATCTCCTCATCGAGGAATCCTAAGAATTGATTGTCGTCAACCACTGGCAGCTCAGAGAGCCGAAGTTCATCCATCCACAGTTTTGCCTTGCCGATCTTGTCGGTAGGCTTTAACGGTGGTACCATATAATTGATTAGATCCTTGGCAATCATACCAACTCCTCTTTTTTAAGAAACGCTCCTACAAGGCTATTAAATTCTTCTGGTTTTTCCATCATTGGTGCGTGACAGCATTCATCAATAAATCTCAAGGTAGAATTAGGGATCAATTGATTGAATTCATGGCCCACAATCGGTGGAGTAATGGTATCATTCAACCCCCAAACCAACAAAGTGGGAACGGTAATTTTAGTGATTTCTGTCGCCATATTATTCCGCTGTGCCGATTTGGCGACAGCCACAATATTTAAACACTTGGGAATACTTTTTGTTGTCTCAAAGACCTCATCAATCAGTTCTTTCGTGGCTGTTTTTGGATCATAAAAAGTATGAGCTACTCTTTCCGCAACAAATTCGTAGCTTCCCCGCTTCGGAAATGAAGCACCCATTGAATTCTCAAAAAGTCCTGAACTTCCTGTTAAAATGAGAGATTTTACATTCTCCTGGTTTTTAAGGGTATAGATCAATCCGATATGACCCCCCAGGGAGTTTCCCACAAGGTGAATATTATTTAGCTGTTTGAGTTCAATAAATTCTTCTACATAACGATTGAGTGCTTCCAGACTGGCCTGACGCACTGGCATGGTATATATAGGTAGAAGTGGAATAATCACCCGGTAATCCTTAGAAAAATAGTTGACAACACCATCCCAATTACTCAATGCCCCAAATAATCCATGAAGCAGCAACATTACTTCGCCCTGCCCTTCATCAATGTATTGAAATTTGCCGTCCTTTTTAATTTCCATGATAATTAAACATACTTAAAAGATTGCAGAAAGGTATAAAGTTCCCGCTGCTTTTTGCCAATATCATCCATCGAGTCCATCATATCCCTGATAAATGGCAGAATATTGGCTACCCATCTAAAAATGGCCGGCCCGATATCCTTGATCCAGGGAAAAATAACTGAATTACTCATCTGACTTTCCGGAAGTCTAAACCCAATGGAGTCCAACACCCAAAAAAATACGCTGATAATGAATGCCCATTTTACCACTGAAGCAACTACACCAAGCAAATTGTCAAAAAAGCCCAAAAAAGTCAGATCAACTGCCTTTTTTATAATCCTGGCTAAAAGGTTTACTCCAAAAATCACGCCAATGAAGACGCCAATAAAGACAAACACCGTTAGCAAATAGAAATGATCACTGCCCTCGAAATAGATGTTGGCCAGCGGCAAAGTCAATTCAATCGCCAGAAATAAGCCTAAAAAAAACGCAATGAAAGAGAATATCTCAATGATAAATCCCTTGTTGTAGCCTTTTATTGCTCCAATACCAAAAACCACAATAAAAAGAATATCTAACCAGCTCACCAGTTCCTTAGCTGTTTAGAATTTCTTTGGTAATGGTAGAAATCAGTTTTCCATCAGCTTTTCCCGCCAGCTGCTTGGTGGCCACTCCCATCACTTTGCCCATATCCTTAGGTCCCGAGGCTCCTACATCAGCAATGATTTTTTTCACCACATCTCTGACTTCACTCTCATCCAGTTGTTTGGGTAAAAAGCTCTCAATCACATCCAGTTCGGCTTTCTCTACCTCCGCAAGATCTTCCCGGCCCTCTTTTTCATAGATTTCAAGGGAATCTTTGCGTTGCTTGGCCGCTTTGGTCAGAAGTTTCATCTCTGCCTCCTGTGTAAGCTCGGCCACTGCACCCTTTTCGGTCTCCGCCAAAAGGATCTGTGATTTGATTGCCCTGAGTGCCCGCAGGCGATCTTTATCCTTATTTAGCATCGATTGCTTGATCTCTGCTTCAATTTGTGCTTTTAATGACATGTCAGTTTCAAATTTTATGGAACTTTGCGCGAAGTTAAGCCAAATAACGATGACCAAACTTAGTGTAAACATCAACAAAATTGCAACCTTGAGGAATGCTCGCGGGGGCAACAATCCAGACTTATTGAAAACAGCACTGGACTGCGAAAAATTCGGGTCAGAAGGAATAACCGTACATCCGCGACCTGACGAACGCCATATCAGGTATGTGGATGTGATGACGTTGAAAGATCATGTTACTACAGAGTTTAACATTGAGGGTTATCCCGATGACAGGTATCTTGAAATCATTCAAAGAGCCAAACCTGCTCAGGCTACACTGGTGCCAGATCCTCCGGACAACCTTACCTCAGATGCCGGTTGGGATACCATTCAGCATAAGGCTTTGCTCAGCGACCTGATCAGGGAAATTAAAAAAACAGGAGCCAGGGTATCCATATTTGTGGATCCTGATATAAAAATGGTAGAGGGCGCTAAAAACTGTGGAGCTGACAGAATAGAATTGTATACGGAACCGTACGCTTCTAAATATCCTAAAGACCCTAATAGGGCCGTTCTCCCTTATGTGGAGGCTGCTAAGGTTGCCAAGGAAATTGGTTTGGGGATCAATGCCGGGCATGACCTGGACCTCAACAACCTGCAGTTCTTAAAAGCATCCATTCCTTATATCGACGAGGTCTCGATTGGGCATGCACTCATCTGCGATGCGCTCTATTTCGGGTTAGAAAATACCATTCAAATGTATAAACGTAAACTTCAATGAAATTAAATTTTAGGGTCTTGGGAGAAGGAGAGCCGGTCATCGTGCTGCATGGTATATTTGGATCATCAGACAATTGGCAGACGGTAGGCAAATCTCTTTCTGAAAAATTTGCTGTTTATCTGGTGGACTTGCGCAATCATGGGCAATCACCTCATAGCGATGAAATGAATTATCCGGTAATGGCCAGGGATATCAAAGCATTGATAGAAGAGGAAACAGGGGGAAGCGCTCACATCGTAGGACATTCAATGGGTGGAAAAGTAGCCATGGAACTGGCTACAACATTCCCGCAGGCCATAAAAAGTCTGGTGGTAGTGGATATTGCGCCCAAATATTATCCTCCACACCATCAGGAAATCCTCGAAAGCTTCAAATCCCTGGGTCTGAAAAACTTAAAGTCAAGAAAAGATGCTGACGATGCCCTGAGTACAAAAATCTCTAACCCTGGTGTTCGGCAGTTCATCCTAAAAAACCTTGGAAGAAATGATGATGGCAGCTTTGAATGGAAATTGAATCATCGTGCGATTGAAGCCAATATTGAAACCATCGGCAAAGGCTTGGATGATGGGAAATCTTTCGGAGGAGAAACGCTTTTTATCAATGGATCAAAATCTGACTATATCAGGAATACAGATCACGAATTGATTTTAAGTCACTTTCCGAAGGCTCAGTTTGAGACTGTAAACGGTTCTGGTCATTGGGTACATGCAGAAAAGCCCCAGGAGATCACTTCGCTGTTGACCAAATTCTTATCTTAGTTTATTCACAATAAAAATAACAAGGCTTAGGATAACACTCAATATTATCATGGTGGTAATGGGGAAGTAAAAAGTGAAATTGTCCCGTTTAACGATGATGTCACCGGGCAACTTACCCAGGTTTATTTTCCCACCAAAGGTGAGAAACAACCCAATGATAATCAATATGATGCCGATATAAATGAGCGATTTCCCCATGAGATGAAAAACACAATCTACTTAATTCCTAATTACCTTTCCTCTGAAGCGCAACCCAATGATATCAGTCCGGTTGTAAAATCTACATTGCGTACCATCGGTCATTTTCTGGTCGAAAATGTGAGGACTGCCAGACGATATATCAGTAGTTTGAACCTGGACATCGATATCTCACAGTTGCAGTTTGAAGTTATGGATAAAAATGCATCCAGGCAAACCATTGGTCATGTCATGAGAAACTGGGAGCAGTTTCCAATTGGTATTATCTCAGAGGCCGGACTACCCGGTTTGGCTGATCCCGGAAACATGGCCGTTAGTCTGGCACATGACCACAATCGGGAAGTATTTCCATTGCCAGGAGCTTCTGCGATTCAGACTGCTTTGATTTGCTCGGGTTTTGATGGTCAGCGATTCACTTTTCATGGATATGCACCGATTCAGGACGCTGATTGTATCAAATTTTTGAAGGACATAGAAAATACCCTCCAAAAGACAGGTTACACTCAGATTTTCATGGAAACACCTTATCGTAATATGAAATTGATTGAAAAAGCGATCAGGCATTTAAAGAAAGACACCTACTTCTCAATATCGGCTGACCTCTATGGAAAAAATCAATTTATTCATACCATGAAAATTCAGGATTGGCCAAATAAAAAGATCAAGCTACATAAAATTCCGGCCGTCTTCAGTATAGGACAATTTCCTTCGGATTTTAAGTAATGAAAAATACTATATTTGCAGGCTCAAAATAATAGCTAAAAGCATGTCATATTTGTTTACCTCCGAGTCTGTTTCTGAAGGACATCCGGATAAAATCTCTGATCAGATCTCTGACGCCCTCGTCGATCATTTCCTGGCCTTTGACCCGCAATCCAAAGTAGCCTGTGAAACCCTTGTAACCACCGGACAGGTGATCCTTGCAGGGGAAGTGAAATCCAGGTCGTACCTGGATGTGCAGCAAATTGCGCGTGATGTGATCAAAAAAATTGGTTACACCAAATCCGAATACATGTTTGAGGCCAACTCTTGCGGTGTTTTATCGGCCATTCATGAACAGTCTCCTGACATCAATCAGGGAGTAGACAAAACAGATCCTAAACTACAGGGAGCAGGAGACCAGGGCATGATGTTTGGCTATGCTACTGATGAGACAGGAAGCTATATGCCTTTAGCTTTAGCACTTTCACACAATCTGCTGCTGGAATTGGCTGCACTTAGGAGGGAAGACAATGAAATCAAATACCTGCGACCGGATGCAAAATCTCAGGTAACCATTGAATATGATGATCACAATCGACCCATCAGGATTGACAGTATCGTGATCTCTACCCAACATGATGACTTTGATGAAGAGGGTAAAATGCTGGAAAAAATTAAAAAAGACCTCATCAGCATTTTGATCCCAAGGGTGAAAAAGAAATTGATCCCTGAGATCCAGGCATTGTTTAATGATGACATCAAGTATCACATCAATCCAACAGGAAAATTCGTTATCGGTGGTCCTCACGGAGATGCCGGGTTGACAGGTAGAAAAATCATTGTAGATACTTATGGTGGTAAGGGTGCTCATGGTGGTGGTGCTTTTTCAGGAAAAGATCCTTCCAAAGTAGACCGGTCGGCAGCGTATGCTACTCGTCACATCGCTAAAAACATGGTGGCTGCCGGAGTTTGTAAGGAGGCTTTGGTTCAGGTGTCTTATGCGATCGGTGTCGTAGAGCCAACCAACATTTACGTCAACACGTATGGTTCTGCACAGGTTGACATGACAGATGGTGCAATCGCCAAAAAAATCAGTGAGATCTTCGACATGACTCCCTATGGAATTGAAACAAGATTGAAACTGAGAACGCCTATCTATTCTGAATCTGCAGCCTATGGTCACATGGGCCGGGAGCCTCAAAAACTCACTAAGACTTTTAGAGATGGAGAAGGCAATGAAAAATCAGTAGAAGTAGAAACTTTTACCTGGGAAAAACTGGACTTCGTAGATAAGATCAAAGAAGCTTTTAATCTATAAGGCTGTATGATGGAGATCTTCCTTCAACCGGAAAATTGGATTGCGCTACTAACGCTTACCTTTCTGGAAATTGTCCTGGGGATCGACAACATAATATTTATATCCATTGTTTCGAATAAGCTGCCCGAAAGCCAGCAGGGGAAAGCCAGGAATATTGGTTTGACTTTGGCATTGGTACTTCGTGTCGCATTACTACTGGGAATTACGTGGATCATCTCATTCACTGAGCCATTGTTTACAGTCTTTGAACAAGCGGTGAGTGGCAGAGATCTTATCCTTTTGATTGGTGGGCTTTTTCTTTTGGGAAAAAGTACCATGGAGATTCATCACAAGATGGAAGGTGTAACCCAGCATGAAAGTGAAAAGAAAACAGCATCCTTTTTTAGTGTGATCGTACAAATTATAGCACTTGACATGATCTTTTCATTCGATTCCATTCTGACGGCCGTGGGATTAACTGACGAAATCACACTGATGATCATCGCCGTTGTCATATCCATCGTGATCATGATGATTTTTGCCAAAAAAATCAGTGATTTCATCAATCAACACCCAACACTTGAAATCCTGGCTTTGTCATTCCTGATATTGATTGGGTTTATGCTGATGATTGAAGCCATGCATTTTCATGTGCCAAAGGGGTATATCTACTTTGCAGTGTTTTTCTCATTGATTGTAGAGCTGATCATTATGCGCATGCGCAAAAACAAGCCCATCAAACTTAGAAAAAGGATCGACTGATCACCACTCGATCACCTTTTTGTCACGGATAAATTTACCCCTGGGAATGTCTTCAGCAGTACTCAGCCAGACGGCTGTTTCAGCACCCTTTTCTACATCTCTTGTCGCGGCGGTGCCTCCCATAGTGGTTTTTACCCATCCGGGACACATGGCATTGAATTTTATTCCCGGCTCTTCAGCAGAAAAGATGCCTGTTAAAGCGTTCAATGCCGCCTTGGAAAGTCGATAAGCAGGATTTCCACCACCCATGGTATTGAGGGCCCCCATTCCACTGCTCATATTGATAACCCTGGGATCCGCGCTGTTTTTCAACATCCTCAGTAAGGCACGGGTTAATAACATGGGTCCTTTTAGGTTAATTTTCATCATGCGATCAAACACCTTCATGTCTAGGTCACGAACATGCATTCCATTGTCACGCAAAATCGCCGCATTGTTGATCAGCACATCAACCTGATGATGTGATTTGCCAAGCTCATGGGTAAAAAGTGTGATGCTTTTTTCTTCTTCTACATCCAACTGATAGAAATGTGTATTATAACCTTTGTTCCTCAGTTTGTTTGAGGCTTCGATCCCCTTTCTCACATTTCTGGCTGTCACAATCACTTCATGCCCTAAAGCACCGAGTTCACTACAAATTTCAAAGCCAATACCACGATTGGCTCCGGTTACCACGATGGTCTTCATCATTTATTTTTTAAGTAATTTAAATGCATGCCCCCATTCATTCTGCTTAAATCCCGGAATGCACCACAAGATACAAAGAGGTTCAATAGCTCTCGCAGACTTGGCACCACCTAAATCTTCAACCTCATACCCAAAAAGGTCAAGGATATGACTAACTTCTTTCTTTGAGGCCTCATTATTCCCGGCGATAAACATCGTTGGAGTGACTTCAAACTGAGGGTTTACCATCAAATGAGCGCCAACACTATTGAATGCTTTGACGAAATTGGTCTCCGGAAAAACACTTTGTAATGTCTCCATCAAAGAGTGATTCAGATCAGTTGTAAATTTCACTAATCCTTCTTCAGGTGCCTGATCTGCAATGGGGTTCGTTGCATCAATGATGGTCTTACCAGAAATTTCAGCATTCACTTCACCCAGTAGTTTTTCAGCAACTATTCCTTTTACAGCCAATACCACAAGATCACCAAAAGCGGCAGCCTCTTTAAATGATCCAACTGAACCCTGACTACCTGTATTATCCAACCATTCAGACAGTTTATCCGGATTACCTGTGCCTATTTTCACTTCATATCCATGTTTGATGAAGCCGTCAGCCAACGTCCTTCCCACGTTGCCTGACCCTAAAATTCCGATTCTTTTCATTTTTAATTCTTTTTACTGATTTTTAATTTTTTCAGAAGCATCATACAACTGACCTGCCAGTCTTTCTGAAAAATCCTTGCCTAGTAACTTCTTATAATGATCAAACAATGAATTCCATGAAGCCATCAGCTCCTCACTGAGCGCAAGACTCTTCTCCGTAGGTTTAACCAAACTGTTTTTGCCATCATTCTCTCGTCTAACCATCCCTTTTTGTTCCAGTTTGTCTAGTAGTCTGGTTACCGTGGATGGAGTCAGGTGAAGTTCTTTTGCTATCAGAGATGGGATTACACCTTCATCATTTCGATTGACCGTAATCATCACAAAAGCATGAGATGGCGACCATCCTGTTTTCGCAAAAGCCTCATCAGCCATTTTTGACATATTCCTGGCAAATGAAGCTGAGGAAAAAAACAGGCAGTTGCAGAAGTATGATTTTTTGTTTTCCATATTTGTATGTACAAACAAACGTAAAGCATCTAAAAATGTTTCCGAAGTCTTATTAGAAGTTAAATTAACACCACAAGGTCACCAAGACCCAAAGTTTCATTAGCACATCATTTATTAAAACTAATATATTAGTTGTATAACTGAAATATCAGTTTTATATTTATTGCATGGAACGCCTTACCAAAGCAGAAGAACCGATCATGCAGGTCTTATGGAAGCTCAAGAAAGCTTTTGTAAAAGAGATTATTAGCGAGCTGTCCCCTCCAAAGCCACCTTACAACACCGTGTCCTCTGTCATTCGTATCCTGGAAGAAAAGGGAATGGTAGCCCATCAGGCATTTGGCAAAACCCATCAGTACTATCCGCGGGTCAGTAAAATGGAGTATAGTCAGGCGCTGTTTAAATACTTAATGAATGATTATCTGGAAGGATCCTACGCCCGGCTGATGTCGTTTATGGCCAAAGATGAAAACCTGACAGAAAAAGAAATTAAAGAATTACAGGAATTGATTAAAAAACAAAAAGATGAATAACCTACTGCAATACGTATTTGAAGTGATCCTGGGATCATCCGTACTATTTCTGGGATTTTACCTCTCTAGAAACTTTCTAGGCATAGTATTCAGGCGCTATTTCCTCTTGAGTTGCCTGGGTCTACCATTGGTATTGCCACTGATCTCGCTTGATACTTCAGAGAAAATTGCTTCCCCAATTCAAAGTCAGGTAAATCAGATTTTCACAATCCCTATTGAAGAAAATCAATCCAGAGTACCGTTCCCGGGTACAGCATCGGAAGAAATAACACAGTCAGCACAAGATGAAAACACTACAATTTCCAGAACATCTGTTCCCTGGATCAACATAGCAGTTATTATTTCCCTGATCGTATCTGCTTTTTTGTTCATACGCCTGTGTATCTCCATTTTCTCAATATTGAAATTGGTTAAAACCCCGATCACAGAACATAACGGAAAGCGATTCCACCTCATCGAAAACCAGCAATTTTCAGGAGGATCATTCTTCAACTTCATTTTTATCAATAGAAAATTCCTCGATGATCCTGTACTGGAGATCATCTTGTCTCACGAGCATGTTCACAGTCGGTTTTTACACAGCATGGATATCCTCCTTTCAGAAATCTATTGTATTCTCTTCTGGTTTAATCCCGTTTCGTGGTTACTTAGAAAGGAAATAAGGGTCAACACCGAACTTCACGCCGATCTGATTGCTGCTCAGGGATATGATAAATACCATTACAGTGACACCCTTTTAAATTTATCCATCCAATCACAAAACATAGGTCCTGTTATTTCCTTCAGTGCCATCCACATTGGGCAAAGGATCAAACATATACTTAGTGAGCAAAGACATCATTGGTCTAAGTCCCTGCTGACCATTCCATTCCTGGTCGTGGCCACCTGGCTGATCAGCTGCGAGCCTGAAATGATGGATTTCAATACTTTGAATAATGATATAGCACTTAAAAACATAAAGAGTATAAAATCTAAATATTTTCGTCACAAAGCAGAAGAAGGCTTCGATCAAGAAAGTACTGTCGCTGTTGCTCTTTTTGATATGACAGGAGAATTAATAAAAACAGAAAGCTTCTCTCAATATCCATTTACATCATTTAGTTCCTCAGAAAACTTAGAAAGAACACTCAATTATGAACCTAGTAAACAAGGTTTATTAGCAATGATGGATGGGATATCTATGGGTAGGTCAGCCTATCATTTTTTATATGGGGCAATGTGGCCAAAGTATCTGGAATCATCTTCATTCGGTCCAATGAAACTAAGTAATGAGTGCTATCAGGAATTTTCTACTGGTAATGAATACCTTCCTGCCAGGGTGATCAATAAAACAACTGTAAGTGATGATTATTATTCAGGAGGAAAGCTAAGAATTAAAAAGGGAACTCAACTATCTAAAGTGATTGACGAATTTATTTATGATGAAGGAAAGGTCATTTCAAACATTCATACAACTGACAGATCACAACTCAAGAAATATTTTGAAAGACAAGGTATTAATTCAGGTTATTCATCAGTTATCACATCTAGGTTTAGCTTCAATTATGACGGTGAAAAGCTTATATCATGTGGAAATAATGAAAGCTTTTACAAATTCAATTACAATGAAGATCAATTAATCAAAACTGATATTTTCAAGAATGGCAAAATTGAAAACCATATCAATTATTTCTATGACTCCATAGGTTTAAAAACCAAGGCCGAAATACTAGACAGCAAGAATGGACTAAAATTTACAATTACCTACGAATATGAATATTACCTGTGACAGATATGAATTTGAATTTAATCAATATGAAAAAAGATGACTGATTTCATTCAATACCTGCCGGAAGTTATCCTTGGATCTTCTGTGATGTTTCTTGGATATTTTTTATTCAGGGACAAATTCTCCATCCCATTCAGAAGATTTTATCTGCTTGGATGCATGATCCTGCCACTTTTGATGCCATTGGTATCTTTCAACAGCATTCAGCCTGAGATCAAATTTGTTCCTCATAAAGTAAATGAAGCTTTCAGCGTTACGGAAACTCCTCAGATGATCATCCCTCAGGATATGCCGACAACTTCAGGAGAAAAAATAAATTCAGAACCTGAAAATGGCAGTTTTGATTGGGCCATAATAGCCATTATTGCATACTGCTCAATTTCCATGCTATTCATTTTAAGGCTGGTTTTTTCACTGATAACTATTTCCAAA
The DNA here is from genome assembly GCA_965223915.1 of Cyclobacteriaceae bacterium. GTDB lineage: Bacteria > Bacteroidota > Bacteroidia > Cytophagales > Cyclobacteriaceae > UBA7330. Next base: position 1,586,565 of record OZ245027.1, on the reverse strand, counting down.
CTCATACGCAATGCTCATAAAAATGAAAATGACCCTTATCGTATCGTAAAGGATAAAAAATTTAGTGGTGGCTCATTCTTCAACTGGATTTTTATCCATGAGCATTACCTGAACAAATCCACCTTGGATATCATCCTGGCTCATGAGCGAGTACATGCCAGGTACTGGCACAGTGTGGACCTTCTGCTCTCAGAGATCTATTGTGCTTTTTTCTGGATCAATCCTATGGCCTGGCTGATCCGAAAGGAAATAAAACTCAATATAGAGCATGAGGCTGATGCCATCGTTTCCAATGCTTTTGGCAAAGAGCAATATGCCCATATGCTTCTACAATTATCCGTCAACAAGCAAAACCCGGGTCCGATCCTGTCATTCAGTGCCATCCACATAGGGCAAAGGATCAAACATATACTTGGTGAGCAAAAACATCATTGGTCCAAATCCCTGCTGACCATTCCATTCCTGATCGTGGCCACCTGGCTGATCAGCTGTGAGCCTGAAATGATGGATTTCACTGCCATGGATCCACAAACGGCGTTGAAGAATGTGAAGACCGTGACGACAAGGTATATCAGTCATCAAAGGGATACACAGCAAAAGGATGGGAAGATCATAGCCATAGCTTATTATTTACCAGTTGGAACGGTGGATAGGGTTGAACAACATATGACCTATCCATATGACTTTGAAAAACCATTTAAAAGGGAATTTCTAGCCAGTCCTGATCCTGTTGGTGTTCTTCATATTTTGGATGGGTTTAGAATTGGTCACGCTGAAAACAATATTCTTTATGGCAATGATTGGCCTAAGTACAATAAAATTGATTTGTTTAGGGCCAAGAGTGAATTGTATAGAAAAAGTACGACAATTGACAAAAATGAGGAGGGCCTTCCAGTAAAATTTACACTGACTGAAGAGTTAAATGAAGATTTATTCTATAGCGGGACAAAAAGAGGCAATAAGGGTTCAGTTGTCAGAATGCTCATTGAAGAATATAAATATATCGATGGTAAAGTCCTTTCATTCACAAGAAAGTCTGAATCACCGGAATCGATAATGACCTTTAAAAATCAAACTTATAATGTTGGTGGTTCACGGGTTCTAACCGAAATGAACTATAAGTACGAAGGAGAAAATCTTATTGAAGTATCAGGTCAAACACAGGGCAGTGGATCCCCAGAGACAACTAAAATGGAATATCAAAATGGGATAATGAAGAGCTCTTCCTATTATAGAAAAAACACAAAATATCATTATCGTGAATTCTTCTATGATGAATCCGGGCTTAAAACTCGCACCGAAATCTACAATGTCTACGGCGAGCCCGAATACACCATCACGTATGACTACGAATATTATTAAAGCATGGCCATGATCCCACGGGCATAGCCAATGGATTCGGCCAGGCCTGGAAGCGGATTATCTCCATCTTTTTCATACTCGGCAGCAATCACGCCTGTGTATTTGATCTTGTCCAAAGCTTTTAATACAGAAGGAAGATCAAGCACGCCACGTCCCATCTCCAGGGTTTTGCCATCAGGTGCTGAGCTGTTCACATCTTTTAGATGAACATCGTATAACCGAGCCTTGTACTTTTTGATCTCTGTTGCCGGATCATAGCCACTTCTCAGGGTATGTCCCACATCTATGCACAGACCCAATCGCTCATCCATGTCAGCAATCTTGTCCATGATGGATTTCGGGCTTGGATACACATCATCTTCCGGTCCATGGTTATGAATGGCAATCTTGATACCCGTTTCCTTCACTCTTTGCTCAGCAAGCGTTAAAACTTCCGGAACAGGAACACCGATAATGACTTTGATGCCAGTCGCCTGCGCATATTTGAAAGCCTGATTTACCTCATCCTCCGTCTTCATGTATATCACTCCTGCCCCGTAGAGGTTGAGCCCGGCATCTTTTACTTTTTTCGCAATGGCTTTCAGCTCAGCCTCTGAACTTTCCAAAGGCATATGCATGCTTTTAAAGGCAATCGATTTCAAATTCAAACCCTTGACCATGTTAATTGTCTCATCCAGGTTGAATTTTCGCAGCGTATAGGATGCAATACCAAGATCCAGATCAGTTTTTGGAGCTGCTGCGGTTGCCATTTGACTGGCTTTTGTCGGGTTAAAAGCTGCGATCATCGTACTGGCACCCAGCACTTTCAGGAATGTTTTACGGGTTTGCTTCATTTCATTCTTTGGGTTATGCATCTTGTTTTGTTATTCTTCAGGGACCATCGATTTACGGGCCCAATCGACTACTAAGTTAATCTCTTCATTCGTTAGTCGAGCTTCCGGGTGGGTAATTTTATAAACTGCCATAGGCATTTCTCCTTCTTCTACCAGCTCGACGATCTCATCCAGTTTGTGATTTTGTTGTTTCAAGGGATAATCCGCCCAGGTAGAAAAATTTAATTCGTCTCTGCCTTCATCCACATCATGGATCACCAGCCAGGAGACAGGTGCTACGCTGGCATACCAGGGATAAATGGTTTCATTAGAGTGACAGTCATAGCACGCTTCGCGCAAGATCCGACTTACTTCCTGATCGATCTCCAACACCTGATGAATGTCTCCGGGGTTTTGTGATATAACGTCAGGCTTATCTCCTCCAAAAAACTGAATGATCACCACTAAGGCAATCAATCCAATACCTGTATATTTTAAAGTCTTACTCATTATTGAATTTTGATGCTATCCGAGGAACGAAATTAATACACCCGCTGCTACTGCCGAACCAATCACTCCTGAAATATTACTCGCCATCGCATATTGTAAAAGATGATTGCTTGGATCATGCTTTAGAGCCAGATCATTGGCTACCCTCGAGGCCATGGGCACAGCACTCAACCCTGTCGCCCCAATCAGTGGATTGATCTTCTTTTTGGCAAACAGGTTGTAAACCTTTACGGCCATTATTCCGCCGGCAATTGAAATCGCAAAGGCTATGAATCCTCCAACGATAATCAGGAGTGTTTCCACGTTCAGGAAGGCTTTTACGGTCATGGTAGCCCCAACAGCGAGCCCCAGAAAGATGGTCGCGGAATTCAGAATGGTGTCGGAAGCTGCTTTGTGTAAACGACCAGTAGAGACCCCAATCTCTTTCACCAGATTACCAAACATCAGTAAACCGATAAGTGGAACGGATGATGGGACCAGCAATGCAACTATGGTAGCTACAGCAATTGGAAATAAAATTTTCAGTGTTTGCAGATTCTTAATTGGAGTTTTAGAAGGGTACAACCGATCCTGCTCCTTCATGTTGATCATCAATTCCTTCTTCGTAGTCGTAAATCGAACCACCAGGGGAATAATGACCGGTACCAGGGCCATATAAGAGTAAGCCGCAATGGCTATTGGGCCCAGTAGGTGAGGGGCTAATTTGATAGTAGTGTAAATGGCTGTTGGGCCATCCGCTCCTCCGATGATTCCCAAAGAAGCTGCTTCTTTCAAGGTAAATCCCAGCGCAACTGCTGAGATCAACACAGTGAAAATACCGATTTGTGCAGCGGCACCAAAAAATGCCAGCCTAAGATTCCTGAGCATCGGCCCAAAATCTGTTAATGCTCCCACACCTAGAAATATGATGGGCGGTAGAAATCCGGTCTTGATCAGGGAATAATAAATAAAATTCATGATCCCATGTTGAGCGGCTATCTGGTAAAGCGTCAGGCTTTCATCAATCTTCTCTACACTCATTTGGCCACCCGGGAAATTGGCCACCAGGATGCCAAAGGCTATTGGCACCAATAGCAAAGGCTCGTACTTCTTCCTGATACCCAGGTAAAGCAGGACAAATGCTATGAGGATCATCAAAAGAATCCTGGGCTCATCCACAATATTCTGGATGGCTGTCATGCGATAAAGCTTTTCGGCGAGTTCCAATGGCTTATGAGAGTTTAATCAGGACATCGTCATCGAAAACTTCCTCCCCTTCCTTCACCAGCACCTCGGTGACCACTCCAGAAACGTCGGCTTTAATGGCATTTGTCACTTTCATGGCTTCAATATACAGCACGATATCCCCAACATTGACCTTATCTCCCGGCTTGATCTCTTTACCTCCTGATTCCTTGGTCATATATACTTTACCTTCCAGAGGAGCCTTGATCTCTTTGGTACTTCCATTGGAAGAAGCTACAGGAATATTAGCTGGCTTTTCAGACTGCTGTAGCGCTGAGGGTTCTTCCTGCCCATCGTAGGAAATACTTACCCTGAAAGTCTCATCATTCACCGTGATATTCAACTCCCTGGGTTGAGCAACCTGACCCCCAGAAGATTCTGCAGCCACTGACGTGGTTGTTGGCGCTTTTTTCTTCGCCAGGTCGGCTTCGAAATCCTGTTTTGCTTTCCCGGATTTGAATGCTTCGTATTGCTGGGGATGCATGGCATACTCGAAAAGCTCCTCATCATCAGGTCCTGTTTCCCAGCTTTTTTCCTTCATTTTAGCCCTGTATTCATCCAGTGCATCGGGTTGTAGGTCCTGAGGATCTCCGGTGAAAAATTCTCGTCCCTGACTTTCAGCCAGTTTTTTCAATTCATCGGCTACTTCGCCTGGTAGTCTACCGGATTTTCCCAGCAGCATATCCCACGTATTGTCATCCAGCAAAGACCACCTTTCCTTGCCTTTTTCCATCTGCATCACATTGACAAGGGCTGCATTTTTCACGTATTGGCTATACGGAGTTACAAGGGGAGGATATCCCATCTTAGGCCAGACCTCCTCTACCTCTTTAAAGAGCTTGATGAGCAAATCATCCTGAGTAAGTAAAGGTTGATTTTTCTTCTCCTTCCACTTATTGATGGATTGCAGGTTCTTTTCCAAATCTGACATCAAGCTTCCCATCATGCCTCCGGGCAGTCCGGGACCAATCAACAGTGCATTCATCAACCGGTTTTTGGGGTTGATATAGTATCCCAGAAACTCATCGATAAACTCCTGTGTCAGCGACCTGGCCTGCATGTAAGCCTTCATGTTGATATCCGGCACACTGAATCCGGCATCTCTTAGCACCTCATGCACAGTAAGGAGGTCTGCATGACCCGTACCGAATGAAAGCGGCTCCATGCCCACGTCAATAAAATCTGCGCCTGCCCGTGCAACTTCCAGAGAGGAAGCCACTGAAAATCCTGGTCCGGAATGTCCATGGTAGGTTACAAGAATGTCTTTCTTGATGGCTTTTATGCCTTTGACCAATTTACCCATAGAAGCCGGTCTTCCGATCCCAGCCATGTCTTTGATACAGATCTCATCGGCACCCATGCCAATGAGTGTTTCCGCCATCTTCACATAATAGTCGACTGTATGCAGCTTAGAGTGGGTAATACACAAGGCTGCCTGGGCAATCATGCCACCTTCCCTGGCATATTCAATAGATAGTTTTAGGTTGCGCGTATCATTCAGCCCATCAAACGACCTTGAAATATCCGTGCCCTGTATCTTTTTAAGCTTAAACATCAAGCGGCGAACATCCCGGGGGACCGGGTACATCCTCAGGCCATTCAGCCCACGCTCCAGCATGTGGGTTTCGATACCCGCATCATTAAAAGGCTGCGTCCACTTCCTAACTGAAGTATTGGGGTTTTCACCATATAACAAATTGATCTGCTCAAAACCGCCTCCGTTTGTCTCCACTCTTCTGAAGCAGCCCATATCAATGATAGGTTCTGCAACGCGTACAAGCTGGTCTACCCTCGGCATGTATTTACCCGAGGATTGCCACATATCCCTGTAAACCAGGCCTAATCCAATTTCCTTTGCCATGGGTTAATTATTTTATAATTTTTTGATTTGGGTTATTGTGCCTTTACCCTTTGTGAAAGCTTCCACTGCTGCATTCAATACCGCAATTTTTTTCTTCGAAATTTCTCCTTCATTGCGACCGTTCTCATTTTCTGTTGCTAACCGATTGACAACACGAATCAGTAGATTGCCAGTTCCATAAACAAGCAATAAGACCGCAAAAACGGTAATCATTCCGACAAATAGTAGGTTTAGCGCCGTGTTTATTTCCATCAGATTGTTGCTACAAAAAAGTAAACTTTCTCTACAAAATCGAACTTACTAAATGTTTGGTAAGATTAACCATAAAGCACTAATAAGTATAGCTCATTCCTTAGGTGATCAATTGATTTTTGTCAGAAAATAAAAAAGCAGACCTTCCAGCCTGCTCCTTTTATTAAAAACCTTGTGAAGTTTTAAAGTGTTCGCTTAACTTCTTTCGTAGTGAATCCTTCGATGATGTCCCCAACTTTGATGTCATTAAAGTTCTTAATACTTACACCGCACTCGAATCCATTCTTCACTTCATTCACGTCTTCTTTGAATCGCTTCAACTGGTTGATCTCACCTTCGTAGACCACAATTCCATCTCGGATCAGTCGCACCTGATTTGAACGCTTAACCGTTCCATCAGTCACATAACAACCTGCCACAGTTCCAATTTTGGTGATCTTGTAAACCTCTCTCACCTCAATGTTTCCTGTAATCACTTCTTCAGAAGTAGGCTCCAGCAATCCTTCCATCGCGTCTTTCACATCGTTGATGGCATCATAAATGATGGAGTACAACCTGATTTCAATTTCTTCCGTTTCAGCCAGCTTACGTGCACTATTGGATGGACGTACCTGGAATCCAACGATCACCGCATCCGATGCGGATGCCAACAAGACATCAGATTCAGAGATCTGACCAACTGCTTTGTGGATGATATTGACCTGGATCTCATTGGTAGACAGTTTCAACATCGAGTCAGCAAGGGCTTCAATGGATCCGTCCACATCACCTTTGATGATCACATTCAGTTCTTTGAAGCTTCCAATGGCCAATCTTCGGCCAATTTCATCCAAAGTGATGTGCTTCTTGGTCCTGATGGATTGCTCTCTAAGGATTTGTTCTCTTTTAGTAGCGATTTCTCTGGCCTCGCGGTCAGATTCCATCACATTGAATCGGTCACCTGCCTGCGGTGCTCCATCCAGTCCCAGCATCTGTACCGGTGTAGATGGACCCACTTTATCGAGCTTCTTTCCCCTATGATCAAACATCGCTTTGACCTTGCCAAAATGCGGACCAGCCAATACAACATCACCCATCTTCATCACTCCAGCCTGGACCATGAGCGTAGTGACATAACCACGACCCTTATCAAGCGTCGCTTCAACTACTGTTCCTATTGCAGGTTTTGTTGAGTTGGCTTTTAGTTCTAATAATTCTGCTTCGAGAAGAACTTTTTCAAGTAATTCATCTATTCCCTCTCCGGTCTTGGCAGAAACATGCTGGCACTGATATTTTCCACCCCAATCCTCAACAAGAATGTTGATGCCAGAAAGCTCCTCCTTGATCTTATCAGGGTTTGCATTGGGTTTATCCACCTTGTTGATAGCGATCACAATGGGGACACCAGCTACCTGGGCGTGATTAATTGCTTCCTTGGTCTGTGGCATTACTGCATCGTCAGCTGCTACCACAATGATGGCAATATCAGTAATTTTTGCTCCCCTGGCCCGCATCGCGGTAAAAGCCTCGTGACCCGGAGTATCCAGAAATGCTACCCGCTTACCAGTCTCAGTCATCACATCGTAAGCACCAATGTGCTGTGTGATCCCACCGGCTTCACCTTCGGTAACCTTGGCATCCCTGATATAGTCAAGTAAGGAAGTCTTACCATGGTCAACGTGACCCATGATGGTAACGATAGGTGCTCTGTCCTGAAGATCCTCTGCTTTGTCTTCTACCTCCTCAATTTCGAATTCGTCATCAGAATCGGTAAATTCAACTTCGTAGTCAAATTCATCTGCAATGATGGTGATTGATTCCGCATCCAGTCTTTGGTTGATGGACACAAACATTCCCAGTCCCATACAAGAACTGATCACATCATTCACCGATACGTTCATCAGAGAAGCTAAATCGCTTGCCGAGATAAACTCGGTGACCTTCAGGATTTTTGAATCCTTCTCTTCAGCCTGTAGCCTTTCTTCTTCCGCTTCTGCTTTGGCAGAACGTTTGTCTTTTCTGTATTTAGATCTACCAGCTGATCCCGGGCTCTTACCACCACTCAATTTGGCCAGTGTTGCCTTGATCTTATCCTGAATTTCTTTATCAGACAGTTCCTCGGTCTTTCTTTGATCTCCTCTTCTGCCTCCCTGACCCTGAGGTCTGCGCTGATCCGACCTTCCTCCTTCTTGTGGAGAGGCTCCCTGGATACGCTTTCTTGGTCTTTTCTTCTTCCGCTCTTTATTTTCATCTGAAGAAGCTACAGGCTTAGGCTTTTTCTTCTCTGCAGGTAATTCAATTTTACCCAGAACAGTGAGTCCTTTCAGAGAATCACCTTTTGCTTTTATTGTGCTCTTATCTTCTTCCTTCGGCGTCTCCTTCTCTTCGCTGACTTCCTCTTTTTTCTCCTCCTCTTTAGGCTCTTCCGGTTCTTTTACTTCATCCGGCTCAGCTTTTTCAGCCTTCTCTTCAACCTTTTCTTCCACTACCTCTTCAGGTGGGGTCTCCTCCTTACTTTCAACTTTCGGAGCTTCTTCTTCCGGCTGTTTAGGTTCTTCTTTGGGAGCAGATTCCTCAGCTTTCTTTTTCTTATCAAGGTCAATCTTACCAACGACTCTGGGGCCATCAAGCTTGCTAGCTCCATGACTGGTCTCCGCACGTTCCGCCTCTTGTTCTTTGGCACTGTTATCCTTGATCAATATCTGATCATCATCAGTGCTATCTTGTTCGGTATCCTTATTGGACTTTATGACCATATTGTCTGAATGGGTTGTCCCAATGGTCAGACCGGAGGCCTCCTCTTTGTCCATAGCAGAGTCGGCAAACTCCTTGGAAAGCATATTGAAGAGCTCCTGGGTAATCTTGGAATTTGGATTGCTATCTATGGGATGTCCCTTCTCCTCCAAAAAGTCCAGGATAGTACCACTGCCTACGTTAAGCTTTCGTGCTACTTGACTTAATCTATATGTTCTCTCTTCAGACATAAATTCGGTTCCTTGCTACCGTGTTATTATTCAAATTCTTGTTTAAGAATATTTACAACGTTTGTAATTGTTTCTTCTTCCAGATCGGTCCTACGTACCAAATCATCTATGGGTAGGGTCAGCACACTTTTTGCAGTGTCCAGTCCGATCCTCTTCAACTCATCAATTACCCAATCTTCAATTTCATCTGAAAATTCATCCAGATCCACATCTTCATCTTCAAAATCGCCTAACTCTCTAAAGACATCTATCTCCAGTCCTACCAATCGACTGGCCAGTTTGATATTTTGTCCTCCCCGCCCGATGGCCAGTGACACCTGATCAGGCTTTAGGTAAACAGAAACCCTGTCTTTATCTTCACTGATCTTCATGCTCTGGATCTTGGCAGGGCTCAATGCACGTGCAATGTACAGGTCAAGATTATCAGTATAATTAATAACGTCAATATTTTCATTTTGTAACTCTCTCACGATCGAGTGAATCCTGGACCCCTTCATCCCAACACATGCTCCTACCGGATCAATCCGATCGTCGTAAGATTCGACAGCTACTTTGGCTCGCTCACCTGGTTCTCTCACCACCTTTTTAATGGTGATCAGGCCATCATACACTTCAGGAACTTCACTTTCAAACAGCCTCTCCAGGAAGATGGGAGAGGTCCTGGATAGAATGATCCGTGGATTACCGTTGACCATTTCCACTCGGTGAATAATGGCTCTGACAGAATCTCCTTTTCTATACCTGTCTTTTGGTATTTGCTCCGACTTTGGCAGGTTCAATTCGTTTCCTTCACCATCAATCAAAAGAACTTCTCTGCTCAGGGTTTGATAAACTTCACCCGTGATGATCTCTCCAACCAGGTCTTTATATTTATCAAACAGGATATCTTTCTCCAGATCTTTGATCTTTTGGATCAAAGTCTGCCTTGCAGTCATCACGGCACGACGCCCAAAATCGATCAACTTGATCTCCTCAGCCACCTCTTCTCCAATTTCAAAATCAGGTTCGATCTTGCGTGCTTCTGTTAAGCTGATCTTGTCATGATCCCAGATGTCTTCAGAGTTGTCATCTACGATTTCTCTAAACCTCCAGATCTCAAGGTCACCTTTATCAGTATTGATAATGATATCAAAATTATCATCCACTTTGTACTTCTTCCGAATCATTGTACGGAAGACATCCTCAAGAATTCTGATCATCGTGGGACGATCAATGTTTTTATTCCTGGCAAAGTCTGCAAACGAATCAATTAAAATTCCTGCGTCCATTTTTTATTTAAATGATACTAATACTTTAGATTGTTCCACTTCTTCAAAACTTATCTCCACCTCTTTCTGATCCTTCTTGGATGCTTCCAAAAGTGTGATCCCCTTTTCTTCTACATTGATCAATTCTCCCTTCACCTCACTACCGTCTTTCAATGCAACCTTGAGTGACCTCCCTACATTTTTCTTATACTGTCTAAAAAACTGTAACGGATAGTCAATACCTGCAGAAGATACTTCCAAATTGTATTTTCCGGGAATCAAATCTTCCTGCTCATCAAGTACTGCGGATATTTTTCTATTCACCGCAACACATTGATCAATAGTGACACCTTCATCTCCATCAATCCAGATCAGCAACTTTTGGTTCCCCTGGTTACCTTTCAGCTTTACTCCAACCAGAAAAAGGGATTCGTCATCTTTAATTGCCTCTTCCGCTATTCCCTGCACCTGTTCTTCTACGCCCATCGAAACAATTTTATTGACAATAAAAGAGGGGACACAAGCCCCCTCAATCCTTAATTCTATATTTGCATGCAAAGCTAAAGGAAAAAAAAATCAATTCAAATTAGTGAACAAACTAACCATTATTAAGTTATTTCGTCTGTCTAAAGGAAATCCAAAAAAACAAGCATGATTGGCAAACTAAAGGTCAATAATACTCTCACCAGGAAAAAAGAAGTTTTCGAGCCACTGAACCCTCCTCATGTAGGATTGTATGTCTGTGGACCAACCGTATATAGTGATGTGCATCTGGGTAACGTAAGGACTTTTATGTCTTTCGACGTCATCTACAGATATCTGAAGTTTATTGGCTACAAGGTCAGATATGTTCGAAATATCACTGATGTGGGACATTTGCTCGATTCCGGTGAAGACAGGATTTCCAAAAAAGCTGCATTGGAAAGCCTGGAGCCCATGGAGATCGTCCAAAAATATACGAATGACTTTCATGACGTCATGGCCACGTTTAATGTCCTTTGCCCTGATATCGAACCCACTGCCACAGGCCATTTGATGGAGCAACTGACCATGATCGATCAACTGGTGGAGAATGGGTTGGCCTATGAATCCAACGGGTCTGTCTACTTTGACATCGAACAATACAATAAAGAAAATACCTACGGTAAGCTTAGTGGCAGGAAAATAGAGGATCTTTTGAATCAAACCCGTGAGTTGGACGGGCAGGATGACAAGAAAAACCCACTTGACTTTGCATTATGGAAAAAAGCTGCTCCGGAGCACATCATGCGGTGGAAAACCAAATGGAGCGATGGGTTTCCCGGATGGCACCTGGAATGCGCCGTGATGAGCACCAAATACCTGGGCGAAGAATTTGACATTCACGGTGGCGGTATGGATCTGCAATTCCCTCACCATGAATGTGAGATCGCTCAATCCTATGGGACCTTTAAGAAAGAACCAGCTAAATATTGGTTACACACCAATATGCTAACGGTAAATGGCCAAAAGATGAGTAAGTCGCTGGGTAATTCTTTTTTGCCCCACCAGCTAATTACCGGCGATCATGAGCTACTTCAGCAGGGATTCAGCCCAATGACCATACGGTTTTTTATGTTGCAATCGCACTATGCCAGCACACTGGACTTTTCCAATGACGCATTAATAGCCGCTCAAAAAGGCTTTTTTAAAATGGCCAATGGTCTGAGGATCATTAAAGACCTGAGTTTTCCGGAAAATACGGAAGAGCCTGTAGATGAAAAGCAAAAGGAGCAGATTGAAAAGTTTTGTGATAACTGCTATTATGCCATGAATGATGACTTCAATACGGCGTTGACCATTGGTCATTTGTTCAATATCCTTAAAAAAGTAAATGCCATCCATACCGGTCAACTATCTGTGGCCTCTATGGGTAAAGAAACCTTTGAGCGAATGAAAAGTACATTTATTTCATTCAATGAAGAAGTGCTGGGAATCAAAGTAGAAGACTCACTGCCCGGCGGAAAATTGCTTAACATCATTCTCAAAGAGTACCAGCAAGCCAAAGAAGCAAAAAACTATGATAAAGTAGATGAGTTAAGGTCAGCTTTGAAAGAGGGTGGTATTGTGGTGAAAGACATGAAGACGGGTATCGACTGGGCCTATGAGGAATAATTTATCAATAAAAAAGGGGCCGAAGCCCCTTGATAAGATTTAGTGTGAGTGAAGTTTCTCTTTATACTTCTTCAACTGACGGCGCAAAGCCTCAACAGCCTCATCAGTTCCTGCTTCGAAAGACTTGGCTTTCATCTTGGCGAATAGCTGCTGTCCAGGTATGTTGATCTTTATCTCGACAATCTTATTCTCCATTGAATCATCCTTGTCCAACTTCAGAAACACTTCACCGTCAATGATTCGATCATAAAAGGTGTCTAGCTTATTGGCTTTTTTCTGAATAAAGTCAATCAATTTGACATCTGCGTCGAAGTGGATAGAATGCGTCTGTAGTTTCATGTTTATTGAATTTAGAAATTAAACATTAAGCTTTTGGATGGGCCTGTTCAAAGACAGACTTTAATTTTTCCATCGAATTGTGGGTATACACCTGGGTCGCTGCCAGGCTGGTATGTCCCAATAAATCTTTTACGGCATTCAAATCGGCGCCTTTGTTGAGCAAGTGTGTTGCAAACGTATGCCTGAGGACATGCGGACTCTTTTTGGACAGTGTTGTTACCAATTGAAGGTACTTCTGTACAATACGATAAACGAACATTGGATAAAGTTGCTGGCCGGTGTTGGTAACTATTAAATATGGCGTCATCTCTTCAAATTCTTCACGTTGCCTTTTTTCTTTATAGCTCTTTATTAATTGAACGAGATTTTTGCCAATTGGTATGACTCTTTCCTTATTTCTTTTTCCCAAAACCTTAATATTTTCCTGAAAGGTATTGATGTCCTTATCTTTTAGTCCGATCAGCTCGGCTAACCTGATTCCGGTACCATATAAAAGCTCAAGAATCAGCTTGTCTCTCTGGCCCTCGAAATCATCGGCATACTCGATCTGATCCAGTAAGGTATCGATTTCTGTCTCCCTGACAAATGCAGGTAACTTCTTTTCTGTCTTGAGCGGCTTAAGTCGGGATGCAGGATTACTGGAAATATATTCCCTGGATTGCAAAAATTTATAAAGGGACTTGAGTGTAGCGATCTTTCGGTTCACAGTGCGGGGGGAAACTCCCGATTCAATCTGAGATACTACCCAGCCGCGCAGGTGGACATGCTCGGTCTCTTTGAAATTTGAGATTTCAAAGGTTTCAGAAAGAAAATTTGAAAATTGGGATAAATCCCTGCGATACGCTTCAATGGTATGGATACTATACCGTTTCTCGAATTGAAGATATCTTAAAAAAGAGTCTGTCATAAGTTCAGCATCTCCTCTGAGTGAGGATCACTAAACTTACTAAATAAAAAGAAATACCCGAAGTAAGGAATTAGATATTTTCCTGATCACGCATCTTTTGACGATACGATGCTCTGATTACATCATGTCTTCTCTTCACTGAGGGCTTGGTAAACGCAGTCCTTTCTCTCAATTCTTTAAGAACTCCAGTCTTCTCGAATTTCTTTTTGAATCGTTTCAGGGCTTTATCAATTGATTCGTTTTCCTTAACGTTTACGATAATCATATCTTCTCCTTGAAATTTTAATGGACTGCAAAATTAGATTATTTTTTGATGATGGCAAATTTATGTCTGGCCTAACCTTATATTTTTTTATTTTATTAGACCTCCAAAATTTTATCTTTGCGCTCTATGGCGAACGGAGACGAATTAATTACCCTTAAAAATATGGCTTCCCACTGTAAGGAATATGGCTTTATCTATCCTTCCAGTGAGATTTATGACGGATTGAGTGCAACCTATGACTATGGTCCGAATGGGTCAGAACTCAAAAACAACATCAAAGATTATTGGTGGAAAGCGATGGTTCGCATGAATGAAAACATTGTAGGGATTGATGCCGCAATTTTTATGCACCCTACCACCTGGAAAGCCAGTGGCCACGTAGATGCATTCAACGATCCTTTGATAGATAATAAGGACTCTAAAAAACGATACCGGGCAGATGTTTTGATTGAGGATCAAATCGCCAAGATCCAAGGCAAGATTGATAAAGAAGTGGGTAAAGCCGCCAAACGCTTTGGTGACTCATTCGATCAGGAACAATTTCTCAACACCAATGACCGCGTGCTCCGATATCAGGGCCAGATCAAAGATATCGAAGCGAAACTAAAGACTTCAATAGGAAGTGGTAACCTGAAAGCCTTGAAAGAGCTGATCGACGAGCTGGAGATCGCAGATCCAGTTTCCGGATCCAGAAACTGGACGGATGTGAGACAATTCAACCTGATGTTCTCCACTGAGCTGGGTTCCGTAGCTGATGAATCAGGCAAGATCTACCTACGACCAGAGACGGCACAAGGTATTTTCGTCAACTACCTCAATGTGCAGAAGACCAGCCGGATGAAGCTGCCTTTTGGTATCGCCCAGATTGGGAAAGCTTTCCGTAACGAAATCATCGCCCGACAATTTATTTTCCGAATGCGCGAGTTCGAACAGATGGAGATGCAATACTTCATTCAACCAGGCAGCGAGAAGGAATGGTATGAACACTGGAAAGAAAAACGTATGCGCTGGCATAAGGCATTGGGATTAGGTGACGATAGATATCGATTCCATGATCATCTCAACCTGGCCCACTATGCCAATGCAGCCTGTGACATTGAGTTTAATTTCCCCATGGGATTCAAGGAGCTGGAAGGTGTCCATTCACGGACCAACTACGACCTGGGTCGACATGAAGAGTTCTCAGGAAAGAAACTACAGTTCTTCGACAACAATACCAATGAGAGCTATGTGCCTTATGTCCTGGAAACCAGTATAGGTTTGGACAGGATGTTCCTGGCTGTGATGTCCGCTGCTTACAAGGAAGAAAAGCTGGAAGATGGTAGCGAACGAACTGTATTGAAGATTCCACCTGTTTTGGCCCCGTATAAAGTGGCTGTACTTCCATTGGTAGACAAAGATGGGTTGCCTGAAAAGGCGCTAAACATCATGGATGATATCAAGCTGGATTTCAATGCCATATATGAAGCCAAAGACAGCATCGGCAAACGATACAGAAGGCAGGATGCGATTGGCACACCCTATTGTGTGACCATCGATAGTGAAACCATGGAGGATGACTCCGTAACCATCCGGGATCGTGACTCCATGCAACAGGAACGTGTTTCAGTTGCGGAGTTGAAAGATCGACTGAAAGACAAGACAGATTTGAACAAATTGCTGAGGAGTATTTAATCTGCTTTTAATTCTCGTAGACAATACTGAAGGCCTGTTTTTTCATCGGTTAATCTAAGTTCATTATCCACGATTAAAACATCCCAGATAATTTCGTTACTTTCAAATACGATGTTTTTATGTCGTGAATTGATATACATCTTCCCTTGCTCAAGGAGGCCAAGCTCATCATGTATAATATATTGACCATCATCAGAGATATGTAGCAATGTATTGGAAAGATTTTTATCTGATCTTCCATTCCCTCTTATCTTATACAGGTCCCAGCTACCGATCAGTTTTTCTTCTACAGCATTTAGATTTGGAATATCTTCAAGTGATTTGAATACCAAAGAGGTCTTGGTATGGCTGCCACCTGCTCCTGTCAAATACATTTTCCCGTTATTAACCTTTACCTTCCATTCTTCATTGAACCATGATGCCTCCCAACTGAAAAACTTCAGTGTATCCTCATTGAGTTTATAAACCCCGACAAAATCCTTTTCTGTTTCTGAGACTGCAAAAGTTCCATTTTCATTGATCGATAAAATGGCTTGCTCAAACTTCCTTTCGAGGTGCATGAAATGGACATTGTCAAGTTGCCAAAGACCTACCAGGTCATCATGGTTTGAAGTATTACATCCAAAGCACACAACCAGAACGCTTAAAAGGTTTAGCCTTCTCATCTACCGTTAGATCAAATTGAACATTAAAGTACAAAACTTTTCAGATTATTCACACATAATAGTTTTTAAGGCTATTATCGGGCCGCTCACATCAACTTTAGTCAGAAATGCATATCTTTCTAACCAGACTATGGTAACATTCTTTATCGGAATCGCTGTAGCCTTTGTTTTGGGAAGGCTGATTACAAAGTATCAATATGAATACTTTTTGAATCACACCAGTATTTCGGCAACCGGATTAAAGCCCTCCCAAAAGGCGATCCTGGTAAAACATTTTAATTTCTATCAACTTTTACCTCCCAAATCAAAAAAGATCTTTGAGTACAGGGTAGCCAAGTTTATAAGCTTAAAGGAATTTATTGCCCGGAACATGGATGTAGTAACAGAGGAAATGCAGGTCCTCATTGCTGCATCCGCCATCCAGCTCACTTTTGGGCTTCCTAAGATCTTTCTTCGACATTTCAAGTACATCCTTGTTTTCCCGGACGATTTTTATAACCAATCAAGCAATCAATATCACAAGGGTGAAGTGAATCCGATGAAAAAAGCCATTGTACTCTCCTGGAGACACTTTGTGGAAGGATATATCGAAGATGAAGGAATAAACCTGGGACTTCATGAGATGGCACACGCCCTTCAGCTGGAAAACATCGTGCAAAATGGAGAATTTGATTTTCTCAAAGACGAAGACATCAAAAAGTGGCAGCACCTGGCAGCAGAAGAGATCCGCAAGATGAAAAATGGAGAGGCCACTTTCTTCCGCGAATATGGAAGCACCAATCAGGCTGAATTTTTCTCAGTCGCTGTGGAGAATTTCTTTGAAAGACCCAAAGCATTTAATGAGTACCATCCTGAACTCTATGGGGTGATGACCGATTTATTGAATCAGGATCCGCTATTGTTGGAGAATACAGGAGACAGTATACAGGAGAATAAAAAGCACTGAATGTTTTGCTGGACAAACAGCTTATCCATCTCAGATTCGCTAATGATGGCAAGAGGATTTGCTTGTAAATAATTGGTATTTAGTGTGCCAAATTCATCATTCTGACTACTGTCTACTGTTTACTGTATTCTAATTTCTCACTAAACTTGCTCAATGAACTGGACACAGCTGCTTTCATCGAAGCGTTTTGGAGATAAGGAAGTAAAACCCAACAGTGAAACCCGGAGTCGGTTCGACCAGGATTTTGACCGGTTGATCTTCTCACACCCATTTCGCAAGCTACAGGACAAGACCCAGGTGTTTCCACTTCCAGAGGACGACTTTGTACACACCCGGCTCACCCATAGCCTGGAAGTTTCTAGTGTAGGCAGGTCCCTTGGGAGAGCTGCCGGCGAGTTTCTGCTTCAGGAATATCCCGATCTAAAAAAAGATGGTTTTACAATCCATGATTTCGGCAGTATTGTAGGGGCAGCCTGCCTGGCCCATGACCTGGGTAACCCTCCTTTTGGTCATTCGGGTGAATCGGCTATTTCTGCATTCTTCCTCAACCATCCGGATGGTCAGTTTTTCCAGCAGCTTGTATCGGAGAAGGAATGGGAAGACCTGACCAATTTTGAAGGGAATGCCCAGGGTTTCCGGATCATGAATGATGACAAGGTAGGAGGACTAGCACTAACTTTTGCCACTCTGGGGGCTTTTACCAAATACCCTAAGACTTCTTCTGCTCCCGTCATCAAGGGAAGAAAGAGCCAGAAAAAATTCGGCGTGTACCGCTCCAATTTCGAGCAGTTCAAATTCATGGCCATTGACATGGGGCTGGTATCTCTCGATGAAGAGTCCTGGTGCAGGCACCCGTTGGCTTTTTTGGTGGAAGCAGCAGATGACATCTGTTACAACATCATTGATCTGGAAGATGGCTGTAGGCTGGGACTGGTTAGCTTCGAAAAGACCAAAGATCTTTTGGCTGCCATCATCGGAGATAAATTCAATGAAGCAAAGCTGTTGAAGATCGAGGATCAAAATAACAAATTAGGAATGTTAAGGGCTTTGGCGATCAGTCAGCTGATTTTTGAATGTGTGGAAACCTTCAAAAAGTATGACGGGGCAATGCTTTCAGGTGACTTTGACCAGGCCCTCACTGAAATTATACCCTCTGCGGATGCGCTCCGAGAAATCAGCGTATTATCCATTGATAAAATTTATCGTTCGAAACAAGTCCTTGAAAGAGAGGCAGGTGGCTATGAAGTGATTGAGCGGCTGATGAATGCTTTTGCCAGGGCAGTATATTTCAGGTTTTTCGAAAAAGATGCCTTCAACCCACGTCAGCGATCCATCTACTTGCTTATTGATGGTTCTATTCGGCTGCGACTTGAAGGGAGTGAACAGTCCATCTACGAACATTTGATGATCGTCTCTGACTTTATTTCTTCACTGACAGATTCCTATGCCATCAAGCTCTATAAGATCCTCAATGGATACTCCCTTCCGACGACTCGTGTATAAAATCTGCTATAAGTACAGAGTCATTTCGATTTTATGTAGCCTCAATGTTTTTTAAATATTACATTTGCACCTCTTTTCCGAATGTGGACCAAAATCGCAAATATTATTTTAAAATACAGGATTACCCTAATGGTGATATTGGGAGTCATTACTGTATTTATGGCCTACAGGGCTCAGGACATCCAATGGTCCTATGACATGGCCAATATTGTGCCTGAAGATGACCCCGAGCAACAGTTCTTCAGGCAATTCAAAGAGACCTTCGGTGAGGATGGCAATATCATGGCCATTGGGATCCTTGATACTTCAGTCTACAAAGTAGATAACTTCCAGAAACTCCAATTTCTCACCAGAGAACTCGGAACCATTGAAGGTGTCAACAATGTACTGGGTCTTCCTAATCTTAAAACACTGGAAAAAAATACGGCCGAGAAGCGGTTTGACCTGACTCCCGCTTTTCCTGAAATTCCTCAGGATCAGGATTCTTTAGATGAGATGCTGAAAAAGGTACGACAGCTGAAATTTTATTCGGGGCAGCTGATCAATGAAGAAAATGGGGCCACGCTCATCCTGGTTACCGTAGACAAGGAAGTACTTAACTCTGACAGAAGAGATATCATGATCAATGATATCATGATGACTGGTAAACAATTTTCCGAAGCTGCCGGCATCGAAGTGTATTTTGCAGGCCTCCCTTACGTTCGTTCTGTCAATACCATCAAGATAAAGCAGGAGTTGAATAAGTTTCTGATCATCTCTGTGATCATTACGGGTTTAATCTTATTCGGATTTTTCCGTTCTATCAAAGCGGTGATATTTCCTCTTATTATCATTGGTGTAATCGTAGTCTGGGTATTGGGAACGCTGGCTATCCTGGAGTATAAAATCACATTACTTACCGGACTGATACCATCAATCATAGTCGTCATAGGTATCCCGAATTCGGTGTACATGCTTAATAAGTACCACAGGGAATATGCTATCCATGGTGATCAGCGTAAGGCACTGGAAACCATCATCCGAAATATCGGGATCGTCACATTCATGACCAACTTCACAACTGCTGTTGGTTTCCTCGTTCTGATGTTTACCGGCATTACCGTGCTTATGGAATTTGGGATCGTGGCCGGAGTAAATATCATGTGTACGTTTATCGTGAGCCTGATTTTGATTCCGTCGGTATTCTCTTTCTTTAAGCCGCCGAGTACCAGACATTTAAAGCATTTGGATTTCAAGATCCTCTCCCTGACCCTGGAATTTCTGGATTACATAGTCCACAGGCATCGTAAACTGATTTTCGCCACTACAATTGTCATCGTAGTCGCCTCTGTAGCTGGAATGCTTACCATTCAATCCATCTCATACATGGTGGATGACCTGCCTGAGGATAGTCCATTGAAAAAAGAATTAGCCTTTTTCGAGGATAATTTTAGTGGTGTCCTACCATTAGAGGTCGTGGTAGATACGGGGAATAAACGAGGTGTTCAACGGCTTGACAATCTCCGGAAGATCGACGAGTTGGAAACCTTTTTTACGGATTCTATTGACATGATCTCCCAGCCTGTATCGGTAGTGAGCTTTATCAAAGCAGCCAAGCAAGCGTATTACAATCAAAGTCCTGCCTACTATGAATTGCCCAATAGCAGAGAAAGTGCTTTCATTCTGCGGTACCTGGATCAGGGAGGAAATATGGAGGGCGTATCCAAAAACTTTCTTGACTCCACAGGACAGCTGGTCCGTGTTTCTCTGAAAATGCCGGATGTAGGTTCTAATGTGATGGACTCTCTCGTCACTGAAGTTATCCGGCCTAAGATTGAAGAGATTTTCGGGGATACTAAAATGACGGTTACCCTTACAGGAACAGTATTGATGTTTATTAAGGGCAATAAATACCTGATCGAAAACCTGTTTACGTCAATGGTGCTGGCATTCCTGATCATCGCTGCTATTATGGGACTTTTGTTCAGAAATTTCCTGATGATTGTGATTTCATTGGTGCCTAATATTATCCCACTAGTGATCACAGCAGGTATTATGGGCTACTTTGGTATCCCTTTAAAGCCAAGTACAGCATTGATCTTTAGCATTGCATTTGGAATTTCCGTTGATAACTCCATCCACTACCTGGCCAAGTACAGACAAGAACTGAGAGCCAGCAAAGGTGTTGTATCCATCGCTGTGACAAAGAGTCTGAAAGAGACCGGGGCTAGTATGATGTATACGTCTATCATTCTGTTCTTTGGGTTTGTGATATTCACTGCTTCTGAGTTTGGCGGGACAATCGCTCTTGGAAAGCTAACTTCACTGACATTGCTATTTGCTATGATGGCCAACCTGATTGTATTACCAGCACTGATACTGGAGTTTGACAGTGGAAAATTCAATAAGAAGGGAGTGGATCTAAAAGATGATTATCCTGAGATGATCGAAGGGGATATTGAAGAACTTCCTAAAAAGAAATCATCAAAGAAAGCGAAGAAGAAATAGGGCCGTGGCAACAAAATATCCTGAATACAAACAAGTTTCTTATCCTAATCTCGCCACTGATCTTCTAAAGAAGTGGGAGGAAGGGAAGGTATTTGACAAATCTGTCAGCAGCCGGGAAAAAGCGGAAACCTTTACATTTTACGAAGGTCCTCCGTCGGCTAACGGTACTCCGGGTATTCACCATGTAATGGGCAGGACCATCAAAGATATTTTTTGCCGATACAAAACGCTCAAGGGATACCAGGTAAAGCGAAAAGGTGGCTGGGACACGCATGGCTTACCCGTAGAGCTTCAGGTAGAAAAAGAGCTAGGTATCAAGAAAGATGATATCGGTGTGAAGATCTCAGTGGAAGAGTACAACCAGCGATGCAAAGAGGCCGTCATGAAATACAAAGGTGAGTGGGACGATCTCACCAGAAAAATCGGCTATTGGGTAGACCTGGATGATCCATATATCACCTTCGAGCGTGATTATATGGAAACCCTTTGGCACCTGCTCAAGAAATTCTACGACAAAGGATTGCTTTACAAAGGATATACGATCCAACCCTATTCTCCTGCTGCAGGTACAGGCCTCAGCTCACATGAACTGAATCAACCCGGCACTTATCGCGATGTGAAAGATACTTCCATCGTGGCTCAGTTCAAGGTAAAGAAAAATAATCGTTCGGATTTTCTCTTCGAATCCGAAGATGAAGATGTAAGAATACTTGCCTGGACCACCACTCCCTGGACCTTACCTTCCAACTGTGCATTGGCGGTAGGCGAAAAAATTCAGTATGTCAAGGTCAAAACCTTTAACCAGTATACTTATCAGCCCATTACAGTAATCCTCGCCAAGGAGCTGGTGAGTCGGTTTTTCTCTGACAAAGCCAAAGACTTACAACTCAGCGAATACAAAGAAGGGGATAAGGTCATTCCTTTTGAGATCTCCAGAGAATATTCCGGCAAAGATCTTTTGGAAGTTCGGTACGAGCAACTTATGCCCTACGTGACCAACATAGACCTTGAAGAAAATGCGTTCAGGGTTATCGCCGGAGATTTTGTTTCAACAGAAGATGGTACCGGAGTGGTCCATACAGCCTCCGTATTCGGTGCCGATGACTTTAGGATTGCTCAACAAAACGGTGTTCCCGCAGTTCTGATCACAAATGAACAGGGCGAACAGGTACCTCTGGTTAATAAAAAAGGTCAGTTCGTTGATGAAGTGACTGATTTTGCAGGTCGGTTTGTCAAAGAAGAATATTACGATGATGAAACCCGGTCAAACCCTGACTTCAAGCCGACAGATGTTCTCATTGCGATCAAGCTGAAGGAAGACAACAAGGCTTTCAAAGTTGAAAAGTATGAGCACAGCTACCCGCATTGCTGGCGAACTGACAAACCCGTACTCTATTATCCGCTGGATTCCTGGTTTATCAAAACCACTGCACTCAAAGACCGGTTGGTTGAACTGAATAACACCATCAACTGGAAGCCCGCAGCTACCGGTACCGGTAGGTTTGGAAACTGGCTGGAAAACCTGGTGGACTGGAACCTGAGCCGCTCAAGATTTTGGGGTACTCCCTTACCTATTTGGGTGACCAAGGACAAAAAAGAATTAAAGTGCATTGGCAGCCTGGAAGAACTGAAATCAGAGGTTAATAAATCGGTGGAAGCCGGCCACATGAAGGAAGGCATCAGCGATGACTTTGACCTGCACAGACCATACGTTGATGATATCATTCTGATAAGTGATTCCGGTCAGGCGATGTATCGGGAACCAGACCTAATCGATGTGTGGTTTGACTCAGGGGCCATGCCCTATGCACAATGGCATTATCCATTTGAAAACAAGGATATTTTCGATGCCAACTATCCGGCTGACTTCATCGCAGAAGGTGTAGATCAGACCAGGGGTTGGTTCTTCACACTGCATGCCATCGCAGTACTCCTTTTTGATCAGGTCGCCTTTAAAAACGTGATGGCAAATGGGCTGGTGCTGGATAAAAACGGCAACAAGATGTCCAAAAGGCTGGGCAATGCCATCAACCCATTTGAGACGATTGAAAAATATGGCCCGGATGCTACCCGGTGGTACATGATCGCCAATGCCAACCCGTGGGACAACCTGAAATTCGATCTCGAAGGGATAGCTGAAGTTCAAAGAAAGTTTTTTGGAACACTTACCAATACCTATTCATTCTTTGCACTCTATGTCAACCTGGATGGGTTTACCATAGATCCAAAAAATACGATACCAGTAGAAAAACGACCCCGCTTCGACCGATGGATCATGTCCGAATTGCAGGAGCTGATCCAAAAGGTGGATGCAAATTACGAAAACTACGAGCCTACACAAGCCGCCAGGGCCATCCAGGATTTTGTCAATGACCAGCTTTCAAACTGGTACATCCGACTATCCAGGAAACGGTTTTGGATGAGCGAGATGAATGAGGACAAGCGAGCGGCTTATGAGACGCTCTACGAGTGTCTCTTCGCAGTTTCACAACTAATGAGTCCTATCGCACCATTCTATGCTGACTGGCTTTACCAAAACCTGGTTAAGCCATCAGATGGAAATGCACCAGAAAGTGTACACCTGACAGACTTCCGTTCAGCAGATGAAAGCTTGATTGACCGTTCGTTGAGTGACAGCATGCACATTGCACAGTCCATTTCTTCATTGGTACATTCCCTGCGAAAGAAAGAAAAGCTTAAGGTGAGACAACCCCTGCAAAAAATCCTTGTCCCTGTACTGAGTACAAAGGAAAAGCAAACCATCCTGGATGTAGAAGCATTGATCAAAACAGAGATCAATGTGAAGGAAATCGAGTTGATTGATGACACCAGTGGCATATTGGTGAAAAAGATCAAACCAAACTTCAGAAAACTGGGTCAGACCTATGGCCCAAAAATGAAGTCATTGACACCCCTGATCAACGGACTGGATCAGGATGCTATCCGCGAATTTGAACAGCAGGGAGTATACCATCTTTCATTAGATGGTGAAGAAATTACTTTAGGGCTCGACGATGTGGAAATCACTTCGGAGGATATTCCCGGATGGTTAGTCGCGTCAGAGGGAGGTTTGACGGTAGCTTTGGACATCACATTGACCGACGACCTGAAAAAAGAAGGTATCAGCAGAGACATTGTGAATCGTGTGCAGAACCTAAGGAAAGATCAGGGCATGGAGGTTCAGGACAAGATCTCAATACAATACAATTCAGGGGATGAAATCACCAGACAAGCCGTAGATAAATTCAAAGATTATATCCAAAAAGAAACCCAGGCCCTCAAACTTGAGTATAAAGAGGAATTAAGTAATGGAACAGAGTTGGATATTGACGGGGTTCCCATCAGGATTGCAATAGATGTACTAAAATGACAACAAAGAAAACACCTCACGTATTATATTTTTTTGGGATCAGCTTCTTTGTGATCCTCCTGGATCAGGTTGTAAAGCTTTTAGTCCATTTCAACATGGAAATGGGAGTTAAAGGACAGATCCAGATCTTTGGTGAGTTTTTCAAACTCCACTACCTGACCAACCCTGGAATGGCTTTTGGCATGGAGATGCCATTTGAAAACAGCAAAATTATCCTTACTGTCTTCAGACTCGTGGCCATGGTAGCCATTGGTTATTATCTTTATAAACTTTACATCAGTCAGTCTCCAAAAGGTTTACTCATCTGTGTGGCAATGATCCTTGGAGGGGCCATTGGTAATGTACTCGATAGTATTTTCTTTGGTGTTTACCTGGACAATGCTCCTTATGACGCACCTACGCCATGGTTTCACGGACAGGTCGTTGATATGTTCTACATTGATATCTGGGAGGGCCGCGTAGCTGACTGGATTCCCATTTTTGGTGGAGATTATATGGCACTCTGGCCGGTCTTCAATGTAGCTGATGCCTCTATATTTTTAGGCATTACTTTTATCCTGATCTTTCAAAAGAAATTTTTCCACAAAGAAGACGAGACCGAGGAGTCTCAAAAGAAAGTACCAGCAGGTAATGCTGGCACCGAGGATTAAAGGGTTAATTCCTGCTTTTGATTTTACAGCATCAATAATACCTCTTTCGCGCAATTGACTTTTGATAGCTTTGTGAACTAATAACTTTCTCTTGTCAAACAAAGCTCTATCGATTTTTCTGGGAATTACCGGAGTCCTCATGTTCTCCAGCAAGGCAGTCATGGTCAAACTTGCCTATCAATATGAGGTAGATACCATTACACTTCTTTTACTGCGGATGCTTTTTTCCCTCCCATTTTATCTGGCGGTGATTTCCTGGCATCGATTGAAAGCCAATCGGGGTGCAGAGTCTAAAAAACCTGCCTTGACCGGGAAAGATTTTGGATATCTCATCCTCTTCGGTTTTCTAGGCTACTATCTGGCCAGTTACTTCGATTTCCTTGGTCTCAACTACATAAAGGCAGGACTGGAACGCATCATCTTATTTTTATATCCTACATTGGTCCTCCTCATTTCCTGGTTAGCACTAGGTCAGAAAATCACCCGGCAGCAACTGCTGGGCGTAATTATCACCTACCTGGGAGTAATTGGAATATTTGCAGCTGAGCTCAATCTCTCTGCCCAGGAAAATGTCTGGTTGGGAGGAATCCTGATCTTTTTGAGTGCCCTTACCTATGGCAGCTATATTGTGGGTTCCGGCTGGTTGATCCCAAAGTTTGGCGCAACACTTTTCACTTCCTACGCCATGGTAGTTTCATGTATTTGTGTCATTTTCCATTACCTAATTACTACTGACACACCTTTATTTGAGTTAGCAACGGAAGTGTATGTGATAGGGTTACTCATGGCCATTTTTGCTACTGTCATCCCTTCTTACCTCATCTCTTATTCGATAAAGGGACTGGGAGCTAATAATTTTTCCATCCTTGGGAGTCTGGGACCTGTCTCGACCATCATTCTTGCCTGGATCTTCCTGGATGAGACCATGACCTGGTTTCAATTGGTCGGAGCCGTTGTGGTTATTACAGGAATCTATGTTGCTGAAAGGAAACGTTGAGTGAAGGTTTAATCCACCCACGCTTCTTTGGGAAGAAACCGTTCCGGAATCATACCCTTCTGTTTGGCAAAGATGGGTGGAGACACATTGAGATAGGCATATTCATTCAGGATCTCACCTATCGCATAGTCCAGGATAATTTTCATCCCAAAAACATCTGCATAGTTGTACCGAACAAGGGTACCCAGGGCATGTGGATCCCCCTGGAGGTGCTGATCCCACAAAATGGGAGCTTGCTGACCTGTCATTTCCAGTATATCATCCTCCCTATACATACCAATAGCCTTTTCGATTTTTTTCTGACCTCCTCTTAGTCCGATCCTTCTGGTGAGGTATCGCAAATCAATGTGACAAACCGGGAAATTAGCTTGTGGAAAAGCAGATTTAACAATAGGAATATCGAATCCCGACCCATTAAATGTCACAATGACTTTTGCCCGATCAATGGCTTCAAGCATGGGTTCAGGGTCTTCACCTGCAATGTAAAATCCAAAGTCATTGCCCAGGGACCAACCAACAACTGTTATTTGATCATATCTGAATCCCGACCCCGTCGTTTCAATGTCCAAAAACAATACGTCCTCCGGACAGTGAAGTGCAATTCTATAGTATTCCGATACTGGTATTCTCTCAATGAAATAGTGATAGTTTCTTTGCTCAAAATGCTTTCTTGAAACCTCAAAGGTTGGTTTCGATTGCTCAAAAAGATTCAGCTGGCAATCAAAGGCCGCTTCATATTGATCCCAGTCTGTGATCCCTTTTGTCCAGAGCTTTGCTTCCTGCTTGAGGTTGACTTTTTTCAAATGCAAGAAAGTATGTTGAAGCATTTGATAAAGATAACCGTATTTGAACGACTTCACAATGTGGCTTCTATCAAGATCCTTAACATTTTGGATCCATCAGGTAAGGATAATTGTTCAATACTTTGTTTAAATTAATACCAACAAAAGATCAAAAAGTCATGCCCAAATTCCACGTAGAAAAATCTATCTATATCGACGCATCTCCGGAAAAAGTATTTTCCACACTTAATGATTTCAATACCTGGACTACCTGGTCACCCTGGTTGATCATGGAGCCAGAAGCCAGGGTTACTGTCTCTGATGACAAGAAATCCTATGAGTGGAAAGGAGAAAAAGTGGGGAGTGGGAATATGAAAATCACTCAGGAGAAAGAAAATGAGACGATTCATATCGATCTAACTTTTCTCACGCCCTATAAATCAACGGCCAAAGTATGGTTCGAGTTGAAAAAGAAAGATAAGGGAACCATGGTGACCTGGCTCATGGACAGCAGCCTGCCTTTCTTCATGTTCTGGATGAAAAAAGCGATGATTGCGTGGCTGGGTATGGACTATCGACGGGGTCTGGAGCTGCTCAAGGACTATGTGGAAGATGGAGAAGTACATTCAAAATTAACTTTCACGGGGCCTGGAAACTATCCCGGTTGTAATTACATCGGTATCAAGACCGAATGTGCCATTGATGATGTTGGTCGGGCTATGCAAGCGGATTTTGATACGCTGGGAGCCTTTATCAAAGATAAACCCGACCTTGTTAATGGTCAGCCACTTGCCATCTATCATAAATGGGAGCTGGTAAAAGGTCGAACCACCTATACGGTTGCTTTCCCGGTAAAAAGTATTCCTGCTGATCTTAACAATGGAATAACCTCAGGATCGATTCCAGCAACTCCTGTTTACACCTTGAGTCATCAGGGCCCATATCGTCATCTAGGAAATGCATGGAGCACCATGCAGAACCTCCAAAGGAATAAGGCCTTCAAAATGAACAAGAAAATAGACCCATTCGAAAAATATATAAGTATGCCTGGAGAAGTAGCTGATAATAAGTTAAAAACAGAGGTGAATTTTGCAACAAAATGATTCAATCGGTAGGTAAAACTTTCAGTCCGACGGGAGGCTGGCGTGCCTTTTCAATTCTTTGATCTAACAGTGCTGACATGCGCTGGATTTCCTCCTTATAGTCTTCTCTGTTAGCCAGATTGATCAATTCCTGAGGATCTTTTTTGAGGTCATACAGCTCTTCCATTCCATCACCTCCTTCTTCCCAGCAGGTAAACCTGTAATCTGAATTCCTGATTGTATAATCAGCATACACCTGGGTGAAAATGGACGCTCTAATCTCTTTGGCAGGATCTTTTAAGATAGGGACAAGGCTTTCACCAGCAAGGTACTCAGGAGCATCTACCTGAGCCAGCTCACACAAAGTCGGATAAAAATCGATCATTTCCACAAATGAATCTGTATGGTTCCCTCCATTCATAATATCAGGATCATAAATGATCAACGGAATACGTCCTGAATTTTCAAACAAAGTCAGTTTCTGGAAATAATCATGTTCACCCATGTGATATCCGTGGTCCGATGTAAACACGATAATGGTGTTTTCTGACAGGCCCAGACTATCCAATGCATCGACCACCCGGCCTACCTGCACATCCAGAAAACTGATGGTGGCATAATAAGCATGGATAGCAGCTCTCTTTACAGAATCAGACAGGTTATTTTGTACACCCAATCTGGTGAGGTACTTTACCGCCGGCTCTGGTATAGTTGAGAAATAGTCTTCAGGAACTGAAGGTACAAGAACCTCCGACTGATCATACATCTCAAAGTATTCCTTTGGAGCCACATAAGGTGTATGTGGTTTGTAAAATCCCACCCCTAGAAAAAATGGCCTGTTTTCCCCTTTATATTCAGACAACAATTCAATGGCCTGCGTTGCCACCAATCCATCGGTATGATACTCACCTCCCTCTTCAGTAGCCAACCAGCTTAAAGTTGCTCCAAACCGCCCGGGTGATAGCGTGAAAATCTCATCTTCCAGGTCTTTGTCCACACCCCTTGGATAAAAACGCCGATCCCAGGAAAGCGAATCATCATGACCGGCTGTACCAATGCCTCGGGGATTGTCATAATGATAGATCTTGCCAACTCGGGTAGCTTCATACCCTGCATTCATAAAGGCCTGACTCATCGTGACTATATCCGGCACATGATCCCTGATGTAATCCCTTAGCTGATGATGACCCGTCTGGTCCGGATACAATCCTGTCATCATACTGGCTCGTGACGGGCCACATAAGGGAAAATTGCAGTAGGCTTTATTGAAAAGCATTCCACGCTCTGCCAAACGATCAATATTTGGTGTTTTCACCAGGTAGTGGTCATACACACCCAGGTTATCATTGAGATCATCAGCGATGATGAAGAGGACGTTTTTGTGGGCGGTTCTGTCCTTTGAGCAGGATGAAAAAGAAAGAAAGAGCACACAAGCCAGTAAATAAAATAGTTGTCGGTCTGAGAATCTCATATTCCAGATACTTATTCTACAACCTCACCCTGATCCCCGGACCGATCAAACTAAATAGTTTTCTGTCTTTAAGCAGGTAGCCAAAACCCATATGCAGTGGGAATGATAATTTATTGTCGCTGGATATGGGATAAAGGGATCCCATAACAACCAGTCCTATATCTTGTTCATTGGCTGTATTATCTGCATTGAAATTAAATGCATTGATGGCTATAAAGCCAGCACCAACTTTGTAAGGTCTGTATTTTGCGATCTTACCCGGCTGATAAAAACTCATTTGCCACATCATAGCAAAACTGATACCTCCGAAATTATCAAAACTTTCAGATCCAGACTTCAAAATCAGAAGACCAGCAGGGAATGATACATCTATGTCAAATGTATAATCTCGCTTTAGGTAGATCACAATTTTCTTACTTTGACCTTTTCCTCCGTATTTTTCTTTCACATGAGAGACAGTTAAGTCAATCCTTGACCACTCTTCCAGGTCAAAGGTCTTTTTGGCCAAGTGATTGTTCAGATTGAGATCATCTGGTCTGCAATCAGCCTGATCATAAAATGAATAGCGCGGCGATCTTTCTGATGGGCAAATGACGAGTTGTTCAAACTTATTTAGCTCAATCAGATTTCCCTTTTTGTTACTCACCTTCACATCAATGGTCAGGTATTGCATCCCGTTAATATTGAGGTTTTGATCAATCAAGGCCCTGTCGAACGAAAAGATCAGGTCTGTAATCGTCTTGTCATAATAAATAGGTTTGTCAATGTCGCTTACTACATGTTGCTCATCACCGAAATCCAGGATCACATAGTCAAAGGCTTTAGGCTTTTGGTATTCTCTCACTACCAAAGATTTTCCAGTGCTTTGGTTGTGATTGAAAATGTCAATTCTGCTGGATGCAATAGACATGGGTACCCTAAACTCGAAAGAGGCAATGTTTTCATTCTGAAATGCTGAATCTGGACTTATCCTGCCTATTCCCTGAAAAGCAAAATTGGCCTTATGCATCCCATCACCTTCAAAACGGACACCTATGGTCTCTCCGGGATATACCACGTTAGATTTTTCCCAGTCCCTACCTTCCCTTTTGATAGAAATCGTCTGAATATTGGTTTTAGGAGTTATGTCTACGTTGGTGACAAACCGAGGTTCGTCCCCGTCCTTGATATACAGGTATCCTTCCGATTTCCGATGAAATGCATACACCCTCAACAGACAAAGCACCTTGTCATTGTTGAGTCGGTTCTTTGTATACAATTCGGCCACCAACGGACCACCGGCAGCTTCCTGGTTTTCAATTCGGTAGGTTTTCCCCAGTTTCAGGTTATAGTGATTATCAATCTGAATCTCAATATCACTGGTCTTGTCATCCTCAGGTGTAACTTCTTGTTTGTCAAACTGGAGAAATGCCAGTCTCCCAGCCTGTACCCTGAACCGTTGAGCGATTGAGTCCACCTTGTAGGACAATTTACCATTTCTCAGGGTTGGGCTTTTAGCATTAAAATCAATTTCAATAAACTGACTTCCCAGCTCGTTGGGAACAAGATGCAGATTGAGCTGTTCTCCACTACGTGTGATCCTATAGTCAATGGGTAAACCCTCGGTCCATCGATTCTCAATTTGGATATTGTCAATATTATTGGTGGTCAACTCAAACGTCTTTTCTTCTCCAATATAGAGTTCATCAATGTTGGGGTAGAAGTCTACATAGGTATTGGTATAGGCCAAAAGCGGGATCTCAGTCATTACCGTAGATGATTCATTTATTTTGATCATCACCATGAACTTGAGAAAATCTGATTGATCCAGGTCTCTGAATCTGACTTTAAACCTGGCAAATGTCTCAAACTGAACCACCGGATCGATAATTTCAAAATCTTCTGTTTTGATAAGCTCCAGACTTTCGAAACTAACTCCTTGTTTTTTGAAAAGGTAAACTTCAACAACTGTTTGATCATCATTGTACGGAAAAGCAAGTTTCTCCTCAAAATCATTGACCCGAATCTTGTTTCTGGTCCATGTATATTCAGCAGAGTCCACGTATAACCTGACCTCAGAAAAAAATTCATTTACCGGGGCTGGTTGAGCGTACAAATGATTGGATGCTATAACGAAAAGCGTAATGAATGCTAAGGATAGAAGCCGCATAGAAAGTTGAATTTTTGCAAATATGTATAATTCCTTTCAACGCTTAATACGAAAAGATATTTAATGCAGACTATCTTAAAAACTTGAAATCTCCTCAGTAATAATCTTGGGTTTCCCCTCAATCGTCTTGTGCACAGGGCATTTATCCGCTATTTCGATCAACCTTTTCCTCTGCGCTTCTGTCAAATCCCCTTCTATCTTAATAAAACGTTTGATCTGATCGATTTTAGATTTTGCACCATCAACAGCAACTCCATCGGTGGCATGCACCTTCTCATGAGTGAGCTTTATTTTCACCTCTTTCAAGTCGATCTTTTTGTGGTCTGCATACATCCTCAGGGTCATGGCAGTGCATGTGCCCAAGGCTGATAAAAGATATCCGTATGGAGAAGGTCCCAAATCATTTCCCCCCTGTTCTTCAGGCTCATCAGCGATCATATGGTGCTGCCCGGCTGTAATCTCGGTCAGAAAACCTTTCTCCCCGATCCTTGTCCATACCTCTCCCTCAGGTGCAACAGGCCCTTTCTGTACTTCGATATATCTGGAAACCCAGGGAGCTATGATACTGCCCACATACATAGAGTCTTCAGACTCTGACATTAGATGATCAGCACCATCCAGGCTGATAAAACTTTTAGGATGCATGGCGGCGTTATAGATCTCTGCGGCATTTTCGATCCCAACGATGTTATCCTGGGGAGAATGCATGATCAATAAAGACTTTCCCAATTCTTTGATGATCTTCTTAGAGTCATTTTTTTCCAGATCCTGGATCAGCTGCTTTTCAATGGTAAAATTCCTTCCTCCAATATCTACCTCCGCCTTACCTGTCTTCTCAATTTCATCCTGAGAGTTCTTAAATAGCTTTCTGACATGCGTTGGAGTGGACGGAGCCCCAATCGTCACTACTGCTCGGGCTTTCTTTAATGATCCTGCTACATGCAACATGGCCGCACCACCCAGCGAATGGCCAACAAGGATTTTTGGAGCTTCATATTCGTGTTCAAGGTACTCATAAGCCTTTTGCAGATCGTCCAGGTTACTGGAAAAATTGGTTTTGGAAAACTCTCCCTCACTTTGACCCAGCCCTGTGAAATCAAACCTGAATACTGCCATGTCTGACTGGGTAAGTGCACGGCTAATGTTTTCCACAGTTTTCAGGTTTTTCGAACATGTGAAGCAATGCGCGAACAAAACAAACGCTTTTGGCTCCCCAACCAGAGGGAAATCTATTTTGGCTGCAAGCTTCTGCCCCGATGAATTTGTAAATTTGATATTAACTGTTTTCATAGGATTATTAAAAAGATTTCTTAGAAATAAAGTCCATTGGAAACCTTTGATTTAGTAAATTGTCCTTAAGATTAAATAAACAAGTTACAATTGATTCGATCTATTCTCATAGTATTGTTGGTTATCATACTGATAAAGTCTGCCAATGGACAGGTACTTCACTATGAAGTAGTACGAAATGGTAAACCCATTGGAACTATTGATGTGGTCAGGACGACCGAAAATGGCATCGAAACTTATTCGCTTGAAAATGTGGTTGAGTTTAAGGTACTCTTCACATTCAATATCAAATATGTTTTAAAAGAGCAGTTTAAAGACGGAATGCTCATTTCCGGAGAAGGATTTAATACCCTCAATGGATCTACCCAGAAGAAAACTTCTATCAATTTCAAAAATGGAAAGTATAAACTCATTATTGATGGAATTGAAGGATATGTAGAATCCGGAGATACTATCAAATATGCCGCATCACAGGTATACCATCAGGAACCCCGGGGTAATGAGGAAATGTACTCCCAATACTTTGGTCGATATCTGCAATTCAAAAAAGTTGGTGACCATAAATACAGCTTATCATCACCGGACGGAGAAAATATTTATGAATACCAAAATGGATTTTGTACCAAAGTTCATGTATCCAGAGATTATGCCTCTTTTTCTATTTTGATGAAACCCGAGAGCCTGGCAGACGTGAAACGTAATGGGTACAAAAGTCCGCGAAAATGATTAAACAGTTCTCCAGGATCCTGATTCCACTATCTATTCTGGTAATCATCGGGTTTTTGTTGTTTGTGATCAATCAAATCTCTGGTGTATATCTGCTGGTGAGATCTTCCAGTGTCCTTTACGCTAATATTCTTTTGGCATTCCTTTCCGTTTCAGCTTTAGGTCTTTTTGTCTGGCCTGTTTTTCTCTATATGAAATTGCCTTCACCGCTAAAGCTTCCAAAAGATGAAAAAACGCTAAAAAAATATCAAAAGAATCTGGTGAAGAGATTGCGGAGCAACAAACATTTGAAAAAAGCAGGTTTAGTCCCCAAAGATGTGGATATGCTTCCCGAAGCCATCGAATATCTTCATAAGGAATCTTCGAAAGTAGTAAGAGAAACAGCCAATATCGTTTTTCTGACCACGTCGGTTTCTCAAAACGGAAAACTGGATGCATTCACTGTATTGATGACCCAATCGCGCATGGTATGGAAGATTGCACATTTATACTATCAACGCCCCACGATTCGGGAGTTGACCTACTTGTATGCAAACGTTGGTGCATCCACTCTCCTGGCCTCAGAGATCGAAGATCTGGACATATCCACACAGATCGAACCCGTACTGCAATCGTTCTTCAGGAATTCCGCAGGAAAATCCATTCCGCTGATTGGGCCAACAGCCAACATTATTCTCGACAGCCTCATGGAAGGATCTACCAATGCTTTTCTGACATTGAGGATTGGAAATATGACTTCTAAATATTGCGGTTGTTATGAAGTGACCACGAAAGAAAAGATCAGGAAACTTGCATTCAGCCAATCGGTGACTCAGCTAAAAGAAATCGTGCTCAAATCTTCAGCCAGTATTTTCACAGGATTACTCAAGGCGACCAAAAAAGCGGGTACAGATACCCTAAAATCGGGCTGGGAAGTCATCAGTGGAGCAGGAGGGAAAATCTTTGAAGGTGTGAGAAAGCAGAGTAAAAAAGTAGCGTCACTCGGAAGAAAAACCGCTCCGGAAAATTAATTCCCCTTGCTAAAAAAAGAATCCACAAACTCCATTTTATTGAAGACCTGGAGATCCTCTACTTTTTCTCCTACCCCGATGTATTTCACAGGTATCTTGAATTGATCCGATATACCAATGACTACCCCTCCTTTTGCTGTACCATCCAGCTTGGTAATGGCCAGTGAAGTCACTTCGGTAGCCTTGGTGAATTCCTGAGCCTGGATAAAAGCATTTTGACCTGTGCTTCCATCGAGTACCAGTAGGACTTCATGAGGAGCCTCCGGGATAAACCTTTTGATCACCGATTTGATCTTGCTCAGTTCATTCATGAGGTTGACCTTGGTATGCAATCTGCCTGCAGTATCAATGATGACCACATCGGCATTGTTTTCTGCTCCATACTTCGCCGCTTCAAATGCTACGGAAGCAGGGTCAGTTTGCATGCCTTTTTCGATCACGGGAACACCCACCCGCTCTCCCCACAGCTTGATCTGATCAACAGCTGCAGCCCTGAAGGTATCAGCAGCCCCAAGAACCACACTTTTCCCAATGGCTTTGAATTGTGCGGCAAGTTTTCCGATGGTGGTTGTCTTGCCCACTCCATTGACCCCCACTATGAGTATGACATACGGTCCTTCCACTTTCGGCAGGTCAAAATCAACCAGGTCCTTGGTGTTGTTTTCTGCCAGAAGGGCAGCAATCTCTTCCCTTAATATTTGATTGAGCTCGTTGGTGTTGAGGTATTTATCCTTAGCCACACGGTCTTCAATCCGGTCAATGATTTTTACTGTAGTCTCGACACCTACATCTGAGGTGATGAGGACTTCCTCCAATTCGTCCAGTACATCTTCATCAACAACAGATTTCCCAATGACTGTCTTGCCAAGCTTCTCAAAAAAATTGGACTTGGTTTTTTCAAGACCCTTGTCTAAAGTCTCTTTCTCTTTCTTGGAAAATAAGTTCTTTAACATGGCGATGGGGATGACCTGCTACTTGCAACTAAATATAAACTAAAAAGCCGATCCGGTTCTTGGACGGGATCGGCTTTCTATTCAACTAAAGAATGATTAATTCTTAGATAAAAGATTTTTTACTTCTGCCTCAGGAACCATGTCTTCTTTGAAAACATACGAACCTGATTTTTCAGATTTTACAGCTCTAATTACTTTGGCGAACTTGGCTCCACCAGGCTGCTTAAGGGTTGCAACTACTTTCTTAGCCATCTTTACTTAATTTCTTTGTGTACGGTATATTTTCTCATGATAGGATTGTATTTCTTTAATTCAATCCGCTCAGGAGTGTTTTTTCTGTTTTTGGTAGTAATATATCTTGAAGTCCCAGACAGTCCGGAAGTCTTATGCTCTGTGCATTCCAATATTACTTGTACTCTGTTACCTTTCTTAGCCATTTCTTAGCACCTTTAATTTTAAGGGAGTGCAAATTTAGAGAAAATATGTGATCGAACAAAGAAATTGTTGAATAGCTATTCATTAATTCTATTCACAATCACTTCATTGAGATAGACATAAAATTCCTCATCGATTGCAACTACATCCACTTTTTCATCAGTTGAATACCTTGTCCAAGCTGTCTTTGGGGTGATCATAACTGGTGTATCATCCAAAAAGACCCTGACGGGCATGTCAAATTCAGGAATACAGTTTGTCCACC
The DNA here is from genome assembly GCA_965223915.1 of Cyclobacteriaceae bacterium. Classification (GTDB taxonomy): domain Bacteria; phylum Bacteroidota; class Bacteroidia; order Cytophagales; family Cyclobacteriaceae; genus UBA7330. Next base: position 1,550,235 of record OZ245027.1, on the reverse strand, counting down.
GAAACAATATGCCCTCACTGGAATTAATATATTCCAGCACGGGTACCCGCGGGTCACGGAGATACTGATCGAAAAATGCAGCCAGATCTAAACCCGCTCTTTGGGCCAGATATCCTTCTACATCTCTTGTAGTAATCACGCTGTGGTAGAATTTCTCATTCATTCCACGCAATATATCTCTCCACAGGTCATCATCATCAATGATTTGACGAAGGGTATGCAAAACATTCGCCCCTTTATTGTAAAGGTCAGCTCCCCGGTCATTCACCCCATAATCACCAATAATGGACTCCTGGTTTTGAATGCTGTATCTGGAACCCTTGAGGTAATCATAGGCCGCTTTTTTACCATAGAAATATTCGATAAATAAGCTCTCTGAATAAAAAGTGAAACTCTCATGAATCCACAGGTCTGCTGCGTCTTTATATGTAATGCTGTTGGCAAACCATTCATGGCCCGTTTCATGAACAATGATATAATCCCATTTCAAGCCCCAGCCGGTGAGGCTAAGATCGCTTCCTTTGTAGCCATTTACATAACCATTACCATAGGTGACCGAACTTTGATGTTCCATACCCAGATAAGGTACTTCCACAAGCTTATAACTGTCTTCGTAAAAAGGATATGGACCAAACCAGTATTCAAAAGCCTCCATCGATCGATAAGCATCCTGAAAATGAACTTTGGCCTTCTTCAGGTTTTCCTTCAATACCCAGAAATCAAAATCTAATGGACCTTTCTCTCCCTGATACACATCTTTAAAATTGGTATAATCCCCGATGTTGACATTGACGCCGTAGTTGTTAATTGGGTTTTTCACTTCCCATACGAACGTCTGGGTTTTATCTTTTTCTTTCCTGACCTCCAATAACCGCCCATTGCCCACTGCTTTGAGCTTTTTTGGAATATTGATACTCAGCAGGAGCCCTTCATCCGGCTCGTCAGAAGGATGATCCTTGTTGGGCCACCAGACGCTGGCTCCAATATCCTGATTGGCATTGGCAATAAAATCCTTCCCATTAGAATCAGTTGTCCAGACAAAGCCTCCATCCCAGGGAGCATTTTCTGCCTCCCTTGGCTGACCGCTGAATGCTACTTCGATTGTCTTTATTTCGCCTAATTGCTGGTCCTCGATCAGGTGAATGAAATGTGCATTACCCTCATGGGTGATTTTTAAAGACTGGCCATCTTGTTTTACTTCCGCAAGCTTCATGGGAGGTTGTAAATCAATCTGCATTACCTGATGCTTATCAATGACCTTGTATTTGATCACATTACGGCCAGAGATTGACTTATGCTCAATATCAACCGAAACAAACAGGCTGTAATGAAGCAAATCCCACCATTCCCGTTCCGGTGTGACAGAACCTCTTAGAGAATCCTGACGCGAATAATGAGCTTCTTGTGAAATGGCGCTGAAACAGCAGGATAGTAGCAAGTAGGCAGCAAGATATTTCATTGGCATACCAGCGAAATTAAAAAAGCCTGATCGTACAATCAGGCTTTGAAATATCTTTTATGAGGACTTTCTTTCTTTAGGAAATATACCCTTTGGCTTTGGCTTTTTTCAATGCAGCATTCAAACCAATCTTGTTGATGGTTCTGATCGCTGATGTAGATACTTTCAAAGTAATCCACTTGTCTTCTTCAGCCAGGTAAAATTTCTTCTTTTGAAGATTGGGATTGAATCTTCTCTTCAACTTATTGTTGGAGTGAGAAACATTGTTACCCACCATCGGCCTCTTTCCTGTAATCTGACAAACTTTCGACATAATTTTCCTGCTTTTCTAAAAAGGACTGCAAATATCAGACAAAAGTTTCTAAGTTCCAATACCTTTTAAGATTTGATTAACACCGCATAAAGTTTCCAATTCCTTTGTGGCCTTCTGAGCAACCCTTACTTTTGGAACTTTAGGCCGTTTCACTTGTTGTAAAAGTCAAAATAAAATCAGGAAATGTCAATATCAGAGATCACGTATTCAGCAGAAGAACTTATGCAACTGGAAGATAAGCATGGGGCACACAACTACCATCCACTTCCCGTTGTCATCGCCAGAGGTGAGGGCGTCTATGTTTGGGATGTAGATGGGAAAAAATATTTTGACTTCCTTTCTGCCTATTCTGCATTGAATCAGGGTCATGGCCATCCCAAAATCATCGAGGCGCTTAAACAACAAGCCGAAGTACTTACCCTTACATCCAGAGCATTTTACAACAACGTTTTGGGTGAATTTGAGCAGTACATCACAGAATATTTTGGATACGACAAGGTCCTGCCAATGAATACCGGTGCAGAGGCGGTAGAAACCGCCATTAAAATTTGCAGAAAGTGGGCCTACGAAAAAAAAGGAATTCCTGAGCACAAGGCCAAGATCCTGGTTTTCGATCAGAATTTTCATGGAAGAACAACAACCATCATATCATTTTCTTCTGATAGTACGGCACGCAATAACTTCGGGCCTTATACCCCCGGATTTGAAATTGTAAAGTATAATGACCCCGGTGAGCTGGCAAAAGCTATCGCTGATCCTATGGTGGCTGGTGTTTTGATCGAACCCATTCAGGGCGAGGCAGGCGTATTTGTCCCCGATGAAGGGTACCTGAAAAAAGTTGCTGAGCTATGCAAAAAGCATAATGTACTGTTCATTGACGATGAGATCCAGACGGGCGTTGGCCGTACCGGCAAAATGCTGGCGGCGGATCATGAAGACGTAAAGCCAGACATCCTGATCTTAGGAAAAGCACTTTCAGGTGGAGTTTATCCTGTGTCAGCAGTGCTGGCCAATGATGAGATCATGGAGGTAATCACTCCGGGAACACATGGGTCCACCTACGGGGGCAACCCACTGGGTACAAAGGTCACCATGACAGCTCTCCAGGTGATGAAAGATGAAAAACTTACCGAGAACGCAGATGCTTTGGGAGAGATATTTCGGGAAAGAATGAACCTACTGGTTCAAAAATCTGATTTGGTAACGTTGGTTCGGGGAAAAGGATTGCTCAATGCCATCGTGATCAATGATAGCTCCGAGGGATCAATGGCCTGGGATCTATGCCTGAAACTCCGTGACAATGGACTGCTTGCTAAACCAACCCATGGAAATATCATTCGTTTTGCTCCCCCTTTGGTGATGACTGAAGAGCAGTTGCATGAATGTTGCGATATTATTGAGAAGACGGTTGCAGAGTTTGTGGCATAAATAAAAACCCCCTTTAACAATTCTAACAAGTTTAGGATCTACCAGATCTAATGAGAAAAGTCTGTTCAGACTAAAATTATCCCAAAATAATTATTTATTATTGTTTTTCAATAATTTTATATCAATAATGAATAAGCTGAAATTAATCCTCGTGATGGTCAAAGTATTCAAATGGCTGACGCTTGGAGGAGCCTTGCTGGCCACCATTTTCTTCCTTTTGCTGCCTGACGGGAAAATGATTGAGGTAGGTGAACCTTTTTGGCTTGTAAATAATGAAGAAATTTCAAACCAGATAATCTCCATCCTTCCACAGCATGAAAATATTGAATATTACGATATTCAATCCAGGATGAAAGCCCCCTTAAACTGGTCATTAAAGAGTTTGTTAGTCTTTTTTGTAGCAGTAGTCTCTTCTTATTTCATCATCCTATTACATATTGCTCAGCGAGTAATTGTTAATATCCGTGTCGGGCAACCATTTACCCTTCATAATATCAAAACAATTAAAACTTTGGGCATATTGGTAGCACTTTCAATGTTTGGAGAAAAGATACTTAGCAAAATTGGGGACTGGTGGTTTAGCAGTAATTACAGCATTGAAGGAATGAGCCTAGTAACCGAAACACATCTGGGATGGCACATAGTCATTGTCGGAGCCCTCATCTTTGCACTGGGTGCTGCATTCGAGCAAGGGCAGAAATTGAAAGAAGAACAGGATTTAACCATATAACCCATGCCAATCATTGTTAATCTGGATGTGATGATGGCCAAAAGGAAGATTCGATCCAAAGAACTGGCAGAACAACTAGGCGTCACGGAAGCCAATCTTTCCATCTTGAAAACAGGCAAAGCAAAAGCCATCCGGTTCACCACATTAGAAGCCATTTGCAAAGCTTTGGATTGCCAGCCTGGTGATTTATTGGAATTTAGAGAATGATCCGCCATTTTAGGGGCATGAAGCTGCACTATCCAAACATCCTGCAAACATTTGGTCTCCTGGGGATCTATATTCTATTATCCATAGGGTTGGCCCTGCTTGTCCAACCCCTGATGACTATTATGTCTGAGTCGCTAGTAACCCTGTTGGCAAGCCTGGTTTCCATGTTTGTTGTCATTTTTATTGCTTTGCAGTTTAAGGGAGCACCTCTCAGCTACCTGTTTCAGAACATGAAGTTTGCTTCTCTCCAGACTTACCTAATCTCCATTCTTTTTACCGTATTCATGATCATGGCCATTGACCCGATCACATCTTTCATACCCATACCTCAATGGCTGGAAGAGATTATGGCCAACCTGATTCAGAAAAATATGGCTTCTTTCCTCACCATTGCCATTATGGCTCCAGTCATGGAAGAACTCCTTTTCAGAAAAGTCATTTTGGAAGGTTATCTGGAAAATTATTCCTTGAAGAAAGCCATCTTCATGTCCGCTTTCATGTTTGCCCTCTTTCACCTGAACCCATGGCAAGGTATCGGAGCATTTGTGGCTGGTGTTTACCTGGCATACATATTTTATAAAACTGGCGACATTGTGCTTTGTATGTTTGTCCATTTTGTCAACAATGGACTTGGGTTTGGAGCCTTTTGGTATTTTGATGATCCGCTCTTCTCAATCACCTACCTGCTTGATGAGCCCGCCTATGTTGTACTTACCATCTTCATAGGTATTGGTGGGATGTATGTTTGTTATCGATATTTGGAAAATCATTTTCAATTGAAGCTACAATGAATTATTTCTCCCGCAGGCCAAGAAGAAACCGTCAAAACGAAGCAGTCCGATCGTTGGTTCGGGAAACAAAAGTCACCACAGATGACCTGATACTTCCTTTATTCCTCCTGGAGGGGTCAAAGAAAAAGACCGAGGTAGAATCTATGCCCGGAATTTTCAGGCTATCTACTGACCTCATGCTCAAAGAAATTGAGACCTGCTTAAAGCTTGGTATCAAAGCATTCGATGTATTTCCTGTAGTGGAAGAAAAATACAAGGATAAAACAGCAACTCGGAGCTACGACCCGAAATTTTTCTATTTACAGGCATTGAAGGAGATCAAAAAGGAGTTTCCTGAGGCCATGATCATCACTGATGTGGCCATGGACCCCTATAGCTCCGACGGTCATGATGGAATTGTGAAAGAAGGAAAAATCATCAATGATGAAACCCTCGAGGTATTGTCAAAAATGGCGATTGCCCAGGCAGAAACAGGTATCGACATGATCGGACCATCAGATATGATGGATGGTCGCGTTGGATTTCTCCGAAGCCAGCTGGACATTGCCGGATTCAAAGAAACAGGCATCATGTCTTACACAGCTAAATACGCTTCTGCTTTTTATGGTCCATTCAGGGATGCATTAGACTCCGCACCCAAATTCGGAGATAAGAAAACTTACCAGATGGACCCCGCCAATCGGAGAGAAGCCCTGATTGAGGCTCAACTCGACATCGAAGAAGGGGCAGATGTATTGATGGTAAAACCCGCTTTGGCTTACCTGGATATCATTGCCGATCTTAAAGCCAATTTTGATCTCCCTGTGGCCGCTTACAATGTTTCGGGAGAATACGCCATGATCAAGGCAGCAGCACAAAAAGGTTGGTTGGATGGAGACCGGGCCAGGGATGAAGTGCTCACGTCTATCAAAAGAGCCGGCGCGGATATGATCCTGACTTATTTTTCTAAGGAAGTAGCGGCATCGATTCGTTCTTAAAAACCAAAAAAACTCATATCCCGGCGAGTTAGATAACCAGTTATAAGATCAAACGAGTGTTCTATTGTATTGCCGTTCCATCTGATGAGCTATAATACTTATTTTTATAGCTCATAAATATGCGATATATTGAGCTATAATTAGTTAATATATAGCTCATGCTTTGGAATTGGCAACATAAGAACTGGCCAGAATTCACCTATTCTGCTAAGAAATTGACTCATTACGAGAGGGAGTTTTTGCATAAAGCAGGGATGCTTATCGGTACTCTAAAACACATCAGTGACAAAGAAAAGGATACCTTTAAAGTCACCTTAATCAGTGATGAAGCTTTTAAAACTTCTGAGATAGAGGGAGAATTCCTGAGCCGAGATTCTTTGCAATCATCTATTCGAAGACAGTTTGGATTAAAAACTGATAATCGGAGAATTCCACCAGCAGAGCAGGGTATCGCTGAAATGATGGTTAATCTATACAAGACCTATGATTCTCAATTATCCCACAATCAGCTTTTCGACTGGCATAGGATGTTAACCCTTGGACGAAGAGACCTACTAGACGTCGGTACTTATAGAACACATGACGACCCTATGCAAATTGTTTCTGGCGCGTTAGATAATCCAATAATTCACTATGAAGCTCCACCTTCACCAATGGTGCCTGAAGAAATGGAATCTTTTGTGAGATGGTTCAATGGCGAAAGTATCAATTTGAATCCGTTAGTAAGGGCCGGCATCGGCCATTTATATTTTGAAAGTATCCACCCATTTGAAGATGGTAATGGTCGAATAGGTCGCGCTATCTCAGAAAAGGCGCTTTCCCAAAGCTTGAAACGACCTACACTTATCGCGATATCTTATACTATTGAAAGAAAGAAAAAAGCATACTACTCAGCCTTACATCGTAGCAGTGTCGGATTGGAAATTTCGGAATGGTTAAGTTTTTTCTGCGAAATGGTACTCGAGGCTCAAGACCACACCCAGCTTATGATTGACTTTCTGATTGAAAAAGGTAAGTATTACAACCGATATGGAATGAAATTTAATGAGCGTCAAATGAAAGTGGTTAGCCGCATTTTTAGAGAAGGGATCAATGGATTCCAGGGGGGACTGAGTGCTGATAATTACATCAGCATCACAGGAACGACCCCATCCACTGCTACACGGGACTTACAAAAAATGGTTGAGATGGGAGCATTGAAAAGAACAGGGGAGAGGAAAGGAACCAGGTATTATCTGAATATTGATCATCCGAGTATAACAGAAGAATAGATTAGCATGTATAATGTGACGCAGAAACAGAAAAAACTGATCTACTTCTTCATGTAGTCCAGCGTAAGATTCAGAAATGCTTTGACACCCGTAAGCATTCCGGCATCATCTACATAAAAATCCGGGGTATGATGGTCGACAGCATCTTTCAATGCCACATCCTTTGGACATCCTCCTACCCAAAAATAGATGGATGGTACCTCCAACGCAAAAAAAGCAAAATCTTCTGCACCTGTACTTGCATTGACCACTTCCAGATTTTCACAAGACTTCTTCAATGATGGGACCATCATGGTGGTCAGTTCGGGATCGTTGTAAGTGACTGGTGCTCCCTGGGTGATCTCCACGTCGGCGGTAGCTCCGGCACTTTCTGCGATCAGTTTGGCTGTTTTCTCAATTCTTTGATGGATGTCTTTTTGCATCCCCTCATCCAGGGTTCTAATGGTGCCAACCATCTCCACTTTTTCCGGGATGATGTTGTAACGAACCCCTGCATCAATTTTTCCAATGGATATGACAGCTGCTTCTTTCGTAAGCTCTACCTGCCTGGAAACGATTGTCTGGAGGCCATAGATAATTTGAGAGGATACGGTGATGGGGTCGACTCCACTCCAGGGTCGGGAGCCATGAGATTGTTTCCCATTGACTGTGATGTAAAGCCGGTCAGCTGCGGCCATAATACCTCCGGTTTTGTAACCGATGGAACCCACATGCATCGTAGACTTGATGTGCATGCCAAACATGACATCCACATCCGGGTTTTTTAGCACCCCTTCTTTGACCATGAGGGGTGCTCCCCCTTCTTCTCCTCTGGGGGGACCTTCCTCTGCGGGTTGGAAAACAAATTTTACGGTTCCCCTGAGATCCTTTTTCATTCCGGTGAGAATCTCCGCAACAGCCATGACTACGGAAATGTGGGTATCATGGCCACAAGCATGCATTACCCCTGTTTTTTCACCATTGTATTCACCGATAGCTTCAGACTTGTAGGGCAGGTCTACCCTTTCTGTGACAGGCAAGGCATCGATATCCGCTCGAATTCCAATCACAGGACCAGGTTTGGCTCCTTTCAATATACCAACAACGCCAGTATGCGCAACTCCGGTCTGAACTTCCAGCCCCAAATCCCTCAGGTGCTGTTCAATTTTCTTAGCTGTATTGTATTCTCTGTTGGACAGCTCCGGATTTTGGTGGAAGTGGTGTCTCCACTCGATCATTTTAGGCTCGATCTCCCTTGCCAATTTATCAATATCCTGGGCTGTGGCATTTAAAAATATAAAGGCCAGTATTCCAAACGAAAGAATTCTATTCATAGGTTATCAGTCAAAAAGGTCTTCATCACGTTCCACCATAAGGATGGATGACTGATGAACAATATAATACTTTTGACCCTCATATATCACTTCAAAGGCGGTCTTCTGGAGAAAAATTGCCAAATCCCCTTCTCTGACCTGAAGCGGTATATATTTCACTTTGTCTTCTTCAGGCTTCCAGTCATCTTCCTCATCCATGGCCATCGGAATGGGATATCCGGGGCCAGCTTTGACGATGTATCCGCTTTGGACTTTCTCCTTTTCAGCCACCCCGGGAGGTAAGTATATTCCACCGGAGGTCTTTTCACTATCCTTCTTGGGTTTGATGAGTACTCTGTCACCAACAACAATGAGTTTCTTTAGCTTATTATCAGCAGTCAATTCCATAAATCTTCTCGTAAAAAGTGCAAATGTAGAAAAATCAATTAACCGAAGAGGTCTGTAGGTTGAGTAGCTGAAACATGCTCCGCTTCTGAATCCGCTCTGTCCAATACCTTTTGGTCCATCTCTTTGCTTGTTTTGGCCCCGAGCTCTTTCAGTCGCTCTGTCTTTCTTATCAGGTTGTCTTTACCTTCTACCAGCTTGTTCATGGCCATGCCATACTGATCTTTAGACTTATCCAGGGATTTACCCACTTCGATGAGGTCATCGACAAAAGCTTTGAATTTGTCATATAAAGCGCCTCCCTGCCGGGCAATTTCCAGCGCATTTCTGCTTTGGTATTCATGTTTCCAAATACTGGCCACCGTCCTTAGTGTTGCGATCAGGGTGGAAGGGGATACAATGATAATGTTCTTGTTATGCGCTTCGTTGTATAGCTCACCACCCTGCTGAACGATCATCGCAAAAGCTGACTCAATCGGGACAAACATCAGTACATAATCCAATGAACCTGTTTCGAATAGCTCATGATAATTCTTTTCGCTGAGTCCCTTGATGTGCGTTTTTACTGCAAGGAGATAAGCCTTTAGGGCCTGTTCCTTTACCTCATCACTCTCAGCATTCACATACTTCTCATAAGAGACCAACGAGACCTTTGAATCTATGATCAGATTCTTATCATCGGGAAGCCGGATGATCACATCGGGTCGCAATCGTCGACCTTCCTCAGAATTATACGACTCCTGCATCGAATATTCTCGATCCTTCTCAAGCCCTGATTTTTCCAGTATCCTTTCCAGAATAATTTCTCCCCAATTACCCCTGGCCTGGGCGTCTCCCTTCAATGCCTTGGTTAGGTTCTCAGCTTCCTGACTCATGCGTTGATTCAGTGTTTTCAAGCCTTCCAGCTGTACTTTGAGCTCAGCCGTACTGATCATGCTGTCTTTGTTAGTCTGTTCAACCTTCTTTTCAAACTGAAGCAGCTTATCACCCAAAGGTTTCAGCAGCTCATCGAGGTTGGACTTATTTTGATCCGTAAATTTTTTGCTCTTTTCCTCAAATATTTCATTGGCCAGGTTTTTAAACTCCGCAGTAAATTTTTCCTGTACCTTCATCATTTCCTGCTTTTGCTCATCCAATCGTTCCCGCAGATTCTTGTAGTTTGCCTGTAAGCTGGCATTTTCCTGATTTAATCGGATCACTCCCTGTCTCTCCTCCTTGAGTTGTTCGTTGAGTGCCAGGAGATCTTGCCCCAACTTTTGTCCCTTCTCACGCTCCATTTGAAGCTCCAGTCTGACTTTCTGATCAGTATTTCCTGACCTGGAAGTCAGCTTGGCCAGTAAATAACCAATGATTATCCCTAAAGCCGCCCCAATACCCAACATTGTGATCATTTCTGATTCCATCGTTTAAATTTACAATAATCTGTGTAGATAGCCGAACAATTCCATCAACCATGCAATACCCATATGAATAATGATGCCTCCCCACACACTTCTCGTATTATAAGAAATTATACCCAGTAGGTATCCACCAAATATGGAGCTGATGGCTTCAGTCATAGGTTTTCCAAAATGCAATACCGCATAGGTCACAGCCATTGGCAGAATAGCATAACCCCCCAGGGAGCGGCTAAACGCAAAGATGAGAAAACCCCGGAAAAATATCTCAACTCCTACAAAGTCTGAGCCATAAGCCAACTCATAGATCAAAACAGTAACATACTCAGGTAGGTTTCTTTGCTCAGCAAAATAGGTGCCCCGTGAAAACTGGTAACGGGGATAATAAGCCTGGAGGTCAGCAAAAAATGAGCCTATACCAACACACACTCCAGCAAGCAACAATAAGATCAAATAAGGTTTAAAATCAAATTTTTTAGCGGTAAGTCCATAGTAAATCCTGGGGTCTTCCCGTTCTACAATTGAGTAAATGATCAAAAGCGGTATGACAACAATAAATGTACTGCTCAGCCATCGGACAGTTTTTGATACAAAGACGTAATCCCGAACATCGAAATGTTCTTTGAAAATGACATATCCGTAAAATGATCGATCCAACGCCAGCACCGTAAACCCAATAAAAAACATGAGCCAGAATCTCCCTGAGGTGATCCAGTCCCTTCTCTTATTGAATAGATAGAGTAATAGACAAACTACCAGGTAGGGAATGCTGTGAAACAGGAACATATGAACTCCGTCTCTAAATTGTCCGTTGTATCTATCGAGCACTGCATTCTCAAAATCATAGTAGTAGTTGAAGAAAAAGATCAACACAAGAAAAAGTGCAACGGAGAGATATAGTTTAGCATCAAAGTGCTTTCTTTGATACTCAATGAGGTAGCCAAGGATCTTCTTCATCAGAAAAATTTGACCAAAGATATGTGTCTGATTGTTTTAGGCAGGAATATTCACCCAAAATATAAGCTGATCCTTGTGGCCAATCGGGATGAGTTCTATGAACGTCCAACCCAGATAGCGCATCAATGGGAAGGACCTCTCAAGCTTCTTGCCGGGAAGGATCTTGAAGCGGGGGGAACCTGGATAGGTATAAACCGTGTAGGACACCTCGCTGCGGTGACAAATTATCGCGATCCAATAAGCTACCAGAAAAACAAAGCTTCACGGGGCCAGATACCAGTAAACTTCCTGAGTGAAAAAATGCCTGCTGAAACATATGTCGAAGAACTCAGCAAACAATCCGGCAATTTCAATGGCTTTAACCTGCTGGCCCTGGACCAGGAAAGCCTTGTGCACTACAACAATCAGAATGGCAATCCTAGCAAACTTGATGATGGCATCCATGCGGTGAGCAATGCCACATTAAATACACCATGGCCGAAAGTCGTACGGGCCAAAGAATTGTTTGAATCCGTGATAGGAGGAAACTTCTCACATGATGACCTGATCACAATGATGGGGGATGATAAAACTGCAGACCCGCAGGACTTACCGGATACTGGCATCCCAAAAGACCTTGAAGAAGCTGTTTCGGCCATGTGCATCCGAACCGAAAAATATGGCACCTGTAGTACGACTGCCATCAGCCTGTCCCATGATGGAGAGGTTCAGTTCACAGAAAAGTCTTATCCCGTGGGTAAAAGAATTGAGGGTGTCAAACGTTTTAGCTTCAAAGTAGATTCATGAGTAAAGTTTTGTTGCTTTCAGTGGCTATCGTTTTCCTCTCAGGTTGCAAAGACCAGTATTTCGAGATTGGAGATGATCCATTGAAAGGAGAAATCGATGGAAAAGAGTGGATCTTTGGCAGTGGCCGCATCCGGTACGATCAATTTTATGTCCAGGGGCTTACGGGCATTATGTTTGAAGAGACGCTAACTGACCCATGTAGCAAAGTCAAGACTGTGGACCCGCATATCTCGTTGTCCATCCCTTATGATCGTGGAAATTTCAATCTGCCCTTTGCTACACCCAATTATTTTGTTGTATTCTCGAAAGACGGTATCACAGAGTATACGGCCAATACCGGATTTGTTGAAATTGTCGCGGTAACCTCCACCGAAGTCGTTGGTTACTTAAGTGCCACCTTTGATGACGGAAACCATGCCCAGGGGTCGTTCAGTCTACGACTTTGTGATTAAATCCTTTTCAGCATAGGCTTCCACAGGAATACAGCTGCATACCAGGTTCCTGTCACCATAAGCACTGTCAATTCTACTCACCGATGGCCAGAACTTACTTTTCTTTAAGAATAGCAATGGATAAGCTGCCTGCTCTCTGCTGTAAGGCAGATCCCATGAATCAGAAAGCAACCTGTTAAGCGTATGAGGGGCATTTTTCAACACATTATTGCTTTGGTCTGCTGTCCCCCCTACCACATCGTCAATTTCCTTGCGTATAGAGATCATCACCTCGCAAAACCGATCAATCTCAGCTTTTGTTTCTGACTCCGTTGGCTCGATCATCATGGTACCATTTACCGGAAATGAAACAGTCGGAGCATGGTATCCATAATCCATCATTCGTTTCGCTATATCCTCTACCTCGATGCCAGCGGATTTGAAGACCCTGCAATCGATGATCAGCTCATGTGCATTACGTCCCTTTTCATTGGCATAAAGGATTGGGTAATGACTACTCAGTCTTTTAGCGATATAGTTTGCATTCAATATGGCAATCTGCGAGGCTTTGGTCAATTCCTCACCCCCCATCATAGCTACATAAGCATGTGAGATCGGCAGAATACTGGCACTGCCAAAGGGAGCTGAGGAAATATGTAAATCATCTCCCGGCAAATAAGCGGTCAGATGTGCAGCAACCCCAATCGGTCCTACACCCGGACCACCGCCTCCATGAGGGATACAGAATGTCTTATGTAAATTCAGGTGACATACATCCGCTCCAATGGCTGCCGGGGATGTTAAGCCTACCTGTGCGTTCATGTTGGCGCCATCCAGGTACACCTGACCACCATGCTGATGGATTATCTCACAGATATCTTTGATGCTCTCCTCAAAAACACCATGAGTTGATGGGTAAGTCACCATCAAGGCTGCCAGCTCTTCCTTGTACGTCTCAGCCTTCTCTTTCAAATCATCTACATCAATATTCCCCTGATCATCACACTTTACGATCTTCACCAACATACCAGCCATCACTCCACTGGCAGGATTTGTGCCATGGGCTGATGATGGAATTAAAACTACATTTCTGTTTTTACCTCCATTGGCATCCAGATACCGGCGGATGACCATCAGTCCTGCGTATTCTCCCTGAGCGCCGGAATTAGGCTGAAAAGAAACCGCATCAAATCCGGTAATGGTACTTAGCCAGCTACCCAGCTCATCGATCAATTCCTGATATCCTTTGGTCTGATCCGCAGGAGCAAAAGGGTGTATATCCCCAAACTCTGGCCAGCTTACAGGGATCATCTCTGTGGTGGCATTCAGCTTCATGGTACATGACCCCAGGGAGATCATAGAATGAGCTAACGATAAATCTTTGTTCTCTAATCGTTTCAAGTATCTCAAAAGCTCATGCTCAGAATGATACATTTGAAAAACTTCGGGGGTAAGGTATGAAGTGGTTCTTTCTAAAGTCGCTGGTAAACTAGCTTCTATATGCTCACTGACTGAGACGGCATCAAATGACATGGCCCTGGAGAAAATATCCACAATGTTCTGAGCATCTGCCGGAGTGTGGGTCTCATCGAATGATATACCGATGGTGCCATCATCAAAATACCTGAAATTGACCAGTGCGCTGTTAGCCTCTTTCATGATGGCCTTAGCATTAGCCGCTACCTTAATGGTGTCGAAATAGTGATCAGTAAGAACCTCAACGCCCATGGAACGCAATGCTTCTGCCGTTGCTGTGGCCAGACCGTGCACCCTGTAGGCGATCCTTTTCAGTCCCTCCGGACCATGATATACTGCATACATGGATGCCATCACGGCCAACAAGACCTGAGAGGTACAGATATTTGAGGTTGCTCTTTCTCTTTTAATGTGTTGTTCGCGGGTTTGAAGTGCCATACGGTAGGCCGGGTTTCCTTCAGAATCTGTAGACACCCCAATAATTCTTCCCGGTACAGATCGCTTGTAAGCTTCACGGGTAGCAAAAAAAGCTGCATGTGGTCCGCCAAACCCCATAGGGACACCAAATCGTTGTGAGGTCCCAACGACCACGTCAGCACCCCATTCTCCCGGAGGAGTGACCATACAAAGGCTGAGTAAGTCCACGGCAACAGCAACTGTGACACCATAGGCATGAGCATCGGAAATGACCGATGAATAGTCTTTTACTTCTCCGTTGTTATTTGGATTTTGAATAAAAACGCCAAAGATCTTTTCGTTACCCAGATCAACATTCTCTATGTCGTCAACAAGAATCTCAACTCCATAGGGCTCCATCCTTGTACGAATCACATTGAGTGTTTGGGGGAATATATGTTGGTCCACCACCAGACAATTTGCTTCCTTCTTTTCACGGGGTTTGACGCTATACAACATGGTGACTGCTTCAGCAGCAGCTGTGCCTTCGTCCAACAAAGAGGCATTGGCGATCTCCATCCCAGTGAGCTCCATCACCATGGTCTGGAAGTTGATGAGGGCCTCCAGCCTACCTTGAGCGATCTCGGCCTGATATGGCGTGTACGCAGTATACCAGCCCGGATTCTCAAAAATATTTCTTTGAATGACGGTTGGAACCACGCAATTGTAATAACCCTGACCAATGAATGATTTGGCCACGACGTTCTTTTTTGCCGTCTTGCTTATCGCCTTCAGGTATTCATATTCGTTCAAAGGTTGAGAGAGTGTAAGCGGTTGCTTCAACCTGATATTTTTTGGAATTGTCTGATCAACCAGCGAAGAAATAGCATCAGCTCCAATCTCTGAAAGCATCTCTTTAACCTCTTCTGTGTTGGGACCAATGTGTCTGGAAGCAAAATTTACTCGCTCATTTAAATTTATCATACAATGGTGGTTATTTTACATGCCGTATTATCTTGCAAAACTATACAATTGACTGTACAATAATTTGGTTCAATTATTGCTTTATTTAGGGTCAGCTAAAATCATTAGTTTTGCTCCGCATACTATCAATTATCTAGTTAATGAAGTCTTATTTTTTCTTCTTTCTTACCCTTTTTGTCTGTCTGCAACTAGCACCAGCTCAAGATCGAAAGGCTATTAAATATGCCAAAACCATCACCCTGGAGGAGTTAAAGGAATCCGTCAGCACCCTTGCATCAGATGAATTTGAAGGAAGAGCCACGGGTGAAAGAGGACAAAAATTGGCTGCGGAATACATAGCCAATAAATACAAGATCGCGGGGGTCCTGCCACCTGTGAAAACCAATCAGGGAGACAGCTATTTTCAGGAATTTCACTTATACCGCAGCAGATACAATACTTCGTACTTCAAAAGAGGCGATGAAGTCAAATCAAATCTTGTAGATTTTCTTTATTACTCACGCATGGAAACCATGGGGGAAGAGTATATCGAAATGGTCTTCTGCGGGGATATCAAAGACTTTGACCTGAGAGGGCTGGATGTGAAAAATAAATTCATTGCCTTCAGCGCCGAGGAGATGACCGGATGGCGGAGTAAGCTCAATGAGCTTGAAAACAGCGAAGCTGCCGGGTACTTCATTATTGTGAGGAACGAAGACCAGTACAGGTACGCGCTTAACAGGTTTGGTGTGGTGATGATTGGAGAAAAAATTGAATTCAACGTAGATGATATGGGCACCAAGACCATCATTGCAAATCCTGCCCTTGCCGAATGGGTTTTCGAGCAGTCGTTTCAATCCCTGGTCAGGAAGGGCAGAGGATTAACCAAAAAAATCATTTTCAATGCTGATATGCTGATTGAAACGATTGACTCTGAGAACGTACTTGGTTTTGTGCCCGGTTCTGAGAAACCTGAAGAGGTAGTGGTCGTTTCTGCCCATTATGATCACCTGGGGATAAAGGATGGAAAAATTTACAATGGTGCAGATGACAATGCTTCCGGCACGAGCGCGATCATTGAAATGGCCGAAGCATTTGCCACGGCAGCAGAAAATGGGGACGGCCCTAAAAGAAGTTTACTCTTCATTGCATTTTCAGGTGAAGAAGAAGGCCTGCTCGGGAGTAAATACTATGTGACTCACCCGGAGATACCACTTTCGAATACTGTAGCTAATCTAAACATTGATATGATTGGCAGGCAAGATCTGAAATACAGCGAGGATCCAAACTATGTATATATCATTGGCTCAGATCGCATCTCCAAATCGCTTGACAACATTGCTCAATCGGTGAATAAGGACTATTCTACTGATCTAAGACTGGATTACCGATACAATGATCTGAGCGACCCGAATCAATATTATAAACGGTCAGACCATTTCAGCTTTGCCCAGCAAAATATTCCGATCATTTTCTATTTCAGTGGTACCCATGGTGATTATCACCAACCAACAGATACAGTGGATAAGATCAATTTTGAAAAGATCAAAAAGATCACTGACTATATTTTCTTTACTGCATGGGAAATTGCGAATCGGGAGGAGAAGGTTGAACCAGACTAAGTGATCTTGTAGGGGCAGGATTACTCCTAAACCCCGAACAAGATCTTTTCAACCAGCTATGGAAAGAAAGAATTAATCCATCTTTCTGATACAATAATAATTGTTTTTTAAGTTTCCAAGAAGTGGTAGTCGAAATAATTAATAAGAATATTTTTTTATATCGTGATGCACGCTAAATACCAACATATATTCTGCTTATTTTAAGTTGAGTTGCTATTTATTTTGTATTTAATCGATATTTTTTAATTCTTAGAATAATTCCTACATATTGGAATGTGATTTAAATAATATTGTTTGTACTAATTCCATGAAATTGTGAGTCAGCGCTATTTAATCAAGGCAGGAAAAGTTATCAATGAAGGAACATCCGGGGTAAAGGATATCTTTATAAAGAACGGACGGATTGAAAAAATCGGTGGTGAATTAACCGTAGATGAAAATCACAAAGAGGTTGTCGCGGAAGGAAAGGTGATTCTTCCCGGAGCCATCGATGATCAGGTTCACTTCCGGGAGCCTGGTCTTACGCACAAAGCCGACATCTTCACTGAATCAAGAGCAGCTGTAGCTGGAGGGATCACCTCATTCATGGAAATGCCCAATGTTATACCTCAAACGGTGACCCAGGAATTATTAGCAGCTAAGTATCAATTAGGTGCTGAAAAATCATTGGCTAATTACTCTTTTTTCATGGGCACCACCAACGATAACCTGGATGAATTGCTCAAAACCGATATTCGTTCTGTTTGCGGTATCAAAATATTCATGGGATCGTCCACCGGAAATATGCTGGTGGATGATGAAAAGGTCCTGGAGCAAATATTCAACGAAGCTCCGCTGCTGATAGCCACCCATTGTGAAGATGAGATGACGGTCAGAAATAATCAGGAAGCCTATGTTAGGAAATACGGTGATGATATCCCTTTTGAGATGCATCCCCTGATCAGGAGTGCTGAGGCCTGCTACCTATCATCTTCCTATGCTGTTGGGTTGGCTAAAAAACACAATACCAGACTCCATATATTACACATTTCCACAGGAAAGGAGACCCGACTTTTCTCCAACGATAGACCTTTAAAGGAAAAAAGAATTACCTCAGAGGCCTGCATTCATCATTTATGGTTCTCCGATACTGACTACAAAGAAAAAGGAGCTTTTATCAAATGGAACCCTGCTGTGAAAACGAGCGCAGACAGGGAGGCTATCTGGAAGGCCCTGTTAGATGATCGCATTGATGTGATTGCCACGGACCATGCCCCACATACGCTCGCTGAAAAGCAAAACCCTTATACCAAAGCACCTTCAGGGGGTCCTTTGGTTCAGCACTCGATGGTTGCCATGTTGGATTTTTACCATGAGGGCAAAATATCGCTGGAAAGAATCGCTGAGAAAATGAGCCACGCCCCCGCAGAATGTTTTCAGGTTTCAGAGAGGGGATACATCAAAGAAGGATACCATTCTGATCTTGTCATTGCCAACCTCAATAATCCCTGGACTGTTTCAAAAGAAAATATCAGGTCAAAATGTGGATGGTCACCTTTCGAAGGGCATGAATTCAAATCCAGCATTGAAAAGGTATTCGTCTCCGGCCATCTGGCTTATAGTGATGGATCGATCAATGACGCAGTGCTGGGTGAAAGACTGATGTTTGATAGATAAAAAGTATAAATTGAATTTTCACTTCACTATTTGTTATATCCATCAATGGATATAACTTTGCATTCCTTTTAAAAATGGTGGTTGTAGCTCCCCCGATAGCTATCGGGGGGTTAGAGCGCCAAGAGTGAATGAAATCGCTTAAAATGGTGGTTGTAGCTCAGCTGGTTAGAGCGCCTGATTGTGGTTCAGGAGGTCGCCGGTTCGAACCCGGTCTTCCACCCTTACTTATAAAACAAGCCCCTTCATTGCGATGGGGCTTTTTTATTTTATGATAGAGAACTCGATAGACATGTTACAAGAAATACCAAAACCAATCCTTGCCATTGTTGTAGGGACCTTAGCTGGGCTGGTCCTTGCATGGATCATACACTTCATTTTCAATCTTATCATAAAAAAGGGTTCTTCCAAAAGCCTGCTATTCTTTAAAAAGCGATGTAAAAAAGCAATCACGGTATTAATCCCAGTTGCTTTGGTATTCATTGCCCTGACCATTACATCAGGGCCTCATTGGTTGCTGGTCACATTTAGGACGCTACTTATTCTTTCCATTTCCTTCTTATTGATCAGAATCACTTTTGTAGCAGAAGATATCATGCTGGAAAAATATGATATCACCAAAAAGGAAGACAATCGCAATGAAAGGAAGATCCTGACACAGCTAAACTTTGTGAAACATGCTGCTATCCTTGCCATCATTATCATCACGCTAGGTGCACTACTTTTAAGTTTTGAAGGTGGGCAGAAATTCGGAGCCGGTTTACTTACATCAGCTGGAGTAGCCAGTGTGATCATTGGCTTTGCTGCTCAAAAGACCATTGCCAATTTCCTGGCTGGTATTCAAATCGCATTTACACAACCCATGAAAATTGATGATGCTGTGCTCGTTGAAAATGAGTGGGGTTGGATAGAAGAAATCAATTTGACCTATGTGGTGGTACGACTTTGGGACTGGAGGAGACTAATTCTCCCCATCACCTATTTTGTGAATGAACCATTCCAAAACTGGACACGCAATAAAGCGGAAATCATTGGTTCTGTATTTTTTCACCTGGACTATTGTGCCCCTGTCGATAAAATCCGTGAGCAACTCACCAAAATCCTGGAGCAGGAGCCTTTATGGGATAAAAAGGTGAACGTGTTACATGTGGTGAATGCTACCGAAAAAACCATTGAACTTCGGGCCCTTATGTCTGCCAAAAGCTCCCCCCAGGCATGGGACCTGAGATGTAGTGTTAGAGAAAAACTGATTAAGTATGTTCAGGAAAATCATCCGGAATGCCTACCGCTACATAGGATACACAATCAGTCCTAAGCAAATATTTAGCTCCCAGAAAAAGAAATAATATTTTATATTTAGTAATTTTGGTAAAAATATTGTGCGCTGAGACCATCAAATTACATATTACCCATCCTGGCTTTATGTCTGATGTCATTTTTCAGTCTCGCCAATGACCCCACCATAGATAGCAAAGAGGCTGCAAAAAAAAAGCAATCAGATGCTAAGGAAGTAAAAGCCACTGCTGAAACTAAGACGGACGAGACAGCAAAACCTCAGGAAACTGTAAGCAAAAACACAGTCATTAATAATAGCTCTGAGATCAAGGAAAATACCACGGACAATAATTCCATGAGCAAGTTCAATTACCTGTTTTATTTTATCTACAAGCACAAATACCAGGATATCAACAAACTTGACGAAAAGCTTTGATTTTAGGTTAAATGAATAAGCTTAAACCCTTCCCCATGGACGGTCAGCAGCTTCAATGATTCCTCCTCCTTTAAATACTTCCTGATCTTCGCGATATAAACATCCATGCTTCGAGCATTGAAATAAGAGTCATCTTTCCAGATCTTTTTCAGCGCGATACTCCGATCTACGGTTTTGTTGAGGTTGTCAAAGAAGAGTTTTAACAGCTCATTTTCTTTTGTGGTGAGCTTGATCTCCCCTGAGGGTCTTACCAATCGATTGTCGGCGTACTGATAAGTGAGACTCCCGATTTTCAGTTCCTCCGGTAGTTTGCTGGGGCCTTCGGAGGATTGTTTCGTTCTTTTGAGCACAGCATGTACCCTCATCAGCAATACCTCCATGCTGAAAGGCTTGGTGACATAATCATCTGCACCAATTTTGAACCCTTGAAGAATATCTTCTTTCATGGATTTAGCCGTCAGGAAGATAATAGGGACCTTAGGTTCGATGGCCTTGATTTCGGTGGCCAGGGTGAACCCATCCTTCTTAGGCATCATCAGGTCCAGGATACAAAGATCAAACTTTCCTGGTTTAAACGTCTTTGAGCCCTCCTCCCCATCCGGGCACAGTGTTGAATCAAATCCTTTTAGGTTAAGGTACTCATTGAGTATTTGTCCGAGGTTCGGATCATCCTCGGCAATCAGAATTCTAATTTTGTCCATTATTCAGAGGTAAGCTTACTACAAATTTACTTCCTTTTCCGAGTTCACTCTCCACGGTAATGGAACCCTGATGGGCATCAATGATACTCTTAACATAGGCCAGCCCCAGACCAAAACCCTTTACATTATGAATGTTACCGGTGGAAACGCGATAAAATTTCTGAAATATGTTCCGGATGGACTCCTTCGACATCCCTATGCCATGATCCTGAATTGATACGAGAATCGCCTCACCTTGCCGGTGGGCACGGATACTGATGAAAAGATCGTCCGGGCTGTATTTGATGGCATTATCCACCAAATTGAGGAAAACATTGGTGAGGTGACCCTTGTCACCCCATACTGGTAATTCATCCCCCTCAATATTTAATTTGAGCTGACCGTCTCGGTTTTCTACCTGTAATAAGCTTTTCTCTTCTACCTCCATCAGGAGGGATTGAAGGTCTACCATCTCAAACTTCAGGTTCAGGTCATTTCTATCCAAAGCTGCCATCTGTAGCACCTTTTCCACCTGATCCCCCAGCCGGTGATTCTCATCGCCAATGGCCTTCAGGTATCGTGATCGCAACCCTGGTGTCTCACTGATGTCTTTATCCCTCAGCGCTTCTGTGGCCAGTGAAATGGTGGCAATGGGTGTCTTTAGCTCATGGGTCATATTGTTGATGAAATCATTCTTCATCTCTGAAAGCTTTTTCTGTCGGACAATTGTCCTAACGGCATAGCCAAAACAAAATAAAATGAGTGTGACCAGCACACCAGAACTCACCATCGTGGCCCAGATCTTTTTCAGAAGATATTGTTCTTTATCAGGGAAATCTATGACCAGTTCTGCGGCATCCCCCACCAGGTCATTGGGAAACAGATTCGCTCTAAGTTCACTGGTCTGCAATGCCAACTTTTCGGAAGGATTCTTCAGATATACAAATCGTTTTTCCTGTGGCATGACCACAGCATGGTTATAGGCCAGGTCGATACCCTTATTTTGCAGTTCTTTGGACAGCAGTGAGTCCAATTGATTGGGATTGAACCGGGAAAGTGGAGACCGACCCGCTACCATCACATTTTCTATTACTGAAAATGCCATCTCTGTCTTGTTGGAAAGCATTTGCAGCTGTCGGTTTATTTCTTCAAGCTCCCTTTCATTTCTGCGGCGGATTTCATTCATCTGTTCGTTGGAAATACCAGATGATGACTCAAACGAAGCGGAGATTCCTCCCCCCGATGCCTTAAACTCTGCTATGATCTGAACACCCGATGGACTCACAATGGTATCCTTCTTGACCACAATATCGTCGGAGATCTGTAGCTGACCCTGGGTAGACCACTGCCTGAAGACATTGGACTGAGGCTGCAGGAGTTTGTTTTGAATACGCATCGCATCAAGAGCTTCCTGACGTTCCAGCTTCTGAGATACAAGGTTTAACGCTTCAGTCACATCTTGCTTGAATCGTACCTCATTGGCCGATGTGACAGAATCTATCCAGTACCACTGAAAAGCGATCAATCCCAGCATGGCAACACTCATCATCCCGATTACCCACCTGATGTGTGCTCTTTTCATATCACAAATTTAGGGGTAAAAGCCGCCTGAAATGTCCATTTAACCATTTTTAACACACCTTAACCCCCCTTTAACAACAACGTATTGGCAACCTTCCTACCTTCGAATTGTCTTTAACCAAAATACAGGGATCATGAAAAGAATTTATAAAACCTCACTCTGCATGGCTTTTTGCCTGTTGAATACTGGCTATCTGTTATTAGCCCAGGAAAAAGAATCTCAGATCACCATAGACATCACCAGGGAGGTGGATGGAAAAACAGAAAAATTCAGTAAGACCTATTCCTCTAAGGAAGAGATGGAAGCCGATGAAGAGCTGCAATCTTTTTCAGAAGACCTGGATCAGATCAGTCATGTAAAGGTTAGTCCGGGTGGTACTCAAACAATAAAAATTCAAAAATCCGATTCGACAAGGTCCTATTCGTTTGACTTTGATACAGATGTAAAAAAGTCCGTGAGAAAAAAAATGAGCTATGAGGACATGGATGATGATTCACTCGCAATAAAGCTTCAGAAAAAGATCTACAAGCTAGAAGAAGCACTGGCCAACATGGGCATGGATATTAAAGAAGAGGTTGAAATCCTGCAAGATATGGACTGGGACGAGATCAGGGAAAGGCACAAGATTGTAATTATTGATGAGGATGAAGAAACTGAGGAATTCGTTATTGAAGATGATGAAAAAAAGCTGATCACTATAAGTACAACGGATGGTAATGAGTTTGGCAAAAGGGGAAAAATCAGCAACAACGAGTTATTGGAACCTGAAATTATCGACTATTACCCAAATCCATCACCTGGCAAATTCCGGCTGAAGTTTCGGGTAGAAGACGAGGCTCCATTGTACATTAGGGTCTATAATTCAGATGATCAGGAAGTTTTTCTCAGATATTTTCCCAGACATTCAGGCACATTTTCAGAGCAGATCGACCTGAGGGGTCAGGAGCCTGGCACCTATATGCTGGAAATAAGTCATGACAAGAAGAGATTAGTTAGAAAGATGGTGATTCAATAAGGTGAAACCAACACCATGATGGTTTCTGATCTCCAGAGAAGGGTCACTTTTTAAGTATTTGCGAAGCCTGGTAATAAATACATCCAGGCTTCTGCCTTTGAAATAATCATTTTCTCCCCAGATTTTGGTGAGGATTTCTTCACGCGTCACCAGCGTATTGCAATTGATGGACAGCAACTTCAGCAGGTCGGTTTCAATCTGTGTAAGGTGGATGATTTTATCCCCCTCAGCCAGCGTAAGGTTATTCATATCAAATTTATAGGCTCCAAGATTCACCATTTCTTCAGGCTTGTTCATATATCCCGATCTTCGCAAAAAGACCCGGACCCTATGGGTAAGCTCTTTGATTGAGAAAGGTTTGGTCACATAATCATCCCCACCAATTTCAAACCCTTTCAATTTGTCTTCTTCCAGTGACTTGGCCGTTAAAAAGATGATAGGTACAAATTCATCTTTCTCCCGGATATTACTGGCAAGCCGAAACCCATCCAATTTGGGCATCATTACATCCAGCAGACAAAGGTCGAAATCCAGGGTATCAAATTTCGTCAGCGCCTCCAGGCCATCTAAAACCCAGTGGACTTCATACCCTTCCGAGGAGAGATGATCTTCGATCACAAAACCCAGGTTGGTGTCGTCTTCTGCGACCAATATTCTGGCATTCATATCATAGGAAACGTTAAAATGAAAGAAGTACTATGATCATTACTTTCCACGGTCACCTCACCCTTCATCAGCCTGGTAGATTGTTTCACAAAATATAATCCCAGCCCAAAGCCCTTTACGTCGTGTTGATCTCCGGTATGCACGCGATAAAACCTGTTAAATATCCTTTTCTGGTGCTTCTTTGGAATGGGCGAACCCTGATTTCTTATTCTCAAAACCCAATTATAACGATTGGTCAAGGTTCTGATCTGTACTGTCCCGGTGCCGTATTTCTTGGCATTGTCCAGGAGATTAAAAAATATGGTTTCCAGCAAATGACGATCCCCTTTTATGGATACTCCGATATCTTCGGATACCAAATCCACGTCAAGCTGCTCCCGCGACTGGAAGTATGAAATCACATCTTTTAGAATGGGAAGAGGTTCTGTGGTCTCTAGTTTCTGTGTTTGATAATGATCCACAAAAGAGGCTTTCAACAATTGATTCACTTGCTTTTCCAGCCGATTGACCTCATCGAGCATGATCCCTGAGTACCTCTTCAATTTCTCAGAGCCTGCATGTTGTGCCAATACTTCTGAAGATACTTTCAATGTGGACAGCGGCGTCTTAAACTCATGCGTAATGTTGTTGAAGAAATCTCTCTGAATTTCACTTAACCGCTTTTGACGCAGGATGATAAACATGGCATAGCCGAAAAAGAACACAATAAGCAATGTCAGTACTGTGGTAAACTGCCAAAACCCCATTTCACTCACAAGACCGGCTTTTTTAGATGGAAAGTAGACTCCGAAGTAATATTCATCTTTGACAAGCTCTGGAAGTTTCCCGGTTGGAGCATTTTCAATGGCCCCATTCATCGATACAAACTGTCCATAGACCATTTGATCAGTCTGACAATCGTAGACACCATATTCAAAATCCAATTCGATATTGCGTTTCTGAAACTCCCCGGTGATTAAATAATCCAAAGACTTCAAATCAATCTTATAGTTGGTCCTGGCGATAAAGTAGTTGCTGGAGACCTGGTCGATTGGATCATTGGAGGGGATATCATTGCCGTTGATCACGCATAGAGATTCTACCACATTCTTCAATGCCATTTGAACAGATCTGTTGAACTGCTCTTCATGGCTGTCCATCGCTCTGCTTACCCAAAAGACCTGCGTAAACATAATCCCTGCGATGGCCACCACTCCCAGAAGGACCAAAACACGTATGGGCGTGTTCTTCATTGCATAAAAATACAAGTTAAATGCTCGATCACAGAAACATTAACAACCCATTAACATTCATTAGGAGTTCATTAACACCACTTTTCGTATTGGTCTGGCATTTTTGATGAATAATCAAACGATCAAAACAAAATGAAAAATTTATTCTTTGTAATGACCATGGGAATCGCAACGGCTGTTTTTTCCATGGCCCCTGGTCTTGTGTGGGCCCATGTCAATCTTGAGCTAGGTAAGGTGCAGATTCATGAAACACAACAGCTTAAATTTGATTTCATCAATACAGCCACCCAAACGATCAGTATTCTTGAAGCTAAAGGGTCATGTGGATGCACAATAGTGAAGTTGCCAGAAAAGGCGATCTCTTCCGGGTCCAAAGCAACCCTACGGGCAGAATTCACACCCACCAAAGTAGGGTCTTTTCGTAAAAGTATCAAAATTAAAACGAGCGAGACTGATGAATTTACCTATCTGTACTTCTCCGGATTGGCAGTAGAATAAATAACAATGCCTATCTGCTTTTGAAGCAGGTAGGCATTATTATGTGGGAAGTACTGGACTCGAACCAGCGACCCCCGCCCTGTCAAGGCGATGCTCTGAACCAACTGAGCTAACTTCCCAAAAACGATGGTCTGTCCACGCTACCGAGGCACAAAAATAACTTTCCTTAGTAGATTTTCTTCACAGTTATTGAAAATATAGTTGATTCAGCATCTTTGTTTGAATATTCCAGGGATTGATTTGTAACTTAGTTGCCAAACGCCAAAAGATGGAAATCAATAATATTCTCGTACCAGTAGATTTTTCAGATTGTTCAAAAAACGCACTTAAGATTGCCATTGATCTGGCTAAACTTTCAGGAGCTAAAATCCATATGGTTAATTCCATACATGTACATGCTCCTCATCCGGATATCTCTGGTGGCAATCTGATAAACTCACTGCTTGCTGATTATGAAGATCAGGTTCAAAAAAGGTTTGACTCTTTGGAATCCAATATGATCGAGCTCAAGGATGTACCCCATGAATCTGACCGGTTCATTTCCTACCTGGTAGATGCCATCTTTACCGAGACAAAAAATAAGGACATTGACCTGATCATCATGGGAACGCGATCGGATCATTCCAACATTGAAAAATTTCTGGGAAGTAATACAACAGATATCATCAGGAATGCAACCGTACCTGTTCTCGTGATCCCGGAAGAAACCAAATCTTTTAGCCCTAAGAAAATAGGATTGGCATCTGACTTCGAAGGTCTTATCAATTTCAAAAACCTTGGTATTCTTACCAGGTTGAGTGATCTCTATGAATCAGAAATCCTCATTTTCCATGTGGCGAGCGACCCGACGGATGTGACAGTGACTACCCAACAGAAAATGAAGGAACTTCATGAAAAATTTCTGAACCATGAAGCTTCGGTAAGGACGATCGAGGCTGACACGGTACTGAATGGTGTGAAAAACTTCACCAAGAGTCACCACCTTGATTTACTGTCAGTGGTCCCCAAAGAACACAGCTTTTTTGAGAAGCTATTCAAAAAATCCATCACGAAGACCATTGCCTTAAATCCCAGCGTTCCTTTGCTCACCATTCCTCAATTTTAAATGGAAGACGGTATTAGGAAGTTCAGCGGAGAATTTCTAAGGCCATTGTATACATCTTTTCGCGAAGCCTGGGCAGACCAGGAACCGGGCTTAACACTTTCATTTGACCTGTTTGAACAGCGATTGACTGACAAGCTACACATTCTGGAGGAAGTCTCCCTTTTATCGCTTCAGGGTGGCGCTATACAGGGCTTTGTTTTACATACGCTGAATACCTACCGTGGAAAATGGTGTGCCTACAATGGAGGTACCGGCGTCATCCCGGAAGCACGAGGCAAAGGCCTGACCAAAAAACTGTATGAATCGCTCCTGCCTTTGTTGAAGGCTCACGATGTGGAACATGTCATTTTGGAGGCGGTGAAAAAAAACAAAAGAGCCATTCATGTATATGAAGACATTGGTTTTGAGATCATTCAGGGTTTTAGATGCTATGCAAAACGTGGTTATTTCTATTCTGATCAAAAACATGACATCCGAATCAAAAATGTCATCAACCCTGAATACAGTAAGTTCTGGGAAATGGAGCCCTGCTTTCTGGATCAGCCCCAGCAACTAAAATTCAATCTCCACAATGAGACCATCCTTGAATCCTACAAAGGGGATGAAATCACCGGATACATCATTTTTCAGCCACACCTCGGACGGATCAGCCAGATCGCAGTAAACCCCGCCTACCGGGGTGAGGGCATTGGCAATGCTTTGGTATGTGATGCTTTTCAGCGGTCAGCTACCACTCACATGACAATCATGAATGTGCCTGAAGCCAACGTTTCATTCAATACCTTTCTGAAAAACATCGGATTTATCAATGAGATCGATCAATACGAGATGCGGCTCGTTATCAAATAAGGGCACTTGATCGCCGAGGTATTCTCATACACATTAATTTAGCAGGCATGCGTTTCTCAGAAATATCGGAAATCGTTGGGGGTGAGACGGTCCGACTTCATGAAGATAAGATCATTGAAGAGATTGTTATTGACTCCCGACAGACCGCCGGAAATCAACGGGAACTATTTTTCTGCCTGTCAGGAGCGCGTCATGATGGACATTATTTTATTCACTCCCTGTATCAAAAAGGGATAAGAAATTTTGTGGTGTCTAAGGAAGTAAAAGTGGCCGATGATGTGAACCTTATCAACGTATCCGATACGTTGGAGGCTCTACAAAAACTGGCTGCGCATCACCGATCATTGTTCAGCATTCCAGTGATAGGAATAACCGGCAGCAACGGAAAAACCATGATCAAAGAATGGTTGAGTACCGTCCTGATGGAAAAATTCAATGTGGTCAAGAGCCCGAAGAGTTACAACTCACAGGTGGGAGTACCCCTATCCGTATGGCAAATGAGGCATGAGCATGAGGTGGGTATTTTTGAGGCTGGAATTTCTCAAAAAGGAGAGATGGAAAAACTATCGGCCATCATTCAGCCAACCATAGGGATATTTACCAACATTGGAGAGGCTCATAGTGAGGGGTTTGAGTCGATTGCTCAAAAAATTGAAGAGAAATCACGGCTTTTTCCCGGTTCGGCAAAGATCATCTGCTGCAAAGACCACCAGGATGTTTATAGTCACCTAACTTCCAGGTTTGGTGACAAAGTCATCGCCTGGAGCAGCCAATCCTCCGCTGAGATCACCATATCCCAGGACGACAACCGGTTTACCTTTAGCTATGGTGATCAATCATACACTTTCCAGCTGGGTCAGAAGAAACCACAGGACCTGGAAAATCTTTTTCATGTGATCTCCGCAGCAATGGTTTGTGGCCTGAGCACCTCAGAAATCGAGCGTGGCCTTAAAAACATTGTGCCTGTCCCCATGAGGCTCGAATTCAAGCGAGGCATCAATGACACCTACATCCTGGATGACACCTATAACAACGACCTGGCTGGACTGAAGATCGCACTTAATTACCTTCAGCAGCAGTCACAATACTCCCGCAAGACAGTCATTCTTTCTGACATTCTACAATCGGGTCAGCCCAATGAGCAGCTGTACCGGGAGGTGAATGAACTGTTAAAAACGCACGGTGTAAACAGATTAGTGTGCATAGGACCCAATATCACCGAATCCAGGGGCTTGTTTGAGATGGAAAAACATTTCTTTCCTGACGTAGAGTCACTCCTGGCCTCAGCCATTACATTTTCACAGGAAATGATCCTAATAAAAGGGGCCCGTGTTTTCGGTCTGGAAAAAATTGTTGCCTTCCTGGAGGAAAAAAACCATGGCACCTTGCTGGAGGTAAACTTTGAAGCCCTGATCCACAATTTAAATAGTTATAGAAAACACCTCAAAAAAGATGTTCAGCTCATGGTGATGGTCAAAGCGTTTGCTTATGGAGGGGGCATCGCTGAAATCGCCAACCTGCTGCAGTATCAACAAGTCGACCGGCTGGGGGTTGCTTATGTGGATGAAGGGATTTTTCTCAGAAAACATGGAATCACTATCCCGATTGTGGTGATGAACCCCAACTGGGATTCGTTATCACTCCTCACCACATTTGACCTGGAGGCAGAGGTATACAGTGTTGC
The DNA here is from genome assembly GCA_965223915.1 of Cyclobacteriaceae bacterium. Classification (GTDB taxonomy): domain Bacteria; phylum Bacteroidota; class Bacteroidia; order Cytophagales; family Cyclobacteriaceae; genus UBA7330. The sequence continues at coordinate 1,520,659 of OZ245027.1, read as the reverse complement.
TATGCTCAGGCATATGATCAACGGCCTCACCACTTTACCAAAAATTCACCTGAAGCTGGAAACCGGAATGAACAGGCTGGGTATCCAGGCAGGAGATATCGAGGAGATGAAGGGCTTACTGGCACAACATCCGGAGATAAAGGTCACTGGGATCTTCACCCATCTCTCCAGCCAGGATGATCCTGAAAATGATGACTATACACGACATCAGCTGGAGCTATTTAGTGAATTGTATGACCAACTAGCCGAAGCTCTCGGCTATAAGCCATTGAAGCATGCCCTGAACTCCGCCGGCATCGTACGCTGGCCTGACTATCAGTTTGATATGGTAAGGTTGGGGATCGGATTATATGGATTTGATGCAGCGTGCAAACTGGATAATCTGCTACCTGCCAGCACACTCAAGACCATCGTTTCGCAGGTAAAGCCTGTCAAAAAAGGAGAAAGTATCGGGTATTCCAGGGCTGGGAAAGCCCAAAGAGACGGACAGATCGCAATTCTGCCCATCGGCTATGCGGATGGATATCTCAGGATTTTTGGCAATGGCAATGCCTGGGTCATGATCAATGGTCAGAAAGCCCCTACCATTGGTAATATTTGCATGGACATGACCATGGTAGATGTAACAGGCATCGAGGTAAAAGAAGGCGATGAAGTCGTTTTATTTGGTGCTAATCCTACCATAGCAGATTTGGCCGAATGGGCCCACACGATCCCCTACGAAATACTGACCAACGTAAGCCAGCGGGTGAAACGGGTGTTTAGATCAGAATAGGTGACGCAAAAGGACCTTTCTTATTGGCATACCAGGTTTCGCATTAAACAGATTGCGATGAATTGCGTTTACTATAAAGAATCTTAGCAAGATGAAAAATAATAAGGCTCCCAAATCAAAACGACCCACCCAAAAAAAGATCTCAGACAAAGAGGATCTTAAGGACAAACAAAACAATCAAGGGGGCATTCCGGATGTGGATTTCAAAAAGCTTCTGGGTTGTGGATAAAATCCTCTGTAGGCTTTACGGAGCTTCGGTGTAGTATGTGTGTGAACTCTTAGTGAGCTTCTTTGCGTGAAAATCTTCATCTTTGCGCCATGGAAATCACGGACTTACAGATCGGCATCCTCGGTGGCGGACAGCTCGGCCGCATGGTCATCCAATCCGCCATTGACTTCAATCTCAACATCCACATCATCGACCCGGATCCAAATGCCCCCTGTAAAGACATCGCCCAGTCATTTACGGTAGGCAAGCTTACCGACTATGATGCCGTCATGGCTTTTGGAAAGGACAAAGACCTGATCACCATCGAAATCGAGAATGTGAACACAGATGCACTCAAGAACCTACAAAAGATGGGCAAGAAAGTATTTCCGCAACCTGAGGTCATCGAGCTGATCCAGGACAAGCGCAAACAAAAGACCTTTTACAAGGCCAACCGCATCCCCACAGCAGATTTTGTACTGACCGAAGACCTCGCCGACCTGAAAGCCCACGGCTATTTCCTTCCCGGGGTGCACAAGCTGGGTAAAGAAGGCTACGATGGCAGAGGTGTCCAAGTGATCCGTACTGAAGCTGATCTTGACAAGGGATTTGACAAGCCTTCACTGCTTGAAAAACTGATTGATTTTGAAAAGGAAATCAGCGTAATCGTCTCCCGCAATGAATCAGGTGAGATTAAGTGTTTTCCCGTGGTAGAACTGGTCTTTCATAAGGAAGCCAACCTCGTGGAGTACCTGTTTGCACCTGCGGAGATCCCTGCTAAAGTAGAGAAGGCAGCCTATGACCTGGCCAAAGACGTAATCGACAAGCTCAACATGGTAGGTATCCTGGCTGTGGAGATGTTCCTCACCAAAGACGGTGACCTACTCGTGAATGAGATCGCACCCCGTACCCACAATAGTGGACATCACACCATTGAGGCCAACATCACCTCACAGTTTGAGCAACATTTGAGAGCCATCCTTAACCTCCCTCCGGGTGCCACCGACCTGGTTGTCCCTGCTGCCATGGTCAATGTGTTGGGTGAAGAAGGCCATACAGGCCATGCCAAATATCAGGGGATAAATGATTTAATGGCCATGGAGGGCGTACATTTACATTTATATGGCAAAAAAATGACGAAACCCTTTCGAAAAATGGGACATGTCACCGTAACAGCCAAAGACGCCCAACAGCTAAAAGCTACGGTAGATAAAGTCAAAAAAACTTTAAAAGTAATCGCATGAGCAAAGTACAGGTAGGAATCATCATGGGTAGCCAGTCGGATCTCTCGGTAATGGCGGAGGCTGCGGAAATCTTAGAGGAGCTAAACATCAGCGTGGAGGTCACCATCGTTTCCGCTCACCGGACACCCGACAGGATGGTGGAATATGGTCGCAAAGCTGCTGAACGGGGATTGAAAGTGATTATTGCCGGAGCAGGAGGAGCCGCACATCTACCTGGGATGGTTGCATCGCTCACTACCTTACCCGTGATCGGTGTCCCCATCAAATCAAGAAATTCTATCGACGGCTGGGACTCGGTACTCTCTATTCTACAGATGCCCGCCGGTGTCCCTGTTGCTACAGTCGCTCTGGACGGCGCCAAAAATGCCGGCCTGATCGCTGCCCAGATCATCGGGGCCTTCGATGAAAAAGTCTCCAAAGCCATGGCTGACTACAAGGAAGGATTAAAGAAAAAAGTCCTCGACAGCGCTACCGAGCTGGAAAATAAAGGCTGGAAAGCCAGAAAGATCGGATTCCAATAGTAGGAGGCAGTAAGCAGTGAGCAGGAGGCAGCAGCTCCTTGTTTCTTCATTCTACTTTCTCCTTCCTCTCTGCTCCTTGCACTTTGAAGATCGGGTTTCAATAAAAAAAGCAGGCAGACTTAAAGTAGGCAGGTAGCAGCAGCTCCTTGCACCTTGCCCTCTGCACCATGCTCTTTGCTCTCCGCTCCATGCTCTCCGCCCAAGGCCCAATGCCCTCAGCTCCTCGTTCCTTATTATATTTAACACTGTGAAAGCCCCGATCACATTATTCCTGGCTCTCTTTAGTACTGTGGCGTTTAGCCAGTCAACGGTAGAAAAGTACGTTCGCGAAGGTGTGCGGTATCATGATGCCGGGCTCTATCAAAATGCCATTGAAGCTTACGAGCATGCACTGTACCTGAATCCCAACTCCTCCCTGGCCAATTATGAACTCGCCATGACCTACAGTGTGATCAATGAACACGACAGCGCCTTAAAATACACGGATATCGTCCTGCGGCTGGACGAAGGGAGTATGCTGCCCGCATATATTGTGAAGGGCAATTCACTGGATGCATTAGGCAAGCCCAGGGAAGCCATCGACGCTTACAAGACTGCGCTCAAGAAGCTGGGAAGGAACTACCTTTTGTATTACAACATGGGACTGACCCAGTTTACGCTCAAAGAACCTGAAGAAGCCAAAGAATCACTCGTCAGCGCTATTGAAAACAACCCCAATCACGCCAGTAGTCACCTGCTGCTCGGACAGCTCATGTTCACGATGGACCGGCCGGTACAAAGCCTGCTCCCCCTGTACTATTTTCTGTTGATCGAACCCAACTCTGAGCGTTCACCCGGAGCATATCAGCTGCTTGTTAGCCAACTGACCGGTAATGTAGAACGAGATGGCAACAACATCAACATCACGGTTCCGGAGACAAAGGATAAAAAAGAAGACTTCTCTGCAGCGGCGCTGATGCTCTCCATGTTTGGTGCCATGAATCTGTCTGATGAAAACAAAGACCAAAGCCCCGAGGAGCAATTCATTTCCAATACCCAATCCTTCTTCAAGATACTTGGGGAGCTAAAACAAAATAGAAACAAGGGCCTCTGGTGGGACTTTTACATCCCTTTCTTCTATGACCTCGCCCAGACCGATCACCTCGAAACCTACTGCTACTTCATCTCGCAGTGTGACAACCCCAATGCCGTCACCTGGCTGGACAGCCATGTGGACCGAATCCGTGCGTTGGACCAGTGGCTTAGACAGTAGAGATGTAATGTGCAGTTATGCGTGCCGATGCTCTATGCCCAATGCTCCATGCACCATACCCCTTGCCTCCCAACTCTTTTCGTGCGAACTTTAACCCATGTCCAAACTCCTGACTTGTATCGTCTTCAACCTCATGATCTCCGGCGCCTATGCTCAGGACCTACCCGTAGAGCTACGCATCCAGGGAGGGCATGACCACTTGCTGTCGGTGGTCAACGTATCCCCGGACGGGAAGTGGCTGGCCAGTGCTGGATATGACCGCACAATCATCCTGTGGGACGTGGCCACGGGCAAAGAGCTGCGGAGACTAGCTTGTGAGAGTTTTCTGCGAGCGCTGGAATTCAGTCCGGACGGGAAACTGCTGGGATCGGTCTCTGACGAAGGCTCAGTGGTGATCTATGAAGTGGCTACCGGCCAGGTAGTACGCACGCTACCCCGGGATGATGTCTACTACCGCAACCTACGCTTCCTTCCGGATGGCAAACGCTTCATCACGTCTGTGGGCAACGGCACAGCCATGCTCTGGTCGCTCGATAAGGAAGAGCCGCTCGCTCAGTTTGAGGGAGACAGGTTTAACTGTATAAAAAACTGCCAGCACGCCATGGACGTAAGCCCGAATGGGAAATGGATGATCATCAGTAACACCAGCGGAGATGTGATGCTTTGGAATATCTCCAAACAAACACCCATACGCACCTACCGACATTACCCTGACAACGGCCACAGCACCTCAGATAATCTGGTGATGACCTTTTTGCCGGACAGTAAATCTTTCATTGTGGGCTCAGAGGCCGAAGGTATCCTCCACTGGTCCGTCACTGACAATGAAAACCCTGCTGTGATCCTGGAGCCTCAGATCATAGGCACGGGGCTCAGCTTCATGCTCAACGACCTGGATGTCAACCGGACAGGCGATAAGCTGGCCGTCTTGTACTTCGAAGCGGTGAAGGGGAAGTTCCAGCGTGACCACAACAGAAATTTTCACGTCTACGACCTCACCACCAATGAGTGGGTGGCTTCCCACGAGATGGAGAGCTTTGAATCCATAGCGTTCAGCCCGGTCGCAGACGATATCTACGTAACTAACGATGCCACACCTGAACGCTTGAATCCCATATCCGGCCAGACACTCCAATCCTTCTCCGGCTTCCTTACCAACTTCCGGGCACCTTACTGGATCATGCGGGCAGCTAAAAAACATATATACCTGCCCCCTGAGACCGTCCTGGAGCGGGTAGGGAATCAGGTAATCGCGTGGAACCTGCGGACAGGCAAGCCTACACAGACCTACACAGGGCATACGGACATGGTTCTGGGCATCGCTGCCAGCCCGGACCAAACCATGATCGCTACAGGCGGTGCCGACCGGCAGATCCGGGTGGTGGACAAACAAACCGGAGCACTCCTCTGGAACAGGGAGATGCAAAGCCCGGTCTTCACAGTGGTCTTCTCCCCAAATGGTGAACACCTCGTCACTGCACACATCACCGGCAGGATCGTCCTCTGGGATGCCGGCACCGGACACTATATCCGCGACCTCCACCGCATTCGGGACTGGTACTACACACCCATGGACATTGCCTTTACCTCTACCGGACTGGTTACCTGGGGAGGCTTTTTGATGGATACCACTACCCGTGAGCAAATCGTGGAGTTCGACAGTCATGAGGAACGGGTCCACGCTGTAAGTACCTCCAAAGACGGGAAAGCCCTGCTCACCAGTGGGTGGGACGGCCGGGTGGTGCTCCGCGAGCTGTACTATGGCGGTAGAGTGACGGAGCTCTACAAAGACGAGAACGAAGAATATGTGTACTGCGCTACCTTTTCGCCAGATGAAAAACATATTGCCCTCGGAGGTTCGGACAATAAGATCCGACTCATCAATCTGGAAGGGAAAGTAGAGACTGTTTTCGAAGGACACAGCAGCGCAGTCACCTCTATTACCTTCACTGAGGATGGTAAATATCTGGTCTCCGGCAGTGAAGACGGCTCCATCAAGGTGTGGAACCTCGAGGCGGAGCGGGTCATCTATACACATGTGATGCTGGATGAAAAGCGGTGGACTACACAGGTACCCTCAGGGCATTTCTATGCCACGCAGGAAGGCATGGAAACAATGTTTTTTGTCAGAGGTACGCAGATTTACGCCCTCGACCAGTTTTTCGAAGAGTTTTATCAACCTCAACTCACGGTGGACCTGCTATCTGCTAATTACCAGGAGCGGGACAAGCTGGATAGCCAGGTCGCAACACAGCCACCGCCTGCGGTAAAGATCGCCTTTCCGGGAAGTGGAAAAACCGAACAGACCCAGGCAGAAATCCTTGTCCGGGTGACGGACTCGGGAGGTGGTATCGATGAGGTTCGGCTCACCCACAATGGTAAGCTGGTGGTGTCGGATGTCACCGCAAGGCTCAACAAGTCGGGGAAGTCACAGGCACTGAAATACCATGTGGACCTGGTCCCGGGAGAAAATATAATCCGGGCCACGGCCTTCAGTACCTCCAGGATTGAATCCAAAACCGAAGAGATCCGGCTGACCCGTCCCGCCGATGAACCCACTGCAGCCTGCTATGTCGTGGCCGTCGGTATCAACCGGTACAAAAACCCAAGACTCAACCTCAACTATGCCGTGGATGATGCGAAAAGTATCGTTAAACTTATTGAGACCAATAGCCAGGCACTGTACACCAACGTAGAGACCCATATGATCACCGATGAGGAGGCCACCCGGGAAAAGATCATCGAAAAGCTGGTAGAACTCTCGGCTGTCATTAAGCCTACGGATGTGTTCTACTTCTTCTATGCTGGCCATGGCAGCCTGCTCAATGAAAACTTTTATTTCATCCCCACCAACAGCACACGGCTCTACGAAGAGGCAGGCCTTAAAGCTGAGGCGCTCTACGTGGGTGACCTGGTCAATTACCTGAAGGATATCAAAGCCCTGAAGCAAGTGCTGTTTATCGATGCCTGTCACTCCGGGGGTTCTACAGCCATCCTGGCTTCACGGGGTGCAGGTGAAGAAAAAGCCCTCGCCCAGCTTTCACGAAGTGCGGGTGTGCACATCCTGGCGGCAGCAGGCAGTGACCAGGCTGCCACAGAATTTGCCGAGCTTGGACATGGATTGTTTACCTATGCGGTGTTGGAAGCCCTCTCTGGCAAAGCTGATGGCGCCCCTGCAGACAACAAGGTGACAGTGTATGAACTCAAGTCCTTCCTCGACGATCAGGTCCCGGAGTATTCATTGAAATACAAGAACACCCCTCAGTATCCAAATACCTTCAGCATCGGGCATGACTTTCCCATTGTGTTATTTGAGTAGATTTCACAGAAGTCAGGCGTTCGCACCTTACTCTATGCCCTATGCCCTATGCTCCATGCTCCATGCCCCATGCACTAAACCTTAACCTCACCTCCGGATTCCACCGATCGGTAGATCGCCTCTACCACGGTAATGTCCCTCAATCCCTCTTCACCGGGGACCAGCATATCTTTATTGTTCATGATTGCCAGGGCATCATCATCCATTTGGATAGGTTGCTGAGTCTCCACAGGGAAATTGATCTCCGTGCCGTCCGACATCATGCCTTTGTTGCCACTATACCCGGATTGGGGTTCCATTTTGAGCGAGCCTTTCTCATAATTCACCATCAGGTGATTCATCCGGATGCCGAAGCTGGTCTGACACGCTGCCCGGGCACCACTGGGAAATTCGAGCTGGAACATCATTGTTTCTTCTACCTCGTGATAGATCTCCGGCCTTGTCGTGGATGCCTGTGCGATCACTGAGATGGGCTCTTCACCAGTGGCCAGACGGGCTCCCTGAAGGGCATACACCCCCATGTCGCCCATACAACCACCACCCATCGCTCTGCTTTGCTTCCAATGATCTGTCCTGCCGTCAAAATATCCGGCAGCAGAGGAGATCATTTTCACTTTGCCAAAGCGTTTTTCCTTACCCACTTTCATATAGGCCTGGATGTTGGGGTCATGCTGGCAGCGGTAGCCAATGGCGAGCTTTACCTTATTCTTTTTGGCTGCACTGATCATGTCCTCACATTCTTTTACGGAAGGGGCCATCGGTTTCTCACACCACACATGTTTGCCAATGTTGGCCGCACGGATGGAATATTCCGCGTGCATCGAAGGTGGGAGCACTACATAAATCACATCGATATCGGGGTTGTTGGCCATCTCTTCATAGGTCTGGTAGTTGTAGACGTTCTTGTCGGCAATCCCATATTTCTCCTGCCAGATAGGGATTTTACTGGGTGTCCCCGTCACGATGGCCTTCAGCTCACAATGCTTGGTTTTCTGAAGGGCGGGAGCGAGGATATCCGTGTTGTAGTAGCCCAACCCAACCAAGGCCACACCCAGCTTTTCTTTTTGAGGCCGTGTAGCACTTAACAATACATTAGGGGAAAAGACCATGGAGGATGCTGCTGCAATTCCAGCTTTTTTGATAAAATCTCTTCTTTGGGTTTTCATTATTCAAATGGGTTTTTTAGTCGTTGTATGAAGTTACAAAAATTTTTGAGGATTTTCCGATGGATAGACACTCAGACTTTATAAACAGTCGGAAAATAGGAATATCCGAATGTCAGACTATCTGAGCCTTCCAAATATCCATCTTCCTTTCCATACAGAAAAACTCCACTTTTTTACCAATCAACGAATTAAACCCGTACAGAACGGCTGTTTATCAAATTTTGGCACAGGAATGGCATAAATGATACCGATAATAGTTTACAACTATTTCAACCAACAAACCAGCTACGAGTCCATGTTTAACTAATAAAAAGTAAGTGATGATACTTATTGTATGTGGACTTATTCTTTTGTTCTTAACAGTTTTGGCCGGTGCATGAAAATATTCTGATCTCGTTCGGAAAGCGAGTAAAACAACACCGTTTGGCACGGGGTTGGTCTCAAGAAAAACTAGCGGAGAAGACTGGTTTTCACAGAACCTACATCGGCATGATCGAAAGGGGAGAAAGGAATATTGGCTTAAAGAATATAGAAATTTTTGCGTCAGTATTCCGGGTAAATCTCTCTGATCTATTAGACGGTGAAGGCTGAAACTTTTAGAACTTATTTAATAATTTTTTAATCTGCTTTCGAAGGATCCGGTGGGTATTGCTTCCATACTCGGCAAAACCAATGTAAAATTGGTTCTTACCATTGAGTAAGGGTGTACTCCCAGACCTTCCAAAGCCAAACACCACCATTCCATCAGGACTTAATATACCTTCAGTAGAACTCCCCATGTACGAAAAATTATCTTCAAGATCATCAGGGGTGAGATGGATCACAAACAGGGACCTCTCTAAATCTCGATCGCCAAAAAATACCCAGTCCCAGTTACCTCGGACCAGGGAATCAGCTGTTAATGCAGGCGTATCATATCTGATCTTGTCAACGTTATTTCCCCAAAACTTTTGTGGTGGACGGAAACTGCCACCGGGAATACCTTCATATAAAAACCAATAGGCTCTACTGGTATCGGTTTCCAATATCTCCAGCAGGACTCCTTTGTCATCAAAGGTCCACTGCCAGGCCCATTTGCCTGAAAGGGATTCCGTATAGATTTTGTTCGGTGAAGTCTTTTTCGACGTGCACTGATCAAATCCCGGATGTCCAGCTCCATTGTCGTCCCCCCTGAAAACCAGGTTGGGTAATCCCCTGAAATCTTTAGCCGCTGACGCCGGCACTTCCCCTTCTCCCGGCTGATAACCAATCCATTCTATGCCTTCCCGGTCTTTGATGGAAGAAAACCCTCCTCCCTGGCGATCATAGAGGTATTCCGCATGGGTCGTACAGATTCGGAAATGAGGTCTATCCAGATACACCACCTCGCTGATCTCTTGTGCCCATACAAAAGGCCCTGTCAATAGTAGGGTAATCCAACCCAGGTTTTTTCTTTGAAGCATACTATTTAAAAATAACCATTTAGCGGCAAAGCCCTTATGTCTCTTAGACTCAACACCAAAAATCACTAAATTGGGAAGAGCTAAAACTCCAAAATGATGAACACATACACCATGATCCCCCTTCTCTTCCTGCTGAATAGCGCAATCCATGCCCAGGTAATCACTGATAAAATCATCGATATCAAAGAGCCAACCTGTATAAGAGTTTCTTCTGAAAATGGGGCGCTGGAGGTTCCCAATGCAGGCAACCAACAAACTGCTTCCCTCATTGCTGATATAGATGGCGATGGTGACCAGGACTTTTTCATTGCAGAACGTACAACAGCACCTGCGCTTACGATGTATCAGTATCATAATAATACATGGAAACGCCATGTCATAGAAGCAGATTTACTCAGGATCGAAGCAGGGTCGGCCACCCTAGATATTGATGGCGATGGAGATCTCGACGTGGTATTTGGAGGAGAAAACCGGAGTAACGAGGTGTGGTGGTGGGAAAATCCCTACCCTGATTTTGATCCAGTGGTACCCTGGAAACGTTATACAATCAAAAAGTCGGGGGGTACCAAGCACCACGACCAGCTTTTTGGTGACTTCGATGGGGATGGCAAGCCAGAGCTGGTCTTCTGGAACCAGGGTGATAACCGCCTGATCATGGCCGAGATCCCTGTAGATCCAAAAAGTGCCTCAGCGTGGCCTTTGACAACTGTATATGAATACAGCTCGGACAGTGAGATGGAACCCCTGGTGGGGTTGGAAGGTTATCCAGCCTGGCGGTCAATCAATGAACATGAAGGGTTGACAAGCATTGATATGGATGGGGATGGATTGATGGATATTGTTGGCGGCGGACGCTGGTTTAAATACCGCAATGGTCGATTTATTGAAAACATCATCGATGCGAGTTATACTTTTAGCCGAAGTGCTGCAGGAGATTTTATCAAAGGTGGCAGACCGGAAGTGATCCTCGTTGTCGGTGACGGCCTGGGACCCATGTATCTGTATGAGTGGAAAGAGCATAAAAACAGACCCGGTACCGGGACCTGGGCGAAAATTCTTTTACTGGAACAACTAGACAATGGCCATACCATTGATGTACTGGACTTTAATGGTGACGGAAACCAGGATATTTTTTCCGCAGAAATGCGGTTTGGGGAAGGGAACCCTGATGCTAAAACACGCATACTACTGGGAGATGGTACCGGTCAATTTCAGGAGATGGTCATTGCACAAGGCTATGGTGTGCACGAAGGCAAAATGGCTGATTTGGATGGTGATGGAGATTTGGATGTTCTGGGTAAGCCCTACACCTGGAAGGCACCATTATTAAATCTTTGGATCAATGATCAATAGTTACAATTGCTTATAAAAACGGAAACCCACCCCCTTGCGGGGATGGGTCTAGCCGGTTCATGAAGAGACGGTGATTGAGATTAAGTTAGACTTGGTTATCTATTAATCAAATAATCTGATGTAAAAGTAGGGGGAGGGGATGAGCCCTGAAAACGGCATATTCAGTCAGATAGACTGATAATTGCAGAATGGAGTCAGGATGCGTATTTGACCGGGACCAATTTGCATATTTTGCAAATCGTCAAGGTGTCAGTGCACTATATCAGTAAATCCTGCAAAAATTAATCCGCAGAAACCGATAAAATAATCTTTGACAATGGCTTTGGTTCAGAAACTATTCAAAGAAGGGTACACCCTCCGGTGCATATTTCCTCATTCCTTCCTCATTGATCTCAACGCCGATACCGGGTTTATTGGAGATTGGTAAAAAACCGTCTACCAACATCTGTCCATCAAAGTCGACAATTTCTTCGAACATAGGATTTTTATGGAAATAGATCTGCCACTCCAGGATCATAAAGTTTGGAACAGTGGCACAAACGTGTGCCGCTGCCATCGCCCCCAGGTACGAGGCCACCATGTGAGGTGCAAATGGAACGTAATAAAGATTGGCCAGGTTGGCTATTCGCTGGGCCTCTCCCAGGCCACCTGCCTTTTGGATGTCCGGCATGATGATATCCACAGCCCCAATTTCCAGCATTCGCCTGAAGCCATGTGCCAGGTAAACATTTTCACCAGCACAGATGGGTGTCGAGGTAGATTCGGTAATATATCTATATGCGTCCACATTTTCCGCTGGTACAGGCTCCTCAAGCCACATGAGCTTGAGAGGTTCCAACATCTTCGCTACTTGCTTGCCTGTGGTCATATCATACCGCCCATGCATGTCACAACAGATATCGACATTTGGGCCAACAGCTTCCCTGGCGGCAGCCACCTGGTCGTACATCCTTTTCAGCTCTGCCGGACTGGCAGTCCAGTTGTATTTATCATATTTATTGGGATCATTGGCCTGGTCGAGATCAAACTTGATGGCGGTAAAGCCCATGTCTTTGGCCTCTTTGGCAGCATTGGCAAAATCCTCAGGTGTCGGAAGCCTGTTTTGATATAAAGCCGTATCACAATAAACCCTGACACTGTCCCGGAATTTGCCTCCCAGTAACTGATAAACAGGAAGTCCAAGCGCTTTACCAGTCAAATCCCAAAGTGCTGTCTCGATCGCGGTAAGTACCGCAACGTACATGCCCGACTGAGCCCCTCGGAAAAAGCCGCTCCTTCGGATGTCTTCAAATAGCATGTGCACGTTGAGTGGGTTTTTTCCCTCCAGCTGCCTGCCCATCATTTTCACAAGATGATAAGTACCAGGAGTCGCATCCACACCCTCTCCACATCCCCAGACATCCTGGTTAGAGTAGATTTTGACAAACAGACTGCTTCCATTTCGGATGTATCCACATTTCACATCAGTGATCTTGAGGTCCGTAGGCATGGAAGATTTTGGTGTCCGATCTACTGATGTCTCCAGCTCTTTGCCAAACATGGTAATGGGAGCCATACCGATGGCACCAGCCATGGCACTTTTACTCAAAAAGGATCTTCTGGATTGGGTTGGTTTCATTGGGTTGTTGCTTTGGGTTAGTAGAATTACCAGGTTCTGTTTTTCAACATCTCCTGGATTTGCTCTTTGGGTACAGGCAGCTCATCGATGTGATCATTTAGCCACTGCGAGAAATCTTTTTCAATCTCGTCGGACCAGCGGTTGTCTATCTGTCCCGGAGTATATTTCTGCTCTCTCAGGCGCTGGTGACCAAACATATCACGTAGCCTGACCACCTCAGACACCTTCACCACTTTCTCAGCGAGATGTGGTGGAATAAATATGACTCCACCATCTCTGCCCAAAACTACGTCGCCAGGAATCACCATCGCATCACCGATCCTTGTAGGCGTATTGATGCCAACAAGAGTCGTATTGAGAGCCCCATCAGGATTGTTGAGGTGGTGTGAAGGATGATAAGTTCTAAAAAAAGAGGTGAACCCACCAATTTCTTTTAGTCCGTCAATGTCACGCAGTGCTCCATTGTAAACAATGCCATTGCCGGTCTTGGCGTAAATGGAATTGCCAAGATTGTCACCTATCGTAGGGCCATCTTCTTTGAGTCCAAACTGGTCTACTACATACACGTCCCGTTTTACCAACAAATCGATGGTCCATGCGTTTTGTGATTTAATACGACCATCCTTGTTGTGGCCGCGATCATCAATTACACGATGTACATCAGGCCTGCCCGGCATAAAAATGGCTGTAACTGCCCTTCCTACAAGTACGCTATCCGGGTTGATGGTCATCCATCCATCAGCATATTGGTGCTTAAAATTTTCTCCCTTCAGTACGGCCCAGGCTTCCTCCAGGGTCACGAGTTTCATCCGGTCCAGAATGGCATCCGGAACTTTGGGGCGACCATCTGCAAAGCGCTCGCCTTTCCACTCCGGAGTGAGGAAAATGAGTTCCTCTTTGGAGATCTGTTGTGCTTCGACACTTGACAAGAAGATAAAAAGACAGAAAAATAAGGGTAGATATAAAGTGAATCTAAGATTGGGGTTGATCATATTCACAGCGTTGGGTTAGTGATTGGATAAGTATTTTAATAGAAATTATTGATTAATCAAAGTGGAGAAGCCATTATGTGGGTCAAATCCATTTCCGGTCTACTCCGGTGTAATCATGATGTGTGCACGGTGTGTACCTGGGTTCATAATCCACGGGGCGCCGGGACCAATAGGGGCCGGAGATAACCCTGTAGACTCTGCAGTGGCAAAAGGAATGTAGACCACAAAACGTACTTTCAGGTTTTGGACTTCACCCGAATCATCCACTTCACCATTGGCTACATACAATGTACTCTTATCCGGAATAGAAAGTGTCCCGTTCTTCACTTCCTCTTCCCGAATATCGAAAATCTCTCCTGACTCTTTCCCTTGCTTTCGTAATTCTCTTCCCCTGGCCATATAGGATTCCAGCTCTTTATGATAGGCCGCAACACTGAATCCCTCCTTATTGGGGTCATCCGCCAGGCAGATAAACGCATTGCTTCCTTCTCTTAGTGTGACTAAATCACCGGATGGATTGTAGCCCAGGACAGTGGCCTTATCTCGATTACCTTCAGGAAGCGCAAGGACTGCCGTTTTTATTTGCCATTCCTTGGCAGGAATCTCTGTTGACTGGGCTTTGGCGTAAAATAGTACACAGATTAGGGTGAGGGTTAAAAAAGATCTCATAGGGAATTGTTGCTTAATTACCGTCTGAAGATACGAAAATAATTACCTCAATTCAATGCTTCCACTTGTTACCTGCTAGCTTTATCTGTTTTCTCCTTAATTATTTTAGTTGTTCGGCTAAGTAGGCACTTTCTTCTTCCGTTGACATGTTCATAATGTCTTGGCTGACCTGATCTCGAATTTCCCTCATTCGTTCCAAAACGACTTTTCTTCCGGCTGCCAGAAATTTCTAAGTGATAAAACAGGTGATTAATCAGTACTATACACATCCCCTTCAGTGATCAAAACATAATGAGCTCCCGCTACTTCTTTCGACGCTCATACAGCTCGATATATTTTTGATCCAATTCAGGAGAGTCTTTGTACTTTTTCCTAAGGCTGGTAAGTTCCCCTTTGAGCTCCTCAACAATCGCGGCATAATCAGGATCATCATATACATTATTCATCTCGTTTGGATCGGCCTTCAGGTCATATAGTTCCCATTCATCCACATCGTAATAGAAATGAGCCAGTTTGTAAGCTTTCGTCACTATTCCATAGTGCCGCTTTACCATATGTGCTCCCGGGTATTCATAATAGTGATAATAGACGCTATTCCGGTCCCAACTTTCAGCATCTCCTTTGAGCAAAGGCATAATGCTCTGACCCTGCATATCTTCCGGTGCATCTATTTGTGCGGCTTCCAGAAAAGTCTGTGCAAAATCAAGGTTTTGTACCAATTCATCGTTGGTAATTCCAGGCTTGATCTCATTCGGCCATCTGATCAACAGGGGAGTTTTGAATGATTCCTTGTAGATAAACCGCTTGTCGAACCAGCCATGTTCTCCCAGGTAAAATCCCTGATCAGAAGTATATACAACAAGCGTATTTTCAGACAGCCCATGCTCATCCAGGTAGTCGAGTACTCTTCCAACGTTGTCATCAACTGATGAAATACAGCCAAGATAATCCTGCATGTATCTTTGATATTTCCAGCTAATTCGCTCCCTAGAAGTCATGGTAGGCCAATTTCTCTTGAAGTCCTCTACGATGGAATCCAGGAGTGGATAATATTCCACGCTTTGAGCAGCGTTGATCCTCGGATATTCATTGTTTTCAAAATAAGGCCTGTTTCTGGGGTCATCCACACTCCCAACCTGATCTACTGCATCAGGAAGTACCTTATTGTCGTAGCTCAATATCATCTCATCCGAAATGGTCATCGCAGCCTCTTTTGCAGCTGACCCCCGGTTTTCATAGTCATCAAATAAGGTCTCCGGTTCCGGGTATGTCTTAGCAAGAAATTCTCTAAACTTCTCAGGACTTGGCCACCATGACCGGTGCGGTGCCTTGTGCAGATACATCATAAGGAAAGGTTTTTCCGGGTCCCTTTTCTTATCCAGCCAGTCGAGGGTCAAATCTGTGATGATGTCGGTAACATATCCGGTAATCGTTGTGTCTCCCGTTGCCGTGATAAACCTGGGGTTGATATAGCTTCCCTGACCAGGAAGAATCATGAAGTCATCCACACCCTTTGGGTTATTGCCAAAATGCAGCTTGCCAAACATGGCCGTCTGGTAGCCGGCTTCCTGAAAAAGCTGTGGGAAGGTTACCTGAGTGGTATCAAAAGGCGTTATGTTGTCAATCTTACCATTGATGTGTGTATGCTTTCCGGTGAGTATCGTGGCTCTGGAGGGAGCACAAATTGAATTAGTCACACTCGCATTGGTAAACAGCATCCCTTCTTTGGCAAGCCGGTCGATATTGGGAGTTTCTATCAGGTGATCAGAATATGCACTGATGGCCTGGTAGGCATGGTCATCAGACATGATAAAGAGGATGTTTGGCCTTTCTTGAACTCTTGTCTCTGATGTGTCACAGCTCATTATGAAAATCGTGATCATCAGAAAAAATCCACGTGTAAAATGTTTTATCATATTGATTGATGTTTTGTTTTTGAAAGTATCAACAAACAGATAAGCGTACGTATACTTAACCAAAAGAAATTGATTCTACTCAAAAAACAATTTGCCAAAATACTCCGGTAAATGAAAATTGGGTTTGGGATGATCTACAGGCGCCCAGGTAAGCCAATGCGGATGTGATGTTTTATCAGCACATTTATAAAAGTTGGCTCTCCAAATCACTCCTGGTCCCGGCTTGTCAACCGGAATATAGTTTGAAAGGATAGCATAGGGAATTTTGTATTCCAGGGTCCAGGTTTCAGGCTCTGTGGCTTCAATTTGCACATCTTTTTTCAAAGAATGGGAGATGGTTATTTGACTGTATTCCTCCTCAGTGAAAGAGCCCTTGGTTCCATCTGTCCCGGGGTGATATTGGAATAAGTACACCCCTTTACAATTGGCTTCAAAATTGAAATACCCACGTTCAACATCCTGTCCTGGAGAAAAAAAGAATTCAACGCAGCTGTCTTGATAGACGCGTCCATTGGTCTCAGTGGCCACAGCTCTGATGTATTGGTCTTGTACCTGGAAGATCACGTAGATATAATCCTGGTCATACCTAAGTTTTGCTTTGGTCTCTGGGAAGTGGGAGGGTCTGTCCCCCATATAATTTTCCAGTTGAATTTCGTTGGTTTCCCTCCATACGGATCTATTCCAATCTGCATTGATCTCGTGAGAATCAGGGATCATTTTGACCTTGTAGGCATATTGGTTCTTTTCTTCCATCTCAGTTGCTTTCTGTGCTTGCTTTTTGTTATCGCATTGAAAGCACATCAGGATCACCAAAAAGGAAATAAAATATGTAAAAGTGACCTTTGGGATCTCAAAATGCGCCATAATACGTCTGTTTAATGCCAATATTTATCTCCCGGAACAGATCGAATGCGATTCTTTTAAAAGGAATTATTGAGATTCGACCATCTCTGGTTTTCTCGGAAAGATCAGGGAAAAAACTATGGAACCGATAAGCACTCCCATGATTACTGCAAATGACAGGAATGTCGGTACATGGACGTGTTCCACCCCCAATACATACCCCAGCCCTTTCTGGATAATTTCCATTTCCATCATCATCTTTCCACCGATAAAAATGAGAACGATAGAAAGCCCTTTCTGCAAGAGATAAAACCGGTCCAATATATTGGCCAGCAAAAAGAACATGGCCCGCAATCCCATCACTGCAAAGATGTTGGACGTATAGATCACGAATTCATTTCGTGTGATTGCAAAAGCTGCAGGAATTGAATCTACTGCAAAGATCAGGTCGGTAGACTCTATCAGGATAATGACCAAAAACAGGGGTGTGAAGAATAGTTTGCCATTCTCTCGTATCCAGAATTTCCCACCATCATCTTTTGAGGTAAGGGGCAGAATTTTCTTTGCATATCTCAACATGATGTTTTTCTCAGGCTCGATTTCCATCTCCTCATCATCACTAAAGATCTTGATGCCCGAATAGATCAGGAATGCACCAAAAATATACAGTATCCAATGGGCTTGTGCGATTACCAAAGCACCAACAAATATGAAAATAGCCCTGAATACAATAGCGCCAAGAATACCCCAAAACAAGATGCTGTGATAGTGCTCTTCCTTCACCTTAAAGTATCTGAGGATCAGGAGAATAACAAAAATATTGTCAACGGAAAGTGCTTTCTCAGTAACATAAGCAGAGAAAAACTCCAACGTGCTGGCAGAGCCATCTCCATAAAAATAGATCAAACCTCCATAGATACAGGAAACAGCTACCCAAAACAAACTTTGCAGGAGTGCCTCCCGCTGCGAAACCTTGTGATGAGCCTTATGGAAAAGACCCAGATCAACAACGAGGAAAGCCACGATGACAACCCCGAATATCCCGAATAACAGGCCCTCATTTTCTCCAGAAAAAATACTTAGAAGCATACAGTGATTGGCGATTTATAGGTTTAGTTAGTCTTCTCCCAGAGGTTGAAATCTTTTAAAACGGCAAACAAAAATAAATAAATATTACCCAATAAGTATCATTTGTATTAAATACCAAAACAGAAGTTTATCACCTTGTCCTTTGATCAGAGTAAATTATCAATTAATTTAAGGTACTATGATGAATATTGTTGTTGATCTTCTTCTATTCGGATTTGTCTACGCCATATTATTGTGTGTCCTGTTTATTCATCATAACCGGAAAAAAAAGAAAGACAACGATTCAGATGAGGATGGTGGGCTCCCGGTTTTTACCCCTCCTGAGCTTGATTTACCTCCCGGTATTTGTCTTCCCGGAGATCCTGTTGGTTCAAAGAGAGAACAGGAGGAAATCTTAGCCTGATCCCTTCATGATTCTTTTTTTAGCACCAAGCTTTTCAAAATTCAATCTATTTATAAGTTCAACTATCCTTTGTTGGATGTACTGATCGGCATTCACACAAGGCATACTGAATTGATGACCTCATGAAAATATCGGAAAAAGTAAACTACAAAAACTTAAGATCACTAAACCCATTAAGTCCAATCATGGGGGGTCGAAAAAACAGGCCAAAAACAGGGATGTCCCCTGGAAGTATCATATACACCGGGAAACGACATGCTGAAAATGTCCTCATCGAGGTGATCGACTACACCGACGACCAAATGCATGAGGTGAACATACTTAATCCTGATGAGCTGATCAACTACAGCCACAATAAGACTGTAACATGGATCAATATTCAGGGGTTGCACGATACGGAACTCATAAAAAAGATCGGCGATATGCTAAATATTCACCCATTGACGCTGGAAGATGTTGTGGATACCGGGCAAAGGCCAAAGATGGAAGTATACGATGACTATTTATATATCACACTTAAAATGATCAATTACAACAGTGAGCTGAAAAAGGTGGATATCGAGCAGGCTGGGATCATCGTCCACGCCAACTATGTGATCTGCTTCCAGGAAAAGCCGGGGGATATATTTGACAGTGTGAGAAAGCGTTTGCGGGATGGTAAAGGAAGAGCACGCAAGCGGGGTGCGGATTATCTTGCCTATATGTTGCTCGACCTGGTCATTGATTATTACTATGAGACACTTGATGAGATCTGGAACCGGATCGAATACCTCGATGATCAGGTGGTGCGCCGTCCTGACCGTATTGAGCTTAAAGATATTCAACAACTGAAACGTGACCTCTTACAGCTAAGAAGGTATATCTATCCGGTAAAAGATGCCATACAAAGCCTTGAAAACAAGGAATCTCAGGTATTTTCGGAAAGCACCCTGGTCTTTTTAAGGGATACCAGCGACCACGTGAAGCAGGTGGTAGATAACATCGATACATACAGGGAAACATTGTCAAACATCATGGATATCTACCTCTCCCAACTGAGCATTAAAATGAATGAGGTGATGAAGGTGTTAACGATTATCGCTACCATCTTTATCCCACTGACATTCATTGCCGGTGTTTATGGGATGAATTTTGAACACATGCCCGAGCTTGGCTGGGACTTTGCCTATCCACAGGGGTTTTACCTCATCATCGGTATTATTACCTTGGTGATGATCATTTACATCAAAACAAAAAGATGGCTGTAATTACTGGAATTTAACTTTCGTCTGAAATTGCACAGTGTCTTTCATTACCATATCCTGAAAGCCTTCAATTGAATACGCTGAGATAAGCCCATCTGAAAAATCCAACCAAATCTCCCGTTTGTGCTTAAAAATCTCTTTATCCTCAAAAAACAGTCCTTCAATTCGATAGATCCCTTCAGCATCACTTACAATCTCAAGATACTTTACCGGACTCTTTTGATCGGGTTTTAATTCATACCTTACCTGATTACCTGTTTTCTTTATTTCGTAGGCACCTACGTAATTGGTCTTATTCAGATCAAATTCTCTGAATATTTTAAACTCATCCTTTAGCCTGGTTGTATCCGGATCAAAAACTTCCTCCTCCAGCTCACCGTCCAGGATCGCCTGCTTATTAAGTTTCAGACTAGATTTTGCCAGCAGTTCAATTTGATTGTCCAGTAATGAATCCAGGTTAAAATACTCATTCACGCGGAGGGCTTTTTCCCCAGCTTCATTACAGCTCAACAACCCGATGACTAGTGCAAAAATTGAAAGCTGCTTCATATCAGCACATCCCCGGTCATATCCTCAGGTTTGGGAAGCCCGATAAGTTTTAGGATGGTAGGCGCCAGGTCTCCCAGTTTTCCAGGCCTCACTTCACCTTTAAAGTCATTGTCTACTACAATTACAGGTACGAGGTTTGTAGTATGAGCTGTATTTGGTGATCCATCCGGGTTGAGCATCATGTCTGAGTTGCCATGATCGGCAATGATGATACTGGTATACCCGTTCTCCAGGGCAACCTCCACGACCTCTTTGGCACATTGATCCACTGTTTCACACGCCTTGACAGCTGCCTCGAAGACACCTGTATGTCCTACCATATCAGGATTGGCAAAATTCAGACAAATGAAGGAAGCTTCCTGCTTTTTCAACTCGGGGATGATCTTATCCTTAATTTCATGGGCGCTCATCTCGGGTTGTAAATCATAAGTGGCCACTTTTGGTGAAGGGCACAAGATTCGGCTCTCTCCCTCGAATTCTGTTTCCTGACCACCAGAGAAAAAGAAGGTGACATGTGGATATTTCTCTGTCTCTGCTATCCGGATTTGCTTCTTACCATTTCTCGCCAATACTTCGCCAAGCGTATTGGTAAGATTGTCCTTATCAAACACCACTTTCACATCTTTGAATGTGTCGTCGTAGTTGGTCATGGTGAGGTAGTATAAATTCAGCTTTTTCATGTCGTGCTCCGGAAAGTCTGACTGAGTCAACACCTCGGTGATCTCTCGCCCACGGTCAGTACGGAAATTGAAACACATGACCACGTCCCCCTCAGCAATTTTGCCAACGGGTTCATCACCTTCCGTATGTACGAGCGGTTTGATAAATTCGTCCGTCACATCTGCATCGTATGACTTTTTTATTCCTTCTGTAATTTCTTCATAGCCTTCACCCTCACCTTTCACCATCACATCGTAAGCCAGTTTCACGCGTTCCCATCGCTTATCCCGATCCATCGCATAATACCTTCCTACAACACTTGCCACCTTGCCTACACTTTTCGACATGTGGTCCTCCAGATCCTGGATAAAGCCCAATCCACTTTTAGGATCACAGTCTCTGCCATCGGTAAAAGCATGAACAAAAACATTTTCACAACCATTTTCTTTTGCGGCAGTAATCAAGCCCTTTAGATGAAGTACATGTGAGTGGACACCCCCATCGGAAACCAAACCAATAAAATGGACATTTTTATTTTCTTTCCTGGCGTACTTAAAGGCATCTGTCAATGCAGGCTCTTTGGCCAATGACCCATCTTTTACAGCATTGTTGATCTTTACCAGATCCTGATATACGATACGTCCTGCTCCAATATTCATGTGACCTACCTCAGAGTTACCCATCTGCCCTTCAGGTAACCCTACAGCAAGGCCAGAGGCCTCCAGGGTACTATTAGGGTATTTTTTATACAGTCCGTCTACAAAAGGTGTATTGGCCTTGTCGATTGCAGAAACTTCTTTATTTTTGGCTATACCCCAACCGTCAAGTATGATTAGTATTACTTTTTTGTCCATGCTGCAAATATAAACTTTGGCCCTAAGGTTATGATCTATAAAGTGTAATCATTGAACGAATTCTGAATACTTGGCATAATTTTAGATAATTTTAAGTTATGATTTTAGCTCATTATATGATAACAATATTTCTGGTCTTGTTTAGCCCTTTGATTCAGGAGGATCAGACGTTAAACAATATCAGCGCCGCCATGAAAGCAGGGAGCTCCAAAGAGCTCATAAAATACTGCAATGATAACCTGGAGATTAAGATTGACGGGAAGAGTACCAATTATAGCAAATCACAGGCAGAAGTTGTGATCAAAGATTTTTTCATGAAAAATCCGCCCAAGAATTTTCGTTATATCCACCATGGATCATCACCAGAGGGGTTGAAGTACACGATAGGCACCTATACGGTGAGCAATGGCAGTTACAGGGTGGTGATGCTTATCAAAAAAGTTGGATCAAATTTTAGGATAGATACCATCAATTTTAGCCGCGAATAGTCTGATAAACATTTTGGTGGCCTATTTTTGCCCACTATGGCTTTGACCTACTTATCTAAAGCTCGCATCAACAAATTCATAAAATCTGCCCTGGTCGAGGATGTTGGAGACGGGGATCATACTTCCCTGGGTTCCATCCCGGAAAGTGATAAGAGTAAGGCAAAGCTCTTGATCAAGGATAGTGGTGTAATCGCAGGACTCGAGTTGGCCGTGTCGATCTTTCATCATGTAGATCCATCCATGAAGATTGAGCTGATCAAACAAGATGGGGATTGGGTAGATAGCGGAGAAATTGCGCTCCTGGTGGCAGGCAATACCAGAAATATTCTTCAATGTGAACGTTTGGTGCTGAATTGCATCCAAAGAATGAGTGGAATCGCCACTTATACGTTCAAGCTAAACAAGATGCTGGAAGGGACCAAAGCCAAGTTACTTGATACCCGAAAAACCACTCCCAATTTCAGAATGTTAGAAAAATGGGCGGTGGCAATCGGAGGAGGGGTTAACCACAGGTTTGGCCTGTATGATATGATCTTGTTAAAAGATAATCATATTGACTATTCCGGTAGTATCAAGAAAGCCGTTGTTGCAACTGTCGAATACCTGAAAGAAAATGATCTTGACCTCGATATCGAAGTTGAAGTCAGAAGCATGATTGAATTGGAGGAAGCATTAGAATTGCCAGAGATAAAGCGAGTATTGCTAGACAATATGCTCCCCTCAGAGATGCGATTGGCAGTACAAAAAGTGAACAAGACTAAAGAAACCGAAGCCTCAGGAGGCATCAATGAAAAAAACATCAGAGAAATTGCAGAAACTGGTGTGGACTATATCTCCGTGGGTGCGTTAACGCATTCGTACAGGAGTCTGGATATGAGTTTAAAAGCAGATAAAGAATGATTGTAAGAACGAAAAAATATCAATTGCCAACCAAGGTTTACATCAAGCAGGCGTTTTTGGGAATCATAGCCCAACAATGGTGGGTTGCTCCCATTTACCTCGCTATTTGTGCCGGTTATTTCTGGATCCCAAATTGGTGGTGGGTCATTGGCGCCACCATTGCCCTGGGACTTTACTTTCTTTTCTGGCTGATCCAGTTTGCGGGTGTTACTCAACTCGAGCAGGGAAAATTTATGTTTCAGAAGCTCTCATATGAGATCAGCAGCCAACAAATTCTGATCAAGTTAAACACCAAGCAAGGCATGCCCATGAAATGGGAACAAATCAAAAGAGCCAAACACGGTAAAAATTATTTTGTGTTGTTTGCCAGTAAGGCTCAGCTCCTTTACTTCCCGCATAAAATTTTCAACAATGAAAATGAAATTCGGTTTCTTGATACTGTATTGAAAAGAAAAGGTTACTACAAGTAATGGCGGGGTCCCTCAAAGAGCAGGCAATGGCCAAAGTAATGCGTTACTGTTCCATGAGGGAACGTGCACCCCAACAAGTCAGGGAAAAGCTCATCAAATGGGGTTTGATCCGATCACAGGCTGAGGAAGTGATCTCACAGCTCATTCAGGACAATTTTCTCAATGAACAGCGGTTTGCCAATGCTTACTGCCATGACAAGTTTGAGTTCAACAAGTGGGGGAAAATTAAAATTCGGTATGGCATTCAAAAGTTCAGATTGCCAGACAAAGTCATTGATGACGGGTTGTCCAGCATACCTGATGAGAAGTATCAAAAAATGGTTCGTGACCAGGCCATCAAAAAGTGGAAAATGCTTCATATGGAATCAGACACATTCATCAGAAAACAAAAAACTGCCAATTTTTTGATCAGGCGTGGTTTCGAAAGTTCGGTGATTTACCCGGTACTTGACAATTTGACATAAGACATCCCCCCGAAATCAATATTCTGAATAATTAGCTTTATTTTTAACTTTAGTGAATAGATCACATCGCGTGAATTTGCTATTATTGATTAGCCTTTGATAATATGTCGATTAACAAATCTGCACATCAGATACTTGACCAACTAGATTTTGTCCTCGATCAATTGTCGGAAGATGCTTTCAGCAGACCTCTGGATGTACTAAGTCAGGCGAGCATCGGACAGCATGTTCGCCACACGTTGGAATTTTTTATCTGCCTTATGGATGCCAAAAATAACGGGGTGATTAACTATGACAACCGGAAACATGACCAACTAATAGAAACTGATTCCACTCTAGCCAAATCCGTGATCAAATCCATCAGGGACTTTTTGAATAAAGAGCAGTCGGACTTTGGGTTGAAATTGGAAGCAGATTATCAGGTAGACGGCTCCGACACCATCACAATCAACAGTAACTTTCACCGGGAATTAGCTTATAATATTGAACACGCCATCCATCACATGGCATTAATCAAGATCGGTATAAAGCACCAATATCCGGAGGTCGAACTTCCTGCTCATTTTGGGGTAGCCAGTTCTACCGTCAGGTTTCAAAAGAGTCAGTGATCAATGTCGGATCAGCTCTCCCCTATCAAAAAATGGTGGATTAAATGGTCAAATTGGGAGTTCTGGCCATTTTCATTCCTCTATTTTCCTGTGGTTTTTTATTTTATATGGCTCGCTATCAAACGAAGATCTTTCTTCTTTTTTACAGCAGCCAATCCATCCATCGAATTCGGGGGAATGATGGGTGAAAAGAAATCTGAAATATTTAAAATTATACCACAGCAATACGTCCCCTTAACAAAACTATTTCAACCGAATGAAGCTAAAACTGCCATAGCTTTCACACAAAAAACAGGATACCCTGTAATTGCTAAACCCAATATAGGGGAGCGGGGCAGGTGGGTTGAGAAGATAGTGGATCAGTCAGCATTGGAAAAATATATGAAGACCTGTCCGGTTCCCTTTCTGATCCAGGAATTGGTGACATATCCGCTAGAGCTCGGAGTGTTTTATGTGAGACTTCCTGGAGAATCCCATGGAAAAATTACATCCCTTGTAGAAAAAGGATTCCTGGCTGTAACTGGTGATGGCCAGGCTAATGTGAGGAAGCTGCTTTTAAGCAACCCCAGGGCAAGCCTTCAGGTAGATATGGGTCATGACAGGATCTTTCATCTGTTGGACCTGATGCCAGCCGAAGGAGAGCGCATTGAAATTGAATCGATTGGCAACCATTGTCGCGGCACACAGTTTCTAAACAAAAACAGCAGGATCAGCCGAAAGCTGGAAAAAGCTTTTGATGAAATCGCAGATCGGATACCTGACTTTTATTTTGGTCGTTTCGATCTCCGTTGTCAATCGTATGAAGACCTGGAAAAGCTGAAAAACTTCAAAATACTTGAGCTCAATGGTGCCGGTGCAGAGCCGGGACATATCTATCAGCCAGGGTATTCGCTGCTTAGAGCCTACCGGGACATTATCTGGCATTTGGCTACATTAGCTGATATAAGTTACCGAAATAAGCAGCGAGGTCACCAATATTGGACTTTAAGACAAGGAATGAAAAAGGTTGGCGAAATACGTCAATACAATAAATTACTCAACGCCTCCTGATGCAAGTTTTCCTTGTTGCCTTTATTGTCAGCTATCTGGGTTCCATCCCCCCGGGCACCATCAATGTCTCTACCATGCAACTAGCCATTCAGGGTAAAAGAAGGGCTGCAGTATTTCTCTCATTGGCAGCGTCCATTGTAGAGTTTGTCTACGCCGGGATCACGGTCAGATTTCAGCTCATCTTAAGTGAATCAGCCTGGTTTACAGATCATTTCTATCTTATCACAGCCATTCCTATGATCGTTTTGGGCATTGCTAACCTAAGAACTTCCACTGATTCAAGATCTTTCCTTACTAAGGTGAAGTCCACTGGCAGAAGTGGTTTCAAACGAGGCCTCATCCTGGGAGTATTGAACCCCCTGACTTTGCCCTATTGGCTTACGGTCACAGCCTACTTACAAACTCATCAATTGATTTCACTGAAGGGGTCTTTGTTCTGGTCATACCTTGGAGGGATTTCATCTGGTACTTTCATTCTTCTCCTTTCCATCATCTTGCTGGGTAGAAGGTTTTCCAGCATTGCAGACAATCAATTCCTGGTTCACCGCCTTCCGGGGATCATTTTTATTGGACTGGGTACCTACAACGTAATCATCTGGCTTTCGCTCTGAGCTTTTTTCTTAAATCAAAAGCAATGTAAAAGCACCTGAGGATCATGGTAATGACCAGTGGTAATAGGGCATTGTGCAGGGGTTGAGGGATCGCTTCCCATATCAGTAATAGGATCAAGTACCACACACCCACCAATTGAAAATAGATCATCAATGGCTTTTGCAACTTCTTGATATTCAAAAAGTAGACCAGGGGTATATGAAGTGGGATCGCCCAGAAAATATTCATATTCTCCTTCGAGAGGTGATCGGTTGCTGTCCAGAGGAAAACCAACCACCAGGCCAGGATCCCAACAAATGTAAACAGCACCACATCCACCCAGTGGCTTCGTTTTTCACGTTTGAAATCTCTGTTGGTAAAAAGCCCAATAATGAAAAATACCAGGATAAAGGTATTGAAAGGAGTAAAGATCCCCCTGGAGTATGCTTCAGGTTTTGATTGATAGACCACATCCGTATGCTTCACCAAAGGCACAGTCAACGAGTCCCTGCTCAAGACAGCACTATCCAACGCCAGCTTGACGTAGTCTGGTAAAAACATGTAAGTTTCAGCAGCTGCCTCCCTGTCAATCTCATAACCAAGACCCACATCTATGATCCAGTCACCCCATGGCTGGTACATAAGATATTCATCCATGAGATCCCGAACCGTGGTGCCCTCTTTTACATAATACTGGCTATAATCGATACGACCGGGGAAGATCTTATCCAGGATTTCCGGAACTTTGCTGGAGCAATTGTCATAGACATAATTATAGTTATACTCCCGATTCTCAGGCTTATAATTATTCAGTAGAAAATCCACGAATTCCTGCTTTTCCTGTTGTGTAAGATTCAGGTACTGTTCTATTACATACCTGTTTTCGCTGATGTAATGATTAACAAAGCGGGAGTAATCCGAAAGACCCAGTTGATACCGCAATTTGCCTCGGGCAAAATTCCAGAAGAAATTCTCCTGCTCAAAATCAAAGACCCCATAGTTGAATACCCAATCGGCCCTACCGAGCGGATCTTTTACATGGATTGCCGTATGCCCAAAAGCTGAATAGATCTCTCCCTGATAAGGTCCCAACGTCATCACGGAAATCTCTGCCTGATGGGAAAGCCGCACTTCCTGCGACCAGGAAGTCTGATAAAAAAACATGCTTAAAAAAAGAAGCAGGCTGAGTGAAAGGGTTGTTGGCTTCAAAATTTTGTATGTTTAATGTATGTTCATCAACGTCAATGATACGCTTCAACTGGCCTCAAAGCTAACCCTTAAACGGATAATTAACGCCTTTTTGGTATACTGGAGCTATCAAATATCCAGAATGAATGGCAAACCTCGAATCTCCGGATTGCCAATGTCTATTTCCATTGAACCCACCACAGCTTGCAACCTCGGATGTCCTGAATGTCCCAGTGGTTTAAAGTCATTTACAAGACCCACGGGAAAGATCAATGACGGCTTGTATAAACAAATAATTGATGAACTATCACCCACGCTTACCTACCTCATCCTCTATTTTCAGGGTGAGCCATACCTACACCCCAGGCTGAATGACCTGATTAGCTATGCACATTCAAAAAAGATCTATACAGCCACTTCTACCAATGCACATTTTTTCACCGGGGAGCAGGCAAAAAAAACAGTCCAATCAGGGTTAGACAGGTTGATCATATCCATCGATGGCACTACGCAAGAAGTGTACGAATCCTACAGGAAAAATGGGAATCTGGAAAAGGTACTGGCGGGAACTCAAAAAATCATTGAATGGAAAAAGCAACTGAAAAGCTCAACACCACAAGTCGTCTGGCAATTTCTGGTTGTCCGCCCCAATGAACATCAGATTGAAGAGGTGAAATCATTGGCAAAATCCTACGGGGTAGATAAAGTTGCTTTTAAGACGGCCCAGATTTATGATTATGAGGATGGCAATCCGCTGATCCCCGAAGATGAAAAATATTCCAGGTATACTAAAAGCCCAGATGGAAAGTATGAACTGAAATACAAGGTGACTGATGAATGCTGGAAAATGTGGCACTCGTGTGTAATTACCTGGGACGGTCAGGTGGTCCCATGTTGTTTTGATAAAGATGCCCAACATCCCATGGGAAGACTGGATGAGCAAAAATTTGAAGAGATCTGGTATTCTCAAACTTACCAGCAATTCAGGGAGGCTTTGTTTCACTCCAGAAGCCAAATAGAAATGTGCAAAAACTGCTCGGAGGGTTCTAAAGTTTGGGCATGATACTCTTATTCAGGACCTCCAACGAAGACACGGAATTCCACAAAGATATTCCATGAAACCCCGCATAAGCTGCTAGTTATGCCAGTGTTTACCGATTAACTTGACCAACTGCGGATGGACCCCGCAGGCTGCAATGATCTCCCGGCCAAACAAATAATCATTCCCCCCTTTGAAATCTGTTACGAACCCTCCCGCTTCCTTGATGATGATTATTGCTCCAGCTACGTCCCAGGGCTTTAAATTATATTCAAAGAATCCTTCCAGCCTGCCGCAAGCTACATAAGCCAGGTCTGATGCTGCGCTGCCCATCCTTCTCAGCCCATGAGACTGTGACAATAATTCTTTCAGAATGGTCAGATATTCGCTCACCTTTGGGAAATCATTGGCCGGAAAGCCGGTAGAAAAAAGGCCTTCCTCAAGATTCTGTACCGACGAAGCTTTAATGGGTTCTCCATCCAGGTAGGCACCACCGTCCTTCCAGGCATAAAAACACTCAGCGCGATTGATCTCATAGACAAATCCCATCACAATTTCGTCACCCTTTTTCAACCCTATGCTGACTGCATATGAAGGAATCCCATGCACGAAGTTGGTTGTGCCATCCAAAGGATCAATGATCCAGGTGTACTCTTTCTCCTGTTGATCGATCGTGCCTTCCTCAGTGATAAAACCCGCTTCAGGAAGAAGCTTGCACAGGGATGAAACCAATTTTTTTTCGGCTTGTTTGTCTACGTAGGATACCAGGTCTGCCTTGCCTTTCAGCTCAACATCGTCTAGGGAAAACTTTTTGGACTCCTCCCGGATAAATAACCCGCAGGATTTAATGATCTGTTCGGTTTCCTTAGCGACGTCCTCTATTTTCATTTGGCTCCAATGACGATTACAAACTCACCTTTTATCGTTCCTTCTTTAAAATGATTAATCACCTCCAAAAATGTACCGGTAACTGTTTCTTCAAATTTTTTTGTAAGCTCCCTTGAAACAGAGACCATTCTATCCTCCATGTGTTCACCAAGCTGCTCCAATGTCTTCAATAATCTGTGGGGAGATTCGTACAGAATTATTGTCCTCTCTTCTTCCACCAGCTGTTTCAGCTTAGTCTGTCTTCCCTTTTTCGCAGGGATGAATCCCTCAAATATAAAACGATCACATGGAAATCCCGATTTTACCAGCGCGGGAACAAATGCAGTGGCTCCTGGCAGGCATTCCAGGGCAATTTCATTTCTCAGCGCTTCTCTAACCAATAAGAAACCGGGATCAGAAATTCCCGGTGTGCCTGCATCGGTGATTAGCCCTATTCGTTCACCACTTTTAAGTCGATCGATTATCTGACTTACCTTTTTGTGTTCATTGAAAGCATGAAAGCTTTCCATGGGTGTACCAATATCGTAATGCCTCAGTAAAACACCACTTGTCCTGGTATCCTCGGCAAGGATTTTATCAACAGATTTTAATGTTTCTACTGCCCTGTATGTAATGTCCCCGAGGTTACCAATAGGTGTGGCCACTAAATACAGCACAGTTTCCTTGCTCATTCAGCCAGCAATTTATCGATGGCTGAAGCGAGCGCTCTGTCTTTTTCAGTAACTTTATCGCCTACGTCATGAGTACATAGCTCGAAGGAAACTTTATTGTAAGAATTACTCCAGTTAGGGTGGTGATTCATTTTTTCAGCAATGATGGCCACTTTGGACATGAACCCAAATGCTGAGACAAAGTCATCAAACTCGATGGTCCTTGTAAGTTTATCGTTTTCTTGCTTCCACATAATCTTTTTTGGATTTTATAATGCAATAGAACCTTCTACCTTATTGGCCTCAAAGTACACATCTACAACATCCTGACTACTATTTAGTTCGGCCCTGCAGGTAATACTCACGTAATGGTTATTTGAACTGGATCTCATTGAAGTTTTACCTTGAGGCAAGAGTTCCAGGATATCATCCTTTTTATCTGAAGGAACGATAAACTTAAAAATATAGATCCCGGGAAAGGTATGTTCAGATTCAACCTTTTCCTTAAAAGATTCAACATCCCAACTCATCTCTTCAATTTAATTGATTCAATTGAAGAAAATAAATCTTATCAGAAGAACTTGTAGCGGAGATCTTCAATCTCTGCAAAATCAGTTACCGCTTTATGAAGCCTACCGGATATAAATAGCGGAGAAAAGGTCAACGGAAAGTTTGAGATGATCTCTTTTTGAGCCTGTCGCTCAGCCTGTACCTGAGTTACATATGTAGAATAATCTTCCAATTCCTCAGGGATACTTTTTGTGACAGATCGGATCATCAAAACTCCATTGGTCACTTCAAAAGGATTGGTCTTTTCTCCTTCATTCAATGAGAAAGCAATTCCAACAGCCTCAGGTGCAAAACCTATTCCTGTGAAAGAGTTAGAATTTAAGGTCAGGTCTGCCTCCCCTGATCGGGCATCGTTACCATAGACGTCACTCATAGCTTCAAAGTCGTCACCAACAATATCTGCGATCTTGCCTTTGATGATCTCGGCTTTTTTGGTGTTTCGAACTTTGACCTCAATTTCATTGATAATGGCATCCAGTTTGGCAGTTCCTTCTTCCTGCTTGCCAGTCATTACTGCCGTCATATAGTAATTTCCTAGCTCAAAAACTTCGGAAACATGACCTACTGAAGCCTCATTGTAAAGCCACAACACGACTGATCTAGCATCCGCGATGGTCCCAACACGGGTATCATTTTTACCTAAACCTGCAGCATTTCTCACAGTATATCCTGAAGACTCAGCCGTCGATTTGAAGGAAGTTACATCGGTACTATTTACCGATAGCAGGTCAGCTTTTCTATAAATTTCGTTGAGTGTTTCATCACTGGCATAAAAGTCTTTGACAATTCTGGCATATTTGATGACCTGAGTAGTCTTAGGTTCATTCACCTGGATGATGTGGTATCCAAATTGTGTTTCTACCGGTTCTGGAATCACACCTGTCCCTTCAAAAGCAAAAACAGCATCCTTGAAAGGCTGCACTAACTGACTGGACTCTCCAACCCACCCAATAAGTCCTCCATTCTGGCTATTGCTTTGATCTGCACTGTTCATGGCAGCCAGGGTGCCAAAGTCTGCACCATTATTTAGCTGCTCGATGATCCCTTCTGCCATCAATAATGTATTCTCTTTTGCATCAGGAGTCTGACCTTGAGTAGACAAAAGAATATGACTTACGTTACTGTAGTATTCGTCACCTTCACCAACCTCTGATAACTTGAAGATCTGATATTGACCATTGATGATCTGCGGTTCGGTGACATCTCCTTTTTCTAAACCCTTGAGTGGCTCAGGTAAAAGTTCCGGATCGTTGATTACCGTAAATGGCTGTAATCCATCAGAATTAATTGACGCATACGTTGAGTCATTTTGAGCATTCTCAAGCCCCTTTTTCAAGGCTGTGATCTCTCTAAGCATATAGCTGGAGTCAGCTGATGATGGTTCTATCGGGAACAAAACGTAGCTCAGACTTCTTGACTCATCGAGCTGGAATTCTTCAGCATGCGCGCTGAGATAATCCTCCATCTCCCCTCTAGAGACACTTACAGTACTGTCGGGGATGGAGTAAAATGGCACATATAGATACTCTACTGAAACATTGGTTGCCTGCTCTTCATAGGCTGCTTTGGCCTCAGCTTTGGTGACATAGTTCGTTTTATCGAACAATGACTCGTATTTAGTCATCCTCCTGATGGGAGTGAGCGTATTCTCAAATGAAAGCCAGGCAGCTCTTTGTTGAGGATCCTGATTAACAGTACTCAAATAACGAACAATATTTTCACGTTGAAACATTCCTGTGCTTGGATCAGTGAATGTTTGCCTGATTTGCGGGTTGATATTATTACCCTGAACCATATCTACAGCCTCAGCATCCGTCACAGTAATCCCTAGTTTTTCGAATTGTGGATAATAGACTTTTTCAAGAACCAACATATTCCAGGCCTGTTCCCTGATCATCGCCAGGTCCTCAGTCAAAGGATTCCTGTTCTGGTTTACCGAAAACACATAGGAGAGTTCTTCCACCTTTCGTTGGAATTCCTCATTGGTAATTTCCTGTCCTGCGATTTCTCCAATCTCATTGTCATTGCCTATTAAACCGGAACCAGACTGTAAAAAGTCTGCGAGAATAAAAGCAACCATTGAGAATGCAACAACACCCACAACGATCTTGCCCATCCTCTTTCTTAATGTATTAATCAACGCCATAATCTTGCCTCACGTAAGTGATAAGGGGGGCAAAAATAACGAGTCCCCCACTAATTAAAAAATGATTCTTTTAACTGTATCCTATTAGGAATCAGCCTTCTCTCCAACAAAGATCTTTACTTTGTCAATCCTGTTGTCTTCCATGCTGAAAATAGTGAATTTAAACGGTGGAATGTCAATTTCTTCATCTACATGCGGGATGTCTTCGTGTACCGATAAAATAAGTCCGCCCAGGGTATCATAATCCCCAACAGGAAGCTCCCAGTCATATTTATCATTCAAATAATCAATTTCATGCCTGGCACTGAGAATATAATTATGATCATCCACAGCCTCCTCCACCAGATATTCATCATCATGTTCGTCCCTGATTTCTCCAAAGATCTCTTCGATCACATCCTCCATGGTCACAATACCCGAGGTGCCTCCATATTCATCTACCACCAGGGCGATACTCTTTCGTTCTGTTATAAATTGTATCAGCAACTCATTGGCCAGTACGGTTTCCGGTACAATCAGCACAGGAGTCAGAATTTGTTTGATCTCTGTTGGCTTTTTAAACATCTCCAGGGAATGACAATACCCGATCACGTCGTCAATGGATTCTCTGTACACCAGGATCTTGGAATGTCCACTTTCGATAAAAGCTTTCTTCAGGTCTTCAATTTTCCCTTCTACATCCACAGCAATCAGTTCTGTCCTGGGGATCATACATTCCCTTACTTTCACAGACTTAAATTCAATGGCATTGTTAAATATCTTGGCATCGATTTCCGTCTCCTCCTCATTATCTAGATCCAACAGGTTCTTTTTGATGTAATTGTTGAGGTCTGTAAGTCCAAAAACAGGCTTATCGTCTGAATAATCGAACCTTAAGATGTGAACGATCATGAACCTTGAAGTATAAGCGATTAACATGACCACCGGATAAAGCAGAAAGTAGATCACTGCCATCGGAAGCGCCAAAAACCGTAGCATGAAATCAGGGTTGATCAGAAAAATGCTTTTGGGTAAGAATTCTGCGGTGACCAACACAATAAGGGTAGAAATGAGCGACTGGAAAACCAAAATGACGATATCTGCACTCAAAGCCTCCGGCAGCACAGAATACAAGAAAGGCTCAATTAATTTAGCCATCAGGATACCATAGAGGACAATCGAAAGGTTGTTGCCTACCAGGGTGGTGGCCAGAAAATGGGAGCGCTTTCCGGTGAATTCAGACAATACCCTACCTGTCAATGACCCTTTGAGGTTCATTACCTCGATGTGTAGCTTGTCAGCAGATATAAACGCTATTTCTATTCCGGAGAAAAAAGCTGAAAAAAGCAGACAAACTAAAATTGCAGACAGAAGAGTAGGATCAATCATTTAAAAATATCACTTTTTCTTTTTCCGCTTACGGTATCCATAAACAAAGAATGGTATCAGACTGATCATAAAGATACCATAAGCCTGCTCAATTCCCAGAACCATGGCTTCGTAAATCGCGATCAAAAAAATCGATACACCCATATAGAAAATAATGGCATCAATTCCTCTCATTGATCCATTATATTGATAGTGCCTGAAGGTTTGAGTATTTGATAGGAAGAAAAATCCTGGTTGGATTTGAGCCCCTCACCGGTGTGTACTTCATCATCAGATTTGATGGTGACAAACCTGTCTGTGTAAAACGTCTCATCGACAGGGTTCCAAAACAGCTCCTCAGTATTAAGCTCATCACCATTCACCCTGTTTTTGACGACCACATTGCCCTCGCCCCGATAGACATTTTCTTTAGAATCTTTGTAAACATAGTCGGCAATGAATGTTGAAGTGATCTCACCTTCCATATTCAGATATTCCAGGTAAAGCCCTTCCGGCCATTCCTTATCCCCATTGGCCAGATCAAGTTGTTTAGGGGCTTGTAATTTTACTACGATTTTGCCCTCGTCACTCATTTCGGTATACACACTGTCGATGGCTATTAGCGGACCATCATAGACCTCGTTGATGACTTTTTCGGACTCTTTTTGGCATCCGGAGGCGGTTAGGAGCACCATGGCTCCAAAAACAAAAAAACGGTCATAGCAGAATTCCATGACCGTTTTGATATTTATCTTTCTGAAGTTCACTGGGGCCTTCGCTCAAGTTTTACGGTTTCTGAAATCCAGCAGCCAGTAGATACCGATTGTCCCTCTTCGTAACTTTCGTTGAAAATATCTTCTATGGAAGGGAACTGTGCTTTAGCCATGGTCATTCTTTCTCCGTTTCCTGCTCGCTGATACATGTTATATGCAGCGATATAAACAGATCGGTCTTTTACCCGGCTTTCACCACCCTTACACTCTTCAAAACTTGCCATATATAGATCTCCGATCAATACATAAGCCTCAGACAATGCAGGATCATTTTTTAGTGCTTCTCTGGCATTTTCCCTTGCAGAGACTTTTTGCCCCTGTACCTGATGTATCTTGGCAACGCTTAGGTAAACATCCGCCTTTTTGGCACTATCATCTGTAAGCTCAATGGCTTTCTGATAGTACTCTTTCGCCTTTTCCAGATTATCATCCTTCTGATACCTGCTGGCAATGAACTTGGCTATACCAAAGTCCGGCTCAACTTCCATAATTGCTTCGGCAGCTTCGATGGCCAGTGGACTATCGGTACATTTCTGAGCGAGCATTAGAGAAAAGATCTTTTTACCTAATTTAATATCTTTGGTCTCTCTAAACTTCGGTCCTAATTTTTCTTCAATAAAGTTACAATCCACATCTACGGTGCTCGTCAGTAACTTATCAATGGTATCAACAATTTTAGGATTGACTGGCTTTCCTGCATCTTTCTTTTGATCTACTATTTCCATGATCTTCGAATAGATGTCAAATACATCTTCATCAGATAATTCATTGGTAGCCCTTTTGTATTTGTGTGTTGCCACCATGTAGTAAAGTAAGTTGCCATCAAAGATTTTTGTGCCATTCAATTCTACAGTCTTCTTCAACATCTCAAACAGATCCTTATACTTTGATTTATCATCTTTGTAGAACCCGTATGCTGTATTTACTTTCCTATTCATTACGGAGGCTTCATCACCAAAGTATTTGATCCTCAGATCGTACATACTAAGCGCCTTTTCCTCATAAGCTTTCTTCTTGGCAGCATCAGTTTCCTTTTCGGCCAGGTTTTCAAAGATTTTTGCTCCATTGATGTAGATGGATGAATTCAAATCAGGTGTATTGATGAGCAGCCAATCCAACGCCTTGGCAGCAGCAGCATAATTTTCAGATTTCAACTGATCTGTATACAATGCATTTTTTTCCTTGGCCACATCAATCGAATCACCCCAATTCCAACCCGGCTGTGCCACGGCTATGCTAGACATCGCTATCAAGAGCAATAAAAATGTGTATTGTTTCACTTGAAGTTTCATTCTTTCTATCTTCTTTTAGTAATACTTTCTTTTTTCAAACCAGCGGTCGTTTATTGTTGCACCCAATACAACCTGGAAATAAGACTCCCTGGTAAGGCCGTTTTCTGTTGTGCCTCTCCAACCATATTTGAAAGCAGTTTCAATACTTGAATACCCGCTAACAGGCAGTGCTACTCCAAAATTAATACCAAAATCGTTAATTTGTGTATTTTCTACAAGGTATGGTAGCTCCTTAAAGTTAATTCCAGCCCGATATCTTGCCCGCTTGAAGTAGTTACTTACACTTTGAATATCCGGGATGAGTTCACCTCCCAGAGACAAAGACATGGCATCACGGTAGCTGGTTTCACCGCTCTCACTCATATCCGGCCATTGTTTGATATCTATATCGGCTCCTACCAGTAACTTATTGATTATCTGGTAAGAAAGTCCTAAACCAACAGATCTCGGCAACTTAAAAGCAACTGATTCATTCGTCAAGCTTACTTCTTGTAGCAAGCTCGATCCAGAATATCGCTCATAGCTTGTCTGAAGTTCACCGTTCAACTCACCGGATAAATTATAAACTGCTCCGGCATTCAGAAAAGTTTTATTGGATAACTTAAATTTATTGGAGATACTTAATGAAAAATTAATGTCTTTGTATGAAGTCTTTTCTTTGTAGTTGATCACATAACCATTTGAAACATCCTCTCCGGATAGCTGAATTCTGGAATCATTGTCTATTGTACCAAATACAAAAGATGATTTGATCCCTATGGCTAGTGACTTGTACAGCCTTATGCTATTGGACCAGGACAAGCTGGATAACCCGCCGCTACCCTGATACTGATTGATGGCTGCTACATCGTTCGACAATGAGTCTACAGAATACGAGTTGTAGTTCACCGAGCTGTAAGGTAGTAAAGAGAAAGCTGTTGACCACCTGGACTGGACTACAGGAAATGCCATGGCTAGGTATCGCAAAGAGACTGCATTGGAATTATCGGTTAGGCCATCTCCCTCATAGGTTCTGAAATCGCCCATCAGCCCAACAGAAAAGGAGCTTAAGGGATTATAGTAAAGCATGGAGGGGTTCTGTAAATTGATCCCAAACATGGATGGCGTTCCATATCCGAGGTTACCCATAGAAAAATTTTGTTGCAGCCCGGTCTCCGATACCTCACCAATACCATGTGATGAATACAGTGATGTGATCGTCTGCCCCCATGCTACGCCAAAAACCAGGAAAGCAGCAATAAATATGATTGACTTTGCTTTACGCATTATTAAAATGCATTATTCTATTTAAACCTCTTAAAACCAAATTAGAGCCTGCAAAGATGGGCCCTTTTAATTTTGATTCAAAGTAAGTTGCATCTCCACCAGTCAAAAGAATTGTTAAATCTTTCAATTCCTGGCTAAAATGAGCAATAAATCCTTCCATTTCCATGATTGCGGCATGGAAAGATCCGCTCCTTATGCATTCTTTTGTTGTCTGGCCCAGCACATGATTTTCCATGTCTTCCCATTCATCACTGATGTCGGGCAATCCTTTGGTATAATGGTGCATTGCTTTCATCCGCATTTTGAATCCGGGTGCAATCACACCACCCTTAAACACCCCGTTAGCACTCAGTATATCGTAGGTATTGCAGGTACCCACATCAATGACCAGTAAATTTTTTTTAGGGAAAAGTGTCTGTGCCCCCACCAGGGCTGCCACCCGGTCCATTCCCAGCGTCTCTGGTGTCTTGTAGTCTAATTGGATAGGGAGAGGAGTCATATAATTTAGAAAAAGGTGATTTGTCTGCTGAAAGACCTGGTCTATCTCATACTGATTCCCTCGCACGGAACAAAAAGTCCAATAATCTACATTTTCGTTTTTGATGGCATGAAGTTGAATCAATGAGTCCCAAAACTCAACGCTTACCAGCTGTCCATCTTCAAATTCACCGGATTTTATCCTGGTATTACCAATATCTACAGCAATATTTCTTTTCTTAGCCATCCATTCATGAATATGTGTAAAATTAAGCATCATTCAACTTGAATCAATATCAGGCCGTCGGGATCATGTCCGGTTCTTCCCTGGATGGGGTAGACTTTTGTCTTGCTTCTTACAAACAGGAGGTACGATGGTCATTTGAAATTGTAAAAACAGCCACTGTTTCCCTGCCAGAGCACATAAAAAGTGCACTCAAAAAAAGTGACCTGCTATCAGGTTATGACCTATGCAGACTGGATATTGATTACGGTGAATGGATCGGACAACAGTTAAAGGCCTTCATACCAAAAGATTGCTCCATTGAGGTTGCAGGATGTCATGGACACACGGTATTCCATGAGCCTGCAAACCATTTAAGTCTCCAGATCGGAAATGGGTCTGTGATCAGTAGCATATCCGAACTACCGGTGGTGGATGATTTCAGAACGAAAGACATATTAAAGGGAGGGCAAGGTGCCCCGTTAGTTCCCATAGGAGAAATCATGTTATTTCCTGAATATAAGGGTTGGATCAATTTGGGAGGAATTGCTAATATTACGGTTAAGAAATCCGAAAACGTTCTTGCATGGGATATCGCGCCCTGTAATCAGGTATTCAATTTCTTCGCTCAAAAGCTTCAGGTACCTTACGACAAAGACGGAGCATTGGCAAAGAAAGGAAGTCTCGACGAACAATGGACCAACGTATTAAAGGATCTCCCGTATTTTAACATTTTACCTCCTAAGTCAATGAGCAATCAATGGACAAATGAGCATATTCTAACAGATAGACTAGTTGACCCTCTGAAGGCTTTGCACTCGTATGTGGAATTTCTTTCATCAGAAATTGCCCGGGCCATCAGGCTACACTTATCTAATGGAGACAAGGTATTAATCACTGGTGGCGGGGCTCATAATACCTATTTGATGTCAAGATTGGAGAAGAATCTTCAACATCTAAATATTCAGATTGTGAAGCCGTCTTCAGAAATAATTGAATTCAAAGAGGCCATAATATTCGGATATTTAGGACTTTTGAGAAAGCTGGAGCTTACCAATACATTGGGAATGGCAACGGGTGCTTCCGGGGATACAGTTTCCGGCACACTGCACCTGCCATGAGCAGGTTTTTATGGTATGAAAAATTTCAATTGATATGTTAATTTCAGGTTAACAATCTAATGAGTTAAGTTATTAAGTGAACCATTTGCATTATCTATGCTGAATAGTATTTTAGTACGAATTTATAAAAATACCCCTTGCACCGCCCCATGAGCTTACTTTTCAGAGTATTCCTTTTTATTCTCTTAACCTGTGGGGTTCTAAATAATTATGAGGCCAGGTCAGAGGTAGAAGAAACAACAGAAATTGTTTCTGATCAACAACCAACAGAGGAAGCTGAGCATCATGGTCCCAGTCCGTGGAGTGTAGTCCCTTTCGTTGTCTTGTTACTGATGATAGCCACAGGACCCCTGTTCTACGAACACTTTTGGCATAAAAACTATCCCATTGTATCCGTAGCACTTGCTGTGTTGGTAGTGGCCTATTATTTATTTGGCTTGCATAATCAACATGCCGCGGTCCACTCGTTTTTTGAATATTTTCAGTTTATCGCATTACTGACAGGATTATTTGTTGCCTCCGGAGGTATCATGATCAATGTGGATAAAGAGGCACGACCCTTAACCAATGTGGTCATTCTTGCGATCGGGGGTGTGATTGCCAATATAATAGGAACAACAGGGGCAAGCATGTTACTTATCAGGCCTTTTATCAGGTTAAACAGGAACCGTGTAAAAGCCTATCATATCATTTTCTTCATCTTCGTGGTGAGCAATATCGGGGGAAGCCTTACACCTATCGGTGATCCACCACTTTTTCTTGGTTTCCTGAAAGGTGTACCATTTTTCTGGACCTTTACACACAACCTTATTCCCTGGGCATTTGCACTGGTTCTGATCCTTGGTATTTTTTACTATTTCGATATTCGAAACAAGACTGATCTGTCTGAAGGTGAGGAGCTTCCTGAGCCCACCGGAAAAATTAGCATGCGGGGATCAAGGAATTTTTTCTGGTTAACGATCATTGTGGGTTCGGTTTTTCTGGACCCCAACGTCTTTTCCTGGGTCCCGGCCATCCATTATCACGGACAAAATTTTTCATATATC
Source organism: Cyclobacteriaceae bacterium (assembly GCA_965223915.1). Classification (GTDB taxonomy): domain Bacteria; phylum Bacteroidota; class Bacteroidia; order Cytophagales; family Cyclobacteriaceae; genus UBA7330. The sequence goes on along the minus strand of OZ245027.1, from coordinate 1,479,945 downwards.
CGGGAGATAATCATGCTCACTGCTGCTGTGATGTCGTTCAAGCTTGCTGATAAGCATGCACTGGAGGGAAATGGATTTAGTTTTGAACCCATTCGGGAAGTGGCTTTTATTTTCATTGGAATTTTTGGCACCATGATGCCAGCTCTGGAGATGGTGGGTGACTACGCTAAATCACCGGAAGGTGCGGAGCTGATTTCTCATAACACACTTTACTGGGGAACCGGGTTGCTTTCCGGATTCCTTGACAACGCTCCAACTTACATCAATTTCCTTACTGCCGCCATGGCCTCAACGGGAGCCAGCATCAATAGCCTGCCCGACGTAATCTCGTTCGCCAATGGAGGTTATCCGGGGAGCATTCTTGACTTGAAGGCGATATCTGTCGCTGCAGTGTTTTTTGGTGCAATGACCTATATTGGTAACGGGCCAAACTTTATGGTGAAGTCAATCGCAGAGCAAGTGGGTATCAAAATGCCTTCATTCTTTGGATACATCATACGATTTTCCATACCGATGCTGATCCCGATCTTTATCCTGGTTTGGCTGATCTTCTTCGCCTTTCAGTAGGTGGTTAGTTTTCGAATAATCCGTTTAGTCGCTGCAGCGTGATTTTCTTGTAGGAAGAATCTATTAAAACAGAAATATTGTTTCTGGATCCTCCAAAAGATATCATCCGAATGGGCACATCATCCAATACTTTAAATATCTGCTTTCCCAGCCCCCGCTTTTCAGCAATATCGTCACCTACAATACATACAATCGTTTGATCTTTGTCGATCTCTACCTTGCCATACTTAGAGATTTCCCGCTCAATCTCCAGCAGATGCGTATTGTTATCTATGGTAAGCGATACCGCGATCTCTGAAGTAGTGATCATGTCGATGGGGGTCTTATACATCTCGAATATTTCGAAGACCCTGCGCATAAATCCATATGCCATGACCATCCTGCTGGATTTAATCTTAATGGCAGTGATATTGTCTTTGGCAGCAATGGCTTTGATACCCCCTCCATCGCTCTCTCCCGAAATAAGCGTACCATTGGCTTGTGGGGCCATCGTATTTTTAATTCTTACAGGTACTCCGAATTGCTGTGCAGGTACAATACAATTCGGATGGAGCACCTTGGCACCAAAGTATGCAAGCTCACTGGCTTCTTCAAAACTTAACTTGGCTAGTGGAAAAGTCTTTTCAACAACCCGAGGGTCATTGTTGTGCATACCATCGATATCCGTCCAGATCTGGATCTCGTCAGATTTAAGTACCGCACCCATGATGGTGGCCGAATAGTCAGAACCACCTCTCTTCAAATTATCGATACCTCCAGCAGCGTTTCTGGTAATGAAACCTTGGGTGATCAGTACTTTAGATGTGGTTTTACTCAGCAGATGATCTAATTTCTTGCCGATCATTACCATGTCAGGCTCCTCATTTTCATCCAGTGTCATGAAATTCTGCGCCATGAGCAGCGTCACATCCTCTCCCTGATCTTTCAGATAGTTAGTAAAGATCCTGGTAGATATCAATTCTCCCTGAACGACCAGCATTTTATTCACCTGCAGACTAAATGGTTGGTCAATAAGCCCTTCGATGTCAGCCATGACCTGGTCAATATATTTTTCAGTGTCCTCTCTCAGCTCTGCCTTTTCAAAAAGCTGATCCAGGAAGGGATCAAAGACCTTTCTAAGCTCTCTTAACAGGCCCAGGGCTGCCGCCTTATCTCCCAATTCGCACTTTTCAGAGATACTCACAAGTTTGTTGGTATTGCCTGAGACTGCAGAAAGAACTACCAGTTTTCTGCCCTTAATGGTAGAAATAATCTCTGCAACCTGCTTCATCCTTTCAGGACTTCCTACTGAAGTACCACCAAATTTTAATACTTTCATCATCTAAAAATTGAGCATTTTTAATACTGTACTTGCTGCTTCATCTCCTTTATTGCCAAATTTACCTCCTGCGCGATCTAATGCCTGTTTATTATTATTGGTGGTGAGCACACCAAAGGCCACAGGTTTATTAAATTTTAATCCAACCTCAGTTATTCCGTTGGCGCAGGCAGTACAGATAAAATCAAAATGTTTTGTTTCCCCCTGGATAATACAACCAATGCAGATGACAGCATCAATATCATCACGTGAAGCCATCCATTGGGCCCCAAGTGGTAGCTCAAAGCTCCCCGGAACATCTTTTCTTTCGATCTTTTCTTTGGATACTCCGGCCTCCAATAGTGTGGAAACAGCACCTGAATAAAGTGCTTCGGTTACCTCTTCGTTCCATTCCGATACGACAATCCCAATCCGAAACGACTCAGGGTTTCGCAAATTAGCGGGCTTGTTTGAACTTAGGTTTTTGTTTGAGCTTGCCATCTAATAAAAAAAGGATAAAACATGGCTGCTTTATCCCTAACAATTTTTTTAATCTTTGTTATTCTGCAGCCAACCCTTCCAATCTGGCTTTCTGCTTTTTTGCTTCCTGTAAAAGGTCTGACTCTTTAAACTCATCGATGATTCGGCTATACGCTTTTGCCGCTCCCGAGAAATTGCCTTGCAGTTCTTCTGCCAATGCCAATTTCTTCAAATAAATGGGCGTGTAGCTTTCATTGGGTTTGTAATCGATGGCATCATTATATGAAGCTATGGCACTCGTGTAATCGCCTAGCTCCAAATGAGCATCCCCAATCAATGCATAGGCTCTTGCTTGCAACAGATAATCAGAACTGCTAAAGTCCTTGAGATACCTGATGGCACTCTCAAAATCGCCCAGCTTAAGATAAGTTACCCCAGCATAGAAGTTTGCCAGATTACTGCCTTTGGTTCCCGGGTAGTCCTCGATGATCTGAAGAAATCCGTAATTGATTCCGTCACCATTGAGTGCTTTACCCAAACTATCAGCTTCGAAATAATATACGGCCTGGAACATTTCGCGCTGTGCCTCCTGGTCCTGGTTGGAAATGTAATATCTGTATCCAAAAATTCCAGCGATAGCCAGGGCAACAACACCTCCAATAATCAGGGTTAAGTTCCTGTTTTTCTTATTGTTAAGAAACTCTTCAGCTTTGTTGACTAAGGCACCCGGATCTTCTAAAATTTCTATCCCCTCTCCCTCTTTGGTCTTGGTTTTTGCCATTGCTTTTGAAAATTAAGGTCGCAAAGATATGATTTTTCCATCAATCCATGATATATGGATAATCTTCTTGTACATAGACGTCCTTATAAGCTTCCTCAGGGGCTGGCCAGTCTGAATTTTCGGAGAATTCTACCGCCTCAGCCACAATATCTTTTATTTTCTGATCAATAGCCTTTAATTCTTCCTCTGTTGCGAACTTATTCTTTAAAATGGTTGATCTAACCTGCTCAATGGGGTCTTTGGACTTGTATTCCTCAACCTCCTCTTTTGTCCTGTACTTGGCAGGGTCGGACATAGAATGACCTTTGTATCGATAAGTTCGGAATTCCAATAAGGTAGGCCCGTCTCCTTTTCGTGCTCTTTCGGCGGCCTCTTCCATCGCATGGTGAACCTCCTCTACAGACATAGCATCCACAGCTTTGGAAGGAATATCATAGGCCTCTCCTAAAGTATAAAGTTCTGTTACGTTTGAAGTCCTTTTCACGGATGTACCCATGGCATACCCATTGTTCTCAATCACAAAGATCGTTGGTATTTGAAGAGTCATTGCCAGGTTAAGTGATTCATGAAACGCACCTTGTCTTACTGCACCATCACCCATGAAACACACGCACAGGTTGCCTGTTTTATTGTATTTCTCAGCGAAGCCGATACCAGCTCCCAAAGGGATTTGACCTCCTACGATACCATGCCCACCAAAGAATCCGTTTTCTTTATCAAACATGTGCATAGAACCACCTTTTCCTTTTGACACACCAGTTGCTTTACCATATAACTCCGCCATGATGGCTTTAGGGTCTGTGCCCAACGCTAAAGGATGAGCGTGATCTCTATAGGCCGTGATGTATTTGTCTCCCTTTTTCAATGCAGAAACACTTCCTGCCATACAAGCCTCCTGCCCAATATAAAGATGGCAGAAACCTCTGATTTTTTGTTGACCGTAAAGCTGGCCGGCTTTTTCCTCAAATCGCCGCATGAGGGACATCGATTCAAACCAGTTGAGGTAAGTCTCCTTGCTGAATGCCGGCTTACCGGATGATTTGGGCGATGACTTTGTTGATGATTTGCTGGTTGATTTTGTATTTGTCTTTGCAGCCATAACTTATGCTAATGTTCTATGCTTAATATTGCGTTGGAATTCCCTTCGGCCTTGCGAAATTAAACCAAAAGGTGCGCTGATCAAAAAGATATGGTTCTCAGCACATTAAAACTTGTAAATTTTAAGAATTATCAGGAAGAAACCTTCCAATTTGAAGAAGGTATCAGCTGTCTGCTTGGCTTAAATGGCATGGGTAAGACCAATTTGCTGGATGCCATTCATTATTTATGTATGACCAGAAGTAGCCAGAATAACGTCGACCAGGAAAACATTCTTTTTGGTCAACCTTATTTTTCTATTCTGGGCGAGTTTCAAACAGGCACTAAGGTCAATTGCTATTTTGAAAGTGGCAAGAAAAAAGTCTTTAAGGTAAACGGTAAAGAGCCGGATAAACTAAGTGATCATATCGGATCTATTCCATGCGTACTCACGACCCCCGATGATAACGAGCTCATCAGAGAAGGCAGTGAAGTGAGACGAAAATTATTCGATCGGGTTATTTCTCAATACGACCACCATTACCTTGAGCAGCTTATTCGGTGTAGGAAGTTGCTCAACCAACGAAATAGCTATCTCAAGCAGAATGGGGGCAAGGCCAATTATAATAGAGACCTCATCAAGACCTATGACGAACAGCTGATCCCTCTTTTTAAAGCAATTTCTGCCAGACGAAATCAATTTCTGGAAGCGTTTAGTGACTTTTTTACCAAAAATTATCATGAGATCTTTAAGGTAGATGAGGTGCCTGACATTCGCTACCGAACAAAATGCCTGGACGATGATTTTGAAGTGCAATTCAATCAAGCCATCAAAAAAGATCTCCTTTTAGAACGTACCACCATGGGAAGTCAAAAAGATGATTTTGTGTTTTTACTCAATGGAAAACCAACAAAGAAGTTTGGATCACAGGGACAGCAAAAATCTTTGATCATCGCATTGAAACTTTCGGAATTTGATTTCCTAAAAGCTAAGAAAGACCAGGTACCTTTATTACTTTTGGACGACATCTTTGATAAGCTGGATGATCACCGGATCAGCCACCTGGTCAGGCTTCTCTCAGACACAAAACGTTTCTCTCAGGTTTTTATCTCCGATGCCCGGAAAGAGCGTACTCGGCAATTTTTCGAAAAAAATAAAGGAGTTTCATTCTACGAAATTGAAAATGGTCACATAAATGGATAAGAACAACACATCATCATTTTCAAATGCGTTGAAGCAGTTTCTAAAATCGGAAAATCTGGAGAAGACATGGGATGAAAAAAAGCTGGTTCATTCCTGGCAAAAGATCATGGGGAAAACCGTCGCTTCAAGAACAACTAAAATTCGCATAGACCAGGGCAAAATGTACGTCTATCTTGATTCAGCACCCCTGAAACAGGAATTGACCAATAATAAACAGACTGTGCTGGAAAGGCTGGAAGAAGAAATCGGTTATAAACTGGTTTCAGACGTTCGGTTTCTCTGAATTATTCTGCTGGTTTTGGTTTCTCTTTGCCGAATGGCAAGATCCACCGTATGTAGTAATCAAAGCCTACCGATGTATCATTTTCATTCTTACCAAAACCCGGAAGATCAAATGGATCTAGCTCGTCGATTCCTTTGTTGACCTTGTAGAGTTTATACCTGACCAGATATCCGAAATAGATCTGCTTATACACTTTTACATTGAGTCCGAAAGTCAGCTCCCACCACCTTGATTTCACTACATCATTTTTCGTATTGATGGATACCTCCCCAAATCCAAAGTCATCGGTGATACTCATCTCATCGCTGAACCTGCTCCGTGCATACCTCAACCCCAGGGTCAGACTATTGGCATCCGTTACATTTTTCAGCACATTGGTTTCTACACCTACCCGATAAAAAGTGCCCTCATTGATATAGTTATAGGTGTTTCCGGTCCGTTCAGTGCGCTGGACACCGAAATCAAGCATCAAAAGATTGTTGGCAAAGTCAATCCCCACCTGACCGTTTTGGGATGCACTGCCACTAAAAAATACCGTGCGCACCAGCGGCACTGCATTATACCCCAGAAAAATCATTGTGGGGGTATAATCTTTTTTAGACTTCACGGCAGCTGTATCCGCTTCTTGCTGAGCCAGGATCTTAAATCCCCCAACCAATATGATCACGCTAAAAATATATCTCAACATTGGTGAACTCTTCTCGGTTAAGAATTGGATTAACAATGGCTACGGAATCAAATGCTGATGTTGTACAGCTCAGGTCATAAAACCTGATGGAGGGGTCACAATTTACATCGTATACGGAAAACTCCCTTTTATAGGAAAAATTTAAGTCATAATCTCCGGTATCTGTTTCAAACACAAAAGAGGTAAAATCATCTGTGGGGTCGAGGGGTAAACCAACTACCTCCAGGATCGTATCAGCAAATAAATAGGGCGATTGCGGACTATATACCTGATTGAAAATCAATGTATCTCTAATTGTACTGTCAGAAAAATCATAAAACGCTATCACTGCAAATTTTCTGTTCTCATCGAGGTCGCAGTCTTTGATCTCATTGCAGGCAAGAATACTCATGGTGATAAGAAAGAAGGCAATCCGGTTGTCCATAGGCAAAATGTGGCACAAAGGTATAATAACAGAGATTGAAGCGAACTTATTGTGGGATGCATTTTGTTTAGCTTTGCAAATCAATTTTTAAGCGTGAAGACAAAAGCAAAGAAGGATAAGATAAATATCGTCACCCTCGGGTGCTCGAAAAACATCGTAGACTCTGAGGTACTCCTTACCCAGTTGAAGGGGAATAAAATTGATGCAACACATGAATCAGGTAAAGACGATGCCAATATTGTGGTGATCAACACCTGTGGGTTTATCGACAATGCGAAGCAGGAATCGATTGATACCATCTTAAGATATGTGGATGCCAAGCAGGAAGGGCTGGTGGAGAAGGTATATGTGACCGGATGTCTGTCGCAGAGATATCGGGACGACCTGAAAACTGAGATCCCGGATGTAGACGACTGGTTTGGCACCATGGAGCTCTCCCTGTTGTTGAAAAGGCTCAATGCGAACTATAAGCATGAACTCATTGGAGAAAGGGTGCTTACCACCAGCAACCATTACGCATACCTTAAAATTTCCGAAGGCTGTGACAGGCCTTGTAGCTTTTGTGCCATACCTATTATGCGAGGCAAGCATGTCTCCAAGCCCATTGAACAAATTGTTACTGAAGCCAAAAACCTGGTGAAGAATGGTACCAAAGAAATTTTACTGATCGCCCAGGATTCCACGTATTACGGATTAGACCTGTATAAAAAACGAACGCTGGCTCATCTCCTTGATCAATTGTCTATGGTTGAAGGCCTTGAATGGATCCGATTGCACTATGCATTCCCTACCGGATTTCCGGAAGATGTGCTTACAGTGATGGCAGAGCGAGACAATATCTGCAATTACCTGGATATTCCGTTGCAACACGGATCGACTAAAATGCTTTCTTTGATGCGTAGAGGAACCACCCGGGAAAAAACCGAGGAGCTCCTACATACAATTAGAGCAAAAGTGCCTGGTATTGCCATTAGGACAACCATGATTGCAGGACATCCTGGCGAAGGTGAAGCGGAATTTGTTGAGATGATGGATTTTATTGAAAGATCCCGATTTGAAAGACTTGGCATATTTACTTATTCGCATGAGGAGCACACCCATGCTTTCAGTATGAACGATGATGTGCCAGAAAAAATAAAACTTGAACGCGCAGATCGCGTAATGGAATTACAGGAAAATATCTCCGACGAAATCAATCAACAAAGGGTTGGGCAGGTATTAAAAGTATTGATTGACCGGAAGGAGGGTGACCATTTCATCGGCAGGACCGAGTTTGATTCTCCCGAAGTGGACAATGAAGTGTTGGTCAATGCAGAAAATAATTATCTTCGAATAGGGGATTTTTCAAAAATCAAGATTACTGACGCTACTGCTTTTGATCTGTACGGCGAAGCGATCCAATAAAAATAAATCATAACGACTACCAACTAAATGATTTTAGAAAATATTGAGCTGGAAGAAACCCACTGTTTCTCTCCGTTATTCCTTGATTATTTAAAACAAAAAAATGAGTTGAAGGAGTTCTATCAAACCTTTCCCAAGGTTGAAAACTTTGAAGAACTCATCTCAAAAAGGGTCTTTCCAGAAGAAAAGAGGCATGCATTAAACAGGGTTTTAGTGGATCAGTACGGACCGCTAAAGACTACAGAAGCTGTGGATTTTAACATTCACTCGATCAATCATGAGCGGACGTATACTGTGACTACGGGGCACCAGCTCAACATCTTTTCCGGACCCCTTTATTTCATTTATAAAATCGTAAGCACCATCAACGCTTGTAAGGCATTAAAGCGTAAGTATCCGGATTATCACTTTGTACCCGTTTACTGGATGGCTACAGAAGATCATGATTTTGCCGAGATTAATCACTTCAACCTATTTGGCAAACGATATGAATGGAATACGGATCAAAGAGGTCCTGTAGGAAGATTTAAGCCACATTCTATCAATACGGTTTTCCACGAATTGCCTGAATCCGTCGACCTCTTTGAGCAGGCATATCTTGATTTCTCCACACTCGCAGAAGCCACACGGTTCTATGTGAATGAATTGTTTGGGGATCAGGGTTTGATTGTGCTGGATGCCGACCATCAGGTACTCAAAGAGCAATTTGTCCCTGTCATCAAGAAAGAGATCTTTGAAAATGTTGCCAATCCACTTGTGGAATCGGCCTCAACGCGGTTGAATGAATTGGGATACAAGTCACAGGCTTTTTCCAGGGAGATCAACTTTTTCTACATGGAGAATGATGTGAGGGAACGGATCGTCAGACAAGACGGTGTATTTAAGGTATTGAATACAGACCTGTCCTTCTCGGATGAAGACATGTATCGGCTCATCAGCGAAAGACCCGAAAATTTTAGTCCGAATGTGATCACCAGACCCATTTATCAGGAGACTGTCCTCCCAAATCTTGCCTATGTCGGTGGACCTGCAGAAATCGGCTATTGGTTACAGCTTAAAGATGTGTTTGAAGCACTCGAAGTGTCGTTCCCCGCTTTGATGCCAAGAAATTTTGGTTTGGTCATCAATAAATCCAGTGCCAAAAAGTTCAGAAAATTAAACCTAAAACCCGCTACACTCTTTGAAGAGATCGACCAACTAAAGACATTGTTTCTTCAAAATATAGGCAATCACGAGTTTGACCTGAGCACAGAAAAGAAGGAATTGGGAAAACTCTTTGATAAGATCAAGAGCAAGGCTGTTGATGTCGACCCTTCGCTTTCAGGCTTTGTTGGAGCCGAAAGTGCCAAAGGATTTAAGATCCTCGAGGAAATCGGAAAGAAAATCAAGAAGTCAGAGGAAAAAAACAATGAGATCGCCATTTCCCAGATTGATAATCTAAAAGAAAAACTGTTCCCATCCGGCAGTCTCCAGGAAAGGCACGATAATTTTCTCAACTTCTATCTCAACAACCCTGATTTCATTCAGCTCCTACTGGATAAATTTGATGCATTCGACTTCAAATTTAACATCCTCCTGGATGAATGATTTCAAGGCCATCTTAAGGAAGCAGGTCCTGCCTGCCCGGAAAATACTTTCCAGCGAGATCTGGGAATCCCGGAACCAACAGCTTTTGACTAAGGTTGTTGGTTTTATCAAGAATCACTCTGCTCAAGTCATTCATTCATTTTTACCCATAGAACGAAATAAGGAAGTAAACACCTGGCCTGTTTTGAAAGAGTTGATCAGTCTGGAGAAACAGATTGTGGTTTCGAGTACTGATTTGGAAAAAGAGACAATGTTTCATTATTACTATCATGCTGAGTTAAAATTCAGGCTTAACAGGTTAAAGATCCCTGAGCCTGTCAATGCAAAATCAGCAGACGTCAAAGCCATCGATATGGTATTGATACCACTGCTGGCTGCCGACAAGCGTGGGAACAGAATAGGCTATGGAAAAGGATACTATGACAGGCTCCTCAGAGATCTTCCACAGGTAAACAAGGTGGGCCTCACGCTGGGCTCTTTGTTTGATGAATTTAATTTTGCTGAGCCACATGACATAAGGCTTGACTATTGTATTACACCATTTGAAATCCATCAGTGTCAATGAATCAAAAAACTGAAGTGCTGATCATCGGGGCGGGTCCAATAGGATTGGCTTGCGGTATAGAAGCCAAAAAAGCGGGAATATCTCATATCATAATTGACAGGGGGTGTCTGGTAAACTCTATATACAATTATCCGAAGAACATGACTTTTTTCTCCACCTCAGACCGATTGGAGATTGGGGATGTACCATTCATTTCTCATAACCCCAAGCCGGTAAGGGCAGAGGCCTTAGAATATTTCAGGCGTGTAGCCAGTTCGTGGGAGCTCAATGTAAACCTGTATGAGCAGGTTGAAGAAATTAAAAAGCAGGAAAGGCACTACATCGTCTCTACCACCAAAGAGACTTATGAGGCACGAAATATTATCATTGCTACAGGGTTTTATGACCTGCCTTATAAATTGAATGTTCCCGGAGAGGAGCTCTCGAAAGTGAAGCACTATTATGATGAGCCACATCCTTATTATGGGATGCGGGTAGCCGTTGTTGGTGCAGCTAACTCCGCGGTAGACGTGGCGCTGGAAACCTTCAGAAAAGGAGCCAAGGATGTAACCATGATCATACGAGAACCGGAAATCAACCCCAGGGTAAAATATTGGGTGAGACCGGATATCGACAACAGGATCAAAGAAGGCTCCATCACCGCCTATTTCAATTCGGAGATCGTGAAGATTGAAGAGCAAACATTAGAGATTAAAACTCCCGAGGGCTCCAAAACGATTGAAAATGATTTTGTGCTTGCCATGACCGGCTATCAACCTGACTTCTCTTTTCTTAAAAAGGCAGGGATCAATATAGGGAATGATGAATATCAGACACCGGAGTATAATCCGACAACGATGGAGACTAACATGAAGAATGTATTCCTCGCTGGAGTGATCTGTGGGGGATTAAAAACCAGTATATGGTTTATCGAGAATTCCAGGGTCCATGCTGAGATGATCCTTGCTGAAATCGTGCGCCGAAAGTGAAATAATTGTTTAACCTTTCCTCCAAAAAATAAACCGTTTAAACAAAAATCCTACCTTTTATGTTGATGGTCTACGATTCTTAAAACTTTGATGAATTCAGACCGTTATAAAAATCGGTCAAAACGCTCATAAAATTGAAAAAATATCTACTTGCTCCACTCCTGGCAGTGCTGATCCACCATGTGTACGCCCAGGAAAAATTTACTTTTAGTGGATACGTCAGGGATGCTTCCAATGGTGAAACACTTATTGGAGCAAATGTTGTCGTAGAAGAATTGTCCGGCGGTGGCATCACCAATGTGTATGGCTTCTACTCCCTCACCCTTGACCCTGGAGAATATACGATCAAGTATCGATTTGTGGGATACGAAACAATCACCAAAAAGATTGACCTGACAGAAAACCTAAGGATCGATGTTGACCTGCCAACCGCAGATCAGCAGCTGGAGGCTGTCGTGGTCTCGGCAGAGGCTGAAGATAGAAATGTCACTGATATAGAGATGAGCACCGCCAAACTTGACATCAAAACGATACAAAAAATACCCGCATTTCTTGGTGAAGTTGATGTTGTAAAGTCACTACAGCTTCTTCCCGGCGTGAGTACGGTGGGTGAAGGTGCCTCCGGATTTAATGTGCGTGGTGGGGGTGTTGGCCAAAACCTTGTTTTGCTCGATGAATCTCCCGTATATAACTCATCCCACTTACTGGGTTTCTTCTCGGTCTTTAATCCGGACGCTGTAAAAGATGTGAAACTCTATAAGGGCGGGATACCACCCAGGTATGGAGGAAGGATCTCATCTATCCTGGACGTAAGAATGAAAGAGGGAAACAATAAGAAATATGAGTTTACCGGGGGTATAGGGACCATTTTTAGCCGGTTCGCTGTAGAAGGGCCTATTGTGAAAGAAAAAGCCTCCTTCATCGTCGCGGGAAGAAGATCATATGCTGATGTACTGGCAAGGCCCTTCACAGATATATTCAACGATGGGGCACAACTTTACTTTTATGACCTGACCATCAAAACCAACTATAATATCTCCAAAAAAGACAGACTCTTTCTTTCCGGCTATTTAGGCAGAGATGTTTTTAAATTCGATGCCAGACAGGGGTTTTCGTGGGGTAACAATACGGCAACTTTGAGATGGAATCATCTCTTTAGTGAAAAGATCTTCAGCAACTTTACCCTGTTCTTCAGCGACTACGATTATGAGCTGGCTTTTGGTGAGAATGATCGTGACAAATTTGAATGGACTTCACGCATCCAAACCTATGATTTCAAGCCTGAGTTCACCTACTTCATCAATCCCCGAAATGAGTTGACATTTGGTGGTGAAGCTGTATTGTATCGGTTTAAGCCCGCTGAAGCCACTGGAGTCAGCAATGGCGAGAGCACTGACATAAGCCTGGCAGAGAAAAAAGCCTTTGAGACTTCTCTCTACATTGGCAATGAACAAAAGCTAACGGATAAATTATCAACCATGTATGGTGTGCGTTTTTCTCATTTCAATTACCTGGGAAAAGGGACAGCATATACCTTTAACGATACCATTCCCGGAGAACGAAAGACTGTAATTGATTCTAAAGAATACGGCTCACTGGAAAGCATTGCTGATTACAACTATTTTGAACCAAGGATCTCTGCCAAATATCAACTGGGTCTGTCGAACTCCGTTAAGGCGAGTTACAACAGAACCATTCAGTACATTCACCTGATCAGCAATACGGTAGCATCAAATCCATTGGATGTTTGGACACCCAGTACAAACAACCTGAAACCCCAAATTGGCGATCAATGGGCACTTGGGTATTTCCAAAACTTTAAGGATAATGATTATGAAACTTCTGTGGAGGTCTATTACCGGGAGACACAAAATCAACTGGATTATATTGACGGGGCAGAGCTATTTATCAATGAATTGCTTGAAGGTGATGTTTTGCCTGGTATTGGCAGGGCTTACGGTGCTGAATTCTATCTGAAACGAAACAAAGGCAAACTCAATGGGTGGGTAAGTTATACGGTAGCGCGTACTGAGCTTAAAATAGACGGTGTCAACAACAATGCATGGTACCCTACCCGTTTTGATCAGGCCCATAACCTGAAAGTCGCGGCTTTTTACGACATCAATGAAAGAATGTCGCTTTCTGGAAATTTTACCTATCTGACAGGTACACCTACGAATTTTCCAGACCAACGATATGAGGTGCAGGGATATACGATCCCTCTCAACAGTGCTGACACAAGAAACGGTGTAAGGATCCCAGACTACCACCGGTTGGATCTCAGCTTCACACTACTGGGAAAAGAATACAATAAACGGGGAAAGAAAAGGAAGTTTGAAGATTCTTATGTCTTCACAATTTACAATGTGTACGGCCGTAGAAACCCATTCTCTATTTATTTCTCTCAGGGCTCTGACAGGCAGGAATATGGAACACCCGCTTCGACAACGGCGACCCAGCTATCCATCATAGGATCAGTTTTCCCTTCTATCACTTATAATTTCAAATTTTGAATCAGATGAAGCATTTATTATTTGCGTTAATCATTGCCGGGTTTCTATTTGGATGTGAAGATGATATACAGGTAGACCTGGCGGAAGGGGAACCAATATTGGCAGTGGATGCCTGGCTGGAGCACCGCTCCGGAGAACAACAAATTATCCTCCAGTATACACGCGCCTATTTTGATAGCTCTAACCCGGTGGGAATTCAAGGAGCTAGCGTACGGGTGCTGGAAGTGGAAGGTACCACGCCAAAAGATACACTTGTATTTGCTGAAGCAGAAGATGGAGTATATACCTGGGAACCCCCGGTTGCATCAGACTCTTTTGGCACAATAGGAAACCTTTATGTACTGGAGATCATCATCGATGGAAAGCAATTCCTGAGTCAGTCTACCTTGAATGCAGTACCCACAATTGATAGCATTACTTTCCGCCAGGAAGACGGAGCTGATAATTTCATCCCTGACTTTTTCGCAGCAGAATTTTGGTCGAGAGATTTGCTGGGCGAAGGTGATACGTACTGGATTAAAACCTGGAAAAATGGGGAATATCTTAATCAACCAGGTGAAATTAATATCGCCTACGATGCAGGATTTTCTCAAGGAGCACCAGTTGATAATATTCTTTTTATACAACCCATCAGAGACCTGATCAATCCATTTGATGAAGACCCGGGCGACGACTATCAGTTTTTACCACCCTATTTGGAAGGCGACTCAGTATATGTCCAGATCCAATCTATCAATTATGATGTTTGGTTTTTTCTCACCAATGTAATTGATGAGACCAACAGACCTGGTGGATTCAGCGAACTCTTTGCCACCCCGCTTTCGAATGTGCATAGTAATATTGTTCCTCAGGATGAAAATGAAAAAGCAGTAGGCATTTTCAGTGTTTCTGCCTTCAATGGAATAGGTAGAAAATTTACCGATGATGCCATTCGCGTGGTGCAGCCGTGATCATTCTTTTGAGGCTTTTGTTTATCTTTATGTAAAGTTCAATAAGTATGAGCCATTCTATCGAAAGTCCCCCAAGAACAATCATGGAAGCTTATCAATGCCTCCCGGAAGGTACTTTGGCTGAACTCATTGACAATGTAATCTATATATCCCCATCGCCAACCTCCAAACATCAGATTGTATTAAATGAAATTAATTTTCAGTTAGTCCAGTATTTCAAAAATGCTGGTTTAGGCATGAGCTATATTGCTCCATTAGATGTTTATCTAGATGCGTCAAGCAATGCTGTACAGCCTGATATAATCGTTATTCTGAAGCCCAATCAAAATATATTGAATGAGGAAGGCCACATCCATGGTGTTCCGGACATGTTGATTGAAATTCTATCTCCCGGAAACAAAGATCACGACTTGATCAAGAAGAAAGATCTCTATGAGCGTTTTAAAGTGAAAGAATACTGGATCGTAGACCCCGACAGTAAACTGACACTAGGGTATGAATTGACTGATGACAAATATGAATTGATTCACGAGGAAGTTGGACACTTCGCTTCCAAACTGATTGATTACGAATTCACTTTTTAATTTATGCCGGCTTTCGCGCCCGGACCATTTCTTTTTTTCCCATCCCCCCTGGCAATACCTCTACCAGAAAACCCACTGTCGCTAGATCCCTTTTAAACTGTCCCTGGGCACAATAGGTAACCATGATCCCACCGGGATTGAGTAAATCCAGACACTTGGACAAATTTTCTTTCGACCAGATCTCCGGTTGCCTGGAAGGGGCAAACGCATCATAATAGATGATATCAAATGTGAGGTCAGATGAAAATTTTTCAAGTGTCTTTTGATAGCGATGAAAATAAAAATAAGGTGACACATCAAGATCACCATCCGCTGTCTCATGCATGGCTGAAAAAAATTCCTGCTCTTCATCCGTATGTGCATACCCTAAATGCTGGTATGTTTCTTCGTCGATCGGAAAAGGCTCTAACGTATGGTAGCTGACATTTACTTGCTTTTTATTAGCAAATCGTAAGGTAAGCAATGCATTTAACCCGGTTCCAAAGCCAACCTCTAACAATTTAATCTCGGTATTGGTTAATGTATTAATTCCATTCTCAATATATACATGGATGGATTCGCCCAGGGCTCCTTTGGTGGAATGGTAGGTCTCGTCAAGCTCAGGTAAATAGAGACTACTCGAACCATCTTGTGTTGTAATGAGTCTTACTTTAGGTGAATTCATTAGATGTGATTAATTTTATATAGAATAGGGGAATTATAATTTTATATTGATTTCTTTTGATAAGCGTTTGATAAAGTAGACAAGAAGTATTCAAAACATAATATTAACATGAAAAACATTTTTTTTATCGCAGTACTGGGCTCCATGATATTGTTGGCAGCGTGTAGCAAGGATGAGCCAGAAGTGAACCCTTTGGTAGGAATGTGGCAGTTGGATGAATTTGCTATAGAGGTGAAGGAAGCAGGGTTTGAGAGCAATAATACCAGTGGAGATGCCAGCGGAATTTACAAAATTGAGTTCAGAAGTGACCTCACATACACGCGAACAGTTGGAGAAGGAAATGATGAACTTGTTGAAGAAGGAAACTGGGAGCAAGATGAAGATTTCATTGAACTCGATCCTCAAGCAGGGACACCAAAAACTGATGGATTGTTTTACGATTTCAGCATTGAAGCCATTTCTAGCCGAGAGCTTGATATAACCTTTGAAGATAACTGGTTCTACTTTCCTGACGCCAAAGTTACAGAATGGATAGGTGATGGAACTTTTGTTTTAAATGAAGCGCAGACCGCTTATGTTTTTAACTCTGAGTTGACTCAAGAACAGATCAACGCTTATGTAACTGAATTTTATACTGAGGTCACCGAAGTCTATGATCTAAATTTTGACTTAGCTAACTAAGTTTTACTTTTTCCAAGGAGATAGTTGATGACGGGTATGAGATTTGCAATAATTGTCCTTCTATTAGTAGCTGCAAATTTCCTGTATGCCCAACAACCTGTAAAAGGTAAGATCACCGATGAATCCGGAGAAGGAATGATCGGCGTAACAGTCCGCATAGCAGGAACCAATGAAGGCACGGTTACAGATTTTGACGGAAATTTCACGTTGGATGCCGAGCCCGGACAAACGCTTCAGATCACCATGGTAGGTATGGAAACGGTAGAAGTACCCGTAACAAATCCACCTACACCAGTGAATGTTCAGTTGAAAGAAGAAACAGAAGAGCTGGAAGCAGTTGTCGTTACAGGGTTTCAGGAAGTAAACCGGAAGCTTTTCACTGGTTCGTCGGAAAGCCTTTCCATGGATGACATGAAGCTCAACGGGCTCACCGATGTCAGCCGGGCACTGGAAGGGCAGGTAGCCGGAGTTACGGTCGACAACGTATCGGGAACATTTGGTACCACGCCAAAGATCAGGATTCGCGGAAATACCTCCATTAATGGATCAAATCAACCCTTATTTGTGGTGGATGGTGTAATACTGGAAGACATGGCCAGTGTCAATACAGAGGACCTGATTTCTGGTGACGCCAATACCCTCATCAGCTCATCTGTAGCCAATCTCAATCCGAGTGACATTGAATCTTTTCAGATCCTGAAAGATGCCTCCGCCACGGCCATCTACGGCGCCAGGGCAGCAAACGGGGTAATTGTGATCACAACAAAAAGAGGTAAAAGCGGTGCCCTAAGGGTCAATTACTCAGCCAACTTTACAGGTAAGATACGGCCCACCTACAATCAATTTTACCTGATGAATTCAGCCCAGGAAATGTCAGTATACCGGGAAATGTATAACAAAGGGGTACTCGACATTACTACTTCAGTTAGGGCTCAAAATTATGGGGCGATTGGAAAAATGTTTGACCTGATTGCTAACCATGAGCTGGACTGGGGACCCAATGCTACGCTTAATGAGGAATTCCTCAATAAATATGAGAATGCCAATACGGACTGGTTCGAAGTGCTGTTCAATGACGTGGGGCTTCAGCAAACACATTCGCTCAGCTTCACATCCGGAACAGAAAAGTCCAACAACTATTTCTCGATCAGCTATCTCGATGATCAGGGGCAGACCATCGCCGACAAAGTACAGCGGATCACGGGAACGGCCAGAAATACCTACTTTATTTCCGATGAATTCTCTTTCGGGCTAAAACTTACCGGAAGCCTTAGGAATCAAAAAGTTCCGGGAACCAGAAACCGGGAGCTCAATCCCTTAACTGGTCAATACAGTAGAAACTTCGACATCAACCCATTTAGCTACGCACTCAACACCAGCAGGTCCATCAGGGTGTTAGATGATGATGGCAACCCGGAATATTTCAGAAGAAACTATGCCCCTTTCAATATCCTTGATGAGCTGCAATACAACTTTATGGAGATCCAGGTGGCTGATGTCTCTGCCCAAACAGATTTTGAGATCAACCCTTTGAAAGACCTGTCTATCAAAGGAGTATTTCAGGCCAGATATGCCAATACCAAAAGAGATCATACAGTTCACGAAAACTCCAACCAGGCGGAAGCCTACCGGGCCAACGACACTCAATTTATACAAGATGCTAACAACCTTTTATTCAACGACCCGGATAATCCGGGATTGAACCCGGTAGTGGTTTTGCCACAGGGAGGATTTCAATACCTCGATCAGACAACCTTGTTTAACTTCTTCAGTCGGGTCAGCGGCGAATGGAACAAAACCATCGGGGAGGTTCACGAAATCAATGTGTTGGCCGGGCAGGAAATACGATTTACCAACCGGTCAAACACCAGTACTACCGGGCTGGGGGTAGTTTATGGGAGTGGTGAAATTGTGGTGACCGACCCGAACATTATTGAATTCTTCAATATTCAGGATATTGATTATTACGAGTTAGGCAATGAGCGTGACCGGTTTATCGGTTCATTCATTAACGGTGCGTATGCCTATAAATCCCGATACATTGCCAATTTTACAGCACGTTATGATGGTTCAAACCAATTAGGACGTGCCCGTGATGTTAGATTTCTCCCCACATGGAACGTAAGTGGTGCATGGAACATTTCACAAGAGCCATTCATGCAATTTGCTTTCCTCAACGACCTGAAAATACGAGCTACCTATGGGATCTCCGGAAACCTGCCCCCTAACACAAGTGCGTTGCTCAATCTTCAGGCAGATGTGACGGTTCGGCCGACTGATGTGGAACCATACTTATTTATTCAGGACCTTACCAATGAGGAGCTTACCTGGGAAAAACTGCGAGAATTCAATGTGGGAGTAGATTTCTCTCTTTTCGATGGAAAAGTAAACAGCTCAATGGACTACTATAAAAGAAATTCTTTCGATCTCATTGGTGCCGTACAAACAAGTGGAGTTGGTGGCAGTGGTCTTAAAGTTGGAAACTTTGCTGATATGGAAGCAGATGGGTTTGAGGTTTCCATATCCACAAGAAATATTGACAGGAATCGTTTTTCCTGGACCACAAGTTTTAACGTGGGTTATACCTATGACCGGATCACAAGGTTGGACTTCGGACCACGATTGGTTGATGCCATCAATGCCAATGGGGCAGCTGTTTTGGGAGGTCCCAGAAGGGGATTGTTTTCCACCAAGTTTGCAGGATTGTCTGAGACGGGTGTACCGCAGTTTTTCAATGAAAACGGAGAAGTTTCGCTAGCAGACCTGGATCTACAGGATCGCGAAGGGCTATCAACAAAGCTTGAATATGAAGGCCCTTCCGAGCCCAGAGGTGGTGGAGGTTTTACCAACACTTTCAACTGGGGTAACCTGACCCTGAATGTACTACTCTCTTACAAATTTGACTTCAAGATCAGACTGAATGATGCTTTTTATTCTGCCTATACCGACTTCGATGCCTTGCCAAGAGATCTGGTGAACAGGTGGGTAGCACCCGGAGATGAAGAAATCACCGATGTTCCGGTGATCCTTGAAAGGAATTTGGCTACTGCCAATTTCGACTATGTGCTGGCCTACCAGTTTTACAATAAGAGTAATGCCAGAACAGCGGACGGCACCTATGTCAGATTAAGGTCAGCGAGCTTGTCGTACAGCCTGCCACAAAACCTGGTGAGCAAGGTGCGATTAGGGTCGGCTTCAATTTCCCTGGAAGGGCAAAATCTGGCTCTCCTTTATCGGGATAGCAAACTCAATGGACAAGATCCTGAATTCTTTAGTAGTGGTGGGGTGGCATTGCCGCAACCCCGGATGGTGATACTGGCATTAAATATTGGATTTTGATGAAAGGGCAGTTTAAAATATGGACACTTACGCTGCTTCTGGGAGGAATAGCCGGATGTGATGCCTTTTTGGATGAGGTTCCGGACAATAGAGTGGCGCTTAATGATCTGGAAAAGGCAGCGCAACTTCTCACCAATGGTTATTCTGTAGCGAGCCCAGCTTTTACTGACTGGATGACAGATAATGTGACCTTCACTCAGGGCACTACCATCCGACAGAATCATGAACAGTTATTTAGCTGGACAGATGGGACTACGGGGCCAGATGAACAAGACTCTCCGGAGTTTTTCTGGAATGAGACCTACAATGCGATCGCTCATGCCAATGAAGTCCTGGCCATTATCAATGACATACCCACAACCTCTGTAGAGGAAGATGAGCATAAAGATGCCATTAAGGGAGAAGCCAGACTCATCAGGGCCTATGGTCATTTTATGTTGGTAAATGTTTTTGCTCCACATTATGACCCTGAAAGTTCCGAAACAGATTTAGGTATCCCATACATAAAGACGCCAGAAACAACGTTCCTGGCTAAATACGAAAGAAATTCGGTTGCGGATGTCTACGAGGAGATAGAGGATGACCTGCTCAGGGGTCTCGACCTGGTCAATGACAACTTCTACGCCAACTCCGGAAAATATCATTTTAACAGAAATGCTGCGCTGGCTTTTGCTTCAAGGTTCTATTTATACAGGGCAGCAGATGCCGATGATATCCAAAGCTGCATCCGGTACAGTGACCAGTTACTCGGATCTGATCCGGGATCGTTTGTGCGTGATATGACTACTGACGAGTTTAGAAATGCCAAGAGCTCCATTGACGCCTATCCACAGCTTTACAATTCTCCAGATCTTCAAAGCAACTTGCTGTTAATGAGGAAGATCACGCTTACCCATGTTCCTTTCTTTGCACATGGTATTGGTAGAAATGAGCACTCCGACCTGTTTGCCCTTAATCCCTTTACTGGATCCACAGATGAAAGAGAAAACCCGGCACTGACAATGGGCATCAATGCCGTATTGCCTTTGCGTTATGAGATCCTGTTCCAGCGGAGTAGTCTTAACTCAAATACCGGACTTTATTATTGTATTGCTCCCATATTCAGGGGGGAAGAGGTTTTACTCAACAGGATAGAAGCCAACACTTACTTTGGAAACAATAGTAAAGCCATTGCAGACTTACAGGTTTTTGTAGAAAGACGTTATCGAGGGGATGACATCAATATAACCATGGAGAGTCTTAGAAGCTGGTTCGGGAATGATCCTGAATTAACTGATTTCCTCATTCTCCTCAACTTCGTGATTCTGGAGCGACAAAAAGAATTTTTGGTGCAGGGAATGCGATGGTTTGATATCAAAAGATTTGGATTTGAGGTCGTACACGTCACGCCCTCTGATGGTGCCATTCTGCTTGAGGCGGATGACCCAAGGAAGGCACTTCAGATTCCTCAATCTGCCATTGATGTGGGCGGTTTAGAACCTAATGATAGATGAGCATGCTAAGATTAAATAACATCCTGCTGCTGTTTGGAGTTGCAATTCTGCTCAATAGCTGTTTCCCAACAGAAGAATTAAATGTACCTGTAAAAAAGGTGGACGAAGAGAACCTCACAAGCCTGGACGAATACATCAACAATAACTTTCTGGAAGAATTTAATATGGCCATCCGCTATAAGTATGAGGATCGCTTTGTGGATCCCAACGAAAAAGCCATTCCCCCAAGGCTATCATCTGTGATGCCCATGTTGGATTTTATTCAGGACTATTGGATCGACCCATACCTGGAGGTTAGTAATGGTGAAGATTTTTTCAGGAATCATGTGCCTGCTGAAATTGTGTTTTTGGGAGGTCCCATCTATAACGTGGATGGAACACTGACCCTTGGTACAGCGGATGCAGGAGCAAGAATCACTTTCACTGACGTAAATAGTGTAGATCCATCCGATGAAGACTGGCGTGACCTGCAACTCAATGTGGTCTATCATGAATTTTCACACATTGTCCATCAACGCTATAAACTTCCGGCTGGCTTTGAAACCATCTCACCCAATGGCTATTCCGGACCAGGATCGTGGTATACCTTAACAGACGAAGAGGCCTTGGAAAGGGGGTTTGTAACACCCTATGCTACATTAAATCCCAATGAAGATTTTGCCGAGACTGTAGCATTCTACCTTTTTGATTCAGAATTCGCTGAAAAATTCACCACGGCAGAAACCAATTGTCAGACCAATGCATGTGAGAACCGAAATATTGGCAGGGCATTAATCAGACAAAAGGTGTCGGCTATTTCAAACCATTACGAAAAGGTCACTGGGATCAACCTGGAGTCTTTAAGAAACATTATACAGGCTAAGCTTTGATGAAGTGGATCATTTACATATTGCCTTTATTCTTTCTCCTGTCATGCAGGGAAAACGATGATGACATTGACAGTGTAGAAAAACGTGTTCAGGAAGCTATTGATGGCCTCTTCGATGACCTGAATGAACCTTCCAATGGTTGGAAGGTAGTCTACACACCCACAGAAACGAGTGGAGGATTCTTTATGCTGCTGGACTTCGCTTTAGATGGTACTGTACGTGTCCGCTCCGATGTAGCCGCCAACGAGGGAGAATTTCTGGATCATAGCATGAGCTACAGGGTGGACAACTCGATGCGTCTGGAACTGATCTTTGAGACTTACGGTATTTTCCACTATTTATTCGAATTGGATCAAACCACTTTTGGTGCTGAATTTGAGTTCAACTATAATGGCAAAGAAGAGGGGAATTTGATCTTTGTTAGTAAGACAGATGGCGGGTCTAACCCCACAACACTTACTTTCGAGCCCGCATCGTCCAATGATGTAAACCTGCTTGCAACAAGTGTTTCCATTAATCTTGACAAGTTTAAAGGCCTTTCGCCGCAGATATTTGGTGCGGAGCCTCCGATCCAGCAGGTTTACCTTGACAATAGCGGTGTATCATTTTTCTGGACCATAGACCTTGATAAGCGGATTGCTGAAGCAGACTTTGCGGGTACCGGCACTACTTTCGAAGAGATATACGACAATGGCAGTGGGATCAACCTCAATTTCAGTTCGGGTTTTTCCTATTCCGGAGATCAGCTGATTCTGCAAAACCCCCTGACCATGACTGTCGGGGGAAATGATATTACGATCTCTACAATGACATATAGCATCTTCGATGAATCGGGAGGCGGTTCCCTGTGCCCTGCTTCCAGCGAAGTGACTCCAACCTATACCGGTACTGCCGGGTCAAACGGAACATTTCTGGCTTCAAAAACCCTTTTTGACCGCAGTGGTGAAACATTCAATGCCAATGACGACGGTGTCTATTCCGTTAGTATCCCTTTTATCTTTGATGATAGCCTCCAGTCATTATCCGATGTGGGGGTTATCAATGAATTCATACCCAATGCGGTGGGATTTATCATGACCTATGGCTTTAATAGTGAGACCATTCCAGCTTACAGTATTGGGTTTATCACTGAAGATGGTGACAGCACAGACATCATCCTTCGAGAATTTGAACCTACAACAAGTACTGGAAATCAGGTTGATATCGTCTTTACCAATGATTTCTATCAGTCAGACGACATGATGAGCTCACAGGACAGCACCAATATGATTGAAGTAACTGAGACCATTTTTAGTGGAGGCCGCGTTTATGCTTATGATTTTCCTATTCAGGGCTTACAGGTATACCGCTTATTCAACCCCTGTAATCGATTTGAGATCTTTGTGGTGCAGTAGCTAATCAAAGTAAAGCAGGGCTACAGCCTGTGCAGCAATACCTTCTTCTTTCCCCACAAAACCCAACTTTTCCGTTGTCGTCGCTTTGATGGAAATATCATTGGTTGATAGTTCCAGAACCTCAGCCAGACACTCTTTCATATGTTCTATATATGGACTGACTTTCGGCTTTTGAAGTGAAATGGTGGCATCTATATTCACAATGCCATATCCTTCTTTGGTGATAAGAGCATTAACCTCTTTCAGCAACTTTTTGCTGTCAATACCTTTGTACTTTTCGTCTGTATCAGGAAAATGAAAGCCAATATCTCTAAGGTTGGCCGCACCCAACAGGGCATCACAG
Organism: Cyclobacteriaceae bacterium; assembly: GCA_965223915.1. Taxonomy (GTDB): domain Bacteria; phylum Bacteroidota; class Bacteroidia; order Cytophagales; family Cyclobacteriaceae; genus UBA7330. Next base: position 1,455,790 of record OZ245027.1, on the reverse strand, counting down.
ATTACATGGATCAGCACATCGGCATCTGAGTGCCCGACAGCACCCTTTCTGTGTTTGATTTGTATTCCGCCCAACCAAAATTCCCTGCCTTCTTCCAGGGCATGCACATCATATCCAAAACCGATCCTAATCTTGGGCTTCATATTAATTTTCTGGTAAGTAAAACAATGTAGAGCAATTGGTAGGGCGTAGCACCCTGTTTGCCGCTTCAATAATGTCAGATTGGGTTACACTTCTGAAAAATTGTTGTTCAGAATTTACTAGTTCAGTTGACCCTAGAAATGTCGCGTAAGCAAGTCCCATGGCTCTGTTGAGCACTTCTACCTGAGAAAAAAGGTGATTGGATTCGCTCTGGTTTTTTACCTTTTCAAGGTCATCTCCTGAAATCCCTTTTTCCATTACCCCCCGGATGACCTCTTCAATTTCTTCGTTGGCCACTCGTTCGTCAACACCTTCGTTGAGCTTCCCTGATATCACCATAAGGCCAGGATCAATATTTCCTGTGATATATGATGAAATACCCGAAAAATATTTCTTTTCTTTAACCAATCGCTGGTATAAGATGCTGGAATGACCTCTTCCGAGTATATCACTAAGTAAATCTTCTGCATAATATCGCTCACTCATCCGCTCTGACATGTGATACGTTTTGTAGATGGCTTTAACGGGAACTTTGTTTTTCACCACAAGCTCTCTCTTTTCCTGCTGCTCAGGTTCAACGTCGGGCATTCTAATAATGGATTTGTGATCGTCAATCTGGCCAAACCATTTTTCGGATAAATGCATTGCATGATCTACTGTAATATCCCCTGCAACAACCAGAATGGCATTGGATGGACGGTAATGCTGGCTAAAGAAATGCCTGACATCCTCCATGGTGGCTTTTTCAATATGAGAAATCTCCTTACCAATTGTTGCCCATTGATAAGCATGCTTTTTATAAGCCATTGGGCGCAGTTTCAACCATACATCCCCGTAAGGTTGGTTGAGGTAGCGTTGTTTAAACTCCTCTATAACGACTTTCCTTTGTACCTCCAGCACCTCAGGATCAAAAGATAAGCTCAGCATCCGGTCAGATTCTAACCAGAATGCGGTTTCAACATTATCCGATGGTACAGTAATGTAATAATTGGTGATGTCATTGCTGGTGAATGCATTGTTCTCTCCGCCTACTTTTTGAAGTGGCTCATCAAAATTCCTGACATTTTTTGAGCCCCCAAACATGAGATGCTCAAATAAATGAGCAAATCCCGTTTTTTCAGGATCTTCATTTCTTGCTCCCACTTTGTACAGCAAATTCAGACAAACAGTAGAGGAGCCATGGTCTTCATGTACGATTACTTCTAAACCATTTTGTAAAGACGCTTTGTGATAATTGATCATTGCCTCAAAATTAACCAAACCGATTTGGTTTCACTTGCCTTGTTTCAAATTACCTTTAGGACCAAATTATGGGCATATCATTTGATCAAACTGGATATTCTACAAAGGAGCTGATTGCTATCTACAAGGAGCTGGTGACACCTCGTTTGATTGAGGAAAGGATGCTCATTTTATTGAGGCAGGGGAAGATTAGTAAGTGGTTTTCAGGGATTGGACAGGAGGCTGTTTCCGTGGGTGCTACCCTGGCATTGAATGCGGATGACTTCATCATGAGTATGCATCGCAACCTTGGGGTATTCACTTCCCGAAAAGTACCCCTGGTCAAGCTATTCCACCAATTAAAGGGAAGCCCCTTAGGGTTTACAAAAGGACGCGACCGATCATTCCATTTTGGCACTACAGAGCATCACATTGTAGGGATGATCTCACATTTGGGGGCTCAGCTGGGAGTGGCTGATGGCATTGCGCTGGCACATAAATTAAACCATGAAAAACGGATCACCCTCGCAATCACAGGAGATGGAGGAACCAGTGAAGGTGACTTCCATGAGGCAGTAAACCTGGCTTCTGTTTGGGATCTCCCGGTCATCTTTCTGATTGAAAACAATGGCTATGGTCTTTCTACCCCAAGCAATGAACAATTCAACTTTGAATCATTCATGGTGAAAGGTCCGGCGTATGGCATTCAGGCCTATTCTGTAGATGGAAATAATATTCTTGAGGTAATAGAAAGGCTGCGGAATGTTGCACAACACATCCGAAAAAAACCACAACCAGTCATTGTGGAAGTCCGAACATTCAGGATGCGTGGACACGAGGAAGCCTCCGGAACCAAATATGTCCCCAAAAAAATCATGGAGGAGTGGGCAAAGAAAGACCCGATCAATGAATACGAAAAATTTCTGTTGGAAAAGGGGCTATTAACGGCTCAGGAGCTTGAGTCAATCAAATTAAAAATCACGAAAGCGATTTTGTCTGCTACAAAAGAAGTTTATGAATCAGACAACGTCGAATACGCATTAAATGAAGAGGAGTCAGACATCTATCAGCCATATAAACAGATAGTAGTTGAACCTGTATCAAAAAAGAAAAGTGAAAAAAGGTTCGTTGATGCCATTTCTGAGGGGCTGAGACAATCCATGGAAAAATTCAATAACCTCATCCTCATGGGTCAGGATATTGCCGAATATGGTGGTGTTTTTAAGATCACCGAAGGGTTTGTGGAGCAATTCTCAAAAGATAGGATTAGGAATACCCCAATCAGTGAATCAGCGGTGATCGGTGCCGGGTTGGGCCTGACCATTGGAGGTATGAAGTCGGTCATTGAGATGCAATTTGCAGATTTCGTCTCCTGTGGTTTTAATCAACTTGTAAACAATGTGGCTAAATCCCATTACCGGTGGGGTCAAAATGCAGATGTGGTGATCCGACTGCCTACCGGTGCCAATGTAAATGCCGGCCCATTTCACTCACAATCTACCGAGTCCTGGTTTTTCCATGTGCCCGGGCTCAAGATCGTCTATCCCTCCACACCCGGGGACGCCAAAGGATTGTTGTGTGCTGCCATTGAAGACCCCAATCCCGTGCTCTTCTTTGAACATAAATTCTTGTACCGCTCCGTAAAAGAGGAAATTCCAGATCAGTACTACACATTACCCATTGGCAAAGCCAGGTTAATTCGTGAAGGCAAGGACCTATGTATCATTACCTATGGGCTGGGTGTGCTTTGGGCTGAAGAAACATTGGAGGAATTGAAACTTTCTGCAAGCCTGTTGGACCTGCGCAGCCTCCAGCCCTGGGACAAAGAGGCCGTTAGCGCGATGGTTCAGTCGACAGGCAAAGTATTGATACTTCATGAAGACACTTTGACGGGAGGTGTCGGCGCTGAGATTGCCGCCTGGATTTCAGAAAACTGTTTCGAGTATCTCGACGGACCTGTCATCCGGTGTGCCAGCCTGGATACGCCGGTCCCCTTTGCAAAGAAATTAGAAGATAATTTCCTTCCAAAAAGCCGGTTAAAGGACAAGATTGAAGATTTATTGCGTTATTAGCCTGTATAGAGTTCCTTACGAATTGGGAATAGTCCCTTTTATTTCAAATCTTTGAAGTACTCAAACAGGTTTTTTTGCTAAGGTTATCTACAATATTGGTCCTTTTTGCCCTGAGCTACGGGTTTATTGCCCTTGATGCAAAGGCACAGATCATCACTGACTCCAAAAGGAAGCTAAAAACACAAAAGGCCGAACAAAAGTCCAGTGGGGGTGGTAGCATCAGCGATAGAATTGGCAAAACCAAGCGAGAAAAGGTATATCCAAGATATTCAATCGCCAGTCCAAGGTCGCTCTTTAGAAATAAGGGTGTAGCACCGCGATACTCTACCAGTGGACCCTCCGGGATATTTGGGGCAGCAAGGGTTTCCCCTCGTTACTCACCTGCATCTCCCTTTCGGAGCGGTAAGTATGCCAAAGTCTCTCCAAGATATTCCAAAGGTTCACCCTTTAGAGGAAAAAAATACCAGCAAGTGGCGAGATCCAAAGGATCTCCTTTCCGAGGAAAAACATTCAATGTATCGCCAAGGTACTCACCAGGATCTCCGTTTTCAGCCAAATCCTTTAAAATATCTCCCAGGTATTCGGCACCCAATCCTTTTTCACGGAGCCAGTTTAATGTATCTCCCAGGTATTCACCACCAAATCCATTTTCAAGAAGTCAGTTTAACGTTTCGCCACGATATTCCGCGCCAAGTCCGTTCTCTAAAAGACAGATGATCGCCTCTCCGAGATATTCCAAAGGTTCACCATTTGACGGTAAAAGGTTCAGCGCCAACCCCAGATACACGGCTTTTCAGCCTTTCAAAGGTGCCAGGTATAAATCTGTCACCAGGTTTTCTGCGGGATCTCCATTTACAGGAAAAGATTTCAGGGTAAGCCCAAGATACTCTGCCGGTGATCCTTTCAGAAAAGACCGATTTCAAACCAGTGCCCGATCAATCTCAGGATCACCCTTTAGAAACAAGGATTTTCGAAGGTCCCCAAGGTATTCTGCGGGATCCCCGTTTGATGGGAGGTCTTTTAGGGTTTCTGTAAGATATTCCAAGGGATCACCATTCAAAGACAGAGGAGTGGCCAATGTACGATACTCAAAACCCAGACACCAGTTTGATGCCAAAAGCGATAAGAAATTTAGTCAAGGGGAATGGGCTTTCTTCAATAGCGGTGTCATCCGAAAAGCTCAATGGATAACAAATTTTAATGAAGTGGCCAGATCCTCCAAAAGGAATAACTATGATGGTCCTTTCAACGTCCCCGCGGAAACCAAAAATGAATTTAAGCGTATCTCATCGGATGTTGCCTCCTACGAAGGGTCCTACAAGTCTAAGTGGTCCAAGAAAAAAGACATGCACCCCGGAGCCAACTACCACATGGCAGACAACATTTCCAATAATACCTTGAAGGAGGGGTTGAGAAAATGGAACATCTTCTGGGTCCGCCTAAATAGAAATAAGGAAATGCCTGATGGATTAAAAGAAAAAGTAAAAGAGCCAAAATTCGATAAGAAGGAGGCCGAAATCTGGAATGAATAACATACTTGCAACCCTTCCAACCCAAATTGTATTGATTAAATGTTAAATTGTCTAACTTAGTAGACATTTTTTTGAAAACCATTAAGGCTCAATTTCTGTTCTTGTTTAATAAGGGGATGAAAACAACCGCAATCATATTATTGCTTTTTACATGCTTCGTATCCTACGGTCAATTGGATGAAGATTACGAGTATGTCTCAGAATTTACCTGGGGGGTAAATAAAAATACCAACAGCGGCCTGATAGGGGGAGCAGCTTTTAAGTTAGGAAGACTGCTGGACGATAATGTTTATCAGTTTTTTGGGCTGGACCTCCTCAATGTAAAACATCCCAAAGAAGAAAAATATTTTTCCCCTTCCGGGACATCGTTTATATGGGGCAAACAGCATAGCTTTTATACCATCCGGATGAGCTACGGCAGGGAGCACCTTTGGTTCAGGAAAGCTCCACAGCAGGGTGTTCAGATCAGCACCATTTTTGGTGGCGGTCCTTCACTCGGACTCATAGCCCCTTACTATATCCAGCACAACAATGGATATGTTCCATTCGATCCCAGAATCCACAGCTTTGATAATATTCAGGGATCAGGAAAATTCATTCGGGCCATTGGCGAATCGGATCTTGCCTTTGGCGTTAATGCCAAAGCCGGACTATCTTTTGAGTTCGGACCATTCAAAAACAATGTGGCCGGAGTAGAGACCGGATTTGCCACTGAGCTATACACAAAAGAGATCGTTATTATCCCCACTGCAAAGAATACTGCCTGGTTCAATTCCATATACATTACCCTGTATTGGGGAACCAGGAGATAGGCCGGCTTGTTTGTAAGGCTGGCATCTTGTTTATTTGCACTGAATAATGATTGAACTACCCACAATACAGCCGGAGAAAAGGAAAAAACCTGATTGGTTACGCGTTAAACTACCTGTTGGTAAAGAGTATGCCAAAGTCAGGCAAATTGTTGACCAAAATAAACTTCATACCATCTGTGAGAGTGGCAATTGCCCGAACATGGGTGAATGCTGGGGTGCTGGAACAGCTACCTTTATGATCCTGGGCAATGTTTGTACACGTAGCTGTACTTTCTGTGCAGTAGCGACCGGGCGACCTCCCGAATACGATCAGGAAGAACCGCAAAGAGTTGCTGAAGCGATCCAGACAATGGGGGTAAAACATGCGGTGCTTACTTCCGTCAACAGAGACGAATTGAAAGACCGTGGTGCTGAGATCTGGTATCAAACGGTAGCAAAGACCAAAGAACTAAGTCCTGAAACAACTATTGAAACACTGATCCCTGATGTGAAAGGCAACTGGGATGCGTTGGAACGAATGATTTCAGCTGGCCAGGAAGTGGTTTCCCATAACATGGAAACGGTCGAGAGCCTGTATCGCAGGGTAAGACCTCAGGCCAAATATGCGCGAAGCCTTGAGCAAACCAAACGAACAAAAGCCTATGGTAAACGAACCAAGTCCGGCATCATGCTGGGATTGGGCGAAACTACCGATGAAGTCCATAAGGCCATGGATGACCTGGTAGCCAATGGTCTGGATATACTTACGTTGGGACAATACCTTCAGCCTACAAAAATGCACATTGAAGTAGCTGAATACATCCACCCGGATAAGTTTGCAGCCTATAGGGAAGAAGGATTGAAAAGAGGGCTGAAGTATGTGGAGTCAGGACCTTTGGTCAGGTCCAGCTACCATGCTGAGCGACATGTGAATGTGCCTATCTAGGCTAGCTCATTATTTCAATAATATTCCTTTTGATCTTGACACAAAGGTCGTTTAATGGTAAATCATTGATATCATTGCCGAAAGGTTCCTCAATCTCCTCTGAGATCAATTCAATACTTACCAGGAAATAAAAGGCCAACATCACAACCGGTATGGTGTAATACCTGAGATCCCACAGAAAACTGACTGGGAGCGTCACAGCATAGATAAAAAGGAATTTCTTGATAAACATGCTATAAGAATAAGGTATCGGAGTGGATTTGATCCGTTCACACGCTCCAATAATGTCTGTAAAACCTTTCAATTCTTTATCCAGAATAAAAAGTTGCTCAGCAGTAAACAATCCCCTATTCCTACAATCCATCACCCGTTGATAAAGCACTTTCGAAATGGCATTGGGTCTGTGCTTGCTGTTGATGATGGTTTTCTTGACCTCATCATCCCTGAGATCCATTTCTCCAATAAGGATGCTATCTCTTAAATGCTCTTTCATGGCAAAAGTGATATTGGGAATCATCCGCTGAAAAAATTCAAGATCTTCGGTAGCATCTGCAGGCAGAAAGCTTTTTATTTTTATTGCCAGCTGTCTGGTATCATTGACCAGTTGCCCCCACAATTTTCTTCCTTCCCACCATCTGTCATAGGCCGTATTGGTTCTCAAGACCAAAAATAAACCAAGGATTACCCCTAAAATAGAGTGAAAGGCAACAGTGCCACTGAAATGCCATTCAAAAACATCTAGGATTAAAAAACAAAGCACGGTCGTGAATAATCCAACGAACAGGATCAATGGAAACAGCAGCTTAATGACGTATCTGCTATAGACATCGAAGATGAGGGAAAACCAGGACTTGGGGTTATATTGAATCATGTATTAGGTCAGTATTTTGCAACGAATTTATTCTATTAGGCCAAAATTTAGCTTCAATTTCATAATTCTTTGAAAGGATTCGTCAATTCTTTCCTGACTTATCTGTCCTTCCATGACCATTTCTTTGATGATCTGAACAATCTGAGAGGCTGAAACTAACTGATAATCAGGGACATTGTTGGCAAACAATAAGATATCAAGTCCGGCTTCAATGCTTAGTCTTATGGTTTCTTTTAATCCATAATGATCGGCTATGGCTTTCATTTGTAGATCATCAGACACCACCACCCCATCATATCCCAGAAATCCTCTCAGCAAACCGGAGACCACCTCATTTGAAAGTGTGGATGGAAGTAGCTCACTGTCCAGCGAACGGTTTACAATATGTGCTGTCATTACAGCATTGACTATTCCCGTGTCAATCAATGCTTTATATGGGTAAAGCTCCCTGAATTCCCACGTATTGGAAACATCAGCTACGCCTAAATGTGAATCATTTTGAGAACTTCCATGGCCCGGAAAGTGCTTCATGACAGGTATGACTCCCTCGCTATTATAATTTTTGATCACTATTTGTGCCTGACGCGCCACCAATTTTTCTGATGAGGAATAGGACCTTCCCAGTTTTCCTATGACCGGGTTATCAGGATTGACATTTACGTCCACGCATGGAGCAAAATTCATGTTAAAGCCGAGGCCCTTCAACAATTTTGCTCGCTGATTGGCATAATATTTTGTTGAATCATCATTTTTCAGGCTGCCAAGATATTCGGCACTAACAGTTTTGGGAAAACCATAGGGGGTCTTCAACCGGGTGACTCGTCCACCCTCCTCGTCTATGCCAACAAACAGAGGTATGGGTGACTGATTTTGAGAATACCTGAGCACAGCTTTTAATTCTGCTTCAGTATTCGTCTTTGACAGGTTCTTTTCAAAAAGGATGATCCCCCCAGCTTTTCCGTCCCGCAACTCCTGGAAAATGGGCTGATCAGAATCAATGGTCTTAAAATCCCCCAGGCCGATCAGGATCATTTGACCGATCTTGATCTCGAGTGAATCTGCCGCCCCGAAAACCAGTGATCCGGAGGCTAACAGGACAATTATTAGATAAATTCTTTTCATGTGTGTATAATTGATTTTAATAGGTCACATGCTTGCATGCCGTAGCCGCGCCTTCCAAAGTCTTGTACGGCGGACAGGTGCATTTCAGCATGCAGGCATGGAATTCGCATGATAGAAAATCTTCACTTGAAGATGTTCATTTTAGCTTCATATTCATCCCTCGGTTGGTGTTTCTCAAACATGCTCATTTCATCTCTTATTTCTCATTTCGATATAATGACCGTCTAATGTATAAAAATAGCCATTGGCATCTGCAGTCAAACAAGAGTGAACAGGGATTACTCCCATTAAATCCCCTATTTTGACTGAATCCAATAGTTCCTGAGCTGCATATATGGTGCCATGTTCCTGCGAAAGTTTGCTCATATAAGCGCTGCCAGAAGATTCCCAACCTGACTCATTGAGTGCAACCACCAGACCATAATTTCTTTTACCTGCCACATTGATATGGTCTTTTGAGAAGTGAACAGCTCCACCATATACGATAATCTCTTTTCTATCCCGATGAATGGCTACCACAGGACACGCCATACAGACAGCAATATCGTGAAACTCGCATGAGCCAAATCCATATTGCACCAGGTCATAAAACACGAAGTTACCAGGTCGGATTTCATGAACGCCCGGGAACTCATCCAACAGCGAACAGGTGGGTGTGTCTCCATAAGAAATGATCAAATCAGTCCGTCCTAGCTCCGCCACTACCTTAGCAAATGCTTTTTGCGATTCTTTAAAGATTTTCTGAGCCTTCTTTTTATCAATGGCCTGATAGGAATGTCCCGCATGTCCCAGTAATCCAACCAATTGATGATCAGGGTTGGTGGACTTAGCCAAAGAGTGGATCAACTTAGGGTTGTCGGGACTAATACCTGTCCGGTGTGTCCCAATATCAACTTTAATGAAATAGTTGAGCTTGGCGCGAACATGCGTAGCCATGTGATCCAGTGATTCCGGAGATTCTATGAGCACATTTAATTTAGCTTTTTGAGCAAGTGCTTCTATTTGACTGGCCTCAAGCCAATTATAGGGAAATGCGATGGTGATGTCTTCAAACCCATGATCAGCAAAGTAAATAGCCATATCCACAGAGGAAACGGTGATCTTGTTCACACCAGCTTCTCTATACCATTCTCCCACAACAGCCGATTGGTGGGTTTTCATGTGAGGCCTGAACGCAACACCCGCTTTTGTTGCTTTCTGGCTCATCTTTTGGATGTTGGCTTTGGCTATTTTTTCATTGACCAGTAAGGTAGGTTTGGTAATGATCATGATACTATCTGTAGGATTCGCTCAATTATTTCGCTAAGATAAGCGCCATTATCCGGCCCATACCAACTCATAGACCTGGATTCATATTTATTGAGATCATACCATTCGTCTTTGACCACATAGCCAATGTATCCACCATTGAAAGATGTGATAATGAGGTTCAAGCCTAAATCCCTTGCCTTTTGATACAAGGGTACAGCCAGTTCACCCGAAAAATCAGCCGGAATCCCAATAAATAATGTTGTCCCCAGCTTGAAAACACTAATGTTTACGGCATAATCTCCGGCGAGCTTTTTGAAGATATAGGGTCTGACTGCCCAGTCTTCAGTGATTTTCACGTACGGTTGTCTCAAGGGCAGGGACAGCTGAAAAGATGTGAGTGAAGAAATATCAGCGTAAGTAGCAATCATGGGCAAGAAGTCCATTTGCCTTTTCAACTCCCCAGCGTATTTCTCCACACGATCCCAACCTTCCCCGGGTGCCACAGGGCCCATGCTCCCCACTGCGCCGGCGCCATACAACGTAAAGTCGTACAGTGTGTCCCTGGCTAACAGACTATTCAGTCGGCCTGGGAAATCACCAGACAAGTGGGACCATTGGCTATTTAGACAGGTGGCATGCGCTGAATAGAAGTTCATGATCCCCATTTTTTCGTCCCGGTTAATCAACAGTGATTTAAGCCAGGGGTCCGTTGTCCCTTCTTCATGCGCCAGTCGGTTGTAGACCAATTGATTGAGGTCCGTTTCCACCACCCCCACCTTACTTGTAAATAAAGTCGACCCTGCTTTTTCAATACTCAGTACTACCCGGTCTGCAATAAATTGTGCCACTGTATCATTGTTGACTCCGGCTATAGCCTCCCCTACCAGCCCAGGAGCCCAACCACCCAGACTGGAATGGGTATGGGTGGTTGTTAGGTACAATTGATCCATCGACCAATCAGTCGATAAGGCCATGGCGATCCTTTGCGTTACCTCCGGGTGAAAAATGAGTAAATCAGCAGCAACCAACGCTACTTTTTCGGCTCCTTGCTTAAAAACCACAGAACGAACAAAAATGGAGTCATGGAGCCCTTCCATAACTTTCGGATTTCTGTTGGAGTACCCGGCAAGCGGGGCTTGTTCTACTGGTGTGATGGATACCCTTGACCATCCAACTTCTAAAGAATCCTTATTTAGCTCTTCCTGAAAAGCCAAAGCCAAAGAATCAAGCCTGGCATCCATTTCAAGATAAAATTCAGATTCTTTGTAAGAATTTCTATCTACCCGGGTAAATAGCGAAAACCAAATAACCCCTAAAACTGATAGTGTGATAATAAGTATCCGAATAATCCTTTTCATAATAAATTAACAAATTCGGACCTTATTAATTCTTCATTTCTGACTTTGTAAATACGTCACCAATGAAGCTAGCTCTTCGAATGAAAGCGCATTGGCCAGACCCATCGGCATCATCGAATTCTCCATTTCCTCACGACTTTCGATATTGCTTTTTTCCAGCTCTGTTGCCTGACCGGTAATGTCTCTAATTGTGATCTTATCAGCTGATTCAGCAGTGACAAAGCCCATGTAAGGCTTCCCGTCTTTGGTCTTGATCAGAAAAGAAGCGAAGCCCTGAGAAATGGATGCATTGGGCTTCAATATAGATTCCGAGATCTGATCCCTATTCATTATTGATCCAATCTGCCCCATGAATGGGCCCTTCATGGTTTCCCCTTTTGATATACTATGACATGCAATACAACCCTGGCTGGTAAATAATTGCTTTCCTTTTTCAACATCTCCTTTAATCTCAGAGACAGCCAGAATTACATCTTCTATTGATGATTTACCAACCTGACCCCTTTTACTTTTTATCTCTTCCAGGTCCACCTTAGATTCCTCCTCTGTTTCCTCTACGGTGACCGTGCCCAGCTCTTCAATCTCCATCCGATGGCGATCATTGAGGTAGGCAAATACATGATCATTTGCAGTGGACTTTTTCACTTCTTCGATAAGGAATGATTTGATTGTTTCCGATGAACCCCAGGTGATCCCTTTATAGTAAGGGCCGTGCGTATCAGGTCTGGTTCCCCACCACCAACTTCCATCATAGGGTGCTTCTTTGTGATACAACCTTGACAGGGTAGTAAGTATTTCACCTCTTAGTTGTTCATCATCAGAATCTTCATATTTGGCAATCAGACCATTTACCACTGTTGGATTGTGCATATATCTAAGCGTCCATAAGGCAAGCTTCGGATTGCTGTCTATCGCCTTCAATACCTGATCAGGTACATTTAGCTTAATCAAAGATTGAACGGCAAGATGTGGAAGAATAATCTCTGAATTGGGAGAGGCATGTGGCCCCTCTATACCCATTCTAGGAGCTGTGGTAGATTCAGGTACCTGTACTCCTAGCAAGGCTTTAGCTGCTTTAGGGCTCCCTAGTCGACCTAATCCTACAATCGCCGCTGCCTGAACCCTGGGATTAGCGTCACGCACAGCATATAAAAAGGGATCCAGCGGAACTGACTCCAGACATGTCAATCGGTCTGTCAAAGCCCTTAAGGCAAACTCACGCATCTTATCTTCTTTGGACAGCAAAAGAAGCTGGTCAACTCCCTCACCACAAGTGATTTGAGCATAAGTATAAACTCCCGCCACTCTGGATGCGAGCGGTAATGACTGGTTCCTGGCAACTTCCAGTGCCACTTCAGCAGATGCTTCCCCTGATCTTTTAATTAATTCCTGCTGGGCACTGGATCGGGCAACCGCATTGCCAGCTTTTAGTAGCTCACCCAATTCCTGTACAGATAATTCAGGAAGATTTGGGAATGGTTCGTAAACCCAGTCCCTGGGCACGACTTTCACGACATACCCCTTCTCAGGACTACCCCGATAGCCTGCCCCGTCCCAGGCGGAGAGAAACATTCGTCCTGAACCATCTACATCCACATCTGTGATCTGCGATAGTTTGATGAATTCTTTTTCAGTTTGGGTAAATCCCGGGCCATCCATGGTTACCCGGTGAGTATACAATTGGCTTCTTCCCCAATCAGCCATCATAGGCACATGGTTATATATGTTGGGCCACCGGTCATCATCCATAAAATAGCTGCCTGTTCCGGAACCTCCACCCAGATCAATCAAAGCCGGAAGCACTTCATCTGTGAAATATTTGAACCTCATGGGGTATCCATATTCTCCACTTTGTGTGTAATGAATAAAACGCACGTTCCAGCCTCCTCCGTCATTGGTATTACCTCGAGTGTAAATGTTCATAAATGGGTCAATGGCTACATCATATATATTACGCGTGCCATGAGCGTAGACTTCCATTTCAGTACCATCAGGTCGTACCCTCACAATTCCTCCCCCCAGCATTGTCATTTTTTTACCGGATCTGTCTTCAGCATTATAAAAGCCAAAATCACCTACCGCTATATAGATCCACCCATCGATTCCCATCCGGATACCATTGGTGGCATGATCTGTGCCCCGCCCTTTCAATGGTTGCTGTGAGCAAATATTTTTAATCAGATAATCACTGGGTCCATCGGCCTGGCCATCCCAGTTTTTGTCTTCAAAGACTACAAGATCCATCCTGTTTGCTTCACCTGTGGCTTCATCAAAAACCGTATGCAACACAAATACCTGGTCACCTACAACCAAAATACCTCGAGGGTTATCTGCCTTAACAAATTCTGTGTGCTCTTCATAGGTGCCATCATTATCTCCATCCACCAACCTTACAATGCTTCCCTTGCCAGGTTCTTTTCCCAATGATCCCATCATATCCACCCCAACAAATATTTCACCCGTAGGAGCCACAGCTAAACACGCAGGACTTGGTACAATATCCGGTCCGGCAATATTTTTTATCTCCAACACTGCTGAATCGGAATCCGATACCTGATAATAATCGATTAGTTCCTGAATATCTATGGTTTTTACAGCCTGGTCCCGCTCACAGCTTACGAGCAGCCAAATTGTGCCGACACAAAAAATGAAGTGTTTAAGGTAAGACATATAATTTATTAAAAATACCTATGAAAATAAGGGCAGTCGAAGTAAAAAGCTAGCAAATATATAAATACAGAGTTTAGTGCACTAAATAGAGCAAACCTCAGATACCATCCTACCCTGCCCAACCTTCACGATCCAAACTGCGATATTGGATCGCTTCAGCAAGGTGTTCAATTTTGATTTCTTCAGACCCAGATAGATCAGCGACGGTTCTGGACACCTTCAATATCCGATCATAAGCTCTTGCCGACAAACCAAGTTTTTCCATGGCTGTCTTCAAAAGAACTTTTCCTGCATCGTTGATTTTGCAGATTTCCTTGAGCTTGGCTGACCCCATCATTGCATTACAATAGATCTGATTCTGATCTTTAAATCTGTTCTTTTGAATTTCCCGAGCCTTGATCACCCGATCCCGGATCTCAATACTGGATTCCGATTTCCTTTGAGCCGTCATTTCGTCAAAAGAAACAGGCGTGACTTCCACATGTAAATCGATTCTGTCTAGCAATGGACCGCTCACTCGATTGAGGTATCGCTGTACTGTACCAGGTGGGCAGACACATTCCTTTTCCGGATGATTATAATAGCCACAGGGACATGGGTTCATACTCGCTATCAGCATGAAATTTGCAGGGTAATCAAGAGAAACTTTAGCTCTTGATATGGTGACTTTCCGGTCTTCCAGGGGTTGCCTCATCACCTCCAGAACTGTTCGTTTGAACTCTGGTAATTCGTCGAGGAAAAGCACGCCATTGTTGGCTAATGAAATCTCTCCTGGTTGGGGGATCCCTCCACCACCAACCAACGCCACATCACTGATGGTATGATGCGGAGACCTGAAGGGGCGGGCAGCAATCAATTTTCCGTTTCCCTCCAACTTGCCTGCCACAGAATGGATCTTGGTAGTTTCAAGTGCTTCCTGAAGACTCAAGGGAGGTAAAATAGATGAAAGTCTTTTGGCGAGCATGGTTTTTCCTGCACCCGGTGGCCCAATCATGATCACATTGTGCCCACCCGCAGCTGCGATCTCCAGTGCTCTTTTAATATTCTCCTGACCCTGGACATCAGCAAAATCAGTCTCTACCGTATCTATCTCCTGAAAAAAGACATCGCGTGTTTCATAGAAAGTAGTTTCCAGTGGCTTTTCCCCCGTGAGGTGGTCAATGGCCTCTTTGATATTTTCAACGCCATAAACCTTGAGGTTGTCCACTATGGCTGCTTCGATAGCATTTTCTTTGGGTAGGATAAACCCCTTCAAACCCTTCTTCCGGGCTTCGATAGCTATCGGCAGTGCTCCCTTGATTGGCCGCAATGAACCATCCAGCGCCAATTCTCCCATGATCATATAATCCTCCAGATCACTCAATTCCAGCTGCTCTGAAGCATGGAGAATTCCCAAAGCGATAGGTAAGTCATAGGCCGAGCCTTCTTTACGAATATCCGCTGGTGCCAGATTCACGATCACCTTGATCCTTGGCATTCGGTAATTATAGTTTTTGAGGGCCGACTCTACTCTTTGTTCGCTTTCCTTTACCGCAGAGTCCGGGAGACCAACAAGAAAAAACTTTTTGCCTGGTCCTACATTTACCTCTACTGTAATAGGGATAGCATCAACACCATATACTGCACTACCAAATGTTTTTGCTAACATTTAAGAATGGGTATTTTTTGCATAAACCGTAAAGATAGGGCGAAAATTTATTAGGCGATCCTATCGCTCGTTAGCTTCTCGATCATCAGAATGAGAATATGAATCACTTTGATGTGTATTTCCTGTATTCTGTCTGCGTATCCGAAATGTGGTACGCAAATTTCTACGTCAGACACACCATGAAGTTTGCCACCGTCTTTACCTGTCAATATCACAACCCTCATGCCCTTCTTTCGCGCCGCTTCTACGGCCTTGATCACATTGGCTGAATTGCCACTGGTGCTGATGCCTAACAATATATCGCATGATCTGCCCAGGCCTTCTACATACCTGGAGAAGATCTCATCAAATCCATAGTCATTGCCCACACAAGAAATATGGGACACATCAGAAATGGCTACTGCAGGAAGAGCAGGTCTGTTATCACGATACCTTCCGGTGAGTTCTTCTGCAAAATGCATGGCATCACAATGTGAGCCGCCGTTACCACAAGAGATAATCTTTCCTCCACTCATGATAGCATTAGCCATCAATTCACCTGCTTCCTGAATGGCCTGAAGCAGTTTTTCATCGTTTAAGAAATTATCCAGAACTTTTTGAGCTTCGAGCAGCTCCTGCTTAATAAGATCCTGCATTTTCAATCAGTCTTTCTCATCCTCATCGTTCAACAAATAATCATCTTCCTGCTCTTGATCATCAGCATCCTCTTGTTTGCCTTTGTTGGACTCCTTCAGCGCATTTTGTTTACCAGGACTGTCTGATTGATCATATAGTTTGGCTTTCAGCTTTAACAATTCCTCTTCGGCACCAGATACCTTTTTGCGTAATCTGAAAAGGTGAACATTTTCGACCAGCAATTCTATCAACATCAGCAAGCTAATGATCAATACAACGGTAAGTAGATATTGCGGAAGCTTCCTTAACGTAGCAAAATCGGTCACTTTCTCCATGTATTCCTGCTGATTCGCCAAAATGTCTATGCTGTAGTACAGGGCTACGATCGCGATCAGGAGATAGATAGGGTAGAAGAAAATTTTGAATTTTTTCATCAGGTGATAAAGCTATGAATTTACGATCAAAATCTGCCAAAAAAATTTAGAATGACTGCATTTCGATAAGCTTTTTATATAGCCCTCCACTTTTCATGAGTAGGTTATGTGTGCCTTCCTGAATAATTTCCCCATCTTTTATAACTACTATTTTGTCTGCATTTTGGATGGTGCTTAACCTATGTGCAATAATGATGGCAGTTCTTTTTTGCATAATATTCTCGATCGCATCCTGAACGTATTTCTCAGATTCGGAATCAAGCGCAGAAGTTGCTTCGTCAAGGATCAACACAGGAGGATTTTTTAATACCGCCCGCGCAATGCTCAATCGCTGCCTTTGACCTCCGGATAGTTTTGTACCTCTTTCGCCTATCAACGTCTCATAGCCTTCGTCAAATTGCTCTATAAAAATGTCCGCATGCGCCACTTTTGCTGCCGCTCTAACCTCTTCAATGGTGGCGTCTGGTTTCCCAAAAGCAATGTTGTTGAAAATGGTATCATTGAAAAGGATGGATTCCTGGGTCACAATCCCCATCAATCCTCGCAGACCGGAAATGGTACAATCTCTTAGATCTACTCCATCAATTGTGATCTGACCTGTTTTAGGATCATAAAACCTGGGGATCAGGTCTACAAGTGTAGATTTTCCTCCTCCGGATGGCCCTACCAAAGCTATGACTTTTCCTTTAGGAACTTCCAGATTAATGTTTTTGAGTACCAACTTATCTTCATAGCCAAAACTGACATTTTCAAACCTTATTGACTCATTGAAAGTGTTGATACTTTTTGCGCCAGACCTCTCATTGATTTTACTTTGGCTATCCATCAGCTCAAAAACCCTTTCCCCTGAGGCCAGACCCCGATTGATAGTCGTCAGCGAATTAGATATGGCTTTTGCCGGAGTGAGCACCTGGGAAAAAAATGCGAGGAAAACAATAAACTCAGAACCTGTGAGCGAACTCTCCTCACTGAGCACCATACTTCCTCCAATCAAAATAATCATGCAAACAACAAATACCCCGAGAAACTCAGAAATGGGACTGGCCAGGTTAAACCTGGATGCCATCCTGAAATTATGCCTGGAGTAGTTGGCTATCTCTCCTCGAAATTTTTCTGTGATATATTTTTTTGCTGAGAATGCCTTAATGATACGCATCCCGGACAAGCTTTCTTCTATGACATTGCTGATCCTTCCCAGTGTGTCCTGGGTGAGTCTGGCCCTCCGCTTCAGGCGTTTGGCTATGTATGAAATGATACCCCCGGATAGTGGAATCAGGATCATACTATAAAGGGTCAATTTGGGGGAGGTAATAAACATGGCAGTGAAGAACCCAATGATTAGAAAAGGCTCTTTAAACAGTACTTTTAGTGAGCTTACAACGGAAGACTCCACCTCAAGCACATCGGACGAAACCCTGGACATGATGTCTCCTTTGCGCTTTTCAGTGAAATAACCCAGGTCAAAATGGGTAATAGCGTAAAAGGCCTTGTTCCTAAGGTTTTCAATCACATTAATCCTGACACGTTCCAGGATCAGGGCAGACAAATACCTGAAAATATTGGCAAGAAACACACTCGTGATCAATACCCCGCAAACGAAATAAAGGGTCGCAATCACACCCTCTTCTATCCGGTAAGTACTCAAATAGAAATAAAACAGGTCGATAAAATAATGCACAGAAAAATCAAATGTAGGCATCTCTGCTACAATTGCAGCGGTTTCTGCTTCTCCACAATCACAATTACTTTGACTGTCATTACCAAACAAAATTTCCATTACAGGGGCTAAAATGGAAATATTTACCACACTGAAAATGGTAGACAGCAGCGTGAAAATGATAAACTGAGGCACAAGCAACCCAAGTGGCCTCGAAAAACCCATGATTCTTAGATATGTCCTCATTTAGAAATGATAGTTTCTGATGGGAAAATTCCAATGAAATGATAACGCTAAAATAGACGAAGGTTCGCCGTTGTTGTTGCTTGATGCTGATTCTTTTCGATAAATGTAGCTCAGGTCAATCAGAACATTGTGCTTCCACTGATATGTCAATGACGCCTGGTTCATCAATAAATTGGTGAGATCACCCTGATTTTGATCAATTCCATAATCATCTGGTCTAAGATTGTACGACTTGGTGATATCTCGGCCATAACTGACTCCCCCCAGGTCATTGCCATAATCTGCAAACATCAAAACATTTCCTATTTTC
This sequence comes from Cyclobacteriaceae bacterium, assembly GCA_965223915.1. Taxonomy (GTDB): domain Bacteria; phylum Bacteroidota; class Bacteroidia; order Cytophagales; family Cyclobacteriaceae; genus UBA7330. The sequence continues at coordinate 1,436,905 of OZ245027.1, read as the reverse complement.
CATTTTGGAAATGGCCGGTAATCGAATGAAAACATTTTTTCCGTGAAATTGGCTCCTAGAGGATGAGCCAGGGGCTGCATGTAATGAGAATAAGAGGTAAAGAGGCTTTCATGACTATAGGTGTACGGCCTCACCCTGTTAAATTCTGCCTGAAGATTCAGATCCTGAATTCCAAAGGCATCCACATATTTAGCGCCGATTTGTGTACCACTTTTATTACCCCACCAGCCATTGTCTGAAAAGGCTTCACTGACAATAAGTTCATCAATCACCAATTGACCATATAACTGCACCCGTTTGAACAAGTTGTATTTAAAGTCCAACCCAATAAGTACATTATCCGCACTGCCGTCCTGCTGTTCCAGCGCCCGATAGAAAATGATGGGGTTCAAATATTCCAGCTTAAGGTTATTGCTCCCCAGAGAATCAGGTTGACCATAAACCACAGATTCGAACAGGCCTACTTCCAGGTCAGGTATTACCTGCATGCCTAACCGATGAAAGGTCAGGTATTTTTTGGTGAAGGATCCAATGCCTAATAACCCGAAACTGCTTCCTCCCCTGACTTCTCCAATGAGCTGGGCAAAAATATTGGTGTATTGTATTTTCCAAAACTGAGTATTGAGCTTTAAGTAGGGGTAGTTATTGCCAAAATCAGATAGTATAAGTGACCTTCGGCCATTGCCTATAAAATGTTTTCCATAGCCAAATTGGGCTACAACATGTTTGCTTACATTAAAATCTATATACCCCCTGGCCCTTAAAAAGTCGATACCCACATCATCAGACAAACGTTTCCAGAACCCCTCATAAGGTATGGTCAGTGTAGAATCAATTAATTGATTCACATATTGAGGGAACCTTACCTGATTTTCAGTCAGCAGGCTATAAAAGGATATTTTGTCATCAATAGTACCTCTTAGTTCAACCCCCCGGGTATTCACATAGGTGAATTCATCAAGCCGGGAGTCTGATCCCACACCAAAGTAGACGACTGGATTGAAATGTAAGTCGACGTCGTCATCATAGTAGGAAACAAAATCCGGTGGGTGTGTAAAGAAAAATTTAAGAAAAGCGTCCCGCTCCTGAATTGAATCCTGATACTCTGGTGCTTCCTTTTTAAAATACTTCAGGTCATAATTATCACCGGGCGTTCTTTGAAAATCAAAACCATCAGAAATTTCATGTATATACCTTCGCGAAAAGGGTTTGACTGCTGTATGAAATGATGCTTCGGACTTGATGTCCCATCGATCCATTGAAGGGTAAAGCCAACCATTGAGGGGTAGATCTGTACTCTGGGCAAAAACACTACTGGTTATCAATAAGATTGACAGGTGTAAAAGATATTTCACACCGGTAAAATTATTAAAAATGTGTCTTTTGATAATCCGCATTTTTCACATATCTTTGCAGTCCTTTTTAGGAAAAGAGATATAAAAGAAGATGAGAAAGGAAATACATCCAGAATACAAAGAAGTGGTTTTTTTAGATACTTCAAGTGATTTTAAGTTTATTACTAAGTCTACCATGACCAGTGATGAAACCATCAAATGGGAAGACGGCAACGAATACCCTTTGATTAAAATTGAAGTTAGCTCTGCTTCACATCCATTCTACACCGGTAAAAAGCTATTTGTTGATACTGCCGGTCGAGTTGAGAAATTCAACAGAAAGTACAAGAAATAATCTGGATATAATTCCAGTAACAATATTTGAGAAGTCTTCAGGTATCCTGAGGACTTTTCTATTTTTGTCCAATGAGTATCATCTTCTTTGATCCTGCGGACAGCAGGAAGACACTCCTCCCTTTAACTTACACCCGGCCGATAGCTGATATTCGGGTAGGTATCTTCAAAATCTCTGAGAAGTGGTGCGCTCAATTGGATACAGATCATTTTGGCTATGACACTGAAGCCTATCTAAGCAAACGCTACCCTAAAATCAAAACGGATTTTCAAACCCTCTGGATCAATGGGTCAATGCTTCCTTCCCCTGAGTTAATAGAAGCTATAAAGGCTTTGGGAAGCCACGAAGCTCTTATCAGCGCTGGCTCAATATTAGCCTTTAAGGGTGAGTCACATGATTCAATTATCAACAAAAAAGCTTACGAGGGTCAGATAGATTTTATTGAATTTCCCTGGGACATTTTTCAGATGAATGGACAGGAAATCACTAGCGATTTTACTTTCCTGAAATCAAAAGGAGATGGTTTACCCTTGAATGATCCGCACACCGTCACCTACGGCAATGATATTTTTATTGAGGACGGAGCTACCATCAAGGCTTCGATCCTGAATGCAGAAAACGGACCCATTTATATTGGAAAAAATGCTGAGATCCAGGAAGGGTCCATCATCAGAGGTCCATTCAGTCTTTGCGAAGGCGCTTCACTAAGAATGGGCAGTAAAATTCGTGGGGATTCTACGGTCGGACCGTATTCTAAAGTGGGTGGAGAAGTTTCAAATAGTGTGATCTTTGGAAATTCCAATAAGGCTCACGAAGGCTATCTGGGGAATTCTGTGATCGGCGAATGGTGTAATTTGGGGGCAGGCACAAATAACAGTAACCTAAAGAACAATTATGAGTTCGTAAAAATGTGGAACTACCAGACGCATCATTTTGAAAAGACGGGATTGCAGTTCTGTGGACTCATTATGGGAGATCATAGCAAAGCTGGGATCAGCACGATGTTTAACACTGGGACATCGGTTGGTGTTTCAGCCAATATCTTTGGAAGTGGATTCCCAAGGCAAATTATTCCTTCTTTTGCCTGGGGTGGTCCACGTGGTTTCATGACATATGATTTTCAAAAAGCGCTTGATACCATCAAAAAGGTGATGAAGAGAAGAAATATTGATATAAGTGATGAGGAAATGGAGATCTTGCAGCATGTCTTCAACAATACTTCGGAAATTAGGGCCTGGCAAAAACAACACAAATGAAGTTTGAAGACATTCCGGGACACAGTGATCTCAAGGAGTACCTGATTTCCGCACATAGAAACAATCGGATTGCCCATGCACAGTTGTTTAGTGGGATCCCCGGTAGTGCCAATTTTCCTCTGGCTATGGCTTTTGCCACCTATATCTTGTGTAAAGATAAAGCTGAAGCGGATTCATGCGGTCAATGTGAGAATTGTCTCCGCATTGGCAAACTGATCCACCCGGATATTCACTTTTTCTATCCAAAACCATCAGCCAAGCCAAAAGATTATGATAAGGCATTTAGTGATTCTCTGAAGAAGTGGAGAGAGCTTGTGACACAAAACTTCTTTCCCGAATTGGCGGACTGGATCAATATCAATGGTTTCGAGAGCAAAAACCTGTTGATCTCAAAAGAAGACAGTAAACAGATCACCAAGACAGTAAGCATGAAGTCCTTTGAAGGGGATTTTAAGATCGTCTTTATCTGGTATCCTGAATTTATGAATCCTTCCTCTGCCAATGCCATCCTGAAAGTGCTGGAAGAGCCACCAACAAATACCATTTATTTTCTGGTGACTTATGCTTACGAAAATCTGTTGACCACCATTACCTCAAGGACCCAGTTAATTTCTGTACCTCCTTTCAAGGATGAAGAAATCCGAGATTACCTTATTGCAAAGAAGGCCGTCGCGGAAGAGAAAGCTAAAAAAATCGCTCACCTGGCCAATGGCAGCATGAGTAAAGCCTTCCAGGAGCTGGAAAGCATAGGGGAAATCGCATATCAGGAATTTCAGGAGTGGATGCGTTGTTGCTTTAAAAGGAATTACACTGAACTGGTGAAGCGCAGTGAAGGGTTCGGCCAACGATCAAGGTCTGACCAGAGAAACCAGCTGGAATATGGTTTGGCACTGGTCCGGGAATCTTTACGTGCTACCACCTCCAATAATTCTCTGGGAGGACATAGTGAAGAGGAAATGAAGTTCATATCCAATTTCGGGTCTGCAAATTCTTTAGAAGCGATGGAACAAATCCATCTCTTATTGAGTAATGGTATTAGCAACCTGGAACGAAACGCTAACCCTCGGATCACCTATATGAACTTATCCTTAAGTTTCTGCAATATTTTCCGAAGAGGATGAAGAATAAAATCATCATAGGAAGAAAAGATAAGATAGATTTGCCGGATTTTGAAATCTTTAATGTAAACGCCAAAATCGATACAGGTGCGTACACTTCTTCAATTCATTGTGTAAAAATCAAAGTAATTGATGGAATATTGCATTTTCAAATTCCGGGTCTGAAGGACCATCAGGTCTTAAAGGACTTTCAAACAAACATATTTACAACAAAACGGGTAAAAAGTTCTAATGGCTCGTCCGAAACCCGATATTTAATAAAGACACATATCTCGCTCTTTGGAAAGCTATACAACGTAGAATTTACCTTGACAGACCGAAGTAAAATGAAGAATCCAATATTACTGGGCCGAAAAGTTTTGCGAAGTCGATTTATCGTGGACGTTTCAAAAAAAAATCTTTCCTATAATTTAAAAAATCAATGAAAATAGGCATCCTTTCAAGAAAAGCAGATCTCTATTCTACTTCCAGGATTTGTGATGCCGCATTAAAAAGGGGTCACGAAATTCAAATCATCGACCACCTGAAATGTGACATGATCATTGAAAAAAATCTGCTCGAGATCTACCATGAGGGGGAGAAATTAGCTGATTTTGACGCAATAATACCTCGTATTGGCGCTTCTGTTACTTTTTATGGGACTGCCGTGGTTCGCCAGTTTGAGATGATGGATGTCTTCTCTGCCAATAAATCCATTGCGATTGTCCGCTCAAGAGACAAACTCCGAAGTTTGCAACTTTTGGCAGCACATGGGTTAGGCCTACCCAGGACTGCTTTTACCAATTACTCCAAAGAGGAAAAACAAATCATTCAAAAGCTTGGGGGAACTCCCCTAATTATCAAACTGCTTGAAGGGACTCAGGGTCTTGGGGTCGTATTGGCTGAAACGATCAAGGCGGCCAAATCCGTCATTGAAGCGTTTCATGGGCTTAAAGCCAGGATCATTGTACAGGAATTTATCAAAGAATCTAAAGCATCGGATATTCGGGCGTTTGTCATTAATGGCGAGGTAGTTGGTGCCATGAAGCGTCAGGGGAAAGAAGGAGAATTCAGATCCAACCTTCACCGTGGTGGCACAGCTGAGCTGATCAAACTAAGCCGAGACGAAAAAGCCGCTGCGATCAAAGCAGCAAAAGCCATGGGCCTTGACATTGCTGGTGTGGACATGCTTCAGTCTGACCGGGGTCCATTAATTTTGGAAGTCAATTCATCTCCGGGGCTGGAAGGCATCGAAAAAGCCACAAAAAAGGATATCGCAAATAAGATCATCGAGTTCGTGGAGAACAATTATCACAAAACAAGAAGCATTAAAAAGAACGCCTGATTGGAAACTATAAGGATCGGAACACGGAAAAGTAAACTGGCTGTCTGGCAGGCAGACTATGTAGCTAATCTGCTGGAAGCAGATGGCTTCACTACCGAAAAGGTGCTTATCGAAACCAAAGGAGATAAGATCCAAAATGTTGCCATCTCCAAAATAGGCAGCAAAGGTGTTTTTACTGAAGAATTAGAAGAGATGCTCGTTTCAGGCGAGGTGGATATCGCGGTACATAGTGCCAAGGACCTCCAGTCTTCATTGCCAGATGGTTTTGAAATCATCGCATTTTCTGAGCGGGCTTTCATCGAAGATGTCATCGTCAGTGAAAAAGAGATCGATCTTACAAATAAGGATTTAGTCCTGGGAACGAGTTCAACCCGTCGAATTGCAGCTTTCAAGCATTTCTACCCTCATGTTAAAACAGTGGATATGCGGGGAAATCTACAGACAAGGATCTCCAAAATGCAAAGTGGAGTGTGCGATGGGCTTGTATTGGCTCATGCCGGGGTACATCGAATGAATTATGATCACCTGATCAAAGTAAAACTGCCACTCTCAGAGTTCATTCCACCGGTAGGACAAGGCTGTATCGCCGTTGAAGCGCATAAGAATCTTGCATCACATAAGAAAAAACAAGTCTATAAAAAGATCAATAACCCCGGAGTTGAGAAGCGACTGCTGGCAGAGCGTGCGTATTTGAAAAGATTGGAGGGTGGTTGTAGCATCCCGGTATTTGCGTATGCTACTATGGAGCAAGACCACCTCCATTTGAAAGGGGGGCTATTCAGTCTGGATGGAAAACAAAGAATTATTTACGAAGAAACTGGAACTGATCCTGAAACGCTGGGCATTACTTTGGCCAACAAAGTCCTGGAAAATGGTGGCTTTGAAGTATTGAAGGAGATCAAAAAAAGACTGGGATGATTATATTTAATCAAAAATTGAACTGTATGAAAATTAACCTCTATGCTATGCTCGTCCTGGTGCTTCTGGGAGCTTGTGATGGTGGAAATAAAAATGAAGACGTGTTGATCACCATACACACTTCATTTGGGGACATGAAGGCGATCTTATACGAAGAAACACCCATCCACAAACAGAATTTTATTGAGTTGGCTAAAAGTGGGGAGTACGACAGTACAGAATGGCATCGGGTTATTGAAGATTTTATGATCCAGGGTGGAGATATTTTTGCCAAAGAAGGAGAGCAGGAACCCATGGATGATCGTCTGCCAGCTGAATTCGTGGACGGTTTTTATCATACAAAAGGAGCACTGGCCGCCGCCAGACAGCCTGATGACCGAAACCCCAAGAAGATGTCTTCAGCAGCCCAATTTTATATTGTAGATGGTAAAGTATTTACTGAAGAAGAGCTGACCATTGATCAGTTTAAGCTCAACGAAAACCTGGGTAAGCTCTTATCTGATGAGCGATTTGTCGACCTGCGAGAAAAGTACCTGGCGATCAACCAAACAGGGGATCAGGATAGCCTGCAAAAGTTTATTTTTAGTTTGAGAGATCTGGTGGAGAGTGAATATAGTGTCGACGTAAGTAGAGAAATGGATCCTGAGCGACTGGAAAAATATATGACTGTGGGTGGAGCTTACCACCTGGATGGAAGTTATACTATTTTTGGACGTGTGGTTGAGGGGCTTGATGTGATCGACAAAATAGCTGCCGTTGAAACGGGTAGAGCCTACAAGCCTGTGACACCTATCTACCTTACCATGGAAGTGGAAATGGTGCCCAAAACAATGATTACTCAGAAATATGGATACGAATATCCGGTAGAGTAATTCATGAGAATACTGCTTACCGGAGCCAATGGCCTGTTTGGACAACATGTCCTCTCACACTTATTAACTCAATCAGGATATGAAGTCTTTGCTACCGGCAAAGGTCAAAACAGGAATCCTGCTGGAGACTACAGCTATTTTTCTTGTGAACTGACGAATCAGCACGAGGTCAAAAATCTGATCGAATCCGCCAGACCCGACTACCTGATCCATGCGGCTGCTAAAACACAAGTTGATGACTGCGAAGTCAATCGGGGATCCTGCTGGGAGAGCAATGTGCTCGCGACCGGTTATCTGTTGGATGAAATGGCTAAAGGGGGTGGCCATGTCCAGTATATCTCTACTGACTTTGTGTTTGACGGAGAGCGGGGCAACTACCTGGAAACAGATGACCCGAACCCCGTCAATTATTATGGTGAAAGCAAGTTAGAGGCCGAAAAGCTGGTGCAGTCTTCCCGGTTGAGCTGGTCGATTGCGAGGACAGTCCTGGTTTATGGGGTAGCCAGTGATTTAAGTCGTTCTAACATTCTGACCTGGATCTATAAAAGCCTGAAAAACAATCAACCTATCCGGGTGGTAACGGATCAAATCCGGACACCTACTTTTGTGGAAGACTTAGCTGAAGGAAGCTTATTGATCCTAAAGAACCAGGCTGAAGGAATTTATCATATATCCGGAGATGAGGTAATGAGCCCCTATGACCTCGCCATCAAAATAGCTGATTACTTCGACTTTGATCGCAGCCTGATAACACCTGTGGATGCTTCTACCTTCAGTCAGGCGGGGAAACGGCCCCAAAAGACAGGATTTGTCATTAATAAGGCTCGTGAATCACTTGGGTTCAACCCTAAAACTTTTGATGAGAGCCTAGAAGTGCTTGAAAGTTGTTTGATGGAATTCTAGTAAGAGATACCTTAACGAATTAGGTTTACTCCCCGGAGTTAAAGGTTAGGCCAAAGGGCATATAATCCTTGCAAATTTTAAGAACAGGTTAATTTTCATCTGGGGACACCTAAAACCAAATAAAGGTTCTGGAATAGTTTATTTGTGAGAACTAATGTTTCCCGGGTCTCTGCTTGAGTGAAATATATCCAGGACTATAATTGATTCAGGTGTCACCTCATAAATGATTTTATAACTCCATATTACCTTAAACCTATAATTGCCTGGCTCGTCTTTTAAGTAAGGATCTTCTGCAAATTTCTCAGGGAAAACATTGAGGTTCTTAGCAGATGTTACGATTTCATCTCTGACTTTTTTTGCCGCTTCTGCAGAATCTCTTTCCTTGATATAATTAAAAATGTTTCTCAAGGCATATTTGGCTTCATTATTCCAAATAACCTTGAGCTTCTTCATTTCCATTGTTTCATTTCTCTATCAAGGTCTTCCTGTGTGGTAAAGTGTCCCGCTTCTATATTTGATTTTGCTGCCTTGATACGTTCTTGGTACTCTGCAATACTCATTGGGTCTCCTGGCAATGTATAGTCTCCTTCAATATAGGCTTTAGCAACAGCTTGCATCATGTGCAAGAGCCTTTTATCACCCTTGTCTACGTATTGATGTAATTCTTCTTTTAACTGTTCTGTACCCATGATCAGAATATTTTTTACTTAAAGTTAACGATCATTTCTGTATTGATAATGCCTATTTAATCCTCACCACTCACACCACCATTTCAAAGACGGTTTCCTGCCCGGGATTGGATCGTACATTGAGTCCGCCTTTGTGCAGGCGCATAATCTGACGAGATAGGCTCAAGCCAATGCCTGACCCTTCCTCTTTGGTGGTAAAAAAGGGGATAAAGATCTGATCTATGTTTTCGAGCGGGATGCCAGGCCCATTGTCAATAAACTGAAAGCAAAGATTGCTTTCCCGTTCAATCACCTTAATCTTCAAGATCCGCGCTTTGGGTTTATTCGCATCCAATGCGTCAATCGAATTGTATATCAAATTCAAGGCAACCTGGGTCAGCAATTTCTGATCTCCCAGAAAAGCCTGAGTCTTTGCCTGATTGATCACTTCCATTTTGACCCCCGCCATAGATATCTTTTGCTCAGCAAGCTTTAACAATCTTTCGATCCAGCTTTCAATGACAATTTCATGGAACTCGGGCTTAGGAAGTCTGCTCAATCTCCGATAGTTATCTACAAAATGTGTCAAACCCTTACTTCTCTCATGGATGACTTCCAGGCCATCTGAAATATTTGTCAACTGACTTTCTGAAATGCCTTTACCCTTCTTGAAATAACCAGAAAGGGTGTCGCTAATTGAGGAAATTGGAGTGATTGAGTTCATGATCTCATGGGTCATGATCCTGATGAGCTTTTGCCAGCTGTCCAGCTCGTTCTCTTCAAGCTCGGCCCTAATATCATAGAGAGAATAGATAAAATATTCCTCCTCCTGAAACTTCAGCTCAACCATTCTGACCAGGATCACGTGAAGTTCATCATCAATCACCGTCCTGACGGTTTTGGATTGATTCGGTTCCAACTGGTCAATGGTATCTGCCAGCTCTTTGTTCAACTGTTTCAACCGATCAATGTGTACCAATAGTTTCACATTGAATAACTGCAGCGCAGTCTTATTGATAATTTCGATATATCCTTTGGAATCCACAGCCATCAGTCCGGTTGAGGAATGTCTCATCAGCTCCTTATAAAACCATTCCTTATGCTCGCTCCGTGTCCTGATGGTTGACAGCACCTCATTGATATTGTTAAGACTGTGATGGAGGTTCTTCAACGAACCTGACCTGACGTGCTCCGGAAAGTGGAGCGTACTGTCCTCATTGCGTATGGATTCGAAAAAGAAGGTCAGCTTTCTATTAATGGTATTGTAGAAATAGACAGTATTGATGAGCACAATGATAATGACCACCCCACACAGACCTAACGCCCACCAATTGGTGTCCAGATAAAAAAGCGTTCCCAGGATGGATGCACCGATGAGCAAAATCCCCCGAATAACGATTGCCAACCTAAAATCTTTAAAGACCATACTTCTTTACCTTATTGTACAAGGTCTGTCGGGTGATGCCCAGCTTGTCTGCCACATGAGAATAATTCCCATTAAACTTATCCAGGGCCTCCTCAATCATGGACTTTTCCATCTCCTCCAGTGTAAGGTATTTATTCATGGGTTTATTATCCGTATGCCTCAGTGAAAAGTCATCTGGCTTTAAGATATCTGAGTCTGCCAGTATTACTGCCTTCTCAATGGCGTGTTGAAGTTCTCTCACATTGCCAGGCCAATGATATCTACTTAGCTTTTTCAAGGTCTGTTGACTTAGCTTGAGTCCGTGCTTTTTATATTTTTTTTGATAGTTCATCAAAAAGAAGGAAGCCAGCTCTTCAATATCTTCTCCTCGCTCACGCAATGGCGGCAATTCAATACGGATGGTATTCAGTCTGTATAAAAGATCCTCCCTGAACTGTTGTTCGGCAATTTCTTCCTCCAGACTGCTGTTGGTTGCGCTGATGATCCTTAAATCAACAGGGATCACTTTGTTGGAACCGACCGGCGTAACGGCCCTGTTTTGTAAAACCACCAAAAGCTTGGATTGTAAAACCAACGGAAGATTCCCAATCTCATCCATAAAAAGTGTACCCCTATCAGCTAGCTGAAATTTTCCAATCCTGTCTTCCTTAGCATCGGTAAATGATCCCTTTTTATGACCAAAAAGCTCACTTTCGAACAATGACTCGGGAATGGCTCCCATGTCTACCCTGACTAACAATTCGCTGCTCCGCTCTGATTTTTGATGGATCTCCTGGGCTATTAATTCCTTACCAGTTCCATTTTCCCCGGTGATCAATACGGAGGCATCCGTGTTGGCCACTTTTTCAACCGTCTCCATGATCTTCAGCATGGCACGAGAGGAACCCACCAACATTTTGCTCTCCCGATTGATCTCACTCTTCAGGGATTTCTCCCTACTCTTTAATTCGTGGACCTGCTTACTCGACAAACAAATGCGCAAAGCGGAATGCACGGTCGTCAGCAATTTTTCATTCTCCCACGGTTTCATCACAAAGTCGGCAGCACCTTCTTTTACAGATTTTACAGCCAGCTCAATGTCTCCATAGGCAGTGAGCATAATTATTTCGGTATTTGGAGAAAGCTCTTTGATCTGCTTGAGCCAGTAGAATCCTTCATTGCCAGAGTTTACTCCAGCAGTAAAATTCATGTCCAGCAACACGACATCAATCTCTTTCTTCCGCAACACCCCAGGGATTGCATTGGGATTGAACAAAGTAATGATCTCGTTGAATTCAGGCTCTAACAGCAGACGGAGTGCACTCAGCGCTCCTTTGTTATCATCTACAATCAATACTTTTCCAGCCATGATATATTATTTCTTCATCAAAAATAAATAAGCTATCGACTCAAATGTTAAGTGTAAAAATATTTGACATTTGATTGTTCAGTTTTTATACAAGTATACCTTGAGATCATTTCATAATATGCTCATATACAATTAGTTATACTATCGGCATATTATTGGCATCCACCTAATCACAATGAAAAGATTGATGCTCATATTAACAGTTCTCCTGATCTCTTGCAGATTGACAGCTCAAACAGGCTGGACCTATCAGGATTGTATCGATTATGCATTGGAGAACAACCTGACTTTAAAGAATGCCCAATATCAGGTGTTGCGTCAGGAGGCTAACCAGAAAAATGCCTATGGAAATTTTCTTCCTGACTTGAATGCCAATACTGGTGTGAATATTTCGCAAGGAAGAACCACCAATCCCAACACCAACCAGATCATAGATTCGGATCCATTCCTATCAAACAGCGTGGGTATTCGGTCAGGAATCACTGTTTTTAATGGTTTCCGGCTGCAAAATCAGCTGAAGTATGAGAAATACAGGCAAGTGGCGGTTGAAAATGACTATCAAATGGCCATCAATGATGTCACCTATCAGGTAATCGATGCATTTATTCAACACCTTATCAACCTGGGGCTGGCATCCATCCAGGAGGAGCAATTGCTTGCCTCCGAAAAAGAAGTTTACCGGATCAAAAAAAGAATCAGTCTCGGGTTAGCCTCCGGCAGTGACTTATATGAAGCTGAAGCTCAGCTGGCAAGCGATGAATTTACGTTAATCAGAAGCAGGAATGCAGCCAATATTTCCGAAAACTCATTAAAGAAACTGCTGAACCTCCCGGTAGATTCCACTTTCGTTCCGGTTGATATCCACATTGATCCACTTATGGAATCATTGAACATTGCTAACACAGAAGACCAGTCATTTGATACGCAAAGATTGCCTGAAATGAAATCCAGTCTCGCCCGGCTTAAAGCGGCTCAAAAACAGCTTGGAATGACCAGAGCATTCGGAAGGCCAAGTATCAACGCCGGTATCGGTTGGGGTAGCTTTTTCACAGAAACCAGGACAGACCCCGAGGGCAACGTAATTCCTTACAATGAGCAGGTAAACCTGAATAGCAATTTATCCTATGGGTTGAGCTTGAGCTTCCCGATCTTCAACAGGCTGAATCAATGGAACAACATTCAGCAATCCAAAATCAGTTTGGCGAAAGCAGAAAATAATTTACGGATCATGACAAGGGATACGGAGTACCTGATCAATGAAGCACTGCTCGATTATCAGGGAGTCATGGCGGAATACGCTTCTGCACTCAAGACTGAGGAAAGCAGGGCATTGGCATTCGAGGTGATTGAAAAAAAACGGGAGAAAGGATTGGCCAGCATCATGGAATTTTATCAGGCTAAGAATGATCTGGCTTCTGCCAGAGGCCAAAGCCTGCGGACCAAATTGCAGTTATTTTTAAATAAGAAATTGATTGATTTCTACCTTAACGGGAGCTTTTAATTATGGATAAGAAGATTGTTGATAAGAGATGGATTAAACCAAAGCACTGGAAATATATCGCCGGTGTAACGTTTATTCTTGTGGTGGTGCTTGCGTTCGTATTCCGGGATCCCATGAGTACCTACCGTGCCGATCTGGAGCGGATCACGGTTGAGACGGTGAAATATGATTCCTTCCAGGATTATATCAGGATCGTGGGGTTTGTAGAACCCATTTCTACCATCTATATGGACGCCATCGAAGGTGGTATCGTAGAAGAGATCCTCATTGAAGAAGGAAGCTTTGTCAACAAAGGAGATGTCATCGTCCAACTCAGCAACAACCGACTCAACCTGGACATTCTGAACAGCGAGGCATCCCTGGCCGAAAAATCCAACTTCCTCCGGGAAACCCAGATCAATATGGGGCAGCAAAAACTCCTCCTGCAAAGAGACCTGATCAACCAGGAGTATGACCTGATACAAAAAGAAAGGGCCTACAACCAGAATAAATCCCTCTATGAGGAGGAGTTGATTTCCCGGGAAGACTACTTACAATCTAAAGAAGCCTACGAAATGGCGGTGAAGCTGAGGGAGCTTACGCTAAAAAGGAATGATCAGGATTCCATCTATCGTAGAAATCAAATCAAAAAGATCTCCCTCAACCTGGAGAACATGGAGAAAAACCTGGAGCTGATCTATCTGCGAAAAGAAAACCTGAATATCAAAGCCCCTGTAGATGGCCAGCTGGGTTTTCTGGATGCTGAACTGGGTCAATCCATTGCTAGTGGCCAGCGAATTGGTCAGGTAAACGTACTGACCAGCTATAAGATCAAAGCGCAGATAGATGAACACTATATCGACAGAATCCGCAGAGAATTGGCAGCAACATTTGAGCGTCAATCTGATACGTTCAACCTGAAAGTGAATAAAGTCTATCCTGAAGTTAGGAATGGAAAATTTGATATCGACCTGGTTTTTACTGACAAGCAGCCCGACAACATCAGAACCGGTCAGAGCTACCAGATCAGTTTACAGCTGGGCGTGACCATGGAGGCGGTATTGATCGATCGCGGAGGATTCTTTCAGTCTACCGGTGGACAATGGGTATTTGTGCTGTCACCTGATGAAACCTTCGCGACAAAACGAAGTATTCGTATTGGCCGACAGAATCCAAGATACTATGAAGTGCTGGAAGGACTCGAGCCCGGTGAAAAAGTAGTGACCTCAAGCTATGAGGCTTTTGGGGATAATGAGAAGTTGGTTTTTTAGGGCAGGGGGCTTGGGGCAGAGGGCATAGTGGTTCTGAGCCAAGAGCATAAGCAATAGAATTGAAAATGAGGTATATGGAACAAATGTTAAGTAGTAGTTAGATTTAATTATTGATAACAAAAAATTAAATCAATTATGAAAGTAAAATTTAGATTCATGGACCTTGAGATATGGAAAGAATCCATTTCACTAAATGATAAAATGTATGATCTGGCAGATATGATAGACACAAAAAGAAAATACAGGACTGCAGAACAGCTTAGAGGTGCCTCATTGAGTATATCAAATAATATAGCAGAGGGTTCTGGATCATTTTCAAATAAAGATTTTGCTAATTTCCTCAATATGGCCAGACGATCTGTTTTTGAAGTGGTAAACGTTCTCGTTGTTTCCCATCAAAGAAAATTTATAAATCAAGATCAATTGGACCAGTTTATTGAAGAGTTAGATGTGTTAAGTAGGAAAATTACAAATTTCAGAAAATCATTATTAAACAGTAAAACGTGAGCATTGTAGGGCTCTATGCACTATGCTCTATGCCCCATGCTTAGTACGCTCAAAACATAAAAACAAATGCTAAAGACGCAAGACCTCGAAAAAATCTTCCGCACTGAAGAAGTAGAAACCACCGCTTTAAACAAGGTGAGTCTACATGTAAAAAAAGGTGAATTTGTGGCCATCATGGGTCCTTCCGGTTGCGGGAAGTCCACGCTACTCAACATTATCGGATTACTGGACAACCCCTCAGGTGGTCAGTACTTTTTTGACACCACGGAGGTCTCCAATTTTAAGGAGCGTCATCGTACGGCGTTGAGAAAAGGGAACATTGGATTCATTTTCCAAAGCTTCAACCTCATCGATGAGTTGAATGTGTACGAGAATGTAGAGCTGCCCCTTATCTATATGAAACTCGGTGCTTCCGAGCGCAAGAAGATGGTAGATACTGTGCTCGACCGCATGAAAATAGGACACCGTAAGAAGCATTTCCCTCAACAACTCTCCGGTGGTCAGCAACAGCGTGTGGCCATCGCCCGAGCCGTAGTAGCCAATCCCAAACTGATCCTGGCGGATGAGCCTACTGGTAACCTGGATTCTAAAAACGGTTTGGAAGTCATGAAGCTACTGACGGAGCTAAACAAAGAAGGTACTACCATCGTGATGGTAACTCACTCCGACAGAGATGCAGCATTTGCCCACCGGGTTATCAACTTATTTGATGGTAAGATCATCACCGAGGAAGAAAAGAGAAAACTGGAAAACGTCCTGGACCCTGACTCTATTGATGAACTGATCTAACCGATTGTGAGGACTTTATTATTAAGGACATGCTTAGAAATTACTTCAAAATTGCCTGGAGAAATCTGACCAGGAATAAGAGCTTCGCCATCATCAATACGCTTGGATTGGCACTTGGATTCACCTGCTGTATCCTGATCTTTCTTTTTGTCAAATACCACCTGAGTTTTGATGATTTCCATGATAATTCTGAACGAATTTTTCGGATTGTTACTGAAGAGCATCGAGACTTTATTGACTATGAAGCCAGTGTGCCTCCTGCTTTGGGACGGGCATTTAGAGATGATTATGACTACCCGGAAAAAGTAGCACGGATTGACAGGCATCAGGATGTTATCCTGACGATTTCACAAAACGACACCAAACGAAAGTTCAAAGAGGAGTTGGCATTTGTTGAGAAAGAGTTTTTTGAAATTTTCAATTATCCGCTTGTATCCGGGAATAGTTTCGATGGTTTTTCTGATCCCAACAAGGCTTTTATTACCAGTACAATGGCTTCAAAGCTCTTTGGAGGAACTGATCCAATCGGCCAATCGATCCAGCTCGATAACAGGATTGAATTGACGGTAAGCGGTGTGCTCAAAGACTTACCCCCCAATACAATCCATGAGTTCGACATCTATATTTCATACTCTACATTAAAAGATTATGGGGGTTTTGTAGCTGAAGACGGATGGGGTGGTATTTCCAGCTCACTACAATGTTTCACATTATTGAAACCAGGTATTTCACCCCAGCTGGTAGAAAGTGAACTACAAAAATATGTAGCCATCCATCGTCCTAATTCCAAGAACGAGCACCATTATAAGCTCCAGCACATTGCTGATATTCATTACAATACACAGTACGACGGAGTCATTTCCCATCAAACACTTATTGTATTTTCTTTCATTGGGCTTTTTCTCATTCTGGCAGCGTGTATCAACTTCATCAATATGTCAACGGCTCAAGCTATCAGCAGGTCGCGTGAAGTGGGTGTTCAAAAGGTCCTGGGAAGTTACCGCTGGCAACTTTTCAGGCGGTTTATGAGTGAAACAGCCCTATTGAGTCTCTTTTCATTGTTTATCGGGCTCACATTGGCTTTACTACTCCTCCCTTATCTCAATGAATGGTTCGGCGTCAATATATACCCTAAACAATTAATCAGCTTCTCAACACTCGGGTTCATTGGTGCTTTATTTATCAGTATCACAGTTTTTGCAGGCGTATATCCGGGACTATTGTTGTCTGGCATTTCTCCGGTGCTTGCCCTGAAAGGCAAACTTACTCAACAACATGTCGGAGGACTTCTTACCCGAAAATCGCTGATAGTTACCCAATTTGTGATCTCCCAGATGCTGATTGTTGGCATGATCGTTATCGGAAAGCAAATGCATTATGCACTCAACACGGATCTTGGATTCAACAAAGAAGCCATCATCACCGTGGAGATTCCATCCAACATTGATAAAGAGAAAAGAAATGACCTAAAAAACAGATTTCTGGCCATCCCCGGAGTAGAAAAAGTAAGTGCTTGTCTGGCTCCACCATCTTTCAATAAAAACTGGGGAACGAGTGTTCGGTTTAGCGATCATGTGGAAAATGAGGAATTCTCCATCCAGGTAAAAGCAGCCGATCAGGACTATCTGGAGACTTTTGATCTGAAATTAATAGCCGGGAGGAATTACTTCCCTTCTGACTCGATCAAAGAGTTTGTAGTCAATGAGATGTTGGTGAGAAAACTAAACCTGAAATCACCCGAGGAAGTCGTTGGAAAAGCACTTCACGTAAACAGGTCTACCACCGGGATCATTGTTGGTGTAGTTTCTGATTTTCATAACATGGATCTCCGCGCTGAAATCACCCCCATTTTTATTACAAATCTTGATTTTGCCCAGAATACTTATTCTATCAAAATCAACCTGAACAGCGCGCAGCATACCATCAGTCAGATTGAAGATCAATGGAGTCGGGAATTCCCAAACTACATCTTTGATTATGAGTTCCTCGATGCTCACATTGCCCGGTTTTATGAGTCAGAAACAAGGACTTTCAGACTGATCCAGATATTCACCTTTTTGGCCATCTTTATTAGCTGCCTGGGCATGTTCGGCCTAATCTCATTCCTGGTGGGCAGGAGACTTAAAGAAGTGGGTGTGCGAAAAGTATTGGGCGGAAGTATCGCCCATGTATTGTGGTTGTTTCTGAATGACTTTTTCAAGCTGGTTATCCTTGCAGCAATTGTTGCGGTACCTGTTTCCTGGTTTGTGATGGATAACTGGCTCCAAAATTTCCAATTTAAGATTGAAATGGGATTTTGGATTTTCGGCCTTGCCGTAATAGCAAGCCTGGTAATTACAATAATGACCGTAGGCTTTCAAAGTATAAAAGCTGCTTTAACCAATCCGGCTGACGTATTGAGAACGGAATGAAGTAATGACCATGCTGAAACACCATCTACTCCTCACATTCAGAAACGCAAGGCGTAACAAAACTTCGTTTTTCATCAACCTGATTGGGTTGACTACAGGTCTAACATGCACATTATTGATTTATCTGTGGGTGGTTGATGAACTGAGCATTGATGGGTTTCATAAAAACGATCTATCACTTTATCAGATAGGTTCTAATTATAGGTATACAAAAAGCACACACACCAATTTTGAAACAGATGGACCTCTGGCAAAGGAACTAGCTGCCGTATTCCCCGAAGTACAATTTTCAACCACGGCTACACCCATCGAATGGTTTGAGCCCTTTACACTATCCACTGAAGCCAAGAATATTAAGGCCACTGGAAGATATGCTTCGAAAGATTTCTTCAACGTATTCACATATCCATTGATTCAAGGAAACAAGAACGAAGTTTTGGTGGATGAAAATTCGATTGTCATTTCAGAGAAACTTGCTTTAAATATTTTCAACACTACTGAAAATGTATTGGGCAAAATGATCGAATTCCAACATGAGCTACAGTTTACTGTTTCCGGAATTTTTGAGGACCTGCCAAACCAAACCACCGAGCAGTTTGATTTCGTCATCCCATTTAAAGTCATTCAGCGACAGTATCCAAGATTTACCCAATGGGACCAACGTGGCCCAGCAACTTTCCTTGTGTTAAAAGACGGGACAAGTATTGATCAGCTGGAACAGAAAATAAACCAGTTCTATCAGTCTAAATCCGAGGCAACCAACATTGAGCTTTTCCTCACAAGATATTCTGAAAGATACCTATACGGAAACTATGAGAACGGTGTGCAGGCAGGAGGTCGGATAGAATATGTCAGGTTATTTTCAATCATTGCAGTATTCATTTTGATCATCGCCTGTATCAATTTCATGAACCTATCCACTGCAAGAGCTTCGGGAAGACTTAAAGAAATAGGAATTAAAAAATCAATCGGTTCCAACAGAAAATCTCTGATCATGCAATTCATGGGAGAGTCTTTGGTGATGGTCATTCTGTCGGCAATGATTGCCATTGGACTGGTGTTTTTACTGCTCCCCGTATTCAATGAAGTATCTGGGAAGCATATCCTGCTTCATTTTGACAAATTGTTACTGATCTCCTTATCAGGAATTATTCTTTTTACCGGATTGGTTGCTGGCAGTTATCCTGCACTTTACTTAACAGGGTTTAACCCAGTTGCCATATTAAAAGGGAAAATGAAGACTTCAAACGGCGCTATTTGGGCACGAAAAGGGTTAGTGATTTTCCAGTTTTCAATATCCATAATTTTAATTGTGGCTGTTCTGGTAGTTTATCGCCAGTTGGAATTTGTTCAAACCAAAAATATCGGCTACGATAAAGAAAATGTTATATGCTTCGATGCTGAGGGAGTGCTCGCTGAAGACACCCACACATTTATTCAGGAGGTAAAACGATTTCCTGGAGTAGTGAATGCTTCCAGCAGCAACAGCAGGATGGTAGGCAGCTACGGAGCAACCAGTGGGATTGAGTGGCATGGGAAGGAACCGAATGAAATCCTCTCCTTTGAAATTATTCAGGTAGGCTATGATTTTGTTGAGACGATGGGCATCCAGATGGCAGCAGGCAGGCCATTCTCCCGGGAGGACAACCCGGACAGATCCAAAGTTCTCTTCAATCAGGCTGCGATTGATGCCATGGGATTACATAACCCAGTTGGTCAGGTCGTCAAATTCTGGGGAAATGATGCTGTGATTATTGGTATCACCAAAGATTTCCATATTGAGTCTTTTCGAGAGGAAGTCAAACCAATGATTGTTGATTTACTCCCAGGACACACAGATTATGTGGTTTTGAGGCTTGAGGCAGGAATGGAAAGAGAAACAATCGAATTACTTGAGGACTTTTATAAGTCCTACAATCCTGGATTTGTCTTTGACTACAAATTCATTGACGAAAACTACCAGGCGCTTTATGATTCCGAGTTGCTGGTAGGCAAGCTCTCGAAATATTTTGCAGGTCTCGCTATTCTCATCTCATGTCTTGGCCTATTCGGACTCGCTGCCTTTACAGCAGAGCAGCGGCAGAAGGAAATTGGGATCAGAAAAGTCCTTGGTGACAATGAATTTGGTATCATCCGGTTACTTTCTAAAGAATTTTCAGGGATGGTTTTGATGGCCATTCTGATCGGAGTACCTATCAGTTATCTTATCACAGCACAAT
This sequence comes from Cyclobacteriaceae bacterium, assembly GCA_965223915.1. GTDB lineage: Bacteria > Bacteroidota > Bacteroidia > Cytophagales > Cyclobacteriaceae > UBA7330. The sequence goes on along the minus strand of OZ245027.1, from coordinate 1,416,706 downwards.
GGCTCAAAACATTTGCCTATCATATCGATCTGGCCTGGTGGTTTTTTGCGGGTGCAGCATTGATAACGTTTTTGATTGCCTGGCTCACGGTAGGAATGCAAACGGTGAAAGCCGCAATGATCAATCCAGCCAGGATACTCCGTTCTGAATAAGGTTTGCATGAAAGAGCATTGACCTATTCATCCACTGTACAATATTTAACACTTGATGTAAAATATTTAGACGAAGGAAAGAATTTGCTAAATATAATTAACTGATAATCAATATGTTAAATATCTGGCACACTTTAAGATATATATAGTATGCAAATAATGCATATATACACGCCAACAGGAGAGACTATTCTTATTAAGGAAAGTTTCTCCTTTTTATTAACTCAATAATGAATCAAGATCCTGTTCAATTTATGGACATTTAGGACAGTTTAAAGAACCGACCCATGCTCAACACACACCTCAAAATAATCTGGAGAAATCTGCTCCGAAATAAGTTTAATACCATCCTGAACATCACCGGGCTAACCATGGGTATAGCCTGCTTTCTGATCATCTTCTCAAAGATCGATTATGAGTCAGGCTTTGATAAGTTTCACAGTGATGCGGACCAGGTATACCGGATCGTCCGCGTCACTTCCGGACTGGCTTACCTGGAAGGAGGGCTGGAATACCGCACCGGGGTGAATTTCCCTTTGCCGGATGCGATCAATGGCCAGATTCCCGAATTGGAGGCTGTCACCCGAATGATGTATATGGGGGGTAGGAATGTAAAAGTGATGGGAAATGATACTGACTCCAAACCTCGCCTTTTCGACGAGAAGAGAGGCATTGCGCTGATTGACCCGGGCTTTTTTGAGGTCCTCGATTACAATAACCAGGTAAAATGGCTGGCCGGGGACCCGTCTGCTTTGAAAGACCCTTTTCAGGTCGTGCTCACTGAGTCTATAGCCGAAAAGTATTTTGGAAACGACAATCCGCTGGGCAGACATATTGAATTCCAGGAAATGAAATTTCAGGTGAGTGGGCTAGTTTCGGATCTTCCCATTAATTCCGATTTTCAATTTCAAATCCTTGCCTCTTTGGAAACATTTGATGTCGCTAGTGATGGAATGCTCGGTTCCTGGAGCGGTCTTAGCGATGGTTTTCAATGTCTGGTTAGGGTCAGGGCCGGATCCGACATTGCACAGATCGAAGAAAAGATCAAACAAATACATGCCGCCAATACTTCAGCTGAAACTGCGGAATTCCGGGTATATGAGCTACAGCCATTGGCAGAGATCCATCAGGACAGCCGGTTTGGTAACTACAACAACCGGGTGGTGAGTGAATCGACCATCCTTTCTCTGATGAGCATTGGCATCCTCCTCATTGTGATGGCCTGCATCAACTATAGCAACCTGACCACAGCACAACTCGCATCTCGGGGGAAGTCCGCGGGTATCCACAAGGTGTTAGGAAATACCAGGAAGCGACTGATCAGTCAGATATTACTCGAAACACTGATCCTGTCCCTGGTCGCTACCATGGGCGGGGTGCTGCTTTCTGTACTGCTGATGAAAAACTTCCATCCCCTTATCGGACTTCCCGAATCCTGGAACTTTCTTAATATGAAGTTTGTGACTTTCCTCCTGGTCCTCCCTGCAGTCATCAGTGTGGTTGCTGGCTTATATCCTGCCATCCTCATCTCCAAAACGAACATCGTAGAAATGATTCGAAACAATGGATTCAGCACTGCCAAAGGAAGTGGAAATTTCAACCGGTGGATGGTCACCTTTCAGTTCATCATCGCGCAGATTTTGATCGTGTGTGGAGTCGTCATCTTTCGCCAGCTCAGCTTCATCGAGTCGAAGGATATGGGCTATCATCGCAACAACATCCTGGTGGTAGATTTAAAAGGCGACGAATCGCAGCAAATGCGCTTCAGGAATGAATTGCTCAGCAACCCCAATATCAGTTCCATTTCACTTTCTTCAGAGACCCCAGCCCGAGAAGGCAACTATCGCGATGCAACCAGGATGGTCAATGACATGATGGTCAAAGTAGACATCGAACAGAAATCTATAGATCATACTTACCTGGAAACCTATGGTATCAGGTTGCTTCACGGCAGGGGCTTCCGGCCAGGTGATGATGAATCTGTTGTGGTAGTCAATCAAAGAGCGATAGAAGAATTTCAATTTGAGGACCCTACTGAAGCCATAGACTACACTGCTCATTTCAATGGCCAGGACCGGACCATCATCGGTATTGTGGAGAACTTTCACTCGTCACCCATCTATGACCCCATCCGGCCTTGTTTTCTGGACTATACGCCACAGCGATTTGATACTGCCGGGATCCGGTTCTCGCTGACTGGAGAAGGTCAGCTTCACAACCAGCTTACCGGGATCATCAGCGAAATTGAGGAAAAATGGCGGCAGATATACCCGGAAGAGATCTTCGAATACGCCTTCTTTGACGATACCATTGCGGTGCTTTACGAAGAAGAAAAGAAAACCGCCAGGCTGGTTCACATCTTTACCTTCATCATGATTTTCGTGTGCTGCCTGGGCATTATCGGCCTGATCCACTACACGACTGTTCGCAAAGCCAAAGAAGTAGCGGTGCGCAAGATCATCGGTGCAACGTTCATCCAGGTGGCTGGGATCCTGCTTAGAAACTTTGCGGAGTGGGTAGTCATCGCCAATCTGGTGGCCTGGCCAATCGCTTATCTGCTGATGGATAATTGGCTCGAAAGCTTTACCTACAAAACAGATATGACCTGGTGGATCTTTCTGCTTTCCGGCTGTATTGCCCTGGTCATTGCCCTGTTCACCGCTGGTTATCATACAATCAGAGCCGCCCGGGTCAATCCGGTGGAGGTGCTGAGGAGTGAGTGAGTGGATTTGTGACACCCACGAAGAAGTTCCGGTTTTTGGAACTTCTAATAATAAGTGCTACTTTGATGTGTAGCGATGAAAACTAAACCCATAAAAACAAGTCAAGATTATGATCGGGCAATTGAAAGGATCAACCAACTACTGGATATAAAACCCAAACCCAACTCAGATGAAGACAATGAGCTGGAAGTTTTAAGCACACTGGTTGAAGTCTACGAAGATGAACACTACCCCATCCTTCCTCCGGACCCCATTGAAGCAATAAAGACTGTGATGGAAGAGCGGGGGCTGAAGTATAAAGATTTAGTCCCTCTTTTTGGAACCAAAAGCAGGGTTTCAGAAGTCATGAACCGCAAAAAGCCCTTCACCCTTAAAATGATCTATAACCTGCATGAAGCACTGGACCTTCCTCTGGAGATTTTTATCAATGAAAGAGAGTTAGGGAAGCAATCGTCTCAATCCCAGATGGTGTAATACAAGCCATCCAATTCCTATTATCACATCTACTCTGTTTAATTAATAGACAACTCATTGTAAAAGTATTTAACATCACCTCAAGAGGGGTTATCGCAATTCACTGATATTCAATGAATTATGATTCAGGCATAATTTTTCTTCCTCTAATTATTTTAATAGTCTAATATGAGCCTTTTATTTTTCCCTAAAAATTCCCTGAGAAAACGCAGAATTCTGTCTATCACCTTTATCATTAGATTGTTTAGCGTAGTTGTAGGTGTGCTTAGTATTTCCATAATACTTTCATTTGTCTTACGTGAGTTAAACACGGATCAATTTTTCAAAGACGCTGATAAAATCTATGTGCATATCTACAAAAACAACGCAGAATCAAACTGGAGGGGTGGAAGTATAGGAAAAAAAGAAATTGAGCAGGTACCTGAGCTGGAAAGTGTGGTTAACATCCAGGAGTTTTCAGGATCTGAAGTGAAAATCGAATATAATAATAACGCATGGACGTCAAATGGTTTTGTGGTAAGCCCTAATTACTTTGAAGTATTTGATTTTGAATTGCTAGTTGGTAATTCCAATGGAATCTTCGAAGACCCAAAATCCATTGTCCTCTCAAAAAGACTAGCCAGCCAAATTTTTGGGGATGAGGATCCAACAGGAAAGCTGTTAACTGTGCAAACCGAATATAAAATCGATTACACAATAAAGGGGATATATGAACTCCCCGGAAATAGCTCCATGGATTTCAACTTCATTATCCCTAATAATTCTGCTCCTCATTTTGGAAAGTTGGGGATTGGATTTGTCAAGCTGAAAGTTCCTGTCAATGACGATTTGGTATCAAAGATCTATGAAGCCACAAAAAATCATTTTGCCAATTCAACACGGTTCCAAACTGATTTAGTACCCCTAACAGATCTGTATTTTGATAGTAGGAATATCCAGTCTTTCAGGGTTGTCAGTAAAAAAGGTAATATCAAGAACATATATATCCTTTTGATAATTTCTATGATCATTGGGATCGTAGTTATCCTCAATTGTGGTGGCCTAAAATTTTCAGAAAATTTTGATCAAAGGAAAAACATTGCATTAAGGAAAATTTGCGGTGCCACGTCCAAACATCAGATTACTCAATCTGTCTTTAATCTGGTTTCAGAGTTCATTCTTATCATCTGTTTGTCAGCGATCCTATTCTTTGTTTTTAGATCAACGGTGCAACATTTTTTTGCATTTAAGCTTAATCAACTCGATCAACTTTTCGTGCTGATGCTAATGTCTGCTTCACTAATTTTAGTTATAACATATACAACTTCTAACTCGATAAAATTCAAGGCAAATATCTCTTCGGTTGGGACAAGTGAATCTCTATTCAGGAATAAAGTACTCAATCGAAGCTGGATAACCGTCACTCAGTTTGGCTTTACCATTTTCCTGATCATATGTGCTATTGTAGTGAATAAACAATATCAATCTATGATTCACAAGGATCTGGGGTTTGACACAAAAAATGTTTTGGTTACCGACCTGGTCAAAACGATTCCAAGGTCTGAGGCAAAGGAGGAGAGAATAGAAGCTCGCAAAGCCTGGAAAGATAACATTCAATATTTAAGTGAGAAGATAAGCAGCAACTCAAATATCCTTTCTATTTCCAGGGGCTCAATCTTAACCCCCTATCCCATGGATTATAAAAAGGATGACTCAAGCAATGATTTTGAAACATGCAATACATTTATTGTTACCCCTGGTTTAGACAAAACACTTGGTCTAAAAATGAAAGAAGGTAGATTTTTCGATGACAAACTCGACGCATCAAGAGGTGGTACAATTGTAATCAATGAAGCTGCTCGGAAAAAATTTGGCATACATAATTTAGAGAAAGAACAGTTGAAGAATGCCAGCTGGGGTGCCAATGTGGTGATCGGTGTGGTGGAAAATTTCCATTATGAACATTTAGCTTCTGAGATAAAACCTCTGGTTATGTATTATTTTGATGATCCTGAGGACACCTATCTACTAAAAATCCGAGAAGGGACCGAAAAAGAGACCATTAATTTCCTGACAGATCTAAACGTTGAGATAAATCCCGGCCTGGCCTTTAATTATAGCTTCCTGAAAGATGACATAAAAGCACTCTATGAAAAAGAAAAGCAGCTTGGAACGATTTACCTCATATTCACAGTCATTATTTGTCTGATATCTGCCATGGGACTATTTGCCTTTGCCTACCATTCATTACAACATCGTGTAAAGGAAATCGGAATTCGTAAAGTAAATGGTGCAAGTGTAATTGAAGTGCTTACACTGCTGAATAAAAACATCATCAAATGGGTGACGCTTTCATATATAGCTGCAGCACCTCTGGCTTTATACTTCATGGATCAGTGGCTTCAGGAGTTTTCATATAAGATTCAGATTGAGTGGTGGGTTTTTGCAGTGACTGGCTTTTTTACTCTGGTAATTGCCATTTTGACCATTAGCTACCTGACCTGGAAAGCGGCAACTAGGAATCCGGTGGAGGCACTTAGATATGAATAGAAAACAAAATACTTTGCAATGAAACTCTACCTCCTCACCTTTTTCCGCCAGTCAATCAATCGGCCAAAGTATTTGCTCATCAATCTGTTCTGTCTCACACTGGGGATAGGATGTGCCTTCTATATCTACTTATTTGTTTTCAAAGAATTAAACACGGATCGGTTTCACTCAAAGCATGAGGATTTTTATAAGGTCTTTTCGGTTAGAAAAGATGGAAGCGAGATATGGTCAAATTCCTCTATGCTTATGGGTCCGTATTTTAAAGACCACCTGCCTGAGATAAAGGATTATGTCAGGTTAATTCATTGGGAAAACCAGTTGAATTATAAACTTGGGGATCATGTTTTTGAAAATATTCCCATTACCCATGTTGATACAAATTTCTTTAGTGTTTTTGATTTTGAAGTAATCGCCGGTTCAATTGATAAATTCAAAAATACACCCAATGGCGTCTTTCTTTTACCTGAAACTGCAGTCAAGCTTTTTGGACAGGAAAACCCAATAGGGAAAACGATTTCTGCGGAAGAGGCCATCAGACCAGAACAAAAATACGAGTTTGCTGTCGTCGGTCTTTTAAGTAACTATCCGGAAGAATCTACTATCAAACCCCAGATAATTGCCAATATTCAGCAGGAAGCAAAAAAATCTTCCTATGAACACTGGGGCGCAATGTCTGCTGAACTGTATCTACACGCCCCCGGTACCAATAAATTCCATCTAACACAGAAGATAAAGAATCTACCAAGTGTAAAGGTGGGAAATCAATACTATAGCTACGACCTGAGTTTTCAGGAATATGAAGCTACACCTTTAAAAAATGTATATTTCTTCTCTGCTGGTATCCCTGGCAATACCAATCATGGTGATGAACAATTAATCAATGTTCTTATATCTATCGGATTCTCAATACTCTTCCTGATTGTAGTTAATTATATCATTCTTAATTTGGGAATTATTACTTCAAGAGGCCAGGAGATAAAGACTCGAAGAACCTTGGGAGCTTCTAAAATTTCTGTTTGTATTCAATACCTTGTAAATGCTACACTACATATTTTCATTGCATTTGGAATAATCCTGATACTATATCCTTTGATTATCCAGGATCTTTCAACATTTGAAGCCTATCAATATACCCTCATGACTGCGACAGATATGGATCTGTTGCTTTGGTTTATTGTAATGCTATTTTTTACAAGTTTAACCACCGGCTTGCTTGTATACCTTGTTTCAACTAAGACTATCCCAATCATCAATTTGTCATACTCCCCCAAAATTAAACGAGGGAGGATTTATCAAACCTTGATTCAGTTTCAATTCATTATTACTATCATCACAATCATATGTGTGCTGTTTTTAGATCGGCAGATCAACTTGGTTAGAAACGCAGATTTGGGATTTGATATGCAAAATACAGTTTTGGTTCATACCTTGAGGGACCTTCCTATTAGAGAGGAAGTTTCGAAACTTAGCTATGTTGAAAATATTGCGCATGGTCGGGGGCCATTTAGCAATGCCCCAAGATTAGATACGGTTTTTTTGGCAGATGGATCAAAAGTGGTTGCCCAGGTGATTCATGGCGACGATAAATTCGTTGATGCTTACAAAATACCGATTGTCGAAGGTTCTAATCTCAATCCCGAACTATGTTTTCGATCTATGGATGAATGGAAAACGTGGAATAATGGGAATAGAGGCCCGTCTGATGAAGTCATTGAAGTACTGGTCAATAAAAGATTTGTCGAAAAAGCTGGTTTAGAAAAGCCTATAGGAACTCTATTTAAAAATGGACCTGGATTTAGAAGTGCACAAATTGTTGGGGTTTTAGATGATTATCAAAATGTACCTTTTTATTACAATTCTACTCCAATTGTTCTTGGAAATAGATTTTATGGCTATCAAAATCAGCTAGGGATCAATGTTATCCCTGGCTCAAAGTCTCAATTGATGGCATTTCTTAAGACACACTTTACAAACCTGGGATTGGGAAGCCAGTTTGATCAGTTAGTTTGGACATACGACTTTGATGAAATTTATAAACGGGAAGTCGGACTTCTTAAATTAGTTCAAAACTTAACATTTGTTATTATACTAATCTCATGCTTGGGATTATTTGCCCTCAACTTATTTATTTCGGGATCAAGGACAAAGGAAATTGGAATTAGAAAGGTGAATGGGGCTAGAGTTATTGAAATATTAAAGTTTATCAATAAGGAATTTGTGAAATGGGTAGTCATTGCTTTCATCATTGCCACGCCCATTGCCTGGTATGCCATGGATCAATGGCTTCAGAATTTCGCCTATAAAACTGAGCTTAGTTGGTGGATTTTTGCCCTGGCCGGATTGCTTGCTTTGGGGATTGCGCTATTGACAGTCAGCTGGCAAAGCTGGAAGGCGGCGACAAGGAATCCGGTGGAGGCTTTGCGTTATGAGTAGTAACATATGTTAGAATTATACATCAAGGCAGCATGGAGAAATATCCTTCATCAAAAAGGATACACCCTGATCAACTTGCTTGGTCTCGTTATCGGGATTGTAGCATTCCTCCAAATAATGCAATATGTATTATTTGAAAAAAACTATGACGGCCTTGGAAAAAATTCTGATCAAATCTATCGGGTTAATCTACTGTTCAATAAAAACGGTTCATTTGATCACAAGACAGCATTATCGTTTCCGGAATCCGGGCCCGAACTTGTTCGGCAAGTTCCACAAATCAAGGACTATTGTCGACTTTATTCCATGCAATCCAGTTTTACGCGAGCGATATCTTTTAAGGATGATCAAGGGATTCTAAAAGTCTTTAATGAAGATCACCTGTATTATACTGAACCAGGATTTTTTAACCTTTTCCCATTCGAAATAATTGGTAGTGGGGCGTCGCTCGATCAGCCCTATACCGCAATAATCTCAGAGGAAATTTCAGTTAAATATTTTGGGGATATCAACCCTATAGGAAAGAAAATTACCTTTCAGCATAGCAATGGAAAACATGAATATACAATTACCGGAATTGTTAAAATACCGGAAAATACTCACCTGGCAATTAATATTCTGTTTTCATATGTTTCATTGCAGCTAAGCCCACTAAACAATCATGTTGATAACAATTGGGATAATGAGGTAACATATACCTATGTCCAATTGGACAATAATTGTGATCCTAACGAATTGAAGACGCCCATTGCTCAACTTATAAAAGATCATACCGGAGAATCCAGGGACATCCAATTTGAGCTTCAAGGTATTACAGAAATTCATACGGGCCCCACTTTACTAGATGAATTAAAACCGACAACCGGATTACGAAATCTAAATTTTCTATTTGTTGGAGGATGGTTGCTGCTAGTTATTTCTTTGATTAACTATTTCAATTTATTACTGGGTAGTACAATCATGAGAAAAAAGGAGATTTTTGTTCGATTAGTAACTGGTGCAACTAAGTGGCAACTTTTTGAAACATTTGCATTTCAATTTCTACTAACCTCTCTTATTGCTTTACTGTTAGCAGGTATTATTGTTTTTGTTATTCAAGACTACAGAATAAGATTACCTGTGACTACACTTCTACTCCCTATATCATCACTTGTTTTAATGTTAATTTTTTCTGGGGGTTTAGCCGCGTACATACTTACTACCCAAAATCAAAAGTGGAGAGTACTTAAACCGAATCCCTTGAAAAGAGTATCAATCGGTCTTCAGTTTCTGATTAGTACTATTATAATTATTTCGATATTCACTGTATATCGTCAGATTGATTTTGTAAAAAGCAAAGACATGGGCTTTAATGCCAACGACCTTTTGGTTATTAGGGGCCCTACATTTACAGATTTTTCAGATTCAATTGCTGGAATTCATAATGAAAGTTTCAAAAATGAATTATTAAAAAATCCCCACATTGCGAATGTTGCTTATTCAGCCATAATTCCTGGCATGGAGAATAGCTGGATTACAGAGGCCAAGACAGATCCAAAAGCAGAAAAATCGCTAGACATTGGTTTCAATATTGTGAGCGAGAATTTTCTCGATACCTACCAGATAAAATTATTAACAGGTAGAGTATTTAATCATAGTGATATTAGAAAAGGTCAATTTGGAGAAAGAGTTGAAAGTGTTATCATTAACATTAAAGCTGTTGATCGGCTAGGATTCGAGAGTTATGAAAACGTAATTGGTAAAACATTAGTGATTTCAGGCAAAAAATGTCAGATAATTGGCGTTGTTGGTGATTTCCATCAAGAGACTCTACATCATCCAGTGCGACCGTCGGCCTATTTCCTTGATAAAAATGTCAGTCGATACTTTACAGCCAGACTGAATCAGGACACAGACAGCGAAGTTATCAGTATAATTAAAGAATCATTCACTCTTTTCTTTCCTAGCCATCCATTTGAATCTTTCTTGCTCCAAGTTTTTTTAAATTCCCAATATCAAAAGGAGAAACAATTTTTCAATTGGTTCAGTTACTTGTCAATAGTAACAATCCTGATATCTTGTATTGGTCTATTTAGCATCTCTCTTGAATACTCCGCACAAAAGGTAAAAGAAATCGGCATCCGAAAAGTCAACGGAGCCAAAGTAGTTGAAATCCTTACCCTACTCAACAAAGACTTTGTAAAATGGGTAGTTATTGCCTTTTTCATCGCTACGCCTATCGCCTGGTATACCATGGATCAGTGGCTTCAGAATTTCGCCTATAAAACTGAGCTAAGCTGGTGGGTCTTTGCCCTGGCCGGATTACTGGCTCTGGGGATTGCGCTATTGACAGTTAGTTGGCAAAGCTGGAAGGCGGCGACAAGGAATCCGGTGGAGGCTTTGAGGTATGAGTAGCAGGTGAAGGAGGATAATTTGCATAATTAGATGTGCAATTATTTGTTATTTTTGCACATTATAATGTGCAATGAATACACTGCTAGAGAAATCGGATAGGCTTGTCAACATCGTAGATACGTCATTCAAGCGCTATCTCCATAACGAGATTAATTGGAATAACCGATTAATCGGAATAAAGGGAGCCAGGGGAACAGGGAAGACCACCTTGATATTGCAGCGTCTCTATGAGATAGGAAAGAGCTCTTCTGAGGCTGTGTATTTAGCCCTTGATGATCTCTATTTTTCCACCCATTCTTTCATGGATACTGCTGATATTTTCTATAAAAAGGGAGGAAAATATCTTTTTCTGGATGAAGTTCATAAATTTCCTGGTTGGTCTCAGGCAATCAAAAACCTCTATGACTTCTACCCTGATCTCCACATTGTCTTTACAGGTTCTTCAATAATTGACATTGCCAAAGAGGAGGCAGACCTTAGTCGCCGTGTACTGATGCATGAATTATTTGGCTTGTCCTACAGAGAATTCCTTGAGTTTAAAAATGGAATAAAACTACCGGTCATTTCATTACAGGAGATTCTGGGAGCAACTAATATCAGAAAAATGCTTACTCCTGAAATTAAGCCTTTGAAACATTTTGAAGAATATCTTTCTTCTGGTTACTACCCCTTTTTTAAAGATGATCCACAGGGGTATCATCAACGGCTGCAGCAACTCATTAGAATCATCGTGGAGTACGATATGGCAGAACTACGAGATTTTGATATCAGAAACGCGAAGAAAATGCTGCAACTGTTATCTATTCTAGCTGAAAATGTGCCTTTTAAACCCAACCTTTCCAAGCTGGCTGAAAAAAGTAATATCCATAGAAATTCAATTAACTCGTATCTAAACTATTTGGAGCAAGCACGACTAATCAACCTGCTATATCCATCTGGTATCAGTACAACAATTTTACAGAAACCGGAAAAGGTCTATCTAAACAATTCTAACCTTGCAAGTGCCATATCTATCAATCAGCCTGATAAAGGCAACCTAAGGGAAACGTTTTTTCTAAGCCAATTAAAAGTTTCACATACCCTTCAATATCCACCAAAAGGGTACTTCATGGTGGATGGTTCCCATACTTTCGAAATAGGAGGGAAAAATAAAAACAGACAGCAAATTAAGGAATTTGACAGCGGCTTTATTGTCAAAGATGATCTTGAATTTCCTGCGGGTGATGCTTTGCCTTTATGGCTTTTCGGATTTTTATACTGATTCAAAATATTTAAGGTCACACAAGTAGGTGGCAAAGCTGGAAGGCAGCGACAAGGAATCCGGTGGAGGCGTTAGGTATGAGTAAAAAGTACTACACCACCAAGACTCCTCTCTGCTACCTTTATTTGTTTTTGTAGGTCGATCCAAATGGAGTAAAAAAGGTTATTTTGATGGGAACCTGCTGTCCCAAAAGAAATCACTGACTTCTTTTAATCTCACCTTTTCCAAAAAGTCAGGGTGACGAGTATTGAGCACCATATTTATTTCTGATGGGATCACGGCAGAAGGAATACTCATCACTAAACATCCACTTTTTTTGTACCAGTTACTTCCAAGCTGCTGAGTATAAGGATATGAAGAAAGCGTATTCCAGTGAGGTGGAAGTTCTGATACCTCCACAGTATATGGATATGGGTTATCTTCAATTTCTATATACATCAGTCCAAATTTACCGGCTGGACGTATCCCGTTTGTGTGAGCTAAAAGTTCCAGTGCACAAAGCGCTATACTTTCGGAGGTATAGATAACTTCCTGTTGGGATTTATTCCATCGATTAGCTGCTCCCGAGCTATACAGCTTATCCGTATACTCAATACGTGCTAGTCGAAAGACGATCATACATTATCTCCATACTCAATGGCAGTGAGACGATCGTCTACATACCGGATGCCACTAATGGTAGTAAAAAAATTGATCGGCTGATCATTATCAAAGAAATGATTGGATTTTGTAAGCCATTCGTTGAACTGCTTCTGATTACCAAACAAAGAAATTCCATGCTTATAAAGTGAAATCAAAGCCAGCACGTGCTCCTGTAAATGAGGCTTCATGGTTGATGATGTCATTTTATAATTTCTAAGTGTCTTAATGCTTAGATTGAGAGCGGTGGCTATTGTTTCATCCTTCAGGCCAGAAATATCTTTAAGCCGAACCAGATATTCTGTGGTGACGCTGTTTTTCCTTACAGCATACAACATCTCAGGCTCAGATACATAGGCAGGAATATCCTCCTCAGGTTCATATGCCTTCTTTTGTTTCCCCATATCCAAATTTAGCATATTTACTCTTTATAAAAGGTATTTTTACCGCTTTTTTAGCTCTTTTAGTATTGTTGACTGGATATAAGGAATCCAGTGGAGGCTTTGCGTTATGAATAAGTGAAGAAAGGAGTAAGGAAAAAGAAGAAAGAAATTGAAATCCTCCTTTCTCCTTTTTCCTGGGTCCTTTCTCCTCACAATCATAAAATCACACAATTCATAGTTTAAGAAATTGCTGTCCGATTAATGGACATTCCAGTGTCTAAATATTTAACATTTTACGGTCAAGAATAAACCTAACATTCTGTTAGTCAGTAAATTACAATTCAGGCACGTTTTTCTATAATATAAAGAGCAGATTATGGATTTGACACGAATAGAAACCCACCTTCCATGAAAAGATTTTTTAAAACGCTTTACAGAAACATTAAGAAAAATCCCCTCAACTCAGCCATCAACGTTTTTGGATTGACGCTTGGGTTTTCTTGTATCATCACCATTACGATCTGGATACAGAACGAATTGAGCTATGACACCTTTCATGAAAACAGTGACAAGATCTATCGGGTGCACAGGTACTTCTACAATCCTGATGGGTCGGAAAACCTTCACCTCTCGAACGTGGCTCCCCCTGTCGCACCTATGCTGGAGAAGGAACTCAAAGAGATTGAAAGTATCGCCAGGGTAAAACATACCGGGTTCACCTTTAGCCGTGATAACAAGCTCACCAGGGAAGATGAGGTTTGCTTTGCGGAGCCTGAGATCCTGGATATCTTTCATTTTGAGGGTTTACCCAGTGATGATAACCTACTGGAAGACCCCTTGACCATGATTATCTCCGATGAACAGGCGATGAAATATTTCAACCGGCTCGATGTGATTGGTGAAGTGATCTCATTTACAAGTAGTGATGGGCAGAAACGAGACCTGAAAATCACCGGTGTCTTTGAAAAATGGAATCAGAACAGTCACTTCCATCCTGAGTTTCTGATTTCATTCATCACCTTTGAATCATTTGCCGGCGAAGAAGAGATGAACAGCTGGGGGAGCAACAACTATGAAACTTTCGCACTGATCCCTCACCTGCCTACCGACATCGACACCCAGCTTGATAACATTATTGACGAGTATCTGGAAGATGGGACGAGCTGGACGAAAATAAGAATGGAAACACTGACAGACATCCATTTCAACTGGCACAGCAACAAAACATACATCTATGTGCTTGCTTCCATTTCACTGTTGATCCTCGTCCTCGGCAGCATTAACTACCTAAACCTGAACATGGCCATGTACTCACAGCGGCTGGAGGAAATCAAAGTCAGAAAAATCATGGGCGCCTCACCCAAAATGCTTATTGCTCAGCTCATAGCAGAATCGGTCCTGTTTTGTCTGACAGCGCTGGCATTCGCTACTGGAATTGTTTACCTGGTCCTTCCTGAATTCAATAACATCCTGGGCAGCCCACTTCAGTTCTCCCTCATGGAAAACATCCCAATGGTAGCAGGTTTCATCTTGTTAACGATTTTAACCGGTGTTCTCTCTGTTTTCTATCCGGCCATGGTGCTCTCATCTTTCAATCCCACCGCGAGCAAAGCCAACCAGGGTTTTACACTGGGAAAAAATTCTTTCCGAACCGGGCTGGTGGTCTTCCAGTTTTTCGTTTCCATCGCATTGATCACCTCTTTTTTGATTGTATATAAACAGCTCAGCTATATCCAACACAAAGAGCTTGGATTGAATAAAGAAAACATCCTGGTGATCCCTTCCACGCCCCAGCTCATCGAAAAGCTTGACGTCTTCAGGCAAGAGCTGACTGCCAACCCTAATATCCTCAGTGTTTCCGGTTCCAAAAGAGTCCCATCAGATGGACTGTGAGATAATAGTGGGGCTGAGGTAGAGTCTAACGGAGAAGTGAGTCCCATTGAATTCAGACTTCCGAATGTCCGCGTGGATGAGCACTTTTTATCCACCTATGGTATCCCATTGATTGCTGGAAGGAATTTTGATGAGACCGATGGAGAAAGCTCCGGATATCTTATCAATGAACAGGCAGCCCGGCAAATAGGATGGGAATCAGCCGAAGAAGCCATTGGTCAGGTGATCACCTATGGTGGTCAGCGAGGGAATGTGATCGGAGTCATTGGAGATTTCCACTATGAGTCCCTTCATGTCCCCATTAGTCCTATTATTCTAAATAAGGATCCCTCAACATATAATCGGGTCTCCATACGGGTGTCGCCCTTTGACCAGCAACAAACCATTGACCTGATCGAAGCAACATGGCAGCGGTATAACATTCCCAATTACTCCTTCTACTATGAGTATGTAGATGAGAGCTACGACAAGCTTTATCGAAGCGAACAAAACATCAAGATCATCCTGACCTACTTCATGGTGATCGCCATTTCTATCGCTATCCTGGGCCTGATTGCTTTATCTCTTTTCATGATCCAGCGCAGGGTGAAGGAGATCGGTGTGCGCAAGGTCAATGGTGCCAACATTTCTGAATTGATGGTAATGCTCAACAAGGATTTTGTGAAGTGGGTGATCATCGCCTTTGTAATGGCCACTCCGCTAGCCTGGTATGCCATGAGCCGATGGCTAGAGAACTTTGCTTACAAAACAGAGCTGAGCTGGTGGGTATTTGCCCTCGCAGGATTGATGGCGCTTGGAGTAGCGCTTTTAACTGTGAGCATGCAAAGCTGGAAGGCAGCAACGAGGAATCCGGTGGAGGCGTTGAGGTATGAATAGGAGGAGGAAGGAGACAGAAGAAAGAATATTGAAATCTTCTTTCTCCTTTTTCCTTGATTCTTCCTTCATAAACACTCACAGTTAATTCTAGAAATCACATTTTTCATAATTTCAGAAAACTATATAATCACATATACATCTATAAACCTCCACATTTCTTAGCAATTCCCACAAAATAATTTTATCTTCATTTGATTCTTGAACATAACTGAACAATATGGATAAGAATAAAAAGACAGAAGAAGAAATCCGTTTTGACAATGAGGTAAAAAAGCTGAAACTTAAGGCGGAATATGGAGCATACTTTGGAGAAGGGGAAAGCTCATTACCCGCTGAAGTTGAATCTCAATGGCTTGACTACATCAATGATTTCGAGAATTTTGTAAAAAGCACGGTACAAAAAAAGTAAAAGAAGTTATTGGCAAACATTCTTTCCCACCTGAAAAATCCCTATCCGACGAGGAACTTCCCAAAGTTCTTGATGATTTAACAGACTTGTTGCATGCCCATGAAATTTCCCTGAGTGTATTGTATGAAACTCCTGATAGGGAAATATACAGGTTCATCACGGAAGAGCTTTTAGAAGAAGAAATGCAAATCATCCCAATTCCAGGAATGTTCACACAATTTATTTATGAAGAATTTCATCCAAATGATATCGAAGATCTCCGCAAACAAACTGAAGAATTCCTAAATAAGTTGGTGTCATTGGATTTTACATACATGGACTTTTTCTTGTCATCATCCTGCCAATTAGGCCATGAGGTTTTAGAAAGCAAAGTATTTATTGATCGATTAAAGAACCAACTGACTTCGTTTGATTCCATAAGCTTATTAGATTTTTCTATCCAGTCTGTCAATATCAATGATTATGATGCAAATGTTAACTTTGATATAACTTATGAGGTAAAATCCGGAAATCAACCAATGGTAAGACACAAAGACAATGCCTCCCTAAATTTCAAACATCAATATGGATACTGGTATGTCCGGAGTGTTAATATCCCTGGTCTTAATATTCAGGATAATTAATCGTAAGTGGTCTGTCCATTATTAACTAGCAAGAATCTAATCAGTTATTTGTATTGTTAAATTCTTATATTTGAAATAATAAGATTATTTGAATTGAAACAGCCAAACACAGATGGAATCAAAGAAGCAATAAAGTTTGACACTGACTTGATTAGATTATTAACAATAACAATTATTGCAACAGCAGGTGGTATTTCATCGTTACTTTTGAGAGAATCCGAGTCAATAATTGTAAGAGTATTGATTGGAATAGGGATTCTTATTTTACTTATCTTTGTTTTACTTTTAGGATTATTAGTAAGTCGAAATCTTGGGAAGATTAAAGAATTGACCAATGTTTGAAATTGTATCCGCAATACTTATGTTTCTCATCCTTGCTTCTTTAGGCATAGCCGGAATCATTCGTTTTTCCAAAAGCGAATAGATTTAACTTATCTCCCCCAACAACTGTACCCTCCTATACACTCAATGTCCAAATTTTAGACAGTGTTTCTGCAATAAACAACAGAATATATCTGATAATCAACAAGTTATCACACAGGCACAATATTGGATAAGTGATCATAGCAACTTAATTTAACTTCATGATCAAATTATCTGAAATCGATAAATACTATTCGTCCAAATTCCAGCGCACATTTGTCCTCAAGGGCATCAACCTCGATATCAATGAGGGTGAATTCATCAGCATCATGGGACCAAGCGGCGCTGGGAAATCCACCCTGCTCAACATCCTCGGACTGCTTGATCAACCCTCAGAGGGAGCGTACTACTTACTCGATCAGCCAGTCCATCAACTGAAGGAAAAGACCAAAACGGAGTATCACCGCAATTATATCGGCTTCATTTTCCAGGCTTACCACCTGATCGAAGACCTGACCGTCTATGAAAACATTGAAACTCCGCTGCTCTACAAAGGAGTGAATGGTAAGGAACGAAAATCTATCGTCGCTGATCTGTTGGACCGCTTCAACATTGTCGCCAAAAAAGACCTCTTCCCTGAGCAAATCTCCGGGGGACAACAACAATTGGTTGGGATTGCCCGTGCCATCGCAGGCAAACCAAAACTGCTGCTGGCAGATGAACCTACCGGTAACCTCCATTCAGACCAGGGGGAAATGATTATGGCGCTTTTGAAAAAATTGAATGAGGATGAAGGCATGACCATCATCCAGGTGACACACTCCGAAAAAAACGCGAAGTATGGAGATAGGATCATCAAACTTGTAGATGGAATGATTCAGTCTGATGCGAAAGCATGAACCATCAACGACTGATAATTTGTGTCATAAACTGCTCAGAAGTCATCACCTCAATTTTTGAAAAGTAGAAACCATTGACGTCTTCTGTGACAATATATTGACAGCCTGAATGTAAAGCAGCGTAATATTCCAGACCATCTTCAAAATCCAACACCTGCCTATCGTTGGCAGCTTGGAAAGCCACGGCTTTGTTGGACTCCACAATGCCTATTTTTGATATCAGCAGAGAGATCTTCTCTTTGGCTTTCTGTGCTCCGCTTTTCTTTTCTGCAAAATAAAATGCGATAGCCAGACAAATGGTTGAGGTACATAGCTGAAATTGAGCATTATCAGCCAGACTTAAGACCCTGGAAGAATACGCAAATATCGGATACTCATTATTCAGTACCGAAACCAGCACATTCGCATCTAAAAAGATCTTCACTTTTTAGCTTCGTAAAAAGACTTTTTCAGTTCCTTTTTAGATCGAGGTTTGGTACGATATACGGCAGCACCCTCTGATACCTGTGAGATCCAGTCGGCTATGGGCCACTCCTCCAGGCTTTGATATTGCCCGGTTGTGATTTGTCTGAATAGATATTCTGTCAGCCTGGATAAACTGATGTTTTGAGACTCAGCATATCGTTTGGCCTTCTCTATGACCTCCTTTTCAAATGAGAGTGTAATTTTAGCATCCATGGCTAATTAATTTATACGACAAAGATAATATATCTATACGTATAATTCTACCTCCTCAAGGAATCCACTGGATTATTGATAGCTGATAAATAGATCCTATAGCCAATAGTTAAGGAGGAAACAACGACCAACAAGGAAAGGGGGATAAGAATAGCATCCATACCTAATTTGATTCTATAGGCAAATCCTTCCAGCCATGTAGTAGCACCAAAAATCACACCCGGTGTGGCCATTATTGTGGCTATCAGGATAAGCAGGAGGTATTCTTTTGAGAATAGCAAAATGATGTCATCCACAGATGCCCCAAACAATTTTCTAAGGCTAATTTCTTTTGTTCGTAATGAAGCGGTAAACGAGACCAATGCGAATAATCCAATGCTTGCCAGAAAGATGGCTAATAAAGTAAATGCACCAAACAATTTTCCGAATTGAATTTCTGACTGATATTGTTGATTAAAAGATTCATCAAGAAAAAAGTAGTCAAAAGGATCATTGGGGAATGATCCATTAAAAGCAGTTTCAATATGATCCAGTGTCTGTGGAATATTCGTCAGACTACTCCTGATGGAAAAATATGCATTATGTTGAGCGACCCCAAAAATGGTAGGTGATAGTGGATCCTTCAAAGAACTCCAGTGGACATCTTTAACAACACCCTGAATTTTTAACGTGTCTATATCACTAAGTATGATACTTTGGCCAATGGCTCCCTGAGGATTGCCCAATTGAAATGTGGATAAGGCCAATTCATTGATAATCACAGCAGAATATTCATCCATCTCCGGGGTGAACCCACTACCCGCCAGAAAATCAAAGTCATAGGTATCAGTAAAGCCAGCATCAACCAAAACCGCCTTTCCCTCTTTGGCGAATTCCGCGGGAGCCCCCAGTTTTCTCATGTCTCCATACCACATTACTCCTTTGCCAGGAATGTTGCTTGTTCCTGTCACAGCCTTAATCGCATGATGGTCTTTCACTCTAGCCTTGAATGTTTGGTATCCGGACACTATCTGATCATTTTCCTCCTCCAGTATTACCCGTGGACCCGGGACTACAATGATCTTATCCATGTCAACACCTAAGTCCTGGCTCTTCATGTAATTAATCTGCTTATAAACGAGATAGGAACCAGCAATGAGCAAAACTGACAGGGAGAATTGAACTCCGATAAGCACTTTTCTCAAGCCTATACCACCCCCAAATTTTTGTGAGACGGAACGAAAGATATTTACCGGGTTGAATGAAGAAAGGACTAAGGCAGGATAAAGACCTGATAATATCGTTCCAACAAGAACAAGACATGCAAATAATAAAATGAATTCATAGGAACGAAGAATGGTAAACTCCAACTCCGTACCAATCAACTGATTGAGAAAGGGTAGTAGTAAATATGCAATAACTACTCCTATAAAGACTGCTAGTGAATTGATGATTGCTGCCTCCGCAAAGAACTGAGTAACGATTTGGTTTCTATTTACGCCAATGCTCTTTCTAATGCCCACTTCCTTTTCTCTTCGAAAAGCCTGAACAGTAGATAAGTTGATAAAATTCATGTAGGCTATCAACAGGATAATGGCCGCGATAAGGGCATAAAACCATAAATTTTGTTCATTTCCTGGTCTTTCAGCCAAATCACTGGCAAAGTTTGACTTTAAATGAATATCTGTAATCTTTTGAAGGCCTGTCTTCACGTGAAGATGTTCCTCTTCTAATTGGCTAATAGCATTTGATTGGACCAGCTTATCAAATTTGCTTTGTACCACGTGTACATCTGCATTATTATCGAGTGTGAGATAGGTATAAAAGTTAAACCATCGCCAGCCATCACTTCTGGCATATATCCCATAATGGCTGAGCATAAACTGGAGCGGTAGCAGGAAATCAAATTGGAGATGGGTATTTGCAGGTAGATCATTCAAAACTCCGGAGATCACAAATTCACCGGATAGAGAACCTCCTTTCACGTGGAGGACCTTACCCATGGCATCTACATCACCGAAATATTTTTTGGCTACTTCTTCTGTGATAACGATGTCATTCAAATCATTTAAGGCAACCCGGGCATCTCCTGCTTTTAATGAGTAGCCAAACATTTCGAGAAAGTCCTTATCTACGTAATACAGTCCGTACTCAAGAAATTTTCTTCCATTATCATCCCCGCCTTTTACAACAACTCCCTCATCTCGTCGCATGGGTCTGACCCGGACCATGTTTGAGATTTCGGGAATGATTTGCTCAGCCTGGCTACCGAGAGCGTGAGGTGTTAATACCTCTGATCGCGTGGGTTGAGAACCTTGATAATCGAGTCTTATTCTGTAGGTATTTTCCGAATTGGGATGAAATCCGTCAAAGCTCAATTCGAAATGGATGTATTGGAGAATTAAGAGGCTGGCTGCTATTCCGACTCCTAAGCAAAGGATGTTAATCACCGAATAGCTCCTGCTATTCAGCAATGATCTAAATGCAATCTTAAGATAGTGTCTGACCATACCAGTAGTTTTCTTGCTCGAAGATTAAAAATACTAGCTCAGGTCCCCATATTAACCAAAATTCAGCGGACCTCCTGACTACTTAATTCTGTCTCCTGTATTCTAGAACTACCTCCGCTTAAACAGGTTCTTCACCGCCTCCTTGGCTTTGTCCTCTACCTCTTGTTTCGTCTCCTCCACTTTTTCTTTGGCCTCTTCTTTCGCTTCAGCTACTTTCTCATCTACTACTGCTTTGGCAGAGTCTTTGGCCGCTTCGACTTTTTGTGTTACCACCTCTTTTTGCTTAGCAATCTCATCTGTAGCCTGGGATTTCAGGGCCGTTTTCAGACTCGCATCGCTGCCTCCGCTCCCTGCAGGTTTGGCACTCAGTAGTTTGACTTTTGGGTCGTTATAATCACCGGTGATCCCAAGTGTCAGGTCGAGGCTGTTTGATACCAGGTTGTTCATTCCTGTCAATGATGAGATGGCACTATTCAGCGATTCCCCTACCTGGCCGGAAGGCACATTCATCATCATAGCATATTGGAGACTGCCATCCAGGCCTGTGCTTCCGGAAACCGTGGCTGAGCGACTCCCCAACTTGATATCAAAGGGCTGCACATGTAGCCTCCCTCCTTTGATCTCAGTAGACATGATGATATCCTTGATTGTGACCTCTCCTTCATCCTGATTGAGCTTGGTCACACTGGATACCGCACTCAAGACCTTTATGTCTTTCAAAGATGCCTGAGCAATATTTACCAGGCCAGCTCCCACCATGTCTTCATAAATGGGCATCATGTCTTCACCCATTGTTCCACCAATATTGAAATTGGTAGAGAATTTACCCGCCATTTTTTCAGCTACGGGGGCCAATTTCTGAACAGTCGTAAAAGACTTAAATGCGGAAGCAATGGACAGCTCCTTGATCTGCAAATCGAAATCAAATGTTGGTTTTTCAAGGCTGACTGTTGAATTGTACAACCCATTCATTTCGAAATATCCATCGAGCAGGTTGAAGTTTACTTTTTCCATGGTCATGGCTCCGTCCCGAATGATCAGCTTTCCGGCAAAATCCTTGAGGGTAAGGTTATCATAAATAATCTGGTCAATCCTTGAAGCCAATACAAAGTCAATATCTTCCGGAATACGGATCAGTTCCATCGCCGCGGTATCTGTTGAGGATGTCTCTTCGATGACCGTATCCTCCTCTACCATCCACTCGTTCACATCTACATTTGCCGAGGTAAAATTCAATCTACCATATAGTTTGGTGCTGTCTCCCAGAATGTATTGCAAATGATTGGTAATGCTTCCGTCCATATTGAGATCAGTTCTTCCGGCATTCCCTTTAAATTTTGTGAGGGCTACTTCTTTAGGATTAAAAGTCATATTCGCCTCTGAAATCCCAAATCCCTGCGGAAGGTCTTCCGCTGAATAAAAGCTGAAGCCAGAGATACTCATAGAACCCGAAGCGGGTAATTTTTCATAACGTTCGGCTTCCAGGTCAGACATCCGGCCAGAGGTAGCCAAAGCAGCATTAATTTTCCCTTTGAGTTCCATTCCTTCCATAGGAATAATTTTCGTCACCTTCTCCAGGTCTACACCACCGTCCATTTTGAAGTCCCAGAAATAGTCTTCAAAATCTTTGAAAATCAAGGAAGCAGTTAGTTGCTCTCCATCCAGCGACATAGAAAAATTGTCCACGATAAAGCTGGATTCTCTCAGGTCCGCTGAAGGGTAGTCAAACGCTGCTTTGATATTGATCTGATCCATAGGAACCGGATATTCTGCATAGGAGATCTTTCCATTGTTCACTGAAAAATTAGCGGCCACTTTAGGCATAGCGTTTTCATTGTAAGTACCACTCACATATCCATCAAACCCCACGGACCCCGCAGCGGTTATTCCATCCAGGTATTCCAGGTAGACCCCGGGAATGAGAGAAAGTATACTTTTCAGATCAATATCCTGACCCGCATATTTGATATCCATATCGATATCCTCCTCGGGCATACTCACAAAGCCCTCAAAACCAAAACCAAAGTCATTCAATGCTAACTTGTTTTCCTTGAAAGTAAATTTCATGTTAGCCAGGTCCATGGCCATGGTGATATCGGCCGTCAGGCTCTTGTCAGTAATGTATTCGTCTCCGTCGTAGCCCATGTATAGTTGCTGAATATTTGTGGTAGTGACCATATCAAATACGTCCTGAGTAAAATCACCTGCTCCTTCATGATTCAGGCCTACCAGGATAATATAGAAAGGGAGTGACAGGTCATCGTACAGGATGTTAGCATCCTTGATTTCCCATTTCTGAATTCCAATTTCCATTGGTTTCCCTGTATCGGAACTTTCTTCTTCAACTTCAGGTGCTTCACCGGTATCCTTAGCAATATCATAATTGGCAGAACCATCCTGGAGAACGAAGACCTTGATATCCGGCTGATCCAGCAACACACTCACGATATTTATTTTATCTCCTGAAATCACGGACATGATGTCCAGGGTAATCTCAAACTGCTTCACATCAACCAGGGTATCTCCCTCGAACTGATCAATGCCCGCAATTCCAAAATCACCCACAGAGGCCGTGATATTTGGAAAATTCTTAAATAGCGTCACGCCAAAGGCATTCGTATCATAGTATACATTGGCATTGATACTGGCTTTAATTTCTTTATCGATGGCTACCCGAATATCATCTTTAAAAATGATAGGCAACAGAACTGCAGCTAAAAGTAATAGCGCGAAAAATGATCCCAGAATGATAAATACCTTCTTCATGACTGATTTATTTATGATACCAAATTACAGAATAAGAATGAATTGATCCAGCAACGAGTGTCGAGACATTTACTATTAACGGCTAGATCATGTAAAACATCTATTTGGAGAGTGTTACATAAATGTCTTCTAGCTGTAGCTTGATTTTACCTTTTCCTGATTCTATGATTTTGTAGACTAAACCCGGTGTATCGGGATCATTAAATAGCTTTAGACTATCGTTGCTTATCTGCCAGATAAGTTTATGATGAATGGTATCTTCAGTGAAGATGCATCCTTTGAAGCCATAACCTTCGATCGTAATGCTGTCTTCCTCGAACATAAATTTCCCACTCATAGTAAAATCCAGTTCTTTTGATATGCCGGGATACCCTGCTGGGTCTGTTTCCCAGTGAGCAGACCAGGTGCCAAGGTATTCACTATTGCCCTGAGGGGTCCCACATGCATAGATAAATACAATGGCTACAACGGTGACATACTTTTTGAGATCTTGGAACATTTTATCAAAAATAATCTTAGAGATGTTTTAACAGAATATTTATTAATCGATTTTTCCATTTCGAATAGGGTGGATAAAGCAGTTTAGCCAAAGTCAGGCCAGTTCGTTGCTTCAAAACAGATTTCTTATTGGAAAAAGCTTTGAAACCATCCTTTCCATGGCTTTTACCGAATCCACTTTGGCCGATGCCCCCAAATGACAATCCGGGATTGGCAAACTGCAAAACACAATCATTAATGACTGCATTTCCAGAAGAAGTAGAATGGAGAATCTTTTCCTGGTTTTTCCTGCTCCTGCTGAAAAAATAGAGTGAAAGTGGCTTGGGTCTGGCATTGATGTGATCAATAACCTCATCTAAGTCCTGATATTTTATTACCGGAAGAATCGGACCAAAGATCTCTTCTTTCATTACCAACATCTCGTCAACAAGATTTTCTAATATAATTGGGGCCATTTTCCGATTTGAAAACGTTCTGGGAATTTCAACCTTAGTTGCCCCCTTGTTGATTGCATCTTCCACCATATGGGTTAGCCTGGCATGATGCTTATCATTGACAATGCCTGTATAAAATTGTTCCGGATATCTTTTCTCTGCATGTGCTTTTAGATATGAAATGAACTTTGAATACACCTTTTCATGGACAAATAAGTAGTCAGGCGCGACACAGGTTTGACCGGCATTTAACCACTTTCCCCAAAAAATCTTCTCCGCTGCATCGTCCAGCTCTGCTGTCTCATCAATGACGGTGGGTGACTTACCACCCAGCTCCAGGGTCACAGAGCTCAGGTTACGGGCAGCAGCTTCCATCACAAGTTTACCAACCTCCGGACTTCCGGTAAAGAAGATATGATCAAATGGAAGCTTTAGGAGATTTTGTGCTGTATCCGCATCCCCTTCCACAACAAATCCCATTGACTCTTCAAGCACTTCGGTCACCATCTGTTTTATCAAAGAAGAAGTTTCCGGAGTGAACTCTGAGGGTTTTAAAATAAACGTATTACCAGCAGCTATGGCTGAAACCATGGGACCCACGGCAAGATTAAAGGGATAATTCCAGGGAGAAATAATTAAACAGACCCCTTTGGGTTCGTAAAGGTGATAACCGGTTGTACCAAGAAAGGTAGGTGTTGGATGAATGTATTGCGGTTCCATCCAGGGCCTTAAGTTTCTCCTCGCTTCTCGTATTTCAGTCAATGCTGCATAGATCTCAGCCAGATCTGTTTCTTGTGTTGATTTTAACAGATCCTTGCTCAACGCGTGTTGGATATCCTTTCTGTGCGATAGTATCCACTGCTCCAACTTGAGCAACCTCTTTTTTCTCTGACCATAACGCTCTTCTCTCAAAAATAGAGCTCTGTGACGTTGTTGCTCAAATATTTCTTCAAATCCTGCCATTCTCAAAACTTAACAATTTGGTAACATTTAAACAGTTTGTTAACTTTAGCGTAATATATAAGTACACTTGTCTTAATGAGGGACCAGAGAAATCGTGTTAAAATCATTTTTGTACATATTGATAACTCTACTCCTGTCTTCATACTCCTGGGGGCAGCTCTCCTATCATTCTGCCTTTGAAAAAGCTGCTTTTACGGCAAACGATCCGCTTAAGATCATCTTATCCAGTCAACCTGACATAGACAAAGCTAAATTTAGCGAGATCAAATCAGATCTTGACGAACTGGTCAATAAACTTAAAGACAAAAGCGCGTCTTATCGGGGCGATCATGACGCATTCCTGGAATGGGCATTTTACTATGTTCACCGCAAGAAATTAGGTTGGTATGAAAATTATGTCTCCTTTGGAGATCTTTTCATTGGCAAAAAATATGATTGTCTGACGGGGACCATTCTATATTCTTATCTCCTTGATCAATTGGATTACAAGTTTTCAATCTATGAGCTTGATTATCACATCTTTATGGTTGTACACTTAGATGGAAAGAATGTTTTGCTCGAAGCTACTGATCCACTGGATGGATATGTCAACGATAGCACTGAAATCCAGGAACGCATCGACCAGTTTATGGCTGATGGCAATAGCATCATTGACATCAGGGGTGTTGGCGAGATCGAGAAAGGGTTACAAGGATCATATGCTATAAAGGAAACAGTAGATCTACAAAGATTAGCAGGGCTTCAGTATTTCAATTTGGCCGTTAAGGCTTTTACCGAAAAACAATTCGAGGTAGCTCACTCCAATATTCTTAAAGCCGAAAAGCTTTATCCTTCGGATCGTATTCTGGGAGTAAAACAGCTGATGGTCAGTGCGCTATAGTGCTTCCAGAATTTTAAATTCCACCCTTCTGTTAAGTTGCCTGTTCGCAGGTGTATCGTTCGGGGCTTTGGGTTGCTTCTCACCATAGCCTAACGCAACCACCTTTTCTTTGTTCACTCCATTAGCAATGAAGTAGTCATAAACGGCTTTGGCTCTTCGCTCTGACAGACCCTGATTATAAGCATTATCACCGGTAGAATCTGTGTGTCCTGCTATTTCAATCTTCTGGATTTTACCCTCTTGGAGCAGCTCCAGTGCCTTTTTCAGCTCTGAGTAAGATGAAGTCTTTAATACGGCCTTGTCGAAATCGAAAAAGATGTTGTTAAGAACAATGGCTGCTCCCGTCTCAATTTTAGTGAGTGCTAAACCAGTGGATATTGTATCTGATGCTGTGATAGCATTGAAGTCAAAGTTTGATCTTTCTGACATGTAGCCTTCTTCATCCACAGAAATGCCATATCGTGATCCACCACGGACAACAAATTTGTAGTTGCCATCCTGATCTGTATTCATGTCAGCAATGAAAAGTCCGTCAGGCAATCTCTCCAGCGTAACTTTGGCATTAGGCACAGGGTCCCCGGCACTATTCGTCACTTGTCCTACCAGGGTGACCAGGTAATCGCTTGGCTGTCCTTCATCCAGCAGGTGTTCCATAGATGCCAGGTACGGACTATCATCCGTCAGGAACAGTTCGTCGGCCTTGAACCTGAAAATATCAGTATCATCATCTACGGTACCCCGAGAAAAGTAGATATGTCTTCCTGAAGATGGAATACTGAAATACTGGTCATCATTCGGCGTATTCAATCCTGAGCCCAGGTTTTCGGGTACTGACCATTTCGTCCACGATTCATCCAATCTGAGGGCCACAAAAATATCTGAGCCCCCGTAGCCGCTTATTCCATTCGTAGAATAGTAAAGCGTTTTGCCATCTGTGCCCAAAAAGGGAGCTACATCGGCACCCGCTGTGTTGATATCATCTCCCAGATTTTTGGGTTCACTCCATACTTCTCCTTCTTTGAATGAAACATACAAATCTCGACCTCCATAACTGTCATCCCGCTCAGCAGAAATTACTAAAGCTTCTCCGGTAGGATGAAGAAAAAAATCTGTTTTAGGTGAGTAATTATACTCGTTGATTACCTCTAAAGAAACTGGGTCTGTAAATGTACCATCGGCATTACGTTTTGCCGTTGAAACGCCATTGTACATTCTCCCGCGTTTTCCATATCGGTTTCCGAGAATTAAAACTTCCTCACCATCAATAATAGAAAGTGAACTGATAAAATTGGGTCCTTCTGTATTCAGTGGCGGTCCAACGTTGATGGCAGGTTTCCATTCTCCGGTTTCCTCATCCATTTCCGACAACCAGATATCTTCGCTATCATTTACACCACCAATGTTATCCGGATGATACTTTCTACTAAAATAAAGTCTTTTACCATCTGGCGATATCAATGGACTGTGCTCGATATACGAACTGTTTACATTGGCGCTCAGTTTTTCAGTTTGTAACTCGTTGTTAACATCTGCTGCCAGGTCAATCAAAACACTAATCGGAATATTACTTGTAGAGATCCCTATGGCATCAATACTGTTGTATCCCGGGACTGTCTCTCCATCTATTACAACTTTAATGGCATGGATTTCATAGGCAGGCTCATCAAAAAACAGATTCAGTAGCCTGCTTTCAAGGGGTATGGACCTTGGTGTGAGCTCAAACAAGACGTATTCATTATAATCTCCGTCGTAGGCAAGGATTTGTTTGACAGCTCCGGGGTTTTCCGATTCTGCAACAGCCACCTGCTTAGCTTTGATCGGCTGATCAAACGAAACCATGATATAATCTTCTTTACTATCCTTTTTTGGTCGCCATGCATTGGGATTTCCTCCACCTGCTGGTAAGACATTGGGTTTATGCAATGCCTGGATGGCCGAATATTCCAGGGCTGAATATTCTGAGGATACATCAACTACTTCTGACCCCCAGATAACTGTTTCCTGAGCCTGAATCACCAATGTCATGCTCATGAAAGCGATGATTAATAAAATATTCTTCTTCATTGCGGATATTTAATTTCTTATGATTCTTACCTCAACCCTTCTGTTTCGGGCTTTGGCTTCGTCAGTACGATCTGTTGAAAGCGGTACTGTCCCGCCAAAAGCTTTGGTTAATACTCTTTTCTTTTTAATTCCTTTTGATTGCAGGTAATTCTTCACAGATTCAACCCTCGCTTCAGAAAGGGCCAGATTGGCCTCTTCATTACCTTCAAAATCCGTATGTCCTTCGAGCTGGATAATCACATTAGGCCGATCGTTCAACCAAACCACAAGCTGATCCAGTTCCTGATAAGAGCTACCACTAATTTGGTCGCTACCCCGTGAAAAGATCAGGTTCTCCAGCGTAATCAAGCTGACCTCACCATCAGGTTTCATGACAAAGTTTTGAGTTTTCTGCTCATCCTCATCTGGATCATCTATCTCCACCTGGGTATTGATGGTTTCATATCCTGTGGCTTTGACCGTGAAATTGTATGTAATACCTCTGATCAGATAAAATTCGTAAGACCCGTCAGCTTTTGATTTGGTCAAACCCATATCATCATAATAAGGAAGTTTTTCATAGGAAATGACTGCTGAGATGGCAGATGAATCCTTATCACTCATCACCAATCCATTCAATTTAACGTAAGAAGCCGCAATGTTCTGACTCTGCGAAAGAAACGGTAGGGCGAGGCAAAGTATAGAAAATAAGAATCTGGACATTAATTAGCAAAGTGATTTAAGACCAAATTAACTTAATTTCGGATTAAAACTGAAATATTAGGGTGAATTAAGCGCTCGATACGATATTATCTATCTGTTATTAATTGACGGGAATTTGTGCCAACAAGGTCTTTTCAGCTGGTGCCTCGATTTTCTCCAACCGATCCAATACCACGTTTTTCGTGTGTAAGAAATCGATTTTCTTGCGCGGATCGATAGGTTCGGAAGGAGGAAGATCTACTTTCAGTGCATCTACCTGTCTGCCATTTTTCCAAAATCTGTAGCAAAGGTGAGGCCCATTGGCTAATCCGGTCTGACCAACATATCCGATGGTTTGGCCTTGCTTCACCGTTGTTCCAGGCCTTATTCCCCTGGCAATGCGCGACATGTGGAGGTACTGTGTAGTATAATTACTGTTGTGCTTAATCTTGACATAATTGCCATTGCCCCCGTGATAGCGCGCTTCCAACACTATACCATCACCTACAGTACGAATGGGTGTGCCGGTAGGAGCTGCATAATCAGTACCCAGATGGGCCCGATAGGTTTTCAGCACCGGATGGTATCTTCTGGGATTATACCTGGAGCTGATCCGTGAATAATCGAGCGGAGCTCTGAGTAAAGTTTTCCTCAGACTATTTCCTTCTTCATCAAAATAATCCGCTTCGCCACCCTGATCGTATTTGATGGCATAAAATTCCTTGTCAAAATGTTTGAAATATGCACCCTTGATTTTACCAATATCCACAACCTCACCATCTACACTCTCTTCTTCATAGATGATCTTAAACTCATCACCTTTTTGAATCCTGAAAAAGTCAACCTGCCAGGCAAAGATGTCCACCAGTTTGTGGACCAGGATTGGAGATGCATTCTGATCTAGTATTGATTCATAAACAGACGTGGTGATTGTGGCTGCCAATGTCTTTTCCTCAATTTTTGTTGGTTTCTGATGGTTATAGACATGAATGGTGTCAGCCAGGTTAAACACAACATACTGCGTTGGGTCAGGCTCATATATAAATTGTCGTGCTGTTTTTAGGCTATCTCTCTCATGGATGATGGTGTATGGATGATTGGCTTTGAGTTTTCGTACATCAAAAACACCCTTACTGGCATGAGCCAATTGATAGATCTCCTCATGGTCTACATTGTATTTGGAAAGAATCTCCGCCAGACTTTGACTCCACCTTACTTTAGCCTTGGAAACTTCAAAGGAATCAATGGCAATACCAAACAAAAGTGTAGGTTCTGCAACGGACTCAACAGTATCAATGGTCTTAATGACGTCAACAGAGGATTTTTCATTTTTCTCCTGACATGCATACAGGAAAACAATGGTTACCAGTACATAAAATAGGTAATTAGCCTTTTGGAACATTTTCTTCAGCAGTTTTTAGTCTCGTAATCAGTGGTTTTTGTATTCTTCAAGGCTAGAATCTAAAAACTTTGCAAAGTTATCAATATTTAAATCATATGCTGTGGGTTTTGCCAATAGTTTTTCATCAGGACTCAGGACCACGTAAAAGGGTTGCGCGTTATTATTGAAACGGGTAATCTGAAAGTCAGCATTTTGTTTGCCAATACTCTTCTTGATTCGACCATCATATTCTGATTTATACCAATCAGCCTCAGGCAGCTCTGTCTTATCATCAACATAGAGTGCCAGCAACACAAAGTTTTCTCTCAATCGATTAAGAATCTTAGGATCTGACCACACACGTTGCTCCATCTCTCGACAATTCACGCACCCATGGCCTGTGAAGTCTATAAATACCGGCTTATCCAGCTTTTTAGCACAACTTAAAGCCTGATCATAATCAAAGTACCCATTTAATCCATGAGGCCATTCCAGCAGATTGGCATATTTTGGTTCCTCACAAAATGCTTCATTTTCTGCGCTTTGTGTTCCACCATTGCTCTCCCTCAAAAGGCCAATCAAATTAAAATCATGTGTGGTCAAAGGGGGAAGGTAGCCCGCCAGCATTTTGAGAGGTGCTCCAAACATACCCGGTATCAGATAGGTCACAAAGGAAAACGTAATGATGGCCAGTATCAGTCGAGGCACAGAAGTAATTTTCGTTTCGCTGTCTCCGGGCAATTTTATTTTGCCTAACAAATAAAACCCCATGAGGGTGAAAATAACGATCCAAATAGCCAGGTAAATCTCTCTGTCTAAGATGTGCCAATGGTAAGCCTGATCTGCGATGCTGAGGAATTTAAAGGCCAATGCCAGTTCGAGAAAACCCAGTACGACTTTTACAGAGTTGAGCCAGCCACCCGACTTTGGCAGCTTTTCAAGAGCACCAGGGAAAAGCGCAAACAAGGTAAATGGAATCGCAAAAGCAGCAGAGAATGCAAACATACCCAGTACAGGTTTCAACGAAAGCTGTCCGGCAGACTCGACCAAAATGCTCCCTACCAGAGGACCAGTACACGAAAATGAAACCAGCACGAGGGTCAGGGCCATAAAAAAGACACCGATCACACCCCCTTTATCGCCCATTTTATCAACATTATTTACCCATTTATGTGGTAGGTTAATCTCAAACAGTCCAAAGAATGAAAGCGCAAAAACCACAAAAACCGTAAAGAAGATGACATTGGGCACCCATCCGGTAGCCAGATCATTGGCGACCTCAGGCCCCATAAACGGAGCGATAATAAACCCAACAAAGCTGTAAATAAAAATGATGGAGAACCCATAAAAAAGACTGTTCTTGATGGCCCCTTTCTTGCTGTGATTTTTCCCTGTGAAAAAGGTAACCGTCATGGGGATCATCGGGAATACGCATGGAGTAAATAATGCTGCCAGGCCCGCAAGGAAAGCCACAAGCATAAAAGACCCCAGTGCATAGGGATCTGTTGAGCTTCGTTGTTTTAACAGACCTGGTTTTGACGAATCTGCTATTTCAGTTGTTTGCTCTTCTTTTTTTTTTGATGTCAAAGCAAACTCTTTATCAAAGGGAATGCATTTGCCATCGATGTCGGAACATACCTGGCCAGTGTAATATCCTGAGATATTATAATCAGCCTTTTGAATCACAGCCTTCTGAACAAATTGTGCAGTCTTCTTAAAGTACGTGATTTCACCCTCCCAAAGCGAATCATATTTTTTGCTTGAATTGATAGGGTCTATTTGACCAATCAGTTCAAAAGACTCGTCTTCTTCAAATTCGAATTCAGTAAGCATCGGCCCCAGGTTTGGGTCAAAGTCCGTGGAATACAAATACCAGTCCTCATCTATTTTTACATCAAAGACAATATTGATAGTATCTCCTGTTTGTGGCTCAGCTGGATCCAGACTGACAGCCCACTTTGCGGGGTCTAGTACCTGGCCAAAAAGAGCTGTACCGACTAGCAACAGCAGGATGAAAAATGGGTACCTTGAGTTGATCATTTTTGATTGCTTTCGCTAAAAAACTGATAAAAATAAGTAATGGTTTCAATGCCGATATAAAAATTGAACAATCCAAAATGTTCATTGGGGGAATGGATCGCATCATCATCCAATCCAAAGCCCATCAGGATAGGGTCTACCTGAAGTTCTTTCTGGAAAAGTGCCACGATTGGAATGCTTCCCCCCTCATAAGATGGTACCGGTTTTTTTCCAAAAGACTTCTCAAAAGCCTTGCTGGCCGCCAGATAGGCTGGAGATTGGGTAGAAACCACGGCGGCTTCCCCCCCATGATGTTGTGTTACCTTTACTTTCACTGAATCAGGCGCTATTGACTTAAAATGTTTTTCGAACATTTCAGTGATCTCATCGCTATCCTGATCCGGTACCAATCTCATAGATATTTTAGCATGTGCTTTCGATGGGAGCACAGTTTTGGCTCCCTCCCCGGTATATCCTCCCCAGATTCCGTTTACATCCAGGGTTGGTCGGATACCAATGCGTTCTCTGGTCGTGAAACCTTGCTCACCCCACACCTCATTGACCTGCAGATTCTTTTTGAATTTTTCCAGATCGAAAGGGGCTTTGGCCATTTCGTCTCTGGCTGCCTGATCGTAGATTTTCACTTTGTCATAAAATCCGGGAATGGTCACCCTTCCATTTTCATCGTGCAGAGAAGCAATCATTTTGCTTAGTGTATTTATCGGGTTAGCTACTGCACCACCAAAAGTACCTGAATGAAGATCTTTATTTGGCCCTGTTACTTCTACTTCCACGTAGCTTAAACCCCGAAGACCCACCGTAATGGATGGATTGTCGTTTGCTAAAATGGAAGTGTCAGAAATAAGAATGACATCTGCTGCCAGCATTTCCTTTTTCTCTTGGACGAATGTTTCCAGTCCGTCAGAACCAACCTCTTCCTCACCCTCAATCATGAACTTAACATTGCAATTCAGTTCACCGGTCTTGCTGAGAGCTTCAAAAGCCTTGATATGCATATACATCTGGCCCTTGTCATCGCTAGACCCCCTGGCGTAGATCTTTTCGTCTTTTATGACCGGTTCAAAAGGTGGACTTTCCCAAAGCTCGTAGGGATCAGGCGGTTGAACATCATAATGACCATAGACTAAAACAGTTGGTAGATCTTTATCCATGATCTTCTCTCCATAAACAATCGGATGTCCTCCCGTCTCATAGAGCTGCACCTGATCAACTCCCGCTTCGCTAAGTTTTTGTTGTATATATAATGCAGCATTGCGCACATCCTCCCTGTGCTTGGAGTCTGCCGAGACCGAAGGAATTCTAAGGAGTTCCAACAGCTCATCTAAAAAACGATCTTTATTATCCTGCAGATACTGCGATGATGCCATATTATTGAATTAAAAAAGCAAAAAATCCTAGAAACCAAAACCATCATCTCTCTTCTCGACGGTTTCGACTTTCTCTTCCTGGTCGAAGCTAACGTCTCCCGGAACCTGAAGGTTGTATGGAGTGGTGATATCATAATATTTTTGCCTGAAGTCATTCACAAATTTGAGGGTTTCAGGCACATCCCCTTCAATGATTACCATTTCACCCGGTTTGGCTTTGCCATAATTGGATTTGGAGCTTACTGAATTGTTAAAATTACTGTTGGACGAATATAGTAGCATGGTACCCGCCTGATAGCTGATATAATACCACAAACCTGGTGCGGCCTGAATGAAAATATTCAATACATCATTGTTTGAAGCATCTTTTTTCAATTCCATGAATCCATCAAATTTCGCATTGATATCTGACTTCATGGCATTGGATAGTCCGATTTTGGAGGTATTATACCATGCACCATGCTCATCAGACCATTTTAGCTTAACCCCTGATATTACTAACGGTTTAATGAGCTTATCCGACAGACCATAGAATGGCACATAATCTTTAAGACTTTCAGTTTCATATTTCTTAGCTAAAGGGTCAGCGGTCATGTTGGCCAATTTA
This sequence comes from Cyclobacteriaceae bacterium, assembly GCA_965223915.1. Classification (GTDB taxonomy): domain Bacteria; phylum Bacteroidota; class Bacteroidia; order Cytophagales; family Cyclobacteriaceae; genus UBA7330. The sequence continues at coordinate 1,381,807 of OZ245027.1, read as the reverse complement.
TAAAGCATTTCCAGGGATAAATCATTGGCAGGAGGGAACCCTAATCGGGTGGCCATCTCCACAAGATCCTCTGCCATTATTTCAAGAAACCCTTCTATATTCTGAGCAGAAATGCTCATAAATGCATCCAACTGATAGTTGTTTTTGGTGGCGTTGCCAACTCCCAGTATGGCTGCATCAATGGTGACATCCTTGGTGAGTGGACTAAAGAAATTTGCTTTTCCTTCAAATATGACATCCTTTGTCTCTTTGTCATAGGTCAGTGTAGTGCCGGCATAGCTTTCGCCTGTGGTTTTCGCTTGTGTTTCAACCTTAAAATAATTCCTTGTGGTATCAAACGTTAGATAACCCTTTGGAAAGAAAAAGTCTTCATCAGAAGGGGTCTTTCGCTGTTCGATAAATGTGGTATAAAGCTTCCCTCTCAAATCGTAATGTAAGCCGGCAATCAGCGGAGTCTGGTCATCAAATTGCGCATTTTCAAAGTCAATTTTTATTGCGGTTTCCTCATCGGTCCGTGTAAATTCTATCCATTTATCGTAGCCTGACCGATCTAAATCAATTTGAACAGCTCCATCCAGCTCCAATGCTTGCTTATAGGCGTACATTCTTACAGAGCCCTTGTAAAAAAACCCGGGAGAAATGAGCACCCTTTGGTCCTCGGCCACCTCACCACGCGAAACAGTCATCAACCGCTTTTGCTTTTCATTGATCTGAATATTTTCCAACACAAACTCATCAAATACAATGTCGAATGTATCACCCACAGACAGCAGCTCATAGATAGCACTGCCCTCAAATTTATTCCTGGAAATGATCTTTATGTTTCCATTTTTAAACCTGTGATAACCATTGAGTGTATCAATAATAATTCTGGCATTATTAAATGGTTGTAGCTCGGAATTTTCCAGAATTGTCGTTTCATTGTTCTCGGGGATGATCCTTGCATCCGCCACAGTGATATAGGGTATCCCCTTTATCTGCAACTCGTAGGTATTGATATCATAATCAGCCTCTGTTCCTGAGAAAAACAAGCTATCCAATTCAGGCCTGGTGGAATAGAAATATGAATTTTCAAGAGCGACGTTTGCCGGTTTGGTCATGGTTACGACTGAGTCTTCCAGATCCCAAACTGCATTGGTAATAGAAGTCCTCATTTGTGCATAAGGAAATGAAATGGCCGCAACACCACTTTTTTCAGGCCGTATGGTCGCTTGGTTTTCTATTAGATCAAAATCAAGCCTTACATCTTCTCCAAGCATGGCAGGGGTATTTGACTTGGAAAAAACTTCAAAGTGAGCATTTCTGGCAGAATAGGAGTCCTCTTTGAAGGCAAGGTTATTCGATGTTGATCTGGAGCCTCGTGTCTCAAGTACTCCGGATCCAAAAACTCCCTTGGAGGTGATATTTGCTTCTCCATCCAGTGTTGCAGTGCGATGATAAAAGCTAAATGGTTCACCAATATTTTGTAGATACATACTATCCTTTCTTGGTAGCCAATCCATTTTGAAAGGTCCCAAAACTGCTTCAGGATAACTGGCTCCCTGAACCGTGCCCGGTTGTATCTGGCCACCCGATCCATAGGCAGATACAGAATCAGGATAGTAAATGAAGTCGTCTGAGTAAATGGTTGTGGTCAGGAAGTCAATTTTTCCTCCTCCTCTGAGACCCTTATTAGAAAGGGTTATTTTTTCGTACGTTTTAGCTGGCATTCCATAGAGGTTATAACCTTCTTCAGGGATCTGATGGACAAATCCCAACGATTGATCTGGCATGACCTTGAGTGTCTCATCAAATGTTGGAAAAATACCTCCTGAGTTAAACTGCCCTTCAAAAACCATTTTGCCATCGCCCTTGTCCTCTGTGCTGTCCATTTCAAAGGGTGGAACGACAAATCTCACAGATTTGTCATAGGCTCCATTCAACACTTCAGGACCATCAAAATAAACCACTGCTTCCCCATCAGTAGAAAGATATGGATATGAATAATTTTCTGCTATGCCTGACTTATTCTCTGGTTTATCAATGTAAAGTGTACCCGAGGTTTCATTGAGGTGATTACTCAATGAACTCTTCTCCGTACCCCCTTCGGCTTTTAAAGAATCCGGTATCTGGACATCGATTCTTATTGAATCGATCTCTGGCATTCGTACCAGAAATTCATCATACACAAAATTGAAGTTCTTGCCCTTGTACTGAAAATCACCCGCTGCGATCATGCCATCAAACTTCAGGTCCTTTCCCTCCATGATGGTAACAATGCTGCTATCTGGCTCCACTTTAACGCCATAGTCTGAGGTTGCATAAAACTTATGAACACCTCTGACTATTATTTCTCCGTTATTAATGTCCCAGGTCATGTTGGGCAAATCCGGCTTGAGTGAAGGGATTTTCAGGTTGTCAAAATCCGTTTTCTTTGAGCCGGCGTCATAATAGTGGAATGCCCGTTCATTCAACTTTACGTTTCCACCATCCGGATTATAGTCAGCAAATCCATATTGCTTCAACAATTTCATCGCTCCCTTGACCTGGTTGAGTTCAATACCAAATTCATTGCTTAACTCCTCCTGATTGAATTCCGTAATGCCGTATTTTCTGGCATAATAAACACTGGTGCTCAAAGGATGAAATTCGTAGATGCTACCCAACTTATGAAGCCGCTCCATGTTAAAATATTTGTCCGACTCAGCAGTGGCAACAATCCACTCTTTCCCATTTAAAATGGATAGATCCAGAGAATCCGTCTTCATATCCCATTTGATCAGATCCACATTGAGGTTCATCTCAAAAAAGGTAGATTGAAATGGTGTGACATTGTATTGTTTGGTCCTGTAAATAACCAATTCTTCGGTCGTTTGATCGTACCGCATATTGACCGATGGGTGAGTGACAGAATCCGATCCATGCAAAATGCTAAGCTGACCGGTTTCACAAGTGACAACAGAGTCTTCAAACAAGAACTCAGGTGAGGTGATTTTGACAATATTGCCCTTTCCATCTAATATCTGAAGTACTCCAGGCTCTTTAGACACAGCTGTGCCCCATAAGCGGTTACCGCTCAATTTGATCCCACCTGTATATTTCAGCTTTCCGCCTGGGAAATTCCATTTGACATCCGCATGATTTGATGTAAAAGTTGGCTGCGTGCTAAGGGTCCTGGAATTCCTGGGCACACTGGAAAAAGTAAATACTCCTTCCACTGGTTCACCAAGGCTAGGCAAGGTAATACTTGCATTGGGTGTCCAGAAATCTGACCGATCCGCTTTTATTTGAAATTCCTTGAGGGAAACAACAGCACCGGCAAACTGCTTATTTTGCCTCGGCCAGTTGATAACTGCCCGTGTTCCTGCCAGCGTCCTGTTTTTTAGGAGAAAATAACCATCCAATTCTTTGATCAACAAAGAATCGTAGGGTGTAGCTATGACCATGCCCATGTTCAACAAATCGATGACCGGTCCCTCCACCAATGGATGCTTGTATCTCATTCGCTTCGCCTGAAGATAGTTCTGTTTAGCACCAACAATCAATTCCCTTTTTGGAGCAGAAGGGATTTCCTCTGCAGTGGGGTCATCAGCTGTGGATCCTGAATTGTTGGTGGATCGCCAGGAATCATCCTGACCCCACTTATCTGCTGAACCCCAGGTAGAACCGGAAGCCCAGTCGTCAGTAGCTCCCCATGCATCGAATGAGGCCTCCTGATCAGGCGTGCTCAACTCCTCCACCGTTTCTTCTACGGTGGGAAACAGGGGCTCTTCCGGTTCTTCAGGCTCTGCTATTTCCTCCGGTGTGATCACCCGGAATTGATATGTCCCATTATCAACGGTCATTCTCACATGCTTGGTATGACCCAGGATCTTACGAGCCATGAACATACTTAGACCCAAAAGGAAGTTGGAATACTCCTCCTGGTTCATTTCTTTGACCATCTGATCATTAATATCTAACAGGTTAGACAATTGCTGCCTGTCGAGATGTGCTTGGGAATTGGCATAGGCCAAGTAGGTGAAGTAATACCAGAAATGAGGATACTCGTAGTAGTCCTTCTTTTCCATCTGAATGGCAATGGAAACTATTTTGTCCCGGTGAGCTCCGGTAAAATTCCCTTTCCAGGCTTCATTGAAATCATAGGCAACCTTGGTAGCTGCTTCTGTACCACGATTGTTGATCACCTTCATGGCCTGGTTGAAAAACAGGGTGTCGTTCTCAGAAAAATACTGAGATTTCCCTGGCAATGCGAGTAAGATCGCAACACCTGTAAATAGGAAAAACTTCAACACCCGTATCATCAAGACTAAAATTAATTCAAATGATTAAGAATCGTCCTTTTTTGTGACCATTATAGCCCAATTGTCTTTTGATTCTTGCTTGACCATGCTGAGACCATTTCGATTGGCCTCCTCAAGCAGTACACCTATGTCTTCAGTGTAAAAACCACTCATCAATAAGAAACCTCCTGTTTTGAGCCTTTGTTCATAGTTTGCCATTTGCTCCAGTAGTACGTTCCGATTGATATTGGCCAATACAATGTCGAATTGCTCACCACCTGGTACGCCTTCGATACCCGTAAGCCTCAAATCAAGGTTTTCACATTGGTTTAACGTGAAATTCTCCTGACTATTTTCATAGCACCAATCATCGATGTCGATCGCTACGATCTCTGATGCCCCCAACTGGTTGGCCAATATTGAAAGTACACCAGTCCCACAGCCAACGTCGAGCACGCTTTTACCCTGATGATCGATGCTCAACTGTGCTTCCAATACCTGGGATGTTGTAGCATGGTGGCCTGTCCCAAATGACATTTTGGGGTTGATCCGTAGATAATGGGCAAATCCGGGAGGCTTCTCATGAAAATCTGCCCCGATGAAGATCTTGTCAGAAATGATGACGGGATCATAATATTTTTCCCACTCCTCATTCCAGTTGATCTGTGGTGCAACAGTAAAAGCATATTTGACCTGATACCTGTCCAGTAAGGTTTTTACCTCTTGCTCATCCCAGTCATCCTCATCACAAGCAGCCACAATACCTCCATCTAACTCCTCAAATGAGTCAAAATTCAGCAAAGAGAGCTCAGCAATCAATATTTCGCCAAGCTCCTGGTTGCAACTGATTTTTAGCTCGACGAAATTCAAACGCTTAGAAAGATTTGGCGATGTGGGTAAAGTCACGTGACTTGAGGCTGGCTCCTCCGACCAATCCACCATCCACGTCCGGACAGGCAAATAATTCCTGAGCGTTGCCGGGCTTTACACTTCCACCATATAGGATAGAGATGGAATCAGCTGTTGCCTGGCTGTATTTATCTGCAATCAATTTTCTGATAAAAGCATGCATCTCCTGAGCCTGGTCTGAGGAAGCTGTCACGCCGGTGCCTATGGCCCAAACGGGTTCGTAAGCAATCACAACTTTCTTGATATCTTCTTCAGACAAACCAAATAAGGCTCCTTCAACCTGAGCTTTATTTAGATTGAAGTGCTCTTCTGCTTCACGAACTTCTAGTTTTTCACCGCAGCAAAAAATGGGTGTCATGCCAAAATCCAGGACTTTTCTCACTTTTTTGGCCAGCAATGCCTCATCTTCTCCAAAGAATTCTCTTCGTTCACTATGTCCTACCACTACATGAGTTACGCCGCAAGACTGTAACATCTCTGCAGAGATCTCGCCAGTGAATGCGCCGCTATCTTCCTGGTGTACATTCTGTGCACCCAAAAAGATATTTTTTGCAGGTCCGATGAGCTTTTTTACACCGGTAATATGAAAGTAAGGAGGTATAAGGATCACCTGTACATCTGTACTCACCTCGCTTTTGACCATATTGATAACTTCCGATGCCAGCTGTTGGCCAGTCACCAGGTTAGTATTCATTTTCCAGTTTCCTGCAGCAATTTTTTTTCTCATTATTTACTAATTTGTTAATGGTTTACTCAATGATCCTTTCAATGAGTTTCATCAATTCCCGGGTATTTATAGTTTGATTAAAGCCCTTCTTTCTCAGCCCGTCTAGCAATTTCTTGTCACCAGTCCATAAATAGCTATTGCTGATTTCTAGAGTCAATGCCACAAAACTAACATCATCCGGATCAATATCTGAAACTAAATTTCAGCTTCATCCCATGACTGGTTATTGACAAGCTTGAAATCTATGAACTTAAGACGATCAAAAAGTTTTGACTTTGAAATATTAAGTGCATGATCTGTTAATCCGGATATCCCCAGTAACTTATCTTCATGCAATGCTATCTCCTGCTTTAAAAACTCACAGGTATAGAATTTAAATGACTGTTGTGGGTAGAACAATAATCTTCCGATACTGCTGTCCGCATTCAAAAGCGCCCTGAAAACAATGTTGGTATCTACAATTATTTTCACAGAGACGACTTTGGTCTTCTATACTTTTCAGACCATCCTTTTTTCACTTTTTGGACCAGGTTGTCGACATCCTTTTGCTGGGCTAAACTTTTAGACGTAGCTTCTTTGTACTCAAGATAATCCAAAATTTCCTGAAGACCTTCTATGTCTACATGAGAAGGAATTTTTATAATAATTTCATCAGGTGTCCGTTCAACAATCATTTCTTTCGCTTTGAGTAAAGTTAGTAGTTTAGAATCATACTCACACAAGACTTGTTTTTTAGGAGTTTGATTGAGCCCTAAAGCTTATCTTTCAAATATCCGGCAGTATGGTTATCCGTTAATTTAACCATATCCTCAGGTAACCCGGCAAAAGTAACATTACCTCCCTTCACTCCACCTTCAGGACCCAGATCAATGATCCAATCAGCGTTTTTAATAACTTCCATGTTGTGCTCAATGATGAGGACCGAATTGCCTTCATTCACCAGGGAGTTGATGGCATCCAGCAACTTCCTGATGTCATGAAAATGCAGTCCTGTGGTAGGTTCATCAAAGATGAACAAAATATGATCTGATGAATGACTCTTGCCTTTTCCGAGGAAAGATGCCAGTTTCACTCTTTGTGCTTCACCACCGGACAGTGAATTTGACGACTGGCCCAACTTCACATATCCCAATCCTACATCAAACAGGGGCTGGATTTTATTGGTAATGGCATTCTTCCCTTCAAAAAAGGTAAGTGCTTCTTCGACCGTAAGATCGAGCACCTCTGAGATATCTTTATCTTTATATTTTACCTCCAGCACTTCCTTCTTAAATCGGCGACCTTTACAGTTTTCACATTCCAGGTGCAGATCTGCCATAAACTGCATTTCAATTTTAACCGTACCTTCACCTTCACACACTTCGCATCGCCCCCCATCAACGTTGAAGGAAAAATGTGCTGGTTTGAATCCACTTTTGATCGCCGTTTGCTGCTGAGAAAACAACTGCCGAATAGCATCATAAGCTTTCACGTAAGTAACGGGGTTGGATCTGGAACTCTTCCCAATGGGGTCCTGATCCACAAATTCTATCTGAGTGATCTTTTTATAATCACCTCCGATTTTTTCGTGCTTGCCCGAGCTTTCCGCCGTGGTTCCCATCATCTTTCCGATGGTTGGGTAGAGGATCTTTTTGACCAGCGTGGACTTCCCTGAACCACTCACACCCGTAACAACCGTCAGGATACCCAATGGGATTTCTACATTGATATTCTTCAGATTATTTTCCCGGGCCCCAATAACTGATACGGATTGATTCCACTTTCTTCTCCTTTTTGGGACATCGATGGACTCTACGCCCTTGAGGTATTTGGCAGTATAAGAATCATCATGTCCATTCAATTCATTGACTTTCCCCTGAAAGACCAATTGTCCTCCATGGGTCCCCGCTGCAGGGCCAATATCGATGATTTGGTCTGCCACCTCCATGATCTTTTCTTCGTGCTCCACTACGATGACAGTATTGCCAATGTCTCTGAGGGAAATCAGAACTTCGATCAGGCGGTCCGTATCCCTGGGATGCAATCCAATGCTGGGCTCATCCAGGATATACATACTTCCCACCAGGGCGCTGCCGAGGGAAGTAGCCAGTTTGATCCGTTGATATTCACCCCCTGACAGGGAGCTGGTAAGTCTGTTGAGGGTCAAATAACCCAACCCCACTTTTTCCATATAGTCCAGCCTGCTGGTGATCTCGCTTAAAATCCTCTTGGCCACGGACTGTTGATGTTCACTCAGCTGAATTTTCTGAAAATACATGGCCAGCTCATCAATAGGCATCAATACCAGGTCACTAATGGATTTACCATCAACTTTCACGTAGGATGCATCTTTTCTCAGCCTTGTTCCGCGGCAATCCGGACACGCAGTTCTGCCCCGATATCGGGAAAGCATCACCCTGTACTGGATCTTATGGGTTTTGGATTCCAGAAAATGAAAGAAGTCATGAAGCCCTTTGAAGTATTCATTTCCCTCCCACAGCAATTCATACTCCTCATCCGTGAGCTCATTGACGGGACGGTGGATAGGGAAGTCAAATCGGATGCCGTCTTTGAGCAGTGGTCGTAACCATTTCTGCATCGTCTCACTACGCCAGGGAGCAATGGCTCCTTCATATACTGACATGTTCGGATCTGGAATTACACGTTCCGGATCAATACCTAATATTTTACCGAAACCTTCACATCTTCGACAGGCTCCATAGGGATTGTTGAAGCTAAAGAAGTTGACACTGGGCTCTTCGAAGCGGATACCATCTAACTCGAAAATATCTGAAAAAGTCTTTGTTTCCTGATCTACGACCGTGACATGACATTTGCCTTCCCCTTCAAAAAATGCTGTCTGGATTGAATCTGCCAAACGATATTGGTTTTCCTCCTCTCTATTGGCGGTTACCCGGTCAATGAGGATATCAAGATCGGGCTTTTTGGGAAGCGACTTTTGCAACAAATCATCGATGAAACTCATTTCCCCATTGATCAGGATCCGGGTGTACCCTTTGCTCAATAAAATTTTTAACTCCTCCTCTACTGAGCGGCCTTTCTTGATAGACAAAGGAGCAGAGATGATCACTTTGGAAGACTCTTCGAAAGAGAGGATATAATCCACCACGTCAGTGACACTGTCTTTCTTGACTTCAGCACCACTCACCGGTGAATAGGTAATCCCGATCCTGGCAAAGAGCAGCTTCAGGTAATCATAGATCTCTGTGGTGGTACCGACAGTAGAGCGTGGATTGCGAGTCAGCACTTTTTGCTCGATGGCAATAGCGGGAGAGACGCCTTTGATATAGTCCACTTCCGGCTTTTCCATCCTGCCCAGAAATTGTCGGGCATAGGAACTGAGACTCTCCACATATTTCCTTTGACCCTCTGCAAATAGGGTGTCAAAGGCCAGGGAAGATTTCCCGGAACCGGAAAGGCCCGTTACTACCACCAGTTTATCTCTGGGGATAGCTACACTCAGGTTTTTGAGGTTGTTGACCCGGGCCCCTTTGATGACAATATATTCTTTCGGATCGTACTGATCGATGTCTTTAATCATGCTGCTAGAACAAAAAATCTATGGTTGGAGATCCCTTTTGAAAGCCTGCAAAAATAGAAATTAACCGGCTAAGATTTGTATGATTTGAAAGATTCATATAGATTTGAGATACTAGGAATACTAATTTCATCATTTAACCCTGACAATATGCAGTAAACCTCTACGTTAACAAACAGGTGATTTTACATGAAAAATGAGAAAATGACAGACGGACAACTGCTGTCACACTACAAAAACGGTAACGAAGAGGCTTTTGCTGAATTGCTGAACAGACACCAGGACAGGGTTTTTACGACCATCTACCTTATTGTCAAAGATCGCTATCAGGCTGAAGACCTGATGCAGGATGTATTCATCAAAGCTGTGAAGACCATCAAATCCGGGAAATACAACGAAGAAGGCAAGTTTCTTCCCTGGATTCTGAGAATTGCCCACAATCTCGCGATTGATCATTTCAGGAAGCAAAAACGCTATCCTGTAATAATAACTGAGGACGGAAACAATATTTTCAATACAATTGAGTTTTCAGAGAGACCGATTGAAGATGATCATATCAAACAAGACACTTACAATCTGTTGAAAAAGTATATTCAGGAATTGCCCGAAGCGCAAAAGGATGTGTTAGTTATGCGACACTACATGCAGATGAGCTTCCAGGAGATTGCCGAAGCCACTGGCGTCAGCATCAACACTGCATTGGGGAGAATGAGGTATGCCCTGATTAATTTGCAGAAGAAATTTAAATACACACAAGTTGCCTATGACAAAAACGTTTACAGAAAATGACCTGATAAGGTTCCTTTACAATGAATTAAATGAAAAAGAAAGTGAAGCAATTGAGCGGGCAATTCTCACTGACCAGGTTTTACAAGAACAAATCAACAAGCTAAGGAAGCTCCAGGAGGATATGGACGACATTCAGGTCGCCCCATCCAAGAGGACTATCCGAAAAATCCTTGATTTCTCAAAAGGGTTTGAGGTACAGTCTGCCTAATTTTGGGCGATGACTAAAAAAGAACGTTACCAGGCGTTTGTTGATTATTTCCTGGATTCATTTCCGGAGCCCGAGACAGAACTTCGCTACAACAATCCCTTTGAATTGTTGGTGGCTGTGGTTCTGAGTGCCCAATGTACGGATGTACGCATCAACAAGGTCACTCCGGGGCTATTTGAAAAGTTTCCTACAGCCGAATTCATGGCCACGGCCTCATTCGATGAGATTTTTGCGCTTATTCGGAGCGTCTCTTATCCTAACAATAAGAGTAAGCACCTGATTGGTCTGAGCAAGATGATCATGGAGGATTTTGGTGGTGAAGTGCCAGTAAAGCATGAGGACCTGCAGAAACTTCCCGGAGTGGGGAGGAAAACGGCCAATGTCATTGTTTCGGTCCTATACAATCAACCAGCCATGGCAGTGGATACGCACGTCTTTCGTGTATCGAAGCGACTGGGTCTCGTGACTCAAACAGCCAAAACCCCGCTGGAAGTCGAAAAACAGCTGGTCAAGAACATTCCGGAGGAACATATCCACAAAGCGCATCACTGGCTGATATTACACGGCAGATATGTCTGCCTGGCCCGACGACCAAAATGTGAGGAATGTAAGATCACCCATTTTTGCAGGTATTTTGAGAGAATACAGTAGACAGAATTCAGGAATCAGGAGCTGTACGTCCCTGATATAGGTATTAATGACTGCGAACTACTTATGCCTTATCAAATCAGACAACAAAACGTAGATTCCAGGATCAAGATTCTGTATTAATAGGACTATTCTATTCGGGTTTGTCCGTGGCAAATTATTCTTAATAGCACCTTCATTCAATTGAATCTCGTAGACTTTCTTCAAGCCATTCATCACCAAAAATTGCTGAAAATTCGTCCAATGCTTTTTGTAAATAATTATCACCTGTAATTTTTTGTAAATCCGGGAAATGAATGCTTGTGGGTGTTTTCCATCGATCAAGATTAAAATTTAGGATAAGTTGTTCATTAAGGTTATTCAGAATTTTATATTTCAGCTCAACCGTAGGTTTGTTCCTGTATGTCTTGTTGAACAACAAATAAATTTCTGCCAACTCATAAGTCGAATGAATAGGTTTTTCTAATTCATTCTTTTCCTCCTCAGATACCAATGACCTTAATTCAAGAATGAGAGACCTCAGATTCCGTTCTTCATACTTTTGGTAAACCCCCGTTGGAAAATCGAATTGACTAGGGCTTTCAAGAATTAACAGGGCTTCATCAATCAGAATTTTATTCTCACGATTGATAAAGAAAAATTTCAATCTGCTCGAAATCTCAAGGTCTAGTGCTTCAATAGTTGCTTTACGTTGGAATTCCTGTCTTTGCCGTTCTTCATTTTTTTGGTATAAAAAACTCACCAGACTAATCGTTACACTGGAAAGAATCCAGATAGTAAAGGGTTTATTTAAAAAGCTCCAGATATTGAAAATCATTAATTTCAAATTCAAATAGATGGCCTATACGATGCCTTCCCGGCAATCTTCGTCCGGATACTCAACAAATAAGTCCCACAGGTGACATAGAGCGTTCTTAAATCCTCGCCACCAAATGTACAATTGGTAACGGTTCCTTCCGGCGTTTTGACGTAAGCCAGCAACTCACCTTCCGGAGAAATGACATGGATTCCCGGCCTGGTATCGAGTGTTTCCGAGGTATTTCGGGTTTCGTGCAGGCCTGCTGCTACATAAAGATTTCCTTCGCTATCAATACACATCCCATCTCCGCTTCTGCCCGGATAAAAGTTGTACAAGGTGTCCCGATTGGAGAGAGAACCATCCGCCTGGAGGTCGAAAGAAAGGATGTGACGAGCATGGTTTTCGTCAGGATGTGCCTCGATCAGATAGAGTTTCTTTTCGTCAGGAGAAATGACCACGCCATTGGGCATGTGAACCTCCGGTTCGGCAAGTAGCTGATGTGCCGTGCCATCCTGGTCCACCCGATAGAGAGCACGAACATTCTCCTTTTCCAGGTCGGGGTTGTTGGTCCGGGAAGAAAAATAGATCCTGCCGGAAGAATCATACTCCAGGTCATTAGGTGATTGTAAGCCTTTGCCATTGTATGATTCTGCAATCGTACTTTTCACCCCGGTTTCCATATTCAGTTTTGTCACTTTTCCACTCCTCCTTCGCAAATAAGTAAGTTTCCTTCCGGATCAAATCGAAGCCCATTGGCTGCGTTGGAGGCATCGTTGAAGACAGAAAGTTCTTTGGCCTCAGGATTCCACTTGAGTATTTTATTTACCCGTATGTTGGTAAAATACACCACCCCATTCCGGTCGACAGCCGGTCCTTCAGTAAAGACCTCAGTGTCTTCGATACGGGTTTCTGTTTTTAGGTCACTGGTAAAATAGTCGGACTTCAAACCAATGTATCTGTCTGATTTTTCTGTCTCATGCTTTTGAGATCCTTTTTGTTCATTTGATTTGTTGGTACATCCGATTGTACCAATGAACACCAAAAGAAAGATAAACAAGGAGGGGTAGTACTTGTAAGTCATGGGAAATTTGATTGAAAACGTGATGTCAATTTATAACAGATTTATGAGATTGTTAGTGCGCGCCATCGCTCAAGCCGGTTTACTGAGAATAATGATTTAAGTCATACTAAAGTCTGGTACATCTTTTTAATTTGGGGACCAATTATGATGAATCTGTTTTACCCCCTGATGTTGATCATCCTCATCAGCAGTTGCTCACAACCCGAAAAGAAACTCCAAAGGAAGAGGACCACCAAATCTGCTATCACAGTCATGCGGTCTAATGACTGCTTTGGATGCCACAGTATTGAAGATTACACGGGTGTGCCCGCTTATAGAATGATTGCCGAGCGATATGAAAACAGCTATCAAACGATCAGTGAATTGACAGAAAAAGTACTGGAAGGCGGTGGTGGCAAATGGGGGAACGCCCAGATGGTGAAACATCCGCTACTTAAACCCAAAGATGCCCGAAACATTGTGAAATGGGTGCTTTCGCTGGATGCAGATTCTGTCACATCAAAACTTAAACCTCAAAATACCGTCGTTTACGCAGATACTTTGCATCCCTATAAAATGGATATCTATGAAGCTGATCAAAAAATATTTTCCGGTTCTTTGGATGAAATTAACCTGGTGGGTAATGAGCACGTCAAACCGAACCGAAGGGTAATAATTAATGGAACGATATCAGTTAAGGAACGAGGCAAACATTTTTTCTATTTACGTAAAAGTGGCATCGGTAAAATGAGCAAAGGCCCCAGTATGGTGATTTCAGACCGACCCGATGACAACGAGATCATGCTGGAGCTTGATCCGGGGAATTATCCTTTTGAGATTGAGTATCTGGCTCAAAGCGAATCTGATACCCTTTCCCTGTTTTGGCTGCCGGAGGGGAAGGATTATTATGAGGTGATGAGGTAAAACTATTTACCTGGAATGGGCAGATTGTGCATGCGCAGAAAAGATAGTTTGTCCCAGTAGCCCCGTTGAAACTTGATTTTCCCCTCCAAAACCTGAAAAAATCCACATCCTCTTAATCCCAATGGATCTTTCCATTACAGGATGGCCATTCAATTGGCGATGATCACAGCACCGTACAGTGGAATCAAAATGTTATTCCATCCTCTGTAATCCAACCTGCTTCCTTCGCTCATTAAGTTTTTGCGGATCTTTAACAGGCAACATTTCCATCTTTCCATTAACCATACCTGATTGGGTTCCATAGTGCTGAGGCTTCCCGTCCATAATGAGTATTCGATCCTTCATGGTCGCCATAGCTGATAAGCTTGACTCCCCATTTTTTGCCGATTCCTTCAACAATGGAAAGTATTTTTTCCTGATGGCATTATCTTTCGAATGCTGAATTGTTGTAAAAAGGACACCATTTGCAGCTTCTCCAATTTGACTCTTCCCCAGCCAGCCATGTTTATCCAGGATGGGAACAACAATAGATAAAGCCACTGAATCAAACTCCCTGATTAAGACATCCAATGAGTCCATTTGAGGGGATCCGAAGCCATATTTTTTGACAGTAGGCATGACACTTACTCTTAGCTTAACATTTTGCTCGTCTAATGACTCTAATTGTTGCCTAATTGAATCCAAATCCTGAGAAAAGAGAGGTAAGCTTGTAATGAGAAGTGGAAAGTAAATTAAATATTTCACAAGGACCATGATTTATCTAAACTTGCCTCTATCCCAATAAGGTTTAATGCTTGCTAGAAAAGCTATAAGTACGATGATAATGACAAGTAGCATATTTTAAAGATAGCTAAAAAAGCATAACTGCGTTTTATGTGAAGTGGGGTTAATTCTCTCAATGGCTTTGGGAGTTATTGTTTACCTTAGACAACTGTTTCATTGGTTACATGAAAAATCAATTAAAGTCAGTAATCTTCACATTCCTTAGTCTCTCAGCACTTGCCAGTGTAGATGGACAAAGCATTCGGGGTGTTGCTTTCAATATAGGGGGTGGTCCGGTATTTCATACTGGCCTTAACCCAGACTATCAATATTCAGCGAATTATTGGGGTGGAAACATCCAACTATACTTCATCAATAAGGGAAATTTTTCTTTCGGTCTGCAGGCTGGGGTACAGCGAGTGATCGAAAAATTCCAACTCACTGAGTTTGGGTGGCATATCCAATATCCACAATATCTGGATCAATCCGGATTAAGAACTAATCAACCGGATATGTGGATCTCAAAATATCATCTCTGGCAGTTCCTCTTCAATTTGAATTATCAATTTCGGAACAATATTATCCTTGAAGGGTCTATAGGAACAAACTTATTTGTAAAAGATGTTGATAACAGATTTAATTTAAATTCAATTCCATTGATTGGGTTTGGGGGAGGATACCTTTTCAGAATTACCAATTCACTCTATATTCCATTAAAACTTAAGGCTTACTATGAATATACCTCCAACATAGAAAATGATGGTGTTAAAATCAATGGCAGATCATTATATCCTGGAATTTATTCAGGGATTTTATTCAACTTAAACTAGCAAATCATCTTTCTGAAAAGACCTTCAGAGTTTTGCTTAGAAAACCATTTACAAGCCCTTCACAGCAACAACCTCACTTTCGGGCAGTTTCTTGAGGTACTTATCAAGAAACAACTTGATTTTACCATAGCCTTCAATCTCATTTTCCTTTTTCTTGAAACCATGACCTTCGTCATCAAAAATGACATATTCGACGGGTACTCCGTTGGCTCTGACCGCTTCTACTATTTCGTCTGACTCTACTTGTATTACTCTTACATCATTCGCACCTTGTAACACAATCAATGGTTTCGTCACATTCTTAGCATGAAATAGGGGTGAAATATTGTAAAGTCTCACCGAATCTTCAGTAAATGGATCACCCAATTCATCATAAAGTGCTTTTCGATAGCTCTCCCAGTACGGAGGAATCGATTTCAAAGTTCTGAGCCAATTGGTAACCCCAAATATGTTGACACCAACATCAAACTCCTCCGGAGCAAAAGCAAGCGCTGCCATTACCATATACCCACCGTATGATCCTCCTAGAATACCAATTTTATCCATATCAATCACCCCGGTAGATTCAAAAAATGTTTTCCCCGCAATACAATCTTTCAGATCCTTATCCCCATGATTCTTGTCATCTAAATGATAAAATTCTTTGCCATAGCCAGAACTTCCACGGTTATTGACAGCTAGAATGGCATATCCATGATTTACCAGGAATTGAATAAGGGCAAAATATCCTAATCTTGACTGTCCCCCAGGGCCACCATGAACCCAAATTAGGCCGGGGACTTTGCTTTCTTTCGATGCTTGTTTTGGCTGATAGTAAATCGCTGGTATTTCCAGTCCATCGAAAGAGCTATACCTAACTACCCTTCCTTCAACCAAATCATCTGCAACAATTTCAGGATTGAGAGAGTTGGTCAGTTTTCTTAATTCGCCTGTTTCAAAATTATAGGTGTGGATATCACTTGGGGATGAAGAGGTACTAACCATCAACCTGGCGAGTTTTTCACTCTTTGAAATACTCACTGATGAAATACTCCCGCCTTCAATCTCAGGAAGCTCTACTTGATCTCCGGTTTCCTGATTGAAAATATAAACCCTTGTCTGTGCATCCTCATTGACGCCGATAACCCTGTACTTCTCATTGTGAGAATCATAGGCATACCAAACATCCCATTCTGACTCAAAGACCCTTTCGACCTTTCCTGAATTTAGGTTCCTCTTAGCCAGATACATGTAATTAGAATTTTCGTTGGTCGTGTAGTAAAGCTCGGTGTTATCCAGGTTAAAAAATTGAGGGTTATATTCCGCATCTCCTTCATGCGGACTGATATCTGTTCTTTGTTCAGTTTCTCTATCATAAAGATACATCTTCATATCTGCACTGGTTAATACCTCGGTTAAAGCAAAATATCTCTTATTTGATGATATCGCAGCAACATCCAATCCCTCGTCATTTTGATAGATCATTTCACCAATGGGTGTCTCATCATTCATTGCTTCAATGGATAATTCATAAACATCAAAATATTGTGGGTTTCGCTTATTTGATCCGTAAAACATGCTTTTTTCATCTCTACTCCATCCATAAAAGCCATTTCTTACGCTGTCTTCGGGAGTCAATTCTTTGTGTTTTCCATCAGACATCATATAAATTTTGTGGTTCTCATTACCTCCCCTATCGAAAGTGTATAGGATTCGATTATCGTTTGGGAAGTATGATTGTGCGAAATAGGATTCATCCTCAGATTGAGTAAGGGCACTCCTTTCACCAGTTGCAATATCAATCTCATAAGCGTTATAAATTCCTGATTCGTTACTGCTAACAAGCAACCTGGATTCATCCGGGGAAAAACTACCCCCGAATATGTTGGTGCTTTTATAGAACTGATCAATCGAATATTGAGAAACTGGGGCTTCATTTCTTTGGCAACAGAATAGAGAGGTCGCCAGGATTAAAGTAAGGATTCGTTTCATGGCTTTGTAGGTTGGTTTGGAATTATTTTGGAATTGCTCTTATAAATTACAAAAAATGGTGCAATAAGTCCAGTGCTTTTTGAAGAATATGATTTTAGGAGAGGAAAATCCTCTTTCTTTTTTACTTCTAGTTGATCATAAGCGCTTTTTCCTGTATCTTTTCTACTGTATTAAAGATGAATTCAACGCGAATCCTGGCTGGCCTGCGAGCCGTAGTTCCCCTTATTCTTATCTGGGTAAGGATTCTATTTATTACCTGGAAACAATCGCGTGACCTGACCATATTTCTTCGAATAGCAAGAGGACTCTACCAGGAAAGAAAGAAACTGGTTCACTCCAAAATGATTCACAAAATAATAAAGACAGACGGTAAATATTACTGGAATATGAATGCCCCTGCCTGGCCATCTCTGGCTTTTGATCGTTTTTTTGAATTCACTGCCAGTCAATTGAGAGATGGGATCAAGTTTAATACTGAGAGGGTTCGACTTGTGCTCCTGCTGATCACCAAGAAATGCCCGCTCAACTGTGAACATTGCTTCGAATGGGACGAAATCAACAAAAAAGAAACCCTAAGCCTGGACCAATTGATTCGCATTGTAAAGAAATATCAGTCTCTGGGCGCCTCACATTTCCTCTTGGGTGGGGGTGAACCGCTTGTAAGGTTCAACGATCTGCTTGAGGTAGTGAAATCCGGGCATCAGTTATCCGATTTTTGGATCTCAACCTCGGCTTATCATCTTACCATCGAAAAAGCAAAAAAGCTTAAAGAGGTAGGACTGCGCGGTGTTTCAATCAGCCTGGATCACCATCAGGAAGAGATGCATAATGCTTTCAGAGGTCATTCGGATTCCTACCGATATGTGATAGAAGGAATAAAAAATGCTCAACGAGCAGGGCTGGCTGTTGCATTGTCCGCATGTACCACCCGAACATTCACTACCCGGGAAAATCTGATGAAATATGCGAAGTTGGCCAAAAGGATGAATGTTGGTTTTATTCAGCTTTTGGAGCCACGGGCCGTTGGTAGATATGCGGGCAAGGACGTACAGCTACTCCCTGAGCATTATCAGGTTTTAGATGAGTTTTACCTACAGCTAAATCATCAAAAAAGGTATCGGAATTTTCCGTTAATCATCCACACCGGCTATAATCAAAGAAGGTTTGGTTGTGACGCAGCCGGATTAAACAGTTTAACAATCGATACGGATGGATACATCAATGCCTGTCCATTCTGCCGGAGTAAATCTAAACATGCACTTGATGAAAATGCTGCATTAGCCTCCGAGACTATACAGCAGGAGGGTTGTTATAAGTTTGATGGAAGAACAACTGAGTTCACTTTCAAGGAGTAGGTTTCTTGATTTGATGGTCTAATCGATAAGCCAGAAAAATCTGACCATTCGTATTGATCTGTCTTGGCTTGTCATAATCAGCATGTATCCTTTCAAATACAGGGTTTCCTCTGGCTTCAAATTGCTCCCCGGAACGTGTGGTAGCATTGGTAGATACTATGTTTAGCTGGGCTGAGAGATTAATGTTTTTGGTAAAATTCAATAGAAATCCGAGCGCTGCCCCCACCTGAAAATAGCCCTCTGTCTTTTTCTCCAATAGGATAGAATATAATGCATCAGGAGGTTCAGCATTTTCGTTTTCATATCTGAAGAATTCTTTGTGGTGATAGTATCGAAGACTTCCAATAGATATGAACGGTGCCAAATACGGAGAGAAAATTCTTTGATAACCCGGATATATTCTCGAGGAGATATTTATTTCGAAGAGTAGTTCAGGAATGAAAGGAGTTTTAAAAAAATAAAAATCTCCGATTGTATCGGTTGAAAATGACTGTTTGCCTATTCCAAGTCTGCTCATTGCAGACAAACCGAACCGCTCTGTTATGAAGTGTTCTACCCCAATTCCAATATTTGAATTGTAAGGGTAGGCATTGGATGCATTTAGAAATGGGGACGGAGCATCAAAAAAAGGAGACAAGGCGTCGACCTGAATCATCCATGAACCATATTTGATCATCCGTTCTGATGAAAAATCAGTGTCTGGATTAATTCTTTGACCTCTTTTTACAATTTGATCGTTTTCATTGAAGAAGTCTTTATCTAATGGACCTACTTTATCAAATCCAATTGCTGCTAAATTTGTTAATAACGTCACGCGAACGGACGCTTCATTGCCCTGGAAAGCTACTTCACCCCGGACTGAGTCAATGGCTTTAATATTTCCAATTTCAATTTTTCCATTTTGATAGTAAAGGGTATCCTGTCCCAGACTTAAGTAAGTATTGACTAAAAGAAAAAGTGTCAATACACTACCAATTACATGATTTTTCATCACTGGAGCTTTTATATTGTTCACTGAGTCCATGTTCAAAAAATCAAGAATCCAGACTATTATTCCTTTAGCTTTCCTCCAAAACGGCAAACAAGGAAAACCTTAAATCTAACGTTCCCGGTCCTGAATCGGTTTTCATATACACCATTAAGCTCGTACATACCCCCGTCATCATCGTAATAATATTCGTTCGACGACATTGTTGTATTGGTGGACACAAAAATTAGCTGCGTAGAAAGGTTGATGCTTCTGGTAAGGTTCATTAAGAGCCCAGCTGCCCCTCCCCATTCAAAGTAGTTGTCAGTTCTACGATCTACCAAGATGGAATAAGAATAATAGTAGTCCTCACCAGTTTCATAGTACCGGTTAAAATCCTTTCGATGGTAATAAATAAGTTTACCGAAACTAACGAATGGTGCGAAGTATGGTGCAAATTTCCGCTGACTAAATGGATAAATCCGTGTTGCCAGTTCAAATTCATGATCCATTTCCGTAAAGTACGGAATTTGATAGTCGTAATTATTTGTTAAATCAATGGTGTCCGTTGAATGGGTCTTGATATTGGTGCCGAACCTGCCTACTACAGATAGGCTGAAACGATCGGAAAAAAAGTACTCAATCCCAATGCCAATATTTGAATTCTCAGGGAAATTCAAAGGATCCTTTCTCAATGGTGAGAATAGATCGAACTGTACCAACCAGCTATTGTAGGTAAATTTTGTCTCTCCCAATAGTGACCCCTGAGTATTTATTCCGGTTTTGGGGGCCTGAACCAGAGCTTCTTCATGAACACTAAAAAACTCGCTATTTAAGTTCTTATTACCATCAAACCCTATGCTCTTTAACGTTGAAAATAACACAACCCTGGTGGTCTCTTCAATCTGAAAAGCTGCTTTTCCGCTCGCAGAATCAATATCCACAATCTGACCAACGGCCAGGTTCCCGTTTTTATAAAAAAGCGTATCCTGAGCCATGCAATTTGTCATGCCCAGATGAAGAGCCAGCACTCCAATCACAAAAATCAAATACCTATTCATTGCTTGAAATAATTATAGATTTGAGATAATCATCGTATAGCTGCATCGACTGCCTGGACAGCTCGCCTTCCTTTCTATACTTTAATAGCTTGTCCAATTGGGGTGATCCTGTAAGATTAAAGTTTGATTGATAGTAGCCTTTGCTATGAAGAATGAGCGTGCGATGCTTTCCGGGTACTTTGGCAATTGGCGCATACACTACTTCCGTGTACTCTCCCGTATGCAAATGATCCATATACTTTCCATCGCTGTATGTAAGGGACCCTTTAAAGTCCGTTCCATCCTGACCAATGGCTCTTGTAGGCTTAAATACATCGTAATCAGTTATTAACTGGCTTTTATAGTCTATGGCCACATAATCCACTTCCCAAAACATAAACCCGGACCTCAACCTGAGTTCCACCGGATTACTATCACCCGCCAGCTCAATGGGTAAAACCATTGATGTATAATTGATTTCGCCCACCAGGTCAATAAGTCCAACACTGGTCCATTTTCCATTTTGTCTCATTTCAACAGCCAGTGGAATTCCCTGCGACCGGGCCCATTCCATGGTTTTATCTCCGGGTTTGTTCTGGCTCTTTTCAGACCACTTGCCATAGTAGCTACCAAAATTTGAAATGAATTTTTTGTAGACAAAGCCACCCCATGTTGTATTTTTTAGCTTCAATATCAGACTGGCTTTGTTGTATTCTTTGGGAATAGCATCAAAGGTCAGGTAAAGATCAGACAGATCATTTTCTCCTTCCACATTAAACCTGAAAGGAAGATCATCCTGCTCGCTGATTTCAAATGAGTAATCCTGGCTGTCTGAGGTAAAGACTGTTGCGGGAGCAATGGGCTGTTCAATGGAATAAATATTGCCATTCGCATCTGGTGCAATAATCACTCCCGGTGAGTGCTGAACAACTAGTAATTCAAGCAAATCCGTATGTTGTAATTCTAATTCTTCATTGACAACCTTAATGGCCACCTGATCAGAAAGATAGTCTGGCAAAATCTTGAAATCATTCCGCTCAAGACCTTTGGTTACCGCTCCCGTAAACAATGAAGCCTCCAAAAGGTAATCCTTTCCATCGTAAGCATATACATGCGGGCAATTACAAATGATGAAGATATAAATTCCTACTACCACAAGAAAGGAAAGTGCAATGATGCCCGCATTTACCAGCGTTGTGGCTATGCCATCAACATTATATACAACAGCTTTTTCAATGGCTGATCCCTGAATAGAAATCTTACCATTTTTCAAATCATTGTATTCATTGATGTAAAAGTGAACCTGCCGCGAATACTTGACTTTATCCCTCAATACTTTGGTTCGTCCATCAGCAATATTTGAATAAAGCGCCTGAACATTCGGATTCATTGCCACCACAGTGCCATATACCATGTCTTCATCAAGATGAAGTGCTACAGAAGATAACTGCCAGGTCTCATCTCCAAAGTGAACCAAAAAGGTGTAAGCATCCGGTGTATATTTATTGAAATCAGCAATGGGTTTGTCCGATACAGGTTTTTGTCTTGCCTTATAGAAGATACAGCCGGTCGTATAAGTGCAGAAACTGATGAGTAGTAATATCGAAATAATCCTGGTCAGGATGACCCGGTTTCTGAGGTAAGACAACAATACAACGTGCTTGTGCATGGCCATCAATGTTAAAATGTGAGCTAACTTATATCAACTTCCCAAGCATTAAAAACTGGATTTTGCGGAGATCAGCAAAACTTTTGCAGTTTGTACTACAACTTTAATATCACTCCGAAAAATCTATTAAGCGTTTCAAATAATTGGGAATTTAAAAACCTGGTTAATAGGAAATAATGTCTGGTTTTCGTGTTGAGCTGGAAAACTCCAATCATTTCGTCCTTCCCTCCACAATCTTATCATATTCTTCATCGACTGGCTCCCATAGTTCGATCTTGTTTCCCTCCACGTCCAGGATGTGGACGAACTTGCCGTATTCATAGGTCTCAATCTTATCAAGAATAGTGACTCCTTCGGATTTTAATTCCTTAACCAGCTCCTCGATGTTTTCTACCCGGTAGTTGATCATGAAATCTTTTTCAGAGGGTTCGAAATATTTGGTATCCGCTGTAAAAGGACTCCACTGCGTGTGGCCTTTAATTTCCGGGTTGTCTGAATGACGCCACTCGAAATTGGTTCCCCATTTATCGGTATTTAATCCCAGGTGCCGCTGATACCAGGATTTTACCTTATTCGGATCTTTACATTTGAAAAAGATGCCGCCGATTCCTGTTACTTTTTTCATGTCTCTTGAATTTACTTTCCCGGATTTTCCTGCCTGTTATCTTGAATTGCAATTATCGAAATGCTTGATGATGTATTTGTATAGTAAACTGTAGTGTATTTGTGCAAACTGCTTTTCGCAGATTCGGATATTTGATGGATTGAGTAGTACAAATGAGGAAATTTGGAAACATTTAATTCAAATCCTTTAAGTAAGGCTTCAAAGGAATTTACCTCGTCTTTTTGTGAATTCATCGAAAAGATATTTTCGAATATTTTTAGCGTTCCTAAGCGATCTTTTTGTCCATTCTACTTTCAGGTCTTTAGTCATCCGATCTCAATTCTGACCAGAATTCCTGTGAAGATATAGTTCGACCCTCGTTGAGATCTTCAATGCCAAGTTGAATGTTTTTCTTTTGGCTCTCTGTCAATTCATCCCACCAATCAACTTTTGTATCAGCTTCAGAAAGTTTAATTGAATTAAGTAGGTTGAGCAAATGAGAATCATTCAACGTCTCTATCCAGTGAGTTAATTCTTCTTTAATTTTAGATTCTGCCTCCATATCTTAGTCTATTCAGGATAAAGATAGAGAAATCCGCACTGTCTCACATATCATTTATGTTGGATAAGATCAAAAGCAAAATGTCCAGCTAAGGGATATCACCCTTTTCTCATCATTTTTAAAGAAAACCCTCCGAGCAACAAAATAATGACCACCATCACAGTCCATAGCCAGGCTTTACTTTGAAAGAGGGGTTTTATAAAAGGCTCATCCTCTTGCTCTATTTCCTGTTCATTGCCCAAAGTCAATAGTGTGATATTCTCAGGGATGTTGTCGGTAAAATGCCCGATGTCATAGCTGGGTCTTGCTGCCCCTTCATTGCCATAAACCAGGAAATAGTCGGCATCCCTGGCAAATCGTACCTGCAGCTCATGGAGATACCCTTTTACTTCAACTTTTGCCACCTTCAGTGGCTGATTGTCCCGGTTACTGATGATGATCTTTAGTTTTTGAGCTGTCACATTACCGAGATCAAACACATTCTCTCCCAGTGAATTTAAGGTGCCTGATGTCAGCGTCCTGTAATTATACTTCCATCCCTGCTCTGTATCGAAACTATCCACCAGGTACCGAATCATGGCAGGACGATAATAATCGAGCGTATCTGAAACAATTACCCGTAGATGACTAAGCGGAACCGGTTGTTCCAATTCAACACTCACTTCAGTCTCTCGGGTTTGCTCATTCTCTTGTGTGACCCGTTTTTTGACCTCGTATTCTCTATAGGTTCCTTCTTTTGTATCTCTTTGGGAAATGCCAACATTTGAAAGGTCCGGCTTTTCCTTGCTCTCAACAAGCAACCTGATGTAACGATATTTAGTACTGGGAAAGGTCAAATTTGTAAATTGAAAATTGACGAAATCATTTTTGATAGAAAGGATGCGATAATCCTCCACGACCGTATACCACTCCCTCTGATCCTGGCTCCCCTCTAGAGTAACTTTCCATTCGAAATTCGTCTGTTCAAAGTCCAATTTGAGCTGATTGACCGGTTCTTCGCCGGGGACTTCAAAAGTGTAATAGTACCCCCTATCATTGTGTGAGGTATTGAGAATATTAAAGGTTATTTCTCTGGTGGTCTTCTTTTCTTTGATCAGCCGAAGCAGGTAGGGGGCTTCGATCGTATCATTTTCCAATGTCAGCCCAAAAATCCGAATGTCCGTGAGAGCATGGTTCGTTTTTCCAAAGATCTCATTGGGAAGAACAATCTTGTGCCATTGATCTTTGACTCCTGTCAGTTCCCTTTTGAAATGATAATCCGCCATTTGGCCGAATGAGGAAGTAGACAGGGCAACGATAAGAACACTAGTGATCCACTTCATCTGAAATAACATGCTTGTATTTGTTATAAAGAAACGAGATAATCAAAAGCAGCACACCCAGCAGTACAAAAACAATGGTCTTAGCGATGGTGTCGAGGTGTGATATGTCGTAGAAAAAAAGTTTGACGAGTGTCAGTCCAAACAAGGTGATGGCTCCAATCCTCAAATGCTTTTTCTTCTTCCAGATTCCCAAAGCAATCAGGAACAGGGAATAAACCCCCCAAAGAATACTTAATCCGAGTTTATACGATTGGCTGGATTCGGCGATGTCCATCCAGTGGATCAGTTCGCTGCTCAATATCCACAGGATCGTGATGTGTAGCACAAAATCAAAAGTGAGTTTAAAGTCTTGTTGTAACAAGTCCAACTTGATAAATCGATGACTGGTGATCAGTGTGATGGCAACAAAAACAAAGGAGATGTATCGAATGACAAGATTGAATATGCCTCGTTGATAGTATTCAGATAAATTCTGGTTGAGATAGCTTTCCCTCAATTCACTCAGTACAAGTAGCCCCTGAATTAAAAAGATAGCCAGCACCAAAATGATCAGACCGAGGTTGATCAATCCTAATTGTTGATTTTTAATTTTCTTAAAGTTTACCCAGGCCAGAGCGGAAATAAACAACAGGGTATAATTGATGATCCAAATGTTTTTAAACCTGATCAAATCCTCATTCCATTGTGAGCCCTGATATTTTCCTGAATCAATCGACAATGCAGACTCGGCATAAAGTTGGTTCCAGAAGTTGGCGATTTCCAGCCGGAACGCATAATAGATTGTAATGATCAGAATAGCTGGTATGGAGAATGAAATGATTTTTGAAAGCCATTTCCGTGATATCTGCGCAGGAGTGTGAGACTTCTGCTGATTCAGCGCATTGATAAATCCAAAGGCAGCAATAAATAAGATGGAGGTCAAAAAGTTGACATTCAGTAAAGGTGTGAATTTTAACTCGACATCATCAAAATAGTAGCGATCGTAGACAATCATCCAGTCGTGGACGATACTGAAAAACGCCAGGAGTATCAATGGATAAGAAAGTTTTTCATAGATGTCCACCTTTTTGGTTCGCCCAATCCAAAACATCAATGCTGCTTCGCCCGCCCAAAGCAAAGTGACCCAGTTACCATCCAGCTGAACAGGGATCGCGATGGTAATAAATACCAGCACCAGTCCGGAAACGAGAAAAAACAGATTTCTGTCTGCCAGCTTTTGCCGGTAAATAATCGCACTGGCCATGAAATGCACCATCGCATTGCCTAGCGTAAACACACCCAATAGCTGATCCCCGGTTTCATGGTTATTCAGGAAGGAATATCCCATTCCATAATAGATAAATGAATTGGCCAGTAGCAGGAGAATATCTGCTCGTTCGAATTGCTCCTTTTGAAGCAGTTTATATCCCAGAAATGTCAGATAGAAAATGCCAAAAAATATAGTGCCGAATGCCAACGCCAGATCAAAGTGTTCACTGGTTTGATATTGGGTCACAGACCACGAGAAAAAGATCAGCCATGTCAACCCAAAAGCAGCATAATAAAGTGATTTCCAGTACTTCTTGATTGCAATGACCAGCACACCAACATTGATGATGGTCATGTACGAATAAAGGATGGCTACTTTACCTGACCCTTCACTGAGTAGGAAGGGAACGGCGTAGGCGCCTACCAGTCCGATAAGTGCGATTACATGCCTGTTGTAGTTGATGGCGGCGACCACCGTAAATGCCGTGAACAGAACCATGATCCCAAAAGCTGGTATCTGAGGGATCAGGTCATAGAAGCTATAGGCTGCATAGGTAATGAAATACATGATGGCCATCGCTCCACTAAGCAGCACTGCACTGAAATTTTCGTATTTCTTTTTCAACCTGATGGCAAAACCAAGCAATCCAATACCCACGAGGTAACCTAAGATGATCCTCGTCAGCGGACTGATCATTTCGTGATCAATGGCATATTTGGCTCCTATAGCCACCCCAATAATGGTGATGGCAATACCAATTTTATTGATCAGGTTCTCCCCGATGAATTTTTCGAGGTCAGACCTGCCTATGGGTGGTCTGTTTACTGGTGATTCTGATTTTTTCTGGGGAGCAGTCTGAACCTCCTCTTTGATAGGTTGATTTTCTGATTCAGACTCAGCCAAAAATTGTTTTGTAGCCTCCTGAATTCGTGCCTCATTCCCCTTTGGCTTCAGCTGACCAATTTCTCCCCGCAACGTATCTATCTCCCTGGAGAACTCATCCTGTTTTTTCAGGAGTGCATCCAGCTTTTCCAGGAGGTTGTTGATTTTATCTTGATCGCTAGCCATTGGGGAAGTTGGTAGGTTATAAAAGCTGGTTTAGATGTATAGGTGTTTGGGGATCTTACCATAAAGCTAACATTTTTTGATCATCATAAATACGTAAAACCCAACAAGGAAAAAAGACTGCCTTGTGTGAGCAGCCTTACCAATAGGATTATATAGGGTTACTAAACACTTGTTCTGGGTGCCCGATGAGTTTTCCTAAGATTACAATAAACAGCTACCACACCAATATATTCCATACCGATCAACCAAAAGGATGGGGCACCAAAGAAGGTAATGTGATCTCCACCTTCTGGAATGATAAATAAAGGCACAGTGATAAAGGCGTCAAGAATTGTAGTAACCACAAACATAAATGCACCTAACAGGAACCCATTGGTGTTACGCGCTCTTTGGTAGTAAGCCCTGGCTCCAAGTGCTGCAGCAGGGATAATCATCACAAATAAAACCATGTTTGCCTGCTGATCAGCATCATCCATCACTGGTACGAAGTAGGAAGCTACAAACGCTGCAACACCCAATGTCCAGGCCATGATCGCAGCAAGAACTGCTCGTTTAAAATTCAGATTCTTCATCTTTATTTTGGCTATATGGTTTGTGGAATAGGTTGCTTCCAGACACCAGAGGCAACTGTTTTTTCTACATACGTATTAAAATCAGTGGCAGGTCTGCCGAGCAACTTTTCATAGTCATGAGAAACAACCTGGTTATCTGCGTTACCCAATACTTCTTCAAACAGGTACCCGAAAAGCCATACGTATGAGTCCGGCAGGCCGGCTCCTTTCATTCCTTCCTTAAATTCCTCGATAGAAATGGGTTGAAAATGGATGGGTTTGCCAATACCAGTTGCTATGGTTTCTACAGCGTCCCGAAAAGTAATTTTTTCCGGCCCGGTTACCGTAATTGTCTGGCCGTTGTAAGAGTCATCCACCAGCACTTTGGCCACCACATCAGCGATGTCGTCAGCATCAACAAACGGGATCTCTGCCTCGGCCATGGGGAGCGCCACCTGCCCGGAAAGCACAAAATCAAGAAAGGCCCCCTCACTAAAATTTTGATTAAACCAGGATGCTCTTACCAAGGTATAGTTCAAGCCTGAATTGGCTACGATCTGCTCGCAAGCCTCGGCTTCCTTTTCGCCTTTTCCGGAAAGAAGTACCACTTTTTCCAGTCCTGCTTTGAGCGCTGCCTCTGTCAGTGCGCCAATAGCGTTTCTGGCTCCGGGCACTGCCAGGTCAGGATAATAGACAATATAAGCCCGATCCATTCCTTTAAGCGCTTTTGCATAGGTCGTAGGATCGTCCCAGTCGAAGGAAGGTGTACCCTTCCTGGACCCAATACTCACATGATGCCCCTGTTGTGTGAGTCTTTCTGCTACGCGGCGACCGGTCTTACCTGTCCCGCCAATTACTAAGATGTTGTGCTTCATTTTTATTTGAGTTTAGATTTATAGGTTTAATTACTTTTTGTTTCAATGAAAAGAGCCAGTAGCGCCAGCAGGAATGAGGAGACTGCAAAAACGGTTCTGATCAGGTGGAATCGATTCCATTTTGATTCATAGTACGCTCTGAATTCTGTGATTTTCTCCATTGGGCTTTCCGATATGTTGAAAACATCCAATTGATCATTCAATGGGACATTTCCCAACCCCGTCACACCAATTGTCCCGACCAAATAGGTGATGGAAGCGGCAAGCATCAAGCCGAAGACCCAGCCATTAGAGTGGAATTCATAGATGCTGGCAATGCTCAGACATACAAGACTTCCGAAAAATATCAGAAAGAATGCGGGATTAAGAATTGCCCGGTTGATAGACTGCATGGTTTCCAGGTAAGTAGTATCCGATATTTTCTGGGTCCCGGGAATGACCGAAACCGACCATGCGTAGAAGAGGCCGGCTGACAGTCCTGTGAATGCCACAGCCCCAAACAGAATAAGAGATTTAATAGATATTTCCATGGTTATAGTATTTTTTGAGTGAATAGCCATTTTTCTAGGATCTGGTACTCTTCAGGAGTCAGTCTGATCTTGTCACCTTTGGGCATGCGTTTATCCAGAAAGACCTGCCTATAGATCTTTGATGCTCTTTTAGCCATATTCTTCTCCTTGAAAACCATCAAAGGATTTTGCTTTCGATGACAGACATTGCATTTAGATTCCAGAATAGTGAGGGCTTCTTGGCCCAGCTCTTTCTCGTAGCTGTTCCACCCAATAGCTGAAAGTTCCGGGGAATGTGATCCTGGAAAATCTGATGAAATCAGAATTAGTACCGCAACGACAAGTCCCGGCAATAGCCATTTGAAGGATTGCTCTTTCATTTTGATTCTTGTTTAATACAAGAGCAAAACTGAAGGTCATAGCTATCCCCTTCTTGACTCTACCCGCCAATGTTTTGACACTTTAGGCCAAAAGGGTGGTTGAGGACGTTATTTATGGGCAGGAACTACTCAATTCCTGATGATCTCCCAGGATTACTGTCGGGATTTCCTGGCCAGGTTGAGTTTTGATGCAGGTTAAATCAGGATTTCTGTCAACCCTCAAATCCACAAGCATTGGGTTTTGGCTTACATCCAGACTTAATAGTTCATTACTTGAGGAGTAAAAATAAGTCAGGTTTTCAAGTGGATCCAGCTGGATCTCTTGTAGTTTATTATCAGAAATGATGAGTACTTCCAGCTGAATATTGTTGCTGAAATCCACCGTGCTGATCTGGTTACTCACCAGGTTTGCTGTCCTCAGGTTTTCAGATTCGGTAACATCAATAGATTCCAAAAAATTATTATTGAGGAACAGGTTTTCCAGAGACTGATTTTGTATCACAATATCTTCCAGATAGTTCCATGACAGATCAAGACGTCTTAAATCCCTGGCATTTGAAAGCCCTTCGACTGTTTCAAGCACATTTGATGGAAGATTAACCGATAATAAATTCAAATTGGTACTAAGATCAATGGTGGTAAGGTAGGTTCCCACCAGCCATAGTGTGTCCAGTTTAGTGTTATGGCTTAAGTCAATGGTTTCGATGTCCTGTTTGTCCACTGTCAGATAAGTTAAATTCACAAAGCCCTCAATACCTGTCAGGTCTTTGATTATTTTGTTTGCCTCAAAATCCAAATTCAAGTGAGTCACCTTTTCAGCATCGGTTTTCAACAGTTTTTGGTTAATCGTCGTGTCGGAATCTATTCCCTCCTCAATAAGCCTGGCTTCAAACTGACTATCCAGGATGGTCAAATAAGGCTCTTCTGCTGGCTCATCATCATTGCATGAAAATATAAAGGCACTTATCACAAAATAGATAAGCAAGGTTGTGATAGTTCTTGCTATTCCTGTAAGTTGAATGAATCGAATGGGGTTGAGATGCTTTTGCATTTTTGATGTTTCGTTTAAAATGTGGCAGGGTGAAATTGAGACTCCTGGTTACCAAATCCCTGACACACTATGACAAAGTTTTACGATTAAGGTCAGATTATCATTTGATTTTTAATCATTTCTAAATGCTACCGGAGACTGATCCGTCCAGCGTTTGAAAGCTCTGTTAAAAGCACTTTGCTCGGAAAAGCCCGTTTCAAAAGCAATTTCAGCAATACTGCGATCCGAATACCGAAGCAGCTTTTTGGATACCTCTTCCTGCACTTTTTGGATCAGATCACGAAAGGTGACCCCATTTTCCGAAAGACGCCGGGTCAGGGTTCTGTTGCTCATCCCCATGTGCTCCCCAATCTGAAAAATGCTCGGTATTCCGCTGGGCAAGGCCTCTCTTATCAGCTTCTCTACGTCTTCGGTCAGTTTATGACCACTGACTTTTATTCCATTGGTTTCCTCCTCGACCCGCTCCACTAAAAACTGATTGATGCTATGGTCCGCCTTAGCAGTACGGGTTTCCAGTTCTTTGGTTTTAAAAGTGATGGAATAATTGGGCTGATTAAATAGTACCGGGCAATTGAAAACACGGTGATGACTGCTTAAGTCATTAGGGGGTTTATGCTTCAAATTGACTTGAATTGGGGCAATTTCCGTTTCGGTTATGGCTTGTAGTACAACCACTATAGCAGAAAGCGTAGCTTCATTGGATAATTCTAATCCCCTTCTGTGTGGTTCTCTATGTAGGAGGATATCAGAAAATTCACCTTTTTTCCTGACTTCGAAAAAATATGTATTTGACAGCAGCTTCATGTACCGCTCACTTCTATCGAATATCTCTCCTGCCCAGGTGCATGTTCGCCAGGAAAGCCCAAGGACCCCATAGTCTTCGATCTTCATCTCCCTACCCACTCTGACGGAAAAGCCGGGCCCCAGCTGCTCGTCCAATCGCTCGTGTAGTTCAAAAAAGTGATCAGCGAGGACTGCCTGGATATTTTCGATGGCATCAATGGGAGTGGGGAGGTCTGTAAAGTCATCCCGACTCATGCCCTCAGCAAGGGCATGGTTGATCACTTTTCGATAGAGGTTTATCGAGATGTACTTCATTCTGTGGCCTACTTTGATTGATTTTGGCGATTCACCCGGGGATTGGTTCACCGCATAAACAATTAAAACTAGCTAAATCAATAAAGAGATGCAATGTACAAAGTAGCAGTTCTCGTTCCTTGCGCCAGCTATCCATTTTTACAGGGTACTACAGGCTGGTTAGCTTAAAGCATTAATTATATTTGTTAGTATGGAAAGTAACCCCCTTTGGATCTTTCAGGCATTCGGTTGGCTTCACCCCATGATCGTCTGCTTTCCCATTGGGCTGCTATTCCTGGGTCTATTTACGATCAGGGGGAGACAGGAATCTTTCTTTGATGATCTTCTGTATGCTTCAACAAAAAATGCTGAGGAAAAGGATGTTTCCCTTTGGAATAACTTCAAAACAGGATGTATAAAATCCTATGAGCTTATCTATCGTGAAAATGTACAGAATTTGTTTAATTATGGAATGACTATCCTTCCTAATGAAGCCCAGGTAAAAGACTGTATTCAGGAATTATTTTTTGAAATCTGGAAAGGGAGAAAAAATCTTACCCCTACAAACAACATCAGGTTTTATTTGCTCAAATCACTTCGTTACAAAGTACAACATGCCAAGGCAAAGGAAGAGAAAATGAAAAATATTGCTCTTAAATCCTATGCAGATCAGGGTATGATCTTTTTCCCTTTTGAAGATGAATCGATCAACGGTCAGGATATACATGCTATCAGGAAAAAGGTAAAAACTGCTTTAAATAAATTAACCTCACGCCAGAAGGAGGTAATTACGCTGATCTTTTTCGAAGGGATGACTTACGAAGAAGTCGCAAATATCATGTCGATAAGTGTCGGATCGATATACACCCTTGCTTGGAAGGCAATATCGAGGCTTAAAAAAGCTGTTATTTAATAAATTCTGAAAAAATATCAATTTTATTGAATAGATATTAATATCAGGATACATTATAGTATAGGTAACCAAAACTAAATCAATTGAAGTTTTCTTCCTATACTGCTGAGGACCTGGTCCTCAATCCTGAATTCAGAGAATGGGTCCTCAATCCCACGCCTGCCGCTAATGCCTTTTGGGGAAACTGGCTAAAGTCACATCCGGAAAAGCTTAATGAAGTAAAAGAAGCAAAGAAAATTTTAAGAAAGTTTCCTCTGGAGCAATATGCATTGCAAGAAGAGGATGTAAATACTATTTGGGAATCACTCAAACAGGGTACTGTAAACAGTGAGCTGGACGAAGCCCGGGAAAAATCCTATTTACTAAACGCTGAAACAGTTATCCACAGGTTTGAGTCTAAATCTCAAGTCAGGTCAAACAGTATATGGAAAAGAACTTTAAGATATGCAGCAAGTTTGATTTTGATCACTGCAATTGCAACATGGTATCTGAATATTAACCATATAGATGACCCAGAACCGCACGTTGAAATTCCTGTTGCTAAAATTGAGAAAGAAACCCAAAGGGGCCAGAAACTAACCATCTACCTTAGTGATGGATCCAAAGTAGTTCTCAACACGAATAGTAAGCTTATTTATCCTGAACAATTTTCTACTGAGGGCCGGTCGGTGACACTGGAAGGTGAGGCATTCTTTGAGGTTTCAAAAGACGTTAACCGACCCTTTCAGGTAAAAACAAAAGATCTTATTACCACTGCTTTGGGTACTTCATTCAACATCAATACCAGGAAGGAAGGAACTCATGTTGCATTGGCCACTGGTAAAGTCATTGTTTCATCCCAATCGACAGCTTCAGAAGTAATACTTGACCCTGGTAAGGAAGCATGGTACATCCCGGATACTGAGAAGTTAGTTACAGGATATTTTGATTATGATTTGGTAATGGGATGGAAAGATCAGGCGATCATTTTTAAGAAGGCAAGTGAGCAGGAAGTATTCTCAACACTGGAGAATTGGTACGATGTGGATATTGCTAAAACCAATAAGCCAACATCACCATGGGATTACTCAGGAGAATTCGTGAAGATGGATCTCAATAGTGTATTGCTTTCCATCAGTTTTTCCATGGATTTCAAGTACACGATAAACGAACAAAAAGTAACCATAACCTATCAATAAACCTAACAGCATATGGCAGTAGAAACAACTTAAAAAGAAGAAAGTAACATTTAAGAAATGTTACTTTCTATACCGGCATGCAGGAAGGTAAGCTTCTCACGGAATACCTACTTACATGCACTAAAACTTATTAATAAAACAAACCCCAAGATATGAAAAGTAACTTTTTACAGCAATTATTTACTTTAATGAAATATTCATTATTGATCATAATAGTTCAATCGATCAGCCTCAATCTTCTTTTGGCTGATAACGTGCATGCTCAAAAATCAAAGAGCATTAGAAAAGTTTCTATAAGCATTGAATCATCACAAACTGATTTATACAATGTGCTTAAAGAAATTGAATCAAAGACGGATTATAAGTTCGCTTATAATAACAGCAGAGACCTTGAGAAGATAGGTGATATCCATATCACTTCGGAAAATAGTACAGTGTACGAGGTATTGCAAGAGATCGCTCAACAAACGGGCCTTGATTTTAAACAAGTAGATCAGACGATCAACATCAGCCGCGCAAGACTTAAAAGTGGTGGAGAAGTAGAAATCAGTATTGGGGAAGTGCAGCTAACAATTACGGGTCAGGTGACTGATGAAACAGGTGCAGCACTACCAGGTGCCACAATCGTGGTTAAATCTACCACCAATGGTACCACTACCGATGTAGATGGCTATTTCAAAATCAATGCTTCTGAGGATGCCGTGCTCGTAGTAACTTTTGTGGGCTACGAAGTCATGGAAATCCCCGTCAATAACCGGTCGGTAATTGATGTTCAATTGACGACAGATGCTACGCAATTGGAAGAATTGGTTGTTGTGGGGTATGGATCAAAAAGGAAGGCTGATATTACCTCAGCTGTGTCAGTTGTAGACATGAAGGACATGGGCGATCAGCCAGTAGCGAATGCTACACAGTTTTTGCGCGGAAAAGCTGCAGGTGTAAGTGTTGCACAAACCGATGGTACTCCGGGACAAGAAATGAGCATTATGATTAGAGGTGTCGGATCATTAGGTACCAATCAGGCCCCTCTTTTTGTAATCGACGGATTTCCAGTGGGCAATCAAATGGGAAATTTAAATCCTGATGATATTGAAAGTATTACCGTGCTAAAGGATGCCGCCTCCACCGCTATTTACGGAGCAAGAGGTTCCAATGGTGTGGTGCTGGTTACTACCAAAAGAGCGAAAGAAGGTGAAGTTTCTGTTTCCGCTTCCATCAATTATGGATTTCAGAATATCCCTGAGTCAAAGAGAATAAAAATGATGACTGGTCAGCAGTATGCTCAATGGAGGAAGGAACAGTTCATTGACAAATCAGTACTTGCTGGAAATGGCATTCCAACCATCGATCAGATCCCTGAGAATTACAGATATCCGGAGCAAACCCAGTATTCTACGGATTGGTTTGATGAGATCGTAAATGACAATGCGGCATTTCAGAATTACAATGTAACGCTTGCATCAGGAAAAGGAGATGTTAAAACTTTAGTTTCTGCAGGCTATTTAAGTCAGGAAGGAGCTATTATTAAAACAAATTTTGAGCGATATAATTTAAGGGCCAACATAGATGGAAAGGTAAATGATTTCCTGACGATGGGACTAAATGTCGTTGGGTCCCGTTCCAATGAAAGATTTATTAATACTACAGGCAGAGATGCTATCATAGGTACTGCATTGTGGGCAGACCCCAGGTTCCCGGTCTATAATCCGGACGGAAGTTTCGTAGACTATATCGGAGGAGATGGAGGTACATTCGGATCTGTAAATCCCGTAATGGAACTGACACAAGAAAAGAACATGGAGCACTTAAACAACCTCCTGAGCAATGCTTATGTTGAATTATCTTTCCTTGAAGATTTTAAGTTCAGAACATCATATAATGTGTCACTTTCAAATGGCAGAGATAACAGATGGAGGCCTTCTACACTGGCAGGTGGTGGCTTTAATCAACCGCCTCCCAGGAATGCAACTTTGTCTGAAGAATATACAGAAGTTATCAATTGGTCGGCAGATCAACTGCTATCCTACAGCAAAAAAATTGATGCTCATCAATTTGATATCATGCTGGGATATAGTGCCCAGGAACAAACAGTTAGGTCTTTATCAGGAAGCGGCAATACATTCCCTGATGATATAGTACAATTTCTCAACAATTCAGAAAATTTCAATGTGGGATCAGATGAAGAGAGTTGGAGTCTATTAGCCTATTTTGTCAGGGCCAATTATTCCTTTAAGGATAAATACCTGCTTTCGGCCACTTTTCGCCGGGAAGGCAGCTCCAGGTTTGGAAAAAATAACCTCTGGGGTAATTTTCCTGCATTTTCAGCCGGCTGGAGACTCTCCGAAGAAAGCTTCATTACTGACATCAACTGGATCTCTGACTTGAAATTAAGAGCGAGTTATGGTGTCACCGGAAATAACAATATCAATGAATACCAAAATTCAAGTAACATGATCACTGATAATTATATTATTGGAAATCAGTTAGCTCCGGGTCAAAGACTTGCTGGATTTGTCAATACCAATTTAGGATGGGAGCAGTCAAACCAGGTCGATATTGGAATGGACTTTTCAGCCTTTGAAGGCAAACTTAATTTGACGGTTGAATGGTATAATAAGATCACTGAAGACATGCTTCTAAGTGCACCTCTCCCCATCATCACTGGGTTTGGTTCTACATTGACCAACCTTGGAAAGGTAGAGAATAAAGGTGTAGAAGTGGCCGTCGGCTATCGCACTAAAGTGGCCAATGACCTCAATATCCATGCTGATTTTAACATTTCCTTTAATAGAAATAAAGTTCTGGCTATCAATGGAGAAAACGATGAGATCTTTTCTTATAGCTTTTACGGCACGAGTTACCGATCCGCTGTGGGAAGACCAATTGGTATGATGTGGGGATATGACATGATAGGTATTTTCAATTCCCAGGCAGAAATTGATGCCTCACCTACCCAGGATGGTGCCATTCCCGGTACTTTTATTTACAGGGATCTGAATAATGATGGGGAGATCACCTATGGTAATACCTCTCCGGATATGGGCGAAATGGGTAATCCTCATCCCGATTTTATTGCAGGGCTGACGATAGGTGCCGACTATAAAGGTTTCGATCTTAACATATTATTTACCGGCGCATATGACTATGACATTGCCAGGCAGATTGAAAAAACAACCCTGAATATGGATGGCGTTTTTAATATTCTGGCAGAAGCTGTCAATCGATGGAAATCTCCTGAAGACCCTGGAAATGGTTGGATACCAACTTCCAGCACCTGGAAATGGCAGAGAGAGACCAGTTCACGCTATGTCTCCGATGGAAGTCACGTATGGCTGAGGAATATTACCCTGGGCTATACCCTGCCCAATGATTTACCTGTTTTAGGGGGTACAAGATTTTATGCCAATGCAGATAATTTGGCTTTGTGGACTAAATATCCCGGAAGTAATGTGGATATAGATAGAGGTGAAGGAAGAAACCTTGGTAATGACGATGAGGCTTATCCTCTTCCAAGAATATTCACATTTGGTGCAAGTATTAACTTTTAGTCCTAGTAAGAATTTTAAAGAAATATATTTATGAAAACTATCATATATAGAATCCTGATTGTTATCACAAGCCTTGGTTTTTGGTCATGTGGTGAGGATTTTCTGGATAAAAATGATCCTACAAGGTTGAATGCTTCTACCTTTTACCAGACAGAAGCTCAATTAACGCAAGCTGTCAATGCGCTATATGGTGGAATGCAGGGATACGTTGCAAACCAATGGCAATTTGGTGATTTCATTTCTGACAATACAACACTGCATTATAATGTGGAAAATAGGGGACAGGGGCCTTCATTGGAAGCACTTGAATACTGGCAATATTTGCCCAGTACCTCGAACATTACCAATTTGTATAACTCAATCTATCAGCGTTTGGCCAATGTAAATACGACATTGCAAAAATTATCAACCGCGGAAATTGATGAGGCGGCAAAAACCAACCTAGAAGGACAGGCAAAATGGATCAGAGCCTATTATTATTTTGAGCTGGTTCAGCATTTTGGTGATGTAATTCTTTTGACAGAACCGATCGAAGAGCCTTCGTCTGCCTGGAATTTTTTGCGATCTCCGGCTTCAGAGGTATATGACTTAATCGAGAGTGACCTGAACTTTGCAGTGGATGCACTACCTGCCTCACTTCCTGCTTCAGAGGTGGGAAGAGTAAGTAAGGGCGCTGCGTTGGCATTGCTCGGGAAGGTATACCTGACTAAGAAAGAGTATGGAATGGCAATCTCTACACTTGAGCAGGTTTTGACATTGGGTTATAGTTTATTGGATGATTACGCCCAGGTATTTGATCCTGTATTTAAAAATCACTCCGAATCTATCTTTGATGTTCAGTTCCAGGGTAATAATGATCTTGGAGAACACTCTGGTTTTACATACAGTTTTTACCCAAGACTTTCTGAAGGCCAGGTGATTCCATTTCCTGGAGAGAGCGGTGGAGGATGGAATATTCCAAGTCTCAGTATGATCGCCTCCTATGAGGCTGGAGATCTTCGAAAGGATATCTCTTTGGCAGAAGGTTATTTTGATGAGGACAACAATTGGGTGGCTGTACCCTATATCAAGAAGTTTTTACATCCACACAGTATTCAAGGTCGTCCGGATGAAAACTGGCCGGTTCTTCGATATGCTGATGTCCTGCTGATGCTGGCTGAAGCCATCAATGAAGAATCCGGTCCGGCTGATGCATATACCTATGTCAATGAGGTTCGTGAAAGGGCTGATCTGGATCCTCTGAGTGGATTGACGCAGGATTCATTCAGGGATGCAGTCCT
This sequence comes from Cyclobacteriaceae bacterium, assembly GCA_965223915.1. Taxonomy (GTDB): domain Bacteria; phylum Bacteroidota; class Bacteroidia; order Cytophagales; family Cyclobacteriaceae; genus UBA7330. The sequence goes on along the minus strand of OZ245027.1, from coordinate 1,343,182 downwards.
GAAAGAAAGACGGATGGAGCTGGCTTTTGAAAACCATCGGTGGTTTGATCTGAAAAGAACAAATACTCCTGCTGAAATGGCGGCCATTCTAAATGCATACGGTGAGGTTGAAAAAGCGAATCCAACAACAAGCAGAGGTGGTTTTGGATTTACTCCTACAGAATACGTTTTTAATACTCACCAATATCTTTTTCCAATCCCTGATGTTGAGATCAAATTGAACCAGGAGTTGGAACAGAACGATGGCTACTAGGATTTGGTAATTAGTTTAATATGACTTTAATTGTCTTGATTAGAAGGCAATTAAAGTCATGTTTTCAACATAAAATCTTATAAAATCACAAACTATTTGGATAGGGTGCATTGTTTAAAGAGTACCTTTTCAGTTAATTTTTTCTAGCTTTTGAATATGGATTGGATCTTTCAATTTTTCGGTCGGCTACACCCCATGATCGTCCACTTTCCCATTGGGCTGATCTATGTCGCCTTACTACTGGAGATGCTCACTTATCGTGGCAAGCCCGGACTTCGGGAAGGAATCTCCTGGCTGGTGAATCTCGGTGCCCTCTCTGCGGTCGTCGCTTCGATCATGGGCCTCCTGCTTATTAATTTCGATAGCTACGGCGGCGATCTCGTACTCAACCACCAGATCGCCGGGTTGCTCACCACGCTTTTTTCGATCATCACAGCTATCCTCCTCCATCGAGCTAAAAAAGCTGAAAATCCAAACTTCTTACCCTACCGCATATCACTAATCCTCACTATAGTAATCCTCACTGTCGCAGGACACCTGGGGGCCAGCCTCACCCATGGAGAGGATTTCCTTACAGAACTGCTACCCGGAAAGGGCACAAACTACGACAGCTCTAAAACCGGAGCCTTACTCACAGAGGTAAGCATGCAAGACTCTGTTTCCATCCGGCAGCTGGACCGTATCAGCCTGGAAGTGCGAGCCATCTTTGCTCACAGTTGCTACCAGTGCCACAGCGAAGAAAAGCAAAAAGGGGAGCTGGTCCTGGACTCCAAAGAAGGCGTATTCACCGGAGGTGAATCAGGACCTATCCTGACGATTGGGGACCCCAAAAACAGCGAGATCATCCGCAGGATTACGCTACCAAAAAACCACGATGAGGTAATGCCCAAAAAAGGCAAGATCCTGTCTCCAGAAGAAGTAAACTTGATCAGCTGGTGGATCGATAATGGAGCGCATTGGGTAGATGGGGATGTTAAGATATTCCCGGAAGCACCATTAGCCTTGTCAAAACCCGAGCTACCACCCGCCGAAGGTTCTATGCAGCATCCGATCGACCGGCTAGTGAACGCTTATTTTGAAAAGAATAGGGTCTCCTGGCCGGAAGTGGTAGATGACAAGAAATTTATTCAAAGGGCATACCTGGATATCACTGGTTTATTGCCAACACCTGAGCAAATTCAAACATTTGAACAAAATACTGATCAGAATAAACGAACGAAGTTGACCCAATCGCTTCTCAACGACGATCACAACTACACCCAACACTGGATCAGCTTCTGGAACGACATCCTCAGGAATGACTATTCCGGTACCGGATTTATTACGGGTGGACGCAAGCAGATCACAGACTGGCTCTACACTTCCCTGCTGGAAAATAAACCCTACCACCAGATGGTAAAGGAGTTGACCAATCCTACGGAAGACTCCGAAGGTTTTATCAAGGGGATTGAATGGCGCGGGGCTGTGAATGCCAGCCAGACCACTTCCATGCAGGCGGCGCAGAACATCGGACAATCTCTTATGGGCGTGAATGTGAAGTGTGCCTCCTGTCACAACAGTTTCGTGAGCAACCTTACCCTGGCTCAGACTTACGCTTTTGCCAACATCTTCTCTGACACTACATTAGAGCTGTATCGCTGCGACAAACCCACAGGAAAAATGGCCCAGACGGAGTTTATCTATTCGGAGTTGGGCTCGGTGGAGGCAGAAACTATCAAAGAACGATTGAAATTACTTTCCGAAGTGATTGTCAAACCGGAAAACGGCCGGTTGTATCGAACCATCGTCAACCGCATCTGGGAACGCCTCAACGGCCGGGGCATTGTGGAACCACTGGACGAAATGGACAATGAACCCTGGAACGGGGATTTGCTCGACTGGATGGCCAGCGACTTCATTGCCCATGATTACGACCTGAAGTATCTGATCGAAAACATCATGACCTCACGTGCCTATCAGCTCCCGGGGGTGGGATACAAAGATCCACAGGCAATCAAAACCGAAAAGTACGTGTACAAGGGACCAGTCATCAGAAGGCTGACTGCGGAGCAGTTTACCGATGCAGTGAGTCAGGTGATCACACCCGTTTATCATGCTGTAGCTTTTGACCCTTCTGACGAGGACCAGGATTTCTCGAGGGTCTGGCACCGGGAAATTGAGTTCGACCGGGATGTGTTGCCCAAACCGGGTAAAAGATATTTCAGAAAGTCTTTCAACGTTCCCAACAAAGATCTGGAATCCGCGCAGGTTCTGATTTCCGTTGACCATACTTACACACTCTATATCAATGAGCAGAAGGTGCTTTCCGGAAACGATTGGGAGAAAATTGGCAAAGCCAATGTTGATGGCCTGATTACAAGAGGGGAAAATATCATTGCCGTTGAAGGGGAAAATGAAGGGCCCATCCCGAATCCGGCAGGAATTCTTTTCCGGCTGAAGCTGGACTATTCCGATGGGTCATCAGATACCATCGCTTCAGACAGAAGCTGGATCAGTACAAAAGAAGTATCATCAGATGCCTGGAAGGAATTAGCTTTTGATGACTCCTCCTGGGAGGAAGTGAGGAGATTCGGTACCAGTGCCTGGGGCAAAATGGTCAATTTCTCCTTTGATGAAAATGGTGACAAGTTTGCCCGTGCATCACTTGTCCAGCTCGATCCGTTCTTAAAAGCACTGGGCAGGCCAACACGGGAAAATGTAGCAACCACAAGGGAAGAACAGGCTTCTTTGCTGCAGGCATTGGAGTTGACCAACGGTAAATTTTTTAATAACTTATTGGAAGAGGGGGCCAGAAAATGGCTAGAAGATTACGATTCAGATCCAAAAGTGATCGCAGATAGTTTATACTTAAAATGTTTGGGGCGTTTGCCAAGCGATAATGAGCAGGAGGTTATTCTTTCGGCATTAGGAGAAAAGCCAGATGAAGCTGCCGTTCAGGATCTTTTTTGGGCCACTTTACTCTTACCGGAATTTCAATTTATCAATTAGTACCATGAGAACAAACATTGAAATACAAAGAAGGGAGTTCATTAAGAAAATGGGATTAGCATCAGCCGCAGCCATGTCGGCATCGATTCCTGCCAGCAGTTTTCTTTCGTCCTGTTCCGGACCAAAAATTCCTTCAACAGCTGATTCGGTTATCCTGCTTTGGATGGCCGGTGGCATGGCCCATACCGAAACGTTTGACCCGAAAGCATACACACCTTACTCCAAAGGCGTAGAGAGCAAAAGAGTTTTGAGCACCTTTCCCAAAGTGCCCACCGCTGTGGATGGGTTGTATTTCTCCGAAGGACTGGAGTCCATCGGAAGCGTGATGGACAAAGGAGCCATCATCCGGTCTTACCGATCTGCCGATCTAGGTCACATCCTCCACACCCGACATCAATACCACTGGCATACCTGCTATGAGCCTCCCCAGTCCGTGCAGATGCCCCATATCGGGGCCTGGATCGCCAAAGAACTTGGACCAAAGAATGAGGTGATCCCACCTTTTATCTCCCTGGGCCAGCGTTTTACCGTGGGAGAAGCAGAAGAGTTGAAAGCCTTTCATTCCGCAGGGTTTCTGGGAGGGGAATACGGACCTTTTCTAATCCCTGATCCATCTGCCGGCATGCAAAGTGTGCGTCCTCCTCAGGGAATGGACATCAAAAGGTTCGAGGCCAGGAACAAGTTGTACAAAGAACTGACCAACAAAAGTCCCATGGGTGACCTGGGTAGTGACTATCAGAAAGAATCCCTGATCCGGTCGATGGAGCAGTCCTATAGATTGCTCAACTCCCCGGAGGTCAAGGCTTTTGACCTGGCAGATGAGCCCGAAAAGAAATACGAGCAGTACAACACCGGCCGTTTCGGACTTGGTTGTCTCATGGCCAAGCGACTCGTCCAACAAGGCGCACGGTTTATCAGTGTATCTTCAGAATATGAACCCTTCCTCGGTTGGGATACCCATGAAAATGGCCATCTTCGGGCCAAAGGGATGAAACAATACATCGACAAGCCTATCGCCCAGCTAATCAAAGACCTGGATGAGAGCGGTCATCTGGACCGAACGTTGATTATCCTGGCCAGTGAATTCAGCAGAGACGCCATTCTTGAGGGGCGCCCCGGAGAAACGGTAAAAGATCAGGTTACAGTACCTGATGTCATAGAAGACGAAAAATTCTATGGTATGCATCGCCATTTCACCGATGGTGCATCGATCCTCATGTGGGGCGGGGGCATCGAAAAAGGACTGGTCTATGGAAAGACGGCCGAGGAAAGACCTTGCTCTTCTATCGAAGACACCGTAGTAATCGACCAGGTTCATCAAACCATTTATCATGCTTTGGGAATTCCTCCGGAAACCCATTACACCATCGAAGGAAGACCGGTCTATACCACCCCGGACGGAAATGGTGAGGCCATCATGCGGATGTTTGGGAAGGAGGCTACTGTTTAATCAATTCCTCCGAAGTCGCCAAAGCAATCACCCTGCCCTGGTCTCCTACAGCATTGTAGAAATGGTAAACGACCCCATCCCAATTAATCACCCATGGCTTGTGGGCATATTTTTGGTCATACGGTTCTGAGGAAGCAATCAAGTCAGGGCCCTGCCAGTCAGTCCAGTTTACCAGGTCATAAGAACAGGCGAATCGCTCAAAAGCACCAGGTTTCCAGAAGGCGCCAAAATAAAACATCACATAGATTTCATCCATTTTAGTTATCTGAGCATCTCCACAGATCCCTTCATAGCGAGTGATTACCGGATCATCTCCAAAGCGTTTCCAGTTGACCATATCCTGTGATACTGCCATGGCAATGCTTTCATAGTTGGCCGTATCACCTTTGGCATTGTAATACATCACGAACGGAAATCCGGAGACTTCCTCTGTATCCCTGATCACCAAACTCTTGTAAATTGTTTTATTCTCAAACCAACGAACATCAGGGTCCTCGGGAGAAAACAATGGCTTTTCATTTCTTGACCATTCATTTGCAGTAGTTATTTCTGCTGAAGTTGCCAGCCCAATCTTCAAAGTGCCCGCTTCATAACCAGAAGAGTTTCCCCCGAGATAGGTCATCCAGTATTTGTCCTGGTATTTTTCCACCGAATAATCTCCTCCCCAATCTGTATTCACCAACGAGACATAGCCCGCTTTTTGATTGGCATCCCATGTGCCTTCCGTAAATGACATGATCCGTCCTTTGGATTCCCAGTTTAACAAGTCTTTACTTTCAGCAATCCACGTTTCATAGCCCTGCCCATCAAAGACAATGTAAGTCATGTACCATAGGTTATCTTCTCTGAAAATGGTTGGTGAATCAATCATTTTGGTGGAGTCAGGATGTTTAAAAACCACCCCGGATTTATAAGGCGTTTTCACCTCCTCGTAAACAGATTGCATGACCTCTGCAGGTACTTCTTGGGTGGTGTTTGCATTCTGTGTGCATTGAGCAAAAATGACAAGTACACAAACGGAGTAGAATATTGATCTTTTCACGTGCATCATATTTCGGGCGTGACAAATCTATCTTTTTATACCTCAATTCGATAAGGCATGACTATTTAACAACATTCTATTCTTTTGAAGGAACCCAGTCTATCATTTTCCGTGTGATTTCTATATCTTAATCTAAAATCCAACACATGAAAAGAGTACTTCTACTAATTTCATTGATCGGTTCTTTCTACTTTGGTTCAGCGCAGTCATTCAGATCTCTTATCAATACTATGACACCCAGGCAAGCCAATTGCCTCCAGATCAATTAGATTTTAGTCAAATTTTAACAATGGTCTTTAAATCATATGGAATACTGTTTAATTTTTCAGCCAGGATAAACATTTACAGCGTCATCTTCGAACAGATTTGGAGAAGATCCTGAACCATCTTGTTTAATATTGTATCAGCCCACAAATAGATATTGCTATGAAATACTTGATGATATTTTTCTCGCTTCTATATATTGTCTCATGTGGTCCTGTCCCACAGCAGCCAAAAACCATTCAAACATCTTCCACTGAGGATCTTTACGAGGGGTTGGAATTCGACATGCCCCTCGTTGTAGCGCCTGATTTCCAGGACCTGGAAAAATCAATCGCAGAATTTGGAGCAGTGCCAGATGGAATCACTAAAAATACAGAAGCCTTTGAAGCCACTATTCAGAATGTCTCTGCTGCAGGTGGCGGCAAAGTGATTGTCCCGAGAGGGATGTGGCTGACTGGTCCCATCACACTGAAGAGTAATATCAACCTTCACCTGGAGGCTGGAGCACTCATCATTTTTACGGATGATAAAGATGATTACCCTATAGTGGAGACCAGCTTTGAAGGGTTGAATACATACCGATGCCAGTCTCCAATCAATGGGCGTGACCTGGAAAATATTGCCATTACGGGATCTGGTACTATCGATGGAAATGGAGATGCCTGGAGAATGGTAAAAAAAGAAAAGATGACTGAGCCACAATGGAAAAAACTACTTAAGAGTGGTGGTGTGACCAGCGATGATGGCAAAGTCTGGTATCCATCTGAGGAATTTAAAAGAGGCGCAGAGTTTACTGCAAATTTCAACGTGCCTGATCCCTCACAAGTCAATTTCGAAGAAATTCGGGATTTCCTACGGCCTGTCATGGTCAGCCTGATCAATTGTAAGAATGTTTTGCTGGATGGACCAACTTTCCAAAACTCACCCGCCTGGAACTTACACCCACTGATGTGTGAGAATGTGATCATCCGAAACCTGAGTGTGCGCAACCCCTGGTATTCTCAAAATGGTGACGGGCTGGACCTGGAGTCATGTAAAAACGTTTTGATTTATAACAACACTTTTGATGTAGGAGACGACGGAATTTGCATCAAGTCAGGCAAAGACAAAGACGGAAGAGATCGGGCAGTGCCAACTGAAAATGTGATCATCAAAAACAACATTGTCTATCATGGACATGGTGGATTTACTGTGGGAAGTGAGATGAGTAGCGGGGTGAAAAATATCCATGTGTCCAATTGTACTTTTATGGGTACTGACATCGGGCTTCGATTCAAAAGCACAAGAGGTCGGGGAGGTGTTGTAGAAAATATCTATATCTCCAACATAGATATGATTGATATCCCCACGGATCCCATCCGGTTCAATTTATTCTATGGCGGACAATCGCCCATCCTGGAAGAAGATCAGGAAGCTGTGGTAACCGATACAGAAAAAGTACCTGTAACAGAAGAAACACCTTCCTTCCGGGATATTTATATGAAAAATATCCGAGCCGTACGTTCCGGCAGTGCCGGGTACTTCCAGGGTCTCCCCGAAATGAAACTGAAAAATATTCAAATTGAGGATTCTTACCTGGAGGGGAAAACAGGCATTTCTATGATTGATGCAAACGATATTGTTTTCAGAAATGTAAAGATCCAATCAGCTGAGGGTTATCCTTTAACCCTTTACAACACAACTAACTTTGTTGGTCCGGGTGTAGAGCTGATCGCACCAGATGCAACGAAAGGGCTATTAATATTGGGGGCTGAGTCACAAAATATTGATCTTACAGATTCAAATATTGATGAGTCAGCCGTGAAGATTGATAAAGTGGTGAATGCAGAATCTGTCAAAATGTAATGAATGAAATATCTAAAGGCGTTCTCTGTCTTTCCTTCTTGCTCATCCATTTTGCCTTTGCTTTTCAGGAGGAAAAAGTGGTTGTTTACCTGGTGGGTGATTCTACCTGTGCTGACAAAGATCCAAAGGCATTTCCTGAAACTGGTTGGGGTACTCCTTTTAAAACATTCTTCAATGAAAATATCGTTGTTGAAAACAGGGCCAAGAACGGGAGAAGTACACGCTCCTTCATAGAAGAAGGCAGGTGGAACAATATTTTGAATACCCTCAAAGCTGGTGACTATGTTTTTATCCAGTTTGGACACAACGATGAAGTTCCCACTAAAGCTACTGCAACAGCTCCGGAGGAATTTCAAGATTACCTTCGTAAATACATTGATGATACACGTGCTAAAAGTGCCATTCCGGTATTGTTAACCTCCGTTTCCAGAAGATCCTTTGTCGATGGAAATCTAAATGACACCCACAAACATTACGCTGAATTGACTAGGGAGATTGCCACGGATAAGGAAGTCCCTCTAATTGATATGAACGAAAAATCGATGAGACTCCTGGTTGAATGGGGAGAAGAAAAATCTCAACTCCTGTATCATCACCTGGAACCCGGTGAACATCCCAATTATCCTGATGGCAGGACAGACAATACGCATTTTAATGAATTGGGAGCCCGTAAAATGGCTCAACTGGTATTGAAAGGAATTGTTGAGCAGGATCTTGGTTTACAAAAGTTTATAATCGAATAGAAATTTACTATATCCGGTTACCGTCTCCTAGCTTTTCATGATGGCTTCCTCCATATTATGGCTTCTGTGAATTACCTGCAGAAAAATCCTTTAACTCAAAATTATGCCTCAATAAACTGCTTAGATCTTAATCCTTTCGGATTGTTAATAGGATTGACCAGCTATTGTCATCAATGTAAAATGACTTGATTTCTGAAAGGGGTTGTAAATCCCTAACATAAGTATATCTTAATGCCATGGTAAAATTCAACTTTCCATAAGTTCTCTGTACACCTAATCCACCAGAAAGACCGATGACATGATTTTTCATATCAAAAGGCTGACGATCAAAAATTGGAACTAGTTCATTACTTATCCAGTAAGAGGACTTAAGGACTAATTTCTTGCTTAACTATCTATTGTAGATAAATCCTGCATTAACATTTAAAGTAGTTTTTGAAAACGGAAAACTGTATCTAAATAGCACCGGAATTGACAATGAAACAAGATCTACGAACACCCTATGCTGGCCTGGCTGGAAACCTCCTTCCTCATAGAAACTTTCAAAACTTGATTTAAAAATGTTAGTCTCTACCTGCAGTGCTGTCCTTTCATCTATCCTGGGAGAATAAAAAATAAATGACAACCCAATAATTGGACTCAATGAATTAAACCTTTTTGGTAGATATCGATAATTATAAACTTTGCCAAAACTGAGATTAGAACTAATCATTCCAATGTTGGCACCAACATGAGTTTTCACCCACTCTTTGCCTTGCTTAATCTCAACGAACTGCTTATCAGCGCATAAATGATAATCCTTAACAAGTTGAGTAATGTCCTTTTCATGAAAATTTATTTCCGCAATCCTTTCTCCAAAATTGTCCAGGCAATCACTTACGAAATAAGAAAGGTATCCTCTCCATCTTTTATCTTCACTTGTAAACACCCCTCCCTCTCTTTCAACCCTGATTTTAGTAAATTCTAATTTGTATAATTCTTCATTCTTTTTTACGTAAAAAACTTTGTCAAGCCTATAAAGACTGATGTAACCTTCTATTAAGACTTCAACGAAAACACTATCAACAATAGCAGATGTAAAAAACCTTCCTCCTACGAATCCATATCCCTTTATCTCACCAGGATAGTACTCTTGAGTATTATCATTACTATTTATTCTGCATGAAACATAATTGTTTTTATTTGCTCTGTTTTCTACCTGAATGAAAGTTGTATCATTCTCCAAATCAATAATGAATCCCTCGCGTAAGTCAGTTTGACCTAATAGCTCGTAGCGAGGAGAACAAGGAGATGCACGAAAAATAAACTCTTTGACACCGGTGACACACAATGGATAGTGGAGCAATGTAATTCATATCCAATTCAAAATCAAGGTATTTTATTACATGATACCTAGCTAGCTTTTCACAATAGCCTCTTCCATGTTATAGATGGTGTGAATTACCTGCATGAGCGCAGCCACTGAGATTTCATCCCGTTCCTCTTTTGCCGGATACTCACCAACATTGATAAACTTTCGGGCTTTTTCCGGATCTCTTTCAAAGAGCCCTCTGCTTTCATTCAGGTATCCCTGCAATAGTTCGAGCTCCTTTTGCTTCAGATCTCTGCATAGAATAAGCCTGGACGCTTTTAAGATCTTTTTTTCATCAGAAAGATCTTCCGTATCAATTTGTTCTGCCAACACCCTCGATGCTTCCAGAACAGTTGGGTCATTGAGCATAATCAAAGCCTGAAGAGGTGTGTTGGTTGATTGTCTTTTTTCTTCACAGTGATCTCTGGGCGAAGAATCAAAAGTCAGCATGACCGGAGGAGGCACCGTCCGCTTAATAAAAGTATAAATTCCCCTTCTATAAAGCTGATCCCCATGATCCTGAACATATTTTCTGAGCGATCCCCTGCCGGAAGAAGCTACTTCCCACATTTCGGCAGGCTGATAAGGTTTCACACTACGTCCACCGATTTCATCATTCAACAATCCACTGCTTGCAAGCACCATATCCCTGATAAATTCAGCCTTAAATCTGCTTCGGTGCATCCTGGAGAGGTAAATATTTTCAGGGTCTTTCTTAAGTTTATCCTTTTGGACAACCGCAGATTGCATGTAGGTAGAAGAGGTCACAATTTGTTTTACCAATCGCTTAATGTCCCATCCATTTTCCCGGAAATCAACAGCCAGCCAATCAAGCAGCTCAGGATGGGTAGGCAAATCACCCTGCATTCCAAAATCACCTACAGTCTTCACGATGCCCTGTGTGAAAAACTCCATCCAGATCCGATTGACAAACACCCGGGCTGTTAATGGGTTGTTTTCACTCAGCAACCATTTAGCCAGTCCCATTCTGTTTTTTTCATATTTTATCGAATCGAAAGGAAGGACTGCTTTCGGGGTCGCGTAATCCACCACTTTACCTTTGGCATCATAGACGCCACGTTCCAGGATATGCGTTTGGCGTATCCCGACAGAATCGGCCATCACCATGACTTCTACTGATCCGGTATCCCGGTTGTTGATGAAAGTGAGGATCTCTTCCTTGATCTGCGGTGTGATCCTGATCTTTGGTGCATCCGCAAAAATCACTCCGAGCCCACCAGCCAGACCTTTTTCAGGAATTTTGTCAAAAAAAGCTGAAGTACTGTAATACTCCTCGGTAGAGATTGGATCGTACTTATGATCATGGCACTTCGCACATTCCATCGTGAGGCCAAGAAAGGCCTTTCCAAAAGTATCGGTACGATCAGAAACATATTCTACCCTGTATTCTTCATCGATGGCCCCACCTTCCTGGGTGATTTTATGGTTGCGATTAAAGCCTGTAGCCAGTAAGGCTTCGAGATTATCGTCAGGGAGCAGGTCCCCTGCCAACTGCCACATGATCAGCTTTTCATAGGAGTAGTTTTCATTGAAAGCATGGATGATCCAGTCCCTCCATGGCCACATGGTCCTAAAGCCATCGTTCTGATAACCATGCGAATCAGCATATCGGGCAATATCCAGCCAGTGAAGCGCCATCTTTTCCCCATAATGCTTACTCGCCAGGAGTTCATCTACAATTTTATCATAAGCGTCCTCAGAATCATCCTTAAAAAAGGTTTCCTGTATTTCCAGGGAAGGGGGCAAGCCTGTAAGATCAAATGAAACCCTTTTTAGCAACTGCTGCTTTTTGGCCGTCTCGTTTGGAGTAAGCTCCAGCTCATTCATTTTCTGCAGAATGAAATAATCAATTTCGTTGCGAGCCCAACCTTCATTTTCTACTTCCGGAATCTCTGGTTTTTCAGGTGGAATAAAAGCCCAGTGTGGCTTGTACTCTGCTCCTTGCCTGATCCATTTCTCGATGACCTGGATTTCATAATCGGTAAGCCTTAAATTGGATGCAGGTGGTGGCATCATATCTGAGGTGTCCGATGAGGTCATCTTAATAAAAGCGAGTGATTCTTCAGGTTTCTCTTTTACAAAAGGAAATGTGTGTTCATACTCCTTGAGTGCAGAATATAAGCCTTCTTCCGTATCCAGTCTCAGGTTCGCCTGGCGTGCATTCGCATCAGGACCATGACAGGCAAAACAATTATCCGAGAGAATGGGTCTGACATGAAAATTGTAATCAACCTGTTCGGGTATTTGCTTTTCCTGCGAAATACCTTTATCCTCTGAAACACAAGATGTAAAAAGTAAAATAAATGATAGACAGACCAATAAGGGTATAATGTGCTTTACCTTCTGTCTATCAATCATATGCCAAAAAGATTGATTGATCCTATACCAGGATCCCGTTTGGAATAGTCCCCGTGCTATCTGAGAATTTCTCTGTTTCCACACCAACCGTTTGCAGCATACTCACCAGCAGATTAGACATTGGCATATCGTCGAACTTGGAATACGCTCCATGCTTGACGCCCATATTTTTTCCGCCGGCTAATACCATTGGATAATTAACTGCATCGTGGGTTGTACTACAGGCACTTCCGTAAAGTGCTAATGTGTTGTCCATCAGAGAACCGTATTCATCGTGGGTATTCTTAAGTTCGTTGAGGAAATAAGCATACTGCTTGGCCAACCACTGGTCATAACGACCCCACATTTCCCAATGTCCTTCTGACAGGTCATGGCTGATGGCATGATGACCCAGCTTCACTCCCAGGGCCAGTTTAGGGAAATTTTCTCCAAAGCCCATCCCGTCTTCACGACCCATCATAAATGTAATGACTCTTGTCATGTCAGTTTTGAAAGCCAGGATCATCAGATCGAATGTGGTCCTTAGATAGCTCTGAGGATCCACTGTTGGGTTCACGTTGAAATCGATATGATCCGCACTGAATGGTTTCATCGGAATATCCAGCCATTGCTCATTTCTACGAACCTGTTCCTCAACAGAATTCAATGAGGTCATGTATTCATCCAGCTTTTTCTGGTCATGATTTCCCAGGTTTCGATGAAGGCTTTTTGCGTCGTCCATCAACAGATCAACGATCTTCAGCCCCTGGTAAATGCTTTTTCTACGCTCATTGGTTGGTTTTCCACCTCCCGGAGCAAAATATCTTTCAAAAATTTCTCTGTGTCTATGCTCAGAGGGAATAGGTAATCCCCTGTGGTCAAATGAAAGTGTGGAAACTCTTGACTTGTAACCAATCCCGCCATCAGTAGATAAGGCCAGGTAGGGGTATCGGGTAAACTTACTTAATTGCTGAGCAGCAACCTGATCAGCAGAAATCTGATTATTGTATTCATTACCTCTTAAATCGCCACCGGTCAGCCAGGTATCTCCCGCGAGGTGACCTAGTAAGTGCCTGCTTTTTGGATGGCTCATTCCTCCTATGATTGACATGTCATTCCGGAATGATGACAAGGGCGCTAGTGTGTTCGTTAATTGATAATCCTTACCCGAACCAATCGGAAACCAGCTCCACTTATTGTGATACGGGCTATCGGCTGGTGGAATCCCCGCACCATTTGGGAAGTAGACAAAACATAAGCGTTTAGGCATGCCTTGTTCGTACCTGGCAAGGGGCTTACCCATTGCCTCCAGGTAAGGTAACATACAGGTTACCCCTAACCCTTTCAAAAAACTTCTTCTATCTAAGTGCCATGACTTTTTCATCCGTGTCAATTTTAGCTCCAATAAATGAATCGGAGGATGCAATATACTTAATTACCGACTGAAATTTATAGTCGTCATCTTTTACATTTTCTACGATTTCACTGATCTCCTCCTCATCAGCATAAGATACATCTCTTCCTAAAGCATAGGAAAACAGGTGCTTCACCAATGATGTTGTGAAATCATCACATTTCTTTTCCAATAGATAATGCTTGATGCCTTCAATACCTACCACTTCTGTCTTATCTGGTAAAACAACCCTGGAGTCAATGGGTTTTTGCATGGCCATGGTTTGATATTTTCCTGCGGCATTGTAGTTTTCGAAAACAATACCGTAAGGATCAATCTTTTTATGACAATCCATGCATGAAGGTTTATCCCGATGAACTTCAAGCTGTTCCTTTAAGGTCATCTGATCAAACCCTGGTGTTTCAGGGTCCAGTTCAGGAACGTTTGGTGGTGGTGGTGGAGGCTCATCTCCCAAAATCTTGGCTTTGAGCCAGACTCCTCGTTTGATCGGGTGCGCCTGTGTACCATCAGAATGGCCGTTAAGGAAGGCACCTTGTGACAATAAGCCTCCTCTGATGGCGTCATTCTCTAATTTAACCGGCCTGAATTCATTGCCCGCAACTCCCTCGATATCATAAAACTCGGCCAAATTCTGGTTCAGCATAGCAAAATCAGAATCGATGAAATTTTTGATGCTGAGATCCTCTGTAAGCACTTTATGCATGAAATGATAAGTTTCCTCACGCATATCGGCCTTGACAAACCTGGTAAAATCAGGGTACTCGTCCACATTGGTACTCATGGTCTCTTGCCGATCCACACGCAGCCATTCATTGGAAAATGTTCGAACCATGTTCCAGACTTTCGGATCCCGGATCATCCTTTCTACTTCATCTTCAATATTGTCTTCCAAATCACCTTCTTTGGCCAGTTGCATCAATCGCTCATCCGGCGGACCATTCCACAGGAAGTATGAAAGCCTTGATGCGATCACATACTCCATGTCTTCTTCCACTTTAGGGTTATGCAAATAGATGAATCCCGGAGAGCACAGCACGGCTACCAAAACCTCTTTCACACCATCTTCAAACCTTGGGTATTCATCTTTGATTTCTTTCCAGAAATCCATGTAAAGCTTGAGCTCACTACTTTTTGCTGGTCTTCTGAATGCCTTTTCAACGAAATTCCCAATAACTTCTTTAGTGTAGGCCTCCGGATCTCCTTTATTTTCTGAGTCAAAAAAGATATTGGTATAGCTCTTTGACGGCCACTGCTCATAATAGGGTGCCTCAAATTCAATGGACCTGATCATTAATGGAGGTCCTGAATTGCGGTTATCCTTGATCAGGTAATTATTCCACAAACCCAGGATCATGATATTCGACAAGATCTCAGTATCATTAAAGTCTATCTCAGGTATGGGTAAATTTTCTAATCTTTCGTTGAAAATAAACTCTTCAAACTGACCAGGGGCAGATGTCACGCTCAATGGTTCACCGAAGGTGCGATAATCCATACCATCGTCAGTTCTTGTCCCAGCAAACACACGTATGGATGGATTATGTTGTTCATATTTCTTTCGGCTGTTTTCGGCTTCTTGCAATAGCTGTTCTGAGATCGGATGTTCTTTCGGAAGGTAGCTCACGTGCACTTCCTTAAAACCAATAAAAAACCTTCCGCCAATATCCAGTCTATGCTTGCCCTTTTTTAGGTATGCCAAAGTAATGGGACGGGTAATGAGTTGCTGAGTACTTTCCTCGTCTGTCAGGTGTAATCGCTCCTCGACCCTGAAACCATCTAATCGTAAGCTTACTGACGGCATATTGTCATCCGTTACATAAGGGTGCACCACGTCAATCTGATAATAGCCATCTTCTTTGGCTTCGAATTCAAATTTTGCTGAAGAATAGTTAGTGATATCCTCCGGAATAAGCATTTCACCTTTTTTAACAAGGTTTTGTGTTTTATTGGCAGCCATTGCCGACAGTACCTCAGTATCTTCACTGATGCCAATTGGTTGGTCACCCCGCAGGCTGATCAATCCTTCAATATTTTTCTCCAACTGGTATCCCCTGGATGCCTGAATTCTAAACCGGAATTCACCGTCCTCCGGAAAAACTTTCCGCATGAGTAGTTTTAGGTTTGGAGATGGACCTTGCCATGATTTGGGTGTGACCTCCTTATGAGGAAGAGCAGCATATAAGATAATTCCATCATCGACCACATCATATCGATCGGCGTGAGAACCCCGCATACCGATTCCTACATTGTTTTTGATGGAGTCGATGGCAGATTGAGGGAAATCTTTTGTTGGTTTCACAGGATTTCCTTCAGCATCGAGAATATCTATTACAAAGTTATCGCTATGGATCGGATCACTTTGGTAACCTCTGATCATGGCTGCTACTTTGTCTTTCCCAATTCCTTTTCCAAAAGTGATTTTATATCGGGTAACCGGTGGTTTCTCCGCAGGACCTATGGCTTTATCCAAAGCCTGTCGTGCAATTTGCTGGTAGTATTCCAGATACAGTGGTGAAACCTGCAGCACTTCGCCATTGTTGGTAAATCCCATTTCGGATTTAGCATCTTCAGGTAAGACACCTCCAAAATTGACCGGAACCTTGAGCAACTCATTGAGGCTGTTGGTATACTGATCCCTAGTCAGTCTCCTCATCACGATGCGGCTCTCGCTACGCTTCAATTCAATATCATACTTTAAAGAAGATGTGAGCCATTCAACGAGCATTTGTCTTTCTTTATCAGAAAGTGGTGGCTCATCTTCAGGGGGCATTTCCCCTAGGTTGATCATGTCGAGCGCTGCCCGCCACTTTGCTCCATCTTTCCCATGGATGACGTCAGCATCCAATGTGTTTAATTGAAGTCCGCCTTTTTGCTTTTCATCCCCATGACAGCTGTAGCAGTTATTTTCCAATATGGGTCTAACCGATTCATTAAATACCGGTTGGAGATCCTCCATTTTATAAACAGCATTCTGTGAGATGAGTTGAGCCAGGCGTTCTTTCCTGTCATCTCCTAAAATAGATTTTATCTCATCGGGCAATAGTTCCGTGAGGTAATCAGAACCGTGCGTGAGTGTACCTCCCATATGCCCTGCAGCTGAAAGCAATAACATGTTTACCACCAATGCCCCGTGATAAATTTTGGAGAAGTGTTTCTTTTTTACAGAGATTTCGGTGTGATGCAATACCAATAGCCAGATACTCAATAGTGCTGTAAACCAACCCAGCCATTGATGGGTCACTGCTTTGGACCCATATCCACCATCAGATGCCAAGAGCAATCCTGCTAAAACTGTGGGTATCGCCGTAATCACCGCCAGCCAGATCAGAAGTTTACAGGCCATCGCCAGGTTGTATTCCGGTTTAAATAGATTGATGGCTTCCAGGGTAAAGAGTGCGATGAGCACACCAATTGGAAGGTGTACCAACAGGGGATGAAATCTTCCAAAGATGCCCAGTACCCAGTGGCTCTGCCCTTCAAATGGGATTAACACCAATCCGATCAGCACTGCTGTGAGAATAAGCGCTATTTTTAGGATAGATCTACTTGCTGGTTGTTGATCTGACATTGTTCAATTTTAGGGTTTTGTGCCAACCTCAAATATACTCAGGAATGCGCTGAAGTTGAAAAATGAGCGATTAAATAGATGGGCAAAGGTTTGCATAGATTGAACAAGGAATAGGATAGTTATAGCACATCTAGCATTAATATTTAGCTTTATACCCGCTTTGAAAATCCTTTACATTCATCAGTATTTCCGCACACCTGAAGAGGGGGGCTCTATCCGATCTTATGAACTGGCACATGGGTTGGTAGATCTTGGTCATGAAGTCTATATGATCACTGCTCACAACAAACATAGCGGTATCCGAATGATTGACGGGATCGAGGTGCATTACCTGAAAATCCCCTACGAAAATCATTTTGGGTTTTTCAGACGGGTCTTTGCCTTCCTAAAATTTGTTCGCCTTGCAAAAAAAGAAGCCAGGAAGATAGGAGGCATTGACAAAGTCTACGTGATGACCACACCTTTGACGACCGGCCTGATTGCCTTGTACCTGAAAAAGAAACTCAAAATTCCCTATCTGTTCGAGGTGGGGGATCTGTGGCCTGAGGCTCCTGTACTGATGGGCGTGATCAGAAACAAATGGCTGGCTAAAAAGCTCTATGCCTTCGAGAAAAAATGCTACGACGAAGCGGAAACGGTTGTGGCTATGAGTCCGGCGATCGAAGACTACATCCAAAAAGTATCAGATACTAAAACGGTAATGATCCCAAACCTGTCGGATTGTGAATTTTTCACGCCAGCTGAAAATGATAACAAATTTTTCCAAATCGGCTATTTCGGCACCTTTGGTGTAGCCAATGATCTTGATCAGGTGATTGAACTTGCGCGTTTCTCTAAAAATAAATCACTTCAAATTCAATTTACATTAATGGGCAATGGGGCGGAGGAGCAAAAGATAAAAGAGGCATCCAAAGACCTCGATAACGTCACAATCCTGCCATTTGGAAACAAAGAAAAAGTGAGAAAAGTGATGGACCGAATGGATGCCATTTATATCTCTTACAAAAGCGTTCCAGTGCTCAATACAGGAAGCCCCAATAAACTTTTCGATGGACTGGCAGCGGGCAAACTGATCATCATCAACTTTGATGGTTGGATCAAAGACCTTGTTGAGTCTAAACAATGTGGGTTTTCCCATGATCCTGAGAAACCCGAAGAATTTGAGGATAAAATTCGACCCTTCTTATCTGATCCCGTGTTACTCAAAACCTACCAGCAGAACGGTCGCAATCTGGCTGAGACTCAATTTGAACGAAAAATGCTCATCCAAAAATTGTATGCTATTTTGATCGATTAACTACTTCGGCTTATAACCTGAGTTGCTGAAAATCTTGTCATGATCCGTATCATCCAGCAGGGTGAGTAGATCCACCTTGTTCTTACGCATATAATCCTCAACAATCTGCCAGCCGATCCATGCACCTACACGTCCGGGACATTTGGCACTGATCTCGTATATATTGGGTCGCTCACCCAGGAATTTTTGTTTGGTGAAATGACTGGTTTCATAGAGGATCTCATTCTCCACGAAATTTGCCCAGATGATCTTTTCATTTTCTTTCACTACTTCCATTTCTTCGAAAGAATAACCCATCAGTATAGAATCCGGGACACAAGGTAGAAGCCTGCTTGTGAGATAATATGTCTTTCCAAAATCAATCATTTCAGATATTAATGTATTTTTTGGACTTGTTGCCACCTGAGTTGATGCCATAAATTTTGCGATGATCGCAGGCAGGTGCTCCTTATCGTATCGCTTTAGCATATAATTGGGAATGTTGATCGGTCGGTAGGTAGCTTCATCCCCGATGAAAAAGTCTATCCCCACCACAATCAGTGAATCAGTGATCAGTAGATCGTTATACATTCCGGTCACCGTGGTGACAAGATTCGGCGTTCTCTTATCAGGAAACAGTGTTTTTAGTCTACCGATCACTTCTTCCAATTGTGCTTTTACATCCGAAATGTCTTCATACACTTCAGAGGCTTCATTATACAATGTATCAATGAAGTCGTCTTTAGAAAGTTGAAAGACCTTATCCGCCAGGATGTCCAAATTTGGATACTGGTCTCCATCCAGAAAATATTGGGTATAATCAGGATTATTGGCCAGAATGGTTTTTACCTCAGACTGGGAAGAAGCTTCAAATAATTCTTTCTCGAGCCGCTTAACTTCGATATTGACATCCCTCTTTTCAATCAGTCCGGTTTGTCTACAGGGATCCTGCTGACAGGCGACAGATAAAAGAAGTGAAAACATTATGAATACTGTTCGCATACACCTTAATTTTAACTCCTAAAATTAGGTATTATTATTTGACTATATGAGAAAGATCGTTCTGTTGGTCCTTTCGTTATTTGTCTTTTCATTCGCCAACGCCCAGCTTCAATTAGGATTGAAATTTTCTCCCCAAATGAGTATGGGCAGGACCCTGCTCACCGATGACACCCGTGACTTCGTGGCAGATGACCCGGGTTTCAAATTCGCGCTGGGCCTACTGATCGACTATGGCTTTGCAGAAAATTATTTCTTCAGTACAGGCATCACTTTTATGCCTAAAAGGGTGGCCTTCCTTGTTTCAAATGAAGATGGGAGTAATCTTCCTCCGGGAGTCAATGCTTTTGAAGATTATAATGTGCAGTACCTGCAGGTGCCCCTCACACTAAAACTATATACGAATGAGATCCAGCCGGACATGAAAATCTTCTTTCAGGTCGGTGGTGCACCCGAGGTCAAGATCTATGATCAGCCGGTGGAGGAAGATTATGACCTGGTAGAAAGTTTTCAGGTTATCGATGCAGCGGCCATTCTGGGAGTGGGCCTTGAATACAAAGTTGGTCTCAATACCACTTTGATGGGTGGATTTTCTTATCAGCGGGGATTGGTCAATCAGCTGAAAACACTGAATACCAACGGTATCAATTTCCAGGAAGACCCATCGTACCGCAATACGATTGTCTCCCTGGATCTTGGAATTAAATTTTAAACTTCTATTTCTTCTCCCCGGCGATTAAACACATTAAACTCTGTGATGGCCAGGGATGAATCTGCAATCAGATTAATCCACTTCAGATATTTAAAATACCATTTCACCCTTTTGGAGATGATCCCCTTGGTAAAGAATGAGTACAAAAACGGGTGTAATGCTATTGTCAGTTTATCTGCCAGGTTTCCTTTCAACAGATGTTCAACCGTAGTTTCAATCTGGTCTGAAATGGATATGGCTGCCGTAATCTGACCTGTGCCTCCACACGTTGGACATTGCTCTTTGGTGGAAATGTTCAGCTCTGGTCTCACTCGCTGTCGGGTGATTTGCATCAAACCAAATTTCGATAGCGGTAGGATCGTATGCTTGGACCTGTCGTCCTTCATCTCGCTCTTGACGCGGTCGAATACTTTTTTCTTATTCTCCTGACGCCGCATATCGATGAAATCAATGACAATGATCCCACCCATATCACGCAACCTTAATTGACGCGCAATTTCTCCGGCTGCTTCTATGTTTACTTTGAGGGCTGTTGTTTCCTGATCATCTTCGTTGTTGGACTTGTTGCCACTGTTTACATCGATGACATGTAGGGCTTCAGTATGCTCAATGATCAGATATCCTCCGTTGGACACGCTTACAGATTTGCCAAAAGAAGTCTTGAGCTGCTTCTCGATCCCGAAATGTTCGAAGATCTTCAGCCGTCCCTGAAAGAGCTTGACAATTTTTTCTTTTTCCGGAGCAATATCACCTATGAAGGACTTGATATCCTCATAGTATTCTTTATCATCCACCTGGATACTATCAAAGGACTCGTTCAACATATCCCTGAGGATCGTATTGGCACGATTGATCTCACCGATCACCTTGTCTCTCGGACTGGCCTTCTTCAGGGCTTTTACGCCATCAATCCAGATCCTGATTAAATTCTTGAGATCCTTATCCAGCTCTTTTACATCCTTTCCCTGTGCTACAGTTCGGATGATCACACCAAAATTCTCTGGCTTAATCGAGCTAATCAGTCGGCCGAGTCGCTTACGCTCACCGGAATCCGTGATTTTTTTCGAAACGTTTACCGTGTTGGAGAAAGGTACCAATACGAGGTATCTTCCTGCTATTGACAACTCACATGAGAGTCTGGGCCCTTTTGTAGAAATCGGCTCTTTTACTACCTGAACCAATATCTTTTGGTTCTTGGTAAGTACCTGATTAATCTTTCCTAGCTTATGGATATCCGGCTCATGCTTAAATGTATTAAGCTTGGCACTCGTATCTTTTCGTGTTAAAGCAAGTTTAGTAAACTTGTTGAGAGACTGGACCTGAGGCCCAAGATCTAAATAATGTAAGAATGCGTCTTTCTCATAGCCTATATCGATGAACGCTGCGTTCAATCCCTGAACCACTTTTTTTACTGTCCCCAGGTATATATCTCCTACATTAAATCTTTCTCCATCATCTTCATGATGAAACTCAACAAGCTGCTTGTTTTTTAAAAGGGCAATTCGACATCCATTTTGAGTTGAGTTAATTATTAGTTCATTACTCACTACTCAAAAATTTGGATTACTTTTTCTTATGTCTATTCTTTCTTAGTCTCTTCTTACGCTTGTGTGTCGCAATCTTGTGTCTTTTTCTTTTCTTACCGCAAGGCATAGTTTTTAATTTTTAATTCAATAAGTATTTTAAAACTCTTTTAAATATTCTGATGCCATCGCTTTCGTTGCTGCGTCAGCATCCTGGTTGTTTAATATGCTTTCAAAAAGCTCTTTCCCCTCTTCCTTCTCTCCAGACTCTGTCAATGAAACAGCTTTATAAAAAGTCGCTTCATAATCCATCGAGTCAAGTGTTAATAATTTGTCAAATCGGTCGATGGCCCGCTCATACTGACCTGACTGAACAGCCAGTACTCCCAAATTGAGGATCGTCTCCCGGTTTTCCGGTTCAGCCTCCACAATTTCCCGCAGCATCATTACCCCCTGCATCGGATTTTCTGATGCCATCAAGGTCATCGCCAATTTATTCTTCAATGAACTATTCTCTGGTTGTTCGTCCACCAGAGCAGTTAGCAGGTTTCTTGCTTTAGCCGCATATCCAACTGCTTTTTCTCCCAGGCCTCTCCCGGACCCTATCCTGTATGCCTGATAGTAAATCAGTGCCGCCAGTTGCCTGGCCATTACAGTGGTGTCCTCAGCAAGTATGATTTCTGCATATCTCGTTGCACTATCTGTCAACTGAAACTGCAGAAACTCTTTGGCCAAAGAGTCCGCAAAGTTAATACTAATTTTAGAATTTTCACTCTCCTCCAATTTGAGCTTCAATTCTGCAATTCTCTGTCTGGTAGATTCATCTATTTCTACCTCATGTTCCATAGACATTGCCGACTCATCGTTTTCTACGACAACCTTTGGCAACTGAAACAACAACACAATCAAAGCTACTCCTCCAATCGTAAGAAAAATCTGCTGCTTATTCATTCGCTACCCCTCAGGACTTTTTAAGGTCCTTACTGGACTTAATCTTTTCAGCAAATATTTTAGAGGGTTTAAAGCTTGGCACATAGTGCTCCTCAATCACAATTGCAGTATTTTTGGATATGTTTCTTGCAATCTTTTGTGCTCTCTTTTTGTTGATAAAACTTCCAAAACCTCTGACATAAATATTCTCGCCCTGCGCCATTGAATTTTTGATAACCGAAAAAAATGCTTCTACCGTTACCTGCACATCTGACTTGTCAATTCCTGTCTTGTCGGAAATCTCATTGATTACATCCGCTTTTGTCACAGTATTTATTATTTAGGTGATACTTTTAAAGAATAGGCGGCCCAAATTTAATTTTGTGTGAGTGAAATAAAAAGTTAAAGATCATTTAATAACCAAATCATAGAACATAACTTCACTTCTGCCCTAATTAACTGGTACTCAAATGCTAAAAGAGCGCTTCCCTGGAGATCTACAAAGAATCCCTATAACGTATGGATATCCGAAATAATTCTCCAGCAAACCAGAATCGATCAGGGTTTACCCTATTATCATCGATTTATGGAGTCCTTCCCTACCATCTCCACGCTGGCTGAGGCCACAGAAGATACGGTATTAAAACATTGGGAAGGTCTGGGTTATTACTCAAGGGCCAGAAACCTTCATGCAACAGCAAAGTACGTTACAGAAAATTTGGATGGGATTTTTCCGGATAAATATGATGGATTAATAAAGCTGAAAGGTATCGGGCCCTATACCGCTGCTGCCATAGCCTCCATTTGTTTTGATGAACCCACACCGGTCATAGACGGCAATGTCTACCGGTTTGTGTCGAGATACTTTGGGATCAAAGATGATATTTCTCAGGGAAAATCAAGGAAGGTCTTTATGAAGGTGCTGGAAGAGTTGATCGACAAAGATCAGCCGGGAGAATTCAATCAGGCCATGATGGAGTTTGGGGCCACCATATGTAAACCCCACCCTGAATGTAAGGAATGTGTCTTTAATCAGGAATGCTACGCCGCTACCAATAATGCCCAAAAGGAATATCCGGTCAAACTTTCTAAACCCAAAGTCCAGGAAAGGCATTTTCACTATTTTGTCATTGAATGTGACGGGCAATTTCTAATGCATCAAAGAAAGGCTTCAATTTGGCATGGGCTCTATGAGTTCCTGCTACATGAAGGTGGAAATACCATAGAATCAAATAATTATCCTGTCGATATAAAGCAGGCAAACCTCATACAGGTAAGTGAAAAATACAGACATTTGCTCACTCATAGAATCCTCTGGTTGAGATTCTATCATTTTACCGTCACAGAAAAGTACTTTTTTTATCTTATGAACGAATTCGATTTACAGCCGTATTCCTACCAAGAAATATTAACTTTGCCAAAACCAAAATCGATCATCAACTACTTGCAACAGGTAAGTATTTAGTATAAATTTAAAATATGTCCGGAGTAAATAAAGCAATCATCGTTGGCCGTTTAGGAAAAGAACCAGAAGTAAGACACCTCGAAAATGGGGCTTCAGTCGCTAATTTCCCTGTTGCAACCTCTGAAGTCTATAAAGATAGAACTACGGGAGAACGCAAAGAGCAAACCGAATGGCATAACGTAGTGCTTTGGCGCGGTCTTGCAGATGTAGCCGAAAAGTATCTGAAAAAAGGAGACATGGTTTATATAGAAGGAAAACTGCGAACCCGTTCCTGGGAAAAAGATGGTGTCACGCGCTATACAACAGAAATTGTTGGGGACAATATGACGATGCTTGGAAACTCAGGTGGAGGACAAGCATCAGGTGGTTCCTCACAGAATCAGGATAGATATCAGGAAAGCGAATCACAACCAGTCAATCAATCACAAGAAGATGCCACAGATGATCTACCTTTCTAGTTGTTTCACCAAATCAGCAATTATTGGATACATCTCTTGACGATCCTTATCCCTCGGTTTTACTGGCATTATTAACAGATCTTCCTGTTTCCTTTTACATAATAAACGGACTCAGTATACTGGTATTATTGTTTCTATCCGGCTTGATCTCCGGGTCTGAGGTGGCTTTCTTTTCCCTCAATCATGAGCAAATCACTGCCAGTAAAACCTCTGAAAATAAGAAGGATCACCTGATCCATCATTTAGTGGTCAATCCCAGAAGACTACTTGCCACGATCCTGATATTGAATAATCTTATCAATATCTTTATTGTCACCATTTCTACCTTTGCCACCTGGAAGGCGGTAGGTAGTAAGGAAGCAGATGGACTCATTATTGTTGTTCTCACCATCGCCATTACAGTATTAATTATCTTCTTTGGCGAAATAGTGCCAAAAGTCTACGCCAACCACAACAACATGGCCTTTGCCAGGTTTACCGCACCGCTACTTTCTGCGGCAGATAAAATTCTTTTTCCAATTTCATGGGTTTTATTGTCCATTAGCAATGTCATCGAAAGCAGGATTCAGCGTAAAGGATACAACCTTTCCGTGGATGAGATCAACCAGGCTCTGGAAATTACGGCAGACAAAGAGGTGACCGAAGAAGAAAAGGGCATGCTTAAAGGGATCGTAAATTTCAGCACCTTATCCGTAAAACAGGTCATGAAGTCCAGAATTGATATTACCGCCGTTGATGCCAATACTGATTTTCATGGGCTAATGGATCAAATAAATAAGACCGGATACTCGAGAATCCCAGTGTACAACGAGACGGTTGACAAGATAGAGGGGATATTATATATCAAAGACCTGTTGCCTCACCTTGAAATGGGAGATGAGTTTCACTGGCAGTCTTTGCTTAGACCGGGATTCTTTGTGCCTGAGAGCAAAAAAATAGATGACCTTTTTAAAGATTTTCAGGAAAAGCAAGTACACATGGCCATTGTGGTAGATGAATATGGAGGCACTTCCGGATTGATCACCCTGGAAGATGTCATTGAGGAAATCGTCGGAGAGATCAATGACGAGTTTGATGATGACAATGATATTGCCTACAACAAATTGGATAACAATACCTTTGTTTTTGAGGGGAAGACCTCCTTGAATGATTTCTGCAAAATAACCGGCCAGGACATCCAGGAATTTGAATCCATCAAAAGTGAGAGTGAGTCCCTGGGCGGGCTTCTGTTAGAAATCAACAACAAGCTTCCTAATGCCGGAGAAAAAATCAAATTCAAGAATTTCCTCTTTACCATTGTGGCTGTAGACCATAAAAGGATTAAGCGCGTTAGAGTATTTATTGGCTCTGAAACTAAAACAGAAACCAGCAAAGACTTCACTGATTGATGAACAGATTTTTTGTATTCTCCCTGGTCTTTATTTTTTATGCCTGTACACCGGATTATCTTCCTAAGCCGAAGGGATACAACAGGATCGAGCTCCCGGAATTTTCTTATCAGCCGGCACCCGATTCACTGCCTTATTATTTTGAGTATTCGAAATATGCAAAGCTTTTGGATGATACTACCTGGATCTCAGAAAGATATTGGGTAGATATTTATTATCCGGAAATGGAAGCCAATATCCAGATCACCTACAAGCCGGTACTCAGCCTTGATTCACTACTCAAGGGATATTACAGTGACGCCTATAAGTTGACTTTTCAGCACAATGTGAAAGCCTATGCCATTGACGAAAAGATCCTCGAACTTCCGAATGGCAACTTTGCCAGTGTCACTGATCTGGAAGGGGAAGTTCCCACACAATTTCAATTTCATGTATCAGATAGTGTGGACCATTTCCTGAGAGGCGCGCTTTATTTTGAAACTGCTACACAAAATGATTCGCTCAAGCCCGTCATTGATTATATCAAAACAGACATCATTCATATGTTGCAGTCCCTCGAATGGAAGTAAATTAGCGCAAAGGGCAATGCATGGTTAGTTTTTTTGATCGTAAAATCGAGTTCCTAAAGGGGGTTGGGCCGCAAAAGGCTGAAATACTCAATAAAGAGCTGGGGATTTTCAAATTCAGAGACCTGCTGCAATATTATCCCTTCCGCTACGAGGATCGAACGAAATTTTATAAGATCAGAGAGCTTAACGATGCACTTCCCTATGTGCAGCTGATCGGACAATTTTCTGCATTTCAAACTGTAGGTATTGGGAGAAAACAACGGCTTGTAGGTACATTCCATGATGATACCGGTGCGCTGGAGCTGGTTTGGTTTCAGGGAGCAAAGTGGATAAGAAATAAACTTACTGTTGGTGTTCCATACCTGGTTTTTGGTAAGCCAACTCGCTATGGAAGCAAGATGAATATTGCCCATCCCGAAGTGGAAATCCTCACCGAAAAAAACAAAGCTGGCAGCTACCTTCACCCGGTTTATTCAGTCACAGAAAAACTCAAAAAGAAATACATTGACAGTAAAGCCATCAGCAAAATGATGAAAGTTTTGCTGGTAGAGGCTGTTCATCACATCGATGAGACGCTGCCTCAATATTTGATTGATCAGTATAAGCTACAGGATAAAAAGACAGCACTGATCCAGATCCATTTCCCGAAAAACTCAAGGTCTCTGCAGTATGCACAGTATCGGTTGAAGCTGGAAGAGCTTTTTTACATTCAGCTGAGACTTCTCAAAATGAAAATCTCAAGGATGGAAGCCTATCCCGGTATCCAATTCGACAACAGCGAGTTACTCAACAAATACTACAAAGATCACCTGCCCTTTGAGCTAACGGGAGCACAAAAAAGAGTGATCAAAGAAGTGTATGCCGACTTCAGATCCGGTAAGCAGATGAATCGCCTTATCCAGGGAGATGTGGGTAGTGGCAAAACCATGGCTGCATTTTTGAGCATGCTCATAGCCATTGGCAATGGTACCCAGTGTGCATTCATGGCTCCTACAGAAATTCTGGCAGATCAGCACTTCAAGAATTTGAAAGACCAGGCTAAACCATTGGGGATCCGCGTGGCAAAGCTCACCGGCTCTTCGAAACAGTCCGAAAGAAAAGCCCTTGACATTGCTTTACAAGCTGGCGAGATCCATATTTTGGTTGGAACGCATGCACTGTTGGAAGACCGGGTAAAATTTCAAAAGCTAGGATTGGCTATTATTGATGAGCAGCACAGGTTTGGTGTGGCCCAGAGAGCCAAACTCTGGAGCAAAAACGTAGGAACCTATCCTCATATCCTGGTGATGACTGCAACGCCAATACCCAGGACACTGGCCATGACATTATACGGCGATTTGGATATCTCTGTCATCGATGAGCTACCTAAAGGTCGAAAGCCGATCAAGACATACCACATGACCGAGACCAAGCGGATCCAGATGTTTGGTTTTATCGAAAAAGAAATTGAAAAGGGAAGACAGGTCTACATCGTCTATCCGCTGATAGAAGAATCAGCTACTCTGGATTATAATCACCTGATGGATGGCTATGAAAGTATTTCGAGAAGATATCCTGAAATGCCAATATCCATAGTACATGGTCGCATGAAACCTGAGGATAAGGACTGGGAAATGCAAAGATTCCTCAACAAGGAGACAAAAATCATGGTCGCCACTACTGTCATTGAAGTTGGAGTGGATATCCCCAATGCTTCCGTCATGGTCATTGAGAATGCTGAGCGTTTTGGACTTTCTCAGCTTCATCAGTTACGTGGTCGGGTAGGCCGGGGAGCCGATCAGTCTTTTTGTATATTGATGACTGGTCAGAAACTAACGAGCGAAGCCAGGGAAAGGATCCGGACAATGGTAGAAACGAATGATGGATTCAGGATTTCCGAGGTAGATTTGAAACTTAGGGGCCCCGGCGACCTGATGGGCACACAACAAAGTGGTTTGATGGAACTGAGAATATCTGATCTGGGGAAGGATGGTGAGATACTGAGGCAGGCCAGATCCATAGCCATAGAAATTCTTGAGGAGGATCCGGATATCTTAGATTCAAAAAATTATGCGATCAAAAAACAAATTGAATCGTTAAGTAAGAATGTAATCAATTGGAGTACGATTAGCTAAAACAAAAACAACATGTCGCCAAAAGATAAAAAATATGCTGAGTTGATTAAGAAACAGATCAACAAACTGGATAACGATCAATTTGATCTGGATGCCTGGAAGTCGTCTGCCTATTCGGTGATCAAAAGGATCTTTGGTGATTTTGATCCTCGCCTGAAACAAATTGAAGGATTGCGGATAGACTATAGCAGCTGGACTTTGCGAGATAGCAACTCAAAATATAAACCCATTGAATCCAGCAAAAATGTAGGAAGGGAAATCTTGCAAAGTGCACTAGAGGAGATTGAAGTTTTTGGCATGGAAGCCGATTCGGACAATGGTCTGGAAGAATACTTTGATAAATCCACCTTTCAAAAGCTTCAGGACCCCCAATTGAGCCCTGAAGACAAACTGAAACTTATTAAGAAAATGAAAAAGTCAGACCTTGAACAGGTCGTGCTTTCCCTATTTTAAAATCTATCTTCTGGTAATTTTGATTTGGCGCTCGTAACCATTGACCATTTCATCAAACGGCAGCTTGATCAAAGTCCAGCCATCCTCGAATATTGCTGAAATGGCATCCACATTGATCTGTTTTACCAATGGAATCATGGCAACAACGTAAGGTGCTTTTTCAGTTGAGTCATTATCAATTTCCATCATCTGATGTATGTATAAATGATTATCCAGGACCTCCAATCTTAAATTATCCAGATCTACCCCCGGTATTCTCACTTTGATCAACCATTCGTTTTCCAGCGCATTGATCTTGATGGTTGTTTGAGACATCCCACCATTGATGGTATTTAATATATCTGCTGTTCTCGCTAAGTTTCTCACTAAATTCTTATCAGCTTTCATGTCGCTCCTTTCTAATATTCGTCAAATAAACTCAATGTTCATACCATATTTGATTAACGCGGTATTCACTGCCATATTGGCTGATGGGAATTAAAGTGTTGGACAATTTGACCGGGAAAGATTACTTCACTTCTACACCTTTCCAAAAGGCCACATATCCTTCAATGTTCTTGGCCAATTCGCTTGCCTTAGGGTAAAACCAGGCAGCATCTTCGTTAGTCTTACCTTCTACATCAATGGAATAGTAGCTGGCTTCCCCCTTCCAGGGGCAGGTCGTATGGGTTGTGCTCTCTTTAAAAAATTCTTTGTTGATTGATTGGGGAGGGAAGTAATGATTGTTTTCAACAACGACTGTATCATCACTTTCTGCCAAAACCTGGTTGTTCCAAACCGCTTTCATAAAATATACTTTAGTTTATAGTTTCTATCGTATGAAAGAACACCAGAGTTGCCCGGATGTATCGATATGTCAGCCTATTGACTATTTGGTTTTATAAAAATTTTCTCATCTATCGATATCCCCAGCAATATTTCATCGAATACCCACTCCTTAAACTGATCTTCCACTTCGATCACCATGGCTGTCGGCATCAACAAACCGTGATGAGATTTATACTTGTCAAACGTCAGACGGGCAGCCATCGGCTCGTTTCCCTCATTTTTCAATAAAATATGTCTCAGCTCATCAGTATCCTTGTCTAAAAGATAGTGAATAGAGGATTCTTCCTGCTTCATTTTAAATGAATGAAATGTTGAGCCATCCAATACCTCCAGTCCTGAATATTTTATTTCATTCTGAAATTTTGCCAGCGGACTGCCAATCGTAATGGCATGAAGAAGCATTAGCTTTTCCAGTGGGCGAGGTGTATTTGACTCCCCGACCGTCCAGAATACCTGATGATCCAATGTGAGGCTGTAGCTCAAACCCCGACCTTGTGCCACGACGCTAATTTGTTTGTTTTCGTTATTGAAAATAGTGATCGGGTAAGCGGTATAGTCCTCAGAAACCTGCTTACCCAGTATTTTCAACGTTTGGACCTGTGACCAGGTTGACTGACCATATTTTTCCAGATGTTTGGATAATATTTTTTCTCCCTGACCAAATATTGAAATGGGGAGGAGAAAAAACAATGAAGCAATGATTCGTCGCATCCGGATAGTACAACGTTGAGTTGCTGCTATAAATTTTACGAGCTTGGTTTATAGATAGGCTCAGGAGAAGTAAATGCCTTTTTAGGCAATTTGTCCCAAACTTTGATGTCCGTTAGCTTTCGATCACCCCTGTCTCCGGACAAAAGAATATCTCCATATTGTTGATAATTGTCCCACGGCAATACAAAAGCAGGTTCTTCGTCTTCAGCATTCCTGTAAAAAGCCCATTGACGAACCAGCCGGGGATCATCAGCCACCCAAACCTCATAAGTATTTTGAGGTGTATTTCCAACATCTTCAAAAGAGAGCCAAAGTACACTGGCTTGTTCCCCTGCCTGGGTAGTATCGTCCCTTACATACGCAATCGCTGCACCTGTATCCTTCAGCTTAAATGGCATAAATAGCCAATAAGAGTCATTGATCCACATGTTTTTGGCAGATTGTAAATATTTCTTGATCGAATCGGCATTTTGTAAGGCTTCACCGTCTCTCCAGACCTGTCCGGTCATATCGTCCATGTCTAGACTCATCACCATATTGTTGTGATCAATCCGCACCCTGTTCTCAACCCGGTCCCACAACAAGTGTCTTCTCCCGAAAAAATTCCAGGAGATATAATGTGTATTGTCCCAGGCTTCCCGTCCTCCCATAGAATTCATCACTTGATCAGCCAGCATAATCGCTATCGGGTTCGATGCCTCCAAATTAAATCCTTCGGCTGGGGGATTGTTATAAACAATCAATTCACCAGTTCCATCTGCCTGGTTTTTATTGGTTCTTTTGCACGCGCTAAAAAGCGTAGTCAAAAACAGTGCAAGGATAATGAGTCTCATTTTGGTTTATTGTTATGGTTCTACTCTTGGAAAAGCATTATTTTTTTCATTCACATCTCCAGTCATTTTATCAGGGTCAATCCGTACACTGGCAACCTTCTTTTCCTTCACAAAAATCTTTCGTGCTTCATGTTCATTCTTTCTCCATACCTCAGCAGGTATCACCTGAACTTCTGTGGAGGTATCTTCATATTTCCACTCCAACACGATCGGACTGACCAATCCCCCCACATTTTCAAAAGTTACTTCATAAAAATTAAAAGATGACATATTTTCCCGGTATTTCTCATCTTCAATCACATCCCAAAATTCTCCTGAATAGACATTCAGGTAATTGAAGTGATATGGTTCTTTGTTGATCGCTGTAGAATCAATAAAAACTTCCGTAGGCTTTTCATCTGTCATCTGATACCATTTCACAGATTTTACCCCAATATCCACATGGTCTGCCGAATAAAACCACCCCCTCCAAAACCAATCGAGATCCACAGCAGATGCATCTTCCATGATCCTGAAAAAATCTGCATAAGTCGGGTGTTTAAATTTCCACGTGTTGGCATAGGTCTTTACAGCATAATCAAATAATTCCGGACCCATCACAAGATTTCTGAGTACATTATAAGCAGCCGCTGGCCTGACATAAGCAGCCCCATGTTTGCTGATAAGGGTTTCCGGGTCAGTCATGATAGGACGGAAACTTCCGTGGGACCCATTCATATAGGGAACTGCAGTTTCTGATGGTCCCCTCCTGGATGGATAGCCCCACATCCATTCTTGCTCAGCCAGGTATTGTAAATAGGAATTAAGACCTTCATCCATCCAGTATAATGACCTTTCGTCAATATTGACAATCATCGGAAAATAATTATGTCCTATTTCGTGAATGATTACACTGATAAGGCTATACATATCCTTATCTTCATATTTCCCGTCTTTGTTGGGCCTGGCATAGCTGAAATTAATCATTGGATACTCCATTCCCAGGGATGCAGCATTTACTGATATGGCCACCGGATAGGGGTATTCAAATAAATAATCTGAAAGAAACTTCAGCGCATGAGCACTTGCTTTGGTCGCGTATTTCTTCCAAAGCGGACTGGCTTCTTTGGTGTATAGTGACATGGCCAATACATCCTTTTCACCAACATCGACAGACATTGCATCCCAAATAAATTTCCTTGAAGCCACAAAGGCAAAATCTCTTACTTCTGTAGCATCAAAGTGCCACCGCTTCATTTTTGTTGAACGGCCTGGTTCAGTTCTTTTCGCTTCAGCGGGTGTCACAATAAAAACCGGTTTGTCATAGGTAGTCTTCGCAGTTTCCAGGCGTTCCATTTGCGTCTTGGTCAATACCTCTGACGCATTCATCAATGTACCTGTGGCAGCCACGATCATATCCTCCGGAACAGAAATATCTACCTGGTATTCACCAAAATTGGTGCTGAATTCACTTTCACCCATGAATTGTTTGTTTTGCCAGCCTTCATAATCTGAATAAACGGCAGCACGAGGAAAAAACTGGGCGATCGTATACATGTAGTTGTCGTCATCCGGAAAATATTCGTAGCCAAATCTGGCATACCTGTCTATCAGCCGGTTGTTGATTTTATAGCTCCAGGAAATCCAAAGCGCAATGTCCTGCCCCGGCTGTAGTGGCTTTGGAAGATCCACCCGCATCATGGTTTTATTAATGGTGTATTCAAGATCTACTCCGGAAGATGATCTGACCCACTCAATGTTATATCCATCGACCTCCGTATCCTGCTTATGATAATTTTGGAAATCTAATGGAGACATCGCTTTAGGCATGACTCCGGTTCTTGTGGTGCGGACATCTGCATCCGACTTTCTCACATTTTGATCCAACTGAAACCAGAGGTATGGCAACTCATGCGGTGAGTTGTTGTGGTAGGTGATACCTGCTTCCCCACTGATCTGCTGATTGACATCATCCAGGGTGACCTGAATTTTATAATCTACTTCTTGCTGCCAGTAAGATTTACCTGGTGTGCCGGAAGCTGTGCGGTATTGATTTGGTGTCGGGAGCTCAGTCCCCAATTGATCAAATTTGCCTTCCCATGCTGGTTGGGTGTAGACTTTGAGGCATCCTAATAATAGCAGCCCCGGAATGAAAATCCTCTTCATATCTATCTCAAAATCAAAGCAGACAAAGTTAATGTTGCGGACTTTAATCTCGTTATCTAAATGTTAATTCCTTCAATAAACCCCATTGTTTCCCATCATGTTTTAAAAGAAAGAAAGATTTTGCTTCCCATGTGAATGAAACAGGCGTTGATTCGAGAGAATCCCATGCCATTTTAAACATGGCAGGTCGCAAGTCTCTGAAGGCTACTGTCATGTGCGGTTTGAAACCTTTATCTCGATATGTATCTTTTACAACCCTTAGTTCCTGACGAAGATTTCTGGTAACCAGGTGATGAAGACTGTTCAAACTCGTTGATGACTCCACCTGAATGTAAACTACTCTCGGAGGAAATGCACCAAATCCATTTTGGACGATTTGAAAAGGCTCAAAATGGATCTTTTTCAGGGCTGCTATTATTCTATCCTCCTGGATCTCCTTATACCTGAATGGCATATGTAGCGTAATGTGTGGAGGAGACCTTAATGAGGCTTTTGTGTTGAACTTCTCCGAGAGGTCTCTCTTGACACGATCTACTTCTCCGAAAACTGGATCCGGAGGTACCAGGGCCACAAAGTATAAAGACCTATTGTCTTTTTCACTCAAAATATATCGCTCAAATTATTTCGGTTGATGTTGCGATTTCAGAAGATCATTGACAGACTTCACCGGATTGAAGGTGATAGCAGGAACAGCCACAAAAATTGTATTCCAGTCTGCCATGCTTCCGTTCCACAAACCTGGCAGCTCCTGTGCTTTGAGGTCTTTTCCATCTTTTGACTTCTTGGAGACAAACCCAGCGTTCATATCCCGATGCTTCATCAAATCAAATTTTTTGCCATCCACATCTTTTAGGTAGGCAACCACATCCACCGGATTGAAATGTGTTACCCTTTCAAAAACCTCTTTTTGTTTTGGATCATCCAGGTTCATCTGGGCAGTCTCCACGATCTGTAAAGAAATAGATCCATCTTCGCCTTCAACCCAAAATGGGCCGCCACCCGGATCTCCTTCACTTTCTACCACCCCACATACTCTCAACGGGCGGTTCAATCGGCTGATCACGTGACTAATCTTTTCCTGTTCATTTAAATGCTCAAAATTTTTGGCCGGTCGGTATCCCAGATGCTCTCCCAATAATTTTATAGCCTCTTCTAATCCTTGTCCCTTTTTAAGCTTGTTGACTGCTTCTTTAATTTCATTTCTATACTTCAACAACAGCCCGGCAATTACTTTTTTGTATTTGATCGTCTCTTCCTTTAATCTGTCTGGCACCACATTGTCGATATTTTTAATAAAAACAACATCTGAGTCCAGGTCATTAAGATTATCCAGCAAGGCGCCATGACCTGCGGGACGAAATAACAACGTGCCGTCATCGTTTCTGAACGGCTCATTCTCCATATCTACAGCTATGGTGTCTGTTGATTTTTTCTGAATACTATAGCTCACATCAAACTTCACCTGGAATTCATCCTCATATTTTTTGCTTACAGTTTCAATGTGTGATTTGAATTTATTCAAATGTTCAGGAGATACGGTAAAGTGTAATTTCACATTTCCATTTTGATCTACAGCATAGTTTGCACCTTCATACAGATGCTCCTCGGCAGGCGTTCTTGAATAATCACCATATTGATGAAACTTGAGGAGTCCTTTTGGAAGGCTTCCATAACCAAGTCCCTCTTCAGATAGAAGTACTTCAATAATGGCAGCATAATCTCTCTTGACCTGAGCCTCTTCCAGGGTGATCCCTTTGACTTCTTTGAATTTTTCTTTCAGGTCATCATAAAAAGCAAAATCTTCCAACTTCTTCAGGAAAGTAAAAACAGACCCTGGCCCCTGGTCTTCCTGTAGTTTGGCGTAGTCTTCATCACTTCCCGAGTATTCAT
This sequence comes from Cyclobacteriaceae bacterium, assembly GCA_965223915.1. Taxonomy (GTDB): domain Bacteria; phylum Bacteroidota; class Bacteroidia; order Cytophagales; family Cyclobacteriaceae; genus UBA7330. The sequence continues at coordinate 1,307,612 of OZ245027.1, read as the reverse complement.
TTAAAAAACTGAAAAAGGTTTTAAACATTCTGGTAGCAGCACCAGAGGCAGGTACAAATTTTAATATTTTGAGTGACCCCTTTTCATCTTCATAAAAGTGTATTAAATCATTGGCCTTTTTGGTGTCCAAAATATGTAATCCATTACCCTCTGTGGCGGCATCGATGAGGACGGAAGGAGGAAATCCGGATTTAAAATGGGCTATCTGCTCATTAATGATTGCAAAGTCAACACCATGTTCTACTATCTGTTGATTATCTTTTTCTGTAAACATGCTTCTTAGGTTATTTCGAAATACTTAAATTATGAAATGATTTCCTATCTGGGGTCAATATTAGTAATTTAATTTATTCAGTATAATTAATTAAACTTTAACATAATGGTATCCGAATACTCAAAACTATCCCCAACTTTTTATGGTATCACCATGGTTCCTGAGGAATCTTGGAAAGAATACGGCTACGCTTTATTGAAGATTGCAGGTTCTGATGGTTTGGTATCGGATCCTGAAATGGAATGGCTCACGGTGGACCTTGCCGAACAAGTGCATGTTGATGATGAAATCGTCAAGGCATGGCTAAGTTTTGATCATCAGAAATCTGACCTGATCAAAATATTCAATTCATTCAATAAGAAATCGATTACAAGTTTTGACAAAGTACTGATCTATGATGCCATTCGGATGAGCTCCGCTGACGATGAGTATGCGCTGGAAGAACGACAACAGGTTGCCGAAGCTTCAAAATTATTGGGTATTAGAACGGATGAACTGGTAGCCATTGAATCTTTGGTGGAACTAGAAAGAGTAACCAATAAACTTCGTCAAAACTTACTATAAAAAAAGGCGCCCATCTGGAATCGATGAACGCCTATCACCAACCTAACCTAAAAAGAATCTTTGCAACTTTGTTGCTATTGCCTTGTATCCTAATAACGAATTATAGTCAATAAAAGTTTCTACTAAATCTTAAAATAATCTAATTAAGATATTTTGACCTTTCATCAATTAGATAGACGATATATAAACACCGATATTGTGAAAAGGTTCAAATAAAGTTTATCTAGCGACTTTATCAGTTACTTTTGCCTCCCAAATAATTAGTTGAGAGTGGAGCTCAGGGATTTAAGGAATATATATAAGGAGAGTTTACAGGTAAAAAGTGCTATTAAGGCACTTTCTTCAGGAAATACAATTGCGTTCAAAGGCCTAGCAGGTAGCATCGATAGCCTATTGGTCTATTCAATGTTTGAATCACTGGAGAATACACAGCTGATTATTCTTCATGACAAAGAAGAAGCTGATTATTTTAGGAATGATCTAAAAAACTTCCTGCCAGAACGAAAAATCTATTTCTTTCCCAGCTCTTATAAGAAGCCATACCAATTTGAAGAGACTGAAAATGCCAATGTGCTTCAGCGGGCCGAGGTCTTAAACAAAATCAATGCGAAGGACAAAATCGTCATTGTATCTTATCCGGATGCTCTTTATGAAAAGGTGATCAACAAAAGATCATTGATCGACAATACCATGGCAGCCCGTGTAGGAGAAAAGTTAGATGTTGATTTTGTGACGGAACTCCTGATTGAATACGGGTTTGAAAAGAATGATTTTGTCTATGAGGCCGGACAATTTGCCGTTCGGGGTGGAATCATTGACGTTTTCTCCTTCTCAGATAATTATCCATTTAGGTTGGAGCTGTTTGGAGACGAGATTGAATCGATCCGACTTTTTGATCCGGAAACCCAGATCTCTATCAAAGATGTGTCATCCATCAGCATTATTCCGAATGTCCAGGACAAGTTGATCAAAGAAGATCGTCAGTCTTTTTTTGAGTTTCTTCCAGCTAACACACTCGTCTGGTTCAAAGATTATCGGGAAACTACAGATCTTATTGAAAAAGGATTCCTCAAGGCCAAAGAGTCTTTCGACCAGATAATGTCAGCTAGTGGAAACACACAGGTAATTCTAAAACCGGAAGACCTGTTTGATTCTGAAAGCAGCTTCAAGAAACTTACAGAATCCCTTAAAAAGATAGAGTTTGGCAAGCGATTCTACTTAGATCATGATTACGAGGCCAGGTTTGAGGTAAGACCTCAGCCTACTTTTCACAAGAAGTTTGACTTACTGGCCACTGATCTCCTGGAGCATCAGGCAAACTATTTCGAGAAGTTTATTGCTTCAGAATCTCAAAAGCAAATAGAACGCCTTGAATCCATTTTCCATGAAATAAATCCTGAATTGCAATTTCATGGCATTACGGCCAGTCTCAGAGAGGGTTTCATAGATCAGACACATGAACTCCTTTGCTATACAGATCATCAAATTTTTGATCGATTCCACAAAGTGGAAACCAAAGAAAGATTTACCAAATCCAAATCACTTACCCTAAAGGAATTAAAAACACTTCAGCCAGGTGACTATGTGGTACACGTGGACTATGGGATTGGCCGGTTTGTCGGTATGGAAACAGTTGAAGTCAACGATCATAAACAAGAGGCCCTGCGTGTCATCTATAAGGATGATGATCTATTATATGTGAGTATTCATTCTTTGCATAAGATTTCCAGATATTCAGGCAAAGAAGGGGACCCCCCATCCATAAGTAAATTAGGCTCTCCGGAATGGGAGAACAAAAAGAAAAAAGTAAAGGGGAAAATAAAGGATATCGCCAAAGACCTGATCCAGCTATACGCCAAACGAAAATCAGCTCCCGGATTTGCTTTTGAACAAGACAATTACCTTCAGGCTGAGCTGGAATCGTCTTTTCTGTACCAGGATACCCCGGACCAGGCCATGGCTACCATTGATGTGAAAAAAGATATGGAGCAACCACACCCCATGGACAGGTTGGTCTGTGGAGATGTGGGCTTTGGAAAAACGGAAGTTGCCATTCGAGCGGCTTTCAAGGCGGTATTGAATGGTAAGCAGGTAGCGGTTCTCGTTCCCACAACCATCCTCGCACTTCAGCATTATAGAACTTTCTCAGAAAGGTTTTCAGATTTCCCTGTCACGGTAGATTATATCAATCGCTTCAAATCGACCAGGGATATCAATGACATAAAGAAAAAGATCAAGGAGGGTAAAATTGATATCCTGATCGGTACACATCGCATTGTAAATAAAGACATTGAGTTTAGGGATCTGGGATTAATGATCATTGATGAAGAACAAAAGTTTGGTGTGAAGGTGAAAGAAAAGCTCAAAGAAATGCGTGTCAATGTGGATGCACTCACTTTGACGGCAACGCCTATTCCCAGAACACTCCATTTTTCATTACTGGGAGCACGCGATCTTTCCATCATTTCTACAGCTCCTCCCAATCGTAGGGGAGTAACGACTGAGATCAATGAGTTCAACGATGAGATTATTCGCGACGCCATCAGCCATGAGGTTCGGAGGGGTGGCCAGGTATTTTTTGTTCATAACAGAGTCAACGATATCGAAAAAGTAGCAAACATTGTTTTGAAACTTGTGCCCGATGCCTCCATAGGAATAGCGCACGGCCAAATGGAAGGAAAACAGCTGGAAAAGGTGATGCTCAAATTCATCAATGGAGAATATGACGTGCTGGTGTCTACCAATATCATTGAGTCCGGGTTGGACATACCGAATGCGAATACAATCATCATTAATTCAGCTCACACATTTGGATTGTCAGATCTTCACCAGATGAGAGGTCGGGTAGGTCGATCCAATACCAAAGCCTATTGTTATTTACTTACTCCCCCGGTTTCGGCGCTTTCGTCAGATGCCCGCAAGCGGTTAAACACATTGGAAGAATTTTCAGAGCTGGGGGACGGTTTCAAAGTGGCCATGAGAGACCTTGATATCAGAGGCGCTGGAAATTTACTTGGATCAGAACAAAGTGGATTCATCAATGATATTGGGTTTGAGATGTATCATAAGATCATCGATGAGGCAGTCCATGAGCTCAAAGAAAATGAATTTAAAAGTTTATTTGAGGATGAGACGCTTGAAAAGGAAGAACTCGAAAAAATGATTGAAGACTGCATCATTGAAACGGACCTCGAATTGATCATTCCTGAAAATTATGTTTCCAACATATCGGAACGCCTATCCCTGTATTCCGAGTTAGACAATATCAATGAAAGGGAGCCACTCATGAAGTTTAAGTCTTCTTTAAAAGATAGGTTTGGCGCTATTCCCGAAAGCGTAAATAATCTGATTGAGTCTGTCGAACTTCGTTGGCTGGCCAGTAAAATTGGATTTGAAAAACTGACGATCAAAAATGAGGTGATGAGATGCTATCTCTCAGAGAAAAAAGATGAGGCCTATTTCAAGTCAGACATCTTTGGCGCTGTGCTGGCTTATATTCAGCAACATCCCAAAAACTGCAGTATGCGTGAATATAAGAACAAGCTCATTATTAGCGTGAAAGAGATAAATGAGGTCCAAAAAGCGATCGAAACATTAAATTTTATGCAGTTACAGACAAGTAATGTATAAAATCTCACTTTTTTCACAATTTTTTTTCATTTTTGACATTAGATATTGTGTACAATCGATTCAAAACTAATATTGTATGTATTTTTGAATTAATTGTATTAATTAGTATTTTGTGCGCGTCAAAGTAAATTTAAACAGGTTATGAAAAGATTTGTGAATGCAGCAATGTATCCAACATCACTGCTATCGGTGTTGGTTTTCCTCGCTTCGTGCGGGGGTGGTGGAAACCCCACCAGCTCTAATCCGGGGTCATCGAGTAGTGCCACGGGATTAGAATTCAACGAAGAGGGTGGATTTCAAGTAAATGATTTTAGTGGTCAGCCGGAAGGTCCGAACCTCGTCTTCATCGAAGGTGGTAGAACTGTAATGGGTACATTCGAAGAAGATGTTACTCATGCTCACGACAATGTGGAGCGAACAGTTACTGTGGCCTCCTTCTATATGGATGAAACGGAGGTTTCAAATATCAACTGGTTGGAATATGAATTTTATATAAAGCAGGATTCAGACGAATACTTCTGGCAAAACAACCTACCTGATACCACCGTATGGACAAGAGATTTAGCTTTTAATGATCCTTATGTAGATCATTACTATCGTTATCCTGGCTTTAGGTATTTCCCGGTTGTTGGTATAAACTGGAGACAGGCAGTAAATTATTGTAAGTGGAGAACCCAGGTCGTTAACCTAAAACTCGCTGAAGATGCAGGTTTGTTAGACCCGTTGGCCAGTGGTGACGCTGAGTTTGCCGGTGCCGAAGCAACTTCATTGGGAGGTGCCCCACAAAGAATTCCTTTAGAGTCCGGTGTAGTTCTGCCTGACTACCGACTACCCACAGAAGCGGAATGGGAATATGCGGCTCAGGCCCTCATCGGTACACAGTGGTTGGATGAAAATCAAACTCACAGAAGACTTTATCCATGGGATGGTCATGCTTTAAGAAACCCTTACGGAAAAAGCATGGGTTATTTTCTTGCAAACTTTAAAAGAGGTCGTGGTGACTACGCTGGTATTGCAGGTAAATTAAATGATGGTGCAATGATACCTACATACGTTTATGATTATCCACCAAACGATTTTGGTCTGTACAACATGGCTGGAAACGTAAACGAGTGGGTTCAGGACGTTTATCGACCATTGACATTCCAGGATGTGGCTGATATGAACCCTGTAAGAAGGGATGGCAAGCTCGATCCAAGAGACGAATACGATGGAGGTTGGACATTCATCGGTAACGAAGACTTTTATACAGAAGAAGATTGGGTGCAAACTTCCGGCCTTCAGGGATCATTCAATGTAGACACTCCTCCTGTAAAACGAATGAGGGTTTACAAAGGTGGTTCATGGGCTGATGTTGCTTACTGGTTGTCTCCGGGAACACGAAGAGCACTTTTTGAGGATTCTGCTACTGCTACCATTGGCTTCCGATGTGCCATGATCCGTGCAGGAACAAACTATTAAAATACTGTTTTCACAAATTGAAAGGACCGGGTCAGTGTTGATCCGGTTTTTTTATGCCCCAGCTGCCATTGCAACCAGATAAATTTCACCTACGTCACATTGAGCGATTTGGGTAGCCAATGAGCCCAGGGTTGCTCCCGTTGTCAAAACATCGTCGACAACCAAGACTTTTTTGCCCTCCAGATTCTCAGGGAAAGCCACCTCAAAAACATTCCCCACATTCTCCCATCGACTGACACGGGTTTTTTTTGTTTGTGTACTGGTAAATGTCTTCCTGATTAAAGTGCCAGTATCTACGGCCACCTGCATACTCTCTGATAAACCAAGAGCAATTAATTCGCTTTGGTTATAGCCTCGTTTTCTGAGCTTACGGTGATGCAACGGCACCGGAAAAATAACATCCGGTTTAAGTTTCCCACTCAGTTGAAGGTCACGACCATACAATTCACCCAGCATGAATCCGATTTCTTTCTCTCCGCGATATTTCAGGTCATGAATGAGTTTCCTCGCGATCCCATGCTTATTATATTCCAAAAAACTCGATACATGAGTGATTTTTGGCTCAAAAGCAAACTTTTGAAATAGCCTGTTTGTTGGTTGGAGGTAATCATTTGTCCTGGGAAGGGCTATCTTACATTGAGAACAGATAAATTGCTCATCTCTAACCAATGTGGTGTTGCAGTTGATACAGACAGCCGGAAAGATGTTGAGAACAAAATCATTCCATATCTCAAATGTATATTTTAAGATATCCATACTCAAAATATAATACATTTCCGTTAAATGGTATATAAGAAAGATATCGATTTAGAAAGACATTGGGTCAAATTGATGGAAATATTGGACCGACAGATCAATAAGCGGCCCAAAGATCTCAATGCAGTCCTATTCCTGATTGGTGTTCAGGAACTTGGCAAAGGAGTCGTAAATTTCACAAAAGAAGAAAAGCAGGACCTCATGCACATTGCCATCTGTAAGGTACTCTCTTTTGCAGGTTACTATGAATTGGAAGGAATCGATGAGGAAGGTTGGCCCCACTGGAAACTGATCAGGGAATTACCACATTTTGATCTTTTAGAGCAGGAAAAACTTTTAAAAATGCATATCATTGAATATTTTGAAAAAGAACTCGATATTCAACCATGATCTTTCGTTCTTATAATACGTATTGATAAAATATGGCCATCAATGTGATCAAACATAAGATCCGACAATATAAGAGAAAGTTCTACCTCAGACAATTGGTCAAGGGTGGGTTGATTACACTGTTATCATTTATTTCATTGTTTTTGGTGATCGTGCTTTTGGAAAACAGTTTTTGGTTTCCATCAACTGTAAGACTTATTCTCCTGGTTGCCCTGATACTGATATTTTTAATCCCACTGGTAACGCTCGTCATTGTCCCCCTTTTGAAGTTGCTGAACATCGGGAAGAATATTTCAGACATTGAAGCCTCAAGAGAAATTGGAAATCACTTCCCGGAAATCAGCGATAAACTAGTTAACTATCTGCAAATCAGTGAGTTAACAGCTAGTGATTCTTCTCTCATCACTGCTGCCATCGAACAGAAGACGAATGAACTAAATGTTTTCCAGTTTCAACAAGCAGTTGATTTCAAGATCTTAAAGAAATATGTATTGGCTTTTCTCGGATTGATCAGCGTCGTGTTTATGCTCTCTTTCATCAGTACACCCGTGGTCACAGAGAGCTCCAGACGCATCATGTTGTATGATCAGCAATTCAAAAAGAAAGCCCCTTTCGAGTTTATCCTTCAAAACAAAGATCTCAATGTCTTTAGAAATGAAAACCTTGACCTAAAGCTTAAGGTGACAGGTGAAAGTATTCCCGAATCAGCTTACATCCTGTTGGAGAATAGAAGGATTAAGCTTGCTAAAGTCAACAGTGATCTTTTTGGATTTAAGCTAAATAGTGTTAACAATCCTATATCATTTCAATTTGAAGCTGCCGGTTATAGATCAGATGCCTTTGAAATCCGAATATTAGACAGGCCTGAATTAAGGACATTTTCAATTGATCTGGATTATCCCAGGTATACCAAACTCAATGATGAAACCATCGCCAATACAGGGAATTTGTTAATCCCCGAAGGCACCAACATCAAATGGAACTTAAATACAACCCATACCGCTTCTGCTCACTTGATCATCAATAAAATGGATACGCCTTTCGAGCATACGGATAAAAACTTTCTGTTGGAAAAGCGAGCATTGTCAGATTTTACCTATAACCTCCAACTAAAAAACGAATATGGAACCAATAAATCTGAAATAGAGTATCATGTAAAAGTGGTCAAGGATGAATATCCTCAGATTCAAGTCCTTTATTTACCAGATACCATTTTATATCAATCCATTGAGTTATCCGGCACACTCCATGATGACTATGGGGTTTCAGCAGTAAGCATCAGCTACCGTAAAGGCTATAGTGATTCATTCAAAAAGGTGCAATTACTTTCCAGTATCAATCAGTCTGACCGACAGTTTTATTTCAGTTGGCCAGTGGATACTTTGTCGCTGGAAAAATCTCAGACTTTGGAGTTTTATCTCAGTGTATTGGACAATGATGGGATTAATGGTGCTAAAGAGAGCAGAACGCAAAGGTTTTACTTCCAGAAGCCCGACGAAAAAGCCATCGATAATTTATTGGAAGAAAAGTCAAAAAAATCACAAGAGCAGCTTGATAAAGCAAAACGCGAAGCTGAATCATTGAATGATAAGCTTAAAGAACTGGAGGAGCGACTTAAAACGAGAAATAAAATGGAATGGCAGGAGGAGAAGATGGCAGAAGACATCCTAAAGGACCGCGATGAATTAGAGAAAGCCATTGAAGAGTTAAAGGAGCAATTCGATAATCTTAAGAAGAGTCAGGATGAATTTTTAGATCAGGATAAATCCATCAAGGAAAAGTCTGAGCAGCTACAAAATTTGATGAATGAGCTATTGGATGAAAAAACCAAGAAGTTATATGATGATTTGAAAAAGCTTTTGGAAGAAAACGCCAATTCCGATCAGGTAAGAAATCAGTTGGAAAAGCTTCAACTTAACGAAAAGAACCTTGAAAACGAATTAGAGCGAGCATTGGAACTCTTTAAGCGATTGAAAATAGAGTCCATGCTTGGAGAAAACATTAAGGATCTGGAGTCTCTTGCTGAAAAACAGGAAAGACTCTCCCAGATGGATAAAAATGAAGATATATCCTCAGAGCAGGATGAGATCAAAGAAAAATTCCAGGATATCGAGGAAAAGACAGAAGAAATGGAGGAGTTGAATCAGGAGTTGAAAAACCCTGAGCCTTTGCAGGAATTTGAGCAGGATGAACAAGAGATCAACAAGAACCTGGATGAACTTTCAGAAGAGCTGGAACAAAATTCCAAACCCAATAAAGGCACAAAATCCAAGCAGCAGGAAACGAGTGAACAAATGAAGGATCTCGCCAAAAAAATGTCCGAAATGCAAAGCAGCATGGAAATGGACATGATGCAGGAAAACATTGACAACCTTCGTAATATCCTTGATAACCTGGTGAAGCTTTCCTTTGATCAGGAGGAGATCATCGATGATTTCAAACAGGTAAGACAATCTGATCCCAGGTTTATTGAGCTATCGCAGGAACAATTGCAATTGATAGACAATGCTCAGGTAATTGAAGATAGTCTTTATTCTTTGTCCGAAAGGGTTTTTCAGATCAGTTCATTTGTCACCCGGGAAGTAGGAGCCATCAATGAAAACCTCTCTTCAGCGATGAATGAATTGAGAGAACGTAACAAAGGAAAAGCAATGAGTCATCAACAATTTGCCATGACTTCGGTCAATAATCTTGCTTTGTTGCTTTCTGATGTGCTTCAGCAAATGCAAAATGCCATGAGCATGGCATCCGGAAATCCATCAGAGCAGCCATCATTAAGTGAGCTGCAAAAGCAGCTAGGCCAGCAAATTGAAGATTTGAAGAAGAGTGGTAAGTCCGGCAGGCAACTATCTGAGGAGCTTGCGAGAATGGCTGCTGAGCAAGAGATGATCCGGCAACAAATGAAAGCATTGCAGGAAAAGCTTGAGGGCCAGCCAAACGGAGAGAAAATAGGAAACTCTCTGAGCGACATCATCAAAGAGATGGAGGAGAGCGAATTGGAACTTGTCAATAAGCAACTCACACAGAGGCTTATTGAAAGACAAAAAAGATTGGTGACAAAAATGCTTGAGGCTGAAGAGTCCATGCGGGAACAAAAAATAGACCCGGAAAGGGAAGGGGAAACCGCCGATAATTATCAGCGGAAAAACCCTCCTGCCTATGAGGAATATCTCAAAGCCAGGGAAAACGAGATAGAATTGTTAAAAACTATTCCAATAGAGTTAAATCCATTTTATAAAAAAGAAGTAAACGACTATTTTAGACGCCTGAGTGAAGAGGAATAACAATGAATGAGATTCAAATCCAGATACCATCACTAACTGAAAACATCAGAATCATTGAGAGTTTCATCGATAATGCCAAGGAAAAGTATTCCCTGGACGATGATATATACGGTAATATCATGATTGCAGTGACAGAGTCTGTCAACAATGCCATTCTACATGGCAATCGAAACGACAGCAAAAAGAATGTTACCCTGAGGCTAATCCTTGACAACAGTCAAATTAAATTCATTGTATCCGATCAAGGCGTAGGGTTTGATTATCACAGCTTACCAGACCCTACCTCTCCGGAAAACCTCAACAAACCAGGAGGTAGAGGAATCTTCCTGATGAAACATCTATGCGATGAAGTACATTTCAACGATGATGGACGACAGGTAGAAATGGCCTTCTATCTATCTTAACCCATCGATGATCCCCATTTATTTCCAAAGTTCTGACATCGACTTTGAACTTCCGCTTGATGAGGATCAGGTAATGGAATGGATCCAAAGCGTTATTGAAACAGAGAAATTCAAGCTGGAAGAGCTCTCCATCGTATTCACTTCCGATGAGGCGCTCCTGGAAATCAACAGATCATATTTAGATCACGATACATTTACTGACATCATCACCTTTGATTATAGTGAAGAGGATGGGAAGATAAACGGGGAAATATTAATCAGTATTGATCGTGTGAAAGAAAATGCCTCCAAATACGAAGTTGAATTTGTTCGAGAACTCGCCAGGGTAATGATCCACGGAGTCATCCATCTACTGGGTTATGATGACAAAACGTCAAATCAAAAAGCAATCATGCGCATTAAAGAAAACGCGTGTATATCTTTGCTGAAAATATAACGTTCCACGTGGAACATTTCATGCTTCAAAGAAGTTATTTGTCTTTGATGTTCCACGTGAAACATCTGAAATTATGTTTAAAGAATATGATGTCATAGTTGTTGGTGCAGGCCATGCAGGTTGTGAAGCTGCTGCTGCTGCCGCTAGCATGGGTTCCAAGGTTTTACTGGCAACCATGAATATGAATACGATTGCTCAGATGTCATGCAATCCTGCAATGGGAGGCGTAGCAAAAGGTCAGATCGTTCGTGAGATCGATGCACTTGGGGGTTATTCAGGTATTATAAGTGACAAGACCAGCATACAGTTCAGAATGCTAAACAGAAGCAAAGGACCCGCTATGTGGAGCCCCAGGGTGCAATCTGATAGAATGAGATTTGCAGAAGAGTGGCGATTGACTCTGGAGGGAATAGCCAATATAGACTTTTGGCAAGAAATGGTTACCGGACTTGTCGTAAAGGATAACCGTGTAATGGGAGTACGTACTAGTCTTGGGATAGAAATCCCTACAAAATCCGTTGTGCTTACAAATGGTACATTCCTCAATGGTGTGATCCACATTGGTGAAAAGAAATTTGGTGGTGGCAGAACTGGTGAAAGAGCAGCTACAGGAATTACTGAACAATTGATTGACCTCGGATTTGAATCCGGTAGAATGAAAACCGGAACACCGCCAAGAGTAGACGGACGTAGTCTGGATTATACTAAAATGACAGAACAACCAGGTGATGATCTTCCTGGTAAATTCTCATATCTGAATTCTACAACACCACTTACTCATCAAAAAAGCTGCTGGATTACCTATACAAGTCCGGAAGTACATCAGGAATTAGAAACCGGATTTGATAGATCACCAATGTTTAATGGTAGGATACAGGGCCTTGGACCAAGATATTGTCCTTCTATTGAAGATAAAATCAATCGTTTTGCTGATAGAGATAGGCATCAAATCTTTGTAGAACCGGAAGGTTGGAATACTGTAGAGATCTATGTCAATGGATTCTCTACCTCATTACCAGAAGATGTTCAATACAAAGCATTAAAGAAAGTACCTGGTTTTGAACAAGTCAAAATGTTTCGTCCAGGTTACGCCATTGAATATGACTTCTTCCAACCAACACAATTGTCGTCTACGCTGGAAACCAAATTGATCAATAATCTATTTTTTGCAGGACAAATCAACGGAACAACTGGGTATGAAGAAGCTGGTTGTCAGGGCTTGATTGCAGGAGTTAACGCCCATTTGAAAGTAAAGGATCAGCCACCATTTATCCTGGGCAGATCACAGGCTTACATTGGAGTGCTGATCGACGATCTCATTAACAAGGGTACGGACGAGCCCTACCGTATGTTTACCTCAAGAGCAGAATTTAGGCTCCTGTTAAGACAAGATAATGCTGACCTGAGGTTGACAAAACTAAGCTATGGTCTTGGCTTAGCTAATGATTCCAGATATCAACAAATGCTTGATAAAGAACACCAGACTGAACAAGTCATAAAACTATTGGATGAAATCAAATTTAAACCAGATGACATCAATCCATTACTTGAAAGTGTAGGTCAGGCACCTATCAAAGACAAATCATCTTTATCTCAGCTACTTAAGCGTCCCCATTTTTCTACACAAGACCTGGAAGCATTGTATCCTGAATTAGGAGCTAAATTAAATAAGTACACTACTGAAAGTATTGAACAAGCTGAGATCCAAATAAAGTATCAGACTTATATAGATCGTGAGAAGAAGAATAGTGAAAAGATGAATGATCTAGAGCATCAAAATATCAATCCGGATTTTAATTACAACGACATACCATCCCTATCCAAAGAAGCTAAAGAAAAATTATTGAAAATTAAACCATCAACCATTGGTCAGGCTTCGCGCATTAGTGGAGTCTCACCTGCAGATGTTTCTGTATTAATGGTCTATATAGGGAGATAGCATGTATCAAAAACTTGAAGAGTGTCCATCATGTAAGCATACGCTTTTCACAAATCACCTTATCTGCACCGACTATTCAATAAGTCAGGAGAGTTTTGCTTTGGTCCGTTGCAATCGTTGTGGTTTAGTTTTTACCAACCCAAGACCTGATAAAAATAATATTTTGGACTATTACCAAAGTGATAAATACATTTCACATGCTAACAAGTCCAATAGTATAATTAATCTCTGCTACAAAGTTGCCAGGTCATTTACCCTCAGATCAAAAAAACAACTGATCAATAAGTACAAAAAAGGTACACGGCTTTTGGACTTTGGTTGTGGTACAGGCCATTTCGTGGACTACATGCAAAAGTCTTCCTGGGAAACAGTAGGGTACGATCCGCATGTAAAACAATTAGTTAATCCCAAAATAAGGTTTTTGGATTCGGTACAAAAAATTAGTTCTGAAGATAAATTTCACGTAATCACAGCCTGGCATGTCATTGAACATGTACATGATCTAAAAGATACTTTAATACTGCTTCGAAAGAAACTCAAAAAGGGGGGTTACCTCTTTGTTGCAGTTCCCAATCTGAATTCATATGATGCCAACCACTACAAAAAATATTGGGCTGCATATGATGTTCCCAGACATCTATACCACTTTACACAATCTTCATTTAAGTCACTGGCTACAAGCTGCAAGCTATCAGTTGTTAAAATACATCCTATGAAGCTAGATGCTTTTTATGTATCCTTACTTAGTGAAAAATATCAGGGAAGCAATAACATTCTATCAGCTATTAAGAATGGAATTAAATCAAATCGATTGGCTAAATCTAATGGAGAATACTCAAGCCTTATTTACGTTTTGAAAGCATAATGTTCTCTGTGTTTGAAAACTTCGTTCCCTCGATACTTTTTCAATCCATATTTACGAAATTAAAGCCCTCAGATTCATGATTACTAAAAATCAACTTTTATACACATGAAATACATCTCGGGTGTACTTATCATCCTTTGCATTATCTCCACATTTGTACAATGTGCTAATCCTGGAGTAGTATCAGGTGGTCCAAAAGATACCATACCACCCGTACTTATTTCATCGTACCCCGTTGATCAGACATTAAACTTTGATGAAAAAACCATCACACTAGAATTTAATGAGAAGATAGCCGCGGATAAGATCAAACAGAATTTGATTATATCTCCTACCACCAAATCCAAGTTTAAGCACTTTATTAAAAAGAATACCATTACAATTGAATTTGAAGAACCATTTCAGGATACCACTACTTATACATTTAATTTCTTTGATGCCATCACTGATCTGACTGAAAAGAATCCTCCAATTAATCTAGTACTTGCTTTTTCTACAGGTGACTTTATTGATTCCCTGAAAGTATTTGGTACTGTGAAAGAACTACTTACAGATAAACCAGTAGAAAAAGCAACAATGGCTCTATTTGCCAAAACAGATTCAACAAACATCTATGATGACACCCCTACATATTTTACAACAACCACTGAAAATGGATCCTTTAGGATTAATAATATCAAATATGGAATTTATAAACTCCTCGTATTTGATGATTTAAACAAGAACCTATCATTTGATGAATCCGAAGAACAGTATGCTTTTCTACCAGGGTATATTAATCCATCAAAGCTAGAGGATTCACTGAGACTAAATACCTATCAGGTGGATGCTTCAGAATTAAAAGTAAATGCAGCTAGGATTAGTGGTAGATATTATGAAATGAGATATTCGAAACAAGTTGTTGATTACAAGATACTTGATACGGATTCTGTCTTAACTATTAATTCAGCCCTAACTGAAGATAAAGAAACACTGAGATTCTTTAATCCTTTTCAAGGTTTTCCAAAAGACAGTATTAGGGTGATTGTAGAGGCTATAGATTCATTAAAAAATAATACCATTGATACAGTTCACATTGCCTTCCAGGAAAGTACCCGGAAAAAGACAGAATTTACTCATAAGGTATCTCCAGCTTCCAATCAAACAATTAATCCAATACAAAGCATAAGACTAGAATTTTCCAAACCTGTCAAGTCATGGGACCTATCAAAATTTAGTGTATTCCTGGATAGTATCAATTCATATTATCTTCAGGATATATCCATACGATGGAACCATAATTATACAGAGGCATACCTCCCAGAACTAATAAATAGAACACAATTATTAGATAGTATTTCATATTGGGACGAACATATTGTGATTGATTCCTTAAATCCGGATACATTGTCCATGACGCGTAAAAGCCTCCTGGCCAAATATGATAAATTCAGTTACCAGTTAAAGATTGATCAGGGTTCATTCATTTCAATTGAAGATGATACACTTTCTGCTATTGATGTAAAATTCAAATTTCCAAAGACAGAAGATCTGGGTACAATGACAGTAAATGTCCAATCGGATTCTCTTAGTTATTACATTCAATTAATCAGTACTCAGAAAAAAGAAGTCCAACAACAAATGTATAATTGTAGTATATGCAATTTTAAAAATATCCCACCAGGAAAATACTCTCTACGGTTTTTAATTGATTCAAATATGGATAGTCTTTGGTCCATCGGAAATATCAGAAAAGATATTCCTTCTGAACCCATCATTCATTTTCCGGAAGAAACGGAGATAAGATCCAACTTTGATATGCAGCTGGATATCTCACTTTAAACTGTGGATATCTGTGGATTACAATGTGTAAATCCATCACTTATTCCAGAACCAACCCATTTACGTTCTTCATACAATGACAACTTCTAATAAGTCTTCTTTAATCAACACTCCCTAAACATGACAGACATTAAATGATTATCAACAACACCAAATCATAGTTATCTACTTACAATATATAATGTGTTGTAAACCAATCCTTTAACAGCAGGACAACTTGTAGATATCTCAGGAACAAAAGTATGGTTATAAACAAATAAGATTTCCAAATTATGTTTTCATGAGTTTCCCACAAATCCACACCATTAATAATAGAAGTAATTTTTAAATAAACTAATTATATCATTATCTTGTATATAGGGAAAATGTGTATAACGTGAAATTCATACCATCTATATTCTTCTTAATTTTTATTGGGCACTCAATTTTTGGTCAACCAAACGAGAGGGCACAACTAGCCAATGAGTATTATCAACAAGGAGAATATGAAAAGGCCCGAGAATTATATTCAGACCTGGATGATAATAAAAACAGCATTCCGATCATCCATTCGAATTATTTTGAATTATTGCTGATTGAGAAGGATTTTAAGACGGCTGAAAAATATATAAAGCAGGTTTTAAAAATGTATCCTGGAAATCATCAATACGAATCAAATGTAGTGGCCCTCTACCATGCATCAGGTGAATCAGATAAAAAAGAAGATTATATAGACTATTTGATGCGTGCCTATCATGAGAGTCATTTCCAATTAAATCTAATCGCTCAAAATCTGGTGAGCCAACAATTGCTTGATGATGCTATTCTTTTTATCAAAGAAGCCAGAAAAGTTTCTGGAAATCCGTATTCATTCTCTTTGGATATGGCCGGGGTATACCGAATGAAAAATGATAAACCGTCCATGACCAATGAGTACATCAATTACGCCAAAGAGAATCCATTAAATATCAACTATGTAAAAAACATATTTCAGAATATTTTAAAAGAAGACGATGACCTGGATTACCTGGAGCAATCATTGATAAAAAAGATTCAGTCGGAGCCAAATAACTATTTATATTCCGACCTGCTCATATGGGTCGAACTTCAGAGAAAAAATTTCTATGGTGCATTTGTTCAGGCTCGATCTCTGGATAAAAAAAGAAACTCTCAGGGAGATGAGTCTATGCGTATTGGCCAAATAGCCATGGATAATGGAGCCTGGGATGACGCCATCCAAATTTTCGACTACGTTTCTACCAATTTCAGAGACAGCTACAATTATGCGATCTCTAAACGGTACACGATCCGGGCAAAAGAAAATAAAATAAAAAATACCTTTCCTGTAAATCGTGAAGAAATTCGAAACCTGATCGCCGACTACGACAACCTGATCAAGGAAATAGGATTAAATCATATATCACTGGAGGCACAAAGGAACAAAGCCCTTTTACATGCATTTTACCTTGATGAAAAAGATTCTGCTATTTTTATTTTGCAGCAAGTAATCAATAACCCACGTTCCTCTCCCCACTTAATTTCCAGGGCCAAAATTGACCTTGGAGATATATTTCTACTCAGTGGTATTCCATGGGAATCGACCCTGCTTTATTCTCAGGTTGAAAAAAGCAATAAAGAATCACCGATTGGTTACGAAGCAAAATTGAGGAATGCCAAGTTGAACTACTACACGGGTAATTTTTCACTTGCACAAAGTCATCTCGATATTCTCAAGCTGGCAACAACAAGAGAAATTTCAAATGACGCCATCGATTTGAGTCTGTTGATAAAAAACAATACGGTCTTTGATAGTTCTGAAAAGATCATGCAAACATTCGCGAATATTGAGCTCATGATTTTTCAACATAAGATTGATTCTGCAATTAACAGTCTAATTACGATGATTGAGCAAAATCCAAATCACCCGATTGTAGATGAATCGTATTGGAGACTTGCTTCACTCTTTAAGCAGAAAGGTCAATTTGAGAATTCAATCAGCTACCTGAATAAAATTCTTGAGCTCTTTCCTACAGATATCTTATCCGATGATGCCATGTATGAAAAAGGAATTCTCTATCAGGATCATCTGACCGATGACGATCTGGCCATCCAAACTTTTCAGGAATTTCTAAAAGAACACCCGGGAAGCCTCTATGCGGCAGAAGCCAGAAAGCGGATACGACAAATTAGGGGAGATCTGATCAACTAAACCTTGGTTAGAATCCAGGTTAAACCAGAACCAGCCTGGGATCAGGTTCGTAAATTCCCGGAGTAGGAGTCCTGTGTCTGCTATAAAATCCATTCATAATATCCTGAGTCTTATTCGACAATAGATTCATTATTTCTTCAAGAACACTACCTGATAACATGTATGGTGGATTTCCCATATATACTTTGTCTCCTACACAATGCGCACATACCTGAAATTCTTTACATTCATCAATGGACTTTCCACTTACAATGCAATTTGCGATTGTATCATCGATTGATGGATTGCTCAATTTTTGTCTCGACTCCAGGTCAATATTTTTCATGAAAAAGCGCTGAAGGGTTTGTTGAGATTCCAGTGACATCTCACTATGAAGCCGCATCGCACAATTCATGCACAGCGCATAATCAAAAATCGTTTCAGTGGTCCCATACTCCGGATAATTTTTGCAAATTCTTTCTACCAGGTATTCAGTATCGCCTGAAAGCAGGTATTTATGACATTCAATACAATTGGTGAATGGCTTATCATCAATGTAAGAGTACAGTCCTTTTGGTATCTCCCTAAGATCTTCCTCTTTATACTTCATATACCTCTTTTTTAGTATGCATGCATAACATATTTATACTACCTTTGATCTACCTGCAGTGTATACTTTAATCCTGCATTTAGATCTAGCATAAATATAATGAAGAGAGAAGAAACCATCGATTATAATATCAAGGCAACCTGGCACGCCATTTCAAGAATGTATAATCAATATGGTTCTGAGTTTGATATCACTGCATCTTCCGGGTTCGTACTTTTAAATATTGACGTAGAGGAAGGAACAGCGGCAACCAAAATTGCTCCTCAAATGGGATTAGAGGCCAGGTCTTTGACGAGGATCTTGAAGAGCATGGAAGAGAAAGGTTGGATAGTCAGGGAAAAAGACCCAACGGATGGTCGATCAGTTCGTATATGCCTTACAGCAGAAGGGAAGGAAAAGCGGGAAATTTCACGAAGGGCAGTAAGAGAATTTAATAAGCGAATTCAACAAATGATACCTCAAACAAAGCTTATTGCATTTTTTGAAGTGATAAGTACAATAAAAAATATCATAGAAGACAAACAATTGTTTCAACAATTAGCCCAGGAATTTATTTATGAAACGAAAAATTAAAAAAGTAGCCGTGCTCGGTTCGGGAATTATGGGTTCCCGCATAGCATGTCATTTTGCCAACATCGGTTTGGAAGTTTTGTTGCTCGACATTTCACCCAAGGAACTCACCGATCAGGAAAAAGCGAAAAACCTGTCGTTGGATCATCCCGCTGTTAAAAACAGAATTGTGAACGAGTCGCTACAGCAAAGCATAAGTTCAAAGCCATCACCCCTTTATCTGAAAGAGAAGGCCTCACTGATATCCACGGGAAACTTTGATGATGATCTACCAAAAATAAAAGACGCTGATTGGGTCATTGAGGCGATCGTAGAAAATCTGGAGATCAAGTCTACCTTATTCGAAAAGGTTGAAAAACATATCAATCCACAAGCGATTATTTCCAGCAATACATCTGGCATTCCGATCAACCTGATCATTAAGGGGAGGAGTGAACAATTTCAAAAGCAATTCTGTGGAGCTCACTTTTTTAACCCTCCACGCTACCTGCGCTTACTTGAAATCATTCCAACCAAAAAGACGGATCCTGAAATCGTGGATTTTCTGGTTCACTACGGCGATCTGTATCTGGGGAAAGAAACGGTCATCTGTAAAGACACCCCGGCATTCATTGCCAACAGGATCGGAATTTACTCCCTGATGTCTGCCATGCATACCATTGAAGCAATGGGCCTTACGGTCAACGAAGTAGATAAATTGACTGGACCGGTAATAGGCAGACCGAAGTCTGCTACTTTCAGAACGCTTGACGTTGTAGGACTGGATACCGCAGTGAAAGTTGCCCAGGGTTTGGCACAAGGACTCAAAGATGACGAGTCGAAGCATGTTTTCGAATTGCCCAAAATTGTAAAAGAACTTTACGAGCGTAAATGGTGGGGAGATAAGACGAAACAGGGCTATTACAAAAAAGTAAGGAACAAAGACGGCTCCAGTGAAATCCTCGAACTGGATTTTAAGTCCATGGAATATAAGCCCAAGGATAAAATAAAATTAGAGATCCTGGAAAAGACCAAAAACGAGGAAAATCTAAAAGAAAAACTGAAACTCGCCATTGCTGCGACTGGAAAAGAGGGAGATTTTTACCGAAAGACATTTTATGATGTCTTTAGATATAGTTCAATGAGAATCCCTGAAATAGCGGATAATCTTTACCAGATTGATCAGGCATTGTCAGCAGGATTTGGATGGGAAATGGGCCCATTCGCTACCTGGGATGTGATGGGCGTGAAGCAATGTGTGGACCAAATGAAAAAGATGGATCTGTCTCCTGCCAAGTGGGTGGAAGATATGCTCTCAAGTGGAAACGAAACATTTTACCAGTTTAAAGAAGGCAAAAAATATTTCTACGACATTGCATCCAAATCTTATAAGCTTATACCAGGAACAGAAGGCTTGATACTGTTGGATGCTTACAAAGAATCCAATGTTGTTTGGAGTAATTCCGGATCTACATTATACGATGTGGGTGATGGGGTTCTGAATCTCGAATTTCATACCAAAATGAATTCAATTGGAGCAGAAGTAGTCGAAGGGATCCAAACTGCCATTGATATCGCTGAAAAAGATTATCAAGGTCTCGTTATTGGAAACGAAGGGCAAAACTTTTCTGCCGGAGCTAACCTCAGCATGATTTTTATGTTTGCGGTGGACCAGGAATTTGATGAGATCGATCTGATGATACGAGAATTCCAAAAGACCATGACCCGTGCAAGGTTTTCCTCGATTCCGGTTGTTTCGGCACCTTCCGGTCTCGCTCTTGGTGGAGGATGTGAGTTGTCTTTGCATTGTGATGCCATACAGGCGCATGCCGAAACTTATATTGGGCTTGTAGAATTTGGAGTTGGCCTGATCCCCGGAGGAGGGGGCACCAAAGAGTTGACGTTGAGAGCATCTGATTCTTATATGCCTGGCGATCCGGAACTAAATAGACTCCAGGAGTATTTTATGAATATCGCGACTGCTAAAGTGGCCACTTCTGCAGAAGAAGCAAGGGAGCTTTTCATTTTGAGACCCACAGACAGGATCACTTTAAACAGAGCTCGTTTATTGGCAGATGCTAAGGACCGGGTGATCGAACTATCCGATGCTGGTTATACCAAGCCGTCGATGAGAGAAGATATAAAAGTGCAGGGCCGTACAGGAATGGCCATGTTTGAGGCGGGCATTACTGCGATGATGTATGGGAACTACGTTTCTGAACATGATGCGAAGATTGCCAGAAAACTATCCTATGTGATGAATGGTGGTGATCTGACTTCTCCGACAAATGTTTCTGAACAGTATTTGCTGGATCTTGAGCGGGAAGCATTTTTGAGTCTTTGCGGAGAGCCAAAGACACTGGAAAGAATTCAAAGCATATTATTTAAGGGTAAGCCATTAAGAAACTAAAAAAATAAAACAACATGGATGCATATGTAGTAGCAGGTTTTCGTTCTGCTGTAGGCAGAGCAAAAAAAGGAGGATTTCGGTTTTACCGTCCTGATGATTTAGCTGCGGATGTGATCAAACATCTGATAAAATCCATTGACGGATTTGATGCAAAACGGGTGGATGACCTCATCGTAGGTAATGCCATTCCGGAAGCAGAACAGGGAATGCAAATGGGCAGGATGATTTCACTGTTGGCATTGCCTATCGAAGTACCGGGCATGATCATCAATCGATATTGTGGCTCAGGTCTGGAAGCGATACATTTAGCTTCGGCAAGAATTCATGCCGGAACTGCCGATTGTATCATTGCCGGAGGAACGGAATCAATGTCACTGGTGCCGATGACTGGTTATAAAGCAGCCTTAAACTGGAGGATTGCCGAAGATCACCCGGAATACTATCTGAACATGGGGTTGACCGCTGAAGAGATTTCGAAAGACTACAAAATTTCGAAAGAAGATGCTGACAAATTTGCGATGGACTCTCATCAAAAGGCAGCAAAAGCAATCAGCGATGGAAAATTCAAAGATGAGATCTTACCCATAGAAGTGGAAGACATCTTTGTGGAAGATGGCCAAAGGAAGAGCAAGAAATATACTGTGGATACCGATGAATGTGTGCGGGCCGATACCACATTGGAGGGACTGGCCAAATTGCGACCAGCCTTTAAGCAAGGGGGATTTGTCACTGCAGGCAACAGCTCCCCGACTTCGGATGGAGCCGCTTTTGTCATGGTGATGTCAGAAAAGATGGTGAAGGAATATAATCTAAAACCCATCGCGAGAATGGTTTCTTACACTGCAGCTGGAGTGAATCCAAGAATTATGGGAATTGGCCCAGTGGAAGCTGTGCCAAAAGCATTGAAACAAGCAGGGATCAAACAAAACGATCTGGAACTTGTGGAACTCAATGAAGCATTTGCTGCTCAATCATTGGCAGTGATACGAGAATTGGATCTAAATCCTGAAACATTGAATGTAAACGGGGGTGCAATTGCACTGGGTCATCCACTGGGATGTACTGGGGCGAAACTTTCCATTACCTTATTCAATGAAATGAAAAGAAGGCAAAGCAAGTACGGAATGGTAACTGCTTGTGTTGGGGGTGGTCAGGGAGTTGCTGGTATCTATGAAAACCTGAATTGATCGAAAAAAGAGAGGAGCCGGAAAAATTAGTATTGGCATACCAAATGGATTAAGCGAACCAGCCCCTCTCATGAGTTTGGTTTTTTCGTTGTTCAAGATACAAAAGAATTGACCAAATAATTATAAACAACTCTATTGGTAACTCCAAATTAAATTTTTCTTTTCCTCAATTGTCAGCATTAAAATAATGGCTCCAACTGAAGAGAATTTCAACAATATATTTGGCGATATTGACCTGGAGTTGTTGGATCTCATCCTTAAAGGACACTTCGATCAGCATCAGCGGGTGCTCGATGTGGGCTGTGGAGAAGGAAGAAACCTCATATTTTTTTTTCAGCGTGCATTTGATGTTTATGCTTTGGACTCCGACCGGTCTTCAGTTGAGCTGGTCAAGTACATGGCCAAAAATTTTGGAAAAGATCCTGATAAGATCATACACCAGAATATACTTGACGAAAATTTATCATTCGGTGCTATGGATGCCATCATTTGCTCGCGGGTGCTACATTTTAGCGAGAACGAAACGGATTTTTTGAAAGCCTGGCATCGACTTTCCCACATGTTGAAGTCAGGTGGTCTATTATATCTCAGTGTTGACTCTATGATTGGATTTCAAAAGCATGTGAAACCAGTCACCAACAATCAATGGCAGTTTAATGATGGCTCAGTTAGATTTTTGCTCAATGAAGAACTGCTCAAGAGAATGGATGTTTCCAGGACCTATGAATCATTGGTACCGATGAAAACAATCAATTTTGAAGACCAACATGCAAATACGGTGTTTTGTCTTAAAAAGAAATAAATGAGAATAGTTTTCATCTCACTGGCTATCTGTTTCATGGGTTGCCATCCGGATAAAAATAAGTTGGTGGATGTTGACACTTTGCGCTTTCAGTCAACAGATGCTTCTGAGATATACTTTAGAAATCTAAGAAGATCGTATTACCAGGTAGAAGAAAATAAGGAAGCAGCCGTTGACTTGTATACACTTTCTGATTACCAGAATTTCCCGCATACTATTTTAAAACCTACAATTGCTTACAATTGGAGAAATGATTTTGTTGCCATCATGCTGAATAGGTCTGATGAGCTAAAAAAGGAAGAGAACCTTGTTCTGGTTTTTCAAAATCCGGAAGGCCAGGAAAAAATGATTTTCAATGAAGCTGATATAAAAACACAGACCATGGTAGCTATTAGGTTATACAATGGCATATTAAATAAAAGTGAAATTTCTTTGGTAAGAAACAGACAGAAGGAGCTTTTGTTTGAGAATCAAGAAGAAAAGGAGCTTTTTAGGATCACGATTTTTGATTTTTTGAGATTTGTAGAAATGAGGTAGAAAGCACATTACATTATCTGCCGATAAAAATTTCAAATCAATTAGTTTTGCACCACTTAGGATAAGAATGTTTTTCAAGTAATCTATGAGTAAGTTCCCGTTTAGATCCAGACTGAGCTACCGGTTTGACAACTTCGTGTCAAAGGGAACAATTTCCATGATTTCCGGATTGGGGATTATTTCTGTGGTCACCATCACGCTCTTCGGCATACTGTTGTTATTTATGGGTTTGCACCCGGACGCGGAAACCGAAAAAGACTTTACCTTTTATGAGTCCTTATGGGTAAACCTTACCCATGTCCTTGATCCCGGTGTACTGGGCAATCATGATGAGAACTGGCCTTTCAGGCTTTTCATGATGTTCACTACATTCATAGGTCTGGTGATCGTTTCCACATTGATAGGTTTGGTCTCCAATGGTATCCTTACCAAAATGGAAGAACTTAGAAAGGGGCGTTCATTTGTCATAGAGCATGACCATGTCCTAATTCTTGGCTGGTCGTCAAAGATCTTTACAATCATTTCAGAACTTTGCATTGCCAATGAAAACCAGAAGCGAGGAGTTATTGTAGTCCTCGCCGACATGGATAAGGTGTTGATGGAAGACGAAATTCGTGACAAAGTTGGTGACACAGGGAATACAGATGTTATTTGCCGTACCGGCAACCCGATTGATGTACATGACCTTTACATTGCTAACCCGTTCGAAACTAAATCCATCATTATTCTGGACAAGGATAATGAGAACTCGGATTCCCAAATTATAAAAACGATCGTAGCCATCGTTACGAATCCGGAGAGAAGAAAAGCTCCGTATCATATCACTGCTGAGATGGAGAATAAGAAAAACTTCGAGGTAGCAAAAATGGTGGGTAGGGATGAAGTAGAGTTGATCCTTTCTGATGAAATTATCAGCCGGATAATGGTGCAGACCAGCAGGCAATCAGGACTCAGCGTGGTTTATATTGAATTGATGGATTTTGGAGGAGATGAAATCTATTTCATGGAAGAACCATCCCTGGTAAGTAAAACATTCAGAGAAATCCTGTTTTCTTATGAGGACTCTGCGATCATGGGGGTTCAATATGCTGATGGATCGGTTGAAATCAATCCTCCGATGGATACAATCTTCAAACAGGGAGACCGGGTCATTGGAATTACAGAAGACGATGATACCCTCGTTCCTAATGCACCAAAAGAAATTCAGTTAGAGGAAAGCTCGATTGTTTATTCAGAGCCAGCCGTTCCTGAGGTAGAACAGATCTTACTCATCGGTTGGAACGACCGGGCAAAATACATCATCAAGGAATTGGACTATTACGTGCCGGAAGGATCTACCGTTCGTGTCGTTTCAAAATTTGATGATGCTGAAAAAACAGTGAGGAAGTTGCAGAGTTCTGTGAAGAAGATTGAGCTGGAGTTTGAGGTGCAGGATACAACAGATCGAGACACACTTGCCAGCATGGCCCTCACCCAATACCAATATATCATTCTTTTGTGCTATCAGAATTACTTTCCGATTCAGGAGGCAGACGCACAAACGCTGATCACTTTATTGCACCTGAGGAATTTCACTGAAAGTAGAAACGAGCGGTATAAAATCGTGAGTGAAATGTTGGATATTAGAAACAGACAGCTGGCAGACATTACCAGTGCTGATGATTTCATTGTAAGTGATAAACTGATCAGCTTGCTGATGAGCCAGGTTTCTGAAAATAAATATTTGATGCGTGTCTTTGAAGACCTTTTTGATGCAGAGGGATCCGAAATCTACATTAAGTCTGCCAAAGAATATGTCAAAACAGGGGTGCCTCTTCACTTTTACACCATATTGGAATCAGCGGCCAGAAAAAATGAGGTAGCGATAGGGTATAGAATTATTAGAGAAGCCAAAGATGCCAACAAGGGTTATGGTGTATACGTCAACCCTAAGAAATCTCAGGTCTTTACACTTGCAGATGAGGACATGGTCATTGTCCTGTCTGAAGACTAATCACAACTACTGATTCTCAAGAGCCTGCTTGATCTGCTTCATAGCTTTTCTTCTATAAAGCCTGGTGCTGTGGCCTTTTCTTGGAATCCTTTCGATGTAATTTAACACATCGTTTTTCTGTATCCCATTCAGGTTTCTCACCCGAACCAGGATCTCAGAATCCAATTCTCTGATTGCTTCCATTTTGTTTGATGGTTTATGCCACCAATATAACGCAATAATGTTATCGTGTGTTTAGCCATTTATTTTGAAATCTTTAATTCCTGGGCTCAGGAGTCTGTTTTTTACCAACCAGTTGTTAAAAAATTATTTAAATTGGACGCCAAACGAACACATTATCCAAATGGCCGAATACACAAAAGAAGTCGAGAAATTTGTTGCGAAAATTTCGCAGAAAAATGCTCACGAAACAGAATTTATCCAGGCAGTTTCTGAAGTTGCCGAAACCATCGTCCCGTATGTAGAACAAAACAAAAAATATAAGGAGGCGAATATTCTGGAAAGGATCTGTGAACCTGAGCGCGTGATTATTTTCAGGGTTCCATGGCAGGATAAGGATGGAAACATTCAGGTAAACAGGGGATTTAGAGTTCAAATGAATTCGGCCATCGGTCCGTACAAAGGAGGCCTTCGATTTCACCCCTCAGTCAATTTGTCCATTTTGAAATTTCTTGCTTTTGAACAGGTCTTCAAAAACAGCCTGACAACTTTGCCGCTGGGTGGCGGAAAAGGTGGTAGTGATTTTGATCCGAAAGGAAAAACCGACCTGGAGGTGATGAGGTTTTGTCAAAGCTTTATGACAGAATTGTCCAAACATATCGGAGGCTTTACGGATATACCTGCAGGAGATATTGGGGTAGGCGCCCGAGAAATTGGATACATGTTTGGTCAGTACAAAAAAATCAGAAATGAATTCGCCGGAGTGCTTACCGGCAAAGGCTTGCAATACGGGGGGAGTCTTATCAGAACAGAAGCAACCGGCTATGGTGTGGTATATTTTAGCCAGGAAGTACTATCATCCAAAGATGATTCGCTGGAAGGAAAAGTGTGTGCTGTTTCCGGAAGTGGTAACGTAGCTCAGTATACCATAGAAAAACTCATTGAACTTGGCGCGAAACCTGTGACCGTTTCAGATTCAGGAGGATGTATCTATGATAAGGACGGCATCGACACCGAAAAACTCGAGTATATCAAAACACTGAAGAACGAGCGAAGAGGAAGGATTAGCGAGTATACAGAAAAATTTAAATCCGCAAAATTCCATGCTGACACTACCCCATGGAATTTCAAAGTGGACCTGGCATATCCATGTGCAACACAAAATGAGTTGGATATAGAGGACACAAAAACACTGATTACAAATGGATGTAAAGGAGTTTTTGAAGGAGCCAATATGCCAACAACACTGGAAGCTTACCACATCATTAGAAAAGAGAAATTGATGTTCTCACCCGGAAAAGCATCCAATGCTGGTGGGGTAGCCACATCCGGATTGGAGATGTCGCAGAATGCGCAGCGATTGTATTGGACCAGGGAGGAAGTGGATTACCGTTTGAAAATGATCATGAAGAGTATTCATTCTAACTGCATGGAGTACGGTCAGATAGATAAAAATTATACAGACTATGTCAAGGGAGCAAATATTGCTGGCTTCGTAAAAGTTGCTGATGCAATGATTGCCCAGGGAGTGGTTTAATTCTACACGATAAATTGGCAGAGTAAGCTGTATAAATCCTATATTTGGATCTCAAATTAAAAGCGTCTGATTATGTACATGCTTCTATTCATCCTGTTCTTGTTTGTGTTGGCGATCATCTGTCCGATCATTTTACCCAATGATAAGGTGAGTACCCACGAGCGAGATCACGTTTGATCTATATTTGGCTGGATTACCAATTTCATTTCGTTCAGTTCAAGGCCAATAAGGTTTCCTATTCCTTGTAGGTTACCCTGATAAACGCATCCATTGTCTAGTGGAATAACAGGACTTTGTTTTTCAATGGCATGCTTGATCTCATTCAGTGGAGTTGGGAAATGCCCATGTATGATGCGCTTTCCGGACACCTTTCCGGGGTCATACCGAAAGTTCTTAATATTGAGCATGGCGTGTGAATCGCTGAAGACATTATCAAGTTCGAAGTTGAATCCAGCATGCACCAGCAATGTGTTTC
The DNA here is from genome assembly GCA_965223915.1 of Cyclobacteriaceae bacterium. Taxonomy (GTDB): domain Bacteria; phylum Bacteroidota; class Bacteroidia; order Cytophagales; family Cyclobacteriaceae; genus UBA7330. The sequence continues at coordinate 1,279,362 of OZ245027.1, read as the reverse complement.
CGGATGCATAGTAGTAGGGAAGGCGCTGATAAAACAGGGCTATTTTTTCCTGGGTGGATCTATCAGCATGGATCAGATCACCCGCCCGAAGAGACTTTAATAATTCGAGATTCTCAGTGCTTTTATCAGAATAGTAATCGAGATATATTTTGTCATGATTACCTAATAGAGGAAATACGTTTCCTTTAAGATGTATGATTTCTTGCAGGACCATGAGGCTGCTTGGTCCCTTATTTATAAAATCACCGAGAAGAAATAATTGATCTTCAGCTTTGAGCTGAATCTTGTGAAGTAGGCTCAGAAAAGTTTTGTGGCAACCATGGATGTCCCCAATAACCCAGCGATTTCCTTTAGGGAGTGGGATTACGCTTCCAATGGCGTGGTTGTCAGGCAATTATTTATTTCCTGCTTTCTTTTCGAGCGTTAACAAACATGAGTGCAGAAACGAAAGAGATCAAAAATACCGCGATGTATACGAATAGATGTACGCCACTGGTGACTGCAGGATTAGTTAATTCCATAATCTGTTATTTTTATTGCGAATTTAAGGGTTAAATTGATTTTAGCGCAACCATTCGAGGGATTAGTTGATACTAAACCATCGGACAATGGATACCAACCAATCCGCTATGCCCTGAGCAAACTCATTTCCTGACCCGCGGGCAATGACATACAGGACAAACAGGAAGTAAAGCCCCAATAAGAGGAATGCTTTTGATTTACCAATCCTATTACCAATAATAAAGATCAGGAGGACTAATACGGTGAGTAGCCAAAGCAGGAATCGCAACTCACTGCTCAGGTCCACCATTTCCGGAGGCATATGGATCGGACCATAGATCAGTGTGAAAATCATTAAGGGGAAACCCAACGCAAAGCAAATATCAAATATGTTGCTACCCAAAGCATTGGAAATGGCATCATCGTATTGACCTCTTTGTGCATCCTTGATAGAAATAATGGTATCAGGAAAGCTGGAAGCAGCGGAGGCCAATATCAATGCCACAAACATTACTGGTATTCCTAAACCATCGAAGGAACCTAAAAAGGGAACGGTATAGGTATCTTCACCTATCCACTCACAAGCCAATACGAGCAAATAGCAAACTAGCGCTATAGAGATGGTAGCGGTAACGAGCAATGACCAGGCATTGGCATTGTTGATTTTGTTTTTACCAATAAAAATTCTCTCAAGGTCCAGCGTGATCAAACCTAACAAAAAGGGCTTTTGTTTTGCTCCGATATCTGCAAAATCTTCTTCAGAGACATGACTTTCGTGTAAAAGCTCTTCGCGAACCTTTTTATCCATGGACCAAAACATGTAGACGATGTAGGCTACATAAACGATCATCAATAAAAAGCCATGGTACCAGTCCAGCTCAGAACCACTGATAAGTATGATAAAAATCATCTCAGCGATAAGCAAAGACAACCCATCTCGCAGCATTACTTTTTGTGAAACTTTCACATTTTTGGTAAGGCCGATACCAATTACGGCCAGCACTGAAACAGCGGGTATTACCATACTATTGAAAATAGCCGAACCGGCGGTGGTTCCAATTCCTCCGGAAAAGCCTTCTGCATCTTTCATGATAAAAAGGAAAAACAGCGAAGTAAAAACTTCCGGCATTGAGCTGGCAACAGCATTGATCGTGGCACCGCGAACACCATCAGAAAGATTCCGTCCGATATATTCGGAGGCGGTCATAAATCCGTCACCCGCTCTCCATATGACGATGCAACAAATTGTTATTAAGATTAAGGGTATGAGAATTCCCATAGAAAAAATTTAAACGGTGCGTAACTCATGTAAATAAATATATGAGCTGGAGGTGCGACTAAGATAAGCATTTTCTCAATATCCCAGCCATTTTCTTAATTTCATCCAGCCATTATTTTTTCCAAAAAGTAGACGCAATTTTAGTAAATTGTCAGATAGCTGGTAATTTTTTCCTGTTAATTGATAATAATTCTTCTTTTTAGCAGTGATCTCTTCTATTTCTTTCACATCTTTATTATTAAGAGAAGCAAATCCAGAGATGTACATCAATTTATCAGGGTTGACCATTTTAGTTACGGGAGCCAGCCGTGGGATAGGAAAGGCTATCGCTACAAAGCTGGCAGAAGCTGGTGCTACAGTGGCCATCCACTATAATAAAAATGCCAAAGAGGCTGAGAATCTCGCCCATGTTTTGGGGAACGAATCCAAAGCCTATCAGGCTGATTTATCCAAAAAAGGAGAAGCCGGTAAGTTATTCGAAAGGGTATTGCTGGAATTTGGTAGTATTGATATCTTGGTGAACAATGCGGGGATAGCAAAGCCTGCAAAAGTAGGAGCCTCGGAGGAGGAATGGTTCAAGGTGTGGGAGGAGGTGATTCAGGTCAATCTCAATTCCTCCGCTGTCCTTTGTAAAAAAGCCATTGAATATTTTTTGAAAAAGAAAATTGCCGGGAGGATTATCAATATTACGTCCAGGGCGGCATTCAAGGGAGATCAGGCAGATTATATGGCCTACGCGGCATCCAAAGCAGGTGTGGTTTCCTTAACCAAAACCATTGCTTCTTCGTATGGCAAAGATGGAATCAAAGCATTTAGCATTGCACCGGGTTTTGTAAAAACAGACATGGCCAAAGCTTTTATTGATCAATATGGTGAACAACATACCAATGGGGACTTATCTTTGGAGCGTATGACTGAACCTAAAGACCTGGCTCCCCTGGTTACCTTCATTGCCAGCGGAATGGCGGATCATTCTACCGGAGCTACCTTTGATATCAATGCGGGAAGCTATATGCATTAGGTTCTAATTTTATACCTATATTTATTGAATAAAACTGGCACATTATGGTAGACAACATTAAGGCACATTTACAGTCTTTGGTTCAGCTCGCTTTGGCAGATCAAAAGTTTGATCGAGAGGAGCAGATCTGGATATATAGTATTGGAAAAGCCAATAAAGTAAAAGAAAAAGACATTGATGAGCTGATCAAACAGGAAATGTCAAAGAAAAGCGCAGAACCTGTCAGCTTTAGTGCTTTGTCATTTGATGAAAGGTTTGAGTATTTATACAATCTGATTCAGCTCATGAAAATCGACAATGAAGTTTTCTTAAGTGAGATCAACTATTGTGAAAACTTAGCCGACAGACTTGGTTTTCAAAAACCCGTCGTAAAAAAATTATCAGCCAGAATTTACTCTGACCCAACAATTACCTCTGATAGAGAGCTGCTTAAAAAGCAAGCGAAATCGTTCGAAAAATAATATTATGAGTATTAAATCACAGCTTAGCGCACTCATTGCCCTCGCCAAAATTGATGGAGATTTTGCAGGAGAGGAGCGAGACCTCATCTACATGATCGGCAAGGCAAATGGAATATCTGAAAAAGAAATTATGGAGATTGTGGACGAACCTGTACCACTTCCCGCATTGTCAACGATGACCGATGATGATAGATTTGAATATCTCTACAATATCGTCCAACTAATGAAAATTGATAATCAGATTTATTTAAGTGAAATCAAATTTTGTGAAGAACTGGCTACAAAGTTAGGCTACAAAAAAGGCGTGATCTCAGCACTATCGGCCAAAGTATTTAGTGATCCCATGATCACTTCTGACAGGGACTCATTGAAGCGGGTAGTAAAAAAATATCAGAATTAAAATTGTTCTCCACCATCATGATCGCTATTGAGCCATGTTATCTCTTGATTGGAGACCATTTCAAAAAGTAGAAATACCTCGTATCGCCAATGCAAGGGCTCAATTTCATGTAGCCATACAAAATGTTGCTTCTGTTGGAAGGCGTTTTCTGGGAGAGAGTAAAACAGACGAAAATGCCTCACTTTTCTGGATACCTGGTCTATCAAGAATGGCCGGCCATTGGGTAAAAGGTAAGATCACCTTTAGATCTTCAATCAGTTTTGAAGATTTTAACATTTACCTGGTAGATGATCGGGTAAATACCATATCGAGTTTTCAGGTAAGGGGTTCCACGCACAGACAAATCATGCTGTGGCTTGAAGAACAGGTGGGTAAACTGGACTTGTCAGCAGCTGAATTGGCGCTGAAATTACCCTATCAAGTGAAAGATTACCCCCAATTTAATGGAGTTCCGTTTGATCTTGATGATGAAGAAGCTATCAATGAGCTAGGCAAATATTATCACAATGCCTTTGTTGTTTTGAGAGAGCTGAAATCCAAGTTGGATTGGGATAAGGAAATTCAGGTTTGGCCTCACCATTTTGATCTGGCAATCAGAATCATACTCAAAGATTCGGGAGACCCTGAAACGGATACCTTGATTACACTGGGCATGATGCCAGGTGATAGTGACAATGATACTCCGTATTTTTATGTGAGTACCTGGCCGCATGTTCATACCAGCAAAATGAACCCGCTGAATGCGCCGGGTAGATGGATCGAGGAAGACTGGACAGGAAGAATCTTACCCCTGGATGAATTGGCTTCTAATGAAACAACCGATCAACAGGATTTGCTAAGCAAGTTTTATGAGATTTCATTTCATTCATTGATCAAACCGCTCATGGAATAATTGATCGTAATCCAAACCAAAGTATTCCTTTAATTTGCTTGCAAAGTCATCATCGTGAAGTATGGGCAGATTGATCTCACCTCCTGCCTCTACGATTTGAATGGAGTGATCAGTTAGCAGGACTTTACCATCTTTTGTATACTGAAAAACAATTTTGCCTTGAGCATAAGGAGATTCCGGAGATTCCTGAAACCATTTAAACCGTTCCATGAATAAGATCAATTCTTTAGGGGCCAGATCGAACAGGTAGACATTTCTAAAATCGAGTCCATCCCCGGATATTTGGAGGATAAATCGATTATCCGGGTCCTTAACAAATCGGAAATATTGATTGTAATCCAATTGGAGCATGTCAGGCTGTATTTTTTTCGGCACCATAAAAAGGGACTTACTGCCTATATCTGTCAGAAAAAGATCGTTTTCTATGGTAACAATGGTGGCGGGTTGATCTAATTGGGGACCCCAACTCTCTCCAAGAAATGCCCGCGCCGAGACAAGGTGACAACGGAAACCTAGTTCATGCAGTAAATGAAAAAATAGAACATTTAATTCCAGAGGGATTCCGCCCCTTTTGCGAATGATTACTTTTTCAAATATTTTTTGTATGTCCAACGCCATCTTTTTATTGAAGATGATGTCTAAATTTTCGAATGGAATCTTTAATAAGTGTGCTTTGTGGAGTTTTTTCAGGTAGCTGAAAGAAGGTTGTTCTTTAGTGAGCCCTATTCTATCCAGATACTTATCAATGGATATTGATGATTGGTGTAGGTGATTTTTATGAGGGTCGAAAGAAGCCATTGGCTTTATTTCAAGGCACGACTCAAATTGAGAATGAAATTTCTTAGGGCACTCTCCCAGGTAAAATCACTATCCCATTCTTTTCCAACGTAGACATCGTGAGCGATGGTTTGCTTGATATAATATTTGTGCACTATTTGATCAACGGGAATGGTTTTAAGTGTGACACCTGCACTGTCCTTGGGTATCATTGAAATGTAATCTGTTTCGGTACCGGAGATTTTGTAATTGAGCATTTTTTTTATCGTGACTCCGGTAGAATGAAAGGGCAATAAAGCAAACTGGAACCCCTGCTTATACAAAGTCTCATCATCACCATAATTTACCAGTTGGTACTTATAGGGGTAGAGCGTCATCATGGATTCCAAATCCTTAATTTTTTGATCTATTTTCAGGTTTTCTTGCCTAAGCATTTCCTGCTCCGATGCAGAGATCCCTGAAAATATTTTGTATTTCTCAGGAATAACGACAGCGAGATTATTTCTTCGAATCAAACCCGGATAGGAGCTAAGATGAATCCCAGAAAAAATGGGCAAATCACTCAAAATGTTGGGATCCTCAGGGATTAAAAAATTGGTCCTGTCAATGTTCTGCCTAATAATTTGTCGACCCAGGCGAAGGGTAATCAAATCATAAGGAGACTCAATTTGTGTCCAAACTGTCTCGTTTTCTGCTGTCAGGTCTCGCTGTTTGTTGAATCTTGAAATCTTTATTGTATACGTTTCGTCGAGACCCACATATTTTTTTTCGAAAAGGATCAGGTTGCTTACTCCCCTTTGCTCAAATTCTGACACAAAAGCCTGCCGTATTTCCGGTCCTGACTTTAAGACATCATAGTACACATAACAGACAGGGTCCACATACATTTTCCTCAAATCAGCATGTATCCTGGCAGCCAGCTTCTCCCATTGGGGTTGTTTTCGCTCATCTTGTTCTAGCGTCTCCATAGAAATAATCACGGCAGAACGGGAAGAAGTCAGGTCAACGGGTACCTGATCGGAAATAACCAAAGGCCGCCAACCGCAAAAATCAATCAGACTCACATTTTGAGCACTGAGACTCCCAAAGATCAGCAAGAGAAAAATAACCAGATTGATCCTAAAAACCCTCGAGGTGATTTTCATTCCAAGTAATTTAACTATTAAACGGACTCCACGGCTCCTATTGTGAAATCTATCACTTTTCATTTAGGATGCTTACCTTTTAACAGTTCTTTCATTTCGTTCATCTTCAGAAGCGCCTCTACAGGAGAAATGGTATTGATATCAACTTCTGAAAGCAATTTCATCAATTTCTCAAATTTAGGATCAGATTCAAACAAATTCAGCTGCATCCTGCTGCCAGGCATCTCCACCAGCTTTTCTTTGTCTTTTTCGCTCAGTTTCTCTTTTTCCAAATTCTTCAGGATCTCATTGGATCGGATCACAATTTGGTTGGGCATTCCTGCCATCTGTGCTACGTGAATCCCAAAGCTATGTTCACTACCTCCGGGGACCAACTTCCTTAGAAAAATAACCTTATCCTCCAGTTCTTTTACAGAAACATTGAAATTTTTCACCCTGGGCAGGGTATTGGTTAATTCATTCAGCTCATGATAATGGGTGGCAAATAGTGTTTTGGCTTTGTGCTGGGGATGATTATGAATAAACTCCACAATAGACCAGGCAATGGAGATTCCATCATAGGTGCTGGTTCCCCGGCCAATCTCATCCATCAGGATTAACGAACGATCACTGAGGTTGTTGAGGATACTGGCGGTTTCGGTCATCTCAACCATGAAGGTCGATTCACCTCTGGATAGGTTGTCACTTGCTCCGACCCTGGTAAAGATCTTGTCCACCAAGCCAATTTTTGCATAGCCGGCAGGAACGAAAGAACCGATCTGAGCCATGAGTGTGATGAGTGCTGTCTGTCTCAGTAAGGCTGATTTACCCGCCATGTTAGGTCCCGTAATAATAATTACCTGCTGAGACTCATTGTCAAGGTAGATATCGTTTGGGATGTAGCTTTCTTCAGCTGCCAGGTTTTGCTCGATTACCGGATGACGCCCTTCTTTGATATCTATCATGAAATCCTTGGATATGTTGGGCTTCACATATTCATACTTACCAGCCAAAAAAGAGAAAGAAGCCAGACAATCAATGGTGGCCACTATCCTGGCATTTTGTTGGATAGTGTCAATATACTCCAGGGCATAAGAGATTAATTCCTGGTATAGCTGGGATTCTATTTCAAAAATCTCATCCTCAGCTTTGAGGATTTTCTCCTCATACACTTTCAACTCTTCCGTGATGTATCTTTCTGCATTGACCAGGGTCTGCTTACGGATCCAGTCCTGAGGTACTTTATCCTTGTGAGCATTGGTCACCTCGAGGTAGTAGCCAAATACCTTATTATAGGCGATCTTCAATGAGGTAATCCCGGTTCTTTCAGTTTCTCTTTGCTGGATACCCTTGAGATAGTCTTTACCGGAATACGCGATAGCCCTGAACTCATCAAGTTTTTCATCAACACCTTCCTTGATCAAATTTCCCTGAGTGCTATTTAGCGGCACTTCGTCCTTTAGTGTGGATGCTATTTTTTCCAGCAGGCTATTACAATCATTTAGCTGCTCTGTATAAGCATCGTAAATTTTTTCTTTGGTTTTCTTCAGCTCCTCACGAATAGGGTGAATATGTTTCAGCCCACTTTTCAGCTGATTCATCTCCCTTGGATTAATTCTTCGAGTAGCTACCTTAGACACCAGTCGCTCCAAATCCCCAATTTTTGACAGGTGATCCAATAGCAACTCCAGTAACTCATCATTTTCGATGAATCCTTCTACCGTATCCAGTCGTCGTTCAATGGTTTTTTGATCTTTCAGAGGCAATACCAGCCATTTTCTCAAAAGTCGGGCACCCATCGGAGTTTTTGTCTGATCCAGAACTTCAATCAGGGATTTACCATCCGGTTGGGTTGGGGCAATCAATTCCAGGTTACGGATGGTGAATTTATCCATCCACACAAACTGCTGCTCATCGATCCGCGACAGATTACCGATGTGGCTGGTTTCCCGATGTTCTGTCTCTTCCAGATAATAGAGGATAGCCCCTGCTGCGATGATCCCCTCTTTGAAATCCTCAATTCCAAATCCTTTCAGGTTGGCGGTGTTGAAATGGTGGATCAGGCGCTCATAGGTGAAAGGAAGTTGAAAAATCCATTCTTCCAGGCCAAAACCATGGTAATTGGATTCGTACTTATCTAAAAATCGATCCCTGTGTGATTTGCAGTAAATGATTTCTGACGGATTGAACCCCTGGATCAGCTTGTCAATGTAAAGTTCATTGCCCTCCGTGACCATAAACTCGCCTGTGGAGAGATCGAGAAAAGCAAGGCCGCAATGTTGTGGTCCAAAGTGAACAGCCGCGAGGAAATTATTTTTGTTTTGCTCGAGTACGTTATCGTTCAAAGACAAACCGGGGGTAACGAGCTCGGTGACTCCGCGCTTCACAATACCTTTTACCGTTTTGGGATCCTCGAGTTGGTCACAAATAGCTACCCGAAATCCGGCACGAACCAATCTTGGCAAATAAGCATCCAAAGAATGATGGGGAAATCCTGCCAGCTCCATCTCTGAAGCTGCACCGTTGGACCTTTTGGTCAGTACTATTTCCAGAACTTTGCTTGCTTTGACCGCGTCTTCACCGAAGGTTTCATAAAAATCACCCACGCGAAAAAGCAACAAAGCACCGGGGTACTTTGCCTTAATGGCATTGTACTGCTTCATCAATGGAGTTTCCGGGGCTTTGGCCGATTTTGTCATTCAGAAATTTGAGATAGTTTTGACCTGATCACGAGATTGCCGAAATATTTTAACGTCAGGATTTCGGTATAACGATGGATTGATTTTCATAATCAAGTAATTACAATATTAAGTAAAGCACTCCTTATGCGAAAGCTAAAAAATGAGGAACTGGGAAGGATTTCTGTGGAGGAATTCAAAGAAGCCAAAAAATCAAACATTTGTATCGTTCTGGATGATGTAAGAAGCATGAATAATGTGGGAAGTGTTTTCAGAACATCCGATGCTTTTATGATCGAAAAAGTGTGGCTCTGTGGGATCACGGGGAAACCACCTCATCGCGATATCCAGAAGACGGCACTCGGGGCGACGGAATCTGTGGACTGGGAACATAAAGCAGAAATACTACCATTGCTTGAGCAATTAAGATCGGAGGGATATGAAATCATCAGTGTAGAGCAGGCTGACAAAAGTGTTTCATTGAAAGATTTTGAGCCTCAGGATAAATCAAAATATGCGCTTGTGTTTGGGAATGAGGTTTTTGGAGTAAAAGAGGAGGTAGTGAAGAATTCTGATGTTGTGTTGGAGATTCCTCAACAGGGGACCAAGCACTCCCTTAATATTTCTGTAAGTGTTGGGGTTGTGGTTTGGGACTTCGTTTCGAAGCGAGGGTCTTAAAAATTCACACCAATCGTTAAGTATCCACTCCTTCCATCCGAAGGAATGATTCCGGGTCCGGGATATCCTGCAGCTCTCCTGGTGAAATAATAATTGTTTAACAAGTTGTTTACGCCCGTTTCGATTCGCCAGTGTTTCAACTCATAGGATAAGGACAAGTCCATGACAGAATAGGATGGGATCATCCCCTCTACAGAAGTAGGTGAATTATCTGCATTGGTTGCATCAGAATATTGCTGGGCCACATGGCTAAAGAGATAGGAAATACCGAAGGAGTGATACTTGTAGGTTAATCCGGTTTTTAGATTGACCGGAGGGACAAACTCAACCTCATTTCCCTCGATTCCGCTTTCCTGGTTTTCGAGATAAGCAGATCGAAGAGCGGCAAAATTGATGAATCCTGTTAAAGCGGATTTTTTCTGGTCAATACCCATTAGCTTAAAGAGACTACCTTCAATATAGGCTTCAACACCATAGATGCTTGCATCTCCTACATTCGTTCGATACCTGAAAATTTTTGGGACATAAAATGAAAACCTGGGGTCAGCAGTGGTTTTCAAAACATTGCCAATTCTATCTTGATAGGCGAGATAAAACACGGAAATGTCATATCGTAAAACCTCTCCTTTAGACCCCCGTAAGCCTAAGTCAAGATTATATCCTTTTTCATCATCAATATTTTCATCTACGGTCAGCGATGGGTTATCGACACGGATATCGTTGAAATTGATGGCGCGGAAATTTTGTGAGAAATTCGAATAAGCCTCTAAACGGTCGTTGGCTTTATAGCTGATACCCACTCCCAACAAAGCAAAAGATCTTGTTTTGGATTTTTCTTCTTCCACTTTTTCCGAAAAGATGATATTGCCCGCGATATCTACCTGCTCATTGTAATAATAGCCCGATGCATCGGTCCTGATGTTTTCGTACCGAACTCCGGGAGTAAAGCTCAACTTGTCAGTGAGGTTGAAGATATTCTCGGCAAAGAAGGCCATGTTACGGCCAGGGAAGTTAAACTGGGAATCATCAGGCTCTTCAGGATAAATGAAATTGAAATCAGCCGAGTAGGAATTGTTTGCCTCACCCTGGGCGCTCATGGTGTTACCAAAGTAAATCCTGTTGCCCAAAAGCAATACGGACTTTTGACCAAAGAGTGGATAATGAATCATGGTACGAAATTCGTTTCCCCAGTTATTGAAGTTATCCTTCAGCAGGTTTCGATTTTCATCAGGATCATCTACCCGGGTGATTGGCCCCAAATTCCCAACGGCATACCTGTTGGCAGATAAATGAAATGTACGGTTATTTATTTTAACATGATCCGACACCCGGTAATTCAGTTCTGCCGCTGACAAGTTCCAACCTACCTGAAACCAGTTCCTTTCTCGTTTTGATTGGCGAGGATCATCATAAAATTCTGCATCAGTCAGCCCGCCAGGTTGCTGTGCAAGATAACTCATGAAAGTATGCTCGAATTTGAGACTCAAGAAAGGGTTGAAATTGTATGTGAGTGAGCCGTATGCATTGTGCTGATCAATGCCCGAATTGGGTCTCCAGCCCTCACTGCTCTTATATTGATAAAAACCGTAATAGTTGATCTTCCCAACAGTGCCTCCAACACTATTGAAAGTATTGAAAAGATTGAATGATCCTACGGTGTTCACAGAATTGAAATCTAATTTTTTGTCATCCGGCCCGTCCTTAAATTCGAAGTTGAGCATTCCCCCAAATTGAGTTCCATATTGTAGACCAGCTGCTCCTCTTACAATCTCGATCTTTTCCAGAGCCAGCGACGGAGGTGTGTAATAGCTTTCCGGGTAGCCCAATGCATCGGCCGAGATGTCATATCCGTTTTGGCGAACATTAAAATTTGAAGTTCTGTTTGGACTCAATCCTCTGCCGCCAATCCCCAGCTGAATACCTGCACCATCATTCTCCCAGATGTTTAAGCCGGGCACCCGGGAATAAATTTGTCGACTTACACCAGCGGCTTTGTTTCCAATGACTTCATCCAGCACAATTAATTCTGTCTTTTTTGCCTCATAAATCGCTGATCCGCTTACGGACTGCAGCCAGTTCATGCCCATATCTTCTTTTTTGGTTTCCAGGATGGTAATGGTTTCCAGTTCCTGAGCAATTTCCTTAAGGATGAACGTAATTTTTACTGGTTCCCCAGCCAGTGAGACATCTTGATAGGCATGCTTCAACTCAGGATAATAGGCCACGATTCGGAAGATACCGTTCCCTGGATTCCCAAGCTGGAAAACACCATTATGATCTGTCTCGGTAATAATAGTGGTCCCTTCAATCGAAATTTGAGCTTTTTCAAGTGGTTTACCTGCAGGACCTGAAACCATACCGGTGATCTGTGCATGCGAAGCCAACACCATCAATATCAACCATATGGAAATTACGAGCTTATTCATAGGGTAAGACAATGGTGGACAATTGATTTTTGTTGACCTTAGCTAGATCTTTCTGTGGATCGATAAAAGGTCTGCTGGATCGACCATTTAAGGTTACCCAGGACTGAGCAGTTATTTTCGGTTCCTTAAAACCTTTTTCTTTGAAGCTGCTTTCTAAAAATTGGGCGAACTGCACAATCATATCCGGTTGAGTGGCCATCATTTTTTCCTGCTGTGGCGTCAGGTAGTCGTAGTTAGCGACCATGTGTTTTTTATCACCATCTTCTACAAAGAATGTGATGTGACCGGCTTTCTCCATCAACATGACCCTCCAGGAAAATCGATAACCAAGTTCATTCCAGAATATGTTCCCCGGATAAGCTACATGCCTCAATGGAATGATTATTTGAAGAATGAAAAACAGGGAAAATGCCAACCGGAGAGATTTTGGAAACCCCTGGGATGAAATAGGTTTTGAAGATGGTGGGATTGAAAGGCAACTAGAAAGCAGGGTAATTATTTTTTGGTGAACATGGTTTGGAAAGAAAATGGTCGTGGCAACAATCATCATCCAGGGAAAAACGCCGATGGGAAATAGTATACCGGTCATTATATGGAAGCCAAGCACAACAATGTATGCATAGGGCAATGTCTTGCGAAATGAAAGCAGAAAAGGAATGGTAGTATCGAAGAGCATCCCAAACCAACTGAACAGGAAGGCTGTGATTTTGTAGCGGAAGGTCCAACCAATGAATGGTTGATGGACATTGGCAGATAGCCATAACTTCAGCGGTTGAGCATTGAATAACCAGTCATAATTCAACTTGGCAATCCCTGCAAAAAAATAAACCAGCCCAAGTTGAAGCTTGATGGCATTGATAAACCCAACATGAATTTCAGAAATTGGTTTTACAGCTTTTCTCCAGACATCCATGGAATAGTACCTGTGTGCGGGTAACCAGATCATTAAAAAAGTGCAGAGCGAAACAAAATAATAATGATTGAGGTAATTGGTTTTGTCGAGCAACTCAACATAAGTGAAAAGGATGAAAAAACTGAATGTAGAAGCCCGATAAAAAAGCCCGAGGACAATAAAAATTGAAGCCAAAATCATCACGGAAAAGATCACATACATTCCGATTCCTGGTACGGGATGGATGCCTTCAATAAAAGGGAAAAACACTTTTGGCTCAATGTATTGGGTATAGATCCAGCCTTTGGACCAAAAACGTATGGTGGAGAATAGTAATAGAAGCCCAAAGAAAATACGAAACGTTATCAATGGAAAGATGGGGACTTTCCGATGAATTGAATCATTCAATATTTTATTCCACTTATTAACCATCAGTCGCCATCGTTATCCTGGTAGGTGATCACCACTCCTAATGTGGATGACATATCAGTCTTGAACAAAGCAATCATGATCTGCATCTCAATGAAGATCATTTCAACATCAGCTTTTTGATTTTGTATGGCCAGAGGTAAAGGATCTGAGATCTTGCCGATGGCCTCCTCGATTTTTTCAAACTGCGAGGTTATGGTTTGGTTAAGATCATCATTTCCTGTAGTGGTACCTCCCACAGCCTCCAGGTAATCATCCAGACCTATGCCATTTCCCCCAAAATAAAGCGTTTGGTATGCTTCAATATTTGAGACCAACAGATCAACCGAATATCCTGCGTAATAAGCTTCAGATGATTTTGGAATGGGCTCCCCCAGAGTTCGGATTCCTACCGGAATTCCAATCTTTCCGTCACGGGTATTTCTTTCGAAATCACGACTCAAAGCGTTTATCAGCTTACCTACAGAACTACCGACATCTACTCCCAAAGCATCCTCGGCTGTGAATTCGCTAATGTAGTTTCCACCATCAGCTTTCCACGCTGTGTATACTTCCAGGCTTTTAGTATGGATTCTGTTTATCACATCTTCAATGTATTTTAATCGGGCTTCACTCAAAGCATTGAGAACATCTTCCTGTGCCTCCGGGTCGCCATAAACCAGATATGCGATGGCCTGATACCCTTTGGCATCGATATTACTTAAGGTAGACAGGTCATAAGATCCGGAGTTAATATTCTGATGGATTTGCGCCTGATCTACAGGGTATATATTCAGTTCATTCGACAAGCTATGTGTTTCTGCCGGCCCAAACTGATAAGGTGTGCATGCCTGCCAAGCCAGGCGGGCCATTTTTAATTGATCCCTAAAATCATTGAGTGTTGTCTCATTAGGGTCAGTTTCCAAAAGCACGAAAGCATCTGATAAAGCTTCATTTGCTTCTACCAGATGCTCATATGCAGGCAATATCAGATTATTTCCAAGATTCTCTAAAAGCGGACCCTGATCAAAGTCATTGGTTTTGTCCAGGTTTCCGTTTTCATCACAGGAAATAAGAAGCCCTGCCCCAATACAAATGGAAATTAAGGTTAGCTTCCTCATCATGATTATAATTCGTTTTGAATGGCCGTCAGTTTAGTGTAGACGTTCGCCAGGGTAGTTTTTGCTGATTCCAAATCACCCTCTGCGATTGTCCAGAAATCACCATCAGTACCAAAATTTGAATTCAGAATATTGTCAAGTTGCTGATCTGAAATGGTTTTATGAGGACTGAATTTTAGTGCTCGTGCAAATGCATATGCTTCAGATACATGGTGTAGGAAGTCACCCTGGTTATCATCCGTCAAGGCCGAATTGATATAATGAATGGCTGTAGCAGCTGCCAAAAGCTCAAATTCGTCATAAAGAATAGAAACCTGGGCATCCAACGTTTCCTGATCATTATTTACAATGGCAGTTCTACCTTTTAGAAAAGCATCTTTTAGGTTGGTTGCCGAGCTGATAAGAGACTCTCTTCCATAGCTGTAATTTGCCCAGAATCGTCGGTACTCAGTGGGGAGTTCATCGGGGAAATCAACGGGCACACCCCAGTAGCCAAAGGCTTCATCAAAATGGTGTTCTTTTAAAGTATAATTTTTCCCGTCTACCAGATTAGTATTGTCCACTGAAGGACCGATTTTAACTAAGTAAGTATTATAGATCTGATGCAGAAATACTGACCCCATTAGTCCTTTTTCAATGAGCTGAGTGAATTCCCATCCCTTTTCGTTCACAAGAATAAAATTCCCAGAGTTGCCTCGCTCCAGTCTTCCTGAAACTCCGGCCGAGGCTAGAGTTCCATGAGCGACCACATCATCGCTGGCAGCATCAGCAGCTTCAAACAATTCTTTATAAAAATCTACATCGATAAGAAAAGTCTTGTCTTCCAATTTTTTAGTTGAAGCATTCAGGTCCGAATCAGTAAAAGGACTGTTTTCATTGGCATACATGTTATTCAGCTTGGCGGCTTCGAGTGCTTCGCCCGCGTCACCGGTTGTCAAATACGATTTTATTTCTGACAACATGTTGAGACGGTCTGTCTGCCCGGAAAAACTTACTGTGGATTCGTCTCCTCTGGTGAAAGTGTATGAAGCGGGAACTTCAATGCCGGGGCCAGGATTTTCTTTTTCGTTACAAGCGTTTATCGTGAGGGCTAAAAGAGCTGATATAGCCCATGCTGTTTTTTTCATTTCAAGTATTATTTGGAATAATTCTAAACAGCAAATTTGCGGGAAGACGAGACCACAATCAATCGCTAGGTATAGCCAAAATTAAAGTCACTACTAGTAGTGAGTAATCACTAGTAATAGTGATATTGGTTTTGAAATCTCAGAAAATAGTAAACAAAAAAAGGACCGCAGTGGGTCCTTTACTAGGTTTTCAATTTAAGGAATAATATTCTTTATCCGTCGTATTCTATTCCGAGGATACGCTTCTCAATCATTCCAATTGATAGTTTTTCGTCACCAAAAACATCGAAGAGTTCTAAACATTTTCTGGCAACAAATTCTTCTTCAATTTGTTCCTGGACGAACCAGCGTAAAAATTCTTCAGTAGCAATATCGCCTTGTTTTCTGGCTAGCCTCACCAATTCATGGATGGACTCTGTAACAGAGATCTCATTTTCCAATGCTTTTTCGAAAACAGCTTTTAATGAAGAGAATTCATGTTCCACTTCATCGATCGCAGGAGACGCTGCTTCAGCCTCCATGTCGACCAGATAGTGGAAAAATTTTAGCTGATGTCCTCGCTCTTCATCTGACTGCTTGAAGAAAAACTCAGCACAATTGTCATAGCCTCTCAAATCACACCAACCTGCCATGGCCAAATAGGCCGAGGAAGATGTGGCTTCGATCTTAATCTGTTTATTAATCCTTTCAACGATTTCCTCCTTCAATACGGATTGGTGTCTAATGATGTCTTTCATAATATGTCTTATTTATTAGATCCTGACGGAACTCAATATTTCTATAACTATTCAATGAATTTAACTACAAATGAACAATAAAGGTTAGTGAAAAACAGCTAAAAAACCAATTTATAATCAGTCTAATTAAGTGTTCCTAACCACCAGGAAGGGCTACGGGTTAACCACCGATAATAAAGAGATTTCTTTTGAGTTCTTAATTGGACTTTACAAGTGCTCCTTTACGAACAATTTCCTTATGGATCAGACTATTGAGCTCAAGCATGGCAAATGTTCCTGCAAACAAGTCCTTTAATTCAAGGATTTCCTGAATGGAGAAAACAAACAAGCGGTCGCAATGTGGCATACTTATAATCTCAACATCTGGCGTTTCGCTGTCCAACAAGGTAACGAGATCGATATTCTGGATTTTTTTTCGAAAGGAGATGAGCTCACAAGCTCTAAATAATATCTGATCGTTGTGAAGGGATAGGATGTATTTTCCGAGTGTATCACATTGTGACATACTGGCGTTTGGAGTTTCAAATAATACCTCCGGTCCTTTTACTGTATTTGTATGAGTTAAATTTTTGGACATTTCTTGCAGTGCCTTCCTTTCTTTTTATACTTCTTACAGCATTTTTTAAACACACACTCTTCAGAGTGACCCAATAGATGTTTGCCATCCAAAACATGGAATCGATTGTCATCCTCAGGGTTATAATAGTCTTTCAAATGCACTTCTTCTTAATTAACCACAAAGTTCCTCTTAATAATTCATGAATTCAATCGCTACCCCTAGCTAAATGTGTATCACTAGAACTAGCTAGTCGAACCCTTTGAAATTTGATTTACAGCACATTTTTCACATCCGGGTGACTCTTTTCCCTTGATTGCTCTAAAAATCTTTCGACCAAGGAACAGTCCAGCCACAATAAATAATCCGATGACTACAATTGTTTGTATCATTTCAGCAATTGATATGTGATCAAAGCGGCGAAATAGGCCATCAATGTCATATAAACAAGTTGAAGGAGCGGCCATTTCCACTTTTTAGTTTCCCGCAATACAACAGCCAATGTGCTCATACACTGCATGGCAAATGCATAGAAAACCATCAAAGAAATACCGGAAGCCAGATTGTAGACGGGCATTCCTGTATCGGGGTTCTGTTCTTTTTTCATCCGTTGAATCAAGGTTTCATCTGCTTCAAATGTTTCACCAACACTGTATATGGTTGCCATCGAACCCACAAACACTTCACGCGCCGCAAAGGATGTGATCAAGGCAATTCCTATCTGCCAATTATAACCCAATGGCCGAATGGCTGGTTCCATCGCATGACCTAAAATTCCAATGTATGAATTGGACAAACTCACAGAAGCTACTTTCTTTTCATAGGCCCTCATATCTTCCTGTTCTGTGGGCACTGGAATTTTTTCAACAGCTTGATGGATACGATCGCCCGGACCATAAGAAGCCAATACCCATAAGATGATGGAGATCGAAAAGATGA
The DNA here is from genome assembly GCA_965223915.1 of Cyclobacteriaceae bacterium. Lineage (GTDB taxonomy): Bacteria > Bacteroidota > Bacteroidia > Cytophagales > Cyclobacteriaceae > UBA7330. The sequence goes on along the minus strand of OZ245027.1, from coordinate 1,261,345 downwards.
CTTTACCGGCATCAAATACAAAAAGTCTGACCTTTTCCCAAAGGGTAATGGCCAGGTTGTTCCATCTCGGCATCCGGTAATACGGCAGCTCCATCACCAAAAAACTCTTCTGTTTTGCCCTGATGATCCATTTGAAAACAAGGGCGGCTAATAATGCACCCAACAAACCAATGAGGTACATAGCCAGCAATGCCAGTCCTTGTAATTTGAACAGCCCCAGGGTTTGATTAGGAATGACCAGAGCTATCAATAAGGTATACACGGGCAACCGTGCGGAACAACTCATCAATGGGGTTACCATAATGGTAATCAATCGCTCTTTCCAGTTTTCAATGGTTCGTGTGGCCATTATTGCTGGGATAGCGCAGGCAACCCCGGAGATCAAGGGGACCACACTCCGGCCATTGAGCCCGAAGGGTCGCATGATACGGTCCATGATAAAAACCACCCGGGCCATATAACCACTTTCTTCCAGAATGAAGATAAAAGCAAAGAGTAAGGTGATCTGGGGAATAAATATCAATACCCCTCCCAGACCTGGAATGATCCCTTCAGCAACCAGGTTGGTTAATGCACCTTCCGGAAGTGTGTTTATTACCCATTGACTTAAACTTAGAAACAGGGTGTCGATAAGGTCCATGGGCCATTCTGCCCATGCATAGATGGCCTGAAAGATCAACATCAACACACCAAGAAAAAGAACAAAACCGAGCAAGGGATGGGTGATTATTTTATCAGCCATACGCTGACGTTTCGCCATTGAGCGTTTTGTGGGCTCCTGTTTGACCACAAACTTTAAAAGCCTGTTGATTTTGCGATACCGCTCTTCAACCAATTGTTTTTGACGCGGGGTTTCAGTGATCAGAAATTTACCAGCCTGAAATTCACCGTCCATAAAAGGGACATCATCATGAGCGGCATGCTCATGCACAGCTTCGTTAATCAGCTGATCCATTCCATGTCCATTTCGGGCATTCACCGGAACGATTTTCACTCCCCCTAAAACCTCACTTAATTTTTCGTATTCAATGACAAGGCCTTTTTTGGCTGCAATGTCAGACATATTTAAGGCAAGGATTACCGGAACACCCAGATCCATTACCTGGGTGAAAAGCAGTAGGTTTCTTTCAAGGTTGGAGGCATCTGCCACCACTATGATCCTGTCAGGATAATCAGGGTGTGACGGATTACTTAATATATCAAATACGATCTGTTCGTCCTGGGTTTTTGGGTATAAGCTATAAGTACCCGGAAGATCCAGAATATGATGAACACCAGTGCTTGTTTTCAACAAGCCGGACTTTTTATCAACAGTAACACCGGGAAAATTCCCGATTTTCTGATTGAGGCCGGTTAGCCGGTTAAAAATGGAAGTTTTACCTGAGTTGGGGTTTCCAACTAATGAAATTTTCATCCTATTTGGACTTCAACCAATGACGCTTCCTCTTTTCTGAGTGATAGTGTATAGCCATCAATATCAACAGCAATAGGATCGCCAAAAGGAGCTTTGAAAACTACTGAAACAGACTTTCCCGGATATAATCCCATATCAGTCAATTTTGATGTCAGTCCATTTTCAGTGATACTTTGAATGGTAACCTGTTGGTTGAGCTTTAGACTATCGAGTGTCAAATTAGTTCTTTATTTAAGTTTCTTCAGTGCTGACTCTAAAAAGCTACAAAGCTACCCCAGGAAGCCATGGATTTACAATAGCTACTCCTAGTGATAATTGATAAGCCTTAAACTTTCACCAGGCCTGTCTCCATTGCGTAAACAATAAGTTCTGTTGGAGATTTTAGATTCAACTTCTTTAATATATTCTTTCGATGTGAGTTGATTGTGTGAACACTCACATACAGTTCATCAGCAATTTCAGCAGTTTTAAAACCCTTGGTGATGAGCTTGAGTACCTCATATTCCCTTTGAGATAATACGGTTGGATCACAATTGATTTCCTTTTCCTCTTCCTGGTCCATCAGGGTATCCAATACCCGATTGCAGTAAAACCTTGAATCCTTGGAGACAGATTTGATCGCATTCAAGATCTCATCTTTGCTACAGCTTTTAGTGACAATTCCCTTGATCCCCAAATCTAAAAGGGATTGAATGTGCTCTCGCTTATTTTCATTTGTAATGATCAGGAGCTTCGATGATTCCGTGTCTATCACCTGTTTCATCAGTTCAATGTGGGATGGATCCTTGCTTTGATAATCCATAATCAGGACATTGGGGTGTCTTTCGCTGGTTTCCTTGATCAGTTGTTTGGCATCGTCAACTGTGCCGAGGAGTGATAGTCCGGGATCAGCCTCAATCATACGTATCAATCCCTCACGGGTGAGGTATTGGAAGTCAGAAATGAGTACACTAATTGGTTCCATTATTTAGAATCGTTCTAAACTACAAACCTAATACCATTTCGCCGAATTAGTTTTCGATGTCATTTTATTTTTATCAGATAACATGAAAATTTTTCATTAAATCGAGGTGATTGCTGTATGCTGCCACTAAATTGAGCAGCATTGAATAATTTTAGGCCGAAAAAAAGGAATACAATGGAATACAGGCTGGAGCACGATACCATGGGGGAAGTAAAGGTCCCTGCAGAGAAATATTGGGGGGCACAAACCCAGAGGTCAAGAGAAAATTTCAAAATTGGTGGCATGAACATGCAGATGCCAATGGAGATTATCCGGGCCTTTGCCATTTTGAAGAAATCTGCAGCGGAAGCCAATCAGGAACTTGGTGTTTTGGCGGAACAGAAAGCCCGTTTAATTGGTCAGGTCTGTGATGAAATCATCAAAGGAGACCTGGATGACCAATTTCCATTGGTTGTTTGGCAGACGGGCTCAGGGACTCAATCGAACATGAATTGCAATGAAGTGATTGCTAACCGAGCACATGTGATCGGAGGAGGCAAGCTCACTGATGAGAAGAAAAGCATACATCCGAATGATGACGTAAATAAAAGTCAATCATCTAATGATACATTTCCCACAGCGATGCACATTGCATCTTACCAGATTCTTATTGAGCAGACATTACCTAAAGTAAAGAAGCTGAGGGACACCCTCGACAAGAAATCCAAAGCCTTTATGGATGTTGTAAAAATCGGGAGAACGCATTTTATGGATGCCACACCATTAAGTTTGGGCCAGGAATTTTCGGGATATGTATCGCAAATGGATCATGCCATCAAAGCCATTGAGAATACATTTGATCACCTTTCGGAATTGGCATTGGGAGGTACGGCAGTAGGTACTGGTCTGAATACTCCTGCAGGCTATGACAAATTGGTTGCGGAAAAGATTGCTAAAAACTCAGGTCTGCCATTCAAGACAGCAGAGAATAAATTTGAAGCGTTGGCTGCACATGACGCCATGGTGGAAACTCACGGAGCACTCAAACAATTGGCTGTTAGCCTCTTCAAGATAGGCAATGACATCAGAATGCTTGCTTCGGGTCCGAGAAGTGGAATTGGTGAAATTCTGATCCCTGAAAATGAACCAGGATCTTCCATCATGCCCGGAAAAGTTAATCCCACCCAATGTGAAGCATTAACGATGGTATGTGCCCAAGTGATTGGCAATGATGTAGCCATCGCCAGTGGAGGTATCTATGGTCATTTTGAGCTGAATGTTTTTAAGCCCATGATGGTCTACAATCTGTTAACCAGTGCCCGTTTGTTGGGAGATGCCTGTGAGTCATTCAATGATAATTGTGCCATTGGCATAGAACCCAATCATCCTGTGATCAAGGAAAAACTGGAAAGCTCATTGATGTTGGTCACTGCATTGAATACACACATTGGCTACGAAAATGCTGCTAAGATTGCCAAGAAGGCCCATAAGGAAGGAACCACCCTGCGACAAGCTGCTATAGCCCTGGGTTTACTTACCTCGGAACAGTTTGATGAGTGGGTAAAACCGGAAGATATGATAGGTTCAATGAAGAAACGTTAAATTTGTGTTGAAATAAGTTATTTTAGCACTTAACTTACTATGCAAAGAGTTAAAAATCAACAGATTATATCATGAAAAGACTTTTAATGTTGTTTATAGCCCTGGCTACTATTGCTGCGTCTTTTGATGCAACGGCACAGGAAATGGATAAAAAGGAGCGGAAAGAGTGGAAAAAGCGTGTAAAAAAGCTTGAGCCAGAAGAGTATAAAGGACTCATCGAAGAAAACCGATCTCTTAAGAGTCAGGTTTCGTCCCTAAGAAATGAATTGAATGGTGTTGACCAGAAAATTGCCGAAAAAGATGATCAAATCGCTCAATATTCCGGTCAGATCTCTGATTTGCGTAGTCAGCTGGCTCAGGCCCAGGCCCAGGCACAAGCTGCAGCAGCAGCACCAAGACCGCAACCCAGCGATGATGGCGGCATCAATGAAAATGTTGGTGTAGTCTTTAAGGTACAAATCGGTGCCTATGCAAGTAAAGACCTGACCAAGTTCACAGATAATGCCAAAAACTTTACTCAGGAGGAAGGTGAAGGTTTTAAGCGATATACACTGGGTGTATTCAGAGACTATTGGGAAGCAGATACTTTCAAAAAATATTTAAGAGAGATGGGGGTAAAAGATGCTTGGATCGTATCATTTAGAGATGGCCAAAGAGTACCCATCAAAGAAGTGTTGGAAGGCATTACTGACAACTCTTAATCAGGCATTAGCCGAATGAAATTAACCCTGGCAGAATTGTCAGGGTTTTTTTATGTTAATTTTGCGGTGACAATGTTTAATATGATCCATTACAAGTCGAAAGAAGAAATTGAATTGATGCGCCAAAGCGCATTGGTGGTTTCTAGGACGTTGGGCCTTTTAGCTGAGCATGTAGAGCCCGGAACCACACCATTGCAATTGGACAAAATTGCCGAAGAATATATCAGAGACCAGGGTGCTGAACCAGGATTCCTGGGCCTGTATGACTATCCAAATACCATCATTACCTCAGTCAATGAACAGGTTGTTCATGGAATCCCAACAAACAGACCTCTTGAGGAAGGAGACATTATTGGGATTGACTGCGGAGCCTTAATGAATGGATTTTACGGTGATCATGCTTATACTTTTGCTGTAGGTGAAATTGATCCCGCAGTACGCCAATTGCTGGAAGTAACGAAAAAAAGCTTGTACCTTGGAATTGAACAAATGCGGGCGGGTAACCGAATGGGGGATGTCAGCTACGCTATTCAATCATACACCGAAAGTTTTGGATATGGGGTAGTGCGGGAGTTGGTTGGCCATGGGTTAGGCAAAAAAATGCATGAATCACCGGAGGTCCCTAACTATGGAAAAAGGGGTAGAGGCCAGCTGTTGAAAGAAGGGTTGGTATTGGCCATTGAACCAATGATCAATATGGGCACAAGAAGGGTCATTCAATTGTCAGACGGCTGGACCATAGTGACTGCAGATAAAAAACCATCCGCTCATTTTGAGCATGATGTTGCCCTGGTTGATGGAAAACCGGAGATACTTTCTACTTTTGATTTAATAGAAGAAGCCCTTAAGAAAAAGGGAGCATTGGTAGTATAAATTTCACTCAGACCTAAAAAGTTAAATGAGCAACCCGAAATTGTTGACGCGCTTACTGGTATGGCGTATCAGAACAATTAGTGATAACAACTTCACGCTCATTATGGCTGGTATCATTGGTCTGATCGCGGGGCTGGCCGCTGTTGTGCTCAAGAGTACAGTCCATTTTATCCAGGCATTTTTAGAGAGAAACATAGACCTAACTGGTCTCAACTACCTGTATCTTGGCTATCCACTCATTGGTATCCTGATTACGGTGATTGTGGCCCGGTATATTCTGCGGGAGCACCTGGGTCATGGAATTACACAAATCCTGTACGCAATTTCCAAAAATTCCAGTATTCTAAAGAGGACACAGATGTATTCACGGATGATCACAAGTGCGATCACTGTTGGATTTGGAGGATCAGTAGGGCTGGAGGCACCCATTGTTGTAACGGGGTCGGCTATTGGATCAAATTTTGGAAGACTTGTTCACCTGGATTATAAAAAAAGGACCTTGCTAATAGGTTGTGGTGCAGCGGGTGCGATCTCTGCTATCTTTAATTCACCCATTGCCGGTGTGATTTTCGCGATAGAAGTGATCATGACAGAGGTGAAGATCAGTAAGTTCATTCCTATCCTCATTGCATCGGTATGTGGTCAGTTGGTTAGTATATCCCTGCTAGGTGAAGATATTCTATTCAGCTTTAAGCTCACGGACCCCTTCAAAGCGACAGACGCGCCTTATTACTTACTGCTTGGAATGTTTTGTGGCATCATATCACTCTACTTTACCCGGGTGATGTACAAAGCAGAACAAGCGATCAAACAGATTAAAGAAAGTTTTTCCCGTGCACTTATCGGTGGTCTTGGACTGGCCATTATCATTTTCACTTTTCCGCCCATTTATGGTGAGGGCTATGAGTCAATCAAAGACCTGTTGGCAGGACGGCAATTAGATCTGTTTGATCGAACCATTTTTCAACCCTGGGAAACCAGCCAGATTGTCCTGATGATTTTCCTGTTTGCCATTCTGTTGGTGAAGCCATTGGCTACGGCACTGACCCTTGGGGCGGGAGGCAGTGGAGGAATTTTCGCCCCTTCACTTTTTATGGGTGGTGTAGCAGGATTCTTCTTTACCCAGGTGATCAACACCATATTTCCGGGCATTTCAATCAGTGCGAGCAATTTTACACTGGTGGGTATGTGTGGCGTCCTGAGTGGTGTATTACATGCTCCATTAACAGGCATTTTCCTTATTGCTGAAATCACCAGTGGGTATGTTCTGTTCGTTCCATTGATGCTGGTATCAGCCATCTCCTACTCTACCATTTCCTATTTTGAAAAGCACTCCATCTACACTAAAAAGCTCATCGAGAAAGGAGACTTGATTCAGTATGACCGAGATCGAATTGTGCTGAGTCTGATTGACCTGAAGAAAGTAATGGAAAAAGATCTGCTTCAGGTAAAACCAGAAGCTACCCTTGGTGAAATGGTAGAGCTGGTGAAGAAAAGCAAAAGGAACATTTTCCCGGTAGTTAATGATAAGGGTGAGCTGGAGGGAATCGTGACACTGGATGACATCCGCGAAATCATGTTTGACAACGATAAGTACGAGGATGTGATCATAAAAGCCATTATGGAAGCACCGCCTGCCTATGTGACGCCACAGGAAAAAATGCAATCTGTGATGAATAAATTTGAGTTAACACAAGCCTGGAATTTGCCCGTTATAGAAGATGGTAAGTATTTGGGTTTTGTTTCCAAGTCAAGAATATTCAATGCATATCGAACCAAGCTCATTCGACAAACAAAAGAATAACATTTTGCATCTTGTTGGTTTTCAGGGAATTACAATTGTGCGATTTTTAGAAAAATTGTGATTATCCACAAACTGATAATTTAATATGCTTAAGATAACTCGTTGTATTACAGGCGATTATAAATTAATTTAAATTTCTTGTGGATAAATTGGATAAGATGTGGATAAAATACGGAAAGTACAATTTGATGTGTCAGGGTCTGCCCGGTTGGGGTGCATTTAAAGTGAGAATGTTTGATTCTTGAGCTTAATTTTTAGAAATATTATCTTTTCAGAAGGCATATAATGTAAATTATGAAATTGTTAAGGAATGAAAGTGTCATTTTATCCTCAGCAGAAATTAATATAAGAATTGTACAATTATGGTTTTTTTCAAAAACCCTATTGGAAGACTAACGTTGATAAGTCTGTGAAAACATTATTATTTAGTCTGACGCTAATAATAGCGACTGCTACCCAAGCTCAGGAAATCAAAATGATCAGCCTTGAATCATTGAACAACCTCATAGCGTCTCCTGACAAAAAGCTTAAGGTTATCAACTTTTGGGCATCATGGTGCAGACCTTGTATCATGGAGATGCCTCATTTCGAAGCCATTGATAAAGCTCAGGCCACAGTATATTTTGTTACGGTGGATCATCCGGAGGATGTAGACAAGGCTAGAAGGATGGTTGAAAAAAATGGAATTAAATCCCAGGTGCTATTATTGAATGAGAAGGATGCCGATAAATACATCAACGCCATCGATCGGGATTGGTCAGGAGCCATTCCGGCTACCTTATTTGTTGATGCAAGAGGCAACAAATATTTTCATGAGAAGGCATTTGATAAACCCGAGCTTGAAAATTTCGTTAAGATGTATAGTTCGAATAATAGGTAAATTATCATGAGGAGGACATTTATAATTATTACCGGATTACTGGTCGTAGTAGCCATTTTATTCACCAACGCAAGTAGCGATGAAATCAAGGGCTATGAAGTTGGTGACTACGCTACAGACTTTAATCTGAAAAATGTGGATGGTAAAATGGTCTCATTGGCCAATTACTCATCAGCTAAAGGATTTATCGTTGTTTTTACCTGTAACACATGCCCGTATGCCAAAGCATATGAACAAAGAATTATTGGGCTACATAAAACATTCAACCCCAAAGGATTCCCAGTTATTGCTATCAACCCCAATGATCCATCTCAGTCAGCAGGCGATTCGATGGATGAAATGAAGACCAGAGCTTCCGAAAAAAATTATCCCTTCCCATATTTAAGAGATGATGTCCAGGATATCACAGCTGCTTATGGAGCCACCAAGACTCCTCATGTCTTTGTACTGAATAAGGAAGCCAATAAGAAGTATAAAGTGGAATACATTGGCGCCATTGATGATAGTCCCCGTGAAGCAGCTGATGCAAATGAAAAGTATGTAGAAGCAGCTGTCAACGCACTTCTTTCTGGTAAAAAACCTGTCGTGAAGGAGAAAAGAGCGATTGGATGCACCATCAAGTGGAAGGATGCTTAAAGATTTTTAGCGTTAAGATTGAAACAAGTTTAAAAGGCAACTCCCAGGGGGTTGCCTTTTTTAATTGTTAATCACTTTATATACATTTCTTCTACTCACTAAACCACTTTCGATAAATCGGTTTTCGATACAAAAACTGTACAAATAGAAGTGGATACAGGAGTACGTCAGTAACCAAATACCCTGTTGAATAGGTGATGTCATCAATGATTTCACTGCCAGCATTCCGGCTTTGAACGATGTGCTTATGTTTCCATGACTTAAGGAAAAAAGGAAGCTTTACACCCCGATCTACGAAAAGCCAAACCAACTCATCTTCTTCATCGTCAACAATTTCGCTCACCCATTGCTGACGGAAGAATATGAAATTCAACTCAAGACCCACTTGATCACCTGTTTTACATCCATCAAACCGTATTAACCTGACTTTCGGAAGCGGAGGATTAAGTGAAAGGAATAAATCCCGGGTGAAGCCCTGCTTTATGCGTGCTTTGGCAGCACCCGGGATGAGTGTCCTGATCTGTATATGCATTAAACGCTTTTTATCTAAACCGTTTGGTGAATGTGATGGTTTAGACTTATGACAGAAATATCGATTTTTATTGCTCCTTCGTCCATCCTCCAAGTATCGCCCCTGAAACAGCCCAGATGATGAGGTTTTGGCCACCATCAATCCATGTCAGGGCATATGGTTGCATGGAGAATAAATACATGGTCATTGTTCCAAGGATAGCAATGGGAAAGCCCATGATAAATCCGGTTTTCAAACCATCCGTCCAGGTCCTTACATTCATTCGCTTAAACACCCAGGCCAGCATATAACCAAAAGCAATGGCTGTAATCACGCTCACGATATAGGGAGTGGATCCGCCTGACATGGCATCTTCTTCGGTAAGCCCGGTAAGCCGCATCCATTGTTCTGCAAAAATCCCATACCATAGCATGGGGATGGCTTGACCAAGTACTACAATGACCCAGACTGCGCCGTGATTGATTTTTAATTCTTTCATCTTTTTTAGGTTGTTTCTCCTAAAAAGATAGGCACTAAATTCGGAACAGTCAAGATTCGAACGATGACTTCATTTTGGCTTTGTTCCAATAGTCATCCATTTCTTTTAATGACATGGATGTGAGTTCTCGTCCCTCTTCCTTCACTATTTTCTCCATCAGGGTAAATCGTTTGATGAATTTTGAATTGGTTCGCTCCAGAGCCTCTTCCGCATTGATGTCAATAAACCTGGAGTAATTGATGAGGGAAAACAAAAGATCGCCAAATTCCTCAATGGAAGCTTCCTGGTCGGATGCTGATTTGAATTCATGGAGCTCTTCCTGAACTTTATCCCATACCTGCGCTTTTTCATCCCAATCAAAACCGACGCCTTTTGCTTTTTCCTGAATTCGCATGGCTTTGACCATGGCGGGTAAGGATTTGGGGACGCCAGCCAACACGGTAGTGCCGGCTTTTTCCTTCAGTTTGATCTTTTCCCAGTTTTCTTTGACGGCTTTTTCGTCAGAAGCATCTACATCTCCATACACATGCGGATGTCTTCGGATGAGTTTGTCACAAACCTGGTTTAAAACATCAGCCATGTCAAAGACATTGGTTTCTGAAGCGATCCGGCAATAGAAAGCCATGTGGAGCATCAGGTCTCCCAATTCCTTTTTGATCTCTTCCATGTCCTGTTCCAGGATTGCTTCACCCAGTTCATACGTCTCTTCGATTGTCAAGTGTCTGAGACTTTCCATAGTCTGCTTTTTGTCCCAGGGGCAATTTTCTCTGAGCTCGTCCATAATTGTCAATAAGCGATCAAAAGCCTCAAGCTTGGCTTTTCTGTTTAAATCTGGTTTGGATAAAGACATTTGGATGGAATGATTGTGACTTCTCGTTTGTTTATTCAACTGAAAGACAAATATTCTTTAATTTTGAACCAAAAGTAACCTTATGGCTACGGTATTATTAGCAATCGGTCTTATAGGACTCTTTTTTGTCCTCATGTCAGTGCGACTCATCCTGAAAAAAGATGGGGAATTTAAGGGGACCTGTGCGTCTCAAAGCCCTTTTCTCAACAAAGAAGGGACTACATGTGGCTATTGTGGTAAATCCGTAGGTCCGGATAATGCATGCGGCAATCCGGATAGTGAGGTGAATAAAGTGATGGCAAAATTCAACTAATCTGCTTTGTCAAAACTTTACATGCTAGCCCTTACCCTGTAGTGATTACTTTATTTTTCAAGTTTATTAAATCGCCATTCATTGACTTTAATCAAATCTATTTCAGGACTCCGGGGAACCATCGGTGGCAAAGCCGGAGAAACACTTTCACCACTTGATGTTGTTAAATTTTCAGCGGGATTTGGCATGTGGATCAAAGAACGACATGAAAATCCAACAGTCGTGATTGGCCGGGATGCCCGACCATCAGGTAACCTGATTAGCCCGATCGTGGAAAACACACTATTGGCGCAAGGTATTCATGTGATAGATCTGGGGCTATCTACCACACCAACGGTAGAGATGGCAGTTGTTGCTGAAAAAGCACAAGCCGGTATTATTCTCACGGCAAGTCATAATCCATCAGGATGGAACGCCATGAAGCTGCTCAACGAGAAGGGTGAATTCATTTCTGCCAAAGACGGTGAGAAAGTGCTGAAGTGGGCAGAATCTTCCGAGGTCCTTTTTAGCGATCCTAAGAAATTTGGAAAAGTGAAGCGGGATGATTCATACATTGACTACCACATCAATCAAATCCTGAAGCTGGACATGGTCAATGTAGACGCCATTAGAGCACGGGAATTTTCTGTGGTTATAGATGCAGTCAATAGCACTGGAGGAATCGCAGTGCCTCGGTTACTCGATAAACTCGGCGTAAAATATCATCCGCTCTTTTGCGAACCCAATGGGATCTTTCCCCACAATCCTGAGCCCATACCAGAAAATCTTTCTCAGATAAGCAATGAGCTGGCAGCGGGAAAATACGACCTGGGAATTGTAGTAGATCCTGATGTGGACCGTCTGGTAATGATTTGTGAGGACGGTCAGCCATTTGGAGAAGAGTATACCCTCGTGGCAGTGGCAGATTATATGCTGAGTAAGAAAAAAGGAAATACTGTAAGTAATCTGTCTTCAACAAGGGCACTAAGAGACGTTACTGAAAAGCATGGTGGGGAATATACAGCTGCCGCGGTTGGGGAAGTAAATGTGGTGACCCAAATGAAAAAGGTAAAAGCCGTCATAGGCGGTGAAGGCAATGGAGGAGTGATCCTGCCTGGCCTTCATTACGGTCGTGACGCGCTGGTGGGGATCGCATTGTTTTTATCCCATCTGGCAGAATTCGGAAAGAGTTGTTCAAGACTAAAGGCCACTTACCCCCAATATCATATTTCGAAAAACAAGATCGAATTGGATGAAGAAATGGATATTGATAGTATTTTGGAAGCGCTTGAAAAAAGGTATGCTGAAAATCCTTCCAATACCATTGACGGCTTGAAGCTTGAATTTGGGAAGGAATGGGTTCATCTTCGGAAGTCAAATACGGAGCCGATCATTCGTATCTATGCCGAATCAGAAAGTCAGGCAACAGCTGACCACCTTGCAAAGAAACTGATCAGTGATATACGAGAAATCATCGCTACTCCAGCCAAATGAACGTTTATTTCGATAATGCAGCTACCACCCCCATAGATCCTTTAGTGATAGAGGAAATGCTCCCATACTGGAAGCAGCATTATGGAAATCCTTCATCCATCCATTCCATGGGTAGGAAGTCAAAATCTGCCATCGAACAGGCCAGGAAAAAGGTAGCGGACTTACTCAGTACTTCACCTTCAGAAATATTTTTTACTTCCGGAGGAACAGAAGCTGACAACACAGCACTTACGAGTTCAGTTGCTACGCATCAAATTGAAAATATTATTTCATCGCCATTGGAACACCATGCGGTATTGCATACCGTGAATCATCTTGAGCAGTCAGGCAAAACGAAAGTTCATTGGTTGGATGTAGATGAAAAAGGGAACATCGATTTGAATCAATTGGCGGATTTGCTGACAAGTCATCCCAAATCATTGGTTTCGCTGATGCATGGTAACAATGAGATTGGCAACCTGCTGGATATCAGGGCTGCCGGTGAACTTTGCAAAGCACATGAAGCATTGTTTCATTCGGATACTGTTCAAACGATGGGTCATTATCCACATCATTTACAGGATCTTCCGGTAGATTTTTTGGCGGGGTCTGCCCACAAATTTCATGGCCCCAAAGGAGTTGGGTTTTTATATATTCATCATGAGATAAAGATCAATCCGTTTATCCAGGGTGGCGCACAGGAAAGGAATATGCGAGGAGGCACTGAAAATGTGGCTGGGATCGTTGGATTGGCCAAAGCCCTCGAACTGGCCTATCAGCAGATGGCTGAGGATCAGAAAAATATCGGTCAGCTTAAAAACTACATGATTGAACAATTGAAAGCTAAGATTCAGGGGGTACAGTTTAATGGGTATTCTGATCACCCGGACGATAGCTTATATACTGTGCTGAATGTATCTTTTCCGGCTGGCGATCACAATGAAATGATGCTCTTCAACCTGGACATTAATGGAATATGCGCCAGTGGTGGAAGCGCGTGTTCGAGCGGGTCATCCCAGGGATCTCATGTGCTGAAAGCCATCAATTCCGATCCCACCAGAGGGGCAGTGCGATTTTCATTCAGCCGTTTCAATACTATGGAGGAGGTCGATTACGTTGTGAATAAGATCGCTGAAATTGTTCCGGTAAGTGCATAAACGATATTTAGTTTTTCTTTTGTTTCAAGTCTATCTTCTGACTGTCAGCATGGTAAGTCATGCACAGCCATGGGTGCGTAGGGTGGATAACAATTTCATCAATGGCAGACTTACTTCAGAGGAACCCATTCAGTCAACAGCCATTGCGGTAAAATCACTTCAATACAAAGGCGATTCAATTTCAGTTTGGATCGATGGGGATCAGACATGGCTGCCCCTGGATCCTGATGCACCATCGTACACTTATTTCCTTTCTTACAGCAAGAAAAATTCAAGCGAAATACAAATTGATGGAATTGAAGATGCAGAGGTCTATTTAATCAATAGTGGTGATTCGCCTCGTGTGAATGCCTCTTCCAGGATGGACTCGAATCACGAATGTATCCTATCATTCAATGCCATCCCCCAATCAGAATGGAGGGCAGGTCTTCAAGCACCCAATTACAACAGAATTTCAACGGACGTTGAACATGTTGTGATACATCACTCTGCCGGATCAAATAACAATACCAATTATACACAGGTAGTCAGAGACATTTATCTCTACCATACACAGGTCAATGGATGGTCTGACATTGGTTATAACTATTTGGTGGCACAAAATGGATCTATTTATACTGGAAGAGATCCAGGATCACTAGAGCAGGATAATGTTTTGGGGGCGCATTTTTGCGGATCCAATAGCACCACCATGGGCATTTGCATGCTTGGAAATTATGAATCTGCCGAGTTAGTTACTTCAAACTACGTTTCTTTGGTGGATATCATTTCCTGGAAGCTGGAACGGGAAGGGATGACTCCATTTTCATCAAATCAACATGCCCTCGGGAATTTTGACGCTGTGATAGGACATCGGGATGGGTGCTCAACACTCTGTCCTGGCGAAAGTATCTATCAGAGATTAACAGAAATCAAACAGGATGTAATGCATAGACTTAATTGTGAGGACCCAGGCACATTGGCACTGGATTTTGTCGCATCCATTCAGGTAACAAATGCCAGATCAGTAATAACCTTTACAAACCTAAGTAGAGGATATGAAGATTATGAATGGCACTTTGAGGGAGGAATTCCGGAAACGGCAACATGGACAACATCCGGTCAGGTCAATTACAACTATCCCGGACTCTTTGATGTGATGTTAATTGGTGTAGCAGAAGGTGTCAGGGATACCTTGTACAGAGATACTTATGTTGAGATTCAGGGTGATCCCACTATTTTCCCCAACCCAATTGCTTCTTTTGGTGAGTTGTCCATCCAATATCATAAGGATATACTTAGTGCCGAATTGTTTGCTTTGAATGGCCAGGAGTTTTCTATAGATATTGATAATCAGGGAAAATACCGGCTTCCTTATTTGGAACCCGGATTATATGTGCTCAAGATCCATACCCTGACAGATACCATAGGAAAGAAAATCCTGATACAGTAATTAACGTCTGACCAGTCCTGCCAGGCATTCTACCCACATGGGATCGTCGTTCAGGCTTTCTACCAAATCCCACCTTTCTCCCCCAAGCTCCAGAAATTCTTCATGATATGTTTCACCCACTTCAATGGTGGTTTCGAGACAATCAGATACAAACGCAGGGGAGAATGCCAACACTTTTTTCTTGCCTTCTTTGGCCAGCTTTTTCAGTACCTCTTCTGTATAAGGTTGTACCCACGGATCATTGCCTAACCGGGACTGAAAACAGACTGTATATTTTTCTGTGGGGATTTTAAGCTTTTCCACAATCAGCCGTGTGGTATGAAAACATTGGGCCCGGTAGCAAAACCGGTTGTTATCATTCAATGATTGACAACAATTACCCAATTTGCAATAGTTATTGACCGATGCCTTTTTGATCTGCCGCTCTGGTAAACCATGATAACTAAACACAAAATGATCGTATTCGTGCCTATTAATCCAGTCCTTCCCTTTTTTAACGAATGTGTTGATGAATAAATCTTCTTCTAAAAAGTGAGAGGTAAATACCATCTCAGGGATCACTTGCCAGTCTTTTGTGATCTCCATTATTTTGTCAATCACAGAACCAGTTGTAGCTGATGCATATTGTGGAAAGAGTGGGATCACATGGATTTTATGCACCTTTTTAGCTTTCAATGCCTGAAGGGCTGCTTCAATGGAAGGGTTTTGATATCTCATGGCAAATTCCACGATATATTCATTCCCCAATGAGTCCTGCAGAAGTCTGGTGATATCTTCTGTATAGTATTTAAGGGGGGAGCCTCGTTCTGTAAAAAGTTTTTGGTATTCTGCAGCGGATTTTGGACCTCGGAATGGAGCGATGATCAAATTGACCAACAACCATCGTGGGACTGCAGGGATGTCAATCACTCGCTTATCCGAAAGAAATTCTCTCAGATACTTCCTGACATCCGATACGCTGGTGGAATCAGGTGTGCCCAGGTTTACTAGCAGAACCCCTTGTTTACTCATTGTAAAATATTTGCTTCCCAGATAATATAGGCATACACACCAAACCTTAGAAACCTCAACAGTGCAAAGAACATGAATCGCTTTACTGGGTATTTTACGGTACCCATCAGCATACATATTCCTGAAAAAGGCAGAGGAGTCAGTGCAGCCACAATGACTAGAAAACCACCAAATCTATTAAGATGTTTTTCAAACCTCCCCAAATAATTTTTTTGCAGTGTGGCATAGAGTCTTGTCCTGTTGAATTTGCTGCCGATGATATATCCCAGTACCCCAGCCACATAAGAAATAAGGGACAATGCGATGATATTTTGGATGTATAGGCTCACGATTTCATTACGCAGCGCCCAGATCATAAATAATTCCGGAGGAATGATCCCAAAAATTACTTCTGAAGACAAAAAGATGGTAAAAATAGTGACAGGTTGATCGTAGACAGGACCTAAGACATCGCTGAGCGAAAAGTCATATTTGTTTTTCAAAAAGAAATATCCACCAACGATTACGGTGAGCCAAATAAGTCCCCTTAACAAATTTCTAAGAAAGAAGCGGGTTCTTTCGCCGGTCTCATATCGCTGTTTTTGTTGTTCAGACATGCAATGCTTTTGATGCTTGGGTTAATTGGTGCGCAAATTATCCCTTATTCATGGAATAATCGAAATGGAAAATCAAGTTTATTAATCGTTTTTGGAAGGTTTTTGTTACTCAGATGGAATGATTTCTTTTTTTTGGAAAGTTACCTCCCAGAATGGATCGGATAGCTCTGTGTATCTTCCATGAAACTGAGTAAGAATAATTTTGACTGCATAATTCAACCGGTTGACAGCATCATTGTAATAATCATTTCTATTGCATGGATGAAAAATAAAGCATTTGATGATCGGGAAAGCGCAGATTCTGAATTCACCAAGCACTTTGCTGGCAATGCTTGGCCCATCTTCCAATTCAATCAAAGCTTTTTGACAACATTTTCCTACGCCCTCGATGAGTCTGACGTAAACCTGGCCAACAGGCGTATTTCTTTTATTGCATTCTTCTGCTATTTCCTGGCAATGGGCATTGAGAATGCGAAGCGATGGTAAGCTGGCATTGGCTTCAGCAAATACATCCGGTTGCCAAAGGATCTCGCGAAAAGTAAATATGGAAGGAAGGATTTCTGTATCATACGCTTGATCATTCTTCAATTCCATTAAATGATTAACAGACAGGTCTGAAACAGAAACTTTGCCAGCGTGCAAGGTAAAAAGCCAACCCTTTTCATCCGTGTTTAGCAGATCAATGAAATTCCATATTTCGTTGAATGAGATCTTCATGAAGCGCTTAAATTAATCAACTAAATAGATTTCTCAATTTTTTCACTACAACCTAACAATTTCTTAACTCCATATTGAAACATTACCCTGCAAAAAATAGTATGCTTGCATAACAAAATGATAAGCGGATTTAACCATAAGGTCTCTCCTATCTACTTTCAGGGAAATAAGATCATCAGGATCTCTGATCTTCCACAGGATCAGTCACATTTATTTTCCGGGTGGATCAAACCGGATGCATTGGTACAGCTGACTGATTTTTCCGATGATGACTGTGTGCATTATGAGGATTATGAATACTGGTTCCAGAATTATTTCATTGCTGAGAAAGATTTCAACTACCTCATTTAGTACAATTCTCTTTTCCTAATTAAGAAGATATCGCTAATTTCATCCAATGGAAAAGCGGTGGATTGAGAATGAACTACCTGATGAAGAGGCCATCGGCCAACTCTCAAAGGCATTAAACATCAGTAAGAACCTTGCTTCGATCCTGCTACAAAGGGGTATCAACACTTTTGATCAGGCCAAAAATTTCTTTCGGCCGGCACTTACTCACCTGCACGACCCTTTTTTGATGAAGGATATGGAAGTAGCAGTGAACAGACTTTGTGATGCCGTTCATTCCGGTGAGAAAATTCTGATCTACGGAGATTATGATGTTGATGGGACCACCTCTGTTGCCATGACCTATGGATTCTTGAACCTCTTTACGGATAATCTGGCATATTATATTCCGGATCGATATACCGAAGGCTATGGCATATCAGAAAAAGGGGTAAGATGGGCGAAGGAGGAGGGTTTCAGCTTGATGATTGCGCTGGATTGTGGGATACGTGCCGTGAATAATATTGCATTGGCCAATAGCCTTGGTCTGGACGTGATCGTTTGTGATCATCACCTGCCGGGAGAAAAATTGCCCGAGGCCGTAGCGGTACTTGATCCAAAGCGACCAGATGACAATTATCCTTTCAAAGAACTGAGTGGTTGCGGCGTTGGATTTAAGCTCCTGCAGGGATTTTGCCTTCAAAATACTGTCCCACTGGAAAAACTTTATGATTTCCTGGATTTTGTGGCAGTAAGTACCGCATCGGATATTGTTCCAATCGTTGGTGAGAACAGAGTGCTTACTTATTATGGCCTGAAAAAACTTAATCAGGCTCCTTCAGCAGGGTTTCAATCCCTTATTGAAATCAGTGGCTTAAAGCCACCAATTGGTATCTCCGATATTGTCTTTTACATTGGTCCCCGGATCAATGCGGCAGGCAGACTGACGCACGCCAGGGAATCTGTTAGATTGCTTATCAGTGAAGATGCAAATGACCTCGCCAACTTTGCAGATCATCTAAACCTAAAAAACACGGAAAGACGTGGCTTTGATCAGACAACTACAATGGAAGCCATAGAGATGATCGAGTCTGATGAAAAGTTGATGACTGCCAGAAGTACGGTTTTATTCAAAAATGATTGGCACAAAGGTGTTGTGGGAATCGTAGCTTCGAGGTGTATTGAAAAGTATTATCGACCGACAATCATTTTGACTGAATCCAATGGTAAGATCTCAGGTTCTGCCAGATCAGTGGATGGCTTCAATCTCTATGAGGCCATTAAGTCATGTGATGACCTCCTGGAGCAATATGGAGGCCATATGCATGCTGCAGGACTTTCTTTATTGCCGGAGAAGCTGGATGATTTTAAACTAAAATTTGAGGAGGTTGTTAGTAAAAGTATATCCGCGGATCAGCTAACCCCCAAAATTCAGGTTGATCTTGAAGTAAACTTTGATTTCATCAATTTCAAAACTTTGAAGATCATAAACCAGATGGCACCCTTCGGACCACAGAACCTGCAGCCTATCTTTGTCTCGAGAGGAGTTACCGTCAAAGGCTCTCCTAAGGTTCTCAAAGATCAACACCTGAAACTCATGCTGACACAGAAAGGGCATCCAAAATCGTTTGAATCCGTTGGATTCGGTATGGCGGATAAGCTGGAGTTGATAGAAAAAGCCCAAACAATCAAGATCGCCTACCATATTGACTTAAACGAATATATGGGCAATAAAACCATTCAATTAATCATTAAGGATATTAAAGAAGATTAATATCTTGCAAAGCCTTTATGGAGCTACGATCAGAATCACTAGTAAAGCGATACAAGAAGCGGACTGTTGTTGACAATGTGTCTGTTTCAGTTAATCAGGGAGAGATAGTTGGACTGCTGGGACCGAACGGAGCCGGTAAGACCACCACATTTTATATGGTGGTTGGTCTTATCAAACCCAATGACGGAAAAATATTCCTTGACGAGAAAGATATCACTGATCAGCCCATGTACAAGCGGGCTAAAATGGGCATTGGATATCTGGCCCAGGAACCAAGTGTTTTTCGAAAACTTTCTGTGGAAGATAATATACTGGCAGTTTTAGAGATGACTGGCTTATCCAAAACTGAGCAGAAGGAAAAAGCAGAATCACTCTTAGAAGAATTTAGCCTAACTCATGTTAGAAAAAATATGGGGCTTGTACTGAGCGGTGGTGAGCGCAGGAGGACAGAAATAGCCAGGGCACTGGCTGTGGATCCAAATTTCGTTTTGCTTGACGAGCCTTTTGCCGGTGTAGACCCTATCGCCGTGGAAGAAATCCAGGCTATTGTAGCTCAGCTAAAAAACCGAAACATTGGTATCCTCATTACAGACCACAATGTAAATGAGACACTTTCTATAACAGACAGGGCCTATTTGATGTTTGAAGGTAAGCTGCTCAAAGCTGGTACGGCTGAAGAGCTGGCAGAAGATGAACAGGTACGAAGGGTATATTTGGGGCAACACTTTCAACTAAGAAGAAAAGTTTAAATGGAGATCATCAATTCGATATTGACCTGGGTGATGAAAAAGAGGATCCATCAGATTGAACTCTTCATGAAATATCCTGAGGAGGTTCAGATGGAGTTGTTGATGAACCTTACCAGGAAGGCGGGGAGGACTGACTATGGAAAGAAATACGGATTTGAGGGCATAGAAAACTACAATGACTTTAAGAACAAAGTACCTATTGTAGCTTATGAAGATATTTATCCTTTTATTGACCGGTTGATGAAAGGGGAGCAAAACGTGTTATGGCCCACGGAGGTTAGGTGGTTTGCAAAATCCTCCGGGACTACCAATTCACGGAGCAAGTTTATTCCGGTCTCCAATGAGGCGTTAGAAGAATGTCATTATAAAGGAGGAAAAGACCTGCTTTCTATCTACATCAATAATTTCCCTGACAGCAAAATGTTTACCGGTAAAAACCTGGTGATCGGAGGTAGTCAGCAAGTAAACCAGTTTGATGAGAATACACGGTCTTACTATGGCGACGTCTCCGCCGTACTCCTAAAAAACCTGCCATTCTGGGCACAGATGGTACGAACACCCACACTCGAAATTGCCCTGATGGATGAATGGGAGGAAAAGATCGAAAAGATGGCCCGGCATACTGCAGATGAGAATGTAACCAGTATGAGTGGAGTACCTACCTGGATGGTTGTCCTGCTCGAACGGATCATCAATTTGAAAGGGGTCAATGACATTACGGAGGTGTGGCCCAATCTTGAGGTGTTTTTTCATGGGGCTGTGGCATTTACTCCCTACGAAAAATTATTCAATTCACTCATCCCCTCATCGGGCATGCGATATGTTGAGACCTACAATGCATCTGAGGGATTTTTTGGAATCCAGGATCAGTCAGATTCCAAAGACATGCTGTTGATGCTGGATTATGGCATATTTTATGAGTTCATTCCTTTCGAAGATCTGGACAGTGATAATCCACGTGTCCTGACCCTGGATCAGGTGGAACTGAATAAAAGCTATGCCATCATCATTACGACCAATGCAGGTTTGTGGAGATATAAAATCGGAGATACAGTCAGATTTACATCCACAGATCCATATAGAATTCGCATTTCCGGTCGTACCAAACACTTTATCAATGCCTTTGGCGAAGAGGTAGTGGTAGAAAACGCTGAAGTAGCTATAGCCGAAGCGTGTAAAAGGACGGATGCTGAAATAGAAAACTTTACAGCAGGTCCCATTTATCTTGGGGATTCTCAGAAGGGCAGTCATGAGTGGATCGTTGAATTTGCACGTGACCCCGAAGACCTTAGTAGGTTTAAACAGATCCTGGATGAAAAGCTTCGTGAGATCAACTCTGACTACGATGCCAAACGGTATAAAGACATCGCTCTGGATCCACCAGTGGTCCATGCTGTCGAAAAAGGCACATTCTATAACTGGATGAAAAAGCGAGGAAAATTAGGCGGTCAGAATAAAGTGCCAAGATTATCCAATGATCGGGAATACCTGGATGATATCCTGGAGATGATATCTGTTACCAAGTAGTTTAGTCTTCATTAAATTCTGTATGATTCACATAATTCTCCCACTTGTCTATCAAGGCAGTGAAATCCTCCGGTAAATCCGAATCAAACTCTACGTATTTTTTAGAAACCGGATGAACGAAGCCTAACTTTTTAGCATGGAGAGCCTGTCTGGGAAGCAATTTGAAGCAGTTGTGGACGAACTGTTTGTATTTGGTAAAAACAGTTCCTTTCAGGATCTTATCACCTCCATAGGTAGCATCATTGAAGAGTGGATGACCAATGAATTTCATATGGGCCCTGATTTGATGTGTCCTTCCCGTTTCGAGATTACATTTTACCAGACTCACGTATCGTAAATCTTTGATGATTTCGAAATGGGTAATGGCATTTCTCCCCTGATCGCCATTAGGGAAAGCCGAGGTAATTCTTCTGTCTTTCAATGATCTTCCCACATTCACATTGATGGTCCCTTTCTCTTCGTCAGGCACCCCCCACACCAGAGCATGGTACGTCCTGTTGATGGAATGATCAAAAAACTGTTTGGCCAGACCATTCATGGCCTGTTCGCTTTTGGCAATCACGAGTAGTCCGGAGGTATCTTTATCGATCCGGTGAACCAGACCCGGCCTTCCGACATTCCCTTTCATTTCAGGGAGATTTTCAAAATGGTAGGCCAGTGCGTTGACCAGCGTACCGGACCAATTCTGATAGGCAGGGTGTACAACCATACCGGCAGCCTTATTGACTACCAGCAGATCTTTGTCTTCATAAACAATATCCAGGGGTATGTTTTCTGGCACCACTACGTCTTCCTGGGGAGGAGTAGTGAGAAATACCGATATCTGGTCTCCCGGATGCACTTTATAATTGGGTTTTACTTCCTTCTCATTGACTTTTACAAAACCCTCCTTTATACCAGCCTGGATTTTGTTACGGGTCACATTGGGAAGTCGATCAAATAAAAAGCGATCTATCCTTAGCAAGGACTGATTGGGATCCACAATGATGTGGTGGTGCTCATAAAGTTCGTCCTCTTCCTGGTTGTTTGTCTCGTCTGACATTTGGCAAATTTATCTAACTTGGATTTATGCCGCAGCTACCTTCTCCTATTCAGGAAATATTTGATCCGCTTTTTGATCAGAAAGGACTACGGGTGTATGTAAAAAGAGAAGATCTGATCCATCCGGTGATCATGGGCAATAAGTGGAGAAAGCTGAAATACAACCTGATCAAGGCCAGGGCCCAGGGTCATCAGCAGGTAGTCACCCTTGGAGGTGCATTTTCCAATCATATCCTGGCCACTGCTGCTGCGGCAAGTGAAAATAATCTCCTAAGTTTTGGTATTATCAGGGGAGATGAGTTGAATGTTGAAAGCAACCCAACATTGAGACAGGCAGCTAAACTGGGAATGCAATTTGAGTTTGTTTCCAGGGAGAAATATTCGTCTTTACGGAATCGTCAAAGTGAAATCACGAAAATGTATCCGGATAGCTACATCATTCCTGAGGGGGGAACCAATGAATATGCCATTCAAGGGTGCGCGGAGTTGTTTAATGAAATCAATTTAGCATTTGACTTTATCTGCACACCGATCGGCACGGGAGGAACAATGGCTGGTGTGATAAAAGGCCTAGATAATAAGGCAAATGTATTGGGGATCTCATCACTCAAAGGCGATTTTGTTCATTCCATGCTGTCCAAACTCCTTGATCAGCATAAAATTAACCACAGGAATTATCAGGTTTTTGACCAATATCACTTTGGCGGATATGCGAAAACAAGCGATGAATTGGTGGATTTTATCACTGAATTCAGGAAAAAACATCAAATATTATTGGACCCTGTTTATACAGGGAAATTGTTTTATGGCGTTATAGACCTAATTAAACAAGATTTTTTTAAATTTAATCACAAAATAATCCTACTTCATACAGGAGGAATACAAGGAATCGAGGGTTATAACCTCAAAAACAAGCGAAAAATCAGCTAAAATGCATATTTTAGCAAAATAACAGGTGAATGAAAAGTATGCGATCCCTTTTAGCCTCTGGTGTAGTATTGCTATTACTGGGGTGTAATATTCAGGATCTGGAATTTGACAATATCCAGGGCATCAAGCTCGATGGTGATTATGCGGCTCCTATCGGAGAGACTATATACACCATGAAAGAGCTTTTGGTGGAAATTGGTGATACTACCGAACTCCAGGTGGATGAGGACAGTGTCTATTTCCTTGAATATAGAGACCAGGCTATTTATACATCTTCCATAGACATCATCAACATTGGTGATGTAGTAGACAACGCCAGTTTTGACTTACCGGTTACCCCACCTGTTGCTTCCAACCAAACGATTGTTGTCGACACCACATTGTATCTGGAGTATTCCGCATCACAGAGTGAACAAATAGATTCGGTTTTCTATCTGTCGGGAGATCTTATCCTGGATGCAACCTTGACAGGAATATCCAATGTAAATTTTGATATTACACTACCCAGTGTCACGAGAGTAGGTTCGGGGCTGCAAGTTTTATTTTCGGGATCCACCAACTACAATGGAACTCCTTTTTCATTATCAGCACATAAAACTGTTTTTACCTATCAAGGAGCTGTCAATGTATTTCCTGTAGATGTACACCTTGAGATTCCTTTGACGACAGGAGAGCAAATCTTACCTGGCGAGACTTTTAATTTGCAGCTGTCATTTTTAAATCAGGTCTTTGATGAGATCTATGGAAAATTTGGTCAGGATACTGTGACTGTAGGAAATACAACACTGGATATTCCGTTTTTTGAAGACTTCACCACAGAGGGGTTTATCCTGGGGACCCCAAATATCACATTCGATTTCGAAAATTCATTTGGTGTTCCTTTCGGAATATTGTTTGAAGGGATGTACAGCGTGAATGACAACTCAGGAGTTAATGACACTACTTACCTGGAAGGAAGTATAACCAACAGCCCGCAATTGGTTGTGGCAGCAGCTACACCAGGTCAGTCCGAGATTACTTCCATTCAAGTTGACAAAACCAATTCCTCTTTAAGTGACCTATTAGCCACTACCCCGAATCAGTTAGGATTTAATCTACAGGCTATCATCAATCCCAACGATCCAGGTGCATCGAATTTTCTTTCCCAAAACAACAGTATTGTGACAGATATTTTGGTCAGGATGGATTTGTCATTCCAGCTTGAAGATTTGGCCAGAGACATAGAGTTTAGTCTTGGAGGAGGATTGGAAATTAATGAATTAGATAGTGCTGTATTGAGGATAGTCACAGTAAACCACCTTCCTTTTTCCGGTTCTCTGGAATTAAATATTATAGGTGATGCCAGTGATACACTGTATTCAGCGCCGGAAACATTGGTTTTGAAGGCTCCAATTCTAGACAATTCCGGTAAAGTGTTGCGGTCAAGAAACAATATTGCCGATATTTCATTGAGCTCTGAGGGAATTGTAGCCTTAAAGACCGGGACAAAGGTGGCTTTGCACCTCGTATTGAATACGACTGAAAGTGGAACAGGAAAAGATTTCTTTGTGAAAATAACAACACAGGATTACATCGAAATAAAAGCTTCCGTAGTGGCGGGCGTTGATTATCAATTCTAGTGAAAAAGGTATTTTTGATCATATTGACCGTTTCATCTTTTCTCCTCTCCAGGGGTCAAACAAGCCTGTCTTTTCATCATTTGGGCAATACTACATTCCAAAATACTTTGATCAATGCCGCTTATATACCCAATGGCAAAGTCTTTTTTGGACTACCCGTTATGTCAGGCATCCATGCGAGCTATAACAATAAGCTCAGCTACAACAACATTTTTTCGAAAGTGGACAATTCCCTCATCATTGATACACATGAGATTTTGGGTGCACTTCAGAAAAGGAATATGGCAGCGGTGGAAACAAATATTAATTTGTTACACCTTGGTTATACTTCTGCCTCAGGAGCTACCATCTATATGTTTGCCAATGAGCGCATCAATGCAGATTTTTTGTATCCCAAGGAGCTGATTGAATTTGTTGTTGAGGGTAATGCCGGGCTCACTGATGAAACATTAAAGATTGGAAAGACACAACTCAGTCTCACCCACTTCAGAGAAATGGGTGTGGGTTATCGGCAATTCATCGATGACATGAATTTGAGCCTGGGCTTTAGACTGAAATACTACCAGGGATTCTTTAACATGAGCACTCCTGGAAATTTCACTGCAGATATTGTCACTGAAGGGGAGAATTATCAGCTTAACCTGGAAATGAAAAATGCTGCCCTTAGATCATCGGGCAGAGACATCTATGCCGGAAATACCGGGGACCTTGCCAGTCATTTGATTTCTAACGGCAATTCAGGGTTTGGACTGGATCTCGGTTTTGAGTTTGACATGGGGCAGTACATGACAATAGCCGGATCCGTCAATGACATTGGATTTATTTCCTGGAAGGAAGATATTAGAAATTATACGCTGAATGACACTACAGTAAGGTATACTGGCATAGACCTTCGTGGTATTGATGACATTGCTCAGGTGGTGAAAGATACACTCGTTGGGAAATTTAAAAATGAACAGGAAAACAGTGATCCATATAATACGCTCATGGCACCAAGAGCCTATCTCAGTGGTAAATATCACTTGACTACATCCAATGATATCACCACCACAGTGGCCACCAGATATGTACAGGGTCAATTCAAAATGCTGTATGGTATAGGCATCAACCACCAGGTAGGCAACTTTCTTACTGCCTCCATCAATGCCACTAAGTATCCGCAGCAAATTCCAAATTTAGGGGCGGCTGTTGCGATCAAAGGAGGGCCAGCTCAATTCTACCTGGCGGTGGATCAGGTAGCCTATTGGTCGATACCGGATTTCAAATCGGTTGACTTCAGGGTTGGGATCAATTTTATCATTGGAAGCTCTGATGAAGCTGCCAAAAAATCACCGGGTAAGTCAATTTTTCTTGGCAAGGAAGTGGAGGTCAAGGGACAGGAAGGGATATATACAATCATTGATCGTCAAAAGAAACGGGAACTAGAACTGGATGCTCCGGAAAACTAGACTATCTAAAGAGGTTTTCGAAAGCGTCTGACAACCTTGAGTACGTGTGAATTTTTATCTTGAATTTTGATCTTTCGAGGGCTTTTGTACCATATGAGGAAATGTAGATCTCTTTAAATCCGAGCTTAGCTGCTTCATTGATCCTTGCATCAACGCGATTCACTGCTCTGATCTCTCCTCCCAAACCAACTTCTCCTGCAAAACAAATAGACTGGTCTATGGGGACATCTTCAAAAGAGGAGAATAGTCCGGCACAAACAGCAAGATCCAATGCCGGATCATTGACCCGGATGCCTCCTGCGATGTTTAGAAAAATGTCCTGGGCACTCAACCGAATCCCGATGCGCTTTTCCAACACAGCCAACAGCATATTCAATCGCTTTGTGTCAAATCCAGTGGTACTCCTTTGAGGGGTTCCGTATGTAGCCGGGCTCACAAGCGATTGACCTTCTATCAACAGCGGTCGGTTGCCTTCCAGGGTAGCCCCAATGGCGATGCCACTAAGCCCCTCCTCACGGGGTGAAATCAATACTTCAGATGGGTTCTTCACTTCTGCCAAACCTTTTTCCAGCATTTGATAGATGCCAAGTTCGGAAGTAGATCCGTACCGGTTCTTGGAAGTGCGTAGTATTCGATAGGCCAGGTGCCGATCACCCTCGAACTGCAAAACTGTATCCACCATATGTTCCAAAACCTTCGGTCCGGCGATGGCTCCGTCTTTGTTGACGTGACCAATAAGAAAAACAGGTACTCCGGTCTGCTTGGCATATTTCATGAGCTTACCGGCACATTCCCTCACCTGAGAAACAGATCCTATGGCGGCATCCAATTGGTCAGTATACAATGTCTGTATTGAATCTACAATTAGTAGTTGAGGCTGCAATTTGTTGACCTCATTCAGCAGGTTTTCGACTGATGTTTCACTGAGTAGATAACATTGTTGAGAGTTTATCCCAATCCTGTCGGCTCTCATACGGATTTGCTCCGGGGATTCTTCCCCGGAAGCATACAATATCTTTACACTGGGTAATCCGATGGCCATTTGCAACATCAAAGTGGACTTCCCGATACCGGGTTCGCCACCAATCAGCACCAGAGACCCCGGAACGATTCCGCCTCCTAAGGTCCTGTCAAATTCCTCGAATCCGGTTTTGAGTCGACGTTGTGCATCGAATTCGATCTCATGGATAGGTTTTGGGTGGTTACGCTCAGTTTCCCATGGCTCTGATTGTTTAGTTTTCCCTTTGGTGGGCACGACCTCTTCTACATAGGTATTCCATTCTCCGCAAGAGGGGCATTTCCCCACCCACTTTGGTGAGTTAGCCCCGCAGTTCTGACAAAAAAAAGTCGTTTTAGTTTTAGCCAAAGAGCAATTTGTTTAGCAAACCTGAACGTAACTACCCAACCAAACAATATCCTTACCGTACGGCCTCACCGTATTTTGGACGATTTCATCATCAAAATGGCCTTCAAACTCAACAAAGAACACATACTTAAATGTACTTCCTTCCTTTGCAGGCCGGCTTTCAACCTTGCACAGGTTGATCCCCGCATTTTGAAATTGTTGCAAAAACCTAACAAGTGCACCAGGTTCATCCGGAAGCTTTGCGATGATAGATGTTTTATCACTACCACTTTTCTGATTGTGGAAATTTTCACTGATAATCAGGAATCTGGTTTGGTTATCGGCAGAGTCCTGAATGTTGTTGTATAAAATTGGCAGGTCGTACTGTCGGGCAGCAATGGGTGCACAAATGGCTGCGGCATGTTCTTCTTCTCTGGCCAGCAGGCATGCCCTGCTGGTAGAGCTCACGGCTTTCAGTTCCACTTTATGCTGAAAGTAGTCGTTCAGGAAATTTTTACATTGCCTGAATGCAATATCTCTTGAGTACACCACCTGGATGTTTTCAAGGTTTTCCTCTTTGGTGGCAAACGCAAAATGAATGGGTAGTACTATCTCTGCTGCGATCGTCACTTTGTGTACGGCAAGAAAATCGATCGTCTCCTGTACGGTTCCTTCCTGATTATTTTCTATGGGGACAATTCCAAACCTGGCTCTTGAGGTCTTAACCGCTTCAAAGACAGCAGAAATGGAGTCTAGCGCAATATAATCACTCATTGCGCCATAGCGAGATTCAGCAGCCTGATGAGTGAAACTTCCTTCCGGGCCCAGAAACGCTACTCTTTCGGGCAATTCATAATTTCGACTCACAGCAAAGATTTCCATAAAAATGGCATCAATGGCTGCCCTGTTGAGCAATCCATTGTTGTTTTGTACCAGTCGGTCAATGATGGCTTTTTCCCTTTCGGGACGATAAATGGCCTCATTGCTGCTCCTTTTGAGCTCACCAATTTTTTTTACAAACTCCATGCGCTTGTTGATGAGCTCAACGATCTGGTTGTCTATTTCATCAATACCCTGTCGCAGTTTATCAAGCATTTCTTTTTTTGATCTTTTTTAATTTCCGGTTGGTTGCGAAGATAACAGACCTAACATTAGGATCACATTGTTAATGTGAGGGGGTTCGACTAATTTTGCCCCCATTAAATTAAGCCATTTATTGAAAGTTACGCCTATCTGGTAACGTAAACCACCCGAATGAAAGACGAATTAGTTTTTAAACTCATAGAAAAAGAGAAAAACCGACAGCTTGAGGGGATTGAATTGATTGCTTCAGAAAACTTTGCTTCACCACAAGTGATGGAAGCTGCCGGTACAGTACTCACCAATAAATATGCTGAGGGGCTACCCGGAAAGCGCTATTATGGAGGTTGTGAGATAGTTGATCAGATCGAGACCTTAGCGATAGAAAGGGCCAAGGAGTTATATGGAGCTACCTGGGCCAACGTACAGCCTCACTCCGGTGCGCAGGCTAATGCAGCCGTAATGCTTGCATTCCTGAATCCCGGCGATAAAATATTAGGGTTTGACCTTTCTCACGGAGGACACCTAACCCATGGGTCTCCTGTCAACTTTTCAGGGAAACTTTATCAACCGTTTTTTTATGGGGTAGATAAAGAGACAGGTCAGATTGATTATGATAAAATCGAAGCTACTGCAACAAAGGAGAAGCCTAAACTGATAATATGTGGAGCTTCTGCCTACAGCCGTGATTGGGACTATGAGAAGTTTCGCGAAATCGCAGATAAAGTGGGAGCGCTATTAATGGCTGATATATCGCATCCTTCCGGCTTAATAGCGAGGGGTTTGTTGAATGATCCGCTGGAACATTGCCATGTAGTGACCACCACCACGCACAAAACTTTGCGCGGTCCGCGGGGTGGCTTGATCATGGTAAGAGAAGATATTGAAAATCCATTTGGGATCAAGACAGCCAAGGGTACAGTAAGAAAACTTTCCTCTCTGTTGGATTCGGGAGTATTTCCTGGCACACAGGGTGGACCTCTGGAGCATATTATCGCAGCAAAAGCAGTGGCTTTTGGGGAAGCATTATCTGATGATTACATGAAGTACGTCCTGCAGGTAAAGAAAAATGCTGAGGTAATGGCAGCTGAATTTGTAAGCAAAGGATACCATGTCATTTCAAACGGGACAGATAATCATTTAATGCTGATCGACCTAAGATCTAAGGGACTGACAGGGAAAGATGCTGAAAACGCTCTGATCAAGGCAGACATTACGGTCAATAAAAACATGGTACCTTTTGATGAACAATCACCATTCATTACCTCCGGTATGCGGATCGGTACTGCGGCAGTTACTACGCGAGGACTAAAAGAGGAGGACATGAAAACAATCGTCAATTATATCGATGATGTCATTGTTCAGCGAGACAATGAATCAAAAATTACTGCTATTAAAAGCGAGATTAATTCCTGGATGAGTAAGTATCCACTTTTTCAATAAACACGTATGGCGCTGGATCAGATTGAGGATGAAAAAAATGTTGAAGAGAGGGAAATGTCCTTTCTCGATCATTTGGAGGAGCTACGGTGGCACCTGATCCGCTCATTGATTGCAATTTTGGTTTTTGCAGTTGCTGCATTTACTGCTAAGCATCTGATATTCCATATTATTTTATTGGGGCCTTCGAGGATTGATTTCATCACTTATCAGATGCTATGTCAATTCTCTACGGTGCTACAATCTGATGCTTTTTGCATTGATGAGTTGCCCTTTATTATCCAATCGAGGAAGATGACAGGCCAGTTTGCCATGCACATTACTTCTTCTTTTGTGATAGGATTGATATGTGCATTTCCCTATGCATTTTGGGAGATCTGGAGATTCATCAAGCCAGGACTTTATCCACGGGAAAGAAAGGCAGCTTCCGGAGCCACATTTTATGTGAGCTTCTTGTTTATCGTTGGGGTTTTATTTGCCTATTTTATCGTAACACCCGTTTCTGTTTATTTCCTGGCAAACTATCAGATTGACCCTTCCATTCAAAATGAATTTGATATAGTCTCCTATATCCTCACAGTTATCACAATCATCCTGGCTGGGGGGATTCTTTTTCAGCTTCCGATTGTTGTGTATTTCCTGACCAAGGCAGGGTTAGTTACACCGCAACTCATGCGTACATATCGTAAGCATGCGATCATTGTCATCTTGATCCTTGGAGCGATGATTACACCTCCTGACCCATTTAGTCAGGTGCTGATTTCATTACCACTTTTTGGTCTATATCAGATCAGTATCATGATATCCAAAAGGGTGTTGAGGAAAGAAGAAAAAGCTGAACTGGCGTTGAGAACTGAGGAGGAAAAAAGAAAGAAAAATGAATAAAAAAATTGCCATAGGCGGAGATCATGGTGGGTATGACTTCAAAGGCAAGATCATTCCCTGGTTGGAAGAAAAAGGATATGAGGTAAAGGATTTTGGCCCATTCAAAGCGGGTGCTGTAGACTATCCCGATCATGTACATCCTTTATGTGAGGCTATTGAGTCTAATGAATTTGAATTAGGTGTACTTATTTGCGGAAGTGGAAATGGGGTGGCCATAACTGCCAATAAACATGCTGGAATTCGTGCTGCTTTATGTTGGAATGGGGAGCTAGCCAAACTAGCACGGGCTCATAACAATGCCAATGTGTTATGCATGGGAGCCCGATTTACCGGCCTGGAGTATGCTCAGACAATGATACTTGAGTTTCTGCAGACAGATTTTGAAGGAGGACGGCACCAAACCAGGGTGGACAAGATCAATTGTTGATCCTTTTATACACTTCACCCTGCTTCATGTAGCGGGTGGCCAGATCAGGAAATATCTCAATCATCTCAGGGAAATACCCCCATCGATCAATGATGATATCAGCATCTGCCGCCAGGATGGTGTCATAGATCTTTGATGCATCTTCATAGTATTTCAACCCCTCCATTCTCTGTTTGCTCACATAAGCATCAAAAAAAGGAGAGGCAATGATATTCCCTTTATAAATCGACAGATCGTCTCCAATCATCATGATTCTATGGTCAGTGTAGGGAGAGTTTCCAGTAAGAAATAGCTTTTCTTCAGCCAAATAGCTCATCCAAATAAAAGGGAAAACAACAATGGACAGGATGACAGTCATTGGGATAAAGGTTCTGGTCCACCACCTACGAAGAAGTAAAAGATAATGCGTGATGAAGAACGCTGCACTGGGGATCATAAATATCAATTCTACACCACTCAGCTCTGGAGAGATCCAAATACAAACCAGGGACGAGAGTAAAAAGATCATCATGACCCTTTGAATTTTTCGCTGGAAGTTGGTGAACCTGGAAGTAAAAAATATACTCATTGCCACCAGCATAGATGCCAGGATTGCAATGGCCTGGACTGATAATTCACTATAAGTGAGGTGAAAGATCTTTTCTCTTAAAAACCCGGCCACAAAAAAGGAATCATAGAAAGACTGCTCGGCATTGTACCAAAAAAAGTATCCCCAGATCACAAAAAATATGATCAGAGCACCCAGACTAAGCAATATGAGACGACGCGCAATAGCAGTGGAAAACAGGAGGAATGAGGCAAGATAGCTAATGAGGAAGATCGATGCCGGGAGATAGAAAAAGGTCGCTATCCCCAGGTACATTCCAGAAGTGAGGAACATTTCATCCGTCGCCTGATTGTCAATTCTCCTAAAAATATTATTCATGGAGATGATAATGAAAGTGATGGCCATCAATGGAGGTGAAAGCATATAAAAGTCCATCACGCCACACATGAGGATCACATAGATAAATGCCAACACATAGGTGTTTTCATGATACGCCTTATTTTTCAGGAAAATAGCGTTTAGAATGGCTGCCTGTAAAGTGATCAATAAGGTAGAAAATACGATGTGTACCCAGCGACTGTTTCCAAACAGAACGGACATCCATTTATAGACAAGGGCACTCAAAGGACCGGTATAATCATAGCTATCGGCATAAATCATGTGATCCTGTGCCAACCAATTGCCCAATAGTTGCCATTTAAATCCAAACAAAGGGAGTGGTAAGCCGTAGATTAACCATATACTTCTGATCACAATAAGGATGATAAAGATCAGTATGAGTCGATAAGGATCATTGAGCCTGAATAGTTGTAGCAAACCAGATTCTTTATGCTGTGAGTGATGCGTTCGAAATTAATAAATTAATAATGGATATTTGTACACATGGATTCAAAACGCCAACAGAAGTTTTCCCGACAGATCCTGAAGGATCTGAGTGAGATTTTTCAGAAAGATCCCAGACATTTTTTTAATCATTCCTTAGTAACGATTACTGGAGTGGAAGTTTCACCTGATCTGGCATTGGCCAGGGTTTACCTTAGCGTATTCCCCGTGAAAGATGCTGAAGATGTGTTCTTCAATATCGAAAATAAGAAAGGTGAAATAAGGAAATTGTTGGGTAATAAAATTGGCAAAAGAGTTCGTATCGTGCCAGAACTGGCATTTTTTCACGATAATACAGAAGAGGAGGCCAGCAAAATTGACCGGTTAATCGATAACTTGAATATCCCACATTCTGATCAAAACTCAGATAAACCTTGAATCTTCCATTATTCATCGCCCGACGTTATTTTCTTTCAAAGAGAAAGAAAAACTTCATCAATGTCATCTCACTGATATCCATGACAGTGGTGGCGATCGGAACGATGTCATTGATCATCGTGCTTTCTGTGTTCAATGGATTCGGTGACCTGCTCAGATCACTTTATGGGACCATCGACGCCAATGTGATCGTTACCCCGGCGACCGGAAAATCCTTCGAATATTCCGAAGCAATGCTCAATGAGATCCAGGCTCTTGATGGAGTTGTGTCAATCACTGAAGTTGTAGAAAATAATGCATTGATCAAATACAAGGATGCACAACGCGTGGCAAAGGTCAAGGGTGTAAGTGATAGTTTTATTCACGAAGGGAGGCTAAAAGAATCCATTGCTTACGGGAAATTTCAGTTGAAGGAAGGGAGTACCAACCTCGCAATTATTGGTTTTGGAATAAAAAGAGATCTTTCTATTGATTCTTCCAATGATTTTTACCCACTGCAACTTTTTTATCCAAGGAATGTAGCTCCCAATATGATGAATCCTGAGAAGATGGTAAACACCATGAACATTCTTCCCGGCGGCATCTTCGCGGTGGAAAAATACTATGACGAAAACTACGTTTTCGTCCCACTGGATTTTGCATTAGAGCTTTTTGGATATCAGGGAAAACGTACGGCATATGAGATACAAATTGATGAAAGCATATCAGTGGATGCCATGAAAGAGAACCTGAATCAGTTGCTGGGACCGACCTATAAAGTAATGACCAATGAGGAAATGCATGGGAATCTGTACAAGATCCTGAAGATCGAGAAGCTATTTGTCTTCCTCATCCTTTCTATCATAATTGCGATAGCATCCATCAATATTTTCTTTTCTCTGACAATGTTAGCCATTGAGAAAAAGAAAGACGTGGCCATTCTTGTAGCCCAGGGAGCGTCACTTAAGTTTATTCGAAACATCTTTTTACTGGAAGGATGTATTGTCGCCTTTACAGGGGCTTTTATCGGTTTAATTTTAGGATTGGGAATCAGCTTTGCCCAACAGACTTTTGGATTTGTGAGCATGGGGATTCAAACAGCCATTCATGATGCTTATCCGGTACAGGTTGAATTTATGGATGTGATTTATACCGTTTTATGCATCGTACTGATCACCTTACTCACCTCAGTACAGCCGGCTATCAAGGCTACTCAGAAAATAGACCTGCACCACCTACAATAAAAATAAAATTTAGGTAATCCTGAATTTGGCTATTTTCTAATCAATTTTAATTATTTTCGAAGTTTCTCAATGAATTAAGATCCAGTATTCTGTCCTCTTTGGACTGATAATATTAACTATGAAAGTATCTCCGGACCAGCCGTTTAAACTGATCTATTCGCTTTTCCAACATGAGTATTTAGGGTACTTGTTTGAATCTTTTGTTGTGCAGTTGGATGATAAAAATCGGTTGACCTATTCAAACCAAAACATCTCTGCTAAAAATGCTTCTGAGTTTGATGCAGGCCTCGATGAAAATGATTACGAACTGGTAAAACTGATGGATAGCATGCAGCAAAAGGAGGTATTGAAACACTTTCAAAAGAAAAAGGGCAAGCCCGAGGAATTTTTCCTGAAAGTGTATGCGAAGGATTCAGGGGATAAATTGTTGCAAGACGAAATCGAAGGGTATCTGGAGCGAAGAAGGGCCAAGATCCTTTCGTTGATCCGTGGAAAGGCCTTGTTTGAGATGGGGAAAGACGGTGAGCCCACCTGGAAGCCCATAGAAATATCTGAGACCAAAGCGACGGTATTGTTCCACTTCCGGAGAAATGAAGATAATACCCATTATTTTCCGACGATCAAGCTTGATGGAGAAAAGGTTGAGTTTTATCAGAATGATAGCTATCTCTTGTGTAAACAACCCGCATGGATCGTAGTGAAGGATAGACTTTTCACATTTGAAAAGGAAGTTGATGGCAGGAAGTTAAAGCCGTTTTTCAATAAAAAATTTATCCTGATCCCGGGCAATGTAGAGGAGACCTATTACAAGAAATTTGTTGCTCCCTTGATTGCATCATTTGATGTGTATGCCAAAGGCTTTGAGATTAAAACCGCTCAACTTGAGCCCCGACCGGTGTTGACTTTTTCTGAACTGGCAGAAGCGAATGGTTATGGGACTCTCTTTGAGGAAAATAACGGTCAATCCAGGGAAGATCGATCCCGGATTTTGTTCGAGTTGAGTTTTAAATACGGTACTTATTCCTACAAAGCTGACAAAATAAAGGATGTGAGTGTTTCTTTGGAGAAACTCAATGATGATTATGTGTTTCATAGGATTCAGCGAAATCCCCATCAGGAGAAACAATTCATTCGCAACCTGACCGACTCGGGCCTGCTTCTCAAAAACTCCAGGTCTACACTTGATAAAACCGGAGCCATCAGCTGGCTAAATGCCAACCTAAAAGCTTTAAAGGAAATTGGGTTTGAGATTGAACAACTCAATGGAGGGCAAAAGAAATACTTTGTTGGAGAGACCAATATCGATCTGGAAATCACTGAGAATATCGATTGGTTCGACATCAAGGCTGTAATCCGCTTTGGAGAATTTGAGATCCCTTTTACCACCATCAGAAAGTATATTTTAAAACAAAAAAGAGAGTTTCAATTGCCTAACGGGGAATATGCAGTAATCCCCGACCATTGGATTTCGGAATACACAGATCTTTTTGCGTTTGCCAATACTGATGATGAGGTCAAGCTTGACAAAATCCATGTTTCACTCGTAAAAGAGCTGAAAGATCAAAATTATGCGCATGTGTCCATGTCCAGGAAGCTGGAAAGGCTCGGAGATTTCGAAGAGATTGACGCTGCGGTATTGCCTGAAAATTTTAAAGGAGACCTAAGACCGTATCAAAAAGCAGGCTTTGACTGGCTTCAGTTCTTAAATAAGTACAGTTTTGGAGGTTGTCTGGCCGATGATATGGGGCTGGGAAAGACCGTACAAACATTGGCACTGCTGACCAGTGAGAAATATCAAAATCCGGGATCAGCCAGCTTGTTGATCATGCCTACTTCTTTGATTTACAACTGGGAGATGGAAGCCAGGAAATTTTCGCCGGAGCTGAAAATACTGACCTACACCGGAACTCAGCGGGTCAAGAATGCTAAACAATTTTCAGCATATGATCTGATTCTCACCAGTTACGGCATTACGCGAATTGATACGGAGATATTGAGCGAATTTTATTTCAATTATATTATTCTCGATGAATCACAGGCGATAAAAAACCCGGATTCCATTATCTACAAATCTGTTTGTCAGCTGAAATCACGGAGAAAACTGATATTAACAGGAACTCCAATTGAAAACAGTGCCATGGACCTGTGGTCACAAATGTCTTTTGTGAATCCGGGCTTGTTGGGCAGTAACAAGCATTTTAAAAAGGAGTACCTCATTCCTATTGAGAAGAAAAATGATGAAAATAAGACCAAAAGGTTAAATGCCATCATTAAGCCTTTTATTCTAAGAAGGATCAAAACACAGGTAGCTACTGAGTTGCCCGAAAAAATTGAAAACATTAAGTATTGCACCCTATCAGACTCACAACGAGAATTCTATGAAAGGGAGAAAAATCTATATCGAAGCAATATTCTGGATCTAATTGAAAGGGAAGGGATCCAAAAATCGCAAATGCTGTTGCTCCAGGGTTTGACAAGGCTCAGGCAGATCGCTAATCACCCGGGTATGGTTGATGAAGACTACGCAGGGGATTCCGGCAAGCTGGAAGACATCCATTATATGATCTCCAATACGCTTAGCAATAATCATAAGATATTGATCTTCAGTCAGTTTGTAAAACATCTAAAAATTGTACAGAAGTATCTTGTAGATCAAAACATAGAGCATGCCTATCTGGATGGATCGGTGAAGGATAGAAAAGGGCAGGTGATGAAGTTTCAGGAAAGAGATGACGTGAACGTTTTCCTTATTTCATTGAAGGCAGGTGGCTTAGGATTGAATCTGACGGGTGCTGACTATGTATTTATCCTGGATCCATGGTGGAACCCTGCCGCAGAGGCTCAGGCTGTCGATCGGGCACATAGGATTGGACAGAAGAACAAGGTCTTTACCTACAAGTTTATCGCCAAGGATACGGTGGAGGAGAAGATCCTTAAACTTCAAAATGCCAAGCTCAAACTGGCTAAAGACCTGATCACGATTGAAGAAAGTCTGGTGAAGCAGCTCAATAAGGCTGATATCCAGGAACTGTTGGCCTAGTTTTTTACAATCATCTTCAGCTGGATCATTACATTTTGTCCCGAATCTTCCAGGTGCAGGAGATATACGCCATCATTGAATCCGCTTACATCCAGTGTGGTGGAGTGCTTACCCAATTGATGAGGGATCATTTCCTGATAAACCTCGGTTCCTGATAAAGTCCAGACCCTCAATTCAAAATCTTTGATATTTCTGTCAATCTGATAATCCAGCTGTGTTTTTCCGGATACAGTGGGGTTTGGATACAATTCCAGCTCTCCAACCACCCGAGGCAGCCCCAGAGTCAGGTCATTGACAGTGATTTGATCGGGCGTGATAATCGCTTCAATGTTTAATTTATCACCGGGTTTTACATCGAGTTGAATATCGGAGGCAGGGTTCATTGGGATTCCCGGATACTCTACGTTGAAGAGGTATGTGCCCTCTGGTAGCTCCGGAAAAGCAAATTGCCCCTGATCATCAGATTCTACATAGGCATAGAGCTCCCAAATATCTTCATCTGAACGAATAGACCCTCTTGATTTACGGATAGAACACCCAGCTCGCTTGACTCTTTTTCGGGCATCAATTATATCAACACGGGCTTCTTCAGGAAAGTCAATATCTACGATCCCGGCAATTTCAGCAGTACCTTTTACCACTTCAACAACTTTTTGAATATTAATGTCGACACCCTCTGTCAATGGTTGTTGCAGCTCCAGAGTATCGGCTTCTATCCAAAAGATCGAGTTTCCTGTGTAAGTCTGGATGAATTCAGGATCCTCATCAAAATTCGGGCGCATCAGGAGCAAATAATCTCCCAAATCAACATCTTCTGATAAATAGTCTGCATTGCCATCGACAAGCACGGTATCCAACTGTTCGTAGGGACCATCAACAACAATACCCAATACGATCACATCACCCTTTGGATAGGGATTTAAATCAGGATCGGTAATGCTACCAAAGATATCTGTTACCGCAATCATGGTAAAATCATCACTTCTGAGTTCCAGATCAGGAACGAGGGGACTATTTACAGATAAATAATACTTACCCATGCTGAAGTAATTGATGCTGTCAAGAAAGAAGTTTGTTTCTGTGGCGCCATCAATGACTCCGGCTGGAATCGCATCCTGAAACTGTTCAAAATGCCATTGATATTCATTTTGTGTGCCAGATACTATTACTTTTAAAGTATCGTCTGTTCCAAATTGCAATCTTCTTATAGGGTCATTGATCCTGATGTTCTTTTGATTGCTATAATTGAACCCATTCAGAGGAAGATTGTATTCAATTTCTCCAAAACCCAGCCTGTTTTCCGATACATCCAGAGAAGTTAGCTGACTCATAAATGACATATTGGGTAGATCTGTTATCTCATTTCCGGACAGGTCAATGGATTCTATCTTGGTAATGTCCCTGAATTTTGCCGGGACAGGTCCATTAAGGTTATTGCCAGGAAGTACCAGACCAATGACGCGATCCTGGGCTGTATTAAGAATTACCCCTGCCCAATTTGCGATGGGATCAATACCCCAGCTTTCAGGTCCCTGCAACCAACCTTCTCCATTGGTGCTGTCATAGAGTCTGAGCAGTGCGGTAGAATCACGCTTCAGGCTGGAGATCCCCAGGTTCACGTAAGCGGTTGTAAGAGTCAAATCTGTAATAATATTGCTGTTGATCTCAAGTCTATACCAATCTTCGTCTTCAAAAACCGGGTTATCAATGGTGTAGGAGTCTGTATTCTCCCCAACAAGTGATGCTTCATCGTGAGGAGGCAAGTCATCGGCCCTATACCATTGGTAGGTATTGTTGGAACCTGAAACCGTGTAAGCCAGCGTGCTGGGCGTACCAGCATCGAACAATGTATCCCGATAAAATCCAATGCTGTCCTGAGGGACATAAGTGAAGGTTCCGATTCCCAGGTTGGTTTCAATATCACCGAACTGGAGCTTGTTGCCTTCCACATTCAGTGTTGCGAGATTATGGGTTGGGGGATTTAACAGTTTAAGGTTTGGTATACTGATAAAATCATTTTGAGCCAGGTTGGCAATCTGCAATGCAAAAAATTGTTCCCAGGAATCTGGCAAGGAATCTTTAAGTAAATTATTACTCAGGTCAACGTTCACCAATGAATCAGCATAACCAAAATCTTTGGGTACTACACCATCCAGATTATTTCCAGGTAGATTGAGATTGGTCACCCGTTGATTTTCTACGGTCACGCCGTTCCAGGTACTCAGGTCACCTGTTAACCAATTGGTATTGGTGCTCCATGCAGGACCCCCTGAGCTATTGTACAGGGAAACCAAAGCCAGAGAATCTTCTTCAAAGTCAGAAATACCCAAATGAAAAGGTTCGGTCACTAGTTCCAATCCTGTAACGATGTTGTTTGTCACTCTCAGCACATACACGCCCGAATCACTTGGAAGAAACCCGCCTAACAAGGAATAATCTTCCAGGTCAGCCCCATTGATGAGTTCATCATTTAAATACCACTGAAAATTATTTTCTGACCCATCGATGGTTTTGTCGATCACAAGAGGCACACTGATCTTGGCGGTAGAATCTACCGGAACGTCATTGACAATGCTCTGGTTCTCATAAGTAAAAGTGGGGACTCCCACATAGGGCTCAAGATCGCCAAAATCAAAAAAGTTGGTATCAAGGTGAATGGTGTTCAATGTAGTAATTCCCGATAGGTCTGCCAATTCATCAATGCGGTTGTTATGCAGGTCCAGTTCTTGTAAAAGGGAGAGCTGTGCAAGCTCTGCATCAATCGTATCAACCAAAAAGTTGTTGGAAAGATCCAGTTTTTTGAGATTAAGGACATAGCCCATTTCAAGCGGGAGCTCACCTGCAAGACCATTACCGGATAGCTGAACAGAATCAACCCTCGTATTCACTACATCTACACCATACCAGGTATCCAGAGGACCTGAAAGCCAGTTGGTGGCATTGTTCCAGGTTGCTCCGTCAAGTTGATTAAAAACATAGGCAAGAGCGGCAGAGTCCAGTTCTCGTCCCGGACCAAAAGTAGCAAATTCGGCAGTTTCTGTTAAGCCCCAGGAGCCATTTTCGTCTCTTGCTCGAATTCCAAGGGTATGTAAACCTTCAGGCAATGCAGCTGCTGCTAGTACAAGACTTTTAATTGGATTAGGAGATGCCGGAGTGACAGGAAGGGTAGTTGCAACGCCATATCCAGGGTCAGTATCAAAGAAATATTCAAAGTCTGTAATGTTTGTGAGTGTAGCACCGCTTTGATCAACATGAATTACACGATGTTCAGGTATTCCCCAAACAGTGCCATCTCCTCTGGCTCGAACGAAGAGGGTATGAAATCCAAATGACAATGTATCTGTCGGAATGGAATCGAGGATGTTCACGAAATCTTCAGGAGTGGAAATATTACTTAAAATTACACCCTGGCCATATCCAGGGTCATGATCAATGAACAATTCGATTTCATCTACTAGAATGATCTCGTTGGCCCCTTGAACCAAGATGAGCCTTTGTTCTGGAATTCCCCATACACCACCGGTACCACGTCCCCGTACGTATAAAGTGTGAAATCCGAAAGTAAGTGTGTCTGTTGGAATTAGATCAGTGATTGT
Organism: Cyclobacteriaceae bacterium; assembly: GCA_965223915.1. Taxonomy (GTDB): domain Bacteria; phylum Bacteroidota; class Bacteroidia; order Cytophagales; family Cyclobacteriaceae; genus UBA7330. The sequence continues at coordinate 1,219,696 of OZ245027.1, read as the reverse complement.
TACCAAGTTGTTTGGAGTAATGGGATCACTTAAAAGAACACCATTTCCATATCCAGGATCAGTGTCTATGAAGCATTCAATAGCATCAATCTCTATTATTTGTTCACCAGCATCTACAAACACTAATCTGTGCTCGGGGATTCCCCAGCTACCACCACTTGCTCTGGCTCTTACAAACAAAGAGTGAAATCCGAATGATAGGGTATCTGTAGCTATACCATCAATAACAGTGACTAGATTAGCTGGTGTTATTGGATCTCCAAGCAGTGTTCCTGCCCCTGGACCAGGGTCTTTATCAAAGAAGTATTCGATTTGATCCACTTCAATTATGGACCCAGCGTCAGGATCGACGTAAACCAACCTTCCTTCAGGAATACCCCACTTCCCATGCTCGTCCTGGGCCCTTGCATATAGGATATGGAAGCCCAATGACAATAGTCCGGTAGATATTGATACAGAAGTATTTACTGTCGTACCAGAAGTGATAGAGATAGGGGTTCCAACGCCATATCCAGGATCAATATCAAAGAAATACCTGATCTCAGTAATGGTAGAATCTTGTCCTTTTAAATGTAAAAAGAGCAATAATAGCGAAAATACTATCCAGAGCTTCTTCATAATGACTGGGGCTCAGGTTAGTTAGTTTCCTATCGCGCTAATCTCAACTGGCAGATCATTTCCTTGTTTAATTACACTCGGCACAATAAACTGCTTGATGTATGGTAATGGGGTGCCTGTTTCTTTGTAGGGAATCGAACCACCGGTCAATCCAATGTCAGTACCGTCATTTCCAGTATCTTCTAGTTGAGCAGAAGATGCAGGATCAAAGGCTACTTGCCAATCTTTATTCCAGTATTGCTGAAAAATCACATCCGGATCCGCGAAGACTCCACCGGATAATTCGTCTTCCCCAATGTTGTTAATGGAGGTAGAACCAGTAGCAATAGTGAATACTGTATCTGCACCGTTTACCGTAAGGTTATTTGTAAAAGTATTATTTGTATTTGGTGTACTTAAGATGCTTGGCGAAACTCCAAAAAAAGTACAGTTCGCAACAGTAGCAGAAGTTAGTGCCTGAAATGCCGGGTGATTACTGCCACCAGCTGAGAAAAACAGACAATGTGTAAATAGTGTTCCGTTTTGTGCATTAACTATACCAGGAGATGCTCCAGTTACACTTGTTTGAATAATGCAATTGTTAAATACAACATTTGATGCATCGGCATCCATGTTAATAATGCCAGAACAACAGCCAGCGCCTCCACCCCCAAGAATACAGTTTCTAAAAACGATATTATTTGCTGTTTCAACAGTTCCATTGGCTACATCCACTCGGTCTATCTGGCAGTTATCAACAGAGATATTCGAAATGCTATTACTAAGGTTATTATTAGCAATATCAAGGATTGACGTTATTCTTAAGCCGGACAGCCTTATCCCTGAGCCATCAATATCTAATTGGTCGATCATTGATAAGAGAAAAATTTCCTTATCAGGGTTGTAACCTACACCGAATAGAGTAATGGAATCATTGGCTTCAGTGATTACAGCGTTTCCATAGCTGATATTACTTGGCTTAACATGGATGATATCTCCTGGGACTGTTGCATCAATTGCTGATTGTAAATCGTTATATACATGAGTACCGGTTGGTGCTCCAGCTGTGTTGTCAACAAGAAGTGTATTCTGTGAAAACCCGGCCGAAGCCACTACGGCCAGGATAAGGGTAAGTAAAGTTTTCATAATAGCGGTGATTTAGTGGTCTAATCAAAGATAATGAATTTTGATTAAATGTCCATTTCATAAAATTACCGTCCGATAATATCCCAAAATCAAAGTATTATGTAATCTCAGCAGATCATTTTAGTAGAATTATGCTGTTTGATCGCAAGAAATATTCTAGATTGTGTAACAGGGAATGAGGTTTTCATGTTGTTACTAATGAACAAACCAGTTGAACTGTATCGCCAAGTTTTTTCTATATCTAATCTTATTTTTTGGCTCTTTAATTTCCTTTGGGCAAAACCGCATTGGTTTTCATTTGCCTTACGGGGAAAAGAGTGTCGAAATCCCGATTGAGTTATACAGCAACCTGATTGCAATTCCTGTGACCATTAATGGTTATCTCACCTTAAAGTTTATTTTGGATAGCGGTGCCGAATCCATCATCCTCACAGAAAAGTTGTTTGGAGATTTTTTGGGCCTTGAGTATAACCGTACCATAGATATATCAGGTCCAGGCGTACAAGACTCTTTGAAAGCATATGTGGCTACTAATTTATATGTATCACTGCCTGGCAATGTGAGGGCCAGGGGACTCAATATGCTTGTTCTCGAACAGGATTATTTACAGCTTAAAAAAAATCTTGGGGATGAGATCTACGGGATCATAGGATATGATGTGTTTAGTCGCTTTGTGGTAGAGATTGATTATGATCATCAGGTTCTTAGATTGCATGATCCGGATACCTACAGGCCCCGCAGGACCTACACACGGGTACCCCTGGATATAGAATACACCAAGCCATATGTAGATACCAGAATATCCCAACGTGATGAGACTGATTCGGTAAAGCTGTTGGTAGACACAGGTGCCAGTCATGCCATTCTGCTGGATGTATCCAACACAGAGGATATCGTTATGCCAGACGAGGTCATTGATGTACGATTAGGCAGAGGTCTTGGAGGAGAAATTCCAGGAAACCTGGGAAGGATGGATAATTTTGAAATCTCAGAGTACTCATTCTCTAAGATCCTTACCTCTATTCCCCTTGAAGGGGTCTACATGAAAGCGATAAAACGTGGTTCCAGACACGGTACCCTGGGAGGTGATTTATTAAGGCGTTTTAAAGTGGTGCTGGATTACCAAAACAGCTCGATGTATCTACGCAAGAACAGCCAGTTCAGAGACCCTTTCGAATTTGACATGAGTGGAATCACATTAACCTCGGAAGGCGATCGTTCCGATACACTTCTTGTAGCTAAAGTGCGAGAAGACACCCCAGCTCATGAAGCGGGTGTCATGGCCAATGATATCATCCTTTCCATTAATGGAACCTATTTTAAAAATACATCCTTGTCAGACGTTCATTCATTGTTCAGGAAGAGGCCGGGCAAAAGAATTAGGTTAGTAATATTTAGAGAGGGGGAAAAACAGGTGATAAAATTCAGACTTAAGAGAATGATTTAATTGGTAGATGAAGCGGGCTCAAATAATTATAGTAGGGGGTGGTATCTCCGGATTGATCAATGCAATCCTACTTTCAAGAGCTGGATTCAAGACGAAGTTATTCGAAAAAAACAAATACCCTTTTCACCGTGTTTGCGGAGAATACATCTCCAATGAAGTCGTACCTTTTCTGGAAAGACATCAATTGTTTCCCACAGAAATTGGGCCTTCAAGGATCATGCAGCTAGAAATTACATCCGTATCAGGAAACAGGTTGAAAAGACCCCTGGACCTGGGAGGCTTTGGAATTAGCAGATATACATTCGATCAGTTTCTGGCAGAAAAGGCAAGAGCTTCAGGTGTTGAGGTCATTGAAAGTGCTGTGCGGGAGATCCAGGCTGATGGAAATGAATTTTTGGTGTCTGATGGTTCCGGGCAGTTTTTAGCAGACCTGGTAATTGGTGCTTACGGCAAGCGTTCGAACCTCGATAAGGAGTTGTCCCGCGATTTTTTCAATAAAAGATCTCCCTATGTTGGTGTAAAGTATCACCTGAAGGGGAATTTTCCCGAAGATATGATCTCGCTACATAATTTTGATGGCGGGTACTGCGGGATCAATAAAATAGAAGAGGGGAAATTTAATTTGTGCTACCTCATCCATCGAAATAAGGTACGCGAGATGGGTGATATCAAGTCCTGTGAAGAAAATCTACTCTTTAAAAATCCACACCTTAGAAACATATTCGAATCTGGTGAGTTTTTGTTCGAGACGCCACTGGTAGTCAATGAGATTTCCTTTTCATCTAAGGGACTGTCGAAGGATGGCGTTATATTTTCAGGAGATGCCGCAGGGACAATTGCGCCCTTAAGCGGAAATGGGATGGCAATGGCCATACGATCGGCAAAATATCTGTCAGAAGCCATTATAAAGTATTGGGAACATGGACCTGCTGCTAAGCAAATCCTGAATAGTTATCGTCAGCAATGGGAGTCTGAGTTTGCAAAAAGAATTTTCAAAGGAAGAGCGATTCAAAAATTATTTGGAGATACCCTGGTATCCAGAATATCCATCAGATCAGGGGAGGTATTTCCATTTCTTGTTAACCCATTGTTGAAAATGACTCATGGACAACCCTTTAGCTAAACGGTAGTTATAGTTACATTAAGTTCTTTATATTATTAACATGCCGGCATTTATTACATCTATAGGGACTGCTGTTCCTCCTTACCGGGCTTCTCAACAAGAATTCATGGAGTTCATGTTGGGGCACCTTACACTATCCAGCCGAAAGCGCAGGGAGCTCCAAATCTTGTATCGGGCCAGCGGGATTCACTTCAGACACAGTGTGATGGCGGAGTATCAGTTTGAGCTGGACTTTTTCCCGGATCCATCAGCTCAGAAATCGTTCCCATCAGTTTCTTCGAGACTGGAGATCTATCACAGGGAATCTATTAATCTGTGTGTGGAAGCAGCCAAAAAATGCGTTGACCAGACCAACAGTGAATTCACAGACATTACACATCTCATTGTAGTCAGCTGTACGGGAATGCGGGCTCCCGGAAATGACATTGCGTTGATTGAAGCACTGGGTCTGAATCATGATGTTGAACGTACGTCGATCAACTTCATGGGTTGCTATGGCAGTTTTAATGCGCTCAAAGTAGCTAATCATATTTTAGGGAATCAGCCTCAATCAAAAGTGCTGATAGTTTCTGTTGAGCTTTGTACACTTCACTTGCAGGACCTGTCAGATACCGACAACTTATTGGCCAACTCTCTGTTTAGCGATGGAGCTGCTGCCGTCTTAATAGAGGGTGTTCCTGGAAAAAAGGGATACAAACTGGAAAATTTTCATTGTGATCTTTCGCTTGGATCTAAGAAAGAAATGGAATGGGATATCAGCGAATCTGGGTTTCTGATGACGCTTTCAATGAATATCCCCCAAATCATCAGAGGCGAGATAAAATCTTTGACGGATAAGCTTCTGAACAAGATAAATTTAAATATTGGTGAGATTGATTTCTTCGCCATCCATCCGGGAGGGAGGAGGATTCTGGAAGTGATCCAGGAAGAATTGGGGTTTTTTGAGAATGGGAATCGTTTTTCTATGAAAGTGCTTCAAAACTATGGCAACATGTCGTCGAGCACAGTGCTATTTGTCCTGAATGAAATCCTCCAGCAAGTCACCCGGGAAGATCACAATAAGCACGTGCTCTCATTTGCGTTTGGTCCGGGATTGACCATGGAGAGTGCCCTTTTCAAAGTACAAATTCAATAGCATGCTTCAACATCGATCGACCGAGCCGGAGCTCATGGATGACCTGGACTATCAGGGGGAGGATTTGGCAGTCACGCTGAAGGAGTTGGATTTCATCAATAAGTGGCTTGGTGGGGATCAGATATCCAGGAATGCCCTCAGAAGCCTCACCAGGCAACACCCCATTCATTCAATCGCAGACCTTGGTTGTGGCAGTGGCAAATTTCTTCATTGGGTTAAAAGGACCTTTCCTGAGGTCAGGTGTGCTGGGGTGGACGCGAATCCGGCAATCGTTGAATTGGCGAAAAAAGCATATCCTGAGGTTGAGTTCCAATGTGAGAATATACAGCATAGGGCTTTTTCAAGTCAGCCATTTGATGTGATCCATTGTTGCTTGTTTTTACATCATTTTACTAACACTGAATTGGCTGAGCTTTTCAGATCCTTCCATAATCAGGTAAGCGTTGGCATTATTGTCAATGATCTGCACAGGCATTCCATGGCTTACTTTGCTATCAAATTATTGACCCGTCTCTTTTCCAGATCAACGTTGGTCAGACACGATGCCAGCCTCTCTGTACGAAGAGGTTTTAAGAAAAAGGAGTTAGAAAAGATTCTTGAAGCAGCAGGGATTGAGAAGTATGAATTGAGCTGGAAATGGATTTTTCGCTGGCAACTGATTATCTATAAATAGGAAATCGTATCATACAGTCTTGCTAGCCAAAATTTTAAAGGGGTAAAATATTGACTAAATTTAGGTTAGCCACTTAATAAATCGCCTGTGAAATGTATTTGCCACTAACTAATCCATCTTCTTTATACATCTCATAGGGGCATTTAAGTAAATCACTTAAAACACCCTATAAAATGAAAAGAGTAGTTTTTATTCTTTGGATTTATTTCTTCACTTCTATTTACTGTTTTGGTCAATATACTTTTGATAGCAAGAAGGAAGAGAAGGCGTATGTGCAGTTGGAAGAATCATATGCAGAAGGTGATTATGAATCTATCCTTGAAAATGAAGCTGACTACCTGAAACTGTTTGAAGACAAGCAAGACACTTTAAGTGCATTGGTATATTCTTTTCTGGGCGAAGCTTATCTCTATTGGGATGGTGATCTGGAGAAAAGTCTTGGTTATTATCAGAAGGAATATGATCTCAGACAGGCCATCGGTGATGTGGAAGGAAATGACCTAAAAACTGTGATCTTCAATCTTGGGTATTTGAATGATGAGTTGGGGCATTATAATAAAACAGAGTCCCTATACCAGAAGCTTTTATCCATTGACGAAAAAGCGTTCGGAAAAAGTAGTGAAGAATACTACCTAACTGCGTATGCCTTAGTCGATCATTATATCTACACAGAAAACCCAAGAGAAGGAATTGAATTGATAAAAGATCTTGAGAAGATAGTTGAAAGAAACAGCTTTGAGGAAGCCATGGTGGCCAAGGCACATGGAGACTTATTGCAGATTCTTGGCTCATTCAAAAAAGCAAATAGAGAACTTATTAAGTCCCAGAACATTTTAAGAGACATTGGTTTGTACGCCACTATTGAAAATGCTGGTGTGCTTAATAGTCTTGGGGTCCTTTATACAAGTTTAGGCATGATCCCAGAATCGGAAGCAGTCTATTTGGAAGCTCTTTCAATTCTTGAGGGACTCCCAGGTAATAATTTAGACTATGAGATGAATATAAAATCTAATTTGGGAAGGATTTACCTTGCATTAGCCAACTATGAAAAGGCAGAGAAGATATTTAAAGATAATTTGATCAAAAATTCAGAGCTATATGGAGAGGAATCCTTTACGTATGCTATTGATGCATATTACTTAGCTGGTGTTTATCTCTATTCAGATCAGTATGAGTTGTCCGAAATGTACCATTTGAAAGCAATGAATATTTTTCGGGACATTGCAGGAGGTGAAAGCATAGATTTTGGTCGTATACTAAATAGCTTGACTCTGCTCTATTCTAGAATGAAGGAGTATGAAAAAGCAGTTGAATATGGTAAAAATGCCGTATCGGTAATGGAGGGATCAGTGGGAAGAAATCACGAGGAAACCTCATACTCATACTATAATCTAGCAGATGTTTATTTCAAGGAAGGTGATTTGGAGAAAGCGGAGACTTTGCACCACAATGCATTGACAATAAGGGAAAATACACTGGGGAGAAACCATCAAATCTATGCCAAAAGCACTCAAAGGCTTGCTGTGATTAATTGGTTAAAAAATAACCCTAAAGAAGCAATCAAATACTACGATGAAACTTTCGAAAATTACTTTCACCAGATCAACCAGGTATTTCCCATCCTCAGTGAAGAAGAAAAAACAATGTTCTACTACAACAACCTAAAGCCAACTTTCGAGCAGTACAATGCATTGATTGTGAAATCAAGTGTGGAGGACAAGAGCCTGATCGGCAAAATGTATGATTATCAGCTGGCGATCAAAGGGTTGATCTTCTATGCTACCAACAAAGTAAGGGATGCCATCATCAACAGTGGTGACACCACTTTAATCAGTCAATATGAAAACTGGGTAGCCATGAAAGAACAGATGGCTAAACTACTTAGTGCCACGGATCTTTCTGCATCAGTTCGCAAGCAAACAATAGATTCATTGACAGAACTAACCAATACGCTGGAAAAGCAACTAAGCAATGCATCCGGAGCATTTGCTGAAACATTCATTCAGAAAAAACTTACCTGGAGGGATGTTCAGAAGAAGTTAAAACCCGGTGAAGCAGCAGTTGAAATCATTCGCTTCAGGGACTTTACTCCGGATTCTGCTGGTGTATTCACAGATGAAGTTTACTACGCAGCATTGATTGTAGACAGCAATACGAAGGACCAACCTGAAATGGTGATTATGAGAAACGGACGTTTGATGGAAACCCGATTTTTATCAAATTATAGAAATGCCATCAGGTATAAGGTTGAGGAGAATGAAACTTATCGCATGTTTTGGCGTCCGATAGCCAACAAACTTGAAGGAATCAGTAGGGTATATTTTTCTCCCGATGGGGTATTCAATCAAATCAGTTTATATACCCTGAAGAACCCTGAGACCGAGAATTTTATCATCGATGAGCTGGAGATCAGGTTACTGACAAATACCAAGGACCTGTTGGCCATAAATACCAATAAAGGCGATTCAGGGCCCAGCTATTTGTTTGGATATCCCAATTACAACATGGGCATCATGGATGAACAAATCAACTCCAATGATAGCAATGAAGAAAGAACCCTCAGAGGTGCTGGAGTTGACGTACAAGAGATTACACGAGGCGGATCATTTCCCCGCGGGCTCAGAGGAAATCTGTTGAGGTATGTGAGCACCAATAACCTTTTGGCCTTGCTCCCAGGCACTCAGGTGGAGGTTCAAAAGATCGATAGTCTTTATCGGGGAATTGCCAAAGAGACTGTAACCTATACAGACAATGACGCTCTGGAAGAAAATATCAAAAAAGTACAGTCCCCGGAAGTCTTGCACATTGCCACTCACGGCTTTTTTCTGGAAAATAATGTAGAGGCAATTCAGGATACAGATGCTTATATCGAAAACCCTCTACTCAGATCCGGATTAATCCTGGCAGGTGCCAACAGCTTTATCGTAGCCGGTCAGATTTCCGATTCACCGGAGCTAACTGAGGATGGGATATTGACTGCATATGAAGCGATGAATTTGAACCTGGATAACACAGACCTTGTGGTTTTATCAGCTTGTGAGACCGGACTGGGCGAAGTAAAAAACGGTGAAGGCGTCTATGGGATGCAGCGGGCATTTCAGGTAGCGGGAGCAGGTGCCGTCATCATGTCGATGTGGACGGTGGATGATGCTGCTACACAAGAATTAATGACTAACTTTTATGAAGAATGGCTTGGAGGGTCTTCTAAGGCAGAGGCATTCATTTCTGCTCAAAGGAAGCTCAAAGACAAATGGGAGTATCCTTACTACTGGGGAGCTTTTGTGATGATAGGGGGATGAATATTTTTCATTCAATCTTTACTGAATTGTAGTCTGTCAATTTGCTTGATGGATTACCTTTACCGTTTATGAGTGAAGAGAAAAAGCTGTTCTTGCTCGATGCCATGGCGCTCATCTATCGCGCACATTTCGCCTTAAGCAGAAACCCAAATCCTATCAAAAACTCCAAAGGGATCAATACAGGATCTATTATGGGGTTTACCAATTCCTTTTTGGAGATCGTAACCAAAGAAAAGCCCAGCCATATCGGTGTGGCGTTCGATACGGAAGCCCCTACTTTCAGGCATGAGGAGTTTAAAGAATATAAAGCTACCCGTCAGTCACAGCCCGAAGAGATCCAGGTAGCCATTCCCTATTGTAAAAAGCTGCTCGAGGGTTTTAAGATCCCTATACTCGAAGTGGATGGCTATGAAGCGGACGACCTCATCGGCACCTTAGCCAAAAAGGCAGCCAGAAAAGGCTATAAGGTTTATATGATGACACCCGATAAGGACTTTGCGCAGCTGGTGGAAGATAACATTCTCCTCTACAAGCCGGCATACATGGGCAATTCCGTCGATATCCTCGGGATTCCCGAAGTGCTGAAGAAATTTGACATCGATGAGGTGGATCAGGTACGGGACGTATTGGGATTGAAGGGAGATTCTGTGGATAATATTCCAGGTGTGCCCGGAGTAGGAGATAAGACAGCCAGTAAGCTTTTGAAGGAATATGGATCAGTGGAGAATATCGTTGCCAATGTTGACCAGCTCAAAGGATCACTCAAATCCAAAGTTGAGGAGTTTGGAGAACAGGGGATCTTTTCAAAGAAGCTGGCCACCATCAATATTGATTCCCCCATCGAGTTTGATGAAGAATTGCTGAGGAGCAAAGAGCCGGACAGGGAATATTTGACAGGTCTTTTTGAAGAGCTGGAATTCCGAACGATCGCTAAACGGGTGTTTGGAGATGATGCCGCACCAGAGCAATCCGGTCAGCTGGGATTGTTTGGAAGTGAGGAAGTAAAAACCAATGACCTGATCCAAAAAGAAACATTAGGGGCAACAGATCACAATTACCATCTGGTTGAGACGGAGAAAGACCGAAAAGACCTGATCAATAAGCTAAAGAAAGAGTCATTGTTTTGTTTTGATACCGAAACCACCAGCCTTGAAGCAGTAGAAGCCGATCTGGTCGGAATTGCATTCAGTATCAGGAAAAATGAAGCCTTCTATGTCCCTTTTCCGAAGGAAAAATCAGCGATCCAGAAACAGGTAGAAGAATTCAGGGAGCTTTTCGAAGATGAAAAGATTGAAAAAGTTGGTCAAAACCTGAAATATGACATCCAGATCCTAAAGAACTATAAGATCGCGGTCAAAGGAAAGATTTTTGATACCATGCTGGCTCATTATCTCATCGATCCGGAGACCGGCCATGGCATGGATGTATTGGCTGAGAATTACCTGAACTATAAACCCATTTCCTATGCTTCCCTGGCTGGAAAAGGCCGAAATGAAAAGAAAATCTCGGAGCTTGATATCCAGGATGTAAAAGAATATGCCTGTGAGGATGCAGACATCACACTTCAGCTCAAAGGAAAGCTGGAACCTGAGATCAGGGAGCTGAAGCTGGAAAAATTACTCCATGAAGTGGAAGAGCCATTGTCATTTGTACTGGCAGACATGGAGTATGAGGGCGTAAGAATTGACGAATCCGTGCTCAGTGAGATGTCGAAGGAGCTGGATACGGCCTCCATTGAGATGCAGAAAAAGATCTATGAGATCGCCGGTGAGTCTTTCAATATCGGATCACCTAAACAACTTGGGGAAATCCTCTTTGACAAACTCAAACTGGCAGAGAAACCCAAGAAAACCAAATCCGGCCAATATGCTACGGGGGAGGATATCCTGTCAAAAATGGCCAATGAGCATGAGATAGCGGCTCGTATTCTTGATTTCAGAGAGTATCAAAAGTTGAAGTCTACTTACGTGGATGCGTTACCAAAAATGGTGAGCAAAGTAGATAACAAAATTCATACGGATTACCGTCAGACGATTGCTGCGACCGGGCGACTAAGTTCGAATAATCCGAACCTACAAAACATACCCATTAGGACTGAGAAAGGGAGAGAGATCAGGAAAGCATTTATTCCCAGTTCTAATGATCATGTGCTACTCTCTGCAGATTACTCGCAAATCGAGTTGCGGATCATGGCCTCTTTTTCCAAGGATGAGAGTATGATCACAGCTTTCAAAAACGGGGTGGATATCCATGCCAATACAGCCAGCAAAGTCTTCAAGGTCCCGTTGGGTGAAGTGGATGATAGCATGCGTAGGAAAGCCAAGGAGGTAAACTTTGGGATTATCTATGGTATTTCGGCTTTCGGCCTGTCCCAAAACCTGAATATTCCCCGTTCTGAGGCGGCAGAAATCATTGAAGCTTATTTCAAAGAGTTCCCGGCGGTGAAAGGTTACATGGACGCGATCATTGAGAAGGCCAAGAAGCAGGAGTTTGTTGAGACCATACTGGGGCGCAGAAGATATTTAGAAAGCATCAATTCCCGAAATTTTACGATGCGGGGTTTCGCGGAGCGAAATGCCATCAATGCCCCCATCCAGGGGAGTGCAGCGGATATGATCAAGCTGGCCATGATCAGTATCCATAACTGGATGAAAAAAGAAAAACTACAATCCAAAATGATCATGCAGGTACATGATGAATTGGTATTTGACGTGGTAAAAGATGAGTTGGACACACTAACGGAAAACGTATCAAAATTCATGAAAAATGCCATTGAGCTCGAGGTTCCCATGGAGATCGGGATTGGCCACGGCTCTAACTGGCTGGAAGCACATTAACGATAATATGGAAACAATACCTTCTCTTTCTGACATTAAGAGAGCCCATCAACGCATTCAACAATATATTTTTAGGACACCTGTTCTTACATCCAATTCTATTGACGAAATCATAGGGGCCAAAGTATTTTTTAAGTGTGAAAACTTTCAAAAAGTAGGCTCTTTCAAGATGCGGGGAGCATCCAACATGATCTTTGGGTTTCGACCGGAAGAACGCGTGAATGGTTTTGCTACCCACTCATCTGGAAATCATGCCCAGGCTGTGGCTCTGGCTTCAAGGTTGGGAGGATCAAAAGCTTTTGTCGTCATGCCAAAAGATTCAACCAGGGTGAAGATTGATGCGGTGAAAGAATATGGTGCAGAAATCGTTTTTTGTGAACCAAACGAACAATCAAGACAGGAAACCTGTAACAACCTTATTGAAAAGACCGGCGCTGTCTTTGTACACCCTTTCGACGACTATCGCATCATAGCCGGTCAGGCAACTGCTGCTAAGGAGTTTATCGAAGAAGTAGATGACCTGGATGTGATCATGACTCCAGTTGGGGGAGGAGGGCTTTCTGCCGGAACTACCCTGTCAGCAAAATACCTGGACCCCATGTTGGAAGTGATCCTGGGTGAACCAGAGAATGTTGATGATACATATCGGTCATTGGAAGAGGGTAAGATTACCCCTGTCAAGGCCAAACCTACGATAGCGGACGGCTTAAAAACCACCGTTGGCGAAAAGAACTTTGAGATTATAAATGCTCATGTGAAAGAGGTCATTACGGTTTCGGAGAAGGAAATCGTTGGAGCGATGCGGATGGTGTGGGAAAGAATGAAAATTATCATTGAGCCGTCTTCTGCAGTACCACTGGCGGCAGTTTTAAAAGACAAGAAAAAGTTTAATAGTAAGCGTATTGGGATTATTTTCACGGGAGGAAATGTAGACCTGGTCAACCTCCCCTTTTCGTAAAGCTAAAAGCTCACCTGTGAAGAAACGAATTTTTGTTGTTGCTAATCCCGGAGCCGGGCATAAAAAGATTGAAGAAGTTTTGCGGGAGTTGGTAGACTTTGCCAGTTCGAAGGATTACGACTATGATGTTTTTCTTACTGCCAAAAACAGAAACGCTCGCAAGACTGTAAAGGAGAATTTTGAGGAGGCCCATTCAGATCTGGTGATACTTGGTGGTGATGGCACGATCAACGAAGCCATCAATGGATTACAGTTTGACCGGCCAGTGGGTATTGTGCCCTGTGGGTCAGCCAATGATTTCTGTAAAAACATCAAGCTTGGACAAAGTACGGAGCAACAGATCCAGACAGCGATCACAGGTAAGAAAACCTTGATCGATCTTGGTCTTTGCAACGATAGAAAATTCATCAATGGAGTGGGAATTGGTTTTGATGGTCAAATAGTAGCTGAAATAGCTAATTCTTCAAGAAACCTGAGAGGGCCTGTCAAATATCTATTTCATGTCTTGCGAATACTGGCCAGTTACCAATCAAAAATGACTGCGTACCATTTTGATGATGTCCATGATTCGAAGAAACTCTTACTGTTGAATATTGCCAATGGAACCACATTTGGTGGCGGTTTCAAGCTCAACCCTTTGGCAAAGATTGACGATGGACTGCTGGACGTTTGTGTGATTGATAAGATCCATCCACTGTTGCGGTTTTGGAATATCCCACGGTTGAAATCAGGATCTCATGTGAAATTGAAGCAGGTGAATGTTTATCAAACCACCGAAATAAAAATTGATGAACAACCATTTCTCAACGCACATATTGATGGCGAATTATTGGGGCAACCTCCATTCCATATCAAAGTTCTTCCCAAAGCATTGACCATTCGGGGGCTAAGCCCTGGTAAATCTGGGCCATAGAACGATCAGGAGGATGATTTTCTCATCCTGAGGAAATAGTACCCCACCGCGAAGGCTATCAACAACAATGAAATGAATTGTGAGTGCGAAATGACGCCTTCAATGATGTAACCTCTTCTGACATCCCCTCGAAAGATCTCTATGATGCTCCGTCCTGAAGCATACAGGATAACATAGATAAAGAATAATTTTCCCTCAAATCTTCCGTGACGCTTGAGCATATACAGGAGTACTAAGATACTCCCTATCAATGTTGCTTCGTACAATTGGGTTGGATGTAATGCCGTGTGCAGGGGTTCAGCCTGTGAGCCAGGGTCAGTGAAGGTGATACCTAAAAAACTATCTGTAGGAACGCCAAAACAACAACCTGCAAAAAAGCATCCCAGCCTGCCACAAAAATGGATGATGCAGGCGGTGATGGCTAAGCGGTCCATCATTGGCCATAAGGGCCATTTCTCTTTTCGGAAATACCAAACGGTAGCTGGTAAAGCGAATAAAAGTGAACCATAAAAAACGAATCCTGTCCTGAAGTTTTTAAACATGTTGGACAGAGGATTGAAATAATAATCCGGCTTTTCCAGGTAAAAGAAGAATTTCCCTCCGATGAATGCTGCCAGTATGACAATGATGGCCAGGTTTTGGATTTTATCTCGTGTGATGCCCAATTCCTTTTTTACCGTGGTAGACATATAAAGGTATCCAAGCACAGCCCCCAGCATGATCATGAAGCCGTAGGTATGAATGGTGAAATCGCCAATAGAGATGAGTTCCGGATGCATAGAGTAAATTTACTTCACCAGTATGTTTCCTGACTATTGAAAGGGATTATTTTCACCTTGCTGGCTGCTGTCATAAACACGGATGGCAATGACATGGGCTTCAGCGGTTACTTCCCCGCCGGCCAGCACCTTGCATTCCATGGTCGTTTTACGACCCTTCACCTCTGTCACTATGGCTCGCAGTTCCAGCGGCTTGTTGTTGGGTGTTGGCTTTAAATATTTGACTGTAAGGGTTCCTGTAGCATATCGATAGACGGGTTCCGAATCCAATGAGCGGTCCTCCCTTTTGTAGGCGTCCGCCATGGCCGTTCCCATGCAGTGACAATCTACGAGCGTTGCCAGAATCCCCCCATTGAGGAGGTTGGGCCACCCCTGGTATTTTTCTTCAGATTGCCAGTGACAGACAGATTCCTCCCCATCCCAGAAACTTTTGATCTGCAATCCTTCGTGATTGTGAACCCCACACCCAAAGCAAATGTTTTCAGGCATATGGTCCTGGAAATACGTTATTTTCTCCATAATTATTGATTACTTAGCATACAAAGGAATACAAAATGATTCACGTTTTAGATCTAAACTTTTTAGGAATTGACCATGCGATTGCTGCTTTTCTTATCGAAAGCAGTGATGGGCCCATTTTGATTGAGACCGGACCCCATTCCACTTACTCCAACCTTTCAGAGCAGGTAAAGCAGGCAGGGTTTGACATCAGGGACATCCAACATGTATTTCTGACGCATATCCACCTGGATCATGCTGGAGCGGCCTGGGCATTGGCCCGCACTGGAGCCAACATCTATGTGCATCCTTTTGGCGCGGGTCACCTGGAGCATCCTTTTAAACTGATGGAATCCGCGAGGAGGATCTACCAGGACCAAATGGATTATTTATGGGGGGAGATGAATGACATATCTGCCGAAAGGATTATCACTCCAGAGGATGGGTCAATCACAGAGATAGGAGGTGTCAGGCTTCAGGCCCTATATACTCCAGGTCATGCCAAACATCATATCGCCTGGAAGCTGGATGACACGTTGTTCTCCGGAGACGTGGCTGGTGTTAAAATTGGAGGTGGACCTGTGGTACCACCTTGCCCGCCACCGGATATCGACCTGGAGGACTGGCAGACATCCATTGACCAGATCCTGGATAGCGGGGTGAAAGAGATTTACCTGACCCATTTTGGCTTGATCCATGATCCGAAAACACATTTTAAGCAGCTGAGAACCATGCTCTACGACTGGGGGCAATGGATCAAAAAAGAATGGGAAAAAGGAACGAGCCTGGACGATATGACACCGGCCTTCTCAGAATATACTGAAAAGCAATTGCGCGATCTGGGCGTGGATGACCTGGGCGTGAAGCAGTATGAAGCCGCCAATCCCAGCTGGATGAGTGTAGCAGGTCTGGTAAGGTATTGGAAGAAGAAGGAGAAATAATAGCCACTTCCACTCAGAGACTCACCTCCGGATACATGGATTTAACCAATCTTCTTTTAAAAAGGTCGGTACCACGGTCTTAAGAAAACAACCCTCGTGACAAGGATCAGTTTTTCAGATAACCTCTATCATAGTTGTTGAGGGGAAGCACAAGTACCTTTCCTATCTAAACAACACAACACTCCGATGAAAAAGATAATGGTTCCGACAGATTTTTCGGATTGTGCGAACGTTGCATCCGAAACAGCCATCAAGATGGCGGAGAAAAGTAATGCAGAAATCGTATTTCTACATTTTATGTCCATTCCGATCAACTGGATCCAAATGGAACATAATCAGGAAAAAATGTATCCGGATGTAACGAAAAAGGTAAGACACGTGACCAACCAATTGGAGGAGCTGGTGGCATTAGCCAATAAAAAAGGCCTAAAGGCGCACCACCACATTGGATTTAATGAAGGACCTACCGATATCATCCATCATATTGGCAATTTTGATATTGATCTGATCGTCATGGGATCGCACGGTGCCAAAGGCATGAGAGAATTCTTTCTGGGCTCCAATGCGCAAAGAACGATCAGGGAAGCCAACGTTCCAGTACTGATCGTTAAAAAAGAGCTACAAAAAGCAGCCAACCCAACGATTGTTTTTGTCTCAGATTTCGAAGTAGAAATGTTGACAGGTTTCAGGAAAATCATGGAGTTTGCGCACTGGATAGAAGGAACCATTCAACTATTATATATCAATACACCCGACGATTTTGTAGACACCTGGACCATCAGGACCAAAATGGAGAAATTCAAAAACCTGGCTAAAGCGGGCAATACAATAGTTCAGGTTATTAATGCCCTTGATTTTGAAGAGGGACTATCAAGGTATTGCAAAGGCATAAAAGGGGGTATAGTAGCCATGGTCACTCATCATAAAGTAAGAGACTCCAAGGTGGATAAAGTGGTTAATCACCTTGAACTCCCTTTTTTCAATGTAAATGACTAGTACATTGCCAATTTGGGTTAAGCGATGTAAATGGATGCTTTATTCGAAGCATCCATTTCATTTATTTCAAGTCATTCATGTTTTTCGGACGACCTCTCATCATTTCTTCGTCGTGTCTTCTTTTTTCATCAAGGGAGTATTTTCCGGCTCCGAAAATGGAAAAGAAAATGAGTACAAGGAGTACCAGAATGGAGATTTCCAGCTCAAAATAGTTTCCTACTGACATGAAGCCTGACGGAAAATTCACAAATATTACAGCCCCAATCAAAACCGGTACCTGAATGAGACAGGCCGTGCGGGTGTAATAGCCTAGAAAAATCAATGGGCCACCCAGTAAATGGGCAAACATGACATAATGTGCTGCCATCGCCGACATATAAGCCAGGTTCATTGACATTTCCCGGAGCTGGTCAAGATTATTGACAAAATGAATACCCTTGTAAGTGATAAAAACTCCCAGGGCCAGGCGGAAGATCACAAACCAACTGAGTCTGTGCGTATCCCCCCAGTGTTCGATTCTTGTAATTACATTCATGATCATCATATTTGGTCACCAATAAGTTACCAAAAAAAAGAATGCAGATCAAGTACAGCAGAAAAATTAATTTTTGAAAAGAAAGCTGAAAATCAATGCTTTATGCTAGCCCTTACGCAAAAAAACATTGCCGCTTATTGTCTCAAACTTTGATACTTTGCCCCCCTGTTGGATGCGCCCATTTACGTCCATTCCAACAAATTTTCGTAATCCGTCCTTTCCCTGGGGGAATGTAACTTCCAGGTCAGAGAAAATGTCACCCGAAATTGTTTTGGCATGAAAGTCCAGTCCTTTGTTGTTATCTATGGTCAGATCAATGTCCCCGGAAATCGTTTTCAGCTTAAGTGGCTGATCAAAATAATGTGCGACAATATTTCCACTGATCGTATGGGCATTTACTTCCATCGAAGCAGGCAAGTAAACCGTGACAAAGATGTCTGACGTCCAGTTGTTTTTTTTCTTTTCGTTGGCTTTCCACTGCTCTTCATCCATTGAAAAATTTATTTCTGTTCCGGAAACACTTTTCTTGATGGCAAACATGGCATCGTCCTCGCCTTCATTGATGGTCACTTTAGCCTCAATGAACGCTTCTTCTTTATCCCAGGTTTTGATCACAATTTCATCTGTAAAGGGGAAATTGATATTGATTTGTTTTTGAGAGGAAATAGCCGCATTTTCCTGATATGTAGTTTGGGCTACCCCTGTGAGGCAACCCAATCCACTTAAAATGATCCATAGTCCTTTCATTGCTATTCGCTTTTTCTTAAGTACACATCTCCACTGATACTGCTTATATCAAAATTGACGCCACCACCATTGAGTTCAGCCTGAAATTTGGAGCCAATACCGCTTGGTGTTGCCCAGTTAAAATGGAAAGGCACTTGCGGAGGTACTGGAGCTACAACTGACCGATGGCCTTTTATCACATGCTTCTCAGTCTCTTTTTCCATCTCTTTTTCCATCTCTTTCAGGGCTTTTTCGTGGTCTTTCATAGCCCTTTCAGTTTCTTTCATGGCCCTTTCTATGTCTTCATTTACATCTAATTGAATATCAATGTCAAAATCAGAAACACTTTCGCCCGTTTTTTCAACTTTAAGGTCCAGATCTGTATATACTTCTCCTGAAATAGAGCTGATGGAGAATGTGCCTTTATCTGACGAAGCAAGGGTAATGTCGATATCACCGCTGATGGTATTGATTGAACTGGGGAGCTTCTGGTTAAGTGTGGTAAAAATGATTTCAATGTCTCCTGAAATCGTCTTGGCCACGATGGGTCCGGTCACGCGGTCTATTAGAATATCACCACTCTGACAACTTAGCTCCACTTCATTGCTCATTCCCCTTACTTCAATATCGCTGGAGTTGAATGAATTATCAGCAATTTTCACTTTGATGGATTTAGGCACTTTAAAGGCAAAATCTGCACCTTGCGATCGGCGGGAAGCTGGCATGACAAAGATCTCATTGCCCTTTTGTTCAACATTTAGTCCGATCGGGGTATTTTCCATGGCCATATCTGACAATGACCTTAATCCATCAGCCCGTTCTGGCTTTTCTTCAATGTCATCCGCGGTGATTTCGATGTCGCTTCGATTAGTACCTTCGATGATAATGTCTGATCCAAAGCCAGATAATACCAACCGTGTTTCGGTCAGCGAACCTTTTGGTTTAATAACATGCTGCTTAATTTCACCTGAATCCTGGGCATAAGTCATGCCTGACAGCAGCAGGAGGGTTGTAATAATACTTAGTCTCATTTTATTTTTAGTTTTTGTCCTTAGATTAATACTTTAATGGCGGTTTCAGCTTGTTGCTTTACTTCCGGAATAACCTGGTCACTTTCAATCATCTTTTTAAGGGATTCTACGGCTGACTTTTCTCTGGCATCCACCAATAGTCTTATCAATGCAATCTGAATCAAAGGGTCATCCTGAAGCTCCAGGGATTTGACCAACTCATCTCTCACGAGTTTATTCCCGGAGAATTTTTCCAATGCCTCGATGGCTTCATATCTCACATTTGCACTTTCATCGGTATTCACCGTTTCGATCAATGTCCTGATCAACCGGTCGCTGGATTGGAGTGATGTCTCTTCGATTTGGTTTACTGCCAGGATCCGTTCGCTGGCAGAGTGTGTACGGAGAGCGCTGGTGAGGGTGACTTCCTTGAGTTCCTGAACCTGACTTTGTAATTCAGCAATTTGCTGTTCATTGCCTGTGTTGTTTTTACCGAGCCAATAGCCAATTAATAAGATAGCAATAGAAGCAGCAATTTGAAGCCATCCAAAAGACGCACCATTGTGGCTCTTCCCCTTTTCTTCATTGATGGCAGCATCTAACGACCACCTTATATCTTCTGGTGTTTCGTGCTGCGGGGATTCAGCCATCAGCCTTAGCATCTCTTTCAGCTCCAGTTCCAGATTTTGGCATTCCTTGCAGTCAGAGAGATGAGCTTCATCTACCTTCGATATTTTACCTGATTCCAGGTATTCAATCATCCTTTCTTCACTGATATGTTTCATTTGTTTCTTATTTTTTGGGCTTATGCCTCCAATTGCTCAAAATATATCGCTCTCAAATTTTTGATGGTCCTGTGGACCTGTACTTTGATGGCCGAAACAGATGTGGCCCTTATTTCTGCAATCTGTTCGTACTTTAGTCCCTGAAATTTGCTCATCACTATCAATTCCTTTTTGTCATCGGGCAACCTGTCTATCGCCTGATATAACCTGTTTTCCTGTTCCAACTTATCATCATTCTCGCTCACCAAATCAGGGAGATTGTCTCTGGGTTCCATCCTCGAGTGAACCACTTTTAATTGCTTAAAATGATCCTTGACCAGGTTTCGGGCAATCTGGAAGACCCATGTCTCAAATCGCTTGTCTCTCTGGTAGGAACCCCGATATTTCATGACCCTGATAAATGTATTTTGGGTCAGGTCTCCACTTTCACTGACATCCCGGGTACATCGGATAAAATAGTTATAGATCCGCTTGTGGTACCGGTCATACAGAATCCCCAGTTTATCAAGGTCTCCCTTTTTCACAGCTGACATGAGCTGCTCATCGCTAGTTTCCAATATCAATCGATTTCAGAGTAGTAAATTCAATGAAGTTACTTCCGGGAAGGGAGAAGGTTACACGGAGGGAATAAAAAAGTTAGTGCTCTACCTTGAGCAGGTGCTTGTGGTCATTGAGCATCAAAATATAAATGCCGTTTTTCAGCTCTGAGGTATCAATATTGACTGCGAAATTTTCTAGTATATCTGAATAGATCAGTCCACCTGAAATACTGTAAAGCTTTATGACTACGGTGTTTTCGTCCGGGGATGAGATGTTTACATACCGATCGGCGGGATTTGGGTATATCGATGCCTTAGTTTCTGTGGTATTGTTGATGACAATGGGATTAAAGTACTCATACTTGCCATCAAAATCCGTTTGTTTCAACCTATAGTATGAAATACCCCTGAATGGATCCTTGTCAGACAGGAAATAGTTGGTTTCTGTGTCTGAATTACCTGCTCCTTCCACAAAGTCAACAATTGACCACTCGATGCCATCAGCTGATTTTTCCACCGTAAAGAAATCATTGTTGATTTCAGCGGCTACACTCCACTCAAGCTTCACATGACTTCCGATCATCTCACCTTCAAAAGAGATCAATTCAATGGGTAGCGACACACTGCTATTCGTGGTACCAACGGCCAGGTAACGGCTGGTATTGGCAGGGATAATGGCCGTAGAAATTCCTCCAATTGTCAGCGTATTTGAGGCAGTGGAGATTGTAAGACCATCGACTGTCCCAAATAATGTGGCATCATCAAAATTATCATCCGTATCTACCATCAATACCAGGTCATTTGGATCAATAGAACCAATATCTGCCAGAGCATTGAGGGTAATATCCAGGCTGAAACTCGCCGTGAAATTGGTGTTTTGTACTTTCAATTCACGATCTATTCTACTGAATACTCCATTCGGCCATTCACCATATTTTGCGCCAGAATCATACAAGGGTGTGCCGTCATGACCGATTACAAGAAAGCTATCATCAGCCCCAAAGGTTGATTGAGTAGCGGTGTTATCAGGGTTACTTGCCGCCAATGTCTGCATGTAAACCCGCAAACTGTCATCCCGCCAGTGTGATTGTTTTTGTAGTAGAGCCGCATCATCATCTCTTCCAATCCCGATAATGTCGTTGTCATGGCCATCATTGGCTGATGCATCCCAAATAGTGGTTCCCGCACTGCTTACATAGTCTCCTTCAATGACTCCGTCACTGTTAGTTGCTTCCAGGGAAGTACCATTACCATCCGTAGCTTTGGATAGGGTGATTCCGTATTTTATCGCCAGATAGGATTCCAGGATTTGAAGCTGACTGGCTGTAAAAGACTGGTTATCAAAATAAATGATTTCAGCAATTTCACCTCCATAGTAATTATTATTTATACTGGAATTGAAACTCGAGGCTTCTGATCCATCACCAACAATTCCATATCTGGTGTTGGCAGATCCTAAAGTAGCACCATTGGTGAGGTTGTCATTGTAGTAATCTCTTTGTCCGTCAGCACGGATCTCTGTTTCGTTGGTCAATGTGTTGTCGTAAATGGCTACCCCAAGTTTTGGGAGTCCGTCATTCATGCCTGTGGTGGAACCATCGAGGTCGTAGATAGTGCCCCCGTTGGAGTAAGAGAACCGAAGGCCCCCGTCCCCTTTCACATTGAAATTGAAATATTCGCTTCTATCGAAATCCAGGAAGGCCCAGTTGTCATTGTCCCCACCGGAAACAGTGGTTTTATAGACCACTAATGCAAGTACCTGATCTAAAGACCCTGCTCCTGAATAATTAACTTGTGTAATGGGTAGGTAGTCATTGATATCATCGAATGAAACACTCGGATTGTAATTCATATCACCTGTTAAGTATGCCGGTTGATCACTTGAAGTGGATTGTACTGCGTGGTTTTGCTGAGGTCCTGTGTCTTTCCAGTCTGTGACAAAACCACCACTCGACAAAATGCCAGCATCAGCCCGAAACCACAATTGCAGCCCGGCAGAAAAGCCACCAGGTGCTTTGAGGTTTGGACCAGCTATGGTAAAAAAATCACCAGAGCTGAAACTCACACCTGTAAAGCGAACCGTATCTCCCACCATAGCTGCTGCTACATATTCAGAATGGCCAGAAGTAAAGTCACCATCCCCATCAATTAAAAGCGTATAGTCACTAACGCTGTAGGAATTAAAGTCCGAACTTGTAATGATAAAATCCATGGCGACAGATCCCGGAGTTCCAGTACTTTGCACAAACCACGTCTTTTCAAGTCTTTGATCGAATCCAGCAGGTAAGTTCGTACCTGTGAGATTATTTCCCGCATCGTCATGACCCCAAATCAGAAATGACAAATCGCTCCCGAAAGCAGATTCCGCTTCCATGGTGATGATGCTATTATCGTCGCTGCTGCTTGTTGATTTCGATTGATCCAGGATACTGTTGTCGTCTCTGCCTATCCCGGCAATCCCATTTTGATAGGTGGCGGAACCTGTCCAGATTTCAGTCCCATCTGATGCGGTGTATGAAACAGCATTTCCGGTACTTCCCAGGGTGAGCCCATATTTCACAGCAAGATAGGATTCTACTCTGTTTAATTCGGTCGCATTAAGGCTCCTCTCAAAGTGGATGATCTCAGCGATGGACCCATCATAATAAATATTGTTTCTGCTGCCATTATAAGCACTTGCTTCTGAACCATCTCCAACAAACCCATATCGGGTACCTGAAACACCAATAGTTGCTCCATTGGCCACTCGGTTTGCAGCCAGGTCCTCCAATCCATCCACCCGGATGATGGTTTCATTTGTAACTGCATTGTTGTAGCCTACTGCACCAATGTGAGGATAGCCATCATTGAGGCCAGTTGTGGGGGCATCGTTGTCATAAGTAGTGCTTCCGGAATGATAAGAGAAAGAGATATTTCCATTAGATCCATGGATATACATATTAAAAAAGTCACTTCTGTCGAAGTCAAGGAAGGACCAGTTGTTGTTGTAATTATTGCCGGAATAATCGGTTTTAAAAACCACCAATGTAGTCAACGCTGAGAGAGCCCCTGAACCATTATAGTTTTTTGTGGAGATGGGCAAATAATCACTTCCCCCGTCAAATACAATTCCCGGATTAAAATTGATTTCATTTTGTTGTAGCTGTGGCTGATTGGCTGATACGCCCTGTGTGATATTGAATCCATTGCCAGACTGATCAGACCAGTCAGTGAGGCTGTTGCCAGATGTGGTTGTACCTGTGTTACCTTTATACCAAATGGAAAGGTTTGTCGAGATACCACCGGGACCAGTTTGGGCTATTGAAGGATATGTTAGTATCGCAAGTAAGGAAGACAATAGTACCCTACAGAGTGAAAATTTCATAATTATTCTTACAATAATCACATAAAATGCAAATTACAGGCCAATAAGTTTGTTGGGTGGTTTTATTCTACAAGTGGTGGTTTTTTATAGATTATAGGTAAATAACCTATGTTAATTACCCAAATATAGTAATAATTAGCTTTCTAGAACCCCCATGATCACGATGTTCACACAAATAAATTCCCTGCCAGATCCCAAGATTAAACTGACCATTGGTGATGGGAATTGTTACAGAAGGACCGAGTAAAGATGCTTTAATATGCGCTGGCATATCATCCGGACCTTCATAGTTATGTAAGTAATAGGGCGCATTTTCGGGCACCATTTCATTAAAGTGGGATTCAAAGTCTTTACGTACAGTTGGGTCAGCATTTTCATTGATGGTTAAAGAAGCCGAAGTATGCTGGATAAAGACCTGACAGATGCCAGCCTTGATGTTGCTGATCTCAGGAATGGCATCAAGTATATCACGGGTGATCAAGTGAAAACCTCGTGGGTAAGGGGGGAGACTGATCTTACGCTGTATTGCACTCATTCTTCAATATATTCATAAGCCCCAATGTCCGGAAATGAATCGCGGTCTTTTCCTTCCACGTCTATTTCAATACCAACCTCCTTACCATTGTCGACAGCAACAGACGTCGAATCTAACCGGTAATTGAAGGAAAGTTGATTTTCAAATCCTGGAAAATTAGTCTCCGTAGAGGTAAAATTTTCCGGTATGGTTTCTTCAGAACGGATAATATTTGATTCGGCAATCAAAATTATTTGTTCCTCTCCACCTCCATTGATGACCAGTTCTTCATCTCCTCTACCCCAGATGATATTATTGACCAAAGTAATATTCAGAGATGCTGAGATCACGTCATCACCGCTTTCTATATTGTCGGAAAATATCACAGCTGGGTCTTCAGAAAGTAAAAAGTTCGGATAATTGGATAGGGTACAGTGGGTGTACGCATAATTACCTCCCGCCAGGTGCGCTATCAACGATGAGCCACAATTGTAGATCACTGAATTTTCTGCTTTGATATCCGAAGTAAAAGCAATGATCCCGTAACGTAACATGTGTCGGATTATGGTATTGCTGATGTCCAGATCGTAATCCTGGTTGTCGTCTGGCGTACCAATATATATGCCGGAAAAAGCATTCTCAATGAGCCCATAGGATATTTTATTGCCTTGACTTTGCGGATAAAAAATGATTCCGGCACCAATTTGAGGATCACCCCATTGTCCGGGTGCTTCCAGGTAATTTTCGTCAAATCTTGTATTGCGGAAGATCACCAACTCATCCTTTTCACCCTCTACGATCAATGTACCTGCCACATGCAAAGCAGCACCGTTATTAAAAAGCATTTTCACACCCTTCTCAATACTTAAAGTGCAACCAGGCGCTACCAGTAACGAATCATAAATCACATAAGGTCTTTGGCCACTGAAAGTGGTATCGCATAGACTGGCCGCTGTGATATAAAAGGCATCCTGTCCCCAGGCAACCAATTTTACATGGGCACTATTGGTATTCCAATCAATGATCACAGAGTCCTTTACGAGAAAGGGGAGATCTTGGTCGCTGGGGTCAATCTCACTGTCTACCAGGACCAGGAGGCTATCTCCTCCATTGAGGACCTCATCGGATATGTCAGGCCCTTCTTTTCCATTAGCAATGATCCTGTAAGACGATTGATTTCCTAAACCAAGACGAATACTATTGATCCTGACTGCATATTCTGATGGATTGAAGATCCGGAACCGTTTAGTGAGGCTCAGTCGTTCCGTTAATAGGGTATCAAAAAGTACCGTGTCGGTACTCACAAACAATTTGACGTCGGGAGAATCCGTAATGATCTCTTCCTCCGGCTGACAGGCCACAGTAAAGATGATACAACAGTAAAAGAAGTGTTTTAATAACTTCATTGGAGGGAAAACGGGAAGGAACGCCTTTTTATTCCGTTGCGCGTTCTTTTAATTTCTCAGAATTTTCAGCAATTCTTAATTGTTCAATAAATTCATCCAACTCTCCATTCATGATGGTCGGTAAGTTATGGACGGAAAAGTTGATTCGGTGGTCGGTAACCCTTCCTTGAGGATAATTGTATGTCCTGATTTTATCCGACCGATCTCCGGAACCTACCATAGATTTCCTTTGAGCACTGATGGCGTCGTTGTGCTTTTTGAGCTCCATATCATACAACCTTGATCGTAATACTTTTAAAGCTTTGTCGAAATTTGCATGCTGTGAACGGCCGTCCTGACATTCCACCACCAATCCGGACGGATGGTGAGTCAACCGTACTGCAGACTCAGTCTTATTAATATGCTGTCCTCCAGCTCCTGATGCTCTAAACGTATCTCTGCGGACATCTGCCATGTTTATTTCCACATCCACCTCCTCAGCTTCGGGAAGCACAGCAACAGTAGCTGCTGAAGTGTGGACCCTTCCTTGTGATTCGGTGGCAGGTACTCGCTGAACACGATGCACCCCGGATTCGAATTTTAGCTTGGCATAAACATCTTCACCATTTACGCTTGTAACAATTTCTTTGTAACCTCCTGTGGAGCCTTCGCTAAAGTTAAGGACGGAGAACTCCCATTTTTGGCTTTCAGCAAACAGCTTGTACATCCTGAAAAGGTCCCCAACAAAAAGTGAGGCTTCATCACCACCGGTACCGGCGCGGATCTCCAGGATTACATTACGGCTGTCGTTAGGATCTTTCGGGATCAGCATCCACTTAAGCTCATCTTCCAGGGCTTCTACTTTTGGAGTGAGCTCATCGATCTCTCCTTTGGCCATCTCACGGAACTCCGGATCCTTCTCCTTTACCAACACATCTTTCGCATTCGTCAGGTTGTTTTTGGCCAGGGTGAATTCGTCATATTTGATGACGATTTTTTCCAAATCTCTGTACTCCTTATTGAGTTTGGTATATTTATTCATATCAGCCATGGCATCTGGCTGTACAATGAGCTGGCCTACCTCTTCAAACCTTTTTTTGATCTCCTCAAGTTTCTCAATCATCTGCCCTAACTTTAATCAGGCAAAACTAACGAACACCGAACATATTTTATGGATAAGCAATTCATTACCCAATATTTTAGCATTTTAATTGTGATAACCTGTTTAAGCTGCTCCTCTGAAAAAAAGCAGGATACTTCTGCAATAAGAGATGAAATGAAGGGCAGGGAATTGGTCCGGGTATCTGATGCAGACCTCATGGCTAAGGGTAATGAGCTCGGACGTGAGATTGTAAAAGCTTCCCAGGGAGTTCTCCAGCAAGCATTGTTAAGTGCGATTGAAAACGAAGGACTGGTTGGAGCGGTAGCATACTGCAATGCGAATGCCTATGAAATTGTACAGGGTCTTGAAGATAGCCTCGATGTTGATATCAAAAGGGTGAGTCGAAAGCCCAGAAACCCATTGGACAAGCCGGATTCAGCAGAGCAGGTGATCCTGGAAGCTTATGCTTATGATTTTTCGCCGACCAATGCTGTCAATCAAATCCTGGAACTTGATGAAAAAACACTGATATTTACACAACCTATCGCCATCGCCAATGGGCTGTGTCTTAATTGTCACGGATCGCCCGGAGATGAAGTGAATGATGAAGTGTTGGCGATAATACAATCAAAATATCCGGATGACAAAGCGCTGGGCTATTCATTGGGGGAGCTCAGAGGCATGTGGAGTGTAAAGATTCCGAAGAAAACGGTGGTGAATGCGTTATCACAGTTATGATCTCAGAAGATGAGAATAGATCAACTACATTTTTTGAAGGGTTCTTTTATGAACCAAAACCCACCTGATGCGTTTTACCAATGTCTGGCTACCAAAGATAATTTATGACAAAACTTACATTTAGTACAAACAACACATCCTTCTTTACGGACTTACGCAATAAAGTAAATAATTACTTTGCCGAGAATAATTTACTGAAAAGCGGGGGAGGCAAGGTTTATATCAAAGGTCTGACCATGATAGTGTCCGCTGCGATTATGTATTCCTTGCTTTTATTTGTATCGATGCCAATTCCATTGGCCATTGTTCTGTGTATGTTATTGGGCCTACACCTGGCCATGATAGGTTTCAATGTGATGCATGAAGGTGGGCATCGAAGTTTTTCGCGTCATCTCTGGATCAATAAAATCTCGGCATACTTCCTCAATGTGCTGGGAGGTAATGCGCACTATTGGAGTATCAAACACAATATCAATCATCATACCTATACCAATATCGAAGGCGTCGATTCTGACATTGATGTTCGTCCCTTTATGCGGTTACATGAAGGGCAGCCTTTGCGATCATTTCACCGTTATCAACATATTTACTGGGTAGTCCTTTACGGAATTTCCTATCTGGCCTGGGTTTTTTATGATGATTTTGTAAAATATTTTACGGGTAAAGTCACACCCATTTCAGGGAGAAAAAAACTTTCATTGAAAGAACATGTTATTTTCTGGTTTACCAAGCTGGCTTATATGACAGTCTACATGTTTATTCCAATTCTGTTGCTGGGTTGGATACCATGGCTGATCGGATTCCTGATCATCACAATAACCTGTGGACTAACCATCAGCATCGTTTTCCAATTGGCACATGTGGTCGAAGGTACCCGGTTTCATAACGGATCAGAAGGTGATATTCAGCAGGATTGGGCCATTCATCAACTCAGTACGACCTCAAATTTTGGCACTTCAAGCAAATTACTTTTCTGGGTGCTGGGAGGGTTGAACTTTCAGATCGAGCATCACCTGTTTCCGAAGATCAGTCATATTCACTATCCTGCCATTAGTCGTATTGTTAAGGAAACCTGTCAGGAGTATCAAATCGCTTATCATGAATATTCTTCCATGTTTAAGGCGGTTGTTTCACATCTCCTTCACCTTCGGCGACTGGGGAGGGCGTCGCAGTAACTGACTTATCTCAACCAGTGAAATATATAAAACCCTTCCTGAATAGTGTAAAGTTATTACATCATGGTTGTGGATCTTTGACCTCAAACTAGAGAGTTCATAATATAAGACCACGATCATGTCAAAAGAAAAAGAGGGGGGTAAGAAACAGGATAAAAAGGCCCCATTGAAAAACCTGAAAGAAAAGAGAGCAGCCAAGGAAGCTAAACGTAAAGAAAAGAGAGGCCAGGAATGATATATCGATCCTGGTGGTGGCGGTCTTTAATAATCAAGAAGTAATGGCGAACAGATTTAAATCAGGAGATATTGTGTTTTCAAAAAAAGCTCCAAATGTAAAACTAGTGGTGCGGCGGTGCATTGATGAGCTTTATTACTGTAAAGTTCACAATAAATCTTATAGCCCTGAATTGTCCTTTTACGAACGGGATCTACAGGAGAGCAAAAATCCTGCAGGCAAAATGAGTGAATGAGGTCTGCACGATTTGTTCAGTTTAATGTGTCATGTCTGGAAAGAACCCACGGCAGACTCCTGGACGTACACATTAAACCAATATCATGAGAGTTTCAGTTACTCGGAAACACATCAAATTTCTGCCGGATACAAGCAGGGTTATTGCCCGGTTTTTTATGAATGACCATTTAGTGGAGCAAAGCGATTGGCTCTTGAGGAAATTACCTGGTTAGCTGACTCCTTTAATGATATTGGATTCCTAAGGGACTCTGATATCTCAGAGCGGGTTTTGAAATCGAACAATCAATTCATTTTAGATTTAATATAGTGGTAGCTCTTCATACCCACTTTTGATGACAGTTGAAATCATTTTAAATCGAACGTTTGCATAAATTGTATTTCGGGTGTGCGCGGGAATGATAATGGCCTGACCGGTTTCCAGGATATGAGTTTTGTCATCAATAATCACTTCAGCCTTACCATCAATGACTTGAATGAAGGTGTCGAAAGGCGCTGTTTTTTCTGACAGCGCTTCGCCTGAATCGAATGAAACTGCACTGACATTACCTGTTGTCTTCTTGATGATGGTCTTGATCAATACAGAATCAGGTACATATTCAATGATTTCAACAACGATCAGCACCTTTCCTTTTTCTATGGGCATTTTTCTCATAGTGGATATCTATATAAAAGATAAAGTTCCTCACTTTCAACCCGTTCGAATTACATATCTCTATGGATAAATTACATATATCACGGGCACAATGTTGAGAGATCACCAGTCAGTCTATTTTTTCCAACCATGAAAATGCTTCTTCCTACTGTCGGTATCCATATTTGAGCAAAATCTCATATGGACTTACAGGTGGGCTTGTGGTATGCAACTCCTGGTATTTCCTCTAAATGACCTCATTAAGACGGTTCACAGGTTTTCTAGATTTCTTTGCCGTTTTTGTTTCAACTGTTTGTAGAAAGTTGGAGAAAGCCCTGTCACCTTTTTAAACTGATTAGACAAATGGGCTACGCTGCTATAATGTAATTTGTAAGAGATTTCGGTCAGATTCAGTTCATCATAAAGAAGCAGTTCTTTGACTTTCTCTATTTTGTGCATAATGATGAATTGTTGAATCGTAACACCTTTCACCTCCGAAAAACTATTGGATAGATAGGTGTAATCATATCCTAACTTTTCGCTGATGTAGTCGGAATAATTCACTTTTGGCAGTTCATCAGAGTAATGGATCATTTCAATGATAAGGTTTTTAATTTTTTCAATCAAAATACTCTTCTTATCATCAAGAAGTTCCAGTCCGGATTTTAAAAGATTCTGCTTGAGAAGTTCATGTTGGACAGCTGAGAGGTCTTCAAGGATCTCTACCATCCCAAGATCAAGTGTGGTATAGTGTAACCCAAGTTTTTCAAGCTCTTCCCTGACCATTAGTTTGCACCGCAGACTGACCATGTATTTAATATAGAGCTTCATAATAACATGGGATTAATAGTTAGATTGAGTCAAAGGAGAGCCCAATAATCTATTGACTCAGGTTATCCGAATAAACAACATTATGCACTTAAATGTTAGTTCAAATCCACGTATTTCTTCTGTTGGTAGGACTAATTAATCCAAAAAATATACAACTATTTCACTGTTGTATGTAAGAATACCATTAGACAAATATCGGAACTTTGACTTAGCTTATTATACATCTTATAAAGATATTGGTTACTATGAATGTTCCCCATAAAATAACATTTAACAATAGTCACAGAGATTTCATGACAACGTTGAATGAACGCGTCAATGGCTACTTCAGCACGAACCAGATCAGTCGCCATGCTAATGGTGAAATGGTAATCAAATCCATTGTTATGATGGTGCTTTATTTTGGACCCTACGCGATGATACTAAGCGGATTGGTTACTGGCGTACTTTTGACTGTAGCTATGACAATGCTGATGGGACTGGGATTGGCCGGAATAGGTCTTGCTATCATGCACGATGGAAATCATGGTGCCTACGCAAAAAGGAACTGGATCAATACTACCATTGGCTACTCCCTCAATTTGATCGGAGCCAATTCCTTCAACTGGAAAATACAACACAATGTACTACACCATTCGTACACCAATATCTACCATGCCGATGAAGACATCAGTGCTCAGAAAGCCCTCAGACTTGCTACGGATGCAAAATGGAGATGGTTTCATAAGTATCAGGCCATCTATGCCTGGTTTCTTTATGGACTGATGACGCTATTTTGGATGTTTTATAAGGATTTTGAACAGTTGTCAAGGTATCAAAAAAATGGTATGCTTAGGAAACAGAAAAGTAATCCCACAAAGGAATGGACAATACTCCTTACCACTAAAATCATTTACGTCAGCTATATTTTTGTCATCCCAATGCTACTCACCCCCTGGTTATGGTGGCAGATCCTTATTGGCATTGGTATTATGCATTTTATAACGGGATTCTTACTGGCGATTATCTTCCAACCAGCTCACGTGATTGTCGGATCTGAATTCCCGCTACCCGATAAAGACCGCACCATGAAGGATAATTGGGCGATCCATCAGTTGCGGACAACGACTAATTTTGCCAATAAAAGCAGGTGGTTCACCTGGCTGGTAGGAGGCTTGAATTTTCAGATTGAGCATCATCTGTTTCCAGGCATCTGCCACGTACACTATCGAAACATCTCCAAAGTCGTGAAATCCACTGCTCTAGAATTTGGCCTCCCCTACAGAAATGTCCGTACCTTTTCCAGGGCGCTTCATGGGCACTTACAGTTACTAAGAAAATTTGGGGCAAAAGTAACATGAAAATGCCCTTTGTAGATTGGGGAGAAAAAAAGCTACCCTGTATTGTAGAGTAGCTTTATTGATAAGATCAGATTATTTTCTGACTCACCCGAAAACCCGGGCGAATAATTCAGTAGGTCTGTAGTTCAGTAAAGAGATTATTTAGCTCTGATCTCGTTTTATTGAGTTTATTAGAAAGATTCTTCATCATTCTTTCTCTCTGTCCTTCTTTAAACTCAAAATCCGAATCGCAGAGATTGGAAAACCTTCGTTTTAACATTACTTTTTGTTCCCTCCAGCTTCTTGTTATTTCCATATCATTGGTTGCCAATGGCGTCTTGTTTCAAATTGAATTTTTGCTCTTCCTGATTTTGGTATGATTTTTTCAAAATCAGGTATGCCTGAAAGGTAAATTGTTTGTCTTAGAATAGAAGGATTGATTGCAGTATATTTTAAGAATTGCTTAATTAAATGCGTTGATTTTGTATTCAACATGTTCCCGATGTGAAAAATGAGATGATTTGCTTTTAAAATCGCGATCATGGTTGCTTGTTTTTTCATTAGACTGCAAAAGTGAGACTATTCTTAGCTGGCTCCATTACATACTCTTCACTATGACTTACATATATCACAGGTAAATAATTGGCAAAGACTTTGTCAATTGTTGGATGCGTTGTTTATGAGAACCCAGGCACTGTTTGAAAGGAAAGAAATCCAAAGTTGATCCGCAATTAAGCTATCTTTATGAAGATATATGAAGTTTTGGGAATCAGGCAAGGATTTTTAAGAGTGACTCTTTATCTTCAAAGGTTACAGGGTGTTGAATCAACCATTGAGAGGAAGATTTTATATGGATTCATGCAATAACTACATAAATGTTCAGAGCCGGAGAGAATTTTTAGCCAAGTCCGCCATGGGTTTTGGAGCCCTCGGCCTTGCATCGCTGATGAACCCGACAAATTTGATAGCTGGTGCCAATCATTCAGTTTCGAATGGCCTTCCGGGTCTTCCACACTTTGCCCCAAAAGCCAAAAGAGTCATTTACTTATTTCAGAGTGGGGCCCCATCGCAGATGGACCTGTTTGATCCGAAACCTTTACTCAATAAGATGTATGGGGAGGAATTACCAGCATCAGTGAGACAGGGACAGCGCCTAACCGGGATGACTGCAGGACAAACTTCTTTTCCACTGGCAGGATCGCTTTTCGATTTCAGTCAATACGGACAATCCGGCGCCTGGATGAGTGAATTGCTGCCCAATCAATCTAAGATCGTGGATGAATTGTGTTTCATTCACTCCATGCATACCGAAGCGATCAATCATGATCCGGCAGTTACATTCATGCAGACCGGCTCGGAACTTGCCGGGCGACCTTCTATAGGCTCCTGGGTAAACTATGGGCTGGGGAGTGAGAATGAAAACTTACCGGGATTTATTGTATTGATCACAAAAAATGGAACAGGTCAGCCCCTCTATTCACGTTTATGGGGGAATGGTTTTTTGCCTTCCAAATATCAGGGTGTGCGTTTCCTTTCAGGTAAAGATCCTGTACTTTATCTCAACAATCCGTCAGGCATTTCTAAAGATGACCGCAGGGCACAACTGTCGCTGCTTGAACAAATGCATGAAGCGCAATTTGATAATTTTCAGGACCCTGAAATAGAAGCCAGGATTGCCCAATACGAGATGGCCTACCGGATGCAAAGTTCAGTACCGGAGATCAGCGACATCTCGGGAGAACCTGATTACATTTATGATCTATACGGTGAAGACTCGAGGGACCCGGGCACCTACGCGGCCAATTGTTTGTTGGCCAGGCGACTGGTGGAAAAGGGCGTAAAGTTTGTCCAGCTATACCACAGAGGCTGGGATCACCATGGTAACCTGCCCGGCCAACTACCCAAATTGTGCAAACAAACCGATCAGGCATCCGCTGCTCTAATTCTTGATCTAAAACAAAGGGGCTTACTCGATGATACTTTGGTGATCTGGGGAGGAGAATTTGGCAGAACCAATTATTCGCAGGGCACACTGACGAAAACCAACTACGGTCGAGACCATCATCCCAAGTGTTTTAGTCTCTGGATGGCAGGAGCAGGAGTTAAAAAAGGAATGAGTTATGGCAGGACGGACGATTTTAGCTACAACATTGTGGAGAACCCTGTACATGTTCATGACTTTCAGGCGACCCTGATGCACCTGCTGGGGATTGACCATGAACGGTTTACCTACAAATTTCAAGGCCGCCGCTACCGACTGACAGATGTGCATGGAAAGGTTGTAAATGACATCCT
Organism: Cyclobacteriaceae bacterium; assembly: GCA_965223915.1. Classification (GTDB taxonomy): domain Bacteria; phylum Bacteroidota; class Bacteroidia; order Cytophagales; family Cyclobacteriaceae; genus UBA7330. The sequence continues at coordinate 1,184,933 of OZ245027.1, read as the reverse complement.
GGCTTGAACAATTTACCAATAGTGATTACCTATCAAGCGACCCACAATATTATCCTATCTGTGACTAACAAATGCCGGACCTGTTTATTTCTGGTCTTACTGCCGATCCTCTTTTCAAATTGTCAGTCTGAGCTCCCTGATGATGTTGAGTTGGCCTACCGCGAATTGCCGGAGAAGATAGATTTCAATATACATGTCCGTCCTTTGTTGAGTGACCGTTGCTATGCGTGTCACGGTCCTGATAAGAATACCAGGAAGGCGGATTTGAGGCTGGATATTGAAAAGGATGCTTTTGAGCGTTTACAGACGTCAGGAGGAAGAGCCTTTGTAAAAGGGAACCTTAAAAACAGTATTGCATGGCAGCGTATTATTTCTGATGATCCGGAGTTTCAGATGCCACCTCCTGACTCACATCTCGAACTATCACCCACAGAGAAAGCGCTGATCGCCAGGTGGATTGAGCAAGGGGCAAAATGGAAGAAGCATTGGGCTTTTATTCCTCCGGTCAAACCAAAAGTACCCGAGCTTGAAGCCATGGATGCGAATGTCCAAACAAACGAGATTGACCATTTTATCCAATCAAAGTTGGGAGAAGTGGGATTGAAGCCATCCCCGCTTGCTGATAAAGAAAGGCTCATTCGAAGGGTGACCATGGACCTGACAGGATTGCCTCCTACCATACCGGAAATAGAAGCCTTCCTGGCGGATGATTCTGCATATGCATTTGAAAAACTGATCGATCGTTTGATGACTACCGATGCCTGCGCGGAACGTATGGCCATGGAATGGATGGATGTTGCCCGATATGCGGATTCGCATGGGTTACACTCGGACGGGATCAGGGAAAACTGGCCGTGGAGGGATTGGGTGATCAATGCATTCAAAAGAAATATGTCTTATGAAGATTTTGTCACCTGGCAGATCGCTGGTGATCTACTGCCCAATGCAACCCGGGAGCAGAAACTCGCGACTGGTTTTCACCGCAATCATCCGATAAACTCCGAGTCTGGTATTGTAAGTGAAGAATTCAGACTGAGCTATGTAGCGGACCGAACGAATACTACGGCAACTGCTTTTATGGGATTGACCATGGAATGTGCCAGTTGCCATGATCACAAATTTGACCCGGTATCTCAGAAAGAGTATTATCAAATGAGTGCTTTTTTTAACAATGTGCCGGAATTGGGCATGACTGGCAATGACAAAAATTTCGGTCCTATGCTGCTGCTTCCTGATCCGGAGACAGAACAAAAAATCAATAGCCTGAATACAGCGATAGATCTGCTCACTGACAAAATTGAACTGAGAAAGTCATCTATAGAGGAGATCAAAACCTATATCGAAGCCATTGATCCGTCAACCATACAAGTCCCTACCCCGGATGTATATTTTCCATTGGAGTCAATTACTGATAAAAAAGATAAAGAAGGGCGCACGCAGAGGATACTGGATTACAACACAAAGGGCACGGTATCTGGTGATGCTGAGCTGGTGGAAGGGAAAAAAGGGAAGGGTGTTCGCATCGATAAGGACAATGAACAATTATACCTGGCTGGGGTGAAAAATTTCGATCTTGATGAAGGTTTTTCTGCCGGAGTCTGGATAAAGATAGAGGATCAGGGCAGTTTCCAAACCATCATGGGAAATATAGGAGATAAGAATACCGGATGGCGCGGATGGATATTTTATCTGGATAGCCTGAATCGTCCTGGTGTCAAAATTGTACACGCTCTTCCTCATAATTACCTGCATGTCACCACGGAAAAAGAGGTAGCCCTTGAGGAATGGACCAACCTGTTTTTTACCTACGATGGCTCAGCAAAGGCTGATGGAATAAAGATCTATCATAATGGTGAGGTTTTGGAATCTACCATACATCAGGATAACTTATATAAAAACATACGTCCGGTGAAATCAAGGGGATATGTACCTGATCCGAATAAGAAACTAAGGATGGGTATTGCCCACAACTATCTTTTTACCGATACGGACATCGGCGCTTTTACCGGAAGTTTTGATGAGGTGATGGTCTATCATCGACATTTGACAACCCTTGAGGTCGCAGCGATATTCAGGAAAAACATTGCTGACCAGCAATTTCAGCTTCGATTAGCTGATCAGGTCAAAAAAGAACATTACCTGACCAGGAGTGACCCGGAATTTCAGGCCCTTCATCAACAACGTGCAGAGCTTCTCACCCAAAAGTTTGATTTAATTGACCCTGTCCACGAAGTAATGGTGCTGGATGAAATGTCTCCACCACGCACCACCCATATCCTGGAACGAGGTTTGTATACCAGTCCCGGAGCGGTCGTTTATCCGGAAACACCTGCGGTTTTAACTCCCTATCCGGATGAATGGCCCAGAAACCGGTTGGGGCTCGCCAAGTGGTTATTTGCTGATGACCACCCGCTGACAGCCAGGGTAGCTGTGAATCGATACTGGCAAATGATTTTTGGGCGGGCCATCGTAGATACGCCCCATGATTTTGGCACACAGGGATCGCTGCCGACCCACCCGGAGTTATTAGACTGGCTGGCCGTTGAGTTTCGTGAAAGTGGCTGGGATGTTCGGAAGCTGTTGAAATTGATGGTTAGCTCTTACACCTATAGGCAGTCATCCGTAGCTACAGCGGATCATCTGTCAAAAGATCCTGAAAACAAGTACCTCGCAAGAGGGAGTACCTATCGATGGCCTGCGGAGATCATACGTGACAATGCCCTGGCTGCAAGTGGATTGCTCAGTAAAACGGTCGGTGGAGAAAGTGTAAAACCTTATCAACCAAAGGGTCTTTGGAAGGACAAGAACGAGTTTTCCGGCTATTTGAAAACCTACATTCCGGATACCGGGGATAGCCTATATCGTAGAAGCATGTACACTTTTATCCGTCGCACTTCTCCGCATCCAGCCATGATTGCCTTTGATGCACCAGATCGATCCAGGTGTATCGTGAAAAGAGAAAACACCAATACCCCACTGCAGGCTTTGGTTCTGATGAACGATCCACAATTTGTGGAGGCTGCCCGGGTGCTGGCCGAACGGATACAAACTGAAGGAGGAAACAGCTTTGAGGATCAGGCAGCGTATGCTTTCCGCTTGTTGTGTAGTCGCAAGCCTACCACGAGGGAGCTGGAATTGATGAAAGAACAATACCGCTTGGCGCTGGAGAAATATCAAAAAGACCCATCTGCTGCACAGGGTCTGCTAGCCATTGGAGAATCTCCTTTAGATGAAAACCTTGATCATACCCAAACGGCTGCTTTGACGATGGTCACTAATTTGGTGATGAACTTTGACGAGACTTATGTGAAGCGGTGAGGGTGCGAGACACTTTTTAGATAATTGATGAATTATATTTTTGACTTAGTTCACTAAAATTTTTAAGCAGCACCTTGTCTTTAATGCAGCTTCAGTTAAATTTGCAATCCTTTTGGATAGCTCATCGGATGGATGGGTGTAGAAGCGAGAGTAGCTCAGCTGGTAGAGCACGACCTTGCCAAGGTCGGGGTCGCGGGTTCGAATCCCGTCTCCCGCTCAATTGATTTCAGATTTTAGATCTGATGATTTTAGATTTATTGATTTGTTGAGATCTTGACAAAAGAAGAGTTACAAGCTAGATCCAAACAATTAGGAATTGAGGTTTACAAATTATGTAAGCGACTAGATAAAGGTCTTGATACAAATGTCTTTGGTCACCAACTCCTTCGGTCTGCTTCTTCAGTTGGTGCTAATTATCGCGCTGCATGTCGGGCACGATCTTCTAAGGAATTCATCGCAAAACTTAGTATCTGTATTGAGGAATGTGACGAAGTCATGTTTTGGTTAGAGTTTCTTGACAGTATTGGAAGTTATGGAAACGTTAATGATATTAGAGATGAAGCAAACCAGCTTTTGTCAATATTTATCGCTTCAAGAAAGACAGTTGCAAATAGTGTAAAAAATCAAAAATCCTAAAATCGATAATCCTAAAATATATGCCCGGGTGGTGGAATTGGTAGACACGCAGGACTTAAAATCCTGTGGCCCCTAAAGGCCGTGCGGGTTCAAGTCCCGCCCCGGGTACTGATAATTAGTCAGTTACGAGCCTCGGAATTTATCCGGGGCTTTTCTATTTTATATGGGGACAACATAGGTACAACAATTAGCCACGAAAATTTTATCCTTCCACCTAAGCTCATGAATTTATTTGACTACAACAAGTGATAAAAGGTTATTTGATTAGGCAGACTTAATAATGGGAATTAGATGTTCATTATAATTTATTGTTCACGTTACGTGAATGTATTAAATTTGTGAACATGGAGGATATAAGAATTATAGAAACAGCTCTTGAAAGACTAAAAGAAACAACTGGAATTGATGGCAATTTGATTTTGGCAGATCCTGAAAATGATGGTCTTGTCGTTTTGATTGTAGACAATCAGGAACTGGATTTTTTTGTTGAAGTTAAAAGAGAAATACGGCCGCATCAAATTGAACAAATCCGTGCCATTAACAATCATTATAATAATAAATTATTGGTGATTGCTGAGAAAATCTATCCCAGGGTGAAACAAGAACTTAGGGAATTAATGATTCCATTTCTTGAAGTAAACGGAAATCTATTCCTAAAAAGAGAGGGTATTTGGATTTGGATTGATACGAATCCACCAGTCAAACTTGAAAAGGATAAAGGCAATAGAGCTTTCACAAAAACAGGCTTGAAAGTAATCTTTCACTTCTTTTTGGAACACGAACTTATCAATCAAACGCATAGGTATATAGCTGCAGTAACAAACGTTGCCGTAGGGAACATTCCGCAAATTATTGATGGACTTAAAAGAACCGGGTACATATATCCTTTAAACAAAGACACCTATATGTGGGAAGACCGAAGGGCATTACTTGATAGATGGATTACTGAATATACAACTACTTTAAGACCCGCATTATTTATAAGAAAATACCAGGTCCCCAATGATTGGAAGAATATCACCTTAACACCAGAAAAGAGCCTATGGGGTGGTGAACCGGCTGCTGATTTACTAACCGGTTATTTAAGACCCGAAGAATTTATTTTATATACCAAAGAAACAGAAAAGGAATTAATACTAAACTATCGATTTAAGCCTGATCCCGAAGGAAAACTAATGGTTTATCAGATGTTTTGGGATGATAACTTATATAGAGAAACATTTGTCAATCCAATTTTGATATACGTGGATTTGATGATTAAGGGAGATAAAAGATGCCGTGAAACTGCTAAAATGATACTTGATGACCACCTCCAAAACTTCATATAAAGAACTTTCTATCCCATATTTCAATGAAGTATTTGAAATAATTGATAAGGTTATGTCCAGTAATGATATACCCTATTATTTGATCGGCGTTAATGCCATTGCACTAGAACTTTTAAAGGACAATATAAAACCCACTCGGGGAACAAAGGATATTGACTTTGCTATAATGGTATCCTCACTTAGCCAATATGATAAAATTGTTGATGATCTGTCCGAGCACGGTTTTAATAGAGTAAAAGTACCATGGACCCTATATCAGGAAAAGCTAAACATTGTGATTGATCTCCTCCCTTTCGGGGAAATAGAAGAACACCATACGGTATCTTTTAATGAAAGAGTGACAGACCTCCATGTATTGGGATTTAGGGAGATTTTAGAAAATCCCAAACAGATTAGTGTAGAAGAAATTATTGTTAATATTCCACCTATTCCAGGCATGGTTATACTGAAACTTGTTGCCTGGAGTGATCGGCCCGAAGAAAGAGATAACGACCTATCGGATATACTAAAGATCATTCAGTCATACTATGACTTCAATTTGGACAATATTCTCTCCATGCACCATGATCTATTGATAGACCCTTTTGACAGACTTAAAATCTCAGCCAGGGTTCTTGGCCGTGAGGCAAGTCATTATTTGATTAAATCCAATGCCCTTGAAAGCCGAATCTTTAAGGTACTGGATGACAACCTGAAAGATGCACAGCGTTCTAAGATTGCTATCGATTGGGCTAAAGCTTTACATCAGGAAGTCCAATATGCATTGGAAATCCTAAAAGAATTTGAATCAGGACTTAGAGAATCTAAATAGCCTGAGATCCATCCGTACAAAATGATGAGTTATAAGAGATATATTTACATTCTATACCATATAGTACATCCCTAGGTGAAGGGCTATTCGAAGCTTTTTTTGTTTTGAGACACCCTCTCTTAAAACGCATTTTTGATCATTCATAAATTGATTTGGCTTATAATAAGTATTATCCCCGATACTCCGGATTGGGATGATCTTTCACCGTCCGGGCATCCCACTTGTCCCGCTGGTTTCCATGAGCGGGGATACCCTTAGCATCGTGGAGCATCTTTGCCATGTGCATCAGATTCCATGTCATGAATGTGGTATTTCTGTTAGTGAAATCATTTTCCGGACCTCCTGAACCTTTGTCCAGATAGGAAGGACCTGGTCCGGCCTCACCGATCCAGCCTGCATCTGCCTGAGGAGGGATGATATATCCAAGGTGTTGCAATGAGTACAGAACATTCATTGCACAATGCTTGATACCATCTTCATTACCCGTAATCAGACAACCTCCGACCCTGCCATAATAAGCATACTGCCCTTTGTCATTCAGGTTTCCGGAAAAACCATACAGCCGTTCTATCACCATAGAGGCCACCGAAGACTTTTCACCCAACCATATGGGTGTACCGATGACAAGGATATGGGCATCCATCACCTTTTTCTGGATCTCTGGCCATTCATCGGTGTCCCATCCATGTTCTTTCATGTCCGGATACACGCCAAAAGCGATGTCATGATCTATGGGACGAATAATTTCTGTTTTGATGCCATTGGCTTCCATAATCGCCTGACTCATCTTAATGAGCCCTTCAGTATGCGAAAGCTCAGGAGACTTTTTCAATGTGCAGTTGAGGAAGACAGCCTTCAATCCGGAAAAATCGTGAGGATTGTTTTGGTTGAGTTCGGTTTGGAAAGTATTGAGTTTCATCGGTGGATTTTTTATTAATTAACCTAATAATTTTAGATCTTGTTTTGAATGATCAATGATTTGTATGATGTGAGAAGTTTATCCTGTGGCGTTTTGATCAGATAAAGGAGCCATAAATAGAGGAAAATAAAAGTTAACCGAATGACTCCATTTTCTCTGAACTTTCTGGCTGAGGTGATCACCGGAAACTTCGAAAGTTTAATACCCACAGAATGTTTACCAAGCCTCCAGGAAATATCCGTATCCTCAAAAATGTTTTGCTTAGGGTTAAACTTCCCGACAGTATAAAAAAGCGCTTTTTTAACAAATAATCCCTGATCACCAAACATGAAAAATGTAAAATTGAACTGGGTAAACCATGCGATAATACTCAGGAGCCAATGTTGAGTATCAAAGCGAATATTGAAACTCCCCCAATGTCTGTTGGCTTTCAGGGAGTGAACAATGATTTGATCGAATTGTGTTTGTGGAAAGCTATCAGCATGAAGAAAGAAAAGGATATCCCCATGTGCATGATCTGCACCCAGGTTCATTTGTGTTGATCTGCCCTTTAAAGGAGACAAGATAACAATTGCCCCTTCCTTATGAGCGATTTCTCTGGTTTGATCTGTACTGCCTCCATCCACGACAATGATCTCACTTACCAAACCTGATTGATTGGCTTTCAAATACTCCAGTAAATGACCAATGATGTCACCCTCGTTGAATGCCGGGATGATAATACTTACGCTATTTGTTTTTCGGTCCCTGTTCATTCCATGCTACTCAGAATTCCTATGGATTATATGGAATCTAGGGAATTTATTACAAAAGTAGCGTCTTCGGGGAAGGCACGGATCGTTGTTTACTGTTCAATTAATCAGCCAGCTCAACACGCTAAACTGAACAACTTCGAGATGCTACCATTAAAAAACCCCCTTTAACCGGGGTTATCGGGGGCAATTTACTGGCTAATGAAGGTTTTCCTGTTGTATGCTATATAAGTGGTGGTATATTTTATCAAGTTAATGAAGTTGGTACAAAAGGCGTGATCATACTACTCCCTTAGCTGTTCTTTTTTGGGGTTTCCAAACCTTTTTCTGGAGAAGAACTGGAAACTATAAATGATCAAACCTGCCAGGAAAAAGGCCTCAATCCCTGTAACAATTCGGCTTTCCAGTACTGAGGTAGTGGATTGCTCTACGAGCTTCTTACCTTCTTTGATCTGAATAGCAGCCAGGAGCTCCAGCTCAGCAAATATTGATTGATAAATTTGCCTTTGATCTTGCCCGGAAGCCATTGTAAAGAGATCGTGCATCTGAGATTTCAAACGTTCCAGGTGGTTTGATTCTTCTTCAGTGAGCTCGGTGTTGGCATACATGACAAAGAGGGTGTTAATGGAATCGTTGATACTTCTATGGTCATCATTAGCTTGACCATTGGCAGCTCGAGACTCCTTTAGTTTGATCATGCTGTTCATTTTATATAGGTATCCTTTGGCAACTAACCTGTTTTCATATACCGAGGTGATTGATTGCTCAAGATCAGTAAACCTTTTATTTTCAATGAGACTGGTGATCAGCAATATCAAAGCCACAGAGGCCCAGATGAGCGCAGATTGGAGATTTCTATCCAAAATATCATTCCACTTCATTCCCTAACTATTTTTTGGATAATTCTGCATAGATGGTTTTGCTCAATAGCGAATCCATACGCTCTCGTGAGATTGTTTCAGTTTCATGAAACAAATCATTTTGACAAGACGCTGGTTTCAAACAATTTTCCTTGTGCTGGTCAAATTTTTGAGCCATGATTGATCCAATATTTTTACTGATCGACTCAATTTTTTCGTTAGTCTTAACTGTTACTCCGGCATTGTATTGAGCGTAGGCTCCAAAACACAATGCGATCATAAGAATGGAAAAGCGTATCATACGAGTTGGGGTTTAAAATGTTCAATCATTTCAGGGTGATGGGTGACCTCAATCACTTCAAAGTAAGCGGTGAGGTTGTGTATTTTCCAGGAAACCTGATCACCGACAGATCTACCAATGAGCGACATACCAATGGATGAAAAAACAGACACCTTAAACTCATTGGGATTCGCTTCCTCCGGAAGGGCAAGGGTTACTGTGAGAAATTTACCGAGTTTGGTTTCTTTTAGCCGAACCTTCGAATTCAACGCAATCACATTGTTTGATATTTGGCCTATGTCCAACAGGTCGGCATTTAACAGATCCTGGTAAAATTGCTCCAAAAGATGAGGAAACTCTGCATGGAGTATTGCTCCTTCTCTACGGCTGACCAGCTGTGCATAATCTGAGGTGATTAATTTCCTTTTTTTCATATCCATTGATTTTCACTTGGACCTATTACATGAAGTATGCCAGAAATTAATGGCCACCAGCGTTCATTTTAAGCACTTTTGTGATAGCACTGAATGGGGACATATTACACACCGGGTAATTATTACTCACCAAAAATGCTCCGTCGATGATTAAATAATCATTAATTTTGGCCGGATGACAATGGACAATTCGATAGATTTTAAACTGCAGGAGCGGGTCAAGGAGCTTAAGTGTCTCTATGAGCTTTCAAAGATTGCCTGGGAAAAGGAAAATGACCTGAAGGCCATTCTGGATAAAACCCTGGAGATTTTGCCTAAAGCCATGCAGTTTCCCTCCATTGCTGAGGCATTCATTTCTATTGGAAAAAAGACCTATGCCACTCCTGGCTTTAATGCATGTAAGCAGTCCCTATCATCGGCCCTGGCCGTAGGCAATGAAAGGTATGGAACGGTTAAAGTAGGATATCGGGAGGACAATGAGATGCAGCTTAGTGATTCACCATTTTTAGGTGAGGAAAAGAAATTGATCAGGATGGTAGCAACAGAGCTGTCGCTTTATATCAATCGGGCGTATATGGAGGAGGACAAGCAAAAGCTTCAACTCCAATTGCAGCACTCTGAGCGGCTGGCTTTTGTTGGCGAATTGACAGCTGGCATTGCCCACGAGTTGAATGAGCCTTTGGGACGTATTTTGGGGTTTTCACAGCTGATTAAAAAGAGTGGTGATCTCAGTTTTCAGCAGGAAGATGATCTGGAGCGGATCATCAAGGCTTCACTCTACACAAGGGAAATCATTAAGAAGCTGATGATCTTCTCCCGGCAGATGCCACAGCAGATCGATACGGTGGATATCAATGAGATCATTGCCAATACCATCTATTTCATTGATATCCGATTTCAGGATCAAAAGGTAAAAGTAGAAAAAAGGCTGGATCCGAAACTCACCAAAATACAGGCAGATCCCGTACAGATGAGTCAGGTGCTTGTAAACCTGATTACCAACGCATTTTATGCTTTACCTTCCGGAGGTAAAGTGACGGTGAGCACCCGACAGCAGAATAAAGAAATCAGCCTGATTGTTAAAGACAATGGCGTAGGAATGTCGACATCCGTCAAGAAGAGAATTTTTGAACCCTTCTTTACCACTAAACCGCTCGGCGAAGGAACCGGTTTGGGCTTGTCGGTGGTTCAGGGAATTGTAGAGTCTCACCAGGGAAGGATTACGGTAAGAAGTACGCCAGGTAAGGGATCCAGGTTTGAGGTGTTGTTGCCGGTTAAATTGGAGGATAAATAATGAAGACAAAAAAGACAGCCAGGGAAGTTCTCGTAGTAGATGACTCCCCCGAAACAGTGGAACTGATCAAAAGAAACCTTAATTCGGTAGGTTATCAGGTTTACACGGCCAATGATGTACAGTCAGCCATCAAGCTCCTGGAAGCCATTCCCATTGATCTGTTGATCACTGATTTGAAAATGCCTGGGGAGAGTGGTTTATCACTGGTTCGTCATGTCTCGGAGAACTATAAAGGCATGGCCATTCTGGTCATTACAGGCTTTCCATCCATCCAAACTGCGGTAGAATCCATAAAGATCGGAGCAGAAGAGTATTTAGTCAAATCATTTACGGATGAGGAGCTTTTTAAGGCCGTAGAGAAAGCCTTGAGTAAGACGCAACACCAGAAGGATCATGAGGATGCCATGATTTCTGTGAGAGAGCACGGCATCATTGGTGAATCGGACGAGATGATGAAGGTGTTCAACACCATCAACAAGGCCAGGTCTGCCAAAGCGACGGTATTGATCAATGGGGAGAGCGGTACAGGAAAAGAACTGGTTGCCCGTGCCCTGCATTATGGAAATGGAGACTCAGCCGGGCCCTTTGTTCCTGTCAATTGTGGCGGGATTCCTGATACCTTGTTAGAGAGTGAGCTCTTCGGGTATGTAAGGGGTGCTTTTACCGGTGCCACCGAGACAAGGGTTGGTTTTTTTGAGACAGCCAATGGGGGCACATTGTTTCTGGACGAGATCAGTAACACCAGCATGGCCATGCAGGCTAAGCTGCTGCGTGTGTTGCAGGAAAAAGAATTTTATATGGTAGGCTCCAAGAGCCCAAAGAAAGTGGACGTCAGGATAGTAGCAGCTACCAATGTAGATCTGATGAAGCTCGTGGATAAAGGGCTTTTTAGGGAGGATCTATATTATCGGCTGAATATCATTTCGGTAGACTTACCACCTTTGAGAGACAGGGGGAATGATATTGGGTTGCTGCTGGATTTTTTCCTTTCCAAATACACCAAAGAGCTGGATAAACCCCAGATGAGGTTTTCACCAAAGGCATTACATACATTGAAGGAATATAGCTGGCCGGGTAACGTACGCGAGTTACAAAATCTGGTTCATCGCCTGGTTGTCATGGCAGATGATACCACCATTGACGCGCCGGATCTGCCTGTTTCGTTTCGCTATTCTGCTTCGCGGTCACGCCGGCTGGACCGAAAGCTGGACGATGTAGTGAATGAATATATCCAGGAGGTATTAATGGCCAAGCAAAACAACCTGACGAAAGCTGCAGAAAGCCTCGGGATAGACCGGAAGACACTTCGAAGCAAGATCAAACCCAAAAAGTAGGAATTATTCCGGACTTGTCATCTTTTCTAAGTACCTGGTGATCCAATTGAGGGCATTCTTTTCATAATCTACATCGCAATCCACCCTGGGTAAGATTCTGACGGCCCCATGCTTCACCATCAAATGATCGAAATCTTTCCCGGCTTGACAAAACTGGGCGTAGCCAGTGTCACCCAGCGCGAGGACAGCATACCTGATGGATGCCAGTGAGGGAACCGCTGTGCTTTCCAGCCCGTAAAACAGCCGCTCAGAGGCAATTGGAGGTTCGCCAATACCATGAGTACTCACTATCACAGCCAGGTATTGGACATTCTGAAAATCACCAACAGAAAAATTTGCCATATTGGTTACAACCGTATCAATTCCCATTGCACTGGCCTCAGATTCCATTTTTTCAGCGATTACCTCCGAATGACCAGTTTCCGTTCCATATAGGATGGTTAGATGAAAGGTTGATGAAGTCGTCATGCAGTATGGTTAATCATCTTCCATTCAGAAATAGCAAAGGAAATAATAACACTAGTTTAAACTGGGTGTGGTTCTAATCCTTTGCGATTTCAACACTGTGAATATGAGCATGATCAGCAAACCAAATATTACCAGTAATCCCATCTCCAGGCGAGAGGTAATCGTATCAGAGGCTACGATCCGGTTAGACTCTACTGTAAGCTTTTGCCCTTCGGCAATCTGAATATTGGTTAAGCCGTCCAGATCTGTTATAATAAGATCGTACTGGCTTCCAAGTAATTGCTGTAATGAATCTTTCTGACTGGCTGACGAGCTATTTTGATACTGAGATTCCAGTGTTTGAGTAAGGTCTAGATGTTCTTTCAAAGAAGTCAACAAACTACTCTCTTCGGTGGTCAAAAGTGTTTTTTCATATTTACAGATAATTTTCTGAATGGAATCATTGCGCTCTGGCAGCACATCGGCCCTATTGTCCAGCGTCAACTTTTTATTGTAGATCTCATGTGAGAGATTATACAAATAGCCTCCAACCACTAGCCTGTCGGCATAGATTGAAGAAAATGATTGCTGTAATCTTGAAAGATTATTTTTATGAATAAAAATGACCAGAAGCATCATCAGCAATAGCACGACCAATCCGAATCCGGCCTTATACTTATTATTAAATTGATTATTCCATCTCATCACTTTTAAGTTTTATTTGACTCCCGGGTTTGATGAGCCAAAGACTGTCAAACTTATGGTTAATTTTCAAAAACCGTGATCCGGGGAAACATAATTTTCACTTTACTTCCGGAAGTGGGGAACACTTTGATGATTTCAAGGTCTTTTTTGTTTCCATTCATCTCAATGGAGATCTGATCACCAGCGATTCTTCCAAATATAGCAGATCCGATGGATGAAAAAACGGAAATGAAACTGTTATCATTTGCATCTTTGGGTAATACCAGCTTTAGTCCTGCCAGCTTACCCGTCTCCTTATCTTTGACAACCAGGTGGCTGTTTATCCTTACCAGATTTTCCGGAATGAAAGGATCTTCAAGAAGTTCGGAGACCATTAGATCACAGTAAAATTGCTCTACAACCACTGGGCTTTTTGCATAGAGAAGTGCATAATATCGCTGATTCATCAATTGCTCGTAATCCTCGAAGGTCACCTGTTTTTTCATCATTTCGTCATATTTAGTATTTCTTACTATACATGAAATATGCCAGAAAAAAGTGGCCTTTACGAGCGAATAGAGGGCGTTTATGATTCTAGATGGCGGGGAATAATTACCCAACGTACAAATATACCCCACTCATTTATTGCGATAAATGCAAGGAGTCATGATTAAAAATCGATGGGAGAAAATGAATTCTAGGTTTAGAACAGGAAGCGCTTTACATTATCCACTCCCATCTGTCTGACTTCATCCCGGTTAAACACTTTAAAAAACTTTTTTAGTGTCCTTTTCAGGGGTCTTTCCGTAGCCGTAAGGAAGTAATCGGTACCATGAAGTACGCGGTCTCGTACATGGTCATGCTGCTGCATCCATTCTTTCATCGTGTAGTTGTAGTGTTTGAAGCTGTTGGTAAAGGAGAAATCGGCGTAAACATTTGGATAAGTCTCATTTTTCAGGAAATCAAGAATGGTGGGTATCCAGGTATTTTCTTTCGCTTTCTTATGTTTTTCCCATTCACCTTCGCCCCCAAAATGAGCAAAATTCAGCTTCAATTTTGGAAAAGCTTTCAATACAGGCAACCAGCGCTCAGGCCCATTGAAGAAATCTTTGTAAGTGTCCGCTTTATGATTGTCAAACACTTTTCTGCAGTTTTTTTGCACCTGCTTTCCATTTTCATATGCTATCCAAACGAGTTCTATTTCCTTGCTCGATGCCCGCGTTTTTCCACTGCTACAATGAGTGGTCACAGGAATACTTTTTGCTTCGCAGACCTCAAAGATGTTCATCAGTCTTGGGTGTGAGGGTAAATATCCCAGGGAAGGATAGATTTTTACACCAAAGTAATTGTGGTCCTTAAATGCTTTGACAAAGAGTTCTTCCATATTGTCGTTGGTGCGAGGGTCTAAAGCCACGAATGGTAAGACCTTATCAGGATGCTGGTCACGAAATTGAGCCAGAGCGATCATTTGTTCTTCTACTGACCTCAGTTTAGCCTTGATGTTCCAGATTCCTCCCATATCCATCATCAGCACATTGAATATGGGTTCATATCCACATTGTCGATAGGCATCAAGGGTTAATTCCAAATGTTCTTTCTCTGATTTTCTTATTCTGTTGAGCACCCTGGATAGATCCGGCAATGGCACAAAAGGGATTTTGTCCGCTATTCCTACCAGAAGTGCAACCAAATCTACCGTCACTTTGCTGGCATCAAAACGAAGTTTTAAAAACTTGTCTGGCAGGTCCTTTTCATTAAATACATGAGCGTGGACATCAAAGATCATATTGGGGTCTTCGAGTCGCTCTTTCAATGGCTGGGGAACCCGATCCATTGGGTTAGTGGTAAGAAATTCAGTTTGTTGCAGTAGTTCTTTTTTGGTTAGGCTCATAGCAGGGTTGATGTCAGGTAATGGTTCTAAGTTTATTTTAAAATTAGTCAAACTAAGATTAAGCTTTATCAGGACTCATGGTTGGAGGTTGTTTTCAAGCCTTTTTTGTATAAATCGATGATTAAAAGGTTTGAATCAACTTTTTAACAACTTTTAACGTCGAAAAACATTAAAAAAATTTCCGTGAATTTTTAATTTGGCGGCTGATTAAAAGAAGTAATTACCTAACAGAAACTTATTGACCTAACCCTACTGAAATCGTAAAGGTTTATCTGTTTGAAAGACTGAATTGGAGCATTTTAAAATTTGTAACAACATGAAGGAGTTTTTTGTACCGATAATTAAATCCCGGTTTTTTATTTTGACATCAATCATGCTATTGGTGTTACTTCAAGGCGCTCACAACGCCTTTTCCCAAAGTGTAAAACTCTACACCCCGTACACTAAGATTTCCGTGCCACCAGGTGAGACCATCAGCTACACTGTGGACGTGATCAATGATAGCAGGACCATCAAGAACGCCGCCATTTCAATCAATGGGCTACCCGAAGACTGGACTTATACGCTTAAATCCGGGGGATACACGATCGATCAGATCTCTGTGTTGCCTGATGAAAAGAAAAGTTTAACGCTTGCCGTGAATGTTCCATTCAGAGTAGAGAAAGGCAACTACAAGTTCGGTGTATCAGCGGCAGGGTTGAGTTATCTCCCTTTGACTGTCAATGTTTCTGAGCAGGGAACTTACAAAACAGAGTTTACATCCGAGCAACCCAATATGGAGGGTCATGCCAGCTCCACATTTACTTTCAATGCGGATATCAAAAACAGCACGGCCGAGGAGCAGCTTTACGCTTTGAGAGCCCAGGCCCCTCGTGGCTGGCTGGTCACCTTTAAAGCCAACTACAAGCAGGCGACATCAGTCAATGTGGCGCCAAATGCCACTGAAAACATAACCATTGACGTTAACCCACCGGATTACCTGCAAGCAGACACCTACACAATACCCGTACAGGCCGTCACTGCAAATACTTCGGCAAAACTCGAGCTCGAAGTTGTGATCTCCGGCTCTTACGAGATGGAACTGACAACTCCAACAGGATTGATGAGCACAAAAACTACAGCCGGAAGGGAAAAACGAATCGATGTAGCAGTCAGGAATACAGGATCTTCTACGTTGAGAGATGTTACGCTCTCCTCAGGAAAGCCCAAGGAGTGGGAGGTGAACTTTGATCCCAAGGAAATAGAAAGCATCGATCCCGGTCAGGCGGCTACTGTTACTGCAACAGTCAAAGCAGCGGATAAAGCCATACCGGGAGACTATGTGTTGAATATGGAAGCGAAAACACCGGAGGTATCCACCAAGGGAGCGTATCGGGTAACTGTCAAAACACCCATCATAACCGGTTGGCTGGGGATATTGATTATTTTGGGTGTTATCGGAGGAGTAGGCTATCTGTTTAGAAAATACGGAAGGAGGTAATAAGTGGCTAATCACATCATTGAATTATCCGGACTTACCAAAAAGTACGGTGATTTTGTGGCCGTCGACAAACTGGACCTGAAAATTCCAAAAGGTGAAATATTTGGATTGTTGGGTCCCAATGGCGCCGGTAAATCAACAACAATCCTTATGCTCCTTGGGCTTACGGAACCTTCTTCGGGCAGTGTAAAAGTATGTGGGATCAACGCTACGAGAGAGCCAGTGGCTGTTAAACAGAAAGTTGGCTACCTCCCGGAGAATCTCGGGTTTTACGATGACAGATCAGGATTAGAAAACCTTGTCTATACCGCCAGACTCAACCAAATACCGGAAAAAGAAGCCGAAAAGAAGGCCAAGGCACTTTTAGAACGTGTTGGGCTTACAGACTTTGACAAAAAGACCGGGAAATACTCCCGGGGGATGCGCCAGCGGTTGGGGCTTGCCGATGTATTGATCAAATCACCTGAAGTGATCATCCTGGATGAACCCACCCTGGGGATAGACCCGAAAGGGGTTCGGGAACTATTGCAGCTCATCAAACAGCTTAGCAAAGAAGATGGCCTTACCGTATTGTTATCATCACATCATCTGCATCAGGTCCAGCAAGTTTGCGACAGGGTAGGACTGTTTGTGAATGGTAAACTCATTGCAGAAGGGGATGTGGCATCGTTGTCTTCGCAGCTATTTGGAAAAGAGCCCATCACCATTGAAGCGAGGGTGATAGAGCAGACAAAATCCAGGAAGGATGTAACAAAGGCGATCAAAAAGGTTGAGCATGTCAAAGGGGTTCAGAAGAACAAAGATGTTTTACTCATCGATTGTACGGAAGACGTAACCAACCAGATCGCTCAGACAATCATCGAGTCCGGATTGGGTTTGAGTCAGCTTTATAGAAAAGAATATGGACTGGATGAAATATATCAGCGGTATTTTGAAAATAGTCACGCATGAATATAAGCAAGTCAATTTCGCAATATGTAGCAGGGATTAACCTGAAAAATCTTCTGGGAGCAAAAGCCTCGCGAGGTCAGAAAATAAGTCATCCATTCTGGATCATCGTTGAGAAGGAAATATCGGATCATTTCAGGAGTGTGCGTTTTATGATTCTTATTGGGATTGTAGCCCTCACCTGCATGGGATCACTGTATGCTTCCCTCTCAAATTTTAGCGAAGTAGTGAAAAGCAGTGAAGATGAATTTTTCTTTTTAAAGCTCTTTACATCCACAGATGGGGCCATGCCCTCGTTTGTGGTATTTCTGAGCTTTCTGGGTCCACTGTTGGGAATCGGTCTGGGTTTTGATGCGATCAATTCAGAGCAGAACAGTGGGACACTGAGCAGGGTAATGTCACAACCCATCCATCGTGATAACCTTATCAACGCAAAATTTCTGGGCTCACTGATTGTCGTGTCGATATTATTTTTTGCACTGGGGCTTCTGGTTTTAGGATTTGGGTTATTCTTTATTGGTATCCCGCCAACAGCTGAAGAATTCCTGCGTTTTGTCTGTTTTATAATCATTAGCATACTCTATGTGGCGTTTTGGTTAAACCTGGCCATCCTGTTTTCAGTCAAGTTCAAACAAGCATCTACTTCTGCTTTGGCAAGTATTGGTGTGTGGCTGTTTTTTACCGTATTCTACGGACTGATCGTTAACGTGATTGCCAAAGCAACTGCTCCCTCACAGTTTGCACCCCAGCAGGTAGTTATAAAGTACCAGGCATTTGTCAAAAATCTGATGACAATCGTACCCAGTCAGTTATATAATGATGCGACAACTACCTTATTGAGGCCATCGGTAAGAAGTCTCGGTCCACTTACCATGGAACAGATGGCCGGAGCTATTCCGAGCCCTATTCCATTGGGACAAAGCTTATTGCTGGTTTGGCCTCAGCTTACAGGTTTAATTGCTGCTGCCGTCCTTTGTTTTGCCTTGTCGTATGTTATGTTTATGAGAAGGGAGATCAGGTCTAAGTAGCAACATATGAACATAAAATAAGCGGCCCTCTTTGGGCCGCTTGGTCCTGGAAGAGTATTAGCTCTCGTCCAATATTTTACTCTTCATCAGGGCTCTGGTTGCTACTTTTCACCAGCTTAGTCAGTATATCTTCGGTGGCCTCAGACGGTTAAGAGATTTGTATTATCTATCCCATCAAGACCTTTTCTTTTACTTGTTTTTGTTAATAATAAAGTTACATAATCAAGTTCAGAAATCATAAAGAGAAAATCATATTTGGATAAAATAATTGTCATTGTTGTGTAACTAATTAATTTTATATATCGTAATATTGCAATATGAATATCAATTATCAGGGCGTATTCGAGTCAATCATGGAATAAAATTTTTTGTCTAAATACATCGTAATAATGCGATATAACAATTAAACAATAATGCACATGGAAAAGCAAAACAAATTTCACATCGGTATGCATGTCTCAGACATCCAAAAAACTGTTGATTTTTATCAACACCTCTTTGGAGCGCAGCCTGTCAAGCAAAAAGACGACTATGCAAAATTTGAGTTGGATAATCCCGGCCTGGTCATCTCTTTTATCGAGTCACCAGGAAAAGTGGGTCATCAATTCGGACACCTGGGGATTCGGGTCAATTCTCAGGAAGAACTTGAATCAAAAAAGAAAGACGTTTCCAATTATCTACAGATTACACTCCAGGAGGAGGCCACGAACTGTTGTTATGCCATCCAAAATAAGTTTTGGGTAAATGATCCGGATGGGTACGAATGGGAAGTGTATCACTTTCTTGAAGATGTTGAAAATAAACCTAAATATTCCGTGGCAAGCTGCTGCTAAAGCAAAGACTATGAAAACGATCATTCTAACTTTAACCTTCATTATTAGCACAAGTACTATGAAAACAGTATTCCATTCGAAATTGGAAGATTATCTTTTAGATGTGCTGAAAGAGGTTGAGCAAATACCTGAAGAGCGAAAAACCTTATTGAATGAGTTCTCTGATTACTTAAGGGTAAAAAGAGAAGCAGGTGAGGAAATAAGACTCAATTTCATCTGTACGCACAACTCGAGAAGGAGCCACATGGGTCAGCTTTGGGCCCAGGTAGCTGCTGATTACTATGGAATAGAGAAGGTATTCACTTTTTCCGGAGGAACGGAAGCGACGGCTTTCAACCCAAAAGCCATCGGGGCTATGGAGCGATCCGGATTCAAAATTGTAAAAGGGGTAGGAGGTGATAACCCAAGATACCAGGTTTCATATGGTAAGAACACACCTAACATGGTCTTGTTTTCGAAAAAATATGATGACCCGCTTAATCCCACATACGGATTTGCAGCTATTATGACCTGCTCCGAAGCAGATGAGGAATGTCCCTTAGTCCGTGGAGCCGAAAGGAGATTGTCATTACATTATGATGATCCGAAAGCGTTTGATGGAACTCCACAGGAAACGGCAAAGTACGATGAGCGATGCAGGCAAATCGCCATTGAGATGCTTTACGTTATGTCCAGGGTTTAATAATTCTGTTAAATCAGGTTAAAAAACAGACCTGAAAAAACATCCTTTTTAAGTTTTACAAAACAAGGGTATTTTTGCTCCCCTAAATGTGAATCATAAAAAGTAAGATGGATCAGGACATCAAGAAAGAGCACCAGAAAAAGATCAAGGAAGTAATCGGTGAAGTAGGTAAGGTAGTTGTAGGACAAGACTACATGGTCAATCGATTGTTGATTGGTCTGTTCACCCAGGGACATATATTGCTGGAAGGGGTTCCGGGTCTGGCCAAGACCCTTACGGTCAATACCCTGGCCAATGTGTTGAAGCTGGATTTCAAAAGGATCCAGTTTACTCCGGATCTCCTACCGGCCGATCTCATTGGTACGATGATCTACAATCAGCAGAAGGCTGAGTTTGAAGTGAAGAAAGGCCCGATCTTTTCTAACCTGATCCTGGCAGATGAGGTGAACCGTTCTCCTGCCAAAGTGCAGTCAGCCTTGCTGGAAGCCATGCAGGAGAAGACAGTGACCATTGGTGAAAATACCTTTGCATTGGATCGTCCTTTCCTGGTGATGGCCACCCAGAACCCCGTAGATCAGGAAGGAACATATCCGCTACCAGAAGCTCAGGTTGACCGGTTCATGTTAAAGGTCCACGTAGGATATCTCTCCAAAGAGAATGAGTTGGAGGTGATGAAACGCATGTCCAACATGGCTTTCGACGCCAAACTCAAAACCATCCTGACCAAGAAGGATATTTTCTCTATCCGGGAAGAGATCAATCAGGTGGTTATTTCCGAATCCCTGGAGAAATACATCATCGAGCTGGTCTTTGCCACTCGAAACCCATCGGATTATGGTTTGGAAAATGAGGCTCAGTACATTCAATTCGGTGCTTCACCCCGGGCTTCAATCAACCTCAACCTGGCTGCTAAAGCAATAGCTTTCTTCGATGAACGGGACTACGTTTTGCCAGAGGATGTGAAAGAAATAGCTTATGATGTGATGAATCACAGGATCCTGCTCAACTACGAAGCTGAAGCTGATGGCGTGAGCACACATGACATCATAAAGGCTATTTTAGGGAAAGTACAGATCAGCAAGTAACATTTAGATAATCTTCATAACATTATTTTCTCATTTTGTTCATGGCGTTTTAACACTTGTAATACAGGCATAACAAACGTCACATTAGTTTAATGATATCGTAATGTTGATCTCCATGCGAGTTAACATTGAAAGCTCAATTTTGGGGTTCGAAATTGATTTCTAAATCGACTAAAGAACAAAACACAAATTGACATGAGAAAATTACTTGCTTTAGCATTTATGATATCAGGGTTTTTGTTCATTACATCATGTAATGAAGATGATCCTGATACACCAGATGCTCCGTCTGTTACACCCGGAACTAATCAATCAGTTCAGGTTGAAGGGTCTGTCACTGCTACTTTCACAGTTGAAGCACCAGGTATCATCGCCAGTATCGAAGCTTCTGCCACTACAGGAACTGCTACGGCAGCACAAGATTTAGTAGGGTCAACCTCCGGTACTGTTGATGTGGAATTTGATGCTCCTGCTACAGCCGGAACAGCTGTAATAACTTTGACTATAGAAGATGAATTGGGACAGTCTGAGGACGCTTTCCTGACTATTACAATCACCGAAGAGCCTCAAAAGCCTATTGTTGACGTTTATGCTTCTCCTGACGGAGTGGGAACAACAACATGGGAATCTGACAATATCTACGTTCTACGAGGATTTATATTTGTGAATGATGGAGACGTTTTAACCATCGAGGCCGGTACAATCATCAAAGGACAACCTGGTCAGGGTGCTGGTGCATCTGCGTTAGTAGTCGCTAAAGGTGGTAAGATCATGGCTGAAGGTACTAAAGAAAACCCAATCATCTTTACAGGCCTTGCTGATGATCTGGATGGAACGATCCCGGCAGATGAAAAATCTACCTGGGGTGGGTTGATCATTCTGGGTAATGGTATCAACAATGCCAATTCTTCAGGAAATGTACTCAGAGTTGAAGGTATTCCCGAATCTGAGCCAAGAGGAGTACATGGTGGAGGTCAGGTTGAAGATGACAACTCTGGTGTTCTGAAATATGTTTCTATTCGTCATGGAGGTTCATTGATCGGATCAGACAACGAAATCAACGGACTGACACTTGGTTCTGTTGGAAGAGGTACAACCATCGAAAACATTGAGATATTCTCAAACCTTGATGATGGAATTGAATTCTTCGGAGGAAATGTGAATGTGAAAAATATTATCATCTCAAATGTCGGGGATGATGGAATCGACATCGACAATGGGTATTCAGGATCAATTCAAAAAGGAGTTGTTTGGACAAGCTCTTCTAACCTTGAGAGTTCAGATCCTTCAGGTGCTGAGCTAGATGGTGCTACAGGAGATGATGAGTCATTAACAGGTACTCCATTCGCTACTCCTAAACTGGTAAACATCACTTTCAGATATGATGATGACGAAACATCTTCAGATCTGACAACTGCCATCAACATCCGGGACAACTTTGGAGGTAGCTTCTACAACTGCATCTTCGTTGGTCACGATGCACCTATCAAGATCGAAGAAACCTCTAAAACGAGTTCTTCATGGGATCTTTACGCTGATGGAACGTTGAAGCTTGAGAAAAATATTTTCTACAACATCAACAGTGTTACCGAAGCAGGTAGTTTTGCTTCAGCTGTAGACGTTGTTACAAGCAATAGCCTGCCAACAGCTGGTGAGATCACAGAATTTGTAACTTATCTTACAACCAACAATGCTGTATCTGACCCTCAGCTGGGATCCGGTGCTGACGCACTGACTCCTGCTGCTGATGTAACTACGGACCTGTTCGATGTTACAACATTAGATGCCGTTTACGAACTGGATGAAGTTTCTTACAAAGGTGGAGTTGATGCTTCAGCCGTATTCTTTGCAGACTGGACAAAATCTTACAGCATCTTAGCTCAATAAATAAATCATACCATTAAAGAAAAAGAGAGGGTCCTGGAGACCCTCTTCTTTTTTCCCCTCACTAACAAGTGATGAAGAATAATATAAGCGTAACATTCAAGTAACAATTGAGTCTCAACTTTGCGCTTTGAAAGGGGCGGCCCACAAAACAAAAACAATGAGACTAAATTATTTATTTCTGTTCATTACCAGCTTATTTTTTATCTCAAATTCCTATGCACAAACAGGGACCATTAGAGCGACTGTTTATGATGATGAATTTGGTGAAACTTTAATCGGAGCAACCGTCGTAATAGAAGGCACTTCAAATGGTAATGTGACCGATTTGGACGGAAAAGCGGCAATTACTGGTCTGGAACCAGGACTTTATAATGTCGGCGTTTCTTTTGTATCATTTGAAAAACAAGTGATTACTGATGTAGAGGTAAAAGCCAATGAGGTAACAACACTTGAGATTAGAATGAAGGAAGAAACAGTTGGTCTACAAGAGGTTGTAGTTACAGCTGAAGCCTTGAAAGACAGTGAGAGAGCTATGTTGACTGTCCAGAAAAAGTCAGCAAAAGTATTGGATGCGATCACATCGGATATGTTTTCAAGAACCGGTGATAATGATGCGGCAGGAGCGGTAAGAAGAGTTGTGGGAGTCACCCTCGAATCTGGTAAATATGTATATGTAAGAGGATTGGGGGACAGATACAGTAAATCAACATTGAATGGAGCTGATATCCCCAGTTTGGACCCCAACAGAAATTCAGTTCAGATGGACTTGTTTCCCAGCAACCTGATAGACAACATCATTGTATATAAGACATTTACACCTGACTTACCCGGAGATTTTTCCGGAGGACTTGTAAACATTGCTACCAAGGAATTCCCGGATGCATTTACTTTGCAAGCTTCAGCTTCTTTAAGTTATAATAGTCAGGCGAGTTTAAATTCAGATTTCCTTACATACGAAGGCAGTTCAACAGATTTCCTTGGATTTGATAATAATTCCAGAAATGTGCCTGACTATGTAAAGAATTATCATTCATCAGCTTCCAACCTCAACTATCCACTGGCCAATCTTGATCCGGACAGTGATGTTGAACAATATACAGAGGCTTTTACCAACAGACAATTTAACCCGACAAGAGCGTCACAGCCATTGAATCATTCCATGAGCTTTTCCGCGGGAAATCAAGGTAATTTCTTAGGAAAGCAGGTGGGTTTTATTGGAGGACTTACTTACAACAGAAACCTTTCATTCTATAATGATGGAATGATCGGAAGATGGAATCCCATTAGTTCAGGAACATCGGGAATTGACGATGATAAAAACTACGAATTGAATGACACCAGATCTTTAGATGAGGTCAATTGGGGGGCTTTGTTAAACACCTCAATCAAGCTGAACCAGTTCAATAAAATTGGCTTGATATTGATGCATAATCAATCCGGGTTGAAAGAGGCAAGGTATCAGGAAGGTGCATGGGATGGAAAAGGAAGGATCAATGATGACACCCAATTTTCTACCAGCAATGCCAGAGGACGTGTTTTATCATGGACGGAACGAGGAGTATCCAACGCAGGTTTAAAAGGCGAGCATACTTTTGGTAAGCTCAGTATGGAATGGTTATCATCATATACCTATTCAACATTTGATCAGCCAGACCTTAGGTTCCTGCAGGACAACTATTTCATCCGAAATGGTGAAACTGAGGTCAATTATGAAATCACCAATAAAAACAGACCAGCAAAATTTTTCAGAGACATGTCTGAAACCAGCTGGGATACAAAAATCCACTTCACACTACCTGTGACAGTGATTAAAGACTACGAGACAAAAATCAAATTTGGGGGTGCGTACACTACCAAAGACAGGGTCTACAGGGAAGATATTTTCAATTATAATCTAAGAGGAACAGCCGGATATCAGGGCGATCCGTCCGAATTATTTACCAGTGAAAATTTAGCACTGGACAGTGAAGGCAATCTGACAGGGAGCACTGTGGAAGTTATTGGTAACGATCCGAATAATTATGATGCAGATCAAACCATCACCGCCGGGTATTTAATGTTTGATTCTCCATTGACAGACAAGCTGAGAACAAACTTTGGAGCGCGTGTTGAAAACACAGACCAGTCTGTAACTTCTTTTGACCCTACCAAATTTGGTGATATCAAAAATACTGATGTGCTGCCTGCAATCAATTTCACCTATGAATTTGTAGAAAATTCAAATATCAGGGCTTCTTATTCCAAAACATTGGCCAGACCATCCTTCAGGGAGTTTGCTCCATTTGCGTCTTTTGGATTCTACGGAGATAACGTTCAAAATGGTAATGACTCACTGAAGAGAACTACCATCAACAATGTGGACCTGAGAATAGAAAGATACCCAAGGTCTGGCGAGTACGTGGCTTTGAGTCTTTTTTACAAAGATTTGACCAATCCGATTGAAAACACTTTTGTCGCCACTTCGGCTGAGAATGATCTAAACCTGATCTACAGGAATGTGCCAAAAGCATCGCTTTATGGAGCTGAGTTTGAAGTACGCAAGTCATTGGATTTCATATCACCTGCATTCAGGTATTTCAGAGCAAATGTGAACCTCTCTTATATTTATTCTCAGGTTGAGATCTCAGAATCTGAGTTGAGTATAAGAAGAAACTTTGATGCTGAAACTCCGGACACAAGACCGATGTACAATCAATCGCCCTACGTTGTGAATGCATCGTTAGAATACGAAAATCCGGATAGAGGACTATCTTCTGCAGTGACGTTCAATGTTTACGGAGAACGACTGAAATTGATCTCTATTGATCTGCTGGATGTTTATGAGCAACCAAGGCCAGAGCTTGGATTCTATATCAAAAAACAACTGGGAGAAGCATTCAGTGTTAGATTCAGAGCAAGTAACCTGTTGAATCCAAAGATCCAGGAACTGATCACTTACGAATCAACCGATTATATCTACAGCAGTTACACCAGAGGAATTTCTTTTTCATTTGGAGTGAACTACAACATAGGGATATAATCTGCTATTGTAAGTCAAAGTAGATATGGTAGTTGACTGAAACTCCTTCAGGCATCTTGCTTCCTACTTTGTATAAAGACACATTCGAAAGACCTTCCAAATTTTTCCAACTATAAAATGCGGAAGTGTCTTTCTTAGTTGGGGGAACGACGGGTAATCCAAACTTAGCCAGTGTTTCAGGACTAAAAGGCAAATCATAAGGCTTATTGATCACTATGGAATTGATGGTGTCACTGGTGGTGTATCGTAATTCGGCATGATTGATCTCTTTATAGACCTGGATGAATATTTTTTTACCTAAAACATATTTGGCATAAGTACTATCAGGTTTACCCAGGATCTGTGTGATTTCAAAATGGGTTTTCCCTTTCAATGCTTTCACATCCAGGAGGATTTCTTGCTCTTCATTGCATGAGCCAGTGAATAATGCCAAAAGAATTACCGCGGTAGGATATTTAAAGATTTTCATCTCAAGTAAATTTCCGGCAAATCTACTTGTTACTGGCAGCAAACCCGTTTTGTAGTGTTAAGTTTTGGTAACATTACTGAAGTTCCCGGATCCTGTCTAATGTCTGATCCATGGCCGCATTCACTTTGCTAAGCGATTCGAAGTTTTTGTTTTCTGCAGCGGCATTTCCCGCAGCCTTTTCAATTTCTTTACTCACTTTCACCGCCTGCTTTTCCAGTGACTTCAACTCTTCTTCCAGGAATGAACGGTAATATTCCTGTTTGAACTCAAAGAGTAAGGTCCTCACCTGTTTCAGGTATTTCTGTTCGAGGTCTTTAGGCATGTCCTCATTCTTAAGCGTCAGATAAAAGAGCGTGCCTTCTTTAAATTTCACGCTCCGCGAGATCACCTTCACGTTCATCATCTCCTCATGCACGAGCGTTGTTTCATAGTAGCGCCTCATATTCACAGGTTTACCAAACTCACGGGAGAACTTCCACCAGCCCTTTCTCACTTCCTTACTGTCAAAATCAAGAAAAGTCTTGAACCCGGGGTAGACTTTCGATTCAATGGTCAGGTTGCTGGGTTCGATGGCAGAGGTATATTCTTGAGGTATGGCCTGGCAAAATGAAATGAAAAAAAGAAAATAAAAGAGGATTTTAACAACCATTTGTTTACCTATTGTAATCTATCACATCGTATATGGCAAAGGTATTAATCACAGGCGGAACAGGCATGATTGGCACGGGGATCAGTGAAAAGTTGGCAAAAACCGGGCATCAGGTAATCCATTTAAGCAGATCAGCCAGTCCCAATGCCAATTATCCTACATTTCAATGGGATGTAAGAGAAGGAACTATAGATGAAAGGGCTTTTGAGGGTGTGGATGTGATGATTCATCTGGCAGGTGCCAGTATTAACCAGCGCTGGACAGAAAAAAATAAAAAAATTATTATCGATAGCCGGGTAAACTCTGCCAACTTACTTTACGATACGGTGCAAAGTCTCAATACACCCTTAAAATCGTTCATTTCCATGTCGGCCGTAGGATACTATGGTGCTGATACCGGGGACAATTTAATAACAGAGTCAACCGATCCCGGTAATGATTTTCTGGCAGAGACGGTCACGAAATGGGAAGCGGCTGCTGACCAGTTTCAATCTATTTGTCAGGTCACCAAATTCAGAACGGGTGTTGTGCTTAGCCGTGAAGGGGGTGCACTACCCCAGATAGCCAGGCCTGTCCGCTATGGTGTGGGAGCTCCCATAGGTTCGGGGAAACAATGGATGAGCTGGATACACCTTGATGATGTGGTCAATGTTTTTTGTGAAGCCGTAGAGGGCAAGCTCCGGGGGACTTTCAACCTGGTAGCACCACAACCTGTGTCCAATGCAGACTTTACGCAAACAATAGCCAAAACTTTGAACCGACCACTCATCTTTCCCAATGTCCCATCCTTTATCTTGCGGCTGTTTCTGGGAGAAATGGCAACCATTGTTATCGGGGGCAACAATGTCTCCAGCAATCATCTGAAGACCTCGGGGTTCAAGTTTAAATACCCCGGCTTGGAAGATGCGCTGAAAGATTTATTGGTTTGAGGGAATTATTTTTGAATCAATTAAATTCACTACTTCATAGTTCAGTTAAATATCATTGAATGGACAAGGAACTGCAGAGCGATCAACAGCACGATAAGAAAATTGTAGAGGCTTTTAAGGACAAGGACTGGAATGAGATCAAGATCTCAGATAGTTGGGTTATTTTCAAGGTAATGTCCGAATTTGTGGATGGGTTTGAGAAACTGGCCAAAATTGGTCCGTGCGTCACCATCTTTGGTTCTGCCAGGACTAAAAAGGGTGAACCTTATTACACGATGACAGAAGAGATTGCCGCCAGGCTGGTAAAGAGTGGATACGGTGTAATCACCGGGGGTGGACCAGGTATCATGGAAGCTGCCAACAAAGGGGCACATGATCAGGGGGGTAAGTCTGTTGGCCTCAACATTGACTTGCCTTTTGAACAGGAGAGCAACGAATTCATCGACCGTGACAAGCTGATCTCTTTTGACTATTTCTTTGTGCGAAAAGTCATGTTTGTGAAATATTCACAAGGGTTTATCGTGATGCCGGGTGGTTTTGGTACCCTGGATGAGCTGTTTGAAGCTTTAACTTTGATCCAGACGAACAAGATCGGACGCTTTCCGATTGTCCTGGTAGGCAAAAAATACTGGGAAGGGTTGATCCAGTGGTTCAAAGATGTCCTGGTTGCCGAAAAAACTGTGAGTCCGGAGGACCTGGATCTTTTCAAGTTGGTCGATTCCGCAGAGGAGGCAGTCTCTGTGATTGATGAATTCTACAGTAAATATTTATTGAGTCCAAACTTCTAAGAATTACGGGTGAGTATAGAAGAAGAAACAATCCAATTATCAGTAAAGGATAAGGAGCGAGAAGAAGTCATTGAAATTTTTGGAGCAAGAGAGCACAATCTGAAAGACGTGAATCTCACCATTCCAAGAAATAAACTCATTGTGATTACGGGTATCAGTGGTAGTGGCAAGTCCTCACTGGCCTTCGACACCATTTATGCAGAGGGGCAGCGAAGATACATGGAAAGCTTTTCTGCTTATGCCAGATCATTCATTGGAAACATGGAGCGCCCGGATGTGGACAAGATCAATGGTCTGAGTCCGGTCATTTCTATCGAGCAAAAAACCACCAGCAGAAACCCCCGGTCTACTGTTGGTACAGTCACGGAGGTATACGACTTTCTCCGATTACTCTTTGCCAGAGCGGGAGAGGCTTACTCCTATATCACCGGGGAAAAGATGGTGAAGCAAACCGAAGAGCAAATTGAGACATTTATTTTCGATGAATTTGATGCCAAAAAGCTAACCATTCTGGCACCGGTCGTCAAAGGAAGGAAAGGTCACTATCGGGAGCTTTTTGTTCAAATCAGAAAACTTGGGTT
Organism: Cyclobacteriaceae bacterium; assembly: GCA_965223915.1. Lineage (GTDB taxonomy): Bacteria > Bacteroidota > Bacteroidia > Cytophagales > Cyclobacteriaceae > UBA7330. The sequence continues at coordinate 1,155,567 of OZ245027.1, read as the reverse complement.
TTCCAAGGTAAGGGTAGATGGAGAGATTACCGACCTGGCCCCGAAGATGCAGCTGGATCGGTATAAGACCCATGATGTGGAAATCGTCATTGACCGCGTCATCGTCAACAAAAAAGACAGAAATCGCATCAGCCAATCGATCAAAACAGCCCTGAAGCAAGGAGAGGGTATACTCATGGTGATGAACGAGGAGGGAAAGGTTTATAATTTTTCCAAAAATCTAATGGATCCGGAATCAGGTTTGTCCTACGACGACCCCGCACCCAATACTTTCTCTTTCAACTCCCCGTATGGGGCATGTCAGGAATGTCATGGCCTGGGCGTGATCGAAGAGATCTCCAAAGAAAGTGTGATCCCGGACCCTTCATTGAGCATCAGCAGGGGAGGGATAGCGCCATTGGGCGAATACCGGGATATCTGGATTTTTAAGAAAATTGAGGCCATCCTGAAGCGCCATGACCTTAACCTCACGACTCCCATCGAGCAAATTCCCGAGGATAGTTTAAATGTTCTGCTATATGGGGATAGCATCCCGGTGGCTGTGAGCTCAGTCAAATATCCGGGTACCGACTGGCATACCAAGTTTGAAGGGATCATCAAATTTCTGGAAAAGCAAAAGGATACGGGCTCGGAAAAAATCCGCAGATGGGTAGATGAATTTACTGATATACGCGTATGTCCCTCCTGTGAGGGGTATCGTCTGAAAAAGGAGGCGCTACATTATAAGATTGATGATAATCATATTGGAAAGCTTGCCGAAATGGATATTGATCACCTGAGTCACTGGTTTGATAATATCGAAGATCGGATGAATGACCGTCAAAACATCATTGCCCAGGAGATCCTTAAGGAAATCCGGAAACGGATAGGCTTTCTCACAGATGTTGGGCTTAATTATCTGAGCCTGAACCGGCCACTCAGAACCTTATCGGGGGGAGAGGCTCAGAGGATACGACTGGCAACACAAATAGGCACTCAGCTTGTAAACGTTTTATATATCCTGGATGAGCCAAGTATCGGTTTGCACATGCGCGACAATGATAAGTTGATCCAGGCATTGAGGGATTTGAGAGATCTGGGCAATACCGTTATCGTGGTAGAGCATGACAAAGAGATGATGCTGGCCTCTGATTTTATCGTGGACATCGGGCCAGGGGCCGGGATCCATGGAGGGCATATTGTGGCTGCGGAAAAACCGGAATCTTTTATCCAAAATAAATCAGTGACGGCTGACTACCTGAATGGGCTGAAAAGTATTGAGCCGCCCACGAAACGACGAAAAGGGAATGGCGAAAAATTGGTGCTGAAGGGAGCCTCCGGTCATAACCTAAAAAATGTAGACGTTACCATCCCACTCGGAAACATGATCTGCATAGCAGGAGTCTCCGGCAGTGGAAAGTCTTCCCTCATCCATGAAACGCTTTACCCGGTGTTGAGAACACACTTTTATAAATCCAGGAATGAGCCTTTGCCCTACAAATCCATCGAGGGGCTTGACCTGATTGATAAGGTCATTGAGGTGGATCAATCCCCGATTGGAAGAACACCACGATCTAATCCGGCCACCTATACGGGCGTCTTTACGGATATCAGGCTGTTGTTTTCCGAACTCCCTGAATCAAAAATTCGTGGCTACAAACCCGGTAGGTTTTCCTTCAACGTCAAAGGAGGCCGATGCGAAACCTGCCAGGGAGGCGGTATGCGGGTGATCGAAATGGATTTTCTGCCAGATGTGCACGTTCATTGCGAAACGTGTAAAGGGAAGCGATACAATCGGGAAACTTTAGAAGTCCGTTTCAAGGGAAAGTCAATCTCCGATGTGTTGGATATGACTGTGGAGCAGGCCGTTGAGTTCTTTGAAAACCAGCCAAAGATCCTCAGGAAAATAGAGACCTTAAATGAAGTTGGTCTGGGCTATATCTCGCTCGGTCAGCATGCAACAACCCTTTCAGGTGGAGAGGCCCAACGGGTGAAACTGGCGACTGAATTGTCAAAAAGGGACACAGGAAAGACTTTTTATATCCTTGACGAACCCACCACAGGACTTCATTTTCAGGATATCCAGCATTTGCTGGAAGTACTTCAAAAGCTGGTCAATAAGGGGAATACGGTCTTGATCATTGAGCATAACATCGATGTGATCAAAGTAGCTGACCACATCATTGAGCTTGGCCTGGACGCCGGTGAAAAAGGAGGAGACATCATTGCAACAGGAACACCTGAGGAAATCATCACGAATAAAAAGGGTTATACCTGGAAATACCTGCAGGAAGAATTGGCAGGGACTTCACCGCTTGTGTAAGGATAGCGGCAGTTAAATCAATATTCTTGTCACCTTTCCCAATTGACTTAATTTATTGGTGAAAAGGATTCATATTTGTTTAAATGGCTATGAACAAGCAAAGAATCTACTGGTTGTGTCAGATCCTGGGGTGGTCCTTTTATGGAATACTTTCTGCCTTCCTTTATTTTTTAGATACTGAGCAGGCCTTACCTTCACTGGTTCTTAATCAGCTGATCCCGATCACCTTTCACATCATGTTGACGCATTTAATGCGTTTTATCATCTTGAAGGAAGGATGGCTGTCACTGAACCTGACCAAGGTCATACCCCGCATTTTTTTGTTGACCATTGTTCTTTCCGTGCTGAATTATGTCCTGGTGATCATCTACACCTATTTTATTGGTGAACTCTCGCAGAGGGATTTTCAGTCACTGGCCATTTTTGCCTCAACCATACTATCAGTCATACTGTATCTCATCTGGGCAATGATCTATTTTACCTTTCATTATTTTGAAAGATCAAACAGGACCTTACAATATGAAGCAGCAGCGAAAGAAATAGAGCTCAACAATCTGCGCTCACAACTCAACCCTCATTTTATTTTCAATGCCCTTAATAGCATACGGGCGCTCGTAGACGAAGATCCTAAAAAATCAAAGAATGCGATCACCCAGCTTTCCAACATACTCCGCAACTCTTTGATGGTAGATCGGAAACGGTTGATCCCATTCAAAGAGGAATTGGAAACGGTAAAGGATTACCTGGGACTGGAATCTGTAAGGTACGAGGAACGACTAAAAACCAAATTTGACCTTGATCCGACAGCCGAAGATTACCTCATTCCACCCCTGATGATTCAAACATTGGTGGAAAATGCGATAAAACATGGCATTTCTACGTTGAGGCAAGGTGGTGAAGTGGCCATCAAGTCATTTATCAATGAGGAGTCTTTAGTGATACAGATCAGGAATGCCGGACAATTTGAGAATGGAAAGAATAAGGTGCGGGAGGGTTATGGCCTGATCAACACTCGAAAAAGACTTGAGCTGATCTATGGCAACCAATCAAGTTTTGAGATCAGAAATGAAGATAAAAATACAGTGCTAACTGAAATAGTTATTCCAAAGACTTTATAGATTACACACATGAAAGCATTAATAGTTGATGACGAACGCCTGGCCCGCAAAGAGCTCATGAGCTTGCTGGAAGGCTATAAAGACATCCAGGTAGTGGGCGAGGCCACCGATGCTGAAGATGCCCTGGAAAAGATCACCAAAATTGATCCCGACCTGATCTTTCTGGATATCCAGATGCCTGGCAAAAGTGGGTTCGACCTGCTGGAAGATCTTGATAAGTCACCAAAAGTCATATTTACCACTGCCTACGATGAGTTTGCCATCAAAGCCTTTGAGTATAATGCACTCGACTATCTGCTTAAGCCCATTCAAAAGGAACGATTAGGTGAGGCCATCAATAAATTACGGTTCGAAGAGGAAAGATCTCCAAAGGGGGAAGGTCTGGGAGAAAACGACCAGGTCTTTGTAAAGGACGGTGAAAAATGCTGGTTTGTAAAGCTATCGGAAGTCCGTTTGTTTGAGTCGGACGGCAACTATATCAAAGTCTACTTCAGGGAAAACAAACCCATGATTCACAAGTCCCTCAATGCACTGGACGAACGACTCGACAGCAAAACCTTTTTCCGGGCGAGCAGAAAACACATCATCAACCTGGGCTGGGTAGACAAAATCGATACCTGGTTCAATGGCGGATTACTCGTCCAGCTCAAAGGTGGCGAAAAGATAGAAGTCAGCCGGCGCCAGGCCGCAAGGTTTAAGGAGATGATGAGTCTTTAAACTTCTTCAAACCCCTTAGCGCGGAAGTTACTTCCGCGTGGTCGAAGTAATTATCTGTTTTGATAGGATAAGGGATGGTTTTCTAATTGCTGAAATCACATACTATTTAGAAGAAGAATCATGGAGTGCTATAAGAAATCATCAGACTAGTTTTTTTCTACTTTTTGATTTTAATGCTCAACCATTGCAATACCATTCAATCAAGATTGAGAGATAATTGCGTGGTATTCCTTATGTCTCTTCTAGTGTAGCCGTTGTAGGTGTTGAGCAGTTTAACTAAATTGGGTCATGAGGATATTTTTCCTGTTAATATCTATTCTCCCCTTCAAGTCAAATGCTCAATTTGATTTTGAAAACAACACTACTAATAAGCCAATATCATATATCCCATATCCCAATTTTGATAGTGTCAAATTCGAATTTAGAATGTGGGAAGATGCATGGCTTTACCCCTCTTTTTATCAAATGACTTATGATACACATGGGAAATGGAATTATAGAAGAGGGATCATTTATGATGAAGGAGTGTATGAACTTGATCTAATCTTGCCAACTCCCAATATTGATAGTATTTGGAATATTTTGATTTCGAAAAATGTGCTGAAATTGGAATCTCAAAATGAAGTAAGAGCAAGTATTAAAATGGGTGATATTATTCATAAACTGGATGTAGAAAATTTTGAAAAACTTCTAGGTACAGATGGGACTGCTTACACTATTGAGCTAATGTCAAAGGATACATACAGATGCTACTCTTATATAAATCCAATCAGTCTTTCTAAAGGGTTCAAAAAGTCAGATCAAAATTGGATTGCTACGGAGCATCACCTGATGGCTGACATAGTCAATACGCTCAACGATGCATTTAATCGTTCTGAAATTAATACTATTCTTGTTGAGAAATGGAAAGAAAAACATCAGAGTAATGATAAGAAAAGGTGATAACCTATGAGAATATTAAAACTAGCCATACTAGCCCACTATATCCTTTGGGGAGGAATGGCATTATATTCCATTGGTGATCTTCTTCTAAAAAATGTCTGGTTTGAAATCTTTACAATAGGACAAACACCAGTTATTAAGATATACAGTTTCGAACGTCAGAACAAGAATATTGAACTACAATATACCTTTATGGTGGGTGCTAAGACCTATGAAGGCAATAGAGGTGTTTATAAACCTATTGCAGATGAAAGATTGCCTTCAAATTTGAAGCAGGTTGAAATTTCATACAATACTTTAGTTCCTTACGTAAACTGGATTGATGATCTTGGAATGAAGGATAGAATGAGTTATGTGGGTCTGACTATGTCTGGAATATTTTTAACTTTTGTAATATTGGTCGATCTGTTTGCCGATAAAAAAAAATGGATTGATAGATACCAGAAAGCCTTTGGAGGATGAAACAATTTGACAAGAAAGCTGAAAGGAGAGTTGGGATATCACTACTAGCTTCAATACCATTATTGTTTTTTGTTTTATGGAAACAAAACGGAAAGATCGAAATGACAGAAATCACCATTGCTATTATTACCTTATCAATGGTGGTTGGGATAATTCTTTTTACAAAATGGTATGCAAATAAAGAGTAGGTACAATGGAGTTAATAATTGGGATTTGGAACATAATTGTTGGTATAGGAATGACTCTGATTGGATACAAAGTTTTCAATCTGTTTTATGGTTCAAATGAACCTGAGAAAAAAGAATTGTGGTACAAGAAATTTGGGACATTTTTCAAGATCGGAGGTATCCTAATTGCTATCATAGGCATCTACTTAACAATAAAACATTTATAGTCAATACAGTTTGTAACACTACCAGGAGAAACTAGAATACATACTCAACCGAACATTCTAAGAAGAGCAATAGCCTCTATAATTGATTATGGTATTTACATGCTATTTATATCCACAGCAATAGGCATTTTCCATCCTAGCGCGGAAGTTACTTCCGCGCGGTCGTACTAAATAACTCAAGCCGTCCAATTTTAATAATGAATAAACACAGCTGTTTGCTATATTTATTGCATGAGCGAAAAATATAAGATAGGAGACCAGGATTTATTGCACTTCGTGACGTTTGCAGTTGTCCATTGGGTAGATGTATTTACCCGGCAGGTATATCGTGATTTGTTACTGGATAGTTTAAGACATTGTCAAAAAGAGAAGGGTTTAGTCTTGTCGGCATGGTGTATAATGAGTAATCATTTGCACATGATTGTTGGCCGAAATGGAGATAATAAGATTGAGGATATTATTAGAGATTTTAAGAAGTATACTTCGGTACATGTCTGCAGAGCCATTGAGAATAACCCTTCAGAGAGCCGGAAAAAATGGATGCTCGAGATTTTCAGAAACGAAGCAATGAGTACAGTAAACACCAAAAGTATTGCTTCTGGCAGGACTCATATCATCCGATTGAACTAAGCTATAATAAAATCATGGATCAGAAGCTAAACTATACACATGAGAATCCAGTTGATGCTGGGATCGTTGAGCATGCCGAAGATTATCTATATTCCAGTGCCAGGGATTATGTTGGGAGAAAGGGATTGATTGATGTGGATTTGATTGAATAGCGCCGCGCGGTAGTAACTTCCGTGCTAGTTCTGGTCCGCTTTAGACTTGAGCTCACCCATTTTATTCCTTCTTCATTTTTATCTCCATTTCTGCAATTAATTTCCGCGTTAGAAACTCATCAAAAGGCTTAAGGTCAGGATTCTTTTCTTGTTGGATGATACGATCAATGTATTCATTTTTTTCTTCCGCCTGGATAATAATCACAGGCAATCTGTTTTTCAAAAGGAGCAAATTGTGAATTAGCCTGACCATACGCCCATTACCGTCCCCAAAGGGATGGATTTCATTGGCAAACTCATAGTGAAAATTATTAACGGCTGGAATTACATCATCTGGTTTTTCTAACCTGCGATTTGTTTCATCACATAATCTTTCCAATGCCGAGGGGACTTTCGTCCAGTCCATGTACTCCTTGTATTTACCCTGTTTTCTTAATCCAAAATTATTTTCCTGCTTAAACTTACCCGGCCCCCCTAAATACACGTCAATCCTATCCCATTGAATCTTATCTTTCATCAATTCGGCATGTAAGTCTTTAATCATTTGAACAGAGAGTGCTAGGTCGTCATAACTTTCAAATATTTTCTTTAAGAGACTTTTATGGTTCCGTAAGTCAGTAATGTCCTTGATATCGCTGTTCTTCCTGATGATCCCTTTTTTCAAAAAGTCGATTGTATCACCATATTCAAGTTTTAGACCCTCTAGCTTATTGTTATGATAAGTAAAGTCATTTAAGAGGCTTTCTTTTTCATCAGCAGTCCAATCCTTTGGCGATCTGAATCGGTACTGTCTTTTTAGCTCATTTGCCTTTGATAGGAGCTGGCTCATATGAGCTGAATGTCGTAGCTTAAACCTTCTGTTTTTAGTTTAGCTATCCAGTCATTGTAGTCTCCGGGATAAAAGGCTATTGATCCATTTATTTTGATGACTGTCTTCCCAAACATAAAGCTCTCGATTTCTTCATGCAGAGCTTCAGGAATTGAATCCAGGGTAACCGGATTGGTTTGTTCTTTGAGCAGATCAAAGAATTGATTTTCGTTCACTGAGCGCATGCTATCAATTATTAATCAGCACTAAAAGTAACGGAAAGGATTGAAATTGGTTGAATTTCAGATTCCCTGGCTCCCCTTATCGCCGCAAGTGTTTTTCCTTTATCCGAAATTATCCAAGAGAAAGGTTTTCGTCCCTAACTCTTCACGATCTCAAAAAACTCCGACTCGATCTCCCAGTCTTTGGCCAGGATGAGCATGGCGGTCGTTTCGGATTCTGTGACATAGCCCTTCCGATGGCAATCTTCCCAAACAGATTGTAGCTGCTTGAGCCGATCATGCACACCCAGCGCTGGGAAGACCTTTTTGAAAAACTCGCGGGAGCGCTCAAAAGCGGACATATAATCTTCAGCGATAAACTTGTTAGCCCACAACATCTCATCGTAGGCATCCAGTTTCTTGGCGGATTTTTCCAGCAATGTCTTCTCTTCATCATCCAATCCATGGTAATGGAAGATCAGAGATTTCAGGAGCATGATCGCCTTTTTCAAATTGGGTTCCAAGTGGGTTAGCTAAAGATTTACAATAGGTAATTTGGTAAATAACCACTTGAAAGTAAACAAGTTGACCAGTTTTTTGTCAAAAAAAATTATGCCTCTACCATCAGCCTTTCGGAAATCTCATCCGCTAAAAACCATCCTTCTTTGGTTAAGTGAAAATGGTCGCCTTTGATCACAGCCAGCTTTTTGGAAAGCAATCGATCTATGAAGGATTTGTCTATCTCCGGAAATGCGGTTTTAAATAACCGCTTAAATTCTACCAGGTCAATGCCCCAGATATTTCTGATCCTGGTCAACACATATTCATTTTGACGATTGGCCAGGCTGAGCTTTTCTATCGTGGGTTCAAAGCCCCCATCGGCAATGGCCCGGAGATATTGTGGGTTGTTGCTCACATTCCAGCTGCGGGATTCACCATTAAAGGAATGTGCTCCCGGTCCTACCCCCAGATAATAAGCCCCTTTCCAGTAAGAGGTGTTGTGCCTGGAGAACCTACCGGGCTTACAGAAGTTGGACACCTCATAATGGACATATCCGCTGGATTCCAACTGGTCTATGGCAAGCTCATACTCATGCGCATTATCAGACTCCGAAATCTCTATCAGCTTTCCCTGGCTGGCCCATTTTCCGAAAACAGTTTCCTGCTCTATGGTCAACCCATACACAGAGACATGTGGTGGGTCATAAGACAATAGCGTTTGTACGTCCCGCAACCAGCTTTGCTCATCGGAGGGAGGGATGGCATAGATCAGGTCAGCATTGTAATTCTCAAAATTGGAGGCGATCAGACCTATAGCTTCCAGGGCCTGCCTTGAGGTATGACATCGATTGATGTACTTCAGCTTGTCTTCATTAAAGGTTTGAATGCCCAGACTCACCCGGTTCACACCAGCAGACTTCCACATTGCAACACCTTCCACGCTTACATCTTCCGGGTTGGCTTCAAGTGTTACTTCCGCGGAGTCCAGCACATCAAAGTGATCGTGGATCGCAGAAAATATTTTTGCTAATTGACTTTGATTGAGAATAGAAGGTGTACCACCCCCGAAATAGATTGTTTCAACCTTTTCTTTGTTCAAATAGTCTTTTCGAAGTGTGATTTCTTTGCAAATGGCATCCACCAGGTCTTCAACATGCTTTAGGTTGGTGCTAAAATGAAAATCACAATAATGACAGGCTTGTCTGCAGAATGGTATGTGGAGATAAATGCCGCTCAATGAATCAGTCTTAAATTGCAAAGATATCACAGCAAGTCATGCAAAAGCTTCTTCTGATCATGTGTTTCTTGAGCCTGCAGTATTCGCTGTTGGGGCAGATCGTGATCTATATTGATGGAAAAGAAAGCGCACAGATCCAATCCACAGACCAGAATCCGACACAACTGGCCAAGAGAAAGGTTAATGAGCTGGTCATGGAAGGCTACCTGTTTGCCGGTATTGACTCATTGATCACTGAAAATTCGACGGCTAACATTTTTTTGTACAAGGGAGAGAAAAAGGAAATATTTATCGATAGTCTCACGGTCTTGGATAGCCACCTGAATGGCCTTCATTATAAAAGTGGAAAATATGCTAAACAGATATTGAATGATTTTATCACCAAAGGTTATCCCTTTGCTCAGCTATACTGGGAGGACATCAGGCAGGACAATAGGGGGAGGATTCGTGGTGAGTTGAAAATAGATCCGGGCCCTTATTTGGTGAACGATACCATTGTGATGTTGTCATCCATAAAAACTAAAAAGCGTTTTGTTCAGCAGTCTCTAAACCTCGAGCAAGGCAAGCCTTTTAGTGAGGTAGCTTATCAAAATATTGACAGTAAGTTACAGCGACTGGATTTTTTGGAATTATCCTCACAGCCAGATATCGCTTTTAGTGGAGGACGAGCCACCACCTACTTAAACCTAAAAGAGCGTACGGCCAGCACTTTTGAGGGGATTATAGGATTACTACCCAATCAGACGAGTGATGGCGGCATGCTGATCACCGGGTATCTTGATTTGAACCTCGGGAATCTGTTCTATTCCGGCAAAGAATTACAACTAAACTGGCAACAGTTTGCTGTACAATCGCAGCAATTGTCTGTAGGATATAGTCATCCCTATCTTTTTGGTAGTGATGTCTTTGTCGGGGGTAGCTTTAACCTGATCAAGCAAGACACTACGTTTATCACACGGAATGTCAAGCTGGAGATTGGAACATATCTTTTTGGAAAGAGTCTGAGGTTTGATGGGTCTTATGCGAGCAATAGCGGCAACTTGATCTCTCCAAATGTAGAGCGTGTTTCCTCTCAGACCTTTGCTGATTACACCACAGACCTTTATGCACTACGTCTGTCGAGACAAACCAGGACCAACACTTTCAGAAACTATTATCGAGGGGACTTTAGGCAAAAAGAACATTGAAAGAAATACAGCCCTGCCAGCAACCTACTACGATACCCTTGTTGAAACAAGCACCGTTTACAAACTTATGGCTCATGCCCAATGGCAGCAGATTCTGGCAGGTAAGACCACCCTGTTTCTTGGCTATAATATGGGTTTGTACGAGAATGCTCAAATCCTGAGAAATGAACTTTATAGAATGGGAGGTTTGAAATCTTTGCGGGGATTCAATGAGAACTTCTTTTTTGCACAAAATTATTTTTTAAGCCGGTTGGAGTTACGTCAGTATTTTGAGCAAAGCTCCTTCTTGTTCTTGTTCTATGATCAACTGATTTTCAATGTTTTTGAGCAATGGAACCAGCCATTGGGTTTAGGTGCAGGACTTTCCTTAAATACTAACAATGGCTTGTTTAGTTTTGCATTCGCTTTAGGAAGCTCAAGTGACATTCCTTTTGATATCAACAATACCAAAATACATTTAGGTTATACTTCTAGATTTTGAAAAACCACACCATGAAGAGGGTACTGTTATTATTGCTATGGGGCTTTTCCCTCACGGCCCTGGCTCAGGAGGATGAAAAATCAATTGACAATTGGTTTGTCATTAAAGACAACCGGATCAAACCCGTGACATCCATGACCGAACAGTCATTGGTGAATCTAAATCTCAATGACTATTTGGCATCGGATACCATCAAGATTTGTCATGGATCGCCCATTGATGTTTGGATCAACAATAAACTACACTTTAGAGGACTCCCTCAGGGATGCGATAAATTTAGGATACTTGATTTACAAAACCTGGCCGGCAAAGATTCGGTAATCCTTTCTGTTTCATACGACAGATTTACTCAGCTAAGCGCAAGCCTGCTTATGCCTGCAAACAGGGCGGATGACCTACCGATACTGAGAGACAAGAATCAACATCGCATTTCTGAATTCTACCTTCAGGCTTTACTGATTATCTTGATTATTGCTGCAATATTGAAATATGCTTTTCCTGCCAAGTTTGCCTGGGTGATGAGCAATCCCCTGGCCAGCAGATCTGCTTCTGATATTGAGGAATTCTATACAGGGTTCTGGCACATCGAAAACGTCATTACCACTTTGATGTTTGCTTTGATTGCATCTGTTCAGGTTATATATATACATCAGGAGTTAAACATATGGCCGTATCTGAATACCTGGGGAGAACAATTCTTTTCACAATGGCTTTTCATCACCGGAATTGTTTTTTTGCTGTTACTCGCAAAATATATTTTCTCAAGGCTGATGGCCTTGTTATTACAAACCAGATATTTGCCAAATATTCAGTTTCAGGATTTTATTCAGGTGTTCATTTGGCTGTCTTTTGCCAGTCTGGCATTGTTTTTTGCGGATTTATTCATTATTGGTGATACCAGCTTTGTACTGGTAAATGTTGCCTATATCCTGTTAATAGTGGTTTTGGCCATATTTCAGTTATGGCTTTATTTTAAGTTTGTTAAATTTTATTCACATAAAAAACTCCTGATAATTTCCTACCTTTGCACGACTGAATTTTTGCCTGTTTTCCTAATCCTGTTTTGGTTAGTGAAATAAAGGTCAAAGGGCGAAGTCATAATGAAACGGCATGAGTGAAGAATTACTAGTTACAGACAAGGAAAGGCTCAATAAAGTATCATCAATTTTAGTATCGCAACCGGAGCCAACAGATGAGAAAAACTCTCCCTATTATAAACTAGCTGAAAAATATAATATCAAAATTGATTTCAGAAAGTTTATTCAGGTAGATCCCGTAGATATCAAGGAGTTTAGAAGACAAAAGATCAATATCCTTGATCATACAGCGATCATTTTTACCAGTAGGAATGCGGTTGATCATTTTTTCCGATTGGCGATAGAGAGCAAAGTGGAGATACCGAGCGACATGAAATACTTCTGTGTGTCGGAGCAAACGGCAAACTATCTGCAGAAATATATTGTGATCAGGAAAAGAAAGATTTTCACTGGTGAGCGTACGGCGTCAGACCTGTTTGATGTGATGAAAAAGCACAAGGATGAAAAATTTTTATATCCTTGCTCCAATATCAGAAAGGATGATATCCCCAATTTTCTGGAGACCAATGGTTTCAAATTCAACGAAGCTATTATTTATAAAACAGTAGCAGCGGATCTTTCTGATCTTGCAGACATCAAATATGATATCATCGCTTTTTTCAGTCCGTCAGGGATCCAGTCATTGTTTGAAAACTTTCCTGGATTCAAACAGGAAAAAACCAGAATTGCTGCTTTTGGTCCGACCACAGCCAAAGCGGTAAGAGATGCCAACTTGATTTTGGATATACAGGCTCCGCTTCCGAATGCACCGTCTATGACAGGCGCTTTAGAACTTTATATCAAGAAGGCAAACAACCTATAAGATATAAGCGTTTTTAAAATTAAGCGTTTAACTTTATAGCAATGTTGAAGAAGTGGCTGATTGTTTCGATTCTGTTATTCATGTGTTTCTTTTCGAAAGCACAGAACGGATTCTTTTTCAGCCACTACATGCTCAATCCTTCTTACTTCAATCCTGCCTGGGTGGGTACCGAGGAGACTGCATTTGTAGCTTTTCAGTACCGCAATCAATGGCTCGGTTATACCAGCTCATTTGATGGCGAGGGAGGGGCGCCCAGCACTCAGATGCTTACATTAAACATTCCGGTCAATAGCATGATCTCTGGCCTGGGATTCAACCTATCCAATGACAACCTCGGACCACTCAATAATATTCAGGGTCAGTTTTCTGTGAGCGGCAGCTGGGACGTAAACATTGGTACGCTGTCAGTAGGAATCATGCCCGGCTTCTTTTCTCAGACAGAAAAGTTTGATGAGCTGAGGTTCAACAACCCTGAGGACCCCCTCAACATTGGTGCCCGGCAAACACAGCTCAAAGCGGACTTAAATGCTGGTTTGTTCTTCCAGACCAAAGGCAATGTATATATAGGAGTCAGCGCGATGAATATCCTGGAGCCCTCATTCAACTTTGGGATTGACATTGACACTGTGGAATTTGGCAATAACTTCAAGCGGAATTACACGGGTCTGGTAGGTACTGCACTCAATATCAATCAGGATCTTGTGATCAGACCGAGTGTGCTGGTCAGGTCAGATCTTAATGGCTTCACTTTTGACATGAGTGCGCTGGCAATTTTTCGGGAAAAAATGTGGGGCGGAATTTCCTATCGAAGGTCGGAATCTGCCATCCTTTTGCTAGGGTATAGTTTGCTGGAAGACAATGTTTTAAAGCTCGGGTATTCATTTGATTATGTAGTTGATGAGCAGGAGGCCAAGCAGCCTACATCTCACGAAATTTTCATTAGGTACGATATTCCCGATTTAATTTTTGGTGGAAAGAAAATCGTTAAAACCCCGAGATTCAGCTTTTGAAATAAGCATTTCACCGATTTTTTAACTTAAAGACGTATTTTTTGGATAATTTCAATGCAAAATTTGTGTTGAAAAATCAGAAGGTTATATATTTAGGCCCATTTTGATGCAATATTTTAGAAGAAAGTTTGTTTAATTTACATACTTGCTAGGTTCAAATTAGGTGTTATGAATAAAATGCGTGTTTTTTCGCTTTCCACGTTAGTATTACTTTCTCTCAGCGTACTGATCCAAAGTTGTGGTCTGTTCGGTGGTGGAGGAGGTTCAGATCGTGGTGAGCTAATTGGTGTACAAGGCCGTGAAGGCTGGGAAATGACAAGACCCTATGGGATGGCAGCTGTACCTGCCGGAACATTCCACATGGGGCAAGCTGACGAAGACGTAGCAGCTACACAGATCAACTTTAACAAACAGGTTACCATCAGTGCATTCTTCATGGATGAGACTGAGATCACCAACAATGAGTACCGACAGTTTACTGTCGCTATCACTGAGGGATCAGAAGTAGACCTGCCTGCCGGTTATTCTGTAGCTGATTTACTTCCGGATACCGCTGTTTGGGTGAAAGATTTTACACATCATATGGGGGATCCTATGATGGTATATTATTGGTCTCACCCGGCATTTGATGATTATCCGGTTGTTGGTGTTGATTGGAATGCTGCCAGATTTTTCTGTCAGTGGAGGACTCAACATTTAAATGAATGGAGAGCAAGTGTTGGTCTCTTTGAGATGCCGGCATTCAGACTACCCAATGAAGCAGAATGGGAGTACGCTTCAAGAGGAGGAAGAGATATGGCTAAGTATCCATGGGGGAACCCTTACATAAGAAATACCAAGGGATGTCTATTGGCGAACTTCAAACCAGGTAGGGGTAACTATTTCGATGATGGTTTTGCTTACACCTCACCGGTTGGAACATATTTTGCCAATGAATACGGGCTGTTTGATATGGCTGGAAATGCGGCAGAATGGTGCGAAGACGCCTACAACCCTGCTTCCATGCCGGTAGTTTGGGATTTGAACCCAACCTATTATGATGATCGGGTCAATTATAAAATTGTGCGTGGTGGATCGTGGAAGGATATCGCTTATTATCTGGAAACTGGTACCCGTTCATTTGAGCACAGAGATTCCACACGGTCATCTGTTGGATTTAGATGCTCAATGACCTATATTGGACGTTCTTCAGGATATGAATTTTAAAAAAGCTATAAGTTACTAACCTAAATATTTAAAATAATGAGCAAAAAAGGCGGATTCCAAGAGTTACTCTTTAAGACCATAATGCCTAAGATCTACGGCATAGGAGCTGCAATTGTTATTGTTGGAGCAATGTTTAAAATACTTCACCTTCCGGGAGCAGCAGTTATGCTTGGTGTTGGACTAACCACTGAGGCAGTCATTTTCTTCTTAAGTTCTTTTGAACCAATGCATAAAGATCCGGATTGGTCCAAAGTATACCCCGAACTTTCTGATGAATACGATGGTGCTCCAAGGGCCGCTCCAGCAAGAGCCACAGGAGTTTCTGCTTCGTTGGATAAGGTAATGGCCGATGGAAATATTGGACCTGAGCTCGTCAAGAGTCTTGGGGATGGTATGAGAAATCTTGCCGACTCGGCTAAAAAGATGGCCAACCTCGGAGATGCGGCACTTGCAACTAATGAGTATACTGGAAATGTAAGACAAGCCTCTAAGTCATTGGCCGAGGTAAATAAATCTTATGCCAACATCACACAATATGTGGGTGAGATCGCCAATGCCGCTAAGGACACAAAAAATTATCAGTCTGAGGTACAAACTGTGACCAAGAGTCTTGGAGCACTGAATGCCGTCTATGAGATGGAATTAAAAGATGCTCAAAGCCACGTTCAGTCGATGAACAAGTTTTACTCTAATGTTACAGACGCGTTAAACAGTATGGCCGAAGCAGGTAAAGAAACAGCTGCTTTCCAAACAGAACTCAATCAATTGACTTCAAATATTGCTTCGCTCAATAAAGTGTATGGCAGTATGTTGA
This sequence comes from Cyclobacteriaceae bacterium, assembly GCA_965223915.1. Taxonomy (GTDB): domain Bacteria; phylum Bacteroidota; class Bacteroidia; order Cytophagales; family Cyclobacteriaceae; genus UBA7330. The sequence goes on along the minus strand of OZ245027.1, from coordinate 1,139,486 downwards.
GCGCAATGAAGCAAGGTTAATTTTTCCACGAATAAGCTAAACACCAAAAAACATGGCTGGAGGAAAAGAAACACCACGACAGAAGATGATCGGGATGATGTATCTCGTGCTAACAGCATTGTTGGCGCTGAACGTTAGCTCGACAGTAATTAAAAAGTTTGTTTTCTTGAATGATTCGCTTGTTAGAGCAAACAACGAGACCATAGAGAGGAACAACCAGACGCTCACAAGTATCAAGAGTACTGTGGCCGATCTTGGAAACAGAGATGCTGACCTAAAGATTGCTGAAGCTGCGACTGAATTAAGAGCAAATGCAGATGAGATCATTGAGGAGATCAATCTCCTGAAAGACACTTTAGTCAATCTTACCGGCGGATATCTTGAGGGATATACACCAGGTTATATGGGAGATGCCAAAAACCTTGTGGGTGAAACGGACTACGATAAGGTTGGTCACTACATGATGCCAGAAGAAGAAGGAGGCGAAGGACATGGAGCCAGGTTAAAATCTCTCCTGAACGAATATTCCGAATATGTTGCAGAAATGGTAAAACAGTTTGGTGCCGATCCTGGTGAGGTAGAGCATTATCAACCCATCGCTTTGGATGCTGATGAAGACCCTGTTTATAGCCTGGACCCTAATCAGAAAGGAAAGAAATTTTCTACATTGGCTTTTGATGGCTCTCCTACACCCGCCGGTCTGGCCACTTTAAGTGAGTTCCAGTCGCGGGTATTGGGTTATGAGACCAGGGCTATCACCTATCTGGCTGGTAAAGTTGGAGCGGGTGACCTGAAATTTGATCAGATCAATGCCATGGTACGACCAGAGTCAAAATATGTAACTGCCGGAGCGAAATATGTTGCTGAAATGTTCATTGCAGCTTCATCTTCCGGGGTAACACCAACGATGGCTTACAATGGCAACAAGATTCCTGTCAACGACAGAGGTATTGGTTTGGTGGAGTTTACTGCCAGAGCTAGTAATTACGACAAAAACGGTCTTTCAAGGCAAACGTATGAAGCTGAGATTTCCGTGACCATGCCGGGTGGTAGAGATACCACGTTCACCAATGAAGTGGAATACTTTGTGATCCAACCGGTGATCCAGGTTCAGTCAACATCTGTAAATGCTTTGTATTATCGTTGTGGTAATGCCCTGAATGTTACTGTGCAAGGATTAGGACCAACTTTCGTTCCGTCTTTCTCCGCCAAAGGAGCTGCAGCCATTTCAGGTGGTGGTACGCAAGTTACGCTTGTACCAACGTCTACATCTACGGTAACGCTAAGTGTTTCAAATGGAGGTACCTATATTGGGAGCAAAGAATTTGGTGTAAGACCTGTGCCGCAACCAGAGATTGTGTTTGCATCACCACAAGGACCGATCAATATGAAAACGGGGATGTCTTCAAAGACACCACGGATGCAAATTGCTGCTGTGGCCGACGAAAATTTCCGGCAAACACTTCCTGATGATGCGAAATTCAGGGTAGCTGAGGCAACACTGACTTTGGTCAGTGGTGGATTGGCCAGGGGGTCACTCAATGTCTCGGGAGGTGTTGCGAATTTATCTTCCTTATTGGCCAATGCCAGAAAAGGGGATAATTTAAATGTGGAGATCAAACTGGTACAGCGACAAAATTTTAGAGGACAGGTTGAACCTTTCCCAGTGAGAACGCAGTATTATAATATTCCGCTGCAATAGTTGAAATAAAATGAACAGGTAATGAAATGAGCATGATAGAGGAAAATAAAGATACAGGTATGAATATCTATCATGCGAATTCCATGTGTCCGATTAAATTTAATATATGATACACATGAAAAGAATAAGTTATGCAATCGTCTTTATTCTCCTGGCATCAGGTACCTTAATGGCCCAGGATAAGGGTCAGCCGATCATCAAAACGGAGGTACGGAATGCACATATCATGTTTGAAAGACAGGTATGGAGAAGAATGGACCTTAAAGAACGAATTAATCAGCCATTGTTTTCAAAGAATGCTGAATTACCAAGGCTGTTGATTGATGCGGTTCGCGAAGGACTGATCAAGCCGTATAGAAGTGACTCATGCGTCAATCTATTGGCAGATGATGAATTTGAAGAAGCAGTTTCCATTGAGCGTCAGCAGGATGCCTTTGGTGGCGGCGGTGGTGGCGGATTCGACTCCTTTGGTGGAGGAGGATTCGGTGGTGGTTTTGGTGATACCGAAACCAGTACTGAGCCAGCACCCGAGCAGGAAACGACCAAAGAGTTGGATCCGATTCCATCGGAGTTGTTTTCCGTAGCGTATCTGAGAGAAGACGTGATCTTCGACCGAAACAGATCCAGAATGTTGTGGTATATCCGGGCGATTTCTGTCGCTCTACCTGCGGGTGATATTACCTGGAACCCTGCCGGTTTTGAAAAGAAAGTAGCTCACTTCAAATATCAGGATGTGGTGGATCTGTTTAGAGGTCCTTACGCCGAAAAAGCCATATGGTTCAACAATCAAAACCAGGCACAACATAGAAATATGGCCGATGCCTTTGAATTGAGATTATTTAGAGCTCCGATTGTAAAAGTGTCAAATGATCAGAATCTTGACGTGAGACAGTTGACTCAAGAAGTATTTGAAGCTGTCTTGCTTTCTCAGGAACTGGAAAACAATTTGATGGAATACGAGAGCGAATTATGGGAATACTAGGTTAGTAATTTTATCTTATAGAAAGAAAGGGGGTCAGGTTTGATCCCCTTTTTTATATTGAGAATTAGTGAGTCGTACCTGATTCCTCTGGAATTCCCCTAAGAGCATTTCGGTGTGGGTTTCGTCCCTGGTCATTCTGAGACCTTCCCTTCAAAATAGGCTTTGATGATCTTAGCTTTATTGAGCCCTATAAGCTCCGACAACTCTGTGACACCCAATTCACTGATCCTTTTGACACTCTTATATTCAGAAAGGAGCAAGCTCTTTGTTTTTGGACCAATCCCTGCAATTTCGTCTAGTTCTGATTTGACGGAAGCCTTGCTTCGTCTTTGCCTGTGAAAAGTAATCGCAAAACGATGCGCTTCATCTCTCAGCTGCTGAAGTAGTTTGAGAGAACTGGACTTTTTACTGATATACATGGGCAGCTGATCCTCCGGATAGTAGATCTCTTCCAGTCTTTTAGCAATGCCCACAATGGGAATTTTACCATAGAGGTCAAGTTCTCTCAAAGCCTCTACGGCAGAGCTAAGTTGTCCCTTGCCTCCATCCACAATGACCAGGTCAGGAAGAGCAGCTTCTTCTTTTTTCAGTCGGTAATACCTCCTGCCTACAACTTCTTTCATGGAAGCAAAGTCATTAGGTCCTTCTACGGTCTTGATATTGAACTTTCTGTAATCTTTTTTACTGGGTTTTCCATTTCTAAAACAAACCATGGATGCTACCGGGTTTGTGCCCTGGATATTGCTATTGTCAAAACATTCGATATGCTCCGGTAAGGTGGTTAGTCTCAGGTCTGCCTGCAGTTGCTCAAGCACTTTTGTTGCATAGGGTTTGGAAGACTCAATACGTTTGACCTTATCGTTCTTATAAAACAGCGCGTTTTTAATGGATAGATCAACCAGCTTTCTCTTATCGCCAATCTGAGGGATGGTGACATTGACACCCTCCCAGGCAGAGATGTCCTGGTTGGAAAAGATCTCCGGACTCTCGCTGTCGTATTTTTTCCTTAGATTAAAAACAATCACCTGTAACAGCTCACCCATGGGTTCTTCGATTTTCTTGGAGGCTTCAACAGTCTCAGACACTCGAATGGTACCATGCTGGATCTTCATGTAATTGATGAAAAGTTTATTTTCTAAAGACAGGATGCCTACCACATCCACATCAGTGATCTTTTGATTGACAATCAGTGATTTTGACTGAAATTTCTCCAGCAGGTCCAACCTGTTTTTGTAGTCCTGTGCAGTCTCAAACTTCAATTCGCTGGCTGCCTCATTCATCCGCTTGAGGAAGTTGTTTTTCACAACAGAGATGTTTCCCTTCAGTACCTCTTTGGCACTTTGAATGTCTTCCAGATAATCTTCTTCTTTTTGCAGACCCTCACAAGGGCCCAAACAATTACCAATGTGATATTCCAGGCAAACCTTGAACTTCTTTTTCCTGATATTCTCTTCTGAGAGAACATAGTTGCAGGTTCGGATCTTGTAAAGCTTCCTGAGCAGGTCCAGCACCCCATCCATGGCTTTCACACTCGTGTATGGACCAAAGTATTCTCCTTTGGAACGGATGATCCTGCGGGTAGAGTACACGCGAGGAAAACGCTCATTGGTTACACAAATGCTTGGAAAGCTTTTATCGTCTTTCAGCAGGATGTTGTATTTCGGTTGATGTTCTTTGATCAGGCTATTTTCCAGGAGGAGCGCATCAAATTCAGAATTGACGATCACCACCTCAATGGACTTGATCTCCCCTACCAGTTTATAGGTCTTTCTGTTCGTCAGACCTGCCCGGTTGAAGTAGCTGGATACACGTTTTGCCAGGTCCTTGGCCTTGCCAACATAGATGATGATATTTTTTGAATCAAAAAACTTATAAACCCCAGGCTGATGGGGTAGGAGCAGGTATTCTTCCGGCGTAAACTTTTGGGCTTGCATCAGAAGAGGGCTTCTTCCTCAACGACATCATAGGTTATGGAATCTTCCGGCTGCGTAGCAGCGTCATATTTGCTACAATCCAGCTCTACTGAGATGGGTTTCACTGGTTTTGGAAATGGACCTTTGGTATAACCTAAAGTAGGGTCAGCATAGACTTGCTGCATAAATTTATCCCAAATAGGCATGGCTGTTCTTGCTCCCTGACCTAAAGCCCAGTATTCAAAACGAATACTTCGTTCTTCACCACCTACCCAGGCTCCGGCTGCCAGGTCTTTCGTAATGCCCATAAACCAACCATCACTGGCATTTTGAGAGGTTCCTGTTTTAGCACCGATCTCGTTACCGGATTTCACCTCGGCACTCAAGCCATGGGCTGTTCCACCAGCTTCTTCAGTAGTTCCTTTCAGCATATGGAGCATCACATAAGCAGTTTCCTCGTTGATGGCTTCATGTTTCTCAGGCACGAATTGCTGAATGACATTGCCATTTTGATCTTCGATCCTGTCCAGAAAGGTTGGTTTGGTATGCGTACCCTTATTCACAAATGTGGAATAGGCACCGACCATCTCATAAACGGAAACATCTCCGGCTGCACCCAGTCCCATGGCAGGTACTGCAGCGATATCGCTGTCAATGCCCATGCTTCTGGCGTATTGTTTCACAGTACTTGGTTGTAGTTGCCGCATCATAAATGCAGTGATGCTATTGACAGACCTGGCCATGGCTTGCCTAATGGTCATGACTTCTCCTGAATATTTATTATTTGAGTTTTGTGGGGTCCATGGCTCACCATTGTTGGAAAGAGAGACTGGAACATCTGCCACAGGGAAACAAGGTGAATACCCGTTGTCAATGGCTACCGTATACACAAATGGCTTAAAGGTAGATCCGGGTTGTCTCTTGCTATACATCACATGGTCATACTTGAAGTATTTGTGGTCAATGCCACCGACCCAGGCTTTGATGTGCCCACTTTTTGGGTCCATGGCCATGAATCCTGTCTGTAAAAAGCCTTTGAAATACCTTAATGAATCGTAGACATTGAAAACCGTGTCTATTTCACCATCCCAGGAAAATACACGCATGGGTCTTTTTTCTCTGAGCTTGATCCTAACCGAATCACTAGACTGTCCATATTTATCAACAAGGAAATTGTAGTAATCAGTCTTTTTAACTGCATTTTCCAGAAAATCTGTGATCTCTCTCCCGTTCTCATCGATCCAGGGGGCCCGATCGCCCAGATGTTCGTCGAAAACCTGTTGCAAAGTATCCATGTGCTCTCTCACAGCTTTCTCTGCATATTCCTGCATTCTGCTGTCAATAGTCGTATAAATTTTCAGGCCATCTCCCCAAAGGTCCAGCCCATGTTCTTTTGTCCAGCCCATAAGGTAGTTGCCAAGTACGGTCCGGAAGTATGTAGCTATCCCTTCATTGTGGCTTTCTACTTTGTAGTTAAGTCCAAAATCAGAGTTCTTGAGTGAATCAAACGCTACCCGATCAATCAGACCATATTTGTGAACATTGTGTAGCACCTCTGTACGCTTGGCCAGGGCGTTGTCAGGGTTTAGAATAGGACTGTAGCGGGTTTGTGCGTTCAAAGCGCCTACCAATAGTGCAGATTCCTTATAAGTTAGTTGCGAGGGGAGTTTATTGAAAAAAGTCTGAGCGGCCACTTTTATCCCAAAAGCATTACTTCCGAATGGAACTGTATTGAGATACATGGCCAGTATCTCCTCCTTGGTATAGGATTGTTCAAGCTGCATGGAGATGATATACTCTTTGAGCTTGGTGACCACCTGTCCCACAGATGGATATTTGTACAGCGATCCTTTGTTTTCTGTCTCGGTTCTGAACAGGTTCTCTGCCAGCTGCATGGTGATGGTACTTCCTCCACCATCATACAGTGACGTGACCCTACCGATGATGGCTCTTATTAACCCTCTTAGATCAATACCCGGATGCTCTTTGAATCTAATATCCTCTGTGACCAGGAGTGTATTGACCATTTCAGGAGAAAGCTCCTCAAAAGTAACAGGGGTCCTGTTGGTACGATAATATTTTCCCAGGGAAACACCATCAGCACTGATGATTTCTGATGAGAGTTCCGGATCTGGTCTTTCAAGCGCTTGCAAGCTTGGCAAGCCCCCAAACCAGCCGTTATAATCCGTTCTTACTGCGTAAAACAGCAAAGGGACAGAAATGATCCCAAAAAGGAAGATGGCCCATACAAGAATAACAATAGTCCTTACTAGTCTTTTATTCATTTAACCCTTAATAATTTTTTTCAAAAAAGTTCAGGTAGGCGTCAAGATCTTTGGTTTGGTAAAATACGTCAAAATTATCTTCACTGATGGCCAAATAGTAGAAAGTTTCTCCTTTATACGTTTCTGACAGTGTTAAATCTGAAGCCATCTTTTGCACAAATTTAACAGCACTACCCTTACCTGGAAACTCATTGATCATTACCATGGCATTTTTTTCATCCAGAACAAGGTTACCTGTCTTTAGTGCAAAGCTATTGTCCCGGATAAATTTATCTATTTCTGACGGAATCGATTCTGACAGACCGCTTTTGTTTGCATAAACGACCACCGAGTAATGTTTCTGATTCAGATTCCCATTAAATTTTGCCTGGCTACTATTGAATAGGTTGATTTGATAATCTTCTGAATGTTTGACTAATTGCTGAGCATAGGGTTTGAGTTCACTTTCAGAATAATTTTTCATGAAATTATTCAGCTCATACTGGTAGCGGTATTGTCCGTCTAATATACCAGTACACATAATCTGTAGTAATTTCAGGTTATCACTAAAATCATTATCCGGATGCAGTACCAAGGTACTGTCTAGTTTCTTTTGAGCTTCTTTCACCTGGCCATTGGCATACATTCTGTAGGCATCATTGTAGATTATTTTTAACTCCTCAGTGATGGCATGGCTTTCTTCCTGATAATTGGGATTGTCTACCAGCTTAGCATAAATGGTTTCAGGATATTTTGATTTGAGCATGTTTGCCCTTTCATCGGATCTATCCGCATCAATCGGTTTGTATAGCAGGAAAAGTTGATAAAGAATTTCAGGGTGATGTTCTGATTCGGGGAAGCGTAGATTCAGTTGTTCAAAAGTGCGGATTGCATTTTGTTTTTCTTCGAGTTTAAAATTGTAGATAAAACCTAGCTTATATAACGCTTCTTCAATCTGATTTCTTAGCACCTCTTTTTGTTCATCAGCAAAGGGTACTTTTGACATCATGCCTGCTACTTCTCCGGCACTGTTGTTTTCTTCCCCATCCTCCTGCACTTTCTGGAGGTTACTCACCCCCCCATTAGAAGCATTGGAGGCAATAGCTCCACTCGATTTGGTGCTTCTTCGCCAATTGTCCTCCAGAGGTCGTGAACCCCAAAGACGTTTAAATTCCGAAGCACCCCTGCCCAGGGTGGTGGGGTTGTAGAAATACCACTTGGCGCCTTGTGTTACACCAGGCTTTATAAGTCCTACATTTTCCTGATCAAATGCCGTACGAACCCTTGATTGGCGCTTTGCTTCTTTTTTACGTTCCTCTTCCTGCAGGCGTGCGTTTTCCTCTACAATGGCAGTCGCCAATGCCAGGACAGAATCTTTGGGTAAGGTGGCAAGGACCAGAAGACTGTCATTCTCACGGATCGTGTTCACCTGGACAACAAAATCATCCAAAATCTCCTGACGTTGCCTGATTTTTTCAAATCCCTCTTCGTCCTGAGGCATCACAGAGACGGTGCTGTCGTAGTATGCCTGGGCCAGTTCAAATTGTTTAAGGCTGTCGTAATAGATCTGTCCAAGCTTGAGATAAGCGTAGCCTTTCTGCCGTTGATTCTGAATGCTATTTTGGATAGAGAGCTTGTACAGGTCGATGGCTTCATTCAGGTTGCCCTGTTTCAGCTCAAAACCAGCCATCTCATAGTAAATCTTATCCTTGTATTCGGTGTTTTTGGTGTCTTTTAGGAGTCTTCTGAAATATTTCCTGACTTTACGAACATCTCCTGAGCTGGTTAGCTCTGTGACCTGCGCCATGTTGAGCTTGGTGTAGAAAGAAAGCTCATAGTCAGGATTATTTTTAAGCGACCTTTCATAATAATGATGGGCCTCTGCGTCAAATCCGAGCTCCTGGTATACCTGCCCAATAATGAATTCTACCCGGGCTGTCTCCGAAAATGAAGTCATCAATTCTTCTGCCTTCACCAGGTTTTGCACCATTTGGTTTTTGTCATTTCTCTTTTGATAGAGATAGGCCCGGCATAAGTACAAGTCCTGGGCGTTCTTATTGTTGAGCTTTTCCTTGCTTAAATAATCTGAGACAGCAATGGCATTGTTGAATTCGCCATACTCCACAAAAGTTTTGAGTAGTTGGATCAGTGCTTTGTGGCGCTCATTCTTATCCTTGCTGTGTTTATTTACATACTTAAATGTCTCAATGGCATCGGGGAATTCAACAGAATAATACCGGGCCTTGCCTACCAGGACATAAGCATCATCCTCCCATTTGGAGTCCGGGTGCCGCTGGATGGAGATGGAAGCTTTTTCGATACAATCCTTTATTTCTGTTTCAAGGGCCTGTGCATCTGTGGTATCGAATTGAGGATAAATGGGCAATACCTTGTTATAGTTCCACTCATACCTGTCGTGGATGGCAGTTTCAATTTCCTTCATGCGCTCCTTGGCAATAAAATAGGAATTGAAATGAGCTGTCAGGTTATTATAGCCAGTGCTGAGTGGATTGTCCAGGTTTGCGCAACCAAAAAAGAGAACCATGAGTCCACTAAGAATATGTGATGCGTATCGTTTCAATGAAGACAGTTAAACTTTGTATATGCTAGAACGACCTGAAATCCTTAATCTTGCAAAGATAATCAGGTTAGATTCAAATTGGTTTTTGGAAAAAAATTGGTTCTTCATATATACATCTTAATTCGCTTATCTTTGGCGCTAAAGAAAAGGGTCTAGTGGCAGCAAGAAAAACATTATCCAACTGGCTTACCAACAGGTATCTGCTCATTATTCGTAATGAGGAAAATTTTGCAGAGAAAAAGACGATCAGCTTTACTTATGCCAAGGTCATCTTATTGATGGCTGTTGCATTTTTAATCACCTTGTCTTTAGCTATCTATCTGGTTACGTTCACACTGGAACAATGGCTTGATCCGAGATTTGTTCAATCTCAAACAAATAGACAGTTGCTCGCGCTCACCATGAAAATTGATTCTCTGGAAAAAGAAATGCTTATCAAGGATCAATATGTGACCAATATTAAAAAAATTGTAAGTGGAGATACCGAGGGATTTACTTCATTGGAAGACCTCAACGAGAGTGTTTCCATAGGCTCTTCCGAGGTAGATTTTGAGGAGAATATAAAGCCGATTGACTCCCAATTCCGGGCAGAATTTGAAAGTGAAGAGCTCGGTGTTTTGACTTTCCAAACCCGGGAAAGTGGTGAGTTTAGGGAGTTATATCTGTTTAGTCCGCTGGAAGGAATTGTTTCGGATGGTTTCAATCCAAAGACCAATCATTTTGGAACAGATATCGTGGCCAAGGAAAATGAACCGGTAAAATGTGTGGCTGATGGTGTGGTCATCTTTTCTTCCTGGACATTGGACAGTGGGTATGTATTGGGGGTTCAGCATCGCGGAAATCTTATTTCAGTTTATAAGCACAATTCGGAATTATTGAAAAACGTTGGTAGCTTTGTCACCGGAGGGGAAATTATTGCCATCATTGGAAATACAGGAGAGCTGACTTCAGGTCCTCATTTGCATTTTGAATTATGGCATAATGGTAATCCGGTCAATCCGCAGGAATATGTGGCTTTTTGAAAATGAAAGTAATGTGATCAGGCTGGAAGAGTATTAATTATTGCTTGAACTACGGTAATTAAAACTATTAAAGGAATCGTTAGACAATTGAGTAAACAGTTATGTTAAAGAAGCAAGACCCCAAAGTTATGGAGGAACTGAGTAACTCCAGCAACATCATTGGAAAAGGAACCACTTTAGAAGGTAACATTGAGACCTTTGGAAATATTCGTGTAGAAGGTAAAGTGATTGGCAATATCAAAACGAAATCTAAAGTTGCACTTGGCCATTCTTCTTATGTAGAAGGAAGCGTACTGGCTCAGAACGCAGAGATAGCCGGACACATTACAGGATCTGTAGAGATCACTGAAGTTTTAGTATTAAAAGCATCATCTGTGGTAGAGGGCGATATCATATCAAATAAACTGATTGTTGAGTCCGGGGCCACATTCAATGGGAAATGCAAAATGGGCGTAAAAAGTAAGGAGATAAACATTGGCCAGGAATCAGAAACACAGCCACTCCTCAAAGCCCAATCCTGACAGAGACAATACCTACGCCAGGTTTTCAGGGCTGGCCATTGAAGTAGCATCTATCAATCTACTTTGTATCTGGGGCGGATATAAATTAAGTCAGCTCTACAGCCCAAAGTCACACTGGATTTTAATTTTGTCGGTGTTCCTTGGAATGGCAGGGACCATCTGGTATTTATTTAAGCGATTAATCAATAAGGATTGAAAAAATACCTTGTACCCTCTGCAGTCATTACAGCCATACTGGTCGCAACATTTTACTTGGCAAATGATAGGGTGTTGGGAGGAGTACTTCACAAATATTTCGATATTTTGGTCCTTATTTTTTTTGTTCAGTCTGTACCTGTGGCCTGGATCATGAAACAGGCACAAAATGATGCCTCACAATTTCCGATATTCGTGATAGGAGCCATCGGATTCCGGATGATTACCAGTTTAATGATTTTAACCATTTTTTACCTCCTTAAAACTCCGGATCTATTCTCATTTATGGTTCAGTTTTCGATCCTCTATTTGGTTTATTTAATATTTGAATTAATAGTGGTATTGGCTAACTTGCGGCGGAATTAAGGGATAGAACCTCAATTGATGGATCAACAGAAATTCTACACAGTATCTAAATTATTGAAAATCAGCCTCTTGGCTGTTTTTGTATTTATCGTTTCATCCGGATCGCTCGTGGCAGCTGCTGAACCTACCGATGAGGGGGATCATGGCTCATTCAATCCCGGTGTTTTGATTGACCATCATATTAAGGATTCTCATACCTGGGAGATCACCCATGGGGTGAATGTTCATCTGCCAATCATTGTGTATTCAGAAGAGAAAGGCCTGGATATCTTCTTGTCCAGCAATTTCTTCAATGCGGATCATGAGCCGGTACCCTACAAGGGCTATGTGATGGATCACGACCATATTACCCTTGAAGGGGGTGGCCATGTAGTGGATTTTTCCATTACCAAAAACGTACTCTTTCTTTTCATCAACTCGATCATTCTGATTTTGCTATTCATGGCAGTAGCCAGTAGCTATAAGAAGGATCCGTTGAGAGCACCAAAAGGACTTCAGTCGTTTTTCGAGCCCATTATCATTTTTGTAAGAGATGATATCGTGAAACCCAACATTGGTCCCAAGTACGAAAGATACTTGCCTTACATGTTGACGTTGTTTTTCTTCATCTGGTTCGGCAACATGCTGGGATTACTACCCGGTGCTGCTAACCTTACAGGAAACATTGCAGTGACCATGGTATTGGCGGTTTTCAGCTGGATCATCACGGTATCTACAGGTAACAGAGCCTATTGGTCACATATTTTTGATCCATTGGGCAGCTCCATGGGCTGGGGAGGAAAATTCTTTCTCTATCTGATCCTGTGGCCGATTGAAATCATAGGAATTTTTACAAAGCCATTTTCCCTGATGATTCGACTTTTTGCGAACATCACGGCGGGGCACGTAATTATATTAAGTATATTAAGTCTCACCTTCATCGCCGAAAGTTTTGCAGTAGGTATTTTATCTGCTGTGTTTGCCACGGTAATGAATATGTTGGAGTTGTTTGTAGCGATTCTGCAAGCATATGTTTTCACCTTATTGTCTTCCATGTATTTTGGAGAAGCCGTACAGGAGGCTGAGCATCATTAAAGAGAATTTTTTTGAATAACTATACAATTTAAATTTAGAATTATGGGAGCAATTGGAGCAGGTTTAGCAGTACTAGGCGCCGGAATTGGTATTGGACTAATTGGTAAAGGTGCTACTGAAAGTATCGCTAGACAACCCGAAGCGGCAAACAAAATCCAGACAGCAATGATCGTAACAGCAGCCTTGATAGAAGGAGTTGCGTTATTTGCTGCAGTAATTGGATTTCTTGCTACTAACGCAGGTATTTAATTACCAAAAGCCTGACCTTGTTCACATTAGGTGTCATGGTCAGGTTTTAATTATTCAAAAACAAAACTGAAATACTGTGGATTTAGTAACCCCTGATATTGGACTTATTTTTTGGCAAACAGTTGTTTTCCTGATTGTATTTGCCGTACTGGCAGTTTTCGTATGGAAACCAGTTGCCAGTGCATTGAAAACACGTGAAACAGCCATTGCTGATTCCCTCAAAGCTGCTGAGCTGGCAAAAGAGGAGATGGCACAAATCAAAGAAGATAATGAATATCTGCTTCAGGAGGCCAGGATTGAGAGAGACAAGATGCTGAAGGAGGCAATATCAACGGCCAATCAGATTAAAGAAGACGCAAGATCAGAGACCTCTGTGATAGCGGACAGGATGATTGCTGATGCCAAGAATGCGATCGAAGGAGAAAAGAAAGCAGCACTTCAGGAGGTGAAAAACCTGGTAGCATCTTTATCCCTGGATATTGCCGAGAAGTTGCTAAGAGAGAAACTCAGTGATGATAAGTCACAAAAAGATCTGATCGAAAAATTTCTTAAAGAAGTTAAAGTCAACTAATCATGTCAAATACAAGGCTTGCGGCGAGATATGCTACCCCTATCCTGGAACTTGCGGATGAGCAGGGAGTCCTGGAAGAGGTGAAAAATGACATGAAGCTCTTTTCTGACCTTTGTAAATCTAACAGGGAATTTGCTTTGATGTTGAAGAGCCCTATTATTCCTCATTTGAAAAAGGCAGAAATCCTCAACAAGATTTTTGATAAGAAAGTAAACAAATTAACGCTTCAGGCATTTAACGTCATTTCCAGAAAAAACAGGGAGAAGTATCTGCCTCAGATTGCCTTGGTTTTTCTTCAAAAATACAATATCAAGAAGGGGATCCAGGAAGTGACACTTACTACCGCTGCCCCGATTGACGATACGCTAAGAAAAGAATTTAGTGATTTGGTCAAAAAGATCTCCAAAAAGGAGTCATTGATCAATGAAAAGACAGATCCCGAATTGATAGGTGGTTATTTACTGAAAATGGGGGATCAGCAATTGGATGAATCCATCAGTGGTCATCTAAGAGAATTGGGATTAAAATTTAAAAACGAAACGATATAAATCGCCTGTAAAGGCACAAATACAAAACTATGGCAGAAGTTAGACCCGACGAGGTTTCAGCGATTCTTAGAGAGCAACTCTCTAACCAAAAGACAGAAGCACAACTTGAGGAAATCGGAACAGTACTGCAGGTAGGGGATGGTGTAGCCAGGATCTACGGATTGGGCAACGCCCAGGCAGGTGAGCTATTGGAATTTGACAATGGTCTGAGAGCTTTGGCACTTAACCTGGAAGAAGACAATGTCGGTGCGGTATTGCTGGGTGATTCCAGTGATGTAAAAGAAGGAGACACCGTAAAAAGAACCGGATTGATCGGTTCGATCAAGGTAGGTGACGGCATGTGCGGAAGGGTAGTAGATACTTTGGGTCTGCCCATAGATGGTAAAGGAAATATTGAAGGTGAGCTTTTCGAAATGCCATTAGAAAGAAAGGCTCCTGGTGTAATCTTCCGACAGCCGGTAAACGAACCCCTTCAAACAGGTATCAAAGCGATCGACTCAATGATTCCTATCGGAAGAGGTCAACGAGAGCTAGTGATCGGTGACAGACAGACAGGTAAAACAGCAGTTGTTATTGACACCATCATCAACCAAAAAGAATTTTACGACAGAGGCGAACCTGTTTACTGCATTTATGTGGCTGTAGGACAGAAAGCTTCTACCGTAGCTGGAATCGTTGCTTCATTGGAAAAGGCTGGCGCCATGGCCTATACCACTATAGTAAGTGCTGCTGCATCAGAGCCAGCTCCATTGCAGTTTTTTGCTCCATTTACCGGGGCTGCCATCGGTGAATATTTCAGAGATACGGGAAGACCTGCTTTGGTAATCTATGATGACCTTTCCAAGCAAGCCGTATCTTATCGTGAGGTTTCACTGCTATTGAGAAGACCTCCGGGACGTGAAGCATACCCTGGTGATGTTTTCTATCTTCACTCAAGGTTGCTGGAGCGTGCAGCTAAAATCATCAACAACGATGAGATTGCTGCTAAAATGAATGACCTTCCTCCTTCATTGAAAGGAAAAGTAAAAGGTGGTGGTTCATTGACAGCGCTACCGATCATCGAAACACAGGCTGGTGATGTATCTGCCTATATTCCTACCAATGTGATCTCAATCACGGATGGTCAGATCTTCCTGGAGACCAACCTTTTCAACGCAGGTATCCGTCCTGCGATCAACGTGGGTATCTCGGTATCCAGGGTTGGAGGAAACGCTCAGATCAAATCCATGAAAAAAATAGCTGGAACTTTGAAACTGGATCAGGCTCAGTTCCGTGAACTTGAAGCATTTGCAAAGTTTGGATCCGACCTGGACCCTGCGACTCAAAGAGTTATCGACAGAGGTAGAAGGAACCAGGAGGTTCTTAAGCAGCCTCAGTACTCTCCATCACCGGTAGAGGAGCAGGTAGCTATTCTTTTTGTTTCTACGAAAGGGTTTATCGACAAAGTACCGGAATCAAAGGTGAAAGACTTTGAGAAAGAGTTTTTATCGATCTTGAGGGCTAATCATAAAAAGGCGCTTGAGACGCTTAAGGCTGGAAAATTGACTGATGAAGTAACCGAAGAACTGGGTGTAGTAGCAAAAGATCTTGCTGCACAGTTTACGAAATAATAGCGGTAGTATAGCATGGCGAATCTTAAGGAAGTAAAAGGGAGAATACAGTCTGTCACATCTACGCAACAGATCACCAAGGCAATGAAAATGGTGGCTGCTGCCAAGCTCAGGAGAGCTCAGGACAGGATTACGCAGATGCGCCCATACTCACAGAAGCTGACCAGGCTTATCCAGAATGTTTCCGGAGGAGTAGATGCCGAAAGCCTCAATAATCCTTACATTGAGCAAAGAGAGGAAAACAATGTGTTGTTGGTGGTTGTAAGCTCCGACCGTGGTCTATGTGGTGGTTTCAACAATAATGCTTTCAAGTTTGCACGAAACCTGATTCAGGAAAAGTACGCTTCTAAGGAAAAAGATGGTTCATTGACTATCCTACCAATAGGAAAGAAATCGAATGATTACTTCAGGAAACGCGGATACAAAGTAGATGATCAATTCGCTACCTTGATGGGTCAGCTTACCTTCGATGAAGTGCGTATCGCTGCTGAATATGTGATGGAGGCTTTTGCCATTGGAGCGTATGACAAGGTAGAAATCATTTACAATGAGTTTAAAAATGTCGCTGTACAACAAATAAAATCCGAGCAGTTTCTTCCCATTCAAATGAATGAAGAAGAGGAAGATGTGACGAGCTCACCGGATTACATCTTCCAACCGACCAAGGAATTTATCTTTTCGGAGATCATTCCTAAATCGCTTAAGATCCAGTTCTACAGGACTTTGCTTGAATCGAATGCATCGGAGCAGGGAGCAAGGATGACAGCGATGGATCAGGCAACGGACAACGCCGGGGAACTGCTCAAAGAGCTTCGATTGACCTATAACAGAACACGTCAGGCAGCGATTACCAAAGAGATCCTGGAGATTGTTGGTGGTGCTGAGGCACTAAGCCAGGGATAATGAACTTTTATCGATATTTCAGATGGCTTTCTCTGGATATCGTATTGGGTGCAATCATCTTTCTCAGATTTTTAGGGGACCTCTATGGGTTGACCATTTCGGCAACTGTATATATTGCATTGGCGATCGCTATCTGGCTGATTTATTCTACAGATCATCTGATAGATTCTGTAAAAGCAGGTTATCCGGATGGCAGAAGGGCTTTTCATCACCGGTATCGAAAGCATATCATATTTTTTTCGGGCCTTGCGACGGTAATCGGACTGATTGACGTCTATTACCTGCCTGTAGAGATTATTCGTGCAGGAGCAATCCTGGCAGCTTGCTGTGTGACATACCTGATGGCAGTCTACTTTGTTCCCAGGCTCTGGTTTAAGGAACTAATTGTGGCTGTAGGCTACGCGGCTGGCATATTTCTCGCACCTTTGACATTACTGGAATCGTTCCATTTAATCGATCTGGTTTTATGCTCACAACTGGTTGTATTGGCACTCATCAATCTATTGGTCTTCTCGGTTTATGATCAAGAAAATGATCACAAAAATGGCTTTGGTTCTGTTGTCTTAAAATTTGGACCTGATTCGGTTAAATTAGTTTGGGTACTTCTGCTGTTGTTAATCGGATCAGCAATTTACTTCGGAGTCTCAGTACACGATCAATATCAAGGGATACAATTGGCCTATCTCATCATGGCTTGTATGCTGCTGGTAGTTCTGAAGTTTGATGTTTTTTTTCGCAGAAACGATCGGTTCCGTGTGATAGGTGATGCGGTCTTTTTTGTGCCGGTTATTTTTTTGTTCCTTTAACCAGGTAAAAACAAGTCTCGTGCATTATCCAGGTAATAAATGAATGATTTTAATGGGATCGCCTGGTGCTATGACCCACTCAAACAGTTGGTCTTTGGAAATAAACTGGATCAGGCCTCAACCCATTTTCTTTCAGCCATCCCTGCGGGTTCTCGTCTGCTGATCGTAGGAGGTGGTACAGGTAATTTACTGCTTGGTATACCTGACGGTGTGCAAATATGCTATGTAGAGAAATCCGTTGAGATGCTTAAAAAGGCTCGAAGTAGATTGGAAAGAAAGGTGGACTTAATCCATTTGGATTTCCTGGATTATCACCCTTCTCATCCGTTTGACTATGTCGTTTGTCCTTTTTTTCTGGATCTCTTTGATCCGGATAGTTTGCGAGCGGTTATTAAAAAGATATCAAGTGTGCTGAAGGAGGATGGTAAACTCCTCGTTGCGGACTTTTCTTTTCAAAAATCCGGATTGCTGAGGCTGATGTATGCGGCATTTGGGGTTGTTACCAACATTTCCGCAAAATCTATACCTCCAATACACGATCTATTGTCTAATTCCGGCTTCGAGATGGTGGATTCAGCGGTGTACTTCAATGGCCTGGTCTTTTCACACCAATACAGCCACACGTCAAAATACCTTAAATAATCTGATCTTTGTAAAAAAATGCCTCAGAGGAAACCTTTTATTAAAAAGGTTGTCCTTGTGATAGTTAATTGTTTTGAAAGGAGATCAATTAAATATTCATCACCAACTGATCAGAGAGTGTCAGGCAGGAAGCAGGCTGGCTTATGAACAGTTGTATAAGCTGTATTCAGGTGCCATGTATAACATCTGTCGGCGGATGATCGGAGACGATGATGAAGCGAAGGATATCCTGCAAGATTCGTTCATTGATGCATTTAGAAAGTTACCGGAGCTCAGAGAGATCAGTACATTCAGCGCATGGATCAAGCGGATTGTGGTAAATCATTGCATCAATGCGATTAAAAAGAAGAAACTGATCACCAGTGAATTGGATGAAAACTTTGATGCGGTGGAGGAAGTTGAAGATGATTTTGAGTATCAGAAGCATACTGCCGGTAAGGTAATGGAGGCCATTGGGGAGTTGCCTGATGGATGCCGGACGGTGCTTAACTTGTACCTGTTCGAAGGGTATGATCACAAGGAAATAGGACTGATTTTAGGGATAACCGAATCTTCATCCAAGGCACAGTATAGCAAGGCAAAAAGTAAAATAAGAAATAGACTGGAAACCAGCAATACTAGTTATGTCGGATAAATTGAAACATTGGGTAGATCAGTCAAAGGAAGACTTCGAGGTGTTTCCTTTTGACGAAAATCAGGGCTGGGAGGAATTTGAGAAGTCCTTCGTACCCGGGAAGAAGAGCCGATGGAAAATTTATGTAGGTTATGCGGCAGCTGCCTGCATCATGTTTGTAGCCGGGTGGTTGTCGTTTATGGTATACAATTCCTATCAAGCCCCCCTCAACCCGTTGGTACAGGAATGGGTGGAAGCAGAGCGGTTTTACCAACAGGAAATCAATGAAATGCAGCTAATGGTAACCTCCAGGGTAGACAATCCCATGATCCTTGAAGATTTGAATGAAATGGATAGGGTCATTGAATCATTGAAAGAAGACCTGAAAGATAAAATGGATAATGAGGAAGTAATTCGGGCAGTAATGGATCAGTATCGGTTGAAACTTAAAATTTTGGAACAAATGCTTGAAAAACTTCAAGAAGATGAAAATGTGGAGAAGGTTGAAACGAATATTTAATTAGGGAAGATGAAAAAGATAACCAGTGTCATCATTATGTGTGCTACCATGCTATGTAGTCACCTGGCTTATGCTCAGTACAATGGAGAAAAGAATTTCCAGCGGAGCTATAAAGTGTCTCCCGGAGGTGAGCTTGAGTTGACCAATAAATACGGCCATATCATTGTGCACAGTTGGGAGCAGGATTCGGTATATATAAAGGTAAAGGCTACTGCTGATGGTAAGACCCCGGATGTGATTAAAAAATCATTGGGGAAAGTCTCTGTAGATTTTAGAAAAGTAGGAGATGTTGTTTTGGCTGAGACTACTTTTGATCAATCACCGGGGTTTTTTGGAAGCTTGCTCACTGATGTAGAAGATTATTCGAAAAACCTTTTTGGAAGTACCAAGGTATCTGTAGACTTCGAAGTCTGGATGCCTAAAAAAATGGATCTTCATATTGAGAATAAATATGGCAATGTGTTTTTGTCCTCGCTTACAGGTTTTGTCACCATTGACCTCTCACATGGAGACCTGAAAGCCAATAGACTGGAAAAAGAATTCAACCTCACACATAGTTTTGGCAGGAGCAGGATTGATAAGCTTCATAAAGGAACTTTCACTTTGAAGGGTGCCGAAGTCAAAGTAGATAAAGCAAAGCTGGTGAACTTTGAGAGTAGCTCATCTGAGATCACTTTGGGTATCATCGAATATGCACAATTCCAAAGTAGAAATGATAAGATCAGTATCCAGCAAGCCGACGACATCATCGCAAAAGGCGTATTTACAGATCTAAGTGTGGATATGGTTTTGTCAAGTGCTCAACTGGATTTCAACTATGGTGATGTATATATTACCAGGGTCTATAAGGGATTCAAATCAATAGACATCATCGGAAAATCTACAGATATTAACCTGATCATGGATCAGGCATCTTATATCTCGGCGAATATTACTGCCGATGAAGACCGGCTTTTGGTTCCAAACAGTATGTTGGTGTTGAAAAAAGAAAAGGATGCGTCAACCAGCGAGATTACTTTATCCGGGTTTGTTGGACCCACTCAAAATACTAAGGGAGATTTGAATGTTTTAGCTGACGGAGGGGAGTTGATCATATCTATCCTGGAGCTGCCGCTCTACACCAAAAAGAACTAACTGAATTAACCCGCCTGAACTGATGACTAAGTATTTTATTACAGGATTTCTGTACCTGGTCCTGGCCTCTTCGTGTAACGCTCAACAGTACGCTCAATCTGCAGGGTTGCGTCTGGGTAAGACCGCTGGGCTTACCTATAAAAAGTTCCTCGTCGAGGAAAAATCCGTTGAGCTCACCCTCAGCGGAAGAAATGATGGGCTGCAAATAATAACCATGTATGTCAACCATCTACCCATGGAAGTGGCTTTTAGCGAGTTTTTCTATGCTTACTATGGTCTGGGTGGTCATCTGGGCTTCGAAAGATTTAACCAATTTCGAAAAGTTCTGACTTCTATAGACCCACCCGATTTTGTGTATGAAGATCAGACCTATTTTATTATGGGAGTAGATGTGATACTCGGAGTAGAATACCGGTGGCTAAGCATTCCCATGACGGTTGGTTTTGATATCAAACCTTATTTCAATTATATAGGCATGCGTCATGCGGAAGCATATTTTTGGGATGCTGCGATCACGCTAAAATATGTATTCTGATGAGAGCAATCGCAATTGGTATATTTCTTTTTTTCCTTAGCAGCGTGAAGGCCCAGGTGTATGTGGACTCACACAATCCGGATGAAATCAAGTCACTCATTGGGAAAAGCAGTGAGACCTATGGATATGGGAGTGCAGACCTGAAGATAGGAGATATAGCCGGGAACAGAAGCCTGATCGTTGGGGGAAGCGGTGGTGTGATCGTCAATCGCACTTACTTTTTAGGTCTGGCGGGATACGGTTTAATCACAGACAATGAAGTAGACGGGTTGATTCCAACAGCTTCCACGCCAGTAGAAAAGAAGCTTGATATATACGGAGGCTATGGCGGAATGGTGTTTGGCTTTACGCTCTGGACAAGGGAACCTGTTCATTTGCACTTTCCCTTCTTGGTAGGTGCCGGAGCGTTTGAAGTGGTAGACAACAACTTTTTCAACAACAATTTTGATACGGATTTCTCCATTGAAAGATCTGCATTTTTTATTGGAGAACCAGGTGCACAGATAGAATTCAATATCACGGAAAATTTTAGACTCGGGGCAGGTGTATCTTATCGTTTGGTCAAAGGCCTCGAGATGGTGAACCTGGAAGATGAGGATCTTACAGGACTAAGTACCAATATTTCAGTGAGATTTGGTAAATTTTAGTTTTAAAAAATCCGCTCACATAACATGAGCTTTGGTTTTTCGTCTTTGGTTCTCAATCCCAAAACATACTGACTGCCGCCGTCTCTGAGCTTGAGCTTTTTGCCCAGGGCCTCACTACTCAGTGGGTAATTTTTGGTCATGATATTGGCCTTTTTATCCGGAATTAATTCTTTGATGACTTTTGGTTTCAAATCATCATTCACGATCTCAAAACACCTGCCCGGGAAGCTTTCTACCAGACTATCTGAAGTATAAAAATGTGTGTTGGAAGCAATCTTGTCCAGGTTATGCTGAATTGCAACAGAATTAAAAGCACCCGCTTTTAAAATAGAAGCGTTGGCGTCATAGATATATTTTTTTGGATCTCCATAAGGTGCAGGACGCTCCTTTTCCTGTTCAAGTGAAAACTCAAAGGGGCTTTGTGGAGATTCCAGATTTACACATATGATGGGTGGAACGTATGTAGATTTCGAAAAATCCAGATGGAAGAGTACTTCTTTGCATTCATTCCTGACACTCACTACGTGAACTGCTTCTACATTCGATAATTGTCTGATGCCTTCATGGATATCCATCATGGGTGATAGCTTGATCAATACCTCTTTACCCTTTTCCCTGAGACCAGCGAGTATTACCGACAGATTAGGCACACAATCATCGAGGCGGAAAACTTTCTTATCCTGCACCCGTCTGCTGGGATCCAGAAAAAATGTGGCTTTTCCATTGAAAGATTCCAGGAATTGCTCGGCTGTGGTTGAGTGAACCCGGATAGCATTTTTACTAAATAGTTGTTGATTGTACTCAAAGAGCTTGCATAACCATTCATTGGGTTCCACATATTCCACTGTTGTGAATCGGGGCGCAAGCGCCAGTGTGTCTATGCCAGTGCCTCCAGTAAGGTCTACCAGGTGATCACCATCAAGTATTTTGGCTTTGTATTGGGAGGTTGCGGCCGAGGAAGCCTGCTCAGCAGAAAGGGGTGGAGGCAGAATAGCCTCTGACTCCACCCATTCAGGAATTTTATTTTTAAGCTTTTTCCTGCTGATGATCTGATCAGCGATCAGCTTAATATGATCTTTGTATTGTTTTGGAGGATTGAGCACCAGCTTTTGTACATCAGTATGCTCATTGGCCACGATAAATGACCGAACATCCGGAAGCTTCAAAAAAGCCAGCTCATCCAAACCGTGTTTAATAAACCAGGCTGTGCTCCATCACATACTCAGCAATTTGTACCGCATTGGTCGCTGCACCCTTTCTGAGGTTGTCCGCTACGATCCACATGTTCAATGAGTTGGCCTGGGTCTCATCCCTACGGATACGTCCTACAAACACCTCGTCTTTGCCATGCGAATTGATCGGCATAGGATAAACATTATTTTTCACGTCATCCTCTACTACGATACCTTCGGTATTGTTCAGGATTTCAATGACCTCTTTCAGGTCAAAATCTTCCTTGAACTCAATGTTGACTGATTCACTGTGACCACCCATGGTAGGGATACGAACGCAGGTAGCAGTGACCTTCACGCTTTCATCTCCCAGGATCTTCACGGTCTCGTTTACCATCTTCATCTCCTCTTTGGTGTATCCATTGTCCTGGAACACATCGATGTGAGGAAGCACGTTCATATCTATTTTGTATGGATAGACCATGTTAGGCTTTTTGCCGGCGCGCTCATCCATCATCTGGTCTACGGCATCTTTTCCTGTGCCTGTCACCGACTGATAGGTAGATACTACCACCCGGGTGATACCGTATCTTTCGTGCAGAGGTGCCAATGCCAATACCATCTGGATGGTAGAGCAGTTGGGATTTGCGATGATCCTGTCGTCGATGCGCAATACATCCCCATTGATCTCTGGCACTACCAGCTTTTTAGTAGGGTCCATCCTCCAGGCTGATGAATTGTCTACCACGATGGTGCCCACTTCTGCAAACTTGGGTGCCCACTCCAGCGAGGTGCCACCACCTGCAGAAAACAAGGCGATGTCCGGCTTTTGATTGACGGCATCAGGGATGGAAATTACCTTGTAGGATTTACCCTTAAAAGTGATTTCCTTGCCTACAGACCGCTCTGAGGCCACCATCAACAATTCATCAAATGGAACATTTCGTTCCTCGATCACCTTTAGGATTTCCTGGCCAACCAGACCGGTAGCTCCTACAACAGCTAATTTCATGTGTACTTAATTTATTGGTTAAATGTCACAAAGAAGGCTCAAACGACCATTTCATTGTGTGTAAAATTCAAAATTTACTATATTAATACAGAAATTCGGGGCACAAAGCTACGAACTTTAGGTTTTCAGAACAATAATCGATGCTAATTCGGTTCCTCCAACTATTGATTGGCCTGTCTGTAGTCACCGCTCTTCAGGCCCAAATAAGAGAAGATTTTTCGGATAGAGAATTTATCAATGATCCTACATGGATTGGAGATCAGAATCTTTTTGAAGTAAATCAGTACAAAGAGTTGCATTTAATAGATTCAGTCGAAAGATCATCTCAGCTTGTTACATCCTCAAGCATTTTTGATAAAGTAATCTGGGAATTTTATGTAAGAATGGATTTTAACCCTTCTTCATCTAACCTGGCCAAAGTATACTTAATGTCTGACCAGGAAGATCTCCAGGGAATGCTAAATGGCTACTACGTGTTAATTGGAGATTCAGAAGATGAAATAAGTCTCTATAAGCAGGAAGGAGGGTCGAGCACCTATGTAATTAATGGGGATGACGATGTAGTAGATGTCTCATCTCCTGAGGTGAGAATAAAAGTGATTCGGGATCAAAATGGTAGATGGTCTTTGTACCATGATTTATTTGGTGGCTGGCAATATGAATTTGCCGGCTCTGCTATTGACGATGATCCTGACATTATTTCAACTGATTACTTTGGACTCATTTGCCAATATACCTCCACCAGAGCGGACAAATTTTATTTCGATGATATCGTAGTAGATCAGTTGAGAATTGATTCGATACAGGTTCAGAATGATACATCCATTCACGTCTTCCTGAATCAATATGTATTGGAACCGGACATTTCTAATCTTGCAGATTTTTCCATCACGGATCTTACGATTTCCAATATTGAATTTGCTGAGAATGACAGCTCTATTCTGGCTGTGGACTTAGATCCTTCCATGCCATTACAAACCGGAAACTACCAGTTTGGGATTTCTGCTGATGTGACATTGAATGAAGCGGAGCAATTTTCGTTCGACTTTACCAGGCTTGCATTGGATACTTTGCTGACAGTATCAGAATCTGAAATATTATTGGATTTCAATCAGGTACTTGACCCAACCAGTGCAGAAAATACCACCAATTATTGGATTGATCAGGGAATAGGAAATCCCTCAATAGTCACAGTAAATCCTGATGACAATAGCCAGGTACATTTAGTACTGGATGATGTACTTGTCAGTGCTGTGGAGTACCAAATTGATATCACAGAGATTCTTAATCAATCGTTGAATAGTCATCTGTCAGGTTCTGAGAATTTTTCCTTTGTTGTTCCTTTACTTATCGATAGTGTAAAAGTCTTATCCCAAGACTCACTTCAGGTATATTTCAATAAAACCCTTGATCCTGTCACGGCAACAAATACTGATAATTATGAATTAACCCTGGGGATGGGAACCCCAATGAATGCAAGTCTGTCACCTGATGAAGCATCTGTTATCCTGGTCTTTGAGCAAACACTGGAAGAAAATTACTACGAGCTCGGAGTCGATGGTGTAACCGACGCTGAAGGACTTTCAATGGCATCCGGGAACATCATTGGGTTTGAGTATTTTAAGCTTTGGGCCTTTCAGATTTGGCAAACAGATTTTGAAACGATCAATGTACAATTCAATCAAAAGCCAGGTCAAAGCGCAGAGGTCATTGAGCATTATCATATTCCTGGTATAGGGAGTCCATCAGCTGCAGCAATCACATTGGAAAATGATTCCATTGTTCAGCTAACCTTTCCGAACCTTTATAATTCAGATTATTTGTTGGTGATTGATGGCATAGAAAATTTGGAACAAAATGCCATCACAGAAAGAGATACGCTAGCATTTAAATTCGAGAAACCTACGGATTGGCGCGCCATCCAGATCAATGAAATAATGGCAGATTTTTCGCCCTCAGTAGGACTTCCCGAAGCGGAATATATTGAGCTATATAATCCTGGAAATTATTCACTACAGCTGGAAAACTTCTACTTGAATGGTGAGCCAATTCCAGCATATCAATTGGAGGCGGGCGCATATTTGGTGGTCACAGATGATTCAAATATTGGTTTATTTGGTGGCGAAGTAATCTATCTTTCTTCTTTCAATCAACTTACAAATAGCGGAGAATTGGTACTGCTACAAGATCAATTTGGAAATGAAGTTGATAGCTTATTATATACCCTTGAGTGGTATCAGGATTCAGACAAAGATGATGGCGGATATTCCCTTGAGCAGATCAACGCACAATTGAACTGTAGTGATGAGACCAATTGGAGTGCTTCTTTGGCTTTATCCGGGGGAACCCCTGGCTCCATCAACTCAATAGCAAATACAGAATTAGATGTTGTTGGCCCATTGATCTCCGAATTGGAGGTCATTTCGGGAGATACCCTTTCAATCACATTCAATGAACCGCTGTTAGCGGAAACGCTGAATCCTGGTAGAATAGCCAGCCCCTCATTCGAAATTTCACGCATTGACCAGTATTCTTACCGGAATTTCAGGCTGATACTTGATGTAAACCTTACCTCAGAAGAACAACATTATCTGACTGTGTCAGAGATTTCAGATTGTCAGGGAAATATGACAGATCTGGATAGCATATCGTTTTACCATGATGCGACGCCTCCTTATCTCGAAGATCTAATTGTTGTTTCAGATAAAGAAATTGCTTTGGTATTTAATGAACCATTGAATGAAACGATCGCTGAGAACGAGGAAAATTATAACCTCTTTGAGACATTGGGGACCCCAACAAAATCAATTTTGCAGGATTCTACTAAGCATAGGGTCCAGTTATCATGGGATACGGTGCTTTTAGAAAGCGAATCCTACCAGCTAATAAGTGCAAATCTTACGGACACCCTGGACAATAAGATGGATTCTGCCTTTTTATCCTTTGATTTTCGGGATCAGGTAGATTCGGTGTATGCAGTTGCTCCCAATTTGATATATCTGCTATTGGATGAAGTGCCAGTTACACCTATGTCACCCGGTTCGTTTCTGATGAATAAGGATATTGGGAATCCCTCAAAGGTTGAGGTTGATCCTGATAATTCAAAATTGATAAGGCTGGGATTCGATAAAAACCTGACTTCAAACTCTGATTATACGCTTTACATCCATGGAATCATTTCAAGCGAAACTCATGAAAGATTGATCACCCCTTCGCATGTGATCAATTACGACACAAGGGCTCCCCGAATTGAAGAACTCATCATACCTGGTGATTCACAACTCATCATTGTCTGGGATGAAGATATTCAGCTTTCCTCAGCTTTTTCTTCCATACAGTATGAGGTGACTGGTTTTGGAAATCCTATGGATATTTCAGCAATTAATCAACAACGGATCCAATTAACCTTTGACTTCCTGTTTCCGAAAGAAGAAGCGCTTAACCTGAGGGTAAATGGAGTAGGTGATCTGGCTGGTAATAAGGGTGGCAATATTAATAAAGGCTTTTACTATGACCCTCTGCCTCCAATCCTTGAAAAGATATTAGTGATTGAAGAAAATATTCTTTCGCTGACATTTTCAGAAAAACTGGATACTGCATCGGCTTTCAAACCAGAACATTATTTAATAGAAGATCAAACACCACAATCGATCTATATTTCGGGACCAGACTCTCTTCAGGTTCATCTTGAATTTTTACCCCTCCCAATTGGCGAGAATGAAGTGATCATGGTTTTTGATTTGCAAGATCAGCACGGCAATTTCATGGATTCATCTGGTTTTTATTTCAACAGCAAACATCCCATAGCCAGTGAGTTGGTTTTCACTTCGGATTCTAGTTTGGTGATAACTTTTAGTAAAGAAATGTCAGAGAGTTTGGCTGTTAAAGGCAATTACCTGATCAATGATGCTACTCCTGACTCAATCCAGCATTTGAATTCCTTGGAGATCAGGGTATTCCTGAAGGAAAAAGTGTCCCAGTTAGATACCCTGAACATAGAATTCCTCGGGCTGAAGGATACTGACGGTGATCCAGTCATTGAAAACCATTATGAGGTGGTTTATGATTCCTATTTTAAGCACTGGAAATCAGTAGACGAGAAGTCCATTCAATTGGATTTCGAGACACTGTTTGCTGAGATATCATCTGATCAATTCTCTCTGGATGACATGCCATCGGTGCTGGCACAATTAGATGGTGAAGAAAAGGGTATTGTTCGGCTGGTCTTTGCAGATACCATCGCTCCAAATGAGCCACACATCCTGATCTGGAGAAACCTTGTGGATAAATATGGCAGGAGAATTCCGGACCAGAAGCTTCCGATCTTTCTTGACAGGAAAGCGCCGGAACTACTTAGTATAGAAAGTGATTTCCATAATCAGATCCAATTGACGTTTAGTGAATCCCTGTCTGATGAATCCAAATCATTGAATCACTACGACCTGTTGGGAAGACCAAAGCTGGAGGAGGTTTTACAACCGGAGGACAGTATTATTATCCTGAGTTTTGATGAGCTATTGGATGGGTCTGTCTACGATCTTGTAATGGGTGGTATTTCTGATAATTCAGGAAATATCACCCTTAAAGACACGATTCAGTTTCAATACCAACTACCGTATTTACCTCAGGAAGGAGAAATTATCATCACCGAGCTAATGATCGATCCTACTCCGGCCATAGGCTTACTCGAAACAGAATACATTGAAATTTATAATGCTGGTGACAATACGATAAACCTGAACTCCTTGATTTTATCAGATGCCAGCAGACAGGTTTCCCTGCCAGCATTTGACTTACTACCCGATGCATATGCCATCCTTTCCGAGGAAGCTTTCACTGGAGCCATTTACATTTCAGGATTCCCATCTTTAGACAATTCGGCAGACAGCATAAGCCTTTTCAATATTTATGGTGATTTAATTGATCAGGTTGTTTATCAAAGGGATTGGTACGGGAATACTGAAAAAGATGATGGAGGATATAGTCTTGAGATCATCAACCCATTCAGTACATGCCCGGGTTCAGCCAACTGGATTGCGAGTGAGCATCCGGATGGAGGAACACCCGGAGCAATTAATTCAGTGTTCAATTTAACTCCGGATAATGAACCCCCCATCTTACTAAATCATAGTTTGGATGGACCTGAAATAACACTGGTATTTTCTGAGACCATGGATAGCCTTTCCCTGGCTGAAGGTGATTATCAAATTGATGGCTTTTCGATCGGAGAAATAGCGGTTTCAGGCACAGATCAGCTCAAGGTTTTCCTGAATAATGAACCTACCCCTGGCATACTTTACCAGATGAGTGTCGAAGGGCCTGAAGATTGTAGTGGGAATTTAATTGAAGCTTTTGAGATTTCATTTGGAAACGGGAGAACCCCAGTATTTAACGAAATCGTCATTTCGGAGATCATGGCTGACCCTGATCCAGTCATTGGTTTACCAAACGCTGAATATCTCGAAATTTATAATACAACGGGAGATCTGTTGAGCCTTGAAAATGTAAGCATTGTAGACCAGGGCGTATCTGTTGAGCTACCTGCTGCGGTGTTATCAGCCCATCAATATTTGATACTTGTCCCAACATCAGCTGTTAACTTGTTTACAGGAGTAGATCCTGTTGTTGGCTTATCAGGATGGAGGTCATTGAGTAACCAAGGAGAGTCGCTTGCATTGTATCATAATGAAGACCTTCTTTTCCATGTTGCCTATGAGGACAATTGGTATGATGGGGAAACGGATGGGGGTGTCGCATTGGAAATCAAAGATGTCACTAATCCTTGCGTTGGAGGGGTCAATTGGGGAAGCTCTATCAATACTCAGGGAGGAACACCCGGATCACAAAATTCAATCATGACCTCCATCCCGGATAATTTCGGTCCTGAGCTATTGGGATTGGAGATCATTACAGATCAGGAGTTGAGACTGAATTTAAGTGAACAATTATCTCCAGATGAGATTGAGGGAAACCAATTTCAGATCGATCCGGGTGCAATAACCATCTCAGGCTTTACTATGGATGACTTGAACAGGGATTTTATCACGCTTGAGCTCGGAGAATCTCTACAACCAAACATTGAGTACACAATTACTGTCAATGGATTGGATGATTGCCTGGGGAACCCCATTACTGAAAATACGCTAAAATTTTACCTACCCGAAACAGCGGATAGCCTGGATGTGGTCATCAATGAAGTACTGTTCAATCCAAAAGATGATGGGGTGGACTTTGTTGAAATTTATAATCGGTCCAATAAAAATATCAATCTAAAAAACTGGGTGCTGGCTCGGGAAATGGATGGAGCTATGGATCAATATCAGATAGCTGAAAATGATTTTTTGATACATTCTGGAGAATTTCTGGCTTTGACTCCGGATAAACCCCGACTTGAGCTTGACTATCCTAAGGCTAATTCAGAGAGATTATTACAAATGAGTCGATTCCCCGTACTGCCAAATCAAACAAAAAAGATTGTTTTATTAAATGAGGAGGGACAGAAAATAGACGCTTTCGAATACGATGAGGATATGCATTTACCTTTCCTTGAAAGCGTAGAAGGAGTTTCTCTGGAGCGCATTGCATTTGATCAACCTACACAAGACCGAAATAACTGGCAATCGGCTTCATCAACCGTGGGTTTTGCTACCCCGGGCTACGAGAATTCACAGTCAATGGAAACCATAGCTGTTACTGGTACCATTGATATAGAACCAAAAGTATTCGTACCTGCCAATCATGGATCTGTTGTCGCCCAGGATTTCACGACCATCAATTATCAACTAACTACCACAGGCAGCCTCGCTAACGTCAACATCTACAATCGAAATGGCCAACTTATACGGAACCTGGCCAATGGTGCCACCCTCGCAACCAGCGGCTTCCTTCGCTGGGATGGCTCCACGGACAATGGCTCCATTGCATCTATGGGATATTACCTCATCGTTTTCGAGGTGTATGATCCGCAAGGCAATCGGGAGATTATTAAAGAGACGGTGGTGGTGGGGAGGTAATTTATTTTATTTAATCCCTTCAAACCAGTCAGGTTTTTAAAACCTGACTGGTTTAGGATTAAATAAAATAAATTAAACGAAAACGCTACACCTTCTTAAATACCACGATCGCATTATGTCCGCCAAAACCAAACGTATTGCTCATGGCCACTTTAACGTCTTTTTGGACGGCCTCACCCGTAACAAAGTGTAACCCTTTCGGGATCTCCGGATCGATATTTTCCGTATTGATCGTTGGTGGGATCACGCCATCGGTAATGGCTTTCACACTCAGGATACCCTCTACTGCTCCGGCAGCTCCCAGTAAGTGACCGGTCATTGATTTGGTCGCACTGATAGCCAGGTTACTCAGGTTTTTGCCAAACACAGTCTGGATGGCTTTGGTCTCGCTGATATCTCCTACCGGAGTGGATGTAGCATGTGGGTTGATATAGTCCACTTCATCGGGATGAATATTTCCTTCTTTGAGGGCGATTTCCATAGCCTTGGAAGCACCCAGTCCTTCGGGATGGGTAGAAGTCATGTGATAAGCATCTGCTGTCATGGATGCACCAACAACTTCCGCATAGATCTTAGCACCTCGCTTTTTAGCGTGTTCGTACTCCTCCAAAATCATGGCACCGGCACCTTCGCCCATCACAAAGCCATCTCTGTCCACATCAAATGGTCGTGATGCCTTACCCGGATCATCATTTCTTTGCGACATCGCCTTCATGGCGCTGAAACCACCGATAGGGGATTCGCTAATAGGGCTTTCCGAACCACCCGTTACAAATACTTTGGCCTTACCCATTTTAATGTAGTTGAACGCATCCATGATGGCCGTATTGGAGGTTGCGCAGGCTGAAACAGTTGTGTAATTGATCCCCATCAAGCCAAATTTCATGGAGATCCATCCTGAGGCCATGTTGGAGATCAACTTTGGAACGAAAAAAGGGCTAAATCTGGGCGTGTTATCATTTTCCACATAATTTCTCCACTCTTCTTCAAACGTGATCATTCCCCCCTGACCGGTTCCCCAGATCACGCCAATGTCAAAAGGATCCACCTTGGAAACATCAATTCCGGAATCTTCCATGGCCTCCGTAGCTACATATAAGGCGTATTGAGTGAAAAGATCACTTCTCTTGATTTCGTTGCGGTCGAGCCGCGATTCAGGATTAAAGTCTTTGATCTCACAGGCAAACTGTGTTCGAAATTGTGAAGCATCAAATTTCGAGATGGTGGCCGCACAGCGTTTCCCCGCCACCGCATTCTTCCAAAATGCATCCACATTGTTTCCTAATGGGGTGACGGCGCCAAGGCCTGTGATGACTACTCGCTTATCTTGCATGGGTCGTATATTTGAATTTACTAAAGTAGTTCTGGTACTGTTAAAAGCTCGAATATAAGGCAACAAGTTCATACTCATTGCAATATTTTTCATTGCCTGATGCTCACAAGTCATTTCCAAAAACCTTGCAAATTTGAGGTTTAGGGTCACAAATACCTGTATTTATGGATATAGATCCAATACTGATTGATAAATAATATCCCTGCGGATCAGCCTCGGTGCGGTTATTCAATAACCTTGTTATGAGCGTTTTATATAAAGAGGAGTATTAAATATATAACCTATAATAAAGATGACCATTACCGATTTTAATCTGCTTATGTTACTTTAGCGGTTATTTCCAAAAGAAAGGTAAAGCTATGGCGGAGAAGACCAGATACTCAGACGAAGAATTAAAGGAATTCGAGGAGTTGATTAATGAGAAACTCGAAAAGGCAAGGAATGAACTAACCTCGCTGAGAGATTCACTCACGCATAAATCTGACGAAGGAACAGACTCGACCTATGGGGCAGCGAAGACTTTGGAGGATGGTGCAGACACTGCAGAAAAGGAACAATTGAGTCAACTGGCAGGAAGACAGCAAAAGTTTATCAACAACCTGGAGAATGCGCTGGTACGTATTAAAAATGGTACCTATGGCATCTGCGTGGATACAGGTAAGTTGATCAGTAAAGAACGGTTGAAAGCAGTACCTCACACCATGCATTCCATCGAATCCAAGCTTAAGGGTTCCACAAAATAATCAATGGATTACCTGGCCAATCATATCGAGGCGCTAATTTTTTGTGCGCCTAAGCCGATTGCAGAAAAGGAGCTTCAGTCTTGCCTCAAAGAGATGTTTGAAGCAGATGTCCCCCTTAAAGACATTACTGATGGCATTGGTGTGCTACAGGAAAAATACAAAAACGACGACTTTTCATTTGAGGTTGTTCAAAGTGGCGGGGGTTATCAGTTTTTGACAAAACCAGCTTACCAGGCCAGTATCAGCATCTTACTGAAGCAACAATCTAAAAAGCGGTTGTCCAATTCCTCACTGGAAACGCTGGCCATTATCGCGTACAAGCAACCTGTAACCAAAAGTGAAGTGGAGCAGATTAGAGGTGTGAATTGTGATTACGCCGTTCAGAAATTGCTGGAAAAGGAATTGGTTGAGATCAAAGGAAAATCAGAGGGTGTAGGCAGACCATTGCTTTATGGTACCAGCCCTACCTTTATGGACTACTTTGGAATCAATAGCCTCAAAGATCTTCCAACACCCAAGGATTTCGCTCAGGATGAAAATGCCATTGGTAATCAGGGCGAATAATGCAGAAACGAAGACCCTCCGGCCCCAGGAAATTCTCTAAAAAGGATAAGCCACTACCTCCTTCAGAAATCAGACTGAATAAATACATCGCTAATGCAGGTGTTTGTAGCCGCCGTGATGCGGATGAGCTCATCAAAGAAGGCAAGATCAAAGTAAATGGGCAGGTCATTGTCGAAATGGGCTATAAAGTCCAAAAGACAGATAAGGTTGTTTACCAGGGAAAAGTATTGAAAACTGAAAAACTTCAATATGTGCTGTTGAACAAACCCAAAAACTTCATTACCACGCTAAAGGATGAGAAAGGGAGAAAAGCAGTCATTTCATTGGTAAAAAATGCCTGCGAAGAAAGAATATACCCTGTAGGCAGGCTCGACAGAGAAACCACAGGACTTCTGCTTTTTACCAATGATGGTGAACTGGCTAAAAAATTGACCCACCCAAGCTACAAAGTAAAGAAGATCTATCAGGTTACACTCCATAAACCCATTACCAAGAACGACTTTGATGATATTCTAAAAGGTGTGGAACTGGAAGATGGTTTCATTGCTCCTGATGAAATGGCCATCATTACTGACGATCAGACGTCCTTGGGTATTGAGATCCATAGCGGTCGAAACCGGATTATCAGAAGGATCTTCGAACATAAGGGATACACTGTAGCTAAGTTGGACCGTGTCATGTTTGGCTCACTCACCAAGAAGAACCTCCCCAGAGGAAAATACCGCCATTTGACGGAAAAGGAAATTATCATGCTGAAGAACTTTAAGTCATAGATACCTTTTTTTATAAGAAAAAGGTATGCATGCATAACAAATCCGATTGATTTACTACCTTTAGAAAATGATGGAAATAAAAAAACCCCGCCATGAAGACGGGGTTAGTTGTGGTGCTGGGTGGACTCGAACCACCGACTCACGGATTTTCAGTCCGATGCTCTACCACCTGAGCTACAGCACCCTCCGACAAAACGTGGGGGCAAAAGTAGATAAATCTCAGAATCAGACAAATATTATTTAGAAATTAAACCAGATACCCAAAAAGAAAACACAAATGACTTCCCAGTTGATATTTTTATTGGTCCTGACAGGCTTTGGTTTTTTGCTTTTCCGAAGGGTAAGCAGGATCCGGGCTAATATTCGTTTAGGACGCTCGATAGCTCTGGATGGCGATCGTTCCAAAAGGTGGAAAAAGATGCTTCTGGTGGCTTTTGGACAAAAAAAGATGTTTAAGCAGCCCATTCCGGCGTTTTTCCATTTTTTGATTTATATAGGTTTTATCATCATCAATATTGAGGTATTAGAGATCATTATTGATGGGTTGAGTGGTGAGCATCGAATTTTTACCGCATGGATCAGCCCAGGGTTATATACTGCCCTACTATCTTTTTTTGAAGTGCTTGCGCTGGGTGTACTCCTGGCTTGTGTGCTATTCCTGATCCGGAGAAATTTTACCGAGGTCAAAAGATTCAGAAAGGTAGAAATGAAAGGATGGCCAGCATTGGACGGGAACCTGATCCTTATTATCGAGATTGTTTTAATGGTTGCTATCCTCTCCATGAATGCTTCGGACCTTGTCTTGCAGTCGAGACAGGTGGCTGGTTATACGGGTACAGGAGAATTTCTGATTAGCGGCATGATGACTCCTGCTTTTGATACGATGTCTGATCAGGCCCTTATTTTTGTTGAACGAGGGGCCTGGTGGTTTCATATCATTGGTATTTTGGGCTTTGCAGTATATATCACTTATTCCAAGCATCTCCATATTTTTATGGCATTCCCGAATACCTATTACAGTCGTTTATCTGAGCCCGGCAAAATGAACAATATGGATGCGATCACCAATGAAGTGAAGATCATGCTGGGGATGCCGAATACTGACCAGGCATCACCTCCACCGGAGGGGATGAAATTTGGAGCAAAGGACATCAATGACCTGACACGTAAAAACCTGATGGATGCCTATGCCTGCACAGAATGTGGACGATGTACGACCCAATGTCCGGCTAACCAGACAGGCAAGAAACTTTCCCCAAGAAAGATCATGATGGATACGCGAGACCGCATGGAAGAAGTTGGGAATACATTACAAGCTGGTGGTAAAGGACTGGAAGATGGAAAGTCACTACTCAATGATTACATCAGCAAAGAGGAAATCAATGCTTGTACCAGCTGCAATGCATGCGTAGAAGCCTGTCCGGTGAATATTAGTCCACTAGAGATCATTTTGGAGTTGCGTAGATATGTAGCCATGGAGGAATCCGGCTCACCGCAGTCATGGAATGCGATGTTTAGTAATGTGGAAACGAATTTTGCTCCCTGGAAATTTCCTTCCAGCGACCGGTTTAAATGGGCAGATCAATTAAAAGAACAAAAGTAATAGTATGGAATCTCCAAATATCAAAGTACCCACAGTAGCTGAATTAAGTGCACAGGGTAAAAAACCCGAAGTTTTGTTTTGGGTAGGATGTGCCGGTTCCTACGATGATCGCTACAAAAAAGTCACAGAGGCTTTTGTCAGGATACTTCATCATTTGAATATTGATTATGCTGTTTTAGGTCCTGAAGAGACCTGTACGGGCGACCCGGCCAGGAGAGCGGGGAATGAATTTCTCTTTCAGATGCAAGCCATGGCCAATATCCAGGTCCTCAATGGGTATGAAATTCAGAAGATCGTGACAGCCTGTCCTCACTGCTTCAACACCCTGAAAAATGAGTATCCTGATCTCGGAGGAAACTACGAAGTTATTCACCACTCCCAGTTCCTACAGCAATTGATCGATGAGGGGAAGATCAAAATGAAGGAGAACGGTGATTTCAAAGGAAAGAAGATCACTTACCATGATTCCTGCTTTTTGGGTAGAGCCAATGGTGTTTATGAGGCACCAAGAAAGGTACTGGAGGCCTTGGATGCAGAACTTGTGGAGATGAAGCGCTGCAGAACCAAGGGACTTTGCTGCGGTGCTGGAGGAGGCCAGATGTTTAAAGATGCGGAACCAGGTAATAAAGAGGTGAACATTGAAAGAACCGAAGAAGCACTAGCATCCGGTGCATCCACTGTTGCGGTGGCGTGTCCTTTTTGCATGACCATGATGTCAGATGGCGTAAAAATCAAGGAGCGGGACGCTGATGTTAAAGTTTTAGATCTGGCGGAACTCATTGCTAAATCGGAAGGTTTAATGAAGTAACTTTGTATTATGTTACATTCATTTGATGAGATGCCCGATTCATCCAGAATGTGGATCTATCAGGCAGACAGGCAATTTTCAAACGAAGAGATTCTAATGATTGAGCAGGAGTCCCAAAATTTTGTGAACTCGTGGGCTGCTCATGGCCAAAACCTCAAAGCGGCTTACAAAATCGAACACAACCAATTTATTTTATTAGCTGTAGATGAGACCTATCATCCGGCAAGCGGTTGTAGCATTGATGATTCAGTGAGTTTTATGAGGAATCTTGAACAAAAGCTTGGTGTGGAACTATTAAACCGATCCAATGTGGCTTTTTATGCTGATGGAAAGGTGGAGATTCAGCCGTTAAAGTCGATTAAATCAAGCATCGAAGCTGGTAAAATCGGAAAGGAAACCCTGGTTTTTAATGGATTCATTAACAATCTCAGGGATTTTAGAAATTCATGGACTCAGCCCGCAGCTGAAAGCTGGATGAGCAAATATTTTGGCTAGACTTTATCATGTTTGGTTGAGTAGTCGTAAGATCACATTATTTTTAAGGAAATTTCGTTTTTCATATCATGTCGTGGATTAAGTCTTTCC
This sequence comes from Cyclobacteriaceae bacterium, assembly GCA_965223915.1. Taxonomy (GTDB): domain Bacteria; phylum Bacteroidota; class Bacteroidia; order Cytophagales; family Cyclobacteriaceae; genus UBA7330. The sequence continues at coordinate 1,102,482 of OZ245027.1, read as the reverse complement.
TTTTGCTCATACTTACAATAATCTTCTTCAGCAGTTGTGTACTCAACAGGGCTGAGAAGAGCTATGAAAAGCATGAATACAACAAAGCGATTGAGCTTTATAAACGAGTAGCCAGTGCCGATGAACCAGAAATCAACTATAAAATAGCTGAGGCCTATCGTAAATCAAACCGGCTGTCTGAATCTGTTACCTACTACAATACAGCAATAAAAGCCGGTATTGACAAACCTGAAGCTCACCTCAATTTTGCCAGGGCATTGAAGTCTATCGAGCAATATGATGAAGCTCGTAAGTCATTGAATACCGTTTTGGAGACCTCAGTCAGCGATTCTTTGAAAAAAGTAGCGAACTATGAGTTGACAAATCTCGAAAGCCTTAGTAAAGTCAAATCAAGACCCAACTATTACCGGATCAAAAACCTGGATGGTCTAAATACCAGGTTTGCGGAATACTCACCCGCCTATAAAGATGGGACCCTGTATTTTACTTCAAACAGGGACTCCAGGAGTATCTATGTGGTGACAGGCAGCCCATTCACAGATATCTATCGAGCAGTAGCCAGGGGCGCTAATATTGATCAATCAAGCATTGTACCCCTGGATGATGTCATCAATTACGACGACGTGAATGAAGGATCTCTTGCGATCTCCCCCGACGGATCATCAATCATTTTTGCAAAAGGAAATTCCGGAAAGGCGTCCGGATACTCTGAAGTCAACCTGTTTTTTACCCGCTACAGAAATGGTCAATGGACGGAACCACGACCGCTTAGTATCAATGATGCCGATTCCTGGGATTCTACCCCGGCACTGAGCCCCGAGGGCACTACCTTATACTTCGCTTCCAATAGACCCGGTGGGTATGGAGGTGCTGATATCTATTCTGCACAGCTCGACAGAAGAGGTCGATGGGTCGATGTAAGGAATCTGGGACCTATTATCAATACACCCGGGGAGGAGGTCTTCCCTTTTGTCTCACAAAGTGGCAAACTCTATTTCTCTTCCAATGGACATCCGGGCTTTGGGAACCTTGATCTTTATGTAGCCACCCGGGAATATGGTAACATTACCGTAGAGAATCTTGGTGAGCCCATGAATTCATCAAGTGATGATTTTGCATTGTATGAATTTGATCTAACCAGGGGATTCTTTTCCAGCAATCGTCCTGGAGGCCAGGGCGATGATGATGTTTATACCTATGTCAATGAGGATCCTGATCTAAAAATTGTCAATTATTATCTGACAGGTGTTACAGTGACTCATGATGATGGTGGTGAAAAGATCATTCTTCCTAACACTAAGGTTTCCCTGGTAAGCACGGAGAATAATGAGGTGCTGGATGAGGCTTTTACCAATGAGGACGGCGCTTTTCAATTTAGGGTATATCCTGAAGAGGAATATAACCTGATCGGTGAGAAGACCGATTATTTTACATCCAGAAAGAAATTCTCTACCATTGATAAATCTGTTGACAAGAGTGACCTGAAAGATTTTATTACCAATGTCACATTCAACACGGAAGTGGTAATGGAAAGGATCGTGATCGAAAAGCCTATTGTACTGGAAAATATCTATTACGACCTGGATAAAGCAAGCATCCGTGAAGATGCGGCCCTGGTCCTGGATAGTCTGGTCACCATCATGAACGACAACCCTGACATTTATGTTGAACTGGGCTCTCATACGGATGTTAGGGCTGACGATGACTACAATATGGATCTTTCTTTCCGAAGAGCAAGAGCAGCAGTCCAATATATGATCAATAATGGGATTGATGCAAGCAGGATCACTGCCAAAGGTTATGGGGAAAGTCAGTTGGTCATAGAGAATGCCAATACCGAAGAAGAACATCAAAGAAACAGAAGAACAGAGTTCAAGGTATTGCGCTACGACCCTGGTGAAAGAGAGGAAGAGCTCCCACCTACTGAGGAATACGATGAATATGACCGCTTCTTCGAGGAGCAGTAATTCAACATTCCATCCTAATCATTATTTGTTTTTCTTTGCGGTATGTCAAGGTATGCACAGCGTGGCGTAAGCTCCTCCAAAAAAGAAGTTCATCAAGCTATCAAGAAGCTTGATAAAGGGTTATTCCCAAGAGCTTTTTGTAAAATTGTCCCTGATCACCTCACCGGGGATAGTGATTTTTGTACCATTATGCATGCAGATGGTGCAGGCACGAAGTCTTCACTGGCCTACTTGTACTGGAAAGAAACCGGAGATATTTCAGTTTGGAAAGGGATTGCCCAGGATGCTGTGGTGATGAATACAGATGATTTGCTTTGTGTAGGTTGTACTGAGAATATGCTTTTGTCATCTACCATTGGAAGGAATAAACACTTAATCCCCGGAGAAGTCATTTCTGAGATTATCAATGGGACTGAAGAAGTATTACAGATGTTACGGGACCATGGCCTTGATATTATCTCTACAGGGGGTGAAACTGCTGATGTGGGTGACCTTGTGAGGACCGTCATTGTAGACAGTACGGTGGTAGCCAGGATGAAGAGATCCGAAGTGATCAGCAACGACAATATCCGGCCGGATGATGTGATTGTAGGGTTGGCTTCATACGGGCAGGCAAGCTACGAATCCGGGTACAATGGAGGCATGGGCAGCAATGGGCTCACTTCTGCACGCCATGATGTTTTTGATAAAGTCTACCAGGAAAAATACCCTGAGACATTTGATCCCGGCACCAGTACAGACCTGGTGTATTCGGGAACAAAAAAACTTACCGATTCAGTAGATGGTGCCCCCATCGATGCCGGGAAGCTGGTTCTTTCTCCAACAAGAACATATGCTCCGGTAATTAAAAAAATTCTTCAGGAGATGCCAGGAATAGTCCATGGAATGGTCCATTGTAGTGGTGGTGCTCAAACTAAAATATTACACTTTATTGATCAGCTCAAAGTTGTAAAGGATCACCTCCTGCCGGTACCACCATTGTTTCGAATGATCCAATCAGAAAGTGGGACTGATTGGAAAGAGATGTATGAGGTATTCAACATGGGCCATCGATTTGAGGTCTATTTGCCGGAGCAACACGCCAATCAGATCATTGACATTGCTAAAAGCTTCAATATTGATGCTCAGGTTGTTGGTCATGTTCTGGGTGCTGACCACAAAGAAGTTCAAATTCATTCTCCTTATGGGGAGTTTAGTTACCAATAGAGATGCTTGAGCCACCTGTACTTGAAACATCATGGGTCAGGTTAAGATTGCTTGAAATTAGTGATGTTCCAGCCTTGCTTGATGCAGCTCGGGACGAAGATGTCTGGCGTTGGTTTACCGCAGACCTAAGGGACCCTAAAAAGATGGAGGGTTGGGTCGATCAGCAGCTTAAGAAATTAGCTATTGGTTCATCCATTCCTCTGGTTATTGAAGATCTGAAATCCAAAAAGATCGCTGGGTCATCCAGCTTTATGAATATCATGAAAGAGGATCTGTGTATCGAAATCGGGACAACATGGATTGGAAAGGAATTTCACGGCACCGGAATCAATTATCATATGAAGTATGCTATGCTTCATCATGCATTTGATAAATGGAATTTTGAGCGCGTGGAATTCAGGACAGACGCTTTAAATGTAAGATCCAGGAGGGCGATCGAGAAGGTAGGAGCTACATACGATGGAATGTTCAAAAATCATCGTTTCAATAAAGAAGGTGGTCGTCGGGACAGTGTGATCTATAGCATTCTGAAGCAGGATTGGTCGGGTATCAGGGCAAGTATCTTCAGTCATGTTCAGTGAAAGGCATCCTGAAAGTGTTCAATCTGTTCATTTTCGATGGCTATGATATCAAACCTGATGTCCTTTTTCCAATGAATATCCAGCAGGTATTGCTCTGCGGCATCCATGATGAGTCTTTCCTGATTTCTGGTGACAAAAGTCTCAGGAGTACCGAATGCATTATTTTTTCTGAGTTTTATTTCAAAAAATACCAATAATTCGTTTTTGTGAATCCCAATCAGATCAATTTCCCCTCTTCCAAAGCGATAGTTGCGTTCTACAATCTCATAGTCATGCTGTTCTAGGTAAGAAACAGCTAAATCTTCCCCATATTTGCCTTTCAATTGATTATTCATCGGACTATTTTACCATGAGCCACCTATATCCACTAAAGTTCAACCCCATATTTAAAGAGAAAATCTGGGGTGGGCAAAAGATCAAAACCATTTTAGGCAAAGATTTTTCACCCGCAAAAAATTGTGGGGAGACCTGGGAGCTTTCCGGAGTAAAAGGAAATGTGTCTGAGGTAAGCAATGGATCCCTGAAAGGAAAATCGCTAACACAATTGATCGAAAGTAATGGTGAGCAATTGCTTGGTGCTAAAGTTATCCGCAAGTATGGCGCTGAATTTCCTTTGTTGGTTAAGTTTATCGACGCAAATGATGACCTGTCTGTACAGGTTCATCCCGACGATACCCTGGCCAAAAAAAGACATGACTCCTTCGGAAAAACAGAAATGTGGTATATCATGCAAGCAGATGAAGGAGCCTCCCTGGTCACCGGGTTCAACCGGGAAATGGATAAAGAGACTTATCTAAGTCATTTCAAAAATGGACAGCTGATGGATATTCTTAACCAGGAAAAAGTAACTCCGGGAGACGTGTACTTCATCCCTGCAGGAAGAGTGCATACCATCGGAAAGGGATTACTGCTGGCTGAGATACAGCAAACAAGTGATGTGACCTACAGGATCTACGATTTCGATCGGGTGGACAATCAGGGGAATCAAAGGGAGCTGCATGTAGAGGAGGCCCTTGATGCCATAGACTATCAATTCCACAAGAATTATCGCACATCCTATGTTGAACCTAAGGATGGCAAGTCTAAATTGGTACAATGTCCCTATTTCACCACTAACAAGCTACAAGTAGTTGACTCGCTTAAAATTGATCATCAATCACTGGATTGCTTCAAGATTTATGTTGTATTGGAAGGGAAAGGCCAGATCAGTTACGATTCGCAGAATATAGATCTGGAGAAAGGTGAGGTTGTTCTGGTTCCGGCTTCAATGACCAGCTATTCCCTGGAAACTTCGGAGGGGCTTACACTGTTGGAGTCTTATATTGAATAAAACATTGGCTGTTCAAAATAAGCAAACTAAAATCATTCATCTTGGGCTGATCGATTATCAGGAAGCCTGGGATTATCAGGAAGAAATCTTCAAATCTGTTGTTGATGTAAAGATCAGAAACCGGAAAAAGGATCCTGAGGATCAGGAACCAACAAGTAATTATCTTATCTTCTGTCAGCATCCTCATGTGTATACCCTGGGTAAATCAGGGAGTGAGCAAAACCTGCTGATCAATGAAGCCCAGTTGAAGCTGAGAGGAGCTCATTATTATAAAATCAACCGGGGAGGTGATATTACCTATCATGGTCCGGGACAGATCGTTGTTTACCCTATCCTGGATCTGGATAATTTTTTCACAGATATCCATAAGTATCTCCGTTTTCTTGAAGAGGCAGTTATTAGAACCCTGCGTGACTATGATGTTGAAGCAGGTAGGATTAAAGGACTGACGGGAGTCTGGTTGAATGTGGATGATCAGGAAAAGGCCCGGAAAATAGCTGCATTTGGTGTAAAATCCAGCCGATGGGTTACAATGCACGGTCTGGCATTTAATATTCAGGTAAATCTTGATTATTTTAACAACATTGTTCCTTGTGGTATCCAGGATAAAGCAGTTACCTCCTTAGATCTGGAGCTGGGAAAAGATCCGGATTTTTCTCAGGTTGTAGAAAAACTCAAATATCACCTGATATCATTGTTCGAAATGGAAATAACAGATGAAGAAAGACATTGATTTTCCAAAGGTTGAAGATGTATATCTCACTGTGGTGCAGGGGGATAATGATATGTGGCATGTATATATGCTGAATAGAAATAACAGGACATTGGAAAATGTGATGGTGACCTCAAAAGGATATGGAAAGAAGCAGGGGAAAGAGCAAAAGACCTCTGTCTTGAGACACATGATCCCAAAACTTACCTCTGGTGAATATGCTTTAATTGAGCCCATCGATCCAGGCGTATTTCATCTCAACAACGAATATTGGGTTTCTTTTTTTATCGAGAATCAGCTTTATGATAAAAAATACATCTTCGTTCCGGATAGTATTGTTGAAGATAATCTGATATTTATTGCGGAACTTGGCAAGAAAGGAGTCTTACATCAGTAAAATGGACCAGCAGTTAAGGAATGTTCTCATTTTGGATATTGAAACCGTAGCACAGGAGTCGGACTATGCTAAAATAGGTGATGGACTAAAAAAACACTGGGAGCGTAAGGCTGGATTTCTTCGCAATGAAGAAGATTTGACGCCCGAAGAACTGTTTGAAGAAAGAGCAGGTATTTACGCCGAATTTGGTAAAGTAGTTGCCATAGCTTTTGGTTTTTATCATGAGGAGGCAGACACGCTTACATTTCGGGTAAAGTGCATGGTAGATCATGACGAGAAGGCCTTACTCACCCGGTTCAAAGAACAGGTACTTTTAAGATTTGATCAACAGGAGCTAAAGCTTTGTGGTCATAATGGTAAAGAATTTGATTTTCCATACCTCTGCCGCCGGATGCTTATCAATGATATCAAGCTTCCGGAGGTATTGAATACGGGAGGTAAGAAGCCCTGGGAAGTCAATCATCTGGACACGCTGGAGATGTGGAAATTTGGAGATAGAAAGAGTTATACTTCCCTTGATCTATTGACCACCATATTTGATATTCCATCCAATAAGACAGATATGGATGGCTCCATGGTCAATGAAGTTTATTATAAAGAAAAAGACGGTCTAAAAAGGATCGAACAATATTGTATCGGCGATGTTATAGCAACTGCACAGTTATATTTGCGTTTAAATTCCCTTCCGATCATCGCCAAAGAAAATATTACCGTCGTCAGCTAAAACTCTTGTATGAGTAAAAAGAAAAAAAAGAAATTCTCTAAAGCCCCGAAATCAGGTACGCGTCAGCCAAAAGCCCAATACATCAAACAAAAGGTGAAGGAACACTTTGCGATGAACCTGGGCAGTGGCTACAGCATGCAACAAATTATCAAAGAGCTGAAGCTGCGTGATATGCGGTCGAAGAATCTGCTCAAAGAGATCCTTTTTGGGATGGAGAGCAAAGGCAAGATCACGAGGGGTCCTGATGGAAGGTTTAGTAGTGTAAATACAGCAGAATACATCGAAGGTGTTGTGGATCATGTCAATCCCAGATTTGCCTACATTATTTCTGATGCACTTGAGGAGGATGTCTGGGTGAGGACGGATGATCTAAAACATGCCATTGATGGGGATATTGTGAGTGTGATGGTTACCTCAACTGCTCGTGAAGGTTTCAGGGCAGAAGGGAAGGTGATGGAGATCAAACAACGCTCAAAAGATGAGTTTGTCGGCAGGATTGAAGTTTCTGATAAATTCTCCTTTGTAGTACCTGACAATAAAAATCTTCATTTCGATGTCTTCGTATATCCCGAGAAGATAGGTAAGGCACGTCACAATGATAAGGTCATAGTAAAGATCCTGAAATGGCATGATGCCAGAAACCGAAGTCCGCTTGGGGAAGTGATGCAGGTATTAGGCAAAGCCGGTGAAAATGAAGCAGAGATCCATTCCATTATGGCAGAGTTCGGATTGCCTTTTCAGTTCCCCTCCAAGATCGAAGAGGCTGCAGCCAGCATTCCAATTAAAATATCCCAAAAGGAACTCCAGGGACGAAGGGACTTTAGAGAGGTGACCACATTCACCGTTGACCCGGAAGACGCCAAAGATTTTGACGATGCTTTATCTATTGAGGAAGTCAAGAAAGGAACTTATGAGATTGGAATCCATATAGCAGATGTTTCTCATTATGTGACTGAAAATTCTATGCTGGATAAGGAGGCTTACGAGCGAGCCACTTCTGTTTATTTGGTAGACAGAACAATCCCAATGCTCCCGGAGGTACTATCCAACCAACTATGTTCGCTCAGGCCTAATGAAGAAAAGCTTACGTTTTCAGCGGTTTTTCATATCGATGAAAATCTCAATATATCGAAACGTTGGTTTGGCAGAACCATCATCAATTCTGACAGACGTTTCACCTATGAAGAAGCTCAGGAAAATATTGAATCAGGTAAAGGGGATTTTGCAAAAGAACTTATCACTTTAAATGCCCTGGCCAAGCGATTTCGTGACAAAAGATTTAAACATGGTGCAGTCAATTTTGAGACTACAGAAGTAAAATTCAGGTTGGATGAAAAAGGAAGACCACTGGAGGTAGTTCCCAAGATCAGGAAGGATGCTCACAAGATGATCGAGGAGTTTATGCTCCTGGCCAACAGAGAAGTGGCTACCCATGTATATCAGCTGAAACAACAGAAAGGACAGCAAAAGCCCAATACATTTGTCTATAGGACCCATGACCTCCCCGATCCCGAGAAATTAGAAAACTTCAGTAAATTTTCTGCAAGGTTTGGTCATAAGCTGGAGACCTCCGGGGATATATCAAAGAGTCTAAATTCTTTGATGAGCGAAATTGAAGGAAAACCGGAACAAAATGTATTGGAGCAACTAGCGATTCGCTCAATGGCCAAAGCCAAATATACCACGGAGCCAAAAGGGCACTTTGGGTTAGCATTCGACCATTATTCTCACTTCACATCACCCATCAGAAGGTATCCTGATGTGATGGTCCACCGCCTGTTGTGGAATTACCTGGAGGGGGATAAAATGCCTGACAAGGAACCTTACGAAAAGCGATGCATCCATTCTTCTGAAAGAGAGAAAAATGCAGCAGACGCTGAACGGGCTTCGATTAAGTATAAGCAGGTAGAATTCATGGAAACCATGCTCGGTCAGGTATTCGAGGGGTTGGTTTCCGGGGTGACTGAATGGGGGATCTTTGTGGAGATCATTGATACCAAGTGTGAAGGGATGATACGGCTGGCAGATATAGAAGGTGATTTCTATGATTTTGACGAAAAAAATTACCGGGTGATCGGAAGGCACAATAAAAGAATAATCACTTTGGGTGACAAGCTTAAAGTAGTAGTGGCCAGGACAGATATTGACCGACGGACCATCGACCTAGACCTTGTTCAGGAATGACGTCAATCAAAGAACTTCAGCAACAGGTTGAGGAGGAGATCACACGCTTGCATTTTGGAGATCATCCCAGAGAGCTTTATGAACCTATAAGCTATATCCTTTCGCTCGGTGGTAAAAGACTGAGGCCATTGTTGGTTTTGCTGGGTTACAAACTCTTTCAACAAGACATAAAGTCCATCCTTCGACCTGCAGTATCCGTAGAGGTATTTCATAATTTCACGCTTATGCATGATGACATCATGGATGAGGCACCCCTCAGAAGAGGAAAACCTACCGTCCATGAAAAGTGGGACAATACAGTTGCCATCCTCAGTGGCGACACCATGCTGGTTAAAGTATATGACCTGCTCCTTACGGTGAAACCGGAGTTTCTACATTCCTCAATCAGGGATTTTAACAAGACAGCCATTGAAGTTTGTGAGGGTCAGCAGATTGATATGAATTTTGAGAAAACCGGACAAGTCTCAGAAGAAGAATACATCGAGATGATCCGGCTGAAGACTGCGGTGCTGTTAGGATTTAGCCTGAAGTTTGGAGGTTTGCTGGCTGGTTCATCTGATAAGGATCAGGATATACTCTATCGTATTGGCGAGTTGATGGGCATTGGTTTTCAACTGATGGATGATTTGCTGGATGTATACGGAGATCAAAAAAAGTTTGGTAAAATGGTGGGTGGAGATATTGTATCCAATAAAAAGACCTTCTTATTGATTAAAGCACTTGGCCTGGCCAATGAAAAACAAAAAAGGATTTTAGAAAAATGGTTATCAGAAGATACATTTGATGTGGAAGAGAAAGTAGCAGCAGTAAAATTAATCTATGATCAGATAGGTATCAGGGAAATGACTGAGGCCAAAATGAACAGCTACTTTGATCAATCCATCGATTTAATGAATCAGTTAGATGTTGATACCAGCTTGCTAAAAAATTTCACCCTACAATTAATGAAAAGAGAATCATGATCCCAATTACACTTATTATCATAGGTATTACAATTCTTATATCTGTGCTGGCTTTCAATAATGACAGCTTGATGCGAAAGCTGATCATGAATCCTTACCTGGTAGCGAACAAGAAACAATTTTACAGAACTGTGTCTTCAGGGTTTGTCCATGCCAACTGGATGCACCTGGGCTTCAACATGTTTGCTTTCTTTTTTTTCGGGCGTGTGGTTGAGAACTATTTTTACCAGATTCTCGGAAGCAGTTCTACCATTGTTTTTGTCGTTTTCTACTTAACTGCAATTGTTGCTTCTGATTTCATCACTATTTTCAGACATAGGGATAACCCAAACTACAACAGTCTGGGTGCCAGTGGGGCGGTTTCGGCAGTTGTGTTTGCAAGTATTCTTTATGCTCCGCTAAACAACATCTATATCTACTTTATCAAGATGCCCGGATTTATTTTTGGTCTGATCTATGTGGTCTATTCCTATTGGCAGAGTAAAAATGAAGGGAGTGGGATCAACCATGACGCGCATTTGTTTGGCGCCATCTATGGGGTGATATTCGGGATATTTATCTATCCAGAGTCAGCTGGAGGATTCATTGAACAAATCCTCCAATACAGACTCTTTTAGTTGTTTATTAATTAATAGAGATCAGCTCTACCTCAAATACAAGTACAGCATTTGGAGGAATAGCTCCACCAGCTCCTCTTGGTCCGTAAGCAAGGTCTGAAGGTATGACTAGCTCCCACTTGCCGCCTTCTTTCATCAATTGCAGTGCTTCTGTCCAACCTTTGATCACTCCATTTACAGGGAATGTAGCTGGCTCACCTCTTTCCACTGAACTATCGAAAACAGTGCCATCAGTTAATTTACCAGTATAATGAACGGTAACTTCATCAGAAGGACTGGGACTTGATCCGCTTCCTTCTGTGATCACACGATATTGAAGGCCACTTTCGGTCACTTCAAATCCTTCTTTACTCTTGTTGGTTTCCAGGTATGCTTGCCCTTCCTGGATAGCGGCTTCACTTTGTCTTGTATTCATAGTCATCATAAGTTCCTGACATTGTTGAAGTGTAAGCTGTGCATTGCCTTCAAAAGCTTCAGCAAGTGCTTTTCCAACGATTTCTACATCTATGCTATCATCGCCTATGTTTTTAAGAGACTCAGCTATTTGGACACCATAGCTATAGCTAAGGCTGTCATTAAAACTGACCATCTCAACAGGACCACTTACTTCCTCATTGCATCCAAATCCAGCGACGATCAATACCAGAAAAGAATAAGCAAACAAATTTTTCATTTTCATCTTTTTTTAATGAGGCGCTAAGATAAGGACATTATCAGAAGAACAAGAATTATCAAATTGTAAATCAGGTAACCAGTATGAAATGAACCATTTTGAGTACTATTATTATTGAGTTATTCTGATACTTTTGCCAGTTAAAACAAGTTCAATGGAAGGGGAGCGTAAGCCATCTTTAAATTTTATCGAACAACTTATAGAAGGAGACCTGAAGAGTGGGAAGCACGCGAGTGTTCATACCCGGTTTCCTCCGGAGCCGAATGGGTATTTGCACATTGGCCATGCTAAATCAATTGTCCTCAATTTCGGCCTGGCCGAAAAATATGACGGAGCATGCAACCTGCGATTTGATGATACCAATCCCGAGAAAGAAGAGGTGGAGTATGTGGATTCGATCAAGAAGGACATTCGTTGGATGGGCTATGAGTGGGGTGACCGTGAATTTTATGCCTCCGATTATTTCGATACACTTTATGATTATGCCATCCGCCTGATCAAAAAGGGTAAGGCCTATGTGGATGATCTGAGTCAGGAAGAATTTAATGCCATCAAAGGTACACCCACAGAACCGGGGAAAGAAAGCCCTTTCAGGGGAAGGAGTCTTGAGGAAAATCTTCAATTGCTGGAAGAAATGAAGGCAGGGAAGTACAAAAATGGAGAGAAAGTGTTGAGGGCAAAGATCGATATGTCTTCCCCTAACATGCATATGCGTGATCCCATCCTTTACCGCATCAAACATACACATCACCATCGAACAGGCGATGAATGGTGTATCTACCCCACGTATGATTTTGCTCATGGACAGTCCGATAGCATTGAAAATATTACACATTCTTTATGCACCCTGGAGTTTGAGGTTCATCGCCCACTCTATGAATGGCTCATTCAGGAGCTGGAGATTTTCCCTTCAAAACAGACGGAATTTGCCAGACTCAATTTAAGCTACACGGTTGTCAGTAAGCGAAAACTATTGGAGCTTGTTCAGTTAAACCACGTATCGGGATGGGACGACCCGCGGATGCCTACTATTTCCGGCATCAGAAGAAGAGGGTTCACTCCCGAAGCCATTAAAAACTTCATCCACAAGGTGGGAGTAGCCAGAAGAGATGGGATCACCGATGTTGCCCTGTTGGAGCATGCTGTGCGTGAGGACCTCAATAAAAAGACCAATCGTTTCTTTGGGATCCTAAATCCGTTGAAAGTGGTGATCACCAACTGGCCCGAAGACAAGGAGGAAGTACTCACAGGCGTAAATAACCCGGAGGATGAATCTGCGGGTACGAGGGAGATGAAATTTGGTCGTGAGATCTATATCGATCGGGGTGACTTCCTGGAAGATCCGCCCAGCCCCAAGAAGTGGTATCGCTTAGGCCCGGACAGAGAGGTTCGCTTGAAATATGCCTATATCATTAAATGTACAGGGTACGATAAGAATGAAGCTGGTGAGGTAACCACTTTATATGCGGAATACGATCCGGAAACAAGGAGTGGGCAAGATACCAGTGGTAAGAAAGTGAAAGGGACGTTGGGTTGGGTATCCGCTACGTATGGCATCGGGGCTGAGATCAGGCTTTATGACAGACTATTTCAGACGGAGAACCTGAACGATATCGATGATGACTTCAAAAACCATCTGAATCCGGATTCCCTGACCATCAACAGGGAAGCTATTTTGGAGGAAGCGCTAAAATCAGCACAGGTGGGCGACCTTATCCAGTTCGAAAGAGTGGGTTATTTCAGGGTAGACGAAGACAGCACACCTGAAAATTTGGTATTTAACAGGACGATTACACTAAGGGATAATTGGGCCAAAGCTCAAAAAGGGTAAAAGCGTAGATCTTTATTCAATAAAAATCTACGCTTTGAGAACCGCTAAAAATATCGATAATAGTCATGTAACTTGGAGATCACCTGATCGAACAGAGGAGCAGTGAATTCTTCAAACATGACCTGGGGGCCTGGTATAGACACTTCCACACGGTTTACCATATCCATTTCTTCTTCAGCGAGTGCCCGCTCATCTCCATTGAAAGTGGCCCATCGTGCAGTCCAGACATATTCGCTAGGAAATTTCTCCTGGGTTAAAACTTTTCTGGTTCTACCATCCAGTACTTTGAAGTCCAACAAACCACTTCCGGTCAGTGAACGCTCATTTACCTTGAGTACCGCTTTTACAGTTCCATAAACGACTTCTCCGGATTTTGTCTTGCCTACTTCCACGCTGTCTTTGCTCGTTTCCTTTTCGTAAGTGCGGCTGGATACCCCACCAAGATTGAACCGATCAAATTCCATTTGAATATAATGATCCACAAAAGGAAGTTGATCGATTTTAGCCTCTGATGGTGTGTAGAAACGCACATACTGATTGATCATGTTATTATGAAGATATTCGTTGATCTTATTCACAAAGAACTCGTGTTTTAGATCAAATATCCTGACTGGACTCGGAATCGGTTCTACTACCACTTTCATGGTTGCATAAAATAAAGATTCATTGATTTGATCCTCCACATCCTTGTAACGAGGAACCAATGAGCTGGCCTGGCTAAAGTGACCATGAGCCTCTTTTGCTTTTTCTCTGTTTTCCTTTTGTTCCATCGCCCTTTCTCCAAGCTGATAACGATATTCAGCAGCTTTCAGCTTTGCACCGGAAAGTTCAGCATCGAACCTCAACGGGTTAGGAACTACCTGCCTACAGGCCGGACAACGTGCGATGGCATCATAAAGATTATTGATGGCTGCATAGTCAGAGACCATTCTTTCATATTTAAAAGGATCTGTGCTGGATTTGGATCTTTGGATGTTATCCTTATGCAGATCTACAGCAAGAAAGTAGGCTGACTTAAGTGTCTGTCTTGATTTTTTATGATCAGGGTTAGACTTTAGCCTGTTTATCGCCTGATAAGCAGCAGTATTGTAATTTCCCTTTTGCAGGGCCTTTTTCCCGCTGTAACATCCTACCAATACGAGGAATGCAGCAAGAAGTGAATAGGTTACGATGGACTTCATGACCGTTTTATTTTGGTTTTAAAGATACAGAAATCATAAAATGTGCCAATTATTTATGACAGGTATAATTTGGCCCAATTAATTACCCTGCTTTTCTTAATATTTCGAGTGGAGATCTTGTTATAACAGATTGGTTATTGAACAGCCCAATAGCCACTGTAGCCCCCGTTACGGCAAGGATGATCCATATAATTTGTAAAAGGTCCGGAACAAATGTGAGCTCGAAAACAAACTGCCCCAGCACAACAGAAAAAACCAGCGCAAGCAAAACTCCGGTCAGGGATCCCAATATACCAAGAAAGAAATATTCTGCGATCACCACTTTCCAAAGCTGATTTCTGGAAGCCCCCAGGGTTCGTAGTAACACATTTTCTTTCATGCGTTGGAATCTGCTCAATACAATGCTGCTGACCAGCATGATAATACCGGTACCAATACTGAATAGCGCCATGAAACGGATGACGAAAGCAATTTTCCCTAATATTTCGTCTAATGTCTTCAGTACAAGCTCCAGATCAATAATTGAGATATTAGGAAAGTTTCGAACCACCGCTTGTTGATACCTGGCTGAGACATCCGTATCATCAATTTTTGTAATCAAAACATGGAATTGAGGGGCATTTTCTAAAACCCCTGTAGGGAATACAACCAAGAAGTTGGTTTGAACGCGCCTCCAGTCTATTTCCCTGAAGCTACTGATATAGGTATCCACCAAAGCTCCCTGCACGTTCCACAATATCTTATCTCCTAATTCAACATTCAGATTGTCGGCATAACCCGATGAAATGGAGATTGGAATACTATCTCCGATAGCCTGACCTATCCATTCTCCTTCGGTAATCGTTTCCGAATCGATCAAAGAATCCCGATAAGTAACACGGTATTCTCTGTTGTATACCCAGGATCTTCTGTGAATCGTCGTATCCTCTTCGGATTCAAGTTGATCAATTCCATTGATTTCTTCCAACCGCATGGTGACAATGGGGACTTCCTGTAAGATCGGAAGATCATAATCTATGGTCATGGTTTTCAATTCCTCCTTTTGAGGAGTTTGGATATCGAAAAGCACGGTGTTTGGCCGCTCACCGGAACCGGAAATGGTGACTCTTTCCAACAGCATACTTTGCATAAAAAGCACTGTGGCAATGAAGCTGGTACCAAGCCCAAGCGTAATGATCAGTATGGTAGTTTGATTGTGGGGCCGATAAAGATTTGAAAGTCCCTGTCGCCAGGCGAAGGAAACATTTTGAGAAATGGACTTTCTGATTATCCAGCGCAATCCGGCTCCAATAAGTCCCAGAATGATCAATGCTCCCAATAGTCCTGCTGTGAAGATCAATGAGTCCAGCCACGATCCAATTTGGAGGTATACGAGTAAGTTGATGAAGACAAAAAGGATCAAAGCCAAAATGCCCTGGACTTTATCAAATTTCTGTTGTTTATCCACTTCCGCCCGGATGGCCTGTAGAGGACTCACCAGTCTTAGTGATACCAGCGATAGCAACGCAAATAGTATAGACACTACAACGCCAATGGCAACACCTGTAAATACAGAGGGCCATGAAATTGAAGAGCTAAAGCTGATGGGAATGAAGTCCTTGAGTAATTCCGGTAGAAAGACCTGTACGCTAACACCTAACAGACTACCGAATACTGATCCGATCAGGCCAAAGACACTTACCTGGATGAGAAAGATAGTAATAGCCTGAGAAGAGGTAATACCTAAACACCTCAGGGTGGCCACAATGCTGGTCTTTTCCTTTGTGTAGACGTAAATACTACTCGCTACACCGATACAGCCCAGTAGTAACGCCACAAAAGCTACAAGCTCAAGGAAATCGGTAAGGTCTTTAAATGACCTGCTGGTTTGTCGCTTTTCATCCTCAACAGTATCTACGTCATATCCTCTGTCTTCGGTAACTTCTTTTAGGTCTTTCCAGGCCTGGGTTGTATCTGCCTTTTCTTTGAAGACATAGTAATGCAGGTAGTTGATTCTGCTGCCTTTTTTAATCAGTCCCGTCTCTTCGAGATAATTATAAGGGATATAAACTACCGGAGCCGCTGTTGAGGATACATTTGTTTGACCAGGAATTTTTCTCAGTTTACCTACGATGTTGAAAAGGGTGTTCCCTACTTTCACTGAATCCCCAAGCTCTACATTGTATTGGATCATCAGTTTTTCATCCACCAGGGCATTTTGTCCTTCCATGAATGTCCTTGCCACATCTGCCGGCACGGTTTCTATTGCACCATAGTATGGGTATTTTCCGCTGAGTGCCCTTATCTGAGTGAGCCGGGTTCCATCCGTTCTTGGAAAATAGACCATAGAAGCGAAATAGCTTTCTCTGGACATGTCAGCTGCATATTCAGAATGAGCTGCTAATAGGGAATCGGGAAGCAGTTGACTGCCCCTCACTGAGACATCAGCACCTAACAGTGTTTTTGCCTGATTGTTGATCTCTACGAGCAGGTTTTCCCGGAAAGAGGTTATACCTACCAGGGCAGCTATACCTAACGCAATGGCCAGAATAAAAAGTAATAATTTGCTCTTGCTATTGCGGGCATCTCTCCAGGCCATACGCCAGGGCCAGGATCTGGAATAGGAGGTGTTGGGTATATTTTCAGAATTTGGCATTGCCATTAAATAATTTTACCTCCTTTGAGGGAAATAATTTTACCCGTCTTTTTTGCCAGCTCTGAATCATGAGTGACAATGATCAACGTGGTCTGTTGTTCTTTGTTGATATCAAACAATAAGTCTTCAATGTGCTTACTTGTCTCATCATCCAGGTTGCCGGTAGGTTCATCGGCAAAAAGGATCTTGGGGCTGTTGGAAAAGGCTCTGGCTATGGCCACCCTTTGTTGTTCACCTCCGGAAAGCTGTGAAGGGTAATGATCCAGGCGATCTCCTAATCCTACCCTATCTAATAGGTCAGCTGAAAGCTTCCTCACTTGTTTATCCCCTCGCAATTCCAGTGGGACCATCACATTTTCCAGTGCTGTAAGTGTCGGGATCAACTGAAAATTCTGAAAAATAAAACCTATGTACTGGTTGCGCACTTTGGCAAGGTCATCTTCATTTAAATGATTGAGCAATGTGCTATTTACGGTGATTGATCCCTCTGATGCTCTGTCCAGACCTGCACATAGACCTAGTAGCGTGGTTTTTCCGCTACCAGAAGGTCCTACAATCGCAATGCTTTCTCCGGGCATGACTTCGAAATTGATGTTATCCAAAACCTTGATAAGCTTATTTCCGCTTGGATAAGTCTTACTGAGCGATTCTACTTTTAATATTGACGACATCCGAACAAGTTTAAATCTTTAAAACGATTAGCGTACATCGATGTTTGTATTTTTTAAATTAAGCTTCCTGAAAAGACGTATTGGTCCGATGGGATATTGTGGAGGAACAATTGAAGGGTTGCGGGCAAAATATTGTATTTATCATTCAAATTTGTTAACTTTTGGTTACAATATTTAGGTGATAAAATTCATTAAAGGGGGTGACCAATAGCATGGTAAATCCCTGATAATGGCCGGAAATTCAAGTTGTGAATATAAATATTACGGCTATGATGACTCAAAAGTTAAATATTATTGAATGGATAGTGCTGGCCACAACACTTACCATGTTAGCATTCGCGACAAAATTTGGTATTGAGACCCTGGTGAAATTCACATGTGAATTCCCCTGGTATTTTTAACGTACCATTTTTTGATAGGAGGGCTTATAAAACCAAATACTAGGTAAATACCAATCGGTTGATTGGAACCTGGCAATCAACTTTTTGGCTTTCTCCAAGCCTTTCTACCGTTACCTTATCCCAGTCAGGGAATTCATCAGTTCGAGAATGATAAAATTTGATCAGATCAAGTATATATTGATACGCTTTTTGATCAATTAAATAATGCTGATTTCCAAACCGATCTTTGATCAGGTATTTACCGGGTGGTATGTCTATTTTGGTTACCATCACTTTTAAGGTTTGGTATTAATTTCGTGGGTTTTACCAATTTTCCCTATGCACTAGCTCATATCTGAAGGTGACAAACATCAATTCACTAAATTTCTATGGTGTCCTGAGTACTTGTGTTAAATTCGGGCTTATGAAATCAGTAATACTGATATCGATATCACTGAGCTTGCTGGTAGCCTGCAGTCAGAATACTAAAAAAGGGGAGTCATCTACCGAAAAGTCTGAGGTTGCTAAAGAAGCCAAATCAAAAGAAGCCGACAAGATCATTATGTTCTTTGGTAATAGCATCACGGCTGGTTACGGAGTTTCTACGGACAAGGCATTCCCCGCCCTGATTCAGGTCATTGTTGACTCTTTGGGCTATCCGTACAAAGTGGTGAATGCCGGACTGTCAGGGGAGACTTCGGCAGGGGGACTCAACCGTATTGATTGGGTATTAAGAACAGTGCCTGATGTCTTTATATTGGAGTTAGGTGGTAATGACGGTTTAAGGGGATTGAAGCTTTCAGAAACCCAAAAAAATTTATCAGGGATCATTGAAAAAGTAGAGGCCGTAAATCCGGAAGTAAAAATCGTTCTTGCAGGAATGGAAGTTCCCCCAAACCTGGGTCAGGATTACACTGCAGAATTTCGTGAGATGTATCGGAAACTCGCCGGCATGCATGATGTGGTCTTCATTCCTTTCATTTTAGAAGGTGTAGGCGGGGAGGAGGATCTCAATCAATCAGACGGAATTCACCCCAATGCAGAAGGACATAAGGTCGTAGCAAAGTCTGTTTGGGAATTTCTTTATCCGCTCCTTTCAAAACAATCCCCGGGTGAAGGAATTTGAACATTTCCTGGAAGCTGCAGCCGGATGGATCTGGAACTATCCTTTGCTGATCCTGTTGGTCGGCGGTGGATTATTTTTTATGATCTACAGTCGATTCCTGCCTTTCAGATACATGGGTCATGCCATCAATGTGATCAGGGGGAAATATGATGACGAATCAGATCCTGGTCAGATCAGTCACTTTCAGGCGCTTTCAGGTGCCCTGGCAGCTACCATTGGCATGGGGAACATTTCAGGTGTTGCCATCGCGATTTCAGTAGGAGGACCCGGCGCACTCTTTTGGATGTGGGTAAGTGCTTTTTTTGGTATTGCAACCAAGTTTTTTACATGTACACTGGCAGTACTCTATCGGGGGAAAGACTCAGCCGGAGAGATCCAGGGAGGACCCATGTATTTTATCATGGAAGGGCTTGGAAGCAAGTGGAAGCCACTGGCAGTAGCGTTCTCGATTTTTGGATTACTTGGTGCCACACCACTTTTTCAGGCCAATCAAATTGTAGAAGCCATTGGAGACATTCTTTTGACCTCATCGGTAGCTGAGTCAAAATACCGATTTTACTTAGAGCTTGGACTTGGGTTTTGTCTGATGATATTCACAGGTGCGGTGATTTTTGGTGGGATCAAAAGAATTGGTCTTGTCGCATCCAGATTGGTACCCTCCATGGTGATTTTGTATATTTTGGGCATATCCTATATTTTAATTACCCATGCATCAATGATTTTGCCTTCTTTTCAATGGATCCTGACCGATGCTTTTTCCGGAAATGCCATGATGGGAGGGGCCCTGGGGGCTTTGATTATCACAGGGGTTCGAAGAGCAGCATTTTCTAATGAGGCAGGAATCGGAACGGCTCCCATGATGCATGGCGCTGCAAAAACCAAGCAACCTGTGAGAGAGGGTCTTGTGGCCATGCTGGGACCAGCAATAGATACTTTGTTAATATGTACCCTTACGGGTATTGCTATTCTCGTGACCGGGGTCTGGTCAAAAACCGAGCTAAGTGGTATCTCTCTGACCACCGAAGCATTCAAAACAATTCCGGTTGTGGGTCCGTATGTGCTGGCAGTCTGTGTCTTGATCTTCGGTTTCACCACCATTTTTGGACTGGCCTATTATGGTAAGAAGTGTTTTTCATTCCTGGTAGGTGCAGAAAAAGCTTATTTTTTCGATTATTGGTACGTAGGGTTGGTTATCATTGGGTCGGTAAGTACCTTGAAGGGAGTTATTGCTTTTGTAGATATGGGTTATGGATTGATGGCGTTCCCAACAATGATTTCGTCCATCTTACTGGCTCCAAAAGTGATGAAAGCAGCCAAAGAATATTTCGGCTCTGTTATAGATAAATGACCAAATTAATAATCATGATTAGCTTGATGGTTGCAGTAAGGTTTATTTTATATTTGCGCCCCTAAGTACAGGTTTAATGAGAATTATCATAGCCGGTGTAGGAGATCTGGGCTTTCATCTTGCGAAGTTGTTAGCTTACGAAGAGCAGGACATCATTGTCATAGATCAGGATGCTGAAGTATTAGAAAATGCCTCGAACAATCTTGATGTAAATGTGATAAGGGGTAGCTCCACCTCCATAAAAGTCCTGGAAGAGGCCAATGTCGCCAAAGCGGATTTGTTGATTGCAGTGACTTCCATTGAAGAAACCAATATCGCCACCGCGATCATTGGAAAAAGCCTGGGAGCTAAAAAAACCATCGCCAGAATCTCAAACATTGAATTTCTTCAACAAAGAGACAAACTGGATCTTAAAGCCGTCGGTATCGATGAGATCATTTCTCCCGAATCGTTGGGAGCGAGGGAGATCAAACGCCTGCTTAAACAATCCGCGCTCACAGATACTTTCGAATTTGAAAAGGGCAGTCTTTCACTCATTGGGATTACCGTAGAAGCGGATTCTGAGCTAAGGGACAAAACACTTACCGAAACTGCCTACCTCAATCCGGATCATAACTTCACAACAATAGCCATCCTTAGGGAAAATGAGACCATCATCCCCTATGGAGACAATAAATTTACGATGGGCGATCATGCCTATTTTATTGCTGAGCCGAGTGGGGTGAACAGAGTCATGGCTTTGGCCGGTAAAGAAAGCTTTGAGATTAAAAATGTGATGATCCTGGGGGGTAGCAAAGTGGGAATCAACCTGGCGAAACAGGTGAGTAAAAAATACAATATCAAGCTTATTGAGAAGGATAAAGAAAAATGCCTGGAACTGGCAGATGAGCTGCCCGATACCATGATCATCAATGGTGATGGAAGAAGTATTGACCTGCTTAAACAGGAGGGAATCGATCGGATGGATGCATTTGTTGCGCTCACCGGAAACTCTGAAACCAATATCATATCCTCACTGGTTGCAAAAAATCATGGAGTGCGAAAAACTGTTTCTGCAGTTGAAAATATTGATTATATCCACCTTTCGCAGAGTATTGGTGTCGACACCCTGATCAATAAGAAACTGATAGCGGCCAATTTCATTTTTAGATATATTCGAAAAGGGCATGTATTGAATTTGACAAGTATCCATGGTGTGGATGCGGAGATTCTGGAGTTTGAGGTCAAGAAAGGATCAAAAATGATTGATCATGCCTTGAAGGAATTAAAATTCCCCAAGCAGGCGATCATCGGGGGTGTCATACGCAATAGCAATGGTCATGCTGTTAGAGGTGATTTTGTGTTTAAAGAAAAAGATCGGGTAGTGGTTTTATCTAAATCGGATTGTATACGAACTGTTGAGACCTTCTTCAAATAATGCTTTTTAACCACAGGGTCATTATCAACATCTTAGGCATTCTGCTGCTATTAAATGCAGCATTTATGCTCTTATGCATACCCATTAGTATCATTTACGAAGAGGGTGACCTCGTTGCCTTGCTGATGGCTGCAATGGTTACTGGATCGTTTGGGTCCGCAATGTTCTTTACTACCCGAAAGACTACAAATAAGCAGCTAAGTAAGCGAGATGGTTATATGGTTGTAACGCTTGGATGGCTTACCATGTCTTTTTTTGGTTGTCTGCCCTATCTCTTTAGCGGGTCTATACCAGGACTTACCGATGCTTTCTTTGAGACCATTTCAGGCTTTTCAACAACCGGGGCCACAATCCTCATTGATATTGAATCTGTCCATAAAGGTATCTTGTTTTGGAGGAGCCTTACCCAATGGATTGGGGGAATGGGTATTATTGTACTGACGGTCGCAATCCTGCCTATATTAGGTATTGGAGGCATGCAGCTGTTTGTGGCAGAAGCACCCGGAATTTCACCCGATAAACTTCAACCAAGGATCAAAGAGACGGCCAAGCGTCTCTGGTTTATTTACCTCGGGATGACGTTGGCAGAATTTGTCCTGCTATACCTGGGAGGAATGAACCTTTATGATGCCGTGAACCATGCGTTGACCACGGTATCAACCGGTGGATTCTCCACGAAGAATGCGAGCGTTGCCTTTTATGATTCGCCCTTCATTCATTATGTGATCATTTTTTTTATGTTCCTGGGCGGCACAAACTTCACCATGACCTATTTTGCCCTACATGGTCGGTTTGATAAGGTATTTAACAATGAAGAGTTTAAGTTTTATTTAGGCACCTGTTTGATATTAGCTATTTTAGTAGCGGCCGTATTATTTGGGTTGGGGATTGAAGATGCTGAGCCAGCTTTCAGAGCTGCCCTTTTTCAGGTGGTTTCTATTATCACAACTTCAGGATTTATTACTGAGAACTACACAGGCTGGACATCTTTTGTCACGGTTTTGTTTTTTGTCTTAATGTTCGCTGGGGCATCAGCAGGTTCTACATCTGGCGGAGTGAAGATAGTACGACATATCATCCTAATAAAAAACAGTATCCTGGAGCTGAAGCGTCAGCTGCATCCCAATGCCGTAATTCCTGTGAGATTCAATGGTAAAGCCCTTTCCAGGGACATCACTTTCAACATCCTGGCCTTTATCATGATATATATATTCATTTTTGCCACCGGGTCGATTGTAATGTCTATTTTGGGGCTGGATTTTGAAACAGCCATGGGTTCGGTGGCAGCATGTCTTGGAAATGTTGGTCCGGGAATCGGTGATGTGGGCCCTGTAGATAACTTTTCCGCAGTGCCGGATGAAGGGAAATGGATCCTTGCCTTTTTAATGTTACTTGGCCGACTGGAACTATTTACTGTGCTCATGTTATTTACCCCATATTTCTATAAAAGCAATTAATCAATGGAGCAAATACTAAGTTTTCTCATTTGGAGTCCTGATCCGGATTTTTTTACAATTCCTGTCATTGACCGACCGGTTAGATGGTATGGGTTGCTGTTTGCTCTGGGCTTTATCATCAGTCAGCAGATCCTCATGTGGATCTTTCGCAAGGATGGGAAACCTGAAAAGGCTGTTGAGACCCTTACTGTATATATGGTAGTTGCCACTGTGGTAGGAGCAAGGCTCGGTCATTGCCTGTTCTATGCCCCTGAATATTACCTGTCCAATCCCATCACTATCCTGTATGTATGGGAGGGTGGCCTGGCCAGCCATGGAGGTGCCATTGGTATTTTGGTTGCCCTTTACCTGTTTGTTAGAAAATATAAGGAATACCGTCTTTTTTGGGTGCTTGACAGGATGGCCATTGTGGTAGCCCTGACCGGAGCTTTGATCAGGACTGGAAATTTTATGAATTCAGAGATGGAAGGACTAAAAACCAATTCGTCCACAGGGGTTGTGTATGCCAGGTTTACTGAGGAAGTGATCAATGACGCACTTAATTACAACGGAGAGCGAGTGACCAGTGTAGACTTTGAAAAGGGCGGGGATATTGAAAGCAATGAGCCTGGACGGGTACCCATCCTGGTAAAGGTGGCTTTTGAACGTCGGGTACAGATTACCGAGCAGGACAAGCAGTTTGTAGAAAGCAGACTCAGGCAACTCTTGCTTGGGTATGAGGAAATTACTCAACACATCGATTTTCGAAGTGAAGAACCCCTGGCTTACAAGTTTTATGAAGAAGGAGGCATTAATTATTTAGAGATTTATGGCGTGGGAATTGTGCGTCACGCTGCTCAGCTTTATGAAGCAGCCTATTGCGTCCTGATCTTTCTATTATTGCTTTGGCTATGGAAGGAAAAACGTTTCAGGCTACCCGAAGGATTTATGTTTGGACTGTTCATGGCTTTGTTGTGGAGCCTGAGATTCGTTGATGAGTTTTTCAAGATGAATCAGGAAGAATTTGAAGAGGGGATGGTGCTGAATATGGGCCAATGGCTGAGCATCCCAATGGCTATCATTGGTCTTGCGGTAATGGTTTGGGCCCTTAAAAAGGGACATAAACCTGAATTGCCTGACTCAACTAAAGCGGGATAACGGAGATATTCTCGTTGATGATTTTTGAGAGCTCTTTGAGTTTCCCGGCTTCAAATAGTTCAGGGATACTTTCCAGAGGGGTTCCTATCTTCACCTCATAATTGATATAATCCTGGAAGAGCAGGCTGTCGATCCGTCTTTGGTTAATGGCTTCCCTAAACCTAACGCCTCCTCCATCTACGGTATAATTATAGGCGAAATAATCTATCGCATAATCGTCTTTACTTATCCAGTAGATGTATTGATCATCATAATCTTCTCCTCCCTTCTCTTCCGAGAATGTAACTTTTACTGACCAGTAATTTTTTCCCTTGATTTTAACTTCTCCAACAAGTTTTTTATGGGCGGCAGGGTCGGTGAGCACAAAGGGAATTTGGAAAAAATAGAGTACACTGTTGATTGAGGAGGCGTACTTTTTCTTCCATTCTTCGGTTACAGGAGTAGTATCCTGATTGATCAATCGTGTAAGATCATTGCTGTTGACCAGTACATCCTGTACGTATCCGGTAGAGTCCTCAAAACTTCTGGTATAGATATACCTGGAAGGGTATCGTTCTGCGGAGTATGTTCTGTCTCTAAAATCAAAAGTTATTTTCTTGTGATCCAGGCCTGTGGGAAAGTAGTGTTCAATGGATTTTTTGACAATGTGCTCGGCCGTGTCTTCAGTCTGGCAGCCGGACAAGATTAGACAAAGTACTATGAAGGGGGTACGCATATAAACAAAGTTTTTACCTCAGTTTAATACGTATTTTAATTAAAAGGTTTATTGATCATTGGCAATTTTGGCGACAATTACCTTGGAAATAGTATTGGGAGTAAAAAAATAACCTCCCTAAAAAGAAGGGAGGCTATTCCTATAAGCTATCAGTTACTGCTGTATCCGCTTCCATTACCAGGCTATCGACTTCCATGGCCATGGAATCTATTTCCATTCCAACAGAGTCCAGCTCGCTGACGAGTGAATCTGTGCTGGAATCACTGTTTTTTGCTGGGCTGCTACAGGCACCTAGTACCGCAATAACCCCAATTAATAATCCGATCTTCTTCATAGATAAGTAGGTTGATTTAACAGCAATTTACTAATTCTATGAATTAAATTCGAATTTAATTATAAACTGATTGAATAATTAAAAATATAATAATATATACTACTAATTGATACGAGAAATGCAATTCACCTCTATTGGTATGACCTGACCTGAAGGAATTGTCAAGCAGCTTGGATCATCAGGCGTTTGGTAGCCAAACAAAAGGGTTACTCCAATATCATATTCACCTTTTGCTGGGATGAGAGAGCTGATCTCAGGGTTGTAAGCCACAGGTTGGAGCCAGATATTATTATCTGTTCCCAAAGAATCTGCCATTTTAAACCAATTGTTTTGCCAGATACCATAACCACACAGACTGTTTTCAAAGGATGATCTTAGCGAACAGGTATTGCTTTGAGTGATACCAGCGAGCAATGGATCAATGGCAATTGTTCTGCCATTTGACCCATTTTGAACCAATATTCTGGTACTGTCTCCTGAGATAGAATCTCCAAGTACTGATTTCAGATCGATTGTCACAACAGGTTTGAGCAGGGCTTCACACAGATCATCATTGTCCTGATGAAAAACTTTCAGAAATACCTCGTCAAAACCGCCTACACGTTTGACTGCCCCGTCCCAGACGACCCTGAAACCATGGATTTTACATCCGCCTGCATAGCTCAAATACAGATTTAATTTACCTGCTTCAGGAGAAATACCAATGATGTTAAACGGGTCATTGGGTCCTGAGAAAGTAGTGGATACATCATAATCCAGCGCGGTATTATTGTCAACCGGAGTAAAGTCAAGTCCACTCTCCAGGCAACCTGTGATTAGGCAAAGAAATAATATGGAAATGAGTAAACGCAAAATTGCTCCGCTGTTGGTGCCTTAAAGACACCATTAGTTCTCAATAGGTTGCTAATACCATCAATAAATCAGCACACAAAATTAATCAATTTGGACCCCATTAAGTTTTTCGGTGATCTCCTGAACAATATCCTCATCCAGATCAAAGCTTAAAGCTTTTGAATTTTGAGCCACCTGTTCTTTGTTTCTGGCACCTACTAGAACTGAAGTTATGCCAGGTTGCTGAAGGGTCCAGTTGATCACCAATTGACCTAATGTAGCATCATGCTTTTCGGCAATGGGTTTTATTTCATCCAGAAAGCTATTGATCCTGGAGAGATTAGGTTCCTGAAAAAATTTTGTTGACTTGCGGTGATCACCTTCATTGAATTTATAGTCCGCAGTTATTTTCCCGGTAAGCAACCCACGTTGTAATGGACTATAGGCGAGAATGCCAATGCCATTGTCTATGCAATAAGGGACCACTTCTTTTTCAATATCTCTGAGTACCATGCTGTAAGGCACCTGGTTTGATGCCAGTGGAGTAACAGAATCTGCAATTTTCATTTGATCTACTGAGTAATTACTGACTCCTGCACTTCTTATTTTACCTTCTTTCTTTAGCTGATCGACAGCTTCAAAACTTTCTTCGATAGGCGTGGTCACATCCGGCCAGTGAATTTGATACAGGTCTATATAATCTGTTCCGAGCCGTTTCAGGCTTTCTTCACATTCGTTGATGATGCTTTGTTTGCCGGCATATTTATTGATTCTTACAGGTGTGCCATCATTTTTCTTGCTTTCAAAGTAAAAATCTCCATCTGAAGTATCCCATCGCATCCCAAATTTGGTGAGCAGTTGTATTTTGTCTCGGGCATATGATTTTACAGCTTCGCCCACAATTTTTTCACTATGCCCAAAACCATAAATGGGCGCAGTATCGATAGAGGTAATACCATGGTCAATGGAAGTTTTGATGGCGGTCACAGCTTCTTTGTCGTCTGATCCACCCCACATCCATCCACCGATTGCCCATGCACCGAATACCATTGGAGTAATTTCTACATCTGATTTTCCTAGTTTGACTTTCTTCATTGGTTTATTTTAATAAGAATCCTTTTATATGATACTAAACAACATCAGACAATGTTTATGAATCATTCAATTATACATCGATTTGGGTTAAATTGCTGGCTTCAATCAAATCTAGTTCAAGACAATGAGCCAACTTATCATCAATAATCTGGCGGAATTTAAACAATATGTAGGCAAGGATTTAGGTCAGTCTGCAAATTTAAAGATCACACAGGAACAGATCAATCAATTTGCAGATGCTACACTGGATCATCAATGGATCCATACAGACCCCGAAAAAGCCAAGGACGGACCTTTCGGAACTACCATCGCACATGGATACCTGAGTCTTTCTCTTGTTCCATATCTATGGGCACAGATCCTTGAAGTGAGAAACCTGAAAATGATGATCAATTATGGCATTGAGCGATTGAGATTCAGCCATCCTGTGAAAGTCAACGACGAGGTAGTTCTCAAAGCCCATCTCGAAGCTGTAACTGATCTGCGGGGAATTACCAAGGCCGAGGTAGGTGCCCGAATGGAAGTCATTGGTGAGAAGAAACCCGTATTCACAGCAACGCTGATATTGTTGTATCATTTTGGGTAATTGCTATTGATTTTGTTGACTAGTTAATCAGCAGATACTTATTTTTGTATCTCTTATTCGAGGTGTAGCGCAGCCCGGTTAGCGCACCACGTTAGGGACGTGGGGGCCGCTGGTTCGAATCCAGTCACCTCGACTACAAAGCGAAGCTCCAAGATGATTTTTGGAGCTTCGCTTATTAATTAGCCATTCATTTAAATTCTTTTCTGGAAAATAGTTGAAGTTGAGACAACCAGGTTAGGTAAAGAAACTACCTCTTATTTACTCAATAAACTTTTCTTTTCTAATGACAACTCAAAGAATTATCTAAGCATTTTTGATTTTGAAGAAAGCTCAAAACTGTTTGCGAAATGTGGCGGATTTAACACTATTGTCAATATGTTATGTACAGAGGGATCTCAAAGTCACCCAAAAAATAAGGGAGTGATTTGCATCACTCCCTATTAAGATTAACCCTACTAACTGGTTGGGTTTAATCTCGTGACCTGGCATTGCACCAGATCTAAATCACCGCCTAAATTTACTCGCCTTTGCGAATGTTAACGTAAAAATAACAAACAAGTTGTGAACTACGAGACTAAAATGAATATTCTGTTGAATTTTCTTGTCTTTTTTTAAAAAAATGAGAATTATCTGGATTAAGGGGGTTTTGATAACTATTTATTTATTTTGTTGACTCAATCCGGCTAAAAATGAGGAATAGTACGATCCTGATTACCATTTTTCTTTGTTTCTGCTTTGGGAGTAGCTGTGCGCAGAACCCCTCCAGGCTGATGCGTACCTATGAAAAGGGGGATTTTACCAAGACACGTGAGCTTGTTGTAAAGTCCATGGAAAAGGATTCCCTAAACCCGGCAGCTAAATACCTCAACTCAATACTCTTCATGGAGGATCCTTTCAGGTTAAACACGGATTCAGCCAGGTGGTATGTTAATGCTGCCATCTCCGACTTTGAGACATCGGGGCTGGAGATCATCGAAGATCTTCAAAAGGCAGGCATTACCATAGATAGCCTGAAAAAGCAGAAGCTGATTGTGACAGAAGATGCTTTCGGTAAAGCAAAAGCCCAATCGACTGTATATGCACTTGATTACTTCCTCCAAAAATATCCTGAAGCACCACAGATGGAAAGGGCGATCTTTATCAGAGACAGTCTGGCCTATGATGAAGCAAAAGATCTCAACACCTGGGTGTCTTATAAGGATTATCTGGATCGATATCCGGATTCTTACTACTTCGAAGAAGCCAATGAAAACTATCAACGGCTTATTTTTTTGGAGAGAACGCTGGACAACAGGCTTGGAAGCTATGTACAGTTTCTAAAAGAATTCCCACAAACACCTCATAGAGATGAAATAGAATGGGTGATCCTGACGCGTACGGCAGTGGATCACCGATGGGCGTCCTATTATTCATTTTTATCCAATTATCCGCGTACGCATTATAGAAAGCTGGTCACTGATGTGATGTACTACATTGATAAGGGCAATGGCTATCCAAGGTTTGGTGAGTTGCTGGAGTTGACAAACAGAAAGGATTCGGTGGAACAGACCAGAGAATCCGAGTATCATCTGCTGATACCATTTTATGTGGAGGGTAAATATGGATTTATGAGTTCTAAAGGTGAGACGATCCTGGAAAACGAGTTTGCGTCCATCAGCGAGGCTTACTACTGTGGAGGGATCATGGACGAGTGGCTTCAAATTGGGAATGGAAACGCAAATCAGGTGATCAGCAGGTCGGGTGTGGTACTCCTGGAGCAGATCAGTGATTTTGAAGATCTGGGTGGCGGTGTCATGCTCGTCAATTATGGCAAAGGAAAATATCTTTATCATAAATCCGGGTTTAGAATAAATGAACGTGTTTATCAGGATGCAGAAGTATTAGACAACACTTTTATAAAAGTAAGAAAAGACAATAACTGGGGACTAATCACGGTTTTGGGCACCCCGATTCTTAAAGAAAAGTATGAATCCATTGAGAAAATTGGCAAATTCGTACTGGTCAATGATGATGGTCAATATTCTGTTACCAACAGCAATAAGATAGCCGAAGAGATCAAGGATCTCAGCATTACTTTCGACATCAGCTTCGAAGATTTCGAGGTGTTGGGAGACTCTTTGTTACTGACATTCAATGGAGATAACGAGGCACTCTATGATGAACATCTCAACCTCATTATCCCGGAAAAAG
This sequence comes from Cyclobacteriaceae bacterium, assembly GCA_965223915.1. Taxonomy (GTDB): domain Bacteria; phylum Bacteroidota; class Bacteroidia; order Cytophagales; family Cyclobacteriaceae; genus UBA7330. Next base: position 1,072,195 of record OZ245027.1, on the reverse strand, counting down.
ACCATCGAATATTTACCTATGGAGCTTCCTGGTATGTGAGAGGCCCTGAGGGTTACCAGATATACAACAGGAATAGTGATGAACTCCTTAATCAGACTTTTGAAAATCTTGATGTAAACAATGGGTGGATGGCCATCCGCAGAGAAAGTGACTGGTTACTCATTTCTCAACATTACAAAGTATTACCACAACAAGGCCTGGATTCTATCAGGCTGATCAATGACTATGCAGCCTATATCAAAAAAGGTGATACGTTACAATTGATTTTTAACAATGGAAACATCGAATGGATACAGCCTGAGGAGAAATTGATCTTACTCACCTCACGGGATAATACCAACCCCGGAAAGCCGGAATACATCATGATTTTTGATGATAAATACCGAAAAGTCCTTTCTTCTGAGGGGCAGATCCTATTCGATGGAGATTTTGATCAGGTCGACTTTCTTACAGACTCATTATTCACTTACAAAGACAAAGGCAAGTTTGGTATAATGGATGCTGGCGGAAATAAAGTTATTTCTGCCAGGTATGAATCCATTAATAAGCAAGATGACTTAATCCTGCTGCTGGAAAAAGGGAAGATCGGGAGTTATAATCCAAGAACGAAGGGATTGATCACCCCGGAATATGACTCAAGAATTACATCTTTTGGCAATTACTTTATGATATCCAAAGACGAGAAATATGGTTTGATCAATGGCAGAAATAAGGAGGTTATACCTTTTGAATATGATGAGTTTATGACATGGAACGATACGTCTTTTTGGGCCAGGGACTCTACTGTTTGGAGCTTGCTCACCTTCGATAATGAGGTCATTGAAACCGGATTTATGAACCCAACAGTCGTTGCTAAACGAGGAAGGGAGCAGTTTTTAAAGGTCATGAAAGAACAATCTTTTGGGATATTGAGCAGTAAGCAGGGAGAGATTCTGGAACCAGCTTATAATGACATCGTCAATGTGGGTATTTACAAAGAGCCTACCTTCTTCGCTGAACAGCACCTCAAAGCAGCTGCATTTTTTGTGGTGACCTACTTTGACCGACTCGGACAGTCGTTAAGATCCCAGGCCTATCGTCCGGAAGAATACAGTAAGATATATTGTGATCAATGAGTCATCCAACAACGGATTTTTTCGCCTTTTTCATAGGTTTTTTGTTCATCCATTAGCGCAAGGGCATTACCTGTAGCCATAGAATAAAGCATACTTGACCCCTGACCCTCAAGAATCGTAACCTCGCTATGCTCGACCCTGGCTTTCATAAAAGAAGGTCTGTCGGTCTTCATAGAAAAGGGATCCCTCATAGGCATTTCAAATTGAGGTAGCCCTTCAAAAAGTCCTCCGGAAAGCTTCTTCAAGAACGGGTAGACGTAAATGTACAAGCACACCAGCGACGAAGCCGGATTGCCAGGTAATCCAAAGACATATTTATCTCCCTTTTTGCCAAAGAAGAGGGGCTTACCCGGTTTTTGAAAAACACGATAAAAGATTTCTTCTACACCATTTTCTTCAAGGGCTCTTTTCACAAAATCATAATCACCTACGGAAATCCCTCCAGAGATCAATAATACATCCGAATGATTCAATTGCTTCTCAATGGCACGCCTGGTACTTTCATAGTCATCCTTGATGTGTAGGTGGTCCGCCGCATAGCCCAGCTGGTTTAATGTCGCCCTTAAAGTATTTCCATTTGACTCATAAAGCTGTCCTTCTTTGAGCGGATTTCCAGGCTGGATCAGTTCGTTTCCAGTAGTCAACAAGGTGATTGTTGGTTTGGAAAAAACACTTACTTCTTTCAAGCCAAGAGAGCTTAGCATTCCAACCACAGAGGGATTGATCTTTTGGCCTGTAGAAAAGACCTCAGAACCATTTTTAATTTGCTCGCCTTTTCTTCGAATGTTTTTTCCACGGTCAGGAGCATCATCAATGATCACTTTGCCTTCTTCTGTCCGGGTTTTTTCCTGCATGATGACTGCCTGGCAATCATTGGGCACTTTAGCGCCGGTAAAAATCCTGTAAGCTTGCCCGGGTTTTAGATGATAAACTGCCGTATCGCCTGCCTGAATCTCCCCCAATAACTGGTAGGAGGGCCCATCACCGGCAATCGCGTATCCGTCCATGGCAGAGTTGTCAAAGGAAGGGAGGTCCAGCGGAGCAGTAATCGTTTCAGCCAGGTTGTAATTTAAACTCTCCCTGACAGGTAGTAATTGTTTCTTCCGCTCCACCGATTGTGAAGAAATTAATTCGATGGCTTCCTGGATCGAGATCATCCGCCGATAGAGATCATGGCCCTGTTTTGCTCGTATTGATCGCTGGTAAATGTCTCCATGCCATCCCTGGAGAATTTTTTGTTTTTTATGGAATTCAGGATCAATTCAGATACGTCTTCTCCAGCACGAAGCGGTGTTAAAAGATCAGTTTCAGATCGGGCGAAGAGACAATTTTTCATTTGACCATTGGCCGTCAGCCTCAACCTGTTGCATCCGGAACAAAAGGGGTTGGTCACTGTACTGATGATCCCGAATTTCCCTGAAAACCCCCTGGCCTGGTAATTACTTGAAGTACTGTGTTCCGGATCTTTTAATTTTTGGATGGCATATTTTTTTCCAACAATAGTTAAAATATCCTGCTCACTCACACACTTGGATACGTCCCATTGGTTCTCGTGGAATGGCATAAATTCAATGAACTTTACCGCAAGGTTTTTATCCTTTGTCAATTCAATAAAATCATTGATTTCGGCATCATTGACTCCTTTGATGAGGACCACGTTTAGTTTGATGTTAAATCCTCTTTCAAGGCCTGTGTTGATATTGGCCAGGATCCGATCATAATAATCTCTTTTGGTAATAAAAACTGATTTGGTCTTGTCCAGTGTGTCCAGGCTAATGTTGATATCTTTTAATCCGATTTCTTCAAAAAGGTCGTAGAATCGGTCTAAGAGGATCCCATTCGTTGTGATCTTAAGCTTGACGGGTAGCTGAGCGAGGTTCCGAAATATCTGATCGACATTTTTCCTTACCAGGGGCTCACCGCCTGTAAGTCTAATGGTGTCTACTCCTAATGAGACGAAAGTTTCTGCCAGTTTCATGATCTCTTCGAACGTCATGATGTGGGATTTGGGCATCAGATCGATCCCATTTTCAGGCATACAATAGAAGCATCGCAGATTACATCTTTCTGTCAATGAAATCCTCAGGTAGGTATGTACTCTACCAAAATTATCGATGATCTGTTGCTTCTTCAATCGTGTCTTTTTCCTTTGATAACATCAAAGATGTGAAACAAATGAGGGAAAACCGAATCCATCGCTTCTCTGGCTCCACCAGATGAGCCAGGAACACATAAAACCACTGACTTTTTGATGATGCCTGCCAGGGACCGGGACAGCATGGCCCAGGGCATTCTTTCCTGTCCATATTTCCGCATCGTTTCGGATACGCCTACCAGTTCAAGGTCTAATAGTGGCTTTACTACGTCCGGTGTGACATCCCGGGGCCCGGCTCCTGTGCCACCTGTGAAGATGATGAGGTCCGTTTGATCAATCTGTGCTTCTATATCTTCGGTTTCATCCGGGATGATCACATATTCGATTTTGCTGAGGCCAAATCCTTCAAGTTTTTCTACAATGATTTTTCCTGCCCTGTCTTCTTTCTCTTTTTTAAACACGGTGTCAGAGCAAACAACAACCTTAGCTGTCAGATGAGGGTAATCTCTTTTGTACGATGACTTGCCCCCTTTCTTTTCCAGCAATTTGATCTCTCCGATGGTCACACCTTTGTCAACGGGTTTGAGCATATCATACATGGTCAGCGCCACAATGCTGGCACCGTGCATGGCTTCTACTTCCACACCAGTCTTGTAGATGGTTTTCACGTTCATCCTGATAGTAATTTCAAGATCTGAAATATCAAAGTCTATACCGGTATATTCTATCGGAAGCGGATGACAATCGGGAATGAGTTCCGCGGTTTTTTTAACCCCAAATAGCCCGGCCGTTCTGGCAGTTTCGAAAACATTTCCTTTGGGGATCTTATTTTCCCTGATCAGGTCAATGGTTTCCTGTTTACTAACCCTCACGATGGCCTGGGCCGTGGCAATTCGCAGCGTATTGCTTTTATGTGTGATATCTACCATGAAATTTAACTTACCGGGGTATTTGTCTTCCACTGGCTGGTGGCATCCTCAAATATCTCTTTGCCATAAATGGGGGCTTTGGCCTTGATTCCTTCCACAATAAATCTTGTGGCTTCAAAGGCCATTTGCCTGTGTGCTGAAGAAGTGAATACAAAAAAACAGAGCTCACCGGTTTTAACCTTACCAAGACTGTGATAAATGTGGGCACATGTAAGGTCAAATTTTGAGAAAGCTTCTTCGCGGATCTCATGCACTGCCTTTTCGGCCATTTCCTCATAGGCAGTATACTCAATGTGGCTTACGGTTTTTCCGTCGATCTCATCTGCCCTTACCTGACCGAGGAAGATATCGTGTGCCCCGATATTGGTTTTGGATTGATGGTTGGCAATTGAGGTGGCAATTTTATCCACCGGGATTGGCCCCTGTACAAATATTTTTTTTGGTTCTCTCTTTTTATCCATTTATTCCTGCAGTTCCTTGATACCGCCAATTAAGTGATGTAAATTTTTATAACCATGCTTTTTTTCCAAAAAGTTAATGGCTTGCTGACTTCGCTTGCCAGTTTGACAAAACAGGATCACATTGCGTTCCCTGGGGATCTCTTCGAATCTTTTTTCCAGTTGACTTAACGGGATCCTCAACGAAGGTAGGTGATCAATCTTTGGGAGCTCATGACTTTCCCGCACATCTACGTAGATTGCTTCATCCGAACAGGTAAGATCTGTACTTTCATGGGTTTGAGCCAGCCCGTTCCGAAGTACCTGATCAATTGCTTGCTCATTTCTTTCAAAACTAACTACATGGTCCTTGTTATTCAGCGAATTAAACACCTTCATTCTTCCCGAATACACTTCTCCAATACCCAGGATTATTTTCACAGCTTCTGCAGCCTGCATGGTCCCGACGATCCCGGGAAGAACACCCAAAACCCCTGTGTCGATACAACTGTTTGGATCAAGCTGATGATGCTCAGGAAACAGGCAACGATAAGAAGGTCCTTTATTGTAATTAAAAACTGAAAGCTGCCCCTCGAATTTGTAGACAGATCCAAAAACCATGGGCTTATTGGTCAATAACGATGCATCATTGATCAGGTATTTAGTTTCAAAGTTGTCCGTTCCATCGATGACAACATCGAAATCCTGTAGAATCGTAAGTGCATTGTCTGAGGTATACTTTTCCTGGAATACTTTGTATTCTATGCTGGAATTAAGTTTTTGAAGCTTTTGAAGAGCACACTGGGCTTTGTTCTTACCCAGATCATCTTCTCCAAAGAGGATTTGTCTTTGCAGGTTGCTGAGCTCTACATGGTCGTGATCAATCAAACCGATGGTCCCTACCCCGGCAGCAGCAAGGTATTGAGCAGCCGGGCAGCCGAGCCCGCCAACACCCACGATCAGGACGCTGGCGTCAGTGAGTTTCTGCTGGCCTGCCGTGCCGACATTATTCAGGTCGATCTGTCTTTGATACCTGGATGCGCTATGGTGGCTTAAATCATCCATACTATCCTCCTGAAAAAGGTGGTAATAGAGCTAATTCATCGTTTGGCTCAATGGATCCGGAATCAGTAATCTTCTGATTATGAGCGACCTTGAATGAAGTCGTTTGCAACCTGGGGTATCTTTGAAGGCAGGCGTCTATCACTGCCTGTACGGACATATCGTCTGCAATATCCAGTTCTTCCTGGTCTTTCTCCGTAACCTCGGCAACTACTCCAAAATATTTTATCGTGAATGTGCTCATGTAAGTATTAATTTAAAACATGCCATGATCAATACAATGGACAAAGCCAACTTTAAAGACTTCAGGCTCCACTTGTGGCTTCCGACAAATCCACCTATCAGCCCCCCAACGACAGCAATGGCTACAAACGGGACTAATTGGTCAGAAAAAGTAATGCCGGTACTCATTAGACCTGCCATGCCTGCCATGGAATTTACCCATATAAACAACGCTGAGACCGTTGCAGTTTCCTTTACGTTACCCCAACCCATTAACAGGATCACCGGACTGAGGATAATTCCTCCACCGATACCAATCAATCCACTAAAAAAACCAATACATGCTCCGATGATGAGCCCTAAGACCAATTTCGGTGATTTTTTTTCATCACTTGCTGATCCAAAAACACCCAGGATCCTCAGAACAGCAAAAATGAGCAGAATCCCCAATATTTTTTTGTAAAGGGAGGGGTCGATGGTGATCATTCCCCCCAGGAATGCTGCGGGTATGGATGTAATGGCAAAAACCGTAAAAAGCTTTTTATTAAAAAACCCCTTTCTATAGTATTGAATGAATGAAATACCTGCAACAAAGAGATTGAGCATCAATGCTGTAGGTTTTAGGGTTTCGGGCGCGAAGCTATACAGACTCATGATAGCCAGGTATCCGCTGGCCCCCCCATGTCCCACTGAAGCATAGAGAAAAGCCACCACTAATATGATCAGATAGATCTCGTACATCCGGATCAAAATTATGACACATCCGGATTAACACCTAAATATTCCATGTTTCCTGTGAATCTCTAATTCTTTGACTTAAATTGGTGGTATGACGAGCAGGGATTTTACACGGCTATCGCTAGGTGAAAAAACGAAGTGGGTTTATTTCAATGGGGAGCTTATCACATCAATCAGGTATTATGCTTATAAGGTCAATTTGTATCTGATTGGCGAGTTTTATGTGGAGCTATTTTATCACCATTCTCATGATAGGATTGAAAAGATCGAGTTGCTGGATCATAAATCCAAGCGCATCAACTTCTATGCTGATCAGGTCCGGCTTCCCGTTAACCTATCCAACTAATTTGATGATTTTTTCATGGATCGAAAGCACCTGGGGAATGACTAATCGAACATCATCATTGAAAATGACAAAATCGGCCAGGCTGTCTTTTTTTTCCTGAGGCCATTGTTTGCTGATAATGGCTTTGATATCCTCCGAAGTTCTTTGCGGGTCTCTTTTTAGAACCCTTTTGATTCTTAGCGCTTCAGGAGCACTTACCACAATGACCAGATCCAATTGTTTGTATGACCCTGCTTCATATAGCAAGGCAGCTTCTTTGAGGGAGTAAGGACTTTTTTGTGCTTTCTCCCAATGAATATAGTCATCGCCTACCGCAGGATGTACGATCGCATTCAGTTCATCAAGTTTCTCCTTATTGTGAAAGGTTTTTCTGGCAATGAAAGCTCTGTTCAGGGCTCCTTCAGTATAGGATTCATTACCAAACAGATGAATGATCGCTTTTCTTATATCCGAATCATTATTCATGAGCCATTTAGCACGTGAGTCAGCATCATAAACAGGAATACCCAGAACCTCGAAAATTTGACTTACGATGCTTTTTCCAGCACCTATCCCACCGGTGATACCAACTTTGAGTGGCTTACTCATAAATCACCTTGAGTTGATCCGGGATCACCTCTACTTCTGCAATTTCAGGGGGATGAAAAAGTAGAATGGGCATAATGGAAGAATCTTTGGGGTCTAATGTGGAGAAGTCAACCAGCACAATAAATTCGCTGGGATCGAATGACCTGTTTTTGGAATTGGCAACCAGATAATTAATCGTCACTTCGCCAGTTTCAAGGTATTTACTCGAATCTCTGGGAAAACCTTCAAGCTCCACTGAAACAGTAATTTGCTCTTTTACAAACTGCTCCAAATCAAAGGAAACATTGATTTCCCGAGGTTCACTGCTAATAAGGCTGTTCGGAAGATTGACAAAAATGCTTTGATTGACTGATTCATCAATATCCTGTAAGTTCAAGACTAAGGAATATTCATCTTTTAACGAATCGATGAAGCTGGAGGGTCCGGTTAACCTGATAGAGTCCGGGCTAATAGAAATTGGGGACGTGATCCTATAGTTTGGATCCAGGGGGATTTTCGCTGAGTCCAGTTTCAAAGCGACTTTTTTAGATGCTTTGGACTCGATAGAAAGGAACAGTGAATCACTCACGATGTGATTTACTTTTAATTCACTCATCTGGTTGACTACCAGCGGGAATAATTTGCCACGATCGATATACTTGACCTTATCGGGTTGTTCGAGTGGAATTTCGATAGGAGGTACATTGAACCAAAAAGTCTTTCTAAGCAGGTTCCACCCTCCACTGGATACATTGATTCTGATGGAAGCGGGGAGTGGTTGCATCACCACGTTGCTATCCCTGCTAAAAGTAAATTCTATCGGATAGTTAATGTTGGCGTCATAACTCTTGTTGAGCGCATTAAAAAACCAGAAGGTAGTCGCTCCAATCAATGAGATGATGACTACCTTCCAATTTTCTAAAATGTATGACATTACGACATTCGTCTATAAAAAATTATTTCTGACCACTTACTCTTTTGCTAGACTCAAGAGATACAGAAGATTTTTCGATCACAAGTTTACTTCCCCTGTCTACATCCAGGGTTAAGGTGTCGCCATCAACTGAAACGACCTTACCATGAATACCACCCATGGTCACCACCTGATCACCTTTTTTAATGGCTTCAATGAACTTCTTCTGTTCCTTTTGCTTTTTTTGTTGTGGACGAATAAAGAATAAGTAAAAGATCGCAATCATCCCACCAATCATGATAAGGGATGTGTACTGATTTCCGCCATCTGCGGCTTGCAGCAATAGAGTATTAATCATCAATTTATTATTATTAAGAAGGATTACCAGATTTCACCACATTAGCCCTGATCCTCAACTGAGTTTTCTTAGGGTAAGTATTGGCTGTGATGGTCACTGTTTTGTTTTGAATTCCTGATTTATTTGCACTGTTGTATTCCACTTTAATCTCACCAGTACCTCCTACCGGAATTGGTTCTTTAGGCCATTCAGGTACTGTACAACCACAAGTGGCTGTTGCCGATGATATGATCAATGGAGCTTCCCCCACATTTTCAAAAGTAAAGACGTGCGATACCTTTTCGGGTTCGTTGACTGTACCAAAATCGTGAAGCTCTTCGCTGAACTGGAAGGCTGGTAGTGGACCATCAGGCTTTACCTCAGGCTGATTGGCAGCAGTGGTGCTGGATGGAGCATTGATTGTGGGACCGTTTTTAGCTTCTAATTCTGCTACTTTTCCTTCCAGCTTAGCAATTCTGGACTCAAGCTCTTTGTTTGAACAGCTGAATGCCGTAATTCCAAACAACACAATGAATAAATAATTAAGGATATTCAGTTTCATAACTCTGGCAAATTTAATTTCTACAATACGGCAAAATTACTAAACAATAAAGTATCGTTCAGCCTTTAAAATCTTAATGATATGTTAAAAAGGAGATTTGATTAGTTCTTTTGTATCTGGTTGATCAAACCATTTACATCATCCAGCAGCTTTTCTGCTTTAGTCTTTGCGTCTTTGATGATCTTTTCTCCTTCTGACTTGGCTTCATTTTCTACTTTTTCACCACTCTCCACAAGGTCCTCTATGAGATCTTCCAGTCTGTTTTTGTATTTATCCAGCCTAAATGTCAGTTTATCCCGAGTGTTTACACCTTTATCCGGAGCAAAAAGGATACCTAGTGCTCCCCCGGCCAATAGCCCGAGAAGGAATGAAAAGAATGATCCGCCTGATCCTGATTTTCCCATGATTTTACTTATTATCTATTAAACCTCTTCCGCTTTTTTTAATAACGCCATCCGAAGTTAGTTCGTTTGCTAAAACATCCAAAATACCGTTTACAAATTGTTTACTCTTAGGAGTACTATAAAGTTTCGAAATTTCAATAAATTCATTAATCGTCACTTTAACAGGTATACTTGGGAAATTGGTCATTTCTACCAATGCCATCTTTAGAATGATTTTATCGAGCAATGCAACCCTTGAAATATCCCAGTTTTTTGTTTTGTCGGAAATGATCTTCTCGAGCTTGTCATTGTTTTTAACTGGCTCATCAAAAAGCTTTTTGAAAAAATCCAGGTCATCTTTCTCGTTTTTACTGATCGTTTTGATTTCAAAAGGAGTATCCGGATCATCAGCGTTGTAGCTTTGGAGTGTTTTCACAACCAGACTTCCCAAAACAGGTTTATTTTCATTCCAGCGGAGATCAATAGACCCCAGATAATCTGAGATGACCTCATCTTTGAAAACAATTTTTTTAATCAGGTAGACTACAGCATCCATGTGCTCCTCCAGTGTGGGAGCCTCCAGGCTTTGATATTCAATGAGCCTTTCATTCTTTAGAAGGATGTCTTTGAACCACCCTTTCAGCGTATCCTCTTCCGACGACCAATCTATTTTCCGGTTTTGTATCTCTTTCTGCAGGTCCTGAAAATTGACCAGGCTCTTGATCACAGGATTGTTGATGAAGTTAAAACGCCAGCTTGAAGACCGCTGGATATGCGCCTTTTCTTTCTTTTCTTTTTCAAGCTTTTCAATATGCGAAAATTCCACAGGAAGCATCAACAGTTTGAAGTACATCTGATGGATGTCATTGATGTCGGAGAACATTCGTTTATGAATCGCGATGGACTCATCCTTCAAAGCCGCATCATAGTTTTGCTGTGCTTTGTCTACGGCTTCGATGATCTCTGTATCCAAAGTCTTTGTATCGGCTTGCTCTTTATTGAGCCGTTTATAGTACAAGTTTTGAGCTTGTTTTCTTTTACTCTCAAACTCAGCTGCCTGTGAAAAATCATCTTTGGCAGGATCTAAAGTGAATTCCTTCTCCAGATCATCCTGTACCACAGCTTTTAAGGATTTTTCAGCCAGGTAATAGCTATATAAGGCTTGCATAGCCTTGATTCTAAGGATCCTGCGATTTAACATTCGTTATTTATTGGCTAAGAATAATTAATAACCCAATTTGGTTTTTCCAACACTTTCAATTCTGTTAAGGGCAATCTGGAGTGCAGCTTTATGCGTTGTGATCTTATTATGATGAGCGTGCTTAAACACATCAAGGGTCACTTCATATATTCTGGACGTCTGGGCTTTGACCCGTTCCTTATTGTAATGACCGAGTAATTCATAATATACGTTGGTGATGCCCCCGGAGTTGATCAGAAAATCCGGAGCATAGAGAATATCCCTTTCGGCAAGCATTTCTGCATGAAGGTTTTCTTCCTCCAGTTGATTATTGGCTGCTCCTGCGACCACGGCACATTTTAGTTGAGGTATGGACTTGCTATTGAGGGATGCTCCCAAAGCGCAGGGAGAAAATATATCCATCTCCGCATCAAATATTTTAGCAGGATCGATAACACTCACTTTATGCTTATCAGTAATGCTTTTGAGTTTATCTTCAAAAATGTCTGATATAAATACTTTGGCCCCTTCTTTCATCAAATGGTCAATGAGGTATTTGCCTACCTGTCCAGCCCCCTGCACCACAATTTTCTTTCCTTCCAGACTATCACTCCCGAATACTTCTTTGGCACTGGCTTTCATACCATAATAAACACCGTAGGCTGTCATTGGACTTGGGTCACCGGATCCTCCCATATTTTCAGGGATCCCTGCCACATAGGGTGTTTCCATTTTGATGAATTCCATGTCACGCTCACCCATGTTTACATCTGGAGCGGTCCAGTATTTTCCATTCAGGCTGTTTACAAACTTTCCAAAACGTCGAAGCAAGGCCTCATTTTTTTGCTTGCGTGCATCGCCGATGATCACAGTTTTACCACCACCGATGTTGAGTCCGGCAATCGCATTCTTTATCGTCATACCACGGGATAATCTAAGCACATCCCGAACTGCGGCTTCCTCCGAATCATAATGCCACATCCTTGTTCCGCCCATGGCAGGTCCCAGCACTGTATTATGGATGCCTATGATGGCTTTGAGCCCAGTGGCTTCATCCCTACAAAAGACCAGTTGTTCATGGTCCATGGTAGACATGATATCAAAAAGTCGGTTTTGATCCGTATTTGGTTGTGCCTCTATCATTCCCTTATATTAAGTTTGCTCCCTCCCGGATATGCCGTACGGTATTTTGGGCCAAAATTAGTCGTTTTTTATAGGAATAACCATTTTGCGTTTCGATCGTTTTAAACTTTGTGAAAGACCTTTCCCACCTCAATAAATACCTGTTCCAATACAAGTGGTACCTGCTATCAGGCACACTTTTTATCATCATTTCAAACTTTTGTGGAATAATTCCCGCGGTAATTGTTCGCTATGCGTTCGACCTTCTCCAACGTAGCTATGATATTTTTAAGATTTTTTCCGGCTTTGACCTGCAATCCAATGCCTATGAAATTTTTGCAGCCAGCATCCTCATCCTGGGACTGATCATTTTGATTTCGGCTTTGATGAAAGGGGTCTTCATGTTTTTTATGAGGCAGACAATCATTGTGATGTCGCGACTCATCGAGTACGACCTGAAAAATGAGATCTACGAACATTATCAGTCCCTTCCGTTAAGTTTTTACCGAAGAAACAACACTGGGGATCTGATGGCGAGGATTTCTGAGGACGTGAGCAGGGTCAGGATGTACATAGGCCCAGCCATCATGTATGGAATATCATTAGCTACCTTGTTTATGATGGTGATCCCTTACATGTTTTCCATCAACCCCAAACTCACCCTTTATTCGTTAATTCCGCTTCCCATTCTTTCATTGAGTATTTATTTCGTCAATAACATCATCAACAAACAATCGGAGGAGATCCAAAGGAGTTTGTCTGGGCTATCTACATTCGTTCAGGAGGCTTTTTCTGGTATCCGGGTAATCAAATCATTTGGCAGGGAAAAGGATATGGGTGAAGAATTTGGGACTGCAAGTTTGGAGTACAAAGACAAATCATTGAACCTGGCATTTGTCCAGGCACTGTTTTTCCCATTAATCATGGGTTTGATTGGCCTCAGTGTGATCCTTACTGTGTATATCGGATCTATTGAGGTTTTTAAGGGGACCCTGAGTACCGGAAACATAGCTGAGTTTATCATCTACGTAAATATGCTGACGTGGCCGGTGGCATCACTGGGCTGGATCACCAGCATTATCCAGCGTGCAGCCGCTTCACAGCGGCGAATAAACGAGTTTTTGAATACCAAAAATGAGATCGTATCCGAAAGAAATCTGGTGACACCCATCCAGGGGAGCATTGCATTTGAGAAGGTAAGTTTTACTTATCCCGACTCGGGCATTGAGGCACTGAAAGACGTAAGTTTCAATGTAGATCCCGGAGAATCCATTGCTATTATTGGGACAACGGGTTCAGGGAAAAGTACGATTGCCAACCTGATCACCAGGCTATATGATGTATCGGGTGGAAGGATAACCATAGATGGAAATGATATCAAGGAATATAATATTGCACATCTGCGTAGTCAAACCGGTTATGTGCCTCAGGACGTATTTCTTTTTTCAGATACCATCGGCCAAAACATTGCCTTTGGTAAAGCGGGACTTTCAGAGGAGGAGATTGAACAATTTGCCAGAGACGCTGATCTATTGAATAATATCAAGGATTTCAAAGAGGGCTTCAATACCCGGGTAGGTGAACGTGGAATTACATTATCGGGCGGTCAAAAGCAACGCGTATCAATCGCCAGGGCTATCGCCAGAGAGCCCAAAATCCTTATCCTGGATGATGCCCTTTCAGCGGTGGATACCAAGACAGAAAACAGCATCCTGAATGCCATGACTAGGATCATGAAAGGACGCACAAGTATCATTATTTCGCATCGGGTATCTTCGGCGAAGCTTGCAGATAAAGTGATTGTACTGGATGATGGATACATTGTAGAACAAGGGACCAACGAATCGCTTCTGCAGGCTGGTGGTGTGTACAAAGAATTGTATGAAAAGCAGCTTAACTCAGAATCTGCCGAGGTATTATAGTTATTGGGTCCACGCTTCCACAGTCATAGAATCGTCCATATAATAGAGCTCCATAAACATGGGCTCAAGGGTTTTTGAATCGGCTGCAGCCTGATCAATGATGAGCTTTTCTACTTTATTGACAGAGGGCCTTACCATGGGATGCATTGACAGCATGACAGCATATCTATCCTTGCTTTCGAGCTCTTTCACCTCAAAGTCATAAGGGATCTCTGCCATGGCAGAGTTTAGTGATATCCCTACAAAAAGATTTACTTCATTGGCCTCAAGGGTATCGTGTTTATGGGAGATGATGGTAAGCACACCATCCAGCTTGTTATTCCTGATTTGATCCACACAATTTGCCACAAGCTCTTCATAAACCGGTGTTTGGGCTTTTCCCCGGTAAGAAGTGCCTACAATGGTTCGGTTAACGGGCTCCAATGTGATCACATTAAGTTCATCATAGCCTCCCATTTGCTTATAAAAATAATTTAATGAAAACCCAATGATGGTTAGGGAAGCAGCAATGACCCCCAGGTAAAGGATCATGGATTTATTTACTTTCATGCAGTGATTACCTCTTTGTATTGCATTTGATAAAGTTGGGTATAAAATCCATCTTTTTTGAGCAATTCATCATGATTTCCTGCTTCAACGATCCTTCCTTTATCAAGTACAAGGATCTTATTCGCATTTTGAATGGTAGAAAGCCGGTGAGCAATCACAATGGAAGTCCTGCCTTTCATCAATCGCTCAATGGCATTTTGAATTAACTCTTCCGTTTCCGTATCCACAGAAGAAGTGGCTTCATCCAGCACGATGATTTTTGGATCATAAACCAATGCTCTTACAAAAGAGATCAACTGGCGCTGACCCACAGAAAGGGTGGATCCACGTTCCATCACGTTGTAGTCAAACCCTCCCGGCAGACGTTCGATGAAAGTTCTTGCTCCTACCAGCTCGGCAGCTTCCATTACTTTTCGCCGATCAATTTCCGGGTTTCTTAACGTGATGTTATTGTATATAGAATCAGAAAACAGAAAGACATCCTGAAGAACAACCGAGATATGTCTTCGGAGATTGCTGACGTCATATTCCTTAATATTTTCTCCATCGACAAGGATCTCGCCTTTTTCAATATCATAAAATCTGTTGAGGAGGTTTATCACTGATGATTTCCCTGCACCAGTTGCCCCAACCAGGGCCAGCGCTTCACCCTGTTTCACATCAAAATTGATGTCTTTCAGCACCCAGTCCTCATCATTGTAAGCAAACCAGACATTATTAAATTCTACGTCGCCACGTATGGTCTCTTTCTTCAGCGTCCCTTCATTGGGAATGTGGTCCGTACTGTCCAGTAGATTCAGTATCCTGTTGGAGCTTACAATACCCATCTGCAGGGTGTTGAACCGGTCTGCGATCATCCGGATCGGACGGAAAAACATTTGAATGTACATGATAAAGGCAATCAATACTCCCAGTGTCAGCTCTTCTCCTATCACACCCCGTGCTCCCCACCATACGACCAGGCCAATACCACAAGCCTGGATCACCTCCGCAACGGGAAAATAGGTGGCATAATACAATACCGACCTTACATTGGCCCTTCTGTGTTCTGCGTTGATTTTTTTGAATTTATCAAATTCCCTTTCCTCTGCATTGAATATCTGAACGATGTTCATTCCGGTGATGTGCTCCTGAACGAAGGAATTGAGGTTAGCAACGGCAGTCCGTACATTGTTGAAAGAAACTTTTACTTTTTCTTTGAAAACGTAGGTGGCAAAGATTAGCAGGGGGAACATTGATAAACTCACCAGTGTAAGCTTCCAATCGGTGTAAAACATCACACCCAGGATCACTACCAGCTGCAAAATGTCTCCAATCATGGCCGCAATACCCTGACTAAATACATCGGAAAGCGTTTCGATGTCTGAAATATTTCTGGTGACCAGCCTACCGATCGGTGTTTTATCAAAGAATTTGAGCTTAAGTTTTTGGATGTGGTTGAAAAGTTTGATCCGTATATCCTTGATAATCATCTGACCCAACCACCCGGAGAGGAAGGTGTGGGCATACTGGATGACCGCCTGGATAACCAGTAACACCACCAACCATATAATCATAACGACCAACCCCTGATAATCACCAAGAGCCACCTCATTGTCGATGGCATATTGGATCAGGATAGGTCTTGCCGGGGTGATCAGGGCCATGGCAATGGTCAGGAATACCAGGATATAAAATTGTTTGATGTACGGTTTGGCGAAAACAAAGAGCCTTCCAATGATCTTCAGGTCCAGAATGTTACCACTTATCGAGCTGTCTTTTTCCAACGGTTTCGGTTATTCTATGTAAATCTGTTCAGGATAGTCAACGCTGTGAAGATAAAGTCCTTCCGGAGGAACGGCTCTTCCTGCCATTGATCGATTCCCGCTTTTCAAAATGATTTTAAGGTCTTCAAGACTGGTTTTAGCATGCCCCACATCCAATAATGTGCCAACGAGCGCCCGTACCATCCCTCTTAAAAACCTGTCGGCACTTACAACAAAACGATGTCCGTCTTCAGAAGTTTCCCAGGAGATGTCAAAAATTTCACATTCGAAAGTCTTTACATCTGTTTTCACCTTACTAAAAGCCTGAAAATTCCTGTTTTCTTTTAACAATGCGATTGCTTGCCTGATCAGGTTGAGATCCAAAGGTTGACTATAAAAATAAGAATATCCTGATTTGAATGGGTCTTTCTTCGAATGGATGCAATAATAATAGGACCTACGAACAGCATCAAACCGGGCATGGGCTTCTTCTTTTACTTGTTTGATGCTATTCACAGCAATATCGAATGGCAGGAGGACATTTAATTTGTATTGAAATTTGGTCAAATCCATTTCGACACTTGTGTCGAAATGGGCAATCTGATGAGAAGCATGCACCCCGGTATCTGTTCGCCCACTTCCAACACATTCTGTTTTTTGCTGAAGCAATGTGGAAAGGGCCTGGTTGATTGTCTCCTGAACGGATACCGCATTCTTTTGAATTTGCCATCCATGGTAGTTGGTGCCTTTGTAAGCCAGATCCAGGAAATATCTCATGCCGCAAATTAACAGGGATTCAGTTGGCCAATTGGCAAGAGATGATCACTTTTGTTCAAATTTTAAGTCATGATCCAACGAGTTCAAAGCATTTTTCTTCTCCTGACAGCCATTGCAATGATTTGTGTCATCCTATTGCCCCTGTGGGAAAAGACAAGCAGTGAGGGTGATGAATTCATTTCATTGACCGCTATTGAGATGATCTACATGGACCGGGGAGAAATTGCTCTTCAAAAGGATACATTTTATATTGGATTACTCGCCGGGTTGGCAGCACTGGTAGCACTGTTTTCCATTTTTCAATTCCGAAACAGACTCAGACAGATCCAGCTTGGTGCACTCAATTCATTGTTGATGGGCGGGTCTTTAGGGTTGACTTATTACTACACCACCAAAGCTAACGCGCTGTTGGAACCCAATATCCAGGGAAATTTTTTACCGGGATTTTATATCATAGCTGCTGGACTCTTTTTCAATCTCCTAGCAAATAGGTTTATCAGAAAAGACGAAAAGTTGGTCAGAAGTGCAGACCGGATCCGGTAATCTGAAGCTCGACATGCCATAAAATGACAACTTGTCAGTATTTTCCGTGATGGAATAGAATTTGATCCATCGCAATCATAATTTTTATAAACTCAGAAAAGTGATGCAAGAAAAAGGTACAATCTCAATACACACGGAAAATATCTTTCCAATCATCAAAAAGTTTTTGTATTCCGACCATGAAATATTTCTTCGTGAGCTGGTATCAAATGCCGTCGATGCCACGCAAAAGATCAAAAGACTGGCTTCATTGGGAGAATACGGTGGTGAATTAGGGGATACCACCATTGAGGTGAGTTTCGACAAGAAGAAAAAAACAATTACGGTTTCAGACAAGGGTATCGGTATGACCGCCGATGAGATCAAGAAATACATCAATCAGATTGCTTTTTCCGGAGCCACAGAGTTTATAGAAAAATATAAGGACAAAGGCGAAGACCAGCAGATCATTGGTCATTTCGGATTGGGATTCTATTCGGCTTTTATGGTGGCCAAGAAAGTGGAAATCAACACACTTTCTTATCAGGAAGGGGCTGAGCCAGCCAAATGGATCTGTGACGGCAATACAGAATTTGAAATAGCCACTTCAAAAAAGAAGGATAGGGGTACTGAGATCATCCTGCACATGGCAGATGATTCTGAAGAGTTTTTAGAGGAGCACAGGATCCAGGGTATTCTGGATAAATATTCCAAGTTCCTGCCCATACCTATCAAGTTTGGCCAGAAAGATAAGCAGGTAGAAGACGGCAAAGACAAAGATGGCAAGCCTAAATACAAGACTGTCAAAGAGGATAATATCATCAACAATACCGCTCCGATCTGGACCAAGCAGCCTACGGAGCTTAAAGATGAAGACTATCTGGAGTTCTATAAAGAACTATATCCATTCTCGGAAGATCCATTATTCTGGATACACCTCAATGTGGATTACCCCTTCAACCTGACAGGAATTCTCTATTTCCCTAAGCTGAAGAAAGATTTTGAGATCCAGAAAAACAAAATCCAGCTGTACAGCCGCCAGGTGTTCATTACCGATGAGGTCAAAGATATTGTTCCGGAGTTCTTACAATTGCTTCATGGAGTGATTGACTCACCGGATATTCCGCTTAATGTTTCCAGAAGTTATCTGCAGTCTGACAGTAATGTCAAAAAGATCAATGGCTACATCACCAAGAAGGTGGCAGACAAGCTGTCTGAACTCTTTAAAAATGACCGGGAATCCTATGAAAAGAAATGGAATGATATTGGTCTTTTCGTGAAATATGGAATGGTCTCAGAACCGAAGTTTGAAGAGAAAGCCAAAGACTTTACCTTGCTAAAAAACATTGAGGGCAAGTATTTTACCATTGACGAGTACAAGAAAAAAGTAGAGCCCAATCAAACCAACAAAGACAAAAATCAGGTGTTTTTGTATGCCAGTGATGAGGATAAACAACACAGCTATATCGACAAGGCACAAAAGAGAAATTATGATGTGGTACTCCTTGATGGCCCGATTGACCCCCATTTTATTGGTCAGGTTGAGCAGAAAGATAACAATGTTGTCTTCAAGCGGGTGGATTCTGATGTGATAGACAAGCTGATTGAGACAGATGAGAAAAAGGAATCTGTTTTATCAGATAAAGAGAAAGAGGAAGTGAAAGGCATCTACGAAAAGGCAGTCAATGAAAAAAATAACGCAGTAGTTGTAGAGCCTATGGCCACTGATGATATGCCTGTGACCATCACGTTGCCTGAATTTATGCGACGAATGAAAGACATGCAGGCTGTGGGTGGTGGTGGCCCAATGATGTTTGGTGAGATGCCATTAAACCTTGCTGTATCTGTCAATGCCAATCATAGCTTCACCAAGAAGATATTAAGTGCTGAAAAAGAGGAAGAAAAAGTAGCCCTTGCCAAGCAGGCATATGATCTGGCGCTGCTATCTCAGGGAATGCTTAAGGGCAAAGATTTAACGGCATTTATTTCACGAAGCGTCGATATGGTGTCTAAATAACCTGTATTCTGTAATTTTCTGGCTACTTTTTCGTTGTGATCGGTATGAGAAAATACATTTTCTTCATAATAGGGCTATCACCTTTTTATGCGTGCTTGGCCCAGGAGGAAGAATCGGTTCAGAGCCTTTTTGAAACAAAATACGACTCACCGCTCACCATTAACCTGGATGAGGAGGTAGAAGAGGAAGAGGAGGTCACCAAAAAGAAGAAAAAGAAGAAGAATAAAAAAGTCTTCTTTGGGATCAAGACCAAGCGGGGATTCACCAAAACCGGATATGCAAACCGACAGATCGTCGAGCTATTTCATTACCTGAAGGATAAGGACTATGCGGGTCCGGACCCTTATGTACAGAACTTTTACTGGTATGATTTCAAGAAAAAGCGCATTGTCAATAGCACAAGGGTTGACCGGGAATACGCTGGTGTACTCCATGGCCATTATGTAAAAAAAATGGACGAGCAGGTGCTCGAAGAAGGGTTTTACTATAAAGGGACCAAACACGGACGATGGGTTGAATACAATCGTCATGACATCCTTATGGATAAAAAGAATTTCTGGAAGGGCTGGCCCAAGGAATCATTGATGTCATATTACGATTTTGACAAGACCAAGCTGAAAGAAGTCATACCAGTGCATTACGGTGAAAAGAGTGGCAACTATTATGCGTTTCATGAAAGCGGTGTGATAGCTGTGACTGGCGAGTATAAATTTGGCCACAAAGTAGGTGTATGGCGGGAGTATTACGACAATCAGCGGATAAAACGTGAGGTGATCTACCCTGAAGATCCGTTTGATTTTGAGACCAGTCCAATCATCACCAAGGAATGGAGTAAGGACGGAAGATTACTTTATGATCGAAATAGCTTTCTGAGTAGTCTTAATTAGTGTAACCAATGAGTGCCTTTCTGGCATACAGGAACAGCAAGCTTGAAACTATCAGTAAAAGTCCAAACTTCCACCCCAGGGTCAACGCTCCGATGGTATAAAGAACGATCCACCAGAAAAAGATAAGCACACAACCTATATAGAACTTCATAGAAATATAGAAAGCTTTATCTTTCATCATACTGAGCACTTTCTTGATGCCCAGATAGACAGGAAAGTTCAGGAAGCTGAAAAAGTAAACGAGAAATTTCGTAAAGGTGTTTCTGGGTGGTTTTTTGACTTCACCAATTTCTCCCTGAGCTAATTTCTTCAGCTCATCGAAGTTGTATTTTTCATGCCGTTGCTGAAAAACGAAGCTTTTTCTGAGCTCGTAGTCATCGGTTTTTTCAGGGAGGATCAGCACCTCTTTCATTCCGGCTTCCACGGCATCTTTGAGCTCCTGATGGCCGTTGAGATTGTTTTCACGATAGATGGACATATAATCATCTACATCAATGGCTTTTCCAATTTTCATGATCAATTTAGCCGGATATCGGTGGGAAAAGTAGTTGATCCCAACGGGGACGATATAAAGCTTCAGGTCTTTATCAATGAATTCACGGGCGCCAAATGCGATCCTTGATGTTCCTTTTTGTAAAGGCCTGAGGTAAAAATTGGTGTCATGATTTCCTTCCGGGAAGATGAGTAATCTTTTTTTGTTTTCAGCCAACATTTCATAGCACCCCTTGAAAACTTCCTCATTTTTTGCGATGGTATCGAAGCCATCTCGGATTCGGTAAATGGGACGCATATTTAAAGCATGTAAAAAGGGGAGTGCTGCCTTTTTAAAAATATCCGATCTGGTAAGGAAGCTAACAGGTTTATTGGTTAATGACCCTGCGATAACGGCATCCATAAAAGCACCCTGATGATTGGGGGCCAATATGACTGCTCCGTCTGGGAGGTTTTTCCTTCCTATGACTGTTAATCCATTGAAAAAAAAGGGGAGCAATAATTTTGCCCACCATTTGCAAAAAAAATAAAGCATTTAGGCCGACTTAGGGTTTATTTCAAACTTTCTGTTCCAGAAGTAGCTGATGGACAGGCCGGAGAGTATATGCCAGATGCCCCACCAGGCTGCCACCAGCGCCATACCTCCAAGACCATCAAAAAAAGCAAATATAAGTATCAATCCCAATCCTGAATTCTGTATTCCGGTCTCAATCGCCAATGTTCGGCGATCCTGTTCGGGTAGCTTGAATAGGTGGCCAATTTGATAGCCTGAAAATAGCGCAGTGGCATTGTGAATGAAAACAATGACCAATACCAGGTAGATCTTTGAAACAAATAGGTCAAAGTTGGCCGAAAACGCCATGATCACTATTCCGGCAAAAATTATCAATGAGCTATAGTGCATGAATTTATGGATACGAGCGCTGGTTTTAGGGAATTTATATCTGAATAGCATGCCTAAAACTATTGGCAGCCCAAGGATCGTAACGATGGTTTGAAAAGCACCCCAAAAATCCAGGTTGATCTGTTTGAGTAGATCTGCCGTAGGTGGATAAAGCCCGGCCCATAGTCCAAAATTGATCGGAGTGAGAAAGATGGCTGCAATGGAGGAGATCGCCGTAAGACTTACTGATAAAGCAATATTGCCCCGTGAGACCATTGACATGAAATTGGAAATGTTACCTCCGGGACAGGCAGCCACCATCATCATTCCTAGCGCCATACTTGGATATGGCTGAATAATTAACACAATGATAAAGGTGAGAAAAGGAAGGATCAGAAACTGACTTAGAAGCCCAGCAAAAACGCTTCTAGGCTGCTTTAAGACCAATTTAAAATCTCTCGGAGTAAGATTTAGGGCGACACCAAACATGATAAATGCCAGGCTAAGGTTCAGAAAGAGAATATTCTGTTCGCTAAAATTCAGGGTAATGTTGTCAATGTTATCCATTGAAAGGTGGTGAGATCAATTATTTGGGAGCGATGAAATTAAAGAAAATTGGTCAATTTATTCTACCTTTTAGCTGAGATCAGGATTTCCTGACGATTCCAATAACGAATTAATAAGAAAGTTAAATCAGTTTGAATAATTTATATTTTATTTTATAAATATGGAATAAAATCATAATGAATAGATGTTTTTGTTGTAAATATTATAAATTTGCACCTGAATTTCAACCAAAAGCTACCAATTTCACCTAAAACAACCCACTAGATGTCCAAAACGGATATACCTGTCCTGGTAAAAAATGATCCCTGGTTATCACCATACACTGAGGAAATAAAAAATCGCCTCGAAAGGTTTAGGAACCGCAAGAAAGGGATCGAAAAAAAATTCGGATCTCTTTCAAAATACGCCTCGGGCTATGAGGAGATGGGATTGAATTATGATGCAAAGAAGGGAGGATGGTGGTACCGTGAATGGGCCCCCGCTGCTGAGGGTCTCTCCCTCATCGGTGAATTCAATGACTGGGACAAGAGCAAACACCCACTCAAAAAGAATCAAGACGGAATCTGGGAAATATTTATTGAGGATGCGAAGGCTAAGATAAATCATCTGGATGCCATCAAAGTCCATGTCACAGACGCTAAAGGGAATGAACGCGACAGGATACCCGCATACATTAGGTACACTACACAAGACCCAAAGACTTATGATTTTGTAGGAAGGGCCTGGAATCCTCCAAAACCTTTTAAGTGGTCGGATAAGAAATTTGACCTTGATGGCATCAACGAAAATCCTTATATCTATGAATGCCATATTGGGATGGCTCAGGAAAAGGAAGGTGTTGGTACCTATGTGGAATTTGCTGAGAAGATCTTACCAAAAATAAAGGAGCAGGGATACAATGTGATCCAGATGATGGCCATTCAGGAACATCCCTATTATGGGTCTTTCGGCTATCATGTTAGTAACTTTTTTGCAGCTTCCAGCAGGTTTGGCACTCCGGATGAGTTCAAGGCACTGGTTGATAAAGCCCATCAGCTAGGTATCGCTGTGATCATAGATATTGTTCATTCGCATGCGGTGAAAAACATTTCGGAAGGGCTGAATGAATTTGATGGCAGCGATGATCAGTATTTTCATCCCGGAGGGAAAGGATTTCATGACCTTTGGGACTCCAAGCTCTTCAATTACGGCAAAGACGAGGTATTGAGATTTCTGCTGTCCAATGTGAAATATTGGATGGAGGAATTCCATGTGGATGGCTACAGATATGATGGGGTCACCTCTATGTTGTATTTCCATCATGGAAATATGGTCAGCTTTGATCATTATGATAAGTATTTCAATGAGGTTGATTGGGATGTCTTGATCTATTTTCAATTGGCCAATACATTGATGAAGGAGACAAAACCCGGCTCTATTGTTATCGCTGAAGATATGAGTGGCATGCCCGGTTTATGCAGACCAGTGAAGGAAGGGGGCTTAGGATTTGATTTCCGGTTAGCGATGGGCATTCCTGACTATTGGATCAAGCTCCTCAAACACAAGACAGATGAGGAGTGGAACATCTTTGAGATGTGGGAAACCTTATCAAATCGTAGGTTCGGTGAAAGGACCATCGCCTATGCAGAGTCACATGATCAGGCACTGGTAGGAGACAAGTCGCTCGCGTTTTGGCTGATGGACAAGGAGATGTATACGCACATGCATATCAGCAAAGACAGTTTAATCATTGACCGGGGCATTGCGCTTCATAAGATGATCAGACTTTTTACACTGGCATTGGGTGGAGAGGGCTGGTTGAATTTCATAGGAAATGAATTTGGTCATCCTGAGTGGGTGGATTTCCCCCGGGAAGGCAATGGCTGGAGCTATCATTATGCCCGCCGTCAATGGAACCTTCAGGAAAACGATCAGCTCAAGTATAAGTTTTTATATGAGTTTGGTAAGCAAATGGTCAAGCTTGCTAAGGATCAGCAATTGGTTTCATCGCTACCCGCTCAACAGCTCAATATGGATGAGGCCAATAAGACCATCATTTTCGAAAGAAACAACCTGATATTTGTATTCAATTTTCATCCTACAAACTCCATTCCGGATTATCGGTTCAAGATTCCACAATGTGGTCACTATCAAATCGCATTAAATTCTGACCATCCTGACTTTGGTGGTTTTGGCAGAATTGACGATGCCATGACTTATCCTTCAGTAACTTTGTTTGGAGAAAATTTTTTGAGTGTATACTTGCCTAGCAGAGTAGCCCTTGTCCTGAAAAAAGTTAAATGAAAAATTTATTATTAAGCACCCTTATCTTCCTCTGTGGAATGAGCCTATATGCGCAGTCTTTTACCTTCATGACCTATAATATCCGGTATGCCAATCCGGGCGACAGTGTGAATTACTGGGAAAATCGCAAAGAGGAATTGGCCAGCCAGATCGCCTTTTATGAGCCTGATGTATTTGGGATCCAGGAAGGTTTGCCAGGGCAGGTAGAATTCCTGGATAATCAATTGGAAGAATATGACTGGTATGGTGTTGGAAGAGATGATGGAAAATCGAAGGGAGAATTTAGTGCGATCTATTTCAAGAAAACGAAATTTTCTGTTCTTCAAAAGGAAACCTTCTGGCTTTCCCCCACCCCGGAAAAACCTTCTAAGGGCTGGGATGCGGCGCTTCCCAGAATTTGCACCGCTATTTTATTCGAATTAAAAGCTGATCCTCAACAGAAATTTTGGGTGTTCAATACCCATTTCGATCACCGTGGTGATGAAGCCAGACTTCAATCCGTTGATGTGATCCTGAAGAAAATTAATACACTTAACAAGGGTGGATATCCGGCTATTGTGATGGGAGACCTTAATTTAACTCCTGATACACCCCCAATCCAAAAACTGTTCAGCGCGTTGAATGATTCTCGCGCGGTAAGCGACCTGGTTTTTGGTCCTGTAGGCACCTGGAGTAGCTTCGATGTTCAAAAAGTGCTGGATAGAAGGATCGACTACATCGTAGTATCCGATAAAGTAAAAGTATCCAAGTACGCTGTGCTGACTGACAACAGAGATCTGAGGAATTATTCGGATCACCTGCCGGTTTTTATTGAAGCCAGCTTTTCCAAATAGTATTTACATCTTCAAGAGACTAGTTTTGTACCCATGAACTTTGATGGACTAAAGAACAGCCTGGAAGGGGAGCTTTACCTTGATGAAACCACCCGAAAAGTTTACGCTACAGATGCATCTGCCTATCGGGAAATACCTATTGCCGTAGCCGTTCCTAAAACGGACAAAGACATCATCAAACTTGTTGAGTTTGCCCGAGAAAACGGAACTTCTCTTATACCAAGGACCGCTGGTACCTCACTTGCAGGCCAGGTAGTCGGTGGAGGCATTGTGGTGGATGTTTCCAGGCACTTCAATCAGGTTAAAGAAGTCAATGAAAAGGAGGGTTGGGCAATTGTGCAGCCTGGGATTGTGCGGGATGATCTCAACCATCACCTCAGTGCATACGGATATTTTTTTGCGCCCGAAACGTCAACGGCAAACCGGGCGATGATCGGTGGTATGATCGGCAACAATAGTTGTGGAACTAACTCTGTGGTGTATGGGAGCACCCGGGAACATCTTATCGAAGTTGATGCCATCCTGTCTGACGGAAGTCTGGCCAACTTCAAAGAGCTGGATCAGGAGTCTTATGCAGAGAAGGTAAAGTCAGGTTCTCTTGAAGGGTCATTGTATGCTAAAATTGATGAGTTATTATCTGATCCTGCGAACATCCGGGAGATTGAGGAGCAGTTTCCAAAGTCCAGCATCAACAGAAGAAATACTGGTTATGCGATAGACATGCTGGCAAGAATGAAACCTTTCAATAAAAGGGGAAGTAATTTCAACTACTGCAGTCTGATTGCAGGTTCTGAAGGCACCTTGGCCTTCGTTACTGCGGCAAAGATCAGACTCACACCCATTCCACCACCCCACAAGGTACTGGTGTGTATCCACTGCCACTCAATTGATGAGTCATTAAAGGCCAATCTGGTTGCTTTACAACATAGACCATCAGCAGTCGAGTTGATGGATCATTACATTTTTGAAGCTACCAAGAGAAACAGAGGACAGGCAGAGAACAGGTTCTTTATCGAAGGAGACCCGCAAGCCATTTTGGTGGCTGAGATCACCAGAGATTCACAAGAAGAAGCGGATAAAGTAGCTCAGGCCTTGATTGCGCAGTTGAAAAAAGAAGGTTTTGGTTATTCCTTTCCGATTGTGACGGGTGAGGACATCAAAAAAGTATGGAATCTGAGGAAAGCAGGTTTGGGATTGCTTTCCAATGTGCCCGGGGATGCGAAGCCAGTTCCTGTCATTGAGGATACTGCTGTTCACGTCAATGATTTGCCCCCTTTCATTGCTGAATTTAACGAGATCCTAAAAAAATACGGTTTGTTCAGTGTGCATTACGCGCATGCCGGTTCCGGGGAGCTCCACCTGAGACCTATCATTAACCTGAAAACCACTGAAGGTGTTGGTCTATTCCGCACCATAGCTGAGGAAATCGCAACGCTGGTCAAGAAATACAAAGGTTCACTCTCTGGTGAACATGGTGATGGCCGCTTAAGGGGAGAATTTATCCCACAGATGGTAGGTGAGCACAATTATCAGTTACTAAAAACCATTAAAAAGACCTGGGATCCGCAAAATATATTTAACCCGGGCAAGATTGTTGACACTCAACCCATGGATACTTTCCTAAGGTTTGAAAAAGACCAGAAGGTCAAAGAGATAGATACCTTGCTGGATTTTTCTGATACCCAGGGCTATCAACGCGCAGCAGAGCAGTGCAATGGGTCGGGCGATTGTCGCAAAACGCCTGTCTCCGGTGGAACGATGTGCCCCAGCTACATGGCTACCCGCAACGAAAAGGACACTACCCGGGCCAGAGCCAATATGCTGCGTGAAATGATCACCAGGTCAGCAGGTGATAATCTGCTCGTACACGATGAGATCAAAGAAGTGATGGATCTCTGCTTAAGCTGTAAGGGCTGTAAGTCCGAATGTCCTTCCAATGTAGACTTAGGTAAACTGAAAGCAGAATGGCAACACCAGTATTATAAAGCCAAAGGAGTCCCTTTCAGGAACAAACTCATCGGTAACTTTGCTGGGGGCATGAAACTGGCCTCTGCACTCCCTTGGGGATATCGAATGGTTTTCAATAATTCCCTGCTGAGCGGGATGGCCAAAGGAATTATGGGCTTCGCGCCCAAAAGGAGCATGCCAGAGATCTCTGACATCACATGGCAAAAATGGCTTAAGGGCTTCAAGCCCAGTGTCAAAAAACCTATCAAGACGGTATATCTCTTTGCAGATGAACTATTGAATTACAACGAGGCCGAAATAGGAATAACTACCGTCAAGTTGCTCGACAAGCTTGGTTACGAAGTAAAATTCGTAGACCATGCAGAGTCCGGAAGAAGTCATATTTCCAAAGGGTTGTTGAAAGAAGCTAAAAAATTCTGTCAGAAGAACATTGCTGTCTTTAAAGACATTATCACGAGTGACACCCCTTTGATCGGAGTGGAGCCCTCGGCTATCCTGACATTCAGGGACGAATATCCCGATATGGTCAGGGGTGAGGAAAAAGCAGCTGCCAATAAGATTGCTGCAAATACCTTGATGATCGAGGAGTTTTTAGCTGCAGAGCTGGAAGCCGGTCATATCAAGCCGGAGCAATTCAATCAAGAGAAAGGCCTTATCAAGTTTCATGGTCATTGTCATCAGAAAGCGCTGTCATCGCTGGTACCTACCAAGAAGATACTTTCCAAACTCACAGGTCGGGAAGTTCAAATGATCCCTTCAGGTTGTTGTGGTATGGCCGGATCTTTTGGGTTTGAAAAGGAACATTTTGATGTCTCTATGCAGATAGGTGAGCTTGTACTGTTTCCAACAATCAGGGAACAATCTGAAGAGGTGGTTATTGCTGCTCCGGGCACCAGCTGCAGACATCAAATCATGGATGGTACAGGCAGAAAGGCCAGGCACCCTGTGGAGGTCTTATGGGACGCTCTGCTTTAATTCACCGATGTCAGGATCTTTGAGTTTTCATAGTTAAGGATGTCAAGTAATGCATCCACCAGCTGTATCTTAGGCTTGAAGGGCATCAGACTCTCATATTTTCCTTCGATCACAGAACCGGAATCCATGCTAAATGTTACCGTACCGGCTTTATGATCATCCCGGCTATTGAATAAGCTGATTTGCATGATGGAATGATCTTGTTCGTCGTTGTATTTGCAGTTCAGCTTCCAATTTAAATAGCTGTTTTTTTCACAGATTTTATTGAGTAAGTTAACCAATGTGATTTCATCCATGGGTTTAAGATAAATATTTAAGCGATTAATCACCAAATTTGTAGTTATGAAGACCAAAAAAGAGATCGTAGACAATTGGCTGCCGAGGTATACTGGACAAAAATTGCAGGACTTTGGTCAGTATATCCTCCTGACAAACTTCACCAACTATGTCAATCTCTTCGCCGAATGGCACAGTGTGCCTGTCCAGGGTCTGTCAAATACGATGCAATGTGCCAATGCTGATGGTATCACCATCATCAATTTTGGGATGGGGTCGGCAAATGCTGCAACCATCATCGACCTGTTGACGGCCATCTCGCCAAAAGCCGTACTCTTTCTGGGAAAATGTGGGGGTATCAAATCAAAAAATGAAGTTGGGGATTTGCTCCTGCCGATTGCTGCGATCCGCGGGGATGGAACCAGCAATGACTACATGCCTCCTGAGGTGCCTGCACTACCTGCTTTTGCCCTGCAGAAAGCCGTTTCTACCACCATTCGGGACTATGGTCAGGATTATTGGACCGGGACAGTTTATACGACCAACCGCAGGGTTTGGGAGCATGATGAAAAGTTTAAAAAATACCTGCGTAAGTTGCGGGTGATGGCGATTGACATGGAAACAGCCACGATCTTTTCTGCCGCCTTTAAGAATGAGATGCCAGCAGGAGCATTGCTGCTTGTTTCAGATATCCCAATGATCCCTGAAGGTGTAAAAACAGATGAAAGTGATCAAAAAGTCACTGAAAAATTTGTGGAAAAGCATATCCGGATTGGCATCGACTCGCTGAAACAGCTGATCAACCAGTCACTGACCGTTAAGCACCTAAAGTTTTAGATTTTAAAGTTCCTCTGCTTCAACAGTTTCTACTTCTGGAACCATCCTCTTGAGGAGGTTCTCAATCCCTGCCTTGAGTGTGACCGTGCTGGATGGGCATCCGCTACAAGCTCCCTGAAGTAGCACCTTGACTTTACCATCAGTAAAAGAATCAAAGGTGATTGCTCCACCATCCATCTCCACAGCCGGACGAATGTATTCATCCAGGATGCTCTTGATCTTCTGCTCTAAATCGGTATCCGTCTCATTGAGTTCATGGTCTTCCTTCACATTCTCCTCTGTCAGGATCTGCTTTTTTGCTTCCAGGAAAGACTTGATAAAATCCTGTAGCTCATTTTTGACCTCCATCCATTCTACACCTTCACTCTTGGTGATGGTCACAAAGTTGCTCATGTAAAACACGCGCTTTACATACGGAAAATTGAATAGCTCCTGAGCCAGGGGAGCCTGGCTGGCACTTTCCTGATCCGGGTAATCCCTGCTCACCCCCTCTGGTAGCAACATGAAGTTGACTACAAACTTTAGTGAATTGGGGTTTGGATTTGATTCCGTGTATATGTTGATGTTAGATGCTTGCTCTGCTACAGCCATGATTACTTCTTTTTGGTATGACTAATAAGTGCAAAGATGCAGGAATAGTTCAAGAAAGCGAAAGAAAATAGGAAGAGGGTCTGTCAAACCAGATCAAGCATGATTTCTTTAGATTTACCTTTGAAAACCCTCAACACAAACCAGATATTACTACAAGTTCGAACTCAAGGGAAGGAGCATTCCCAAATTGTATAATTAAAGAATTAAAATGAAGAAATACGAATACAAAATATTGACCCTAAGTGCTTTCCATTTAAACAAGCCAACATTCCAGGCAGAGATAGACGAAAAATTTGAACGATGGGGAGAAGAAGGGTGGGAATTAGTAAAGATGGAACCTGTTAATGGAGACGCCTGGTTTTTTTGGGGAAGAACAAGCAAGTTTCTCACTGTATTTAAGAGGGAAAAGAAGTAAGCGAAACTTGCATAAGCTGAGTTCTATTTATCGCAAGGGACAGTACTTAATAACTTACTCCTTAAAAGCCTGCTGTAACTTGATCTCAATAATCACGAATAAAATCAC
This sequence comes from Cyclobacteriaceae bacterium, assembly GCA_965223915.1. Classification (GTDB taxonomy): domain Bacteria; phylum Bacteroidota; class Bacteroidia; order Cytophagales; family Cyclobacteriaceae; genus UBA7330. Next base: position 1,041,540 of record OZ245027.1, on the reverse strand, counting down.
AAAATAGCTAATGGCGATAAAGATGTGTTCTGTTTCGCTCAGCTGGATATATAACGGGGGAAACCAGGTAAGCATCGCCAGATAAATGCTGCTGATTAATAGCATTCCCGAACCATAAATGGTATTGGCATATGCGTAGCTTTTGTGAGTGCGGATAGCTCTGGGAGAACGATAACCAAAAATCCAGTTCCTGTTTCCTCTTAATAAAAGGATAGAGATACTTATTAAAAAAAGGCAAACCGAAAGTTTAAGCTCAAAGGGCATTTAAAGCAAATGTGGTTCAAAAAATGAATTTTTGAAAGAAGCTTTATTACCGAAAAAATAAGTATTGCTGACACTATTTGAAATTGGCAGTTCAAACAAGGTCCCCTATACTAATAAGCACCTGTCTACAGATCCTCTCTCAGCTCACCTTCGGAATTGGCAATCAGAGAAGCTACGGTTGCATCACCGGTTACATTGACTACAGTTCTGCACATATCCAGGATCCGGTCAACAGGGAAGATGATCGCAATCCAAACAGGGTTCAGCCCTACAGATTGAAGTACAATGATTAACATAACCAGTCCTGCACTGGGGACTGCTGCCGTCCCGATCGAGGCCAGGGTGGCAGTGAGAACAATGGTGAGTTGCTGACCCAGCGTGAGATCTACCATGTGCATCTGTGCAAGGAAAACTACAGCTACGGCCTGGTAGAGAGAGGTTCCATCCATGTTGATGGTTGCTCCAATGGGCAGCACGAAGCTGGTGATGTTTTTGGGGACGCCCAGTTCTTCCACGCACTCCATGGTTACGGGGAGTGTAGCTGCACTGGAGCTGGTAGAGAACGCCAGAAATTGCGCCGGGCTGACGTGGTTGAAAAATCTTTTGTAGCTGATCTTTTTGATGAATATTGACGCAACAACTGGATAAAAGAGAAAGATCATGATGGCCAGTCCCACAAATACGACCAGTGAGTAGGAACCCAGCCCCTTAAATATTTCAAATACTTCTTGTGGTGTATCTGCCATCTTGGCAATCACACCAGCCAGAAGAGCGAACACAAAAAAAGGAGCTACTGCCATTACCTTCTCCACCATCTTGAGGAATACGGCATTGATGCCATTGACCAGATCTATGACCGGACCCACCGTAGAGTTTGGAAGGATGGCCAGAATAATCCCAAAGAATATCGCAAAGAAGATCACCTGCAACATGTCTGTATTGGTAGATAATGCGCCGAAAATATTTTCCGGGACCATATCCACCAATGGTTGGAGTGGGCTCAGCTCTTTGGCTTTTTGTGCCGTTTCCACTGTTTTTTCGACACTGCTGTCCGTTTTATCTCTCGTAGGATCGTTGGAGATCTCAGCAACCTGACTGGCATATTGAGGATCATTCAGGAAATCTTTATTGTCTTTGGGTTTTACACCTTCAGTTTCTTCTACCCACAATTCGTAGCTGATCCGGTTTTTGATTCGCTGTTCATCATCGATGGTGGCACCGGGTTTAAAGAGATTGACCAACCCCAAACCAACTGTGACAGCGAAAACCGTAGTCATCAGATAGATAGCAATGGTCTTAAAACCCATCCGGCCAAGTTTGCTCACGTCTGAAAGGCCGGAGATCCCACTGATGATGGAAAACAATACGAGTGGGACGGCAATAAATTTAAGCAGCCGGATAAATATGGTTCCAAACGGGTCTATCCAGTTGATGGTAAACTGGTTCCATCCCAGGAAACTCGATATGAATGCCCAGATAATGCCCAGAACAAGACCAATAATGATTTTTACATGCAGGGGAAGATTTCTCACCCGGCTAATTTATTGGTTCTTGCCAACAAATAGAAATCCGCAATTACCAATGCAGCCATGGCTTCTACAATCGGGACAGCACGCGGGACAACACAGGGGTCATGACGGCCTTTGCCGGATACTTTTACAGCATTTCCCGCTTTGTCCACGCTATCCTGATCCTGCATGATCGTGGCCACAGGCTTAAAAGCTACATTGAAGTAAATGTCTTCACCATTGGAGATGCCACCCTGAACTCCTCCGCTGTGGTTAGACTTCGTTGCAATTCGGTCACCATCCTTGATAAACTCATCATTGTGCGCCGACCCCCTCATTTTGATGCCTTCAAACCCACTACCGTATTCAAATCCTTTTACCGCATTGATACCAAGCATAGCGTTGCCCAATGCTGCATGTAGCTTATCAAAAACGGGCTCCCCGAGCCCAACGGGCACACCTTTGATGACCCCAGTGACCACCCCACCCACAGTGTCCTGATCTTTTCTTACCTGGTCGATGTAATCAAACATCTTTTTGGCCATCTCAGGATCAGGGCATCTTACCTCATTGCTTTCGGTTTTTGTAAGATCCAATTCCGTATAGGGCTTATCTAGTTGTAACTCCCCCACCTGCGAGACATAGGCATGAAAAGTAATGCCTTTTTCTTTGAGCATGAGCTTGGCAATGGCGCCTGCAGCCACCCTGACGGCTGTTTCCCGGGCGGAACTACGTCCACCCCCTCTGAAGTCTCTATTGCCATACTTTACCTCGTAAGTATAATCGGCATGAGAGGGTCTGAATTTATCAGCAATGTGACTATAGTCTTTGCTTTTTTGGTCTTTGTTACGGATGAGCAATCCGATGGGTGTCCCGGTTGTTTTTCCCTCGAAAGTGCCAGACAGGATCTCCACCTCATCTTCTTCCTTACGCTGAGTGGTGATTTTTGACTGACCCGGCTTTCTGCGCTGGAGCTCAGCCTGTATAAAAGCCTCATCGACGGGCACGCCTGCCGGACAGCCATCCAGGATAGCTCCGATCCCGGGACCGTGCGACTCCCCGAATGAGGTAATGCTAAAGATTTTACCGAATTTGTTTGCCATGTAGTTTACTTGCGGAACATTATAAAGCCGGTCAAAACTAGTATAACCAGCGCAAAGATGTTTGCAAATATCTGTAGGAATGGCCCCTTTTCAAGGGAAGTGAGTCGATTATCTTCGAATTCAATCCCATTATAGAATGTGCCCAGGTCCGTTGACTGAATGTATTCGTTTTTTCTACTCTCTCCGGTCACCACCAATTGTTGCCTTGATCGCAAGGTATCGTACGTTTCTTTCTCAGGATTGAAGAATACCCAATAGAAATAATCTCCAAGGTCATAGTTTCCCGGTTCATTGGGAATTCCATAATAGCTGAATGTTTTAGTGCCCTTCACCCTTCCGGCAGACCGGGTTACATTCTGTTGCGTATTGGGGTCATAGAAATCGAAGTCGCTGGTTTCCGGGATCACCGGTTTCTCAACGGCACTGATATTTCCCTCGCCCAGAATATTGAAGGAATAATTAAAACTTTCACCGGTATTGAGGTTACGGGCACTGAGCTTTTCTGCCAGCTGGTAATCACCGATAGCCACTTGATTCTTGAGAGGATGCGGAGGCAGTTCCTTTACTGTTACACTTTTGGGTTTGGAATAAAACGTTTCAAAATCTTCCTGTCTGTTCCGACCAAAAAAAGAAGGATTCTTAGCCACCTTATATTTGATGAGTTTTAGTCCAATCGATGGAAACTTGATATCCTCCTTATTTAAGGGGTAATAAGCAGCCTGGTAAATCTTGTACTGTGTATAATCCTTGTTGTTGATGGTGATGGGTTCACCACTTATATTGTCAATGTTAAAGTTCTCTTCCCAACAGGTATTCGGTTTTATTTCTTTGACAATGTCTGTGATCTGCTTGCCCAGGTCATAAAACCGGAGTTCTGCCCTGTTTTCTTCGGACACATAAAATGCCAGGGTGGTCGTAAACCCCTCACCGACGTATACTTCTGACTTATCCGTTGTTAGCGCCAAAAAAGCATTGGCCTCTACATCCATAAATTCCGAAGGCTGCCTGCGGCGACCAAAAAATTCATCCAACGGATCATTGGAAAATGGGCTGGCATTATTCCTTTGCTGCTGTTGAGCCGGAGGACCCACCTTGATGGTCTTCCCCTGAGATTGGATGGTTTTTCCATTCACTACCATTTCAAATGCCGGTATCACGAGGGTCCCTTCTCTGGTAGCCTGATAGTTTTGTGTGATCGATTGCTTGGATGTCATTTGACCGTTGACAAAGCTGGTGGAGGTAGAGGAGGAAGTCCCTCTTTTCACCAGGCCGTCTATCTCCGGAAACGGACTATAATTTTGCAATCTTTCATTTTCCACAGTCAACGTAATGGTAAAAAGCTGATTCATAGCGATTTGATCAGCACCATACTCAATTTTGATCTCCTGTGCCTTTAAAAAATTGGCAAAAATAAGGAGCATGAGGCAACATAAAATTCCTGACTTCGTAATATTCATGGCACGTAGTTGCAATGACTGTAAAAGTGAAAAAAGACCTTGACGCAAAGGTAAAAATTGTTTAACTTAAGGTTAAAGAGTTTCTCACTTGAGAACGTCAAAATTGCCTCATAAAGTTAATTCTTTAACAAAATTTTACATTTATGTTAGAGTATTTCAAAACCATCCTGGCTAAAGTTAGTTTTGATCGTTGGTTATTTGAAAAAGAGCTCAGAAAAGCTATCAAATCACTCATTCCTAATGAAGTGCTAAAATTAAAGGAATGGTGCATTGAACAGTATGGGCACATTTATTCATCCATTATTAACAAATGTTTTGCTACCAGGCTGATTTAAAGATCAGGCGGATGACATTTGGATGATTCGGTCAAGGACAAACTGGCGTGTTACCCTTTACGATACATAAAGGTGAAGATGTCCTGTATACTATTTTTGCTTGATTCCTCTACCAAAATCAATTGGTCACCTTTTTTTACTTTGCCCGGCTTTAATATTCGGACGTAGCTCCCCGGGTGCCCAAACCGGATAAACTCCTTGAGTATTTTTTGACTTCCAAATTTGATTCCTAGTTTATAACATGGCTGTCGGGGCTGAGAAATAGCGACCAGGGCTTCACCCAGTTGATAGGTGGCACCAATATTCAGGTGAGCTTCGTCCATTCCTGACAAGGTGATATTTTCACCAAACATACCAAAGGTCCATTCAAGGTTAGGGTACTTGCTTTTCCAGTAGTCATAGTAGTCTGCTGAATACAGGTAGCAGGCTTTGTCAGGGCCGCCATGCACGCTGCGGTCCGAAATGGTATCTCCTCTGACGTTTTCAGCTTCCAGAAATATGGCATGGTTTACCGGTTTTTTAAAGATGCCTGTGGTCACTTGTTTGCCATTCCATAGAATGGAAACAGGATCACTGATATTTACGGCTATGACTTCCACGGTTTTAGTAATAGGTAATTGTTAAGTTTTGAAACATTTACTGTTAAAAATGGTTCATTAATACACTTGTAAAAGTTGGGTATAAGGTAATGGCAATTTAAGGCCATGAATTACTATTCGTCAGCCCGTTAGGTAAATATATCTGGTTTTCTATGCAGTTTATAGAAAATAGGGCACGTCAAAGTATCGATGAAAGGTAAATCGATTATCTTTATCGACAGATTAAGCGTATAGATTAAGAACCAGCTTGTTTACAAGATTTATTAAACAAGCGAAAAATGGCAGACCAAAGCGAAGAAAAATGGGAGGGCATCAAAGGCTTCTCCAATTATGAGATTTCCAACAAAGGTAGGATTAGAAGTAAGACCCGTAAGAGCTGGCACAAAGGAAGCCAGGTTTACATGAAGATCAAGGGTAAACTGATGAAGCAACGTTGGAACAAAACATGCAAATGTTATTTCCTAGACCTTATTGATGACGAGAAGAAACGTCGGACTGTGTATCCACACAAAGAGACAGCAGTAGCTTTTGTGAAAAATTCGGATCCGTCTAATTTGACAATGATCATTCATGAGGATAACAATCCGAGAAATAACAAAGCAGAAAACCTTAAGTGGGTTTCGGCTTCAGATCATATGAAGTGGCAGTTTGAAGTAGGAAATAAAAACAACTACAAAGTGTGGAAGACGCGCAAGAAGCGTTACAAGAATGGGTTCAAGCCCGGGACAGTTTTACCGGGCAGACCCAAGAAGAATAAAACTGAAGCATAAAAAAAGGCTCCACGATGTGGGGCCTCTTTTATTTCTTGCCTGTTTTACCTTATGCCTCAGCTAAAGGATCAATATGAACAAATGATCGGTTTTGTCTTCCTTTTTGGAATCGTACCGTACCATTGGACAGGGCAAACAGTGTATGGTCTTTTCCCATGCCCACGTTGCTACCAGGATGATGCTTAGTGCCTCGCTGACGAACAATGATATTACCAGCAATGGCTGCCTGACCACCATATATTTTTACACCAAGTCTTTTACTTTCAGACTCTCTTCCGTTCTTTGAGCTACCTACACCTTTCTTATGTGCCATGGATACTTAGTTTTTAATGTCTTGAATTAATACTTTGGAAAATTGCTGTCTGTGACCATTCTTAACCTGGTATCCTTTTCTTCGTTTCTTCTTGAAGACGGTTACCTTGTCATCTTTGACATGCTCCAATATTTTTCCGGAAACTTTCGCTCCTTTTACTGTGGGAGTTCCAACGTTTACTTTGCCATCATTATCAACAAGAAGTACCTGATCAAAGTCTACTTTTGATCCTTCTTTACCTTCTAATAACGGAGCGTACACAAACTGGTCTTTCTCCACTTTGTATTGTTTCCCGGCTATATCAACAATTGCGTACATTTCTTTGTGTTTTGAAAAAGGATTGCAAAGATATCAGAAACCATGATATTTTCAAATATTACCGGAGCTTAATGATCAGGTAATTTTTTTTTCACATTTTTTTAATTTTTTTCAGTGCCCTTTCCAAGCAATATAGCTACAAGTTATGATTATAAATTTGGAAGATAAGGCACTTTTTAACAGCAAGTTATGTTGTTTTGCTAACTGTAATTAAGTCTTGGGTGAGCAGTAAAATATTGCTTGATTTTTCGTATCCTTTTTTACACATTTGTAAGCACGGTCGCGAAAAAATAAACCACTTTTCGAACGGGATTAACTCCCAAAACTCAGCAAACAGCTCGTATGCCACGATTTTGAGATGGCAGGGTTGTCTTGTTTACGTTTGTGGATAACCTGTTTTGACTGTTGATAACTTTATTAGTAACTAAAAATGATGGTGGAAATCCTGTGAACAAATAAAACTTATTAACAATAATGACGCAAGAAGAACCTATACTCAAAGAGAACAAAGACCGATTCGTATTATTCCCCATCCAGCAAAACGACATTTGGCAGTTTTATAAAAGAGCGGAAGCAAGTTTTTGGACAGCCGAAGAGATCGATCTGAGTCAGGATCTTAAGGACTGGGCCAATCTGAATGATGGCGAGCGACATTTTATCAAGCATGTACTGGCTTTCTTTGCTGCGAGTGATGGGATAGTCAATGAAAACCTGGCCGAAAATTTTGTTGCAGAGGTTCAGTATACAGAGGCCAAGTTCTTCTACGGATTTCAAATTGCGATTGAAAATATTCATTCAGAGACCTATTCCTTACTGATAGACACCTATGTAAAGGACCCTAAGGAGAAAGACCATCTTTTCAATGCCATCGAGACCATGGATTGTGTAAAGAAAAAAGCAGATTGGGCTTTAAGATGGATCGATGAGGGTAACTTCGCCGAGCGTTTGATCGCTTTCGCTGCTGTAGAAGGAATTTTCTTCTCTGGTAGCTTTTGTTCCATTTTTTGGTTGAAAAAACGAGGCCTGATGCCAGGGTTGAGCTTCTCCAATGAGTTGATCTCCAGAGATGAGGGATTACATTGTGATTTTGCCTGCCTGCTCTACAATAATCATTTGGTCAACAAACTGCCAAAAGAAAAAGTGGTCAAGATCATTGAAGATGCCGTAGAGATAGAAAAAGAATTTGTGACTGACGCATTACCGGTAAAACTGATCGGAATGAATTCCGACCTGATGTGTCAGTATATAGAATTTGTAGCCGACCGGCTTTTGGATGAATTAGGATGTGATAAATCTTATAATTCAACCAACCCATTTGACTTTATGGAAATGATTTCCCTGCAAGGGAAAACCAATTTCTTTGAGAAACGTGTGGGTGAGTACCAGAAAGCCGGAGTATTAAACGCCGAAAAAGAAAAAGAGAAGCCTAAATTTAGTTTAGACGAAGACTTTTAATATGAATCTGTTTTTCATCATTAATCACCCATTTGCCTTATGTTAGTTGTAAAAAGAGACGGACGGAGAGAGTCTGTCAAATTTGATAAAATCACAGCAAGAATAGAGAAGCTGTGCTATGGATTGAATCCGGATTTTGTTGAACCCGTAGAAATTGCCAAGAAGGTCATTGATGGGCTATATGATGGTGTCACTACCATCGAACTTGATAACCTTGCTGCAGAAATAGCTGCGACGATGACTACGAGGCATCCCGATTTTGCGAAGCTGGCTGCCAGGATCTCTATTTCCAACCTGCACAAGGTGACAGAAGAGTCTTTTTCAAACACCATGAAAAGGCTGTATACCTACATCAACCCCAAGACTGGTGACAATGCGGCGTTGATCTCAAAAGATGTCTATGGCATCATCAGATCCAATGCCAAGAAACTGGATGAAGCAGTTGATTACAACCGGGATTATAACTACGACTACTTTGGCTTCAAAACACTGGAGCGATCTTATCTGATGAAACTCGACGGCAAAATCGTTGAACGTCCGCAGCATATGCTGATGAGGGTTTCAGTGGGTATTCATAAAGAAGATATTGATGCAGCCATCGAGACCTACAACCTGATGTCTGAAAAGTGGTTTACACATGCTACGCCTACATTGTTCAATGCAGGTACACCGAAGCCACAACTTTCTTCCTGTTTCTTATTATCCATGCAGGACGATAGCATCGACGGAATCTACGATACGTTGAAGCAATGCGCCAAGATCTCTCAGTCAGCCGGTGGTATCGGATTGAGCATTCATAACGTAAGGGCCACAGGCGCATACATCAAAGGGACCAACGGAACATCCAACGGGATCATCCCGATGCTCCGAAACTTCGATATGACCGCCCGGTATGTAGACCAGGGAGGTGGAAAAAGAAAAGGAAGCTTTGCCATCTATCTGGAGCCATGGCATGCGGATATTTTTGAGTTTCTACAACTTAAAAAGAACCATGGTAAGGAAGAACTCAGGGCAAGAGATCTGTTTTATGCCATGTGGATCCCGGACCTGTTTATGAAACGGGTAGAAGAGAATGGCAGCTGGTCATTGTTTAGCCCGGATGAAGCACCAAATCTGTATGATTCCTATGGTGATGAGTTTGAAAAGTTGTATGAGAAATACGAGAGTGAGGGCAAGGCAAGAAATACAGTAAAAGCACAAGACCTGTGGTTTGAAATTCTGGAATCTCAAATAGAGATCGGAACCCCATATATTCTGTATAAAGATCACGCCAACAGGAAGTCTAACCAGAAAAATCTGGGCACGATCAGGTCAAGTAACCTGTGTACAGAGATCATGGAGTATACTTCCAAAGATGAGGTAGCGGTTTGTAACCTGGCTTCTATCTCGTTGCCAAAGTTTGTAAAAGCCGATGGCACCTATGATCATCAGAAGTTGTATGAGATCACCAAAGTAGTGACCAGGAACCTCAACAGGGTCATTGATGTCAATTACTATCCGGTACCTGAAGCTAAGTACTCTAACATGAAACACCGACCGATTGGTATCGGTGTACAGGGTCTGGCAGATGCTTTTGCTTTGATGAGAATGCCTTTCGAGTCAGAGGAAGCACAGAAGCTGAATAAAGAGATATTTGAGACCATCTATTATGCTTCCATGGAGACCTCTATGGAATTGGCCATACAGGATGGACCTTATGAGACCTTCAAAGGTTCTCCGGTATCCAAGGGGATCTTCCAGTTTGATATGTGGGGCGTCACACCGGATTCCGGAAGATGGGATTGGTTTGAGCTGAAGCAAAAAGTAAGAAAGCATGGCGTAAGAAACTCTTTACTGGTAGCTCCAATGCCAACAGCATCTACCTCTCAGATACTGGGTAACAATGAGTGCTTTGAGCCATTCACTTCAAACTTGTATGTGAGAAGGGTATTGTCTGGCGAGTTCATCGTTGCCAATAAGTACATGATGCAGGATCTGATCAAACTGGGTCTTTGGAATGATGACATGATGAACAAGATCAAGCTTCATAATGGATCAATCCAGGAGATCGATGAGATCCCACAAAATATCAAGGACCTGTACAAGACCGTTTGGGAGACTTCTCAGAAAGCCATCATCGATATGTCGGCAGACAGGGGAGCATTCATCTGTCAGAGCCAGAGTCTGAACATTCACCTGACAGATGCCAACTTTGGTAAGATGACCTCGATGCATTTCTATGCGTGGAAGAAAGGTTTGAAAACTGGCATGTATTACCTGAGAACTAAAGCTGCCACCGATGCCATCAAGTTCACAGTAACCAAGGAAGCCAAAAAGCAGCCTGAAAAAGCACAGGTGGCACAGACGGTAGGTGCAGCAGCCACAATTCAGGACACCAGAGCCAAGACAGCCGCCGAGCTGGAAGCAGAAAAGCAATCTGCCATTCAGTGTTCGCTGGATGATCCGGAAGGCTGCGAGATGTGTGGAAGTTAATTTATTCTGTCAATAATCAATAAGTGAAGGGGTCCTGTGAAAGCAGGACCTTTTCTTTGTGCGCCCGGCATGGGCGATAACTATAGGGTGTAAGTCCCGAACACGCTTGACAGTAGGAAGTGTTAGCAGAAGGCAAGGGTGTCCATCGTGAGGTGGAATCTGAAGGAAGCCGGAAGCAAATTCCTGGCCTGACGAACAGAAACTGCATATAAGGCCTACTAGGACTGGGTGAGCTTGCAAAACAAAGCAAAGCCCAACACTGTCCGGAATCCTTGGGGTAAATGCAGCAGGTAGATGGGATGAAAGTTATCGTACTTACCCGGGGAGGTCTCATGGACGTGCTGAAACGGAGTATGAGGTACGGGTCGAAATCCGCCAGCCGGCGGATCATGAGAAGTCAGCAGAAGCCATAGTAGTTATTAGGAACGAGCCATGAGAAAAAAAAACATGGAGGTCTCACAAGATAACGAAGGGCTGAACCTTAAGAAGTGAGTAGTCAATGAATGTTACCAAATGAAGGGTGGAAAGCAGAAAATATCGCAAGATACCTGGCTGCAAAATGATAGGACGGAACCCGAAGACTATGCAGGAGGGCAGACTTTCATGTGGATAACTGAAAACAACCTCACAAACAATCAATTAGGATATGGGCTACTAGAGATGATTCTTTCGCCCTCCAATCTGAATGAAGCCTACCGACAGGTAAAGCGGAACAAAGGGGCAGGGGGAGTAGACGAGATGGAAGTAGAATCTTTGAAGAACTATCTTGTCGAAAACAAAGATAAATTAACAGGGTCCATATTAGGGGGCAAATATCGCCCCAATCCAGTCCGCAGGGTAGAGATACCCAAGGATAATGGGAACAAACGCCAGCTTGGGATCCCCACCGTGGTTGACAGGGTTATCCAGCAAGCTATCTCGCAGGTTCTTACTCGGATTTATGAACCACAGTTCTCACCGTACAGTTACGGGTTCAGACCAAGACGCAATGCCCATCAGGCACTGCGCAAATGCCAGGACTACATTACCGAAGGTTATGTGCAAGCAGTAGACATGGACTTAGAGAAGTTCTTTGATACAGTAAGTCATAGCAAGCTGATAGAGGTACTTTCACGGACAGTGAAGGACGGGCGAGTCATTTCGCTCATCCATAAATACCTTAATGCAGGAGTAATGAAGGATGGTAAGCTTGGACCAAGCGAAACAGGAGTTCCTCAAGGAGGTCCATTAAGTCCGCTATTGAGCAATATCATGCTCAATGAACTGGATAGGGAGCTGGATCGGAGGGGGCATAAGTACGTTCGGTATGCAGATGATATGGTTATCTTATGCAAGAGCAAGCGAAGTGCCCAACGCGCCTTAGCAAACATCTTACCTTACATTGAAGGCAAGCTGTTTCTAAGGGTAAACAGAGAAAAGACCAGCGTATCGCCCATCTCAAAGATTAAATTTTTGGGATACTCCTTTTATAAGGTAAAGGGCGAAGGACGGCTGAGGGTACACCCCAAAACCATCACCAAGATGAAGGCAAACCTTAAGAAGCTTACATCTAGGAGCAACGGATGGGGAAACGAGGAGCGCAAAGAAGCACTCAGACAATACATTATTGGATGGGTGAACTACTTCAAACTGGCAGATATGAATAAGCTGCTGGTTAGGATAGATGAGTGGTACCGAAGACGGCTAAGGATGGTGATCTGGAAACAATGGAAACGGATAAGAACCAGACTGGCCAATCTCTTAAATCTTGGGGTAAAGAAGCCCAGGGCATGGGAGTGGGCAAATACGAGGAAGAGCTACTGGCATGCTGCCAACAGCTTTATACTCTCCACCACTATCACTAATGAGCGTCTACGTCAAACTGGCTATTTGTTTCTAACGGACTATTACCGCAAGGTAAGAGTTGTAAATTAAGGAACCGCCCTATACCGAACGGTACGTACGGTGGTGTGAGAGGACAGATAGGGAACTAATCCCTATCTTCCTACTCGATTTGATTGAATTTGGATTTAATCCAGGTTGAAGCTGGGAATTAGATTTTTAATCGGATTATCCTGATATAAATTGGCACTGTAGCACCCATCGCTTATCTCACTGTATAATCTACCAGGAAACGGTATATTTGAAAGGTAAATATCTGCAATAGCATTAGACTATTGTTAGAGCACACTTGTCGTGCAGAGTCGCAAAGAACTAAACTCATGACCTACGCGGAATACCAGGAACATTTTGAAAATGAAGCTGACAAAAACTTCAACTACTACTGCCAACGAACAGAAGACGAACTACTACGCTTTGCTAACAAAAAACAGTGGGACTCAACCTATCAACTTTGGCGAGCAATTGGAACGATAGGAACAGTGAAATCCATTGAACCTCTATTCAAGATCGTTTCTAACTTAAAAGTCGAATATCTAATTCGTTATCATGCCGCAACTGCATTATTCAAACTTGCTGGAATTCAGGACGAAGAATTCTTAGGAATGGTACAGTACGGCAGAAACTCGAAAAGACAAGAAATCAACCAAAAGGAAGCGATTGAACAACTTCGAACCCGGTTATTTAACGGAAAATAGCGTGCTCTAACATGCGGTATGATGAATGGCTTTAACATTTCATAGCCGCTTGATGAGGAACCTCACCGCTAAAACCTCTCTGGGAAAGACTTATATCTTTATGCCTCTGGAGTAGTCAGGAGCATTCATCTTCTAGTTGCTGTCGAAATTTCCCCGTTGCATCTCACAGCAGGTTTAGCTAGTTTAGATTTCCATTGCCTAGGTGGCCACTCGCCCTATTCAGCTCTACCTGGGCGCTCAAGCAGGGCTTATTGTATCGTTTAACTCAACTATACGTATATTTGATATATGAGCACCATCGGAAGATACATAACAGTAGATCCAGAAATCCAAAATGGTCAACCAGTTTTCAGTGGAACACGTGTGCCCGTGCAAACACTATTTTGGCATCTTGAAAAAGGAATTACAATCGAAGAGTTCTTGGAAGATTTCCCTAGCGTAACAAAAGAACAAGCAATTGGTGTATTAGAGATTGCTAATAAGATTGTAAACTCCGCACAACTGGGTCAAATCTATGAGACTGTTAATTGACGAGAATCTTCCTAAACATCTAAAAATTAATTTTCCTAATCATGAAATTTTCACTGTCAATGACATGGGTTGGAACAGTGTCAAAAATGGTGAACTCCTAAAATTGATGTTACAACAAGAATTTGATGTTCTTCTAACATTTGACAGAAATTTACAATATCAACAAAATTTTAATAAATATCCGATAGCGGTATTTGTCCTGAACGCAGAAGATAACACCTATCTGACCCTTGAACCTCTAATCCCCATCATTCACATCTGACCCTTGAACCTCTAATCCCCATCATTCACAATCATCTGAATAAGGAATTGAAACCTGGGCCAACTGAAATAAAAGCCGGAGTCTAACATGCGGTGATCAATGGCTTAAAGCATTTAATGAGGAACCTCACCGCTAAATCTCCGCTGGGAACTAAAGTGAATTTCCTAAATTTCGATGCTCTGAGATTCTAACGGTTCAAACAGGCCAATGAATACCCGTTGCATATAACAGTATATTTAGCTAGTTTAGTTTGGGTTTTCTCTACAGGACCCCACCAATTATCGGTTTGTCGAGCATCAGGCCTTTAGACAGATAGACATTAAAAGATGGAATTAACCAAAGAGCAACATGACATCATCAACTCAAGTGGTAACATCAAGATCAATGCTGTTGCCGGGTCAGGAAAAACCACAACCATCATTGAGTATGCCAAAGCCCGGCCAATTTCAAGTAAAATACTCTATCTCGCATTTAATAAATCTGTAAAGCTTGAAGCAACTAAAAAGTTTGCTGACAAAGGGCTAAACAATGTAAAAGTGGAGACGGCCCATTCTCTTGCTTACAGGCACATCGTATTCGAGAACCATTACAAAGTAAGGCCGCAGGGCTACAAAACGCATGAGATCGCTGAGCTGCTGGGTTTGGAAGGAAACGGTGAGAAACACGCTGAATACATTGTGGCCAATCACATCAACAAATTTATCGCTTACTTCTGCAATAGCGAAAAGGCAAGGGTGCAGGATTTGAATTATTTAGATATCATTTCGGACCCAAAGGCAAAAGCTTTTGTTTCCAGTTTTTACGAATACATTGAAAAGCAAACAAGGTTGCTTTTGAGTAAGATGGACAAAGGAGATATAGAAATTACACATGATTTCTATCTAAAGAAATTCCAACTCTCAAAACCAAAGCTTAACTACGACTATATTCTTTTTGATGAAGGGCAAGACGCCTCAGCAGCCATGTTAGCTGTCTTTTTTAAGCAGGATGCTACCAAGGTTATTGTGGGGGACACACACCAGCAAATTTATGGCTGGCGTTTTGCTATCAACTCTCTTGAAAAAGCCGACTTTGCAAACTTTAATCTTTCTACAAGCTTTAGGTTCAGCCAGGGTATAGCCAATCTGGCGATGGAAGTTTTGAAATGGAAGAAGCTTATTGATATAGAAGCACCGTTTCAGATCAAGGGTATAGGAGGAGTAGGAGAAATTAGATCCAAAGCAGTTGTGGCCCGAACAAATTTGGGTCTTTTACTGAAGGCCATTGAATATGTGACCGAGAAGAAAAAGGTGAAGAACATCTATTTTGAAGGTAACATCAGTTCATACACTTATGCAGACGAAGGTGCCTCACTCTATGATGTCCTGAACCTTTACAATAACAAGCGAAGATTAATACGAGACGCACTAATCAGGGAGATGAAGGACATTGAGGAGCTTGAAGAGTACATTAAAAAGACAGAAGATGTACAACTTGGTATGATGGTGGAGATCGTGAGGGAATACGGAAACAAAATTCCCGGCATTATCAAAGCAATTAAAGAGAAACACATTGACAATGATGATAAGGAAAACGCTGAAATGATTTTCTCAACTGTTCACCGCTGCAAGGGAATGGAATATGATACTATTCAAATTGTGAACGACTTCACTTCGGAAGAAAAACTGGAAAAACTGCTAAAAGAAATCAAAAAAGATGATCTGGATTACGGAAAACTCAATGAAGAAATAAATCTTCTGTATGTGGCGATCACGAGGGCCAGGAGTAGTGTTCATATTCCCGAAACTTTATTACCTGATGGTTTTACTCCGTCAAAACAAATCCACATTATACAAAATGCTAATGAAGAAGACAAGGAGGTAGCATCAATACCAAACCTGCCAATAAGACAAAAAACGATTGTTAATAGTGTAGAAAAGGCCTATTCTGTTGATGAAGTCAGAACCCGGCATAAAGATGCCTACAAACCCTGGACGGAGGAGCTTGATGATGAGCTGACAATAATGTATTGTGAAGGAGTGAATGTAAAAGACCTGGCCAAACATTTTGGCCGGACAAAGGGCGCAATCCGTTCAAGAATAAAGAAATTAGAACTTGAAGAGCTATATGGATAAAAATCAGAAGATACAACGATTAAAGCCAGCCAAGTATGTCCTGAATGCCAGCACACGGTTGAGGGATTAAACCTTTACTTTCTACAGACTTTTTATTAACTTCTGATTGAAATTATTTGCTAATTGCGCAACCTCCAATCTTTATGAAAAAGCAGAACAATCAGGATCGGCGAAAATTTTTACAAAAACTGGCAGGCCTCACCACAGGGATCATGGTACCCTTTGCCTGTACACCAAAGGAGCGTAATCAGGAGACCGAAGCCACTGTGGGGAAATTAGCTCATTTTGAAGAAGCTGATTCAATGACTCAGGCCCGCGATCGATTGGGTGACCTGTTACCGCAACGGAAATTTGGTAAAACAGGTATTACGGTAACCATGCTGGGACTGGGCGGTGCTCACATTGCCCGGATGGGAGAGTCGGAGGCTCAAAAAACCATAGAAACAGCTCTGGCTGGTGGCGTCCGCTTTTTTGACAATGCTGAACAATATGGCAATGGATTAGCTGAAACACGCTATGGTATGTTTCTGTGCCCGGAATACAGGGATGTAGCCTATATCATGACCAAAACCCGGGCCACCAATGCCAAAGTAGCCAGGCAGCACCTGGAAGATTCGTTGCGACGCATGAAAGCCGATTATATTGACCTTTGGCAGATCCATTCAATAAGCAGCCCTAATGATGTAGATGATCGACTGGAGAATGGTGTACTGGATGTTGTTCTTCAAGCGAAGGAAGAAGGAAAGATCCGTCATTTCGGGTTTACTGGTCATAGAGATTATCGTGCGCATCAGCGAATGCTTGAAGTTAAATCGGATGTGATGCAAACGTGTCAGATGCCTATCAATGTATTTGATCCCAACTACAAAAGTTTTATTAACAATGTATTGCCAAAGCTAGTAGAAGCTAACATTGCACCCATTGCCATGAAAACGCTAGCAAACGGAGGGTTTTTTGGAGGGACTTCCCACTTCAACTCCGGAGATAAACCCCGGATCGTACCGCATGCACTGACTGTACAGGAAGCACTGCATTTTGTTTGGTCGCTGCCAGTAAGTGTATTGGTCACAGGACCAGACCATGCAGATATGTTGCAGGAGAAAATTGATCTGGCCAATTCCTTTAAATCCATCAGCGAAGAAGACCGTCAGGCGCTTGTTGCACGGGTTGCTGAGTTTGATGGTGGTCTGGTTGAGTATTACAAAGCCTGATGAGCTACAAGCAATAAGCCACTAAGTTTGATGGAGATAGGGATCTTATTCACCGATGAGATTCTTTTTCAGTTTTCTGGAGGTAGTCCCTTTAATCTTGATCCCCTTCTGTAGAGCCAGATTATTAGGATAATTTACCACGTCACCATCCTCCACTTTTATCACCATGGTGAACAGGTTAAGGTCCAGTACCTCACCTTCCACAGAATTGTCTCCATCCATGATTCTGATTTTGGATCCAATCCGATAAGGAAAATAGAAAAAGAGGATCACCGCAGCCGTCACATTGCTCAAAATAGACCAGGCTGCGAATAAGGCTACACCCGCAACAGTAAAAAACGATAAGAAATAAACGGAAAAGCCTTCAAAGGTGATGTCCCAGATCAATCCGAGGATCAATAAACAGAAAACAAAGATGATGAAGTTGAAATACTTGATCGTGTAGACAACCCTGGGCAATGAAATGTCTTTTTTTTGCCCATATTTTCTGATAATCTTTGATGTTACTTTCTTGCTGATAAAAAAGAATAAAACCAGGCAGATTGTAAATAAAATCTGAGTACTAAAGGGAAAGTACAGATCGAGGTATTGTAGAAAATTCATGGGGCAAAAGTAGAACGAGTTTACAATTTCACCCCATAAATTTATTGATTCACTTCCACTTCATCCAGATTGATAAATTCTATGCTGTTTTCTTTACCCAACGTCACACCTATTACCGCATCTTTCTGGATCGATCCACTCAGGATCTGCTTGGAGAGTTCGTTCAGAATTTCCCTTTGCAATACACGTTTCAGTGGTCTGGCACCAAACTGTGGATCGAACCCGATCTTACCCAGGTGATTGAGTACTTTATCATCTGCTTCTATTTTGATCCCGTTTTCTTCCAGCCTACGCTGAATCAGTTTAAACTGGATACCCACAATTTTCTTCAGATCGTCTTTACTTAGTGGTCTGAACATGATCGTTTCATCAATCCTATTGAGAAACTCGGGTCTCACGGTTTTTCTAAGCATCTCAAAGACCTGTTTCTTGGACTCTTCGATGACTTCATCCTGATTCCATTCCTCCATCTTTTCAAAATTCTCCTGTATCAGGGTAGATCCGATATTGGTGGTCATGATGATGATGGTGTTTTTGAAATTGGCTACCCGACCTTTGTTGTCTGTAAGCCTACCATCGTCCAGTACCTGAAGCAGAATATTGAATACATCCGGATGTGCTTTTTCGATCTCATCCAATAGGATCACACTGTAAGGTTTCCTTCTCACCGCTTCCGTAAGCTGTCCACCTTCATCGTAGCCAATGTATCCCGGAGGTGCTCCTATCAATCGGCTGACTGCATGCCTCTCCTGGTATTCGGACATATCTATTCGCACCATGGCATTTTCATCGTTAAAGAGGTACTCTGCCAATGCCTTGGCCAACTCCGTCTTACCTACACCCGTGGTACCCAAAAAGATGAATGAGCCTATGGGTCGTTTGGGGTCATGAAGACCGGCACGGCTCCTCCGCACAGCATCAGACACTGCTGCAATGGCTTCTTGCTGTCCGGCTACCCTTTTACCAAGCTCAGCTTCCAGGTGTAAAAGTTTTTCACGGTCGGATTGAAGCATTTTAGAAACCGGCACCCCCGTCCATTTAGCGACTACTTCAGCGATATCTTCGGCATCTACTTCCTCTTTCAGCAAAGACTTTTCCCCTTGCATCTCGGCCAGCTGCTTTTTATAGTCCTCGAGTTTCTTCTCCGATTCTACTATTTTTCCGTAGCGGATCTCGGCTACTTTCCCTAAGTCACCGGACCGTTCTGCCTGTTCGGCTTCGATCTTATATTGCTCAATGTTCTCTTTCTCTTCGCGAAGTCCCTGGATCACACCTTTCTCATTTTCCCACTTGGCTTTCAGCTCGTTACGCTTTCCTGTGAGGTCAGCGATCTCCTTGCTGAGCTCTACCTCTTTGGCTTTGTCTTTTTCTCTTCGGATGGCCTCGCGCTCAATCTCCAACTGCATGATCCTTCGGTTGAGCTCATCCAGCTCTTCTGGCAGGGAATCAATTTCGATTCTCAGCTTGGAAGCCGCCTCATCCATCAGGTCAATGGCTTTGTCTGGCAGGAATCGGTCCGAGATATACCTGTTGGAGAGCTCTACTGCCGCAATCACGGCATCGTCTTTCACCCGGACTCCGTGGTGGACCTCATATTTGTCCTTGATACCACGGAGAATGCTGATGGCATCCTGTACATCCGGTTCGTCAATAATGACAGACTGAAACCGTCTTTCAAGGGCTTTATCTTTCTCAATATATTTTTGATACTCTTTGAGTGTGGTGGCACCAATGGCATGGAGCTCACCCCGTGAAAGAGCCGGTTTGAGCAGGTTTGCAGCATCCATGGCACCTTCTCCGCCACTTCCCGCACCGATCAGTGTATGGATCTCATCGATAAACAGAATAATCTCTCCGTCACTGTCGGTCACTTCTTTGATGACGGCTTTCAAGCGTTCTTCAAATTCACCCTTGTATTTGGCCCCAGCCACGAGAAGGCCCATGTCCAGCGAAATAATGATCTTGGATTTAAGCGTTTCAGGCACGTCACCATCAACAATCCGCTGGGCCAACCCCTCTACAATTGCAGTTTTACCCACGCCGGGCTCTCCGAGCAGGATAGGGTTGTTTTTGGTTCGTCTGGCCAGGATCTGAAGCACGCGTCTGATCTCATCGTCTCGCCCGATCACGGGGTCTATCTTGCCTTTTTTAGCTAATTCATTCAGGTTCTTTGAATACCTTTCCAGGGATCTGTACTTGGATTCTGCATTCGGATCAGTCACTTTCTCTCCTCCTCTTAACGCTTTGATTGCTTTGATCAACTCCTTTTCAACGAATCCTGCATCTTTCAGGATTTGTGCTGTCTTATCATCTCCAGCAAGTAAACCAAGGATAATATGCTCAACGGCCACATATTCATCTCCAAAAGCTTTTAATTGCTTTTCAGCCCGTTGTAATGCTGCTGCTGCCTGATTGGATAGATAGGGTTGTCCCCCGGATACTTTCGGGTAGGTTTTGATCAACTCATCCAGCCTTGATTCCATGTTGGCCCTATTGGTTCCGGTCTTTTTGAGCAGGAATGAAATCAGGTTCTCATCCGACTGCAGAATGGCCCGCATCAGATGGCCGGTCTCTATGACCTGCTGACCATTTCCGCTGGCCAGTTCAGTCGCTTTTTGTAAAGCTTCCTGTGATTTTATGGTATAGTTATTAAAGTTCATTGTTCTACGCTTCGATTATCGTTGATCAAATCCGAAGCCAGTTTGGGTTTTGAAAGATATTAGGACTATTTGGCATAAAAAGTTGTATTTTAACCAGATTCCATCTGCCAAAATGGCACGCGAATATTTCTGAATTACTGAATGAACCAAGATGCTTGTTTAGTCCGACTTAGCATCCTAGCTTTAATGGCTTTAAATGATACTCATACCCACAAGTATCAAAGACATCAATTAACTCAATGAACAACAAAAAATTAGCCAGACGAAAATTTTTGGTCAAGGCGGGAACTGTTTCGGCATTCGCTACCACCGGCCTAGCTTCATGTATCTCAGAAAGCAAGAAAGAAAATACCGGACCCTATATCAATTTTAATAAAACCTACCGGTGGAAAATGACCACTACATGGCCACCTAATTTTCCCATCACAGGCGAAGGGTGTAAGAAGTTGACTGAATGGGTGAAGAAGATGTCCGGAGGCAGGATGGAAATCATCGTTTATGGTGCAGGAGAATTGATCCCGGCACTAGAAGGCTTCGATGCCGTAAGCAATGGGGCGGTGGAAATGAATCATGGTGCTGCCTACTATTGGGCAGGCAAACTGGCTGCTGCACCATTTTTCACAGCAGTACCTTTTGGGATGAATGCCCAACAAATGAACTCCTGGATCACCAGCGGAGGGGGACAGGAGTTGTGGGATGAGGTCTATGCACCATTCAACCTGATGGGAAGGATGTGTGGAAATACCGGATTTCAGATGGGAGGATGGTACAACAAGGAGATCAATACAGTTGATGACCTGAACGGTTTAAAAATGAGAATTCCGGGATTAGGAGGGAAAGTACTGGCCAGGGCAGGAGGTACACCCATGCTGGTCTCAGGAGGTGAGATCTATACCAACCTGGAGCGGGGTGTCTTGGATGCCACAGAATGGATTGGTCCCTATCACGATTATTTACTAGGGCTACACCAGGTCGCAAAATATTATTATTATCCGGGATGGCATGAAACAGGTCCTGTGTTAGAACTCCTGATCAACAAAGAAAAATTCAATGAGTTGCCTTCAGACCTGCAGGAGATATTATTGACGGCTGCCAGCAGAAGCAACGAATGGATGCTCTCTCAGTTTGACTACCAAAATGGGGTTTATTTGAAGAAGATCCGAGAAGTGGAGAGTGTCTCTCTCAAACAATTCCCAAAAGAGGTGATGGATGGATTACGTCAGGCTTCAAAAGAGACTTTGGAAGATCTTGCTGCCAGTGATCCACAAAGTAAAAAGGTCTATAAAGCCTATAATGAATTCAGAAAAGTGATTAGCTCATACATGGAGATCAGTGAAAAGATCTTTTATGAGCAGATGAATTAGTATTTTTTCACCTTGGGATCTACGTCATCCGACCAGGCCAGGATACCGCCTTTTAAGTTGAACAGATCCGTAAAGCCATGCTGCTCCAGGTATTGAATGGCATTGGCGCTTCTTGCACCACTGCGGCAGTGAACAACTACTTTTTTATCCTTGGCGATTTTTTCCAGGTTATCAGGAATGGTATTCAGGGGTATTAATTCCCCTCCGATGTTGCTAAAATCAAATTCTTTTTGTTCACGAACGTCGATCAACTGGAAATCTTCCTTCTTGTCAATCAATGCTTTGAGCTCTTTGGCAGTTATCTCTTTCATGATTTTTGTTTTAGTAACATAAAATTAGAAAAAATGTTCATCTGACAGCGGCTAAATCCGGTAAGTAGCTCACTATTTCAGGATAAAGGATCAATAAAAGGAGAAAGACCAGTTGAATGATAACAAATGGTATGACTCCCTGATATAAATGAACCGTTTTTACTTCAGGAGGAGCCACTCCTTTTAAGAAGAATAATGCAAATCCAAAAGGTGGTGTCAGAAAGGATGTTTGAAGATTAATAGCCAGCAAAATTCCAATCCAAATCAGGTCGATTCCCATAGCGACAAAGATTGGAGCGACTACAGGCACTATGATGAATACAATCTCAATGAAATCAATGAAGAATCCGGCAATAAAAACCAGGATCATTACCAGTGCCAAAAAGCCATAGGGTCCCAGATTACTGTTTTCAATCACACTCAGGAATAATTTGTCACCTTCCAACCCTCTAAAAACCAACGAGAACGCTGTGGCGCCAATCAATATCATGAACACCATACAGGTGAGGAAGGTGGTTTCACGCATCACTTCTTTCAGAATGCTGAAGTTCAGCTTTCCATGAAACAAGGTGAGCAACAATGCTCCAAAGGCGCCGACGCCGGCAGCTTCTGTTGGTGAAGCAATACCAGCGAAAATACTTCCCAACACGGCAAGGATCAAAAGAAACGGGAAGAGGAAAGATTTTATCACCTGAGCAGACATTCCTTCCTTTTGGAAAGCTTTGATTTCTTCTTCGGGCATAGAAGGTGCCCTTTCCGGGTAGATCATCGCATAGATAATGATATACAGGAGGTAGCAGGTAACCAGACCGACACCCGGAATCACAGCTGCCAGAAAGAGGTCTCCAACAGAAACCTGCAGCACACTGCCCAATAATACAAGGACAACGGAAGGAGGAATGATCTGTCCTAATGTGCCAGACGAGGCAATAGTGCCTGTACTTAAACGGGGGCCGTAACCTCTTTTAAGCATGGTAGGCAAACTAATCAACCCCATGGTCACCACAGTAGCTCCAACAATACCGGTTGAGGCAGCCAGCATAGCCCCTACAATAACAACCGATATGGCCAACCCTCCCTTAAATCTGCCAAACAATAGGGCCATGGTCTCCAGTAGCCGTTCGGCAATCCCGGATTTTTCCAACATGATACCCATGAAGACAAAAAGCGGGACAGCTAGGAGCACAAAATTTTGCATGGTTCCATATACCCGTAGTGAGAGTAAATAGAAAAAGTCAATATCAAACACCAGGATACCCACTACTACAGAAAGCCCCCCCAGTGTAAAGGCTACCGGGTACCCCAACAGAATAAGTAGGAAAATGGCGCCAAAAAGAATGATGGGTAAGTATTCAATCATTTACGAGGATGTCTTTGATGGATCTTAAAATGATGGCAACTCCTTGAAGACCTAACAGAAACATGCCAATTGGGATCATGGATTTGATGACAAACCTGGCTGGAAGTCCACCGGGATCGGGACTTGTTTCACCAATCTGGTATGAGGTAATGGTGAACTGCAGTCCTTCTATAAAGCCTACTATGCAAAAGGGAAGTAGCAGGATGACTGTACCTAAGAGGTTGACCCAGGCTTTGGTTTTTGTTGAGAATTTTTGATAAAAGACATCAACTCGCACATGCTTGTCTGCCTGCAGTGTCCATCCGGCTGCAAGCAGGAACAAAGCGCCAAAAAGATGCCACTCTATTTCAAATGAAGCAGAAGAAGTCATGCTGAATGTGTATCGCATGAATACATCCACAACAATGATGATGACGATAAAGAGGGAAAGCCAGGATGCTATTTTACCAATTTGGGCAACAGATTTCTCTAGCAGGGTTGTCAGTTGTTCCACGGCTTGCAAATTAATAAGCTTTTATTACTTCGCAAGTCGTAAATTCAAAGTTAGGTTTGTTGGGTAGTCACAATCACAATCATCTGAGGCCAGTGACATTTCTCCTCCGTCAATAGCAATGATGGTTTTAGCACCATCTTTATAAACAGCTGAAGCTGCATAATCTTTTCCGGCTTCCAGATTATAAATTATTCTTCCCTTGACCAGGTCTCCTGAAGCGATGGTATCCTGGATAATAAGTATTCCGTCATCGTACAGTCCATCATATACTTCGATGGGAACATCTGTATTTTCTTCATTCACTGTGAGTTTAATTTCCAGATCAGCAAAGAATGGTCCGGAATCACAGCCAGAAAAGCACCCATCACAGTGCGTAAAAACCATCAATACGACTACAGATAACAAAAACAATAGATGCTTACTGGTCATTGTCATTGAGTTTGAAAAGAAAGGTAAAGAAGACCCAATGGTCTTTCACGGCATCTGATCTGGAATCAAAATATTCATAGCCCAGTTCAAGTGTGAAAAACTGAGGAGCTAAATGCCAAAAGAACCCGGCATTGGGCCGGATAATCCAACCTTGTTCTGGCTTTAAAGATATTCCGCGATAGTTTCCAAAATTATAACCTCCTGACAGGCCTAAAAATACACCCTTGCCACTGTTTTGGAGTTCGTGTAAATAGCGTCCACCTAAAAGCACTACATATCTTTCCTCCTGGTATTGATAGAACAGATTGTTGCCAGCAAACTCCTGCACTTTTCTTTTATAAGGCCTGAAATCTATGGAAAGTAAATAATGAAATTTCTGTGTGAAATCCATGACACCCACATCAAAACCCATCAGGTAATCCTGCTGTTGTACTGCATGTGACCAGCTTATAAGGGCAGTGACGGGTTTTCGAATGGCCTGAGCATCCACCCATAATGAAGCGAACAACAATAAAATAGGTAATAACTGCTTTGCCATGGCTATGCTAAGATAATAAATCGTTGAGCAGAGAATAGCTTTTCCTGAAGACTATTTATTGTTCTAACTTTGCCTTATCAAACAAATCAAAGACATACGGAAACTGGATATTGACCAGATTGAGGCCTACATGGCGTCCATTGATGAAAAACGATTCCGGGCCAAACAGATCTCAGAATGGTTGTGGAAGAAATCTGCTATCTCTTTCGAGGAGATGTCTAACCTCTCAAAGAGCCTGCGGGACAGGCTGTCCGAAGATTTTTCCATTAAGGCCATAAAAACAAAAACGGCCCAATTCAGCAATGATGGTACAATCAAATCTGTCTTTGAACTGCATGATGGCAATATGATCGAAGGGGTGCTGATCCCGGCAGACGATCGCATGACTGCTTGTGTGAGTTCGCAGGTTGGTTGTTCATTGTCCTGTAAGTTTTGTGCTACCGGGTACATGGAACGCATGCGTAACCTGGATCCAGGTGAGATCTATGATCAGGTAGTAGCCATTGATCGATTGGCAAAAGAAAATTTTGACCACCCATTGACAAACATTGTTTTTATGGGAATGGGGGAGCCTTTGCTTAATTACAAAAACGTAATGGAAGGCATTGAGAGGATCACTTCTGAAGATGGACTGAACATGTCACCTAAACGGATCACCGTCTCCACGGCAGGTATAGCAAAAATGATCAATAAATTGGCAGATGATGAAGTGAAGTTTAACCTGGCCCTTTCGCTTCATGCAGCCAATGACGCAAGGCGAAACGAGATCATGCCCATCAATGAGACCAACACCCTGGAAGCGCTGACAGAGGCACTACTTCATTTTTATCATAAGACAAAAAACAATATCACCTTTGAATACATTGTTTTTAATGGGTTTAATGATAAAATTCAGGACGCTGAGGAGCTTTGGCATTTCGCTAAAAAGATTCCCTCAAAAATCAATATCATCGAGTATAATCCCATAGCTGAAGCGGATTTTGTGAATGCCAAAGCTGACAGGATTGATGAGTTTGCCCGGTTTTTACGAAATAAAGGTCTGATTGTGAATATCCGTAGGAGCAGAGGTAAGGATATCGATGCCGCTTGTGGCCAGTTGGCCAATAAAACCCTGGTCAATTCGTAAAACTATAGCCAAAAGCGATCATCGGTTGCACAGTAGGAGGCACATGATCCTGAAACAGATCACCCCATTTTCTGCTATATCCTGACAGGAACCCCACACCAAACTGGCCGGATAGTCCGTTTTTCCAGCGATGCACATAAGCTGGTCCAATCAAACTTTGAACAAACCAGCCTCCGAATCCCTGGTGGATATACATCAGGGAAACATAGGAGCTATTGATATCTGTGTTGAAATGAAAATTGAAGCCCGTGCTGAGGCCCACAAGGCCAGTACCTAATTGGAAGCCTACACCATCAAACAAACGTACTTCAGCATCTGCACCTATTGCCGATCCGCCCTGTAACAATCCAACGGTCAGGATCCATTGGGTGGGCTCAACGATCAAAGAATCAGGGATGGGATCACGTGCCTGGGAATAGCCGATGTTGACCCTTAGCACAAAGAGGATTGAGATGCACACAATAACTGATTTCATGAGAGAATTCAGGTATTACTTTTTACTTGCGTTAAAAAGTTTTTGCTTTTCATCTTTAGAAAGACTTTCGTATCCGGATTGCGATATCTTGTCCAGGATGGCATCAATTTCATCCTGATCAGCCTCCACATTCACAGTTCTTTTAGCATTGGCTTTTTGTTGGGTCTTGTTCCTGTGCGTGACCTTGATTTTTGGTTTATGTACAAAAAAGCTTTTCACCCATTTAATGAATTGGATGATCCAGTTACCCAGATCGTTTCCCTGATTTAGTTGTGTGATGTAGAGAAATCCTACACCTGCTCCGGCGAGGTGCGCCAATTCTCCACCTGCATTGGACCCGATAGATTGCGAGAAGGATAACAAAACATAAAATATGGCGATATACTTGATCTTAATAGGACCAAGAAACAGGAGGAAGAAAGTATAATTAGGCATGAAGGTAGCGGCCCCTACCACAATGGCATACACACCTGCGCTGGCACCCAGCATTAAAGAACCTTCTACCCTTCCCTGATAAAAAGGGATGATATTGTATATAAGGATATAGAATAAGCCACCTGCCAGTCCGCCAAGCACATAAAGGGCAATGACTTTGTTCTGTCCCAGGAATTCCTGGATGATCCGGCCAAACCAAAAGAGGAAGAGCATATTGAAGATAATATGCAAGAATCCCTCATGAGTGAAAAAGTAGGTAACAATAGTCCAGGGTTGTTTTAACAAATAGGGTATGCTGGCCGGCAGCATTAGCTTGGACCTGATAGCCTCGTATAGGGTTCCCTGCTCGGACACAACCAGTAGCACCTTCAAAACCAGCAGCACCACAAAGATCACCACATTGATGATGATGATTTGGATTAAAGCGTTATTGGGTTTGTCCCAAGCATTCTTAAATTCGTTGAAAATACCGTTATTCATCTTAATAAAACCTATCGCTTTTCTTTTGCCAGTATTTAATCATGATAAATGCGATCAGCATACCCCCCAGGTGTGCCAGATGCGCGATGTTGTCTCCGGGAGTCCTACTAAATTCGGCATAAACTTCATACAGACCATAAAAAAGGACAACATATTTTGCTTTTACAGGTATAGGCGGAAACAGCAGCATGAGCTGTGTATTCGGAAATAACATGCCAAAGGCCATAAGAATTCCAAATACGGCTCCGGAAGCCCCAACCATCGGGATGTTGCTATACACATCATAGATCTGCTGCACATAAGCCTTACTTTGGGCCTCAAGATTCGAACTATTCGGATTTTCGAAATATCTGTCTGCAAAATTGGCCAATTCTTCCACTGCGCGTTGCGATACCCGGTGATCAAGCACAAATATCTGGAAAGCTTCCGGGTTAGGGTCTGCCATATAAGCTTCAGTATCCCGTTTCAGATCATATTTCTCAAAAAAGTCAGCCACCCCAAATAACACCCCGGCACCAATACCACAAATGAGGTAAAAAGTGAGAAATCTCTTGGACCCCCAAAATTGCTCCAGCAATGGTCCGAAAATGAAGACAGCAAACATATTTCCAAATAAATGCCAAAGTCCCCCGTGCACCCACATATAAGTCACAAACTGGAAGGGTTGGAAATCATCAGCAAATATGACCCTTAACCCGAACCAATCAGCGAATGGTAGGGAAAGAAAGGATTGCACCAATAATACTACGACATTGATGATCAGGATGTACTTGACCATCGGAGAGATTCTCATCATTCGTTAAACCAGCTTTTTATTTTGTCTAAACTAACTAAAACATACGTAGGTCGTCCGCCCGGAGTATAATTTGGTTGCTCACAGGCAAATAATTGATCGATCAGGTGGTCTGCTTCCT
The DNA here is from genome assembly GCA_965223915.1 of Cyclobacteriaceae bacterium. Taxonomy (GTDB): domain Bacteria; phylum Bacteroidota; class Bacteroidia; order Cytophagales; family Cyclobacteriaceae; genus UBA7330. The sequence continues at coordinate 1,013,064 of OZ245027.1, read as the reverse complement.
GATCAGGAAGGTTTCTACACTTCAAGGTAGCCGCATTCTTAGCCAGTGCCCTGCATATATTTTCCTGTTGATCAATACCCAATTGGTTTTTGTTTTGCTTGAATTGCTCCAGGAGCTCTTCAAACATTTCTTTCTCATTGCATCCGGCTAATTCTGAAGGCACGCCCTGGATCACAATCATCTGTTTCCCGGAAGACTCTATATCGAAACCCAGTTTCCTGATTTCCGGCTGGATCTCTTTTACAAGCGCATGATCCGTAGGGTTAAGCGCAATCTGTTGTGGAAACAGGCTGGATTGGGATGCTCCGGATCCCCCTTTAATGCTTTTCTGGTAACGTTCAAACAGGATACGCTCCAGTGCTGCTCGTTGGTCAATCATTGTCAGCCCGTTTTTGACCTGCCTTAAAAGATATCTTCCATGCAGCTTGAAAGTCCCGCCTTTTTGGGGCTCATTGATCTCTGCATCATGCATCGAACTCTGAAAAGTCTGCCGCAGACCTCCTGCTTCATTTTTCAACACTTCATCTAGGATGTCGTCTTCCTGTTTAGCATGTTCGTACAGAGATTCCCAATTCTTGACTTTGTCCCGGTCAATGTTTCTAAACTGCGAGTAATTTTTATCCTGTTGTGTTTCAACAGATTGAGCCCTGCCCGAGCTGAAATGCTCAAAATTGACATCCGTATTAAAATCCAAAGATGGTGAAATGTTGAAGGATCCAAGGGCTTGTCGCACTGCAGACCCTATAATTCCATAGAGCATTCTGTCATCATCAAATTTCACCTCTGTTTTGGTAGGGTGCACATTCACATCTACATGAACAGGATCCATTTCAATGAACAGCACGTAAAAGGGGTGATAATCTTCTTTCAACAGGCCGGCATACGATTGGACCACAGCATGGTTGAGGTAGTTGTTGCGGATAAAACGGTTGTTGATGAAAAAAAACTGTTCGCCCCGCGTTTTCTTAGCAAATTCAGGTTTTCCGATATACCCCCTCACTTTTACATGGGGTGTTTCTTCCTCACATGGGATAAGCTGTTGCTGGTAATTTTTGCCAAAGATCTGAACGATTCGTTTACTTAGCTTCCCTTTATCCAGCTGGTACATTTCCAGGTCATTGTTGTCAAACTTCATGCTGACATCCGGATTTGCTAAACCCATCCGCTGGAACTCGTCAGTGATGTGCTTCATTTCCACCGGATTGGATTTCAGGAAGTTCCTTCTGGCCGGTATGTTGTAAAACAAGTTTTTAACTGAAATGGAGGTGCCAGGATTCATGGCCAGGGGTTCCTGTTTCTTGAATTCTGAACCTTCAATGACCAATAAGGTGCCAATTTCATCCTCAGGTCTGCGGGTTTTCATCTCTACATGTGCTATAGCAGCGATCGAAGCCAGGGCTTCCCCTCTGAAACCCATGGTTTTTATCTTGAAAAGGTCTTCTGCCTGGCGAATTTTTGATGTAGCATGTCGTTCAAAGCTCATTCTGGCATCAGAAAGGCTCATTCCCTTGCCATCATCCACTATCTGGATCAAAGACTTTCCGGCATCGGTAATTTTGAGTTTGATGTGCGTAGCTCCGGCATCAATGCTGTTTTCCATCATCTCTTTCACTACTGAAGCAGGTCTTTGAACAACCTCTCCGGCAGCGATCTGATTAGCAATGCTGTCAGGCAATAGATGAATAACGTCCTCCATAAGAAATTAACTCCGCTTGAATAATTTACGCACAAAGCGGAAGTAAAGGTAGACAGGTACGGCCAACCAAAGAACATAAAAGACATCGTTTCCATAGTAAAACCACCCAACCAACAATGAGCCTAAGGTGGCTGCGATGACCAATTGTAGAAATGAAGTGTTTGGAGTAGTGCGGGTTTTACGTTCAAAACTGATCCTGCCAGGAGAATAATCAGCTTTTTTACCACCTTCCATCTCTCTTTTTATTCTTTCGGTACGTTCTTTGATCTCTTCTTTTACAGGATCGTAATATCTTGGCTTAATATAGAATCTTTGGCTTTGAGGTAGTCGAAATAGTGATGGAAAACGCATAGAAAACTACTTTTTGTCTCTAATTGATGGTTTAATTGAAAAGAAGGAATTAAATGGTATTTTTCTAATGTTTTTTATAAACAAATAATAATTACTAGATTTCTAACAGTAAATGTTGGTTATAAATTCAAATTTACGTCAAATAATGTAATGCGAGTACTGATCATCTTTATTATCAGTTTAGGGCTTTTTGTACCACCAGCCAACTCGGCGGTGAGCATGAAAGAAATTGACTCGATCATGGTGAGTTTGAGCCATCAGGATAAGGTGAAGTCTCTGCTGTGGGTAGAAGTAAGTTCGCTCAGTGATATCAACAGATTTCCTTCGCATCAACATTTTTTTGTTTCTGGTGTCATGAGTCATGAAACGCTGAAGTCATTGACAAACATTACCCTCGCCAGGCGTCTTGACAGTTCCTTAAATCCTTCATTGCAGGAACACCTGCCTGACCTGGCTTATCTGGCCATGATCGATGAGGAGGATATCTTGAATGACTATTTTGAGTTTTTAAGGGCACTTGGGTTGTCGTTGAATTACCAGTATTTAATTCTACCAAAGACTGATAATCAAAGGGAACAGTTGTTAATCGATAAACTGAGTGAATTTGACTCCAGCTACTTTATTGATCCTTCTGTGATTCAGGCAGGGATTCCAAAAAAGAAAAAAGAGGTCAAAACCATCTTTGACGAACATGATTTTTGGTTGGTAGATTCAAAAAATTATGCCAGAGCGGAATCGATGATCCATAAGTTGGATGACAAACTATTACTAACAAGGAAGGAAGATTTGATCAGAAATGCTCTTTTTGGCTCTTTTGTTAATAAAACCGCTGATACTCCTCAATTTCCATACAAGCTGAGTCTGGCCATCAAAAAATCTGCGGTAGCCTTGTTGGAATCAGGACCCATTTTACCATTAATGGCTGATACACTTTGTCTTATTTCACAGGACCCCTATGGCGATCTTGCCAATATGCTCCGAAAATATGCTTATGTGATCACAGACCTTGACGAAATATTTCAAAGTAGTGCACCCATCCTGGCGGACCACAACCCCATGCTACCAGGTTATTTTGGGGAAAGGGCCCTCATTTATGTTGGCACCATTGACCAGTTTGATCCCGATTTTTTCAATGCCGGATTGATCATTCCACGAGTGGATGAGATCTATAGTTATTTATTGCCTCAACAATTGTTTGGAGCGGTTTCTATTACCGGTAGAATTGCAAAGAATTACCACTTATTGGATCGTTTTGAAAACAGGACCATCGAATCCTATGGCAAGCTGGGCTATGCGCCTGCACAGAGTGTAGGATTGAACCAAAGTCACCTGGACTCCATAACCCGCATCATAGAAGATGGAATTATGCAAAATGCGTTTCCTGGCTGCCAGCTTGCATTGGCCGTAGAAGGGTCTGTCGTCTTTGATGAGTCATTTGGTCACCTTACCTACGATGGATTAATCCCGGTTTATCCATCTACAGTATTTGATCTGGCCTCGGTCACAAAGGTATCCAGCACACTGATGATGGCCATGAAGCTACATGACGATGGATTGTTGGATATCCATGAAGCTATCAGCCATTATTTACCTAAATATGAGGCATCCAACAAGAAAGACATCAGCCTCAAATCATTGTTGTCGCACCAGGCTGGATTGCTTCCATATGTGCCCTTTTGGAAGCGGGTACTTTCAGGCGACTTTTTAGACCCATTCTATTATGTATCCACCAGTGATGAGATGTTGGACCTGAGGAGTTACGGCATGGAACCATCCAGCTTGCTGAGGGATTCTCTGAGCCAATGGATCTTGACATCTTCCCTTCTGAAATACGATAGCCTACCTTATTATTCTTATAGTGATATCGGGTTTATGATTTTGCAGGAAGTGCTGGAAGAAATAGCGGGAGAGTCGATGGATAGTTATTTAGACAGGCACTTTTATCATCCTTTAGGTCTCAACCGAACAAAGTTCAACCCAAAACAATCATCGATCAATTTATTTGAAATCGCTCCTACGGAATACGATAGCTACTATCGCAGCGAGCAGATATGGGGCGAAGTACATGATCGAAATGCAGCTATTCTGGATGGGGTAGCCGGCCACGCGGGTCTGTTCTCCAACGCCAGAGATATGTTGGTGCTTTTTCAAATGATCCTTCAGGGAGGAACGTACAATGGGATCAGGTTTATTGGTGAGGAAACACTGGAAGTTTTTAACAAAAGATATTTTCCCGACAACAGAAGAGGCCTGGGTTGGGATAAAAGGTCTGAAGTGGTCAAAAATGTATCAGATTACGCCTCAGAGGAAAGTTTTGGCCATACGGGATTTACAGGAACAATGGTATGGGTGGACCCCAAGTACGACCTGGTATTTATTTTTCTTTCCAACAGGATACATCCCAATGCAAATAATCGCAAACTAAATCAGTTGGATATTCGTACTAAAATTCAGGACATTGTTTATGAGGCTATCCAGGCTAAAAATCGGTGATTAAACTATTTTATTGTTTTTAGGGTTAATCCTAAATCTGATCTATTGATAAATTAATATATGAAAATCGGTATCGTTTGTTATCCTACCTATGGGGGTAGTGGGGTTGTGGCCACAGAATTAGGCAAAGGGTTAGCCAAAAACAATCACGAAATACATTTTATCACTTATTCTCAACCTACCAGACTAGACTTTTTTAATGAAAAACTTTTTTATCATGAAGTTTCGGTAAAATCATATCCACTGTTTGACTATCCACCCTATGAGTTGGCCCTGGCCAGTAAGATGGTAGATGTGGTAGAACATGAGGGTCTGGATCTTTTGCATGTTCACTATGCAATACCCCATGCCAGTGCAGCGTACATGGCCCGACAAATCCTCAAGTCAAAAGGGATCACTATTCCATTTATCACTACTTTACATGGTACTGACATTACCCTCGTTGGGAAAGACGCTACCTATGAACCGGTGGTTACCTTCTCCATCAATCAATCCGATGGGGTTACTGCGGTATCCCAGGACCTTAAGGAGGATACTTTGGAACATTTTGATATTACAAATGAGATAGAGGTCATTCCAAACTTTATCGACCTGGACCGATTTAAAAAGCAGAAAAAAGATCATTTCAGAAAAGCCATTTGTCCAGATGACGAAAAATTGCTGGTACATACCTCAAATTTCAGAAAAGTAAAGCGTGTCGATGACGTCATTGAAGTATTTAACAATGTAAGAAAGGTGGTCCCGGCAAAACTATTATTGGTGGGAGATGGTCCTGAGCGATTCCATGTGGAGGAACTTGTGAGAGAAAAATGTGCCATGGATTCTGTCAGGTTTTTAGGTAAACTAGAGGCTGTCGAAGAGGTGCTTTCTGTTTGTGACTTGTTTTTAATGACCTCTGAGAAAGAAAGTTTTGGTTTGGCAGCACTTGAAGCCATGGCTTGTGAAGTGCCGGTGATCTCTACCAATGCCGGCGGTCTTCCCGAACTTAATAAAGATGGTATTTCCGGATTTCTTTGTGACGTCGGCGATGTAGAAGATATGACTCAGAAGGCCATTCACATCCTTGACAATAAAAATTTACAGAAATTCAAAGACGGCGCTTTAAACAGGGCCCGTGAGTTCGATGTCACCAAGATTTTACCATTGTATGAAAATTACTATGAAAAGGTATTGGCTGCCAATAAGAAGGCTAAAGTCTCATTGACGCAATAATGAAATTAAAGAACTAGTGAATTCACTAAATATCTAGTAAATTTGCAGCAAAATTCAGGACTATGGAGCTAAAGAATAAACCTCATACCAAAGGAACAAGGCAATTGTTTAACAATCCTGTGTTGGAGAAACTTACACGGACCCATATTTCTATTCCATTGGTTTTGTTTGGTTCGATTGCCACAGCATTAATTATCATTGGACTGGATAAAGGTTATATCAATGCGGTCAACACGCCCATACTATTCATGAGTGGGCTTTTATCCTTTACGCTGATTGAGTATATCATGCACAGGTTTGTTTTTCATTTGTCTCCGAAAAACGAGAAACAAGAGAAATTTGCTTATACAGTTCATGGTGTTCATCATGACTACCCAAAAGACAAAGACCGGTTGGCTATGCCTCCATTGTTAAGCATTTTATTAAGTACTGGATTCTTCTTTCTGTTCAAATTATTGATGGGGAACCTGGTATTTGCATTTCTACCGGGCTTTGTGGTAGGGTATGCTTCTTACCTGTGGGTTCATTACATGGTACATGCTTTTCAGCCTCCTAAGAATTTCTTTAAGGTTCTTTGGATCCACCATGGAATCCATCATTATAAAGACCCTGAGAATGCATTCGGTGTTTCTTCACCATTTTGGGATGTCATTTTTGGCACGATGCCAAAAAAGCGATAAAGCTTAGTTTTTCAACTTTTCTTCCCTGGACTTTTTCATTCTCTTGGCCCTTCGTTTAGCATGGGACTCCGGTTCCAGCATGAGCTTATAGAAAAAGTCTCTGGTGAAATCTATGAAATCCATGACAAGCGTGGCGAATATGGGTTTTCTTCCAGGCATTGCTTATTTTGTAAATTCTATAAAATTTAGGGCTTTATTGAATTAAATTCAAGTCAGACATGTATTATAGTCTGAAATCGGAGATAAAGAAGCTAATGAAATCATTCTTCTATATCTTTAGTTAATAAGAAATAGAGCTCATGATTGGTAATCGATTTACAGAGTTTATTCCTGATAAGGATCCTGAGAAAGGTAGTTTCGACAATCTGCTTAATATATTTTTGCAGCTTCTCGTGATCACTTCCGGTGATGTGAGGGAGGCTCTCAGCTGGCTGACTGATCTGGATCGTCAGTATAACATCTCCGGTGAAGAATATGGAATGGGCAATTTCATTGATGATCTGAAAACCAAGGGATACATCACCGATGAAAATGAAAAAGGAGAGATCAGGATCACACCAAAAAGTGAGCAGCAGATTAGAAAGCGGTCTTTGGAAGAAATATTCGGGAAGCTAAAAAAGACAGGTAAAGGCAGTCATGAGACACCATTTCCGGGTCAGGGTGAGGAATATGGGACTGATCTCAGGAATTTCGAATTTGGAGATTCTCCTGATCAGATAGACTATACAGAAAGTGTTAAAAATGCCCAGATCAATCAGGGTTATGCCGATTTTATGCTTACCGAGAATGATCTGGAGGTCAGAGAGAAAGAATATAAAACCCAGACTTCTACGGTCTTGATGATTGACATTAGCCATTCAATGATCCTTTACGGTGAGGACAGAATCACTCCGGCTAAAAAGGTGGCCATGGCGTTGGCAGAGCTGATCACGAAGAAATACCCAAAAGATACACTGGACATCATCGTCTTCGGAAATGATGCTTGGCAGATCGCTATCAAAGATCTACCCTATTTAAGTGTGGGGCCTTACCACACCAATACGGTAGCAGGGTTAGAGTTGGCCATGGATCTGCTCAGAAGAAGAAAAAATAAAAACAAACAAATATTTATGATCACGGATGGTAAGCCCACCTGCCTGAAGGAAGGCATCCGGTATTATAAAAATAGCTTTGGATTAGACCCTAAGATACTCAACAAAACGCTTAACCTGGCAGCTCAATGCAGGAGGATAAACGTACCAATCACGACCTTTATGATTGCCTCAGACCCATACCTGAAGCAGTTTGTCAGGGAATTTACCAAGGTAAACAATGGTAATGCTTATTATAGTAGTTTGAAGGGCCTGGGACATTTGATATTTGAGGACTACAAAAGAAACAGGAGGAAAAATCTCTAATAAATGGACTATTTAAAATTGACGAGTCAGCAAAAGCTCAAGATCAACACACTAGGTGCGCTCAAAAGTACCGGTTATCAGCCTATTTCTGTCAAAGAAGAGCTGAGGGCGAGTCTGATCAGGAAACTTAAGAACAAGGAAAAGGTATTTGAAGGGATCTGGGGGTATGAAGATACGGTGGTTCCTGATGTGGAAAGAGCCATATTGGCAAAGCATAATATTAACTTTCTTGGACTGAGAGGCCAGGCCAAGACACGAATGGCCAGAATGATGGTTCATTTGCTGGATGAATATATACCAGCCATTAAAGGTTCTGAGTTGAGGGACGATCCCATGGCCCCGCTCTCATCATTTGGAAAAACCCAGATAGAGGAGCATGGCGATGATACCCCCATCGTATGGATACATCGTGACGACCGATACACGGAGAAGCTGGCGACCCCTGATGTATCAATTGCCGACCTTATTGGCGATGTAGATCCGATCAAAGCAGCGACCTTGAAACTGCCATATTCTGACGAAAGAGTCATCCATTATGGACTCATTCCCCGTTCTCACAGGGGAATTTTCGTGATCAATGAACTGCCTGATTTGCAGCCAAGGATCCAGGTGGCACTTTTCAATATTTTGCAGGAAGGCGACATACAGATACGCGGGTTTTCTCTTCGGTTACCTCTAGATATCCAGTTTGTGTTTACTGCCAACCCGGAAGATTATACCAACCGAGGGAGTATTGTCACGCCACTGAAAGACCGAATCGATAGTCAGATCATAACCCATTATCCTAAATCGATTGACGTCGGGAAAAAGATCACGGCTCAGGAGGCAAGAGTTAACAATGCAAAAGACATTCGGGTTTTTGATATGATGAAAGACCTGATAGAGCAGATAGCTTTTGAGGCCAGGGAGAGTGAATATGTAGATGCGAAAAGTGGTGTATCAGCTCGTCTGACGATCTCAGCCTATGAGAACCTGATGAGTGCCACGGAAAGGAGGTTACTGCTGTCAGGTGAGAAGGAGACTTTTACCAGGGTTTCAGACCTGATTGGGGTGATACCCTCCATCACAGGCAAAGTAGAGCTGGTCTATGAAGGGGAGCAGGAGGGTGCCGGTATAGTCGCTCAAAATTTAGTGGGCAAGGCCATCAGGAAACAATTCATCAACTATTTCCCGGACCCGGAAAAAATAAGGAAAAACAAAGAAGCTCAAAATCCCTACACTCAGATCACAGATTGGTTTGGTCAGGGGAACATGGTAGATATTTTATATGATTCCAGCTTCAAAGAATATGAAAAAGTATTGTTGAGCGTTCCGGGATTGGAAGGACTCATCAATAAGTATCATAAAAAGGCTGAGAAGGAGCTCAAGCTGTTTTTGATGGAGTTTGCACTCCATGGCCTTTCTGAGTACAGCATGCTAAGCAAGCATGGGCTCGAGAGAGGCATGCAGTTTAAAGACTTGCTTAGTAGTATGTTTTCTATGCCGGGAATGGATGAGGAAGAGAGCGACGATGAGGACGACAATTATTGATTCGAATTACGTGTACTGTCGTGGATTTACAGGAAATCAAAAGATTGATCTATCGTGGTGAAGGTGACCAGGTGGAATTTAAGCATAAGGTCAGCCATCCTGAGAAAGTTATTCGAGAGGTTGTTGCGTTTGCCAATGCCAAGGGTGGTCATTTGATCATAGGTGTAGATGATGATGGTCGGATCTCAGGATTGAAGTATGCTGAGGATGATCATTACCTGCTTAATAGAGCCATTGTAGAACTTTGTAAGCCTGCAATTCAATATACTTCGGAGATCATCCCCATTTCAGAAAAAAGGTCGATCATTCATTATCAAATTTTTGAGGGTGAAGAAAAACCTTACTATGCTTTCCTTAATAAAAAGCATCGCTATGGAAAAGCTTTCGTCCGTGTGGAGGATCGTAGTGTGCAGGCCAGTCCGGAGATTAGAAAAATCCTCAAATTGACTCAGCGCTCCAATGGAGCTCATATCGCTTATGGAAATCATGAGCAGGCTTTGTTTAATTATCTCAAGGATCATGATGATATCACAATCAATAGGTATCGTGAAGTGACTGGCCTGGAACAAAAGGAAGCTTCAGAGTTATTTATACGGTTGGTCCTGGCCAACTTATTAAAAATTATTCCCAGGGAAAAAGAGGATTTGTTTGTGGCGGTGGAGTGAGCAAGGTTACCAGACTCAACCCCATCTAACCCGATGTACACCAGCTTGATTAAAGGCGCTGGATCTAATTGTCAGGGGATCTGATAGCCATTTTGTGGATAAATTTTTAAAAATTATAATACTTCCCGTTCCCATATTTACCTCACAATTCATAATATTACATCAACCACTATTTTTTAGTAAACCACCAGGGACCATCAAATGGCAAGGATCAAGAAGGAGAAGAAAATATTCGTTTTAGATACATCAGTCATTCTCTACTCACATGACTCCATTCTCAACTTTCAGGAACACGATGTAGGAATCCCAATTACCGTATTAGAGGAGCTTGACTCTTTTAAGAAGGGCAATGACACCAAAAACTTTGAAGCCCGGGAGTTTACCCGGTTGATCGACGCTTTGGCCAAAGGACATATGCTCCAAAATTGGATACCGCTCAATGGTAAGACAAAGGGGAAATTTAAAGTATTGATGGAGTCTGATAGCACCATTGATGCTTGTAAAATCTTTGGTGACAATAAAAATGATCACAGGATACTCAATGCGGCATTGGCGCTCAAAGAAGCTGAAAAGGACAAGAAAGTGATCCTGGTGAGTAAAGACATCAACTTAAGGTTGAAGGCAAAATCTTTGGACATTGTGGCTGAAGATTATGAAACCGGTAAAATCAAAAACGTCAATACCCTCCACACTGGGAAAGAGGAATTGGATGATGTGGCATCCGCAGATATTGACACCCTTTTCAAAAAAGGATCTGTGGCTACGGCCAAAGTGCTCAAGAAGGTGAAGCCTATCTCCAACATGTTTTACATCCTTAAAAGCGAGAAAAATTCTGTACTGGCTTCTTACAATCCGCTGACTGAAGAAATCAAAAAGGTTGAAAAAACATCTGTTTACGGGATAAAGCCTAAAAATGCAGAGCAAACATTTGCTATCAATGCCATGCTCAACCCTGAAGTTCGTTTGGTGAGCATTACCGGGGTAGCGGGGACCGGCAAAACCCTTTTGGCCCTCGCATCAGCATTGGAGCAAAGAAGAAAATATAAACAAATATATCTCGCCAGGCCGATTGTGCCGCTGAGCAATAAAGACATCGGCTATCTTCCGGGAGACATTAAGTCCAAGCTAAATCCTTATATGGAACCCCTGTGGGATAACCTTAAATTCATTCAGAACCAATTTAAGGAAGCTGATAAGGAATTTAAAAACATCACAGAGATGGTTAATCAGGAAAAGCTGGTCATTACACCACTGGCCTATATCAGGGGAAGAAGCCTTTCCAACATATTTTTCATTGTTGATGAGGCCCAAAACCTTACTCCTCATGAGATCAAGACCATCATCACCCGGGCGGGAGAAAATACAAAAATTGTATTTACCGGAGATATCTACCAGATAGATACACCATATCTGGACTCTCAAAGTAATGGACTCTCCTATTTAATAGACAGAATTCAGAATCACCCAATGTATGCCCACGTCACACTGGAAAAAGGTGAAAGGTCTGACCTGGCAAATCTGGCCAATGAGTTGTTGTAAGTTGATAATTTTTAAATAGTGGGCTTAAGTCATTGATGTTTTTGATCAAAATCATCATTATACTGTAGCTATATTGTTAACCTTGTCAATATTTGCAGGGAAGACAGATGAAACCAGCTATTACCTACTGCCTGATATTTGTATTTTTCTCTTGTATTGTCACCGAGGCCATAGCACAGAAATCAAAAAGACGACGCAGCGCCATAAGGGTTTACAAGAGATATGAGGGAAGTGCTATTAAGCGATTTGCTCCTTATTACTTTTTCTCAGGTAATATCAATGCACTCAATTATTTTGGCGATTTAGCTCCTTTGAATAAAGCTGCCAGTACTGATATCAATTTTACCAGACCAGGCTTTGGCGCTTCCTTAGGATATCAATTCCAACCATCGATGGCGCTGAGAGCTGGTCTCAACTGGGGAAGAATTAAGGGCGATGATTTTACCTCTGATCCGGAAGATGAAGATTCAGCACCTAGATATGCCCGTAACCTTAGTTTTAGGAATGACATCAAGGAGTTTCATTTAGGTCTTGAGTGTGCGGTGACATCTTCATTGGGTGGGATCACCTCATCACGACTCGACTTCAATGCATACTTGTTTTTTGGGGTGGCCGTGTTTCATCACAATCCTAAGGGCAAAGTGCCGCAATATGATTATCAGGCTGGTGACACGGTCAACGTGTTGCCGAACGCCGGGAAGTGGGTTGGATTGAGGGATCTGGGTACTGAAGGCCAATTCTTCGAAGGAAGTACTATTAAACCATATGGCTATTTTCAGCTTTCTATCCCGGTTTCTATTGGTATGCGACTATCACTACAAGGCCCATTTGATGCCGGTATTGAGTTTGGCTATAGATTTTTATTTACGGATTATGTGGATGATGTAAGCGAATCCTATGCAAGCCTGGAGCGATTTGAGGAACCCATAGCAAGAATCATGTCTGACCGCTCTGCAGAACCAGTTGCTGTTTGGAATGATCAGGAAAGAGTGACTGGAAATATTGTAAACAAAACTGTAGGAACTGATATTTACAGGGTCAATGGTGACCTGGGAAGTGGCTATGATAGGTCTGTTAGAGGAAATCCCTTCCAGAACGACATGATTTTTATGACCACAATCAAGCTGACCTATTTATTCTGGGGAATGGAATTCAGAAGAGGTAGAGGAAGATAGCACCTTGAGCGACATTTAATAGCCAATAAATCAGACTTTCTCTTTTTCGTATTTCTTAGGGGCATAGAGAAATCCAAATGCCTTTCCACCCTCTTTGGAATGCTTTTCATGATGAATATAGTGTGCCCTGATGATCCTTTTCATATACCGGCTCTTTGCCTTGAAAGGTACCTTTATCCTCCTGTGCACAATCACATCATGAAAAATGAAATAGAATATCCCATAGGCCATGATCCCAAAGCCTATAAACTTTAACCAGCTGACTGAAGCCTGATTATAACCTATCACGATCAATGCGATAGAAGGTATGCTAAAGACCAGTGCAAACAGATCATTGCGCTCCAGCGAATGAGGATGTACCCGGTGATGAGATCGGTGCCACCTCCACATAAAACCATGCATGATGTATTTATGAGTAAACCAGGCTACTCCTTCCATGAATAGGAAAGCTCCAAGAAATAACAATGTATTGGTCAACCAGCTCATTGATTAATAAGTATCCAATTCCGCTTTTACCTCCTCCATCAACCACATGGGCGTAGAGGTTGCTCCGCAAATTCCAACAGAATCCTTTGCTGAGAACCACTCATGCTTTAGCTCTCTTTTATTGGAAACGAAATATGAATATGCATTATTTTCTTTACAGATATTATATAATACTTTCCCATTCGAAGATTTTGTTCCCGAGACAAAAACAATTTTATCGTATCTCCGGGCAAAATTGCGAAGTTCTTTATCTCGGTTTGAAACCTGACGGCAAATCGTATCATTGGCCGTCACTTCAAAACCACTATCTATCAGCTTATCCTTGATGGCATAAAAATTATCAGTACTTTTTGTCGTCTGGCTATAAAGGGTAATTTTTTGAGGCAGATTATCCAGATCAAGTTCGTCAAAGTCCTGAAATACCACCGCATTATCATTGGTTTGACCCAAAAGACCAACCACTTCCGCATGTCCATGTTTACCGTAGATATAGATCTTTTCTTCCCGGTCAAAAGAGTTCTTTATTCTGTTTTGAAGCTTTAGTACTACCGGACAAGAGGCATCAATCAATATTAGGTTGTTGTTGATTGCGAGTTCGTACGTGCTGGGAGGTTCTCCATGTGCACGAATCATCACTTTTTCGTTGTGGAGGGACTGAAGCTCTTCATGACTAATAATTTTTAATCCCTTGGCTTCCAGCCGTTTTACTTCCTCATCATTGTGTACGATATCACCCAGGCAATACAAATGACCATCGGAATTGAGGATTTCCTCTGCAATTTCTATGGCATAAACCACGCCGAAGCAGAATCCGGAGTTTTGATCAATATGTGTATCAAGACTTAACACTGAATGTATTTTGATTCCAAAACTGAATGTTCGTCAAAAAGTTTTGCGGCGAAACAAAAAAATGCTGAATTATTTTCTCTTCACGAAAGTCGATATGCAAGGTGTCTGTTGCCATTTTTCGACTGATCATAGTGCATTTAATTTACTCAGTACGAGCGTCTTGGTAAGCAGAGCCAGTTTAACTGCATCAGGAACACGAATTCTCTCCTGTAGAATTCTCCTTGATGGTGTATGCTGGATCTTTTCAAAAAGTTTTGAATAATAAATATATGCCAGATAAACCCCTCCTCTGGATGTGTGAGGTAATTTCCTGATTCCTTCCAAAGCCACCTCAAAGTCTGATCGAATATCTTCTTCGATTTTGATCTTATCAGCTTCCGTAAAAGCATTAAAATCCACCTTGGGAAAATAGACCCTACCTCGCTCATCAAAATCACTTTTGATATCGCGCAGAAAATTTACCTTCTGGAAAGCTGCGCCAAGTCGTCTGGCTGGCTCTTTCAGTTCCCGATAAAGCTTCTTGTTGTTCTCGCAGAAAACATGCAGGCACATCAGACCCACTACTTCTGCCGAGCCATAGATATATTCCTGATATTGATCTTTGGTGTATGTCTCATGGGTCAAATCCATTTCCATACTTTTTAAGAAGGCATCAATGAGCGATCTGTCAATATCATACTCATTGACGATTAACTGAAAAGAATGTAAAACGGGGTTCAAGCTTATTTTTTCTTCTATCGCCAGGTAAGTGTCTTTTTTAAATCGCTCTAAGAGTACCTGCTTATCGTGATCATGAAAAGTATCGACAATTTCATCCGCATAACGAACAAACCCATAAATCGCATAGACAGGAAGTCGCAAACGACTGTGTAATGTCTTGATGCCCAGCGTGAATGAAGTGCTATAGTTTTGAGTGATCAGCTTGCTGCACTCCAGGGTAGTCATGGTAAACAGGTCATGCATGTTATTAAATTTACGAAAATTCTCGTTCAATTTCCCTACTTACCACCTCCCCGGAGATAATTGCAGGGGGGACACCGGGTCCCGGAACAGTCAGTTGTCCGGTATGAAATAAGTTTTTTACCTTTTTATTTTTTAAAGAGGGTCTGAGAATGGCTGTTTGAAGCAGGGTATTTGCTAATCCATAGGCATTCCCTTTGAAAGAGTGATAATCAGAAATAAAATCCCGATGTGCATAGCTTCTTTTATATACAATGTATGATCGTATATCTACACCAGTAAAGACAAAAAGCTTATTGGCAATCATCTCAAAGTACTTTTCTCTGGTCTCCTCAGTATCTTCCAGGTCTGGGGCCACAGGTATTAAGACCACCAGGTTTTCCCCGTTTTCAGGGGCCACGGTTGGATCTGTTTTGGAAGTTACTGATGCGTAGATTAAGGGCTTTTGTGGCCATTTTGGATCAGTGTAGATCTCGGAAGCATGTTGCTTGAAGTCCTCATCAAAAAATAATACATGATGTTTCATATTGGGCAGCTTCTTGCTCAACCCAATGTAGAAGAGCAGGGAAGAAGGCGCCATGGTCCTGCTGTTCCAGTACTTTTGAGAATAGCTTCGAAACTTTTCTGGTAAGATCTGTTGATCAATGTGATGATAGTCAGCACCGGCCACTACAATGTCTACAGGGTATTCGTTGTCTGCTGTAACTAATTTCTTGATTGACTTTTGCTCAAAAGTCATTTCCTGTACGGGCTGATCATAGTGAAATACAACGCCCAGTTCTTTGGCCAGGGTTTCCATGGCACGAACAACCTCAAACATCCCTTTTTCGGGATACCAGGTACCTAGCTTCACATCAGCATAATTCATAAGGCTATACAGTGCGGGTGTAGACTCTGCAGTGGATCCCAGAAAGAGTACCGGAAACTCCATCAGTTGGATCAGTTTCTCATCTTTGAAAAATTTTCTGATGTGAGAGCTCATCGAAGTAAAAACATCCATCTTGAATAGACCTGCCAACAAGGCCGGATCAAGGAACTCAGTGAGCGATCTGGAGGGTTTATACACCAGTTTGTTTATTCCTACATCGTATTTGTATTCAGCTTGTTTCAGAAAGGTCTTTAGCTTTCCAGCACTTCCGGGCTCGATACTTTCAAATAGCTTATAGAGTTGCTCGAGGTCTGCGGGAAGATCAACATAGTTGTCTATGAATTTGACCCGATAGGATGGGTCTAATCTGTGTAGCGTGTAATAATCACCGGGCGTTTTACCGAAATGAGCAAAAAATCGCTCAAATACGTTGGGCATCCAATACCAGGAAGGCCCCATGTCAAAAGTGTAACCGGAATGCTTGAGTTGTCGGGCCCGTCCTCCCGGCCCGTCGTTTTTTTCTAAAACTGTTACCTCGTATCCTGATTTAGCCAGGTGGCAAGCAGCCGAAAGGCTGGAAAACCCGGAGCCAATAATCCCAACCTTTCGTCCCATTATATAAAATTAATCTTTACCGTATACTTTTAGTTTCTTTTTCAATTCTTTACGTGCAATGTGGATTCTGTTTTTGACTGTTCCAATAGGGATACTCAATCTTTCAGCAATTTCCTGGTATTTGAATCCCCTGAAATGCATAATAAAAGGATCCCGATAAGTCTGTTGCAGGTTTTCTACTGCATTGTCGATATCCTTCATTGAGAAATTTGAGTAAGCACCATTTTCAATCAAAGCATCACTACTATTGATATAATGAAGATTATCTGTAGTGTCGATGAAAGTGTTTCTCCTCACCATGCGTTGATAATTAGTAATGAAAGTATTTTTCATGATGGTATACATCCATGCTTTCAAATTGGTGCCCTTAGCAAACTTCTCCCTATTGGTATAGGCTTTGAGAAAAGTTTCCTGGATCAAATCATTTGCATCTTCAGTGTCCCTTGTAAGCTTCATAGCAAAAGGTTTTAGGGATCCTGAGATTTCATTTACGTTGGAACTAAATTCTATTGCCGTCATTCTTTCTACTTGTTTGTTGGTTTAAAGGTAAACAAAAAATTCAATTTGTTTAATCTTTTTAATAAAATAGTGAACAAAATATTTCACGCATTTAACATAGAAAGGTTACAAAAAAATCAAAAAATTCACATAAAGGACATAAATAGCCCTTTTACATGGAATATTTATTGTTTAATAAAAATTAATAATTAGTTAATCAAAAAGATGAATCAGGAGTTCAGTTCATCCATCAATTCGATGAGATCATCGATTTTAGAAAGGATTGTTACGTTTTCTGGAGTCTGGATATCCTGGCCTACCACCTGATAACCTGTCAATAACAATTCGATGTCTGAAAACTCATGAGCGAGCTCATTCACATATTCCTGAATCGTGGCAGGACCAGGAGTGGTCGTAATAATTGTGAAGAGATATTCAGGTTTATGAATATTGATGATTTGACGCAAATCTTTAAAGGGCAGCGACTGGCCCAGGTAAAAGGTCATCCCTTTACGGGATTTGATGATATAATCTGCAAATAACAGCCCTATTTCATGCATTTCTCCGTCTGGCAGGAACAAGACAAACTTTTTGCTGTCAGCGTCTTGTTTATGGTATTGCCCGTCTATGGCTACAATAAGCTTCTGACGTACGAGATTGGAAATGAAGTGCTCTTGAGCAAGATTGATCGCACCAGTTTGCCAAAGCACCCCTATTTTGGAAAGAAAAGGATAGATCACATTTAACATGCATCTTTCAAATCCCAGTTTGAGTATACATGTTGATACAATCTTCTCAAATCTTTTTTCATCCATGTCCACCATGGCGATGGTAAGTGCATGGATTTGTTCGGGATATTTAAGGTCACGCTCAGTCAGATGCATCACTTCGCGTTGCATCTCCTGATCTGTCATTTTAGAAATTCTGGAGATCTTGAAACCATGTTCTTTCAATAAGGCGACATTTAGAATGTGCTTCAGGTCGGTTTCGTCATAGTACCGTATATTGGTCGTTGTCCGTTTTGGCTTGATCAACTCATACCGCTGCTCCCATATACGAATGGTGTGCGCCTTTATTCCTGAAAGGTGCTCCAGATCCCTGATCGAAAATGTAGACATGGGCGGCATCGGTTCAATTTTTAATCTAAGAGACTGTCTAACTTGTGGTGTTAGATAAATGTTTAAGATAAATCCCACAAATTATTCCATCGATACCAGTGTAACAGCACAGATCTGAAATGGTTTTATAATTTCTATTTGGTGGTGAATGCAAAACTTGGATTTATTGAGTAATTATAAACTTAAAGTGTTTATTTTGACTGTTTAATTCCAAATATGATGCAAATAGTAGAATCACCAAAGGAGTATGATGTAATAATTGTAGGATCTGGTGCCGGGGGAGGAATGGCAACCAAGATCCTGTCGGAAGCTGGTCTGAAAGTGGCAGTGGTAGAAGCCGGCCCATATTTTGATCCTGCGGATCCTGAACAAATGACACAGCTGAAGTGGCCCTGGGAATCCCCTCGACGTGGTGCCGGAACCAACAGAGCATTTGGAGACTTCGATGCAGCTTATGGAGGTTGGGAAATCGAAGGCGAACCCTATACCCACACGCCGGACACAAAGTTTGAATGGTTTAGGTCTCATATGCTAGGTGGTAGAACAAATCACTGGGGAAGAATTTCCCTTCGGTTTGGCCCCAATGACTTTAAGAGAAAGGACATCGACGGCCTGGGTGATAACTGGCCGATAGGATATGATGATGTAAAGCCTTATTACGATAAGGTAGATAAGCTGTTGGGAATATTTGGAACCAAAGAGGGTATTTACAATGAGCCCGACGGATTTTTCCTCCCACCGCCGAAGCCAAGACTTCATGAATTATATTACAAAAAAGGAACGGATAAAATAGGCATTCCAACTATTCCTGCGCGAAAATCCATGGTGACCAAGCGGATCAATGATGAGCGAGGTGTTTGCTTTTATTGTGGACAATGTGGACGTGCGTGTAGTGTATACGCGGATTTTTCTGCCGGAACCTGTTTGATATTCCCAGCCATTAAATCTGGTGGACAGGTTGATTTATATGTGAATTCTGTTGTTCGTGAGGTGGTGACCAATGATGAGGGCAAAGCGAAGGGTGTAGTCTATATCAACAAGGAAGACAGAAAGGAATATCAAATCAATGGTAAGATAGTTGTACTTGCAGCCTCCGCTTGTAGCAGTGCAAGGATTCTACTCAACTCTAAGAGTCCTGTTCATCCGAATGGGTTGGGCAACAATAGCGGTATTGTTGGCAAGTATCTTCATGACTCAACGGGTGCAGCACGACGTGCTTTCATCCCAGATCTGATGAACCGAAAGACCTACAATGAGGATGGAGTTTCTGGAATGCATGTGTATACACCATGGTGGTTGGATAACAGTAAACTGGACTTTGCCCGCGGTTATCATATCGAAGTGGGTGGTGGTCTCGGAATGCCTTCCTATGGATTTGGGTTTGGCGTAACAGAACTCAATAAATATGTAGGAGGTACTGTTGGTGGATACGGAAATAAACTGCGGGAAGATGTTAAGAAATTCTATGGTAGTACGGTTGGATTGTATGGTCGTGGGGAATGTATTGCCGTAGAATCAAACTACTGTGAAATAGATCCGAATGTCGTTGATGAATACGGTATTCCGGTATTGCGATTTAATTATCAATGGTCAGATCATGAACGAAATCAGGCCAAGCACATGCACAATACCTTTGAGGAGATCTTTGATGCGATGGGCGGAATTGCGCTAGGAGATAAACCGGGAGCAGATGAGGATTATGGCCTTCATACGCCCGGAAACATCATCCATGAGGTAGGGACTACCCGAATGGGGAATGATCCCAGAACCTCTGTAGTGAATAAATATGAACAATTACACGATGCAGAAAACGTGTTTGTAGTGGATGGGGGGCCTTTTGTGTCTCAGGCTGATAAAAATCCTACCTGGACCATCATGGCACTTGCATGGAGGACTTCGGATTACATAATTGATGAACTAAAAAAACAAAATATCTAATGGACAGAAGGGAATCATTAAAGTCGATGCTGATCACCTCCATCGCAGGTGGTATAGGATTTCAGGCATGTGCTCCGGAGGAGGCAGAGAAGGTTCAGCAACTTACTACCAAGGTGGGTATCTATGGCAGAACAGAAGCTGAGAAGGTATTGGATCAAAAGCTCATGGCGATGGACTATTTCACCGAACATGAGCTCAAAACCATTGCTGTTTTATGTGATATCATTTTACCTGATTTTGATAATAAAGGAGGGGCAGCCGAAGCAGATGTTGCTCAATTCATAGAATTTATTGTCAAAGATATGCCAAGATACCAGGTTCCGCTTAGAGGAGGTATTATGTGGTTGGATAGTGTTTGTAACAGGGAGTTTGGGAAGGTATTTGTTGACTGTAGCGACGATCAACAGATTCGGATTGTTGACAGAATTGCTTATCCGGATAAAGCTGCCAGGGGAGATCAACAGGGTGTTATTTTCTTCTCCCGAATGAGAGATTTAACGCTGACTGGTTACTATACTACCCAAATCGGCATTCAGGACCTGGGCTACAAAGGCAATACACCTAACATTTGGGATGGGGTACCTGATGACGTGCTTAAAGATCATGGTTTGGAATACCCCGAAGAGTGGCTTCCGCAATTCGTTGATCAGTCTAAACGGGACATTAAAGCTGAATGGGATGAAGAAGGAAATCTGATCACCTGATCAACTTAACCTTCCATTTTTCTCATTTTGCGCGCATTCCATAGGGTATAAATTACAAGCCCTGATACCAGCAAAAAAAGCAGGGGCAAGAACCAGGGTCCCAACCCCTGCTGCTTTTTAAAAGCTATTTGGATGGTTGTATAATTGATGTATGTAAAGGCACCTATTGTAATGAGACTAACCATTTCCAGTGTTTGCCTTGTATATTGATGATAAAAAGCCATTTGCTTTTTTGAAATTGCCTGACCACTGAATTTAAACCTGTGGACCTTCATCCCCAATAGTTTCAATCCTATATACAAGGCAGCTCCAATCCCTGTCATTACCCAAAGAGCACTTTTACTTCCATGGTTGTCAGGAATTCCTCTCAATCCGTAATGAGTGGGAATGGTTTCTGGTAATTCCTGATAATAGACTAACGGAAGGATTATCAGCAGGATAAACCCTGAAAAGCTTATGACCGATAATACCTTGTTAGTCAATCAATGAAACTTATTTTTTCAACTCACTATCAACCAATCTCCAGATACCCAGTGGATTGCTATCCTTAAGTGCGTCTGGTAACATGTTTTGAGGCATGTCCTGGAAGCAGATGGGTCTCAAAAACCTTTTGATGGCTCCGGTACCTACTGAGGTAGATCTCGAATCCGTTGTTGCCGGATATGGGCCTCCATGATGCATCGAATGACAAACTTCTACTCCCGTAGGATAGCCATTGAAAATAATCCTTCCGACTTTATTTTCAAGAATTTCTACCAACTCCTCATATTCATTCAGATCTTTCTCTGTTCCAATGATTGTAGCAGTAAGATGTCCTTCCAGGTTTCGGGCCAGCTCCAGTATCTGTGCTTTATCATCTGCGTCTACGAGCAACGTCGAGGGACCAAAAACTTCCTCAGCTAGTGCAGGATTATTTTTAAAGGCTTTGTATTCCACCTGGTATGCCTGGCCGGCCACTCCACTGCCATTTTTGTCAGCAGTGAGTTTTTTGATGCCATTACCAGAAAATTTCTCAACACCCTTGTTGAAGGCTCCTTTGATGCCATCAGTTAGCATGGTCCCTTCAAACTGGTTCAATGATTCTGTGAGCGCATTCACTAACTCACCTGATTTTTCTGTTTTTGGAAGAATTGTCAGCCCCGGGTTCGTACAAAACTGACCCACACCCATAGTTACAGAACCGGCTAGCTGAGTGCCAATCTCAGCACCTCGTGTCTTTTGTGCATCCGGAAGGATAAATACCGGGTTGCTGCTACCCATTTCAGCATACACTGGAATAGGTTCCGGTCGTTGATTGGCCTGATCAAACAGGGCTTTTCCACCTCTGAAGGAGCCGGTAAATCCTATGGCTTTGATGGATGGATGCTTAACCAGGGCACCACCCACATCAATGGAGGTACCGACAATCATCGAGAATACGCCTTCCGGCATGCCTGTCTTCTGAGCGGCCTTTACAATCGCAGCTGCTACATATTCAGAGGTGCCGGGGTGAGCCGGGTGTCCTTTGAAAACGACCGGACAGCCTGCCGCCAGTGCTGATGCGGTATCCCCACCAGCCACAGAAAAGGCCAATGGGAAATTACTCGCTCCAAAGACACCCACAGGTCCCAAAGGCACCTTCATCTGCCTTACATCAGGCTTTGGAAGAGGCTGGCGATCTGGCTGAGCTGTATCGATACGTCCCTCTACATACCAGCCATCCCTCACCAGGCTGGCAAATAATTTCATTTGGTTTACGGTCCTTCCTCGCTCTCCTGTCAACCGGGCAATGGGTAACGCGGTTTCTTTGGAGCCTCGCTCCAATAAATCATCGCCCAGTGCCATGATCTCATCTCCGATGGCCTCCAGAAATAGTGCGCGCTGTTCGTTGGTCGTCTTTCGATAGGTGTAAAATGCTTTTTCAGCCAAAGAAATAGCTTCTTCGATTTCTTCGGTTGTAGACTCAGTAAAGGCTACATCCAGGTTTTGATTGCTGATCGGATCAATACCGTAGAATTTTTTGGAGCCTTTTGCTGATGTTTTACTGCCTATAAAAGTTTGTCCGGATAAATTCATATTGTTATTTAGGGTTTTTTTGCGATAAAATTTGTGAGTGTTCCTATTCCTTCAATAGAAATGTTGACCTGGTCTTTCTCCTGAAGGGTAAATTCATTGGGTGGAACAATTCCCGTCCCGGTCATCAGGAAACATCCATAAGGGAAATCACATTCTCTGAATAAAAAGGAAACAAGCTCTGTGTGTTTTCTTTTCATTTGATCAATGCCAATTTCTTCTTCAAAAGCCAGTTTGTCATTTCTCAGGATCTGTAATTTGATTTTAGCTTGTGGATCAATGCCATTTTCAGGCACGTAAATGCAAGGTCCCAGTCCGGCACATTTCTCGTAGACTTTGGCCTGGGGCAGGTAAAGTGGATTTTCTCCTTCAATACTTCGGGAGCTCATATCATTACCTACCGTGTAACCTTGTATCTCTCCTTTGGTATTAACAAAAAGCGTGAGCTCAGGTTCCGGCACATCCCACTTAGAATCCTTCCTGATATAAACGTCAGCTAAATGACCTACTGTTCTTGCAATATTGGCTTTGAAGAAAAGTTCTGGTCTTTCGGCTACATATACCCTGTCATAAACATCCCCTCCATCCTTTGATTCTTCCATCCTGGCCGAGCGGCTCCTGTAATAAGTTACGCCTGACGCCCAAATCTCCTGACTTTGTAACGGAGGCAGGATTGGTTCTTTGGTTAGGTCAATATCGGTGGCCTCACCATCATTTACGAGAGCCTGAAGATATTCGTGTAGTTGACTTCTATTGATTAATTCATCCCAGGGAATATTTTTTTCGAGATAAAATTGATTGTCATGCTCAATAAGTGCCCCCTGGGCGGTTTTATATATTTTCATCTTTAGGTTGATTAACTTCAAAATTAATACTTCGATATCTTTGAATCATACTATATCCGGAATTTACTAATTAACAATTGAGATGATTCTGTACAATGTGACCGTAACGATTGACCCCCAAGTGGAATTGGAATGGGTTGAGTGGATGAAAAATGAACATATCCCTGAAGTAATGAAGACGGGCTGTTTCGAAGAACACAAGTTCTTGAAGTTGGTCACCGAAAGACCTGATGTGGATGGTATTACTTACGCGATTCAATACTTTGCCATCGACGGAAAACAGATCGATGTGTACATGGAAAAACATGCACCGGCCCTCAGACAATCTCATGCGGCTAAGTTTGGAAATAAATCCGCAGCCTTTAGGACACTGCTGGAGGAGGTTTAGAAATCGATGCTACAATTGATCCATTCCTCATCAAGCTGTGCTTGATATTTCTTATAGAAGTTGATGGCGGGCTCATTCCAATCCAATACCTGCCATACCATGCCTGAGCAACCGTCTTCTTTGGCGATCTCCAACGTTCTTTCAAAAAGTTGTTTTCCGGTTCCCAGGCCACGCTGCGATTCTGTCACAATCAGATCTTCCAGCCAAAGTCGTTTTCCTTTCCAGGTTGAATACCTGTAATAATAAAGCGACAGGCCCTCAATCACACCATCATTTTCGGCTACGATGAAACCGAAGATGGGATTTTTTCCAAACCCATCTTTTTCCATTTGCTCGAGAGTATTGGTTACCTGCTCCGGAGCCTTTTCATACAAAGCAAGCTCTTTGATCAATTCCAATACCCTGGGGAGGTCTTCTTTTTTTCCTTGCCTGATCTTTACCATCCCACAAAGTTATGAAAGAATGGAAACCTCAGCTTTTTGTGATGGATTTGAAACCCAGGTATGGATGTAAAACCTCCGGCATGGCAATTTCACCATCTCCCTGATTGTTTTCTAGCAAGGCTGCCACGATACGAGGCAAGGCCAAAGCACTTCCATTGAGTGTATGAGCTAGTATTTTCTTGCCATCATCTCCCTTTATTCGTAGTTTGAGTCGGTTGGCTTGATAGGTTTCAAAATTAGAGACGGAACTCACTTCCAGCCACTTCTTCTGAGCTGCTGAAAATACTTCAAAGTCATAGGTCAATGCAGATGTAAAGCCCATGTCACCTCCACACAGTCGCAGGATTCGATAGGGTAACCCTAATCCATTTATGAGTTGCTCCACATGGGTTACCATTTTATCCAGCGTTTCATAAGAATTATCAGGATGCGTGATTTCTACAATCTCCACTTTGTCAAACTGATGTAGTCGGTTGAGGCCTCGTACATGAGCACCCCATGACCCAGCCTCTCTCCTAAAACAAGGTGTGTAGCCCACATGCTTAATGGGCAGCTTGTCAGCATTGACTATTTCATCCCTGTAGATATTGGTGATAGGAACTTCGGCCGTGGGGATCATGTAGAGGTTACTTTCAATGACCTGGTACATCTGACCCTCCTTATCAGGCAGTTGGCCAGTTCCAAACCCTGAGCTTTCATTGATGAGAATGGGGGGCTGGACTTCATCAAAACCAGCTTTTAAAGCCTCATCAAGAAAATAATTTACCAGTGCCCTGTTGAGCCGGGCACCCTGTCCTTTATAAAAAGGAAAACCTGCTCCGGTTACTTTGTTACCCAACTCAAAATCAATGATCCCATATTCTTCAATCAGTTCCCAATGGGGTTTTGCATCTTCTGACAGGTTTGGGATATTTTG
Source organism: Cyclobacteriaceae bacterium (assembly GCA_965223915.1). GTDB lineage: Bacteria > Bacteroidota > Bacteroidia > Cytophagales > Cyclobacteriaceae > UBA7330. The sequence goes on along the minus strand of OZ245027.1, from coordinate 987,646 downwards.
ATCAGCCTGTTTCACAATCTCATTATCCTCGGCTGATTTGCCAGCAACTACGGTATCATGAGGTATATTGGGAATGTTATAGAGTGAATCAGTCAGTTTTTTTTCAATTTCCTGTAACTGAGGACCAAGCGCTTTAGACTGTTGCTTCAGCGCTGCAGTTTCCTTTTTTGCCTGTTCTGCCTCTTCCTTTTTACCGGATTGGATCAGCTGACCGATTTGTTTGGCGATCTGATTTGACTGAGCCAGCAGCTCATCCAGCTGTTGTTGTGTGTTTCGGCGGTCTTCATCAATCTTTAGAACATTTTCTAAGATTTCAGTGACATTTTGAATGCCTCTTTTTTTCAAACCTTTGGTATAAGCCTCAAAATGATCCCTTATAGCGGAAATTTGTAACATCTATTCCTTTTTTAAAAAACGCAAAGTAAGGTTGTTCGCGGTAAATAATAAAATTGTAAGCTTCTTTGCTAAATAGATAATTTTTTACGAATCTTTTGCTTAATATTCACCGTTAGCATATTATTGTAACGCAATTCAAGTGAGAGACTTTCACTAGTTTTCCAATTTCGGCTACAAAGACGAAAATTTCCAATTAGTTACGTAACATTTCGATTACCATAATTACCAAGTATAATTTTTATGTACACTTTAGATGATTTAAGTGTGAGGTTACTCTCAGAGCTACGAGAGATTGCCGATGGTCTGGGGATAAAAAATGCAAAGAAAACCGCGAAGAATGACCTTATTTACGAAATCCTTGATAAGCAGGCGACTATGCCAGATGAAGAGATTAAGAAAATAGCAAAAACAGATTCGACAGATTCAAAGGAAGAGCAACCAAAAGCACAAAAAACTACCAAAAAAAGGGCAAAACCAGAATCCAAAAAGAAGGATTCGGACAACCCGGAAGATCTTTTAAAATCACTCGATATAGAGATCGAGGCACCTGCTGAGGACGCTAAGGAGCCCAAAGAAGCTAAGGAGCCTAAAAAACCTGACGCACCTCAAAAAGCTGATAATCCTGCAGATAAGAACAAGAACAAGAGCAGGGACAACAGAAACGATAGAGGCGAAGGAAGCGATAGCAGAGGAGATAATAAAAGAGACGATAAAGCTGATTTCAGAGCGAGAAAGGCACAATACAATGAGGAAATCAAAGAATTTGATGGAGCCATTGAAAATGAAGGTGTGCTTGAGATCATGCAGGACGGCTACGGCTTCCTGAGGTCAAGCGATTATCACTACCTGGCTAGCCCTGATGATATTTATGTGTCACCCTCTCAGATTAAACTGTTTGGTTTAAAAACCGGAGACACTGTAAAAGGACAGATCAGACCTCCTAAGGACGGAGAAAAATATTTCGCACTGCTCAGAGTGGAGTCAGTCAATGGAAAAACAACAGAAGAGATCCGCGACAGGATCGCTTTCGAGTACCTTACTCCGCTTTTTCCTGAACAAAAACTGGCTTTGACGACAAAGGCTGATAATTACAGCACGCGTATCGTAGACCTTTTTGCCCCAATAGGTAAAGGTCAAAGGGGTATGATCGTTGCCCAGCCAAAGACTGGTAAGACAGTTTTATTGAAAAACATTGCCAACGCCATCGCAGAAAATCATCCGGAAGTTTATCTGATGATCCTTTTGATCGATGAGCGCCCTGAAGAGGTGACGGATATGGCCCGATCAGTAAAAGCAGAAGTAATCGCTTCTACTTTTGATGAGCAGGCTGAGAAGCACGTGAAAGTTGCCAATATCGTATTGGAGAAAGCTAAACGAATGGTAGAATGCGGTCACGATGTTGTGATCTTATTGGATTCTATCACCCGACTGGCCAGAGCACACAATACTGTGGTACCTTCATCAGGAAAGATCCTTTCCGGGGGTGTGGATGCGAATGCACTACACAAGCCTAAGCGATTCTTTGGAGCAGCCAGGAATGTGGAGAATGGTGGTTCACTGACCATCATCGCGACAGCCTTGATTGAAACAGGTTCTAAGATGGACGAAGTGATCTTTGAAGAATTCAAAGGTACGGGTAACATGGAACTGCAGCTTGACAGGAAATTGTCTAACAAGCGTGTATATCCTGCTATTGATGTTCCTGCTTCTGGTACCAGAAGAGAAGACCTGCTAATGGACAAAGATCAGTTGAGCAGAGTATGGATCCTCAGGAAGTTTATGTCAGACATGAACAGCAATGAGGCTATGGAATTCCTGCTTAACAAGATGAGAGGAACCCTCAACAATGAAGAATTCCTGATATCCATGAATGGATAAAAGTAAAATATAAATTGACTGAAGCCCCGCCCAAAAGCGGGGTTTTTTGCTTTATATCCAATATTCGCCGCTGGTCAAAGATGTGATTGACATTGATCGGGATGGTTGTTAATATCATAGAACAACCAAACTGTATCATCATGTCTACATTAAGAAAAACATGCATATTTTCTCTGGCCATGACCCTGATTTCCACCTGGGCAATAGGTCAGACAGTGACGACCCCGCGAATTAGTCCTTCAGCAGAGGTAAGGCAAAGAATCGGTTTAACAGATATTACTGTTAACTATTCAAGACCTGCGGTTATTAATGGCAACAACGACCGGACCGGTGAGGTCTGGGGCAACCTGGTGCCCTGGGAGCTGTCGCAGAGTGGTTTTGGGAATCAAAAGCCGATGCCCTGGCGCGCAGGTGCCAATGAGAACACCACCATTACATTTTCTACCGATGCCATGGTTGAAGGAAAGCCCATAGCGGAAGGCACCTACGGCCTGCATATGATCCCTTATCAAAATGGAAAAGTAACTGTCATTTTTAGTAATAATTCTACTTCCTGGGGCAGCTATTGGTATGAAGAAGATGAGGACGCCCTCAGAGTGGATGTACAAAGCAAGGCAAGTCCATTTACAAATCTGCTGACTTATGCGTTTACTGAATTGGATAATATGGAAGGAACCCTCTCTCTGCTTTGGGAAAACAAAGAGATCCCCATTCAGATAGCTGCTGATCAGGAAACGGTCCTACAAAGTTTCAGGAACGAACTCAGAAACGCAGCAGGCTTCGGCTGGCAGGGACCTTTTTCTGCAGCCAATTATTGTTTGAACAACAATGTAAATCTCGATGAGGCACTTGCATGGGCAGACCGGGCCATTGCCATAAATAAGAATGGGCAGACGATGGGTTTGAAATCAGCCATTCTCTTCAAAACAGGGAATGATGCTGAGGCTATTAAGATCGCCGATGAGGCAGCGGAAGTTTCCAATGAAAATCAGCTGAACATGCTGGGCTATCAGATGATGGGTGTAGAGAAATACGACAAAGCCGAGGAGTACTTCAAGCTCAATATCAAGAAGAACCCGAAGTCAGCCAATGTATATGACAGCATGGGTGAATGCTATATGGCCATGGATAACAATAAGGAGGCGATCAAGATGTTTAAAAAGTCACTGGCTACCAATCCACCTCCATTTGTCAAGACCAATTCAATAGCCAATCTGAAGAAGCTGGGGGTAGAGGTAGAAGAGTAAGTTAAGTTTTAGCGTCAATGAGAGGTCAGTAAGTTTGATAAGCTTTTCTGGCCTTTTTTAATTCATTTTTAGGTGGAACTCAAATCCTATATTAAATAACGTATTGTTCTTTTGGTAGTTTTTAAAACTGGATTAAAGAAGTTTGACGCTAGTTGAGAAAAAATTCCAGCCATTTCAAAACAAAGTGTGTCAAAGAAGTAAGGATATGATCAAACAATTTAATTCTTATTCAAATAAGAATAGGATGTCAATAATGAGGAGAATAGCTGTTATTTTGACATTAATCCTATTCGTATTTTCTTCAAATGCGATAGCACAAAGGCTGAACTTCGGTGTTTATTCAGGAGTTAATCTGTCTAATCTGAAAGGTGACCTGACTGGAAACAAATATGAGACCAAACCTGGACAAACAACTGGTTTAACTGTAGGGTATCAATTGAGCAGATACTTCTCCGTCCGATCAGAAATCAGTTACCTAAACTATTACTATGAAATAAAGCCCTACTACTCGACTCCGTTGAGTAATGGATCTTTCGGTTATGTATATATCCCTAGCAATATGTCCTGGGACTTTTCCTTTCTTCGTTTTCCGTTGCAGATCAAATACCACACACCTACTCGTTTGCAGTTTGGCATTGCTGCTGGTTTGTTTTATTCATTTTTACTAAATGATGATCACACTCAGGAGGAGCGAGACATCGCGAATAAGGGAGGAGGGGACATTTATCCACCCACTCGGGACTGGGGTTACATATTTACGACAAGTCTGTCATATCCATTAACGGGACAGTTCAATATTTATACGGAGGCTCGATTGTCTACAGGAAAAGAAATTTTCATTGAAAATGTTCAGGGAATAAATAGGGGCTATGAATTTATTTTCGGATTGAATTTTACCCCTCAGTGGAAGGGATCAGATCGACCTTCTCTTGATCAGAGACCAAATGATAGTATTCCTCCGAAAATGTATCTAAAGCCTAATGTAGGAGTGGTATTTTCATGGAATTCGGCTGATGAAAAACTTGGAAACTATAAAGGAGTGGTTGGATCAACCGGAGGCATAATTATTGGTAAACATCTGGGTAGTGTATTTTCCATCCAGTCTGGAGTTCAATTTATACGAAAGGGTTATGCAATGAAAAACTCTAGCTTTTTGAGGTATAAGTATGCAGGCAATTTCTATGAAGATAATTCAGTCCAGAAAATTGAAGATACACGAATCGGGCTGGATTATTTAACAATTCCAACTACATTCAATCTATTATTTGGAGAACAAACAGCTTTTTACGTGGACCTTGGCTTCTATACCGGGTTTTTGATCAATGCAAATGTTAGGGGTACAGAAATTGAGAAATATATCAGCCCCAGTGTGTATGAAGTCAACAGGATCATAGTAAATGATGCTGTGGATGGAGTGTTCAAGTCAAGAGATTGGGGATATCTCCTGGGGACTGGCATACAAATTCCTTTTAAGCAGGGAACTAAACTTGATTTCGGAGTTAATTATGCCGGTGGTTTTAGTGAGTTATTAAAAGATCCTGATGAGTATCCAGCAACAAATATTCAGGAAGACCGCTCAATCATGAATGGGAATTTTTCACTACAGGTGGGTTTATTTATCCCTTATTAAATTAAGAAATATAGATGACTACCTTTATCAAAATATCTTTCTCTTTCTTAAAAGTCATTGTGGTCATTGGCTTTGTCTCCATCTCTGTAGGATGTAATGAAGATCCATCGGTTGAGAAGCTGGAGAGCTATTCATTTCATAATTACCCCAATAATAATCCGATTGCTTATGCCGGAGAATACTTAGCGGAGGGACTTAAGGTGGAGGTTCAGAATAATTTAGAGCCTGACGAGAAGAGTGGATTTACGATAGGTTTTGAAGTGGTCACTGGGGGTGGTGTGGTAGATGATCTTCAGGTAATGACTGATGAGGATGGTATAGCTTCAACGGGATGGAAATTAGGCACAGAATCCTTTTTACAACACCTAAAAGCTCAGATTACCGATCCGACTGGAAAAGTACTTACAACTATGGATATTCAAGCTTATGCAATAATCTCGGATTTCTGGCATGAGGTTGATTTTCGACCATTTTCCTTTTTCGCTGATATGGAAGTTGATACCGTAAATAACAGCACATGGATTCTTGCTCAGGGCGGTCTCTATAAAAGAGGTGTTCATTTTCTGGACTGGGTTTTACAGGAAAATACTGGACAAATTCAAAATCCATGGCAAATAGAAATTGACAAAGATGGAATCATTTATATCGGTGCCAGCAATCTGGAATTGTATAAAAGTACAGATAATGGGGAAAGTTGGGTAAAGCTTCCTACAAAAATACCCACACCGGATCCATATTATAATTTAAGTCTTTGGCTAACCCGTGATGGAGAGCTTTGGGCACATTCATCCGGTGATGAGAAATGGCATGCATGGCGATCGAAGGATGGTGGAATTTCCTGGGAAGAAATCAATCAAGATCTTTATGGAGCCATTTTTAGGATGCAAAATGGGTGGATTTTCTCCATGAAAGCTACCCCACAGTTTACCCTGATTGTTTCCAAGGATGATGGTGATACCTGGTCAGAGGTTACCACCCCAGACATACCGTATTTCTTTCATGTGACACCAGATGACAATATTATTTTAGCTACTATCGCAGGAAATGTGACTTTATATAAATCAAGTGATAAGGGGCAATCATTTGAAGAAATTCACAGCGTACCTGTCACTTTTGGTACCTGGCCAATGGGTAACTATTTTCAGTATATGGAAGATTGGTATTACTTATCTGTTCCGGGACATGGAGTCCTAAAAACCAACAATTTCGAATCTTTCGAGACAATTTTTGCGCAACCAAATATCAGAGAGCTCTTTATTGATCATACTGGCTCCCTGGTAGCCAGAGGCTATCAAGATAAGTTGAATTCCAGATTTTACTACATTAATGAGTGATCCGTTTGTGAAACTTGGTAAATATTTATTTCTGGGAATCATTTCTTTAAACATTTCATGCAAGGAAGAAAATGATACTTATTTTGATTCAATTAATCCGATTGAAGCCTGTGGTTTGGACGACCCCCTGAACCAATTGGATTGGCTTTGCGATTTGGTGATGAAGTCGATGGACGATAAAACAGGAAACTACATAGGCAATATTTGGATATTCTCTTACGAAGAGAATGACATCGTTGTTACTGATATGGCTTTGGGCTCTGGTGGTGTGTTATATCACATTTTTGATTGCGGTGGGAAGCTTCCGACAGCTGATATGCCAACAATTGCAGAACTACCTGAATTTCTTGTAGATTCCAATTTGATATTTTCAAATGTGCCAAATTAGTTTGGGTCAAAGCTTCTCCAAACAATCTCTCAAACTCTCCCTCCAGTGGGGAATGGACAGATCAAAATTGGTTTTGATCTTTTGCTTGTCCATCACGCTGAAATGTGGTCGTTTGGCTGGGGTAGGGTAGGCCGTTGTCGGTATAGGTTTCACAGGGATGGTGATGTTTTTATACTCAAAAATGGCTTTGGTGAAATCGTACCAGGAGGCTACGCCTTCATTGCTGTAGTGATAGGTGCCACAATGGTCTTCGGGAGCCTCAATCATTTTAAGGATACTTTCTGCCAGGTCTTTTGCATAAGTTGGTGTGCCCACCTGGTCAAAAATGACGCCCAATTCCGATTTAGTTTCACCCAGCCGAAGCATCGTTTTCACAAAGTTATTACCGAAGCTGCTGTAGAGCCAGGAAGTCCTGATAATGTAGTGCTTGTCAGTGATCTCAGCGACTTTCTTTTCCCCGTTGAGCTTGCTTTCTCCATAGTAACAAACCGGGTCGGTCTCCTGATCTTCGGTGAGCGGCAGGGAAGCATGGCCATTGAACACAAAGTCTGTGGAAATGTGATATAAAATCGCATTATGTGCTTTACAGGCTGATGCCAGGTTTTCAGCTCCGGTTACATTGATTAGGTCGCAGAGTTCCCGGTCAGATTCGGCTTTATCTACAGCCGTGTAGGCTGCACAATTGATACAATGGGTGGGTTTTATCTCATCAAAAAAATCCCTGACCTGCTGACCATCCGTGATATCCAGTTCCTCGATGTCTACAAAATGAAAATCAGCATCCTTGATCGAGTCGGCCAACTCCTGTAGTTCACTCCCCAGCTGCCCTTTGGATCCGGTCACAAGTATGGTTTTGGAATTAGCCATTTACAAAATCTGTTAGATAAGTATATTTTTCAGTGAGTTTGCCTCCATTCGTAATGGTTGCACGATGGATTATTTCTTCCCGATCATCCAATAAGGAAGGCAGTACATTTTCTATCAAATCTCTCCCAAAACTGTTGGAGGCATCCCTGGGAAGTTCGCATGGCAGATTGTCCACTGCCATCATGGTCAGGTTGGCATCGCTACTCAATGCTTTTTCTTCCTCACCCGTAACAGGATTATAATCATAAATAGGATCATCGATGGTGGAAGCCCGTTTTGTGGAGGGAATGGATCCCTCGATGTCGCAGGTGATGTCAGCGATCACTTTGAGTCTGAATTCCTCTTTTAGCATGTCCTCCCGGGTGCACAATACCGGAGATCGGGGATCCCAGTAAGCACTTGCAATCAGCAGATCTGTCTGGAAAGTAAAAGGTAAAAATGTACTTTCATAGGTATCCGGGTTCCCGAAAAAATCCTTCAGCTCAAAAGCTTTGCCTTCCTTGTGCACATGATAATCCCACGGCTCAAGTTGTGTATAAACGGGTTCATCAAAATTTTTTTGAAGGAATTCCTGTGGGCTGACTTTCCTGATCTTTACTCCATCCAGCACTTCCATGGCCCCTTTGGCTACCCTTCCACCTCCGGTGATCACAATTTTGATGTTTGGAAGCTTGATTTTAGGAAATTCTGTCTTCAGATCTTCCAGGTCAAAACATTCGTGGGCACGTCTGGTTTCAAAAAGCTGGTATCGTTTTCCATAGGTCCACAAGCCATTATAAGCACCCACGATGCCTGCCCATCGTCCAAAGGCTACTACCCGGTTTCCGTTGGTGTCTGTCAGCGTTTCATAGTCTATCAGGCGGATATTTTTGGCCAGGATATTTTGGAGCAATCCGCGGTTGTAAGCCTGCTTCTTGATGGTATGTGAGAAAAAGAAATAGGTTTTATCAGCCAGGAGGTCTTTGATCGGGACTTCTTTCACGCCCATCAATACATCACAATCGTCCACGTTTTCGCTGATTTCGATGCCTTCAGCGATGTATTCTTCATTGGTAAAGCACCGGACAGCACTGGATTGAACAACGACCTGAATATCGGAAAAACGTTTTTGGATTTCAGCAGCCTGTGTGGGAGTGAAAGGCACCCTTTTGTCTACTGGTACTTTACCTTCTCTGATAATACCGATTTTCACTTGAGTTGTCCTTTTAATTTCAGCACGCAAAGCTAATGGATTAGCCACTACATATATTAGATTTACCTGTACCGATTCAAAACAAACAAAATGAAAACCTCTCTACTTCTTGCAATAATAGCTGGATTCAGCCTGTACCTGACTTCTTGTGACTCAAAGAAAAAGACCACCCATGAAGCTGTTGTCAAACGGGAAAATTCATTGAACCTGGACCAATACCCGCATGTTATGCTAGCGAATAAAGCGGTTGAAATGAAAGTTTATCTTCCTGATCCTGAAAAAGGATTGTACCGGGCAACACGATTTGACTGGTCAGGAGTGATAGGAAGTTTGAAGTACAAAGGCCACGAATACTTTGACTACTGGAAAGATACACACGATCCATTGGTTCATGAAGACCTCCCGGGACCTGTGGAAGGGTTTATAGAACCAGGTCTGGGATATGAAGAGGCTGGAGCCGGGGATGGCTTTATCAGAATTGGAGTGGGCATCCTGGAAAAGGGAGATGAAGAGAAATATGGATGGACAGATACTTATCAAATCCTTGATCATGGAAAGTGGACAGTGGATCATGGCAAAGATTGGATCTCTTTCAAGCATGTTGTGCAAAGCGATTTTGGATTTGCTTATGAGTATGTTAAAAGGATTGAGCTCAAGGCTGAAGGTTTTGTGATTAAACATTCCCTTGAAAATACAGGAGAAAAAACCATCGAAACTGACCAGTTCAACCACAACTTTTTCGTGATTGATCAGACGCGGAGTGGCACTGATTTTAGTGTGGAGTTTCCATTTAGTTTGAAAACAGAGAGCGATACCAAAGGGCTGGTTCGTATTGAGGACAATACCATCAGGTTTCAGCAAATGGTAGCGCAGGGCAAGAGCACTTTTCTTGAGCTAACAGGTTTTGGAGAATCAGCGGATGATCATCAGGTGACTGTAGTCAATCATAAGACCGGAGCGGGTATCAAATTCGCAGTTGACCAGCCGATTTACAGAATGGCATTCTGGACCTGTAAGACCACACTGTGTCCTGAAAATTTCATTTGGATCGATGTGGAACCTGGTGAAACAATGGAATGGAATTCCACTTATAATGTTTTCGTGCAGTAGAGTGCCCATATGCTCCTTCTGGTTATTTCCTGGATCATCTATTTAGCTTCTCATAGTTTACTTGCATCCAATGCATGTAAGGATTGGGCGGCGATTCATATTGGATTAAAAGGGTCAGGATACCGACTGGTCTATACACTCATCAGTGTGGTAGGCTTAATTAGTCTGGGATGGTGGATTAAAAGGATGCCAGATCAGTGGCTATTTGATCCCGGGAATTTTATTTATGCAGGTTATTTCCTGATCGTAGCGGGGGTAGTTATTGTATTTTTTTCTTTCCGATATCTGTCGGGGATGGAGTTTATTGGTCTAAGGAAATTCTCCTCTGAGGACAAACTCGTTACCCATGGCATTCATTCCAGGGTACGCCACCCCATTTATACTGGCACCATTGTGATCCTACTGGGGTATTTCATTTATCAACCATCCGATGTGGTTCTGGTTTCGGTGGTTTTGATCCTGATCTATTTACCCATAGGGATATACTTCGAGGAAAGAAAATTGATTCAAAAATTTGGGGAAGCGTATCTCAATTATAAGAAAGAGGTGCCATCGATCCTTCCCGGATTAAAATCACTTCTTTAGCTCATCCAAATCATCCCTGTCCTTAAGCTTTTTATCTTCCACTTCCTTATTCAGAAATTTGTTGATCTTTTCGATGTCGATATTAGACCTCAGCTCTCCGAAAGTATCAATTTCCATCTCAAAACCGTCAAGATCCTTGTGTACTTTAGGCTTTTCGTGTTCTTTTTTCTTTGTCATTGTTTTAATCCTTTCTTCTATTATTTAACTGATCAATAGAAAAAAAGATACGTTTGGAAACTGATTTTCCTCCCATGATGGATAAAATGGACATCAGATCAGGACCGGAACCCTCACCGGTAATACTTAATCGCAGTGTTTGCATAAACTTCCCTGGTTTGAATCCTTTTGCTTCCAGGGTACCGAAGAAAAGCTCTTTGGCTTCATCAGGGGTCAGAGCGTCTTTGGCATTGATAGCTTCAGCATATTCCTTCAATGCACTAGCTGCCTCGTCATCCCATTTTTTATCAACCACTTTTGGATCGTAGATGGTAGGCGGTTGGAATAGAAATAAACTGTTGCTGGCAAATTCCGGGATAAAAGTGACCCGCTCTTTCAATAGCTCTACAATCCGCAGCGCCCTGTCATTGTCACAGTCAATGTCATACTTGGTTTTCAATTCAACCTGTATGACACTGCCAAGTTCCTCAGGGGATTTGGCTTTGATGTATTGTTGATTGAACCATTTGGCTTTTTCAATGTCAAATTTTGTTCCTGCCTTGTTGATTTTTTCCAGAGAAAACTGGTCAATCAATTCTTTGAGTGAGAATATCTCTTGCTCTGAGCCCGGGTTCCATCCAAGCAGGGAGAGAAAATTGATCATGGCTTCAGGCAGGTAGCCTTCTTCTCTAAACCCAGTGGATTCCTCACTCGATTGTTGGTCATTCCAGCTGAGGGGGAAAATGGGGAATCCGGCCTTTTCAGCAGCCCGTTTGCTAAGCTTGCCGTTTCCATCCGGCTTCAGGATCAAAGGAAGATGAGCAAAGTGTGGCATAGATGATGCCCAGCCTAAATACTTGTAAAGTAAAACATGAAGGGGTGCCGATGGGAGCCATTCTTCACCACGTATCACATGAGTGATCTTCATCAGGTGGTCATCCACCACATTGGCCAGGTGGTAAGTAGGCATTCCATCTGATTTCATCAATATCTTGTCGTCAATGTTTGATCCGTGTACCAGCACCCAACCCCTTACGATATCATTAATCCTTACTTCTTCTTTGGGCTGTACTTTAAACCTGACCACATAGGGCTCACCTGACTCAATCCTGGACTTCACCTCTTCTGCCGGCAAGGTCAGTGAATTTTTCATGGTCGTACGAGAGACCGCATCATATTGGGGATTGGCGATTCTTCCCTCTTTGAGCCTGTTACGCATGGCTTCAAGCTCTTCCACAGTATCAAAAGCGTAATAGGCATGACCGTTCTCAATCAGCTGGTCTACATACTTTCTGTAAATCTCTTTTCTTTCGGATTGACGATAAGGGGCATAAGGCCCTCCTGCTTTAGGACCTTCATCAGGTTGAATGCCACACCATGCCAAAGACTCAGTAATGTAATTTTCAGCCCCTTCCACATACCTGGATTGGTCAGTATCCTCTATCCTGAGAATAAACGTTCCATTGTTTTTCTTAGCAAACAGGTAATTGAATAAGGCGGTCCTAACACCACCGATATGAAGCCCACCTGTAGGGCTGGGAGCGAATCTTACTCTTACGTTCTCCATAGAATATTTTTATTCGGGGTGCAAAACTATAAAATGAACAACCGATAAGCAGATATTTATTCATTTAGAATCCGCTCGAGTGTAGATCTGGTTTGATTTTTTCGTTTGAAGAAATTGATGATCAGGGTCATGTAGTAGAAAATCCCAGTCGCCAGGGTAATCACAATGGCACGGAGATACTTGGCTTCATGGTTTTCCAGGTAAATCAGAAAAAAGCTCACACAGATGGTAGCCATGATAGCTCCGATGACTGTTAGCATCACTTTAGTGGCCGGGAAAAGCTCATATTTCAGAAAAACGATGGACCCTTTCGATGTAGGTTCGATTTTACCGATAGCCAATGGGAGGGCATTTTGGGGAAAATTGACTTTTAGCGAGATGCGAAATGAATCTTTCTCAATGTTTCCATTGAAAATGTGCCTGACCGGTATGACACTGTCTGACACCAGGTGTGTAAATTTTGAAAGCTGAGTTATGATCTCAGCCTGTGACCGGGCAGAAACGATGGTCTCTTCTTCAAAGGGTTTAAATTTCATTCAGCAGCGATGCAGCTAATTTCAATGTTTACGTCCTTAGGCAACCGGCTTACTTCCACCGTTTCGCGGGCTGGTGGTTGCTCATCAAAGTAGGTGCCATAAACCTCATTGATTTTTCCAAAATTACCAAGGTCCCTCACGAAAATACTGGTTTTTATGACATTAGAGAATGAAAGGCCAGCTGCAGAAAGAATATATCCAATGTTTTTCATGACCTGATGGGTCTCGGCTTCGATGGATCCGGCAACCAGCTCTCCGGATGACTGATCAATAGGGATCTGACCGGAAATGTATACCATACCATTCACAGAAACAGCCTGGCTGTAAGGGCCAATGGGATCGGGTGCTTCTTTTGAGAGAATTATGCTTTTCATAACCGTGAAGATAAGGAATACCCGAGCGAAAATTTACTTGAACAGGAAATTGAAAGCGACACTGTTTTATAATTTCTATCAATCCTATCATGCAACATCTTTGCATAAATGTTATCTTTGCAATTATGAAGTACAGTGAACTAAAGCAAAATCTTAAAACGCATAAATTGCGCATCACTGATTGTAGAATGGATGTGCTGGAGTTTTTTCAACAGAAAAAAAGGGCACTTTCATTCAAAGACCTGGAGGACAAGTTTCAGGAGTATGATCGGGTGACGCTATACAGAACGTTACATTCCTTTGAGGAGAATGGCTTGCTTCATAAGATTCCTGGCGACAGTGGATCAGCAGTTTATGGGTTGTGCAATGACTGTGATGTGAAAGAGCATCATCATAACCACATGCATTTCAAATGCAATAGCTGTGGCATCACACAGTGCATTGATATGCCGATCGACATCCCTGCAATTACCTTACCCAAAAATTATCGAATGACAGACCTTGATGTGATCGTCAATGGGGTTTGTGGTACTTGTAACTCCAATTGATTTCATGCGGTTGTTTTGTATGAGCTTGTTGATGGCTGTGGCTACGGCATCAACGGCGCAAAGTGTGTTGAGAGGGAAGATAACCGATGGTTCAGGAGGACCATTGATTGGAGCCACTGTGATCATTCATGAGCTGGACAAAGGCATGGTCACTGATCTCGAAGGGGAGTTTCGGTTTGATGACCTCCGCAAAGCCAGTTATCATCTGCACATTAGCTATGTAGGTTTTGAAGGAAAAACTATTGTAGCCCAGGCCAATGGAGGCGACCAAATTAATATCACCATGGAGCCTACGTCGCTCGAGTTGAGCGAAATTGTGGTGGAATCCAATCACTACAAGACAGGGCCCAAAGAACACACCCTGGCCATGGAGATCATTGATCTTGAATACCTGAGAAATAACAGAAAAGGTACCCTGGTAAACTCTCTGGAGGATCTACCGGGAGTGAACGCTATCAATACCGGAGTTGGAATATCCAAACCTGTAATACGTGGTATGAGCTTTAACCGGGTGATCGTGAATGACAAAGGAGTGAAACAGGAAGGGCAGCAGTGGGGTACTGATCATGGGTTGGAAATAGACATGTTTGAGCCGGGTCGGGTAGAGGTCGTGAAGGGGCCAAGTTCATTGATGTATGGATCTGATGGGCTGGGAGGTGTTCTGAATATTTTCCCGCCGTCATTGCCGGATCCTGGGGTTCATAGGGGTTCTTTTCAAAGTTTATATAAAACCAACAATCAATCCATCAGTACCTCTACCTCCATGGAAGGAAACTTTGATGATAAAGTATACAGACTTAGGGTTAGCACCCAGGATTTTGGTGACTATAAAGTGCCAGCCACCAGTTTTACTTACAATAATTTCAACTTACCGCTCTATGATAACCAGCTAAAAAATACAGCTGGAAACGAGCGCAATGTGACAGCCATGGTGGGGATCAAAAAGAACTGGGGATACTCTACATTGACAGTGAGCAATTTTCATCAGAATGCAGGCTTTTTTGTGGGTGCAATAGGAATACCACGGTCTTATCAGCTGACCCCTGATGGTGATGATCGAAATATCGATCTACCTAATCAAATAATTAATCACTTCAAGATTATTTCCAATAGCAATATTTTGATTGGTAAAAACTGGCTGGAGCTCGACCTGGGGTATCAAAACAATTATCGACAGGAGCAATCCAACCCGCATGCACATGGCAAGGGCCCCAGACCAGAGGGCACACAGGCGCATGCACTGCGCTTGCAAACCTACAGCTTGAATGCCCGATATTTTATTCGACTTTCAGAGCAACATTCCCGTATCATCGGCTTACAAGGACAGCAGCAACAAAATTTGCGTGGAGGGTTTGAATTTCTGCTCCCTGAATATTCCAGCTCTTCATTGGGAGCATTCATATTTGAGGAGTTGAGCTTCAACAATAAGGTCACTACCAATGCTGGTTTGCGTTTTGATTATGCTAACAGACTCATTGATTCTTTTTCGGAGCCCATTTATAGTGATGAATCTACCATTGAGCGGTACTACCAACGAAATGCTGATATCGAAGCAGACTTTTTTAACTGGTCAGGTGCTCTTGGACTCAGCTATTATCCAAACCGGGCGTTTAATGCTAAATGGAATTTGGGGACAAGCTTCAAAGTACCAACAGCAGCAGAGCTCTCCATGAACGGGATCCACCATGGCACCTTTCGTCATGAGGTTGGTGACAGCACCTTGACCTCCGAAAGAGGAATACAAGCTGATTTAAGTCTTAGTTATCAAAAAAGCAATATCAGCCTTATTTTAAATCCATTCATCTCCCGATATAAAGATTTTATTTATCTGGCACCAACCGCTCAGTTTTCTTCCAGTTTAGATCCTGATGCATTCTCAGAAGGAGGCCAGGTATTTCAATACAGACAAAATGATGCGTTTTTTGCCGGTGGAGAGTTTGCTGCGGAGTATCATCCGGTGGAGGCTTTACACCTACGGTTGGCTTACGAATATGTCTACAATTATAATTTGGATACGAAGCTGCCCCTTCCTTTTACGCCACCAGCGTCTGTTTTCACAGAACTACAGTATGAACTTACCCCTCCTTTGGATTGGGTAGATGGAATTAACCTGGGTATAAATTATAAAAGAGTCATGGATCAAGACCGGGTTGACAGGAATGAAAGAACCACGCCCGGTTATCATCTCATGGGGTTGAATATTGGAAGTCAACTATCATTCAGTGGTTTTAAAGCTGATTTGCTTTTTGCTATTCAAAACCTTACCAATGCGCGATATTTTAACCATTTAAGTAGATATCGACTACTCAACCTTCCTGAACAGGGCAGAAACTTCGTCATTTCTTTGCACTTACCTTTTGCAATTAAGTAGCGATTAAATTATAATTGCAATATTATTGCATTTAAAAAAACGAATATGAAAAGATCAATTCTGAGCCTCGGGCTACTATCCATTTTGATACTGGTAGCTTGCGAGGATGATGAACCAATAGATATTACTGGACCAACAATTACAATTAAAGAACCAGCAACCGGAGAACAATTTGCCGCAGGGAGTTCAATCCATTTTGATGCATTATTTGAAGATGATGTGGAACTCGCTACTTTCAATATAAGTATCCATAACAATTTTGATGGTCATAGTCATGGCAGGATTGAAGTAGAGCCTTTTGAATTTAGTCAGAGCTATGAGCTTACCGGGCAGTCAGACGATGTGGACGAGAATATTGCAGTGGCCACTGATGCGACTGCAGGGCCCTATCATTTAACGGTTGAGGCGATTGACGCGGCAGGAAACGCCACCACTTTTGCTGATGGATCATCTAAAGAAGCAGAGATTTGGATTACCAATGAGGAGATGGCACACGTGCATTTTGAGGATGCAGCTGGCAATGAAGTTGCTGAATATGAAGGGGTTGTTGACCAGTCATTGAAATTCTATGGTGAGATAGAAGATGCAGTCGGGACACTTGACCATGTGATGATTATGGTAGGTCATCTGGAAGGAGAAGCAGAACATGACCATGGAGGAAGAATATTGGAAGATGATCACATCTACGAAAAGGAGTTTGAAGTTGAAGGCCAGGCGTCGGTTTTCATTCAGAATCTCATTGAAGGGGAGGATATTGTGGTGACTCAAAGTGACGTTGATGAATTAGAAGAAGGTGAACATCTTTATCTGATCGTACAGGTAGAAGATGCTGATGGTAATATTTCGCGTCATGCGATAGAGATACATTTTGATTGAGTGACTGGAATCAGTTTTACGCTGAATCATCGGGCTGTTGTTTGGTAGACGACAGCCTTTTTTTATTATCCTGTAATGATGCGGAGCCAGTATCAACATCAACATGGTTTGCCTATGGAGAATCATCGTCTAGCTCACTTTATGTCTCCATTTATGAGCGCTTAGCACTCAATATGACCAGTTAAATACATTGTTATTCTTTTTTCCGGGATATGTTTTAGTTTTGTCATACAAGCCCGGTTTAAGTTTAAGAAGAGAAATCACATCTTTTCTTAATAGATGAATTAACCATTTAAACTTCCAGACATCATGTACAGATTTACTATCGCCCTAATCTTCTTTGCATCAAATTACGTACTGTGTGCGCAAACAGAGTTTCAATTTACATCCGGTTTAGTGGTGGGCCCTGTTCACGAGTACGGTCGACAGGCCATTGTAAAGGATGAGCTTGCCTACCAGCTAAATACGGGAAAACTTCAGAAACCCCAGGCTGGAACAACACTGTTTACCAACGAAGAAGGCGAAGAGATCAATTGGCAAACGATTGAAGCAGATTCAATGGGTCGGTTTAGAGAAAGAATTTTGGGAAATGGGTACTTGTATCTGGAATATACTGCTGATCGAGAGCAGGTAGCAGTAGTCAATATTTCAAGGAATAGTATGTTTTATTTTAATGGTGTGCCGCGAGGTAGTGATCTTTATGGTGATGGCTGGATGTACATGCCCGTTCAATTGAAAAAAGGTGTCAATGAGCTATTGATCCGTGGGTCACGCTTTTCAAGATGGCAGGGTGTAGAGGCAAAAATACTGTTCCCTGAAAAATCCGTTTATTTAGTTGATGACGATCTCACCATTCCTCATGTGGTGCTTGGTGAGACTACTGGATTGCTCTGGGGAGCTTTGGTTGTCAGCAATGGTACGGATAAGTCATTGGAGGGCCTTACCATCCATGCGACCATCGAAGGAAAAAGTATGCTATCCGAATTACCGGTGATACCACCCATGACCATACGAAAGGTTGGATTTCAGTTTGATCCTATAAATGTGAAAGAAGAGAAGAAATATGACTGTACAATAGCATTAAAACAAAAGGGGAAATCTCTGGATGAAAAAACAATCTCCGTCTCAGCCGTCAATTCTTCTGCACATCAAAGTCATACTTTTATTAGTTCGATAGATGGAAGCGTTCAGTATTATGGTGTTGCCCCTCAGCAAGAAAATGCTGGCAAGGGTCAGGCCTTGTTTTTATCGGTACACGGAGCAGGTGTAGAGGCCATTGGTCAGGCACGGGCGTACAAACCCAAAGACTGGGGTACCCTGGTAGCACCTACAAACCGAAGACCTCGGGGCTTTAACTGGGAAGATTGGGGGATGAAAGATGCGATTGAAGTTCTGGAGATCGCTAAACAAAAATATTCCCCTGACCCCAACAGAATCTACTTGACAGGACACTCCATGGGTGGTCATGGAACATGGATTCTGGGAGCAACCTATCCGGATAAGTGGGCGGCCATAGCGCCATGTGCCGGTTATCCAATGCTGGCAGCTTATGGTTCAGCTGATGGAACAATCCCTACCGAGAGCGAAAACGATATCGAAAATCTATTGTTGAGGGCCAGTAACCCCAGCAATGTCATTGCATTGGCGGAAAACTATAAATCTCATGGTGTGTACATTTTTCATGGGGATAGCGACAGGGTGGTGCCCGTGGATTATGCCAGGCAGATGAGAGAAGTTTTAAGTGAGTTCCATCCGGATTTTAGTTATTATGAGTACCCCGGGGGGAGTCACTGGTTTGGTAACGAAAGTGTGGACTGGCCACCGTTGTTCGAGTATTTCAAATGGCATACTAATCGGGAAGACAGTGAAGTGGACGTAATTGATTTCATGACGGCTAATCCGGGTGTTTCAGCAAGTCATCGGTGGATCACTATTTTACAGCAGCAACAGCCATTGAATACTAGCCGGGTACAGCTACGACGGGACAAAGACCAAAATACAATAAACGGTACCACAGAGAATGTCTATGCGCTCAAAATTCAAATCGAGGATCTGGATCAGGCAGAAAACGTCCAAATCAAATTAGATGGTGATAGTCTGGTGGTTGATCCAAAGACCAATAAAACACTTCACCTATATAAGAATGAGCACTGGGAGATTGGCTCGGAATTAGCTAAAAACCAAAAAGGGCCACATCGGGCAGGCACATTTAAAGATGGTTTTAATTACCAAATGGTTTTTGTCTATGCTACCAAAGGAAATACTGAAGAAAACCTATGGGCATACAACAAAGCTCGATTTGATGCCGAGGTATGGTATTACCGGGGGAATGGCTCCATTGACCTGATAGCTGATAAGGATTTTGACCCTAAAAAATATCCGGACCGGGGTGTGGTCCTTTATGGCAATGCTTCGAACAATGCCGCCTGGAGTAAACTGTTGAAAGAAGCTCCGATTCAGGTAAAAAATGGTGAAGTAACAATGGGATCAAAGTCATTGAAGGGAGCGGATCTTGGTGCCTACTTTGTTTGGCCACGACCTGATAGTGATGTGGCTTCTGTATCGGTGATCAGTGGCACAGGGCTTTCCGGTATGAAGAGTACTGAGCCCAACCAATATTTTGCCGGAGGCAGTGGCTTTGCTGATTATATGATTTTCTCAAATACAATGCTGAAAGAGGGTGTAAAGGGAGTGATGGCTGCTGGCTTTTTTAGCAATAACTGGACACTGGAAGACGGTGAACAGGAAATTCAAACTGATTGATAAATATTACTATTATGGTCTACAGGAGATTTACAATTGTATTGCTGGTTTTATCTTCATTAGGTGTGTTAGCACAACACTCAGAAGGTGAAGTAGGCTATCAATGGCCGGAAGATGATGCGGTCAATGAAAAGCTTGAAAAATGGCGCGACCTCAAGTTTGGGATGATTATCCATTGGGGATTGTACGCTGTGCCGGGCATCATCGAGTCCTGGGCATTGTGTTCAGAAGATTGGATCGAAAGAGATAGTACGATTTCTTACAATGATTTTAAGGAATGGTACTGGGGGCTGAAGGATGAATTCAACCCGGTTGACTTCGACCCCGATCAGTGGGCCAGGATAGCTGATGAAGCAGGGATGGGCTATCTGGTGTTCACCACCAAGCATCACGATGGCTTCAATATGTATGACACCAGGCAAACGGATTTAAAAATCACTGATGGACCATTTGCAGATCATCCTAAATCCAATGTAGCCAAGCATGTCTTTGATGCCTTTCGAAAGAAAGATTTCATGATTGGAGCATATTTTTCAAAACCTGACTGGCATACGGAATATTACTGGTGGCCAAAATATGCGACACCCAATCGAAACAATAACTATGATATCAGAAAATACCCCTGGAGGTGGAACCAATACAAGCAGTTTACTCACAACCAGATAGAGGAGCTTGTAAGCGAATATGGTCCACTGGATATACTTTGGCTGGACGGGGGCTGGGTTCGTCCTCTGGAAACAGTGAATGAAGAGGTATTGTCATGGGGTGCACCCATCCCGGAATGGAGTCAGGACATTGAGATGGATAAAATAGCGAGTATGGCTCGTAGTCATCAACCCGGTTTGCTGATGGTAGATAGAACGGTACATGGACGATTTGAGAACTATCGCACACCGGAGCAACGAATACCGGATGCCCAACTAGATTACCCCTGGGAGAGCTGCATCACCCTGGGCAATGCCTGGAGCTATGTGCCGAACGACAAGTTTAAATCAGCTCGCTGGGTCATACATACTTTGATTGAAATCACCGCCAAAAACGGAAGCCTGTTGTTGGGAGTTGGCCCCAATGCCAATGGTCTTTTCTATGAAGAACAGATCAAACCACTCAAAGAAATAGGGAAGTGGCTGGATGCCAATGGGGAAGCTATTTATGGCACACGGATCATGGAGCATTACCATGAAAACAACATTTGGTTCACCCAAAAGAAAGATGGCAGTGCTTTTTATGCCATCCGTAGATTGAATGAAGGAGAAACAATTCCATCTGTAATAGAATGGACAGTAAATGTTCCTGATAAGGGCGCTGAAATCACGCTGGCCGGAAGTTCCACTAAGCTAAAGTGGACTGTAAAAGGGGACAAGGTACAGGTACGGATCCCATCCTCATTGAGAAAGAAATTACAAGATGCTCCGGCTATTGCGATGGTCATAAGTCAGTGAATTCATGCGTTGACTTTAAGCAATTAGATAAAAAATATAATCAAGAATATGAAACGGTTTATTATCCTCCTCCTGATCCCTTTTTTTGCCACTGGTCAGCAAAAAATTGATCCTGAATCTATCGAAGAAAAGATGCAGTGGTTTGCTGATGCCAAACTGGGAATTTTTATCCACTGGGGAATCTATGCAGTGAATGGAGTCAGCGAATCCTGGTCGTTTCACAACGGGCAGATTTCTCATGAGGATTACATGAAGCAGGTCGAAGGCTTCACAGCTAAAAATTATAATCCCGAAGCCTGGGCTGATTTAATTAAGGAATCCGGAGCCCGGTATTCAGTCATCACCACCAAGCACCATGATGGGGTTGCATTATGGAAATCAGGGCCTGTCAATGTAGTGAAGGATACGCCGGCAGGAAGAGATTTACTTACTCCGTTTTATGATGCACTTCGGGCACGTGATATCAAAGCTGGAGCCTATTTTTCATTGATTGACTGGTCACACAAAAACTACCCAGGATTTTTGAAGGATAGCTCACGGTATGCGGTCAATGAGCAACCCAAAAAATGGGAAAAATTTCAAAAATTCAATCTGGGTCAAATCCGGGAGATCTCTGCTCAATTTAACCCGGACCTCTGGTGGTTTGACGGTGATTGGGAACACAGTGCCGAGGAATGGCAGTCTACAGAAATACGTGATATCATACTTTCCGGCAATCCGGATGCAATCATCAATGGACGGCTGCAGGGCTATGGCGATTATGATACCCCTGAGCAAAACTTTCCGGTGTCCAGGCCTGATTATCCATGGTGGGAGTTGTGCATGACGACCAATGATAACTGGGGATATAGACATACAGATACCAACTGGAAAACACCCTATGAGATCATCACCATTTTCGTAGACGCTGTAAGCTACGGAGGCAATTTGTTACTAGATATCGGACCCAAAGAAGATGGTAATATCCCTGAAGAGCAGGTCCATATCCTGAAAGAGCTTGGCGCCTGGAATAAAAAACATGGTGAAGCCATTTTTGGATCTGTTCCCGGCATACCCCAGGGTCACTTTTATGGACCGACGACCCTGTCCAAAGATTCCACATCGCTTTATCTTTTTCTACCGGGAAAAACTTCAGGGAAAGTGATGTTGAAGGGGTTAAAAAATAAGATCAATAATATCACTGTGGTAGGTGAAGGGACATCTTTGGATCATAAAATTGTTGGTAAGATTTCCTGGAGTCCCGTACCCGGGTTGGTTTATATTGACGTGCCTGAGGAGGTGCAGGACCAATATGTCACCGTCTTAAAGCTGGACCTTGAGGATGAATTATCTCTTTATCGGGGCAAGGGAGGGTTGCAATAGGTTACACTCCTTTTAAGTTAAGGAGCTAATCGGAATATCGTGCCATCAGACCCATCAGTCAGGGCATAAAGTGCACCATCAGCACCATCGAGAACGTCGCGAAATCGAGATATCCCTTCCAATAGCCGCTCTTCACCCACCACCTTATTGTCTTCAATGACTAATCGAACTATATGCTGTCCGCTGAGTGCTGCCAGGAACAGATTGTTTTTCCATTCAGGGATGAGATTTCCCGAATAAAACGTAATACCGCTGGGGGAAACGACAGGGTCCCAGTAGTAGACTGGTTGTTCCATACCTTCCTGTCGAGTGATCCCTTGTCCGATGGCACTGCCACTGTATTCAATTCCGTAGGAGATGATTGGCCATCCATAATTCTTTCCGGGAGCGATAATGTTTACTTCGTCACCACCCCTGGGCCCAAGCTCTGCTTCCCACAGCTCTCCGGTAACCGGATGGATGGCTAGTCCCTGTACATTTCTATGCCCATAGGTAAAAATTTCAGGTAAAACCCCGGATTGACCAACGAATGGATTACCCGCAACAGCATCACCATTCGTGGTGATATGAAGTACTTTTCCAAGCGCGGCATCCAATGATTGAGCTTCACCTCTTATGGAAGCACTGGATCGCTCTCCGGTGCTTACAAATAGATTTCCATCTGCATCCCATTCGAGACGGGATCCGTAATGACCTGTGCCATTAAATTCCGGTAAGGCAGTGTAAATAACTTCCGGATTTAAGATTTGCGTTTCATCCGTTGATAAGCTCCCTTTAGCAACCGCAGTGGCAGTCCCATTAGACCCGTTTTGAGAAAAGGTCCAATACAACATTCTATTTGAATCAAAATCAGAATCTACAGCAACATCAAGTAAACCACCCTGTCCTGAACTATTTACAGCGGGGATCCCGGTAATGGCCGGACTTAGTGTGCCCGACTGACTGACTATTCGCAGGGTGCCACCCTTTTCGGTGACAATGATGCGGCCATCAGGAAGGTTTGCCATGCCCCATGGGCTGGCTAAACCAGAAGCAAATTCAGACACAGTATAATCCGATTCTGTCACGACACCCGAAATACTGGTTTGGCCATCAAAAGCAGGCTCATAGTTTGTATTCGGTGAGTTTGTTTCTACCGGCGGCAATGGAGTGGGATCTTCATCTGGATCATCGGGCATTCTACTGTCACTACACGCTAATAGCATACTGAACACTACTATCCCTAAAATCCTAATAGCCATATGATCCCAACGATAATTTTTCATTGCCAATGAGTTTGATTGCTTAAAGCTTCAACCGTAAACTATAAACATTGATTTACTCAAAACGTTCGAAAGCTGTATTTATTCGGATTACCGAATAATAAGAAATGGGTCTAAGGTTTTATTCTCACTTTGAACTTAGAAACTCCGGGTTATTCAACCGTCACTGATTTAGCGAGATTTCTTGGCTGATCCACGTTGCAGCCTCGCATAATGGCAATGTGATAAGAGAGCAGCTGTAAGGGGATCACCGAAATCAACGGCATTAGTGCTTCATGACTGGCTGGAACTTCGATGGTATAGTCAGCCATCTTTTCTATTTCCGTGTCATGCTGGCTCACTATAGCGATGACCTTTCCTTTTCTTGACTTTACCTCCTGAATATTGCTGATGATCTTCTCATAGGAACTGTCTTTGGTAGCAATAAAGACCACTGGCATATTTTCGTCAATCAGCGCAATAGGTCCATGCTTCATTTCTGCTGCCGGGTACCCTTCGGCATGTATATAAGAGATCTCTTTTAGTTTCAGGGCTCCTTCCAGCGCTACAGGGAAATTGTATCCTCTTCCCAGGTACAAGAAATTTGGTGCATCCTTAAACTTTGCAGATATTTCCTGTATCCTTTGATCATTGGCCAGTGCCTGGTCCACTTTTTCCGGGATCTTTTCCAGGTCGTAAAGCAGATCCCCATACTGGCTATCCGTAATTGTTCCTTTGAGAAAGCCCACTTTTAGGGCAATCATGGTCAACACAGTCAGTTGTGCTGTAAAAGCTTTGGTCGATGCCACACCAATCTCCGGACCTGCATGTAGGTAAGCGCCTTCGTGGGTGGAACGGGCGATGGAAGATCCTACTGCATTAACAACACCAAAAACGATCGCTCCTTTGGATTTAGCCAGTTCGATGGCCGCCAGGGTATCGGCGGTTTCTCCCGATTGTGAAATAGCGATAATGATATCACCCTCATTGATCACAGGGTTTCTGTATCTGAATTCCGAGGCATATTCTACTTCTACCGGAATCCGGCAGATATCTTCAAAGATATATTCTGCTACAAGACCGGCGTGCCAGGATGTACCGCAGCCCAGGATCGTGATCTTCTCCGCATTCACCAGTTTGTTGGCATATTCCCGGATTCCTCCAAGGGTAAGTTTTCTTTCCCTTGCATTGAGACGACCACGCATACAGTCAGCAATAGATTCGGGCTGACCAAAGATCTCTTTGAGCATGAAGTGATCATATCCTCCTTTTTCCAGGGCTTCAAGTTGAATGTCGAGCTTCTGGATGCTTGGGATCAATGGCACATTGCTGGTATTGGTGATCCTGTAACCATCACGTTGGATGATCGCTATTTCTTCATCATTGAGATAGATCACGTCTTTGGTGAACTCCACAATGGGTGTCGCATCCGAAGCGATAAAATATTCACCTTTACCCAGACCAACCACCATTGGGCTACCCTTTCTGGCTGCGATCAGCTGGTCAGGATTATCCTGATTGATCACTACGATGGCGTAGGCACCAATTACTTTGGATAAAGAGGTAATTACCGCATCTTCAAATGAAAGCTTGTGGGTATCTCTAATATCCTGGATGAAGGTTACCAGTACCTCTGTATCAGTATCACTTTGAAAAGAATAGCCTTTGTCATGAAGCTCGGCTTTAATGGAATGATAATTCTCAATGATTCCATTATGGATGATGGCCAGGCTGCCGTCAGCTGAAACATGTGGGTGTGCATTCAGGTCATTGGGTGCTCCATGAGTAGCCCATCGTGTATGTGCGATTCCCATGGTGCTATCTCCTGCCTGATCAGCCGCAAAAGCTTCCAGTGCAGCCACCTTGCCTTCTTTTTTTAGTACCTTAAGACCGTTATTTTCATAAAGTGCCACCCCGGCACTGTCATAACCCCGGTATTCTAGTCGTTTTAGGCCATTGAGGAGAATTGGAAAAGCAGGTCTGCTTCCAATGTATGCAACAATTCCACACATAATCTTATTGTATTACCGTATAATAAATCGTGATCTCTGCTCCCGTAAAGATAGTTTTTTGCAGCGAAGTGGGGGTAGGGTTGAGTATTACTATTTCATTAACATCGATTCCAAGTGCGTCATCTGCGACAATTTGTGTGAATTGTGTGATTTCTCCGGCGTAGTTAGGAGTATCTTCATCATGGATGGCATTCAGATAGTCTACTGATGAAGAACTGTAACTCAGGTCGGATAATATTGTGCTTAAAAACGCAGATACTCTGCTATTCCCGATAGGTCCGTTGATCTTTCCACTATTTCTAATGAAGTAAAATCTTAGGCTGGAAAAAGGAATTATGAATTCACTACCATAATCAGTATTGTTCAATTTAATTCTGGAGCTATTCACAATCAGCCCCGGAGTGGCAGCCAAAAATGCCTTTAATGGACCCATATCCACCTTGGCAAAAGCTCCATCGACCATACTACCATACGCATAGCCGCCACTAAATTCATCGGTATATTCTTCGGTCAGCGATGCAAGTTTTGATCCTGCTTTGTCGCGTTCAATGTTGGTAAAGTGACCCCTACCATTGAAGTTAAACTTATAGTAGTACGTACTATCCGATGTAGGACTTTTCATTTCAATAAAAATGGCAGAAGAATCATTGGATAAACTCAATGACATTAAGCCGCTGTTACTACTTGTTGTATTAAACACCAGCGGTTGATAATACAAAAGATTCTGCTGCAAGCTGTCTTGAAACGCCGTATCAGTTCCATACCTCACCAGCTGATCATACAGCTCCATGCCCAGGTCGTTTACTGGAAAGGTTAAGACTGAGTCTTCATCAATATTGATGTTGTAATCAATCTGAGAAATAGGTGTAGGATTGAATTCGATTTTTCTTTTAGCCAGGTAAATGGCCTGGTTGTACAGCGTATCATTGGATTCATGCACATCGATGTGTCCGCTGAGCACATTATCAGTCGTTCTGACCTCATTGATCTTAAAGCTGATAAAGGCTGACACAAAATCCAGTGAATCCCCTGGAAAGGTCCCGGATGCAGGACTGTATTGTGTATATCCAGTGCATCGAACGCTTCCAGTGACCGAGTCTTCCATATTACCTACCAGCAAAGTGGTAAACTGGTTGGTTCGAAGGCTATCGATCAGAATGGTGGACATGGGGAGACTGATGGTCGTATCCCTTACCTCAACATTTTGGTTATCGGAGCTTACCTGAATACCCAGCTCACCTGGATCTTCACAAGCAAAAAAAAACGGGATCAGCAAGAGTGCTAATCCCGATCCCAGAGGGAAAGTTTTTTTATCCAACAAGTTCATTATACAGATTGTAGTGGCTCTCTTCAAAATTCTCATCCCTATCTATAGTATTAATCTGTTTGTCTATGTCTGCAATTAATTTTTTGAAGCTATCCGTAGATTCTTCATTCCCATTGATCACAGCGTCTGCATACTGCACACCCATTTTGATGAATCCATCATAGTCGGCTGTTTTCAGCGGGTGCAACATGTTGTCGTCGATATCAATCATTTTTACTTTATCCAGTAAATCGTCCCCAAATTTATGGGTGAACTTGTTATTGTACATTGTAAAAACAGTTTTTGACTCCTTAAAAATCGGATCATTCTTATATGTTGTTTTTACATACAAAGGAATCAAGCTGGTCATCCAGTCATTGCAATGGATAATGTCGGGAGACCATCCCAATTTTTTCACTGTTTCCAGAACGCCTTTGCAGAAAAATATTGCGCGTTCGTCATTGTCTTCGTAGAAGTTGTCTTCTTTATCGAAGAAAACTGATTTTCTGTGGAAATAATCTTCGTTGTCGATGAAATACACCTGAAGTTTTGCATTGGGGATGGAAGCAACCTTGATAATAAGGGGCTTCTCTTCATCACCCACTGAAATATTTATGCCTGAAAGTCTCACAACCTCGTGGAGCCTGTTTTTTCTTTCATTGATCAGGCCAAACCTTGGAACCAAAATCCTTATTTCCATCCCTCGCTCCTGCATTGCTTGGGGAAGCCTTCTGACAAATTCAGCAACTTCAGAGGTTTTTAGAAATGGATTGATCTCACTCGCTACATAAAGGATTCTTAAATTTGACATGGACATGCTATTTTGTTGAGGATTGTCGAAAATGAGCCCAAAATTACCATAATTTTGCCTTATTTTCAATGTTTTTAGAAACTTAACGTTTTTTAATATTCCATTTAAATGCAGTTAATCCAATCCCCTGAAGAAATATTGGCCAAAGTGAAGGAGCTGAGAAGGGAGGAACTATCCATAGGTCTGGTGCCCACCATGGGAGCGTTGCATCTTGGGCATAAAGCGCTGTGTGATCAATCTTTGAAGGATAATGATATTACCATCACCAGTGTTTTCGTCAACCCCACGCAGTTTAACAATCCGGAAGATCTGGCCCGATATCCGAAGACTTTGGAGGAGGATATGCAAAAGCTAAAAGCTTGGGGAGTTAACATTGTTTTTGCACCATCAGAGAAAGAAATCTATCCAAAACCACCCACTGTCAGGCTAAACTTTGGCAAACTGGAAGAAGTATTGGAGGGGAAATATCGAGCCGACCATTTTAATGGTGTAGGGATCATTGTGATGAAACTGCTCAATCTCGTAGCACCTGCCCGTGCATATTTCGGGCTGAAAGATTTTCAGCAATTGTTAATTGTCAAGGAACTGGTTTCCAATTTTTCTGTACCTACTGAAATCATTGGAGTACCTACCCAACGATTGTCTAACGGATTGGCAATTTCGTCACGAAATCAGAACCTGACCAATGAAGGCCTTGAGATTGCTTCAAATATTTATAAGGGTTTGAACATGGCCAGGGAACTTATTTTGGATAAAAAAGGTATCAGTGAAACCATTCGGCTGACAGACCAGTTTTATGATTCGGTCGAAGGATTAGAGATCGAATATTTTGAAATTGTTAATTCGGACACACTTTTGAGTGAGGATATTCCTGAAAAAGGAGCATTACTTTTAAGTGTTGCAGGCTATGTTGAGAATATAAGATTGATCGATAACTTATATTTGCAACCTGATAGATGATAGGATGTTAATAGAAGTACTAAAATCTAAGATTCATCGTGTGAGGATCACGCAATCCGAGCTTCATTATGTTGGCTCGATCACGCTGGATGAAGATTTGATGGATGCAGCGAATATCGTTGCGAATGAGAAGGTTCAAATTGTGAATATCAACAATGGTGAACGCCTGGATACGTATGTGATCAAAGGAGACAGAGGTTCCGGAGAAGTGTGTTTGAATGGTCCGGCAGCAAGAAAGGCTCAGGTCGGTGATATCATTATTATCATCGCCTATTGTAATATAGATCAAAAAGAATCAGCCACACATCAACCTACCATCATATTCCCTGATGGGGATAATAAAATAGCTTCCTGATTCATGCTCAAAAAAACAGCGAGTGTACTCAAGTACATTATTCCCATTGGCATCGCTTTTGTGCTGCTTTATTTTGCATTCAATAATGTAGATTTTGCAGAATTTTGGAACAAAGCCAAGCTTGTAAATTATTGGTGGGTTTTGGCTTCAATTGTCTTATCCTATCTGTCTTACCTACTCAGGGCATACCGATGGAATCTGTTACTCAAACCCCTTGGTTACCCACATCTTAAGCTACACAGGACCAATGTAGCTGTGTTGATTGGTTATCTGGCTAATCTGGCGTTTCCAAGACTGGGCGAGGTGACCAGGTGTGGTATTCTAAAAAGAAATGAAAATGTGCCAATGGCGAATTCCTTTGGGTCTGTCATTACGGAACGGATCATCGATGTGATCACCCTTTTGGCACTTATTCTATTTACATTATTGATCGAATACGATACTTTAATCGCATTTTTTTCCAATACATTTTCCGGGATCAGGAATATCGAAGGGTTAGCCTGGAAGGGCGGACTCCTGCTTTTCGGCGTGTTACTTGTTGTCGGACTCATTATTATAGTGGCCATCAAATCGGGTGGAAGATTCAAAATAATTGCGCGACAGCTGTTGGAAGGAATTTTTTCACTGCGAAAACTTAATAATATCCCGGGCTTCATTTTCTCCACCTTGCTGCTTTGGGTAGTTTATTATTTCATGTCCTATATCATCGTCTTTGCCGTCCCAGAGACCGCTTCACTTTCCTGGCAAACTGGAGTCATGCTGCTGGTGACCAGTGGTGTAGCGTTGGCTATTCCCGTTCAGGGAGGTTTCGGCACTTATCATACCATGGTGAGTGGCATGTTATTGCTATACAATATTGATAAAACAACGGGAGTATTTTTTGCGACATTACTTCATACTTCCCAAATTGTGGCCATTGCAGCATTTGGTGGGGTGGCCGTGCTGGTATCACTCTTCATGAAAAAATATACATGAACCCCACATCACTGAAAATCGTCACCAGGAAAGAATTAACATTGTTACGCGCCAAGTGGAAAAGTGAAGGCTTGAAAGTGGTCTTTACCAATGGTGTTTTCGACCTGATCCATATGGGGCATGTTGATTATCTGGAAAAAGCACGCAACTTAGGGGATAAATTAATTGTTGCTTTAAATACTGATGCTTCAGTTAAAAGATTAAAAGGACCTAATCGTCCTATTTGTGATGAACATGCCAGGCTTCGCGTGATGGCAGCCATGGAATTTGTAGATGCCACGCTGTTGTTTGATGAGGACACGCCTTTCGAGTTGATATCCTCAGTAAAGCCGGATATTCTTGTGAAAGGTAAAGATTATCAAATTAGCAACATCGTAGGGGCAGATATCGTATTGGAGAATGGTGGATCTGTGGAGACCATAGAATTTGTTGACGGATACTCCACAACCACAATCGTTGAAAAAATAAAGAGAAATAAATAAATAAAATGGGACTGTTTGTAATCATTATCGCCTTCATGATCTTGAGTCTGATCGTAAGCACGAGACTTAAGAATAAGTTTAAGAAATATTCTAAAATTCCACTTTCTGCCGGGCTCTCCGGGCGGGAAGTAGCCGAATTGATGCTAGCCGACAACAACATTCGCGATGTAAAGGTCATGTCTGTAGAAGGTCAGCTGACAGACCATTATAATCCGGGTAACAAGACTGTCAACCTCAGCCCTGATGTTTATAACGGGCGATCTGCAGCCGCAGCGGCGATTGCTGCTCACGAATGTGGTCATGCCGTTCAGCATGCTACTGCCTATAGCTTTTTGGAGTTTAGGAGTGCCATGGTTCCCGTCCAAAATATCAGCGGCAGGATCATCAACATTGTTTTTATGATGATGTTTTTTGGAGCGTTTTTGCTTCCTCAGATCATCCCGATGAATATGGCTATCCTGGTAATTATTGCCTGTTACGGAGTATTTACTTTGTTTGCTTTCATTACCCTGCCCGTGGAATTTGACGCAAGTAAGCGCGCCCTGGCCTGGGTAGAAAACAGAAACATTGTCAATACCAGTGAATATGACATGGCCAAAGATGCCTTGAATACTGCTGCGATGACTTATGTTATTGCTGCGTTATCTTCTCTGGCTACTTTGCTCTACTGGGTAATGATCTACCTTGGAGGTAGCAGAGACTAATTAAGAATTGTTTGATTGTGAAAGGCTCCCAAAGTGGAGCCTTTTTTATGTCTTATATGTAGCGGACATTTCGTTAGATTTGTCCACGAGGATATAGACACATGGACTTTAATTATTCTGAAGAACACCTGGCAGTAAAAGAGGCCGCCAGGGACTTTGCCGAGCGGGAATTACTACCTGGGGTGATCCAACGTGATACCGATCAAAAATTTCCTGAGCAGCAGGTAAAAATGATGGGTGAGTTGGGTTTTATGGGCATGATGGTTGATCCCAGGTATAATGGAGGCGGTATGGACACGGTGTCGTATGTCCTGGCCATGGAAGAGATCTCCAAAATCGATGCTTCAGCAGCCGTCTGTATGTCGGTCAATAACTCCCTGGTGTGTTATGGCATCCAAAAATTTGGTTCGGATGAACAGAAAGAAAAATACCTGAAAAAGCTGGCAACAGGTGAGGTGATTGGCGCGTTTTGTCTCTCAGAACCAGAGGCTGGGTCTGATGCGACATCCCAGCGCACTACTGCTGAAGATAAAGGAGATCATTATTTGATCAATGGGACCAAAAACTGGATCACCAATGGGAATACCGCCGGATATTATATTGTGATGGCTCAGACTGACAAGGAAAAGGGTTATAAAGGCATCAATGCCTTGATAGTGGAACGATCCTTCGAAGGGATCACCATTGGAAAAAAAGAAGATAAACTAGGCATAAGAGGTTCGGACACCCATTCCATCATGTTTACAAACGTGAAAGTACCCAAGGAAAACCGAATCGGCGAAGATGGATTTGGGTTCAAATTTGCCATGAATGTACTGAATGGGGGTAGGATAGGGATTGCTTCCCAGGCTTTGGGTATCGCCAGTGGGGCATTGGAACTTTCGTTGAAGTATGCCAAAGAGCGCAAAACCTTTGGAGTAGAGATAGCCAAACATCAGGCGATTCAGTTTAAACTATCGGAGATGGCTGTGAAAGTAGAAGCAGCAAGGATGCTTTGTCTGAGTGCAGCAAAACTTAAAGATGAAAAGAAAGATTATGCCAAGGCCAGCGCCATGGCCAAACTTTTTGCCTCTGAGACAGCCATGCACAATGCCATTGAGGCCATTCAGATTCATGGGGGATATGGTTACGTCAAAGAGTATCACGTGGAAAGAATGCTTAGGGATGCTAAGATTACCCAGATTTATGAGGGTACGTCAGAGATCCAGAAAATGGTCATAGCCCGGGAATTATTGAAATAATTCAATGGAAAGGGGTAAAACTCAAGATAATAATATTGGGTTTTTTCAATAAACTATATTAGTTTTATACAATTATTCCAAGAAATTATCCGCTAAGAACCTCTCTGGATTAAAAAAATGCAATAGTGGAAGATTATAACAAGATTATTGAATCTCTTGGTGTCAGGTTTATTAAAGCTAAGAATATTAATATTTTAAAACCTGTCACCGTTGAGAATAATTACGACATTGAAAATACATTGGTCCTCGTAACCAGGGGTTCTATCAAGTTCGGAAAAGAAAAAGAACAGGTCAATGAAGGGGAGATTCTGTTTATTCCCGGTGGTCGATTGCTGTCCATTACCTACGGATCGGGCAACTCTGAAAGTCTGTCAAAAGATGATTTTTTAAGTAATCGAGAAAGCTACCTGAGGGTTTATGAGACTGAGCGGGGGGATTATGAAAGTTATAGCTATGTGTCTTTTGAGGCCAAAGCGTTTGATTCCGTCAATTTCTTTGCTTCGCTGGATATACCTCCTTTTAAAATCACAAGCAGTCACTCCAAATTTGTAAATCTTATTTCAGACATCAACAGCGAGATAGTTTCCAGTGCCCCGGGAAAAGGTAGGGTCGTAAAACTACTGACCGAACGTCTTGTAGTGGAGCTGATTCGCTATATTCTGAAACAGGGCCTTTTCGTAGAGCAATTTGCTACAAACAGCACTTATTTCAAGGACCCGCGATTGATAGACATCTTCACCTTTATCAAAGAAAACCTGGGAGAGGATTTGTCTAATAAAATTTTAGCCAATGTGGCCAATGTTTCGGAAGACTATGTAGGTCAGTATTTCAAGATGCTGACAGGGATCAACCCACAGGATTACATAGAGTATCAGCGAATGGAGATGGCTGTAAATCTGCTAAGGACTTCTAAGAAGAGTATTCGGGAAATTGGAAAAGATGTAGGCTATAAAGACACCGCTTATTTCTGCCGAAGATTCAAAATGATGTTTGGTATTCCTGCCGGAAAAATGAGGCGAAGAGAATCCCTGATGAACCTTTAGTCTTGTTCTTTCTTGGTGTTTGAAGACTTCAATGTGTCGGTCAACCGGCTTAACAGAATACCTAAAACTGTAGCAATAATTTTTTCCAGGAGTATATTTTTAAAGCCTGAGCTTTTGGTGACTACTTTTTCCTTGGGTTGAGTTTCTTTCTTCCTGGCTTTTGAGGGCTTTTTATTCTTCCTGGATGCATTGATGGCCATGCCAATGGTGAACGCTGCTACTCCTACGATGGCTACCCCGATCAGGACGTTCTTTGCCTTACCTTCGAAAGAGCTTGAAACACTTTCTAGTTCACTCTGTAGCTGAGTCTCTTTCTTACCCAACAAGCTTCTCCTGGACTTCCAAAGTTTTGAATGCTCACTCGCCATTGGTATCAATGTTTTCGCTGATATTGATAAATACTGATTCCAGCCAGTTTTGAATTTTGTTTGTCCTCAATAGTAGGAAAATAGCAATTAATAAGATTAAATAGACCCCAGCTACTATCAGATACCCATAATACTCGCTTTGCAGTAATTCGTTTAAATAGGCACCTGCTGCCAACGAAAGGAAAACAAAGAGGAAAAAGGCAATGATCCCTAAAAACATAAACGCCAAAACATGAGCAAGTAGCTTTGACATCTGAGCGATGATATCAAGCTTTATTTTTTCGCCTTTTAGCCGGATATATTCCGTGAGTTTATCAAGTAATTTATTGATCAGGGACATATGATGTGTTTGGGTGACCGTTAATTTATGGAAAATATCACATTTTAATAGACATTGAAACCTATATTTCTAACTAGCAACCGGCAATTAGGTTTAGTCACGATTTAATTCAGCAATTGCCAGCCATGCCATCAAACCCATCCCGGTTTTTAATGCTGGCTCATCTATGTCAAATGTTGGAGTATGAACTCCGGAGGTAATTCCTTTGGCTTCATTCCTTGTGCCCAGCCTATAAAAGCAGGCATCTACATGGTGGGAGTAAAAAGCAAAGTCCTCACCGGCCAACCATAGGTCCAGGTCGACAACATTTTCATCTCCCATATATTGTTTGGCGGCATCAATGTTGAATTGTGTGTATTCAGGTTCATTTTTCAGGTGAGGATATCCTTTCATCACATTGTACTCACAGGATCCTCCCATAGCTTTGGCTATACCTTCTGCCATATCTGTCATCAGCTTATGAGCTTCTGCACGCCACGCTTCGTCGTACGTCCTGAAGGTACCCTCCACTTTCACTTCATTGGGGATTACATTGGTGGCTCCAAGGGCTTCTACCTTTCCAAAAGATAAGACAGAAGGAATTTTGGGGCTAGCCTTCCTGCTCACAATTTGTTGTAGCGCCACGATGATGTGACTCGTAATCACTACGGGGTCAATCAGGTTTTCCGGCATTGCGGCATGGCCTCCTTTACCAGTCACCGTGAAGTAAATCTCATCCGCACTGGCCATATACATCCCTTTTTTGAAACCGACTTTCCCGGAATCGATCAGGGGCATCACATGTTGTCCAAGTATTTTTGCAGGCTTTGGGTTTTCCAGGATCCCTTCTTTGATGAGCAGGGAAGCTCCGCCGGGAAGCTTCTCTTCACCAGGCTGGAAGATCACCTTGATGTTGCCTTTAAACTCGGACTTTAATTCTTTAAGGATCATGATCGCTCCTAACAGGGAAGAAGTATGCACGTCATGACCACAGGCATGCATCACACCATTGTTAGTGGATTTATAGGGGACTTTATTTTCTTCCAGGATAGGAAGCGCATCGATATCAGCTCTGAGGGCAATCACTTTTTCCGATTGACCATTTCCTTTGAGCAGGAAGGTGAGTCCGGTATTGGCTTTCCTTTCCACCTGCTCAAAACCCAATGACTTCAGCGTTTTTTGTATAAAATCAGCTGTTTTATGCTCTTCGAATGAAAGTTCCGGGTTGGCGTGTAGATGTCTCCGGATTTCAAGGACCTTGTCGTAATATTGATCGGCTAATGACTTAATTCTGGTGATTAATTCACTCATATTTTATTGGTATTCTTTCAGGTATGAGCAGTGCATAAGGAAACTCTTCTTTGAGTGATTCAAACACCCTATGTGCTTCTAACCTGTTGTGATATGAACCCACCTTGACTTTAAATGTTGGCTGGTTGTAGGAAATTGCCGGCTCCAGCTCAGGAAACATTTCCAGGGAGTGTTCCTGTGCTTCCCTGGCAGCTTCATTATCATTGCCGGTGTATATCTGAATGGTATATCCATCCACATATTTTTTTTCGCTGTTGCGCTGGATAATGACCTTGTTGATGCTGTCAAGCTCTTCTGCTATAGACATGTCTACAGAAGAGTATTGAGCAGATGGTGTTGTTGCAGTTGTTTGTGTGTTTTTCGGTGCCTCAATCACATCAGCAAGGTCTGGTCTGAGCACACTTAGATCTTCCTGATAATTGTCTGTGGAACTGGTGGAAACCACAGATGTTTTACAGGCAGTGAGTATTCCTGCGACAATTAAAAAATATCCTAATCTATGATAACGCATTTGTTGTTCTTAATGTCCTCTTCAACAGTTTTGAACTTCACATCTTTTTTGACCGACCCATCAGCGTATTGGACATTCACTCGCTGATTCCTGCTGGCGATTTTCACTGTCTTAGCCGGCTGCACTTTTTCTGCGGGCTGTCGGTTGGTAGGATGAGCCCTGTTTAGCAATGAACCGGACTCTTCCTTCGATTCCTTGTAATTTCTGGCCGATTTCTGTTGCCTGGCTTCCTGCACTTCATCTGCTTCTTTCACAGGGATCTGAGCCTTCATCAGGAAGGAGATACTTTCTTCGTTCACCTTTCCGATAAACGCTTTGAACAATTCAAATCCTTCGAACTTATAAATGATCAAAGGGTCTTTTTGTTCGTAAACAGCATTCTGAACAGACTGCTTCAGGTCGTCCATATCCCTCAGGTGCTCTTTCCAGGTCTGATCGATGATATTCAGCGCAACCATCTTTTCCATAGACCTGATCATCTCCCGACCTTCTGTAGTGACAGATTTTTCGAGTGGAGCAGCCACACCATATTGTTTTTTACCATCAGTAAATGGTACCAGGATGTTTTCTACGGTTGCACCCCTGTTTTTCTGGATCTGCTTCAGGATAGGCAAAGACTTTTGGATCACAAAATCGTTCTTCTTCTTATAATGATCCAATGCTTCATTGTAAAGCCGGTCTGTAAGCACCCCAGGTTCGATCTTCTCCAATTCTTCATGAGTGATCTGAAAATCCATTCCCAAGACACTGATCACATTCAGTTTCAGACTGTCAATGTCCAAAGAGGCTTTGGCATTCAGGGTAATGTCTTCACATGAGTCGTATAGCATGTTAAGAATATCGAGCTCCAGCCGCTCACCATACAACGCGTTTCTTCTACGCTTATAGATCACTTCCCGCTGAGAGTTCATCACATCGTCATACTCAAGCAGCCGCTTTCTGGTAGCGAAGTTGTTTTCTTCAACCTTCTTCTGGGCACGTTCGATGGACTTGGTGATCATGCTGTGTTGGATCACTTCCCCTTCTTTCAGTCCCAGCCTGTCCATGATCTTGGCCACTCGCTGTGACATGAACATCCGCATCAGATTGTCTTCCAATGAAACAAAAAACTGGGTTGATCCGGGGTCTCCCTGCCTACCGGAACGACCACGCAGCTGCCTGTCGACCCGTCTCGATTCATGACGTTCTGTTCCTACAATGGCCAGTCCACCGGCAGCTTTAGATTCCGGAGTAAGTTTAATGTCTGTACCCCGACCGGCCATGTTGGTGGCAATGGTAACTGTGCCTGGTTTACCAGCTTCTGCCACTACATCAGCCTCTTTCGCATGTTGCTTGGCATTGAGGACCTGGTGATTGATGCTTTTGATCTGTAGCATCCTGCTCAACACCTCGGAGATTTCAACGGACGTGGTTCCCACAAGCACAGGTCTGCCCGAGTTGCTCATTTCTACGATCTCATCCACTACGGCACTGAACTTTTCTCGGACGGTCTTGTATACCTTGTCTTCGTGGTCTTTCCGTACGATAGGTCTGTTGGTAGGGATCACGACCACATCCAGTTTGTAGATGTCCCAGAATTCTCCTGCCTCGGTCTCTGCAGTTCCGGTCATACCACAGAGCTTGTGGTACATCCTGAAATAGTTTTGCAGGGTAATAGTGGCATAGGTCTGAGTGGCATCTTCCACCTTTACATTTTCCTTAGCTTCAATGGCCTGGTGCAGCCCATCGGAGTATCTTCGGCCTTCCATCACCCTGCCGGTCTGTTCATCCACGATTTTTACTTTTCCATCCACCACGATGTATTCAGTGTCTTTTTCGTAGAGACAATAAGCCCTCAGTAGCTGGTTTACACTGTGGATTCGCTGTCCTTTTAAGCTGTAATCCTGAATGACCTCTTCTTTCTTCTGGATTTTTTCGCTGTCTTTAAGCTCCGAACTCTCCAGTTTGGCAATTTCTGCACCAATATCAGGCAGGATAAAGAAACTAGCATCTTCTCCTTCACCAGTGATCAGGTCAATGCCTTTTTCGGTAAGATCTATGCTATTGTGCTTCTCGTCAATGGTGAAATAAAGCGGTTCATCGGCTTCAGGCATCATTTTCTGATTGTCCTGAAGATAAAAGTTCTCCGTTCTTTGCAGGATCTGACGATTTCCTGATTCAGAGAGGAATTTGATGAGGGGTTTGTTTTTAGGCAATCCTCGAAAGGCCCTGAACAATGGCAAACCGCCTTCGGTTTCATTGCCGGCTTTGATCATTGCCTTTGCCTGGTTCAGGTAGTCAGCGACCAGTTTTCTTTGCGCCTCTACCAACTTGGCAATCCTTGGTTTCAGGTCATAAAATTCGTGTTCGTCACCTTTAGGGATTGGTCCTGAGATGATCAAGGGTGTTCGTGCATCATCCACAAGGACTGAATCCACCTCATCGACCATGGCAAAGTGGTGCTTTCGCTGAACCAGCTCATCCACACTTCTGGCCATGTTGTCCCGGAGGTAATCAAAGCCGAATTCATTGTTTGTACCATAGATGATATCGCACTTATAGGCTTTTCTCCTGTCTGGTGAATTGGGCTGATGTTTATCAATACAATCCACAGTAAGGCCATGAAACTCAAACAATGGCGCATTCCACTCGGAGTCACGTTTGGCCAGGTAATCATTAACAGTCACAATATGGATTCCTCGGCCCGCCAATGCATTCAGGTAGGCTGGCAGTGTGGCCACAAGGGTTTTTCCTTCTCCGGTAGCCATCTCGGCAATTTTCCCCTGGTGCAATACCACACCTCCGATAAGCTGAACATCATAGTGGATCATGTTCCACTCAATCTGATTGCCTGCTGCATCCCACTTGTTGTGCCAGACAGCATCGTCACCTTTGATTTCTATGTTCGGCTTTTTCTGAGAAAGCTCCCGATCATGGGTGGTGGCTGATACGATCAGCTGATGGTTTTCAGCAAATCTTCGTGCGGTTTCTTTGACTACAGCGAAAGCCTGAGGCAGGATTTCCAGTAGCACGACCTCCAGTTCCTCATCCCTATTTTCTTCCAGCTTATCTATCTGACCAAAGAGTTCTTCTTTTTCATGGATATCCAACTCTGGATTCTCATCAATTTTTTGGTGGAGCTGAGCAAGCTCATCATCGATATGTTTTAGCTTTTCGGCAATAATGCCTTTGAGCTCGGCAGTCTTGCCTCGGAGCTCCTCATCAGAAATTCCAGAAAGCTTTTCAAACTCCGAATTTATCTTCCCGACAAAAGGGTTAAGTTCTTTTAGATCCCGATCAGACTTGGTGCCAAAGAGCTTGGCAATCCCTTTACTAACAAATTCAAACATGCTTTTTATTTACAAGCCTAAAGTTAAACCAGATTCTTTCAATCAACTGTTTCGTATACTCCTTCAAAGACTTTTTTTACTGGTCCTGCAAGGTAAATATTTCTGAATTCATGTGGTGAGGTCTGCTCAAAAGAAACTTGTAATTCACCGCCACTTGTTGAAATATTCACAGGACTCTTGTATCCTTTGGTCGTTGCAGCAAGTGCGCAGGCTGTGACACCCGTGCCACAAGAAAGGGTTTCATTTTCTACCCCCCGCTCATACGTCCTGACAGCAATCCCGTTTTCTTTCAGTTCTACAAAGTTTACATTGGTGCCACCCGGGGCGAATCGTTTGTCGTACCGAATGTTTCGTCCTTCCTGAATGACGTCCAGGTCATTTAAATCTTTTACGAACCGGATATAATGTGGAGAGCCCGTATCGATGAACAGATCTTCGCCATGTTCTTTGACTTCGCTTACATCATGTAAACTAAAATGGATAATCCCTTTCTCATCAAAATGGGCATCGTGCGGGCCATCGGTAGTGATAAATTTTGTTTTATTGTCAGCTAAATTCAATTGATGGGCAAAGGCTACAGCACATCTGCTTCCATTGCCACAGAGGCTTTTGCTGCCGTCCGGGTTGAAGAAGATCATCTTAA
This sequence comes from Cyclobacteriaceae bacterium, assembly GCA_965223915.1. Classification (GTDB taxonomy): domain Bacteria; phylum Bacteroidota; class Bacteroidia; order Cytophagales; family Cyclobacteriaceae; genus UBA7330. The sequence goes on along the minus strand of OZ245027.1, from coordinate 947,413 downwards.
AGTCCAGTGAGTCCTCCTGTTCAATCAGGATGAGACCGTCAGCACCAATTCCAAATTTTCTATCACACATTCGGGTAATAAGTGCAGTATCGTCAGCCGGGAAGCTGTGGTCTCTGTTGTCAATCAGGATAAAATCATTCCCTGTGCCCTGAAATTTCTGGAAGCTGATCTTCATAATCCAATAAATCTAATGCTATCAATGAAACCGTCCATCGTGTGGTGACCTGACAGTTAAACGGCTTTTTACCTTTTCGGTTTTCAAAGAAAAAGCCATCAACGGGAGGCTGATGGCTTGATAATTTCGTTTGAAGGATCTTATAAATGTTCTTTGATCCTGGCTGCTTTACCTTTTCTGCCTCTCAGGTAAAATAATCTGGCTCTTCTAACCTTACCTTTTCTCAATACATCAATCTTGTCGATCTGAGGAGATGTGATGGGGAAAACCCTTTCAACACCTACACCACTGGAAATTTTTCGTACGGTGAAGGTCTCACCGTTAGAATTTTGATTCCTGATCTGGATAACTGTACCCTGGAACTGCTGAATCCTTTCCTTGTTTCCCTCTTTAATTTTGTAGTGAACATTGATCGTATCACCAGCAGAAAAAGTTGGAAACTTTTCTTTTGTAGCCTTTAAGTCTTCTTCGACTAATTGAAGCAATTCATTTTTCATATCTATACTCTCGTGTGAGTGTTTTCAAAAAGGAGTGCAAATATAAGAAAATGATTAATAGAAACCACTAATGATACATAATTTAAGTAGTACTATTATTCAATCTTTCTTTTCCTTTTTTCAAAACCCACGCAATAAACACCCCGGCAGTGCCAAACATGATCAGGCTATAGACGGCTGGAGCAAATGCATATTCACTATTGGCAAGCAATACTGTAGCGATAGTGATGGCCATGGTGCCATTTTGAATACCTGATTCTATAGAGATGGAGATGGCTTGTTTAAAATCCAGCTTCATCAGCCGGGCACTTAAATATCCTGTGCCCATGGTGATTAAGTTTAACAACAGGGCAATGATCCCTGCTTCATGGAAATATCGCAGCATATTGTCTCTTTCCTTGATCACAATGCCAATGATTACAAGCGCCAGCACAATGGCTGAGGCGATCCTGACTGGTCTGGCCATTTCAATCGCAAAATTCGTCTTGTAGCGACGGATGAGCATGCCAATAATAACCGGGAATACGGCTATGGCAAATATCTGGATGATGGTAGGCAGTACCTCCAGTTTCACCACTTTGTCTACACCAATGAATGTGACCAACCCTAAATTGACAATAAAAGGGATGGTGAGCACTGTGACCAGGCTGCTGGCTGCAGTGAGGCTGACCGATAATGCAGTGTCTCCCTTCGCCAGGTGAGATATCAGGTTAGAAGTAGAACCACCCGGGCAAGCCGCCAGAATAATGATACCTACGGCTACTACAGGATCAACGGGAACCAGGAAAGCAAGTCCAAACCCAATCACAGGGAGCAGAATGAGCTGATTGAATAAACCGGTAAAAATGGCTTTGGGTCGGGTAAATATTCTTTGGAAGTCGGCAGGAACGAGACTGAGTCCCATCCCCAACATGATAATAAAGAGCGAACCTGCAAGTATTAATGCTGATACAGAATCCATTTTGGGTTAGGTTAAGGTTTTGAGTTAACAATAATAATAAGATTTAGGCTTAGTGGCTAGTGAAATGAAAACGTGGTGATATTCTCCGATCAAACCAGAGAATAAGGGTCTTTGTTAATCCCACCAGGTTTCCCCTTCCACCAGGTATTTTTCTTTAATGAGCTTTTCATTCAGCTCAATGCCAAAGCCCGGCCGATCGCTTAGCTGAATATGCCCATTTTTGATCACTGGTTTATCATAACCCAGGACTTCAGGGTCACCGTTGATGCCGTTTCCATTTCTGTTGATGGGGTTGGAGATGAATGCTTCGTGTGCAACAAATTCCCGAACAGAAGCTGCAAAATTGGCCGAGGCGATGGTGGCAATAGGACCGGCTACATTGTGCGTGCATACTGGAATGTAATAAAGCTCAGCCAGGTCGGCGATCTTTTTGGCTTCCAGTAGTCCACCAGCCATCGAAACATCAATCTCGATCAGGTTTAGGCCCTGATTTACGATGAAGGGACGAAAATCATCCCGGGTATAAAGATTTTCTCCTGTGAGAATAGGGACCGGCGCTTGCTCAGTAAGTTTCACCCATTGTTCATTGTAGGCAATCGGGAGGGGGTCTTCCATCCAGATGGGTTTGATGGGAGCCACAGCCCTGGCAAGACGTAAAGCACTATCAAAATCAAATTCCCAGTGACAATGGACGGCGATATCAAAATCCCAACCCAGCGCTTCTCGCATGTTATTGAAGCCCCGGGTATTCCTGTCAACTTCAACATTCGATAGCCGTCGATTGTCCAGCCTGTTCCACTGCTGGTCTCTGAGAATATTCGTTTTGCATGCTGTCCATCCCTGACTTTTCATTAATTCGGCGAATTCAGCACAGGAATCGGCATTGAGCATATCACGCGGACCTGATGAAGCATAAGCGCGCACTTCACTTACATGGCTACCGCCACCCAATATTTTGTAAACAGGTTGATCCGTAATCTTTCCGATAAGATCCCACATAGCAAATTCAACCCCTGTAATGGCATGGGTGGCTATACCATGATTCCCGCCATAATAAGAAGTTCGGGTGCTCATTTTAAATACCAGGTACTCAAGATCCAGGGGATCCTGCCCCATAAGGATGGGCTTACATACATTATGGATGATGTCTTTGGCACCATAACCATTTTCATCGTGATGACATTCTCCGATCCCGACAAGTCCTGAATCCGTGGTGATCTTCACCAGTGGGCTGACCCTGAAACCAATTTTTGTAAGCACACACTGAACATCAGTGATCTTTACTTTTTTGGCCAGGGGGTTTGCAAACAGGTCATGATAAGGTGAAAAAGCCAGTGTGGGAGCAGCCAATGCCAGGCCACGAACAAATTTTCGTCTATCCATTATTGGGGTGTTAGGTCGTACTAAATATAAGCAATTCGAAGAGCCGGTGAAAATAGTCGTTTGAGAGCCGGCAATTCGTTAAATTTACTCAAGACCACACAGACAATCATGCAAGACCATAACCAGCCCAACTTTAAAATGCTTTTGATGCTGATCTTTCTGATTTTCATGGGCTGTAGCCCATCGAAGCAAGAAGCAAACGAAATGGAGATTATGGCCTTTGTAGGTACCCGGATCATTGATGGAACAGGTGCGGACCCCATCGGGGAGGGCGTTCTGTTGATTGCCAATGGGAAAGTGCTGGAAGTCGGGAGTCAGCAGGATATTGAGATTCCTGCAGGGGCTCATGTGATGGATGTAAAAGGAAAAGTCATCATGCCGGGGATCATCAACGCTCATGGGCATGTCGGGATTGCTGATGGATTGGAAAGTGGCTACAGCAGAAAGAACGTGATCCGGGATCTTCAGGTAAATGCTCGTTACGGGGTGACAACGATCGTCTCCCTCGGCAATGATGAGAAGCCATCGGCTGAAATACGAAATGAACAGGATGTACCCACATTAAACCGGTCACGATTATTTCTGGCTGGAGAGGTTGTGACAGGAGAAACTCCCGAAGCAGTGAAGGCGTCCATAGATCGAAATGTGGCGATGGGGGTGGATTTTATTAAAATCAGGGTAGACGACAACCTGGGGAATTCGAAAAAGATGTCGGAAGAGATCTATAAAACGGTGATTGACTATGCTCACGATCTGGGCTATCGGGTCGCCTCTCATATATTTTACCTGGAGGATGCCAAAGCGCTGTTATGGACAGGAACAGACTACATCGCTCACAGTGTCCGGGATCAATATGTGGACCAGGAATTCATAGACCTGATGAATGAAGCAGAAGTTTATTACTGCCCGACGTTGATGCGGGAGGTTTCAACCTTCGTCTTTGGCGGTGAACCGGACTATTTCAATGATCCGTTTTTCACTAAAGAAGTTGACCCGGTCACCATTGCGCAATTGCGGGATCCGGAGCGAATGAAACGCATTGCTTCCAGCACGTCGGCCAAAGCATATCGAGTGGCCCTGGACACAGCATTGGTGAACCTGAAAAAACTGGCCGACGCGGGGGTAACGATTGTGATGGGCACCGATAGCGGTGTGGCCGGACGCTTTCCTGGTTACTTTGAGCATTTGGAGATGGAAATGATGGTAGATGCAGGCATGACGCCCATGGAGGTGATTGTAGCATCTACAGGTGGGTCTGCCAAAGCATTAAAGCTGGAGGGATTGGGTTCACTTCAACCAGGTAACTGGGCAGACTTCATTGTATTGGATCAAGATCCATTGACAGATATCAAAAATACGCGTAGTATTTCTTCTGTTTGGATCGCCGGGAATAAGATTGAGGGGTCAGCTGCTCCTTAGGCTTTTCAACACAGTTTCACCTCTGCGTGAACCATATCATTAAAACCAAGGTTGCTGACAATTTGATGGCACCCTAAAATAAAATGTTTATAACTTTTGATTTAGTCCTTTTAAAAGTCTCAGATTATTTTAATACACATGAATATCACCACTAAGATTTTAGTCTTGAACTCTCTGTTCTTCTTGTACGCTTGTGGCGAAGTGGATAGTTCAGCAGACATTGAAGCCATCGAATCCATGAGCAAAGCAAGAGCGAAAGCATTCAATGAAGGTGATGCTAAAACCATAGCCAGCTACTTTGCTGAAGATGCGATTTTAATGGCACCGGATAAGCCCCCCATGAAAGGGCCTGATAAAGTGGAGGTTTATTACCAATCTATTTTTGATCAATATGATACTGAACTCAGTAGCTATTATGATGAAGTCGAGGTTTCGGGAGACCTGGCCTTTGGGCGCGGCACAGCCGAAGTGAGATTAAAGCCAAAAAAAGGTGGCAGTGTAATTACTTCAGTTTCTAAATACCTCAATATTCTCCAGAAACAGCCTAACGGTGAGTGGCTGACCACACATGATATCTGGAATAACAACCAGTGAATGTGGTTTTAATCCTTTCCCGGTACTCCTAGTTACTGCTGAAAAAATGGCAATTGAGGGCTATTCTTTGATGAGTCCTTTCTCCTTTCTGAAGGTCAATGTGATTTCGCCCTTTGGCAATCAGGGAAAGATATTTTTGTTTGAAGAGCATTATAGAAGTGTCAGCTCTTGATATTCTTTAATGCTTTCAGATTTTTTATTCACCCTGGGCGTGGCACATCCCCTTTACTCACGCCCATTCCATTAGCAATTTCCGAAGCCCTTTCATGGTCTTCTTTTTCGGCATCCAACCCATTTTGATCAGCTCCTCTTACAGGATTAAATGTCAATACAGTGTACAATGGAAAATGGTCTGAACCGATGGTGGGTAAAAGTTCTATGTGTCTCAGCGTGAAATGATGGCTATGAAAAATATGGTCGAGTGGCCAACGAAGCGGTGGATAGTCAGCATGGAAGGTGTTGTACATGCCTCTGCCCACCCTTGGGTCGAGTAGTCCACTGATTTTTCTAAACAACCTGGTGGTAGAGGACCAGGCCACATCATTTAGGTCCCCGGTGACGATGATTGGCTGCTCCGATTTTGCTACGCTCCTGGCAACAATGATCAATTCGGCATCCCGCTCTGCGGATTCTTCATTCTCAGTTGGGCTGGGAGGTGCCGGATGCACAAAATGCATACGAATGTGTTGACCATTTCGAAGTTCAACCGATGCATGGATGGAGGGCACATCTTTTTCTACCAAAAATGAAATCTCACCATCGTGTAGTGGTAGCCTCGAATAGACGTGCATGCCGTAGAGGTTGTCCAGAGGACATTTTATCGTGTGGGGCATTGCCTTCTCCAATACTTGAAGCTGGTCTTCCCACCATTGATCAGATTCCAGCGTGACCAGGATATCAGGTTGGTATTTTTCAACGAGTCTGATCAGCTTTTCTGAATTTTTATTGGGTGTTAGTACATTGGAAGTAATCAGGCTGATCTGGGCTTCTGGATTATCCTTCCCAGCTGCTTTCACTTCCTTAGACCACAGCGGAGTGTAAGGTAATATCCACCAAAGCTGCCACAGGAAACAAAGCGTGGTTATACCGATCAGTATCCAGGATAAGGATGCTGGTTCAGAAAAGAGCAGCATGGCCAGCAAAAGGATGGCCGCAAACAGTGAGATCTGCAGCCTGGGAAAATCCATGCCCCGGAAGATCCAATGCGGATTACGAAACAGCGGAAGGAGGGTAGCCAGCACAACCAGGAAGGTACAAGAAATGAATATGATGTTCATGTTTCTTAAGTTCTTGAGTGCCGGGCAATATAAGCTGATTAAGATAATTACTTGCGATATTGTGGCAGGTTTAGTGGCTACATCTGCTAAATATATTTGATAATCTAAGCACAACTGTTTTCATGAATGCTGCATATTATATACAACAGGGGGAGGCCAAAGATGTATTAAAAGTTGAGGACATCCCCGAAATTCTTCCGCAGGAAAATGAAGTTCAAATTGAAATTCACTTCTCCGGGGTCAATCCGGGTGAGGTAAAAAAGCGGGCAGACACCTTTGGAGTAGGCATGCCGTATGAGCGGGTTATTCCTCACAGTGATGGAGCAGGTATAGTAAGCAAAGTAGGTAGGGGCGTGGATGCAAGCTGGTTAGGAAAGCGCGTACTTTGTTTTGGGGCTCAATCTTACCGTCAGTATGGAACAGCAGCTGAGTATTGCTGCGTGCCGCTGACAAACGTAGTGGAGATCTCAGAAAACGTTGACCTGAAACAGGCTGCACAAATGGGTATTCCGGGAATTACAGCGCATCGCTCAGTACATGTGGGGGGTGACAAGGTCATACTCGATCGCAGCGGACAGGTGATATTGGTTCAGGGAGGCAGTGGTGCTGTTGGTCAATGTGCCATCGCTTTGGCAAAAAGAGCGGGAGCCCATGTCCTGGCTACCGTTCGTAAAAGGGCAGAATTCGATGTAGCTACGGCATCAGGGGCCGATCAGGTGTACCTGGCGGATGAGAACCTCAAAGAGCATCTGCTAAAGGATTACCCGAACGGGGTAGACCATATCATTGAGGTCGCCTTTGCGGCCAATATTGAAACGGATGCTGCTATCCTTAAACCCATGGGTACTATTGCTACATACGCCACGAATCAAAGTCCTGCGAGTATTCCCTTCTGGCCATTGGTCTTTTCAAACATCTCCGTTTATTTCCTGGGTAGTGACGACTTCAGTGATGAAGCCAAACAAACAGCAGCCCGGGAGCTGGCAGACGCATTGGCATCTGGCTGGGAAGGGTTGCCCATCGGAGCCATTTATGATTTAGCAGAAATTGCTCAGGCACATCAGCACATAGAAAATCATCTGCCAGGGAGGGCCCTGGTGAAGGTGAAGTAATTTGCCTGGAGCGGCTTTCGTGGCAAATTAACATGAGCTCACAAAGTACAAGATGTAGGACGCATTGGAAAGTGAGCACGCTACCTGACTGAATTAAATGTTCCAATCTTCTCCTCCGTTTCATAGAGATATTCGAATCCTGAACTCATTTCCTCATAGGTTTCCTTGTTCATCCTGATAAAATCTTCGTAGGATTGTTGATTGATCCAGGTATCTATGAGCACATAAGTATATACTTCTTCATTACTTATCAATAAGTACGAGCCTCTGTAATTTTCAGATTTTGAAAAGAACGATGACCAGGCACCTTCCTTCCCATAGGCAAGCTCAAACTTTTCTTTATACCTGGATTTTATTTGGTATTTCCAGACAACATTGTATGAGGGGTAAGATTTCATTTTCAGTGAGGTTGATCGCGTTTAGTTTTTCATACTTAGTCTAACTATTCCCTGCTGGCTGCTATTTTCATTTCATCCATGTTAAACCAGGTGCGCAATTGCTGGCCATATGCTTTTTTGGGGAACTCAGTGCTTTTTTGAATGGTGTCACCCTCAGTGATTTTTAGAGTATTGCCAGAAAGGGTTACTCGACCTTTGTTTGTTGGCCTACTTATCAGTTTCTTTTGTGTGAAATGTGAATTTGGACTTGTTTGATGGTATTCACACATCCCTTTAAATTCACTTAAAGCTCTTGCCTGGTCTGTAAACCTGTAAGCGACATTTTTCGATCCCTCTTTTAATTTGGAAACCGTATAATGATCGTTTTCTTTCTCGATGATAAATTTTCCTCTTGGGTCATCTTGTATTTTACTGGGTTCAAGCTGTAAAGGGTTAAAGGCAAACTCCCCAAACCCAACATCTACCAAATATTCTGATTGACCTGTACTTACAATTATGGCCAAATGATCATATTCTTCTCCAAAGGTTCCTTTTCCTTGATCATAAACCCTCGCGGAGATTATTTTAGCTTCGAAGCCTAACTTATTCAGCAATATTTGGAACAAGCCATTCAGTTCATAACAGAACCCTCCTCTTTTATTAGTAATAATTTTGTCATAAAATCTGGCTGTATCTAATTGGATGGGTCTTCCATAGTGGATATCCAGGTTTTCAAATGGAACACTAAGAAGATGTTGATGTTGAAGTTCTCTTAAAGCAGCGATTCCAGGAGTTACCTCTCCATCATATTCAATCCTGTTTAAGTATTCCTTGATGTTCATTTTGGGTTTATATTTTCTTCCACAACTGGGGAAATATGACTTTGAATTCCCAGGTTATTCCAGCAAATATTTACATGGATTGTACGGCTTAAAAGAGAGATGGATGCCTAATCAGTCATTTATATGGACTTCACCAGGATGAAAATTTTCGTCTGCGAAAATAGAGTCAACAAGTAAGTTATTTGAGTTTATACCACATAACCTCCAGCTATTAGCCATATGCTGGACTTGTCAAGTATCTCTTCGCGCTAACCTTAGCAAATCGCTCAGTTAGTTCGGCCAACCAGGCTTATAGATCATAGTGCTTTTTGTTTTTTCAGAATTTTTACAATTCGATTATTGATGATTTCTGACAAGTTCCAATTGTACAGTTTAGGGTCGGTTGTACTGTAGAATTCTACTATAACAGCATCAATGTCTTTGTGATATTTTGCAAAACTCTGATAGCCCGGAACCCAACCTGAATGTTCATACTCATAGATAGAAGCATATATTTCCTGTTCTCCCGCTTCAAACAATGATCCGTCGTTCAATGCCCTCAGGAATGTACCCACATCCTCCGCTGTGGCATGCATGCCATAATCGTTTGTTTTTAAATCATGAGGATATCCTACATGATAGCCACTCATGACATTCTCTATATTTACTTCACTTAGCGAACTGAAGGTGTGGTTAAGGCTTAGCGGATTTAGAATTTCTTCCTGAATAAATTGAAAGTTACCATAACCCAGTACATCATCCATTATCTTATTGATTATGAGATAATTTGTATTACAATATTCATAGTCTTCACCAGGCTCAAAGTTGGCCGGCTTGCCCTGAATCAATGCCAGGCTTTCCTCAAAAGTCTCGGTTGGAGCTGCCCAAAAACCAGGCGCGTCCGTGAAATTGGGGATGCCACTTCTATGCTGTATCATCATTCTCAAAGTGATTTTTTTGGCATTCTGGATTCTCCCCACGAGTTCCGGTAAATAATCAGCAATTGTTTGATCTAAAGAAAGCCGTCCATCACCGACCAATTTTGCGACTGCAGCGGCATCATACAGCTTGCTGATACTGGCAATCTTGAATAGGTCATGGGGGTTTGCGGGTATCTTAGCTTCGCGATCATGCCATCCGGAAGCTAAATATTGAGGAGGTTGACCAGTCTGGTCTACGTAAACAATCACACCGTCAAATCCGTGTTCAATGGCCTCATCTAACTGTTCTTGAACCGTATCCGGTAGCGGCAGTATCCATGCCTTAACCAAAAGCCATGGTACGAAGAACAATGAAACGACAGTGCCAACCAGTAGTGTGATTCTGATGATTAGTGTTGTTCGTTTCTTTGTCATTTATTTCAGATCGATGAGATGTTGATCGCCCAGATATGGCGCTGTGGCCTCCCTTGGCAATGAAAATCTAAACTAGCTAAATCTACTGTGAGATGCAACGGGTAAAATGCTACTGCGTTCTGAAGATAAATGCTCAAGGCTCCATCAACACTGAGGTCACTAAAAGGGAGGGCTGCTATGGATTTTTGAGCGTTCACTTTCAATTGGACTGCTAGTATTGCCTCTAATGGTGGGAGTAGCTTGCAGTACGGAACGGATGCGGAATACTGAAAGCTAAACATTGTTATGAGCGTTCTATTACTTTTAATCTTTTTCCAAAAAGGTTTGCTTTTGGCTGTTAATTATTTGTTGTATTTCTTCTTTTATTTCGGTTGCAGAATCACCTGATGTAGAAAGACTAATATTAAGTCGTTCATCTAATATTTCATCTGCTTTTTCAGGGTAATCCTGGAACATAATATTCAAACTCCCTGCCTCATATTTTTTGCTTAAGCCACGTGCGCGATTATCCTTCCAGCTGGCATGCATTACGAAACGATCCTTATGAACATCCAAATAAATACTAGTTGGCCCTAAATGAATACCGTAACGCCCCATATCCATAGCAATTAGAGCATTAAAAATACTTTCGACAAGCTGCAGATAAGCTAAATTATTATAAATAATAGCAGGTTTTTTTGGGAGATTATTCAGGTAGTAATCATTTTCGTATCGCTCTTTCTCTTGTTCGAAAACAGCCATTATCTTTTTCTTTAACTCAACGTTTTCATTTAAATACCATTCTCTAAAAGAAGCCGTTAATTTCCCAAACACCACGGTCCACGAATTTGGTTTTAAGTGTAGAGCAGCTTCATCAGTATGGATATTGATATTAATATCGAATTCTGAAATACTATCACTTTGTAGGATAGTTTGAAGATGTCCATCGTGAATTCTGAAACTGTACTCAAAAGAGGGTTGTAGTGTTTCGTCAAAACACTGGATAATTTGCTCTTGGATACTCACTGCCATTTGAATACTAGCTTGTTCTTTTTCCAGTGTTTCTAAAATCATAGTTTGTGCATTTAGTCCTCCACTAATTTGCATGAGGCATCCAAGTAAAACATATCTAACCACTGGCTATTCGAATTCTGGAAAAGCCCAGCCGTTTAACACTCCTTCAAGAGAAACTGAGTCAAGAATTCCGATTTCCACTTTATATTCGGTCGCAATCTCTTTATCATATTTATCATTCAATTCATCAGCAAGAGTCCCCGTTTTCTTCATGTCGTCTAATGTTAGTCCTTGTTTATCGAGAGGGTATTTTTCTTCAGCTTCCTTCTGCGCTCGGTCTTCAGATTTGATAAGTTCGTTCCAAATTTCTTGACGTTGTTCGTAAGTTAATCCCCATTTGTTTTCTTCGATTTCATTGAGTGAGTTCATCTGAATATCGCTTATACTAATTCTTGATTGAGTGTCAGCATGACTTTTAGAAATCATTCCAATCCACTGACCCATCCCAGATTGTGCTTTTCCCTTGGAGGTATAGACGTAGATATATGCACTACTTGGGCTAGTTCGATAATCAAAGCCCGTTCGTTTCATCGTTTTTGAATAAAGGTCATTTAGAAGATTTCTTATCATTTCTTCATTGATTTCTTCTTCTTCTTCGATTATCACATGAAGAGTTACTTGAGTTTTAATTGGGGCGTCATCAATTTCTTCAATGTGTACAGAATATTTAGGTATTTGAACAACTTCTTTCGGAGTAGAGCCATGGTTAGAGTTTCCGCTAGTTCCGCAGTTCGTTATCACGAGTCCAAACAAAATAATTTTAAGAGTTTTTAGTTTCATCATGATTTGTAGGTTCTTCATGGTGGCTAATCAGATATGGCGAGCGGCCATATTCTTTGTAAACACCTCTAATGTAGTGAAACTCCCCAACCCCCACAACAGCATCCACAAAGTACTGCGTTCCACAAAAAAAAGGCCAGAACTGCAGAAGTATCACAAAGATGATGAAATAGCAGAATGGACTGTGAGCGATAAAGTCCTACAGGTCCTGGCAGAAAAGCACTTTGGCGTATCACTGCTAGCGGAATGTTACCAGCTTTTTCCTAGATTGGCTATACAATTATTAAGTTTGAGAGCACAGCATCTAAAATACACTAATTTTATTCATGCATCAACGTATTTCCCTTCTGTTAGCAGGGTCACTCTTATCCATTTTCTCATGCAAAGTTGGATATCAGGATCTAAGTTATCCGCGACAACCATATGTTGGAAATGAAATAAGAACTGAAGGTTATTATTATTGCATGGATACAGTACATAGGGTTGTCCTTGGTGACCCACAAACTGACATAGTTACTAGGGTCTATTTTTTCTACAGAAATGGTGTTATGAATTATTACAATTTTCCTTATTTGGATCTTAATAGTTTAGAAGTATGGATTTCAGACAGTTTATTTGTTGCCAATCGAAAGCAAAATCCAGTGGGTTGGGGAATTTTTGGAGTTAATGCCAACAAAATAAAAATTGAAACTTGGGTTATGAGCACTGGTGGCAGACACCCAACATACGAATATTCTCTTGCTATTGTTAATGATTCAACATTCTACAAACAGAATTCTAATCAAGAAATGTTATTTCAATTCAAAGAATTCGAGAATAAACCGGACAGTATAAATAGCTTTATCGATTAGCCCGTATAAAATAATCATACAGAAGTAGCACAAGTCATTGCTGGTAACCAAGCTATGGATTGTATGCCCCGAGTAATTAACAAGTTCAGGTAAAACTAGCGAAACTGCCCAACCACCACAACGGTATCTACGAAGAAATTCGCTCAGAAAGATCACTGCCAGAAGCAATAGAGTTCAAGATGTTATGTCATTTGCAGAATGGGCAGTGAGCGACCAAGTCGCACAGGCTCTGGCAGCAAAGCACTTTGGCATATAACCTATAGCGAAATGATACCAGCTATTCTATTTCATATCACTAATGATTCTAAGTTCTGTAATCACATTGTTTGCCTCAATGAAGAGTTCGTAAATTTCAGAAGATTCATTTTCAATGTTATCCATAATCTCAGTTGCAAGAAAACGTCCTTCAGATGTTAAAAAGTAAAAGTTCAGTGAGTTAGAAGCTGGCAAGTTCGAATGTTCAACATATTTAGCTGAGTTCAAATACGGTTTAGCAGAGTTTAGATAGTTGGCAACAGCAGTTCTTACGTTCTCGTACTGTCCGCCACCAATAACTCCGCCACCTGAACTTAAATACATACTTGCGTCACCAGTTCGGAAAGTTATCAGGGTCATTGTTGCATTTCCGAGTTCCCAGTCCATAATAAGCCCAAAAAAATTATTGTCATCAGTCAGTTCTAGTTGTTCCTTGGTTACGCTAAATGCTTGGTTCCTTAAATCTTTGTAAGGATTCTGGTCCAGGTTGTGTTCTCGTACTGAGTTAGGTTGTTCAGTAGCGTTAGATCTAAGCGAAATCACAAAGTATGCGATAATCCCAACTGCAATCAATGCGATGATTCCGTATGTCATTTTCATAATAATGTTCTAGGTACGATTAAATGCTGGTAACCACCCAGTTATATGACGTTTTGTCACATAACTGCCTTGTATCACCTCTAAATCTAGCGAATTCTAAGAAAAATTACTCATCCAGCAAGTCCGGACGCTTCTTTTTGGTCAGTGCTATGGATTGCTCGTGGCGCCAGGCCTCGATTTTGGCTTCGTGGCCGGAGAGGAGGATGTCGGGTACCTTCCAGCCTTTGTATTCGGCAGGACGACTGTAGACGGGTGGTGCGAGGAGGTTGTCCTGGAAGGAATCGGTGAGAGCGGAGCTTTCATCATTGAGGACGCCGGGTACCAGCCGGATCAGGGCATCCGCCAGCACCATGGCGGCCAGCTCTCCCCCGGAGAGCACATAGTCGCCGATGCTGATCTCGCGGGTGACCAGGTGGTCGCGGACACGCTGGTCCACGCCTTTGTAGTGGCCACACAACAGGATCATGTTTTTCTTCAGCGATAATCCATTGGCAATCCCCTGGTTCAGGGTTTCTCCATCAGGGGTGAGGTAGATGACCTCGTCATAGTCTCTTTCTTTTTTAAGCGCGGTAATGCAGTTGTCAATAGGCTCAATGGTCAGTACCATGCCGGCACCGCCTCCAAAGGCATAGTCATCCACACTTTTCTGCTTGTGGGTGGAGTAGTCCCGGATGTTGTGTATCTCAATGTCTACCAGGCCTTTGGTCATAGATCGCCGAACGATGCTCTGATTCATGGGGCCTTCAAACAGCTCCGGGAGGCATGTGAGGATATCCAGTCTCATTTCACGGATCTAAATATACATCTAATAGGCCGTCTGGCAGGGAAGTCTGGATCCTCGATTGGTCGAGGTCAACAGACAGCATGATCTCTTCTTCCATGGGGATCAGGATTTCCTTACCCTGGTGGTCTACGCTCAAAAGCATGTTATGGGGAGCTTCAATGACTTCCCGAACAGTCCCTATTAGTTTTTCCTGCTCGTAGACCTTAAGACCTACCAGATCATGATAGTAGTACTGACCTTTTTTCAGCTTGGGAAGTGACGAAAGGGGGAGATAAGCGCCCTTACCGACGAGTTCGCGGGCTGCGTCCTGGCTGTCAACATCCTCAATGGTTAGCCGGGCCTGGTTTCCCCGTTGGCTGATCTCCTGAATAAAAAAAGGAACCAACTTTCCATTGATCTCAAGGAAAATTGATTCCAGTTTCTTGTAGTGATCCGGCTGGTCTACGTCCAGCAGGAGTATAAGCTCACCTTTCAGGCCATGAGTCTTGACGATATTACCCAGTTCAAAGTAATTGTCATAACTCATTCACAAAGACATTATTTTGAATCTTTGTCGCCCTCTTCTTTTTCTTTAGCAGGAGCTTCTTCTTTTTTCTCATCAGCTGCTTTGGCTTTTGGAGCCTCCTCTTTTTTAGGGGCCTCCTCTTTTGCCTCAGCTTTAGGAGCTTCTTCCTTAGGAGCTTCTGCTGGTTTTTCTTCAGCCTTAGGAGTTTCCTCTTTAGTTGCTTCAGCAGCTGGTTTCTCTTCAGCTTTAGGAGCTTCCTCGGCTTTAGCTTCTGCTTCAGCTGGTTTTTCTTCAGCTTTTACTTCTTCCTTAGCCTCTTTCTTGGGTTCAGCCTCTTCTTTAGCTTCGGGCTCCGCAGGTTTTTCCTCAGCTTTGGCCTCTTCCTTAGGAGCTTCTTCGGCTTTCGCCTCCGGTTTTGGTGCTTCTGCCGGAGCAGCTGCTTCAGCTTCAGCTACAGCCTCGTTTCCTTCTTCTTCAAGTGCTTTCTCCGTTTCTTTAGCTCCGGCATCAGCTACTTCAGCAGCAAGGGCTGCCTCAGCATCTTTCTTCCGTTTAGCAATGGATTCAGCTCTGGCATCAGAAACTTTCTTCTCTGCTTCAAGTCTGGCTTTAGCTGAAGTTGCCTTATCCTGAGCAAGCTTATCAACTTTAGACTGGATCTTGGCTTCTTTTTCAGCCATCCAGGTTTCAAATTTTTTGTCTGCTTCCTCCTGAGTAATGGCCCCTTTGTTTACACCAACCTGTAAGTGCTTCTTATACATTACACCTCTATAAGACAACATAGCTCTTACGGTGTCAGTCGGTTGAGCACCTTTCATGACCCAGTCAAAGGCTTTGTCGTCATTCAATACAATAGAAGCTGGATTGGTATTAGGATCGTAGGTTCCGATTTTTTCAATAAACCGCCCATCTCGGGGTGATCTTGAATCGGCTATTACTACATCATAAATTGCGAATTTTTTGCGTCCTCGACGCGTCAGTCTGATTTTTACTGGCATATTATTTCTTTTGTTTATGGAACCCGTCCATTCAAAATTTATTTTAAAAGGAGCGCAAAGATAGTGACTTGATTGATATAATAAAATAATTCTCCGGAATTAGATCGATGTACCCATGTATTTGTATATGCGGATAAACGGTTATTAATATTTAAATGGAACCCCTATATTTGTTCTCGTTTCGAGCAATTAGCAAACAACATGGATAAATATTCCTATATCTCCAACGCCCACGTCAGTTACATTGATGATTTGTATAAGCAATATCAGGCAGATCCGGAATCTGTAGATCAGTCCTGGCAAAAGTTTTTCGAAGGTTTTGAATTTTCACAGGAAAAATTCGGTGGAAATGGTGCAGCTGTAGACACGGCCACAGAAGCTACAGTGATCTCTCCCAAAGAGATCAGGGTGAGGAATTATATCTATGCTCACCGATCGAGGGCCCATCTTATCTCAGATACCAATCCGGTTAGAGAAAGAAGAAAACATGTGACGCGGCTGTCCCTGAGTGATTTTAACCTCTCAGAAGCGGATCTTGATGAGTCATTCGAGATTGGGCAGGAAATTGGCATTGGCAAGGCGACGCTGAGAGAGATCAGTGATCGGCTGGAAAAGATCTACCGGGGGCACATAGGATATGAATACAACCATATTCGAAATGCAGATATTTTTGAATGGTTTAAAGCAAAAGTCGAAACAGAGGGCGTAGACATTACACCGGACAAAGGTTCCAGAAATAAAATCTTGTCCAAACTCAATGAAGCGGTAGTATTTGAGAATTTTCTGCATACCAAGTTTATCGGACAGAAGCGGTTCTCCCTGGAGGGTGGGGAAAATACCATCGTCGCCCTGGATAAGATCATCAACTATGCGGCAGAATTAGGTACGGAGGAAGTGGTTATCGGAATGGCGCACAGGGGCCGATTGAATGTCCTGGCCAACATCATGGGTAAGACCTACGACGAGATATTTGCCGAGTTTGAGGGCAATACGGATCCTGACCTGACGATGGGCGATGGGGATGTAAAATATCACCTGGGGTACTCCAGTTTTATTGAAGCTACCAACGGCAAAAAGATTTATGTGAAGCTCGCGCCCAACCCTTCACACCTGGAAGCTGTTGATCCAGTGGTTTTGGGATATACGCGTGCTCAGATTGATGATGAATATCGGGGTGATTTTAATAAAGCGATACCTATTCTGATCCATGGTGATGCGGCCATTGCCGGACAGGGCATATTATATGAATGTATTCAGATGTCCCTGTTACCAGGTTATAGAACAGGTGGCACCATCCATTTTGTGATCAACAACCAGGTAGGATTCACTACGGACTATGACGATGCCCGATCAAGTATTTATTGTACTGACCTGGCCAAGATTGTGGATGCACCCGTCATGCATATCAACGGCGATGATCCTGAGGCAGTCAATTTTGCTGCTAAGATTGCCGTTGAATACCGGCAGACTTTCAATAAAGATATTTTCATTGATTTGCTTTGCTATCGACGTCATGGCCACAATGAAAGTGATGAGCCGAAGTTCACCCAGCCCAAGCTATATAACCTGATATCCAAGCATCCTAATCCGCGGGATATCTACGTGAAATCTTTGATCAGCCGGGGTGACATCAGCGAAGAAAAAGCCGATAAGCTAGACAAGGAGTTTAAAAAGCAGCTCCAGGATCGACTCAATGAGGTAAAACAAAATCCGCTTCCTTACAAGCCTCAAAAGATCGAGGAAGAGTGGCATTTTCTAAGAAGGTCAAAGCCTCAGGATTTTGATGAATCACCGGATACCTCCATCAATCAGGAAATATTTGACATGGTGGCCTCAGCACTCACCACAATACCGAAAGGCTTTAAACCGCTAAAACAGATTGAAAAGCTGTTGAAAGACAGAAAAAACAATTTCCTGCAAGAGAAGGTACTGAACTGGGGAGATGCGGAATTGCTGGCTTATGGCTCGTTGCTCGCTGAGGGAAAGATCGTGCGTATGTCAGGACAGGACGTGAGAAGAGGCACGTTTTCTCATAGACATTCATATTTACATGATTCTAACACCAACGAACACTACTCTAACCTGGATCATGTCAAGGAAGGCCAGGAGCCTTTCAGGATCTACAACTCTTTGTTGTCTGAGTATGGTGTGCTTGGTTTTGAGTATGGATATGCCATGGCCACACCCAATGCTTTGGTCATCTGGGAGGCACAGTTTGGCGACTTTTCCAATGGGGCTCAGGTGGTGATCGATCAGTTCATTACCTCAGCCGAAACAAAATGGCAAAGAATGAATGGCCTGGTGATGCTGTTGCCTCATGGGTATGAAGGACAAGGGCCCGAGCACTCCAGCGCGAGACCGGAAAGATTCCTGCAGATGGCAGCACAGGAAAACATGATTATTGCCAACATCACCACACCGGCGAACCTTTTCCACTTGCTGAGAAGACAGATCAGCTGGGAATTCAGAAAGCCATGTGTTGTATTCTCACCCAAGTCATTGTTAAGACATCCTAAGGTCATCTCTCCTATGACTGATTTTACTAAAAATAAATTCCAGGAAGTGTATGATGATGACTATGTGACCAAAAAGAACGTCAAGAGGGTTTTACTCTGCAGCGGAAAAGTTTATTTTGATCTTTTGGAAGAGCAGGAGAAGAAAAAAATCAAAGATATAGCCATCATAAGGATTGAGCAGCAGCATCCATTTCCAAAGAAAAAGCTTGACGAAATATTAAAGAAATATAATAAGCCGAAATTGGTCTGGGTTCAGGAAGAACCTGAAAATATGGGAGCCTGGGGATTCATGTTGCGTGTATCGGGGCTCGACCTTTCCTTGCTCTCCAGAAAAGCAGGATCGTCTCCGGCCACCGGATATGCCAAAGTGCATAAACAGGATCAGGCTGAAATTGTTAAAAATGCATTTAAATCTTAATAAACTGAACTTATGAGTTTAGAAATAAAAGTCCCGTCTGTCGGGGAATCCATCGCTGAAGTAACCATAGCGAGCTGGACTAAAAAGGACGGTGATTATGTTGAAATGGATGAGGTTCTTTGTGAACTGGAATCTGACAAGGCCACCTTTGAAGTCACGGCTGAATCATCGGGTATTTTACATATCAAAGCACAGGAGGGTGAGACCTTAGACATTGGTGCCTTGCTTTGTGAAATTGATGACTCTGCCAAATCCAATGGCAAACCTGAGTCCAAATCAAGTGATCAGGAAGAAAAGCAACCCGAAAAAGAAGAGGCAACGTCTTCAGAGCCAAAATCAACGGGCAATGTCATTGAGATGAAAGTGCCTGCGGTCGGTGAATCTATCAACGAGGTGACCATCGCTTCCTGGTCTAAGAAAGACGGGGATTTCGTGGAGTTAGATGAAGTCATTGCAGAGATCGAATCTGACAAAGCAACATTTGAGTTGACGGCAGAAGCATCCGGAATCTTAAAGATCGTTGTGAAAGAAGGTGAGACTGTAGATATCGGAGCCCTGATCTGTAAGATCGAGGAGATGGAAGGAGGTTCATCAGCCAAGCCAGCATCTTCCGGTGGTGATGCTCCGGCTGCGGAGTCCGCACCTGCAGAACAAAAAGAAGGCTCTTATGCGGCAGGTCATGCTTCTCCGGCGGCCGCAAAGATCATGGAAGAGAAAGGACTTAAAAGTGAAGACATCAAAGGAACCGGTCGTGATGGCAGAATTACCAAGGATGATGCACTGAATGCTCAAAAGGCAGAAAAGTCAGCTGCACCTGCAGCAAAACAGGCTTCGGATGGAGCCCCTGTTGCCCAATCATCTGGTGACAGAGCGCAGCGACGAGAAAAGATGAGTTCCCTGAGAAAGACCATCTCCAAACGACTGGTCTCTGTGAAGAATGAAACAGCCATGCTGACCACATTCAATGAGGTGAATATGGGACCGATCATGGAGCTGAGAAAGAAATACAAAGAAGCTTTCAAAGAGAAATATGAAGTTGGCCTGGGCTTTATGTCATTCTTTGGCAAAGCGTGTAGTATGGCCCTCAAAGATTGGCCTTCGGTGAATGCCATGATCGATGGGGAGGAAATCGTCTACAATGACTATGCGGACATTTCAATAGCTGTATCAACACCGAAAGGGTTGGTAGTGCCTGTTATCAGAAATGCTGAATCATTGAGTTTCGATCAGTTTGAAAAAGAAGTGATCAGGCTGGCTGTGAAAGCAAGGGATGGTAAACTGAGTATTGAAGAAATGCAGGGTGGAACCTTTACTATTACGAATGGAGGGATTTTCGGATCCATGCTTTCTACACCCATTATCAATGCACCGCAGTCGGCTATTTTGGGAATGCACAACATTGTGGAGCGGCCTGTAGCAGTAAATGGAGAGGTGAAGATCCAGCCGATCATGTACGTAGCGTTATCATATGATCACAGGATCGTTGATGGGAGGGAATCTGTGAGCTTCCTGGTACGGGTGAAGGAGTTGCTGGAAGATCCAACCAGGCTATTGCTTGGCGTTTAATTTTTTATATTACAAATCGGACTGAAGTCCTGACACTTAATATTTTCCTATGGATTACGATGTAACTGTGATTGGATCAGGCCCTGGTGGGTATGTAGCTGCCATCCGCTGCGCCCAGCTTGGAATGAAAACAGCCATTATCGAAAAATATGATACCCTGGGAGGTACTTGTCTCAATGTAGGTTGTATCCCCTCCAAGGCTTTGTTGGATTCCTCTGAGCATTTTCACAATGCCGAACATACCTTTAAAGAGCATGGAATAGACATTCCGGCCCCCAAGGTCAACCTGAATCAGATGATCGCCAGGAAGGACGATGTGGTAAAGCAAAATGTCGATGGGATTGCATTCCTGATGAAGAAAAATAAAATCGAGGTGTTGACAGGTGTTGGGTCATTTAAGGACAAAAACACCATTGAGGTGAATGGCAAAAGCAAGAAGACCATTACCACCGAAAAAGTGATCATTGCCACAGGTAGCAAGCCAGCCTCCCTGCCATTTATTAAGCTGGACAAAGACCGGGTGATCACCAGCACAGAATCACTTAACCTGAAAGAAGTCCCCAAAAATATGATTGTCATCGGTGGTGGTGTCATTGGTTTGGAACTGGGATCAGTCTATGCACGGCTGGGAGCTAAGGTGACCGTGATCGAGTTTTTGGACAGTATTATCCCGACCATGGACGTAACGATGGGGAAGGAACTGCAGAAGTCCCTGAAAAAACTAGGGTTTGAGTTTCACCTGAGTCATAAAGTGACTTCAGTAGAGAAAAAGGCTAAAACAGTAACTGTAAAAGCAGAGGGGAAAGATGGCAAATCAGTTGAGTTCAAAGGTGATTATTGTCTGGTATCCATCGGGAGAAAGGCCTATACCGAAGGACTTGCTTTAGATAAAGTAGGCATTGAAACGGACAAGCAGGGCAGGGTAGAGGTTGATGACCACCTGAGAACCAAAGTAGACAATATTTACGCCATCGGCGATGTAGTGAAAGGCGCCATGCTGGCTCACAAAGCTGAGGAAGAAGGCACATTTGTGGCAGAAACCATTGCAGGGCAAAAGCCACACATTCATTACCACCTTATTCCTGGTGTGGTCTATACCTGGCCGGAAGTGGCGTCAGTTGGTTATACTGAGCAGGAGCTCAAAGAAGCTGGTCGTGAAATAAAAATAGGTTCGTTTCCATACAAAGCCCTGGGTCGTGCCCGAGCAAGTATGGATCTTGACGGGCTGGTAAAAGTGATCGCGGATAAGAAAACTGACGAAATACTGGGAGTCCATATCATTGGAGCCAGAGCGGCAGATATGATTGCTGCAGCGGTGACAGCGATGGAGTTTCGGGCCTCTGCCGAGGATGTGGCGCGCATGTCACATGCCCACCCAACATACATGGAAGCGGTCAAAGAAGCCTGTCTTGCAGCTACGGAAAACAGGCCGATTCATATGTAATCAGGCCTCCTTACTTCATGGATTTGTAAGTTCTGAGTACACCCACTACTCCTACGAGTATTCCTGCGCCCAGACAAACGTAATACCACGGTTCGGAGAGTGTGTAACCTCCGGAAAAGGTATTGCCAATTACTTTGCCCAGGTCTTTGGGTGAATGGGATTCAGCCCAATAAATGAGGAAAATACCCAGCCCTATCATGATAATTCCTAATCCTGCTTTCATCTGTATTTTTATTTTATTGTGAATTAACGAATCTACCGCAATAAAAAAAAGGGACAAATTAATTCGCCCCTTTTTTGAAGTTCCACCGGAGAGCGTCTACAGTTTGAAATTAGGATTGTAGATGATTCCGATAATATTGTCCCACGGATCTTTCAACGCAGCGACCTTAATATTCTTGCCTACATCTGAGATTTCCTCAAATGGTTTAGCACCTTTTGCAACCAAATCGGCATGGGCTTCATCGATATTCTCCACTCCCCAATAGGAAAAGATATTTTCTGACTTTTCAGATGCTGACTCACCCGGGATCAGCCCTAGCTCATATCCGGCAATGTTAAATCCTACATAAAATGGTTCATCAAAATAGGGTAAAGCTTCGAATACTTTAGCATACCATTGCTTGGCTTCCTCAAGATTTGGCACCTGATAGATGGTTGTTCTTAATCCGATTGATTTCATATATTCTATTTTTTAGCAATTGGGTACCTGATGATGGTTTTCAGTTTTTCCTGTTCGGTTCTTCTGGGATCTTTCAGGTAGATCTCATGATGGTGTCCGTTTACTTTCATGCCCTCTTGATTGATGAAGCTGTGCAATACTTCAAGTGTTGGAGCCTCGGCATCATAGGAGCCTGTATGTAATATCTGGGCGCAGGTACCTTCATTGATCAGTTCAAAGTGCATCTGATCAAGGTTGTCAAGTTCTGGCTTCCTGATTCTGAGGGATTCAATAGAACGGTGAAAGTGATCACCCTCAATGAAGTCGGGCATTCTCACCATGATCTTCCAATGCCATTGGTCTTTGGGCACTTTCAGAAAGTCATCCATGCTTTTAACTTCAGTAGAGATCCACCATTGACCTTCCATCTTTGGCACCACAAAGTCATTGTCTTCTGATTTTGCAAGAAACTTGATGCCATAAACAGTAGCATACAAAGTTTCAATGGCATTGAGAAACCTTGGATCGTCGGGGCTGCTTTGCCCCTCGATTGTTACATAGAAGTAGGAATCCAGGTCGATGATGGCTGGAGTTTTTCTGGCAGTGTAGTAGGTCTTGTCAACTTTGCTTAGGTCTAGTTTTTCAATCATTGTTTCCATAATCATTGTGTTTTTTCTTCAAAGAAATTGGCCTGACTGACAACCCTATGTCACTGCGTTTTAAAAAAAATGAAAAAAATTAATTTTAGCTAGACTGAAGCTGGTGATGCCACTTTTAAGTAGTGTTGTTGGAGCTCCAATGCATGGTTTTCAGCTTCTTGTATGAGTTCCTCAGGAGAAATAATGTTGACATCATTACCAAACATCATAAGCCAGCGGGCAAAGAAATTATATGACGGGGTATAGAATTTCATCTCTATCATATCTTCAAGCTCCTTTTCTCCGGCAAACCCATAGAAATACTTTTGATTTCCAATGTATCGGCCTACTTTTTTGGTTACTTGAATTCTGACCTCACTCGTTTCGGTTCCAATGGTCATCTGTTCGATGAACTCCTGAAATTTTGGATGTACTGACCGATCGTATTGTTCAGGGAGCAAGCGACAGTTTGATATTCTGTCACATCTGAAATCACGCATATTCTTTCTAAGCCTGCAATAAGCAATCAGATGCCATCTTCCTGAATAGTATACAAGTCCCAGGGGTTCTACCTCACGTTTGGTAGATTGGTCATTGTAGTTGGAATGATACTCAATACCCAATACTTTTTGCTCAGCCAGGGCATTCTGTATACTTGAGATATGAGAGTTTGGAAATTCATTGTTATTTCTCAGGAATGGTGCGACGGAGATATTTTCCTCCAGCGAGCTCAGGAAATTTTTGTCTGAATACCTTAATACAGCACGGACTTTATGCATTGCTTCTTCAAAGCTTTGGACAACTTCCTTATCGGCCTGGTGCTTGATCAATTTAGAGCCCATTAACAAGGCTGCGGCTTCCGACTTATTGAAAACGACTGGTGGAAGATGAAAACCTTCTACGATAAAATATCCCGTGCCCGCATCACCCCCGATGGGTATTCCTGACTCAATCAACGACTTAATGTCCCTAAAAACCGTTCGCTGGCTGATTTGAAACCGGTCTACCAGGTCGGCGATGGTAACCTTTGGTTTCCCCTGTAATTGAATAAGAATAGCATTCAAACGATCTATCCGGTTCATTAATCAAATATAAGACCTAGGGAGAGCAATAAAAAAAACCCTACTCTTTAGAAAGAGTAGGGGTAGATTAAGTGATTAAGAACCAGCCTATTGAACCGGTCGGTGGTTAAAATTGGTGAGTGTTTCCGATTTAAACAAGTCATAAGGAACGGTTCTTTATATATGCACACAACGTTATATTAATTAGTGAGAAAGGATTCTGATATTTTCATGTATTGCTTGAATTAAATCGGATGGCTGACTTATTTTTGCCCCAATTTGTACCTACCAAAAAAAACATCCTTAGATGCCTAAAAATCCCGACATCAAATCAGTATTAATAATAGGAAGTGGACCAATCATCATTGGCCAGGCTTGTGAGTTCGATTATTCTGGTTCCCAGGCCGCCAGGTCATTGCGGGAAGAAGGAATAGAAGTCACGCTGATCAATAGTAATCCGGCAACGATTATGACCGATCCTGTTACAGCTGACAATATCTACCTTAAGCCTCTGACCAAACAATCCATCAAGGAAATTCTCAAAAAGCACAAGATTGATGCTGTACTTCCAACCATGGGAGGTCAAACTGCACTCAACCTGGCCATTGATTGTGAAAAGGCCGGAATTTGGGATAAGTATGGAGTGAAGATGATCGGTGTAGATATTGGAGCCATCGAGACTACGGAAGACAGAGAAAAATTCCGGTTGAAAATGAATGAGATCGGTGTCGGTGTCTGTCAGGGTGAAACGGCCACCTCTTTCCTCACTGGAAAAGAAATCGCCCAGGAAATAGGATTTCCATTGGTTATCAGACCATCCTACACCCTTGGGGGTTATGGTGGAGGATTTGTTGACAATGCTGACGAATTCGATAAGGCATTGAATGCAGGTTTGCAAGCCTCACCCATCCACGAGGTTTTGATTGAACAATCAATTATGGGATGGAAAGAATATGAGCTCGAGCTACTTAGGGATAATGCCGGGAATATCATCATCATTTGTTCTATCGAAAACTTTGACCCCATGGGGGTTCATACGGGTGATTCTATCACCGTTGCTCCGGCCATGACACTACCTGATACGGTGTATCAAAACATGCGGGACCTGGCAAAGCGAATGATGAATGCCATTGGGCAGTTTGCCGGAGGTTGTAATGTTCAGTTTGCTGTAGATCCGGATACCGATGATATCATAGGAATTGAGATCAATCCACGGGTGTCAAGATCATCTGCACTGGCATCCAAAGCAACCGGATACCCGATTGCAAAGATTGCTGCCAAGCTGGCCATTGGCTACAACTTGGACGAACTCAAAAACCAGATCACCAAAACAACCTCAGCTTATTTTGAGCCTGCGCTGGACTATGTCATTGTCAAGGTTCCACGATGGAATTTTGACAAGTTCCAGGGCTCTGACAGAAAACTAGGCCTACAGATGAAGTCAGTTGGAGAGGCTATGGGTATTGGACGGAATTTCCAAGAGGCCTTACAAAAGGCATGTCAGTCATTGGAGATCAAGCGAAATGGACTCGGAGCCGATGGCCGGGAGTTGAAGAATCAGGAGGAAATCCTTTACAGCCTCGAGCACCCAAGCTGGAACAGACTATTCCATATTTATGATGCGTTCAAGCTTGGGATACCATTTAAAACCATTCAGAATCTGACAAAGATTGATAGTTGGTTCCTTCATCAGATAGAAGATCTCATCAATCTGGAGAACAAAATCGAGCGTTATTCGCTCGACACGCTGCCGAAAGAAGTGCTCAAGGAAGCCAAAGAGAAAGGATATGCTGACCGTCAGATTGCTCACCTGCTGAAGTGTCTGGAGAGCGAAGTCTTTGCAAAAAGGAATGATCAGGGGATCAAGAGGGTTTACAAACTTGTAGATACTTGCGCCGCAGAGTTTGAGGCGCAGACTCCTTACTACTACTCTTCATTTGACGAGGAGAATGAATCCATCGCTTCAGATAGGGAAAAGATCATTGTACTGGGTTCAGGTCCTAACAGGATCGGTCAGGGGATAGAGTTTGATTACTCTTGCGTGCATGGGGTTTTGGCAGCGAAGGAGTGTGGATATGAGACCATCATGATCAACTGCAACCCTGAGACTGTTTCTACAGATTTTGACATTGCTGATAAACTTTATTTTGAGCCTGTATTTTGGGAACATATCTATGATATCATCCTTCATGAAAAGCCAGTTGGAGTTATTGTTCAACTTGGCGGTCAGACCGCATTGAAGCTTGCCGAAAAGCTTGATCGGTATGGCATCAAAGTGATTGGTACAAGCTATGAGGCACTGGACCTGGCCGAAGATAGGGGACGTTTTTCTGATCTGTTGAAGGAAAATAAAATACCATATCCACAGTATGGAACCATAGAAGACGCGGAATCAGCCATTGAGCTGTCCAAAGAGATTGGTTTTCCGCTGCTGGTACGACCTAGCTACGTCCTTGGTGGACAAAGCATGAAGATCGTGATCAACGAGAAGGAGCTGGAGCAACATGTGGTCAATCTGATTAAGGACAAACAGGATGGTAAGATCTTATTAGATCATTTCCTGGAAGGAGCGATCGAGGCAGAAGCTGATGCCATTTGTGATGGCAAAGACGTCTATATCATCGGTATTATGCAGCATATAGAACCTGCAGGCATCCATTCCGGTGATTCTTATGCGGTACTGCCACCATATAATCTTGGTGATTTCGTCATTAGACAAATAGAAGAGTACACAGAAAAGATTGCTTTGGCTTTGAAGACCGTTGGTTTGATCAACATTCAGTTTGCCATCAAAGATGATAAGGTTTATATCATTGAAGCGAACCCTCGGGCCTCGCGTACCGTTCCTTTTATATGTAAAGCATATCAGGAGCCTTACGTAAATTATGCCACGAAGGTGATGCTTGGAAAGAAAAAGGTGAAGGACTTTAAATTCAACCCCAAAAAGCATGGATATGCCATCAAAGAACCTGTGTTCTCATTCCATAAATTTCCGAATGTCAATAAGGAATTAGGACCTGAAATGAAATCTACAGGGGAATCTATCTATTTTATTGATGATTTGATGGACGATTACTTTTTAGAAATTTATGCTGAGCGAAACCTATACCTCAGCAGATAGTTAAAACAATTAGGGATGCTAAAAATCATTATCATATCCGTATTGGTAATCTACATAGTTTTTAAGCTTGTAGGGTTTGCCTTCAGGATCATGTTTGGTGCAGCTTATGAACAGCAGCGAAGAGCGCAGCAAGGGCAACGTCAACAATACACGACCAAGAAAAGAGCACCAAACAGCAATCTTAACATCGATACACCACCCGATAACAAAGGGCCAAAATCTGGCAAAGAATATAAGGGTGGCGACTATGTGGATTATGAAGAAGTAAAAGAATAGCTATCCGATAGTTTTTTCTACGGACATCTTCATTTTATCCAGCCCTTCTTTGGCTGCATCGAGGGCTTTCATTTTATAATAGCTCTCATTGAATAGTTCCAGGGAGAGGACAATGGGTTTGTTCTTGTCGATCAAATATCCCAAAGCTTTCTGCAGTGGTGCTACACCATCGCCCGGGAAAACCCGATGACTGTCTTTGATCTCCTCTCTGGAAGGGCTGGAAGGGTAGTCGTTGATATGAAACATGTGGATGGCAGAAGGGTCCAACATCCTGAGGCCTTCAAAGTCAGAACCTCCCTTGTAAATATGATAGATATCGGGGAGAATGCAAGCATCCGGATGTGCAGCCTCTGAAGCCACATACATCACTTCACCAAATAAATGCAGGTTGTGAGAAAAGCCCCAAAGTTCCAGCTGCGGAAGCACCCCCGTTTCTCGCCCGATTTCCAGCAATTTTCTGTAGCGCTTTGCTGCTTCGAGCAGATTTAGCGAAGGCGGATTCGTTGCTCCGGCAGGTGGAGCGGCTACCCGGGGGCATCCAACTTCTGCCAGTAAATCCATTTCCTTTTTGGCCTGATCGTAAGCTTCATTACGTTTTTGCTCATCATCTACGATCCATGTAGGGAAGCTAATGCAGTTTTCTATTTTAATACCCAGATCAGCCACAAGATTTTTGATGTCGGCAGTCGTGCCACCTTCATTGATATGCGCAGTGAGCTTGTTCATCCAGATCTCTACGCCATCATACCCTGCTGCAGCGGCGGTTTTGATCTCCTCCATTATTTTGAGGTTTTGGCCCCGTATTGTGCTGGTATTTAAGCAAAAAGAAAATTGATGTTTTTGCTTTTTCTCGTTGCAGGCAGGTAGTGAGATAAGTGGGGCAGCTGCAATCATTCCTGATTTTTGCAGCATGGATCGTCTGGTTAATGCGGCCATAGGTCTAATTGGTATACAACCAAAAATAATTAATGAAAGTCAAATTCAACTGCTTTACACCTGGATCTGGTTAAATAGTTGGTCAGAAACCATTAGCTTTGCCTTCCCAAAAAAGGTAAACTGAATGGCGTGGTTTAAAAGACAAGACAAGGGAATTCAAACACCAACTGAAAAGAAGAAAGAAGCTCCTGATGGATTGTGGTATAAGACTCCGAGTGGAAACATTATTCATATGCGTGAGCTCAAGAATAATGCGTATGTGAGCCCTGACGATGGATACCATGTGAGAATTGGATCGAAAGAATATTTTGAGATACTCTTCGACAACAACAAGTTCACGGAGTTGGACGAAAAGCTTTCTTCCTCTGATCCATTGAAGTTTGTTGATACCAAAGCATATCCTCAAAGGATCACAGAATCACAAAAAAAGACAGGATTAAAAGATGCCGTTCGTTCAGCATATGGCAAAATGAACGGAATGAATATGGTGATTGCCTGTATGGACTTTGCATTTATTGGCGGTTCTATGGGCTCCGTTGTTGGGGAAAAGATTGCCAGAGCCATCGATCATGCGGCCAAAACCAACACACCTTTTCTGATGATCTCCAAATCGGGAGGAGCCAGGATGATGGAAGCCGGGTTCTCGCTGATGCAGATGGCCAAAGTATCGGCTAAGCTCACCATTCTATCTGAAAAGAAAATACCTTATATCTCTTTGCTTACTGATCCCACTACAGGTGGGGTAACAGCTTCCTTCTCTATGCTGGGGGATTTCAACATTTCCGAGCCAGGGGCTTTGATTGGTTTCGCCGGACCAAGGGTGATTAGGGAAACAATCGGAAAGGATTTGCCTAAAGGATTTCAAAGTGCTGAGTTTGTTTTAGAGCATGGTTTCCTTGATTTTATTGTTGACAGACGACACCTTAAGGCCAAATTGACCACCTTGTTAAAGATGCTTGAATAAGTCTTTGAATTTTCTCCAACATAATTATTGTTATTTGGTTAGTCAAATACATGTTTCCAAGGCTTCAATTGGAAAACATTATAACATATATTTGCTCAGTTTTAAAAACTAAACGCTAAAAGAGGTTTTCTCATGGTTCCAGTTATTACTACCTCCATTATTGCCTTCACAGTAGTTATCCTACTACTTGTCCTTATCCTATTGTTTGCACAGTCCAGGCTGGTTCAGTCAGGTCCTGTGAAGATCATTATCAATGGAGATGAGAAAAATCCGATGGTTGCTTCAGCCGGATCTTCATTATTGTCTACCCTGTCGGGTGAGAAGATTTTTTTACCCTCTGCTTGTGGGGGTGGCGGAACCTGCGCCATGTGTAAGTGTAAAATCCATGAAGGAGGAGGGGATGTCCTTCCGACGGAAGTAGGGCATTTGAGCAGGTCAGAGCAAAAAGAAAACGTCCGGCTTTCCTGCCAGGTAAAAGTGAAGCAGGATATGCGTATAGAGATCCCTGAAGAGATCTTCGGGATCAAGAAGTGGGAATGCGAAGTGGTTTCCAACTACAATGTTTCCACATTTATCAAGGAATTTAAAGTGAAGCTCCCTGAGGGAGAAACACTGGACTTTCAGTCAGGTGGGTATATCCAGATTGACGTGCCCACTATTGAGGTAGAATTCAAAGACATGGACATCACACCTCATCCTGAATTGGGACACCCTCAGGATGTATATCAGAGTGACTGGGACAAATTTGGTCTTTGGGATCTGAAGATGAAAAATGACGAGCCGATCTTCCGGGCCTACTCCATGGCCAATCATCCTGCTGAAGGCAATATTGTCATGCTAAATATCCGGATAGCTACACCACCATGGGATCGAGCTAAAAACCAATGGATGGATGTAAACCCGGGCATTTGTTCTTCTTATGTTTTCTCTCGTGTGCCTGGAGACAAAGTAACGATCTCTGGTCCTTATGGTGAATTCTTCATCAACCCAACAGACAGAGAAATGATCTATGTGGGTGGTGGTGCCGGAATGGCACCTTTGAGATCACATATATTCCATCTTTTTCATACTGAAAAGACCAATAGAAAGGTTTCCTACTGGTATGGGGGACGATCCAAGCGTGAGCTCTTCTATTTAGATCATTTCCAAAAGATCGAAAAAGACTTTAAGAACTTCAATTTTCATATCGGGCTTTCCGAACCACTTCCGGAGGACAACTGGAAGACCAAAAAGTCATTGAATGACAAAGATGGTGATGGCTATGTAGGCTTTATTCACCAATGTCTGTATGACAACTATCTGAAAGATCACCCCGAACCTGAAGAAGTAGAGTTTTACCTCTGCGGACCTCCATTGATGAATGCTGCTGTCCTCAAGATGCTCGATGAGATGGGTGTGCCCCCGGAGAATGTTCGATTTGACGATTTCGGAGGATAACACTAAATTGATTTACATTTGAAAGGGCTATGCCTTTCTACCTTGTAATATCAATTTCCGATGGACCTGAAACTCTTCTTTGATCCCGTTGATGATTCTTTTAACCTAAAAAAACTACCGGGTTCGGCCATTGCGCATTCGATCTACATCAATAAAGATCAAATGCCAGAGATAGGAAATCATGACATTGCGCTTATTGGCATCAAAGAAGCACGAGGTGTTGATCCTGATCAACAGGAGGGCGTTTCCAAAGGTGTAGATGAGATCCGGAGGTGTTTTTACGAATTAAAGAAGGGTTCGGAGACCATCAAGATCCTTGATCTGGGCAACTTCAGAAATGGTCCTGAGCTGGAAGATACGTACCTGCGGTTGAAAGAAGTTTGTGGGCATTTGATGAGTCAGAACATCCTTCCGATATTGATTGGTGGTGCTCATAATGTAGATCTGGGTCAGTTCTACGCCTATGAAGATCAAAACAAACTGATTACTTTTTTAAACGTAGATAGTCAACTGGATCTCGAAGACCCCAAGACCGGAATATCCAGCCAAACGCATATCCACAAGGTATTTAAGCACGATCCAAATTATCTTTTTAACTACTATCATTTGGCCCATCAGTCTTTTCTTATTGACCCTTCGGAGATTGCTTTAATGGAAAAGCTGTGTTTTGAATCGGTAAGACTAGGGGTAGTTAAAGAGAATATCAAGGAGATGGAACCGGTAATTCGGGACGCTGATATGTTGTCATTTGATATCTCTTCCATCCAATCCCAGTATTGTCCCGGAGGTGTAAGCGCTAATGTATTTGGGTTGACCGGAGAAGAAGCATGCCAGATTTGCTGGTACGCCGGACTCAATGATAAATTGAGCTCCGCCGGTTTTTATCAATACAATGCGCTGAAGGATACAGCGGACAAAAAAACAGCCTTTGTAGTGGCTACCATGCTTTGGTATTTTGTTGAGGGTTACTATAGCAGAAAGGGGGATAAAAACTTTCAGTCAAATGATTACCTCATTTACGAAGTTGCCCTTGGGAGTGAGCCCTCTTCCATCAAGTTTTACAAGAGTAAGCTTTCGGAAAAGTGGTGGATGGAAGTGCCTCATCCAGATGAGAGCACGGTATTTATGAGGAGTAGGATGATCCCATGCAGCTATTCAGATTATGAAACTGCTTTGAAAGGGGAAGTCCCTACAAGATGGATCAATACCTTGTCAAAGATCACTTAATCCCTTGGTGGGATAACAATCCACAATATGATATATCCAATGATAGATGGCAGCAGCACTGTTGCTATGGTTAACACAATATAGGCTATTCTGATGAGCGTGGGGTCCAGGTCAAAATAATCAGCGATCCCTGCACAAACGCCGCCCAACATGGCATCTGAAGATCGATATAGTCTTTTTGTCGGCATATTCATTTATTTTGAGTTTAAATATGGAAGATTTTTCACAAACAGTTCAAAGGAAAAGGATGTAATCGTTAAATGGCTCACTTTGTTTTCCGGATGCATATGAGCTGCTGATTTATTTTGAAGAAATGCTTCCGTTTCATTGGCCTGGAGTGATTGGGTGACAGATAACAGGATGGCGATGACCACTCCACATATAAGAAGTATGGTTTTTGATCTTTTCATTGTCTTAGTTGTTGGTTTTCATTAAGTCCTCTGCCATAGGTTGACAACATATATGCCATAATTCATAACTGACTGACAGTCAATATGTAATGAAATTATCTTTTGCTAGGAACCTACGATTGTGTTCGTTAATGGACACCGATGTGGTTAAATATCGTACGGAAGTGAGACTGCAGAGGCGTTTAACACACAATCACCTCAATGAATGCTTAACAATCGCTAAAGAATTGACCTTCCTGATTAAGAATTTCATATTTCGACAGATATTTTATTGAAAATTGCAAAAAAATATAAGTAAAAAGTTTTCAAAAAGAGACAATAAATGAGGGCAAATTTTTACGTATAACCATTTTGCCAAATATTATTCTGAAAATGCCAATAACGCTCACCCCTAGGCATTTGTCCTATTCTTTTTTACAATTTTCAGGATTTCTTCATTTCTAACATTACTTAATAGATAATAATCTTTTAATAGAAAATTCTTACGTATATGAGGAGAAATCTACTAGTAATGCTTTTACTGGGAATTTGCTTTATGACCTATTCTCAGCAGAGGCAGGTTTCCGGTAAAGTTGTCGACGATACAGGTGAGCCTGTACCGGGGGCAAACGTAATTGTAAAGGGAACGACTGAGGGTACTACCACCGATCTGGATGGTAATTACCGTATCTCGGTTCCTGAGGGTTCCGATGCTTTGATTTATTCATTTATCGGATTGGAAACGCAAGAGGTTGTAATTGGTCAACGCACCAGCATTGACATTACCTTAAATGCGGATGTTAAGCAATTAGCCGAGGTTGTGGTCACTGCCCTGGGTATTTCGCGTGATAAGCGATCCGTTGGTTATTCCATTACCAATGTTGATGGCAAAGATTTAACCAGAGGGCCTTCCAGCAACTTCACTTCAGCATTGTCAGGAAAAGTAGCGGGTGTCCAGGTGACCGGAGGAACCGGAGCTCCCGGAAGTTCAACTAATGTGGTTCTGAGAGGTTATGCCAATATCGGCAGAAGTACTCAGCCGCTC
This sequence comes from Cyclobacteriaceae bacterium, assembly GCA_965223915.1. Lineage (GTDB taxonomy): Bacteria > Bacteroidota > Bacteroidia > Cytophagales > Cyclobacteriaceae > UBA7330. The sequence goes on along the minus strand of OZ245027.1, from coordinate 913,917 downwards.
TACGTTATCGATGGCGTGCCAGTGACCAATACCAATCAAAACTATAATACGAATGGTGCAGATGTAAACAGGACAGTTGACTTTGGTAATGGAATCAATGACCTCAATGCAGGAGACATAGAATCAATGTCAGTACTGAGAGGATCAGCTGCCACAGCATTATACGGTTCAGCCGGTGCCAATGGCGTAGTGATGATCACAACCAAAAAGGGTTCAAAAGACCTGAATGGGAAACCAAGGGTTACTTTAAGTTCATCAACCATCTTTTCATCGCTATTGATGGCTCCGAGGTATCAACGTTCTTTCGGGCAAGGATGGGATGGACACTATGCCAGTGAAGAAAATGGTAGCTGGGGACCCCGGTTTACCAATGATTCCAGGCTTTGGGGATATCCTGTCAACAACAGTCAACTGTACAAGAACTTTTCATTCCTGGATGACCAGGTAACCGACTTCTATGAATTAGGAACGATGTATGATAACTCTGTTTCCATTTCCAGTGGTGGAGAGGATGGTACTTTTTATGTGTCCTACAACAATGTGATCAGTGATGGGATTGTACCCAGAGACAAGGATGGATTTCAAAAGAACAGTTTCAAATTCGGAGCTTCCAGGAAAATGGGGGTTTTGGATGTTAGCACAAGCTTCAATTATATCAATAAGGAAACCAGGGCACTCCCTACGGGGCAGGCTCAGGGAGGTAGTGCGAACTTATTCGATGATGTCTTGCAGCATCCTACCGATATAAGCCTTGCGGATATGGACAACTACAGGGATCCCAATTCCTTTTTCAATCCCAACAACTATTTCTCACCTTATCTGTGGAATCCATATTTTACGATAGACAATACCACAAATGAGGCCAATATAGACCGGATGATAGCCAGTGTTACATTGAATGCGGATATCTATAAGCCTATCGATCTCAAGGGAACGGTCAGATTTGGAGGTGATGTACAAAATACATTTGGTCACAACTATGATGGTAAATACACACTTGATGACAACAGTATCAATAAAGGCACTCAGAGTGATATCGATGGATACTATAGGGAATTTCAGAGGAATGTAAGCCTTTACAATCTGGATGCCTTTCTATCCGCAGGTCAAAGGTTTTCGAAGTTTTATGTAAACCTGATGGCCGGAATTAATATGCAGCATAATTCACAAAAGCAGAGTGAAGAAGAGGTGAAATCTTTGGTTTTGGAGCAATCGTTTCCTAACCTGGCCAATACATCAGCCATTCCAACAGTATCAAGCGGATATCCTCATAGAGTTTATAGAAGACAAGCTATCTATTCAATACTTGAAGTAAGTTTTGATGATATTATTTACCTGTCAGGATCAGTCAGAAATACATGGTCCTCTACTTTGCCGGCGGGAAGCAACTCTTATTTCTACCCATCTGTAAACGCAAGTTTTATCATTTCTGATGCCATTGATGCTCTGGGATCGAGTGGATGGATGGATTATATGAAGATCAGGGTTGGATACGGACAAAGTGGAAACGATGCCGATCCTTATGTAGTTAATCCTGTGTATGTTCAGGGACAAGTGACAGCGGGTATTCCTTTTAGTGACCTTACCTTTCCATTAGGCGGGGCGACAGGATATGAATACAGCAATGTGCTTGGGAACCCTAACCTAAAGCCTGAGATATCTACTGACTTTGAGACTGGTATTGATATCAAACTATTCCAAAACCGACTGGGAATCGATTTTACGTATTATGATAAGACCACTGAAGGCTTGCTTCTGCAAAGGACCCTGGCAGCCTCTTCCGGGTTTAATTTTATCTGGGACAACGTAGGTAAGATGACGAATCGTGGTATCGAGATCTCAGCATATATGACACCTATTGAGAACCTTGGTGGCTTCACTTGGGACATTGGCTACAAGTTTGATAAAAACACCAACAAGGTGGTTGATTTAACTGAAGGACTGGATGAAGTAACTATTACGGGATTTGTTTCACCAAGTGTAGTAGCTATCAAAGGCAAAACTGTTTCTCACATCAAAGCTTTTGGGACGCAAACTACCAATGATGGCAGAGTAATCGTCGATTCTCAGACCGGAAGGCCATTGGCTACTGCAGTCGGAGTTGATCTGGGGAGCACATTGTATGACTACACCATGGGTTTCATGAATACATTTACTTACAAAGATCTTTCACTTTACTTTCAGGTTGACTATAGAGAAGGAGGTAAATTCCTTTCCTACAGTAAACAATCCACCATGTGGACCGGAAAGGATCCACTCACTACTTACAACGACAGGCAGCCATTTGTAGTGCCAAACTCGGTTTACGAGGTTGGAGAAGGTAACTACTTAGAGAATACCATTCCCATCACTACCACAGACCTGAATAACTATTATACAGGAGACTGGAATGATCAGGCATTGGTGTTGCCAAAAACGTTTGTAAAACTTCGTGAGGTTAGTCTTTCTTATAATTTACCGAAATCAATTTTCAGCAACATGTTTATTGAATCCGCATCCTTGGCTTTGGTTGGAAACAACCTGTGGCTGTGGACACCGGCAGCCAACAATGTTGTTGATCCGGAAATCACTACAGCTTCTAATGGCTCTACCAGTGAATTCGGTGAGATCAGAGGGTATCCTTCTGTGAGAAATTACGGTTTCAAGGTCAATGTGTCATTTTAATAAAATCTGGAAATGAATAGGATAAATATATTTAAGATGGGAATTGCGAAAACAACAACAGCTTTATTGGTTTCAGTAGCCATGTTGTTCACCGCATGTGATGATTATCTGGATGTAAATGATGATCCGGATGCCATCCTGGATAACCCGGGAGTATTTTTGCTGCCATCGATAGAGATCTCATTGGCGAGTGCCATCGGAGGCACGTTTGCACTCCACGGCTCATTGTGGGCACAGTATTATAATCAAAATAATACAGCCAATCAGTACAGGACCATCATCGACATGGACTTACGTGCTGACGACGGAGATAATCTTTGGGTAGAGCTCTACTCGTCGGCATTGAGTGATATCCAAAAACTGAAGGAATATAGCCTCGCTACTGAGACATACAATCCGCGATTGTATTTAATAGCCGCAGTTCTTGAGAGCTATGCTTTTCAGATCATTTTTGATGCTTATGGTCAGGCACCTTATACAGATGCATTTAAAGGGGAGACCACATCGAATTTTAATCCTGAATTTGAGAATGGCGAAGATGTATATCCTCTTCTAGTCGATGCCATCGATGAGGCCCTTGATCTGTATAATGAGTTCAATCCTACCGGGAGCAGTAGTTTGGCAGTGCTTGTAGCTGCTGAGCGTGACAAAGATTATATCTTCAATGGTGACATCGATAGCTGGGTAGCATTTGCCAACTCACTCAAATTGAAGCTGGCCATGAGAAACCTGGACTATGATGCAACATGGGCTACCTCAGTAATCAGTGATATTGAAGCTGAAAACAATTATCTGGCCACCGATGCTATGTTGGATATTTTTGAAGGTGAAGTCAACAAGGAGAATCCACTGTTTGCGCAGGATCAAAACCTGAACACCACCATCAATCTCGTTGCCAACAGAACTTTGTCTGAATTTTGGACCAATAATGGCGATCCCCGGGAAGCCCTTACTTATAAGTCCAATACCTCTGGAAACCTACTACTGGACCACGGCGATCATAAAGCAACCACAGCTACCAATCCTCCTAATTCCAATAGGGTACCTATTTTGGATGCCGAGAGACCTGTATATCTGTTGACTACTTCAGAAGTGGATTTCTTCAGAGCAGAGTTGGCGGTGAGAGGGATAATTACTGATGATGCTCAGACATTGTACAATAATGCCGTGAGAAGTGCCTTTTCTCGTGTAGGTGCCTCAGCGGCTACTGCAGACGCTTCGTTTCTGGCAGCAGGAATGCCTTACGAATTCTCAGCTACAGTTGCAGATCAACTGCAGGATATTGGGGTTCAAAAGTGGGCAGCGCTGGCCAATGTTAATCCTTTTGAAGGGTTTTTGGAGACGCATCGTATGGATTATCCAGTGGTGAAAAACACCACAACTTACGATGATACTCCACCGACAGGAAATGCAGGAGCAGCGCTTTATCTTCCTAAAAACACGGTGTTGGGAACAGATTATATTAAGCGTTATTTATTACCAGAATCTGAGTCTGTAGCCAATGCTAATTTCCCAAGTGCACAGACTTTGGCAACAGACAAGCTTTGGTGGGATGTTAACTAATCAACCATGAATAATATGAAAAATATATTGAATAAAAACATCCTGGTCGTGGCAGTAATTGTACTGGCGATGGGTGTGTTCTCTTGTGAGAATGATGGTGATTCGGTTGGGATCTCTACGATTACCTTTTTCCCAACTTTTGAATTGACAGATGGAGAAAATGTGGTGATTACAACTGGGTCCTCATTTACTCCGGATGCTAAAGTAAAAGAAGGAGAGAAAGAGTTAACACCGGATATTGTAAATCCGGTGAATAACAGTACTCCGGGCATATATGAAGTTGTTTATTCAGCAGAAAACTCTGATGGATATGCCGGATCAAAATCACAACAGGTCATTGTTTACAATCCAGCCATTGTGCCTACTGATGTTACAGGCAATATAGCAGATATTGGACGTCCTGAGCGAAAAGGTGTAATAACCCTTGTGCCAGGCACAACAAATATCTTCCATTGTACAGACATGGCATTTGCTGGAACATTTCCACTGTATTTCATGATGGATGGAGATAATATGATCGTGATCCCACAATCTTTTGTATTTGGCGTGACGAGTGTGGATGCCTCTTATGATCCTGTAGCCAAGACATTTTCTATAGTCGTAAACCCGCAGGGATTTGATTATAATTTTCAATACGAATAATGAGACATACAATGAAAAGTAATATACTGATAGTATTAGCAGCGCTGGCATTCATCATGTCCTCTTGTGCTACGGAAGACATTGATCCGGGAGCTGCAGCGAATAATGAGCTCAGTGGTGAGTGGTTCATACACTATGACCACAATGTTTTTGGACCGGATCCTTTCCAGGTAGGATATACACGAATCCTTACCTCAACAACAGCTTCGCAATCGGTTGCTGAGTTGATTGTTACTGATGAAGATAACTTCTGGTCCTACAGAGTAAAAGCAAGTATGGATATTCCATCCAAAACTTTTGGAGGTCCTGATACGCTCATCAGCTACGTGGACGGTTATGACATCAAAGTACTTGTTAGAAATGGAAGGATCTTTGAAGATGCGGTAACCACAGCAGCTGGAGTAGTTACAGATAGCATCTACTTTGAGGTTTGGTTTGAAGATTTGGTAAATGCAACGGGTATTGCAAGTGATACATTGTTTGTTTCAGGATATCGCAGAACCGGTTTCACTGAAGACGAGCATTAATCATCCTCATCTAAAGGCGTGAGAAAGCTAAAAAACTACCCGAAATCGGGTAGTTTTTTTATTTAAACCCGGTTAAGTGTTCATCCAAAGATTCCAAACTAGCCAGCTCTATTGGAGATCATTTGCAATGCTTGATTTATGAGTACTATATAACTTCGATGTTCTTTCCAAATTCAACAAAGAAAGACGATTAAAGTAGATGACCATGGCTTTCAGATCAGCTTCTCTCTTACACTTTAGCTTGTATTCTTTAGCGAAAAAATAGACTTCCTTTTCAAATGGATGAAATGCCTTTAGGTTCCTGTCTAATTGTTTTTCAATTGAAATCAGGGTACTTCCATCATACATAAAATATTTTTTTTGATTTATGACCTTTCTTTCCGGATTTCCCAGATCAAGGGCAGGAAGGTAATTAGGTTCCTGAATGGATATTTTTGTGGTCGCGAGGAGGCTCATGGGCTCACCACTCAATACGGTTTCATAGATCACGTCAAAGTTTTCTCGTCTTAGCTCATGATCTTCAAGTGTAATAAAGTGCAAGGAATCGGCTATGTAGAAATTATACCAGGAAAAGCCTTTGATAAACCTGGTCGGGTGAGCCTTGATAAAATCATCCTCCCTTACCTCAACAACAGATCGCAACAAGTCATACCTAATGTAAATTCCGGACATGCTGCTTCCATCTTTCATCACTATTTTTCCTTTGTGCCACTTATCATCAAAGTATACAGCTCCTGGCACCTTCTGTTGGTTGTTGAACTTCCCATCCATGAATGAAGTAGAAACGATCCCCTTGTCAAAGATCTTTATTTTGGGAGCCTCCTGACCATTGGATAAGAGAGGAACAAAAGGTATTAAAGTAAACAGAAACTTTAATAGGAGATTATGAATCATGGGCTTGGCTTTTTAGGCGATCAGTGAAATCCTGTTGGCCTGGGTTAAAAAACGTTTGGGGCTGGCATCTACATAATACTTAAAGTCTTTGATGAGGTGTGATTGATCATAATAGCCAGATTTGAAGGTTAGCTGAGTGAGTGACATCTCATGCTTAAACTCCTCATAGTTCTTCAGGAAATTTTTGAGTTTTTCGATTTTGCAAAATTCCTTGGGAGAGAGCCCCACCTCCCGATTAAATTTCTGTTCCAGGGTGGATTTACTGATTCCAAACAACTCATATAGCTCTTTTACTTTGATTTCACCCTTGTTCTTTTTGATGAGGGCAATGGTCTCTTCAATCAGTGAATCAACCCGTCTTATTCCTTTTTCAGTTTGTTCCTGAAGGTATGATTCAAAAATGCAGATCAAAGCTTCGGGTTGGTTGTTCACAATGGCTTTTCTCCAGTCGTATTGGTATAGCGATGGCAATGTGAATTTTTGAATATCTTCTTTAAACTTATAGGTGTTTTCATTGCTGAGAATGCACTGATATTGTGGATGAAGCTTGATGATTAGCAGCCTGACATCTTCATCCCCGGTGAGGACCATACCACGACTTCTTGTCCGGGTGAAAAGGCCTTCTCCGGGAGCAATTGCATATTTTCTTTTGGATCCGATGATTGCGCGATGAAACAGACCTTTGAAGGAGACGATAATCTCCGCATGATTATCAGGGAAGAAATAATAGCCTTCGGCAATTTTTTCTTTTTCGATGCTGATTTGCCAAACAGAGTGAATGACTACATCGGCATTACTAATAGCAATTTTTTCGATCTTCATGGCCTTGCATTTATTACAAAACCATTACAAAATCACTTTAACTTATTGTATTTCAGTGGTTTATGTAAACAATTAAGCTTTTTATGCTTATATCACCATTGTTAACAAAATAAATTTATTTATTGTATAAGGGTAGTTTAACCATGGGTTGTTTTAGCCTCGATATATTCTTTTGGAGATATATTATGTACCTTTTTAAAGGCTTTATAGAAGGATACTTTATTACTAAACCCGGATAATTCGGCAATAGCATCAATGGTAATATTGTGAGATTGCTCAATCAAAAGTCGCTCCGCTGCTTTGATTCTGTAACGATTAATAAAAAGGTTAAAGTTTTCGCCTGTACATTCATTGATGGCTTGTGAGATTTGTTTTACAGGTAGTTTCAACTCCTTGGCCAGGTCCGCCAGCTTTATGTTGGGGTTGAGATAGAGCTCGGAGTTTACCATTCGCTGTTGGATTTCTTCAAAAGCCCTTTGATGAGCAGACTGATCTTTGGATCTCTTTTTATTGGGAGTCGTACCCACGATCAGTTTTGAATTCGTCATGCTTGAAAATGCAATGAAACTGATCACAAAAATGATGGTGAGCGGATGAAGCAACTGTCCTAAGAAGTTTTCGTGAGGGAAAATGAAATAAAACGGAATCGTGACCAGTTCAATAACAAATAGGATAGCTATGGTTCTGAGCCATTTTACCTGGCGGATATCTTTAAAAATCGCCATAACATAGAATAACCCCTGAAATATCCTGGCAAATGACAGTAGCGTTGATGAAAATCCACTATTGTAGACATAATAATGGGTGTCCCAAATGAGGAGCAATAAAGCTGGCAGGAAATGAAAAGGAAGGGAAAAAGACTTATGCTGATAACGCCTCACATAAAAATAGAGAAGTGGGGCAATGATCCACCCTGAAATATCACCTATTATCCCAACCAATAACAATTGATCCGGCGGTGCCAGATAATTATTATAAAATGCTAAAAGTGTGAAACAATGGGCCAATATGAAAAATCCGAGATAAGGGTTGGATATTTTTTTTCTAAGGAGAACAAATGAAAGCATCAGCCCATTGAAAATGCCAATGGATATAATAGTCAGTCCTAAGATCACAGGGCGTTGGGTTTATCAGCAATTACGATCATTGATCAGATTAGATTTGGGCTTTTTTACAACTAAGAATTTCTTTTTTACAATTCTCTATTTATAACATCTCTTTTATTTGCTTTTGCAGAGGTGTATTGGTAGTAGAATGCATCCTCTTCATATTATACTGGTTTAAGCCGATGTTTCTCACATCGGCTTTTCTACATCCATTAGTTAAAACAAACTAGACTTGTGCTTCCACTAAGTTTGGAGCTTATTAATTGGTCTTATTCAAAATTTTTGAGGCTGAGCTCTAACACATGTTGTCAATATGGACTCGTTTAATAAAAAGAATACCTGTGATTTTGAAGGGATACTTTTTGTTGGTTAAATTCAAGCAATGAAGCAATTACTCTTATCTTTTTTCATATCTCTTGCTTGGTTTGGGTTGAGTGCTCAAAACATGGATTTCGAGGATTACAACCCTGTTTCGACCCTTGTGGTCCCTGAAAACCCTGTTACCAAAGCCAAATTTCCTTTCATTGACGTACACAGCCATCAATGGAATCTTACGAAGGAAAAGATTCATCAGCTAGAACGCGAAATGGACCTGCTAAACATGGCGATTATGGTCAATCTAAGTGGTCGAGGACGGGGTGGTTCTACTTCCCAGGAATATATGGCGGGAACTATACGAAGGATTGCCGGGGAAGCTCCGGGCAGGATAGCCACATTCACGAATGTGGATTTTGATGGCATTGGTACGGAGGGGTGGACTGAGAAAGCTGTAAGGGAGCTTGAGGAGGACGTGAAAAATGGCGCTGTCGGACTTAAAATTTATAAGAGCCTGGGTTTGAGGAATCGGGATAATTCTGGCAACATCGTTGCCGTTGATGATCCCCGAATTGATCCTGTTTGGGCTAAATGTGGTGAGTTAGGGATACCCGTATTGATTCATTCGGCAGATCCGAAATCTTTCTGGGATCCACATGATGTGAATAATGAGCGATGGCTTGAGTTGAAATTGCGGTCAGGCAGAAAACGTTCGGATACTGACCCTGCTCCATGGGAAGAAATCATTGCAGCACAGCATCGAATGTTTGCAAAGCATCCAAATACAACATTCATCAATGCGCATATGGGATGGCTGGCAAATGATCTGGGTAGATTAGGGGAACTGCTGGATCGATTGCCCAATGTCAATGTGGGTATAGGAGCCGTGATTGCGGAACTCGGTCGTCAGCCTCGTTTCGCCAAAGCATTCTTTGAAAAATATCAGGACCGCATCCTGTTCGCCAAAGACGCTTACAATCCGCAAGAGTACTACACCTATTTCAGAGTCCTTGAAACAGAGGACGAGTATTTCCCTTACTATAAAAAATACCATGCTTTTTGGCGTATGTATGGTTTAGGACTATCTGATGAGGTGTTGAAAAAAGTATACTACGAAAATGCGCTGAGGATCGTGCCTGGTTTGGACGAATCGGTGGTGAAGCGTATGAATGGGATATAACTTTTTTAACCTGTCAGGTTTTGGAAACCTGACAGGTCTAAAAAAGGTAAAAGGCTTAAACCTCAATATCTATTTCAATATCCGGTGGTTGTTGATGAAATTCATTAAATCCTTTTTCTCCACCAAACCACTCAAAAACGGTATCCTTCTGGATAAAGCTTTCTTCACCATTAATAAATGAGTGATAGCTGGAATACGGCCAGTCAGTAAGCTGTCGTACAAAACCATGTTGTATAGGATTGTAGTGTATGTAGCGGACTAGCTGACGAAGATAATTTTCATCGTTTACTTGTTTTCGTTTTAAACTACTTCTAAATAGTCTGCCTATTCTGTCATGCCGTTTATTAAACGCTTTCGAATAGGCATTGAAACAATTACTGAACTTTTTTGAAATCAATTCAGGCAATTTTTCCAATAACTTCAAATCATTATCAAGCTTGAAATAAGGGATCAACAAATGTTCATCCTGGATACGTAGTAGGAAGTGAAAATGATTAGGCATCAAACAGTAAGCGTAGATCTCTGAAATGGAAAAGAGATGGTCTTTGTATTTTGATAAAAAATAATGGTAGTTGTCGTCACTCCGAAAAAGATTGTCATCTCCATTTCCGTGATTGTAGGCATGAAAAAATTCTGAGGGTAAGAAAATATCTGAATAGTTGCTCATTTGGCTGGTGTTTTAAGGTAGTTTCCCACTCATAGTCCTCATGGAGTTCAGCACTTTAATCTATAAATTTTATAATTAATAATCCATAAAACGGTATATTAAAATAATAACCAACTTATTATCTAGACCTGTCAGGTTTCTAAAACCTAACAGGTCTAGATAGGTGATACTTTCATTAACTTTCATCAAAAGTTATTATCCGAAGATTGGCAAATCAGCAGACGTTTAACGCAAAAGAATTCGAAAAACTCTTTAGGGAGTTCTATCCCTTTTTATGTGCTTTTGCCCGGAAATACGTGGCTGATGATTCGGATTGTAAAGACATCGTCCACAATGTCTTTCTGAATCTTTGGCAAAAGAGGGAAGCGTTAGACCATTCCGATTCATTGAAAAGTTACCTTTTTAAATCTGTCTATAACCGCTGCTTAAACCACCTCAGAGACCAAAAGAGGATGCTTCACAAGGACCTGGAGTATGAACATGAAGCATTATCGAATTATGCTGAATCCAATGATTACTTGGAAGAATCAGAATTGGAAATGCGGATCAAGAAAGCCGTTGACAGTCTTCCGGAAAAGTGTAGAGAGATCTTTATTCTCAACCGTTTCAAAGAAAAGAAGTACAGCGAAATAGCTGAAATTCAAGGAGTTTCACTGAAAGCCATCGAGGCTCAAATGTCTAAAGCGTTGAAGCTATTGAGGGAGCAGCTCATCGATTATCTGGTAGTTTTGATTATTTTATTACAAATTTATCTAGGGTAATGCAGCATTCATGTGTGGTAAATAGGAATAGATGAAAAGTGGCACGGAACATATTGAATTGATAGACCTGGCAGTGAAAAAACTGTCTGGGGAAGCTTCAGTCAGTGAGTTGAATCAACTACAGGGATTGATTGATGAAAAGGCTGAAAATCAGACCCTTTATGAGGAACTGAAAAAGACCTGGATTTCCACAGAAAGGGCCAAAGGCATTACCCAAACTGAGGTAGATGAGGAATGGACGAGGCTACGAAAGGAAATGAATCGTGATGAGCGTAAATCATCGTTTCCATCATGGCTAAAGATTGCTGCTTCACTGGCTCTTGTTTTAACAGTGTCCCTGCTAATTTTCCAACTTTCCAAAAGTGAAAAGGCGACACTTGTTGCCTCAAATACTACCATCACCCAGACTTTGAGTGATGGTACCGTAATCACCCTCAAAGCCAACAGTGCACTCCAGTATTCCGAAGGATTTAGTGATGAGTTGAGGGAGGTAACATTGGAAGGGGAGGCTTTATTTGAGGTAGCACGTGATGCTGAACGACCCTTTATTGTTCACACTCCATCGATAGATGTTCGCGTGTTGGGTACCTCATTCAGCGTGAGAGCTGATGCATCTGAAACAGCAGATGTAGTCGTGGTGGAAGGATTAGTATCTGTTAAGTTTGAGGAAAAGGAAGTTAAACTCAGTGCGGGTGAAAAGGCAATCGCCTTGCTTACGTCTGATAATCTAACAAAAGTGATCAATGACAATCCTAATTTCCTTTCTTGGAAGACCAGGGAGTTTTACTTTGACGACACCCCTTTGAAGCAAGTGGTCAAAGATCTCAATCATGCGTTTCAAAGTTCGATTCAGGTAGAGGATAACCTGATAAATTGCCCGGTGACTGTGTCTTTTGAAGGTCAATCGCTTGATTCAATCCTCCTGGTTTTACAGGCGACCCTTAATCTGTCCATCCATGAAAATAAGGGAGTGAGGGTTTTATCAGGTCCTGGCTGTTGATCATAATAGTTTATGAAAAACAGTAGGTTATTCATCTGTGTTTTACTGCTCTGCCTGAAAACAATCTCTTATGCCCAAACTTCACTTCCTGAAACTGTAATATCCATCCGGGAAAAGGAAAAGACCGTCGAAGAATTGCTGCAGATTATTGCATCAAAGTCGGGTATTTCTTTTGCATACAGCAGCAACAACCTGCCTAAAGATTTTAGAATTAGCATCGATGCTGAACAAAAACCTATATCAGAAATCTTAGATGAGGTTTTATTGGGCTTGGACCTCCAATATCAATGGGTTGAGCAAAAGGTAGTATTGACGAGGTCTGATAAAGAAAGGAACGCATCAAAATACACGATTAGTGGATATGTAAGGGATAAGGTCAATGGAGAAAACCTCATTGGAGCCACTGTCCAAATAAAAAATTCTTACGACGGAAATATTACAAATGCCTACGGTTTTTATTCCATTACATTGCCTGCAGGCAGGTATCAACTCATGTTTTCATATGTTGGCTATGAAAATCAGGAAATTCCTGTGGTTTTAAACAAAGATGTCTCAATAGAGATCCCCCTTACCCCTACATATTCCTTTCTTGAAGCGGTGGTGGTTGCTCCATCTGATTCCATACGTGAAATTGAACAGGCCACCTCCAATGCATTTGAGATCGATCCAAATAGGGTTGTCACCAAACCGACTGCACTGGGAGAGGCAGATCTGATTAAGTCGCTGGATGTGATTCCGGGTGTTCAGCTTTTCAGGGATGGGTCCACCTTTTTTAATGTAAGAGGAGGTGACAGAGATCAAAATCAGATGCTGGTAGATGAAGCTCCAATTTACAATCCCGCACATTTTCTGGGCTTGTTCAGTGTTTTTGTTCCCGAAGCGATCAAAGATGTGAAGTTATATAAAGGCAATGCGCCCGCAGAGTATGGAGGTAGGGTTTCATCAGTGATGGACATTCATACAAAGGATGGAAACAAGAAGGAGTTTGGCCTCAACGGAAGTGTCGGTTTTGTCTCGACGCGGCTCTCTGTGGAAGGACCCATCAAAAAGGATAAAAGCTCCTTTTTCCTGTCAGGCAGGCGATCTCACGTTGGAAGTATCGTTAGGGGGCTTGGTGCTGATTTTGACCAGCTTTATTTTTCAGATTTTACAGGAAAGGTAAATCTTCGGCTCAATCAGAAAAACAGGCTCTTCGTCTCTACATTTTTGAGTAAAGACGAATTTCTGGCAGATGGAGGTCTCAGGTGGGAGAACAAAGCCGGTACCATACGTTGGAACCATCTCTTTGGAAGCAGGTTGTTTCTGAATACCACTTTTTACACAAGTAAGTATGAATATAACCTCATTACCGGACAGAATATTATCTGGAAAAACAACATCAATAATGCTAGCCTAAAGACAGATTTTATTTTCTACAAGCATCCGAAAAGCACGATGAAGTTTGGTTTGAGGATTAGCGGACACCATTTTAATCCGGGGAACATTGAAGATTTTTCAGGGGATCAATTTGATTTTGTACCCAAGCGGAATGCTTCTGAGTCTTCTTTGTATTTCAGTCACGACAAGCAACTTGGCAACAACTGGTTACTCAATTATGGATTCCGGTTAAGCTCATGGACCAATTTTGGAAGGACCATAGAATACGAGTTCAATGAAGATTATCAGGTCATTGATTCAACGATTTACGACACACGAGCATCCTATAATGAATATACAAACCTCGAGCCCAGGCTAAATCTTTCGTGGCATTTTCATCCGGATCATTTCATGAAGTTTAATTATTCGCGAACTGCACAATACATCAACCTAATCAGCAATTCAATCAGTCCGTTTAACAATCTGGAAGTGTGGCTCCCTGCGAGTGTCAACATTAAACCCCAGTTGGGGAATCAAATCTCTTTTGGATGGATTTATAACAAGCCAAAATGGAAGCTGGAGTTGGACCTATATGGCAAGCTCTTAAATAATCAACTCGATTATGTGGATCAGGCACAATTGTTACTTAATCCGCACCTGGAGGCAGAGCTGAGAGCCGGGAGGAGCAGGATGTACGGCTTTGAGGGGTCACTCACAAAAAAAACAGGAAAATTTACCGGTTGGCTGTCCTACATCTATTCCAGGAGTTTCCGAAACATACCAGGAATCAACAATGGACGGACCTATCCCACTTTGTGGGATCGACCCCACCAGTTTTTGATGAGTATTAATTATTCGCATTCAAAACGAACAACTTTCTCGGGGACATTCCTCCTGAGTTCCGGGGCTCCCAATAGCAGGCCTACTTCATATTATCAATATGCCGGGCGAACGGTCCCAGTCTATTCGAGCAGGAACAACAGCAGATTGCCTGTATACCATCGTTTTGATGCGAGCATGAATCATAGATTAAACAAACGAGATCAGCGGTTCAATCATTTTCTCAGTATCGCTGTTTTCAATTTCTACGCTCAGGAAAACACCATTTTAGAGAGTTTCAATAAGATTCGGGAAACGAACGGTAACTATGTCGTACCTATTTCAAATAATTCAGATACCATAACCCCAACTTATCGGTTTTTATATTCCCTTGTGCCATCCTTAACTTATTCGTTCAAGTTATGAAAAACTGGCTGATCATATTGACTGTTTTGATCCTGGGGTGTGAGGATGCCTTCGAGTATGAACCCGTACTTCAGGACGATTTACTGGTTGTGGAAGCTTTCATTACAAGTGAAAAGAAGCCGCAGGAAGTACGCCTTAGTAAGACGTATGGTGATATCAATGGTGAACCGCCTTCCGTCACGAATGCCCTGGTTGCCATACATGATGGTGACTCGATCATCATTTTGACTCATGACCCGGAACGACCTGGTACATATCTGACAGATTCATTGAGAGGACTGTTCGGGAAGACTTATACCTTGTATATTCTACATGAAGGCAAAGAATATTATGCTCAGGCCACCTCCACGTTCGGATCACCTCTGGAACCTTTGCAAACGCAGGAATTGGAAAATGGATTGTTCCAGTTTATCTATCAGGAATCGTCAGAACCTTCCATGACGGAGGTGATTATTTCCTGGGAAGAAACAGATTCTCTGGGTCAGGTGAGTCAGGAGGAACGACGGGCTTTTTATTATACACTTAGGAGTTTCGACATAAACAGTGTTTTTGCTCCTGAAAAAGGTAATCTGGTGTTTCCCGCAGGGGCACAATTGTTCAGGAGAAAATATTCACTTACTGAAGGTCATCAGGATTTTATCAGATCTTTCCTTTCTGAAGTCGATTGGAGAGGAGGCATTTTCGATGTCAGTGCGGGTAATGTACTCACTAACCTGACAGAGGGTGCCGTGGGATATTTCTCAGTTTCAATGGTGCGAACTGATACAACAGTAATAGAATAAATGACTGGTAACCAGCATGATAGGGGTTACAACTAAAAAAATATGAAAATTTATCTAGGGTAGGATGGGGTAACTGTGTGATCTATATACAATCAAACAGTAAAAAAATGAAAACGAATATGAAAGCTTTAAAATTTCTCTCCTTATTGGCCACGATCGCATTGATACTGGTCTTTGTCTCATGTGATGATGCTATCAACAATCCTCAGGAGGGAGAAAGTATTTTACCTGAGAGGTTTACCATTGATATTCCAGCATCTATTGCTAATTCTGATGCATCAGTCAGTGGAAGAACTGCAGGCAGGGTAGACGATGAAGATTTAGACGGTAATGATATCTATCAAATGCTCAGCTTTTTTATAGCTGTTGGCGAGGGTTCGGGAGACCTTGTACAGGCCATTATTGGCAGCATTACTCAATTAGGTATTGACAGACCACTGTTCATATCTTATGAAAGTGATGAGGATGGAAGAACAAAAAATCTTGAGGTAGTTGAGGATGTAAGTTATGAGGGAAAAGATTATCAGTACATGCTTACCATAACAGATGCTGACTCAGAGGGGAACGCTGATGGGGGAAAAGCGATGCAGATTTTCTGGAATAAAAGCCCAATTAGTGGAGTAGCGATTATAAAACCCTACAACATCAACAGGGTGGATGATGCTGATGCCGGCGAGGCAATTTTCAAAGTGGAATATACTGAAGATAGCGAGTTTGGATATGATGCTCATATGATCGTATCTATCGATCACCTGCCTCTTGAAAATCCTTTGGTTGATCCTTATTCTATTGAGACCATGAAGATGTTTGTAGGTAAATCAGGGGACCTGGTAGATGTATACGGTAATTCAGATCATCCAAATGCTAAGTTTTTCACTGAGGATGTTGGTTTTAACTGGGCATTTGTAGCCTCCGGCTCAGAAAGTGCAAAAATAGGGGTGGCTGAAGTTGGGCTGCCGCCGAATAATCTGGATGCGTCCGATCGTGAAACCTTGCTGGTTGATTATGCCATCAAATCAGTTTTCACACAACAAATCCAGGCCGTATGGCCGAACCTGGAGCAAGAGCTGATCGATTTATATTTATATAATACAGAGGCACCCGGTTTTTTCAACAATGATGGATTTATAACAGGAGGCACAGCTCCAAGTGCGGTGTATGACCCATTAGTATCAAGAATACAGAATTTGGAACCTTATAGCCCATTGGCTATCTCCTCGATGGACATCTCTTTTCAATAGCGTAAGCTTTTAATAAATAAAAGTAGACCTATAGACCTACCGACCTGTCAGGTTTCCAAAACCTGACAGGACGGTAGGTCTACTTTTTTAAGGTAAGGTTGAATTGAATTTTACAAAAGCGTAATTGTTAAATTACACACTGATTCAAGACAATTAACAACAAGAGAATATGCTTAAAAGAAATTCAACCTCGATATTAATCTTACTATGCCTTCTTGTCTCCACTCAGTCAAATGCGCAATCCATCAAACCCAAAGAAGTATTGAACGTCATGGAGAAAGTAGCTGATTGGCAGATTTTCCACTACCGGGATCCGATCAATTTGACAAAACCACCCCATCACCCCCTTGACTGGACCAATGGCGCACTGTATGTAGGGATGGTAAAGTGGGCTGAGCTGGCGAATGATGAAAAGTACTATCAATGGATGAAAAATATTGGTAGAGAACATGACTGGGAGCTGTATGATAGGGTCTACCATGCGGATGATCATACAGTTGGACAGATGTATTGTGAACTGTTCAGGAAATATGATGACCCTGAAATGATCGCTCCCACAATTAAACGATTCGACTTCATTATGCTACACCCCGCTCAAACCGAACTTACCTGGAGGTCTCCTTTTCATCAGGACAGGTGGAATTGGTGTGATGCCCTGTTTATGTCACCACCAGTATGGGCTAAGCTGTATAAGATTACTGGAGAGAAAAAGTATCTCAATTTCATGGTGAAAGAGTACAAAGCCACAACAGATTTCTTATTCGACAAAGAAGAGAACCTTTACTATCGTGATGAAAGCTATATGGGTAAGCTGGATAATGGAACAAAGATTTTCTGGTCAAGAGGAAACGGCTGGGTGTTTGCCGGATTAGCTAATATTATGAATGAGTTGGACCCAAAGAGTGAAGAGTACAAGTACTTTGCAGATATATTTCAGAAAATGTCTGCAAAACTAAAGGATATCCAGACCCCTGCGGGACATTGGGCCATGAGTCTATTGGGTGCTGAGTTCTACCCGACTCCTGAGACCAGTGGTTCATCTTTCTATACTTTTGGATTGGCCTGGGGGATTAATAATGGTTTATTAGATGAAAAGACTTATGAACCCGTAGTGAGAAAAGCATGGAATGCGATGGTAAGTCATGTCAATGAAGATGGAATGTTGACCTATGTGCAACCGATAGGTGCGGCTCCAGGCAAGGCATTTCCCGATCAAACAGAAGTTTATGGAACTGGGGCTTTCTTAAGTGCCGGCTCTGAGGTTTATAAGTTGTATTCTAAGTAAAATACTCGACTTTATCAGACCTGTCAGGTTTCTAAAACCTGACAGGTCTGATAAAGAGAGTGAACGGATTGCCTATCGGCGATCCTTGTAGTTCCTAATTCCGAAAGGAAGGCTCAAATCAAAGATTTGACTTTTCTATTTCTTTGCCTTCATACAAATAAATTTGATTCGGGACAGAAATAGAAAAGCTCATTGCTTTCAGCAATGAGCCTTCCTTTCTTAGTGAACCCGGCAGGATTCAAACCTGCAATCTCCAGAGCCGTAATCTGGTGCATTATTCAGTTGTGCTACGGGTCCATATCTTTCAACCGAATGTTAAAAGATCCTAAATTCGATTGCAAAAGTAATAATTTACTTAATACCCTGGCGTTGTAAACGCTAGTTTTGAAATAGATTCTATCTTTGCCCGCAAAATTGAATATTCATGATCAGATTAAGTGTTGTTGTTTTATTGATTTTTCTAGCATTTTCATCTTTCGCCCAACAGAGTGACCGTCCGTCTCAACCGGATTTACAAGGTGACATCATGTTGGATTTTGGTCTCAATGCCTGGTCTGAAGATGCAGAGAAACTAAGGTTGGACATGTGGAAGTCTAATTCGTTCAGCATCTATTACAACCGGATGTTTAAGCTCAATAACAAAATCACCTTCCATCCGGCAGCTGGATTTGGTTTCGAAAAATATTCATTCAATGATGACTATACCTGGTTAACGGACAATCAAGGAGATATTTCGCTGGATACTTTGTCAGGAGTAAACCTGACCAAGAATAAGCTTCAGGTAACTTATTTCGAAATTCCACTGGAACTTAGATACTACCCCTGGAGTACTAATTCGGGTGAGGGACTTTTTGTAGGGGTCGGTGTACTCGGTGGCGTTAGAATCAATACCGTCTCAAAAATAAAATATCCAGTGGGTTCAGGGCTCGCAAAAACAAAACTTAACCAGAGATTAGGAGTGAATGATTACAGATATGGAGTTCATGCCAGAATAGGATGGAGGACATTCCATGTTTATTACAAACATTACTTCAGTACACTATTTGATGGATCTCCTGATGGAAGTGACAGTAATCCTACCACGTATACATTCGGGATTAATTTTAGTGGGTTTTAAGCGAAGAGATAAATCCCACCAAAACACAATATAAATCCTAATAGGGCACCTGCCCAAACTTCATCATTGGTGTGTTTTTTCAGGTATAGCCTTGAAAAACTAACGATCCCAGCAAGAAGTACCAGAATTATTAGATAGAACATACTGCTAGTGGTAAGATATCTCATAGCAAAAGCAGAGAAAATACCAAAAGTGCCCCATATCCCAGCAGCATGTACACTGATCTTATATCGAATACTGATCAATAAGATGATACCAACAAGGACTGTAACAACAAGCATAATGACAGCCAGTTGATCCGATACATGAATCTTGGTAATGAAAAGATAAGTGGTGATACCATAAAAAGCTGTGATAGATATAAAAGGGAGAACGCGTTCTTCCCTGTGGGTCATCTCCAGGCTTGTGATCCGGTTGGTATATTTAAGAAACAATATGCTCATGACCGGAATAATGAACGTGGTAAGGAAGACAATCCCAATAAAATTAGGGATGGCTTCAAAGGCAATGGGACTAAATACCTGAGGGAAAAGGAAATAGAAGATAACGCAACTATAGGTTGCCATTAAGAGTGGATGAAAGACGATACCAACTGGTTTAAGGAGTTTTTCGATCACTAAAGTTGCTTTCTTAGTCTTGCGACAGGTATGTTAAGCTGTTCCCTATATTTGGCCACAGTTCTCCTGGCAATGTTATAGCCCTCAGCCCGTAGGAGTTTTTCAAGTTTGTCGTCAGATAATGGTTTAGACTTATCCTCAGAGCCAATGAATTCACTGAGTTTATTTTTCACTTCCCGGCTACTCACGTCTTCACCTGAGTCTGTAGCAATCCCTTCGGAGAAAAAATATTTAAGGGGAAGGACACCAAACTCTGTCTGTATAGATTTACTGTTGGCAACCCTAGAAACAGTAGAGATATCCATCCCGATCTTATCAGCAATATTTTTTAGAATCATCGGTTTCAATTTGCTTTCATCTCCTTCCAGGAAATACTCATATTGAAAATCAATGATCGCTTGCATCGTGTTTAGTAAGGTCTGCTGGCGTTGCTTGATGGCATCAATAAACCATTTGGCCGAATCAAGTTTTTGCTTAATAAAAGTGACTGTCTCTTTGAGTTTTTTGTCACGCTTGTCACTCTTGTCATAGGCATCCAACATTTCGGAATAAGACCTACTGACTTTTAGTTGGGGAGCATTTCTGCTATTTAATGTCAGCTCAAGCTTTCCATTGTTATTAACCAAAAGATAATCAGGGATCAGGTATTGTGTTTTTACCAGGTCATCACCAGACCCCCCGGGCTTTGGATTCAACTTTATGATGGATGAAATGGCCTCTTTCAAAAGGTGTTCGTCCTGAATGTTGAGTTTCCTGGCAATTTTATCATAATGTTTCTTGGAGAACTCATCAAAACACTCTTCTACAATCCTGGTAGCGAGGCGAACCAATTCCGAGCCATCTTCTTTCCTTTCAAGCTGAAGCTCTAGGCACTCTTGTAGATTTCTGGCTCCGATACCCGGAGGATCAAAATTCTGAATCTTATATAAGATGCTTTCAAGTTCTTCTACGTCAGTTTCTATATTCATAGAGAAAGCCAGGTCATTGACGATTGCTTCAAGCTCTCGTCGAATGTATCCATCTGAGTCTATGCTTCCTATGAGTTGCTTCCCTATGATGTCTTCCCGCTCGTCCAGCTTGAGGTACCCCAATTGAGTGATGAGGGTTTCGTGCAATGTTGATCCTACTGAAATAGGAAGTTCCTTATTATCATCTTCACTACCGCCACCATCTCCCTGCATCTTATATCCACTGTAATCATCATGTAGATACTCTTCGATACTTTCAGATGAGTCAGACTCATAGTCAGCGTCAAAGTCCTCTTGTGATTCAGTATCATCATCAGTTGTGCCCTCTTCCAAAGCGGGATTAATCTCCAGCTCTTCCTCAATTCTGGTTTCAAGCTCAGCTGTAGGTACTTGCAACAACTTGATGAATTGTATCTGCTGTGGAGATAATTTTTGTTGTAATGACTGTGTTAATCCTAGTTTTTGCATAGCTTGATCTACTGCACTTTCAAAATTATCATAATTAACCCTAATCTTTGATTAAAAGACCAAAATATCGTTTTTTTGCGTCCACTTTTCAAGTAACCAGACCAAAAATGTCGTGAGAGAAAAACGCAAAAAAATTAAACAGATCCTGAATGACTCATCCGTTGGAGAAAGAGTCACAGCCATGGGGTGGGTCAGGACCAAACGAGAAAGTAAGAATGTTGTTTTTATAGCACTCAACGACGGTTCGGTGATCGAAAACCTTCAGGCTGTAGGTGATACATCGAAGTTTGATGAAGCCCTACTCAGGAAAGTAAATACGGGGGCTGGTGTAGCCATTACCGGTGAAGTGGTAGAATCACAGGGTGCCGGACAAGCCGTAGAACTTCAGGCTGAGTCCATAAAAGTATTTGGTGAAGCCAATCCTGACCATTATCCACTACAGCCAAAAAGACATAGTCTGGAGTTTTTGAGGGAGATTGCTCACCTAAGACCACGGACCAACACTTTTAGTGCTATCATGCGGGTGAGACATCAATTGGCTTTTTCCGTGCATCAGTTTTTTCATGAAAAAGGGTTTGTCTATATCAATACTCCGATCATTACTGCTTCCGATGCGGAAGGAGCAGGTGAAACTTTTAAGGTGACCAATTTTGAGTTGGAAAATATTCCCAAAAATTCAGAAGGAGCTATAGATTTCGAAAAAGATTTTTTCGGAAAGTTGACTAACCTAACCGTGTCGGGACAGTTAGAAGGAGAGTTGGGTGCGCTGGCATTGGGAGAGATCTATACGTTTGGACCAACATTCCGGGCAGAAAATTCCAATACCACCAGACACCTTGCGGAATTCTGGATGATCGAGCCCGAAATGGCTTTTTACGATCTGACAGACAACATGGATCTGGCTGAGGAGATGTTGAAGTATCTCATCAAATCAGCCATAGAAAACTGTCAAAGTGATCTGGCTTTCCTGGATAAGCGATTGGCCGATGAAGAAAAAGGGAAACCTCAGCAAGAACGAAGCGAGATGGGGTTGTTAGAGCGGCTCCAGTTTATATTGGACAACGATTTTGAGCGGGTAACGTATACGGATGCCATTGAAATACTCAAACGCTCTAAACCCAATCAGAAGAAAAAATTCAAGTACCTGATCGAAGAGTGGGGGGCTGACCTGCAATCAGAACATGAGCGGTACCTGGTAGAAAAACATTTTAAAAAGCCCGTTATCCTGTACAATTATCCAAAGGATATAAAAGCCTTTTATATGTACCAGAATGATGATGATAAGACTGTAGCAGCGATGGATATTCTTTTCCCTGGCATCGGTGAAATTATCGGCGGATCTCAGCGGGAAGATCGGCTGGAAAGGTTAACTACCAGAATGGAACAGATGGACATTCCTACTGAGGAAATGTGGTGGTACCTCGATACACGACGTTTTGGTAGTGTACCTCATAGTGGGTATGGTTTAGGATTTGAAAGGATGGTACAATTCGTATCCGGAATGGGTAATATCCGTGATGTTATTCCTTTCCCGCGTACACCGGACAATTGCGAATTTTAGTGTATTCCAAATCGTTTGTCAAGTTCCAGAGATTCCTTGTGCTGTATCTCTACAAGTGATTGAAATTTCTTGTACAAAGGATTGAGTAAAATATTAGACTCACTCGGCACGATAACAGAAGGCACTTTGATACCCAACCTGTCCTGTGAGAAATACTTTTGAGCGACCTGCTGGGTCTCTCCATGATATTTAAGGTTCTTCCATGATGCAGGCAGTTCTTTCTGAGACAGTTCTAAAATCGAACCAGGGTCCTTAATCACGATTTCGGAAATCCACATGTCTTGTGGCCAGTTGTCCCGCTCAAATTGGTGAACCAGAAACTCCAGATAAGCAAGTGAAATTGATGAAGCCGTGTAGAGTGCCCGTGTTCCCTTGAGGTTCCATCGTCCCCCAAATAAGTAAGCTCCTGTCCCGGACAGATCATCAATGTATGGTTTTTGAGCAATCCTGAAAACTGTCATGACATCACTCCGTGCTGAGCGCGGCCCAGCTCATCGATCACGACCTGACAGCCGGTAGAGGTATTTAGGAAATGCTTTGGCTTGTCGCCGAGGATAGGATTGTCCTTTTGCAACCAATTCTTAAAGAGGTCAATGTCACCAAAGAGCTCTTCTCCTTTTTTAAACACCCGAATAATATTGAGCACCCTTTCACCCATCGGCTCGTCCAGGATCTCTTTCCTACTGAATGTTTTCAAAGAATAGGGCAGCAGCTCTTCAAATTCAGCTTTGGAACTCCCTATATTTTTGAGAAAGTCCCACAACATTTTGGTCTTGACTCCTTCACGGGCATACTGTATAATCCCCAAATCAGAATCAAGGTTTTGTGGCATCACACCATAGGCAACAAGTGGCTCGAAAACTTTCATATCGGATAAATGTACATATATATACGGACAAATGTCCAGTTCAGTTATCTTTTAAAGTAACTCATTCCTTCTACAGGTGTGGTAGCCTTTCCTTCTACCATATATTTCACATCAATAGAGTTTTGACCATCCCAGGTCATGGTATACACTTCCAGGTGCAGATGGGGTCCTGACGCAATGCCTGTTTGTCCACTTAATCCTATCACCTGGCCCGCACTTACACGATCTCCTACGTTGACCAACACACCACCTTTTTGCAGATGAGAGTAGTCAGCATATGAGCCATCATCGTGAAGCACCAGAATGAAGTTATTGAACTTGGCACAGGATTCATCCGGACATCCTTTCTTATGTTCGTCAACCGCTTTAACTACCAACCCTTCACGAATGGCACAAATCTCAGTACCTTCTTCCATATGGAAGTCCAAAGCGTTCTTATTTTGATGTGTACTCTTACCATTATATCCCTGATCAATTTTGTAGGAAGTTCCTTTTTTATAGGGAAGCTCATAGACCACCTTGTCGTTGTGTTTAGCCAGGATATTCCCCTCCACCTTGGTAGAATTGAATCCAAAACTGATCGATGTATTTTTTTCAGGTAAAAATTTGGCCAACGTGTCTATTTTCCTGGCTTCAACAACACTGGTAAGGGGAAATTTTTGAGCAGACTTCATGCCCTTGAAGTTGGCTTCTAACTTGATCGTATAAGGCATAATCGTCTCATTTTCGGCAATCACACTAATTTCATTCGTTAGCGAATTGATTTTATGATAGACCTTACACTCCTGTGCATAGCATAAAGTGACACCAATAAAAATGAAAGTAAGCAGGGATCGTTTCATAGGATATTTTTTCATTTAGCGGAAGCATGTTCCTTGGGTATTTCACAGATTAATACAAGCAAGAAGGCTGCCAGGATCATCATAAATCTGGGGTATTTTACGGATCAAATTTATTTATTTCACCGCTATTGATTTACCGGCTTTCATTCCTGAGAAAATACAACCACCAAGAAAGGTTCCTTCCAGAGAACGGTATCCATGATAACCCCCTCCTCCAAATCCCGCCGCTTCACCGGCAGCGTACAACCCATCGATAAGTTCACCTTTTTGGTTATAGGCCTGGCTATTTAAATTCGTCTCAATTCCACCTAAGGTCTTTCTGGTCAATAGATTTAATCTTACGGCAATCAATGGCCCAGCATTCGGGTCCAAAATTTTATGAACCTTGGCTGAACGAATCAGCCTGTCGCCAAGATACTTGCGTGCATTCCTGATCGCCATGATCTGGATATCCTTGGTGAACTTGTTGTCAATCTCCCTGTCCCTGGCCTCAATGATTTTTTTGGTCTTTTCATAATCTAACAGATTATTGGCCACCAGAGAATTCATTTTCTTAACTAGTGTTTCTAAATCGTTTTCAACGATGAAATCTACTCCATGTTTTTTAAAGGCTTCTACAGGCCCTGTTGCCTTTCGCCCAAACGGCCTTTGAAGAAGTAATTTAAATCGCTTTCCGGTAAGGTCGGGGTTTTGTTCAGAACCTGAGAGTGCAAACTCCTTTTTGATGATCTTTTGATTGAGGATAAACCAGGAGTATTCATATCCTGTCTTTAGGATGTGCTCAAGCGTACCCAAAGTATCAAATCCGGGTAAATAAGGCGCCGGGAATCGATTTCCTTCAGCATCCAACCAAATTGATGAAGGCCCGGGTAGAATTCTGATCCCATGGTTAGGCCAGATAGGGTCCCAATTTTCTATACCTTCAGTATAATGCCACATTCTATCAGGATTGATGATATGAACTCCCGCTTTTTCTACTGATTGTAGCATGTATCCATCCACATGTGCTGGCACTCCACACACCATTTTTTTGGGTGGCTTACCTAGTTTTTTTGGCCATTGTTTTCTTACCTGGTCGAAATTACCCCCAATTCCTCCGGAAGAGATCACTACATTCGGTGCTTTAAATGAAAATTCATCGATTACTTTTCTAGAGGTTTCCTGCCCCCTGGGCTTGTCACTTGGCTCAAGGACTTCACCCTTTACACCAACGGCTTTACTTTCATCCAGAATAAGGTCTGTCACCCGGTGCCGGAAGCGCATATCTAAGAGGCCCTTCTTTTGAGCTTCGTAGGCTTTTTCGGCGTACGGCATCACTGTACCGGGGCCGGTTCCCCAAACTATGTGAAACCTGGGCACAGAATTGCCATGACCCATAGCATCATAACCTCCCCGCTCAGCCCAACCCACCACAGGGAAAAACCGGATACCCACCTGCCGAATATAGTCACGCATCTCATACGTTGCCCATTTCACATAGGCCTCTGCCCATTGACGTGGCCAGTGATCTTCTTCTCTGTCAAAACCAGCTGTCCCCATCCAGTCCTGAAGCGCAAGCTCATAGCTGTCCTTAATACCCATTCGTCTTTGTTCTGGAGAATTGACCAGAAACAACCCTCCCAACGACCAAAATGCCTGACCCCCAATATTTTGTTCGGGCTCCTGATCCAGAAGCAAAACTTTTTTCCCTGCACTGGTAATTTCGTATGAGGCAACAAGGCCAGCCAAACCTGCACCCACGACGATAGCATCGTATTTATTTGATTTTGAAATCGAATTCATTTTATGCTATTATTTAAAGAACCAGGAAGAAATAGACCCACAACCCACTACTTTTCACAAAAAGGATTCGATAGCCGGTGATATTATAACCGTGAATTTGAAATAAATCCCGTATACCTGAATATATGACCAGTATCAGAGAGACAGTTTATATTATATATAAGGGTATCTATTTTTCTTATTCACGCTAAACATCCAAAAATGATTTCATCATTCCAGGGTTCTTATCTGTTAATATAAACATAAAACCAACGAAAAAGGATTTTGATTTATTGATTTTAGCGGGATATATATTTTTTAATATTGGACCAGCAATTGTCAGGAGATGATAATTTTCATCTGTGCAGATGATTTGTGATAGATGCGGCGATATTCCATTTTCTAGCTTTGCGATCTGAAAAAATGTAATTGTTAATATGAATGAGGCGAAAAGTCCAAAAGATGCAGTTGATATCATCAAATCAGGCGATCATATTTTTGTACACACAGCTGGAGCTACACCGTTTGCACTGGTTCAGGCATTGGCTGATCGGCACGAGGAACTGAAGGACATAAAAATATATCACCTGCATACTGAGGGTAGTGCGCCTTATGCAAAACCAGAATATGCAGATACTTTCCATGTAAATTCATTTTTTCTTGGCGCCAACTGCCGAGTACCTACAAATGAAGGTTATGCGGATTTTATCCCTTGCTTCCTGAGTGAGATTCCTTTGATGATCCGTAGTGGAGTAATCGATATTGATGTGGCATTGATCCAGGTTTCACCACCAGATAGTCATGGGTATTGTTCCATGGGTATTTCTGTTGATGCCACCAAAGCTGCTGTGGATACAGCCAGGGTAATCATTGCACAGATCAATCCTCAGATGCCAAGGACCCACGGAGATGGACTAATCCATATGGACCGTTTTACTGCCAGTTGCTTTGAAGATGAAGCGTTGCCTGAGCTAAAGCCTCATCCTATCACACCGGAGGAAAGTAAGATAGGTGCTTATATAGCAGAGATGATAGAAGATCGCAGTACCCTACAAATGGGAATCGGAGCTATTCCAGATGCAGTGTTAAAGAGCCTGGGGAATCATAAAGACCTCGGGGTTCATACCGAAATGTTTTCTGATGGGGTGGTGGATCTGGTTGAAAGTGGGGTGATTACCAATAAATATAAGACTAAACACAAGGATGTGATTGTGTCCGGTTTTTTATTAGGTACCAGAAAACTGTATGACTTCGTCGACGATAATCCTACTGTCAGAATGTTGGATATTCAATATGTCAATGATACGGCTGTGATCAGAAAGCATGCAAATATGATCAGTATCAATAGCGCTATAGAGGTGGATATCACAGGACAAGTTTGTGCAGATTCAATTGGTACCCGGATGTATTCCGGGGTTGGTGGCCAAATGGACTTTATCAGAGGAGCATCCTTATCACCGGGAGGAAAGCCCATCATCGCGCTGACATCTACAACAAAAAGAAATGAGTCCAAAATTTCTTCATTCCTAAAACCCGGGGCGGGTGTGGTGACCACAAGAGCACACGTTCATTATATTGTTACTGAGTATGGAGTAGCAAATCTCTATGGTAAGAATTTGAGGGAGCGTGCCAGAGCCCTGATCAATATTGCACATCCTGATCATCGTGAACAGCTAGAGCGTGAAGCTTTTGACCGTTTTAAGCGTTTTTGAAGAATCAGTCCATTTTACATTGAAACAAAAGTCTGATCCAGCCGGTCAGACTTTTGTCATTATATAAGCTCACATTCGTCACTTATCCTACTGATAAACATCAACTCAGGAGGCTATTAACCTCATAATTCCCGAAGAAAGTGACACCTAGTTTTGCTCTCGTAATTCAAACACTAATAGTCTAAAATATGAAAATACTAGTCGCTACTTTAATACTTTCAGGACTACTTCTTGGTAACAAGAACATTGAGATAAATCCTGAAAAAAGTAGGGTTGAGATACAAGGTACCTCATCACTACATGATTGGGAATCTAAAGTTGAGAGCTTTTCCATAGCAGGAAATATTGGGTCTGATCAAATCATTGACCTTGTAGCATCTTTCAATGCAGCGTCCATCAAAAGTGGGAAATCAATCATGGATGGGAAGACTCAGGAGGCATTGAAAGCTGAAAAATTCCCAAACATCATATTCAAATCATCATCACTCAAAATTGTGAATGGAAAAGTGGAGGGATCGGGAACACTGACCATTGCAGGGAAGTCAAAACCTTTTGAGTTCAATGCTTCAAGTAAGCAAGTCACTTCAGGGGATATGCTTGTCACTGGAAGGTCTAAAATAAAAATGTCTGATTTTGGAATAGAACCTCCAACAGCCATGTTCGGCACGTTGACCACGGGAGATGAGGTCACTGTAGTATATGAAATCTTAATCAATCAATAAATAGGAAAAATTTTTTAACACTTAATGTAGAGGACCATGAAAACAATAATCAAATCAATTATCGCGGTGTTCCTGTTAGCAGGAATAACGACAGCGTATGCACAGCAACCTGAGCTGGGTTATTTCAGGCCCAATGATCAGGATGGATTAAATGTCTTTGAAACACCCAAAGACAATGATGTTCCATTTGAAGGAGTAAAAGTTCGTTTGGGTGGTGATTTTGCCATGCAATTTCAAAGCCTGTCACAAACCAATGCAGGGGATTCACTGGCTGAACTTGGAAGCAATTTTAACCTGCCAACAGCTAATTTGAACATTGATGTTCAACTGGCCGATGGAGTCAGGTTGCACATGAGAACTTATCTTTCTTCCAGGCACCATACAGAAGCCTATGTAAAAGGTGGATACCTGCAAATCGACAAGCTGGATTTTATCAGAGAAGGGTTTTTGTCAGGATTTATGGATATCGCTACCATCAAAGTTGGTATGGATGAGATTAATTACGGTGATACACAATTTAGGCGAAGTGACAATGCCAGAGCAATCTATAATCCATTTGTAGGAAACTATATCATGGATGTGTTCACCACAGAGCCTTATGCAGAATTGACGCTACAGAATAATGGCTTGCTGGGAGTTGTTGGTTTGACCAACGGAAGACTTAACCAGAATGTGGTTGATAATGCAGATAAAGGATTTGTGTTCTACGGTAAACTTGGCTATGACAAACAAATCAATAATGATCTGAGATTGCGTTTGACCGGGTCTTTATATAACTCATCAAAAGATGGCTCCAGAGATTACATCTATGGTGGTGACAGGGCAGGAGCCAGATATTATGGAGTAGCCGAAGGTAGTGATTTTTCAGGAAGATACAACCCCAGGTGGCCATATCATACTGCAATTCAGATCAATCCATTTATCAAGTTTCAGGGATTGGAATTCTTTGGAGTATATGAGATGACCAACAATGGAGCAGAAACTGAAAGTGGAGACAAAGTAGGAGGTTCTTTTACTCAAATTGGAGCTGAAGCCCTCTACAGATTTGGAGGTAGAGAACAACTATATCTGGGTGGTAGATACAATGCTGTAAGCGGTGAGCTATCCGAAACAGCGGCTACCAGAGAGATCAATAGATTGAACCTTGGCGGAGGTTGGTACCTCACCAAAAATGTTCTTGCAAAAGTGGAATATGTTAGCCAGACATATAAAGGTGACGGGTTTTCAGGTTCTGAATACCAAGGTGCTGAGTTTAACGGGTTAGTTATCGAAGCAGTTATTGGGTTTTAGAACAGTCCTTGCCTGTTAGTGTTAGACCACCCTGACTTTTGTCGGGGTGGTTTTACCTTATGGGGATTGTCCTCATCTTGATTTCAAACGTGACTTCTAACTCATTCTCTACACTCACCAGACCTAAAAATTTGGTAGGTGGATCAATCCTGAAATCAGTCATTTGCAGCACCTTACTGCCTTTGAAAGTGACCAGATGATCATCATGGTTGATCACAGTAGCCTTTTCAATCATTTTTGTTCGCTCTACTCCTGCCAGCGAAATGGTTACAAACGATCGGACGTCCAGTTTTTCCATCAGGGAAGTTTCTTCATTGATATAAATCTCATTGATTTTAAGGAATAAAAAAGGGTGTTTGTCACTCTTTAGAATGGATCTGAAGTCTTTATTCATGATTTCATGCCCGCAATCAAATTGTTTGATATCGAATTTCAGGACCAATCCATCAAAGTCCAGTTTGAAATCTGAGTTTTCGCTTGTTACCTGAAGGGTTTCTTCACCCAATTGTTGGATAAGCTCACAATCAAAATTATTGACGTTGGTTTTTCCGTGGATGACAAGGCTGCTGGATAATATCTCCACCTGATGAAATCCAGTCTTTGATTGTGTAGGAATCATTGAGGCATAAAACAAGCTTAAGTAGCATAACCAATTCATTCAGGAATCGAGGTTTCAATATCGGATAGTACTTAATTCATCAGGTTCCAAAATTTGTATGGTACCACCCTCAATTTTGATCAGGCCATCTTTTTTGAATTCCGAGAGAATTCTGATCACAGATTCTGTAGCAGTCCCTACCATACTTGCCAGGTCAGCTCTGGTCACTTCGAAAGTCACTGTGTCTCCTGATTTTTCCTGATAGGTATTGTATAGTTTCATGAGGGAATCAGCCGTTCTTTTCCTAACCGTGTCATAGGCCATTTCCATCAGATTATGTTCCTTGGCCAATAGATTTTGTGATAGCATTTTGATGAACTGGGCAGAAACTTCTCTGTTTTGAAAAACCAGATCCTGGAAATCTTTTCTGGGGATCAGGCTAAGTTCTGTTTCATCCAGTGCCTGAGCAAATTCTGTCCTGTCGGTGTCCTGTATCAAGGCATTTTCACCTAGAAAATCACCATCTTTCAATATATCGATGATAAATTCTTTGCCATCTTCATTGATCTGATAGGTCTTTATCTTTCCTTTTATGATCTTGTAGGCGTATGAAGCAAAGTCGCCTTGTCTGTAAATGATGTCCTTTTTCTTAAACTGCCTTGTCTTACTGTTTTTTTCAAGATCCTTAAGCTCATCATATCTTCTGGCCTGCTGAATAAAATCTTCAAACTCACTTTTGGCAGAGAGCTTATCATATTTTTCCAGTCTTTTTTCGATGGCATTTAGCAGTTCCATTTCTTCAAATGGCTTGGTTATGTAATCATCGGCTCCAAGATTCATTCCTTTTCTGAAATCACTCATTTCTGACTTAGCAGTGAGGAAGATGAATGGAACTGAGGCTATCTCAGGATTTTTCCCAATCAGATAGATGACTTCGTAGCCATCCATCTCAGGCATCATGATGTCACAAAGGATCAGGTTGGGTTTCACCTCCAGGGCTTTTTTTACACCTTCTTTGCCATTGCTAGCTGTAATGGGTTCGTAATTAGAAAGATCCAAAAGCTCAGCAATGTTTTCTCTTACATCTTCCTGGTCTTCGATGATCAGTATTTTTTTCTTGGTTTGCATAGCTATTTAATTCCAACTGGAAATCTAATCATAAACTCGGTTCCTTCACCCACTTTGCTAATGAATGCAATTTTTCCATCGAGCAGATCCAGGTAACGCTTTACGATATTTAATCCCAGTCCGGTACCACCGATGTTACTTGCATTACCTGCCCTGAAAAAGCGGTCAAATAGATTTTTTTGATCTTCTTCCGGTATACCTATCCCATGATCCACTACACGAATGATTACTTCATCTGCTTCATAATCTGTGATCACATTCACAGGTTTTCCGTCAGGTGAGTATTTGATGGCATTTGATACCAAATTGATCACGATGTTTTGGATAAGGTGCGGATCCGAATAGATTGTTTGATCTTTCTTAAAATCAAACACGATCTCTTGCCCTTTTTTGAGTGTGTGTTCAAAAGTGTCTTTGATTTGAAGCAGTAATTCATTCAAAACCATTTCTTTATACTTCACTTGAACATGACCGCTTTCCAGACGTTCTAATGAGAGAAAATCGTTCAGAATGTTATTAAGGTTTTGTACAGAAGTCTTAATCTTATCGATGTGACGTTGACGTTTTTCTTGTTCATCGGTCTGGGTATATTTTGCCAAAAGATTGGCCGATGACAAAACGGTAGTCAGAGGCGTTTTGAACTCATGGCTGGCCATGGAAATAAAGCGGGTTTTCATTTCATTGAGTTCCTTCTCTTTTTCCAGGGCCTTCAGGATCTCTTTTTCGGCTTTTTTAATTTCCTCTAAACTTTCTTTCAGGGCTTGTTCAGCCAGTTTTCTTTCTCTGATCTGGCTCTCTAAACCCAGGTTAAGGTGTTCAAGCTCCCGGGTTCGTTCTTTCACCTTATTTTCCAGTTGTTGCGTATAATTCTCAAGTTTTGACCGGCTTTCTGCTAAGGCCAGTTCCTGTTTTTTCCTTTGACTGATGTCTGTCACAAAAGCGATCACCAGGTGCTCACCTTTATGTTGCATGTGAGATAAGCTGATCTCCAATGGAAATTCATCGCCTGACTTTTTTAGTCCAACCAAGTCCCGGCCACTGCCCATCGGCCGGGTAGTAGGGTTTTTGATATAGTTTGAGCGGTGACCAACATGCGTTTTTCTGAGATGACTGGGGATCAGGTCTTCAACCGATTTGCTCTCCAGCTCCAATTCCTCATATCCGAAAAGCACGTTGGCCCGATTGTTGGCCATTTTTATTTTTCCTTTTGCATCAGCTATGATGATCCCTTCTCCGGCATTTACAAAAATTTTATTCAACAGCTCATACCCGTCGTTTGATATCAAGTGATTTTTGCTGATTTCCATACTGAAACGATCGATATTGGTTAATAGGGACTTGTAAAATCCAAAGCCATTAAGGTAACTGATTTATTTCATTTTTTATTTTGATAGATATCAGAAATCGCCCTTTACAAGCAATTTAGTTTTGTTTCATTCATGAATGTGGAAATGGTCCAGTTTAAAAGAATCCTTATACCTACAGATTTTAGTCCAGCAGCCTGGAATGCCATCAATATGGCTATTGATATGTGTTGTGGGGAGAAAGCCTCTATCACATTGCTGCATGTTTACCCCTCCAGCGCAAAGTTTGATAAACGTACAAAATCCATTGATTCCGAGATTAATTCGGATCTGAAAGGTTTGGAACAAAGAATGATTACCTTTAGTAGGGAATTATCCAAAGGAAAAGATCTGGAAATAGATTCTGTGATCCTGTCGGGATGGGTGGATGAAGAGATATTGAGCTTCATTCAAAAAAACGATTTTGATCTGGTCATTATGGGAGTCAATAGCAATGGATTAGATAACAGGCCTGGTAGTCACATCACCCAAATGATTGAGAAGACAAGAACACCGCTGATGGTAATCCCAAACAACCAGACTAAAACTGCTATCACTCATTAAATGAATCCTGTTGCAGAGGTAAATATCCAATGCGATCACTGTGGTGATTTATGCTCGACAGAGATTATCACCTATGAGGACAAACATTTTTGCTGTCACGGCTGCAAGGCTGTCTATGAGTTGCTGGAATCATCAAACCTGACGAGCTACTACCAAAATGAAGGTTTGCAAGCTAGCAAAATAGTAGATCGAAGTGCACTGGAGAAAAAGTTTGCCTACCTGGATAATGCAGCGATCCTCGAAAAGCTTGTAAGATATCAGGATGAACATATTTCTACCATTAGCTTCTTCTTACCCTCCATCCACTGTAGCTCCTGCATTTATCTACTCGAAAATTTACCCAGGCTCAACAAGCATATTGTCCAGTCAAGGGTGAATTTCCTCAAGAAGGAAGCCACGGTCACCTTTGATCATTTTATCTCATTAAAAGAAGTCGTTTTCCTCTTATCAGGGATTGGGTATGAGCCAACCATCAACCTGGACGATGCGGAGGAAACGGTGGTTAAGCCCCGAAATAACCATACCTTAAAAATAGCTGTGGCAGGTTTCTGTTTTGGGAATAGCATGCTGATCAGTCTCCCGGAATATCTGGATGCCGGATTTCAACTCGAAGAATCGTTCAGGTCCCTCTTCAACTGGATAAATCTGGCGCTAATGGTCCCGGTTTTATTATTTCCTGCCAAGGGTTATTTCACAAGTGCTTATAAAGGATTGAAAAATAGGTTTCTCAATATTGATGTGCCCATATCCATGGGGATACTAACCCTGGCCTTGAGGAGTGTCTATGAAATAATATGGCAAATAGGTCCTGGATACATAGATTCTCTGACAGGACTGGTTTTTTTTCTGCTTATTGGCAAGTGGTATCAGGACAAAAGCTATCAGGCCTTATCGTTTGACAGAGATTATAAATCTTACTTTCCGATAGCAGCTACGGTTATCAAAAACGGGAAGGAACAATCCGTTATGCTCGCTGATCTTGCTCCTGACGACATACTGATCATTCACAATCAGGAATTGATACCTGCCGATGCAGTCCTCGTGGAGGGTAATGCTTCAGTGGACTATAGCTTTATTAGCGGGGAGTCTAACCTCGTAAACAAAGGTCCCGGAGATAAACTTTTTTCAGGAGGGCGACAAATCGGGCGGCCGATCAAGGTAAGATTATCAAGATCAGTGAATAACAGTGAGCTCACTCAGCTCTGGAACAGAGATCTTAGCAAAAAAGATGAACCCCACTATCAAAATATGGTAGATCGTGTGAGTAAATATTTTACCCTGGTCATCGTACTTATCGCCGCTGGTGCAGGAATTTACTGGGCGTTGGTAGCGCCTGATAAGGTATGGAATTCTATTACAGCCGTTTTGATCGTCGCCTGCCCTTGTGCGCTGGCTTTGGCGATCCCGTTTAGTTATGGGCATGGCATTCGAATTTTAGGATTAAAGGGTCTTTACCTGAAAAATGCTACGGTGATTGAGAAGCTGTCAAAAATTCAATCAATAGTCTTTGATAAAACGGGCACATTGACGCAAAATGTCTCAGGTACTGTGAGGTTCATTGGTGAGAAGTTGACAGCTCAACAACAATTGCTCATCAAGGCGATCACTGGTAATTCAGCTCATCCGATGAGCAAGATTATTTGTAATAGTATTGACCAGGAAATTGATGATCAACTGGTTATTGATGAATTTGAAGAAAAAACAGGAAGCGGAATTGTTGCTTCAGCTTTGGGTCATAGGCTTCGTTTGGGTTCAGATGAATGGATTGGAGTTGAAGCTGTTGAAACCGACAAAAAAGAGACACGGGTTTATATTGAAATTGATGGAGCGGTGAGGGGATATTTTACAGTAGCTTCTACCTATAGGAATGATATATTTCAGGTGTTGTCTTATCTAAAAAAGCGGTTTAAGTTGTACCTGTTATCAGGCGATAATGACCAGGAGCGAGATCATCTAAAACCATATTTCGATCAACTTTTCTTTCAACAAAAGCCCCGCATGAAGTTGGAGTTTGTAGGTGAGTTGGATGAAGAAACTTTGATGGTTGGTGATGGCCTTAATGATGCCGGAGCCTTAAAGTCTGCCAGTGTTGGATTTGCTGTAAGCGAAGATATCCATCAATTTTCTCCTTCATGTGATGGAATACTTTCAGCCAAAAAGCTTCATTACCTTCCGGATATTCTCAATTTTTCAAAGACCATCAAATACATTGTCATAGCAGCTTTTGTGATCTCATTCCTGTACAATCTCGTAGGCTTATCATTTGCTGTTTCTGGCAACCTATCGCCTATTGTATCAGCGATTATTATGCCGATTAGCTCTGTAACAGTTGTAGGTTTTATCACTTTGGCGGTGAATATTACAGGGAGAAGACTGTTTAAAGCCAGGAATTAATCAGATGTCTTTGAAATCTTCGATGGTAGTTCCCGGACTGAAGTGACGAATATTGTAAGTAAAAGTCAACATGAAGTAACGCTGAAGTACGGTACTTTGACGGTCCTGAATGTATAACTCATTGATATTTCTGTTCGCGTTGTTGTTTTGCTGAAGCAGATCGTACACATTAATACTTAATTCAGCTAAATCGTTTTTAAGAAATTTTTTACCTGCACTCATATTCAAAAGCATTGCACTATTATCGTAGCCTTGCGACAACCCGGTGTTTAACTGGTAGTTGAGGTTAGCCCTGTAAACGAATCCATCGAAGAAAACCCATCTATACTTGAAATGCGTTGAATGGGTATAATAGTCATTATCCAAAACGGGTCTGTTTGTGTTGGTGACAACATTGTAGTGTGATCGGGTTGAAATATTGAAGTCTATTTTCTCACTGATATTACTGCTCAGAGAGACACCAAACCAATAATTCTGGTTATTTGAATAATTGATCAAATCATTGATCTGGCCCGGTCTTCTGGAATACCTGATCCCTCCACGTACCCTGAAGTTAGATTTAAGGGCAGCAATTGGCTGACCATAACTCATGTAATAATATCCGTAGAAATACCCATCTATGTTAACCGGAAATCGATATTGCGAACCTTCAGATAGAATGACACCGTCTGCAATTTGAGTAGGCTCATCAGCAATAATGGAAGATGTTGTGATCAGGTTATTGGCCATTTGAGTATAAACAGTAGCAAAAAATGACTTTTCCGTCTCCATATTGTTCGACCAGAATCTCAGTCTTCCGGAATGATAATAGGTCTGAGCAAGATCCGGATTTCCCGAGCTTAGCTGCAACGGATTTGAGTTATCAATCACATCCTGGAGCTGGGAGATATTCGGATTGTTTGTCCACGTACGATAATCTACCTCGATCCTTTTGTCTTCATTGATATGGTAATTGACCCTGGCAGATGGCAAAACACTTGTAAACCTTCTGTTTTGGTCAAAGGGTTTCGGGAATTGCTGCTGGTTATTCAGATTGGCTACCTGATATTCGGTTTCTACCTGTACTCTGATTTTTTCAGTTCTGAATTGATAGCCCAATTCGGCTTCTTGCCTCAAATACTTGCTGTCAAAAGTATTACTTAGTGTGGTGTCGATCTGTCTGTATTCCTGAAGGTCATCGACATCATAGGTGATTTTATCAGAGTCATCAATCTTATCACTGATTTCATACTCAATTTCCATCATACTTTTTTCGCCAAGTGGCTCAGTGTAAGAGAACTGTGTCCCCCAGGAATAACCCTTCCGGTCTCTGGTGGTTTCCTGATTGATAATATTCAAGCTGTCGTCCTCCTGAAAGTACTGGTTCTCCGCATATTGATTGGAGAAATCTTTGTTAGGATGAATTCCGGTTCTTACACCCGTGGTAAAAGACCGACCTTTTTTATCGAATTTATGACTATAGTAAATATTGTTGAAGTAATCATAATTTCTGAGGTATCCCTCCGCAAGGTTTCGGGTTGCGTTGATTCTTTCAGCTCCTACAGAGGTCTCACCTACAAAATCACTATTGTTCCTGTTATAATCATACCTAAAGTTAGGTCGCATGATTATGGTATTCTTTTCATCTTCATACTTCAACTTAAGGTTGAAAGTATGGACATCATCAATTCTTTCCGAAGTCCTGTCTTCTTCATAGATCTGACTTGAGTCCGAATCAGTTGCATAATCCCTCGTCAAGTTTTGTTGTTCGGTGGTGTTTTGATTAGAGAATTGATAGTTTCCGCTGAATTCAATCCTGTCTCCCCAATCATCATTGAAGTTAAGGCCGAAACTATGCGTATTGATAAGGCCATTCCTGTTTTGTGCATCACCAATGTTGTTTGGATCCGAAGCATATTTGATGGTGTTGATGTTATTGCTAAATCCAGTGACTGTTATGCGTCGGTCATTATTGAAAAAGTTGATACTGGCAGCACCATTGTATGTTTCATCAGTTCCTAACCCGATTGTGGATTTCCCAAACTGACCTTTCTTTCGGTCCGGCTTGGTGATGATATTGATGGTTTTTTGTCGCTCCCCGTCATCAAAACCGCTGAGCTGGGCTTTGTCACTCTTTTTATCATAGATCTGTATGCTGGCAACGACCTCCGCGGGTAAATTTTGCAATGCAGCACTCACATCGCCACCAAAGAACGGTTTTCCATCAACCAAAATCAGCTGAACATCTTCGCCATTAGCTTGCAGTTTACCATCTTCTGAGGTAATTCCCGGTAGTTTTTCAATAAGCTCCTGAGAGGAGGCATCCTTGGCTGTCTTGTAGGCACCAGCACTAAATTGGACCGTATCTCCTTTTTGCATGGTTGCAGTGGGTTTGGCTACCACTTCCACCGCACCAAGCACCTGTGTTTTTTCTTTGATCTGAAGTGTGCCCAGATCCAAATCACTTTGCAATTGAATGGTATCCAGAAGTGGCTGAAAGCCAATAAAGCTGATTTGAACAAAGAAGGTACCTTTCGGAAGACCTGTCACCTGAAAGAACCCATTAAAATCTGTGACACTCCCACCAACAAGGGAAGAGTCCGTAGGATTGATCACAGCAATGGTAGCACCAGGAATGGTTTCTCCATCCTCTACACTTTGAATAACACCCGTTAGATTGATGTCTTGTGAGAACGCTATAAAGCTTGTTAGGAAGAAAGAGAAGAAGAGAAATTTTTTCATTAAAAAAACTTTGATTTACCAACCGCAAACAATTGGTTTAGGAAACAGAATCGTTTGTTGAAAATTGTGAAAAATGATACTGAATAGTATCTGTATTACAAATTTAGATACATAAACGATAATAACTTGTAATCCAACGCAGAAAAACATGAAAAGTTTGATTGTCCGCAAGTCATATAGTTTTGCCGTTTTGTATGGTTTTTTTATATTGGAGAAGTCCTACATGACAAAAATCAGTTGCCGAATTGAATAGTCTCATGTGGGTCATGTTGAATTGAGCTTAATCTTGCTCCCAATATCATGAGTGTAATTTTCATTTTGATCGGATGTAGTCTATTGATGGCAACTGCATTTTTGGTTGCCTTCATCTGGGCATCTAGGAGTGGTCAGTATGAAGATGATTACACCCCATCAATAAGAATTTTGTTTGAAGACGAACCAAACCATCCAATAAATGGCGAAACCAACGGTAAATCAAAGCGACGGAAATAACCAGTCCGGGCTCCTGGAAACTTTCTATTACGACAATGCTATTGTCCGTATGTTTTTAATTGCAACAACAATCTTTGGTATTATTGGGATGACTGTTGGCTTATGGGTAGCCTGTCAGTTTTTCTGGCCGGAGCTAAATTTCGGCTTACAGTATACCACTTTTGGTCGTTTAAGGCCGCTCCATACCAATGCCGTCATCTTTGCTTTTGTAGGAAACGGAATTTTTGCCGGGGTCTACTATTCATTGCAGCGCCTATGTAAAGCGAGAATGTTTAGTGACTTGCTCAGCAAAATTCATTTCTGGGGCTGGCAGGCGATCATACTTTCTGCAGCAATCACCTTACCGATGGGATTTACCTCAGGAAAAGAATATGCTGAATTAGAATGGCCAATTGATATTGCAATAGCACTGATCTGGGTAATTTTTGGTATAAACATGTTTGGCACCATCCTTAAAAGGAGGGAGCGGCACCTTTATGTGGCTATCTGGTTCTTCATTGCCACATTTGTGACGGTGGCCATGCTGCATATAGTCAACTCTTTTGAGTTGCCCATCTCATTCATGAAGAGTTATTCATGGTATGCAGGGGTACAGGATGCGCTGGTGCAATGGTGGTATGGGCACAATGCCGTTGCATTTTTCCTTACAACCCCCTATCTGGGGTTGATGTACTATTTTGTGCCCAAGGCAGCGAACCGACCAATCTATAGTTACAGATTGTCCATCATCCACTTCTGGGCATTGATTTTTATTTATATCTGGGCTGGTCCGCATCACTTGCTTTATAATGCGCTTCCTGACTGGGCTCAGTCTTTAGGTGTTGTATTTTCAGTGATGCTGATTGCTCCTTCCTGGGGAGGAATGCTCAACGGGTTATTTACTTTGAGGGGAGCCTGGGATCGGGTGCGCGAAGATCCCATTTTGAAATTTATGGTAGTGGCGATCACAGCTTATGGAATGGCCACCTTTGAAGGCCCGATGCTAAGCCTGAAGAACGTGAATGGTATCGCCCATTTTACGGACTGGATCATTGCTCATGTGCATGTTGGGGGACTAGGCTGGAACGGTTTCCTTACTTTTTCCATGCTTTATTATCTGATCCCCAGACTTTATGGCACAGGCTTATTTTCTACCAAACTGGCCAATGTACATTTCTGGGTTGGTACCCTGGGCATTATATTTTACGCAGTTCCCATGTATTGGGCAGGTTTCGTTCAAAGCCTGATGTGGAAACAATTCACTCCTGAAGGCATCCTCGTGTACAGCAACTTCCTGGAAACTGTTACCCAGATCATGCCTATGTACATGTTGAGGGCATTTGGAGGTCTCCTGTATCTGACCGGTGTATTTATCATGGTATACAATCTGGTAAAAACGGCTCAGTCAGGAAGATTTATCAGTGAAACAAAGGCTGAGGCAGCACCTCTAGCGAAAGATTATAAGCCGGCAGCTTCAGAACACTGGCACCGAAGAATTTTTGAATGGCGACCTGTTAATTTGTTGGTCTGGAGTTTGATTGCAGTAGGTATTGGTGGGGTCATTGAAATTGTCCCGACCTTCCTGATCAAATCCAACGTACCCACCATCGCTACGGTAAAACCTTACACTCCATTGGAGTTACATGGAAGGGACATATATGTTCGTGAAGGCTGCTACACCTGTCACTCCCAAATGATCAGGCCATTCAGGTCTGAGACAGAACGATATGGTGAATATGCCAAGGCAGGGGAGTTTGTTTATGATCACCCGTTTCAGTGGGGATCTAAACGGACAGGTCCGGATCTGCTAAGAGTGGGTGGAAAGTACACCAATAGCTGGCACTATTTCCACATGGCAGACCCGACGAGCATGTCACCGGGATCAATCATGCCACCTTATCCCTGGTTGTTTGAGCAGGATTGGGACAAAGACATGACACCTGCTAAAATTTCCGCGATGAGAACATTGGGTGTTCCTTATGAGGAGGGCTTTGAGGACGTGGCCATAGCCACCGCAGAGATTCAGGCACAGGAAATTGTAGATAACCTGGCTTTGGAAAATATTGAGGTGGTACCTGATAAGGAGATCATAGCCTTGATTGCATACCTGCAACGCATTGGAACAGATATTGGAAACATTGAAGGTGTAGCCGAAAACAATAAATGATATGCTGAAATTTATTAAACATCATATGGAGACCATCTCGGGGATAGAAGTTTATCCCCTGATCTCACTAATCATTTTTGTGGTATTCTTTATCGGGCTTTTTATCTGGATCCTCAGATCAGACAAAGCTCAAATGGATGAAATATCCAGATTACCGCTTGACACTAAAGATGAAGAATCATGAGAATTTTGAAGTACATACTCAGTGTTTTTGCAGTCATATTTAGTTTAGGAGGTGCCCAGGCACAAGATGTTGAAAGCACTACCGGCCTCTATGCCCAGTACCAGCTGGAGATTGTCATTGCAGTAGCCGGACTGGTTTGTATTGCGGCACTTTTAGCGTTGTTTACCGCCCTTTTTGCTTTGAGGACAATAGCCTCACTCGAGCAGCCAGAGGAAAAGAAAGTGAGCGAATCCTGGTGGCAGCAATTTTGGTCCAACATCAACAAAGCTGTGCCGATAGAGAAAGAAGCCACAGTGATGACAAGTCATGAATACGACGGTATCAGGGAGCTGGACAATCGCCTACCTCCATGGTGGCTGTGGGGATTTTATTTTTCCATCCTATTTAGTGTTGGATACCTATTACATTATCATGTTTTTAATAGTGGAGACCTTCAACTGGAGGAATATGAAAAGGAGATGGCCCTTGCAAAGGAGGAGGTAGAAGCATATCTGGCTTCCCAGGGAAATAGAATAGATGAAAGTACGGTTACTTTTTCAGATGATCCATCAGATTTGGCTGCAGGGAAGCAGATCTATGATGCAAACTGCCTGGTTTGTCATGGAGCAGAAGGGCAAGGGATAGTTGGCCCCAATTTGACGGATAAATATTGGATACATGGTGGGGATATGGCATCGATCTTCGCAACCATTAAATATGGAGTGCCGGAAAAAGGAATGATCCCGTGGGAGACTCAGCTTACTCCGCAGCAAATACAACAAGTATCCAGTTTTATATATACACTGGAAGGTACCAATCCACTCAATCCAAAAGAGCCCCAGGGAGAAATATTTGAAAGAAGTGATAACACTACAGAGGAAAGTGAGGCTATTTGATGGAAGCCAGTGTTGAAGAGCTATATAAAGACAAAGAAGCTGAGGAAGGGTTTCGGGATCGTATATCTACAGTAGACGAGGAAGGGAAGAGGGTATGGGTCTACCCTAAAAAACCGAAGGGCAAGCTCACCAACTACCGGGGGTTAACAGCTTTCCTCCTGCTTCTATTTCTATTGGGCAGTCCGTTCATTAAAATAGATGGTCAGCCCTTTTTGCTCTTCAATATTTTCGAAAGGAAGTTTATCATTTTTGGACAGGTATTCTGGCCCCAGGACTTTTTTCTGGCTGTGGTTGGGATGATCACTTTGTTAGTGATTATTGTTCTTTTTACCGTTGTTTTTGGTCGCATTTTTTGCGGATGGGTCTGTCCTCAAACGATTTTCATGGAGT
Organism: Cyclobacteriaceae bacterium; assembly: GCA_965223915.1. Taxonomy (GTDB): domain Bacteria; phylum Bacteroidota; class Bacteroidia; order Cytophagales; family Cyclobacteriaceae; genus UBA7330. The sequence continues at coordinate 871,106 of OZ245027.1, read as the reverse complement.
GGGTTTTCAGACGAGTGGAATACTGGATTGAGGGTGACTATATGGCCCAGAAAGTACTCAATAAAAAGCCATGGAGCACGGAGAAACTCATCAAAAAGACTTCCAAACATACCATATTCTTTCTGATCAGTGCATTGATTATGCACACTTTCATGGCTTATATAGTCGGAGTGGATAGAACCTGGGAGTTGATAGCTGCTGGTCCTACTTCGGAGCCTATTGGATTTTTGTCTATGTTATTATTGACAGGTGCTTTTTATGGCGTATTTGGGTTTTTAAGAGAGCAGGTATGTACAACCATTTGTCCTTACGGCCGACTACAGGGCGTGCTGCTGGACAGGCAAAGTATTGTGGTGGCCTATGATCATGTAAGAGGCGAGCCTAAAGGTACCTTCAGAAAAAATGAAGATCGTAATGAAGCAGGAAAAGGAGATTGTATTGACTGCAAACAGTGTGTCTATGTTTGCCCGACGGGGATAGATATCAGACATGGAACTCAGCTGGAATGTGTCAACTGTACTGCCTGCATTGATGCCTGTAACTCGATTATGGATAAAGTGGATCTTCCTCGAGGGTTGATCCGGTATGCTTCAGAACAAAATATTGCTGAAAAACTCGCTTTTCGTTTTACTGGAAAAATGAAGGCATATACTACCGTTCTGGTACTTTTGATAGGATTCCTGGTTACACTTTTAGTGATCAGATCTGATTTCGAGACAACGATCCTAAGGACGCCCGGGATGATGTACCAGACCCGGGATGATGGTACGATCACCAATTTGTATCAGGTTAAAATGGTCAATAAGACCAATGAACAACATGCTGTCACCTTTAGGCTGTTGGCTCCTGAAGGGAACATAGAGATGGTGGGTTCGGGAATTAATCTGGAAGAGCAGGGGATAGGACAGGGAGCCTTTTTCGTAGTCATTGATTCGAAAGAACTTCAAAAAATGAGTACACAGGTGGAGATAGGCGTCTATGATGAGGAAGGTTTGATAGAAACTGTAAAAACGAAATTTTTAGGTCCGGCAAAATGATAAAATTATGAAATGGAATTGGGGTACTAAAATCGCATTGTCATTTGTCTTGTTTGGAATCTTTATCCTTTATATGGTCGTGCAGGCTTTCAGGCAGGATTTTGATCTGGTCACAGAAAATTACTACCAGGAAGAGCTGCAGTATCAGGAAAGGATCCAGGAAAAGGCCAATCTGCTCAGATCGGGAGATGAAATCATCATCGAGTCAAACATAGGTAATGTGTTATTCAAGTTTCCGGAATCATTTCGTGATGCAGAGGGCACCATCTATTTCTATCATCCATCCAGAAAATTGTTTGACAAGACTTTTCAGGTGGACCTAAATGATCAAAACCAACAAAGCATCAATCAGGAGGAATTGGTCAGAGGCCGATACAGGGTTAAAGTAAGCTGGCGTTCTGATGGGTTGAATTACTTCCAGGAAAAGGAAATTTATCTGCAATGATTACCGCTTTTGTGATCGGTTTGATTGGGAGTTTGCATTGTGTGGGGATGTGTGGGCCACTCATGATCACCTTCACCGAGCAAACAGGTAGCAGGGCTTACTTATCATTTATGGCTTATCACCTGGCGAGGATATCGGTATATGCCCTGATAGGTATACTTTTTGGCTTAATCGGGACAACTTTCGAGATCATCCACATCCAGAAATTCGGAGCCATTCTGGTTGGGGCGGCTATCCTGCTGATTTATGGCTTTCCAAAGGCCAGAAACGCAATAGAATCCTTGTACTATCGATCCTTTTTTTACCAGTGGATAAAAAATCGTTTTACAGGATATTATCATACAAAAGCAAAATGGCTTGCTGCCGGAATAGTCAATGGTTTCCTCCCCTGTGGGCTGATCTATCTGGCAGCTGCAGGAGCGATTTTAACGAATAGCATTGGCAGCTCGGCCTTATACATGACCGTTTTTGGATTAGGAACGCTTCCTGGATTGCTAACCCTGGCGATCATTAGAAATCGTGTCCCCAACCTTTTCAAAAAAACCCCCAATGCCATCACTGTGATTGCTATTCTATCAGGGGGCATCCTAATTATCAGGGGCATTGTAGCTGAAGATCCTGAATGGAACCAACTGATGGCCCAGCAGATCAACAGGATCGTTAGCGCTTGTGGGCTTTAATATTAACGATATGAAAAAACCAGCCTGATCCCCAGCAGGACCATGATAAACTCAGCAATCTTTTGGACAATGCCTCCAGCATTTTTATGACTAAGCAGATCAGGTCCTGGTGTCAGGATCAGGATCCATGACAGCGTGATGAACAGCTCTATGTTTTTGAATTCCAGCAATTACAATTTCTTGATCTTCTGATCCTCATCCAAACCACTCAACACCTCGATGTTGATGCCATCTGAAATTCCGGTGGTGATCTCCCTTTTTTCAAATTGCTGCTCACCCATCGCTACCTCTACGAAAGTCTTTTCTTCCTCAAACAACACATTGCTTTCTTTTACAGCCAGCACTTTTTCTTTTTTGTCCAGCACGATATCCGCATTGGCACTGTAACCAGCTCTAAGGAAATAATCCTCCCGTTGCTTGACCGCAGCCCGGATCTCAAACTGAATGGCTCCTTCTTCCTCTATGCCTTTTGGAGAGATGTATTCCAGGTCCGCAAAGAATTTAACCGTATCGAGAGCTCCGATGGTGAGCTTCAATTGCATGCCTTCTTTCAGCTTGCCTACTTCCGCTTCATCCACCTTTCCTTCAAAGATCAACTCCGACATATCCGCCACAGAGGCGATGGTGGTTCCATCGTTGAAGGTGTTGGTTTCGATCACGAAGTTCCCTTCTTCTACCGGTACGTCAAGGACCATGCCGGCTACGGTCGATTTCACCAGGTTGGATACAGCACCAGATTTTTTAGAAGCCCCTTCTTTGATCAGCTCCAGATTGTTTTCTGCTGCTTCTACCTGTTGCTTGTTCAGGTTGTAGGTCAGGAGATACTGATTGTAATCCAGCTCAGAGATCACCTTTTGATCAAACAGTTTCTTCTGCCGCTTCATTTCCTGATCGGAATTTTTGAAATTGATCACAGCCTCTTTTAGCCGGGCTTCGGCATTGTTTAGGGCCACTACATCCGGGATGATCTTGATCTTCGCAATCAGTTGACCGCTTTTGATTTGATCACCTGGTTCCACAAAGAGCTTTTCCACCACACCTGATACCTGAGACTTGATCTCTATCTCTCTGCGCGGATTAATCGCTCCTGTGGCTACGGTTTTCTTTTCGATGTTGGTCACAAAAGTGGAGTCAGTCACAAATACGTCTTTGGGTTTTTCTGATTTCTTATAGACGAAAAAACCAAGAAATCCCATGCTACCTATCAGGATGACAATGAGTGAAATACGAATTACCTTTTTCATTTTTTTTTGAGTTTTTAATTCTTATTAACCTTCTGTTCTAATGGCTTCAATAGGATTGATGGATGCGGCCTTACGGGCTGGCAAAATACTGGCGATCATCCCACCTAACAGGAGCAGTCCTAAGGCTCCCAATGCAATTGCCGGATTTATCGATGGCGGATCAAATGGAAGTTGTCCTCCTTTTGGCATGACCATGGCAATTCCTTCAAGTAAAAGGAGGCCAATGATCAATGCCAAATAACCACCCAGGAATGTCAGGAATACAGACTCCTGTACGATCAATGAAACAATTGAAAGCGGTGTCGCTCCCAGAGATTTCCTGATCCCAATTTCTTTTGTTCGCTCTTTTACAATGATGAGCATGATGTTGCTCACACCAATGATTCCGGCAAAGAGGGTACTCAGCCCCACAAACCAGGTAAAGTATTCAAGCCCGTTAAACATCCCATAGATCTCACCAAATTCTTCCTGCAGATTTTCATGACCGATGGCATCAGCATCCAATGGATGGATGTTGTTTTTTTCTTTCATGAGCTTGATAATTTTGGCTTCCACTTCGGCCACATCCACGTTGTCATCCACGGCATAGCCATACCAACCCACCCGGTCTCCATAATGAAAGGCTTTTTGGAAAGTGGTAAAAGGCACGTGAATACGATTTCTTTCCTGGCTATTGGGGTTGGTTCTGTAGGGTTTCATCACCCCCACAACAAGGAAATTCACTTTTTGCACCGTGATAAACTTTCCAATCGGATCTTCATCTGCATCAAATAAGACGTTACGTACGTTTTCACCAATCACCGCTACTTTTCGAGAGTCATCAATGTCTTTTTGATTGATGAATCTTCCCTGAGTCATCTCTTGCTTCTCGATCTGACTGTACTCAGGATAATCTCCCATGACCTGATATTGCCCGGATTTTTGACCATGGTTGATCTGAACGCCCCAAAGATTGTTACGGGGTGCAAGTGCTTTCAATTCCTTGACCCGACTCAACAAAAATTCAGTGTCTGAGTTATTGAAATTGACATACTTACCGGGCTGAAATCCATTGTAGGAAATGGTCGTTTTCTGGCCCCAGAAGAAGCCGCTATTGGATAGAAAATTTCCGAAATTCTTTGTTACCCCATTTTTGAAGCTGTTACTTCCGCCCAACAGGATGATGATCATAAAGATCCCCCAGAAAATCCCCAGAATGGTCAATCCCGTCCTTAGCTTATTTCGCTTGATCGTTCCGAATATTTCCTGCCATTTGTCGTAGTCAAACATCTCTTTGTGGTTTATTCGTCTCTAAGGGCTTCAATAGGAGGAATTTTTGCGGCTTTACGTGCCGGGAAAAAACCAGCCAATGTTCCGCTAATAGCTAAAACCAGTGTGGCTGCAAGGGCATTGGCAAAATTGACATGAGGATCAACGAAAAAGGTTTCGGGGAAACCTAATGAGACCATCATGTAGGTGAGCCAACCCGTTTCTATGAATGTCATCGCCAGTATCATGCCTACATATCCGCTGACCAAAGTAATAAGCAATGCTTCCATCAGAAACAATCCGATAATGGATAGCGGAGAGGCACCAATCGCTTTGCGTACACCGATCTCCCGTGTCCGTTCTTTCACCACAATCAGCATGATATTACTTACTCCGACAATCCCGGCAACCAGCGTAAGGATTCCAACAAATGCCAGGAAAATCCTGATTCCATCAAAAACACCCATCCACTTTTGAAATTCCTCAAGTCGGTTAAATGCTGAAACCGCCCGCTTATCTTCTTTCGAGAATCGATGTCTCTCCGCAAGCAACGCATGTACTTCGTTTTGAATTCTATGACTTTCTTCTACAGTTGCCGCATCGACAGTCAGCCAAATATTATGGACCCGGTCACCACCGCCGTAAGCCACCTGAGCTGTGGTGCGTGGAATGAAAATGACTTTGGACATGTATTGGTTGGCCTCAACGCCTTTTTCATTAAACACACCTACTACCTTATACTTTATTCCATTTACGGTAATGTATTTTCCAATGGGATCAAGCTTTTTAAATAAGACTTCCACCACCTTTTCCCCGACAACAGCCACCTTCCTTTTTTCTTTCAGGTCCTTGGCATTGATAAATCTGCCATCAAGCAAGACACTTTGCTCAATATGTGGATAGTCCACGTCAACGGACCTTATCTGAAAAGAAGAGTAGTTATTTTCATACCTGACGACAAACTCACCTTGCACCCAATAAATACCCGTCAGATACTCAATGCCTTTGATCCTTTCACTGATGGCTTCATAGTCCTGATTGTTGAATTTAATTTGTCTTCCGGGTTGCATGCCTTTGTGGGCCATGCTGGTACGTCCACTCCAGAAATACATCGTGTTGGTAGCATCATCAGAAAACTCGTTCTTGATCCCGTTTTGGAACCCCACACCAAAGCCCATCAGGATGATCAGGATAAAGATGCCCCAGGCTACATTGAATGCAGTGATAAACGATCGTAAGCGATTCTTATCGATCGTATATAAGATTTCCTGCCACTTGTCGAGATCAAACATGATTTTATGCCAGTACCGGCTCTTCTTCATTTATGATTACACCATCCTGAAGCCTGATAACACGCTGTGTCATTTCAGCGACATCGTGTTCGTGAGTAACAACGACGATGGTTTTACCCATGTCGTTCACTTCTTTTAGAATGCGCATGACTTCATGTGAAGTAGTGGTATCCAATGCACCTGTGGGTTCATCTGCCAGGATCACTTTGGGATCGCTGATCAGGGCGCGGGCGATAGCAATTCTTTGTTTTTGACCACCTGACATTTCACTGGGCATGTGATGTGCCCACTCTCTCAGACCCATCTTATCCAGGTATTCCAACGCGATGTTATTTCGTTTTTTTCGGCTTACTTTCTGGTAATAAAGGGGGAGGGCCACATTTTCCATGGCATTCTTGAAATTCAGTAGGTTGAAAGACTGAAAGACAAACCCGAGAAACTTATTTCGGTAATAAGCTGCTTTCGTTTCAGTAAGATTTTTAATTGAGGTTCCAGCCAAGTTGTAGTCTCCACTATCGTAGTTGTCCAGAATCCCCAGGATATTTAAGAGGGTTGATTTTCCGGATCCGGAAGACCCCATGATCGATACCAGCTCACCTTCTTCGATGGTCATATCGATACCTTTCAACACATGCATCGATTGTTGACCAGTCTGATAGGATTTATTGATTTTTTTCAGGTTCAGCATTGGGTAGCAGGGTTGATTGACGAAATAGTAACGCTATATCTAACTGATTAGATGTATTGAAGTGACGGAAAGTTGCATGAGTGGTATAAAACTCTTTTCAACGGGGAATAATGTTTTTAACACTTGAGTTTCAGGAATATGATTTCCATCACCATTCCTGGCGATGCCTTTGCATCTTCGTGGCCAATTACACATAGATTGGCACTATATTGGTTAGAAAGGGGGTTGTATTCAATACCTTTACCCAAACGACCTAGAGATAAATATGAGATTTTTTGCAGCTGCCAGCCTTGTACTCTGTTATTTAAGTGCTTTGAGCCAAAACATCGTCAATGTCTCCGGTGCCTGGAAAGGCTCATCCGAATATCTCAATGCGACCACCGCCATCGTTATGGAGATCACACAGAATGAAAACCTGGTGGAAGGATTTATTTACGGAAAGTCCTTGAATGGGAAGGATTCTACCAAGAAGGCCTTTAGCGGGGTGATTACCGGGGATAAGATAGAAATACTGGAAACAGAATATGTCTACAAAACCGGTATTGATTGCAAAACAAAATTGTTACTTCAATATTCCAGAACAAATGGGCATGAAAGCCTCACAGGTAAATGGAGCGGAGATCTCCGGCTTAGTACCTGTCCTCCGGGTGTATTCGGACCCATAAATGTAGTGAGAGCCCATGGAGTCCAGGGAAACCTTCCGGTGGTTGAGATCACTCCTTCAGCAGCACCCGCTTCAACACCCAAACATGTTACAGCTAGTCCACCGGATGAGATAGGGGAGATCCTGGTAGCTGAACTAAGTAAACGTAAGTATTATGCTTTGATCATAGGGATCAATGATTATCAGGACCCGGAAATACAGACATTAGATAACCCTATCAATGATGCAACTGGTTTAGCGAATGTCCTCACTGAAAAATATGCTTTCGGTAATGAAGATTTAATTTTCCTGGAAAACCCGGGACGTGCAGATATCATTGACGCCCTGGATGAGTTGAGCGACAAGGCGACAGAGAAGGACAATGTATTGATCTTTTATGCGGGACATGGGATCTGGAATGAAAAGTTGAATCAGGGTTATTGGCTGCCTGCAGATGCTTCACTTGATTCCAAAGCACAATGGCTGTCAAACAGTACACTGAGAGACTACCTGGGTGGAATAAAATCAAAACACACTCTATTGATCTCTGATGCCTGCTTTAGTGGAGGCATATTAAAAGAGAGAAGTGTTGAGCAAAGTAGCAAAGCCATGTTGGAGCTTTATAAACTACCCAGCAGAAAAGCCATGACCAGCGGTACCATGACCACCGTGCCGGATGAAAGCGTATTTATCAAATACCTGATGAAAAATCTTTCTGAGAATGAAGCGAAATTACTTTCTGCAGATCAGCTGTTCAGAAATTTTAAAATTGCGGTGATACACAATAGCCCCAGAGGCCTTGTTCCTCAATACGGGGTGATTGCTTTTGCAGGCGATGAAGGCGGGGACTTTATTTTTATGAAGAAAGATTAGGCCAAAACCTCCTTCACCACTTTCCCATGCACATCCGTCAGTCGAAAATTTCGGCCCTGGAACTGATAGGTAAGTTTCTCATGGTCAAATCCCAGCTGATTTAGGATGGTGGCTTGCAGATCGTGAACATGAACCTTTCCACTGATGCCTGAAAATCCAATTTCATCGGTTTCTCCGTGAACATATCCTTTTTTGATGCCACCTCCGGCCATCCACATGGTAAAGGCATCTCCATTGTGGTCTCGGCCCTTGAAGTCTGCCCCGGATCGGGCTTCCATCATGGGGGTGCGTCCAAATTCGCCACCCCAGACAACCAGCGTTTCTTCAAGCAACCCTCTTTGATTTAAATCCTGCAGCAAAGCAGTCATCGGCTGGTCGATCTGTTTACAGGCATTCTTCAGTGCACCATCCACGCCATTGCCCGGGCCAGCGCCATGGGAGTCCCACCTGCGATCAAATAACTGAATAAACCGGACCCCTTTTTCAACAAGTCTTCTGGCAAGCAAACAATTGTTGGCAAATGAATTTTTACCAGGTTGTGTTTGATACATTTCATGAACCCATTCTGGTTCATCGTCAATGTTCATCACTTCAGGTACTGCTGTCTGCATGCGATAGGCCAGCTCATATTGAGAAATCCTGGTGAGGATTTCCGGGTCTTTGGATTCCTGGTATTCCTGTTCATTGATCTTGTTGATGGCGTCAATGGATTGCTTTCTTAAATTGGAATTGATATTGTCCGGATTTGAAAGATAAAGCACGGGATCTCCTTTGGATCGGCATTGCACACCCTGATGGACTGTTGGTAGAAATCCGCTGCCATAAACGCTCTTACCGGCACTGGGTTCACCTCCGGAAACCAGCACTACGAAGCCGGGCAGATCTTGATTTTCAGATCCTAAACCATATGTCACCCATGACCCCATGCTGGGTCTGCCCAGTAAAGGTGAACCCGTATGCATAAAAAGCTGGGCAGGAGCATGATTAAACTCCTGGGTGTGGCAGGCTTTAAGGAAACTTACTTCATCCACCATGCTTGAAAAATTCGGGAGGTAGTCAGATACGTAGGCCCCAGACTGGCCATGTTGCTGAAACTGTGCCTGGGAGCCGAGCATCTTGGGGATACCTTTCAGGAAGGCAAACTGTTTCCCCTCCATAAGTGATGGCGGACAATCTTTACCATTGAGTTGATTCAAAACCGGTTTATAATCAAACAACTCGAGTTGAGATGGAGCTCCTGCCATGTGCAGAAAGATCACATGCTTGGCTTTAGGAGCGAAATGAGGTAATGGATCGCCTGATAAAGACTTTGCGAACAGGTTTTGACCTGAAAGTCCGGCCATTGCGGTTGCTCCCAGTCCTGACATGCACTGCTTCAGAAAATGTCTGCGTGTATTGTATTTTGCTTTTTGTATTAAGGCTTCCTCAAAAACATTTCCCATCATCACTAATTTTTTGTCAGAAATTCATCCATATTCAGCAAAGCATTGGCTACCAGGGTCAATGCCTGTACACTGATTTGCTCATTCATTGATACCGGTTGAGCAAGTTTATTGGCAAAATATTCTTTAGTTGCCTCATCATAGAGCTTAGTTAATAACGCTAACCTGTCCGGATCGATCTCCCTGAACATCACACGTTTGTATCCTGCGGAGATACATGCTTTGACATCATCAGGATTGACAGCAGCCATAAATGTTCCCAAAGATTTGGCAGCTTCAAAAAATGTTTGATCATTTAAAGACGTAAGGGCTTGCAAGGGCGTGTTGGTCCGAATCCTTCTGGATGTACACACATTTCTTGGCGTAGCATCATACAAGGTCAGCATTGGATATGGATTGGTCCGCTTTCCGAAAATGTAGAGCGAGCGCCGGTATTGACCTGGTGTCTCATCAGTTTCCCACTTACTCCAACCATCACTGGCTACATCTGGACGAGGAGGCATAATGCTAGGCCCGTACATTTCAAGATTTATGAGTCCGCTGACTGAAAGTACCTGATCCCGGATCTGTTCTATGCTCAGGCGTACTCTGGGGCTTCGTGAGATCAATCTATTGTATGGATCTTTTTCGTTCTTTTCATCAGTAGAATTCGAGTTTTGCCGGTAAGCCGATGACATTACCATTTGTTTGATCAGCGTCTTGACACTCCAATTATATTCATCCATGAATTGTACGGCGAGCCAGTCCAGCAATTCGGGATGTGAGGGTGGCGTCCCCTGAGAACCAAATTCTTCCATGGTTTCGATGATACCAAACCCAAATAGTTTTTCCCAAAATCGATTCACGGCAACCCTGGCTGTCAGTGGATTCTCAGCACTCACCAGCCATTTGGCAAAACCCAATCGATCATTTGGATAGTCATCCGGCAATCCACCGAAAACTGCAGGTATATCAGCTTCTACTTCCGTCCCCGGTGTTAACCGGTTTCCTCTTTCAAACACACGGGTCACCCTGCTTTTTTCAGGCGGTAACTCCTGCAGGATCGGGGTAGTAATGAAATTTGCCCTGTCCAGTTCATCAAGCTTATTTTTAAGAGCCAGGTTGTACTGATCCAGTTTTGGATTTTGCTCACGATAGAAAATCCAGTCCAGGTGGAAAAGATGTTGGGTGAGATCTTTGTTTTTTCTGAAAACGTAATACACGTCATGAGCGCCATTTACCGGTTCTAATGTTGCCTTAAACGTTCCCCAATTTTTGGCCTCCGGCTTGGTCCCTGACCATCGATCCCATTTTCCTGTTGTTTTCACCTCGGTTTGTCCGATCAAGGGTCCATTGACAGAATCTAATCTGATATCAATGAATCCACCTGATATAGCGGTAGCGCAGTAGAAATCAATGGATTCGATATTGGTAAGATCTACCGCTTCAAACATGATCCATGAACTATCCTGGACTTGCCAGATTACATCCTGATCCGGAGCCATCAGCTCGATCAACTTACTCGAATTATGAAATTCCTCTGCCTGAACCTTTCGATACCCAAGATTATACAGCAGTTCTTCTTTTCTCTCATGGAGAAATGGGGTATTTGAGACGAGAGATTTGTCTCCTGGTTTCAGTTCATCCTCTACCCAATTCAGGATTTCGGTCAGCTTTTCTTTTTCTTCCGGCTCATAGGTGAATACTTTTGGTTGTTCATTGTAGATGTCCCGGTCTTCCTGATTGTTGAAGAAAGCCATTAGTTTATAGAATTCTTCATGACGGAAAGGGTCATAAGGATGGCTGTGACATTGCACACATGCCATGGTGGTGCTTTGCCATACCTCGAAGGTGGTGCCTACACGCTCGAGCACTGATGCCACCCTGAATTCCTCATTGTCTGTTCCTCCTTCATCATTGGCCATGCTGTTGCGATGAAAGGCTGTAGCAATCAGTTGGTCCTGTGTGGGGTTGGGTAACAAGTCCCCCGCCAGCTGCTCAATGGTGAACTGGTCAAATGGCATGTCATCGTTGAATGCCTGAATCACCCAGTCACGATATTTCCAGATACTACGGTTCAGATCTTTTTCATAGCCTTTGGTATCTGCGTAGCGGGCAAGGTCCAGCCACATACTTGCCCACTTTTCACCAAAATGGGATGAGTCGAGCAAACGATCAACCAATTTTTCGTAAGCATCATCTCTGGTATCAATCATAAATTCCTGTGCTTCTTCCGGGGTGGGTGGTAATCCAATCAGGTCCAGGTAAACACGCCTGAGTAAGGTTTCTTTGGTTGCGGGAGCTGCAAAGTCTAACCCTTTTTCCTCCAGCTTTGAAAGAATAAATCTGTCAATGGGATTATGCGTAGGAACTGAGATTTCCGGTGGGGAAATGTCTTTCCTGGGAGGGATAAAAGCCCAGTGATCTTCCCATTTGGCACCCTGGTTGATCCATGCTTCAAAAAGTTCAATCTCTTCTTCAGTCAAAGGCTCTGCCTCAAAAGGCATCCTTAGCTCAGGATCATGGTGCCGGATCCTTCTCATCACCTCACTGTTGCTAGCATCACCCGGAATGATGGCAGGAATTCCTGATGTTGTTTCTCCCAGGGCTTCTTCCCTGAACAGGAAACTTAATCCACCTGCTTTTTTGATACCTCCATGGCAGGTAATGCACTTTGTATTGATGATTGGTCGGATATGTTGATTGTAGCTGACCTCAGTACTTTGACTTGTGAAGACGAAGTAAGAAACTGTCATTGCAACAACAATCACCAAAATATACAGTAGATTTTTTAGCATCTGCATTGAGGGTTACCCAGCTTTCATCAAAGCTATCGTATTACTTAGTAAAGATCAATTTCTGTTCTTAGTACCTATGAATCAGGTATTTATATCTACTTCAGAATAAATATAAATTCTGCCGTTATTATTGAAAATACATAATTTTAAAGATTAACGAAGCAATTAGTTAACTTCAAGGCGTTTAATACGTCTATAATAAATCACACATTAATCAACAATGAGTTCAGTAATATCAACCAAAGAGATCAAAAAAGAATATGTGATGGGTGCCGAGACGATCAGGGCTTTAAAATCCATCAGTATTGAAATCAATCGGGGGGAATATGTGGCTTTTATGGGCCCTTCCGGATCGGGCAAATCAACATTAATGAATATCATCGGGTGCCTGGATACGCCTACGGCTGGTAAATACGTTCTCAATGGTCATGATGTAAGTGATTTAACAGAAAACGAACTGGCTGAAATTCGAAATAAAGAAATTGGATTTGTCTTTCAAACATTTAATCTATTGCCACGTGCATCAGCGCTGGAAAACGTTTCATTACCATTGGTATATGCAGGGTTAGGAAAAGAAGACCGTGATGAAAAGGCTCTGGCGACCCTGGATGGTGTGGGTCTGGGAGACCGGGCTTACCATAAGCCGAATGAATTATCAGGTGGTCAGCGTCAAAGAGTGGCCATAGCCAGGGCGCTTGTGAATGACCCCAGCATCATATTGGCTGATGAGCCAACAGGAAACCTGGATTCAAAGACGTCCTACAGTATCATGGATCTTTTTGCGGAGCTACACAACAAGGGCAATACGATCATCATGGTGACGCATGAAGAAGATATTGCTGAGTATGCTCACAGGATTATTCGTTTAAGAGATGGGTTGATAGAGTCTGATGAGGTCAATAAGAATATTAGAACGGTAGAGCCAGTGGCATGAGTCTGAAGGTTTATACCCGAACGGGAGATAAAGGAGGGACCTCACTTTTTGGAGGGACAAAGGTAGAGAAAGACCATATTCGCATTGAAGCGTATGGGAATGTTGATGAACTAAACTCATTTATTGGGCTGCTTAGAGATCAGGATGGTATCGGTGATGAAATAGCAGATCAACTCTTTGAAATACAAAAAAAGCTGTTTTCAATCGGAACCATCCTCGCTACGGAGAAGGTTCCGAAGGGTTTTAGTTTACCGACCGTGGAGAGGAGTGATACTAAAAAGCTGGAAGATTATATTGATAAATTCACTGAGCAGCTGCCTGAATTAAAGAATTTTATTCTTCCGGGAGGTCATCAGGTTGTATCTTTGTGTCATGTTTGCCGAACTGTCTGCCGCAGAACTGAGCGGGGAATTGTGAAATTAGGGCAAGAAAATGAGATCGATGAAAACCTGTTGGCTTATTTAAACAGGCTTTCAGATTATTTTTTTGTGTTGGGAAGAAAGCTATCAAAAAAGCTTGGAGTAGCTGAGGTGACATGGCAACTATGAAAGAATAAAACTGAGATGGAGATGGTTGAAACAATGGACATCAGGATTGAAAGAAACGCACAATCCAAATTACAGCAAGTAGATCTGGATAATCCGGTATTTGGCAAAGTCTATTCGGATCATATGTTTATTGCGGATTATGCCAAAGGTGAATGGAAAGATCTGAGAATCGTTCCTTATGGTGACCTTCAGATAAGCCCGGCTAATACTACCCTGCACTACGCTTCAACCATTTTTGAAGGGCTGAAGGCCTATCGTGATCGGAATGGAGAAATTCTGGTTTTCCGGCCAGAGGCCAATGCCAAACGTCTAATGAAAAGCGCCGAACGGATGTGTATGCCTCCGGTTCCTGAGTCACTGTTTATGCAGAGCATGACCGAATTGCTCAAACTGGACAAGGATTGGGTGCCTGGTGCTCCGGGGACATCGCTTTATATCAGACCTTTTCAAATGGCCATGGATCCATACATTGGCATCAAGCCTTCGGAGACCTATAGCTTTTTTATTATTACAGGTCCTGTTGGTGCTTACTATAGCCAACCGGTGAAAGTAAAAGTTGAAAAACATTATACCCGGGCAGCTGCTGGCGGTACTGGCTTTGCCAAGACTGGTGGAAATTATGCTGCTGCACTTTATCCTGCTGTAAAGGCACAAAAAGAAGGTTTTGATCAGTTGATCTGGACTGATGCGAAAACGCATGAATATGTAGAAGAGTCTGGCACCATGAATCTGCTCTTTGTTATCGACGATGTGCTGATCACTGCTCCGGCAGGAGATACCATCCTCAACGGGATCACCCGTGATAGCATTCTTACCTTGGCAAGAGATCAGGGCATGAAAGTGGAGGAGCGAAGAATCTCTATCAAAGAGATCATCAAAGCCATCGAACAGGGAAGGTTACAGGAAGCCTTTGGTGCAGGAACAGCAGCGACGGTTGCTCAGATTAAAATGCTTCACAATGATGGTATTGATTATGAGCTTCCACCGGTAGAAGGCAGAAAGTACTCCAATCATTTTCTGGATACCTTGAATAAGATCAGGTATGGAGAAGTAGAGGATAAACATGGTTGGGTTTACAGAATCTGATTGTGACAATATCCGAAGCCACAGAAAAAGTCAGTAAGATGGCCGAAACCCACGAAGGGAAGTTCGGTGCAAAAGTGAATTTCAATTTCAAAGGTGAAGGAATTATCCATTTGGATGATACCGTGTCTCCTGCTATTGTCACCAATGAAGAGGCAGATACTCCCTGTACTATAGTGATAACGCTAGACCATTTCGACAAGATGCTCAATGGGGACATGAATCCCATGATGGCTTTCATGACTGGCAAAATGAAGATCGAAGGGGATAAAGCAGTTGCCATGAAGCTGGCATCATTGTTCTAAAAGACTCTTTTTAAAAACATATTTTGCGAAAAGCAGGTAAACTCCGATGGCAATCACAACGCCTATCAGTGAACCTGCCAGCACATCTCTTAAAAAGTGTTGCAATAGATAGATTCTTGAAACTCCAACCAGGATGGCACTGGCCAATATGGCTGTTGAGAGGCCTTTGTTTTTCCTGAAAATTATTGCAAAAAAAGTAGCGATAGCAAAAGCAGTGATCGTATGTCCGGAAGGAAAAGAAAAACTTCCATGGTGCTGGACTCCTTCAATCAATTGTAAATCAGTGATACCATCAAAATAGCGTGTGGGTCTTGGGATATCACGAAAAACTAATCTTTTTAATCCCTGTGAGAAAAGTAGTTGTGCCAGGCCAAGGGCCAGGAAGATCATCGCCAGCCTCCATTTCCAGACAAGAAGACCAATAAAAAGCACGCCAACAAATACACCATCACCCAGGTGTGTCCAGTATTTAAAAAAGAAATCTAAAACTTCATTCCTATTAGCGTTGAGTAATAAAACCGTATCTCCATGATCGGTGATTGACCACACAAGAAGTGATATCAGGAATACGATGATGTAGGGAATTAAGTAGTGGTTTTTATTGGGCATTACCGAAGTATGTAGATCTTACCATATCCATTTTTGAAAGATTTATCTGCTGTCGTAAACCGGTGATTAATGGATTCACCTTGTTGACGGATAAAGACGCGGTACAGATAAACACCATTGGCCAATAGGTCACCATATTCATCACGTCCGTCCCAGGCATATTGAGTGATATTATTTCCAATTCGAATCGGACCAATTTCATCCTGGTTAATCTCTTTAACTACCCTTCCACTAATGGTCATGATCTGAATTTTAATCTGATCGGGAATTGTTGCCCCAGTCAACGTAAATACAAACCGGGTATTGGTAGAGAATGGATTGGGATAGGGGTAGAAATGAGTAACAGAACTTTCATTGACCACTTCGAAAGAGATCTCGAAATCATTATCGCCTGAACTATTTCCCGATTCATCTTCTGCTGAGACCCTCAGGCTGTAAATTCCATCTTCCAGTGGTCCGGGTTTGTAACTCATTTCAAATTCCTGCTCTTCTGTTTCCGGGGTGTAACTAATGGCAGGGTCAGTAAAATTGACCCTTTCATATTGACAACCATCACAAGGACTTTTCAAAAAGAGTTCAATACCCACTGTATCATCGTTCAATAAGTAGCTGTTATCATCCTGTAATGAGATGAGGATATTAGGACTTGGTGAAACGATATCACCATCCAATATATAAGTCCCATCGAAGGTAACATTCAACACAGGGTTTGTATTATCTTCATTTACTGTCGCGGCTGGAGTCAGGCTAAAGAAATTATTAATGCTCAACAGCTCATTTTCTTCAGGAGTTACAATCAAATTCAGATTGTTCTGACCAGTACGCCCTATGGTACTATATATCAGTGTAAATGAGGTGGTGTCACCAGCGCTCGGGGGGGCAATGTTAAATGACTGATCGTAAGATTGGGAGCTGGTGACATTGAGTAGGGTTGTGGTGACCAGGAGGCTATCCTGAAAATTCTCATTGGAGATATTGATGAATTCATAATTGGTCTCAAACTCCTGACCCTCCTGAAGTTCCTGACTTACATTACTCGCCGCAAGTAGATAGCCTTCAGGGGGTAAAGTATATTCCAGGACCAGGGCTTTGACTTGTGGTGGATCAAGGTCTACATTATCGCTAAAGCTGATGTTAAGTTTAAGGAATGGAAACTGCAATGGGTCAATGGTACTTACATCCAAAGTGGCCAGGCGGGCATTTGTGAAAAGAGGTGTCTCTGTCCCTTCAGGACTGATGCCTACCACATCTATTGCAAAATTGTCATTGGGATTATCCTGTACCTCATAGTGCAAATTCGTCCAGGATTTTGCCGGACCTATTCTCCTTGTGGAAATGCTACCGCTGGTAGAAGTATAGGTCACCAGACCAGCCAGGTTCATTAGCTGTTCTTTTGGAGGTAGCAGCGAACCATCATCAACCATTTCAATGGCTTCGCCAGGAGAAGCACCTTTTTTACCAAGGAAAATAACGGCCTGCCCATCTTCCAAAGAAGAGATGGTAGTGCTTTGGATACCAACAGTGTTTAAAGAACTGATCAGCTGGGCATCCCAATTGGAGTAGGCTACCGAATCAAACGAAAACAGTAACACATAATCATCAGGTTTCATGAGGTTGATGAGGGAATCCAAATACCTATTTGAGCCTAATACATTACTCTCTGTCAGGTTGTGGATCACCTGAGGTATTCGTCCACAGATCAGGGGATTGGAAACATCACCTGTCTGAAAGCTAATGGGACGATAGGGCTGGCCGGTTGCCCGATCGACAAACACTGCATTGATGGTATTAACCTTACACACTGCATTTGCATTCTCAGTGATCATATAATTCACATTTCCCACGATTACCTGTAGATCCTCATATTGATTGGGATGATCAATGCCATGGGTCACGATCTCATAGTCGTTTTCGGACTCCTCAAAACTCCAGGTATTTGAGTTGACGTCATAATTAACGCCTGTAAGTGTATTACCGGAAAACTGGCCAGCCCCCACCTGGCCCCATCCTGAGCTGAGTGCATCAATAATGGTAAATGAAGAGTTGACCCAGGTTGTATCCTCGTCTTCTCCGGGATTCGCAAAACGTGTTCTCCAGTAAATAGTGGATGAGTCCGCCAGTGAACTGAAATCCACACTATGATTGAGCACCGTTTTACCATTCAGGACCATACTGTTTTTGAAAGTACTTGTGAAGTCTGCCGTAGTATCGTAATCGAAGGAATAGTCTCGTGCAGCCGACTGTACTGCAGAGGGTTGAAAGATGAATTTTACCTGCTTGTTGGATAGTACTCCAAGATTGATGGGATATAGGTTGATGGTAGAGCCACTGGTAATGAAGAGCTCAAAGTTTGATTGATTATTGGCCTCGTTGAGCTCATCAATCGTGTTTTCCGGATCAATGATAAAGGCAAATACATTATTTCCATCCACCTTTTTTGCAGGGTCATTTTCAATAGTGATTTGAAGCGTATCCATATACTTTATCGGAGGTACCCGGATCATCTGTGTAAGCACTTCTCCTTCGGGGAGTGTCCTTCGAACCTCTATATCAATAGAATCTACTGCAGATTTCCCATAGTTTTTGATGGGGATGTTAATCAAAAATGCTCCCTGGCTGGCCAGGATCTGGTTACCAGATATGGGTTCTGCTGTAATCTGGTTCGGGTCAGACTCAAAATCAGGTTTGTCAGCACCAAATACCTTGATAGCCGGATCCCCTAGCACAGACATAAGATTGATCTGGGCCAATGACACCGCTCCGGTCCCATACAGGTCATGGTACCTTTCAGCAACTGAGGTGAGCACATGCCCGAGGCTTCGTCCAAAATCGTCTTCTTTGGCAAACGCCTCCTGATAAAACAGGTCTGAAAATCGTTTGAGATTAATGGAAAAGGAAAAGTCTGCATGACCAATAAAAGCTAACGCACCTTTGGAGGCTGTATTTACCCATGGCTGACCAAAAGTGCCTGACGGGCTAAAAATTTCACCGGCATTACAACCGTTTGCCAGAATCACAGGATATCTCCCTGCGTTGTCATGGTCGTTGACATTACCTATTTCAATGTCTGAGTTTTGTGAAGAACTATGACCAAAGAATGTGACCATCCCGACTCCATTATTGATTTCTGTTTTTATGTCAATAATTTCAGTAGGCGCAGTTGTGATTTTTCTCCTGATTTTAGCACTTCCTCCCAAAAAATAACCCTCTGCCAGCCGCTCAAAATTTTCTACATAGTTTGAAAATGTCTGCTGTTCAAAACTGTTCTGACCACCACTCAGCAGGATTTGGTTCTTACGCCAAAGCGCATCGTAAGGCAAAGATTCCATCTCCTTTACTTTATCGAGATATGATTTGATGTCTTCAGAAGTAAATGCATTCAGCCTGCCCACACCAAACGGCGGATCTACAGTGCCTCCGGCTTTGATCGTATAGAGCAGATCCGAACCAGGGAATCCATATGCAGGGATATAATTGACATTGGTGCCCGGGTTTCGATAGAAACCATAGTTAGTGGAAAGCCCTTTCCCGATGATGAACATATATTCAGGGTTACCGATTGCCAGGGCATTTGCCACAAAATTCTTGATAGCCAGGGGAGACGGATCACCATATCCATACTGATCAAAAATTTCGTCAATGGTAGTAAGCGTCACCTGGTAACTACCCCCCTGTACGCTCTCTCTGTAGGATTTATACGCGTTGAGTTGATTCAATCCATCACTGGCCAGGGCTTTGAAATGTTCATGGCTAATCATCAAATAATTGCTATTTGTCGGATCAATTTGATCCATATCCACTTCTTCGATGGAGGCAACACTTTTGGTGCTTGTAAATGCATAGAACTTTCTCGGTATCGTGGGATCATTCACAATGAATTCAAAGCGATCTGAATTGCTAAAGCTTTTCGTGATGATTCTGGGGGTATAAGGGTCTGTGATCTCAAAAATTCTGGTTCCTGCGGCATTGGTGGTTGGAACAATCGTATAAGAACGTGATTCCAAACTTGTGCGTTGAAAGAAAACCTTATTTTCATCAGGCGCCATATCAAACTCCTGAGAAGCGATAATCTTAATATAAGCTACAGAAATCCTGTCGGCTTGACCGGACTCTCCCAAAGCGGTCACTTTAATGGTGAGCGATCCATCACCCGCTACATCAGACCAGGCCAGGTTGCCATTGTAGATGGTTTGCGTCCATCCCTGAAATGATGCCGTGTCAAGATTACGAAGACTGATGTCAGAGGGACCAACACTGATTTGTGATTTGTGGGTAAGGGAGTTTCCTCCGATCAAACCGATTTCAATTGAAGGAACCGGTCCGGTATTGTCAATAGCTCCCAGATCAATTGAAAAAGTTTTGCTTTGATTTTTAGTGAAAAAACTCCCCGTCCAGCCTTCACCTTCCACATACTCACCGGAGCTCAGCTCAGAGCTAAATCCAAATTTGGTGCCGGGAGAATAGACATTGGTTTGGAGGGTGATGTGTTGAAGAAGGTGATAGGGTTCTGCTGTGAGACCTGAATTGTCTCCCAGGTTTGAAGTATTTATTGACTTACCTGTTTCAGTTTGATTCCAGGTGAGGAAGTAGGAGGCCGTATCCGTGAAAAGGTTATAATAGGGATGAATCTGATAGGATGGGTCCTCATAGAGCAGTGAATCCAGTTTTCCATCATTCTTTTCTCCATAAAATTCCAGGTAGTCCAGAAATCCGTTTGTATCTACTTTATTCACTGCGATTTCCTGACCTTGTCGGAAGATCTTAATTCGAGCGGCTGCAATGGTTGTGACCGGTACTCCGGCTTGTTGCAGAGCCGCAGCATCAATGCGATAGACCCCATCTTCAGCCAGTTTGATCTTAAAATATCGTTGATTGAATTCGATCCATTCATTACCGAAGGGCTGAGACCAGCTGGTGATCGCATAAAGCAACAGAAACCCGGTGACTAGCTTACTCTTCATCCCGGCTTGAATTGAAATCTACTTTGATAGAAAACACATTGGAATACAATCCGGCAGATTGGTCTCCAATATCGGTCAGCGCATAATCGATAGCGATCTCACTAAATCTTATGCCCACACCTGCATTCGGCTGAAATGTCCAGGATTTTGAGCTGTCAAAGTCCTCAATCTGCTGAAACTGATTGACACCTGCACGAAGGAATGCAAGTCTCTTAAAACCGATTTCTATTCCCCCCATGGGATCAAGCGAACCAAAATCTGTTCGAACCAGCGTATTCCGCTTGCCATCGAAGGTCCACACCAGGTCCACAGTTGTCAATACCGTAAACGCCTGTGATACATTTATTTTCCTGGACACACCCCCGATGAGCCTGGGCAGTGTAATTTCTAAAGTGTTTTCCGGAATCGCATTGCCGGTCAGGCCATAGACCTGGCTCACCTCATCACTGTTATGTTTCCAGGCGTTAAAGGTGCCAAATACATCCTTTGCCATCAGCCCTACCATCCATTTCCCAAATGATTTTTGCGCAGAGAGGTCTACTCCAAATCCCCAGGAAGTAGCGAAGTTCCCCACCCTTCGATGTAGTATTTTTACATTTCCTCCCGTTTTTAAGCCGCCCAGGATTGGCAGATTACGTGCATAGGAGATAAAAAATGCATAATCCGAGGCCGAGAAAAACTGAATGTTGTTGTAATTGATGGCACCATTAGCGTCGAACAAAAATCTGGTATCTGCAATATCATCCACGGAAAACCGGAGTGCGCTGATCCCGATGCCACTGTTCTCGTCCAGCTTCCTGGAGTAACCTAAAAAATCATAATTAGCAATTCCGGCAAAATAGGCAGCATGCATCATTTCAAGCTGATGATCTGCATTCATATTTAAGATACCCGCGGGGTTCCAGTACAGGGACGAGACATCATCTACATGGCTGGTCATGCTTAGGCCGAGCCCAAAAGCCCTCGCATCAATCCCGATATTCAGATATTCATTGCTGTACTTAGGCGTTTGATCCTGAGCATATAGTAAATGGAGACTTGCTGTTAGGCAAATGAATAAGCTGATTGACTTCATGTAAAATGATCCCATTGCAAGATATATAGACCAGCTCTAACACAAAAAGGTTGAACGTTGTGTGCATGACGAATATGCCCTTTTATTGATTAAAATTATAAATATAATTATATTAAATATAATAAAATAAAGAATATTAGCTTTATGGTAAAGATTTTCACATAGTACTTGGCCATGCATAGTACCTTTCCGTATAGAGTAGAGAAACCTAAAGGTCAAAAGGTAGAAAATGGACATGAATTTACAGAATGCACAAGTTCAGATGCGGAAGGGAATATTGGAGTTCTGCATTCTGAATATTATCTCAAGGGGGGAAGTTTATGCTTCAGACATGCTTGAGGAACTTACTTCTGCAAAGATCATGGTAGTGGAAGGGACATTGTACCCTTTGCTGACACGATTAAGGAAAGCAGGGTTAGTGGACTATAAGTGGGTGGAGTCCACGAGTGGGCCACCAAGGAAGTATTATACACTCACTGAGTCAGGTGAGGAATTTAAGAAAGGACTAAACAATACATGGGAGGAGCTTCAAGCTTCAACGAAGAAGATCATCTCAGTGAGTAAAAGGTCAACAAAAACAACAAAAAAATAAAAGGACAACCATGGAAAATTCATTCAACGCAAAGGACAGCTTGATCATCGATGGAACGAAAAAAAGACACCTAAACCATCAGAGGATCGGACACTATTTTGGAGCTACGCCCATGTGGGCAAGATCCAAACCGTAAATTTAAGAAATGCCAGAACCAGATTTCTTTCTTAATAACCAACAAAAAGAAATGAGTATGAATATTATCGATGTAACATCAGAAAGATTTCAAGGTAATATTTCATGCTTACATACCTTATTATATTTCTATAAGCAGGTATGTAACCTATAATAATAAGAGATATACATATATGAAATGAGCATAAACTTTAGGCATACTAAATTATACGGGGGATGAATAAAGTTTATCGCGAATTCCATGTGACCGCTAAAAAATCAATTACATACACATGAAAAAGACAGTCAGTATAAATATTGGAGGGATCATTTTCCATATTGAGGAGGATGGCTTCGAAAAGCTTAAGAGCTATCTGGATTCTGTCAATAGATATTTTTCCAGCTTTGATGATAGTAAAGAAATCATTTCAGACATCGAAGGAAGGATAGCTGAAATCTTTCTTAGTAAGCTCACTGCCAGTAGACAGACCATCAATATTGATGATGTCAATGATCTGATCACTACCATGGGGACTACCCAGGATTTTGATGCCACACTGGAGTCAGAACCCGAGATTCCTAAAGAAGCGCCTTCGGATAAAAAATCCTCATCGAAAAAAGATAAAGAAAAAGGAAAAGCTACCAAGCGGTTATACAGAGACACCAAACGGAGAATAATCGGAGGGGTATCTGCAGGTATTGCACATTATTTTGGGATAGATCCTTTGTGGATCAGGCTTTTGTTTATTGCGCTTTTTGTAAATATTCTATTTGAGGGTATCTCCGGAGCAATTCTTCTGGCTTATATCATCCTGTGGATCGTAGTGCCTTACAACAATGACCTGGAAGAGGATACCAAAATCAAAAAATTATTCAGGAATCCGGATTCGCGGGTGCTAGGTGGTGTCGCGGGAGGTATTGCCTCATATTTTGGCGTCGATGTGTCAATGGTCAGATTAATTTTTGTGGTATCCATCTTCCTGGGGGGTGCCGGAGTATTGATCTACATTATCCTGTGGATCATCACCCCTGAGGCCAAAACTATTACTGAGAAGGTACAGATGGAGGGAGAACCGGTTACCCTTAAAAACATCGAGGACAATGTGAAGAAAAGTCTCAGGGTAAAAGAAGGAGAAGAAGGCCCACTCGTAAAAATACTGCTGTTTCCATTTAGGCTCATTGCATTGGTGATCAATGGCCTGGCAAAGATCCTGGGCCCGTTGCTCGGATTTTTGGTGGATGCCATAAGGATCATCTTTGGGGCAATATTGAGCCTAAATGGCTTCTTGTTTATGGTAGTTATCACGGGTTTATTGCTCACGATCTATGGGGTTGGTGGCATGACCAATCTATATAACCTGGGAGAAGTACCCATCGAACTCATTCGATATTCCATTGACCCGATTATTGTGTTTAGTATTTGGGGATTTGTGTTGATCACGGCATTGGGGTTCTTTCTGGCAGGACTTGCAATCATCTTAAAGCGGAAAATTGTTAATTCTTATATCGGATGGTCACTATTTGCTTTGTGGTTAGTTTCAATTGTGCTCATATCATTCAATCTACCCGGATATGTGGCAGAATTCAGATCTGGCAGTAGCTATAAAGATGAAAAGACCTTCGAAGTAGTTGAAGGTGAGATTCCTATGCTGAAGCTGAATGGTGATCCTGCTTTTGGACCGCATCTTGTGGATCTCAAAATACGTGGACATGAAGACAGTGTGTATCGGCTGGTCATGGACATCGAGAGTCGGGGATCGAACAGGACGGAAGCTATAGAGAATGCCAAAAGCATTAACTATGATGTTGTAAAGACAGGCAATGAAATTCTTTTTGATCCGAAGCCGGTATTTCCTGAAGGTACAAAATACAGGTTCCAACACATCGAGGCTACTTTTTACATTCCCGAAGGTCAGATATTCCGGATGGAGAGAGCGCTACACCGGATTCTGGTCAATACATTATACACAGTTGGGTATAGCTCGCGCCAACTGGAAGACAATGACTGGGTGTTTACTGAGAAAGGAATTAAATGTGTGACTTGCCCGGTGGATGAAAGTACCATGTCCGATGATGATGACCGGGTCTATGATGATCGGATGTCCTATCCCTTCGAAGATTTTGATGAGGTAAAAGTCGCCTCACTCATGAAGGTTGACATTCGGAGAGGTGCAGCTTATAAAGTTACAGTGTTTGGGGATGATGATGTGCTTGATGATGTGTATCTAAACCAGGTAGGGGATGAGTTGGAAGTAAAGTACAGAGAAGATGCCTGGGAATGGTGGAATGATGAAGATCGTGAGGTCAGGCTGAGCATCACCATGCCACAACTGGAATACCTTGAGCTTGTAGGTAAATGCCGGGGGGATGTTCGTGACTTTGACGAAACGGAGATGGAGATCAGCCTCGTAGGGGCATCTGAGCTTACACTGGATGGCAGAGTAGATAAACTGGATATTTCCATGACAGGAGCTTCGGAGATGGAGTTAAGTGGTTCAGGAGATGAACTCGATGTTGAGGTGATCGGAGCATCTAAGCTCAGGGCATTCGATTTTGAGGTGGAAAAGGCATCCCTTCAGGTAGTAGGAGCGTCGCTGGCTCAGGTCAATGTGAAGGAGGACCTGGAGATTGAAGCGGCGGGAATGAGCAAGGTAAGATATCGCGGCGAAGCTAAAGTTTCTATCAGTGAGGCTGGAATGAGTAGTGTAGAACGGGATTGAACATTGAAAATACTAACATTCGAACCGGACTTTCCGTTATTGGAGTAAACCAATCTGTCTGTTATGAAATTTATTTTTTCAATCTTATTTGCGCTACCATTTATTTGCATCGCTCAGGACCAGCTAAGTACCAAGGCTGGACCAATCACAATAAATCCGGTAACCCACGGCACCATGGTGCTTGAGTTTAATGGAAAAACAATCTATGTTGACCCCTATGGAGGAGCAACAGGATTTAATAATTATGCAGATCCGGATTTGATTCTGATCACGGATATCCATGGCGACCATCTTAATAAAGCCACATTGGCAGCTCTCAAAACAGCAAATAGCACCTTAGTGGTCCCACAAGCTGTATTTGATGAAATTGAAGACACCTATGGGTCTCAGGCTAAGGTATTAGGCAATGGAGCAAGCATGGAGTGGGAAGGCATTAAGATCGAAGCGATCCCTATGTACAACCTGCCTGAGACAGACGATTCAAGACATCCCAAGGGCAGAGGCAATGGCTATGTGCTCAACATGGGTGGAAAGAAAATCTACATTTCTGGCGACACAGAAGATATTCAGGAGATGCGCTCACTGAAAGGTATTGATGTGGCTTTTGTGTGTATGAATCTTCCTTATACCATGGACATCAATCAGGCAGCCTCTGCAGTCCTGGAGTTCAAACCAAAAATTGTTTACCCATACCACTACAGAGGCCAGGGAGGTCTAAGTGATGTAGATCAGTTTAAAAAGTTGGTCAATGGCAAGGACTCTGGTATTGAAGTGAGACTGGCTAAATGGTATTGAGTAACTAAGCGCTGATAGCCAACCTTCGCTTCAACGATGCCACCTTGTTGATCGCATCAATGTAAGCTTTTACGGAAGCAATGACCACGTCTTTGTGTACTCCAAATCCCATGTAAAGCTGGCCTTCAAATTCGATCCGCATATGTACCTTACCTTCATCGGTTCGATCCCCTATGGATTGAACCAGGAATTCATCCAGGTTCATCTTTTCATGGATCATTTGATCCACAGCATTCAATGCAGCTTCCAGTGAACCCATGCCGGTAGCTTTACCCGACTGGATCTCTCCATTCACTTTAAGCTTGATAGAAGCCGAAGTTCCCTTTGATTGGCTGCTCACAATTTCTATATCCACCAATTCAACACCTTCTTCAGGTAATTTTCCTTCTACCAATACAATAAGGTCATTGTCAGTAAAATCTTTCTTCTCATCAGCCAGCTTTAAGAAGCCCTGATAAACTTCTTCGACCCGTTCGTTCTCCAGCTTGTAACCAAGTCTTTCAAGATGATATTTCAAAGCTGCTTTACCACTTCGCGCCGTCAGGATGATGGATGATTGAGGAATTCCTATATCTACAGGATCAAGGATCTCATAGTTTTCCCTGTTTTTGATCATGCCGTCCTGGTGGATTCCAGATGAATGAGCAAATGCATTTCTGCCCACAATGGCTTTGTTAGGCTGAACTGGCATATTCATCATTTTGCTTACCAACAAGCTCAAAGCATAAATATGTTGACTCTTGATATTGGTATGCAGTTTAAGGTCTTTATGGGTCTTAAGGATCATGGTGATCTCTTCAAGGGAAGTGTTGCCCGCTCTTTCACCAATACCATTCATGGTAACCTCAACTTGTCGTGCCCCGTTGATCACACCAGCAGCGGTATTGGCTGTGGCCAGACCCAAATCATTGTGACAGTGACAAGAAAGGATCGCTTTGTCAACACCTGATACATTTTCTTTCAGGTACTTGATTTTTGCACCGTATTCTTCTGGTAAGCAATAACCGGTAGTATCCGGAATGTTGACGACAGTAGCTCCAGCCTTGATGACTGCTTCTACCATTCGTGCGAGGTATTCGTTTTCTGTTCTACCTGCATCCTCGCAATAGAATTCTACGTCTTCAACATACTTTTTGGCGTACTTGGTAGCGGCCACTGCTCTTTCTAGGATCTTTTCCCTGTCACTCTTAAATTTTAATTTAATGTGATAGTCTGAACTTCCGATCCCCGTATGGATTCTTTTTCGCTTGGCATACTTCAATGCGTCAACGGCAAAATCAATGTCTTTTTCTACAGCACGTGTCAAGGCGCAGATGACCGGATCGCTAACTGCTTTGGAAATCTCAATAACTGAATTGAAATCCATTGGACTGGAAATCGGGAAACCAGCTTCAATTATGTCTACGCCCAGGAGTTCCAGCTCCTTGGCTATTTCTATTTTTTCGGGTGTTGATAACTGACAGCCTGGCACCTGTTCCCCATCTCGAAGGGTAGTGTCAAAAACGTATACTCGGTTGTTGTCCATTTTCGAAGCTTATTTAGTTAGGAAATCCTTACAATTCCGTTCTATTTTATTCACCGGAATCAATGATCTCAGCCTATTATTTCCAATTTATAAAAATTAAATGTAGGATTTGGCTCAGTGATACAAAAACCTAAATAAAAAATAAATACGATTGCTAAAAACACATATTGAACTTATTGTAGCTTTATATTCTTTATATTAGTATAAATATCTAATACAATATTACGATGGCTAAGGATCATTCTGATCACCTGTTTGTGCTCATAAAGTCGCTAAGTAAGAGTGAGAAGCGTTATTTCAAACTTAGAAAAGGACAAAATCAGGAGGATCCAAAATACCTAAAACTCTTTGATGAGATTGGTCAGAGTGAGGTGTTTGATGAAAAGCGATTGATCCAAAACAACCCATGGATCAAACCATCGCAATTTAGCAATCTGAAGGCTCATCTCTATCAAAAATTATTGCAAAGCCTGAAAGAGTACTCCAGTTCCACCAACGATGATATTGCCATAAGAGAGCAAATCGATTATATCCAGCTACTGTATGACAGAAGCCTCTACCACCAGAGTATGCAGTTGGTGCAAAAAGTGAAGCGGTCTATCAGAAAAGGAGACAACCTGGAACTTCAGCTGGAAGTGCTGAAATGGGAAAAGAACCTGCTACCATACTCTTTGGGAAAACATAGTCTGAATCGTCTTAGACAGATCATCGAAGAGACCAATAAGGTGAATGAACATATTTCGAGGATTAATTTATTGATGAACATTTCTGTGGAGTTGAATACTATTTATTTAAGACACGGAACTGTAAGGAGCAAGGAGGATTTTGACGAGGTAACGGAGATTTTCCGACAACGCCTTCCTCGATGGACTGAAGGCACCTTGTCATTTAGAGAAAAATTGCTTTGGTATGAGATCCATCAGGGCTATTACAGCTTCATTCAGGATTTTGAACACATGTATCATTTCGCCAGAAAGTGGGTAGAGCTATTTGAAAGCATTCCAAACTCCTCGTTTTATTTCGAGATGTACATCCGGGGATTGAATCAGTTACTCAATGCACAGGCCAGGCTGTTGAAATATCAAGAGTTTTCCACTACACACAGACTTTTGAGGTCACTTTCCAGCCACCGCATGATCAAAATGAATGAAAATCTTCAGATCAGGCTTTTCAAATACAATTATGCGCACCAATTCAACGAATACTTTCTTACTGGGAATTTTTCCAGGGGTGTAGCGTTGTTCAGGAGGATTTCTCATCAGATGGACCAATATATTTCACTGTTGGATGTCCACTCCCAGCTGATCATGTTTTATAAAATTGCGTGTCTTTTCTTTGGCAATGGAGACTACAGCGATGCCCTGGTCTGGCTCAACAGGATCATCAACTATGAGGATCAGAATATTAGGGAGGACATCCATTCGTTTACCCGGATCCTGAATTTGATCACGCATTATGAATTGGGCAATAGAGATGTCATTGAATATTATCTTCGATCTACGTACCGATTCTTACACAAGAAGGAAGATATGCATGAGTTTCAGTATTATATCCTGGACTTTATAAAGAATCTAAACAGAGACATTACAGAACCAGAGCTGATTCAACGATTTAAAAAACTGAGGGATAATCTTTTACCGCTTACAACCAGCCAGTTTGAAAAAAGATCTTTCGTGTATTTTGATATTATTGCCTGGCTTGAAAGCAAGATCCATAAAAAAACTGTAGAGGAGGTTATCAAGGAACGGGTGCATGAACCTGCCCTGGCATAAACTATGACTCACAATATTCAATGATACCCTCCTTGATCCGCTTATAGGTTTCATCACGGATCGTTTCATTTTCCTCCAGCAGGGTCATGCGAAAACCCATCAAATCAGAGCAGAAAGATGAGATAGGTACCAGACAAACCTGTTTGGCAGCAAGCAAATAGTATACAAACCGTTTATCCAGCTCCACCTTGCCATTACTTGCAAACCATTGCGCTACCAATGCTTCCGCTTTGGGATCATCGATCTTTAATTTTTGGTCTGGTTTAAGCACTCCAGGTTTGAAGATCATGGTATTGTAGAAAGCCCCATTGGTATCATTGAAGGTAATATAGGGCACATCGCTAAATACCTGGGACAGGTATTGACTGCGTTGTCCAACATGCTGGTTGGTTTCCTTAATGAAGATCTCATACCTTGGATCTTTCATGATCCTGGGGATAGCCACCTGGGGGAGTTTTGTGGAGCTCACCTCGATCATCTTGGCATTATCGATGGTTTGACACATTTTGGAAAACTCAGGATCTTTGTCCCTGTTGTAGTATTCGGCCCAGCCACATCTTGCACCCGGCCAGGGGAACTCTTTAGAGATGCCTTTCAAGCTGATCCCGGGTACATCACCAATAATTTCAGCAAGCGTACATGTCTCCGCATTGTTATATATGAGATTCATATAGATCTCATCACAGATGATAAACAGGTTAAATTCTTTGGCAATGGCGACCATCTTCTCCAGGATCTCCCTCGGATATACCATACCTGTGGGGTTATCCGGATTGATGATAATCATCCCCACAATATTCGGATCCTCTTTGACCTTCCGGTAGATATCATCCGTATCCGGATACCAGTAATTTTCAGGATCCAGCTTATAAGTGATGGGGTGGCTGTTGGCATGAGCCGCTTCTGCTGAAGAATGCGTGGAATAGGCAGGTGAGGGGCCAATGACCCTGGAAGATGGAATAAGATACTGATAGATCTTTCCTATGGCATCACCTAAACCATTGAAGAAGGTGATATCGTCAGCCGAGATCTCAACTCCTCCGAGCGCACTGCATTTTTCTGCTAAATATTGACGGGTAGCCAGTACACCTTTTGAATGGCTATAGCTGTATGTAAGGTCTTCATGTAGCAGGTCTGAGATGATTTCTTTGATCCAAGCTGGAAGTTTTCTGTTTTTTTGGATGGGGTCACCAATGTTTTCCCATAAAATTGAATACCCCAGTTTTTCCAACTGTTCAGCCTTTCGGACAATTCCCCGGATCTCATAAGAGAGTTCATCAGCACCTTCTCTAAGCAATTTTTGTCTCATGCGAAAAAATTAAAGCTACGAAAGTACTGGAAATGGAAATGCACACAAAGGTCAGGTCAATCTTCTTTTTTAAAAATGAATTTTCTTGACATAGAATTACCACTAATTATTACGGTAAGAAGGTCGTTTTCGAGGCTGTAAACTATCTTTTTCGGAAAATCGTGTGCTTCATTTTCACTGACAAAAGAATTATTACTCATACTGGTGATTTTGAAATATGTAGGTTCTGCATTTTCTGAAACTTCGGCAACATAATAGAGACTTCCTCTTCTTCGTGTAATTTTCAGATGCTCTACAAACACCGTGTCCTTATCATCAAGCATTACGCCTATGCCCGTTAATTGTTTGTCCGAGCCGGTCTCCCAAATTTCAAATGCCTGTGCATTGCCTTTCACATCCACCCGATCCCAACGTCCCTCTAGCCACAATAATTTTTCAGCCTTCCCTGACTGACCGATCAGGGGGATGGTATTAAGCAAAAGAAGGCAGAGTATTGCCAGGTGTTTCATCGATCCAATTTATTTAAATCGGGAGAAATAATTAATAGCCTCACTGCCCCGATCCCAACAAGGATAACGATTAATAACGCCGGAAAGCCACCCAAAACAGAAATAATTTTTATACCATCTATGCCAGCATTGGCAATCATGACCCAGGCAATCAACCCAATAATGATACCCCAAACGATCTTAATAAAAACAGGAGATTCGGGATGTTCGGGAGTAACACCTTTGGTACAAATATTACTCATTGCGGATGTGTTGGAATCCGCTGCGGTAATATAAGAGATGAAAGTAGTGATTAAAAAGAGTGAACCGATGATCAGCTCAGTTGGGAGCTTTTCTATCAGGGCGTAGACTACTGACTCAGGGCCCTTGGCTTGCATCAATTCATAGAGTTCTCCGGATGTTTGCATATCCCAGTGTAGCGCAGACCCGCTAAATATGGTCATCCAAATGGCTCCGAAAATGGCCGGCAGGATCAGGTTTATCTGGATGTACTGTTTGATGGTATAGCCCACCGATAATCTGCCCAGAAATAATGCAGTAATGGGTGTCCAGGCCAGCCAGTTAGCCCAGTTAAATACCGTCCAGCTTTGAAACCAGGATTCCCCGGGGTTATTATCCCAGTTGACACTTCGCGGAAAAAACTCAATGGCATATTCATAAGCCCCATTGGCAGCAATGAGCATAAGGTCTGAAACAGGCCCGAAAAACAGAAATATTGAGGCAATTAGAAAGAATATTCTCAAATTGATATCAGACAGGATCCTGATACCCCTCATCAATCCGCTGGCAGCAGAAATCATGAAAGTGACTACAATCAACATACCGACCAATGCCAGAATGACTCTGCTACGTTCCAGGTCAAACAGGGTGCTGAGACCGCCGGAAACAGTGAGTATGCCAGCCCCAAGCGAGGCAGACATGCCAGCGATGAGGCAGTAAAGACAAATAACATCAGCAACAGTCCCGACTTTACCGTGTGCAAACTTGCCGAACAATGGATACACCAGTGAACCTACCTGGAAGGGTTGTTTTAAGTTATAATAACAAACTGCAAACACAAGCCCGGTAAGGGTATACATGCCATAGGGTGTCAGGGTCCAGTGCATAAACATGGCTGACATGGCAAAGTCTCTGGCCTGAAAGCTGCCTGCCTGGAGGGCAAGATTCTCAGGAGGTTGGTTGAGGTGCATGATGGGTTCGGCAGTACCCCAAAAAAGTATCCCGGTGGCAATGGTGGTACAGATGGTGATCGAAAACCATCGCCATTTTGATAGGATGGGTTTGGCATCCCTTCCACCGATTCGGATTTTTGAAACCGGTGAAAAATAGATAATTACCAAAACAAAGAGAATTAAAAGGGCACTATAACTGAATAGCCAGCTGAAATGCGTCAGTATCCAGCTATTGAGTGATTGGATACGCTCCAGAAAAACATCCTCATTGTACAGACTAAAACCAATGGTTACTGATAGCAACAAAAACGGAGGCCAGAACTTGACATGATGTAACCGATCAGTAAGCTCCATTATTGATGGCTGGCCGCAGGATGCCCATCTGTGTGACCAAGGTCTTTGTCCGGATCAATGCGATCTCTCACCAGTTGTTTTAGCTCTTTTATTTCAGGGAACCTTCCTTCTGCTTTACGAGAAAAGAGCAAATGATCATCCAAGTAGATATCATAGATTCCTCCTGTGCCCTGTTTTAAAGTAATGGAGTGGAGGTTTTCCTGAAAAGTCGTGAAAAGCTCCTGCTGCATCCAGGTAGCCCGATGCATCCAATGGCACATTGTACAAAATTCAATGGTAATTTTATGTTTTTCCATCCGAAACTCTTTAACCCTTTATCTATAAAGGTAGGAATTTGATACGTTTCCTGGTTTCAATTTCAAGTAATAATTAATAAAAATCATTGATATATTTGGCAAATGTCAAGTAACCGATTTTCTGAGGATCTGGCAGCCATCTCTATCGGGTCCTTATTACTCATTGTTTCTTTGATCACTTTTGTATGGTTCCCATTATCAACAGGGGAGTCAGGAACCATCATTGGATCATTCTTAAACCAGTCAGTGACCAAGCTGACGAGCTGGGACATCAATCCGCTAAACGCATTTTATGGAAAGGGTAAAACACTCACTGACTATCTTGTCAGCCTCGGGTCTCTGTTTTTCATTTTAGCGAGTCTTTTTGCATTGACAGGGCGAGTCATGGGGGAATCGGCACTAAAATTTCTGAAAGGGTTTGGAATGGTCTTGCTGGTTGGGTTGCTGGCCCAAATACTGGCTACACAGATGCATTTCAAGGCCATTGGTTTGGGCTATGCCATTTGGGCAATTGCTCTGGGAATGATAATAAGTAATTCTTTTGGAATCCCGAAATGGCTTAGAGGCGCATTGAAGCATGAGCTATATATAAAGACCGGACTTGTTCTTTTAGGGGCAGAGGTTCTTTTCGGCAAGATTCTGGCCATTGGTGTACCAGGTATTTTTGTAGCCTGGGTGGTGACACCCATTGTGCTTGTTAGTACATTTTGGTTTGGTCAGCGCATCCTGAAGATCACCTCAAAGACATTAAATATCACCATCAGCGCCGACATGTCGGTCTGTGGTGTTTCAGCTGCAATTGCTACCGCAGCAGCATGCAAAGCCAAGAAAGAGGAGCTGACAACGGCTATTGGGTTATCCATGGTTTTTACTTCGGTTATGATGGTAGCTCTACCGGCTTTCATCAAAGCTGTGGGAATGCCGGAGGTGCTGGGTGGAGCATGGTTGGGTGGAACCATTGACGCAACTGGTGCTGTTGTAGCTGCCGGTGCTTTTTTAGGAGATAAAGCATTGAACGTAGCAGCCACTATCAAAATGATCCAAAATATTCTGATTGGGGTTATTGCTTTCGGCGTGGCAGTTTATTGGACCGCGAAGGTTGATAAAACTCCCGGTGAAAAAATCTCAGCGAACGAGATATGGATCCGTTTCCCCAAATTTATTCTTGGCTTTATTGGTGCCTCACTGGTATTTTCCTTCTTGCAACAATGGCTGCAGGCGGATGTGGCTGCCGACCTGATAGAAGGTGGGGTATATGGTTATACCAAAAACATGAGGGGGTGGTTATTCTGCCTTGCCTTTACAAGTATTGGCTTGTCTACCAATTTCAAAGAGTTAAGTGCGCATTTTTCCGGGGGTAAGCCCTTGATATTATACCTGTGTGGGCAGCTACTCAACCTGGCACTGACCTTGTTTATGGCCTGGTTGATGTTTTACAAGATATTTCCCGAAATAACCTCTTCCATATGATCAGGGGGATCAAAAAACTGGCATTTTATCTGGTGGTATTTGTGGCAATCAAATTGGCAGCTACATGGATTATTCAGTCATCAGATTCTTTATCCTTGATCCTAAGAAAGGATTATGATCCTTCCCTGATCTTCTATACTGAAAGTGATGAGGCACTCAAAGCAGAAAAAGAGGTTTCAAACAGGGTTAGCGCAATCCAATAATTGGGATTATTAAGCTTAAGCCACCATGGCCTCCGCTTTCTTCAGGGACTTTTCGAGGGTCTCCAGGCTGGCGTAACCATGACTGATCAAATAGTATTTTTGACCGGAACGATAGACCACCGTTGGGAAGCCCTGTACACCTGATTCTTTTACCCAGGCAAATTCTTCTTCTACGTTTTGTTTGATCTCTTTGCTATGGAATCGTTCCATAAAATCTTTGGGATCCAGGCCGAAGGACTCCGATAAATATGCGTAAAGTGAATCTTCGTTGTAGTCCATACCTTCTTTGAAATGGGCTGTTTGCAGACTGTGCGCAAATTCTATAGCTCGGTGAGGCAGAAAGCTTCTGAACGTAATAAGCGCCCGGCATGGTGGCTCTGAGTCAGTCACAGCAGAGCCATCCTCAAGAAATTTTTTTATGTATGGTTCACCAAAGGTTTCTCCCGTAGTAACCTCCAATCTTGGTATTGTGCCTTTGATATATTCGGCCATGTCGGCATATGGCGCAACCCTGGGTCCGGTTACCATACCGCCTACTACAGGTACAAATTCATATTTGTCACCATATTGTTTAGAGAAGGCTAATATGGAGCTGCTAAACCCATAGCACCATCCACAGAGCGGATCGAATATGTAAAGAATTTGATTCATGTGTATATAATTGATTTTTAGCGGTCACATGAGCTATATTCTACCTCGGTTGGTGTTTTCCTAATCATGCTCATTTCATGTGTATATCTATTTATTTTCAACGGTCACATGGAATAGTCAGAGTTCTAAACATAGTCAAAAATCATTGCTAGTGACGAATATTCATTACTGGCTGGTATGGCTTAGCATTATGACTATTTCATGTGAATTGATTCATCGCAAGTTTAAAGATTTTAAAGGTGTTGATAAGTTAAAAAGTTCCTTGGTGAGTACATTTTTCAAACTCTTACACCAGTGGCTTAAGAGTTCATCTTTATTTGATAATTTTACTGATCAATCAGCAAACAATACAACATGGGTAATATTATTTCAGCTCTTGAAAAAGTTACTGAGGGTGATGAAGAGTTCATGAAAGAACTCTCCGAGGCTTTTATTTTCAACTTTGAAGAGTTTGCCGAAGTAATCACAAGGGCAGTAGACAATAAAAATCATACTGAATACCGAGCCATAGTTCACAAGATCAAGCCTTCCTTTCTCACCATCGAAATGGAGGAAGTATTTCAAAAAGTAAGTGATTTCAGCTACACGATGGACAATAAGTCTGAAGAGGAAATAGAGGAGTTTAAGGCCTGGGTAAAGAAGGTTTCCGAAGAAACTATTGAGACCCTAAGGAATATTTAGCTTAGAAGGACAGCTGAAGCAATTGATCTACTGTCAAAGCTTCTTTTTCTATAACAGTTGAGTCTGCTCCGATTTCAATAGCGTTATACTTCCATCCATCATGATACATAGAGGGTTTAATGCTTTTAATGGGCATGCCTTCTTTGATAAGTGTATAGGCAACAATCAACAGGTCTTGCTGTTTTACACTATCTCCGTAATAAATAGAATTGGATTCATAGTCAGCCATGGCTTGATCAATGGGCCGTTCATGGATATAAAATCCCAGATTTTTTAGCGCATACACACTGTTTCCATCCGGAGGATGCTTATAATACCTGACAATAACATCTGATCTTGGTTTTCCTGGAGGCAGTGTGTTAAGCACGTTTGTTTGGTAGCTGGTTTTTAACTCCTGAAAATATGCTTCGCTGCTTTCGGAGGAAGTTGAATTGGAGGATTCTACTTTGGGCTCATTAATATCAATATTACCGGAAACCTCCTGATCCTTTTGAGATGGAATCGGGTCATATGTAGTGGGTGTTGCATATTCATCGTACTCCTTAGGCTCATAGTGAGGGACGACAAACTTCATCAAATACAACAACCCAAAAAGTAGTCCAAGAACCAAGATGTATAGAAAGGCGTTGACATTTTCGTTCATTCCAGTAACCGTTGACAAAGTCTAAAATTATAGAATAATACATGAAAAGCCATGAAAAAGAATAGGGAGTCATTTGATTCTGCCAACGAATTACGACCCAGCTTTTAAGATTCAGGATAAATACTACACATGGATTCAGTATTAATTTTCCTTTTGATTGGTTGAAAGTGCCAAAGTGGCATATTTATCTATTTAATTAGGTCAAATTAAGTCAATTTTCTGTGCTGGAATACATTTTGTGAAGTAGACTCTTAAAGGTAAGACCTATGAAGGGGAATTTTAGACAAATGATCAATAGCGAAAAACCGGTATTGGTAGATTTTTATGCAGATTGGTGTGGTCCTTGCAAAATGCAGGCCCCAATTCTGAAAGAAGTTTCTGCAGCAATCAACGGGCGAGCACGGATCATTAAGATAGATGTTGACAAGAACCAGAGAATTGCCCAACAATATCAGGTTCAAAGTATTCCTACCATTATTTTATTCAAGAACGGTAAACCGATATGGCGTCAGGCAGGTGTGGCTAATAAACAACAACTGCTGAATTTGATTAAGAAAAACATTTAAGGAGGCGGGAATAAAAAAAATCCATAGACCTGAAAAGGCCTATGGATCTAATGAGTTTGAATTATGATCAGGCACTGACTGCCTTTGAAGCCTTACTTTCCCGTTTTTTGTAAAAATCCAATACTGTGGGAGTGGCAATAAAGATGGATGAATAGGTACCAACTGTAATACCGACCAATAAGGCAAAAGAGAAGCCTTTCAATACCGCACCACCAAAAAGGAATAAGATAATAACCACAATGAGTGTTGTCAACGAGGTGATCATGGTTCTGCTGATGGTTCCATTCAATGATTCGTTGAAAACTTTTATCATCTCGGTCCCTGATTTTATGCCCAGGTTTTCACGGATCCTATCAAATACGACCACCGTATCGTTGATGGAGTATCCTATGATTGTCAGGATTGCTGCGACAAACACCTGATCAACCTCATATACCACACCAAACAGACCGACAATAGCAAAGGCCGAGATCACAAATAAAGTATCATGGAATAGAGCCACGATCGCTCCCAGTCCGAACTGCCATTTTCGGAACCTGATCAGGATATATATGAAAATACAGATCAATGCAAAAATGGCCGACTCATAAGATGAGTTTTTGATGTCATCAGCAATGGTTGCGCCAACTTTGGACGAAGATGAAATGATAAATTCACCGGCTCCTGGCTCCCCATCTGAACTATTATACTTGAGATTGGCCGATTCTGTCAGGCCCTGGATCAAAGCTTCTTTCACTTTGATATCAGCATCGTCCGAAACATCATCAATCAGGTAACTGGTAGTTACTTTCACAATGTTATCTGCTCCGTACGTCTTAACCTCAGTTCCCTGATTGTCAAAGTAGTCTGTTAGAGCGATTTTTAGCTCTGTAGGAGGGATTGATTCATTGAAGGAAACCACATACGATCTACCTCCTTTAAAGTCAACACCAAGTGTAAGTCCTTTGGTGAACAATGCGCCCATACCAATCAGAATGAAAACAATGCTAAAAGCATAAGCCTTTTTCCTGTTAGCAAGGAAGTTGATATTCAGATTTGAAAGCAGATTGGACGAAAATGGGTTAGAAAAAGAAATGTTGGTTTTATCTCCTTTTTTCCTTGACATAAACTCAACGATCACCCTGGTGATAAATACTGCACTGAAAAAAGAGCAGGCGATACCAATCATCAATGTAATGGCGAAACCTTTTACAGGTCCCTGACCCAAAGTATACAGGATCAGTCCGGTGATGAAGGTCGTTACGTTTGCATCAATGATGGAGCTATATGCTTTGCTGTAGCCGCTTGAAATGGCCTGCTTAATACCAGCTCCATTGCGTAATTCTTCCTTGATACGTTCAAAGATCAGTACGTTGGCATCGATGGACATACCAATGGTCAATACGATACCTGCAATACCCGGTAGGGTGAGTGAGGCACTTAGCTGAGCCAGGATACCCAGGATGAAAAATACGTTAAAGAACAATGCCACATTGGCCACTAAACCACCTTTTGCGTAATAGGCGATCATGAACAGAATGACGATGGCCAGACCGGCAATGATTGATGTCATCCCCTGATTTCTGGCCACTTTACCAAGTGTTGGTCCGATCACCACATCCTCCACGATGGTCGTAGGTGCAGGAAGTGCTCCTGCTTTCAGGATGTTAGCCAAATCCTTGGCCTCATCAAGGGAGAAGTTCCCTGTGATGGATGAGTTACCATTGGGTATTTCACCCTGTACATTCGGGGCAGAGTATACATAATTATCCAGCACAATGGCGATGCGTCGGCCCACATTGGCGGCCGTCAACTTTCTCCATTCTTTAGCTCCTGTTGCATTCATTTGCATGCTAATGGCTGGCCTGCTTCTTTCATCCAGGTCCTGACGTGCATCTGTGATCACTTCACCTGTTAGTGGTGCCTGACCATTTCTGGAAGTTTTAATGGCGTGAAGTTCTATCACTTCTTCGTCATTGATTCCTTCTGTTTTTAATGGTTTTACCTCCCACAGGAATTTGACAGTATTCGGAATGAGCTCCTGAACACCCTCCATTTTGAGGATTCTATTGATTTGAGAGGTGTCTTTCAATAGGTAGTAAAGTCCTCCATATTGCTGTTGCCACAAGGTAAGGAGCGGAGATTGCTGGTTGTTGAACAAAGAATCAGCAACTTCATTGGCATCAATGCTATCCTCAGCTGAAGCGATCTCTGAGTCAAGGCTGTCAGCAGGATCCTCGTCTACCAATAGACTGGAAAGATCATCCAAAGGTTCACTTGAAGTGCCTGTGGAAGTATCTGAACCCTGATTCAATTTATTTTGGTTCACCACATATTGGTCGATGCTTTGAATGACACCGCCAACTTCATTGAGCTCATAGACTTCCCAGAACTCAAGCTTTGCCACTCCTTGTAAAAGCTTTCTAACTCGCTCAGGATTGTCAACACCTGGAAGTTCTATCTGGATCCTTCCGGTACCTTGCAGTCTCTGAATATTAGGTTGTGAAGTACCGAAGCGGTCGATACGTGTTCTCAAAATGTTGAATGACCGATCGATTGCGCTCTCTACTTCCAGTTGTATGATTTCGAGAATTTCCTCATCCGTAGAATTCAGGCTGATTCGGCCTCTGTTTGAAGCATTGGAAAAAATGTATGCCAATGATTTGTCCGGAGCCTTTTCTTTAAATACCCGGTAGAACTCCTCAACATAATTGAGCTGTGTACCCCGTATGTTTGCTTTGGCTTCATCCAGTGCAGCCTCAAAATCCTCATCTGTATTGTTACCACTTAATCCTTTAAGGATGTCGACTGGCGAAACCTCCAGCGTGATGTGCATACCTCCTTGTAGGTCCAGACCGAGGTTCAACTCAGTTTCTTTCACATCCTGGTAGGTATAGGACAAACCCAGTAAATTATAGACCGGCTCATTCCAAATGGAGTCGAGATAGGTTTGTTTTTTGGAGAAATCAACATTCCCCAGGTTATCCGTGGCTGCGGCTGTAGCCTCCTTTTGAATGGATTGGGCCACAAAAGTGAATGATAGATAGTATATGCATAGTAGCGAGATGACAATCGTCAGGAACACTACAAAACCTTTATTTTTCATGTCTTTGAATTAGTTATTTAAGAAATCTTGGTAGAAACGGAGAATGGAGCAAGCCCCAGAGGTCCTAGGGTGCGTTAGGAGATATGATTCGCCGGAAAAGTACTTTCAGTACTTTTTGTTGTGAGCTCAGAATATCTGAAAACAAGGTATTGGGAGTATCTTTTGTCTCGTTTTCAGGGATTATATTCAATAGAAACAGTTCAGGATCTATATGGAATTCAAGGGAGAGCGGAAGGGCGATCACTGACTGAGTGGCCACCATGGTCTCATCCTTATCTTGCTGATTATCGGCCTGGGATTTTTCATCCGACAACTGAAAGTTATTGACAGGAACGGTCTCCATGGCAATAACCGAAACAATCAGCCCGGCGATGATAATCAATATAGATGCCTTGTTAAACTTTTTCACGGGGCCACAAAAGTACTTAATAAGCTGTAAAATAAAATTTGATCTTCTATTTTTCGCTCAGATGGAATTTGATGTATTTACTCAGGACATCCAGCGCTGAGTCGAAATCTGTATGGTTTGGAATGATAAGGTCAGATTTTGACTTCAATGGTCCAATGAATTGATTATAAGCAGGGACAACATGGTTTTGAAATCGGTACATCACATCTTCTGCATCATAGCCTCGTTCTTTGCCATCTCTGATGATCCTTCTGGATAGCATCAGGTAATCCGGCGCTTCAATAAATATCCTCAGGTTTAAGAGGTTGTTGATATTTTCAAAATAAAAAGTAAAGATCCCTTCCACGACCAGAATATTGGCTGGGCTCAAATGTATTTCCTCCGGGTCAGCATCCTGATTGTTGAAGGTATATGTTTGGAGGCTTATGGGCTCACCACCCTTCAGTTTTATCAGGTCCTTAAGAAACTTTTTCTCATCAAGAGATTCCGGGAGATCAAAGTTCTCGATGCCATTTTCATCAATGGGTTGCTGATGGATGGGCTTGTAATAATTATCAAAAGACAATACGGAAACCTCTCCTTCCTGAAATGAATCCTTAAGCTGGTTGATAAACAAGGTCTTTCCTGAGCCGCTCCCTCCGGCTATACCTATGATCAATGGATCATTCATCCACTGAATTTAAGTAGGAAAAGAATTTGTTGAAGGATTTAGAACGATGAGAAATCCTGTTTTTTTCTTCCAGCGACATTTCAGCAAAGGTTTTTTTATAACCTACGGGTTGAAAGATCGGGTCATAGCCAAACCCTTTGGTGCCTTTGGGTTTGTATAAAATATGTCCCTGTACGATCCCTTCAAATGAGCGATGATCACCCTTCTTATCGATGAAGGTAATGACCGTTTTGAAGCGGGCTTTACGGTTTTCCTGACCATCCATTTTTTTCAACACCATCTCCATGTTCTTCACCGAATTATTGCCAGGGCCGGCATATCGGGCAGAATAAACACCCGGTTCGCCGTTCAATGCATCTATCTCCAGACCCGTGTCATCAGCAAAGCAGGCTATTTTGAAACGATCATAAACGAACTGTGCTTTTATGGCAGAGTTTTCTTCAATGGTGTTTCCGGTTTCAGGGATTTCATCATCAAGGCCGAGCTCCTCCAGACCAAAAATGTTGAACCCTTCCGGTGCTAATTGCTTGATTTCAACCAGCTTATTTTTATTGTGAGAGACGAAACATATGCCCTGGTTATTTGGCATTTATTACAAAGACTTCATAAATGATCACATCACTTTGGTATGCGTAGCCGGAAGGTGAAACAATAAGTGCGTGCCCACCAACCTTCATTTTTTTCAATGCTGCTGTCACTCCAATTCTCCATCCTGATTCATAACTTGAATTGGTGGATCCGGAATTATTCCTAAGTAAGGGCGTGACGCCCCATCCTGTCTTTGTATGCGTGAAGACGGCTGGTTTGTATGAGATGTCTTCATTATAAACATCATTTTCTTTGGCAACTGCCTCTATGGAGGTATGAAAGATTTCTCCGGTAGTCAATTTGATAATGTAATCACAAAAAACGATATCCTCATAATTGATTGCCCTGCCATCTCCCTCATCCAAAATGAGGTATTGAATCGGATAGGTTGCCGAGTCCTCTAGAAAGGTGATCCCTTCCGATACCCTGTATTCTTCAATCAATTCCAGATCTTCTGCAAGCTGTTCATCGGCAGTC
The DNA here is from genome assembly GCA_965223915.1 of Cyclobacteriaceae bacterium. Classification (GTDB taxonomy): domain Bacteria; phylum Bacteroidota; class Bacteroidia; order Cytophagales; family Cyclobacteriaceae; genus UBA7330. The sequence continues at coordinate 828,621 of OZ245027.1, read as the reverse complement.
TGGGGATCTACGATGTTGATTTCCCCGCAGCCAGTAAATATTAAAATACCTGTCAAAAAATTTAGTACCCAAAAACCAATGCTTCTCATATTCTATCTAAAATTCTTAACAAAATTAGCATTAAAATAAGTGACTTCTAAAAAAGCTATTGACTTTCAATAAGCCGTTTGAATTTTGCCACAGTATTTTCCAGAGAATCCCCGGAATGTCCACCCGCTGCATTCTTGTGACCGCCACCATCAAAGTGTTCGGCGGCAAAGGCGTTGACAGCACGGTCTCCAATAGACCGGAATGAAAGCTTTATTTCATCCTCACGCTCCATGATAATGGCGGCCAGTTCAATGTCTTTTATGGATAACGCATAATTTACCAGCCCTTCTGTATCTCCGGATTTGAGGTGAAAACGCTCGTGTTCTTCTGCTGTAATGACAAAATAAGCCGCATTGACTTTGTCCAACACAACCAGCTTTTCCATCAAAGCGTAACCGATAAAACGGAGCCGGTTAAGCGAATTGGTGTCGTAGATCGCCCGGTTCACTTTGTTGACATTGGCTCCAGCGTCCATCAGAGAGGCAACTACCCGATGTGTTTTTGCGCTGGTCGATGAATGTTTAAAAGATCCCGTATCGGTCATAATGCCGGCATACAGGCATTCAGCAATGTCTGTATCAATGTCTTTTTGTCCGCCCAGTCCTTCGATAAAATCGTAAACAAGTTCGGCAGTCGCTGAAGATTTTGTGTCCCAAAGTGAATAATCAGCAAAATCTTCCGGGTCCAGGTGATGATCTATCATCACCTTTTTTGCTTTGGACTCAGATACCAGAGGTCCCAGTTTATTGATCCTTTTTAATCCTGAGAAGTCCAGGCAGAATATTAAATCAGCAGTAGAAAATTTTTTTGAAATGTCAGAAAAAGTTGAATCCTGGTTTACAATCACTTCATCGTTACCTTTCATCCAATGGAGGAAATCAGGATAACCCGTTGGGGTGATCACATGGATCTGATGTCCCTGTTTCTTTAAATAGAGATAAAGACCTAACGAAGAGCCGAGGGCGTCACCATCAGGGTTTGCATGTGTAGTGATCACAATTTTTTTTGGAGAAGACAGTAGTGTCTTGATAGCGGGGACGTCCTTCATTATTGATTTTTCTGCCTTTCTATTCAATGGGCGCGCAAATGAAGGGCAAAGCTGGGGATAAAACAAATAAATACAAAATTGAGTATCTCTGGCATGATGTGTTATTTTTGCAGCCGTTTTGAACAGATAACTAATAAATAATGGCAGGAACTATCACTTTTACCATGATTAAGCCGGATGCATTTTCGGATGGAAACAGTGGATCAATCATTAAAATGATCGAAGCAGCAGGCTTTCAATTAAAAGCGATGAAGCTCACAAGACTCTCGGAGCGAAAGGCTTCTCAATTCTATGCAGTGCACAAAGAACGTCCATTTTTTAACGATCTGATCAAATACATGTCATCGGGGCCCATTGTTGCCATTGTTCTTGAAAAAAGTAATGCCGTAGAGGATTTCCGAAAACTCATTGGTGCTACCAATCCTGCTGAAGCCGCAGAGGGAACAATCCGAAAGCTTTTCGCAAAGTCTATTGAGGCCAATGCCATTCATGGCTCAGATTCTGATGAGAATGCTCAGATCGAGTCATCATTCTTTTTCTCGAATCTGGAGATTTTTTACAAAGACTAATTATTGACCGGAGCTTCTTCCAAAGCTTCAATCCAGAAATTATTGAACCCTTCACCCAGGTGGAGGGTGATCTTGTTGAGTTGTAGCAATTCCAGGATAGCCAGGAAGTTGAAGATCACCAGGATCTTTTCAGGTTTTTCCTCAATCAGCTCAGTGAAAGACAATCTTCCTGAAGACTGGCGCATCAGTCTGTGGAGGACATAGGATTTTTGATTGCTGATGGTGTAGGGAAACTGGATTACCTGGTGGGTCGGTCTGTTTTGCTCATCTTCAAATCGTTTGATCACCTTTTGATATACCTTCATCATTTTGTAAAGGTCCAGGTCTTGCAGCTCTGCTTCCACATCAATGGTTGAAGAAAGCTTTTTGATTTCACGGAATAGATTCCCTCGTTTTTCCATGTTCAACCGGTTGAGCTCCTTATCCGCCAACTCGCTGATCACAGATTTGTACTTTTTATATTCCAACAGGTGTTTTACAAGCTCTTCACGGGGATCAAGCTCATTGCCTTCTTCGTCTACCACTGGCCTGGGAAGCAACATTTTTGCTTTGATTCGCATCAGTGTGGCCGCAACAAGAATAAATTCACTGGCTACTTCTACATTCAATACTTCTAGCTGATGCAGGTAATTGAGGAAGTCATCCGTTATCTTGGATATCGGGATGTCGTAAATATCCAATTCGTCGCGCTCTATAAAGAAAAGTAACAGGTCGAACGGCCCCTCAAAGAGCGGAAGCTTGATCTCAAATTTTCCGGATGTGATGGTTTCTGACACGAAGATCAAAGCTAGGAAAAATCATCGGGTAATTTTAAAATGATTTACATTTACATTTTTATTTTACTAATATTCGATTCAAAATTGAAACCTTTGGTCTATCTACAAGTTGTTAGAGCATCCAAAGTTGAATGAGATGGATATCAAACAAGGCAAATTGCTCTCTCAAATTGATTCTCCGGATGATCTAAAAAAAGTGGATCAAAGTGATCTTGTCAAGGTCTGCGAAGATTTGAGAGAATACATCATCGATCATGTTTCTGTTTTCGGAGGCCATTTTGGAGCCAGTCTTGGTGTGGTAGAGCTCACCGTGGCCCTTCACTATGTATTCAATACCCCTTATGATCAGATAGTATGGGATGTGGGACATCAGGCTTACGGACATAAGATCCTCACCGGGAGAAAAAAAGATTTTAAATCGAACAGACTTTACAAAGGGCTTTCGGGCTTTCCAAAGCGTTCAGAAAGTGCCTATGATGCCTTCGGGGTAGGTCATTCTTCTACATCGATTTCAGCAGCTTTAGGAATGGCCTTTGCATCGGATCACCTCAAAAGCAACAGGCAACACATTGCTGTGATTGGTGATGGTGCGATGACAGGAGGGATGGCCTTTGAGGCCATGAATCATGCCGGTGACTCAAACAAGGATATGATAATCATCCTGAATGATAACTGCATGTCTATCGACCCCAATGTGGGCGCACTGAAAGATTACCTCACAGATATTACCACATCTCACACCTACAACAGATTCAGGGATGATGTGTGGAAGATCCTGGGTAAGGTGAGTAAGTTTGGACCGAATGCACAGGAAATCGTTGGAAATTTAGAGACAAGCTTAAAGTCTTTCCTACTTAAGCAAAGCAATCTTTTCGAGTCATTGAACCTGAGGTACTTTGGGCCTGTGGATGGTCACGATGTCAACCACCTGGTTCATGTACTCAACGACCTAAAAGACATTAAAGGACCTAAAATTCTTCACTGTGTTACCGTGAAGGGTAAGGGCTATCAACAGGCTGAGCAAAATCAAACGAAATGGCACGCTCCGGGTAAATTCGATAAGATTACCGGTGAAATTCACAAAAAGATTGATGAGCAACCCAAACCTCCCAAATATCAGGATGTATTTGGTCAAACCATCGTAGAGTTGGCCAGGGAGGATAATAAAATTATGGGTGTTACACCTGCTATGCCATCTGGTTCATCCCTCAACCAGATGATGAGTGAAATGCCAGATCGTGCATTCGATGTGGGCATTGCCGAGCAACATGCTGTGACATTTTCAGCAGGGATGGCTACTCAGGGTCTTACACCATATTGCAATATCTATAGCACGTTTATGCAGCGAGCCTACGACCAGGTTGTGCATGATGTTTGTATCCAAAAGCTTCCGGTGGTCTTCTGCCTGGATCGGGCAGGGCTTGTAGGGGCAGATGGGCCTACACATCATGGAGCCTATGACATAGCCTATATGAGATGTCTGCCTCACATGGTTGTTTCGTCGCCCATGGATGAGATCGAGTTGCGTAACCTGATGTATACAGCCTCAAAATATAAAGAAGGACCTTTTACGATCAGATATCCACGCGGTAGTGGGGTAACAGTTAATTGGAAGGTTCCTATGGAGCAGTTAGAAGTAGGTAAAGGTCGCTTGATCAAAGAAGGTGATGATCTGGCCATTTTAACCATTGGACATATCGGCAATTATGCGGTTGAGGCAACGAATAGACTGGACCGGGAAGGAGTAAACGTTGGTCACTACGACATGAGGTTTGTGAAACCGCTGGACGTAGCCATGCTGCATGATATATTCACCAAATTTAATAGAGTGATCACTGTTGAAGACGGATGCCTCAACGGAGGCTTTGGGTCAGCCATTTTAGAGTTTATGAGTGATCACCAATACTCAGCACAGGTGATTAGGTTAGGTATTCCCGACCGGGTGATAGAACATGGTACTCAGCAGGAGCTTCATAAGGAATGTCAATATGATGCTGATTCTATCTATCATACAGCCGTTAAGATGATGGCAATGAACAATATAGCTGTTTAGTTCATAGCGTCTGACATAATCCTATTGAAATAATATAAAATATTATTAAAATATTAACATATTGGTGGTTACTAATACCGGTTTGATGGTATATATCATGGAGGATCAACTGAAAACCCATGGGACCTGCCAAGAAAACTCAATCCCAAATGCTTTATGAGTCCTATCAACGCGCAAGGGTTTCAGAGCTCACTTATCCCCAATTCTTAAATATGTTGAATCTATACCCATCCATCCTGATTTGTTTGAGCGACGGGGTTTTGGATAAGGGAGAGCATGAGCATCTGATGGGAGTAGCTAAAAGCCTGGCTATCTATGCGGAAGAGGAGGAAGAAAGCACCCATCTGGAAAAATCATACCAGGAGGAATTCAATTATCTGTTGGGTAATGTTGAGGAGTGGCAGCAAAAGTTTCTCAACGCGCTAAAAGAACATCTCTCAGGACCCGGTGGGGACAAAGAATTTGTACTGGAGTCCATGTATCTGTTTGCCAATGCAGCCAATGGCATTTCCGAAGTTGAGCGAGAAAAAATAGAAGCCCTTAGTGAGCAGCTTGGGCTAGCTTTTTGAAAGTATTCAATAGCGAATCAAGGTCTACATTCTCCGGATCATAGTCATTCCCCAAGGTTCGGATGGCTTTTAATTGCAATTTTCCTGTTTTTAGGGCTTCATGATAAGGCATGTCGGAAAATGTGACCATGGAGTAAAGCGGAAGCCAATCATTAGGAAATTTTTCATTCAATCTTTTCTCAACCATCTTTCTTTTCAAAAATTCTTCATCAATGACGTCGTGTCGCATTTCTAAAAAGTTCTGCAAGGCTAGTTCTGCAATAGCATCAGCATCCTTTTTGCGATGCTGTTGAAAGGCCTTGACTGATTCAGGCCAGTTAAGCTGGTTGGCTTCAAGGGTTTCCACAAGGATTCTACAATCTTCAAAGCCGGCATTCATTCCCTGACCATAAAAAGGCACAATGGCATGGGCAGCATCACCTATCAGTAATGTTTTTTTAAATACCCAGGGGTAAGTCCTGATGTTTTGAAGGTTAGATGTAGGGTTCTTTTGAAACTGGCCAACAGGATCGGGGATAAACTGCATTACGTCAGGAAACGAGGTCTCCATAAATGCGCTGATCTTCTCCGATGTATTCAATTGCGCAAAAGAAGGGTTCCCATCGTTGGCCAGGAAAAGGGTACAGGTGAAAGAAAGGTCTGTATTAGGCAGTGCAATGAGCATAAAGTCTTTCCTGGGCCAGATATGTAGGGCATTGGGGTCCAGCGCAAACGATTGATTTACCGGAGGTATTGTCAGTTCTTTGTATCCATGTGATAGTATTTCTTCTGTGGTCTGGAAGGATTTATCCAGCTGTCCAATACTTTTTCTCAGTTCTGAAAAGGCACCATCGGCACCAATAATGAAATCAAAATGATGGGATATCCCTGAAGGGAGTGATACACTTCCCGTAGCTGCATTGGTTTTTTGGATCACTTCCCCAAAGTGAAATGACACTCCGGACCTTTCTGCCTGATCAATGAGGATGGTATTGAGCTGATGTCTGGAAACAGCATTGATAAATTGGTCGCTTCGGCCATATGAATGAAAATCTATTCCACTTTCGCTGTGTATCTTCCTGCCGTACATAGGTATAAGTATTGGCTGAATGTCGTGAAAAACTCCTGCCAGCCTGAGTGAGTGGATTCCCCGATGACTCAGCGCCAGGTTGATCGATCTTCCTTCAGAGGTAGGGCTTTTTCTGGGGTCAGGTCTTTTTTCAAATACCTCTACCCTGAATCCTCTCTTTACCAGGAATATGCTGATCAAAGCTCCAACCAGCCCGCCACCGAGTACCCCAATCCTTTCTCTCATGCCGTTTTTAATGTGGTGGTAATAATGTTGACGAAGTTCCACACATCCGAGTAAGTGTTATACAAAGGAACAGGTGCTACCCGGATCACAGCTGGCTCCCTGTAATCCAGGATTACCCCTTTCTCGCTCAGTCTGGTGATCAAAGAGGGGTTGGCTTTTGCTACTTTTAATGAGAGTTGGGCGCCTCTTTCTTTTGGATCAGCAGGTGTGATAATTTGAATATGGTCTTTCAATTCCGATTCCTTTATCAGGTATTCTAAATACCCCGTTAGCTTCAGACTTTTTGATCTGAGGTTTTTTATCCCGGCCTCTCTCATCACCTCAAGTGAGGCCAGATTGGCAGCGGCGGCGAGGATATTTGGATTGCTTAGTTGCCAGGCATCTACCCCCTCTGATGGCACCCATTGATTGTCCATATTGAACCGTGAGTCCGGATGATGTCCCCACCAACCTTTTAATTGAAGGTCGTTGGACAAATGCCTTTCGTGGACAAATATTCCTGAGATTCCCCCAGGGCCTGAGTTAAGGTATTTGTAGCTGCACCAGGTGGCAAAGTCAACTTCTTGATCATGCAATTGTAAAGGCACATTCCCAATGGCATGGGCCATGTCAAAACCAATAAGAATACCTGCTTTGTGTGCGGCATCCGTAATGGCAGCCATATCAAGTAGTTGTCCTGAGTAATATTGGATACCCGGTAGTAAAATGAGCGCGAGTTCATCCCGGTGCTCAGAAATGGTGTTTACAATATGTTCTGCAGAAAAATTGTGGCCCTGGTCTGGCTCAATCTCGATTAAATGATCATGGTTATAACCGTGTCGGTATAATTGGGAGCTCGCAGCATAGTGATCCGACGGAAATGCCCTTTTTTCTATGAGGATCTTGCTTTTTTGCGGTGTGGGGGTATAAAATGCGCTTAATAGTAAGTGTAGATTTCCAGTTAGGCTCCCCATAGTCACAACTTCGTTGGCCTGAGCACCCAAAAGTTCGCAGAGACCATCTTTAGAAAGGTTATGATAACTGACCCAGGGTCTATTTCCTTTGAAGTGCCCTTCTACACCTAATTTTTCCCAATCACTTAATTCTTCATTGATATATGACCTCACTGATTTTGGCTGAAGACCCAGCGAGTTGCCACATAGATAGATGACCTCCTGACCATTTTTTTGAGGTATATAAAACTTTGAGCGAAAATTTTTTAGCGGGTCATCCCGGTCCAGCTGTTGAGCAAATGAATGGTCGGGCTTAAACGTCATTCTTTCACAAACCTTGGGTCTGCCTCCATCTTCGCACCACAATTGCTGCAGGTTCGCAGTTTTTCAGACCCATAAAATTCTTTGAACCTTGGGAGGAAGTCCTTTTCAATATTCGTTAAAGGGAAATAGGTCTCATGGAGTAAGTGGTTGCAGTTATCACAGTACCATTGCAGACCATCAGTATGCTCAGGTGTTCGTTTTCGCTCCACCACCAGACCTACCGAACCCTCAGACCTGATCGGACTGTGCGGAACCCTGGCTGGCAACAGAAACATTTCCCCTGCTGAAATCGGAATATCCACCGCTTTTCCATCTTCCTGGATTTTCACATGAATGGTGCCTTCCAATTGATAGAACAGTTCTTCAGTTTCGTTATAATGATAATCTTTACGAGCATTTGGCCCTCCCACGATCATTACGATGTAGTCACCGGCATCAGCATATAAATTTTTATTCCCAACAGGTGGTTTTAAAAGATCTCTGTTGTCTTCTACCCATTTCTGCAGGTTAAATGGCCTTTTAATACCCATATTTGTGCGTTAATTAATCATTAATTTTCAAAGTGTAAAAGTTATAAATATTTTATGAATTTAGGTCTGAAATCACGCAAAGCGCTGGTATGCGGAAGCAGCCAGGGAATTGGCAAAGCAGTTGCCCAGGCGCTGGCTCAGGAAGGTGCCGTAATTACCCTGGTAGCAAGGGATGAATCAAAACTTGAGGGGGTACGGAAACAGCTGGAGGGCACTGGCCATCAAATATTCTCTGCTGATTTAAGTAACAAAGGGCATGTTGAATCTTTGATCAATCACCTCAAGGATCAGCCATATGATATTGTGATCAATAATACGGGTGGTCCGGCGCCCGGAGATATCAATGAGGCTGATATTGATCAGTTTCAGAAAGCCGTAGAGATGCATCTTTATGCGAGCCACCAGATTATGAAACAAGTATTACCCTCAATGAAAGAAAGGCAGTACGGACGTTTTATCAATATCATATCAACTTCCGTAAAGATTCCTATTAAAGGTTTGGGTGTGAGTAACACCATTCGTGGAGCCATGGCTTCATGGTCGAAAACATTGTCACTTGAACTCGGTCAATTTGGAATAACTGTAAATAATATTTTACCCGGATTTATCGATACAGATCGTTTACAGGGGTTGATCACATCGATTTCTGAAAAACGCAGTCTTTCAAAAGAATCGATTGCAGATGAAATGAAGTCCTCAATTCCTGCAGGAAGATTTGGTGAGGCACAGGAGATTGGCAATCTGGCTGCTTTTCTGGCATCTCCGGCGGCAGCCTATATCAATGGAGTCAATATCCCGGTAGATGGAGGTAGGACAGGCTCCATGTAAAATTAAAAAAGCCCGGGTCTTTGAATGACCAGGGCTTACAATGTTTTAATCAAAGAAGATTTTTTAGACTGCTGCTTCTTCTTGCTTTAACTTGGATATTTTGAAAGATTTTCTCTCTTTATGACCACAATAGCCACAGATGTAATATTTCATCAATTCTCCCTCTTCGGCAATTGAAGCAGGTTGTATCACCTCTTCGCGATCCACTTTCAATGTCTGATAATTACATTCAGAGCACTGAAGTGCGTGTAGCCTACCATTGTACTTTTCAATTTTTGTATACCCTGATTCTTCATCAATCCAAACATCATAGTCCACTGAAAAGGCGTCTTCTTCTGCCTGCATACCTTTATCAAGATAAACATCTTCTTCTTCTTCACTCAACAGCTTCATTTTCTTGCCATCAGGAGACAATCTCGGTGAATATCTTAATCTTTTTAATCGCTTTTCAATATAGAAGGGATAATAAAACTTAAGGATATTTTGTACGATCACAGAAATGATCAACGACAACATCACACTCATAAATAACACCACAAAAAACCAAAGCCAGGTTCTACCTTCACTCAAGGTATTTACATACAGGGTAGCTCCAACCAGTACGAGCAGAAAACCGTACCATAACAGGTTGATTTCATGCATATTGATATAGTCGTATCGTGCTTTGTAATCACTGGTTGTCAGAAGTTTCACGTAATGTCCAATCAATATCAGGACACCGACACCAGCAATGACATATGAAATCCATTGCCCATAAGTGTTCCAGGCATTAAGCAAACTTGGTGAAATTGGATCAGTCATAGCAGTTATTTAGATTAAGTAGGGTTACAGTCTTATACAAAAATGTTATAAATTTTTAAAAACTCCATCATAACTAACCGGAATTCGATGCAATTAAAGATTTTACAGGAGGCATTCTAAAATATTAAATATTTTGGTCAAATTCAATAATTGTCCGCTTTAAATCGGAAGTTACAACCTTTATCAGATAATGTGTGTCATCCTGAGGATGTGCTCCGCGAAATTTAGTTCGTTAAGCCAAAATTAATTCGCATACCTATTCAATTAATACCAATTTTTATTAGAATAATTTAAATATTATGCAACTTTGTGTGCGAAGAACGTTAAAAACTTAAAAGAAAAACTAATACAATTCTATCAAAACGATCATGAAAAAATTTATTAAGAACCTTACCTATATCGCCGTAGTAGCTTCTCTAGGCTTTATGATGTCTTGTAATGAAGATGAAGAGACTCCGGATGTGCCGATTGTTTCATTTGAAAGCTCTGTCCTAGATGAGACAGGAAGTGCAGAACTTGAACCAGGTGATGTATTGTCATTTATTATTGAAGTCAATGCCCCCGGAGGGTTTAATACACTTAATGGAACATTTTTTAAAGATGGTACTGAGTTTCAGGATACTGTAATATCAAAAACACCTGGCACTTCACCTCTTGATTATACGAGTGATCAATTTAATTTTGAAATGGGGAATGAGGATGTAGGATCTGTGTTTGCGATAGAATTTCAGGCAGTTGATGAGGAAGGACAGTTGAGTAATAAGCTTATATTGACAGTTGAGGTTACTTCGCCAGCGGCAAGATCATATTCCACTGTATTATTGACCCCTCCACTCGGAGATACTAAAGAAACAAAGACATCAGAAACATTTTTCAGTACGAATACAGGTGAAACTTATTCCATGAATGAGGTTTTAACAACAACAGAACCTGTTTCTGGTGAAATAGATTTTGGTTATTTCTACGGACAGAATACTGGGGCAACACTTTCTGATCCCGAAAGTTATCCTTTTGCATATGGTCAAGCTGACTGGGGAACTAGAAACAGTACCACGTTTAGGCGAACTAGTTTAACTGCTCTAACAGAGATTGCTACATGGGCTGATATTGACGCAGCCTTTGATGCAGCAGAAGACCCAGATGCTGATCCTGGTATCGAGGCTGAACTGGCAATTGGTGAGATATTGGCTTTTGAAACTGATGGAGACAAAGCAGGAGGCGCAAAACGTGGATTGATCCTGATAGTTGATTATTCAGGTGAAGGAACAAGCGAGGGAGTGATCCAATTGGATATTGTTGTTCAGGAAGAAGCTACAGAATAATAATAAATCTATTATATCCACGAAAAACCCCGCCCCGAGCGGGGTTTTTTGATTAGTGCTACTTCATTTAATTTAGCTAAACCAATCAAAATACTATGATTAAAAACATACTACTCATTACCATCGTCCTGATGGCTGCCTGCAGTGCACCACAAAAAGACGCTCAGCCGGATATCTCCTCCATGACAGATGAGGAACTCAAAGCCTATGCCGATGAGCTGGCGCATCAATTCATCATCGTAGATGGTCATGTAGACCTTCCCTATAGAATGGAAGTGGCCGGATTCATGTTGAAGAAGACTGTGGAGGATGTTTCAGTGGAGACCAAAGGGAATTTTGACTATCCGAAAGCGAAAAAAGGTGGGCTGGATGCTCCGTTCATGTCTATCTATATCCCATCCTCTTACTACTTCAATGGTGGAGCCAAAGCATTTGCCGATTCTCTTATTGATATGACCAACCAGGTTTCAGAAACCTATCCGGACAAGTTTGCTCCGGCCCTCACACCTGAGGATATTCAATCCAATTTTGAAAAAGGACTGATCTCGCTTCCATTGGGTATGGAAAATGGGGCGCCCATCGAAGATGACCTGGCCAACGTGAAATACTTTTTCGATCGGGGTATCAGATACATCACACTCACACACTCCAAAGACAATCAGATTGCTGATTCTTCCTATGATACCACCTATACCTGGAACGGGATTTCTCCTTTCGGTGAAGAGGTAGTCGCAGAGATGAATCGTTTGGGGATCATGGTAGACATCTCTCACGTGACAGACAGTGCCTTTTATGATGCGCTGGCCCTTTCAAAAGCGCCTGTGATTGCATCACATTCTTCTTGCAGGTATTATACACCCGGGTTTCATAGAAACATGACAGATCAGATGATCAAAGATCTGGCAGCCAATGGCGGTGTGATCCACATCAATTTTGGTTCAACATTCCTTTCGGAAGAGTCAAGAAGCAAAGATGCTGTCCTGGAAGAACACCTGATCAACTACAAAATCGAGAATAACTTAACTGAAGATGATTCTGCCTACGTTGCCTATTACAATGCCTATGCAGAAGAGATCGGATACTTCGAGGATGTGAAAATGGCGGCAACACACATCGACCATGTGGTGAAAATTGCAGGCATTGACTACGTCGGTTTTGGTTCGGACTTCGATGGGGTAGGAAATAGCCTTCCCACCGGACTGAAAGATGTATCGATGTTCCCTAACGTGATTTATGAATTGTTAAAGATGGGGTATACAACAGAAGATATTGAAAAGATCTGTTATAAAAACACTTTCCGGGTGTGGAATGAGGTGATTGAAAAGGCTAAAGAATTACAAGGAATTTAATTCCCCTTCAACGAGTTAATAAATTGAGCCCATGCAAATGGGTTCAATAAATTGTTTTGTGGTCTCATGTACCTGTTCTGAATGGATTGTGCCTGCTGATCCATAAAGTAGCGGTGATTGGCTCCGGGACTGGCAGGCAAGTTTTTATAGGCCTCTCTCATGTATTGCTTGGCCAGCCATGCTTCGATGTTGTTGATCTCTTCCTGATTTGGCAATTGAACAGCCAGCACAGCTTCTTTAAACATGGCTTCTGAAGGATAGGGGAAGACTTCCACCTCTTCGAGGAAAGCAATGTCTTCTGTCATGGTGATAATGACTTTCAGGCTTTGGTCTTTTTCATGTTGAGGAACGATAAAAGATTCCCGCTGAAAGCCAACAGCGCTGAAGACGATACTATCTCCTTCAAGTACGGGCATAGAGAAGAACCCATATGGATTGGTGGTGGTACCGCGACCAACTTTGGGTACATAAACATGGACACCAGGGATGATAGACACGGAGTCAGGTCCGAAAATTACACCGGTAAACTGGATAACCTTTTTCTCCTGGTCCTGAGCAGCAAGACCCAAAGAAATCACAAAAAGTGCGCTGTATAATAGAAATTTATTCAACATGGCTTCTACCTATGTATACTATGTGAAAGCCTGAAAGGTTTAAAAAAATCAAACCTAATACTAAAACGGGCCATAAACCAGTACAACAACAAAAATTAACATTTTCCCTGCATTAAGAACAGCTTTGACTAACTTGGTATAATAGCATAGGATCTTTTGAATGAGAATTAAAAATTTCAGCCTTACGTACGGATCTCAGATCTTCAAATCTTTTTCAGACGAAGCGAGGGTCCGCATTATACACTTGCTATATAGAAATGAAGAGCTCTCCATATCTGACCTTGAGCGCATTCTAGATTTCACACAGACAAAGACCTCTCGGCATATTAGCTACCTTCGCAATGCATCACTGGTCAATGCTACCAAAAGAGATCAATGGGTCTTTTATAGCATTAAAGATGAGGTATACGACATCATTAGCCAAATATTTGAATTCCTGCATAAGGATGTCACTTTACAAAAAGACCAGGAAACTTATCAAATCATGAACTCAAATCGGGAGTTAGCCATTAACAGGTTGGGAGAAAAGGGGTATAGGGATTGAAGTACACACACATATTTTTTGATTTGGATCATACACTTTGGGATTATGATTTTAATGCCAGAAAAGTGTTGCTGGAGATGTATGAAAACTTCGACCTGGCGAATCACACAAATACCAGTTCAGAAGGGTTTTTGGGACTATTCTTTAAAGTGAATGCTGGTCTTTGGCATCGGTTCAACATGGGTTATATCAGTAGAGAAGAGATCAGAAATGATCGATTCCCAATGATTTTAAAACAATGCCAGGGCAATGTGGACATGGCGGATGATCTGAGCAATTATTTTTTACATCATTGTCCGAGACAAACCAGGATCATCGATGGGGCAGATCATATTTTGGCGTATTTATCTGAAAAGTATAAGATCTATATCATCACAAATGGTTTTGATGATGTGCAATGGATCAAGTTGAAAGCTTCCGGCTTAGGCCAGTATATACATGACATGTACACTTCTGAGTCCATTGGTTTCAGGAAACCGTCCCGGGAGATATTCGATTATGCATTATCTGAAACAAAAGGGGTTGCTGAGTTGTCAATAATGGTAGGAGATAATCCGACAACTGACATCGATGGGGCTAACAAAGCGGGCTTATTTTCAGTATTATTTGATCCTTCGGGCACGATTGATGCCGACGCGGGGGTTAGAATTACTCATTTCGAGGAATTGAAGCGTTTGCTGTAGAAAGCCTCTTTGGATTGTATAATTTTGAATTCAATAAATTCTGAAAACTTATGCCAAAAGGGAGATATTTCATACCAGATCCACAAAACGAACCTGTTTACAGTTATGCACCTGGCTCCTCTGAACGTGAATTGCTAAAAAAAGCATTGGAAGAGGCCAGAAGTAGTGAGCAAGAAATTCCGATGTATATCGGTGCTGATACTGTCAAAACCGGAAAAAAGATCAAGATGTCTCCGCCGCATGATCATCAGCATACCTTAGGTTACTTCCATGAAGGAGACAAAAGTCATGTCGAAGCTGCCATCAAGGCTGCGACTGAAGCAAAACCGGCATGGGCAGCATTATCGTGGGAACAAAGAGCAAGTATTTTCCTGAAAGCGGCCGATCTGATAGCCGGACCTTATCGGTATAAAATGAATGCAGCAACAATGCTGGCACAATCCAAGAATCCATTTCAGTCTGAAATTGATGCAGTTTGCGAGTTCATTGATTTTCTTAGGTTCAATGCCAAATTCATGGAGCAGATCTATGGAGACCAACCTATTTCTGCACCCGGTATATGGAACCGGGTTGAGTACAGACCTTTGGAAGGCTTTGTTTTTGCAATCACCCCTTTCAATTTTACTTCTATTGCCGGGAACTTACCGGCTTCACCAGCCATGATGGGTAATACGGTGATCTGGAAGCCCAATTATACACAGGTATATTCCGCTGCATTGATCATGGAGATCTTCAAAGAAGCAGGACTACCTGATGGTGTCATTAACCTGGTCTACGTAGATGGTCCTGAAGCTGGTGAAGTGATATTCAATCATCCGGACTTTGCAGGACTACATTTTACCGGGAGTACGGGCGTTTTCAGGCACTTATGGAAAACCATCGGTGAAAATATAGCTCAATACAAATCATACCCAAGAATTGTTGGTGAAACAGGAGGTAAAGATTTTGTGATTGCCCACGCTACAGCCAATGCAAAAGAATTGTCAACGGCGCTGACAAGGGGAGCATTTGAGTTTCAGGGTCAGAAATGCAGTGCTGCTTCCCGTGCTTACATTCCATCCAATTTATGGGGGGATGTAAAGAAATATTTATTGAATGATCTCAAGGACATGAAGATGGGGCCTCCCGAGGAGTTTAGCAACTTCTTTAATGCAGTGATCGAGAAAAAAGCATTTGACAAGATTGCCGGTTACATCGATCAGGCTAAAGCAGATAAGGATGCAGAGGTCATTGCCGGAGGAAACTACGATGATTCAAAAGGCTACTTTATCGAACCAACTGTGATTGTGACCACTAATCCAAAATATACAACCATGCAGGAAGAGATCTTTGGTCCTGTACTTACCATCTATGTGTATCCGGATAACAAGTTTGAAGAAACTTTGACGCTGGTGGATGAGACTTCACCATATGCCTTAACCGGGGCGATCTTTTCAAAGGACCGATATGCTATTGAACTGGCCACGAAGAAACTGGTAAATTCAGCAGGGAATTTCTACATCAATGATAAACCTACCGGTGCTGTGGTGGGGCAGCAACCCTTTGGTGGAGCCCGTGGATCCGGGACCAATGATAAAGCCGGGTCTATGATGAACCTGCTTCGCTGGGTGAGTGCCAGAACCATCAAAGAGACGTTTTCACCTCCTACGGATTACAGATATCCATTTCAGGGTTGATCAATTACAAAAAAAGGGCAGTTTGGTTATCTTTGATATTGCTTTTTTCAATTCAACCTGGATTATGCATTAGACTTTCTATTGCGTGACTAAATTACTTCAAAATCAAGCACTTAACATGATATTCTCTCGTAACCATCCGCCGGTTGGCGGATGCTTACGTTCGTAAGTACTTGATTTTCTTGTGCTTTAGCCCCTGATCACAAAACCCTATCGCATAATCCAGGTTCAAATGAGTTGGATTATTTATAGGATTTATTGAAAACAATAAATTTAATGTCTCCTATTTCCATTAAATTGAAGTTTGAAAAATGACACCCTAAAGATTGACCGCTAAACACATGAGACTTATCAAGTTTTTTTTATTTTCAGCTTTTCTATTCATCCTTGGATTGGAGTCCCAAAGCCAGTCATGGGAGGTGCTTTTTGAGAAACCTGAGAAGATGTATTCCAAGGGGAAATACCACAAGGTAGCCAAGAAGCTCAAGAAGTTCAGAAAAAAGACCGTCCCCAAGGTGTATGCCAATGATTCATCCATGTTTGCATTGGCCAATATCATGGAGGCAATGGCTGAAGAAGCCATGCATGATTATCCTGCCATGAATACACTGGTCAACAAGGCCTTGAGGCAGCTGGATCAGACAAAAGATAGTAATGGTTTTGCTTATTCCATTGGCATGCTAAAGTTGGTAGATATGTACAACAATTTCGGTAGTTATCGGACTGCCGATAGTCTGTTGTCACAACTAAAAGACTACCCGGCGGCTTTTGAAAATAGTGAGGTGATCAAAAAGGAAATTGAGATTCGGGAAGTAATCACAGACATTTATAATGGGTTTTACATTGAATCCGAACCCAGGCTTCAAGAATTGATAAAGACCTGGCAGCCCTTGATGAATCAAGGCTATGTAGGTGAAGAGGTAGATAAACTGGACGCGGTCTATCGCACTGAACTGCTTGCCAGACTTTACGTTGCAGAGATCAACATTGCTACCTGGAGGGGAGAATATCAAAGGGCTTTTGAGTTGCATGATAAATACAAAAGCTTTTTCAACAGAATGAGCAACACCAGTCCGGCATATTTCAGGTACAGGCTGGCGGAGATAGAAATCACCTTTGAAAACGGAGATCTGAATAAAGCCAGAAGACTAAATTCCAACTATACTTATGGAAAGTTAATTGGTCGGTATAAAGAGATCGGCATAGAGAATGACATCAAGATCGAGGCCCGTGTGGGTAAGGTGGATAATGCTAAATCAGCAGTATTACAGTTGATGAAGTATGGCAATAAAAGTAGGATGGACAAAAAGTTTGAGAATTTCAAAAGAAGCTACTATGAGGCATACATCAAAGTCTATGAAAATGATATAAGAGGAGGCTTACAAGCCATTGGCAAGATAGATAATGAAACACCCTCAACAGTGGTGCCCCTGGATCATTCATTGAGATCTGATCTAGCAGAGTTTGCGATTCAAACTTCTATTGACTCAAGAAAATATATCTATCAGCGATCAGCAGAAGATTATTATACCAAGCTGGGTAGAAGAATTAATGCCAGATATGCTGATGGGTCGTTGTTTCACAATCTATACAATATATCTCTGGCGGGATACTATTTGAATCATACTGAAACCCCCAACAAGGCCTATGAAATCTTTGAGGAAGAACCAGAAGCCATGGCATTCGAGCAGCTCAAGGCTACTCAATGGAGGTTTGCTCGGGCAGTATCGGATATGACTGAATATTTGGTTCTTGAAGGTGATTATTTGTACGGTGTAGACCTGCTGCAGGAGGTGGTCGATGGTATGAAAGCCAATGAATATACTGATCAAACCAAACTAGGGGATTTGATGGTCTCGCTGGCCAAAATGCAAACCTATGCAGGAGATTATAAAACCGCCGAACTCAACACAGACGAAGCGCTCAAGCTGATCAGGCGTGATGGCGAAAAGAAATCGTATGAATTTGTAAATGCACTTAATTCAGCCGCTTTAATTTATGGTACCATGGGTATCTATAACAAGGCCGAGCGGCTATTGAGTAGAGGTGAATCAATTTCACGAAAACTCGAAGGTGGAGACCGTGAGATCAGGCTCCAGTCCATTGAGGATCTGGCATTTCTATATACAAGGATTGGTAACTATTCCGAGACCGAATTTTTACTTAAAGAAGTTATCGAGGCCAGAAAGCAAATCTACGGGAGCAATAGTAGAAAACTTATCAAAGCCTACAATGCTTTGGGTGTGTTGTATATGATCAGGGGTGAGTATCCGGAAGCAGAAAAAAATATTCGAACCTCTCTGGATATCTGTAAGGTCGTTTATGGAGAAAATAGTTTGATCTATGCAGACAACCTGGGTGCCCTGGTTGAGTTTTATAAAGAGATTGGAAACTATCAGGCAGGGCTACAACACTTGGATAATATTTTCAAGATCCGGACTCAGAAATTACAACAAGGTCATATCTTATTCAGTGAAGTCTATAGGGATTACGGGTTATTACACTATCATTTAGGTTCAGACCTCAACCGAGTGGAGCAATACTTCCAGCAGGCACGCCAGATTGTTCAAACGACATTCGATCAGACCCATCCTTCTTATGCGGAGGCCATCAAAAACCTTGGCTTTTTGTACGCTGAGCGGGGTGAATATGACCGGGCATTGCCACTACTAACCCAGGCAGATGAGATCTGGACAAACGCCCTTGGAAATAAAAATAAAAGTTCAGGAGAAGTAGCCAGACTGAAGGGGGATATTTATGCGGACCAGGAAAAATTTGAGTTGGCTGAAGAAGAATATGAAAAGTCCTCCAAGTATTTCAGAAAGATCTTTAGTAAACAACACCCTGATTATCTCAATGCTTTGAGCAAGTTGGCCCAGGTTTATTATATCAATGGGGAATTGAACAAAGTAGAATCAATATTAAGTGAGACTACCGAAGCTTATCTTGAGTACACAAGAATTTATTTCCCCACACTGAGTGAGGAGGAAAAGGCCAATTTCTGGGCAAAGATCAAGAAGGACTTTGAGTTTTATAATACTGTGGCTGTAGACTTCCAGTTTGATAAACCCAAGTACCTGGAAAATATGTACGACTTTGCTTTGGCGACAAAAAGTTTGCTACTCAATTCATCGATTAAAACCCGTAACGCGATTCTCAATAGTGGTGATACTACGTTGATCGCACTATTTGAAGAATGGCTGGAGCAAAAAGAATTCCTTACAAGTACACTATCCCGGTCCGACGAAGAGCTTGCTGAAGACGGCATTAGTATCGATGATATTAAGGATGATATTTCCAGACTGGAGAAAGAGCTGAGCGAGAAGTCAACAGATTTTGCACAGACCTTTGAAAATGAGGTTTACACCTGGGATGATGTCAGGAAAGCATTGAATGACAATGAAGCAGCCGTTGAAATTGTCAGGTATCGGGAGTTTGATAAAGAGTTTAGCGAAGAGAAGGTCAGGTATGCCGCCTTGATTGTTACAACAGAGACCAGGAAAAATCCGACACTTGTTCTATTGGAAAATGGTAATGATCTTGAAAACAAGTTTTTCACCTTACAACGAAACAGTGTCAAGTTCAAACTTGAAGACAAACTTTCGTATCTAAATTACTGGAGACCAATCGCTTCGGCCATCGGCAACAAGGATGTGATCTATGTTTCACCGGATGGCATTTATAATCAAATCAACCTGGAGGCTTTGATGATGGATGATGGGCAGTATGTCATTGACAAGCAAAATGTGAGGATTGTCAATAGCACAAAAGCACTTCCTATCAATCGTAGCAAGGAAGCTAAAAAAGCCGAGAAAGCTGATAAGACTGAGCTCAATGCGATGTTGTTTGGTAACCCTGAGTATTACAGCAGTGGAAAAGTATCTGTGAGTGAAGCAACAGGAACTAACCAAAAAGTGATTCCGCAGCTACCAGGTACAGAACGAGAGGTGACCATCATTTCTGATTTGCTTAAGAATCAGGGATGGAAGGCCAGTACGTACATAGGCACTGAGGCTTCGGAAGATGCAATAAAGAAAGCAGATAACTATAAGCTCTTGCATATTGCTACCCATGGTTTTTTTGATGAAGAGGAAAAGAAGGTCACGGATCGCTTTTCATTGTTTGAGGAAGACAATCCGCTGGAAAGATCCGGATTGTTAGCTAAAGGTGGGGGAGATGTGCTTTTGGAGGCATCCGACAAGAATTATAATATCAATGATGGTATTTTAACAGCTTATGAAGCCATGAACCTTAATTTTGATAATACGGAGCTGATCGTATTAAGTGCCTGCGAGACGGGCAGGGGAGAGATCAAACAGGGAGAGGGAGTTTTTGGTCTGCAAAGATCATTCCTGGTAGCCGGAGCTGATGCCATGATCATGAGCTTGTTCCAGGTATCGGATGAAGTAACAGAAAAATTGATGACAGAATTCTATAAACACTGGATCGAACAAAAACGAGAGAAGAGGGAGGCTTTTAACCTGGCACAGAAGGCAGTAAAAGCAGAGTTTAAAGACCCCATTTATTGGGGGGCATTCATCATGATAGCTAAGAGCTAATTGTTTGGGTTTTTAGCATGATTCGCATACTTTATCTGATTTTTCTTTTTGCTTCAATCACGTCATTTGGTCAGGGGCACAAAGTTCAATTCAAGATCTCTGGCCTGCCAGACAGTGTGATCACCATAGGGTATCATATGGGATCACAAAAGTATGCTTTGGACACATTGCCCATTGTGGAGCAATCCTTCACCATTGAAGGCCCCGAACCACTCAAACCCGGCTTATATTTTGTGTATGCACCCTCATATTATTTTGAATTTGTGGTAACAGACCAGCAGTTTTCCATTCAGGCTGAATATGGAAAGGGCTATGACAAAGTAGAAGTCACCGGGTCTGCTGAAAATGAACTCTTCAAAGAATTTCAGGTCACAATGACTGACCTTAGAAAGAAACAGCTTGGCCTTCAGAACCAATTAAATGAACCGAATGCTGACTCCCTTGAAATTCAACAGACATTGACTAAAATAGAAGCCGACATCAAGGAGTTTCGTTCAAAGATCATTTCTGAGCATCCTGAGTCATTTCTAGCGGCTTTCTTAAGTTTAATGAAAGAGCCGACTGTACCGGATTTTCAAGAAATCGAGGATCCTCAGCAGAAAAAGACTAAACAATACAGGTACTACCGGTCACATTATTTTGATGAGGTCCGACTAAGCAATGCTGCCCTGATCAGGACCCCCTTGTTTGAACCAAAAGTGATGAAATATTTCGATCAGGTGATCCCACAACAACCTGATACGATTGTGGCAGAGATAGACAAACTCTTCTTGAGAATTGGAGATAATGAGGAATTGTTTAGGTATTGGCTGGTCTCATTGTATAATAAGTACCAGGAGAATAAGATCATGGGGATGGACAAAGTAGTTGTACACCTGATGGAAAATTATTTTTTGTCTGGCAGGGCAGATTGGATTGATGAGGAAGGGATCAAAAAACTTCGGGAGGAAGTGACTTTCAAAAAACACAGCTTGATTGGAAACAAAGCCCCGGTTATGCAATTGGTTGATACCACCAATCAACCTTTTTACTTTGAGCAGATTTCAGATCCGTTTATCCTCCTCTATTTTTATGATCCGGATTGTGGCCATTGCAAGAAAAAGACCCCGGTGCTCGTAGAAAACTATGATGAGTTTAGATCATTGGGGGTTGAAGTTGTGGCAGTCTGTACAGTCACTGATGTTGATCGCTGGAAAACCTATATTGAAGAGACAAACATGGAATTCATTAATCTGGCTGATCCGGGCTATGAAAGCAACTTCCGGGTATACTATGACCTGAGAAGCACCCCAAAACTCTATTTGCTGGATCAGGAGCGGCGGATCGTTGCCAAGCAATTGGAAATTGAAGATATCCTTTCATTTGTAGAGCACTATTCACAATGAGTAGTATTTTATAACTCACCCAGTTAGTTATAAAACAATACTTGGCTGGTATTTTTACCGTTTATATTACCAGTTTCGACGATTTAATAGAAAATTAATCCATTAATTACTGAAATTATTGGCATCTATTATTTTATTGAAATTCATCAAGATACTTTTGCATAATACAATGCCAGCTATATTGGAAAGGATTTGATTATAAAAACATTAGTACATGCACCTTCCTTCAATCATCAAAAAGGCATTCGTTCTTGTCACTTTGTTAGTGGCTATACAAGCCTCTGCGCAACAGCATTCTGCCGGGATTAACACCAATAATCCCAATCCCAATGCGGTCCTTCATATCGTTTCGAGCAATGGTAACCAGGGATTACTCATTCCACAAATTGGTACCACTCAACGTTTAAGCATTGATATATCCGGTGTTGAAAATAATGGACTGCTGGTATACGACAATGATGAGGGTCAATTCTACTACGCGCATAGCGGAAGCTGGCATACGCTCACAAATGATGCAGATTTTGATCCATCAAATGAGCTACAAACTATTTCAAAATCCGGGAATACCCTCACACTTTCTGGAAACAATTCCTCAATCAATATCGGAGAGGGAACGCTGTCGACAGGGCAATTTCTTGAATGGGATGGAACGAATTGGGTGCCGGTTTTCCCACCAAGTGCTCAACAGCTTCAGTTTTCCGGAAATGAACTTTCACTTTCAAACGATCCCACCTCCACCACTATTGATTTCAGCCTCTGGGACCAAAATGCAAGTGATGATTTTTCCGGAGATTACATTGATTTGATCAACCAACCTGCTATCCCCACATTAACCAGTGAGCTGACCAATGATTCCGGGTTTATCACCAGTCCGGATGATGCAGATGCAGATGCCACCAATGAGATTCAAACACTGACAAAATCCGGTAATTCTATCATTCTTTCAGTCAATAATTCATCGGTAAATATCGCGGAGGGCACCCCGGGTATTGGCCAGTTTTTGGAATGGGATGGTGCCAATTGGGTTTCTGCGACACCGCCAACCGCCCAGGAGCTTCAATTTGCGGGCAATATCCTTTCATTATCTAATGACCCCTCTGCAACTACCATTGATTTTAGCTTATGGGATCAGAATGCAAGTGATGATTTTAACGGGGACTATAATAGTCTGATCAACCAACCTGCAATCCCCACATTGACCAGCGAGTTGACCAATGATTCCGGATTTATTACCAGTCCTGATGATGCAGACGCAGATGCGACGAATGAGATCCAGACGATAACAGCGGGAGCGGGGATAACGGTTACTCCCACAGGGAATGATTATCAGGTCATCAATTCCTTACCCGACCAAACAGTGACCTTAGCAGATGGAGGAAGTGGAAATTTGACGGTTGGAGGCACTTATCCGAACCTGACGGTAGATGTACCATCTTTGGATGATGCAGACGCAGATGCTACCAATGAATTGAATACCAATTTTCTGGTGAATGGGGCAAATCTGGAAATCACCGATGCCGGAGGTACGTTGCAGGTTCCCTTGTCGAGTATTGATTTAGCGAATGAAAATCAGACCGTATCAGCCGGAGCTGGAATCAATATCAATCAGGTTGGACAGGATTTTGAGGTGGTCAATATCTTACCAGACCTGACAGTGACTCTTGCAGATGGCGGCAGCGGTAATGTTACGATTGGAGGCACATATCCTAATCTGACGGTAGACGTTCCATCTTTGGATGACGCGGACGCAGATGCGACGAATGAGATCCAGATGATAACAGCGGGAGCTGGCATAACAGTCACCCCAACAGGGAACGATTATCAGGTCATCAATTCATTACCAGATCAAACAGTCACCTTAGCGGATGGAGGCAGTGGCAATGTAACCATCGGAGGCACATATCCTAATCTGACGGTAGACGTTCCATCTTTGGATGACGCGGACGCAGATGCGACGAATGAGATCCAGACGATAACAGCGGGAGCTGGCATAACAGTCACCCCAACAGGGAACGATTATCAGGTCATCAATTCATTACCAGATCAGACTGTGACCTTGGCTGATGGAGGCAGTGGCAATGTAACCATCGGAGGTACTTATCCTAATCTGACGGTAGATGTTCCATCTTTGGATGACGCGGATGCTGACGCCACGAATGAGATCCAGACGATAACAGCGGGAGCGGGAATTACAGTCACCCCAACGGGTAACGATTATCAGGTCATCAATTCATTACCCGATCAAACAGTGATCTTAGCTGACGGGGGTAGTGGCAATGTTACGATCGGAGGTACGTATCCAAACTTAACAGTAGACGTTCCATCTTTGGATGATGCGGATGCGAACCCTTCTAATGAAATTCAGACGGTGGATCAACTGAACCTAACCGGCACAACGCTCAATTTATCCTTGCTGAATGATGCCTTAGCCCCTTCAACAGTAGACTTGAGTCCCATCAATACCGATGACCAAACGGTAGATCAGTTTAATCTTACGGGCAGTACCCTCAACCTATCCCTGGAAAGTGACGGAGCAGCTCCCTATACTGTTGATCTGAGCTCATTTGCGATCGCTGACCAAACCGGGCAGAATGGAAATTATCTGACTACAGACGGTACAAATACTTCATGGGATCCATTGGGTGCACTAGCACAATTAGATGTGGTTACAACCACAGAGATCACTGACAATACCATCACAGGTAGTGACCTGAATGCTACAGTAGCCGGGAACGGTCTTATAGGAGGTGGAGGCACACCACTCGCATTAAATTTATCCGGAACTTCAGGATTACAAATAACAACAGATCAACTGGAAATGCCAGAAATTCATCCAGGTGGCACAACCTTAGGAGGAACTGGTCTTGTTATCACAAGCATGGATTTAGATTCAAAAGGGCGGGTTTTAAGTGCTACAACCAGTGTTCTAATCAGTGACAGAAGGTTGAAAAAAGAAATCTCGAAAATTGACAATACCCTTGATAAGATTGAAAATCTTAATGGTTATACCTACTATCTAAAATCTGATTCACTAAACGAAAATTTACAATCCGGTGTAATGGCCCAGGAGATTCAGGATGTCTATCCTCATTTAATTATCGATAGACCGGATGGTTATATGGCTGTGGACTATCAGGGTCTTATTCCTATTCTCCTGGAAGCTATCAAAGAACAGCATACCATTATCGAAGGTCTTGAAACAAAATTGGACCTCCAGGAAGGCATCAATACAAGCCAGGAATCCAGAATCTCAGACATGGAAAGCAAAATGGATCAATTGTTGCAATTGATGTCAGTCAGTAAATAATGATTGTGACCAAGCGATTCATACTGACTTTATGTATGGCTTCGTGGCTTTCGACCACACAGGCCCAGGTTTTCTATCTTGGAGAATCCACAGGACTTTATCTTGGAGAAGAATTATCTTTTTTTATCGGTGGGAATTTTGAAGCCAATGGGACACTCGAAAATGAAGGTCTGCTTGAATTATTTTCAGACATCAATTTTGTTCAAAATACCCACGGAGGAAATCTGACTTTGATGGGTGATACAGATCAAAACATGATTGGGCAGGACCTCACTGCAGGTTTATTGACGGTAAGGAAGTCCGGTGCTGTCTATCTGGAATCGAATCAATTGTCAGCTGAGTCATTGGATTTGCAATCGGGCATCTTTCACAGTGACGCTGAGCATCAACTGTATGTTTCAAATGGACAGTCGGTCTTCGGTGGCTCATCCAATGCATTTGTTTCAGGATCTTTAACGCTAGAATCAGCGTCCTCAGAACCCTTAAGGTTCCCGATGGGCATTGGTGGTGAATTCTATGAAGAGTTGTCTTTATCGGATGTGCCTATCGGGTCACGCATAAATGTGCTTGTGCAACAACCGGATCAGGATCTTTTGATCCCTGGTGATTCATTGATCGGATTAGCCGATGAGGTAGAATGGGTCATATCACAGACCACCCCCACACGATTTACGTCAGGTGTAGAAATTATGTTCGAAGGCGTGGATCTGGAAAATTTTCCCCACCGAAATGAAATCAGAGCGGAAGATTATGCGATAGTCATCGCAAAATTGAAGCAAGATACCTTGTTGTATAGCCCGCTTGGGTATGCTACATTGACCAATTCGGATGATGTTAGTTTCGGTACAATCATCACGGATTATCCTCTTGAGATAGCGGGGAATCCCATATTCCTGGCCCTTGGAGTACGACCGGCAGCAGACGGACCAAAATTTTTTGTCCCCAATGCCTTTGCTCCGCAGGGTGATTTTCATAAAAACCGACTTTTCCGGCCTTTTCTTGAAGGCTATGATGTGTATTCTGTTGAGATAAGAGTTTGGAACCGGTTTAACAAAGAAGTATATCGGATAAGTATGGATGATCCTGATTTATCAGAGCTTGGTTGGGACGGGACACACAATGGGTTCGATGAGCCGGAAGGGATCTACTATTACAAAATCAACCTGGAATCAGAAGTGGGACCTTATTCAAAAAATGGTACTTTGCTATTGCTGAGATGAGGAAAGTAGTATTCATCCTATGTCTCACATTGGTAACTGCTTCTTTAGCACAAGAGGGTCAGTTTTCACAGTATTTTGCGAGCTCTGTTTTTCTAAACCCTGGCTATGCCGGACTGATATCCGCCGCAACACTTTCTACAAACTATAAAAAGAGTGACCAGTCAGAGGATGGCTCATTTCATGAATTGTATCAGGTAAGTTTCACGTATCCATTACAAAAAATTACGTCTTTAAAGACCCAGAGTGGAGGTGTAGGTATTACTGCTTCTAATGAAAAAGTGGGTATTAGGGGTCTATATCAAACAACAAAAGTTTTGCTTAATGGATCCTATGTCCTGGCGTTTGACAGGTTAAGTACCAGGAAGCTATCTTTTGGCTTACAGGGAGGAGTGGTACAGAATAAATTGAATTTTGGTGATCTGACTTTTGGCTCTCAGTATAATCCTTATATCGGTCACGATAATTTACTACCCTCAGAATCTGTGGATTTGTCACCCAATATTTTTCCGGTTTTCAATGTGGGTGTCGTTTTTTCCGTTGTAGATCACTACAATCCTATTCTACAGCAAAACACCATGCAGTTGGGGGTATCCATCGACTACCTCAATCAACCCAGGTATGGGTTTCTGGTAACTGAATCCGGAGAAAACCTAAGACGACCCATGATCCTTAAACTGGTAGGTACCAGCAAATTAAAATTATCAACCCGGTTTTTCATCCATCCTTCTGCCCTGATCATTACCAATCAGAACAATTACCAATTTAATATTGGAAGTTATTTTTCCACTTATCTTGACTCTAATCTCAATACTTTATTACAAATTGGTGGGTGGTACAGGGTAGCGGATGCATTCATCTTTCTCACCGGGATTCAGTATAAACATATTAATCTTGGCGTAAGTTTCGACCTGAATTCAAATTCCATCAATCCGAATGCAGTTATTTATCAAAATAGTTTTCAGCCTTCTTATGAAGTATCACTTTCTTATACCTTTGATTTTTCATCGGGACCGATTAATGTGTTGAATCCACTGTTTTAAATGATGCGTTTATTTTGTTTCATGCTGTTTTTTTGGATTGGATTTTCGGGCTTGTCTCAATCAATTACCCAACTAAAGTCTTTGGCAGATAGCTACTATCAATCCAGTAAGTATCTGGAAGCAATGGATTTCTATGAACATCTGCATGACCTTTTACCTGAAGATCGATCCATTCATTTCAGATACGCTTCATGCTTATTCAATGCTTTGAAATACGATGAAGCAAAGAAGCAATTTGAAGACCTGTTTTTAGCGGGAGGGTTTGTAGACAGTGTAGTTTATAATTATGGCCTTTCAATGAAGATTCTTGGAGATTACCACGAGGCTGATTCAGTATTTGGGGCCTTGTTGTATGAAATTGAACCTGAGAATCATTACTACAAACTTGCTGAATTTCAAAAGGCGGGATGTCAACTTGGGCTCAGACAATTGATGATCAAAGACAAAAGGAATTTCAGGGAATATGAACGACTAAATTCGAAAAGTCATGATTTTGGTGCGGTCCAAAATCCTGTGTCTGGTGAAATCGTTATCTCTACCAGCCGCAAAACCAAAGGAAGGCAGTTTTTTGATGGTCAATACGGCGGCTTACTCCCTAATATGATTTGTTTTGCTCAAAACGAGGAGGATTGTGAGCTTTATGAGGACCTAAATACGCAATGGGCAGAAGGAACAGGTACATTTTCAGGTAATGGTCAATACTTTTATTTCTCATCATGTCAGAAAGATATGGGTTGCAGGCTATTTGCCAGTCGATTCACAGATGGGAGGTGGAGTGTTCCGGAACCACTCAATGACGAGATCAATTATCCCGGGAGTAATTGTCGACATCCCGCCCTGAGTTTTTCAGGGGACACCCTGTTTTTTAGTTCCAACAGACCTGGTGGGAAGGGTGGAGTAGACATATGGATGAGTATAAAGATGAATAGTACTGATTGGTCTCCACCATTAAATCTTGGTGAAACCATTAATACTACCGCCGATGAGATCACCCCCTTTTACAGTTCAAAGTTCCGTGCATTGTTGTTTGCCTCAAACGGACACGCCGGGTATGGTGGATATGATATATTTATAGCAAAGGGTAATTCTTTCTATGCACCCGGCATTTATAATATCGGCAGGCCTTATAACAGCCCATTGGATGATACTTATTTTGGGCTTGGATCTTCGGGTATGATCTCCTCAGATAGGAAGGGTGGGGACTTTAATATTTATCAGTTTGACTTTAAAGATGAGGTACAATTATTAAAAAGCTTCATCAATGTCGAATCATTGGTGGATCTCACGAAATACAATATTACCTCGATAGATCTCGAAACATTCAGGTTAGAAGATTATGAATCTTATCACATTTTCGCACCGGTAAAAGAGCAGGTCGAAGAACGTGAAGATCAGAAACACAAGAATATATTTGGTGTAGGTGAGCCGGAACAGGAAGTGATCTTAAAAATTGATGAAGACAACAGCATTGCAACACTTGTGAATGCGCAAAATAAATTTGAATTCAGACTGTTGCCCGATAGCCTCGAGCATTTCACAGTAGAAATAAATAAAAGCGAGGTAAAGACCATCGTAAAGGATACCACTTACAATTATCATGAATATGACTACGAAACCATATATTTTGATTTCAATGATTCGGGATTGCGTGATGAGTCCCTTGAATCGTTGAAGGACCTGATCCATCAATTTGGAAAGGAAAACATTGTACTGGTAGATATCCATACCCATGCAGATCCTTCAGGAAGCCGGGAATACAACTTCAGTCTAAGCGAAAAGCGTGGATTTTCAGTCATGCGATACATGTCGGAGCTGGGACTACCTTACCGGCAGGCACGGGTTTTTGCCAATGGCGAAGAAAATCTCATTACCAGTACAGATACATGGTATGGCCAGTTGTTCAATCGCCGGGCTGAACTTGTAGTCTACACGAAGCATCCGGTAACTTTTGTGAAAGCTCAGGTATACCTGGTTAGGCATCAAATGACCCTGGAGCTTGCTTCCACCCAGCTTGGGTTACCCGCAGAAAAATTAAAAGAGTGGAATGGTATTTCTTCCACAGTATTACAAGAAGGTCATGTTTTGAGGGTGCTTGATCCACAACATCAATCACCAAGCCTTAAGTATTTAATACCACAGGAATATTACAGTGATCAGATATTTAACCATGTAGTAGAAGCCGGTGAGACATTGAGTACAATTGCTGAAAAGTATAGGATACCGGAAGAACTAATCTTTGAAATCAATGAACTCAAAGACCCACAGGTAAGTCAGGGTGACGTACTGGTCATCTATTTTTGATCAGTGTTTTGAAGTCAGAATAAAGGCACCCCAATCAAGTGGGTTCGGATAATCCTTTTTAAAAGAACTTCGTGCTGAAAAGAAAGCGTCTTCTACTGATAAACCACTGGTCAGGTTTCCATAAAAATGTTGCATAAATTCTCTGGTGGCCTGATCATCCACTTTTACAAGGGAAATGATGAGGTTTTCCGCTCCGGCAACAAGAAATGCGCGTTCTAAACCAAATACTCCTTCACCATTTCTCACTTCACCCAGTCCTGTTTCGCAGGCAGATAAAACCACCAATTTTGTTGCATCCAGGTTGAGGTTCATCGCCTCATAAGCAGAAAGAATTCCATCTTCATACCCTTCCTTTGTGGATAGGTAAAGTCCTGAATTGAAGAGTGGGTCTTCATTTTCCTCATCCAGAAAATATCCATGTGTAGCCAGGTGGATGAGATCGATATTCTGGACAAGCTTTAACTGCTCCTCAGTAGCTTCATCAAATAAGTGTGTGTTTATATTCCAGCCGTCTGTTTGAAGAACCTTATGGACATCTTTGGCTTCAAGTTCTGCACCGGGAAGTGGATTAAGATCTATTGTAGACCTGATCGGATCAAAATCCGGATTGCCAAAAATGCTAGCTGTTTTGGTGGCTGAGGACTGTTTTTTAATCAGTAGATCTTTCCCGCTTGTGAGATGAACGATATGATGATTATCAGCGACATAGATATTTTCACTGGGGATATACAGAATGGCTGGATTGATCTTGTGCCAAATCCCATCAGCAGCGAGATAAATCTTTTTGGCGATGCCCAGTTTTTTATTTATTGGTGCCCAGAATTTTGAATAGGAGGTTGAGTCTGATATGTTGAATCTCAGTGCATTTTTATAATAGTTGTACTGCCGGGCCAGGTATGCATCTTTTGGCCACAATACTCTTTCCAGCGTACCCGATGCGTGAATAAAAAAAGCCGCATACAATGATTCATCCACAAAACCTTGATTTGTAGTTAAGGAATTCGCTTCCAGTTCAAATTCATTGTATTCAATAATTTCTATGAGAACAGTTGAGTCTTCCAGGGCTTTTGAAATATCATTCCACGTAATGAATTCTGTTTCATTTTGATTGGAAAAGCTTTTAAGATACAGTGAGAGCTCCTTCTCCAGGGTCTGACTTTTTTCCTCTAGCTGCTGAATGGATAAATGCTGAATCCTTTTTTCTTCTGTACTAAGTAAATAAGCTTTGGCCAGTTCAAATTTGGTATCTCGCCACGCATTATACTTTTCCCGAATAACGGGATCATAACTGTTTTGCACTGCCCGACGAAGCTTGTCCGCTGCATAATAGATAATTGATTTGGTGTTGATGTAATAATTCAGCGCTTTTTCAGCCCATTCAGTTTCAAAATATGTTTCGTTAAATACCAGAGAGAGAAATCGCCGGAGGTCAAACCGGATTTCCTCATAAAAGAGAACCCTTTGTCTTTCCGTGAGTACCGGGAATACATCATGTAGATGATCTATCAAAATTTTAAGACCTGAATCAAATGACTTCAAAGCTGATAGTGTGTCCTGTATAGCCAGATGCATGAGGCCAATATCATTGAGGTTTTTGGCATAAAGGTGATGGTCAGGGCCTAAACTTTCTTTCCTGATATCCGCGGACTGTTGATAAAAAGACATGGCCATTTCAGGATAACCTAACTGCTTGTAAATGGAGGCTAGATTTGAGAGCGAGGTGGCATATTTCTGATGCTTTTCTCCATAAAGCACTCGATCCAAATCAAGAACCTTCATATAGAGTGCCATGGCATCTTGCAGTTTTTCTTCTTTTGCGTATACACCAGCGAGGTTATTCAGGCAATTAGCGTAGTCGGGGTGAACGGGCCCAAACATGTCATAGAATAATTCACGACTTTTGATGAATCCCTCTTCGGCCTCCTGTAGCCTACCATATTTCATGTCAATGACCGCCAGATTATTGGTGGTATAGGGGGTAATGACAGGGTATTTCCGCCCAATTTGCTCAAGTTGCTTAAAGTATTTTCGCGCATTCTCAAGATCAAAACGGAAGTACAGCAGACCCAGGTTATTGATTGATTCGACCAGTAATAAACTATCTTCCGGGAAATTGGCCTGCTTAAAATTGATGTTGCTCAATAATTCACTCTCCGAGGCTGAGAAATCACCTTGATCCAGCTTTAGTTTGGCCAATCGGTCAATCGCTTTACTTTGTAACAACGGAAAATTGCCCCTTAATATGCTTAAAGCCCTATCCAGCTCTTGTTCAGCTTCTGAATAATTTCCAAGTAAGGTATGGACAGTCCCCGATTCCACCAGGACGACTCCTTTGAGTGAATCGTTATAGATATTATTCGCTTCAAGGGTCTGCAGGGCAAGTTGTAAATCCTCAAGACTTTCTGAAAACATTCCCAGTTCTCGTAACAGAACAGCCTTATCGGCCAATAGTATACAATAGGCTTCGGTTTGGTTTGACAGGCTCGAATTGATGGCCTCCCATGAAATGTCGAGGTACTTCTTGGCCATACTATAGTTGGCCGTTTCTTTATAAAAAGCAATGATATTTTCATAGTATGGTACCATATTGGCACTTAAAGAATCATAGCTTTTTAGATTATAAGCGATAGCTTTATCTACAGCATCGAAAGCTTCCTGGTGTTCATTGAGCTGCCAATAGATTAAAGCCAGCTCATTGTATGTTTCCGGATAACCAATTTCCTCATAACAGCTGGCAGAATCCAAACGCTCAATAAGTGCAAGGGCAAACTCTTTCGCTTTAGGCGGCTTGATAGCATGATAATAGCGGGTACTGTCCAGGAGTGATAAACAGTCTTGCGAGTGTCCTGAAGTAAAAAGGGAAAACAATAGAATGAAAATGCAGAGCCGCATATCAAAAATGTCGAACAGACTGCAAATCTGTATAAACATTGAGCAAATTCCGCCATACATTAACTAATATTCGTTGATAATAGAAATATCAAAAGAGATGAAAATCATTTTCTGCCTGTCGGTTTATTTTTTTGGAGGGATAGTAAGCGCTGTTTCCCAGGCAAATACAAATGTCAATCAGGAGGATGGGTTGGCTATAGATGGGTTTGATCCTGTTGCTTATTTCATAGAAGAGAAAGCTTTTAGGGGAAAAGACGAGGTAACGTCAACATATCAAGGTGTAAAATATTATTTTATTAGCAGTAAAAACAAGGCTTTATTTGATGAAAGCCCTGGAAAATTCCTGCCTCAATATGGTGGATGGTGTGCCTATGCCATGGCAGATGGTGAAAAAATAAAGGTAGATCCGGAGACGTTCAAAATCATTGATGGCAAGCTCTATTTGTTCTACAACTTTTATTTCAACAACACCCTCACCAAATGGAACAGGGATGAGGTCAACTTAAAGTCAAAGGCCGATCAACATTGGAATCGTTTAAGTAGATGAAGGGATTAGAGTACTCTTTCTTCAAGGGCCAGCCAAACAATCCAAAGGATAATCTGGAGGATAAGAAACCCGACATGAGCCCATCTGTTTTTGATCCTGAACAAAAGGAAAATTAGAATGACTGTGGCAAGTGAAAACTGAGGGATCTGACTTGCTATTCCATAGCCCCCAATGATTATATTCTGAAAGAAACTAATCACAGGGACAAGTAGGAAGATGACAAAAAACCAAGGCCATTGGTCATAGTAATAGGCATCCAGATCAGTTTCTGATTCTCTCAGACCCGTCGGAAAGATCATCCTTGCAAGTGTGAATAAGGAGATCGGGTAAATAAGCACAAATAGTACCATGGGAATAGTCCATTCTTCAATCTGGTTGGCCATATGGTAGCTTTCCCACCATTCCTGGATGTGCAGATTGAAGACCACAATGATCAATAAGCTATGGGCATATCCAACCTTAACGTTTTCCAGGTTGGAGGAAATATCTGCAGCACCTGTAAGGATCTGGGTGATTCCCAGTCCAAGGATGAGCGACGTAAGGATCACCACATACTCAAAAGGTTCCAGGGCCATGTGATTTATTTTTAGTACTAATATGGCGATTTATCCTCGCAACGGCGGCATCACAATGCTAAATGAGGTATTTCCTTTCTTTTTGGTTGCATGTTATTGTTTAAAATTATATATTTAAGAAAATTATATATATAAGATGTCATCCAAAGAATTTATCAGAGGTACTTTAAAAACAATTATTCTCAAGCTTCTGGCTGAAAACAAGCAGCTCTATGGGTATGAGATCAGCCAGCGTGTAGCGGAATTATCGGGTGATGAGATTAAGTTAACCTATGGAGCACTTTATCCCGTTTTATATAAGCTGGAAAATGAAGGTTTATTAATTACCACCAGTGAGATCGTAGATAATCGGGTCAGAAAGTATTACTCGCTAACGAAAAAGGGAAGGGAACTGGCAAAGGAGAAGGTGAGTGAGCTACAGAAATTCACCGAAATCCTAAAAAATGTTCTCGCTCCAGTACCTCAACCCAAAATGAATCTTTCCGGTATATGAAAGGGAAGGTAGAAATTGGTGAGATCGAACAATTCCTCGATCAACAGGGATTGTCGTTTAAGCCTTTGAAAGCTGAGCTGCTGGACCATCTGGCAAGTGATGTGGAGCGAAGAATGAAGGAAGGAGCTTCTTTTGACATAGCCTGGGATCAGGTAAAAGAAGAGATCCCGTCAAACCATTTTAAAAGCATACAACAACTAACCATGGAAACAATTGACAGTCGGTTCAGGATATCCAGGATATTCTCCAACCTGTTTTTAGCCCTGATGATTATGGGCTCACTTTTCAAATATTTGCATCTACCAGGTGCAGGAATACTACTAATGTCTTCATTTATTGCGCTGGCTATTTCGTTACTCTCCGGATCCCTAAGCGGTCTCATCATTAACAGGGGTAAACGTGGTGGTGTTTGGTTGGTCACGCTTGTTCTTGGAGTTTTACTCTTACTCACTGCCTACTGTTTTAGGATACTTCATCTTCCAGGTGCAGAATTAGCTGCCATTGTTTCAGTTGGCATGTTGCTTGTGAGTGTTCTGGGGATCTCAATCAGCATCAGAAGGCATTCTGGAGAGGAGAATTTACTTACTTTCCTTCATGAGAAATACGCTTCGAGCATCCAACGGGCACTGATTGTGCTGCTCAGTGTTGGTGTTTTGTTTAAAGTAGTCACTGCCTTAGCACAGGGGTCAGACTTCTTTGTCGGTGATGTCACCCTTATCCTCCTTATATACGGTGCTGGCATTCAGCTACTGCTATATCTTTGGAGCGCTTTTGAGGTAAGTAGTCGGCAAACATTGAATATAATATTGATTGCTGTCGCGGCAACCTGTCTGTTTCTTCCGATACTGAATTTTTACATTCCTTTCGCTCCCCGAATGGTGATGGCATTTACCTTTTATATACTGGCAGGCTATCTGATTTACCAGCGGGTAGACAACGTCACCATTAGGCCCTGGTTTTTGTTATTTGCCGGACTCAATATTGTACATTTTACCGTTTGGTCATTGAT
Organism: Cyclobacteriaceae bacterium; assembly: GCA_965223915.1. Taxonomy (GTDB): domain Bacteria; phylum Bacteroidota; class Bacteroidia; order Cytophagales; family Cyclobacteriaceae; genus UBA7330. The sequence continues at coordinate 793,291 of OZ245027.1, read as the reverse complement.
GAAAATGGAAGTGCTGGCAGGAGATTTTCAAAGTATACTTTATAGTATTCCTGTGACCATCATTTTTGTGGTACCCTTCTGGCTGCTTAGAAAGGACAAATTGATGCTTACCTATTGGATACTGATCTTTGGCGCTTTTGCGCTACAGTTTACACAAAACATTTGATCATACGCCCTCAGGTTCGGGCATTTCGATCCCTAAAACGTTGAAAGCTTCTTCTTTGTAGAGTTTGATCTTAGATTCATAATCATTATCCACCATACTTAAATAATAGTAGGCGCCATCTGAGATGACGAAGATAAGTTCAGATGTACGTGTGGGGTCTTCGATATCGAGGTACCCCTCATCCTTACATTGCTGGATCAATTCTGTGAGCCATGACCGCAGAAGCAGGTGTAGTTCATAAAACTTCGCCTTAATACGTTTGTCCTGAAATACCAGGGCGAAGCAGCTATAGAATACACTGTCATCAATTAATCTATTCCATTTTCTGGAAAAGATGTTATCCATTACAAGCAGTAATTTTTTAATGGACGAACTCTCTGAATCATCTTTCGGGATGTAAATAGACTTATAATTATTGATGATAAAATCAATCAGTTCCAGAAGTAACTCTTCCTTGGTGGTGAAATAATGTACCAGAAGGCTAGGAGGCATATTAAGCTTCTTGCCAATCTTACTCAGAGAGGTATTTTCCAGTCCTTCCTTCTTTGCTACAGCATAAAATGCTTTGACAATTTCTTTTCTCCTATCCGTTTTTAGACTCTTTCTACCCATTTCAGATGCAATGTAATGCTAAGATAATTGTAAGTAATAAATTAATATAATATATTGAATGACCATTCAATTTATTGTAAAGGTAATCCCGGGTTAATTACCAGTTAATATTCGGGGGATTCCTTTGTGAAAAGAGAAACACTAACTGAAACGCATATGAAAAAAATCTACACCAAAACTTACCTGGTCATCATAGGACTTGCTGTCTCTGTGTTGGCCTATGCCCAGAACCAGAAGGTTTCCGGGGTGATTAAAGATGAAAATGGAAGTGAGTTGATTGGGATCACGGTACTGGAAAAAGGGACCAACAATGGTACTTTGTCAGAGCTGGACGGATCTTATTCGATTGAGTTGACTACTAGCAATCCTACACTCGTTTTTTCTTTTGTTGGGTTAAAAACAGAAGAAGTCAGGGTGGGTAGTAATACCACCATTGACATGACCATGACGGAAGACATTCAACAATTGCAGGAAGTGGTCGTCCTTGGATTTGGTTCGCAGAAAAAAGTAAACCTAAGCGGAGCCGTGGATCAGATCGATCCTGAGATCATTGAAAAACGACCTATTTCCAGTGTTGCTCAGGGATTACAGGGTCTGGTCCCCAATCTGAATATTGACTATATGTCCGGAGAACCGGGGAAAGCGGCCAATATCAATATTCGGGGCATTACCAACCTTTCCGGTGGAGGACCATTAATCCTCATCGATGGGGTCCCGTCAGACGCTATGGAGCTCAACAGATTGGCCCCTGTAGATATTGAGAATATATCTGTGATCAAAGATGCTTCAGCATCTGCCATCTATGGGGCCCGCGCAGCATTTGGTGTGATTTTGATCACGACCAAAACTGGTACGGAAGGTATGAAGATCACCTATTCCAATAATTTCTCCTGGGATAAACCCACTGTGTTGCCGGATAAGATTACCGATCCATATATCTACAGCAGAATGTTGGAGATGTCCACCGATAATACTCCCTGGGACAATGTGAATTACTCTGATGATTACTATGCCTATGCAAAGGAAAGATCAGACAATCCGGATGGAACACCCGGAGTAAGGCAGAACCCCAATGCTCCGGAGCTTTGGGAGTATATGGGAAACAGAGACTGGACGGATTATTTCCTGGATGACTTCACTACATCCACCAATCACCAGCTGTCTGTGAGCGGAGGAACAGATAAAGCCAGCTACCTGCTTTCAGGTTCTTACAACCGGCAAAATGGAGCCTTGAAATTGGCCGATGATCTCTTTGATCGCTACACAGTACGGAATAAAGTGTCTTATAGGCCATTCAAGTGGTTGACGCTGGGTAACAATACTTACCTGACCAATACCAAAAGAGAGACGCCAACCTATTTTGATATTTGGACGATCTATAATTTCTTTCCCACTTATTATGACAAAAATCCTGATGGAAGCTGGGCAAATTCACCTGTTGGAAGATTGGGTAGTCAGCTGACCAATGGTGGTGTGACTGAAGATCGTTATTCAAGTTTCCAGACACAGTTTACCAATGAACTGTCCTTTTTTGATAAGGTATTTAAGGTCAATACAGATTTTACTTTCAGGAGAGGAAACTATGATTATAACTACTACACCAATAAATACCTGATTGGCTATGGCCCGGAGGATATCAGAGAAGAAGGCACCAACTATGCTTACCGAAGGTCAACCAATGAAGATTATTACGTATTAAATATTTATGGCACCTATAACCAGGAGTTCGGCCCACATGCCATAACCGCCATCGGAGGTTTTAATCAGGAATATTACAGGTGGAGCCGATTCTATGCTGATAGAAACATGGTGATTTCCGCTTCTCTTCCTACCATAGCACTGGCAACAGGTGAAGACAACGTAGGGGAAAGTATTACCTCGTGGGCACTGAGAGGAGCGTTTTACCGACTGAACTATATATTCCAGGACAAATACATCATTGAGTTTAATGGTCGATATGATGGCAGTTCCAAATTCCCCCAGGACAAACGATTTGGTTTTTTCCCTTCCTATTCTGCATCCTGGATACTGGATAGAGAAGCCTTTATGGCAGGGATTCTCGGACCAATTAGCCTGTTGAAACTACGAGCATCTTACGGTTCCCTTGGGAATCAGGCCGTATCGTCCAATTTTGGCTACATCTCCACAATGAATGCCAGCAACAGCAATTATCTCATAGGTGGTGAGCGTCCTTTGAGGGTGGGGGCACCTCCTTCAGTTTCTTCCAACTATACCTGGGAGGAGGTTACTACATTGAATTTTGGAGTTGATCTCGGATTGTTTGACGATAAGCTACTGACCTCTTTTGATATCTATGACAGAGATACCAAAGGGATGCTGACACAGGGAAGAGAATTGCCAGCTGTGTTTGGAACAGGTGAGCCAGCAGAAAATGCAGCCGACCTCGAGACAAAAGGATGGGAACTCAGTGTAAGCTATCGAGATAATCTTCAGGTAGGAAATAAGTCTATGTTCATCAGTGCCAAGGCTGTATTATCTGATAGCCGTTCACACATCACGCGTTTTGATAACCCAAGCCAAAGTCTGACCCAATTTTATGAAGGAATGGAGTTTGGCGAGATCTGGGGCCTCACCAGCGATGGTTTTTTCCAGTCACAAGAAGAGATCGATGCATTGGATGAATCTGCGATCATCCCATGGGGAGCTTTATCGATTGTTCCGGGTTGGCCAAAATATATAGATCAGGATAACAATGGCCTGATTGAGAAGGGGTCTACCGTAGATGATCCAAAGGATCTTTCGATCATCGGTAATGCAGCACCACGAATGAGATACGGATTAAACCTTAGTGCAGACTGGAATGGGATTGATTTTAGTATCTTCTTCCAGGGAGTAGCCAAGAGGGATTATTATCCACTGGATTACCTCTACTGGGGATTTTATCAGCAACCGTATGCGGGTGGTGCCAGGCATCTGTTGGATTACTACAGAGCCAATGATCAGAGTGTTACTGATCGTGCAAAACATTCCCAGGCGTACCTGGATGCTGGTTTAGCCGATCAAAACCTGGATGCTGAATTTCCTCATCTTCAGGCCTGGCTGGCAGACAGGAACCTCGGCGAAAGAATTGACCAGGCACAAGGATTGGCGATACCACAAACAAGATATCTGTTGAATGCCGCTTATCTAAGATTGAAGAATATGACTTTGGGATATACACTACCCGAATCGTTGACCAGCCGGGCTGGACTAACCGTCAGGGTCTTTGCCAGCGGAGAAAACCTGATGGAATGGTCAGCATTGAAAGCTTATTTTGATCCCGAAGCGATCAATGATGACGTAGCTCAGCTGAACCCATCAGCCAGCACAGGCAGACAGGTTGGTTCCGGCTATGCCTATCCATTCCAAAGAAGATATGCCTTTGGTATTAATCTCACTTTCTAAAACATCAAAGTAAAGAACAATGAAATTCATTCATAAATATATACTGATAATGGCGGTGGTTTTCACTGCCTGTAATGATGAGTTCCTGGACAGGGTTCCGGAAACGTCCATCGGTAAAGAAAACTTCTTCAACACAGAGGAAGATCTGAAAATCTATATCAATGGTCTCTACAATTTTCCAGGTGTAGGTCTTTTCATTGAAGACAGGGCTACTGATAATGCAGCCACCACAGGAAATATGGAGATAAAGACCATGATGACCTCAAGTCCTTCTTCATCGACCATCTTGAGCGGCTGGGACTGGAATCAACTTAGATCAATCAATTTTTTCCTGGAAAATTTTCAGAGAGCGGCCTTAAGTGATGAGGTATTGAATCACAATGAAGGAGTGGCCAGGTTGTTTAGAGCTAATTTTTACATGGACAAAGTAAAACGGTATTCTGATGTGCCCTGGTATGATCAGGTGATTGGGTCAGGAGATGAAGAGGCACTGTTTAAAACGCGGGATTCCAGAGAAATGGTAGTGGATAAACTTTTTGAAGATTATCAGTTTGCAGCAGAGAATGTTTATCAGGTCCAGCCATCCGGAGCCGTCGATCAGTGGACGGTAAAAGCTTTTATGGCCAGAGCTGCATTGTATGAAGGAACTTTCCGAAAGTATCATACGGAATTGGGACTGGAAGCTACAGCCAATGAATACCTGACTATTGCCAGGGACATGGCAAAAGATATCATGGATAATGGAGGATATATGTTGAATGACAATGGAAATCCAACAGCGGACTATGGCAGCCTTTTCAATAGCACGGATCTTGGAATGAATCCGGAGATTATTTTGGCAAGAGTTTTTGAACATGAAGTGCTTAATAGTGGCTGGTGGGAGTATATGTTTGGTAATTATGAAGTGTGCCCAACCAAAGATCTGTTGCAGACTTACCTGATGGCTGATGGAAGCTACTATTCCAGTCAGGCGGGTCACGAAACCTTCGAGATTGTTCAGGAATTTGCAAACAGGGATCCTCGATTAAATCAAACGTACGCTTATCCGGGATATAACCTGATATTTACCAGTACCTATTCACAGGGTGGAGGCTCATACGTGCAGCAACTTGGTAAAAATTTCTCAGGTTATCATCAGATCAAAGGGTTCATGAATACACTAGATCTTTCAGTCAGGGAAAGTGTTGATATTCCGGTAATCCGCTATGCAGAGATGCTGCTTATTTATGCAGAAGCACGGGCCGAATTGGGTGAGCTGACCCAGGCTGACCTGGATATCTCGGTGAACCTGATTCGCGACAGAGCCGGTATACCTCCTTTGAGTATGTCAGTGTTGGCTGATCCAGTTCAGCAGGCCAGATATCCGCAGGTGACCAGTACGGTATTGCTTGAGATACGCAGGGAAAGAAGGATTGAAATGGCACTGGAAGGTTTTAGGTTTGATGATCTGATGCGGTGGAATGCCGGAGAGCTGCTTGAAAATGAGCCTGAGGGATTGTATTTTCCAGGTCTTGGCAAGTTTGACCTGACAGGTGATGGTGAAGATGATATTCATTTGCTACCAGCCTCTGAGTCTATTCCTGATGTAAAAGAAACCAATGGGTTGGGTGTTCAACTCATCTACTACAGAGCAGGTACATTTGGTGAGGATGTGGGTGTCTACTTAAAGAATGGTGACAGTGGAACCATACAGACCATTGAAGATCGTGGGACCTTCGTAGCACCTAAATATTATTATAGGCCGGTACCACAGCCACAGGTAACATTGAATCCAAATCTGGAGCAACTGTTTGGTTGGGAATAAGTTAGTTTTGAATACTATGTTACAATCTATAAAAAGGTGTTCGATAGGTTTCCTTATGTACTTGTTGATCTTTCAGGTGAATGGTCAACAAAAGGCTGTGATGATATTGCTCGATGGCATACCAACCGATGTGATTCAGCGGGTAAATACCCCCAACATGGACGAGATCGCCCATGTTGGGGGTTTTGCCACAGCCTATGTCGGGGGCATGAAGGATGGATACTCTCAGACACCTACGGTTTCAGCGCCTGGTTACATGAATATGATCACCGGGGTATGGGCTCATAAGCACAATGTGAGGGACAATGCTGTGGAGGAGCCCAACTACAATTATTGGAACATTTTCAGGGTGGCAGAAACGATGAATCCATCCCTGGAAACAGCTATTTTTTCTACCTGGGAAGATAACCGAACAAAATTGATCGGGGAGGGAAAGGAGTCAGCAGGGAGTATTCAACTGGATTATTCATTTGATGGTTTCGAAATGGATACCAACCGTTTTCCACATAAAGCAGACAGAAAATTCATATTGGATATTGATGAACTGGTGTCAAAAGAGGCTGCCCGATACATTGAAGAAGAAGCGCCGGACCTCTCATGGGTTTACCTGGAATTTACTGATGATATGGGCCATAAATTCGGGGACAGTCCTGAAATGGATGATGCCGTGGTGAAAGCGGATATTCAGGTTGGCCGCATTTGGGAAGCCATAAAAAAACGAGAGACCCTGGGCGAAGATTGGATGATTGTGATTACCACAGACCATGGCAGAAACCCTGAGAATGGGAAAGGTCATGGAGGGCAGACTGACAGAGAGCGAACAACATGGATCTGCACCAACCAAAGTAATCTGAACGAAAGTTTCAATCAGCACCCGGGTATCGTGGATATCATGCCTTCATTGCTAGCGCACATGAAAATCAATCCACCGGATGAACTCAAGGCGGAAATCGATGGTGTTTCATTTACGGATAAGATTTCATTAAATCAACTGAGGGCAAAATATGAAGGAGGAAAGCTCATAGTTAGTTGGAATCCTCTCATCAACAAGGGTAAAGCTGAAATCCTCATCAGTGAAACGAATAACTACGCTACCGGAGGAAAGGATGTTTATAAAAAAGTAACTGAGGTTCCGGTATCGAAAGGAAAAGCCTCGATAAACCTTGACCAGACAGCAGACTTTTATAAAGTGCTTGTAAAAGCTCCTCACAACTGGAGCAACGTCTGGGTTATGAAATAACTTCAAATAAGAAATAATTCGATGCCCTGGCAGTTGGTGTCAGGGTATTTTTGTGCGCCCGGCATGGGCGATAACTATAGGGTGTAAGTCCCGAACACGCTTGACAGTAGGAAGTGTTAGCAGAAGGCAAGGGTGTCCATCGTGAGGTGGAATCTGAAGGAAGCCGGAAGCAAATTCCTGGCCTGACGAACAGAAACTGCATATAAGGCCTACTAGGACTGGGTGAGCTTGCAAAACAAAGCAAAGCCCAACACTGTCCGGAATCCTTGGGGTAAATGCAGCAGGTAGATGGGATGAAAGTTATCGTACTTACCCGGGGAGGTCTCATGGACGTGCTGAAACGGAGTATGAGGTACGGGTCGAAATCCGCCAGCCGGCGGATCATGAGAAGTCAGCAGAAGCCATAGTAGTTATTAGGAACGAGCCATGAGAAAAAAAAAACATGGAGGTCTCACAAGATAACGAAGGGCTGAACCTTAAGAAGTGAGTAGTCAATGAATGTTACCAAATGAAGGGTGGAAAGCAGAAAATATCGCAAGATACCTGGCTGCAAAATGATAGGGCGGAACCCGAAGACTATGCAGGAGGGCAGACTTTCATGTGGATAACTGAAAACAACCTCACAAACAATCAATTAGGATATGGGCTACTAGAGATGATTCTTTCGCCCTCCAATCTGAATGAAGCCTACCGACAGGTAAAGCGGAACAAAGGGGCAGGGGGAGTAGACGAGATGGAAGTAGAATCTTTGAAGAACTATCTTGTCGAAAACAAAGATAAATTAACAGGGTCCATATTAGGGGGCAAATATCGCCCCAATCCAGTCCGACGGGTAGAGATACCCAAGGATAATGGGAGCAAACGCCAGCTTGGAATCCCCACCGTGGTTGACAGGGTTATCCAGCAAGCTATCTCGCAGGTTCTTACTCGGATTTATGAACCACAGTTCTCACCGTACAGTTACGGGTTCAGACCAAGACGCAATGCCCATCAGGCACTGCGCAAATGCCAGGACTACATTACCGAAGGCTATGTGCAAGCAGTAGACATGGACTTAGAGAAGTTCTTTGATACAGTAAGTCATAGCAAACTGATAGAGGTACTTTCACGGACAGTGAAGGACGGGCGAGTCATTTCGCTCATCCATAAATACCTTAATGCAGGAGTAATGAAGGATGGTAAGCTTGGACCAAGCGAAACAGGAGTTCCTCAAGGAGGTCCATTAAGTCCGCTATTGAGCAATATCATGCTCAATGAACTGGATAGGGAGCTGGATCGGAGGGGGCATAAGTACGTTCGGTATGCAGATGATATGGTTATCTTATGCAAGAGCAAGCGAAGTGCCCAACGCGCCTTAGCGAACATCTTACCTTACATTGAAGGCAAGCTGTTTCTAAGGGTAAACAGAGAAAAGACCAGCGAATCGCCCATCTCAAAGATTAAATTTTTGGGATACTCCTTTTATAAGGTAAAGGGCGAAGGACGGCTGAGGGTACACCCCAAAACCATCACCAAGATGAAGGCAAACCTTAAGAAGCTTACATCTAGGAGCAACGGATGGGGAAACGAGGAGCGCAAAGAAGCACTCAGACAATACATTATTGGATGGGTGAACTACTTCAAACTGGCAGATATGAATAAGCTGCTAGTTAGGATAGATGAGTGGTACCGAAGACGGCTAAGGATGGTGATCTGGAAACAATGGAAACGGATAAGAACCAGACTGGCCAATCTCTTAAATCTTGGGGTAAAGAAGCCCAAGGCATGGGAGTGGGCAAATACGAGGAAGAGCTACTGGCATGCTGCCAACAGCTTTATACTCTCCACCACTATCACTAATGAGCGTCTACGTCAAACTGGCTATTTGTTTCTAACGGACTATTACCGAAAGGTAAGAGTTGTAAATTAAGGAACCGCCGTATACCGAACGGTACGTACGGTGGTGTGAGAGGACAGATAGGGAACTAATCCCTATCTTCCTACTCTATTTTAACCTTGATCTATGAAATCAGCAGCGCTAATTGTAGATATCATTGGCTGGCTTGGAGCGGCAGCCTATATCATTCCATATTTTTTACTCATCACAAAAAAGATGAGATCTACATCCATTCCATACCATGTACTGAATATAATGGGGAGTTTGTTTCTTATCATCAACACTGTTTATTACGGTTCCATCCCTTCAGCTTTTACCAACGCTATTTGGGGTGGCATCGCATTCTATGGTATGTATATGGATAGAAAAAACAGACAGAATAATTTAGTGGAGGAGAAATAAATACCCAAATTCGTATATTAGCGCATTAAACTACCAGCTGCTCTAATGAGTAAAAAGATTTCACCACTTCGTAAGTATTTTGTCGTTTTTCTGGGCTTCGCCACTTTTCTGTCTATCCTGGTTGGCTTTGGCATCATTTATTTTGTTTTCACACAGATCAAAGGGCTGGAAACCACCGATGTACTGGACCTGGATAAACTGAGCTTGATCGGGGAATTTTTTGGGGGAGCTGTAGGTCCGATCTGGTCATTGGCAGGAGTCATTTTATTTTATCTGGCATTGATCTATCAACGTAGAGAATTGGAACTCCAGCGGGAAGAACTGGTAGAAACTCGCTACATCATGGATAGCCAGTCCAAGACCATCGAGATCCAGCAATTTGAAAATACCTTTTTTCAGCTCCTGGAATTCCATCTGGATGCCGCCAAGCGAATTGAAAATCACCCTTCTGGCAATGGTTTTGATAAGATGTATTCGGACTTTCAGAAGGCTGTCAATGCGACCAAAAGAAAGCGGAAAAAGGATGGTAGCTCATCGGTGCTGGACGAAGAGGCTTTCGAGACCAGTTTCCGTCAGGTTTATGACTCTTACAGGAACTCTCTTTCCCACTATATGGAAAGCTACAAGTCCCTGTTGTTTTTCGTCCACAACAAGAGTAAGGACCCCAATTTCTATGTAAATATCATCAAGCCGCACCTGACTGAGCAGGAAGTTTTGATCCAGTTTTACTACCTGGTGATCTATGATCAGGATCCAAAATTTTTGAAGATAGTGGAGAAGTATACCCTGTTCGAGAGGCTGAATTTCCGTTCTGTTCAGGCAGTAGATAGATTACATCTGGAGGAGCTTGCAGAGTCAGCCTACAAACCGGCGCATAAGCTCAAAAAGAAGAGGCAGGAAGATGATGAAGAGGCTGAAGGTCAGGAGGAAAATGAAGACGAAGCAAAAAAAGAATAGTCACGGCATCATTGGGAAATCAGTACCCCCAGACCCACGCCTGCCAATCCGACCAGGATATTTTGCCACAATTTTGCTGATTTATATTTTCTCAGGAGCTCTTTGGAAGCATTAACATTTTCATTGGCTACGGTCAGTGCATTTCTGGTTTCCTCAAGAGAACTATTAATTTCTTCGAGTGATTTTTGGGTGGACATTAAAGACGCAGTGGTTATCTCATGACTTTTGGCACTGTTAGCTAACAGGTTTTCATAAAGCGTTTTGCATTCCTCGATCTTTTTCTCATTTTCTGAAATCGACAAGCTGATCGCCTCGTCCAGGGCTTCATCATTCACGAGGTGCATGATCTCCTGCATCACCTCAAGTTGTTCCGAATTGATCATCGTGATTCCTCCGTAGGTAAATAATAGTGTGTCCCCCGGGATAGATATTTTGAAGTCTTCGGTCACCATCAGATAGGTGCTGTCCAGCGTTTCAAATTGTTGCCCGAAACCTGTAAAGGATGTCATTAAAAACAGAAGATAAACAAGATGTTTCATGGGTTCGGTAGTTTTTTTGAAGTGATCAGGTCATTGTATTTCTTTCGAAGGGCCTCAAGTTTTCCGGTCTGTTCTTTGAGCGCCTTGTTATAGGTTCGATACTGCTCATCTGAGCCCCACCTTTTGTAAGAAAGGATGATAGAGTCACGCTCAGCGATGAGGATGTCCAGACTGTCTTTGGTTCTGGCGATTTCAAACTGCAGGTCATTGACTAGCTGGGTGGAGCTGTCATTCGCCGCAATAGCCTCAACGATATTTTGCTCAGCCATTTCAAGTTGATCAATGGCCTCATTGATCCGGCTGTTTTGGTAAAATGCATTGAAGATAGAAACTGCACATAACACAATGAGCAGAATCACGATGACTAGGTTAATTCGCTGGTTCATGAGGCTGGTTGATGATTGTGTGTAACGTTTAAGTTACGGAATTATCGGATAGGGTGCAAATAGGGCCTATTGGCTCAGCTGTATCTACATTATTGTGATTAAAAAGTAATGGTATAATATTTCCTGAAATTGTTATTTATAACAAAAAACAGAAATAAACCCACCCCGCGCTAGCCAAGCATACCGCTTGTGCTAGCGTGTTCCAGGTGGCTAATCCCTCAACTGGTACTCAATCGTCGAAACAACCCTCACCGTTTTGATCTCCGGTGTATTCTGATCCCGGTCAGAGATCGTGAAAAGGCCCTGGTTGGCCCGCATGATCTTGCCCACCTGGCTGTTGGAGTCTTTGGCAAACTTTTCGGCCACTTCCCGGGCATTGTTGGTGGCTTCCTCGATCATGGCAGGTTTAATTGCATTCAATCCGGTAAAGCTATACTCAATGGGCCTCCAGTCATTCTTGGAGCTAATCAGGATCCCTTTGGAAACCAGTGATAATGATGCTGACAAAGCTTGTTGAAGCTTGTCGATATGCGTTGTTCGGATGGTAAAGTCTGACTTGGCGATGTATCGGAATTCCCTGTACGGTCCCGGGTTGTAAAGGTCAGCTTTTGCATCGCTGATGTTTGTTGGTCCAACGGTAAATTCACCATCACTAAAACCCTGGTCCTTGAAGAAATGGGTCACTTCACTTTTTTGAGATTCGATTTCCTGTTGGATGTTCTGCAGGTCGTTTCCCGCCACGGTGATGTTGATGGGCCAAACGGCAATGTCAGCTTCCACTTCGCGTTCTGATAAACCTTTGACGGTCACCGCCCGGTCATAAGCTTTGCCTTTGACCAGGGTATTGCTGACGAAGTAACCACCCAACGTTAAACCACTGAATATGATGATCGCATTAAACCAACCCAATTTGTCCATAAGATGAATTTTCTCTCAATAACGATAAGTAGAGGTTGCGGTTATGTTGCCGGGAGTATTTTTTTCTGCTGACTCATATCCTAACATGTGTTTAAAAATTTCAGATGGTTTTATCCGGATATTTGATAATATTATACCATGGCTACGATCAGTAAACTTTTAGTGCTTCTAATATTTCAATTAATCTGCCAGTCTACGCTCGCACAGGAGCTGGAATTAAGCACAAACCCCTTGATCCTTACTCAGGAAGAACAGATGCGATTTCGTGAGCTTCTAAATGACAATGAACAGGCGAACGCTCTGTATCAACAGATTGTAAAAGAAGCCAATCAGTATCTGGACGACAGCCCTTCCCCGATTGCGGTCATCAACTATGAAGGGATGTTGGATACAGATGAATTAAGGATCATTTCTCAAAAGAGTTTGGAGGATGTGACCAAAGTCAATATGCTATTTTATGCATCATACGGCGATGCAAACGAAGCTTACGCTCAAAAAGTCAAGGAATTTGTGATGGCCTGGGCGCGTACCTACATACCCGAGGGAAACCCCATCAATGAAAATAAGTTTGTGCCGATTTTTTGGGGATATTATTTGTTCAGATCCGAATTTTCTGAAGCAGAGCAAGCGCTTGTTGAAAACTGGATGCTGGAGATTGCCGGTCATGAAATAGCCAGACCCCATACACCCAACAATAATTGGCAAACCAAACGCTTACGCATGCTAGGGATTATTGGTGGAATTACCAACAATGAAGTCCTGATGAACTCAGCCCTGATAGGGTTCAAAAAATACATTAATTCCGCTCTGTATGCTGACGGGACAAGTATTGATTTAAAGAGCCGGGATGCTTTGCACTACCATACCAGTGGTTTAAAACCTCTGCTGACCATGTGTATCAATCTGTCCATCTTCGATCCAAAATTTAATCTGTACGATTATGTTGCTAGAGATGGCGGGAGCATTCAAAAATCTGTAGCATATGTGGAGCCCTATGCCAGGGGAGAGAAAGTACATAAAGAATGGGTCAATACACAGGTGGAGCTTGACAAGAAACGAGCAGAGGCGGGAATAGCCAAATATCAGCCTGGCATCCTATATGATCCGAAGCATGCCTTACCCATGTTTGAATTAGCCTGTTACTTCAATGAAGCATATTTTGAGATCATTGCACAGCTCATGGATTATGAAGAGCCTGCTTATACCCTGACCTGGGACAGTATGCTAAACAGTCCGCTGGTACGGGGGAGAAAATAAATTCATTTGTTAATCTGTGTCAGCTTGCCACTAGTTCTTAAAACGACTTGCGAACCCACGATCACCCAGGATTAATACCCAATCATTCCCCGGACCTGCTTCTCCCGGTGGGTCAAATGTTCCGGAGTCTCCTTTTAGCTTGTCATTCGTTTCGGTGTAGCTATTGGAACGGGGATTGAACCAAATCGGATTAGTTAGCTTGTTGTCGATTTTAGAAAGATCTACTTCAAACGGAGCATCACTGGCTGTATAAATCAACGCAAAACTTTTGTCAGCAGCCAAAGAAGCCTGGAGATGCAGATCATACGAATCCGGATTTTCAGACAGTATGATGTTTTGATCAGGCCGTAGCTTCAAAAGGTCATCACCCAATTGATGAAGGAAATCGCTGAGGTAGCCCATGTGTTTTGCACCTTCGTAATGGATGGCTCCCTGGGCATGACTGCTACAGCCCTCGGAACTGTTCAAACCATCCCAAATTCCTCCGGCACCATAAGTGTGACCGAATGCACCGGCAAAAATTGTAAAGTATGCCCGTCTCCTGATATTGTAGGGTTTCGCATCGCAAAAGTCTTTGTTGTTTTCATACCAGGCCTCCGAATCCAGCGTTGGCTTGGGCTGTCCGTTGTATCGTTGGTCATAATCAAATTGGATCGCCTCCCACACGTTCCAGGCACGATCATCTTTCCTGGGTAAATCATCGATACAGCACCATTGGCTGGTCTGCCAGTTGTTGAAATCCACCAGCTCGCTATGTCTGGAAATACTGGTCCCACGCCTGAAGTCTGCATGGACAGTCAGTAATTTATTACCGGTATCACCTTCCCGGATTCCCTTGACGATCGCCTCGATCTTTTCATCAGGAATCGATGACTTTCTCTGGTGGCTTCCTGCTTCGCCCAATGTCAGCCAGACAATGTTGTTGTGATCTTTATATCTGTTGCCCACCCATTTCCCGTAGGTGTAGAGATCCGTTTCACTGTTGCTTCTGGCTACTGCCCACCAGCCCAGGGTGATCCCGACGTACATATTCCGCTGCTCACATTTTTTGATGTATTCATCCAGGTATTTCCACCAGGATTCATTGGGGTTGGTGATGCTTCCCGGACCGCCGCCATTGTACAGCTTCTCCCTACAGCTGACGAACATCATGGTAAATCCCTGGTCTTTTCTGACATCCAACAGGCTATCGATGGTGGGCGGAGGGAGTTTGGCAAAAAACCAATTGGTTTCACCGATCCAGACGAATGGCTGCTCATCTTCTGTTACAATAAACCGATGGTCAGCCGAGACTTTCAGTTTTTGCATCTGAGCATTGGATGAACAATGCAATAGAATACAAACAATGATGAGAAGAGATTTGGTAAGGAGGGGTAGGTTTTTAAAGATCATTGGGGAGAATGGGTTTAAAAAATTCTCAAGTTAAAGGATCTTCAAATAAATCGAGGAGAAAGCTGGGTTGAACATATTGCGCACCTAATATATACTCAAATTAATTTATGTCCTTCCTCATATTTCCTTATCTGGGTAAGACCATACTCAGCCAGGGAAAATGCATACTTCAATGGAGAAAGTGAATACTTACCGAAACCACTTCACTGTGGTCTGTGGCTCACAGACCACCGGAATTTTTGGAAGTTTAATATATTTATAGATAACGTTAAATTTGGATTGTCAATAAAAACATGTCACAAACAGGACGCTTGAACCAGTTTTTTGTCGCAATATCAAAGACCCCTTTTTTCTATTGTAAACAAAAATTGTCTTAAATGGGGCTTTTACTTAGTTTTGCGGTCCCTGAAAACTGGTCCCGTAGTTCAATGGATAGAATAGAAGTTTCCTAAACTTTTGATACAGGTTCGATTCCTGTCGGGACTACTTAGTACTGAAGTAAAGACACTGATTAGTTGATAATTAGTGTCTTTTTTGTTTCAGGTGGTTTTGACATTCATTAAATCACCCTGTTTTCAAACAGTTTTTCTCAAGAACTAAAAAAATCAAAATGATTTAAAGTCTCTTTTTGACTTTGGATCATAGAGATAGTAATTTGAAGTAGCCATTATATACAATTTTCGTGGCTACATTCACGTGTTTAACTTAGAAGGCAAATTAGCAAGATGTATATTGTTTTGGATACTAGTGTAATACGCTCTGACTTGAGATTAAATTCTCGAGCTTTTCAAGTATTAAAAAAGTACATGGATGAAGTTGGAGCTTACATATGCATGCCAAGAATTGTGTTAGAAGAAATAACCAATATCTACAAGAATTTGGTTGAGGATGAAAAAAACAATATATCCAAATCAATAAAAAAGCTTAACAACTATTTAGTTAGCTGTGAGGTAGACAAATTACGATTTCAGAATTCTGATATTGATGTGAACAACTACATCGATTATATAAAAAAGAGACTAGGAGTTTACGATGAATTCATTCTTGAATATGCTGATATTGATATTGCTGACCTTGTAGAAAGATCAATAAGAAGACTAAAACCTTTAAAAAATAATGGGGATGGATTCAGAGATGGAGTATTATGGTTATCACTATTTAAAGTTCAATCGTTTGCTTGGCATAATGATGATGATAGTCTAATTTTTATTTCAAAAAATGTAAATGATTTTGCGGATGATGAAAAGAGTAATTTGAATGAAAAATTGCAAAAGGAAGCAATTGAAAATGGTTTGAAAATTAAGTACTTCAATTCACTTGAATCATTTGCAAGTGAATATGGGCCTAAGATTGAATTTATTACACATGAATGGATTTTAGACAATTTAAGTGAAGAATGGATGCTTGAAATTTTGGATGAAACATATAAACATCCAGGAGATAAGTATTTCTTTAACAATATAGCAAGTTCAATTGTAGGTTCTCAATTATCAGATGATCTAGTCTTTTTGGATGTCAATATCTCAGAAGTAAATGGGTATTTTGTTTATGAGGAAGAAAATGATAAAATAGGTTTGAGCGTACAGATGGATATTGACCTTATTACGCAAGTTGAATACTATGCAAGGGTTGAAGAAACTAATATTAAGACTTCAAAAATTGAATTTGTTGACAAAACTCGAACTGGAGAATATGTTCTTAAATTGGAAATTGGAATTGATACAATTCTTGAAAAGGATAAGTTTAAAGAAATACGTCTTAGTAGTTCTGCACGCAGATTCTAATAGATGTTTTGGGTATAAACAAGTAGATACATTCAGCCGTAGTTCACTGAATAAGAGAAATGGAAAAGAATTTTTCAAATAGGTTGATTGCCGTTAAGTTAAATAAATTCCTATTGACGCTTTTAACTTACTTATTCTATCTTGAAGATATCAACTAAAATGAGCACAGATCTACATAAAGAAGTGGCATTTAGAGAGTTTCTCTGTAATGAATTTTCTGATCAACTTTATTCTCTTGGATATAAGAGAACGTTTTACAATATGGATTTACCATATGGTGATGAAAGAAAGTATATTTTTAAACTTGTATTTTCCGGTCCCAGAAAAATTGAAATTTCCAGTCCTGATTGGAGAGATTACACTGAGATTTTTAGAGTAATTATTAGAAACAAAGAATTCACATTCATTAATGTAAATGATTACAAAACAGTGTCTGAAGCCATCAATGATTTTAAGAGAAGATTAGCGCCAATTCTTAAGTGACAATCAAGAGCCTATAAAAACACCCTCTCTGTTTATTTTGACTTGTATTTATCACTTTGCTTGAGATTTTAGTTTTATAGATTCCAACTTACAAAAGGATCAAGTGAAATTGCAAATCAATATAAGTTGAAAGTTTCATTTGTATTTGAAGTTTCCTAAACTTTTGATACAGGTTCGATTCCCTGCCTTCGCCTGCTACGGCTGGCAGGCTGTAGGGACTACTTATCTTTTTATAAGCCTCAGCTAGTTTTCCCAGAACCATTTGTCGCCTCCCTTGCATCTCTTACGGTTTTTAGGGGTGTTTAAGAACGGAACCAACCTTTTTCATGGTATATTATACTATGAGGGTGCTGATTTTGGTGGTTTTGGGGTTTATCGGGTTTGAAGCTTACAGTCAGACCTGCTGCTCGGGTGGTGTGCCCATGAGCGGAAATATCGGATTGCCATTGTCGGATTCCAAAGCATTACAGCTTTCTACCTCCTATGACCTCAACCTGCTTAAAACCCTCAAATCAGGCGGTGAGACACTCAATGATCAGTCACGGGAGCGGACCACCCAAACCTTTCTCCTGCAGGCGGGGTACCAGGTCACTGACAGGCTGGCTGTGGAACTGTTAGCGCCTTACATCATCCAGAAACGTACGATTAGCCAGTTTGGAAACAAGCAGGTTACCCAAACCAGCGGTATCGGGGATATCGCCCTGCTGGTTAAATATGCGCTCATCGACAATCTCCAATGGTCGGTGCGAACCGGGATGGGTCTCAAGGTAGCCTCCGGCAAAAGTGACAAAACGAATAACAGCATCACCCTGAATGCAGATCTTCAACCGGGCAGCGGAGCGAATGACCTGATCTTCTGGTCGGCTTTGGGGCATGGGATGGCTATGAGACCTTCGATGAATCTTTCCTTCATGGGTGTTTACCGGATTACGGGTGTAAATGAAAATTATCTGAATGCATTTTCATATCAGTTTGGCAATGAGCTAAGCCTGATGGCAGGTCTGGCCGATCAGTTTACTCTGGGACCGATAATCACCAATCCATCACTTTCTATTAGGTATCGACATGTTCAGACGGATGTACAAAATGACTTTGACCTACCCAACACAGGAGGAAAATGGCTCTTTTTTCGCCCGGGACTAATACTGAGCTGGTGGCAGGATATAGCGCTGAATTTTTATTCCGAGATCCCACTTTGGACAGAAGTCGGTGGGGTGCAGTTATCACCTACTGTGAGACATAACATTGGTATTTTGACAACTTTAAATTTCAATAAAAATGAAGTTTTCTAAATTTCTTTGGATGAGCTTCCCCTTACTGTTTTTCACCTGTGGGACAGACGATCCTGGACCGGTAAACACTGGCAACCCCCAACCAGCGGATTGGCTGATACCATATAACCAGGTTTTTGATGGTGGCCCCGGAAAGGATGGGATCCCGGCATTATTTAATCCCGAGATGATCCCGGCAAATGATGCTTCCTATCTCACTGATGAAGCGCTTATCATTGGTACAATGATAAATGGTGAGCCCCGGGCCTATCCACATATTGTGCTGGATTGGCATGAAATCATCAATGATCAGGCAGGTGACGAAGTATATACCATCAACTATTGTCCCTTGACGGGAACAGCGATGAATTGGAATAGGGATATTAACGGTACCATCAATACTTTTGGAGTCTCGGGACTGCTATTCAATTCAAACCTGATTTTATACGACCGCGAAACAGACAGTAACTGGTCGCAAATGCGTGCAGAATCAGTCCATGGAAGGTTTATCAGTCGATCCGCGGAGTTGTTGCCGGTCCTCGAAACCACCTGGGGAACATGGAAGTCAATGTATCCCGAAACGATGGTCGTTTCACTCAATACCGGCATTGACCGTCCGTATGGAAACTATCCCTATGTCAGCAACCAGACCAGGGAGGATTACCGCGAGGCATCTTTCCTGATCTTTCCCATCACCAACGACGATGATCGGTTGCACAGAAAGGAACGGGTCCTGGGCATTCGGATCGGAGAAGAGGCACAGGCTTTTCGGTTTAATGATTTTGAGGTGAATACGATTGTAAGGACCAGCACGATCAGTGATCAACCAATAGTCGTTATTGGAAATAAATCAAAAAATTTTCTTGTGGGCTATCATGGCACATTGGATGGGGAGACACTCACTTTTTCTGCCTTGGACCAAAATGAGCTGCCAAATGTCATGACCGATAATCGGGGTAATACCTGGGATATCTTTGGTAAAGCAATTGAAGGTCCTGATACAGGTGCCAAGCTGACTGTAATTGAAGCATACATTGGTTATTGGTTCGCCTGGGCGGCTTTTAACCCGGAGATAGAAATTGTAGATTTTTAACGTTCAGGAATCATTGAGACTTTAATACAATGAAGGGCTTATATTTTTTTCTACTTATTATCCTGATTTTATCTGCCTCCTGTGAAGAGGAGAGCAGTCCTCCAAGGCCTCTAATAGGTTCGGTAGGGTCAGGTGGCTGGTCCATACCGGATGATGAGGTTTATGACGGAGGTCCGGGAAAAGATGGTATCCCGGCACTTGAAGATCCTGCAATGATATCAGCAGATGAAGCCACCACCCTCTCAGAGGACGACCTGGTGGTTGGAGTGGTATTTGATGGCCAGGCCAGGGCTTATTCCCACCAGGTGTTGGACTGGCATGAAATCATCAATGATCAAATTGGGATGCATCCCTTTGCGGTCACTTATTGTCCGTTGACAGGGACAGCCATTAACTGGTCAAGAAATATTGGTGGTGAGTTCACTACTTTTGGAGTTTCCGGTCTGCTGTATAATTCAAACCTTATACCTTATGACAGGAAAACGGACAGCAACTGGTCTCAAATGCTGAATCGATCTGTGGAAGGCAGCTTGATCGGGCAGTCAGCGACGATACTACCAGCCATTGAAACTTCATGGGGTATCTGGAAAAAAATGTATCCAAATACTCAAATAGTCTCGACCAATACAGGGCATGAACGACCCTATGGATCATATCCCTATATCGCACCGGGAAATATTGATTATCGGGTGGAACCCTTTCTGATTTTTCCGGTAGCACGGGAAGATGAAAGGTTACACAGCAAGGAGCGGGTGCTGGGCGTACCGGATATTGGCAGGGTTCATATCTACAGGTTTGAAGATTTTCAGGGTGATATTACTGTGCGAAAAGATGATCTGGGTTTAGGAGAGATTGTGATTGCCGGAAGTACAGATTTTAACTTTTTAGTTGCTTACCGGGCTTCATTAAAAGATGGTACAGTGCTCGATTTTTCTGCTCTAACCAGTGAAGATCTGCCCAACTTAATGACAGATCAGCTGGGCAATACCTGGGATATTTTTGGTCAGGCAGTTTCCGGGCCCAATGTTGGGGAAAAGCTCTATCAACCCAAAAGTTACATCGGATACTGGTTTGCCTGGGTGGCTTTCAATGCTGAGGTTGAGATCATCAAATTTTGATTCATCCCTGCTTGAGTAGCTCTTTAAGCTCCGGCGGATAGTTGGGTATCGCGGTATCTGAAGATCAATAAATCTTACAATGCCCTTTCTTTAAGTGTGTCGAGAAAATTACCTGCTACTTTCCCGTGATAGAAATAAATTTATATCGTGTGCGTAGAAACCGCCCATCGGGTAATTATTACCCGCTTAATATGCATAAAAGTGTCCTTTAACCACGTTTAAAGGCCTTTTTTTTCTGGCATGCTTCATGTAATAGGAACTAACATATAATGTGAAGCGACATGAAAAAGATTGTAACAATTAAGGATTACGAAAGAAGAGTTTCGGTGTTTTCACCAAACGACACAAAGTTGCCAGGCAGAGTGGCTGGAGACCCTGTTTCATTGAAAATCCGGTGAGACAGACAGGTATTTGAAATCCTTGATATACCTGTCAACCAGAAACTGTTTGGGGGATTATGATCTATAGTAAAAAGGATAAGTGTAAAATAAACTGTGATTTCCTATAGTAAATCCGGTATTCAATTAACAAATAATAAATTAAGCAAGATGAAGTGGAAAGACATTCTTAAACATAAAAATAACACAGGAATTGTGATAATTGTTGTCCTGGGCTTGTTGATATTGCTTGTTTTCAGTCATAGGCGAAACCTCTCTGATTTACAGGATTCTTTCTCGTCAATATATTCGGATCGACTTGTAGCGACGGATCATATTTATGAGCTTTCTCAATTGATATCTAATAAAAAGATGTTAATAGATCATTCTGATGATGATATTACTCGGAAAGTTATTCATATAGATGACACTATACAGCAAATGTTGACGAAATATGAGAAAACCTATTTGACCGATGAAGAAAGCGCTCTATTGTCTGGGTTAAAGGATAGAATCCGTATTTCTCAACAATATGAGCAACAACTAATTAAGCCGTCCCCTTCTGCTCAATCGGTGGAATTGAAAGTTGAATTAGCTCATCAATATGACCTGATTTTGCTGGGATTAAAACAACTTTCAAAGTTGCAACTCAATGAAGGCCAACTACTTGCAGAAGAGTCAAAGCGAATTGTCGCTTCTGATACTATTGCTTTTAGATTAGAGATAGGGTTGTTTCTTATACTTGGGTTGCTGGTATTTGTGATATTTTCTGCTGCTCCGGCTCATCGGGTAATTGAACCTCCAAGGATAAACTAAAAGGTTAGTATTAAGTAAGGTAAGCAACATCTACCGGTATTATAATTTATCGGTAGTGTTGTTTATAACCATTAATAAGATGCATTATTCACATTTCTATAGTGAGTTTGATTTGGTTACTGCAAAGCACTGTAGGTCTTACTTCAATGCTTCAATTAGATTGAGTTTCACTTTGTATATACATCCAGTTTGATGGACATCATGATGTTACTGCATATCGGGTAACATCAGTCAAATAAAATTAATTTTTATACAGTAAACATTATGAATAATATTCAGGAAGTTTTAATACCAAAGAAACAACAAGGTGATCTTCTTCAAAATGTAGAAAGCCAGTTTGACAAAGCTGCTGACTTAATTGATTTAGATGAGGGACTAAGGAAGATTCTCGCTAGTCATAATAATGAGATATTGGTCAATTTTCCTGTTAAGATGGATGATGGCAGTATAAAGGTTTTTACAGGGTTTCGCGTACAACATAACAATGTACTGGGACCCTATAAAGGGGGATTACGGTACCATCCGAATTTAGATTTAGATGATTCCAGGGCTTTGGCCATGTGGATGACATGGAAAACTTCATTAGCGAGACTACCTTTCGGAGGAGCAAAAGGGGGAGTTCAGATTAATCCGAAGGAATATTCTCAAGCTGAGCTTGAAAGGGTGACACGTAGGTTCACATTTGCTATGGGTGATAATATTGGACCAGAATATGATATACCTGCACCTGATGTCAATACCAGCGCCCAGACAATGGCCTGGATTTCTGATACCTATATGTCCACAAAATCACCAGATCAAAGATCACGAAATCAGCACATTGTAACAGGCAAACCAATAAGTGCGGGAGGACTTGAAGGTAGAGATCAGGCGACTGGCTATGGTGTGGTGGTTAGTCTAAAAAGATGGGCTGCCCATAGGGATATTTCTTTAAAAGAGATGAGTTTTATTGTTCAGGGTTTTGGCAAAGTTGGTTATTGGTCAGCTCATTATCTTGAAAAGAATGGTGCAAAAATGATTGCAGTCCAAGATGAAAGTGGCTCTCTATACAATACAGAAGGTATTAGCGTAGAAAGTTTGCGTGCTTACACAAACAGCAATAACAATAGAATCGACGGATTTAGTATGGCTGACCGTATTGATGATGTTGATTTCTTTGGCCTTGCATGTGACATATGTATTCCTGCAGCCATGGGTAACCAAATCACTGAAAAAAATGTGTTCGATATCAAAGCAAAGGTAGTTGCAGAAGGAGCAAACGGACCTGTAAATAACGAAGCAGATTATATTTTAAACGAGCGTAAAATTGATATAATTCCCGACATAATTTGTAATTCAGGTGGAGTGATAGCCAGCTATTTTGAATGGTTACAAAACAGAAACGGAGAAATTTGGGAGATGAATGAAGTGTTTCAAAAACTTGACAGTATGGTTTCCAGCTCCTTTGATCGTGCACTAATACAATCGGATGTTTACAAGACAGATTGGAGAACGGGAGCATATATTGAGGCTTTGTCACGAATTATCGCATCCTATCAACAATCAGGCATATTCCCCTGAATTTGTCTTTAGTTAAAACTTAATTGTTCAATATTAAAATGATTGGAAATGAAGCATCGGTGTATAATTGTTGAAAAAAGTGAATATTATTGGATATTGGCACTAATTGAAAAAAGTCAATATACTGACCCGGTAAGCCAGCGTTGTCTGGACTATTTGCAAAAAGAATTAAAGCTGGCAACCATAAAAGATGAGGCTGACATGCCAGATGATATTGTAAGGCTTAATAGCATGGTAAGTGTAGAGACACCTTATGGGCCAAAAACCGGGTTACAACTTGTAGCACCCGCTGAACGAAACATCGCGGAGGATAAAATTTCCATATTATCACCAATGGGCTCGGCACTTTTTGGATATGCAAAAGGGGATAAAATAAAATGGATCTTCCCTAAAGGGGAAGGGAAAATCAAAATAATTGATGTTCAAAATGCACCTAAGAATATTCCAACCGAAAAGACTGTTAGAGTCGAATAGCGGCGATGGATTATGTACGTGTGCGAAGGGTTAGGAGTAACAATCCTCTGATCTGCTTGATTACTTGTTATCAGGTAGTTCGCTTAGTTTTTCACTTAACTTTTCAATATCAGCTGATACTTTTTCAATTAAGATCAACTGTTTCTCGATGAATAGAATATCTGAATTTTTTTCATGTGTTTGTCTTGTAATATCTGGCAAATCAAATTCGATTGGCAATGAATTCTTATCGATGTTATTTATCGCTTGTTCTAGGTGATACTTAGCTTTCCTGATGAGTTTTAGATGACTGACATCAATTGAACTCTGGGTTTCTAAATCTACCAGGCTATAAGACAATGAAGCAAGGTATGATGCTAATATGTGGCTCAATACCGCAAACTCATTAATGAATGTTGCTTGGATCTGTTTTCGTTTTGGTTCATTAAGCATTCGCTGATGAGCTGCACTCAAATGGGCTGTTTGCATATACAGCTCCTTTCGGGCTAACTTGAAGGACACTTCAGAAAAAGACCCACTCAATCGTGTAGTCATCTGTTGTAGATAATTAAGATTGGCTTTTAGACTGGCAGACAGGTATGGCTTGATTTGTGATGATTCCCAGGTTGGGAGAATAAAATAGCTAGCTGAGAAAGCTATTGCAGACCCAATAATTGTAAATAATATCCTTTCAGAGGTGTTGTAAAGGTTGCTGGTTTCATTTACAAAGCTCAACAGAATCAAAATAAGAGCGGTCATGAAAAGCACACTAATGGCATATCGGGTTCTGTTAAAACTAAAAGCCATGATCATGAACACGGTTAGAATGATAAGCTTTGCTGTTTCATTTTCTATCAGAAAGAGAATCATTGCTCCTATTAATCCTCCCGAAAGTGTACCAATAATTCTTTCATAATTGCGCCTCCTTGTGAGGCCAAAATCTGGTTTCAGAATAACCAGGACCGTCAAAAGGACTCAATGACTATGCTCGTTGTTTGGGAGCCATAAAGAGATAAGGAAAGCCAGAAAACAGCCGATTGATAATCTTATTGAATGTCTGAATGCCACAGAACGAAATGATAGATTATTAATAATAATTTTCCAGTCAAAATCTTGTCGAGAGACAAATTTTGTAAGATCAGCTTCTTCTGTTTTTGATAAAAATGTTAGTTGTTCGGCCTGAAAGTAATTATATATATGGGCAAGTAACCTGGTCATATTCCTGATCTTGATAAGAATTTTTTTCAATGTCAGTACACTTACGCCTTGTGCTTCAAGATCATCCAGTTCCTTTTTAATATTTTCTAAATCATTGTCAAAACTTAATAGTTTCTTAGGTTTCTCATTATTGATCAGGGCATAACCTAAATCATCTATCTCTATGGCTAATTTATTGATGAGATCTCGAAATATTGGGAGTATTTGGTATTCCCCATACTTATATCTTAACTGCTTATAATTATGTTGGATAGACATGGCTTGTTCAAAAAGTTCAACAATATCAATGAAAATCATTAATACAAGACGACCAGACTTCATGGTTTCGCTCACTTTCCTTCTTGTCCTGAAAACGTTTTGACGGACATTATCCTGGTGGTCATTCACCTTTATCTGCTTAACAACCAATTTTTGATAAAGACTTTCAATAGAAGTTTTGGTATCAAAAAATTGAGCTTTTAGGCGTAAGTAATCACCAATTTCTAATATACACTCACCTAAATCCTGCTGAGCTTGGCGGTATGGCCGGATTTGATTCAGAGAAAGACTAAGTACCATATACCAAATACCTCCAGCTAGACTTAAAAGAGCATACTCAATAAAATGAATTGAGTAGTCTTTGAAATAAATACTAGACACCATCATCAGTAACGCGGCAGTTCCAGTTGCTGAAGCACGTACTCCATACACCATGGACATACCAAAGAGGAAACAGAATAGAGGGATTTCAATAATTAATAGCCAGTAATAATGGTTAAGAAAACCGCTTACTACTGCAGTAAAGAAAATAAAAATATTAGCTACCAGCATTCCATTTTTCCGGTGTGTAACCGGACCCGGGTGATCTGCGATGCTCACATAAAATGCTCCAAGTGAAATTATAAGTCCTGCATATAAATTATCAGCCCACACAAAGAATAAGGAGGGCATAATAATACCAACAGTAAGCTTTATGCCATGTCTAAGATATTGACCAAATAAATAGCTTTTAATATGTTGAGAATCGTAGTACTTCACTTACATGAAATCAATGGTAAATTGGAATTTTCAGACAAGTTAAAGTTATGAAAATAAGTAGGATAAAATTGTCCTAGTTAGAAATTTATTTACCTTTGTATCAAACTAAAGTTATGTTTTCGAAAGCATGTGAATATGCTATAAGAGCAACAATTTATATAGCACAACAATCCCTGGAAGATAAGCGTGTTAGTTTAAAAGCTATTTCTAATGAAATAGATTCTCCCGTAGCATTTACTGCAAAAATTTTACAGCAATTGACAAGAAACAAGATCGTTACTTCAGTCATGGGACCAACAGGAGGGTTTCAAATGGATAAAGACCGGATTGATGAAGTGAAATTAAGTAAAGTGGTAGATACCATCGACGGAGATTCAATTTACCGTGGTTGTGGATTAGGGTTGAAGGAATGTGATGCCTCACGTCCATGTCCTGTACATGATAGATTTGCCAAAATACGAGACGATTTGCAGAAGATGCTGGTAAGCACAAGCATCTTCGAGTTAGCAACTGGTCTTGATGTTGGACTTACTTTTTTAAAACGGTAAAAGTTTAGACCTATAAGTAGGATAAAAAGGTATTAAAATCTTATATAATGACTTCAAAGCACGCAATCAATTTTCTTTTACTGATCAGTCCGATGAGCTTGTTAGCCCAGTCAGAAACAATAGATACCGAAAACTGGTGGGCGAGCCCCGGTGTTGTGGGTACATTGGTATTGGTATCCCTAATAATGGTGGTAGCTATTTTAATCATGATTATTAGGCTGAACGGATACATTACCGGGCTCAATGAAAGAAAACACCTGAAGCAGAGACTGGAGTTTAGTGAAGAATTGACAAATCTGGGACAGGGTGAGATAGACCGTATCCTGAAAAAGCGAAAACAGTCACTCAACTACAAACTTAAAGGCACAGAGTTGGGCAGTGACTATGAAGCTTCAGATGGTAAGGGCCTGATTCAAGCAGTAACCAACGAGCCGGATAACCCCATAGTTGACGAGAAAAAGCGTGCTGCAGAAGCATTAGAAACCCCACAAAAACTTAAACACCTCATCATTTTCTACCTGGGAGCAGCAGTTTTTTGGTTGGTATTCGGCACACTGGTTGGTCAGTATCTGGGCATGAAGTTTATCTGGCCAGAGCTGGACAGTATTTCCTGGCTTTCCTTTGGCAGGTTGCGTCCAGTCCACACCAATGCCGTATTCTGGGGATGGGCGTCTCTGGCCATGTTTGGTCTCGGCTATTTTGTGATAGCCCGTACCAGCAATACAAAGATCTACAACTATAAATGGGGCTGGTATGCATTTGTAATGATCAACCTGGCTGTGTTGATTGGTACGCTTTGTTTGATGGGCGGTATCAATAATGGAGGCGCCGAATACCGGGAATATACCTGGCCCGTCATGGCGCTTTTCGCTTTGGGACTTATCATTAATTTCTGGAATTACTATAAAACGATAGCAAATCGGAAAATTTCAGAGATATATGTATCTAATTGGTACTTGCTGGGAGCCATGGTATGGACGATGGTGTTGGTATTAATTGGCTATTTACCCTTCTATCAAAATGGGCTTGGAGAAACCGTGATTCAGGGGTATTACATGCACCAGGGGGTAGGCATGTGGTTTATGACCTTTACACTGGGACTCATTTACTACTACTTACCAGCATCGCTCAATAAGCCAATCTATTCTTATTCACTAGGGGTGTTGGCTTTCTGGACACAGATGCTTTTTTATACCATGATCGGTACACATCACTTTGTGTTTAGTCCATTACCCTGGTGGTTACAAACGGTAGCTATCGTTTTTAGTGCAGGAATGTTTATTCCGGTGGTAGCTGGGACCACTAATTTCCTGATGACCATGAAGGGCAGCTTTCATCAGATATCTAAAAGCTATGTATTACCATTTTTCCTCGTGGGGGTGGTATTTTATTTTGTAGGATCCACGCAGGGAAGTTTTCAGGCTTTCCGCTTCACCAACTATATATGGCACTTTACGGATTTCAATGTGGCGCATTCACACATGACCATGTACGGCATCATCACATTCATTCTTTGGGCATGTATATATGCTATACTTCCTCGTCTCACAGGTAAAGAACCACCACAGCTACTGGTAGGCGCTCATTTCTGGCTGGCATTTATCGGCCTTTTTGCTTACATGATTTCGTTGATGGCAGGAGGTACGCTCAAAGGATTAAGCTGGGTGGAAGGGTTACCTTTCATAGAGTCCGTCATCATGATGAAGCAATACTGGGTATCCAGGGCAATCGGGGGTACACTAATGTTCGTTTCGCATCTTCTTTTTGCATACAATTTTTACCTGATGGTGCGACAAAAAGCCATACTGAAAAGCCCGATGAAAAGTAGTTTGGATATAAAAGAATCAAAAACGCATGTTTGATATTCACAAAAATCATAGAAATCTGGTTGTAATTGCCCTTTTGGGATTTCTAATACTTAGTCTGGGGGTAGCGATTTTTCCTGCTTATCAATCGCAGAACAATACCGAGCCTTTGCCCAATATGGAACCCATGAGCGAAGCTGAACTCAGGGGGCTTCAGATATTCATAAAAGAAGGTTGTGTAGCTTGTCATACACAGCAGGTCAGAAGTATTGAAATGGACAAAACCTGGGGCAGCCGACCGTCTATCCCCTCAGATTATTATTACAGTAAGCAGCGAATGGACATCTGGCGGCAGTCGCCATCTTTGTTGGGAAGTGAGCGCACTGGTCCGGACCTGACCAGTATAGGAAATCGACAACCGAGCGAAGACTGGCATCTGCTACATTTATATAACCCACGCATTGTGGTACCTGAGTCCATTATGCCATCATATCCATGGATGTTTGAAGAAAAGGCCAATCCTGGTGAAGATGAAAAAGTATTATCGGTTTCTGATGAATTCAAGAGAAAGGGAACAGAGATCATACCCACACGGGATGCACTGGATCTGGTGGCTTACCTGCAATCATTAAAACAAGCTCCACTCACCGGACAACAACCAGAATTTATTCCCTCAGCAAGAAAAGAACAGGAAGGAATCAACACTTCAGATAAACAGGGTAAAGACCTTCTTCCTGATGGGAAAAACTTGTATATGACCACTTGTTCAGCCTGTCACCAGGCGGAAGGTACCGGCTTGCCAGGGGCATTCCCTTCCCTGTCAGGAAGCTCGGTAGTGAATGATGAGGATCCAGAGATGCTTGTGCG
The DNA here is from genome assembly GCA_965223915.1 of Cyclobacteriaceae bacterium. Classification (GTDB taxonomy): domain Bacteria; phylum Bacteroidota; class Bacteroidia; order Cytophagales; family Cyclobacteriaceae; genus UBA7330. The sequence continues at coordinate 763,927 of OZ245027.1, read as the reverse complement.
CATCATTTTGCAGGGATATGACGCTCGACCGGAATTTGCTCAAATGCCAGGATTCGCTGATCAACTGAGCGATGCGGAGATTGCGGCAATTGCCAATCACGAGCGTACCAGTTGGGGAAATGATGCCCCGGAGATCACAGAAGAAGAAGTAAAAAAGATCAGAAATTTTGTTATAAATCAAACTCAATAAATATGGAAAGTTCAGAAAATTATTTGCCGAGCTTAATTACCAAAACTCCGTTGGAAGGCCGAGAATTGGCTATCAAATTGGCCAGAAAATCTATAGCAGCTATACAAACTGATGGTGAGATAAGAAAAAAGTTACGAGATCAGTATGCAAATGATACCAGTCAACTGATAGCTTCTGCCCAAGTTGTCGCTACAGAATTTCAGACAATTGCCAAAGCGAATGATTATTGGAAGACAATGAAGGAATCTTGATGATAAATCTGGTGATTAATCATAATCAGCTTATGGGATCAACCTGGTATGAACTTTATAGTTGGCAAAAAGACTGTTTTAGAAGCTTTTGAACAAATGAGAGAGAAAAACCTTTTTACGATATTCTTATTCCTAATTAGTCTTAGCGGCTCATTTGCATGTGAGCTGTGTAAACAAAACCAACCCAAACCGCTGGAAAATATAACTCATGGTACGGGCCCGCAAAGCGACTGGGACTATGTGATCATTATAGCAGGGATCATTATTGTTTCCCTCACATTTATCTATAGCCTAAAATTTTTGATTAAACCCCGTGAAACAGACCCCAGTCATATTAAAAATATAGTGATAGATGAAGGTTGGTAAAACAGTCCGATGGGAATTGCTTAACAGCTTTAAACTTTGAGAAGTTATGACAAAGAATATAAAAATAGATGAACATTTAGATAACAGCCGGATCATCAAAGTATTCCTGGACGATGAAGAAAAGCCCTTTGCCGAATTTCGCCCACCGGTGAAATTTGTAATGGATACCACCAAAATACCGGATGGTAAGCACCAGTTAAAAATTGTGGCTAAATCTTCCGATAATATTGAAGGCGTAAAAGTAATTGCATTTGAAGTACGAAACGGCCCTGAAATAGCTGTTGTGGGGCTAAAGCCCGGAGAGATCGTAGACAATGAAGTTGCTATTACCCTCAATGCATATGGCAGTGAGCGACAGGATGAGTTTGTAGTGACCGGGTCAGAAACCCCGAAAGGCATACCGGCCTGGGTGTGGGCATTGCTCATTGCATTTATAGGCTTTGCACTCTTCTATTTTATCATGTATTCCACCCCTGAATTTTATAAATCATTTTTCTAATGAAAACGAAAAAGAATATCATTCAACTGAAAGATATAAAATTACTAGTAGATAGCTTTTATGGAAAAGTAAGAGAAGACGAAATTCTGGCACCTATTTTCAATCAGCGGATAGGTGATAAATGGCCCGAGCATCTCGAAAAAATGTACCGGTTCTGGCAAACTATATTGCTTGGAACGCATACTTATTTCGGCAGCCCGTTTGCACCTCATGCTTCCTTACCAGTAGACATGAATCATTTTAATCGTTGGCTGGAACTCTTCAACGAAACTATTGACGATCATTTCTGCGGAGAGAAAGCGGAAGAAGCCCGGTGGCGAGCTGGAAAAATGGCGGAAATGTTCCACTATAAGATTGAGTATTATCGAACAAATCATACAAGTCCATTATCATGAGTTCCTCTGCAAATAAGACCCTTAGAGTAGCTGTATGGGATACCTATGCTCGTAAAGCAAATGGTTGCGTGCTGCATTTTGATATTATCGTTCCAGAAGACATGCAGAAGCAGGATAAAATATTTGAGTTTGGTAAACAGTATTTGAAAGATAAAGGTGAACCTCAAGCAATACTAAACGCTTCCTATTGCCAATTTTGCCATTTGGAACAAATAACATTAGAAATCAAAAACACCATTTCTAAACAGGGTTATTTTATCCTTGAAATGGAAGAAATTCCTCTGAGATTATCTAACAGTCCAACCAGGAGGGAAATGATCCTATACCTTAAAGCACACTATGAAAAGTTCAGGTTTAAAAATTTTTCTGGTATTTCGTCTGAAGAGGTTAAAAGGTTACTGGAAGGAGAGATAATTAACTAGGTTATGAATGCTTTGATAAATAATCCGATTGCTATAGTTTGTTCGTTTTTATGGATTGGATTTGTATGCGCTATCAGCTTCATGGAAGCCTGGCTAAAATTCCAGGCACCCGGAATCTCACTTTCACTTGGTTTGGAGATCGGACGACTAGTGTTCAATGCACTAAACAGGGTTGAATGGATTTTGGCAATAGCCATCTTTGTAAGTTCGGTTTATTTCAGAACATTCCAATTGTCAGTGTTTACTCTTCTGCTTTTTCTTTCGGTGGTAGTACTGATCCTACAAACAGTATGGTTACTCCCTACTCTTGATCAAAGAGCAGAACTGCTTATTGCTGGGCAACATGTCGCTTCACACAGTAATATCCACTTTTGGTATGTGACACTAGAGGTAGTGAAGGTCCTTTCATTATCGATCTATGGAATATCACTTTTCCATAAATTGAATTACAAAAAATGAGTGAAATCTTTGATCATTTGGTTAGTAAATACAAGGAATTGGGTGAAGACCCGAAAACCCACCTGGTAGGATTGCTTTATGCAAAACCTCTAACCTATTGGGATTATATTCATACGGATACTCTTTTGTCCCTTCAGCAGCCAAAAACCGGGTTCAAGGATGAAACCATATTCATATTATATAGCCAACAGACTGAGCTTTTTCTGAAGGCAATTCTGCATGAACTGGATCAGATTTGTTGCATTCAACCCAGTGAAAATTTAATCAGGGAAAAGATTGAACGATGCAATATGTACATGACGCTTTTAATAGACCTTTTCAAAATGATGCGAACAGGTATCAAGAAGGAGGATTATCATTTGTTCAGAAATTCTTTGACACCGGCCAGTGGCTTCCAGAGTGTTCAATTTAGATTTATTGAACTGTATGCTACTAGGTTAGAAAACCTGACAAGGGATTGTCGATTAGAGAATCGCGTTGATATTGAAATTCTATTACAACATATTTATTGGAGATCAGCTGGAATTAATTACAAGACCGGAGATAAAACATTAACTCTGAAGCTATTTGAAGAAAGATATTGGGATCAATTGATTCTCCTTTCCAAGAGGCTGAGGGGTAATACTGTTGAGGATCAATTGTCGAAATTTCAAACCATACCAGCGAATCTAGTTGATCTGCTTAAAACATTTGACCACTTGTTCAATGTAGAATGGCCCCTGACCCACCTTAGAACTGTCCGATATTTTCTGATTGAAAAAGGGGGTTATAAAAGAGCAACAGGAAGTTCAGAATGGTTGGAATACCTACATCCAAAAAACCAGCAAATCAAATTTTTTCCAAAGCTTTGGTTAAAAGATGAAATTTTGAACTGGAGAACTAAATCAAAAAAATCATCTAAAATCAAAAACACATAATTAAGGACTTCACCATCTTATTTAAACCCTTAATCATGCAAGAAAGAAAACCAATCAAAAGGAAAATAGAGCTGCAATCATTTAGCAAGGAACATCATCATAGCTTTTTGCTTTGTTGGAAAATTAGAACTGGGCTAAAAGAAGGAATTTCACCAATGAGGATTAAAAAATATGTTGACTGGTTTTATGATTTATATGTCTTACCTCATTTTAAAGCAGAGGAGACATTGATATTTCCAATATTGGGAAAAGATAATGAACTAATTAAAAAGGCCCTTACTGATCATCGCAGGCTAACCCGACTTTTCGTAAGTAAGAAAGATATCCGTAAAACATTAAGTCTTCTGGAAGAGGAACTGGATCGACACATTCGATTCGAAGAGCGGATATTATTTCAGAAAATACAGGATATAGCCACATCAAAAGAATTACAGCTTATCCATGAATCTCATTTAGAAAGTAAATTTGATGAAAGCTTTGAAGATGAATTTTGGTAGTTAGATTTTGATAAAATTCGATGGATGCCATTTAATACTATCATTGATAAAAATTTGTTATCAAGTCTCATGTTACTCCACAACTAGATAGGCAATGGGACTATCAGGAGGTTCTTCATACATAAGAAAAAGACAACAGGATTACGTGTATAGCTTCATATGAATAGTTAAGAAAAAAGGCCATCTAAAATGATGGCCTTTTTTATATAATCTATACTCTGAATTTACGCCTCTTGGCTTGTTTCTCTTCGATCTTCCTTTGTATTTTTTCTTGCTTTTTAGCTTTCAGATCTTTTTTAGAAGGTTTAAGGTTCTTTCCTCTTGCCATGATATAAATATTTTATTTTTAAATACTCACATCCTCACCTATGGAATTTGTATCTATGATGTAGCGGGTAACAGTCACCAGCTCAGTGTGAAATTAAGGATGTTATAAAATAATAAGGAATTAAGAAAAGCACACCCGCGGGTGCCTTTAAGCGAGAAAGATAAGTATACGTTTACCTATATTAATATATAGGAATCTGTTTGCATCTTGGGAATGAAAATCAAACATTATTGAAGATTTTATCATTACTACAAAGATACCTAAGTCACAAATGATTTACAATTATATTTCCCCGAAAAGGTACACTTCTATTCATGAAGAATCAGATGAAGAATCAGATGGGGTTAAATGCTCAGTGCACGGTAAATTCAACACTCATAAAGGAAATTAACAATGGAGATCCAATACATATTTGAATTGATAGGTACTTTCTTTTTTGCTATATCCGGGGCACTTGCGCTTAAGGGTAAAGAGCCTGACTGGTTTGCAGCTACTTTTACAGGATTTCTCACAGCAATCGGTGGAGGCACATTAAGAGATGTATTGCTGGATAGCTATCCGTTGGTATGGGTGAGTGATCCAGCTTTTCTCTATGCTATTTTGTTGGGCGTTGTTACTACATTTTTATTTCACAGAGTGGTGTCCGGGTTGAAAAAGACCTTCTTGCTGTTTGATAGTCTGGGCATTTCATTCTTTACAATTCTTGGGGTGGAAAAGGCTATCAATTTGGGTTTCAGTCCAGAAGTTGCAGCTATTATGGGGATGTTTAGTGGTGTAATGGGTGGGGTAATAAGGGATACACTAACCAACGAATTACCAATAATCTTCAGAAAAGAAATATATGCGACGGCTTGTCTGATAGGTGCAGGATCTTACCTGATATTAGATCCATACATCTTAAGGTCCTGGAATATGGCTATCTCTATTGGACTCATTGTGATCATAAGAGTGATAGCTGTTTACAAAGGACTCAGTTTGCCCAAATTGAAATAATTTAAATCAAACCAAATATCCCCGGTAACCCCTGCATAGAAATCACCCATCGGGTAATTATTACCCGCTTAATTTTCATAAAAATGGTGTTTAAGCACGTTTAAACGGATGTTTTTTCTGGCATACTTCATGTAATAGGTAATAACAAATTGAAGTGAAATGACATGAAAAAGATTGTAACAATTCCGGATTATGAAAGAATGATGGCCCGAAAGTACTATGCGCTTTTAAAGGCTAAGATGCCTGAAATTGTTGAGTACTTTTTTCTGCAATTGAATGATGCACAGCTTCTTGATCAAACAGAGATTTCAAAGAATGTGGTCACAATGAATAGCAAAGTTTTGCTTAAGGAATTGAAGCGAAGAAGAAAATTGGAGATCATGATCACATATCCTGAAGAAGCCAATGATCAGGAGAGGAAAGTTTCTGTGTTTTCACCAATCGGAACCGCGCTGCTTGGCAGGACAGTTGGAGACCATGTGTCGTGGAAAATTCAGGGGGGACAGGCAGAATTCGAAATCCTAGATATTACGTATCAGCCAGAAGCTGTAGGACACTTTGACTTATAGAGGTTTAGAGACGTTTGAAAACCACGAAAAGGATTTCCGGCTCATTAGGCAGTTTTTTACAATCCCAGGAAAATAGGGTGTTTGGTCAACATTATCATGAACTTAAGCTGATCTATGTCCATCGACAATTTTGTTTTTGTATTGTAAAAAACTGCCTTTTGATATTCAGTAGCCCTGACATACCTTTATCTTATTTACCTTGCATGAAGCGTGGATTAAATTTTTTTGAGACATAGATAGACCGTGAATGTCTGATAATTCCCTTATAGAAACACTCAATGAACGGATAAAAGAGCTTACATGTCTCTATCAGTTATCCAATATTTCAGCCAATAACGATTTGAATCTGGAAGATAAATTACAAGCCATTGTGCAGCAACTTCCTAAAGCCTGGAGGCACCCTGAACAAGCGATAGCGGAACTGAACCTTGATAGCAAGTTCTTTTTTTCTGATCAGCTACCAGCCAGCTATGTTTCACAAACAAGTATCATTAAGGTAGATGATATAGAACGAGGCTACATCGCTATTCGCTATGATGCGATGATCTATAATAGTTCGGATTTTATCCCTGAGGAGGAAACTTTGATAAGAACTTTGGCTCAGGAGGTAGGAGAAATTATTGCCCGGAGTGAGCAAAAAGAGCGGGAAGCCATGATGCAAAAAAAGTTTGAACATAGCGACAGACTGGCTATCCTTGGTGAACTGACTGCTGGCATTGCACATGAACTCAATACACCCCTTGGAAATATTCTTGGCTTTGCGCAGCTGATACAGGAACGAAGTAATGACAAGCAGATCAGTCATGATTCGGAAAAGATCATCAATTCAGCCATGCATTCTCGTGAAATAGTGAAAAAGCTGATGTTTTTTTCCTGTGAAATGCCACAACAGATGAAGCAGGTGTCTATCAATTCTCTCATTGACGAGGCGTTGGAACTTTTGAAATTCACGGCAAAGAATGCAGGGGTAAAAATCCATTCTTTGCATCAAAAAAAGGATATTAGGGCTCAGGTAGATTCGGTTCAGTTCACACAGGTGATTTTTAATTTACTCATCAATGCGATTCATGCATCGGCAGAAGGCCAGAAGATTAAAGTAAATCTTGATAGTAACCCCCGTTCTTTTTTGTTGACCATCAAAGACGAAGGGCATGGCATAAAAGAATCGTTATTAGACAAAATATTTGAACCTTTTTTTACCACAAAAACCACTGGTGAGGGTTCTGGTCTTGGCCTCAGTGTAGTCCATGGGATAGTCAAAAGCCATGGAGGTGAAATCTATGTCACCTCTAAAGAAGGGGAAGGCACCACATTTGAAGTGATTTTACCCATAAAGCAGTACCATGGATAAGAAGAGGATTCTGATTGTAGACGATTCTTTTGATATGCTGGAAGTCATCCGAAGGCAGCTGTTTAAGTTTAGATTTGATACTTTTCAGGCATCTGCTGTTCAGGATGCAATCGATATACTGGAGCATTCGGATGTAGACCTGCTTCTTACTGACCTTCAAATGCCAGTGAAGAATGGAATGGAGTTGGTGAAATACAGTGCTCAGCATTTTCCGCATATACCTGTTTTAGTGATTACGGGGTACCCATCTGTGGCAGGAGCTGTAGAAGCTGTAAAATCAGGAGCATTGGAATATCTTGTGAAACCTTTCACTGCTGATGAGTTGATTAAAGCAGTACAACAGGCCCTCCAGCAAAAGCAAAATTTACCTCAGCCGGTAAAGTCACAGTCGGCCGAAGAACCGGTAAACAGCTGGGGTATTATCGGGCAGTCGGAAGGAATCCGGGAGGTTATCGACCTCATTCTTCGCATTAACAATACCAAAGTCACTACACTGATAACTGGTGAAAGTGGTACAGGTAAAGAGCTTGTTGCGCGCGCAATACACTACAGCGGGAAAAATAGTAAGGGTCCATTTGTAGCTGTAAATTGTGGTGCTATTCCCGAAAATTTACTGGAAAGTGAGTTATTCGGTTTTGTCAAAGGAGCGTTTACCGGAGCTCATAACACGAGACAAGGATTTTTTCAGGCTGCAGATGGAGGCACCATTTTTCTGGATGAAATTGGCAATGCTTCACCTGCTGTTCAGACTAGGTTATTGCGTGTAATACAAGAAAAAGAGATAACAATGGTTGGCACCAACAAACCTATCTCGATTAATACAAGAATAATTGCGGCTACGAACAGTGACCTTTATGCAATGAGTAAATCTGGAAATTTTAGAGAAGATCTGTATTACCGCCTCAATGTTATCTCTATTCCTATACCACCCCTTAGGGAGCGCAAAGCTGATATTTTACTACTTGCAGATCATTTTTTACAAAAATTCAGCAATGAGTTCGACAAAAAGGATGTCATTTTATCTGAGGAAGCTGCAAAATTATTTGTTCATCATAACTGGCCGGGCAATATCAGAGAACTTGAAAATGTCATTCAAAGAGCAATTATCCTATCAGATGGGGTAATCAACTCACAGCATTTACCATTTTATATCAATACCAAGGAACGGCGGTCTACAGAAACCCAACGGTTTACAGACAGTCTTTACACAGAGGATCTTTTACTCCGGGAGGTAGAGCGTCGACACATTTTGAAAGTGCTGGAGTCTGTAGATAATAATAAAACCAAAGCAGCTGAAATTCTTGGTATTAACAGAAAGACCTTACGCGAAAAGTTGAAAGAGTAATCGTAAACTTGATATATACAGATTCATTTTCTGATTACCAGATACTAATCAAATACTAAAGAATTTGATCACTCCAAATGGAAAAGGATCGCTTATTGTCTTATCAAAAGCTAATGGATATCATTAAAATAACACGAAGTTGAAGGGTATTATGTGAGCTACTTTATGGCAATACGTTTTTAACAACTCTTCCCGGGCTCACGATCGAGTAGCCATGAGGTGCAGCTCCCAACATGATGGCCTCTATTACTGGTTCATTCACCAATGTGTCGGCCACCCATTTTACATAGAAATTTGCTCCACTACCCCCAAAGTTTGCCGATTTTGATAAATAAAAATCATTGGTTGCCATGGGTTTTATGGTTAGGGGTTCCCCAATAAAAGGTTTGAATTTATTCCCTTCACTGTTGTAAAAATCTATTAAGGTAATAATGATTGAATGAACTGGGTCAGTATTGCGTATGCTGAGTGTAATTGAAAATTTTAATTCTTTCTTATTTTCATAAGATTGTAGGCTGGCATACGCGGGAACATATATTTCTTGACCAGCCATGATCTGTATATCACTCAATGCGTCTGACTTTATAGTTTCAATTGCTTTTTCTTGGGTGGTCTGGATGCCTTTAATAGAAGATGAAATATTAGAGATTTCATATCCGAATCTAAGAATGAATGTAAGAGGAATGAGTAATAGAAGAATTAGCCCAAAAATCTGTAAGTATAGAATTAACTTTAGTCTCATGTCAAAAACTTTATAAGTTTAAGATACTAATTCCAATTGATTAAAGAACTACCTTGATTCCCATTAGATCAGGATTGGAGCCTACTGAAGAAGGTCTGTCTGCTTTTTGAGGTTTCATTCTGGTCTGGAAATATCAGAGAGCTAGAGAATATTATAAAAATGAGCATTGGTGTTATTTAGATTCTATTATTAAAGAGAATCACCTATCTGAGTACATTCGAAAGCCCTCCTGGAAAGTCAAGGCAGAGCCCATTTAGAATTCTATAGGAAGTAAATACCAGAGCATATTTTAGTCTGGATTTCGAAAAATAATAAAGCGGAAGCAGCCAGAATATTTGGGTTCAATCAGAAAATCCTTCGAAAAGGGCTATTCCAAAAACACGATACAAAATAGCCCAATCGGGTAATTAAGTATCAGACGAATCATCTCATCTCAACTGAATAACATCGCTTAATGGGCATAGGGGCATTTATTTTTTGTGGCATGCCTATTGTATCTAGCCGAGTCTAATAACTGATATAGCAACTTTTTTGGGAGCACCCTACTCTTCAAGCAATCAAAAAATGCCTTGTTAGTAGCGATGCAATCCCCTCGCAAACTACACTGTATTCAACGTAATATTAAAGATATGAAAAACATGAAAAACTTAGTTGGAATTGATAAGGTAAAGGCTGAAAAACTGGTCAAAGAGCTAAATACTCTGTTGGCAGATTATGAATTGTTTTATCAAAATTTGAGAGGACTACATTGGAATATCATTGGCAAGGAATTCTTTGAATTGCACTTGAAATTTGAAGAGTTGTATAAAGATGCTTTCATTAAAATAGATCAAATCGCAGAGCGCATTTTAACACTGGAGGGAGAACCACTTCATGCATATTCCGACTACTTGAAAATTGCTGAGATTCAAGAAGAAAAAAACATTGTAGATGGAAAAGAGGGTATTGAAATTGTTGTAAGAAACTTTGGGACTTTGATCGACAAAGAGCGTCAAATACTCACAATAGCTTCAAATGCAAGCGATGAAGGAACAGTAGCCTTAATGAGTGACTATATTTCTGAAACTGAAAAAACGCTTTGGATGCTTAACTCCTATTTGAGATAACATTAGTCTCAAAAAGGATTGGAATTGAATATCAAGTTCCTTGAAATCAAATACTAAACTTACTATTTAAGAAAGAATTAAAATCAGAACATTATGTCCAAATTAAATGTCACGCAAAAGTTGATCGGAGAACACCTTCTTCATGGAGAAATGGTGCCTGGAAAAGAAATAGGAATTAGAATAGATCAGGCTTTGCTTCAAGATGCTACCGGAACCCTGGTCCAACTGGAATTAGAAGCAATGGGTTTGAAAAAAGCAAAAACAGAAGTAGCTGTTCAATATGTAGACCATAATTTGCTACAAACCGACAACAAAAATGCTGATGATCACTCTTTCTTACTTTCTGCTTCTCAGCGTTTTGGTTTGTGGTATAGCAGGCCAGGTAACGGCGTCAGTCATCCAGTTCACATGGAGCGTTTTGGAAAACCCGGAAAAACCTTAGTTGGATCAGACAGCCATAGTTGTGCTGCAGGCTCCTTAGGGATGCTTGCGATTGGTACGGGAGGTTTGGATGTAGCTGCCGCTATAGCCGGTCAACCGTATTTTGTAAAGATGCCAAAAATCATGGGTGTTAAACTTACAGGAAAGCTGCCTGACTGGGTGAGTGCCAAAGATGTTATTCTTGAAATGTTAAGAAGACATGATGTCAAGGGAGGTGTTGGAAAAATTATTGAATACTATGGAGATGGCTTACAGTATTTGAGCGCAATGGACCGACACGTCATTGCCAATATGGGTGCCGAGCTAGGTGCTACAACAACGGTTTTCCCAAGTGATGAGGAAACCAAACGCTTTCTAAAGTCACAAGACAGAGAGAAAGACTGGGTGGAATTGGTTGCCGATAAAGGATGTGAATACGACCTTCATGAAGAGATTATTTTGGACGATCTTGTGCCTTTGATCGCTTTGCCTACAAGTCCAGGCAATGTGGTTCCCGTTACTGAGGTGGCTGGAAGGCCAATTGGTCAAGTTGTTATCGGATCATCGGCAAATCCTGGATTGCGTGACTTTTGGATTGCGGCGGCCATAGTAAGGGGCAGGTCTATTCACAATGGCTTATCCTTTGATATCAACCCAACCTCCAGGCAGATCATTCAAAATATGATCGACAACAGAGCTTTTGCCGACTTAATCAAGGCAGGGGGTAGGTTTCACCAATCCGGATGTATGGGATGTATCGGAATGGGACAAGCTCCAGCCACGAATACCATAAGTTTAAGAACCATGCCTCGAAACTTTCCGAGCCGGTCCGGCACTGAAGATGACCAGGTTTATCTATGTAGTCCGGAGACAGCCGCAGCATCAGCCCTTACCGGAAAGATCACTGATCCAAGGGATCTTAAGGAGTTGTACAAAATGAGTTATCCAAAGTATGAAAATCCAGATATAGAGATAATTAACACGGACATGTTAGTTGCACCTCCTGAAGATGGGTCTAAAATTGAGATAGTAAAGGGGCCTAATATCAAAACCTTACCGCTCATTGAACCATTATCCGATACCTATGAAGTACCTGTTTTGCTAAAGATGGGTGACAATATATCGACTGACGAAATTTTGAAAGCTGGAGCAGACGTATTACCATTGAGAAGCAACCTACCGGAAATTAGTAAATACTCCTATATAGTAATAGACGACAGCTTCTATGACAGGGCTTTGGAAGCTAAAACTAAATATGGAGGGCACGTTGTAGTTGCAGGTGAAAATTATGCTCAGGGTTCAAGTCGAGAACATGCAGCTTTGGCTCCTAAATACTTAGGACAGGTTGCTGTTATTGCCGGATCTTACGCCCGGATTGCCTGGCAAAATCTTGTGAATTTCGGAATAATACCACTTGAATTCATGGATTTCAAATATTACAAGGAGATTGAGCAAGGAGATATTGTAAGTTTTGATAACCTCATTGAAGACATTAGAAATGGAAATCCCGTATCAGTTAATGTGAGCAAAGCTTCCGGCAATAAGCTAACGTTCGATACCAGGCATTCCTTAAGTGATCGTCAGATAAACGTTCTTTTGAAAGGAGGGATTATCAATGAATTTAAGAGCAGAATTAGTTGATTAGATTGATTTGGATAATCCTGAAAAACTAAAGCTAAAATACCAGTGATATTTATGGTTGGAGTAATGTAAACAAGCTTTGCAAAAGCTCCTTCCATGAATACTTTATTCTTAAGAGGTATGAAGATCTGCAATACGAAAATTCCTAATGACAGGTGACTATTATCCAAAGGAGCATGGTTGCAAGTCCAATGAAGAGCATTGTAGACAACCTTTTTAGCATCTGCACCTGATTTTGATCCACAGAATTTTTTACTAAAATACCCTTCAAAGAAATGAGCAAAATTTTGCCTTTGCTTATGCCATATTCTGATCTGATAATCTGTCAGTAATCCATTGCTCGGATACTAGAGACATTAATATTCTCAGGCTGTTTGAGGCTATGGCCATATTTTGCAAAATAGCGGTACAAAATTACCCGACCGGGTAATAAAATAACCACTTATCATTATCCTCGCTCATGTAAAAAGTGCTTTTAAATAGGCTGTAAGGTAATTTTTTTATTGGTATGCATATTGTAATGAGTCTTTCAGAACTAATAGATCAAGTTTGGCTAAATCTTTATGGATTAGAGCAAGTCTGACTGCTGAGAGGACAACAAATCATCAGGATTTTGGAAGTCAAAAATACGGCAATGGAACTTGCGTAAGCAAATTGAAAAAAGCAAAAGACACATTACATTAACAAAAAGCAAAATCATGAAAAGTACAAGCAGAATAGGAAAGACCATGACCATGTTGGAGTACTATAAGTATCTCATAAACAAAATAAGTTTTGACGCAGAATTACTGGAAAAGGAGTACCAAAAAGCGTTGAAATATTTAAGTCCGGGCGATCAAGTAGAATTAAAGCAATGGCTAAAAGAAAAAAGAATGGAAATGGAATTAAGATAAATACTACAGTTATGAAATGGAGGATATTACAACAAAGAAAGGAAACGAAACGAGACATTGATTTTGTTCTCGATCTTATTAATGATCGTAATGATTGGATACATGCACAAAAAGCATCTATCTGATATGGAAGATACCGTCGCCTCTATCTATGAGGACAATTAGCAGCAATGTGTAACACTTCCTTGATATAGAAAAGGGATGGATTCAAAAATGACTTTGGCGCAGCGGAATCATTGATTTTTGATATCAAGAATAGAAATAGGCGTTTTAATTGTAATTGGCCTCTTGATGCAAATTTTGATTTTCCTGAGGCCAATTTTTAGGGGTGTTTAAGAACGGAACCAACCTTTTTCATGGTATATTATACTTTGAGAGTGCTGATTTTGTTGGTTACATCGGGTACTGGTTTGCCTGGGTGGCGTTCAACGACGAGGTTATGATCATCGAATTTTAGATTCATCCCTGCCTGAGGAGCTCATTAAGCTTCGGCGGATAGTTGGGTATCGGACCCCTGGATGATGCCACAAACCCGCCAACTTTGTTGGCGATGGTAGCTGCTTTCACCGGATCACCTGTTTGGTAGTAGACACAAACAAAGGCTGCGCTGAAGGAGTCCCCTGCACCAACGGTGTCAATCACCTTGATTTTTTCAGTGGGTATATGGGAAATTTTGCCATCATGATAAACATAACACCCCTCTCCACCGGCGGTGATAATGATGGTTTTGATCTGATCATATTGGTTGCAAATGGCTTGTCCAAAAGTTTCAAAATCCTGATTTTCACCAAACAGCATTTTGCTTATGACCGCCACTTCTTCATCATTGACTTTTAAGAGGGTACAATGACCGAGAGATTTTTCGATGATGGCCTGGTCATAGCTATCTTTCCGAAGGTTTACATCGTAAAAGATCTCTTCAAATGGATGGCGATCCAGAATGCTATACAAAGCTTCATGGGAAACCTGGTTTCGCTGGATTAATGATCCAAAATAGAAAAAATCAAAGTCAGAAATTGCTAAATGGTCCAGCTTACCGCCCTCGATATAATCATAGGCTACATCTTTGGTGATCACATAATCCGGTTGCCCATCTTTCAGGGTGACGGGCACAAATCCGGTCCTGATATCGGCACGTTGGATCATAGACACATCCACATCCAATCCTTTTACCAATCGAAAGGCTTCATCTCCAAGCTCGTCTTTTCCAAGGCATGAAATAATACATGAAGCTTGACCACATTGTTTTACATGCGCAGCAAAATTTAATGGAGCACCGCCGAGATGGTGCTCCCCTTCAATGATATCCCAAAGGATCTCTCCAAAAACCAATGCTTTCATTAGTCATCAAACTTATTGCAAAAGAATGACTTCAGCATTTTTTATGGCTCCGGAGGTATTGATTTTAACCAAAGGTTCATTGGGGAATATAATTTCCGTCATCACCCGCTCACCGTCATTGATAAAGACCTCCATAGACGCTTTGTCTACATAAACTTTAATATTTTCAATCATAAGATCGCTAAAATCCACCTCATGCTTTACGCCAAACCCCTCTTCGAAATCGATGATGCCAGAACGGGACCGATCGAATGAGAAAATCCCATTTTCAAATGCGATGGTGACCTGTTCATTCAGGTCATTGGAAACCATGCATTCAAAATTCTTTCCTGGCTCAGTTTCCAATGTCAACAAGTAAACCTGCTCCCTGATCTCAGGAGAGCCAGGTTGTACTGTTTGTTTTTCCAGTTTGACCAACTCATCCACAGGTTTCGAATGTACTTCATATCCTCTTTCAGTGTCTCTTAAAATCAGCTCACGGGGTACGGTCATGGCACTTCTCCATTCATAAGTAGGTACAATATTGGCATATTGCCAGTTGCTCATCCACCCTAGAAATAATCTTCGACCGTCTTGCTCAGTAATATTTGACCAGGTAACACCTGCGTAGTTGTCAGTGCCGTGGTCTATCCATCTGGTTTCCTCATCATTCAGGGTGAAAGTGGTGCCATCAAACGCTCCAACAAAGTATTGGGTAGCAGAACCACCCAGAGGACCACCCGGGTTTATGCTCACCAGCATTACCCACTTTTCTGTTCCATTTTGATCTGTGAGCTTAAATAGATCAGGACATTCCCAAACGCCACCGTGTGCCCCAATTTCCTGACCAAATTCACTTTCTTTTGTCCAGGTCTTGAGATCAGTAGAAGAGTAAATATTGACGTGATCTTTCACCGCCAGGATCATTACCCATTTTTCAAACTCTGGCATCCATGAAACCTTGGGGTCTCTGAAATCCCTGATCCCCGGATTGGCGATGACAGGATTCTCCTGATATTTGGTCCAGGTTCTGCCCTTGTCTAAACTGTAGGCAATACCCTGCGTTTGGTAGTCAATTTCTTTGTTTTTGGCACCTATCGGCTCATGATAGGTGTACATGGCGATCATCGGTGGATTTTCAACAGTTCCAAGCCCACTGGTGTTTTCATGGTCAATCACGGCACTACCACTAAAGATGTAGCCAAGTTCATCAGGATATAAGGCGATCGGCAGGTGTTCCCAGCTTACGAGGTCAGTAGATACCGCATGCCCCCAATGCATAGGTCCCCACACATTGCTGTCAGGATAATGTTGGTAGAAGAGATGGTATTCTCCTTCATAATATACCATCCCATTGGGATCATTCATCCATTGGGTAGGGGGAGTGAAATGGTAGGCAGGTCTGAATTTCTTATCAGAAGGTTCAGATCCATTTTGGCTTGCTTCCTTCGGCTGACAACCTATCAGACAAGCCATTAGCGTGATGACATATAGTGATTTCATTTCGGGTTCTTAGATGTGGATTAAAATAAACCAAACTCCATTTTAAGATAACAAAAAATGGAGTCTGGTTTTCAATTATTATTTTTAGTAATTAGGATTCTGCTCATACAAGCCTTTTGTGAAATCTATCTCCCTTTGAGGGATGGGATAGTATTCATCGCGATCGGCTGTAAATGCTGCATTGGACAGAAAATCTCTCCTCGATTTTTCTGTTGTCAGATATTCATTCAAAGTTTCAGCAGCTATACCCCATCGGACAAGGTCAAAGAAACGTTGTCCTTCGGTGGCAAACTCTAGCCTTCTTTCAAAACGTAGCGCTTCCCGTGCATTGGCCTGATCCCAGGTGTAATTAGCATCAGTATACAATTCGATGTCGTAATTGGAAGCTGGAGAACCGTCTGAAAACACCGTACGACCTGTGCTTTGCGAAGCTCGCTCTCTTACTTCATTGATTAGATCTCTTGCAACAGTGAGGTCCTGGTTCAATTCGATCAATGCTTCGGCTTTCCAAAGCAATACATCTGCATACCTGATAATATCGATATTTTTAGAGGAGCCGATAAAAGGCCCTTCTTTACTGTAGCATGAGCAGTCAGCCGCTTGCTGCTCTTTCATACTGTGGAAACGGCCGTATACACCTGCATCTCTCACCCAGCTATCGCTAAAGATATAGGCGCTTTCATTGCGATACTTATAGGGGTGACCATCCATTCCAACAGTATGATCAATCCTTGGATCCACAGGCTGACCTGAAGGGGTAATGTCCTCAGGAGTCAGTGTGACATCATTGTAGGTGTTGAATTTAGGCAACCCATTTTCAGTGGCAAAAGCGTTGACCAGGTTGTGGCTGGGTGCATGAAACCCGCAACATCCAAATTGTGGAGCTCCATGTGGATAATTCAGCCCTGTTACAAAGCTCAACCTACCTACAGTTGTACCATCACTGATCGAAAATTGAGCAGCAAAAACTGATTCTACATCATTATCAAACCCATCCAGGAAGTTTTCTGCAAAATCTGGTTGCAGATCGTACTGACCTGAATTAATGACCATATCGGTCAACGTAACTACTTCCTGCAATCTCGATGAATTAATAGCTGTGACCGCATGGCTGTCATCCCCTTGTTCGTAAGCCTGAAACAATCTCGTTTTAGCAAGGTATGCTGCAGCGGAATACATGTTTGCCCTTCCTACTTCTGGCTGGGATGGAGGCAGGTTATCCATAGCAAACTCGAAATCCTCTGCTATTTTGTTCCAAAGCTCATCATTGGAGTACTTCACGTTGGATTCCAAAAGGATCTCATCATTCGTGAGTGTTTCATCGATGTAGGGTATTCTTTTGAAGAGCTTTTTAAGCACAAAGTGACTGTGTCCTCGAAGGAATCTCATTTCTGCTATCCTTGTTGTGCGTTGTGGGTAGCCATCATCACTCAATTCGTTTAACGTCCTAAGTGCTGAATTGGCACGGGAGATGGCACTGTATAAAAGCTCCCAGCTATAAGGTAACATCCAGGCCTGTGATGGATTCGTCAAATTATATTGCTCGAAAAAGTTGATATCACCAACGTCAGAAACTCCGCCGCCGCCTTTGTATGCATCGTCTGATCGGACGCTACCATACGCCCACATACTCGTGATTGGGCCGATCATATCATCATTGGCAATACCTGCATAAGCAGCTACAACCAGTCCTTCGGCACCTTCAACAGTGGCACCACTTGCTGAGACCTGCCCGTATGGATCAGTCTCCAGGTAATCCTTACATGAGATAGCAATTATCATGAAAAGGAGTATAAATAATATTTTAAATAATTTCATTGTATTCAAAATTTTGACGTTCAACTATAGTGACAGATTTATTCCAAATGAAAGACTTCTTGGAACCGGGATCAGGTTGAAGTCAACTCTTTCCGGGTCTGGTCCTGAGAATTCATTAGACCTGATCACAAATGGATTGTCTACAATGGAGTATATCCTCAACCTTTCGATACCCCATCTTTCGGTAATAGACGCTGGCACGGTGTATCCAAGCTGAATATTACGCATCTTGAAATAAGAGGTATTGACAATCAGATAATCAGAAGTCCTGGTCTCATTGTTTCCATCCGAAAGCGTGAGAGCCGGAATGGAAGCACCTGCGTTGCCAGGAGTCCAGGCATCGAATACCCCGGGACCAACATTTTCCCGTCCGCGGATAAATTCGTTCAGAAATCGATAATTGTCAAAACCGTCTCTGCCGCTGATACCAGATCCAAACATGGAAAAATCGAAGTTCTTGTAGTAAACATCTAGCCTTATTCCATATTCCAAGCCAGGTAGTTCAGTTCCCAGGAAGGTCTGATCCAGGGCATCCACAATTCCATCATTGTTCAGATCAAGGTATTTGATCCGACCAGGTGCTGCACCTACCTGTGTAGCATGATTGTCAACTTCTTCCTGACTTTGAAAGATGCCATCAGCACGGTATCCGAAGATGGATAGATTGGATTGACCCAATATATCTTGCTCTGCGTTGCCCGGGAATGCGGCCCTCACTTCTTCCGGGAGTGCTGTTATCTTGTCTTTGAACCTACTCGTATTCACATTTACCGAGAAAGAGAAATCTCCGGAAAATTCTTTCAGGTAGTTAAGGTTTAGCTCCCACCCATTGTTTTCGATGGTCGCACCATTTACAAACCTCAGCTGACCCTCACCCACAGCTGAAGCAACTGGTGGCTGAATCAAAATACCTTCTGTCGTTTTTGTGAAGTAGTCAAATGATCCCAGCAAAGCTGCATTGAATAGTGCAAAATCTGCTCCTACGTTTACTTCCGTAGTTGACTCCCATTTCAAACCAGGGTTTGCAGCCTGAATCGAAGAGAATCCGGAAGGAAGGTTTCCTGTGTTGGCACCATTTAAGTCATAAGCAGTACCAATGTTCCAGTATTGGTCAAAGAATCCCACATGACCAATATTGTCAATTTGAGAGGCTGTTTGACCATATCTGGGAGCAAAAAGGCCTAAACTGGGATACGGTCCGATATCCTGGTTACCAACTACTCCATAGCCAGCCCTTAACTTAAGGCTTGAAAGAAATGTTACACTTTGTAGAAAATCTTCTTTGCCAATTTTCCATGCACCAGATACTGAAGGGAAAATACCATACCGGTTGTCTGCCCCAAATCTTGATGAACCATCTCGCCGTAGGGTGACTGCCACCAAATACTTATCCATCAGGCTGTAATTGATTTTACCAAACTGGGAAAGCAACCGGCTGTCACTGGATGTTCCAAAAGCGTTACCGTTACTGGTACCTGCAGAAAGCACAAAGTACTCCTCGGTTTGGACGGAGAAATTGTCTTTAACGCCCTGAACCTGTTCACTGTGGTCATCAATGGATTCCACACCAACTAAGAACCCCAGTCTACTGGAGCCAAGATCCAACTGATAGTTCAGAAAGTTAGTCCAGACAAGACTATTGAATTTATTATTTGTCTGGATCAGACTGTTGACATCCCGGGCAATAAATCCTTCCGCAAATGCCACTTCAATATCCTTATCAAAGATCTGAGAAAAGTCATAACCAACCGAAGATCGGAAAGTCAGGTTATCAAGGATATCAATTTCAGCAAAAACATTTCCATAGAGAAACTGTCTTTGAGTATCATCCCATCGGTTGATGTATTGCATATGAACTGGGTTGTTTCTATCGGAATATCCTGCTCCCAGGGGTCCGGCATATTCCCCGTCCAATGTAAATACCGGGATAGTTGGTGCAAGAGTGATCGCCAGTCCGGGAGTAGGCGCACTACCCAGGTCGGGAGTTTCCAGGGTCTCATGTGAGTTGACAAACTGAGTATTGATCCCGACACGCAGCCGATTGTTGAAGTGATTCATTACCGCATTGATACGGCCCGTAATACGCTCGTAGTCCGTATATTTCAGGATACCTGTGTTTTTCATGTGTCCCAGACTGAACAATACTGATGATTTTTCACCTCCACCATAAACGGTCAGGGTATTGTTGGTTACATACCCGGTCTCATAGGTTTCTTCCTGCCAATCTGTATCCCCGGCAGGCACGTTTGTATCACCACCCACAAAAGGTTGCACTGAAACATTGTTAAGTACTGGATTATTAAAATCATTGTTCCAGTCAAAATTGTAAATCTCACCATATCCGGATGCCGGATCTACGCCATCATTAACGGAAGCTTGCCACAGAGCACGCCCTCTGTCCACAGCGTTCAGCATATCCATTCTCACATTCTTTTCAGATTGCATCGAGAAGTGAGAATTAAACTGAACTTTTAACCTACCTGGTTGAGAGCTTCCATCTTTTGTTTTGATGATGATCACGCCATTGGAAGCTCTTGATCCATAGATGGAAGAAGAAGCAGCATCTTTCAATACCTGTACGGACTCAATGGCTTCAGGAGCTATGGTCTGGAGAATCTCTGGCCGCTTTGTAGGCAGGCCATCGATGATGTATAATGGATCATTATTACCCAGTGTATTCTGGCCACGTACCAGTATCCTGCTGTTCACTCCGGAAGGAGATCCATTTTTTTCAATATACAAACCAGCAATCCTACCTTGCATCGCCTGCATTGGGTTACCTGATGTTTGTGCGACATTGCTGATTTTGTCGAGTTCTACCACCTGGATAGCACCAGTGAGATCCTCTTTCTTCTCACTGGTATATCCTGTGACGACAATTTCCTGCAGCTGCTTGGAGTCCGGGCCAAGGAAGATATTATAGTCGGTATTAGGACCAACCGTAACTTCCTGGGGAGCGAATCCCACATAAGTGAATACCAGGACATCTCCTGTCTCCGCACTGATTTCATACGCTCCGTTGAAATCAGTTATCGTACCATTGGTAGTTCCTTTCAGTACTACCGTCACCCCGATGAGGGGCTCGCTGGTTACCGAGTCTGCAACGACTCCTGACACTGTAGTCTGAGCGTACAGACATCCAACACTTCCCAGTATAAAGAGGAAAGTAATTGAAAGCTTGTTCATGTAAGTTTTCATCATAGTTTAATTGTTTGTTTTAAATCTTGAATAGGTAATTCATTATCCTGGTGGATAAGCTGGTTTTGAAGATCTTCGAGTGAAACACCTTTTGTCTCTGGCATCAGAAACGCAACAAAAAGTAGCTGCAACGTCATGAAGCCTGCGAAAATGGCGAATACTGCTCCGGGGCCAATACTGGCAAATAAGAGTGGTACAAATGCTGGAATAATGGCTGCTAATAGCCAGTGAACGGATGTCCCAAATGCTTGTCCTTTTGATCTGAGGTGGTTAGGGAATATTTCTGAAATAAACACCCAAATGACAGCCCCTTGTCCGATGGCATGTACGCCAATAAATAGGAACAGGGATGCTGGGATGATAAAAACCCAATTGTTATAAAACGCCAATGAGGTTGCCGTAAGTGTGATGATATAACCAACTGAACCCACGAACATCAGCTGCTTCCTTCCTAGGCGATCGATCAATATGACCCCTAGTATCGTAAATATTAGATTGGCCAGGCCGATACCTACTGTGCTCAGAAGTACGGCATCTTCACCTAGACCTGCCTGGGTAAAAATTCTCTTTGCATAGTATAGAATGGCATTGATTCCGCTGAATTGATTGAAGAAAGCAATGCCAAATGCTAACATCAAAAGCATTCTATACTTGTGCTGGAAAAGCGGTTCTTTGGTAGTTGTATTATCGATGGATGCCCTGATCATGGCGATTTCTGCGTCAACCTCTTTTTTATTAGAGATCATCAAGAATATTTTTTTTGCCGCAGTGATATCGCCCTTTTTGACAATCAACCATCGGGGACTCTCAGGCACCCAGGATACAAAAATTGTATAGATCAATGCTGGCACAGCTTCAATACCGATCATCCACCTCCAGGAATCAACCGGAATGAGTTTAAGAATGAAATAATTGGAAATAAAGGCGAGCAATATTCCAAAAACTATGTTAAGCTGATACATAGCCACCAGGCCACCTCTTTTACTGGGAGGCGCAATCTCTGAAATAAAAGCGGGAGCAGCGATGGTGGAAGCTCCTACACCCAAACCTCCTATGAATCGGAACATGGCAAACATCCATGGATCACTTACCAGGGCTGAACCCAGCGCGGAAATTGTATAAAGTATTCCAATAAAACAAGTGTTTTTTTTCTACCCAGTGAGTCATTAGGGATTCCACCAAAAATTGCCCCTACTACTGTTCCCCAAAGTGCTGATCCGACCACCACAATGCCATGAAACAGATCATTATTACCATATATTGAATAGGAAGACCAGAGTGCCTGCAACTCTTCCTCGGCTCCATTGATTACGATGGTGTCAAATCCAAAGAGTAGCCCGGCCAGAGCAGCAGTAATAGACCATATGATTATTTTCGAATTCATTCCCTGATCATCAGCTTTATGAATTCAAAGGTGGTGAGAGTCCTGTTGAAGGAATTTTAAAATCAGATCATATTATTTCGAATATTGAAACGGTGATGACGGAATAGCCCTGGATGTTGAGAAAGTGTTATTTATTCCGATTTTTTTACCTTGAAATGTTTCTGATTTTTGATTTTGTATCAAACTTTCAAATTTGTATCAATCAGAGAGCGCTTGTTGAGCCTTATTTTTATACTCAGAGGGGGAAATTTTGAATTTGTTTTTAAAGGCAGTGGAAAAATATGCAGCGGAGGAGAAGCCGGTTTGGTAAGCAACTTCAGCAATGGTTGCATCTGTGTTCAATAGTTTTTTGGCCAGATTCAACCGGGTGTTATTCAGATAATCATTCACGCTTTGTCCTATTAAAGCTTTTACTTTTCGATAAAGCTGGATCCGGCTCATCCCCATTTCCTTGCAAAGGACATCGGCGGTGACGGAGGAATCACTTAAATGATCCTGTACTATTTTTTTAAACTTATGAATGAAATTCTGATCAAGGTTATGAGGGTGCTCTGGCAGCTCCTCATTTTCATCGGATACATTAAAGTGACGTTTGAGCAATTGCCTGTTCTTCAGTTGGGTCCGGATACTCTCAGACAGATATTGAATATTGAATGGCTTGGTGATATATTGGTCTGCACCGGCTTTGATACCCATTACTTTGTGTTCATCACTGGTCTTTGCAGTCAATATAATGATCGGAATGTGCGAAGTACGAAAGTCTGATTTTATTTTTTTAGTGTATTGCAGGCCATCCATTCCTTCGATCATCAGATCACAAAGAATAAGATCAGGGATCTCCTCCTGTGCCAGGATCAAGCCCTTATTGCCATCCCCCGTGGAAAGAATTTCGTAACTTTTTGACAGATAGCTTTTCATAAATCGCAGGAGATCCTCATTGTCTTCAATGATCAGTATTTTTTGATCTGGAGTTTCACCTTCCTGCTCTTCAAAGGAAATTTCAACCAGCTGCTTGATGTACTCGTTTCCAGAAAATTTATATGGAGTAGTAAGATCTATAAGTTCGGATTCATTGAAGTGAGATTTCCCCTTCTTTAGGGTAATCGTAAAAGTTGTTCCCAGGCCCATTTCTGTCTGGAGTTCAATAGACCCCTTGTGCATTTGCATCAATTCCCTTGAGAGTGATAGGCCCAATCCGGTACCCTGTGCATTATATCCACTGCCCTGGTAGAATCGATCGAAGGCATGTTTAGCATGTTCTTCTGTCATGCCCCTTCCGGTATCTTCGATAACAATTTTTACTTCTTTAGTCTTATTGAGGACAAAAATCCTAATGGCTCCATGAGCTGGAGTAAACTTGAATGAATTGCTCAGAAGGTTGAAAATAACCTTGTCAATCATATTGACATCAAACCAGATCTTCTCTTTTATGTCACCATTATAAAACTCAAGATTGATATCCTTTTCATTAGCTGTTTGTTCGAATGCTTCCTTGATTTCAGCTACGAACTCACAGATGTCATTTTCTGAAGCATTTATCTTCATTTTTCCATTTTCAATCTTTCGAAACTCCATGAGTTGATTGATGAGGCGAAGCATGCGATAGGAATTCTTTCTGATCAACTCCAGTCCTGATTTTATTTCTGCGTGTATTCCTTTTCCCCGCTGAAGCATTTCTTCGACAGGTCCCAGAATTAATGTCAGGGGTGTTCGAAATTCATGCGAAATATTTGTAAAGAACTTCAGCTTCGCGGTGTTGGCTTCTTCCGCTTCTTTTGAATACTTCAGGATTTGCTCCTGTTGAAGCAAAATCTTTTCATTTTTTATTTTGAGCTCTCTGTTCACACGTTTGCGCTCCCGCAATATGTAAAAAGCATACACCACTAAAATGAAGATCACCAGGATACCCCCACTAAGGAAATATACCAGGTTACGCTGCGCATCGGCGAGCTCCAATTGGTCGATAATCCTCTTTTGCTGTCGCTCAATATTGGTTTGCTGATTGAGGATTTTATCGCTCTGAAGTTTCAGAATTCTTACATTGTCCCTATTCACAAGGGTGGTTTGTAAAATATTCTCTTTTTCAAAAGGACGACCCTGAAGGATTTCAACAGCAAGTCTGATGGCTTCATCACCACCGGTAGGGTACAACAAAGTGGCCTCCAGTATACCATCCAGAACTGCTTGCATTCCACCGGTATTTCCTGGCAGACCATCGATCCCGATGAACTTAATGTCATCAGCAATTCCCAGGTCACTACATATTTCATGGGCGCCAAGGGCCATTCGATCATTGTGTGCAAAGATCATATCCACATCCAGGTGATCTCCAATGATCTCCGAAAGTTTCTGCTCAGCATCTGGTCGTGACCAGTCTGTATAAATATTGATGACTTCATAGTCATCTGAATTCACATGTTTTCCAAATCCTTCACCGCGTCCGATAGATGGAGTGGAACCCTTCAGTCCCCATAGTTCGATGACTTTATCCCCTTTAGCTAAAAGGGAAGAGGCATATTGACCTGCAATCTCACCAATCTCAAAATTATTTGCACCAACAAATGCTGTATATACATTTGAAGAGATTTTCCTGTCGATGGTAATGACAGGAATCCCCAAATTAACAGCTTTTTCAACCATAGGGGTGATGGGATCAGCTTCATTGGGAGAGACAATCAAAAGATCGACCTGTTGGTCAATAAATTCTTGGATATGATTGATCTGAGTTTCGTTACTGCCCCCGGCATCTTTAATCTCAAATTGTATATCCGGGTAGAACAGAAGTTCCCGTTGCATTTCCCGATGCATAGACTTCCTCCATTGATCATCCGTCACACACTGAGAAAACCCTATTTTAAAGGAGGGATCTTCATTTTGCTGACAGGAAACATTGATCCATGCCAACAAAGTGAAATAGATTGCTACGTTTACCTTCATCTCTTCGAAACTGCAAAATAGTTAATTGCAGTTATAGAAGGAATTTAATAAATATTGCTGTAAAAGAGTATTGAAATACCTTTGCAATCACCTCAATACACCTCCTGCCGCAAATAATTAGGGTAGATCTTCATGTGGACCTTTTCCACCTCTTTGGCGATCAGATTGCGAAGCTCTTCCATGTGGAATTTAGTCTTTGCTGAGACAAAAACCGATGGGTAGCTGTGTCCGTTGATGGATTTCTGCTCACCATTGGTGTCCACCTTATCTGTTTTATTGAATACCTTGATGGTGTGGATGTTGGCTGCTCCTATTTCTTCCAACGTCTGCTCTACCACCTGAATATGATCTTCATAGGCAGGGTTAGAATAGTCGATCACATGCAGAAGGATATCGGCTTCCTTCACCTCTTCCAATGTGGACTTAAAAGACTCGATCAGATTGTGTGGAAGTTTTCGGATAAAACCAACAGTATCTGACAAAAGGAAAGGCAGTTGATTGAGAACCACTTTTCGTACCGTGGAGTCTACCGTAGCAAAAAGTTCGTCTTTTGCATAAACCTTTTCTTTGCTAAGTAATCGCATAAGCGATGATTTACCGGCATTGGTGTATCCTACCAGTGCCACCCGGGCAATGCCAGATCGGGATTTTCTCCTGGTAGCTGCCTGGGTCTCAATTTTGTCTAATTTTTTCCTCAATACATTGATCTGGTCACGGATGATCCTTCTATCCGTTTCGATCTCTTTCTCACCGGCACCACCCCGTGTTGATGTACCCCCTCGCTGACGCTCCAGGTGAGTCCACATCCTGGTTAGTCTGGGCAATAAATATTGATACCTTGCCAGCTCCACCTGCGTCTTGGCCTGAGCAGTCTGAGCACGGTTGAGGAATATCTCAAGAATCAATAAGCTACGGTCATAAATCCGCACTTTAAGCTCTTTTTCGAGATTTCGAAGCTGAGAGGGGGATAGGTCATCATCAAAAATGACGTTTTTAACGCCCTCCGCTTTTACAAACGTCTTGATCTCTTCCAACTTTCCCTTCCCGATAAAGGACCTGGGATCCGGATGCTCAAGTTTTTGAACGAAAGATTTTTTTGTCTGTATATGTAACGTAGCGGCCAGAAACTCTAGCTCATCCATCAGCTCCTGGGTCTTTTCTTCAGACTGATTTTTTGGGGCTACAGCCACTATCACGCATGTTTCAACTTCTTTTTTTGTATCAATCATAGATAAATATCTAGAAACCCGTTGTTTTGCAATACATGAAATAGGTATTGAAAGTTCAAAATTAATGGAAATCATTCATCAGCAGAGCCTTAGCACTTGAAAATAGCTATCATCATAAATACCAGTTGGAACATCTACAACTTCAGAAAGGGGCTGATCGATCATTTTATGGCGCAGGGTCATCAGATAATAGCGATAGCACCCAAAGATGATTATTCGCAAAAACTGATCGATTTAGGTTGTACCTATTATGCCCTGGATTTCCCAGGTACCAGCACCAATCCGATATCGGATCTGAGCCTGATCTGGAGATTGTATGGCATTTTGAAAACTCCGAAACCGGACATCATTCTCACCTATACGATCAAACCAAATATTTATACGTCCCTCGTTTCAGCAGTATTGAAAATCCCGTGTATTTGTAATGTGAGTGGATTGGGGACGGTCTTTCTATGGAAAGGGAATCTAAAAAAGATCGCCGTTACATTATACAGACTTGCATTTAGATTTAGTAGCTGGATATTCTTTCAAAACGATGAGGATCGAAAGGATTTTGTGGAGGTAGTACCTATTAACCTGAAAAAGACAAGTGTTTTACCTGGCTCGGGGGTAAATCTTCAGCATTTTCAAATGTCACCATTTCACCCCGATAAGACCACCACTTTCCTCATGATTGGTCGGTTGATCATTGAAAAGGGTGTAATTGAATTTTCGGAGGCGGCAAAGCACATGTGTGCCCGGCACTCCAATGTAAGGTTTCTGATAATCGGTGGATATGAACCAGGCCATGCCCGAAGTATTGACCGATCGCTTATAGATGAATGGAAATCCGGGACCTGCATTGAGTGGTTGGATCATCAGGACGATATTAGAAAGTACATTGAAGCAGCTGATGTGGTGGTGTTGCCATCATACAGGGAGGGTACCCCAAAAACACTACTGGAGGCAGGCGCAATGGGTAAAGCGCTGATAGCTACTGATGTCCCGGGGTGCCATCAGGTGGTAAAGGATGGTGTAAATGGTTTCTTATGTAAGGTGAAAGACAGCAAAGACCTGGCAAATAAGATGAGACTATATTTGAGTCTCAACAGGGAAGAAAAGCTGCAGATGCATACCGATTCAAGAAAACACATTGAGGAAAATTATGACGAGAAGATCGTAATTGGGCTGTATGAGCAAAAAATAATGGAGCTATCCGGGAAAAAAAGCTAATTAAAATATCTACTTGAGTATAGTTTTTGCAGTAATCTGTATTTTCGTTGAAATTCGTTGATTGTAATCAACATGATAAAAAAAATAATTCTTAGAAAACATTACCTTCTAATCATCTTCATCTTATTTGGCTGTAAGAGCTACAAGCAGGATATTCTTTTCAGGCTAAATGACCAATTCACATCCGAGGACCTCAGCGAGGCTGTTTCACAGGCCACTGCCAACTATCGGCTTCAGCCTGATGACAGGTTGCAATTGGAGGTCTTTACCAATGAAGGCGAACGACTCATTGATCCAAATTTTGAGTTGATGGAGCAGCAAAGTAACCAGATGCTTCAACAACGAACCCGTTACCAATATTTGATCCAGGCTGACGGTATCGTGAAACTACCTATGGTTGGTAAAAAAAATCTTACCGGACTCACCATTGACGAAGCTGAAAAGATACTCGAGCAGGACTATCAGGAGCACTATGTGGAGCCTTTTGTGAAGCTTTCTGTAATTAATCGCAGGGTGATTGTACTTGGTGCCAATGGGGGGCAGGTCATACCCCTGGAGAATGAAAACACATCCATTGTTGAAGTTTTGGCCTTATATGGCGGTCTTAACCTGGGATCTAAAGCACACAACATCAAATTAATCCGAGGTGATTTAACAAATCCAAAGGTTTTTCAAATTGACCTCGCCACTTTGCACGGGATGCGGAGTTCTGTGGTGGCTGTAGAATCTGAGGATATTATATATGTGGAACCCTGGAGAAGGCCATGGCTGGAATCATTGCGTGATGTCACCCCAATTTTGGGACTTACAACATCAGTGCTTACATTAATTGTTGTGATACAAAACCTATCCAATTGAGTTCGCAGCAAGAAACATATCGCAGAGAATCCCAGGATATTTTAAATTCATTTGATCCGGAGAAATTCATATACCTGATCCGGAAGAAGTGGTGGCTTCTTTTGGTTTTTTTTGGGGTTTGCCTGGGTGTTTCCTATCTCATCGTTAGGTATACCAAGCCAGTTTATGAATCGAAATCAATCCTAAGGCTACAATTTGAGAGTGAAGCTTCTTCTCTAGGTCTGGGGACCAACATTGAGGCACTGGATCTGAATGAGATATCCGGTGAAATTGAACTCCTGAAATCCAAATTGTTCTTCAGCAAAGTAGTAGACGTCATCGACATGGATGTCTCCTACTACTACTATGGAGAATTTTTGGTAGATGAACGGTACCGAAACAGTCCGTTTGCCGTAGCATTCAAAATAAAAAATTCAGCTTTCTATGATAAGCCCATTGATGTATTGTTGAAGGATGATGAGGTTTTTGAATTGTCATTTGATTTAAATGGTGATGTAATTAAGAATGAATACCGTTTTGGTGAGCCGATCAACAATGATCATTTCAACTTCCTGATTGAAAAGACTACCTATTTCAAAATGGATGATGTTCTGGGTAAATACTACTTTACCGTCAACAGCAGAGAGGCCCTGATCAACTATTTACAGCAAAATGTAACAGTTCGGCCCGAAAACCTCAATGCAAAGACCATTTTGATCTCGTTACAGGATTTCAATAAGTACAAGGCCCGTGATTTTGTTGTTGCCATTGATACACTTTACCTGGGTTATACCAAAGACACAAAAAACACCGTGCTGGAACAAAAAATCAAGTTTTTGGATGACCAGATCAAGACCACAGAAGAGCGGCTGGAGGCATTTGAAGATTATTTTGAGTCATTCATCATTGAGAATAGAACGACAAACCTGGAGAGTGATCTTTCCAATACCATCAAACTGCTCAATGTCCTGGATAGTCAGCGATTCAACATCCGCTCCCGGCTGGTTGATATTGAGCTTTTGGAAAAACAGCTTAAGAGTGATGAACCCGTAATTGTAAGTCCACTACTGATCACTCAAATGCCGAAGATGATAGGGGACGCCCTTACTGACTACCTTGAAGTTCAGGGAGAAAAGCGCGAAAAGCTTGAATCATATAATGAGAATACGTTTGTCATTGGACGGCTGGACAACAGAATCCAAAATCTTAGAGAAAACCTGATGGAGTTGGTCTCTGATTATAATAGCACATTGAATTCCCGACTGACGGAGTTACAGCTGAGGAAAAATAAGCTGGAAGGCAATTTTGTTGAACTTCCCACGATGGGCACAGAATACAACAAGAACCAGAGGCTCTACTCACTTCAGGAAGACTTTCTCCTCTCACTGAGACAATCCAAGATGGAGCTGGAGATCACGAAAGCAGGGACTGTTCCCAAGTCTGTGATTCTATCGTCAGCCTCACTGGAGAGCAACCCGATAAAACCGCAACCACTGTTGATCATGGGTGTGGGTGGTACCCTGGGTATTGTTTTGTCCATAGGATTCCTGCTGGTATCTTATCTGGCGCATAATAAGATTACCAGCCTCCGCGAACTGGAAAGATTAACCGAAGTACCAATCATTGGTTCTGTTCCTCATTATAACAAGAAAAGGATGGATGACTCCAAGTTGGTCATCAAAGCTGATTCTAAATCTTCAATCAGTGAATCGCTAAGGACAATCAGAACAAACATGGAATTCCTGAGGGGTCAGAATCCCCAGAGTATCGTCACCATTACATCTACCATTAGTGGTGAAGGAAAAACCTTTGTAGCAGTCAATATGGCAGCGATTGTAGCTTTATCAAAGAATAAAGTGTGTATTGTGGATATGGATATGCGTAAACCCAAGGTGCATCTGGCTTTTGACAGTGAAAATGGAAATCATGGCGTAAGTACCTTGTTAATTGGAAAAAGTAAGTTGGAAGATTGTATCAGAGAAACTGAAATAAAGAACCTGAATTATATAGTTGCCGGCCCGATTCCGCCCAATCCATCGGAACTGATCCTTAATGGCAATTATGAAAAGCTGCTGAATGAGCTCAAAAAGAAATATGATCTGATCATTTTGGATACTCCGCCCATAGGTTTAGTGACTGACGCTGTCCAGTCCATGAAGAAATCGGACCTGCAGATGTATATTATGCGGGCTGATTATTCCAACCGCTCATTTGTCAAATCCCTGGAGAATCTGAAGAAAGTAAATCGGTTTTCTAACCTCACGATTGTATTCAATTCATTAAAATCCAATGGAAGGGGCTATGGTTATGGATATGGTGCCGGCTATGCGCATGGATACTACGAAGACTGATCATCAATATATTTACAGACACTTATGCCATTCCCCAATGAACAATCGGTAATTTTGTGGATAAGTTTTAAGCGTTGATTACGTTTTCGAATGAAAAATTGGATTAAATTGTTTTGATCTGATTAAGTACTTTTTTAACGCCTTTATGAAAGAAGAGTATAAACACAAGGAGCAGAGGGAGTTGATCAGAAAGTTTGAAGCTTTCCTTAAGAATAAAGAAAATCACTACTTTGACGAAGAAACATACCTGGAAGTCATAAACTACTACCAGGCCAATGAAAAATACTCCATGGCCCTAAAGGCTTGTGAAGTAGGGTTGGATCATTTTTCTTATTCTGTTGACTTAACCATTGAATGCGCCGATGTATACACCAAGCTGGAACGGTATGAGGATGCCATTCGATTGTTAGAGAACGTTTTACTGATACAGCCTAATGATCCTGAATTGCTGATTCTTAAGGGGTCAATTCATTCCATGATTTCCGAGTACAATGAAGCCATCGCGGCCTACAAACTCGCTGTTGATTTTGTGGAGGATAAGGATGAGATCCATTACAGCATTGGATTGGCCTACCAGGGGATGAGCAACTACGACGAAGCGATCAACCACTACAAGCTGGCCATTGAGGAAAATATCCTCAATGAGAATGCTTTATATGAGCTGGCTTATTGTCTGGATATTATTGGCGAACTGGAGAGTAGCCTCTCGTATTATGAAAAATTTATAGACCAGGATCCTTACTCGGAATATGCCTGGTATAATCTTGGCATCGTTTACAACAAGCTGGGTGATTATGAGAAGTCGATCGATGCTTATGAATTCGCCGTAGCCATAGAAGAAGATTTCAGCAGCGCTTTCTTCAATATGGGTAACACCTATATGAATATGGCAGAATATCAAAAGGCACTGGTTGCCTACAAGAGAACTCAGGAAATTGAAGGTCCTTCAGCTGAGATCTACTGCTATTTGGGCGCGGCATATGACAAGATGAAACAGTTTGATCTTGCGATCAAATATTATCAAAAAGCCACCAAGTTGGATCAATTCTACCACGAAGCATGGTATGGAGTAGGTATGACATTATCTGGCCAGGAAAAATGGTTTGAAGCCATACATTTTCTGAATAAAGCTTTGAAGCTCGATATTGAAAACGGAGCATATTGGAAGGCGGTGGCTGAGGCCGAGTATAAGACCGGAAACATTGTTTCTGCTATAGATGCCTATACCGAAGCCAGTGAGATGGAGCCCGAGGATCCAAAAGTATGGCTCAACTGGTCATTCCTTTATTTTGAACAGGGAGACATTGACTATGCGTTGGAGGTTCTGGAGGATGGGATCGGAGAAAATCCTGAAAATGCTGACCTGTATTACCGAAGTGTGGTATACCTTATTGAAAATGGAAGATATAAAGAAGCCATCAACAGGCTGGAAACGGCTTTGATGCTCAATTATGAAGGGCATACTGTGTTGTATGATTTCTTCCCAAAACTCCATACTCAAAAAGCACTGTTCAAAATCATTAATCAGTATAAGAAAAACAATTCCTGATCTTCCCACTTTTTTAGTCAGAATTTTTGATTTTTGAGCACCAGTACAACCCTTGGTTAATTTACTATGAATTATAGATTAAATGATCTGCCCCATAGAACTTCAAAACCCCGTAACATTGGCTATACCATGGTCATGGATAAGGGACTAAGTATTAGAGAGGTAGAAGATCTTATTGAAACGAGCGGTGAATATATCGACATTGTAAAATTTGGTTGGTCCACTTCTTTTGTTACTCCCAGGTTAAAGGAAAAGATAGCACTCTACAAGGATGTGGGTATTCCCTGCTACCTCGGAGGAACCTTGTTTGAAGCCTTTATCATTAGGGGGCAGTTTGATGAATATCAGCGGGTCCTGGACGAATTCGGATTAGAATATGCCGAAGTATCAGACGGCTCAATCACATTGGATCACGAAAAAAAATGTGACTACATCTCCACTTTGTCTAAGCAAGTAACCGTACTCAGTGAGGTAGGTTCCAAGGATGCTGCCAAGATCATCCCACCTTACAAGTGGATTGAGCAGATGCAAACAGAGCTGGACGCTGGTGCGTGGAAAGTGATCGGAGAAGCCAGGGAGTCAGGGAATGTAGGGTTGTTTAGGGACTCAGGAGAGGTACGTCAGGGTCTGGTAGAAGAGATTCTTACGAAGATCCCCGAAGACCGAATCATTTGGGAAGCGCCTCAAAAAGAGCAGCAGGTTTGGTTTATCAAGCTGATAGGTTCTAATGTAAACCTGGGAAACATCTCCCCGCATGAGGTGATTCCATTGGAGACTATAAGATTAGGGCTACGGGGAGACACTTTTGACCATTTCCTAACAAGCAAACAGTAATTTCTTAGAATTTTAATCACTCCCATGCTAAAACGAATTGTTTTACTGCTCAAAGGGATGGCCATGGGGGGTGCGGATGTCATTCCGGGCGTCTCAGGCGGTACAATCGCGCTGATAACGGGCATCTATGAAGAATTGATCAATTCGATCAGGTCAGTCGATGGTTCCTTAATAAGATCATTATTAAAGTTTCAGCTCAGGGAAGTTTGGGAGAAACTCAATGGGGCTTTCTTGCTGAATGTTTTTCTAGGGATCCTGATCTCTATTTTTTCGCTGGCCCGGCTAATTACCTGGTTGCTGGATGAATATCCGATCCAGGGGTGGTCATTCTTCTTTGGATTGATTTTCATTTCGGTCTTTTATGTTTCTCCTTCGAAAATGAAAGGATCGGATTACGTTGGTTTTATTCTGGGGGCTTTGATCGCCTATGCCATCACATCATTTGTGCCTGGGGAAACGACGGATTCGTTGTGGTTTGTATTTATCTCAGGGGCGATTGCTATTTGTGCGATGATTTTACCCGGTATTTCCGGTAGCTTCATCTTACTGTTGCTGGGTAAATATGATTTTGTCCTAAGTGCTGTGAAAGAGTTAAATGTCGTTGTGATTGGCGTTTTTGGATTGGGATGTCTGATAGGTATTATATCCTTTTCGAAATTGATCCATTGGCTCCTTCAGCATTATAAGCCGGTAACTATGTCAATACTGGCTGGTTTTATGCTTGGGTCACTCAATAAAATCTGGCCCTGGAAAATCGATTTTGACAATGTACTGCCCATCCACTATTCTGTTGTGACTGGGATGGACAATCACCTTGGGGCAGCCATCTTATTCCTTTTATTGGGGATAGGTGTTGTGGTTATTTTAGAACGCGCTGGAAAGCAGGTAGCATCATGAGACATTTTGGATTGATTGGGTTCCCCCTGGGGCATTCTTTCTCAAAAAAATATTTTACCAGGAAATTTGACGAGCTTGGATTGAAGGACCACAATTACGAATTGTATGAGTTGAAGTCCATCGATATGTTTCCTGACCTGTGGAATGATCCTGACCTTGTAGGTCTCAATGTGACAGTACCTTATAAAGAAGCCGTCAAAAAATACCTCCATGACCTTGGTCAAAGTGCCGAAAAAGTGGGGGCTGTTAACGTGATAATGCGGAAGGATAACAAGCTTATCGGGCATAATTCCGATTATTATGGATTTAGAACCTCCCTGGAAAACTTCCTCCCTGACAATTCCGTTAAAAAAGCTTTGATACTGGGGACCGGTGGGTCTTCCAAGGCTGTAAAAGCTGTGTTAAATGATTTGAATATTCAGGAACAGTTTATCTCACGGAGTGCAGGTGAAGAGACGATGAGCTATGAGCAGGTAACACCTGAACTGGTCAAAGAGACCCAATTAATTGTAAACACTACGCCTCTGGGGATGCATCCTAAAACAGATAACTGTCCAGAGATCCCTTATGAAGCACTTGGACCATCTCATTATTTATTTGACCTGGTTTATAACCCGGAAGTGACCCGATTTATGGAAAGAGGATTGGAAAAGGGGGCTCAGGCAAAGAGTGGATTAGAGATGCTGCATCTCCAGGCAGACAAGTCCTGGGAGATCTGGAATACTTAATTCTATGGATTTTAAATTAATTTCTGAGTACGAGCCGACGGGTGATCAGCCAACAGCCATTGAACAGCTGGTCAATGCCTTGAACAGTGGAGAGCCTGCCCAGACATTGCTGGGTGTTACCGGATCCGGTAAAACCTTCACCATGGCCAATGTGGTCAGAGAGATCAATCGACCTACCCTTGTACTTTGCCATAACAAAACGCTGGCTGCTCAGCTATATGGAGAATTCAAATATTTTTTTCCGGAAAATGCCGTAGAATATTTCATCTCATACTACGATTATTACCAGCCGGAAGCATACATCCCAACTTCCAATATCTATATTGAAAAAGACCTTTCCATCAACGAAGAAATTGAGAAGCTTCGGTTAAGTGCTACATCATCTTTACTATCGGGTCGTAGGGATGTACTCGTTGTAGCTTCTGTGTCATGTATCTATGGTATTGGTAATCCGGAAGAGTTTGGTAAAAATGTGCTGAAGGTACAGGAAGGGGAGGTGATCCCCAGGAATCAATTTCTCTTTAAGTTGGTGGAGATTTTGTACAATCGCACTGAAGCTGAATTCAAGCGAGGTAATTTCCGGGTAAAGGGGGATACGGTAGATGTTTTTATAGCCTACGCAGATTTTGCTTATCGTTTTATTTTCTGGGGTGACGAAATTGAAGCCATCCATCGGATTGATCCCCATACCGGGGAAAAGATTTCTGAGGAGAGGCTGGTAACCATTTTCCCTGCAAACCTTTTTGTGACTGGAAAAGACATGCTCAATGTCGCCATCACGGAAATCCAGGATGACCTGGTGGCACAGGTACAGTTTTTTGAGCAGGAGAAAAGATACATGGAAGCCAAAAGGCTTAAAGAACGGACGGAGTTTGATGTGGAGATGATCCGGGAAATTGGCTATTGTTCCGGCGTAGAGAACTATTCAAGATATTTTGACCGAAGAGACCCGGGGACCCGGCCTTTCTGCCTTCTGGATTATTTTCCGGATGACTACCTGATGATCATCGATGAAAGCCATGTGACTGTGCCCCAGGTGAGAGGCATGTGGGGTGGGGACCGAAGCCGAAAAGTAAACCTGGTAGACTATGGGTTCAGGCTGCCTTCGGCACTGGACAACAGACCACTCACCTTCAATGAATTTGAGGCCATGCTCAACCAGGTGATTTTTGTGAGTGCAACACCATCGGAGTACGAGCTCAGAAAATCCGAAGGAGTAGTGGTGGAGCAATTGATCCGTCCTACCGGATTACTGGATCCTGTCATCCATGTGAGACCGAGCCTCAACCAAATCGATGACCTGATGGAGGAGATTCAGCTAAGGATAGAAAGGGAAGAACGTGTGCTGGTGACTACCCTGACCAAACGGATGGCAGAGGAGCTTTCAAAATATTTGCTGAATGCTGGTGTAAAGACCCGGTACATTCACTCTGAGGTGGACACGCTGGACAGGGTACAGATCTTACAGGACCTTCGTTCGGGAGTATTCGACGTGCTGGTTGGTGTGAACCTGCTAAGAGAGGGACTTGATCTTCCGGAAGTTTCGCTGGTTGCAATTCTTGATGCGGATAAGGAAGGATACCTGAGGAACGAAAGGTCGCTGGTACAAACCATTGGTCGTGCAGCACGAAATGTGAATGGTGAGGTGATTATGTATGCGGATAAGGTAACGGACTCTATGCAGAGGGCCATGGACGAAACCACAAGGAGAAGGAGTATTCAGCAAGCATACAATCAGGAGCATGGTATTGAGCCAAAGACAATTATCAACAACAAGACGTCAGTACTCAGAAAAGCTGGTGTTATAGATCCCAAAAGCAATAAGAAATATTACGTTGAAAGCGAAGATACTACAGTAGCCGCTGATCCGGTAGTAGCGTATATGGATCAGGATCAATTGAAAAAGATGGCTCTTCAGACGAGGGAGCAGATGGAAAAAGCAGCCAAAGACCTTGATTTCATGGAAGCGGCCAGATTGCGGGATGAGCTGAGTGAGATTGAGAAGATGATGAAGAATAAAAGCTAGAGCTCTTTAAGTTTTTCACGAGCTTCTTCATTGGCGGGATGTTTTCGTTTGGTAAGTTTCCTCACAAGCTTAAAATATTCCTTGGCAGCGTCATCATCACCTTCGGCGACAGCTATTCTTCCCAGATGTAGGATGGAATAATAGTAATAGCCCATTTCTGTATGACCACCATACTCACTATATTCCATCGCAAGCTTGAAGTATTTCCTGGCCAGTTCGTAATCTTTTCTGATCTCATTGATGTGACCTGCAAAAAATGAAGCATACCTGCCTGCATTTGTCTCGTAACCGGCATAAGCACTGTCTATCCTATTCAGAATACTGTAGGATTCTTCCAGTGACTGGTCATATTTTCCTGTTTGATACAGCAGCCGTGCGTAAAACCGATGGAAGTATGAATTTTTTGGGAAAGTTTCATGGAGATACTCGGCCAATTGGATAGAGGTAGCATAGTCACCATCTTCAAAGTAGGCAATCCGCATCAGATAGTATTGGGCCTCTGTCCTGGTATAAAAAGCGTTTCTGGCGACCGTTTTAAGTTGCTGGATCCCTAATTGTTTATCCCCATCCGGAAACATCAGCATCAGCGGCTTTAAGAGGGGATAATTTTCCGGGATCCACTCTGCGTAATAATTGAACAACGCATCCCCAAAAAGCAATTCCGGACTCAGCTCCTCATGTCCTTTACATTCTTCCAGGTATTTCAGTGCATTTTTCCCTGCAAATGCGGCTTTTGCATAATCATTTCTATCCGAATATAATCGTCCTTTGAATGCATAGGCTGCAGCAAGGAAGAACGCCCCTTCTACTTTGTTGTATTTTTCTCTCAGTCTTTCTGCCAGGACTATGGAAGAATCCATATATGCGATGAAAGGCTCATCCCACTCTTCATTATCCACATTAGGTAATATTCTCCACCAATAATTGAGACCGATCATAAAGTATGGTAGGGGATGCCACCCGTATTGCTTTTTCAAGTAAAGAAAATGCCTGTACGACCGGTCGAATTCGAAGTTGTAGAGGTCGTTGATAGCCTGGGTGGCTTCAATTTGGATATATCTGTTTTCCAGCAAACTACGGGTAGTATCTACCTGATCCTCAGGTTGAGCGTAACCCAATAGGGCTGAAGTGATCAGAAAAAAAAACAAGATGATTCTATTCATATCCTATCTTCGCAATAAACGATTCCGGAATTCGATAGTTCCTTAAATATCGAGAACGCGCCGTGAATTTACAGCAATGAATTGGTTAAGAAGGTACAGAGAAGGATTTTTAGCGCATTGGTTTAGCATTGACGGAAAGTTACTTTTCATTTCATTGTGTTTGATCTACATCGCCTTGTTTATTTTAAAACGCATGTTGATCTTAGATAATATTGCAGCATTTGAAATTCTGCAGGAAAGGGGTGAAATGTGGGTTTTCGATCTTTTTTTTGGATTGACCTATCTGTCCATACCCATATTCCTGGCCTGGAAATTTGTTTTCACTGCCCTGGCTATTTGGATTGGGAGTTTCATGTTTGGCTACAGGATTACTTATGCCCAGCTTTTTAAACTGGTTATGATTTGTGAAATTGTTTTTATCGTGGCTGAGATCTGTAAAGTGGGATGGTTTACGCTTATTCCACAAGACCTGCAGTATCAGGATTATCAGGCTTTTTATCCATTAAGTATGATGAGCCTGTTTGATTACACACAAATTTCAACCAAATGGCATTACCCGCTTAAAGCATTGAACTTGTTTGAAATAGTCTATTGGATTTCATTGGTCCTTGGCGTGTTTTGGGTCAGTGGCAAAAGATTAAAAATAAGCTGCTATGTGATTACATCCTCCTATGTGTTCATGTTCTTTTTGTGGCTTGTTTATTATGTTTTAGCCTATCGAAATTAAAATTCACATCATTTAACGGGGTAAGCTTTTGATTTACTTTAGCTTGCATCCGGCTATTTTATTACAAATGACTAATTTCGCCACTCAATCTCTGAAAAAGACATAGCATTCTATGGGATATCAAAGGATCAACATAATCATTGGATGGTTTAGTTTTTTAATCGCACTGGTTCTCTACTTACTTACCGTTGAGCCCACAGCCAGTTTCTGGGATTGTGGAGAATTTATCGCTTGTAGCTATAAGCTCGAGGTTCCTCACCCACCAGGTGCACCATTTTTCCTGCTGATCGGGCGAATGTTCTCCATGCTTGCCCTGGGTGATGTAACACAGGTAGCCTACTGGGTAAACATCCTCAGTGTATTGAGTAGTGCCTTTGCTATTCTATTCCTATTTTGGTCTATCACACACCTCGTTAAACGGGTGCTGGGCATCAAATCTGGTGAGGAGACTGAGCAGCAGACCATCCTAATCATGGCAGCCGGTTTTGTAGGTGCGATGGCCTGTACTTTTTCAGACACCTTTTGGTTTTCAGCTGTAGAAGCAGAAGTATATGGCATGTCTGCATTTTTTACAGCCTTCGTCTTTTGGGCCATCCTGAAGTGGGAAAACATTGAAGATGATGCGAAAGGAAATAAATGGTTGATCCTGATCGCTTACATGATCGGCCTGTCGATTGGCGTTCACTTGCTCAATTTGGTTACGATCCCAGCCATGGCGTTGATTTTCTATTTCAAAAAATATCAAGACTTTAATAAGCGGGGGATCATTTTGACGCTCGCAGGGGCTTTCGGTATCATCATGGTGGTGATGCTGGGTGTGATCCCCGGATTACCATCGCTGGCAGGTTCACTCGAGATCTTTTTTGTGAATGGGCTTGGGCTTCCTTTTGGGTCCGGAACAATCTTTTTTGGCCTGGCATTTTTAGGCGGCCTGATATACGGAATTATTTATTCTGTGCGGAAAAGGAAGATGGTGTTAAATACGGCATTGCTGTGTTTTACTTTTATCATGATCGGTTATTCATCTTATACTTTGGTTCTGATCAGAAGTACCTATAACCCTCCGATCGATGAGAACAATCCGGAAGATATTCTATCATTTGTCTCCTATCTGAAGCGGGAGCAATATGGTAGCAGACCATTGATTCACGGGCATTACTTTACAGCACCGGTAATCAGTCAGGAGCGTGGTGCCACCGTGTATATGAGGGGTGAGGATAAGTATGAGGTGAAGGACTATAAAGTGGAATATGTCTATGATCCACAACATACTACCATTCTGCCTCGAATGTACAGTACCGACGGCCGGCATGTTCAGCGTTATCGGGAGATCACAGGATTGGCCGAAGGGGAGAAACCTACATTCATTGACAATCTCAATTTCATGTTCACCTATCAGCTGGGTCACATGTATATGCGTTATTTCCTGTGGAATTTTTCCGGAAGGGCTTCCGATATTCAGGGTGCTCGATCGGTTGGGCTTATCCCTGACAATGACATTCCCAATGTGCTTCAGGAGAATGCCGGAAGGAATATCTATTATGCCTTACCACTTTTACTAGGCCTACTTGGGATGTTTATCCAGTTTAGAAAAGACCAAAAATACTTCTGGGTCACATTGCTGTTGTTTTTCCTTACTGGTGCAGCATTGGTGCTTTATCTCAACTCTCCACCGATAGAGCCTCGCGAAAGAGACTATATCTACGCAGGGTCCTACT
This sequence comes from Cyclobacteriaceae bacterium, assembly GCA_965223915.1. GTDB lineage: Bacteria > Bacteroidota > Bacteroidia > Cytophagales > Cyclobacteriaceae > UBA7330. Next base: position 723,112 of record OZ245027.1, on the reverse strand, counting down.
ATGTTTTTGCCATTTGGATTGGCTTTGGCGTGTTGGCCATTTATGACTTGTTCTCTAAATTCATCAGGAATGGTAAAGTAGCAGCAGCCCTTGCAGGAGTGTTGGCGCTATCAATACCTACATTGATGGCCATGGAAAACTGGGATGATCATGATCGGTCGGATCGATATTTTTCGGTAGATGCCGCCAAAAACTATCTCAACTCATGCGCTCCCAATGCCATCATTTTCACAGGTGGTGACAATGATACTTTCCCGCTTTGGTACGCCCAGGAAGTGGAAGGTTTCAGGACGGATGTGCGGGTCATTGTGTTGAGTTATTTCAACACAGACTGGTATATTAACCAAATGATGCGACCGGCCTATGAATCAAAACCATTGCCATTTGGATTGACAGCAGAAAATTATCGTCAGGGTGGACCCAATGATTACCTGGTAGTGATGGAAAACAAAGGGATCCAGGGGTCCATCAACGCAAGACAATATCTGAATCTCGTAAAAGCCGGTGATTCAAGGTTACAGGTACCATCCCGCTTAGGTTCAACATTAACTACCATTCCGGCAAAGTCCATGTCATTGCCCGTAGATGTTGAAAGGGTAAAATCTTTGGGAATTATTCCGGAAGAACATAAAGATAAGATCGTAGACCGGATGACATGGGGTATCAAAGAGAGTGCGCTGTATAAGAGCGATCTGGCGGTGATTGACCTGATCGTGAACTCCAACTGGGAGCGACCGATCTACTTCAACACAACCTCGCTATTCAGCTTGAATTTCGATATCAGACGATATGTTGTACAAGAAGGAATCGCCTACAGGCTGTTGCCCATTTCCTCGGGTAGTGGTGATGACTTCCTGGTTGATACTGACCTGATGTATGATAACATGATGAATAATTATTTCTGGAGAAACCTGGATGATCCTGACGTTTATTATTCTGAGGACTATAGAAATTTCTGCCTGAATCATCGGTCGGCATTCAACACATTAGGAGCTAAACTTCTGGAGAAGGGTGATACGGAAAGAGCTAAGGCTGTCATGTTTAAATCATTGGAGGTGATGCCAAATGAGTCCATCCCATTTGATGAATTCAATGTTCAGCAGGTATCTATTTTATTGGGCGTAGGCGAAGAGGCCAAAGCCAATGAGATCGCTGACATTGCTGCTTTAAATGCGCAGGAGTATCTGGATTATCTGTTCGAAAAAGGAATCAATGACAGAGACATGCTGAGAAAAAAGCTGTTTACTTTGAACGAGTTGACTCAGGCCTACAAAGCCCACGGATATGATGAGCGTGCGGCGAACTATGAGCAGATGCTGAACGCTTACTACGGTAGGGCACAACAAGCATTTTGATCATATAATAAAGACCGTCGGGGAGTGTGGTCCCTTCTCATGAATGGATATTGTCAGGTCCTTTTGGATATGTCTTCTAAGGGTTGACTACTGAGACATATTAGGAAAACGTACTATTGACTTAAATAGTAAAACTGATTGGATCAGTAACTATGTGCGGAGATGTCAGGGTGTTGACCCAAGGATGCAAAGGTTACTAATTAGACTTCAGAAATTTATAAGCCTTTTTGAATCGGGATATTTCATCTTTGACTACCAGGAAATAATATCCTGAAGCCAGATCCTTGACTGGGATTCTGAATTTATCATGCGTCAAGCTTTCAGAGGTAATCTCGATTCTGTTTCCAATAATGCTGTGCATTTCAAACTCCACATTTTCTAATGAAGAATTTGAAACCTCCACGATGATAAATTCAACCGCAGGGTTTGGGTAGACCTCAATTTTGTTTTCAACATTGAGTGTCTGATTGGAAAAAGAAATTTCAGGATTAACTGCCTCACCATCATCAGTCTGAGCTAGTCCGCTAACTGCGAAAAATAATCCAAACGTCGCTATGATAAGTTTATTGTGCATGGTTGTACTTACAAAGTACGCAAAAAAATCGCCAATGTTTAATTATTTGAATAAAATTTTATTGTGAAAAATACGTTAATGAGACTTTTTCGCTCTTAAAAATTGTTAAAAAGTAATTTTCATTCGTTTTTAGGGCCCTTTTTTGCCAAAAATCAGAATTGTATTTTTTTAATGGCAGTTGGGAGGAAGTCAATAATATCAGAGGCGATCATACCAGTAGTGCCAATTTTATCAGCTGCGAGGTCACCAGCCAGGCCATGTAAAAAAACACCAAGGTATAAAGCATCGAAGGGCTTTTTTAATTGCCCCAGCAAAGATACGATCACACCAGTGAGAACATCTCCACTACCTCCTGTGGCCATCCCGGGATTGCCAGAGCAATTGTAAAAGCAATCCCCCGATGAAGAACAAACAATCGAGTAGGCTCCCTTTAATACAACATTGACCTGGTGGTCCTGAGTAAATTTTCTGAGTAGATCGACTTTCTCAAAATCATTGGTCCAGTCTCCTACCAATCGTCTGAATTCTCCAGGGTGTGGAGTGAGTATGCTTTGAGGAGGTACCTTACCCAGAAGGGTTTTATGCTTCGAAAGGATATTTAAACCATCAGCGTCAATGACTATCGGTGCTGAAGCTGATTCCAGAAAACCTGAGAGTGCCTTTCGGGTGTCGGACTGGGTATCCATTCCAGGTCCGATGGCCAGCGCGTCATAATCTCCACCTGTTATGTCTGAGATCAAGTCAGCGTTCTTGTCTTCAATCACCATAGCTTCAGGGACTGAATTCTGTAAGACATCTCTTCCACAACCCGGAGTATGAACGAAAACGAGTCCTGCACCAGTTCTCAAGGCAGCCTTCGCACATAAAACAGCGGCCCCCATCTTCCCTTTACTTCCTGCAATTATTTTCACCCTTCCTGCATCTCCCTTGTGATCAAATTTTGATCTTCGAGGGATCAATGTGCTGAAGTCCTCGATCTCAGAAAAATGCTGGGACACATCCAGAGACCGGATATAGCCCTGATCCAATCCAATATCAACGATATGCCAATGTCCGGTATAGTCTTTTGCGGAGGGATGAAAAAATGCTGACTTGGGACATTGAAAGGAAATGGTATGTGTTGGTTTGATGATCGATTCACCTTCAGGTGGTAGGTCAGCATATAAACCACTGGCAATGTCGATGCAATAGGTTTGAGTCCCGGATTGATTGATGTGATTCACCAAAGCAGCATAAACACCAGCTAGCGGACGACTTAAGCCCGATCCAAACAGCCCATCGATGACAATATCGTCTTTATTCAGTTGAGGAAAACCAACCTCTGAACCAATGATGGTTGTTGAGGTTAGTGTTTTTAGCCTTTCCAGGTTAACCTTAAAATCAGGTGATCCCTTTTCAGGTTTACCCACTACAAATACCCTTACATCATATCCTTGCTTGATCAGAATCCTGCTAACAGCGAGCCCATCGCCTCCGTTGTTCCCAGTTCCGCAGAAGACATACAGCCGGTGTCCACGACCAGCCAGCGCTGAAAATTTGTTGGCAAAGGCATGAGAAGCACGTTCCATCAGATCTATGGAAGCGATCGGTTCATTCTCAATGGTATAGGCATCAGCTTGCCGTGTTTGCGTTGCTGATAGAACAGGAATCATAAACTAAAGTTAGCGATCTACTTCGCCCATCACAAAATCCAGGGATCCGACGATGGCAATCAAATCCGCCAGCATATAACCTTTACTGATCTCCGGGAGCACGGACAGGTTAGAAAATGAACATGAGCGGGCTTTGCAACGGATGGCTGTATCTGCCCTTCCATCAGTTCGGAAAAAGTATCCCAACTCGCCTTTTGGATGCTCGGCTCTGATATATAGATCCTGGGCTTTGGGTCTGATTTTTTTAGGTACCAATGCTTGTGGGTCGAAATCCCGGGTTCTTTTATGAGGTCCGTTCAACTGATCCAGGCACTGTTCGATGATCCGCAAAGACTCGTAACATTCTTTGACACGAACCCAGGCACGGTCCCAACAATCACCCACTTCTCCCATCTCTCCTTTACCGATGGGGATCTCGAAATCAAGCTCGGGGTAAACGCTGTAATCGTCTACCCTTCTAATGTCATAGGCCAATCCCGAAGCTCTTAGAATGGGACCGGTCACTCCGTAGTTGATGGCAAGGTCCAAAGGGAGTGTTCCGACTTTGGCTGTCCTGTCAATAAAGATTTTATTTTCAATCAACAGGTTTTCCAGGTCAGCGATTTTGGGCCTCACATAGTCAATAAATTCCTTGCATCGCGTTTCAAAACCTACCGGGAGGTCATAAAACAGACCTCCGATCCAGATATAATTATAGAGCAACCGGGCTCCTGAGATCCATTCGAATAGTCTTACAATGTGTTCCCGGTCTCGCATGGTCCAGAGAAAGGGAGTTACAGCACCAATATCCATTCCGTAAGTACCCAATGCGATAAAGTGTGATGCAATGCGATTGAGCTCGGCCACCAATACCCTGATATATTCCACCCGCTTGGGGATCTGATCTGCAATACCCAGCATTTTTTCTACACCCATCGCATAGCAATGCTCGTTGTTCATTGCTGCTGCATAGTCCATGCGGTCTACATAGGGAATGACCTGATTGAATGGCACCGACTCAGCATGCTTTTCAAAACAGCGATGCAGATAACCCAGATGGGGAGTGACCTCTTTGACTATTTCCCCGTCAGTAACCACTTCCAGCCTTAACACACCATGAGTGGAGGGATGTTGCGGACCAATATTGATGATCATCTCCCCGGTCTTCAGAGATTTCGGGTCTTTGATGACCGGCTCAGAAATGGTCAGGTTGTCCGGATGATATTTATACTGAATCTGCATCCTGCTTGTTAAATTGTGGAATATCATCAGGGTATTGATCACGGTCGTACTTTACGTTCATGCCATGATACTTTTCCTGCTCTTCATAATCTTTCCTCAAGGGGTAGCCCACCCAATCTTTGGGTAGTAATATCCTTCGCAGGTCCGGATGGTTCTTAAACTGTATACCCAGGAGGTCATACGCTTCCCGTTCATGCCAGTCAGCCGTACGCCAGATGTGTTGGACAGAATCTATTACAGGTTTTTTCCTGTCCAGCGTAACCTTAAGCATCAGATGATGTTCTCTCGGAATGCTGTAGAGGTTGTAAACCACCTCCATGGTTTTAATCTCAGCTCCATTGTCAATTCCTGTGAGGCATGATAACTGATCAAAAAAAGTTTCCTTGCTTTGGTAGAGATACTCACAGACCGCTACAATTTTTTTCTGATCAATGAGCAATGCCTGGGGAGTGGCATCTAAGTCTTCTCCCAGAATGGCCTCTCCGAAACGCTCAGAAATGAATTGTTTGATGTCTTCGAATTTCATTAGGCAAGTTTTTTTCTTTTCGCCAGAATTTTTTCAAGGGCCTCCGGTTTCATAGAGGATTCTTTTCGGATCTTTTCCTGAAGCTTCATGATCCCACCCAGCAATGCTTCTGGTCGTGGCGGACAACCGGGCACGTAGATATCCACAGGGATTATTTTGTCAACGCCTTTTACAACGTGATAGCCATGTTCCCAATAAGGCCCTCCGCAATTGGCACAGGAACCCATCGAAATGACATAGCGGGGCTCTGACATTTGTTCGTAAAGCCTTCTCACACGGTCTCCCATCTTGAATGTCACTGTGCCGGAAATGATCATCACATCAGATTGTCTGGGGGATGCCCGGGGCAACACCCCAAAGCGGTCCAGGTCATAGCCTGAAGCAGCGGTAGAAAAAAATTCCATGGCACAGCATGCCAGTCCAAAACCCATTGGCCAGATACTTGATAGCCTTGCCCAATTCAGGACATCATCCAGCTTGGTGATGACAATCCCTCCTTCTCCAAACTTATGATCGTGTAATCCCATGCTTTCAGATATATTTTTCGTTGAACTCTTCGTATTCGCTTTTCGGTACCGGTGACTTGAAGTGTGAGACCTCAGGTTTTGGTTTCACCCAATCAAGCATTCCATTGACCCATACATAGACAAGTCCCAAAGCAAGAATACCTATGAATATAAAGATCTCAATCAAAGAAAAGATTCCCCAAAGTCCATTTGTTTGATCAATGAGTTTCTCATCGGCAAATACTATAGCCCAGGGAAACAAGAAGACCAACTCAGCTTCGAACAGCAAGAATACTAAGGCGATGATGTAAAACCGAATGTTGAATATACTCCAGGCCGTATTGACGGGGTCTTCACCTGATTCGTAAGTGGTGTTTTTCTCTTCGTTGGGTCTGTTGGGTCGTAATAATCTGCCAACAAGTATCGTGACCACGATGAAGGAAATCCCCCCGATGATAAACAATAGTATTACTCCAAATCCAGAAACATTGTCCATGGAGTGCAAATTAAAACAATACTTAGAATTTGAGTGGATCCAAGTGTTGGAAGTGCCCATTCATCTTGATGATTTCACGGGCTTTTTCTGCTCTTTCCAGCATAGGGATAATATTGTTGAGGTGCTCCAGAATAAAATGTTGACGCTTTTTCTGAGAGGGTAGCTTCAACAGCTGATATTCTTCTTCCGGCTTCAAACCAATCTTATGGATGAATTCATAAATGCTTTTATCCAGTACATCGAGATCTTTTTCCAGGTGAAGCCACGTAAAAAGTTCCTGGATCTTTTCCTTGATCTGAATGGTGAGTGATGAATCTTCATCCTCTTTGATATCCAGAAATTGGACTTTTCCACCTGCATAAAGTTTATCCGTCCATGGATTATGAAAGTCTATGATTTTAAATTCTTTCGTACCCTCCGTTTTGATATCCATCCGCCCGTCATCGTATTTTTTAGTGAGCTCTACAATTTTTACTTCTGTGCCATATTCAAGTTTGTTTACGACATGAGAAGGTATTCCAAAAGTTGTTTGTTTTTTAAGACAATCATTGACCAACTCCTTGTAGCGGGGCTCGAAGATGTGGAGGTTCAACGATTCCTGCGGAAAAACAACAAGGTTTAACGGGAATAATGCTATTTCTCTGGTCATACTCAGTTAACATTAAATGTGACCCATGGTTTTCATTTTTGTCCAAAAATTTATCTTTAATTTGGGATGGCAAAAAAACGAATTGTCCGGATCAATCAAGGGAGAGTCTTACCAATCTGGCTGAGGCTTTTCATTTCAGGATTATTATTCACTGGAATGTTCTATGTGAATTTCTTCTTAAGCGAAGAGACTGCTATCCTGCTTTCAATCGGTCTGGCAGCCCCCATTTTGCCTATGTGGAATGCTTATCGAATATTTGAAATCAACAATCAGTCAAAAGTTTACTTAAGAGGTGTTTGGTTAGCTGGGTTTAAGTTTGGTGACTGGAAAAGCTTTGATCACATTCATGAAATCAGAATAGTAAATACAGGTCCAACCCAAACTACCAGAAAATCAGGCGGCAAAGCATTTGGTGCATACCTGGTATTGGAGAATCAAGAACAGCTATATCTAATTGGAAGTAACTCCAGGGATCAATTACAAAAATGGCTGAAGCAGATCTATGACAAGCTTGAGTTGGAAAGGTTTAATTAAAAAATTTTCAAACTATTCTTTTCAATGCATGGTTTAGGTAAATTGATGCCCATTATAAATATCATACCCACAATTATGAAAAACCCTATTGTAGCAGCGACACTGCTTTTATCTTTTGTAGCATGCGCTCAGAATGATTTTCCGGTCAATGATTCTTTTTCTCATGAAGTTGTGACAGATGAGATCACGCTTCCCTGGGGTATAGATTTTTTGCCCGGTGGTGATTTGATTGTGACCGATAAATCAGGAAAAGTATTTAGAGTTTCTGATGGGGAAGTGACCGAAATCTCAGGAGCACCTAAAGTATTATTTGAGGGCCAGGGAGGCCTATTAGATGTTACCCTTCATCCGGATTTTTCTACAAATCGATGGGTCTACTTTGCATACTCAAAAGGTGGGAAGAAAGATAAAGATGGAAAGGAACTCGGAACCACAGCGATTGTCAGGGCAAAGCTAGAGGGTGATAAACTGGTGGGCATGCAGGAAGTATTCGAAGCCCAGCCTTACCAGCCCAAAAGGGGACACTACGGATCTCGAATTGTTTTTGATGATAAAGGATATATGTTCTTTTCTGTTGGGGAAAGACAAAATAGAGACGAGAATCCTCAGACTCTGAGAAATCATCTGGGAAAAATTCACCGAACATTCGATGATGGCAGCATACCGGATGATAACCCATTCAGAAACTCTCCTATTGCCATGCCAACGATCTATTCTTACGGACATCGTAATCCCCAGGGGTTAGTGATCAGTCCTGATGGCACCTTGTGGGAGACCGAACATGGGCCCAAAGGAGGAGACGAATTGAACATTATTGAGCCCGGAAAAAACTATGGATGGCCTGTGATCTCTTATGGGATCAATTATAGCGGCACAAAATTTACTGACATTACTGCTAAGGAAGGAATGGAACAACCGATCAGCTACTGGGTTCCTTCGATTGCTCCGTGTGGCATGGAATGGGTCACCTCCGGAAAGTACGGTGATCTGAAAGGAGATATACTGGTAGGGTCACTCAGTTTTCAATATGTGAATCGTTGTGTAATGGAGGATGGCAAAGTAGTGAAAGAGGAAAAACTGCTTAAAGGGATAGGCCGGGTCAGGACGATAGAAGAGGCGGCAGATGGAACGATTTACATCGGCGTTGAAAATGTAGGCATTGTGAAGCTGGTCAGGAAATAACCTATCGTACCAGGAAAGGCAACATACTCTCTTTCATTTCTTCTCTACTGGCATCTTTGTGCTCTATCAGGTAGGGCACCACTTCTGTCTTAAATCCCAGACTTGTTGCAATGTGCTTGGCAAAGTAGTCTTCAGAGCTTGTTACCACTTTGTCAGCTAAAATTACAAGGATACAGTCCATCATGAAATCCATTTTTTCATTGACGCTCATCGGAGTTAAACTTTCTGATGTGGGTGGGCTATCGAAGATCTCTTCAATTTCCTGGTCTGTAGCACCATATCTTTTACTGATTTTTTTGATGACGTCCTTTTCTTCATCAGCAAAATCTTCGTCTACCATGGCAATTTTTACCATGATACTTAATTGCTTCTTTTTCTGAAAGTCTAACATATCACTAATATGATTAAAAACGCTAAAAAAATCATGTTCCTTTATTAGAAAACAACCTTTTAAAAGAATTCATTGCTAATATTTGCCAATTATGAGTAAAAAGTGCGTTTTTCTGGACAGAGATGGTGTAATTAATGAAGACTGCCCTGACTATGTATACAAGCCCGAAGCCTTTCAATTGATCGAGGGAGTGGACAAAGCTGTGGAGGCCATTAAGGTTGCCGGATATCTTATTATTGTAGTGACCAATCAGTCAGGAATAGCCAAAGGGATCTATTCCAGAGAAGATATGGAGTCATGTCATCGGCTCATGCAGCAAAAGCTTAATCACCATATCGATTACATTTATTATGCGCCATTTCATGAGTCGGTTTCCAATTCTCTAAGCAGGAAACCAGGTTCACTGATGTTTGAAAGAGCTATCGCCAGATTTGACATTGATCCCACACAGTCATGGATGGTAGGTGACAAAGCCAGGGACATCATTCCTGCGCAAAATCTGGGAATGAAAACCATACAGGTGGATGGGCTTCGTGATTCAGAAGCTGATCATTTTGCGGATAACTTATTCTCAGCTTGTGAATTTATTCTTGGTCCGGACCAACACAGGTCATAGCAAGACACTAATTTCTGGTTTGTTTTCTAAATTTATTTTTCAACAGCATTCCTAACTATGCCTATGAGCAATCCCAAAAAGAAAACGAATTCAAGAAGAAAATTTATTAGTAATTCATCTAAAGCTGCGGCAGGAGTAAGCCTTTCAGGAATGATATCGGCTCCATTGATCTCTACAGCACGAAACAGGATTATCGGAGCCAATGAAATGATCAGGGTAGGTTTGATTGGTGCGAGAGGTATGGGATTCGGAGATCTGTCCAATGCCATGAAGCAGCCGGATGCCGAATGTGTTGCCCTTTGTGACATCGATGACAGCATCCTGGAGAAGCGAACGAATGACGTGATTGAGCAGCAGGGTGACGCGAGAAAGCCAGTCAATTATAAGGACTACCGGGAACTGATTGAAAATAAAGATATAGATGCTGTGATCATTGGCACTCCTGATCATTGGCATTGTCTGCCATTTATCGAGGCCTGTCAGGCAGGTAAAGATGTCTATGTGGAGAAACCCATGGCGAATAGCATTGGGGAGTGTGAGCTGATGGTGAAAACAGCCAGAAAATATAACCGGGTGGCTCAGGTAGGCCAGCAGCAACGTAGTGGCCCTCACTGGCAGGATGCCATGGATATCATGGACAAAGGAGGGATCGGTCAGTTGAGAAAGGTACTGGTGTGGGCAAATTTCAATTATGGGGTAGGGGCGCCAATGGTTCCTGATTCACCGGTGCCGGAAGGTGTGGACTACGAGCAATGGCTGGGGCCGGCACCATACAGACCATTTAATAAGGCCAGGTTTCATGGCAATTGGCGACATTGCTGGGATTACGGGGGTGGATTGATGACCGATTGGGGTGTTCACCTGCTGGATATGGCCTTATGGGCAAAGGACATCAAAGCAACACCATTGAGTGTGACTGCGACAGGAGGTAATTTTTCACACCCGGGCAATTTTCATGAGACGTTCGATACCATGAGCGTGGTATATCAAATGAAAGATTACACGATTACCTGGGAGCATACGGCGGGGATTCAGAAGGGTCCCTATGACAGGTTGTATGGTCTGGCTTTTATCGGAAATGATGCCACTCTGGTGATCGATCGGCAAGGATATGAGGTCTTCCCGGAATTGAGTGGGGATGGACGCCCACGAATCGATCCAATACCAGCAGTAACAGGCAGGAGGAACCACCATAATGAGCATATGCGAAACTTCCTGGATTGCATCAAGACAAGGAAAGACCCAAACTGCACCGTAGAGAATGGCAGATTGGTAGCGATGTATGCTCATATGGCAAACATCTCGCTGCGGACACAGAGCAGCCTGGTATGGGATGAAGACAAAAAGAATTTTGGAAAAAACAAATTAGCTAACAGGTTAATCACTCCGGATTACAGAGGTCCGTGGGAATTGCCAAAAGTCTAAATTCAAAGCGGAAGCTTATTTTGACTAAATCGTCAGTAGCCTTAATAATTAGATCACTAGTATTAATTATTGAATAGATTGTATTGAAAATATCCGATAATTCAGAATTATAAGAATAGTATCTCAGGATAAGCTCCTTAAAGTTCTTTTCAACAGGATTATTTCCTTTTTCTATAGTAACTTGTAACCGTTTTTAAGTTTTAACCACAACATTAATTTATAATGACTTCAAAGAATAAAACCCAACAAGGATCCAGAAGAGATTTCATTAAAAAAGTTGGTATTGCAGGTTCTGCCTTTACAATTGTCCCAAGATTTGTAATGGGTGGACCGGGTCATGTTGCTCCAAGTGATACACTTTACATTGCCGGTATTGGCGTTGGCGGTAAAGGTAGGAGTGATCTGGCCAATTTTGCAGAAAGTCCAGCAGCGAAAGTGGTTTATCTATGCGATGTAGATGAGCCACGAGCAAAAGATTCCGTAGAGAAATTCCCTGATGCGAAATTTTACAATGATTTCAGGGTAATGCTTGATAAGCATGAAAAAGATATTGATGCCGTATCTGTCTCCACACCTGATCATACACATGCTGTGGCTGCACTCAATGCCATGAACAGAGGCAAGCATGTCTATGTGCAAAAGCCTTTGACATGGAGCATCGAGGAATCAAGAGCCCTTACGGAAGCGGCTAAAAGAAACAAAGTAGTTACTCAGATGGGTAACCAGGGTGGTTCCGGTGATGGCGTACGTGAATCACAAGAAATTTATGATGCAGGCTTAATTGGTGATGTTCTGGAAGTAGTGTCATGGACCAACAGACCGGTATGGCCACAAGGCTTACCCAAACCAACCGAAAAGCACAAAGTGCCTAAGGGACTGGACTATGACAAATGGTTAGGACCTGCTGCATTCACCCCTTATCAACCGGTGTATATTCCTTTCGGATGGAGAGGATGGTATGAGTTTGGAACTGGTGCATTAGGCGACATGGCTTGCCATATGCTTGACCCTGCATTCCGACTGCTACCGATTGACTATCCTACTGAGGTTGAATGTTCAGTAGCATCAAGATACGATGGAAGATCTGAGATGTATCTTCCCGATTGTTTCCCGCAAGCGACTTCCATCCACTTCAAATTCCCACGAGTAGGTGGCGGACAGGATATCAAATTGAGCTGGTACGATGGTGGCATCATGCCTGAGCGTCCGGATGAATTGAGACCAAGCGAGCCATTCGGTAACCGTGACGGAGGTATCATGCTGATCGGAACAAGAGGTAAATTATTGATGGATTGCTACGGAGCAAATCCAAGAATTCTTCCTACCACCCTGATGAATACCATTGAAGTGAAGAAGAGATTGCCTAGGGTTCCTGAAGGACACTACGTACAATGGGTAAATGCTTGTATTGCAGGATACGAAAATGGTAAAACAAGTTCTCCATTTGATTTTGCTGGTCCATTTACTGAAGCGATTCTACTCGGATCACTTGCGGTAAGATCCTTCCAGACCAAAGACGAAGACGGAAGGTTCTCCGGACGTAAGCGTTTACTTTGGGATGCAAAAACAATGACTGTAACCAATCACGATGCTTCTAACAAATTTGTTAAGCGAGATTATCGTGATGGCTGGAGCTTAGCGTAACTTCATCAATCTAACAATATAGGCTTGCCAATAACTTGGCAAGCCTTTTTTTACCCTGCCCCTCAACCCAAATGATGACTAAGAAAGAAAAGCGACGTTCATTTCTTAAAAAATCACTATTTGCAGCTGGTGGTATTATCGGGTCTCCAATCATCGTTCCTGCACACACTGTCAGTGGTACCAAAGGGATTGTTCCCAGCGACAAGATCAATCTTGCTTCGATCGGTGTTGGTGGAATGGGAACTGGCCATGTAAGGTCATTCCTTGGATATCCGGATGTACAGTACAGGGCAGTCTGTGATGTGAGAAAAGCGCACAGAGAAAGGGCGAAGCGTTATATTGATGAGCAATATGGCAACAAAGACTGCGATACCTATAACGATTTCAGGCAGCTACTTGCCCGGAAAGACATAGACGCAGTGGTCATCGCCACTCCTGAACACTGGCATGCGCTGATTGGCCTGGAAGCCTGCCGGCAAGGGAAGGACATGTACTATGAAAAACCACTTAGTTTGTTTTTCGAAGAGTGTTTGGCGATGAGGAAAGCCGTCAACAGATCCGGTGTAGTTTTCCAACATGGTACACAGCAGCGATCGGATAAGAATTTCAGACATACTTGTGAACTCGTTAGAAATGGATACCTGGGCGAAATAGACAGGATCATCATCGGATCAGCGAGCTACGATCCCGTAGGCCCACAAAAGGAAATGCCGGTTCCGGAGGGATTGGACTATGACATGTGGCTTGGCCCTGCCCCGGTAAAGCCCTATACAGACTTAAGGTGCACACGACAGTTTACCCTGATCAATGATTATTCACTGGGATGCTTATCCGGTGCCTGGGGGATCCACCATGTGGATATTGCCCAATGGTCGATGAATGCTGACAATAGCGGTCCGTTGGAAGTGGAGGGGGTTTTCTACAATAAACCCGAGAATGGGCTTTTTGATACTTACCATACCTGGGAGGTACATCATAGATATCCCAATGGAATTACCCTGATGCATATGGATCATTTTACAGCAAGGAAAAAAGAGCCCCTGTATATCCACAATAGTATGGGAATGTTATTTGTGGGATCGGAAGGTTGGGTTGCCGTGAAACGGGGCTTTATTGATGCACATCCTAAATCACTGCTAAATCAAGTCGTAGGACCCAACGAGGACAAACTGTATGAATCCAACGACCATCGAAGAAATTTTTTGGATTGCGTCAAGTCCAGAGAGAAGACCATTTGCCCAATAGAAGTAGCTGTGCGATCCGATACCGTTTGCCATCAGGCAGATATTGCTTTCCGGACCGGCAAAAAGCTAACCTGGGATCCCGTAAAAGAGATGTTTCCGGACGAATCATCAGCCAATAAATTATTATCCAGACCCATGAGAGCACCCTGGAGCTTAAATTGATAGAGATATGCGATTTCAATCGTTAATCAGGTTGATTGGGTTGTTAGCAATTACCTGGATATTTGCCACATGTACTTCATCGCAGGGAATCGTCTCCCGCGAGTCTGTAGATTCTTTGCTGGTAAGCATGAAAGACTATCAGGCCATGGATGACAGGATATGGAGTAACCAACTGGCTGAAGTCCTTGAAAAGGGGTATCAATCCACCACTTCGAAAGCGCTAATTGAAAAGTCATTCATATCGTTTTTAAGAAGTGAGGCTTCTGCAGATTCGAAGAATGTCATCCTTTACCATTTGGGACCCATTGCCACCGATAGATCTACCGAAATCTTGCTCGATCTAATATCGCAGAACGTTCATTTTGATGCGGCACTTAATGCTTTGAGCTATATCCCTGATGATCAGATAGACGAACACTTATTCCTAAAGCTATCTCAGCTTGATAAGGATAAGTCCATTGCCATTATTCAAACATTGGGTGACAGAGCAAATCCGGCAATGGTTCAACCGCTAGCAGGCTTGTTAGATAATGAAAGTGATTTATACCCCCATATTTTGGCTGCCATTGGAAATATCCCTGCTCAGGAATCAGCCCGGAGCTTATCTGATTATTTGAATAAACAAGAAGGTGAAAAGAAATGGCTGGTAGCAGATCATTTAATCCAGGTAGCCAATGCGCTTTTGAAGGATGATGTGGAGGTCTCAACATATTATGAACAGTGTTATGATCCGGATGCTCCCCCTACCATATTATTCGGATCATTGAGGGGATACATTTCTACAGGAAAAGATCCTTTGGATGAAATGATTGAAATCTTTAAGCAGGGTAATGAAAAACAAGTCATGGGGATCATGCCATTGATCAGAGAGCTGAATCAGTTGCCACCCCAGTCATTCATTTCCGAAGGAATGGAGGTGTTGAACGAGGCTGGTAAAGCGTCATTTTTAATTGCACTGGCAGATAGAGGAGATCAGCGTGTGAAAGTACTTGCTATTCAGGCGATTAAAGAAAGTGATAATGCAGGACAAATAGCCGGATTAAAAGTATTGTGTAAGCTGGGTGGAGAGGATGATGTGCTGTTGCTGTCCAGCTCAGCTGTGGCTTTAAAGGGTGAAGGTAGGTTGCTGGCAAGAAAGTGCCTGTATAGTGTACCGGGGGAGTCATTCGATTCAAAAATAATGCAGGAGGCATCCGTAGCTTCCGGCAAGGTGAAAGAAGAACTAATCCTTGCCATCGGGGAAAGGAAAATTAAGCATGGTCAGGATTTTTTGATGTCATTGATTGATGATCAGGATATCCGGATTCGGCTTGCATCCATGAAAGCCCTGGCTATGCTTGGAGATTCGGCGGTCCTCTCCGGGCTATTGAATAAAGGGGATCAATTGACTGCGGCGGAGCGAAGCCAAATGATAAGAACAGTCACACAATTGACGTTATATATTCCTGAACAGGACTTGAGAGATGATGCCATTACAAAAGTACTGAGCAAGACGGAGGATCCTGAATGGAAAGCGGTCCTGATAGAATTACTTGGCCATGTTGCCAACGAAGATGCTTACCAAACGATTGTTGATTTGATGACCGATGGAAATCGGAAGATACAATCCACAGCCATTTTGTCATTATCCGATTGGCCTGATGACAAACCATTGATGTCATTGGTAGAATTTTTTAGGGCGCAAGATGATGCTGAAATGAAACTACTGGCGCTCAGAGGAATTGAGCGGCTAACAAATATTTCTGATTCTCTGGCTTCAGAAGGGAGAGCAAAACTGTTGATAAGCACTTTAGATGCATGTAAAACCAATGAAGAGCGGAAAATTGTGCTTTCAGGGCTGGGAAAAACGGGTTCATTAATTACCTTCGAGGCTGCAATAAAATTGATTTCATCCAAAGAACTAAGTTCTGAAGCTGAAGCAGCATTTTTGCAAAATATCAGAAATATTGATCGTGATGATTTCACTGCAGAAATTATACAGTATTTGAGATCAGCTCGGGAGAAATCTTCTAACGAATATTTTAAGAAGGAATTAAATCAATGGCTTAGCGAGGCAAGCTGACCCTTAGGTGAAATACGACTGAAAATTGAACAACATATGGAAAACGAAAAACAAGAATCTAAAGAAAAAGAAAAAAAAGGTTCTTTTAAACTAAGCAGGAGGGACATCGTTCAGGGTCTCGCCACGGTTCCATTTCTTGGCATGTTCGGCTGGTCATGGTCTAAAAAGGACGGACCGGATACGGCTGCTAACGGACCTGTGATCGAGACTCCAAAAGAGGATGTCGGCAAAGAGCTGAACGTGGCAATGCTGGGTATGGGAGCGCAGGGACAAGTACTGCTCAATTCATGTCTCAGAATCCCCGGACTAAAGTTTAAAGCGGTTTGTGATATCTGGACCGACCTCAATTTGAAAAGAGCAGTGAACCTGCTGACCAAATACGGTCATGAAGTCAACGGGTATGAAGATTACCGTGAAATGTTGGAAAAGGAAAAAGATCTGGATGCAGTAATCATCGCAACGCCTGATTTCTGGCATGCTGAGCATACCATTGCTTTCCTTGAAGCAGGAGTGCATGTATACTGTGAGAAAGAGATGTCTAATACCATCGAAGGTGCCCTGAGTATGGTTGAGGCTCAGAAGAGAACCGGAAAACTCCTTCAGATTGGTCACCAAAGACGAAGCAATCCAAGATACATCCATTGTAAGAAGAAATTGCTGGAAGAAGCCGATATCCTCGGAAGGATCACTACCATCAATGCTCAATGGAACCGGGGTGTGCAGCCAGACCTTGGATGGCCCAAAAGATATGAGCTTTCTCAGGAGAAATTAGAGAAATACGGTTTTGAGACCATGCATGAGTTTCGTAACTGGAGGTGGTACAAAGGATTGGGTGGAGGCCCGATTGTAGATCTTGGATCACATCAGATCGATATCTTTAACTGGTTCCTGGAGAGTAAGCCAACTTCTGTGATGGCCAGTGGAGGTGTAGACTATTACGATAAAGACACCCACGAATGGTATGACAGTATCATTGCGCTGTATGAGTACCAAACTGAAAAGGGTACGGTAAGGGCTTCATACCAAACAATCACTACCAACAGTAGTCAGGGGTACTTTGAGAAATTCATGGGTGACCAGGGAACACTTTCCATCTCTGAATCCGCCAACAAGAGTGGTGTGTACCGTGAGGTATCTGCTCCACCATGGGACGAATGGGTAAATAAAGGCTATCTCTCAAAACCTGAGAAAAAAGAGACACCTGCCGCCGGAGAAGGAGCTATTGTGGATGTAAGGGAAACAGCAAGCCCGGAATCTCACACGATTCCAGTGGAGCTCAATGATCCTTATCATCAACCACACTTGCAAAACTTCTTTGACGCTGTCAGAGGTAAAGGAGAATTGAATTGTCCTGCTGAGGATGGCTATGAGACTGCTGTTACGGTATTGAAGGTAAATGAAGCCGTAGAAAAAGGAACGACTATAAAATTTAACCCGGAAGAATATGTCATTTGATAAAAACGAACAGAATATTGGAAGTGGAGGTATCATAGCACTTACACTCCTCAGAATTTTTATTGGATGGCACTTTCTCTATGAAGGATTTTACAAGCTGGCTCAGGAAAGCTGGACCGCCAAGCCTGTATTGAACGGATCTAAATGGATCATGAATGGCGTTTATTCATGGATCGCAGACAGTCCATCCATGCTGTCGTTTGTTGATAGCTTAAATATGTATGGAATGGTAATTTTGGGCTTTGGCCTTATCCTGGGATTGTTTACCCGATGGCTGGCACTTGGTGGTGCAGTCTTGTTATTGCTTTTCTACCTGATCAATCCACCGTTGCCAGGATTGTATTACACTACACCTACAGAAGGACATTACCTGATCGTGAATAAAAACCTGATCGAGATGATGGCTTTGGTAGCTTTAGTTTTCATTCCTACAGGCAAGTTCTTTGGTTTGGATAGGTTTTTGTATGCCTTTTTAAAGAAGAGTTAAATACTTAATTATAAATTGATAAGAATGAAGAAGTTAGTTTTAATCGTAGCTGTTGCTTTTGTAAGTCTTACTGCACTTCAGGCACAGCAAATGAAACCACTTGATTTAGAGTTGCCGCAACCAATGTTTGTGGGAACACCGCAGAATTTTGATGTTCCTAACCTGGAAAAGCCCAAGGGTGGTGCAAGGCCTCCATTCCTGGCTCCTGCAGGAACAAAAAATGTTTCAGAAGGTAAAACAGTTACCGCTTCTGATGATCTGCCAATCATTGGAGAGATTGATCAAATCACTGATGGTGATAAAGACGCCGGATATGGTTCTTTCGTAGAATTAGGTCCTGACAAGCAATGGGCGCAGGTAGACCTGGGTGCTTCGCATACAATCTATGCGGTAATCCTATGGCATTACCACCAACAAGCCAGGGTTTACCTGGATGTGGTAGTTCAGGTATCTGATGATCCCAATTTTGCCTCAGGCGTAAAAACCATCTTCAATAATGATCATGACAACACTTCTGGTTTCGGTGTCGGGAAAGACATGAACTATGTTGAGACCAACGAGGGTAAATTGATCGACGCCAAAGGTGTGAAAGGAAGATATGTACGTGCTTACAGCAATGGAAACACTTATAATGACCTGAATCACTATGTAGAAATTGAAGTACACGGCAAGCCCTGATACGGCTTAGCACTTAAGACTAAATATATTTGTGATCTCATCTCCGGAATACCGGTTGGTGAGGTCACATTTTTTTTGCATCAAATTGAAGAAATACGGATACATACTTTTGATCAGCATCACGGTGATAGCCCTCTGGCTCAGGAGTTATAAACTGGTGGAGCGGCCCATGCATACTGATGAGGCAGTGGGAGCCGTTAAGTTTGGCCAGCTCCTCGATCATGGAGACTATAAATACGACCCATTTGAGTACCACGGACCCACGCTGAACTATCTCACCCTGATACCAGCATGGATTGCGGGAGAGGATACATTCAAAAAACTTAGTATCGGGACTGTTCGGTCTGTGATGGTGTTCTTCGGAATGCTGCTGGTTTTGCTTCCCATTGTTATACTCTTTCGGTTTGACCTGAGGTTTGCCCTATTGGTTTCCTTCCTGGTGGCCATCAGTCCAGCCATGGTTTTTTACAGTCGCTATTACATCCATGAGTTTATCCTGGTCTTTTTTACCTATCTGGGTATCCATGCATATTTCCAATGGGAAGCCCATCGCAAATGGATCTGGAGTGCACTTCTGGGGTTTTCGGTTGGAATGATGATCGCAACGAAAGAAACCTGGATCATTTCAGTGGCAGGTTTCTTTGTAGCTGTGATGGTAGCCGGAAACAGACAGGCTTTCTTTCAATTTCTAGTATCCAGGAATTCGTTGATAGCAGTGGGAGTTATGCTCATTGTGATTGTCACATTTTTCTCATCCTTCTTCACTCATTTTGAAGGATTGAAGGATATGATTGCGACCTACAGTACGTATCTGGATCGGGCTGGTACAAAAGATTTGCATCGGCACCCGTGGTATTATTATCTGGAGTTACTTAGCTTCAACAAAGGTTCAGGTTATCTCTGGACTGAAATATCAATACTCCTGCTGGCCGCAACAGGTAGCCTGTTTCTTTACCTCGAGTCCGAGGAAACCGCCCTGGTGAGAAACATGAGGATGATTGAAATATTCAGCGTTTTCCTTTTAGTCATCTACTCACTTCTTCCTTATAAGACACCCTGGAACCTGTTGAGCTTTTATATGGGTCTCTTCTTTTTGGCAGGCTATGGGCTGATTAACCTGCTTTGGATGATGAGGTCCGGGTGGGCTAAGGTTGTAGCTGCACTGGCTTTTGGCTTAATCAGTATTCATCTGCTCGGTCAGAGCTTTAACGAGTACAGGGATCCGGCCGATCCGTCTAACCCGTGGGTATACGGACATACGGATGGAAACTTTCATCAAGTGGTTCAAACCATAGATTCTGTGGCTGTGGATGAGTCTACCTACATTGAGGTGGTGTTTCCGGGACATGATTACTGGCCTTTTCCCTGGTACCTGAGAGGATACCAGCAGGTAGCCTACCGGGATCAGGTAGATTTTGGGAGTCCGGGTGGTGAGATTATCATCATCGCACCCTCCCAGGAAGGCGAGCTGGTAGAGAAATTGTATGAGAAGCCACCACCAGGTGAACGTTTTTTGTATTTAAATCTTTTTGATTCTACCCAGACACTGCGGCCCAACGTATATTTCAACGGGTATCTGAGGCAGGACCTGTGGGAGAAGAGACAAAACATAAATATCGAGCATGATTGATGTAGAGAAGTCAGGAGAGAAGGAGAAACCTCATGTGTTTGAGTCGAGGGCGATGGCCACGATGTACCAGATCTTCATCAGGTATGAAGACAAGGAGTATGCCAGTCAGGCAGCGCAGGAGGCCTTTGAGCAATTGCAAGACCTGGAGCAGGAACTGAGCTATTACATTTCCAATAGCGACATTACAATATTCAATCAAACAGCGCCCGGAAAAACGATCAGGATTGGGGAGCATGCCTGGAACTGTGCGCGGATCTGTGAAGAGCTCTATAAGCTCACCAAAGGTTTGTATGACCCTACAGTCGGGCACTTTAAGCATGGAGCAAAGACGCTTAAAAAGAAGCGGGGACTTGGTTGGGTGACAGACCCGGAAAAGAGCGGGCTGATACGAAAAGAAAATGATGTGCAAATCGATCTGGGCGGTATGGGAAAAGGCTATGCCCTGGATCAGTTGGCGCTTACGTTGAAAGATTGGGATATCCACGATTTCCTTATCCATGGAGGTCAAAGTTCCGTGCTCACTTCCGGGAGCATGAGCACTGAGCAACCTGGTTGGCCAGTGTCGCTGAGTCTGGTTGGTGATGAAAAGCTGGAAAAATTAAACCTGGTAAATGAATCCATGAGTAGCTCAGGCCTTCTGAAAGGTGGTCATATCATAGACCCTGCTACTGGAAAATCAACAAAAGAAACCCGGGCTACCTGGATCATCGGACCTAATGCAGCTGTGACGGATGGGTTGTCAACCGCGCTCATGATGATGACCACCTCGGACATCAAAAAACTGGTGCAAAAGAAGGAAGGCTATAAAGTCATCGTCAGGCTGGACAAGAAGGAGAAGGTGAAGTATTACGGTTTTTAAAGGACATTAAATAGATTTTCATATTCAAGTCGTTAAACATTGTTAAGAACTGTTTGATACTGGAAAATATCACCTAGCTTTTGTGATTGATACCTGTATTGTATGTTACAGAAGATCATTCTGATAATCCCTCTGATATGGGCTGCCTTTGCTTGCAGTGGACAACAACTCCTGTTCCATAAAAATCGAAATAAAGAGGTCCTCTACAAGCCCGCGGATATTATTTCCTTCAGCACAAAGGATGATCATTCGAGAATGACCAGTCAGATTTTGGGGTTTGAAGGGGATTCTCTGATTGTATTTCAAAACTACAAGATCAATCCCCGGGATATCACGTGCATGTATGTGGATGAAAAAACCCGGGGTTGGTATCCATTGCGGTATAACATTGACAAGCTATTGTTGATTGCCGGAGTTGGCTATCCACTGCTGGAATTTTTCAATGAGCGGATACTCAACGGGAATTCCGTAGATAGGAATGTGGTGCGTGTCGGAGGGTTTTTGGTTGGAGCTGGTCTCATGGCTCGATTGCTGATCAGTGAAAAGATCAAAATAAAGGGAAGGCGAAAACTACTGATCATCGATCGGTAATGGTACTACCTGATCTCCTTCTTGATCTTTTGTAGTTCTTTGATCATCCGCTTCAATGTTCGGGAAGCTGTGAGCCTGCTGTCGGGATCAGCAAACCAATGAATGGGGAATTCTTTGATTCGAAAGTTGTTCTTCTCAGCCCTGATGATCGTCTCAATATCGATCATAAAACCATTGGTGAAGCAAGCTTCGTAGATCCGGTGTGCAACCTCCTTTTTGTATATTTTCAATCCACATTGGGTATCACTATACCTGCCATAGATACCCATATAGAGTGGAATAACGATCCTGAAGGCTCTTGAAAGTACCCTCCTGAATAACGACTTGGGCTTATCGATTTTACTTTCCGGCAAAAACCTCGAGGCATGAGCAATGTCTGTTTTCCCATCTTGTATGAGTCTTATCCCTTTGTGCACGTCTGAGTAGGGAATGCAGCTGCCACTGTCGATAAACAGGATAATGTCCCCTGTAGCTTTCAGCATACCCGCTTTCACGGTACCTCCTTTTCCCTGATGAGGATTCTCCAGGAGTGTCAGGTTTTTATGTTGGCTCTGCAGCGATTTGACGACTGATTTTGTATCGTCTATACTGCCGTCGTCGGAGACGATGATCTCACCCGCCAGGGACTGCTCCCTGAAGTAGGTGAGGGCATCCTCAATGTCCTGCGGGATCTTTCGGGCTTCGTTGTATACGGGGATAACGATGGAGAGGTCCATGGGGCTGCAAAATAGAGAAAAATTGGCAAGTCTTAGATTCGATTAGACTGATAATTGTCCAGGAAGGATTGTGTCTGATGAAACATCAAGTTATAGATCCTAAGACCATTCACTGTAAAAAAAATATTTCAATAAGCTAAATAATATTTAAATTATAAAACTTATTCATCCAAATCGAATTCTCAGCGATGGTTCACGTCAGGTTGCTCTTTAATTTGTTCATTTTGAGTTTGCTTTCTTATCCATTAAGCAGCTTGGCACAGATTGAAGTGAGTGAAATCACCGACCGTTTTGAAGCGTATCATTCCCAATTAATACCAGAAAAAGTTTACCTCCATACTAACCGTGACAGATTCACACTTAGCGATACACTGTACTTCAGTGCTTATGTACTTGACGGAATACATCATTCACCCACTTTTGTGAGTGGGGTTCTTTACGTCGAGTTTATATCCCCCTTAGACAGTATTATTGGAACGCTGAAATTGAAAATTGATAGTCTTGGGCGGACATTAGGCGATTTTGCATTATCTGACAGCCTGGATGCAGGCCAATATTCCATCCGTGCTTATACCCAGTATCAAATGAATTTTGATCAGGATTACTTTTTTACGAAGTCGATCAAACTAGTCCCAAGAAAGGAGACACAGGGTATTGAAGAATATTCCCCTAACAAGGTTCCACAGATCATATTGCAGTTTTTTCCGGAGGGAGGAGAATTGGTTGCCGGATCGATCAATGTCATTGCCTTTAAAGCCACAGATCAATATGGCAATCCACTTGATATCAGCGGTGATATTTACGATAACACCGGAACAAAAGTGGCTTCAATGAACTGTGTACATGATGGGATGGGAGTTGTACAGTTACTCCTGGAGGAAGGTCAAAAGTATACTTGCACTTATCAATTTGCTGACAGGTCTTTCTCACAGCCATTACCCAATATGCTCAATGCTGGCTATCAATTACAGGTTCGTAAAACATATGACCGATGGCACGCAGTTGTCAATCCGTTAAAGACTTCCATTGAAAATACTTTTCTTGTAGTACAATGTCGCGGAGAGATTCTTTATGTAATAGGACCGCAGCCTGGAGCTGAATCTATCCGATTTTCCTTAAAGGAAACAGATTTGCCAAACGGTATTGTTCACTTTACCTTTTTTGATCCTCAACACAGAGCTGTGGCGGAACGTTTGATCTACAATGAAAATACAGAAACCCGGGGAGTATTAGAAATATCAACAGATCAGAAGACTTATCAGCAGCGGTCAAAAGTGAATATTGATTATAGCCTTACTGGGAATCAGGGGGAAACACCAAAATTAGCGACGCTTTCTACAACAGTAATCCCCCAAAAGCTCTATGAAGCGTCTGGTAAGACCATCTCCTCGTTCTTATATCTCACCTCTGACCTGAAGGGTCATATTCATCAACCTACGTATTACCTAAATCCGGAAAATACGAACCGATTGAAACATGTGGATCTTCTGATGATGACCCATGGCTGGAGGCGTTTCGAATGGGAAAAATTAATTAGTGGCGAATTTCCGGAGATCAAATATTTCTTTGAACAAGGGATCCGAATAGAGGGCACGGTCAGAAACAATTTGGATCGAAATAAGACAATGGTTAGGGATTTACAATTAACGTTCCCGGAAAACATTGCCTTTCAGTTAGAGACCACTTCCATGGAAAATGGTCTGTTTTGGTTTGACAAATTAAATTTTACCGATACGCTGACTGCCTATGTAAAGACACTACCCGGAAGCACAGGAAAAACCAGGAAGGTAGACAATACTTATATTCAAATTCATGATCGGGAAATACCTCCCATTCAGGAACATTATCTTATGCCCTACCGGATCACCCCAAAAGACACGGTTCTGATTGAGAGAGGAAAACAGCTTCTGGATATTTCTTCCGTTGAGCAGGAGACTTTCCTCTTAGAAGAGCTGACCGTTAAGTCTCGTTTGGATAAAAAAGCTGATCCATTCAGTGGAAGGCAAGGTATGATCTATTCCAATCCTGATCACCGGATTATGCTGGATTCGTTTCCAAATTATTATCGGGATGTTTTTCAGTATCTGTATGGTGTACCAGGTTTGGTAGTGACAGGGTTTGCTCCCAATGCAACTGTCAGGATCCGTGGAGCCGAGTCCTTCAACAGCCCAACAAATCCTTTATATATGCTGGATGGAATAGAAAGAGATGAAGCTTTTGTCAATAACCTAAATGTATTGAACATCCTTTTTATTGATGTATTGAAAGGGCCAAGTGCTACTGTTTATGGATCCAGAGGATCTTCAGGGGCGATTGTACTGTATTCACGTGAAGCCGGAGATCTACGTTCCATCAAGGATCACGACATGGTGGGGCAGGCCGTCTTCAGGTTGGCCGGATATACTCCTTCGCGACAGTTTTATATGCCGGACTACAGTCTTCCTACTGTAGGTGAGGAGGTAAGCCCCGATTTCAGAAGTACCATCTACTGGAATCCATTGTTGCATTTAGAAAACCGGAAAGCATCTGACCGGTTTTATACCTCAGATGAAACCGGTGAGTTTATCATTTACTCGGAAGGCGTGACTGTGGATGGTGTGCCTTTTTCTGGTGAAGCTGTTTTTGCGGTGGAGTGAAGTGGGAATGGATGATTACCTGCGGTGATCCCATTTTGGGGTGTTAAAAGCAAACCCTCTCGCTTCGCTCGATAGGTTTTCTGTATCCCAGCCCTCACCGAAACAAGTTTTTGTTCGGTCAGAAAATAAAAAAACCCTGACATAATTGTCAGGGTTTGCTTGCAGAGGAGGAGGGATTACTCATACCCACAGCCATGCCGCACAGCCCCTCATGAACCTCCTCCGTCGGTTTCGAACCCCCCGGCCCTTCGGTTCGAATCCAGTTCATTCCATGAAAAAAGCCTGACATTCCTGTCAGGCTTCTATGCAGAGGAGGAGGGATTCGAACCCCCGGTACCTCGCGGTACAACGGTTTTCAAGACCGCCGCATTCGACCACTCTGCCACTCCTCTGTATTTTGGTCTGATACGTTCTTTGGACAAGATATGTCCAACTAAAAGCTGGACTATCCCCCAAATCGGATCGCAAAAGTAAGTGAAATACTAAAATTAGCAAGGCCAGCACTTATTTTTATTAACCACACCCTGGACAACTTTCCGAATATCAGTGCAATAAGGACGGATACACCAGCCCAGAACTTCTGATGAAGCTGGTCGAAGCCTTGCCCAATATCTCCTGCTTTGATGAGGGGTGTAAATACCTATGCAAACCTTGGGCTAATATATTTAGTAATATACTAATATAGTTAGCTATTTTTTTTGAATCTTTGCACCTTATGCAGATTCAACCGGGATACTACAAACTCAAAATCAAGGGCTGGTCAACAAGAATGCCCAATCATTATTTACGCGTCTTCATCAAAGATAAAGTCAAGTACCTGCAGATAGACCACGGCATCCCTACCGAAGCGGAGAAATGCGAAGAAGAAGTCACCATGCAATATGAGATCGTGAAGAGACTAACTCCTGGCACACCCATCGAGGTGAATAAACTGATGATCTCTATTTCCTGGGTTGATGAAGACAAAGACTTATTCGAATTCCAGGTGCGGAATATTTATGCCTTCGAAAGAGTGTTGAAGTTGTTTCCGAGGGTGGCGAGGGCGCTGGGGGTGAAGGGGGAGGGGTAAGTGTGAGGGTTTTCTTTTGATACATACCTGTTTAAAAGAGAAATCAATTAGTTTTATGAACGATATAAGGAAGGATCAACCATACGTAGTGGTTGTGCTCAAGTTGATGAGCTTCATATACCCCAAGATTAAAAATGAGAATAATCACTACTTTCCTACTTTTTCTGTTAATCTCATGTTCACAGAAAACAAACCAAGAGCCAAGAAAAATACCGAGTGCAGTGCTAACCATCTTGAACGACACAACTTCATTTACTTTCAACAAGGACTATAAAACACGAGACCAGCTTCTAGGAATACAAGCTGATTGGACGAGTCAAAGTGGAGGAATTGAATATATAGAAACAATTACAATTGATCAACTTGAAAAACTGTTAACGGACAAATTTATAGACCCTAATGATTATCAAAACGAGTCACCAACAACTAGAACATTCTATGAATTCATGGCTCGTTTCCCAAATGTATCTGCTCATGGGTATGCTGTAAGTCCTGAAAGGGATGACTATAGAGTAACTATAGAAGGACTTTACGTAAAGGAATCTGATGTAACAAGCGAATTGAAAAAACAATTCTCTGAACTATGCCAGGAAGCAGATGAATATTACGATCAAGGAGAACTATACAGTTGGTGGGATTAAATGCGAAACCCTTCTATTCCATCACACAAATTCTGCCATATCCTTCTTTCTGCACACCTGTTTGATGGAAATGCCTTAGATTTATCAGCGATATAAGTAGTTATGTTGCACTGTGTGTAACATAGAAAAATGTTAGCCACAATCTGTCCATGAGACAATTCAGTATCTTGTTTGTAATAATATTTACTTCTTGTTCAAATGAAAAACTGGAGACATTTGAATTAGCTAAAAGTGAAGTGATTGAAACAACTACTTTGGATCCAATTGGAATTAAATTCAAATACCCAAGAACTTACATGGAAGACTTGCAGGTAACAGCCAAAGAGGAACGATTGTTTTATGTGTACTTACGAAAGGCTGATAACCCATTTCAGCTATTTACTATTTTACCTTTGAGTCCATCAAGGAACGGCCGGCCAAAAAATGACTTTTTCAAATTTTCTTTTGATGGCATTAAAAAAAATTATCCGAACGCCCAGATTAATTGGTGAAAGTATCTATAAGATAAGTAATCCTGAGATTTCATTTTTACATGTTGGACTAGAAAGAAATGGCAATAAGGAGGGACATTCTTGGGGAGTTGTAGAACTGGATAGTCTTCAACTACAAATTGGAGTAACTGAATATTTGAACTCTTTAGAAACAACTGATGATTTTCTTCAGGACGATATCGAAGTAATATTAAAGTCATTGCAGTTTGAACAGTAGGAAAGTGGCTAACATGCGGTATGATGAATGGCCTTAAGCACTTCATAGCCACTTGATGAGGAACCTTACCGCTAAAACCCCACTGGGAAAGGCTTACATTTCTTTACTTTTGGAACAGTCAGGAGCATTCATCTTCTGGGAGCAGTAGTATTTTTCCCGTTGCATCTTACCGAGGTTTTAGCTAGTTTAGATTTTTATAGCACAGGGATGGCCACTCATCATACCTGTGCGTTATCTTTTAAGCCCTACCATTGAACGATTCTCCTCCAATTTTCTTAGCATTAAGGAATGATTCCAATTGTCTACATTGACACATCAGTTGCAGGTGGAAAATTTGATATGGAATTCGAATTCTGGACAACTCTATTTTTCAAGGCTGTTGAAGAAGGTCAATATCAACTTGCACTTTCAACAGTACTTGATTTGGAACTGGAGGCGGCACCCGAGCGAGTCCGTAACTTTGTCGATCACCTTAACCCAGAACACTACATCAATATTGAGTATAACAATCAAGCACAGGAATTGGCCAACAAATACATTGAGGCGGGAATTGTTGGTTCAACGAGCATTGCAGATTGTCGTCATATAGCTACAGCAACTGTTAACAAAATCGATATTTTGACAAGTTGGAACTTTAAGCATATCGTCAACCTTAATAAAATAAGGCTTTACAACGAAGTGAATAATCAAAACGGATACGGTAACTTAGAGATACGAACACCCAGAGAACTCCTTAATTATGAAAACGGAAGTTAAAATTGACAAGGAATTTGATGCTGTCAAGTTGCAACACAAAATCCGAACTGAATTGAGCAAGAAAATCTCAAAAATGTCAACTGAAGATGAATTGGAACTCTTCAAATCGGCGGGTGAACGCGCAAAAAAAAGAAGGGCCAAAAGATAACATTCGCGATAGGTTATGCCAAAGTGCTTTGCTGCCAGAGCCTGTGCGACTTGACCGCTCGATGCCCATTCTGAAAAGCCTTAGACCTGTGAAATCTATTGCTTCTGGCCGTTATCTTTTCTGAACGCATTTCTTCGTAGATACTGATGCGGGGATTGGACAGCTGCTCAGTTTCACCGAGTGACTGAAATATATTTCATCCCTTATTGTATTACCCAGATTCTGCCATATCCTTCTTTCTGCACACCTGTTTGATGGAAATGCCTTAGATTTATCAGAGATATAAGTAGTTATGTTGCACTTTGTGTGACATAACAAAATGTTAGCAACAAGCAAAAACACAAGTCAGAAATAAATGATAAGAAATACAACATTCGTACTACTAATTATTGGACTAATAAGCGCTTGTTCAAACCCCAAAAAAGATAAGACTGAGAGTATATCAGGGAAAATTGAAAATCCGACAAATAAGGTTTTATTGAGCTCTGACATCGCTTGGGAAAAATTAAACCCGGCAAGAGGAGACCAAAGCCCTCAAGCAGGAACAATTTGGGGAGACAGAAAAGGTTCTGCAGCAACCGGTTTTTTAGCAAAGTTTATTGATGGATTTTCATCTCCGCCACACATTCATAATGTCACTTATAGAGCAGTTGTAATAAAAGGATTGGTACATAATGACGACCCAAAAGCTGAGAATATGTGGATGAAACCAGGTTCGTTTTGGACACAACCTGACGGTGAAGCTCATATCACTTCTGCTAAAGGAGAAGAGAACATTGCATTGGTAGAAATTGATAATGGACCTTATCTTGTAAAACCTACTGACGAGGCATATGACAATGGGGAAAGACCGATTAACATAGATGTCTCTAACCTAGTTTGGCTTGATAACGAAAATTCCAATTGGATTAATTCAAAAAGTAAGGCTGAAATTAGTTTCTTGTTAGAAAATAATGGGCTCTGGAGTCTTTTTGTCAAACTCCCCAACGGATATAACGGAGAAATTGAAACCAATGGAACAGTTCTTCATTCTGTTGTTATAAAAGGAGAATTGAATTATGTAATGCCAGTAAATAACGAACAAAAGATGTTAGATGCAGGAAGTTATTTTGGCTCGACCGATCGATCAATCCATACAGTTGCAAATAATACTGAAAAAGAGATAATTCTTTACGTCAGAACTAACGGAGAAATAAAAATTAAATAAAGCCAGTTGCTAACACGGTGTATAGTGCATAGCACCCTTCGGGATGCTACCCACCATACACTGACCGTTTGGCAGTAATTTGAGAAAACTGAAAAACAAAAAGGAGTATCATCATTATGAAATTAACCAAACTCATTCAATTAGGAATTTTTATTTTGGTCTCTTTATTTTTACTGATTAGCTGTGATAATGAAGTTGTGGATAAATCCTCGGCAGTAGAAGAATTAAGGAAAATGGAACAACTTCAAGTACAAGGAATTCTTCAAAAAGATTCAACCATTATTAGAAAAATACTTGCGAATGACTTAATTGTCAATGCACCTAGTAATACTGTAGTTGACTTAAATATGGCTATGGAAGCTTTAAAACTTGGATATATTGATTATACCTCTTATGAGCAGAAAATTGACGAAATAAAAATTATTGAAAATATCGGAATTGTAATGGGTTTAGAAACAGTAATGCCGACTGGTTTAACTGGTAAAGCTGGAACTGCAGAAAAAAGACGGTTTACAGATATTTGGATGTACAAAAATAGCCATTGGGTAATGATTGCAAGACAGGCAACAAATATCTCTGTTAAATGACTAAAAAATTGCCATCCCAGCAGCGTCTTTCCTTGGGCTAATCAGAGCGGAATCACTCATCCCTCCATTATCGCGCAAGTGTTTTTCACTTGTGCTATAATGTTACCAGAACGGGTTTGGCCGGAAGGCGATGGGCCAGACCGAAGTGGCCTACAGCGTTGGCAGGCTGGACCCGCCGCGAGGGGGTCTATGTGCGTAAGGCTTTTAGCGGCTGGCTGTGCGACTTCCAAAAACTGACTCCAACATTAGCGGAATCACTCATCCCGCTCCAATTCATAGACCTCACCATTGGCGGCACGGTCCATGCTGGCATTGAATTCAAAGCCCAGTAGCAGGATAGCGGACATCAGGTACTGCCAGATCATAAAGGCGATGAGTGTACCGATGGAGCCGTAGAACTTATTGTAGGTCGCGAAGTTGCTGATGTAGATAGAAAACCCAAAGGAGACAAACACACAGGCCAGGGTAGCTCCTAAAGAACCGACAGAGAAAAACCTCCACTTATCATGGATCGCCGGTCCCCAGTAATAAAAACAACTGATCACCAGGTAAAAACAGATAAAGATGACGAGAAACCGAAGGAAGATGATGAAGAAGTAATCAAAATTTTGTGCCAGTAGCCCAAAGCTGAACATCCAGTTGATCACATAATTTCCCACCAGGAGCAAAACGATGGCCAGGATAAAAGTAAAGGCCAGGATGACTGTCAATACCAGCGAGATAAAGCGCATTTTGAAAAACGACCGCTTTTCATTGGTCTTGTACGAGGTGTTGAAAGCTTTCATCAGGGAGTTTACCCCATTGGTGGCCAGGAAGAGGGCAAACAGCACACCAAAAGAGATCAATCCTTCTCTTCTGATCTCCACGGTATTCCGGATGGTTTGCTCGGAGGCCTCATATAGGCTGGGTGGCATGACATCACTCATGAAATGCAGGATCTCCTGTTGGCTAATGGAAGGTATCCAGGTATGAATGAAAGGGATCAATGCAAACAGGAATATTACACTGGGGAATACAGCCAGCGTGAAATTGAACGCTACCCCATAGGCTTTTTCCAGTATTTGGTTGTCGGCGATCTTGTCTATAAAGATGATCGAGATGCGATAGAGTGACGCGCTTCCTTTTCTTAGTCGGATACTTTTGAGGATACTGATCAGCTTGATGTACCAGTCACTGTATCGTAGGTGACGATGTATTATTTGTCTTTTCCGCAAACTTTGGTCCATGCTAGACTGCAAAGATAACCAAGGAATTATTTACGATTCATTAAAATAATCCTGCATCAATGCTTCAAACTTTTCAGGGAGCCTTGTCGGCCTTCCTGTCTTCATGTTAATAAACACCAAAGTTGTTTCAGCAATGTTTAAGCTTTTCCCGGATTCATTGCGAATTTCATACTCAAATCTGATCCGAACTCCCGGCATCTCTGAGATCTTTACGGTTATTGTTAGCTGATCATCATACTTGGCAGGAGCCAGGTATTTGGTCTTGTATTCCAGCACAGGCATCCCTATTCCTTCGTCTTCCAGTTCCTTGTAAGTGAACCCAATCGCTCTGAAAGATTCCACCCGGCCTACTTCAAAGTAGGTGGCATAGTTGCCATAGTACACATACCCCATTTGGTCTGTCTCTGCGTAGCGGACCCTGATCTTAACTTCGTGTTGAAACATTATCTATAGATTCCTCTTTGGTTGAGCGCCCGCTGAAACCTGGCGGCATGAATGTTGTGTTCGGATAATGTTTCGCTAAATACATGGTAACCGGAAAAATCAGCCTTGGCGCAAAAATACAGGTATTGGTGATCTTCATGATTGAGTACTGCATCAATGCCCGGGATGGAGGGCATCTTGATAGGGCCGGGAGGCAATCCCCTGTATTTATAGGTGTTGTACGGTGAATCGATTTGTTTGTCTTTGTTGATCACCCGACGAACGTCTCTACCCAGTGCAAAGACCAGTGTAGGGTCAGCCTGCAATGGAATACCTCTAGCCAGCCTGTTGACATAAACTCCGGCCAAACGAGGTTTTTCATCGTTCATGTTGGTTTCACTTTCTACGATTGAAGCCAGCGTGGAGACTTCCTGGGGTGTCAGCCCAATGGAATCGGCCAGCCGTTTTCTTTTGTCATTCCAGAAGCGGTCATATTCAGTCTTCATCCGATCCAAAAGATCTTCCGGAGTGATGGTCCAGTAAACTTCATAGGTATTGGGAATGAACATGCCGATGAAGTTTAATGAATCAAAGCCATAGCTCTTACTCACCGATGATGAGGCCAACAATGGAGCAATATCTGCAGAATCAATTTGAATGGTGCTTGTGAGTTTAGTGGCCAGATCCTCGATACGGCGGGCAGCGTTGAAGGTAAGCCTTACAGGGATCTGTCTTCCTGCCCGCAACATATTGATGGCGTTGATGTTGCTCATGTCTTCTTTCAGCAGGTACATTCCGGGCTTAATTTCTTTGTCGAACCCCTTAATCCTGGCTACAAAGCTGAAGGCCATGAGATTTCCAACGATACGCTCTTCTTCCAGGCGTTGTTGAAGTTCCTTAAATGTAGTCCCATCGTATATGGGGAAATATCGGTCTTGCTGGTCCACCAGGATGTTGGGTACAAAGAAGATCTGATAGCCATAAAACCCAAACGATGAGAGCATGACTGCAAACACGATAATAACCAACACTAAGATTTTTCTTCCACCCATCATTTTTATATTAACGGGCAAAAATAATCATATCATAAAATTGAACATTAGGTCCTGGCATATGTTTAGGAAGTAAGGCATAAAATTATGTTTACTGCCATTTATAAATGAATATGATTCCATACATTTATCCCCGATTGCTTATGGGAGTGCTTTTATGGATTTAAATGAAAATAAACACGTTTCAAGATGTCAGAACTTGTAAGAATTCATCCGGAAAATCCTCAAAAGAAGAAGATAAATCACGTCGTTGATGTCTTACGGGGAGGAGGAGTCATTATTTATCCTACAGATACGGTCTACGGACTGGGTTGCGACATTTTTAATACCAAGGCGATTGAACGCATCAAACGCTTAAAAGGAATCAAGGGGAAAAGTGTCAATCTCTCATTTATATGTCATGACCTATCAAATTTATCTGAATATGCCCGGCATGTAGATACGCCCATATTCAAGATGATGAAAAAAGGTTTGCCCGGACCGTATACTTTTATCCTGGAATCATCCTCCAAAACCCCTAAGATCCTCAAGACCAATAAAAAGACCGTTGGGATCAGGGTTCCGGATAATCTTATCGCCCGGCAAATAGTTCAGGAATTGGGCAACCCCATTGTCACTACCTCGCTTCATGATGATGATGAAATCAAGGATTACCCCACGGATCCGGAGGTGATCTTTCAGGAATTCGGAAAGTTAGTAGACCTGGTCATCGATGGTGGGCCGGGTAAGGTCATTCCAAGTACGGTCATTGATTGTACAAGCGGGGAACCATTGGTCATTCGTGAAGGAATGGGCAAAGTCATGGAGCTCACTTGAGCAAAAACATCCTCATAGAACCTCACTACCTGGGCAGTCTGGAGTACTTCCTTGTAGTGATGAACGCTGATGAGGTGACACTCGAAGTGCATGATCACTTTGTGAAACAAACCTATCGCAATCGATGCTACATTAATTCAGCAGCCGGAAAGCACCTGATGATCGTTCCGGTGAGTTATGATAACCGGACCAAAATGAAAGATGTGAAAATTGATTATTCCCAAAGTTGGTTACGTGATCATTGGGGGGCATTTTATTCAACCTATGGCAAAGCCCCGTTCTTTGATTTTTTTGCTGATGAATTTAAAAGGGTATGGGAAAGTAAACCATCCTTTCTGTTGGACCTGGACCTCAAAATGATGACATTATGTCTGAAGCTTTTACAAATTGACATGCATTTCGGGCTAACAGACGATTTCCATTCATCGGGTGAAAAGGACTCTTCAGACCTCAGAAACAGAATCCTTCCGAAAATTTCTTTTGATCAGCGAGATTTATATATACCTTTTCCCTATATACAGAATTTTGGCAGCAATTTTGTCGCTAACCTGAGTATTGTTGATCTTTTGATGTGTGAGGGGCCAGCGGCTCAAACGATACTTGGAAACTCAACGAAGAAAACATGAACGATTATAAATCACATCGTGTTTTTTAACAGTCCCAGACATGGGATTAAATTTTTTAAGGTTTAATTTTACTAGATACGCGTTTAGATAAATCCATTTTATGGAAGCAAAATTTTCAAACAGAGTAAAAGAAGTCATCTCATTAAGTAGGGAAGAAGCGCTGAGGTTGGGACATGATTATATTGGTACAGAACACCTGTTGCTTGGTATGATCAGAGAAGGAGAGGGCGTTGCGGTAAGCTTACTCAAGAAACTTGGAGTTTCATTAGAGGAGCTTAGAACTGCTATTGAGCAAGCGACTAAAGGGACAGCCACAAGTAATGTGAAGAACCTGGCGAATATCCCGCTTACCAGACAATCAGAAAAAGTATTAAAGATCACCTATCTTGAAGCAAAGATCTTCAAGAGTCAGCTAATAGGTACCGAACATCTGCTACTATCTATCCTGAGGGATGAAGATAACCTGGCTACACAAATCCTGGATAAGTTTGATGTCTCTTATGATGTTGTCAAAGAGCTGTTGGAATATCAAACAGAAAATCCATTGGCCCAGTCAGATACTGACGATTCTGATGAAGATTCAGGTCGAATTTTCGGGGGTAGTTCCGGAGGAAGTGGATCTTCCAGGGAATCAGCCAAAGGTGGTGAAAAATCAAGAACTCCTGTCCTTGACAATTTTGGAAGAGATCTTACCAAACTGGCTGAAGATGATAAGTTAGATCCCATTGTAGGTAGGGAAAAGGAGATTGAGCGGGTTGCTCAGATCCTTAGCCGTAGGAAAAAGAATAATCCTATACTAATAGGAGAACCGGGCGTTGGTAAAACAGCGATCGCGGAAGGATTGGCTTTGAGGATCGTGCAGAAAAAAGTATCACGTGTGCTATTTGGTAAAAGGGTAGTAACACTTGATCTGGCCTCACTGGTAGCAGGCACAAAATACCGGGGTCAGTTTGAAGAGCGCATGAAGGCCGTGATGAATGAGATCGAAAAGTCTCCTGACGTGATTCTTTTCATCGACGAACTCCACACCATTGTAGGAGCTGGAGGAGCATCAGGCTCATTGGACGCATCGAACATGTTTAAACCGGCATTGGCCAGGGGAGAGATCCAATGTATTGGTGCGACGACCCTTGACGAATACCGTCAGTATATTGAGAAAGATGGTGCTTTGGCCAGACGTTTCCAGATGGTCATGGTGGACGCCACCACACCTGAGGAGACTGTACAGATTTTACAGAACATAAAAGATAAGTATGAAAGTCACCACCATGTAAACTATACTGAGGATGCAGTGCTTTCATGTGTTACGCTTTCTGACCGGTATATCAGTGATCGGTATCTGCCAGACAAAGCCATTGACGTTTTGGATGAAGCAGGTGCCAGGGTGCACATCAATAACATTAATGTTCCTGAAAATATCATCAAGCTGGAAGCACAGATTGAAGATATCAAGAAAGAGAAAAACCGGGTCGTTAAAAGTCAGAAGTACGAGGAGGCTGCACAGCTAAGAGAT
This sequence comes from Cyclobacteriaceae bacterium, assembly GCA_965223915.1. Classification (GTDB taxonomy): domain Bacteria; phylum Bacteroidota; class Bacteroidia; order Cytophagales; family Cyclobacteriaceae; genus UBA7330. The sequence continues at coordinate 687,049 of OZ245027.1, read as the reverse complement.
AAGGAAAAGAAATTGCTGGCCCAACTGGATGACGAAAAAGCCAAGTGGGAGGATGAGACACGTACCAAACGGTACGAAGTGAATGAGGAGAATGTGGCAGAGGTCATTGGTATGATGACAGGTATCCCTACCAAGAGAATTGCACAGAATGAAAGCATCAAGCTTCTCAGCATGCGTGATGAGCTAAACAAGCGTGTCATTGGTCAGGATGAAGCGATCAAAAAACTATCTAAAGCGATACAGCGTACCCGGGTTGGACTGAAAGACCCTAGAAAACCCATTGGTTCATTCATATTCCTGGGACCTACTGGAGTCGGTAAGACTGAGATGGCCAAGGTGCTATCAACCTATCTGTTTGATAAGGAAGACTCCCTGATACGAATAGATATGAGTGAGTACATGGAGAAATTCTCCGTATCCAGACTGGTTGGAGCGCCTCCGGGATATGTTGGATACGAAGAGGGTGGTCAGCTTACTGAAAAAGTAAGACGTAAGCCGTATTCAGTAGTGTTACTGGATGAGATTGAAAAAGCACATCCTGATGTATTTAACATACTGCTTCAGGTTCTTGACGATGGAATCCTTACAGATGGATTGGGAAGACGTGTGGATTTTAGAAATACGATCATCATTATGACTTCCAACATTGGAGTCAGAGATCTTAAGGATTTTGGAGCCGGAATTGGTTTTGCTACACAGTCAAGACGCGAGAGCAGTGACGACCTGATGAAGTCAACCATACAGAATGCTTTGAAAAAGGCATTCAGTCCGGAATTCCTGAACAGGCTAGATGATGTGATTGTATTCAACTCACTTGAGAAAGAACATATCCATAAGATCATCGATATTTCTTTGGATAAGTTATTCAAGCGAGTGATCGAGCTGGGATACCAGGTAGAGCTTACAAAAACTGCCAAGGACTTTCTTTCAGACAAAGGATATGATCCACAATTTGGTGCTCGTCCGTTGAACAGAGCGATCCAGAAATACCTGGAAGATGCTGTTGCGGAGGAGATTCTGAAAGGTGAGATACAGGAAGGAGATACGATTGTGGCTGATTGGGATAAAAAATCCGATGAGCTTACAATAAAACTCAAGAAGAATAAAGTCCGGCAAGAGGACAAAGAAGAATAAATAAAAGAGGCCGTCTCATCAATAAATGAGATGGCCTTTTTGCTTTAATCCTGTCTCCAGGATGCTCAGGGATACAATTATTTACGTTAATGAGTCAATAACTATCCCAGGATCTTTAAGAGATGCTGAAATGTTGCGAAGAAAAGCGCAACTTTTTTTATTATAATGTAGTTTATAACATAAACTAATTTATATTTATAGTATGAAAGAACAAGAATTAACTAAAGAAGAAAGTCTGGCACTCATTGGGAGGATGATCAGTCAGGCAAAAACGAACTACTCAAAAGGTTCGAGTTTTTATTTTCTGCTATGGGGTTGGGTAGTGTTGGTGGCCAACCTTGGACATTACCTGATCCAAAAGTTTCAGTGGTTTGACAAACCCTGGTTGATATGGAGCATCACCATTCCCGCCATCATTTTCACCATCATTCAATCTATCAGGCATAGCAAACAAAGTACTGTCACCACTCATTTGGACAGGCTCTATGGCCATGTTTGGATGATGGTAGGCATCGGCATCGTTGCCTCCATTGTCTTCATGAGTCAGATCAACTACTATCACAATGCTTTTATCTTGCTATTTGCCATGGTGGGTACTTACATTAGCGGACAAATGCTGAAATTCAAACCATTGGTGATGGGAGGTTTTGCCTTATTGTTTTCAGGAATTGTTTGTTTCAACGTGAGCATGGTCGATCAATATCTTGTAGGAGCAATCGGAATACTTTTGGGTTACCTTATACCAGGATACCTGTTAAAAATGAAAGAAGAGTGAGTGATTTTAAGCCCTTAGATCCTTTGTTGCATTCCCAGCTGCGTCTGGCTGTAATGAGTCTGTTGTTGAGCGTGAAGTCAGCGGAGTTTACGTTTATCAAAGAAAAGACGGAGGCCACTGCGGGGAATCTGAGTGTTCAACTGGATAAGCTTTCCTCGGCCGGATACATTGAGATAGAAAAATCCTTCAGAGGCAAGAAACCGCTTACCACCTGTAAGATCACAAAAAAAGGTGTTACAGCTTTTGAATCCTATGTTACTGCTTTGAAAGATTATCTGAACTAAATTTTTTTTACATATTAAGTTTATAATATAAAGTAGTTTGTATTTATGTAAGCTAAAAAGCTTCCGATTCTTAAAGATCAGGAAGCTTTTTAATACATGCCCAGGTATTTTCTCAGGAACCATTCGGTAAAAAGAAAGGTGCAGATGAATACGATGATCCATAAACTGCTGATCAGAGGAAAATAGCTTTCTCTGGTCCTGATGATGCTTTGGAAATTGGTATTTTCCAGCGTTTGAAACAATTTGTCAATTTCACTAAAATGGAAAAATGCCCCGTTGGATTTGTAAGACATTTCCCGAAGTAAATTGTGATTGGCTGTGAGGTCCAGGGCCTCAATCTGGAGTGCTTCTACAAGAAATTCTCCCCGGTCAGTGAGGCGTTCATTCTCATTTACCACAGTGGCTTGATATTTATAGATCCCTTGTTTTAAGGTGCCAATATTAAATGTGCTATTCATCGGGCTATCAACCAATTCATAGTTTCTGGTCTCGCCGGTTTCATTGGTAATACTCAGGGAGATCTTATTGCCATAGATTCTTTCAAAGATCTCACTATAGACCTGTGTATCTATAAATATCCGATCCCCTTCTCGGAAAACATTTTGCCGAGGCGTAGCTGAAAATCTTTTTTTATTGGTACGGATACTTAAAAACTGAACTGTTTTTAGTACCAATTCATTAAACAGGTCAGCTTTTCCATGGGTTGCGGCTTCTTGAAGCTTCCATTGCCAGATTCCGGTTCCCAAAGTGATGGCAGATTTCTCTGAGCCATCATCATAAAAAAACATCAATGGTTTTGATGTTTCAACAGAACCTACCTTTTGAAATAGTAGGATATCTGTGGGACCATTCAACTCATAATCTCCAAAGTACACCTCTGTTGGAGGAAACTGGCTAAACCTCCCTGTATGCTCGTCATTGAGTTCAAACTTTCTAAAAGTTGGGTTTATCGTTGGCCTGACCAGATCTTTTTGGCTGCTTCGGGTACTGATCTCCAGAAACGTCAGCGAATTATTCATCCGATCAATTTGTGAGCGCGAGTCCAGAATCATCCACTTACCAGTAGATTTGAAAGCATGCTTGATCAGCTGTTTAAACGGTGTATACTCAACAATGACATCGTAATTTTTTTCCTGTGGTAACCTGGTGATACCTGGTATATACAGGATGGTCTCATAGTTCCCCGTTTCATGCAGTGTCTGTCGAATGGCCTTGATGTCGGGATGTGGGACAGGAGAAATAATCAGTACTTTCTCTTTGCCCTCAATCACCTCAATGAAAATATCCTTGTGATTATTTTCAAATGTTGATTCACCATCATTCTGTGGGATGCTTAGGGTCAGGTGCATCAGGCCTGCCTCTCCGGCTTCCAGTTCAAAGTCAACATTATTGACCTGATCAGTCATTCTGAGGTTTTTATTGGCTATGGACCTGCCAGACTTATTGATGGATACATTAACTACCTCATTGTCGAATCCTCTTTGTTCTATCTGTAGCGCTACAGGAAATTTATTTCCCTGATAGGCCACCCGATTGTGCCTTACATCTCTAATGGAAATATCCCGGGGTGGGATGGTGTCTCCCAGACCCACTGTATAAACAGGATAGCGATAATGAAGGTAAGCTGGCGACAGTCCTTCGTTGAAAACCCCATCAGTAAGTAAAAGCATCCCTCCAACATTTTTTCCATCATAGATACTTTCAAAGGCATTGAATATAGCGGACAGATTACTGTTACTTCCATCAAAACTCAGTGAGTCCATTCTACCTGATAGATTATAAACAGTGACCTGGTATTCATCGAGTGTTTCCTTTACCTCATCTATGGAGGAGACCAGATTTGATAAGTCTTCATCACTCATCCTCATCGGAATGGATTCAGAATGATCAACTACGACAACAAACAAAGGTTGATCCTCTTCATTGACCGAAAGTTTTAAAATGGGATTCAGGATCAGGATGCCTAATAGTAGCAGTGCAGAAAACCTGAGAAAGCCCAGAAGGATATTGACATTCCTGTGCCATGGAATATTCTTTTTACTGTATAGTAGTATTGAAAGACCTGCTGCTATCAGTATGATCAGTAAAACCCAGCCAGAAGAAATATCGAGTGAAAAAAAATTATCGTCCATTCAACATATTTTGATGAATCAGGAATGATTGATCGATGGCCACCCTGTTGAATAATAAACGGGATTCGCATCTATGTGTTGGACTAATCAAGTAAGCATACCTCCGTCGACCTGTAATACCTGTCCAGTGATATATGAAGACATGTCTGAGGCCAGGAAAACACAAGCATCTGCAACATCTTCCGGTGCTCCGCCTCGCTTAAGAGGTATAGCGTCTCGCCAACTCTGAACAGTCTTTTCATCCAATACATCAGTCATTTCTGTCTCAATAAACCCTGGTGCGATGGCATTGCACCTGATATTTCTTGATCCAAGCTCCAGAGCAATTGATTTCGTAAACCCAATGATTCCTGCCTTGGAGGCTGCATAGTTGGCTTGGCCCGGATTACCCTTTACTCCAACTACAGAAGACATGTTGATTATTGAACCACTCCTTTGTTTCATAAATGTCCTGGCAGAAGCCTTGACCGTGTTGAAACAAGATTTCAGATTCACTTTCATGATATCGTCCCACATCTCTTCAGTCATGCGCATGAGTAGATTGTCTTTTGTGATCCCGGCATTGTTTACGAGGATGTCTAATCCACCAAGGTCATTTACCACAGCATTGATCAATTCTTCGGCTGCTTTAAAGTCCGAGGCATCTGAGCGATATCCTTTTACTTTTACTCCCAATGCGCCTAGCTCATCTTCCAATGCCTGTCCTTTTTCAACACTTGATAAATAAGTGAATGCTACATTGGCGCCATTCGCAGCAAATTTTATGGCGATGGCTTTGCCTATTCCTTTTGATGCGCCAGTGATTAATGCTGTCTTTCCTTCAAGTAATTTCATGTCAATTTATTTATGCTAAGTAGGTGGCATGGTCTGACAATCTTTCGAATTTAGGACAGATATACTTCAAACCATGTGTATTTAGTATCGTTCTCTTTTGCTAAAATATAAATTGCCTGGCTAAATGATGACTTTTTCACCATTCACCTGTAATTAAATTCTTACGACTTAAATTTGCAGCCATTAGTATTCAATAAAAAGCATAAAAATATGGCATCACAGTATGATTTGTTGGTTGTTGGTAGTGGGCCCGGAGGATATGTTGCAGCAATTAGGGCATCTCAATTAGGAATGAAAGTAGGCGTTGTAGAAAAAGCCGAGTTGGGGGGTATCTGCCTCAACTGGGGTTGTATCCCAACCAAAGCTTTGCTTAAAAGCGCCCAGGTTTTTGAATATGTGAGCCATGCGAAAGATTATGGAGTTGATGTAAAATCGGCATCTGCAGATTTTGCCGGGATGGTCAAAAGAAGTCGAGAGGTTGCGGATAGCAATAGTAAAGGAATCCAGTTTCTATTCAAGAAAAATAAGATAGAGGTCATCGCTGGGAAAGCTGTACTGAAGAAGGGAAAGAAACTTGATGTCACAGACGACAAAGGAAAGAAAACAGAATATACCGCAAAAAATATCATCCTGGCCACAGGAGCCAGATCCAGGGAGCTTCCAGCCCTGAAGATTGACAATGAGAAGATCATCGGTTACAGAAAGGCCATGGTGCTGGAGAAGCAGCCTAAGAAAATGGTAGTGGTAGGATCAGGAGCCATCGGGGTTGAGTTTGCTTATTTCTACAACTCTATTGGTACGGAAGTGACTGTGGTTGAATTCTTACCCAACGTCGTTCCTGTAGAAGATGAAGAGGTAAGTAAAGCACTGGAACGGTCATTCAAGAAGAGTGGCATGAAGGTAATGACCAGCAGCGAGGTGACCAAAGTGGACACAAAAGGTAAGGGCTGTAAGGTGACTGTTAAAACACCTAAAGGTGAAGAAATCATCGAATGTGATATTGTATTATCAGCTGTTGGAGTTTCTACCAATATAGAGGGAATAGGCCTTGAGGAAACAGGTGTGAAAACCGAAAAAGGAAAAGTGGTGGTTGATGACTACTACAAAACCAATGTTGATGGAGTCTATGCCATCGGGGATATTGTTAAAGGACCCGCACTCGCGCATGTCGCTTCAGCAGAAGGTATCATTTGTGTTGAAAAGATCGCAGGACATAACCCCAATCCATTGGATTACAATAACCTTCCTGGATGTACTTACTGCACACCTGAGATTGCATCAGTGGGCTACACCGAGAAGGCAGCCAAAGAAGCCGGATATGAGATCAAAGTTGGAAAATTCCCATTCTCAGCTTCAGGTAAGGCCAAAGCTGCCGGAGCTACCGAAGGCTTTGTAAAAGTCATTTTTGATGCTAAGTATGGTGAATGGCTGGGATGTCATATGATTGGTTACAATGTAACTGAAATGATTGCTGAGGCGGTGGCAGCGAGGAAACTAGAGACTACCGGGCATGAGATCATCAAAACCGTCCATCCTCACCCAACCATGTCAGAAGCCATTATGGAGGCAGCTGCTGCTGCCTATGGTGAAGTGATCCATATTTAGAATAAAATTCATTTGAGAGAAAGCCGACAGAAATGTTGGCTTTTTTTTGTGATATTTGACTATATTTGTCAATATTTTTATTGTCATGTTTAGTGAGATTATCAAAGAGCACAGGATTTCAAAAGGTCTGAAATTGAGAGAGTTGGCCCGGGTTACCAATATTGACCAGACATTACTGAGCAGGTTTGAAAATGGAGATCGGTTACCTACAGAGGATCAACTTATAGAGCTGATGAGTGCCCTGAAGATGGAATTTAAGTCTACCAGGGTTGAGTGGATGGCCAGCAAAGTACTTAAGGTAGTTGGTTATGATGAGGTCAGTATAGAAGCACTTCAGCTTGCAGAGTCCAGGGTAGAGTACCTCGTAAGTAAGCGGAGTGGTAAGCAGGATCTTCCTGCTTCTCTCAAGGAAAAACTTGAATTGCTTGATGGCTTAAAGGCTCAATGGGACGCACGGCCACCTCTGGGTATTTCTCAGCTTAAGCGAATGCAGGAATATTTCGATGTGGACTATACTTTCGAAAGCAATCGGATTGAAGGCAATACCCTGTCGCTTCAAGAGACTGCATTGATAGTCAATGAGGGACTGACGATAGGAGGTAAATCTATGAGAGAACATTTGGAGGCCATCAACCACCAGGAAGCGATTGTCTTTATCAGAGAACTCGTTGATCATAAGGAAGACATTAGCAAACGGGTCGTACTGGATCTCCACAGGTTGGTTTTGAAGGAGGTAGATTCAGCCAATGCGGGTGTCTATCGCAGTATACCTGTCAGAATTACCGGGAGTGATACGGTTTTACCTCAGCCTTATTTAATTGATCAACTGATGCACGATTACTTTGAGTTCTACATGATTCAAAGTTCAAGAATGCATCCGGTGATCCTTGCAGCTGAGATGCATGAAAGGTTGGTAAGCATCCACCCATTTGTAGACGGAAACGGACGTACTGCCAGATTGGTAATGAATCTGATCCTGTTGAAAAATGGGTATACCAGAGCCAACATCAAGGGTAATACCGAAAGCAGAATGGCATACTATGAAGCACTACAAAGCGTGCAAAAAGATGCTAATCCTGTTCCCTTTTATCATATTGTAGCTGATGAAGCTATCCGATCAATCAAGGCTCATCTGGAGCTTATATGAATAATGCCTCGTGAAGAGGCATTATTTTTAAATAAATTTCTGGAGCAAAGCCGATAGCTGCTCAGCCTCTGTGAGGAAACCATCATGACCAAAATTTGACTTGATGATCTTCAATTCACTATTTGGTATGTGGTCAGCAATAAACTTTTGCTCATGGATCGGGAAAAGAATATCAGAGTCTATCCCGATGACCATTGCTTCAGATTTCACCCTTTTTAAAGCTGCTTCTGCAGATCCAAAGTGCCTGCCTATATGATGTGCATCCATGGCTTTAGAAAGTGTATAATAGGCATCCAGGGTGAATCTTTTTCTCAGCTTTTCGCCCTGATATCGCTGATAAGAAGATGCCGAGAAATGATCCCATCGCTGATCAACATCAAGCTGAGACTTACCATAAGTATCATAGCTCCTGTAGGAGAGCATGGCAATTGCTCTGGCCGTTTCCAAACCCTTGGAAGGGTCTATGTTTTCCAGGGCCATTCTTTGTGCTTCGTTGAAAGCAATCCCCCAGGGGGAGTGGAAAGCGTTCGTCGCTAGTGGAACGATCTTTTCAAACAATTCCGGTTCCTGAACAGCCCATTCCAACAGCTGCTGTCCTCCCATTGATCCTCCGATCCCAAGATGAATCTTTTTGATCCCAAGATGCTTCCTTAAGATCTTGTGTGCAGCAATCATGTCTGCTATTGTGATCAGCGGGAAATTGTGATTTTTTGGTCCTGTTGTTCCATAGCAGGAGCCTAGCATATTGGCACACACGATGAAATGGTCATCAGGGTTGAGGATTTCCCCTTCACCTACCACTCCCGGCCACCATTCGATAGGGTCGCTGTTTGCTGTGAGCGCATGGAAAACCCAAACCACATTGGTTTTTGTGGCATTGAGTTTTCCATAGGTAGTATACCGGATGCTTAAATCATCCAGGATCTCCCCATTGTCTAATACCAGGGGAGCATTTGTATGGAAGGTTGTTGTGTTTTGCTCAGTTTTAATTATTTCCATATACTTTTTCAAAAGCTTGTGTTAAATCGGATTTCAGATCATCTATATGCTCAACGCCTGCCGATATTCTTAATGAATTTGGCAAGACACCGGCTGCAAGTTGCTCCTCATCCGTCAGTTGCTGGTGTGTAGTGGCCGAAGGTTGTATAATAAGTGTCTTTGAGTCACCTACATTGGCCAGATGGCTGATCAGCCCCAGACTATCTACAAGTTTGGTAGCCTGCTCCTTATCACCTTTAAGTTCGATATTGAATACCCCACCGAAACCGCGCTTCAGGTATTTTTTAGCTAATGTATGGTATTGGCTGCTTGGCAGTCCGGGATAATTAACTTTTTCTACCTGAGGATGCTTTTCAAGCCATGTTGCTAACTCCAGTGCATTTGATACAATTCGATCCATTCTCAGGGAAAGTGTTTCCAGCCCCTGAACCAACTGGAAGGAATTGAATGGACTTAAAGCAGGCCCAAAATCTCTTAAGCCTTCGACCCTGGCCCGGATGGCAAAAGCAATGTTTGGCAGACCTAAAGGATTTCCTTCACCAAATACATCCCAGAATACCAATCCATGATATCCTTCTGAGGGCTCGGTGAATTGAGGAAATTTACCATTCCCCCAGTTGAAATTTCCACCATCTACGATTACACCTCCGATTGAAGTACCATGACCACCTATCCATTTCGTAGCAGATTCTACTACAATGGCAGCACCATTCTCTAAGGGTCTGAAAAGATAACCTGCTGCGCCAAATGTATTATCCACGATCAGCGGAATATCATGTTTTTTGGCGACTGCTGCGATGGCATCAAAATCAGGGATATTGAATCCCGGATTCCCAATGGTTTCCAGGTAAATGGCTTTGGTGTTATCATCAATAAGTTTTTCAAATTCTTCCGGCTTATCGCTTTTAGCAAACCGTGCATCAATACCAATGCGTTTGAATGCAACTTTGAATTGATTATAAGTACCCCCGTAGAGGAAAGCTGTTGAAACGAAGTTTTCACCGGACTGTAAGATGTTGTTAAGGGCTAAAAACTGTGCTGCCTGTCCTGATCCGGTAGCTAAGGCTGCTACTCCACCTTCCAGGGCCGCCACACGTTTCTCAAAAACATCAGTAGTAGGATTCATGATCCTGGTATAGATATTACCAAACTCCTTGAGTGCAAATAAGTTGGCACCGTGTAAGGAATCTTTGAATGTGTAACTCGTTGTTTGGTATATGGGTAATGCTCGTGATCTTGTGGTTTCATCAATTTCCTGACCAGCATGTACCTGAAGTGTTTCGAAATGCAAATTATTACTCATAATCGGTGTTAATATTTATGGTTAAACGGACGCTCTCTTACTATTGATTTAATCCTTTGATGGTTGTTGAAAATCATTAACAACAACAATCAGGATTGTTTTTACAACAGTTTGAGAAAGGGTGTACCAATGACAATTTACCGTGGGTAAATGCATTAGCAATGAAATTGTTTGTGTTTTTCATGTTTTAATCAATTTATCTATCAGGAATTAGCACCTTTCCCAATGGTTGGGGGGGAGGTTGCTAGTGCTTCACAGAGCCTGTCTCTCAGCACTTCTCTATAAATCGATCGCTCGATTTGATAATGCAAACCTACTGGCCTGCATTCGTTATTCCAAATACGTAATTAGAATTATTTTGTTTGGACCAATTTCCTGATTGATCAGGAAATGGCTTTTTTCATGGTTTCACCGATGTCTGCGGGAGAATAAGCCACATGAATACCACATTCCTTCATGATCTTAATCTTAGCTTCTGCAGTATCATCTTTGCCTCCAATGATTGCTCCAGCATGACCCATTCTTCTTCCGGGAGGTGCAGTCTGACCAGCAATAAATCCCACAACGGGTTTTTTATTTCCATTTTCTTTGATCCAGCGCGCAGCTTCAGCTTCATAATTACCACCAATCTCACCGATCATCACTATGCCATCTGTTTCAGGATCTTCCATCAGCAGTTGAACAGCTTCTTTGGTTGAGGTGCCAATGATCGGATCTCCTCCGATACCGATGGCCGTAGTGATACCTAAACCTGCTTTTACCACCTGATCGGCAGCCTCATAAGTCAAGGTTCCGGACTTGGACACTACACCGATATTTCCTTTCTTAAACACGAAACCTGGCATGATCCCCACTTTGGCTTCACCTGGAGTGATCACACCGGGACAGTTTGGCCCAACCAGTATAGCGCCCCTGCTCTTCACATAAGGCTTGGCATGTATCATGTCCTTCACCGGGATACCCTCTGTAATGGCAATAATCACCTTTATCCCAGCATCCGCAGCTTCCATCATCGCGTCAGCGGCAAATGCCGGAGGAACAAAAATGATAGAGGTATCTGCACCTGTTTTATCCACTGCATCTTTTACAGTGTTGAAAACAGGTTTGTCGAGGTGAGATTGTCCACCTTTGCCAGGAGTGACACCACCCACAACATTTGATCCATACTCAATCATTTGAGTAGCATGGAAGGTGCCTTCTGAACCAGTAAACCCTTGAACAATGATTTTTGATGCTTTATTTACGAGGACGCTCATTTCGTGTTATTTATTTGGGATACAAAAATATTCTAAATGGCTGCTTATCCAAATTAAGTGAATTTAAACTATTATTTACATTTGCATCATAAGCAATTTAATACGGCAAACCAATGGCATGCACGAGGCAAAAAAAATCCAGTTAAATACTCTTGATGGAGTACAGATAGCCGCCAACCTATATTCAAATAGTGAACCTAAATTGAACCTGATCGTTGTGGCTCCGGCAGCAGGGGTCACTCAAGGTTATTATAGAAAGTTTGCTCAGTTTTCTTCGCAAAACTTTGATTTTGACGTACTTACATTTGACTATCGTGGGATTGGTGATTCTCTTTCCCAACACATAAAGCAGGACAAGTCCAAAATGTCGGAGTGGGGTAGTCATGACATGAATGAAGCCCTGCGGTGGGGAAGAAGCCGGTACGCCAAAATTTTTCTGATCGGACATAGCGTGGCAGGGCAGGTTTTTCCCAAGGCTGAGCACGCAAAATCTGTAACAGCCGCTTATTTTGTTTGTACGCAGACTGCAGCAAAGAAATTCTGGAGAGGTTGGCCGAGATTGGTTGTCAATTTATTTTGGTATATCGCACTACCTCTGACCAGTAAGTTTTATGGATATATGCCAAGTTGGGTCCTTGGAGGAGGCGAGCACTTGCCATTGCATGTGGTGCGTGAATGGCGAACATGGGGATTACATCCTCAAGGCGTCTTGCAAGGGAATCAAAAGGTCAGGGATCAATTTAACAGATTATGCATTCCCATACATTTTGTGAACATAGAAGATGACAGGATACTGGCCCCACTAACGGCCACCCGTGAGATCATGCATTATTATGGAAATGCAGTCACTACTTTCCAACACATCCGCCCAAAAGACCTGAGTATTAAAAAACTTGGACATTTTGGTTTTTTCTCCAGCGGAAATAAAGAAAAACTCTGGTCGATGCCGATCATGTATTTCACACAGTACGTAAGAACGCTCGAGGAGCTTAGTCTAGCAGATAGCGATCAATAAACTCCCTTACTGCGCCTTCACCTCCCTTTTTAGTCAGTATCACGTTAACTATTGACTTGATTTTATCAATGGCGTTGGCTGGACATGCTGTAAAACCCACTTTCTCCATGATATCCAGGTCATTGAGGTCATCCCCAATGTATGCTATCTGTTGATAATCGATACCTAGTTCTTTTTGCCATTCTTCCAGCACCTCCAACTTGGGTCTTTGGCCAACATAGTAGTGCTTCATACCCAGCATATTGGCCCGGGCTGTTACCATCTCTGTGATCAAACTATGGCTGATAATCCCCACGTCAATGCCAGCCTTCATGGCAAACTTGATACCCAGCCCATCCTGCGAGTTGAATTTTTTGAATTGTGTGCCATCTTCTTGGATGTATACACCACCATCAGTGAGCGTACCATCCACATCCAGGATCAACATTTTTATTTTAGGAAAAGACTTATCCATCAGATCATTTTTCTGCCTATGGCGGAAGCAATTGGCTGGAGTGTGTCGAACATTTCCTGAAATTCCTGAAGATTTAGCTGTTGGGCAGCATCAGATTTTGCCTTGTCCGGGGTAGGGTGGCACTCAATGAGTATTCCTTCTACGCCCATGGCGATGGACGCTCTGGTGAGGTCTCCAACGCCATATCGATATCCCATTGCGTGACTAGGATCTACTACAATTGGTAGATTCGTGTATTCCTTGAGGAAGGCCACTCCGCAAAGATCCAGCGTGAATCTTGTTTTGGTTTCAAAGGTGCGGATCCCTCTTTCGCACAGTATGACATTTTCATTGCCTCCGGAAAGAATAAATTCTGCCGCCTGAACAAATTCCTGCAGGGTGGTACCAAAACCCCTTTTTAGCAAAATGGGTTTTCTTGATTCGCCACATCTTCTCAAGATGCTCTGATCGTACATGGCTTTTGCACCTATTTGTACGATATCTGCATGTTCGATAACAAGATCCACATGTGAGCTGTCTTTGACCTCTGTGATGATATTGAAGCCATACTCCTTCCGGACTTCTACGAGCATTTTTATGCCCTCTTCACCAAGTCCCTGAAAGGTATAAGGGGAAGTCCTGGGTTTGAAACAACCTGCTCTTAAGGTTGTGATGTTGTTTTTCTTCAGTACCTCCGCTACTTCGGTGATTTGTTCCTTCGACTCTATGGAGCAAGGGCCTGCAATCAACAGCGTGTTGTTGGAATCCCCGCCTATGGAATTCTCTCCGAGTTTGACAGAGCGTTTGCCATCTTTATAGGATTTGCTTGCCAGCTGAATATCCGTTTCCGTTGGAAAAAACTCATCTGTGAATGGCTCAGCGGGTTTAGGGAGTTCTTTTACCTTGCCGGATGTGACAAGGATGTGTTGCCCATCAGATTTGAAATGGATGGCTTCAAGAGACTCACCTAAACTGGTGGCTTTATCGTCCGTAATATCTTTTTTAAGGTGTATGATCATGATTCACTGCGTATTAAATGGATGAATGAAAGTGCTCCGGTCAGTACATTTTCGTCGTTGACAACAGGTAAATAGGATATAAGGAAGCGCTTTGACTGGATCATCTGAAGTAGCTCGGATATGGTCGCATCCTCAGAGATAGACACCGGATGAGTATTCACAATGTCATCTAATTTCATATCGTTGAAATCGTCGAGGTGTTTTAGCAATCCTTTCCGCACATCAGCATTACTGGAAATTCCAGCCAGCTTTCCATCATTGTCTTTCAAAAGGGTAAAGCCTAAATTATAATCATCGATCTGCTTAATGATCTCTTTAACCTGGGTCGATTGGATGTTCAATATAGGAGCATCTTCAATATCAATCATAAAGTCTTTAATTCTGAAGTCGGAATGAATGATCGATGAACGAAGATGTAGCAATGCTTCCCCGATCGATTCATGATTGACCAGATAAGATCCGGAAACCACTGAGTGGACACCCAGCATGCGCAGTATAAATCCAGTTTCATCATTCACTCCTCCATCCACATAGATGTGTTTGTCAGGATACTGATTTCTAAACTTTCTGATCTTCTTAAAATTATCTTTCCTGAATTTCCCTCCACTCTGACCTGGTGTGGTGGTCATCATGAGTATGAAATCGCATGTGTCTTTGTAGTCTTCGAAGACCCTGATCGGAGTATCAGAAGTAATGGCAAGCCCCCATTTTGTTTTTGGCAGGTCAGGAAGGGTAAGTTTCTTCTGTAGGTTTTCGTACTGAAATGTGACATATTCTACCTCATGCTTTTCTATCAGTGGTAGATATTCTTCAGATCGGTCAGAGATTATATGCAGGTCTATGGGGGTATCACTGATCTGTTTGATTTCTTCAATGTCATGGAAGACTTCCATATTATCATTACAATCGATATGAAAGAAATCAATGTGACATTTATCAAGTGCCATGACCAGGTTGGGGAGTGTTCTTTCTTTACTGGAGTAGAGAGAAGCAGAAATCTTCATGCATCAGGTTTTTTCGGGTGGCAAAGATAGACACATTAATATATTTTGGTTGTTGAATGTGCATGTAACCATTTGATCTTTACTAAGTATCTCTAGAGGAGACCGTTTAAGTAAGCAATTGACCAGAAACATAAGTTTTTGGAGATTTTTATACTGATACCCGTTAATGATTGTTAAGTAAGCTTTCTGGTTAAGGCCTTGGGTGTTACTTTTGAAAAACATTAATAATCCTCTTCATATACACTAGTTTAAATAGGGTTCCTGAATTCGGGAACTCTATTTTTTTACAGGATAAAGTAAAGTAGCAACAAGACTGCCATGATGAAAGCTATCCACTTGTAGCTAACCGGGTGATCCGTAAATTCGTAATTACAGATCGGGCATTCTTTCATACTTGCATCAACTTCCATCGCGCACGATGGACATTCCTTCTTCTTCACTGGCTGATTTTTTTTACAAGTTTCCTGATATTTTTTTCAATTCGCTTTTTATGGGACTCATGGGTTAATTCAGGTAATCTCCCGTTCAGGATACCTAACAAGTTTTCTGTTTCAGAAGTTGCAATGACCCTCATCCATTTTTCGGTATACTGCCCCAGCTGGTTATCAGGAGCTTTGAGTAATTGCTCTTCAATCAATGGAGTGATATCATTTTTATATGCTTCCTCTGTATAAAGATCGATCAAAAGATTCATCCCATGATCCCGGGTGATTACACTCCCTTTGTCCATCGTCTTCAGAATTATCCCCAGGTCCTGAAATACCTTTTTTCTATTCAAAGGTCCGATGAGGGATAATACACACATGGCTCTCCATACCAAATGGTTTTTCCGGTGATCGAGAAATTTTCTCATTTCAGGGTAGAGATCAGCGATCAGCTCGGGAGCAGATTCACCTACCGACTCAAGGGTTTTGACCAAATCAGCCAGTATTTCTATTGAGGTATGCTCATCATTTAGTAGAGAGCGTATTTCATTGATAGCGGCTAAATCCCGTTGCTTTGCAATATCTTTACCTAACTCAATGTTTGGTTTCTGGTCCCTTCTGTCTTGTTGACAGGATAATCGATCAATGACATTCATGAGGGATTCATTTCAATATTTTTAGCCATTAGATCGCCAATCTCCCGGGCATTGCTGTCACCATGCTCCATCAGGTATTCGCTGATTCTCTGTTGCTCAGAAATATTCTTGTTCTGGCTGAGTTTGTATTTGCCATGAACCTCCTCCACATCGATACGGAACATGACAATGCCTTTCAGCATTGTGGTTTTATAGTCACTGTCAATGGCTTTCCATTGGTTGAGGTAAGGCATATCATGATCTTCTATGAGTTCCCGGAGCAACTCCAGGCATTCGTTTTCATCTTCGATGATGGTGGCTCTTCCGTAGCATTGTACGGTACAGTAGTTCCAGGTGGGCACACTCTCCATCTGGTCGTAATGGGCCGGCGAAATATAAGCATGTGGCTCGGAGAAGATTACCAGACTTTTTCCTGAATCCAGGCATTTCCATTGCTTATTAGCCTTTGCAAAGTGACCATATATTTCCAATTTATCGCCACTCATTTTGGTATGAAAAGGCAGGTGTGTAGCTAAAGGAGTATCGCCATGGGTATTGATGATCAGACCAAAAGCATGTTTATTCACAAATCGATTGATCTCCTGGAGATCAGTGATTCTATTGATCGAGGGATTATACACCCTACTAATTTAATACCAAGTCAGAACAATTCTAATTGCGCAGGGAGTAGTTGAAATGATTTACGGTGAAGCGGGGTAATCCCCATTTCTCTGATAGCGTCACGGTGGGCACCTGTGGGATAGCCGAAATTGGTTTCCCAGCTATAACCGGGAAATTCTATCGCTTTTTGTTTCATCAATTCATCCCGGTAGGTTTTTGCAAGGATAGATGCGGCAGCGATGCTATAATATTTACCATCGCCCTGAATGATACATTCGTAAGGGATATCATTGTGGGCCTTGTATCTGTTGCCATCAATCAGTAGAAAGGCTGGTTTTTGTTTGAGCTGGTCAATCGCCCGGTGCATGGCCAGGTAGGAAGCATTCAGGATATTGATTTCATCTATTTCTCCCGGTGAGGCGACGCCCACACCATAGCTTATGGCTTTCCTGATAATCTCTTTTCTTAATTCAAATCGTTCCGAGGGCGCTAGTTGCTTGGAGTCATTGAGCGTGTCATGCTGAAAATCCCGAGGCAGGATCACTGATGCGGCTACCACGGGTCCTGCCAGGCAGCCTCTACCTGCTTCATCGCAACCTGCTTCAAAATCTTTTTCCTGGAAATAGGGAAGGAGCATGGGTAAAGGTAAGCAACCTTTCCAAAATGGTTAAACAGGTTTTGAACCATTTACACCCCCAAACGACCAATTTGTAGAATTCTTTGCTCAAAGATTTTAGGCATACCGTTCTAATAAAATCTTTCTGAGCGGAAGAAACCTATTTAAAACCGGGTTGTCTTTTGAATCAGAAACTCAAAATAAAAGGACTTTACTAAAATGAAAAAACTAATCTACCTAACCATTGGACTATTGTATGCAATAGGGACCAATGCTCAAGATTTTACTCAAACAATTAAAGGACAAATTGTAGATCAGCAGGCCAGGACCCCGGTAATAGGGGCATCAGTGGTGGTACTCGATTCCTCTCCGATCATTGGTGGGGTTACAGATGTGGATGGATATTTCAGGATTGAGCACGTACCTGTCGGAAGGCATTCACTAGCCGTTTCATCCATAGGCTATGAAGGGAAAACACTACCAAATATTACGGTGGGTACTGGCAAAGAGGTGGTGCTTGAAGTAGAGCTTACAGAAGCTTTGGTAGAAATGGACGCTATCGAAGTAGTGGCTGATAACCAGGAAAAAGGACAAGCTCTGAATGATATGGCCACTGTAAGTGCGATTTCGCTGAGTGTGGAAGAGCTAGGTCGATATGCTGCCACCTTTGATGATCCTGCCAGGGCAGCTTTGTCACAGGCTGGTGTCACTACGGGTGGAGACGACCTGTTGAATGAGATAGTGATCCGGGGCAATACTCCAAAAGGTATGCTGTGGAGGCTTGAAGGAGTAGAAATCCCTAATCCCAACCACTTCGGCAGTATCGGATCTTCGGCAGGTGGTATCAGCATGTTGAGTTCAAACGTCCTGAGTAATTCGGATTTCTTTACCGGTGCCTTCCCGGCCCAGTACGGTAACGTGACCTCAGGAATATTTGACCTCAATTTGAGGAAAGGGAATTTTGACAAGCACGAGCATTCATTCCAGGCGGGATTGTTGGGGTTGGCCCTGGCTTCCGAGGGACCTATTGGTAATCATTCTAACTCCAGTTACCTGGTTAATTATCGCTATTCCACCTTAGCGCTCTTCGATAAGGTTGGACTTGATATTCTGGGAGACCAGGAGGATGTCACTTTCCAGGATCTGTCTTTTAAAGTTCATCTGGCCACAAAGAAGGCAGGATCGTTCTCGATCTGGGGACTGGGCGGTAATAACACCTACACTTACATCCCAGACCCGGTGTTTGACGAGCCGTATTCGGATAGTAATGTTCACAACATGGGAGCCGCAGGAGTCACTCATGTAGCCTACCTGTCATCAAACACATACATTGAATCAATTGTTTCTTTGACCGGATATAACATCAATTATCAATTCGATACTGTGGGTGTCCGAACCCTGGAAACAGAGGACATGGCTGAAGTGACAGGCAGAATTTCTTCCTATATCAACCATAAGTTTAATGCCAAAAATACCTTGAGGGTAGGAGGTATTGTCAGTCAGCTCAATTACAATTTAAAAAGTACGGAATGGATGAGAGAAGACAGCATGTACGTATCTATCCTGGATGACAAAGATCACACCCATTTCATTCAGGGGTTTGGTCAATGGCAACATCGGGCCACCCAACATCTGACCATCAATGCGGGGGTCCATGTTTCGCATTTTGTACTCAATGGCAATACCTATGTAGAGCCAAGGATAGGATATCGATATAAAATGCCAGGTGGTTCGATGTTTACCGGAGGCTTTGGACTACACAGCAGGATGGAGTCATTGGCACTTTACATGGCCAGAGATGTTTTCGATGGGGATGGAGATGTTGCACACAATAAGGGTCTTGGGTTTAGCCGGGCTGTTCATGGAGTGCTTGGGTATGAAAAGATGCTGGGGAAAAACCTCAGGTTCAAGACAGAAGTATATTATCAATATCTGTTTGATGTGCCTGTATGGGGTAATGATACAACTACCAATGCAGGTGAGCGAAGTTTCTCAGCACTTAACACCTATGATGGCTATACTTCATTTCCACTCGCCAACGATGGGACTGGTAAAAATTATGGGGTGGAATTTACCCTTGATAAGTTTTTTGCCAACAACCATTATTACATGGTTACAGCTTCGTTGTATGAATCTAAATATGCGGGTGTGGATGGAATTGAAAGAGATACCAGGTTTAATGGGAATTATATTTTCAATTTTGTAGGAGGAAAGGAGTTCCAGTTGGGCAGCCCGATGCGAACATTGAATGTCAATGCCCGTATGATCTATGCCGGAGGAAAGAGAGAAGCTCCTATTGACATTGAAGCATCAAGGAACGAAGGGTATACTGTGAGGGATTATAGCAGAAATTTTGAAGCCAGGATGGATGATTATAAACGGTTGGATCTTGGTGTCTCGTTTAAGAAAAATAAAACCAGGACTGCGTATACGATTTCTGTCAATGTGCAGAATGTTCTGGGTATTGAAAATGCATACAGTAAATTCTACATACCCAAGGAAGATGCGATCTTTTCGGCCACTCAATTGGGAATGTTTCCAAATCTAAGCTACAAATTAGATTTTTAGTGATCACAACCATTGAGAGGCATGGTGTGTCATTGGTATAGTTGAGTGTGTGGGTGCGGGTATGTGATAAAAACAGTAAAAGGGGCATTAAGCCCTTTTTACTTTTATTCCTCCTTGGATTCAAGGGTCGTCACCACAATGGTGGATTCAGCAATGTATGACCCGGGCTTTTTCACCATCTGATATCCCCGGCTTTTATTCACGGTCTCTTCAAGCGGTTCAGTGATAAAGTCAAAGCCATCTTCACTTTCTACTTCCAGATATTCAAAAGGTTCACTCCGGGCAAAGAGCTGAATATACTCCGTGCCGCAAGGGCAAGCAGTGACCCATTCCATTTGGAGCGGGATTTTTTTGTTGATGTTTTCTTCATCGATATAGTAATTGTCAAGCAATAATAATTGCTGATCGTCACTCCATACATTCAGCAACCTCACATAAGAAGGCCTGTTTACCTCAATAAATAATTCCAGTTTTTCTCCTTCTTTGAAAACCAGAGCCTCTGTACCCTTTTGGGTAGAAACTTCAGCATCCATGCCTCCATTGGTGATTCGGTTCATCAGAAGGGTGTTTTTTTGCATGGCCCTGTTGCTGGTTTCCACTTCATAATGCAGATTTTCTTCATCTAGTGCAGCTATCGGTACATAAACGGCTCCACTGGCGATCGTGAGGTCCATGCCATCACCAAAGTCCTCAACAAGGTCCATGGAAACCTGTACTTTGTCTACCCTGGGCCAGTAGGTGCCCGCCAACACTTTGGTTGCATCTGAAGCATTGCCTGTCCGCACTTTCACACCCTTCTTTAAGAGGTCGTAAGAAAGTAGCTGGTTGAACCGCAGCGAGAATTCTGTGGCAATTTCTGTGCTTTTGAACGTTACTGGTTGCAGACGAATGATAAGATCTTCCAGATCCTGCTCTGATACCAGTTTTTCAATCATGAAAAATGCAGCTTCCTCCAAACTGATTTCCTTTACATTCCGGAGTTCTTCTGCACGATCCTCGACATAGTTTTTATAGCCTTCCCATTTGTCTGTCATGAGTGCCACATCATTGGTCACCCCCAGGTTCCTCATGAGTAGTCTGTCTGAATTGATGTGATCCAACTCATCCAGAAGTTGCATGAATCTCGAATAGGCAGCTCCTTTATTCGTGATGCGATCAGCAACGGCAATTTTACTTTCTATCACATCCATCTCATCGCTGAGTTTCTTATAGAAATATGTCTTCATGGATCTGATTGGCACGGAGGCAATACCGAAGGCCACCCCATCTTTTTCATCCAGGTAAGATTGTGTTTCCAGTCCACAGCCTTCCATGGTGGTTCTTGTAAAACTGGATTTCGGGTAGTCACCTCTGATTTGGGCAGCACTGTTGATGGATTGATAAAGCACTTCTGAAAGTTCATTCCGGGCCAGGCTTTCCACATAGTGGGTTACGGAAGGGACATCATCTCCTTTTTTGTAGTCGGATGAGTTGAATCCAATGTAATATTGACCCGGTGGGAAGACCTGATCCCGTGTGGAATGGTCGGTCCATAGCGGTTTGTCCTGACCATTGGTCAGATTAGCCATGGTTAGCAGGCAACCTAAAAAAGAAAACCTGATGACGGAAATAAAGCCAGACCGTTTCATCAGGTTAAAATATAAGTTTTTCTTGTCAGTTGCTAATTTAATCCTTTCTGATAAAGATGAATTCTCCACCTTCATCACCCACTTTTTGGATCGTACCATACTGTGGTCTTACATCACTGTTGTTGATCACTGCTTCTTCAAAGCTGTAGAACAACGTGCTTACAGAAAGATATTTTTGCGTATTGGCTTCAAGCCTTCTCACCAGGTATTTCAGAAAAGCACTTCTATCAGGTACTTCTGTCAAGGTACCACTGGTCATGGCTTTTCTACTGGCTAGTTCGTATTTCTTATTGATGGCCAATGAAGCATCCATAAAAGCTGCCCTCGCTTTGAAGATACCTCCCGAGAAACAAGCATCAGCTATTAGCAATGTGTGCTTAGACTTGATGGCTGACAATTGGTCGGTCAATGTACTGTTCCTGTACCAGTCAGCAGTACTTCTTTTTTTACCATCTGCCGGGATCCAGTATCCGATCTCGGCCTGCTCATCCCAATATCCATGTCCTGCATAGAAAATCAGCACATTATCATTGGGTTTTACTTTACGAGCCAGTGCATCCATGGCATCATTGATTTGAGCCCTGGTCGCGTTTTCGATGTAATTGATGTTATCATTTTCAAAAATGTATTGCTCCTGCAAAACCTTTTTAAGTGCACTGGCATCAGAGATCGGGTTGTCAAGATCAACGATCTCAGGATCCATATAATCATTGACCCCAATGATCAACGCATAATAGGTGCCAACTTCAGAACCAAGCGCCGCATCAAAAGTGGTTGTGGCTAAAGCAGCTTCGCTTTTGACTGTACGCACTTCATTGTGGACATTGTTCTTACCGTCAGTGACAGCAATGTTGATAATGTTTTCTCCAGGCTTGATGGCGATGGTGTGACCGAAGCTACCATTCATAGCTACCTGGATCAGACTGTTGTTGATGGTCATCATTTTGACCCCATCCTGATCCTGCACGGTGCCTTCTATTCTAATAGAAGTACCTTCAACACGTGCAAAACCACGGCTTTTTTGAACAAGCGATTCAGGGCTGGTGATATTTACTATGGTAGGATTATCCTTCGATTCAAAGTGAACCGGGATAACCTGTGTAGTAACGGAATTTGTCTGTGCTTGCGCAAGGACAACAACGAGAACCAGAGATGCAGCGAGTAAGATAAACCGTTTCATAATCTTGTTGGTTTTATTGCTAATCCGTTAAGCCTCAGTTTCTTAGGTGAATACGTTGGCTAGATAAAGATAACAATTGTTCGTTAAATATTTTAATAATTTCAGTACGATTAATGATAGTGCAAATACTTTGCCAAGTTTTTTCAGGAGACAGAATACAGGATAAAGAATACAGAATCTGCATGTAAAATTTAATCGGGTTACCAAAAAATACAGTTTCCAAGATTTTCCCATGTCACCCAAATCTTTTATTAAAAGATATGTGGACTAAAACCGGTCAACCTATATCAGGGACGTACACATCCTGTCTCCTGTCTCCTGTATTCTGTATTCTATATCCTGTATTCTGTCTCCTACTTAACAATCAGTCTTTTCACTGCGCTCTCAAAGTCGGCATATTTCACTTTGAAGAGATAGATGCCTGATTTCAGCAGCTCTTGCGTGCCTACTTTGTAATTAATTTCATTCCACTGGCCTCCGTTCACCATTTGGTCGATGGAGCCCAGGCGTTGACCGGTGACATCGAATAGTTCGATGGCTGCCGGAACAAAACCTTCACTATCCACATAAAACCTGAAGCTCACTTCCCGGTCGACTGGGTTAGGGTAGGCAGTGATGGCATTGTAAAGCAATTCTTTTGGAAGCTCATCCCCATAAACAACCATTACCGATTGGTTTTTCTCAGGTTTGAAGGTAAGTTCCCCTACGGTGGTCATATCATATAAATCTCCTTGTGGTAACAAAGCCAGGATCAATGGTTCATCCAGTTGACTGGCCACATTTTGATCCCAGGTGATGGTTGTGGATTCCTGAGTGCCGGTGAGGGCAAAGTCCCAGAAAACTGAAGCATTTACTGCTTTGATGTTCTTTGTCAGCCCTGTTGCTTTTTCTGTCAGCTGTAAAGGATCAAAGCTGGCCGGCGTTGGAGGAGCAGATTTATCCAGCATATCTTTTTCATCAGCTGCTATTTCATTGAGTCCGACACCCGAAATATTTGATGTCATCCCATTGCTTTCCAGGTTGAGGAATAGTTGCCAGGCATCCGTGTTGTCAAAATAACTTTTGAAGGTTCTGCTACTGGCAGCCACTCGTGCTGTACCAATTGATGCAGTAGAAGGATAGAATTCAAAAGTGGTCGGTGGTGTGCCATTTACCTCTATAAAACCTCCTTGCATTACACCCAGATTGCTTGTGGTAGTCCATCCTCCATTCCAAATGTGGACATCAGTCCCAACACTGGATGGATTTCCATTAAATTCTAAAATGTTATCCCAGTTGAGGGTTTTGAGGTAAGGGTTCCCTATTAGGTTCCAACCCTCTGAAAGCGATTTTTGTATGGTAGCATTGGTGTTGATAGTTCCGGCAGGCAGTTCAATTTCTTGAGGGATTGTGGTGATAAACCAATATCCATTGACCTGGGATAAGCGTGTGCTCACAGTCTTGATTTCAGAAAGGTTTCCATTGTTGTACCCAAACATCCTCCAGTCAGTGAAGTTGTTTTCATTGGTTAAGTCAGGAAAGGTGTTTGTCACAGTAGAATTGGTGAAAGGAACACTGATAATTCGGTAGTTACTTATACTTCCTCCTATGCTGATAACATTATCGACATCATTATCTATCACCTCAATGCTAAAGGTCCTGGTGATACTCAGGTCCGTATCATCTGTTGCCGAAACACGGATAGAATAATTTCCTTCACCAAGATTTTCATTATTTTGAGTAAGCTCACCTGCTGATGAAACAGAGAATTCAGCGTTATCGGTACCCCCCGAAACTAATGCGTAGGTATGGGTATCACTGTCACTATCCACCGCCAGGAACTGGCCAATGACAGCGCCCGCTCCGTGGTTCTCATTGATGGTATTGTTTGTTAAAAGCAGAGCATTGGGAGCTAAACCAGCCGGAATCACGGTAACTACGAGCTCCTTACTTATTGTCAATCCTTCGGAGTCTGTAGACTGGATTGTAATATAGAATTCCTCGTCCACAACAGGATCATTTACTGTGATTAACAGTTCACTTCCGCTAATAAGAAAACTAGCATCCGGATTGTTTTCGGCAGTGATCAGATACCAATGGCTGTCTCCATTATCCTGATCAATTGTTTCCAGGGTTCCAACGGATTGTTCAAAATAATTAGTTCCTGCAGCAATAGTGGAAGGACCCAGAATAATATCGGTGGGTGATTCATTGATATCCGTAAGGGTGATTGAAATTGCTTCTGAATAGACACCACCACGGTTATCGTCCACCTGGATTCTAACAGAATAGGTGGTGGCATCAATCTCAAAATCTCTGATTGAGTTGGTTAGCAATTCACCACCAACAATCTGGAATAGATCATTGTGAGTATCTCCCGTTCCTCCGACCAATGAAATGTCAAAAAGATCATCATCCGGGTCATCATAAAAGATGGCTCCTACCCATGTTCCCACGGCTGCATTTTCTTCGAAAGTGTAGTTATCCAGCGTGATGGATGTAGTTACGTTATTGACATTTGCGGCATTTACGTTGAGTGCTGCCGTAGCCGTGTTGTTGGTCTCATTTCCTTCATTTACGACATTTGGATCGTCAATCACGGCAATGACGAAATAATTATTATCACCAGTGGCTGATGGAATGGTTGCTGTAACAATATTGAAAACGGATTCTCCCATCGTAAGTCCCGAGGAGAAGTTTACATTAGCGTCGGTTAATGCTACATCGCTCTCGTCAAAGACGTTGTCTTCTGACAAGAAAAATTCCAGATCAAAAGCTCCGGCATCTGCATCACCAATGTTTTCTACCGTGAAGGAAATAGAAAGCGTTTCCTCCTGAGCAATGCTCTTCGGATTGAGTGCAAATGAGATTAAATCCAAGTCAGACAACTGGGTAATAGAGCCGTTTCCAACAATAAAATCATTGAAACTATCTGTTTCATCAAAAATGTATTCCGTTCCACTGATGTCTGTCTTTTCGTTCATTTTCCAATATCCAATCAAACCCTCCGAAGCCGGGTCGATTTCGGCCTTTATATTTGTCCTGATCTGTTCCTGAGTTCGTACATCATTCCAGATTCTCAGTTCATCTACCCCACCAACAAATTGTCCGATTCTTAGCATGTTTCCTGGTTCAGGTACACCCTCAACACTGACAGCCCCCTGGTAAATACCATTGATGTAGAGGTCAATATTGCCCATAGACGGTGTAGTATAAACCATTGCCACATGTGCCCATGAACCATTAGCATATGCAACACCTTGCCCGGATGCATCGATCCCTGACGCAGGACCATATAAATAATGCTCAATAGTACCACCACCTATGTTAATGCTTGACATTGCTGTTGGATAGGCAGTAATTTCATCATATGTATAATATATAGCACCATGATAAGGGAAATAATTGGCTCCATCGTCAAATCCCCGGGTAATAAGATCAGCAAATGAACCATTCGCAGGATTGGCATCTCCGAAATTAACAAGGGCTTCCATGGTATACTCCGACATCTCAGCTAATTGTACACTGTCAGGTGTTAGTGTTGTGCCGTCGTCAATATAAACATCTGTATTGGCGTCTGTTTGTAAGAAACCGGCAATCGGTGCAATATTGGTAGGATCAAAAATCTGTAATTTGATGTTTTCAAGGTCTGCTGCATAGCCATAAGCACTACTGTCAGCATTGGTGAAAAACAATCCCAATTGTTCAGCGATAAAAATTGATGAAACGCCAAAGTCTGATCTGGGGTTAATAGTGGCTTCCCATACGCCCAGGTTATTATTCATTTCTACAACCAGGGTGTCTGACCATTCACCTGATTCAACATCTTCAGGAGCTATTAATCCTGCATGCATAAACACAGAGGATACCGTATCCATTTCAGTATCCGGATAAGACAACGTATTATAATATTGAATGGTAACTGTTTCATCCAGTGTGAAATAGTCAGGTGCGGCCTGAGTAGTCCCCTGATCCACTGGGGTTTGATAAGTTACTGTGTAATTATAATTCACATCATTTCCCGCATCCACTTCAATGTAATATTCTGTGCCGGGCGTTAATCCTGTAATCGTATAAGTTGTTTCATTTTGCGCCAATTCAACATAGCCGGATTCGGGCTCTACTGCCTGATCATCCCAGTAGACATAGTAGTAAGTTTCGTCTGGTCCATCCTCCCAGGTAAGTTGTACCGAACCCGGACCCACGATTTTGGCTACAAGATTTTGCGGAGCTGTGGGCAGTGGAGGATATGATTCATATAGATATTGAATATCCGCAGAAGCGAGTGGGTAGTTGAATACCTTAGCTTCATCTATATCACCTTCCAGAAATTCATCATAATGAACATTATCGCCGAAACTAAATTCGGAAACACTAAAGTTCAGGGCTTCAGG
Source organism: Cyclobacteriaceae bacterium (assembly GCA_965223915.1). Classification (GTDB taxonomy): domain Bacteria; phylum Bacteroidota; class Bacteroidia; order Cytophagales; family Cyclobacteriaceae; genus UBA7330. The sequence goes on along the minus strand of OZ245027.1, from coordinate 660,063 downwards.
TGCATCTCCATTACCAGCTTCCTCACCATTCAGGTAACCGGTAACTACTGTCCCGTCCCAAGTGACTGCCAAATGGTTCCATCCTTCTGTTGTGGCACCAATTTCGACATATCCCAAGCCTAACCCATCGGAATCTCCTTCCCAAAACCCAAAAAATCCATTATAAGAAACAATTTGGAATAATCTGCCAGGAGACTCTAAACCAATGATGTGTTGTGAACTGGCAGAAAATGGATTATCAAGGTAAACCCAAACCGAAACGGTAAATCCGGTAAAATTCATTGGTTCTGCAAGCGTATGAGCTACCCTTGTGGCACCATCAAAATCAAATGATCTGCCTTCAAGTCCAGCTACGTCGGTATCATAATTTTGTGTTCCATTGTAGGATGCTGCATACAAATTACCACTAATATCATCGAGGTTTCCATTGAAGGGGTAGTGAGCAATTAAGCCAGGATCGATGGCTGAAGCTACCCTGTTGCTGATGGAGCCTGTATTGAGTACAAAGCTGGTGGAGGAAGATGGGCCTGAAGATATTTCGCCCACGGCTCCATTGAGCTGAAAGGACCCACTTGTGGCGGTCCCAAATCCATTGTTGAAGTTGCTGGATTTTAGTTGGAAAGTCTGGGAAAATGAAATATTGAATCCAAATACCAGGAAGATAAGCGTTATAAGTTTTTGAAATTTCATATTGCCATATTCACTTTAAAAAAAGATTTCAAAAATGCTTAATTAAAAACCTGGTTCCACATAAGAAATTTTTGCCCCATAAATTCTTAGGTTACTACCAGCATTTGGCATCCATACATATAGCCAATAGGAATTCGCAGAATTATCTACCTGATGGTTTAATGCTGTGTAGGTTAATTCCTGCACAGATGTAGTTTCACTTGATGGAGCACCTATTGAAGGTGAAACAATAGATGACCCGGTGGATAGTTGTACCCCATATAAATAGGAGCCGTAGAAATCATAAGTTGCATCATTATCGTATAAATACATCGTAATATCCTTAATAATGGCTCCTTGTGGCAGATGAACCGGGGCAAGGAGATCAAAAGTTCCTGATCCAACAGTCCCACCAGTTCCATATAGATAGTAAAAGCCTGTGATATGAGGGAAGGAAGTAGCAGTTGAAGTTGGATTGTGATTTACCACGTATTCTCTAAACTCTCTTGGCGTAATTGAATAGTATTTGATCTTTTCATTGTTATAGGCAAATACATCTGCTTTTACCGTATCACTTGAAGCAATATTCCCTGAAACGCTCAATCTTTCAGGTGGAGTGGTTGTCCCAATTCCCACATTCCCATTTGGCTGTACGGTTATCCTATCCCCCAGATTATACAATTTCCACTTGTTTCCATCTGCACCATCCAGGTAAGTAAATGCAGTGGTCGCACCTCCATTTATCTGATAACCATAATATGGTTTGGCTGAGGCTGCAGAATTCGTAATGTACATCCCCCCAAATCCAGTGCCTGCAGGGTCAGTATTAATTTCAAGTAATTTACCTGTAGTTCCAACAGCAATTTGATTTCCAATAGATAACGTTCCAATATTATCAAGAATCATCCTTTCCACCCCATCAGTATAAAATGAAAGTGTTCCATCAGCAGGAACATCCAATCCGGTATCATCATCATCGATGGCTAAATCGATTGTGGGAGCGACTCCACCTACGTCAAGATCTCCCCCTATGTGTACATTTCCGGTGTTAGGAATGAAATTGTCTCCAATGAGGGATTTGGCAGCCTGACTGTATGCCGTGGAGGCTAACTCAATCCTCGGGCCTAAAGTTTCAGCATTGATCGTAATTTCCAACCAGACCGGCTGATTGAACACAGCAGGATCCAGCTGATTGACACTACCCAGAATCACATTAAAAATTCCGTTCTGGACAGAAACACCCAATTGACTTTCAGACCAAAGCTGAACACCGTCAATATTCGCATCAAACAGCGAAAAATCCATGTCATAGGCACCGTCTGCTATGGCATTGCCTGTTCCGGGATCGGTGAGATTGCCCTGAAAATTGATTGCGCTTGGAACTTGGGCCTGAAGGGTTAAAGTCAGGCTAAATAGGAGTAAAAAAAGGCCAGTAAATTTCATTTGTCAGTAAATTTCTAAATCATATAATGCTATTGTCCAATTGTATCCACACCCGGTGGATCTGGTAATCCCTGAGGATCTTCTTCACCTCCCCCACCCAGTACCAGGTAAGCCGCCGCACCACCTCCCAATGCCACCGGGGCAATAATGAAGAGTGGATTCAATCCACCTGCCACCTTAATTGCCATTTCCCCATAGGCTTCGCGATTATTGCCCGGGGTTACACGAAGGGTATAACTCCCTTTATCAATGTCTGTATCTAGTTTCCTGTTGACAGAAGTGCCGTTTTCTTCAGCCAGGGTAATGGCCCGGTCCATCTCGTCGATCAATTCCACTTTATAAGGACCATTGGAATTGTAGCCTGTCCAGCTGGCCACCAGGTTTTTCCCTTTTTTCACTTTGCTGGCTCCACGAACCACTAAGGGGAAGGTGGTGGCTTCAATTTCAACTTTCAGCTGCAATTGACTCCCAGTACCTCCGAGGTCAGAGGGCGTGAGCGTGAAAATTACAGGTTCCCCCGGCGCCACATCATCTCTGTTGACAGAAAGCTGTTTGAAATTCCCACCATTGAATGAGCCAAACAACCTGATAAAATATCTTTCCCGAGGTGAGTTTTTTTGCTCGATCACCATTCTCAGGTAGACATCACCGTTGTCCTGCTGCTTAAAATCACCGTCGCGTATGATGATATTTTGTGCAGTAGTAACAGATAGAAAAAGGAAAGAGATGAAGAAGGTGTGTAGAGATCTTAACATAGGCGATTTTAAATCAAGGCAACACTTCTCTCAAAATTGGGAGACACAAGATAATGAAAAAAAGTGTAACAGCATTTGAATTGTGAAATAATTTGTTGAAATATTAATATTACCACACAGATAGTTATAGTAAGGCTAGTAAATACCTTTCTAGTAATCTTAAATTCATATTTGGTATTATTCACCATTTAATTTGGGTATAATTTTTAAAATTTAGTACCTAATCTAGTGCTGACACTTCATAAGTAATTCTCGCATGATATATCACCATTGAGTTTGTTGTATTTTCTCTTGTATCAAATCTTAAATAGTAGGCATTATTTTCATTATCAATATTAATACTCAATCCAGTTGCAGAAATGACCGTATGTGTTGGCGATCCGGTCGATGAAGCAACTGCTTCCTCAGTACCTATGTTTGCAACTCCAAAAGGCGTGCTATAAAGGCTTAAAGAAAGATCATATGTAGCATTTGTTTCAAAGACCAAGGCTTCGATTGCAGTTACAATTGCATTTTGAGGCAAATAAACGGGTGCATACATGTAGGCTGGAATTGTAATATCACCTCCACTTACAGAGGCGTAATGGGAAGCTGATTGTGATCTTGTGGTCGATCTCTCAGCATTGTGCGTATTTGGCCCTGTGGGATCATTATCATTATCGACAACAGAAGTGTTGTATCTTCTTTCAGATAAAATGAAAGCAGCGGAAGGGATTGACAAATATTTTGTGACCGTTGTATTATACTGATAAGCCTCGGCCTGAATATTTCCAGCGACACTTAACTTCTCCCCAGGCGTACTAGTCCCTATCCCTACGTTCACATCAGCATTACCCAGTACCATGCTATTGCTTTGCGAAACGACGGCTCCAAATCCAATGGCAGAAGCATTGGTTAATCCGTCCACACCAATACTAGCGTCAGTTCCAATGAGTGTGTTGTAAGTTCCATTGACATGTTCTACACCCACTGCACTGCTTCCTGTATTGTAGCCGATGGCCACATTATAATTTCCGGTTGCGAGAGGTCTGAGTGCGTTGCCACCGATTGCGGTGTTTCCAATTCCCGTACTATTTTGAAGAGAAAAAACACCCATAGCAGTATTTTCATTTCCATCCAGGTTTAAGTTTAAGGCGTCCACACCCAAAGCCACATTTCCTGCCCCCAAAGTGTTGGTAGTCAAAGCACCTAATCCGATACCAACGTTTTGATTACCTGTAGTATTGGCTGATAATGCATTGGGTCCTACCGCTACATTCTCTGTACCGTCTGTATTGTTTTGCAAAGAAAAAGTGCCCACAGCCACATTATTTGAGCTGATTGTATTGGCATTTAAGGCGTTGTAACCAATCGCAATGTTTGTTGCACCTGTGGTATTGTTTTCCAGTGCGAAGGAACCAACTGCTACATTTTGCGAACCTCCGTTATTCTGTTGCAGGGCCGAGTTTCCAAATGCCTGATTAAAGAAGCCTGAACCTTGTTCCTGCGTAAAAGAAAAATATCCAAGAGCGGTATTGGTTTGATCAACAATTCCTGCTTTTTGATCGAGCATTCTAAAAACGATACTATCAGTCCCCACTACCGCTTTTGATGTCTGGGAGAAAGGAACCGCCTGCAAAGCGATTCGTGGCGATAGTGTTTCTGATTCTATGGTTATTTCAAGATATAGGGGTTGATAAAAATCATCAATTTCCAATGGAGTCACAGAACCTAGCTGAACATTGATCAGTCCGCTGGATACAGTTACGGTAGGTTGTGTCTCTGACCAAAGCGCCGTACCAGCTACATCAACGTCATATAATTCGAAATCCATGCTGTAAGTGCCATCTGCAATTGGATTACTTGTTCCCGGGGTTGTCAGGTTTCCCTGAAAGCTGATGGTATTAGGGGTTTGAGCCTTTACCACCAAAGCGAATAGCACAACCAGCAAAAAAAGTAAGTGTCTTTTCATAATCATTCACATTTCATCGCAAAAAAGTGGTTGGTAAAAATAAGTATTTGGGCAGTTAGGCTATCTTCGCGAATTAGTTTAGAGAACTAATTTAATTTAAAAAAATCAAATCATGACAACTGATCAGTTGAAAGACTTGAAGGCTCGCGTCTCGGCCTTGAGGAGGTATCTTTGACTACGATACCCGAAAGAAAGAATTAGACGATCTTGAAATGGTGACTGTTCAGCCAGACTTCTGGAATGACTCAGAAAAGGCTGAAGCTACCATGAAAACAATTCGTGGCATTAAAGGCTGGACCACTCAATATGAGGAGGTCACTTCCCACGTAGAAGACCTTGAGGCTTTGTATGAATTTCTTCAGGAAGGAGAGGGCTCCGACGAGGAGGTTGATGAAGCTTATCAAAAAGCCCTGGAACTGGTAGATGAGCTTGAATTTAAGAAAATGCTTTCCGGAGAAGAGGATCAGCTTTCTGCCATGCTTCAGATCACTCCCGGTGCAGGAGGAACGGAAAGCAATGACTGGGCCTCTATCCTCATGCGGATGTACATCATGTGGGGTGAAGCCAATGGATACAAGGTGAGAGAAGTGGACTTCCAGGCCGGGGATGTGGCGGGAGTGAAATCTGTGACCCTGGAGTTTGATGGACCGCTGGCCTATGGCTACTTAAAATCAGAAAACGGCGTCCATCGTCTTGTACGAATTTCTCCTTTTGATAGTGGCGGAAGGCGTCATACTTCCTTTGCCTCTGTCTATGTATATCCTGTGGTTGATGACACCATAAAAATTGATATCAATCCGGCAGATGTGGAGCTACATACTTCACGCTCCGGAGGAGCAGGTGGTCAGAACGTTAACAAAGTGGAGACGAAAGTACAGTTGACCCACAAGCCTACGGGTATCGTGGTGGTGTGTCAGGTGGAACGATCTCAGTTGGCCAACCGGGAAGGGGCTATGAGAATGCTCAAGTCCCAGCTCTATCAGATTGAGGTTGAAAAGCGAAACGCTGAGAGAGACAAAATAGAGTCCGGGAAGCAAAAGATAGATTTTGGTTCTCAGATCAGGAACTACGTTCTACATCCTTACAAACTGGTGAAAGATGCCAGAACCGGCCACGAACGAACGGACGTTCAAAACGTTCTTGATGGTGATATTGGTGATTTCATCAAGACATTTTTGCTGCATCAGGAGGAAGAGTAGGCAGTTTAGTAGTAGGCAGTAGGCAGTTAGGCAGTAGGCAGTAGGCAGTAAGCAGTAGGCAGTAGGCAGTAGGCAGTTAAGCAGTAGGCAGTTGGGCAGTAGGCAGATTGCAAATGGCTGTTGATTTCACATTAAAAAAAGCTGGATGACTATATTCAACCGGTATTCAAGAGGGTTTTGGCTATTGTGTTTTAGCTCGTTCCTGTTTTTTTCATCATTTACGATGGTGCTACCTGAACTGCCGGATTATCTGTCGAGAATGGGAGGGGAGGAGTATATAGGGCTCATTATCTCTCTATTCACATTGACCGCTGGCATCTCCAGACCTTTTAGCGGAAAACTGACTGATCGGTGGGGGCGTATACCCGTAATGGTTTTTGGAGCGGTGGTGAGTGGCATGGCTGCACTGCTCTATCCAATTTTGACTACCATAGCAGGATTCTTCTTTGTGCGGCTCTTTCACGGATTTTCAGCAGGGTTTAAGCCAACGGCTACCTCCGCTTATATAGCCGACATTGTTGATGCCAACAAGCGAGGTGAAGCATTGGGGATCAGTAGTTTCTTTGGTACGATTGGGATGGCAGCCGGACCCGCTATCGGTTCTACCATCTTTTTAGAGTTCGGGATGAATACCCTGTTTTATATCAGCTGTGTCTTTGCCATGTTATCGGTAGGGATTCTGGCCGGGATGAAAGAGACGCTTCAAGACAAAGAACGATTCAGATTTTCATTGCTGAAGATCAGAAGATCCGACATTTTTGAGCCGGCCGTATTTGTTCCTTCTATTGTGATGGTCCTGACATGCTTCTCCTTTGGTACGGTATTGACATTGTCACCGGATTTCAGCACATTTCTGGGAATCAATAACAAGGGGTTGTTCTTTTCTGTATTCACAGGTTCATCCTTGATTGTAAGGGTGATCGGAGGTCGGTTGTCGGATAAGTTTGGCCGTGAAAGAGTATTGTGGTTCAGCACTTTCATCTTGTTTATCAGTATGACCGTGATTGGTACCTCTGTCACACCTGTCCAATTTTTTGTAGGTGCTTTTATCTTCGGTATTGGGTATGGCTTGAATTCCCCCACCCTTTTTGCCTGGACCATCGACCTGAGTCCCGGTAAAGGAAGGGGCAAGGGCATTGCTACTTTATTTATTTTCCTTGAAGTGGGTATTGGTCTGGGCGCACTGGTGTCAGGGACTGCTTTTCAGGGGGACTATGGCAGGTTTCCGCTGATCTTCATCATGGCAGGAATATTTTCATTGGTTGCTTTTGGTTTCTTAATGTTCCAGAGGAAAAAGCAGTATGCCTAGGATCAGTCTTGGTATTTATGTTATTGTCGGTGGGTTAAACATCTGTGCGCATTTTTTCAAGATTCACGATCTTCATCTATATACCAAGCCCTTGCTGATGCCGCTATTGATCTACCACTTATACAGATATGCAGATGGAAATATCACACTCCCTAGGATACTACTCGCAGCAGGACTCTTGTTCAGCTGGATTGGCGATCTTTTACTGATGGGATCGGGGGACATGTATTTCCTCAGTGGTCTGGTTTCTTTTTTGATCGCTCATGTCTTTTATGCGATCACCTTTTATAAGTCGGCAAGTCATAAGCCCCGACTGAATCTTTTATACCTGCTTCCACTCCTGGTCTATGGCATGTGGATCCTTTTTGTGTTGATACCCCGGTCCGGACCAATGGCTATTGGAATTGTAATTTATTCCATAGGGATCCTGACGATGGCTTTCGTGGCTTGCATCAGAGGACCTGTTACCAGTAAAAACAGCTATTACCTGGTGGTGATCGGAGCCATCTTGTTTGTGATATCTGATTCGCTTATTGCGTTCAATAAATTTTACGCTCCTTTGATACAGGGCGATGTCATGATTATGGCAACATATATTGTGGCACAACTCCTCCTGGTCAGGGGAGTACTCATACATGGGTCTTAATTCTTGTAACTAAAACTTACACTTCCCAGCGCCACATCCACATTGAATGTGAGCAGATCTTCTGCTTTTGAGGAGTAGGCCATGTTTACGTAAACATTTTTCTCTACTTGCTCGAAGCCAGGAGCTAGTTTCACACCACAGAGTGGGGACTCCTTGAGGTAAATGATGATAGGGACGTTTTTGTCAGGGATAATGATATCCAGGTTGCCAGCGCCCACTGAAGCCTTGATGTTGCAACGTTGGTTATTCGCTTCGTCCAGATCCAGCAGCGCTCGTCCAAAGCCAATATTGGCGATGATGTGTCTGGCTCGTGCCAGCTCCAGATGACTCGAAGTAAACGTGCCCATATCTACCTGCACCTGAAAAGTATCCATCTCAATTTTATTGGGTCTGTTGTGTGTATAATCCACGTTGATATCAGCCGTACCTGATTTTAACTTAAAGGACTTGATGGATGAATTGCTCAGGTCGATGTCCGCATTTCCCACACCGTAGTTAAGGTCCAGGTTAAAGATTTTCTTATCATCAAAGTGAACCTTCCAATAGTTATTTTCTTCCTCACTGGAGCGCATCATGGCAAATACGAGGCCATCACTCAGGCTGGAAGACCGAAATTCCTGAAGGTCCAAATCTGCATGGCATGTATTTTTTTGGATTTGAAACTTGAAAGACGGATTGATTTTATCCAAATCCGGATTACCATAAATCACCAATGGGCTTTCCTTAAGACCAGGAGTGGATTTTACAAAGCAGTTGCCTGAAGTGGCATGCAACGAAAATGTAACTGTATCGTATGCCACTTCATCACTAAGGGAATAAAACTTTTGTAACTGCCCAAACGCAACTGAAAAAATCAGCACCGAAGTGACTGATAAAATCATCCTCAACATGGTTCTAAATACGAAATTCAAACAGCGAGGTTGCCTAAATGTTAAGCCCCAAAGAATTCACGCATATTTTCGAAGAATCCTTTCTCGTTTTTGGATGGATTAGGCTCGAAGTTTTCAGAGCCACGGAGGCCTTCCAGCAGACTGGTTTCTTCGTTTGTCAAAGTTTTAGGGGTCCATACATTGACATGGATGAGTTGATCGCCTATTCCGTAGCCATCTACATCTCTAATTCCTTTTCCACGCAATCTCAGGATCTTTCCACTTTGAGTACCTGACTCTATTTTGATCTTTGCTTTACCACTGATAGTTGGCACTTCTACGGTTGTGCCAAGGGCTGCGTCGATGAAGCTGATAAAAAGCTCATAAATGATGTTGTTGCCATCTCTCTTTAATTGCTCATCCGTGGCTTCTTCTACCACAATCAATAAATCTCCGGGTACACCACCAGGTACTTCGTTACCTTTTCCTGACATGGACAGTTGCATCCCTTCAGCGACGCCCTGCGGTATTTTTATAGAGATGATCTCTTCTTTCCGGCTCATGCCCATACTGTCGGTACCAGTACCTCTTTTGTCTACCATTTGTCCTGCACCACCACATGTTGGGCAGGTTGTGGTAGAAACCATCTGACCAAGCATAGTATTCATCACCTTGCGGACCTGACCTGTACCATTACAGGAAGAACAATTTTTGAATGAGGTGTTTGGATCGACAACCAGACGGTTTACTTTTATTTTTTTCTCGACACCTTCGGCAATCTCCCTCAGCGTGAGTTTGAGCTTTATCCGGAGGTTGGTGCCCTTTCTGGTTCTTCTGCCGCCACTGCGACCGCCACCGAAGAAGCTATCGAACGGACTGCCGCCGCTACCACCGAAAATATCCCCAAACTGACTGAAGATATCCTCCATGTTCATGCCGCCGCCACTAAATCCACCGGCTCCGCCTACGCCCTGATGTCCAAACTGGTCATAGCGTTGACGTTTTTCGTCATTGCTGAGTACTTCATAAGCTTCTGCAGCTTCCTTGAATTTTTCCTCTGATTCTTTATCGTCAGGGTTTTTATCGGGATGATACTTGATGGCCATCTTTCGATAGGCCTTCTTGATCTCATCCTTGGAAGCTGATTTGCTTACACCCAGTACATCGTAATAATCTCTTTTTGCCATTATGATTTAGCTCCTGTTACCACTTTTGCGAACCTTACCACCTTGTCGTTCAACGAATACCCATTTTCAATCACATCTACCACTTTCCCTTCCAGTTTCTTACCAGCCGGAGTCTGCGTAATGGCTTCCTGAAGCTCAGCGTCGAATTTGTCACCCGCTTTGATCTCTATTTTTTTCAGGCCTTTCTGATCGAGGACTTTTTTGAATTTATGATATATGATTTCTAACCCTTCTTTGGCAGCATCTGATTCTTTTTCGGACTTTTCTTCCAGGGATTTAAAAGCCCTTTCAAAATCATCTAAAACCGGAAGAAGCTCCAGGATCAGGTCTTTGGTGGCTGTGCCTATCAGATCAATCCGTTCTTTGGCAGTCCTTCTCCTGAAGTTCTCAAATTCAGAATACAGCCGCAGGTATTTATCTTTGGACTCACCGAGCTCCTCCTTCAACATCTCCATCTCATCCTTCTCAGGTACTTCTTCAGCATCCGCTACCTCCTCCTTTTCGCCCTGTTCATCAGTCTGGTTTACAGATTCGTCTTTGAGCTGCTCTTTATCTATCTGTTCGTCTTTTTTGCTTTCGATGTTTTCTTCCACTTTATCGTTTTGCATCTCTAGTCCTACATTGTAACTGTTTCAACTCGTCAATTTCTTTGCCAAACGCCCTGAAACTGACAAGATGACAGATCATACTGCGTGATTTGGCTATAATGCCACCTTTGGTTGCTAATAAGTGCCTGAAAAGCCTAGTTTAACGCCTTCCAGATCAGGTCTTTTAGCTCCATTAAGCCTTTTTGTGACACACTGGAAATGAACACATGGGGCACGTCAGGCACCTCTTTGGCCATGGCGCTTTCTAATTCATCGTCCAGCAAATCAGCTTTTGTGATAGCCAACAATCGTTGTTTATCCAATAACTCCGGATTGTGTTTTTCAAGTTCCCTGACCAGGATTTCATATTCATGTTGAATACTGTCGGTGTCGCAGGGGACCATAAAGAGTAAAACGGAATTACGTTCGATATGACGAAGAAATCTCAAACCAAGCCCTTTACCCTCTGCAGCTCCTTCTATGATCCCTGGAATATCCGCGACGACAAACGATTTATCATCCCGGTAAGCCACTACGCCCAGGTTGGGAGTAAGTGTGGTAAACGGATAATCACCAATCTCTGGCTTGGCTGCCGAAATCACTGAAAGTAATGTAGATTTACCTGCATTCGGAAAACCAACAAGCCCTACATCTGCGAGAACTTTTAACTCAAGAATGATCCATTTTTCTTCTCCTGGTGTGCCAGGCTGAGCATATCTGGGAGCCTGTTGAGTAGATGATTTGAAGTGTACGTTGCCAAGGCCTCCCATGCCACCTTTCAGTAGAATTTCGGTTTGACCATCCTCCAGGATCTCCATCAATAATTCCCCGGTCTCATCATCCCGTGCGATGGTCCCTATGGGCACATCCAAAATGACATCTTCTCCACCGGCTCCGGTGCGGGTTCCGCCTTCACCATTGCTGCCATTTTTTGCGCTCACATGCTTTCGGTATTTGAGGTGGAGTAATGTCCAGAGCTGAGCGTTTCCTCTGAGAATGACATGACCCCCTTTTCCTCCATCACCACCGTCAGGCCCTCCCTTGGGAACGTATTTCTCTCTTCTGAAATGAGTAGATCCAGCACCACCATTACCTGATTTCGCGTGGAACTTTACATAGTCTATAAAGTTTGACTCCATTATTTGTTTGGCTCTACTACAGCGCAGATCTCATCAAATATTCCACTGATGGTACCTACGCCTTGAATGCCATGAAATTTTGATTGCTGTTTATAATAAGCTGCAACAGGGGTGGTTTCGTTTTGGTAAACTTTAATCCTATTTGTGATCTTTTCATCATCCTGGTCATCTACCCTGCCGGATGTTTTTGCCCTTCCTTTGATCCTGGCACGCAATTCATCCTCGGGCACTTCCAGGGAAACCATCAGGGAGATGGACAGTTCATGTGCGGCGAGCATTTTGTCCAGGGACTCAGCCTGAGCCACTGTGCGGGGGAATCCATCGAAAATAAATCCTTTACCATCCAGGTGATCTTTGATCTTGGCCTCGACCATTCCGATCACTACATCATCTGGCACCAGATTGCCCTGATCCATGTATTTCTGAGCCAGCTTACCTAGTTCTGTGCCTTCTCCGAGGTGTTTTCTGAAAAGATCACCGGTAGAAATATGGGTTAATTGATACTTATTGATGAGGTTTTCACTTTGTGTGCCTTTCCCGGCACCGGGAGGACCAAACAATACGATATTCAGCATTTTAATTGAATTTGGTTTAAATATACAAAAGTCATGTTGTGCACGTAGGTGGATTTAAAGTCTTGCTGTCAGATACTTATACATGTCGATCATAGCCTGGATATCCGCAAGATGAACTTTTTCATTTGGAGAGTGGACATTGGACTCAGGAGCCCCAATAAAGCACCAATCGACTGGATAGGGGGAATGATGGACCTCTCTGCCATCGCTGGAGCCTCCTCCTTCTACCTCCATTTGATAGGAGATGCCTGACTCTTCTGCCAACGTCAAAATCCGGTCAATGAAAACTTTCCGTGGAATATTTTTGTCACGCAATGAAATAGCAACTCCTTCACCATGGACGACCCCATCCGTCACCCAGGTGATATCTGAGATGAGGGCCTGTTTTATGCGGTACTCGTTGTAGAGAAACTGAATGAGCATGGGGATGCTCCCACCGCCATGTTCCTCAAAGCAGCTAAATACAATAGCACCGTCTTTGAGAGATTCTGCCACTTTCAGGGCATTATACATTCCTAGTCGATTGTCCAGGTATGTTCCCTCGATATAATCTTTTGACACTTTGAGTGAGGGCCTAAATACAAGGGTGGTTCCTCTTTCGATAGCTCTTGGGAAATCATGTGACAGTCTGTGCTCTTCATCTACCTGGAGTATACATTCGATCGGTCCCATGGCATCTTCACCACTCAACTCCAGTCCGTTTTCAACATGCGGACTGCCTATAGCCACCAATTGATTCTCATACCTGGTGGTAAAACCTACCGAATCCATGTGAGCGAAAATGGCTGTTTTTGGGCGCCCAAATATTAATATCAGGGAATCATGAAAATCATCCGAAATAACTTTAGGTTTATGCTTCCAATGCTTAGCCTCTTTTTCGATGTAGCTCAGAAGAAATTGTTTCATGGAGAATTCACTGCCAGAAGGAGCGTGGATATTGATCAGGTCTTGCAGGAGTTTCATTTATTGTACTTCATGATTCTGAAATAATTCAGGAAATCTGATTAAAAGCGTGCAAAGTTAACTTTACCATCATCACCTAACCACAGGAAATACGTATAATTATTCCGAATTATGTCTGAGCTTGTCAAATATCTGTTGGTGTATGCCCTTTCGGGCTTCAAATTCATCTTTGGTCCTACCATGGGAGCCGCTTATGGGTTTAGTATTGTCTTAACGGGTGTGCTGACCACCCTTGGGATGATGACAACTGTTTATGTCATCAGCTACTTTGGACCACAGATCAGGGAGCTTATGGTGAAATTGTTTGGTAAGCGAAAGAAGGAGCCTGTTTTCTCTCCCAGCAGAAGGCGTTTTGTTCGGATATGGAAAAAATATGGTATTCAGGGGATTGCCTTTCTTACTCCATTACTTCTGACACCGGTAGGGGGGGCGTTTTTTGCGAATGCCCTGGGCGCTCAGCGGAAAGATATCTTCAAGTGGATGTGGATATTTGGAATATTCTGGGCGTTCGTACTCTCTGCCCTTGTCAGGTACGCTGCAGACCTGTTTAAGGATTTAAACATTTTATGAGTACTAAAATTGGAAATTATTTTATGATCACCACAAATGGGATCGTTACTTTTGCAGGATGCAAATCAAAAATGATCTGGTTCTGCGGGCCGCAAGAGGTGAGGAGGTAGAGCGAACTCCGGTTTGGCTGATGCGCCAGGCAGGGAGGATTCTGAAAGAGTACCGTGAAGTAAGGAACAGCTTAAGCGGATTTAAGGAGTTGGTAGAGACCCCTGAATTAGCTGCTGAGGTTACCATCCAACCAGTGGATATACTTGGGGTGGATGCGGCTATCATCTTTTCTGATATCCTGGTGATCCCTGAAGCGATGGGTTTGGCCTATGAGATGATAGAGAAAAAAGGTCCTTTTTTCCCATCCACGATACAATCCACTACAGATATTGATCGGCTAAGGGTGGCGGAGGCGAATGATCTGAAGTACACACTTGATGCAATCAGCCTCACAAAAAAGACCTTGCAAGGAGCTGTACCATTGATTGGATTTGCCGGCGCTCCCTGGACAATCTTTTCATACATGGTTGAAGGCCACGGAAGTAAAACATTTTCGAAGTCACGCAGGATGCTCTATACAGACCCCATGGCTTCGCATCAGTTGCTGAGTAAAATCACCGAAAGCACGATCAATTACCTGAAAGGACAGATCGCTGCGGGAGCAGATATGATACAGCTCTTTGATTCCTGGGCCGGGATGTTGCCAAGAGCGCATTACCAGGAGTACTCCTTAAGGTATATCCGACAGATATGCGAAGCCATCGATGAGGTGCCTATCACTGTCTTTGCCAAGGGAGCATTCTTTGCTTTGGAAGATATGACTGATCTGCCTTGCAATACGATTGGATTGGACTGGAACATGAGCATCGAAGAAGCAAGAAGCACTTTTCCGAATAAAACACTTCAGGGCAACCTTGATCCTTGTGTATTATATGCATCTCCTGAAAAGATCGAAGAAGAAACCTTAAAGATGCTGGGCAGATTTAACGGTCATCCACACATAGCCAATCTGGGCCATGGTGTATACCCTGACACACCTCCGGAGCATGTTAAATATTTTGTGGATACAGTGAAAAATGCTCAACTGTCACCAGTAGCAGGATCATAACCAGTTTTGCAAGATCTGGTTGTTGGCTGACTCTTTTTTCAGCCTTTCCAGATCAATAGGGACTACCCCCTGGTATTCGCAGACGATCCCGCCTCCTAGGTTGGCCAACTCTGAACCAAATGGAAGCGAACATCCCAAGGCCATGGCCATGGCGGCAATACTTATTACCGTGTCGCCGGCGCCTGAGACATCTGAGATAGAACGGAGATGTGCGGGATGACGGCCTTTTTCAATACCAGAATGGTAATAAACTCCAAATTCAGAAAGCGTGATCAGGGCTTGTTCAAAATCTAACAGATCTTTCAATTTTCCGACCGCATCTTCCACCTCCCAGGTTGATTTAGGATCAATGTCAATGCCCAGACCCTCTCGCAACTCTTTTAGGTTGGGCTTAAACAAGGAGCAAGATTTATAATGGTTGAAGTTTTTCTTTTTGGGATCAACCGCAGTGGGTATGTTGAGCCTTTTTGCTTCATCAATGACTTCCCTGATGATCATGGCATCAAGCACACCTTTGTCATAATCCTCAAAAATGACGAGGTCACAATCTACCATCAAAGATTTTAGTTTGGCAGCAAACAGTGTCTGATCCTGGTCAGAAAGATTTGACTCTATCTCAGAATCAATTCTTAAGAGGTGCTGTGAAGAAGACATCACCCTGTTTTTTACGGTGGTGATCCTTTGCTCACTTTCCAGCATGCCCTCTGAAGTCAGGCTTTGTTCGTTTAAAAGTGCTTTAAAATCATGTCCGTCGTTGTCTTTCCCAATGACAGAACAGAGAATGGGTTTTGCACCGAGCGCCTGAACATTCAACGCCACATTGGCTGCTCCACCCAATCTTTTTTCTCTTTTGGTCACGCTTACAACCGGGACCGGTGCTTCAGGAGAGATCCTTTTGACGGAACCATAGATATAGGCATCGATCATTACATCACCGATAACCAATACCCTCAGGTTTTTGAATGCCTCGAGGACTCCCTGAATGGATTTAAAACCCATTTAACTGATTTTAGCTAAAGCCGTTTTCATGTTTGAAATGGCCGTTTTCAATTCATCTTCGGAGGCTGCATAAGAAAGACGGATACACTCAGGATCACCAAAAGCATCGCCGGTCACCAGTGACACTTTGGCTTCGTCCAGCAGGTACATACAGAGGTCTTCGGCCGTGTTGATCACCGAACCATTGACTGACTTCCCAAAGAAGTTGCTGACATTCGGGAAAAAGTAGAAAGCTCCACCTGGCATATTTACTTCCAGTCCGGGGATATCTTTGAGGAGATCATAGACCAGGGTACGCCGCTTGTGATAGGCTTCCGCCATTTTTTCTGTAGCATCTGAAGCTTCAGTCAACGCTGTGAAGGCTGCTCGTTGTGCGATAGAGCAGTTGGCGGATGTCAACTGACCCTGGATTTTATTGGCAGCTTTGGCTAACCACAATGGCGCACCGATATAACCAACTCTCCACCCCGTCATCGCATACCCTTTGCTAAAGCCATTTACAGTCACTGTTCTCTCCTGCATGCCATCCAGTGTACCGATGCTCACATGATCGCCGGTGAAATTAATTTTCTCGTAGATCTCATCAGCGATCACAAGGATGTCCGGGTGATCATTTAAAACCGCTGCCATAGCTTCCAATTCATCCTTAAGGAAAACCGATCCTGTAGGATTGCATGGTGATGAAAAGATCACGGCTTTGGTTTTGGGAGTGATGGCGTCCTTAAGTTGCTGTGCTGTGGCTTTGAAATCGTCTTCAATGCCTCCCTTTATGACAACAGGTTTTCCTTCAGCGAGTTCGACCAGTGCAGGATAGGTCACCCAATACGGGGCATATACAATGACCTCGTCACCAGGATTGAGGATGGCTAAAAAGATGTTGGCAAGGGATTGTTTTGCTCCATTCGATAATACAATCTGATCCGGTGCATAATCCAGTCCGTTTTCATCTTTAAATTTCTTTGAGATGGCTTCACGAAGGTCGAGGTATCCATTTACTGGCGGGTAGGAAAAGTATTTCCCAGTGTCAATGGCTTGTTTTGCTCCTTCCTTAATGTATTCGGGTGTTTTGAAGTCAGGCTCACCCAGGCTGAGGCTAATGACATTAACTCCTTGTTGTTTCAGCTCTCTCGCTTTGGCCGCCATGGCTAGCGTAGCTGATTCTTTCATGTTCTTGATTCTATCTGATCGTAAATCCATCTTGTTGTTTAAGAAAAATGCGAGGCCAAAATTAAATAATTACGAGGCAGAAGCAAACGAATTTATCCTTTACGATTACTCCACCAAAAAATTGACAACAAAAAACCCCGACTCAGTGAGTCGGGGTAAAAAAAATCAAAAAAAATATTATTTAGCTGGCGCAGAATTCTTTCAGTCTTCTATTCTTGCCAGGCTCTCTTAGTTTTTGTAATGCCTTTTCTCTGATCTGGCGAACACGCTCACGAGTCAGCCCCATGGCGTCACCAATTTCTTCAAGAGTATATGGGTTGTCATAACCAATACCAAAGCTCATCATGATAACTTCTTTCTCTCTGGCTGTAAGTGTAGAGAGGGCTCTCATGGTTTCTACCTTCAATGAATCATTGAAAACCAGGGCTCCGTCAGTTGGTCCGGTTGTTTCATTTTCTAAAACATCCAATAGTGAACCTGATTCATCTTCTCCAAAAGGAGCATCCATAGACATCTGTTTCACTTCAGCACCCAAAGTATTTCTTACTTCACTCGGCTTCATGTCCAGTATCTCAGCCAATTCTTCTTCCGTAGGTTCACGTTCAAATTGTTGCTCGAGTTCAGCATAGGCTCTCCTGATCTGATTGATTGCACCAGACTTGTTCATTGGAAGACGTACAATCCGGGATTGTTCGGCCAATGCCTGCATGATAGACTGTCTGATCCACCATACTGCGTAAGAGATGAATTTAAATCCTTTGGTTTCGTCAAACTTCTTAGCTGCCTTGATCAGTCCCAGATTACCTTCATTGATCAGGTCATTCAGCGGCAAGCTTCTGTTTTGATATTGTTTTGCTACGGATACAACGAATCGCAGGTTGGCTTTTACCAGTTTCTCCAACGCTAGCTCGTCTCCCTCTCTGATACGCTTTGCTAATTCTACCTCCTCATCAGGGGTGATCATCGGTACGTTACTGACTTCAGTAAAATACTTTTCGAGTGTATGACTCTCCCTTCGGTTGGTAATTGATTGCGTAATCTTGAGCTGTCGCATATATTAGTTTCGTTTATCTTTTAATTTCTTCTGAATTGCGATTTTCAACAACCGGTTTCTTAGAGAGAAATCAATTGTGAACCGCGAATTTAAGGTTTAATATAATACCAGTCAATAAATATTGAAAGTAAACCTCCAAGAAATACAACTTAAAGGCGGATTATTTGGTTTCCTTTAGCTAAAATATTTTCTATTTTTTGGAAAATTCATCAATAAAACGTAATTTCTATCGCTTTTGTTATAAAAAAATTAAGCTTTTAATTTAAATGATCCAATGAACTTTACCGGAAAGAAAGAACCAGCAGGCTCTACAGCACCCCAAAACGCCTATGAGTCGATCACAAAGTACATGGCCAGGGATGTCATCACATTCAGTCCTGAGCAATCCATCTATGATGCCATTGATATCATGCTGGAAAAAAGGATTTCAGGAGGCCCTGTTCTTGATAATTCCGGGGCATTGATCGGAATCCTATCTGAAAAGGATTGTTTGAAAGTAATGGTAGATGCCGTTTATCATAATCAACCCAACACTGACGGAAAGGTAAAAGATTATATGTCCACAACGGTTACCACTGTGGATATCAAGAAGGATGTGATTGATGTGGCCAATATGTTTTTAAGTTCCAACTTCCGACGGTATCCAGTAGTAGAGAATGGGAAGTTGATGGGGCAGGTAAGTAGACGGGATGTAATGAAAGCCGCTGCTAAATTGAGGGGAGCGACTTGGTAATTGACATTGGCTTTATAAATTCGCTGGCATAAAGCGACTATTTGGAATTTTTTAATACCCTTCATCTTACCGTAGAGAACCTGGCCTGGGTCATGTTTTGCGCATTTTGCATTGGAATGTCCAAGACCGGATTGGCCGGTGCAGGAATGCTGGTAGTACCTATCATGGCCAGTGTCTTTGGAGCCAAAGAGTCAACAGGCATTGTACTCCCCATGCTGGTGATGGCAGATATTTTCGGGGTAAGCTACTACAACAGACATGCCGAGTTTGGTTATCTTATTAAGTTGGCACCAAGCACAATTCTTGGTGTAATTGTTGGCATTTGGGTAGGGGATGTGATAAATGGGGACCAGTTCACTATACTATTAGCCACTGTTATTTTGTTTGGGGTGGGGATTACTATTTGGCAGGAGATCACACAATCTAAGTTGATCGTTCACAATTTATTTTTTGCATCAATTGCAGGGGCTCTTGGTGGATTTACCACTATGATAGGAAATGCTGCAGGGCCCGTCATGTCGATCTACTTTCTTTCGATGGGTTTACCAAAAAACAGTTTTATAGGTACAGCTGCGTGGTTCTTTTTCCTGGTCAATGTGTTTAAGGTGCCATTTCACATTACTATATGGAATACGATCACCTGGGATACCTTTAAGTTTAACCTGCTCATGCTTCCATTGATCATTGCTGGTGCTTATGTGGGGATCAGGGTCGTGAAGTTGATCCCTGAAAAACCCTACAGAATATTTATTCTGGTCACTATTGTACTTGCCTCGCTCAAACTATTCTTCTGATATCACAGGTTTAATCTTTGTGATACCTGAAAAGCGAGAATACTTGTGTATCTATAGGCATTTTGTTCGGGAAGAGAAGAGAATTGGTTGTGCCAGAGGAGAAGAAAACTAAACATTTCCATTGCTAATATGGGACCAAGCGTCACCCTGTCCTGGTCAAAAGTTTTTTCGTTGGAACTGTTCATGCCGTTTAAGAAAAGCTCGTTTCTCAATGTGACTTGTAGTTCTTTTCTCTTTTCATTACCTGATAAGTTTTTAACAGGGATTGTAAAATTTAATGCATACCTAAATCTAAGGTAGACGGGATCTGTTTGTTCTGTGTTTACTCTATTAAGGAATCGCTCCTCTACCTGAAAACGATTCACCATGCGTGTTTTACTCAGATCCTGCGCGATTCGCAGTTCCTGAAAAGGACGAATTTCATGGTGGATTTCACTGGAATTATTGATGGGTCTGAAAAAACCCAAGCCACTTAAAAACCTCACCTTATCAGTAAATTCATACCCAAGACCGGATCGAATGTGATATTGTGTGCCCCGATTGTAGGTGTCCCTCCAACGAAACGAAGTACTGGAATGAACAACCCATTTTTGCGGGATTCTGGTGATGTTTACATATTGTATCCATTGTTGATCATCTCGCTCATGAAAGTTTTTTTGTGCGATTAGCGAATGGTATGTTAATAGGAGTGTCAGCAGCGTGGCTGAAATTTTGGGATAAGTGATGGAACTCCGGTAATTGTTCATTGGAAGGGGGTGGAACCACTAACTAAAACTAAGGGATCAGCAAAACTAATACTAAATCGACAATCAAAGATTAATCAGTCTGGCGAGCTTTAAAATAGCAATCATACTCAGGCTATCGGTGATGGAGCCACTCATTACCATGTCTACAGCCTGAGCAAAAGGCAGCTTTTTAATGTCCAGATCCTCTGTTTCCTCGAAAGCTGTTTCACCTTGCTTGAGATCCCTGGCTACAAAAGCATAACCCACCTCATCAGTCACTGAGTTGGAGGTATGCATCTTGAGGAATAATTCCCAGCTTTGGGCCGTCAGCCCTGTTTCTTCTTTGAGCTCTCTTTGAGCCGACTGCAGCAAATCAACATCTATAGGACCTCCGCCCATCGGAATTTCCCAGGAATACGCATTGAGTGAATATCTCCATTGGCCTACGAGCCAGGTATTGTTGTTTTCATCGAGTGGGATAATCCCTACAGCAAAATTTTTGAAATGTACTTTACCATAAATGTTTTCACCGCCGCCTGGATTGATTACCTGATCTTCATTAAGCGTGATCCAGGGATTATCGTAGATTTTTTTCCCTGAGATCTTCTTCCAGGGGTTAGGTTTTGGTGGTTTACTCACAGATCATCAATTCAGAATAGTCTATCCCAAGTTCCTTGGCCTTGTCCCAATCTTTGTTTGCTCCTTCGATATCTTCAATCATGCATTTTGCCGTGCCCCGACTCACATATGCTGCAGCCATATCCGGTTTCAGCTCCAGTACTTTGTCCAACGCTTTGATTGCTTCTTCGGCATTTTGGTCCTGGAGGTATACATACGCTTTTTCGTAGTATACTTCGGCATAGTTGGGATTGAGGTTCAGCGCTTTGTTGTAATCAACCATGGCTGCGGCTTTTTGATCAATATTGGATTTGCAAACACCCCGTAAATAATAGATCTCCTCGTTTTGAGGCGCCAACGCTGAAGCTTTGTCGAAATCCTCAATGGCACCCGTGTAGTCTTCATCCAGGTATTTATTGTAACCTGTTTCGATCAATTTCTCTACTGGATTTTGGCCAACAAAAAAAATGAATATTAAAATATGAGACAGCATTCTTTACTCGCTTTTGCTTTGCATTGCAAGTTATAGGAATCGGATAAAAGTGTTAGGACTGTTCCTTAAAACTCTCATTGCCTGCCAGGGTAGCGGTCCCAAACCGTCCTTCTTCTTCACTGTTTTCGAGTTTTAATACACCACGAGGGCATACAGCAGCACATACGCCGCACCCTACACAAGAAGACCTGATGATATTTTGACCTCTTTGAGCATACCACCGTACATCAATGCCCATTTCACAATAAGTGGAGCAGTTTCCACAAGAGATGCATTGTCCACCATTAGTGGTGATTCTAAATTTGGATTTGAAACGCTGCACCAGTCCCAAATAGGCTGCCAGTGGGCACCCAAACCTACACCATACGCGGTTACCCATCACTGGATAAAATCCCGTGCCTACCACTCCTGAGAAGATTGAACCGATGAGAAAGCCATAGGGCTTCTGTAGCATACTGTAGGTATCAAGGCCAAACAATGAGTATGATCCGGTAAAAAAAGTGTAGAGCACCCCTATGGTCATCACCACAGCAAAAACAAGCACTCCGTGCACCATCCAACGTTCGATTTGCCATGCCTTGAGCGACTTATCAGACAATTGTCGGAAAGGATCCCCAGCAGTTTCGGCGAGGGCTCCACATCCGCAAACCCAGGAACAATACCATCTTTTACCAAAGAAATAGGTCATCAGCGGAACACCCAAAACAATTAGGAGAATACCCCACATCAGCATAAATATTCCGATGGTACCGGATGAGAGCAAAGTATTGAGGGATGAGGCATGGAAGAAGTCATAGTCCAGGGGCCAGATATTTTTGAAGTCAAAATATGGTTGATTTAACGCTATCAATATTTCCGGGATAATGAAAGCCAATGCCAGTTGAAAAAATGTCACAGAGACTGTTTGCAGGATCTTGTACCTGCTATGGCGGTACTTAATGATCTTTCGCACACCCATAATGAGCACAGCGAAACAGTAAATAAACCCATAGAGAAACCATTGACTGGCCTGAGCAGAGGGTACAAAAAGCTGTTTTACCGGATCCATCATGATGATCCAGTTGGTGATGTATGCTGGGAAAAAATAGAGTAAAATGTAAAAAGAGATCAGGAGGGCGCCAATGATTATCCCTATCCATCCCCTGTTATTAAGAGCATTATGAAAGATGCCATTGTTTTTGATGCCAGGAGGGCCGTGCAATTGCACTGAAGGGAGGATGAACATCAGACTACCGATAGTTCCCAGGATGAAGGTTAGGAAGAAAAAAAGCCCGGGATTTTCAGAGACCATTCCTGTGGTGGATGCCCTGGTGAGCGTAGATGCGTAGTCATCAAATATTCGTGCATTCCAATTTTGGGCGGCTTCCTGTTTTTCATTATAATCCTCAATGACACCATTGATGTAATTGACAAAGGGAATACTCCATCGAAAAGTTTCTCCATAGATCTTTGAAAATGGAGGAGCCAGTATCTCCTGATGCTCTGGTTTCACATGCTCACTTACGATTTTTTCAGTGAGCTCATACCTGGACATGAAGAACATTCCAAGGAAGATACCTAGTGAAATTAAGAAGAGAATAAGACCTGAAATCCTGATAACTCGCATATGGATTAACTTAAAAGTTTTTCAAAAATTGATTTCTTCCGGACCGGAATATTTTCCTGAAATGTCTGATTGTAATGCTTCTGTATATCTATGTCTATTTCTTTGAAAAATTCCGGATCAAACAATGATTTTCGAAGATGGCGGATGACTTTGTTAATTTTTTCACCGTTTTTGATCCATTGATCCCAGACCTTATGCCGGCATCGGATACCCAGTGCATTCATTCCCAGGACAGATTTAGTGATTTTATTAAATACGATCCTGACTCCCATTTTTCCTGAGGGGTCTTCCCAATAGATACTTTCTTCATGCTCGTTCTGGCTGGGATTTACCGTACCATATACCTGGTACTCTATATCAAAGAATTTAGCAGAATTGAACCAGACACCAGGTGTATAGCGCATTTTATTGGCAGTGATTGTTTGAGCTACTGTCTCTCCCATCATCCTTCCTGCGTACCATACGGCTTCGATGGGTTTTCTATGCTGAAGGGGCGCTTTAATTTGGGTGCAATCGCCGATGGCATAGACATCCGGTATATTCGTTTGGAGAAATTCATCCACCAGAATGCCTTTGTCTGTTTCCAACTGGGTGTCCCTCACAAAATCAATGTTAGGAGATACCCCTACGGTCAGTCCAACAAATTCGCATGGAATAGTTTCTCCTGATTTTGTTTTCACACCTTTCGCTCTACCATTTCCATCGTCGAGTATATGGTCAAGTTCTGAATTCAGTCTCAAGTCAATCCCGTACTCACGGATGTGTCTATTGATCATTGCTGACTCATCAGGAGGAAGCACTATGTCCCAAAAACTTGATTCGCGAACCAGGAAAGTGACCGGTATATGCCTGGAATGAAGCATTTCTACCATTTCTATACCAATCAGTCCACCACCGATAACCACCGCACGGTTAATATTTTTGGTGTTTTTCTCCATCAATTCCAGGTCCTGATAGCTGTACAGCCCCTGAACACCTTGGAGGTCCTGGCCTGGCCATCCAAATTTGTTGGATTTGGAGCCTGAAGCGATAATCAGTTTATCATAAGTGAGGTGGTTGCCTGCATCAAAAAAAAGTGTCTTTTTATCAAAGTCTATTTTTTTTACCCATCCCTTTACAAGATCAATCTTATTCTTTGACCAAAACCAATCTTCATAGGGTTTGGTATGCTCATATTTCATATGCCCCATGTATATGTACATGATTGCTGTCCTGGAGAAGAAATGTTCGGTCTCCGCTGAGATTACGGTAATCCTGTCATCGGATTTTTTCCTTATATGCCGCGCGGCAGTTATTCCTGCAATGCCATTTCCGATGATCACTATGTGCTTCATACATTTCTAAATTACCTTAAATACTGCTAAGTCTATGGTATTATTATTGAACATATGACTTGATAAACAGGATTGTCAATCATGTGACATTTAAAATCAACCGGTAATTGTTGGACCGCGTTAACATATTATATGAAAAAATTATTGCTTATCCTTTTCATTACTTCATCAACTCAACTGGCCAGTCAGTCATTTTTTGAGACTGCTGATGAATTTTTTGAACAGTTTGTTGTCGATGGAATGGTCAGGTATGATCAACTCAGCAAGGAAAGAACTGCATTGAATAAGTTAGTCCTCGGAATTGAAAAGTTTGATTTAAAGAGTGCTTCCGATTCAGAAAAGAAAGCATACTATATCAATGCATACAATATTCTGGTTATTCATCATATCATGGCCAACTATCCTACTGAAGGACCCCTGAAAATCGAAGGCTTTTTTGACCAACTAAAAGCAAATGTTGCTGGGGAGTATTTAACGTTGAATGAACTGGAAAAGGGTCGTCTTTTTCAAGCATTTCCGGATGAGCGATTGCATTTCGTTTTGGTCTGTGCGGCCATAGGGTGTCCTCCGTTAGCCAATTATGCTTATCGCCCGGAAACCATTGAAAACCAGCTAACTGAACGTACAAACTATGTTTTGAACTTTCCGGCATTCATAAGAGTTAATAAGAATATAGTGCAGATATCAAAGATATTTGAGTGGTATGAAGGTGATTTTTTGGCTAAAAGTGAATCTGTACTATCATATATTGACCAATATCATACCCAAAGCTTAGCTGGAAAAAGGTGGTCGTATTATGAATACGACTGGACATTGAATAAATATTAAAGACAGTGATGGGTTACTGGTAATTTTTTTGAATTAGGTTAAGTTAGGTTGAGATCCCATCATAGAAGCTCCGCACCCTTGCGGAGCTTTGCTTTTATTGGGTGAAGCCAGCTAGTTTTAAGAGATCGCTGATGCTTCTTACCTCCGTTTTTGTTTTGCCATCGAATATTTCTATGAGATCTTTTGACTTGCAATGAATCTCAATGTTAGCGTTTTCTCTGAGCATAAATCCTTTTCTTTTTAAAGCCATCGTCACCCAGAATTTCACCTCTTCAAGTCCTTTAACCTGAACAGGCGTCCCCTTTTGATCCATGTTGATCGTTCCGTTGATCATATCATAACCGTACTTATCCAGGTAAAGACTTTTTTGCAGGGTGCCATCAAGGATCAGATCTTCAGGAACCCCTTCCCTGGTATCCTCATTGAAGTTGAGGAGGAGCAGCTTATCAGATAGTTGAGTGCTTACCTGGAGGTCATGCGTGGAGATGAGAATTGCTTTACCCTGACTGGCAATGTTTTTAAGTAAAAGCATGACCTCAATTTTATTGTTCAGATCGAGGTGGGCGGCAGGCTCATCCAGGATTATCAGATCTGTTTCCTGGGCAAGCGCCCTTGCTATCATCACTTTTTGTAATTGACCATCGCTGAGTTCATAAAGCTTTCGGTTGGCAATGTAGTTGAGATGAGTTTCATTGAGCGCCCATTCTATCACGTCTTTATCTTTCTGGCTCAGCACACCGATCCAGTTTGAATATGGATGGCGGGCAATAGAGATCAGTTCAATGGGAGTGATGTTAAAATTGAAAGGTTTTTCGGTGAGCACAAGGCTCATTTTTTTGGATAGATCAGCTGATGAAATTTCTTTCAGGCTTTGGTTTCCATAATGCACGGAACCACTCATTGGATCCAGCAAACCTGCCAGGGTCTTGATGAAAGTGGTCTTTCCAACCCCATTCTGCCCCATTAGCGATATAATTTCACCTTTTTTCAATAACAGGTTGATGTCCTTTTGGAGGATCCTGCGTTCCGACCCTTTTTGATAACCAATGCTGAGCGATTTGGTGCTTAAGAGACTCATGCGTTGAATGAATAGCCCAGGTTTTTCTTTCTGATAAGCAAGTAAATTACGAAAGGTGCCCCGATCAGGGATGTCACTGCATTGATTGGAAGTGTGGCTCCAAAACCGGGTAATTGAGAAATTGAATCAAAAATCAACATGAGTGTGGCTCCGAAAAAGATCAGGATAGGGGTCAGCAACAAATGATTGCTGGTATTGAACAACATCCGGGTCAGGTGCGGCATGGCCACGCCAAAAAATGCAATGGGCCCACAGAATGCTGTAACTGTGCCAGCAAGGATGCTGGTATTGATAATGATCAATAAACGGGTTTTTTTGATGTTCAAACCCAGGCTTCTTGCATAATTCTCACCCAATAGTAGCGCATTGAGATGTTTTGATAGCAGGACTGCCGCCACCAGGCCCAGGCTGAGCATCGGAATGAATACACCCAGCTCTTTCCACGACAAACTACCCAGATTACCAAACGACCAGAGCACATAAGCCTGTATGTTTTCTGCCTGACTAAAAAACTGAAGAATGCTGACCAAGGCTCCGGACGCTGTTCCAAACATGAGACCCATGATCAGTAGAGACACGCTGTCTTTGATTCTGGATGCTACCACAGCTATTACCAGTAAGACAAGGAATGAGCCCAGCCCTGCAGCAACAACCAGTAACCAACTTCTGCCAATTCCTGTAGCACCTAATATGCCTCCGAAATAAAAGCCCAGGAAAATCACCAGAGCTACTCCAAGGCCTGCGCCCGAGCTAATCCCCAGAATATAGGGCCCGGCCAGGGGGTTCCGAAAGAGCGTTTGCATTTGCAGGCCACTCACTCCGAGGGCACTACCCACAAAGATGGCCGTAAGGGCCTTCGGGAGGCGAAAGTTGGTGAGGATGAGGTCCCAGCTTTCTTTGGATGTTCCCTTCCCTGTGAGAAATAGCAAAACCTCTTTTACTGGAATGAGAACCGAACCCAGACTAATGTTAATCAGAAAACATAGAAGAAATGCCAGACTTATTCCTATCAGGATTTTTATCCACTTGGATCTTGATTCTTCAAAATATTGGTGGATCATGGCAGTCGTTCGAAATAGTAGGTTTCATAATCAGGTAACAATTCCGGATGTAAGATCTTGATCATGTCAGCCAGGACACGGTCAGGTCTCGCATATCCGGATTCAAAAATGTCATAACCTCCCTCAGCACCTATTTTCTTGCTATAGTTGTAGACCTGATTATTTTTAAAAGCATTGAATTCAGCATACCGGCTGTCCTGATCTGCCAGGTCTTCTTTGGTCTGGAATGTAGCTACACCAATCCAATATTCAGCTTCACTGGCTTCGTCAAACACATACTCGAAACTCAGCTCCAACCAACCGGTCTTTTCATTCTCGTTCAAAAAATATTGTCCACCGGCATCATTGAAAAATTGTGCTGACCAGTTTTTCCCACCGGGAAGGAACCAAATATCTCCGTACAATACCCCACTCAGTATCTCCGGACGTGTTTCTACCTGATGAGTCAGATCAAGCAGGGAATCATAGTTTGTTTCAATGACCTTAAAAATTGAATCAGCAGCAACTTGCTTGTTGAAAAAAGCACCAAAGAATTTAATCCATTCCGCCCGACCCAGGGTGGTTGTTTCCAAAAAATCAGAATTATAGACCACCTTGATGCCAGACTCTTCAAGCTTGTCCAGCACTGTGGATTCATTTCCCATATCAAAGGCAAACACCAGGTCGGGATCCAGGCCGATGATCATTTCAATGTTAAGGCTACCCTCGCCACCCACATCAATTATGGATCCCTCATCGACCATTTTTCGAATTTTTTCCGAGCTGATGTATTGAGTGCCCGGAAATCCTACTAGCGTACTCTCGACATCCAGAAGCTCTAAAAATGGCAAATGAGTTGTGGAGGTACAGATGACCTTTTGGGGAGTTTTTCCAATTTCATAGCTGATTTCCCTGGTAGCTCCTGGCCAGGGCTCAAGGATAGTGACTGTATTTTTTTCTATGGTAAATTTTTCAGCAAAGTCGATCTGCACAGAACCAGGCAGCTCTTTGCGGGCACTTTTTTGATCAGTTTGACATCCAAAGATTAGGAGTACAAGTACAGGAAAAATTATCCTCATGGGCCAAAATTGTGGAAAAAAAGTAATGTATCACTCAATTCTCAAGTATAGTTAGTCCATTGGGTCGATTTGATTATTTCATTACCTTTGTAACGATTGTGGTTCCCTGCTGTATGCCATACACCAGGGATTAAAAGGGAATCCGGTGATTTTTTAGAGAATCCGGAGCTGTCCCCGCAACTGTAAGTCCATTTCTATGGCTCGACCTGCAAATCCACTGTTCCGAACGCATCGGGGCGGGAAGGAAGTCGAGTTTAGGACAAGCCAGGAGACCTGCCTCATTCATTATTTATTCCGAGCTTCGGGTGAAAGCAAAGGGCGTGATCAACCTATGGGTTAACCACTCTTAAGTTTTACCGATGGCTTTGAATTGAAGGAAATTTTAATTCATTGGTCCGTTGAGATATTTATTGACAATAGTATTCAGCTACTTCTCACTATTTGTGAGTGCTCAGGAGGATACCCTCTACTTGTCTGAGGTGCCTGTATCCGGAGACCCCATTCATCCATTTGTTGTCGGTGGAGCCCTTAAGAAAATTGAATTGAGTGCTCATGATTTGACACTTTCGGATGCTTTATCCAGGGAAGGAAACCAATACTTCAAATCTTATGGCAACCAACAGCTATCTACCATTTCGATGCGAGGCACATCAGCCTCGCAGACCAACGTTTTGTGGCATGGAATTCCTGTGAATTACCCCACCCTGGGGCAAATGGATTTTAGTCAGTGGCCATCGTGGCTGTTGTCTTCAGTGGAGCTGCAACCCGGGAGTGGAGGAGCACTTTTCGGAAGTGGCTCCATCGGGGGAACGGTTTTATTAGATTCAGATACAGATTTAAGTGATAATGTTCCCGGCTTTGCCATACGCGGAGATGTGGGTAGCTACGGGTATTACTTTACAGGTGTTAAAGCGAATTATCATATCGGCCAGCTGACCAGTCAAACCCGGTTTTATCGAAATAGTATCACGAATGATTTCTCATATATATATAATGGTGTAGAGCACAAACAAGACAATGCAGCATCCTCTGATATGGGGTTCAGACAGTCATTGCAATGGAATCATGAAAAGCATCAATTTACAATAGATGGGATATACACGCTCAATGACCGGGAGATTCAACCCGTCAAAGGGAGTACTACGGATAATCATTTGGAAACGGGGAATGTAAGACTGGCCTTCTCACATGAATACAATGCCTCTAAGGGAAGTTTCAACACTTCATTGGGATATATAAGGAACAAAACCCTCTATAATAATAACCAGGAAACCGTATCCAATCAATATTCTGTGGTATCCACCTACGTCTTTGATTTGGGGAGTCACGTTTTGGGAAGGGTTGGTTTTAATGGTAATATTTACCGGGCGCAATCCGAAAGCTTTCAGGAAAACCTCACAGATATTCGAACTGGATTTTTTGCATCCATGACCGCCCGGATCACTCATTTTTGGAAAGCATCACTGAGTGCCAGACAATCAATTTTTAAGAACCGATTCCCTTTCAATCCCTCCTTAAATCAGGAGATCCGCCTTTTTGCCAATTCAAAGAGCCGTTTGGTTTTGGTTCAGGGCATATCCACAGGATTTCGTTTTCCTACCTTGAATGACCTTTATTGGGTTCCCGGGGGCAATCCCGATCTTAAACCAGAACGAAGTCTTAATATCGAAGGGGGTTTTCAGTGGGAGACCAAAGCAGATAAGATTGCCTGGGGAACATCAACCAATGTATTCAGGCTGTGGTCGCAGGATTTTATTCTTTGGAGACCCAACGAAGGAAGTATTTGGTCACCTGAAAACATTCAGGATGTTCATATCAGTGGAATAGAATATGAAGGGTGGGGAGAAATAACCAGTGGAGTGTTTGCTCAAAAAATAACGGGAGCTTATTCATTCACCCGGTCGCTGAATCAGACAGGTAACAATCAGGGCAATCAGCTTCCATATGTGCCCTTACATCAGGGGACCATCACAACGGAATCAGCCTGGTCAAAATGGAATATTGACATGCATGCTACCTATACGGGCAGAAGATATACCACCCTGGATAATACAGCCATTCAATCTGTTGATGGCTTTTTCCTAATAAATGCGGGCCTGGAAAGACAGCTCAATTTCAATAAATGGGATTTGAATGTGGGTGGAAGGGTAAATAATCTGCTGGACCATACCTATGAAAACCTCATTAACCGGGCCATGCCAGGAAGAAATTTTCAATTATACATATTAATCAAACGATGAACACAACGATTAAATACCTCAATCTTTTAATACTCATTGCACCTGTTCTTTGGATAAGCTGTAATGAAAAAGAAGCAGAAACGCTGCTACCCGGTGATTTTGATAATGGGATCTTGATCACCAATGAAGGAAATTTTGGCGATGGTGATGCGTCTCTTTCCTATTATGACTTTGAAGAAGATAAGGTTTACAACAATGTTTTTTCTCTGGCAAATGCCGGGAAGACCATTGGAGACGTCATGCAGTCGGCTCATTTAGATCAGGATCATGTCTTTTTGGTCGTCAACAATAGCAATAAAGTAGAAGCATTGAATCTGACAGATATGACCATGGATTATACCATATCTGACCTGAAACTGCCGAGATACATGACCAGCCAGGGTGATAAGGGTTATGTTTCGGAATGGGTAAGCTTTTCGGATGTTGGGTGTATCTCTGTTATTGATCTTACAACAGGTGAAATTGAAAAGTCGATCGAAACCGATTACGGCGCTGAAGGAGTGTTGATCACAGATGGCAAACTCTTCGTATCCAACAATTTTAGCACGACACTGACAGTCATTGATCTATCATCTGAAACCGTGGTGAAAACCATTGATGTGGGTAGCTCTCCGGGAGAAATGGAGGTGGATGCAGATGGAGATATCTGGTTGATTTGTGGTGGCGGGTATGATGATAACTATAGTCCGCTCGGTGATGGAAAACTGTTTGAGATCGATCCGGCAGCAACCAGCATTAAACAGGTGATTGAACTTGGTAAGAACGTTTCCACCAAAATAGCCATGGATCCTACCCATCAAACCATTTATTATTTCAGTGGAACTACTGTTTATGGGTTCTCACAAAATTCTAATACAGCTTCGGATGTTCCATTGATATCAGAGGACAATGCCACGGCCTTTTACGGGATTGGAACAGATGTTTCCGGCCGGATTTATTTAGCCGACCAAAAAGGTTTTGTCGAGAATGGTGAGGTATTTGTTTATGAAGATGACGGAACATTCCTTGAAAAATTTATAGTGGGCAGGGGACCCAATGGATTTGCTTTGAACTAGCTTTTTTCAATTGTGAAAAGGGAGGGTGTCTTAAAAAGGTCATCCTCTTTTTTTTGGTATATGCAGTAATATTTTCCTTTTGATCCAATTATTTTCAATGTTTTATCTTTATAATTATAAAATTGGAATGAAAAATATAATTATATTGATAAGATGGTTGATCAATTAATCAATAGCTCCTTAATTGCATCAACGGAAATCCAACGTAACCCCTAAAAAGAAAGCAATGTTTAGAAAATTCTGGCTTGACGTAATCCTCGCAACCCTTTTCATATTTGGGATGATGGGAGTTTTAAATTCATTTACTGCATTTAAGATCTTTGATGTTTTCGACCCGATTGGGGAGGCCTTCTCCGATATGGAGGTAACAGACATCGTGTTTTCCCAGCTACGAGATGAACCGGTAGCAGATGATCGGATCATTTTGGTGAATATGGGAACACTCCCAAGACCTGATATTGGGATCATGCTACAGATCATTTCCCAGTACAATCCCAAGGTGATTGGGATGGACTCCTTTTTTTATTTCCCCAAGGATTCTGTCGGAGATAGTGTTTTGGAGGAGGGGTTTGCCAGTGTTGAAAACCTCGTCATGGCCAGTAAACTCTTACATAATCCTGAGACGGATAAATTTGATTCCATTGCTTATTCCTGGCCTCAATTTGCGCAATATGGAGATGCAGGTTTTGCAAACCTGGTGACCGATGCGGAGGTCCAGGAAGACCTGAAGATGTGTCGTGAGTTTGTCCCTCAACAAATAGCATTGGGGGATAATCAACATGCTTTTGCGGTGAAATTAGCCAGTTATTATGATCCGGAAGTAGCTCAGAAGTTCCTGGAAAGAGGTAATGAGGTGGAAACCATTAACTACCGGGGAAATGTGCTGGATTATGGTGCATCAAAATTCGGAACCAAATTTTTTGCACTCGATGTGCAGGACGTGTTTGAAGAGAATTTCACCAGGGACCTTATTGAGGATAAGATTGTGATCTTTTGCTACCTGGGAGATTACCTCGGTGACAGAAGGGCTATTGAAGATAAGTATTTTACACCCCTCAATGAAAAATATATCGGTAGAGCCTACCCGGATATGTTTGGGGGCGTAATCCATGCAAACATCGTTTCTATGATCTTAAACGAAGATTATATCGATGCGATGGATGATTATTCTGAAATTATTTTAGCAATTATTCTGTGTTTTTTAAATGTGGCATTGTTTTCGCTTATATACCGTCGTATACCCAGATGGTATGATGGAATAACGAAATTATTCCAGTTAATAGAAATAGGATTTTTGACTTACATTATGATTATTTTACTTGACCAGAACAGTTTTAAAATTGAATTAGGTATCGCATTATTTGCGGTGGCCATATCCGGTGATTCACTTGAGGTCTATTACGGTGTAGTCAAAAACATTTTCACCAGAGAGGGTAGACGATCACTTTTTAGAATCGATAAACTTTAAAAAAATCACACACTCAATTTTAATAGCTAAATAATTATGAAAAATTTTGTTTCAATCGCCTCCTTGTTCGCTTTGATTCTGACAGCTTCTCTGGCTTTTGGTCAGAACTATACTTTCAGGGTTTTAGCCAACAAAGGCAGTAATCAAGTTAAAAGAGCAGGTGCCACAAGCGCTGAGGCCTTAAAAACGGGAGCAACTTTGAATTCCGGAGATGAGCTTATTGTTTCTGACGGAGCATACATTGGTTTGATGCACAAGTCAGGAAAAACTACTGAAGTCAGGACTGCAGGTACTAAAAAAGTATCTGACCTGGAGAAAAATATTACAGTAGGTACCACCAGTGTAGCAAGCAGATATGCGCGCTTCGTTGCCAGTAAGATGAACGAAGAGGAAAACACTAACTACCGTACAAGACTAGCGGCAACCGGAGCGGTTTCAAGAGCTACCAACGCTGCAATCATGGTAATGGCTCCTACACAGGTAAATATCGCCAGCGAAAATAAAGTCATAGGAGACAAAGCCATCATCAGATGGAAGCGTCCTTCTGAAATGACTGAGGATGATACATATGTGGTTTCTGTTAAAAACATTTTTGATGAAATCATTTATTCTACAGAAACTGAAAGCGAATTTGTGGAACTTGATTTCACAGCTGAGCAAATGAAAAACGATGTGGGTCTGTATATCCTTCAGGTATCTAAGAAAGGTGACCCTGCAGTGAAGTCTGATGATGTGGGCATCAAACGTGCCAATGACGCTGAGATCACTGCTAACCTGGCTAACCTGAAAAGCGAAGTCACTGAAGACAGCCCGCTAAACAAATTAATTTATGCTTCTTTCTACGAGGAAAATGGTCTGTTACTTGATGCATTGACTAAATATGAGGAAGCTGTAAAAATGGCTCCTGAAATTCAGGACTTCCAGGATCTTTATGACAACTTTAAAATTGTCTACGGTTTTGAGGAAGATGCCAAATAGGTGTTTGAATAACTTTAATTATTAGCGAAAGCCGTTCCGTGTCATCGGGACGGTTTTTTTGCGTTTATACGAAAAGTAATTAGAAGTTTTGGTAATTCAATCTGCCAATCTCTAAATTTTTATCTCATTGTATTTTTCAAAGAAATTTAGATTTTATCATGCGAATTCTTGAAGTAATCGGGGATTGCAAAAAGTCAAGAGAGAATTCATTTTTTTCTTAAAATTATTTATCACAATTTTGATGTCCCTCTTTCCCGTAAGGGTACCAAATAAGTATAGACTGCCAACTTTTAATCGTGATCGCCAATGTATGTAGAGACGTGGGAAAAGTGCCTTCAATTTATTCAGGATCGCATTCCTCCGCAAAGTTTTAAGACGTGGTTCGAGCCCATTGTACCCCTCAATTTGGAAGATAATGTGCTGACCATTCAGGTGCCTAGCCAGTTTTTTTACGAATGGCTTGAGGAAAACTATGTTCATTTACTCAAGCAAGCCATACGGTCCGAGATCGGCGAAAAAGGTCGATTGGAATATTCTGTTGTGATGGACCGTGGTGATGAACAATCCAAGCCACTTACCGTAAGCGTCTCAGGATCAAGCCATAGCCAAAACAAAAACCGTGTTAATGGCTTTGACAAGTATAAAAATCCTGATTTTTTAGAGGAGCTACAAAACAATAGTAACCTTAACCCAAATTACCTGTTTGATAACTTTATTGAGGGTGACTGTAACCGATTGGCCAGATCTGCTGGTTTTGCCGTCGCCCAAAAACCTGGAGTCACATCCTTCAACCCCCTGATGTTTTATGGTGGAGTGGGATTAGGCAAGACACACCTTGTTCAGGCGATTGGAAACCAAATCAAAAGTGACAACAAAGGAAAATCAATCATCTATGTTGCTTCTGAGAAATTTACCAATCAGTTCATCGAAGCACTCAAAAACAACAACATTCAGGACTTTATCAATTACTACAAAGAAGTTGATGTGCTGCTCATTGATGATATCCAGTTTTTGAGGGATAAGGAAAAAACACAGGAAATTTTCTTCCATATTTTTAACCATCTTCATCAAAGTGGTAAACAAATCATTCTAACATCGGATTGCGCGCCTAAGGATCTAAAAGGTCTGCAGGAGCGTCTGGTCTCGAGATTCAAATGGGGGCTCACTGCTGATCTTCAGCAGCCTGACTTTGAAACCAGGATGGCCATTATCCAAAAGAAGATGCAGAATGATGGAATTTCCATTCCCGACCAGGTCATCGAATACATTGCCTATAGTGTGGATACCAATGTCCGTGAACTGGAAGGTGTTGTGATTTCATTGATCGCGCATGCTTCACTGACGAAGAGGGAAATAGATCTGGAGCTTGCCAAGCAGATCCTGAAAAACATCGTTCACGACATTGATTCTGAGGTAGGTATCGATTACATACAGAAAACTGTGTCTGATTTTTTCAGTGTAGCTCAGGATGACCTCAAAGCAAAGACCCGAAAGAAAGAAATTGTGATAGCCAGGCAGGTAGCCATGTATTTTTCAAAAGACTATACCAATCACTCTTTGAAGTCAATCGGATATCACTTTGGTGGCAGGGATCATAGCACAGTGATCCATGCGGTTCAGTCTGTAAATGACATGATTGATACCAATGCCAAGTTTAGATACTCCATTGAAGAACTAAAGAAGAAGCTGAAATTCAAAACCCACGCGGTTTAGAAGTAATACGGATAGTACACCTTTCTTCCTCGTTTGTCAATACCTGAGATGATCACTCTCCCGCGGATCTTTTCCAGGATATCTATGAGCTCTTTTGGGTTCTCAATGGTTGTATTGTTGATGTTGGTGATGATAAAACCTTCAGGAATGCCCAGCTCGGCAAAAAATCCACTGGCGGTATAATCCACTACCTTTACTCCATGGCTGATGCCAATCAGATCCCGCTCTACTTTTGATACGTTTTCGAAAGTAGCAGACAGGTAATCTGAGGTCACCAGATTTCTTACGATAATTCCTGTGGTGCCCTCGCGATTGGTCAGGGTCAGGTTTTTGGTTATTTCTTTGCCCTCTCTTTGCAGAACAACGGTCAATTTATCCCCGGGGTATAAGTTTCCGATGTACTCCTCCAAATAGGCTTTACTCACAATCTGTGTTCCGTTGACCATCCGCAGGACATCACCTTTTTCGAGCCCTGCTTCGGCTGCGGCTCCCTGTCGCTGCACATTGGCCACGATGACGCCATTCAGGTTGGTCAGCTGCATCTTGTCAGCCATATCACTGTCAATGTCTACATATTCGGCTCCAATGAAGGCTTTTTGAACCTCCCCGTATTTTACAATGTCATTATAAACTTTTTTCACAATATTGGCTGGAACCGCAAAACCATACCCGGCATAGGAACCGGTTTTAGATAAGATCGCTGTATTAATCCCAATCAACTCACCCTGTTGATTGACCAGGGCTCCTCCGCTGTTACCAGGATTGATGGCAGCATCCGTTTGTATAAAGGATTCAATAGGAAACTTATCTCTCAGGATATTGATGTTTCTGCCCTTGGCACTTACAATCCCGGCAGTTACTGTTGATGTAAGGTTAAACGGATTTCCTACGGCCAGTACCCATTCCCCAACTTTAACCTGGTCGCTCTGGCCAATTTTCACCGCGGGTAGATTTTGTGCTTCTATTTTGAGTACAGCAATATCTGTTGAAGGATCTATTCCAACGAGCTGCGCATCATAGGATTTCTTGTTATGGGTCACTTTGATCACATCAGCATCATCGATCACATGGTTGTTGGTGACGATGTAACCGTCCCCGGAAAGTATTACCCCTGAACCGCTTCCGATTTGTTGAGATGTCCTGGGCTCAAAAAACCAATCGAGCCAGCTACCTGTTCGGTATTCATATTCACTCAGGGTTTGGATAAAAACAACACTGGGTGTAGTTCTCTCGGAAGCATAGGAAAAATCTGCGGTGGCTTCAGTGAAAGTACGATCAGCGATTGGCTGATTCACAGGGGTATTTTGTAAATGCTCCGAAGAGCTGTTGGCTATTGCAGATGAAAAGGCAACATCCACAGGTTGATCAAACTGATTTGTCAATAAATTCCATCCTACATAAACACCAGCCAGGCCAGTGCCGAATCCGATCATTGCTACCAGTAAATACTTCTTCATGCCATCAATCATTTCTTTCATTTTCCTTTTACTAGGTTTCTTTATCTAAAGTTTCAGATCACTCAATTAATTTACCCGGTAGATTTTCTTAATTTCACGCCAATGGGTATCAGGTCAATTCTTGCAAAGCCTTTTGCAGCTTATATCGCTAAAGAAACAAAAAAGTGGGCATCCAATCCAGGGCTGTTCCAGGAAAATATTCGTAAAGAAATTGTTTCTAAAGCGGGTGAAACGGTTTTTGGCACCGACCATGGATTTGGGGATATCAGAAGTCATGAAGATTTTAGGAAACAGGTGCCCATTAGGGACTATGAGGCACTTTCTCCATACGTGAACCAAATTCTTGAGGGAAAACCTGATGTACTTTGGCCCGGGAAGCCGGAATACTTTGCCAAAACGTCGGGCACAACCAGTGGCACTAAATATATTCCAATAACCAAAGTATCCATCCCTAACCATATCAATAGCGCAAGAAATGCTTTGTTATCCTACGTACATCAAACCGGCAATGCCCGGTTTCTGGATGGCAAGCTGATTTTTCTTTCAGGAAGCCCGGTGCTAGATGAAAAAGCGGGAGTAAAAACCGGTCGGTTGTCAGGGATGGTCAACCACCATGTGCCCGGGTATCTGAGGACCAATCAGCTGCCTAGCTATGAAACCAATTGTATGGAGGATTGGGAAGAAAAGGTGGATCAGATCGTTGAGGAAACCTATAATCAAAATATGACGCTAATCTCCGGTATACCCCCGTGGGTGCAGATGTATTTTGACAGGTTGGTCGCAAAAAGTGGAAAGCCTGTAAAAGACCTGTTCCCCAATTTTGAGATGTTTGTTTACGGAGGAGTCAACTTTGAGCCATACCGGGCCAAGCTGTTTGAAACTATTGGAAAGAA
Source organism: Cyclobacteriaceae bacterium (assembly GCA_965223915.1). Lineage (GTDB taxonomy): Bacteria > Bacteroidota > Bacteroidia > Cytophagales > Cyclobacteriaceae > UBA7330. The sequence goes on along the minus strand of OZ245027.1, from coordinate 621,750 downwards.
AATTGATTCCATAGAGACCTATCCGGCCTCTGAAGGGTTTATCGCTTACCAGGACAGCCAGGTTGATGAAGGTCTTCTATTGCTGGCAAACACTGGCATTTTCTTTGAGTTTATCCCTACAGATGAATATTTTGACGAGAACCCCACGCGATTGACGGTTGACGAGGTGAAAGTTGGCGTTAACTATGCATTGATCATCAACAGCAATGCAGGGTTGTGGGGGTACTCTATCGGGGACACGGTAAAATTTGTCAGCAAGAATCCTCATCGATTGCTGGTGACAGGCAGGATCAAGCATTTTATTTCTGCTTTTGGGGAGCATGTGATAGGAGAAGAAGTGGAAAAAGCCATGAAGCTTACGTGCAAAGAATTTCCGGAAGTTGAGCTGGTAGAATTTACGGTGGCTCCTCAGGTCACTCCGAAGGATGGACTTCCACATCATGAGTGGTTTATTGAATTTGGCAATGAACCCACGGATATGCAGAAGTTTATGGAAACCCTGGACAATCACCTCAGAGACCTCAATACTTACTACGATGATCTGATCTCTGGAAACATTTTACGTAGGCTGGTAGTTACTTCTCTTAATAAAAATGCTTTTATCAGCCATATGAAGTCCATTGGCAAGTTAGGTGGTCAAAATAAAGTACCCCGGCTGTCCAATGATAGGAAGATCGCTGAGCAATTGGCTATTTTTGCCAGGAAATAAGATCAAGTAAACTATAAGAGAGACCTGATGTCAGGTGAATTGAAGAAGAAGCGTATTGCGATCCTGGGATCTACAGGATCAATTGGGACTCAGGCCCTTGAAGTAATTGCTCAACATCAGGAATTGTTTGAGGTTGAGGTATTGACGGCACAGAACAATTGGGAATTGCTGGTAGAGCAATCCATGAAATTCAAACCAAATGTGGTTGTCATTACAAACGAAGAACACTATGGAAGCGTCAATGAGGCTTTAGACCCCTTGGATATCAAGGTCTATGCCGGGACGAATGCACTGGAGTCCATTGTACAAATGGAAAATATTGATTTAGTGTTGACTGCGTTGGTGGGTTATTCCGGGCTTAAGCCGACCATCAAAGCGATTGAAGCGGGAAAAGATATAGCCCTGGCTAATAAGGAGACGTTGGTCGTGGCGGGTCAGCTTGTGACCTCACTGGCCGCTCAAAAAGAAGTCAATATTTTACCTGTAGACTCTGAGCATTCAGCCATTTTTCAATGCATTGTTGGGGAGTATGCTAACCCCATAGAAAAAATTATTTTGACGGCCTCCGGAGGACCCTTCAGGGGGATGACCAGACAAGAATTGAGTGTTGTCACCAAGCAGCAGGCGTTGAAACATCCCAACTGGGACATGGGCGCCAAGATCACCATCGACTCAGCCACCCTCATGAACAAAGGCTTGGAAGTGATCGAGGCAAAATGGCTGTTTGGGACTACGCTGGAGCAGATTGAGGTGGTGGTACACCCTCAATCTATCATACATTCGATGGTGCAGTTTCAGGATGGCAGCATCAAAGCTCAGATGGGACTGCCGGACATGCGATTACCCATTCAATACGCCTTTGGGTTTCCGAAAAGATTGCAGAATAATTTTCCAAGGTTTGACTTTACGACGTTCCCACAACTCACATTTGAGCAACCTGATACAGAAACTTTCCGTAACTTGCAGCTGGCTTATCACGCGATAGAGCGAGGAGGTAATCATCCCTGTATTCTGAATGCAGCAAATGAAATTGCCGTAAGTGAATTTTTAGCAGATAGAATTGGTTTTCTACAAATATCCGATGTAATCGAAGAATGCTTGGTCAAGGTAGATTATATTCGTGAGCCAATTTTAGAAGATTTTATTGAGACTGACCAAGTGACAAGGGTTAAAGCAAAGGAGATAATAAGATAAATGGAAGGTTTGATCATGGCAGCCCAGCTACTACTGGGACTGTCGATATTAGTAGGATTACATGAGTTAGGGCACCTGTTAGCAGCCAAGGCTTTTGGAATGAGGGTGGAAAAATACTCAATTGGATTTCCACCGAAGATTTGGGGAAAAAAATTCGGAGAGACTGAATACTCGATTGGTGCCATTCCCCTGGGAGGATTTGTGAAGATCTCCGGGATGATTGATGAATCACTGGATACCAAATCAATGAACGAAGAGCCGGAACCATGGGAATTTCGCGCCAAGCCGGCATGGCAACGTTTGGTCGTAATGATGGGGGGTATCATTGTCAATGTGATCACCGGTATCATCATTTTCATCTCCTTATTGTATATCAACGGGGAATCTTACATCACCAAAGAAGAGCTGAATAAACATGGTATTGAAGCAAACAACCTGGCCAGGCAGATCGGATTGCAAACCGGTGACAGAATTGTAGATATCAGCGGTCAGGATTATGAAACATTCAGCGATCTATTCAGTCCGGATGTAATCCTGGGCTCAAATGTTTATTACACCGTGTTGAGAGATGGGGAATACCTTCAAGTAGATATACCCAGCGATTTCCTGGATAAGCTTTCAGACAAACGTGATGAGCGTTTTATGGATTATCGGGCCCCTTTCGAAGTAGGTCAGGTATTGGCAGGAAGCAATGCGGATGACGGTGGTTTGCAAACCGGAGATCAGTTTATTTCCGTAAATGGAGACTCAATTTACTACTACGATGAGTTTAGGGATAGAATGGAAGCGTTGAAAGGACAAGAATTCACCGCTTTGGTTTCGAGGCCAATGGATGGTTCAGAAAATGACGTAACTGTTCCTCAAGAACTCAACCTAAAAGTGGATGAAGATGGGTTGCTTGGCTTTCAGGCTCATAAGCTCATCGATTATTCTACCCGACAGTTTGGACTTGGTGTAAGCGTCGTGAAAGGTACCAATGAAGCATTTGGGATTGTTTGGCAAAATATCAGAGGTTTTGGAATGATATTTTCAGGGAGGGTTTCAGCATCTAGGTCACTCTCAGGACCCATTGGAATTGCACAGTTTTACGGAGGCACCTGGGATTGGAATCAATTCTGGAGGATTACCGGATTACTTTCAATGGTGCTGGCTTTCATGAACTTCTTACCTATTCCGGCATTGGATGGTGGGCATGTTGCTTTTCTTACCTGGGAAATCGTTTCAGGCAGAAAGCCATCGGATAAATTTCTTGAAAATGCACAGAAAGTAGGAATGGTACTGTTACTGGGCCTTATGAGCTATGCCATTTTCAATGATGTTTATAAGCTTTTCTAAGTATTATTCATTGTTGGTGGGCTCCACCTCTTGATTGGTTGCTACTCCGGGTCTGTAAATCTCGAATTCCACCCTTCGGTTGAGGGCCTTGGCTTCTTCGGAATTCCCTGGCATGATCGGTCTGCTGCTTCCATAGCCATCGTATTCCACCCGGTCGGGCCATATACCGGCAAACTCTACAATGTAGTCCCGAATATTTTTAGCTCTCTCCTTTGAAAGCTGCAGGTTAAATTCATCAGATCCATAGGAATCGGTATGACCGGAAATCCTCAGTTTGAAGGCGGGATTATCATACATAAAGTTCACTACCTTGTTGAGGTCTGAGTACATTTCCGTTTTTAACTCCGCTTTTCCATTGTCGAATTCGATGGATTCAAATTTTACCCGACTCGCCAAAGGTTCGGTAACTTTCCTGAGCTCTGTGGGTCCATCGAGGAAGAATACATCTTCGATCCGAAAGAAATCGTCACCCTGGATTACCAACAGGTAGTTTCTTTTATCAATCAGGTTAAACTCAAAGCTTCCATCCGGTCGCAGGAATTTGGGAGCTACTTCAATACCCTCATCCAGGTCTATGATAGAAACAATTCCTCTGAAAGGGGCCCCTGTAAGCGAATCAGTCAATGAGCCATAAAGAAGCGTATTGGCCAGTGGCTGTGCTTCCATTGGGAGTGGGAACGAATAAATGTCTTGCTTGGTCAGGTCACGGGTGATGGACCTGGCATAGAACAACAGCTCGGATTTGGAATCTATCGTAAAATAGAATTCGCTCCCGGCAGCATTCACTAACGGACCGATATTGAAGGGTTCACTCCAGTTCCCTTCAACGTTTCGACTTTTATAGATATCAAACTCCCCAAAATTGTAGAGCTGTCCGTTTGAGCTGAAATAGAGCACATCATAGATAGGATGATAAAATGGACTTACGTCATTGTTTCTTGTGTTGATGATTGGTCCGGCATTTTGGGCCCTCGCCCAGCTACCATCTTTCTGTTTGTATGTAAAGTAGATGTCTGAAAGTCCAAACCCACCCAGTCGGTCAGAAGCAAAATAGAGTGTATCCTCTGTATGTGATAGTGAAGGATGGGAGTCCCAGCTTAGGCTATTGACATTGGTACCCAGGTTTTTGACATTGCCCCATGTGCTATCAGGCCGAAGTGTAGCCACGAAAAGATCGCAATCTCCATAGCAATCCACACAGTCGCACCGACCAAAATAAAGGGTCTTTCCATCCCGGGTAAGGACGGCTGATCCCTCGTTATACCTGGAATTCAAGGCATCCAGTGGCTTGGCTTTTGCCCAGGTTCCGTAATCATCTTTTCTGGAATAGAACAGATCCTCATTTTCTTTCTTCCTCAGGGAAAAATCGTCACTATTTCTTTTGGAGGTAAATAATAAGATGTTGTTGTTGATATTCAGTGTTGGTCCGTAGTCGGCTTTGGCACTGTTGATACTTTGACCCATGTTAAGTAGTATTCCTCTGGGAGGTCTTAAAGTATCAATGAGCTTACGGTATTCTACCAACTCATAATAATAATCCAGAGGCACATATTGTGCTGCTTCCTGTTCATTAAGCGTATCATAGTACAGTTCTATTTCCTTGATGTCGATGTCATGATGATGATGTCTGAGGACCACCCGATATAAGGATTTTGCTTCATCGGGATCGCCGTAGAGTTCGGTGAGCTTGGCGAGTCGCCAGATCATCCGGGTGTCCTTATAAAAATTTTGTATACCAAACCTTTCGACATAGTCTTTCAGCAGGGGGTAAAGCGCTTTCCATTGGCCTGCTTCTTCCAGCTCACGGATCTTTTTCAGCTTATCAGCATGGTAATAATCTTTTACCTTGTTGATGTTCCTGAACTGAAAGTTATTCAGGATAATTTTTGGCATGAGGGAATCACTTTCAAACTGGAATGCCGTCAATTGTGCTTTGGCGATCAACGAGGTCAATACCAGACAGAAAATAAAACAAACCCTTATAACACCTTTCATATTCATGCCGTTTCGACAGGTTCCCCCAAAGATAGTGTGAAAAATAGCACGGTATTCTATTTTGGCATAGCTATTGGGCTTATAACGTTTCAATATATAATTCGTACTTTAAAAGGCATAATCTGCCAAATTGACATAAATAGCTTTATGGCTGATCAAAAAAACATAAAATCTTTTCGTTTTACCAAGTCTGAGGAAGATTCAGGCGATTTGATCCAACTGGTGATTGAAGACGATCATCTAAACGAAGATGAAGTCTTACCGGATAAACTGGGCATACTGCCTATCAGGAATACAGTGTTATTCCCAGGAGTTGTATTACCCATCACTGTAGGCAGGGAGAAGTCCATCAAACTGATCAAAAAAGCTTATAGCGGCGATCGGATCATTGGTGTGGTAGCCCAAAAAAATACCGAAACGGAAGAGCCTGGTTTCAAGGATATCTATCAGGTGGGCACAGTCGCAAAAATTTTGAAGATGCTGGTGCTGCCGGATGGCAATACCACGGTGATTATACAGGGTAAAAGGCGGTTTGCGATGGAGAAGCCTCAGAAGGAAAAACCTTACCTTGAAGCGACCTACAAACTTCTGAAGGATACGGAAGATGTTCCAAAAAAGGATATTGCTGTCATCATTCAATCACTCAAGGAAGCGGCCAATAAGGTATTGAAATTGAATCCTGAGATACCCCGTGAGGCTCAGGTAGCCCTGGAAAATATTGAGAATCATACTTTTTTAACCCATTTTCTGTCCTCCAATGTAAGTGCGGACGTGGCAGATAAGCAGAAGTTGCTCGAGATAGACAATCCAAAGAAACGGGCTGAAAAGTTGTTGAAGTATATGCTGAAAGATATTCAGGTGCTTGAGCTTAAGCATGAAATTGCCAACAAGGTGCATTCTGATATTGACCAGCAGCAGCGGGACTATTACCTGAGACAACAGATGAAAGTGCTTCAGGAAGAGCTGGGGCAGGATCGTCCGGATCAGGAGCTTGAGATGCTGCGGAAGAAAGGTGATGAAAAGAAATGGCCAGATGAAGTAAAGCAACATTTTCTGAAAGAGCTGGATAAGATTGGACGCATGAACCCGGCAGCGGCCGAGTATCCTGTTGCCATGAATTACGTGGAGCTGATGGTCAATCTACCCTGGGGAGAGGCCACTGAAGATAACTTTGACCTTAAAAATGCCAAGAAGGTACTGGACAAAGACCATCACGGCCTGGAGAAAGTCAAAGACAGAATTTTGGAATACCTGGCTGTCCGGAAGCTGAAAAATGATCTTAAGGGTCCTATTCTATGCCTTTATGGACCTCCGGGCGTTGGTAAGACCTCATTAGGGAAATCCATCGCCAAAGCACTGGGAAGAAAATATGCCCGCATGTCATTGGGAGGGCTCCATGATGAAGCGGAAATCAGGGGCCACCGTAAAACCTACATTGGTGCCATGCCTGGTAAGATCATCCAGAACATCAACAGGTCAAAATCTTCCAATCCTGTCTTTATACTCGATGAAATTGACAAGGTGAGCTCTGATTTCAGGGGTGACCCATCCTCAGCGCTGCTGGAAGTGTTGGATCCTGAGCAAAACAGCACGTTCAAGGACAATTACCTGGAAGTAGATTACGATCTCTCAAAGGTGCTCTTTATAGCGACTGCCAATTCTTTGGATAGTATCCAACCCCCATTGAGAGACCGGATGGAGGTCATTGATATCACAGGCTATACACAGGAGGAAAAACTGGAGATAGCCAAGCGGCACCTTATTCCCAAGCAGCTAAAGGAACATGGATTAAAATCCAAAGATGTCTCCTTTCAAAAGAGCGGGATAAACAAACTGATCAATGATTATACGCGTGAGTCAGGTGTTCGTAATTTGGAACGAAAAGTAGCAGCCATGATCCGTAATGCTGCAAAATCCATCGCCATGGAGGAAGAATACGAAGCAAAAATCACCGACAAGTTGGTGAGAAAAGTGCTGGGTCCGGAGATCTTTGACAAAGAGGTCTATGAAGACAACAAAATGCCGGGTGTAGCTACTGGGTTAGCCTGGACACCCGTAGGTGGTGAGATTTTATTTATTGAATCTAACCTGAGCAGAGGGAAGGGTAAACTGACACTCTCCGGACAGCTTGGGGAAGTGATGAAAGAATCTGCCATGACAGCACTTTCATATCTGAGGTCCAATGCAGAAGGGTTAGGCATAGACTACAGGATCTTTGAACATTACGACTTACATGTTCACGTGCCTGCGGGAGCTATCCCTAAAGATGGTCCCTCAGCAGGTATTGCCATGCTCACATCATTGGCTTCGGTGTATACCCAAAGGTTGATCAAGAGCAAATTGGCCATGACTGGCGAGATCACCCTGAGAGGCAAGGTGCTTCCTGTTGGCGGGATCAAAGAGAAGATCCTGGCAGCACGCAGGGCGGGGATCAAAGAAATTATTCTTTGCAAAAAGAATGAGAAAGACCTGGAAACCATCAACAAAAGCTATATCAAGGATTTAAACATCCATTTTGTAGAAAATGTACAAGACGTTATAGATTTGGCGTTGTTAGAAACCAAAGCCGAAGACCCTATGGAGCTTAATATCCCTGAAAAGACTGCTTGAAGTATCTCCTGCAAATATTAATGTTATGCTCATTTCCCCTGATGGCGCAATTTTCTGGTTTCCAGAGCTTGCAACTCCCTTCAGGAGCCAGAAATGCAGCATTGGGAGGTAAAATTGTCTCTCTGACAGGTGATATCACGCAATTTATTCACAATCCGGCTTCCCTGGACTCTTTGGAATACACTGATATCGCGCTCAGTTTTAGTCCCTATTTTGCGGGGATCTATCAATTCTCAGGGCAATATTATTTTCCGGCAGCGTCTATCAAGGGCCTGGCAGTAGGGTTGAGCTATCTTGATTACGGGGATTTTGTTGCCACAGATCCCAGCGGAGCATCCGGTGATTCATTCAGGGCTTCTGATTATGTGATCACTGTAGGGAAAAGCCACCGAATGAGTTCATTTTCGGTAGGTGTGAATGTGAAATTGGCTCATAGTTCCGTGGAGGCTTATTCTTCTACAGCAGTTTTAGCTGATGTAGGCGGGATGTATCATTATCCAAAAGGGGACTTTAAAGTTGGGATGGTATTTAAGAACCTGGGATTCAGAATAAACGATTATTATGGGTCGGCTGGAACAGCATTACCCTTCGATGTGCAGATGGGTGCGTCGGTGAAACCTTTGTATATGCCAATCAGGTTTTCAATTACTGCGTATAACCTTATGGAAGAAGACCTGGTTTTTAGGCAGAATGCTAACGAGGCCTCAAGAACAGTAAGGGCTTTTGATGATTTTTTCAGAAGGATCAACCTTGGTGCGGAATTCATTTTCTCCAGGAATGTCCAATTGCTGCTGGGATACAATCATTTGCGCAGGAAGGAACTTTCATTGGAAGAAGCCGGAGCGGGGGCAGGATTTTCCTATGGTTTGATGATTGGCATTAAGAAGTTTACCTTTCGCTATGCCAGATCTGTGTATCATGCAAAAGGGGGAGCCAATTTTATAACGATTCAATCGAACTTACGCTCCTTTAATAAAGTATTATAAATGACTATGAACAAAAATTTAACACCCAAAGCCATTGTTGCTGAACTCGATAAATACATCATCGGGCAGAGTGATGCCAAGCGAAACGTTGCGATCGCCTTGCGAAACCGATGGCGGCGAATGAATGTGAAAGAGGAGATTCAGGGCGAGATCGTACCCAATAACATTCTGATGATTGGCGCCACCGGAGTGGGTAAGACAGAGATCGCCCGTCGGCTGGCCAAGATCGATGATGCCCCTTTTACCAAGGTAGAGGCCTCCAAATTCACAGAAGTTGGTTATGTGGGTAGGGATGTGGAAAGCATGGTTCGTGACCTGGTGGAGCAGTCAGTGAACATTGTGAAGGTGAGGAAAAAAGAAGAGGTGAAGGAACGAGCCGGAGAGATTGTTGAAGGGATTATTCTCGATGCCTTAATACCTCCATTGAAAGGAGCGAATACCACAGTAACTCCGGCATCGGGCGGAGGAGAAGAGCCCAGGAATGATAAGGAACTCAATGAGAAGACCAGAGAGAAATTCCGTGAAAAGATCCGTAGTGGGGAGCTGGATGATCGAAAGATTGAGATCAATGTGAGGCAGGCAGCCAATCCGGGCATGGGAATGATCGGAGGAAACATGGATGAAACATCGATGATCAACCTGCAGGAAATGCTGGGCAACATGCTTCCGAAGAAAAACAAGAAAAGAAGGGTCACCATTGCAGAAGCCCGAAAGATCCTGATGGAAGAGGAAGCTGCCAAGCTGATTGATATGGATGAAGTGAAGGAAGAAGCCCTCACTAAGGCCATGAATACCGGCATCATTTTCATTGATGAGATCGATAAAATAGCGAGTGGTAGTTCTTCCGGCGGTGGCAAGGGACCCGATGTAAGCCGGGAAGGTGTGCAACGAGACTTACTGCCAATTGTGGAAGGTAGCTCTGTCATGACCAAATATGGAGTGGTTCAGACTGACCATATCCTGTTTATTGCAGCCGGAGCATTCCATGTCAGTAAACCTTCGGATCTGATCCCGGAGTTGCAGGGACGATTCCCGATCAGAGTAGAATTGGATAACCTGTCAAAAGAAGATTTTCTGCGGATACTCAAAGAACCAAAAAATGCCCTGACCAAACAATATGAGGCTTTGATTGGGGCAGAAGATGTCAAAATTGAATTTCAGGAAGAGGCGCTCGAAGAGCTGGCCGAGATTGCTTTCCATATCAATGAGGAAGTTGAGAATATTGGAGCAAGAAGGTTACATACCGTGATGAGTCGGCTACTCAACGAGATCCTTTTTGAAATTCCGGATACGATAGGACCCAATGCCCATGTGGTGATAGACAAGCAACTCGTTCAGGAAAAATTACACGGGCTGGTGAAAGACAAAGATCTGAGTCATTATATCTTATAACACTTAAACCATGTATTTCGCAGACCGGATCGATCTACTTTCAACAGAAACAGCTTTTAGCGTTTTAGCGAAGGCGAAAAAACTGGAAGCACAGGGGAAGGAGATCATCCACCTGGAAATCGGTCAACCAGATTTTGATACTCCACAGAATATAAAAGACGCGGCCATTAAGGCACTTCAGGAAGGGAAAACGGGGTATTGTCCCACTACCGGAGTTCATGAGTTAAAAGAAACTGTTGCCAAAGAGACGTCAAGGACCAGAAACATTTCTGTAAACTCGGATCAGGTAGTGATCACACCAGGAGCGAAGCCAATCATGTTTTTTTCCATCCTTGCGCTTGTCAATGAAGGGGACGAGGTCATGTTTCCCAATCCCGGATTCCCGATCTACGAGTCTTTGATCCGTTTTGTGAAGGCTAAGCCGGTTCCTTATCCTTTGATCGAAGAAAAGGGGTTTAGTTTTGATGCGGAAGAGTTCGTTTCATTGGTTTCTGACAAGACCCGGCTGATCATTCTCAACTCACCCCAGAACCCCACAGGAGGTATTATTTCTCAGGAGGATATTGCGGTTGTGGCCAGGATTGCTGCTGAGAAAAACATCATGGTTTTATCCGATGAGATCTACCGAAGACTGATCTATGATAAAACTTTTCATAGCATTTCATCGATTGGTGACATGATGGATCGTACTGTCATCCTGGATGGTTTTTCCAAGACATATGCCATGACCGGCTGGAGGCTGGGATATGGGGTGATGCCTGTGGCATTGGCTAAGAAAATTGAGTTGCTTCAGGTAAATAGCAACTCCTGTGCACCAACATTTACCCAGTATGGCGGGATCGAAGCCCTGACCGGGGATCAATCAGCCATGGAAGAAATGGTTGCTTCATTCAAGCAGCGAAGGGACTTTGTGGTGAAGGGGTTGAATGCTATTGAGGGTATTTCCTGTATCACACCCGAAGGCGCTTTTTATGCCTTTCCGAATGTGACCAAACTCAACATTGATCCGGAAAAATTTGCGGAACTTTTGCTTAGTGAGTACGGTGTGGCGCTACTGACCGGCTCCTCATTTGGACAATATGGAAAAGGCTATTTGAGGATCTCCTATGCTAACTCCATTGAAAACCTTCAGAAAGGGTTAGACAGGATCCAACAGGCAATCCACGACCATCACCTGTACTAAAATTTCCAGGGCTCCATTCTGATTTCCGGATAATCCTTCTCGATTTCGAGCAGTCTATTATACTTGGCCAGTCGCTCAGACTGGGTAATTGACCCCACCTTAATTTGATCTCCACTCCACCCTACAGCCAGGTCTGCCAACCAATCGTCTTCTGTCTCACCACTTCGTGCACTCACGGTGACCTGCCATCCAGCAGATTTTGCAAGTTTAAATGCTTCCATGGCATCTGTGAGACTACCACATTGGTTCACCTTTAGCAACAATGCATTGGCTGATTGTGTGTCGATGGCTTTTTGAATCCTGCTTGTCTGTGTACAAAGCAGGTCATCACCGAGAACGAGTGTATTCTCCCCAACTTTTTTGTTCAGGTTCGGCCAGTTAGCCCAGTCATCCTCAGCTAGTCCATCCTCCAGGCTGACAATCGGATATTTATTTATCCAGCCAGCTAACAATTCTATCTGTTGCTGTCCTCCCAGCTGTCCATCATTGATCAGGTATTTCCCGTTTTCATAAAAGTGACTGGACGCAATGTCCATAGCCAGTGCGATATCCACCCCAGGCTTGAATCCAGCTTTTTCTATGGACTCCAGTGCAGTTTCCAACATTTCATCAATGTGATTGAAAGCCGGAGCCAGTCCTCCCTCATCTGCCGTGAGAGTACGCATGCCATATTTTTCTTTGATGATGTCAGCGGCGGAATAATAGACCTTGTAAAGGTCAGCCAACGCCTGCTCTACCGACATGGCGCTCATGGGCACGATCAGCAGGTCCTGGATAGGTACCTGACTCCCGGCATGCTTACCTCCACTAAACAGATTTACCGTGAGCCGTGGTAACCGATAGGTGTCAGCATTGAGCAATCCACCAAAATATTGGAAGAGGGGTATTTTCTGCTGTATAGCACTGGCTTTGACGAATGCCATAGAGCATGCAAGAATGGCATTGGCTCCCAGGTTGGCTTTATTGGGTGTCCCGTCAAGTGCTATAAGCGTTTGGTCCAGGCGCTTTTGATCGAATGACTTACCTGAAGTGATCTGATTGATTTCCTGATTGATGTGACTGACGGCTTTTTGGCAGCCAAGGCCACCGTATCTGGACTGATCACCGTCCCTTAACTCGATGGACTCGGCTTTTCCGGTCGAGGCACCGGATGGTACAGAGGCTTTCCCAATGGTGCCATCGCTTAAATAGCATTTGACCATGACGGTAGGCCTTCCGCGGCTATCCAGTATTTCATAGCCCTGGAAACGATCAATTTTTACGCTCATTGAGTGATTTTTTATAGGAATTAAACAATTGGGTTAGGGTTTTTGGTAACGTATCAATAAGGGCAGTGACCACCCGATATTGCCACTTTTGTGCATCTGAAGACAGGTATTCAAGGGGAGATTTGCCATGAACCCTTGCCAGCATACATCCGAGAAGGTGTTTTACACAACGTTCCTCAAAATTCTCTTCATCATAGGCAAAGATACTTCTATAGCTATTCCATGAGCGCAAGGCCAGGTCAATAAATGCCGGGTTGCTCAGGTGATTGGCTTTGCTAAGGAAATGAGTCAGGGAAAAACCAACATCAAAAGCAGGATCGCCATAATGCATGACTTCATGATCAAGCAGTACCAATCTTTCGTCTTTAATCAGGACATTTTTAGGACTGTAGTCTCCATGAACAATTGTGATCTGTTGATCCAGGGTAGATTGTATCAAATCAGCAAAAAAAGCACGAAACTGAGGTAGGTTTTCACCGGTGTACTCATAATAGGGCTCAATTCTTAGGTTGATAAAGAAATCCCTGTTTTGAAAGCTCTTTGCGACATCGGAATTTTTAAGCCCTTTTTGATGGATCATCCCCAGAAGCTTACCGAATGATTCAATATATGATTCGTTGATAATGCCATTTAGTAACAATGTTTTAAGGTTATCCGATGGTGGAGGTATGCCTTCCATGATGAGTAGATGATTTTCTTCATCACAAGAAATTGGCTGCGGGACACTACCCCTGGGAAGATGCTCGTAAAGCCATTGCAATCCCGCATTTTCAATGAGTATTCTAGCGGGGTCGCTAAACCATTCTGACCTCGTTTTTAGCTGTGGCAATGCTTGTTTGATCACCAATGGATCCTTTTTGTCTATATAAATGGTTTGGGCTGAGACCCCACCTGTCAGCGTACTGATTTCGAAATCTTCATCGGAAGATATTAGTCCTTTTGCAAACAGATAGTTGCGCAGAATTTCTGAGTTTTCGATATGCATGCTTTTTTGAAGTATAGTCTAACCGCATAGCTCGACAAAAATCTTTGAAAGATCCTATAAAATAAAAGTAAGATACATTTCTTTACCATACTGTTCATGTTCAGGAACCAGCAAAAGTCAGTGGAATATAAAGAAGAAGTATTAGAGAGCAAATCCATCATTTTATTAGAGATAAAGGGCCACTTTACTTTTCATGAGATAGCCCAAATTGGTCTGAAATACCGAAGAATTGCTCTTGAAAAAAAATACAGGCTGGTGTGTGATTTTAGTGCAGCCAAGGGTCAGGTAACAGTCTCGGACATTCAAACCTATTTTTCAAATTACATTCATCCGGTTGATAAGCGGTTAAGTGAAGTACCTGTGGCATATATAACCAACGAAAGTGACTACGCTGCATTTAAGCTTATGCAACAGATATGGGATAACCAGGGTATTTCTATTGTGGTATTTAAGGAGGTACAGTCAGGCATCAAATGGTTTGAAACCAATCAATAAACCGGAGATCCAGAAGTATTTACATGATGTTGTTTGCACTCAAAGCTGAAGCACTTTATCCCATACAGCCTGGGAAACGGGCATTCCCTCTTTTTTAAATTTAATTTTAGTCTGAGCACTTCTTTCTCCCGGATAATAGGTTTTATCCCCAGGTTGCATGGGTTCCACATCATGCGTGTAGTCAATGATCTCGTTGATCAATCTTTGCTGGAGGTCATGGTCTTTAAATATGCCTGGATAGATACATATATAAACCTGGGAGATTCCGGTTTCGAAAGGTTTTTGGCTGATTTTGAAGGTAGAGTCTCCTGCTGAGAGTAAGGTAGCCAGCATGTCCAGGATGATGGATAGTGCCGACCCTTTCCAGTAGCCGATGGGCAACCCCCGCTCTTTGAGGGTGATTCTTTCAGGGTCATTGGACAGCTCATCGTTTTCGTCCCAACCTCCGGGGAAAGGCAATTTTTTACCTCGTATTTTATAATCATTGATCTTTCCGAAGGCAAACTGGGAGATCGCCATATCCAGAATCACATGACCTTCTTCTCGAGGAATGGACACTACAAAAGGGTTGTTCCCTGTTCTGCTGTCTTTACCGCCCCATGGAGGCATGTTGGGCTGGGTGTTGGTGAACAGGATGGATATACAACCGGCATCAGCAGCTTGTTTAGCATATGACCCACCACGCATCCAGTGATTGGTATTTCGAAGGGCTACAAGCCCCATCCCGTGTTCTTTAGCCATTTCGATGGCCCGGTTGGTGCATTTGGTGGCGTTAATAATTCCCGGACCATGATTTCCATCCCATCTTTCTATACTACCGAAGGCTTCTGCTTTTTCGGCTTCGGCATCAACTATGACTGACCCATTTTTGATGTATTCAATAAAGAGAGGCACCCGGTTGATCCCGTGAGAAAATACGCCATGCAGGGTGCTTTCGGTATAGGTAGATGCTAAAAGCTGCGCTTTCTCTTTTGGAAATTTGTACTTGTGAAAAAGCGAGGTAAGTACCTCTTCCATTTCTCCGGAAGAGATAAGTAGGTTGTTGTCGGACATATCAGAGATTTTATTTTTTCAATCTAAAAAACCTAAAAAGCAGGGATTCTAAACTAATGAAATCTCCATCCGCAAACAATTAATAGCCTGATACTCGGACTAGAAATGAGGTCGGGCAGGGCATTTTCACCATCTCCTCATTTAAGTTTCCAGCTCAATCCAAACCAGATCAAATAGGAAATGATGTAGATCATGAAACCGTATAAAGTCGTGATCATGGAGACTTTTAATCCTCCATAAACCAGTGAAGGGGCAACGTCACCGGCTGCTTCTATAGCCCTGAATGCATCAGTCAGTCCGATAAGCTGGCCTAGTATGCCTACGACTAACGCAAACAGGCCAACGGATTTGATATAAGCGATTTTTGCTCTTCCTTCAGCAGATTCAATTTCTCCTCTTATTACAGGAATTCCATTAAGGACAGCTACAACAATCATAGCCACGAAAATGATGGTGAGGATACTCATAAAAAGTGTTCCGCCCATGTAGAATAGTTCAACCATTTTATTTTTTGTTAAGGGTTAAGAATAATTGAGCCAAAGGTCCGTGAGCCTGTTGATTCAAACAATGTAGAATCCTTAGCTAAAACTGTATTTCATCGACTATTCCCAATAAATCAATCAAAAAATCCCATTTTTAATGTGTTAAGATGAAGAAAACAATTCAAAAACACATACTTCTTTGGTTAACCATAGCCGTGATTCTGATTGTCTACTATGGTCGAGTGAACAGTGATTTTCTGGAAGCGTTCTACTATGTAATCATGCTGATGCCTGTCGCAGTTGGTACGGCTTATGTCTTCAATTACTACCTGGTGCCGAATTTTCTGCTCACAAAGAGATACTGGACCTTCGCCCTGTACATGTTCTACATGCTCGTCATCACGCTCTATCTGGAGATGATGGTCATGGTATTTTCATTCATTTATCTATACAATTTCAGATACGGTGAGATGAATCCACTGACTGTGGATACCATTTCCGTTGCCACCACCATTTACCTGATTGTGTTTGGTTTTGCTTTTTTCAGGATGATTGAATCGCTGAGAAAATCCGTTGCCGAGAAAGCAGCTTTAACAGAGAAGATTGAAAAGGAGAAAGCGAAAGTGTTGACGGTAATTTCAGACAGACAACAAATTCCCATTCCACTTGACCAGATAAGGTTTATCGAAAGTTTGTCAGATTATGTCAGAATCGATCATGAAAATGGCAAGACGATGACAAAGGAAAAGATCAGCAAACTGGAGGAAAGGTTGCCTGCTGATTTCATTCGGGTTCACCGGTCATTCATTGTTAATAGAAAATGGGTAGTCGCCTTTAGCAGCGAGCATGTAAAAGTTGCAGATGAAACAATCCCAGTGAGCAGAAAGTATAAAAAGAAGGTGATGGAAGTGCTTAGTTAATTGGATTATTCGGCCTAATTTTCAAAGAAATTCACGGTATTCGTTTAACTAAGGGCGACCAAATTACTCGTTTAGCCATTCATCAAACTCTTCGTCAACTTGTTCTGCCGGTATACCTTCACCTTTGGTAATTTCATCTCTTGCGCTGGCAATTTCAATTTTTTGTTGCTCAGCTAGTTGATATACAGATTCATCGGGATTGTTATTCACCATGTTATTAAATACAAGACCATTGAACATTGATTGAGATTAGTTAATCCTGGATAATTTATCACGATAAACTTGTTTTGCAGCTTCATAGGCCTTTTTAGCATCCTCCATCTCCTCTGCCCTGATCTGCTTACTTTTTTCTTTCCAGCACTGGTCTACTGAAGCCAGACACCATTCCAGGCTTTGTCTCACAGCAATCGGCTGATCATCCACTTTCACAAAAATGGGGTTGGTGTGAGAACTTGGAAATATTCTTAATGCTACCCACGCAGATTGGTTGATCTTATAATCAAAATTGATGTCGGACCAGTCGCCATCTGCGGTAACCTCCTGTTTGTCTACAGGCTCACCATTGACGATGAGTTCAATAGCGACCTTCCTGCTTTTCCCAACCCGGCTGCGCTCAACGTGCCAATAAGGAAACGTGGTGAGTGGACGGTCCGCCACTGAGGCTTCAACGGGCCCCTGGTTCTCACTCAGGTACCCGGCAGCCTTACCCGATATTTTTAAGGTGCTACCTGATTTCACTGACAATTCACTATCATTTTCACCCAGCTCCTGGCCATTGACTTTAAAGTCTATCAGGTGTGAGAATCCGTCCGAAACATAGGTCTTGCCTTTGGTCAAGGCATCCATATAGTTTTCAAAATTGAGCACCCCATCAATTTTGGCATAGGTCCGCGTAGCCCCAACCCTTTCGTCAGAAATACAGGGAAAGTCAGTCTCACCACTCAACCTGACCCGATATCCCGCGTTCAGGGAATGATACCACATGTTGAGCTCCCAGGTGCTCGGCGTATCACCTGCAGAGTAAAAATCCACGGCATCGTGGGTGATGGTGACAACGTATTCATTGGCTCCGATGCCGGTCATTTTAGGGATCTCATAGTTGGGTAGCTTATCAGTAGGGTTCATGGGTTCCAGTCCCCAGCCCGAGTGCGCGTAGCCTACGATACCGCCCTGACCTTTGGCCCATTGCAGGACGGGTAGGGTCCAGCTCGGCCATTCTTCGATGAGGGTGGTATTGGGATAATCATCTTCCTTGAGGTTGAGCAGTACCACATGGCCAGAATGTGAGGAAGGAAAACCCGAAACCTCCACATCATAGCGGAGGAGGTTTTCTTCATCCGAGAGTGGATGAGATTCTCCAGTGAAATATTGCTTTTGATGATACCAGGAAGGCCCCCAGGTGAGATTGCTCCCCATATTCAGGTCTTCACCCAGGACCTGGCGCCACATGTGTTCGGGCAGAACACCTTCTACCGGGCTTTCATAATGCGAGCATCCGGAGGCATGTATGTGATGGTCACCACTATACCATCCCATTTCCTTCATGTGGATCCAACGGTTAAGCTCCACCGAAAACTCAGTGGTTTCTTCATTTTCCGGGACGGTCAACGAATGAAGGGTGGGGAAATATTCCGGTCCGCGACCAACAACCACATTGTAATTACCGGGAGGCAGGTAGACATGCTCACCGGAAGTTCGGTAGATCTGTGGCTGGAAGAAAAAATCCGGAAACTCATCCCTGGTTGCTACTCTACGTGCAGGCAACGGATAGATCCCGCTGAGTTTGGGCTGAACCAGTTCTTTATTTCCCTCCAATTTGGGTTGGGTATACATGTTGACCGCCCATTCGCTGATGCTTTTTTCTGCCGGTCCGCCCCATTTTAGATGTTGAGCCAGCTTCAGTCGATAATCTTCGGGAGAGGGATCCTCCTTTTCGCTTTCATAAAACCTCCCAATGCCATCAGAGATCAGGAGGGAAGCCATGACATCTTCTCCGTTTTCATCTTTGATATCAAAAACCACCTTCACCGCCGGCTGAATATCAAATAGGATGTCAATGGTATTTCTAAAACCAATATCCTGGGTTCCCTGACCGACGTTGAAACCGATGTTGACTTCTTTTTTCCCACTTTTTCTTGTGTAAATCATCATTACAGCATATTCAAGGTTCAGACCTGAGAGCTTGCTTTTAAGGGGCCGATCCCGGAATATGGCCATCTCTAAAAACCGATTTTCGACCTCTGCCTCGGTCAATGTATGTTCTTCTCTGGTCCGATGGCTGCCTGTAGACTTGTGTAGCGTGGGCAGTGCCTGTGGACTTTCCACCTCCAGCCGGGCGGTAACTGCCGCCTCATTGTGCACTTTGACCAGGAATACTGACCATCCTTCCTGTTTCAGTTGAGGTCGGGCAGGACCGGCTGTTACCTTCACTCGCGACTCCGGGTTGATATGGATCATGGCCAGACAGAAAGGGTCCAACAATGTCTGGATGGATTGCACGGTGGTTGCATCAGGTACTTTTTCCTGCAGCAGGACCAATTCATTGCTCACATCCAGGGGTAAGGGACTCCCAATATGATTGAGCGCATCGTTCAGCCGTGATGCTTGAGCTAAAAGCGGTTGAGGTTCCACATTTTCAATCAGTACTAAAGATTCAGCCTGGGAGCTTCCTGGCTTGTCAGCGCAATTGGAAAAAATCAATAGCAGCAAAATGCAGAGAGGGTGTTGAATTTTCATTGTAGGTTAATTTGGGTGCTTACTGTAAGTTAGCTCAAATGAACGATTTTGCGAAGCTGATGTAGCAGATCTCAAGCATGTCCCTTTATTTTCCTGTTTATTCAAGATAGCTGATTTGGAGCTAGCTAATCCTTTTGTGAACTGCAGGTATTTCCAAATGTTGTAATTTTACTATATGGGAATTACCGAAGTGATATCAAATAGATCTGAGGACTTTATAAAGTTGTTGACCAATCATAAAGTAAACGTGCTCTATGCTTTTGGCTCTGCGGTAACCGATAAGTTTGATCCATTGAGTAGTGATATTGACCTGGTAGTTGAAATTGATGATACAGACCCAATTGAGAGAGGTGAAAAGCTTATCTCGCTGTGGGATAATCTGGAAAACTTTTTTCAAAGAAAAGTCGACTTACTCACAACATCTTCCATAAAAAATCCATACCTGAAAAAGAGCATTGACGCTACTAAAGTATTAATCTATGACAGATCAAGGAAAGAAGTTCTTATCTGACATTGTTAACGCTATAGAGTTGATTGATGAGTTTACTACCTCCATTACAGATTTTAATGATTATTTGGATGATGCCAAAACCCAAAGTGCTGTTGAGCGACAACTGGGAATTATTGGAGAAGCAGTAAATCAATTTGATAAACTTTTTCCAGAATCTACCCTCGAGCATGCCAGGCAGATTGTTGGGTTCAGGAATCGTTTAATACACGCCTACGATGCTGTTGACCCATCCATGATTTGGGCAATTATTAAAAGGTATCTTGCCCCATTAAAGTCAGAAGTTCTTAGGAAACTACGAGATTGAATTTGACAATTGCAGAGAATCTCCGGCCCACATTGCATAAACAGTGGTAAAACAGCAATAAGGTTATATGCCAATTTCTTTAAATCTGGGAAGTGATTAATTGGTAAATTTGATTCCAACATATAGCTGATAACTATGGAAGAAGAAATTGACAAACCCATCCAGGCACTGATCAATACCCTGCCCCAGATGGGTGCTCTGGAGTGGATCGGCATCCGTCCGGAGAAGAAAAAACCGTTAATGGGTGTAGAGCACGTTCAGGTGACCGAGGAGGATGGACTGATCGGCGATCACTTTTCATCCACTTACAGCACCAAGCGCCAGGTAACGCTTATTCAGCGGGAACACCTGGAGACCGTGGCCTCCATCATGGGGCAACCGTCCATTGATCCGGGACTCACCCGTAGAAACCTGGTCATTGGCGGGATCAATTTACTGGCCTTGCGAAATCAACAGTTCAGGATCGGAACAGTCGTCCTGGAAGGAACCGGCTACTGCCATCCCTGCTCTCGTATGGAAGAAAACCTGGGTCCCGGTGGCTACAATGCCATGCGCGGACATGGCGGCATCACCGCCCGTGTGATACAGAGCGGAGAGATCAGGGTAGGGGATGATGTGGAGTTGGTGAGGGGTTAATCGGGATACTAGTGAATAATAACTTCCGGTTTCACTCAGCTCAGTGAACCATAACGCATTTTAATGGGCGTCATCCTGAGTGGAGCGAGGGATCTTATGCTCATTAAGGGATTGCTGTTCAATGAATTGCCTGGTTTTTTTGAGTAAGCCGATTCTTTATATCCTCTTGGCTTCAGTCCGCTGTAAGGGGTTTTTGATAGATACCTGTTTATATCATTAATTTCTTTAGATTTATTGGTGTTACAACGTTACCTACCAGCAGGGCTACTTGCAAAGACATCAGCATTTAACGATCTTTTCAAGATGATTAAAAAAGTCTATATTGATACTTCGGTAGTTGGTGGTCAATACGATCCTGAATTTGAATTTTGGACAAAATTGTTCTTTGAGGCAGTTGTTAATTGAGGAACTCCAATTTGCACCAAATCATGTCAGGAATTTCTTCGAGAATGTCCCAAAAGATCAAAAAGTATTTGTTGAACTTTCAAGTGAGGCTTATAATCTTGCGAACTTATATATCAAAAACAACATTGTAGGTAAAAAGAGTATTTCTGATTGCAGGCATATAGCTACGGCAACAGTGAACGAAATTGAAATTTTAACCAGCTGGAATTTCAAAAATATTGTTAACTTGAATAAAATTCATCTTTACAATGGTGTGAATATCCAAAATGGATACAGGCCAATAGAAATCAGAACACCTCGAGAACTTTTGGACTATGAAGACTAAAGAAACAACTAAAAAGAAATTTGACGCAGTTAAAATGATGCGTGATATTAGGGATAAAATCGACAAGGAAACTGAAGGGATGAGCTTTGAACAATTGAAAGAGTACTATAGTAAAAGCCTGGAAGAAGCCAAAAAGAAAGCCGGTAGATAACATCGTTTAGAGCCGAATGACCCACGCATTCCATAACCGCTTTCCAACAAACCTTACCGCTAAATCTCCCTTGGGATCTGATAGTTTCCCTTTGCCAATTGGTACAGCCAGGAGCTTTTTTCTTCTGGGTGTAACAGGAATTCACCCGTTGCATTTCGTCGTAGATTAGGCACCTCATCTCATACGAAAGTTGGGAACTTCGAAATGAAATACACGAACTTTTGGCGGATGCATCAGATAAATGAAAAATCTAAAAAGATTAATAATGAGAGGCTCCTCGTATGGTGGTTTAGTCTACATTAGTGCGATTGCTATAATTGCACTATTCCAATACACCCCAGAGATGCCTTCATTCTAATCAAAACCTGGACATATTTCGCCACAAAGTCCGCATGGGTTTTTGTTAAAGTCTGCGCGGGTTTTGATCAAAGTCCGCGCGGACTTTTTGAGTCAGCACAAAATCACCGTTTAAAGGACCTGAAGGTGGTTTTGTTCCGGACAGCCGCAAATATTTCCTAAAAAAGGTTATTGGATTATTCTAAGATAACAATACAAGGTATTTGCCATGTTCTTAAGGACTTTACCCAGCTTCTCCAGCAAACCATAAAACGCACTTTATTTAGCTTCTCCTTCTTATAAAGAATTACGGTTCTATAGATTACCCGTAATTTCGAAACAAACTTTCCACCTCAAATAACCTTAACATTAAATACAGCTTACTGACCCGATGAAAAAATTTAGTATAACACTTTCCCTTCTTTTTTTCTGTAGCATTCTGTTCGCACAGGTCACCTGGATCAACCCCATCAAGAAGCAGGGACGATTAGGATCACCTCTGGTGGAAACTTCGCCATTTGTTTTTGAAGATAGGCTGTACCTCCTGGAAAACAACCAACGCTTCTGGGATGTGCCGGGAGCGAAGCCCGGAGATCATTTTCATGAAGATGAGGTGCGCATCAGGGATATAGAAAGCGATGAAGCTATTTCAGTGCCCTTGAAAAATCATGGTTTTGGTACTGTCCTGGTTTGGGATGGTGTGGTCTATGTATTTGCCGGAAACTATGGAGAAGGCAAGCCCTGGAGACGCATGACGGAAATTACCATGACAAGTTCCCGGGACTTGAAAAAATGGACCAAACCTCAAACAATCCTCAAGGCCGCCGGTGATGAGTTCTTTTTCAATACCGCTGTTTGCAGAGGAAAAGACAAGTTCATCCTTCTCTACGAAACCAACGATTCCCGTTGGAAGCCTTTTACTTTCCGGTATATGGAATCGAGCAATCTGAAAAAATGGAAAGCGATACCCGGTGCAGTCTATGGAAAGGAAAAGTATGTTGGTGGGCCTGCTTTATATTATGAAGGCGGCTGGTACTACACCCTTTATCTGGAGTCACTGGGGAAAGCCTATGAGACACGGATTACCCGGTCCCGGGATCTGATACACTGGCAAGATGCGCCGGACGAACGACCCTTTGTCACCTTTGACCCCGACCATAAAAACATCCCGTTGATCGATCCGTCCATCGCTGAGAGCAATGCCTCCGATGTAGAGCTGTGCTATTTCGAAGGGCAGACGATCCTTTATTTCACAGGAAGTGACCAGACCACAGCAGGAGACCTCCAATGGGCCACTTATGAAGGAACACCCCGACAACTGTTTGAGCATTTTTTCATGGATGCTAAAACAGCATCAACCTCCCCTCCCGAACATCAAGGAGATTGGACCCCTGTGTTGATAGCTGCAGAAAAGAGAAATGAGGATCAGGCTGTGCATAGTGGCGCTTTTAGTGAAAAGCCAAGCCCCCAACAGCTGGCTTATCAGGAGCGACAATTGGGGGCATTTATTCATTTTGGTCCGGCCACTTATAATGACTCAGACATGATGACGGTTCCGGCACCGGATCTTTTCAATCCCTCTCAGCTGGATGCAGAACAATGGGCAAAGGCAGCCAAATCTTTTGGGGCTAAACATGTTGTACTCACGGCCAAGCATCACAATGGCTACTGCCTGTGGCCAACTGAAACAACCGATTATTCGGTAAAAAATTCTCCGTGGAAAGATGGCAAAGGTGATGTGGTGGCTGATTTTGTAAGAGCCTGCCGAAAGTATGATTTGAAGGTTGGATTATACATTTCCGGAGGTGACAAACATTTTGGATGCTGGAGTACGCCCGACCCCATGGGAGAAAGAAAAGTTGTGGGAAACATTCATCAGTATTTCCCGGTGTTTCTTGAGCAGTTAAGGGAATTGCTTACCAACTATGGTGATATTTCCATTGTATGGTTTGATGGGGCCTACGATCCTTTTGGATGGGATGTCATGGACCCTGAGACCCTGCAGCCGTTAGGGACTGCTTACGGAGATGCCATCCATGCGATGGTAAAGCATCTGCAGCCCAATGCTGTGGTGTTTGGGGGGACCAAGCCTGGGGTGCGCTGGTCCGGCAGCGAACAAGGGTGGGCTCCTTACCCGCTCTGGAACATCATTGAGCCAGGTGAAGGATTGAAACATTGGGTCAACCCTGAATGGGCGGGCTGGATTCCTGCAGAGGCCAACCTGCATACCAGGCGCAATTGGTTCTGGACCCCAGGGTCTGATACCACTTTGCGGAGTATCCATTTTATGATGAATGTGTACCTGGAGTCGATTGGCCGGGGAGCCAATCTGCTGATCAACATGACCCCGGATACCACAGGGCTGATCCCTGAGGCGGAGGTAAATCGGCTGGCAGCATTCGGAGAACAACTGGAAAGCACCTTTGACAATCCTGTCGGAAAGGCGAACCCAATAAAATCATCCGGAGAGTATTTCATCAACCTGCCGAAAAAGCAGCCCATCAATCTTCTGGTGATTGAAGAGGCCATCCGGCACGGTCAATACATCAAACAATATAAGGTGGAAGCATTGTCAGGTGGAGCCTGGAAAACCATTGCCGAAGGACAAAGCATCGGAAGAAAACGGATTCAGACTTTCGATGTCATAGAAACGGATAAAATCCGTCTTTCACTCACAGGTGAGGAGGGCAAGATGAAGATCAAAAGTTTTACGGTTTACCTGAGGGACAAGTGAGTTGCTCCTCTAACTCTGTATATCTTAGCTATAGGTTTAAATAAACAAGCCGGTTCTTAACCAAAGCCCCTTGTCTTCGGTCGGAAGCGAGGGGTTTTGGTTTGTTATATACCTGTTTAAGATTAAAATTCCTTTAGATTTAGTGGTGTTGAAATATCAGGTACTAAGTTGTTACACTTTACGATAGTCCCAATCTTCAAATACCAATGAACATTAGACTCATTCTTCTATGTATCCTTGTATCCTCCCAATTGAAAGGCATAGCACAGGATATCCATAGAACAGCTTGTGATGGTAATCTGGCAAGACTCGACAGTATGCTACAATATGAAGACTTACACGTGCCTGATGATCAGGGGAGGACCTTATTGCATTGGGCTGTGGGATGTGATCAAATGGAAGTATTTGATGACTTAATCAAGCGCGGGATACAGATCAATAAGGCTGATAAAGGCGGCTATACTCCACTTTATGTTGCGCTGCAATTCAAGCGGGACTCCTTACTTGAAAAACTCCTCATGCTACTGGAAGGCGAGGCCTGGAAAAGCCAACAAGGTGCACTCCTGCTGGAACGAGCCATACTGGATCGAAACCTACCCTATGTGCAAATGCTCATTGAGAATGGTGTTGACATTGAAATAATCAACAACAGAGGGAGTACTCCTCTGGAGATATCCAAAAGAATTGGAGCTCAGGAAATATCGAAATGGCTGATAGCAAAGGGGGCTGATGAATCAAAGGTGAGGTCATTCCGCATGAAAGGGGAGTATATGGGGCTTACTCCCCTGGGCCCCGAACGAAAAATATTCGCGCCAAACTTCATTTCCACAGAAGAGCATGAATTTGGATCTGTTTTTAGTGATGATGGCCAGGAATTTTATTACGCAGTACAGAAAGATAATGGACCAGTCATACGATATTCAGCCCTTATAGATGGCGAGTGGAGTCAACCGGAAATGATCCTGTCTCATGAAAAGTATGGATATAATGATCCCTTTCTTTCACCGGATGAAAGCAGGTTGTATTTCATTTCCAAAAGAACATTGAATGGAATGGATGCCAAGGGCGATCATGACATCTGGTACGTAGAGAAAACTGAAGAGGGGTGGTCTGAGCCCATCAATGCAGGCTCCAACATAAATTCAGACGACAATGAATATTACATCTCTTTTACTGCAACAGGTACGATGTATTTTGCCTCGAATGTTAACGCCCCGGAAGAACGCAAAAGATATGATCAGGACATCTACTATTCTGCTTATAAAAACGGAGAGTTTCAGGAAGCTGTTAGACTGGGAGATTCTATCAATACAGAAAACTATGAAGCGGATGTCTTTATCGCTCCTGATGAATCTTACCTTATTTTCTGCTCTACCCGACCAGAAGGTTTAGGCAGAGGCGACTTATATATCAGTTTCAGAAAAGCTGACCATAGCTGGACCAGGGCAGTAAATATGGGTGAGACTGTAAATACTGAGCATCATGAGCTTTGCCCGTTTGTAACTGCAGATGGAAAATATATCCTGTACACCAGCAACCAGGACATTTACTGGATCAGCACAGAAATCATCGATCAGCTACGTAGCCAATAAGTCTGAGGGTTAAGTGTTGTTGCAAAACCCTTCGCTTCCCGGAGTGGGAGGTTCCCTTATCGCGCAAGTGTTTTTCACTTGTGCGATAATAGGTTCCACAATCCCGCTGTTTGCATGTTCCAAACATCTTCAACAAGGCCTATCGAACCACAGATAAAAAGGATTTCCAAATCCCATAAATAGCTTTTGTATCTTTTTCATAAATGATCCTCTAGGTCTGACTACAGCCAACAGGATGCAGTATCCGGGGAAATGTTTAATTTGGTGATGAATACGCACAACGTATCCGTTTTTAATCGCTTATAAATGTTTATTGTCGTTTAAAATAGGGTAAAGTGTTCGTATTGAAATGATTAACAAGAAAAGAGATATAAGGAAATAACAGTAATGCTGTTATTTTGATTGTTGTGCGTCATTGCCTGTACTCCATTGATAAAGAGTAATACAAATTGAGAATTGAAGAAACAATAAGAGATTATTTAGCAGAAAATCTTAATTTCATCGCAGATGATTTGACTTTAATTAAGAAAGAGTACTATTTACCTGCCGTTATTGGTGCAAAAGGATATATCGATATTCTTGCGAAAGATAACCTGAATAACTTCGTCATAATTGAGATAAAACGATCTGAGCAAGCTGCTAGGCAAACAATTAATGAACTCCTAAAGTATCAAGGTCTTCTAAAACAGATCTATAGGGCACAAGCGGAAGAGATCAAGTTAATTATTATATCAACCTCTTGGAACGAATTGATTATACCTTTTTCTGAAATCTATGACAGTGTTTACCTAACAGGTTACAAAATCGATCTGAATGAAGAAAATATCCCCGTATCAATCAAAATTCAAAAACCAGTTGAGGTACTTGAGTTAGAAAGAAAAATATCTCCCTCACAATCAGCTGAATTGTTTTATACAAAAGAGAAAAGAGAAGAATTCATTGAAATTATAGGTAAGAAGTTGAAGACTCTGGGAATTGATGATTACGTGCTCGTAAGATTAAATAGCAATGGAATAAACAATGAGATTGTCTTTCCTTTCGCTTTGTATTTTGCTTTTCAAAGACAATCGATGCAAAGGAACTATGAACTCATTCCAGACCTAAATGACGAATTGGATGATATTGAGTTTGATGATGAAGATCACAAACTACGCTATATCGATGAAAATATATACTTACTTCTTGACACTCATAAGTATAATGATTCAATGGAGGCGGGAGATCCTGTGAAATTCACTACCATCATTAATAGTGGGCAATGGGACATGGAATCAATGGTTAAAAATGGCATTTTCTCGGTTGATCCAAGAATTAGCGATGAACAAATAATAAGTGAGATAAAAGGGTACGATGGTGAGAATGAGACCAGATTTCTTGAATATGCAGATTCCAAGAATACCAAAAAGCTGCTGAGAGTTCAGAAAAATCTTAAGAAGAGTCTACAGTGGAACAAAAAGCTATTTAAACATGTAGACCACATACTTAATATGACAATTTCGACTCAAAAGTCGTTCATGATTGTAATTGAGATTTTTTATCCCCGTTCTATTTTTGATGCTATATGGAGGTTTTATGCGACTGAAAACCCCAACTACATGCCAGTTTATAATATTCTCGTAATACCGGATAACTTAGATGTAATAAATCATTATCACGGTGAGCTCGCTTGGTCCGGGATGGAAGTAAAAGCAAAAAGTATTCTTGAGCAAATCACTGCAGAAGACCCATTTTCTACTTTCATGCAATGTGTACACGGTTCATTTGATAAAAAAATACTTAGAATGATGAATTTGCAATTTGTCAATGAGGTTAGTGAAATTACGAACGGAGAAATAAACGATACAAGGAGAATTATTAAACAGAAAAAAGAATTTATTACAGACAACAAGGAATACAGCGATATGATCGAATACTTTAGAGCAAATGGTGACTTGATGAATGGAATTTCATATCTATACAAACAGTTTACGAACGTATAAAACACGAACGCACAACAAACACTCCCATGAATGATCTTTTGGAGAGGAATGTTCTGTAATTCTAATAAAAATCCTTCTATTTCCATCTTCAGGGCTCATTTTCTTCAAACAGCGGACCGCCAAAAAGTAGACAATATCGGCAAGGATAGGGCATAGTGCGGCCATGAGTGACGGATTGCCCCCTTGACGTATTTGGATACTTTTTGCACCTTTGAGAGAAGAAAATAGCTTGCAGACTCCCATTAGTAATCCAGCTTTTGCATGGTTACAGTAATTTATCAGTAAGCTTTTTAAATGCCCCGCCACAGACTAAAAGCTAGAGTTCCGGACTCACCGTTTGTTGAGTGGTCAGGGCATTGTCTTTTTGATTGGGCAAGCTGATCTTAATTTCTCAAAATCTTATTTCTATGCCACCAATCCTATCTCATACGGTTCCTCATATTTAAGTACATAATAGATCCTTGACAGTAATTTTCTGGCTATCACTACGATCGCACGCTTCTTGGTCATCCGTTTGATCAGCTCCTCGTATCTCACCAGCAAGGCCGGATCCTTCTGCACCGCCTGCCATGCACCCTCTATCAACGCACTTCTCAGAGCATTGTGCCGCCGAATCGTCATATGGCCTTTCCAATCATGTTCCCCACTGCTATAGGTTGATGGCTTAAAGCCGATGAAACTGTTCAGTGATTTGAAGTTGGCAAATCGATCAATCTCTCCCAGCTCCACCAAAAGTTGGATACTTGTCAGGGGTCCTATCCCTGGAATCCCTTGTAGTAATTTCCCTGATTTGGTGTATCTGGACTTTTTCAATAAACCTCTTACTTCTCTGGATACCTTGAGGTGATGTGAATACAACTGGTGGTACTGATCCAACAGCGAATCCACGGTAATCCGGGTACTCCCAGAAGGTAGAGGTACTTCCCTGAGCCATCTCAAAAAAGCTTTTGTCCAATAGGCATTGTCGTATTCTTCGGGAAGCTGAACTCCCGAAAACCTAAGCGTGCCCTTAATCCTGTTCTTTACACGAACTAAGTCAGACCACAGACGCTTTCGATAGCGGATCAATTGACGATCTCCTTCTAATTGCTCATCGGGTATGTAACTACTCCTCAGTAATCCCGCTTGAAGGGTCTTCGCTATTTTCCTGCTATCTATTTTGTCAGTCTTATTTTGGTTCTCATTACTGGTAGTTGGAATATCTGCAGGATTGACCACCAGGCACTCATAGCCATAACTCTCCAACTCCCTTGCTATCCACCAGCCAAAACACGTAGCTTCGTAGGCACACGTAACTTTGGAACCGGGAAAATGTGATTCGATATATGATCGCAATACCTTTGGTGAGGGTAACTGACTAAAGGTACGATGGTGAATCTGGCCCGTGTAAATACTTACTGACCATTGCTTTTTGTGCACGTCTATGCCAACATACAGTTTTGTTGTTGAGTAAATTGTTACTTCTTTTTTCATGATCTTTTTTAAGGTTAATTTTAATACTTAACCCTCCAGATCATTACATGGATACTAAAATGAATATGCGAATTAAGCCACCTGAAAAGACATTGCAAGCTGGGAATCTCAGCGCTTCTAGCTACTGGGGCGCATACTCATTTTAGTTAGGCGTTACACTCAGCACTTCCCCCTCACCTCACCTTCACCAGCCAGTTCACATACGCATTTTCCGGGCGGGCCTCTGCTGAGAAGCGGACCTCACCGAACCCTTCCAGCACGGTAGGCGTGCCTACGCCGCTGCACTCCCCTACTTTGGCGCCTACGCCGTAGTTAGTGGTGTTGTTGCCGGAGCGGGTATTGTTCGGCGTGGAGCGGAGGAAGTGCTCATGGCCCTGAAAGGCATCTTCCTGGAAGCTGCCTACCTCCCCTACGAGGTTGCGCCCGTTGAAGCGGTCGGCCACGTCCGTCTTTGTCGGCCCCGTAGTCCGTTCAGGGTAGCTATACAGTAGCTATACACCTCCTTTACACCCCTTGTTTAGAAAACTGTTCCTATCAGTTATGCTTCCTCCGTCTGGTGAGGACACCAGCCGGGATTAAGAGTCGGTAACAATCACCCGCGTGTGAGGGGATTTATTTATTTCCGTCTTATGTGCACCCTTGAAAAAAAGAAAGGTCTGTGAAGACACAGACCTTTGAGTGTGTGGAGCATATCGGAGTCGAACCGATGACCTCTACGCTGCCAGCGTAGCGCTCTAGCCAGCTGAGCTAATGCCCCTTGCATGTCCTTAACATTTCCGATAAATCGGACTGCGAATTTAAGATATTCTGGCAGTTCAGCGATAAAGTTTCTAAAACTTTTCCATTCAAAGCTGAATAATCCTACCGAATCACCCGCCGAAATTTTTTCACATTGTCTTTGTAGTAGTCACTGTTCAGCGAAGTCTCTATGACACCACGGCTCGTGGAGGCATGAATAAACTTGATATCATTGGGATCGGAAGTATCCGTGATCATGCCGCTGTGCCACCACTTTTTCTTGCCTTTTTCTTTGAACTTAAAATAGACAATGTCTCCGGGGCGGATGCCTCCCCAGCCTTTTTTACGACCGATCTTCGATTGTTCTTTTGCTGTGCGAGGGAGGTCAATGCCTACTTTTTTAAAGCAATTGTACATCAGGCCGGAGCAGTCAATACCACCCCTTGACATACCGCCATACACATAGGGTGTGCCACGGTAGGTCCGGGCTTCTGTCACAGCGGCTATGATTATCTTTCTTTTCCGTTTACTTTGCGCCTCGGAAAAAGATACCATCGATAACAATAAAATCAGGAATAGAAGGAATTTAGAAAACGACATGCATAACTCTTTTCAGCTTTCTTTCACAAATTTAATGCCTTATGTGCGGGATCACAGGATTGTATGCATTTAATATGGTAGGGCGGATCAATCTGATCCACCTTGAAGGAGCCACACGGTGTTTGGAGAAGCGGGGACCGGATAACCAGGGTAGCTGGTTTGATGATGTGGTGGGCCTGGGGCACCGCAGACTTTCGGTCATTGACACCTCTGCAGAAGCCAATCAGCCCATGATTGATGAGTCGGGCAGATACCGGATCATCTTCAACGGGGAGATTTACAACTACAAAGAAATTAGAAAAGAGCTGGCGTCCAAAGGTGTGCCTTTCAGGACAGAAAGTGATACCGAGGTCCTGCTTAAGGCATATATCTACTGGGGTCCGGCGTGTCTCAAACGACTCAACGGATTCTTTGCCTTCGCGATCTATGACAAAGAAGAAGAGCACCTTTTTGTTGCCCGTGACCGCCTGGGAATCAAGCCACTGCTTTACTATCATGATGAAGACAAGGTGCTTTTTGCCTCGGAGATGAAATCCATCCTTTCCTATGGAGTGCCCCGGGAATTGAATAACACCGCACTACATCTGTATTTTCAGCTGACGTATATTCCCGCTCCCTTATCCATCATTAAAGGAGTGAAAAAATTAAAGCCAGGCTGCTTCCTGACGATTTCCAAAAAGGAAGGATTGAAGGTCAGACGGTATTATGAAATCCCATACACGGATCAGCCGGAGATCAGGTCTTTCGCAGATGCTAAAAAGCTGGTCAGACAAAGACTCACTCAATCTGTTCATAAAAGGCTGGTGTCCGACGTGCCGCTGGGTACTTTTTTAAGTGGGGGTATTGACTCCTCCATCATCACAGCGCTCGCTGCCCAGGAGGTGAAAAAGCTGGATACCTTCAGCATAGGATTTAAAGGTCAGGACTATTTTGATGAATCCAAATATGCCCGAATGGTGGCCGATCAATACAAAACCAATCACCATGAGTTTAAACTCAGCAACAGTGATCTGCATGGGCATTTATATAAGATGATCCAAAGCATTGACGAGCCCTTTGCTGATTCCTCGGCGCTACCCGTACACCTCCTGGCATCACTTACTCGCCAGGAAGTCACAGTAGCGTTGTCAGGAGATGGCGCGGATGAGCTTTTTTCCGGCTACAACAAGCACAGTGCCTGGGCATTGAGCAAGGAATCAGGAGTCAGAAACAAACTGATCAGTAACCTGGATTGGTTGTGGACCAAACTACCCAAGTCACGGAACTCCGGCTTTACGGATAAAGTTCGGCAGCTGCACCGGATGGCAGACCTGCTGAAAATGAAAGATGATGAAAAATACTGGTTCCTGGCTTCATTCGTCAGTGATGATGAGATTGGCCAATTGCTCAAGAGTGGATATCAGCGAAATGCCAAAAATCTAAGGAAGTTTAAGTCTACCGTAACCTCATTGACCGGATCGGGCACATTGAATGAGATGCTTCACGCAGACACGCACCTGGTCCTTCCCAATGATATGTTACAAAAGGTGGACCTGATGTCTATGGCGAGTAGTCTGGAAGTGCGCGTGCCTTTTCTTGATCATGAAGTCGTTCAGTTGGCATTTAACCTCCCGGAGAAGTTTAAGTTGGATGGCATGAAGCGAAAGATCATCCTGAAAGAGGCGTTTGAAGATCTGCTTCCGGAGGAGCTGATTTCACGACCAAAGCACGGCTTTGAGGTGCCTTTGTTGGAATGGTTTAGAAAAGAGATGAGGGGAGACCTGGACGACTGGGTGTTCGATCGGGACAGAATCGAAAGCCAACAGATTTTTCAGTGGGAGGAAATCAAAAAGGTCAGAGAAAAACTGCATTCCTCTGACCCTGGTGATGTGACCATCAAGATCTGGTCACTCTTTGTATTTCAAAAATGGTATTACACTTATTGTTCTACTTCCTGACCCATCCAGGCAGTTAGCATCCAGGTAGTTTTCTGCTGCCCGTTGATCAGGGCAATCATCATGTCTTCGGTCTCACTGTCGCCATCTTTGACGGCCAACTCTTTGACCACGTTTTCTTGTTTCACAAGTCCTTCCAACTGTTTAATCAAAGCTGAAACGATCTCCTTGTCGACGGTAACGTCTTTATACACCTTCAGCTTGGAGGTGCTTTTGTAGTCATCAAAAGTATGTAGCGGACGACCACCAATTGTCAGGATACGCTCACCGACCTCATCGATAACCGTTAAAGCCTCAGTGTATAATTCTTCAAACTTCTCATGGAGTTGAAAAAAGTTATTTCCCTTGATATTCCAGTGAAACCCTCTGGTATTTTGATAATAAATGTGATAATCACTCAATAATTGGTTGAGTTCTTTTATGAGTTGTGATGACATTTTTTTCTTTTGTTTTAATTCAACTTAAGAACAAAGCAAAAGGGGTTTCTGTTTGATAAAATTTCAATTATTTCTTCTCGAGAATGCAGAAAAGATCAAGGTTTTGACCGTTTTTCTCTCTGAGAAAATAGTCTTCCTGCGTAATCGACATGACCAGCTCATCTCCCTGACTTTTCAAGGAATTTCTGTTGATCCGATTGAGGATATCATAAGGAATTCTCAATAACTGTGCAGGGAGTCTGTGTTGTAGGTCCAGCACATCGAATCGCATGATCTTATCTACCGATTTCCTGTTTCGTTCGTGATAGGTCATCACTTTCGCATTCCCGGCAATACCCATCATGGTCACCTTATCAAAGTATTTGTTACAGATCTTCTCCAGCTCTTCCGCGGTATACTCACGTTCATGCCAGGGGTTTCTGGACAGCGACATCAGCCTGTTGGGTGTGGAGACGATGGCTTTACCACCTTTTTTGAGCAGCCGATAGATCTCCTTGAGGAACAGGTGGTCATCTTTGATGTGTTCGATTACCTGGAAAGAGACGATGGTATCAAAGCTTTCGTCCGGAAGTTTGACAGGAGGGAATACGCTGGATTCAAATTGATGATCCTGGTATTTTGTTCTCAGATTATTGATGACAGCTTCAATTTTATCCAATCCAAGGAAACTGGTGGAATTGGGTACAATCAGATCGATCCCGCGTCCTTCACCACAACCTAGTTCCAGCAAATCGCCGTTTATATAGGGAATTGCTTCAATATAGGCCTTAAGTAGACGTTGATGAATAGGATTATCTGAAGCAATCTGGTCAGAAGTGATTTCTGTAGTATAAATTGCCATCCGGTTTTTTTGGCAAATAAACCAAATAATTGGTTAACTTTTTGACTCTTATGTTTCAAACACTCAAAAGAGGATTAGTTGTCTTTCTGATTACCTTCAATACCACTGTGTTTGGTTTGGATTTAACCCGGTTGGATCTTTCCTTCCAGTATGATGTGAGCTTAGATACTCACATTGATTACAGAATTATGGACACCGGAAATGATCAGCTTACCATTATCTACCAGGTGGAAAATGATACCATTGGTTTGTGGCAATTCAACATCCTATTGCAAAATGGCTATAAGTCACCGGAGCATGACACATTATCTTTGGCAACTTTGGATACCATCTTCCGGGAAGACGACAATGTCTTTTACGCTGTATCAGTACCAAAAAATGGCTATGACCTGGCGATCTTCACGTTGAACAATCTCAGTGAAGGCATTTATCGGTTATACGATGTTCCGCTCAACGCTCCCGGAGGCTATCCGGCTTTTTATCCCATCTCTGAGGAAGGGGCGCCATTGCTGACAAAATTTTATACAGGTGATGAGATTGCTTTCAGTGGGGTGGATGGTCCGATACATGTTTTCCGATACAAAGAGGAGTTTGGTCCTGCAGATCCGCCGATGGGTGAGATGTCTGCCCTGGCCCCCACACTTACCATAGACTCTTCATACTTCATCGAGGATATCCAGACCGATCTATGGGATTATCATTTCTACCTGTTTCAAAAGGATACATTGGACAACACCGGGATCACCATCCTAAAGTGTCCTTATTATTATCCTGACTTGAGAATGCTTGATGAGCTGATCAAGCCTATGCGATACATTTCTACTTCGGTAGAAAATCAAAGCTTGAATCAGGCTCGTGAACCACGAAAAGCCTTTGAAAATTTCTGGTTATCGAACTATGGCACAAAATTCAGGGCCAAGAGTGCCATCAGGTTTTTCTTCCAGCGAGTGGAAGAGGCTAATTTATTATTCACTGACTATAAGCAGGGCTGGAAGACTGACCGGGGTATTTTATATGTTATTTACGGAAAACCTGACATTGTGGTAAAAAGGGACAGAGCGGAAGAGTGGAGGTACGATTCGGGTGAGCGCTTCGAATTTATCAGGATACCCATCCTTTTTACTAACTCTTTGTATTCCCTCAAGAGGAATTCCGATTATGAAAAAAGCTGGTACAACAAAGTGGGGGATATACGAAAAGGCCAATAATGAAGAAAATTGAGCAATTGATTTATGGAGCGAGGGCGGTTATTGAAACCATCCAATCAGGCAAGCACCTGGAAAAGCTTTTTATACAGAAGAACAACAATACAGAGTTGATCAGGGAACTTTTGTTACTTACCAGTGAGCATGTCATTCCGGTTTCCTGGGTACCGGGGGAAAAGCTGAACAGGCTGACAAAAGGAAATCATCAGGGTGTAGTAGCGTTTGTTTCGCCGGTGCAATATCATAACCTGCACCATGTGGTGACCAATGTTTATGAGCAGGGTAAAACCCCATTGTTTCTTGCCCTGGATGGTGTCACTGACATCAGGAACTTTGGGGCCATCGCCAGAACGGCTGAATGCATGGGGGTAGATGCGATGATCATTCCTGTCAAGAGCAATGCGCAGATCAATGCTGACGCCGTGAAAACGTCTGCCGGAGCGCTGAATTATATCCCGGTCTGCCGAGACCTGAAATTGCTGGATGCCTTGAAGTATCTAAAAGATTCAGGTATTCAGATTATTGCCTGCTCCGAGCACGGCAAGACTTTGCCGTCAGAGATAGATTTCAGTGTTCCCACCGTTATTGTGATGGGGTCTGAAGAGGAAGGTATTACACGGGAAGTATTAAAGAATGCTGATTTTATTTCATCAGTCCCCATGAAAGGTGAAATATCAAGCCTCAACGTAGGAAGCGCAGCAGCCATGATACTGTATGAGGCCGCACGCCAGAGAAACTAAACGAAATCTTCTCCTTTATGGAGCTTGATATCACTGACGAATTCCCTGAAAATATTGGAATCTTCTTTTTTGCAAACAAGCAGGATATCCTCAAAATCAGCGACCAGGTAGCCTTCCAACCCCTGGAGGACCATTAGTTTTTTCTTGTTGTTTGATTTTGAAATGACGAAGTTGTCTGAGCTATCATAAAGTGAAACCTCTCCGAGGGAAACATTCTGTTCTGCATCTTTGTCCATGATCTCATGCAAAGCATTCCAACTCCCCAGATCGGACCAGCCAAAATTCCCTAAAATGGTATAGACATTTTGAGATTTCTCCATGATCGCATAGTCAATAGAGATGTTTTGACAGTGTGCATAGGAGGTTTCAATGTATTTCTGTTCTTTTTCAGTAAAATACCAATCTGCATTGAAGCATTCAGCAAGCTCCGGCTGAAGCTCCTCGATAGCATCGATGATGGCTTTAACTGACCAAACGAAGATGCCTGCATTCCATACAAAGTCTCCACTCTCGATGAATTTTTGAGCAAGATCTATGTTGGGCTTTTCTGTGAAGGTCTTCACTTTTTTTAGTTTCTGATCAGTGCCATCCAGGTATTGAATGTATCCGTAGCCGGTCTCAGGTCGCTGGGGATGGATGCCAATGGTGATTAATTTTTCATCATCGGAGGCCTCTACCGCCTTTTCTACTGTTCCAATGAATTCCTTTTCATTGAATATCACATGGTCGGAAGGAAGGACCACCATGATGCCATCAGGATCTTTTTGTCGAATCTTATAGGCAGCATAAGCAATACAAGGGGCAGTGTTTCTCTTGGAAGGTTCCAAAAGGATCTGTGATGGATCCATATCAGGAAACTGCTCTTTCAATAAATCAGCATATATTTCATTAGAGACGATCCAAATATTTGTGTCAGATGCCGTACCTTTGAAGCGATCATAGGTCATTTGAAGCAGTGATCTTCCTGTTCCCAAAACATCTAGAAACTGCTTGGGTTTTTTGTTTCGGCTGTATGGCCAAAACCTCGTACCAGAACCACCGGCCATGATCACAATGTGTAAATGTTTGTTCATCGGGGGAATTGTCCTTTTAGCTAATTGAATTTTTTTACGATCAAATATAGACTTTGACGCTTTTGGGTATGCAAGGATAAACACTTGGGTGGAAATGTTGAAATTATTTTAATTTTTAGCAGCCTGAATAGATAATTTTTCCCTAGATTATAGTATTAAATTTTTGAGATGGAGACCGGTATTGAAGATAAGTTAAAAGAGACCCTTAAATCAGTTTTTGGTTACGATACTTTTAGGGGTAATCAGGAATCTATTATTCAGAGCGTAATGGATGGCAAAGACACGCTTGTCATCATGCCAACAGGGGCAGGGAAATCCTTATGCTATCAATTGCCAGCCATTTTAAAGGAGGGCACTGCAATCGTCATTTCCCCATTGATTGCCTTGATGAAGAATCAGGTGGATCAAATGAATGCCGTGGGCATAAACGCCAAATTCCTCAATTCAACATTGACAAAGGGTGAAATAAACAGGGTAAAGA
Source organism: Cyclobacteriaceae bacterium (assembly GCA_965223915.1). GTDB lineage: Bacteria > Bacteroidota > Bacteroidia > Cytophagales > Cyclobacteriaceae > UBA7330. Next base: position 583,912 of record OZ245027.1, on the reverse strand, counting down.
AGGAAACGCTGGCGGGAGAAGTGAAGCTACTTTACGTGGCTCCCGAATCGCTCACCAAAGAAGAAAATGTACAGTTCCTTAAAGAGGCAAACATTTCATTTACAGCAGTAGATGAAGCCCATTGTATTTCAGAATGGGGTCATGATTTCAGGCCTGAATATCGACGGATCAAATCCATACTGGGAGAATTGGGGGAGATCCCTATTGTAGCTTTAACTGCTACGGCTACGCCCAAAGTACAGTTGGATATTGTTAAAAACCTGGCCATCGAGAGTGCCAACACTTTTCAATCTTCATTTAACAGGACAAACCTGGTCTATGAAGTTAAGCCAAAGAAGCAGGCCAAAAAGCAGCTGATCAAAATCATTAAAGAACACAAGGGTGAATCGGGAATAGTTTATTGCCTGAGCCGGAAGAAAGTAGAAGAGATCGCCGAGTTTCTTAAGGTGAATGATGTGAAAGCAGCTCCTTATCATGCAGGGATTGATGGCAATATCCGAATGAAGAATCAGGATGCTTTCCTCAATGAAGATGTAGATGTAATTGTGGCGACCATTGCTTTTGGAATGGGTATCGACAAACCGGATGTGCGCTTTGTGATCCATTATGATGTGCCTAAATCCATCGAAGGATATTACCAGGAAACTGGCAGGGCAGGGAGAGATGGCTTAACGGGCAAGTGCGTCATGTTTTACAGCTACAACGATATCCTCAAACTGGAGAAGTTCAATAAAGATAAAACAGTTACGGAGCGTGAAAATGCCCGGTTTTTGTTGGATGAAATGGCTGCCTATGCCGAGTCCGCTGTCTGTCGCAGAAAGCAGCTCATGCACTACTTTGGCGAGGAGTACCACAGAGAAAACTGTGAAGGCTGTGACAATTGTTTGCATCCGAAAGAAAAGTTTGAAGCCGAACAGACTGTGAAAATGGTGATTGAAGCCGTACAGCAGACAGGCGAGCGATTCGACCTCAACCATTTGTCTGACGTGTTGATAGGAAAGAATACACAGCATGTAAAAAGTTATAACCATGACAAGCTCAAAGCCTTTGGCATTGGCAAGGATCATGACGAAGCCTTTTGGAAGTCTGTAATTCGACAGACATTGCTCAATGAGTTTATTCAGAAAGACATTGAAAATCCCGGAGTTTTTAAGCTCACTCAAAAAGGGATCGATTTCATGATCGACCCATTCCCCATCGAACTGTCCAAAGACCATGAGTATGATTCCGAGGGCGAAGAGGAAGAAATAGAAAGAGAAACAATCAACACTACAGCATACGACAAGACCTTGTTTGATATGCTGAAAACCCTGAGAAAGTCAGTGGCCAAGCAGATGGATTTGCCACCCTATGTGATTTTCCAGGACCCTTCGATGGAGGAGATGGCAACCTTGTACCCCACCAGTTTCGAAGATTTGATCAAGATCGTGGGTGTTGGTGAGAGTAAGGCCAGGAAATTTGGAAAGCCCTTTCTTGAACTGATCGAAAGTTATGTCGAAGAAAATGATATCATTACTGCTTCTGATGTGCTGATCAAGTCATCTGGGATGAAGTCAAAGAACAAGATTTTCATCATTCAGCAGATCGATAGAAAAATTGATCTTGAAGAAATAGCTGAGACCAAGGATATGACCTATGATAAGCTCCTGGATGAGATAGAAAATATTTGTTACGGTGGCACCAAGCTCAATATTGACTACTACATCGACCATATCCTGGACGATGATCGTCAGGATGAGATCTATGACTATTTCCTCAATGCGGAAACAGACAGCGTGAAAGAAGCCATGGAAGAGCTTGGTGATGAATACAGCGAAGAAGAGATCAGGTTGATGCGTATAAAATTCATGTCAGAATACGCACATTAAATTCATTTTTGACTTTTTATCTTATAGAGACCGTCTAATTTTGGACGGTCTTTTTAATTTTTAGTAATGAACGTTTTAATTATAGGCTCCGGAGGAAGGGAACATGCATTAGCCTGGAAAATCAAGCAAAGTCCCCGATTGACCAATCTTTTCATCGCACCCGGTAACGGAGGTACCAGAGATTTAGGAACCAATATCGCTCTCAATATCAATGATGCTTCTGAGGTGAAGCAAGCTGTAAGTGAGCATAACATTGACTTATTGGTCTTTGGACCGGAAGAACCACTGGTCAGAGGCATTGTCGATAACATCAAATCTGATACGAAGTATGCCAACCTGTTGATCGTGGGCCCCGCAGCCGATGGGGCACAGCTGGAAGGTAGCAAGCAATTTGCCAAGGATTTCATGGAGAAGTATGAGATTCCCACGGGAAAAGCCAGGGTCTTTAACAAGCAGAACCTGGAGGAAGGCCTACAATTTATTTCAGAGCAAAAACCACCATTTGTACTCAAAGCTGATGGACTGGCTGCCGGAAAAGGTGTATTGATCACGGAAGACCCTGAAGAAGCCAGGGCAAACCTGAAAGAGTTGATCTTAGGGGAGAAGTTTGGAGCAGCGAGTGCCAATGTACTGGTAGAAGAGTTTTTAGATGGGATAGAATTATCCGTCTTCGTGGTGACTGATGGTAAGAACTACAAAATCCTGCCTGAGGCCAAGGATTATAAAAGAATTGGAGAAAACGATACTGGACTTAATACCGGTGGTATGGGCGCGATATCTCCGGTGATCTTTGCTGATGATGTGTTTATGCAAAAGGTTGAACAGCAGGTCATTAAGCCCACAGTTGACGGGATAGCTAAAGAAGGCATGGATTATCGTGGATTTATCTTTTTTGGTTTGATCAAAGTAGGCAATGAGCCTTACGTCATTGAGTATAATGTAAGAATGGGTGACCCTGAGACTGAAGCGGTGATCCCCCGATTGAAATCAGACCTGATTGATCTACTGGAAGCAACGGCCAATGCTACCCTGGATCAGGTTGATCTGGCGATAGATCCGAAGACAGCAACTACAGTGATGATGGTGGCAGGTGGTTATCCTGAGAAATATGAAAAGGGTCATGTCATCGATTTAGATGCAACGCTGAATGAAGCTATCGTGTTCCATGCGGGTACTGCCTTCAAAGACGGGAAGCTACTTACAAACGGAGGTCGCGTGATGGCCATTACCGGGCTGGGAAAAGACATGAAAGAGGCCCTTTCAAAATCCTATGAAGGTGTAAGTAAGGTAAAATGGGAAGGTAAAAATTACAGGAGCGATATAGGATTTGATTTAAAAGCTTTGGGACAATAAATGCATTTTGCTTTGCTTATATTTGATAGTTAAGAAATCAAAAATATGGGTTGCGCAACGTGTAGTACGATCAATGGTGAAGTAGCAGGCTGTCAGAACAACGGTGGGTGTGCCTCTGGTGGTTGCAACAAGCTCAATGTATTTGATTGGCTGTCTAATATGGAGATGCCCGCTCAGAAGCAGTCGGAGTTTGTTGAAGTGAGGTTCAAAAACGGAAGAAAAGACTTTTATAAGAACAATGATGGGCTGGAACTGACTACCGGAGATGCTGTGATTGTCGATGTGCCAAACGGGCATCACCTGGGTCACATCTCACTGATGGGTGAGTTGGTCATGCTCCAGATGAGGAAAAAGAACGTGGATCCCGAAACATCGGATATACGAAACATCTATCGCTTAGCCAATCAGCAAGATATTGACCGGTATCGGGATGTGAGAAATCGTGAAATGCCTACCATGTATCGGACTCGCCAGATTATTCAGGAGATGAAGCTGGGAATGAAACTGACGGATGTTGAGTTTCAGGCAGATAATTCCAAAGCAACCTTCTACTACTCAGCAGACGACCGGGTCGATTTTCGGGAATTGATCAAAATTCTGGCAGGGGAGTTCAAAATCCGAGTAGAAATGCGGCAGATCAGCTTACGCGAAGAGGCTGGAAGGCTGGGAGGCATTGGTTCTTGTGGACGGGAGCTTTGTTGTTCCACCTGGTTGAGTGACTTTAAAAGTGTCAGCACCCAGGCAGCCAGGTATCAGAATCTTTCTCTCAATCCCTCTAAGCTTTCAGGCCAGTGTGGCCGGCTAAAATGCTGCCTCAATTATGAGTTGGATACCTATATGGACGCCTTAAAGGATATCCCGGAAGTGGAAGATGCTTTGATCACTGAAAAGGGGTTAGCAAAACTTCAGAAGACAGATATTTTCAGAAAGATCATGTGGTTTGGCTATGAGAATGAGAATAGCTGGCACCCGTTGGAGGTACACAGGGTCAACGCTATCCTGAAATTGAACAAGGCAGGAAACAAGCCAGCCACGTTATTTGAGGATAGTTTAGATGAGCTCAAAGATTCTGTACTGAATGAAGATCTTGCGCGAATGGATAAAAAGTATGCATCCGGGCATAAAAAGAAGAAAAAGAAAAAAAGGAGAAACAAAAACAGGTCAAAGGGATCTTTTGGAAACGACCAAAAGTCAAATCAAAACTCATGAAGCACTTACCATTGATGGCATTATTCGCCATACTTATCGCTTGTGATTCCGGCAGGATATATGAAGAAAATGAAGATTTTGAAGGGCCGTTTTGGCCGAAAGGATCTATTCCGGAGTTCACCTTTAATATTGAGGATGTATCTGATTCTTATAACATTTTTATCAACGTGAGAAATGGGTTTGAATACCCCTTTTACAACCTTTATTATGAGTTTGATTTGCAGGATTCGGTCGGAAAGACCATCGATAAGGATATGCTGGAACTGATCCTTTTCGATGCCAAGACAGGTGAGCCGTTAGGTAGCGGACTGGGAGATCTTTTTGACCATCAAAAGCCAGTTTTGGAAAACTATCAATTTCCTTATCCGGGGAGCTATTCCATTGCCTATACACATTTCATGAGGACAGATACACTCCCTTTGGTATTATCCGTGGGCACAAGGGTGGAGAAAGTAGAAGATTAGGTTTCCCTGTCAATAAATCTTTCCAGTTTGTCTAAAGCAATGGCTTTTTGCTCCCATAATTCCCGACTAAAAAACTGTATAAAGGGCCATTTCTTTTCCCTCAGAAGGTTGTATTGATTGTAGAAAGCGTCAATAATGGTCTGATCACCCAGGCGATCATCAGTAAGTATCAAGCCATGGTATTTATCTTTTTTGACAATAGCACAATCCGCAAAAGGTAGATCCAGTGACAACAGGTCTTTTTTAAGTGAATGTCTTTTTAGATAGCTACCAAGCGTTTCCTTGTCGGCATCTTTTCCCTGCCTTTCCTGTATATTCTGAGCATGTTTGAAAAAAGCACTCAATAGCTGTATTCCCGCATGATCTCCATGTGTTTCCGGATCAAGGGAGGTCACTATATGCATGACCTTTTTGGCCCTGGTACTCAGAATATTAACCATGCCTGAACTCACCTGATGATACTGTTCCCAACGATCATAAGCACTTGAAAAGATGATTTGATCTCTTGTTTCTCCCTGCGCATTTTCGATGGTTTTTACAAAGAAGGAACCAGGTACTGGTATTTTTTTTTCAGACAGGAGCTTCCAAATCAACAAACCCTGAATATGGTCACCCACCACAACTCCCAGATCTTCCTCAGGATTTTTCTTTAGAATATTTTTAATCAGTTTCAATACCTCTTCTGCTTCACTTTCATTGCCATGGGGCATCCAATTTCCGCCTGTCTTTATCAATTGGATGCCACGCTCAGACATGGCAGAGTAATCAGCAATAAATTGTAGTTGATTGGCATAGAAATGCCTATCGGCGAATGAGATGAGCGCCGCATTTTTAGCACTGTAAAGCCTGGTCAGGGAAATTTCTGGCAGCTGACCTGACAGAAAATTGTAAACGGTTTCAGTGGGAACATCCGTTCCTTCTTGATCTTCATAAATATTAACCAGAGGAAGTTGTTGGTCGTCTCCCACAATCATCCAATTACTTCCTCTGGACAATGCCGGAATGCCTCGCTCAGCCAGGCAAAGGTTGGATTCATCAAAGATCACCAGATCAAAGATCTCTTTCATCGGAAAAATGGCTGAAGCGGATTCCGGAGTGGTTATCCAGCAGGGCAGCAAAGAGAATATTTCCTCTTCAAACAGGCTGATCACCCTTCGGATAGGCCATTTTTTCCTAGGGTCATTGAGCAATTCCAAAAGTTCCTGATAGGAAGCTTCAACGCCTTCTTTTTCCGTGGCAGAAATGGCTTTTTCACGGACTTTGGAAAGAATGAGATCCGGAGTGATCCTGAACTTTTCATCCAGGGAGGATTGTAGCTCTTCCAGATGGTTTTCTATCTCCTGGGTTGACACAATTTTTAATACAGGATACTTCTGTTCAATGTGATCTATCCAGGCATTGCTGATCGACTGGATAAACAATTGCTCTACCTCGCCTTTCCCTTCCAGTTCTAAGTCACACAGATCATCGATTATTTTTAATTCTTCTTCATTGAAAGTATCCCTTAGGGCATGATATGCCAGGATATCCTGAAGATCTTCCTGGAGTTGTTTTTCAACCTTTGACCGGTCAGCTTTTCCCAGCAACAAGTACCTGACCTGCGCCTCACTCACATAGTCTTTCCATTTGTCAAGGTATGTCGGTATTTCATTGATCAGGTCTACAAGCAGGTGGATGGTGTGGGTATAATTGTCGAGTGTTTCATTTTTTGCCGTGAGGTAGTTTGGCAGACTGCGAACAGTATGTCTCAGCTGAAAAGATTTTAATGCCAGCTTTTGATAGAAAAACCAATTTTGAATATCAATCTTACGATAGCTATCCGGAAAATCTTTAAGCCAGGCAACATCCCTTAATTCAGATACCTGATGCTCCAGATTCAATCGGTTGTCGATGCGTTCAAGGAGCGTTTCAAAACCTGACCGGTTACTTTTTAGGTCATTGGCCACCAATATACGTGTGATAAAGATCTTATCTTCAGAAAATAATTTCCATCGGATCCAACTAAATATGCCCTTTCTGGCTTTGATGGCGTGCTCGAGCGCTTCCTGGAATCGTCCCAGATCACTAGCGGCCAGGGATATTTCAGGTCCTGCACCCTTAAAGCACTGCAATAGATTTCTTTCTCTCTGAGAAAGCCAGCCTATGTCCTGACCAGGCGGATTGTCCACCATATGGATATAAAAATTATAGGTGGTTTCGTTTTTTAGGTTGTCAGCAAGCTGTTCCAGTGGTTCCTTATTAGAAAGGAAGAAAAGGGCTGTTTCAAAATCAATTTCATTGGTGGTGAATTTTCTGGATTCTTTCTTAATGTATTGATCAAGCTCATAGATCTCATCGAGTATCTTACTGAATTTTGCAGAGTCTACTTGTTGTGACTTTGATAAAGAGGGCCCTTTCGTCCAAAAGTGTTCACCCGCTTCAAAGCGTCTATGGTGCTCCATGTAGTTCGTAAGGGCAGGCATAAACGCTTCCACTTTATCAAAAGTGAAATTCCGGTAAACCAGGTTAAGCGGCAGTGTCTCTTCTTCCTTGCCTGACAGCAGATACAATTCCTTTATGGTTTTCCCACACTCAGTCTTATCAAATAATGCCGCTTGGAAATCATTCAGTTGACTGGCGATTTCTTCAATGGTTTCGCCAGAAGATTGAAAAGACCTGTCTAGCTCCGTGGCATCCAAAGAGATATTCTTTTGCTTGTGTTCGTTGAGACTTTCGATCTGTTTGATTATCTGGTCATAGATGTCTTGTCGTTCATTTTTAAAATCATGGACCAGACCGATAAAACTGTGCAATTGAAGCTTCATGAGCTGTTGGAAAACATCATCCAATGCAGCTGCCTTTTGGCTCACCAGCAAGACACTTTTGCCATGCGCCATGAAATCGCTGATCACGTTACTAATAAGTTGCGACTTACCAGTGCCTGTTGGTCCCTTTACAACAATAGAGTTTCCAACCTTTACATTTTTTAATGCCCGTTCCTGATCTCCATCCAATTGAAACGGTGTGTACATATCCACATATCTGACAGCATCTATCGGATGGTCATTCTTTTTCTGATCATGTTTTTTGGCTTTGGGTTTGTTGTCCTGATCATTTATCAGTTTTTCATAATCCGAGATCAGATAGGCACCTGCCTGTGGGAAAATACCCAGAGTGGCATAAGGGTAGAGTCTTAATTTTCCTTGCGTTTCGTTTTCTTCAAGTGTTTCAATATCAAAACGTTTAAATGGCTCGAGTTCATCAATGAAATTTTGTTGATTAAACTCAATCTCCAATTCACTGTCCCTGAGCATGGCATAAAGCTCGCTTCTAAACAAGGTGCTGTCAGCATTGAAATCATTCAGTACCTTTTCAATCAGGTCTTCACTTAATTTGATTTTATTGTGACAGGCATACCTGAGAAGAAAGGTTTTATTTAATGTGATGTTTACATCCTTACGTCGCTGCAGGTACCATTCGCCATCTTTTTGAAGTAGAGAAAAGGGGAAAAATATGAAAGGACACCTTACGAGTGTCCCATCTTCGAGTTTGCCTCTCACAAAGGGCCACCCAACATAGAGGTCCTGGGCACCCCGTTCCTCAAAAATTAATTGCTCATTGCGAGAAATCTTCGTGAGCTGGTCTGACAATTCCTGGTCAGTCTTATTTCGATCTGAGATCTTGATACTTTCATCTCGACCAATGATCGCCTTGATGACACCAAAACCTGATTCTACCTGATCCAGGCGCTTTAGATCAAGAAAAAAGTTTTCAGGCAGGTCTAGGAGTAACAGTGATCTGTTGTTTCCGGGTAGAAATTTTATTTTTTCGAAATAATCGACCAACTGTATTTCCATATAGACACATGCTAGGGTCTAACTGAAATATAAGGAGATAATTTCTTATAAAGGGAGTCTGAAACAATCTTTATCTTTTTTAATCCGGATTTTTCCTTAAAACTGCCATGGACTGTCTTATAGTTGATAATTGCCCTGGCTATCGTATAGTCAATATAAGGATGGGAGGAAAGGTCATCAAGGTCAGCAGCATTGATATCAATGGTAGAAAAGGCGCTATCAAGAGTTGTCCTTTGATTGATTTCATGAATGACCTCTTCATTCAACCCATAAACTTCATTGAGCTGATTCCGGGAATGAAAACCACCAAGCAGGTCTCTGTATTTGATGATCCGCTTGCTCAGGGTGGGTCCGATACCTCTTATACCTTCCAGCTCCTCAGCCGAAGCTGTGTTGATATAAATGGGTTTTGCCTCGATAACAGATTCAGGTGCTGCAACCTCGCTTTTCTCTTCATCAAAGACCTCTGTTTTAACGGTATGATTGTCGGGCAGGAGAATAAATGGTTCTAAATGATCATAGAGAATTTCATCCATTCCGTAGATCTTTTGCAGATCAGATTTGATGCTGAAAGACCCACCTGCATCCCGGTAGTTGACAATATTATTAGCGACCTTGCCTGGAAGACCCATAGCTTCCAAATCTTTAATCCCGATACTATTGGGATCAAACCCTTTTAGATTCAATGTAGTTTTCGGTGGAGTACTTGCTACCTGAGCATTATCAAAATCTTTATTTTTTGCAAATTCAATGCTATTGTACCATTCAAGAAGCTTAACTTTATCATGCTGCGTGGAACCTTCATCCGTATTCTGCTTGTTTATGAACCACCTGGGCAGGATGGCAACGAGGAGGACCAAGCCGATGAGTATGAGCGATCCATTGGTTTCTGTTTTTGAGAATCCAAAGGTATTGATGATCCATTTTTGGATAAGACGAATCATAAATAGATATACAGTTATTTAGAATGAAAGATAGTTATTTTTTAATATGACATAAGTCATATTGTAATTACATTCAGTCTTTTTAATTTAGCAGCCTGTTTTAAAAGATAGATGGAACATTTCAAGTCGATAGGGATCTCTTTTAAGAATACTCCGCTGGAGGTAAGGGAAGCAATATCTCTTAATGAAGAGTCTACACGGACTTTATTACGTAGGATTAATGAAGTGCTGGGTATTGATGAATTGTTGATTCTATCCACGTGCAACAGGACGGAAATTTACTATGCCTCCAAAGAGGATCTCAATGATGAGATCTTAGGTCTCCTGAGCGCTTTTAAAGGCCTTGATACAGCCATCATTAAACCTTATTTCATTGAATACCAGGATGCCCTGGCCATCAATCATTTATTTGAGGTCTCTTTAGGACTTGATTCGCGTGTCCTGGGCGACATTCAAATATCCAATCAGGTTAAAAAAGCTTATCAATGGTCTGCCGACGAAGGGCTTGCAGGACCATTCATCCACCGGATGATGCACACGATATTCTTTTCAAATAAACGTGTTGTACAGGAAACAGAATTCAGAGATGGTACGGCCTCCTTGGCTTCTGTGGCTGTGGATCTTACCAGACATTTTACAAAAAATTTCACATTACCCAAGATCGCTTTGATCGGGCTCGGTGAGATCGGTGAAGATGTGGCTGGAAATCTCAAGGATTTTGAAGGTGAGATCACCCTTGTAAATCGAACAGAGGAAAAATCCATTGAAATAGCCAGGGAGTATGGATATCATTATCGTTCCTTTGGCGATTTGTCCGATGTTGTGGCAGCCGCAGATGTGATCATCAGTGCAGTTAATGCTCCCGATCCGATTCTAACCGTTGAGAACTTTGGGAATGCCGCAAATCACAAGATGATCATTGACCTTTCTTTACCAAGAAGTGTTGCTCCCGAGATTGAGGATTTGAATGGAATTTTGTTGTACAACATTGATCAGCTGGATGAGCGCACCAAAGAAGCATTGAGCAAAAGACAAAATGCTGTTGGTAAGGTGAGATCAATCATTAATGAGTCACTTTCTGAATTTAAAGAATGGTCTCAGGAAATGGAAGTATCACCGACGATCCAGAAGCTTAAAAATGCGCTGGAAGAGATCAGACGCCAGGAGCTAGCCAGATATGTGGGCAAAGTGGATGAAAAACATTCCCAACTGCTCGACAAGGCAACAAAAAATATGATCCAAAAGGTTATCAAATTACCGGTACTCCAACTTAAAGCTGCATGCAAAAGGGGAGAAGCAGAAACACTGGTGGGTGTTTTAAATGACCTGTTCAATTTGGAAAAGGATCATAAGGAAACTGAATAATCACACTACTTTTCTTATATATTTGAAGCAAATGCGGTTTCTGAACATTTGTCTTCTGATAGTCATCACCAATTCTCCTGTCTTTTCGGGTTCGGAGATCAATATTATTTCCAAGGGAAGTTACAAAGGGTTGGCCGATCCCAGTGGGGAGATCATCATTCCTGCGGTTCACGAAGAAATAGGGTGGTCCGATGGCACGGTTTTCCTGGAGAATGAAATTATAGGTTATCGAGACAAAGGTAAGTGGGGACTGATTAACACCAAAAACAAGAAAATTACCCCTCCGTTATATAACTCATTGCTTCCCCTGGGTGAAGAAATGTTTGTTGCCGCTGAAAAGGCGAGACTCACGAATCACCTCTACCACGGGCTGATCGATCAAAAGGGTGAGATACTGGTTCCTTTCAAATATTTTTCCCTTAGCAGGTTGGCTTTCAATCGGGTTAAAGTTGGAAATTATGAAGATGGGAACGTACTATTTGGTGTACGAAATATTGAAGATGAAGAACTTATCCCAAGTGAATATCAGAACATCGAACTGCTTGGCAACCTTGTTGTGTGCTATGGCGCTGATGAGTTGGTCAGGCTTTTTGATCTAAACGGGAAACAGATTTATAACAGGTGGCTTGATCGCGTAAGTATTCATCAGGAAGGATATGAGATTGTTGAAGAGGGGCGAACCGGTCTACTTTCTAAGGATCTCCGGCTGGTCAGCTATCCGAGCATGAAATCCTTTACCGACGAAGGCAATAGCTTTGATTTTAATCGATGGGAAGTGCGGTCTTTAACCGTTGACAGCACTTTTTATGAATTATGTGATTCCATTACGATCCTCAATGAAAACCTGTGGATTGCCCATGTCAATGACGCAGAACATATGCTGGGGGCTCATGAACGTCTTTTTTCCAATCAAAAATATCAGCTTAAATATATCCAGAGGGGTTTCATTGTGGCTCAGAATAAACAATCAGGAAAGTGGGGTTTGTATAAGACCAACGGTGAAGCGGTAGAGGAGGGTTTTGACTTCATTGAAGCAGATTCAAATTATTTCTATTGCCGCCGCGGTAAATACTGGGATATCTATAATGCCTTTAGCAGAAAGCTCAATGATCAGCAATTTGAGGAAGTGACTACTTCTATCAACCGAAATATCCCTGTAAAGAGCAATGGATTTTGGGGATTTGTTGATTTTACCGGTAAACCGCTTGTTTCCTATAAGTTCGAACAGGTTGTCCCGGGCATTGATGATCAGTACCTGGCCAGATATGCAGGTAAGTGGGGGATTGCCAATCTTCCGGAATCCTGGCTGGCATTGCCGGAGTTTGATACCATAGAAGTCGATACCAGATTTTATGTGGCCAGAAAAAATCGAGCCTCCTACATCTTTGATGAGGCAGGAGAGCTTGTATTAAGGACCGGGCATGATGTTTTCGTCAGTCATGATATCATTTATTTGCGAGAAGATGATTACTATGGTTTGATAACGGCGTACGGGAACATTGTTGATCCTCAGTATAGATCAATCAACAGGGTTGGAGATTTTTATGTGTGCAAGAAAGATAGCACTTTAGAAATGTTGAATCCTTATGGAAGAAAGGTATTGACTGAGGCAGATGGAGTACAAGAAGTTTTTAGCTATGCTGAAGGTTATTTTCACATCTTAAAAGACGGGAAGCATGGGTTTGTGGATGAGAATGGAAAATTAAGGATCGCCAACAGGTACGACGGGGCCCTACCATATAATGAAGGCCTGGCGGCTATAAAATTACGAGGAAAGTGGGGCTATATCAATAAGTGGGAGAAGCTGGTAGTACAACCTCACTATGATACGTGTTCCGTTTTCAAAGATGGATTCGCCAATGTATCCATTGGTGGAAGATATGGAATAATTAACCTGGATGGTGAGGTGATCATCAATCCTGATTTTGAATTAATCACGAGAACCCCTTTTGGTAATTATGTGATGACCAACCAACAAATGAAGCAGGGTTTAGCCGACAGTCGGGGAAAAATTCTGCTAAGTGCTAATTTTGATGAGGTGATCGACACAGCCCATGATTTTGTAATTGCCCGCCAGGGCAAAAACTTTGGTGTGGTTACCTATAACGGATATTCCTACGTACCTTTTAACTACAAACAGGTAGAGGTTCAGGGTGATTACCTGTTGTTATTGGGTAACTAATTAGCCAACAGTGACTACCCGGATTGCTTTCGGATCAAAATATTGCTGAGCTGCCTGATTGATGTCCTCTCCGGTGACCTGATCGATGGCCTGGAACATGTCAGACCAATAGGTTAGGTTCATCCCGGCAAGATCCAAAGTTTTTGCCAGATCAATAGCGTCAAGGATGGTATCGAATGAAGAACCTATTTTCCCCTTCATATAGTTTTTGAGCGTGAACAGTTCGTCTGATGACGGTGGAACTTCCTGCAGGCTTTTTATTTCATTGAGTATCTCTTCAATGGCTTCGTCTTTCTTTTCTTTAAGCACATCTGTCCCGATTTGCCAGAAAGACAAATGATTGAAGTGAATCTGGCTGGAATAGATGCCATAGGTCAGGCCTTTTTTCTCCCGAATATTCATCATCAGCCGGGATCCGAAAAATCCACCAAGGAGTTCATTGGTAATTTTTAGATTGAAGTGATCAGGATGCTGTCTTTGAATTGTAATGTTGCCCAGTCTTATACTTGTTTGCACACTTTCGGCCTTCTCAATGTGAATATTTTCTGAGGTGATGGGCTCAGGCATGACCTGGTTATCCCTCTCAGCGAAATTTATTTGGGCAAACGCTTTTTCAATCAAATTGATTTCTGTGTCGTCTACGGCTCCCGTAACATAAATGCGAGGTGTTCTCAGGAAATTATTCTGGTAATAACCAAATGCTTGTTCATGGGTGATGGCATTCATATGCTTATCTTCAACAATCAATCCATAAGGATGATCTTTGCCAAACAGGCATTTCCTGAATTCAAGACCGGCCACGACACTGTTTCTGGCCATTTGCTGCTTGATCTGCTGAATCCTGATCTGCTTCAATGTATCAAATTCTTTCTCAGGGAATACGGAGTCCTGTAAGATCTCGGTAAGCAGTGATAATAAGGTGGGAAAAAACTTTTTGAGTGAATAGAGTTTTATGGATACGTAATCTGCAGAGGGATGAACCTCTAAATGACCCCCGTAAAAATCAATTTTTGATGCGATCTGATAGGCATTAAGATTGGCTGTGCCCTCTGACAACATTTTGGAAGTAAAAAAACCAATCCCGGTTATAGGTTCCTGCAACACCCCAGAAGGAATGATTACATTGAGAATGATCACAGGGTGACCAGGCTGCCGGATTATGCCTAATGGGATTCCACCTGCAATTGTCTTTTTTTGAAATTCCGGGAGTTTGAGTGATCTAATGTCATGAATTGGCGGAGCAACAGTTCTATCCACCATTCTCAAGCTCTTCTATGGGTTCGTCCTTATCCAAATTAAAAAGGAAGGAGAGTCGTAAGGTATCACCCAGTGGATGATTGTTTTGTTTCGGTATCAGGTACGAGAAATCTACACCAAACACCTGATAACGGAACCCTATTCCGGCGGTAAAGTATTTTCTGTTGCCTTTGTCTTCATGTTCCCAGAAATACCCTACCCGGACTGCAAAGACATCACGATACCAGTATTCGGATCCCATAGATAAGCTGAACTCCTTCATTTCTTCGCTGAATCCGTCCGGAGCATCAGAGAAGGATCCAAAAGTTCCACTTAGCAAGGGTCTGTTAGGGTCCTTTCCTGCCTCAATGATGTAGTCGTCATTGGCATCCTTCGCCAGATTTCCATCTTCAGTCAGCTGGTATCTGGGCGGTGTGGGTACCAATAATTTGTTCACATCAAATACCAGGGTGATGGTATTGAAAGGGTCTATGTTGGTGGTGAAGGCGGTCCCTAACCTCATGTTTGCAGGGATAAAATCTTCTTCAGACTCGGTACTGTAAGTAACCTTTTGACCAAAATTAGAGATATGCGCTCCAAGGGAGAGCTTACTGTCTAACCCACCAAATTTCATGGGTTGAGTATAATAATATCCGATGTCAATGGCGATACTGGTAGCGTTTCTGGCACCTGATGCCCCGGTGAGGTCTCCTGTCAGGTTTGACCAGATAAATCGTGTAGATAGCGCAATGCTCATCAGATCTGTCAGTTTCCTTGAATAGGTAACATCAACTGCCAGCTCTTTGGGGTTTTCAGTGCCAATGGGAAGGCCTTGTACGTCAGTCTTGGCAATCTCTCCCAGGTCAAAATATCTTAAAGAAGCACCAAAAGCCTGGATTCGGTCAATCTTTTTGTAAAAACTGAGATAGTTCAAACTCATGTCATCCACGATCCTTCCTAACCAGGGTGAATAGGAGAATGAAAAACCCATATCTTTTTCCATGAATGCCAGCTTGGCATTGTTCCAATGTGTGCTATAAACATCCGGACTTGTGGCTACACCTGCATCACCAAGCGCCGCCCCCCTGCTATCAGGAGCAAAGCTTACAAATGGAACTGCAGTAGTGATTGGATTGCCTGATGCTCCGGTAATAAAAGTCTGAGCAAAAGCATTGCCTGAGATGATAAGGCATAGACAACAGAAATATTTCGATAAACCGTTCATTCGGTGGTTCTTAATACGGTGCAAAGATAGTTAATTAATGATTATGAGTCTTTTAATGACTTCACTAGATGCCCCATCCAGGGTACTTTTTACGCTCAATCTATATAGATAAATCCCAGGTTGCAAATCATCGCCAGATGCATTGGAAGGTCGCCATGTCAGGTCATCAACCTTGCTTTGACTATCGTCAATGGTAAGATCAGCTGAAAACTTGATGGAGCCCATCATATCGTAAATGTTTAGGTCAATAATTAGTTCCTCACCCTGACGATCATGCTCAAAAGTAAATGTGGTTTCCGAATTTTTCCCAATTTCAATAGGATTTGGATAATTCATTACATTATAAAGTCTGATGACGGGCTGATCAGATACATAAAATTCAACTCTTTTTTCATTCGAATTATTGTATGTATCCCAGATTTTTAAGGTAGCCGAATATTTGCCTGGCTCAAGGTTTTGGAGTGGATATAACACAGTACCCGATTGATAGGTATCCAGGTTAGCCTGATAAAAATCGTTGAGGTTAATTGGCTCACCATCATTGAGTGTTAAAGTAATGTCTTGATTGAACCCATTCGATGAAATATTTATTCCACTTTCATCTGTAATTCTGGCTATGAACAGGCTGTTTTGACCCACTGTTTGTCCACTGATAAATGAATCATCATTGAGGTATAGACTTATTTCAGGAGGCGTATTATCAGAAGCAGGATCTGGAGCCGTACCTCCAATCACAATGTTGGTATTGGCTCCTGTAGCATCTGCAATGGTGGTTTCATCCCAGGCATAGGCCAATACTTTGCCCTTTTCCAGCTTGTATGAAATATTTTTTGGTAAAACAAAAGATGCGTCAAAAAGGCCGTTTGTGACAGAGACGTCGCCGCGAAATAGTGTATTAGAGAGTTCCTGGTAAGCAAATTTTGGATTTTCCTGCCCTTTCGTGACCCGTTCCTGGGGTATGTCAATGATACTTACTGTGGCTTTTCCATTAAAATTGTGAATGGTGTCTCCTGTATTCGTAACAGCTCCATGAAGTATATATTCTTCAAAAGCACTCAGTGTGTCTGACACTGTTTCAAGAGCTCCAAAAGTAATTTCATATTTTGGATAATTGAGTTTCAGGAATGGATCTCCAAGCAAAGCGAAATTCCTGTTAACCGGACCACTCAAACTATTATTTTTTGTCTCTTTGATAATATCCCCTAATCTGGGGAATTGGTTGTCTTTTTTTGAGAGCAGCGCTTCATGAAAAGCCCTGTTGACCAATAGATTGGTGTGCGCATAGACTGGCCGTGTGGTGGTAATTAAAGCAATGGCACCACCATTGGCATTAAAAAGCAGGTGTTCTGCCCCGGAAGTAATGACTGGCTGATCGTATTTTCCGAATTCACAGGTTGCGGTTACGATCAGAGGTAGCTTGTGCCGGTTGGTGAGCTGGCTGATTACCCCATTGTTCAGGGTTTCTTCCTGCATCCATTGGGTTTCATTACCATGGCCAATAAAATTCAATACCAGCAGTCCGTCGGCTATGGCATCTTCCAACGCTTTGGTTGCGGCCGGCGAACGCTCTCTGGGATTACTGATTTGCTCGTAATTGTCCAGAAATATCTTTTTTGAGCGGAACTGAGGTCCTTGCTCATTTACGATGTTACTTAGTGTCACTGCGTGGTTCATGTGCACATTCAAATCACCATCGTCCGCAAAGTAAGCAATCTCATTTCTCCATTTTCCAAGAGTTCGTTCACTGGTAGCATATCTAAGGATTTTGGTCACTATAAGCTCTGCTTCTGCAACTGTTTTAACAGGAATTCTACCCACACCGATCTCCATGTCATGGTCATTTTGACTGTTTTCAACCCACAGTCCCTCATGATCTTCCAAAAACCCCAGGTAATCATCAGAAGAGTAGCTATAGATGGGGCTGAATGAATCCCGCGACTCGTATACAGGGATGTGATTGGGGTCACTGCCTCCATATTTATAGTCGTAAGAGCAATCACCAAACAGCAATACATGTTTCAATCTGTTGCCGTTCTCATAGATATACTTAATGTAATTCCGGATGGCGGTCAGATCTCGCTTGCCTGAGGAAAACTCATTATAAATATGATTTACGTTGATGATTCCTATGGTGAGGTTATCGTTGGACTGATGAAATTGCTGTAATCTTTTAGCCTGACTTTCAAAAAGCGCTGTGGTGATAATGAGTCCGTCATACTGGGTACTTGATTTGAGGTTTTGATTACCAACCTGGCCAAAATACTCCGGAGTCGGAAAATCCGTTCCCCGAAGGATAACATATTGATGAACATGATCAACTGTGACGTTGAATTTTGCCTGATCATTGGCGGTGGTGAATTCAACCAACCGGACGTCAACAGGATCTGTGACGTCTAAAATGCTCACATCAGAAGCACCATTCAGATCGATCTCATAGGTGTAGAGGCCATTGTTGGTGTGGCTGTTGGTAAAAGCAGTACTGTTTCCATACAATGCCAGTTCCCGCTCATAGGAGAGGATATAGTAATCGATATATGCCCGTGATAATGCGACGTTTGCCCGATTGTATTTCATGCTCAACGCAATAGATTCTACATCATTGTTGAGTAGGTTAAAGTCGAAGACCTTTTCTTTTGCCCTAATGGTATAGGTTGTACCATCCCCGGTGGGGATTGAATCAAACAGGATGGGGCCTGAGTTCTGCCCGTTTAATGATATCTCAAAAGCACTTTTTCCTTCGGATTGTACCACCAGATTAGCGTGGAGATGAACACTGTCACGCAAACCTGGTATTTCATAATTAAAACTTCGGGTCAGAGACTGGCTACTCGAGAACTCATCTCCCAGCCATCTTCTTCCGGAACCAATCAGATTAATTTCTTCAGACTCTCTGGTAACAAACTCATGAAAATAGTCAATGATCGACCCTTCCTGTTCCGATAACGCTGCAGGGTCTGCACGCTTCCCTGAAGAACCCCCCACTGTAAGGAAGTAATAAGCAGTATCAGCATAGATGTTTTTTTCATAAACGATCTCTCCGTTTGCATTGAAAGTGCTTTTATCAGGGCCCTGAGCAAAGAATAAAAGGTATTCGTCAGAACCAAAGCCGACACTATTGTCCGTTAAATCTATCAGGGCGTTTTCAGGTGGATCATTGTAGGTAAGCTCGGCATTGGATTGAGGGAGCATACCACCATTTTGGCCATATATTTTAACGGTTTTTGGGTCAAGACCGGCTACATCGATTCCCAGGGATGAGAGGAAAGCTGCATCAATTTTATAAATTCCTGTGCTGGTAACTCCAATTTTATAGAAGGATCCTTCAGACAATACACTCTGACCCCATAGAGCATGGGTTAGCAATAAGATCCCGATGGCAGGCAGCTTCCTTAGCACGCTGGAAAAACGTTATTTAAACCAGAAAATTACCATAGATAACCTAAACACCACTTTTAGTCATAAGATTTCCCAGGACACTGAATAAAATGTAACAAGGAATGATCAATGGAAGCGCACTCCATTGAAAAAGGGCTAGTAAAATGATTATCAGGATCAGCAACAAGTAGCGCAGATTATTTTCTTTCCACTGGAAATTTTTGAATTTGAAAGCTAACAGCTCAATAGGAGCCACAAGTAAATAACAGGAAAGGGCGGTAATAACGAGGAGCGCATAGAAATTGATTAACTGTATAGGCAGGAAGATCAGGGTAGAGATCATGATGGCATTTGCAGGAGTTGGGAGCCCGATAAATTTATCTTTTTGCTGATCATCTGTGTTGAACCTGGCCAGACGCAAGGCAGAGAAAATGGCAATGAGCAAACCTGCCAGAAAAATATAGCCTTCGCTGTGGTCGGCGATGAGCAGGGACATATAATAAGCAGGCAACAATCCAAATGACACCATGTCTGCCAGGGAGTCTAGTTCTTTTCCTACGGCGGAACTCACACCCAACAAGCGGGCTACAAGTCCATCCATCAGATCGAAAAAAGCTGCTATCAAAATGAAATATATGGGAGTAATGATTTCTCCACGTGCTAACAAAAAGCATCCAACGGCTCCGGTTAATAAGTTGAGGGAGGTGATGAAATTGGGGAGATGCCTCATGCCTTCACAAATGGATTATGCTTCTTCTCATGTCCGATCGTGGTAGTAGGGCCATGTCCGGGATATACAACAGTTTCGTCAGGCAAGGTAAACAGCTTCGTTTTGATGTTTTCAATCAAAGTATTGTGATCACCACCGGGGAGGTCTGTGCGTCCGATACTTTCCCTGAAAAGCACATCACCCCCGATAAGTTTATTTTCCTCCTTTAGATAGTACACCTGATGTCCCGGCGAATGACCAGGCGCATAGATCACTTCCAAATCTGTTTCGCCAATCGTTATGGTCCCTTTGTTTTCAATCAAATGATCAGGGGTAGCTGGTTCATAATGTGTAATCCCCCAGTTCGGGGCATAAGCTTCAACAGCTCTAAGATTGTCCGCTTCATTTTCAGGAACAAGAAGGGGTACTTTGAAGTGGGTTTTGAGCTTTTCGTTGCCCAGGACATGGTCGATGTGGCAGTGTGTATTGACAATGGCCTTGATTTGAAGCCCTTTGTCATTGATGAAACCGATTATTTCATCGAATTCATACGGCTCATAACAACCCGGATCAACGATAATTGCTTTTTGGGTGTGATCCCATAAGACATATGTATTTTCAAATAGAGGACTGAATACGAAACTTTGTACTTCCATGCAGGTGTATAGGAGTTTGAATTTTACAAATTTGCATAAAATTAACATAGCTTGAAGCAAGTAAAGTATCTGATTGTAGGGCAGGGAATTGCAGGTACGCTGTTATCGTGGGAACTTAGGAAGCGCGGTTTCGGGCATCTCGTATTTGAACCTATCAATAAAGCGTCTTCTTCCTATAAGGCAGCTGGGATTTTCAATCCAATCACTGGCCGGAAAATGGTCAAAACATGGATGGCGGATGAGCTTTTCCCGGGGTTAATAGCCTATTATCAAGAATTAGAAGATCAACTTGGGCAAAAAATAATTTATCATAAGCATATCTATCGTCCGTTTAATAGCATTGATGAGCAAAATGACTGGCAGGGAAAGATTGCAGAAGGGGGTTATTCCCAGGTAGTTAAATCCGTACATAATTCATCATTAAAGATTTCGGGTATTCTGGATCCGCATGGCGGACTAATGATCAAAAATTCAGGTTATGTGGACGTGCCCACACTCATCGAAGGATATAGAGAAATTCTGAAATCGGGGGATCATTGGGTAAAAGATGTATTTGAAAGCAACGAAATGACGTTCAATGACGGTATGGTTGAATACAAAGACGTGAAAGCTGAAAAGGTAATTTTTTGTGAAGGGGTGGAAACAACAACCAACCACTATTGGGAGCATCTGCCCTTCAAACCGGTAAAGGGTGAAATCATTGAATTAGTTGCAAACTTTCAGCAGGATTTAATAGTTAATAGAGGTGTGTTTCTTGTCCCCAGAAAGTCTTCATTCATAGCCGGTTCTACTTATGACCATAGCTCGCTGGACAATGAACCTTCGGAAAAAGGAATACGTAATATTCGGGAAAGGTTAAGCAAAATTGTGGATATAAAATATCAGATTAAAAATAGCTGGGCAGGGGTTAGACCAGCTACATATGATAGGCGTCCGTTTGTTGGGATTCACCAAAAGTTTCCTCAAGTAGGAATTTTTAATGGGTTTGGAACAAAAGGTGTCTCATTAGTTCCTTTTTTTGCTGCCGAATTTGTAAATTTCCTAATGGGAAATCAACGACTTACCCCAGAAGTTGATATTGATCGTGTTTTGAGAAAATAAAATGAAAAGAGGAGGATTAATACTGGCTATGATATTGTTGCTGGGGGCTGAAGCCATTTCGCAATTCTATCATACTCCTTTTGGCCACAATAGGATCCAGTATAAGAAGTTTGATTGGTTCTTTTACACTACAAGTAATTTTGAGGTGTATTATTATCCCGGAGGTCAGGAGTATGCCCGGGAAGCGCTTGATTTCCTCGAAGATGAATTTGTCAAGCTTACCGATATCCTTGGCTATGCACCTTACACAAAGACTAAAATATTCATCTACAATTCCATCCATGATCTTCAGCAAAGTAATATCGGAATCGGGGGTGACGTATTTACCATAGGGGGGAAGACTGACTTTGTGAAGCTACAAGTTGAGATTGCTTATCCGGGGAAGGCAGAAGAGTTTAAGCAGGAGTTGATTGAACAGCTATCATCGATCCTGATCAATGATATGATGTTTGGGGGAAGTCTGGCAGAGATATTTCAGAATTCATACCTGCTATCCCTTCCGGAGTGGTTCATCAATGGTGCGGCCAAATACCTGGCTTATGGATGGTCCTCTGAAATGGATGATTATATCAGGGATTATTTAGCTCGTAGAAAGATTTCCGGATTGGTGAAAGTTCAGAATGAAGATGCAGATATCATTGGTCAATCCATCTGGAACTTCATTGCCATTCGGTATGGTAAGAGCAATATTTCCAATATCCTCAACCTCACCAGGATTATCAGGAATGAAGAAAATAGTATTGCGAGCACATTGGGCATTCCATTTAAGAATTTCTTGTCTCAATGGCAGAATTATTATCTACAACAGAAGCAGGAAATTAATAACCACTATACGGCGACTGACAGGGACAATATTATTGCCGAATACAGGAACAAAGACATCACACTTAGTCATGTTGCCCTAAACCAGGAAGGGGATAAACTGGCATATACTTATCACAAGGATGGTAAGTATAGGGTTTATGTAGTGGATGTACAGAGTGGAAACAAGAAAAAGATTGTTTCAGGAGGTTATAGTGTAAATGGTCAGCAGGTAGATGAGAATATCCCATTGATCGACTGGGCGGATAATGAGACCCTTGGAGTCTTGCTTTACAAGAGAGGATACCTTTACCTAAATACTTACAACATTAATGGCGGTCAGCGATTCCAAAAACCTTTGACCCGATTCAGGCAGGTGGAGAGCTTTTCATTCAATGACAATGGAAAATTAGCGGTGATCAGTGGTGATGTTGATGGTAAAAACGATGTCTTTTTAGTAAGCATGAGAAGAAATGCACTTAGAAGGATTACCAATGATATATACGATGATCTCAATCCTGTTTTTATCCCGGGGACGGCAGCCATCGTTTTTAGTTCTAACAGAGAGAATGATTCTGTGAAAGTGAGTGGACCTGACCTAAAGGATGTGAGCAGCAACTTCAATCTGTTTGCCTATGACCTTGATACTACAACCACATACTTCCATAGGATCACCAACACGTATAGCAAAGACGGTCAACCAGTTGCAAAGAATCAGTATTCCGTCTATTATCTGAGTGATCAGAAGGGGATTACAAACCTCTTTGAATATAAGATACAGGATTCTACATTCATGCAGATCTCAGCCTACGAAAACTCAATACTGGATTACGATATTTCTTTCACGCAGAACAACTTCAGCTATATCATGCTGGATCGCGGTAGGCAACGGATCTTTTTGGAAGACAGATATAATCTAAACAAGCAAAATTTCACCCCACAGAATGCAAGAAAAAGGCTGGAACAGGCACAGTATGTGGTCAGCAGACTCCCACAAAATCAACCGGAAAAGGTAGTGGTGGAAGTAGATCCAATTAAAGTAGATATTCCGACCTTAGCATTGCCTGATGACTTTGAAGAAGGTCAGATCAACACGGATAATTATGTCTTTGAAGATGAAGAAAATGAGCCAGACATCATTGAAGAGATTGGTCCTGATGACGATCTGGTAGATACAGAAGACTATGTGTTTAAAGATGATGATAAGTCTTCCTACAAGCCCGAGTCATTCTTTTCCAACTACAGGAAACTTGAGAAGAAATCCAGGGTCTACGGACCTATCGCCTATGAGCCCAGGTTCAACTTTAGCAATTTGATCACCTCCTTTGCCATTGATCCTTTAAGGGGATTCAGCATTTTGGTGGAGTCCGAGATCAGCGACATTCTCGAAAATCACAGGCTTACCGGTGGGTTTTTGGCCAATACATCCGACTTTAAGAGCGGAGATATTTTCGTGGAGTACAATTTCTTAAAATATTGGATGGACTTCCATGTGAAGCTAGATCGTAAAGTGATCCTGCAACGCCAGAATGATGATAATGTTGAAGAGCTGATAGACTTGCGTCAGAAATATATTCTAAATAAAGTGGAATTTGGGGCATCAATACCCATTACCAATACATTTAGGTTTGAAGCTGCTCCGTTTTTTGCTACTACAGAGTTTAGAAACCTACAAAATCAGGCAGTATCTGCAGTGCCTACCGCGGATCTTGCTGATGATAATGTGGTTTCATTTGGCGGAGTAAGAGGAGCTTTTGTGATGGATAACACCATAGAACGTGGCTTTAATATCTATCAGGGATCAAGGGGAATTGTGGAATTCAAATCCTATAATGATTTAACCGGAAGTAGCAAAGGCTTTAGCAATCTTGAGATTGACTTAAGGCACTATCAAAAAATTCACAGGGAGCTCACCCTGGCAGGTAGAGTATTCTATGGCACATATTGGGGAAGTAATAAGCAGGACTATCTGGTGGGAGGAATGCAAAACTGGATATTTAACCGAACAGAGGATCAGGGGGAGGAGGACCCATTGAAGTTTTCCAATAACCTGGATAATTCCAACATATTATTTACTGAGTATATAACCAACCTACGTGGATTTGACTACAATGAACTTTTCGGTAACAGCGCCTTTATATTCAATGCTGAGTTAAGGTTTCCGGTATTCAGGTACCTGTCTGGCAGTCCTATTTCTTCTAATTTCTTAAGGAATTTCCAACTCATCGGATTTTATGACTTCGGTTCTGCCTGGAATGGCAATCCTCCCATCACCAGAGGATCAGGTGCCCAGACTAAAAAATATGTGAACAACGGATTTATCGGGGAGATCTCTAACTTCCAAAACCCATGGTTAGCAAGCTATGGTGCCGGACTTAGAACCGTGCTACTGGGGTACTATTTAAAGGTAGATGTAGCCAGACCTATCCGGGATTTTCAGGTGGGGAGCACAAGATTTTATTTTACTCTCGGTTTAGATTTCTAAATTTACCTATGCTTTATTCTATGACAGGATTTGGTTCCTCCGAAGGAGACCTGTCCGATTATCACATCAAAGTTGAAATCAAAACGGTAAATAGTAAGTTTTTTGATCTCAACCTTCGACTTCCACGGGAACTGGCCGATAAGGAACTTGAAATAAAAAATTATCTAAGTACGCATCTGAAAAGAGGTAAAGCCAATGTAATCATTGAGTTGGAATCCAAAGACCCATCGTCTCCAACCGTACATATTGATGACTTGCTTTTCAAAAGCTATTATACCAAATACAAGGAAATGGCTGAGGTTTCCGGTGCCGATCAAAAAGACCTATTTCGTCTGGCACTGCACTCCCCGGATGTGATCACCACCAATAATTTGTCTGAAGTACTATCCTGGGCTGATATGCAGCCGGTGATCAAGGAGGCCATTGATAAGTGCATGGAATCACGTGGATCCGAAGGCAGCGCATTGGCAGATAAACTGGCATCGTATATTGACCAGATCAGGGATGGCCTCAAGTTAGTAGAGGAAGAAGACCCTAACAGGAAAAACCAGATAAAAGAGAGGCTAAGTCAAAGTTTGGATGATATCAGAGAAAAAGTTCAGGTGGATCAGAACAGGTTCGAACAGGAATTGATCTACTATTTTGAGAAGTTGGATATCACCGAAGAGAAGGTAAGGTTAGGCAGGCACCTTGATTATTTTATGGAGGTATTGGAACATGGGGAAACTCAGGGAAAGAAACTGGGATTTATTAGTCAGGAAATTGGAAGAGAGATCAATACCATAGGCTCAAAAGCAAACAATGCAATTATTCAACGAGCTGTCGTTCAAATGAAGGATGAACTGGAAAAGATTAAGGAGCAATCCATGAATATCCTATAAAAAAAAGCGGCCGAGGCCGCTTCTGATTATTTTGCTGATATCTTAAAGGGAACGGATGTTGTACTCCAGTTCATGGTTACTTTTCCATTTTTCTCAATGGTGTACTCCAATCTTTCTGTGTTTTTGATTTTCTCCGGCTTCACATCTACCCTGAGCACATCCAGGCTTTCATCATAATTGTAGGCTCCCCATTGATCCCACTTGGAATTGAATATGATGGTCCATTCTTTATTTTCTCTGGGGATGATAAAGAATGCATATTTTCCTTTAGGTAATAGTTCTCCATTGATTTTTACATCATCAGAAACTTCAATCCATGTGGCCTCATTGGCACCGGCTCTCCAAACTTTGCCGTAAGATTCTAATCCACCGAAAATGGTTCTGTTTTTCACTGCCGGGGAGCTATAGTCAATGATAACATCTATTCCGTCAACAGCACCGCTAATTTGCTTGGGAGGACTTGGGCGATTGCTTTTATCCTGCTGGGCATGCATTGGACTCAATACAAAAAGCAGAGCGACTGTAAAAAATCCTGCTAATACTT
Source organism: Cyclobacteriaceae bacterium (assembly GCA_965223915.1). GTDB lineage: Bacteria > Bacteroidota > Bacteroidia > Cytophagales > Cyclobacteriaceae > UBA7330. The sequence goes on along the minus strand of OZ245027.1, from coordinate 557,678 downwards.
TTATTTTTAAACGTTGCATAATTTTTATGTTTTATTCTTGTGTATCACGATAAATTTCCATTTTAGTTACCCTTGAATTAAGAATTGTCTTGATAAATAAGTTAATCATTAGTCTTTTAAAGCTCATATCACGGCTACCCTTTTCTTTTTGGTACTTCGTGTCAGATGTGCTCTATTTCCCAGCAAAATGGTTTTATCGAAGGAAAGTTGTTCTCGGTAACCTAAAAATGGTTTTCCCTGAAAAGGATGAGAAAGAGCTCAATAAAATTGCCAATGGGTTTTACAAAAATTTTTGTGATCTGATCGTTGAAATTTTCAAATCATTGACCGTTTCTGTTGAAGAGATAAGTGCTCGCTGTTTTGTCAAAAATCCTGAGTTATTCGATCATCATGAGAATCCAGAAAAGGAAGTATTGATGTATTCTATTCACAATGCCAACTGGGAGTGGCTCGCTTTAGGCCTTTCTGTAGGGAGTGACTATCCATGCAGTCCAATTGTACAGGTTCAGAGCAGTGGTTTTGCCAATGAATATATGAAGATTATCAGGTCGAGATTTAAAGGCGTGGCCATTCCTAAAAGCAGTGCTGCAAGATTCATCATGAGAAATAAGGACCAAAAAATAAACATTGGTATTTTGGCAGATCAAAGTCCACCTCACAACCAATCTAAACACTGGGTAAATTTTATGGGGGTAGAGACACCTTTTATTAATGGACTCTCGCAATTACCCTATTTGACACAACTTCCCTGTTACTTTTCCAGGTTTAGAAGGATCAGACGAGGAAGATATTCTATCGAACTGGTGAAATTGGGAGACCCGCCTTATAGAAAGGGTGATCTTTCAATTCTACGAAAATATGTAAGGGAGTGTGAATCATTGATTAGGTCTGATCCAACACAATATCTTTGGTCACACAAACGCTGGAAATACAAAAGGGAAGAAAACGAAGAATTGATTAAATTGTGACTCAAACTGACATACTATGAGATCATATATACTATTGTTGCTTTCACTGATTTTTGTCAATTGTTCGTCGGAAATCAGCAAGGAAAAGCGCCATGAAGTAGATGTCATCAACACCAAAGTACATCACATCGACCTCAACAGGAGGGTAAGCATCATTGAAGACGATTTTCATGTAGGTGACTCCATCTACAAAATTCGGGGTTATTTTATGGATGAAATGCTACAAAAGGTAGTAGGCATTCTTCACACGCCAGACTACGACCGTGATGATTATTTCTATTTTGAGAATCATCATCCAATCTTTTCAGGTCATTTGGTTATTGATAAAAAAAATCAGACGGCCGCAGAATACAAATATTATTACAACAAAGATGGCTTCGTAGACGAAGCATTGTTTTGGGAGGATCATTATGAATATGGCAAACAATTCCCCCATGAGAAATTCAAAGAATTCAGTCCGGACGTAGATAGCCTGAGAGCGGAGGAAGAAGGTCGACTGCAGTTTTTCCTGGAAAAATTGGAGATGGAAGGTTTTGAGATCCGACACCTGAATGAAAATCTCTCAGCCAATACCCAATGACCATAGAAGAAGCACAAGCTGAGGTAGACCATTGGATCAACACCAAAGGAGTTCGCTATTTCAATGAACTCACCAATATGACCATCCTAACGGAAGAAGTAGGTGAATTGGCCCGGATCATGGCCCGGAGATACGGTGAGCAATCTTTTAAAGGTTCAGAATCTGAACTCGACCTGGGCGATGAGATGGCTGATATTTTGTGGGTTCTGATTTGTCTGGCCAATCAAACCGGAGTTGACCTGACTGAGGCCTTAAAAAAGAACATGGAAAAGAAAACAAAAAGAGACGCTTCTCGTCACAAGGATAATAAAAAACTATTCTGATGGATCTTACCACACCGGCGTTACTCTTTCCAGCGATTTCTCTTTTGTTACTAGCTTATACCAACAGATTTCTGGCCATTGCTAATATTATCAGGCGATTGCATACGTCCTATTTGGAAAATAAGAAGAGTGTTCTGGAAGGCCAGATAAAAAATTTAAGGATCAGGCTTTTCCTCATTCGTAGCATGCAGATTTTCGGAGTGTTGAGTTTCTTTTTGTGTGTGCTCAGTATGATCTTCATTTACCAGGGCAACCAGGAGTGGGGAGGGATCATTTTTGGAGTGTCTTTATTTGCGTTGTTGCTCTCCCTGGCCATCAGTATGCGTGAGATTCAATTGTCTACCAAAGCCCTGGAAATAGAACTCAGTGACATGGAATTTGGAGGCGGAATTAAATTCTAATCTCATCAAATAATGAAATGGTTGTAACCATTTGGGCGTGTATGATCTCATAGCCCACGATTTAAATTGTTGGCTATAATGGTGCGTATGTTCTATGGGAATCCATTAAGTGGTTCTATTGATTTATTATTTTATCTATTTTTAGATAAAAATAGCAGATGACGCATTCTTGCTTTGAGTTCATGGAATTGAGAAAATTACATCGGCTATGAGGGTGCGTTGATTTATGTAAACCGCTTTAACGTGTTATCTCTTTAAATCTATCGAGCAAAATTCTGGCGGCAGTTATGGCTGGGACATTTTCTTCTCTGACCTGCGTTTCAAGTTCAGCAAGTTTCTGTTTGATAGGAGCGGAGTGGTAAAAATCATATTTTAAATTAAAATCAAGAATGTCCTTCATCCACTCGATGTTTTGATTTTGCCTGTTTTTAGAGAAATAGCCAGACTCCCTGGCATGGGCTTCATAATCCTTGATCATATCCCAAATGTCCTCAAGTCCCTCCTTATTTAGGGCGCTGCAGGTAAGCACCTTTGGCACCCATCCTGAAGATGTGGGAGGAAACATGTGTAACGCATTGACATAATCATGTCTGGTCTGTTGTGCTTTTTTCACATTTTCCCCGTCAGCTTTGTTTACTACCACAGCATCCGCCATTTCCATGATCCCTCGCTTAATCCCTTGCAGTTCATCCCCTGCACCGGAGAGCGCTATAAGCAGGAAAAAATCTACAATCCCTCGAATAGATGTTTCACTTTGTCCAACACCTACCGTCTCAATGATGATGATATCAAAACCACCGGCTTCACATAAAAGCATCGTTTCACGGGTTTTTGAATGAACACCCCCCAATGTGGTACCTGATGAAGATGGCCTGACATAAGCATTCGGGTCATTGGCCAATGCTTCCATCCGCGTTTTATCACCAAGTATACTGCCACGCGATATCTGGCTGGTAGGATCAATGGTCAATACGGCCACTTTTTTCCCCAACGAAGTTAGCAGCTTACCAAATGATTCTATCAAAGTGCTTTTGCCAGAACCCGGTACTCCCGTAATTCCCAGTCTGATGGACTTCCCGGTTCTCGGGAGCAGGGTGTCAATGAGCTTTTCTGCCAATTCGTTATCCGAACGAAGCTTACTTTCTATGAGGGTAATGGCTCTGCTGAGCATGACCCGGTCCCCGTCAATGATACCCCGGGCATATTCAGCAGGGTCTAATCGTTTCTTTTTAAACTTCTTTTCAGCTGGCATAAAAGGACGTCAATTGAAGCTGCACGCCTGGGATTGCAGAAAAATCAAATAGCTTTACCATAGTCAATCACAACCTTACTAATTTATGGTAAATTATTAGTGAAATGGAATTAAACTTCATCGAACATATTGGTATTGCTGTTAAAGATTTGGATGTAGCCATCCCATATTATGAAAATGTTCTCGGTCTGGAATGTTATAAGGTTGAGGAGGTAAAAGATCAAAAAGTTAAAACGGCGTTCTTTAAAGTGGGCGAGACGAAGCTTGAGCTGCTCGAGTCTACCGATCCGGAGGGACCCATTGGAAAGTTTATTGAAAAAAGAGGTGAAGGGATCCATCATATTGCATTTGCTGTAAATGACCTGTCCAGCCAGTTGAAGGATGCAACCGAAAAAGGTATTGAACTGATAGATAAGCAACCCAGAAAGGGTGCTGAAGGATTAGACATTGCTTTTTTACATCCAAAATCTACCCATGGGGTGCTTACCGAACTGTGCGAACATATTGAGTGATGAGAAGTTCGTTTAATGTGTAGATGTTTGAATCATGAGTGAATCCAAAAAACTGTTTGCTACTTTCGATCCACTTTCCAAAGAAGGATGGAAAGCCATAGTACTTGATGATCTGAGAGGGGAAGATTTTGAGGATCGGCTCGTATGGAAAACGTATGAGAATTTTTCCGTTCAGCCCTATTATACCAAAGAAGATATTGAGAGCCATCCTTCCTTAGACCTTAAGAGAACAAAAGGGTGGACTACCTACCAGGAAATCATGGTAGAAGCGGTGGAGCAAGCCAACAAAGAAGCCAAAACAGCCTTATCTTTTGGTGTGGAAGGCCTGCTGTTTCGAATAGACAATCGGGTAAACATTGAACATCTGCTCAAGGGAATAGATGTCCGTGAGATAGCCATTTCTTTTTCAGGCAAAGCTGCTATTCAGTCCACCAGGGATTATTTTAGACAGTTATCAGCCCAAAATATCTCCCTAAAAGAGGTTTCAGGGTTTTGTGATCATGATATACTGGGGCAATGGATCACCTCAGATACGCTACTTGAATTTGAGGAATTGGTTGACCTGGTGAAAATAACGGTAGGAGCTTCAAATTTCAGATCAATCCACATTCATTCCGGAGACTTTGTTAATTCAGGCTCAAACTTCACGCAGGAACTGGCCTTCACATCAAATAAAGTGGTTGAGTACATAGACCAGTTGACTGAGGCGGGATTGAGCCTGGAGGAGGTATTGGAAAATATCCATTTAGATATGGCAATTACTGGTGACTTCTTCTTCGAGGTGGCCAAGCAACATGCAATGAGATATCTAATGGGTTCAATTTTAGAAGCATATGGTAAAAAAGACGTGGCAATTCCAATCATGGCTTCAAGTAGCTTATGGTCAAAATCAAGGTATGATCATCACGTGAACATGATCAGGAATACCACCGAAGCCATGTCAGCGATATTGGGCGGTTGTGATGCACTTTTGATAAGACCTCATGACCGGTTGAAAGAATCTCCTTCACTTTTCAGTCAGCGGATTGCATCCCACATTTCCAATCTACTCAAAGAAGAATCCTATTTCGATAAAGTAGACAATCCGGTATCCGGGTCTTACTATGTAGCGTATCTAACTCATCAGCTCATCCGCGAATCTCTTGAGTTGTTTAAGCAGACTGAGGTTGATGGAGGGTTGATTTCGGGCATTCAATCAGGAAGGATACAAGATCAGATTGATCTAGTTCGTTCCCAAAAAGTTCAGGACCTGATTGATAAAAAGTTTGTCATGGTTGGAGCCAACAAGTATCGGGTAGCTGGAGAGGAATACAAAAAAGCTTCGGGTTTTGGAAAAGAAGAAGGTCAGGATGGCAGAAAATTGCTGAAGCCCACATCACTTTCCGAGAATGTTAATGATGAAAAAATCCTTTAAAACCCATGAGACCAGATTTTTCGAACATCAAAGCACATCTGAATCCAACTAAGCAAGAGGTAAATCCAAATCAGGAGTGGCTATCCGGGGAGAAGATACCTTTAAAGAAATATGTTTCACCGGAGGACCTGAAAGACGCAGGTCACTTGCATTTCGGAGCAGGTCAGGCACCCTATCTGAGAGGACCGTACAGCACAATGTATGTGATTAGACCCTGGACCATTCGGCAGTATGCCGGGTTTTCTTCTGCTGAAGATTCGAATGAATTTTATCGAAAAAATCTGGCCGCAGGTCAAAAAGGGCTTTCCGTGGCTTTCGATCTGGCTACCCACCGTGGGTATGACTCGGATCATCCTCGTGTTGAAGGAGATGTTGGGAAGGCAGGTGTAGCCATAGACTCTATCCTGGACATGGAAGTTTTGTTTGATCAGATCCCCTTAGATAAAATGTCGGTTTCCATGACTATGAACGGGGCTGTAATCCCCATCATGGCTTTCTATATCGTGGCCGCAGAAGAGCAGGGTGTTAAAAAAGAGGAGCTGAGTGGTACGATCCAGAACGACATCTTAAAGGAGTTTATGGTTCGTAATACTTATATCTATCCTCCGAAACCTTCCATGAGGATCATAGGAGATATTTTTGAGTATACCAGTCAATACATGCCTAGGTTCAATTCTATTTCGATTTCCGGGTATCATATGCAGGAAGCTGGAGCCACTGCAGATATTGAACTTGCCTACACGCTGGCTGATGGATTGGAATATGTAAGAGCGGGCATTGAGGCCGGGTTGAAAATCGATGAATTTGCTCCGCGGCTATCTTTTTTTTGGGGGATTGGGATGAATTATTTTATGGAGATCGCCAAGCTACGGGCAGGTCGACTTCTTTGGGCGAAGACCATACAGCAGTTTGTGCCAAAAAATCCCAAATCCATGATGTTAAGGACCCACTCTCAAACTTCGGGATGGAGTTTGAGTGAACAGGATCCTTACAACAATGTGGCACGTACGTGTATCGAAGCGATGGCTGCTGTCTGCGGGCATACACAATCTCTTCACACCAATGCCCTGGATGAGGCCATTGCCTTACCGACCGATTTTTCAGCCCGCATTGCCAGAAATACGCAACTTTATCTGCAGGAAGAGACCAACATCACCAGGGTTGTGGACCCTTGGGGTGGATCTTATTATGTGGAATACCTGACCGATCAGCTGGTTAAAAAAGCGTTGGAGCACATGGAAGAAATAGAAGGGTTAGGAGGAATGGCCCGGGCGATTGAGAAAGGTGTGCCTAAAATGCGAATTGAAGAAGCTGCAGCCAGGAAACAGGCCCGGATAGATTCAGGAAAGGATGTGATTGTTGGAGTAAATAAATATCAAATTGATGAGGAGATTGATTTTGATTTACTTGAGGTCGACAATGAGTCCGTACGAAGGTCTCAGATCCAGCGATTGGAAAAACTGAAGAGTGAAAGGGATGCCGAGGCTGTGAGCCAGGCTTTAGATTCGCTTGCTCATTGCGCCGAAACAGGAAGGGGAAATCTTTTGGAATTTGCAGTGGAGGCAGCCAGGAAAAGAGCTACCTTAGGAGAGATATCCGATGCCATGGAAAAACACTTCGGGAGACACAAAGCTGAAATTAAAACCATTTCGGGGGTTTATGCGGGCGAGTCAGCTCAAGATAGGGATTTTGAAAGCGTAAAACAGCTTACTGATCAGTTCGAGGAAGATATGGGTAGACGCCCACGTATTATGATTGCTAAGATGGGCCAGGATGGCCATGACAGAGGGGCCAAAGTAGTGGCCAGCTCATATGCCGATATGGGGTTTGATGTGGACATGGGACCTCTTTTTCAGACGCCTGAAGAGGTGGCCAAACAGGCCACTGAGAATGATGTAGATTTTGTTGGAGCTTCTTCTCTGGCCGGAGGACATAAGACATTGATCCCAAAACTGGTGAATGAGTTAAAGAAACTTGGCAGAGAAGATATTCTGGTCTTTGTGGGTGGAGTCATCCCGCCAAAAGATCATCAGTTTCTATTTGATCAGGGTGTGAGCGAAGTGTTTGGGCCAGGTTCAAAAATCCCTACAACTGCATTGTCGATGCTGGAGAAGTTGAGGGGGTGAATGCTTATTAAAAAGAATATTTGATCGCAGGGTCCTGGACCTCCTCTGGAGTCCTCTGTCTGATTTATATGGTGTTACAAATCTGGGGGACCCCTCGGGGTCTGAGGATTGTTATTCTAGGTAAAAGATTGAGCCAACTTCCTAAATAATCTTCCGGGGAAATTATTTATGCATCCTGTCTTTTTAGGCGAATTAAATTAACCGCTATTTTTAAGAAGTCAGGAATTTAAATTCTTGAGTTAAAAGCAATAATTAAATGGGGACTATCCCGAAAAAAAGTTTCATGATCTTTCTGGGGCAAGACTCCGTAGGAGTCACCGCTTAATAGTACTTAATGACCCATTTTTAAGTTCGACCCCAGAGGGGTCGAACATCATTCCATCCATTTAAACAAATATTGTTCATTGTAATCTACCTGAAAATCTTTGAGCAATTCCAGGTATTCTTCTTTGAATGATTTCTTTCTGTGGTGTTCTTTCTGGTTCATAATATATTTAACCACCCTGTCGATCTGTGAATGGTGATAGGAAAATGCGCCAAACCCTTCCTGCCAATAGAATTTAGATTTTAAAAATTTGTTTTCATTTATAAAATCATTACTAGATTTTTTTACTTCTCTTATGAGATCGGACAAACAACAATCCGGTTTCATCCCTATGAAGAAATGGAGATGATCACCCATTCCATTAATGGCCAGCATCTTTTGGTCTTTATTACGAATGATACCTGTAATGTATTGATGCAATCTTTGTTCCCAGCTGGAACTTATAATACTTTCTCTCCCTTTAACCGCAAAAACGGTTTGAATATAGATTTGTGTATATGTATTTGCCATTTTGGATGGTCCTGATGAAACATTGATTCGCTTGGACTCCTCCGGAGTCCCCCTTCTTATACCGTAAATGCTACAAACCTGTAGACCCCTCTGGGGTCTTTTATAATTCGCCATTATATGTTAAATTAAAATAAAATTGATTGGAATCGGAAATGAATATTGAACAACCTGGTTCAAAAAATCATTGATCTTCCAGGCATGATTTCTCTACGATCATGGTGTAAGTGAAGTTTTTGGCCCCGTCTCAAAGAGATCCCGGCTTGTGCTTTGGTGATGCTGGAGAAGTTGAGGGGGTGGATGCTTATTGAAAAGAATTTTTAATTGCAGGGTCTTCGACATCCTCTGGAGTCCTCTGCCTGATTTATTTGGTGTAACAAAGCTGCGGACCCCTCCGGGGTCTGAGGGTTGTTGTTCTAAGTTAAAGATTGAACCAATTTCCCATAGAGTATTCCGGGGAGATAATTTATACACCCTGTCTTTTTAGACGAATTAAATTAACCTCTTCTTTTTTAAGAAGTTAGCAATTATTGGATGGTGACTATCCTGAAAAAAGTTTCATGATCTTTCCTGGGGCAAAGACTCCGTAGGAGTCACCGCTTTAGAGCACTTGATGAACCATTTTAAGCTCGACCCCAGAGGGGTCGAACATCATTCCGATGCCTCTTAACCAAATATGGTCATAAAAAAAGCCAATGGCTGAACCATTGGCTTTAATATCCTTTAAAATGTAATTTAGAAAGCGAATCCAAATCCAAGGTTTACGAGCAAACCTCCAGATAAGAATCCTGGAATATCTTCTTCTTCCGTTTGACCATCATATTCCACACTCACCTTTCCTTTTCCTCCAATGGCATAACCCAACTCAGGTCTGAAGTATACAGTGTTGCCCAGCTTAGCACCCAGCTTTAAGTTAAATAAGCTAAGACTTGCTTTGCCCTCACCCTCTCCATAGGTGGGGTCATCATAAGTTCCTTTAAAGCCAATATTACCATAGCTTACGTGACCATAAAGTCCTTTTCCCTCATTCATGAAGTAATAGTTACTGCCTAACTCAAAATAAGAGAAACTTACCTTAGCACCTGCTGCAGAAAGTGAAAAGTAAGAAAAATCAGCAGTAGGAGCGAGTTTGCCACCTAATATCGGTGTTACATATTCAGCATTCAAGCCAACGATATTGGGAACACCAAACTTGATACCAATTCTGAAAGGTTTTTCCTGTGCCTGTCCTGCGTAAGCAAAGCACATTACAACGGCGATAATTAATAATTTTTTCATTTTGTGATTAAGTTTTGGTTGAAATATAATTATTGGGAGGAAAGATAAGATTTTCATAATACAAAACCCTTATCTTGTAAAAATTATTAATCCAAAATTTTCTGCTGCCTGGAAACATGTCATTCCGTTACGGTCTAATATTCATCAGTCTGTTTGTATTAAATCATATAAATGCTCAATCAAGCCTGTTAATCGATAGCCTCAGTCAGTCTTTGAGATTGGCCCAGGATACGGAAGAGAAAATGGACATTTACTATTCATTGGCTGAAGAGTGGGCTGAAATAAGTTTTGATTCTTCGATTCATTATGCAGCCATTTTGAATGAAGTGGCGGAGGAATCAGGTGTTGCACTTTATCGCGTCAATGGATACCGGGCGATGGGCCTCGCTTACGACTTTGACTATCAAATGGATTCTGCCAACCATTATTACTTATTGGCGCTTAATCTGGCAAAAAAAATCAATGATACATCCAGTATAGCAACACTTAATTTCAATCTGGGTACCGTAGAACTTTTAAAAGGCAATTATGTAAGTGTACTCCCCTGGTACAACCAGGCCGTCGCTTTACTTGAGTCCTCAAAATCAGATGAAGGGCTATTGCTCAATATTTTCAACAATCTTGGAATTGTGTATCGTCGAATCGATCGGTATGAGGATGCCAGGACGATCTATCAACGGGCATTGGACATCTTGGATCCTGTGGAAGATCAGCAGGTAAGATCAGATATTTTCATCAACATGGGGAATGTGTTGATCTCTCTTGAAAAGTTTGATAGTGCTGAGTACTACTACCAGGAAGTAAAGGCATTTGCAGAAATACAAAATAATCGCCTTGATCTGGCATTTGCGCTCAATGGACTTGGAATGGTTGAGGAGTCTCGGGGGCAGCATCAAAAAGCTATTCAATACTTTGATCAGGTAATTAATGAAAAAGGTATAGATGATGAATACGTAGTATTCACTGCTGTCCGTTTCAAAGCCGAGTTGCTGTCTGAGCTTGGTTTATTTGATTCAGCCATGTATTATTTTGACAGAGCATACAAGATATTCGATGAAGAGGAATATCCTGATGAGGTAAAAGACCTATACATACAATTGGCGGATCACTATGAACGAACTGGCCGATTACAGTTGGCAATGGAATTTTTAAAAAAACACTATGAGCTCAAAGATCAGCTATATTCTGCAGAAATAGTGGACCGTACATCAGAATGGGAAGAACGTTATAAAGCTCAGGAAAAAGAAAATGAGATCATCAACCTGAGATTGCAAAATGAGGAGGCATCGCTCATTGCTGCCAGACAAAAGAATGAGCGCAACATCTTACTTTCATTGACACTGATCCTGCTGATGGGGGTCGGGTTTTCCGTTTATATGTACCAGGTAAAACAAAAGGTTAATAAAAGGTTAGCAGAAAAAAATGATGTCATTAATCAGGCTCTGGCGGACAAAGAGTTGTTGATGAAAGAGATTCATCACAGGGTAAAGAACAATTTGCAAGTGATCAGTAGCCTCCTGAACCTACAGTCTAATTTCATTACGGATGAGCGTGCCAATGCTGCAATGCTTGAAAGTAAAAACAGGGTCCATTCAATGGCTTTGATCCATCAGCGGCTGTATCAGAATGAAAATCTAACTGAAATAGATTTGGAAGAATACCTTGATCAATTGATCGATAACCTGGAACAATCCTATTCCAGTACAGATAGAGAAATTGAAATTGAGTTACAAGCTACCAGGACGATGATGGATGTAGATAAAGTCATTCTCCTTGGACTGATTGTTAACGAATTGGTCACAAATAGTTTTAAGTATGCTTTTGATGGTAAAAAAAGTGGTCTTATCATTGTCAGATTAGAAACCCAGGAAAATATGGTCAGACTTTCAGTGTCCGACAATGGAATCGGGATGAAATCTCCACCCAAAGTCAAGCAGGGTAGCCTGGGCACCATACTGGTTAACGATCTCTCCAAGAAACTCAAAGCTGCAGTAAGCCATGATCTGAGCGAGGGGACCAATGTAACCATTCAATTTCCTTATAAAAGTAAAATTTCATGACCAGGATTTTGATCGTAGAGGATGAGGCCATTATAGCGGCAGACCTTAATATGATTCTCTCCAAGAGAGGTTATGCTTGCGATCAGACTGATAATGCAGTCGAAGCCATGGAGTTTATTGCAAGAAACGATTATCAGTTGTTTTTGCTGGACATTTTTATTTCCGGTGATACGGATGGCGTGGATCTGGCAAGTCAGATCAGAAAGAAAACAGATAAGCCACTCTTGTTTCTGACGTCCTACTATGATAATCAAACACTGGGGAGGGTAAAGGATATAAAGCCCGAGGCATATATCGTCAAACCATTTGAAGAGCGAAATCTGGTTGCAAATATTGAGTTGGCCCTGTATAGGCACAACAGACCTGTTGTTAATTCACCCTCATCGGATAAGATTTTTGTAAAGGACCAAAACGAATTGGTAGCACTGGATCCAAAAGATATCACTTACATTGAGGCTGATGATAATTATGCCAAGGTAGTAGCGAATGCCAGGACCTATGTGCTATCTCATCCCATTAAAAAAGTGGAGGAGAACCTTGGACAACTTCCGTTTGCAAGGGTGCATAAATCCTTTATAGTAAACCTTACCAAGGTCACTTCCATCCAGGAAGGATATGTCTTTCTGGGCACAGAAAAGATTCCTTTGGGTAGAACATTCAGACAGTCATTCATGAGTGCTCTGACCATTTTGTGAATCACCCTTAGGACGCATAAAATAGAATATGTTGTGATTGATAATGAATAAGTTAGGTATTTAATTTACTTGTTTTCTATAGGAAATAGTACAGAAATTGAAGTATCTGAATTCGTTCACGGCTGCAATTCGACCCTAAACTCAACAAATCGGTAGTTCACGAAAAATCAGTGGATTACCAGGGCTATCCTTCCGAATTTTAGATTTCACTAAAAGTCTAAAAGATGGATTTCTCGCCTAGAATTTCCTCAGCACTTTTTTTGCTGATCCTTTCAATCAATGTTTCATATTCCCAACAAGACTACTATTGGGTAGGGGGTAGCGGCAACTGGTCTGATATCACCCATTGGGCTACTACCAGTGGGGGTGCGACCAATCATTCCGTAGTTCCGACTGAGCTCGACAATGTTTATTTTGATAGTCAGTCTTTTTCCGGAAGCGGGCAAATTATTACCATTGATGAAGATGCCTACTGCCACGACTTTATTTGGACTGGAGCAACAGGAAATCCTATAATCAATAGTTCACCATGGTATTTGTATATCTCTGGTTCTGCGGTACTGATTAGTGCAGCTAACTATAATTTCGGTACTGTATATTTTGAGTCTTCAAGTAGTGGTGAAATTGTCACAACGGCCAACAACTCTTTTGGTACCTCAAGCATTGTAGGTTTTAATGGAACAGGCGAATGGACTTTTAATGGTAACATAGAGGTGATGTCTTTTCAGGCATACAAAGGCTCTATCATCACAAATGACTTTGATATTTCTGCATATGTTTTTTCAATTGCTGCCAGTCCGGGAGGAACTTTAGATATTGATTTGGGAAGCAGCACTATAGAAGGTGTCAATATTCAGAACCAAAGTCTTGGGACGTTAAATCTTGATGCCGGAACCTCGGAAATAATTTCGTCTGGTTTTTTTAAAGGAGATGTGAATGGGACAGGTCCTTATACTTATTATAACCTGACCTATCCGTCAGGGGGTACCTTGAATAATACCAACATTTTCAATGAAATCACCGTTGCTGCAGGCAAACAATTAATTGTTGAAAGCGGAACTACCCAAACCATTTCTTCATTGGATGTTGATGGGAATAAGTTCGAACTCACAGAGATCAACTCAACGTCCGGGGGTACTGAAGCTACATTCAATGCAGTCAGTGGAACAATAGCCATTGATTTCGTCGAACTGGAAGACATACATGCAACAGGTGGAGCCACTTTTAATGCCACAAACAGTATTGACCTGGGGAATACGGATGGCTGGAATATCAGTGCCCCTGCTGGCAGCGATTATTATTGGATTGGAAACGGAGGTGACTGGACGGACCCGGCTCATTGGGCAACCACTTCAGGTGGATCAACAATACATGGCGATTTTCCGGGACAATTTGATGATGTATTTTTTGATGAGATGTCATTTGATTTGGCGAATCAGACTGTTACACTGGATGATGATCTGACCACCGTTAATAACATGGACTGGACTGGAGTGACCAGTCAACCTAAAATATACGCGCCCTATGGAAAACAACTGTATATATACGGAAATGCAAATTTTAATGCAGGAGTAACTAAGGATATAAATTTCGTTCGACTTGTCGGTGATGGACCTGGGTTAAGTTATTATCATGGTACCGGAGGAAATATTACCAATCTTAATTTTTTTGGTTCCGGGGAGTATACGATTCATGATGATATTTCATGTTCATTTTTAAGTATTTATAGTGGGACCTTAAATTTTGATGATGTAACCATAGAAGCTTCAAGTTATATTAATATCGATAACAATGATCCGCTAACAATAAATCTTGGAGCCAGTAGACTGGAGACAGATGAGCTGACCATTTTGGATTTTGGGTCACTTACTTTTAATTCGGAAACTTCAGTATTTAATGTGACGGGTGATTTTAATGGTGATGGCCAAAGTTTCAATCATGTAATATTATCAGGAAGCGGTACAGTTACAGGAGCCAACTTTTTTAATACACTAGAGGTAAGCCCGGGAGCCAGCATCGACTTTTCAGCAGGGGTTACTCAAACTGCGGATATGCTCACACTTTCAGGTCTGAAATCTTCTCCCATTACACTCAACTCAAGCGTTATGGGGTCTCAGGCCACTCTTTCCGTTCCAACCGGGTCAGTAGATGGAATCTACCTCATTCTGGAGGACATCGCCGGAACCGGTGGCGCAACTTTCTATGCCAACCAGACCATCGACAATGGAAACAACACAGGCTGGAATATCACGGGCATTGTAGGACTGGACTACTATTGGGTAGGTGGATCAGGAAACTGGACTGATTTTGAAAATCATTGGGTGGCAGAAAGCGGGGGAAATACATTCCATACTGGCGTTCCTGGAGTACTTGATAATATTTATTTTGATGCCAATTCATTTTCCTCATCTTCTGACGAGGTAATGATAGATATAGCTTCGATCAGCATGAATGATCTTGATTTTTCCGAGATCGATGAATCTATTCTTTTATCCGGAGAAAAAATAATCAATATCTATGGTTCCCTGAGTTTGTCACCATTGTTAACACTGGAGTCGGACGAATTTCATTTTTTGTCTGACGGAGCGGAGACCATAGGTGCAGAGAGTGACCATTTGATGAATGCAACATTTTATATGGATGGATCTGGCTCCTGGACCCTGATGGAACCACTTATTATTCGAGAGCTGGAGCTTTCTGGCGGCACATTTTATACCAACGGGTTTGATACGGATATTTTATTCAGTACCAGGTTTTATGGAAGCAGTGGTGTAACACTTGATTTAGGAACTTCCTCATTCTCTACCACAATATTTAGCTATGGTTCAGCGACAGACTATACGATCGATGCATCAGAAGCCACTATCATTATTGAATCTTCATTTAACCCAACAAATCCCGGAGCAAGTACGGTATCACTTAATGATATCATTATCAGACAGCCCGCGTCCGGTCAATCAGCAACCCTATACGGTGATTTGACTTTTAATGAAGTAACCATTGAGCACGGGTCATCCCTTACGATAGAATCAAACAAAACCATCTCTGCAAATCAGTTTATTTTTGTTGGGACTGAAGAAGACTCCGTAGAAATCAAAAGTACTGTGGAGGGTCAGGAAGGGATTATTCATCAGACTTCAGGTACTGTGGAGGCGGAATACCTAAAAATAAAGGATAACCTTGCATCAGGGGGAGCTGAATTCTTAGCATTTGTTTCGGAAGATCTTGGGAATGTGACCGGCTGGACATTCTCAAAATTTGATCAAAATATAGATTTTGTTCCTATTGATAACCGGGAATTTGATGCTGCCCCATTTTTATTAGAAGCAACCGCTTCATCAGGACTGGATATCACCTTTGAAGTGATTTCAGGACCTGCATCTAATGTTGATGATCTGCTTACCCTGGATGGAGCCATCGGGACCGTTCAGGTAGAAGCTATGCAGGCAGGTAACGATTACTATAATCCATCATCGGAAATCATTGAATTCGAGGTGACCGGTCTGACGCAGGAAATCATTTTTGAAGAAATTGAAACTTTAATTTATGGAGATGGACCTGTTTCACTGCATGCCACTTCATCGCGAGATTTGACTGTTGTTTATTCTTCGGATAATCTGAACGTTGGTATTATTGAAAATGATGAATTCCTGATTTCCGGGGTAGGACAAACTACACTGACTGCTTCTCAGGATGGAAATGATACTGTTTATGCAGCCATCCCCAAGGAAGTTATAGTTACTGTTGGCAAAGCACCGCTTTCGATTATTGCAAGTGACATAGAAATAGTCTACGGTGAGCCCATTCCTACTTTGACTTATGAAGCTGATGGGTTTGTTTACGAAGAGACAGAAACAGTTTTCACAACAGACCCAGTAGTTAGTACGGTTGCCGATCTGAATTCAGATGTCGGTGAATATGTCATTTCTGTAGGAGGCACCATTGCTGATAATTATGAAATAAGTCACATAAATGGAATCTTAACCATTATTAAAGCCGGTCAGACAATCACATTTGATCCTCCGGACGAACTGGATATCTCGGTAGGGTCCATTGAATTGTTAGCCAGTTCAAGTTCCGGTCTGGATGTCACATTAAGTTATGTATCAGGTCCCGCTACCCTTTCAGGAACAATGTTGACCTTAAATGGATCTGGTGAAGTTGTGGTGGAAGCATCGCAATCTGGCAATGAAAATTATCTGCCTGCTCAAACTATTCAGGCTTCCATATTAATTACTGATGAATCAAAAACTGATCAGACAATTACTTTTGAGACAATTGAGAACAAGGTATATGGTGATCTTTTTATGATGGATGCAACAAGTTCGTCGGGACTTGAGCCCATATTTAAAGTAGTCTCCGGGCCAGCAATATTAGAGGATAAAATGCTCAGTATAACCGGAGTGGGAACCGTTACTGTTCGAGCTTCACAGACAGGGGATGATGAATTTAATCCTGCTGCAAGCATTGAACAATCTTTTGACGCAGGCAAGGCGGAGCTTACCATAAGGGCAGATGACCTTTCAAGAATTTATGGGGATATGAATCCGGCATTGACAATGAGTTTTGATGGATTTCTTTTTAATGACGATCAAAATTCTATTACATCACCGACTATTTCAACGCCTGCAATTGCGGAAAGTGATGCCGGTTCATACCCCATTATTTTATCCGGTGGAAGTTCGGAATTATACAATATCATCCTAATAGAAGGAGTGTTGACCATAAACAAGGCTGAAGCAGTAATTACCATTACAAACCTTGAACAGGAAGCTAATGGTACAGAGAAATTTCCAACAATATCAACAGATCCGGATGGCTTAACCTACAGTGTAACTTATAATGGGTCAGCATCACCTCCTGTTGATGCAGGTGATTACGAAGTGATTGTTACTATCTCTGATACGAATTATCAGGGTGAGTCTACGGAGACATTCGTTTTAACATCTGTCCTTGGAGCCAGCCTGGCAGAATCGGGGATCAAAATATTCCCAAACCCCAGCACGCACTACATTGAGATAAAGGGAATAGAAAAAGGAAATCTAACCATACTGGATCTGGCTGGGAAAGTCATCTTGAGCACAGCAGTCACACCAAGGATTGACTTGAGAGGCCTGACTTCAGGAAGTTATGTTTTGAGGGTAGAAAATCAAAAGACTGATCAGATCGCTCATTTCAGACTGATTAAGAAACACTAGGCAGAAGTCTGTCTGGCGTGTTGCTGGATTTGACTAGCCGCCCCAAAAGTTGGGGCGGTTTTTATTTATGACGTGTTCGGGTCCTTAAGCAATTATTATCAGGGGGTTAAGTATCTGATAATTCCCGGATGATCCACCGGAGAGATAAAACCGGATTTTCGTAATAAAGATTTGGGCATTATCTTGCCCACCTATGCACGCTGGAAAGAGTTTTGGGTTATTTGAAGCTATTCTTTGGACCAGAAGAGCGATTTTTCGTTTTCTGATCATTGCTGCTATACCTACTGTATTGTATACCATCTTTGATGTCAAAGAGATTGGCCTTCCCTGGGTGCCGATTGCACTTATCGGTACTGCTGTGGCTTTCCTGATAGGTTTTAAAAATAATGCCACCTATGACAGGTTATGGGAAGCCAGGAAGATCTGGGGAGCCATCATCAATACCAGCCGAACGTGGGGCATCATGTCCAGGGATTTTGTGACCAACAAACATGCAGTGAAATCACTGAGCAAGAAGAAGCTCCATGAGATTCATCAGCGACTCATTTATCGACACCTCGCCTGGGTCAATGCCTTACGATACCAGCTTAGGCAACCACGTACCTGGGAATCTATGACCTCCCGGGAGAATAAGGAGTATAAAAAAATCTATACGGTTCCGGAAGAGGCTGTTAAGATTGAAAAAGTGCTGAGTGGTTTTCTCGATGACAAGGAACTGGAGAAGATACTGAAAACAAAGAATCCCTCTACTCAACTTATTGCCAATCAATCCGCCGACCTGAAGGACTTATTGGACAAAGGATTGATTGAAGACTTTAGACACATGGAGTTGGAAAATATCCTGAAGGAGTTGTATGATCACCAGGGCAAGTCAGAACGGATCAAGAATTTTCCTTACCCCCGGCAGTTTGCTACACTAAACCTTTATTTCGTTTGGTTGTTTTTATTGCTGATCCCATTTGGGATGTTACCTGAATTTCAGAAGCTGGGGGAATATCTGGTATGGTTGACTATACCCTTTAGCACTTTGGTTTCCTGGGTATTTCATACGATGGAAAAAATAGGAGAGGCCACTGAAAATCCTTTCCAGGGGGGAGCGAACGATATCCCCATGGCTGCATTGAGCAGGACGATAGAAATTGATTTAAGGGAGATGCTTGGTGAAAAAGATCTCCCTGAACCATTGACGCCAACAAAAAGTATATTAATGTAATCTTAAAAATTGATGCTAATGAAGATTGATCAGATTTTCAAAAACAACGAGAAGTGGATCCAGGAAAAATTAAATGTAGACCAGGATTATTTTAAAAACCTTTCAAAAGGACAAAATCCCCCTATACTCTACGTTGGCTGTGCAGACAGCCGGGTTACAGCGGAGGAAATAATGGGAGTAAATCCTGGTGATGTTTTTGTTCATAGAAACATCGCCAACATGGTGCCCAATACCGACTTAGGGGTCATGTCAACCATCAACTATGCCGTCGCACATTTGAAAGTTGATCACATCGTGGTATGTGGACATTACTATTGTGGGGGTGTAAAAGCAGCAATGCAATCAGCAGACCTGGGAATTTTAAATCCATGGTTGCGAAACATTCGGGATGTGTACCGAATCCATAAAGATGAATTGGATGGCATCAATGATGAAGAAGAAAAATACCGAAGATTGGTTGAGTTAAATGTACAGGAACAATGTGTAAACGTTCTAAAGACTTCCGAGGTACAACTTGCTTATAAGGAGCGTGGAATTACAGTTCATGGATGGGTATTCGACATTCATTCGGGAAAACTCATTGATCTGGGCATTGACTTCGAGAGTATCCTTAAAAAGATCATGGATATTTACCGGTTGATCTAATGATCAACTTATAGCAGCGTGATCTTATTGTCCTGGTAAGAAGGGATGATTGAGTAAAGACTCATCTCCATACAAAAATCCAGGTCTTTCTCAATTCCGAAAGCGGCCAATCGCTTGGCATGTGAAGAATTGTGAGCTGCATGCAGAAGATCCATACGATGATAGTGGTACAAGTCGCCAGCCATGAAGGCAGAATCGCCTGATGGCTGGTGAGTTGCTTTAATCTCATTGATCAGGGCTCCGGCGAATAAAGAGTCTTCTATGTTGACCATTCCTTTCCATCCGGCACAATGAATAATGATATTTTTGTTCATATCCAGGATGTAATCAGCCATAGCCCTAAGGTTTAGAAAAGCGCCAATGAGTATCTGATCGGCACCTATTGATTTTAGAATCGCCTGGGTCCCGTTTGTTGTGGTCACAGCGATATTTTTACCCTGAAACTCATCATTCATGTATTCATAGGGTGAGTTTCCTACATCAAAACCTGCAACTTTTTCCCCGCCACGTTCCCCGGCGATAATCATCCCTTGTTTTTTATAGCTTTTGCACTCTTCTACGGTGGCCACAGGATAGATGGCATTGACGCCATAGGCGAGCCCCGTCACAATACATGATGTAGCTCTGAAAATGTCTACAACAATGACCATTTTTCCTTTCAGGCTGAAGTGCTGTATCAGGTCAGGAGTCAAACAAACTTCAACAGTCTTCATGTTGGATAGAAAATTAAATGAATGGTGTTTTTACAACTTTGGATTTAATGTTTTTGTTACGGATTTCAATATTTACTTCCGTACCGGGTTTATGCAACCCTGTTTTGATATACCCCAGGGCAATGCCTTTGTTTGATACGGGTGAAATGGATCCGGAGGTGATCAAACCAATAATGTTACCGTCATCATCCATGATGCGATATCCATGTCTTGGTATCCCTCTGTCTATGATCTCTAATCCAACCAACTTAAATTCGGTGCCTTCTTCTTTATCTTTTTTCAGTTGGTTGGCATTGATAAAATCTTTGGTGAATTTGGTAACCCATCCCAGGCCTGCTGCAATTGGAGATGTGTCGTCGTCAATGTCGTTGCCATACAAACAAAATCCCATTTCCAGTCTAAGGGTGTCTCTTGCCCCCAACCCTATCGGCAGGATATTGTATGCTGCTCCAGCCTCAAAGATGGCCTTCCACACATCAGTAGCATCTTCTTTTTTGATGTATAACTCAAATCCCCCGGCTCCGGTATAGCCAGTGGCAGAGATGATCATTTTCTTTTCTGCGAGTTGGTCCTCGATAAAATGATAATATTTTACAGCAGATAGGTCAGCGCTGGTGAGTTTTTGTAAAACATCCCTGGCTTTTGGTCCTTGCACAGCCAATAAGACTGTGTCATCAGAGACATTCTTTAGATCCGCACCTTTATTATGTGTCGAGATCCAGTCCCAGTCTTTTTCTATGTTGGAGGCATTGACCACCAGCATGTACTCATTTTCTCCCAGTTTGTAAGTAATAAAATCATCCACCACACCTCCTTTATCATTGGGGAGATATCCATATTGAGCCTGACCAACGGATAGTTTGGAGACATCGTTCGATGAAATCCATTGCAGTGTTTCCAATGCCTTTGGGCCGGTCACCATAAATTCACCCATGTGTGAGACATCAAATACGCCAACACCATTCCTTACAGCCAAGTGCTCTTCTTTGTCCGATGAATACCTCACAGGCATTTCATAACCCGCAAAGGGGACTATTTTGGCACCAAGGTCGACATGAATTTTGTGCAAAGGGATTCTTTTCAGGTCCATGGGTGAACAGTTAGGTAAATCCTCGTAAAATTAGGTGTTTTAAATGATTTTAAAATGCTAGCTCAATGGAGACAGGACAATGATCTGATCCCATGTACTCATTATGGATTTCAGCAGCCTTCAAATTGGATCTTAGTTGTTGGCTCACCAGGAAATAATCAATCCTCCATCCAACATTTCTGGATCGGGCGTTAAACTTATAGTTCCACCAGCTATACTTTACCTCTTCGGGATAGAAGACCCGAAAACTATCAATAAATCCGGCTTCGAGGATGTTTGTGATACCATCGATTTCTGTCTGGGTATAGCCTGAAGCCTTGTTATAATTGGCTTTGGGTCTTGCTATGTCAATTTCCTGATGGGCCACATTCAAGTCACCACAGATTACCACTGGTTTTTTCTCTTCCAGGCTCATAACATGTTGTAAAAATGCTTCGTCCCAGGTTTTGCGGTAATCCAGCCGTTTCATCCCCTCGCCGGAATTGGGGGTGTAGACAGTAACCAGGAAAAATGATTCAAACTCGGCAGTAATGACCCGGCCTTCCATATCATGCTCCTCGATGCCAAGGTCTTCGGATACCTCAATCGGTTTCGCTTTGGTGAGGATGGCAGTTCCGGAATACCCTTTCTTTTCCTTGGAGCTGTTTACGTAGGCTTCATAGTCAGACAGGATACTTAAGGCGGATTTAGCTTCTTCGGGTTGTGCTTTGGTCTCTTGTAGACAGAGCATATCCGGGGCCATTGCATTTACATCTTTGATAAAATCTTTTTTCAGCATGGCCCGAATGCCATTCACATTCCAGGAGACGAGTTTGATAGATGACATAGTAAATAGTTTGTGGCGAAATTATAAAACCAATGCGCCTTTGATGCGCATTCGTACAATTGATTTGATCAATTATATTTTTTGTTCATGTAGGATACCGAATCCGCAATGATTTCTTTTAAAATGTCCTGATCAATGTCATCCAACTTTTTTACATACAGACAGCTTTTACCAGTTTTATACTTTCCCAGCCTGGCCATGAGCTCTTCATACCGCTCAAAGCCTGGCATGATGTACATGGTGAGATTCTGTTTTCTTGGGGAAAACCCAACAATGAAAAAATTCCCCTCCCGACCGGATTCATATTTATAGTGGTAATTGCCGAAGCCAACAATGCTGCTACCCCACATTTTTGGTGGTTCATGGGTAATACCTTCCATGATTTCGATGAGCTTGAAGCAATCGGCCTTTTTCTTATCATCATCCACGGATGCGATAAAAGCGTTTACATCATTATCATTTGGTTGGGTCTTATTCGTAGCCATACTGATAGATTTTTGGATTTATTTTACAATTTTATAAAAAGTGGAACAATGTTTGATTTTAACCTAACAACATCAAAAAATAAGGTCATGAAACTCATAAGATTTTTAATAGTAGCTCCTTTAATCCTGGCATTGGCCGGATGTAACAATGACGACGGACTGATTGGGCCTCAGGGCCCTCCGGGAGATCAAGGTCCTAAAGGTGACCCCGGTCCCCAGGGTGTACCTGGTGAAAGTGGTTTTTTGTTTGAATATGTTGACATCGATTTTATAGCCCCGGACTATGAGGTGATTTTGGAGCTTCCTCAGGATTTTGAGGTTTTCAATGAAGACAAGGCACTCGTATATCTACTATGGGAGGTAACCCCTGAAGATGTTGATGTATGGAGACTCCTCCCACAGACCATCTTTCTGGATGAAGGCATGTTTCAGTACAACTATGATTTCACCATGTACGATGTGAGGTTGTTTATGGATGCCACATTCCCTTTGGCAAACCTTCAGGAAGGAGACCTGTTAAATCAGGTGGTGAGGGTAGTGATCATTCCGGCACAGTTTTGGGAGTCAGGAAGAGTAGATTTCTCCAACTATGATGAGGTCGCCAATATGCTGGGCATTCCGGAATTGAAAGTTGATCGTAAAGAATTTGTAAGCAGGAACTAACGCCTTTTAGGACTTTTTATTAAGTCTGCCGATTACCGCCATACTTGTTAGTTCCTTCAGGGCATCATTCGCAATCCATTTTGCAGAAGAGGTGCCCTGATTTTTTATTACGTGCGCTGTTTCAAGGGCTTTTCGATTTAGCCTAATACTTCTCTTACCAATCTGGCGTAATGCCCAGTTGACCGCTTTTTTCACAAAATTCCTTTCATCCCGGGATTCTTTAACTATCACAGGGAAAAAAACTTCCAATTTCTGGTCCGGTGCTTTTTTGTCGTGAATCGCTAGATTCACCATCGTCACAAAACCAGCCCGTTTGACAAATTCTTCCTCCCGCGATGACCATTCAATGGCCTGCTCGTAAGCATAATTTGTGAAAGAGAGCGCCTTACAAAAACTGTCACAGATATCCCAGGAATAAATGTCTTTTAACCAGGTTTCAGCTTTTTCTATGGAGATCAATGCCGGCTCAGCGAGGTAGGTTGCTAATAACTTTGCCTCATGAATGTCAGATTTCCACAGTGAGTCTGCCAGGTCATGGTTTGTACCAAGTTCTTTGGCCAGCTTCCGTAAATCGGGGCTTCTGATACCAATGAGATTATCTGTGGGTATACCAAAGCGAGCGATTCCGTCAATAAGATCCGGATTGGAGATTTCCTTAAGTTTATCAATGACCCATTCCTTCGTTTGCCGCATATGCTTCATGTGGTTGTGTGAAACTCGGTTTGGATTTATGGGTAAGTATTTGAAGGCATTGTTTTTGCTACCTTAAAGGTATGAAATGTGGATATGGGGAGCTATTTCATACATAACAAATGACAAATACATGATAAGATTTACAATAATTGGCTTCTTTCTGGTCAGTAGTTTGACTGCATTCTCTCAAAGAGATTTTCAAAGTGGGTACGTCGTTTTGAATACTGGGGATACACTCCATGGGACTGTAAAGGATAGGAAAGAGGGTTTTTCAGCCAGATTGCTGGATAGAATAATTTTTAAAGGTGAAAGAAAACGGATGAAATTTCGTCCTGATGAACTATTGGCCTACCATCGGGGAGGCTCAAACTTTCACAGTGTCCCCTTTAGCCAGGGGAATGATTTACTAGGGGTTTCAAGAATCCGGGTCGGACAAAAACATTTCCTGAAGGTTTATATTGATGGATATCTTTCATTGTATGAGGATCAGTTTATTGATGACTCTAACTCAAATTTTGATGGAAATTTTTATCTGATACGTGAAGAGGAGTTGCAGTACCTGCAAGTATCTATGTTATTTTTCAGAAAGAAAATGGTGCCATATTTCAATGATGCACCACACATTGCCAAAGCAATTGAAGACAGGGAGTACAAATACAGAGATGTGATCACGATAGTCACCGAATATAACAAATGGTACTCATTGCAATGAGTACCATTAGTTAGTTATAATAAAGCTGATTCTTAATACAATATAGCAGTTGAATAAGACCTTGTTTTAGATATCAAGGATCTTTTTATTTAGTTCCAGCGGGTTTAAGGTAATTTTGAAAGTACTACCTTCACCTTTTGTACTGAAAACTTCTAACTGACCTCCGTGCATCTGAACAAATTCATGGGTAAGCATCAGCCCCATCCCAGTGCCTTTTTCCCCGGAAGTACCCAGTGTGCTTGTATTCTTTTTAGGAGATAGTAGCGCATCTGTTTGTGACTGAGTCAGG
The DNA here is from genome assembly GCA_965223915.1 of Cyclobacteriaceae bacterium. Classification (GTDB taxonomy): domain Bacteria; phylum Bacteroidota; class Bacteroidia; order Cytophagales; family Cyclobacteriaceae; genus UBA7330. The sequence goes on along the minus strand of OZ245027.1, from coordinate 532,710 downwards.
CCGATACCATTATCAGTTACTTCAATGACAGAATCTCCATACTCATTTTCCGTGATCCCGATGCTGATCAACCCTTGCGAATGCGTAAATTTTATGGCATTGTTTACAAGGTTTCTGAGGATAAAAGTTAATTGATTCCGATCTCCATAAACCACCATCTGCTCTTTGATATCGTAGGTAAGGTTGATGTTCTTTTTTCGTGCAGAGGTGTTGCATAAGTCCAATATCTCCTTAACCAGTTCCTCAGGCTGTATGATCTCAGGATGAATATCAAAATTATTCATCTGAGATTGTGCCCAATTGATCAGGTTGTCAGCCAGCTGTACGGTACCATCAATGGTTTCTTTGAGCTCTTTGGAAATCTCAAGCATCCGGTCTTTTGATAAATCATCTGCATTCTCTATTATCATATTCACAAATCCACTCAATCCACACAGCGGACTTTTCATGTCATGAGAAACTACATTGAAGAATTTGTTTTTAATGCTTTCCAAGCGGTTCAGTTCCTCTTCCTGATCCTTGATCTTCTCTTCCTTTTCTGCTAATTGAGCCTTGAGCCTGGAAATTTCTCCGGTCATTTCCTGAATCCTGACATTTTCAGCAGGGGATTCATTTTGATATCTTTTTCTCTGATTAAGTTCAATGATTGTAGTAGATATTTTTCCTTCACGATTTATCTGTGAGTTGATCATAACCGGTACTTTGGTATGGTCTTTTCTCACGATTTCAAATCTTATGTCATTGACTTTTCCATGCAGCTGAAGTAGGGGAGAATAATGGGAATTATAATAGATCTTACCACCCATAGGTAGAAGGTTCTGGAAGTACATCTTGTTGATCACTTCCTCTTCACTCCTTTGAATTAATGAAAGGAAGTTTTCATTGGCTTCAACAATTACTCCGGTTGTCTCAGCAATGAAAGAAACAGTTGAAATCTGATTGCCAGTTCTTTCTGATTTTACCCTTTCTTTAATCTTTACAATTTCCATAAACGCTTGTTAAGTAACGATCCTTATTCAGGTAGGTCGTTCGTGTTACATTCAATTTCTATGTAATACTAGCGTTAATGAATAATGATTTCCATAGGTTTTTTCTCGTAGACGGGTCAATGAAATACGGGATGTCGTATCTACCAAAAATACCTATCTTTAGAGTGTAAGTGTCTGATAATAAAATAGTTATACGTTTGTTTTATGCGATTTTCCGGATTCTACGTTAATACACGTAATTTTTCCAGAATTCGCGTAACTGCCGGACAAATCATGCTGTTTTTCCAGGTTAATTGAGTGATTTGGTGCATTCTTTTTCGGTTGGTGTGAGGGTACTCCCGGCAAGCTTTTGGGCGATCTTCATACACTTCACATTTGTTATCGGTCAGTAAGAACGGGCAGGGTGAGGATTTTAAGACATAGTCATTTTCGGAATCAAGGTTCAGATATGTTTCAATAAATACTTTAGATGCGACCTTCATTCTTTTGGCAAGCCTTTCAATGTCAGACATCAGAAAAATCGGGCTTGTGGTCTTACAGCAATTCGCGCACTCCAGGCAATTGATTTCTTCAAAAGCTTCCTCATGTGCCTGATGAAACTTCCTGTCAAGATCTTTCGGCTTTTCCCGTCGGTATTTCTCCAGGAGTTGCCGGTTCTTTTTTTTCAGTGAGATCGCCCTATCCAGATCAGTCTGATACTTCAAGGTAAAAAGGTTGAAATATAAAAAGCCCCCAAAAGGAGGCTTTAAAAAAATTCATTGATTCAAAAGATTATTTTGCAGCTGCAAATTTTTTAGCTACTTCATCCCAATTGATCACGCTGAAGAATGCATTGATATAATCAGGACGTCGGTTTTGATAATTCAGATAATAAGCATGTTCCCAAACATCCAAACCAAGGATGGGTGTTCCATTACATCCTGACCCTGGCATTAATGGGTTATCCTGATTAGGGGTTGAGCAAACAGATAATTTTCCGCCTTCAACACATAGCCAGGCCCAGCCTGAACCGAATCTGGTTGCCGCTGCATTGCTGAATTCTTCTTTAAACTTATCAAACGATCCGAAAGCAGAGTCAATAGCCGACGCAAGGTCACCGGAAGGTGTGCCACCTCCATTGGGGCTCATGATCGTCCAGAAAAGTGTGTGATTCCAATGACCACCGCCATTGTTTCGAACTGCTCCAACGTCTGAATGGTTTTTCATTAACTCATCAAGAGATTTTCCGGCCATTGGTGTGCCCTCGATTGCTGCATTTAGTTTTGAAACATATGCTCCATGGTGTTTACCATGGTGAATCTCCATTGTTTTTGCGTCGATATGTGGTTCTAACGCATTGTGCGCATAGGGTAGATTGGGTAATTCAAATGCCATAATTTATTTTGATTTATTGTTCTAGATTTTCAGTCTTCGAATATAAAACATTCTCCCTCAGGAATTGTTCCCTCTCAGCTGTTTGAAGAATGATTTAATCAATTTGGATGATTCTTCTGCCAATAAACCGGTGATCACCTTGGTTTTAGGATGTAACAGATTTCCTTGCTGACTAAACCCTCTTTTTTCATCGCTGGCAGCAAACGCAAGCTTTTCCAGTTGGGACCAGTATAAAGCACCTGCACACATCACACACGGTTCAAGCGTAACATACAAAGTACATTGATCCAGATACTTGCTCCCTAAATAATTTTGAGCTGAGGTGATGGCCAACATCTCTGCATGGGCTGTACAATCATTGAGTTGCTCCACCTGGTTGTGTCCACGGGCGATGATTGTTTTATTTGAAACTACCACAGCGCCAATAGGGATCTCACCTTTTTCGAGTGCTTTTTCAGCTTCTTTGAGCGCTTGCTTCATAAAATGCTCGTCGGAATGTATGCTTAGCTCAGTCATCGATCTTGATGCTTTCCATCATGCTACCAGCAGTAGATTGCCAGCGGTCTTTGATTCGGGCTGGTGCTGAGAAGTTAAAGAGCAGCACCTGGTTTTTAAACAGGGTATACTGTATATAAGTGTACTTACTCGTGGAGGCAGGGCCTCCAAATACGTTGTCTTCATCCGTAACTTTTGAGACGAACTCAAGCACAATGTATTCCCTTCCGTTGATCTCCCTGACCTCTTTTTGGTAAAACTCTACCTCATTATACAGGTTTCTTATACCTGAAATATAGAATTGCATGAGTAGCTCCAAATCATTGGCAGCCCACCCAAGGTTTGTGAGTGTGATCCCGAAATCGATGTTTCGGTCCTGGCTGGTATACATCACCATGGGCTCATTGGAGCTGACATACTTATTGATCCGTTCAGATTTCGACATCAGGATAAATTCTTCTGGCAGCACCAAGCTGATATCTTTATTGATCTGTTCTTTTTCCAACTTATGCTGTGCTAAAAGGGGCCAGCACCCTCCAATCATGATCCCGATCCATGCCCCGATCAATACTTGCTTCATAGGTCAAATTATTAATTATCTCAAAGCTAAAACTATTGTTAAATTTGCGGCTGTTTGTTTCAATTAAACTTCAGATAAATGCTTAGAACACACACCTGCGGAGAGCTAAGGAAATCGCATGTTGGGGAAAATGTAACGCTTACCGGATGGGTACAAAGAGTACGTGATAAGGGCGGGATGCTATGGATCGACCTGAGAGATAAATTTGGTTTGACACAGCTCGTTTTTGAGGAAGGAAAGACACAGGAAGATGTATTGAAACAAGCCAGAAAAGCCGGAAGAGAATTTGTGCTATCCGTCACTGGTAAGGTGGCCGAGCGCTATGCCAAAAACGATAAGCTCCCTACGGGGGACATTGAAGTGGTCGTGGATACCTATTCCTGTTTGAATGAGTCAAAGGTTCCTCCGTTTATCATCGAAGATGAGACAGATGGGGGTGAAGATCTCAGAATGAAATACCGCTACCTGGATCTGAGAAGGAACCCGGTGAGGAAAGGACTGGAGCTTAGACATACGATCATGTCTGAAACAAGAAACTATCTGAATGAGCAACAGTTTATGGAGGTAGAGACACCCTACCTGATCAAATCCACTCCGGAGGGTGCGCGTGATTTTGTTGTCCCATCGAGGATACATCATGGGGAGTTCTATGCCTTGCCACAGTCTCCGCAGACATTCAAGCAGCTTCTGATGGTTTCCGGTTTTGACAGATATTATCAGATCGTCAGATGTTTCAGGGATGAGGATTTCAGGGCAGACCGTCAGCCTGAGTTTTCTCAGATCGACTGTGAGATGTCTTTTGTAACCAGGGACGATGTGGTTGAGATCTTTGAGGGGTTGATCAGGCGGTTGTTTATGAAGACCCGCAATGTGGACCTGGGCACATTTCCACACATGTCTTATGATGAGGCCATGAAGACTTATGGCAATGATCGTCCTGATTTGAGATTTGACATGAAATTTTGTGAGTTGAATGAGTTGGCACAGGGAAAAGGATTTAATGTGTTTGACAGTGCCGAATTGGTGGTAGGTATCAATGCTTCAGGATGTGCAGAGTATACCCGAAAGCAAGTAGATGCTTTGACTGATTTTGTGAAGCGCCCACAAATTGTAGCTAAAGGACTGGTTTACGTAAAATATAATGCTGATGGCAGCTTAAAGTCATCTGTGGATAAGTTCTACAGCGAAGAGGACCTGAGATCTTGGGCCAGGGAGTTTGACGCAAAACCTGGCGATTTGATGTTAATTCTGGCCGGAGAGGAACATGCTACAAGAAAGGCCCTTTCGGAATTGAGGTTGCACATGGGGAATGAACTTGGCCTGAGGGATAAAAACGTATTTAAGCCTGTCTGGATCTTTGATTTCCCTTTGGTGGAGTGGGATGAAGATACCAAAAGATACCATGCAATCCATCATCCATTCACTTCACCACATAAAGATGATGTTCATCTTTTGGAGTCTGAGCCAGGTAAAGCCCGGGCCAATGCTTATGATGTAGTCATCAACGGGTCTGAGATTGGAGGAGGTTCCATCAGGATCCATAGCAGAGAGCTTCAGAATAAGATGTTTGACTTGCTGGGCTTTACCAAAGAGGAAGCGCAAAAGCAGTTTGGGTTTTTACTGGATGCCTTCGAATATGGAGCGCCTCCACATGGTGGGATAGCGTTCGGGTTGGACAGACTTTGTGCCATTCTGGGAGGAAGTGATTCCATCAGGGATTTCATGGCATTTCCCAAGAATAACAGTGGTAGAGATCTCATGATCGATACGCCGGCATCGATTGACCAGGAGCAATTGAAAGAATTGGGTTTGAAGATTACCAGCTGAGGCAAATGCTGAGTATTCAACATTGAAGGATATTGATTAAATTAACCTCGCCAACTGAAACAGTAGAATGACCAGAAAATTCATTTTATACTCTCTTCCTTTCTTATTCCTTTTTATGTGTATGGCCATTTTTGAGCCGTGGATCTATAGAAACCTGATTGTCAGCTCAAAGATTGATGCTGACCTTAAGGATAAAGATTTTGAGATTATTGCCCATAAAGGAGCTTCTGGTATTGCTCCCGAAAACACCATTCCGGCCATTGTAAAAGCGTTGGAGATGGGGGTTGATATGATCGAAATTGATGTTCAGCAAACCAAGGATGAGCATATCATTGTCTTCCATGACGAAAGGGTGGACCGTACTACCGATGGTGAGGGTTTCGTTCATGATTATACACTGGAGGAGTTGAAACAACTTGATGCGGGATTTTGGCACAGCCCGGCCTACAAAGACACAAGGATTCCCACATTAAAAGAGGTATTGGATACCATAAGAGGCCAATGCAAGGTGCTGATCGAGATCAAGCATTCCGAGCATCCACATTATCACGATTTTGCCGAAAAGCTGATTGACATCATCAGAGCCGAAGAGAATGGCTTTGAGTGGTGTATACTACAATCCTATGAAATTGAATACCTGGAGGAGGCTCATGCTTATGATGAACGTATCCAAACCAAAAAACTGCTGATTGGAGAAGATTCCACACCACTTTTTGCTTTTTATATTGAAACCAAAATGCATCTGGGAAGAGCTACCAGCGAAGGAAACAGGCTGCTGGCTTTGAATCCGGAATATACGACCCTATCAACCAGAAGGGTTTTCAGGATGCATGCCCGGGGCTTCAAGGTCTACACCTACCCGGTCAATTCACGGGAAGACATGATCAAGATGCTGCATATGGGTGTGGATGGGATTATTACAGACTATCCGGAAAGATTGATCCAGGTACAAAAGGATATAGCGGCACTCTAGTTTTTATTTACCTGCCAACTTTTTGATCATCCCTCCAAAAACGATACCATGTAAAGGGTAGACAGCGTACCAATACATACGGCCCCAGATTCCTTTAGGACGAAAGGTAGCAGTTTGTATCAATTGGTTGTCCCTTACCTTGAATTCAAGCCAGGCTTCTCCTGGAAGTCGCATTTCCGCAAATAGCAAGAGTCTACCATCTGTACGGTCTGCAAAGAGTATCCTCCAAAAATCCACCGCATCGCCAGTTTGAAGCAAATTATCATGGGTCCTGCCCCTTCTGAGGCCGACACCCCCTACCAGCTTGTCCATGATTCCTCGCACTTTCCAAAGCCATGTGGCAAAATACCAGCCTGTGTCCCCACCAATTCGCCAGAGCCTATCTAAAGTAGCCGCTTTATTATCTATAGCTAAAGCCCTGCTATCAATGAGGCACCCATGCGTAGGTACATTGAGAAAATCTGAGATATTGATGCTCAATCTTCCGCTAATGAAGGAATCTTTCCAGCTCGATAGTATTTCCTGATTCTCTATTTTGGATAAAGTTCGGTGAAGTGCTTCTTCATATCCTATGGGCTGGATATCTAAAATTGAATTGATATTACTTTTCTCACAGATGACTTCTACCTTCATACTGTCTACCAGAGCTGTCGCCAATTTGTAAGATGTTGATGTCACAAAATACAACCAGTAAGATGAAAGCCGAGGGGTCATGACGGGGACGATGATGATTTTTCTCCGTAGTTTTCTGACCCTGGCATAGCCCATAAGCATTTGATGATAGTCAAGGATATCCGGTCCCCCAATGTCGAAGCTTTGATCAAAAGTTTTGGGATGGTTTAGACTTTTGGATAAAAAAAGGATCACGTCAGCAATACCAATGGGTTGGCATTTGGTTTTCAGCCATTTAGGGGCCACCATGACCGGTAGTTTCTCTACCAGGTCACGAATGATCTCAAATGAGGCACTCCCCGATCCAATGATGATGCCTGCCCTGAGTGTGGTTAGATGAAAATCACCTTTAGATAATTCCCGTTCCACATTTTTTCTGGAACTGAGGTGTTTTGAAAGTGATTTTTCGTTGACTATGCCACTCAGATAAATGACCTGTTTTACTTTGGTTTTTTTTAATGCCCGGGTGAAATTTCTGGCAGACCTCTTTTCCAATTCTTCATAATTGCTGGAGGCAGACATAGAATGGACGAGGTAATAGGCGGCGTCAATATCTTTTGGAATTTTGGACAAACTTTTAGGGTCCAGCAAATCCGTTTCAATAATTTGAATTTTATCTACCAGTGATTCAGAGGGGTTAAAACGGTTTTTATCCCGAACACAGCAAACAACTGTGTGTCCATTGCCTACCAGCGTAGGGAGGAGTCTCTGACCTATATACCCGGTAGCTCCGGTTAATAATACTTTCAAGGTGCTTTCAATTTAATGATAATTAAACACGGAATATCCAATTTGGTTTTCGAAGGGCATTTGTAGCATGGATTGGTCATTAAAAATTGGTAGGTTTACGAATTAACCCAAAGTGTAGATAATGAAGAAATTGAGCGTGATGACTCGTTCTTGTGCATCCCATCTGATGTTTTTGTTGGGTGTACTGACTTTAGCAGGATGCAATCGATACATTGTCATTGATGAAACTTATAAAGCTGAGCATGTAGAAAAAACAATTCCCATTGATAGTGTTTGGGCTGGTCACCCGGTTGGTTTTTCCTTATATACACATGATGGCAGACAGTATATCGCTTATTACAATGCCAGCAGAAATATGGTGGTAGGTCAAAGGGATCTGGATGATGATTCATTTGATCTGCATGTGATGCCAGCCACGTCGAGAGAAACAGCAGGTGGCACAAGTACCGTGCTGGGTTGGGATAGTCACAACTCACTGACCATAGGGATCGACAAGGAAGGGTATATCCATGTTTCCGGCAATATGCATGTCCATCCCATCACTTATTTCAGAAGTACCAAACCTCATGACATCACAACTTTGCAACAGGTAATGGAGATGGTGGGCACCAATGAAAAACGCTGTACCTATCCACACTTCATGCTTACTAAAGAGGGTGAGTTGTTGTTCCATTATAGAGATGGAGGCAGTGGCAATGGCAATGAGATCTACAACAGCTATTCCACCGAAACTAAGTCCTGGTCGCGGATGCTGGATGTACCTTTGACGGATGGTAAGGGATTGATGAATGCCTACCAGTCTACCCCTGTCAACCTGAAGGACGGATGGTATCATATGTATTGGGTTTGGCGAGATACTCCGGATTGTTCTACCAACCATGACCTTTCTTACATGAAGAGCCCGGACCTGAAAAACTGGTACAATGCTTTTGGTGAAGCCATTGAATTGCCAGCAACACTGGATCAAAAAGCATTGATTGTAGACCCCATTCCAGTAAATGGCGGTATCATTAACCTGGCAGCCAGGCTGGTGCTAGATCACAAGGATCGACCAGTATTCACTTACCACAAATTTGATGAGGAGGGGAATACACAGCTCTACGTGGCCCAAACTGATGAGGGGGAATGGACCTATAAAAAAGTGACCAATTGGGATTATCGTTGGGAATTTTCAGGCAATGGTAGTATCAATAAGGAGATTTCAATAAATGACTTCAAACAAAGAGAGGACGGGAAGTATGAGATTGACTATTGGCACATTAAATATGGTGACGGGACCATTCTGCTGAACAAGAAGTTTGATGCCATAGGTAAGGTGATCAAATCCGAAGCATTTTCCAAGACACTGGAGCCTGAGGGAGATTTTCCGGGATTGACGGTACAGACCAGAGGGGATCTGGGAGATTCGGGAGAAGAAAATATCAGGTATGTGCTCAAATGGGAGACACTTAACAGAAATCGGGACAGGCCACGACCTAAACCATGGCCCGAACCAAGTTTACTGACCCTTTATAAACTTCAATCAGGCAAATAATGATTAATTTTTCAACAAAATTGCTTATAACAAATTCTTAGTGATGAAAAAAATATTGATTCTTTCCTTCATGCTTTTGTTTGGCCTCATGGTAAATGCGCAGATCAAGACGCTTATTGTAGATGGCCAGAATAACCATGAAGTATGGCCAAAGTCTACCATCATGTTGAAACAATACCTGGAGGAGACGGGGTTGTTTGAAGTGGACATTTATCGTTCAAAATATACCTGGAAGGCTGAACGGGAAAAGGAATACTTGCCCAAAGCGGGAGTGGGAGAGACCCAGGACCTCAAAGACCCTAAAGCAGATCCGGATTTTGCGCCCAAGTTTAAAAAATATGATGTGGTGATCTCCAACTTTGGGTGGAAAGCCGCCCCCTGGCCTGAAAAAACGCAGAAAGCTTTCGAAAAATTCATGAAAACCGGTGGAGGGTTGGTTTCCGTCCATGCGGCAGATAACTCGTTCCCTGAATGGCCCGCTTACAATGAGATGATTGGCTTGGGAGGTTGGGGCGATCGCACTGAAAAGGATGGACCCTATGTGTACTATACCAATGACGGGAAACTAGAAGTAGATAATACACCAGGAAAGGGTGGGTCACATGGTCCTCAGAACAATATTTATATGACAATCAGGGATGATCACCCGATTACAAGGGGGATGCCAAAAAACTGGTATACCCAAAAAGATGAGTGCTATGCCAAGCTTCGTGGTCCTGCCAAAAACATGACCATCCTGGCTACCGGTAAGGACATGTCTGGCAAAGCGCCTTCCGACAGGCATGAGCCCATGCTGATGGTGATTAACTACTACAAAGGTCGGGTTTTTCATACCACTTTAGGCCACGATGACTATTCAATGGAAGGAGTGGATTTCATTACTACCTTTTTACGAGGTACCGAATGGGCCGCCACCGGAAGTGTAACTATTCCAGTCCCCGATGATTTTCCAGGTCAGGATGAGCAGAGCAGCAGGAAGTTTGAGTTGGTGGAGTAGTGGATGCTGACGAAGAGTAATGACGATTTCTGTTAGTCAGACCATTAATTTTTAGCCAGATGTTTATTACGCTATCTACCCATATCCAGAATACTAAATTTGCTCCTATACTTCCACTCTCATCCCGGTCTTCGCCGCTTTGTAGATGGCCTCAATGATCTTCATGTCTTTCACGCCTTCTTCGCCACTCACTGAGACCAGTGGTTGCTTGTCTTCAAAGATAATTTGAGCCATCTCGTCCATCTGGATGGTCTGGTGTGTGATGTGAGGCTGCGTCAAAGGACCTTTGTGGGTACGTCCCTCGATGGGTCCGTATCCTGTAGAGGGTTTCATCTCTACGAAGCCATCATCGCCCGTCATAAAGAATCGATCAAGGTGCCGCATTTGATAGGTTGAAAGGCAGGAGGAAACTGCTCCACTTGGAAATCCCATTTGAAATTGAATGGTTTCATCAACGCCTTCTTTAAATTTAACAGGATCTGTTTTGGTCTCCTGGGCTGTTACCCAGATAGGTTCTTCTCCCACCATATATCGGGATCCATTGATAGAATATATTCCAATATCCATCATGGCTCCACCACCTGCCAGCTCTTTGTTAAGGCGCCATTGTGTAGGATCTCCTATCCTGAAACCTGACTGACCCTGGAAAAATCGGATCCTGCCGAACTCACCAGCCTGGCGCATCTTGATGACGGCTACGGTTTTTGGTTCGAAGTGCATTCGATAGCCAATGAGCAGTTTTACCCCATTGGCTTTACACACATCCACCATTTCCTGGGCATCCTTAGCATTTGTAGCCATTGGTTTCTCACAAATCACGTGTTTCTTGGCTTTGGCAACCCGTAAGGTTTGTGGATGATGCAATGCATTTGGCGTGATAATATATACCGCGTCAATGTCCGGGTTGTCCTTGATCTCATCGAAGTTCTCGTAGTTGTAGCAGTTCTTGTCCGGTACATTGTGTGCTTTCTGCCACTTGGGTATTTTGGTCGGAGTTCCACTGATAAGACCCGCTACTTTAGCCATCTTGCATTCTCGCATCGCCTCAGCTACCCGGTTGGCATAAGATCCAAGTCCCATGAGTGCCACACGTAAAACTGGACCCTGGTAGGGAGTTTCATAGGCCAATAAAGGGTTGGAATGGTACAGTAAGGGGAGGCCAAGTGCTGTGACCTTCAGCTTGTCAAGGAAGTCTCTTCTTGTTGTCATATTTGAATGGTTTGTATAAAAGTAAGGCTTAACGAGCAAAGTGCAAAGCGTAATGGGCATGGAGCAATGGGCATGGAGCATGGGGCATGGGGCATGGGGCATAGGGCTTGGAGCATTGGGCATAGAGGAGCTCACTACGAGACTAGATTAGATATACCACCAGTCAGTGCCTTCCGAAAGAGAAAGCCCGGATAGGTATGACTCCAGGTTTTTCCTTTGATCGGGTTCCGGGTACACACCTACCAGGATTTGAGGATTTTTTAGTTTTTCAGTCTTTTTGAAATCATGCAAATTGAACTGGTGAAAAGGGATGCCTGACTTATTTAGGGTTTTGGCTGTCAACTTTGTTTTTTCATTGTCCCCCCACAACACAAGATTTTGGTTCCTGAGATCAGTTTTGATAAACTGATTGATTTTTAGGTTAAAGAAGGACGGTTGTGCATAGTGTTCCGAATTTCTGGAAGTCCTTTCAGAATGTTCCCTCCAATGTAGTGTGACCTCCGGAATGGTCACAATCTTTAGCTTTTTTTGGTACCATTTAAGTACAAGATGATAATCTTCCGGATAGGTCAGGTCATTGAATCCACCCATTTCATCCAGTTCAGATTTACGGATCATCCAGTTGGGAGAAGCGATCACACATTCGCGATAAATCTGCTGCCATTGTTTTCCAGATAAATTGATGTCGTTGAGCCAATTTTCATATTTGAGATAACCCTCGCTTATGGGTTGATCACCAAAATATTTTACCAATCCTGTTGCAATACTTTTGGGCTGGTGAGCTAAAATATTCACCATTTTTTCAATGCGATAATCCGGCATCCTGTCATCAGCATCCATGCGTGTCAGGAAAGAACCCCTGGCATGTCTATAGCCCGTCTGTAGTGCTTCAATGATCCCATGGCCCTCATTGATCAGGCAATGGATGCGTGGGTCTTTGCGGGTGTAATCAAAAATGATGTCTTTACTCTGATCCGTGGAATGGTCATCCACAGCGATCAATTCCCAATGACTATAAGTCTGGTGTAGGATGGAATCCAGACACTCTTTTAAATAAGGTGCCGCATTTTTAACGGGCATGAGGATCGAAACCAGCTCCATGCCCTGAAGATAATAGAAACTGTCTAGAGTAATGGCTAACCTGGTACTGCAGACCGGACACCATGCCACTGCTCCAGCCGGGGATTCATGACGTGAAACCACAGGGGAGGTACAAGTGCCAGAAGTATCATGGTAGGATAACCTGCAGGCAGCTGAGGACTCTGGTCGTAATGGTCTAACACCTGGTATCGTTTGATGGCACTGGCGTGGTGATCAGAATGCCTTTGAACCTGAAAAAGAAAAAAATTGCTTACCTGGTGGCTGGAATTCCAGGAATGGATCGGTGTGACTTTTTCGTACTTACCAGGGCTGACTTCTTTCCTCAGTATTCCATAATGCTCCACATAGTTCACCAGTTCGAGCAGGCTGAACGCCAGGATACTCTGTACAGTCATAAAAACCGAAATTTCCCAGACCACCCTTGTTTGCACCAGGCTAAAAACAACAGTGAGTACTGCCACAAACACGGCAGGGATGGTGGAATACCAGATCATCTGGTTATGAATGGAAAACCATGATTTACCTAATTTTTCCAGGCGAACCTTTTCAAGGTACCACGCGTGGAGCCACCCTTTGAAAACCGATTTTACCCAAAAAGCATAAAAAGATTCATTCTTCAGCGCTGTGGCCGGGTCTTCCGGTGTGGCTACCTGCACATGATGCCCCCTGTTGTGCTCGATATAGAAATGCATATATCCCACCGTCATTAATATCACTTTACCATAGAACCGCTCCAGGGCTGACTTTTTATGGCCAAGTTCATGGGCCACAGTGATACCAACACCTCCAGTAACCATGGATACACCCAGTGTAAACCCTGCCCATTCGTACCAATGACTAAGGGTATTTTGACTTACGCTGTAACAGGCCCAAATGATGAATCCTAATTGAAAGTAGGTCCAGGTGTAGGTGATGAAGCGATAAAAATACTCGTTGGATACCTCTGACAGTTTCTCCCTGGGCACGTTGCTTTTATCCGTGCCTACCCAATGATCCAGTAAAGGAAGGATGAAAAATACATCCAGGATAACCAGGTAGTTCCACCAGCCTCCCAAAAGGTATCCGGCAATCACCAATGCCGGCACAGTGAAAGCAACGTAATAACCAATTTTCCTAAATGATCCCATTTTTATTTAAACATTCCCTCATGCAAGATAAGTTCTTTCAGAATCCTGCTTCGAGAGGATCAAGGGATTTTAGATAAGTAAAAAGCGCTTCTACTTCTTCATCAGGCAATTTATTGACGGCTTTCCAGGGCATGAAAACATTGTCAATAGACTTACCCTCTTTGGTAACCCCGGTTTGAAGAAAGGCAGTAAAATCATCATAGGACCATGAGCCCAGGTTTCCTCCCGGAGTTATATTGGATGCAGGAGGAGAATTGGGGTCACTGGCGGGCATTCCATTGAGCGTTTTGCCATGGCAACTGACGCAGCCAATAACTGTGGTTAAATATTCCCCGCGGTCAAACGGAGTTTGGTCCGCAGTATTTGCCGGTACCGGGGCCTCGTGATCGATGTGATAAACACTAAAATCTTTATCAAAGGCACCCATAGCGACGAGTAGCTTGGCAAAAGGTGTGAACGAATTTTCTTCGTTGGGTCGATCCACAGGAGGAATGGTTTTTATATATGAAATAATGCCACCGATATCTTCAGCTCTCATTCTGGCAAAGTCCTTCGATGGCATGATCATCATAGGTCTGCCTGTAGGTGTAACCCCATGCCGAAGGGCGGTAAGCCAGTTTTTGTCCGTGTAGTAGGCAAGTCCACCCTCTCCGGGAGTCAGATTGGGAGCGTATAATTTTCCGATCGTTTCATCGTCGATGAACTTTTGGCCACCCAGGTCATCACCATGACATTCCGCACACATCGAGGTGACCCATTTTTTACCGATCGCCAGTGAAAGAGAATCGTTGGGGATCTCCATCAATACCGGTTCAATTTCAATGGGTTGAGAGATGATTTTTTCAGCTTTTTTGATTTGGAAAAAGACAAGGGCAGCGATAATAATGAGAAGGGACAACACAGTGATCCCTATCCATTTAAGGATTTTCATTCGTATTTAGGTTAGGTGAGGTAAAATTTCAGACAAAATTTAGCACTTTATGGCGTCTTTTGCAAGAAGATCATTTGCCTAGCGTAATAAGCATTGTCTGTGTTTCTTTAGGCTTCAGTGATTTTAAATAGGCATAAATGGCCTTCAATTCCTTTTCCGGCAACCGGTTGAAAGCCTGCCATGGCATATATCTGTTGTTAACCACTTTGCCTTCTTTGGTCTTACCAGTTTTCATAAAGCTGGAGAAATCATCATAACTCCAGCTACTTATATTTCCTGCCGGTGTAAGGTTAGAAGCCAATGGAGCATAAGGATCCCCGGTGTCCTTACCACTCAATGACGCTCCATGACAGCCCTGGCAGCCGGTGATTTCTGTCAGATATTCACCCCGTTCGATAAGCGTTTCATTGGGCTTATTTTCCGGAATGGGGGCCTGATGATCAATGACGTCCACACCGAAAAGTTTTCCAAAAGCACCTACCGACAATAGGAATTTTGCAATCGGTTTAAAGGTAGATTCATTGTTTGTTCTGTCGACAGGTGGAAGTGTTTTCAAATAGGCAATGATACCTCCGATATCTTCTTTCCTCATCTTTGTATACTCTATCGAGGGCATCACCACAAGCGGTCGACCGGAAGCAGAAACTCCATGTCTTAGCGCACTTAACCAATGCTTGTTACTCAAGAAGCCAATTCCTCCTTGTCCACGGGTTAGGTTTGGGGCGTACAGCCTGCCAATCATGGGGTCTTCAATAAAAGTTTGTCCACCCAGATCCTTACCATGACACTCTACACAGAGAGACCTGACCCATTTCTCACCTATGCGAAGCGCAGCAGAATCCTGCTTGATATTCATTAAAACTGGTTCGATTTTCAGCGAACGCTGCATTAGGGTATTTGCTCTTTGTGTGTGAAAGAATGCAAATGAAAAAAATACAATTAGAAGGGACCCAATTACGATCCCGATCCATTTTAGCATTGCCATTTTTAAATCGGGTGTTGCAATATCACATTAAAAAAGCGATTTTGAAAAAAATCTACTATAAAGAAATGGTCTCACGCACTTTAAACTCAAATCCCATGGTATTAAGTTTGGTTAATATGGGCTCATATATCTGCTTCCTGGTGGGTAGATGTACGCCACTAAGCGGAAGCTTTCCGGTAAGAATCAATTCCGCACAGATGGCAATTGGTAAGCCCACGGTCTTGGCCATGGCTGTATTTGATGGATCATCTCCATATACGACCATGTGCGCCTGAATCTCCCTCGGCCTGTCATTATCCAGGTAGTTGAATTTGTGCCACATCACAATCATATCCCGATCTGTCTTACTGAGCGTCCATTTCTTTTTCAAGATATGCTCGAGTATTTCGGCAGGGGTTCCCTTTTTCAACCCGACAGGCTCTTCTTCAAAAATTCCCAACCACTTTAACTTGTACATTTCCTCCGATTCCAGTCCAATATTCAAGTAGTGAGCGAGTTTGAGCTCAACAGAATCATGGGGATTGAACCTGAGGAAGGAATTAATGAACTGACGGTGGGTCATTTGGTCTACTGATTCCATTTTGTAGTCGTCACACGTCGCTCCAAGTTGCACGAAGACATCCCAGGCCTTGCAAAAACCAGGTCTTCGGAGTGTGCCCCTAAATAGGGTGTTGATCCCTTTTAGGTTGTATAGCTCAAGGTATTTCAGAGAATCCCTGTTAGCATACCCTTCAAAGTAACCATGACCAGGGATGTAGATCACTTCGGTACGCTTAAACAGATTGTGGTAAGGAATGTATTTGTACCGGCCTTCCTGCAAAAATTTGACAGTGCCATTGCCGGCCATCACTACATTTCGTGGATTCCAGGTGAATTTGTAGTTCCACGGGTTTTCCGAGTCTTTGTTTTCAGCCAGCAGTCCTCCGGTGAAGGTTTCAAATCCCGTGAGTTGATGCCCTTCGGCTTTGATTTTGTTAAGCACACTGAGTGCGGACATATGATCCAAACCCGGGTCAAGGCCCAGTTCCATGATACAACAAGCACCTTTTCCCCTAAACTGGCCGTCCAGTGCTTTTATGTCATCATTGAGATAAGATGCTGTCAGCAGGTTTATTCCCAATTCCGCACAAATGGTAGCGACATGAATGTGTAAATGTGCAGGCAACATACTGATGATTAGGTCAGCACCCTTAAGTTGTTCTTTTGCCTGACTCTGTTCCAGTACATCAAACAAAAATGTTTGAACCTCCGGAAATCTTGATTTCACATTTTCAGGGTCGAGATCTCCAATGCCTACTGTGAAACCTTTATCTGTTGCTATGGAATTTAAAAAGTTAATCAAGGAAGTAGCGGACCTTCCGGCACCCAGGATGATCACAGATTTTCCCTCTTTGGACATAAATGCAAATTAACCTTTACATAAGGTATTGTGAAGATTATTTTTTACGGTTTGCCACTGTTGCGCTGGCCTGATCGGTAGCAAGCACCAAGACATCAGCAATTTTGACATGTGCCGGACGGTTGATCACAAACTCGACGATCTCAGCGATATCCTGCGCTTTCAGCGGGGTCATTCCCTGATATACTTTGGAAGCTTTTTCTTCATCACCTTTAAAGCGCACCATAGAAAATTCAGTTTCTACCAGCCCAGGGTTGATTTCTGTTACTTTGATACCATAGGGGTTGAGGTCGAGTCGCATGGCTTTCGATAATCCATCCACTGCGAACTTGGAAGCATTGTATAGGTTGCCATTGGCATAGGCTTCGATACCTGCAATGGATCCAATATTAACCACATGCCCGCTTTTTCGCTTCACCATACCCGGGGTAATGGCTCTGCTCATGTACATCACACCCTTGACATTGATGTCAATCATGGCTTCCCAGTCATCCAGGTTGCCTTCATGGATGGGGGCGAGGCCATGGGCATTACCTGCATTATTGATCAGCACTTCGATCTCTTTCCATTCATCAGGAAGACCAGCAATGGCATCCATGCTTTCCTTTCGTTTACTCACATCGAAAGCAAGCGTATGCACCTTTGTCTGCGCAGAGAGTTCTTTTGAAAGCTCGCTGAGCCTTTCTTGTCTTCGACCGGTAATAATTAAGTTAAATTTTGGGGCAAGTAGCTTAGCAGTAGCTTTACCAATACCGCTGGTAGCTCCTGTAATCAAAGCAATTTTTTTCATCTTTTGAGTTTTTTGGTTCTTTTTAGATATGTGGGACCACCCTCAAAGGTAATGTAGAAAGAAAAATTCTGATAACTCAAGCGTTTGATCGGTAAGGTATAATCATTAGGCTCATCAGTAAGCATGTCTCTCATACCCCACGAATATCTGATTTCAGGCGAGAATTTAAACAATTCAAAATAAAGGTCGAACCCTACTCCGGCTTCCACCGCGTAGTTCCAGTTTCTTAGTTTTAGGTTGGTTCTTGTATCCAGGTCATCCCCCCTTCCTGCCGCTTCCAGTGCCGGGGTGAATCCGCCAATCATATACATGGCTACATTCTTCCTTCGGACGGATTTGTATTTCAATAGCAGCGGTACCTCAACCATGGTTTGGTCTTTGAGTTCCTCAATAGAGTTGCCATCTGTAAATCGATAAAGCAGCCGGTTTTCATAAAATCCTACAGTGACCATGGTACGAAAATCCAGGTATTTCAACAGCCTCATGTTGGCGATCATGGCTACTTTGAACCCCGGTAGACGCTCGGAAATGACTGAATGCAAGGTATCTAAGGCAGGTGTAGCAAAATCATCTGAGTATAATGTTTTATAACGAGAGGAGTGCCAGGCCATGGCAAAACCATAGTGTATCCATTGCTCATCATAGTCTATCAGGTTTTCGGAGGGATCATTCTGTGCCCGGGCAGGCACCAAAGCAAAGATCAACAAACCAAGAATGACTACTTTATGCCCGTATAAATGGATGAGATACCTAAAGTTAATGGTTTGCATTCCGTTTGTTTAAATCCGGTTTTTTCTAATATTCCAAGGAAATCTTTTCCATCCGGGAATTCATTCACTGATTCCGGTAAATAGGTATACGCGGAACTATCTTTTGAAATTAACCGGCCTATTTTAGGCAATATCCACTTAAAATAAAACTGATACACCTGTTTAAATGGAAATGTCCTGGGTTTTGAAAACTCTAAAATCACCACTTTCCCGCCACTTCTTAATACCCGATGCATATCTTTCAACCCTTTTTCGAGGTTTTCAAAGTTACGTACACCAAAGGCAACGATGATAGCATCAAACTTATTGTCATCGAAGAGCAAACGCTCAGAATCACCTTTTTGCAATTCAATAACGCTTTCCAGACCTTTTCTCTTCAGTTTTTTCCTCCCAACTTCCAGCATGCCTTCGCTGATGTCCACGCCAATGACATGGTCAGGCTTCAAAGCCAGCGATTCGATAGCAAAATCTCCGGTGCCGGTGGCAATGTCGAGAATGAGCTTGGGTTTATCCGCTTTCAGCAGGCTGATGGCCTTTTTTCTCCAGCGGATATCAATACCAAGACTCAGGAAGTGATTCAGGAAATCATATTGAGCACTGATATTGTCAAACATGGTGGCCACCTGCTTCTTTTTGGTGTCCTGCTTATCTTTGTAGGGTAATACAGTCATCGGCTCGCAAAATTAAGAGATAAACCTTCCGAATGATTGAATTGTTCTTATAATTCTCTATGTATCAGATCAAGTCAGCATCCTTTGTAAAAAGTAGTAGCAATTTAGAAGAGTGTCCGGAACCGGATTTGCCTGAGTATGCTTTTATTGGCAGGTCCAACGTTGGTAAGTCTTCGCTAATCAATATGATCACCCAGCGAAAACAGCTGGCCAAGGTCTCGGGTAAGCCGGGCAAGACGCAGCTGATCAATCATTTTGTGATCGATGACTCCTGGTACCTGGTGGATCTTCCCGGGTATGGCTGGGCACAGGCCAGTAAAAAGGAGATCGCCAAGTGGAAGGTGTTTACGGAGGATTACTTCAAAAAGCGTCCCACTTTGTCGTGTGTGTTTGTTTTGATCGACTCCAGGCTGGAGCCCCAAAAGAAAGATCTTGAATTTGTTCGGCAACTGGGAGAAAATGGCATTCCATTGGCTTTTGTTTTTACCAAAGCAGATAAACTGGGGGTCAACAAAAGCATGGGTAACATGGCCAGATTTCGAAAAACTTTATTAAAAACCTGGGAAGCTTTACCGCCATTTTTTATGACCTCGGCTGAAAATGGATACGGAAAAGATGAATTATTGAAATATATCGATGAGATCAACCGGGAGATTACACCGTAATCCATATTTTTGAGCAGTTTTTAAAATCAACTATGGAATTAAAAGATATTGCATCGGTTTCCGGCAAAGGAGGCCTTTTTAAGATACTCAGCCCAACACGTACTGGTGCTGTGTTAGAATCACTGGACGCTCAAAAGAAGAAAATGATCGTTGGGGCACATTCTAAAGTTTCCGTGCTTTCGGAAATTTCCATTTACACCACTGATGCAGATGGATCCAAATCTTTGGAAGAAGTCCTGAAAAAGATCCACAAAGAATTTAATGGCGACACAGACCTGGATAGCGGATCGGCTCCCGATGAGCTCAAGTCCTTCCTGAAATTTATTCTTCCGGAATATGACGAAGCCAGGGTTTATGTCTCAGACATAAAGAAACTTGTTACCTGGTATGCGATCCTTGTGAAAGAAGTGCCGGAAATCTTTGAGGAGAAGAAAGAAGGGAAGCCCAAAGCGGAAAAACCAGCTGCTAAAGCTGAGGAGCCGAAGAAAGCTCCCCAAAAAGCAGCACCTAAAGGTAGTCCCAAGTCAAAAGGAAAGGAATAGCTTAGAGCTTATCGTCAATTGAATACTTTCCAGGCCCGGTAAGAAAAAGTACCAGGAAAGCGCCCAGGAAAAGAAAAGCTTTTTCTTTAGTGCCAAATCCATCATCTGCATGGACAATGAAAAACACAACACTCATGGTGGTCATCAGCGGAATGGTGGCTAATCTGGTGCCTAATCCGATGATCACCAGTATGCTACAAATGAACTCAGCAAAGACCGCGAGGATCAACGAAACTTCAGGTCCGAGGCCAATCGGATCACCAAATTTGAAGTTTCCGGAAAGAACCTTTTGAAACTTTGGCCAGCCATGTGTAATCATCCCTATTCCAAATACGAGCCTTAGTATTAATAAAGAGAAATCTGTTGCTATGGGGCGTTTTGAAAAGAGTGTTTTCTTCATGCTTCTAAAATGTTTGTCTGGTTTATGATTAGATAAATCTTCTTAGTGTTTGATTGATCCCGCTAAGATAAGAGGTTCCAAATAAGTTTACATGAACAAGCAGCGGATACAGGTTATAGATATCCACCCTTTCTTCAAAGCCGGGCTCGAGGGGATAGGTCTCATGATAGCTTTGATAAAAAGTGTTGTCAAAACCACCAAATAGACGTGTAAAGGCCAATTCAATTTCACGATGGCCAAAATAAACGGCTGGGTCGTACACACAGGGCAATCCCTGGTCTCCAACCATAAAATTGCCACTCCAGAGGTCACCATGGAGCAGTGAAGGCGGCTCATCTGGTAAAATACCGGGAAGCTGGGCGTAGATCAACCGGAATCTTTTGGCAAAGTCCTGATCAATCAGTCCATTGTAGATCGCAAGACCTAGTTGCACTTCTAGCCGCTTTTCAATAAAAAAGTCGATCCAGCTTTCCATTTCCTCATTGTTTTGAGGAAGTCTGCCAATATAATTGTTGTATGAAAGCCCAAACCTTGGGGCTGTGACACGATGAAGATCGGCCAGGGATTGCCCGAATATCTGCCAAAAGTCAGGAGCGGGAGGATTCTTTTGGATGTATGAGAGTAAAAGAAAGTTTTTGCCATCAGCACGGCCAAGCCCTACCACTGACGGGAGCCGAAGAATATCCTGCTGGGTAAGCAGCTGGATACCCCTGACCTCTTTTTCAAACATATCATTGTCGGGATCATCATTCCACTTGATGAAATAAGGTCCCTGGTCAGTCTCTAGTTTTAAGGTGTTGTTGATGCATCCGCCTGAAACAAATCGGGAGGATTTGATAATAACCTTCTGACCCAGTGATTGAAACATTGCTGATTCGAAGAAGCCACTATTATCTGTAAGCATTTCAGAGGTTGTGTTTTTCGATAAGAAACTCAATAAAATTTTCGCAGGAGCGGTCTAAAATATCAAAGACAAGTTGGAATCCATCGTCCCCGCCATAGTAGGGGTCCGGTACATCGGCACCTTTCTGGTCCTGATCAAAATATCGCATCAAAAAAAGACCGTCATGATGGGAGTCGAGGGTGCTTAGTATCGTTGTCAGGTTATCATTATCCATGGCCACGATGTAATCGAATGTAGCATCATCGATTGAAAATTGCCGACCAATATGCTGGATTGGGACATTATTTTTTTTAGCAACAGCGATAGATCTTGGGTCAGGATTTTTCCCAGCGTGCCAGTGACCAGTACCGGCAGAATCCACTTTAAAAGCATGATCAAGCCCTTTTTGGGAAATCTTATGCTTAAAAACAGCCTCTGCCAGAGGGCTCCTGCAGATGTTGCCCAGACACACAAATAATATTTTTATCATTTTTTTTAAATAGTGTGGTTACCTATTTACATGTTCCCGTATATATATATGCATAACACAAATTATTCATACACCTGTTTGACATCTTGAAGAGTCCCGATTCTATCGGGACTTTTCTTTTACAGGTATTTTGAACAAAGCCTACATGAACTGTAGGGTTTACCTCACAGATTTAAATACCCCTGTGATAATCATCCTTGATCTTATCTTTACTACTCCAGCAAATAACAATTGTTACCGAAAGTTGGAGGTCAGATCAAAATATCCGCATAGAAATTGACTTATCCTGCCGATTTACAGATAAGCGTGTCATTTCGGTTTTCAAAGAAAAAAAGCGGACAAATTTTGCCCGCTTCCCATACAATCTTATTAAATATTATCGGATAGCAATACCTACACCACCCGTGATGGTGCTGTATTTCTGTGCCGTATAGTCGAAGTGGAAAGTAAATACAGCTAGTTTTAGTCTACCCCCAATCGTAAATCTTGGCCCACCTGAGCCTGTAAATTCAAGGTTCACAGGATCCTTAACCTGTGCCGTCTGTGGCGTTCCTACCGTAGGATCGTAGGTGTACTCATAATCACCAAGCACTTTGATTGATGAGTTAACCATATTTACTCCTATACCAACATAGGGAGTAAATACTGTCAATTTCTTTGAAACTAATGCCTGAATGGTAGTAGCGCTTGCCACAAACTCTCCAATACCTTCTCCCGAAAAAGTAGATTCGGAACCCACCTGTTCATCTAAAGTGATGTCATATGTAGCAGTAATTTTTGAAGTGCCAAAAAAACCTGACAGATCAAATGGGAGATTTTTGATCCCTGGAATCCATTGTTTTACATCGTGCATGATTCCAATTCCAAACATTTTTACACTAAAATCATCAATATTAATTTCAGGTAATAATCGGATTTTTAAATCTGTATTCTTATAGATTCCAATCCCCAGGTTGAGTGTTGGAGTTGGTAAACCTGTTACTACAGGTACTTTCTCCAGATCTATTCCACCAGGTACACCAAGCCTTATTTCTTCTTGAAATGTGAATGGTTGCCCTCCAATATCTACTGAACTGGATGCATCTATTACCAACTCAGCATTAGGCTCAGCATCCCCACCAACCATCGTTGGGACGATGCCATCATTATCACCTTCAAGTCTCATATTATAGTCACTTGCGATGAATTGAAATGTCCTTTCACTCACAGGTATTTGAGCCATATTAAATGATAAGGTGATATCAACTCCTAAAGTTTTGTGAGCTTTAGCTGTATTGTACCACCCGTTAGCAAGTCCATTACCAAATGAATTCAAGGCAGGAGCCATATAGTTTTGCAGATAAGTATTTGCATCTTCAGTTCCTGCTGCAAGGATCTCTCCGAAATCCTGTGCTTTGATGGATGTTCCGCTAAGAATGAGTATCCCTGCGAAAAGAAATTGAAATGTTTTTTTGAAATTAGGTATCATTATTCTAAGGTTAAAATTCGATTTAGGCTGATTTATCCAAATGTATTCTTTTCTTAAGAAAGTATAAAGTTCTACTAATTTACAATTTTCGCACATCTGATTGACTTTTCCGTATAAAAAAGGATTAAATTGAGAAAATACTGTGATTTTCAAAGATTCACCTAGATTTGTATAGGTAAAACACCAGAAAAAAAGCTTTTTTCCGATTCAAAATATATTTTTTCCGCACCCTACTGACCCTTTCATTTTGGTCGGCACCTTTGCTAAATTGCATATAAAATCACCTGAAAGATGAAAAAGTTATTAACCCTGTCATTTCTGGCTATCATCCTTTACCCCGCCAGTGCGCAATTAAATCTGAAGAGAAAATTTGAAAGAAAGGCCGACGAGGTTGTGGATGATCTTCTCTTTGGCAAAAAGAAAAAAGACAAAGATAGTGGGTCTTCCAGCTCCACTTCTCCATCTGGCGAAGCCAGCGAAACATATAAATCTGAAAACGAAGATGCCCCCAATGGAGGTTATGTAAGAAAACCTGTTGATTACGGGAGAATGAATACCGGAGAGACGGTTCATTTCAGAGATCTGATTGATTTCTTACCAGATGATGTGGGTCCGTTTTCTCTTTCTGATAAACCGGACGGCGCAAGCATGCGATTTGGTGAATCCAGCTATAGCTATGCTTCAAAAAAGTACGCAAGTGGTGACAAAGAAATGTCCATTATGATCTATGATTACCTGTTTACCGGAGCCATGTTTGGTGCTTATGCCAATGCCTATGAATACGAGACCACAGATGGTATCATGAAATCGGTTGAAGTGAATGGATTTCCCGGTTGGTTCTCCACCACCTATGAATCAGGGGAGACCCAATTGATGTTGGTGGTTAATAACCGATTCATGTTGAATATCAACCAACGTGGAGCCACTGAATCTGAACTGAATAATTATGCAGGTAGCCTTGAGCTAAGCAAATTACCCGAAGGACAAGCCATTGAGGAGGAAACTGATGAGGGAACTGAAGGCTCAGGCAATGAATAGGGTCTGTTTTCTGCTCCTGGTGTTAAATTAATCTATGCTGTTTTTATACCGACTAAGTCTCGCAGGTTACCAATTTTCTGTATGGATATTCTCCTTCTTCAATGCAAAGGCAAAACTCTTTTTAAGGGGTAGACGAGGGGTTTTTAAACAGTTAAATGAGGCAATAAAAACCGATAAAAAGATCATCTGGATCCATGCGGCGTCCGTTGGGGAGTTTGAGCAGGGGAGACCATTGATCGAATCCATCAGAAAAGAGGCGTTGGACTGTTTCATTCTATTGACTTTCTTTTCGCCATCCGGCTATCAGCTGAGGAAAAACTATGACCAGGTGGACCATGTGTCCTACTTGCCGATGGACACACCCCAAAATGCCAGAAAGTTTATTTCTACGGTTAACCCCAAACTTGCCATCTTTATCAAATATGAATTTTGGTACTTCTACCTAAAAGCGCTCCGGGAAATGAGCGTTCCAACGCTTTTCATTTCCTGTATATTGAGAGAAAGGCATTTTTTGTTTGGCCCTTTCGGTAGGTTCTACCATGAGGTACTGAAAGGCATTGATCACTATTATGTTCAGGATAAACTATCGGGTGAGCAGCTTGCAGGTATTGGGATCAACCACTACACTGTTTCAGGAGATACCCGGTTTGACCGGGTAGTAGAAATTGCTGAACATGCAGGAGATGTCCCTTTGATCAAAACATTTGTTGATGACGAAGAGATCATGGTAATTGGGAGTGCCTGGGGCTCTGACCTTAACGTTATCAGGCCATTTATCCTCGACAACTTAGATAAGCTTAAGTTTATCATCGCTCCTCACAATATTGAAGCGCATCATTTGGAACCATTTGATCAACTGCCAGACACTATCCGCTATTCTCAGCTGGACAAGGGAGATCATTCAGCCCAAAGGATTCTGATCATTGATAATATAGGTATGCTTTCCCGCCTGTATAAGTATGCGAAATATGCTTTGATCGGTGGAGCATTCAATGGTACATTGCATAATGTGCTGGAAGCGGCTGTTTATGGAATACCAGTATTTTTTGGGGAAAATAAAAACAACAAGAAATTTCGTGAAGCCCAGGGGCTGATCGATGCCGGCGGAGGTTTTTCTTTTGCGGATTCATCGGAATTGACCCAGTTGTTTGAGCCCCTCAGGAGGGAAAAGAAGCAATACAATCAGGCAGCCAAAGCAGCTGGTAAGTTTGTCAGGGCTGGTACCGGTGCCACGGCATTGATCACCAAGAAAGTAAAAGAGTACCTATGAAAGGCCTTGTGATCAAATCAACTGGTTCCTGGTATCGGGTGAAAACCGATAACGAGGTGCTCGAGGCCCGTTTATTTGGAAAATTCAAACTTGAGGACAAGAAGATTACCAACCCAATAGCTGTAGGTGATGAAGTGATGTTGGAACCCAATGCCGGTGGCACCAACGAGTGGATGATCAGGGACATTCTTCCCAGAAAAAACTATATCATCCGGAAGTCGCCACGGAAGAAGGGGCATGACCACCTGATAGCTACCAATGTGGACCAGGCATTGATGATCGCCACACTGAAGATGCCCAGGACCTCTCTGGGTTTTATAGACCGTTTCCTGGTGACCCTGGAGGCCTTCAGGATTCCCGGGATCATCTTTTTCAACAAGACTGACCTGCTGAATGAGAAAGAGAAGGAGAAGCTGATCGAAATCGCCTCACGGTATAAAGACATCGGTTATGCATGTGATTTTGGTTCGGTAAAAAACAATCAACTGGGCGACATAAAGGAGATCCTGAAGGACAAAGTAACCCTTCTATCCGGGCACTCCGGATCCGGGAAATCCACCTTGATCAACACATTGGTTCCGGGAACCGATCAAAAGGTATCTGAAGTCTCCAATTTTGCCAGCAAGGGCGTGCATACCACCACCTTTGCTGAGATGTTTTTTGGCGATACGATGTCACTTATAGACACCCCTGGTATCAAAGAGCTGGGTCTGGCTGAGGTTGAGCCCGAGGAGCTGGGCCACTACTTCCCGGAGATGCGAGCCTTGCTGGGAAAATGCAAATTCAACAACTGCCTGCATGTGGAAGAGCCCGGCTGTGCGGTGAAGGACGCCCTTGAATCCGGGGACATCTACTATGAGCGCTACATCAGCTACCTGTCTATGCTGGAAGATGAGGACAACAGACGTTGAGGGGCTTGTAAAACCTACACTAGCCATGGGTCGGTGCGATCGGTAAACTTTTGTTTTTGTATGATCATCACTTTGCGAATGGGGCGTTGTTCTTTGAGCGAACGTTCGATGATGGGCATATATCCATAATCATAACAGAAAAAATATAGTTTGCCGGGCTTGCCAAAGAAAGAAGTGTGATAGCTGAAATCAAAACCCATTTCATCAAGTACCTCTTTCCGTACTGTAGCTTTCCCTATTGGGCAGAGTGATTTGAGAATGGTACGATTGCGTCGCAATTGAGCATTTATTTCGTGCATTTGCTGTTCGTGCGGAGCTTTGTGGCGGTTGTTGTGTGTGGCGCGACACTGATCGCTGCAATATTTTTTGTCTGTCCGGCCTGACAGTGCCTCCCCACAACTCAGACATTTTCTTGTTTGGAGCATTACCATTCATTGTATTTGCCTGATTAATATATGAATTATTATCCGGATATATCCGATTATAATCGGATATATCCGTTTATAAATCGGTTAAATGACTCTTAAGTTTCCATTTTAGCTCTATGAATGCACTGGATCAATCGTACAAAGATGCATTGGGAGCCATTGAAAAGAAGCTTATTGTACAGCGTTACAGTGAATCGACGGTCAGTGTATACCGATATATGTTTCGGGAGTTTCTCAAATATTTATATCCTAGACCTCTGCACCAGGTGACCATGGATGACATTACGAAATACCATCACTTATTGGTAGTCAAGAAGAATGTTTCCAGATCGTATCAAAACCAGAGTATTAATGCCATCAAGTTCTATCTGGAGCAAGTCTCAGGCATGGACCGTACAAAATATGAATTGGAGCGACCTAAAAAGGAGCAAAAGCTGCCCACCGTGCTCTCACAGGAGGAAATTCAAAAATTATTTAGTAAGGTGAGGAATCTAAAGCATCGGGCAATCCTGGTCACTATTTATAGTTGTGGGCTGAGGATATCGGAGTTGCTCAATTTACGGATCGGTGACATTGATAGTGATCGTATGGAAGTACGCATACAGGGAGGGAAGGGGAAAAAAGACCGGATCACGATCCTATCTCCATTGCTACTGAAGATACTTCGTGCGTATTACAAAGCTCACCGGCCGCTGGAATATTTATTCGAAGGACCGGGTGGTACGCAATATTCTGCAAGCAGTATCAGGAAAATCCTCCTGCGTGCTGTAAAGCGAGCTGGCATCAATAAAAAAGTGGTTGTACATACGCTTAGACATAGTTTTGGAACGCATCTCCTGGAAAATGGCACCAATCTGAGGTACATTCAGGTTTTGATGGGGCATGGCAGTCCGAAAACCACTGAAATATACACCCATGTAGCCCAGGGAGACATTCATAAAGTGGTTAGCCCACTAGATCATTTAAATACAACGGGGTATATTTGATAAGGAATAAGCGGAATTCCGCTTAGACAAATGTTGTCATGAATTGGAGGCAGTTTGGAAATTGAGAGGCTTTCTGATTTTCAAGGTGGTTAGTGGGTCTGCGGAGTTGGTAATTGGGATTCAGATACAGGGATAACGAACTGACTGAAGGCAGGTGAGTCAAGTTTTTCGCGGTGAGACCGTAGAAAGTGATACTTTCAGAACGCGTTGAGACGCATTAGAAAAACTTAGTATCGAAGTTAGCGGTTTTCATTGACAAAATCAAGTGGTTTTGGTCCGGTAACTTCGAAGGCCCTGGACTGAATCACAAAAACCAACAAATGATTAAACTTAAAAGACTTTCAGGACGAAGAGCCACCCACCTGACCACCTTCACCGACAGACCTTATCGTACATAAAGACCATCTGTGAAGGATAAAACCAGTGAAGCCGACGCCTTCTCTCAAGCTCCGGCGGATAGGTCAAACTGCACCAACTACGTTTCCTGAATGAATCAATTGACTTTCAGGCTGTAGAACGAAGCGGAGAAACTCATCACAACATCCGGTAAGGTGAATACCCACCAGTAGCTACCTGCCCATTGACTACGCCGGATCCGCCAATCTGCCTTGATTTCTGAGAGATCATCATTTCAGGCAGATCCACCGATACTGACCAAAGCAGATGTAAAAAGGTAAGGTGAGGTCAGCATCTCCGCTTGTAGAACAATGGCAGATTAGCTACTTTAGACAAAACTGAAAGGGAGTGGGTACTTCACCTTACCTTTTCGTTAGCTATCAGATCTGTCCTGTTCAATATTTATCTTGAACCATAAAGTGACTAAACTCCAGGAAATATTTAGCAATAGAGAACTTTCTACAATCATATGGGTATTGCTCATCATTCTAGGGCTTCAATTTAACAAGGATACAAGAAGGGCAACGGGAGGCTTATTCAGTGCTTTCTTTGTTAAGTCAATCCTAACTGTCAACTTCTTAGCAATTGCATATTCAAGTTCAATAGTATACCTACTTTATCAACTTGATTTTTGGGATAAATCCCTGTTGAAAGATTCAATTTATTGGTTTATTGGTTCAGGATTTCTTGTTCTATTTAACCTTAACAAAGCCGGAAAGGAAAAGGAATTCTTCAAGAACATTCTTCGTGATAACTTGAAATTGGTTTTGATCTTGGAATTCGTTGTGAATTTTCATCAATTCACCTTAATAACGGAACTAATAATGCTACCAGTTATTGCTTTCCTTGCGATGCTCCAAGTAGTTGCTGAGCGAGAGCAACGAACAAGGAAAGTGAAGTCCTTGATTGATTGGGTTTTTATAATTTTCGGATTCATCGTTCTCGGAATTTCAATTCGAGACATTTGGATTGATTTCAAAGGTTTTGCTAACATTCCAAATCTCAAATCATTTCTCCTTCCAATTATATTGTCAATCACATTTATACCATTTGCTTATTGCATTGCATTTTACATGAACATTGAACTCATATTTGTCAGGTTAGGTCTATTGATTAAGAACGGAGAATATCTGAAATATGCAAAATGGCGAACCTTCCTGAAGAGTAGATTGAGCTTGCAAAGATTGAATAAGCTTTCAACTAAAGTCAACAAACTTCACAATGGCTCAACAAAGGAAGACATTAGAACCATCTTAACGTAGAATCCGATAGCTAACATTGTGTATGGCCGCATGTGCTTACTGCTACTAGCCATTTCTGTGGAACTCCACCGTTCATCTGCCGCTGGGAGCAGCTGGCTTTCTCTTGATTTGAAGAGTGCAGGATTTTTTCATTTGCAGAGTGCAGTGCCTTGTAGAAACTTTGGAAGCACCGGCAGATTCACTATTTTAGAGTTAATTGCCAGTATAGGCACACGCGCCATACACGGGCGTTAGGTGGTATACTCTGCAATACGAATGAACCTGAAGATAAAACGAAACTACAACTCATCAACCCTAGTAATAACACCAGATTTCAAACCATTTGGAATTGTCCTCTTTGTCACATTTATTCTAACTGGTTCGTTAGTTGTCTTTTATCAAACCATTGAAGGACTTATTTCTGGCTCTATCCCTTTGTTATTTTTGATTTTTTTGGTGCCTTTTTTTTGGGGTATATATACCAATTTTTTCAATTTCTACTGGTTAACTATTGGAGATGAGGAAATAGAGATGAATAAAGATTTCATAAGAATTTCAAGGAAAATTAAAATTTTAAAAAAGTCTAAACGGTATAGTAGGATAAAGATCTCTGATATTGAACTTGTGGAAATGTCTAACAACTTTGGAGCATCTGGTTATGCTATGCTCGGACTCTCAAATGTCCATGTTTTATTTAAATATGGACGGAAGAAACATATGATTGGAAAACAGATTGAGAGATACGAAGCTGAACAAATAATTGAGGAACTTAAACATTGGGGATACACCACCTAACAAGCGATCCCATGAATGATCTTTTGGAGAGGAATGTTCTGTAATTCTAATAAAAATCCTTCTATTTCCATCTTCAGGGCTCATTTTCTTCAAACAGCGGACCGCCAAAAAGTAGACAATATCGGCAAGGATAGGGCATAGTGCGGCCATGAGTGACGGATTGCCCCCTTGACGTATTTGGATACTTTTTGCACCTTTGAGAGAAGAAAATAGCTTGCAGACTCCCATTAGTAATCCAGCTTTTGCATGGTTACAGTAATTTATCAGTAAGCTTTTTAAATGCCCCGCCACAGACTAAAAGCTAGAGTTCCGGACTCACCGTTTGTTGAGTGGTCAGGGCATTGTCTTTTTGATTGGGCAAGCTGATCTTAATTTCTCAAAATCTTATTTCTATGCCACCAATCCTATCTCATACGGTTCCTCATATTTAAGTACATAATAGATCCTTGACAGTAATTTTCTGGCTATCACTACGATCGCACGCTTCTTGGTCATCCGTTTGATCAGCTCCTCGTATCTCACCAGCAAGGCCGGATCCTTCTGCACCGCCTGCCATGCACCCTCTATCAACGCACTTCTCAGAGCATTGTGCCGCCGAATCGTCATATGGCCTTTCCAATCATGTTCCCCACTGCTATAGGTTGATGGCTTAAAGCCGATGAAACTGTTCAGTGATTTGAAGTTGGCAAATCGATCAATCTCTCCCAGCTCCACCAAAAGTTGGATACTTGTCAGGGGTCCTATCCCTGGAATCCCTTGTAGTAATTTCCCTGATTTGGTGTATCTGGACTTTTTCAATAAACCTCTTACTTCTCTGGATACCTTGAGGTGATGTGAATACAACTGGTGGTACTGATCCAACAGCGAATCCACGGTAATCCGGGTACTCCCAGAAGGTAGAGGTACTTCCCTGAGCCATCTCAAAAAAGCTTTTGTCCAATAGGCATTGTCGTATTCTTCGGGAAGCTGAACTCCCGAAAACCTAAGCGTGCCCTTAATCCTGTTCTTTACACGAACTAAGTCAGACCACAGACGCTTTCGATAGCGGATCAATTGACGATCTCCTTCTAATTGCTCATCGGGTATGTAACTACTCCTCAGTAATCCCGCTTGAAGGGTCTTCGCTATTTTCCTGCTATCTATTTTGTCAGTCTTATTTTGGTTCTCATTACTGGTAGTTGGAATATCTGCAGGATTGACCACCAGGCACTCATAGCCATAACTCTCCAACTCCCTTGCTATCCACCAGCCAAAACACGTAGCTTCGTAGGCACACGTAACTTTGGAACCGGGAAAATGTGATTCGATATATGATCGCAATACCTTTGGTGAGGGTAACTGACTAAAGGTACGATGGTGAATCTGGCCCGTGTAAATACTTACTGACCATTGCTTTTTGTGCACGTCTATGCCAACATACAGTTTTGTTGTTGAGTAAATTGTTACTTCTTTTTTCATGATCTTTTTTAAGGTTAATTTTAATACTTAACCCTCCAGATCATTACATGGATACTATAGCGTATGGCTTTCGTGCTTCTAGCAACTTTTACCTGGACTTGACTGCTCACCAGCCGGCCTGCATTTGATATTGCTTTCTAAACTTTCATCACTTTTTCCATCTACTTGCTTAACTCACTGCAAACCTGCTACTTTGGAATTAACGGCAGATGAGCTATTTTAGAAGTTAATCGCCAGATGTGAGCCACACGCCATATCTGGTCGTTATATCTCATTCTTGCCATGAGCAAACTCCTCCTGATCATATCAACCCTTTTCTTCGTCACTGGAGTGAACGCCCAAGACACATTGGACTATGAACTTGTGGATGCTTTTCGAATTGACAAGAAATTTTCAACTGACGTACTGAACTACCTAATTAAGAAGGGCGAGCTAACGAAATCAGAGGTTGAGAAGGATAGACTAAATGTTTTCAACTACATCTATGTAGTTGACATTGTCCAACCCAACAACCTGAACGATGACGGAATCTACAGATTTGGAAGAATCCAGAGCCATGGAGATGTGTATTTACTCATTAAGACAAACGAACAAATTGATATCGTAAGTGACCTTTCTCATGCTGACATTGCTGAACGAACGAACAACTTCCTGAAGGTCAACCTCGAACAACTTGGTGAAGAACTGGCTCACAAATACCGAAACGCTGTGGAGAATTGGATGGACAACAAAACGTATTGAAAATCAACGAGATATAACAGGCGATATGGACGAATGGCCAAACTGCCTATCTGATATTTCAGTGCAACTCGCCCGTGAAAACTGCCCATTCTGCCAGCTTTTGTGCTTCTAGTAACTTTTTTCTTTCTGGATTTTGATTTGCAGAACGCAGTGCTTCGTAGATGCCGTTGTAGGTGTTGGGCAGTTTCACTACCTTTCTGCTTTTTACAGACTGATGTGGCCACTCGCCAAATCTGATCGTTACCATGCATGTATGGCTCACGAATACAAACTAACTACCAATAAACTATTTGAACCGCTGAAGAACTCTCGATGGTTTTATGGGCTATCAGTAGTAGTCATTGCGATCTGCTCTTTCATGCCTTTGGAACTTGGACTTTGGATAATCCTTTTCATGGTAGGGCTGCCGTTAACTCTACAACTTCTGCTGCATATGAACTACTACTTTCATGACAAATCCACAACATTAATCGTTGATTTTGGGCATGGAACCATAGACTATACGAACGGTGACAAATCTTTATCTATCTCCTTTGACAGCATTTCACGGATAACAAGAACGCAGGGCAGTAAATATCCTAACCCTTCTGCATTATACGTCATTCCCTCGAACTTCTATCATTACACAACAATTGAAACCATACAAGGTGATCGATTAAAATTCACTGATCTGTTATACCCAAACTTTTCCATTTCAACCAAGAAAACCGAACTTCGAGTGAAGCCACTTCTTAACTGGATAAAGTAACGCATGGTAACAAGCGATATGGCGAATGGCCAAACTGCCTATCTGATACTTCTGTGCAATCCGCCCGTGACCCTGCCCATTCTGCCAGCTTTTGTGCTTCTAGCTACTTTTTTCTTTCTGGATTTAGACTATCATAACGCAGTGCATTGTGGATACTGTTGTGCGGGTTGGGCAGTTTCACTATTTTACTGCTTTTTACAGACGGATGTGGCCACTCGCCATATCTGATCGTTATGTGGTATTCTTCTACCAATGAAAAAAGTAATTCTTTACTCCCTATTGTATACCCTTGGATTTGGATCATTTGCTCAAAATTCCAGAGAGATTATGCGAATGGCCATGAACCATGAATTGCCGATTGATACATCATACCTTCCAATTGATCGATTCAAGTATAAATACATGGACAGACAATTGACTGACTCAGTCAGCGCTTTTTTCTTCATTCGATATCTAAAGGCTTTGGACGAACCACCAATTTATTGCTGTGAATCAGACAGTATACTACGCGTTTTAACAGTTCATTCATTTGAACCTGCAACTGTGGTAAGATTATACAATCAAAATGATAGCTTTCTTATAGAGCGTAAGATTGCCAACAAAATTGATTTTGACACTTCTCATGTTGACATTTCTCAACTGGATAAGAAGGAACAGAGAAGATTCCTTAAGGTTTATCACTCCGGACCTCCTGCTACAAAACAAGACTCAATTATATTATCCAAGGGATATGTAAGGGACACATCTGAATATGACTTCAATACAGAAACCATCAGAATTCCACAATCCCAATGGAAATCAATATTTGACGCTATTGATAAAGATTTCTATCAAATGATTACGGTTCCTGACGATGATGGAGGAATGGTCGCGGACGGAACAATGATTCTAATTGAAGCAAATACAAAACTTGGCTATCATGTACTTTCCCGGGAACTTAACAGCACCGATGAACGGCAACTTTCAACACTACTTTGGAAGATAAATCAATTAATAGAGGACTAAACACCACATAACATCGGATAGAGCCGAATGGCCTTAAGCATTTCATAGCCACTTCTCTGCGAACCTCACCGCTAAATCTACTCTGGGAACTGGAAGTATCTTTCTGCCCTTGATCAGATCAGGAGCCTTTATCTTCAAAATGCAGGAGGATTTACCCATTGCATCTCACTGTAGATTTAGCTAGTTTAGATTTTCATTGCCTGGGGAGGGCCACTCGCTCTATCCGGGCGTTAGCTCTCATATGAGGAACTTCATAGTAATCTTAACTTTTCTATCCACTTTCACCTGTTTTTCTCAGGCTAACGAAGACCCTTGCACAATTTATTGGTTGGACAATTTAATCACCCCTGAACCGGAAAATATAATTGTAGAAATCAATCACCTAATGACTGCTCGGATTTATCCTTCAACAATTCGAATTGACTATGTTTCCGAGGTTAGTTACGATTCAACAACTCTTAAACTGATTAACATCTGCAATGACGAACTGGCAACACTAAAATCAACAACAACTTACTTTACTGTCAACTTTGATGAAGATATTTTGACTAACATAAGAGAAAATCAACTCTTTTTCGAGATAACTGGATTCATTAACAATCGAGCTGATAAATCCCGGATTTATTATTTGGATTTGACAACACCGGAACAAATTGACAGATTGAAATCAGATCTGCTAGAGGCGTTAACAATTGAAGATTCATTGGAAATTTTCAATCGTAACCTATTATATCTGAACGGCAACTACCTGAAAAATAGGTAACGAGAGCTAACAAGCGGTATGATGAATGGCCTAGAACATTTCATAGCCACTTGAATCAGGAACTCACCGCTAAAACCTCTCTGGGAAAGGCTTTTGTCTTTCTGCCTATGATGTAGTCAGGAGCATTCATCTTCTGGTAGCAGCAGTAATATTCCCGTTGCATCTCACCGAGGTTTTAGCTAGTTTAGTTTTTTATAGCATCAGGATGGCCACTCACCATACCTGGTCGTTATGCTCCATTGGACTTCTGAAATCATGCAATCTAATTTCTTAAGATTTACTCTTTTGTCTTTGCTTGTGATAGGTTGCAACTCAACTTCAAAAGAGAATTTAACACTATCAGAACCAATAAATCTTGAAATTAAGGTTGACTCAGTTAACCCTACGTTAGGTGAATTGGATTCTCTTTTTTCAATTACCCTAAACTACGATGAACAACAATACACCGTAAAACCTCTAAACGGAAAAATACGCTACCAATAATAATGGACACAGCAACGACTATAACCGTCAAATTTGACGATTTTTTGGTGGAAGGAGATACCTCAGTCTTTAAACACTGCTGCTATAGCACATTTTATTTCCCAACACAAGAAAACTTCTTCTTCAGAGTAGACTCAACTACATCTGAGAACGGGAACAAGCTATACGAAATGACAATGGGTAATAGTCAGGGTGACTGGAGTGGTAAATTGTACTGGAACGGCCAAACAAAAATGTTTGAGACTCATGGTTGGGGAGAATAGAAAGGAGCATAACATTGGATAGAGCCGAATGGCCTAAAGCATTTCATAGTCACTTGTTTACGAACCTCACCGCTAAATCTACTCTGGGAACTTTCAATTTCTTTTGGCCTTTGTGGCAGCCAGGGGCCTTCATCTTCTTTGCGTAGCAGGATTTGACCCGTTGCATCTCACTGTAGATTTAGCTAGTTTAGATTTCATTGCCAGGGGAGGGCCACTCGCTCTATCCAGGCGTTACACACCATAATCTTCTATGCGCATAGGATTCCTGCTAACATTATTGATCCATTGGGGTCTGACTTTTTCCCAATCTCATGAAAAGGAATTCGTAGGACTGAATCACAAATATGTTTACTTACTTAGACTGGCTAACGACTCAACTGGAAACGAACAGGTCGAACAAGATTTTTTCTGTGCATTTCCAGATTCAAACAAGGAACTCAATGAAATTTTAAATCAACAGAATCCTTTTAACAACATAAAAATCCTTGGGTTCTTCTACAATTTGAAGTCAATTGATAAGACCATTTATTATCGCAAGTATATAGATCTTTATGCCGATGGTTCATGGATATACTGGGATAACGATTTGTATATGGACCCAATTGGTTTGAACAACAAGCTATTAATTCCAATAGAAGCTGAACTGATCCTAAGTGAACTTACCCAACGCTCAGAGATGGAGATATCTAACACCTTTTCACTTATGCTGAGTTGTTCAGATGCATCAGAACTAACTTCCAAGCACACCAAACTGAAAACCTCGATTTCGGGGTTTGACTCACTGGAGCCAATTCTCAACAAGGTATATATTGAACTTATAGAGTCCGAACCTTGGCAACAATACTGATGAAACGGTGTGTAACATTCGGTATGATGAATGGCCTTAAGCATTTCATAGCCACTTCATGAGGAACCTCACCGCCAAAACCTCTCTGGGAACTCTTATTTTCCTTCTGCCTTTGGAGCGGTCAGGAGCCTTTATCTACAGAACGCAGCAGGAATTTTCCCGTTGCATCTCACCGAGGTTTTAGCTAGTTTAGTTTTTTATAGCACGGGGGTGGCCACTCATCATACCTGTGCGTTGTGCGTAATTATCTTCTCTATCAATGAATAATTATTTATTCGACTCAGGAAAATTCTTCAGGTTCGTAGCAAGGGGAATTCAGGATAATATCGATGATTTCGATACAATACAATTATCCTTAAATTTTGCACTTGGTTTGGAGCGACTTTTAAAGGGACTTTTATATGATGTCAATCCAACATATATTTTAATTGAGCCTGGTTTTAAGCACTCTCTGCCTCTTTTATATGCGGAAAAAATCATTCCTGAAACGGTATCATCAAATGAACTCGCTGAAAACCCAAATGAAGATGTAATTACCTTCAGAAATAGTCTACTTCGTGCTCAGCATATATCTAAAGCATGTTTTGATAATAAAAACCTTTTATTCAATATTTCTAATGCAAGGGATATTATTGTCCATCATGAACTGGAAAGGTTGGAAATCCCTAAACTGAAAGAGATTCTGCTAAGAGACTTTTATCCTTTTCTCAAATCAATATCTGATGAAACAAGTCTAAAGCAAGGACATTTCTTTGATGGCTCTCATATTAAGCTTTCCAGAATTTCCAGTACCCACCAGACAGATTTGGAAAATAAGCTTAAGCTTCTCTTAGATACTCATTTAGGCATCTGGAAAACTATGAAGAATAGAGGCGGCAAGCAAGATGGAAAAAGCGGTTATGTCCTCGATAAGATAAGCGTAACAAGAGAAGTACTCAATACACCATATAA
The DNA here is from genome assembly GCA_965223915.1 of Cyclobacteriaceae bacterium. Lineage (GTDB taxonomy): Bacteria > Bacteroidota > Bacteroidia > Cytophagales > Cyclobacteriaceae > UBA7330. The sequence goes on along the minus strand of OZ245027.1, from coordinate 494,764 downwards.
AGAAGCCACAAATTGCCCTGCATGCTCAAATGATGCAGTAATCTATTTAAAACCTGTTTTTGAGTTTAATCGATTTGAGAAGAAAGACATTTTGATTGGTCATGAAGTAAAGAAGTTAAAATGTCAATACTGTAAACTTGAAATTCAAGATGCAGCAATATTGGATCACTTGGGAATTCGAGATAAGAGAATAGAAATTAAAAAGGAATGTGCAAGATGTGCCAATCCCCTTGGATCAGATAATGCAACCGGATTATGCGAAGATTGTGACGAATATTACGGAACTGAAAACTGAAATAAATTGATATCCAATTTAGAGAAATTTAAAACTGACTTAAAGGAACTTTTACGATCTGGAGATAGACTTTTACTATCACTGCAATTTGAATCCTATCCAGAAGAATTTGAAAAACAGTTAAAACCAAAACTTAAAGCGAAATACGAAGATTACGTAAAGAAAATAGAGCCTTTTAAATTGGGATATCAAATATGGTATTCTGAAGCACTAGTTATGATTAGACAACTAATGCCAGATAGAGTCAATGATTTCATTAAGTATTACGAAAAGCCCAAAACAAGAAAAAGCGTTGAATACGGTAACTATGTGATCGAAGATTGCCTTCAAGGATTAGTCGTCACAAGTTATGGAGAAAGAAAAGTGGGGCCTGAAGCTGCAGTCAGTCAATTTGAACAGCAACTCTTAATTGTCAAATCAATTGAGAAACGATTTGAAAGCACATTGTTTGATATAGCTCAACTTACGCAAGCTGATATTTTCGATTCAGAACTGGAAGCCGCAAAAGAGCTAAATAAAAAAGGATTTACACGAGGAGCTGGTGCAATCTCGGGAGTCGTTCTAGAAAAGCATTTAGCTCAGGTTTGCAGTAATCATTCAATAAAAAATCAAAAGAAGAATCCATCAATTTCTGATTTTAATGATAAACTAAAAAATAGTAATGTTTACGAAACACCAACATGGAGAAAAATACAACACCTTGGAGATTTGAGAAATTTATGTGATCATAACAAAAGTCAATCTCCAACAAAAGAAGATGTGAACGATCTAATTGAAGGTGTTGAGAGAATAATTAAAACTATATTTTAAACTACGCACAACAAACGCTCCCATGAATGATCTTTTGGAGAGGAATGTTCTGTAATTCTAATAAAAATCCTTCTATTTCCATCTTCAGGGCTCATTTTCTTCAAACAGCGGACCGCCAAAAAGTAGACAATATCGGCAAGGATAGGGCATAGTGCGGCCATGAGTGACGGATTGCCCCCTTGACGTATTTGGATACTTTTTGCACCTTTGAGAGAAGAAAATAGCTTGCAGACTCCCATTAGTAATCCAGCTTTTGCATGGTTACAGTAATTTATCAGTAAGCTTTTTAAATGCCCCGCCACAGACTAAAAGCTAGAGTTCCGGACTCACCGTTTGTTGAGTGGTCAGGGCATTGTCTTTTTGATTGGGCAAGCTGATCTTAATTTCTCAAAATCTTATTTCTATGCCACCAATCCTATCTCATACGGTTCCTCATATTTAAGTACATAATAGATCCTTGACAGTAATTTTCTGGCTATCACTACGATCGCACGCTTCTTGGTCATCCGTTTGATCAGCTCCTCGTATCTCACCAGCAAGGCCGGATCCTTCTGCACCGCCTGCCATGCACCCTCTATCAACGCACTTCTCAGAGCATTGTGCCGCCGAATCGTCATATGGCCTTTCCAATCATGTTCCCCACTGCTATAGGTTGATGGCTTAAAGCCGATGAAACTGTTCAGTGATTTGAAGTTGGCAAATCGATCAATCTCTCCCAGCTCCACCAAAAGTTGGATACTTGTCAGGGGTCCTATCCCTGGAATCCCTTGTAGTAATTTCCCTGATTTGGTGTATCTGGACTTTTTCAATAAACCTCTTACTTCTCTGGATACCTTGAGGTGATGTGAATACAACTGGTGGTACTGATCCAACAGCGAATCCACGGTAATCCGGGTACTCCCAGAAGGTAGAGGTACTTCCCTGAGCCATCTCAAAAAAGCTTTTGTCCAATAGGCATTGTCGTATTCTTCGGGAAGCTGAACTCCCGAAAACCTAAGCGTGCCCTTAATCCTGTTCTTTACACGAACTAAGTCAGACCACAGACGCTTTCGATAGCGGATCAATTGACGATCTCCTTCTAATTGCTCATCGGGTATGTAACTACTCCTCAGTAATCCCGCTTGAAGGGTCTTCGCTATTTTCCTGCTATCTATTTTGTCAGTCTTATTTTGGTTCTCATTACTGGTAGTTGGAATATCTGCAGGATTGACCACCAGGCACTCATAGCCATAACTCTCCAACTCCCTTGCTATCCACCAGCCAAAACACGTAGCTTCGTAGGCACACGTAACTTTGGAACCGGGAAAATGTGATTCGATATATGATCGCAATACCTTTGGTGAGGGTAACTGACTAAAGGTACGATGGTGAATCTGGCCCGTGTAAATACTTACTGACCATTGCTTTTTGTGCACGTCTATGCCAACATACAGTTTTGTTGTTGAGTAAATTGTTACTTCTTTTTTCATGATCTTTTTTAAGGTTAATTTTAATACTTAACCCTCCAGATCATTACATGGATACTAAAAATGAATATGCGACCTGAGCACTTTGAAATGTATTTGCAAAACAGAATCATTAGAGGATCTAGCAAAAGGGGGCGCATACTCATTTTAGCTGTGCGTTAGCATCCATACCGCACTCTGATGAAGGATGAATATACCAAGGACTTTGAACGACGATTTCCAAATCCAGAGGAAGTAATTCGTCACATAGATTACTTGAAATCCCTTGATCTAACTAAGATTTCTGACTCTGAACTCGACAAATCAATTAATGATCGTTTCAAGTTCATCCCAATCACAAGTGTAATGATTCCAGCAGGTTCAGAAATATTCCGAGCAAGAGTCAATCCACCTAAGACAAACGCTTTTAACAAATTACAAGACATTTATGCGCCTCCATCAGAGTTCATTACTAAGTATGGAAGGTTGAATAAACCAGGTGAACGAATATTCTATGGAGCTGTTAACTTCAAACTAGCTGCATTTGAAGTAGTCCAAGAACTAAGAAAATCTTTTAATCCGAGTAGAGAGCATGCCTTTTTGGTAATTGGAATCTGGAAGACTAAAGTTGATCTCCATGTTGCATCAATTCATAATGATCAGAATATTCACGATATAAGGACGGACATCAAGGGACGGTATGAATCAGACCAAAAGATGTTTAAGGAAGGGGTACTGGAAGAGTCTGTATTGTCGGCAAATGATATGATGCTACAGTTCTTTTCTGAAGAGTTTACTAAGAGTGAGATAAGGTCTGAATTTGATTACCGAATAACGAACTTTTATATGTCAACACTTAAGAAAATGAATTCTCGCCTACCACCGTTCGCCGAGGAACGATTTGATGGTGTAAACTACCCAAGTGTAGCTATGAAATATAAAGGTGATAACATCGCTCTTTTTATCGACTCTGCTGACTCCAAACTTGAATTCGTGAACGCACTGCAGGTGATTTGTGCGAATCCAGATTTTGAAAACGGTGATTTTACGGCTGGCATTTTACACGAAATGGAGTCATTCCAAAACGAAGAAATAAATTGGAGCAAAGAACTCTATCGTTGAGGTGAAGAAGATTGAATCAACAACATCTGTGAACCAAAATCTTCAGAGGCAAGAAGAACTATTGAGACCATTTCTCAACAATTATAACTTCGACAAACCTAGAGACCGGAGTGAGTTTGAGGAACTTAAACAAGCGGTCACTTTCCTTATTCATTTCGATCATTCTTGGTCAATAGCAACTGTAAGAGAAGAACCTGATTTCGTCATTACGAATGGTAAAAAATCTGTAGCATTGGAACACACTGCAGTTCGTAATCCTAAACTGGCATCCGAGGAGGGCTCAATAATTGACGCATTTTATCGAGCAGAGAAAAAACTTAGAGACGAATTGGTGAATCATAACTTTTTGGCGAGCATCCATTTGAACAAAGATTTCAAATACAAGAAAAATAAGTCGGATGAAGTTATCCAACATATATGTGATGTCGTTAAATCCTTTGTTCTTTCTGAAAGTATAATCGATTCTCAACTGATTTCGCGTATGAGCACAATGGATCACTATCGATTAACACTGTCTCCAAACTTTGGAGCTTGGTGGCAGGCATCCATAACTCCAGAGCTTATTACAGAACATGTAAACAAAAAGGAAAAGCTATTTGAAAAGTATAAGGCTAACACACAACTAGAGCAATGGCTTCTTTTAGTAATTGGACATCATAATAAAAGCAGTTACGCAACTTTGAAGGATCTGAACTTGAACTTGAAAACGAACTTCAACAGAATTTTTCTGCTGGAACTTAGTGCGCTAACCGCTTACGAAATAGAAACAGATGCTAACAAGCACTAGCGCGAATATGCCTGTGTGCTTTCTGCCAGTTTCAATGCAACTAGACCGCTTCACCGCCCATTCTGCTACTTTCATTTCCCTCCCTCCTTTTCGTCTTTCTGGATTTAGACTTGCGGAACGCAGCTCTTCGTATAAGCCGTTGTAGGTGTTGGGCAGTTTCGCTAGTTTAGTGCTCTTTACAACTGGTGGGCATACTCTCGCTAGTTAGTCGTTAGCCTTCATTAGAGTAACTCAGATGAAAATTTTATCTGTTATCATCTTTTTGTCCCTTGGATTTTTTGCAACAGGTCAAGATTTGAAAGAATTAAAACTTGATAAATGTGATACGGTTGAACGGCCAGTTGTGCATGTTTGGGAACACAGAGGTCCAGCAAATATATCATCTTATAAATGGGAACTTGAGCTAACACACAACGACAAGAAAAGAAAAAAAATTGTAGACTTAACATGGACTGAAGCAACAAAATCAAAGGAATATTTTTTGATTGTTCAAAACGTTTTTGATGAAATAGTATTCATCGAACGAACGGATAAAACAAATTACACCCTTGACAAATCACAGTTTCCAACAGACTTAACTGTGTACATAATTACCCAAAGCTGTGAACAGTCTAATACAATTGGATTAAGAACGAAGGCTAACATGCGCTAGCAGTTATGCGCCAAAGTGCTTTACTGCCTGGGCCTGTGCGACTTGATCGCTCCCTGCCCATTCTGAAAAACCTGAACCTTTTGAACTCAATTGTTTCTGGATCTGTCTTTCTGAACGCAGTACTTCGTAGATACTGTTGCGAGGATTGGGCAGATTCGCTAGATTAGTGCTAGTCACAACTGGTGGGCGCACACCTGCTAGCTGTGCGTTGTCATGAATTGGAGGCAGTTTGGAAATTGAGAGGCTTTCTGATTTTCAAGGTGGTTAGTGGGTCTGCGGAGTTGGTAATTGGGATTCAGATACAGGGATAACGAACTGACTGAAGGCAGGTGAGTCAAGTTTTTCGCGGTGAGACCGTAGAAAGTGATACTTTCAGAACGCGTTGAGACGCATTAGAAAAACTTAGTATCGAAGTTAGCGGTTTTCATTGACAAAATCAAGTGGTTTTGGTCCGGTAACTTCGAAGGCCCTGGACTGAATCACAAAAACCAACAAATGATTAAACTTAAAAGACTTTCAGGACGAAGAGCCACCCACCTGACCACCTTCACCGACAGACCTTATCGTACATAAAGACCATCTGTGAAGGATAAAACCAGTGAAGCCGACGCCTTCTCTCAAGCTCCGGCGGATAGGTCAAACTGCACCAACTACGTTTCCTGAATGAATCAATTGACTTTCAGGCTGTAGAACGAAGCGGAGAAACTCATCACAACATCCGGTAAGGTGAATACCCACCAGTAGCTACCTGCCCATTGACTACGCCGGATCCGCCAATCTGCCTTGATTTCTGAGAGATCATCATTTCAGGCAGATCCACCGATACTGACCAAAGCAGATGTAAAAAGGTAAGGTGAGGTCAGCATCTCCGCTTGTAGAACAATGGCAGATTAGCTACTTTAGACAAAACTGAAAGGGAGTGGGTACTTCACCTTACCTTTTCGTTAGATGTTATTTAAAAAACAACGTGGAAACATTAAAGGGCAAAATAAATAGAGAAGTAATTGACGAGTTGTTTGTGAACATTCCGACAGGAATTGTACATATGAGAGACGACCGAACAAAAGAAACTTGGTCGGTTGGCATAGATTCCTTTGAACTCTGTAAATTCCCAATAACCCAAGAATTTTACAAAGCCATAACTAACGAGAATCCCTCGACATTTAAAGGCGACAGTTTACCCGTAGAAACCCTTTCTTGGATTGATACGGTGAATTTTTGCAATGAACTATCTGACTCTTTAGGAAAGGACAAATGCTATAAAGTTGACTTAGCAACTAAAAAAGTAACCTTGAACCCAAAAGCGAATGGATTTCGATTACCGACAGAAGCTGAATGGCAATATGCTTGTCAAGCGGGAACCAAAGACATTAGATACGGAGAATTGAATAAAATTGCTTGGTTTAAAGACAACTCTAATAATCAACCTCAAAAAGTTGGATTAAAGAAACCAAACGAATGGGGGCTTTACGATATGTTGGGAAATGTTTGGGAATGGTGTACAGACATTTATGATGAAACTGTTTATGACTCTTATCGTGTTTTTCGTGGTGGTGGTTGGTGCGACCAAGAAAGGAGTGTAATGGCGACAACTCGAAGAAGAAGCCACCCCTTTTCGTTCAAAATAGACGACTTGGGATTTAGGATAGCGACTAACTTGAAAAAATAAAAAAACAACAGCTAACACGGTATATAGCAAATAGGGCGTTCGGTGGTTAACGAAAGTCCAGAGCTGTTAACAAACACCGCCAAATCGTTGATTTGGCTTTTAAGAATGAATAAATTAAAAAACAAAATACAACGTTTTGGCTCAGTACAAACTTGAAAGTTTATCGCTTTCTACTGCCCTACTTGCCATATACTAAACGTTGTGGAGCATGATCCCCATGAAGAACAAACTTTTCCTAATCATATTACTTGCCTTGGTCTCTTGTAACTCCGAGACCAACAGCAGTCGCATATACCAAGAATATATGCAACTAGGTAACAACTCATGGAGATGGCTTAGGAACATGGACAGAACAACTTTTTATCGCTATAATATTGGCGATACCTTAACTCTTAACCCTGGACTGAGATTTCTAATGATCCCGAACGACACTATCTATGACATTCCTTTGTCGAACGAATATTTTTATGACGTTGAACAGCCAACAACAGTAAGAATAACTTGGTTGAATAGGGAACTCTTTTACCATGAACTTTATCATTTTGTCACACTTGAAACGGATTCCATCGTCAACGGCATGATAACATCTGAGGAATTGATATCAAATCTAAAAAGCTGTGAAGATATGGCTTACGAACAGCAGAGCCAACTTCGAAGAATCAAGGAAGAAATTGACGCCTACAACCACCGTATTTCTGAACTTGCTATCAAATACGAACTGACAGAAGATTCGCTATTTCAAGTCTTAGCGGAGGAACACTATCGAATTACTGGAACGCCTGTATTTGGACACTAGACGCTCCACAACAAGCGCTAGCACGAATGCGCCAACTGCCACTTTACAGACTTCAGTGCGAACTTCACCATGAATCAGCCGCTGGGAAATGGTAGTGCTTTCTACTTGGCGCATCTCGCAGGATTTTTTCTCTTTCTGAACGCAGTGCATTCTGGATACTTTGTGAGCACCGGCAGATTCACTATTTTAGAGCTATTAGCCAGTGTAGGCACACTCGCCATATCTGATCGTTATCCTCAATTTTCTTCATTATGAGATTATCTATTGTTTTTATAGTCCTCCTGATATTCTTTGGATGCAGTAAATCACAAGACATTAGTTTAAAAAGTATGGAGGATTTTTATTTTCCAACATCTTACCTGAATAATAATAATTCTTTTATTTATCAAAATACTGAAGGGACTGATCAAGTTTTCGAAATCCGACAAATCACCTAATAGAAAGTCAAGAAAAGTCTTTGGAAAAGATAATCGATACAGATCCAAATAGTATTCTTTGGAAATATAAAGACAATGACGGTTCCATCACAACTTATGACCAAACAGGATTGCCCGTTACAAAAGAGTTTATTAACGATAAAGGTAACAGAGAACTAAAAACGTTCGATTCATTTTCCATTTGAAGTCTTTAAGAAAGAAAAGTAAAATGTTTCCTTTTATTGAAACTTTATCTAGCTTTACTTTGTATTATTAATGTTGATTTAGTGGAGAAAAAGTTTGAGATCAAGTTATTAGGAGAGGCATTTGAATTTATTAAAAACCAAAACGAAAAAGTTCAGGACAAGATATTCTACAATATTCGCAAAGCCCAAATTTTGAATGATCCTAAACTTTTCAAAAAACTAAATCAAAACATTTGGGAATTCCGAACCAAATATGCTGGACTTCAATATCGAGTTCTTGCATTTTGGGACAAGGATAACAACCAAATGACACTGGTTTGTGGAACTCATGGTTTTGTCAAGAAAACGGACAAGGTAAGTCCGAAAGAGATTGAGAAAGCCGAACAAATCAGATCTGAATACTTTGAACGAAAAAAGAAAGGAAAATGAAATCATACACTTTAGATGAAGCCCAGGATTTACTAATTGGAAAGATAGGAACACCACGAAGAGATCAATATGAATTTGAACTCAAGCTTGAACTCATTGGGCATATGATCAAGACTGCTCGCAAGGAACGTCACTTAACTCAAGAGCAACTCGGTGATCTCATTGGTGTGAGAAAGTCACAAATTTCAAAGCTTGAGAATAATGCCAAGAATGTAACAATTGAGACCATTTTGAAAGTGTTTGAGGCTTTAAAGGCAAAAGTCAACTTCAAGGTTGAACTTCTGAACAACGAACTGAACATAGCTTAACTATGGGTAACAGACACTAAAATGAATATTGAGCAAAGGATACTGCAAACTCGAAACCTCAGAGCTTTTTACAAATGGGGCGCATACTCATTTTAGTTGGTCGTTGTAGCAAATAAAAGATAATCATGAATTTCGAACAGATTAAAGAACGAACAAGACCATTAGTCAACAAAGTGTCTCCTGTATCGGAGGGGTCATTAGAGCTGATGAGTGACTTGATTGTAGTTGAAGTTTATGAAAAAGGAGATATGTTTATTGATAGAGGGAAAAAAAATAACAAGGAATACTTTGTTTACGAAGGCGTTTGCCGGAGCTTTTTGCTAAGTCCGGAAGGTGAGGAAGTAACTATATCTTATTTTCTTGAAGGCGGTGTACTCTCTCCGAATAAAACGAGAACAGCTAATCAAATATCTCACCTTAACTTTCAAGCGCTCACAAAATTAACTGTTGCCAGCCTAAACGCTGACAAGTTTGAGCAGCTGATGATAAATTACATTGACATACGCGAGTTTGGAAATATGGTTTTACAGATTGAACTCCTTTCAAAAGTTGAAAAAGAAATTGGCCTCGCTTCGCTGAACGCTAAAGAAAGGCTTATTCTTTTTAGAGAAAAATATCACTTTCTCGAAAATCTAATCTCACATGTTGACATTGCCTCCTATCTGGGAATTACAAATATTTCCCTCAGCAGACTCCGTAAAGAACTCATGAAGTAAAAGGTCATCCTTTAACAAATGTTAATGGATACGAAATCAACATCATCAATCTTTGTAGTGAACTTAAAAACAAAGAAAGATGAAGAACTTTTCAAGTACCACCACACAAGGATTTAATATAAATAAAATTAATCCACTATGGTATCTCGCAATTGGAGTAGCTACCATGGCCCTAACTCACATGACCTTTAGTATTGAAGTCATGGCTTGGGTTTCAAGTGTTCCATTTTTAATTTATCTAAGTCTCACACAAGGCTGGAAGTCAAGATTAACCTTTTTTCTCGCTTTGGTTTTGGCTTGGTCCTTTGTTGTAACGAAGATTATTAGCGATCCAATTCCACTGGTGCTGGTCTTCCTCTACTCGATTCCAATTAGTTTATTTCACCTGCCGGGATACTTGATCTGGAGCAAATTTAAAGATCAGAAATATGCGCTGTTTCTATTTCCTGTCATCATGGTTATTGTGGAATGGATTCAATACACCTTTACACCTCTTGCCAGTTGGGGAGTAGCAGCATATACCATGCACGACAATGTATCCCTTATTCAAACAGTATCCCTGTTTGGTATGGCTGGTCTAAGCTTTCTGATTTATTGGGTTAATGTCTCTATTGCCAATATTATCATCAAACGAAAAACTGCTATCCCAACATTTCAGCTCCCGTTAATTATGCTGTTTCTTTTCATTTTTTTTGGCTCCATCCGATACGATATGAGCAAAGCCAATGGCAGCGACACTATAACTGTTGCAGCAGTTGGAACAGACTCGGAGGCAAGTGGTTTACCATTGCCAACTAAGGTAAGAACTGAACAGACTAAAACTGCATTATTTAAACGAACCAGAACTGCAGCGGACGGTGGTGCTAAAATAATATCGTGGAACGAAGCTGCTATATTTATAATACCTGAAGATGAGAAGGAATGGATAAACTCCATCAAGGAACTAGCCGCTGAACTCAATATCACTTTGGTCGCTTCTTATGTGTCACCTATTTCACAATCTCCCTTGAGGTATGAGAACAAGTACCAGTTTATCGATTCGTCAGGAAACATTACGCATACATACCTCAAGCATCAACCCGTACCAGGAGAACCCGCTGTGCAGGGAAAGTCGCCTTTAAAAGTTGCTGATATAAAAGGAACAAAAGTCGCAGCCGCAATTTGCTATGATTATGATTTTCCGTATCTGGCAAAAGGATATGGTGAATTAGGGGCAGATATGGTTATTCTTCCGTCAAGTGATTGGAGAGGCATTGACCCTGTTCATACAGAAATGGCAGCCTTTAGAGCTGTTGAGCAAGGTCACTCGGTTCTTCGTTCAACGCGTTTTGGGCTCTCTGCAGCAATTACACCATACGGTGAAATGGTTTCACAAATGAGCAGTTTTGACGATAATGACAAAATCATGTATTCACAACTACCTACCAAAGGTGTCACTACATTATTCTCAGTTATTCAAGATAGCTTCGTCTATCTGTGTATTGGATTCTTACTGTCGTTCATGGCTATTGCGTCTCGATCAAAAAATAAATCAAAACCTATAATAAAAGATGATTGATATAAATAAATAGAAGTATGTTACTATTACTTGCTACAACAAACCTAAACTGCATTAAAACGCAGTATATCCAGTGAACTTCGAACGAACATATCAGGAACTTTGCCAACTTGGAATTCCCGAGGAACGTTACTACCTACATGGGCTTTACGGGTCAACTTCAGACGATGAACGGCTAGCCCTAAGTGCAAAACGCGGAAAATACACGATTGAGTTTGAAGTCTATTTTCGAGAACGTGGAGAAAAAGAAACCGTGCGAACTTTCACGAACCAAGATGAAGCAACGTACTATTTCGTAAGTCAACTCTTTAGCGACCTGCTAACTGAACGTATTTCATCAACTGACATATCCGGAACAACCGGTAACGAGCAGCTATATTTAACAGGTCTGATGGATCTATTTGACGAACTCCAACGAACGAACAAACCTCGGGCAACTCAAATGCTAAAAGCCCTTGGATTTGACAAAACATCTATTGAGCAACTCGTAAAATAAAAGCTGATAACAACTAGGCTTCGTGCGGTCGGAACGACCCAACGACTACGCGTCACGATAAAGCTGATGTTGAACGAAGCTGTTGATATATAATGGTGGTTTCGGTGATTTGATCAACAGTGGGAAGCTCTCTTCGAAATGAAGGTCCTCCACCTTTGGTGGATTCGTTCAATATCAGATAGAGACAAATGGCCTAAAGCATTTCATATCCAATTCCTTCCAAACCTTATCGCTTTATACTCTGTGAAATCAACCAAATGATCAGGATTAAAGATTTTTTTAAATGGTTTGACCCGATTTCAAATGTTTTCTTGTAACAAGTAGATGAATAGGTAAATCAAAAATATAGAGAACATGAATAAAGGAAATCACTACTTAAAGACGCTTGCCCTGTTAGTGGCAGCAGGTTTTATTGTATTACTGGTCAGTTGTAACGATGACGACCCGGATCCAGACCCGGACGGCACAGTATCACTGGAGGCTGTCATTGATTACTCACCTTCGGCTCCGGAAGAAGGGGAAGAGGTGACCCTGGATGCCTCTTCATCGGTAGATGATGCAGGGGTTGGATTTGACGTTCAATGGACGATCGCATCAGCACCTGAAAACAGCACGGCTACCATTGCAGATGCGAATGCCACTACTACCACATTCACTCCGGACATAGAAGGAAATTATGAAATTGAACTGGAGATCAGCAATGCAACCGAAGGTGTCTCTGATACGGAAACGCAAACCATTACTGTTTTGCCCGTCGGTTTCGAGGAGCTTAGTGGAGCCATCACTACCGATCTTACACTGGAAAATATCATTGAAGATCCAACTCAAATTGATTATCTGGTTACAGGCAATGTAACTGCTTCTGCGGTACTTACCATTGAGCCGGGAGTGGTCATCCATTTTGAGGAGAATACCATGCTTACCATTGATCAGGCAGGTGCTATCAAAGCAGAAGGAACGGAAAGTGATTCGATCATTTTTACCTCGGTAAATGAGGACGGAGGAATACTTTGGAAAGGAATTTTCATTGGTTCCGGAAGCGCTCAAAATATCATCAAATATGCCAAGGTGATGTATGCAGGTAATGAAGCCATGAATTTTACAGGAGATGATTTTAAAGCCGGAATTGGTGTAAACTCCGGGGGGAACATCAAGGTAGAGAACAGCTCGCTACAATTTAACGATGGATACGGATTGTATGTAGATGAGAATGAAGGTCATATCAACACTTTCGTTCACAATGATGTTTCTGACAACATTGTAGGTGTAGGAACATGGGCCGATGAGGTAGATGATCTGGACAATACGACTACTTTCAGCAACAATTCGCAGGCTGCTGTAGAAATTATGGCATCGTCATTTACTGAGACCAATGAAGCCACCTGGAATGCTTTGGCTGAAAGCGCAGCATATAATATCTCAGGATCTGTTAATATAAATGGTACACTGACTATTGCTCCGGGGGCAAATTTTGAAATGGATGAAGATGTCATTATCAATGTATTTGGAGCGTTTATCGCCAATGGTACCGATGTAGGTCCGATTAATTTTACGACCTCGGATGATGGCTTGGGGCTACTTTGGAAAGGTATCTATGTCAATTCAGCCGATGGCAGAAATATCCTGAACTATGTCAACCTTTCTTACGCCGGCAATTCCACCATGAATTTCTCCGGAGCTGATTTCGCAGCAGGTTTAGGGATAGATGCCAGTGGCAAAATATCCATTACCAACAGCACGTTCTCAAATAATGAGGGCTATGGGGTTTATTCTGAGGAGTCTGGTGGCCAGATTGAAACCTTTGAAGCCAATACCTTTAGTTCAAATGATGTGGGTGTCGGCGTTTCAGCCAATGAAGCAGATGCGCTGGACGGAGCTTCGGTATTTTCTAATAATCTAAGTGCTGCAGTCGAAATTTTTGGTACCACCTATGAGGATACCCGTACCTCTACCTGGCAAGCTTTGAATGGGTCCGCTGCTTATCGTGTAACTGGAAATATTGATATTGATGGAGCACTTACCATCGCACCAGGCGCGACAATGGAGTTTGATGAAGATGTATTGGTTCGTGTATATGGATCGCTAACAGCAGAGGGAACTTCTTCAGAGCATATTACATTTACCACCTCTAATCTGAATGGCGGACTTTATTGGAAAGGGATACATATTATCTCCAGCACTACGCTAAACTCTTTTGATTACGTGGATTTATCCTATGCAGGCCAATCTGCGATGAATTTCTCTGGAGCTGATTTTGCAGCAGGCATAGGTGTGGATGCTAACGGACGGGTGAGCGTTACGAATTCATCCATTACAGAATGTAAAAACTACGGACTTTATATCGAGGAGTCCGGTGGTCAGTTAGAAATTTTTGCTAACAATGACTTTTCTAACAATTTAAGAGGTGTAGGGCTTCGTGCAGATGAAGTAGATGCATTGGATGGCAATACGACTTTTTTGAACAACAGCTTTGCTGAGGTAGAAATTTTTGGTTCCAGCCTGACTGATATAAAGGATGTGACATGGACTGCCCTGAGTGGTGACGCCTACTACAGGGTGACCGGGCGTCTGGATATCAATGGGGTAGTGACCATTGCACCGGGGGCACTCTTTGAATTTGATGAGGATGTAGATGTTCGTGTGTACGGAGCATTTATTGCCGAAGGTTCTGTTGATGACATGATCACTTTTACGTCATCAAATATTACAGGGGGATTACTTTGGAAAGGGTTTCACATCATCTCATCTGATGGCAGAAATTCATTCGACTATACCCTGGTGACTCATGGAGGGAATTCTCCAATAAACTTTTCCGGTGACGATTTTGCAGCCAATATTGGTGTAGACACAAATGGTCAGGTATCTATCACCAATTCTACAATATCTAACAGCGGAGCCTATGGGGTATACTCAAAAGGTACGACAAATAACTTTACTGATATTTCAGCAGGGAACACTTTCACAAGTAATCCCAATGGAAATTTTTAATCTGTGATCATATGCACAAGTTATGAATAGAAGATGCGTTCTGATATAATTTATTGAATAAGTCGCCGCCTATAATCAAGAATCTCGGCCTAATTGGTCGGGATTTCTTTTTTCTTGGCATTGAGTTGGATTTAGTATTGTACAATTCGCAGATGATTTAGTATCTTTTCAATTGAAACAGGAAAGGAACTGCGTTGATATGAAACCAATTTTCAGTGAAGAGGAGATAAATCGGGTGATAGATCGGGTTAACCAGGGAGATCAGCAGGCGCTGGAAAGCCTTTTTCCCATTGTCTACGAAGAACTTCGCCGCAATGCTCATCATCTTCGGTTAACGTTCCACCAGCAAGACACCCTGAATACCACTGCATTGGTACATGAAGCATATCTTAAGCTATCGAAAGCAGATCTCAGCAAGCTTCAAAACAAAGAACATTTTTATAATCTGGCTTCCAAAGCCATTCGTCAGATTTTGGTAAATGCCTGCTTGAAGAAGCAAACTGCCAAACGAGGAAGTCAGACCAAACTCCTTAAGATAGATGACATCGAAGAGCAGGTATGTTTTAATGAAGACACCCGTACATCCATATTGAAGATCCAGGAAGCGCTAAAAGTACTTGAACAAAAGGAACCTACGTATGGTAAAATCGTAGAGTGCCGGTTTTTTGCTGGCTTATCCATTGATGAAACAGCTAAAATTGTAGGTACCAGTCCCTCTACTGTCAAACGATCCTGGAATATGGCCAAATCCTGGCTGCATTCACAGCTATCTGTAACATCAGCTTAAGGGAAGGATTATGGATGAGCAACCATCTAATAAGGAGTGGGAGTCATTTTTTTCGAAACTTAATGTTGGAGAAGAAGAGGTCAAGGAGCTCATAGATAGGCAAGATGCGGCTGAGGAATACTTTAACCAACTACAATCAGCCATTTCAGATCAGCTTTCCGATAGCCTTGATTTCCATTTGCCTGAAGGGTATGAAGTAGATAAATACCAGGTACTTCATGAGCTGGGTAAGGGAGGTATGGCTAAAGTATACAGAGCCCGCCGGGCAGATAATCTCTTTGAACAGGAGGTGGCCATAAAGTTTTTGTCTCCAGCACTAAACACGGACAAGTATTTCGAATATTTCAATGCCGAACGTAAGCTTCTGGCAACTTTAAACCACCCCAATATTGGTAAAATATTTGATGGCGGCATTTCCGGTGAGGGCTTGCCCTTTATGGTAATGGAATATGTTCAGGGTACGTCCATCATCGAGTATGTTACCAGTAATCATTTAAGTCCGAATCAGATTGTTCGGTTGATCATTCAGGTCGGGCATGCCATCCAGCATGCTCACAGCAAATTTGTACTTCACCAGGACATCAAACCGTCCAATGTCCTGGTTGATGAAATTGGCAATATCAAACTCCTTGATCTTGGTATTGGCAAATTCTTACACGAAGAGGAGAAGGCTGAATTGTCCTTTGGGGGAACACTAAAATATGCATCGCCCGAACAGCTTAAGGGTGAACCATTAACTACGCGGTCGGACCAATACCAGCTCGGTGTTTTAGCATTCGAGCTGCTTTCCGGGGCTCATCCTTTCCCGGGCGAAAAAGAACAGATAAGACAACAGATTCTTGATGGCAGTTCTACAAAGCTGACCGGCGTAGCCAAAGACCTGGCCCTGGTGGTTGGAAAAAGCATGTCTAAAAACCCGGAGGATCGATATGAATCGGTGGTCTCCATGATCTCAGATCTTGAAAATTACTTAAGGAAGTATCCCGTTAGTGCACGGCCAGATTCATGGAAGTACAGCACCTCATTGTTTATTAGGCGCAATAAGCTAACCGCTTCGCTAATCCTGGCTATTATACTGGTAACCTCTACGGCAGCTGTTTTGACCAGAATTCAATTTATTGAAACCGAACAGGAAAGATCTAAAGTGCAGGAAGCTAACGAGTTCCTGACAAGGATCTTTGATTCCAATGATCCTGACCTGGCTCAGGGAGAAGAGGTCACCGCAGCCATGCTGCTGGAGAACAGTAAGGAGGAACTATCTGAGATCTCAGATCCTGAAGTCAAAGCTTATACTCAAAACTTATTGGGCGAACTGTATAAAAAGCTGGGGTTGTGGGAAGAGGCTGGCCCGTTATTCTTCGATGCGCTAAAAAATTATCAGGCCAATCCACAGCAAGGTCATGAACTGGAGATCGCAAACCTTTACAACAATATTTCTGGCTATTACCGTGACGTTTCCAAATACCCTGAAGCTGATTCAGTACTTCGACTAGCCATACCGCTATTGGAGCAATCGGAAACTACCTACCCATTGGCGCTTGCCAGGTCTTATCAGGACCTCGCCTATGTGCTTTTTCTGAAGGCGGAATACGAGGAAGCACTTGAGAAGATCAAAAAAGCTGTATTTATCTATGAAAATACGCAGAAGGAAAAGGGCAAGTACACTTATTCCAGGGAGGTAGAGCTCGTATTTGCTTACACCACAATGGCGAGTATTTTCAGAGAGCAATCTGAGTTGGATTCAGCTTTGAAATACAATGAAATGTCGATGGCTTTAGGTGAAAATTATTCAGACAAAAATATTAGTGTCCGGAATATTCCACTCAACAACCAATCGTTGATTTACAACCGGATGGGCAATTACGACAAGCAGATTGAAGTTTTATCTGAATTGTACCACCAAAACAAGGAGATCTATGATAAAAGCAATCCGAAATTAATTGCCAGTATCGCCAACCTGGGCTCTGCTTATCATAAAAAGGGAGATATTATGACCGGCGATTCATTGAATCAAATGGCATACGAAGCCTACCTGGAAAAATTCGGACCTAACCATAATTATACGGTAAGCACATTGTACAATCTGGCTAATTCAAAGTATCAACAAGAAAAATATCGTCAGGCAAAGACCTATTTTAATGAAGTTCTTGAAGCAGATGTCCACAACTTTGGGGAAGATCATCCCTATGTAGCAGGGGATTACATTAGCCTGGGATTAATTGAACACAAGCTTGAAAACTATTCAAGTGCAGAAAAATACTATCTAAAAGGGTATGCCATCTATTATGATAAATTTGGTGATAAGCATCAAAAGATAAGCTATGCACATTCCTGGTTGGGCGCGTTGTATGGTGAGATGGGTAAAATGGATGAGGCTAAATTCCACTATGAAAAGGCGATTGCCATAAGTGAAGAAGTGCTGGGGAGTGATCATCACCTACACCAAAAGTATGTAGAAGACTGGTCAGAACTTAAAAATAGTCTTTAGTCCCCCATGCAGAAAGTGATATGATCAATATCACCAGGCTACAGAACCTTACTGACCGGGTATTGATCTAGATGGACAGGATGCTTGCCTCTATCGGTTTTCGTAGTTCCACAGATCCAATAATTCATTATTCACCACCTTTATCCGCAAAGTACTCGATCATTTTCGTGAATTTGGTTTGTGTAAGGGGTTTGATAATATAATCTGATACGATGTTCAGGGATCGCGCTTTTTCAATATCATCCAGGGAGATGGAAGAAGAACAGATATATATTTCAATGGGCTTGGCTTTGGCAAGTTTCAAAGCCATAAATTTGTCCAGGAAGCTCCACCCATCCATGATCGGCATGGAAAGATCCAATAAGATAATATCCGGGAGCTTTTCAGGTATATCACGATGTGCAATCAGGTAGTCAAAGGCCTTTTCCCCGTTGTTGTATACCTTCACCTCCTCCACCATATCGGTACTTTCCACGATCATCGAAGCAATATGGGTAAAAAGACTATCGTCGTCTACAATGAAGAGGCGTTGGACTTTTTTCATGCATGAGGGTTGAGGAATGACACAAAAAAGGTGGATCCCACATCGGGTTTGCTTTCAACCCAGATGGAACCTCCCATGGCTTCTACCTGCGTTTTCGTCATAAACAGGCCAAATCCACGGGCTTCAGGATGATCATGAAAAACCTTTCTAATCTTGAACAGGTTGTTTTTATGTGTTTCCAGATCAATGCCCAGGCCATTATCAGAAACGGATAGAATAATTCTATCATTGTCAATCGCTGTACGAAATTTAATTTGAGGTGTACGGTCAGGAGATCGGTACTTTAGCGCGTTACTTAAAAAGTTTGTTAAGATACTTTCGGCATATTTTCCCGGATAAAAGATGTGATCAATTTCTGAAAAATCGATTTCTATTTTTG
Organism: Cyclobacteriaceae bacterium; assembly: GCA_965223915.1. Classification (GTDB taxonomy): domain Bacteria; phylum Bacteroidota; class Bacteroidia; order Cytophagales; family Cyclobacteriaceae; genus UBA7330. The sequence goes on along the minus strand of OZ245027.1, from coordinate 475,873 downwards.
CGTCGTTAGCATTGATCTGATTCTTAAAGGACTCCAGGATACCATCCAAAACTTCTTTTAGGTCAATTTTCTCACTTTGAATTTCAGTGTCGTATTGTACAGATATTGATTCCACCAATTCGTTGAAAATATCATTCAAATGCTCCACAACACCGCTCATTCGGCCAATCATATCAGTTTGTTGATCGTTTAGTTTCGTTGATTGTAAATAATCGACAATCATGGAGATATTGCTCAGTGGTCCGCGTAGGTTATGAGATATTATACTGCAAAAGTCGTTGAGTCGTTGGTTCTGCATCCTTAATTTTTTTGCAGCATCGATTTTCTCTGTCACATCGATGCAGCTTACGCGGTTGTAGAGAATATTACCAGCCTCATCTCTCACAGATGAAGCATTGAGCAGTACATCAATCTGGGAGCCATTCTTTCGTTGAAGCGGTATTTCAACATTGTGAACCATACCCCTGGTTCTGAATTCATCAAAGGCTTCCCTGGCTTCTCCTTGTTTTTCTGTGTGAAAAAGCATGAACATGGACTTATTAAGCAATTCATGTTCGACATAACCAAGACTCTGACAAAGGGTCTGATTACATTTTATGATGATGCCGTCATCCGGCCTGACCGAAAAGTGCATCGAATGCGCATTTTCGTACAGGTAGCGATATAGATTTTCTGATTCTGCCAGCCTTAGTTCTGCTTCTTTTTGCTCGGTTACATCCTGGCATGTTCCGATCATTTCTATCACATTGTCATCTTCATCCAGGAAGATCTTTCCCATAAGATGAATCGTCCTTACAGATCCATTTTTAAGTAGAATTCGATGAAAGAATCCATGAAACTTTTTGTCTTCAATGGATTGGGTCACACAGGCGGTCACGTATTCTTTATCCTCCGGATGAACATAACTGAAGTATGTATCATAAGTAATGTCTGATTTCGGTTCGTGTTGGAATAAAGTATAAAGATTGTCAGACCACAACACTTCATTGGTGGTAAGAAACCATTGCCAATGGCCAATCATCACCATTTCTTCTGCGAGTCCCAGCAGATAGTTCTTTTTAATTAATTCCGCTTCGGTAGTGGTCATTTTATTAAGATTTAAACCTCACAACCTTATAAACAATAAAAGGTTTATACAATATAATGATTCTACTATTTCAAAATGGAGATAAGTGTAAACTAAAGCTGTGGTCTACCTTGTAGAAGCTATCAAATTGTCAATTTCTGTGACTGGTGAGTGCAGAAGAATCCCGGGAAAATGATCAATATTTTTTTGGCCGGAGGTTTTTTTTTAGCCCAAACGAAATGTGCTTATCTTGCAATAAACACTTTTTTCATGCCGCGTCTAATTTCACCCATCAAATATGTATGTGCTATTGTCACCCTCTCATTTATTTCCTGCAGCTCTCCTGAAGAGGTAAAGCAAGATATATTATGGTATGGCCAGCCCGCTGAAAATTGGAACGAAGCATTGCCCCTGGGAAATGGGAAAATAGGCGTAATGGTTTTTGGAAATACCTCCAATGAACGGATCCAGCTCAATGACGATTCATTGTGGCCGGCTGATGACGAAAGCTGGGTGGAGCCCGAGGGAAGCATTGAGGACATCGAAAAAATCAGACGGCTCTTGTTTGAAGGCAAAAACGATCTGGCCGATGAGATGTTTGTGGCGAAATTTTCCAATAAAGGAATACTTCGATCGCATCAGACCTTGGGAGATCTGTTGATCAATTTCGATCATGAGAACGTCTCGGATTATCGAAGGGAATTAAACATCAGCAATGCCACCTCGATGATCTCATACAGATCCAATGGCCATCTCATCACCGAGGAGGTGTTTGTTTCTCATCCAGCTAAAGCCATTGTTATCAAGTTCACTTCAGAAGCTCCTGAAGGCCTCAACGGAAGGATCATGCTCAGTAGACCTGATGATAAAGGGTTTCCCACGGCTACATCAATGACTACCAATGACAATTTACTGGTGATGAAGGGTGAGGTGACACAGCGTGGTGGCCAATTCAGGTCAGAGCCGTTTCCCATTACAGAAGGTGTAAAATTCGAGACCTCCTTAAAGATTGAGAATGAAGGAGGATCAGTGAAAAGGGGTGATGACTACCTGGAGCTGGAAAATGTGAAGCAAGCCACCCTCTATCTGGTGTCTAACTCATCCTATTATTTCGATGACTATAGTCAGCAGAATCAGCTTGATCTGAAAGACCTGGAGAATAAAGATATGAATACCCTGAAGGCAGAACATGTGGCGGACTATCAGCAATTCTACAACCGGCTTGAACTGGATCTTGGTGGAAATGAGCTGGACTCAATCCCGACCGATCAGCGACTTGAAAGATTGAAAGAAGGCTTAGAGGATATAGGACTGGAAGCTTTGCTTTTCAAATTTGGACGTTATCTGTTGATCTCATCTTCCAGAGAGGGCACCAATCCTGCCAATCTGCAAGGCTTGTGGAATGAGCATATAGAAGCGCCCTGGAATGCAGACTACCACCTGAATATAAACCTGCAGATGAACTACTGGCTGGCTGACGTGGCAAATCTGAGCGAATTGAATAATCCCCTGTTTGATTACATAGACCGGGTAGTTGAAAGTGGTAAAGTGACAGCGAGGAAAAATTTCGGAAGCGATGGTTCATTTTTTCCACATGCTACGGATCTGTGGGCACCTACCTGGATGCGTGCGGCCACAGCGTACTGGGGTTGTTCTATGGGTGCAGCGGGTTGGATGATGCAGCACTACTGGCAGCATTATGAATACACCCGGGACACGACTTTTCTGAAAGAAAGGGCATTTCCGGCGATACAGGAAGTAGCCAAATTCTATAGCGATTGGATCATCGAAGATCCACGGGATGGTACTTTGATATCTGCGCCGTCCACCTCACCGGAGAACCGATTCATCAATGCTGAAGGTAAGCATGTGGCCACTTGTCTGGGCAGCGCCATGGATCAGCAGGTAATAGACGAAGTATTTGAAAATTATCTGGCCGCCAGTGAGATCTTACAAATCGAAAATGATTTCGTCAGGAAGATCAGACGGCAAAAAGCACAACTTAGGCCAGGATTTGTGATTGATGAAAACGGAAGGATCCTCGAATGGGACCGACCGTATGAAGAGCCGGAACCCGGACATCGACATATGTCTCATTTGTATGGCTTTCATCCGGGCACAAGCGTCACCATCGGTGAAAACCCTGAAATCTTTAAAGCCGTAAGGAATACACTGGATTTCAGGCTGGAAAATGGCGGAGCAGGTCCGGGGTGGAGCAGGGCCTGGCTCATCAACTGCAGTGCGCGTTTGCTGGATGGTGAGATGGCTCATGAACATGTCAATCTGCTACTGAAGAAATCAACGGGCAAAAACCTGTTCAACTTACATCCTCCTTTCCAGATAGATGGAAATTTTGGTTTTGTGACCGGAATCACGGAAATGTTATTGCAAACGCATGAGGAAAATATTGTTCGGGTGCTTCCAGCCCTTCCGTCAGTGTGGAAAGAAGGCCATATCAAAGGGATTAAAGGCAGAGGAGGCCTGACTCTGGATATTTATTGGAGCAATAACCAATTAGAAAAGGTGGTCATCCGGTCTAATTTTGATCGGTCGTTCACATTAATCGATCAGGGGAAAAGCATACCCGTTGAGATGAAAGGGGGAGCTACCTATGTGTATGAGCCTGAAAGGGAAATGGCTTAAGCCAACCTGAGTTAGATATAATAAAAAAAACCGTCTTCGCGACCAGGTTCTTCAGAGGATTAATTTTTTGATTTCAAAACACCCAAATTTGGATGACATGGGGTGGGTTCCCTTCAGGGATGCCGATAGGCAGGGTGAGGGAAAAGGCCATCGCTCACCCCGGATACCCCGCAAGTTTGCGGGGACCTACCGCACTGGTTTGAGACGCGTCATAGGCAGGCGTGTGAGCCGAGTTGTGTGATTGGAGCGGTGGAATGAGGTTATTTGTTTAGTCTAACGTCAAAATCAGCTTAAGCTAGTTTCCATTTTGTCGTTTTGCCTTCCTGATCAATGTAAGATAGCCGGAGATAAGCTGCAAATTCAGGGTTTTCAGGCACTGCCTGATCTCATACCAACAACGTGAAATGAGTGCCCGGTCTTCAGCTTTCGTCTGATTGAGGGACAGGATCTTTTTACAGACTTCCAATGTGCTTTTTTGATGTTTATTTCGAAAGGTGAATTGCCGGGAAGAGAGTGATTTTTTCAGTATCCGCTTCTTCACCAGCGGAGTTTTATTGAACAGGTATTTGTACTTTCTCGAAGACCTGATCCAGAAGTCAAAGTCTTCATAGGTCAGGCTATCATCATAGCCACCCAGTGATTCCAGTACTTCTCGTTTTATCATCATCGTAGGTGGATTGATAAAATACCGTCTGATCAAATCCACATAGATATCACCCTGGCGAATGTCTTCGATTAATTCACCATCCTGATTTCTATTGAAATGGGTGTTGAGGATTTGGCCTTCCTGATCGATTAGAAATGCATCAGAGAAATGAACTCCGTAAGACTTGTCAGCCATCTCAAGATCAGCCACCCCCATCTCTACCCTGACAGGTAGAAGCAGGTCGTCAGCCGCCAGGTCAATGAGGTATTTTCCCTTTGATTGGTTAAATGCCAGATTGAAAGCCGTGCAGTTCCCTACATTTTTATCCAGGGGGATGAATTTTATTTCCGGATGGTCTTTTAGAAAAGTTTCAATTTCCGTTCGACTTCCATCGGAACTGGCGTCATCTACCACGATTATTTCAATGTTTGGGTAGGTTTGTGTGATCGCCGATTCTAAGGCAGCTTTAACGAAGTCTTTTTGGTTATGGCAGAGGCAAATAATGCTGACAAGTGGCAGAGATTCCATAATTTTCTGTCGGGTAGACAAATATGAGAAGAATTAAATTAGCACGTTTTTTAATGAGGTTTAGGATAAAACTATACGCCAAGTATATTTGGTAATACTCGATTGTGGTAAAAAATTGAATAGAAAAAATGTTAGGTAAACTAGCCAATAATATTTTGAAACCTTTCGGACTTAGAATATGTGCAATTGAAAATAGTAGAGATTTAGACCTTGAGGATGAGTTATTCCTGAAAATATATGAAAAGGTTCGAGCGTATACCATGACTTCCATCACAGATGTATATTCATTATATACTGCTTTGAACTTTATTACAGAAAATAAAATTGAAGGTGATTTTGTAGAATGTGGAGTTTGGAAGGGAGGATGTTCAATGTTTATGGCAAACTATCTGGTTGATAAAAGTTTAGCTGATAGAAGAATTTATCTGTATGATACTTTCTCAGGAATGACAGATTCAGGTTCTTTAGACATTGACTTAAATGGCAAGTCTGCAAGTACTGACAATGTAATTACCTGGGAACCAGCTTCATTAGAAGAAGTTAAAGAGAATATGAGCACCACAAATTATCCTTTGGAAAACATTGTCTTTATTGAGGGAGATATTAGTAAGACCCTAAAGGATAATACACCCAATAAGATTTCACTACTAAGGCTAGATACAGATTGGTACGAATCTACCAAGTCCGAACTTAAATATCTCTATCCAAAACTTACAACCAATGGAGTTCTTATTCTGGATGATCATGGTCATTGGCTTGGAGCCCGGAAGGCTGCTGAAGAGTACTTTGCTAAGTCAAAAGAACAGATATTTCTTAGTAAAGTCAACTACTCTACAAGGCTAGGAATTAAACTTTCTTAAAAAAATGATATCAAGGAGTAAAAAAAGCCATCACGCTAATCCTAGCTGCCGTTTGGCAATCACTTAACTTCAACCTTTTGGCTTACTGATCTTGTAAAACATTCGTGATTCTTCCCCAGAGCAAGTAGTTAATAGTAAAATGAAACATCAAATTAGATAATTAGCTTAAACTTGGAGCAAATTCCTATTGTTGGCAGATGAACATTTTTATCATTCCATCCTGGTACCCATCAGAAGCGCATCCCTCAACTGGGATTTTCTTTAAGGAACAGGCTGTCGAGCTGGCTGAATTAAGACCGGAATGGAAGATCGGTTTAAGCTTATGGGGTTCCCATAATCCAAAATTATGGATCCAGCCTAAAAGGCCATTGAGTGCGATTGTTAAGCTCAGCTCAAAACTACCGGCAAAGCAGTATCAAAAAATGCTTTCCTCCAACTGCATTGAATTTTTCACACCAGCTTTTACATGGAACAGAAACATCAAAAACGGGAACTTAAAAGGTATACTCGAAGCACAGGAAAAAAACCTGCAATTATTTATTGAGTATTATGGCAAACCGGATGTGATCCATGCTCAGGTAACATTTCCAGCAGGATACCTGGCCATGCAACTTTCCCAAAGACACGAGATACCTTTTGTGATCACTGAGCATATGAGTCCGTTTCCAATGCCTTCACTGAGATCTGCGATGAGAAATTATCTATTGCCGGCCCTGAATCAGGCAAACCTAGTTTTGGCCGTCAGCAAGGGTCTACAGGATCAATTACATTCGCATGAAATCAAATCAGAACTCATTAATAATTTCATTGATCAGAATACTTTCTGTTTTCAACCAAAACCAAAATTGATATTCACTTTTCTTGCGATGGGTCGATTGGAAAAGCAAAAGGGATATGAATTGTTGCTCAACGCTATAAAGGAGTTGGTGGCAAAAAATATCGATTTCAGGTTAAGGATTGGAGGCAGTGGGAGTCTTGAAGGGTTATTAAAAAAGCAATGTAAGCGACTTGGCCTGACTGACCATGTGATGTGGTTGGGTGAGTTAACGAGAGAGGAAGTGAAAGCGGAAATGATTAGATGCCATTGCCTGGTTTCTACCAGTCATCATGAGAACCAGCCCGTCGCCATGTTAGAAGCATTGGCTATCGGAAGGCCTGTGCTTACCACAGCATGGACGGGAAGTGAGGAATTGATTGTTGATGAGGCTATGGGGAAGACCATCGACACCCGTAACCCGAAGAACTTTGGAGGATCTATGCTTGAAATGATTGAGAAGGTTTATGACCCGCAAGTGATAGCAAGCTTATTCGAAAAACACTTTGGCACCCGAAATACAGTAGATCAATTAGAAGAAAAATTCAAGAAAGTGGTCATTACTTGAGGAAATCTTTATTAGGCAGCATTCTGTCCTCATAAATCGAGATTCCAAAATCATTGAGAATTCTGCTGATGTTATCTTTTTGCGTTCCGGTGAGGTGTTTTTTCCAGGCTTCCAATTGATCACGACCTGTAATTGCTTTCAGTGAGTGTTGATAAGTAGAAGCGCTTGGCTTGAGCTGAAGATCAAAAATTTCATGTGGTACAGGTTGCTTGAGATGATCGAAAATCCTTGTGATTTCCTTTTCATAACCCAGAAGTAAGTCCTCATAAAAGACTAAAAGTGAAGGGCTGTCTTTATTTTTCTCAACACCTTCTTTGAAGTTGAGACACCACAAAAAAGTGAAGTATTCTTCTGTGGTTTTTATGGACTGGTAGATGCTTTCGTATTGAAGGTAGACTTCATTGTATCTGAAAGCCGGTACATTGATTTCTGCCGGGATGGACAGCTTTTTTGATAGATTGTGTTGCAGGATCGAAGTAACGCAGGCATATGGGTTGCGGATCAGAAACAGGGATGTGACCTGAAAGTTCCTGAGCAACCAGGACGAAAGCAGCATGCCATAGTTGAATTTTATCAAATAGACCTCGGCCTTCTCGAGTCGTTGAAGCCCATAATCGTCATATAGCCCGAGCGAAACCGCCTGGCCTTTCAGCAGCCTGGTCATCACCGATGTGATATCTTCTTCTTCAGTATCTTTTGGAATAGGCTGGAAAAAATAAAAACCCAGCTCAGCTACTTCTTTTAATTTTCTTGTAGAGAAATCAGGCAGTTCATTTGGTGACCCGATATTATTTCTTTGCAAAGGTTCATCAAAAAGGCAGGAATTGGGGATCGTCAAAAGTAACTCAGACAACCAGGTGGATCCGCTTCGTGGAAAGCTGAATAGCACAATGGTGTTTTGGGAATTGATCTGCCTTTGGCTGTTCCTTTTATTGAATGGATAGACATATCGATGAAGGTAATACCTGTCTTGGACCTTCCTAACATACGTCTCAATCAAATTCATGGATACAATGATATAAATTTGGATTCAAAATGGATCAAAAGGTTGGTATAGCGTTCTGTTGTGAAAGAGGAGAGCTGGAGCGGATTTCCATGGTGATGGTAGAATCGCTGTTAAAGTATGGGAGTCTAACTGATAAGTTTGAGCTTTTTTGTTTTTCCCCGCGACCAGCATTCAAACCTGGGAGAAGGACGCTCAGGAAGTTTCAGGAGCTAGGCATCAATATGATTGATCAGCCACTGAATACAAGGTATTCTTTCTACCCGCTGATGAATAAGGTGGTAGCGCTGAAGTACCTGGAGGAAAATACCACTTTGGATCGGCTCATCTTCCTCGATAGCGATATGATCATTCTCAATAAAATTTCGGACAAAGAATTGATGGATCATGAGGTTGCCCTTCAATCAGACTTTGTGGATTTGATTACAGCCTTTAAAAGTAGTGATACTTATTATCCTTTTTGGACCAGACTCTATAAATTATTGGACATTAGAAATTTCAGTTATACAAATACGTTTGTTTCCGGTAAACGGATATTTGCTGACTGGAATTCTGGCCTGATCAGCTACAGAAGACAATTGCTGATCGCAACAAGGTGGTATCAAAATGTATCAATATGTTTTAATCACTATCATTGGCGAAAGCTGGAATATTATTTTCTGGAGCAGGCCACTTTGGCAGTTACGCTTCAGCAACTTAAACTACAGGTCCATCAATTAAAACCGGGTTTCAATTATCCTATCTGTTCGCAGGATGAAATCATTAAAGAGAATAAGGTGACAGATTTGAACAAGCTACACATCATTCATTATTTAAGATTTGCTGACAAATCCCAGGAAATGCTGAATAAATTTGAAAAGGGTCGAAGTAAAGTTGAATGGGTAAAAAAGAAGTTTAGCGCACAAGAACTGGGTGGGGCGGGCATCCTCACAAGAATATCGGATTGGTATCATTCCTTCAGGCAGGCCAACCTTCAAAAAATTAATTATTTCTACAATCGATTCGCAGGAAAGATCAAATGATCAGTCAATATCCTTCTCAAAAACCAGTGATGGAGTTTCTATGGCACCCATTCGTTTCTTAAAAGCGTATAACCCACTTTGTTTTTTCCCATCGATGGAAGATAGTCCCAGATCCAGGATCTTAGCCCCCTTTGATTTCAGGCTTTCCATCAATGAGACCAGCAGTAAAACCATCGGACTTTTAGATTTATGGTCCGGATGCGTGGCGGGGAGATAGTAATAATAAATATCAGGGAGTGGCCTGGAGACCACACAAGCAGCCAGGATCTTTTGGTCTCTGCGAATGGAGTAAAGACTGTAGCAAGAGGGAAAGGTGATAAATAGCTTTCTCAGCTTTTCCAGGGGAATGTTGACAGCCAGACCAGCATCTTCTCTGCAAAAGGCGATGAACGAATGGATTTCATCCAATGTTGAAATGGGGTCGTGTGAAAAAAGTAAGCCATCTCTTTCAGCTCCAACAAGCTTCCTGAACTCCATCTTGTGCAGATATTCTTCCGGATGATCCACCAAAGGGATGTACTGATTAATATCCTGAATATTTAGCGAATAGCCAGCTTTTTCCAACCATTCCCTGCTGATGAACGAATCATAGTAGAAAGGAGGGTTTCGAAGCACAACTTTTTGGATCCTTTTTTGTTTTAGGTGTTGGATTATCTGGTTCTCGAAATCCAGAAATCGTTCATAAGTACAGGATCTTTTGAGGAAGAAAGATCCAAAGGGGCTTTGTTTAAAACTATATGCTACTCCATTGTGAAGGGTAAATACAACATGAAAATCGTCATTGCTGAAATCAACAATTTGATTACCTTGAATAGCCACATATTCATTGTGGAAGTATATGGGAATAAGACCTTTGACTTCTTCCGGCTTGAAGGAACCCATCCTTTCTTGTATTGGTTGTGTCCCTTAAAATTAACAGCGAATGTTCATAGGACTTGGATATTTTCTTTGATAAATTGAAATTAACTCACAGTTATCTGAAATTGCGTAAATATTTATACATACTTTTTTTAAGCTATTCCCACTTTTCTGTTGCACAGCTATTCAATGACGATAGCAAGATAGCCCTGGTGAAGCAATCAGTGGATTATATCTACAATCTTGAGGAGGATTCAGCACTTCTGTATATTGACTCCGTTGAATCTGTGCTCCCCAACCACCCTGTGGTTCCTATGCTGAGAGGGATGAAGATACTTTGGGAAAACATTCCTTTGGTAACAGTGGACTCCATTTTCAGGAAGTTCAGGCAGGAAATGAATAATGTGATCCGGCTGGCTGGTCGTTTGGATGGTGAACGACAGGAGCATCCTGAAGCCATATTTTTTGAGATGGCGGCCAGGGGATTGCTGGCCGAGTACTATGCAGATGATGATCAGTACATGAAAGCCGTTGGTGAAGCCTCTAAGACCTACCAATTGCTGAAGCTGGGGTTTGATCTTCAGGACGAAGTGCCTGAATTTTTATTTACTTCAGGTCTGTACAATTATTTCAGAGAGAAATATCCGGAAAGGTATCCGGTATACCGCTCATTTGTGTGGTTGTTCAGAAGCGGTGATATTGAATTGGGTCTTGAACAGTTGAAAAAAGCCTGTGAGGTCACAGTGATCAGTCGGGTCGAGGCTTCTGTTTACCTGGCTTACATCTATTTGCGATATGAGTATGAACCTGTTAAGGCACAGAAGTACCTGACCAGCCTGCACAGTCAATACCCCAATAATCTTTATGTCAATGCCAAGCTGCTGGAATCCTTCGCTGATGGCAAAAGTTTTGACAAATCCCGACTGAATGCGATTGAGCGTTTGCTGGCCAGTGATCGACCCTATTATCAGCTGGCTGGGAAGGCATTCTATGGTCTTTACCACGAAAAAGTGCTGGATGAACCAGAGAAAGCTATTAAGCTTTATCGGGAAGCCATTAGTGCCGGAGCTGGTATCCTAGGTCACGGTGAATATTATCGGAGCCTTAGCTTCCTTGGAATGGGCAGAATTTATTATGCCAGGGGGGACCACAGAAATGCTGAGTATCACCTTAAAAAATCATTGGAACATTCACCAACCCAGGTGATCAAAGAGGAAGTTGAAAGTTTACTGGAGCTGATGTAAATGGACATCTATAAGACTATCACGGAGCCTTCGGAGGGCATCTATAAAGAAAAAGGCAGCAAGTTTCTGGCTTTTGCCTACCCGGCTTCGGACATAGCTACTGTTCAGCATATATTGGAAGGGGTAAAGAAAAAATATCATGATGCCAGACACCATTGCTACGCTTATATGCTGGGGATGAAAGACCAATCCTTCAAGGTAAATGATGATGGGGAACCCAATCATTCGGCGGGGGACCCTATTTTGGGACAGATCCGGGCCTTTGAATTGACCAATGTACTTGTCGTTGTGGTTAGATATTTCGGTGGCATTAAGTTGGGAATTGGTGGGCTGGTTACGGCATACAAATCGGCTGCGGAAGATGCTTTGAGAAGTGTAGCGTATGCAGAGATATTTCCCATGGAAAGTTTCTCGCTCCAGTTTCCTTATGAGCTTACCGGCGAGATGGAAAGCCTCTTCAATGATTTCCGGATTAATTTCAATGAAAAGTCATTCACAGAAAATTGCCGGTTTTCAGGTGAGATTCAGGAGAAGGATCTTGTCAGATTCAGGCAAAGGTTGGAGGGGATTTACGGGATAGAATATTCTTTTGATCTCTGATCAGGAAGCCCTGAGAAAGCCTCTTTGCAGCAAGCTATCATACATTTTCATGCAAACCCAGGCATCAGTGGCAGCATATCGTTTTTGTGCCGGGGTAAGTTTTTGATTTTCCCAGTTAGAAGTTTGCTGATTTTTGGCAATTCTTTTCTCCAGAAAGATACCCGTCAGGCTTTTTATGCCTATTTGGCTGATTCCCAACTCTTTAGCGATGTTATTGAGATCAATAAAACCCGCAGGTTTAAACGACCGTACTTTTTTCAGGTCTTTTAAATCATCCCTTAAGCTGATACCCACTTTGTGGATATTTTCATTTCCAAGCAATTTCCTCAACCTGTCAGGGATCCCAAGTTTGTTGATCCTCAACAAGAAAGCCTGGTCGAGTGTAGCAAACTGGATTAATGCAGTATGATTGTATGCTCCTTTCGTAAAGGTTGGTTTGGTTTCGGTATCAAAACCTAAAATGGATTCACGGCTTAAAAAGTCAAGAGCCTCGTCCAATTCTTGAGGTTTGTCAATAACGTGAATTTCACCCTCAAACCTGATAAGTGGCAATTGTTGTAAGTCTGATTTTTCAATTTGGTCAGGAAACATCCGATGTTGAGGTAGTCAGTCTTTTGATTTTGTAACCAATTATACCAAAAAATATGGTCATGAGTGGACTCACGATATTAAAAAAACAAAAAGGAGCGAAGATAAAAGGAGAAACACCCAAAACTCCCATGTGATAAGCTCCACACGTGTTCCAGGGGATTAGCACTGAAGTGACAGTTCCGGAGTCTTCCAGGGTACGGCTTAGGTTTTCCGGAGCGAGCCCTTTTTCATTATAAATTTTATGATACATTCTACCGGGAACAACGATGGCCAGGTATTGATCTGAAGCAGTAATATTAAAGAAAATACAAGTTCCTACCGTGGAAGTAAACAAGCCTCCGATAGATTTCACCCGGTTGATAATGGCCTGTGCGATCGCCTGCAACATGCGTGTTCTTTCCATGGCACCTCCAAATATCAAGGCTGCTAGGATCAGCCAGATAGTACCCAGCATGCCAGCCATACCACCAGATCCCAGCAGATCGCTTACCAGTGGCATCGAAGTTTCAAAAGCCGTATCACCATACAACGCGATCATACTGCCGGCAAACATGCCTGATACATCATTGGATCCCCCAACTTCAGCAACCAGGTCTCTTTGAAAAATCAGGGCAAACACAATTCCTAGCAGACTTCCAGCTACCAACACGGGCAGCGCAGGGGTCCTTCTGGCAATCATGAACACCACCAATGCTGGCACAATAAAGAGCCATCCGGAAATATAAAACTTAGATTTTAATGCATTCTGCATGAGCTCAATCTGTCCGAGTGGCTGATCAGCACTATTGAAGAGGCCCATCATGAGAAATATAACCAATGCTATACTGATGGAAGGGAAGGTAGTAATGGTCATGTACCTTATATGTGTAAATAGGTCAGTGCCCGCGACCGCCGGAGCCAGGTTGGTAGTGTCTGACAGGGGTGACATTTTATCACCAAAATAAGCCCCGGAAATAATGGCCCCGGCTATATGGCCCTCATGAACCCCTAATGTTTTACCGATGCCCATCAAAGCGATCCCTACTGTAGCCGCGGTAGTCCAGGAGCTTCCGGTAGCCACCGAGACGATCGAACAAACAATGCAGGTAGCAAAGAGAAAGATACCCGGGCTTAAAAGGTCCAGTCCATAATAGATCATGGCCGGCACAATCCCGCTGATCATCCATGAGCCCGCCAGCGCACCGATCACCAGCAGGATCAAAATGCTTGGCATGGCTGTGTTGATACTCTTGACCATTCCTTCCTGAATTTCGGCCCATGAATAACCCAATCTGGATCCTAATAACGCAGTAACAGCCGCTGTAAGCATCAGAATGATCTGGTTGGAACCGGAGGGTCCATCATCACCAAAAATGGCAACATTGACAGAGAGTAAAATGATCAGAAAAATGACAGGAATCAGGGCAAAAAACAATCCAGGAACACGTTTTTCTGTCATTCTATAGAATTTCGTTAAACGGAAAAATAACGGTTTTTTTTCAAAAATGGGTTTTAATAATCAGTTCAGCGAGTTCCTCACCGACCATACTTCCGATGGCCACCCCCATACCTCCAAGCCTTATCCCTACAAACGTATGCTGGTCAACTTGCTGAATGACAGGGGCTTTGGAATCGCCAAAAGCCATGACCCCTGACCATTCCATCTCTACATCAAAGGAATGGCCGGGAATAATGATATGGCTAAGATCGTGCAGTAACCTCTCCCTGATCTTAGGGTTGATACCGAATTCAAGTGTAGATTCTGAGTCAAAGTCCAGGTTTCTACCCCCTCCGAAAATGATTTTTTGTTCAAAATGCCTGAAATAATAATATCCCTGATCATAGTGAAAAGTACCCTTAAACTTGATTGGTCGGCTTGGCCGAATGAGCATTACCATACCACGTCCGGGCTTCAGATCAATACCAGGAAGCAGGTCCCCCGTAAAGGCATTTGTGCAGATTGCTGTGGCTTTTGATCTGAACGTAAATGATTTGGTATGGACTGCACCATCCGGATCAATGGATAATACAGGGGTTCCGGTAATCAGTCTGATGCCCAATGACTGGCAATAGCTCCACAATGAATCCATCAGCATTCCCGTATGAACGGCACCTTCATATTGATTAAAAATCAGGTGCGAAATATTCCGAAATCCCATCTGCTTTAGTTCTGCTGTCCTATGCACAAAGACCTGATCCCCAACAACATCTTTTAGCAGGAGGTTAAGCATGGGTAGGGTTTCATCTTCCCATGGGTCGGAATCACGAAACAACTCATAGCCTCCACATGGCTCAAATCCTATTTTGGAGTTACCCAGGCGATTTCTTGTTTTTTGCAATCCAAGCCACCTTTTTTCTACAAGCTTTACCGTCCCATCATCGCCCAGGTCACGGATATCCCCCAGCAATTCTGTGGCACTGCCAAAGCAGGCAAATCCCGCGTTTCGGGTACTTGCTCCTGTGGGCAGAGAACCTTTTTCAATCACAAGGATCGATAGTTTGGGTGAATGCTCTTTCAAGGATGCCGCGGTCGACATTCCTGTAATGCCAGCGCCGATGATTATGACATCATAACCGGTGAGGGATTCCTGTTCCCAAATACTGATCATTTAAACAATGGTTTCGCTTATGATATGCGCTGTCTTTTCCCAGGTTAGGTTTTTTGCTTTTTTCAGGCACTTATTCAGGACCTCTTGTCTAAATGTCTTATCCTCGATCAGTCGTTCGGCCAGGGATGTGCTGTTGTATATATCCCACCGATCAGTTTGTGGTAAGTCCGGAATGAATTCTGAAAGTCCGGATCCTGGAGTGGATATTACCGCTACTTCCTGCAAAATGGCTTCCAGCATGACAATGCCGAATGGCTCTGCATTTGAGGGAGCAATGAGCAGGTCAATTTGTCCCATCGCCTCCAATACTTTCTGATGGCTTAGAAAACCCGGGAACTTGAGCCTGTCCGATAAGTTAAGGTTTTTACTTTTTTCAACCAGATCCCCATACAGGTAACCATCCCCGATCATGACATAGTCATAATCCTTGCCTCTTGAGGTAAGTTCTCTGGCAATATCAATGAAAGTACCCGGACTTTTCTGATCCGTAAACCGACCAATAAAAGCCAGGGTAGGCTTACGTTTTTTAGTACCCGGATTTTTATTAATGATCAGAGGTCCTGCATTGGGAGTCACTGTGACTTTGCTTTTCCGGATCCCATATTTTTCGGTGATCGTTTTTCGGGTGATGTTACTCACTGAAAAAACATAATCAGCCGCTCTGATACCATTTCCCTCTTCCTGGATGACAATGGGGTCAGTAAATACACCATTTCGCTCAAATTCAGTACTATGGATATGAACAGCCATGCGAATATTTAGCATTTCTTTGATCAATCTCCCTGCTTTGAAAGTAGGCCAGTCATGGCAGTAGATCAGATCAAATTTCTTTTCAGCGGCCAATTGCACAGCCAACAATCCAAATTTCCCGGTTTCAGCGAGTAGCCCGTCGTCATATTTCCCGGTTAGCGGTATTTCTGATACTTTGGGTGCTTCTCCTTTTTTAATAATGGTTTTATCTGTAATGGTTTTATCCGTGACCAGCTTTCGATAAATCCTGGGTGGCATATAGGTGATGACCTGAGATCCCAATTCCACATCCTCCATCTCGGTAATGATTTCCTGTGTTTTGATCCAAAACTGAGGATCTATCTTCATCGCAGAGGCATCAACCAACGTGACTTTCTTGCTTTGCTGCTTTTTGTTCTTTTTGGGCAGTAAGAAGGTAACCTGATGACCTAACTGGGCAAGAGATTCCGCTATGCCCTGGCTAGCAATTCCAAGTCCGCCTGATATTGAGGGAGGAAACTCCCATCCAAGCATAAGTATCTTCATTGATGTAGAAGTTTGCAGGTTGATGAATTGGTACTCAAATTAACACGACGAAGGAACTAATCCTAAAAGAAGTGAACATTCGATTGAAAGAACTTACCAATCCACCACGGATCCATCATCCGAATCATATTGAGGTGGGTATTCTCTGGGTTCACCCACTTCGTCCATCAGTTTATTTTCATCAATGGTGATACCAAGTCCGGGATCAGTCGGTATGGGTCTGTAGCCATCAACTACCGGTGGCAGGGGTTTTGCCAATAATTCATGTTCTCTGTCACCCCGTTCCTGGACCATAAAGTTGGGTATGCAGGCAGCGACTTGCAAACTTGCAGCCAGGGAGCAAGGTCCGTTGGGATTATGGGGGGCAATCGGGGCATAGTACGCCTCTGCCATCCCTGCAATTAATCGGAGTTCAGTGATACCACCAGCATAATTTACATCAGGCTGTAATATCATGGCCGCATTTTTTTCCAGGATTTCCCTGAACCCCCACTTGGTAAAAATTCGTTCGCCCGTTGCGATAGGTATATGGGTCTTCTTGGCTAATTCAGCCATGACATCCACATTCAGGGGTTGAATGATTTCCTCGTAGAACCAGGGCTGCAATGGCTCAAGTGCTTTGATGAGTAAGCTGGCTGTCGTGGGTTGCACGGCTCCATGAAAATCCAGTCCAATATCCACGCCCGGATGTTGTTTTTGCAATGCCGCAAATCTTTCCACCACTTCGCCAACAAACATCTTCCCTTCGGTGTATTTAAAGGCTTTTCTGCTGGCTTGTGGACCTACTTTCATGGCCTTTACCCCGGTTTTTTCGTTGGGGGTACCATAGACAAAAGCACGCTCCCGTGTAGGTCCGCCCAATAATTTATAAACCGGAACACCAAAACATTTGCCGGTGATATCCCACAAGGCCTGATCGATGCCTGATAAAATGGCTGTCTTAATGGGTCCCCCCTTATAAAAAGCTGCTCTGTGAATGGCCTGCCAGTGGTGTACAACAGGCCTCGGATCTTTACCGATCAGATAATCTGCCACTTCCATGGCGCCTGCGGCACATGCTTTCGCATCGTCTTTGAGCATTTCCCCCCATCCGACAATACCTGCATCGGTGGAAATTTTGACAAACACCCAGGAGTTTTTTAACACAAAGGTCTCCAACTTGGTGATCTTGATCTTGTCATTGGGATCAATGGGTGCTGTAGTTATTTTTTCCTTTGATTCTCCTTTTAAAGTCTGAAGCCCGAACGCTCCGGCCACCAATGAGGTAGTAGTATTTCTGAAAAATTTCCGCCTTGATTTAATGAAGTTCATATTAGAGTTTGGGTTAGGTATTTATATTTGAGGTATCACAGTTAATGCTGAAGATAGCCATTGCACGATTAAATGTGAAAAAAATAATGGAATTTGGAGTGGACAAACCATTTACCGCTTCACAATGGGGCGGACCATAATTTCAAAATAGTTTAACAAGGGACATGAATCAGCAATGGTTATTGCTTGTTGAAGGTTCTGTGCACGGATCATCACATATCCTGCAATGATTTCTTTGGCTTCCAGGAAAGGACCATCAGTTTGGATTTGGCCTTTTGCCTTTAGATGTGCCCCATGGTTTTCCAGGCGATTGGCAGATATGTGATGATCTTCAATTGTGGTCACCCATTTGTTATATTCCTCAATCCGCTGCTCCACCACATCCTGAGCATTGTCAAGGGCTTCTTTCCCTTTGATGATCAATAAAAACTCTTCCATTTCTTAGTGCTTGAATCTGGTTTTAATACCCCGCGGCTTGACCATCTTTCCTACTCTCTGAAGCCCCATGGTAGACCTTATTTTCTTTGTCCCACATGATCGCCTGATAGCCACCGTAAGCTCCCCGTTCAAACCCTACCTCGTGTCCCCGACCCATCAGTCCACGGATGGTTTCATAACTAATGCCTGATTCCACACGAACTAAACCTTTTCCATTTGCAGATTCTCCGGTAGGGGTGGGAGACCCTGTATGATCCCATCGCGGTGCGTCACCTGCTTCCTGCAAGTTCATGCCAAAATCAATCAGGTTCATCACAATCTGGGTATGTCCCTGAGGCTGAAAGTCTCCACCCATCACTCCAAAACTTACGTAGGGCTCACCATCTTTGGTAATAAATGCTGGTATAATGGTGTGAAAAGGTCGCTTTCCGGGTTCGTAGGTATTGGCCTGACCAGGCGTAAGACTAAATAGCTCGCCCCGGTCCTGGAGCATGAAGCCAAGGCCCGGAGGTACCATCCCTGAGCCCATTCCACGGAAATTGCTTTGAATCAACGAAATCATATTACCGTATTGATCCGCAACAGTCATATAAATGGTTTCTCCTGCACTGATCTCTCCAGCCTGATAGATCCCTGCCCGTGATCCAATTGATTCACTCCTTTGTTTAGCGTAACTATCAGCAAGAAGCTCAGAAACCGGAACCCTGGCAAAATCCATGTCGGCATAATATTTGGCCCGATCCTGAAAAGCCAGTTTCTTAGCCTCGGTGAAAAGATGCAAATGTTCAGTGCTGCCAAAGGGTATTTCTGAGAAATCAAACGCTTCCAGGATCTGGAGCATCTGAAGCGCTGCAATTCCCTGTCCATTGGGAGGCAATTCCCAGACATCGTAGCCCCTGTAGTTGATGGAAACAGGGTCCACCCATTCGGATTTGTGGGATGCCAGGTCTTCCTTTGAAAGGAAGCCCCCATTGGCTCTCATGAAGTCTGCAATCGTCCCGGCAATTTCTCCCTTGTAAAAGGCATCTCTTCCGCCTTTAGCAATCTTCCGATAAGTATTGGCCAGCATAGGATTTTTAAAAATTTCCCCCTCACCCGGCATCCTACCTCCGTTTGGATCCATGTAAGTCTCTTTAATGTTGGGATAACGCATTACGAGGCTGTTTACCGAACCTTGCATACCCCCGCCTATCACTTCCGTCAATGGGAATCCTTTCTCTGCATATTCAATGGCTGGTGCGAGTAGTGCATCCATTTCCATCGAACCAAATTTATTGATGAGTTCAAACCAACCATCCACTGCACCAGGAACACTGACGGGTAGGGGGCCATAGCTGGGAATGGATTCATAACCCTCTTTTTGAAAATATTTCAGCGTGAGGCTTTTAGGAGACCGGCCACTGGCATTGAGTCCGTAAAGTTTTTTTGTTTTGGCATCCCAGACAATGGCAAACAGGTCACCACCAATCCCACATCCTGTGGGTTCCATCAGTCCCAATGCTGCATTGGAAGCAATGGCTGCATCAATGGCATTACCCCCTTGTTTGAGAATGTCCAATCCAATCTGTGTAGCCAGTGGATGACTGGTAGCCACCATGCCATTTTGGGCCAATACTTCTGACCGGGTAGCAAATAGTTCACCAGAGATGCGGTCCTGGGCATTCAGCAGTAATGTGAAGAATACAATGCAGATGATAAGGATAATTTTTTGCATGGATTAGTTGATTTGATCTCCTCGTAAGATAAAACAATCGATGCGCAATTAGGAATGTACTTTTCAATCATTGAGAGAATAACGGTCATTGGTAGACAGGTCACCGGTGATAGATTTTTTCATGATGCTATTTGGAAACAGGATTAAATATTCTTTACTTTGCAATACAAAGTACTTTTTATGAATCAGGATAAATACTTACAGGACATACAGGAGATCAAAGACATCATGAGCAGATCTTCCAGGTTCATTTCTTTGAGTGGGCTGTCAGGCATATTTGCTGGTCTCTTTGCATTAGGGGGAGCATTTGCAGCCTATCAAACCGTGTATTCAGGTCAGGATTACCTAAACTATCGGCATGCGGTTATCACCACTGAAAGCCTCACGCTACTTTTACTAATTGCCCTGGTTACGCTGGCCCTTTCAATTGGAGCAGGTATATTTTTTACTGCGCGGGAAACTAAAAAACAGAACGAAAAAATATGGGACCATCAGACAAAACGATTGATTATCAATCTGGCGATCCCACTCGTGACAGGCGGAATTGTTTGTCTGATATTGCTTTTGAAAGGATATGTTGGAGTTATCGCCCCCCTTACCCTGATCTTTTATGGGCTGGCACTGGTCAATGCCAGTAAGTACACGCTGAGTGAGGTTCGTAGCCTGGGGATCATCGAAATCCTGCTTGGTCTCATCTCATTACAGTTTATTGGTTATGGGTTAATCTTCTGGGCAGTTGGGTTTGGAATGTTGCATATTGTCTATGGTACAATCATGCATTTAAGGAATAGGTCGTGAAGCATCTCCTCAAGGATCTGAATAAGGCTTTTGAAAACAAAGTTCGCCTGGGTATTATGTCTGCACTGGTGGTTAATGAATACCTGGACTTCAATGCCTTGAAAGAACTGCTGGATGTGACGGATGGCAATCTGGCAAGTCATCTGAAATCTCTTGAGAAAAGTAACTATGTCACATTCAAAAAAGAATTCCGCGACCGGAAGCCAAACACCCGGTACTTTGTTACCAGGGATGGGAGGAATGCATTTGTGAAACACATTAAGGCCATAGAACAACTACTTAAATAATTTTTTTTAACCTATTACTTTGAAATACAAAGTACTTTTAAACTATAAAATCATGAATATTGAAAATCCCATTGAAAAGTTGAATCACTGGATGAGGAATTCGGTGATGCTGAAATTGATCACCATTCTGATCCTTACTTTGTTGCTTTTGATCCCAGCCTCTATGATTGAGTCGACAATTCTGGAGAGGGAAGGTCTCAATATGGAAGCGATTAATGAAGTGAGCGCTAAATGGGCCAGAGAGCAACAGATTAATGGTCCCATTTTGGCAATACCCTTGATATATGAGTACAAGGAGGAGGATAAAATCATCACCAGGACCAAGCATATGTTTGTTCTCCCTGAGCGACTGATGGTAGCGGGCACTGTAAATCCGGAGAAACTCCATAGAGGAATTTATGAGATAGTGGTTTACAAATCTGATTTAAATGTTAGCGGCAGCTTCATCCTTGATCAGGAGGTTGACAGGTCGAATTTGAAGGAGATACAATTTGAAAAGGCATTCCTCACCATTGGTATCTCAGACATGAGAGGGATTAAAAATGACATCGCATTTCGTTGGGGAGAAAAGATGCTGGGCGTTGAACCCGGATCCTGGATCAGCCACCTGATTCATTCCGGGGTGACCATTGATGTGCCTGACATTGAATCTAAAATGGGAACAGCCGTTGATTTCCGGTTCAATTTAGATCTCCGCGGGAGTCAAAACCTGGCATTTGTGCCACTAGGTAGCAAGACAGATGTGAATATTGAGTCAGCCTGGTCATCCCCAAGTTTTAATGGAAACTTTTTACCAGCTACCCGGGAGGTTTCGGATGAAGGGTTTACAGCTCAATGGTCCATACTGGAACTAAACAGAAATTACCCACAATCCTGGATCGGGCCTGATCAGTCACATGTTTTAGAATCCTCAGCATTCGGTGTAGATCTGCTATTGCCCATGGACGATTATCAAAAATCGATGCGGTCTGCTAAATATGCTATTATGACCATCGCATTGACATTTCTTGTATTTTTCCTGGTGGAGGTCATTACAAAAAAGCGAATCCACCCGTTTCAGTATGTCCTTGTTGGCTTGGCGCTTTGTTTGTTTTATGTTCTCCTTGTTTCCATTTCGGAACAAACGAATTTTAATCTCGCCTATCTCATATCGATGTTGGGGATCGTTACAATGGTAGTACTTTATTCCACTAGCATGTTTGGAAAACGAATCCTTTCACTGATTCTGGTCACAGTTCTCATTGGAATTTATGGTTTTCTCTTCGTCACCCTGCAACTCGCAGATTATGCATTGTTGATGGGCAGCATTGGATTGACACTGATATTGGCAGCTACCATGTATTTTACCAGGAATATTGATTGGTACAGACTCAATAGAACATAAAATTTGTGACCACTTCATCAGTAAAGTGCTGGTGAGGTGGTCCACCTTTTACCAGGGATTGCTGTGCTTTTCTTATCTTTATTCACTTAAGCCCCTAACCAACAAAATGATGAGCAAGTATTTTACCCTGTTATTGATTCTGGTGTTTGCCTGCCAGAGCCCTCAAAAAAAGCAAGCAGAGCAAGACATTACAAATGAAGCCGAGCCGCTGTTTAAGGTTCCGCTGGGTGTACAAGCCTATACATTTCGCAACAGCTTCCCTCAGGGAGTTGAAGCTACTTTAGATTCCATTGCTGATTTAGGGATTGTAGAACTGGAAGGGGGTCCGGTCGGAGACTATTCTCCTGAAGAATTCAGAAAGCTGTGTGAGGATCGGGGAATCACTATACCAAGTACAGGGGCTGGATACAAAGAATTGGTTGAAAATCCACAGGCGGTGGCAGATAAAGCCAAAGCTTTAGGGGCCAGTTTTGTCATGTGTGCCTGGATCCCGCATGAGCGTGGAGCTTTCAATCTGGAGAACGCCAAAGAAGCAGTAGAGGTCTTCAATTCGGCGGGAAAAGTGCTTAAGGAGAATGGAATTACCCTTACCTATCACGTACACGGCTATGAATTTCAACCGCATGAAAACGGTACCTTGATGAACTATCTGATAGAAGAAACAAATCCTGAATACGTCTCTTTTGAGATGGACATATTATGGACACACTTTGGAGGAGGTGATCCGGTGGCCTTGCTTAATCAGTACGGTGATCGATGGAAATTGCTCCATGTCAAAGATCTCAGGAAAGGTACACCCAAAGACCTTACAGGCGGCACTTCCATTGAAAATGATGTGGTCCTGGGTCAGGGCGAGCTGGATATTCCTAATATCCTTAAAGCTGCCAATGAGATTGGGATCAAGCACATGTTCATCGAAGACGAGAGTCCTCAGCCGATTGTTCAGGTGCCACAGAGTATTGCTTACTTGAAGAGCCTTACCTATTAGATCAGATCGTTGTCTATTAGGTATTTCACTTAATGGCAACAAGGAAAATGCTTATTTTATGTATTTCAGCTATTTGCTGATGTTTTCATGGCTTGTCCGGTCCCATCTTTGTAAAACAATATTTAATAAAAAAAAGATGGAAAAGCGTAGAATAAAAAACAAGATGTTTAAGATCCAATTTACAATCGTTACCCTCGTTAACGTACTTTTTGTCCTGGCCTTGATGTAATAAATTGAGCACTTTTGGAATAAAATGTAACGGCCATTCAATAAGCTTGTTACTAAGTCCTTTAGTCAATTAGTCCTGAATTCTTTAGAAGTTTAATTATTTGATCCTTAGTTAGGTTTTCTAATTGACTCTTATCATAGATATAAACAAGATAAACTTCCTGGTCTTTTATTATTAGATAAGTAATTACTCTAGCCCCTCCAGACTTTCCTTTTCCTTTAGACTTAATGGGCATTCGAACTTTAAACAACCCATAACCGAGAGGAACTCCAGTGTCTGGTCTTTCCTGCAGATTCAGGGTAAGTTCATATAAGTCTTCTTTTAAGGATGGGTATTTTTTTAATAATTTTTTAAAAAGCCGTTTAAAATTGGGCGTAGGAATTATTTTATAACTCATCCAGGAAGTCTTGGATTGTTTGTTTTGGTATTTTTCCCTTCCTCATCAATTCTACCTGGTCCAGGCTATCTTGCAATTCCTGGCTCGATCTCAATTCTGCATCTTCTACTACTTTAACATAGTCCAGATCACTGATAAGCTTAGCAAATGCATTGAATTTGTTATCGGGTATACTCAAAGTAATCTGTTTCATATTAGTTTGAATCTAAAACAAATATAAAACAGGCCTGACTTAAATAAAATTCATAACCTATCTGCTGGAATCAACTTTTTATGGTTTTAACCTGATAAATCGATTGGCCGGTACACCTTTAAATTGTCCTTTGGTATCAAAGACAAAGAGTGATCCAGCCAGAGGCTCTTTACTCAATGCCTCTTCACTTAATCCTTTTCTTGCACAGGTAATATACAATTGATCAAAATGCGCTCCACCGAAGGCACATGAAGTCACCTGGCTCACGGGCATTTTGACTGAAAAAAGTTTCTTTCCTGTAAGTGGATCCCATCGAGCTACCTGGTAGCCTCCCCAGTGAGCAATCCAGAGTTTGTTTTCACTGTCAATGGTCATGCCATCAGGGAAACCTTCATCTTCAGCGATTTCAACAGCTACTCTTTTATTATTAATGGAACCTGTCTCATTGTCATAATCAAAAGCCCAAACCTGTTTGGTTGGCGTATCGATATAATACATTGTCTTTTTGTCGGAAGTCCAGACCAGTCCGTTAGAAATACTGATATCACTGAGTTTTTTCTCGATGGAGAGATCATGATTCATACAATAAAGACCTCCGAATGGCCCATCTTCTGCCTGGGGCATCGTCCCCGCCCAGTAGCGTCCGGCCGGGTCACATTTACCATCATTAAACCGGTTATCCTCCAGGTCTTTTTCCACCTCACCCAGTGTCTCAAAAGATTTTTTCTCCCAATTCAGGCTCACAAAAGATCGGTTCTTGAGTAAAACCACGTCATCGGAATCGGAGGGGACAACTGATCCGAGAAATCCTCCTACCTCAATCGATTGATGTTTCCCATTGGATGGATCAAGTCTGTGGAGTATTCCCTGATAGATATCCACCCAAAACAAACATTTTCTTCTGTCGTCCCAGATTGACCCTTCACCCAGTGTGGACTGGATCTCAACGGCTGTACTTAAGTTTTCTGTTGGCATATTTTATTCTCTGTCTGCGAGCATGTCTGCACCAGGAACAAGATCTTGTCGGTGCTTGTCAATCAATGCATCAATTTTAGCAACCATTTCAGAATTATCCTCATAAATGTTCCATTCTTCCGAAGGGTCTACAGAAAGATTGAACAACAAGGGGGTATCTAGCTTTTCTTTTTTCTCCCACATCCCATAAGAGCCCTGGATGGTATAATGCGCTTTATAATCCCCAAGTCTCGCTGCAAAAATTTCCGTTCCCCGATAGAAGAGCATATGATCCCGTGGACTTTCAGCACCTTCCAGTAAAGTTTCAGTCAGGTCAACACCATCAATAATGCGATCATCCGGAATTTGACCTCCGGCCATACTAACGAGTGTCGTGAAAAGATCTAACGTTGACCCCAGGTCAGTTTGGATCCCTGGCTTGATCTTACCGGGCCACCAGAAAATCCCCGGCACGCGCATGCCCGCTTCCCAGGTGTTTCCTTTACCACCTCTCAGCAACCCTGCCGAGCCGCCATGACTCCTGAAAACCCTCCAGGGACCATTATCTGACGTGAAAATGACCATCGTATTCTCGGCCAACCCCTCTTCTTCAAGCGTATTAAGGATCTTGCCAACCCCATCATCAATTTCCTGGATGACATCACCATAGAGTCCCCGCAAGCTGGATCCGGCGAAATCATCGGAGGTGAATAGCGGAATATGAGGCAGGTTATGGGCCAGGTAGATAAAAAACGGATTGTCTTTGTTGGCCTTGATGTAGTCCACAGCAGCCTGACTATATCTTTTCGTTATGGTGTGCTGCTCAGCTGGTCTTTCCACAACTTCAGTATCCTTAAGGAGCGGAACATTATAATACCTCACCGGGATGGTATCCGCAAACTCCCAGTATCCGTGTCCCTCCGTTTGCGCATCCATATCATTGCTATAGGGAATCCCAAAATAGGAGTCAAAACCATTATTGGTAGGCAGATATTGTTCTTTATGGCCAAGGTGCCATTTTCCAATGGCGGTTGTCTTATATCCCTGCGCTTTCAGTGCTTCTGCTACCGTGATCTCTTCCTGCGGAAGTCCGTTCACTGAGTTGGGAAATAAAACCCGTGATTTGTCGCTACACATCCCACTTCTGATGGGGTATCTGCCAGTCATCAATGCTGCCCGGCTGGGAGTACAAACAGATGCAGCGACATAGAAATTCGTCCACTTTTGACCTTCTACCGCCATCTGATCCAGGTTTGGGGTAAGGATGGTGGGATGGCCATAGGTGCCCAGGTCTCCATAGCCCAGGTCATCACAAAAGATCACAACAAAATTGGGTTTGTCCGGGGTCTTTGTTGAATCTGGTTGCTGGCATCCCACTAGCAAGACAATCAGTGATAATGCGATTAGGTTAAGTGTTTTCATAGTAAGCAATGTGTTTTTGAGAATTGCTAATTTAACCTGAGTTTAGAATAAAATCAGTGATAACATTATTCATTTGTCTGGTTGTCTCTTAATTGATAAGATATATAGTTTTACGGTTAGGGAAAACAGCCGAGAAGGCAAAAACCATTGGGTTTAGGGATGAACCTACCCTTCATGCAAGTGTTGCTGCATTGCTTATTTATATTAAATTTTATATTTGGATAACCATGTTCAGGATCCATACATCATTGAGCTTATTATTGTTTGGAATCGCTGTTCTTTCCTGTCGAGACAAAATTGAGCGAGAGACATTTTATGTGGAGGGTCCAGGGATTTATGCGCCAAACGGAGAGGAATTTATTGCAAGAGGGGTCAATAAGATGATTTTCTACCAGGACAGGTCTGGCCAGGAATCGTACCGTGAAATCGCCAAAACAGGTGCGAATGTTGTCCGGATATTTTGGTTTACCAAAGGGACTGCTGAGGAGCTTGACGCTACATTGAGCAACTGTATAGCAAATAATATGGTGCCAATGCCAGCTGTGTGGGAGGCTACCGGGAAATGGGAAAACCTGCAACAATGTGTAGACTATTGGAGCAGAGAGGACATTGTCGCAGTGATTGAAAAACATCGAAGATATGTATTGCTAAATATTGCTAATGAGGCAGGAAACCATGATGTTTCACCCAATGAATATCGACTGACCTATCAAGATGCTGTTTTAAAATTGAGGAATGCAGGTATTACTGTGCCCCTCGTAATTGACGCCGCCGGATGGGGGCGAAGAGAAAGTGATATTCTAAATCAGGGACCGGAGATTCTCAAAGCTGACCCCGGGAGAAATCTGATTTTTTCCTGGCATCAATGGGATTCCAACATTCCGCAATCCCGTATCAAAAAGACCATTGATGAGGCCCGAAAAAAGAACCTGGCATTAATCATTGGTGAATTCGCACCGATGGAGGTGGGGTGTAAATGCTGTATAGACTATAAATATATCCTTGATTATTGTCAGGAGACAGGTACCGGCTGGATGGCCTGGTCATGGGGTCCGGGAAACGGAGATTGTGCAGAAATGGATATGACTGAAAATAATCTTGCTGAAACCCTTCATGGATGGGGCTTTGAAGTGGCACTTTCACTCAAAAACAGCATACAAAACACCTCAAAAAGACCATGTATATTCCCCGGAATGGGTTGTGATTAAAAATTAATATGAACATTAAGCAATTAATAGGACAGATTCACTTGTGGGTTGGCCTTGTAGTAGGGATTTTGTTTTTTATCGTCGCGGCCTCCGGAGCTATATTGGTTTGGCAACCGGAGTTCCGATACATCCTTTTCAATCAGGGAATCGACCCTCAGGACAAAAATTTTGTTCTTCCATCTGATCTAAAAGAGACCATAGATCGGGAATTTCCACAAGGAGATTACCGCACAGCTTTTTTCAGAGAGCGAGATAAAACCTGCGAGGTGCTGTTATATGGTCAGGGAACTTATTACATCGCTCAACTCAATCCCTATACAGCTGAATTGATCCATCTTCAGGACATGAACACTGGATTTATCAGTTTCATGGTTGGCCTTCATCGAAATCTTTTAATGAAAGATGTTGGTCGTGAGGTAGTGCATTGGGTGACCCTTTTATTTCTGGTTATGTTTATCACAGGTCTGGTGATCTGGTGGCCATCAAGTAGAAAAGAGCGAAAAGGTCGGTTTCTGATCAAATGGGGAGCATCGCCTAAAAAGTTAAATTATGACTTTCATAATGTGCTGGGATTTTACGCCACCTGGATAGCCATATTCACGGTAGTAACCGGCCTGTTTTGGGGCTTTGATCTGGTTAAAAATGGGTTAAAGGCTATGACAGGAGAAAACGAGATCACATACGAACAACCAAAGTCTGATACCTTAGCCATAGCGTTGAATTCAGCTCCATTTGATATTATGGACAGTCTCACGCTGGTTTTTCGGGAAAGATATCCGGACAAGGTTATGCGTATCAGCAACCCACATGGGAAGCAGGATATCTTTCGGGTGACGATCAATGATCCCGATATGATATTATATACTGCTTCACACTATTATTTTGATCGCTACACGGGGGAAGAGATCAAAGGAAATTTTATGCATGGTCCTGGCAATAAAACTTCCACCTATGAAAAGCTCCATGGGATGGTATATGACATCCATTTTGGTACCATTGGCGGATTGCCTGGCAGGCTCCTTGTATTTTTTTCCTCACTCATTGCTGCTTCATTGCCAATCACTGGTTTTATTTATTGGTTAGGGAGAAAGAAAAAATGATTTAGATTTAACGCCCTATGGATGTACCACCTAACCCAAGTCCCCAAAAGCGACTACTGTCACTTGATTTCATGCGGGGTTTTATCATGGTATTATTAGCTGTAGAGGCGGCAGGACTTTATCACTTATCAGAACATACGGATGGATTCCTGCATGGCTTTTTTATGCAGTTTCATCATCATCCCTGGAATGGATTGCGCTTTTGGGACCTGATCCAGCCGGGCTTCATGTTTATCGCCGGCACGGCCATGGCATTTTCTTTAACAAAGCAATACAGCATGGGCCGTTCCTGGAGTCAAACCTTCAAAAAGGCATTAACAAGATCCGGATGGCTGTTTTTCTGGGGAGTATTGGATTATGCCGTCAGACCGGATGGACTTTCGTTTGAGTTGTGGAATGTGTTGACTCAATTGTCCTTCACCATGCTGGTGGCTTTTTTAATTTTCCGATGGACATACACACAGCAGATCCTTGTGTGTGTCGGTTTGTTATTGCTCACAGAGGGGCTCTATCGCTTTACCAATATCCCGGGGTTTGATCAGCCGTTTACTGATCAGCACAATTTTGGTAACTGGATGGACCTGGTGCTCATGAATAAAATCAATCAAGGAGGGTGGGTAGCCATCAATTGTTTGCCGACGGCCGTTCATACCATTGGAGGTGCTCTTGCAGGCAAATGGATCCTCAACAACAGCGGAAAGATCAAGCCGCTGATTATATGGGGGCTGATTACCCTGGTTATTGGTTATCTGCAGGATTGGACCTCCATAACTCCAATCATCAAGCGAATAGCAACTACTTCATTTACACTCGCATCATTGGGTTGGTGTATGCTGGGACTTGTTTTTTGCTACTGGTGGATTGATATGAAGGATCACAGAAAATATCTCAAGTTCTTTACGATTGTTGGAATGAACTCAATTTTCATTTATGTCACCTTTGAGATCGTTGGCAGCCGGTGGTTAAATGGATACGTCAGGGCCATCACCGATGGTATCACGGGTTGGGTGGGAACACCAGAAGTGCTTCAGCTGATCATAGGATCACTGTGCATCTTTGGGATTTACTGGTATCTGTGCTATTGGCTTTATCAGAAAAAGATATTTTTCAAGCTATAGGTCGTTTAAGAAAGCCCTGAATTTTTTAGTATCATATTTAGCCATCCCATGCCTTGTGACCACAATTTCTCCATCCGGAGAGATTACGTAGGTGGTTGGAATAGAATGAGGGTCATAGACTGAAGGTAAAGAAGATGCCAGAAAATATACCGGAAAGGTGAATTCCTTGTCTTCAATGAAGGTTTTGGCTTTTTCCTTTTCCTTATCCATTGAAATCATCACAAAAGAGGTGCTGTCGCCTACTTTCTCATATAAATCATGGATGTCTGGCATTTCAGCAATGCATGGAGGACACCAGGTAGCCCAAAAGTTGAGAAAGACCGTCTTCCCTTTGAATTGTTCGAAGGGAACCTTGTTGCCGTTCAGGTCTTCAAGGACCCATTGATACGATGCGGGAACCTGAGGTTCATCAAGGTCCGGTGTGATGATACCCGTTGACAGCATCACCCTTTGCAGTTGACCCAAGACCTGCGTGTGTAGCCCGGTAAAATACAGGGTAGCCCCCACAACGATGATGATGGCCCATTCTATGAGCTCACGTCGCTTAATTTTCATGAGATGAGTTTGTTTACATAAGTCAACGTAATCACAGCGAAATAGATGAAAGGAACAACTATTTTTGAGCTAAATGATTGCATTGAGACAAATCTTGAAAAATATAATCCCTGTTAGTGCGTTTTTTCGGCGAATGAAGTACCTCGTCGTTTTGGTCATATTTCCACTCCTCTTCAGTTGCCAGGAGGAAGATATCCCTGTTGGGTTTTATGACTATCAGATCGTGAGACTCCTCGCCAGTGATAGTGCGAAAACATGGTTCAGAACGCAGTATATAACCAATGGTGAGGTACAATCCATCGATGGATGTGCGGATAGTATATACACATCATTTGTATTACATGAGCGATATCCGGAAGATTCTGTTTATGTCTACGAGATTATTCCAAAATCAGATTGTTCAGCTTCCGATACTTTATTGCTTGGACTGATGTCACCGTCTCGTATCGATAATATTTTTACTGATTCACTGAACTTCAAGGATGGTCCTGTTGACTTTATGTTGTTAGAAAACATAACCTCAAGGTTTTTGAAACTCAATTACCAAAGAGGGGGAGCGAGCATTAGTGCTTCCTTTGAAGCTGTTCAATAATCATTGATCATGTTGATAACATGACAGGCAATCAAGCCTGCTGTTTCAGTTCTCAGGGTATTTTGTCCCAAAGACACTAATCTAAACCCGTTGTTGGTTGCGAGGGTGATCTCATCCGCTGAAAAATCACCTTCAGGACCGATCAGAATGAGGGTTGAACTCCCGGGAGCGACTAATTGCTTTAGCGAAGGAAGATCAGGTATGACAGCGGCCAGGAACTTGTTTTCCAGTTGTGTTTTGGCAATAAAGTCGGAAAACCGAATAAGCGGATTTATCTGAATGAGAAAACCACTCTTTGATTGCTTCATGGCACTGATAGCTTTCTTTTCCAGGCGGTCCGTTTTGATTTTAGGACGCTCTGCATGTTGGGTATGGATGAATGTGACTTCGTCAATTCCCAGTTCACCTAATTTTTCGATCATCCACTCCATTCTGTCCATACTTTTGGTAGGGGCAATGGCCAGGTGGGTGCGAAAAGGTTTTTGTTGGAGTGCTTTTTTGTCCAGGAGCTCCAGGGTGCAATGATTTTTGGCTATTACATCAATCCTTGTTGTGAAATAGCTGCCCTGTCCATCGAAAATGCCAATGAGATCACCTGATTTTTTTCTCAGCACCCTCACGCAATGTTTAAATTCATCACCATCAAGTGTGGGTGATTGTTCAATCACTGGTTGATAGAAATCGTCCATCAATTTGCCAGTTCACGGAACAGCTTCCTGTATATCTTTTTGATGATCTTACCATTTTTCCGATCATCTACCAGCAAGCCATACACATTCGAGGTAAAAAGCCGTTCATTATATTCCGCATCAAATATGTCGATGGTGATCTCTGCTACAACATCCTCCGGCATTGGACCTTCTGGCCGTTGAAACGCAATCGGTAAAGTATCCACCTGAAGGTGAAAATTAAAATAGATGTCACCCGCTTCTTCTTTTTTGGAAAAATCTACTTTTTGCATTCGCTCATGCAGTTTTTCCACCAGCAGTTTTGTTCGGATATTATGGGTATGGCTCACTTCTTTCCCGTTGAGCTTAAAAAAATTGATATTATACGTTTTAAACGGACTAAAGTCGTCTTCAAAATAGTTATAACGAATAAGCGGCTCCTGAGCCAGGGTCAAAAAAGCTGATCCGGTTAGCAATAGGGTAAAGAGAAATTTCATGTGTATGTAATTGATTTTTTAGCCTTCACATGCTTGTGTGCCGCAATGCACTTCAGCATGCAGGCATGGAATTCGCAATGATAGAGGATCTTCACTTGAGGATGTTCTTTTTAGATTCATATTCATCCTTAGGTTAGAGTTTTCTCAAACATGCTCATTTCATACCAATAGATTTAAGTCCAATTTAATAAAGTGTGGCTATATTCCAGCGAAATTTAAGACCATGACCCGGCTGACCTACATTTTTTGGGTGTTGTTTCTGACTTCATGCATGGATTTCAGGTTTACACCGAAAGAGATGACGGACTTCCTCGAACTTCATAAGGATAGACTGCATTCTGATACCCTGGAAGTTGATGGGCAAAATATTCATTATGTCTATTCTGATTTTGATCATGATGTCCTCGTCGTTTTTATTCATGGTTCACCTGGCTCATGGAATGCCTTTTCCGGATACCTCACCAAGGATACCCTGCTGAATAATTATGATATGCTGTCAATCGATCGTCCCGGGTTTGGATACTCAGACTATGGATTAGCGGAGCCCTCTATCAAAAACCAGGCAAGGCTAATGAGCGAGGTCTTGAAGCGTTTTAACCATAAAAAGAAGGTGCTTGTGGGACATTCATTGGGAGGACCGGTCATTGCAAGGATGGCCATGGACAACCCGGAGTTGGTACAGGGTTTGTTGTTTCTTGCGCCTTCCATAGATCCTGACATGGAAAAATTTGAGTGGTATCGGGTATTGATTAAAACCTGGGTTGGTGATTTCGTTACCCCAACTGATTTTTGGGTAAGTAATGAGGAAATTGTCCCGCTTAAGGAAGAGCTAGCGGAAATGGTGCCTTTGTGGTCGGAGATTACTATCCCATGTATTGTCATTCATGGCACAAATGACACATTTGTTCCTGTTGAGAATGCGGATTTTGCCAAAAAAATGATCACCGACTCACTGATCTCTGTCAATTATCTGGAAGGTGTACATCATTTTATCCCGTGGACCCACGCATCACACATCGTGGAGGCTATCCAAGAACTGGTGAAATAACCCGGATTTATTCTTGTGGATCATGATTAATCACTTTTATTAATCTGCCCCGTGGATTAAAATAGTTCCACTTACCCGAGATCACACCATTGACATATTTACCTTCCGCTGCCAGGCTCCCATTTTCATGGTATTGCTTCCATGTGCCGTCTCTTTCGCCATTGGAATATCTGCCGGTTTCTTTAATGGCACCATTGTCAAAGAAGGCGTTATATTCCCCCTGAAGCTGGCCATTCACATAGTTGTAAACGGATGCTGTCCTTCCTTCGGGGGTGTACATGATTAGCGTTCCATTGCCATCTTTCAGCGTACCGGGGTTCAATTTATCGCCCCGGATTGAATAGAATGGAGTAACATTCATGAGTGCTCCACTTACCCATTGCTGCTCCTGTTTCAGTTGTTCATTTTCATAAAAAAGGCCCCAAAGTCCATTCTTTTCGTCATTTTCATAGGAGCCGATCATGGCTGGCTTGTCTGAATCATAATAAGTGATCCAAAGTCCATTGCGTTGATCATTGACGAAAGGCCCCTCTTCTTCCAATGCACCATATTCTTTAAAGTATTTCCAGATCCCTGATTTTTGGTCATTTTCATACTCCCCAATGGCAAAAAGATTACCACTGGGGTAAAAGCTGACCCAGGTTCCGGTTTTAAGTCCGATGGTATATTGTCCTTCTACGCTCCGCTTTCCATCTTCAAAATATTCAAAATAGGGACCCTCCAGCAAACCGTTTTTGTATTGGAATTCTTTCTCTTTTTGTCTGTTGGTATGGTAGGTTACCCACTTTCCGGTTTCAATGCCATATTGATATTCTTCTTCAGCTTTGATTCTGTTATACCCATAATAGTAGGTCCACTTGCCATGAGCAACCCCATTTTGGTAGTTTTTGATGTAGCTGACCGTGCCATCGGGGAAATGCTCAATCCAGACACTGTCTTTTTTGCCATTTTTGTAGGATCCCTCCAAAGCAAGGATGCTGGTGTCATAATACTCCTCATAAGGCCCATGGAGAATGTCATCTTTATAAGTGGTCGAACTGATCATCAGCCCGCTATTGTCAAATCGTTGATGGATCCCATTCTTTTCACCTTCAGCATAATTGATGAGCTCCTTGACTTCGCCATTGGAGTAATAATATACCCACAGACCTTCTTTTTTACCGTTTTTTATCTCACCCCTAATGGCTCTTCGTCCGTTGTCGAAGACAGCCTGGTAAATGCCGTCTTTTAGGGAGTCCTGGGCAAAAACATAATCATCCGTATCGGTGTATTGGGCAAGGACAGCATAGGGTGCTGAAAGCCAAAGGAGTGACAAAAAAAGTATTCTGATCATACTCAAAGAAGCAGCTTTACAAATCTTTTCCATGTAGTTAACGAAAAATCTTCAAAATCATCCCAGTTATCCAGGGGAATTTTATCACTCATCTTGATAAAACCATGAGACCTGATATGATTTTCTATACGTTCGGTATTCAGATTTTCAATGGGTACATAATTCGATGAATCGAAATGGTATTCCCACGGATTGTCATTGACGCAAAAAAACAGACCCTTTTCTTTTTTTAGTCGAGGCAGCAATGTTTTTTCGAGTGCGTGTAAGGTTTCCCCGGCTATATGCAGCGTACAGCTAAACGCATTACCCCACCAGAGCATGGTTCTGTATGCAAAAACATTTTCCCTGGTAAAGAGCCTGGGATAGTCCAGAATAAAATAGGGTAACGACCGGTAATTTTCACCTTTAGAGATTTTCCCAGCCTGAATGAATGTTCCATCGGGAAAATTAAAGGCAGACGTATTCACTTCTTTGTGTAGCGTACGCTCTATCTCGGCCAGCTGAGCAATGATTTTATCAGAAATGTGTTGCTTGACAATCAGGAAACGCTGATCATTGAGAAATTTTAATTCTTCCTGGGTTGGATGATCCATATCACCATCTGATCAAAGCCGAAGCCCAGGTAAACCCACTTCCGAATGCTGCCAGACAAACCATGTCACCAGGTTTGATCTTTCCTTCCAGATGTGCTTCACTCATGGCCAAAGGTATGGATGCTGCTGTGGTGTTTCCATACCGCATGATGTTGTTGTAAACCTGATCATCATTAAGTCCTAATTTCTTTTGTACAAACTGGCTGATCCTTAAGTTGGCCTGGTGTGGGATCAGCATATCGATCTGATCTTTACCGATCTTGTTTTTCTCCAGCGCCTCAAAGATCACTTCCTGGAAACGTGTAACTGCATGTTTAAAAACAAAATTTCCATTCATATAAGGATAATAACTGGTGTCTTCAGGGTCTGACTCCTCCATGATGGTATCTACCCAGCGGTTAGTCGCAGGTCCGATCAGGGCCAGTTCTTTGGCGTGTTTTCCCTCCGAATGCAGGTGGGTACTCAGTATGCCTTTTCCCTTTTCTTCAGATCGGGTCAATACAACTGCTCCGGCTCCATCACCAAAGATCACACTGACACCCCTGCCACGGGTGGTTTTCTCCAACCCTCCGGAATGATATTCCGAACCTATGAGTAGGATATTTTTATACATGCCTGTTTTGATAAACTGATCGGCCACGGATAACCCGTATATGAATCCGGAACATTGATTTCTTACATCCAATGCACCTATTTCGCCGATGCCCAGCTGATCCTGTACCTGTACGCCAGGCCCCGGGAAGTAATAGTCCGGACTCAGGGTAGCAAAGACGATAAAGTCGATATCCTCAGGTTTGAGGCCGGCATTTTTAATGGCTATTCTAGCTGCCTTGGTGCCCATGGTGGAGGGCATGTCGTCTGTGGCCGGGTCTATCCATCGGCGCTCTTTGATGCCGGTTCGCTCCTGGATCCACTCATCCGATGTTTCCATCAATTTTTCCAGGTCTTTATTGGTGACCACACGTTCCGGCACATAATGTCCTATTCCTGCTATTCGGGTGCTATACATATGTTGCTTATTTTGATTAAAGATAATAAAGTGGGCATTTACAGCAATTTTATAATTAAAATGCAAAAACAGGGAAACCTTTGCAACAATTAGCTGTCATTGTTTTGGAACCAGGTTAAAAATTTCTTTGGAGCGCAATCAGACATACTCCATTACCACATAGTCACCCAATGATTAAGAATAAGTATCTAAGTATTGTATTTTATCTATTGCTAGTCAATGCAATCTGCGCTCAAACAGTCATCGTAAAAGGCGAAAATTATGGACTTGTTAATCAAAGGGGAAAAACTGTCATCCCATTTAAATATGAGAGTATTAGCAAATTTCCTAAGACACCCTATTATCTGGTGCAGAAAGGTGAAAAATTTGGACTAATCACGAGTAATGGCAAAACGAAAGTCTCCATAAAATATCATATGATTGATACTTTCCCGGGAACGCCCTACTGTTTAGTCCGGAAGAATAACCTCTATGGACTCATTAATCATCGGGGTAAAAAGATGATACCCATTAAGTATCAAAGCCTACAGGATATGCCTGGTACTCCCTTTATTCATG
Organism: Cyclobacteriaceae bacterium; assembly: GCA_965223915.1. GTDB lineage: Bacteria > Bacteroidota > Bacteroidia > Cytophagales > Cyclobacteriaceae > UBA7330. Next base: position 439,173 of record OZ245027.1, on the reverse strand, counting down.
CTCAAAGAAATAGCCTACATGGACTCATCGATCATAGGGGGAGGAAGAAAATACCCATTCGATATGAGAGCCTGGTCAAATTCGGTGATAGCCCTTACTATTTAGTGAATTTGGATGGTAAGTATGGACTCGTTGATTCTCGTGGAAGAACGAAGGTCCCGTTGACGTATCAAAGTATTGGGAAACTGGTCGGACGTCCGTATTTTCTGGTTAAGAAAAAAGACAAATTTGGCTTTGTCAATCACAATGGCAGAGTAATCGTTAAGGTCAAAGCCAAAAATCCGGACCATGCTTTGCAACTACTAAGTCAACGCCATTGATTGTTGTGATTCAATTAAACAGGGTATAATTTCCATGCTGATCTGAGGGCAATGTCGCTTTGATCAGTCCTTCATGGTTATTGTCCAGGTTTGAGATCAGCGGGGAGACAGGATGAAATTTCAGCTTTTCTGTCTTCGCATTGGCAAAGAGCCTTGCCTGCTCAGTAATGTCAAATGCCTGATCAAGCCATTGTTTCAGCAATTCCCCTGTCATGATCAAAGGCATGTCATCCTGATAAGCTGCTACCTGCGTGGTCGCTGGTTGGGTAAGCATGATAAAAGTATTGGCAGGGTTGCCGTCCATATCCTCATAGGATTCCCACAATCCGGCAATGCCAAATGGTTTTTGATCAGATTGCTGAAAATAGTACGGTACTCTTTTAGCTTTCCCTATTTGTTTCCATAGAAAAAATCCATCGGCAAGGACCACACATCGGTTTTCTGTCAGGCCTTTCTGATACATTTTCTTTTCAAAAGCGTGTTGAACGGGTAGATTAAAAAGCTTTGGACTGATACTTTTGTTGTTAGACCATTTGGAGATCAATCCCCAGGTCATGTGCTGAATGGTGTCCGGTTGTATACTCAGCAAAACCGGCAATTCCTGGGTAGGTCCGGCATTGAAGCTAGGCTGAAAATCTCCCGTTTCTTTGATGCCAAAGATTTTCTTAAGGAGATCAGGATCAACGGTGATGGAGTAGCGGTCGCACATAAAGCTGAAAGTTAATCACCCTGTGAAATAAATCAGTGGTTACGGCTAAAATTCAGAGCTCTTTCCTCAGACCAGTACAATCCCTGGTTATTGAATGTAGAGAAACCAACATGACCACCGACTGCAGGTGTTTCAAAAAACACCATTTTTAGATCCGATACTAACCTATGATTTAAGGATTCTCCCGGAAGGAACGGATCATTCAATGCATTGACAATAAGCGTAGGTATCTTGATACCCGACAGGAAATGTTTAGACGAATTTTTAGTGTAGTAGTCTTCTGCCCCTTCAAAGCCGTGGAGCGGTCCTGTATAGAATTCATCAAAATCTCGAACAGTTTTTACTTTTTTAAGTAAGGAAGCATCAATCTTATCGGGCATTATTTCGGCTTTCCTTAGGACTTTTTCCCGGAGGAGTCTCAAAAACCGCCTTTCATAGATATAACAATTGGGTGTGGAAAGGTTATCCGAACCAGAGGCAAGATCTAATGGGGTGGAAAATGCGATAGCCCTGTTTATTTGAGCTGGTCGATTTTTTTCACCCAGATATTTAAGGGTTAGATTACCTCCCAGGCTAAACCCAACAAGGGTGATGTCGTCATACTGGTCTTTGAAATGATCCACAACTACCTCCAGGTCATGGGTAGCCCCACTGTGATAAAACTGAGGCTGAAGATTCATTTCTGGTCCACATCCCCGGTAATTCCAGGCACATACATCATATTGATCCTGGAAAAAAGCCTTCACCATCCCCAGCACATAAGGTCTTGTACTGTCACCTTCCAAACCATGCTGGATGATCACCAGACGTTTGTTATTTTTCCGGTAAATATCATAGGCAATGAAATCATTGTCCGGTGTTTTGAGTTTTTCTTTTACAGGATCGGGTAGGCCATTTATTTTCCTGAATACAGCCGGATAGATGGTCTCCAGATGTTGATTGAACAAAAAAAGCGGACGTCGATAGTCATAGATGTGTTTTGCTGGCATCTGTTTTAAGTCCTAAATGTGGAATTTTCCAGGGATTTAAACATTCTGACAAATTAATAGAATCAAAGATGTTACCAAAAAAGACGCTTATGTTTAACTTTGAAAAATATTCTTAACTGTAAAACTATTCCCCGGAAATGGCTGAAGTAATAAAAATGCCCAAGATGAGTGATACCATGGAAGAAGGTGTGATCGCATCCTGGCTGAAAAAAGAAGGTGATGAAATAAGTTCAGGTGACATACTGGCTGAGGTAGAGACAGACAAGGCAACCATGGAGCTGGAGTCCTATCAGGATGGTTTTTTACTTCACATTGGTGTGAAGGAAAAAGAAACCGTACCAGTAGATGGTGTGATTGCGATCATCGGGGAAAAAGGTGAAGATGTCAGCGCATTGATTAAAGAAATTGAGAGTGGTGGTGGCAGCAATGGTGAATCCAAAGAGGAGGAAGCCGGAACAGCCGCTGAAAGTACAGATGCTCCTGCAGAAGATGTTGATACTTCCGGCATCGATGCCACAGTGGTGAAAATGCCCAAGATGAGTGATACGATGGAAGAGGGTGTGATTGCTCAGTGGATCAAGAAAGTGGGGGATAAGGTGGAAAGCGGTGATATCCTGGCTGAAGTGGAAACAGACAAAGCCACCATGGAGCTGGAAGCCTATGACGAAGGCGTCCTTTTATATACGGCAGTACCTGATGGAGGATCAGTACCGGTAGATGGTGTGATTGCGGTGATTGGTGAAAAGGGTGCGGATTATGAAACATTGCTCAAAGCAGAGACAGCAGGACCCAAGCCTGAAAAGAAAGAAGAGCCTTCATCTTCTTCTCAACCGGCTGCCTCAAGTGCACCTCAGGCTACGCCACAGCCAGCTACTTCTACCTCTTCAAGCAATGGCAGGATCAAAGCATCTCCATTGGCGAAAAAACTGGCTGAAGAAAAAGGCATTGACATTTCTCAGGTGAATGGATCGGGAGACGGAGGAAGGATCGTAAAACGAGACATTGAAGACTTTAAACCTTCTGCTGCTCCAGCTCCTGCTGCGGCAGAGAAATCCGGAGGCACTACCATTAGTCTGCCACAGGTGGTGGGAGAAGAGCGTTCCGAAGATATTCCGGTTACGCAGATGCGTAAAACCATCGCCAGGAGATTGGGTGAAAGCAAGTTCTCAGCTCCACACTTCTACCTTACCATGGAGATCAACATGGATAAGGCCATGGCAGCTCGTAAGAGCATGAATGAGATTGCTCCGGTCAAAATTTCATTTAATGACATTGTGCTAAAAGCTTGCGCAGCGGCGCTGAGACAGCATCCTGATGTAAACGTTTCGTGGCAAGGTGATAAAATGGTGAAAAATCATCACATCCATATTGGTGTAGCCATGGCATTGCCGGAAGGTCTCATCGTACCTGTAGTCAGGTTTGCGGATAACAAGACACTTTCGCACATCTCAGCTGAGGTAAAAGACCTTGCGGATAGAGCAAAAAATAAAAAACTGAGTCCTGATGACTACTCCGGAAATACTTTCAGTGTTTCCAATCTTGGAATGTTTGGCATTGAGGAATTTACCGCGATCATTAACCCACCGGATGCCTGCATCCTGGCTGTGGGTGGAATCAAGGAAACAGTAGTGTTGAAGAATGGCGAGATGAAGCCGGGCAATGTGATGAAGGTGACCCTTTCATGTGACCACAGAGCCGTAGACGGAGCAGTTGGTGCTGCATTCCTTCAGACGCTGAAAGGCTTCCTTGAGGATCCTGTAAGAATCCTAATCTAAGCATCCAGGCATAAATTTATGGGAAAGGAAAAGATCCGTTCTACCACCGTATTAGCGATCAAACACAATGGAAAAGTAGCCATCGGGGCCGATGGCCAGGCTACTTTTGGCAATACGGTGGCCAAGAGCAACGTAAAAAAGATCCGAAAACTTCAGGATGGAAAGATTGTGACCGGGTTTGCCGGTTCTACCGCTGATGCGTTTACCCTCCTGGAGCGGTTTGATGAAAAGCTGGGAGCATACTCTGGTAACCTCAAAAGGGCAGCCGTAGAGCTGGCGAAAGACTGGCGTACGGACAGATACCTGCGAAGGCTGGAAGCCATGATGATCGTGGCTGATAAAGAGGAAGTGCTCATTATATCCGGCACTGGTGATGTACTGGAACCGGATAATGAGATTGCTGCCATCGGATCAGGGAGTATGTATGCGCAGGCTGCTGCTACAGCACTCAAGAAACACGCACCTAATCTCAGTGCAAAGGAGATGGTGACCGAAGGGCTCAACATCGCGGCTGATATCTGCATCTACACCAATCACAACCTGGTGGTTGAGACCATCGATTGAAGAGATAACATTAAATACAAACAATACTCAAAAAACGCCCGTCGGGGCGTTTTTTTGTTTGATTCCTTTTTAAATAATGGCGGGTTTATTTGTCAGTTTGAAGCACTGTTTCTTCTACAACCTCACCTTTAGGGTCAAGTTCTACCAGTTCATAGCCGAGTTTCTCCAGCTTTGACCGGTTAGTCGCCCCGTCACCAACAACCAGGATGTACATATTTTCATCATCGAGGTACTTTTTTGCCAGGGCGTTGATCTCCTTCTTTGAAATCGTATTGATGATTTTTGTTTGCTCGTCGACAAAGCTTTTGTCCAGATCATAATGGATGATCCGTCTGAGAAAACCTGCTTTTTGACCTGGTGTCTCATAGCTTCGTGCATCCCGCTGACCAATTGAGCGTCGCATAAACTCCAATTCTGCATCTGTGATCCCATTGGCTTTATAGTCCGTGATTTCTTTCACAAATTCTGTAACCGCGCTGTCAGTTGCGGCCGCCAGCACTCCGGCATATGCCAGGTAAGGACCCGGTTCTTTGGTGGAGTTAAAATAGCTCCTGGCCCCATAGGTCCATCCTTTATCTTCCCGAAGATTGATATTGATACGGCTATTAAAAGCACCTCCTAAAGGATAATTCATCAGGTAGGACTTGAAATAATCACCGGTAACATCGTATTTGAGGTCAGTCATGTATCCAATACGAATCTGAGACTGTGGGGCATCCGGCTTATCCACCAGATATATTTTTGTGGGGTCACCAGGTTTTGGATAAGGAAGTTCAGGGACTTTCACATTTTTGTTTTCCCAGGTCTTTAAGAAGCCTAGTTTAGGCAGAATCTCTTTCTTTTCAATATCACCTACTATGACCAGTTCACCCAGATTAGGGGAGTAATATTTTTGATAAAACTCCCTGACATCTTCAAGGGTGATATTACGGACTGTTTCTTCAATACCTTCGGTAGGAACGGAGTAAATATGCTCGTCTCCATACAAAAGTCTATTGAATACCTGGGAAGCAATGGCAGACGGATCCTTTTGGCTTGCGATGATCGCCTCCATTTGCTGCTTGATCACCCGGTCAAAGTCCACCTGCTGGAAACCAGGACGTAGCAAAATTTCTTCAGCTAACTCCAGCGTCCGGTCCAGGTTTTTCTTCAAAGTATTAATGCTCATAGTGGTCCCATCTCTGTCAGCTGAGATACTGATGCTGCTACCAATCTTTCTGAGTTCTTCCTGGATGGCTTCTGCAGAATAATTCTCCGTGGATTCATTCATCATGGAAGCAGTAATCTGAGCCAATCCACTTTTTGTAGGCTCGTAGGTATCAAATTTATGTCCTCCAACGAGGGTCAACTGAATAGCCACGGTAGGGATCTCGTCACTTTTGGTGCCTATGATTTCGATACCATTGTCAAATTTGTTCTCCCAGAAATCTGGTACCTTGACCAACGGACTTGGACCGGGTTTAGGTTTTACGCTCCTGTCAAAGGGTTCGTTGGTAGGTTTGTTATAATTCAGGTCACTATAATCGGTGGTAGGAAATGGGTTGTCTCCACTGGTTTGTCTTTCAAAATTATCAGGCTTAGCTGGTGCCGTCTCACTATCCGGAAGATAACTCAAGATTACACCCTTCTGCTTATAGATATACTTATCGAACGCCCGCATCACATCTTCGGAGGTGAGAGCAAGGTAGCGCTGAAGGTCCTTATTGACGAGATTCGGATTTCCGAAAGCGTATTGATACCTGGCCAGTTGCGATACTTTACCACTGACACTGGCGAGTCCGTTAATAAAGTTGGACTCCATGTTGGCCTTAAATTTGGTGAGGTCATCTTCACTCACCCCATTCTGAGCAAATTCATCCAAAATCTGTCTTACTTCTGTCTCAAAATCAGACAATGTCTGTCCGGGGTAGGGCAAGACAAACATGGTAAACTCACCTGAATGTTCAGCTGCCGGGTGGAATACCGATGCTTGTATGGCTTTTTGAGTGAGCACAAATTTCTTGAAGAAGTAAGAGCTTTGACCAGTGCCTAAAATTTCTGAGAGACAATCGAGCGGAGCTTCATCTTCATGCATGTTTGGAATGGTAGGGTAGGTAAACATCAGGGCAGGAAAACGAATGTTGTTGTCCACATGTGAGATGTACCGATCTGATTCAATGACCGGAGGGTCCAGATCGAGTTTTTCTACTTTCGGACCTCTGGGAATGCTGCCAAAATACTTCTCTACCAGGGGAACCACTTTTTTGGGGTCTACATCCCCACCAATAGTAAGTGCTGCATTGTTGGGTCCATACCACCGCAGGAAGAATTTTTTCAGATCTTCCAAATCAGCCCGATCGAGATCTTCCAGGTAACCGATGGTAGGCCATGAATAAGGATGTCCGTATGGGTAGACGGCAGAAATGGTTTTTTCGTTCCACATTCCATAGGGAGCATTTAATACACCTTGTCCTTTTTCATTTTTAACCGTTGCTCGTTGAACCTCAAACTTTTTTTGCGTCACAGCATCCAGGAAAAAGCCCATTCTGTCAGCTTCCAGCCATAGCATCGTTTCCAGCTGATTACTGGGAACAGTTTCGAAATAATTGGTACGGTCCCGGTTGGTAGACCCATTCATGGTACCACCAGATTCACTCACAGTTTTGATATGTTCTTCATCGGCTACATTATCTGAACCCTGAAACATCATGTGCTCGAAAAAGTGCGCAAAACCGGATTTGCCAAGCTCTTCTCTGGCAGAGCCCACATGATAGGTGACATCCACATGTACCAAAGGATCGGAGTGGTCTTCATGGATGATCAGGGTCAAACCGTTTTCCAACTCGTACTTTTCATAAGGGATCACCAGACCATTGTTTGATTTGGTGACTTTTTCTATGAGCCTGGTTTGAGCTTGAGCGGCCACAGCCAATGTGACGGCAACGCATATAAGGAGCAATTTTTTCATGAAGTTATTAATTACTTGAAATCTCGATCATTCAAATATATTGATTTCCGTGGAGGGATGTTAACAGAAGAAAATGAATTACAGTTATGGTTAGAAATTACCATAGGTGGTGTTCAATTGTGTTTGGAAGGTGTCACTTTGATCCCAGCTGAATCCTTGCTTCATCAAGCCCATCAGTTCCAGTTGAATGTTTCAAGTAGTTATGGGAACCCGTTCCAGGGTCTCAACTACTACAATTGTCTATGGGTTTTTAGCGGTTGTTACCAGGTTTTTATTATTCCTAAGCATAGAATACTCGTAATCAAATATTGCCTTTAATCCATTGTATGATCTATACATTAGCCAGGTATTGTGACCCACACCAGGGACAATTGAAATAGAATGACCAGCAATGTTTTCTGCTCCAAACTCTTCTCGCAGATGATCAAGAAAGATAAACCCTCGTTCCAAACGATGTTTGCCTTGCAGCATCGCTTGACAGGTTTTATCCAGTCCGGGATCGTCTTTTGTGTCCTGATCACCTAGCAAATAAATTACATTGCGTTTTTTTACATTGTACTTAAGATCTAAACCATCACGGGACATGTAGTCATTGAGATGGATTGCTTCGTAATGGGATGGATTATATTCAGAACATGCTGATTTTTTAGTGGTGAAGCTACCCTCTGGCCAGGTGCCTCCTGACCACCTTTTATCACTAAAATACATGTACGATGATGGGTTTGAGACGATAAAACGAATGGAGGGATTCCCAGCGGTATTAAGGTTGAGCTTTTCGGGAATTTGTGTGCCAGCACTATAGCGAGTGACTACTTGACCGCCAGCACTATGGCCAAGGACTATTATGTTCAAAAGATTTGGGCAATTACTTACTACTGATTCAATTAGTTTGTCTAATATTTCGTAGTTGCTCACATGTCCAAAGTTAGCAGCATTATCTCCTTTTCGCCAGTCTCCGTCTTCATCACCAGTCCAGTGAAGTACGCTTGATGGCTGCCCGTCATTAGTTTCACAAAAATGAGGAGCCAGCACCATGGTATTATTGTTTACGCCCAGTGAAATAGAAAGGTCTTGAACATAATCATAGTAGCCGTCGGCATTTCGACTGCCACCGTGAATAGAAATGATACAGCGAGTAATTGATTCATTGGCAACCGAAGGATCATGACTCCAAAACATTGCCAAATCACCGCCACCGCTCCAGCCTCCATTGAAGCGTTTCGAACCAATTTTAGAATGGTTTTTCAATACATGCTGAGCTCGATGCAGGGTGGTAGAGCCCTTACTATTGTGGCTTATGATCTTGGTTGCCTTACCGTCAAGACCACTGATGAATTCAATTTTTTCATCAGTACCAAACACAACAAATTCCGTTGGCGATATGGGAAACAATTTGCGTTTTTCAAGTTTATCCCCTGAGCTGCGAAGCGTGTATAGCGTTTGGTTTTCTTCCTTAATAATACATCCTTGATATATATACTCTCCCTGGATTCCGATATTTGTTTCCGACGAATTGATCTTTTGAGCAAAAACCTTACGTGACGGTTTTTTATCATCTCGGTAGTGGAAAAGCCCAATTTGTTGTGAATCTTCGCTCAAACTAAAAACAATACGGCCATTGGGTACCTGATAACTATTTGGTTCACCGTTTATTGGAATCAGATCAACTTTTTGGTAATTGCTACCAATGAGCTCTATATATAACGAATCCTTATTATCTGTAACTTTAGATATTAGGCGGGCATAGTTTCCTTCAAATGCCGAATAGGATTGAGCAATAGATGTCGGTGCGGTTTCACTTTGAATTGTTTTATCTTCTTCACCATTGATTCTGTGATTACCACATCCTGATATAAGAACAACGCCTGCAATAAAGCTTAACACGCTGAGTAAATTCTTATTGGTTTCCAATCGTTCAGTCTTTGTTATTTTGTAGAGAAGATCATTTCAATCAGGCTGTTCAACCATGTAGACAGTATTGCTGGTAACCTGGATAAGCGAGTGGCCCTCCCCAGACAATGAAAATCTAAACTAACTAAATCTACAGTGAGATGCAACGGGTAAATTCCTGCGTACTGAAGATAAAAGCTCCCTGCTTCTTCAAAGGCCGAAAGAAACCATAAGTTCTCGGAGGAGATTTGGCGGTGAGGTTTGTAAGGAAGTGGCTATGAAATGCTTTAGGCCATTCGGCTCTATCTCATGTTAGAGAGCATCAGTATTTTTTCAATGATACCAGCTGTTTCTAGAGGATCGGATGGTTGTTGCCGTATAAAAATTACTCCTGCATTGGGTTTGTAACCGTATTTAAAAATCAGTTCACCATAATCGCTATCATAGGTTACGATTGTTCGGCCTTCTTCTATCGCAATGTTCATTACAAGTTCATCCGAAATACCTGGTTCATCAACTCCAATTGAGATTACATCGTAACCCTTAGATTTCAAATAGTTTACACTTGAAATTGGAACATTCTCGTTCGCAATAAATTTCAAATTCAGAAATAGTTAGGTGTTGGAATATAGTAGGCGCCATCCTTCAAACAATCTTGTATGTAAGAAAATACGGCTTGCAGAGATTCATTTGTAAGGCGAGGGTAATTCTCAAGGATTTGTTGTTCGGTCCACCCTTGGGCAAGCAATCCAATAATATGTTCAACGGAAATTCGTGTTCCTTTTACCGCTGGTTTACCCAGGAGCACATTTTTATCCGATATCACATGTTCTCGCCATTCCATAAATCAAAGTTAATTAGTTCCTGTTGAAACTTCGAATCCCAAAAATGCTCTCTAACGCTTTTCTATGGCCCGTGGTCAACCTCAGGCTTTACTGCAAAATAGCAAAATCTGTTATGACAGGCAACTGTCACATTCGCACTGCATTTCTACAAGTCAATGGCTCCTGAGCAGATCAGCGCAGATACCTTATTTCTTTCACAGAGCAGATTTTTTGGTCAAGTTGCATAGGCTTTTGCGAAGAGCCTCGGAAGGCCATGCGTTATAGTCGATGTTGTGGGGAGTTTTTCCACTTCGAAATCATCTTTTTCAAATATTCCTTCTCTTCTTCGAGTGTCATGTCTTGAATATCAGTGTTCACCTGGTCTCTGATCTTGCGCAATTTTGTCACAAGTCCTTTTTGTGTCTTTATTTTCTCTTTAATCGACATAACGTTCAATTTCTTTAGGTGTTCGTATTTCAATAGTGTTGTAGCCCATCATCAAATTTATTCCATTGTAGCCTCTTATCTTATCAAGGTTCACAATATGTCTAAAGTTCCAACTTACCAAGACATCTGCTTTTGCAATAGTGGCCATGGCGATATGTTGACAGTCGGCCCTGCTTGTCTGCCCGACCACTTTTTCCTCGATGTATTTGTTAGCAAGGCTCCTGGCCTCCTCTGTTAGACCAATCAGAATTCGTTGATCTTCAGGAATTCGATTTGCAAGTTCCTTCACCTCATCTGGAGCATCAGCTAATTCGGCAATTAGCAATCCGGATATGAAAATACTTATGTGTTCATCAATTATCCGATCAAAAAAAGGAATAGTGTTAGATGAAAACTCTTCATCATAATATCCGCCAAATACAGAAGTATCCAAATATACCGATTTGATCATGTTCAAAGTTACTCGAAATCGACATCAGTTGCCAGTAACCCCAATTCCCCACAACCTGACTATAGCGCGTGGCTAACCTCAGGCTTTTACTGCAAAATAGCAAAATCCGCTATGCCAGGCAACTGTCAAATTCGCACTACATTTCCACAAGTCCATAGCTCCTGACTGGGTTCTTTCAGATACCTACATCAATTCATAGAGCAGATTATGTGGTCAAGTTGCATAGGCTTTTGCGAAGAGCCTCGGAAGACCATGCACTATAGTCGATGTTACAGCGCTGTTTTATACGTCTATATTGATCGTTACTTTGCCACCAAGTCCCTTTTCCACGATATCATAAAGAGTTTTGAGCGTTAGGTTACTTCCGTCATTCTCAACCCTTGAAATGTAGGTTCGTTTCTTGTCCACCAGTTCACCAAGTTGTTGTTGAGTTAGCTGTTTATGTTCACGAGCCTGGCGCAAAAGCAACCCAATTTTTAACCCTTCAGCTTCACGCTCAAGTTGATCGCGTCTGGGGGTTCCTTTCTTTCCGTAGACATCATCTTTTATGGTTTTCCAGGATTTAGTTTCCATGTTCGTTCGATTTGTCTTGATAATATTCCTTCATTAATCTTTCAGCTCTTTCAATTTCCTTCTTGGGCGTTTTCTGAGTCTTCTTTTGAAATCCGTTCAGCAGAATTACCAGTTGATTTCCGTCAAAAAAGCAGAACACTCTCCAAATGTTCGATCCTAGTTGAATCCTTGCTTCATAAAGCCCATCAGTTCCAGTTAAATGTTTCAAGTAGTTACTGGGAACACGCTCCAGGGTCTCAATTGCTTCAATTATTTTGAAAATTTTATCCTGAACTTTCGTAGTTTGACCTTTAAGGAAATCTTCAAAATAGTGTTTATAAGCAATGACCTCTCGGATCTTGTTCATACGGCAAAGGTAACTTAAAAGTTACGTTCAGTCAAGTTTGTATTGGAAGATATGCGCTTAGACGACAATGCGCTGTAACATTTGGTTATCCACATGTTTATTGCGGATAACTACCATATGTCATGTCAAATCTAGTGGATTTTTTACTTTTCAAAATGGGTGGTACTTACATGGGTGTAGACTTCGGTTGTCCGGGTGGTAGAATGACCAAGCAATGCTTGAATATGCAGTAAATCCGTACCAGATTCCAGTAAATGTGTTGCAAAACTATGTCTTAGCATGTGAGGAGTGACCTTTTGATTGATTTCTGCATGCTTACTTGCTCGAGGACAACTGTCTAACACTGGATCCACTGTATTTCTTTCCGGCACTACTTTCAAATAGGTATATTTTCGGTCGGTATGACTTATCATATGTCCTAAGAAGATCTAGTAAAAATCGACTCAGGATAGTAACCCTGTCCTTATTGCCCTTACCTTCTCGTGCTTGACCCCTGGTCCCCGTGAAGTGGGATCGCCGGTCCGCATTGACCAACTACTTGCCAGTCACCGCATTCACTGCAAAGAGATGCCCCTGATCTTTTTTGCTCATGCCGACATAGCCCACTGAATTCGTGGTAAAATAGATCATCCCCTCATAATATACGGGATAAGACGAAAGCGCAGTGCCGGTACTTCTGGACCACAAGGTGTCGCCCGTAGCAATGTCCAGGGCTATTACTTGCTTCAAAGAGGATCCGTAAACAATAGGACCCTCTACATGGTGAACCCGAAAAAATCGATCCACCTTTAACGTGTTTTTGATCGAATAGGCTACGGGGTCAATGACCAACAACTGACCATGATCCACCAGGTAGATCATCTGATCAATATAAAAGCCTTTGTCTGACAGATTGTTCCGTTTTTCATCAAAAATATATTGCCACCGTCGCTCCCCGGACTGTCGATCAAGCACTATAAATGCTAATGGACTTTCTACATACACAGCATTGACGTCTGCAGCGATGAAATCAAACCCATAATCCATTTTTTGGTCAAAGGTCCACAGGGTATTGCCCGATGAAGCTTCCATCACCATGGTTCTCAAAGCTGAAGGCTCGGTAGCTGAGCCATTGGTTTCATACAAAACAATCAGCTGGTCTTCGATCACTATTGGGACATCTACATCCCAACCTTCGAGTTCCGAACTCCAGATTATATCTCCGGTCTTGACCGAAACGGCGGTGATAAAGACTTTCTTCACTTTTCCCGGCACCCAATTGGAGAGGTAGATCGCTCCATCCCCTAAAACCGGCTGGTTGGGAGGATTGGGAGTGGGACCGGGTTGCGAATTGAAGCTTGGGGCTCCGGGATAGGTCTTTGCCTCCCATTTTATCTGTCCGCTAAATTTGTCCAATGCATAGAGGAGTCCGTCTTCAGACACAAAAAAGACCGATGCATCGTCAACAATAGGTGTCGTATTGATTCTTCCACCTGTTTCAAAGGTCCATTTCACCTCACCCTTCGTGGCATCAATCGCATAAATCAGAAAATCTTCAGAACCAACCCAAACCATGTGGTCGTTGATCAGCGGGGTGCCACGGATCTCTTTTTTTCTACCTCTCAAGGGGCGATTAGCAATCATATTCATTTGGGTAGCGAGATCGGTTCCGTGTGGTACGCTGACAATCTCTGGCCCGCTGGTTAGACCCTCACCAGTAGAGATGGTCCAAAGTTCCTGTCCCGAGGCAGCATTGAAAGTATACAGCTTGCCATCCAAAGATCCCACATATAAGACATGCTCACTGATCACAGGGATTGATTCACTTCCCTCAAATTTTACTTTCCAGCCTGCTCTCGCATCAGCTGGCTTCTTTTGGGCGATACTTTCTAAAGGAACTTGTAGCAATGTCACGAGGACAACGAAGTACTTGACCAGCGGATGGTCAATTCGGAAGCTAGCTGTTATCATGGAGGTGTTTTGTTACATGGTGGGTGGTTAATGTTTAGCAAAAATTTGTAAAAAGGAAAGGAGAACAGTAATAGGAATAAACGTAAAATATAAACGGATTTTGGCTAAAAAAGATTACCTCCTGAAGAGGAATATTGAGCAATAGATTAGCGCTCAAACCCGTACGATCTTTCCACTTTGGCTATCCTGATCTGATACTTGCTGTACCATTGCTGGCGCCCTTTGTCCTGCGCTACCCGATGTTCCAGGTTATTCTTCCACTGCCTGATGGATTCCTGATCTTTCCAATAGGAAACAGAGATCCCTATTTCACTTCGTGCAGACTCAAATCCCAGATACCCGGGTTGCTCACGGGCCAATTCCTCCATCTGTTGGGACATTTCCGCATAACCTTCTTCGTCAGCCGATTTCAGGGAGGTAAAAATGACCGCATAATAAGGTGGATCTGGTGTTTCAGCAATCATGGCAGTGTTTTTGGTGTCAGAAAAGTGAATTGTTTGCCTCGTACCTTACCGATGGATTTCCACTGATCGATCTCAAACCGGACGCCAACCACCCCACAGGTCGGGATGTTGTCAATGGAGCTATCAGAAAGGTCATCAGCCAGGTCAGTGAGACCGGGATTGTGACCAAAAATAGCAACAGATGAAGGGGGGCCAAGTTTGGAAAGGGTATTGATGATATCGCGGGGAGAACCATGATAGAAAGAAGGTTCCGGCTGAAGCTTCAATTCCGGGTAGCCCCAATGGTCTGCTATAAAAAGAGCGGTATAAAATGCACGACTGGCAGGACTGGCGATCATCAGGGCAGGGCAATCAAGGTTATCTCTCAGATATTTCCCCATTTTTATGACATCTTTTCTGCCTCTTTCCCCAAGTGGCCGGTCAAAATCCCTGAGATCAAATGACCAGGAAGATTTGGCATGCCGAATGATATAAAGTGTCTTCATGGTTAATCAGGTAGGTAAAAATCAAATACGACATCTTTCATGCATTTGAAATGACCTTTGGGGCATTTCTGGAAGCCCAACTTCGAGCAGGGCCTACAGTTGATCTTGTTGTTTTCAAAAACGGTAAATTTTGTGCGGTAGGGATACATGCCAAAAGCAGGTACTGTATTTCCCCAGATACTAAAAACTTGTTTTTTGAATGCTGCAGCAATGTGCATCAACCCGGTATCATGGGTAAAAACCCAACGAGCCTGCCTCACAATAGAGGCCGACTGGTTCAGGTTAAACTTTCCGCATCCATTATAGATCAGACTTTTCTTTCCCAGCTCGCCCAGCTTCTCTTCCATGGCTTCGTTCCCCTGAGGTCGCCTAAAGAAGTTTTCAATCTTTTCACCGGTCTCTGCATCTTCTTTCCCGCCCAGCAATACAATGGGTTTATTGATCCGGTCACAAAGCTCAATCATCCGCTCAACAGGCAGCCTTTTGGTAGGGAATTTACCCCCAATCGCAAACACAGCATATCCCTTGCAGTGTGTTTCTGGCAGCCATTCCAGCTCCACCTCATCGCTTTCAGGGATGAAATAATCCAATCCGAGGTTATCCATCTTCACCCCCAGTGCCCGGGTAGTATCTATGTATCGGTCTACGATGTGCCTATTGGGCAGGCGGTTCCACTTAAAATTCACCAGCAGCCACTTGGCGATATTGATTTTTTTGAATGTATAGGTTTTTACTCCCAGCGCCCAGCTCACTCTTTTGGTTCTCAGATTATTATGAAGGTCTATGATCAGGTCAAAACGTTCCTTCTTAAAAGTTGAGATCAACTCCCTAAGGTTATTGTCCAGTAAATGAAGCTGGTCTATGTAGGGATTGAATTTAAGGATAGCGGCATAAGTGGCTTTTGTGGCATAGTGGATCTCAGCATCTTCTATCTGGGTTTTAAGCGTCCGGATCACCGGAGTGGTAAGCACAATGTCGCCTATGGAAGAGAACCGGAGAATAAGAATTTTCATCAAACAATAGTAATGCTAAAATGGTTTTAAACCGCATGTGGCATCATACTTTCATGGAATTTAAAATTAGCAAACAACTTTAATCATTACCTTTATGTTTTAAGTAAATGATTGAGATATATGAACTATTGGCTGATCAAATCAGAACCGGGGACTTATTCGTGGAGTGATTTAGAGCGGGATAAACAAACTTTGTGGGATGGTGTCAGAAACTTCCAGGCCAGAAATAATTTAAAAGCTATGGAGGTTGGTGATCTTTGTCTTTATTATCACAGTGTGAATGAAAAGCAGGTCGTTGGTGTTGCTAAAGTAGTGAAGTCGTTTTATCCTGATCCAACGGCCAAAGAAGGAGACTGGGTGGTAGTGGATGTGGTTCCGCAGCAAAAGCTGAAAAATCCGGTCACACTGGCTCAGGTAAAAGCTGAAGAAAGGCTGACTGACATGGTGCTTGTTCGAAATTCGCGCCTGTCTGTTCAACCGGTAAAAAAAGAAGAATTTGATATAATTATTGCAATGAGTCAGTAAAACATGTCGTTAAGGTTCACCATAGGGTTATTATTTTCATTGCCCCTGCTTTTAATCGCACAAAAGAAGGAGGTGGAGCAAAGCAATTACATCAGCCAGCCCAATAGGATTGAGTTTAATATTCAGGATTCAGATACCGAATTTACTGTGATCGGAGGTGAAGAGGAGGGGCTGCTTGTGGTCGTTGAAACCTATGAGCGCATTGGCAAGGGGTACAAATGGATCCTGCACATGGTAGACACCACCCTGAATGTACGCTGGACCAGACTGATTACCGTTCCCTATGAAAGTCGTTTCAAGGGATACGACTATTACAATGGATCTTTCTACCTGCTTTTTAATGAATCCCGATACCAGACGGTAGACCTGATTGTGTATACGATCGATGTGAGGTCCACCAGGGTAGAAGAGGTGAATATCAGTACGGTATTCCCGGTCCAGTTAACAGAATTCGAAGTATTGGGCAACAGCATTTTGCTCGGCGGATATGTCAATACCCGGCCGGTTATGATCACCTACGACCTTGATGAAAAAGTCCCCAGGGTATTACCAGGATTCTATGGTGATAACAATGACATTTTGAAACTCATCACCGATGATATATCAGAAGTATTTACCGTGATCACATCTGAGCGAATGCGTAACAAGAAGAATTCCATTCGTGCCAGGACATATACCTCCACAGGCACATTGATCCAGGACAATATGATCAATCCTGAAGAGAAGAACCTGATCGACGGAGCATCTACCAATTTCTTTGGAGGATTTCAATACGTCGTTGGGACCTATTCCCGAAAATCGTCACTCTATAGCAAAGGGCTGTACCTTTCCAAATTCCTAAACGGCCGCCAGCAATTTATCAAATACTACGCCTATGCTGACCTCAACAATTTTTTTGGTTACATGAAAGAAAGACGAGAGACCCGGATCAAAGAAAGAATTAGAAGGAAAGCTGAGAAAGGCAAAAAGCCCAATTTCAGTTATCAGCTGGTCGTTCACGACATCATCCAGCGTGAGGATGCTTATATCCTGATTGCCGAGGCTTATTACACCCGGTATTCAGGCTACTCTTCCTCTGTGCCGTTTTATGGTTCCTATGGAAACTACGGTGGATACAACAGTGGTTTTTTAGGCTATAAATATACCCATGCCATTGTGGTGGCCTTTGATAAAACCGGAAACATCATTTGGGACAACAATTTCGCCATCGATGATGTGGTCACTTACTCACTCGATGAGTTTGTGACGGTAAATACCTATGAAGATAAGATCGTATTGATGTATTTGGATGAGAATGAGATCCGCACAAAAGTGATCAGCGGGAATGAGATCATTGAGGGTAAAACCATTAATCCTGTCCGGCTCACCTACGAGAGTGATGAGCTACGCTCCAAAGATCCGGAAGTCGAAGGACTGGACGAGTGGTATGGAAATACCTTGTTTGCCTACGGAGAACAAAGGATTTATAATGGGATCCGGGCCACGGGCGAAACCAATCGGAGAATATTTTACATCAACAAAATAGAATATCACGTAGACGTGAAACCTAATTGACAATATGAGGCTATATTTGTCCCAGTTTTGTCATGCAAAAACGACTTCTGTTAGACAAGCATCTCCTCAAGGTCACAATCAGTCGGTTGTGTCAACACCTAATTGAAAATCATAACACTTTCAGGGAATCGGTCATTCTGGGTATGCAACCGAGGGGAATTTTCCTTGCTGAGCGCATAAAACATGAGCTGGAGGAAATCCTTAAGGTGGAAATACCATTAGGATACCTGGACACTACATTCCATAGAGACGATTTTAGAAGGAGAGATCAGCAGCTCACTCCCAACAAGACCAAGGTCCCTTTTGTCATAGAGGATAAAAAAGTCGTGCTGATTGATGATGTTTTGTTTACCGGCCGAACGGTGAGGGCGGCCCTGGATGCAATGACCATGTTTGGAAGACCCAGCAAAGTAGAGCTTCTGGTGCTTATTGACCGGATGTATAGCAGGCACATCCCTGTTGAAGCAAACTACATCGGGAGAAAAGTGAATACCCTGCCATCCCAGCGTGTATTGGTGGAGCTGAAAGAGCAAGGCAAAAAAGACAATATTTGGCTGATGGACGAAACCGAAACGGATGAGTGAACTGAAGACAAAGCATCTGCTGGGAATCAAGGACCTGAACGAAAAGGAGATACAACTCATTTTCGAAACGGCTGATGATTTCAAAGATGTCCTGAGTCGACCGATAAAAAAAGTGCCTTCACTGCGGGATGTTACGGTAGCAAATGTTTTTTTCGAAAACTCTACACGCACACGTTTATCTTTTGAGTTGGCCGAGAAAAGACTTTCTGCTGATGTGATCAATTTCTCCTCATCATCAAGCTCTGTGAAAAAAGGGGAGACCCTTTTGGATACGGTGAATAATATTCTAGCTATGAAGGTGGATATGGTGGTCATGCGGCATTCCAGTCCGGGGACACCTCATTTTTTAGCCAAGCACATCGATGCCAATATCATCAATGCCGGTGACGGTACCCATGAGCATCCCACTCAGGCTTTGCTGGATACTTTCTCCATCCGTGAGAAATTTGGTGATGTGGCGGGCAAGAAGGTGGTGATCGTTGGCGATATCCTTCATTCCAGGGTGGCCTTGTCCAATATTTTTGCACTCCAGAAACTGGGAGCGGAAGTGATGGTCTGTGGGCCGGCGACCTTACTCCCAAAGCACATTACTGAGATCGGGGTGAAGGTAGAGCTGGACATCAAAAGGGCGCTCGAGTGGTGCGACATCGCCAATGTATTAAGGATCCAGTTGGAGCGCCAAAGGATGAGCTACTTTCCTTCATTGCGCGAATACTCCCTCTACTACGGGATCAATAAGAAATTGCTGGACTCTTTGAAAAAAGAGATCACCATCATGCATCCGGGCCCCATCAACAGGGGGATTGAACTGACCAGTGATGTGGCAGATTCAGACCATTCCATCATCCTGCAACAGGTAGAAAATGGTGTGGCGATACGCATGGCTATCCTGTTTTTACTGGCAGGGACACGGGGATAATCTTCTTTATACGGGGATAATTAAAAAAGGACAAAAAAAAGACCCGGTTCAGAAAACCAGGCCTTTTTGTATGGGCATTAAAACAAGATTTAAGCTGATGGCTTTTTACTGATCATCAGCATTTCATTCATTGAGATCTCGGTGATATATTTTTTAGCACCGTTCGACTCAAAGCTTCGGTTGATAAGCTTTCCTTCTAAAGCGATTTCACTTCCTTTTTTCAAGTACTTTTCAACAACATCAGTTCTTTTGCCCCAGACCACAATGTTGTGCCATTGCGTATCTTCGACCTTTTCGCCTTTATTGTTGTAGTAGATCTCGTTGGTTGCCAGAGAGAATGTGGCCTTCTTTTTCCCGCTGTCAAAAGTGATAACTTCGGGTTCGTTACCTAATCTGCCGATTAAATGCACGCTGTTTTTTAATGATGTCATGATAATAAATTTTGATTAAACATTAAGTCTCTGATTGGCAGATGACTTGGTGAAATAAACACCATGACAAAATTGAAACAGCTCATTGCAGTTATACGGTAGGTAATTATTTAAAAACGATTATAAACGTTTAAAAATGGCTAACTATCTGACAATAAGGAGATTACTGATTATAGAAAAGTGAAAATCTTTTCTTTCTTCTTTCAAAATGATTCCAGGAATCGTTGAGGATTGTACTGACCAATGAGAGAAAAACACTCTCTCTGCGAGTCTTTTTTGTTTCGAATTTCATAGCTAGTTGTATTTTGGTTAGAATAAATATAGTAAAAATTATATTAACACAACAAATTCAAAATAATTTTCCCGCTGGTCTAAAAAAGCGGAGGAAGTGTTGAGTTTTAAATAAACGTTCTGTAATATTGGTTATACCATTATGAATCATTTACCAGCTTATTCAAATGGAAGACAAACGATGCCTCGAATGTGGAATTGAGTTTTTTGGAAGGGCAGATAAAAAATTTTGCACAGACTCCTGCAGAAACAGCTATAACAACCGCCTGAATTCCAAAGCGTCTAATTATGTCAAAGAAGTAAACAAGACCCTCAAGCATAATTATTCTATTCTCAAGCGCCTGAATGGAAATGGAAAAACCAAATTACACCGCGACAAGCTGCTCAAGGAAGGATTTGACTTTGACTTTTTTACAAATACCTATGTAACTAAAGACGAAAGGGAATACCACTTCTGCTATGATCAGGGCTATCTCATGCTCGAAGAAGGCCATGTGCTTTTGGTAAAACGGGAACGAGAGCGGGCATAAACCTTCCTGGGACAAACCCATTCTCTTAGCATTTCTCTAAGTATTTCGTGTGAAACAGATCTCTATACGTCCCTCTAAGCCACATGAACGCCGAATGTAGCTTGTGCATGAAACTACTACCAGCTACGATCCTTCATAAACTCATCCAGCTCCTTCCTTGACATGGGCAGCAAGTCAGGATTCGAATCGAGCCATGATAAAAAATCTTTTTTGATGGCATCCGTCCACTGGGTATCGATCTGTCCGGGTGTATACTTTCCTTCTTTCAGTTTTTGGATCCCGAACTGATCTCTCAATGCTACAAATTCCGAATTGATGATCGTAGCCTCTGCTAAATGAGCTGGAATGGCTATGATCCCTTCACGTTTTGCAAGTATGATGTCACCTGGCAAAATTGTTGCCCGACCGATCTGAATGGGTGTGTTGAGGCCCATCAACATCATTTCCTGAATATAGGAGGGATCCCAGCCTCTCACAAAAGCGTTGAATCCCTCAATCTTTTCCAACCCTTCCAGGTCGCGCAGGCTTCCGTTGAAGATCACTCCATTTTTGGATTTTGCATAGATGGCATTGCCCAGGTTATCGCCGATCAATGTACCGTCAATGATTTTTCCGTAGCTGTCAGCGATATAAATATCCCCCTCCTGCAACATGTCGATCGGCCATGAGTTGGGCGATCCGATCCTGCCGGCTTTCTGGCCGTCATTTTTCATCCTTTCTGCCAGCTCTGGCCTGTTGGGCATGTATTGCGCAGTGAGCGCTCTCCCCACCATGGGTGTATTGTTGATGGTTTTCCAGTTGCCCTCAAACTGGTTGTGGTAACCCCTGTTTCTCAGGTAACCCCAGGCTTCCTCTATCGAGATATTCAGGGCTCTCTTCAGCAAATCATCGGATACTCTTGGCCTGCCATCTTCAAATCGTTCACCTTTCCATTCCTGGGTGTAATAGATCAGCTTTTCCCTCGGAATCGTTTGACCGAAGGCCACAGACGATATGAATGCAATGAATAGAATGATGCACAGATATTTGATTCTCATGTTGATTTTAAATTTTTGTTTGGAAGTATAAGTTAATTGATGATATAAAAATAGTCATTCAGATGCTTTCTCTTTATCATCTACGGGCGGCCGGTCGCGCCACCAGCTGGCCAGTGTGGAGCCTGTGATATTCATCATCGGACCAAAAACAGCCGGGGCCAGCCCTACAGTAGCCACTTTGCCCATTTGCAGAGCTATACCGGAAGCAAGCCCTCCATTTTGCATACCCACCTCCAGGGCAATGGTACGACAAGACCTTTCGTCCATCCTGAGTAGTCGGCAAGCCCAGTATCCCAGAAAATAGCCAAAGGTATTGTGGATGAGGCAAGCAACAATAAGTAACAACCCGATTTCCAGTAAGCTATCCCGTCCGGCTGCGGTGATAATGCTGATAATAACAGCAATACCAAGCATGGAGATAAACGACAATGGCTTTCCCATCATATCCTGACTTCCGGCGGCCCATCTTTTGAAGAGTATGCCACCAACAATAGGGAGCACCACAAACCAAAAGGTGTTGGTTACCATTTCCATGATGGCTGTTGACATGCCAGCATCGCTGGTCTGTAAAACCATGATGTTTTTCAATACAACGATCAGAAAAAAGCAGATCGCCTGAATGATAATGTTTTTCCTGGATTGGACCCCATAGGCAATCGCATTAAACATCAGACCGCCGATAATGGGCAGAATTACAATTTCCGTGATGCCGATCATCATATTCCAGAAGTCAATAGGGACAAACTGTCCTGCAAAGATCTTCATTAGCAGGGGAGTCATGATGGGAGCCAATAGCGTGGCCACTGCTGTCAGGGTTACGGAGAGGGCCAGGTTGGCCTTGGACAGAAATGCCATCACATTGGAGGCTAATCCGCTGGGGGAGGACCCTACAAGTACGATACCCGCAGCTATTTCCGGTGGAAAGCCAAACGTGGAGGCGATGGTAATACCAATGACAGGCATAATTGTGAACTGACAAAGCACACCTACAATGACACCCTTCGGCATCTTGATCACACCCTGAAAGTCTTTGATGCTCATTTGGGAGCCCATGCCAAACATAATGATTTGAAGCAGGGGTACGATCAGGATTTTCAGGTCGAATGAACCCCAGCTTTGAAAGATAGATGGGTAGAACATCGCTGCTGAAACCGATGAAAAGATCCACAAAGCAAAAGCGAAACCTTTGATCTGCTTCACTCCCGGTGCACTCAGTGCCAGGCACACAAAAAAACCGATTATGAATGGTCCGGTCAGTGAAGAAAGGTTTGAGAAATACGAAATTATGGCCAGTAGAAGGCTCACGAGTGCGAGCCACATGAACAGTTTAAGCTTCATTAGGTTGGGGTTGTTTATTTGAACTTTGTATAAAGATTAGCCAAAAAGATCACTTTAATCAAAGATTTGTAAACTTTTTGAAAAAGTAAAGCAACACAGTAAGCAGGACCGGATACTTATTGAGGCCCTGCTACTTGCATTAAAGGGTGATGACCTGTTGCCTGTCCTGTGACTCATAGATGGCACAAATGATTTCTACGGCCTTTCGTGATTCCGACCCATCGATATCAAATGGCTGATTCCTCCCGATGGCCTCCAGAAAAGACGCAATATTCTTTTTGTGGTTGTGGTGGGTCATGGCAGCAGGGTCAGCTACTCCGCCACCCTCCTGGGTCTCACCATACTTTTTAAGTATTTCCTGGTCTTCAGGCTTTGAGTTTTTAAAGTCCCAGATGGTGATACTATCCTCCACCAGATGGATGGTGCCTTCACTTCCAGTGATTTCCATTTTCCGGAATTGCCCGGGAAACGAAGCTGTGGTGCCATAGATATGGCCCAAAGCGCCTTGTTTGAATTTCACAATCGCTACTCCGGTATCTTCTGCTTCGATGTCGTGGTGGAGGTGGTCAGTAAATGCACACAATGAGGTGACTGGCCCCATGATATGCTGCAGAAGATCAATCATATGGATGGACTGGTTCATCAGTGCGCCACCGCCATCCAGCTTTTTGGTGCCTTTCCAGCTACCTTCATAATACTTTTCGTCCCGCCACCACGGCACATAGATCCCGGCATAAGAAATATTTCCCAGCCGTCCTTCTGCCAGCGCCTTTTTGATTTCTTGAATGACTGGAGTAAACCGGTAGTTGAAGATTCCACCAAGAAAGGTTCCGGATCGCTTATGGGCTGCGATCATCTGGTCTACTCGTTCAGGCGTAATTTCTATGGGTTTTTCACACAATACATGAATACCTTTTTGGGCTGCAAGCTCGGTGGGTTCCAGGTGAAGCCCGCTCGGGGTGGCGATAGTCACCACATTGATCCCGGGCTCTTCAAGCAAGTTTTCATATCCGGTAAAGGCTTTAGCGCCGTATTTGTCTGCCAGGACTTTGGCTTTTCCGGAGCCGCTGTCACAAAATCCGATGATTTCTGTATCGGGGATGTCATTGATTGCTTTTGCGTGAAAATCAGCGATCATTCCTGATCCGACAATTCCAAATTTCCATTTAGCCATAGTTTATTATTTGTTTGGTTTCCAGTCTTTTACACCTGCCTTGATTTCAATATCCAGGTTATTTGCTTTAGGAGGTATGGGGCAGGAATATCTTTCATCATAAGCACAATAGGGATTGTAGGCTTTATTAAAATCAATGATGATAAAATCTTCTTCAGGCACTTTCAGGTCAATATATCTGCCTCCACCATAGGTTTCAATAGCATTGGTTTTGTCAGTAAAGGGGAGAAAAAGGTAGTCTTCGGCAGCGTCTACATTGAGGAGTGTCTGACTCTGATAGAGTGGTAAGGTAAATTCTTTTCCTTGCAGGGTAAATCGGGCTTCTCCGTACTTCACATAGATGGGTAGGCGGTCCGTTGTTGTAGGCATGTTGAAGGGGAGCTCGTTCGGAGTTCTCACAAACCTGGCTCGGATGCGATAGGTGGAATCGACCGGATAGTAGGATAATCCGTTGAACTGTTTTAGTTCTTTTTTCCCAAGTGGTGTTTCATCCTTATCTCTGAAACGGTCGTCCACGTCTTTTTGCCATTCCAGGATCTCTTTATGGTAGGAGTCGCTCTGTGCGATTACCACCCCATAGGATAAAACAGAAGCTAAAAGCAGGATCTTTATCTTCATCAGATGCTAAGTTACAATTTTGATCGTTTTTAGAAGCTTAAGCATAGATTTGTATAAATTCAAACCAAAATATTTACGTTGATGAAGCTACTCTTCACTATTTGGTTTTTCTCCATGATTGGGTACGAGCTGGTGGCACAGAAAGGTATTCAATTTCAGGACCTGGAATGGTCTGAAGCCCTGACCAGAGCCAAAGAAGAAAATAAACCGATCTTCCTGAATGCTATGGCCCCATGGAGTCAACCCAGCAAGCTGATGGAAGAATATACCTACTCTGATCCTGAGGTAGGGGAGTTCTTTAATCAACAGTTTATCAATCTTAGCATTGACATGGAGGCTTTTCCCGGGTCGGAGCTTGCTGAAAGATATCAGGTGTATTTGTATCCTACGCTACTATTCATCAATGCCAATGGCGCGCTGATTCACAGGGGATGCGGTACCATGGAATCTACGGCCTTAATGGATTTAGGTAAAACAGCATTGGATCCGGACAAACGCCTGGATGGTCAACAAAAGAAATATGACGAAGGGAACAGGACCCCGGCATTTTTAGCTGAGATGTCCTTTACCCTGAGTGAGGCCTGTTTGGATCAGACAGCCTGGGTAGATCACTTTTTTAGTGAGTTGGATCAGAAGGAGTGGACCTCTGAAGCAGCCTGGACCATGATCAGTCTGAATGTTCAGGATCCATACAGTCCCTATTTTCAGTACCTGATGAAATACAAGGATCTGTATATAATCAATTTTGGGAAAGACACGGTAGATCAGAAAATCTACGATGTGTTGCTGAGCCAGTTCACCCAGATCTATGAAGGTGAAGACATCAGGCTTTTTGCCATTCAGGCCCTGAAAAGTATACTACACCCATTGGACTTTAATCAAAAAGATGAATTGGAAGCCATGGTCAATCTCCAGTATGCGGAGGAAAAAGAGGACTGGGAATTGTATTGCAAAAGTGCCATTCAGGTGGTGGCACAGCAAGGTGTAGAGGATCCATTGCAGCTGAATGAATTTGCGTGGAAGATCTATGTCTTCTCTGAAGATGAGCAGCAACTGAAAACAGCGCAGGGCTGGATAGAGCCACTGGTGAAGCAATACGAGGATCCGTCACTCATAGATACCTATGCCTCCCTGATGTATAAGCTCGGTGATGCAAAAGCTGCCATTAAATGGGAAAAACGGGCGATCCGATTGGCTGAGATGGCCGAAGATGAAGATCTGTTACACTATCAGCTACAGTTGGAAAGGTTTGAGAGTGGGCTGTAAGAAAAGGGCTGGAATTTCTCCAGCCCCAGCTTAATAATTACTCCAGAATAATCCGCTCTTTCTTCGGGTATTTCACTTCATACCGCATTTCCAAAGACTTTTGTTCACCTGGCTGTATGGTCAGGTTCCAGGTGATCTCGCCAGTGTTTTTGTTGAGCTGGCCACCACTAATCTCTTCAGGCGTCACGGTGATATCATCCCTGGTCGATACGGGGATCTGGTCGTGCAGGGTCAGGTTGATGGCAGAGGATTTTGGGTTGCGAATGGTCAGCTTAAATCCCCGACTTTCTACCTTGTTTGGCCCAATGAATCCTGATTTTGTATACAGGTCAATTTTTGTCCGCTCGATAGCAATACCCGGATCCCTTCCCAGGGAGATCTCCAGGGTGTCAGACACGGAATAAGTATCCAGGAATGACTTTCCTACATAGGTACCTTCCAAAAACAGGTTGGCCTGACCGGGAAGCAGACTGTATTTTTCCCAATCGATGATTTTTGCGAGCAGGAAGGCTTCATTGTCCAGCTTGGGAGCGGCATAATATTCGTAGATGGAATTGATATCATATTGTTCCAGGCTTACAGTCAACTGGTCACCATTGGAATCGATGGAATATTTTTCCTTCACCTCGATTTCCACCGTGGTTTGATTTTGAGAAATATTTACGGTTGGTGTAGCTGATTCACTTAACTCCATATCAAAGGCAACAGCTTCTTCCAGCATTGGCTCAGCAGATCTGGCTGCTGCTCCCATCGACTTGGCATAAGGTGTGGGTCTTGGTTCAGGCTGATAGAAGTTGAGATACCAGGTGGCCAGCTCAGGAGCAATACCGCTTTTATTGGGGTTGCCATTGCTGTGCACCAGCTTCACGTTTTTCCAGTCTTCTCGGGTATTTTGATATACCTCGGCTTTATATTCGAGTTGAATGGGTGAAGAGATATCCTTCACACGAATATCGTATTTGGGAAACCATCCGGCATTCTGCGTAAAATAGCTCACGGTAAGCTCTGCCCTGGACCCATTCTTGGATTCTACATTGACCAGGATCTCACTGGATGGGAGCTCATTGCCCCGGTTGATCTGATTGATCTGGTTTTGGAGCTTTGTCCTTTCCTTTTTCAGATCTTCCAGCTTGATCTTTGAATTGATCTTGCTCTTTTCAATACTCATCAGCTCTTCCATGTAGTAGTCAACGATCTTGGTCAGTTGATCATAAGAGATGCCAGTATCTGTTCCTCCCAGCTTTTGGTTTTCTTCCAGGAGTTTTTTCTTGGCATCCATCACTGTTACAAATGAGGTCTCCGTATCAATCTCTTTGGTGAGTCTGTCTACGATTTGTTGAAGGCTGTCCACACGCTCATTTTTTGCCTGCTCGGCCAGATAATCTAACCGATGATTGACGGAGAGGATGGTAAAATCACCTTTTCCATTCACCTGGATACTGTTCTGATCGATATAGGGTGATAGGGATTTTATCACCAGGGTGCTTCTGCCCGGTGACAGACTTGTTTTACCCATCCTGGTAATTTGAGCCCCCTGACTAAAGACCTTCGCTTCCTGAATGGAGGTGCTGATATGCTCTTCGGATTTTTGTGAAAACGATGAAAACCCGAAGACCAATGCTATGATAAAAATATACTTATTCATTTTTTAGTTGTGTTTTTCTCTTTGAGATGCACATTGGTCAATATTCCATAAAAAGATCACATTTTTTCAGACCTGCTTATCGAACGTAATGCCATTGGGTAACTCCAGTCTCATATACGGTATGATCCTTTAGCTTAAACTTCTGTTCATGCGAAATCTTTGAGAACAAAGGAATTCCTTCTCCAATGGTGATCGGCATCACGGAAATAATCATTTCATCAATCAGATCCTCTGCCATCATCATTGAATTGATTTTTCCCCCGCCAATCAACCAGATGTCTTTCCCTGATGCTTTCTTAAGGTCTCTGATAAACTGACCAATGTTGTCACCGACAAAGGAGACGTTTTCATCGGCTGGATAGTTGGAACGTGTGAAGACATAATTTTTCTTGTCAGGGTATGGCCACGGAACCCCAAAACCCAACACTTCTTTATAGGTCGCTCCACCCATGACCGTGGTATCGATTGTTTTCATAAACTTTTGATAGCCAAAATCCTCGCCCTTGATCATGAAGTCGGGGTATTCCAGCCAGTCTACCTTGCCATCTGGTCGGGCAATATATCCGTCGATGCTGGTGGCGATGTAAAGCACGAGTTTTTTCATTGGGTCGCCAATTCAAATAATTTGTTTACCGAATTCCAATTCCTGGTAGTGGCCTTCAGCTTAAGTTTTTGTTCAAAAAAGTTGTTGTTCATTTTGGCCTTGCCATATCCCTCAGGAGAATAGAAATAAACCAGGTCACCTTTGATGATAAAGGCTTCGGGCACATATTGGTTGGGATCGATCTTTTGGACAAGCATGGGGTCAGGGTCTTCTTCCAGGAATGTGACATAACAACGTTTTTCTTCCTTTCCCTGTTGCAGGAAATCGTTGTTTGTCAACACTTTTTTGAAATAATTGGCCGATCGGACAAGACAAGGGACATCAAAAGTGAAGTCTTTTTTGATCTGCTTCTCAATTTTATCAGCAAGTACGCTGAGGTCAGATTCACGGGCATTAAATAAGATGTTTCCGCTTTGGACATAGGTTGACACCTCTTCCAGCCCCAATTGCGTCATAGACTCACGGAGGTCAGCCATTTTGATCAGTTTTTGACCACTGACATTGATGCCGCGAAGCATCGCAATGTATTTTGACATTATTTCGATAGTTTGGTAATAGGTGTGAGCTGGAGGTTATAGAACGCTACTTCCGAACCTTCAGCCTGAAGGGCAATTTGACCTTCCGAAGATGTGCATCCATAGCCAAAATTGACCAGGTCTCCATTCACCCATACTTTTACGGAATCTCCCACACATTCTACCTGCATATCATTCCATTCTCCCAATGGTTTTTCGGAACCATCCGTAAGATTAAGGATTCTTCGTTTCATGCCTTCTGTAATACCCCATTCTTCCCTGGGTCCACGCCTTTCTTCCATGTTTGGAACAGAGATATCTTCAACAATACACCAGAAGTCACCCGCATTTTCATGCATCATCTGTACTTCCAACGATTTGGGAAACATGTCATACAAAGCTCTGGGTGTTGAAGCGTGAACCAGGAGACCGCAGTTTCCTGGCTCGCCAACAAAACGGTATTGATAGGTGAGTCGGTAATTCTTATAAACTGCATCTGTAATTAAGTGCCCTCTTGGCTCACCCAGACTAACCAACACACTGTCTCTTACGATAAATGGAAAGGGTAGTGTATCGGTATCATCCAGCGCCGGCACATCTGCGTGCCATCCGGTAAGGTCCTTGCCATTGAATAGTGAGATTGAACTGGAGGTTTGTTCGGTATTGGGTGCTGATTTGTTCTCCTTTTTTGGAGAGGTACAGTGGGCAAAAGCCAAAACAAGGAAGAGAAGGATTGAATTTTTCATGGTTAGACTAGGTTTATTCCAAATTTAAATCTTGATTTTGTATTAGGCTTTCTATGGTGCAACTATATTCATTCAAAATCAAGACCTATTTGAAATCCTCTTGCCATCCGCCAGTCTTAAGAAGCCTGATAAGCAACCGGATCGCCTGTTTTTGATTACAATTTTGTGTTGAACTGTCATCTTTTCTCGTGGTTTAACATGTGCTTTGGCTTGTAATTACAGGTCGTTCCACTAAAATGATACGTATCTTTTTTATTCAAGTACCTGTAGTTGGAAACACTTTATGCTGTAGTTCAGCCATTATGATACGTATCTAAATACTTTAAACACAAGTGGTTCCGGCTCGTTTGTGCTGTGGTTACCATAAAGTAGAGAAAACGCTAAGGCATCATCCATTAAAGAATCACCTCAGGATCTGTACCCACCCATTGCAGACATCACCGTCACTCAGGTTGAGGGAGTAGTAATAGGTATCACTCATCAGGTCGTTACCATTCCAGTTATTCTGGTAGTCATCTTGCTCAAATATGGCTTTTCCGTTCCGGTCAAACACTTTCAGGTCTACCGAAAGATCAGTATTGACCTCAAAGAAATCATTGATGCCGTCGTTGTTGGGTGTGAATACATTGGGAACAAAGATCTCCTCGAAAGAAAGCTCAATGGTTTTATCGACTACACATATAGTGTCAATGGTTAAACGTACTTCGTAGATTCCTGCTTCTTCGTATTGATAGGTAAATTCATTTTGTGAGTTAAAACTGCCATCTCCCAGCTCCCATTGATAGGAGGCATCAGATTCCGTGTTGTTGGTAAACAGGTATTCAGGCAGCCCTTTGCAACTGTTCATGCGTGTGACCTCAAAATCTTCCACTGTTTCATTCACCACAAATACAGTCATCTCTTCTTCGAAATCGCATCCATTGGGGGTGATTATGGCTACTTTGTAGGTGGTGGTAGTATCAGGAGAAGCAATGGGATTGCCAATATTGGGATTACTCAATCCAATGGTTGGTTCCCACTGATAGGAGAACCCGCCAAAAGCCCGGATGCCCATCTGACTTCCCCGGCAAATGGTGACATCATCCATGATTGAGGTCTGATCATCATGTGCATAGACAAACCCGTTTGTCTGATCGATGGTCTGGCAGGTGTTTTTGTCCGTTACAGTGAGTGTGATTTCATGAGTACCTGTATCTGTAAATGTGTATACAAACGATTCCTGGTCACGGGTTTCTCCGTTCACAGTCCACAGATATTCTTCTCCGCCAATGCTGGCATTGGTAAACCGGACTGTGAAGGGGATACAATCACTGTTATAACCGATCTCGGTACTATCGGCTTTGCTGGTAATGAAGCGTGCTTTAAGAGAAGCCAGGTCAAACTTGAAAGCTGCATTGTTGCAACGTTCCTGACCGTTATTATTTACTCCCCTGTTGATCGTCGACCATGCATCGGGTGTGGTAGGGAAATCATCCGCGGAACCATTACACGAACAAACAGACTGGTAGATGATGCCCCGCTTGTCAAACCTGCTGGTACCGCCATCGACGTGGTCACCTTCCGGTCCTGACGAACCGTAGTAAGTTCCATACAACAATTCTGAACCTTCCGCAGAGAGCACCATCAGGTAGAAGTCGGAACCGTCCGTTGTAGGATATAGCGCATTATCTGTGATGGGCATATTGAATGTAAATCCATTGTTATAAGGACCGAAATTGTTGGTGACTCCTCCCCATCCACTCAGAAACAAGTTGCCGCATTCATTCGCCAGAAAGGCCGTCGGGGATATATTGGGGAAAGCTGACCCTGAGCCAATGACCGTTGAGAATAGTGTGGTATCCAGTTGCGTGGAGATTTTATGAATGAACTGACTGCTGTTCGGATTGTTGTACACATCCGGGGTGACTGGATAATTACCCATGGTTTGCCCAAAAGCAAAAATTGACTGTGTCTCATCGATGTCTATAAAATACGTTTGGTCATAGGCACTGGTGCCAAGGTATGTGCTTTGAAGGATGCTGTCGCCTTCGAGATCAAGTCTTGTGATGAAACCGTCGGTATCACCCCGAAAATTAGTATTCAATGCCTTTGAATGGGTGGGATAGTTCGCGCTTTTTGTACCTCCCGCCACGTAGATTGTTTCCAGGGTGTCAATTTTGATTGAATAAGCCGCATCCTCGCTGCTCCCTCCCAGGAAGGAGCTCCATCGAAGGGCTGAAAAGTCAGCATTCAATGAAAAGACCACCGCATCGCTAATTCCACCACCAAAAACATTTTGCACAGAACTGGTGACCGGGAAATCGGCTGATTCTGTACTGGAAGCCACAAATACATTGTCATTCTGATCTACAATTACATCCCCGCGCATGTAATCTCCGTAGTTCCGGATCAGGCCGTTAATCAGTGTCACCTGATCACTGAGTTTGAGGATCCCATCATTTTCGGTTCCTCCTATAAAGGTGGAGGCCAAAAGATTTCCATCCGCCCCCAGCTTTGTCAAAATAATGTCAGAGCCCTGGTTGTAAGGATTGGTGAAGAAAATGGAGAAGGGATCTCCGCCATTGAAGGTAGTATCATAGGCATTTTCACTCACCGGGTAGTTGGCAGATCCCGTGGTACCCAGGATGATGAGTTCATTGTTATTGTTCACAATCAGGCTGTGTGGAGTGTCCTGGGAAGAGCCTCCAATGAATGTTGCGTATTCAAGCTGACTGCCTGTGGAGTCATATTTCAGGATGGCCATATCTGTGCCTCCGGAAAATGTTGTGCCATTCGTAGCGGGGAAATTGCTCCCAAAGACAATACCTCCGCTGTATAGACTGCCTTCATCATCAAAACAAGCCGTATACCCGAAATTATCAGCAACCGAACCTGAAAACGTGGAGAAAATGAGCTCAGGATCGATCACTAGAGGTAAGTCAGCGTCATAAGTTCCCAGTTCAAAGCCGACCTCATGATCTTTCAACAGGTAGTTTGAAGACACGGGTACATTTTGTCCGTTTTTTACCTGGTAGGTGACAGGTCTGTTTTCTGTAATGGTGTTGATCCTGGACTGAGTATTGATGCACCCGTCTTCAAGGTTCATGTTTACGCCACCATCATATCTGTATCGGATACATGAAGGGTCTGCTCCCGGGCTGACGATCAGGTCATACTTCAGGGCTCCGTTTTCATGATAATATTTTAAGTCGATCCCCGGGTATAAATCATGATAGGTAATTGTGGCAAAGGCTTTGCACCCCGAAACCCATTTTGATCGATCATTTCCCAGATAAAAATGGTAGTTCTCACGTGAAGGGTGTTCGAAAGTGATTTGTGGCGAGGGGTCAGACCCAACAAACCTGATGCTGATCTCCTCCGCAATGGTCCCTTCGGTGATCCTGCTGGCTTCCAGATCATGGCGGTGGGCCAAAGATTGTGCGTTAGAGATCCTGTGGACAAACCGATCCCGATGAAACTCCATATGCCCTCCGGGGATAGCCGTTTTAAACCGGATAGAAGGATCCCATTGTCCTTTGTTTTCGATAAAAAAACCATTGTTTCCAAACTGTGCCAGTGTAGCACAGGGTAGCATCAAAAGGTACAGAAGTGCCGCCTTACCGATCAAAGCTGTGATTAGATTTGCTAACTGCCACTTCTATGCCATTATCGTTTCATTCAAAAATCTTAAACCATTTGACCGCGTTGTGGTAAAAAACTTTGTCTACCACCTCTTTGGGCAGCTTCAACCCTTTAAACTCCTGGGCCACCAGATCACTGGCCATGGTTTCATCCGTCACAAAAAACTTCCAGTCCCTCATCCAGACTTCAGTATTGTTTTCATGAACCTCCTCTGCTGAATTAGACCCGCTATCTGCCAGGTCGGTTGCATACATGATCCTGTCCTGGTATTTGATGAAAAAATCCCTCACTTTTTCATAATCATTGGCAGTCTGATAAAATACCTGCCCCATACGGGCAGCCAGATCAATGGACATTTTCGGGAATTCGTCTAGCCGTTTCGCCAGTTCATCTACATCGTACTCCAGGCTGGCTACGTGAGCCCCAATGAACCGGAGATTAGGATTTTTGCGTAGTCGGTTATCCCGGGCAGCCATCTGATCAGCATGAGAGGGCATTTCAGGGTGTTTATACATATGATATTCGGGGTGTCGGCTAAAATACCCACTGTCATTTTTCGTGGTCATTTGATTCAAAGGAAGCCAGCAATTAAGCGGCTCACCAAGATGACCAATGACGGGAATGTCCTGCGCTTCAAGCCTGTTGAAAACAGGATCGAAGCCCGGATCATCCAGCATGACCAATGCACTGTCCTTATCCCGGTATACCATCCCGATATTTTTCCAGAATTTGATCCCGATAGCACTGTCAGCAAAGCTGGAATCCATCCAGGCAAGGCTTTTTTCCAGCCAGTTGTCATCGTCCCATCCTTCCATCGAAATAGCCGTTGCAAACTGTATGGTTTCAGGATTGTTGTTCATCTGATACTTGCTGAAATAATACCTTTCTTTGACCCATTCCCAGGTATTTCTGGAATCGACCACAATGGTGACCAGTTGAAAGTTGCTTGCCTGAGCTGATTTGACGAAATGGTCATTTTCCGTCATGACATGTACGTGGGTGTCGATCTTTTTTACATTTTTGAAATCATCGATCGTGTAATATGTTTCCCTGGATTTTCCCGGAGAACAGGCACCAGACAACAGCATCACGAAAAATAATGTACAGATTGAATTAATTAGGTTTCTCATCGCATTAGGGTATTTCACTAATTTAACTAACCTGATGAGAAGTGATGATGCCTCCAGACATATTTGTTGGCTTCAATCCGGGAAATCCAATACATGGCCAGGATCTAAAGGTCCATTAGGCTAAGACTTTACAATTTCAGCTCCATCCAAAGGTCACAGCGTGTGTATTTGGTATTGGGGTCAGGATCGATGACCTGAAAGCCCGCTTTTTGATACAGGTGGATTGCCGGGGTTAATTTTGAATTGGTCTCCAGTACGACCTTCTTCTTGCCAGACTGCCTGGCGTAGGAAATGGCCGTAGAGACAAGGCCCTTTCCAATCTTAAGTCCTTTGTAGTCCGACAGGACACCCATTTTTACCAATTCAAAGGTATTCGGATCTTTGAGGATCAGTGCCACGGTACCCACGGCTTTCTTATCAACCAAAGCAAAGAAGATCTGACCTTCTTTATTGATCACCTCTTCAAGAGGGTGCTCCAATACCTTTTTGTCCTGTGGCTCAATTTCAAAATAGTCTTCAAGCCACTCATAATTAATCCTGGCGAAGTCCTGAGCGTATTTTTCTTCAAACTCAATATAGGTGACTACCTGAGTCTTCGGATTTTCATGATTCGTCATCTGTAAAGTGCTTCATTTGTTTTTCCTGATCAAATTTAGTCTGGTTGTAATGATCAGATTGGTTTTTAGGTATAGAAAGACTTTGCCATTGATCACCCTTAACCATTTTACCAATCATCACGATTTGCCCTACATGATAGGCGTAGTGGGTCAATTGTCTTTGAATAGCTTCAATGACACTGTGACCCTCATTTCTGATATAAACTGTTTTCTCAAGATCTGATCCATTCAAATCCTGCAAAACCTTTTGAAAATGTTCCCAACCCTCATTCCACCGGGCAACGATTTCTTTTTTGTTGAGCAGATCATCTTCAAACTCGCTATCACGATTTCTCCAGGGTTTTTCACCATCTTCGGTTAGGAAATTGGTGAACCTGGAAAAGATGTTTCCTGCTACGTGTCTTACGATCACTGCAATGCTGTTTCCACCTTCACCAGCCACCCAATGGAGATCGTCCTCCGCTAGCTGGCCGATAGTCCGGCTACCCAGAGATTGGTAGTAATGCGTAAGCTTTATGGAGCTTTTCAGGAAGTTGTCTGACATATAAAAAGTTTGATGTTTAATCAGGTTATCTACGGATTATAACGATCAGAAATAGAAATCGAATGGGAAAAATAATGTATATTTATTATGAATTAATTTCATACCCGCACTAATTAATTCAAAAAAAGAGGGGGCCCCTTCGCAGGGACTCCCTCAACTTTTTTAGACCCAATAGCTTACTGATGTATCGCCAGCATGGGGATTTTAATCTTCATGGCTACTTTTCTAGTTTCGCTGGCATTAAACAACCTTTCCAGCAATTTATGGTGGCGGGGAAACATAACCAGTAAATCAATTTGATGGTTAGCCACATATTCAAAAATGCCATGGGTAGCTTTTTCATCCACCACCTGATGATAACTTAAATGATGTTTTCCAAAATAGTTTTCCAGCAGGGTTTTGCTTTTACTGTGTTTAAAATCCATCCTTTCGTCCTCTTTTCCAATGTTGAAAATCTGAACCTCGGAGTCAAAGGAGTCTGCCAGCTTTTTCACGAGATCAAAACTTCTGGGGTCGATTTGATGAAAGTCGGCTGCTATCCCAATTTTAAGCACATCAAATTTTGTCACATTTTCAGGAATAACAAGCACAGGAGCCTTGGCAAACTCAATAACTGTGGTGGTAATACCTCCAATGAGTTTTTCCAGGATATCGTGAGAGCCTTTGGTACCCATCACGATCAGATCAATGGCATGCTCTTCTATTTCCGTATAGATAGCATCAGTCACCACTGAATGGTATTCCTTGGCGGTATAGGATAGGTCCTTTAGTTGAGGAAATTCCTTTTCTATTTCTTCAAAAGGATCATCATATGTGTCATACGTAGCAACTGGTTGTACCATTGCGTCACCCACCCCGACAGTAGCTGAAGGCAGGAAAGTAGAGTGCATAATTCTGAGGTTACTTTTCCATTTTTCCGCAAGTTGTGTGGCAACTTTCAATGCATTTTTGGAGCATTTGGAAAAATCCATTGGGACAAGAATGTTATTTGCTTCCATGACTATATACTTTTTTGATGTATGATCAAATTAAAGAAGAATAACTACATAGAAAATGACATTTGGTCATCACTAAATATGACGAGTATCATTTGAATTTTGTTCTCCCAGCCAATAAATGCTCAAACCATATATTTGCACTTCAACCGATTGCTTTTATATGTATAATAACAAAAAGGTAGTTGTTGTGCTACCTGCATACAATGCATCAAAGACGCTGGAAATCACCTACAATGAGATTCCCTTTGAAATTGTAGATGAAGTAGTACTTGTAGATGACGCAAGTAAAGATGATACTTCAGCAAAAGCCAAAGAGCTGGGGATAAAGCACATCATCAGGCATGAACAAAACAGGGGTTACGGGGGTAATCAAAAATCATGTTATGACACAGCGCTTAACCTTGGAGCAGACATTGTCATTATGCTACACCCTGACTACCAGTATACACCTAAGCTAATCTATGCCATGACTACCATCATTGGGAATGGGCTTTATGAGGTTGTATTTGGATCCAGAATTCTAGGCATGGGCGCACTTAAAGGAGGTATGCCGCTCTACAAGTATATCGCCAACAGGTTCTTAACGCTTTTTCAAAACCAGCTAAGTCGTCAAAAGCTTTCCGAGTACCATACCGGTTATCGAGCTTATTCGAGTAAAGTGCTCAATGACATTGCCTATGAAAGAAATTCGGATGACTTCATTTTTGATAACCAGGTGATCGCACAGATTTTTGCTAAAGGATACTCGATTGCCGAAGTTACCTGTCCTACAAAATATTTTGAGGAGGCCTCTTCTATTAACCTGAAACGAAGCATTAAGTATGGACTTGGAGTAATGGGCGTCTCGATGAGATATTTTTTACATAGGATGGGGTTGAAATGGAAATTGCTCACCTAAGGCAATGAATTTTCTCGATCGACCATTTGAAGATGACTTTCAATACCCCAGGGTTTTTATCCTGATGCTTGGGGCTCTCTTTTTTATTCCATTGCTGGGAAATGTGCACCTGTTTGATTGGGATGAGATCAATTTTGCTGAGTCTGCCAGGGAGATGATTGTTTCGGGGGATTTCACCCGGGTTCAGATCGACTTCGTGCCTTTTTGGGAAAAACCGCCCTTGTTTTTCTGGTTACAGGCATTATCTATGCACATTTTTGGTATCAATGAGTTTGCAGCCAGATTCCCCAATGCCATTTGTGGAATAGCCACACTGCTCATTATCTACCAGCTTGGAAAAAGGTTGTATGGTCATCGATTCGGGATGCTCTGGGCAGTGCTCTACCTGGGCGCTTTACTGCCTCATCTTTATTTCAAATCCGGAATTATTGATCCCATTTTCAACCTGTTTATTTTTCTGAGCATATGGAACCTGATCAAGATCATTGAGCAGCAGGACCACAGAAACAAACATGCTGTCTTATCCGGTCTTTTTGTTGGACTCGCCATATTGACCAAAGGACCTGTTGGTCTGCTCATTGTGCTTTTGACTTTCATCGTGTATTGGGTGAGTGTAAAATTCCGGAAGGTTGCCCAATGGCAACAGGTGCTTTTGATGGCACTGAGTGCGTTTTTGGTGTCCAGCCTGTGGTTTGGTCCGGAGACGATCAAGAACGGTCCATGGTTCATCTTCAAATTTATCGAATATCAGATCCGTTTGTTGAGTACGCCGGATGCCGGCCATCAGCAACCTTTTTATTACCATTTTGTGGTGGTGTTGATTGGGTGTTTCCCTTTTTCAGTGTTTGCCATAAAGAAGCTCTTCTCCGCGAAAAAGTCCACGTCACCACTGCAAGCCGACCGATGGATGCGGTACCTTTTTTGGGTGGTAATGATCCTGTTCACCATCGTAAAGACAAAAATTGTCCACTACTCATCAATGGCATATCTGCCACTATCATTTTTAGCAACGATATACATCTCTGAATGTGTTCAGGCATCTAAAAAACCAGATAAGTGGATATTATACTTCAATCTGGCCGTAGGCGTGCTGCTCAGTCTGATGATCATTACATTAGCGGTTCTCCTCATCAGGAAAGAATGGCTGACCTCACTCGTCAATCATCCGGCATTAAGCGTGAATGTGCCCATGCTGGGAATTGAATACCTGATAGGGGTTTTCTATCTCACAGCCACCATAATCGTTTTTACGCTTATTATCAGGAAGAACCTGGTGCTAAAAGGGCTCATGCTTCATACTATAGCCCTGGGGATCACCTTGTTTTTAAGTGCTGTTTTTATTGTGCCTAAAGTAGAAGCTTATTCTCAACGTCCGGCCATTACTTTTTATAAGTCCCTGGTGGATCAGGACGTTTACGTCTATCCGCTTTTTAAAACCTATGCCCATTATTTTTATGCCAAAATCACTCCCGGGCAAAGCACTGCAAACCACGATAGAGATTGGTACCTAAAAGGAAATATTGATAAACCAGTGTACCTGGTTGAATACACGCGCAGGGCTGATCAAATACATAATCTTCCGCAATGGAAGCACCTGTATTCCGAGGGAGATTTTTCCTTTTTCAGAAGAGATCCCTGATACTTAGGGTCTGCTGAAAATCGCCAAATAACAGATAAATCTATATGTAAGCTTTAATAATCGTGATAATACTTCGATTTGTTTTTAAGCAGGTGCAAGGTTTTTAGATCAGAATAACATTATTTCATGCATCTGGAAAATATCGTGAACGATATTTTCTTGCTAGCCTCAGTCACATCATCTACTTCCTGGCTTCAGATCGAAGTATACATATACATCTTCTCTTCAGCCAGTCGTATCTAATGTAACTGAGACTTTTTCAGCAGGCCCTTCTTAGTTAGCCCATTTAATCGAAATTCCTCCAAAGTAATTCCTCGGTGTGCCAGGATAATAGTGTCGGTTGAAAAAATTGTTGATTTGGAGCATTGATGCATACTTGGCATCCAAAATATTATTGATACCAGCGTGCAGGTCGATTTGAAAAGGACTCAAATTCAGCAAATATCCAACTTTAGCCCGCCCCACAAAATAGCTGTCGGCATATAAGGTATTGCCATCATCGATGGGGATATCACCGGTATATTGACCATTGATATTACCATAAAATCCGCTCTTGGATAGAAGTTCGATACCCATGTTAACGGTTTCCTTGGGTGTGCCCGTAAGCTCATTGCCACTATAGTCTTCATCGCCATCCAAAAACTCCAGAAATTCATATTTCATGAATGCTCCGGTAATGAAATAATTCATTTGAAAGTCAGCATTCAGGTCATGGGTATAATTAAGTGAAAGCTCTAAGCCCAAATGCCTGGTTTTACCCGCATTAATGCCGGATTGAGCCCCACTGGAATTTGTTCTGCTCACTATCAGGTCCTTGATAAGCATATAGTAGAGGTTGGCATCGTATTGCATTTTACCATCCAGCAAGTAACCCCGTGTTCCTACTTCATAGTTCCAACCCATTTCCGGCTGGATATCCGGGTTGATGGCACCATCCGGATTGAGTGTTTCTTCCAGGTTTGGCGGTGAAAATCCGTGGCTGATATTTCCATAATAATGACGGTTGCTTTTGGCATGATATACCAGACCTAACCTGGGAGATAATACCGGGTCAAATTCGTAGTTTCCACTGTTTTCCACACTGTCTCTCACATACATGTCTTTGAGCTGGTATTGTGTCTCATTGAAATTGGCTCCTGCCTCAATGGAAAACTTGGCAGAGAGGTCAAAGTTGGCCTGGACGAAGAGATTGTAGTAATCTCTGTTTTCCACAAAATCACTTTGATCCAATCCAAGGATGTAACCAGTATTTTGCTGATACAGGTTTTCATAGATCTGTTGCTTATAGGTATCCCGAAAATACTCCATGCCACCACTTAATGACCATGGTAATGTGCCCCGGCTTCTATATCTGAGAATGTTTCTGAAGCCTGTGCCAATGGTGTTTTCTTTCAGGATGCCGAGTGGCCTTGGTCTCGGCTCGAAGGCATCCCGGTAGCTCACAAATACAGAGCTCGTGTTACTGAAGCCTACTTTGCTACCTGTGGTATAGCTGAGGCCAAGCAAAACTTTATCATATTGCTCAAATCCCTGAGCACCGGCCCAGTTGGGAGCAGCGGCAGAAGGGATGCTGTCATAGTAGTTTTGATTGATTGAGCTGGGAATAAAACCTTTCAGATATATATAATTCCCTACGATACTGAGGTGACTGTATTTACCTGTATTTACCCGGCCTACCAGTCCGATAGATTCTCGTTCAAATTGATTGTTTTCCCGGTATCCATCACTGAGTGTCTTACTATGAACCAGACTAAAATTGCTATGGTTACTGCCGAAAGATGCCTTATTGACCCACCTGTTTAGCCCATAGCTCCCGACGATGAGACCTGATTGTAAAGAAGTCTGCTGGTAGGTGGCAATGACGGGCTTTAGGTTGATCACCCCGCCCAGTCCAGCACCATAAATGCTTGAATTAGGACCTTTTATTACTTCCACCCTTTCTATCAGGGCCAGGTCGATATCTTCTATTGAGGTCTCACCAACGCCTGAAGTCAAAGGGATCTGATCAAAGTAGGCCCTGATTTTATCTGTCCCAAAAGGAGTACGTCCACCAATACCTCGAATGGTGATCCTATTGGTATTGAGTGAGCCGGAATGCATATAAACCCCGGGGATCCTGTTCAAAGCAGGGGTGATGATGGTTTGGTCATCACGCTCCAGGCCCTTTTTGGTAATGATTCCAATGCTGGCGGAAGCATTTTTCAAACTTTCATTTTGATGTGAAGCTGATACGATCACTTCATGAAGCTGGGTAGGGGCCACTCCCAATGGAATGGTAATTTGTTCATCTGTATGGGTAACCCGGACTACCTGAGAAAAATAGCCCAAATGATTCACTGAGAGATTGACTGGCAGGGAATCCACCTCGATATTAAAAAAACCCTGATTATCAGCCAGGGTAAATTGAGACCCATAAGATATGATGGTAGATTCCAGAGGCTCCTGATTGGCTGCATCGACAATTCGACCGCTGACGATATGTTGAGCTGAGACACTGTGAATACAAAATAGCAATAATAGAAGGCTTAAGTTATTTTTTATGGACATAGCTCTTTGGATCAATCCCTTGATGGATTAAAGGTTTAATTTTCTACTACAAATCAAATCAAGACTTATGAAATTATCACTGCAACTGGAAGAACTTACACAATTCATTGCATCAATTATCATTTTAATAT
Source organism: Cyclobacteriaceae bacterium (assembly GCA_965223915.1). Classification (GTDB taxonomy): domain Bacteria; phylum Bacteroidota; class Bacteroidia; order Cytophagales; family Cyclobacteriaceae; genus UBA7330. The sequence goes on along the minus strand of OZ245027.1, from coordinate 397,524 downwards.
ACTTAGACGTTGATATTTCATGGTGGTTGTGGCCTATTGTTTTTCTTTCACCCGATATTGGAATGTTGGGGTATCTGGTAAATCCCGGTGTAGGCGCCTGGACCTACAACTTCTTTCATTACAAAGGTGTCGCCCTGATCGTATTGGCGTTCGGGTTTTTTCTAGGGATCAAAGTGTTGATTATCGCGGGAGTGATTCTCTTAGGTCATGCAGCGATGGATCGGGCACTGGGTTATGGGCTCAAGTATTCTGACAGCTTCAAACACACACATTTGGGCACGATGAACTAGCTGAGAGAGGTAACAAGGGGCTTCTTAATGGTGAAGTTAAACTGGGAGTACTTGCCCAATTCAGATTTAACATGGATTTTACCATCTAAGTCTTCAACAAGTTTCTTTACCGTAGCCAATCCTATCCCATTACCTTGCTTCCCAAAACGATCTTCCGGTTTCAGGACCTGGAAAATCTCAAAGATCTTGTTCATGTGTTTGTCTGGTATACCCGGGCCATTGTCTTTTACACTAATTTCATAGGTATTGTTTGAATTGGAAATGGCTATTTCAATTTTTGGTTGGTCTTTGTCATTGTACTTGATGGCATTCGTCACAAGATTGATAAGTATTTGATCCAGGGCTGTTTTATTGGTTTTGATCTCTTTCAGATCGGTTTTCAAAACCATTTTGCTCCTGGAATCAGCCATTGTTTCTACTAGCCGATCCCTAAGCTCTTCAAGATTGATGGTGTCAGGTTTTTTTCTCATCACTTCGGAGGTACGACTGTATTCCAACAGACCATCCACGAGCTCTCTTAACCTATCTGAAGATCCCTGCAACACTTCAATGGTTTCAATTCCATCTGCATCTAATTTGTCTTTGTAATCTTCTATAAAGATGGAGGCAAGTTGTGATATGTTATTTAGCGGAGACTTGATGTCATGAGCAGCTACCATCGCAAACCGCTCCAGGCCTTTATTTTTTTGCTCCAACTGCCTCATCGAAGCTTCCAGACGAAATTTTACTTGTCTAAGCTCAAAAAGTCTCATCACCTGCTTAGCCAATGCCCGAAGGGAGTTGATCTGATCTTGAGACAACTGCTTGGGTTTATTGTCAATTACACAGAGGGTGCCCATCGGCAGTCCATCTTCCGACTTGAGTGGGACACCTGCATAAAAGATCACATTGGGATCATCAGTAACCAATGGATTATCATGGAATCGCTTATCTATTCGGGCATCCTCTACAACAAAGATCTCTTGGGGATCATTGATGGCATGTGCACAGAACGCATATTCCTTGGGTGTTTCGGCTGCCTTGAGACCATGGTGGGATTTGAACCATTGCCGTTTATCATCCAGCAGGGAGACCAATGAAATAGGAGTACCACAAATCTGTGCAGCAATCGCTGTCAGGTTGTCATAATCTTCTTCTGGCAGGGTATCAAGGATAGAATAGCTGTCGAGTTTTTCCAACCGCAAAATTTCTAAAGGATGATCCTGGGGATATTTCATTGATTTGGATTGGTTACTGAAGTGACCATTGATATTTCATTGATTTCGATCAATGTGTTCTGTATTCACTTATTTCAAACAGATGACCATCGGGGTCCCGAAAAAAACACCTTGTTTCCAGACCTCGTCTGATGGGAGGGGTAATGAATTGAGCACCCCTTTGTTTTAAAACTTTGTAGGCCTCCTCACAGTCAATGACCCGGATTGTAAAAGAGTGACTTACTGATTTGGTGTCCTTCGGAGGCTCAAAATATACTTCCGGTTTATCCTCAGTGGGTCCTCCCGGAGTCACTAGCAGGATCCAGTTGTTTAGAAAACTCAATACAACCGAATCCCCGCCGTATTCTCGAAAGATACTTGCGCCGAGAATTTTAGTATAAAAATCTTTGGAACGTTGGATATCTTCAACCACCAATATTGTTGTCAGGGCTGACTCGGCAAAAAAATCTTTATTTTCCATTCATCCCATTTTAGTTGTTAAGCTGAATATACCCATTTAGCGAAGTAGCAATCAGTAGCCAAAGCACGTAGGGCATAACCAACAATGACCATAACTGCAGGTCTGGCCAATAGTAAAGTAATAAAAAAGTCACTAAGATGGTAAGTCCTGAAATGATCATGAGCGCTAGTGCCGTATTCTGAAAATGAAAGAAAACCGGATTCCAGGTAATGTTTAAGATTAACTGTATGAGAAATAATCCGATCAGTAACTTCTGATTTTGGACTTGCTTCCATGCTATGGCCATGTAGATCGTGAAACAGATCATTATCGTAAACCAGGCAGCTCCAAAAGCCCATCCGGGAGGCGTCCAGGGTGCTTTGTTGAGCGATACATACCAATCTGAGGGGACTCCCTTACCGGTAAATATGGAGCCAATGGCCAAAGCACCGAAATTGAGGATTAAAAATACGATCAGTCGGATAACCATAGATCAATAACACTGTTTTGGACAATAAGTTTTCATTACCAGGTCAAAACAGGTCTGATCAATTGATTTCTTTCACGTCCAATAGAAAGTTAGGATCTACGGTAATTGTTTCCAGCGAATATTTTTTAAGCTTAAGGTGTTGCCAATCCGTTGTGGCCCTGATCCATTGATCAGGTTGAGATAATTTGATGGGGATTTCCAGATTTTTCACATCAGCAATCAATCGATAGCTTATCTTGTTCTTTGTTACCTGATATTCCAATATCGGTGCCGCAGGATGTCTCAGGTACTGTTCAAAGTAAGGACCCAGGTCCATGCGAAAAAAATCGCTGCAAAATTGCTCCAGCTGATGGGAGTAAATCGTTTCGTGATAGAACTGCTTGTTGAGTGCTTTGAGAAAAGATTGGAACTTTTCGTCGTCATTGATGATCTCTCTGAGCATATGAATAATGGCCCATCCTTTAAAGTACATATCGCGACCTGCATCTTTGAATATGCCATATTCGGAGATCAGTGGCTGGTTGTTCTTTATCTTATTGGGCAGCCGTGTGATAAAAAATTCTCTGCCAGCAGCTCTTCCAAAAGATTCCTCGATAAACAGCTCTTCTCCGTAAGCCGCAAAGCCTTCCTGAACCCAACGGTCAGCCATGTCGGCCATGGTGATGTTATTGCCAAACCACTCATGGGCCAGCTCATGTACAATAAGTCGGTCCGTTTGCAAATCAAGTGCTGTGAGATTCTTAAAGGAAAATCGACCTTTTTTGAACTTGTTGCCATAAGCAATGGCACTTTGATGCTCCATGCCAATGTAAGAAGACTCCACGATTTTGAATCCGTCTTCATAAAAAGGGTAAGGGCCAAACCACTTTTCAAAAGCTCTTATCGTCTTTATTGATTCCGGGATCAGATGATCAATGGCTTTATCGCGGTTATAATCTAAAACCCAAAAGTCCAGATCCAAGGGACCAACTGCTCCGTTATACTTTTCACTGAGATTGATATAATGCCCAATGTAAAAGGAAATGCCGTAATTGTTAATCGGGTTTTGCACCGACCATGTATAGGTTGTTTGATGGTCTGTTTTTAATTGGTTTACCAATCTGCCGTTTCCAATGACCACACCCAAAGAATTGTCGATTGTGATGGTCAGAGATGCTCCGTCATCAGGCTCCTCACTATAGTGGTCCTTGCATGGATACCAAACGCTACCACCAACCAGCTGACAGGCCACAGAGATCCAATCTCTTTTTAACGAATCTTTTGTCCAGACAAAACCTCCGTCATAGGGTGGATTTTCAGATTTTTTTGGGGTGCCGGAATAGTGCACTTCGATGGCATTATCGCCATTGATGCCTTCGGGGACTTCTACCATATAAGCAGCCCCGAATCGCTCAAAGGATAATTTTTGATTGTCGAAAAGGATGCTATCGATCCCGAGGGGTTCCTGAAGATCAATTTGCATCCATGGAGAGTGCTGCTCCTGCAAAACATTAAACCTGATCGTGTTGATACCGATCAATGTTTGGTCTTCAAAATCTATATCAAGTTCGATACCATAATGTTGCACATTCCACCAAATACGCTCGTTCGTGATTGATCCTTTTAAGGAATCCTGAGAAATAATGTCGAATTTATGCTGTGCAACTGAAAGATTGGCCAGGGATGCCAGTATCAGGATTCCCGCAATGGTTTTTAGTCTCATTAAATTTCAGCTGATTATTTGACTTCTTTGATCTCGGTGATGACTCTTTCAATATCAAAGATCCTTGTACTATCAAGCTTGGAGTGGACCAGAGAATCGATTTGTCGGTAAGCCCGAAGCTCATCCTCTATTTCACCATCGTTGGCGTATTTCAACGCGTTGTGTATGTGTTCGTTGGCATATTTGATGGCATAGCCGGCATCTTCCAGGTCGCCTTCCAGCAGGTATTTCTCCGAAAGTCTCAGCTGTGCTGTGGCTACGGAGTTTAGTGCCACGATAAAAGCATGATTGATGTGGTCATAATTGACAATCCCTTTTTCTATCTCACTGCGTACTGACTTCAGGTCCGATAAGGCAGTTTCCAGTTCTTCAACACTCACAGAATCGGCGAAATCTTCGATCAACTCTATGGAATGAATGGCACTGTTGAGGTGATATAAGCTTCTTTCTACGGAATGCTCACGAATATAAAGTCTGGAGTTGTTAAGATGAAGGTCTGTAGTCAGAGTAAGATCAGTGGTGCCGGGGTTTTCTCTTTCTTTCACTATCTGGTAGTAATGTAAAGCGAAAACACCTCCAAAGATCAAAACGAGTAAACCAAGATAAAGGACAAGATTGCTTTTCATTGTTCATTTTGGATTAGAAGTGAAAGTTAGAAAAATCTTTTGATTTTATCTTAAACCTGAATAATACATCTGTATCATGTATTTCCAATAAAATTCAGACACTTTTGCAGTCCGTCAAAAATGTGTAGGCATTGATCAATTTTTTTAGATACTTTTTTTGTGTTGTTTGGTCTGTCCTGATGATTACTCTATCCATCATCCTGATGATCATTTTATTCAACAGGAAATTACCCGTGGTGATGGCTCGTACCATGTGGGCTCCTGGTATTCTATGGGGATGTGGAATTAAGCTAAACATAAAGAATGCAGGTTTTGATCAGGGAACACCACATGTATTTGTTTCCAATCACCTGTCTTACCTGGATATTCCGGTTCTGTTCAGAGCAATCCCTTCCAATCTATACTTCATTGCTAAAAAGGAAATTAAATGGCTGCCTTTTGTGGGTCAGTATATGATGGCTACAGGAATGCTTTTCGTAAACAGGGATAATAAACATAAGGCGATCATTAGTTTGAAAAAAGCTGCTCAACTTGTGAGTAAAGGTAAAAGTGTTTTGATGTTTCCGGAGGGTACCAGAAGTAAAGACGGAAAGATCAACACTTTTAAGAAGGGGCCATTCCACCTGGCCAAAGATGCTGGTGTGAGTATCGTGCCCATTGCCATTACCGGAACTGATAAAGTACTTGATATTCAATCAGGTAAGATCACACCAGGTGAAGTACAGGTCAGCATAGGGAAGCAGGTGGATTCCAGCAAGTTTTCGGCCATCCAATCCTTCATCCGGACATGTCAGGAAAAAGTTGAACAGCTGAAAACTGAGCAATTCTCCTAAACAAAAAAAAGGCCATAACCTATGTGGTTACAGCCTTTTCGATATATGAAGTTATCAGATATTTGGTTGCGGAGTAATTCTCAGATAAGGTTTTAGCTCTTTATGTCCTTTAGGAAATTTCCCGGGTATCTCTTCATTGGTCACAGAAGGCAGGATCACTACATCCTCACCATGTACCCAATCAGCTGGTGTTGCCACGCTGTGGTATGCAGTCAGTTGCAATGAATCAATAACCCTCAGGATTTCTCCGAAGTTTCGACCGGTACTTGGTGGATAGGTGATCGTAGCTTTGATCTTCTTATCCGCACCGATAAAGAATACTGACCTTACCGTGGTATTGGCAGCAGCATTGGGATGTATCATATCATACAATGTGGCGACTTTCTTTTCCGGGTCAGCAATGATCGGAAAATTAACCTTTACATTTTGTGTTTCGTTGATGTCCTTGATCCAGCCCTGATGCGACGCCAGATCATCCACACTTACTGCAAGTACTTTGGTCTTCCTTTTCTCAAATTCTCCTTTGAGAGTGGCTGTACGCCCAAGTTCGGTAGTACAAACTGGTGTATAGTCTGCAGGGTGTGAATACAATACCCCCCAGCTATCGCCTAGCCACTCATGGAAGTTGATGGTTCCTTCAGTAGTTTCTATGGTAAAATCTGGTGCGTCATCGCCTATTCTTAAGCTCATATGTGTAATGGGTTTTAAATGGGTATAAAAAATCTTATAATGCTATACGTCGATATGCATGAAAGCGTTCATGCTTTGACCTAAAAAAATGAAAGTATCTCAAATTTTAAATGAAACTGATCAGCAACAGCCGCCACCGTCATAGAAATAGGTGCTCTCAGATATGAAAATATCTTGTCTGCCCAGGTCAGCTAAATTTTTAGCTGTTTTGTCACATACTGATAAGGGCTGGTTTTTCATCAATACGTGTCCATTGTGGTCGTCATAATGGTCGTCAGCTCCAAAATAAATGGCTGATTTCCCCGTGAAAACACAGGGGCCATCTTTGGGCATTGGGTCTTTGATTGCACATACTTCCACACTCTCCAGAAAGATATGATTATCTATGTTATAACTGTCTTTTGATAATATTCGGTAGGGTCTGCGTGCCCTGATCTCTACGGTTCCAAAGCCTGTTTCCGTGATCAGGTCAATGTAGGATTTCATAGGGAGTGCCCCGCTTAAGCACAACGCCCTGAGTTTTGGATCCTCTATGAGGTGCTCCGGCAATGGCTGATCACTGATGGGGTCAGACAGGACCAATCTGCCGTGCGGTTTCAACACGCGATACATTTCTTTGAGTGCTGTTTTGAGGTCCTGAAGCTTAAATATATTGAACAGGCAATTTTGTGCTGCCACATCCACACTTTGGCTTTCAACCGGTAGGTCAAGAGCTGTGCCACTTTTGAGGGTGACCGAGTCTTTATTAAACCAGTCATTTTCAACCATAGCTGTGTTGAGGTTCTGATCGCATGCCGTGATCATCTCATCCACGTTATCTATCCCGATGATACTATCCTTTTTTCTGCTGAAATAAGCAAACTGGAGAAGTTCCATTCCACCACCGATCCCTACATAGAGAACACGGGGGTTATTTATTAGATCCCTGGGGTGTACCGTAGAACCGCATCCATAATTCATTTCCAGCATCTTTTTGGGGATGTTTAAGCCCGGAAATGCCCAGATAGGTGAGGTGGTACAACAAAGTCCCACATCAGGAGTCAACGCTGCTTGTTTGTATACGTCAACTGTGGCATCAAGATAATTATCCATCTTTTTCCTAGGTTAAAGTGCCTCCACAGCTCGACCCGGATCCAGCAGTGCATCCAAAGCAATGCTGGTTGATCCTAATGGCCCTGTCTTCTATCTTTCCAAAATCAAATTCACTGATATGTTGTGATTCGGAGCTGATCTTCATGTCGAGCATTTGATTGAAATCGCAGTCATACAAGTAACCATCCCAACCGACACTCAGTGTGTTTCTGCACATGACTCCAAAAGCGGCTGAGGGGTTAAAACTATTAACCAGCTCATTCATATAATCATCATAATTCCCAGAGTTGACGAGATAGTCAAGGAACCGGCTGATGGGTAAATTGGTGATCACAAACAGGCTGTCGAATACAATACCGTAATTTTCTTCCAGCTTGTTTTTGAACTCAGTTTCCAGGGATGCCTGATCCCCTGGCAGAAATGCCCCTGAAGGATTGTAAACAAGATCCAATTTGAGTTCCGGGTCTATGCCATATCCTACCTTATTGAGCAATTCAAGGGCCTTGATAGATTTTTCGAATACACCATCGCCACGTTGTGCGTTTGTCCTTCTGGCGCTGAAATAAGGTAGTGAGGAGACTACGTTAACCTTGTGTTTTTTATAGAATTCCGGTAAGTCCTGATATTTTGGATTGGCCAGGATAATGGTCAGGTTGCATCGCACAATCACCGATTTTCCTAAGGCAGAAATTTCCTCTACAAACCACCTGAAATTGGGGTTCATTTCAGGAGCACCACCAGTGATATCTACAACTTTGATGGGTGTATCCCTAATAGCGTCCAGGCATTGCAGCATGGTATCCTTTGTCATGATCTCCTTTCTGTCCGGGCCCGCATCTACATGACAATGCTTACATTCCTGGTTACACATCTTGCCAATGTTCACCTGGAAAACCTCGATACCGGTTGGCTTCAATGGATAGAGCCCGATCGCTTCCAGTTTATCCCTGAAGCTTGGGATACCCAGCGTTTCATTGTCGTCTAACAGCTCGATCTGAGCATCGGGAGAGGAAAATTTGTGTTTTATTTTGTTTAGTGAAGACACGCTACATCATTTTTTCTTTGGCCTGATTCATCATTTGCACGCCATGCACCAGAGAGGCCCCTCCCCTGATTGCAGAGGCTACGTGCACAGCTTCCATCATCTGTTCTTCATCACAACCCTTTGCCATAGTATCTGCAGTGTATGCATCGATACAATACGGACATTGTATGGCATGAGATACCGCGAGGGCAATCAATGATTTCTCCCGTGCGGTGAGGGCACCAGGTTCAAAGACCTTACCATAATAATCAAAAAATTTGTCACCCAATTCCTTTTGAAATTCGGTCACATTGCCAAATTTCTTCAGGTCTTCTCTGTTGTAATACGTTTCTTTCATCGGACGTTCCTTTACTCTCAAAATCAATTTAGAAAATTGAAATTGGGCAATTAACCTTTCTTTACCAACAGGTATTATGGAAATGTGTTCCAGGAAAGTAAGAAAGAAATCTAATTTATCTCAACCCCGACACTTCGCAGGTCTTCCCAGAAGGCTGGATATGATTTATTCACTACCTCGGGATCATTGATCACTACGTCCCTGATTTGGCATAGCGGAGCAAAGGCCATGGCCATGCGGTGATCTTCATAGGTTTCAATAGGAGCTATGTTTTCGGGAATATTCCCTGGTTTCAATGTCCAGGTAGACCCCTCTTCTATGAGCTCAGCCCCAATCTTTTTCAATTCATTCGTCATGGCAGCGATGCGGTCTGTTTCTTTGATCCGCAAACTTTCAAGACCTGTCATTTGTAAGCTAATTGCTTTGACAGCGGCTGTGACCATAACTGTTTGGGCCAGATCAGGGCAGGTTTTGAAATCGATCTGGACAATATCTTTACGAATATCTCCTTTGGAGAGTCTGACACCACCGTCTGAATATTGGGTGGTCAGACCCATCTCATGCATGATATTTACGATTTGCTGGTCTCCCTGCAGGCTGTTTTCTTTTAACCCTGTCAATACCAGGTCTGTGTCATCATTCAAGGCAGCAAAAGAGAACCAGTAACTGGCACCGGACCAGTCACTTTCGATGGTGTAGGTGGTTTTCTGATAGGATTGGGGCTTTATGGTTATGATATTCCCCTCCCAATCGCTTTTCACACCAAAATGATCCATCAGCGCCAGTGTCATTTCTATGTAGGGTCGACTGAAAACTTCGGTTGTCAGCGCTAACTCAAGACCCTGTGGCAATTCAGGACCAATCATCAGCAAAGCACTGATAAACTGGCTACTTACATTTCCTGGGATCTGAATTTTCTGTGTTTGCTGATCTTTTATTCCATGAATCCGTAGAGGTGGGTATCCTGACTTTTCCAGGTATTCTACCTCAGCGCCAAGTTTTTTTAGAGCCTCTGCCAGCAAACCGATGGGGCGTTCCTTCATCCTTGGTGTCCCGGTAATTGTTTCACCCTGACCTTTCACACCCAGGTAGGCGGTACAGAATCGCATGGTCGTACCAGCATCCAATACGTCCCATATATTGGCTTTTTCATGGAAGAGCCGCATCATCGTCTGTGTGTCCCGGGCAGCAGAAAGGTTTTTAAGGGTCATGAGATCCCCGCTCAGGGCGTTGATCAGCAAGGCCCGGTTGCTTTCACTTTTTGAAGAGGTAAGATTGACTACTCCTTGTAGTTTTTTGTCGAATTTTGAAAGAATTGATTTCAACTTAAAATATTTTTAAATCACACAGAACCAACATACAACCATTATCGTTAATTGAATGTCTTAATAATAGAATATGTCAATTGGTAGAACTATAGCAACCATTTTAATCACTGCGGTGGTAGGCACTTTTGCACTTGTTTTTTCAAACCCTAAGAAAGTCAGCAAAAATAAGGTCAAAACTCACAATAGCCGCACTGATTTGGGTATTGAAGAGAAAGAAGATCTTTTTATTTGAGGGTATTGTAGAAATTAATCGCCGCCGCGATCATATTTTCATCCACTTTCATATCATAAACACACTTCCCAATCTTCTCAAGTAAGGAAAAGTTGATTTCATTGCCAACATTTTTCTTGTCTTGCCCCATCAGCTCCATGAGATTTTCCATGGGTGGGATAGCTACGTCCTCATAAATGGAGGTGATGTGCCCAACAATGCTGTTCAGGGAATCTTCATCAAGTAATTTCAATTGAAGGCTGAGGTGGGCTTCCAGAATCATCCCCACGGCTATGGCCTCACCATGGAGCAGGCTTTTCTGATGATTTAAATGCCAGGTTTCGATGGCGTGCCCTAAAGTATGCCCATAATTGAGGATCTTTCTAAGACCTTTTTCTTTTGGATCCTCTTTCACCACTTCAGATTTTATTTCCACCGATCGTTGAATGACCTTCTTCCAATCTATGTTGGGGAAGTCAGAAGTTTTAATGTCCCCCCAATAGTTTTCATCATAGATTAATCCATGTTTGATGACTTCAGCATACCCGGATCTAAGTTCCCGTGGAGGCAAAGTCTTCAGGAAGTCGGTGAAGATCAGAATTTTTTCCGGATCGTTGAAAAGTCCGATATGGTTTTTCAATCCCATAAAGTCGATCCCAAGTTTACCGCCAATGTTGGCATCTACCATGGCCAGCAGGGTAGTGGGGAAGTTGATAAACCGGATGCCCCTTTTATAGGTTGAAGCAGCAAATCCACCCATGTCGCCAATGACGCCTCCTCCGAGATTGACCAGCAGCGATCTCCGCGAAAATCCTGCTTTTGTTAATGCTTCCCATATTTTTTCACAGGTGCGAAGGTTTTTATTGATCTCTCCGCTTTTGATCTCAATGACCAGGTAATTGTCATGCTCAAAATGAGGAAGGCAATGCTGTGCGGTATTTTCATCCACCAGCACAGCAACTTTATCCGGATTTAATGGTTGTAATGTATCAAGAAGCGCTTTTTGAGGCGAATCAATAAAAAGTATATCCCGTGAAAGTTCCACAATAAGTATTAAAGAAATGGTTCAATGATGATGCTATCTTTGCATCGCTTTTCAAAACTATGTCAGAAAATTCAGAAATCAACTTTGAAGACACGGCAATTGGATTTGCATCTAAGACTACAAGCGACCTGAGGAAGACTTATTTGCTTTTCTTGTCCATGCGGTTTTCCTGGATGGTAGATGTTGGGACTTTTCTGACCAATGTAGCGCTGAAATTAAGGCTTCCCGTCAAAGGATTGATCCGCGATACCCTTTTCAAACAGTTTTGTGGGGGCGTTTCTATCAGAGACTGCAAGCACACCATCGACCATCTGGAGAAGTTCAATGTCAAAACCATTTTGGATTACTCTGTAGAAGGGCAGGAAACTGAAAAAAGTTTTGACGAGACGATGGAAGAAGCACTCAGGGTGGCGGACTTTGCTAAGAACACCCCTGGGATCCCTTTTTGTGTAATGAAGCTTACCGGCCTTGGGTCTGCGTCCCTGATGAAAAAGAAGCAAGTAGGGAAAAAGTTAACTGAGAAGGAACAACAGGCTTATGAACGATTTGAGGAAAGGGTATACCGCGTGGCTGATCGGGTAGTCAACAACAATCTCAGGTTTATGGTAGATGCAGAAGAAAGCTGGATTGAGGAAGTGATTGACGACCTGGTCATCGACCTGATGCTGAAATACAACAAACAGGCCCCCATGGTTTTTATTACCTACCAACTTTACTTGTCAGATGCTTTGGCGCGGATGAAAGCAGATTTTCATGAAGTTTCTGCACAGGGATGTTTTTTCGGAGCTAAACTCGTGAGGGGGGCATATATGGAAAAGGAGAGAGACCGTGCGGAGGACAAAGATTATCCGGACCCCATACAGACGGATAAAAAATCAACAGACATGGCGTATGAAGCTGCGCTGGCTTTTGCAATGGATCATATAGACCGTTTTGCTGTGTGTGCAGGCACACACAATGAAGGGTCTTGTCAGCTGCTTACATCACTTATGCGTGGCAAAGGGATAAAAAAGAGCGACGAACGTGTTTACTTTGCGCAATTATTGGGGATGAGCGACAATATTTCGTTCAAACTGGCCAACATGGGATACAATGTTGCAAAATATGTACCCTATGGTCCTGTTGAAAAAGTTTTACCCTATTTATTTCGTAGGGCAGAGGAAAACACCTCAATAGCCGGCCAGAGCAGTCGTGAATACGCCCTGGTAAAAACCGAACTAAAAAGAAGAAGAAAAGAAAAAGCCGACATACATGCAACTTAGCGAACAAGAGATCCAACGTAGAAAAGAAAGAGAAGAATTAATGAAACTAGGGATTGATCCCTATCCTGCCGCATTGTTTGAGGTGAACGTTTCTTCCAGAGATATTAAGGAAAACTATGAAAGGAGGAAGACTGATTATAAAAGTGTTTCTATTGCGGGCAGGTTGATGAGCAAAAGGATCATGGGGTCGGCTTCTTTTGCAGAGATCCAGGACAGCACCGGAAGAATTCAGATCTATCTGCGGCGCGATGACCTGTGTCCGGATGATGATAAATCCCTTTACAATGATATTTTTAAGAAAAGGCTGGATATCGGTGACATTATTGGAGTGAAAGGCTTTGTGTTCACCACCCAGATGGGAGAGATATCTATCCATGTCCAGGAATTCTCCTTGTTGTCCAAATCACTTCATCCGCTGCCCATTGTGAAGGAAACCGAAGACGAAAAAGGACAGAAAAAAACCCACGATGCATTCAGCGATCCGGAGCAGCGCTACAGGCAGCGATACCTTGACCTGATCGTAAACCCAAAAGTCAAAGAGACCTTCAAGATGCGAACCCAGCTCATCAATACACTCCGGGATTTTTTCAATAGCAAGGGTTATCTGGAGGTAGAAACACCTGTCCTGCAACCAATTCACGGAGGAGCTGCGGCACGTCCTTTTGAGACACATCACAACACATTGAATATGAAGCTCTATCTCCGCATAGCCAATGAGCTCTACTTAAAACGGCTCATCGTAGGAGGCTTTGACGGAGTTTATGAGTTTGCCAAAGACTTTCGTAATGAAGGAATGTCGCGTTTTCATAACCCGGAATTTACCCAGGTGGAGCTTTATGTGGCGTATAAAGATTATTTCTGGATGATGGACTTCATGGAAGAAGCGATTGAAAAAGTTGCCCTAAGTCTGCATGATGATACCAAAGTAAAAGTAGGGGAGAACGTGATTGACTTTCAGCGCCCCTGGAAACGCTTCACCATGTTTGAGGCCATCGAGCATTTTACGGGAATTGATATTTCACAGATGGATGAAGAGCAGCTCAAAAAGGTATGCAAAGATATGAAGGTGGATATAGATGACTCCATGGGCAAGGGTAAGCTCATTGATGAGATCTTTGGAGAGAAGTGCGAGCCGCATCTGATTCAGCCCACATTTATCATGGATTATCCGGTAGAGATGTCTCCGTTGACCAAGAAGCACCGATCCGTACCTGGATTGGTAGAAAGGTTTGAGGTGATCTGTAATGGTAAAGAAATCATGAACGCTTATTCAGAGCTCAACGACCCCATTGATCAGCGTGAACGATTTGAGGAACAACTGGAGCTGGCTAAAAGGGGAGATGAAGAAGCCATGGCTTTGGATGAAGATTTCCTCAGGGCTTTGGAATTTGGGATGCCACCTACTTCCGGAGTCGGCATTGGTATCGACAGGCTTACGATGATCATGACCAACAGCAATTCCATTCAGGATGTGTTGTTTTTCCCACAGATGCGTCCTGAAAAGAAACCGGTTTTGGCAGCTGAATCAGACTATGTAGAAGCAGGTGTGAGAAAAGAGCTGGTACCCATCCTTCAAAAATTGGGACTCAATACCATAAAACAGTTGAAAGAAGCCAATGTGAACAAGCTGTTTAATGATGTATGTGGTATGCGAAAGAAGCTGAAGCTCGATATACAAAACCCAACCAAAGAGGAGGTTGAATCCTGGCTAGACTAGCGAGAAACCAGATGAGGTTATTTGACCGGAACTTTGATCTTAAGTGTGGTTCCGGCTTCCCCGGATAAGATCTCCAGAAATCCACTACATCTGGCTACCCGCTCCCGGATGTTTTTCAGACCATTCCCGGAGTACTCGTTGGATGTGTCAAAGCCAACTCCATTATCTTTAATGATCAGGTTCAGGAAATAATTTTCCCTTTTCATGGATAATGCTACTTCTGTAGCCTTTGCATATTTTAGAATATTGGTAATACCTTCCTGAACGATACGGTAGATCTGTGTACTTAACTCATCGGAGAGTTCTATTTCATCAAAATCCAACTCATACTCCACGTCTGTTTTTTCCGGGAAGGTACTCATCACATCTTCTATGGCCGACTTGAGCCCCAGACCCTGGATGGTATAAAGAGAAAGGTTTTTAGAAAGGCTTCGGATCTCATCAATACTTTGGTCGATCAGTTTGCTGGCCCTCAATAAGGCACCAGTTTCATCATCTTCCAGCTGACTTACAAACATTTTGGAAGCAACTAACTTCTGGCCAAGACTATCATGCAGATTAGATGCGATGGTTTTCCGTTCTTTTTCCTGAATATCCAGCATCGATTTCCTTAGCTGTCTGTCTTTGGTCACATCTGTAATAATCCCAAAATAATAGCCTTCCTTTTTCCTTTTAAGGTCAGGTACAAGGTATGTCTTACAATGAATGATCTTATTGTCATTTTTTCGGGTGCACCGATGCTCCATGTAAAACTCAGAATTTTCATTGATGGCCCGCTTTAGTTCGAATTCGAAAATCTCACGTTCGGCCTCATTCACCCTATCCAGAAATTCAGCATAGGTGATCTTCCTGACATCCTCGTCAAATCCGAGATTCTTCATGAATTGTTGGGAGCAAAACAGCTTACCGTTAGTGATGTCATATTCAAAGCTTCCGGAAAGAGACTGCTTTTCAGATTGTCTCAATAATTGTTGACTAGTCCTCAAGGCTTCATCATCCAGCTTCTTTTTTGTGATGTTTCGTGTCACTTCCACAAAGCCGATGCTTTTGCCATCTTCATCTTTAAGTGGAGTTTTGATTGACTCAAATACGTATCTTTTCCCTTTATGGAAATAGTCAAGCTCCAGGGTTACCGGTTCTTCCTTCTTAAGAACTTCCTGATCCGTTTCGTGAATTTTAGCCATTACCTCTTGATCGAAAAGCGTGCTGATGTTTTTCCCGATAAGCTCATCCTGAGGTTTATCAAAAAATCGGCAGAAACCTTCATTCACCTCTATAAGGTTGCCATCAAGGTCCTTCAGGAAGATCAGATCCACCGCACTCTCCATCAGGGTTTTGAGGATCCCGTTCCGATAGAGGAGTTCAGCCTGATATTTGGCAGACTCTTGCCTTAGTCTGCCTTCTTCAAGCAGTTGAAGGATAACTTTTGGAGCTTTTGAGACATGATCCTTCAATAAAAAGTCATTGGCCCCATGCCGCATCACCTCCACGGCTTTCTCTTCACCTAAAAAACCTGTGAGAAAGAAAAAAGGAATGATCTGATCCTTTTCGCGCAGAACTTTCAATGCATCCAGACCTGTAAATGATGGGAGGTTGTAGTCAGATATGATGACATCGATGGTGTCGAGCCCATTTTGGACATGGGTGGTAAACTCTTCCAGGCCACTGGTTGTGGTAAGGTTGACACTCATTCCTGATTTTTTAAGTGCCTGTTTCAGTAAAAGAATATCATCCGGGTTATCTTCGAGAAGTAGTATGTTTATTGCTTCCTTTTCCAATGTTACTTAATTATTCTAGATGTGGTGGTTCATTTACTAGCAACCAATACATACTGACCTGTCGGGCTGCTTTGATAAATTGACTAAAATCGATAGGCTTTACCACGTAGGAATTTACACCATATTCATAACATTTTTTAAGATCCGCATCTTCTTTCGATGAAGTCATCACTACAACGGGTATATTTTTGGTAAGCTTGTCCATTCTAAGGATTTGGAGCAGTTCCGTACCATCTACTTTGGGCATTTTCAGGTCCAGAAGTATAACCTTTGGCTTTATGCTAATGTCCCGCCCACTGTATTGCTCCTTCCCAAATAAGAAGTTCATTGCTTCTTCACCATCTTTGAGCCACACAATTTCGTTGGTCATAAATTCTCTCAATGCTCGGATGGCTAGAGCAGCGTCGTCAGGATTGTCTTCAATCAACAATACCTCAACGGGTCGTTCAGTTTCTTTCATTTAGTATTAAGGGTTAATATCACTCTGGTTCCTTTATTAAGTTCAGATTCTAGCTGGATGGTTCCCTGATGTCTGTCAATGATCTTTTTGCAAAGCGCCAGCCCAATCCCCGTTCCGGAGAATTCAGTATTGGTATGTAGTCGTTGAAAGACACCAAATAGTTTGTCGGCATATTTCATGTCAAAACCCACTCCATTATCTTCAATTATTATTTTGGCTTGAGGCCCCTTGTTTTCACCCGAGATGGAGACAAGCTGTTCAGGGTTTTTGCTACTGTACTTCACAGCATTGGAAATCAGGTTGGTAAATACCACCTCTAGCATGGATTTATCTCCGACGACATCAGGTAAATCCCCAATTTCGATCTTAGTGTCTACATAGTCATCATTGGTTCGAATAATCTCTTTGACCAGATCTTGGGTAGATACGGCCTCCTGTTCTTTTTGCTTCCTCGTCAGTCTGCTGAAGGTAAGTAGATCATCAATCAGCGTCCCCATTTTCGAGGTATTAAAAATGATGCGTTCGAGATATAGTTTCGTATCTGGTTCCAGATTTTCTACCTCTTCTTCCAGGGCACTTGCAAAACCGCTGATGGCTCTTAAAGGAGCCCTCAGGTCATGAGAAACTGAATAAGTGAAAGATTCAAGCTCCTGATTTACTTTTTCAAGTTCAAACGTTCGCTCGCTGACCTGTTCTTCCAACATCTTGTTAATTTCACTACGTTCTTTTTCAATTTTTTTCTTCTCTGTAATGTCGCTTATTGATGCAGCAACTAAAGTTTTGCCTTCTGTACGTATTGGCCCCAGAACGACTTCTACCGGGAATGGTTCTCCTGACTTTGCCTGACAGTAAATATCCTCTTCCAAATGGGTTGTTCGGGTAAGCGGTTTCTTTCCAAAATATTTTTTTAACTGCTTATCAAGCTTGTCAAAGTTTTTAGAAAAGAGAGATTCCAGTGGTTTACCATTGAGCTCTTTACCCGGACGTTTGAATAAATGAGTCGCCTCCCGGTTGTTAATCTCTATTATTCTGTTTTCATCTAATATCACCATGGCCTCCGGCGTGGACTCCAGTAGCTCGCGGAAGCGTTTTTCTGAGCTTTCTAATTTTTTTCTGGCAAGTACCAAATTAGTTACATCTTCAGTAGATATGATAATTCCGCCAATGGTTTTTTTGTTCTTGTACCAGGGTCTTACCTCATATTTTATATAGGTTTTTGAGCCGTCCGGATTATCGTATGCATATTCTTCCTCTTTAATGGTCTCACCTTTCATAGATCTTTGGTGATAATCCAACCATTCCGGCATTTCCAATAACACAGGGAATACCTCATAGTGTGATTTTCCAGTAATGTCACCTTCAATACCATAGTCCTTGTACCATTGTCCACTGGCCTTGATATACCTCATTTCAGTATCAAACATGGCCATGGCTCCGGGAGTATATTTTATGAATAAATCAAGTTGATTTTCCAGAATATTCTTTTCTTCAGCCACTTTATCGAAGCTTTCCTTTTTATAGAATGTTAAAGCAAAAGGCACAGCCTGAGCCAGGGCAATGACGGTTACCCATGAAACTACTCCGGTGAGTAATTTCAAAAATCCGGCAAACCGATAAACCGGATCCCAAAAAATAATGACCTCGGTGAGATGAGTAAAGCCACATAACAGAATGAATGCACTGAAAAGGAGTAGAAACTTTTTATAAGGGATCTCCCTTCTTTTGCTGAGAAAGAAGAGCAACAAAAGAGGAATAGATAAATAAGCAGTAAAAATTAAAGAATCTGAAATGATGGTAACCCAGCCATCCGTTTCACTCCAGTTTCCACATTGCCACCTCGCCGGCCAGTTGGTGGTGTCAAACAATGAAGTGAAATACCCACCTAAACTATTGGGGCCACTTACTGCCGCGATCTTTACATCACATTGAGCTATTTGATGCTGGTCCGGGATTAGTACTTGATTTTCTGCATTCACCATTAAATGTATGTGAACCAGCAGACTAAGTAGAATGAATTTTTTCATAACTTAGTTATCTTCAATTTATAATCAATTTATGTAAAATTGCATCGTTAAAGGTGATATCACACCCCTCTGGAAGGAAAATAGGTGTTTTACCCTATATTCAAGTCAGTCTTTTCCACGATTGTTTTTGAGCCATAGAACAATGTAGCTTTTTCTGCAAATGCACTTTCATCATCTGTGGTATAAAACTTCAATGACCCTGATTGTAATAATTTTTCATTGATTTCAGGATGCCTTTTCAAATAATCCACAAGACTGTCAGCAACGATCTTACCCTGATCAATAATCTTGATATGAGTGGGTAGGAATTGTTTTATTTTAGGGATAAGCAATGGATAATGTGTACAGGCCAGGAGTAAGGCGTCAATCTCCGGATCAGCCTGCAGGATATGGGTCAGGTTTTTCTGAATAAAATAATCCGCCCCCGCGCTATCGTGTTCGCCATTCTCAACAAGGGGCACCCACATGGGACAGATTTCCTGATTGACTACCAGGTTTGGGAAGAACTTATTGATCTCGATTTTGTAAGATTCGGATTGGATGGTTCCTTTTGTTCCGAGGATCCCGATATGACCGGTTTTTGTATAGTGCCCGATGGTCTCAGTGGTAGGCCGGAGTACGCCCAACACGCGTCGGTCAGGAGCCAGGTCCGGGAGGTCTAGTTGCTGAATATTCCTCAGCGCTTTGGCAGAGGCCGTATTACAGGCCAGAATGACCAGCGGACATCCAAGGCTAAACAGGTACTTTACAGCTTGCAGGGTATATCGATAGATGGTATCGAATGAGCGTGTTCCATACGGAGTCCGGGCATTATCACCTAAATACAGGTAGTCATACTGAGGGAGTTTTACAACCAGTGATTTGAGAACCGTTAGCCCCCCATAACCAGAATCAAACACACCAATCGGGCCCTTTTCGGACATCTTTCAGAACGATTATTAAAACGGCAATTGATCAATGATTTCCTGCATTTTTCTATCGGAATATCTACCTGTAGTGGCATAGATTATTTTCCCTTCTTCATCCAGCAGGTAGAAATAGGGGATGTTTTTCTCATCAAATCCCAGGGACTCTTCATAGTCTTTTACCTTACCCTTGTAGAAAAGCACATAAGGCTCGAGACGTCTATCGATGGTCTTTCTGACCTTCTCCATGGTGGCCTTGTATGCAGGTCTTTTGGCACCTGTAAACATGGGGACAAAATAGAGATTGACATCATAATCAATCTGGAAAATACTGTTTTTATCAGGGTCTTTGATGAATTGGTTGTAAGCCGGGCTAAACCAGGTTTTCAGGTCATTTTCTGCTTTTTTTGAATAAGCAATCCCGATGATAGTATGTTTCCCCTTGGTGTCTGCTGGGAGATTGATGAATTCATGTTTGAGGTTTTCTCCCTCAATCAAGGGGAATTGGTTTCCAACCTGGGCCTGAGTGCTAAAAGCTAGAAATAAAAGTAGGACAAATGCTGAGTTCTTAACCATGGTTTTAAAATTTTATGAAAGTTAGTAAGTCTCCCGGTAACGACGTATTTGATAAAGTATTTTGTGTGCTTAAATTTAAATGATAAAAAACTGATCATGAGAAGTTCACTCCATTTTCACTTTATATTTTCTTTATTAGTGGTTGTGATACTAACAAAGCTATGCTTGCAGTGAAGTGGAGGAACAGGAAAGGGGCAAGTGAATTGCTATGTTGCGAGTTGCTGAAATTCTGTTTAATCCCTTCCCAAAATGACCCTAAGACCAATCCCAATATTAGCAGGTAGTGTTCTGGCGTTGGTCCTTTTATTAAGTGGATCTATCTTTGGAGTAATAGGAAACCCAGCGATGATGTCAAATTTAAATGATCTGGACCCAAGAGCTAATAACACTGCCGGTTCGATAAAAAAGTAGTTGGATTCAATTTGATCTCCTGATCCATCCAAATGAGCCCCTTTATAAATAAAATAGTTCGATTTAATTGAAGTTATCAGATCGGCCTGTAGTTTCCCAATAACCTTACCTCCTGTAATTCCATAATTAAGCTGAATAAATGGTCTGTTAAAGCTTCCTTCATATTTTTTTTCGGTTTTTGTGCTGTCGGTAAATTCATAATTGGAACCGAACCCTAATCCTCCTCCCAAAAAAAATCCAGTTGAGCCACTGGATGAATAATAGCCCATACCAACCTCACCTTCAGATACTTCATAGGTTGAGATACCATTATTATAAATGCCCACAACAGCGATTTTGTCAGAAATGGCTGCTCCTCCCTTCACAGAAACTCCGGAACTACCAATGTCACCAGCAATGTGTACTTCACCTTGGTTTTTAAATAAAACAGCATTGGTTGTCGGCTGATAATACCGATATGTACCACAAGAAGATAGAAACCAGGACAAGACTAGCAAAGGGATGAGGTAACGTTGCATGTGTATACAGTATTATTCTTATATGTAATATTAATTAATAAAATTAATTTAAGACCTGATGCTTGTTTCAGAATTATTCACCGGTAGCATTTATTGTTTAGATGGGCCCTGGTATCTGCTTTTCTGTACATAAGATTGAAGCAACCTTACCCTAATGAAGCATTTAATCATTTACGCATTACTTCTGATTTCATTCATTTCGAATGGCCAACCAATAATCAATGTTAGTGAACAACTAAGTAGCCATGCCGCAGCTCGAAAATCAGGAAATCTCCTGACGATAGAATGGAACGCAGGGAAGCAATCTTCAGCAATCATTGAACTTGATTTTGAAGAGAACGCATCACTAATTAGATCGATACAAATAGTGAAGGATGGAATAACGAAAACGATAGGGGAATCTTTGGATCCTGCATTTATCCTTACTGTTGGAGAGCGGAATCTGGAACGAAATGAATGGACAATATTTTTTGACAAAGTCCATGAGAAGGATTATTCCACGCAACCCATGAGGTTAGAAAAAAAGGAAATTGATGTCACCAGCAGCGGGAGCAGAACCATTGTTAAGATTTCAGAGATATTTTTTGATGAATTCAAAGGACATCTTGAAATTACGCTATACAATGGTAGTGCATTAATCAATATTGCTGCCGTTGTTTCTACTGAGGAAGATGGTAAAGCGATTATTTATGATGCGGGATTGATTTCTTCCGATGAAAATTGGAGTGCCATTGGCTGGATGGAAACAGATGGTCAATTCAGGAAATCCAAAGTACTCCAAACTGGTTCGAAAAATCTGGAAGTAAAACATCGCACTATTCTTGGGTCACAACAGGTAGGTAGTATTGCTGTCTTCCCTCCCCTTAACCAATATTTCTATCCACTCGATGAGGCCTTCAACCTCGAATTTGTGTGGCATGGCAAATACTACCGGGATTTCTTTGAGGGCTATGGTATAGGTATCCGACACGAACCAAAAGGAGATTTGCGTTATGTGCCCTGGTTCAATGCACCTCCCCACACCAGCCAAAGGTTGAATTTTTTTGTGCTCATTAGCGATGAAGATGCCCAGGCAGCCATGGAGAATGTCAGGGAGTTCACCCACGGGGATCGTTACCAGGAATTGCCAGGCTTCAAAACATTTTCGAGCCACTTTCACAATGAATTCATCATGAAAGTAGTACTTGCAGACAAGCCTGTGCCTTCCAATCCGGAATTTGTAGATGTATTTAAGTCGCTGGGAGTTGATATTATTCATCTGGGGGAATTCCACTACACCGCTCACCCGAAAGGACCGGATTCCCTTCGACTAAAGGAGCTGGCAGCACTTTTTGAGCAATGCAAAAGACTATCGGACGATGAGTTTCTATTACTTCCCGGAGAAGAACCCAATGTGCATCTGGGTGGTCACTGGATGCAGATATTTCCAAAACCAGTGTTCTGGGTGATGGAGCGTAATAATAATGTCCCCTTCATTCAAAATGACCCAACCTATGGCAAGGTATACCACGTTGGGTACTCTGATGAAATGTTGAAACTCCTGGAGCTTGAAAATGGACTGGCGTGGACTGCACATCCCCGTATTAAAGGTTCCATTGGTTATCCCGATAAGTATAATGGTGAGAATTTTTATTTATCTGACAGATTTTTAGGTGCTGCATGGAAGCCCATGCCAGCAGACCTCTCTTACGATAGGCTTGGAGTCAGGGTCCTTGATCTTTTTGATGATATGAGCAACTGGGGCCAACCCAAACGTGTGATTGCTGAGGCAGATCTCTTTACTGTGACCCAGGAAAACGAGATGTGGGCCAATATGAATACCAATTACCTGATGATTGATGAAATTCCTGAATTTTCGCAGGGGTGGTCTGAGGTATTGGAAGTTCTGGAGCAAGGCAAGTTTTTTTCAACTACCGGTGAAATAGTCATCCCTGAATTCACAGTAAATGATAAAGCACTTGGTGAAGTGACCTCCCTGAGGAAGAATGGAGAAGCTGAAGTGAAATTCAAGGTAAACTGGACATTTCCACTTAGCTATGCTGAGATTATTTCCGGAGATGGTAATGAAGTATTTAGGGATCGGATTAACCTGAATCATACAACTCCTTTTGGAGAGCAGGTATTCAAGCAAACAGTAAAGCTACAAGGAAGAAAATGGGTACGTCTGGAAGTTTGGGATGCTGCTGTAAACGGTGCGTTTACTCAGACTGTCTGGATTAAGTAGAGTCCGAAGTCAGATGAATGTAGCGTATAATTTATCTATAGTACGGTCTGCCTTTCTCGAAGGAGTTGTCTCGTATAAAGACTGTTTTATTATCGTTTTCCAAGATGTGGAATTCGTGCTTATTGACAAAAAACAGATGTAAGTCTGAGCCCTTCAATTCAAAGTCATATTCTTCTCCAAATCTAAGAGCTACATCCACAACTGATTCCATCCCCTTAATATTCACCCACTGAACGGTTTTCTGATCAGGATTGATTTTCAGGTAAGCCTTTCTGATTAATTGGTCATTCACATCATATTGTTCCAATTCGAGCGCATCATCAAATATTTTATTGATTGACAAACTCATATTGTTGGGTGAAAGAAACCTGTCATCTTCAAGTACACTTACCAATTGAGCCGCATCGCTTTCAAAGCGCTCTGTATGATAAATTTTAGTGGCCAGGAGAATGGCTTCTTCAAATTTGTCAACGATCGTTTCAGCATAGTTGCTTGTACTGTCATCATAGGCTTTCGGAATAGAGAGATACAGAAAGGATGCACTGGAAGGTACCGTGCCATTTTTGATCTGGCTGATGTCTTTGGCCTGTTGGTAGGTCCCCACACGAATGGTTTTGCCTTTGACCAGCCTCCCTGAATTGGTTTTCGCCTCTTCAATATTGATGGTATAGGGATTGAGATCTCCGAACTCAAAAATCCTTTGCATATGGGTCCTGTCCTGGATGGCTCCGAGATTTTCACTTGAGATGTTCCGGATGGTAACCTTGAGTGTCAGGGGATCAAAATCAAATCGATTGTTCCACCATTCCTCATCATCAATATTGTAATAGTGATAGGTAAGCTTCTGTTCGAGCCACTCAGCAGTTTGCTCGAGTACCACCCGGTCTTCTTCTTTGCTCTGACAAAAGACAGCAATGGAGAAAAGACAGAGGCTCAAAAGAGACAGAAGAAATCTCATTATTATTAAAGTTGTGACGGCAGGCTAAAATTATAGATAATATCTTTAACCCTGAGAATAATAATTAGATGTTTCAAGATCCTTCGCCATTGGCAGAACGTATGCGGCCCAGGTCCCTGGATGAGCTGGTAGGCCAGGAGCACCTGGTGGGAGAGAAGGGTGTGTTAAGAAAGACCATTCTTTCCGGAAAAGTGCCATCTATGATCCTTTGGGGTCCACCGGGTACAGGAAAAACCACGCTGGCTAACATCATCGCCAACCAGGTAAAGGTGCCATTTCACACCTTGAGTGCTATCAGTGCGGGTGTCAAAGATGTGCGGGAAGTTATCAATCACATCCGGCCCGGAAGCAAAGCCATATTATTTATAGATGAGATCCACAGATTTAATAAGTCACAACAGGATGCCTTACTGGGAGCAGTAGAAAAAGGTACGATTACGTTGATAGGAGCCACTACAGAAAATCCAAGCTTCGAGGTAAACGGGGCTTTGCTATCACGCTGCCAGGTTTATACCCTGACGCATTTGGACAAAAACCATTTGACAAAGATCTGTGAAATGGCCATCAGCAATGATGAAGAACTGAAGAAATTAGCTATCAAACTGAAGGAGACGGAAGCACTGTTCAATTTGTCGGGCGGAGATGCCAGGAAGCTGCTTAACCTGTTGGAGTTAATTATTAAAGCGGAAGACAGCAAAAAGATCACCGTAACAAATGAAAAAGCCATCGATGCGGCTCAGCGCAAGACAGTGCTTTATGATAAGAAAGGGGAGATGCATTATGATATCATTTCTGCCTTTATCAAATCAATTCGAGGAAGTGACCCCAATGCGGCCGTCTATTACCTGGCCAGAATGATTGAGGGAGGGGAAGATGTGAAATTCATTGCCAGGAGGTTGGTGATACTTGCTTCTGAAGATATTGGCAATGCCAATCCCACAGCCTTAGTTATGGCCACTTCAGCTTTTCAGGCGGTGAATGTCATTGGCTACCCGGAATCCAAAATTATTTTATCTCAATGCGTGACCTACCTGGCTTCTTCACATAAGAGCAATGCCAGCTATCAGGCCATCAATGAAGCGCAGTCGGTGGTATCAAAAACAGGTGATTTGCAGGTGCCTATGGCCATTCGCAATGCGCCCACTAAGCTGATGAAAGATCAGGGGTATGGTCAGGGATACCAGTATGCTCACAACCAGGAAGGCAATTTTGCCAATATGGAATTCCTGCCCGACGAGATCAGGGGAACCACTTTCTATGATCCCGGTCAAAACCCAAGAGAGGATGAGCTTAGAAAGTTCCTACGCCTCCGATGGAAAGAGAAATATGGGTATTAAAATCGGGTATGAGTTCAAAAGGTGACAAACTAACCCTAAATGTATATTTTTACTGATCTTGCGAATCCTTAACAAGAATGCATGCGGCAATTCAATGATCTCTTAAACGTCGTCGACGGCTATTTGGGCAGCGGTGCCTGGTTTGTTTATCTTCTTTTAGGTACAGGCTTATTTTTCACTATATATCTTGGCTTTCCTCAGATCCGGTATTTTGGTTTTGCCATCAAAGTACTCAAGGGAAAGTTTGACAAGAAGGGAGACAAAGGAGATGCCTCTCATTTTCAGGCATTGGCAACCGCTCTCTCCGGTACTGTTGGTACGGGAAACATCGGGGGTGTGGCATTGGCTGTCCATTTGGGTGGGCCGGCTGCTTTGTTTTGGATGTTGGTCACTGCCTTTCTGGGGATGACCACCAAATTTGTGGAGGTCACTTTATCTCACAAATACAGAGAAACCACCGAGGATGGTCTCATTGCCGGGGGTCCGATGTATTACATGAAAAACAGGCTCAACCTGAAGCTTAGCAATGGTAAGGTAATCAAGACCGGTGTTTGGCTGGGAGGGATCTTTGCTTTTGCCACCATCTTCTCATCATTTGGGACTGGAAACCTTCCCCAGATCAATAACATCGCCAATTCAGTATTCACAACCTTTGGTATTGACCAAATCATTACTGGCGGAGTGCTCACCGTATTTCTTGCTTTGGTTATTGTTGGTGGAATAAAACGCATTGTTAAGGTTACAGAGAAGTTGGTTCCACTGATGGCGGTGATCTATTTCGTTGGTGCATTATCAGTGATCTTGTTCAACTATGAAAATATCCTTCCATCCTTCATTTCCATCTTCTCAGATATTTTTACAGGAACTGCTGCTGTGGGAGGGTTTCTGGGCGCCAACTTTGCTTTTGCATTTAACCGTGGAGTGAACAGGGGACTTTTCTCTAATGAAGCAGGTCAGGGATCTGCTCCCATTGCCCATGCGGCTGCAAGGGCTCACGAGCCAGTTTCGGAAGGAATGGTAGCCATCCTGGAACCATTCATAGATACCATTATCATTTGTACCATCACAGGGTTAGTATTGCTATCGTCCGGCGCATGGTCCAACAAGTTTGAGAATGAATTCCAATTTACGGATGTCTACGTGATGGAGCGACTTTATGATGAAAGTAATCAGGAAGATCGCAAAAAAATCAGAAGCCATGTGCTTGGGTCAAACACTGAGAAATATTTTGATGGGACCCTAACCGTTGAAAACGGGAAGATATCGAATCCTTTGACCGTTATTGCAGCGCATTCTTTTGCGGAGGATGTGAAGGTGTATGAGGGAGATAAGTTCTATAGTGGAGATCTTGAGGTGACCAATGGACAGATTGCAACTGAAAATGAAAATATTCGGATGGTTGGTAAATCACTGTTACACAGTGCTCCACTCACCACGGTTGCCTTTAACATGGGTTTCTTTGGGGATTACGGGCAATATATTGTGAGCATCGGCCTATTGCTTTTCGCCTTTTCCACATCCATTTCCTGGTCATATTATGGCGGTAGGGCTACCACGTATTTATTTGGATCCAAATATGAGATCTATTATAAGATCGTTTATATCATAGGATTCTTTTTGGCCTCCTTTGCTGATACAACCGTCATTTGGACAGTGGCCAACATTACCATTGCACTGATGACCATACCAAACCTTATCGGTCTTTTATTGTTGCATAAAGAAATGAAGTCTACGGTGAATCAATACTGGAAAGACTTCAATGAGGAGTGGCCCGATGAGAAAACTCCAGGGTAATATTTTGCCAACCAAGTATTAATACCTCCGCTGATCAAGTTAAATCATGGCATTTCGGTGGACTACTATTTTATTTGATGATGATGTGTAAGAAACACCAGCTATTTATTCTATGTGTGCTTTTCAGTATTTCATTAGCAGCACAAAGGATCGTAAAAGATATTAAGAAGTCAGTCAGTCGACAGCAGATAGAGTCACACATGTATTTCTATGCTTCGGATGAGCTCAGAGGCAGAAATACCGGCACCATCGAAAACAAGATTGCTGCTCGATACATAGCAGAGAGATTCAGGGCTTATGGCGTTCAGCCGGTTGAAGGGCAAGGGGACTTTTTTCAGGAGGTAAAATTAATCCGGACCAAAATCCCTAACAAGGCTCAAATGGTCGTGGGTGATTCGGTATTCAATCTATGGGATGATATGATTTTCACCAGTCCGGCGAATATTGATGTGGACTCTGCAAAGTATGTGTTTGTAGACTATGGGACCGCAGAAGACTTTGAAGACAAAGATTTTAAAGGGAAAATAGCAGTAGGTATCTATGCATTACCACCTGAAGGGGAGCGATTGTCTAAAGAAGAGATGGTATCTATTTTGAAAGAAAAGGGTGCTGTGGCCCTGTTAGAGCTCTACCGGCCCTCAAAATTTGACTGGCCTCTACTCATCAATTATTTATCAAACGATTCCTATGATCTGGTGGGTAATGAGATAACTGACAATGATTTTCCAGTGGGGTGGATCGTGGATCCTCATTTCGAAAGACTTAAATTCTTCAGGGAGTCAGACAGTCTGACTGTTTCATTGAGTGTTCAGGGTTCCCGGATCGATAGCCTCACAGTTCCCAACGTGGTAGGGTATGTAGAGGGTACAGATCCTGATTTGAAGGATGAATACATTTTGATTTCAGCTCATCTGGATCATGTAGGAGTAAAAAATGTTGTACCGGGTGAGGATTCGATCTACAATGGGGCTCGAGACAATGGCATCGGGATCACCAATATGCTGACCACTGCCGAGTATTTTGGTAAAAATCCACCTAGACGATCATTGTTGTTTCTGGCTTGCAATGCGGAAGAAGTCGGCTTATTGGGTAGTGAATGGTACGCGAATCATCCATTGGTTCCATTGCGAAAGACAGTTTATAATATCAACACTGATACGGGCGGTTATAATGATGTGACCAAGATCACCGTTGTTGGTCTGAACAGAACAAATACAGCTCCCGAACTGATCAAAAGTGGTAAACCCTTCGGTCTGACTGTCATTGACGATCAGGTGCCAGAGGAGAACCTGTATGAGCGGTCAGACAACGTGAGCTTTGCCAAAAAAGGCGTACCTGCTATCTCCTTCGATCCGGGTTATACTGCCATGGATGATGAGATCAAAAAATACTATCACCAACCCGGTGACGAGCCCGAGACCCTTGACTACGAATACCTAACCAAATATTGCAAAGCCTATATCTATGCTGTATATCTTCTTTCAGAGATGGATCAGCTTAAATGGACGGAAGGAGACCCTTATCAGGAAGCAGGGGAGGAACTGTACAATTAGGATCAGATTCATGTACGCATTAGTATAGTGTCCCAACACATTTATCCTTAACTTTAGATCATGCGGCTTCTCACCCTGATCATCCCTATTGGTGGCCTGGTTCTATGGCTTCTGATTTTCCCATCTGAAAAGGTCAATAAGAATACCCCAAAAATGAACGGTGCCAGTCTGGTGAATCCCAGAAATGAGATCTCTCAATCTCAAATGGCCGAGCTAAAGAATGTAAACGCAGATTGGGTAGCCGTCATCCCTTATGCATTTGCCCGGGCCGGTGAGCCATCAGTTTCTTTTAACCATGAGCGACAATGGTGGGGTGAGCGTACAGACGGTACGGCTGTTTTGATCCGGATGGCTCAAGAAAATGGAATGAAGGTCATGTTGAAGCCACACGTTTGGGTAAGGGGTGAAGGCTGGGCTGGCGATTTCACACTTGATCAGGAAGAAGACTGGAAAGTCTGGGAAAGGGATTTCTCCAGATATATACTTCATTTTGCAAAATTGGCTGATTCTTTGGACGTGGAATTGTTTTGTTTAGGAACAGAGTATCGGATACCTGCGAAGGACCGTCCTAAATTCTGGAGACAGCTTATCAGTGAGATTAGAAACATCTATGATGGAAAAATCACCTATGCTTCTAATTGGGACAACTATATGAAGATCACCTGGTGGGATGCGGTAGATTATATAGGGATAGATGCTTATTTCCCGCTGATAGAAAATTTAAATCCTACTACTGATCAGTTAGTAAGAGCTTGGAAACCTATTGTCAATGAGCTTGAGTCCTTTTCCGGGAAGTGGGAAAAGCCCATCTTATTTACCGAGTACGGTTTTCAAAGCATGGATGGAGCTGCAGGAAGACATTGGGAGATACAGCGAGATAGTGCGGTGGTGAACCATCAACTGCAGGCTGATGCCTATGAAGCAACCTTCCAAACTTTCATGGATCAGTCATGGTACGCAGGAGGCTTTTTCTGGAAATGGTATTTTTTTCAGAGGTCAGGTGAACGGTATGCTACAGATTGGACGCCGCAAAACAAAATGGCTGAAAAAGTCATTGCAAAATGGTATGGCCTGAACAAGGATATCCAATAGCCTTATTAATTTTAGTGTGTAAAAAACACATAAAAAGGATTTAGGTTTGAGGACCAGTGAATACCCTTAAATTAACCCTATTAAAGTAAATGATATGAAAATTCAACTCACTTTTTTAGCTTGGGTACTATGCTTTGCAAGCTTTGCGCAGGATTTTGTTAAATCAAAAATAAAAAACCTGCAAGCCCCATCAAGTGAGGCTTACCAATCCATGACTTTTAATGGAGCCTGGTGTTGGTTTTCGGATCCAAGAGCAGTCTATTACGAAGGCAAGCATAAGCGAACCTATGCGGGCTGGATTGATAACTATGGCGACATTCAAATAGGTTACTATGATCATACCACGGGTGAAATTGATTCCAGGGTGCTCTATGATAATCTTGAGATAGACGATCACAACAATCCTTCGGTGTTGTTTGACGAGGAAGGTAAGCTGATTGTATTTTTCAACAATCACATGCTGGGCGTAAAGCCACTCTACGTCATTCGGGCCACAGAGCCAGAGAGCATTGAAAACTGGGAGTCTGTGCAGGAGCTGTTCCTCAATGATGAAAAGCTGAGTGATATGGGTAGTATGAACCACACCTACACCAACCCGATCAAGCTATCAGCCGAAGAAGGAAGGATCTACCTTTTCTGGCGAGGTGTAGATGGTAAACCCAGCTATTCTACCTCAGATGACAATGGTGAAACCTGGGCTACGGGTAAGATCTTTTTCATGCCTGAGCGTAAGTATTCATTCCGGAGACCCTATACAAAAGTTTATTCCAATGGCATCGATAAGATCCACTTTACCCTAACGGACGGTCACCCTCGAAAGGAGGACGCCAACAATATTTACTACATGTATTATCGGGATGGTGCTTTTTACAAGGCCGATGGGGCAAAGATCAAAGATCTGGGTGGTGAGCCAGTTTTGCCTGAAGAAGCAGACCTTGTGTATGATGCTGCCAAAGCAAAGGCCCGGGCCTGGAACTGGGACATTGCGGAAACCGAAGGGAGGCCGGTGATTGCTTATACCAGGTATCCGGATGATCAAAACCATATTTACTGCTATGCCCGGTGGGACGGGAAGCAATGGCTCAACTATGACCTGATCAATTCAGGAAGCTGGTTTCCTCAAACCATTGATGGAGTAGAGGAGCCTGAGAATTTCTATTCGGGAGGAATGAATATTGATCATGAGAGTCCCGGGACACTTTATCTATCGGTAAAAAGGGATAGTCTTTTTGAGATTGAACAATGGGATACTAAAAATGGCGGGAAGTCCTGGACCGTTACCCCTATTACGAGCGGCTCGTCCAAAGACAACATCCGTCCTTTTGCAGTGAGAAACGCTGGTGAAGGAAACAAGCTTCAATTGTTGTGGATGCAAAATACCAAATACCATCATTTTACTTACGGTACTACCATGAAACGTTGGGAACTGGAATTCAAAGACAGGTATCAAACGGCTATTCAAACAAGTATACCACTGAATCAGATTATGAATCCTTTGTCCAAAGAAGGCGTCGTAGATATGATGCAACGGACAGCCGACTGGCACCTTTCTAATCCGAGATACAAGTACGACCCCATCGATTGGCATTATGGGGCATTGTATACCGGAATCAGGGCTTTGTATGAAGTGACTGGCGAAGACAGGTACCACAATGAATTGATTAATATCGGTCAGGCAGCTGATTGGACGCCACTCGATGACTTTTTTCATGCTGACCGACTGACGATCATTGATAACTGGGCATGGTTGTCCGGCATGATGGATGATCCCGAGATGATCGAAAAATCACGATGGGCACTGGATATTCACATCGCAAGAGGCACTAAACATACCGACGTAAGATTCAAGGATAACCCCTACAAGCTGGAATGGTGGACCTGGTGCGATGCGCTGTTTATGGCCCCTCCTTCATTTGTAGAGATGTGGAAGCTGACTGGAGAAACAAAATATTTAGCGTACATGGATGAGCAATGGTGGAGGACTTCAGATTATTTGTATTCCAATGAAGACTCGCTGTATTACAGGGATGACCGTTATTTTGACCAGCTATCAGACAATGGTAAGAAAATTTTCTGGGCCAGGGGCAATGGCTGGGTGATCGCAGGATTAGCCAGAATTTTGGAAGATTTGCCTGATGATTATTCCGGAAGAGAAAAATTTGAGCAGCAATACAGAGAAATGGCTTACAAACTACTCAGGATCCAGGGTGCTGATGGTTTATGGAGAGTGAGTTTGCATGATCCGGAATATCTGGACATGGGTGAGTCCAGCGGAAGTTCCTTTTTCACCTTTGCTTTAGCTTGGGGACTCAACAACAACATGATTGACCAGAAGTACCGCCCTCAGATAGAGAAAGCCTGGAAAGCCCTCTGCAACAATGTCAACGAAGAAGGAAGGTTGGGTTATGTTCAACAAGTGGCAGGGGACCCTTATCCATTCAAAGCAGATGAGTCGCATGTATATGCAACAGGTGCTTATCTTTTGGCTGGAAAGGAAATGTTTAAACTTGCAGATAAATAATTTTTTACCCAATTGACCCAAAAATGATTGCCAGATTCCTCAAACACTTCTTCATGCCGTTTCTGGCATGTGTTCTTCTTTGTTTACTCAATATAGGGGCGGCTGCCCAGGACCAACGTCCTAACATCCTGATCATCATTCCCGATGACCTGGGGTGGTCGGATGTCGGTTATCATGGATCTGAGATTAAAACCCCGAATATTGATAAGCTGGCCAAGACCGGGGTGAAGCTGGAGCAGCATTATGTGATGCCCACCTGTACACCAACCCGAGTGAGCCTTATCACAGGGAAATACCCCAGTCGCTATGGCGTTTTGGCCCCTGCATATGGTGAAGTGATTGATTTGGGGGAGGCTACGTTACCATCCATTCTATCTAAAAATGGCTATTTCACAGCGCTCGTAGGTAAATGGCACATGGGTTCACCTCCTTACACACCTAAGAAATATGGGTTTCAGTCCACTTATGGTTATTTCGACGGGCAAATCGATCCTTATACCCATGAGTACAAATCCGGTCGGAAATCATGGCATCGAGACGATCAGCTGTTTGACGAAGAGGGCCACGTGACTGACTTGCTAACAAAAGAAGCTATTCGCATCATTGAGGAGGAGAGAGAAGAACCCTTCTTTTTATACCTGGCCCACCAGGTGCCTCATTCACCGCTCAATGAACCGCAGGAATGGACATCTAAGTATGACGACCTTTCTATTGACCCCACTCGCAAGCTCTTTGCTGCCAGCGTCACCCATATGGATGATGGCATTGGAAAAGTTATCGAAGCATTGGAACGAACTGGAAAGCGGGAGAATACATTGATTCTGGTCCTGAGCGATAATGGTGGACAGCACAGCTGGCAAAACGACACTCAATATCATGGTGCCTATGCTGATAAGCCTCATCTCGTGCTTGGGAATAACTATCCCTTAAGAGGCTGGAAAGGTCAGGTATATGAAGGAGGGATCAGAGTACCGACTTTAGCCAACTGGCCAGGAATATTAGACCCTGGAACAGTAAATACGGCCCTCCACATGTCAGATTGGTTACCTACTTTATGTCAGCTTGCCGAAGTTGAAGGTGATCTCAAAAATCTTAAGCTTGATGGACAGAACATCTGGGACATTGTTCGAGGTGGTGAGGATTCAAATCATCCACTCTACTGGAAAATTGCCAGCTCATATGCTGTCCGTGATGGTGATTGGAAGCTCGTGGTAGACAGAAAAACAGACCAGAAAGAGCTGTACAATCTCAAAGAAGATTTCAGGGAAGACCGTGATCTGAGTGAAAAAAATCCCGAAAAAGTCAAATATCTAAGCGAATTGCTTGAAAAATTTAAGGAAGGAGATCGGGAAAGAAATGAATAATCCGATCTTGCATTCATTATTCAACCAATCGGATATTACTATGAGGCTATTAGGAATTTTATTTCTGAGTTTTCTATTCAGTTGTGGAACCAATCAGACTGAGGTTGATGACATTCCACCACTTTCAGTGACACCTGCCCCACATCAGCTCACCTATCAGCAAATGGAGATGGTGGGATTCATCCATTTTACGGTGAACACTTTCACGAATAAGGAATGGGGCTATGGAGATGAAAAGCCTGCAATTTTTAACCCATCAGCGCTGGATACCGAGCAGTGGGTGAAAGCAGCCAAGGCCGGGGGGATGAAAGAATTGATCCTGACAGCCAAACACCATGACGGATTTTGTCTGTGGCCCAGCAAATACACGGAGCACAGCATTAAAAACAGCCCTTATAAAGATGGCAAAGGCGATATCGTTCGTGAGTTTGTAGATGCCAGTCGTAAGCATGGACTCAAAGTAGGTTTGTATCTTTCTCCCTGGGACCGAAATCACAAAGACTATGGCACACCGGAATACATCACTTACTACAGGAATCAATTGAAAGAATTGCTTACTGAATACGGTGACATCAATGAGATCTGGTTTGATGGTGCTAACGGTGGAGACGGATATTATGGCGGAGCCAACGAAGTAAGAAAGATTGACAGAGAGACCTACTATGATTGGCCGACTACAGTAAAACTGGTCAAGGAACTACAACCCAACATTTCGATATTTTCTGACGCAGGTCCTGACATTCGTTGGGTGGGTAATGAACACGGATTTGCCGGTGAGACATTCTGGTCTCCGATCCATACAGATTCGTTGGTAATCGGTGGTTCGGATCCTTCTTATCTCAATTCAGGGGATCCCAATGGAAATAAATGGATCATTGGCCAATGTGATGTGTCTATCCGTCCGGGCTGGTTTTATCACCCAAAAGAGGATAGCCTGGTCAAGTCACCTGAAAAGCTCCTGGAAATCTATCATAAGTCAGTCGGTAGAAATGGGGTTCTCCTTTTGAACTTACCTCCGGACCGACGTGGGTTGATCCACGAAAACGATGTGGCATCATTGAAAGAGTTCAAGACCCTGGTAGATCGCTTGTTTGTTATGAACCTGGCCGAGGGAAAAGTGCGGGCGTCAAATACCCGGTTGAAAAATGACAAATTTGATCCCAATAACATCCTGGATGATGACCTGGAGTCGTATTGGGCAACGGATGACGATGTCATTGAGTCTTCTTTGATCATTGAGTTGGATCAGGCTGTGGACTTTGAACGAATTGTCATCCAGGAACCCATCAGGTTTGGACAAAGAGTTTCAGCATTTGAAGTTCATGTTGAAAATGAGGGCCAATGGGAATTGGCTTATCAGGGCACTACCATTGGTTACAAAAGGATACTGGAGATAGAACCTAATAACAGCAATCGTGTCAAGCTAACGATTTTGGATGCACTTGGACCCCCGGCTATTTCCAACTTTGAGATCTATTAACCCCAAATTAGTTAATCGTTTCACAACAACAACCTGGTTGGTTTTCTGGTTAACAGTTATATGAGGCTGATCATATTTTGCATTTTGTGCTTTTTTGGGTGTTTCCTCTTTGCACAAGAAAAGAGGGAAGTAGAAAAGCGTGTAAATAAAGGAGATGTTCCGGCGATAGCCAGAGGCTTTATTGAAGAAGCTTATGATACCAAAAGAAAGATTCGGTGGTATTATCAAACAGAAGGTGAAGAAATCAGCTATGAAGCTAAACTTTATTGGAAGGATCAGCTACATAGTGTTGAGTTCGACACCCTGGGTGATATTATAGACATCGAAATTGTGGTAAGTTGGGAAATGATAGACAGCCCGGTTAGGCAAAATCTTGAAGCGTATTTCAATACCAACTATGATAAATGGGACCTTGACAAGATACAGGTTCAATGGTCGGGGCCCATGGAAAACCTGAAGGAATTGATTAAAAAGGATCAGCAATCAGGGCTTACCAAAAGATTTGAAATAGAGTATCGGGGAGCCACAGAAACGGAGGATGAATTATGGGAGGGGCTGTTTAGTGGTGATGGCAAGGAATTGCTGCAAAAGCGGAAGATCGTCCTGGGGAATCTGAATAACCTGACCTATTGATGCGGTGGTTGATCTTATTTGTGGCCACATTTGGATTCATTTGCTCCAGGGCACAGGAAGTACTCTATGGAGGATTCTTTCCTGAGTTTTCACTGACGAGAAAATTCCAGTCAAAGATGCATTCCACCTTCAAGGTGGAGTCACAGCATGGGCTTTATGATCATTACGAAGTGGAGTCGTGGGAATACTTTCATGATCGCACAGACATACAGTTTTTTGTCGGGAGATCGTTGACCCCACTTATCAAAGTTGATGTAGGATATCAATACCGGATTGATCCCTCAGGAGGAAACAATCATCGGTTGATCCAGCAAATGGCTTTCATCCAAAGACTCGCGAGTGGAAAAATTGGCCATCGGATCAGGACTGACCAGACTTTTTCCGGTGATGAAGATAATGTGCTTTACCGGATCAGGTACCGGTTGGCTTATCAAAAACCACTACAAGGGGCAGAGCTGGACCCGGGGGAGTTTTACCTGTCTTTATCCGATGAGCTCATCTATGCCTACGAGGCTGGTGATCAGGAATTTGAAAACCGACTCGTTGGTTCGTTAGGCTTCGTTTTTAGCGACACCATTAAAATGGAATCCGGAATGGACTACAGGACCGACAGGTTCATTGCCCCGGGATTTCGTCAGCGAGTGTGGTGGAAGACCGGGGCTTACCTGGCGTTTTAACCTGGATTATTACCACGAAATAGGTCGGTAATCTTTCAGGAATTGGCCACACCAGTGTTTCCCGGTATTGATCCCGTCAAACAAAGGGTCCAACACCCGGGCAGCGCCATCCACGATATCGAGGGGTGGCTGGAAGTCATGGACTTCAGCTTTCTTTTTAGCCAATTCTGCAGGATCCTCGTCGGTGACCCAACCGGTATCGACGGCATTCATGTAGATGCCATATTTGGCAAAGTCTGAGGCTGAAGTATGGGTCATCATGTTGAGTGCCGCTTTGGCCATATTGGTATGAGGGTGCCGATCCTCTTTGTGGAATCGATGGAATTTACCTTCCATGGCAGACACATTGATGATATGCTTCATTCCGGTATTATCCTTTTTCATGATGTTCACCAGCCGGTTGCACAATACAAAAGGAGCAACTGCATTTACCAGCTGTACTTCCACCATCTCCGTAGTGTGTATCTCTCCAAGCTTCAATCTCCAGCTGTTGGTTTTCCGAAGGTCCACCTGTTGCAAATCCGCATCTAATTTCCCCTCCGGGAAGACTTCTTCCGGCTTAAGGGAATTGTCGATTGAATAGGGTATTTGCGAAAGCTTTGCTGAGGCACTTAATCCGATCCCCAATTGTTTGCCGTGCCAGGAAACAGGAAGATTTCGGTCGGTGCCCATCAATTCCTTGCTCAAAATACCCAGTTCATTGAGACAGTCATGATGATCTTTCAACAGCTCCTTTACCGAACCGGATAATTCTGCAAATGATTTTTCTTCATTGGGCATCAGATGTTGATAAAATCCGGCAGGTCTCCTCACGGTTTGCGCGGCATTATTGATCAGGATGTCTAACCGATCATATCGTTGTTCGATGAAATTGCAGAAAAGCTCAACGCTTGGAATATGTCGGAGGTCAAGACCATGAATTTTCAACCTGTCAGCCCATTCATAATAATCCGGTTCTTTTGAGAATCTTATCGCAGAGTCCACAGGAAAACGTGTGGTAGCAATGACGGTAGCACCCGCTCTCAACATCATGAGCGTGATGTGATAGCCGATTTTGAGTCGGGATCCGGTAACCAATGCTACCTGACCAGACAGGTCAGCGGTTTGGAATCGCTTGGCATAATTGAAATCACCACATGCTTCACACATGGTATCATAAAAATGGTGCAAGTGGGTGAATTCTTCTTTACAGACATAACAGTTCCTTGGAGCATTCAGCTCAGCTCCTTTTGCAGATTCACTTCCTGTTAAAGCGATCATCTTAGGAGCAGAGAATACAAGGGCCTCCCGGGCACTTCTTATTCCGGTAGCGTTGCGGGCTTCCTTATCCTTTGCATTGATCTTTCGTTTCTCGGCCTTCTTTGCTTCCTTTTTTCGTCGCAGAAACTCTTCCCGGCTGGGCCGAGACAACAATCCGGCAGCCATGATCAGCTCCAGACGTTTGTCTTTGGGGATCTCAAAAATCCGATTGGTTTCAGTATTCAATGTTTTGAGGACCTGAATACATTGTTCAATTTGCTCCTCACTTAGTTGTGTTTGGGGCAAGGACTCTTCAGAGATGGCTGTCATGTAATATCAAATTGTCGGCAAAAATAGTGATATGATGGGCTATATTTATAGGTCGTATTAAAATTGATCTTGAAAGAGATACTTTAGCATAAACCCGGGATTTATGAAAACCAACCTAACTTCACTACTGGCCATCCTAATTTTGCTTCAGGCATGTAACCAGGCCACAAAAAACACCGACTCCTCAGCATCAGAAACAGCTGCAACAACTGACAATCTCTGTATGGGCCATTATTGGACGGAAGAAGAAGCCAGGGGAAAACTGAAGGAATTCGCTGCCACCTATGATGACCAGGCCTCCTGGGAAAAGCGGGCGAAAAGGATCCGACAAGGCATCCTGGATGGATTGCAGTGGGACAAGATGCCGAGAGTGACCAACGATTTTGATCCGATCATCACCAAAACAATGGAGATGGATGGCTATATCATCGAAAATGTGGCCCTTGAAAGCTTTCCCGGGTTTTACATCACCGGAAATATTTACCGGCCCACAAATGCCAAAGCAAAGAATCCTGCTATTCTTACGGCGCATGGGCACTGGGAAGACCGCCGGTTTATGGAGGAGGTACAAAAACGATGTGCCTATCTCGCACGGGCTGGAGCCATTGTGTTTATGTATGACATGATTGGGTATGGAGAAAGCCAGCAAACCACCCATAAGATGCCGATTGCGCTATTGTTGCAAACGTGGAACAGCAAGCGGGTTTTGGATTACCTGCTCTCCAGGGAAGATGTGGATCCTGAGCGCATTGGGATGACCGGTGCATCGGGTGGAGGTACACAGACCTTTGTGCTCACAGCTATCGATGACAGGATCAAGGTGGCTGTACCGGCAGTTCAGGTTTCAGCACACTTCTTCGGTGGCTGTGTGTGTGAGAGCGGCATGCCCATCCACAAGAGCAACGATCATCAAACCAACAATGTGGAGGTCGCTGCCCTGACTGCACCAAGGCCTTTGCTTTTGATCTCCGATGGCGATGACTGGACCAAAAATGTGCCCGATGTAGAGTATCCCTACATCCGCAACATCTATAGGCTATATGGCATTGAGGACAAAGTAGAGAGTGCCCACTTCCCCGACGAAGTGCATGACTATGGCGCGAACAAAAGAGTACCCATGTACAGGTTCTTTGGGAAGCACCTAGGCCTGAACGTACCGGAAGGCCCGATCAATGAAGATTTTATCAAAGTCCTGTCTAAAGAGGAATTGAGTGTGCTTGGTGACACTGAGTTGCCTGAAGGCACACTGGAAGGGGATGCGGCTGTGATGG
Source organism: Cyclobacteriaceae bacterium (assembly GCA_965223915.1). GTDB lineage: Bacteria > Bacteroidota > Bacteroidia > Cytophagales > Cyclobacteriaceae > UBA7330. The sequence continues at coordinate 358,055 of OZ245027.1, read as the reverse complement.
CGTATCTGGGGTTTGATGATTGATGAGTAAACTCTATGCAAAACATGAAATCCGATCAAAAAACAGCTATTGTTACCGGCTCCTCCTCTGGCGTAGGAGCTGCCACCTGCATAGAGCTGGCCAGGCGTGGCTGGAATGTTGTCATCAATTATGCCCACAGTGAGCAGGAAGCTCACGAGACGGCGGAAAAATGTAAAGCATTCACAGATGGAGTGCTGGTGGTAAAGGCCGATGTTTCACAGGATGACCAGGGCATTGCAATGGTCAGGGAAACCATTAAAAAGTGGGGAAGAATTGATGCTTTGGTAAACAATGCCGGGACCACCAAATATTGTAATTACCATGACCTGGACGGGCTTTCCAAAGAAGACTTTTTAAAGATCTATGAGGTGAATGTGGTGGGCGCTTATCAGGTCACCAGGGCTGCTGCTCCATATTTAAAGACAGCCAAAGGTGCGGTAGTCAACACGTCATCCATTAGTGCCATATCAGGTGTAGGAAGTTCTATTGCCTATGCCGCTTCCAAGGGAGCACTGTCTACCATGACACTTTCCCTCGCCCATGCGCTGGCACCTGACGTGAGAGTGAATGCCGTATGTCCCGGATTTATACAAGGCAGGTGGACCAAAAACTTCCTGGGTGATCGATACGATCAAGTGCTACACGACATAGAAAAAACTACACTCACTCAAAAAACATCAGTTCCGGAAGACATCGCCAAAGCAATTGTTTACCTGGTGGCGGATACGGGTACCACCACCGGACAACTCCTTACTATTGATAGTGGACAATTGGTCAATCAAAATATTCTCTGAGTGCTGTTGAGAGGTTTTTTGACCCTTGGCTTGGGAACAGATGTACAACCACTTTTTAACCCGTCGAATTCGACGGGGTTTATCTACTAAACTCAGTAGAATTTTTAACTGATAATAAACAATGGAGAAGCATTAGATCAAGTATAGAGGTAGGCCCAGTAGATCAACAGACCTTGAAAGGGCAATCTGAGCCACAGGATCCATTTAGGGATATTCATTCCTGCCCCACTTAGTTGAAGGTGATAGACGTTGGCTGGAAAAACAGCAATCAATAGTGCAATGATTCCCCATGCGGCCAATGATTGCGTGGCGGGGATGACCAGTCCAATGGCAAGAATGATCTCCGCCGCACCTGAGATCCAGTTGATCCATTTTTTGTGCTTAAACAGTGGAGGGATGATTTTGAAATAAACTTTCGGGTAAAGAAAGTGCATGATGCCGGCAGTCATGTAAAGCAGGGCCATTAGATAGAGACTAATTGTTGTCATGAAATGAGCATGATTAGGAAAACACCAACCGAAGGATGAATATAGCTCATGTGAATTCCATGTGACCGTTGAAAATAAATAGATATACACATGAAGTAAAGCTAAATACAATTCAAGGGACCTAATAAAACCAAAAGGTTCCTGTTAAGCTTTAAACAGGTCTTGTTACTAATCCATAAGATAGCTTCAGAGATTAAATATTAATGACAAAACCAATAATCATCCTTAAGCTAACTGAACTATTTGCATAGCCAAGTTTAAGAATGATAGTTAACCCCTCACCTACGCCAGCCAGTTCACATATGCATTTTCGTCTCTGAGGAGAATCGTGCTTCTCCAAGCCTTCTGCCAGAGTTTTTGTGCTCAGACATACTGAAATTTGAATTATTGAAAGTAAAATATGATTATCTTTATTTTAGTTTAATGGCTCTAAAGTAAAATATAATTTACTTTATGTTACTTTAGTAAAACTAATAATGAGATGATTCAAGTAGAAAATTTTCTTTCTGGAAGACAAGCAAAAGATCCAACAGGTTATTTCTACTTTCTACCTGAAAAGATAAATGATCAATGGAAATGGGAAGACCAATCCATTAATTTATTGCTTGAAAAAGCCGCCTTAAAACTAGGGGAACTCAATACCTACGCTCGCCTGGTTCCAAATATTGATTTATTCATCCAACTACATGTGACGAAAGAGGCAGTTGTTTCCAGCCGCATTGAAGGTACACAAACCCAAATGGATGAGGCATTGATGGAGGAAGAAGAAATTGCACCCGAAAGAAAAAATGATTGGTTAGAGGTTAAAAATTATGTTACTGCCCTCAATCAGGCAATAACAGAACTAGAAAAATTACCTATTTCCTCTCGTCTTATCCGACAAACACACCGAATTCTGATGGATAGTGTAAGAGGTGAGAATAAGCTTCCCGGAGAATACAGGACCAGTCAAAACTGGATAGGGGGGAATACATTGCTGGATGCAGTATTTATTCCACCCAACCAGGACTTTGTAGCCGAGCTCATGGGTGACCTGGAAAAATTTCTTCACAATGATGAAATCAATGTGCCTGCTCTCATCAAAATTGCCATTGTTCATTACCAATTCGAAACCATACACCCTTTTTTGGATGGTAATGGCCGTATAGGACGTTTGCTTATTACGCTTTATCTGGTGGATCAAAAAATATTAGAAAAACCCTTACTTTATCTATCAGCCTTCTTTGAAAGAAATAAGGGTCTGTATTACGATAACCTCACCTTTGTTCGTACCAAAAACGATATGAAGCAATGGCTAAAATACTTTTTAACAGGTGTGGCAGAAACAGCTGAAAATGCTACACAAACATTAACGGCTATTCTCGAACTCAAGACCAAACTGGAAACTGAGATACATCAACAATTCGGTAAAAAGTCCAGCAATGCTAATTTGCTGGTACAACATCTCCTCAAAAATCCAGTAATCCATGTGAAGCAAGCTCAAAAATTGCTGGATGTAAGCTATAAATCGGCCAACGACCTTATTACCGATTTTGTACATGCCGACATACTCAAAGAGATGACCGGTCAAAGCCGTAACCGGGTGTTTGTATTTGATAAATACCTTAATCTTTTTAGGTTATAAGTTGAAAGCCTGCATAGTCGTTTACATGCTTTTTTGCGAACGCATAGTTGCCATCTGTGGCATGGTAATTCTCATATTATGGTTGACTCAATAGCTTAATTTCTTCATATCGCTGACCCTCCTGAAATCAAAATCCTTTAATTTTATTTGTGATAACATAATAACCAGCTCATGAGAATTAAATTATCCATTTGTCTTTTAGTATGTGTAAGCCTTGCTTCATCATATACTTATGCACAAGGTGAAAATTCATCCAGGTCTTTACGTGCGTTGATCGATTTCACGGCAGAATTTGGTGGTGACCCTGTGGCAACGGTGTACTTTACGAATGGTGAAGATCAGTCAGTTAAAGCCGGGCAAGGACTCTCACTGGGATTGGGTGGTGAATTCACAGTTCCTGCCATTCAAAATCTGAAAATCCGGGGATGGGTCAGTTACAAGTATCAGACCACCATGGCAGATAATGCGGATATCACGTTGACCAGCGTTCCCATAAATCTGACAGCCAATTGGGTAATGACGAATGGAATACGCTTTGGTGCCGGTCTTGCGATGCATAATGCCGTCAAATTCGGTGCTGGTGGATTAGGAGAGGATATCAAGTTTGCTAATGCCAGTGGTCCGTTGTTTGAGGTGGGATGGAAGTGGATAGGCGTACGATATACCCTGATGGAGTATGTGGATGGAGCAGATATATATGATGCCAATGCCATTGGAGTATCCCTGAGTTTTGCGTTTCCGGAATAATCCAGGTTTAAAGATTTAGATTTAAGAATGTCATTAGCTTATCTTTCCCCTTTACGGTTTTGATTTTAAACGGAGCAACTAAATCCACCCAAAATGCAGACATTGAGAAAGCCAAAAAATTATGGTCCACTATAAAGATGAACTGAAAAATGACAACTAAAGAAGTAACAAAATTTGACATTGCTGAATACCTGGAAGATGATGTGATGATTGCCGAGTATTTGAATACAGTACTTGAAGAGGGTGATGCTGAAGATATCAAAGCTGCCCTCGGACATGTGGCAAAATCACGTGGAATGTCAAAAAATTGCCGAGGAGACAGGATTAAGTAGACCTAGCTTGTATAAAGCGCTTGCACATGGTTCAAAACCTCAATTTGATACTATTCTTAAAGTATTGAGAGCCGTAGGCGGCAACCTAAACATTCCAACTGCTTGATAAAACGCCTTATAGCAAGCACTATAATGAATGTGCAAACTTAACCATCTCAGTGTGGTTGGTGCAGAGTAGTACGACCACAGGTGTATTAAAGACTTTAATCTTTAGGTTTGCTCCCTATATGAAAACAGCTTTATCCTTCCTCCTTACGCTTTTAGTTCTTATTGGTCAGGCTCAACATAAGAAAGTCTGCATCACCGTGGACGATCTGCCCACAGTAACCTATGGAGTTGGAGGATACGATCATCGGGTACAAATCACAAGCGGAATCATTGAAGCCTTCAAAGCGTTTGCAGTCCCGGCCATTGGGTATGTCAATGAAACCAAACTCTATCAAAAGGGCAAGCTGGATTCCTTGGAGGTTGATTTGCTGGAAAAGTGGCTAAGCAACGGACTGGAGCTGGGTAACCACACCTACGCTCATTTAAATTTTCACGAGGTAGCTTTTGAGGAATTCACATCCAACATTTTGAAGGGTGAGCGGGTCAGCAAGCCCCTGGCAGAGAAGTATCAGTTGGCGTATAAATATTTCAGACATCCCTATCTGAGAATTGGGCTCAGACAATCACAGGTTGATTCACTACAGTCATTTTTAGCTACCAATGGATACATTGAATCGCCAGTCACCATAGACAATGATGATTACCTGTTTGCGGTGGCCTTTGCCAGGGCTTTCAAAAGGGATGACCGGGAATTGATGGAAAGGATATCCAAAGATTACATTGATTACATGGAAGAGAAGCTGGTCTATTTTGAGCAGCAATCGATCAGGCTTTTTGGCAGGCCCATGGATCAGACATTACTCATCCACGCCAACTATTTGAATGCCAAACATCTGAAGGACCTGTTGAAGATGTTTCAGGATCATGGGTATACTTTCGTATCACAATCCGAGGTACTGAAGGACGAGACCTATCAGCACCCCGTCACGAAGCATGGCAACTGGGGCATTTCGTGGATCGACCGGTGGGCCATCAGTGAGGGCAAGCGCGGAGACTTCTTTGAAGGTGATCCGGAAGTGCCGGGGTATATTACAGAGTAGGCTGCCTGAATAGATTTTAATGTGATTTCGTATCTTTGATATATGAGCAGAGAAGAAGTAAAAACAGCAATCAACCAACTTTTGAATAACTCTTCAGAGCAGGTACTTCAGGAGGTTTTTGATTACTTGAAGTTAGTTGAAGGAAAATCCAATGATGCTGTAAAGCTTTCACAAAATTTCAGAACCATCATAACGGAAGACAAGGAACTTCTTGAAAGATTGGCTCAATGATTTCAAAAAGAGAGGCGATTGAGATCCATTCTATTCTAATTGCAAAAACCTTAGTGGATCGAAAAAGATCAATCGCCGGATGTTAGCAAAGACGATCAAAATTGAAACCAAAACTGATACCAGTGGAGAAAGTTTACATCTTAATTATATTGTCATCAATTTTCAATTTGTGCTCAACTCCAAACTACAAATCTGAATTCAATGAAATTGATTATCACTTAGAAAGTCATATTCTTTTCGATTTAATAAAATATTATAAGGTAGATTTTGGAGAATATCCGTACGAATTAAAGGACTTGAAGAAACTGTTTAAATCAGATTCAATTAATTACTCTGGCTTGAATAGTTTAAATCTATTTTCAAACATCAAAGATCCATTTGTAAGTGATAGTTATAGGTATGTGGTACTTGATGAGAATTCATTTATTCTTTATTCAGTTGGTCCAGATGGAGTTGACAATAACACCGCTGTAATGGACAATTATTCTAAGACAGGAAATATTGCCTTTGAGCACTACGATCAAAAATCATCAACAGGTGACATTCTAATCTATCATTTAGAGAATAATAAGATCATTAATGATTTTACCAAGCTGGATAAGATCATTGAAAATGGTTACTGATAATAGTTGTGTATATCATGCATTAAAGAACTTGACACTTCCAATATCCCATTTTCAAAACTTACCGACTTGTAATAGATTGCGGGGTTATGATTTTTAACCCAACATTTAAACCCTATTGGATTTTTGTTCTCGCTTGCCAAATCACCTTTGTTTCCGATAGGGTCTATTCACAATCAATTAAACCCAACATCATCTACATCATGGCCGATGACCTCGGTTACGGCGATCTGGGATGCTACGGTCAGCAGTTGATGAAGACACCCAACATTGATAAGTTGGCCTCGCAGGGTGTCTTGTTTACCCAGGCCTATGCAGGAGGTCCGGTTTGCACACCTTCCCGCAGCGTGCTGATGACGGGGTTGCACAACGGACATACCCCGGCAAGGGACAATATTCCTCACTATCATACCTATCTACAGAAAGATGATGTGACGCTGGCAGAAACTTTGAAAACATTAGGCTACCGGACCGGAGGCCTGGGCAAATGGTCATTGGGCGATCCGGGCACAGCGGGCGATGCCACGAATCAGGGATTTGACATGTGGTTTGGATACCAAAACCAGGACCACGCCCATTACTATTATCCGGAATACCTGGATGATAGCTACAGGGCGGAAAACGATTTTAAACTTGGGCTGCCGGGTAACGCGGAATCCAGGGAATTTTACAGCCACGACCTGCTTACGGAAAGAGCCTTACAATTTATCAGGGATTCGAACAAGGACCCGTTTTTCCTCTATGTCGCTTTTACACTCCCTCATTTTTCCAGTAAGACTGAGGATCCGGATGGATTGACCGTTCCAACCACAGCACCATACGCGGACAAAGACTGGCCGGAGAAAGCCAAAAAATATGCTTCCATGGTCCACATGCTGGATCGGGATGTGGGGAAAATTGTGGCGTTGGTTGATCAGCTGGGTCTTTCAGATCAGACATTGATCATTTTTACATCCGACAATGGTGGACACTATGCCGTATGGGAAGGCTTTGATACCAGTGGACCACTCAGAGGTTATAAACGTGATCTTACCGAAGGTGGAATCCGTGTTCCTTTCATTGTGCGATGGCCCGGAACTGCCCCGGAAGGGGTAATAAGTAACGAAATGATTGCTTTCCAGGACATGCATCCAACTTTTGCTGCTATTGCAGGTGCTATAACACCGGCTAACCTTGATGGTATTGACATCAGCGAAGCATTGAAAGGAAAGAAGCTATCATCAGAGCGAGCCTATTTGTATTGGGATTATGGACACAACCGGGACCAGTATAATCAGGCGGTCAGACTGGGTGACTGGAAGGGAATTCGCATGGGACAGGGAGGTAAAATCGCCTTGTATGATCTTGCTACTGACCTTGGAGAAGGAAAGGATGTGGCCAAAAAGCACCCAGATATTGTACGCAAAATCGAGGCCATTATGGAAGAGGCGTTTACACCCAGCAGTCGGTATGAGGTTGGAAGGAAATATACCGGAGGACCTATTTGGAAAAAAGAGTAATTAGAAACTACCCGAAAATGAATAAAAAACTATCCTGCCTAATGATGCTCATTGTGTTGATGGGCTGCACTGATATTCAGAAAAAGAGCTCACAAAACACAAAACCTAACATCGTCCTTATCGTGGCCGATGACCTGGGTTGGGCCGACCTTGGGTTCACCGGGAGTGACCTTTTCGAAACCCCCAACATTGATCAGCTGGCCAAAGAAGGTGTTTATTTTAATAATTTCTATTCTGCCAGTCCGGTGTGTTCACCCACTCGGGCTTCCATCCTGACCGGTAAATATCCTGCCCGGCTGAAGATGACCACCCATTACGAGAATTCGGAAGATTACTGGAGGAATAAGGGTCGCGACATGACCGAGTACAACACCCAACTGGTACAACCCAAAACAGTCGGCAACCTCCCTCAATCCGAAATAACCATCGCTGAGTATCTAAAAGATCAGGGCTATTTCACGGCTCACATAGGCAAGTGGCACCTGGGAAACTTTGAGCACTACCCGGAAAACCAGGGCTTCGACGTGAATGTCGGGGGCACTTCCTGGGGAGCACCTGATACATACTGGTATCCATGGACCGGCAACAATTTCCAAAAGCAGATCCGCTATATTCCGGGATTGGTCCTCGGCGCGGACTCCGGTGCGTATCTTCCTGACCGCTTAACGGATAAGGCCCTTGAGGTCATTGAGGGAAAGAAGGACGATCCATTCTTTCTTCACCTCAATTTTCATATTCCCCATACACCCATGGAGGGTAAGGAGGAGCTGGTTGACCATTTCAGTAAAAAAATCAAGCCGGGAATGAAAGATACCAATCCTGTCTATGCTGCCATGATCAAAACCATGGACGAGAATGTGGGTCGCATCCTGACCGGTCTGAAGCAAGCCGGATTAGCGTCCAATACCATCGTGATCTTCCTGTCGGATAATGGTGGAAGGGTCGGTAAGTTCCAGGAGTGGGAGACGGTAGCCAATAACCACCCTTTGAGATCCGGTAAGGGGTCTTTGTACGAGGGCGGCATTCGAGTCCCCCTGATTATCAGGTGGACGGGAAAAGTACAGAATGGAGCTGTTTGTGAAGTGCCTCTGATCACCAATGATCTTTTTCCAACCATTGCTGAGATGACTAATGGAAAAGCAATAGCGACTGACGGCGTCTCCATGATGTCATTGTTAGAAAACCCATCGGCCACTGTCGAAAGGGGAATGCTTTTCTGGCACTATCCGCATTATTATCCCACCACCACTCCCGCCAGTGCTGTTCGTCAGGGAAAATGGAAGCTGATCAAGTACTTTGAAGGTGATAGGGTGGAGCTGTACGATCTGGAACAAGACCTGGGTGAAACTGAGGATGTAAGCAAAACCTTTCCGGATGTTGCAACTGATATGAAGAAATCACTTGAAGGGTGGCTGGTAGATGTAGAGGCCCAGCTACCTAAGATCAATCCTGAATACGAACCGGGAGTGAAGAAGTAAATCGAGGGCCACCGCCACTTTGAAATAATATAACTAGATATAACATTTTGTAACTTACATTTTGTAACTTACATTTTGTTAGTTATGAGTAAGTTTACAAATAAGCCATCGTCACCTTTTCCCACTACAGGCTATTTTGGATCTAAGTACTTCTGTGATAGGGAAAATGAAACACAAACGTTGATTTCACGTCTTCAAAGTGGTGAATCCAGTCTAATTCTTGGTATCAGGAGATTAGGGAAAACTGCGCTAATGCATCATGTGTTGGCTCAGTTACCCAAGACCTGGAATACAATTTATCTGGATATCCTACATACCGAAAATGAAGCGGGGTTGTTGAATGCCTTGGCTTCGGGATTGTTGAGGTCAATACCGGAAAAAAGCCTTTTCGGTTCCAAAGTGTGGACTTTTATCAAGTCACTAAGACCTACGATATCATTTGATCCACTCACTGGGTCTCCACAGGTAGGATTTGATGTAAAAGAGCCAGATAGCCATGTTAAGGATATTTTTCAATTTCTGGCTATGAGTAAGAGATTCACTGTAATTGCCATTGATGAATTTCAACAGATAGCTACTTATCCTGAAAAAAATACAGATGCCTGGCTACGAAGTCAGCTACAGACATTACCGCAAGTACATTTTCTTTTTGCCGGTAGCCAGCAACATATACTATCAGAATTATTTACAGACCCCGGGAAGCCATTTTTTAAGAGTGCCACACCGCTAAAAATAGGAAAAATTGGAAGTGAAGCTTACTCCAAATTCATCGTAAATACATTCAAATCAAATGGCCGTCAAATTTCTCCCGAAACCACCAGTGAAATACTACACTGGGCTCAACATCATACCTACTATGTTCAGTTGCTTTGCAATAGAGTCTTTGCAACTGGAATGAAGAAAATAACCAATGAAGTTTGGCAACAGGAGGCCAATAAATTGTTAATTGAGAATGAGCCTTTCTTTTTTCACTACAGAGGTATGCTGACTTCAGCTCAATGGAACTTATTAAGAGCAGTAGCCAGGGAAAAAGTGGTGAAGGAGCCCTCCTCAAAATCCTTTATTTCCAAATATCAATTGGGAAGTTCAGCCACGGTTCTTAGATCACTTGAGTCCCTTCAACATAAAGAGCTTGTTTTCAAAGAATTTGATGAGCGCGGGAACTCGTTCTACAGTGCTTATGATGTACTCTTTGAGCAATGGATATCCGGAAAGTATTCTTTTTAACCCATCCGATAATGAATGCATGATCCCTTGGTTATTCTTAAACCCATTCTAGCTGATTACCTAAAAATTGATATCTTGCTCAATCCATAACCCACAATACCCCAACTATGAAATTGCGTTTTCTCATTTTGGCTTTTAGCCTCCTGTCAGTTTTATCTGGCTGTGTTGAACAATCTGCTGAACAACCACCCAAGTACCTATCTTATGCAAAATCCTATGCGGATGCCATGATCCAAAATGGTCGTGATGTCTATGGAGCAGAACATTCCCCGCTTTTTGCATCTGTATTAAATCGCCAAACCTTTCAGGTAGACGAATCGATGGATACGATCTCCATTAGTGGTGTCAGAGTGACAGATCGTTCCGTCACCGGTGCCAATATGATCCATGATGTAGACCTGTTTACCACCCTATATGATTTGGCAGCCATCACTGGTGAAGCACACTATGGAGAAGAAGCAGACAAGGCCATTAACTTTTTCTTCAATACCTGCCAGAGTGAGGCCACAGACTTTTACTGCTGGGGTGAGCATCTGTATTGGGACTTTCAAAAAGATGACTGTGGTCTGGGAGCCGACTACCATGAGAACTCCGTTTGGCCCTACTGGGCCAAGGCCTATGAGATGGCACCTGATGCTGTGTGGAACTTCACGCTGGCTGAGTGGGACCATCAGATCCATGACAAGACAACGGGAGACTTCAGCCGACATGCAGGGTACACCAAACATGCCACATATTCCGGATTTGATTTCCCCCGGTATGCAGGCCAGCTAATGGAACGGTGGGCCTATGCATATAACCGGCTGGAAAATGCCGGGCGTCCCAGGAGGGAAGAGCTGCCTCATTACATTGAAGTGATGGTCCACAGGATGCAGGATAACATGGCTCAGGCCGCTTCCGGTCTGCTGATTGCCGGTCGTTCTCCGAAGGGAGACCACAACCAGGTAGTCTGGCTGACCAGCAACCTGGAGCTGGCAAGGTGTCTGGATGTGGCAGCCCCCATCATGGAGGCATCCCTGGCCGAAGAAATGCGAGCATTAGCGCTCAAGCAGGACCAGGACTTTTTCAATGCCCCGCATAAGTTGGATTCCGTGGGAGGAGGATTTGCTGTGACGCTGCATGCAGAGACAGGTTTACCCAGGGTCAGATCCATGAACAAACCCTACAGCGCCATCTGGAGCTCAGGATACGGATACGGGACCCACGCCGGAGTGGCCAATATCATTTATGTGCGACAGGGCCAGCTGGACGACCGGTATCCTGATATGGCTAACCGATACCGGGAAATGATCCTCAAAGTGGGAGAGATCTATCTGGAGTCGGAGCCGGACACCACTTTATTGCTTAAGCCGAATGAGTTTGCCCAGGAGATCGAGTTGATGCTGAATTGTCACGAACTATCCGATGATCAGCGATTCCTTGATCGCGCAGCGTTTTTTGCGGATAGAGGTATTGAGTTGTTCATGGATGGAATTTCACCGCTTCCAAAAGTTACCAACCAGCATGATCACTATGAATCAATCACCGGCGGTCCTTCCTTTATGTATCAGCTACTGAATTTGCACCAGGCACTCAACAAATAACTTTGACTATGGACAGAAGAAAGTTTTTACAAAATACCGGACTTGGGGCATCAGCCATGATGTTTCCACAATGGCTGCTAAAAGCGCAAATCAATGATTTTCCCGTCAGGGCAATCACGACAGGGCCGAAATTCCACTGGTTTGGCTATTATGACAAGCTACAGTTCAACCAAAGCAACACCAAAGTGCTGGGCATGGAGGTTGACTTCGAAGGTCGTTCGCCTACCAGTGATGACGTGATCAAAATGGGTGTGATTGATCTCGAAAATGGGGACAAGTGGACAGAGATTGGTGAGAGCCGCAGCTGGGGCTGGCAGCAGGGATGTATGCTGCAATGGGTGCCCGGATCCGATAGCAAGGTGATCTGGAATGATCGACGGGGCAACCAGTTTGTGAGCATTCTCAAAGACCTGGATACCGGCGAAGAGCAGGTGATCCCGCAGGCCATCTATACCATCAGTCCGGACGGGAAATTTGCTGTGGGGACAGACTTCTCCAGGATTCAAAACTACCGCAAGGGCTATGGATACCCAGGAGGAGTGGACCCTTACAAAGCACAAAATGCACCTAAGAAATCCGGGATCTATAAGATTGACCTGGCCACCGGGAAGTCTAAACTCATTCTTTCCTACAAAGACATATCGGAGGTTCCTAACAACGGAGAGGACATCTCTTCCAAGTGGCACTATTTCAATCATTTACTAATCAGTCCGGACAGTAAAAGATTCATTTTCCTGAATCGGTACCGGGAGACACCCATTCCTAATGAGGTATTGAATAATCCAGCGGAGTACAACAAGATCAGAGGCAGATATGATACAAGGATGTTCACCGCCGGAGTGGACGGGAAAGATTTGTATCTATTGGATCCCTCTGGTAAAACCTCCCATTTTATCTGGAAAGATGCCAATCATATCACCGCCTGGACCACACCGATTGATATGCCCGGCGGATTTTATGAATTCACCGACAAAACCGATCAAATCAGGAGAGTTGGAGAGGGTGTGATGAAGGTGAATGGTCACAACACGTTTTTGCCCCGGACCAATGCGGAATGGATCCTGAACGATACCTATCCACAAGGTGATTCCAGGGAGCAGATTCCGTATCTTTATCATGAGAAAACCAACAAACGTATTGACCTGGGTAGGTTTCATGAGCCACGTGAGTACAATGGCGAATGGCGTTGTGATACCCACCCCCGGGCCAGCAATGATGGCAAGTTGGTCTGCATCGACTCCACGCATGGAGGAAATGGACGCCAAATGTATTTGATTGATATCAGTGAATTGAAACTCACCTGATCCTATCTTTGACAAACTAATTTTAAGGAAATGATACACACACAAATAGACAGCAAAGAAGCGCAATTGCTTCAGAAAAAATACCCGGTCCTGGCCAAATCCATGAAGTGGATCAAAGAAGAAGCCGGGAAACTCGAAGACGGAAATTATCCATTAGGAGACGGGATTATTGGTATGGTTCAGAGCTATCAGACCAGGCCTTTGGAGCAATCCAAGTTTGAAAGTCACCGGGTCAACGTAGACCTGCAATATGTGATGTCAGGCCAGGAGATCATGGGCTGGCTCCACATCGATGACCTGGACCCCAAAAATGAGTACAACGAAGCCAAAGATGTGATCCACTATCACATTCCGGAAAGCTACCACCAGATGACGCTCACCGCTACAAATCTTGCCCTGCTCTTCCCTGAGGATGGTCACATGCCTAAGCTAATGGTGTCAAGCCCCGAAGATGTAAAAAAGGTGGTAGTGAAGATCCCGATTGAATTGTTAGAGGGGTGATTTGCTGGCAAAATTGCGGGAACCTTAAATTTGTTGTCTAAATTTAATAGTCAATTGAGTCTAAACATGGAGAATTATTCGCAATACATAACGATTGATCCGGATAAACGATCCGGCAGGCCGTGTATAAGGGGGATGCGGATTACCGTTTATGACGTTCTTGGGTACCTGGCAGCAGGAGATTCCGCTGAAGAAATCCTGGAGCACTTCCCAATGCTTACTAAAGAAGATATCCAGGCCTGTCTGGCTTATGCAGCAGATGCTGAGCGAAAAGTCAGTTTGACACTTTAAGATAGATGAAACTACTGATTGACAACAATCTCTCTACTTTGGTTAAATCAGTTTTAAATTCAAGTTTTCCTGGCTCTATGCACGTTTCTGAGATCAACCTAACAGAAGCAAGTGACACAATAATATGGGAGGTTGCCAAAAAAGACTATCATGCGATATTAACAAAGGATAGAGATTTTTATTATAGGGTGTCATTATTTGGAGTACCTCCAAAAGTCACCTGGATCAAGAGAGGAAATTGCAAAAATAGAGAGTTACTTGATTTGATTAGGAATATAATTGATGATATCAACACCTTCCTTAATTCAGGCCGTGATATCATGACAATCCAATAATGATATCAGGAAATCCCCATAGGCTGAGTAAATGCTATGGCCCAAGCCACAAAATAATGAAGTAAAATTCCCATTTTGTAGCTTTGTCAGGCTTTTAATTATTACCCTCATAATTCATAACGTGATCAGAAGGGGTTATTAAAAATATTGCGAGAATTCGTCTTTATTTCATAATTTTCGCATTCATTAACCCAATAACCCCTTGCAAGTAAACCGATCATCAGAGGAATCCATACCATCGAAGCTCACCACTACCGGAGAGGATGTTTTTTCCGAAAAGGACGAACAGCTGGTTTGGGAGCGGTTTATCAGAGGAGATGATCAGTGTCTGGTCTATATCTATCGGTCCTATGCCGATGTGCTGTTCAGGTATGGACGGCAGTTTACCAAAAGGTACGAATTCTTAAGAGATAGCATTCAGGAACTCTTTTATGAGTTGATGGACAAGCGATCAAAATTGTCTGCAGCAAAATCTGTGAAAGCCTATCTTTTTACTGCATTCAAGCGAAAAATTGTCAGAGACCTGAAGAAAGAGGAAAAGTTTAACCTGGAGCAGGAAGGATTCCTGTTCTCTCTCGCCGATACGAACTTATCCATTGCCAATAACCTTGAAGAAAAAGACTTTACCCTCATTCAGCAAAAGCTCAACCTGCTCCCGGTCAATCAGAGGGAGATCATTTTGCTGCATTTCTATGAGGGACTCACCTATGCTGAGATTGCCGATATCATGAATATTAAAGTGAGATCTGCCAGAGCGCTTACCTACAGGGCTTTAGACTCTTTACACAAAGAACTGACCCCACTCAAAGGCTCCCTTTATTTTTTTTTGATCCAGTTTATCGTACGTTAACCTATCACCATTTATTTTTTAGTTAAAAATATGTCAATAGAATATTGATTTCAGTGTTGATCTATTCATAATATATCATGAATAGATAAAATTATTGTAAATATCATATTTTACTATGTACATCCTGCACATGTGTGCCTCTATCCATGTAAGCGCATTAAAATATGCAGGAAAATTCAGGCAACATATTAGATCTGGTAAAGAACGAGTACTTCGTACACTGGATCGTAGCTCCAACAGAGGAATCTACCCACTTTTGGACGCAATGGATATCAAATCATCCGGAAAGAAAGCAGGACGTTGACATCGCCAGGCAGCTCATTCGATCCACAAAATATGATCTCGATGAGAAAATGCCCGAAAAGGACTACTACACGGTTCTCGAAAACATTGTAGCAAGAAGCCAGCAGCGCAAAGGAAAAACACGGTCCTTAAGACCCGTAACCTGGAAAGTTGCAGGGATTGCTGCTTCATTGATACTCGCTATGTTTCTGGGGGTATGGGTTACACAGCAATGGCCGACCACGGAAAATCAGGTAGTAACTAATGTACCGCACGAAATAACCAAGCAAAATCCACCTGGGCAAAAGTCAACAATCATGCTACCCGATGGTACCAAGGTGATTCTCAATTCGGAAAGCTCGATCACCTACCTGTCAAATTTCACTGGAAACGAGCGACTGGTTGAGCTGACTGGAGAAGCATTCTTTGATGTAGTAAGAGACCCTACTAAGCCTTTTGTTGTGAAAACCCGGAGCCTGAGGACCACTGCCCTCGGCACGTCCTTTAATGTAGACGCTTACCCTGATGCAAAAGAAGAAATCACCCTGATTACTGGCAAAGTGAAAGTGGATAGTCATGTGGATGCTGAGCAATCGACGCTTCTTGATCCGGGGGAGATTGCTGCACTGGAATTTGGGAAGCTGAGCAAGAAGCAGGGAGCCTCACTGAATCATATCAAATGGAAAGATGGATTTATTGTGTTCCAGAAAACACCCTTCAGGGAGGGGATCATGGAGCTGGAGCGGTGGTATGGAGTGGTCATTGAGGTAAAGAACTTACCTTCTGGTGAGGAGCCAACCTTTACCGCATATATTGAGAATGATAACCTGGCCAACGTGCTGGAGACTTTAGGCTATGCGATGAGATTCGATTTTAGTATAGAAGGAAAAAAAGTATTGATAAATTTTAAATAGACCCCATGAAAGAGAGATAAAGAGCCTATTAAAGATCGAGCCTGAAAAAGATGCTACCAACATACGATTTTCAGGCTCTACATAGAATGAATTTTTTCACCCTAATCCTACAAATATATGCAAGGAATACTACAAATTATTCGAATGACAGGGAAGCTAACCATATACTCATTCGTACTGACAACATTACTTTTTAATGTGCTGCTGGCAGAAAAAGCAAATAGCCAGGCCATAAAAAGTGTAAAAGAGGCGAGGATCAGTATTGAGATCCAAAATGAGAATCTTGTAGACGTTTTACAGAAGATAGAGCGTAACACCGAGTATCATTTTGCTTACCAGGACAGCGAGCTGCTGGAAAACAAAACAAAACGTATTTCAATAGAAGCACACAATCAGACGCTGGAATCGCTTCTGATAGAGATCTCAAAACAGGCCAATGTGAGCTTCAGGCAGGTAAATGACCGGATTAGTGTACGAAATGCCAAATTTAAAAGTGCTGAGAAAAGCATTGAAGTGATCATCCAGCAGAAAGTGTCTGGAGTCATTACTGATGATTCCGGGGAAGGGCTTCCTGGGGTGAGTATCGTGGTGAAAGGAACATCACAAGGTACCGTTACTGACCTTGATGGCCGCTTCTCATTAGACGTACCATCAAGCGAATCTACATTGGTGATTAGTTCGGTCGGATTTAAAACCCAGGAAATACTGGTTGGTAATCAGTCCACATTGAATATTCAAATGGTCACGGATGTACAGTCATTGGGTGAAGTAGTAGTGATTGGTTATGGAACTGCCAGGAAGGAGGATCTGACCGGAGCCATTGCCACAGTAGACATTGAGAATACCAGAGATATACCCAATGCTAACTTGGTACAAAGTTTAAGAGGTACTGTGGCAGGGGTTGTGGTTACTGACAATGGTCGACCCGGGTCGGATGCCTCTATTCAGATTCGGGGAAGAAACTCTATTTCAGCCAGCAATAATCCGCTCATCGTGCTTGATGGAGTGATCTATGCCGGAGGAAGTTTATCCGACATCAATCCTGGTGACATTGAATCAATCCACATTTTAAAAGATGCTAGCTCTACTGCCATTTATGGTTCATTGGCTGCCAATGGAGTGATAGAGATCACCACCAAGAAAGGACAGATGGGCAAACCACAGTTTTCAGTGAATACTTATTATGGATTCTCTGATTATGCACATGTCCCTGACTTTTTGAATGCTCAGGAGTACCTTTCATTCCGTCAGGATGCTGAAGCTGCAGACGGTGGACCGATTCCCTTTGGTCCAACTGAGCAGGTCAATATTGATGCCGGAAGAAGTATTGAGCCATTCGAGGAGATCAGACAGAATGCTCCTATGTACAATGGTGAACTAAGTGTTTCCGGAAAGACAGAAAGTGTCAGCTATTATTTATCTGGCTCATATACCAATACCAAGTCGCCTGTAGCTGGTGACAATTTCAGCAGGATCGGTGGTAGAGCCAATCTGAATGTTACAGCTACAGAATGGCTAAACATTGGATTGAATTCCGGCTATTCATTGAGAGACTACTCAGGAAACAGGGCGAACCTGGGGGCTGCAAGCTGGTTAAGCCCATGGGCAAGCCTGTATTACGATGATGGTGTTCCCAGGAAACAACCCCAGGATGTGGGCTTAGTAGCAAACCCGATGTTTTCCACACTTTGGAACGATAGGGAGGAAAAGGCAGGTATCTTGTTTGTAAACACTTTTGCTGAGGTCACCATTTTTGATGGACTAAGCTACAAACTTAATGTAGGCTATACCCAGCGACGCTATCATGAATTTAGATACAACAATTCTTACGACAGAGATGCTTTCTTCAACCTGGGATCAGGGAGCAAAGAGCATTTTGAATCGCATAACCTTACAGTAGAAAACATTCTTCAGTTTTCCAGATACATCAATGAGGACCATGAAGTAAATGCTACCCTGATGTATGGTTTTTATGAAACGAGGGATGAACGGTCATTTCTATCCAGCCAGAATATTTTCAATGATGCCTTGGGCTGGAATGCGCTGGAGATTGGTGATAACTTCAATATAGCGACTGCTGCCGGAGAAAGTGTTCAGCTCTCAACCATGGGAAGGGTAGGTTATCGCTACAAAGGTCGATACATCTTCGATATGAGTTTGCGTCGGGACGGATACTCTGCTTTTGGTGAGGGAAATAAATTTGGTTTATTCCCGGCAGTCGGTGTGAGCTGGAACATGATAGAGGAAAGCTTCCTGACCTCAGTGGACTTTTTGGATAACCTGAAGCTTCGGGTTTCATGGGGTAAAAATGGAAACAGGGGCGTAAGCAGATACTCTTCACTGAGTGAGATCACTTCAACCAATTACATTTTTGGAGATGGAGGGACATCAGTAGTGGGGCTTTACCCCAGCTCTTTTGCCAATCCAAATCTGGGATGGGAGACAACCGCAAGCACCAACATCGGTGTGGATTTCGGGATTTTCAATTCCAGGCTGAATGGATCAGTGAATTACTATATAAGCCATACAACAGATTTGTTACTTCGTCAGCAAATCCCTAATACCAATGGATACGATAGTTTTCTCCGAAATGTAGGGGAGACAGAAAACAAGGGCGTTGAGATCAGTCTGTCATCCATCAATCTGAAAATGGGAGATTTTGTATGGGGCACATCTGCTGCTTTTACCCTGAATAGAAATAAAGTCCTGAAGCTTACCGGCAACGACCTGGATGAAGATGGAATTGAGGATGATGACATCGCCAGTGGCTGGTTTATTGGACACCCTCTGGATGCCAATTTTGACTATGTGTTTGCTGGTATCTATCAGGAGGGAGATGATTTTTCGGAGTTAGCAGGAGCTAAAGCCGGAGATATCAGGTTTGAAGATGTAGATAGAGATGGTGAGATCACGCCGGATGATCGCCAGGTAGTGCACTCAGAACAACCTGATTTTATCCTTGGCTTGACCAATACGCTTAGCTACAAAGGATTTAGCCTGATGGCTATGATCAACTGGAGACAGGGCGGATACAGTGCCAATCAGGCGCTTAACCTGGGAAGAAATTTCTACTATGAAGCCAATGTATACGACGTTCCTTACTGGACGCCTTCTAACGGGATCAATGACTGGCCAGCAATTAACTATGGCAATCCTTTGGCTTATGGGTTTTATCAAAACCGCAGTTACGTAAGACTACAGGATCTTTCGATTGGTTATACATTCCCCACTGCACTGGTCGAGAAAGCCAACCTTCGAAACCTAAAGGTTTATGTAAGTGGTAAGAACCTGTTTACCTGGACCAATTGGATTGGTTGGGACCCTGAACATGGAGCAGGTGGGATAAGTCCGGGAAACAACGGTCCCTTGATGAAGACCTACACACTCGGGGTTAATGTTCAATTTTAAACGATAGGAAATCATGTATACATATATAAAAAATTCATTGATATTGACTTTGGTCCTAGGGTTGCTAGTGTCTTGTAGTGAAAGCTATCTGGACGAGGTGCCGTTGGATCAGTTTAGTCCTGAAAATGTACTGGAAAATGAAGCGGGATATGAGGCTGCAGTCATTAGTATCTATCAGGCAGCTCGTGAGGAGCATCTCATTGCTTCAAACAATTTTGAGTACATGACTGTTGGAACAGACCTTTCGCGATGGGGACGATATGACAGCCGGGGGCTCAAAGACTATACATTATTGAATTCCAGCTATGGTGCTGCAGCCATATATTGGGATTGGGCGTATGAGCAAATGATCGTACGCTCCAATCTTGTGCTTGAAGACATTGACAATGTAACATTCAGCAGTGATTCAAGGGACAACATCAAAGGACAGGCGCTCTTTTTCAGGGCTTACACATACAATTTCCTGATCAATATCTATGGGGGTGTACCCATTGTTGATTCCCGGCTGACTGAGCCTAAATTCGATTTCGTTCGGGCAAGCAGGCTGGAAGTATTGAATTTTATTGCTAGTGATCTGGAGGAGGCGGTGCAATTGCTTCCGATCGATGTCGCCGACGGTCGGGTTTCCAGGGCAGCAGCTTATCACCTGTTGAGCGAAGTTTATATCTCACTGGGACTGGAAACGGGAGATGGCTCCTATTATGACGATGCCATTGATGCAGCCAGCATGATCATAGATAAGCAGGTAGGCGATTATGAGCTGATGACCAGTAGGTTTGGCCCTGCCAGCGATCAACCTGGTGATGTGATCAGCGATCTGCATGCCTGGGGACAGATTAACCGTTCTTCCGGAAACAAGGAAGTGATATTTGCCTGGCAGATGGAATCCTTCGCCATTGGTGGAGGTGATGGAAATAACTGGCCAAGATACTGGGCTCCGGAATATGATAAAATTGTGTCTCCTAATGGCTTTGGCAACAGTGCAGCTGACTCTTTGATCAGGGGGATCGGTGTGAACTCACCCACCAACTTTGTGAAGTATGATATGTGGGCCCTGGATTGGAATGATATGCGGAATTCTGACCACAATATCCGAAGGACATTTTATTACAACAACCCGAATGATACCGAATACTTTGGGCAACCTATCAAAACTGGAAGAGGTACAGATGGAAAGCTCTATATTATGGAGAATGATGGGGTGACCTTCACAGACAATGATCTAGATACCCTTCGGCAGTACTATCCGTGGATCAGGAAGATTGACGGTCAGCCGTTTGAGGATAACGTGTCGAACGGACGTTCTTCCAAGGACATAGCCAGAATGCGGGTAGCTGAGACGTATTTACTACGGGCAGAGGCTTATTTTAGGAAGAGTGAAATGACCCTGGCAGCTAATGATATCAACGCAGTCCGGGGTCGAGCCAATGCGGTACTCATTGCTCCCGGGGATGTCACCGAAGATTTCATCCTGGATGAAAGAGCCAGAGAATTACTGGTAGAAGAACCACGGGTCAGAACGTTGATTCGTATGGATCGATTGGTGGATCGGGTAAGAACTTACAATTCTGCTCCTGACACCGATGGAGGAGTTTCGTCTGGCAATACCATTCAGGATCATAACAGATTGTGGCCGATCCCTCAGCATGTGATTGATGCCAATACACAAGGTGAGTTTAAGCAGAATCCTGGGTATCCGGGAGCATCTGAAAATTAAGTATATTGAGTAGGGCAGGGGTAATTCCCTGCTCTCTATTTTATAGACACGAATTGATCAACATCACACCATTATGAGAAGAAGAGATTTTCTTAATCTGAGTATCCCGGCCACGGGAGCAATCCTGGTTACTCCCGGATTTATGAACAAGGAGCTTTACCAGGAGATCAACCACCAGTTTATCACAGATCAATCAATCGAAGCTTATGATGTGATCATCAATGGTGCCGGCTTCGGAGGGTATTTTGCAGCTATTCATGCCGCCAAACAAGGAAAAAGCGTGCTGGTAGTAGAAAAACGTACGAGTCCGGGGTATGAAGTTACTGCAAAGCATAAGCTGTGGGTAAATACGGAAGGTTTGGGAGCGCTTTCTGATGAGCATAAGGGATTGTTGTTTCCTGAAGGTGAGAAAGAGGAAGTCTTTAATAAATCAGGAAATGGGGTAAATAACAGTGTGTTTGGCAATGACGCCATGCTGTTTAATGGTTCCATCCGGAAAGGATTATTGCGGAATCTGTTGGTCAACAAGGTTCATGTACTACTGATGACTGACGTATGTGGACTTGTTTCTGATGAAAAGAGTGTGAATGGTGTAATGGTAGCCAGTAAGCACGGGATCCATACGATAAAATGTAAGAGCTTCATCGATGCTTCAGACTGGGCACTTTTCTCCAGAAGACTTGCTGGTGAATCCTACAAGATTGATCGGGCCGGGTTTGTCGTAGAAGTGCATAATGTAGAAGCACCTCAGCCACACACCATGAGTGTTGATGCAAAGTATGGACTATTAAACAATCAACTGATTTTACGTCCCGGCAAATACCTGGAAGATCAGGCCTTTTTAGAATTTCAATTTCCTGTGAAGTCCCAGAAGAGAGAAGAAATTGAGCAGCAGGCGCGGTTTCTGGCCGCCGAATTAGGGAAAGACCTTGGTCGTATGGATGATTCGCTCTCCTCGGCACATGTTGATCAGCTGGCTGTTGAATGCTCGATATTCCTCAAAGATGACACCTTACCGGATACTACCCTGAAGGGACATTACATCTTCAGCAAGGATTTGTCTAATATCAAAGCCTCAGATATCCCTAGGCTGGATCAGGAAGCCAAAGTGCTGGTTGATTCGATCAAGGGGTCCAAAAGCTCTAAGCCGACCACAATACATGTAGCCGGAGGAAAAATACCATGGACTGCTATCAAAGAAACAACCCCGGATGATCCCGGGTTGAAGATCCCGTTAAAGCAATGTTCGTTTGATTTTGACAAGTGGATCAGGACCAAAGAAAAATGCCAGGTACTGATAGCAGGTGGTGGTACCGCCGGCGCTATGGCAGGCATGGGAGCCGCAGAAAAAAGTGCCAACACGATCGTCGTGGATTATTTCAATGATCTTGGGGGTACAAAAACCATGGGAGGTGTGATGGGATATTACCATGGATACAAAGACCATACTTTTTTCAAAAAGCAGGACCAGCAGTCATCTCAAATCGCCAATACACACAACTTGAGCAGTAAAATAGGAAGAAAGCTGTTTCACCTCAAAGAAATCGTGGACTCGGGCAATCGTTTCCTGTCCGGATCTATTATGTGTGGAGCTCATGTTGAAGCTAAAACAGTCAAAGGAATTGTGGTTTGCAGGGATGGGGCGCTAGAGCTGATTGAAGCACCCATCACCATTGATGCAACCGGTGACGCAGATCTGGCGTATTTCGCAGGCGCCAACTACTGGCACGGCGATTCCCGGACCGGATTGACGCAGAATTACAGTCAGTGGGACCGTAACAAAGGACATTTTTCAACTTCCAATGGTCACCGGGATTATGATATGATTGATAACACCAAAATCTCTGAGTTACAGAGAGGGTTGTTTTTATCTCATTACAAGGCTCATTTTTATGATTTCAGCCCTATGCTGACTGTTAGAGAGTCTAGAAGAATTGAAGGGTTACATGTCATAGACCTGATAGATGCTGTGGAAGACACGCATTTTAGCGATGTGATGACTTATGCAAGCAGTGACTTTGATCCGCATAATATCGGAAGTTCAGAGTATTCTAAATGTGGATTCCTGTTACCTCATTCAAATGATCTGGTCATGGAAATCCCGTATAAGTCCATTGTCCCGATGGGACTTGATGGTATGTTACTATCAGGACGGGGAATCAGTCAGACTCATAACGCTTTACAATTTACGCGGATGAGTGCCGACCTGGCCGTATTGGGTTATCTCACCGGACAGGTGGCCGCTGATCAAGCCTGGAATAGCATTCAACCCAAAGACTATGATATCACTGGCATCCAGAAAGAGTGGGCAGCCTTGGGATACATGAAACCGGATTACGCAACCAGGCCCGCAGGTAACCTGACCAACGATGATCAGGAAATTGAACGGAGAGTAGCACAATTATCGAAGGGAGTCCCTGAGTATTTGTATGAGTGTATCAAATTACCAAAAGAGAAGGCTGTACCTGTGTTATACCAGCATTATAAAAAGGCTGAGCATAAAGAAGGGGAACTATTGATTGCCAAAGCGCTGGCCTGGTTTGGAGAGCGTGGGGTAAATGATCCAATCATTGAGGAGTTGGAGCAGATGTTTGAGGAGGAAAGCAAGGCTGGATATCCGGAAGATTTTGTTGATACCTACGATGATATCAGGGGAAGGCCCAAGAATATCCTGCTCGGACTCTATTGGCGGATCAATCAAAACATAGCACTCTTAGCAATGTCCGACGACCCGAATGGTGTTGATTTGGTAAAACAGATCCTGGACAAAACATGGTCAGGGGGCCGTATCATGGAAAGAGAAAATGAGTACTACAATGGTCGGATTGATCTCAAGTTGGTTCCATACTACAATCGTATTTTGGCCTCGTGTTTTTACGCTGAGCGCCTACCGAATCACGGATTGATTTCCGGATTTGAGCGGTTGCTAGGCGAAGAAATTATCAATGGGTTTAAGACGGAGGAGTATCATGAAACCATGTGGAGGGTGTATGGTGGAAACCTGGAATTGTCAATAGGTTCAGCATTGGCACGTTGTGGCGCTAAATCCGGATACCAGATTTTGTCTACCTATCTATTGGACATTCATCATAATTTCAAAACCTTCGCTTTATCGGAATTAAAAGAGCTGACGGGCGAAGATTTAGGTTACAATGCTGCAAAATGGAACAAATACCTTTCCGGATTAAACTATCCTATGCATGGTCAGAAACTTAATAAAGAGGTTGAGGTTTAAAACGGAATGTCCGTACTTATTGTCTTATTTTTCTTTTTGAGTTCATTTGATAACAATGGAGAGGTTGTTTTTCAAAGTCATGAACTCAGCCAGGTAACGCTGACCAATGCAGGTATTCACAGATCTATCAAATCTGATGATGGTGAGAAGGTTGAAGTTTCAGGACTCAATGACACTTTAGGTTTATTGTACTGGTACAGGCGGGTGGAAACACCTGTTTGTCTCACAGGTACCTGCAAATTGATCGATATTGGTATTTACTGGACGTGCGATGGAGCGTTCTTTGGCCTGGAGGTCTATGGTGAACCATTGACTAAAACCGATCACAGCAATTTCAAAGCATCGGACTATGACAAGCTTATCCGGATCTTGAAAGATGACTGGTCGATGCTTAGGGAGTATGAATTGAGTGATCTGACAGAAGGACCGGAAGTAGATGGCGTATCCGGAGCGACCAGAGAAGAGCTGGCAGGGGAAGCCATTGAGCAGGCGGTGTATTCCACACACACGATGTGGCATTTGATCCATGTAGGTGAGGAAGTACAGTTGATCGATATGACTGCCGAGATCCTGGGAAAGGACCAGGTACTACTGGAAACGCTGATTGATCATCCGGGATATGACCCTTTCCTGATTGAGTTACTGGCTTCCGGCAAGATCAGCCCATCAGCAGCCATGGATCAACTGCTATTGGATGCACTGGCTTCAGATGATTACAAAAGCAGGGTACTTGCTTTTAAAACTTTAAAATTTTCAGATATCGAAAGCGTATCCTTTCAATCAAAAATGGCCGATATATATTCGAAGGCTGCCATTCCGGATAAAGTTAAGCTGTTACAACTTTTCCAGGGAGTCAACATTAGTGATCAATTGAAAGAGGAACTTAGGAAGGATCTCAATACAGAGAACCAATGGTTCAAAGAGGTTTTGATGAGGGTGTTGGATGATTGATTAACACTTTTGAGAAATTGTCAAATCAGGTAGGCCACCACCAGAAATGCCAATACCGCAGAAGATTGTCCCAGGTCGCTTCTGAAGTTTTGGATGGCCTTGGCGATGTGATTTTCTACTGTTCGAACAGAGATGCCTAACTCGGAGGCAATCTCCTTGTTTGAATACCCTTTGAACCGACTCATTTGAAAGATCAGCTTGCGCGTTTCAGGCATCGATTCAAAGGTCTTTTGAATCTCTTCTTTCAGCTCGTTATAAATGACAGTGTTTTCGGTATCATTTTCGGGTTCCATGAATAGGATCTGATATTCACTGGCAGCTCTCATTTTCACCAGCTTGCGGTATTTATCTACGATGATGTTTTTAGCGATAGAAAAAATGTAAGACTGAACATTGTCAGGATCAAACTTGTGGCGCTTGGACCATATCTTGAGAAAGACCTCCTGTAACACTTCCTCAGCATCCTCGTGTGATTGCCCATTGTTGATACAGAATCCAAAGATTTTCTTGTGAAACTTTAAATAAAGCTCCTTAAAAGAAGATGTTTTGCCTTCTTTGATACCCGCAATTATTTCGTGGTAATTATCCTCCATGGGCACTTTTCGACTGGTTGGTGCTTAATCCTAAATGTAATTTATGGAAAAAATAAAATTACTTTCTTTCAAAGATTTCATTGAAACCAAACTCTAAAGGCTTCTTTATTGTAAAATTATCAATGGAGGTATTGTTTTTTTGAAATAGTCGCACCAGTATTGAGATCTCATAGAGCCTGGTAAAAATATTTCAGGTGGACTAGGTAGTGAGTGAGTGGAAGGGAGTCTTACTACCAAACGAGCGAGTCTTGAACCTAGAAACACTAAAGAGATTTTTAATTGAGAAATGTGAACCGGAGTTAGCGCATAAGCTAATTGCCTGGATTTATAGCAAGGAAGCCAAAGAGGAGATTGAAAGGGAATTGTTTGTTCACAGCAATGATGTAGCAGTAGATTCAGAAAAGATTTTTAATAAGATTCTTTCAAAGATCGATCAGACAGAGGTAGCAGATGAATCTCCGCTTGAAATTCGCTCAATAGAAAAAGCATCGGCAGGAAAGAAGATCCGGTATTGGGCAGCAATTGCGGCCTCCATCACATTACTTATGGTTGTCACTTTTGCGTGGATTAATAATAATGGTTCTACTCCGGAAGCCGTCACAATTGACCCGGATGTGACGGTAACCAAGTCAACGGATATTGGACAAAAATTGATGGTTCGATTACCTGATGGATCTCATCTGAAATTAAACGCGGGAAGTAGTATCAGCTATGGCCCTATGCAAGCTGGGACCAGGGAAGTAGAGTTAAAAGGAGAAGCTTTTTTTGATGTGGCCAGAGATGAAAGTCGTCCATTCATCGTGAAAGTAAATAATCTTCAGGTGAGGGTATTGGGTACTTCCTTCAATATAGATGGCAGATCGATTGACAATTCAGGTATTGTAGCAGTAAAGTCTGGAAAGGTAGAAGTAAGAGACATGGCCAGTGACCAACATGTTCTGCTGGAAAAAGATGAGTATGTCGAAGTGCAACAAGGTAAAAAAGTCCTAGCAGAGAAGATTAAAAACCGGGAATTGCTATTTGGATGGACTGAAAATAAGTTGGTATTTGAAAATGCTGATCTAGAAGAGACAATGAATAGAATCTCTGATTGGTTTGGTTATCAGATACAATCAGAAATAGATCTTAAAGCACTGGATAATTTGACAGGGGTATATGAAAACCCAACATTGAAGGAAGTATTAGAAAGTTTGTCCTACTCCTACAAGTTCGAATATGAAATAAAAGACAAAATGATTTTAATAAAATGAACAGTTAGAGATAATAAAAAAAGAGCCGAGAAACTTTGAGGGAAGCCATCGGCTCTTAAGTACAATAGTTCCAGTATTTAAACCAAAACCATATGAATGCAAAAGTACACAAAATTGTAATTCACATGTCAAAATTGGCCATATACGCATTGATTACCATACAATCCATGCTTATGGTTATGGCGAGTGAAATTGAAGCCCAGAGGCGGCTATTAAGCGAAATTGAGATTACAATACCCTCCTACGGTAAGTCGGAGGTGTCATTGGGGTTTTTCATCAATGAAATCCAGAAGATCAGTGATTTCAAATTCATTTATCCACAAAAGCTTGTTCGAGGGAAAGATATTTCTATCAGACCCGGATCGTGGAAGATGGACGAGTTGCTCCGAGAGATCAGCTACCAGGGACAACTTTCTCTGAGAAGGGTCAATGAGACGATCGCACTGACGCCTGCGGAGAATATCTCCAACTTGCCAGTGCTATTGGAAGAAGTAAGTATTCAGCAAAGAATTTCCGGCGTTGTCACTGACGAGTCAGGTGAAGGCCTGCCGGGAGTGAGTATTGTCATTAAAGGAACTACTCAGGGTACTGTGAGTGATCTTGAAGGAAATTTTAATCTGGAAGTACCTTCTGAAGAATCAATTCTTGTATTTAGCTCGGTGGGTTTTATTTCCCAGGAAGCAGTGGTTGGTATCAGGTCTACAATTAACATTGAAATGATCGGTGATGTCCAGGCTCTTGGAGAAGTTGTGGTGATTGGATACGGGGGAGAAGTAAACAAAAGAGATCTGACAGGTGCTGTCGCCACCTCTAATCTTAAAAGAGCTACCGAATTCCCGCATGTTTCGGTGGTTCAGGCCTTGCAGGGTTCGATTCCTGGTCTTAATGTAGGTGCAGTGACCAATGCAGGTCAAAATCCATCACTGACTGTCAGGGGGCAAAGCACGCTGTCAAGTAGTGGTGCAGACAATGAACCTTTGGTTGTGGTGGATGGGATTATTTACAGAGGTAGCCTCATAGATCTGAATACTGCCGACATCAAATCCATTGATGTACTAAAGGATGCCAGCTCGGCAGCTATTTACGGATCCCAGGCTTCTAATGGTGTCATCGTCATTACTACCAAGACAGGTACATTATCAGCCAAGCCTGTAGTGAACTACTCCGCCAGCTATTCGATCCAGCAACCCTCTAAAGCCTTTGAACCTATGAATGCTGCTGAGTTAGAAGAGTTTTATCCTGATATATGGTGGAATCTGGGTGGACGGATACCTCCTGATTATCTACAGGTAGACCCTAACTATGTCTGGCAGAATAACTTTAAAACCCTTGAGATCAATCAGGGATACAATGATGGCGTTGATACCCCCTGGTGGGACTTGCTCACTGACAATGGACACGTAAATACCCATAATATTAGTGTTCAGGGCCGGGGAAATTCTGTTGGTTACTTTGTATCCGGAGGATTTACTGATCAGGCGGCCTTTATCAAAAACGATACTTACCAGCGTTATAACTTCAGAGCAAATTTAGATGTGGATGTTAATGATTTCATTACTGTAGGTACTCAAACATTTGTTACAGTCAGTGACTATTCCGGACAGGATGCGGGTTCATCAATTCCTTTTTTACTTCAGCCCTGGGCACCGATCAGGGATAGTCAGGGAGAACTTATACCGAGGCCCGAAGGCGGGTGGCTAAACCCTTATCTCACACTGGAGATTGATAATGAAGATGTCAGGTTCAATTTGTCAAGCGTATTGTTTACTCAAATAGAGCTTCCCATTGAAGGACTGTCATACCGGTTGAACTTTGCCAACAATTACCGGACCCGGGATTACTCAAACTTTGATCCGAATGCTGCTAATTTCCAGGGGGCAGGTACCAAATCTAATTTCCGTAACAGGGATTGGATGCTGGATAACATTGTGACCTACAAAAGGGACTTCGGGAACCATCACGTGAATGCTACACTGGTCTACGGTGTTGAACAGCGAGACATCAATGAATTTACAGCTGGTGCCCAAAACTTTGGTGTGGATATTCTTTCGTACAACAGGTTGCAGGCAGGTGATCCCACACTGAATAGCGTTTCTTCAAATAAAGAACAGGAGTCCAGCCTGTACCAAATGGTAAGGTTACTATACGATTTTCAAAACAAGTACTATTTTACTGGAACAGTCAGGAGAGACGGTTTTTCCGGCTTTGGACAGCAGAATAAAACAGGGATTTTCCCTTCAGCAGCAATAGGCTGGGTACTGAGTGAAGAAGCTTTTCTGGGTGGAGTAAATTTCATTAACTTTTTGAAATTGCGTGCTTCATACGGCTCACTGGGAAGAAGAGGAGTCGGCAGATATGCCACACTTGCTCAGGTGTCTACGGGGCCCAGCTACGTATTTGGAGATGGTGGCCAGACCTTTCAGGGCCAGCAGATATCTTCACTCTCCAACCCTGCACTTGGTTGGGAAACGACCTCCGGAACCAATATTGGTTTGGACTTTGCCGTATTCGGGTCACGTATCCAGGGTAATCTGGAATATTACAACAATTCAACGGAAAATATCTTGTTTGCCATCCAACTTCCCAGAATTTCAGGATTTGATGCGATCAATTCGAATATAGCAGAAGTTTCAAATAATGGTTTTGAAATGGCTTTATCGGCTACGATCATTGATAATGGAGCCTTTAGGTGGGAGTCTTCTTTCAATTTCAACAGAGTAAGGAATAAAATTGAATCCATCATTGGAGCTGATAATGATGAGGATGGGATTGAAGATGACCTTGTCGCCAGCAGATTGTTTATTGGAGAGCCCCAAAATGTGATTTACGATTATGAGATTGTGGGCATGTGGCAACTGGCAGATGATACTGATGGATCCATCTGGCCAGGTTTCTTTCCGGGTACCTATAAGCTCAATGATCTGAATGAAGATGGTGACATTTCATCGCTTGATGACAGAAAGGTTCTTGGCTATGTAGATCCCGCCTACAGGTTTGGGATCGGGAATACTTTGACCTATGGAAACTTTAGTTTGTACATCTTCATCAATTCTATCCAGGGCGGTAAGAACTATTATATGGGAACTGATGCTCCTCACGCCTATGGTTCATTTGAGAAATCGGATCAGTTGGGATATAGCAATATTCCGAAGGGGGCCTGGGATTACTGGATGCCGGAAAACCCGAATGCAAGATTCAGAAGATTGGATACACCTTCAAATTTTGAAGCGACACCATATAGTCAACGAAGTTTTGTGAGGTTACAGGATGTTTCATTGTCCTATGATTTCCCTGCCACACTGGTTGAAAAAATTAGCCTGAGTAACCTCAAACTTTTTCTGAGTGGTAAAAACCTCATCACATTGACCGACTGGATTGGTCAGGACCCCGAAACAGGCGTTGGCTTTAGGCCGGATGCTCCGCTCCTGAGAAGCTATTCACTGGGTCTTAATGTTCAATTCTAATAGTATCGAAAAGATGAAAAATATTAAATATATACTTACAGCAATGACCCTGATATTTTCACTGGGGTCGTGTAATGAAGAAAATTGGCTGGAAGAAGTTCCTTTCAGTTTTTATTCCCCTGAAAACTCATATACTACACCTGAACAGATAGACATCGCTGTTGTGCAGCTATATGATAATGTGAACTACATGCTATTTGGAACGGCGCACACGTTGGCATTTGTGTTTCAATATACAACTGACATTGGTTATGATGCGATTGCACCTACTCATGAGATAAATTCATGGTCCGATAAAGTAACTCCTGAAAATGATCGAATAGAAGGTATTTGGAACAATTACTATAAGATTGTTGCCAATGCCAATGTGATTCTTTCGAGGATTCAGGAGTTAGATTACGATTCTGAGGATGAGCGCAATGCCAAAATTGCTGAAACCAAATTTTTTAGGGCTTTTGCCTATCGTGGACTCGGCATTCTTTTTGGAGGCGTTCCTTTGATACTTGAGGAGATCAATACACCCAAAAGAGATTTTACCCGGGCTACCCGTGATCAAATCTTTCAGCAGGTGATCACAGATCTTACTGAGGCTGTGGAGGATCTGCCCGAAGCGAATGAAGTATCTCAGGATGGAAGGATCTCAAAAGGTGCTGCCTACCATCTCCTGACTGAGGCATATATCAATACTCAGCAGTATGACGATGCGATTGCAGCAGCCACGGAAGTGATCGATGATCCCAATTATGCTTTGATGACCTCAAGGTTTGGCACAAGGAGTGGTGAGCCTGGTGATGTTTACTGGGATCTTTTCAGAAGAGGAAATCAAAATCGTGGTACGGGGAATACAGAAGCTATATGGGTAGCTCAATATGAGTACCTAACACCCGGAGGCGGTTATGATGATAATATTCCCCGTTTTATAGTGCCACTATACTGGCAACTAAAGGATAATGACGGAGAGAATGTTTTTATCGGTCCGATGAATCAATTAGGTGGTCGTGGCATCGGATGGTGGGCCGCTTCAGATTATATGCTAAACGGAGTTTGGGTAAACTCAAACAATGATATAAGAAACTCCGAATACAATATCATCAGGGATGCCGAAGTCAATAATCCCACATCGGCGTATTATGGACAAATGATGGTTGCAAGTGGTGCTATCTCCAACTTTAGTGATCCTTTAAAGAGATGGTGGAGTGCGATTTTTGCCAAGACTGCCCCCATAGGAAATTTCCCAAATGAACTTATCGCTGATCCTGTCACTGGTCTTACCACCAGCGGAGCCAATCATTCTTATCGTGATCACTATCTCATGCGGCTGGCTGAGACTTATTTGCTTAGAGCTGAGGCTCACCTGTTGAATGGGAGTCCTGACCTTGCTGCTGATGACATCAATGTGGTAAGAGCCAGATCAAACGCAGATCCGGTACTGGAGGGCGATGTAGACCTGGATTATATCCTGGATGAAAGAGCACGGGAACTGTTTAATGAAGAATTGAGGCTGCAAACCATCATGAGGATGGGTGTAAATGTTGAGCGTATCAGGACTTATAATCCAATGCATAATGGTCAGTATGCCAATCATGTGATCAATGATACACAGACATTATTGCCCATTCCCAACAGTGAAATCGAAAAGAATACTGAAGTGCAATTGCTTCAGAATGACGGTTACTAATTCAACCTAGCTTTAATCATCAAAATGAGACGCTGTTTCTAAATTTCAGTGTCTCATTTTTTTTGAGTTTGATGTCCGAATTTGCCTAGTATTCCATTGAAACCAGACCTATAATATTAAAGTGAAGTCTACTTCGATAATAACTCTTTGTATTTTCTTCTGCCATCCTTTTTTTGTCAGGGCTCAGGAAATGCCCGATGAATACAACGTTGTCTGGGAGTTCCCAAGCAGCAATAGTAGCGAATCCATGCCATTAGGCGGTGGAGATATTGGTTGCAATGTTTGGGTTGAAGAGGGAAAAATCTACTTGTATGTCCAGCGAAGTGGGAGTCTGGCCGAAACCAATCAATACCTGAAGCTAGGTAGGGTAAGCATCACGCTGAATCCTAACCCATTCATTGAAGATAAGAATAGTCTTGAGTTCCGTCAGGAGTTAATGCTTCAGGAGGGACATATCGAGATTACAGGTAAGAGAAAGGTTGGAAGGAGGATATTAGAAGCCAAAGCAAGGCTGTGGGTTGATGTGTTCAATCCGGTTTTACATATGGAAGTTGATGCCAGCCAGGAAGTTGTTGTGGATGCTGCATACGAGTATTGGAGATTCAAGGATCAAATAATCCATGACAATGGCATGCGCCACTCCACCTTTACCCTGGATGCCTATCCGGGAGAAGTAGTTCAACAGAAAGATAGTGTGACACAGGATGCAAAAGGAATAACCTTTTTTCACCGAAATCCTGACAACAAGCTGGTACCGGATATGCTCATTGTACAGCAAGGATTGGAGGATTATAAAAATAAGATTAAAGATGATCTTAAAGGGAGAATTTTTGGTGGTCAACTATACGGCGATGGTTTTCAGTCAGCTCCCGAATCGAATGGGACATATATGGGTGTGCCTTATAAAGCCAGACATATTTTTTCTGGTAAATCGACTCATCATCAGCTGAAACTGGCAAGTCATATTTCTCAGGGACAGGCCTTGGAAGAATGGAGAGAAGAACTGGCCGATATTATCCTTAAATCTCAAAATACAGATCAGAATGCTACCAAAACATGGTGGAAAGACTTCTGGTCTAGAAGTTATATCCACATCAACACTGATCACAGAAATGAAGAAGATTCGGTTTGGAAAATATCAAGGAATTATCAGTTGTTCAGATATCAGCTAGGTGGTAATGCTTTCGGTGAGTACCCAACAAAATTCAATGGCGGAAACTTAAACTTTGATGCTGGTCTCGTCAATAAAGACAGGGATTTTGGTCCCGATTTTCGTGCCTGGGGGGGCGGAGTGTTTACTGCTCAGAATCAAAGACTCATTTACTGGCCTATGCTGAAGAGTGGAGATTTTGACGCCATTCTTCCCCATTTTGAGCTATATCATAAAGCACTTCCAGGAGCAAGAGCGAGAGTAAAAGCAGGTTTTGGTCATGATGGAGCCTTGTACAGTGAGTATATAGGAGTTCCTGGTATTTCACTTGGTGCCGGCTACGGCTGGTCGGAGGGGAGACGAAAGCGAGGTGAAGAAGTTTCATTCGGAGATGAGCGAGTAAATGGTTCCAGGGGGTATGATGATTTTGTTGAGAGAGGCGTGATGGCCAATCCTTCAATAGCTTATCACTGGGAATCTCAGATAGAAAATTCCTACATGATTTTGGAGTATCATCAATTTACTGGTGCTGATATTTCACGATATATGCCGTTTATCGAGGAGTCGATTGTGTTTTTTGATGAGCACTACCGCATGAGGGAAAAAATAAGGTCAGGCAAAGAGCTGGATCACAATGATAAACTGGTCATTTTCCCTTCTACATCATGCGAATCGTATCGTGGAGCAAGAAACCCCAGCGACGTAATTGCAGGATTGAATGCTTGTCTAAAGGCTATTATGGAGCTGGATGACAAATACTTAACTCTAAACGATAAGGCTTATTATGTGGAAATGCTATCCCGGATTCCGGACTATCCATTTGATAATCAGGAGGGAGTGGAGATTATCAAACCTGCTGATAAGTGGTTAAGGGAATCCAATGTGGAGCTCCCTCAGTTTTATCCGCTTTTCCCTTTTAATCAATATAAACTCGGAGATGAAGAGATCCCAACCTTCATCAATTCATATCGTTTGGCACCAGACTTTAGGAAAGGTATGGTCATTAGTTGGCATCAGGACGGGATCTTTTTTGCTAGGATGGGGATGACTCATGAAGCCATGTCATACAACTACATGAAGCTAAAAGACAGTGAGAGAAGATTTCCGACCTTTTGGGGTCCCGGGCATGACTGGGTCCCGGACCATAACTGGGGTGGATCGGGTATGATCGGTCTGCAGGAAATGCTCTTACAAACAATTGGAGATGAAATATTATTGTTTCCTGCATGGCCCAAAGAATGGGATGTCAGCTTCAAGTTGCATGCCCCAAAAAACACCACAATTGAGGTAACTCTCGAAAACGGAGAAATTAAAAATCTGATCGTAGTTCCTGAAGAACGACGCAAAGATCTTAAAATATTTAACTTTCAATAACCCGTGCATTTAACCGTACTATAACTTTTCAACAGCCCAATGAAAAATCATTCAAATCCATTAAAAATTAGCTTGTTTTTATGCTTTCTGGTAAACTTCTTGGCGATTAACCTTTTGGCACAACCCACAGATGAAAGCCTGTTGCTGCATTATGATGAACCTGCGGACGTTTGGACAGAGGCTTTGCCTCTTGGGAATGGCTACATGGGAGCCATGGTTCATGGTGGTATTCAGCAGGAGCACCTTCAGTTAAATGAAACAACACTTTATTCCGGAGACCCGAAGAATACCTACAAGTCCATTGATGTTCGGAAACGTTTTCCTGAAGTGATGGGTTTGTTGAACGAAGGAAAATATGCGGAAGCACAGGATATCATTGCTGATGACTGGCTCGGAAGAGCACAGCAATGTTATCAGCCCCTTGGTGACCTTTGGTTAGATTTTGATCACAAAGGGAAAGTCAGCAATTACCAAAGGAGCCTGGACATCGGAATGTCTGTAGCGAAAGTCAACTACAAGGTTGACGGTATCAACTTTACCAGGGAAGTTTTTGCCAGCTACCCGGATCATGTAATTGTGATGCGGGTTTCTGCAAATCGTGATGCAAGTATTAACTGCAGCGTTCGCTTATCTACACCGCATCAACCCACGGCAAAATACTCATCAGAAAGTCCTTTCCTGATCATGGAAGCCAAAGTTCCGGGTTTTGCTTTACGTCGAAACTTTAAACAGGTAGAAGATGCCGGAGATCAACATAAATACCCTGAGATATACGAAAAAAATGGCAAACTGAAACCCGGAGCCAAAAATGTCTTATATGATCAGGAGGTCAACGGACTGGGAATGGCTTTTGATTGCCGTGTCAGGGCCATCAATAAGGGTGGAAAGGTCAAATTCACCGATGGAAAAATGGTGGTTGAAAATGCTGATGAGGTCGTTCTACTAATAAGCGCTGCATCCAGTTATAACGGATTTGATAAAAGTCCAGCCAGTGAAGGCGTGGATCCTTCTGAAAAAGTGATGACATTTTTCAATGCATTAAAGGGGAAAGATTACCAGCAGCTATTGGCCAGCCATATAAATGATTATCAGGCACTTTTTAGAAGGGTAAGTTTGAATCTGGGTAAAATGACCAAACAATCAAAGTTACCAACCGATGAGCGTTTGGAACTGTTTTCAAATGGTAAAGATCCGGCCCTTGTTTCACTGTTTTTCCAGTTTGGAAGGTACCTCATGATCTCAGGATCACGTCCGGGCGGACAACCTCTTAACCTGCAAGGGATATGGAATGATCACATCATTCCGCCATGGGCAGGGGCCTACACGCAGAACATTAATCTGGAGATGAATTACTGGCCTGCTGAGCTTACCAATCTTTCGGAATGTCACGAACCCCTTTTCAAGGCGATTAAAGAGCTGGCGATAAATGGAGAGGTGACTGCACACGATATGTTCGGGAACCAGGGGTGGACTGGCAACCATAATATGACAATATGGAGACATTCCGAGCCGGTAGATCTCTGCAATTGCTCTTTCTGGCCCATGGTAGCCGGCTGGCTCACCAGCCATATGTGGGAGCGATATCTCTTCCATGGAAACCTAGATTTCATGAGGAATGATATTTTCCCATTGTTGAAAGGTGCCGCAATGTTCTACAGCGGATGGCTGATACCCAATAAAGATGGATATCTTGTTACTCCCGTTGGCCACTCTCCTGAACAAGCATTCATCTATGAAGGCGGAAGATCAACACAAAGCCCGGGTCCTACGATGGATATGGCCATCATTCGGGAAACTTTTTCGAGATATCTGGAAGCCTGTGAAATTCTTTCCGTCCAAGATGATTGGCAAGGTATAATCCGGGATCAATATGAAGATCTTTTGCCCTATCAGACTGGTAAATATGGTCAGCTGCAAGAGTGGCAATTTGACTTTGAAGATGGTGATGTTCAGCATCGTCATTTGTCCCATCTGTATGGGATCCACCCAGGAAACCAGATCAATTTTCAGGACGATCCCGAATTGATCTCAGGGATACTGAAAGTAATGGAAAGAAGGGGTAATAAAGCTACGGGATGGTCCATGGGCTGGAAAACCAATATCTGGGCTCGGCTTCGGAACGGAGACCAGGCCATAGAAGTGCTGACTAACTTACTGAGACTGGTAAGGGAGGATGATGTACAATATTCGGGTGGTGGAAGCTACCCCAACATGTTTGATGCGCATCCACCATTCCAGATTGATGGGAACTTTGGAGCCACGGCAGGGATTGCTGAGATGTTGCTCCAAAGTCATGATGGTAGCATCTTCTTACTCCCAGCATTGCCTACTACATGGAATGAAGGTAGTGTTAATGGGCTCCGGGCACGTGGTGGATTTGAGGTGGATATGGAATGGAAGGGCAACAAACTTGTGAAAGCTGTGATTAAGTCACAACTTGGAGGCAATTGCAGAATATCGGCAAAATATCCTGTCAAGGTAGAAAGGGTAACTTTTGGTCCGGCTACCGGAGAAAATCCAAATCCTTTGTTTTCACATGTGTCAGCAGGAAAACCAATCATTCATCATCCAGATAAATTAGAAACTTTATCTAAAGAAACAGTTTATTTGATCGATTTTAATACTGAGCCAGGAGGTACTTATATCGTGACTTTGCAGTAGTTGAGAGATTCTTTCTTTTTTGAAAAGTACAGGTTTAACTTTCTACTTATTTTTAGGACATGAAATATAGAAAACTCGGCAAGACAAATTGGGAAGTAAGTGAAATAGGCTACGGTATGTGGGGCATGGCTGGCTGGAAAAACTCCGACATCGAAGAATCCATGCAAGCCCTTCAGCAGGCAGTAGACCTGGGATGTACCTTCTTTGATACAGCCTGGGGCTATGGAGCCGGTAAAAGTGAAAGCATGCTTGGTGAACTGATTCGAGCCAATCCTGGGAAGAAGCTTTATACAGCCACCAAGATCCCACCCAAGAATTTCAAATGGCCCAGCACCCGCGACTATGATTTGGACGATTGTTTTCCCCCAGATCATATTGAAGAGTATGTTCACAAAAGCCTGGAGAATGCGGGAATACCCTCTTTTGATCTCATGCAATTTCACACGTGGGAAGATGCCTGGCTCCAGGACGATCGGTGGGTCCATAAAATGCAGGACCTCAAATCGCAGGGCTTGATCCATGCCATTGGCATCAGCCAAAACCGATGGGAACCGTGGAATGGCATCAAAGCCATTGAAAGTGGGATCGTGGATGTTACCCAGGTCATTTACAACATCTTTGATCAAAACCCGAAAGATGAGTTATTTCCAGCATGTGAAAAACACAATGTGGGTGTCATCGCCCGGGTACCATTTGATGAAGGAACACTCACAGGCACCCTGACCAAAGATACTACCTGGCCTGAAGGGGACTGGAGAAACACCTATTTCGTTCCAGAAAACCTTAATTCAAGCGTTGATCATGCAGATGCTTTGAAGCCATTGGTTCCAGAAGGCATGACCATGCCTGAGATGGCCTTGAGGTTTATATTGGGAGAATCAAGGGTTAGTACGATCATACCCGGTATGAGAAGACCCCGTCATGTGAATGCCAATATGGCTGCCAGTGATCAGGGTCCGCTGGATCAGCCACTGATGAAACAGCTGGAAAAGCATCGTTGGGATCGGGAGCCTACGGAATGGTCACAATAGATGAGAAGTGCCAAAAAATATATTCATATAGGATGATTGCCGGATTAATATTTTCCTTCCTGTTATTGACTGGACAGGTAGGTTATACAAAAGATGCATTTCTGGTCAAAAAAGATAAGGAGATCAGGCATTCCGTTTTTATTGCGGGACCTCAGTTCACGGGTATCGTTGATGAAAATGGGGAAGTATCCTGGGATTCGGGAAAACCTCGTGCCAGAGATGGCTATGTGTTGCCAAATGGTCATGTATTGATCTGCTGGGCAGATGAAGTGCTTGAATTTGATCATTCCAAAAAGGTGGTTTTTAGTTTTAAAAGACGTGGACCCAAGAATGAATTAGGGACAGCTGTGCGGTTGGAAAACGGGAATACACTGATTACGGAATCAGGTGATCAACCGGAATTGCTGGAAGTGGATGCTTCAGGGAAAATAGTGTTAGCTGTTCCCTTGCAGCCAGAGACAGATAATATCCACATGCAAACCCGAATGGCACGTAAGCTTGACAACGGAAATTATCTGGTCCCGCACTTATTGGCCTTCAAAGTGAAAGAATATACACCACAAGGAGTGGTGGTCAATGAGATAGGAACGGATCGTGAAGAACTGGGAGGAAGAGCGGCAGAAAATTGGCCATTCACAGCCATCAAATTAAAGAATGGCAACGTGCTTATTAATCTGACGCATGGTAATAAGACCATTGAAGTGAATAAGCAGGGAGAAATCGTTTGGAAGCTGTCGAATGACGATTTTAAAGAGAACCTGTTTCAGGATCCTTGCGGAGCTCAGCGCCTACCCAATGGAAATACGGTCATTGCCAGCTATGGAGCCAAAGAAGGTGTCAAGCTTTTTGAAGTGACCAGACAGAAGAAAGTAGTTTGGAAGTATGAGGGATATCGGGTTCATCATTTCCAGATATTAACAACCAATAGCAAGCCACTCAAAGGAATACTCAGAAAATGATTTGGTAAGTAATCCACTCATTCAGATTGATTCGTACTTGTTTTTACGTGTTTACCACACACAAAATTACCAAAATACCGAATTGCATAATACGTATAAAAAATTGAATTTTGCCGATACCAACCGCTTAATTATTCGTGTAAGTAATTATGAGGTTATTCGTTATTATTTTTTTCTCGCTTGCGGCTATTAATAGCTATGCCACTAACCCTACCAATACACTGGGGCGTAAAATCATCACACTTTCTACTTCCTGGGAACAGGAGTCGAAAAAGCTCATAGAATACCATGGTCTTTCAGGCTTTTGCAAAGATCCTGAATTTCGCAGCGTAGTCTATGAACTTCTGAATGAGATTCATTATTATCATGCACTTTTATACAAAGAGTTGCTGATGACATCAGATCAACATGATCAAAAGAAATTAAAAAAGGTACTCAACGAGATGGAGATCATAGAAAAGGACTATGCCATTGAAAGCTTTAACGATTTCTTCAGAGAGAGGTGTCTGGATCAAAAGACCATGGAGAGAAATTCAAAACAATACAAGAGTGGATTTGGTGTCCATTCATATCATGGAAAGATCTATGTGATGGAAGAAGAACTTCGCAGATATATC
This sequence comes from Cyclobacteriaceae bacterium, assembly GCA_965223915.1. Taxonomy (GTDB): domain Bacteria; phylum Bacteroidota; class Bacteroidia; order Cytophagales; family Cyclobacteriaceae; genus UBA7330. Next base: position 317,695 of record OZ245027.1, on the reverse strand, counting down.
GAAAAGTTAAGCAAAAGGATCGGTCGTGTTAAACGACACGTTAAACACTTAAACTTACATACACCGATTGAAGTTGAATGATGCATAGCCGGTATCAAAACCAGTTGGTATAGCTGGCGTGACCGCTCGTTAATAAGGTGAAATTTTTATAATTTAGTACTTTGGAATAAAGTGAAAATTTCAAATCACGAGTGAAAAGAGGCGCCGAAATAAAGAAATTACATCCGGTAGCTCCTTTTGAGGGGGCTTTTGAAAATGTATATACCGAACATTTTCAATCTTTATTTATTTACGCCAAAAAACTGACAAATTCTGCCGAATTGGCAAAGGATATTGTTTCTGATGTGTTCTATAACCTCTGGAAATCCAACCCTGATTTTTCACAAATTAAAGAGATCAAGTCCTATCTGTTCATAGCGGTGAAAAACCAGTCCATACGGATGCTGACAAGAAATCCTCAGGAATTTATTTCCATGGATCAGGATCAGTTCATCAAAAAGGTGGACCGAACAGACCCGGAAGAAGTGCTCCTGGAAAAGGAATTACTGGGAGCCATTGAACTAGCAGTTTCTAAACTCCCCGATCAGTGCCGCTTGATCTTTGACATGGCTAAAAATCAGCAAATGAGCTACAAAGAAATTGGTCAGGAACTAGGTATTTCACAATCTACCATCAAAACGCAAGTGGGTCGAGCTCTCAATGAGATCAGGGTTTCAATAGCTGATCATCTCGATAGCGATTCGAAATATGGTGATGGGGTAAAATCAGGAATCGTATCTTCCGTTGTATTAGCACTTCTGTTTATGTAACTGAATATTTGGTATTATTTTAAATGTTTTAGTGGGAAATATTTAAAATATTAACCTAAATGTTATTCATATTACAATTATTTGTTTTCCTGTAGACCATTCACATCTATATGGCTCTTTATAGGTAAGGAGAAGAAAATTGTGATTGATCAATTAATATTTAAGTATCTCAAAGGCGATCTAAACCTGGAAGAGCAACATGAGCTTTCAAAATGGATTCAGGCCGATACAAAAAACCAGGATGTTCTTAAAAAATTGGAGATCTATTGGAATGAATATAATTCCAATCTAAACGAAGAAGAACTTGTGGTAAGGCGGATGATCCTTTCGAAAATGGGAGGCGACATCAGCAAACCAGAAAAGAATAAAGCTTCTGTGACTCGCTATCTGATGAGGGTAGCTGCAATATTAGTACTTAGTCTAACCATAGGTTTTGTGCTATCCAGGTACTTAAAAAAAGAGGAATTACCCCCGGAGATCACCTGGGTGGAAAAGGTCTCCAAACCCGGTCAAAAGATCACAACAATACTTCCGGATGGCACAAGGGTAAAACTCAACACAGATAGCAAAATCATTGCTCCAACCAGTTTTACTGGGTATTCCCGAAAAGTCATTTTAAAAGGGGAGGCATTCTTTGAAGTAACCAGAAACGAGGATAAGCCTTTTATCATCGAGACGGAAAGCATGGAGATCATGGTTCTGGGTACTTCCTTCATTGTAAGCGCATACGACGAGGTTGTTAATTCTGTGTCCGTGAAGTCGGGCAAAGTTGAGGTCAAAGGGAGCAATGCTGACAATGCAATTCAGCTAACCCAATATGAAGCGACCGTTTATCAGAGTGAACAGGAAATGAAAAAGACAGAAATCACTAATCCTGAATATGTCTTTGGATGGATCGATCAAAAACTGTTGTTTGATAACCACTCCATCGACGAGGTTTTGAAAAAGATCTCAAAATGGTACGGGGTGAGAATTGATTTGAAGAAAAATCTCGGACAGCAAAAGAAGTATACAGCGAGCTTCGAAAATCCCACTTTAACACAAGTGATGGATATCCTGGCTTTCGTATACGATTTTGATTATGAAATAAATGAAAATGAATTAATCATTAAATAAGAAAGAGAGGGCCGGTACTTGGGGAAGTCATGAGCCCTCTCTTAGCAAAAGTTTTAGTATCAATAAACCAAAACTCTATGAATGTAAAATTACGAAAATTCACAATCCGTATGTCCAAACTGGGGATTTATGTGATGATCCTGTGCCAGTCATTGACGATGGCATTGGCAACCAACACGGCTGCTCAGAGAAAGTATCTTGAAGAGATCAGTGTGGTGTTGAGCCAAAATGAGAGCGAGCGATCTTTAATTGATGTGATCAAAGAGATTGAAGAAAACACCAATTTCAGGTTTGCCTATTCAAGAAGCGAACTTCGAAAAAGTGAAATCAATTTGGAAGGTGGTAGCTGGCAAATGAATGAACTATTGGCCAGGTTGTCCGTACAGGCAAAAGTTTCCTTTAAAAGAGTCAATGAGAGCATAGGCGTTTTCAGTGCCCAGGAATCCAATGTTTTACCTGAAGTTTCTGAAGAAGTCACTGTACAAACAACTGTTGCTGGTAAGATCACCGATGAAAATGGCGAAGCCCTTCCAGGAGCAAGTATCATTGTAAAAGGGACTAGTACCGGTACAACGACTGACATTGATGGAAACTTCTCCCTTAGCTGCCCCGCAGATGCTACCCTGATTTTTTCTTTTGTTGGATATGAGTCACAGGAAGTGGCTGTAAACAATCGGTCTGTGATCGACATGACCCTAACTCCCGACCTGGAGCAGCTGGAAGAAGTTGTGGTTGTTGGATACGGTCAGGTAGAGATGAAAGATATCACCGGATCAGTTGCACAGGTAAAGACCAAGGAACTAGAAGCAGTTCCGGTTTATAATGTGGAACAGGCATTGAAGGCCAGGGTAGCTGGTGTACAGGTAACACAAAACTCCGGTCAGCCCGGTGGTAGGATAGAAGTAAGAATCCGGGGTGGTAACTCCATGATAGGAAGTAATGATCCGCTTTATGTGGTGGATGGATTCCCCGTGACAGGTGGGATAGGATTTCTGAACCCCTCTGACATTGAGTCTATTGATGTATTAAAAGATGCTTCAGCCACAGCCATCTATGGTGCCAGAGGTGCCAATGGGGTGGTGATCATCACATCCAAACGAGGTAAAAAATCTGAGCAAAGCAAGATTGAGGTAAATAGCTTTTATGGGGTTCAACAAGAAACCAAGCGATATGATCTGTTAGATGCCAGAGAGTATGCTGTTGTAGCTAATGAATGGTTGCTTAACGGAGGTCAGACTCCATTTTTTGACCTGGATAATTTTAACATCCCTACCACAGACTGGCAGGATGTGGTATTCCAAAGTGCACCCATTCAGAACCATACAATCACCTTCACAGGTAGTTCTGAAAAAACCAGGTATGCCCTATCAGGGAATTATTATGATCAGGAGGGTATCCTTATCAGCACCGGGGTGAAACGAGGATCCATGAGGTTGAACCTGGACCACGAAGTAAATAACTGGTTACAAATGGCAGTGAACCTGAATTTGTCTAGAAGACAGAATCAATCCGTACCCGTAAACAATGGAAGTAGGGGTAGTGGTTCTGTGTTGTCAGCAGCTGCTTCTGCACCACCAACTTTACCCGTTTATGATGCAGATGGGTTGCCAACTCAGATCGAGCAGGCATACAACTTCGGTTCTGCTGACATGAGAAATCCGCTCATTTTTGCTGCTAATCAGACGAGTACACTTGCAAATACGATTATCGGAAATACTTCTTTCTCTGTATCACTTTCTGACCACCTGACTTTTAAGTCGTTGATTGGTTTGGAATACGAAAATGCATTGACTGATCAGTTTGCACCCATCATTTATGACGCTGACAGGGGCTATGGAAGACAGAGATATAGCTATACCAATTCATTTCTGAATGAAAATACGTTGAACTACTCCAACACATTTGGCAATATTCATCAATTAGATGTTGTAGCAGGTTATACCTACCAAAACCAGATGAGCCGGTTTTTAAGTATGGATGTTACTGGGTTTGCCAATAATACAACACAAAACTATGAGCTGGCAGCTGCGGAGACTATCAATAATCCGGGGTCTGGTATTTCCAGATGGGTGTTAGCATCCTGGCTAGGTAGGGTGAACTATTCATTGATGGATAAATATCTTTTCACCATGAGTATCCGGTCTGACGGGTCATCACGATTTGGTGCGAGCAACAAATGGGCAGTATTCCCCTCAGGAGCATTTGCCTGGAGGATCAAAGACGAGGCTTTTCTTCAAGGTGTAGAGTTCGTGAGTGATGCCAAGATCAGAACAAGTTATGGTATTACCGGAAACACCGCATTGTCGCCTTATCAGTCGCTGGACAGAATGTCGTCAGTGCGCGTGGTTTATGCGAATCAGGAAGAAGAGGTTGGATTTGTGCCAGCCGGTATTTCCAATAATGTATTGAAATGGGAGACTACTGCTCAACTTGATTTAGGTATCGATGTTGGTTTTTTTTCAAACAGGTTTAGACTAACGGCTGATTATTATCGAAAAATCACGAGTGACCTGTTGGCGTCAGTGCCCCTTCCACCCTCAGTTGGATTTGGATCAATACTTCAAAACATTGGTGAGATTGAAAACAAAGGCGTTGAATTCACTGTGGGTGCAGACATCATATCAAACAATGATTTCCAATGGGATGTAACCGCCAGCCTTTCTGCCAACAAGAATAAGGTATTGAAAATTGCCGGAGGTAGTGATATTCTGAGTAATGGTCAGGGAGCTTTGTGGTCAAGTACCAATATTGCCAGAGAAGGTGAACCGCTTGGAAGCCTTTATGGATACCTGGAGGATGGTCTGGATGATGATGGCTATATTCAATATGTAGATGTTGATGGCGACGAAGTCGTGAATGCGCTGGATAAAGTGATCATCGGAAACCCTTATCCTGATTTCTTTTATGGTTTCAATACCAACCTTTCTTATAAGAATTTTGAATTCAACCTGTTCCTGGAAGGGGTGTATGGAAATGAGATTTTCAATGCAACCAATGGAACACACCTCAATTCATTTCAGCGAGGTAACAACCAGTTTACCGATATCATTGGCAATTACTGGACACAGGAAAATCCGAATCCAAATGCCAAGTACCCAAGGATTAGCTCTTTGACGGGTATTGATATTTCAGATCGATTCATTGAGGACGGAAGTTATCTGAGAGTGAAGTCTGTTAGGTTGGCGTATAATTTCCCTCTGGAACAATGGGGATTAAATGTGTTTGATTATGCGCAGGTTTTTGTTTCAGGAACTAATCTTCTCACTTTCACGAAGTATACAGGTCTTGACCCTGAAATGAATACCAGAGGTACAGATTCTCAGAGCATTGGTAGTCGATTGCAAATGGGCCATGACCAGAGTGGTTATCCAAACGCCAAGAACTACACAGTTGGTTTACGACTGAGCTTCTAATCAAGACATTTCAATAATCTATTTTTTAAAAAAAGAGATAAAAGATGAAAAAATTAATATATATCATGATACCACTTTTCCTTCTTTCTTGTGAAGGAATGCTGGATGAAGTGCCTGAGGATTTTGTGTCAAGGGCTAATTATTATCAAAATGAATCAGATGCACAAGGGGCGATCAATGGAGCCTATAGCTCTTTCAATTCTGACTTTTTGGGGATTACTCATTATCTGATGGTGGAGCTCCATGGTGACTTTTTGAATGGCCGTGGATCACAGCAGCCCATTTCTGAAATGGATCAGGTCCTGAATGCTCAAAACATCGGTAGAGTTGCTACCAACTGGTCTGTTTTATATCGAGCTATTAACAGGGCCAATGCTGTAATAGATAATGTGTCAACCATTGAAAACATAGATGTGGACACGAGAACCAGAATTGTGGCTGAAGCCCATTTCCTTAGAGCACTTGCTTATTTTGAATTGGTAAGAGGCTGGGGGCCTGTTCCTTTGAGGACAAAAGAAAACACGGACCTGACAGGATTAGATGCGCCACGAGCTCCTGAAAGTGAAGTGTATGACCTGATCATCCAGGACCTGACAAAAGCAGAAGCTGACCTACCTATGGATGTTGGAGCAGAAACAGGAAAAGCTTCCGTATGGGCAGCAAAAATGTTAATGGCCCATGTATACCTAACTATAGAAGAGTGGGATTTGGCAGCAGAAAAGGCTGATGACGTGATTCAGAGCGGATTATACGATCTGGTTACAGTAAGCGAGCCTGATGATTTTTATCAGATTTTTGGCAGTGAAACAAGTACTGAAGATATCTTTTCTATTCATCATTCTGAAAACATTACAGCAAATATTCAGACCTACATCCACAGGGGTAGTGCTGCACCATATAACTACTCTACCAGAGGGTTTTTTGCATGGCTTCCTGATACGGTGAATACATTCATTGGAAGTGCCTGGGATAGCAACGATTTGAGGAAAGATTTCAATTTGTATAGACAATACCAGGATGGAGATGGAAACTGGGTGCCATTACCCGCAACCGTTCCAGTCTTATTCAAAAAGTTTATCACAACAGCTGATGGACTAAATATTCCTACTATTCCTGTTTACAGATATACTGAGGCATTTCTGTTTTATGCAGAGGCTGCCACCAGAGCTAACAATGGACCAACTGCATTGGCCCTTGAAAGGTTGAACATGGTCAAAAGAAGAGCATACGGATATGATCCGAATGCCGTATCTCCTGTTGACTATGCTTCCGGAATGACTGAAGATCAGTTTGCAGATACTGTGTTGCAGGAAAGAGCCTATGAGTTTATGATCGAAAGAAGGCGATGGTTCGATCTGAAGAGAACAGGAAAAGTTCAGCAAGCTTTTGCAGCAGTTGGAAAAGGTTTCATCGATGAGCGGTTATTATGGCCAATCCCGGAAGATGAGATCAACAACAATGCTTTGATCAACCAGGAAGATCAAAACCCTGGCTATTAATATAACAGAGGGAGTCTCAAAAGATTTGATCGTTTGAGACTCCCTCTTTTCTTAACTTAGGGACCAATTCAAGCAAACCAATAACCTAAATCCAATTTTACGTGAAACTCTTCAAGCAACCATCTACTAATTTTAGCTCAATGTTGATGACTTCCTTAGTTAAAGGAGCTTTGGCTTTCTGTGTAGCCATTTCATTGATCAATTGTTCTGGCTCAAATCCCAATGACGCCGATATCATTATCTATGGTGGCACATCTGCCGGTGTAGCTGCTGCTATTCAGGCTAGTCGAATGGATAAATCTGTGATTTTGATCGAGCCAACGAAAAGATTAGGAGGCCTCACCACAGGCGGTCTCGGACAGACAGACATTGGTAATAAACAAGCCATTGGAGGTATTGCCAGAGAGTTTTATCAAAACATCAAAAAATATTATGAGGACCCGGCTAACTGGGATTGGCAGAAGCGAGAAGAATATAAAGATGGGGGACAAACCCAGACTAAAAAAGGTGAAGATGCGATGTGGACCTTTGAGCCTTCCGCGGCTTTAGAAGTTTATAATCAGATGATTGAAGCAGAAAACATCAGTATCAGATTCAATCAGCGACTTGACAGAACAGATGGCGTGGTAAAAGAGGGAAAAGAAATTGTTTCTATCACGATGGAATCAGGCGAAACCTATACTGGGAAAATGTTTCTTGATGCGACGTATGAGGGTGATCTGCTGGCCACTGCAGGAGTGAGCTACACCGTCGGCAGAGAAGCCAACAGTGAATATAATGAGACCCTCAATGGCGTACAGCCTTCCGATACATCCAGTACAATCACAGGTCTTCCGTCAAGGAATGGGTACAACCACAATTTTGTGAAAGGTGTTGATCCATATGTAGTTGCGGGAGATCCCTCAAGTGGTTTATTGCCCTACATCAACCCTGAGCCATTAGCGCCTGAGGGAACCGGGGATGATAAAATTCAGGCCTATTGTTATCGCATGTGTCTGACCGATCACCCGGATAACCGAATACCCTTTGAAAAGCCAGCCAATTATGATGAGTTGAATTATGAGCTTCTTTTCAGGAATTATGAAGCTCGTACCGGAGAAATAAGAGATATGTACAGCTACGGCAATTCGCTCTTGCCCTGGATCAATTCGGCGATGCCAAACCGAAAAACCGACACAAATAATAAGTACGGATTTTCCACCGATTTCATTGGTCAAAACTATGATTACCCGGAAGCTTCTTATGAGGAAAGAGAAAGGATAGAGGAGGAACATCGGAACTATCAAAAAGGGTTGATGTGGACGCTTGCCAACCACCCCAGGATACCGGAAGAAGTCAGGGAGGAAGCCTCCAGGTGGGGAACTACAAAAGATGAATTTGAAAGAGAAGATGGATGGCAGAAACAACTGTATGTACGTGAAGCCCGACGCATGATCGGAAGCTATGTGATGACGCAATACAATTGTGAAGGAATTGAAGTGGCAGAAGATCCGGTAGGACTAGGCGCTTACGGGATGGACTCTCACAATGTACAGCGATACGTGACAGAGGAAGGCTTTGTAAGAAACGAAGGTAATGTGGAAGCCAAAGTGAAATCTCCGTACCCGATAAGCTACAGATCTTTGATCCCTAAAGCTGAAGAATGCACGAATCTATTGGTCCCAGTTTGTCTCAGTGCTACACACATTGCATTTGGATCTATCCGAATGGAACCCGTTTTCATGGTGTTAGGTCAGTCAGCGGCTACAGCAGCCTCGCTGGCGATTGACAATGGTTCAAGCGTTCAGGGTGTGCCATACGAGTCACTGAATCAGCAATTGTTGGCTGATAAGCAACAATTGCAATAGTTATCCTGATGGTCACAAAGCTCAGTGTGATGAGAAATTGTATCATCCTATTCCTGTTTCTTGTAGGTTTTTCTTGTCAACAGCAACTGGAGGGTGAGGAAGATATTGACATCATTGTCTATGGTGGTACATCCGCTGCGGTAACGGCTGCTGTTCAGGCAAAGAAGATGGGCAAGTCTGTCATCATCGTTTGCCCCGATATTCACTTGGGTGGACTTACATCCGGAGGTCTGGGTTATACAGACACCGGGAATAAAGCAGTTATTGGAGGGCTGGCCCGTGAATTTTATCACCGGGTATACAAGTACTACCAGCTCCCGGAGACCTGGAAATGGCAGAAGCGCGAAGATTATGGAAACAAAGGTCAGGGCACACCAGCCATCGATGGGGCTAACAAAACCCAGTGGATCTTTGAACCTCACATTGCTGAACAGGTTTTTGAAGACTTTATCAAGGACTATGACATCCCGGTTTACAGAGACGAGTGGCTTGATCGAGAGCAGGGTGTAAAAAAAGTTGATGGAAAGATTGCATCAATCACAACACTTTCAGGTAAGACCTATCACGGAAAAGTATTTATCGATGCGACTTATGAGGGTGACCTGATGGCAGCCGCAGGAGTGAGCTATCATGTAGGAAGAGAGGCTCAATCAGTTTACGGCGAAAAATGGAATGGCGTCCAAACCGGGGTACTACACCATAAGCACTTTTTCAGAGACAAGATCTCTCCCTATTGGGTTCCGGGAGACCCATCCAGTGGTTTGTTGCCCAGGATTTCTCCCGACGACCCGGGTGAGTTCGGAGCTGGAGATAAAAAGATCCAGGCCTATTGCTATCGACTGTGTATGTCTAACCATCCGGATAATATGGTCTCGTGGCCAAAACCTTCCAATTATGATTCAACTCAATATGAATTACTCCTTAGGGTATTCAATGGAGAAAGCTTTGAGATGCACTACGACTTTTTCGGTAAGTTTGATACCATACCTAACAGGAAAACTGACACCAATAATCGGGGACCATTCAGCAGCGATAACATCGGGATGAATTATGACTACCCGGAAGCCTCTTATGAACGCAGAAAAGAAATCCTTGAAGAGCATACCACTTACCAGCAGGGTCTTTATTGGTTTGTCGCCAATGATCCAAGAGTTAGAAAAGATGTACAGGACGAAATGCAAAAGTGGGGACTGGCAAAAGATGAATTTGTAGACAATAACCATTGGCCACATCAGATCTATGTGCGTGAAGCTAGGCGGATGATTGGAGATTTTGTGCTCACTGAGCATGAATTACTGGGTAAAAAACCTGTCACTGAATCTATCGGTATGGGGTCATACACCATAGACTCACACAACATACAGCGATATATAACTCCGGAAGGACATGTGCAGAATGAAGGTGATATTGGTGTGCATGTAAAACCCTATAAAATTCCCTTAGGCACCATAAAACCTAAGAAGAAAGAATGCAGCAATTTGTTGGTTCCAGTAGCAGTATCGAGCTCACACATTGCCTTTGGTTCTATCCGGATGGAGCCGGTTTTCATGATCCTTGGTCAATCTGCAGCCACTTTAGCGGGCCTGGCATTGGACAACAATAAGGGTGTTCATGAAATTAGCTATCCTGAATTATCTGCGAGGCTCCTGGAAGACAATCAAGTGCTGGAGTATGGTGAGTAAGTCCTGGTTTGTCATTTTATCTCTTTTCCTGTTTGGTTGTCAGCGGGATCAGGAGCCACTCGCTAAACCTAACATTTTGGTTATCCTGGCCGATGACATGGGCTATTCAGACATTGGTGCTTATGGTTCCGAGATTGAAACACCTAATCTGGATGGGTTGGCAAAGGGGGGTGCGCTGTTCACACAATTTTACAACACTTCCAGGTGCTGTCCTTCTCGAGCATCTCTGCTTACCGGTTTGTATTCCCACCAGGCAGGTATAGGATTTATGGTTGCGGATCAGGGCTATCCTTCCTACCAGGGGTTCCTTAATGATCAATGTATCACCCTGGCCGAAGCCCTAAAGGAGGTGGATTATGGAACATACGCTGTAGGCAAGTGGCATGTCGGAACGTCAAAACCCAACTGGCCGGTTAAAAGAGGATTTGATCGGTTTTATGGCAGTTCCACAGCGATGGGGCACTATTTCGGACTGATGGAAGGCAGAGATTTGATTATCAACGATCAGCAGATCAAGCCCAATGGAGAACAGCGGAACCTTACAAATTTTAGCTATACCGATATAGCCAGGGAAGATGGTGCAGAATGGTACGCTACAGATGTGTATTCTGATTATGCCGTCCAATATATAGAGGATCACATAAGTAATTCAGGAGATAAACCGTTCTTTATGTATCTCGCATACACAGCGCCACACTGGCCCTTACATGCGTTGCCGGAGGACATTAAAAAGTATGAAAATACTTACCAGGTGGGGTGGGATGAAATAAGGAAAAGCAGGCTGAAACGATTAAAGGAAATGGGGATTCTGGACGAAAAAGTCAGCCTTTCTCCCAGAGAAGATATTGAACCGTGGAATAGTATTACGAATAAAGATTCTGTGGCCAGGTCGATGGCTGTGTATGCAGCGATGATAGACCGAATGGACCTGGGAATTGGACGTGTGATCTCAACGCTGGAGAAAAATAATCAGTTTGATAACACCATCATTATGTTTTTATCAGACAATGGTGGATGTCCATGGGGACCCGTAAAAAGCGAACCCGGATCGATGGTTGGCGAACCAGAATCTTATGAAAAGCTTCCACTGGGATGGGCAAATGCCAACAATACACCTTTCAGGTTGTACAAGCAATATACCCACGAAGGTGGGATCTCGTCTCCGCTTATTATTTCTTACCCCAATAAAATACCTGAACCTAAAATTATCAGACAACCTACCCACATTATCGATCTGTTCCCAACAATTCTTGAGTGGGCTGGAAGTGAGTATCCTGAGACCTTTAAAGATCAGCAACTGACCCCATTGGAAGGAAAAAGCCTGGTCTCACTGGTAAATAATCAACCACTAAAAAGGGATCAACCCATGTTCTGGGAACATCGGGGGCACAAAGCAATTCTTATGGATAATTGGAAATTGGTTATGGGAGATGGCGACTGGGAGCTGTATGATATCAATAAGGACAGGGCAGAACAGGTTAATTTGATCAGTCAGTATCCTGAAGTAACCAAAACATTAAAGACAAGGTGGATGGAATGGGCCAAAGACAGCGGAGTAATGGACCTGAAAGACGGAAAATTGGTGCCCTTTGATTAAACATAGTGGAAGACGATCAACAAACAGCAAAGAACTTAAAGATGAAAGCAATATATAAACTACCAGGCCTCCTAATAACAGTACTTACGGTAATGGCGCTAGGGTCATGCAGTCCTGCAAGTGATTCGGAAAAGCTGCCTAACATCATTTTCATCTTCGCGGATGATCTGGGGTATGGTGATCTTGGGGTTTACAATGAGAATTCCCTTGTGCCGACACCAAACCTGGACAAGCTGGCTGCTGAAGGTATCAGTCTAACCAATGCCTATTGTCCGGTATCTGTATGCTCTCCTTCCAGGTATGCATTAATGACAGGGACTTACCCCTGGCGAAGCTGGAATAAACATGGTGTTCTTAGAAATTATTCAAAGTCGATGATGGAGCCCGGACAATTGACACTCCCTCAAATGTTAAAAGAAGCAGGATACACAACAGCGGGGTTTGGGAAGTGGCACCTGGGCGCACAATTCCCTACATTAGATGGCGAAAAACCTGTGGGACACGGCACCTTTTTTCACGAGGATAATGGGGCTAATATCGACTTGTCTAAACCAGTCTGGGATGGCCCCGTCGATCATGGGTTTGAGCATTGGGTAGGCTTTAGCTGTGCCAGTGAATGCTGGGTGCTGACCAATAAGATGGTGACCGGTACCATCGATCATGACTTCTATACCACAGAAAAAGCACCCAATCAGGAACACATCAAACATTTCGGGTTAGATGAATACCTGCCTTATGTCACCAATGAGAGCATCAGCTTCCTGAAGGAGCATTCTGCGAATAGTGATAAACCGTTTTTCCTTTATTACTCACCCTATGTCCCACATATTCCTTTAGCTCCGGGCAAGGCATTTTCCGGAAAGACCGATGCGGGTACCTATGGGGATTATATTTATGAACTGGATGTCCGCATTGGTGAAATCCTTCAGTTTGTTGAGGAGAATGATCTTTCAGACAATACCATTATCATGTTTGCCAGTGACAATGGGTCTACCTTTAGCCTGACCAGTCGTTTTCTCGATACTTCCAAAACAACTAATAATCTCTCAGGGAAACTCTTTAGTGACGAAGAGCAGGCACTCATTGATTCAGATACCATTCCACTTCATGCTCCAAACGGCATTTTGAAAGGTAGAAAAGGCTCCATCTGGGAAGGGGGAGTACGAACACCCTTCATTGCCAAATGGCCAGGTCACTTTCCTGAAGGTAAATGGAACGATGAACTTTTTGCACTAAATGATATACTTCCAACCATGGCTGCTATCGTTGGTTATTCACTTCCGGACGGTACTACCAAAGATGGTTATGATATGTTGCCCATTCTTAAAGGCAATGAAAAGGGAGACCGACCAAATGTGGTGGTACAGTCATCAGGAAATGCTTTTGCATTTAGGAAAGGGGACTACAAATTTATTCTGTCAAAAGACTCTTTGAAGCTTGGCGAACTCTATAACCTTGCCAATGACCCTTCCGAAACCAATAACATTGCAGAAGATCAGAAGGATCTGGCACAAGCCATGAAGGAAGAACTGATGCCTTATATTTCAGAAAAATAGACCTGAGGCAACTCAGATCTATTTATTGTTGGGCACTAAATTACTTAACCGATAACCTGATGATTTGATCGATGCTGTTTGCCGGCAATCCATCAGTATAGATAAACAAGCCTTCATCCTGCTGCTTGAACTTTAGTTTTTCCCCTCCATCAAAGGCTTTTGCTGCAACTACTTTTTCCTTCAGGTTGGGAATGAATAGAAAGTCCTTACCATCAGGATTCAATATGTGGACAAACAATTCTTTATCCTTTGCAGTAATAACACCCCATTCCTGAGTTGGGATAATCTTTCCCCGGGCTCCGTAAATGGTTTCTCCATATTTGGATGTCCAGTCACCCATCTCGCCAAGTGTATTTACAAATTCGGGTTGGATCTCGCCATTGGGCATGGGACCCACATTCAACAATAAGTTTCCATCTTTACTGGCAGCCTTCACCAGAAAATGTACCAGTGTCTTAGTGCTTTTGTACTTGTCGTCTTTGAGGTCAAAGCCCCATGTTTTGGCCATCGTAGCACATGACTCCAACGGAAGATCACTTACCTGGACACCAGCACTATAGCCGGCAGTGTTTTCTCCCGGCAAGTCACGCTCAAACGTTTGGATGTCCTCTCCGGGAATAGGCTGAATGTGATGGTTGTTGGCGATCAGTGTATTGGGGCTCAACTCATGGATGAGGGTATAGATTTCATCGTAGTACCAATTGGCTTTTTTCCGCTCCCAATGTCCATCGAACCAGATGCATCCGATTTCACCATAATTGGTCAGCAATTCAGTGAGCTGAGCTTTCATGAAATCGATATAGCCCCTCCAGTCTGTGTCCACAGGGGCGCCGTCGACGATCTTTTTTCCAAAACCATAATCATCACGGCCCCAATCCAATAGGGAATAGTAAAAATTCAGTTTGATGCCTTCCTTTTTACACTCCTCAGCCAGCTCTTTGAGCGGGTCCCGTCCGTAAGGTGTGGCATCCACAATGTTGTACGGGGAGGCTTCGGTATCAAACATGCTGAAGCCGTCATGGTGTCTGGAGGTTATGGTGATGTATTTCATACCCGCTGACTTGGCAATCTGTACCCACTCTTTGGCGTCAAAATCAATAGGATTAAAGAAACTGGCCAATCGCTGGTAAGTGTCATAAGGAATCCGCTGGTTGAACATAACCCATTCGCCATCTCCCAGTACACTGTAAATACCCCAATGAATAAACAAGCCAAACCGCATGTCACGGAACTCTTCACGGGCTTCGATATTCCCTTGTGTAGGGGTATATTCCGGCATGGGATAGGTGTACTGCTGTGCCTTTGCCAGAAAAATGCCCAAACTGAATAATGTGATAAATACTACTCCTCTCATAACTTATGTTTATTCAATCTTATTGGTAACAGATTAAGGATGCTCTACTTACTAGTAAGGTAGTATCTTTTTTGATAAAAGGAACTTGCTTGACAGGTGCAAAAATATGTTGAAAAATCGGACCAAAACGAAGGATCGTCTGTGTGTCTTAACAAGAGTATCTTATATTGCTAAAAATTAACCTTAGGTACAAATTAACTAACTAACCTGATGAAAAATATCTTTCTATTTCTGTTTGTAATATGCTTTTTCTCCTGTCAGCAGACGGCTGATCAAAGTGCTAAGGCTGATCAGTTTTCGGCTGATGTTATTGTGTATGGAGGAACCTCTGCCGCTGTGACAGCTGCGGTGGAAGTTGTTCGCTCAGGCAAATCAGTAATTGTGGTTTCTCCGGACATACACCTCGGGGGATTGTCTTCCGGAGGATTGGGTTTCACTGATACGGGTAAAAAAGATGCCATTGGAGGGCTATCCAGAGAATTTTATCAAAGGATATACAACTACTATGATGTGGACAGTACCTGGAAATGGCAAAAAAAGTCTGAGTACGGGAATAAAGGACAGGGTACACCGGCCATTGATGGTGCGAACAGGACCATGTGGATTTTTGAGCCTCACATTGCTGAAAACGTCTTTGAGGATTTTGTCACCGAACATGATATCAAAGTTTACCGCGACGAGTGGTTGGATCGTTCTTCCGGAGTAGAACTGTCTGATGGTAAGATCATCGCCATGACCACCTTGTCAGGCAAACGATTTGAAGGAAAGGCATTCATTGATGCTACCTATGAAGGTGACCTAATGGCTGCAGCGAATGTGAGTTATCACGTAGGAAGAGAAAGCATGGATACGTATGGTGAAAAATGGAATGGTGTGCAAACAGGCGTTCTGCATCATCAGCATTGGTTCTGGGAGGATATTTCTCCTTATGTCGTTCCAGGTGATCCATCCAGTGGAGTATTACCAAAAATATCTACAGAAGATCCGGGTGAATATGGTGCGGGTGATGATAAGATCCAGGCTTATTGCTTCAGAACATGTATGAGCAACCATCTGGACAACAGGGTGCCATTTCCGAAACCAGATAACTATGATCCCAAAGATTATGAGTTGCTGGGGCGGGTATTTGATACGGGTCGAAAGGACTGGTTCCAGAAATTTGATGTGATCCCCAATAGAAAAACCGATACCAACAATCATGGTCCTTTTAGCAGTGATAACATAGGAATGAATTATGATTATCCGGAGGCTTCCTATGAGCGAAGAAAAGAAATCATCAAAGAACATGAGGATTATCAAAAAGGCCTGCTTTACTATGTAGCCAATGATCCAAGGGTTCCGGAAGACATCCAAAGCAAGATGAACGAGTGGGGACTGGCCAAAGATGAATTTGTGGATAATGGCAACTGGCCTCACCAGATCTATGTCCGTGAAGCAAGACGCATGATTGGTCAGTTTGTAACTACCGAACATGAAGTACTCGGCAAAAGGGATGTGAAAGATCCTGTGGGAATGGGTTCATATGCCATGGATTCACATAATATACAACGCTACATCAAGAAGGATGGGTTTGTCCAGAATGAAGGGGACATTGGAGTTGCTCCGGATAAGCCTTACCAGATCTCTTTCGGATCTATTGTTCCTAAGAAAGAGGAATGTACCAATCTGGTGGTTCCGGTATGTGTTTCTTCGAGCCATATTGCCTTTGGGTCGATCCGTATGGAGCCTGTATTTATGATCCTTGGACAGTCTGCGGCGGTGACAGCTAGCATGGCCATCGACAACAATTCTGCCGTTCAGGATGTGGATTATAATAAGTTAAAAGAGGCCTTGTTGGCCAAAGGGCAAGTATTATCATTAGATTGATCTAATAACAACACTACTTACGACACTTCCAACATCGTCTCTCGCAGAGGACGATGTGAAGTTGTTTATTAATTACAACCCACATGAAGTATTTATCACTATCCACATTTTTCGTAATAATAGCCGGTTGTATGACGCCTCAGAAGGATCTGTCCTCAAATGGAGAAATCATACCTGTAAAATACAACAACCCTGGTTTGACAGCCGACTTGGGTGTTGGTCTCTGGGCCTGGCCGCTTCCCATGGATTACGACCAGGATGGAGACATGGACTTAGTGGTTTCATGTCCTGACAAGCCATTCAATGGAATATACTTATTCGAGAATGCCTCAGGTGAGACCTTCCCTGACTTCAAAGCACCGGTACGATTGGGGGATGCGATTAAGAATATTCAGGTGTCTTATGTAGAGGGTGAGCCCCGCTTTATTGTAGGTGGTAAAGAACTGATGGATTTCAGTACATCATTGGATGCCAATCCCAAAGAGCTTTTCCCTTTGGATTCCATCATTGAAGTATTAAGGAATGACTATCCGGAAGGGAAGTACAATAAGAAGCCAAGATTCAACCAGTGGAAGTATGTCGATTACGAGAATGATGGGGATATGGACCTGGTCGTTGGGGTAGATGACTGGACGGATTATGGCTGGGATAATGCCTATGATGACGAAGGGAACTGGACCAACGGACCCTTGTACGGCTATGTATTCCTGATTGAAAATGTAGATGGCACTTATGTGAATAAGGGCCGTTTGGAAGCAGGAGGTGAAAGAATCAATGTTTATGGTGCTCCAACACCAAATTTTGCCGATTTTGATGGCGATGGGGATCTGGACCTTATTTGTGGGGAGTTCGTAGATCGCTTCACATGGTTCGAAAACATTGGCACCAGAGAAAAGCCGAAATATGCCAAAGGAAGGTTCCTGGAAAATGAGGATGGACTGGTTAAAATGGACCTTGAGATGATCATCCCTGTTGCCCTGGACTGGGACAAAGACGGTGACATAGACCTGGTGGTAGGAGATGAAGATGGAAGGGTAGCCTTTGTAGAGAATACGGGTGCATTGTCTCAAAACATGCCGGTGTTTAAATCACCCGTATACTTCAGACAGGAAGCAGACAACGTGAAATTTGGAGCCCTGGTCACTCCATTCAGCGTGGACTGGGATGACGATGGTGATGACGATCTTATTTGTGGGAATACGGCAGGTTATATTGGTTTTATCGAAAACCTGGATGGGAACAATCCTCCGAAATGGGCAGAGCCTGTTCGGTTGGAGATGGCCGGAGAGCCGATCCGCATCATGGCGGGGGATAATGGCTCTATTCAAGGTCCTTGTGAGACCAAATGGGGTTACACGACCTTATCTGTTGCCGACTGGGATGGCGATGGGCTGAAAGATGTAATCATCAACTCCATCTGGGGTAAGGTAGAATGGTATAAGAATGTGGGCAGCAAAGGCGCTTCGCAATTATCGGAAAAACAAAGCGTGAAAGTAGCCTGGGAAGGAGAAGCCCCTAAACCGGCCTGGACATGGTGGGACCCAAAGGATGATGAATTGGCACCGCAGTGGAGGACCATTCCATATGCCATTGATTGGAATAAAGATGGAATGATGGACCTGGTGATGCTCGATCATGAAGGGTATCTGGCGTTTTTTGAGCGATTCGAAAAGGATGGTGAACCTGTCCTAAAACCCGGGCAACGTATTTTTAGGGATGACAAAGGCGAAGTACTAAGGCTCAACATCAAAGAAGCTGGTGGTAGCGGGAGACGAAAGTTCACCTTTACGGACTGGGATCAGGATGGAGACCTGGACTTAATCCTCAACAGCAAGAACGTGGATTTCTTTGAAAATACAGGTACAAAAGATGGTATAACATCTTTCAAGGATCATGGCAATATGTCGGACGCCTTGCTGGCGGGTCATACCACCAGCCCGACCATTGTGGATTGGGATGGAAACAATGTCCCTGATCTGCTCATCGGGGCAGAGGATGGACATTTTTACTATCTGAAGAATGAGTAGAAAATGAGCACTTGCGAAATCATTGGCTAAAAGAGATTGAAATCAGGTCTGGGCTACAGTGTTAAACATGCTTGGTCCGGACTTTTCTTCATTAACCTGGCGACGAAACTATTTATCAGAAAATAGTAAATTAGATTATGGTTACAGTACGAATTAATGATAAAAGCAAGCAAGCCAAAGCACTCATTGCGATGCTTAAAACATTTGCCTTTGTAGAAGTGGAAGAAACTCCTCGCTTCAATGAAGAAACAGAAAAGGCAATCAGGGAAGCTAGAGAAGGTAAAACTGAGAAAGTAACTATCCAACAATTCAGAAAACAGCTATATTCTTAAATAAGATGCCCAAACACTTCAATTGCTCCCTGTGAACATATTACTTTATCTTTACTGTATGACGATCGAACAACGCAAGCTAGAATTGATCAATTGGATTTCTTCAATCCAGAAAGAGGATCTTATCAACCGAATTGAGGAGTTGCGGGATGAGTCTGATCAGGAAATACCAGATACAATTCTGGATCTACTGGAAGAATCACGATCGTCAAAACCCGAAGATGGAATTGAACATACAAGTGCCCGTGAACTGTTAGGTCGTTAGAATGAAAACCATCTGGACTACAAATGGGCTCAACCCACTAAAAAACATCCCGAATACCACTTGTCTTTTCTTTTTGTTAATCATCACCGGCTGTAATTCAGGTTCTCCGGAAAAAACAGATATGCAAAAACCCAACATTATCCTGCTTATGGCGGATGATCACGGCTGGGGTGACACTGGCTATAATGGAAACGACACCATTATCACACCAAACCTCGATAGGATGGCTGGCTCGGGTATTCAGTTTAATCGGTTTTATGCAGCAGCACCGGTTTGCTCACCCACTCGGGGAAGTTGTATCACGGGTCGGCATCCATATAGGTACGGGGTATATACTGCCAATGCAGGAATGATGAAACCGGAGGAGATTACCCTCGCTGAGGCCGTGAAAACTAAAGGATATCGTACCGGTCATTTTGGAAAGTGGCACCTGGGCACGCTCACCAATGAGGTCCGGGATGCGAATCGAGGCGGCCGAAAGCTGGATGTGTATTCCCCTCCCTGGGACAATGGATTTGATGTTTGCTTCTCGACAGAGTCAAAAGTCCCAACCTGGGACCCAATGGTCACCCCGTCTAAGGAGACTCTTGATACCGGTAACCGCACACCCGGAGATCACTTTGGTACTTACTACTGGACAGGTCCGGGAGAAATAGAAACAGAAAACCTTGAAGGAGATGACTCACGTGTCATCATGGATCGGGCCATTCCATTTGTTCAGGAAAGTGTGGAAAATGATAATCCCTTTTTAGCGGTAATCTGGTTTCATACACCTCATCTTCCGGTACTGACGGGTGAAAAATACCGGAACATGTACCCCGGAATGAATGAAGATATACAACACTATTATGGCTGCATCACGGCCATGGATGAGCAGATTGGACGGTTGCTGACCACGCTTGAAGAATTAGGTGCTGATGAAAACACATTGATCTTCTACACAAGTGACAATGGTCCGGAAGGAGCAAAGCGGGTAAACAGGACCCAGGGTTCAACCAATGGACTCCGAGGCAGGAAGAGAAGCCTCTATGAAGGAGGTGTAAGGGTGCCAGGCATCATGTATTGGCCCGAAAGGATTTCTCAATCCACAAAAGTTGATCTACCGTTCAGCACCAGCGATTATTACCCTACTGTTTTAGATCTTCTGGACATTGAAATGCCCAATCAGCCTCCGGTAGACGGTATTAGTTTAGTCCCATTGCTCGAAGAGAAAATGGATACCAGACCATCACCCATAGGTTTTCAGTTCAAAGACCAGCTGGCCTGGGTAGAAGGGAAATACAAACTTTACTCACCGGATAAGGGTGAAAGCTGGGAGCTATATGATATTGATGCTGATCCAGGTGAAAACATAAACATTAGCAAAGAAAACGAACCCATGGTAAGTCGCCTCGTCGTGGATTTACAGGCGTGGGTTGCCTCTTGTGAGAGAAGTGATCAGGGATTGGATTATGAGTGATAAGAGATCACTCCAGCACTAACTTTATATAAACAAACAACATGGACAGAAGGGATTTTATTGGCAACTTATCTGCCGGGAGCCTCATTTTGGGAGCTCCTGCTTTCGGGTATTCCACAGCTTTCAGTGATCAAGAAAGCAGCATAGCAAACCTGGGCACCGAAGCCCGTACCGATGTGGTGATTGCCGGTGGTGGACTGGGGGGTGTAGCTGCGGCATTGGGTTGTTTGCGAAATGGCTTATCTGTCATTCTCACTGAAGAGACTGAATGGATTGGGGGACAGATCAGTCAGCAGGGTGTGCCGCCCGATGAACACAAATGGATCGAGACCCATGGAGCCCCGGAGTCCTACAGGGGATATCGCAGAAGAGTTCGGGACTTTTACCGGCGCAATTACCCATTAACCCCTGAGGCAAAAGCCAAAGAGGATTTAAATCCGGGCGATGGCTCGGTTTCCAGAATATGTCATGAACCTCGAGTCGCTCTGGCAGTGATGCTGGAGATGCTTGCTCCGTACATGAGTACAGGCAAGCTGATTTTACTGCCTCAGCATAAGGTGGTAGCCGCTGAGGTCGAGGGTGATTCAGTGAAAAGTGTGAATATTCGTGATCTGAGAGATGACAATGAAAAGTTCATTTCTGCAAGCTATTTCATTGATGCTACGGAGCTGGGCGATTTGCTTCCACTCACGGGAACGGAATATGTGACCGGCGCGGAGTCAAAGGCAGAAACGAATGAGCTGCACGCAGCCGAAAAAGCAGATCCCGCCAACAACCAGGCGTTCACGGTTTGTTTTGCCATAGATTATGTGCCGAGTGAAAACCATGTGATCCCTAAACCCCGGGAATATGATTTTTGGCAATCATTTACCCCCAAGATGGATCATCCGTGGCCCGGTAAGCTGCTGGAACTAAGCTATACACACCCTTCTACACTAAAGCCCAAGACGCTTGGCTTTCATCCGGAAGGAGTCCGGACCGGTGATGCCTTAAATTTGTGGGTGTACCGCAGACTCATCAATCCGGGTAACTTTCTACCGGGAACCTATGCTGGTGGAGCCACCATCGTCAACTGGCCACAAAATGATTACTTTCTGGGTAACATTGTGGATGTAAGTGAGGGTGAGATTAAAAAACATGTGAACAGAGGGAAGCAGCTGAGCCTTTCTTTATTGTACTGGCTCCAGACCGAAGTCCCCCGACCGGATGGCGGTACCGGTTGGCCTGGTTTGCGTTTGAGAAAAGACATAATGGGCACCGAAGACGGCCTGGCCAAATATCCATATATCAGGGAGTCGCGCCGGATCAAAGCCCAGTTTACCATCCTCGAAGAACATGTGGGAGCGGAAAACCGGATCATGGTGGCAGGAAAGAAAAAGGGATCCAAAGCAGCCAGGTTTGAGGACAGTGTGGGGATTGGCTATTACCACATCGACCTACACCCCAGCAGCGGAGGTAATAACTACATCGACTTTGGTTCTTTGCCATTTCAGATCCCTTTGGGCGCCCTGTTGCCTGTTAGGATGAAAAACATTTTACCGGCCAATAAAAACATCGGAACCACGCACATCACCAATGGATGCTACCGTCTGCATCCGGTGGAGTGGAGCATCGGAGAAGCAGTGGGGATGCTTTGTGCCTTTGCCATGAATAAAAAGGTCACTCCAGAAGCCGTCAGAGCGGATGCCGTTCTATTAGCCGACTTCCAGCGTTTTATCCAGTCACAGGGGGTAGAGCTGGAGTGGCCGGAGGGGTAATTGATCACATATATTAATGTGAGTTTGATCTAAGAAAACAAAAAAAAAACCGTCATAAGCAGGCGTGAGGGTGGATTTGTGTGTTGGATGCCATGGAATCTCCTACAAAAATGAGACTCCACACCCTTGCTTACCCGAATTCCTACCCTAAAAAGGGCTCTGAGTGACGGTAGAGGGTTTTTTGTTAAGTATGTTTGAATTAAGGTCACATTAGATAGAGTCCTTTATTTTGTTGAGTATAGACAAAGGATTTGAAAATAAATAAGATTCTTTGTCTATAGACAAAACTTTGTGTTCATATAAGCTTTCAGGCTCATCCACCCGGTTTCACCTATTGACAGATCGTTAAGAAATGTACTCAATTACCTGTAATTTCGAATCCAGTTAAAATCCATACCCATGACCCTAAAATCAACATTTTATTTACTCATCTGTGCATTCATTCTTTCATGTTCCCAACAGGAAAAAATAAAATCCGGCAATCCTGTCTTTGAAGGATGGTATGCGGATCCGGAGGGCATCATTTTCGATGACGAATATTGGATCTACCCCACCTATTCAGATATCTATAGCCGACAGGTGTTCATGGATGCCTTTTCATCTAAGAACCTGATCGAGTGGACCAAACATGAACGGATCATCGACACGGCTGCCGTGCAATGGGCAGATAGCGCCATGTGGGCACCAGCCATCCTGAAGAAAGACTCCGACTACTTCCTGTTTTTTGCGGCCAATGACATCCAAAACAATCAGTCTGTCGGAGGCATAGGCATCGGGATTTCAGATAATCCTGAGGGACCGTACCGAGATTATCTGGGAAGGCCATTGCTCGACTCCATTGTCAATGGAGCACAGCCCATCGATCAATATGTGTTTCAGGATACAGATGGTCATTATTATATGATTTATGGTGGCTGGCGGCATTGTAACATTGCCAGGCTGAATGATGATTTTACTGGCTTTGAACCATTCGATGATGGAACCATCTTTAAAGAGATCACCCCCGATCAATATGTAGAGGGACCCATCATGTTTATTAGGGACAACAAATATTATTTCATGTGGTCAGAGGGCTCCTGGGGCGGACCAAACTATCGGGTAGCCTATGCCAAGGCCGACAGTCCTTTTGGTCCATTTGAAAGGATAGGTGTGGTCCTGCAGCAGGACCCCAACGTAGCTACCGGAGCCGGACACCACTCTCTGCTAAAGAATGGGGAGGACTGGTATATCGTATATCACCGCAGACCACTTGGTGATGACGGTCGAAACCACCGGGTCGTTTGTATCGACAAGATGGAATTCGACGACCAGGGCCTGATCAAACCAGTAAAGATTACATTTGAAGGGGTAGAGCGGAATGTGATAAAGGCTGGCAATTAGCTTGCGCCAACGCTTTGATATTGTTCCACCAGGGCAGAAAAAAGCTAAAGAAATCATCATGTCAGAGTCTACCCGCCGATTTTCCCATGAATGCATATTGTGACCACTAAAAGAGATACTTGACGGTCAAGCTTTTATAAGACACAGAACCATATCGTTAAAAACCCTGTTTTTATTGCACTAATATTTTAAATTAGTGATATGCAGGATAACATTGAAGAAATCAAAGGAGCTGTTAGCGATGTTTTCAATGAATCAGGTAATCAAAAAGCGTTTTGATGCTGTAGACAAGAGATTTGACTCAATGGATCACGAAATCTCTGACCTTAGGTTGATTTGGTCAAAATCGTAGATTATGCCCGACTTGAAGCCCGTGTTCTTGAGCTTGAGGACCGGATTAAAAGGCTTGAGGCTAAATGATTCAGTGCCTCTCCCACTCCAAGATCTGTCCCCACAGACCTGTTCAGTTTTATTTCCGTGTTGTCACCGACCAGATGTCATGACCTCCTGATGTCAGATGGTTGATGTCCTGTCCAGGACAGGCTATAGGAGAGGGCACATGCCTCATATTATTGGACAGAAGTCGCTTTTTCTATTGCTTCTAGTTCCTCCATTTTGGTTCCCAGTTCCTCCTCGATATCAAAATCATCTTGAAGTCCAAGCCAGAATTTTGGAGTTGTTCCGAAGTACCTACTCAATCTTAAAGCAGTATCAGCAGTCACTCGTCGGTTCTTTTTCAAGATTTCACTTATTCGTGTTTGGGGAATATGCAAGTCCTTAGATAAACGATAAGCAGAGATTCCCATGGGTTTCAAAAATTCCTCTGATAAAACTTCACCGGGATGTATATTCGGTAGATTTTTCATAGGCTTCATTTTTTCTAGTGATAATCAATAATTTCAACGTTGTTGGCATTTCCATCTTCCCACTGGAAAATAATTCTCCATTGGTCATTAATTCGGATACTGTAGAAGTCTTTTAAGTTTCCACTTAGTTTCTCAAGTCGATTGGATGGAGGAATTCTTAAATCGAAAATATTTTGAGAGTTATTTATCATTCTCAACTTTCTTCGCCCGGTAGTTTGTATTTCTATGGGCCACTTTCGTACTCGTTCTCCACTCCATACTTTTTCGGTTTCCTTGGAACCAAAAGACAAGATCATATTAATGTTCTGCGTTACTAACGTTAAAGGTAAGTAAAAAGTTAGTCTTCGGGATGGCCATTTATCTGATAAATAGAGTCGCTGATAAGACTCGGAGTAGAAATTGGTTAGGTATTCCCATCACCAAATCCCTGAAGCCTGTTGGTGTTTTCACATTGTTTTCACCAACGAACATTGGAAGCTCGAGCAATAGAGTAGATGATCCACCCATCCCCCATTACCAAAATCCCAAAAATCAATCCCTTCCCAAGCTGTTTTTTAGAGATATTTTATAAATTGACCTAACTATGGGGCTATTATCCATGGTAATTCTGCTGTATCCTGCGAATGAAAGAAAAGAAAATACACGAAAAGTCAGCCCAGCGATTCGAAGAGACCTATCGAAAGTATTATGATGGTCTGCATACGTTGGCAACGGTAATAACCGGTTCCGATGCTCAGGCCAAGGACGTGGTGGCGGATGTTTTCTTTAACCTCTGGAAGAAAGCAGAACCTGATTTTCAGGCCATCAAACAGATCAGGGCCTACCTGTACACCAGTGTCAAGAATCAGGCGCTCAAAAGTCTGGCCGCTGATCCCTCTAAATTCAATGAGCAGGACTACGACATGAAGCTCATTTCAATCGAAAACATCGATCCTGAAGAACTTCTTATCGGTAAGGAGTTGGAAGATTTTCTGGCCAAAGCCGTTCAGGACTTACCACCACAATGTGGAGTTGTTTTTCAGTTGTTTCATGAGAAAGACATGAGCCAGGAAGAGATCAGTATTGAGTTGGGGATTTCTACAGAGACCGTACGTTACCACCTCAAGACGGCATTGAAGAAGATCAGGCAAAAGCTCGAAAATGAATTTGACAATACCCGCGTCATTAATTGGTATACCTCTCTGGTGATTTTAATGCTGATGTCGATTTGATCAACTATACTTCTTTCAAGCTGATATTTTTTATTGGACTGGTTATATCCTGCTTTTCAGGAAAGACTCAATCTGACTGGAGGAATATTCGCGAGGGTTGGGAAATTCCCACCAGATCCTATGCGGATCAACCTTACATTGTCAAAACTGATGATGGTGCCTGGTTGTGTATGCTTACCACAGGTGCAGGCAGGGAAGGAGAACCGGGACAGGTTGTTGCAGTCACCCGGAGCGAAGATCAGGGCAGAACCTGGTCAGATCTTACCTATTTAGAGCCTTTGGATGGCCCTGAAGCTTCGTATGCCGTGATGCTGAAGGTGCTATCAGGAAGAATTTATGCTTTTTATAACCACAATACAGACAACATCAGGTGGGTACGGGCAGATAGTGCCTATTATAAAGATGGAAAATGCTATCGTGTAGACAGTCAGGGGTATTTTGTTTTTAAGTATTCGGATGATCACGGGAAGACCTGGTCAGAAAACCGATACACCATTCCGGTACGCGAATTCGAGATTGACCGCAACAACGCCTATGGCGGGGACATCCGTTTTTTCTGGAATGTTGGCAGGGCGTTTCAACACCATGGAAAAGGCTATGTGCCCTTACACAAGGTAGGTGGTTTTGGTAAAGGGTTTTTTACCTCCAATGAAGGTGTGCTCCTCATGAGTCCCAATATTTTGCATGAAGACAATCCCAATAAGATTAAATGGCAAACATTGCCTGATGGAGATATCGGACTTCGGACGCCTCCCGGAGGAGGACTCATTGCTGCAGAGCAAAACTTTAGTGTACTGAGTGATGGGAGCTTTTATGTGGTGTACCGATCGGTAGCCGGACATCCTGTATATAGCTACAGCCGTGACGAGGGACATACCTGGGAACCCCCAAAGTATCAGGCCTATGCCAATGGTAAACTAATGAAGCATCCGCGGGCAGCCAATTTTGCCTGGAAATGTAGTAATGGGAAATACCTCTATTGGTTTCATAACCATGGTGGCAGAAGCTATGACGACCGAAATCCTGTTTGGATTAGTGGCGGTGCGGAAGTCGATGGACCAGATGGAAAGATTATCCAATGGTCACAACCAGAGATACTATTGTATGATCCGGACCCCTATATCCGAATGAGTTATCCGGACCTGGTGGAGGAAGATGGTGAATATTATTTTACAGAGACACAAAAGTCCATTGCAAGAATACACCAGGTGGATAAAAACCTGCTTGAGGGATTATGGGGCCAGTTTGAAAAACAGCAGCAAGTGACTCCCGGTGCTGTATTATCTTGGGTTCGTGGACAAAACAACGGATCAGACATGGTGAAGATGCCAGCTCTTCCGGACTTTGTCGCCCGTGATGCCAACAGAGCCGACCATGGAACTAAAAATCTAAATGCCGGTTTCACAATCGATATGAAGGTGAAGTTCAGTGGCTGGGAAGCTGGTAAAATAGTGCTTGATAGCCAGTTAGGCAACGGGCAGGGGTTGGTTGTAAGCATGACTGATCGGGGCACCCTGGAAATACAGATGAATGATGGAAGGACCATTGCCGCCTGGGACTCAGATCCTGTTTTAGAAGAAGGCAAAACACACCATGTCACCATCATTGTAGATGGAGGCCCTGGCATCATTTCGTTTGTGGTGGACGGCCAGGTCTGTGATGGGGATACTTATCGAAAGTTTGGTTGGGGTAGGTTAAGTCCTCATTTCAGACATGCCAATGGAGCTGATCAATTGGTGATCGGTAAAGATATAATCGAATTAAAAATCTATGACAGACCACTTAGGGTCTCGGAATCCACAGGAAATTTTCTTTCAGAATAGATTCGGTACCAGCAAAATCCACTTTGGTGAGATTTATTTTATTATGAAATAGTTACCATAACCGACATTTCATTGCGCCTCATTAATAAATAAAGCCTTTTATATAAATAGATTGCATTTATTTTAAAATACCCTACCAGAAACCAGACTTCTTAGATCTTATATATAGTCGCATGAAAATGCCACTTCAGACGATATGGATATAGACGACATCATCATACGGGACCTGGAAGGTAAACTTTCTTCGGAAGATCAATCACGGCTGAATGCCTGGTTGAAGGACAGTCCGAAGAATCTGAAAATATACAATCAGGTAAAATATATACTCGCGAAGCATGGAACGCCTGTGACCAGTAGTGGTGAGGAGGAAGTCTGGCAGGAGCTCCGCAAAAGGATCAAAGCCGAGCCATCTCAAAAGCAGGAGACACCACCCAAAAGAACTATCAACCCATGGCTTAAATATGCAGCTGTTGTTTTACTGAGCATTGGATTGGGTGCAGTGATCCATCAAAATCTACTGGAAAAGCAAAGCGTGGCACAAACGGAACCGAGGATCATCGAAAAGGTGAGTATGCCTGGTCAGAAAATCACCACGAAGCTACCCGATGGAACGGTCGTAAAGCTCAATGCCAACAGTAAACTCCTAGTTCCCGAGCAATTTACCGGAGAATTTCGTCGGGTAGAATTGCAGGGTGAAGCTTTCTTCGATGTGCAGCCTGACCAATCAAAACCGTTCATCATCAGCATGGGGAATATGGAAGTGAAGGTGCTGGGTACATCTTTCAATGTGAAGGAAGACGGTGTCCTGAATCAAAAAATTGTCGCGGTAAAAACCGGTAAAGTGTCCGTAGAGGATAAACAAAGCGGAGAGCTTGTTGTGCTGAATCCCAGTCAGATGGTTATTCAGCATGAAGGAGAAGGAATGTACAAACAAGACTTTGAGATGGCCGAGGAGCTGTTCGGCTGGACGGAAAATAAACTGGTGTTTAATGACGACGATCACCAAAAAGTATTGCGGGAGCTGGGTTATTGGTTTGGAATGGAAGTGGAGGTCAGGGGAGAAATTGACCAGAAGGTGAAATACACAGCCACCTATGAGAACCCGACACTGGAAGAGGTGCTGTTAAGTACTTCTCATATTTTCAAGTTTAAATATCAGGTAAATGACAAGAAAATAATAATAGAATAGTATAGAACAAAATGTAAAAAAGAGCCGGATTCACTTTGGGCAAAGCAGCCGACTCTTCGATACAGCTTTAGCAATCAAAACCAAAACCATATGTTAACAAAACTACTAAAAATTGCAATTCGCATGTCGAAATTGGCGATTTATACGATGATTATTTGCCAGACGATCGTCATGGCAAATGCGACCGAGACCACGGCTCAGCACAAGTTTCTCAAAGAGATTAGTGTAGAGTTGGAAACAGGGGTTGGCGAAAGAAGTTTACTGGATCTTGTCTCCGAGATCGAATCCAAATCAGATTTTCATTTTGCGTACTCCAAAGCAGCTATGCGCAAGTTAAGCGTCGAGATCGACGGAGGTAAATGGAACATGGATGAGCTGATGATGGAATTGTCTAAACAATTACAGCTTTCGATTCGAAGGGTGAATTCTACCATTTCTTTAATGCCGGTGAGCGACGATACAGAGCTCCCAGCGATCAATGAGGAATTCAAAGTTCAGCTTTCAGTATCGGGTAAAGTGACTGATGAGAATGGTGAGGGCTTGCCTGGGGCTTCAATACTTGAAAAAGGTACAACAAATGGAACCATTACAGATGTAGAAGGTAATTTCTCCTTAAATGCAAGTGAAGAAGCTACGCTCACTTTTTCATTTGTAGGTTATGAAACAAAGGAAATCCCAATCAATGGACAAAGTGTGATCGATGTCAGCCTTGCAACGGACATCTCTTCTCTCGACGAGATTGTTGTAGTAGGTTATGGAACCCAGAAGAAGGTGAATGTGACTGGTGCTGTTAGCACGATTTCATCTAAGGAAATCACAAGGATGCAAGTTGGGCAAACCTCAATGGCACTTCAGGGAGCTGCTCCTGGGGTAACAGTAACCCAGAGATCTGGCCAACCCGGAGCCGATGGAGGACAGATAAGAATACGAGGAATCGGTACCTTAGGAGATAGCAACCCTCTTATAATGGTTGATGGTGTGGAGACCGACCTAAACAATGTGGACCCCAATGAAATTGAGAGCATTTCAGTATTGAAGGATGCAGCTTCTGCTGCCATATATGGAGCACGTGCGGCAAATGGTGTAGTGCTGATCACAACCAAGCGAGGTGAAGAAGGTGTAAACGTCTCTTATAATGCATATGCTGGATATCAGGTACCCACAAGGTTACCCGATGTTGTAGGAGCAATTGATCACATGGAAATGGTCAATGAGGCATTCACTAATATAGGTAATTCGCCACAGTATACTGATCAATTTATTCAGGAATATAGGGAAAACATGGCTTCAGATCCGGATCATTACCCAGATACTGATTGGCAGGAGCTAAGTATGTATGATGCTGCTTTCATGCAAAGTCACAATGTAAGTTTGAATGCAGGAGGTCAAAGAGCACGTGTATTTGCTTCACTGAGCTATCTTGATCAAAACGGGATTATTCCAAACACAAACTTTCATCGTTACAACATTCGGGTTAACTCTGATGTTAACATTACCAATAAATTGACTGGGTCTCTGGATGTCTTTTTAAGGAGAACCGAGCGTAACCAACCTTCAAACGGAACCGGATACGTATTCCATTGGATGCGCCGTATCCCATCAAATGAGGTTGGGTTACTATCCAATGGCAGGTACGGAGAGGGGTGGAATGGAGATCATCCACTTGCACGTGCTAAAGACGGAGGTTTATGGACAAACGAAAGTCTGGATGCTATTTTGAACTTCCGACTGGATTATAAGTTTACTGACTGGCTTTCAGCAGAATTGATGTATGCTCCACGGTTCCTTAATCCACACGAAAAGAGGTTTTATAATATAACACAGACCTACGCTCGTGATGGAGTTACTCCCACTCATTTTGTTCCACAAAGAAATTCACTTACCGAAAGCTTTGAGCGTGAATGGTATAATAACCTTAGGTTTATTGTAACGATAGACAAAGAGATTAATGGGGTGCATAATTTTGGGGCCACCCTGGGTTATCAGCAGGAAGACCAGACCAATAATTGGATTTCAGCATATAGAGAAGTTTTTCCACTTCCTCAGTATGATCAGATTAATGCTGGAAATAGGGCGAATGAACAGACCGGTGGCTCTGCAACCCATTGGGCATTGCAGTCAATATTTGGAAGGGTTACTTACAACTTTCAGGACCGGTATCTATTTGAGGCTAATGTACGGAGAGATGGATCTTCAAGATTTTCCGACGGAAACCGGTATGGTGTTTTTCCCTCTTTTTCAACCGGATGGAGGATTTCAGAAGAATCATTTATGCAGGGTACTTCAACCTGGCTTGATCATATGAAGATCCGTGCTTCGTGGGGTCAATTAGGTAATCAAAATATTGGACTTTATCCGTTTGCTTCATTTATGCAGATTGGAGGAAGTTCAGCAGATTATGCATTTGACAATGCAAATGCTCCCGGGGCGGTATTGAATGATTTAGCTAATCCCAATATTGTTTGGGAGACATCCGAGACCACAGATATCGGATTGGAGGCCAATTTGTGGGGGAAATTGGATATAACCCTTGATTATTATTACAGGGTAACAAATGACATATTATTACGGTTGAACATTCCACAAACGGTAGGGTTAACAGCACCTTTTCAGAATGCGGGAACTATGGAAAATAAGGGATGGGATGCTGTTATTTCTTACAGGGATAAGGCAGGTGATCTGAATTATGGCATTACTCTCAATCTGTCTGATGTTCAGAACAAAATACTTGACCTGAAAGGCATAGAAGATACAGGACTACAGGTAAACAGGGAAGGTCATCCATTTGATTCATTTTTCGGATACCAGGCACTTGGTCTGTTTCAGTCAGAGGATGAAATTCAAGCACACGCCACACAGTTTGGAAATGTGGCACCTGGTGATATCAAATATGCAGATCTCAATGATGATGGTCTGATCAATGACCAGGATTTAACTGTAATAGGGAGTCCAATTCCTCGCTATACTTTTGGGGCAAGGATCAATCTTGAATACCAAGGCTGGGACTTATCTATGTTTCTTCAGGGAGTAGGAAAAGCTGATGGATACTTGTTTGGACAAGGTATTATGCCTTTTTACGTTGGTGGGACTGTTCATGAGCAGCACAAAGATCGCTGGACTCCTGATAACCCTGATGCTTCATTCCCGCGATTTGCCTGGAATCAGGTGAATAACGAACAAAATTCAAGCTTTTGGATGCGAAATGCTGCTTACCTACGAGGTCGCAACTTGCAAATAGGATATTCATTCCCTGATAACATTATGGACAGAATGAATATTGGGGGTATACGGGTTTACCTGAGTGGGCAGAACCTCTTCACTATAGATGATTTTTATACAGGCTATGATCCGGAAGCACCTGTAAGCACAGGTGGTTGGTATCCTCAAATGTCTGTTTATACCCTCGGATTAAATGTCAATTTTTAATTTTAAATCAAGAAAGTGATGAAAATTATTATAAAATATTCAATGATCATTTGGCTACTCGTGACAAGTGTTGCCTGCGAAGATTACCTCGATCGTTTTCCGCTTGATTCTCCATCAGATGAAACCTTTTTTGAAAATGAAACTGAACTGGAGATGGCAGTTTCCGGAGTATATAACAGGCTTTGGTACTGGCCGGCAGGTACGTATTGGGTTACATCGTTTGATTTTGCATCTGATGACGGTTGGGACAGAAATGGTAGCCCGCTGCAGGCACTGGGAAGAGGGGAGCAAAACTCTGATAACAGTTATACCAATGGATTCTGGTCCCATTTTTACCGGGCGATTGGACGTGCCAACTTCATCATTAGCCGTTCAGAACACCTGGCTGAAGAAATGGAAGAGGCGGATTTTAATCGCTTGGTAGGAGAAGTACGTTTCTTGAGGGCTTTCTTTTATGCTTATCTAAGTGAATTGTATGGAGATATTCCGCTTGTTACACATTTTATTGGTTTGGAAGAGGCAGTGATGCCTCGAACTCCAAAATCTGAGGTAGTGGATTTTATTTTATCTGAATTGGGTGAAATTTCCGGCCATCTCCCGGATGATGCAACTGAGAAAGGAAGGGCCACCAGAGGGGCTGTGTTGACATTAAAATCTCGGGTTGCTCTATGGAATGAACGCTGGTCAGATGTGGTTGATGCAGCAGAAACTATGATGGCAGATGGAACCTATCAAATTGATGATGACTATGCCCGTATTTTCACATTCGAAGGATCTGAGTCGCCAGAAGTAGTTATGCAGATACAATACCTACGTGGAGTACAAACGCACAACCTTCCACGGAATTTCTTTTCCAGAATGACATTGGGTCATTCCAACAAAAAGCCACCACAGGACTTAGTGGATTCTTACGGTGACTCAAACGGAGTACCCATTGATGAGTCACCCATATATGACCCTCTCAATCCAAATGAAAACAGGGATCCGCGTTTGCATTATACCCTGGTATTACCAGGCACTCGTTTTGGTAACTGGATCTATGAGACCAATCCCGACAGTACAATGACATGGGATTTTACCTTGGGAGAGTATGTGACAAATGTTGAATCTTCACATGCATATGCATCCTTTACTGGTTACCTATACAGAAAGCATACCGATCTGGCAGA
Organism: Cyclobacteriaceae bacterium; assembly: GCA_965223915.1. Lineage (GTDB taxonomy): Bacteria > Bacteroidota > Bacteroidia > Cytophagales > Cyclobacteriaceae > UBA7330. Next base: position 284,052 of record OZ245027.1, on the reverse strand, counting down.
TTATCCCACTAATGTAGGAGCAAGTGAACAAAACTTGCTTCTGTTTCGCTATGCTGAAGTATTATTGAATTATGCCGAGGCAAAAGTAGAACTTAACCAGTTGGACAATTCGGTTTATAATGCATTAAATGCCATTCGTCAGCGACCTACTGTAGATATAGATCCATTAGTGGCAGGACATTCCCAGCAGGAATTGCGAAACCTGGTTCGAAAAGAGCGCAGAAATGAATTGGGAATGGAGGGGCTAAGGTATTTCGATATCCGCAGGTGGCGAATTGCAGAAGATGTGATTCCCGGACCTTATAGAGGTCGTGTGAATCGATATGCAGGAGGCCATAGTTTCCTTAATGAAGCACCTGAGATTGATGAGATCGGTACACCGAACTATGATAATGTAAGCAATGCAGACGACATGGTGGTGATTGAGACACGCAGTTTTAATTCGGCAAGGGATTATCTGTGGCCGATTCCCCGGATCGAACTGGAAACGAACCCGCTGCTTGAACAGAACCCAGGGTATACAGTTTCCGAATAATTGAGTTTTAAATTATAAGCCCGACCCACACTTTATCCAAGATTGGATAGAGTGTGGGTCTTAAATACTAAGGTTAAGGACTTCACTTGATTGCGGAGTTTAAAGGGTAATAGTGAGGTCCTCTTTTTTTAATGTAAAAATAGAGGTACAGTAAATAGAACATTTCAAATGAGATTATTTTCAATTTTTAATATATATACCCTTTCTGTTGTGTTACTATTTTCCTGTTCATCAGGAAAGGAAAATACTAAGGATTTTTATCAGGCAGACCTTATTATTTATGGTGGAACTGCCTCTGCTGTAATAGCTGCAGTTCAAGGGGTAAAAATGGGAAAATCAGTTATAATGGTGTCACCCGATATTCACTTGGGAGGTTTGACATCAGGGGGGCTAGGCTGGACAGATACTGGTAATAAGGAGGTTATAGGAGGACTCTCTCGGAATTTTTACAAAAGGATATTTTTAGCCTATGCCGAACCTGAAGCATGGGATTGGCAAAAAAGGGAAGCATATACCCATCAACGTGGCATTGATGATAATGGGGGGTATATGTGGGTATTTGAACCGAGTGTAGCTGAAAGTATTTTTGATAAATATATTGACAAGTTTGATATTGAACTTTATCGAGATGAGTGGCTCGATAGAGAAAGTGGTGTTTCTATTAAAGATAAACGTATTACCTCGATAAGAACTTTAAGTGGAAAGGAGTTTAAAGGAAAAATGTTTATCGACGCTACCTATGAAGGAGATCTTTTGGCAACTGCAGGTGTAAGCTATCATGTCGGAAGAGAAGGTATTGGTGTATACAATGAGGAATGGAATGGTATTCAAACAGGAGTACTACATCATAAACATTGGTTTGCTAAGGATATCGATCCTTACATAATCCCGGGCGACCCGGGCAGTGGACTTCTTCCCCGGATTTCCCGTGATCATCCTGGTAAAAAAGGAGAAGGGGATAAAAAAATTCAGGCTTATTGTTTTCGTATGTGCCTAACTGACCATCCAGATAATCGGGTTCCTTTTGAGCGACCGAAAGATTATGATTCTACCCAATATGAATTATTAGTAAGGGTCTATGACGGTGGATGGCGGGATACTTTTAATAAGTTTGATCCCATTCCAAATCGTAAAACAGATACCAATAATCACGGTCCCTTTAGTACGGATAATATTGGAATGAATTATGATTACCCGGAAGCTTCCTATGAGCGTAGAAAGGAAATAATCAAAGAACACGAGCAATACCAGAAGGGATGGCTCTATTTTATTGCAAATGACCCCAGAATCCCTAAAGATCAGCAGGAAGAAATGCGACGTTGGGGGCTGGCTAAAGATGAATTTACAGATAATGGGAATTGGCCACACCAATTATATATTAGGGAAGCCCGGCGCATGATTGGGAAAAAGGTAATTACAGAAAACGAGGTATTAGGGAAAAAGGCTGTGACTCAACCTGTAGGTATGGGGTCTTATACTATGGACTCCCATAATGTGCAGCGCTATATTAAAAAGGATGGATTTGTCCAAAATGAGGGTGATATTGGTGCGAAAGTCCCAAAACCTTACCAGATTCCCTTTGGATCACTAGTACCAAAAAAGGAAGAATGTGAGAACCTTGTGGTTCCAGTCTGCGTTTCCAGCTCCCATATCGCATTTGGCTCGATCCGGATGGAGCCAGTATTCATGGTCCTTGGGCAAAGTGCAGCTACAGTAGCCGTCCAGGCCATAGATAGGGATCAGGCAGTGCAGGACATCAGTTACGAGGAACTGCGCCAGCAACTCCTGAAGGACAAGCAGGTTCTGGAATATAATCCAATATAAGTATGCACTTGAAATTGAAGATGATAACCATTCTGGTAGCGCTCTGCTGCATCTTTTTTGGATGTAAAACAACCCAACAGCGTGCTACCCCTTCTTCCTACGATATAATCATTTACGGAGGTACTTCATCCGGCATTGCGGCAGCCATTCAAGCTTCCAGGATGGACAAAAGTGTTTTATTGATCGAACCTACCAACCGGATTGGCGGGTTGACCACCGGTGGCCTGGGCCAAACTGATATTGGTAATAAGCAGGCCATTGGAGGAATAGCCCGTGAATTTTACCAGAATATACGCACCTATTATGACGATCTGGCACATTGGAAATGGCAGGAAAGGGATGATTATTTCAAAAATCAAAGCCGTACAGAAGAAGGGGAAGACGCGATGTGGACCTTTGAGCCATCAGCCGCATTGAGTGTTTATCATGACATGATCGACAAAGAAAACATCGATATTATCTATGGTGAGCGACTGAACAGGGAAAGTGGGGTACAGATGGACGGAAAAACCATTACAGGAATAGCGATGGAAAGTGGCGCTTTCTACAAAGGCAGGATGTTCATCGATGCCACCTATGAAGGTGATTTGATGGCGGCTTCCGGCGTTAGCTACACCTTCGGACGCGAGTCCAATGAAGTATACAATGAAACCCTGAACGGTGTACAGGCCAACAAAGTAAGTATCTCGTTGACTGGTGCCATCTCCAGGAATGCCCACTACCATAATTTCGTTGATGGGGTAGATCCCTATGTGACCAAAGGAGACCGATCCAGCGGCCTGTTGCCACACATCAATCCCAATGGGCCGGGAATTGACGGAAGCGGTGACAAGGGCGTACAAGCCTACTGTTTTCGTATGTGCCTGACCGATCATCCTGATAACCGGATACCTTTCCAAAAACCGGAGGATTACAATGAGCTGCATTATGAGCTTCTTTTCAGAAATTATGAGGCAGCCAAAGGTCTCATTGAAGAAATGTATGATTACGGGGACCCCATACTCCCCTGGATCAATTCAGCCATGCCCAACCGGAAGACCGATATCAATAATCAAAAGGGGTTTTCCACTAATTTCATTGGGCAAAATCATGATTATCCAGAAGCATCATATGAGGAAAGGGAAAGGATCATCCGGGCGCATCGTTCTTATCAGCAGGGACTAATGTGGACGCTGGCCAACCATCCCCGTATTCCTGAAAAAGTGCGGGAGAAAGTATCGCAGTGGGGAACAACCAAAGATGAATTTGAAAGAGAAGATGGCTGGCAACAGCAGATTTATGTACGGGAAGCGCGAAGGATGGTCAGTGATTATGTGATGACCCAGCATCACTGTGAAGGGCTGAAAGTGGCAGAAGACCCAGTAGGCCTGGGAGCCTATGGAATGGATTCCCATCATATTCAGCGCTATATTGATGCCAATGGCTTTGTGCAAAATGAAGGAAATGTGGCCTGCCGGGTGCCCAAACCTTATCCGATTAGCTACCTTTCTATTATTCCGAAAAAAGAAGAATGCAATAACCTGCTTGTTTCTGTTTGTGTGAGTGCCACGCATATTGCCTTCGGATCGATTCGTATGGAACCGGTTTTTATGGTATTGGGCCAGTCCGCAGCTACGGCGGCGGCATTGTCCATCAATGAAAACACGGATGTTCACGGGTTGGATTATCCAAAATTAAAGGTTGTTTTGATGGAGCACAAACAACGATTAGAATAAAAATACAATACGAATAAATACTTATTAACCCAGAAATATTATGTGGAATCAAACCTCATTAAAAGTAACCTTTGTGTTATTATTTTTCTATACTGCCTACGCCTGGCCACCGGAAGCTCAGGCAAAGGATTACGATATTGTTATTTACGGTGGCACTTCAGCTGGTGTTGCTGCTGCTATTCAATCTTCTCGAATGGGTAAATCGGTTGTACTGATTGAGCCGTACAGAAGACTAGGGGGGCTGACAACCGGTGGCCTTGGTCAAACTGATATTGGCAATAAGCAGGCCATTGGAGGAATAGCCCGGGAATTTTACCAGAATATTCGTAAACACTACAATGATCCCGCGAATTGGAAATGGCAAAATGAGAAAGATTATATGGATGGTGGCCAAACCCGAACAGAAGAGGGGGAGGAGGCAATGTGGACTTTTGAACCATCTACTGCGCTTAAAGTCTACCAAGACATGATTGATAAGGAGAAAATAACTGTTGTTTATGAGAAGAGATTGAATAGGGAAACAGGTGTCAGAAAAGAGGGAGCCGTTATAGTGGAAATTGTGATGGAAGATGGTAGTAGCTATAAAGGCAAAATGTTTATGGATGCCACCTATGAAGGTGATTTAATGGCGGCATCTGGGGTGAGTTACACCCTTGGCAGGGAGTCCAACGAAGAATATGGAGAAACCCTGAATGGTGTACAGGCTAATTATTGGAGCGTCTCTTTAAAATGGAATCCGTCAAAGAATGCAGCCAATCACAATTTTGTGCCTGGAGTTGATCCCTGGGTGGTGAAGGGTGATAAAACAAGTGGTCTCTTACCATACATCGTGGATGGAGGTCCGGGCATTGATGGAACAGGAGATAAGAAAATTCAGGCTTATTGTTTTCGAATGTGTCTGACGGATCATCCCGAAAATAGAATCCCATTCGAAAAGCCTGAAGGATATCAGGAAATAAACTATGAGTTGCTTTTTCGAAACTTCGAAGCTGGCTACGATAAGATCCCCTGGATCAACTCATCTATGCCCAACAGAAAGACAGACATAAATAATCGCGATGGGTTTTCCACTGATTTTATAGGTCAGAATTATGATTATCCGGAAGCTTCCTATGAACAGCGCGAAAGGATCATCGAAGCTCATCGCCAATATCAGAAAGGATTGATGTGGAGCCTTGCTTATCATCCACGCATACCAGAGAAGATAAGGAATGAGGTCTCCAGGTGGGGGACAGCCAAAGATGAGTTCGAACGCGAAGACGGGTGGCAACAGCAACTGTATATTCGGGAAGCAAGACGAATGATCAGTGATTATGTAATGACTCAGCATCATTGTGAAGGAATTGAGATAGCTGAAGATCCAGTAGGATTGGCAGCCTATGGGATGGATTCTCATCATATTCAGCGCTATGTTGATGCAAATGGATATGTCCAAAATGAAGGCAATGTACAATCACGTGTTCAGGGTCCATATCCAATAAGCTTTAAGTCTATTCGACCAAAAAAATCTGATTGTACAAATCTGTTGGTTCCGGTATGTCTTAGTGCCACACACATAGCCTTTGGGTCTATTCGTATGGAACCTGTGTTTATGGTTTTGGGTCAGTCATCAGCAATAGCAGCCTCTATGGCCATTGATAAGAAACTGGCCATCCAGGATCTGGATTATGACTTGCTAAAAGAAGCTTTGTTAAAAAACGGACAACGACTATCCAATTAATGGATTTATGACTGCAAGAGGTCATTACTTGATGTATGATACTAATTATTAATTGAAATGAAATATCGTAATCTATCCCTGATCTTTATGGTTTTGTTAACCTTGAAGGCCTTCTATATCACTGCACAGGAAATGATATGGTTAGAAGCAGAGGACTTCGATGACCTAGGAGGTTGGACCAAAGACTGGCAATTCATGGATCAGATGGGGTCTCCATATATATTTTCCATTGGTTATGGATCACCTGTGGAACAAGCCAGAACCCAAGCAAACGTACCGAAACCTGGGTATTATCGGTTGTGGGTACGAACACATGACTGGCTTACTGATTATCACCCTGGTCAGTTTAAGGTTGAAATTAATCAAAACCAATCGGGGAAAGTCTTTGGAAGGTCTGGAGAAGAGGATTGGGTTTGGGAAGACGGAGGTGTGTTTTATCTGGAAGATAAATTGGACGTTAGGATCAATGATATGACTGGTTACTATGGCCGGTGTGATGCTATTGTATTTTCATCGGATACTATATGGGTACCACCCTTTTCCAAAGAGGACATTGCACCATTAAGAATCCAATATGGTCCGATAAGTCAGCAAATCAGAGATGCTGGGCAATACGATGTCGTGGTAGTCGGAGGTGGAATTGCCGGTACACTGGCGGCTGTTGCAGCAGCCCGTGAAGGAGCAAAGACAGCCCTGATCCAGAATCGGGGAACACTTGGCGGAAATTCAAGTCATGAAATCATGGTTCCTCCAGTTGGTTCAGTAAAGACATTGCTTTCAGATGAAGAGAAGAGTGTAGATCCTCGTGAAACAGGTCTCATAGAAGAGGTGGCTACCTATGGTGAACAGGTTTATTTTCAGGATGGAAAGCAATTTCCCGTACGATTGTTGCGTTTAGCGGAGTCTGAACCAAACCTGGATCTTCATCTGTATACTCATATGACAGATGTGGAAATGGGGGATGATAGTAATATTAGCAGTGTGTTAGCCATTCAGGTACAAACAAACGAAAGGTTGCGCTTTTCAGGAAAGTTATTTATCGACTGTACTGGAAATGGAGTGGTTGGGTTAAAATCAGGTGCGGAAATCCGTTATGGCAAAGAATCCAAAGATATGCACAATGAAACAAAAGCAGTAGATGAGGCTGACAGTGCAACATTGGGTAGTTCTTTGAAATACTGGCACTTAAAGGCAGAGGAACCACAAACTTTCACTGCCCCACCATGGATTTATTCATTACCCAATTGTTCAGATTTTGGCGAACATAGACATCCGAGCTTAGATCGGTTTGACGCGCAATGGATGATTGAATTAGGGGGTACAGATAAAACATATACCAATGCAGAGGATGTTAGGGATCAATTGTTTCGACTGATCTATGGGATTTGGGATCATGTAAAGAATCATTGCCTCAAATTTGAAGGACAAGTGGCCAATGAGCGACTCACCTGGGTTAGCCATGTTGTAGGGGTAAGAGAAAGCTATCGTCTAATAGGAGACTATGTACTTTCTGAAAGAGATATTACTGAACAACCATTGTTATCGGACAGAGTAGCATATGGTGGTTGGGGATTAGATGAGCACCCCTCTTTAGGTTTTTTCCAAGAAGAAAGGATCAATGACCATACCCATCGTGGAGTACTTCATTCCATTCCTTATAGAAGTCTTTATTCAAAAAATATAGACAACCTAATGATGGCTGGACGAAACATATCTGTTACTCACGTTGCCCTGACAGGTACACGAGTCATGTACACCACAGGTATTATTGGTCAGGCTGCTGGGATGGCATCTGGCCTGGCCATCATAAATGGGACCACTCCACGAGGTGTATATGAAAATCACCTCAACGAATTACAACAAGGTTTACTCAAAACAGGTGCCTATATGATTCAGCTACCAAATCAGGATCCGGATGATAAAGCTCTAGTGGCAACTGTTACATCCTCAAGTGGAATCGAAACGGCAAATTCTATAAATAATGGATACGCTCGTGCTACCTTGTCCACTGCCTTTCCAAACTCGGAGTTTGAAAAAAATGCCTGGATTCCGGATGCTGATGACCTATCACCTTGGGTCCAACTAAACTGGGCTGTCCCTCAAAAAATCAATGTGATACATGTCGTTTTCCAAAATCGGGATGACCTAGCATATAAATCTTTCAGAATTGAGAGTAAAAGAAAGTCAAAGTGGGAAACAGTTAAAGAAGTAGATAATCCTTCAGCCAGGCGTAGATTGGTTATTCCGGTTGGAGATTTAAATATCAACGACATCAGAATTGTTTTGAATGACAACAAAAATCAGGCTGGTATTTGTGAAATCAGGGTTTATGATGAACCAAAAGACAAAGTAGAGCAAATAAAAAGGGCAAATAAGGTAATGGATACTCCTGATGGTGAGATATTATTGCCCTGGCAAATGAGTTTAAATGAATGAACTGAGACTAGATTCCTGAATGAATGTATTAGGGACATTTTTTTTAATTCTTGTTGTTCAGATTTGTTTTAACGATCTATTTATTGCATCTACAAGTCGACAATATTTTGATGGAAATTTTAAGCTTGAGGATATTTCATTTTATGAATCCAGATTCATCCATTTCAATGATACAATGCCCAGCGATAGTATATTCATAGCCTTCGCACAATCGGGTAACCCTGTGTCCTATTTTAGAGATGTATTTTTGGGTGTTTGCATGGATGGTGTTTGTAAGCCTGTCTCGCTTAGGATGTATTGGACTATTTCTGGAGGGTTCCTTGGATTCAGCTTTGAGAGGGGGGAAGAGTTGACCAAAAAGGAGCATAAACCATTTGAAGAACAGGACTATCATAAGCTACATTCTTTGTTAAAAGACCCAAGGTCCATTCTGGCAAATTATTCGATCTATGAATTGGCCCCAAAAGCTGATTTTGACACAAAATCAGATGGAACTTCCGGAGCTACGATAACATCAATTGCTGGCTATATAGTTGATGGTGCGGCTTATACTACTCACAAATTGTGGCATACTACCTATGGACCTACAAGGGACAGCATTTTAAATATTTCTTATGATTATGTTAGTCCGTTCCTCATTGATAGTGTGTTGGAATTTGGTAACAGGCAGGATAAGATTTGGGCCTTGAAAGGAATTGAATTTTTGGATGATAAAGGCCAAGATGCATGTGTTCCAATAGTTGGAAGGATGTTAGTGACTGATGATCCTTCACTGGTAGAGATAGGGCTCAATACTATTTCAAAAGTATCCAGGTCTGATTCAATCCTGCAATTCAGACTCTTAGAGATATTCAAAAAGGGAAACTATGGCCTGAAGCGGAAAATAATCAATAAATTGAGTAATTGTGATTTCCTATATCCTTCTTCGGCAAGCGTACTTGTTGACGAAATTACAACGGCTGATCCTAATATGATTACCTTGATCATACAGCTATTTAAGAAGAGGTTCAATCCCAATCAGTTATTTTTAGAAACCATGGCTGTTTTATTGGAAAATAAGCGACCTGAAGTATCTGAAGCTTCATACTATTATTTGGCTTCTCTCGATATTCAGGAAAAATGGCTGAAAAGGAAATTAAAGGATTATCGGCCCAGATGATGTGAAGTCCGACATACCCTTTAGAAAAGGTGGCTTTTTTGCTCATGTTGGTGTTTTCAGCGGGCAGTAGATATAAAGGGATTTCCAAATCCCAAATAATTAATCATTTGCTCCATAACTATGAAAGAGAAACTTCAGGAAGTCGTTGATGGAGTCACCATAAAATACCACGCCAATGGAAAAACCATTTGGTCTAAAGGCATAATCGTAGCGGGTAAAGCCGAAGGCTATTGGGAATGGTACAGGATCAACGGAACAATCAAGCGTTCCGACTAAAAGCCCGTGTCCTTGAACTGGAAGGCTGGATTAAAAGGCTTGAGGCTAAATGACCCCATTATTTGAAATAGGGTTGCCTTCCCAGGTGTCTTCGCCGTCCCACCCTGCCGCTCCTTTTGTTGCTTAGAGCATACCTTGCCTTCATTACTTTCCCTTATCTTTAGCCTCAATCAACTCAACATCAACCGATTATGAAAAAACCCTTCTTGAGGAGTAGCCTACAGCTATCATCCCTTGTCTTTATATTATCACTGCTTGCTATCCCGGTCTCTGCCCAATGGAAAGTCCCTGCGGATGCCATGATCACACCCTTTGGCAAAAAGGTGACCCCGGAAAATGCCTGGCAGGAATACCCCCGTCCTCAGCTGGAAAGATCGGACTGGATAAACCTGAATGGCTTGTGGGACTACTCACTCCTCAAAGTTTCTGAGAAACACCCATCGAAATATCAGGGCAAGATCCTGGTGCCTTTTGCGGTGGAGTCAGCGCTGTCAGGAGTCCGAAAAAGTGTGAAAGACGACGACAGGATCTGGTACCGTAGGACATTCTCGGTCCCGTCTGACTGGAAAGGGAAAAATGTCATCCTCAATTTTGAGGCTGTGGACTGGAGCGCCACAGTATGGGTGAATGGCGCATTGGTAGGTGCCCACAAAGGGGCCTTTGACCGGTTTTCTTTTGATATTACGCCTTATCTGACTTCATCCGGAAAACAGGAGATCATCGTGAGCGTGACCGACCCCACCAGTCTGGGCACTCAGGCACGTGGAAAGCAACAAATGCCGCAGGAGGGCATTTGGTATACACCCGTAAGTGGGATCTGGCAAACAGTATGGCTGGAAGCGGTGAGCCCAACCACCTGGATCAAGGAAGTGAAGCTGACCCCGGACATCGATCAAAAGACGATCTCCGTGATTCCATTGCTGAATTACCCTCCGGCAAAAGAGCTGTACACGGTGGAAGTGGAAGTATTTGATGGAAATACTTCGTTGGGAACAAGCGAAGTGGCTGCCGACAATGAACTGGTGATCAATATTGACAACCCTAAGCTTTGGTCACCTGAGTCACCGTTCCTGTATGATCTGAAGCTTACGCTAAAAGATCAGGACAACAAGATCCTCGATGAGGTCAACAGCTACTTCGGGATGCGAAAGATCAGTCTGGGAGATCACCAGGGAGTGAAATACCTTTTCCTGAATAACAAGCCTTTGTTCCACTACGGCCCGCTCGACCAGGGCTGGTGGCCTGATGGGCTGCATACGCCTCCATCAGACGAGGGCATGCGTTGGGACATAGAAAAGACCAAAGCCCTGGGCTTCAATGCTATCAGAAAGCATATCAAGGTGGAGCCGGACCGGTGGTACTACCATTGCGACCAGTTGGGAATCATGGTCTGGCAGGACATGCCTTCAGGGATGGTTGTACTTCCACCTCAGGGAGAAGAAAGACCAAACAGGATTCAGCATGTTTCAAGGACAGGCCAGGACCTGTTTCGGCGTACTGAAGAGACTGCCCAGTTTGAGTATGAGCTTCGGCGCATGATTGATTTGCATCACAATGCTCCAAGTATTGTCATGTGGGTACCTTTCAATGAAGGCTGGGGGCAGTATGAGACCTGCCGCATCTCTGACTGGGTCAAAGCGTATGATCCGACACGGCTGGTGAATGCGGTCAGCGGATGGGCGTTGAGACCCTGTGGGGATATCTATGATATTCACTCATACCATGTAGAGGTACACACGCCTCCTACGTCACTAAGTCAGGCATCGGTGCTTGGAGAGTATGGTGGCATCGGCTACCCGATCAAAGGACATCAGTGGAATCCGGACATGCGAAACTGGGGGTATCAAACCTACCATTCCGGGGAGGAACTTTTAAAAAGTTATACGTATAAGTTCGATCAGATTGTGGAGATGAAAAAGAGCAAAGGGCTTTCTGCTGCCATTTACACCCAGACCACAGATGTGGAAGGAGAGGTCAATGGCCTCATAACTTATGACAGAGAAGTGATCAAATTCCCCGAGGAACAACTGAAGGAAATGCACTCAGTACTTTATGAAGACTAATTTTGCTAAATGATGAAGAAACTAATCAATCGAGCAAGTGCCTGGGTAGCAACTCTGGCACTGCTATTAAATCTTTCGTGTATGCCAACTGAACAAAGCAGCCTGGTCAAAACAAGTTTCGGGGAAATCGATGACCAACCTGTAGCTCTCTACACCATAGGGTTTGCCAATGGCCTCAAAGCTGAAGTATCCACCTACGGCTTGATCCTGACATCTTTATTGGTCCCCGATAAGCATGGCAATATGGGAGATATCGTGCTGGGGTATGATCACCTTGAGGGATACCTGGAAGCTTCACCTTATTTTGGGTCCATAGTTGGGCGATATGGAAATCGCATTGACAGTGGAAGGTTTTCCCTGAACGGGAAAGCATACACTTTGGCCCAAAACAATGGACCCAACCACCTTCATGGAGGGATCAAAGGATTTGATAAAGTGATCTGGGAGGTGACAGATACCTATAAAACTTCCGATAGTATAGGAATTACTTTTCAATATGTAAGTCCCGATGGCGAGGAAGGCTATCCCGGAACGTTGACTACCAAAGTCACCTATACATTTACGCCGTCTTCCTGGAGGATAGATTACCTGGCCACTACCGATGCTTTTCCAACGGTGGTTAACCTTACGCAACACGCCTATTTCAACCTGTCAGGAAACCCTGCGAGGGATATCCTTGACCATGAGTTGATGTTGAAAGCCTCACATTTTTTGCCAGTAGATAGCACATTGATTCCAACGGGGGAGTTAAGACCAGTCCATGGCACACCTTTCAATTTCACTCAACCTAAACCAATAGGTAAGGATATTGAAGTGATCAATCAGCAAATGCAATACGGAGGAGGCTATGACCATTGCTGGGCTTTTGATGGAGGGATCACCAGCGAACCCCGAAATGTTGGGACATTATATCATCCGGGTAGCGGGAGGTTGATGGAAATACTGACAACGGAACCTGGGGTACAGTTTTATACCGGGAATTTTCTGGATGGCACCATCACAGGGAAGGAAGACATCGTCTACAAATACAGGTCAGCCGTATGCCTGGAGACTCAGCATTATCCCGATTCACCCAACCAGCCCGATTTCCCATCGGTTGTTTTAAATCCGGGAGAAAAATATCAAACAACTACCCAATATAACTTCAAGGTGAGGTAAACAGATAGCCCCGAATCATCATTTTTGAGTATTATTACTTTAAGTGATAGGATAACTTGTTTTAACCCATAGATAAAAAATGAAAAAACTGACCAGCCCGAGAAATCGGAATTTTATTCAAACCCTTAGTTTAATTGTTTTCGTTTCCCTGATAGGTTTTGCCTGCAGCTCGTCGAAAAGTGGAAAGGAAACCGGGGAGACCAAAGAAGCCAATGATATTACAGGCAACTATTACCTGCCTCCATTGGCTACCCCCGGAGAAGGAGCCTACTTAAAAGGTGAGCTGATCTATCCATTGGATAATAAGCCAACACCCGAATGCCATGCTTCTACGCTCGTAGAAACACCTTCCGGTATTGTAGCTGCGTTTTTTGCGGGGACCTATGAAAGGCATCCGGACGTTGGCATCCGTGTTACCAGATTGGTAGATGGCCAATGGACACGACCAGAAGAGGTGGTGAATGGGGTACAAAACGATACATTGAGATACCCAACATGGAATCCCGTCTTATTTCAGCCTGAAGATGGGCCCCTGATGTTGTTTTACAAGGTGGGTCCGAGCCCACGTACCTGGTGGGGCATGCTTGTTACCTCGGAAGATGATGGTAAGACCTGGTCGGAGCCTGTTAAACTGGGTGAAGATGAGAAAATCGGCCATTTACTGGGTCCTGTTAAGAATAAACCTATTCAGCTTCCTGACGGAAAGATCATTTGTCCCACAAGTACTGAGGTGGAGAAAGAAGATGGAGATGATCTGTGGATGGTCCACTTTGAGATCAGTGAGGACAATGGGAAGACCTGGAGAGTGGTAGGTCCTATCAACGATGGTATTGAATTCGATGCCATTCAGCCAAGTGTGTTGACATACCCGGACGGAAAACTACAGATCCTTTGCAGAACACGTCAAGATGTGATTTCTCAAAGCTGGTCGGAAGATAAGGGCGAGACCTGGTCACCAATGACAGCAACCAGCTTACCTAATCCAAATTCCGGAACTGATGCGGTGACTTTGAAGGATGGCAGACAATTGCTCATTTATAACCACACAACAAAGAAAGGAGAGGAGCCTAAAAATAGAAATATGCTGAACCTGGCCATCTCCAATGATGGCATCAACTGGGAGCCAGTCATGACTTTGGAAAATGTTCCGGCTGAGAATGGGTATTCCTATCCGGCCATCATCCAGGCAGAGGATGGATTGGTTCATGCCACCTATACTTATGTGAGAGAATCTGTAAAGTACGTGGTGATCGATCCAGCGAAGCTTTAGGGGAAGGCTTTGAAAATATCAGAAGGTTAGCTTTTTAGAGGCTAGCCTTTTTTTATGCAGTATGGCTTTGTAAACGTTCAGTCGATCTATAATTAATTATGTATTTATCAATAATATTCTAAAAAGAATATATAATTAGCAATATTGACAATAAATATGATTAATTATTTGCTATAATTAAATTATCGATTTAAATTGGTCGACCAGTTGCTGGTAGACTACCAGCCAAACCTGTTTTAACGGACAAATTTTTTAAATGGAGATATTAAAAAGTTTTAGCGAAATAGTCATTGAAAAACCGGTTGACAAGATCATCAAACAGATCAAAGAGCTGATATCAAGTGGCCAGTTGAAACCAGGTGATAAGTTGCCATCTGAGCGAATGCTAAGCGAGAAATTTGGCATTGGTCGGACACATGTCAGAGACGCCATCAGAAAATTAGAATTTTATGGAATTCTAAAAACGCTGCCTCAAAGTGGTACCGTTGTAGCCGGATTTGGAATTAAGGCACTCGAAGGTTTGATGACTGATGTATTGGAATTAGAAAGTAATGACTTTCATTCTTTGGTGGAGACCCGTGTACTCCTTGAAACCAATTCGGCATACTTTGCTGCTTCAAGGAGGAACAATGAAGACATCGTTTCTATTGCCAAAGCTTTGTCCGACTATGAAGAGATAGTTAAAGAAGGTAAGGATACCGTAGAGTCTGATCTTTTGTTTCATCTAAAGATCGCAGAAGCCAGTAAAAATTCCGTACTCAAATCACTGATGTTGATCGTGACCCCTGATATTCTTACTTATTTCAAAGAGAATAATGTATGTAGTGGCAACAGGCCTGTGGCTGCATTGGAAGAACACTATAAAATTCTTGAATATATCGAGAAAAAAGATGCTGAAGCGGCTCAAGAGGCCATGAAAGAACATTTAAAGGATATTCTTAATTTTTCAATAAATGAAAATAAACTTATTAAAGAAAATGGTATAAAAAAGGAAATGGATTAGCCATAATGACTAATCCATTCAAACAAGCAGATTAAGCGAAAATCGCCTCAATTACCACACTGAACGGTTTTCTCTTACAATAACATCCGCATGGACAAATATAAATATTTCCATTCACTGCGGTTGGCTTGTTCCTGATTTACACCAGTTCTGGTATTCTCATAATCAAAACAAACCAATTATGAAACACTTTTTACTTTCCGATTTTTATTGGATAAGGTTCCTGGGGATATTTCTCCTGGGAATGATCACTTTTAGCTCTTATGGGCAGGACACTCATACAGTGAGTGGTAGAATAATAGACGAAGGGGGGGAAGGACTTCCTGGAGTAACTATTTTAGTCAAGGGTGGAGTTGAGGGAACGATCACCGACTTAAATGGAGACTTCACGTTAGACGTGAATGAAGATGATGTCTTGACTTTATCATTCATTGGATATAAGTCTGTGGATGTCCCGGTAAGTGGAAGAACCACCATCGATTATCAAATGGAGATAGACTTAGCACAGCTGGATGAGGTAGTCGTCGTGGGATATGGAACGCAAAAGAAATCTCACCTCACCGGAGCCATATCTAAGGTCGAAAACGAAAAATTAGACCAAATACCAGTAGCACGAGTAGATGATGCGCTGATTGGACAGGTATCGGGTGTGAATATTCAGGCTACAAATGCAGAAGCAGGTGGGGCTCCGACGATTACCATCAGGGGTTTTGGTTCCGTTACCGCTGACTCAGGTCCTGCGGTAGTAGTGGATGGAATTGTTGTAAGCTCCGATTTCCTTTCCAATCTCGACATGAACGATATCGCATCGTTTGAGGTCTTGAAAGATGCTGCATCCGCTGCCATATATGGTAGTGAAGGTTCCAACGGTGTGATTTTGATCACAACCAAAAGTGGTAAGCCCGGACAAACAAAATTCAGCTACCAGGGCTATGTAGGCAGAAAAGAGGCGCATGGATCCGATGACTATAGAAAGAGCGTTGCAGATTGGATTGCCTTTGAACAAGCTCAGACAGGAGAGCTTAGCGAGGAAACGCAATACATGCAAAAAATAGTCGCATTGACTGGTGTTGACAGAGATTGGCAAGATGTCTTTCTGGAAGGAGGATATATTAACAGTCATTCATTGTCCGCCAGAGGTGGAAATGAAAATACGACATTTAGTGGTTCATTGCGGTATCTTCATGATGAGGGAGTAATTATTACCGATGACTATAAATTCTATAGTGGAAGAATCAAGGTGGATTCAAAAGTCAATGACAGGGTTAAGTTTGGTGTTAATATCAACCCTTCTTACTCGAAGCAAAGACAATTACCAACATCAATACATAATCCGTTACGGTTATCACCCTGGTTGCCCATTTATCATACGGAAGCAACGCTTCAGTTGATCGATCGAAACGTTTATCCTGATGTTGGTGTAGGAGATTATTTCCGGGAAGATCATCTGGTCGAATTAGATCTAAATGGTGATGGTAGTGATACACGTCCCCGTACTTCAGGTGACTCCAACCCTTATCAGCAATATGTTGAGAGAGAACACATGGAATTTGACACCAAGTTATTTGGCTCCACCTATTTAAGTATTGATATTATAGATGGACTTCAGGCAAAGACGTCTTTAGCAACTACCATAGAGCATAGAAAGCGAGAACGTTGGGATGGTACAAACTATCACGCGGCTGGAGCAAGCAGATCACAGTATTATCTGCAAAATCGATTCAGAACCAGAGTGATTTCTGATAATACCCTGACATATAACAAGAATATTGGTGATCATGAATTTGGGGCCCTTGCCGGGGTTACGATCCAACGAAGAACAAGCAATATCAGTGAGCTTACAGGCGTGGGGTATACCAATGATTTATTGCCAAACCTGGAAGGAGCCACACAAATTTCAGAACCATCTGAGATCAATACAGAACTTAGAAAGTTGGGATATTTTGTCAGGTTAAACTATGCATTTGCCGGAAAATACCTGGTAAATGCATCATTCAGACGGGACGGAAGTTCGGTTTTCGGAACCAATTCCAAGTATGGTAATTTCCCAGCTATCTCTGTAGGTTGGAATGTTGCTGATGAACAGTTCCTGATAGGAAATAACCTGATTAGCCTTTTGAAGCTGAGAGTAAGTTATGGGTTTACCGGATCTGAGCGATTCAATGTAGGTAGCGATGTGGTTAATAACTGGCCTTATCTGGCCTTATTGCAAAGCTCAAATGCAATTGTTGATGGCGCCATCGTCAATGGTGTATCGCCACTGAATATTGCAAATACACTGTTACAGTGGGAGGCATCCGAAGAATTCAATCCTGCAGTAGATTTTGGTTTTTTTGAGAACAGGGTAACAGGATCATTGGATTATTATTCAAGGATCAGCAATGAGTTGTTGTTGGAAAATCCTGTTTCTTATGTCACTGGTTTCACCAGCGGTATTGTGAACCTGGGTGAAGTACGGAACAGGGGTTGGGAATTTGAGTTGCGAACCAGAAATATTATTAATAATACCTTAACCTGGAATACAACCGTAATTGCATCTACCAACCAAAATGAACTCTTAGCCTTTGGTGAATCAAACAACGCGCTCATACAGGATACATATGGTAGAAACTCACAATGGATCAACAGGGTAGGTGAACCCATTTCAGCATTCTGGGGCTATGTGGTAGATACCGAGAAATATAATGATGCTGAATTTAGAGTTGCTTATGTTGACTCACCCTGGAACCGAATTAACGGCGAGGCTGAAGATGTCATCGTGAGAGATTTAAATGGTGATGGCAGAATTACCGAAGATGACAAGACGATCCTTGGAGATCCGTATCCCGACGTATTATACAGTCTTACCAATGAATTTACTTTCCGGGATTTTGATCTCTCTTTTATGCTTCAGGGAAGTCTGGGTGCCCAGGTAAATAATATCGGAGATCAATATTTCTTTAACTGGTTTGGAAACAGCAGCAGATCCGGAGCGGCAGCAGAAGCTGTTGAAGATGGACTGGTACCTCACGAATCATTTATTCAGGAAAAAGTTCTGACGAGCGAGGTTATCGCCAGCGCTGACTACTTTTCATTGCGTAACGTAACCATCGGTTATAACATGCCAGTTACACTAACATCAAAAATTGGTGTTCGAGCGCTAAGAATTTACGCTTCCGGTCAGAATTTATTTTATCAGACTGCTGATGATTATCACGGTTTCAATCCGGAACATATCGATGATGATAATCCAAGAGCTTATGGAGCCCAAAGAGCCGGTACGCCTCTATACAGGACGTTTACCCTGGGCTTGAATCTTGACTTTTGATCATTAAAGAATTAAAATCATGAAAAATATAAAATATTTAGTATTTGCCATTGCAGCGGTCATTCATACCTCTTGTGATGATGAGAAGTTTTTAAATCCACTGCCGGATACAGTGGTAGCGTTAGATTCATATTTCGCCACAGATGATGATGTCTTGTCAGGAATTTATGGAATCTATGATGCCCTTCAGGGGACTAACGAGAGTACGGAAACGAATATTGGGCGTGCTAACAGAGGTGTGCAATTTGAGCATCTTTTGACCGAGCATCGCACCGATAATACAAGGAATGCAACGCTAGAGGGTTCAAAGTCTGATTTTCACAGATACATTGTTGAATCTATCAATGTAGAGTCTGAAGATTATTATCAGTCTATGTATGAAGTTATTTTCCGGGCGAATAATATCCTGAACTACATTGAAGTTGCGGATGAAAGTAATCGAGCCAGATATGCTGCAGAAGCTAAATTTTTAAGAGCCTATGCATATTTCAAACTGGTCAGGATGTATGGTGACGTGCCTTTAGTTACAGCTCCGGTGGATCCTCAAAATACAGAGGCAATCTTTACCAGGATCGACGAGGCGCAGGTTTATGCGCAAATTATCACGGATTTAGAGGAGGCTACTGTCGCTTTAGACAATACACATAAGGCAAGAGCCTCAAAAGCTGCAGCGCAGGGAATATTGGCCAAAGTTTATTTGTCGATGGAAACTCCTGATTATGCTGCAGCAGAAACTTTATGCGAAGCAATCATTAATTCAGGTGACTATTCTTTACAGGATGATTTCTACGATGTGTTTTACAGTGAATTGAACAGTGAAATTATTTTTGCGATTCAATACATCCCTGGAAATGCTGAAGAAAGTCAGGGGTTTTCAGCCGAATTTACCTCTTCAACCCGAGCAGGTAGAGAAGACGGTCAAAACATCGTTAACCTTAATCTCTACAATGATTTTCAGGCCTTTGGAGGTAACAGAACTGCAGTTTCGATCACCGATCTGGGCTTCCTGACTGATGATTTAAATGAAGTCATTAAGTTTCTCCCCGAAGGATCAGATTTGACTACGACTCCTCCCTCGTATGGAGTCGGACGTAATGCTGGCAATGATTATATCGCACTTCGCTATGCAGATATTTTGTTATTGCATGTGGAAGCAACAATGGCGGGAGCACCAGCTACCGTAGATCCAGATGCGCTGGCTTCATTCCAGGAAGTAAGGGATAGGGCAGGTCTGACAACGACTGTTGTATCAATAACCAAAGAAGATCTTATGACAGAGCGAAGAGTAGAATTGGCTTTTGAAAACCAGCGCTACTTTGACTTGATCAGATTTGGTGAACTGGATAATGTCTTATCTGCACATTCTGATGAAATGGGATACGTGTATGATTCAAGAAATGCCAGGTTCTTACCGATTCCACAAAGGGAAATTAACCTTAGCGGCGGGCTATTGACACAGAATCAAGGTTATTAAAATTTAAGCTAAGTGAGTTATGAAAAATAATAAGATAAAGACATTCAGCAAAGGGTTGAGATTGCTCTCAATAATTGCCACAGTTAGTTTTATTACAAGCTGTGAGTTGAGGCCTGAATTACCAGAGTCTGGTAGCATCCCTGATGCTACTCCTCCAACAGCTGCTTTTAGTTATATCCCAACTGCAGAGGATTTTAGAATTCTATCATTTTCTAATCTATCCGAGGAGGCTACCCATTACGTTTGGGACTTCGGCGGCAATGCATCTGTTTGCGAGATGGTAGATGGTGAAATGGTATGTGCTACAGAGTCTACTACCACAGCCTTTGAGCCATTTGCGAAATTTGAAGCTGGCGAAGGGGTTTATATCGTAAAACTGACAGCTCTTGATGCCAATGATGCATCACATACAGTAGAGGTCGAGGTCGAAGTAGTTGATGAATTCGTACCGCTTCCGGTCACTGTTCTAAATGGAGACTTTGAAGACGGCCAGGACAATTGGAAAATTTCATTTTCCAATGGATGGAATAACAATGGGTTTGAGTCAAGTTCTGATGGATCCAATAATCTCTATGACGGAACAGACAATGGCTCTAAAACCAGGGGGGCAAAATGGAATGCATCCAGGTCAGTGGGAAGTTTGGCGAGTTCAAACACAAGAGTTGCATATCAGCCATTGGTTGTATCTCCTTCTTCAGATGAGCGTACGGTTAAGTATATCCTGGAATTTGAGTATTCGATTAAAACAGATGTTGCTACTGATCCACCTGAGGGAAGAATAGTGATTGCCGATATTATTGCAGGACACTATGATGATGGTTGGGAGGCCTATCAGCAAACCGATCGGGGCGGAGGAACCAGCCTCTTGCATATGGAAGTATCGGAGGCTAAAGGAAAAGGAAACTTTACTACCGTGACAGGAGAGTTTACTGCGCCTGAAAGTGGCCAGGTTGCTATCATGTTATCAGCCATCACACCGGTTGATGTGTATGTAGATAACGTTAAAGTCTATCCGGCTGATTGATCGGTAGGAATCGATAATTGTCGAACAATAAAGATTAAAATATGATGAATTATATAAAAAAAGGAATAGGTGCTTTGTTCGTGGCAGGTCTGATAGTATCCTGCACGGAAGATGAAACCCCGAACCCTACTGGTCTGTCTGAAATCACTTTATCAAGTTTTTCTGCGACTCCAGGTCCGGATGTAGATGGGTTTGAAGACGGTACATATATTACTGTTAAACCTTTGTCTATTGGAGCGTCGTCTTATGTGGTTGATTTTGGAGATCCTAATAGCGATTCAGATGTGATAACCATAGAAGGGCAGGGAAATTCTGCTTCTTATGATTATCCAAATGATGTTCCGGAAGCGACTTATACGGTGACAGTAACTGCAAAATCAGATGAAGGTCTTGCAGATGTCACAATGACAGATAATGTGGTGGTTACTCATACAGTAATACCAACCATAAATACAGTACCTGCCTCACCTGACTTAAGGGATGCCAATGTATTTGCACTTTTTAGTGATGGTTTTGAATACAATGGTGATATATATAGTTGGGAGCATGGAGAAGATGCCACAGGAGGAACAGTAGTATCAGTAGATGGAAATGATGTCGTTCAATTTTCAAGATTGGGTAGCGCTGCCGGAGTACTTGAAGTATCAACGATTGATCCTGCAAATGCTATTATCGATATCGTTGCTGTCACAAACATTCACTTCGATGTGCATGCTGATTTTGCTGAAGGTATTGATGTATTAAAAGTGACGTTGGTCAATGAAGGTGGAGCATCAACATACGAAGTTGATGGTTTAGCGCTGACCGATGGAGAATGGACCAGTTTCGATTTTGATTTGTCTACTGATTTCTCAGCAGCGGTTGAAGCCATTGATGAAATAAGGTTTGAACTGGGTACAGGTGGCACGGCAAAAGATCATGCAACGATTTCTGTGGATAATGTTTATTTGTATAAGGCTCCAAGTTCAGTGATTATCAATGGTGATTTCGAGGAGGATAATAATGTTTGGAGGTTCCCGACTTTTACCGATGGAACGACTAATCCGTATGGTTCAAGTTCAGATGGCTCTAATTTAGATTATGATGGAAATGATACCGGAGGTAAAACAAGGGGAGCCAAATGGAGCGGTAGTCAGTCAGGAGGAGAGTTTAGAAGTTCTGACTCGCGATACGCATACCAGGAACTTGCGCTAACACCCAATACTAATTACATCTTACAATATCAATATGCCATAAAAGATGACAGTGGCGATGATCCGGTAGGAGGCAGAAGAGTGGTTGGGTTAATTATGGATGGTTACTATGTTGATGGAGCAGATGCTGTCGATGAGTTGGGCTCTAACAACTTAGGGTTGCATGAAGGATTTGTAGCTGAGGGGAAATTCTCGGATACTGTAGGTGGTGCCGGTACTTTGGTCAACATTCCGTTCACCTCTCCGGCAAGCGGTGAAGTATCTATCATGTTTTATGCCGTTACACCGGTAGATGCCTACATCGATAATGTGAAAGTTCTGACACCATAAGACTAAGATCTGCACCAATGATGTTATTGAATTGCTTCATCAAAGGTCGATCTATTTGACAATTAATTTTAGAATAATTACCCGGGTCTTTTGCCCGGGTAATTATTTCATTTTGCTGCATTTGAAGGATTTAACCTTAGCGTTGAATCTGAGTAGATGTCGTGAATAGAAAGACGCTAAATGCTAAAAATATTTATGAAAATCCTTAAGCTACCGCATGAGTAAACTATACCAGCTTATTTTATTCATGCTTCTTCTGGCCGGTTGCAGTGGAACAGAGGATGGAAATCTCGTTAAGAATATTGATGAATTCAATGATGCAGTGGCCAATGCTCAACCGGGTACGGTCATCACCATGGCCAATGGTGTCTGGAAGGATGTGGAACTTGTATTGAAAGGAAAAGGAACGCAGGACAAACCCATCAAGCTACAGGCAGAGACACCCGGCGAGGTGATCATTGCTGGTCAATCCAACCTCTCCTTTTCTGGGGAATTCATCGAGATATCAGGGCTTGTATTCAAAAACGGATATACACCTACCAGTGCCGTGATCTCTTTTCGGACCGATGTGGATGAACTGGCCAACAATTCAAGGGTCACCAATTGTGTGATCGATGGGTATTCAAACCCGGAGCGATTTACTGGTGACCATTGGGTGTTTATGTACGGTAAAAATAATCGTTTTGATGCGAATTCATTGATTGGAAAGACCAATCGGGGAGTGACCATGGCTGTGAAAATGGATACGGAGGCCAGCCGCGAAAACAATCATATTATCGAGAACAATTACTTCGGACCCCGACCAATCTTCGGATCCAATGAAGGCGAAACATTGAGAATCGGTACCAGTCATTTTTCCAGGTTATACTCAAACACAATTGTACGGAACAACTACTTTGACCGGGTCAATGGCGAGCATGAGATCATTTCCAGCAAAGCTTGTGGTAACGAGTTTAGAAACAACGTATTCTTCGAATGCCAGGGTACACTCACCATGAGACATGGCACGAATACACTGGTGGAAAACAATTATTTTTTAGGCAACGGGAAGCCCAACACCGGAGGTATCAGAATTATTAATGAATATCAGACCGTAAGAAAAAATTATCTGTCTGGTTTAACAGGTCGACGGTTCAGAGGCGCCCTGGTCATCATGAATGGAGTGCCTAACTCTCCACCCAACAGATATAATCAGGTGGTTGATTCCTACATGGAAAACAACATCGTAGTTAATTGTGACTACATTCAACTATGTGCTGGAAGTGATGAAGAACGTTCAGCTATTCCTGTTGGGTCCACTTTTAAAAATAACCTAATACTGGGCAATACAAATCCTGAGCCATTCACAATCTACGATGATGTTTCTGGGATTGAGTTTGAAGGGAATATGATGAATGAAGGACTAAAACCCCCATTCAATGAAGGTTTTAAAACGGTCCCATTCCAACTTACTAAAAATGAAAATGGGTTATTGGTACCTTCAGCAGATCTGTTGGATCGGATAGCATTTGGTCCCATCGCTTTGCCGGTGACAAAAGAAAGGGTAGGCGCCACCTATTACCCTAAGCGTGAAATTCAGGGGTCTTTTGGTGTAGGGATAAAGACGACAGTGGCACCGGGTACAGACACAATGTTGGACGCTATAGTAAACAGCAATTCAGGTGACATACTGGTCCTTGAAAATGGTGGCGAATATGTCATGACTAAGTATGCACTTGTGGGCCATCCTTTGACTATATTAGTAGAAGAAGGAGAAAAAGCGATGATCCAATCTGAGCGTCAAAGTTTTTTCAGAATTCAGAATGGTGGAGCTCTCTATTTTAAAAATGTAATTTTTGATGGAGCAAAGTCACCTGATCAATCTGGAAACAATGTGATCACCACAACCTATTCAATGAACCAGAACTATGCATTGGTCATTGAACATTGTGAGGTAAGAGATCTGGATAAGAATCATTCTTTCGATTTCATCAAGCCTGTCAAGTACACATTCGCGGACTCCGTGATCATCTCCAATTCCAAGTTCAACAACATAACAGGTTCAGTCCTGACTCTGGATATGGAAGTGGAGGACATTGGTAATTACAATGCCGAGAATATCAAGATCATCGGATCCACCTTCACAGATGTCAAACATGAAATTGCCAATGTCTACAGAGGAGGGACCGACGAAAGTACTTTCGGACCGATCATGACAGTGAAGGACCTGAAGATATCCAATTGCGGACATGGAATGAGAAACAGTGCCAATGCGACACTTAGATTTCATGGAGTTCAAAAACTAGATGTAGATAACGTATCGATCACGAATAGTAAGGGGATCGATCTATTCATGACAAATGGCGAGCCGATCACCCAACTTTCGAATATAAGCTTTACCCAATCCGGTGGTCTCAAAACAAACGGTGAGCCCTATGTTGCTAATAACATTATCATAAACAAATGAAGCTAGCCCCAACCATATTGATCATTTGTCTGATGCTCTCCTGTAGAGAGCAAGACCGACCTGAGACAGTACAAGCCCACCCTAACCTGATCCTTACGGTCGATGGAGTAAAATCGATGCGATCCAGTCTGGGCACGGTCCCGCTATTTGACAGGTCTGTGGCCGACGTTCGAGCTCAGGTAGATGCTGAAATAGATGCTGGAATTGAAGTTCCTATACCGAAAGATCTGGCTGGAGGATATACACATGAGCGCCATAAGGCGAATTTCTTCACCATGCAAAAGGCAGGAGTGCTTTTTCAGATCACAGGAGAAGAAAAATATGCGGTTTATATCAGGGATATGCTGTTGGAGTACGCAGAAATGTGGCCTACCATAGGCAAGCATCCTGCGGAGCGTTCTTATGCGAGAGGTAAAATTTTTTGGCAGTGCCTGAATGATGCGAATTGGTTGGTTTATACCAGTCAGGCATATGATTGCATTTACGATTGGCTTGATGATGAGACGGTTAATACACTAAACACGGAACTGTTTAGACCTTATGCGGAGTACGTTTCCATAGAAAACCCTCAATTCTTCAACCGCATCCATAATCACAGTACCTGGGGCAATGCAGCAGTAGGTATGATTGGTTTGGTGATGGGAGATGAGGAGTTGGTTAACTGGGCATTATACGGGTTGGATGTCAAGGTTCCTGGTGACATTGTCAAAGACAATGATGGTGGAGACATACAATTAGAAGGACAGAAAGAAGCAGGGTTTTTGGCCCAATTGGATCATTCCTTCTCTCCTGATGGATACTATACAGAGGGTCCCTACTATCAACGATATGCGATATATCCATTCCTGATCTTTGCTCAGGGGCTCGCCAATAAGATGCCTGAACTTAAAATTTTGGATTATAGAGATGGCCTCCTGATTAAGGCGGTAGATGCGCTGGTCAATCAAACCAATACGGCTGGTGAGTTCTTCCCTATCAACGATGCACAAAAAGGCATGTCTTTAAACTCCAGAGAACTGGTAATTGCTGTCAGCATGGCCTATCACTACGGCGGAAATGATCCACAATTATTGTCGATCATAGAAAATCAGGGTCGAGTCCCCCTCAATGATTCCGGTCTTGCAGCAGCCAGGGGTATCGCCGAGGGGAAAGCCGTACCTTATCAATATAAAAGCATGGAGTTGACAGATGGTGCCAAAGGCGATGAGGGGGCCATAGGAATCGTCAGGAGTAGCGATTTGACGCTCGTGATGAAGTATGCCAAGCATGGTATGGGACATGGACATTTTGATCGGTTAGGGTTCCTGCTTTACAATGGAGCGGATGAAGTGATCCAGGATTATGGAGCAGCCAGATGGGTCAATATTGAGCACAAAGACGGAGGCGGCTATCTGAGAGAGAATAATTCGTGGGCGAAGCAAACTGTAGCTCACAATACACTGGTGATTGACAAAGATTCTCATTTTGATGGAAGTGTGAGAGCAGCCGATAAAGTATCAGGAACGCCTTACTATTTTCTATCCGGAGATCGGGTACAGATCGTCAGTGCCAGGGCATTGAATGCGTATGAGGGTATTTCTATGCAACGAACAATGGCTGTGGTGAAGATGGATGAATTGGAAAACCCTCTGGTGATTGACCTTTTCTCTGTTGAAGCTCCGGAAGAGACCAGATACGATATGCCACTCTACTACAAGGGTGAATACATGTCCTCAAGTGAGAAGTTTCAAGCCATGAATGACCTCACGCCAATGGGCATGCATGATGGTTATCAGCATCTCTGGGTCGAGGCTCAAACTGAGTTGAAGGAGAATCTATTCAGGATGACCTGGTTCAACAACAGGAAGTTTTACACAGTTACTTCGGCTGTGCAGCAAGGAGATCAAGTATTGTTAACACGGATTGGTGCCAATGATCCTAATTTCAATCTACGAAGAGATCCTGGCTTGATACTTAGAAGAACTGATGGCAATACACTTTTTGCAAGCCTATATGAGATGCATGGCCGATATAGTTACTCCGATGAAATCCCGATCAATCTATTCACATCCATTGCTGCTTTGGAGGTGCTGCATATTTCAGAAAATTACGTAGCCGTTCAGATTGAATTGAAAACGGGAGAAAAATATCAGTTTGCGTTTTCGCTGAATGATAAGGATGATTCGTCCAATCATACCATTGATGTTGACGGTACGCAACTTACCTGGAAAGGTGTTTATGAATTTAGTAAATCAAAATTGTAGAATAAAAACCAAATGATAAGATGAGTAGAAAAAGCGAAAAATACATTTTGACAGATAAGATGGAATGGGAAGACCTTGGAGGCGGAGTTTCCAGGAAATTTTTAGGATACGATAACCAAATCATGATGGTGCTGGTCAATTTTGAAGAAGGCGCTTTAGGCTCACCTCATCAGCATTTCCATACCCAGACCACCTACTGTGTGGAAGGTGAGTTTGAGTTTACCATTGATGGCGTAAAACAGGTTGTGAAGGCTGGCGATGGAGTCTATATCGAACCTAATTTATTGCATAGTGCAAAATGTCTGAAACCCGGAAAACTTATTGATGTCTTTAGTCCGGTTCGCGAGGACTTCCTGGACGGTTCCGGTGTGTCATATTTTGGTAAGAAGTGACATCTAATTTGGTATTTAAATCAACCTAAACCTGTGATATTATGAAAATGAAAGGACTTAGATGGTGGATTATTGGGCTTGTATGCCTGGCCACCATCATCAACTATATTGACCGGTCAGCCCTGGCGATCATGTGGCCAGACATTTCAGAAGATTTGGGCATGGATAAAAATGACTATGCACTGATTCTGAATGTTTTCTTGGTTGCTTATGCTGTAGGTCAATCTGTTTCTGGTAAAATGTTTGATAAAATTGGCACCAGGTTTGGATTTATTGTCTCTATCACCGTTTGGGGGCTAGCCACAGCTCTCCATGCCCTGGCAAGAGGTGTCCTTTCATTCAGTTTATTCAGGGTATTGCTAGGATTGGGAGAAGCTGGTAACTGGCCGGGAGCGGTAAAGAGTAATGCTGAATGGTTTCCAATCAACGAGAGGGCCCTGGCTCAGGGAATCTTCAATTCCGGAGCTGCAATGGGTTCCATTGTGGCACCTCCTGTCATTGCCATCGTATGGCTCGCCATTGGATGGAAAATGACTTTCGTTCTATTAGGTCTTCTGGGACTGTTATGGGTAATTCCCTGGTTTATCATCAATAAAACCATACCCGCTGAACATCCGTGGATTAGCGAGGAAGAAAAAAAACACATTCTGGCCGGTATAGAAGAAAATGCTGATGACGCAAAGAAGCCTGGATTGAGTATGAAAGCGATTTTATCTCATAAGGAATCATGGGCTGTTTTGGTTTCCCGGCTTTTTATAGAGCCAATCTGGTGGCTATTTGTTGGTTGGATGCCAATATATCTGGCTGATGTCTATGGATTTAATGTAAAAGAAATTGGCTTCTTTGCATGGGTACCCTATGTGGGTGCAGCACTTGGAAGTTTGAGTGGTGGATATTTTTCAGGGCGACTTATGATAGGGGGAGCATCAGTGGACAGTGCCAGAAAGAAAACCGTTTTGACAGGATGTGTCATTATGTTTTTAGGGCTGATCGCTACAATAGTGTTTGCTAATACTCCATTAAAATTCGTGGTCATTGTGGCTGCGGTACTGTATGGATTTCAGTTTGTGATTTCCAATATCCAGACCATTCCCAGTGACCTGTTCAGCGGAAAATCTGTCGGCTCACTGGCTGGACTAGGTGGTACTGTTGGCATTTTTGCTGTGATCATTATGAATTTTTTGGTACCAGTGATCACCGAAACCTATTCCTATACACCAGTTTTTGTCATGATAGCAGTATTTGTTCCGCTCTGCTATTTGTCAATCCTGTTTTTTGCAAAGGAAATAAAGCCGATAGGTTAAAAATCAATTTTTTAGAAAACGAGTAAAACACAAAACATATAGAAATGTCAGAGAATAAAATAGCGATAGTTACTGGAGCGACAGGCGGTATTGGTTTCGCGGTTGCTAAGCGGTTAGGTAAAGATGGATATACTGTTATTTTAAATGGTATTGAAGATGAAGCAGGGAAGAAGAGAATGGAAGAGCTTACCAAGGAAGGAATTAAAGCCGAGTATTATGGATTTGATGTAACTAAAGAAGATGAAGTGACTTCAAATATCAAGGCGGTTGGAGAAAAATACGGTAGAATCGATGTGCTGGTCAACAATGCCGGTGGATTAGGTGGTCGATCAAGGTTTGAAGAAATGACCACAGAGTTTTACAGATTTGTTATGGCACTAAACCTTGATTCCGTATTTTTTACTTCTCGAGCGGCCATTCCTTATCTCAAAAAAGGAGAAAACGCTACGATTATTAACTATACATCAAACGCAGGGTGGAATGCCGGTGGACCCGGTGCGGGGATATATGGTACTTCTAAAGCTGGAGTTCATGCTATTACAAGAGCATTGGCAAAAGATTTAGCAGAATATGAAATCAGAGTAAACGCAGTGTCACCCGGTACAATCGATACACCATTCCACGCTCAGATTAAAGAAACCAAACCGGATGTTTTTGCCTCTTGGAAGAACAACATCCTGTTGGGAAGATTAGGTGAGCCTGAAGAGGTAGCCTCTGTTGTGTCTTTCCTGGCAAGTAAGGATGCATCCTTTATCACTGCTGAGACCATTCAAATAGGTGGAGGTCAGGCATTAGGAATATAGATAAAAATAAAAATAAAAATCACATTCAATGAATTTAGAAGGAAAAGTAGCTGTAGTTACTGGTGGAGCACGTGATATTGGACAGGCGATCTGTATCAAATTAGCGAAAGAAGGAGCCAAAGTTGTCGTCAACTATTTTGGCAGCAAAAAGGATAGTGAAGATACCCTTGCTGCAATAAAAGCAGTGGGTGGGGAAGCCATCGCCGTACAGGCGGATGTGACTAAACAAGCAGATATTGACAACATGGTAGCCAGGACCAAAGAGGCTTTCGGCGATCGGGTGGATATCCTTGTAAACAATGCAGGTGGTCTTTTTGCCAGAAAAACGATTGAGGAGATTGATGAAGATTACTACAACCTGGTAATGGACGTAAATTTCAAGGGTACTGTATTTGTTACACAGGCCTACAAGCCACTGATGAGTAAAGGAGGGGCTATCGTTAACCTGGCATCACAGGCGGGACGTGATGGAGGAGGTCCGGGAGCAGCTATTTATGGGGCTTCGAAAGGTGCAGTGATGACCTTGACTCGTAACTGGGCAAAAGAACTGGGCCCGCAGGGCATCCGCATCAATGCAGTTTGTCCGGGCATGATTGCTACGAAATTTCATGATGATTTCACCAAAGATGAAGTGCGGACCAAAGTTGCTGGCAACACACCGGTGAGACGAGAAGGGCAGGCAGAGGAAGTGGCGGATTTGGTGGCGTATCTGGCTGGACCTGAGTCTACATTCATGACGGGTAATAATGTAGATATCAATGGAGGTCTTGCTTTCTCATAAGTGATGAATATTTTCTGATAAGCATCCTTAGTTAACGTTGGGTTTGGTCAGTTACATGGTGTTGCTGTATAGAGTTTTGAAATCATGAAAATATGTCAAAAGTGCATTATTCGGTCTTGAACAGAATATCCGCTGCCATTTTCATGGTTGTAGTTTCAATCTGCACAGTGGCTGGCCAAAGTATGGATAATCTTTTTCCATGGTGCATTGTTGCGTACGATTCAAAAGAGCGGACACCCGAAGAAAGGGTAGCGCTGTTGTCTAACATGGGTTTTACCAGGTATGCCTATGACTGGCGGGATCATCACCTGGATGATATGCCAACTGAGCTGCAATTGATGAAAGAGGCGGGGATTGAAACGATAGCCGTTTGGCTATGGCTAAATGCTTCGCGGGACTCGCTGGGTAACCTGAGCATGGCGAACAAAAAGGTTTTTGAGATTTTGCAAAACACCAACACTGAAACCACCATTTGGATGAGCATGAGTCCCAATTTTTTTGAGGAGTTAAGCCAACCTGAAGCCATGAAGAAGGCCACGGAATTTGTCAATTTCATAGCTAATAAAGCCAATGAAATCGGTTGTTCATTGGCACTCTACAACCACACCGGTTGGTTTGCTGATACATCGAATCAAATTGAGATCATAGAGGCACTACCAGAGCATGATATTAGGATTGTTTATAGTTTTCATCATGCCCAAGCTGATGCAGAACGATTCAGTGAAATAGCCGGAAAAATTGCCCCTCACCTTGTGGCAGTAAATCTCGGAGGTGTGAAAAAAGAGGGCCCAAAAATCATCACAATCAGTGAGGGTGACTTTGAGAAAGACATGATTGAGCAATTGATCCAGGCCGGGTATAAAGGCCCATGGGGAATTCTAGATCATGTGGAAGGAAAAGATGCTAAGGAAGTACTAAAGGCCAATATTGAAGGGCTAAGATCTTTAAAAATCAATGACCTCTAGGGATCTATTAAATCATATAGCAATGAACAGTTTAATTCGTGTGTTTTTACTATCAATTCTTAGTATATCAATAATATCCTGTGGCACAAAGTCAAATAAAGACTCTGGTAATACAGGAGGAGAGACTGATACTAAATATCCCAGTGAGGTGATACCCTCTCTGGACCAGTGGAGCATTTTGCTTGGGAATGGAGAGAGCCGTAAGGATCTAAAAAACTTTGCGCATGAAGACTACTTCTATAGAGTAAAAGATGGATTGGATTGGGTGGTCTACAAGGCACCAAATGGTGGTGTGACTTCTCCAAATTCCCACAATACCAGATCGGAATTAGGTCAAAAGGAACGCTGGACACCAAAAACCGGTGGTAAGCTGACCGGCACTTTAAAGGTAATGCATGTCTCAACCTCCGGAGATTCACGGGTCGCTGCTTCATATTCCGTTGTTGTTGGTCAGATACACAGTGGAGACGGACACGAAAACGAGCCACTAAAGATTTTTTATAAAAAATTCCCTGGGCATACCAAAGGCTCTGTTTACTGGAATTATGAAATCAATACTGCAGGTGATAATGATAAAAGATGGGATTTTTCAAATGCTGTTTGGGGCTATGATATGTCCGTCATCGGATCAGCATCTGATGCTTACCCGGCTGAACCCGAAGATGGCATTGAATTGGGGGAAACGTTTAGCTACGAGGTTAACGTGTATGAGGGCATCATGTACCTCACCTTTAAAAGTGAGAGTCATGAGACAAAAACTTTCACTAAAAACCTCATTAAATCCGAGTATGTAAACAAATCAGATATACCACAGCAGATCTTGACGCTTTATAGTGTGATCGGCCGGGATGGAACAGAGCAACCCAATGCCTACGAGGGAGAATTACAATTTTTCAAACAAGGTGCTTATAATCAGTCCAATGGCAGAGATCCGGAAACAAATATGGTTTGGAGTACCGGTTCCGAAACATACAATGGTGACGTGGCTAAACAATATGCCAATGGCTGTTATGCTGAAGTTTGGTTTAGCACATCATCTCTTGGACCAGGTACTGCACCTTAACCCAAAGCAGGAAGTGAATTTTACATTAAGTAAAAGCAACAAAAAGACAACAAAATAGATACCCAAATGAATAATACAAAGCTTACCCTTTTCCTGGCGTTGATTTTATGGGTTCATCTGGCAGTGAACGCTCAAATCTCATTCCCCGAAGTTCAACCGGAAAACGGAAATTTCAACAGGCCATTGGCTGGTCAGGTTCTGGATGTTTCACCCCCCGGATTTTGCTGGTGGAGGGCCGCTCCGAGAGGGGAGGTCAGCTACCGCCTTCGAATTGAAAAAGCTTCGGGAGATTTGGTATATCAATCAGGGTTACTTGCAGACCCGGTGCATATACCCGATCAGGTGTTGCCTCCCGGGAGCTATCAGTGGATCGTTGATGCCATGGATAAAGCAGGTAAAGTGGTGGCTACAAGAGAAGCCCAGGACTTTAGCATCAGTGAAGATGCATTTGAACTGCCGTGGGTACAGCCCAAAGCGTTATTAAGTCGGGTACCGAGCGAACATCCCAGGTTATTATTTCCCAAATCTAAGCTGAAAGAGATACGCGCCTCACTTGATGGGTCGCGTAGACAAACTTTTGAAGATATCCGGAAGACGGCAGATGAAGCGTTGAGCTATGAGTTGATGGATAAACCTGATTTTGACAAATATGATATAGAGACGGAATATCCCGCACGCCGAACAGCTTATCGTGCATCATACCATGAATTTACCCGAATTTTTAATCGTGGGATGGTCCCTATGGCGCTGGTGTATGTGCTGAGCGGAGATGAAAAATATGGACTGGCGGCCAAAAAGCATTTACTGAACCTACTGGACTGGGAACTTGATGGGGTGGCTTCACTGGATGAAAGCTTTGACGAGATCGGTCTGCGCATTGCGCGAACTTCGGCACAGGCTTATGACTGGTTGTATGATTTGATGACAGAGGATGAACGTGAAGCCGTCAGACAGATGCTTATTGCACGCGGAGATCAAATGTTGGCCAGGATGGAGCGGCGGGATTTCCTATTCAAGTCAGCCTATAGCCACGATGGAAGGTTACCAGGATATCTTTTGGAATTTTCTATTGCCCTGGCAGAGGAGGAGCGTGCAGAAGTATGGATGGATTATGCGATGCGAGCCTTGCTCACCGTATTCCCTCATTGGGGAGGAAAAGACGGTGGATGGGCCGAGGGCGTCAATTATTCACTGTCTTACAATGAGCGGTTTATTACCCCATTGCAATCACTCTATGAAGCCACAGGCTATAACCTGTGGGAAAAGTCCTATTTCAGGAATATGCGTCATTTCCTTGTCTATTGTGTATCCCCTGCTGGTGAGATCATGCCCTTTGGAGACAACGAACACCACCCGATCAGCTACAGGGGGGGTGATCTGTACGCTATTTTGAAATTCCATTCACTGCTACATGAGGATCCTGAAACACGCTGGTGGATTGAGCAGCTCAATACGGAGCGTACAACAGACCGCTTCAACGCCATGCATGAAATCATCCTTGAGGATAACGTGGAGCCCAATAAGCCATCATCAATGAAACCTGATCGGGCTTTTCATGGAATTGGCTGGGCTGCATTGCATGCTGATATTTTGAGTCCGGAAAACGATCTGATGGTATTGTTCAAGAGCAGCCCCTATGGGTCGGTCAGTCACAGCCATGCAGATCAAAACAGTTTTGCCATCATGAAAGGAGGAAAAGCACTGGCCAATCCGAGTGGTGCACGTTATCCCCAGCACCAATCTCCCTTCCATTTCAAGTACTCTAATTTGACCGTGGCTCACAATGCGCTGCTGATCAATGGTGGAGGTCAGATTGATCGGAGTGCCCTGGCTAATGGTCGTATCGCCGATTTTAAGAGCACCGCTCATATGGGGTATGTCTCGGGGGCTGCTGAGAAATGTTACGGGGATAGACTCGACTACTATCAAAGGCATGTCATCATGATTCGTCCTTCGGTCATCCTGGTGGTGGATGATCTATCTGCTCCTGAACCTGTTTCAGTAGATTGGTTACTGCATTCCCGGGAAGAAATGTTGTTGGATCCTGAGAAGCAAACCATTGAATCATTCCGTAAAGGAGCTTCCATGCAAACACAGCTGATCACGACGGGAGGGTTTGACTTTTCCCTCACCAATGAATGGCCTATTGACCCTAAAAAGGATTATCCCATGGTCACTGCTGAGCCACCTGCCAAAGAATGGCATTTTACGGGATCCCCCAATCAAAAAACAGCTGACCGCAGAATAGTGGCCATCATGACCGTTAAAGAGGGCGGTGAATACCCTGCTTGCGAATGGACGATGGTTGAAGGAACGATCAAGATAAATGGAAATTTTGGTGATGATAAATGGTCTGGCGTCATAAACGTGGATGCCAATTCAGGGGAGGATCTTTTGCTGGATTTGGTCTATGAACCAGCCTCTGGCCCAAAAGAAACCATCAAAGTTGTCAGGTAAGGACCCAGGGTTATGAAGATAATGCTGCAGCTACTCATCACAATTGGAATCCTGGCACAGGATCCAACTTTGACACCTGGACAGAATTTTGATCTTTCGGGGTGGAAAATCACGCTGCCTGATCAAACAGAAGTAATGGGGAAGGAGCTGTCAGCTGGATTTGAAAGTCCTAATGAATTCTACACCGATCCAAAGACTGGTGCTATGGTTTTCAGGTGCCCAAATAATGGGAAAACAGGTGGCAGCAGTTACCCCCGAAGTGAACTTCGGGAAATGCTTCGGGCGGGCAACACCAGTATAAGCACCATAGGGATAAGTCGCAATAACTGGGTCTTTGCATCCTCCGGTCAGGCCGTGCAGGAGGCTTCAGGTGCTGTGGGTGGCACCATGACGGCAACAGTAGCTGTGGATCATGTCTCTACCACAGGAGAATCCGGAAAAGTGGGTCGCGTGATCATCGGGCAAATACATGCCTCGGACAATGAGCCCTGTCGGTTGTACTACAGAAAGCTCCCTGGAAATCGTCTTGGGTCTGTTTACCTGGCGCATGAACCCAATACGGGTGCAGAACAATGGTATGAATTGATCGGTAGCAGAAGTAGCAGCGCATCTGATCCCGCTGATGGTATCGCACTGGGTGAGCAGTTTAGCTACGAAATCGAAGTGGAAGGAAATACCCTTACAGTAACTATCCTGAGACCCGGAAAACCAGAGGTTCAGGAAGTGGTTGATATGAGTGAAAGTGGTTTTGAAGATGATTGGATGTATTTCAAGGCCGGAAACTACAATCAGAACAATTCGGGTGATCCGGGTGATTATTGCCAGGTATCATTTTTTGAGCTGAATGTTTCTCATCAAATGGAAAGCACACTCAATCGCTGATCACCGAAATGCAATTCTTCATATGAAGTACAATAGGTCTCGATATATTTTTTATGTTACCCTCCTTATTTGGATAGGGACAGTCAAGGCTCAAACGTATGAGGCACCCTACAATATTCCCAGGTTCCAACCCTTCCTGAGTGGTTGCAAACTACAGGCGCCCACCAGCTCCACCGCAGCGACCTCAGCTAAATTGAAGGATGGGTACACATCCAATCAGTTTTATGTGGTGGAAAGTGACAAAATAGCATTTAAGCAATCAGGGCAAAGTAATCGGACGGAGCTCCGACATGAGACCAACTGGAATCTCCCAGACGGAGATCGCTCATTTCATGGTAGATTAAAATTCGTGACACAAACCTGTGATCAGCTTACCGTTGTACAAATACATGATGATGCCAACGCAGGCAGTGGACCCAATAAGCCACTATTAAGGATTTATAAACATCTAGCGAAATCGCCCGTGAATCATTTGTGGGCAGCCATCAAAACCGATGTAGGTGGCGTCAATACCACCCATGTAGACCTGGGATTGGCACCTACCGATTATTTCGATTGGGAGGTGATATTGCAAAATGGCGACCTGGTCATCAACATTGATGGCGTGGAGAAAACCAGGGAGAACGTTTCATTCTGGAGTTTTCCAAGTTATTGGAAGGCCGGGGTCTATCTTCAGAATGATGGGGAGGCTACCGTGTATTTCGACAAACTATACTTAGA
Organism: Cyclobacteriaceae bacterium; assembly: GCA_965223915.1. GTDB lineage: Bacteria > Bacteroidota > Bacteroidia > Cytophagales > Cyclobacteriaceae > UBA7330. The sequence continues at coordinate 247,509 of OZ245027.1, read as the reverse complement.
TGGCGAAGAGGTGTTATCTGCAGGAGGTAATATTTCAGAGCATATCAAGACTTATCCCAATCCTGCAAACTCATTTACAACTATAGATTTTGGAGGAGCAGGTTTTATTGACGGAACCATGACCCTGTTTAATGTGTCAGGTAAAATTTATCAAAGAGTAACGATAACCAGTCAGGTGATGAAGTTGAATATGCCAGATAAAGCAGGTCTTTATTTGGTGAAAATTGAAAAAGGAGATACCTCAAAAACCTTGAGGGTAATCAAAAAAGGGGATTAGATTCTCCATGAAATGAGCGCAATGAAAAAATTTATCAAATTTCTACTTTCCTTCGGGCCCGGAATTTTTGCCATTGGTTACACCATTGGAACAGGAAGTGTGACTTCCATGATAGTGGCTGGCAATTCTTTTGGTATGGACCTGCTCTGGGTTTTGTTTTTCAGCTGTCTGTTTTCAGGAGTGCTCATTTTTGTATCAGGGTATTATTACCTGGCTTCAGGTGAAACCCTACTCTTTGCCATCCGCAAGCATCTCCCACTGGGAAAGTTCATTGCCATAGCCATCGTCATTGCGGTTGGGATCGGACAGTGGAATTCACTGATTGGTATCTTAGGCATTACGTCAAATGTTATATTTGAGATCCTCCAAATCAATTTTCCCGCGATCAGTGAACATCAATACTTCGTAGTGCTAGGATTAGCTATCCTGATCATTGGTATTTTTTATACTCTATTACTGAAAGGAAATTATACCCTGTTCGAAAAAGTACTGGCAATATTCGTATCGATGATGGGGCTTTCATTTGTCTTCACCCTATTATTTGTTTTCCCTATGCCGGCAGAAATCATTTTAGGACTCATTCCCAAAATACCGAAAGTGGAAGGCGCTGGTATCCTGATTGCTGCCTTTGTGGGTACCACCATGGCCGCAGCGACATTTCTATCCAGGCCACTGTTTATTCAGGGAAAAGGATGGACCCTGGCAGATGTGAAAAGACAGAGAAATGATTCCATAGTAGCAGCCTTACTGATTTTCGTGATCAGTGGATCGATCATGGCTGTGGCCAGTGGCAGCCTGTATGGATCGGGTAAGGAAATAACAAATGTCCTGGATATGTCAGGTTCGCTGGAGCCTTCCGTCGGGAGATTTGCGGTTTCCATCTTTTTCGCAGGAACACTGAGTGCAGGATTGTCCTCGATCTTTCCCATCCTCATGATAGTGCCGTTGATGATAGCAGACTACTCATCAGGAAAACTTGATGTGAGTTCGAGAAGGTTTAGAATCGTGACAGCAGTAGCCAGTGTAATTGCTTTAACCGTACCTGTGTTTGGTTTCAATCCTATCCAGGGTCAGATAATCACGCAGGTATTCAATGTTTTTGGTTTGCCTTTGGTGGTCATCAGTATACTGGTTTTATGGAACAGAAAGGTCTCAGGACTTCCAACCAATAAGGTCTGGACGAATTTGATCATGGCAGCTGCATTGGTTTTTTCAATTATCATAGCATTCACTGGTTTAGATGCCATCTTTAATTAACACGAAATGAAAATCACACTATTCGCTTCTATTTTGATCTTGAGTCAGTTATTGGTTGCACAAACCAGGTATGATGTCTCATCTCAGGCTGAATTTAATACAGCTCATAGTGCGGCAATCGCTGGTGACTCCATTGTGTGGGCTTCCGGAATATATGAAGATATGTTTATGGATATCCCCAAAAATGGTCTCATTGTCACAGCAGCTGTTCCGGGGACAGCCATATTTAAAGGGGAATCAAAAGTGGAGATCGATGGAGATAACGTGACACTTAGTGGACTGCAATTTATTGGGGGAAATATCGGCACGGACCATGTCATTCGTATTTGGGGAAGTGATGTTCTGATAACCCAGATCAATATTTCAGACTATACCAGCTATAAATACTTGATCGTTGATGAAGACTCCCGAAGGACAACGATTAGCTATAGCAACTTTGAAAACCGACTCAACCTGGATGATCAGAATATCTTATCCATTCTGGTGCATGATACTGAGCCGGGATATCATAAAATTCAATATTGCTCATTCAAGAATTTCGAAGGCACAGGCAATGACCTGGGCATCGAACCGATTAGAATTGGTGTAAGCACACAGGCAGAGTTTGACAGCCGGACCATTGTGGAGTATTGCTATTTCACCAATTGTGATGGAGACGGTGAACTGATCTCCAATAAGGCTGCCCAGAATGTGATTCGCTACAACACCTTTGAGAATAACTCAAAAGCTGAGCTGGTATTAAGACATGGGGACGAAGCCATCGTTTATGGTAATTTCTTTCTCAAGAATATGGGAGGGGTGAGAGTGAGAGAAGGGTCCAATCACTTCATCTACAACAACTACTTTGAGGGTTTGGAAAGACGCTCTATTTACTTACAAAATGAGTCATCAGACCCACTCTCTGACATTCACATCTATTTTAATACCATCGTCAACTCGGCCGAGGTGATTCTCGGAGGTGATGGTAGCTATCCACCAACCAATGTGACCATTGCCAATAACATTTTTGCGGATCCGGTTGATCTACTATTCGAAGACCCGACGGGAAATGAAACATGGCTTGGGAATATATCCAGGGGGACATTGGGGGTCAGCCCTCAAAGTGGAATTGAAGCCACAGACCCGGGATTGGTTTTAAATACAGGAGGGTACTATCAAATCATTGATACAAGTCCTGCCATCAACAACGCGGCTAGCGGCTATCCCGCTATACCTGGTTTCGAGGGATTAGCTTACGACTCGCTGGTTTTATTGGATCTCATGGGACAAGAAAGGTCAGCTTCGATAGATTTAAAAGATATCGGGTCGGTAGAGTATACGGCGAATCTTTTAGTAAAGCCTCATGCTACAGTAGAAAATACGGGTCCTTTTTACCTCGGTGATGAATACAATACAGCTGTAAGCATAGCGGAAACTGTAGGGGGTGAAATTACCCTGGATCCTGTTTATGACGAGTATGTAATTGGTTCAGTGATCACAGCAACGGCGGTTCCTGATAATGGGTTTGATTTTAGCAACTGGTCAGGTGATCTTGAGGGAAATGAAAACCCAATACAATTTGGGGTCACCGCAGGGATGGAAGTTGATGCTGAATTCACACCTGAACCACTCAGTGTTCAGGCTGAAAAATCAATCAACGTTTATCCTAATCCCACAGACGATAGTCTGGTCATTGAATGGCCGGATCAAAAGTACACCAGGGCATCTATTGAGGTTGTTTCAATGAGTGGGAAAACAGTTCTGAAAATGAAAGAACAACTGGTGCAAAAAGCGAACTTCAGCCTAAAGGTTGATATTTCGGGATTGACTCCGGGAATCTATTTCCTTAAAAGTGAATTCTATGCGAATAAGGATCGTTCGTCAATGACAACCCAGGTGAAGTTTATCAAAAACTAGTATTATTAATGTATGAATGAGAACCAAACAATCGATATCATGAGCCTAATGAAATGGTTAAGCAGGAAAACCATAGGTGTATATTTAACTTTGGGAATATTGTCCATGTCATGCGCCACAGATTCAGATTCACCTGAAATTGTTGTTCAGGATTTGAAGATGACGATCCCGGCAGGCATGCAAGTATTTTCGGAGGAACTTCTTCCTGGTGAAATAGCCGATACAAAAATTGAGCATCTGGCGTATGCGGGACCCACCGAGCAAACCATCACGCTGACAGAAGAGAATGTAACCATGTTTTTGTTCGTCAGTGGTAATGGGGCGCTATATGCAGATAGTTCCTATCAACTTGTTCCGGAATCCATTGCGATTCCACTTAGTGACAATATCAGTCAGGTCAAATTTGAGGTAGCCGAGGGAGAACAGCTACATTTTCTGCAGTTTACCAAAAAGCTCTCTGATCAGGATATAGAGGACATGAAGCTTTTCCCGGAAGAAAATAAGTACGACCTCTATTTCACCCGGTTTGAAGATTGTGAGCCCTACACGGAAAAAATAAAGAGTCCGAACACAGTAAGTCGAACCGTATTACCGGCGGATATAGTACCGAGGGTATCACTTGGTACGGTTGAAGCACCGGGACCTGATGCGGTTGGAGCTCATAGCCACCCGATGCTGGATCAGCTTTTTTTGGGATTGACCAACAATGACATTACAGTCCATGCAGACAGCGCATCTACCAATTTAGGACAGTATTCCCTCTTGCACATTCCGATTGGGTCTAGCCATTGGGTCACTGTGGATGAAAACAAGAAGATGTACTACATGTGGATGGATTTTTTCCTTACCAGGGAAGGTCAGGAATGGCTGAAAACACACAAGCCAGCAAGTGAAAACGATGACAACTACAAACAAGATGACGAATCAGAATAAGAAAGTCGTAACATTTGGAGAGGTAATGATGCGCTTGTCTCCGCCCGGATTCGCAAAATTTTCACAGGCCAACAGCCTTGTATTGGAATATGGAGGAGGGGAAGCCAACGTGGCCATCTCACTGGCATACTTTGGTATGAGGGCTGCCCATGTCACCAGGTTTCCTGATAATTATATTGGCAGAGCGGCTACGCAATTTCTGAGAAGGCACTGGCTGGATACCTCAGCAGTGAAATACGGAGGAGATATGCTGGGAAAGTATTTTGTAGAAAAGGGAGCTGTCCATCGGCCGAGTAGAGTGGTTTATGAGCGGGATGGGTCTGCTTTTTCTGAAATTGATGCCAACATGTTCGATTGGGAATCCATCCTGGAAGGTGCTGACTGGTTTCATTGGACAGGGATTACTCCCGGGATTTCAAAAGGGGCAGCTGAAGCCTGTAAAAAAGCCATAGCAGTAGCCAACGCAAAGGGATTGACAGTATCTGCAGACATCAATTCAAGAAAGAATCTTTGGAATTATGGCACTAAGCCGGCTGACACGATGCCTGACCTGATTTCAGGTACGGATATCATCATTGGTGGATATAATGATATCAAAGAAATTTATAATATCGAGGTCGCTGGCTCCAAGAAAGAAAAATTCAGCATGGCTGCACAAGCCCTGATCAAACTTTGCCCTCGTGTAAAAAAGTCTTTGATAAGGAGCGTAAGATGATCAGCGCTTCACACAACACCATTCAGGGGGAGATGTGGGGAGACAATAAATTCCACAAATCTCCTAAACTTGACATCACACACATTATTGATAGGATAGGAACAGGTGATGCTTATGCAGCCGGCGTGATCTATGGCCTCCTTCATTATAAGACAGATCAGGAAGCACTCGATTTTGCCAGTGCAGCCTGTGCCCTTAAGCACACGGTAGAAGGAGATGTAAACATGGTATCAGCCGAAGATGTTGAATACCTGATGATGGGAAATACTTCCGGGAAAATAATCAGATAGCACATCTCTTTTTTTTGAGTTCAGTGGAATTACCCGATATTTATCACATCAGTTAATGATTAAATAAATATGCGGTTTCAAAGACTATCTATTCCTGTAGTATTCCTGGTACTTTTCTCACAATGTAGTCAGCAAAGCAGTGATCAATCTGCCCAAAGAACCTGGGAACAGCTTGAGTGCACCGGCGCACCTCATGCCAGGCATGAATGCAGCTTTGTGGAGGTGGATGGAAAATTCTATCTTCTGGGAGGTAGAGGCATCAAACCGGTAGATATATTTGATCCAAAGACCAATACGTGGACACAGGGTGCAGAGCCACCCCTTGAAGTCCATCATTTTCAGGCGGTGGCTTATCAGGGGAAAGTATATGTGATGGGTGGGATGACCGGAAAGTATCCCCATGAAGACCCGATTGCTCAGATCGTGATATACAATCCGGCAGAAGATGTATGGGAAATGGGAGATTCCATTCCTTCCGATCGTCAGAGAGGTGGTGCCGGTGTCGCAGTGAGTGACAATAGTGCTTATATACTAAGCGGGATCACCGATGGGCATTGGGAGGGCCACGTACAATGGGTGGATCAGTACAATTTTGAAACCGGGGAGTGGACAACATTACAAGATGCCCCCAGGGCCCGTGATCATTTCCATGCAGCCTTGTATGATGGCAAGATCTATTGTGCAGCTGGCCGAAATTCTTCAGCTAAGACCAAGGAGACGTTTAACCTCACCATACCGGAAGTAGATGTTTACGATATAGCGACCAACTCCTGGACTACTTTACCAGCGGAGCAAAACATTCCGACCGAACGAGCAGGAACTACAGCCATATTTCTTGAAGATAAGCTGCTGGTCATCGGTGGTGAGAGTGCCGCACAGGAGACTGCCCATGCAGAGGTGGAAGCTTATGACGTTTCGGAAGCAAAATGGACCCAACTGGATATGCTGGAAAGAGGACGACACGGCGCTCAGGCGATTCTCTTTGACCAGTCCGTGTATATCGCTGCCGGCTGTGGGAACCGAGGCGGTAAGCCTGAACTGGATACGATTGAGAAGTATTAGTTCAGAACCAGTAAGCTTATCTATAAAACTTTACATTAACGTCCCACCTACTTGCGCAAGTGCTTTCCACTTGTGCAATGGTTCTGCCGAACAATTATACATACGGCCCAGGTCAAAAAGACTTGAGCCAGAGTGTGTATTTTAGGGATTGGTAATAAATACTTCCGACAGCCCCAAAGGGGCAAAACCGTATTCCAAAAATAACTGGCAGTTACATATAATTCAAAATCCTTAAATTAAAGCTCCAAAGGAGCGAAAGCAGTACCTCAGGGCAGAGCCCTGAGGTTTGCAATTTGTATTACAAAGCCCTGAAAGGGCGTAATCAAACGGATGACATGCCACAATCACTAGTCAAAAATTACGTCCACATAATTTACTCTACCAAGAATAGGCAACCCTTAATCAACAAAGGGATTAAGAATGAACTATTCTCCTATATCGGGGGTATATGTAGAAATCTACAATGCAGTCCGATTATTGTGGGAGGATATACTGATCATGTACATCTTCTCTGCCTTTTATCACAAAAAGTACCTCTTATGAAGTTGCTGGAAGAGACTAAATCTCATTCATCAAAGTGGATTAAAGCAAAAGGGAGTAATTATTCAAATTTTTATTGGCAAAATGGATATGGTGCATTCTCTGTAAATCCGAAAGAAGTTAAAGTGGTTGAAAATTATATTCAAAATCAGGAACAGCATCATACAGCAAAGACTTTTCAAGAAGAGTATCGTGCATTCTTGGATAAGTATGATGTGCATTACGATGAGAGATATGTCTGGGACTAACTTCTCTTAAATATTGATTTCGCCCCTTTGGGGCTTTATAGAGTTATTACTTCACAACGATGGGCTCACACCCACCGTTATCTTATAGCGCCCCTTTGGGGCTTTGAAATTAGTCCTTGACGCCTTCCTTATTGCGTTAGCATTTTCACTTGTGCAATAGTGCAGTCGACTTTTAAAAAAAATAGGACAACTCAAAAGCCCTACATAAACGTCATGCTGACCGAAGGGAAGAATCTTTTGCCTATTAGAAAATTGACATTTATTGGATAAGATTCTTCGTTTCCTCAGAATGACGCTTTTGAGTTGTCCTATTTTTTCGTTCCTTATTTAGAAGGATTATACATCTCTATCTTTTCAGGGGAAGGATCTTCCTTAGTGTCCACTATTGCGCAAGTGTTTTCCACTTGTGCAATAGTTCTGCAGAACAATTATACAAACGGCCCAGGTCAAAAAGACTTGGCCAAGTGTGTAAGACTTGATTGAATATGTGAAAAATTGCTACATAACCTAATCTGTAAGCACAGCTGCTTTTATAACCCACATAACTCATCTCAATTATAGCAATACTGATTTTATAGATGAAGTAAAGGTTCGCCTGAAGAACTGGCTAAACTTATGCATGAATTCCTACCCGTGAATTACGCATCCGGTATGTAAATCACGTAATTCCAACTTTACGAATAACCCCCTTTTAGAAATATCCGTGTCTGATTCTCTTTGGCACAAAATAAACGTGAAATGATAAATCAACTTTCTAAAAGGAACAATCTGAGAGTTCATCTCGTAGGCTGCCTATTTCTGCTTTCACTCGCAACTTATGGACAGGGAAGTGTCAGTCTGAGCTTTCCCTATGACAATTGCATCGATACAAAACAGGCCGGTACCTATTCGGTAAATGGTTCTTACAATGGAAAACCCATCTATCAAAAAGGAACTGACAGTAAAATCCAATGGACAGGAAGTAGATGGGAACTATTGTCTAAGAACTGGCAGGGAAACTTTTATTTAACCCATTACAACAACTCCAACACCAATAAGCTTCCATGTGGAAACTGGGCAGCACAGTATGGTTGTGCTCTGCCCAGTATTAGCGGTGACTGTGTTTCACCTCCCACCAGTAATGATATACCCGGTGTAAGTGTTGATGAAGGTGCAGCTGATGTGATCATCAACCTCCAGAGCTATTTTAACGATGCCCAGGATGGATCAGCTGGTCTTACCTATACCAAACAATCCACTGACGGGACCTTCTTTTCTGCTACCATTGATGGTAGTAACCAACTTAAAATTGATTTCGCTGAAACAGGTAGCGGACAAAGTACGGTTACCATCAGGGCCACAGACACCGACGGTGCGTTCGTTGAAGAATCCTTTTCCGTAAAAGCGGTTGCACCCGTTGAAGGTTCGATAATTATTGATTTTGAAGGTCTGGGATTTTCTAATTGGTCAGATTATGGGTCCGGTGTTTATATCGAAGATAATCTTAAGATCACCTATCCGACCATGAACTGGTACGAATCGCAGAATGGTGAAGGGGGGACAGATGGATTGATGGCCGATGGATGGGAAAATACCGTAACTGACATCGTAGTTGAAACATTAGATGGCAGTGAGGTTGATTTTATTTCCTTTTATTTTTCTTCAACATGGGGAATGGAACTCAATAGTGTAAAGGGGTACAAGGATGGTGCCCTAACGGGAACGCAATCTACCGGTCTGTCTGGTAGTATTACATTAAGTAATGCCATTTTTGATGAGGTTGATAAAATAGTTATTACTTCATCCTGGGGATTTTATGAGGATGTATTTGATAATTTCTGGTATTTACCCCTAGCATCAAGTGCCGCCCCATCAGTAACTACATCTGCTGTATCTTCTGTTACAGCTGCCGGAGCCACATTAAGCGGAGAGGTGACTTCTGATGGAGGGGCATCCATTACTGAAAGAGGATTCGTCTATGCACTTACTTCAGATGACCTTACACCTACGGTAGCTGAAGTCAATGGAACGACCGTGCTTAAACAAACTTCAATTGGTACTACGGGTGCCTTCAGCGAATCTGTTTCAGGACTCTCTGCTTCCAGTGACTATAGCTATGTCGCTTATGCCACCAATAGTGCAGGTACAACTGAAGGGAGTGTGGAGATTTTCACAACAATTGCTGAGGATGATATAAAGCCTACTGCTGAAATAACGACTAATGAACCCGATCCGACCAACAATCCAGCTATTACGTTTACAATTGCTTTTAGCGAGGAGATTCAGGGTTTCAGTAAAGAAGACCTTGTGATCGGCAATGGTACGGTCACTTTCTTTACCACATCAACACCAGTACATATAGCAAACCTGGGCACTGGAATGGGTGGAAGTGCCTCCGACCAGTTTAATTCTCCAATGGATGTTGCGATTGGTGCTGACGGTAAAATTTATGTAGTTGACCTACAAAACCATCGCGTTCAGGTATTCAATGCCGATCATAGCTATTTTGGCACGATCGGCTCAGGGACAGCGGGAAGCGGCAACGATCAGTTCCATCGTCCGTCAGGCGTAGATGTAGCTGCTGACGGAAAAATTTACGTAGCGGATTATGTCAATCATCGAATCCAAATCTTTAATGCGGACCTATCCTACACGGGCACTATAGGCACAGGTAGTGTCGGCAGCGGCAACAATCAGTTTAATGCACCGATAGATGTCTGGACAGGAGCTGACGGAAAAATTTATGTGTCAGATTATTACAACCATCGGATCCAGGTCTTCAACGCAGATCTATCATACGCTGCCACTTTAGGTATGGGTGTTTCTGGTAGCGAGAACAATCAGTTTAATTTTCCGAGTGGAGGTTTTACAAGTGCTGATGGTAAAATTTACATTGCTGACTTTAGTAACAACCGGATCCAGATTTTTAATTCAGACTTTACTTTTGCAGGGACCTTGGGCACAGGTGCTAGGGGCAGCGGTAATGACCAGTTTTATGCTCCTCATGGAGTAATTGTTGATTCCGAAGGAATGATTTTTATTGCAGATTTCGGCAATCACCGTATCCAGATGTTCAATGCGGACCATACCTATGCCGGTACTATTGGGGGTTACGGAAGTGCAAATAGTCAGTTTAATTATCCAACCAACTTATCGATAGATGCAGATGGGATGCTCTACGTGACAGATAGAAGCAACCATCGTGTTCAGGTCTTTGAAAAGAACAATGATTATGAAGTTACCGTAGCCCCTGATGCAGATGGCGTGGTGACCGTGGATCTGCCTGCCGGAGCAGTCACTGATATGGCTGACAATGGGAATGAAGCAGCCACACAATTCAGTATTACTCATGATGGTACTGCGCCGACGGTGACAATCGCTAGCAGTGAGAGCGGATACACCAATACATCGCCTATTCCTTTAACCATTTTGTATAGTGAAGAAGTGAATGGCTTTTCAGCAGAGGATATATATGTCAGTGGAGGCTCTATCACAAGCCTGATAACCTCAGATAGCACTTCGTTTACTGCTGAACTTACACCATCGGCTGAAGGTACGATTACGGTGGATATATATGGACCAGAGGTTTCCGATAATGCCGGTAATCATAACCCCGCTGTTTCGCAGTTTAGCATTACTTACCAAACCCCTCTAACATTGGTCTACAATACTACGCTTTCTGATGGTACAGGCATCGATTTGCCGTTGGGTACAGCAGGTACAGTAAATGTGACTGTAGACTGGGGCGATGGATTGTCAGATACTTATACTGCTACAGGAATCAAGACCCACACCTATGCATCCGAAGGCATATATACGGTAAAAGTATACGGCAGCCTGGATCATTTTGGGTATGGACCTAACCACGTCTCGTCCATCAACAATGATAAACTAACTGACATTATTGATTTTGGAAATTTAGGGATTACTGATCTGTCAGGAGGAGCCAGAGGTGCATCAAATCTCACAGCCGTTCCTGCTGATCTTCCTGCCAATGTGACTGATCTTAGAAACATGTTTAGAGATGCCAGTTCTTTTACCCAGGACCTTAATGGCTGGGATGTGAGTCAGGTGCAGCAAATGAGTGCGATGTTTTGGGGAGCCGGCAACTTTAACGGAAATATTTCTTCCTGGAATACCGGAGCCGTGACCTCGATGAATTCAATCTTCCTGTCAGCCGGAAGCTTTAATCAGGACATCAGTGGCTGGAATACCGGGCAGGTGACCGACATGGGTCAGATGTTTCTGGGCGCATCTTCTTTCAATCAAAACATAGGAGGATGGGATGTAAGCCAGGTGACTAATATGATGAGCATGTTTCTTGGCGTATCCAATTTTAATCATGACTTGAGTAATTGGAATACTGGGAATGTAAAGTATATGCAGAACATGTTCCTCGGTGCAGGATCCTTCAATCAGGATTTAAATACATGGAATGTGAGCAAGGTTGAGAATATGTCACGGATGTTTGAGAATACGGCTATAGATCAGAAGTTTGACGGCTGGGATGTGTCTAATGTCAGTAACATGACGGGCATGTTTAAAAATAGAACTTTGTCATCCGCCAATTACGATGCTACACTTGTCGGGTGGTCTAAGCTTGCTCTTCAGAATGGAGTAACATTTGATGCCGGAAGCAGCGAATACAGTCCGGGAACAGCAGAAACCGCTCGCCAGAAAATCATCGAGGACTTTGGATGGACCTTTATTGATGGGGGACTAAATGTGCCAAGGGTCACCTTGAGCCAATTGGAAACTACCTTCGATGAAAAAGACGGTACCAATACCCTGAAAGTTACCCTTTCGGAGACGTATGCATCCAATGTCACCGTCACACTGGGGATCAAGCCCTCAAGTATAGCTACTTTAAATACTGATTTTACGCTCTCCAGCGCGACAGTGGAAGTGCCGATTGGAGAAATCACAGGAAGTGTGACACTTACAGGTGTAGATGATGATACCAACGAACCCAGTGAGTCAGTCATTGTAGAAATCGTCAGCGTGGCGAACGGAGTAGAAGATGGCACACAGGAAGTTACTTCTACTATCAACGATGATGAGATTACTGCAGCTAGTGCAGGTTCGGATGAGGATGTTTGTGGTACCAGTACCACACTGGCAGCCAATAGTGCGGAGGCAGGTTTCAATGAATCAGGTTCATGGAATATTATTTCCGGAGCGGGAGGTTCGGTCACTACGCCGGCAAGTAACACGTCAACTTTTAGTGGAACACCAGGTATTACTTATACCCTGCGGTGGACCATTAGTGACGGAGTAGCTGAGGATAGCTATGATGATGTAACGATTACCTTCTTTGATAATCCTACAGTGGCTGCTGCCGGTCCAGATCAAGATGTAGAAGGAGCGATCTTTACCACTACGCTGGAAGCAAATAGTGCCTCCGGTTTTCAGGAGACAGGTAGCTGGACTGAGCAATCAGGAGACGGTAAGGGAATATTCACAGACTTGAATGATCCGGCTACTGCTTTTTCCGGTACCGCCGGAGTAACTTATACCTTGAGATGGACCATAAGCAATGGTGTATGTGCTGACTCTAGCGACGATGTAAATGTCATGTTTACCAATACCGCTGGATTTACAGTGGCAGAAAGTGATAATGAAAGTAAGGTCGATGAAACCGGAAGCACAGATCAGTTTACAGTTGTATTGGATGCAGAGCCAGCAAGCGATGTAACCCTTTCAGTGACTTCTAGTGATGAGGGAGAAGTAATAACGGATGTAGCAACGCTTACCTTCACATCCTTTAACTGGAACACCCCTCAGACGATAACACTTAGTGGTGTGGATGATATCCGCGTAGACGGAGATGTACTCACCAATATCACAGTAAGTGTGGTGGATGATCAAACCGCTGATGCCTATGACGCAGTACCGGATAAGGTCATTGAAGTGACCAATGGAGATGATGATACGGCTGCTCTTACTATGGCAGATGTAAGTGGAAATGAGGATGATGGAGCTATTACGGTAACGGCCACCCTGGATAATGCTGTTGATGGTGGTTTTACCATTGACGTGAGTACTACGGACGGAACAGCTACAGCAGGATCGGATTACACCGTAGTTAGTAATGAAACTCTGACTTTTGCAGGTACCGCTGGTGAGATTCAGGCGTTTACTGTCACACCAACAGTGGACAGTAAAGTTGAAAGTACTGAAACCCTGGCCGTCAGGATGAGTAACCTGGGAGGTACAGCTTTAAATGTATCAGCCACGGATGAAGCCATAGTTACCATTATCAATGATGATCATGCGCCGGCATTCACTTCCGCCGTAGCGGTAGAGGTGTTGGAAAACCTTCAATCGGTGCAGGATGTCGCAGCAATGGATGCAGACGCAGGAGAAACGGTAACCTACAGCATAACCGGTGGAGCAGATGAAAGCCAGTTCAGTGTAAATGGTGCAACCGGAGCCTTGAGTTTTGTGGATGTACCTGATTATGAAAATGCTGCTGATGCTGATAAGAATAATGTGTACGATGTACAGGTAACCGCATCTGATGGCACAAACAGTACAGATCAGATTATAGCAGTAACGGTAAAAGATGTGAACGACAATTCGCCCGTCTTTACCTCGCCTAATACAGCAGCTGTTACTGAAAACACAACAGCGGTATTCACAGTGACTGCAACAGATGAAGATGCAGGAACGTCAATCAGCTTTAGTTTGATAGGAGGGGATGATCAGTCAAAATTCAATATCAACTCATCTACTGGGGCATTGACATTTTCATCTGCGCCTGATCATGAAGAGGCTGTCGATGCGAATGGTGAAAACGATTACCTGGTGACGGTTAGGGCAAGTGATGGAACGAATCATACCGACCAGTCCATTACCGTATCTGTGCAGGATGTGAATGATAATTCACCGGTAATTACTTCTGAAAATAAGGCAAGTGTAGAGGAAAACAATACGGCAGTAAAAATCGTGATCGCGACCGATGCAGATGCAACCAGTATTGTGACTTATAGCATCACTGGTGGCCTGGATCAGGGACTCTTTACCATCAATAATACTTCAGGTGAATTGACATTTGTCAGCGCACCGGATGCTGAGGATGCTTCGGATTCCGACAAAAACAATGAGTATGTGGTGGAAGTAACCGCAACGGACGGGGTGAATTCCGATGTTCAGTCGATTATCATCACAGTGAATGACGTAGACGATAATGCACCGGTTATCTCGGGGACATTTACCGGAGAGGTAACCGAAGGCTTCTCTGAAGAGGTCGTAACTGTTGCCGGCACCATTTCCATTAGCGATAATGATATCAATGACACGCCGGTGTTTACAGTGATTGATGGTGTTGCCGGAGATAATAAGTACGGTACTTTTAGCCTGTCAGGCACCACTTGGACGTATACCCTTGATCATGCCGCTGTGGAGCATCTGGACGCGGTTGATCAGGTGATTGATGGCCTTGATCTAATGGCGTCTGATGGATCTTCACAGAGAATTGCGATAACGATTACCGGCAAAGATCCCGACAATGACAGGGATGATATCAGTGACTATGTCGATACCGACGATGATAATGATGGCACAGTGGATACCGAAGATGCGTTCCCGTTAGACCCTTCGGAAGATACGGATACGGACAGTGATGGAACGGGTAACAACGCTGATACCGATGATGACAACGACGGCACGTTGGATGCTGAAGATGCCTTCCCGCTGGATCCTTCAGAAGATACGGATACCGATGGTGATGGTACTGGCAACAACGCCGATACCGACGATGACAATGACGGTACGGCTGACAATAAAGATGCCTTCCCACTGGATCCTGCTGAGGATACGGATAATGACAGTGATGGTATTGGGAACAATGCTGATGATGATGACGACAATGACGGTGCGGAAGACAGTGAAGATGCGTTCCCGTTAGATCCTGCTGAAGATACGGATACCGATGGTGACGGAATTGGCAACAACGCTGATACCGACGATGACAATGACGGTACCCCGGATGTAGATGATGCTTTCCCGCTAGATCCCAACGAGGACACGGATACTGACGGAGATGGCATCGGAAACAATGCCGATGACAATGATGACAATGATCCTTACCTTGATGTAGATGATGAGTTTCCTCTGATTCCAAGTGGTTCAAGCGACATGGATAATGACGGCATTGCTGACAGTGATGAAGGACTGGAAGACACGGATAACGATGGAATACCAAACTATCTGGATGATGATTCTGACGATGATGAAATAGCTGACGCTGATGAAGGAGTTGAGGATTGTGATTTGGACGGGATTCCTGATTATCTGGACCCTTACAGCTGCCAGGACCTGATGACCAGGAAAATCCTGACGGCCAACAATGACGGATATAACGATCAGTTTGTGATCCAGGGAATTGATAAGTTCCCTAACAACAGAGTGATCATCTACAATCGATGGGGCGCAACAGTCTGGGAGATTGAGAATTATGACAATGAAGATGCTGAAAGGTCCTTCATGGGAATATCCAATAAAATTGGCAGTAGAGAAAAACTTCCTGGAGGCACCTACTTCTACGTAATCATCCGCGAAGGTGAGAAAGTACAAAAAGGATACTTCGTCCTGAATTAATCATCAAGCATTAAAAAATTATAAAATATTAAAGAAATGAAAAAATCAATAATCGTCACAATAACATTACTTCTTGCATGGGTCACCGGCTACGCACAGCAGGAATTGATGATCACACAATATATGCATAACGGGTTGTTTATGAACCCGGCCTATGCAGGTGTACATGGTGGCATCAGTGCAAGCGTTCTCCACCGCCAGCAATGGGTAGGTGTTGAAGGAGCGCCAAGTACTCAATTGTTTACGATCCATAGCCCCATCGAGTACCATAACTATTCTTTGGGCGCTGTTTTGTATCGGGATAAGATCGGAATTGCTTCCCAGCAGGGGGGGTACTTTTCATATGCTTACAGGATCAGGTTAGGGTCAGACCTGCAACTGTCCATGGGTCTACAAACAAACCTTCAGAATTATGCAACCAACTATTCTGATGGTATGAATCCACTTTATCAATCCGGAGATACTGAAATTCAGGGAAATACGAGTTTGTTCAAAGTAAACTTTGGGGCCGGGTTCTTCCTGCATTCAGAGAAATTCTATGTTGGAGTTTCCGTGCCCAGGATCTTGCATCAGCGATTAAATACCAATGATCCCGACAATATTTTTACGGAGTCGGTGAGACATTACTATGGTACTGCCGGAGTGGTAATACCCGTGGGCAGCCAGCTGTATATCAAGCCCAATATCCTGGTGAAGAGTGTCCCGGGTGCACCCGTTCAGTTTGATCTGAATCTAAACACTTTGATCGGTGAAGTGATATGGGTAGGTGTTTCCTATCGATCGCTTGAAAGCCTGGATGGACTATTAGGTATTCAGATCAATCCGCAATTATTGCTGGGTTATGCCCATGACTTTACGGTAAATGAATTAGGAGCCACATCGCATGAGATCATGTTGAGCTATGTCTTCGAGAGAAAGTCCAAAAAGATTTTGACACCAAGATATTTCTAAATGCCTACAGAGATGAAAATAAAAATATTCCTTGTTCTATCCATTTTCTTTTGCCTGAATTTAATCTTACAAGCCAATAATAAACCAGGCGATAATCAGTTCCAAAAGGCAGTTGAATATGCTGACCGAGCTTTTGAAGCGCTGGATTTTCCTGGTGCCATTAAATACTACAGTGAGGCCCTGGAGATCAAATCTTCGAAGGATGTACACATGAGACTGGCAGATTGCTATCAAAAAATCCATAAACCGGAAAAAGCGATAGCTGAAATTGAAAATGCAAAGAACCTCAGTGCATTGAATAAAGAGGAAACCATGATGTATGGTGAGACACTGATTGATGCAGGCAGTTACGATGAGGCTCGTGAAGTACTGAAAGACTATGTCAATGATTCTTATTGGGTTGAAAAGAAAGTAAAAGGGATATCAGATCTAGACGCTTTTTTCCAGTATGAAGAGGGATATCGGGTCAGCCCGGTTTCCTTTAACACACAAGAAGCTGAGTTCAGCCCTGCATTTTATGAAGATGGTTTAGTAATTGTAGGTTCCGGAAGTGATAAGAATTTTCTAAGCCCAAAGTACAATTGGGACAACAGCGTTTACCTGGATCTTTTTCAGGTGAAAGAAGGGAAAGCGGAAAAAATGCACAAAAAGCTCAACACGCAATACCATGAAGGGCCTGCTGTTTTCTTTGATGGTGGTCAGAAGATCATCTTTACCCGAAATCAGTTTGAAGGGCATAACAGCAGGATCCCTGAAAAACAGGTAAACCTTCTTAAACTCTTTTACTCTGAAAAGAAATCCAATGGAAAATGGAAATCTCCTGAAATACTCCCCTTCAACATCAGCGGATACTCTTTCGGCCACCCTGCGATCAATGAGGACGGTACCGAGCTGTTCTTTGCCAGTAATGTTGAAGGTGGAATGGGTGGCACTGATCTCTACAAAGTAACTTTTGACGGAGAGGAGTGGTCCGAACCGGTTTCACTGGGCAAAGGGATCAATACGGAGAAAAATGAGCAGTTCCCTTTCTATTATGAAGGAGACCTGTATTTCGCAAGTGATGGATTAGAAGGTCTGGGTGGACTGGATATTTTCAAAGTCGATCTTACTGGAAATCGTGAACCGAGAAACGTGGGATCACCTATTAATACCAAATATGATGATTTTGGTTTGATCTGGTCGGAAACAGGAAAGAAGGGTTATTTCTCAAGCAATAGAGAGGGCGGTGCCGGTAAAGATGACATTTACGAGTTCAGTGTTGTTGAGCATGAGATAGCCATCAGATTATTGGATGAAGAAACCGAAAAGCCGGTCAGTGGTAGCATCCGGGTGGTGGAATCAACAAAACAGGACGCGATCAATACGGTTGAAAATGTCAACAATCATAAAGTGACTGCGATCAGGGGCGCAAAGCTAAATGTTACTGCTGCAGCAGATGGATATGAAACTTCAGAAGCCACTTTTGATACAAAGTCAGTTCGGATTGAGGATTCGGATGTCGAATTGGAGCTGAAGCTGAAACCCATCAAAACCAACAATAAATTATATGTGGTGGTGAAAAAGGGTGATGATATCCATCAGCGATTGTCAATCAATGAAGACGGTACCTCACCCGAATTGTTGACTGAAGGATCCAGGGTTGACGCTAAGTACATGATCAATCAGATCTATTATGAATTTGATGACTTTGAGCCGATGAAAGCTTCTATCCATAATCTTGATCAATTGGCAGAGGTCCTGCAAATGAATGAAGGATTATCAGTCACCCTCACAGGATATGCGGACCCACGAGGTAATGAGCAGTACAACCTGAAATTATCCGAAATGCGAGCCAGAGCTGCCGGAGATTACCTTCTTCAAAAGGGAATTTCAACGGATCGTCTGACCATAGAAGGAAGGGGTGAGATCGAAGTTTCCGGAGATTGCGGGGAAGCATGCTTGCAATCCTACAGAAGAACTGAAATTGAAATAGCTTTAGAATAATAAATTAGGTACATGGTGATTGAAAGGCTTGTCTTGGGAAAGACAGGCTTTTTTTAGTGGTGCGTGCATATTCCAGACTCAATTGACCCCCCATTCCATTTTGGTCTGACCCCCCTTTTGGATTTTAGAAGTTCAGTGCTTCGATCTTGCGCGATTTAACCAAACCAAGATCGAGACTATGGCAAAACCAATTGCTATGAGCATACTGAAACAAATCATCCTTATTGCGCAAGTGTTTTCCACTTGTGCAATAGTTCTGTCGAACGTTTGTACATACGGCCCAGGTCAAAAAGACTTGAGCCAGTGAGGAGAGTCAGTGAACGAGAGCCGGCAGGCATAAAAAAAGGGTTAATCTGCTCAGCTAACCCTTCTTTTATAAGCTAATCCCTATTACTTAGGGCTGGTACATCTCTATCTTCTCAGGAGAAGGATCCTCCGAGAAGATGCCAATTCTATGATAAAACGTAGCAGACTCACCAGCTTCTAACGCAAAATTCAATTCTTCTTCCCCTTCACTGAAGATCTTTTGGCCCAGCGGATTTGCTGCGAAAAGTCCGTAGCCACGTGCATGCCAGTAAGTAGGGTATCCCGGGTTGTCTTTAGTATCGTAGATCACCAAAGCCACTTTTTCATTATTGATCTGACCGGAAAGTTTCATCCATTCGGCACGGGTACCCCATACGTCTCCTCCGCTGATGCCTTCGCTGCTGAGGTAGTTGCCGGTCACACCTGTGTTATCCGGATTTTCAACAACGGTGATGTTTCCTTTGGCATCTGAAAGTTCGATTTTACCATCCTGTGGTAGCTCTAGCTCACGAGCCATACGTACACCCAGCATACCCTCTTTGTTGTCTGTGAATGTAACTTTTTCACCAACTGCCGTTAGGACAGTCTTACGATCTATGATCCGAACACCATCTACTACTTTGAAAGTGAAGGTTGTTTCATCATTCAATAATTTCTTTCCATCCATGGATACCCAGTCAGACTGTGTTTTCAATACTGCTTCGTCGCCACTTTCTGTGGAAATAACCTTAGCATGTTTTACCATCCCATATTCATCCATCTTTTCTGCGTCGATGGAGTCTGAGTTATTCCAGAAGTCCAGGCCATTCACGTCTCCGTAGTTGAGCCAAAGCCCAACATGATGTGGGTGGTCTACGCGCTCACCTTCTTTCTTTTTGAAAGGGAATTGACGAGTAAGTTCATTGCCTCCCTGACTGATTAACGGCCAAAGGGAAGGTTTCTTGATATTTTCCGGGTAGATGTAAGAGGTAAATAGTTTGCCTTCGATCAGTACTTCTACTTTTTCTTCAGAAGGCTTTTCAATGAGTTCGATTTTAGGTTTTTGTGTTTCTTCTTCTTGAGCTCCCTGATTGCTTGAAGAAGTACAGGCAAACATGAGCGCGAGCGTCATCACGAGTATAGTGTTTAGATACATCATAACTAATTTGGTATTCTGTTTAAATGATTTAGCTCCCAATTTTAGCGAAGCATAATCCGTAAATTTAGATAAGATGTTCGTAAAACCCAGAAAATAGGACCGTATGCGGTTGTCTGCTTTGATCTTATATGCCATACCTCACACATAATTCTGTTTATTTACGATTACAAAGCAAACCATACCATTTATTCATTTCACAGGACAGCATATATTTGTCGATTGTGAATTTGACGCTGATCGTTCCCTTTAACCCAAATAACACCTAGACCCATGACAGAAAAGAAATCTAAACCAGTCGTTAGCAAAGAATACCTGGTTCCATTTATTCTGGTTACCACCCTTTTTGCCCTTTGGGGCTTTGCCAATGATATCACCAACCCCATGGTGGCTACATTCAAAACCGTAATGGAGATTTCCAATGTGCAGGCTTCACTGGTACAATTTGCCTTTTATGGAGGATATTTCACCATGGCCATTCCTGCTGCATTGTTTATCAAAAGGTATACCTATAAAGCTGGAATTATGGTGGGGCTTGCGCTTTACGCTGTTGGAGCTTTAATGTTTTATCCCGCCGCAAGCTATGAAGTTTTTGGTTTGTTTTTGATCTCATTGTATGTGCTCACCTTTGGTTTAGCATTTCTTGAAACCACAGCAAACCCGTTTGTCCTGGCACTGGGAGACCCCGAAACAGCCACCAGAAGGCTAAACCTGGCACAGGCTTTTAACCCCATTGGCGCATTGCTAGGGCAATTTGTAGCCATCAATTTTATTCTTGTAGCGCTACAATCCACAAATGGAGATTTTGCATCATTGGAGTTAGCTGAGAAGGCCATCATCAGAACACACGACCTGATGCTTATAAGAGATCCATATGTGGTATTGGGCTTGGTTATTGTTGGGATGATGGTGGTATTTGGGGTATCAAAAATGCCATCGAAGGGAGACAATGTCCATGACCTGAAGGTCGGTGACTCCTTTAAAAGACTTTTCTCCAACTCCACATATATGTTTGGGGTAGTTGCACAGATGTTTTACGTAGGCGCACAAATTATGTGCTGGACCTATGTGGTGCAATACGGTGAAAGCATCGGTATGACCAAAGCCGAAGCTCAAAGTTACAATCTGATAGCGACATCCCTGTTTTTAGCCTCTCGCTGGATTTGTACTTTCCTGCTGAAATATGTCAGTGGTCCCAGACTGATGATGATCTTTTCGTATGGTGGTATCCTCATGATGCTGGGTACTATTTTCATTGGAGGGTCGATTGGACTTTATACATTGATTGGTGCTTCTGCATTTATGTCACTGATGTTCCCTACCATTTATGGCATCGCCCTGGATGGTCTGGGCGACGACGCCAAGCTTGGATCTGCCGGGCTCGTAATGGCTATTGTGGGAGGTGCTGTGATGCCGGTTGCCCAGGGAGCAATCCTGGATTTCGGTGGACCTGGATATGATGACCTGTCTATTTTAGGAACTCCAGAGGTGAATTTCTCTTTCATATTGCCGTTGATCTGTTTTATCGTTGTGGCGATTTATGGGTATCGATCTGTTGGACAGGTGAGGGGGTGATAATAATTATTTTAGAGGGGTTTTTATCGGTGCTGTTTAGCCGATAGGAATCAAACAGGAAATCATTTTTATGATCTAATTAATAAATCAGATCAAAAGGGGAAAATCCATGTTTTTATGATTTTTCAAGTCAACCCCTTTAAACTACTTTAAATTATATTTTTGAGTTGATCTAATAGAATTAACCATCATTTTTAATAGATTTCCGATTGATAGAGTGAATACCCCAACTTGGAAAAATCACAGTATATAACTGATTTACAAGCAAAAAATCCATTCAAAATTGATGCGTCCAATCAATTTACTGAAAAGGACGAACGACTGGTTTGGCGACAGTTTATTGAGGGAGACGATAAAAGCCTCATTTACATATACAATAAGTATGTGGACATGCTATACAGCTACGGAAGGCAGTTTAGCAAAAATTATGAACTGATCAGGGATTGTATTGGAGAACTGTTTTGCGATTTGATGGATAAACGGGCAGGACTTTCAAGTGCCCAATCAGTGAAAGCCTATCTTTTTGCTTCACTAAAGAGAAGAATTCTTAAGGAGAAAAAGAGAAATGAAAAATTCTTGTTCGAAGAGGATGGTTTTAGTTTTTCACTGGCAGATTCTGCTTTGCCAATCTCGGGTAATTTAAAGGAGCAGGATTTTGCTTTAATCAATCAAAAATTGAATCTACTTTCCATAAATCAGCGTGAAGCTATCTATCTGCATTTTTATGAGGGTATGAGCTATACTGAGATTGCTGATGTCCTAAAGATTAAAGTAGATTCAGTCCGAACACTCACCTACCGTGCATTGGCGAGTCTTCAAAAGCAGATAGACCCGTATTTAAGTTCGTTCTACACACTCTTCTTTTTTCTCATTTTTTAGTATTTCTATTATCAGTTTAGGGTTGATTCGATCAACCCGGGAGCCGCCTCTATTGATAATATCGTAATTATAGCGTGATATTTTTACTGAATTATACAGTGAATAGCTGCTGTAGATAAATTTATTGTAAATCTTCATTTTATGCTGTACGAATTTCCAGCATTTTGACTCTAGGGAATTAAATACACTCAAAGATGAGTACAAACCCACAACCTGGAGATAAGGTTTTTGACCTGCTAAAAAACGAGGAATTTGTCCTATGGGTAGTCAATCCACGGGAGGAGTCCAATCATTACTGGTCTAAATGGATTGCAGCCAATCCGGAGAGAAGGAAAGATGTTGAATTTGCCCGAAAGGTCATTCTTTCTTCTCAAAAGCGAATTGGGGAAAAAATGCCGGAAGAGGGTTACGATTACATTCTTGAAAAAATCTTCAATCACAAACAAAAGAAGAAGCAGAAGCAGGTCAGGTTTTGGAGACCACTCAGCATTGCTGCTTCAATCGCATTGATTGCGGTGTCAATTTTTGTTTTCCTCAAAGAACCAGAGGTACAAGAAATGGAAGAGGTATTTACTGTTACAACCATTCAGAAAGAGGCGCCTCCGGGCAGAAAGATTACGACCAGGTTACCCGACGGCTCCGTGGTCACGCTCAATGCCGGTTCACAAATTACTTTTCCTGACCAGTTTAACGGAGATTTAAGAGAGATATCATTAATCGGTGAGGCCTTCTTTGAAGTAGAACACAATCCTGAAAAACCATTCATTGTCACAATGAACGGAGATATCGTTCGTGTACTGGGGACTTCATTTAACATTCGATCATATCCTGAAGATAGTGTGGTCCAGGTGAGCGTAGCAACGGGTAGTGTTTCCTATAGCATTCCTTCCGGAGCATCGGTGATATTGAAACCTGATCAATTGGCTACTTACGACCTTACTCAGGGAAGTTTGGTTACCGGAAGTGTAGATAAACTTCAGGCTTATGGTTGGAGAGATCAGATCATCTATTTTGAGAGCACCTCATTTGATAAAGTAATTACAGAGCTGAAGCGCTGGTATGGAGTAGAATTTGAAGTCCATGGACGCTATCAGCATATAGGCAAATTCTCAGGAGAGTTTAGAAATGAAACACTTTCCCAGGTGTTAAACGGACTATCCTTCATTTACAAATTTGATTACAGGATAGAAGGAACAAAAGTTACACTTACCAAGAAGAACTGATAAATAACCCCAAAAAACCATGATGTATAATTAGCACCCTTACTACAATAAAAAACCCACAACCCTGTATCACTCGTCAAAATGTTCCAGGGATCGTGGGCTCATCTGTTTTCAATAATAAATTACTAAAAACATGAATTTATGAATTCAAAGCTACGTCAAATACTAATTAAAATGTCAAAAATATGCATTTATGGCATCATCGTGCAGCTTTCTGTTTATAGTTTAGTCTTAGCTGTAGATAGCAAGGCGCAGAACAAAAGCGTGAACGATATTCAGGTAAAGCTGGATTTGAAAGCCCCAGCTCAGCTGGAAAGCATATTTGAGGAGATTGAAAAGAATACGGACTTCCACTTTTCTTATGTGGATGAGCAACTAAATTCTTCTATATACACCGTCAATCTTGAAGCTCGCAAGATTATCCTCGGAGATTTACTCATGGATATCTCTCAGCAGACAGATTTATCTTTCCGCAGGGTAAATAACAATATTTTTATTGCCAAGAAGCGGTCAGGAGTTGAGCGGGTTGTCGAAGTCATTGAAACGCAAAAGGTCATTGCCGGTACGGTCAAAGATGATCGTGGTGAAGCCCTCCCCGGGGCGACAGTGCAGGAAAAAGGGACAAGCAATGGAACCATTACCGATGTTGAGGGGAATTTTACATTGAATGTGCCGGAACAGGCTACCTTGATCGTGTCATTTGTTGGCTACGAGACTCAGGAAATACCAGTGAATAACAGGTCTGAAATTGATATCCGTTTGTCTGAAGATGCAGAGCAACTGGCAGAAGTGGTGGTAGTGGGTTATGGTGTTCAGGAAAAGGTAAATATGACTGGAGCCGTCGGTGTTGTTGAATCGAAGCAGTTGGAGAGCAGACCTGTGGCTTCGGTAGAAGAAGCCCTTCAGGGACAGATCCCAGGCTTGAGAATAGTCAGAACAAGTGGTCAGCCGGGTAAGCAGAATATAGACATTAACATAAGGGGAGTCAGTACACTCACTGATAATCCAGTCCTGATTGTCATTGATGGGATCCAATCGGCATCCAACCAGTTAAATCAACTCAATCCCAATGACATTGAGAGTATAAGTGTGCTCAGGGATGCTGCATCTACCACCATTTACGGTTCCAGGGCAGCCGGGGGTGTAATTCTGGTTACCACAAAAGGTGGACGTAAGGGAGAGCCAAAGTTCAATTACTCGAGCACATTCAGTGTTCAGCAGCCCACCCGATGGGCTGAAAAAGTATCTGGTTTTGATTATGCTCAAATGCATAACCTGGCTTTGGTTAATGACGGAAGCTCACCGATATTTAGTCAATCAGACTTAGATATGTTTTCATCTGCGGACTGGCAGGATCATGATTGGGAGGATTACCTGCTGAAAAACGCTTTTCAAACAAATCAGAACATCAATGTGTCCGGAGGGACTGAAAATCATACCTATTATATGTCAGTAGGCTACTTAAAGCAGGACGGCATTGTGATCAACTCTGATTATGAAAGATATAACTTTCAGGTTAATCAAAACTTCAAAATTGGTGATAAGCTTGATTTGGATTTTAGGGGAAGCTATGCACCATCTACCACAACGGAACCGGCCTATGGCTGGAGTCACCTGAGGTGGATCCATGGGACCCCAAAAATATATCCATATCGCTCAGAAGGTAAGTGGCTTGAAACACCAGCTCACACATCGGGTGGAAATGCCATGGCAAACTTGTCTGAAGATGGTGGTCATAGTCTGATCAAGAGCTCCAGACTGGCGGGGACTTTTACTGCTAAATATAATTTCTTTGAGAGCCTGAATTTACAAGCAGTATACGGAGCCGTGCTGACCAATTCAAGAACCCGTTCCTATCAGAGAATTTTACGTGTATATGATCCGGACGATCTTGACAGAGTGGCTGTAGAGTCTCAGGATAATTTCCTGGATATAAACAACGAAGGAGAGCAGTTACATAACCTTAATCTCCTGCTCAATTATGCCAAAGAATTCGGGGATCACAGCATTACCTTTCTGGCAGGTGGAAGTCGTGAATGGTTTGAGACACAAAATGACTTTGTAGGAACCCGTGACTTCCTGACCGATAATATTTTCACAATAAGTGCAGGAAGTAGTAACCCGGCTTTCTGGAATATTTCAGGTGGAGCTTCAGACTGGGCACTTCAATCCGTCTTTTCACGACTTCATTACTCGCTCAAGGATAAATATCTTTTCGAAGCTGCTTTCCGCTATGACGGGTCTTCACGGTTTACAGAAGATTTAAGGTGGGGCTTTTTCCCTTCTGTTTCCGCCGGATGGATCATTTCTCAGGAAGGATTTTTATTGAACAACGATATACTGACCTTCCTCAAGCTAAGAGGCTCATGGGGTCAGGTGGGAAACCAAAATGTTGGGTTTTATCCTTTTGCTAACCGTCTTTCTCAGGGGGCCTATTTTTTCAATGGTGTACCTCAAAGGACGGTTGCAACAGCTGGTGCGGCAAACCCACTGCTGACCTGGGAAACCAAAGAAGCACTCAATTTTGGGATTGAGGGTAGTATTTACCAAAATATCCTGGAATTCTCCGTTGACCTTTTCTACGAGAAAACACATGATATTCTTTTACAACTACCACTACCAACTACTTTCGGACAAGCCGAGCCTGTTCAGAATGCCGGTCGTGTTGACAACCGGGGATGGGAAGTAGAATTGAGGCACAGAAATACCATTGGTGATTTTGGGTATGGGATCTCTTTCCAGATATCGGATGCGACCAACGAGGTGATTGATATGGGTGGCATCAGCCCAAGAATTTCCGGAGATGTCATTACCGAGGAAGGCAGACCCATGAATGAATGGTATGGATTGCAGGCTGATGGATTTTTTCAATCGGATACTGAAGTTCAAAACCATGCATTTCAGGATGCCCAAACCTCAGCCGGGGATATCAGGTATACCGATCAAAATAATGATGATATTATCGATAGCGATGACAGGGTTAGGCTTGGAAGATCCGACCCCCGCTTTCCTTTTGGCTTTAGGATAAACCTTAATTACAAGGACTTCTACCTCTCTGCTTTCGGTCAGGGGATCATGAAACATCAGGTCATTTCCAGACCATGGGAAGCAAGCGGTGCCGTCGATACATACAGAACCTATCATCTTGATTACTGGACACCAGAAAATCCTGATGCCAGATTCCCTCAACCAAGATTAGGCTCAGGACCTTTAGTGGGTATCAATAAAGAATTTTCCAGCTTCTGGATTGAAGATGCTGCCTATTTCAGGTTGAAGAATATAGAGGTGGGGTATAACCTCCCTTTTGATTTGGTAGAAAGGGTAGGGATTCGAAATGCGAGGGTATTTGTGAGTGGTGAAAACTTATTCACAATCACCAACTATTTAGGTTATGATCCTGAATTATCCACGGGTTTAGATAGACGTCAAATTCAATCGCGCTACCCGATTCCAAAATTGTTCAATGTTGGAATAAATCTAAATTTTTAATTCACAGAACCTACCATTATGAAATCAACAACAATAAGAATTTATATAGCCACGCTGTCAATGCTATTGGTGTTTTCATGTAACGATGATTTCCTGGAGAGAGCTCCGTTGGATACCCCTTCGTTGGAAACTTTTTGGGAAACAGAAGATCACGCGGAGATGTGGGTAAATAACCTCTACACCGGGCTTGAGGGTGCTGACAATTCAATTTTCGAAGCTTTTAGCGATAATGCCTGGGGCCGTGCGGGCTCCGGAGCTAACCAGATAGCACAAGGATCATTCACCACGAGTGATGGTCATGTGAATCAATTTTGGGACTATAGGTATATTCGATTGAGCCTTGAGTTTTTTGAATACATTGATCAGATCCCTGATATTTCTCAATCAAAAGTTGATGAGCTAACCGGTCAGGTGAGGTTTATGTTAGCCTATCAATATTATCGGTTAATGACTTTGTATCGAGATGTCCCATTAGTCACCACTCCGCTGGCCATTGCAGATAGTGATGTGCCTAAAAACACAAAGGCAGAAGTGCTGACTTATATTCTGGATCAACTGGAGCAATCCATTGACCTGCTGCCCCTGGATTGGCCAGACAGCGAAAATGGCAGGATCACCAAAGGGGCTGCAATGGCTTTGAAGGCAAGAGTTCTGCTATACAATGAACGCTGGGCAGAGGCTGCACAAGCAGCCAAAGATGTAATGGATCTGGGTATTTATTCGCTGCATCCCAACTATGGAGAATTATTCCTTAGAGATTTCAATAATCAAACAGATGAGGTCATTTTGGCTCATCAATATGCTGAAAGTGTTGGGACACATCCGGGACAAGGTATTGTCAGGAAATACGCGCCTGTTTATTTAGGTGGCTATGCGCTTATCCTACCGACAGATGAGCTTCAGGAATCCTTTCAAATGGCTGATGGTAGTGTCTTTGACTGGAATAACCCCACACACGCTGCCAATCCATTTGATAATAGAGACCCCAGGTATTATCATACATTTATGTGGCAGGGGAGGGACTACAATGGGGCTCCTGTTGATTATACTGGATCAGAATTCAGGTTTGCCTGGACCTATTTAAACTATGTGAAGTATGTTGCTGACTTACAGGACAGGTTTTGGGACACCTGGGTCAACTGGGTCATTTTCAGGTATGCCGATATCCTGTTGATGTACGCTGAGGCAACCAATGAAGCTACCGGACCAGATGATTCTGTCTATGATGCATTGGATGAAATCAGGGATCGCGTGGACATGCCTCCGGTAGATAGAGTGGAATATAGTGATCAGGCATCGTTAAGAGATTTTATCAGGGCGGAAAGAAGAGTGGAGCTTGCCGGGGAGGGATTGCGCTATTTTGATATCATACGTTGGAAAACTGCTGAAGAAGTCCTCAACCATGAAGTGAAGAGTGTGGATCTGACTGACTGGGTAGACCTTCCTAAGGATGGAGAAGGTAATTCTTTATTGCCTGTCAAGGATGTGCAAACCAGGGTTTTTAATCCAGCCAAGCATTATGTATGGCCCATTCCACAAGATGCTATCGACAGGTCCAATAACCTGGAGCAGCATACGGAGTGGCAATAGCCTGAATGGCTAAACTTTATCATTACTTTCAGCATGCTATGTAGGTGTGCTATGTATTAATAAATGACGCATAAACAATTTAATCGAAGAGAATTTGTAAAAAGGTCCGGCCATTTAACTGCGGTGGGCCTTTTTACTCCTTCCTTCATTACATTCAATAACAATCACTTTAACCATAACGAAATAGGTAATTCATTACATGCTTCCACTGAGTTTGTCAGTGGTGGTGGAAGTGTTTCTCTGGTAAAAAATGATCCCATTACGCTCAGGCTAAAACCACACAATCAAAGTGATGGGGGTTGGAGCCAGGTTTGGTGGTATTTCAAATTAGAAGGAGTTAGACCTGGTGAAGAGGTGATTTTACAACTTGCAATGGGGGATCCAAAGATTAGTGGGATTAGCCCCAAAGCAACTTTTACATACGATCAGATAAGTTGGGGCTTGACGAATACCGGAAAGCCTGAAGTAATTGATGGGCAGGAATTTTTTGTCTACAAACATGTAGTGAAAAACAATGAAGTGTGGTTTGCTTATGACTTTCCATACACTCCAGAGATTATGGATAGTTTATTGCTTTCTAAAGCTTCTAGAGACAAGGGGGTAGATGTCTTTGAACTCTGCAAAACCAATAAAAACCAGTCTGTAAAAGCTTTGAGTTTAAATGCATCAAATGCAGGTGATGAGAAATATGGTATTTGGTTACAAGCCAGGTGTCATGCTTTTGAATCCGGCAGCAGTTGGGTCCTTCACTATTTGGCGGATTGGTTGTTATCGAATGATCAAAAAGCAAAGGCATTACGGAAAATAGCCAATATCACCATCGTACCTATTGTTGATTTGGATAGTGTTGTTGAGGGGAGAACAGGAAAGATGCAACAACCCTATGATCACAACAGAGGGTGGGATGAGCGTCCGGGGCATTGGCCCGAGGTAAGAAGCATCAAGGAACGGATCAAAAAATTGGCGAAGCAAAATAGGGCAGACATGTTTATTGACTTCCATGGTCCGGGAGGAGGTAGTCATCCGTACTTCATTGTCCCGGTATCCGAACATCTGCCCGCTGAAAAGCAAAGACGGAACAGGGCTCAGTTCTTTGAGGTATTGAAAGCAAATCCCATGACAGATGAATTGGCGCAAACCCAATCTATGACACAGATCTGCTATAGTGCACGGACTACGGAAATCAACAAAGGAAACTCAGCCTCCTGGGTCATCATGAACAGCACAGATAATATCGTTGGGCTAACTCTGGAAGTTAACATGAATACCCCTTTGAGTACCAGGGAGGGCTATCGAAGTGAGGCCATCACACTTGGGCAAGCCATGGCGGACTATTTTGTGGGCGGTCATCATCAAAAATAATAGCTGACAATGGGAAAGAATATTTCAGTTTCAACTGATTTTTTAAGTGGTGGAGGTCAGGTGACTGTACAGGCATCCGATCCTGCCACGATCCGGATTATTCCACATGATGAAGGAGCTGGGGAGTGGACGAAAGTATGGTGGTATTTTATGGTGGAAGGACTAACGCCCGGGGAAGAAGTTAAGCTTGAGCTAGACAAAGGGGGTGGCGTATCCCCCCAGGTTTTTTTCAGTTATGACCAGGATGTCTGGGGTTTAACAGATGAGGGTGCATCGGAGACGATTGAAGGAAAAGAGTTTTTTGTCTATAGGCATACAGTCAAAAGTGCCCGTGTTTGGTTTACATATGACCTTCCTTATACTGCAGAGCATGCTGAAGATTTATTAACCCCATTAATCAGGCAAGATGAGTTTGCCGAGGTTTTCACGCTTTGTAGTAGTAGGAAAAACCGAAAAAATATTGGGTACCAGTTAAATCCTGGTAAAGGGAATACTCAGCCAAAATATGGCATTTGGCTACAGGCCAGGGCACATGCATTTGAATCCGGGGCCAGTTGGGTGTTACATGAGCTCACAAAGTGGTTAGTCTCTGATGAGACTGAAGCTGTAGAACTAAGGAATACCGCACAGATTATTGTGATACCTATCGTAGATATTGACGGCGTTTCTGAAGGAAGAACAGGAAAATATCAAAAGCCCCATGACCACTGGATGAAGTGGGAGGAGGAGCCCTCATATTGGCCTGAGGTCGAAAAAATAAAAGAAGGTATTTCGGGACTTGCTAAACAGGATATGGCAGATCTCTTTATAGATTTTCATGGTCCGGGAGGAAAAAGTCATCCTTATTTTATTCTTCCCTTTGCAAAAGAACTACCCTATGATAAGCAGCGGAGTAACAGGGCTAAGTTTTTTGAAAGCCTTAAGGCTAAACCATTGAATGAGCAGGCTAAAGAGACCCAATCCATGACCCAAATCCACTACAGTGAGCGCCCATGGGATAATGCAATTTTGGATTCATCACATGAATGGGTGTCTGCCCGGGCAAATGAACATAGTCTTGCATTCACGATCGAAGTGAATATGAATACACCTTTGAGCACTCAGGAGGGATACCGGTCTGAGGCTATTACGCTAGGCAAAGCCATTTCAGATTATTTTGTAAATGGTCACCATAAAAAATAGCCTGATGCTGTAAGATATCCGTCACATTATAAGAGCATGAAAAAAATCTAAATAACTCAAAAAAGAAATGAAGAAAACATTGAAGCAGTTTCGATTTTTATTGATTCTGGTGCTAATCACAATAATAGGTTGTGAAACAAAGCCGGGAAATTACCCGAACCCCAAGGACAACCCTCAGTCTCCAGTCATGTTGATGGGAGACTGGTTTAAGGATCCCCATCAAATTGATTTTGGAAAGCTCCCCAGGGTACCTAGAGAACACATCGTCATCAATGATGTCACTGACCAGGACGGTGTCAATCAACATAATTATCTGATTCACTATGATGGCCGGTTCTGGGCCATGTGGAGTGATGGACCCGGCATCGAAGATCGGGTGGGACAGGTAGTTAAATATGCTGTTAGCGAGGATGGTGTAGAATGGAGTAGCCCTGAGTTCTTAACCCCCTATGCACCAGGATCAGGACCCAATTCACCAGATTACAACACCCGGACAACTGAAGGTTTTCGATGGATAGCCCGGGGGTTCTGGATATATGATGATCAACTTTTGGCCTTGGTGTCGCTGGATGAAGCCGCTGGGTTTTTTGGAGAAAGTCTGGCACTCAGAGCATTCCGGTGGAACAAGGAAGCACAAAGCTGGGAGGACTATAAGCAGGTTCACAATAACACAATAAATAATTTTCCTCCTAAAAAGTTACCGACAGGAGAATGGTTGATGTCACGTCGAACTTACGATTACAAAGACCGTGGAGTAGACTTCCTTGTTGGGGGAGAGAAAGCCATTGATCAATGGGAGTCATTCCCCGTGCTGGGTACAGCGAGCGAACTTTCTGCGGAAGAACCTATGTGGTGGATCCTTCCCGACGGAAAAAGTCTGATGGCATTATTCAGAGACAACAATCGCAGTGGGTTTTTATACCGATCCTTTTCTGTTGACAATGGGAGGACCTGGAACCAACCGGTCCGGACTGACTTCCCGGATGCCAGATCAAAATTACATGGACTTAGAATGAGCAATGGCAAGTATGTTCTGGTCAATAATTCTCATTTTGAACACCGGAAATGGCTTACCCTTTCAATTAGTGATGATGGAATGGTGTTCGACAAGATGTTCTTCCTGGTGGAAGGGGATAGAGATGGAGTGGATTACCCTCATGTGATGGAGCATGATGGTTATTTGTATATCACACATTCAGGTGGACACGGGGGTCGAAAACAGTCAGTGGAGATCCAACGAGTTCGCATATCAGATTTGGATGAGCTTGAGATGACAGAAGCCATGAAAAATCAATAACACCTCAATTTCAACCGATAATGTGCTTTTAACCATGAGAAATTATACATTTTATATCGTTTTTGTTTTAATAATAGGACTTAGATCAATTGCATTCTCTCAAAAAACCAGTTACCCAGACCCAGTCAAAAATCCACAGTCACCTTTGATGCTGGCCGGTGATTGGGTGCCTGAAGATTCACATGATATTGACTTCTTTGCGTTGCCCAGGGTACCTTCGGAGCATGCCATTGTCAATGACGTCAGATATGCCTGGGGACGCAAGGTCAATCAGCATAATTATCTGGCCTATTTTGATGGTAAGTTTTGGGCGATGTGGAGTGACGGACCGGGAGAACCCAGGGAAGGCTTGTCTGCTGAACAACACTATCACGTGACACCTGGTCATGATAAAGCAGGGCAATTGATTTCTTATGCTACAAGTAAGGATGGTATCAACTGGACTGAAAGGAGAGATCTCGCCGGAAACCCTGACATTGGTTTTGCATGGATAGCTCGCGGATTCTGGATTCGGGATGGAAAACTAATAGGTCTGGCCACCAGGTATAGGGCTCCGGGTTACCGGGGAGATGGACTTCAACTCCATGCTTTTGAAATGGCCTTAGATGAGGACGTGAAATGGAAACCACTTGGAGTTGTTTTGGACAATGCCATGAATAATTTTCCTCCGAAAAAGCTTCCAACCGGAGAATGGATGATGTCGAGGAGAGATAGCGTGGGAGACGTTTATATGATAGTGGGTGGGAGTAAAGCATTTAATAGCTGGGAATCGTATCCGGTGCAGGGTTCCAGAGGTCAGGAGTTGGCCGGGGAAGAGCCTTATTGGTTTGAACTTGAAGACGAAAATCTGGCTGCTTTGTTCAGGGACAATAACCGTAGTGGATACCTCTTCCGTGCATTTTCTACTGACAATGGACGCACCTGGAGTACGCCAGTCAAAACGAATTTTCCTGATGCCAGGTCCAAGTTTTGTGCGCTCCAACTTACTGACGGCAGGTATGTGGTGGTGTCAAACGCCAATCCGGAAAAACGGGATCCACTAACCATTGCCATCAGCGATGATGGGCTGGTCTTCACTAAAATGGGGTTTCTGGTTGGTGAACGTAATATTGATTATCCTCATCTCATTCAGGTAGGTGATTATATTTATGTGACCTTTGATGGAGCAAAACAAACCGTTGAAGTCCTGAAGATTAAGATCAGTGACCTGGATAAACTGAAGATGCCATCAAAGAATGAGATGACACTGAAAGATGAAAATAATTGATCACGCTGAGGGAAGAATTTTTATTAACCATCTAAAACCTAGTATCTAATTGGAAATATCTATTAGGACCGCAGATGTCCTGACCGTGGTCATATACCTGGCGGGTCTGATGGCTGTAGGTTTTTACTTTTCAAAAAAGAATAAGACCACCGAAGATTACTTTGTAGGAAACAGGTCATTCCCCGGTTGGGTCATCGGACTCTCTATGCTGGGAACCATTGTGAGTTCCGCTACATTTTTGGCTTTGCCAGCAGCAGCATTTGTATTGGATTGGCGCCAGCTGAGTGTGAACATTGCCGTTCCTTTTGTAGCCATACTGGCCATCGTGATATTCATTCCATTTTTTCGGCGGGCAAATCTGACTTCCGCTTTTGAGTACCTGGGGAATCGATACGGTATGGTACCCAGAATGTATGGCACCATGAGTTTTATGATCCTGCAATTAATCAGGATGGCTCAGATCCTGTTTCTTGTTTCATTAGTCATCCAGTTTATAACCGGTGCCCCCATCGTTTACGTAATCATATTTACTGGCGCATTCATTGGTATATACACGATTATTGGGGGGATAGAAGCCGTGATATGGACCGATGTTGTTCAGGCAATCATTTTGTTAGTTGGTGGTTTGTTGTGTTTTATTTGGGTGTCGATAGACCTGCCAGGAGGGATTTCTCAGATCTTTGAGATGGGAAGCCTACATGAAAAGTTTAGCATGGGCTCCATGGAATTTGATCTGGATGAACGCACCTTCTATACGGTAGCCATTTTAGGGGTCATCAACTGGCTGGGGATTTATGCGGGCGACCAAAACATGGTTCAGCGTTATGCTTCTGCCAGATCAACCAGGGAAGCACGGAAGGCTACGGCCATCTATTCAGCCATTGCCATTCCAATGTGGACCTTGTTCTTTTTTATTGGAACAGCATTGTTTGTTTACTATCAGGTATTTCCGGACCCGGTAATTCAAAATATGGAAGCAGATCAGGTGCTGCCCTATTTTATCCTTTCAAAAATTCCGCCCGTGGTAGCGGGCATTATTATTTCAGCGGTGATTGCTGCGGCTATGAGCACCATGGATTCAGGCATTAATGCGATTTCTACTGTTGGGGTAGTAGATCTGATGAGAGCCTGGCTAGACAAAGACAGGTTGGATGGTTACTACCTAAAGGCTGCACACATCATTGCCGTTGTCACCACCTTATTGGTAATTTGTGGTGCTATTATTTTCAGCCAGATGGATAAAGAGAGCATGAACGATGTGAGCCTTATCGTAACAAGTATTTTTGGTGGTTGTCTGATGGGGCTGTTTATTCTGGGTTTTTTCACTACCAGGATAGATGGATTTGCAGCTACCTGGGCCATGATCCTGGCCATTTTATTCAATATCTATCTGGGACTGGGGCTCCTGGGAGTGTTTCCGGAATCCATGATATGGTCAATCCACAGTTATTGGATTGGTGCCATCGTGAATGGAACATTCATCCTTGTGGCTTTGGCCATCAGTTTATTCAGGAAAAATCATCAGGACCTTGAAGGTCTTACCGTGTGGACACGTAAAAGAAGAGGTTGAAAACGAAGGAAATGATCAAAGAATCGAAATATGAAGTTGTTGTAGTGGGGGGAACGCCCGGTGGACTGGCATCGGCCATCACTGCAGCCAGATTAGGACATCAAGTAGCCTTAATTGAATCGCATAAGCACCTGGGAGGTATGACTGCCAGTGGCTTAGGTAAAAGTGATGTGGAGCAAAAAGAATTTATAGGTGGTCTTTTCAGGGAGTTTACGAGTAAGGTACTCGACCACTATAAGGAAAAATTTGGTCCGGCTTCCGAGGAGGTAAAATTGTGTCGCGAAGGGTATTATTTTGAGCCTTCCGTTGCAGAACTTGTATTGAATCAAATGATTTCAGATACAAAAAGAATCACCATGCTTACCCATCATATGCTTAAGGATGCTGGCATGGAGGGAAAATTGATCAAATATGTTTCGGTGATCAATAGAAGTAATGATGAGCTGTTGAAAATTACAGGTGGTGTTTTTATTGATGCTACTTATGAGGGGGACCTGTATGCCCTGGCCGGGGCAGATTATCGGCTGGGTCGTGAAGGGCGAACGGACTTTAATGAACCACATGCCGGAGAGATCTACTATGATTATGAAAATGGAAAGATACTGGGAGGATCGGGGGCAGGGGATGACCGTGTTCAGGCCTATACGTATCGTTATTGCTTCACCAAGAATGTCCAAAACAGTTTGGTGCTTGAGGAGCCCCCTGTTGGTTACGACCGCGCTTTGTATGCGCCTTATTTTGAGGACCTGAGCTCAGGTCGGTTTAAACCACCCAAAGAGTTTCATGAGGGTTGGGGCTATTACCCTGAGCACTTCAACACCATGGTCAGGGCCTGGTCGGTCACGGATTTACCCAATGGGAAAGTGGATGCAAATACCAATCCCCGGGCTCTTGCATTTCCTTTTCCTGAAGTGAACGAGGGATATATTGAAGGCGATGCCGATAAGAGGGCGCAAGTCTCTGACGATCATCGACAGATCTCATTGGGATTGATTTGGTTTTTGCAAAATGACAAGGAAATACCTGAAGCCCACAGAAAGATGGCCAGGCAGTATCATTTGCCATTAGACGAGTTTACCGATAATAATCATTTCCCTTTTCAACTGTATGTAAGAGAAGGCCGACGGCTGAAGGGTGAATACACACTTACACAGCATGATGTGGCCATCACCGAAGAAGCGCCTGGCTTTATGAAACATCACGATACCATTGCGATGGGTGAGTTTCCTGTCGATAGTTTCCCTGTGACAAAAAAGCCGGACAAAGACAATATTGTTCTGGAAGGGTATTTAGGGATGATGGCACACTTAACACGTCCTTATGAAATTCCCTATCGGGCAATGTTACCTACTTCGGTTGATGGTTTGATTGTGCCGGTTGCCTTATCAGCGACTCATGTGGGGTTTTGCTCTGTACGCATGGAACCCACCTGGATGTCTTTAGGTCAGGCTGCCGGAGTAGCTGCGCATGTTTGTTTGCAGTCACAAGAGCTTCCGAGAAACGTCAAAATCGGGGAGGTAAGAAGAATTCTTGAAAGCCAAGGACAGGTGTTATCGAATAGCCAATGATACGTGACAATATTCACGGGTTGCTGCTAGCTTTTTTAGCAACCAGTTGTGCCATTACCACTGCGCTCTGTCAGCATTCTGAAACGCCCCCTAATATTGTATTGATAGTCATCGATGATATCGGGTACGGAGATCTAGGCATCTATGGCAATGAGATCCATCAAACACCCAACATAGACCAGCTGGCCAGGGAAGGAATGATCTTTACGGATTTCCATTCGAATGGAGCGGTGTGTAGCCCTACCAGAGCGGCACTCATGACCGGTCAATATCAGCAGCGAACCAATATAGAACACGCCATAGGATTCACAATGGAAGAGGGGATGCCGCTTTATAAGAAAACAATTCCTGAGTATCTGTCCGAAGCAGGTTATGTGAGTGCTGTTTTTGGGAAATGGCATCTGGGGCATGTGAGTCTGTTTGGGCCCAATGATCAGGGCTTTGATGTGAGCTATACCAGCAACAATACACCAGACTATCATACTCACATTTCCCGAACCGGTGAAATTGATTGGTTTAAGGATCAAGAATTGAAAGATGAACCTGGCTATCTGACAGATCTGGTTACCAAACACTCCGTTGATTTCATCAAAGATTCCAGAAATCAGCCTTTTTTCTTATTCATTTCTCATATAGCAGCACATTTTCCATTTCAGGGGCCTGATGATCCCGCCCATCGAACCGAAGGGAAAGTATGGCATCAATCAAAGTACGGTCCTTTGCCTGAAAGTGAATATAGAAGAGCTTATACAGACATGATTGAAGCAGTGGATGAAAGTGTAGGCGAGGTAGTTCAGGCACTGAAAGAGGCCGGCCTACGGGATAACACCCTGATTTTTATTACATCCGACAATGGTGCTTATTCCTGGGTGGGTAGCAATTATCCATTTCGTGGGGAAAAAGGAAGTCTGTTTGAGGGAGGCCATCGTTTACCTGCTATAGCCCATTGGCCCGGACACATCGCGGCGGGTACGGTTTGTCATGAAACCGTCATGACGATGGACCTGGCCCCAACCTTTGTTGCCCTGGCAGGGTTGTCAGTTGATCCTCAAAATGGTGATCCATTTGATGGGGTTGATATCAGTGGTGTATTGCTGAATGAAGATCGTCTGAAAGAAAGACCCCTCTTCTGGCATTTCAAAAACCCATACACAAACTCATTTGCCTATGCAGTTCGGGATAAAGAGTGGAAGTTGCTTTTGGAAGGGGAAATCAGGTACTTGTTTAATCTCCGGATGGATGCTACAGAGCGAACCAATCTTATGCAACAGTACTCTGACAGAGCTGAAGGTATGGAAGGGTTGTATAAGGAATGGGAGAGAGGAGTTTTTAGGGATTAGGGCAGAGGGGGACTCTAATTTGAATTAATAATTACGGAAACCATTTGGAAGTCATTCCCGTTAGGGGAATACAGGTTAATTTTGTGAGATTACCGGGGCCGACCGGAATCGACAGGAAGTGTATTTGATATGCTTGCATGTCAGGTGTTGAGTGTACACCTGTGACCAATTCACTCAAACTATACTTGGCGAATCTAATTACGCCATGGCAGCCTAATTCCGAATAAAGTAGGAATTACTAAGGGTCAAGCCTAAGAGGTTTCCCCTGCCACATCCCACCACGCCTTTGTTCCGTAGGTAGGATTTTGGGGTGTCGACATTCGGAACTAGCTTGAAGCGGTGTCGTGAGCTGATAGCGAAACTCAATTACGACTGGTAGGACGAGTTGGTTGTTTTCCACCTGCTCCCCTGCGAGATTAAAAGGATAACTAAACATGTAGAGGGTATATTTTTTCCTTCTCTGGACGAGGGTTCGAATCCCTCCGGCTCCACAATAAAGCTCATCGAAAGATGAGCTTTTTGCATTTAATGAAATGGATGAGAACCCTCGGGTTCGAAATCGGAGCGAAGCGGAGATTCACGAGAGGTTGTGCGGCATGCCCGTGCGTATGAGTAATCCCTCCGGCTCCACCTTCGCCCACCATAGTTCCCATCAGGGAACGACGGTGGGCTTTTATTTTTTCAACTAATCTTTTTTTATTGAGATCTTTTAAGGGTTTCGGTGGAGAAACTCCACCATCAATTTTAACTAAGCGAAGTAGGGCTTCGCCCAACTATCGCTAGCTTCTCCAGGCTCCAGGCTTATCCCAGGTTCTTATTAAACTTATGCCCCTTTGGTGTCCACCCAATCTCTTGCATAATTGTAACTAATGTTACATCCTCACCCTACCTCAAACCGTATTTAAGTTAACTTTAAATAGGTGGAAGAAATCTGGAATATCATCGTAGGCAGCTACTCTGGCTATGCCAATTACCTGTGGAAGGAAATAACCAACCCCTCGTGGCATAGCTATTTCTATTGGCTGATTGGGGTTTCTGCTTTCTTTTTTATTTTGGAGATTATTAGACCGTGGAGAAGATATCAGGCTAAGATAAAGCCAGATTCAATATTTGTAGGAGACAAAAATAAGCGAAATGGTAGTTCTAAGGCCCATATTTATAAGGGCTTAGCCCTCAGGAAAGATTTTTGGCTGGACTTCTTCTACATGTTTTTCAATTTCTTCCTGTTCTCCCTGATCATTTACAATGCGGCCTCCAATGTGGTGGTACATTTCTTTAATGACCTGCTGGCCAGTATAGGGATTACCAACCTGGTTGCTTTTGAGGTGATGTCGTGGCCTACCTGGTCGCACCTTTTGATTGGGTTTGTGGTCAGGGATTTTGTGCAGTGGTGGACACATCGGCTTCTACACCGCGTGCCTGCCTTGTGGGAATTTCATAAGGTCCATCATTCCGTAGAACAGATGGGATTCGCGGCGCACCTACGGTACCACTGGATGGAAAATGTAGTTTACAGATCCATTGAATATATACCATTGGCTTTAATAGGTATTGGGTTGAGAGACTTTTTTATCATCCACATCTTCACGTTGGCCGTTGGTCATTTCAATCACTCCAATTTCAAGCTCAATATGGGTCCGTTAAAATATATTTTCAACAATCCCCAAATGCATATCTGGCATCATGCCTATGACATCCCCAAAGACAAAAAATACGGCGTGAACTTTGGCCTGACATTGAGTATCTGGGATTACCTATTCAGGACCAACTACATCCCTTATGAGGGAAAGGATATTAAACTGGGATTTCCGGGAGTTGAGAAATTTCCCAAAGACTTCATCCATCAGAATACTCATGGGTTTGGGCTGAAGCATCAGGATCAGCAGCCGGCAAATAATTGATTTCGAGTAAATCATTTGGCAGCGCTGGAGTCAATATAAACGGCCATTGGAGCCTTGTTGGGCTTAAAAATATTTACCGAACGCCTCAGGTTAAAATCTGATTATTCTTCGTAGATTAATACTCAAATTCTGGTTATGAAAAAGCTGATAGCCGCCGTTTTCTGTGGACTCCTTATCGCAGGATGTTGCAACGAAGATTTTATCATCCCGGAAGATTCCGGACCTGCTAATGATATGAGGGCAAATGCTATTGATATCACAAGCCTCTTTGATGATCCGAATTGCCCGGGCGCCAATCCGATATATACTACAGAGGGATCTACTCCTGATGGTGGTATTGGATCTTGCTGGGAAGATCAGAGAAACGCAGGAGATGTATGGTTTAAGTTCACCGGACAAGGATCTAACGGCTATTTTTCGGTATATATAGAAACAGCTGGACCTGCAGGGACCCAGCAAGCCTCTCAATTTATACTTTGGGATAATGATGGAGCAAATGAGCTAAGCTGTGATGGTTACAATATGAACTCGGAGGACATTTATGATTTCAGTATCGTGGAAGTAGGAGTGGAATATTATTTTTCTGTTTCAGTACCTGCTGAAAGCAATAAAGGAACATTCTCTATGTGTGTTACCACGAGTGATTAAGAAGTATTTGTTAATTGAAATCGTATCGATAACCCAAAGACAGTTGTAGCGATCGGTTTTTAGTAGCAGCCACACCTTCAAAGTTGCTGATATCGACCATGCCGAGATAATAGCTTACGCCAAATATTAATCCCTTTTGCGTTTCGTAGTCAACACCTGCATTTAATCCCAGGTCTGTTTTCTTGTAAGCTTTGGTATAATGCTGCTCGTCAAACCTTTCTCTGGTCACCGGGTGATATTCTGATTTAGCACACATCAGGAAGCCCAGCTGTGGACCTAATGAAACGTGTAAGGATGGGGTGGCATCGTAAGTAATCAGCAGGGGAATTGAGAAGTAACGAATGTCAAAATCCATGTCCTCACCATCTGCATTGACGATCGCTCGTTGATTGGACAGCATAAATTCTGACTGAAAGCCAGTAAAAGAGGGCTTGAACCGAATAAACGTACCAATGTGATATCCTGGGCCTGCCCCGTATTCCGTGACCTCATCGTCAACAGCTAAATTTGAGTAGCTGAAACCGGCTTTTGCTCCAATGGACCAGGGCGACTGTGCGAGAGCGCTGAAGGTGAGAGCAAGGAGGAGTATAGAGAAAACAAAGATTGTCCTCATAATTTTATTCTTGTAAGCTCCAAAGTACGAATTATTCTTGGATTTTCGATGGTCCGGTACCACAGAAATTTTTGTGTTTGTTGGTGTTTGTACAGGTGAGATACCCTTACTATAACAGGCCAACATAATCATTAAAAGCTACAAACGATTTGGGATCTAGTGCCGGTAATTTTATTTGGAACCGATCAGTATTAAGAAAGATGCTTGACCGTACCTGAAATGTACCAGTGTAACATATGTTACCCCAATAATCAGTTCCGCATGATAATATTAAGGATTCAAAATGCCATAAGTGATCAAAATATAAAACATAAATATGTCAACGGATACAAGCGAATCACCAGATAAATCAAATAGCAGGCTTAGGATGGTGGTCATACTGAGTCTTACCCTTGGGCTGGCACCATTCTTTCCGGAACCTCACCTCTGGGGAAAACTAAAATGGGTGTGGGGAGGTGCGGTGGGCATGCAAGCCGTGGATTATTTCGACCTGATCATGCATGGGGCTCCCTGGGTGTTTTTACTCTACCTGGTGGGGCAGCGTGTCCTGGAAAGGGTGAGAGGGCAGGCTTGATCAGGCTAAAACGAGTCTAATTAGTTTTCACCTCGGAGTGTATGCTATTCTTTGCTACCGCTTCTTTGCCTTTTTCGAAGCTTGACAATC
The DNA here is from genome assembly GCA_965223915.1 of Cyclobacteriaceae bacterium. Classification (GTDB taxonomy): domain Bacteria; phylum Bacteroidota; class Bacteroidia; order Cytophagales; family Cyclobacteriaceae; genus UBA7330. The sequence goes on along the minus strand of OZ245027.1, from coordinate 205,168 downwards.
TCTTCATTAATTTTTTTCACCTCTTTCATTGCCACATCAGTCCGATCAATTCGATGCTCGAGTTTCTTCTTGAGTTCAAGTAGCCTCTTTTCTGCTTGCTTAAAAGATTCGGTACCTTCCAACTTACTCATTGTCATTGTCTTCTTTTCTCAATTTAGCTATTTCCAGATCATTTTGGAAAATTTCATTTTTATAAAGCTGATTTTTCAACTTAATCCGATCAACCAGTAGCCTTAGATTATTAACGTATTGTTGAATCTTAGGATGTTCAAGAAGCTGAGTCTCAATTTCACTCATTTCTTTCTCCGTTTCGTAAATGGCTGCTTCATTAAGCAAAATCTCTTTTGCTAATTCGGCGTTGTTATTTTCTAATTTTTCAATTTCACTTTTGTTTGACATTGCCTAATATCAAAGTCTTATTATTGATAAGATCAACCAAATCTACCCATTTCCTTTATTTTATACTATAACGGGAGGGTTGGAATGTTGAGATGAGTGTGAAGGATAGGTTTGGGTATAGATTTCTGATGGGTTTGGAGCCACACCATGGGTTAGGATATATCAAGTTCCCTGCTAAAGCTCACCAGATTCCCGACTCGCCTTTTAGGGCTCTCGGGAATGACGTTTTAATAGCAGTTTTTCTTTCAGTACGTCATTCCCTGGAGGTCCCTCAGACCGAGCAGGGAATCTGTCGTAAAAATCCCAGTAGGATATCCTAATTAAGTGGAGTGTTGATGTTACTAACCTTCCGGAGACAGACTTCGTTCTACCTCTATTCAGATGCCGAAGACTCCCCGGCTGGTGTCCTCACAGTGTCCTCACCAGATGGAATTCACTTCGCATCAGAACATCGGAAAGTCTGAAAATCGGACTGTCGGATAATCCTGACTACACCTCTTTAAAAACCTCCTGGTAATGCTTCGAAGCCTGGAAGATCCCGCCATCTTCATGGAAGAATGGCTTGCCGGTTTCGTAAACGCCATCTTTGGTCACTACCCAGGGAGCTTCTTTTCTCGGATGATAGGTCATCATGCGGTCCCACTCCTTGTAATATTGGTGTCCGTTGGTCTCCTGCAGCCCCAGCTTCAAACCCGGGAAGGCCGGGAGCCTGGCGGCCACGTTTTTGTTCCACTCTACCAGAATCGGGTTCACGGTCAGGTCGGCGCAGAAGCAGGGCACATCCTTTTCATAAGCCAGTTGCGTGATCTTGATGGTCTCGCTCAGGGTCTTGGCGATAGCCTTCACCGCGATGGCCTGGTAGCCCTGATCGATGCGGTTTTTGGCATCCTCCCTGGTATGGGCGCTCTCATCAGCAGCTACCCGTACACCCAGGTCACCGACATAGGTCTCGTTAAATTCGCTAAAAGGCTCCTCGATCACAGCAATCTGGTCAAATGCACCGATCTTCTTCGCGCGGTCCAGGAATCGTTCAAGAGACTCCTTCTCTTCATACCGGCCATTGGCATCGAAGTAGTAAGGGATCTTTCCGTCTTTGGTGTGCGGAGTCTCGTAGTTTCCAATGGCTTTGTGGACGCCCTCCAGAAACTCAATGTCTTTTTCCAGCATCTCTTTTTGCGTGCCTGCTGATCCGGTCTTCAATTTCAGCATGAAGAATCCATCGTCAGCAGCTTTTTTCACTTTTTCCACAGAGGTGCCCGCGCTGAAAGAAGGGATACTGGCCACCTTGTCATGCCTGGCGGAGAGTCCGGGTCTGTATTCTGCCGGGATCATATCGTCAAAGTCCTCAACATTGTTTTCCGCTGCGTAGAGCAGCCAGGCAGCGTTGTCCAGACCCACCAGCGCATTCAGGGCAAAGGTCTTTCTCAGATCAGGGTTGCCGGTGATCTTCTTGCCATAGGCCAGCAGCTCGGGGAGCACACTGTCCACCATCTCTATCGGGTTGCTAAACTGTTGCCCGTTTACCATCTGTAAGGCCCGCTCTGACATGGCATACATCAGGGCGTTACCTCCGCTCTCGGAGTGGTTGAAGAACACCTTAGCATCTGACCAGAGGATTCCCTGGGTCGCTAATCCGATCTTTCGGATGCCATCCGCATTTTCCAGCATCGCCATCGTCTGCCAACACTCAGTAATCGCACCTCCTTTGAATCGATAAGGATACAAGGCTTCTCGTTCAAAGTCTGAGCTTACCCGGGCAATGTTCAGTTTCATGTTTTTTTGTGGTTTTTCCAGTTTAAGATCATTTATCGCATAGAGGCCTCCCATACCGGCCAGGCTGGCGGCACTGCTTTTTTTGAGGAAGGAACGGCGGTCCATCCCGTTTTGATTGCTTTTGTTCATGTGTATTGGGCTAATATCCGTGGGAGCAGATGCTCCTTTGATCAAATGTAGTAAAAAGATTTTTCCTGCCTAGCCCGGATCAATTAGATGTAAAGACTTTGTGATTTTTAGATAGCTGGATAGGTGTTCGTCATTTTACCAATTCAACAATTATTCCCATATTTAGGGCACCGACTTTTCTGAAAATGCAATTTACCATCCAAAAAAGTGCTCATGATGCAGGTAGTGATAAGTGGTTTGAAGCCATTTACAATGACCATTTTGAGGGGCTTTTGAGGTATGCATTTTCGATTACCGAGGACACTGCGACTGCAGAAGATGTCGTTTCCGAGGTGTTTATTTCCTTGTGGAACAGGAAAGATCAACCGGCCGGGATCAATAACGTGGAGGCTTATTTAATTCAGTCAGTTAAACACCTGGCCATTAAAAAGATCAAAAAATCCAGGAGGGAAACACTGGGACCCATCGATGAATCGAAATACCCACAGGCATTGAACCCCGAAAGTATTCTGATCGGTAAAGAGCTGGAATCCGTCATTGACCAGGTGATCCAATCCCTGACACCCTATGGGAAGCTGGTGTATGATATGGCGAAAAACAAGGGCTACTCCAATGAAAAGATTTCTAAGGAGCTGGATATGAACCAGGCAACCGTTCGAAAGCACCTCAGCAATGTGATTAAGGCCTTTAAAGAAGTATTGAAAAATCAGCAGGACTCTGAGGAGGGTAAAATCATCAGGCTGGGTAAAGCGCTTTTGATAGCGACTTTACTTTTATCAGGCGTTCTTTTGTTACTATAACTCCTAATAAAGAGGAGGAACGGATTTAAAATATTTCACTAAAACATCCTATTTAATGATATGTAATCAATGAATTGCATGATTCATTGAGTGCAAATGAAATATTAAAAAATCTCTTCACACTTTCAATGCTAAAAGCTCTTCAGGGTGTAGCAATCATTCAATGGAAGAGCTTATTTACAAATACGTCCGGAATAAACTGACAAAAGCGGAGCAGGTCCGGCTTCAGGAGTGGCTTGATGAAGATCCTGAAAATGTCCGGTTATTCAAAAATTTTGTGGGACACTGGAAGCTTTCGGATTTTGATGTCGATCTGCTAAGGCATAAGGTCTGGCAGAAGATGCCACATCAGAATGGAACTTCTGAAAATGAAAAGGCAACCTTTAACTGGACCTGGTTGAAAGCAGCAGCGGTTTTCGTAGCTGTGCTTGGTATATCATTTTATCTCTTGAAGGTCCAGATTATTTCAACAGACCAGGTTGCTGTAGTTGAAAATCCAGCGATTATTGAAAAGGTAGCTGAACGTGGTCAGAAACTAACTGTGAAATTACCCGATGGATCGATGGTTAAATTGAACGCAGATAGCCGGATCAGCTATTCAAGCACTTTTGGTGAGGAGTCCAGAGATCTTCAGCTGACAGGTGAAGCATTTTTTGAAGTTCAAAGAGATGAAACACGGCCATTCAAGATCTTTTCAGGGGATTTGGAAGTACAGGTGCTTGGCACCTCCTTCAATGTCAACGCTTATCCTGACCAGCATGCTGCAAGTGTAGCAGTGAGGACTGGGAAAGTATCTGTCAGCAACTCGGCGAAGACCATGGGAACAGTACTGGTGAAGCAGGAAAAGCTGGTTTTCTCTCATGCCAATGGGTCGTTTAGCAAAGAATCCATTTCTGATGCTCAGATGGCTTATGGATGGATCGACAATTACCTCTCCTTCAATGACCTCAATCTTGAGGAGGCCATTGCTTTAATTTCTAAATGGTTTGATGTGGAGTATGTGATCGTAAATAAAAGAAATATCAATAAGCTGATAACTGCGAAATTCAATAATCCATCCCTGAAAAATGTCATGGAAAATTTGTCTTATTCTTATGAATTCAATTATAAGATCAAGGAAAACGGAATAGTGATAAAATAAAGATAATGCATAAAAAAAGAGAGCTGAGGCACTTTGGCGAGGACTCAACTCTCAAATGTTTAAAGTTTAAACAAACCCTAAACTTGTATGAGTACAAATCTACGAAAATTAATTATTCGCATGTCGAAATTAGCGATGTATGCGACAGCGGTCTGCATGTCACTCACCATGGTGTTTGCAGCAGAGTCTATTGGGCAGCGCAAGCTGTTGAAGGATATACCGATCGAATTTAGCCTCACTAAGTCCATGAGCCTCCAGGCTCTGATCGATGAGGTGGAAAGTTCGGGCGAATTCACTTTTGTCTATTCTAAAAAGGACATCAGGGGAATCACGCTTGCATTTGATCATCCGGTCAAGAGTATGGAGGATCTGTTAAATGAGATTTCTATCCAGGCAAGAGTCTCGATTAAGCGTGTCAACGAGACTATAAGCTTTAAAAACGTAGTCAAGAATGCAGCAATGCCACAGGTGTTCGATGAACTGCCAGTGCAAACAACTATTTCCGGAAAAGTGACCGATGAAACGGGAGAATCCTTAATTGGAGCGGCTGTTTTAGAAAAAGGCACTTCAAATGGTACAATCACAGACATTGATGGAAGCTATCAATTGACAGTGGGTGATGGTGCTGTGCTACTCGTTTCTTTTGTAGGGTATCAGTCTATTGAGATTCCTGTTAATAACAGGACGACTATCAACCCACAATTACAGCTTGATACAGAGCAATTGGATGAAATTGTAGTCATTGGTTATGGAACACAGGTTCGCAGAGAGATCACCGGGGCTGTTTCGAGTCTGAATGAAAAAACCTTTAGCCCTTCAGTCAATGCTTCTGTAGAGCAAATGATCGAAGGCAAGATGCCTGGTGTTCAGGTAGTGCAAAACAGCGGAGAACCTGGTGGTGGGATGTCAGTGAACATTCGAGGCGTTGGTTCAATCAATGCAGGAAGTGAACCACTTTATGTGATAGATGGATTGCCAATCGATAACTCAGTTCTGATTGGAGGGACAGGTAATCAGGTGGCCTCAACCCGAGCTCCCAGAAACCCCATTAGCTTTTTGAATCCTGCCGACATTGAATCGATAGAAGTACTTAAAGATGCATCTGCATCAGCCATTTATGGAGCCAGGGGAGCGAATGGTGTGATACTGATTACCACCAAAAACGGTCAATCAGGCGCGTTGAAAGTTGATTATAGTGGGCATACTGGAATAAACCGGGTCCACAATCGGTTAGACCTGCTTGGCCCTGAAGAATATATGACAGGGATCAACGACCTCATTGCCGCTGGTGGCGGAGATCCCAGTGAAGTGGTAACTGAAATACAAAATGGGGGTACAGATTGGCAGGAAGTTGTATTTCGTGATGCAGCCAAGCTACAAAAGCACAACCTTTCTTTTTCCTGGGGAAATAAAAATACCTCGTATATGGTTTCAGCAAACTATACGGATGAAGAAGGAATGGTGAGAAACACTTCGTTTACGCGCTATGGGGCACGATTTAATTTATCACATACTGATGAGAAATTCCGCTTTGGATCAAGTATGACTACCAGCTATGTAAAGGATGTTTTTGTACCTAATGGGTTTGATGTAAACCTTCGAGCGGGTGCAATCAATGCTGCTAAGTTATGGGATCCGACTTTCGATGTACGGGATGCCAATGGGGACTATGTCACTACAGACCTGTTTGATATTGATAATCCGGAAGCGATTATCACAGGAAATCATATGGATGGCAATCGTTATCGTTATCTGGGTACCATGTTTGGGGAGTATTTTATCACCCCTGCTCTAAGTGCGAAAATTCGTGTGGGTGCAGATGTAGCCAATGAAGATAAAACCGTATATAAGGATCGAACAACCATTATTGGGAATTCATTAGGGGGTGTGGCAACAGCCTATCAGGCTATGCAATCCAACTATTTGTTGGAGGGGACCGTGAATTTTCAAGAAACGTTTGATATTCATACCATTGAGGTATTAGCCGGGATTACTACACAGGAATATACCAATCGATCAAGCTCCCAGCAGGCCAATAATTTTCCTACGGATGCTACCCTGGCAGATAATTTTGGGTTAGCAGATCGGACTACGCTGGTTAACAGCAGTGGGAAGAGCAAAAATTCCCTTTTATCATACCTGGGAAGGGTTAACTACAAATTGCTCGATCGGTATCTTTTCACCGCTTCATTCAGGGCGGATGGATCCAGTCGATTTGGTCCGGGAAATAAATACGGATACTTCCCCTCTTTTTCAGTAGGATGGTTGATCAACGAAGAGTCCTTTTTTTCCGCAGCTGATAACTTATTTGAAATGTTGAAGTTGCGTGGATCCTGGGGACAAACCGGAAACCAGGAGATTGGAAACAATCAATATCTCACCACCTTCACCGGAGGAGCTTCCCGAACAAGCTATGTGCTGAATGATCAATTTGTTACCACCTTCAACCCCAGTAGAATTGCGAATCCTGATCTGAAGTGGGAAACTACGGAGCAGCTTGACGTTGGATTGGATTTCAGTATTAAGGGTGGACGAATTTCGGGTACGTTGGAATGGTACCGTAAAAACACATTTGATATGCTCCTTTCTTTGCCGGTACCAAGCTCCAGTGGGTACTCCAGTAAGTTGGTAAACATTGGGAGTATGTATAACTCAGGTTTTGAGTTTGGGTTGAATACTAACAATATCACAACGAATGATTTCAACTGGAATACCGACCTTAACTTTTACACGCTTAAAAATGAAGTAGAGGATTTAGGAGGAATAGAGCAGATCTTAACAGGTAATTTTTCGGTTGCAGCCGGGAGTATCAGTATCATCGAACCTGGTTTGACGCTAAGGAGCTTCTATGGATATGAGGTGGAAGGTATCTGGCAGGAAAGTGATGACCTCAATGCCATTACTAACAATGTGAGCCCCGGTGATTTCAAATTCCGGGATGTAAATAACGATGGCACAATTGATGGTGATGACCGCGTGGTACTGGGCAATTCATTCCCGGACTTCACCTGGGGGCTTGGAAATACACTCACCTATAAGGGTTTATCCCTGCATGTTTTCCTGCGTGGTGTCCACGGAGTAGAAATGATCAATGGTAATTTGCTAGAGCAGTATTTCCCTCGCTCCGGTGTTCGGATCAACCGATTTAGAGAACCTTTTAAAAACAGATGGACTCCTTCCAATCCCACGAATGATCAGCCAAGCTACCTGAATGCCGCTAGCCAATTGTCTCAAGCAGTGAATTCGCGAACAGTTGTAGATGCCTCATATGTGAAATTGCAAACAGTTCGAATTAGCTATGTTTTGCCTCAGACTGTCCTTTCACAAGTGTTTAATTCAGTGGAAGTATATGCTACTGGGCTCAACCTACTCACTTTCTCCGACTATGATGGGTTTGATCCTGCGCTTAACCCGAATGGAAGCGCCAATTTCCGAATCGACTGGAACGGTTACCCTTCGGCAACCACCTTTCTTTTGGGATTGAATCTGGGCTTCTAATTAGTTAATCACACAAAATTAAAAATGATGAAACGCATAAATAAAATAGTTTTAAGTGCATTTGTAATGCTTTCTTTAGTGTTTGTCAGGTGTGAAGGACCGCTTGACCCTGAAGTATTTTCGCAGACGGCTCCTGATAATTTATTCAATTCCCTACCCGGTGTTGAAGGTGTATTGTTTGGAGCCTATTCCTGGGCTGCTGAAAATCATGGCAATGACCTGGCACAGGGGATTACTGCTCCCGAAGCGATGACGGACATAGGGTTTGCTACGGCAGGGGCCATTGCCAACTGGTTGCTGAACTTTCAGGATTTTATACTTGACGGGTCTGGTAGTAGCTTGTATGACCTTTACTGGAATGACCCGTACAGAGCGATAAGAAATGCGAATATTATTCTAGAGAATATAGAAGCAGCCAATATTGGTGAAGATGATAAAGTGTTGATCGCGGCTGAAGCACGTTTTATCAGAGCCTGGAGTTACACCAAGTTATATAATCGTTTTGGACCAACTCCACTACGTACGAGTAGTACGCAAGAGCTTCAACTACCCAGAGCAGGAGAGCAGGAGTATCTGGACTTTATTGAATCTGAGCTATTGGCAATTATCCCTGATTTACCAGATCCTGGTGCAGAAAAACAATGGGGTAGATCTCATAAAGGTGCAGCGCTTGGTGTTTTGACCAAATTCTACCTAAATACCAGGCAGTGGCAGAAATGTGCTGACGCAGCGCAGGACTTGATCGATTTGAACTACTTCGAGCTTTATCCTAATTATTTTGATGTATTTCTGGTTGATCATGAGCGGAATAAGGAAATCGTATGGGTAGTTCCTAATAAGGCGGACCTTGGCCGTGAAGCAAATATTAGTTTCATGAATTTTGCCTGGCCTACATCATTTAATAGCCATCCAAGAACCGGATTAGAATTTTGTGATGGGTGCCGGAATTTTGCCACGATGTTCCGAATTCGTGATGACTTCTGGAATTCCTTCGACCCTAATGATACCAGGAAAGACCTGATGATTGAGGAGTATGTAAACAATGATGGTGATACCATCGATCTCAGGCCTCCGAATGACAATGTACGACCCTTTAAGTATTGGCCAGCAGGTGATTTTGCAGGTCCTGCTTATGGAAATGATTTCCCGGCTATACGGTATGCTGATATTCTATTGTCAAGAGCAGAAGCTTTGAATGAAATAAATGGCCCAACGCAGGAAGCTATTGACCTGATTAATCTGGTAAGAGATCGTGCAGAGGTTGATGATATCTTATTGGCAGACTTTGGTTCTACGGATGCCTTAAATGATCACATTCTGGATGAACGTGGATGGGAACTTTGGTGGGAAGATAAGCGACGAGAGGATTTGATTCGTCATGGCAAATTCATTGAGCGCGCCGTTGAACGGGGGATGCCTGCACAATCGCATCATGTTAGGTTTCCAATTCCATTGTTTGCTTTAGATGCCAACCCATTACTTGAGCAGAATGCGGAATACTAAACCTGTTTATTAATAACGCCATATATCTAATCCGGATTTCAAATACACTCAAATTAACCCAATGCTGAAATTTCAGTTTCATATTACTATTGCAATAATCCTGCTGAGCCTGGCGTGTTCCACGCCAGCTCAGCAACAGGATTCCTTAGAATTCACTCTATTGAAACATCAAAACCCAGGCCTGGCTACTGACCTAGGTGTGGGCCTCTGGGCGTGGCCCATGGCAATGGACTACGATGGCGATGAGGACCTGGATTTAGTAGTGATGTGCCCTGATACTCCCTTTCGTGGCCTTTACTTTTTTGAAAACACGTCAGGACCTGCGGAAATGATGCCGGTCTTTGAACCTCCGGTCAGAATTGGGGACGGTGCTAAAAACCTTCAGATTTCCTATAGCGATCAGGGACCTCATGTCCTGGGGCCGGGAGTGGAGTATAAGGATTTCAGGGAAGAAGGGTTAAGTAATCCCATTGATTTGTATCCAGCCAAATCATTAGAGGAGGATTTTGAGAAAATACGTTTCAAGCAATGGAAATATGTGGATTACGAAGGAGATGGTGATTTGGATATTATTGTTGGGATGGACGATTGGGGTGACTATGGTTGGGACAATGCGTTTGACCAGCAGGGAAACTGGACGAATGGTCCACTGCATGGGCACATTTTACTTTTGGAAAACCAGGATGGAGAATATGTAAACAAGGGAAAAATCATGGCAGGTGGAGCCCCGTTGGATGTATATGGAGGACCTTCCGCCGAAATGCGTGACTTCGATGGAGATGGTGACCTGGACATCATCTGTGGGGAGTTTCTGGATAGATTCACCTGGTTTGAAAACAGTGGCACAAGGCAAAATCCCATCTTTGAAAAAGGCCGGTTCCTTGAAAATGAACAAGGATTGATTAAAATGGACCTCGAGATGTTCATACCCAATGCAGTGGACTGGGGCAATGATGGTCATATTGATCTGATTGTTGGTGATGAAGATGGGCGTGTAGCATTAATTAGAAATACAGGCGAGGTGCGAAACAATATGCCTGTATTTGATTCTCCAAAATACTTCCAGCAAAAAGCTGATCTGGTAAAATTTGGTGCTTTAGTAACCCCGTATAGTGTGGACTGGGACAATGATGGAGACGAAGATCTTATTTGTGGCAACACAGCAGGGTATATTGGATTTATCGAGAATCTAAATGGAGCAAACCCACCACAATGGGCCAGTTCACGGTACCTGGAAGCAGAGGGTGAAGTGATTCGAATTATGGCTGGGGAAAATGGCTCCATTCAGGGGCCTGCCGAGAAAAAGTGGGGGTATACAACGCTTTCCGTGGCAGATTGGGATGGGGATGGTCTACATGATATCGTGATCAACTCCATCTGGGGAAAGATAGAATGGTTTAAAAATATTGGCAGTGAAACGGAACCAAAGCTTCAAAAGGCACAGCCTGTTCTTTTAGACACCAGGTCGGAAAAGCCTGATTGGAATTGGTGGGATCCGGAAGGAAATGAACTGGTCACTCAATGGCGAACGACTCCTTATGCGATCGACTGGAATCAGGATGGACTGATGGATCTGGTTATGCTGGACACCGAAGGATACCTCAGTTTTTATGAACGCTATAAGGAAAATGATCAATTGAAATTGAAGCCAGGTAGACGCATCTTTTATGGTGAAAACATTTCTGTTTTCGACCGTAAAAACAGTGTCATAAAAGAAGGTGCCGGACCCTTAAGGTTGAATGAAGGTGAGGCAGGAAAAAGTGGTCGAAGAAAATTCTGTTTTACAGACTGGGACCAGGATGGAGACATGGATTTGCTTGTCAACAGTACCAATGTTGCGCTTTTTGAAAACATTAGTCAGACGGATGAACGTGTCACTTTCAAGAGTCATGGGGATTTGTTGGATTACAAGCTTGCTGGTCATACCACTTCACCAACAACCGTAGACTGGGATAAAGACGGCACACATGAATTGTTAGTAGGAGCAGAAGATGGTCACTTTTATTATCTTAAGAATGAATAAAAGTGAACAATGAAGACATTCTCGAAAGTTATTTTCGCGGTTCCTCTGGCCGTAATCCTCACCCAATGCACCCCCTCAAAACCTCCCACTCCCCCCAACATCCTTTTCATCTACACTGATGACCAGGCACACTGGGGACTTGGAAGAAGTGGCAATGCCCAGATCCATACGCCCAACCTGGATCGCCTGGCTAGTGAAGGGGCTTACCTGCCCAATTCTTTTGTGACCACGCCCGTATGTAGCCCTGCCCGGGTCAGCCTGGTGACCAGCCAATACGCCAGTGAACACAATGTGCTGGACTTTATCCCGCAGATTGGGCACCGTCTGTATAACCCGGAGGTGGAGATAGGTCTTTCACCCGAGAGTATTACCTTTCCTGAGGTGCTCAAAGATTCCGGATACCGGACCGGTCTGGTAGGCAAGTGGCATGTCGGTATCTGGACGGAAGAGGGCTCCAAAAAGTATCATCCCACCAACCATGGCTATGACTATTTCATGGGATTGAATGGGGGCGGTACTACGCCTGTAGATCCGCCATTGGAAGTGGATGGAAAGATGCAGCAGTTCAAGGGACTTACTACGGATATCCTGACAGACCATGCGATGGACTTTATCAGAAACAGGGATGACAGACCTTTTTTACTTAGCCTACATTATCGGGCGCCCCATGCGAAATGGCTTCCTGTGGCAGATGAAGATTGGGCACCCTATGATGAGCTGGACCCCGAAATCCCTAATCCCGATTTTCCGGACCTGGACATCGAAAAGGTGAAGCGCAAGATGAGTGAGTACATGGCCAGTATCAGTGGGGTGGATCGCAATGTAGGAAGGGTGTTAAACCTACTGAAAGAGTTGGGTATTGAAGAAGAGACCATTGTGATCTTTACATCTGACCATGGCTATAATATGGGCCATAATGGCATCGAGCATAAAGGCAACGGGTACTGGATCCTGAACACTGAGGTGCCAGCACAGGAGAACCTGGCCAAAAACTCCCGGCCCAACATGTATGACAACTCACTCAAGGTGCCAGCGATCATCAAATGGCCTGGGGTGACAGAACAGGGAATGGTGATAGAAGAAAACTTCACGAGTCTGGACTGGTATCCTACCATAGTGGAAATGGCTAGATCCGAACTCCCCAACGAACAGCCGATTCGTGGAAAGAGCCTGGTGCCATTGTTGAAAGCAGAAAATGTACTCTGGGATAATGACATTTATTCGGAGTACAGTATGATCAACTATAGCAATGCATATATGCGGAGTTATAGAACTCCGGAATGGAAGCTTGTCCGGGACTTTCTCAATCCCGAGCGAGACGAGTTATATCACATCTCGGCAGATCCGGAAGAAAACATCAATCTTATCCATGATTCCCGACCGGAGGTTAAAGACATAATTAAAAAACTGCATCAGAAAATAGTTGATAAAATGCAGGAGATCAAAGACCCACTGTTGAGTGAGACCAAGGTGGATAAATATTATTATAAGTAAGCCCTGACTTGAAAAATCCTGCTATGTTTCGCAAGCCCCACAACCTTTCAATATTTTTCATAACAACCTTTAGTATAATATTCCAGGTAGTTGGTCAGCAAAACGATGAAAATCGCCTGAATGTATTGATGATTATGGCGGATGACTTATCCTCAATTATCTACAACAATGAAGAAATTCATACACCAAATATTGAACGGTTAGCTAGTCTTGGGAGACCGTTTTCCAGAGCATATTGCCAGGCTTCCTTGTGTAATCCCTCCAGGGCTTCCATTATGACGGGAAAACGGCCACATGAATTGGGAATTTATACCAATCAACCTCATTTCCGTGGAATATATCCCCGAATGAAGACCATACCTGAATACTTTAAAGATCAGGGGTATTATACGGTCGGATTGGGTAAAATATTTCATAATTGGGGTCAGGCCATCGAAGGGGACCCTCAATCCTGGTCTGGACCTCAGGAATATCATTATGCAGCCCACTATCACGACTGGTATGTGGAGGGGCGTCCCTATCAACTTCATTTCGACTTGAGAAAAGGACCTGCTGTACAATCTGCTGATGTTCCTGATGAAGCATACCTGGACGGGCGGATAGCCAATTCGGCCGTCACCAAACTGCGTGAATTACAGGAAACGCCCTTCTTTATGGCTGTAGGTTTTTGGAAACCGCATTTGCCTTTCAATGCTCCAAAGAAATATTGGGACTTATATGATAGAGATCACTTACCAAAACTAAAATATGGAAAACCGGTAAAAGGTGTGCCGGACCTGGCCTATGTAGACTCAAATGAAGCAAGAAGTTATACAGATGTCGACAAAAATGGTCCCATTCCGGATGAAAAACAGGATGAACTAAGGCACGGGTATTTAGCTTCAATTAGCTACCTGGATGCTCAGCTAGGAAAAGTTTTGGATGAACTTGACAAGTTGGGTCTCACCAGGAATACTGTCGTGGTATTCTTGTCTGATCATGGTTATCATGCTGGAGAGCACGGTCAGTTTGGCAAATGGACCAATTTTGAATTAGGAACAAGGGTACCTCTAATCATCAAAAAACCTAATATCTCGTCTCCTGGAAAAGTTTCAAATAGCATCGTTGAGTTGATAGACATTTACCCCACACTTCTGGAATTGTGTGGATTTAAAGATGCCATCCAGAATAATGGGCTTTCCGGTACTTCTCTAGTACCTGTTTTGAACGATCCTGCAAAAACGGTCAAAGCGTCAGCTATATCACAAATCACCAGGCCCATAGGTGGAGGAACTGACTTTACTATAATCGGTTCTACTATACGGGGCAAAGATTTCAGGTATAATATATGGGTTAAAAGGGATACTGAAGCGGTCGTGGAAGAAGAACTCTATAGCCTCAAATCTGATCCATATGTTGTTGAAAATTTGATTCAAAAACCTGAGTATAGGGATGTGAGAGAAATGCTGAATAATAACTTGATGGATTCATTGAAATAAGACAAACCTGGATGAAACTACTACGAATCGTTTTAACTATTGCCATACTCATTGCGTTTGTCCGGTGTGATTTTAAAGAAGCGTCTCAACCTCCGAATATCCTCTTAATCTATGTGGATGACCTTGGGTATTCAGACCTATCATGCTATGGAAGAGCGTATGGGAACACCCTGACTGAGACTCCGAATATCGATCGACTGGCAGCTGAAGGAATGAGATTCACGAATGCCTATGCGGCAGCGCCATTGTGTTCACCATCCCGGGCGGCATTGCTTTCGGGTAAGTCGCCGGCAAGATTGAATTTTGAGTTTGTCACGAAGTATGAAAAGGACCAATTTGCATGGGACTCACCTGAGTGGATATCCAGGTTTGAAGAAATGCCACTGATTCCACCACCATATACACTTGCTCTTCCGCTGGAGGAGGAAACGCTAGCAGAAGTACTCAATAAACAGGGATACAATACCGGTATTGTGGGAAAATGGCATGTGGCTCCGCACTATAAGCGATACAAAGGGTGGAGCCCGACCCTGGGACCATCTCAGCAGGGGTTTGGTTGGGCAGAGGAAACATTTGGGGCACATCCTTATGGATATACTAAAGGCGAGCAAGCACCCGAATATGCTGATGGTCAATTTCCCGTAGACACATTGACTGAGCAGGCCATCCGGTTTCTGGAGGAAAACAAAGGAAGTCCGGACCCATTTTTCCTGTATGTCAGCCACTATTATGTACATACCCCACTAAGCAATCGGATTGAATGGTTGATTGAGAAATACCGACAGAAAGCAGGTGATGATGTTTCTGAAGCACAGATAAAGTATGCTGCCTTTGTGGAAACCATGGATCATTATGTTGGGCAGCTATTGGATGCTTTGGAAGCATCAGGTTTAAAGGATAACACAATGGTGGTGTTCACTTCCGACAACGGAGGTCATCCGGAGCACGCTTTTAACCGACCATTGAGAGGAAGTAAATGGCACTTGTACGAAGGAGGTATCAGGATACCCATGATGGTGAGATGGCCCGGACAGGTAGAACCAGGTGCTGTAAGTGCAGTCCCTGTAATACAAACTGATCTGTTACCGACCTTTGTGGAAGTAGCGGGTGGTGTTAATCAAAATGATGAACTGGATGGCCAATCATTAGTTCCCCTTTTTAATCAGGATCCAGCTTTTGAAGACAGATCACTTTTCTGGCATTTTCCTTACTATCATCCGGAAGGACAATCGTTTTATGAGGCGTCTGAGGAAGTCGGCGTAGAGGATGAATTTAAAGCCCGGACATTGCCTCAATCAGCCATTCGGAAAGGGAAGCATAAGCTGCTATATTTTTATGAGGATGAGCGGGTTGAATTGTATGATCTGGAAGTAAATATTCAGGAATCAAGTGACCTGTCACTTGACAAACCTGAGCTGGCTGCATCCCTGAAAAATGAGTTATTTGCATACCTAAAAATGGTCAATGCAAGGCTGCCCCTAAGAAAATAGTTTTCATTTTAACCTACTTTCCAATGCTAACTGTACAACATTTCAACTCAAAAGTAAAAGAGTCCACCATTCATGTTCAGCGGTCGTTTTTTGGAATTAGGTTCATTGTACTGCTTACCCTGCTATTTCATTCAGTCTTAAATATTTATGCTTCTGATCCTGTAAAAGAAAGACCCAATGTTATCCTCATTCTTGCTGATGACATGGCAGTGGGAGATATTTCAAGCTTCAATGGGGGGATCAATAAGACTCCAAATCTTGATAAGTTAATTCAGGAAAGCGTATGGTTTAATCAGGCGTACTCTGGATCAGCAGTATGTGCACCTGCCAGAGCCTGTTTACTTACCGGTAAATATCCTCATCGAACAGGGGTGGTCAGTCTTAATATGGAGCGTTTTCCAGAGCATACCAGCCTGCACTTAAATCAAGTCACCATAGCTGATGTGTTTAAGGAGAATGGTTATAAAACAGCATTGATAGGGAAGTGGCATTTGGGAAAGGATGCACAGTATCACCCTATGAAGAGAGGTTTTGAAGAATTCAAGGGGTTTATGGGGTTTGATGTTGAAACTTACTTTGACTTTAAGTTGGATATTAATGGCAAATACAAAAGCTATAAAGGGGAGTATCTGACGGATGTTATTTCTGATCATGCGGTTGATTATATTAAGCAAAACAAAGAGCAACCCTTCTTTTTACATCTGGCCCATTATGCTCCGCATCGACCTTTGGGTGCCCCGGAAGAAATCGTTGAGTTTTATACTAAAAAAGGCTTTGATGAAAAGACATCAAAAGTCTACGCAATGATAGAGGTGATGGACCAAGGTATTGGTAAGCTGATCACTACGTTGGAGGATTTAGGTCTAAGAGAAAATACGATCATCATATTTGCCAGTGATAATGGTCCCGACCCACTGGTTGGTACCCGGTTCAATTTTGACTTGAAAGGGACAAAGTATATGGTAAACGAGGGAGGTATCAGGGTACCATTACTTTTTAATTGGGCGGGTCATTTTAAGGAGATGGAAGTTGATCATATTGCACATTTTGCTGATATTTTTCCCACCTTATTGAACCTCTGTCAACTGGAGTTTAAGGCTACTCAGACATTGGATGGAAGAAGTTTAGATCACTTGCTTAAAGGCTCAAATGAAGGAGATTCTCCAATACAATATTTTTGGCAGTGGAACAGGGGTGTTCCATACTACTCACACAATGCAGCAATGAGGAAGGGTGAGTGGAAACTTGTCCGACCATATGTTACGAGAGGTATCCCTGATGGAGATGTGGTCAACGAACCAATGCTCTATAATATCCAAAAAGATCCGGGGGAGTCTATCAATTACGCTGCTGAAGAACCTACCATATACAGTGAAATGAAAGTTAAGTTGGAGCAGTGGTGTCGTGAAGTAGAGTTTGATCGTTTGAGATCAAAGTATCAGCAAGCCAACCCTTGATTGATATCCTGCTCAAACAAGTAATACACCAGGATTTATTCCTTATACTCCACGCCCTTCAGCTTCAGTTTGATGATGTATCTGTTGAAGCAACCAGGAAATGGCATACTGTCCCAGATTGTGTGTCTTAGGCCAAATTTGAAAAAAGGTTTCCCACAGAATAACTTCATAATTAATTACGACAAAAATTATGGAGAAAATTCAACAGGAAACCGAGTTTAATTTAAGTAAAAAACAAGTTCAAAGCATCATTAATCTTGAACTTGAAAAAGAAAATGGACTTAACGATCTGTTCACTATGATGGTAAACGGGTTGATGTACAGTGAACGCAAGCATTTTCTGGAACAGAAGGAAGACCCAACTAATAAAGGGAACGGTTACCGTACAGCCTACAGATCTGGGATAGGTTCTCGTCTATCTTTATCGATTCCCCGTGATCGATTAGGAGTCTTTAAGCCAGTTATTTTGGGTCTATTAGACCAGCAGGAAGAAGCTGTAAAGAACCTATGCTTTGAATTATATGGCAAAGGGCTAACTACTCGACAGATTGAACAGGTTGTTGAGAACATTTATGGGAGCTCATATAGTAAAAGCAGCATTTCACGCATCACTACTGATTTTTCAGCGCTGGTAGAAGCATGGTTATCACGTCACCTGGACAGCTACTACCCTGTAGTTTACATTGATGCAATCCATGTTAAGGTGAGAAGAGATCAAGTAGCCACAGAAGCTTTTTACAATCTTTTAGGGCTTAAAGAGGATCTAACCAGAGAGGTGTTAAGTATCATCAATATTCCCCAGGAGTCAGCAGGTGGATGGGAAGAGGTACTGTATTCCATCAGGGAAAGAGGTGTTCAGCATGTTGGCCTTTTTGTTTTTGATGATTTAACTGGACTGGATAGTGTTATTGGTAAGGTCTTCAGTAAAAGTATGCAGCAGAAGTGTGTATTACATTTTCAACGGAACATTAATAAGCATATAAGGGTCAATGATAGAAAGGTGTTTGCCAAACAACTTGCTGAAGTCTTTGATCCGGACAATGCTTCTTATACAGCTGACCAGGCAGTAATCCGGCTTAAGGAATTATTGATTCGATGGACAAAGACCTATCCCAAACTAAAGACCATATTAAACAGAAAAGATCTGGAATTGATATTTACCTATTTACACTTTGACTATCGAATCAGGCGTATGATTTATACAACTAACTGGATTGAAAGACTCAATAAAGCTTTTAGAAGGACTTTGAATATGAGGAATGCGATGCCTACCCCTCAATCGGCTATTACCTTAATTGGATATGTAGCCATGGAAATGGGGGAGAAATCATACAGCTTTCCTATCACAAATTTTAAATTCGATCAAAACTTTTAATAACTTGAAAACTGAAGTTATTTCCGTGGATAACCTTTTTTCCCCAGACACACTTTTTGGGACACTACCGGAAATGGAATATTCCTTCACCATTTATAGATCCCAATAATCTGGTTTTCCTGACATAGAAATTATGTTTTATCATAAGATTGGGAACAATTAGTAATTAATACTACATTGTAAATTGAAAATATTACTTTCAATTTACAATGTACATTGCAAGAGATAAAAATTCTCTTGTAGCATTTTTGTCACCGCAGGAAGCATCATTTGGGCGGATAAACTGACAAATGTTTTTTCTCACTATCTCTCCCTATACTCCACGCCCTCCAGCTTCAGCACAATCGGATTGGGCCACTTTTTATCATTATACAGTCTTTGAGAACGGGTAAAGCTGACAATAAGCCCGTTTTTCGCTGGCTTGCACCAGGGTACGACATCTGCTCCTGGATTGTACTCCAGCGTTTTGCCATCATGTCCCAGGACGGAGATTTTGGTAGCTGATGATCCCGAAAGTCTCTCCAGTAACAATTGCTTTCTTTTGCCAATGGGTAGATCCATCCCTGTAATAAAAGCATATACCGTATTTTCCCCAGGCTTTTTGGTGTACCACACAAAATCCTCGTTGGTAATAGAAAAAGGTTCGATACCATAAATGGCCTCCTGGTTCACCACCCTCCATAACGCGATCTCCTGTAGTCGCTGAATTTGCTCAACAGGCAATCGACCGGTTTCATCGGGACCAACATTCAATAGTAGATTTCCCCCTTTAGCCCGGGTCTCAATCAGCATTTCGATGAGTTTGGTGCCAGACTTATAGCTTTCGTTGGTGGGTTTGTATTGCCATTGGGTACCCATGGTGAAACAAGCTTCCCACGGACCTTCCAACGGCTGGTTAGGTAAGTTTTGCTCAGGGGTTTTCATCCCACCTCTTGTGACCAGGATGTCCGGATCCAGGTCCCAGCAATAGGCAGCGAGCTCGGTGTTGATCCACTCATGCTTTTGTGTTTGTCCATCCAGAAAGATCATGTCTATCTTGCCGTAGTTGGTCAGCAATTCTCTTAGCTGTTTTTTGGTGAAATCCATTAGCGCCGGGTTCCCTCCTGGCAGACTTTTGGGTGAGTCCCTGTCAATAGGAAGTCCATTGTTGTATAAATAGGTGAAATCATCAGGAGAAAAGTACAGCCCTACCGCAATACCTTTTGCTCTGAAGGCTTCCAGGATTTCCTTTGTTGCGTCCCTTTTGAAAGGGGTATTTTCAATGGAAAAATCAGTTGTTTCGGTATGAAACATACAAAATCCTGAATGGTGCTTGGCGGTAAAGACCACGTATTTCATCCCTGCCAGCTTGGCATAATCTGCCCATGCATCAGGATTAAAATCGGTTGGATTGAAGGACTTAGGAAGTTCATTGACAAAGAAATCCAGGTAGTCCTCGGAGGCACCAACCATGCTATGACTGATCACTGAACCCAACTGTACATCATGACTCCAGTGGATAAACATCCCGAAACCCAGGTCTTTAAACCACTCCACCCGCTCAGGTTTGTTACGCTGTACTTTGAGTAGCCATTCGTGTTCCTGAGCAGTAAGTGTTTGTGCTATGAATAGGGTTAGAACAAGTATGAGATATAACCTTGATATTTTCATTGAGTTTTTTGGGTTAAAAATTAGTAAACAGTAAAATTAATAATCTGCTCCGGTCAGGCTTTTTAGCACGGACCCTTGCCATTCGGTCAAATCGGTCTCCATTTCTTTGGCAATATCAGGTTTGCTTTCGATGATGTTTATCCTTTCTCCCGGGTCTTTTCTCACATCATACAGCTCCCTGATCACTTCATCACCTTCCTCCCGGATGATCAGCTTAAAAGTATTGTCCAGCCACGAACGATCACCCAGGTAATCTTCTTCCGTGATCTCCGGGTGATGAAAATTTCTGAAGGTCTGTGTGTAAACGCCCGCCATTTTTTTCGCCAGAGGAGTGGTTCCCTGTTGCAGTTCGGGATCGATATAGGGTTGATCATCCGTTAGGTGTTTGGTATCAAACATCCAGAAGCCAATGGGTTCGGGACGTGCTTTCATCTCTCCATCGATCAAGGGCATGAGGCTCACCCCATCTATCGGACGATCAGGTAGTTTTAATCCTAAAAGATCAGCAAGGGTGGGAAGCATGTCTGTGGTGACAGCATTCACGTCGGAGCTAAAAGGCTGGCTTATTCTGGCTGGCCATTCTACAATGCCAGGTACACGTGTTCCACCCTCGTAAATCGTGCCTTTGAGTCCATGAAAATCTGAGTTGTATAAACCACTCGATGGGATGCCATTGTCTCCATAATACCAAAGTAGTGTGTTGTCTGCAGCGCCTTCTTCTTTCAAAAAGGATCGCAACTTTCCTATCGCGCGGTCCATGGCTGTGATCTCAGCAAAGCGTTCCTGCAATACTGAATCTAATGGTCTTTCCGTCGCTGAACCAGTAATCAAGGAAGTAAGCCTCGTGAAATGATTGCTCAGCGAATCGGGAAGGTCTTCATACAATGCCAAATCTTCCTCAAGCCCCTGATAAGGTTCATGGGGTGAGCCAAACCAAACGATAGCGAAAACGGGTTGATCTTTTGCCGTTGACCTTTTGAAAAAGTTGATGGTTTCATCAATGACGATCTCCGAACTTTCTCCCATGATCTGCTCCGGGTCTTCGCCATTGCGGCTGAGTACCGGGTCGAGCTCAAAGAAATTGTCATGCGACAGCCACTCGTCAAAACCCATGGCTCCGGGACTGGTTGGGGACGCTTTTTTTACCGGTCCGACATGCCACTTGCCAAAATGCCCGGTAGCATACCCTGCTTCTTTGAGTAAGCTGGCGATGCTGATCTCTTCCGGCCGCATGGAATAGTTGGGAGTATACGTGCCATACCTGTTGGGGTGACGACCTGTGATGATACTTCCTCGCGTAGGCGAACAGGAAGGATGAGCAGAGTAGAATCTGTCGAGCCGAAGACCCTTTGCGGCCATCTCATCCAGCACAGGTGTTTTGAGGAATGGATGACCATTATAGCCGGTTTCTTCAAAGCCATGATCATCGCCCATGAGGAGGATGATATGCGGGGGTTTCTGTGTTTCTTTAATTGGCTCGCAGGAGAAGCAGATTAAAATAGCCAACAGAAAAATGTGTCTGAATTGGGTAGTTAGGTTATTCATTGCAATCAAAAAGGTTTTGAACTATGGTAATTGCCAAGATAATTGATTTTGTGGATGACTGGCCATAATCACTGAAATTAGCGTATTATAATCAACCAAATAAATGGCATAGCGGGTTTGCCGTTATAACCGCTAAACATTTAAGAATTCAAACATCTGACCATTAAAAAACAATTCAAGCATGAAATAGTCATAAGGCTAAGCCATACCAACCAGTCATGAATATTCGTCACGAGCAATGATTTTTGACTATGTTTAGAACTCTGACTATTCCATGTGTCCATTAAAAATCAATTATTATTCACATGAAAAACAATTCAAGAAGGAAGTTCATTGTAAGGGCCACTGCAGCCTCAGCCGGAGCCATGATTGCACCCCACCTTGGTCGTGGTTCACAACAAAATTTGGAAAAAAATGAAGCGGATGATTCTTTCTCGTTTATTTTCCTGACGGATATACACTATCAGCAGGAAAGACGTGCTGCAGAAGGTTTTGAAGTGGCTGTAGATAAGATCAATCAATTGGAGGCTGATTTTGTGATGACGGGCGGTGATCTCGTTTTTGATGTACTGCGCGGAAATTTTGATCGCTCGGACTCACTCTTTAGCATGTTTAGCAAAGCAAGCAAACGAATTAAGTTACCAATGTATCACTGTGTCGGCAATCACGATCTTTTTGGTATCTATGAAGAAAGTCCTGAGGACTCCTCCCATCCGGACTATAAATACGGAATGTTTCAAAGATACTTTGGAGAAACATACTACTCTTTCGATCACAAAGGGTGGCATTTCATTGTGCTGAATGCCCTCGATGAAAGAGATCAACGATATGTTGGGATCATCAATGAACCCCAGGTGGAGTGGTTGAAGGATGATCTGTCCAAAGTAGACAAGGATACACCGATAGCCGTTACTTTGCATATTCCATTTTTGACAGTCTTCAGACAGGTGTATCCTCCCGATATGCCTGCCCCTGTAAAGTACGTTGAGAACAGCGATGAAGTACTTAATTTGTTTAATGATCATAATTTGAAGTTGGTCTTGCAGGGACACATGCACTGGATTGAAGACCTGAATGTGCAGAACAAGACTCGTTTTATTACTGGCGGATCGCTTGCCGGAAGGCCTAGTTGGCGAAGAAAGGATGATCGAGGAGATGGTAAATACTATAACCAGGAGGGCTTTATGCACTTCACGATCAAAGGGGAGGATATTGATTGGAAGTATATTGATATAGGGTGGAAATCCATTGAGGAGTGATCTTATGAGAATTACCCTGAAATGGATTTAGTTTCAGCAAATAATATACTCAAATGCTAAATATTGGCCTAGCTAATGCCTGCATTCATTAGGCCATAAAAAGGTATTCGTTTAGTTTTGGAAACCTATCTGAGAGTGATATCATGAAAAGTAATTCAAGAAGAAGATTTATCAAAGGAATGGCTGCGACCGGAGTCGGAGTAATGATCGTTCCACGACATGTATTGGGTGGTACTGGATTTGTGGCTCCCAGTGACAGGGTCAATGTAGGGATCGTAGGGGCTGGAGGACAGTCTATGTACAGTGTGAGAGAACTGATGAAACTGGATAATGTAAGGTTGGTTTCAGTCGCTGATCCAATGGAGCACCAAATGCCTACCGGAGTTTTGTATGGTAACGAAACAGGAAGGGTTCCTTTTAAAAAGCTTATAGAAGAAGGATACGCAGAAAAGTCAATCAAGCAAAAAATCTCCATTTACGAAGATTTCAGGGAGATGCTGGAAAAAGAAAAGTCCATCGATGCCATCGTTTGTGCTTCACCAGACAATACCCATGCCCATATCTCCATCACTTCGATGCGGGCAGGAAAGCACATTTATACGGAGAAACCCATGTGTCACAACATATGGGAAGCCCGTAAGATGCGTGAGGTAGCCAAAGAAACTGGTCTGGCCACTCAGATGGGTAACCAGGGCCACGCTGCCGATGCACTCAGGACTACTGTTGAGTATTTAAGAGCAGGTGTTATTGGTGATGTCAAAGAAGTGAATTGCTGGGTAGGAGCCACACGATGGAATCCGGGCCTTAAAGGCCTGCCGACAGAACCAACACCGGTTCCCGAAGGACTGAACTGGGACCTGTGGTTAGGGCCTACGGAGTTCCAGGAGTATCATGAATCCTTTACACCGATCACCTGGAGGGACTTCTGGAAATTTGGTGCGGGTGCGCTGGGGGATTTCGGCTGTCATGACATGGACGTGGCCGTCTGGGGACTTGACCTGGCAGACCCCACAAGTGTGCAGGTATTCCCTGCCGGTAATAGACGAAGCAAAGAAATTGCACCATTTGGTGAAATTGGTCATTATTACTTCCCTGCGACCGACAAGAGACCTGAGGTGAAACTCAACTGGTATTCCGGTGGTCTGCAGCCTGAGCTACCTCCGGAGATGCCTTCTCGTTTTACCCTTGAAGGCCGGGGAACCATGTTTGTGGGTGAAAAAGGTGTGATTGTTCAGAGTGGCGGAATGTGGAGTGAGCCCCTGGTATTCCCACTGGAACTAGGCAAATCATTTAAAAAGCCAGACCAGACAATACCACGAGTTGATTCAGCACATCATCGGGAATGGATTGATGAGATCACCGGAGGACCACAGGCTTTGTCAAATTTTGATTATGCCTCACGACTGACAGAAATTACCTTATTGGGTGTGCTTTCTTTGAGAATGAGGGGACAAAAAATAGAGTGGGATGCAGAAAACATAAAGGTAAAAGGATGGCCAAGCGCCGATGAATTGATTAAAGAACCTGTAAGAGCAGGTTGGGAAATGAATTGATAAATTTTTGAAATGAAAAAACTAAAAGTTGGAATTATCGGCTACGGATGGGTAGCCACTGCACACATTGATGCCATCAACAGCACAGGCAATGCAACTGTTAATGCAATTTATTCTTCAAGACCCCACAATGATGCCGAGCTGAGCGCCAAATGGGGATCGGACATCACGTCCTACACAGACTTAGACAAGATGTTGTCAGATAAATCCATTGATGTAGTTTCCATTTGTAGCTACAGCTACATGCATAAGGAGCATGCAATCGCAGCCGCGAAAGCCGGCAAGCATATCATTTTGGAAAAACCTATGGCACTGAGTTGGGAAGACTGTCAGGAAGTAGAAAAAGCGGTGACAGAAGCTGGTGTATCATTCACTATCTGTTTCGAATGTCGCTGGTCCAATCAATTTCTATCAACAAAATCAATACTTGATCAGGGATTGCTGGGAGACCTGCATTATGGTGAGGTGGATTACTACCACGGCATTGGCCCATGGGTTGGCCAGTTTGACTGGAACGCCAAAAAAGATGGGGGTGGTAGTGCACTGGTTACAGCCGGATGTCATGCCATGGATATCCTGTTACTGATGATGGGTGATGATGTGGAAGAAGTGACCAGCTACGATACCAGCAGCAAAAGTGAGATCTTTTCGCCTTACGAATACAAAACCACCAGTGTCACTATATTGAAATTCAAGAGTGGGAAGGTGGGTAAATGTTCAGCAGTAGTAGACTGTTTGCAGCCCTATTATTTCCATACACATCTGGTAGGTAGTGAAGGGAGTATGCTGGACAATAAATTTCATTCCGAAAAGCTTCATGCGGATAAGTCACGATGGAGTGAGCTGGCACTCAAGATGATAGATTCAGGTGATGTATCTGACCACCCATATGAGGGACAGTTCAGACAATTCTTCCAGTCGATCCTGGATGGGGAGCCTATGCCATTGACAGGGTTGAAACAGTGCATGAAAACACATGAGATCGTCTTTGCTGCAGATAAGTCGGCAGCTACAGGCAAGAGTGTGAGATTATAAATGATTGAAGCCAGGATGAGGTTATTAAGGTCTTTTGTTTGGATATTGATTTTCTCATCCTGGACTTATGTTAATGGTCAGGGGAATGAAAAGCCCCGATTTCAATTCGGGGTGATTGCTGATGTACAATATTGTGCCTGTGAAAACTCAGGGACTCGACATTACAGCCAATCACCCAAGAAGCTTGCAGAAGCAGTTGCTGAATTGAATCAACATGACCTGAAGTTTGTGGTAAGTCTTGGGGATTTCATCGACAGGGACTTCCAAAGCTACGATACACTGATAGCGATAGCGGATGATTTAAAATGTCCACTGAACCACACGCTTGGCAACCATGAATATGCGGTAGATGAGCCATTCAAAGCACAGATCCCCGGACTGTTAGGGTTACAAGACCGATATTACAGCAAGTCATTGAAAGGATGGAAGTTTATCTATCTGGATGGCAACCGGGTCAGCCTTTATGGAGCAGAAAAAGGCAGTGATGAATACAAAGAGGCAGAAGGGATCTATGCCCAGCTGAAAGAATCCGAAGCGCCCAATGCTCAAACCTGGAACGGAGCCCTGGGAAGAAACCAATTGACCTGGGTGAGGGAGGAGCTTCAACAAGCAAAACGGAAGAAACAGCAGGTAATATTGTTTTGCCATTTCCCGATCATACCTAAAAAAGCAGGCCATAACCTGTGGGATGATGCCGAACTCCTGGAACTCATCAATGATTACAACCATGTAGAAGCCTACTTCAATGGGCACACTCACAAAGGACATTACCAGCAAGAGAACAATGTACACCACCTGGCTTTCGAGGGGATGGTGGAACAGGATACGAATGCATTTGCCATCGTAAGCGTTTTTGATGACCGACTCGAGATCAAAGGTTTTGGTCGGGAGCAGGATCGGGTGCTCAAGTTTGAGTGATCTACAGACAAGCCAGTACGTGAACAACAAGCTAGAGCGCTATTGCATCGCGTTCTAGCTTGTACCCTTGTTCCCTCAAAAAAATCTAAGGAACTTACATCCATCAAAAGAGCTAGTTGAAAAAAATTCCCCAGATATCATTCCAGGCAAAAGAAGAACAGGCAGAGTTTGAGCTGTTGGATATATCCGGGCTCATTTCACAAGTAGATACCAACAGGGACCATGATCCCAGGCAACCTCACCGGCTTACCTTTTTTGCTGTGTTGGTTGTCACCGAAGGTCAGGGGAGTCATCAGGTAGACCTGAAGAAATATAAATTGAAGAAGGGCTCCGTGCTGAAAATTGCAAAAGGGCAGGTACATGCCTTTCAGGACACTGGCTATGAAGGATATCTCATTGTGTTTACCGAAGACTTTATCTTAAAATATTTTTCAAAGTCCTCGATCGACTTTATTTCTCATCTATATAATTATCATATTTCAGAGCCCCTGGTAGAACAAAGCACATTTAATGAGTTTTACCTGACACTCTTCAGGCAGGAATTAGCGAGCGAAAACACCTATGCGCAAAAAAACATTATCGCCAAAATGCTTGAGTTATATCTGCTGAAACTGGAACGGCTCGCTCAATCTTATACCTCCACAAAACTGAATAAGGAGTATTACCCCAAATTTATTCAGTTCAAAAACCTTGTAGAAGACCGTTACCATGAGACCCGGAATGTAAAGGACTATGCCGAAAGCATGGGTTTGTCCGCCAAACACCTCAACAAGGTCGTTCAGACTTTTACCCTCAACACGGCCAAAGATTTCATTGATCAGTACGTGATTCTGGAGATCAAAAGGGCCATCCTCAGTACCGACAATAGCCTCAAAGAGATAGCCTATGAACTTGGGTTTGATGAGGTGACCAATTTCACCAAGTTCTTCAAAAAACACACCGACCTCACTCCCAAAGAGTATAAATCTTCGCTTTAATCACATCTGGTTACAGATTCACCATTTTTAGTCAAACATTCACCTTTTACAGAATATGGAGTCATCCGACTTTTGCCTTAAATTAAAATATTTAAAGCATGAGTCAGGTAGCCATATGCCCCACATGTGGGAGCCAATCAAAAATCAAAGAAAAGGATGGAGTTACTTTCTATCAGGCGGTGCAGGATGAGGAAGTTTTCAGAAAAATCAGTCAACTGAAAGGTGCCATGCAAAAGTTTAAAGAAAAGGCAGAACGTCTTGAAAAGGAATTAGCATCATTGAAAACCCAAACACAATGAAAATACAAATCTATGCAGCGTTATTTTTAATTATTGGGATCACCCTGGCGGTGAAGGCCCAGGAGACAGAAGCCACGTGGATTCTTAAGGAACAAAATACTGAGTTTATTCCTGAAATTTTCAAATTTGGAAGTAATGTCTGGTATGCTGTCGGGTATGATGTCAGCAATGTAGCCATGATTGAGGGTGAAACGGGGATCATTATCGTTGATGCCGGTCAGTCCACTGAAAGGATGGAGGTACTAAGACAGGAATTCAGGAAGATCACGGATAAACCAATTAAAGGAATCATAATCACGCACGGACATGGTGATCATTTTGGAGGGATTCAATCCTTCCTTAATGAAGGGAGTAATCCCCAGATCTGGGTGAGAAGTGGATCTCTTGGGGAGAACACAGGCTTCAATATCGAAGCCCATGCTGGCGAAAGTGCCGGGCTTACTTACTATAAAAACCGTGGAGCCAGACAAGCAGGGATCATCCTCCCGGACTCAATCCATATCAACAACGGAATTGCTCCCAAGCCAGATAAGCAGAAGTCTATTTTTGATAGCCGAACAGCACCAGTTGAACTTACGCCTACGCACTATTTGGACAAAGAACGTATGGAAATAGCCATTGACGGGGTCTCATTCGAATTGGTGGCAGCTACTGGGGAAACGTACGATCAAATGTATATCTGGATGCCTGAGAAAAAAGTACTGTTCACAGGTGATACCTATTATAAGTCTTTTCCAAACCTCTATACCATCAGGGGCTCACAGTATCGGGATGTGAAAAGCTGGTATGAAACGATAGAAAAAATGATCGATGAGGAGCCCGAATATTTGCTGCCCGGACATACGCGTCCGGTCATTGGCAGACAAAAGGTAAAGGAATCATTGACTGACTATCATGACGCCATCAAATTCGTATTTAACAAAACCCTGGAGGGTATCAACAAAGGGATGACACCTGACCAACTGGTGGAATATGTAAAGTTGCCTGAACAGCTGGCTTCAAAACCCAACCTCGTAGAATACTATGGGCGTGTAGACTGGGCCGTTCGGTCGATTTTTGATGGATACCTTGGTTGGTTTGATGGTAATCCTGCAAACCTGAATAGACTCACACCAAAAACCGAAGCAGAAAACATGACTAAACTTGTAGGAGGTAAGAATGAATTACGCGCAAAAGCAATTAAGGCTTTTGACGATGGAGATTTTCAATGGTCCGTACAGCTCTCTGATTATTTGCTCGCACTGGATCCGGAGGACAAAGAAATTCTGAATCTTAAAGCCGATGCTTTATTTGAAATTGCCAAATCAATGGTGACAGCCACGGGTAGAAATTATATGAACAGTTATGCCATTCAATTGAAAGAAAAGGCCAGACAGCTCCAGAATTAAACAACACTTAAAGAATAGAACAAAAATGAAAATAGCAGTAACATCAGCCAGTGGTCAACTGGGTTCAGCGATTGTAAAGCAGCTGATCGAAGAAGTAGGTAAAGAAAATGTAGTAGGTATCGCCCGCACCCCGGAGCATGTAAAGGATCTCGGAGTAGAAGTGAGAAAAGGAGATTACAACAGTCGCGAGCAGTTTGATGAGGCTTTGAAAGGTATCGATGCTGTACTCCTGGTATCGGGGATGGACGACCCTCAGAAAAGGATCCAGCAACATAGAAATGTGATTGAAGCCGCAAGGGCCAACGGAGTACAGAAGATTGTTTATACAAGCATCGTGGGTGATGAAAAGGAGACTGCTTTTAATCCCATAGTAAAAAGCAATCGGCAAACGGAAGCGGATGTTCGTGATTCAGGGCTTCAATGGGTGATTGGGAGAAATGGCATCTACATCGAGCCGGATCTGGAATATTTGGACAATTATGTAAAGGCAGGAGAGATCAGAAACTGTGCCGGTGAGGGTAAATGTACCTATACCAGCAGACCGGAGCTGGCTTATGCTTATGCCCGGATGCTTTTAAATGAAGACCTTAACGGGCAGACATTGAACCTTGTCGGAGAGCCCATTACGCAATCCGAACTGACAGATCTTATCAACCAGAACTATCAAACAAATCTAAAGTACCATGCTGTTTCCGTAGATGATTATACTGCAGAGAGAAAAGTGGAATTGGGAGCGTTTATGGGCACCATCATTGCCGGCATCTATGAAGGCATTAAAAATGGAGCAAACGACGTGCCCTCCGACTATGTAAAGGCTGCCGGCCGACCGCATAAATCGCCCATTGAGCTGATCCGGGCATTTAAAGGGTAGCTACTTCATCAGGTAGTGTGAGCGATTTTCCTTTGATGTATACCTGTTTGATGGAAATGTTTTAGATTTATAGTGGATATAAGTAGTTATGTTGCGCTTTATGTGCAGCATAGCAAAATGTTGTGGCTCATACCAGGATAGCAATGACACAGTGGTCAGACATCAAGCATAGAATTCTTTTCTCATACATGGACTCAGACTGGACATCCATTGAAGTTGAAGACACTAAGCCAGAAGACATAGAGTTGTTCTTAAAAAATCATGTTCAGTTATCAAGAACTGCTAAAGGGTTATTTGAATTCAGTAACAGTAATGTAACCGTCTACTTCTATAAAAATTCTGAGCAACATTTTGACTTTGATCCAAGAAATGTAAAATCAATGGAACAATGGGAGAAATTCTTAGTCATCTTTATGAACATTTCTAAAGCATTTAAAAAAGATGTTCTCTTCCGACCAGAGGACAATAAAGGGGACTTGGACTCTGTGATAGTGCGCGTAACTGACAATCTGGTCGGTTATAACTTTGAAATTAGAGACAAATACAAAGATTGACTGATCGGTACGAGCCACTACATGAAGTAAGTGTCATGTGCTTAACTGCGGACTTGAAAGAGTGTGCGAACTCACCACTTCTTGCTGTTCGACATGTTCCACAGGGCATGTCGGTCTTCAGATAAAATGGGATTTTCAATCCCGTACCACTCCATAAATTTTTTTAGATGTAAATATCTTTAAGTCTTTCATATTGATGGGATTGGTTTATCCGCCACAATTAATAAATTTAAATCAAAGCGTGGCTATGTGCGAGACGAGAGATTAGCGAATTCTGATTCCCACTTATCATACCTTTCTCCGAAAGCCAGAAAAAAATGGAATCGTTCAATAATTACTTAAAACAATTTCCGCATTATACGTCTGAAGTATTCGAGGTTGTCAGGCCTTATCTCACAGTAAAAGAGATTGAGGCTGGAGAATTCTTTTTGTCGCACGGAAATATATGCCGGCATATTGTTTTTATAGAAAAAGGCTTGCTTCGACTATTCTACCACAATGACGGAAAAGAAGTCACAAACTGTTTTTGTAAGGAAAATACCATAGCAACTTCGTACAGTAGCCTGATAACACAACAAGGAAGTGATATTGCCATACAAGCTATAGAAAAGTCCAGCTTGATTGTTTTATCCAATGATTCATTGCAAAAACTCTACAAAGAAAACCTGTTTTGGCAGCAGGTAGGCAGAATGGCTGCTGAAAATGAATTCATTACCAATGAATGTCATAACAGGTTCTTGAGAGATTTATCAGCAACAGACAGATATCAACAGATGTTGGAGGATGACAGCGAACTTCTGCAAAGAGTCCCTTTAAATTACCTGGCGACTTACTTACAGGTTGCTCCGGAGACTTTAAGCCGAATAAGAAATAAGCTTGCCCGAACTTGACCCAGGTCAATTGATAAGAAACAGCAACACCTGAACTTGTGCCATTAATCATCAATAAAAAAAATGGATACGAATTCAGTAAAACAAGCTGTAGTCGAAGGCTATGGAAAATTGGCAAAGTCTACAAAAAATGGATTATTCTCTACATTCTTTGCCTGTTGCGACCCTGCTGATAATGCCAACAAGGTAGGTGAAGTCATAGGGTACACCAGGGAAGAATTAGACGCTATTCCTGAAAATTCAAACTTAGGAGTAGGTTGTGGCAACCCTTCTGCATTAGCAGGAATAAAAAAGGATGAAACCGTCATTGACTTAGGTTCTGGTGCTGGCTTTGATGCCTTTATTGTATCACCATTGGTAGGTGAAAAAGGTAAAGTCATTGGAGTTGATCTCTCCGATGAAATGCTCAGTTTGGCGAAACGGAATGCACAAAAAGGAGACTATAAAAACGTAGAATTTGTAAAAGGTGACATTGAACAGCTTCCTATTGAAGACAACCTTGCAGAACACGTCATTTCTAACTGTGTGATCAATCTTTCTCTGAACAAAGGAGATGTTTATAAAGAAGCCTACAGGGTACTTAAACCGGGTGGGAAAATGGCTATTAGTGACATTGTGTTGGAAAAAGAACTTCCGGATTTCATCAAACATTCTGTTGCGGCCCATATTGCTTGTGTTTCCGGAGCAGAGAAATTAGAAGACTATTTACAATATGTTAGAAGTGCTGGGTTTAAGGATATTAAAATTGAGAGTGAAAAAGTGTTTCCTCTTGAATTGATGCTTGCGGATCCTCAAATAAAGAAATTAGCCAATGAAATGAGTTTTAATCTCAATAGTGAGAAGGCAAAAGACATTGCATCACGGGTAAAAAGCATTTCATTTACCGCAAGAAAGTAGAATAGCCTGCGTGGCACTCTGCCGATCTTGGTGTTTCACCAACATGCATCTACCAGCCGATGTTCGTTGGTGAAATTTCGCTGTTCGACATGTTCCCACCCTATCGCGCAAGTGTTTTTCACTTATGCGATAAGGTCAGATAGCTTCTAGCTGTTAGACTACTCCCCGTCTGGTGTCCTCACCAGACGGAACTATAGTTTCCCCCAAGCTAGTGTACGATTGAATCGCGTGCTTGCTTGTGTACCCCACCCGACAAATTGACTGTATAAACCAATCTTTATCCGAACGGGGGAACATTTCTTACGATATAATTCTTTCATGAAATGGAAATGGCAGTCTGAGAACTTTTCATTTGTACGAAAGATGTTCAGTTTTGCCTGCCCTTGTCAGAAAGTCGATACAAGAAAAAAGATATTCGGATGAATTATAATGAATACAAGCAGCTGTTTGAGGTGATACTGGAAGATCCTGACTACTATAGCAAAGAATCATACATGGAATACACCAGGCTCAACCGCTCCAGGATGAAGCGCTGGGATAAGCTGCTGGTACTTGATGAGAAGCTTTCTGAACATCTAATACAAATCACATCACCCCAAAAATGGATCATCATTACAGAGCCCTGGTGTGGAGATGCGGCGCATGTGATCCCTTTTTTGATCAGGATGACTGAGCTGAATGACCCGATCACCTATGATATCCAGCTGCGAGACAGTGAACCATTCCTGATCGAAAACTACCTGACCAACGGAAGTAAAAGTATCCCTAAACTTATCATAAGGGATGAGGCCGGCAATGACCTCTTCGTATGGGGGCCGCGACCGATAGGGGTAACGGAAGTTCTTGCCAGACTAAATGCTGAAAATGCAGATGCTGAAACGAAAAAGATTGCCATTCAGAACTGGTTTAATATGGACAAGGGAAGGTCCTTGAATAACGAGCTAATAGAGTTTTTTGTTGATCAGGAAGGACAGCCGTGCGATCCTTGAGACACTAACACACACTCCCCGTCTGGTATCCTCACCAGACGGAAAATGAAAGAATGTTTGTACCCTTTTCCTGCCGATGTTGGTGGTTTCACCATTGCCGTCAACCTAAGAGGTTTCACTTAAAACGGTGTATCTTGCGAATCCCGAAGGGATGACAGGATTGTAGAATAATAGCATTAATACGAATTTAAACTCCGAAGGAGTGACATTTATGGCCGGATCATTCTCACAAATTTACATTCAGGCTGTCTTTGCTGTAAAAGGAAGAGCAAACTTGCTGAACAAAGCCTGGCGACATGAGGTGTTTAAATACATTTCAGGGATCATTGAAAACAAAAACCAGAAATCAATCATTGTTAATGGTGTCGCAGATCATGTCCATATTTTTGTTGGATTGAAGCCCTCTATGGCATTATCGGACTTGATGAGGGATGTCAAAAACAATGCTACGAATTTTATCAATGAGAAAAAGTGGTTGCCTGGTAAATTCAGCTGGCAGGAGGGATATGGAGCATTTTCATATTCCCATTCACAGCTCAATAATGTCTATCAATACATTCTCAATCAAGAAGAACATCATAAAAAGCAAACCTTTAAAGAGGAATATTTAGCTTTTCTTAATAAATACGAGATACCATATGAAGAACGGTTCTTGTTTGATTGGTTATCATGACACCCCTTCGGGGTTTGGATCTTTTATTCGACCTGGTTTCTATAATATTGCCATCCCTTCGGGATTTATTTGAGATGCAAATTGAATGAAGAAATGGCTTAGGTTGACGGCTAAGGTGTTTTCACCAAAATACCATCTACCAGTTGATGTTCGTTGGTGAAAACACCGTGAAAACACCAACGAAGGCAACTGTGCGATAATAGGTCCATCAACTTCTGTGGCTCGGTTTCTTCAGGTTTCACCGAATGACTAAACCTCATTTCTACCCATTCATTGATTCGGTTCCCTTCATTTAACCTCAAAGTATAAAAAATCCTTTATCTTAGATTTAACCAATCCATAACAATACCGAGATTGGTATGTAATAAAGAAACCTCAAGTTTGCCATCAATCATAACCAACCTCAATGATGAAAATTTTATCGTCCTTCTCGCAATACGTCTTTCCTGTAGCCATCCTTTTTTTACTATCCTATTGTAATCCTAAAACCGAAAAAAATGCGGCACAGATTGCGGTATCCGACACCCTCAATCCATGGACCATGTTGGAGTGGAACAACGATCCCACCAACTTTCAATTTGTGATCGTGACTGACCGGACTGGCGGTATGCGACCCGGAGTGTTTAAAGAAGGTGCCGAAAAGGTCAACCTGCTACAGCCGGAATTTGTAATGAGTGTTGGAGACCTCATTCAGGGTTATACTGAAGATGAAGCAGAGATCAACAGACAGTGGGAGGAATTTGATGCCTATGTGGAAAACCTGGACATGCCATTCTTTTACGTGGTGGGAAACCATGATATCACCAACAAGGTGATGGAAGACATCTGGAAGGAACGCCTGGGGAGGACTTATTATCATTTCGTATATCACGATGTTTTATTTCTGTGCCTGAACAGCGAGGAAGGGTTGGATGCCCACCGCAGCTCCTTTTTCTCAGAAGATCAAAAAGCATATGTTAAGAAGGCGCTTGAGGAAAATCCTGATGTTCGATGGACCATGGTGTTTTTACATAAGCCTGTATGGTTAAGTGAAGGTCATTTAGGTGGAGAAAAGACCGAAGACCCCAGTGGATGGAAAGAAATTGAAGGGATGTTACATGGCAGAAAGCATACCGTATATGCCGGACACATCCATCGGTATACCCATGATACGCATGAAAATACCAACTACATTACCCTGGCTACTACGGGAGGCGGTAGTAAGTTGCGCGGACCCATCTTTGGAGAATTTGATCACGTGATGTGGGTAACCATGACAGACGAGGGTCCTATCATGGCCAATCTGATGCTAAATGGTATTTGGGATGAGGAGATTGACAAGGGCGAAATTGAAGACTATCTCAAAATGGAAGTCCAGCGGAAAGTAGTAAGTATAGGTACACCCTTGGAGGTAGAAGCCTTCCCCAAAAGTCAGACGGTATCGCTTAAATTGTTCAATGGTCAGGAAGTGCCAATGGAGGTGAATGTCTCGCTGGAAAATAGTGAACACTTCCAGTTTGGTCAGGAAGCACTTCAAATGACCGTCACCCCAAACTCAACGGAGCTGGTAGAAGTTTCTTTGACGCTAAAAGGTGCTGATGGTATTTCTTCTGAGCAATTGAGGAAAGAGCTGGATCAGCTGCCCATCCAATGGGAAGTGACTTACGACTTCAAGGATTACGGCGAGATCGTCATCAACGGATCTAAAGACCTCTTCTGAATTCTGAGTTCTGTATTCATTGTCCAACGACGTGTTGACCGAAGCTTAGCGAAGGTTAAAGCTTTAGCGAAGTTGGGCTGTCTCCTAAAGAAAATGTCCCGAATGCAGGATTCGAACCTGCATCTCATTCCGTGGAATGTGCTTTGATAGTATGGGTTTTCATTCCATACGTCCATATGGATAGGTTACTTGAGTATCCTTGACCAATTAAGCTAATTCGGCATGTATAGATAGTATACTTTTTAAACGGGTCAGGGTTAGCCAGATTGTATAATGAAATTGTTAATTACTAAAGTAGATTAACCAGTTAGATTTGCTTGAAAGTAAATGGTAAATGAACTGGATTTTATTGATCATAGCCGGATTATTTGAAGTGGCATTTGCTGCCTGTCTGGGTAAGGCCAGAGAAGCAACAGGCACGGATACTATTTATTGGTACGGGGGGTTTTTGATTTGTTTGACAATAAGCATGTTGCTCCTTGTCCGGGTTACTCAGGTGATGCCTATTGGGACGGCTTATGCAGTATGGACAGGCATTGGTGCCGTCGGGACGGTGCTCGTTGGTGTCTTTTTTTTCAAAGAACCCGCTACCTTCTGGAGACTCTTTTTTATCACGACTTTGATAGCGTCCATCGTTGGGCTCAAGTTTGTGTCGAACTAAAGATTATTCTGCCAGGATCCTGTAAAGCTCCAGATTCAAATAATAATGGTGCCCCGAAATGGTCTTCTTTTCCAGGATGCCCAGGTCACATAGCTGGTTGAGGTAATTTCGGGCTGTTCCTTCCGCATAAATTCCCTCGTCAGTAAGGTGACTTACCTTCGTCAACGGCTGTACGAAGATCCTTTTCACCAGTTGATCAGGTCTTCGGATTTTTGTTTCCGCTCTGATAGCCTCGATGATACCATCCCTGGCATCCAGGATATCGTTGATCTTATTAAATGTAATGTTTGAGGTGACTTCAACCGCTTTGAGCATAAAGAGTATCCATGCCTCCCAAAGACCCCTTTGAGTAACACCCGCAAGTAAGGAATAGTATTCATTCTTGTGGTCAATGATGTATTTACTGAGAAACAGGATGGGCAGATCCAGTAACCCCTTTTGGGTCAGGATATTGATGTTGAAAATCCTTCCGGTCCTGCCATTTCCATCTCGAAATGGGTGAATAACCTCAAACTGATAATGTGCAATAGCCATTTTGATCAAAGGATCTACCGGATACTTCTTATCATCATTCACAAAATCAGCCAGGTTGGAAAGTTTCTTTTCCAGAATCTCTTTTCCTCTCGGTGGGGTGTAGATTGCCTTGCCTGCATTGGGGCCACTACCTCCCTGTCGGATATATATCCGGGCACTTGGAGGTCTTACGCCGTCATTGGTTTGCTTCACGATTTGGTATATCCCAATGAAGTAATCCAGATCAAAGTGCTGCTTGTTCATCAGGTAATCATGACCTGCCCACAATGCTTCCCGGTATCTCAGCACCTCCTTAGCGGGTCCTTTCACAATCGGCTCATCTTGTTTTTCACTATAAGCCTGATAAAGCTCATCATCTGTGGTGAAGATATTTTCAATTTCACTGGATGCTTTGGCTTCCTGCAAACTGATGGTGTTGATAAAAATACCCTGGTTGGGTATAGCTACAGACCTTCCGTGAAGTCTCCCTAAGGCCGATTTGGTATTCCCCAGCTGCTCCAAAATATTCACGGTCTTGTACAATTCAGGGGCCAGTGGCAGGTCAGGGAGATCATTCCAGGGTATCTCTCTGTCAGGATTGATTCGAAATAGGGGTTCAGTCATTTGATGTCTGTTTTACAGTAAACATCAAATTATTTCATTTTTGATGTTTACTCAAATATACACCTTTCTTTTGATGCCAGAAATCAGGTAAACATTAAAAATATATTTTTTTGATGCCTACCCGGGGAGAAACATCAGTGAAACCAATAATAATTAACTCGGGTGTAAATACTTTTCTTTCATCCTTCCGTTATGGATAAATACAAGTTCTGTTTAAATTTGATGAGGAACCCAATCAGCCCAGACCATGCAGAAACACAAAGATCAGGACCAATCAAACTGGCTTCGCCCGAGTACTTTCGCTCAGACTTATTTTCATGGTACAAAGGCTGAACTTATGGTTGGGGATTTCATTGAAGCAGGACAGAATTCCAACTATGGGCAAAACAAGGAAGCCAAATACATTTACTTCACTTCCACATTAGATGCGGCTATCTGGGGAGCAGAGCTGGCGCTCGGTGAGGGACGTGAAAGGATTTATCTGGTGGAGCCAACTGGCAGTATAGAGAATGATCCAAACCTGACAGACAAGAAATTTGCCGGTAATCCAACGATGTCATACCGTTCAAAACATCCATTGAGAGTTGTGGGGGAGGTTTCAAGCTGGCAGGGACACCCCGGGGAGCAGGTGGAAGCAATGAGACAAGGGTTGGAAAAATTGAAATCGCAAGGGATCGAGGCGATACAGGATTGATAAGATTCCGCTTAGCTTCAAAATATAGAATAAAAGATATACAAACCAACTTTGGATCATAGATGAAACGCATTGAACCCCTTTTAGCGGCCCTGGTAGTCATTGGGCTTCTGATGAAATTTTTCCTGGTTCCTGGTGGAACAGAGATTATGGTAATATCCTTAATAGTTCTTGCCTGTATGTATTATCCGGTTGGTTTTTTCTATTTCAACTCCATTGGGATTAGTAAGATCTTTAAAAGAGAATCCTATTCAGGGCTTTCTGTTTTTCAAGGTATGGGGGCTTTTGTGGGTGGACTGATATTTTCGATCCTTTTGGTTGGAATACTTTTTAAACTGATACAGCTCCCGGGATCTCGTCCCATGCTGATAACTGGATTAGTAGCAGGCGGTCCGTTTCTGTTGATTATTATTATTGTTAAGTATTTCTTCAGTACCCGGGAAAGTTCGTTTTACAGAAATATGATCATCAGGAGCATCGTGATTGTTGGTATTTCCGGTATTTTATATGTAACTCCAGGACTGGTACTGGTCAAAATATTCTACAGAAGTCATCCTGATTATATCCAGGCTTATGAGCAAGCATCGAATAACCCAAATGATGAGGAATTGCAACGTAAAGCAGAAGTAGTCAGAGAAAAGATGAATGACTAATTCATTGATTGAGGCTATAATTCTTCTTTAACTTATCTAAATGAAGAAACTTTCACTATTAATCCTGGTAGGTCTTATTGGTTCGTGTGCTGAACGGTCTAAAGTATTCAATGCAGATAATAACCTCTCCGGGCAAACCATTAGTCCCGTTGAAACAAGAGATGGAATTGTTTTCTTTTCAGAAAACAATGGATTGACCTGGATGAATATGAGCCAGGGATTGCCCGACTCAATTGGTTTGGGATTGGGAGCCATAGCCGTTTCAGATGAATCTCTAGCCATTGCAACAAAGGAGCGAGGTGTCTTCCTTTTTGATATAAATGAGGACCGTTGGATAAATATCCCAACTGACAGTGATATTATTGAAAACAATCCCGGTGCTTTGGTCTTTTTTAAGGATCATATTTATGTTGGGACACAAAAGCGTGGGGTTTTTGTTACTTCAGACAGCGGTGAGCACTGGACAAACATTCAAGCAGGGCTTACAAGTCCCACAGTCCGTAAGCTTGATCAGATTGGAGATCGATTATATGCGGGGACCAATGCCGGGTTATTCTTTTTCAATGAATACGAGCAAAAATGGGTGCTGGAATACGGGAATAATACAATGCAGGTAAACGGGTTAACTGAGCTTGATAGCAGCATTTACATAGCAACAAATCAGGGAGCATATGTAAAACCCAAAAACCAGGAGGAATGGACCAGGATTATAGCAGATCGTACCTTGCATAATATCAGTTCGGATGAGCATACCATTTATGCAATGACTTATAATGAGCTGCTTTCATCCAATGATAAAGGCATGAGCTGGCAAAGTATACAGCAAGGTTTACCGTCAGAACTTTATACATTCAATGTAATTAAAAACGGTTTTTCAGTCTTTGCAGGACAGTGGGATGGCGTGTATAGAAAGGATCCAACCAGTCACCAGTGGCAGTCATACAGCAAGGGTTTACCTGGAAATTATGCAATTACAAACATGAAGTCATATCAGGGAATTATTGTTGTAAGTGGTAGTGAAAGAAGGCTTAAGGAGAAAATAGAGTGAGTATAGGTTAAACTCGGATTTAATCCGGGTTAAAATAGAAGTTTGGTTTACTCACCCATTACTATAAGCCAGGATGAACGGACTTGCGCATTTATCCTTCGATTTCGATCTTCTCCACACTGACTTTTTGTTCCAGTGGATAAGAAGCCGGCCCAAATTGGTTGTAGAGCGCTACATCAGAAGAATCTTTGCCATATCCAACAGCTACATAACCCCCGATGGAATCTTTTTTTGTAGCATCAAAAGTGTACCATTGGCCATCTACGTACGCTTCAAACCAGGCGTGCATGTCCATGGGCGTAAGATTGTGCAGGTAGCCCACAACCATCCGGGCAGGTATACTAATGCTTCTACAAAGCGCAATGCCCAGGTGGGCGAGATCACGACACACGCCATGTTGTTGTTGATTGACTTCCACAGCCGATATCGGGTATGAACTACTTCCCGGAGTATATTCCACATGGTCGCGCAGCCAGGCCACAATGGCAGCCACCTGATCATAGCCCGGGATACATCGGGAGGTGATAGACATGGCTAGCTGATTGAATCGATCCGATTCACAATACCTGCTTGGCAACAAATATTTAAGGACCGGTGGAGGTAAATGCTGTATTTCTACAAACTGAGCCCCGGGTTTTACTTCAATAATATCCTCAGTTTTCACATCGGCAGTGGTGGATATGGAAAGGTGACCAGGAGGAGCAGTCAACCTTTGACATAGGTTGCCATAGGTATCTGTGTACTCTACCACATTCATCATGGGTGATATTTTATATTCTTCGCGAGCTACCCACTGCTGTGTGCTGGGGGCGAAGCATGAAAATGAGGACAGTTTGGACTTCAAAATCAAAAGTGAGGGAGCAGCTTGTTCTTAACCACATAGGATGTTATTCGGATATCTAAATTTTAAGAAAATTAAAGCTAGGTTGTTTGTGCCAATTCTGGTCAGGATTCGGGCCAATAGAAGTAAAACAACCAAAAATGGGGACTTGATTCGTGGCTATAGGAGAAAACAGCGGAGTTTCATTCCTTTAGCGATAGTATCATATTATGAATTTTTAAGTATATGAATAAATAACTGATGAATTTTGAATCATTATTTGCATTTTATTGTATAGGACATACTTCAAGTATAATTTTGTTGAAAATATATCCTCTGTAATCACTCTATGAATAAATCTTTATTAGCACTGGCTTTTGGTGGATTTGGTATCGGCATGACAGAATTTGTCATGATGGGGATATTGCCGGATGTCGCTGGCGCTTTGAATATTACCATTCCTGAAGCAGGTCATTTTATATCCGCGTATGCACTGGGAGTGGTTGTTGGTGCACCCTTATTTTCAGCCATGGGGGGACGATGGTCTTCTAATCGGGTGCTGATCATGCTGATGGGTTGGTTCACTGTCTTCAATTCACTTTCAGCCTTTGCAGATAGTTATGGTTCGCTCCTCGTGATGAGATTTCTTGCTGGAATGCCTCACGGAGCCTTTTTTGGTATCGGAGCCGTGGTAGCCGGACAGGTATCTGCACCCGGAAAATCAGCTAAGGCCATCGCGGTGATGTTTGGTGGATTGACCATTGCCAACGTGATCGGTGTGCCTATTGGGACGTACCTGGGGCACGAATTCCACTGGAGCATTGCATTTCTGATCACCGGAGTGATCGGTATAGCTACCATGCTTGCGGTGAAATTTTGGATGCCCACCATGCCCAAGGCGTCCACTGCTGGCTTTGCTCAGGATTTAAAGCTTTTCAAAAATCCGGAACTGTGGTCTGTCATTTTACTGACCACTGTAGGTACCGGAGGACTCTTTGCCTGGTATAGCTACATCGCTCCATTGATAACGGAGGTAGCCGGGCACCCGGAATATGTGGTCAGCTATGCCATGACTTTGGCTGGTATCGGGATGGTCATCGGCAATATCCTGGGAGCCAAAATGGTGAAGTACTTTTCACCCATCCACGCTGTGATCATCAGTTTCACCACGATGGCAGTTTTACTGATCGCCAATGTTTTCTTAGCTTCTAACCCGATCATGGTGCTGGTTATGACATTGATCGTTGGGATTGTGGCATTTACAGTGGGCACACCTATCCAAATGGTGATGATCAATACCGCGAAAGGCTCAGAGGTGTTAGGATCCTCGTTGAATCAAAGTGCTTTCAACACTGCCAACGCCTCTGGCGCCTATTTTGGCGGACTCCCAATCGCTATGGGGTTTGGGTTTACTTCCTCAAATATCGTGGGAGCCATCATGGCAGGCATGGGTGTATTTATTGCGTTCGGGGTCATCTTCATTCGCAATCAACGAGCGGTACAACAACCAGCCAGACAGGAAGCGATGGCATAGGGTTTAGCCCCAATTCCAATTCAATTGTAAAAAATGATAAGCCGGCCTGAAATTGGCTAAACCAGCCATTCCTCGACATGGAGTTTTGGCATGGATTGTCGCAATGGGTAGTGTCCCTCTGATCTGTCTGGTATCCCTACAACACACTAGATAGTTTTAGATATATTAGTTGTGGAAACAGGCTAACATTCATGTGCTATGGAATTTCCGCTAAAAAAATCATTGGAAATACTGGAAAGAACGCCTTCAGTACTTACATCCTACCTATCCGGCCTATCTGATGAATGGATTAGGCAGAACGAAGAGGAAAATACCTGGAGTCCTTATGACGTGTTGGGCCATCTCATTATCGGGGAGAAGACCGATTGGATGGTCAGGGGAAGGATCATTTTGGGTGATGCTGAAGATAAACGATTCAAGCCTTTTGACCGATTTGCTCAGCTAAGGGAAGATCAGAACAGACCGGTCCGGGATATGCTCGATGAATTTAATTCTTTGAGGACAGCCAACCTGCAGGAATTAAAAGCATTTAATATCTCTGAAAAAGATTTGATATTAACAGGCATACATCCTGAATTCGGCGAGGTAATGCTCGGGCAGCTACTGGCTACCTGGACCGTTCACGATCTCAATCACATCAGCCAGATCAGCAGAGTCATGGCCTACCAATATAAACGAGCTGTTGGACCATGGATCAATTATTTGGGGGTGTTGAAGAAGAAACTAGAATAAAAGGAATGAATGAAGCTCCATCAACTACCCATTGCAGAAAATTACAAGCATACAAGTCCTTTTGGAATCATGGATGGGAAGCAAACCTGCATTAATCTGGTTCAGAAGAATAAGGAAAAATTTCTGGGCTATTCCTTTGACATACACGATGAAATGTATGAAAAGGACAGGGCCTGTGTCCGTTACACTGCCCGTCAGGGGGAAAATTTCAAATTAGATGTGAGTGAGTGGTACTATCGGGAAGATGATCTAATCAAGGAGATTGTCGCTTATTATCACATTGGTGAAATAGGGGAGGAAAGGAAGATTGAGAATTATGAAGGCTGAAAATAGATTTTAATCAAAAAATCAGGCCTATTAGATGCCACCGTTGAGATTTGCGCCACCTCTTGTTTCCCCCTGGACCAACCAGCCAACCTATCATCCAAATAATCTGAAATCTTTCTAGATTTGATAGGATGCGGAGCCATAAATCCGTTTGAATCAAAATGGTTGATCAATCCAGCGTACAGCAGCCTAAATACATCCTTCCGGTTATCGTCATTGCACAGTTTTGTTGCACCTCCCTATGGTTTGCGGGGAATGGTGTTATGAGTGATCTCGTACTGGATTTCGACCTGAAGGAAAGTGCATTAGGCCATCTCACCTCGGCCGTACAATTGGGGTTTATCGCTGGCACGCTCACTTTTGCCATCCTCACCATTGCGGACCGGTTCTCACCT
This sequence comes from Cyclobacteriaceae bacterium, assembly GCA_965223915.1. Classification (GTDB taxonomy): domain Bacteria; phylum Bacteroidota; class Bacteroidia; order Cytophagales; family Cyclobacteriaceae; genus UBA7330. The sequence continues at coordinate 161,410 of OZ245027.1, read as the reverse complement.
TCGAAGGTGTTTCTGGTGAGTGCCTTGTTTGGAGCCCTGTTCAACCTGGGAGTGACCTGGGAGGCAAATACATTGGCAAGCATCCTGACTTTCCGGTTCCTAACGGGATTTTTCCTGGCAGGGATCTACCCTGTCGGGATGAAGATCGCTGCTGACTACTTTGAAAAGGGCCTGGGAAAGTCGTTGGGATTTTTGGTAGGTGCACTGGTGATTGGAACTGCATTTCCGCATTTACTCCGGGATATGACCGGGGATTTCCCATGGAAGCTGGTACTCATTATTGTAAGCGGTATTGCCGTTCTGGGAGGAATAATCCTTTTCATCCTGGTACCGGATGGACCCTACCGAAAAGCCGGACAGAAAGTGGACCTGTCGGCCTTTTTTAGCGTATTTCGAAATCGAAATTTCCAGTCCCCGGCCTTCGGGTATTTTGGCCATATGTGGGAGCTCTACGCCTTTTGGGCTTTTGTGCCGATTATGCTGAAAGAATATACCCGGTTAAACCCGACAGCCTCATTTAATGTGCCTTTGCTCTCGTTCCTCATCATTGCTATCGGAGGAGTAGCCTGTATGGTCGGAGGATATATAGCCCAGTCTGCGGGAACAAAGCAAACAGCTTTTTGGGCACTCCTCCTTTCTGGTGTGTGTTGTCTGATGTCTCCATGGCTTTTCAGCACGGACATACCATTGATATTTATTGGGTTTTTGTTGTTTTGGGGGATGGTGGTCATTGCGGATAGCCCGCTCTTTTCTACCCTGGTAGCCCAAAATGCTACGCCCGAAATCAAGGGGACGGCATTGACCATTGTCAATTGCATTGGGTTTTCCATTACCATTGTCAGTATTCAACTGATCAATGTCCTCAGTAGCATGATAGATTCCAGGAGTATTTATCCCCTTTTAGCCATTGGGCCTATTCTAGGTCTGATCGCTTTGAGTGATAAATCAACCAGAACTGTGCTATCTTAAAGGTGATCAATGTTATTTTTGAAAAGTATCAGATTCGAGAAAGGCAAGAATTACTGATTAACAATGGCAAACCACAGAATTTTCACTACATCCTTCGCAAGTGTCTATCCGTATTACGTCCAAAAGGCAGAGAAGAAAGGGCGTACCAAAGAAGAAGTGGATGCGATCATCGAATGGCTTACGGGGTATGACCAGGAGATGCTTCAGCAGCACATAGATCAGAAAACAGATTTTGAAAACTTTTTTGACCAGGCCAGGTTAAATCCCAACGTTTCCAAAATCACCGGTGTGATCTGTGGTTACCGGGTGGAAGAGATTGAGAACAAACTCATGCAGAAGATCAGATATCTGGACAAGCTGGTGGACGAGCTGGCCAGAGGGAAGGCCATGGAGAAGATATTGCGGCAGTAGATATAAGTGATATATAAAATTTACCGGAGATGAAACTCAACATACAAGCAGACTGTGGCAATGCACCGAAACGGGAATTGATCAGAGACCTCACGATCTACTTCGTTTCATATGACATCCCAAAAGCAATGGAACACATGGCTGATGATGTTGTGTGGACATTGGTAGGAGATGAACCCATCACGGGGAAGGAGCGTTTTGCCGCTGCATTGACACAAATGATGGGTAATAAGGCCACTGAGCTGACCATACATAGCATTGTGACCCATGGAAAAGAGGGCGCCGTCAATGGTGAGATGACCATGGAAGACGGCAATGTCTTTGGTTTTGCTGATTTCTATGAATTCGCCAGCGCAGGCAACACAAAAGTCAAGGCCATCAAATCTTATGTGATCCGGAAGGGCTAAACCCAGGCGACTTGCTAAAACAGTTTCACATCAACTTGCGTTATGATATCCCTGAGCAGATAGATCCAAGAGCTGTTCAAAAATTTCTCTGGTAAAGACCATCTAAAAATCTGTGCACAAACACGACGTCATTATCATAGGTGGAGGTCACGCAGGACTCTCCGTAGCTTATTTCCTGAGGAGGACAAACCTGGACTATGTTATTCTCGACGACCGGGACAGACCGGGCGGTGCCTGGCTGCAAACCTGGAAGAGTCTGAAGCTATTCTCACCCGCCACCTACAGCTCGTTGTCAGGATGGCAAATGCCTCCGGGCAAAAATGAATACCCGACCAGGGATGAGTTCATCGATTACCTTACAAAATATGAGCAACGATACGATTTTCCGGTTCTCCGAAATACTTCAGTGACCGATGTAGCGAAGCAGGGTGGTGTCTTCGAGGTAATCACACGGAAGGGATCATACTACAGCAAAGTGGTGGTCAGTGCAACGGGTACCGCAACGGGCCCTTTCATACCTGCATATCCGCAGCAAAGTAAATACAGAGGCGTACAAATTCATTCGATGGATTACGGAGATCCTCAGGAGTTTAAGGACAAGAAGGTACTGGTTGTTGGCGGAGGCAATTCCGGAGCTCAGATCCTTGCCGAAGTATCCAAAGTCGCGGAGACGAAATGGGTGACACCGGAAGCTCCGAACTTCTTACCTGTGGAAATTGATGGACGCTATTTGTTTCATCAGGCCACTGAAAGGTACTTTGGGAAGTCAACCGACAAGTTTAACCGGAAGGCCTCATTGAGTGATATTGTGCAGGTGCAAAGCGTGCAGGAAGCCCTAAAGCGAAATGTCTACGAGGATCACCGACCCATGCAATCCTTCTATGAGGAAGGTGTGATCTGGGAGCATGGTAGCAAAGAATCCTTTGATGCGGTGATCTGGTGTACGGGTTTTAAACCTGACTTTTCACACCTCGAATCTTTGAACCTGATACAGGAGGGGCGTATCCAAACCAATTTCACCCGCTCTGTGAGGGAGCCGGGATTGTGGTTGGTAGGGTATGGCCACTGGACGGGCTTTGCCTCTGCCACCATTTATGGCGTAGGAAAGACAGCACGTCACACGGCGAAAGAGATAGAAGCGTTTTTGAAAATAGAGGAGCCGGAGCGGCGCATTTCATAGCTTAACAGTAGCATAACCCATTTTATTTTGTCTTTCTAACTCATTTTAATAGGCCTGTTTAGCTCCTTTTACCTCACTTTTTGTTATATTTAATAGGATGCAAATTTTCGATCAGTCCTTGGAAATGACCAAATAGTCATAGTCAGTGTGGACTGACTTTAGAAGTGTTTGTCTGATGATTGTTCACATTTTTAAATCTGAAGAGGATGAAAACAATGACATGTAAACAGTTGGGCGGAGCTTGTGACAAGGAGTTTCATGCCAATACATTTGAGGAAATCGCCGAGTTAAGCAGGAAGCATGGGACAAAAATGTTTCAAAATGGAGACGACGCTCACCTGAAGGCGATGGAAGCCATGCAGGGGCTGATGCAAAACCCTGAAGCCATGCAGGAATGGTTTGCAAAGAAGCAGAAGGAATTTGAGGCGCTTCCTGAGGATAAGTGACCCAAACTGCAGAAGTTAATTTACGCTCATACCAACCTTAAACCCGGGTTCATGATACCCATCAACCTGAAAATCCTTGGACTGGGGGGCTTAATTGGTCCGTCGATATTTACGCTGGCGGTTATAGTCAATGCTAACCTGAGGAGTGACTATGATCATGTTTCACAATTCATCAGCGAACTTGGAGCCACAGGCACAGTCAATGCCATGGGGATGAATCTGTTTGGGTTTTTACCATTGGGGTTATCGATGGTTGCCTTTGGTATTTCACTGCTCTTTTTGTTACCGAAAAGCATCAGCCTTCGATTGGGCTCAATATTGATCCTTGTATTCGGTACAGGTGTGTTGATGGCCGGTTTTTTTTCATGTGATGCCGGTTGTCCGCAGCAAGGGTCAATGGAAAATATGATCCATAATCAGGTGTCAGCCGTTGCTTTCTTTTCAGCAATCATTGGGTGCGGTCTGTTGGGTATTTCCTTCAGAAATCATGATGTCTGGAGGCCTGTCTGGATCTACTCCATGCTCACTTGTGTGGCCTCAGCAGGATTTCTGGCTGCAATGATCAACTCGTTTGAAGCATCTACTCACAATGGAATGTGGCAACGACTGCTCTTACTTACACTTTTTGTGTGGTTTGCATTTATGGGGGTCAGGCTTTTTCGGCTAACTAAATCATAGTTATATTTAGCAATAGGACACCCTTTCGACCGAGTCCTTCCATTGACAATAAACAGAGAGCTAAAGTACTTCCGAAAAACACGTTATGAACCCGCCAATTACCTACCATGAGTTTCGGGATCCGGATTTTGATTCTCTGCTACAGATGGGGCTCAAATTGTGGAAGGATTTCAGTGAGGCTGAGCTAAGAAAATTGTTGAAGGAAGCCCATACATGGGGTGCTCAAAAAATCATCATGGCAAAGAATAATGATGACAAAAATATAGGCTTTGCCATTTTCACCATCAGGAAAGAATATGTGGAAGGAGCCAGGCAATCACCCACAGGCTATCTGGAAGGCATTTTTGTGGAGCCTGACCACCGTAAAAAAGGCATTGCCATGGAATTCGTTAAGATGGGGGAGGAGTGGGCCAAAGCGAATGGCTGTATCCAGATGGGCTCCGACACCTGGCTCAATGACAAGCAATCCAGAAAATTTCACAAAAGTGTAGGTTTTTGGGAGGAGGAAGAGGTGGTGCATTTCTTGAAGGATATTGAGTGAAGGATGTTCGGACTTTCCGATGTTCAGACTTTCCGACGGTCGGAGTTTCAGAAAGTCTGAATGTCATATCACCCTACCTTTCTGAAAATATATCCCGATGGACTCTTTGTATAAGCGATCCCACGCTGTGATTTCAGCAGCTGTTCTTTGGTTGGATGGGTGCCACGCTTAGGAATGAGGTATGCATCAAGTCCCCTGGTGGAAATGTTAAATTTTTGATCACTAACCCTTCTGTATACAGCAAAAAGTTCGTAATCGGGGTCAATAGCAGCCATCGAAGCATCACCATGTGAGTTGTTGCAAACCAACAGCCCGCCGGTTTTGAGATAGTGTTTGGTGGCCTGTCCAACGAAGCCTGCATATTGGGAGATCAGGAGGTCAAATTCGTTCGCTAAATCCGGAAATGGCTTCGTGTAATCCTGCTGATAGAACCGTACCAGAGGTTTGCTTGTATATTCCTTATTTGCTGTGATATAAGCCAAAGTCAGCGGGTCATCGAAGAATTTGTACGTGCCCCGGAAAGCGTCGGCATAGACCACATCAGGGAAGATCAGGGAAGGGGTGATATGGACATGAGATCCCGGATACAATACTTTGTTGACTTCGGTGAGTTCTTTCAATGACCGGAACAGCCCAATGGAAGTGTGGTCTTTGTCAAGATGGTGTTTTTTATAGAGGGGAGGGATTGTGGTCATATTTGTCCGCCTGATCTCATATCAATAAGCAAATTAATGGTTTTAAGGCTCATGTATTCTACCAGATGTAAATTGCACCAGATAGCGTCATAACTGAAAGTCAATGGTAACAAGATCTGTACTGTTATTTATTTTGTTGGGTATCATTTTTAAACACACCTATGCTCAAACGGATACAAGGATCATCGGGCAACTTTTTGACGCTGAGACGAACCAATCCGTTCCATTTGCATCAATTGTGATCACCAACGATTCCGGAGACCTAATCAATGGTGGGATTTCCGGGGAGGATGGTCAATTCATTATCGAAGGGATCAAACCAGGTAATTATCAGCTAACCATAACCTGTGTAGGGTACGAGGAATCGACCAGGGAAATCCATATCGGACAATTGAATCAAAACTATAATCTGGGTAGGATCACGATCAAAGCTTCTTCAGAGGAGTTGGAGGAAGTCATAGTGACTGGAGAGCGGGCCGAAATAGCAGCTGGACTCGACATGAAGTCATATAGTATGCAACAAAACATAGCTCAATCTGGTGGATCGGTGATGGATGCGATGAAAGCAATGCCGGGAGTTTCTTTCGATCAGGATGGGAAAATCATACTAAGGGGAAGCGATAAAGTCATTGTCCTGATAGATGGCAAGCAGTCCAGCCTGACTGGCTACGGTAACCAAAAAGGATTGGATAACCTCCCGGCGGCTAATATTGAACGGATCGAGATCATCAACAACCCATCTGCAAAATATGATGCTAACGGGATGGCCGGTATCATCAATATTGTATATAAAAAAGAAAGGCAGACCGGACTTCATGGCTCAGCAGGATTTGCATGTGGTCTTGGGGTTTTTACTAAACGTAAGCCGGACCTGCCCACAGACCTGGGCAGCTATTCCCCCACACCCAAATATATCCCCAGCCTGGATCTGAACATGAAACAAGACAAGTTTAATTTCTTTCTTCAGTCCGAAATCCTATTTCAGGAGCGGCTGCCAAACAATGAATTCACCACCCGATTTTATGACGATGGTACAACGATTTCCTCGCAGGTGCCGGAAAACAGGTCTCAAACCCATTACATCATCAAAGGAGGATTTGATTATTTGTTCGACGGGATGAATACTTTAACCATTTCGGGCATCTACGATTGGGAATCACATGTAGATACAGCACAGGTAGCCTATGTCAATCAGGATGATGTTCGCACCAGATATATTACCTGGAATGAAGAGGAAATCACCGGATACCTGAACTACGCCCTTCGGTTTGAGCATAAATTTAATCAGTATGGTCACAACGTACAGGCCAATCTTCAATATTCAAAGGGCTGGGAAGATGAAACCTATTTTGTCAATGATAGCTCCGCCATCCGTTCCAATGGTAGGGATGTCACCAGTGTGCTTGGCACGGAACATATTACCAGTGCTGGCGTGGATTATGTAAAACCCACTGCAAGTGGTCGTCTGGAATCAGGAGGAAAAGTTCAGATCAGAAACTTACCCGTAACATATGAGCAGCAACGAGATCAGAATTCGATGTTGTACGACGGACTCGGTAATTTTTCGAGGTGGGGAGAGCGGATTTATGCTGCCTATGCCAATTGGGTGCATGAGAAAAAGGAATATGACATAGAGGGAGGGATTAGGGCTGAATATACGGATGTGTTTTATAACATAGACGCGGCCAATACCTATTATGACGAAAACGACAGCTACAATTACTTCCGCCTGTTTCCCAATATCAGGTTCACTTACAAGCTCAATGAAAATAACAGGATGTCTGCATTCTTTAACCAACGTATTGACAGACCGGGAGAGCCTGAATTGCGCATTTATACCAAATCTGATGACCATGAACTCGTGAAGGTTGGTAACCCATATCTTAGGCCCCAGTATGCACAATCTGCTGAGCTGGCATTTCAGAATTACTGGGAAAGCGGATCCATTTTTATTTCAGGTTATCTTCGGTTTATAGATGATCCATTTCAGCGGGTATATACCGAAGATACCACCAGCATCTACAACGTGGTGGTTAAAAGCTATGCCAATACGGGTTCCATGAATCATAGTGGGGTGGAGTTGATTGTCAGCCAGGAATTCAACAAAGTATGGAAAGTGTCGGGAAACCTTAACCTGTACAATATCAGGATCAATGAATTCACCGGGCAGCTATTGTTCCCTTACAAGCACAACTTTGAGATTGCTGAAGATTCAGATTTGACCTGGGATATAAAAGTGGTGAATACTTTCAAGGTGAATGATCAGCTACAGCTACAGCTCACCAGCCTCTATGCAGCAGATAAAAGTATCCCCCAGGGCAGGCAGTTGTCCAGAAGCTCAGTAGACTTCGGAGCTCAGCAAAAGTTATTCAACGGGAAAGGTGAGCTAACCATTTCCATGAGTGATGTCTTCAACAGGTACGGCTTGAGACAGGAGATCAATGGCATTGGCTTCGTGGCTGATTACCAGAATTTTTATGAAACCCAATCCCTGAGGGCTGCTTTTAAATATAGATTCTAGTCTGCTTCATGTCAAACTACATGGGTTGTGCAGGAAAATAACCTTTTCTTTTTCGTTTAAAAAATTTGCATTTCATGGTTTGAATTCTCCTTGATGTCTTTGATGTTTTAAATTATTTTACCATTTTCACAAATACAGTTACAATCAATATTTAACGCCTAATCATCAAGCCTAATGAAACTTCAATTCTCAATAATCCTGTTACTCGCCATTGCAGTGTATTCTTGCGGTGGGTCTCAAAGCCAAAGTCAAAGTGAAACCAGCACAACAGAGGCAGCTCCCGAGGAGGCAGCTCCCAAAGAAGTGGAAGCCGTGAGCATCTGGGACAAGATCTCTATTCGTGAAACACCATCCGACAAAGGGGAATATGTAACATCACTCAGCCTGGGTGAAAAGCTTACCTATTTAGGCGTGGAAGAAACAAGCACTGATGACAAAGTTTTTCTGAATGTCCGTTTGAATGATGGTACCGAGGGCTGGGTACGTTCAGAATTCGTTGCTGCGGAAGCTGAGCCCGCTGTATTAATAGAGGAAACCAATATCTATAAGCGTCCGGACCTTCTCACAAAGACAGATGATAAGTTTTTCAAAATGGACATTGTTGCAGTTACTCAGGTTCAGGACACCTGGGCGGAGGTAAAGGGTCGTCCAACAGGTGAAAAATGGTTTAAGAGTGGCTGGGTCAAAGCGGATAACATCTCATACAATCAAATCGAAATCGCCATGGCCAAGTTTGCGCAGCCGATATTGTCAGAACCGTTCGACGAAGAAACACCGGCCAAAATTACAGAGATCCTCTCCAATCAGGATTTGTCATCATCAGTATTCACAGATCTGCTGAAATCAGCATTGGATTCCATCAAAAGTTCCGCTGTGGTTCAGGAAATTGATTCAGCATTGACACAATAAAATGTAGTTGGGATAAAGGTATTTTCTTTAATGGTGAGAGGAATTTGTTGTACCATGAAGCTATTCTTCCTGCCGCTAACCTGTGCCATCACTTTCTCAGGCTGTTCTAAAAGCGAAGTACCTTTCGTGCTTTATGAGTCGGAGACATTGATAGTGAAATCCACAGTAGATAACATTTTCACGCATGTATCTTACCTGCAGATGGATGATTTGGAAAGGTAGGCTGCAATGGGATGATTTACTTCAATGGAGACGAGGCGTTGGTTAAAATCCCATTTGAAGAGTTCAACCCAAATCCCTCGCATAAGAAAAAACCAGTCAGGAGGAAGGTAATTTATATGCAACATAGTTGCATATATCTCCGTATTGTTTAGCTTAGTATCCTAATTTGAATCAACCCATGAGAGAAAGAATATTTGATGTTATCATTATCGGAGGAAGCTATGCAGGATTATCGGCAGCCATGGTGCTTGGACGTTCGCTCAGGGATGTTTTGGTCATAGACAGTGGTCATCCCTGTAACCGACAGACACCTCACTCACACAATTTTCTCACCCAGGATGGGAAGACTCCTGCCGAGATATCTGCCCTTGCCAGGCAGCAGGTAGAGCAATACCAGACCGTACAATTCCTGAACGGACTCGCCAGCAAGGGAAGGAAGGTTGAGGATGGTTTTGAAATAGATACAATGGACGGCGAGTCCTTCAGGGCTAAGAAACTGATTTTTGCCACAGGTGTCAAAGACCTTATGCCACCTATCAAAGGGTTTGCTGAATGCTGGGGCATTTCAGTGATCCACTGTCCATACTGTCATGGATATGAAAATAAGTTCAAACGGACGGGTATTATAACAAAAGGTGAGCATGCCACACACTTTGTTCCATTGATATTTAACCTCTCAAATGATGTGGTCTTTTTTACTCAGGGCCAGCATGATGTAGATGCTGAATTCCTCAAAAAAATACAGCAAAAGGGGATTGAAGTAATTGATACCGAAGTGAATGAGATTGTTCATCGGGAGGGCTATTTAAGTGAGGTGATCCTGAAGGACGGGGGAAAAGTAAAGCTGGATGCCTTGTACGCTCCGGTACCTTTTGAACAGAGCACCGACATACCGGTATCACTGGGTTGTGAGCTGACTGATCAGGGACTTATTAAGGTAGACATGCTCAATGCTACCACTGTTCCAGGCGTATATGCCTGTGGGGACAGTATCATTCAGTTCAGGGCGGTGGCTCAGGCCGTTTCCAGTGGAAATATGGCCGGAGCGGCCATCAACCGGGAGCTGGCGATGGAGGCGTTTTAAATAAAACCTTCATTCGGAATGAATTTAAGCCATCCTTCCATAGAATTGTATTTTCAAACCCTTAACCAAAATGGAAGGATTTAAATTTTCGATACCCGTACATATTCGCTGGCAGGACCTTGATCCGCTGGGCCACGTCAATAATGCCGTTTTCGTTACTTACTTTGAGATGGCACGTGGCGCCTATATCGGTGAAGTCTGCCCGGATTGGGACTGGAAACAACACATCTTCCTCATTGCGAGTGTCCATGTGGACTTTAAAAAGGAGTTGATGTTGACCCATATTGTACCCAAAGTACATGTTCGCACCTCCCAAATTGGCAATAAGAGTTTTGGTCTGGAATATGCGATCACAACGGAAAAAGACGGTGAAGAGATCCTCCACGCGACAGGCAGTACTGCCCAGGTGATGTTCGACCCGGTCAATCGCAGGACCATTCCCATGGCGGACTGGATCAGAGAGGCGCTGACAGGGTATGACGGGCCGTTTGAGGGTTGACGGAAATGCCAACTCACCTGCTAAATAAAAGCTAGTGCTCAGCTCCCCCGGCTGGTGTCCTCACCAGACGGGAAGGAAGTCTGATAAAAAAGCTCGTGCGCGATTGTATCATGTGATAGCTTTATCAGCAATTCCCTTCCAAAAAACCCTCATTCAAATTTTGCTGAAAACCCTTTATCTTGGCAAACCAATACGCACAACACGCCCTGAAGGGTAACACCACAACAATTAAGATGATGACTAACAAACAAAGTCAATTGGTAGGCACTGCAAGGGTGGCCGGAATCTGGTACCTGCTTATGGCCATTTCAGGACTTCTTGGATTCATGATTTTTCACACACAGATTTTTGATCCGGAGTCACCTCAAAAGACGCTGACGAATCTGATAGACCAGGAATCTCTTGCCCGAACCAGGCTACTTTTTGAATTCGGCATTATTGTGTCACAGGCCCTTACCGCTGTATGGTTTTATAAGCTGTTTAAAAATATCAATGAATGGGCTGCATGGACACTCGCTATTTGGGGTATGGTTAATGCCGTGGTCATCATGATCAGTGCCATTTCAATGGGGTCTGCCATTGAAATTGCCAATCACTCTTCCCAGAGTATTGAAAACAAAACAATCATCATTGAACTTTTAAGCCGTCTGATAAAAGATGCCTGGGGAGTTGGCAGTCTGTTCTTTGGCCTTTGGCTGATCCCGATGGGATACATCGTTACCAGTTCTAAGCGAATGCCTGTTTGGCTTGGACGAACCCTGATTATAGGAGGTGCGGGCTACCTGTTGAATGTGGTCCTCAACTACACCGGAGTGGGAAGTTCGTGGAGAGAATTCCTGGTTATCCCTGCAACGATAGGAGAGTTCTGGATGATCGGGTATTTATTGATTTTTGGGATTCGACCGGAAAAGGAATAATGTTTAAAGCTAAGGCGATGGTGTCGAAATGGAATTGCAAACAAAAAGCTAGCACGCGATTGCATCGTATGATAGCTTTTTAATAGGTAGTTGGCGAAGGTAATATACACCAATCTTATAAGCCGGGTGCATTTAAATCATAGCTAAAAACCATCCTGGTTTTCCTTTTGGTTTCCAGACCAAAACCATAGAAATGTTCATAAATAAAAGGAAAACACTCGAAATAGTTTACCCGACTGCTCTCTGTGGCAGTTGTGCCATCCGTAGTCTCAATGATAGAAATAGCTCTGATAACTCCAGCCCCGACAACAAAATCATTTACCCAGTCAAAGACTCCTGCTCCCTCATTGTAGTCAAAGATCAGGCTTACTGTTTTATTTGCTTCATCTTCTTCTACTTCAGCATTAAAAGGAAATCCCACTCCTGAAATCTCTATCAACTTATCGGTAGCCGGATTGAATGAAACTTCATTGCCATTGTCGCCGCTCCAATCAAATCCAGCGAGGTTATTTGGAATTAGGTTATGAACCCAGGTAAACCGTGTTCTTCCATCCACTCCTGGTTCGCTACTTTCCAACACATACTCATAGAAATTCCACCTGCTCACCTCTGTTCCTGAGATATTACGATAAATTAAAGATCCCCCACGAGGTGTACCATTAGATTGGTTCCAATCAATGATTGACTGAGCGTCTGCATCCGTAATCGTTTCAAAGATCAAGGGATACTCCATGTTCAAACCAGGTTCGTAAGATTCGCCATTGTTAAAGCTAATTCGTTCAATCTCTACACCAATCCCGCTAACTATTACTACCTTATCCGTGATAGCGACTCCCTCAATTTCTAGATCAGCAAGATTATCCACAATATCTGGAAAACTTAAGGTATGACCCTGACCAAGCAAACCAGTAATTTGAGAGACATCGATAGTCCCAATTTGTTGTTCCAAATATGCTTTGGTTACTGCATCCTGATCATTTATGGGGTCTGCAAGATTGGCAATCGCTACACCCCCCGCATCAGCTCCCTGTTGGAGAACATCAGACAAATCCTGATTATCAGTATTATCCATATAATTGGATAAATCAATGGTAGTTTGTCCATTATTGATTGAAAGATTATTGCTCTCCAGAGACAAGTCCTGATTGTCGGTATTATCTAAATATGGACTCAGATCAACAGTTGTTGCATTGTCGTTACTTGTTACGGATAGATTATTGCCTTCAAGTATCAGGTCCTGAATTTCATTCGCAGGATCACTGTCGTTATCTCCACCGGAAGTTTCCGCATATAAGGCATAGGGTACTGAAAGTAATTGTACCGTTCCTATGGTCACATAATTAGTTTCCCCTTCCACATCAATCCCAATTTTGAGAAACTTTGAACCCAAAGACCAATCAATATCTCCAAATTCTCCAAAAGCAATGTTTCCACCTCCGACTATTAATGAAAATAAGCCATAAGTATTTGTCGCAACTTCATGTGATTCTTCATACAAAGGACTATCCGGTTGATTTCCTGTACCACCCAATATGGTCATTAAAACGCTAATATTCTTATCAGGGATAGGATCTCCTTCTGCATCCGTAGCTACTCCCTGATAATTAAATCCGGCTGGTGCTTGAGAATAACATACGAAAGCTATTAGAGAAAATAGCACCGATATTTTTATGGGTTTCATGTCATTTTAGCTTGATGATTTTAATTAACTTATTCGTTTTAGGAGTTTGCATTGTTAACCTAAGCATGTAGGTGCCTGGAGTCAGCTGGGAAAGATCCAACTCATTAGTAAATAAATAGTTGAATTCTATTTTTCTACCCTTTATGTCATGAATTTCTATGGCCTCTATCTTACCATAACTGGTCTCTACTTTTAAAATTTCAGAAACAGGATTGGGGTAGACTCTAAAGTAATTACCTGTGACTGAAAGAGGTGGTTCATCGTCTTTAAGGATGATAACGAACGCGTTGTAAATGGTAATATTTGTTGTTGTGAGCTCTCCGGCGACCAAATCTCCAGCCGACGAATTCACCGAAATAGTACCTGTTTGCAGATTTCCAGAGTAGCTACTGATATTGTAATTTACCTGGGAGAATAGGAAATTGAAACTGCATATGGTGATAATGGAAAGCAGTAATTTCATTGCAGTAAGAGGTGGAATCCTATTCAAGATACAATAAACCGAGCTTTTATTCAATAGCTTTTCAGTTTTTTTAAGGTTAAGCAGCAGTTATAGGGCGCGATTAAACGATATCATTCAATTCATAAATGTGTGAACGGACACGTTCCATTTCTCACCACAATTCCCGAACTTACCTGAATCACCAGTTAGCATATCATGAAATCCGGGAAAAAGGAAAAACCCAGGGGTAGAAGAAAAGTGGATCTGTTGGTGCTCTCGGATATTCATTTAGGCACTTATGGATGCAAGGCCAAGGAGCTGACCAATTACCTGAAGAGCATCGAACCCAAGCGGGTGGTTCTGAATGGTGATATCGTAGACATTTGGCAATTCAGCAAGCGGTACTGGCCAAAAAGCCACATGAAGGTGCTAAGTCAGCTTTTAAGATGGATTTCCCTGGGCATCGACACCACCTACATCACCGGCAACCATGATGAAATGCTCAGGAAGTTTGAGGGTCTGAAGGTGGGGAGTTTTCAGATTGAAAACAAAATGACTCTCAGGCTGAAATCTAAAAAGGCCTGGATCTTTCATGGAGACGTTTTCGATGTGACGATGGCACATTCGCGCTGGCTGGCCAGGCTGGGAGCGATCGGTTATGGCGTTTTAATCGTACTCAACAAAGTCTTCAACTTTTTCAGTCAACTCATGGGGAAGGGGAGGATCTCACTATCCAAAAAGATCAAAGACGGTGTGAAGGGCTCATCAAAATCCATGAAGCTGTTTGAAACGACCGCTACCCGGATAGCAGCCGATAATGGATATGATTATGTAGTGTGTGGCCATATCCATACACCCAAATTGAAAGAATTTAAAGTGGGTAAACGCAAGGTCATGTATCTCAATTCAGGCGATTGGGTAGAGAACATGACAGCCCTGGAGTATCATAAGGGGAAGTGGCGATTGTTTCATTATGTCGACGATGACTTTATTTCGTCGGATAGCTCTATTGAGGTGTTGGGGGAAGAAACAAGCTTGTTTGATAAATCTCCCAAGGAACTATTTAGCAAGATGATGCAGGAGATGCTCAACAAGCCAAAGTGAGTATTTTCTCCTCCAGGAGGTGTTTAGGGATATCCGCTCTCGCTCTAAGTTGATAAATTCTACTAGTTTTAGCCAGGAGAGCATCATGAATGACTAAAAGGCAATTATCACAGCTTCGCAGGGCGACCTTGGCCTGCCAGGGCTTATATAAAACCAATCCATTCGGAAAAGGAAAACGAGCGGTTTTAGCGGCATTGGAACAGCTAGGCTACGTGCAAATTGACACGCTTTCGGTTGTAAAGCGAGCGCATCATCACACATTTTGGACCAGAATACCAGACTACAAAGATGAATACCTGGATCGTTTAATTGAAGAGCGCAAGGTCTTTGAGTATTGGTTTCATGCAGCTTCCTATTTGCCTATGCGCGATTACCGTTTTGCTATCCCCCTTATGCAGCAATTTAAGCGAGAACAATCCCATCATTACAATGTGGATCCAAAGGTATTGACTCGGGTATATGACCAAATTCGTTTGGATGGTCCGCAAAAGGCGAGAGACTTTCAGGCAGCGAGTAAAAAATTAGGTAGCTGGTGGAATTGGAAGCCCGCAAAGGTGGCGCTGGAGAAACTCTTCATGCAGGGGGAGCTGATGATCGCTGGTCGGGAGGGCATGCAAAAGATCTATGACATCAGCGAAAGGGTGCTCCCGGATTCGATTGACACTTCGGAACCAGATGCTCTGCAGTATGCACAATATTTAGTTGAAACGCATTTGCGAGCTTATGGTGTGACCAATGTGAAGCAAATAGCTCATTTGAAAAAAGGGCAGAAACTCCGTAAAAGCATTGAGGAAGTCCTGCGTAATATGGTAGAGCAAAAGGAAGTGCAGGAAGTAATCATTGAAGGGCTGCCACCTATGTATGTGTTCTGTGAATTACTGGAAAAGACCATCAAAAAAGCGCCCGACAGCATCAAACTTTTATCTCCCTTCGACAATGCCATCATCCACCGCGATCGAACAGCGAAGCTCTTTGGGTTTGACTACCGCATGGAATGCTATACACCCCAGCCTAAAAGGCGGTACGGTTACTTTTGCCTGCCCATTTTATTTGGTGAGGAGTTTATCGGACGCGTGGATTGTAAAACATATCGGAGTAAAGGGGAATTTGAGTTGATCCATTTGCATATTGAAAACACCCAATTGGATGTAAGTGTCTGGCTTGGGTCGTTTGTAGAAACAGTGAGGCAATTTGCTTATTTTGATGGGTGTACTTCAATGAGACTATTGGAAGTGAGCCCCGGATCACTGGCAAATACCTTCAAACACGCCTTCAGGGAGCTATCAATGTGATCCGGAATAGTGGATGGATTAAGCATTGATTCAGGCCGGTGTTTTCATCCCCATAGTGTCCTGTTCCTACCGACCTGCATAGGACTTATTACCGTCTGGTGAGGACACCAGTCGGGGTATGATTGAAGCCAGCGAAAGGTACAATTAAACCTTATTCAATCATAACTACGGTAGATCTGAGGACTAATTCACCCATTGCTTCTCATCGTGGATTTTTGTAGATTAGTTATGCTCAAACGCTAATAAAAGCCACCAAAACCCACCAACATGAATAAGCTAATCTACTTTTTTGGCTGCTTACTGATCATTGCGGTCACAATTTCTTGTTCCAACCAGGAAAAAGAACATTCAGAAAGTCATTCACATCCACATGACCTCACGAAAGAGACATTTTCAATCGAAAATCTCGTTGATGAGGTAAAGACCGTCCCGGATTCTATCATTGAATATTTACATGCACAGCATCATTCACACAAAGTATTGGAACGAAGAACGGTACCACCAGGCTATGAGAGTAAGGAGTTGAAAAACTGGAGCGAGTATGTTGCCAAAGTGGAAGACCTGCCTGCGATCAATCCCGGGCCCGGAGAGTATGTTCACGTCATGGAAGGCTATAAACATGGCTATCAAAACCTGGTCATTGGCATTACCGAAACATTTCCGGGGGGTGCGCCACCCATGCACACCCACAAGGGGGAAGAATCCCATGTTTTACTGGAAGGTACGATCCTTTATGCGCTGGGTGATACACTGTTTACCATTGAGGCTCCATATATTGTAAATATACCTCCGATGGTACCCCATGCTTTCAAGAATATCGGAGAGAAAACGGCCAACCTTGTTGTCATCTTCCCTACCAATGTTTGGGAGTATGACGTATTGGATTACTTCCCTTTTGAAGCAAACGAGTAACCAATACCAGGCCAGGTAACGTCAATTACCGTGGTGTCAATGTAATACAACCATGAGATAATTAGGAACCACCCGTACTATGCTGATCCTTTAGTTCCAGACATTTATTGATGGTTAATGGCTTTTCTATGTATCCGTGGACCTTATATTGCTTAGCGCGTTCTTTGTCGCGGCTGTCGGTTGACGAAGTGGTGATATATATCTTAACCTTTTTCCAGAAGTCTTCCGGAAGCTGGTCCATCACCTGCCAGGCATCCATTTTTGGCATATTGATGTCCAGCAATACAATGTACTGGTCACTTTCCTTTTGCAAGTCATTCGAAGCATCCATAAATTCCTTTCCATCCCTGAATGATATTGGCTGATCTGAAAGTCCGCTATCGATGATCAATTGCTTTTGGACTTCCGAGGTGACCATATCGTCATCTACTACTATGACCCGGTAACCCATATTAATGAAAAGAATAATCCAGATTGATAGTCGAATCGATTGTTTTCCGGATGATTGAATCCAGCTCGGCCGCAGACTCATTGAGGTGCTTAATGTATTCAATATTCCTTTCAGCCACTTCGCCTTTATTGAGTACTTCCAGGATACTCATGATGCGGGCCAGGGGTGCCCGAACTTCATGAGACTGAGACCAGGCTATTTCCTTAAGCTGGGCATTTTGATCCTCCAGGGTTTTATCGATAATTTTCTTCTCATGAATGTCTTTTCCGATCACAATGATCAGTTCTTCTTCTATTAGGGGGAAGGCGGACCAGGCAAACCATTTGTATTCTCCGGTATTGGTCATCATCCTACTCTCAAAATAATGGATGGATTTACCTTGCAAATTACTCCGGTTGAATAGTGTGGCTTTTTTTATATCAAAAGGATGAATTAACTCCTCAATATTTGTAGACAGGATTTCATGCGGTAAATAGCCCAGGTTACGTTCAATCGAAGGACTAATTTTTTTAATGGTGCCTTCGGGACTCATCACGCAAAGAATATCCGGAGATAAGTTGAAAATATGGGCCAGCTCTTCTTCACTCTTGCGTCTCTGAAGCTCGATACTCAGTGCATTATTCGTGTTTTCCAATACATCATAGAAGAAGTCAAGCTCGGGAACCGGAGTCTTAAAATAGAATACCAAAGTGGCTACAGACTTCCCACTATATTCAAGCGGGATACCCAGAGCAGATTTCAATTCGTTTTTAACAAGTCCCAGGTTTAGCGTCTTATCAGTATCAATATCAGACAATAAAATGGGTTTCCCGGCTTTCCAGACTTTTCCCAGAATGCCTGACTTCTTATCAGCCGATCTCACGGCTTTGGTTTTCTGCACAAAGGGAATAAGGTCACTGCCATTGAATGCCGTTGCTCTTTTGATCATTCGGCTTTCATCGATATCGCTTAACCACCACTCCGCATAATCAGCTGAACTATGATTTTTGAGTAATCTAAGAATGAACTGTAGCTGAGTATCCAGTTTTCTTGGTTCGCTAAAAATGCGTTGAAAACTGGCGATTATTTCGTCAAGGATTCTTTGTTGGTGTGTCTCAGTGATATCTCTCGAATTGGCAGAAATGCCTTCAATCGCGGAGTCATCTGTTCTGTTGGCAATGATGGTATCCAGCCACCTGTATTTTTTCCGCTTGTCCAGCACTCTATAAGGCGTCAGGGTTACTATTTTGGAGGTTTTAATCTTGTTGAATTCCTCATAGAGTCTGCCTTGATCATCAGGATGGACAATATCAAAGTAGTTCAACGATCTGAGATCAGCAATATGGTAGCCCAATATCCTGTGAACGGAGGAGCTGATGTAAAGGAAAAAATGATCTTCTGACAGCACACTGACCCAATCACTGGAATTTTCGATGAGTGCTTCAAACTTTCTCTCCTTCTCGAAAATTTCTACCAGGGCGGCATTCTTTTTTATTTTTTCTTCCCGTTCCCTCAACGATCTTAGGATGGCAGCGGGTAGCAGATCTAACCGATTCTTGGTCACAAAATCTGTTGCTCCCGCTTTGATGGCTCCTACGGCTTTTTCTTCTCCCAGCGTGCCTGTCACAAAGATAAATGGTGTCAATTCGTCTTTTGTTCTCAGGAATTGTAAGGCTTTTAACCCATTGTATCCGGGGATTGAATAGTCAGAAATCACCAGGTCTGGGTTTTCCTCTGTGAGCTTTTCTTCAAAAGATTGTTTATTGTGACAAAAAATAAAGCTGACTTCAAAATCAAGTTCATGAAATTGAAGCTTGATAAGCTCAATGTCGCTGAATAGATCCTCTAATATTAAAACAAGTAGTTTTTCTTTCTTTCCCATAGCTTTTTTTCAACAGTACCTATTCCTCAGTGTTTAGCTTTCCCGTTGGATTTTGGTTCAATAAGAGCCAATAATAACCTACGTCCCTTACGCTTTTTGTAAACTGCTCAAAATCAACTGGTTTTACGATATAACTATTTACACCCAACTTATATGTTTCAATGATGTCCCGCTCTTCCTTACTAGAGGTGAGTACGGTCACCGGTATATATTTGGTTCTTGGATCTTCTCTGATTGCACGCAATACTTCAATACCGTCCACTTTCGGCATTTTTAAGTCAAGAAGAATTAATTTGGGAGGGTTGCTTACATCGCGACCTTCATATTCACCGCGGCCAAAGAGAAAATCAAGTCCCTGTTTTCCATCTTTTAGCCATACCATTTGGTTAGCCAGGTTGAATTCTTCGAGGGCCAGAATGGCAAGTTCAGCATCGTTTTTGTTGTCCTCGAGTAATAAGATCTCTACTAAATTTGATTTAATCATTGCTTTATTTTGGTATAGAAAAATAGAAAGTGGTTCCTTTATCGAGTTCTGAGTCGACCCATAATTTCCCGCCATGACGGGTGATGACTTTCTTGACAATGGCCAGGCCAACACCCGACCCTTCAAATTCATCTTCATCATGAAGTCGCTGAAAAATTTCAAATACCTTGTTTTGGTATTCCATCTCAAAGCCTACTCCATTATCGGTTATACTAAATACCTGGTGGTTATTTTCTTCTTTGCATTTCACGTGGATGGTTGCTGTCTCTTGTGTGGAAGAATATTTAATCGCATTGCCCAGAAGATTACTGACGGCCAACCGTAGCATTTCCCGGTCACCTTTTATCTCAGGAAGCTGTTCCATAGAGAAATCAACTTTGTTTGGAAGCGGGTTGGTCGAAAGGTCTTTGAAAACCTGCTCAAATAGTTGGTGCATTGAAAATGTGCTTACCCGCTTCTCGATACGACCCATCCTGGAAAAGGAGAGTAGATCGTCTATAAGATGGCCCATCTTTTTGGAGCCTCCCAGGATGCAGTCCAGATAATGTGTTTCTTTGGCATCTATTCTGCCATCAAGACTTTTGACTAAGATTTTGGTAAACCCATCGATGGCACGGATCGGGGCTCTAAGATCATGGGAGACCGTGTAGGTAAAACTTTCCAGTTCCTGGTTAATTGCTAACAGATTGGCAGTTCGTTCCTCTACCCGCTGTTCAAGCTCACGGTTGAGTTTTCTGACTTCCAATTCTGCTGTGACACGCTCGGTATTGTCTCTGGAAATGACTGCTGCCGACACGACTTTCGTTTTGTGGAAAATCGGTGCTACGGAAGAAGCATAATACCTGTTACCACCAGGTAAAGGAATCTCTGAGTCGTAAGTGGTTGATTTACCTGTATTAAAGGTATATTGAAGGGCCTGTTCAACCTTTTGCCTGCCTTCTTTAGTTTGAAAATCCAAAAGATTTGTCCCTACCACGTCCTCCATTTTCAAACCAGGAGCTACATGATTGATAAATTCAATATCTGCATCCCGGTTTACCATAAATATATGATCGGGACTATTCTCAAACAGGGCCCTAAAGCGGGATTCGGTTTTCTGAAGTTCTTTTTTGGTTTCCTCTTTGGCTTTCTGTTCCTCCTGTATGAGGGTGTTTTTTTCATTGATATACGATTCAGCAATAATACTCATACCCAGATCTACCATTTTATTCATGCCATCCAGTACCTGGGATAAAAGATTCAGGTCTTCTTTGCATTCCACCGTCACGATAGGGAGTGCCAGGTCTCTGTATTGTTTCACAACCCGAAACCAGTCAGAAAAATTCAAACCAACCCGGGCATAGGTAACTCCTTGATTGAACAAGTGATCCGCATGGGTTTTCCAATTGTTTTGGAGGATTGCCTCACGCTCAAGCTTTCTGGAGTGGGCTTGTTGTGCTTTTTGTTCTTCCTGGGTTTGAGCCTGAATGATGGGGCCAAATTTAGGATCATCAATCAGGTTGCTTCGGAGTTTATCATTGATGAGTATGTGATGCTTCTCCATGAAGGCATTGTATGCTTCCAAAGCCGGAAACTCTTCTGCATTGAAGGTGTAAGGCATCTTATGTATAGCTGTCTGGCTCTGCATACAATATTATTCAGGAATTGAGAAAAAAAAGGTAGCACCAGCGTCAGTTTCTGATTCTGCCCATATTTTGCCACCATGGCGATCGATAATTTTTTTAACAATCGCTAACCCCGACCCGTTCCTGCCGGACTCCTCATCGCCATGTAATTTTTGAAACAACTGAAACAGTTTATCGGGGTATTCCATCTCAAACCCAATTCCATTATCTTTAATATAAAAAATAATTTCATCATTAATGGTGTTTGATCCAATTTCTATTCTTGGGTTTTCTTTATTGGCAGAAAATCTGATCGCATTTTCCAGCAACTGATACCAAACATGATACAGCATTTCTTTGTCAGCTTTCACCTTTGGTAGTTTCGGAAGAATGAATTCCGGAACCTGATCCATGGATGCTGTCAATTCGGCGAAGATAGATTTTGCCAAACTTTGCATGTCTATGGGTTGGACCTGTTTTTTTTGCCTGGAAAGTCGGGATAGCGATAGAATATCATTAATCATTTGATTCATTCTATCCACATTTTCCACGATGAGGTTTAAATACCGTAAATGGTCTCCCTTCAAATGATCAGATGCCTTTTTCAGTAGGACTGATGAGAACCCTGTTACGGCCCTTAAGGGAGCTCTCAGGTCATGCGAAACCGAATAAGTGATCGATTCAAGTTCCGCATTGATCAATTCCAGCTGGGGGGTATTTACCTTAAGGACATTTTCATTTAGGTGATTGGTGGTATGAAATAGGACCAGCCTGATCAGCTGTTTTGGATCCGGTGGATGGGGTATGAAATTAAAGATTCCTGAAATTTCAATAAAGGGTTTGATTTCCAGAGAAGGTGGAGCCAAAACCACAATCGGTAGTTCGGTATTTTTTGAGTGCTCATACAATATTGAGATTTCAGAACCATTTATTCCCTGCAAATCCGGGTTATACAGGGCGACAGCAAAATTGTGATCGTTTAGACTAGAAAAGGCTTCATCGATACTAACTGCCCCGAAGAGTGAAATGGGTAAATCCCTGAGATGGATCATCAACTCGTCCGGATTCCTGTCAATGATCAATACTTTTGGATCCAAATGAGCGTGTGCGTACTTACGGTTATCAATTTCAATTAGCTGGTTCATCCTTTAACTACCTCATTGCTTGAGCGTTATTAAATATTTCGTAGCATCACTATATATGAAGGTTCAATTGAAATCCGGTTAACTAAAATGGTAATATTAAAATAAAATCTTTACTTATTCCTTAAAAATAAGTCATTTTTAAAACTGTTTGGCATAAAACGCTCATCTATTTTTCTTACAAGAATATTACAACAGTTTTAGAGGAAATGTTTAGGTCATAATTGTGAAATAGAAAGTACTGAACTCCCCTGGTGTAGAATCAATCCAGATGTTTCCATTGTGTAGCTCCACAATCTTTTTACAATGGGCCAATCCAATGCCTGTCCCTTCATATTCTGATTTTCCATGGATGCGTTGAAACATAAGGAATATCTTTTCCCAGTCCTTTTCGTCAACACCAATGCCATTGTCAGTAACTTCAAATTGCCATCCCTTTGTGATGGGGTGAGCAGATATCTTAACGATAGGATCAGATCCGTTTTTACTGAATTTGATCGCGTTAGCAATCAGATTCTGGAAAAGTAGTTTAATTTCCAGTGGATACGCTTTGAGGCTGGGCAGTTCGTCCGATTCGATTTGAGCCTTCTTCAATGTTATCAGGGCGTTGAGATCTGCTAGCGCCTCTGACAGCACCTGATTAAAGTCTGTTTCCTTCAACTCTTTTTTAGCACTTAACCTGGAGTAATCCAACAGGCCTTTGATGAGTTCATCCATTCTTCCTGCGGCCCTCGAAATAGACTTCATATATTGCTCTCCATCTCCATCCATTCGATTGCCGTACTCTTCTTCAAGTGCATCAATGTAATTGATGATGGTGAGGAGAGGTTCACGCAGATCATGTGAAGCTACATAGGCAAATTGTTCCATTTCCTTACTTTTAGATTCCAGGATGGAATATTTCCTCAATTTTTCCTCAGTTTCCTTTCTTTCACTAATATCCGTTGCAACGCCCAAAAATCCGGTTATTTCACCTTCCTTATTTTTAATAGCTGTGACAATAAGCTGAACCGGAAAGGAAGTGCCATCTTTCCGCGTATAGGTCCATTCCCTGGATTCATATTTCCCATCCCTGGCTTTTCTCACAAACACTTCAAACCCACTGATCTCCGAACCATAAATTTCAGTCAATTCTTTCCCTCTTGATACCACCTCTTCCAGCTTGTGTACAATTGCCGGAGTCTGTTTACCCACCATTTCGTCAGCTGTGTATTGCAATAGCCTTTCAGCGCCTTCATTAAAGTGAGTGATAATTCCTGTGGTATCCGTACCAATAATGGATACATGACCTGCGTTTAGAATGGCTTGCAGCTCCTGATTCCTTACGTTCAATGCCTCTTTGGATTTGGTGATCTCATCAATATCCTGAAATACACCATATAAACGGACACATTTACCATCCTCAAATTCCGTCTGACCGATTGACCTAACCCAACGAATATTCTTTTTGGCCGTCACTATTTCCAATTCCACATCGAATGTTTTACCCGTCGCAATGGCCTCGCCAACCACGTTTTGAATGGTATCCCTGCTCTTTCCTTCTTTGTAAAACTCAACGCCCCCGGCTAAATCAGGGATAAAGTCCTGTGGGACTTCATGAATTTCTTTGGTGATCTTACTCCAGTAAACAGTATTTTTTATCAAATCCACTTCCCAGGCTCCGATACGAGCAACTTCATTGGTTCTTTCCAAAACCTCTTCGATCCTTCTCTTTTCCGCCGCTTTTTGTTTTTGCTCCGTGATGTCCCGCAATATTGCAGATACAGCCCAAATTTCTCCCTTGCTGTCTCTGATTGGAGATAGGGTGATGGAAACATTGATCTTTTTTTGATCTTTCCGTACCCTTAAAGTCTCATGCTGTGAAACAATTTTACCTTGAGTGATTTGTTCCATCAATTGCTTTTCCTCCTGCAACAACTCGGATGGGAAAATGAGTGAAATGTTCTTCCCCAGAATTTCCTCTGCAGAATAGCCAAGTATCCTTTCGGCAGCTGCATTCCATGAAAGAATTGTTCCGTCAGTTTTTTTACTAACAATGGCATCTGCAGAAGAATCAATAATACTGACCAATTGATTGAGCTTGATCTCTTCAAGCCTGCGTGCTGTGACATCACGGATGGCTGCCGAAACCCATGTTTCATTTTCCATTTGGATGGGGCTCAGTGAGACTTCCACTGGCACCTCTTTTCCATCCCTTCTTCTAGCAAACAGTTCGTGACCCGAGCCCATGCTCCTGGTCTTGGGTGCTTTAAAAAAGCTGCTTCTATAATTGATATGATGGTGATGGAATCTTTCAGGAATCAATACCTCTACTTTTTGGCCTTTTAGTTCTTCTTCTGTATAGCCAAAAACCTGTTGTGTTTGAAGGTTTGACAGCAGAATGGTCCCGCTTTGATCGATGATGATCATTGGGTCAGGGGTAGAGTCAAGAATATGACTGGTCTGTTGTAAATTGGATTCTGCCTGGACTTTACCAGTATCCACAGTATTTAACGCAATTGCTGTCCTCCTGATCAAAGCCAGCGAAACAAGTATAAACGATAGGGCGAACAGGGCAATGCCAAACTCCACAGTCACCCACTCGAGCCGGGTAGTTAGGATTCTAAGGTATGCCAGTATGAGGATGGCGATCAACATTTGGAAAAAGAGCTTCCTGGCCATCACATTTCCAATCTGTTTCCCTATGAAGTAAGCAGTGATTCCACTGTTAGGATTTACAAGTGAAGAAGAAAGAGAGAGCAAAAGGAAACACAATGACGTGTGAACAGCCATGGTATTGATAAACCAGTGCTTGTATAATTTGGGAACCCCCAATAGGTATCCCATGAATGCTGTAAACGCCATAAGCGTTACTATGTGAAGAGCTATTTGAGATACTTGGATGAGTAATTTGTTTTTGGTTCCCATGGTTACTGAGAAGAATCCCAGTAAAATGAAACTGAACGCGGTTGCCGCCGCCATCCTAAAAGGGTTTGAGGATGGTGTGACAGTTTCTTCTCCCCGAAAAAATAGCTGATCAATCCCGAAGTCCCTACCGATAAACTCTTCCGATAGAGAAAGCAGCCCCATGGCCAAAACAAATGCACTGGCTGATTTCCATATAAAACGTTTCCGGGAAATTTTGTATGAAAACTGAAAGTAAATTGATGAAGCAATGACTACGAATGATAACGCAGTATTGAACTTCATGGTGCTGAAGCCGGGGATAATGCTCTTGAGGAAATCAACATCAAATACCCAACCCAATAGCACCAGGACTCCGAAACCTGTGACTATCAGGTTAGTGATTTGAATAAATCCTTTAAACTTAATATTATCCTTGTCGATCATTGCTGGTCAAAAAAAAACCCTGAAGAAAACGGGTAAATATTTGATTACGTGTAATTTAATCTGGCATAGCCCCTGAAACAAACTGTTCTTCACATATTTGGAATAGAAGCTAATTCAATATGTGATGGAATATCACGAAAAAACTTAAAGAACATCTTCATTGACAGTTATTGGTCAGGGTACGCTCTTCATATGAGTGGTATGAAGCTATACGGTATGCATAAGTAAGAGCTATTTCGTAAGGTTTGGCTGAATGGTATAAAAAGTAGCTCGGATGAGATTGGCCTTTATTTCAAAACCTTTTTACGATCCTTGATCAATACCTCATCTACAAGAAATTTGATTTCTGCGATGATCTCCGAAACCAGTTTTTGGGCAGGAATGGTGGCTGATTCATCCAGCCGTTCCAGCTCACTTGTCAGTGTATCCAACCGGTTTAACATCAGCGAACGCGCAGTACCACAAATATGGTGGGCTACTTTTTTCAAGGCGACCATATTGGCAGCCGCTATATACTCTTTGAGATTAGCAGCAGAATCGTTGAGGATAGGAATGGCTACTTCGATGAGCTCATCCAATTCCTGCTGACTTTCAAATATTTCGGCGATTTTTTCCAGATCAAAATGATCCAGAAGGCTTTCTCGGTGAGATGCTTCTGTATTTTGGTGAATAAACCATTTGGTTAACATGACCACTACTTCATCCTCAATCAGTGGCTTTCTCAACATGTCGTTCATGCCGGCATCAAGACATCTTTTTCGCTCACCTTCCACAGTCCCGGCAGTCAAAGCAAATATGGGCACGTTTTTGTCTTTCTTTCGTATCGCCTGGGCCAACTCATAACCGTTGAGTTCATCCATCTGGATATCGGTAATCACCATATCAACTGACTCGCTGTTGAAGGTATTGATGGCTGAGAGTCCGTCTTCAGCTCCAATAAGCCGGGCATTTGGAAGCACCCTTTTCAGGATTGCTTTGGTAAGTTTCATGTTTACCTGGCTATCCTCGGCTACAAGGATGGATAATTCCTGTTTGAATTTTATGCTGTTTTGTTTTTGATCATCAATATCAGGTCCATCAAGTGTATTGGTCCCTCCGAGCGTTTGAAGACACTCCGACAGTGCATCCAGATTGATTGGCTTCGGCAGGTGGTGATCAATATTCAAAGCCTTGATCCTGGCACAAAGGTCATCTTCCAATATGCTGTGTGTCAGGACTATCTTGGTCTTTGGACCGACCAGCTGATGGTCATTTCTTATTCTTTCAATGGTTTCGAGGCCATTCAACCCAGCCATTTGATAGTCCATGAAGATAAGATCAAAATCTTTGATCCGACTGAGAATGCCGAGCGCTTCTTCACCGCTTTGAGCCATCACCGAGTTAATGCCATGATGACTGAGTGCATTGGTCATGATCCTGACATTTATTTCATTGTCATCCACAATCAATGCATTGTACATTTTCACCTTTGGCAGGGTCTTGTTGCTTTTTACTTCGCTGGTTTTTAATTCAAGATCAAAGTAGAAGGAGCTCCCAACACCCACCGCGCTGTCAATTTTTAATTCACTTCCCATCATGCGTACGATTGATTGTGAAATGCTCAGCCCCAAACCGGTACCACCATATTTCTTGGTCGTGGAACCATCCGCCTGATCGAAAGCGCCAAAAATCTTCTCTTTCACTTCTTCCGAGATACCCACGCCGGTGTCGCTCACTTCAAACCGGAAGATGTTTTTTCCATTTTCATCAGGGACGTTGGCCACTGTCAGTTCAATTTCTCCCTCATCAGTAAACTTACAGGCATTGCTGATCAGGTTGATCAGTACCTGCTTCAAGCGTATCTCGTCAATCCATATGTACTCTGGAATACTGGTGGGATCCACATTAATGATCAATTTGATGCTTTTACTTGCCACCTGATATTTCAGCACATTGACCACACTTTCGATCAACGGGTAGAAAAGTGTCTTCTCCGTATTGAGTTCAAATTTCCCGGCTTCTATCTTGGAGAAATCCAGGATGTCATTGATTACATCCAGCAAGCACTGTCCACTGTTTTTCACGAGTTTCATGTGCTCCTCCTGAATGGGGTTCAACTTGGTTTTCAAAAGCAGATCAGTGAAACCGATCACCCCGTTGAGTGGCGTCCTGATCTCATGACTCATGTTTGCCAGAAATGCTGATTTCGCCTGGTTGGCTTCAATGGCTTCTAATTTCGCCTTGATAAGCTCTTCCTGGTTTCTTTTGGTTTCAGAGATATCCTGGATTACACCCACCACCTGTTTTACAGCTCCATCCAATATGAGTGGTTTGCCAATGACCCGAACCCACCGTTGATTTTTCTTCGCGGTAGTAAACTTGCATTCAATATCAAAGTTTTCCCGGTTTACAATGGTGTTTTCCAGCGCCTTTTCAATGATAGATATGTATTTAGTGTGGAAAAAACCAATGGACTCATCCTTGTCCGGTACATGATTTTTAGGGAGTTCATAAATCTTGTAGACTTCATCAGTCCAGGTGACGTGTTCGGTCTCTGCATCCAATTGCCAGCCACCGATATTCCCAAGCTCCTGAGCAGCATTCATAATACCCGACATGAACTGAAGGTTTTCAAGTATTTTTTTATTTTCCGTAATGTCCTGCCTCACAGAGAGGAACCTGGAAATTTTACCATTTTTATCACGGACAGGACAGATGACCGTATCTACCCAATAATGTGAGCCGTCCTTGGCCTTGTTCTTGATCTCTCCCCGCCAGACATCGCCATTGGCGATGGTTTTCCATAATTCATTCCAGAATGACGCGTCATGATATCCGGAATTGATGATACGGTGATTTTGCCCGATCAACTCTTCCCGGCTATATTTAGAAATGGCGCAAAACTTTTTATTGACTTCCAGGATATTCCCTTTCAGGTCTGTGACAGATACCAGGCTGCTTCGTTCAAGGGCTGTTCTGTAAGATGCAAGCTTGAGGTTTTGTGTTTCCAGGGTATTGGGTGCTATCCTGTCGTGGGTAAGATTTGTCCGACTACCAGCCCTTCCTGCAAGAAAAATGAAGCCTGCCATACTGGTGAGAGCCATGCATAATGAGAGGGCTACGATAAGGAGCATTGGTGAGACCAATGCCTGTTCCAGTAAATACAATGCCAGGAATGTGCTTCCCACGAAAGCCAGAGCGATAAAAAATGCCGGTCTCCTGAACAACATTTTTTTGAGTACTTTTTTCCTTGAACTTATCATTAAATGAAGCACCTACTCCCTGTTGGCTAAGCGTAAAACACTTTACTAATAATTTATTCAGACAAAACTATATCCGAAACCTGATCATTTCTACCCGTAAAAAAACCTATTTTGTATAGGGTATAATAAGGTAATTTACCTAGTCGATTCGTCAGAACCGGTAGATAAAAGGAGAGGAAAATGGATAACGCAATACCCTGAAATACAGACATTTAGTATTATTTCCTGAAAGCCAGCGTGCTATGAATTGCTTTGTCGATCACCTTGGCATCTACCTGTTTTCTGGTTTTGTTCCATCCTCTGATAGCTGCGATCTCATCATGTATCTTTTCGTGATATTTTGTTACGCTCTCAATGTCAAAATAGAGGCGTCCGGTTCTTCGCTCCAGAAAGTCCATCGTAGAGAGGACCATTTCATGTTCCATACAAAATGATAGCTCTGCCATCAACAAGGTTTCTTCCGGGTCCTGATGGGAAGTTTTTGGTATAGCATTGAGAATCGCTTTGGTTTGTTTCCCATAGTTATTCACCAGGTATTCGGCTCTCTTGGGGTTGAGTCCTTTATCGGCAAGCCGTTTGGCTGTTTTCTTTACATAGCGTTTGACGTTGTGATAGTTACCAAAAGGTTTTTCTGTAAGGTGGATGGTATTGGTGCCGGATTTTGAGATGATTCGGTCAGCCGATTTTCTAAGTTTTTTGGCAATCAGATCCACAATCTCCAAAGCCATCCTGCGATACCCTGTCAACTTACCACCAGCGATGGAAACGAGGCCATCCTCCGCTTCAAAGATCTCATCTTTCCTGGAGATGTCTGACGGAGACTTTCCTTCCTCATGGATCAAAGGACGGAGGCCGGCCCAGGTAGACTGTACGTCGTCGATGGTGAACGATACCGAAGGAAAGCCATGCTGCGTGGCCTTGAGCAGGTAGAGCACATCTTCCTTGTTGGCTTTCACATCTTCCGGATCTCCGGTATAGGTGGTATCCGTAGTGCCCACATAAGTTATATGACCACGTGGGATGGCAAAGACCATCCGACCATCCGGTCCATCAAAATAGACAGCATTTTTCAGCGGTAATTGAGCGCGATTAAACACGATGTGCACACCTTTGGTCAGGTGGAGTCTTTTCTTGTCGATTGAATGATTGAGTTTGCGGATCTGGTCCACCCATGGGCCAGCGGCAGACACCACATAGCTGGATTTGATGGTATAGGTCTTATGCTCATCCAGGTCCTTACATTGGATGCCTGTGATCTTATTGTGCTCATAGATAAAGTCCGTGAGCTGAGTGTAGGTCAGGATATGGGCCCCCAGTCTGGCTGCCGTTTTGGCCAGTTCGATACACAAACGGGCATCATCGGTTCTATATTCGGCATACAAAAACCCCGCAATGATGGCCTGCTTATTCAGCAGTGGCTCCTGGCGGAGGGTCTGTTTTCTGGAAAGCATCCTTCGCTTGTCCTTACCTGTGACACCTGCGAGCAGATCATACACCCACAGCCCGAAAGAGGAGAGTAGACGGCCATAGTTTCCATCTTTGATGATGGGTAGCAACATTTTTTCCGGGTGCACCAAATGGGGAGCCAGTCTGTGCACTACGGCTCTTTCCCGGCCTGTCTTGGTCACCAATCCAATGTCAAACTGCTTGAGATACCTTAACCCACCATGGATCAGCTTTGTGGATTTGCTGCTGGTGCCTGAGGCGATGTCGTTTTTATCGATGAGCAGGGTTTTGATGCCTCGTGAGGCGGCATCCAGTGCGATGCCGCATCCCGTCACTCCTCCACCAATAATGATCAGGTCATAAGTTTCTTTCTCCGCCTGCCTGATTAGTTCCGATCTCTGATTGAAAGAGAACTTATTCATTTCGTTTATCATTTTTCATTCCAATTCATCACGCGTTGCACCCCCTTGGTCCACTGACTGTACAATCCGTCTCTCTTGTTAGCATCAATATTAGCTTTAAACAATTTATCGATCTTTCTGTTCTTGTCCACGTCATCTATTTTCCAGATCCCGGATACAATACCCGCCAGGTAGGCAGCTCCCATGGCCGTGGTTTCGATGATCTCGGGCCTTTCTACCGGAGCGCCGAGGATATCCGCCTGAAACTGCATCAGATAATTGTTGGCACAGGCACCCCCATCCACTTTTAAGGTCTTGATCTCAATGCCCGTATCTTCCATCATGGCATTGATCACGTCTTTGGTTTGAAAGGCCAGCGACTGCAGGGTGGCTTTGGCGATCTCGGGTATCCCCGTGTCCCTGGTCAGTCCGAAAATAGCACCCCGGGCATACATGTCCCAGTAGGGGGTGCCAAGCCCGGCAAATGCCGGTACCACTACGACCTCATCTTTATCAGATTCCATTGCCAGCTGTTCCGTATCCGAAGCATGCTTGATGATTTTAATGCCGTCCCTCAGCCATTGGATGGCTGCGCCCGCAATGAAAATACTGCCCTCCAGCGCATATACGGGTTGATTATCCATGCTGCAGGCCAGGGTGGTAAGCAGTCCGTTTTGAGACACCACATGCTTTGACCCCATATTCATCAGGAGGAAGCATCCTGTGCCGTAGGTGTTTTTGGCCAGTCCGGGGCTGAAGCAAGCCTGGCCGAAGAGGGCCGCCTGCTGGTCGCCAGCCACACCATTGATGGGGATTTTCACGCCCTCGTACTCCAGGTCCCCAAAGTGACTGCCGGAGGGTTGCACGGTGGGCAGCATCGATCCGGGGATGTCCATTGCTTTCAGGAGCTTTTGGTCCCAGTCCATTTTCACGATATCAAAGAGCATCGTTCGGCTGGCGTTGGTATGATCGGTGACGTGGGATTTGCCTTTGGTCAGGTTCCAGATCAGCCAGGAGTCGATGGTGCCAAAGCAAAGTTTACCTGCTTCGGCTTTTTCCTGTGCCCCTTTCACATTTTCCAGGATCCACTGGATCTTGGTAGCACAGAAATAGGAATCGATCACCAGGCCGGTATGTTCCCTCACATAGTCCGTTAGCCCTTTTTCTTTCAGTATCTCGCATTGCGGTGCCGTCCTTTTGTCCTGCCATACCAGGGCGTTGTGGATGGGCTTGCCCGTTTCCCGGTCCCAGATCACCGTCGTTTCCCGCTGGTTGGTGATGCCGATGCCCACGATCTGGTTGGCGTGGAGCTTATGCTTATCGATGAGCTGCTTAAAGACCGCCCACTGCGACGCCCAGATCTCATCCGGGTCGTGCTCTACCCATCCCGGCTTGGGGAAGATCTGTTTGAATTCTTTCTGAGCGATGTCGCAGAGTTGGCCGTCGGTATCTACCAGCAGGGCCCGGGAGCTTGTCGTTCCCTGGTCGAAGGCGATGATATATTGCTTATCCGTTTTCAAATGGGGTGTGGTTTGATGAACAATGAAATAAAGTTTGGAAAATTTAGAGAATATTTTGAAGGTGTGAAGGGTAAGTCCAGATTTAATCTTTAGACTTCTGATATTGGGTCTCAAAAGCGAACTTACCTCTCCATGGCCTGTCCCATGACAGGCCAACACACTTCTGACGGATTGTGCATCAGATTGTATTGGTGAAAACTCATGGGTACAGGCCGCTCCTACGGAGCTCAACCCATATTATTTCTCATTTCTACTGACAGGACGTCCCTATCGGAACTATTGCAGCATCGTCCACGAGGATAATTAGACTATTTTCAGTGTCGTTGACGGAGAAGCTGGGAGAAATGAGGGGAGAATCATGCAATTGTCTTGAACTAAGACAATCCCCTGACCAGGCATCAGTATTTCACCGAATAAACTTTACGTATTTCGCAGTATTCTGGCATACTGTTTGCCCAAGTAGCTTTGTCTTTATTTTCCAACCAAAAAACAGCGCTATGAATTTCATCGGATTTAGTAAAGTATCTACCAAAGCCAGGGTCCTGCTGGCCGTATTGTTCTTAATGTCCATTGCCTTTTTCTCTTCCGTAACCAACCCGAAGTTTTACGTGAAATATGTAAGCCAGGAGGTTACAACCAGTATTCCTCAGCGATAATTCTTTAGCTCCACAAAGTTTGATATCGTCTATGTTTTGATTTCATCTTTCCAGTATTCCTTGAGTTGCAATTTTACCTTC
Source organism: Cyclobacteriaceae bacterium (assembly GCA_965223915.1). Taxonomy (GTDB): domain Bacteria; phylum Bacteroidota; class Bacteroidia; order Cytophagales; family Cyclobacteriaceae; genus UBA7330. The sequence goes on along the minus strand of OZ245027.1, from coordinate 128,282 downwards.
ATGCATTTCTTAATGTCAAAAAAATAGACTGTTGATCAAAACTATGGATACTAAATAAAGACAGTAGCAGAAATACCTGCGCAATAAGCATAATTTAATTCATCATAATAGCCTGGGTAACAATAATTGCTCAGGCTTTTTTATTTGCAAAAACAACTATTTGGCTAAACCGGTTTGGTATTATTCCGGTCGTTTCATTCGTGGGAGGTCTCCACATTTGTGATATCTGCAAAATATTCACGTACCCACGCAGAATTCAATTTCTTTATCGAAGCGAAACATTCAATATTTGAGCGTAAAGCCGGTTTATTGAATAAGTCACAAATATGCCTGACTGTGTATATGACATTCATTTTTTTCTTAAATTAGATAGCAAGGAACCATTTAACCAGTACCTCAATGATACAGATCAATCACAGGTACTGAAACCACCAACACTAATCACTATGAAGAGAAAATTTTACTTATTACGAACACTGGCACTATTTATTGGAGTGCTCATAGGTGTATTGCTAACCCTGATCAGCTGTAATGGAGATAAACCAACAGCATGCAACTTTGAAGGTGTGGTGCTTGACCAGGATTCAGCTGCTGTGGCTGATGCTTCTGTAGAAATCGGAGGTGAAACCACGACCACAGACGAAGACGGGCGGTTTTGCATCAATACGGAGATACAGAAAGAAAATCCCAGGTATGTATTAAACATTGAAAAGCTGGGTTTCGGGCTGGTCTCGAAGATCTACCAGGAGCCGACGAAGGAAATCACGATTACCATGACCACTGCTACGGTCGTGGAAGACCTGGCAACTGAGGCGGATGAAGAAGGTGTGGTAGTGATTGAAGATACAACGCCTCCTCCTCCGGAATCTGCACCTCTGAGTACAAGTGTGTCCATGATTTCCTCGCCTTTGGACACTATCCCGTTTATCTTCAAACAGGGGCGATTGACAGGATTTGGTTCATACCTGGAGCTTGGCCAGACTTATGAAGCCATGGACCAGTTTATTCCCCAAAATCAAGGTGCATCTGTGGAGATTGATCTTGATGACCTGGAAGTAGATGCAGCAAGTGAAGCTTCATTTCTTTCTTTGAATCAAAATAAAAGAAAGGGTATTACCGGGTCTCTCAGTACCGTGGATATTTATAATCCCGATGGTATGCCTGGTGATTATACTTACAGGAGTCTTGAAGGAGAGCCTGGTTTTATGCAAACCTTCGGAGCTGCCGATATCAATTTCTTTCAAGACAATAAACCAATGCAACTCAAGAAAGGAAAGTATGCTACGCTCAGAATTCCTGTGGAACAAGTAGCTGCGAATGGATTGAAAGGCGAGTTACCAGAGACAATTCCACTTCTCATTTATGATAAGAAAACCGGTGAATGGAAAGATGATAAGGATAAGTGGACAGGAAATATTAATCGAGGGAGATTAATCACAATTAAAGACCAGGAGCTTGGTGAAATCAAAGTATATGAAGCAAAAATATCTCATTTCTCAGTTTACAACATGGATGAGGAATTTACGAATCCCTCTTGTACCAAGATTTTCAATCCAAATAGTGATCCATTTGAAACCGGGGCTAGATTAGAGGTTGCTGTACCGGGTCATGTAAATGATTACCTGATTGGACCAGGATGTCCTGGAATTTGCGGTTCTCCGGATAGTACTGTTCATGCTATAGCCAGAATGCTCAGAAATCAAGCCATTGGATTGCGTATTTTTGATCCCTCAGGTAATATTAAATCGACCCGGGTATTGGTCGGTGGAAATCCAAGTATAGATATATATTGGGCTGGGTGTTCTACTGATGATAATGGGAATAGTCAAATTGATATTTGTGAATGTACTTCTGAGATTAAAGTAAGCTATAACCCTGATTATGTAGATCCTGATGGGACAACTCCTATGCCAATAGTGGCTGTTGAAAAACTGGAGAATGAACCCGCTGACGAAGATTCAGTGATCGTGTCATGGGTATATATTCCCGATGTGGATGATACTGTAACACCTCCGGATTATACCAATTCAGTTATTACCTATAAGGTTGAGTGGTCATCAGATAATTTCACTAGTGTAATTAACCCTCTTTGGCCCGAAAAATCCACTGAAGAATGGATAGTTGCTGATACCATTCCTATTAATGCCACAAATTTTCCCCCAGGTGCTCCAACTTTGAAATATTTTTTTAGAGTTCGGGCGGATTTGCCAGGGCCTGGTACACCTAGTGATCATTCGATATTGCAAAATTGCTTAAATGCTTCCGGAACTATTGTAGGTTGTTTGTAACGAAAATGATTTGTTCTTCATGATTACATTTCGCCCTATATTAATTTTTTTGACAGGTCTGGTTGTAGTTATGTCATCGGTCATATACTACGACCAGGTTATTAAGCTTAATTCACCTCAAATTAATAATCATCCTGCCGTTAGGGTTGTTCAAAATGAGAATGGACTTATAATAAGTCATAAGGAATTCGATTATTTATTTTCAATGAATGGCCCTGGAGTTGAATTTCATCATGGAAAATTATCATGGCACTGGTCGAATTCAGAGACTTATCCAAATAAACCTTACTACTCAGCTGAAAGTAATAGTATCATTTACGATCATGCAGGTTGGCGTGAAGAATACTTAATTAAATCAAACTCAATTGAGCAGATCTTCGTAATCGATGAGCTTCCAAACCTCAGTTCTGGTCAATCACTTAAAATATCTGGCCAGATTCAATCCGATGGTAAGTTCAAGGCATCAAAAAGCGGATGGACGTGGTCTGGTTTTTCCAGTGTTGTATCCCTTGGTAATGTTTTCGCTTTTGACGCCAACGGAACAGAGATTGTTGCATCAATGGATGTCAATCCAGCTGGAACATCTATAGATATTGATTATGATAATTTGAAGGATGCAGTTTTTCCAATTACGATTGATCCTGAAATTGGAGCTTCTGATTTGAGAATAAGCCATATGGGCTCGGACGGAGATGCTGCTAATTACAGTGGATCAAATTCAGCAATTGCGTTTTGTCCTACATCAGATCCAACTACCTACCCTGGTGGGATATACCTTGTAGTATGGGAAGGTTCCGTGACGGGTGAAATTGAAATTTATGGCCAGTTTGTTGATGGTGATACCAGAGCATTATTGGATGCAAATCCAGATCCCGGAAGAACTGATATAAAAATCAGTGATACCAATGGTTCATCTAGTGCAAGCTATGATGCTTTAAGTCCCTCAATAATAGCTTCAGACACCGCATTTCTTGTAGTATGGTATGCAAATGAAGGAGGAGATGGGTTTGGAGATTTCGAATATGAGATTTGGGGTCAGTTTATGGATCCAGATACCTTGCAGAAAACGAATGACCCCTTCCGAATAAGTTACATGGGAACTGATGATTCTGATTTGTATGGTGCTTTTGAACCTGACGTAGCGTACAATTCGACTTCTGGCAGGTACATGGTAGTATGGTATGGCGATGATACAGATAATGAATTCGAAATATTTAGTCAACAGGTGAATAGTGATGGAACCCTTTATGGCTCACCTACCCTTATCAGTGAATTAGGCAGTTCCAGTTACATTGCATTAAGTCCAAGTATTACCTGGAATAGCAATCCATCAACAAATGAATTCATTGTAGTTTGGTATGGGGATCATCCCTATGCGGCAGACAATGAATATGAAATTTGGGCACATCGTCTAGATGGATCGACCGGTAATGAACTGGGTTTCGACCAACAAATTAGTGACCTGGGAAATGATGGAAACACCGCATTTTCAGCAAATAATCCTTCTGTGGTCCATAATGAAAATGACAACAATTATCTTGTGATTTACCATGGAGACAGTATCACTGTTGGTGAGAATGAGATTTTTGTTCACTTTATTACAAGTAGTACGGGTGTTTCATCGGGGGATGACATCAGGATTAGTGACATGGGACCCGATGGTAATGTAAACTTTGATGGAGCTAATGCCAAAGTTGCATATGATCCAAACTTGGTTAAATTCTTCACTGTTTGGAGCGGGGATGATAATTCTGGAGGTTTGGTGAATGGCGAAAATGAAATATTTGGACAAGTCCTTGAGATTTCAGGTGACGAAGATACTTCTAATGATTTCCGCATTTCAGATGCTGGGGGCACTGGAAGCGCTACTTATTCAGCATCAAGTCCAGCAATAGCTTATAATCCAATTTATAGGGAGTATTTAATTACCTGGCATGGAGATGATGATTGGACTACCACAATCGATAATGAGATCGAAGTATGGGGTCAATTTTACGCCTTGCTGGATGAAGAACCCTCCAATCAAGCGACCTCATTTTCAGTATCATCAATAACCTCCTCATCATTTACAACATCTTTTGCGGCAGCGACGGGCTCACCGGATGGTTATGTTGTCTTGCGTAAAACAGGATCTTCTCCGACGGATACACCGGAAGATAATACTGAATATGTAGTTGACGAAATCATTGGTTCGAGCACGGTGGTGCATGTAGGCTCAGATTTAACATTTGATGAATCCGGCTTATCAGCAAATACTACCTACTACTATGACATATTCTCCTTCAATGGGGTTAATTCCTCTACTAATTATTTCACAACCTCACCACTAGAAGGAAATGTAACCACACTTGCATCAGAACCTACAACCCAAACCTCTTCCCTCGTATTTTCCGGTGTTGAGACGGGTGAGGTCACCATTGATTTCACAGATGGAGACGGGGATTCACGCCTGGTTGTTGCCAAAGAAGGTAGTGCGGTGGATGTATTCCCTGTAGATGGGAATTCCTACACAGAAAACAATGTATTTGGATCCGGGGATGATTTGGGGTCTTCTAACTATGTGGTGGGTGCTGGAAGTGGTCCTATCACTGTAACGGGACTTTCTACTTTTACCACCTATTACTTCCGGGTGTTTGAGTTCAATGGAAGTGGAGGATTGGAAAATTACAATGTCTCTGCTGCCACAGCCAACCCCAATTCGGTTGGAACACTTTCCGCCGAACCTTCAAACCAACCCACCGGACTCACGTTAGGCAGTCTGACGGACGTTTCCTTGTCCGGCTCATTTACAGCTGCTACCGGGACACCAAACGGGTATATTGTATTAGGAAAAGAAGGATCTGCTCCTACGAGTACACCAGCAGATGGTACTTCTTACTCGGCAGGGAATACATTGGGAGATGCTGTGATTGTATCTACTGGCAGTGAATCCAGCTTTGACGACACAGGACTATCTCCTGCTACTGACTACTATTATGCTGTTTTTTCTTTTAATGGAAGTGGTAGTACAATCAATTATCTGGAGACCACCCCACTTGAAGGTAACACCACAACTTATGAGGCAGAACCTTCAACTCAAGCTTCATCCCTCATTTTTTCCACTCTTGAGACCACTTCAATAACGGTGGATTTTACAGATGGTGACGGCACCTCAAGACTGCTGGTCATGAAGGAAGGATCAGTGGTAGATCAAACCCCATCGGATGGTTCTTCTTATACGGCAAATGCAGTATTCGGCAATGGAGCTGATTTGGGAGCATCAAATTTCATTGTTGGCATCGGAAGTGGACCTGTCTCAGTCACCGGACTATCAGAAGCAACATTATACCACCTGAAAGTCTTTGAATTCAATGGATCCGGTGGTCTGGAAAATTACAATCTCGATGATGTGAGTGGAAATCCTGCTTCCATTTCGACTTTAACTAATGAGCCTGTAGGACAACCAACTTCACTGAACTTCGATGTCATTGCTGAGTCTTCCGTCTCCTTATCATTTATGGCAGGGGCTGGTACTCCGGACGGATATCTAATCTTGATGCGATCAGGGGCAGCGCCTACGGGAATTCCTGCTGATGGAACCGAATATGTAGCCGGAAACCCCATTGGGGATGGAACGGTGGTATATGCATCAACTGGAACCTCGTTTGATGTCACCAGCCTGTCTGCCGCAACGGAATACTACTTTGCTATATTTTCATATAATGGTGCTGGTCCCAATATCAATTATCTGGCTGATTTGCCACTCGAAGGAAGCGTCTTTACGCTGGCCGACCAGCCAGTCGCTCAAGCCACATCATTAGAATTCAGTAGCGTCACTCCTTCTTCAATGGCAGCATCCTTTACGGCAGCTACTGGCACACCTGATGGTTATCTGGTGCTTCGAAAAGCCGTCTCCGCTCCAGGAGAGATGCCAGAGAATGGTACTGTCTATGCAGTAGATGATAATCTTGGCTCAAGCACGATAGCCTTTGTAGGCTCTTCTGTGACATTCACCAATGAGAGTTTGGACCCGGATACTGAATACTTTTATACAGTTTATGCCTACAATGGAACCGGAGTCTCTACCCACTACCTTACCGCTGTGCCCCTTACGGGAAGCCAAACAACCCTGGCAAACGAACCAAGTGCATCGCCTACCAGTCTTTTGTTGGATGGCATTACGACAACCTCGATGAATGGTTCTTTCACCGCAACCGCTGCTGATGGCTATCTGGTCTTACGACGGCTATCCTCATCACCAACAGAAACACCTGTTGATGGCACAAGCTACAGTCCCGACGAAGTATTAGGTACCAGCACGGTGATCCATGTTGGAAGTACCACCACTTTTTCAAGCACCGGATTGGAAGCAGGGCGCGTCTACTTTTACGATGTTTTTGGTTATAATGGGAGTGGGTCCAGTTTAAATTATAAGGCGACTGACCCACTTGAGAGCAGTGCGATAACGATTTCCCCGGCTCCTGTCCTTCAGGATCCAACACAGATTGCCAGTTCCAGTTTTTCAGCTTCATGGAATGCATCCACTGGGGCTGCAAGCTATCAACTCGATGTTTCGGTGGATAATTTTACTACCTACGTGGAAGGCTATGAAGCGCTTGTGGTGACGGGAGGACTGGAAGAATCTGTTACCGGATTAACTCCCGAAACCGCATATAAGTATCGGGTCCGTGCGGTAAATGCTTCCGGTGTATCCGCAAACTCTCTTGAGAAGTCCGTAACAACTTTAGAAGAAAGTGGTACCGTGGACACAGATCCTCCAATAATTACCAATCCATCAGGTGAATTCGGGGAAACCATATCGGCTACCGTTACTGATGGAGGTTCAGGGGTCGCTACGGCCATGCTGTACTACAAACCCATTTCCGGAACCGATTTTGAATTCATTGAAATGACGGATGGCAGCGGCAATACTTATAGCGTAAACACCGAGGAGGCCTGGGCAGATGAGCTGGGTATGGAAGGCTATATCATCGCCGAAGACGCTGTGGGGAATATCACCGAAAGCCCGGTACACTTTTTCCTTTACAGACCAGTGCCACAGGATGCCACTATTCCTTTTGCGGGAGCCAGTTTTGATGGAAAGACGAGCACTTATCGGATGTTTTCCATCCCCTATGACCTTGGAAATAACAACCTCCTGAGTGATGTATTCTCAGAGGCACTGGGAGAACAAAACCAGGTTACCTGGCGGGTTTTCCACTACAATGGGCAAACAGAATATCTGGAACTCAGCACCAGCAGCCGTATCGATCTGGGAAATGCATACTGGTTCAATACTGTCAGGAAGGATTTTACCATCAATATTGACGAGGGTACTGCAGTAGGGAGTAATCAGGACAACCCTTTCACCAAATCGTTCAGGCAAGGCTGGAACCAGATCGGTAACCCATATCCCTTTGAAATCAGCTGGGATGCCATCCAGGCAGCAAATCCGGATCGGGTTCTGGGTTCTGCCCATGGATTCAGTAATGGTTCCTATCAAACCACCAATACCCTTGCTCCCTGGGAAGGTGTCTTCGTCTTTTGTGAAACAGCCGGTACGGTGAGCTATCCGATCTCCTCAAAAGCAGCTGCCAGAACGGTAGTGGAAAGTGATGAGAATTTCGCCTGGAAGCTTGACATGAAGCTCACCCTGGGTGTACAGACACAGGTTTCCAGTGTGGGTATGTCGGAAGAAGCGCTGGACGGAAAAGATCGCCTGGATGAGATTGCTGTCCCCCGGTTTATCTCCTACCTGGAAATGACCACGCACCATCCGGAATTCTTTGCACCCCATTTCACCAGTGATATTGTGCCATTGGCCAATGGGTATGAATGGACCTTTGAAATGGCATCGGATAAGACCTCGGGCCAGGCCAATATATCCTGGGATGCTGAAAAGCTTTTAGCTATCGAGGGTACATGCTTCCTGGTGGATCAGACTACCCTGGAGGTCATCGATATGCGTATGAATTCATCCTATGCTTTTGACTGGGAAAATGGTAAGAAGTTCAAAGTAGTCTATGCACGGGATGGGAAGCTTACCACTTCAGCGAACCAGATCGGTGGTGTCTATCCAAACCCGTTTAACCGGGAGTTGTCCATTCCTTTGATGGTGGCCCATAAAAAAGAACATCTGGATATCTGGATCGTGAACGTCAGTGGACAGATGGTTTTCAGGGAAATTAAAGCCTTTGAACATGGAGGCAAGCAACAGTATCAATGGTCGGGGCATGACCAGCGGGGTCATGAATTGCCTGACGGACTGTATATCATCCAATTGGAATGGCCGGATGTTTCCAAAACGATCAGAGTCATTAAATCAAGCAAGCTATGAAAAACCGGATCATCTACCTTTTATCAATGATGTTGATGGGTTTGAGCAGTGTGGCACAGCAATTTGATATCACCATCATTGAGCAGACCCAGGACAACCTGATCGTTCACTACGACCTCTTAGATACCACGCAGGACAGGACATATTCCATCTATCTCTATCTGCTCACAGATAGCACCATTGCACCGGTAAAAGAGGTAATCGGTGATGTCGGTTTGGAGGTCAGGCCCGGGATCAATAACCGGATCATCTGGAATGCCCGAAAAGACCTGGGGTCAGACTTTAAAGGTAAAATCGAGTTGGAAGTGAGAGGTAAAGTGTATGTGCCCTTCATTGAGTTTGAGGCGTTTCCTGAAAACCAGGTCCTGAAGCGTGGGAAGAGTTACACCTTTGCCTGGTCAGGCAGGTCCAGTTCCAACATTCTGGAGTTTAAGCTGTACCGGGGAGAGGAGCTGAAAGCGGTATTGCCGGAGGTGGCCAATACGGGAGACGCCAACATAGAGATGCCCACCTCAATAAAGCCTGGAAAATACCGTTTTTATATTACTGATTCGAGGAACAAAGACCAGGAGGTTCATTCCCCGGTCTTCATTGTCAAACCTCGTGTTCCTTTTTTGCTAAAAGTTGTCCCACTGGTAGTAGCCGGAGGGGTCGCCACCTATTTTATTACAAGAGACGAACCGGAAAAACCCTCTGATGTGGAAGGTCCTCCGGCTGTCCCGGAAAATTGAGAAAGGAGAATCGCCATGAAAAAAATTGCACTACTTATTATCTTATTCCTACCCCTTTGGGTCAGTGCCCAAAGCTTTGTAGAGAAGTCAAACGCCATTCAACTGGACTTCACAAAAGAAGTCAAGCATACCACATTGCCTGAGATTACCTGGGAAACTCCCCGGATCGAGTCTTCATTCAGCACTGAGAAAAGCATCATGCTCGAGGCACGGATCAAGTCCAGCGTAGAGCTGAGTTCGGTGAAACTGGTGCTGAATGTGAAAGGTCAGACCGTAGAAAAAGAAATTCCTATCGGAGCTCTACAAAACAGTTTCAACTTTGAACAAAAGCTTAACCTGCTGGACGGATCAAATGTGGTAGAGCTTGTCGCGGTCAATAAGGATGGCGGAACGGTCAGCAGCAAAAGAAGTATCCTACACGGCACGGATGACATTACCTCCACAGTTGATGCCAATAGAAAGGACTATGCGCTCATCATTGCAACAGATGAGTATGAAAACTGGGGGGATTTGAATAACCCCATTCATGATGCCAATACCATTGAGACTATCCTTAAAGAAAAGTATGGATTTGAGTCAGAAAAGATCATCAATCCCACCGTGGAAGAAATTAATGATGTGATCTATGAGTACAATACCAAAAGATTCAACCCACAGGATCAGTTATTGATATTTGTTGCCGGGCATGGTTATTTTGATGATACATTGGAGGAGGGCTATGTAGTCGCATCAAATTCTTTAAAGAATGATAAAGGAAGAACCACTTATCTGTCTCATAACCTCTTAAGGGTAAGGATCGACAATATCAAGTGTGAACACATCATGCTGGTGATGGATGTATGCTTTGGTGGAACGTTTGATCCATCCATGACCAGGAGGAGGGGAGAAGCTGTAGAAAAAGAAGATGCTGATTACCTGGTAAAAAAATTAACTAAAAGGACACGTAAATTTTTGACCAGTGGAAGCAAAGAATATGTTCCGGATGGACGTCCCGGGATGCATTCTCCTTTCGCTGAGAAATTCATATTGGCATTGAGGGAAGTAGGTGGTGGAGAAGGACGGATCCTGTCTACTTCAGAGTTGGTTCCCTATTTCCTCAGGTTACCTACAGAGCCCCGCTTTGGAAGCTTTGGCTCCGACGAAGCCAACAGTGACTTTGTGTTTGTAGCGAAGCAGTGAGGGAAATAGGACAGTTACGAGTTTCAGACACTGTAAACGAATCAAGACAACTTTCGTTAAATTGTGGTATGGAAACTGATGTAAGCATTGATCCTGAAGTATTAGGAGGAACTCCGGTTTTTACTGGAACCAGAGTCCCCATCGAATCGCTTTTTGATCATCTTGAAAGCGGAGTACCGCTGAAAGAATTTCTAAACGACTTTCCTTCTGTAAGTCATGACCAGGCTGTAAAGGTATTAGAACTTGCTGGGAAGGTTGTCACATCATCGAATTTCAAGAAACTCTATGAAACTTCTTCTTGACGAGAATATTCCGAAGAAGTTGAAATATGATCTTTCTGATTTCACAGTCTTCAACTTTATCGCGCAAGTGTTTTTCACTTGTGCGATAAAGGATTCTCCTCTCCATGGCTTGTCCCCTGACAGGCCAACAACATGAATTGTCTCACTATGCACCTACCGGCCGATATTCGTTGGTGAAAACACTGTGAAAACACCAACGAAGGCAACAAAGTTGTCATTCACCCTTTTTGACTACAAGGGTAAATGATTGATTATATTAATTTCCCAATTCTCGTATTCTGGTCTTGAGCATTAATCATGCTTCTCCACCCTAACCCTGATCGACTTGCTAATTGGCGTATTGCTCTTCTCCGCAAAATGATTAATCGGAACAAGCATATTTGTTTCCGGAAAATAAGCACCCAGGTTTCCCTGAGGGATTTTATATGGGATGACTTTGAATTGTGTGGCCCTGCGCTCCTGACCATCGTAATTGCTAACCAGATCCACCACTGATTGGGCTTGCAGATTATGCGATTTCATATCATCCTTATTCATTAACACTACACGGCGTTCATTGTAAATTCCTCTATAACGATCATTTAATCCGTAGATCGTTGTGTTGAATTGATCATGAGAACGAATCGTCATCAAGATGAATTCTCCTTCTTCCAACTGATGATCTGCCAGTTTTCCGGGAGAGAACCTCACCTTTCCACCAGGTAGTTTTGAAAAATCTCCCTGTCGGGCATTGTTTGGCAGGTAAAAACCAGTTCCACCGGATCGACCGGAATAATCTTCAAATCCTTTGATTACTTCTTCTATTTTTTTTCTGATGAGATCATAATCGCGGCCCAGCTCATGCCAATCAACGGAACCATTACCATCGAAATAACTTGCGGCAATACCCGCAACAATTTCCGGCTCGCTCATTAGCATTTCACTTGCTGGTTCAAACTTCCCCTGAGATCTATGCACCTTGCCCATGCTATTTTCCACGGTCACATATCTTTGTTTACCCTCACGTACGTCAGTCTCTGACCTTCCCAGTGTTGGCAATATGATGGACGATTTCCCGGTGACCAGGTGGGTCCTATTCAGCTTTGTAGTAATTGAAACGGTCATGTCACAGTTCATCAGGGCTTTAGCCGTATAGGCTGTATCTGAAGCGGCGGAAAGAAAATTACCCCCCAACCCCATGAAAAATTTTGCTTTGCTTTCATGCATGGCCATAATTGAATGGACGGTATCCAACCCTTTTTTTTCAGGTGGGTCAAAGCCAAATACTTTTTTTATGGATTGATTTAATTCAGGTGACACATGATGCATAATCCCGACTGTGCGATCCCCCTGCACATTGCTATGACCCCGAACAGGACATGTTCCTGCACCTTTTTTTCCGATGCTTCCCTTAAGTAATAGCAGATTGACGCATTCCCTGATATTATCCACCGCATTATAATGCTGAGTCAGCCCCATGGCCCAACAAATAATGATACGCTGTCTTGATGCCAATAACGTAACCGCATCCTCAATGCTTTCAGGCGATACACCGCACATATCAAGAAGGCTTTCCTCATCATGTGTATCCAGGTCGGTAATCAGTTCCTGGTACCCCGATGTTTTTTCTGAGATGAAATCCTGATCAAAAATCTTTTTTCCTGATCTTTCCAGACTTAGTAACCGCATCTGGATGAGCTTGAGTAATGCCACATCTTGATTAATTTTTACCTGAAGGAATACATCTGTGAGGACAGTTCCCTGACCAAAAATTCCCCCCATCTCCTGAGGATTCTTAAACCGCATTAACCCGGCTTCTTCCAGTGGATTGATGGCAATAATCTTACCTCCATTTTGCTTACACTTTTGCAAAGCCGACAACATCCGGGGATGGTTTGTGCCCGGATTCTGCCCGATAACGATGATTACTTCTGCCTCGGGAAAATCTTCTAATGTAACCGACCCTTTGCCAATCCCAAGCGTCTCAGTTAATGCAACACCACTGGATTCATGGCACATATTGGAACAGTCAGGCATGTTGTTGGTCCCAAAAGCCCGCACAAACAGTCCATAAAGAAAAGCAGCTTCATTGCTTGATCTTCCGGATGTATAAAATATGGCCTCATCAGGTGATGATAAACGATGTAACTGAGATGCTATTTGTTCGAATGCGTATTTCCATCCGATGGGTTCATAATGTTTTGAATGCGGTTTAAGCATAAATGGCTGTGTGATCCGGCCTGCTTTACCAATTTCATAATCAGACCATCCGGATAATTCCTCTACATCATGCTTCTTGAAAAAAGCTATATCGACCCGAGAATCTGTAGCCTCTTCTGCTAATGCTTTAGCTCCATTTTCACAATACTCTCCCAATTTTGAGCGCTCTTCAGGATCTGGCCATGCACAGCCGGGACAATCAAAGCCTTCCTTTTGATTCATTCTGGAAAGTTTCTTCAGACCCTTATATAGCCCCAATTCTTTCTTTGTGTGTTCTAAGGCTGCTAAAATTCCCGGGACACCGGCAGCATAATCTGTTGGGGATTTGATCTGCAAATTTTGAAATTGTATGTTCCCGGTAATGGAGATATTTCGATGGTTTAGCTTATTCATTGAAATGGAGGTTGTTTATTCTTATTGGGCATCAGGAGTGTTAAACCATTATTTTAAGGTTATAAGTTAGAAAGATTGATTATATTGATGAGAGAACATCATTAAAATTTTCACCAACCCAAAACCCCAAAACTTATGTCATCTAACAGAGGAATCGCTTACATTAAACCCGGTGTGGTAGAAGTACAGAACATCGCATTCCCGGAATTGGCACTTGGAGAACGAAAATGCCATCACGGAGTTATTTTAAAAATTGTTTCCACCAACATCTGTGGAAGCGATCAACACATGGTCAGGGGGCGTACAACGGCTCCGGAAGGATTGATTCTTGGACATGAAATTACCGGGGTGATACTGGAGAAAGGCAGGGATGTGGAGTTTTTAGAAGTTGGAGACCTGGTGTCAGTACCTTTTAATATCGCATGTGGTCGATGCAGGAATTGCAAGGAACAACAAACTGGTATTTGTCTGAATGTGAATGACGCGCGACCTGGTTCTGCATATGGCTATGTAGATATGGGGGGTTGGATTGGTGGCCAGGCAGAATATGTGATGGTGCCATATGCTGATTTCAATCTTTTGAAATTCCCAAACAAGGACCAGGCCTTGGAGAAGATCCGTGACCTGACTTTGCTATCAGATATTTTACCTACCGGCTATCATGGTGCGGTCACAGCTGGAGTGAAACCCGGTATGGTGGTGTACGTCGCTGGGGCGGGACCTGTCGGACTGGCCTGCGCGGCTTCCTGCCATCTTTTGGGAGCAGCGGTAGTGATCGTCGGGGATATGATACCGGAAAGACTGGAACAGGCTAAAAGCTTTGGTTGCGAAGTGGTTGACTTAAGAAAAGATGCAACGTTGGCTGAACAAATAGAAGCCATCGTTGGAGTGCCTGAAGTCGATTGTACTGTGGATTGCGTAGGCTTTGAGGCGAAGGGACATGGACATGAAAGTAATCACGAGCAGCCTGCAACAGTATTAAACGCGGCGATGGAAGTGACCCGTGCCGGCGGAGGTATTGGTATTCCCGGATTATATGTTACGGGTGATCCGGGCGGCATAGATGAAAATGCTAAAGTGGGCAACCTAAGTATCAGAATTGGATTGGGCTGGGCTAAGTCACATCATTTCCATACAGGTCAGTGCCCGGTAATGACCTATAACCGCGACCTGATGCAGGCCATTTTATATGACAGAATTAAAATAGCCGATGCAGTAAATGTTCAGGTGATTACACTTGATGAAGGACCGAATGGGTATAAGGATTTCGATAAAGGTGCCGCCAAGAAATATGTGATTGACCCGCATGGAATGGTGCCCGCATAAGGCAGGCTTGAAAACATATGGGGATATTATAATAGGTAGCCGCTGAAAAAAATCATCTCATATCTCACCATTTGCCTACTTTCTCAAACAGTAGCTTTTGCACAGGAATATTTGGCTATTAGCAATGCTACAATCATACAAGAAGCCACCAGGGATCCCATAGAAAACGGGACGGTTATAATTAAAGACGGCTATATCCATCAAATAGGTAAGAATGATTCATTGTTGATCCCTGAAAACTCCACGATAATAGATGAAACTGATAAATGGATCATTCCTGGACTAATTGAAGTTCATTCACATACAAGTAACAAGCGTGGTTTTAGGCAAGGCTTAGCCTTAGGTGTAACAACTGCGCATACTTTAACTAGCAAAGCTGACACCACGCTGGAATTTCAGGTTTGGGCCTCAAAGAAAAATTCTCCTTCTCCGAAACTTGTTCAAAACCCCTGGATGTTCTCCGGTAGTTTTCCAGACAACATTGCTCCAAATGTCTGGCACGTTCTAAAGCCTATGACTCCTGCTGAAGGGATTAAACAAGTTGAACGTGTCAAAATGCAAGGGTTTAACTCGATTAAAGTTTTCCTTGATAATGGGACCGTATGGTTTGAAGACAGCTCCAAATTTTCTCGAGATTTGGATCCTATGGTGCTCTCATCCATTATCAACAGGGCTCATGAATTAAGAATGAGGGTTTACGGTCATGCTTGGGATTCCAAGTCATATGCTGATTTAGTAGATGCAGGAATTGACTTAATTATTCATGCGCCAGCTGACACTAACCTTCCAGAATATACGTGGCTTAAGATGAAGGAAAATCAAATGGCATGGGTAACTACTTTAGCTTTAATAGATAGAGTAGCCGAACCTTTTCAATATGCACAAAGGATACTTGAAGATGAAAGACTCAGTAGGGTGCTGTCTGAAAACGAGAAGGAGTATTATGAGAAGAGATCGAAAATAAATAGATCCGAAGTGAAGACTAGCTTATCCAAAATGGCCACAGATACTGAAAGATTCAGAAGGATAATAGCCAAAAATACACGGTTAGCTAAAGAACATCAGATTCCGATTGCCATTGGATCGGACTGCCCAATTGGCATAGGCACGTCATCTCGAAATGGAAATATTGAAAGAGTTTGTTGGCTTGAGCGATCGGGAAATTCTTTGGTCTGCCACTACCGGAGGTGCTTTGGCACTGAATCTTGATGAATTTGTCGGATCGCTATTCCCCAAAAAGGAGGCTGATTTATTGATATTAAACAGTAATCCTTTAGAGGATATCAAAAACACAAGAGATATCCACCGGATAATTAAGTCTGGAACAGTTTTCTTGCAGGAAGAACTGATAACTGAAAATTAAGACCGATAACCAACACTTCCATCTATATGCTGAACTGAGCCTTCTGATGTGACAGTGTGTAAAAGAGATTCACTGTTCTTAGCAACTGGGGCGCATACTCATTTTAGCTGATCATTGGTGTGCATTCCTATAGGGAAAGTGATCCCTGAAAATATTGGAAAACTGGAAAGTATTTTGTAGTGTATGCTCAATAATTGTTTTCAGTTATGATCAATACCTATGACTTGAAAATCAGCCAACCGAATAATTTTAAGCAGCTTGCTGTAAAGGACATGCTTTTTGTGTACTATCGTTGCCCGCAGGTGGAAAAACAATTAAAACTTTTCACTCACTTTAATGAAATTGCTTTTACACTGTCTGGCAAAAAAACAATCTACCAAGGGGGTAAATCATGGGTACTCACTGAAAATAAATCCCTTTTCTTTCGAAAGGCAGCCTATAAACAAGAATTGGACGAAACAAGCGGCTGGGAAGTGCTTGCCTTCTATTTTAAAGATGATTTTTTACGGAAAGTTTTCCGTGAGTATAAATTCCATTTACCCCTGAAAAACTTACCTGATCCACCCAAAGAAATGTTCATTGAAATAAAGGTGAACGAAACTGCCCGGGCATTTTTTTTCAGTATTTTACCGTATTTCAACCAGAAATCCCCCCCTCCCAAAAGCTTGCTTGAACTAAAGTTCAAAGAATTGCTTTTTACCATTTTATCAGACCCTTCCAATACTGATTTATTGGCCTATGTCAACAGCATACAAGATCAATATAAAACACCGCTGTGGGAGGTAATGGAAGCCAATTACACATTTAATTTAACCATCGACCAATTTGCTAAAATGGCAGAACGCAGTACAGCAACCTTCAAAAGGGAATTCCGCGAATATTACCACACCACTCCAGGTAAATGGCTGAAGCAAAAAAGACTGGAACATGCCAAACTGATGATAGAAACCAGTAATAGCCCTGTAAGCGAGATTGCTTACGATAGCGGATTTGAAAATTTGTCCCATTTCAGCAGGGCTTTTAAGGAAAACTATGGCCTAACACCCAGTGCATACCGGAAAAAGGGCAACGGGGAATAAAATAATCCCTTTAGACCGAATTTGCCCTATAAAGCAAAAATATTGAACGTTTCAGAAAAACGCTTCAGGTCATCTCTATGCAATTTTGAGGTAATGACATTGATAATTAAATGCATTTTAATTTATGGAAAATTTGAAAAAAAACATTTCAAAAGGAAGCCCACTGATCTTGTGTGTTTTATCGGTGATTTTGGCTTCATGTAATTTTTCTGATAGTAACCAAAAAACCGAAGAAATGATGAAAGAAACTAAAGAGATGCCAACCTTCGTTATTGAAAGAGAAATAGAAAATGTGGGAAATTCGACCCCTAAAGAATTGAAGACTATTTCTCAGAAATCTAATTCAGCATTAAAAGAACTGGGGCCTGATATACAGTGGCAACACAGTTATATTGTTGGCAATAAAACCTATTGTGTTTTCAAAGCAAAGGATAAGTCTTTAATAGTAGATCATGCCAGGAAGGCAGGGGCGCCTGCAAATTCTATAAGCCAGGTCTCTGCGATCATCAATCCCAATACTGCAGAGTAACTGACTTTATTCGCTAAAGTCACTGGCACATTAAAAATTGTATAAGCGTAATGTGGGCCAAATAGCTTTTTTGCGCTTAATAGGTTTAATCATATAACCGAAAGGTAATTACTTTCAGCCCCGCACTACGCTTATATTTGACCGTTGGTAAACCATGTATGGATACTTCAACTGGCCAACCAAAGGACCCAAGAGAGATCTGTCAGACAGACCCGGAGGGTTGCTGTTGCTAGGCTATTGGGGCAAAGGGGCCAGTAAGTGTGAGGGTTTTCTTTTGATACATACCTGTTTAAAAGTGAAATCACTATTTTTATAAACGACATAATGAAGTATCAACCCGCAGTGATTGATGTTTTTTTTGAACACAATTGAAAGAAAAGCATAAACTATCTTCAAAAACTTAATTATGATGATTACTGATACCATAAGACTTTGGTTTATTATCATTTATGTTTTGAATATTATTGCCTTTATTATTCTGGCAGTACATTTTCACCAAAGACGTCCTGTTATTGAGAACAAAAAGGGACCCTTACCTACTCCAGGTTCACTTATATCGTGGGGTATTCCATTGGTATTCCTGGTGACTCAGATCGGAGAAATATCAGAAAACTTATTGCTCTTAAGGGTAATAGGTGTTGCATTAAGCATCTACCACATTATCATGAATGTTTGGTCTTTAATAGCGATGGGGCAACACTATGTTCCGGGAAGCGGTGTTTTCCGAGAACAACAATTGATCACTTCCGGGCCCTTTCAATTGATGCGACATCCAATCTACTCTGCCCATATTGCTTTGTGGTTAGGAACAGCATTAGGTATGCTCAATTGGATCTTACTTGGACTATGGCCTCTATACATTACATTAATGTATTTTGTACCAGTACGTGAGGAGGAAAAATTACTAAAAGAGAAGTTCGGAGAACAATATGAAATATATAGTAAGAAAACCGGGAAAATCATTCCTAAAATGTTGTAGTGAAATCAATAAATGCTAGAAAATAAAACTGTGCTCAATTTTAACCATTCGACATGTTATGCAGGGCATGTCGGACCGCAGATAAAAGTGGATTTACAAATCACATATAATTAATAATTATTCGATCCTTTCGATACCTAGATTACTCCCTCTTCCCAGCCTAATTGGCTGGCAGGCATCGTAATGACACTCCAGTTGTTGTTTTACTGATCGAAAAAAAGTGCCGTCACTGCGAACTCCTTGCTAAGCTGAAGATAGACGAAGGCAAAGAATGAAAATGAAGTGAAGCAGTCTCAATCCCTCTTTATCACCCAAGTGTTTTTCTCTTGTGCTATAAAGTAATTCTCCTCTCCATGGCTTGTCCCCTCTATCCATGGCTTGTCCCCCGACAAGCCAACAACATATTTGACTCATAAGTGGTCTGTCTGAGGTCTTAGGGATATACCTTGGAAGGAGTAACAGTGACAGACTCTGGGCGAATTGCCTCACTAAACATGCACCTACCTGCTAATATTTGTTGGTGAAAACAGGCACCTATATACCTGTTCGACCAAATCAAAAACGTGATATGAGATTATTTACTAAATTTCATATCAAAAAGGATGAACAACCAAAAATCTATAATCGGATCAGTATTAGCTGGGATAATCACCATTGTTGGGATCAACTACAAAGAATCAATTTTATCAATTATGGGAATTTTTGAGCTATTAATGATTCTAATTGCCATTGTAGTAATTGGGTTTATATGGATTTATAATAGAATAAATACAGTTGGTAAAGAATTAAAAGACAAGATTATCTTACTAAGGGATATATACGAGAAAAAGATTTATGATATTGATCAAGTTGTTGATAATAATTGGCAATCAGGGCATGTAAGATTAGAAACCACTTTATCTCAACTATTAAAAAAGAAAGTTGAATTAAAAGAAGGCCCCATTGAGAAAAATCCTGAGTTACAAGCAGCTAGAAAAATGCAACAAAATCTAAGAGATGATATTAAAAAACTTGAAGTTAAATTCAATGAATGGGAAAGTATTTAACTATCCTTATTACTTCAAATCGTATATAGATACCTGAAAACACCAACGAGGGCAAAAAACACCAACGGAAGGCAACAATAAACAAAAAAAGCACAGAACTACCTGTGCTTGGGGGTTGATAAGGGTAGTGAGAAAGTTATTCTTTGGATTCTTTTTCAAGTTTTCTTGTGATGAAAAATCCTGCAATCAATCCTAATCCTCCAAAGAAGAACAACATGGATGATATTGCTACATCATCATGGAAATCAAATTTTTCTGACATTATATATCCGGTGAATATTCCTAAACCAATCCCCATAAGAAGAAGTGCCAGGTTCAAAATAAATTTAGCAATGGAAAATTTGGAGCCGCTACGGTCAAACAACTTGGCATCCGCTCCTTTTTCGATCATGGCCAGGCGCTCTTTGTTCCGCGTGGTAAAGAAAACATACGTTACGCCAAAGACTGTGGCAAAAAGGGCAATAAATACGATTACAGGTTCCATAAGATTATTTTAAGTGTGATTGTTTGTGTATTTTGACTACACGCTCAGGAGATTGGTTACAATTTTTTTTTTAAATACATGTAACCGACAGCCGGAAGTCCTAGTCTATAGTTCAAATGCCTGGCCAGAAAGAAAATGATCTGATCGAAGAGATCTTAAAGGGAAACTCGCATGCTTTTGCCGAGCTGGTAGATAAGTATGAGGTGCAGGTATTCAATTTTGCCATGTATATCCTCAAAAACAGGGAGGAGGCGGAGGAAACCACGCAGGATACTTTTGTGAATGCCTACCGATCCCTCAAGACCTTTCGGCATGAAGCGAAGTTCTCTACCTGGCTATTGAGGATCGCTTACAACAACAGCTACACACGCCTGAGAAAGCGAAAGCTTACCCTGGTGGATGTGGACGATAAAGGAGTACATCAATCCATTCCCGGAGCGAACAACATCGGCGAGGAAACGGACCTGCAGGATGTCAGAACGCTGCTTAACCTGGCGTTGGAAGCTTTGACGGATGACGAAAAGACGCTGGTGACTTTATACTATTACAATGAACAATCCGTAAAGGAAATTTGTAAGATCACTGGCAAGAACCTTTCCAATGTAAAGGTGGTCCTGCACAGGAGCAGACAAAAAATGCTTAAGAAGCTGAATGAAGTGGGAATAAAAGAATGGACGATATGATCACAGAAGATTATCAGGACAACGACCAGCTGCTGAAAGATTTATTTCAGCAATCGGCATCTACACCTACCCATGATCTCAAACAAAAGATCATGCAGGAAATCCATGTGAAAAAGGAGGTGTTTGAATACCAGCCGGTAATCGGTAAGAAAATGTGGATCGCGCTGGGTGTTGGCTTCGCTGCTGTGATGATATTCCTCTTCAACAATGACCGGCGCGAAGGCTTCACCTTGATCGAGAAAGAAAAGTTCACCAACTTGTTCAACTGGGAACTCCCATCCGGAATTTTCAATGGCTGGTTTGAACTACAGCTAAATCAGATCCCATCCTTCTTTTTGGTCGCGCTGATCGCACTGATCGTTGTCGGGGTTTATTTCATGGTAAGCATCAAGTTCGGCAACAGGTCTTTTGGTAACTTTCAATCTTAAAGTTTTCCGGCACGCTCCAGCCTTGAATGATATTCCGGGCGGTCTTTCCATTGCTCGATGTAGGGCTGATACAGCGGAGCATCCCACCAGAATTGCGGTTCCGGATCAGGGACCACCAACCCATTGATATAATCGTTCCCTTCTACACTTTGGTTGATGGAACTGAGCCATTTTTCAAAGTAAAGGATCATTTCCGCTCCTTTTTCAGCCTGGCTTTCAAGAATATCTGTTTCTTCTTTGGGATCTACTTGAAGGTCATAGAGCATATATTTTTTTTGTGCAATATCCTCGGCAATCAATTTGAAGTAATTGTCAATCAGCGCTCCCTTGTTTTTATACCTGAATGGAACAGGTTGGGTCCGGGTGCCTATCTCTGCCTCGAACAGAGGTGCAAGACTCATCCCGTCTACCGGTGATGTCATCAGGCTATCGGGAAGGTTAAGCAGCTCAACAATGGTTGGAAAGATGTCCATGGTGCTTGCTGGGTAATTACTTGACCTTCCATTTTGTATTTTTTCCGGCCATTCGATGACACAGGGCACCTTCAGGCCTCCTTCGTAAATACTTCCTTTGAAACCTCTTAAGCCCCCAACACCTTCTTTACCGCCGGCAGGCAATCCTCCATTGTCACTGTTGTACCAAACGAGCGTATTCTGTGAAAGCCCCAGGTCAGCCAGACCCTGTCTCAAGTCACCAATACTTTTATCGAGCTCCACAATCTCTCCCAGGTAATCTTTCTGCTTCTCTTCCAGGGTGGCAGGCAATCCCTGCTTGTCAGCTTCCAGTGCGGTATGTGGATCGTGTGGGCTACCATACCAGATAACGACAAAAAACGGATCCTCCTGATTATTGGAAATGTAGTCAAGCGCCTGCCGGACAATGATTGCTGATGAGCTGCCCTCATATTCTTTAAATTCACCTTGATGGCTCATTATCGGATCGATATCGAAGAAATTGGTGACTGAGATCCATTCGTCAAAACCAAAATACCCGGGGTTTCTCCGGTCCTCTTTGAATATAGGCACGCCCGGACCCCTGAGCCCATCCAGGTGCCATTTGCCAAAATGTGCTGTTCGATATCCTGCGGTTTGTAAGGCCTGTGCAATCGTTTTTTCCTGGATACGCAATGGATAGCCATGTTCATAGACACCTGTCCTCCAGGTAGCTCTCCCGGTCAGCACGGTAGCCCGGGTAGGGGAGCACACCGGGGCACCGGCATGAAAATTATCCAATCTTAATCCATTTGCCGCCATGTCGTTGAGGTTGGGCGTCTTGAGGATAGGATGATCATAGTAGCCCACCTGGCCGTACCCCTGATCGTCGGCCATGACCAGGATGATGTTTGGGCGTGTGGCTTCATTTTCCGGGGTTTGGCAGGAAAACAGGAAGAAGATGGGATAAATGAATACAAGCAGAATGTGGAGTTTCATAGATAATGGGGTTGAACGATCGAACTAAAATTAGGTGAATTTAACAGTTTCAGGCTGTTTTAAATTGATAAGCTATAATTGTAGGGATGTAATAATAAACTTATAATAATTTAGAAGGATGTAAAGACCAACTGATGAACATGATCCAATGACTGAAATGAATGAGCAATCGAGCAGACGAAAATTTATTAAACGAGGGGTAATTGCTTCTGCCGGAGCTTTGACGCTCCCCACGATCATCCCTGCCTCTGCCATGGGAAGAGACGGATTTGTCCCCCCTTCTGACAGGATCACCATGGGGATTATTGGCGCTGGCAACCAGGCCGGAAATGATGTGGGTAATTTCCTGAGGGATAATCGGGTCCAGATCCAAACCATTTGTGATGTGAATAAGAGGAGCTCAGGATATTGGGATGGGAAAGTAGCAGGAAGAGAATTTATCATGGAAATGGTGGACAGGACCTACTCAGAAAAGACGGGTAAAAGCTATAAGTCAACAAAGGGAGTTACTGATTTTCGTGAGATCATTGAAGATAAATCACTTGATGCCGTAGAGATTGTTACCCCTGACCATTGGCATGCCATCCCGGCCATGATGGCAGCAGCAGCTAAAAAGGATATTTATTGCCAGAAACCACTCGCCCTTACCATTGAGGAGGGAAGAGCCATCAGCAATGCGGCAAAAAAACATGGTGTAGTGTTTCAGGTCGGCAGCCAACAACGATCAAACCCTTACTTCAGAGGGGCGGTAGAAAAAGTGAGAAGTGGCAAGCTGGGAAAACTCACCAAAGTGGTGTGTGGACTTCCTGGTGGCGCACCAGATTTTGGTAAGACCGGTGATCAGACGGCCACGGTACCGGTACCGAAAGATTTTGATTACAATATGTGGCTGGGTCCGGCTCCTGATGCTCCTTACTGTCCCGCGAGAACACACGTCAACTTCAGATGGGTACTTGACTACTCCGGTGGGCAGGTGACCGATTGGGGAGGCCATCATCCGGACATTGCGCAATGGGGTATCGACCGTGAAGAATCTGGTCCCATCAGGATCCAAAATGCAAAGGCAACCTGGGCTGATCATCCTATCTGGAATACCGCTATTGAGTTTTACTTCGAGGCGGTTTATGACAATGATGTAATCCTGGTCATCAGCAATACCAGCGAAGAAAGAGGTATCAGATCCGGCGTGACCTTCTATTGCGAAGAAGGTTGGATCAATGCCAACCGGCACGCACACGATGCCAACCCGGAGTCTTTGCTGCGCATGAAAGTGGATGAGAAGGATCGCCTGTATACCAGCGATGACCACTATAGAAACTTCATCGATTGTGTGATTTCCAGAGAAATAACTGCAGCTCCCGCGGAGTTTGGTCATCGGTCCATCTCCATTGCACATCTCGGCAACATTGCCATGATGCTGCAGCAGGACCTGGAATGGGACCCTGTGACCGAAAGGGTGAAGAATAATTTTGCAGCCAATCAATTACTTTCCCGAAAGATGCGTGATCCGTGGGATGCGGTTTTTAAGAAGTACTTGGTTTAAATCCAGAGTGTGGACTGATCCGGGCGGGATTATTTGCGTACAGAGGGTTGATGCATCTCACTTTATGGACCAACGAATATCATGGTAAAATCAAAGAGCCATGATTTCCTTAGTGAAGTCGTTTAGGCGTAAGCGTTGCTGTGAAATATTTTTTTGCATTCATCTTAATTATCCATGGGAGTATCCACTTTTTAGGGTTCATCAAAGCATTTGATTTTTCTGAAATTCAACAGCTTACCAGATTTATCCCTAAAGTGGCCGGCCTGTTGTGGCTTCTTGTTTGTCTTTTATTTCTAACGACAACTATCGGGTTCCTTTTGGGACAGGGCTGGTGGTTTTACCTGGCCATCGTTTCTGTTTTTATTTCACAGATCTTGATTGTGATGATTTGGCAGGATGCAAAATTCGGGACAATCATTAATGGGATCATTTTGGTGGTGGCCATGCTGGCATGGACCGATCATTGTTTCGAGTCCCAGTTCCACAACGACTCACAGTCTAATCTGGAGCGAACGAGATCACTTACCACAGATGTGTTGACAGAAGCAGATATAAAACACTTACCCCGGCCGGTTCAGCATTACCTCAGGTACGCAGGGGTGTTGGATCATCCCAATGTAACCAGTATGCAATTGAAATTTTCCGGACAAATGCGTGGCCAACAGCAGGACTGGTTCAACTTTAATTCAGTTCAGCATAGTTTTTTTGATATACCCTCCCGATATTTTTTCATGAGAGGAAAGTTTTTTGGGCTGTCCTTACCGGGGTATCACAAGTATGAGGCTGGGAAGGCCAGCATGGAAATCAGTTTGTTTGGGGTCCTGCCTGTTGCCCAGGTATCAGGACCTGAAATGAATGAGGCGGAGACAGTGACATTCTTTAATGATCTTTGTCTTTTCGCTCCGGCTGCTTTGATTGATGACAGGGTATCATGGGAGCCTGTAAATGACCATGAAACAATTGCTACTTTCACCCATGATCAGATTTCTATCAAATCCACCTTACAATTCAATGACGAAGGTCAACTGATCAACTTTATTTCTCAGGATCGCTATGAGGTGAATGAAATGAAACGGATCCCTTTTTCCACTCCGGTATTGTCTTATGAGTACATCAATCAGAGAAACGTTGTCAGTGCTGCGGAAGCGATCTGGCATTATTCCGACGGACCCTTTGTTTACGGGCGGTTTAAGCTTGAAGATGCCACGTATAACATGGCTAAGCTGGAGACTTTCCAGTCAGGCAGGGAAACCAACAGGTAATCTATTTGGCAGGTTTGATTTTCTTCCTGGAAACCTTCACCTTACCCTCCAGGATCAGCTTGCGAAGGAGCCATTCCAGAGGAAAGATCAATATCGCAATACTGGCATCTATCAGGAAGTCAATCACTGGGGTGCTTTTGATATCCAGGTATCCACCAATGATAGATTGAAGAAATTCTATGATTACAATGAGGGTTAAAATACTCAGCCCGTGCTTGAGGATGTAGTTATGATTTTTGCTTTCGTCCAGACGAGAAGTGAAGACCACGATCATGGCCAGAATAAGAACCTGTATGGCATAAAACCAAGGCTGTTGCCAATAGGGCGTGGCCACCGAAAATTCTAACATGGAAGCTTCCACCAGCTGGCCCAGGGCGTCCCGCACCCGTACCACAAATTCATAGTCCCCGGGTGGCAAGTAGCTGTAGTCGATCAGATTGGCCTGGGTCCAGGGTGACCATTCTTCATTCAAGCCCTTGAGTAAATACTGGTATTCCGGATTGAGAAATCCCAGGTAATCCGGTTTAAGCAGCTCGATGCTCAGGGTGTTTTGGTCGTATTCCAGGTTCAAAGATTTTTTAAGTTTTAATTCCCCAGTATGGCTGGTCAGTCGCTTGATAAACAAGCCATTGGATTGAGTCAGGTCGATATCCTGATCGGCGTCGTAGGCCAGCAGCTGATTGTCTTCTGTAATGAGCCAGTATCTTTTGAGGTCTTCGTCATAGTTGATGTATTTCAGGTGAGGGAATACGCCCAGGTAATTGAATTTTTTTACGCTTCCATCTGGGTTCAGCAGGTTCCAGATCTGGCCATTGTAGAGCCATACCCTGCTTCTCTCATTGTGTAAATGGTGATGAGGTGTGCCCAGCTCTTTTTCAAGTTCCTGATCTTCCACAATGTGTTCCGATGCCCGGTCCAGTCTAAAATATCCCTGAGAATTGATGAAATAGAGTGTGTTGCTATGTTCCCAGATACTTAGCTCATCATAAAAACGGTTGTTGATCTCATAGCTATGCTGGATGGTGAACACTCCGTCTTCAAAAGCCCCCTGGTAGATATGGGTGGTGCCTGCCAGCCAGACCAGGTCATGACTATCCATGTATACGTTAAGGATCACGTCTTCGAAGGTTTGACTGGATATCTCGCGCCAGATGTTGCTGATTAGCTGGTATTGTTTCACAGCACCGTATTCCGTGCTGATGAGCAGTTGATTGGTTTCGGGAACGAGGTGGGCATATTGTATGGGTTCGTTGATCACGAGGTCAGCGGATTCTTTGCTGATCTCATAGATCCCTGTATGACTGGTGGCCAGGATCCGGTCCTGTGCTTCCATCAGTTGACGGAACTTGCCGTCAGATCCGGGTACATGCCTGAATTGATTGGTAACTCCGGTCATAATCCTCTCCACTCTCCGGATGTATTCTTCTTTACTTTCGTCACCACCGGATGAGAAGATCTTCTTCAGGAATTTTTTCTCTTCGCCGTTATTTTCAGCTTCTTTCACCCGGTCTTTTCTCCTGAAAAGGCCTTTGAGAAATCCTTTTTCCTCCGGTTCAGCGGGCTCATCCTGAGCTTTGGGTGAGGCTGCGCTTCCCCTGGGCTTTTGGTTTTTTTCTTTATTTACTTTTTCAATATAGACACGGCTACGATAGGTGGTATCCCGGGCAAAATAAAACACTCCGAGGCTGGTGTTTACCCAAAGGTCACCATGGATGCGTTGTGCTTCAATCAGGTTGCCCTCCAGGCCCGGTATGTTGGTGTAACTATTGGCAGGGAAGAGCGGGGCTATCCTGGTAAGACCGAATTCGTGTGCTACCCAAACGCCTCCGTTTTTGTCGGCAAAAATGTCGTAGGTTTCATTGTCGGGGAGTCCGGAATGATAGTCAGTCACCTCAAAGTAATCAGGATCCTCTGCATCCAGAAAGAAGACCCCTGACTCAATGGTTGAGCAGGCAAACAAGTTGTCGTTTACCCATTGGATGTCTGTAATGACCACCTCGGCTTCCTGTAGCCGACCCCACTCCTGATGTGGTTGGTACTCCCCGTCCTCAAGGTGAAAAAGATGCCCGTTCAGATCCACGGCATATTGATGCGTCCCATTGGAAGAAGCGCTTAGCAGACCCCAGGAGCGCTCGTTGTCGTCTGCTGGTAAAACCCTGCCATGTTTTATTTTGATGGTTTTATTGTCAGAAGAATTCAGGAATAATACCCCTTCATGTACATATCCATTGTAGAAACTGCCCTCCAGCACTTTGGTTACCTCACTACTGGTAGGCACATATTGGAACAAGTGATGATCACTCAGAAAATAAATGGTGTCGGAGATAGCAAATGTCTGAAGAAAATGGTCATTTAATGAGTCCGCTTGCATCAAAGGAACATATTGATAAGCATTGTCGAGAAAGTCGATCTTCCCGAATTCGCCCAGACAACCCACATAGAGGGTATTGTCACTGGCTGTAGTTAGGGAAAGCGCTGAACTATGGGTTGGATAAAAATCCCAGTTCTGACCATCATATTTCAACACGCCGAACCTGTTGGCCACACAGATTATTCCGTTATTATCGGTGATAACCTCAAAGTTGACATTGTCAATTTCACTGTGTTTGGGGGCATGGTGTGTTAATATGAAATCTCCTTTTTGAGCTGACGATCCAAAGGAAATTACCAGGCAACAAAATAGAATGAGGTGATGGAGGGTCAAACGTTGTGTCATAGTTAAAAGCAGATGTTGAACAAATGCCAGGATCAATTGAAAGTATAGTTGAATATAAGTTAGCTAAGTAAGGAGAAGATAAAAAATAACTGACAAATCAGCAGTTGTTTTTCAAAATGAGGTTTAAAACAAATTATCTTTAGTCAAATTAAGAAATCAGATATGAAAAAAACCTTCATGCTTGTAATACTGGCTGTGACAGGCTTGCATTTAAATGCGCAGATCGACGCCAGGATGTTTAGGTATCCTGATATTTCGTCCACCCACATTTCTTTTGTTTATGCGGGGGATATCTGGATTGTTTCAAAGGACGGAGGGACCGCCAGCAGGCTCAGCTCTCCCGCTGGAGAAGAACAGTTCCCCAAATTCTCTCCCGATGGTCAGACGATTGCTTTTACAGCGAATTATGATGGCAATTGGGATGTATATACAATTCCCATCACAGGCGGAGCCCCAAAAAGACTTACGATGCATGGTGATAAGGACCAGGTAGTGGATTGGTCACCAGACGGTTCACGGGTTTTATTTGCTTCGTCACGCGAGAGCGGCCGACAGCGATTTGATCAGTTCTTTGAGATCAGGAAAGATGGCGGGATGGCAAAAAAACTTGCGCTTCCATATGGTAACCTCGGAAGCTACTCCTCCGATGGAACTCAGCTGGCATTCAATTTTAAGTCAAGAATTAATCGTACATGGAAACGATATAAGGGTGGATGGGCACCGGATGTCTGGACTTATGACCTGGTATCCAATACTTCCAAAAATATCACGGATAATCCTTCCAGTGATGAGTATCCCATGTGGATCGACAACAAAATTTATTATGTTTCAGACAATGGACCTAATGCGAAATACAACCTTTGGGAGTATGATCTGCAAAGCGAACAAAATACTCAGCTGACCAACTTTGATGAGTGGGACATTCATTTTGCTTCCGGTGGATCTGATGAGATAGTTTTTGAAGCGGGTGGTGAGTTATATATATACAATATTCAAAGTGAGACGGCTACTGAAGTAGAAATAAAAGTCATAACAGATCATCTTGCACTGAATCAAAAGCGGTTAGAACTTTCAGTTGAGTGGTTTGATATCTCACCAGATGGTAAGCGATTGATCATTTCCTCTAGAGGTGAAGTTTTTTCGGTGCCGTCTGAAGAAGGGGTAACCTTAAACCTAACACAATCTGATGGAGCGGCAGACCGGACACCTTCCTGGTCTCCTGATAGAAAAAAGGTGGCCTATTGGAGTGATGCCACCGGTGAATATCAATTGACCTTATATGATCTGGAAGCTGGAAAATCAGAAACTGTGACTTCCTATCAATCGGGTTTTAGGTACCCGGTGTTCTGGTCTCCTGATAGCAAAAAACTTGCATTTATTGATCAGACAATGACCATGTACTACTTTGACATTCCGTCCAAACAAACCATAAGAATAGACAAGGACCTCTATCTCTTTCATGGTGACCTGATGCAACATACTTTTTCCTGGTCGGCTGATAGCAGATGGATTGCGTATGCCAGGCAAAGCATCAACAGAAACAAATCGATAAATATTTTTGATACACAGTCAAAAACCGCACAGCAAGTAACAAGCGAATATTACAATGAGTATAGTCCCACTTTTGATCCTGACGGCAAATACCTTTATTTTCTGACGAATCGAAACTTTGAACCTGTTTACTCGGATTTCGACAACACGTTCATTTATCCCAATAGCACAAGAATTGCGGCAATGCCTCTGACCAGGGAAATTGAAAGTCCCCTTAAGCCAAAAAATGACTCAGTGGATATTGCGGAGGAAGAAAAGGAGGAAGATGGTAAGAAAAAGAAGGACAAAAAGAAAGAGGAAGAGGAAGAAAAAAAGGATGTTGTGATTGACTTTGAGGGTTTTGAAGCGCGTATGGTTTTGTTGCCCATACCAGCAAGTAATTACCACACACTGGAAGCTGTTTCCGGAAAGGTGGTATTCCACGAAGACACCCGGGCTGGGGTAGAAGGCGATCACCCTGTTAAATATTATGACCTGGAAGAACGTAAAGTAAAAACCATTCTTAAAAATGCCGGGGGCATTGAGCTATCTGCCGACGGTAAGAAACTGGCAGCCATGGAAAAAGGTAAATTAAGTGTGGTTGACATTGAAGCCGATCAGGATATGAGTAAGCCTACTGATCTCAGTGGAATGGTTGCTTACATCAATCCAAAGAATGAATGGAAACAGATTTTTTGGGACGCCTGGAGATTGGAGCGTGATTATTTCTACGATGAAGATATGCACGGCATGGATTGGAAAGCAGTCGGCGACAAGTATGTCCGGCTCATAGATCAATGTGTGACCCGATGGGACGTGAATTTTGTCCTTGGTGAAATGATTGGTGAATTGAATGCTTCACATACGTATAAGGGAGGAGGTGATACGGAGGATGCTAAAAGTGTAGACATCGGTTACCTGGGAGTCGATTGGGAGGTATCAAATGGTTTTTACAGGATAAAAGAAATCATTGAAGGGGCAAAATGGGATGTTGATGAAAGATCTCCGTTAAGTGAGCCCGGACTAGATGTAAAAGCGGGGGATTATGTCCTGGCCGTGAATGGGATTCCATTATCCATTTCTAACGAGCCCTATGCTGCTTTTCAGGGGCTGGCTGATAAAACAGTAGAGCTAACAATTAACAGTAATCCTTCACCAACAGGGAGTAAGAAAGTCCTGGTGAAAACGCTGAAAAGTGAAAGTAGACTTCGTCATTTGAATTGGATCGAATCAAACAGAATGATCGTAGATGAGGCCACACAGGGACGGGTGGGTTATATCTATGTTCGTAGCACAGGCCTGGACGGGCAGAATGAGCTGATCAGGCAGTTCATGGCTCAGTTTCAAAAGGATGCCCTGATCATTGACGAGCGCTTCAATAGCGGCGGACAAATTCCGGACCGGTTTATAGAGTTGCTTAACCGGAAACCCCTGGCATTTTGGGATGTCCGTGACGGAGCTACCTGGCAATGGCCACCCGTGGCAAACTTTGGTTCCAAAGTCATGCTGATCAATGGGTGGAGTGGCTCAGGTGGGGACGCGTTTCCTGATTATTTCAAGAAAGCTGAGTTAGGACCACTGATCGGTACAAGAACCTGGGGTGGTCTGATCGGTATCTCCGGAGTGCCTTCTTTGGTGGACGGAGGTATGGTGACCGTCCCAACATTTAGAATGTATAATCCAAGGGGTGACTGGTTCAGGGAAGGTTACGGAGTTCCCCCGGACATTGAGGTTGACGAAAATCCCGGTGAACTGGCCAAAGGGAATGATGATCAGTTGCTCAAAGCCATTGAATGGATCAATGCTGAACTTGAGGATTACGAAGGGCTGCCCGCTCCTCCACAGAAAGAAAGAAGATAAATGGGAATGGGTCAATTTCGGGGATGAAAATCCCTGATCACCTGCTTCAGGTAGTCCCGGTCCAGGTGGGTATAGATCTCGGTGGTGGTGATCGATTCATGACCGAGCATTTCCTGGACTGCACGTAGGTCCGCACCCCCTTCAATCAGGTGCGTCGCAAAGGAGTGTCGGAAAGTATGAGGGCTGATGGTTTTTTTCAAACCGATTTTTGCTGCCAGGTCTTTGATGATCATGAATATCATCACCCGGGAGAGGCTGCTCCCGCGTTTGTTGAGAAAGAGAAAGTCTTCCTGACCTTGTTTGATGGGCACATGGACGCGGACCTGGTCCCGGTAGATTTTGATGTGTTTCAAAGCTTCCCTGCCGATGGGGACCAGTCTTTCTTTGCTCCCTTTCCCGATTACCCTGAGAAAACCGATGTCCTCATAGATGTTGCTCAATTTGAGGTCTATCAGCTCGGAAACACGTAAGCCCGAGCTGTATAGCGTTTCCAGCATGGCCCGGTTGCGGGTGCCCTCCGTAGTGGAGAGGTCTATGGAAGCCAGGAGCTCTTCGATTTCGTGAAACTCCAGGGTATCCGGAAGCTTCCTGCCCAGCTTGGGCGCTTCCAATAATTCTGAGGGGTCATGGTCCATGAGCTGCTCGTAGACCATGAACCGGTAGAATGCTTTGATGCCGGAAAGGATCCGGGCATGCGAGTAGGCAGACAGCCCCAGCTCACCGATAAACTCCAAAAAGTCTATCAGGTCCTGCTGGGTGACTTTCAGTGGGGAGATATCCTTCTTTTTGATCTCAAAAAACTCCTTCAATTTCGTGATATCCCTGGAATAGGCTTCAATGGAGTTGTCTGAAAGTGATCGCTCGAGCTTTAAATAATTCCTGAACTGCTTGATGTAGATGTCCCAACTCACGGAGCTAAATTAAAGGGAGTTTGAATTATAATGGCCCTGGATGGATGAATGATTTTTTAGAACATATTAGGAAGTATAAGATCTTTGTGTCTTGGTGACTTAATGGCAACAATATTTACTTGCCACAAAGGCCCAAAGAATTTCGAAACTAGTGTGTTTCTTATAGGATGATCCGCAGGTTGAATAGAATAAAACATATAAAAAAAGAGGAGACCAAAATGATCCCCTCTTTCTATTATTAAAGTTAACCCAAAACTTATTAATCTTCTCCCAATCCGGGGTTTGTGAGCACTTCACTGGCAGGAAGTGGCAGATAGTATTCTATGGTACCTAAAGGCTGAAGGTCATTGGGGTCTTTGGTAGCTGTCACTGACTCTACCATTTCCAGCCTGGTCAGGTCAAACCAACGGCAATACTCTCCGGCAAATTCCCAGGCTTTTTCCTGGATCACATCCTGCTGGGTAGCGGATGTGTAATCCACTCCTGCATCAGGGGTATCCAGTGGAAGCCCGTAGGCTCGTCTCACTATTTTATTGAGGGCCTCCAGAGCCTCCGGGTCGGCATTATTTCCCGTCGACACGATCTGAGCCTCGGCGTAAATAAAATATACTTCGGCCATCCTGATAAGTGGCAGAGAGAGTGCGTTTAACCAGTCCGCTCTATCCCCTTGCAATTTTTGGAAATAAGGCCTGGCCGTCGCAAAATTCTGCCAGGGCGTACTTCCACTTTCAGTTTGGAAGGTGAAATCCTTACGACGCTGATCCGGAAAATTATTGAAGAAGGTCAGCTCTGAGAAATAGTCGTCCCATCCGTTATCTTCACCGGGTCTGGCAGGAAGGCCATAAACTGCATTTCCGTTCCACCATTGTCCTGCAAAGAAATTCAAGGCGAAGACTTCCTCTTTGTTTCCATCATTATTGATGGTAGGAGAAGGCCACAAGTCTGCAAAGTCATCCATCAAACCAAATCCATACGTTGCTTCATTGTCAATCAACTCTTTGGCTGTGGAAGCTGCCATGGCATATTTATCAGTTTGTTTTAACGGCCATCCAGCCATTTGAAGATAAACCTGTGCTTTCACTGCTAAAGCTGATCCTTTGTTTGCCCTGCCAGGTGCCGGCTTTGAATCGCTGAGTAAACCGATGGCAGCATCCAGATCTGAGAGGATCTGGTCATAGATGGCCTGTGGTTCACTGGATGAAACTTCCAGTATAGCCGGATCAAATACCTGTGTTTCCAGCACAAGAGGTGCCTTCCCCCACAGTTTCACAATCCAGAAATAATTGTAAGCTCTAAGAAAATATGCCTCACCAGCAATTTGATTGATCACTGCAGGGTCTCCTGTCGCACCTTCATAATTGGCGATGATGTTATTCGATCCCTGAATGGATTTGTAGGCCCCACTCCATACGAATGGTAAACGACCATTTTGCTGAGAAACCTTAAACTGATCAAACTCTCTAAAATCCGCTTTATTACTGGCTTTATGGGTGGTCAAATCATCGGCACCCATTAAAATGGCCTGTGTAGAGGCATTGCCAAGACCTGATTGCCATGTGGCCGTTAGTGGCTTGTAAGTGCCCGCAAGGGCTGCCGTCAATCCGCTTTCATTTTTTAATGCGCCGCTTTCAGAGGTAATGATCGTGGAAAGATCCTCTTCCAGGAATCCACTACACGAGACACTGAAAACAAGTATTGTTATTATTATAATATTTTTCATTGCTTAAATCTTTATTGACTAAAAGTTCAAATTGATTCCAAGTGTATAAGTACGGGCGTTGGGGTAGGAACCTCCGTCGGCACCACGATTGTCAGCTGCACCATTGTTACTGTATGCTTCGGGATCCAATCCCTGATAGTCAGTAATGGTCAGTAGATTGGTCGCTGCCAACATCAATCCAAGT
Source organism: Cyclobacteriaceae bacterium (assembly GCA_965223915.1). GTDB lineage: Bacteria > Bacteroidota > Bacteroidia > Cytophagales > Cyclobacteriaceae > UBA7330. Next base: position 93,801 of record OZ245027.1, on the reverse strand, counting down.
TTTACTCCTTTTTCCTGATTGATTGGTAAATCATAGTTGAGACTCACATTTTTCAATCGGATAAAGCTTCCGTCTTCTACAAACCTTGACGATTGGAGTTCTACAACATCGGTGCTGCTAAAAGCAGGTATGTCTGTCTGATTTTCAGCTGTCCACCTGTTGAGTATGTCGGAGTGGGTGACTTCTCTGGCGTCTGCAATGGCTGAAATAGCCTGCCCGTAGTTGAAGTTCCATTTATCATATCCAGCCATGGCCTGGAAGAATATGTTCATCGTGAAGCCACTGTATGTCAGGGTGTTGTTCCACCCGAAGAGCATTTCCGGTATTCCGGTGCCGATGATCTGGTAGTCATCCCCACCGATCACATTATCACCATTCAAATCTTCGTACCTGGAATCACCAGGCACGTTTCCATAAAGTGCAGCTTCTGCCGCCTGATCTGTCTTCCATGTGCCCAGGTATTTCAATCCCCAATAGCTGGTCAAAGGCTGACCGGGCATCAATACACCTTCGGGAAGATTGGTGATTCCAGCACCAACATTTCCATCTACAAAAATCATTTCATTCTCTGCCAGACTCACTACTTTATTCTTCAGAAATGAGGCATTGAGGCTGGTATTCCAGCTAAAGTTTGGATTATCAATCACATTACTGGTTATGCTGAACTCAAATCCGCTGTTCTCCGTCTCTCCAACATTGGTGGAAATGGTACCTCCACCTGTGTATTGTGGGAGTGGTTGGGCCAGCAGCAAATCTGTCGTAGATTTTCTGAAATAGTCAGCCGTAATCCCTAGTCTACCATTCAGAATGAGGACGTCTACTCCGATATTGGTTTGAGTAGTCGTTTCCCACTTCAGGTTGGGATTTCCGGGGTTCCCAATTTTAATGCCCGGAGTCAGCGTTCCATTGTTGAATGAGGTGGCAGCATCAAAGTCACCTGTCAGGAAGCTCGTTACTGTACCATACACTCCAATACCCTGACTACCGGTCTGTCCCCAGCTACCCCTGATCTTTAAATCCTCAAAAATGCCGCTGGGTATGAAAGACTCCTCTGAAAGTCTCCATCCCAATGCAACGGATGGGAATGTGCTGAACTGATTATCACCTCTAAACTTTGATGATCCGTCCCTTCGTACTGAAGCCGTAAACAGGTATTTACTGTTGTATTGATAATTAACACGGCCTATCAGTGACTGAATGGTTTGCTTTTCGAAATAGGAATTCGTTCCTACACCACCAGCCAGTGTAATGTTGTTATACCTCATGTCAGGAAACTGTAATCCGGAAGCATTAGCTCCGAACTGGTCAGTTTTCTTAAGCTGACTTTCCAAAACCGCAGTGGCTGTGAAGTCATGAACATCCGCAAAAACCTTACGGTAATTCAGGGTATTGGTGTTCTGCAAAAATAAAAACTCTGTGGATTGTCTTGAAGCCGTTGGGTTGTTGCTGATTGACCCCTGACTAAAGGTTTTATTCTGCAGGTTGACATAACTGGCACCAAAACCAACATCCAGGGTAAGACCATCGATAAACTCATAGACGAGACCTCCATTGGCCATGAAGTTGTTGTTTTCATTGATATTATCATTCAATGCGCCCTCAATCGGATTACCTTTAATGGAGGAAACATTGTCTCTTACTGTTGGGAATCCATTGGTGTCATAGGCAGGTACTGTGGGAGCCCATCCGGTAACCCCACCTGTAGCTGAACCGATATTTCCGTTTCCGCTTACATTGTTGGTTTCTCTTCTGATAAAATTCAACTTCAATCGGGCATCTAGTTTGTCTGTAAGCTTTGCGCCTACATTAGTCCTCAAAGAGTATCGTTTAAAGGATGAATTAATGACGATGCCATCCTGGTCAAGGTAATTACCTGAGATAAAATATTTTACAGCTTCCGTACCCCCTGAATAATCCAGCTGGTATTCCTGTCCATTACCCTTTCTAAATATTTCATCCTGCCAATCCGTGCCACCATTGGCCTTGAAGTCAGCGACCTCCTGGCTGGTAAATGGCGCGGTTGTTCCGAGGTCATTGGCCCGTTGGTTTGCCACCTCAGCAAATGTTCCGGCATCCATGAGGTCCCAGGTATTTAACACAGAGGATGAGTAAAATCTGGATGTGAAGGAGAACTTGGGCTCACCAAGTTTACCACTTTTGGTAGTGATCAGCACGACACCATTAGATCCTCTACTGCCATAGATGGCTGTTGAGGAGGCGTCTTTCAACACCTGGATATTCTCAATGTCTGAGGGATTGATATCATTAAAATCCCCGCCGACAAATCCATCGATAACGTATAGTGGATCATTGTTTCCATTGATCGAATTAGCACCTCTGATACGGATACTTACATTGCCACCAGGTGCGCCCGATGAGTTTGTAACATTTACTCCGGCTGCCCGACCTTGCAGGATCTGATCCATCCTGATGATGGGTTGCCCTTCAAAGTCTTTCGTATCCACGGACCCAATCGCTCCAGTCACATCTTTTTTCTCCTGTGAACCGTAACCGATTACGATGACTTCGGAGAGCGCCTGGATATCGGATTCCATTGTAATGTCTATCACACTCCTGTTTCCTACAGTGACTTCCTGCAACACGGAACCTACAGAACTGAAAACCAATACCGATTCCGGACCTGGTACTGTAATTTGATAATTCCCGTCAAAATCGGTTACTGTTCCAACCGGTGTTGATGCATCACTCTTCAAGATCACATTGACACCAGGCAGCGCCCCACCATCCTCTGCAGACACCACCTTTCCGGATACGGTCGTCTGCGCATAGATGGGTTGAAAGCCCAGTACCATCAGCACAGCCAATGAACAGACCAGGGTCTTCCATACTTTCATTTTGTAAGTTTTTCTCATAAGGTTAATATTTAATTAAGATTGTTTTACGCTCATCATAACCCTTGATTTTTTAAGATCAGGATTAGATGAAAAAAAGAAAGAGGATCACACATGCAATCAATAGAATAGCAAGGACTGAAATCTTGATGAATGAAATATCAAACTTCTTATCCTGACGCTTTTTTACTGATTTCATATTATTTTCCCCTTTGGAATATGAATTTCAAAAAACGGATGATGAAAGAGGTGGAAATTTTAGTTTTTGATAAAAGCACGAAGCAATGAAGGTGGATATTTTCGTTGATTCGGTAGGACAGATTCATCAAAATCAAATGGAACAGATGAATTTTAACTGCTTAACATGTTGATATACAGTGTGTTAAAATTCTTGGATTGACAATCAATTAATTATTCCACCTTTTATATAGCAGATATTGATAAATTTTGAGTGAATCGACTTTTAAAAATAAATTTTGCAATAAATGATTAAGGTTACGGGTTGATGCTAGACGCGTCGTTTTTTGTAAGAAGAGGGTGTTTTCCCATACAGTGTCTGGAAACACTTGCTAAAATATTTGGGATCAGTGAAGCCAACCTCCTGACTAATTTTATTGATGGGGATATCGGATTTTGTGAGGAGTTTTTCTGCTTTTTTCAGCCGGATTGTTCGAATGAATTCCACGAGTGTTAGATCGGTTAGCGCCATGACCTTTTTGTAGAGTACCGAATGTGACATACCTACTTCCCGCGCAATCATTTCTACTTTCAAGTCACTATTGGAAATATTTTTTTCTATAATGTCAATAACCTTGTTGAGAAATTTTTCATCCGGATTGGTGATACTAATGTCAACAGGGAGCAGGTTGGCTTCTTTGGAGAATCTTTCCCTTAATCTTTTGCGGGAATCTATCAGGTTCTGAACCCTGAGCTTCAATATTTTTTCATCAAAGGGTTTATTGATATAATCATCGGCTCCGGTCTCTAAGCCCTTGCTGTGAAACAAGACCGAATTCCTGGCGGTGAGTAGGACAACCGGGATATGGCTGGTTCTAATATCAGTTTTAATCTGCTTGCACAGCTCCAGACCATCAATTTCGGGCATCATAATATCACTAATGATCAGGTCGGGAATGTAATTAAATGCCTTCTCTAATCCACTTTTACCATGCTGAGCAGTGATTAGGTTGAAGCTATCTTCAAAGATCTCTTTCAAGAAATAGACAATTTCCGGATTATCATCCACAATGAGCAATGTGGGTAAGGCCTCGTTTTGAGGCGGCTTAATGTTATCGGTAAATACATCCAGAATTTCTGCTTCAGGTAGCTTTCCGTCTTTGCGGTAATGGTCCGAATGTTCACTGGGTTTAAAGTTTAGAATGATGTCGATATCTGATAGGTGGGAACGACCCATCGGGATCCAAATGTGAAAAGTTGTGCCTGCTTGTACTTTACTTTCTACCTTGATACAGCCATGATGTAACTCCACATAGTTTTTAACGATCTCCAATCCAATACCTGTTCCATTTAATGAAATGTTTTGAACATTACTAGCCTGGTAATACCTGTCAAAGATTTTAATTAGCTGGTCCTCCGGGATTCCGATTCCAGTGTCTTCTATTTTGATATGAATCACTTTTTCGATGTCGGCGGGGAGTTCTCCGTGGACTGCTGTGGGAATATCGGAAGATTCCGAGATCAAAAGTTTTGCCTGTTTCACAGGGGTGGCATTAACATTAAAATGAATTGCTCCATTTTGGGGTGTGAATTTAAATGCATTGGATAGGAGGTTAACTACGATGATTTCTAATTTATCCCGATCATAATAGGCTTCTATGGCCTCTTCCTGATGGTTGATATTAAAATCCACATTATTCGTTTCCGCAAGCTGTTTAAAAGCCAGGCAGATCTCCGCCAGAAATTGTGTGATATTTCCCTTGGCCGCTTTAAGCTTTAGGTTTTCAATTTCGTATTTCCGAAAATTCATGAGCTGGTTGGTCAGCTTATAAAGCCGCTGTGCCTGGGAGTGCATGAGTTGAAGATTCTTGAGCACCCTGTTGTTGACACCTTTTGAATTGATAATTCTGTCTAATGGTCCCAGGATCAGCGTTAGTGGTGTTCTTAGTTCATGACTCAATGTGGTGAAAAATTGAAATTTCTCACGGTTCAACTGGTTGTCACGCTCATGTTTGTACTTCTCCAACTCCAGATGACTTTTCATTCTGGCCCGGTTGTTAAGCTCACGTTGAAACAGGTAAAGCAACCCCCCAAAAACCAAAAGATATATGATATTGGCCCAGGTTGTTTTCCACCATGGCGGCATTACCTCGATGGATAGTGATGCTTCTTCGTTCCAAGTATTTAAGTCCTTACCCGCTTTTACCCTAAAGGTATAGGTGCCTTTTTCCAGGTTGGTGTAAGTAGCAGTTCTGCTTTTGGATCGTGTGTAGATCCAATCTTCGTCGAACCCATCAAGCTTATAGGCAAAATGAATATCTCCCGGGTTTGAAGAATTCAAAGCACCAAATTCCAATAAAATGAAAGGTTCTTGGTGTGTCAATGTTATTGATTCTTTATATCTGATGCTTTTATCCAAAATGAAATGTTGGTTCACCGTATCTCCAACATTGATTTTTTTATGATTGATGATCAGGTCTTTTAAATAAGCCTGATATTTGGAGTCGTCTGAAAGCAGACTATCCGGATGGAAGACAGTGATCCCATCAAAGCCTCCAAAATAGATCTCTCCGGAAACATCGTAGAAGTAAGAATCCCACGTTAATGAATTGGAAAGTACACCATCAGATTCATAAAAGTTTGTGAAGTGATCTGTTTCAGGGTCTAGTTTCCCGATCCCATTGGATGTACTGATCCAGATATAGTCATATTGGTCCTGTACAATGGCATAGACTTGATTAGAAGGTGCCCCTATTTTTTCATCATATCTCTTAAAGCTATAGGTCCCATTCGAACCACTCATTTTGATCAACCCATTTAGATTAGATGCCAGCCAAAAATTCCCAACTCTGTCTTTGTGAATATTAATGAAGCGATTGTCTAATGCCTGACCCTTTTCGTCACGTAGTGTATCGATAACCAATATCTCGTCTCTGGAATTGTTGTTGGAAAGCAAAGAATCAGAATTTATTGTCAAGCGAACAATACCCATATTCCAGGTGGCAAACCAAAAGACATTGGGTGACTCCTGGATGACCGACTGTATGTTGATGGACTTTAATAGTGGTATTTGATTTTCAAGGTCTCCGTATTGTACCAGCTTTTCTTTGGTTTTATCATACAGAAACATACCGTGATTTGTTGCAATCCAGATCCTTCCCGCAATGTCTTCTGCGAACTCATGGACTTCAATACCTTGTAATTCCGGAGTACTTAAGAACTTGGGCTCCCCTGATTCAAAAATATCATTGATATAATTTAAGCCGTCTTCAAATGTACCGATCCACAACCGCCCTCCCGTGTCAAAGTATAAAGCGGTTATAAAGTTTGAATTAAGTGAATATGGGTTGTTTGGATCAGCGAAATAAGTTTTGATTTGCTTTTGATTTTCGGAGATCCTGGAGAGGCCATTGCTCACGGTTCCTACCCATAAATTACCGTTCTTATCTTTTAAAATGGACCGGGCGATTTTTTTTCCATAACCAGAAGGATCTTCAGTGATGCCATTGATCCTTCTGAATTTATTCACATTGGTATTGATTCTTGTAATTCCCTGGGTCTCGTAAGTGACCACAACGTTTCCCAGCTTATTACCATAGATCCCCTTGATCTTCTCATCCAGTAATCCGTATTCCTCGTATTCGTTGTAGGCTAGCTTTAGGGACGTACCGTCTCCGGTATTAAATATGCGAATGTATTTATCAATCCCTATCCACAAGTTTCCCTGGGTATCCGAATACAGGCAACTGATTGGTTCTTTGGACCAGCTCCCATCTCTTCCAATTGGAAACTTAAACAGTTCGTTTAATCTGTAAAATTTCCTTTCTTCTACCTTAAAAGCAAAAAGCCCATCTGTGGTCCCGACCCATATCATATCAGGTGAGCCGGCCACCATGGACGTGATAGCTGTTGTAGTATTGGGTAAATCAAACGATATTGGCGTCCTTTTTTCCGGATCATATTGTATAAGATTCTGGCTTCCAATCCACAAAACGTCTCTTTTGGGGTCATGAATTATTTGTCCATTGAATTCACCAGGGTGCCTCTCAACTTCTTTTGAAACAGGGTCAATTTTATTGAGTCCTTCCTGAGTATTCAACCAGATCGATCCTTTATTATCCTCTGCCATTACCCTATGACTTCTGGGTATCCTGTTACTAGAGATAGAAGCATTATCAGTAGAATCATGCTTGTAGTGACTGAACGATTGATACTGCTTTTTGAAAACATTCAGACCTTTGTTATACGTGCCAACCCAAATTAAGCCTCTGCTATCCTCAAAAAGGGATGTAACAAAATCTTCAGATATGCTACCTTTTTCATGAGCGTAGTGGGTATATCGAATAATGTTGTAGCCATCGTACTTAAATAATCCAGTGGTAGTGCCTATCCAGTTAAAACCATCCGAATCGATCAATACACTTACTATTTGTTCATACACTATGTCTTGCCCAAAGTCATTTTTTTCAAAATTCAGTAAAGGTTCCTGGGCCATGGCAGGTAACATAAAGCATATGTAAAGTCCTGAAATATAGCGACTCATGATTGTGAGATTACACTTGATAAGTTACCAAATAATTAGAGCATTTGTTTGACTATTTTGTTTCCGACTCGTCATTGTGGTTAATATACCGATCGTCTTCTTAATGGATAACCATTAAGTTTAAAGAACAGAAACTAAATTCATTCATTTTCCGATCATTTAAAAGTGGGATGGAATAATAAGCTGATGAGTTGTATGTAAAAAAATATATTTATCGTGGTATTTCATCCTAAATCAGTGTTACTTTTTTGATTTCAAAAAACTCCGTTAATTTCGTATCGTCTCCGAGTGCGGCAAATCACCATAGGTAAGCAATAATGGAAATTATTATCATCAACGGACCAAATTTAAACCTGCTGGGTAAGCGGGAAACAGATATCTATGGCAATCGCTCGTTTGAAGATTTTTTTACTGAGCTCAAAAAGAAATTTGCAGAGATCAACCTTTCTTACTTCCAGTCTAATCACGAAGGTGCGCTGATTGATAAGCTGCATGAAGTGGGCTATACTTATGATGGGATCATTGTCAACCTGGCGGGATTCACGCATACATCGGTAGCCTTGGCAGATGCTATTGCGGCTATCAAGACACCAGTGTTGGAGGTACATATTTCCAATATTCACGCAAGGGAGGAATTCAGAACGCATACCTACACAGGGGCTAAAAGCGTCGGTATCATTTCTGGGTTAGGTCTCAAAGGCTATGAATTGGCTATTCGATATTTCGTTTGATCTCCATGCTCAATTTTAAGGAAATCCTGTCTGTCACACTGATTTTATTTTCAGTGATTGATATTCTTGGAAGTATTCCTATCATCATTAATCTACGGAAAAAAGTAGGGCATGTCCAATCAGAAAAGGCTACCCTGGTTTCCGGGGCTATTATGATCCTTTTTCTTTATTTGGGTGAAAGTATTCTGAAATTGTTTGGGATTGACGTGTCCTCATTTGCCATTGCTGGTGCACTGATTATGTTCATTATTGGGTTGGAGATGGTATTAGGTTTACAGTTTTTCAAAACAGATACTGACGATGTTTCGTCCACATCCATTGTGCCCATTGCCTTCCCATTGATTGCCGGTGCGGGCACAATGACAACCATAATTGCGCTAAAGGCAGAATTTCAGGCCATCAATATCTTAATAGCTATTTTATTGAATGTCATATTTGTCTACCTGGTGCTAAAATCAAGTGGCTGGCTGGAGCGTAAGATCGGCAATGCCGGGTTTAACATTTTAAGAAAGGTTTTCGGGATCATTTTACTCTCTATAGCCATCAAACTATTTAAAAACCACTGGTTCTTATCGTGATCAATTTATATACAGACGGCGCAGCAAAAGGAAATCCCGGTCGGGGAGGTTTTGGTACCATCCTGGAGTTTAAAGGAAAGAAGAAAGAGCTGTCAGAAGGTTTCCGAATGACCACCAACAACCGCATGGAGCTGTTGGCGGTGATCAAAGGACTGGAGGCTATAAAAAAGTCTGGTTGGGAGGTGCATGTGTACTCAGATTCCAAATATGTGGTAGATGCAGTGGAAAAAGGGTGGATCAAAAACTGGGTGGCCAAAGGTTTTAAGGGCAAGAAAAATGGCGATCTATGGGACCGCTTTTTGAAGAGTTATTACCGACACCAGGTAAAATTCCATTGGATCAAGGGCCATGCAGGTCATCCTGAAAATGAACGATGTGACCAATTGGCGGTAGCAGCGGCTGAAAGCGATGAACTTCAGGTAGATGCCGTTTTTGAAAAAGAGCATTATGCGAAAGGCGATTGATAAGTTTACCTGACACTGGCTCGTGTTTTGCTTAGCCTCTTATTAAATTTACTTCAGACTAAATCACCCACAATATGAAATACGGTTTATTGCTACTTCTGGCGGTTGGCCTGTTTACAACTCCTTCACATGCGCAATTTGGTAATCTAGGCAAAAAACTCAAGGAGAAAGCTGGCGAAGTGCTTCAGGAGAAGGGCAGAGATTATGCAGAGGAAAAAGTATCTGAAAAAGCATCTTCTTATGACACAACCACATTTAATTATGCCATAGCCTTTCTGGACAAAGCAGAGTCCTTTGAAAACACTCAGGAAGGGGAGGGGTTGGTAAAAGGTTTGGATAGATTTTTATCAAAAGATCAGGAGAAAACCGACCAGGAAGTAGCACGTGATCTTTATGAAAGGGGCAGGATTCATTACAACCTGAGAAGCTATTGGTTGAGTGAAAAATATCTGTGGTTATCTATTTGGGCCTATTATGAGTTGGGAGAAACTCAGGACCCTGTATTTCTTAAAGCTGTTGGCACACTCGGTCTGCTCTATAATAACATGGGTCGATATGAAATTGCAGATACTACCAATGCTTATGCACTCGAAAAATGGAGAGCCAGTGAAGGAGTGAATAGTAAAGGGTATGCCGCAGAATACAATAATCAGGCGGTTATTGCTTTCAATATGGGTAAATACAATGAAGCAGAAAAGATTTTTAATGAAGCGATCGATCTGATTGGGTCCGTTGAGGGTACAGGTTCAGTTCCTTACGCGATTGCCAATAATAACCTGGGCATCCTTTATCAACACATGGGAAGGAGCGAAGAGGCACTGGAAAAAATCAATCTCTGTCTGGACATTGCCGGGTCAGAGCTTAGGGAAAAGTCGGGTACCTACATTCAGCTCATGACCAACAAAGCGTTAATACTACAGGAAAATAAGCAATATGAAGAGGCAGAGGCCACCTACAAGGAAGCTATTGACCTGCAAACCAGCCGACTGAAACTCAATCGTAAATCAGATCCGGATTATGCTCATTTACTTAATAATTTGGCCTCCCTTTATCTGGTGACAGGCAAAACCGAAAAGGTGGAGTCTCTTCTCAAGGAAAGTCATGACATCTATGTAAGCAAATTTGATGAAGAGCACCCTTCTACTGCCTCTGCGAAGGCCGACCTGGGTAATTTCTACAGATCACAGGGCAAATTATCACAAGCTGAGCCTTTATTGAAAAAAGCTTATGAAAGCCGAAAATCCAGCCTGGGCACAACGCATCCTGTGACCATCCAGAGCCAGGAAGACCTGGCCGTTCTGCAATGGCTCCAGGGAGATATTGCCACTTCCAAAAGCAACTATGATGAAGTGATGGAATACAGTATGTCCTTCATTAATGAGTTTTTCCCGCCAATGAGTGAGGTGGAAAAGACCAAGTACTGGGAAAAGATGAAGAATCGTTTTTTTACCTTCTACAATTTTGCTCTGGCTAATTCTGTTTCGCATCCGGATCTGGTAGAGAAGATGATCAATTACCGCTTGATGACGAAAGGGATGCTGCTCAGTACCACTACAAAGATCAAGAATACTATCTTAAACAGCGGCGATAAGGCTTTAATTGATTTATACAACCAATGGCAGGATCAAAAGCGGACTCTGGCCATTTACTATTCCTTTTCCAAAGAGGAGATGAGTAAACAAAATGTAAACATTGACTCCCTGGAGAATGCTGCAAACCAAAGTGAGCGAGAGCTTTCTCAGAGGTCCTCAGCCTTTGCCGATGCTTTTGTGGCCAAGGATGTAGACTATAAACAGATTCAAACTAAGCTTGGGGCGGGAGAGGCAGTAGTAGAGATGATCCATTACCCTGAATTTGAAAATGCGATGACGGGGGGATACAAATATGCGGCAGTGATCATCAAGAAGGTTGGTCCACCAATTGTTTCCATTCTTGTGAATGGTGATCAACTGGATACACGTTATCATGCCTATTACAACAATGTTATTCGTAATAAGTTAAAAGATGATTTCTCTTATGAACAGTATTGGGGACGGGTGAGCAGTTCTCTGAAGGATATCAAAACCATATACTTTTCACCAGATGGGGTATACAGCCAGATCAACCTCAATACTTTGAAAGACTCGAGTGGGAAATACCTGGTTCAAGATAAGGTGGTGAAGCTCATTGGCAATCCAAAAGACTTGTTGGCAACGAGTGCTTCTTCTTCAGCCACAAAGAATGCGTTCCTTTTGGGATTTCCTACCTACGGATCTAAAGACATTGTCCCCCTTCCGGGAACTGAGAGGGAACTACAGCAGGTGAAGTCGGCGTTGGTGTCCGGAAAGTATAGTGTGAAAGATGTTATGCAAGCGAATGCTACGGAAACTACGATAAAAAGCGTCAGTTCACCCAGGATCATGCACATCGCTACCCACGGGTATTTCCTGGAGGATGTAGAGAGTAAGGGAAGTGTTTTCGGTGTGCAAGTAGAGTATGCTAAGAACAATCCACTACTCAGGTCAGGATTGATGTTGGCCGGAGCTTCTTCAGACTCTGAAGAAGCCTCATTTTCAGAAGAGGAAAATGGGATTCTCACCGCCTACGAAGCGATGAACCTGGACCTGAACAATACAGATCTGGTGGTATTGTCCGCGTGTGAAACAGGAAAAGGAGATGTGAAATCTGGGGAGGGTGTGTATGGACTACAAAGAGCCTTTGTGATGGCCGGGGCAGATAAGATGATCATGAGCCTCTGGAAGGTTGATGATGCTGCTACCCAGGACCTGATGTCTCGATTCTACCGCAACTGGATCCTTTCCGGTCAGGAGATGACCCAGGCCTTTCGCAATGCCCAGATCCAGCTGATGAGTACATATCCGGAACCTTACTACTGGGGAGCCTTTGTGATGGTGGGGAGATAGGATCCATAGAATACAGGAGACAGTATATAGAATACAGAATGATGATGCCTAAATAAGGTTGACCGGATAGGGTGCATTGACAAAATTTAGTTGCTCGCAGACTTTAAGAACTCCCCGTCTTGTGTCTTCACAGTGTCCTCACCAGACCGGGAGTTCGCTTTGGAATTGGGTTTTAGTCAATAGCTACTGCACTTCACTGATCTGAACAGCAGGTTGAGTATTGGTGTAGTTGGCTGCATCGGCCATAATCTTTTCCGCATGCGGACCGAAGGAATTTTGAAAATCTGCGATAGAATCAAAATGCAGATGCCCGATAGCAGAATAGGGAGCTGGCTGATCAGGTGTAGCTCCTACCAATCCTTTGTCAACTGATGTTGATTTGAGGGCATTTCCGAGGAGCTTTGCTACCATTGGCATGTGCTTGTGACAGTAGTAATCCAGGTCAAATGTGTTGCCATCTCCACTGGGATAGAATACGCTTACTTTGATGGTTCCTTTTTTCATTTTGGTGGGGGTTGGGTTATTTGGATATCTCTACAGTAAGTTACTGATAATTTGCCAATGCTATGAGGCTCATATTCAGATCCATTCATTGTTGTTTATTAGAAGAATCAAACTCACAATACCATTTTCTTTAAAATTTATTACTAACTTATACCTTGCAAAGTCATATTATCAATTAGATGCCTCCCTCCGGTATGCTTTTGGTCGTAATCGGTTGTGGTGAGAGCGGCATTTTAAACAAATGCCGTAATGAAAAATCTTATCATTTCGTCATTCCTGATCTTTTCCATCCATTCCCTTTTTGGACAATATTCCATTAGTGGAAGAATCATTGATGATCAAAATGCTGGAGTGCCCTTTGCAAATGTTCTTTTATTGAATTCAGTAGATTCTACACTGGTGAAGGGATCTATAACCGATGAACAAGGAAATTATCAGATACAGGATATTGCACAGGGAAATTTTATCATCCAAAGCTCTATGGTGGGTTTTGAGAGGTCTTTTTCTGGTAGCGTTTCAACTACAAACAATGCACAGCTTAAACTCAAGGACATTGTATTAAAGGAATCTTCGACAGAGCTGGATGCAGTAGTCGTTGAGGGCGAGAAGCCGCTGTATGAGCAAAAGATTGACCGGATGGTGGTGAATGTTCAGAGCAGCCCGATCATGGCTGGGAATTCTGTACTGGAGGTTTTAGAGAAATCACCGGGTGTGGTAGTGGACAGGCAGAATTATGCGGTTAGAATGAATGGGAAAAGTGGGGTGAGTGTCATGATCAATGGCAAAATGACCCGGATGGATATGACAGCACTTTTTAACATGATGGATGGTATGCCTTCAAATAATGTTGAGAAAATTGAATTGATCACTACTCCACCAGCCAATTTTGATGCGGAAGGAAACGCCGGGTTTATCAATATCTTACTTAAAACCCTTGATTATGAAGGCATAAATGGAAGTATATCTGCGATGATTGGACGAACAAGAAGAAACAGGTTTAGTGGGGGTGGGAATATCAATTATAGGAAGGGTAAGCTAAATGTATTTGCTGATATCAATCACTCAGATATGAAGTTGAATCAGATCATGAAGACGGCAAGTAAAATTCAAAATGAGCAATACATTTTCACCTCATCAAATTACGCTGATCGTACACCTCATCTGACGTTAACCACAGGAAGGGTAGGGGTAGATTACTACCTTTCTTCAAAGACGGTTATTGGAGTTTTAGGAACAGTATTTCTGCGAAACTGGAAAGGATACACACTGAATGAAGCATACTATGATATTGAACCAGGTGTAGATACCCTCTTTACGGGTATTCGTGTTGATAATGATATACGTAGGCAATACATGGCAAACTTTAATTTCCAGCATAATTTCAATGATAAGCAGCAACTCAATATGGACATTGATTATTTTATCTATCGCCAAAGACAGCCCCAAAGCTATTCCAATGAATATGTGGCTGAGGATCAACAATTGGTGATTCCTGAAGATATCCGGATGATTAAAGAAACCCCTCTCGACATCCTGGTGGGAAAGATAGATTATAAGATTGTAGTGTCAGAAAGTTTACTCATACAGATTGGTACTAAAGCGACTTTGAATACACTTGATAATGAAGTAATTACAGAACGTCTTGAGTCTGACACATGGCAGATCGACCCTACTTTTTCAACTAATACAACCATGGACGAAAACATCCTTGCCGCTTATACTTCTTTCAATGCTGAATTAAATGACAAATTTAGTTTGAAAGCTGGCCTGAGATATGAGCATACTGTAACTGACATTCAGGATAAGCAAGGCCAACCACTGGTTTACAGAAACTATGGTAATTTTTTTCCAACTGCCTATCTGTCCAGGAAATTATCTGAAGAAAGTAGCTTAAACCTGGCTTACAGCTATCGAATCAGCAGGCCTTCATTTTCTCAACTGGCACCATTTGTGTTATTTTCAGATCCAAAAACTTTTATCAACGGGAACACAAAATTATTGCCAGCACTTGCAAATTCGTTGAAAACATCCTATTCCTTGCAAGGGATGAATATATCCTTTGAGTATAGCCAAATTTCAAATTCGATAACACGTTTTCAGGCCAGACAGATTCCTGAGACAGACCTAACTGAACTTTTATCAATTAATCTGGATAATACAACACTGTATAATTTGTCCTTATCCTTCCCGGTTACAGTCACAGACTGGTGGGAGATGAGTAATACTATCAGTGGTTTTTCAAGCCATGTGACTTCAGATTATTTTGATAGCTATATAGATATAACCAACCTATCATATATCATAAATACGACCCAGAGTTTTTCTCTTCCACAAAAATATTCCATACAACTAAGCGGTATTTATTTTTCAGAAGGCTTGTGGGGAGCTTCAATACAAAGACCTTATGGAATGGTTACTTTGGGTGTAAGGAAAGAGTTCACAGGGAATTGGGGAACAATTAACCTGAATTTTACGGATATTTTCAGAAACAATATTTTGGCATGGTCAATAGACAGGCCTGGTTTTTATAACACCAACAGATTGGACTTTGATATAAAAGCCATACAACTAACCTATACCAATAGCTTCGGAAACAAAAAGTTGAAATCCAGGAGCAAACGAGAAACGGGTGCGGCTGACGATTTGAAGCGGTTGTAGGATGTTTTACTCCTTCAGAATGAACCCCCGATTCAAATGTATTACCATTACGGTAGGGATAGAAGACACTTACTTTAATCGCCCCTTTTTTCATTTTGGTGAGGGGTTGTGTTTGAAATATGTGTCTATTAGAAAGTTACATGATGCTTAAAAAAGTACCAGAGCCAATGGCTAACCACACCGCTCAATCTTACCCTCGCTCAATACATGCCCTGATTCGATGATTGAGGTCATAATAAATAGCTGGTCGGATTCGATTTTTAGATGCTTTTGTAGAAGTTCAGACAAAGTCCGCTGGATCTTTTCAATGTCAGCCTTTGACCACAGGGAGGGCAAGAACAAATTGATCATGGCAGGGTACTGTTGCCCAAATTGTTTGTAGTCAGCAATGACATTTAGGGTAATGTCAGTTTCACTGATTTGCAAGGACAGTGCCCATTCCTTTACCAACTTCGAAAAGTCTGCCTTCTCAGATAACTCCTTCCGAATAGAACAATGGGCAATGGGCATTTTTAAAATTTAAAAAAGAGCGTCTCCTCCCAACGGAAGAAGACGCTCAATGAATGTCATTAAATAATTCTATCCTTTGATCAGCTTATAAGCGACCACCCGGTTGTCGAAGAATGTGGGTACAAGCACCAGCTCCTGCTCCATCATAAACCAGATATCTGCAGTGTTCTTTTTTTCGTTTTTGGTGTGCAGCAAGGATTGTTTTCCTATTTCATCTCCGATGATAAAGATTTCTCCTTGCCAGTCTGATAGTAGATACACACCAGCTTCAGGAGTAGGAGTGATACCATCGCCGGCTCCAATACTGTCGGCGACCAATGTCATTTCAGAAGAGTTTATGTCAATATCATAAAACTGCTGTGCAGCGGAGAAAGCTGCAAAAAGGTGCGATCCTACTACTAATTGACCATTTGGACGTCCGGGTAATCCTTCTTTGAATACTTCAGCCTTCCCATCCTTGATCCTGAATATTTTATTCTCATTGGAATCAGAGATATAGAGTGTACCCTGTTCGTCAGCAGATATATCATTCATGCCACTGGCCCCATCAATTACTGTCTTTGATTTTACCTCTCCAGTAGTCACATTGATCTCCACGAGCTCATCCAGGTCGGCAACAAATAGGGAGGTGCCCACCAGTGCCATCCCCTTGGGTCCGTTTAGACCGGTCACCCATTCCAGGTCAGTAATCGCACCCGTGGAGGATATTTTAGAGATAAAGCCATTGCCGTCCTTTTCCCATGGATTCATGTTGACATTGGCCACATAGATGATATCTCGCTCAACATCATAAAGCACTGATTCTGGCGTACGAAGCAGGGTGTCGGTGGCCCATTGCATTTCCAGTTTATAAGACGCCTTTTTGGGGGTGATTTCTTCTGTAGCCTCTGTGGATTCTTTTTTGCCCGGGCTACAGGCAACGATGAAAATTATTAATACAAGTGGAAGTAATCTTAGAGATCTCATAGTCTTTGGTTGTTTTTGTTGACAATAAAGTTAGAATGAAAGCTGATACTTAAAAAACTTACATCATTAAGATTTAATAACGTCGGAATTTTCTGCTTTCTGACTCATATCGTATGACGTTCAGGGTAAGGGTGTCATTTGCTACTTTCCATTCAATCCTGCTATATTCTCTTGTATAAAAATCACTTACCCTGGAAGAAAACATGAGGCTTGAAAAGTAGAGGTGCGGACCATCGATCAGATAGCCTCCGCTGGCCACTTCATAGATCTCATCCTCGTCGAAACATTCATGGATGATCCTGAATTGATCTTTTTTACTAAAAATGATCTCCTCAGTACATGATTTAGGATGTTCCGGGATGTAGATCCAGTGGCCCTGGATGAGGGGTTCATCCGGTGACACCAAAAGCATACATATCCAACTGATTAAGGTCAAATGCATAGTCAGTTTTGATTAAGTCGAAGTAAACCTATTAGCAGCATTACAATTTTTGTGTAAATTAAACAGCCAAGAGAATACCTGAAATTTTCTATCCGGATCATTGAGGGTATATTTTTCTGAGAAACCTAAAAAACTAATAAAACAATCAATGGATTCAGGTAAAAACAAACGAAGAGCATTCCTTAAAAAATCAGCCCTGGGCTCTGCGGTGCTCATGTCAGGAGGAATGTTGCCCGCCTTTTCAGCAAAATCATATTCAAGGATCATTGGAGCCAATAATACCCTAAACGTTTCAGTGATGGGGGTCAATAGTCGGGGTAAGTCCCTGGCGCAGAATTTTGCCCGCCAGGACAATTTTGAGGTGATCCACATCTGCGATGTAGACAACCGGGCCATAGATACCTGCAAAGAGGCTGTTTCAGATAACCAGTCAACCAAAACAAAGGGTTATGGCGATTTCAGGAAATCACTGGAAAGCAAAGACGTGGATGTCCTGGTAATTGCAGCACCTGACCACTGGCATGCTCCGGCTGCGTTGCTGGGTATGCAGGCGGGCAAACATGTTTACGTAGAAAAACCCTGCAGTCACAATCCAAAAGAGGGAGAGATCCTGGTAGAAGCGGCGGCTAAATATAAAAAGGTCGTTCAGATGGGTAACCAGCGTCGTTCATGGCCCAATGTGATGGCAGGGATTGAAGCAGTAAAATCCGGAGCCATCGGCAGGGTCTACTTTGGCAAAGGCTGGTATACCAATACCCGTGGACCAATTGGAATTGGTAAGGAAGTCGCTCCACCAGATTGGCTGGACTGGGAATTGTGGCAGGGACCTGCACCTCGGAAGCAATATAAGGACAATATTGTTCATTACAACTGGCACTGGTTATGGCATTGGGGTACCGGGGAGGCACTCAACAATGGTACGCATATGGTAGACTTGCTTCGTTGGGGACTTGAGGTAGATTTTCCTACAAAGGTAAGCTCAAATGGCGGTCGTTATCATTATCAGGACGATTGGGAAACACCGGATACCCAGGTGATCAACCTGGATTTCGAAGATGTATCCATGACCTGGGAAGGCCGGAGCTGCAACGGCAAGCCGATTGAGGGCAGTTCTGTGGGAGTCATATTCTACGGTGAAGAGGGCAGTATCTTCATACCCGGAGGTAATAGCTACACCCAGTTTGACCTGAAAGGTAAAGTGGTGAAAGAATCGACTGATAACATTGAAATAGATCCTCGAAACCCGGTGAATCCGGCTTCTCAACTTGATGCCATGCACATTCAAAATATGTATGATGCGGTCTACAATGGTGGTTCGCTCAATGCGGACATCGATTCGGGGCATAAAAGCACATTGTTAGTTCAGTTGGGGAACATCTCTCAGCGCGTAGGCAGGTCATTGGATATTGATTCCAGTAATGGCCATATCAAAAATGATACAGATGCCAACAAACTATGGAGCCGTTCCTATGAAAAAGGATGGGAGATGAAGCTATGAGGATAAAGTATTTTATTCCACTGGTCTGCCTGGTGCTTCTGGCATGTGATGGATCAAAAAAGGCTGATACATCAGGAGAAACACCAAAGGTTGGATTAAATCAGCTGACCGAACAGGAAAAGGCTGACGGCTGGAGACTGCTTTTTGATGGCCAGACATTTAATGGCTGGAGAGGCCTGGGTAGGGATCATGTCCCGGAAGCTCACTGGAAGATTGAAGATGGATCCATCAGAAAGCTCAACAGTGATGAGGTACCCAAACTACCCGATGGCAGTAATCCCGAAAGTGGGGACCTGGCTACTGTGGAGACCTTTGAGAACTATGAATTGTACTTTGAATGGAAGATACTCAAAGCGGGAAACAGTGGACTCAAATACAATGTTTCTGAGGAGATCTCAAAAAAGTACGGGTCAGGGTTTTCAGCGTTTGGCTTCGAATACCAACTGTTGGATGATGAAGATCCAAAATATGCCGGTAAGCTAAAACCATCCCAGTTCACATCCTCTCTTTATGATATGCTCCCTTCCGAGTCGGCGGTGACCAGACCTGTTGGGGAATTCAATTCCAGCAGGATCATCATCGATGGCAATCATGTGGAACATTGGCTGAATGGCAAGAAAACAGTGAGCTACGAATTCGGTTCCGACCGGTTGATATCGGCTTATAAGGACAGCAAATTTGTCAAATATGAAAATTTTCTGGATAAGAAAAGTGGACATATTATTTTGCAAAATCACCAGGATGATGCCTGGTTCCGAAACATCAAAATAAGAGAAATAAAAGATCAGTAAAACATAAAAACCCCATTCACCCATGAAGAAGAGCAAAAGCAACTTAGATCGAAGGTACTTTCTGAAAACGTCCGCTTTATCAGGCGCTTTTTTGGGAATCCTTCCGGGTAGCCTATATGCCAGCGATAAAGGATATGTTAAAGAAAAGTTGGAAAAAGGCCTTGAACCTGGGCCAGCCAAAGGAGAAACTGTCCAGGGGTTGACGGTGAAACCTATTGAGCAGGTGAGGGTAGCCTTTATCGGGGTTGGAAACAGGGGAAGCAGTCATGTGAGAAGAATGGCAACACTTTCTCACAAGGCCAAAGTCGTGGCCATTTGCGATATCCGGGAAGAAAAAGCTAAGGCCTCTGCGGATTTCATGAAGAAACAAGGTCAAAAAGTAGACATCTACAGTGGGAAGGAAGAGGCCTGGAAGGAAATGGTTAAAAGAGAGGACATTGACCTGGTGCTTATCTCCACCCCCTGGGAAGACCATGCACCCATGGCTATTTACTCCATGCAGCAGGGTAAGCATGTGGCCAGTGAGGTCCCGTTAGGATGTACCCTGGAAGAGTGCTGGAAACTTGTGGACACAGCTGAGCAGACACAGCGTAACTGTATGATGCTGGAGAATGTGTGCTATGGGGATGAAGAGTTATGGATACTGAATATGGTGCGAGAAGGGATCTTTGGAACACTCACCTATGCGGAGGCTGCTTATATCCATCACATGACCGCAGGGCTCTTTGATGATAAGTATTATGAAAAATGGCGCATTGGACATCATCTGACGACCAATGGTAACCTATATCCTACACACGGCCTGGGACCAGTAGCACAATACATGGGAATTGGGAGAGGGGACCGTTTTGATCACATTGTGTCGATGAGCTCCCTGCAGGCCAGCCTGACGGAACACGCTAAAACTGTTGACCCAAGCAACCCTTACTACAACCGAACAGACTTCGCCCATGGTGACATGAATAATGCGCTGATCAAAACCCATAAGGGTCGTTCGATACTGATGCAGCATGACGTGGTCACCCCAAGGCCATACAGTAGGATCAATGCTCTGGCCGGCACAAAAGCTTATCATGAGGGTTATCCCAGCAGATTATCACTTCACGATGGTTCACACGATTGGCTTCCAGAGGATGAGTACAATGAAATGCGTGAAAAGTTCAAGCATCCAATCTGGGAAGAACTGAAAGAAGAGATCGCTAAAAACAATGGGCATGGAGGCATGGATTTCGTGATGACCTACCGCATGATCGATGCCTTCAACAAAGGCTTACCATTGGATATGGACGTCTATGATGGAGCAGACTGGTCAGTGGTGACACCTTTAAGTGCCACATCTGTTGAGCTGGGCAGCATCCCCGTCAAGTTTCCTGATTTCACGAGAAACCATTGGGAAAGTAAGCGGGTGCTTGAGATATTGAAGTAAGCCCACCGCAGACTACAAAAGTACCTGGCGAGACTACAAAAGTTTAAGTAACCTTTATCTAAAAAAAACTCAGTTTAATGATTCAAAACTAGGGGGTTTTAATAGATAGCCGTAAAACTAAACTTTTGTAGTCTGCCGGGTGGAAACTTTTGTAGTCTCCGGAGGGCTCTCTGCCCTATGCCTTAAACCCAACCACCTTCTCCATCTTATAATCATCCATCACGTACCCTCCGCCAATATCTGCTACAGGTTCACCTACGATCTCGAAGCCCCATTTCTGATAGGCTTTGATGGTGTCCGTATTGTGTTTATTTACAGTGAGCCAAATCTTTTCCACAGTCCTGTCCCTGGCTTGTTGCTCAATAAACTGGAACGCTTTTTTTCCGAGGCCACTGCCACGTGCGGTTTTTAGCAGATACAGCTTGCTAAGAAACAGTTCATCTTTGTTCGCTTTGATGCAGATATAGCCAACTGGTGTAGCGTCATTCAAAATTTGATAGTACTCATAGCCTTCAGCCAATTGTTTCCTCATGGGTCCGAAAGACTGCATGTTCTCCAGCATATAGTCCACCTGGTTGGCGCCGATCATGGGTGTAAAGTATTCTGTCCAGATTTCCCTGGCCAACTGAGCAACTATCTCTACCTCATCGTCAGATTGAACTGGTTTAAACGTGAGCAAGGTCAGGCTTATTTAACAGAATCAATCCAGCGATCTATTTTGGCTTCAAGTAATGCCAGGGGGATACATCCTGTTTCGAGCACCTCATCATGGAAGGCACCGATATCAAACTTGTCTCCTAATTGATCCTCGGCACGTTTTCTCAGCTCCTGAATCTTCAGCTGGCCAATTTTGTAAGCCAGTGCCTGACCAGGATTGGCCATGTAGCGCTCGATCTCCCTCACGATGCCATCGTATGGTTCCGCTTCATGTTCTACAGAGTACTGGATGGCTTCCTCCCTGGTCCAGCCTTTGCTATGAATTCCGGTATCCACTACCAGTCGGATTGCCCGGTGGATTTCCGCGCTCAGCATCCCAAAATACTGATAGTGATCAGTGTACAGGCCGAGCTCCTTACCCAATGATTCAGTGTAAAGTGCCCAGCCTTCTCCGTACCCGCTATACCACAGGGTCTTGCGGAACATAGGCAGGTTTTCATTTTCCTGGGTCAGCGATATTTGGTAATGATGTCCCGGAATGGCCTCATGGAGGAACAGTGACTCAGCATCATAAATATTGTATTCCTCTGCATTAGGGATGGGCGTATAGAAAATACCTGGTCGGGTGCCATCCAATGAACCCGGATTATATTCTGCACTGGCAGAAGCCTCTCGAAATTCCTCGGTTCTCCTCACCTCAAAAGGTGTTTTGGGTTTGTTGTTGAAGAGCTTCTCCAGGTGAGGTTTCATCGTCTCGTGAATATCATTAAAAAACTCAATCACTTGTTCAGGCTTAGAAAAAGGCATCAACTCCTTGTTGTTTCTGACATAATCAAAGAAAGAAACAAGGTCTCCTTCATAGCCAACCTGCATTTTCACTTTTTCCATTTCGGCGGAGATCCTGGCTACTTCATCCAGACCCAATCGATGGATTTCATCCGCGGTCATATTAGTGGTGGTATAGAGCTTGATTTGATGTTGATAGAAAGCCTCTCCCTTGGGCATCACCCCATATCCGCTGGTCTCTCGTGCGGCCTCCAGGTAGTCTGTCTTCATAAACCCGGCAATGTCTTTGTATGCCGGCACCACTTTCTCAAGGACCATTTGCTCATACTTTTCCTTAAGTTTTTCTTTCTCTTTGTCAGTGAAAGACTCAGGAAAATTCTTTACCGGATTATAGAAGAGGTTTTCATCCAGGTCTTCGGTTGTCATGGCCTCAAGTTGTGGGATCACTTTTACGATCAGAGATTTAGGTAGGACATAATCCTGAGCGATACCTTCCTGCATTTTTTCTTTGGCGGTATTGAGCCATGCCAGGTATCCGTCGATTCGTCTCAGCCATTTTTCGTAGTCCTCAACCGTCTCGAAAGGCTGAGCACTCTGACCGCTGGCCAGCTGCCCGATCATCAGGTTGGCAGACCACATCTGATCGATGGGGGTGAGGTCCTTCTTGAACTCCATATCCTTGAGCGTCATCTCGCATTCCCAGCGGACAATCTCTTTGCTTAACATCTGGTCCTCTGTTAGCGCTGCCTCATCATATTGATCGATCAGGTCAAGGTATTTATTGCTGTAGGCCCTGACCTCTGCATTATATTCATCTGACAGGAAATCAGGGAACTGATCATTGTATCTCGGATCGCCTGCGAAGGTGGCATTGAGTGGATTCAGCTTCAGGCCTTCTTCATAATACTGATCAAGCATCTCATCAAAGCTCATTTCGGGTGCATTGGTATTATTGGAGCATGATCCCATGATCATCATGAGAAAAGCCAGGGAAATCAGTCGTTTCATAGCAAATATTGAGGTTTAGCTCGAAGTTAAGAAAAGTTGATGGGCTGGTAAAAAGCATTACATGACAGGAAATAAATACTTGCAAGGGGTAATATGTGGTTTTGGAGCTTTATACAGCCCAGTCTTGCATTAGAAGTTAGGATCCCAATTTATCTTTATCAGAATGATCTGATTTTCCGCTTGACCCGCTTTGATTTTTTTTGTAAGTTAATTCTATGAAAAAGTTAGCAGGCATATTGTTAATTGCCCTGGGAGCTTGTTTCTGGCAGTGTGGGGATAAGGAAGGAGTTTGCACCGGCTTCAGTACCACATTCAATAAGACTTATTGTTATGATGGCTGGACAGAAAGCGAATGCAAGGAATATGATGATGAGCAGGTAAACGGGGCAGAATGGCACTTTCACGAGGATCAGACCTGTGCATCCAGGGGCTTGTAACGCATGCTTAAATAAGCACAGGTTTACTCATAATTAGGGATATTCAACCCAAGAATGAGATCGCGGTTTACTGTTAAGATTCCGTCTTTCATGATCGGTTTTACTACACCAGATCCACCACGATTTTCCCTTGATGCCCGCTCCGATTGTGATAATAGTGGATCATCATCAAAAACAAAACTATCCATGTAGTATTCATTTTTATCAGGTTCTTTTACAGTGATATGGATATGCTCCGGTTCTCTGCTGTCAGGATATGCTGCCGGGCGAAAGGTGTAAAATGTATATTTTCCATTATTTCCTGTTTTTACCCAACCACGAATGAAGCCATGCCTTCTGGCCCAGTCGTTTTCAGTACCGTCTGTTTGATAGATTCCTTGCCTATTGGTGTGATAGATATAGATGATCACATTGCTTGCAGGTGTTTTACCGTTTTTGGAATAAACTATTCCTCTGATTTTGAGTTTGGGCTCTGTTACCTCAAAGAGTGGAAGTGTATCGATTGGTGTAAGGTTTTTACTGCCGTATTCATGAATGGCCTCACAACCTTCGCAAGGTCCACCGACTAATTGTTTTGCTTTGCGATCTGGCTGAGCCTGGCATGAAGATACCCCTAGCAATATAATAATGAGGTGCAAAAATTTCACAACATACAAATTAGTAAAAATCCAGGAAACCCTGAATTTATAGGCTCCCGGAATAAAGAAGGTTATTCGATTAAAGTTTCGCCTGTTTTCTCAATAGCCTCCACTTATGCACCATTAATACCCCGGACCGGACAAGTAATCATGCTCCGGGGGATGTTCATCGAAAAAGGAGCGAAAAACATGCTTAAAAGCAATTATTTCGCTACTTTAAGTTTAACAGCATACCTGGAACCCAATGAGTTTCATGGAATATAGGTTATTCAACCAGCCATTCAGTTTTGAAATGAAGTACCATTAGCATGGCTGCAGACCAACACGAGCA
Source organism: Cyclobacteriaceae bacterium (assembly GCA_965223915.1). Classification (GTDB taxonomy): domain Bacteria; phylum Bacteroidota; class Bacteroidia; order Cytophagales; family Cyclobacteriaceae; genus UBA7330. The sequence goes on along the minus strand of OZ245027.1, from coordinate 68,901 downwards.
TTTATCTTACTCCCTTGACTTGAAATGTAGATTTATTCTTGTTTTCGGAGCGATCGCATCGATCACCACGTCGGTCTTGTTCCTCTATTTGGTATTAACCGATCCTTTTGCAAACATTTCCTTTTTATATGCACTCAGTTTTGCTGTACCGCTATTGTACGCAACAACTTATTTTGCTTATAAGAAGAGGCCATCAATTGCTTCTAATCTGGCAATACTGGCATCAGTTCTGGGTTGTTTCGGTTCGCTCACGCTTTTATTTGCCCCATTTCTCACGTTGGAAATGATTTTTGTGTTATCAGCCATGTTTATTTCCATTGACCGGAAACAATCTATCGTCTTCTATTTCTTTATAGTACTTACGGTTGTTATAAAGATCCTGGCTGAGCTAAAGCTATTCTCGGTTGTATTTATTCCCCATTCGGATCTGGATAAAGAGAGTATTTTTTATATCTGCATGTTTCTGTTTTCAATATTCTCCTATGCTTTTATTGTCAATTATATGATCAACAGGGGACTCCAATCCTCTGAAAAGCTCATTGAGACATCCAGCCAACTGAAAGAAACCCTGAAGATGAAAGACCAACTTATCACCTTAATCTCTCATGACCTCAAAAATCCCATTGGCAATATCACCATGATCGTGAAGGAGATTCAGCGAAAAACTTTACCTGTCACTCCCAAAGTACTTGAGTTGCTTAATGACACAAGTTCAAAGGCAAGTGAATTAATTGAAAGCCTTATGCAATGGTCTGCTGTAAAGCAGGATAATACCATGATCAGAGTAGAGGATTTTAAGTTATCCGATTGTGTTGCTGAGACTATTGGTTTAGTACAGATCATGTCAAGTCAAAAGGAAATTAAAATCGCTAACAATTGTGACAAAGATGTTATCGCTTCTGCAGATCGTCGAATGATCAGCACGGTAGTCAGAAACCTGTTGTCAAATGCAATAAAATTCTCGCACAACAAGGGAACCATTAAGCTCAGCTCTAATGCTGATCAGGATTTCATCATTATACATATTGAGGATTCAGGTGTTGGCCTGTCACAAGAACACCAGCAAAAACTCTTTTTGGATGGTAATGAGAATGCTTCTAATCCGGGTACATCCAATGAACCGGGATCAGGCTTGGGTTTGATCATCAGCAAGGATTTTGTGGCACTAAATGGCGGAGATATTGGTGTTGAAAGTGAGCTCGGGAAAGGAAGTAGATTTTGGTTTAGAATACCAATATCAGAAAATAAGAATTAGCAAATTAGCGGCCGCATGGTAACATGCGGGGCACCCTTCCCCCGGGACTTGTGACCCTTCCCCCAGAACTTGCGACCCTGACATTGCAGGAGAGTCATTATTATCAGGAGTGTTATTTTAGTCAGATGAAGAACCTGACACTTTCCTTAGCTGGCCTATTGCTTCTAATCGCAGCTTGTAATACACAGCCTGAACAAGAGACACCACCCAACATCATTTTATTGATCTCTGATGACCAGAGCTGGACAGACTACAGTTTTTTGGGGCATGAGGCTATACAGACACCCCGGATCGACCAACTGGCGAGTGAAGGATTGACGTTTAACTATGGCTATGCTACCGCACCACTTTGTAGCCCGTCCCTGGCTTCGATGATCACGGGACTGTACCCACACCAGCATGGCATCCTCGGGAATGATCCAATTTTTGAATCAGCAGATAAGCGCTATCGGGAGCAATGGTTGCAAAAACGAAAAGAGAAATACAGTGCATATGAAAAACGTTTCGAAGAACTGTCCACAATTCCTGACCTGCTCAAGAATAAGGGGTATACTTCGCTCCAGACCGGAAAGTGGTGGCTTGGAAATTACAGCACCGGAGGGTTTGACGAGGGGATGACACATGGTGACCCTACCCGGGGTGGCCGACATGGTGATGATGGCCTGAAGATCGGAAGAGAAGGCCTTGATACTATCTACGATTTTATTGATGATGCCCAAACCAATGAAAAGCCTTTCTTCGTGTGGTATGCGCCATTTCTGCCGCATGCTCCTCACACACCACCGGATAGTCTTTTGCAGAAATACATCGATAAAACACCTTCGGAAGCAGTGGCCCGATATTGGGCCATGTGTGAGTGGTTCGACATTACGTGTGGTCAGCTGATGGATGACATCGAGCGAAGAGGACTTTCGGAGAATACCTTGTTTGTGTACGTCACCGACAATGGATGGATCCAGGATCCAGACCAGATCAATCGGTACGCTCCTCGCTCAAAAAGGGAACCGTACGAGATGGGCATTCGCACGCCCATGATGTTTCGGTGGAAAGGAAAGATCGAGCCTGAGATGAACACTACAGATGCTGTGAGTGCCATTGATATTGCGACTACACTGCTAGGAATCAATGATATCGAGCCCACCGCAGCCATGCAGGGGATCAATGTGCTGGATAAGCAGGCATTAGAAAGCCGGGACATTCTCTTTGCGGAGAACTTTGCCCATGATTTTTCTTCACTGGACTCGAGTGTTTACCACCGGATGGCCATTGATCTGCCTTACAAGCTGATCCTTCCTGATCCATCAAATCAGCCCGAGAGTGAAATTAAGCTATTCAATATCGTGGATGATCCCCACGAAGAAAAAAACCTGGCGTCAGCGGAACCTGGTAAGGTGAAGGAGCTTACCGCTAAGATTGAGCAGTGGTGGGTGGAATGAGTTTAGCCACAAATGCACTAATTAGGATGGAGAAATGGACTCGAATCAACTCAGATTACGTCTAAGATACTTTCACTGATAAATACCATTCAAATATTGATGACATTAAAAATTTGAACAACAGGGATTAATTTTATGTAGTAAAGAAGGTCGGATGGACAGTGCAATTAAATACAAAATAATCTCTAAGATCATCAACAGTGATGATGAAAAGGAATTACAGGCTGTTAAGTCCATTCTTGATATTAAGGATGATGAGGATTTTTGGGACGAATTAACTGCTGAAGATCAAGCAGCAATAAATGAAGGTCTTGATCAATTGGAGAAAGGAAATCATGTTAGCCATCAGTCTGTGAGGGAAGAAATTACAAAACGATTTACTTTCTAGCATTGCCCATTAAAGACTACTCTGTCGCTGGACTCCAGCCGAGTGACCATTTAAATTGATGTCACTCAGTCACCGAAGGGACTCTGAGTGTTTGTAGCATTTCCAACCTATTCCCTTTCAATCCATTCCGCAGCCCGCTGCAAAATATCTTCCGGATCCACTTCTTCGTCTGGAGGAATGCGACCACCAAATGCCTGTAGATTTCGGTCGGCCATGATGGTGACAGCCAACCCTATGCTTGATCTGTCACTCAATTCGAACCCGACGATCCCGGTTGATACCCCACAGGTAGGTTTTCCGAAGCTGCGGGTATTTTCTCTCCCTGAGAATGCTGTTGCGATCGCTTCCCCGGAACTACCGCATTCTTCATCCAGCAGAACGGCAATCTTTAGGTGGGGTGTTTTCAGTTGATAAGGGTTTGTGATTTGCGTTGCAGAGAATTCTTCGTATTTAGCCGCTCCGTTTAGGTAGCTGAATGCATGTGAATTTCCATTAGCATCAATGAAATAACCTGCCACACCTTCTCCTAATATGGGACCAATACCAGCCAGCATGGGATACATATTACCTCCCGTATTTCGTCTCAGATCAACAATCCATCCTTTGAGGGTTTCGCTGTCCTGCGACTTGATTTCATCCTGGATAGCCTGGGCAAAAGCAATGCTTGGTTCATCATTACCTGCTCCGGAAAACCCAGTCACCCTCACATAGCCAATGTTTTCAGGCTTTGGTAGGAAAAAGTTGGTTTCGGATTCACAATGTAATGGGTTGAATCCACCAATGTATTGTCCATTTGTGGTTATTAGATAGCTATGATTGTCACCCAATAGGGTGAGTGCCTGCCTGATCCCGACCAGCTTTTTAAACCTTGGCTCTACTGATCTGGCAGTATCAATGACTCTTTCTTTGAATATTGTCCAGTCAATTTCATTTTTATAAATGTGGTTGGCTTCCATGACATCCATGACTTCAAGCAAGTAGACTTCTATTTCATCAGGTGGACCTGGCTCTTCCTCATTACAAGATCCAAGGAAAAACCCAATGATTACAAAAGGGATAACATGTTTTATCAGATCAAACAGCATGGTCTACTCATTGACGATTAATCGGATATCCGAGTAGCTAATTTTCCCCTCGGTGCCTGGCAGTAGCCGAACAAAGATGACAATGAACCAGGTATCCCTGGAAAGACAGGGAATGGTCAGTTCCTCTTTGTAGTCAACGAGTTCTCCTGAAACCGGATTTTCGCCGGTAGTCAGATGAAGTGTTTCATTATAGGAACTGGGAGCACCAAACCTTGTCATGGGGTCTCTTTCAAAAACCCTTAATGCGATGGAAGCACCAGTCCCTGTCAGCCCTTCAGAGTTCATTGTGACCTTAAACGTAACTTCCGAACACTCAGGAAGATTGGGATAGATGGTTTTGTTCCACTTGCCTCCATCATTGGCGGTCCTGCCTGGCGCCAGTTCAATAGCGAGAATGTCATCACCTTCACGTGTACAGATAAAATCACCATCATGATCTTCCAAGAACCAATATTCATCCGGATCATATTGATAATAAGCGGTATCATTGACCCAGCCGGACTCCCAGTTGATACACTGCCCTTCTACGGAACGATCAATTAGCTCCGAGATGTAATATTCACGTTTATCACTATTGTCTCCGGAATAAAGCGGCAGAAAAGCATTGTCATTCATAATAGACATTGGTGATCCGTCACAGAGCTCGGTAGTTAAATAATTTCGACCAAGAAATGCTCGACCTATCTCGCGAAAAACGAATATCTCCTGACGTGTTTCACTTAGATCTTCCCAACCACAGGCGACTGAGGTAGATATCTCTATTCTTCTTTTACCGAGGCCATCATAGTTTGTGTGGACGTTACTACAATACAAATTCCCATCAACCTCAATCTCATCCATATAAACTATTTCGACCTCCGACAGATCAAAATCATACCCTCTGAGTGCCGCTTCTTCTTCAAACCTATCCAGGTAAATCCTTAGGTCCGGGAGACCGGGTTCATCATCCTTGTTGCAACTCAAAAAGAATACTGAAATGAATAAAAGAGCTAAAAAGGAATGGGGTTTGGGGCTGAAATTCATTTTTGTGTAGTTGGGGTTAACTTCCTTTTACGGGTTTTATATCTGATTGTTATAGAACGGTTATATCCATAACCTTGTCGGTCGCCAGGCTTCAGCCTGGGTGACCATCGGATTTTTTTACCGATTCTCAACCACATACGCCGAAATCTCACCAACCGGAGCCACCCAGATATCTTCCTGATCTTCCAGGTATTTAAACAGCTTAAGGAGCATTTTCACCTCAGTGGTCTGTCGGCCTTTTTTGCCAATGTCATGTCCTGCCAGCACCAGCCACAAACCGTCCTTTCTGGTGGTCTCGATGAAAGCCAGGATCTCCTTAAAGCTTTTTTCATCCATCTCTACACCTGTGAGTTGCGCCAGGTCACAGTAGGAAGGATCATTGGGTGCTTCGTCCAGCCAGGTCCTGCCTGAGACAAACTGTTTAGCTACCACAGGCACATAGCTTTTGGTATCCTCACCACGCCCCACAAAGGTCTGGCCACATGGATAGGCAAATTCTGTTGGTTCTACGCCAAGGATCTCCCTGATCCGGGCATTGGCATTTTCAAGTTGTTCGTCGATATCTACGAGGTCCATCTCCTCCAGCGCCTTATCCCGTGCCCACAGAAAATTGCCTGAACAAGGATGTGTCATCGAGTGGTTACCGATCTCATGTCCATAGGCCACTGCCTGTTTCCAGCCATCTAATGACCGCTCAACTGCTGAAGGCACTACATAAAAGGTCGCCTTGATCCCATATTGATCCAGGATGGGGGTGCCCACTTGCACCTGGCTGCTCCGGCCATCGTCCCAGGTCAGGCTGATAGCCATTTGCTTCCCTTCAGGCCAGGTAAACTGCTGAGAAAATGACAGCAGGGGAATGATTAACAGGGTTATGAAAAGGTTAAGTTGCTTGTTCATATATTTATTCTTTTAGGTAAGCCAACAGGTCGGCCATCTGTTCAATACTAATTTGTGCATGCAGGTTCTCTGGCATCGCTGAGTTTTCAAAGGCTGTCAATTGCCTGATCGCTGAGCGTTCCAGGGTTTGTTCTTCTCCTGTAGCATCTCTTAAAGTTAACGTGCCCGGACCTTCATTGGCAATCACACCGGTCAGGATTTTTCCATTTTGCATCTCCGCCTGCCACAATTCGAAGCCATCGGCGATGGAGCGGTTGGGCTGAAGGATGTCCAGTAACAAGGCGGATTTACTTCGGTTTTTGATGGAACCAAGGTCAGGACCAAAAGCAATCCCATTTTGTCCACCCTTCTGATGGCAGGGACTACAGGTCTGTTTGAAAATTCCCATACCTGCCATGGCAGTTCCGTCGACAGCCAGGGCTTCCTCGTATTCCCTCCAGACTTCATCCACATCGAGTTCATTGCCTTTGAGGATCCGGCGGGCATTGGCCCGGATATCATCCTCCCGATGATTGAGGAGGGAGACAGTCCTAGGCCAGGATAGACTGGAAGCATTCATGTCACCCGATTCGATGGAAGCCAGGATCAAACGATTCCCTTCATGACTTTTCACCAGGATGTCTATGGCCTGATGGCGTTCGTCAGGTAAAAGACCCGACCAGACATCAATGATTTTGCTCAATAGTCTTTTATTTTCAAGGTAGTTGAAAGCATCCAGGGCACCACTTCGTACCTGAGGGTCCACATGGGAAAGAAAACCGTGAATCAATTCAATATGATTATCAGCATCCGTCATGGCAATGACCTTCAGGGCGTCTGATAGAAAATCAGCGGTGGAGTCTGTATTTTTAATCACCACTAAGGCATGTCCAAATAGTGTGTTTTTGGTGTGCTCAAAATACCCGGATTGGTACAACAGATCAAGGCTTTGGGACCGGATTTCAGGGTTTCCCGATTCATTGAATTTCTCTTCAAGCAATTGAATGTTACGAGCTGTCAGATTTAAGTTATCATCGGCATTGGTGATGCCTTCCAGAATAATTGGCAGGTACCAAATGGATTCATCAGCGTTCAGGGTTTTAGTGAGAAAGTCGTTGATTTCACTAGCATCGCTGGCCCTGGAGATCATCTCGCTAAGTCTTTTGAAAAACAGGGTGGTATGAGCAGTGTTTTTATCGATCAGTCTTTTAGCTGCTTCCTCATACAGGGCAAATATGTCCGGTTCTCTTGCTGAGAGTGCAGCTTGTTGTACCCATTCATCTTCTATATCCCGGAACAGTAAAATTTTCCTGGCTTGTTTCGAAGCCGGGGAGCCGATGTTTCCCAATGTAAGTAAAAGCTGGTACCTGACTTTGGGATTTTCATCATTAACCATTTCTAGCAATGTCTCGAGGATGGTTGATGATCCAGGAATCCTCTTTTCTGCAATCCGGATGGCGTTTTCCCGAATGTAAAGAGATTGATCATTTAGCAGGTTAATGAGCTGTTTTTCTGATAATCTGTCTTTTCCTTCCAGAATCCACATGGCATGAAGGCGGCCTACTTCATCCAGTTCATTTGACAGAGCCTTAGAAAGTGTTTGAATGATTTCCATTTCATCTCTGTCCATGAGGAGGCGATGGGCATGCATCCGCCACCAGTTGTTCGGGTGATTGAGCAGTTGGACCAGCGAAGGAATATCCATGTCCGAAAGGTTGAGTTGATCCATGAAGTCCGGTGATGGGGCACTGGTATGCGTGATCCGGTAAATCCTGCCCTGGTCGACACCGGCATAGAGGTCACCGGAGGCAATCACCTCATCCGAAAGCCATTCCGGGTGCTCAATGATCTTGCGATAGTAATCGATGACGTAGAGGGCGCCATCCGGACCCACATAATGATTGACAGGCCTGAACCACGAGTCTGTAGACGCCAAAAACTCACGGTTTTCAAACAGGTTCACCGCTTCAAAGGTGGAACCCAGGTCATTGATTCGATCGGCATGGATGAGGTTGTGCACTGGTTCGGCAGTGAATACCACCTGGTTATATTCCGGAGGAAAGGTCTCTCCCTGGTACCATTGAATGCCACAGGCAGAAGTGATCATTCCGACGTCAGTGAGTAATTGGTGATTTGGATTTTCGGTAATCGGAAAAATCTCAAAGCCCCTACCACTTTTGGGAATATAATGACGACCGGAGGGGATGAGGAAATCAGGGTTGCGCTGCATGTAGCTGGCATCCATCACCACATGGAAAAGATGAGTGGCGTTACTGGTGAGAAAATGATGTCCCCAGGGATCGAAAGTATGACCGAATTGCCCGCGGGCAGAACCCATTTTGGCAATCCCCAGGTCGGGGTTGAATTTGACAAATAGTCCATTGGCATTTTGTGGCAGGGAATCAGCGTCCGGGTTGTTTGGGAAACAGATCCGCGACCCTCTGTCCCCCAGGATGTCTTCAAAATTTTTGGTGCCAACTGCACTTTCATGCGAGATGTAGATGTAGTTGTCGATGCCATACTCCGGGTTATTCACATTGTGCTGTGGGTTGGACCGGGCAAAGCCAGTCAGGACGATTTCTTTCTTGTCTGCATGGCCATCCGCATTCGTATCTTCCAGGTAAAAGACATTGGGTGGGTCAGTGACCAGAAATCCTTCCTTCCAGCGCATGATCCCGGTAGGGAAGACCAGGCTATCCGCGAATACAATGGCTTCATCGGGGTAGCCATCACCGTCGGTGTCGAGCAGTCTTTTTACTTTTCCGTTCCCACTGACATCCAGCGGGTACCCGTGCATTTCCACCACATACCATCTTCCCAGCTCATCGATCACCATATCTACCGGATCAGCAATGAGCGGCTCCATGGCCATCAATTCAATCTGGAAGCCATCGGCGATTTCGAAGGTGCGGAGTGGGTCGTTTTGACTTTGTTTGGTTTCGCAACGAATGAGGAAGGAGGTGAGGATTAAAAGGAAAGCAACTCTTATCATCTGTTTAGGTTGATCACAACCGAATAAAGATAATTTATTTAGCTTAAAGGTGTTAACAGATCACAACCTCGGTCATTTGTGGCATCATATTACTTCTAAAAAAACTCAGCCACAACCTGTTATCTTTTGCGTTTACCCACTCATTTTTGTCGCGCTACTCAGAGTCACCGCAGGGACTCTGAGACTCCTCTATTCTCTGGAAGAGCGGTTTCTGATTTCTTATTTACATCTTACCGTTATATTTGTTCTGTGGCAACGCACCAAAAACATCTTGAAAAGGAATGCTTCTATTTTGTGACATTTACATGTTTTAAATGGCTCCCATTAATTGACAGATCAAATATTTACTCTTATATCCCCAGTTGGTTTAGCAATTTGAATCGCTTGGGATGTCAAGTATGCGGTTATGTGATTATGCCAAATCACATTCATCTTTTGGTTTATGTGAGTGATGATTGTGAGGGACTAAATTTCGTACTTTCAGGAGCGAAGAGATTTCTAGCCTATGAAATTGTAAAAAGACTCCAGAAGAATAATGAAGATAAACTTTTATATCAGCTACGGGCTGGGGTTAAAACGAATGAAAAGGCTAAAAATAAGCTACATCAGGTGTTTAGACTTTCATTTGATGCGAAGCTTTTAGATAGTTTAGAATCCATAAATGGAGTATTGGATTATATACATCATAATCCGATCACAGGTAAGTGGTCACTGGCAGCTGAGTTTACAGATTATCCGTATTCCAGTGGAGCATTTTATGAGGATGGAAGAGAGGACCCATTTGGGTGTATAGATTTTCGAGTTTATTTTGATTGAGTTAGCGTGGCATCAGAGTCCCTTCGGTGACTCTGATGAGCAGAAAGAGTCCCCTCACGCTTTGCGCCTTTTGCGTCTACCACTATCCTCTCAGAGTCACCGCAGGGACTCTGAGACTTGCCATCCAACCTATAATCCCTTGTGTTTGCCCACTCATTTTCGTAACTTTTAGTCAAACTCAATACCCCATGGCCATCTCATTCAAATTAAACAACAAGGAAACCAGCCTGGACGTAGACCCACAGATGCCGCTGCTCTGGGCGATCCGTGACTATGCCGGGCTCACAGGGACAAAATTCAGCTGTGGCATCGCGGTATGTGGCGCCTGCACAGTGCTCATGGAGGGTGCCCCGATCAGATCCTGCGTGATGCCGGTAGCAGCCGCCGAAGGCAAGTCGATCACGACCATCGAAGGACTCTCGAAAAACAATGATCATCCGGTACAAAAAGCCTGGATTGAAGCCCAGGTACCCCAATGCGGATACTGCCAGTCCGGGCAGATCCTCAGTGCGGTGGCACTGCTGGAAAAGACACCCAATCCCTCTGACGAGGACATTGACAATGCGATGAACAGCGTGCTCTGTAGGTGTGGTACCTATCCACGGGTAAGAAAAGCAATTAAAATGGCCAGCAAATGAAACAGTCCATTAACCCAACAATCTCCAGGCGTAAGTTTATGGCCCTCTCCTCTGCATCATCCGCGATGCTGCTGATTGGATGTATACCTTCTACAGGAAAAGACAAGGTTGTAAACCTGACGGACGGAGGCGTCGGCACGGCTTTGAATCAATTCATTTCGATCAATTCGGAGGGGCTTATTACCTTATATAACCATCGGCCAGAGATGGGGCAGGGGACTTTTCAATCCATCCCGATGATTCTGGCCGAAGAGCTGGATGCTGATATCAACCAGGTGAAGATTGTACAATCCGAAGCCAATTCCAATCTCTATGGCCGACAGATGGTAGTAGGTAGTCATAGCATCCAAAGCGAGTTTATGAACTGTCGAAGGATGGGGGCAGCCGCCAGGGATATGCTTGTCAGAGCTGCAGCTGAGACCTGGGGTGTGCAGCCAGCTGATGTGAAAGCAAAGAATGGAGTGGTGACTGCCAATCAGAGTGGAAAGACCTTAACCTACGGCGAGTTGGTTGCGAAAGCCGTGAAACTGAAAGCCCCGGAAAACCCTAAGCTGAAGACCGTTAAAGAATTCAGGGTCATTGGTAACCCGGTTCCAAGGGCCGACCTCCCCTTAAAGACTGATGGGTCTGCGAAGTTTGGGATAGATATTCAGGTGCCTGGTATGCTCTATGCTTCGGTTCAGCGGTCCCCGGTTTTTGAGGGTAAAGTGGTGAGCTTTAATGAGGAAGAAGTGTTGAAAATGCCTGGTGTGACCCATGTATTCAAGACCAGCCGGGACCTATTTGGGAACCGGGAAGGTGTGGCGGTATTGGGTGAAAGCTACTGGGCCGCCTACCAGGGACGAAAAGCATTGAAAATTGAATGGGACGACCAGGCGCTGGAAAAGATATCTTCTGAAACCATCCGGAATGACTATATCAAAGCCTCTAAAGAAGCCGGCGATGTCCTGCATGAAAAAGGAGATGCTGGTGGGGTATTTCGGAATGCATCAGAAGTGATCGAGGCCGTTTATGAAATGCCGTATCAGGCGCATGTGCCCATGGAGCCCATGAACGCTGTGGTGGATGTACGGGCAGACTCCGCTGAATTCTGGGGATCTACCCAAAATCCCAATGGGACGCGGTCCTACCTGGCCAGGTTTCTCAACCTTCCGGAAGATAAAGTGAAGATTAATTACACGTTTATGGGCGGTGGATTCGGTCGAAGGTCCCGGACCGATGTGGCCGAGGAGGCTGCCGATCTATCGAAGAAATCAGGAAGACCTGTGAAGGTGATCTGGACCCGGGAAGATGACCAGACAGCCGGACCTTTTCGGGCAGCTTCCGTCAATGCCTGCCGGGCGGTGATGAAGCAGGGAAAAATCGAAGCCCTGGAGCATAAGATTGTCGCTCAGGAAATCCGGAACCAGTCAGGCCCCGACAACAAAGCAGGCGGACAATTGATGGGCGGAGTGAATACCGATTATGCCATCCCGAATGTCTCAGTGAAAGGGGTGCTGCAAAAGCATCATGTACCCATTTCGTACTGGCGGGCGGTGTATCATTCCACGAATCCGTTTGCGCATGAGTCGTTCATCGATGAGCTGGCCATCAAAGCTGGGAAAGACCCACTGGAATTCAGGCTGGAGATGATGCAGGGGCATCAGCGATTCAGGCAGGTGCTCGAGATAGCTGCAGAAGTAACCGACTGGAAGAACAAACCCGCTGGTATGGGCAGGGGAGTTGCCATTGCAACACGATCCGGTGCGCACTTTGCCATGGTGGTCGATGTGGAGCGGAATGGCAAAGGTGTGAAAGTGAAGAAGATCACCACAGCCTTGGATCTGGGTATCTGCATCAACCCTGACACGGTCAAAGCCCAGACGGAAGGCTCCATCGTAATGGGTCTCGGTGCTGCGCTATACGGGCTCACGATCGACAAGGGTGCGATTGTGGAGCAGAACTGGCATCAGTATCCGCTCCTCCGGATCGGACAATGTCCCGAGATTGAGACCCACATCGTAAAAAGCGACGCTGAGCCGGATGGCGCTGGTGAGAGTGGTTTACCCACCGTCGCACCTGCTTTAACTAATGCCATCTTTGACCTGACCGGAAAACGGATCAGGCGGCTGCCGATTGATTTGGAGAAGATGAGTTAGCGGTGTAGAGACGAGGTTTGTGAGCCAGAGGCCTGGAATCAGAGCCCCTGCAGTGACTCTGATGGGGGGAGAACCTATTTTGCGTTCAGCTGTTCTATTCGTTGAAGTTGTAAACTCCAAGAGTTTAGGGGCAAGAGGTAGTTTAAAAGAAGTAGTTAAGGTGTAATTGAAAGTCTACATTAAATCCGGTTTCATCAAAGAAGCCTGTTGAATTAAACCCTTCATAGGGATTTGTTGAGGATTTGTTATAGGTGAAAGTACCCATTTTAACATTGGTACCCAGGTAAGCACCATCAAAGAGTTTGACTTGAAAACCATATCCAGCATTCAGAAACAGGTAATTGTAAGTAGCCGGATAATAGGTATTTCGTTGATTGTGAAGAATGGCTAATTGAGTAACGAAATAGAGGTTGAATTTCCGTTCTAATCCATTGGGAAAATACTTGTAGTTGACTTCACCACTGAGTAGTGTCTGGTTGACCCGATCAAATGGATTGAAACCCAAACCTAGTTCGAACTGACTATTTCCCTTCAAATAGGCAAGACCCGGCGTAGCTAGCAATGTGTAAAGCTCACCATTAAATCCTGTGTTAAAACTAACACCCAATTTACCTGTGGTTTTCGAATCACTTATTTGTGCCTGATGCACCAATGGGGACAAAAGGATCAGTGTGATTAGGATGGGTCGTATCATGTGCTGATTTGATGGATTAGTGGTTCATTTCGAGGATTCGGACAATGCGCTTGTAGAGTCTTTTGAGTTCGAACCAGTAGATTTCTTTTCCACTGGTATTGACAAACTGGACTACCACTGCGTCTATGTCTGGTTGGTAGCGAGCGATACTGGTATATCCTGGCAACCAGCCGGTGTGTTCGTAAGGATAGACCGATGTGTAAATGGCCTGTTCCTCAGGTGAAAATAGGGTGCCATCGATAAGAGCCCTTATAAAAACACTCACATCTTCTGCAGTGGCGATCATGGATCCACCAGGTAGCGGATATTCCCAGTCCTTCACATCGGGTTCCCAACCTTTCAGGTAACCACTCATCAGGTCATTCATATCTACTTCAGCGGGTATGTTGTAGGTATCGCTTAAACTAAGTGGTGTTAATAGCTCATCCCGGATATAAGTATGATGAGCGTATCCTAATGTCCTATCTATGATTTCCCCGATTAACAAATAGTTGGTATTGGAATATAGATATTTCTTATTGGGCTCAAATTCCGCTGATTTGTCATAAATCCGCGCTGCGAATGAGAGGTAATCATCAAATGTTTCGCCGGTAACTTCCGGTTCAAAACTGTAATCCAGTATGCCGCTTCGGTGTTGGAGCATCATCTTCAGGGTGATCTGATCAGAAAATGCAATACGACCTGCTACTTCTGGGATATACTCCTCCAGCGTTTTGTCCAATGACAATTGCTCATCTGTAACCAACCGAGTAGTTGCAGCCGCGATGTAAAGCTTGCTGATACTTGCAATCTTGAACAATGCATGAGGGTCTGCTGGAATCTGGCTTTCACGGTTATTCCATCCTGCAGCGTACAGTTGAGTATCACCTGGCCGATTGACGCAGACGATGATACCATCCATGCCTTGATCCACCGCATCATTTAATTGTTCCTGGACAGTGTCTGGCAGAGGCTGAAGTCCAAAAGTACAGCCCGATAAAATAACCGCAATACAGGCAAATGTCTTAGATGAAATGATTGGTGTAACTCGCTTTCTCATTTTGTCGGATTGTATTTATCAGCCACAAAGGTCGGTTGCTTCCCCCTTCTGATTGGAGTTTGCAACTTCAATCAGAATTCACTCTACCCGTTGAGCCCATATTTGTCTTGAAAATCAATAACTTCATTGTGGGCCACCTGGTGTTTGAATAGTTTTTGGAAGAGTAACTTTAACTGTATCCATTATTTTGAGTTTTTACTGGTTTCTTCTATTCAAATTCAATGACTTGCGCATGTACAGTAATTGTACGTCGTGTATAAAAAGGCGGAAAACCTCCTACATGCTCCTCCGTGGTCAAATTGGTGATGGCTTTTGACTTACCTATCATATCAGCCTGATCAAGCAACTGAGTGTATGCATCCTTGTATAGGTTTCGTTTCTTGATTCCCCCAAAAAAGAATACATATTCTACTTCCGAGCTGCCACTTACTTTGTCGACGACTTTAAAGTTTGATTCAGAAAGTTCTACTTGTGTAGCATTGTGATTTTGATTGAGTACATACGAATACCCTACTCCACAGCTACTAAGTACGCCTAGAGATAAAATGATTAAAGTGATTTTAATTGTGTTTTTCATTTTTGTATTTGATTTATAGTGATTAATAAAGGCTATCGCTCAATTATCATTTGTAAGCTGGAATCCTCAACCTGCTAGCCATATTAGAATACTCCTGACTTGTCAGACTATGGCTTAAAATTTCCAGCCAAAGTAAATATTGGGCTCAAAAAGAAAGACGTTTCCATATTTATCGTCAAACTCCTTAAAACCTTCAGGAGAATTGTTGTCAAACATCCACTGGTTGATATGAACCTGAGGTTCAATGAAAAATCGCTTTTTCTTCCCAAAAGCAACATGGTAGCCCAAATGAAGCGAGTTGTAAACTTTAAAGCCATTTTTAATTTTATTGCCGTCTAGATCGGTATAGGTTTGAATTTGTGGCAGCACTTCAACAGCAGCAAAAAGTCCTTTCCAAAGCATGCGCTGGTAGGTAACACCAATTCCTGTTTCTCTTAAGAACCCATCGTAATATTCAGTGCCAGACTCAATTTTATCAACAACACCATCCCACCAGGTAATTCCCATGGGTTGAAATAATCGCCAGGTGGCAAACTTTACGCCAATGATGTTCTTATTATCCAGGTTACGCTTTACATGTAATTCTACCATTTGAATACTTGTTCGATCGCTCCAACCAGAGATAAGCTCATCTGGAACAATATAAGGCATACTTACCCTCCACTTATAATCAACTTCGGTTTCGTTAACCATTGTTGAATCAGTTTGAGCAAAAGCACTAAGCGTGCAAGAGAATAAAAGAATTGTAAATAGATTTTTCATGATAATATTTTTTTAAAAATTCGATTACTACAAAGCCCCCCTTATGGTTAGTTTGATTGGTAAAGGAGAAAGGAGTCATCTTTTAATGATCATTTACTTTGCTTTAATTAATTGATGATGCGAAGATGAAGCGGAATTACAGTCGAATCGTTCTAAAATGAAATTCGGAACTTAATAATGAGATTTGGAACTTTTTAAACAAGCTTAAGTTTGAACAACCAAAATCGGTATAGGCTTACTATTGATTTGAATAGTTCTGCGGTATTCACCGCTGATTAACCTTAGAAATAGACCTTGTACATGAGATTAGGGAAGAGTCCGACCTGTGTGATGTAGCCGATGTTATCAGGTTCGGTTTCATCATAATACTCAGATATTCTTCCTTTTGCATCAGTGATGTCATAGATGTTGAGGTAAAATTCGTGTGTGGTTTTTAGTTTATTCCATTTGTAGTTCATGGAGAGATCTATCTGATACAGGTCGTTAAGGGATGATTCATAGGCTTTGTTATAGTCCCAGTATCGATCATTAGTTGGATCTACATTTAGGTGGCCTTGATCATCTCTTCTAAGCGGTATTATTTTTCTTCCTCCACCCATAAAAACTTTTAGATTAATTGTGAGCGCCTGATTGTCCTTTCTTCCAAGATTAAGAAATTCCTTTCCAGCTAATATATTGGCTATATACTCGCTATTATATTGTGTATTTCGCCATCTGTTTTCCAAGGTTTTGTACTTCGATTGAAAGAGCGATATATTGATCAAGAAGTAATAGCTGTCGTTAAAGAATTTCTCGATAGTAAGCTCGACTCCATAATTCTTGCCATTTCCTTCATTGATAAGATGTACATATTCATAATCTATTCTTTCATTTATTGTGGCAAAGTAGCTAGTGTCTTCATTTGCTACTGGCAAATCATACAGCCACTGGTAGTATAGTCCCAGTTTTGCTTTCAGATCGGGCTGAAATCGCTTCTCTATCGCAAGCGTATAATGGTCTGCTTTCAGCAGCCCCAGATTGCGGTTGGGTTCCATGAATATGCCCTGGTCATTTGGCACTTTGGCAAAATAGTTATGAGCACTTTCCATGGTGCTGTGCTTACCATATCCCAGTGTCAGATCAATAGTGGGGTTCAGCTCCCAACTCATGGCAAATCTTGGCTCTAATGTTCGATTTTGATTGTAGAATTCATTCATCTGATGAATGCCTGAAATAAATGTGAGCTTGCCGAATGCTTGAAATTTCCAGCTGATGAAATTCCTAAGTGTACTCATTTGCTCAGCAAAATCAGCGAGCACTACCTGAGCAGATACCGTATCTTTCCGCAATTGCTGAAAATAGTCATAGCTGAAATGTGCATATTTGAATCCTGCCTGTAGCTTATGCTTATTGTTGATTTTATAATGAAAAGTCACCGCTCCCCGGTAGGTTGATTTGCTCAGGTCTCCGTCAAAATATTGGTAAGATGAACTCTGAGCTGGTGCAGGAGAAATGGGTCTGGCTTGCACATTATCATTGATACCATCAGTAGCGTATACTACAGAAGTATTGAGATAGCTCTTTTTGGATAAGTTGATCGAGTGATTGATTCCAGTATTAAAAAGATAAGATCTCGTGGAATGGTCTTTCGACAGTGTGCTCAACTGAGCGATATGGCCAGGCGACCCCATAGCTTCCAGGCCCGACATATTCTCTAAGTCAAACCCACTATAACCACCTAAACCAAAGATCGAAAACGTACCAATCTTATCGGACGGTAACATAATTTTGAATGCACCATCTTGAAATGTAGTAACGCCACTGCGGTCCACCAAGCCGAGGTTGCTCATCAGCGTGATCGTAGAGTAACGGTAGTTGAGTAGGTAAGAGCCGGTATAGCCCTTTTTGAGCGGGCCTTCCAGGGTAATGTCCGTACCCATGATCCCCACTCCAAACACCCCTTCAAACCGTTCATTGTTTCCGGATCTTAATTTGATGTCGTATACGCCAGACAATACATCACCATATTCAGCAGGGAATGCGGAAGTGTAGAAATCAGAAGTAGCCAGCAGATTATTGTTGAGTGCACTGATGCCTCCTGTACCAATCCCACTTTGATTGGCGAAGTGGTTTGGGTTGGTGATTTGTACACCCTCCAATCTCCATTGGATGTATTTTGGTGAATTACCCCGAACGATAATGTCGTTGCTACCATCCTGAGTTGTAGCTATCCCTGCGTAGTTTGACATGATTCGGGTAGGATCGTTAAAAGGTCCTGCATATCTGTTTGATTCTTCAGGAGAGATTGATCTGGCGCTAACCAAAGCCATGTCATTGATCGGAGTTCCTTTGTCCATTTGTGCTACCACGGTCACCTCCGACATCTTGGTAGCATTCTCGTGCAGGGTAAGCTTTAGTACCACTTCCTTGGCCGAATTCACCACAATATTTGGAATTACTTTTTGCTCATAACCGATATATGAAAGTTGCAGATTTACGCGACCGACTGGCACTTTTTCAATCCGGAAATCCCCATCATTATTCGTGGTAGCACCAATCGGAGGGGAGGAGTCTTCAATCATTACTGTCACTCCAATCAGCGGTAATTTGCTATCCTCATCTATGACCTGCCCACGAATGGTTTGCCTTAGAATTTTTAGTTTGTTTTCCTTAGGTTCTTGTTTAGGTTTTGGTGTAATGATAATGGTATCATTTATTTTCTGGTAGGTCAAGTTGGTATCTTTCAGAACATTGGCTAATGCATTTTCATGCGACAAGCATTGGCTAAACAAGAAGAAGACTACTATCCAGACAATTTTCGACTTTGTATGACACTTATTTAATAAACTTTTCAATTGTTCCAGATTATTTAGGGCCTGCTGAAAAACACCAATGAAATATCAAATCTATATATGAGCCTTAATTGTCGCGATATTGTTTCCATTTGTTTTTAAGCAAGTGCAAGGTTTTCTGATCAGGATTACATTATTTCATGCACATGGAAAATATCGTGAACGATATTTTCTTGGTTAGCCTCAGTCACATCATCTACTTCCTGGCTTCAGATTGAAGTATAAAGATACATCTTCTCTTCAGCCAGTCGTATCTAATGTAACTGAGACTTTTTCAGCAGCCCCTAATTAGAAGCTTGCAAAGTGGAGGATAACAGAAATTTAAGTCGATGTGATATTCTTTCTTTTTACCATTCGAGTAATAATAGACATCAATCCAATAGTCATCAGCATTAATGAAATTACTACAACACCTAAGGTGGGAAAATTATTTATCATCCCATCTTCCGATTGAAATACCATCCATCCTGCGAGCACGGCGGCCATACCTGCAATTGCCAGTTGCATTGCCGCATCAACAGCCATATATGCACCCCGGTCTTCTGCCTCGGGAATAACTGTTCCTAAAGCCGAAGATGAGATGCTTCGGGCATTAATTCCAAGAAAAAGTAACGTATGAACTATAATGACTGACCAAAGAGGATTTATTCCCAGGTTCGTAAAAACCGTAACCGTCACTATTGTAATTATAGTCCCTACCACGAAAATATTTAGCGTTCCGAATTTATCTGTCAAACGGCCAATAAGGGGAGAGAATATGAAAGTAGCAGCCCCGGCAATTCCATATAGTAAAGGGAGGTTTTCAAGAGATACCCCAAGGTTGTTAATGCAAAATGCTGAGCTAAAGGTCATCAAAATAACATCTCCTGCTACCAAAAGGGTATTGTTTAAAAATACAATTAGATAATTTCTATTGCTGATTATTTTTAAAGAGTGAAGCAATGGATTGACTTTTGCTGGTATGAGTAGATGTTTATTTACAGGATTGATTTTCCAAATAATGAAAAAAGCCGCAATGATTCCTATAAACAAAATCAACCCAAAAGCTAAATGCCAATCCCACTCAGAAGCCAGGTAGAGCGCAAGTGGTAAACCCAAAATTTGACTGCCAGCAGAAGCCATTTGTAGAATTCCAAAAGCCCTTCCTCTTTGGGTCGTTTCAAATAGATCAGCTATGATGGCAAAACAAATAGGACCAACAACACCTCCAAATGTGCCTGTGATAACCCGAGCTACAATCAGTACCTCGAATGAGGGTGCACAGGTACAAAATAAAACCCCCAGCAAAAAGCCCAGGTAAAAAAACAGGAGTAATTTCTTCCGATCAAATTTGTCAGCATACCCGGATAGTAGCATTGCGGTTATTCCTGCACTTATTGGATATGCAGACGCAAGTAAACCAAACTGCGTGGTAGTGATCTTCAGTTTTGGAAGAAGGATTGCTGACAAGGCAGAGGTAAGCATATAGTCCAACACAATAGTCAATAAAACCACTGTGATGATAGCTACTAAAAGATATTGATAGCGGGTAAACTTTTGCTTGGTCTCGCCAGTCATTTTACTTTATCTGAGATTTGACCCATGCTTTTGGAGTCATACCCTCCATTTTTTTAAAATACACATTGAAAACCGTTTTGGAATTAAAGCCACTTTCGTAGGCTAAACCTAAAAGTGTAATGTTGTTGTTCTTTGGATTTAGTGCTTTTTCTTTGAAAGAAATCAATCGGAAGGCATTGATATATTCATTAAAATTCTTGCCAATTTGTTCATTGAGTAACCAGGATAATTTATTAGGCTGCATATCCAATTTTTCTGCTAAATGTCTTAATGAAATTGCTGGGTCTAAATAGACCTCATCTTCTTTCATTAGCTTATCTAATTGTGCTAAATGGGATGCTATTTCATTTTTGCTAAATATTAAAGTAGGTTGAGAAATGGTTATTGGCTCAGGATTATGCTTGTTTTCTATAGATGGAGGAAAATTCATTTGGGCATAAATCTCTTTGAACCGGGCATTGTCGCGAAGGTTATCCCATACCCAAAAAGTCTTCAAGGTCGCCATATTTACCGAGCGTTCTTCGTACGCTTTTTCTAACCAGTAAATGGCTTCCCCGGGCATATTTAAGAGTGAGTATAAAACTGCAGGATCAGAAGAGTCAAGGAATTTTGATTTCTTTAGGATCGCCAAGACCTCTTCATTCTTACCCATTAGGATATTTAGCACCAATAAATCTAAGTTAGCAGGCCCCAGACCACCTATCATCTCAAGTGCCCTATTGATGTCAACTAATGCCTCCTTAAATTTTCCTAAATAGCCCTTGACCAAACCCCGAAAACGAAGAGCCTCTGCATAATTAGGGTCAATTTCCAGGGCATTATTAAATGCAACAATTGAATCTTCAAAACGCCGGGCAAAATAATAGGTCAAGCCCAACTGCCAATGTGAATGAACATGAAGCGGATCGGTTTCAGTCTCCCCTCTGGCTACTTGAATTGCCCTATCAAAATCCTCCTTGATAAATATATAGTAATAAGTAATGAAGTCATTTTGCTCAGATAGTCCATATTGTATGGCCTTATCGTATTCTATTAGCGCACCGTCCCAATTCCAATCTGAGAACAGTTTGATATAAGCGAGAACCAAATGTGCCTTTGCATTTTCTGCGTTTAATTCGATGGCTTTTTCAGCGGCAATTCTTGCCAGGTTATTCCCTTCTTCATTGGGGAACATATTGAGGGCCGCAGCTTGAATATAAGTTTCTCCCAGGTAGGCGTAAGCTTCTGAATAGTGGGGGTCAACTTTAATTGCATCTTTGAATAATTTCAATGCAGCTTTAATGTCCTCATAATCTTTCCTTTTTAGATGAAAACTGCCCTTCAACCATAAATCATAAGCTTCTACATTTCGAGTTGTGGTAGCGTTGAGAACAGACGGAATTTCAATATGCCCAAAATTTTCCCGGATTTGATCAGCAAGGAGTATACTGATTTCATCTTGTAGGGTAAAAATATCCTCCAGGTCCCGATCAAAATTCTTTGACCAGAAGTGAGTGCCGTCATTAGTGTTGATCAATTGCGCTGTAATTCGAACCCGATTTTTGGCTTTCCGGACACTCCCCTCCAAAACAGTGCTTACCCCCAACTGTTGACCAATGCTTCTTACATCTATATTTTTATTCTTGAAAGCAAAAGAGGATGTTCGGGCAATGACTTTTAAACCCTTCACAGTGGTCAGCGCATTGATGATCTCCTCGGTGATGCCATCGCTAAAGTATTCGTTCTCAACGTCGGCACTCATGTTGACGAAGGGAAGAACTACAATAGACTTATTGGATGATGATATGGGGAGGTGGTTGCTCATTTTCTACTTCTCTTCTAAAGTTACGTTGAACAACTCTTCTTTCTCATTTCTTCCTTTCAGTTCTATCTCTCCCCTAGAGCTATATTTAAAGTTAGCATGGGGTAACAATTCTTTAACTGCACCTGAGATCAGTAAGTCAGATTTTAATTCCTTGCAAAGACTTTGGATTCTAGCAGTCGTATTTAAGACATCCCCCGTAAATACGATTTCCTTTTTTAAGGCTCCAATTTCTCCTATGGTGACTTCACCGAAATGAATCCCTGCTTTGAAACCAATTTCAAAGCCAAGTTCATGAAATAAAACTTCTTTATGTTCATTGAGATGATCGCGTATGTCAAAGAAGCATTTGATGCAGTTTGCCTGGTTAATCCCCTTTTCAGGTTTCCATGAAATCACTATTTCATCTCCTATGTACTGGTAAACTTCACCGAATGAATTGATAATTGGGTCTGACATAATATTGTAATAAGTGTCCAGTAATTTGAAGTATTTTACGTGGCCTAGCGCTTCGGCTATTGTAGTCGAAGATTTCATGTCTAGGAACATGAAAATCCGCTTTTCAATTATGGGTTGGTGGTATTTCCCGGAAATAAAATTTAAAAATACATGATGTCCTAGGTTTTCACTTATAGCTGAATATATCAAACAAACCGAAAGCTTTACAGACAAATGAAATAAGGTGGTAAGGAAAGAAATACTTATCAGGAATCTACCCAATTGATGCCAGGGATCAACTTCTAGCAAACTTATACCTGTATCGAGCGTAAAGGCCACAGGATAAAAGAGGACTATAATGATAATAATTAAGGCAAGGTAGATTAAGAGTTTATAAATAAACTTGGTACTCAGTGTTCGGTTTGAGAATCTCTTTTCTAAATAAATCACTTCTAAAAACCCTACAATAGTTCCAACCACGATATTCGCCAGGCTAGCAAAAATCAGCACTGGGATGGTGTAGGAAATATCAGTATCTGGATTGAGATTTTGGTTACGTGTTACATCGTACACTGTTATATCAATTATCCATCCAATCAATACCCAGATAATCGCGAATGGAATTATCCTTGAAATATTTCTTTTGGCTTTTGGAGATATTTTCACGTTAAGATTATTATGAATGACGATTTATTATCGCTTTTGCTAAGTGTATGGCGTGTATCCCGAAGGGTATGCATTATTCACTTGGTTAGCCACAATTTATTTTACAAAATACATTTCCAATTCCCCTTTCCCCTTTGCGAAGATTTTGCCACGAGAAAGGCATGAAAAGTCCTTCTTAACTAATTCAAAGGTGGATGAGGAGATATTGATTCTACCTGATTCACTACCTGATTCCATTCTACTAGCCGTATTTATCGTATCTCCAAAAAGGTCATATGCAAACTTCTTTTTTCCGACCACACCTGCCACTACAGTTCCTGAATGTATCCCAACCCTCATTCTCCATTTTATTTCGTGATTTTTATTCCTTTCCTCAAGATAGGATAGCATCTTTTTTGCAGCTGTAATACAATTTGCAGCATGATTTGTGATTTCATCCTCAAGACCACATGCAGCCATATATGCATCACCAATTGTTTCAATTTTTTCAACTTCCGTTTCCTCCATTATTTGATCGAATCGTCCGAAGATGTCATTGAGCTCATTGACTAATGTGATTGGCGAGATGGATAACACTAAATTTGTAAACCCTTCAAAATCTGTAAATAGTATTGATACATTCTTGTGCCTTTTGGGAATGGTCTTACCACTTTCTTTCAAGTCTTTTATGATGGTTGCAGGTAAAATATTGTGTAAAAGGTCATCTGATTTTTTCTGTTCTGCGATTAGTGAATCTTCGGATCTATCAATTAGCACGGACAGGCTCCAAATCAATGCAAGACAGATTAAACCTGACATGCTGATATTGACTATCTGTGATAAATTGGGATCCAATCCGTCATTGTGCGCATTGAATTCTGATTGAAAAATAACAGTAGCAATCAAAGTCAGGCAAGCCAATAAACTGAAAAAATGGGCAAATACCCTTGCTTTCCGCGGAAAAGTCAAATAGGGCAAGATGATTATCAAAAAGCAAACGGTGGTAACTCCTGATGAGTAACCTGACAAATAAAGAAATACAAGGACTGAAATATAGGATGCGATAGCAAGCCAGATTGAAGCTACTATTCGCAATCCTTTATGGTTAAGAACTAAAACCAGCAAAAACATTATTCCCAGCACTCCATTGCTTACCGCACTGACGAATCCCGAGGCATATATGGCAATTGACATCCAAACCACATTAAACAAAACCCCCAGGATTGCTGCAATATTGGATACACGCAGATACCTCTTTTCTGCTATAGAAAAATCCTTATTTAAGCCAATATCAATCATACTTTGAATTGAAGTTGTACTTCCATCAATATTGGCCATTAGGTAGATTTTATCGTTTCCTAAATGAATTGTTTAACTCAAATTGTGGCTAAGTCCATGCATGAGGGGTGTACTCTCACCCGGTGGACAGCACTAAAATAGGGAAATCGAATGAGAAGTGATGGGATAGAAATCTCACTTACTCATCTTAATTGTCTTGAAATTCACGAGGGCTTGTGAGCATGCCTGTGCATATGAGTAATCTACCGGTACTCACAAACTATCAGGGATACAACTTATAAAAGAGTACTCATGCACTTGCCTAATACCCTCCCTGGAAGGCGAGCTTTGGTCAACGACGAATAACCTCAACGCAAGAGTACCCACATCAAAAACCATCAAAAAAAGCTCAATAATCCTGCTTTATTGAGCTTTTTCTGTGGTATTGTGGCAATTCGGCTAAATGTTGGCGGTTCGTTTTTATGAATTGATAGCGTTGGCTTAATTCCAAAATTTATTTTTCAAACTCCTCAATATCATGTAAAGCTTCCAGCGCTTTCAGGGTTTTAGAACTTGTAAAAAATCCTATTGTTACTCTCACCCATTTTCTATGGAGATTTTTATGGGATAATTTAATCAGGACCCATACCAGCGGCACTATCAGAAGGAAGTTTACTATTAAGTACCTAATTACAAAATCAGGATCCAAATGAATGTATAAATCAACACCGAGAATAAGGTCAAGCCCAACAATAGCATATGACCACCAAACAGGGGCAGAAAGAATAACTAATTTTACAAAAAACAATCCGTGTGAGTTTACCCGCTCGATCTTTTTCCGGATCTCAACGATCGGTTTTGAAAAATCTATTTGTTGCAACAAGTCAACCTGTCCGATACTACCTATTAATGCCACAAGCGTAAAAATATGAACAATAATTCCGCTGATCACCAGATGAGTTTGCCCCCAATTATTGGCAATATATCCTCCTAAGATCATTGCTAAAAAGCCAAATGTCACGACTTCAAAAATCCTGTAGTTAAGCATTTTCTTCGTGTTGTTTTGAGACTTTTCGAGCTTTAGCTCTTTCATAGACGACAGATTTATACGAAGTGTTTTGTTTAGTTTACTATCGTATGCTTCCAGTATTTTTTTTAATTCAATAGCTTCCATCAATTTGTGTTTTTTTGAAATTCTTGTTTTAACCTAAGTTTAAGTCTGCTGATTTTTGTGGCCACATTGGTTTTTGTAATTCCCAATATTTCCGCCATATCATCGTAGGATTTATCTTCTAAATACAACAGCATCAGTGCCTTGTTCAATTCATTTAAATCATTAATGAATCCGTGTAACCGTTTTATATTAAGATCCAAGTCCGGATCGTACTCATTATCATCCGATACACTAAAAATTAATTCTTCGTTGTAGAAATCATTTTTAGCAGGCCATTTTTTCTCTATTCGATAAAAGGATATAGCAACATTGAGGGAAATTCGATACATCCAGGTAGAATACTTATACTCAGGATTGTATTTGTCAAATGAATTCCATAACTGAATGATTATCTCTTGCTCCAAATCATTCCTGTCTTCTTTATTTCTGCAATACGAATTGACGACTTTATAGATGATTTTTTTATGTCTATCTATAGTTGCCAGGAATTCGTCTTCTTTACTCGCCTTCATCGATGGCATTATTCTTTAATGTAATTTTTCATGGCTTGAACTTTGACGTTTAGATTATTATTCGCAGAAATTCTGAAAAATCACACTTTACAAAATCTCAATATTTGATTTTATTTAATTCCAAGAATCTGAACTGTCATGAAATGTTGGGAATGACAGCCAAACCAAATATGGCGCTGTGGCCTCTAAGCTTAACTAAGGGTGATAAAAGTAGTTTATCTGTCGGTGCATTCAAAGCCAGGCCGCCGGGAAGCAGCTATCAGATTGGCACTGCGTCATTAAGAATAAGACTCCTTCGACAGTTAGCAGAAAGCACCTTTATCAAAGGCTGAGGGACAAATTTCACTAAACTTTTTTCGGGCTCGTTTTGTCCAAACAAGCTCCATTATAAATCTTTCCAGATGTCTTTATCTGCTATAAGGTTTGTCTCAATTTCTGACTCTTCATAGCCATCCATGACTTCTTTTTTCTGATCTTGTGTTAAGGAATTCCAAACCTGGCCTTCTATAGAATTCTCTCTAACCTCCAGGAAGCTGTTTATAGCTCTCAGCAGCCTCTCGTCTTCAATGCAATCGACCATTTTGTGAAATGTTTCTTCTTAAGTCAACAGAGCCCATTTATTGGTTATTTTGAATACTAAAATAATGATTCTTTTTTGAAAGTTGCCAAGATATGTCTGCGACTTCCATCCACTCCTAATGCCCAATATTCACCTTGAATACCCCACCTTTATATAGTCCCAGGTACAGCACCTGCTTTCCATTTTCCACTGTGGATAGCATGTCATAGACGCCTCCAAACAGATCATTTCTGTGATAGGTGATCTCCTGCCAGGTGGACCCATTGTCAGGTGAATATAAAAGGATCAGCTTCTGGGGATTGTCAAAGTCTTTGAGCCAGCCGGCAGCATAAAGTATTTCAGGTTTGAATTCGTCTCTGGCCAGACCAAAATAAAATTTAGATGACTCGTGATCGTCTTTGAGCTGCTCCCAGTTATCACCTCCGTCTTCGGTGGAAATGATGCCACCTTCTGCGCCCACAATGACACGTTCGGGGTCATTTGAGTCAAAAAGAATGGATTTGGCTGTGCTGGGCATTTCCACCAGGTTCATATAAAGGGTTTCTTCTTCACTATCAAGGTCATATTTATATAAGATAAATCCCTCAATGGCATTCTGGCCACCGATCCAAAGTTCATTGGATTCCGGGTTTTTCTCGACAAAATCCAGTCCTGAAGCCAGCCAGTCCCAGTCACCAATAATGGGTGTCCAGGTCTGGCCTGTGTCAGCAGATTCAGCCAGGACGCCATACCCTACTGCATAAAGCATCTGCGTTTCAGCTACAAATTCCAGGTCATTGATGTGTTGTTCATAATCACCTCCGAAATTGTTTTCAAGCTCAGCCCAGGTCTCACCCTGATTCTTAGACTGGTACAGGAAGAAGGAGGAGCCCGCATTTTCTGCAGCCAGCCATAGATCTTCGTCAATTTCCACAAAAGTTCTGATGTTCTTTTCTGCTAAGCCAGCAGACTCCCAGTTATCTGGCTCCAGGGGATTCTGAGTTTCTGTTTTCACATAAAGTCCTTTATCTGTAGCAGCAATGATCCCAGATGAAGTCATTGACAGTTCATTGATGATCCTGCCTTCAAGTCCACTTCTTCCAAAAGTGAAAGACGGTTGCTTATTGATATCCTCCTCATCACAGGAAGTGATAAACAAGCCTAAACACAGCAATATGGATATTTTGAATTTGTTTTTCATGACTGATTAATATTTGGATTAAGATCGCTTTTCAGGCTGGTGTGCTGTCCCCTGACTATTGAGGGTAAACAAAAACGGGCTTGCCATCCTCGCAGATTACATCTGTGGGCTCAGCAGGGATGTCGCAAGTGGATACAATGCCCCATTTGGTATTGAAAGCTTTTTGCTGCTCGGTATAGTAGGTCACTTTCTCGAGAAACTGCTCTTCATTGATCTGGGTGGAATAGGCTATATATCCTGTCGGTCCACCACAGGCTTTTGAACCGATAGCTACAAATTTCCACTCGTCCGCTTCTGTACAGGACACACTTTTGGATAGTGCCTCAATCTCCTTAAACAACTGAACCAGCAGCTGCTCGTCTTCTTCGCGTTTGGTCTTATCCGTTATTCCGGTACTGTCTTCACAAGCGAAGGCCAGCAGGATTATTGTCGAAAGGGTTAATAATATTTTGTTCATATCCGCATGACACATTAAGTGAAAGAATGGTTTAAAACAATTACCTGTTGCGAAATGCAAATTTCAAAACAGGAATATATGTGCTAAATTGAACCAATGACCAGATATTTAACCTTCCTGCTTTGCTGCTTTATTTTGATAAGTTGTCAGTCACCCAACGATCAGGAAATAAAGAAAATCGTACTGCTCGCGGGCCCCAAGAGTCATCCTCCGGGCATGCACGAATACCTCAAAGCTGTCCGGCTCATTAAGGTGGCGCTGGACAATTCCAATGTTAATGGCATTGAGACAGAAATTCATCTTGATGGGTGGCCTGAAGATGCATCTATGCTTGATGATGCTGACCTGATCGTCACCTTGTCCGATGGCTATGATGGCCGGGTGGGTGACCGATATAAACATGTGCCCTGGGAAACAACGGAAAGGATGGAAGTGATGCAGCGACAGATGGAAAGAGGTTGTGGTTTTTCAGCCATTCATTTCACCACTTTTATGGATGACAAAAAAGGAGCGCAGATCCTGGACTGGGGAGGAGGCTATTTTGATTGGCAGGATGATACAGGGGCACCTAACTGGTACTCTGCAATCAAGACCATCACCACACGGATAACGATGGGATCCATGGCCAACCATCCGATCAGTAATGGGGTGGAGCCATTTGATCTCAAAGAGGAGTTTTACTACAACATTAGGTTCAAAGAGGATGATCAAAGACTCATTCCCATCGTTTCAATCGGTGATTTGGAAACCACTCAGGAAAACGGGCAGGTCGTCGCCTGGGCAGTCGAACGTGAAAATGGTGGTCGCGGGTTTTCCACCACCATGGGACATTACTATGCCAATTGGAAGGATGACAACTTCCGAAAGCTGATGCTGAATGGCATTGTCTGGGCGGCGGGAGCCAAGGTTCCTGTATCGGGTGTGGAATCCGAATTTTACAATGATCAGGAAGTAACTCAAATGCTATTTGGTAAATCAAAAAAAGGGTTGATCCTTACTGGCAATGATCACCCGGCTCATGACTGGAAAGCGAAGACTCCTGTTCTAAAAAACATTGTTGAAACTGGAACAGATATTTATATGGATGTGACCACGGATCCCAATGATTTGTATGAGTATGATTTGAACGACTATGACCTGGTCTTGCTCAACTATTGCAACTGGCAGGATTCTGTTGGATTGGGTGAGAAAGCCAGAGAATCCTTCACGGATTTCCTTAAGAATGGCGGAGGATTGGTGGTCGTCCATTTCGCCAATGGAGCCTGGCATTATTCGCTGCCTGAGGCGGGGAGTTCGGACTGGCCGGAGTACAGGAAGATAGTTCCAAGGGTCTGGGACCACCAGGCGGGAAGTAAACACGATAAGTACGGCGAATTTACAGTCGAGAAGACCGATGTCACTCATCCAATCACCGAAGGCACTACATCTTTCAAAACAATTGATGAACTGTATTATAACCAGGCAGGAGCTATCGAAATCGAACCTTTACTTCAGGCTAGATCTAATGATACCGGAGAATATGTTCCTATGGCCTGGACCTTTACATATGGTAAAGGGAGGATTTTTCAGACCGTACTAGGTCATAGTGTAGAGTCATTAAGCACGCCGGAGGTGCAGGAGATCATTCGGCGAGGATCAGTTTGGGTGGCGAGTCAAAATTGATTTTTTATCATGTACTGGTCATCTTACCGGTAGGGATGTCAAGTATGTCTTTTTCGTAAGATTCGTATTCGGCTTCCTTGTCCAGGCTGGATAGTGTCACATCACGACTTTCTATGTGTCCGCAATAGGAACATTCATAAGACTTTCTTAACAATCCTTGCTCATGCAGTTGTGGCTTTTTGATCACTTCAGATCTTCTTTCCATCAGTGTTCTGAAGTTGCATGAGCTGCAAACCTCGGGATCAAATCGTGTGTCGTACCGTTCGATAACTTTATAATCAGAATCTTTATCAATCCAGACGTCATAGTCGATTGTTGAGGCTTCTTCTTCCTCAATCATTTCTTTCGACATAAATTTATCTTCTTGTGCTTCATTGAGTAGGGTCATCGGTTTTCCTGACCTGGGAGATTTCATCGGTGCAAAACGGATGTCTTTAAGTCTCTTTTCTAGTATGAAGGGATGGTAAAATGAAAAATAAACATAGAGACTATAGCCAACAGCAAGTGCTACTCCGATAGAGAGAATGGAGGCAATCCAAAAATAATGAGCACCATTTAACCCAATTGTAAGTTCAATGATCAGAAAAGAGTATAGGGCTGTACTGCAAGAAAAAAGAATGGCACACCCTGTTAGTACTGGCCGTTCACGCTTCGATACAAATGTGTATTTTTTGGTTCTCGATTTGAAACTCTTCAACCGAATTATGTAAAGCAGGAGCATAAAAAGTGAAAGGCCGACGAAGGCATGACCTATGTCAGCCAGGATACGGAAAATGTTTTCCAGGGAAGCATCCATCATGATTAAAATAGTTTATATCTAGGGGTAAATGAAGGCAGAAGTTAGAAAAATTATATCAAGAACGCAATGATTATTTCATGTCTATTTAAATTGATTTTCAAAGGTCACATGCTTGCGTGCCGCAATGCACTTCAGCATGCAGGCATGGAATTCGCATGATAAGGATTTCCAACTCGAGGACGTTCTCTTTAGGTTTTTATTCATCCTTGGTTGGTGTTTTCTCAATCATGCTCATTTCATGATTGACAATTGAACCAGCTTGTTGGAAGAATATTAGGGAAGCTGTTTCAGGAGGTATCTCTTTACGTTCTCCCCCATAATTGCACGGATCTCGTATTCAGTGAAACCTTCTTTCAGCATTTCCTCAACCAGTAGTGGGAGACCTGTCACGTCAAAGGGTACAGTGGCAGCCCCGTCATAGTCTGAGCCTAACGCAACGCATTCTATTCCTGCGATCGATCTGACGTGTTTCATCGCCTCCACGATCCCCTCAGTAAGAGGCGTGTTCACTGCTCCTTTGAAAAACCCAACACCGATCAGGCCACCTTTTGCGGCAATCCTTATGATGTGATCATTAGATAAATTCCTGATATTGTCTTTTGTCCCACGGACACCGGTATGAGAAACCACAATGGGTTGGTCTGTCTGATCCAATATATCATCAATCATGTCGGGAGAAGCATGTGCCACATCGATGATCATTCCCAGCTCGTCCATTCGATCGATAACCTTCCGGCCAAAATCTGATAAGCCACTCTTTGATATACCGTGGGCTGAGCCTCCAAGTTCATTATCGAAAAAATGGGTAGGCCCCAGCATGCGCACTCCTTCCTCATAGATTCTGTCAAGATTTTCAATTTTTCCTTCCAGGCAATGGCCTCCCTCAATACCAAGAAAGCCACCCATGACCTTTGTGTTATTTTTTCGGGCTTCGATGAGTTGTCTGAGGTCTGAGTTGCTCTTCACGACCACAAAATCCTCTTCATAATCTCGGGCATGCCGGTGAAGCTTTCGACTTTGATATTCTGCTCTTTTGTATAGGCTAAACCAGTTAGACACAGGTCTTCCCTGCAGAAAGTTTAGAAGGGTGATATTGTCAAAAGAATCTCCTGAGTTTTTAGAGAAATTCTGCCCAGCCGGAGATTTGGTTACAATCGTAAAAGCCTGAAGCGCCATGTTGGCTTCCTGCATGCGAGGAAAGTCTACATGTCCCAGAGTGTTTTTCTCAGTCAGGTCCCGGCTCCAGAGTAAGGCATCGCAGTGGAGGTCCGCAATGAAATCCAACCGGTCGTATAGCGTCTGAGCTTCCGCTGATACCTGGTAGGGAGGCAGCGTCATGGTCTTGTTGAGTGCCTTGTCATATTGGACAGGGACGATGAGGGTTGTAGCGAAATAGATGAGTGCCAGGGCCGCCAGGATGATGATTGGCCATTTAAATTTCTTCATAGACAGGTAAACGAATAAACAGACTTCACATTATGTACTGCTTTTACACTTAAATGATCTATTCGGAATGGAAATAGTTTTTGGAGAAGAGCTTCCCATCTGGTACTAGCGTCGTATTGAGTCTCCAGTGGAATAGACAGTAGAGCGGCCTGTTCAGGTCAGGGGGATCACCATGGCCGTCAACCCAAGCCATTCTTCGTTCAACGACCACTTAACTAATCCCGAAGGCCTACCTGGCCGAAAGGCAGGGTTGAAAATATTATTGAATCCAGATCAAATAAATGATCCAAACCCACAAAGGCCTACCCGGCTGAGGTGTGTCATAATAACCAATCAAATAAGAACCGCTCTTCATAAATGTCACTCCTTCGGAGTTGATTGTGTATAATGATATTTTTCTATAATTCTGCCATCCCTTCGGGATTTGAATTTTATACCGTTTGAGTGAACATTAAGCAGATGTATAATGGCTCAGACACCAACCTGAGTGTTGGAAAGGGAGTACTGATTTTGGTCGATAAAATACTACCTGACTTATTTATGGTTCACGGTGAAGCTATATACATTGGTAGCACTGGCCACATAATTGGGGATGTTAACATAGCCTGTATTGATACATTCGTTGATGCCGTTTTCCTGAAAGTCCTTTATCACATCTCGTAATATCTGACTGGCCAATTTATGATCCTGTTGAGCAATGACTGGGACAACCCAGGCCAATGGAGTGGCCCAGTAGGCGCCGTTCTGATATTTCCCTTCAGGGATGTTTACGAATAGCTTTTCCCAACCTGTATCACTCCCTGGTAAGTGTCTGATCTGGCCCCTCATAAAAATCTGACCCTTGTTGTTGATCAAATAGGTTGAAATGATTTTACTTTCGGCATTGCTTGTTAGACCTACATACACAGCATATGCGCTCCCCCAGATATCGATTTGCCTGCAATTAATGTCAGCAGCCAGGTACATGCCTGATGACTTGTCCTTTAATGTTTTGATATTCTTTTTGATGAGCTCTGCTCGCTTCAGGTAGATGGAAGGGTCCCCTATATTGAATTTTTCACATAGCTTTTGCATCTGTATGCACGCGTGGTAATAGAGGATAGATGAAAACAGCAGATGACCGGTTTTCAGAACCGTATCCGTGAACCCGTATGGACATTGTGGATTTTCAGGGTCATTAAATACAAGTCCGGTATTATCTCGATTGATAAAGTCCAGACCCTTTTTAAGCTTTTCCTCAACTTCCCGGAAAAGGGCTTCATCACCAAACTGGTTGACATAAGAACATACCAGAAGTGCCATGAATGGACCATTATCCAGTGCATGATCCGCCAGAGGTTTTTGTTCCGGCCCCGGACTGTATACTGGATTCCCCTGAATGTTGACCCGGTCAGGAATACATCCATCCTCTCGCTGACCGTTGATCAGGTAATGTATTGATGCCTTGATTTCGTTTTGATTCATTAAATCACCTGCATATTCCACCATGTAATAGAAATCCCGGGTCCATAAAGCTTTGTAATTCCCAATCCAATCCGGTGTGTGGAGCCAGGTATCCGATGCACCCCTTACACGACATCCTCCCAGTTGTTGTTTAGTTGCTTCACGCATCCCTTGGGTGTCCTGCGCTGACAGGCCATAAAGATTATTGGGTGCATGGCTTTGAGTGAAAGCCAGGTGACTACATCCAAACAAAATAATCAATGTAATTGAAAGGGTTTTGATCATGTCGGGGAGTTTTATCTACTGCTTCTCAGTGTGTTTTTGAGCTCTTTTTTGAGTGGTTGGATTATCAGCTTACTTAATTTTTTGTAACCCTTTTCCGTAAAATGAACGTCGTCACTCCCTTTTCCGAATTTTTGATGGACGGCAGCGGATTTCTCGTAGACATCATTCACTTCAACCGAATGTTTTTGCATGATCTTCAGGGCGGCCTCATTGTACCTGATCGCGTCATTCAGGTATCGCCCTCCTTCATTTTCCGGCACATAAGAGATTGTGACGAAAATCAACTTTGCATCGGTTATCGTTTTCAATAAATTGACAATGGAATCCATGTTAGCCGCATATTCTTCCACAGTGAAAGTAAGCGTTCCCCGCTCTTTGTCCCGGTTTCCATAGCGC
This sequence comes from Cyclobacteriaceae bacterium, assembly GCA_965223915.1. Classification (GTDB taxonomy): domain Bacteria; phylum Bacteroidota; class Bacteroidia; order Cytophagales; family Cyclobacteriaceae; genus UBA7330. Next base: position 34,695 of record OZ245027.1, on the reverse strand, counting down.
TTCGAGTCCGGATGTCGATAACACAGGTCCCAGAGCCCCCAGTTAAACTGGATGATGTCCCAATCCTCGTCACCAATCCATTCTTCCAGGTTTTTCAGTCCGGTCCCGGTATGCTCAGCATTTCCCGGGTTATGAATTACTTCAGCTTTGTTTGCCAGGGCCTCTTTTACAAACGGAAAGTATCCGATGGAAATGGAATCGCCAATGATCAAAATCTTAGGTTTAACCTCGGCAAATCCTGCAGATATGACCAGCAGGATGATCGTGAATATTTTAACCGGGAAATTCATCAATGTTGAGAACCACTTATTCATCATAAAAATAGCACATTCCCTGAATGATGGTCTTCCGCGAGGTCCTGTTTGTATCTGAAAGGGTAAGCTTCATACTGGTATGGTTCAGCTTAACAGGCTTTGCTACATATAGCATTTTACGTATAGCTCCCTGTCGGAAAGCCATTCATCATCCCAAATGCTAACATCATTCCACCAAAAAGGCCATAGATTACCAGGATGATAATGGCCAGGATGCCAATGTATTTATAATGGGTATTCAGGTTGCTAAAAGCATCATCCATTTGAGCCGGATCATGCCTGGAAAGACTCCTTCTGAGGTGCATAGAAAATTTAAATAGATATAGGATGGGGAAAAAATAGATCAGCCCCATCACCAGATATATGAATGTAAACACGAATGATGGGAAAGGCGTGGCCGGATTGATTTTGGACATGAAAGACCCCATAAAAAATGCCAGGATGACTAATAAACCAATAAAGATGAAGCCGGCAATTGCCAGAAATTTGGTCCAATTGCCAATTTCCTTCAGTTGATATGTGGCGTATTTGGATAATTCGATTTGTTCGGATCCGGTAACTTGAGATGTGTTGTCTTCCATTGTGAGTGAGATATAGTTCTTGCTTAAAGTAGGGCAATATACCGTTTTATCAAATTATTTCTATTCTTCATCAAAGTTTGGCACCCACACCCCATTCAGCATGACCTTTTCAATGTTGTACATGGCCTTGATATCTTCTAATGGATTCCCATTTACCAGGACCAGGTCTGCCTGTTTGCCTGCTTCAATGCTTCCAAGGCGATCTTCGATCTGCAGAAACCGGGCATTCTCCATCGTTGCTGCCTGGATTACTTCGGCGTTGGTCAGTCCACTCGCAGCCAGCAATTCCATCTCTCTTTGGTAAGCCCATCCATAGTCCGCATAGGGTACCCAGGTATGCGACCCAACCACAACGGGGGCACCCGCCTTTTTGGCTTTTCCAACAAATGCCATCATGGTTTCAAATCCTTTTTGTTTGGTGGTGTCCGTATGCTCCTCGTCCAGCTGGTATTCGAAGATGGCCAGGGTAGGACTGAGAACTGTTTGCTTTTGTACAATGAGGTCGATCATTGAGGTTGTTCGGGGGTGATTTAGATCAATCTCACTCCACATCTCATAACGGCCGTTTCTTCTGGCACTGTTATCAGCCAGCACACTTTGACGATATGCCTCTGCCCGCTGTCGTGGTACGAGATCAATACCGAAAGAAGTAATATGCTCAATGCCATCAATACCAGCTTCAATGGCATCCCGGGCATAGGCGATCTCCAGATGTGCAGTCGTAGGGATGCCCAGCTCATCAGCTGTTTCACAAATCACCTTGATGAGGTCGGGCGTGACCCGAAAGTAGACTTTGATGGCGGAAGCGCCTTGTTCGTAAAAGGTGAGGACATGGTTTCTGGCTTCCGTGGAGTCCCTCACCATCGCAGAATTTCTAGGGTAAGCCGGAGGGAACATGTCCAAATGCGGACCGGTAAGAAAAAGACGGGGAACCATGTGTTCAGCATTCACCACATCTTCATAAGCTTCGATCCAGGCCCCTGGGTCTCGCACCGAAGTGACGCCGTGGCTGAGAAATGACCCGGACATCTTTGGGTTGTCTCCATGATAATGCGCATCGATAAGGCCGGGCATCAAAGTGAGTCCTTTAGCTTCAATGATTTCTACACCCTCAGGTATGTCTACGTTTCCTTCAGTCCCAATACTTTCGATGGTGTTTCCTTTCACAATTACAACACTAGTAGAAACTGCTTCCCCACCATTTCCATCAATCAGGGTGGCTCCTACAATGGCGATGGTTTGGGTGCCTTTTTCCAGGTCAGCTTCGTTGACGGCTCGGATGGGTCTGGTCTCATTTTTATTGCTGTCTTTTTCAGTGGACTCACTGCATGAAAAAACGAAGAAAACAACCACGATGACAGTTATAGATAAACGGTTGATACGTATAGGTTGAAATAGCATGACTTTTGATGAGGTATTGGTAACTAATGTAATGCGCTTTTGTGAAATCACCCAGATTTATTACTTTCCGATCTGGAATACAACATTAACTTAATTTCTAACCCCACTCATACATGTTAACCTTTATCAGTTTTCTGGTTTTTACCGGATTTGTCGCCGCATATGCTACGTGGAAACTCAGGAAACAAAACCTGCATACTCAGGATGGTTATTTCCTTGGGGGTAGAAGCCTCACGGGTATTGTCATTGCCGGATCAATGCTTTTGACCAATATTTCCACCGAACATCTCATTGGTATGAATGGCTCAGCTTACAAGAACGGGGCGATCATTATCGCCTGGGAGGTACTTTCCGCAGTAGCCCTGGTGATCGGTGCGCTGTATTTTATCCCCAGATACTTGAAGATGGGTCTGACCACCATCCCGGAGTTCATCGAGAAAAGGTTTGACAAACCCACCCAGGCTATCATGTCCCTGATCCTGATCGTTTCGTTTGTAGTGACCTTGCTACCCATTGTTTTATATACCGGGGCCCTGAATATCGAATCCATCTTTGATATTTCAGAGACCTTAAACATTACCAGGAAAGAGGGGATATGGCTGACAGTGGTCGTCGTGGGATCCGTGGGTGCGGTCTACGCTGTTTTTGGGGGATTGAAAATGGTGGCTTTGACCGATACCATCAATGGTTTTGGTTTGTTGATCGCAGGACTGCTTGTTCCTGTTTTTGCACTGTGGGACATTGGGGATGGGAGTGTGTGGCAGGGTTTGATGACTGTTTTTAATCATGCACCTGAAAAATTCAATGTGGTCAGTGATGAGCCCTCGGTTGGTCCGGGAGCCCGTGATTCTATTTTGCCCATTGAAGTTTTATTCACGGGGTTTATGATCAACCAGCTGTATTTCTGGACGATGCACCAGTCCATCATTCAACGGGCGCTTGGAGCAGTTAGTCTGAAAGAAGCACAAAAGGGCCTGCTTTTCACCGGGGTGCTCAAGATCCTCATTCCTTTGGTGATTGTCTTACCCGGGATCATTGGGTTCTATTATTTTGGAGATTCCCTGTTCGATAACCAGGACAGTGTCTATCCTATGCTCGTCAAAAAAGTGCTTCCACTCTGGATGACAGGTTTCTTTGTGGCGGTGATCATGGGAGCGATCCTCAGTACCTTCAACAGTGCCCTTAACAGTGCAGCCACGATTTTTAGTCTGGATATCTTTAGAACTTATATAAAACCAACGGCTTCGGAGCACACATTGGTAAACCTTGGAAAATGGGTTTCCATGATCCTGGCCATATTGTCCATCGTCATAGCTCCAATGGTAGCCAATGCTCCTGAAGGGCTGTACCAACTACTGCAGCAACTCAACGGCATTTTCTTCGTACCCATGGCTTCCGTGATTATGGCAGGTTTTTTCTTTCCAAGGGTTTCATCGGCAGGCGCCAAAGCCGGGCTGATCTTTGGGTTGTTTTTTTATGTAGCGACCTATTTCGTATGGGAGATCAATCTTCATTTTGTGCACATCATGGGGCTGGAATTTGTGCTGAACATTATTGTGATGCATTTGGTTTCTCTTAAATATCCGGTGGCTAGTGTGTTTAAAATTGAAGATTCAGGAAAATTAGACATACATCCCTGGAAATATGCCAATGTGGTGGGCATCATTCTCATTGGAATTACGTTGTTAATTTATCTAACTTTGGGGTCAATAGGTTAAGTATTATGGAAACAGCCGAGAAAAAAGAATTCAGAAATTACGATCAGTCGGATGTGACTGCAGCCGTACGAGAGCATTACCGTAAAATGCGCATGTATCAAACGTATGACTATGTGCAGCGGATGAAAGCCAAGTATCTCACTTTTGACAAACCAATGGTATTATGGGATGCGATGGAAAAGCTGAATGCGCTGATTGACGTCAGTGATCCTGATCTTAACCTACCGAATGTTCAGCATCTGATTCAATCTGCTGAGGCACTTCGTGAAGATAACAGACCTGACTGGATGCAGCTCGTTGGTCTGATCCATGACCTCGGTAAAGTAATGTACTTATGGGGAAGTGATGAAGACGGTACCAGCCAGGATGAGCAGTGGGGTCTGGTAGGGGACATCTTCGTTGTTGGAGCTAAATTGCCGGATACGGTGGTTTACCCTGAGTTCAACAAGCTTAACCCTGACATGAAAGATCCCCGGTACAATACTGAAAATGGCGTTTATGAGCCAGGTTGTGGCATTGACAACCTGCAGCTTGCCTGGGGACATGATGAGTATTTCTTTCAGGTATTGAAAAACCATCCAACCAATACGATCCCTGAAGCTGGGATGACCATGGTGCGATACCATTCGTTCTACCCCTGGCACAACGAAGGCAGCTATTCCCAGTTCGAGACCAAAAAGGATCTGCAATACAAGGAATGGGTACTGGATTTCAATAAATATGACCTTTACACCAAGTCACCCAAGATCTATGACCTGGATGAGGTAAAAGATTACTACCTGCCCATCGCAGAGAAGTATCTGGGCAAAGGTCCTATTTACTGGTAGGCTTCATAAATCAAACATGAGGTCCAAGGAATACTTGAACCTAATGATGAAGATGCTTAGCTTTAGCCTGTTGTAGTTCTTTTGTCTTGATTACATATCCTCCGGCATTAGGATACCCACAACATGATCACCACTCAGGTATTTCTTGCCAACGGCCTGGATATTCTCTGCTGTCAGATCCTCAATTCGCTGATAAAGTGCCTCAATCGTGATAGGTTCACCCAATTGATCATACTTATCAACCCATAATCTGTTTACCCAATATCGGTTGTTACGCAAATTTTCTTTCAGTGTCTTCCTTTGTTGTTCCTTTACTTTGTTTAGGTCTTTTTCTTCCGGTCCATTCTCCAGTATTTTATTCAACTCCGCAAGTGCAGTTTCTTTAAGATCCATTGCATTTTCAGGTCCGCAGGGAAAGCTGATCTTAAATTCATAACGAGGATAGGAAATCGGAGTAATGGTTCCGCGGGCTCCTACACCATATACACCACTTTTTTCTTCACGAAGAATTTCAATGAGCTTAATTGTCAAAATCTCGCCAAGAGCACTTAATTTAAATCTGTCATCCAGTATAAATTCTGTATCATCTTCAAAGTCTATTGTCACAAAACTTTTTTGTTCAAGCCCTCTCTTATAAATCTTTTCATGAGTGCCTTTAGGCATTCTTACACCCCGATCTATGGCAACGTCCTTTCTATCAATACCCGGAATACTTGCCAGGTAGGTTTTTGAATATTCATGAAATGCCTCTTCATCTATATTACCTACAAAAAACATCTGAAAATCCCCCGGGTTGGCAAATGCCTCCTTGTATTTTTTCATGATCAAATCGAGGTCAGTGGCTGCCCATTCTTCATCAGAAGGAATATCGAAATGCCTTGTATCATTTTCATTCAGGAATTTTCCATGCTCAATACTGAAATAGGTTTGGGGGTTTGACTTCAAGTTTGCATACATGTTCTTGTTTCTGGTGATATAGGACTCAAAGGCTTCTGCGTCTTTTCTAGGTGAGGTAAAATAAAGTCGGATCAGTTGGAACATGGTCTCCAGGTCCTTCGGCGTGGTACTGCCATTAAAGCTTTCACTGTTTGTACCGATTGAGGGGGAAAGCCGAACGATTTTTCCAGCCATGACTTTTTTTAGATCAACTTCTGAGAAATTGCCAACGCCAGAGCTGAATACTGCTCCAATTCCCAGATGTGTTTTGAAGTATTCCTCATCAGTGAATGTTGAGGTTCCTCCATAGCTAAAACCTCGCATCAGGATCTCGTCATTTTTAAAATCTGTGACTTTGTAGCTTATTCTCATGCCATTGCTTAGGGTAATCGTTTTAAAGTCCTGCGCCTCATTGACTTCCGTATTAATTATTTTACCAGGACTTGGCGGGGTTTCTATAAGGCTACTGGCCAATTCTTCTTCCTCATATGGCTCTGGCTTAATTTTGTCCATTTCATCCAATACCTTGCGGATGCTTTCTTCAGCTACTTTCTCTAAACCTTCTTTTTCCTGTCCAAGGAAAACTACTACCCGATTCTCATTGGAGATGAAATTGTTGATCAAGGCATTCACTTCTTCCAATTGTATATCAGGTACCAGCACTTGATGTTTCTCATACTCCCAGGTAATACCTGGAGCTGGCTCATTTTCCAGATAATTTCTGATGAGTTCGCTGGCAAAACCTCTTGATTGGGACTTCTCACGTTCATTGTATGCTTTTTCTATTGATGCCAACATGCTTCTTTTAGCCCGGTCAAGTTCACTCTCAGTAAAGCCATGGTGCTTTACTCTCTGGGCTTCCTTTAACAATGTTTCCAGACCCTCAAGCTGTCCGGTTTCAGATGTCACAGCGTACATCTGGAAGGCATTTTTCGTTTTGGCGGCAAAGCGGCCATAATAGCCTCCCGCATACGAGAAAGGTGGATTGGCACTGTTTCTGATCTCATCCAGACGGGCATTGAGCATGGATGAAAACAGGTTGATGGTCAGCATCTTTTTATAACCTGCGACTGTGGTTATCGTCTCGACTGGTTTGGGATCTTTGAAGACTACCTGAACCTGTGTATAGGGGTTTTCTTTGTCAGACTCAATGGAGATAAAAGTTTCCTTATGGTTTGGAACTTCATAGGTTGCTCTTTCTCGGGCATTGGGTGGGTTCTTGATGCCTGAAAAATGATCTTTCACCTTTTGCTCCATCGCATCCACATCGATATCACCCACCACAATGACGGCCATCAGGTCAGGTCGGTACCAATCCCGGTAAAAACTTCTGATCGTTTCGTAGTCAAAATTTTCCAGAACCTCTTTCTTTCCGATAGGAAGCCTGTCTGCATACCGTGAGCCATAAAGAAGCTTGGGAAGATAGTTGTTCAGCATCCTTTTTCTCGCTCCCTGGCCCAGTCGGTATTCTTCTAAAACGACCCCACGCTCTTTGTCTATCTCTTCCTCCGTAAATAACATATTGTGTGCCCAGTCCTCCAGGACCTGAAACCCTTTATCAAGGACTTCCTGGTCTTCGGTAGGAAGGGTGAGCATATAGACGGTCTCATCAAAGCTGGTATAGGCGTTGAGGTGTGCACCGAATTTTACACCAACGGATTGCAGGTAATCCACCAGCTCATTCTTTTCAAAGTTTTTGGTACCATTAAAGCCCATGTGCTCTGCAAAGTGGGCAAGGCCTAATTGGTTGTCATCTTCCTGAACAGACCCGGCATTCACGGCGAGTCTGAGCTCTACTTTATCCTGTGGTTCGGTGTTCTTTAGGATGTAATAGGTGAGTCCATTGTCAAATTTCCCATACCTGATATTCGGGTTTAAAGGGATGGTTTCTGTGTTAGACTGGGTACTTTGACCAATAGTTTCACCTATGAAAAGAAATTGAATCAAAACGAGCACGATAGCAAAAAGAGGAAACCGGAGTAGAAGACTTTTTAGCTTTTCCATGGGAAGTGGGTTTTATGAGTATGTTTATATGTAGCGGAATTAAATTAGTAATAATACGCCCCAATCGAAAGTATATTGCTATTAAATACCTGCGTTATGGTTTAAACGGTCTTAAAATGTGTTAAAGTTTATCCTGCACTGGCGGCTCCCATGAACCAGGGAGGCATTTAACTGTGAATTCCTAAAAAATGTTTATGAGAAACATAAAATGAATAGTGGCCTGAGTCAAAAGACCAGGGAAGATTTTATGTTTATTACAGGAGATTTACGGATAACAAACGTGCCAATTATGCACCCTTATTTTTTAGCACAGGTCGTTGATCATGTGACAATATTTTCCCCCGCTGGCAGGGAAAAGAAAAAGCCCCTGAAATCAGAGGCTTTGGTAAATGGTGTAGGTTATTTCTTTTTTGAAAGCGTAATAGGGATCCTGCCTTCCTGGGTATCAGCCGTTCCGCTAAATACGCCGTCTTTCATCTCTAGTTTTACATTTACTCTGGTTCCCTCCACGTAGGTATAAAAAGACAGTACATCTTTTTCCACCTTGACGTCCTGAGCTGAATATTTCTGATAACCCCCGATGACCAGTTCCAATTCATTCCCATTGATGGTCATGGTGCCTTTCTGGTACCCTTCGGGCGCATGTTCGGCCACATATTCCCAGGTGCCGTCAAATTTGCCTTTAGCGAGCTCTTCAGCATGAGCAAATCCGGTGAATAAAAGGGTGATTAAAGCGACTCTTAAGATGTTCATTGTCATTGTTATTGGTAGTTAATGGTTTGAAATAATTAGTCTAACGTAGGAATATTGTTTAACGTATACCAGGATTCACCTGACCATAGATCAAACCCCTCGTTCGATTTTAATGTTTCGGGAATGAGGAAATAAACAACATGACCTGGCTTAAGACCCGGGATCTTCAAGTTCATTTTTTTCTTGTCTCCGGAGACTGTCAGCTCTGAAATTGAAAGATCTTCCAGATCAACCTTCGGTCCGCCATACGCTGAGGTCGGAACATACCGCCATTGCTGGACTTTGATTTCATTGGCTTCAGGAGATTCTTCCATGGGCTGGGTCATCTCAATTTCAAAGCCGTCAGGTTTTGCCCGGATGGCTAGCATCTCAAAGGTAGGCTGGCCATTGTATTCCATCCGTTCCAGACCGTATTGTCGGCCTTTCCAACTCCAGCCACCCACCATGCCAACACCTCCGACATAAAGATGTCCGTCCGGTCCCCACCGCATCCGGTTGATGCCGGCGGTAAGGCCTTGTGTGAATCTAAAAACCGCTCCTTGATACTGACCATTGACCTTTTCCAGGAAGTCGCGTTTGATCCCTCCGTGCGTCACTTCTCCGTGGAGTAGCTGACCTTTATAGGGGCCGTCATGGACAAGCAGGATTTCAGAAGGAGAATTACCAATTTCATCTTCCTGCAACCAAATGGCCGGTGGGGTCTCTTCCGGTAGCTCCATCCCCTTCAGGATACCAGGCCGCATACCCATGTACGCTCCCTTTTGCAGATGAATGATCTTGTTGGCCGGTGTCCATCGTCCCTGGTTGTCAGCGATAAAGATCTCATCATCAGGACCCAGGCCTATGCCATTGGGGGTTCGCATGCCGTAGTTGACCCACTCATAGGACCCATCCCTGGCTATTTTGATGGTCCTGCCCCGATCAAACAATTGTTCTTCAGTGTCTAACAGTCGCATGGCCATGGAAAGTGTGACGTAAAAATGGTTGTCCTTATGGATTAATCCAAAAGCAAACTCGTGGAAGTCACTGGAGACCTGCCAGGAGTTACAGATGGCTTTGTATTCATCGGTGATATTGTCTCCATCATGATCAATGAGCTGTGTCAGTTCATGTTTCTGAACCACAAAAATTTCATTGTCCACCACTTCCATGCCCAATGGTTCATGGAGCCCCCAGGCGATCTTTTTCACCGTTAATGTGCTGCTATCACCCTGCACTCCATCTAACAAATAGACAGCGCCTTCGGTGTCCCAGGTAGAGACCAGTAACTGGCCATCAGGCATGAAAGCCATGGCAGCCACCCGTGGTTGGAAGTCTGAGCGATGTAATGCCGTAACATCGAAGCTGGGGTGGAGTCCTTCCAATGCCGCTCCGAATCCTGGATTTGGTTGAGGTTTTTCTTCCCGGACCACTGGCCTGCTTGTTTTTTTTGCCGGCTTATCCGATTTTGCCAGTGATAGGATATAATTAACAGACTGTCTCAGCTCCTCTTGTGACAGCGTAGGGTGTGGCGTCATGATAGCCTCTCCCCAGTAGCCTTTGCTGCCGTTTTTGATACGCTCCATCAACACATCTCTTACATCCTGGCCGGCATAGCGTTCGGCAATCTGCATATAGGAGGGACCTACCATTTTATGGTCCAGCTCATGACAGGTAGCACAATCACTTTTGCTGATAAACAATTTACCCCGGTGATCAAACTCTGGATCCAAATCAGGCATTTCCAGTTGAGGAATAGGATCAAATGTCTTTTCCCAGGTAGTTGCCTGCCCGGAGTTGAGGTGGATAGTTTCTTCGGAATTGGCGAGCATCAGTTCATAACCATCAGGCAATTTCCCTACATTGAATGTACGGGTCAGGCCAGGCTTCCCATCCTTTTGGGTAAACAATGGTTGCTCAGTCACTATTGCCGTATCAGAGCCAAGCACGATCCGATAACCCAGCTCAATCCCCGATTCTCTAAAGACATATCCTGTGTTGCTGATCTTTGCCTTAACCGGTGAACCCTGATGCGCTACTGTCCATAGAAAGGGATCGCTGTGATCATCGGTATAAGCGACTCCCCACGAAGTTGGCTGGATATTTTTTTTGTCCGTATAGGGAGCTCCTTCGATACGAATGCCACCACGCCAGACTTTGTACACCTCACATTTGGCGAGATCATACGCCAGGTACATCTGACTATCTAGCAGGATTGAAAACATCCTGGGTTGATCATCCAGTACAGACCGCATATTCCAGGGACGCTGCTCAGGGTCCTGGTATTGGTTACAGGCAGCTAAAAAAATGATTGAAAGAAGAAAAAAGATGTTTTTCATGAAATACAAAGATCGTTTTTCAGGGAAGTGCCCAGTTAATTGGTGGGTATAAGCTTGATCACAAACATTTGTCGGGTCTCGTTTTGATCGATGCCTGGTACCAGGATGGCATCATTTGTTCTGTTCCATCGGGGAGCTGGGTCGATTCGAATGTCCCCTTTGTATTCTCCTTTGCTTAGCCCTTCCGTATAAACAAAATATCCATCGCTTCTGCGCAGGATGGTATAAGAATTCTTGTTACCATTCACATAGCCATTGGCAAACATATCTCCATTGGGTGACAGGGAGATGTCTCCTTCGGGATTAGGGAACATCTCCGGGTTACCCATGTACTCAATGATTTCTTGCTTATCTACATCATAGCGAACCTGTCTGATGGCCCCGGTCTCATCGGGTGCACTGCCAATAATGACATTTCCTTCGTCCCATTCAGGATGACCACCCACGAATTGCGAATGTGCGGTTAATCCCGTTCCATCGGCATTGACGGTGAAGGGTATATTCACGCGCTCTCCGGAGGTTCTGTTTCCATCCCATCCTGCCCGGGCGAAGAAATAGACTTTGTCTGCATTTCTATTCCAGAGGGAGTGGTTGATGAATAATCCTGTATGAAGGTTAGGATCCGTGTCTTTGATCTTTTCAGCCATCTGGGCGAAAGAGACAAGGAGTCTCTTGTCTCCGGTTTTCACATCTACGATAAAGATCCCATCATTGTCTGGTGCGATCTCATCTTTTGAGAAATCTACGGCTCCTGAGTAACCTGTCACCTGACGTAACCGGGCCATTCTTCCGTAGTTGAGCCCCAGCCAGGCAGAGCCATCTGCTGCTACGCCTCCATTGCCGATAGGTGTATCTTCATATCGATATTCTTTCACCCTTTTCCGCTCCTTTACATCATAAACTACCGTAAAAACTTTGCCGGTTTCCAGGTCCCGGTCATTGAAGAAAAACTGGGTCTCCGGGGCGTTGGGATTCCAGTAAAACATGGTGCCCTGCTGGGGATTCCAGGCATAGGTCTTGTCCAGATAGATGAGCTTGTTGTTGTCCTGTGTATCAATCACAAAGATGGACGCTGCCTCATCCGGCAAAGGCATCCTGCTGATGGTATCGATCTCCATGCCCAGGATATATTGTCCGGTACTGTTCCACGGGATGGTCTGGCATTGGCCGATATAGCCGAAAAAGTGGTGTTTGCTACCAGTGGTCAGTTGCTCAATCTTGAGCTCGAATCCATAGGGCGTTTGTTTTTTCTCCTGAGAGCAGGAAATAAATAAGAAGCAAAACAAAATGATTAAGTAGTATTTCGGATAACCGGGCATTTGGAGGGTCAGCATTTTAAAACGGGTCATTGTTAGGATTTGAATCTAATTGTCAATAGGATTAAGTCCATAAATCTACAAAGAATTGATTTTTAGAAGCCAATTATTTTTGGTTCATGATACCAATTAAAAAAAGTTAGACGTTACGTTTTTGATTATCTTTATTTCCACCAATACTGGTCCTATGAGAAATATTTCGAAGAAGCTTACATCTGGCGTTTTCCTAGTATGGATGTTTGCTATCCTTATTATCAGTTGTGACTCTACCCCAAGGTATGAACCAACACGTGATTATAAAAGTATCGAGAAAGCACTGATGACAGAGTTTCTGCTCGCGAAAGACAGTGCGGTGATTGAACTAGACGAGGGCCACTTTATCTTCAAAAACATCCTGATCCTGGATAGCAAAAAACACATTACCATCCGTGGTAAAGGGATGGATAAGACTGTCCTTTCATTTATTCTCCAGGAAGAGGGTGCCGAAGGTATCCGGATAGCCAATTGTGAAAACATCGTGCTCGAAGATTTTACGGTGGAAGATGCTGTCGGGGACAATATCAAGGTGACTGATACGAAAGGAATCACCTTTAGAAGGATCAAGTCCGCCTGGACAGGGGAGATCAGTGAGGACAATGGGGCGTATGCGCTTTACCCTGTGATCTGCACAGATGTATTGATTGAGGAATGTGAAGTCATGGGAGCCAGTGATGCGGGCGTGTATGTAGGGCAATCGGAGAATGTGATCATCCGGAACAACAAGGTTTACTGGAATGTAGCCGGGATCGAAAGTGAGAACTCTGAAAACGTAGAGATCTATGGCAACGAGTCCTACAACAATACCGGAGGTATTCTGGTGTTTGACTTGCCCGGGCTAACGAGGAATGGCCGGAACGTGAAGGTGTATAACAACGAAGTGTATGACAATAACCTGTTCAACTTTGCGCCTAAAGGCAACATTGTGGCCTCAGTACCTCCCGGAACGGGCATGATCATCATGGCGACCCGGGATGTGGAGATTTACAACAACAAGATCAGTGACAACAATACGCTCAGCATGGGAATTGTAAGCTACGAGTTAATGTCTGCGCTCAGCGAAGCGCCTGATGAAGGTGAAACGCGTACATCCAGTGCGAAACGAGTGGAGGAACGTCACCAGGCGGATGATAACTATAACCCCTATCCGGGCAAGGTTTATGTGCATGACAATGAATACTCGGACTATAGCATGATCCCTAATTTGGACAGTGACTTTGCAAAACTGTTTGTGCTGAAGTTTGGGATGGATAAGCCGCATGTGGTTTGGGACGGTATCCAAAGCCCGGATTATTGGTTAGCTGATGGGGAAGTAAACCCGGATTATCGCATTTGTGTACAGGAAGAAGGCATCAAGACAGCTATTCTGGATGCTGCCAATATGTTTGAAGGGCTGGAAACCAATCCGGCAAGTCTGAATTGTAGTTTATAAAATATGAAGGCAAAGGCATTATTGCTGTTAGTTCCATTATTTCTGGGATGTGAAAAGACGGAAAGGGAAAGGAAGATCACTTATCAGGAAGAGGTGTTTGATGAAAGCGTAGTTACAGCTTCATTAGGTTTTGGGCTGTTGTCGGAATATGGTTTTTTCGAAGGTGAGTTAAAAAACCTCGATCCGGCAGAAAATGTGTTTCCTTATGAGCTCAATTCACCATTATTTTCAGACTATGCGTTGAAAAAGCGGTTCATCTCCCTGCCCGAGGGGAGTAAGGTGCAATACCACGCCACCGAAGCCCTGGATTTCCAGGTAGGGACTACCCTGATCAAGAATTTCTATTATGCGGATGACCAGTTGGAGGGTCAGAAAGGGCGAATCATAGAAACCCGGCTGTTGATCCGGAAGGAAGATGGCTGGCAGGCGCTACCCTATATCTGGAATGAAGCCCAGACCGATGCGAAGCTGGAGATTACCGGGGGTTCGCAGGAGGTTTTGCTCAGGGGAAAAAAACCGATCAGCTACCTGGTTCCCAATGTAGCCCAGTGCAAAAGCTGTCATGAGCTGAATGGGAAAATAGCGCCTATCGGACCTACGGCCAGACAGCTAAACAGGAGCATTGACTTCCGTGGTAGAACCTACAATCAGCTATATGATCTGGCTGAAGCTGGTTTTCTGAAAGGGCTCCCCGCATCCAATAAGATTCCCAAACTGGCCAGATACGACCATCCCGAATCCGGAACTCTGGATGAAAGGGCTCGGGCATACCTGGAGGTCAATTGTGCGCATTGTCATCGGCTGGAAGGACCAGCCAAGAACTCCGGTTTGTATCTCCTGGCCAGCAATGACCACCCGGAGCAAGTGGGCATCATGAAGTCACCCGTTGCCGCCGGCAAGGGATCCGGCAATCTGAAATACGACATCGTACCCGGTAAACCGGACCAGTCCATCCTCATCCGCCGGATGAACTCCGTCCAGCCTGAAGTGATGATGCCCGAGCTGGGCAGGAAGCTGATCCATACCGAAGGGGTAGCGTTGATCAGGGAGTGGATTGAGAAGATGGGGGATTGATTTTTTCGTAGAATAAGCCTGAAGGATACATCAATCACTCCTGATGTCTTTTTTTGATTGTTTGAGGATCCTGGCTCATGTCAAAAACATCGGTGATAAATACCTTTTCATCTTTCTTAAGATAGATGATTTTGTAGTTCCCTTCCAGGATATTAATAGAACGAATTTCTTCCACTAATCGCCCCCTATTTGTCAAAATTGATAAGGTATCAGCTTTTTGAAGGATTCTCTCAATAATTTTTTCAGCAACTTCTTCTGGGTACCGTTTTTCTGAGGTGTTCCTCAGCCGGGTCAGTGAACTCAACTTTCATTGGTTACCAGCTTTTCATACTGGCACGAACTTCTTCAATACTTTTAGTTTTACCCTCTCTGATGGCCTGATTAGAGGCTTCTGCCCTTGATATCAAATCAGATTTTGTAATGATGCTGCCATCCGGATTGTAGCCAATAGCTTTTTCTTCTTGAGAAGTTTGTAAAACATCCTTTACTTTTTGTATGATACTCGCATCCTGAAGTTGGATCAATTGCTCTATTAAATGAAGTTTTTCAGCCTGTACGTCCATTGTATTGTTTTCTACATTTAAAACTAACGAATTTTAAGAATTTATGGTTTATCCAGTAGAATAAGGTAGGAAATCCGTCCCCTTTTACGGAGTGCTACTGGTCAGGGAGTGGACCTTCTCTCCATGGCCTGTCTCCTGAGAGGCCTCTAATACATCTGACTCTTGAGCGGGTTGTTAGCGGAAACGCCTTGTATGGGGACTGGAAGAAATCCCCCTTTCCAAATGGGGGCATGGGGGTATTATGAATATCAGGATGTTTAGAAAAACATACCCACTGAAAATTTGAGCACCCTGTTTTGGGCTTCGAGCCAGGTATAATAAGATCCGAACACTCCGTTGGTTTGCAAAGCATCTTCGGTAACCAAGATATTGGTAAAACCAATGTCATAGGTTATGTTGAAATTCAATCCATGATCGAATTTATACCCAATGCCCAGTACAAAGTCTACAGCTGTATCATTGAATTGATCCTGGGTATCGGTTTTGCTTGAAATGTTCTGTCCGGAGTTAATGTCAGTAACGGTAGTTTCAATTTCGTTGTTGATCAACAGACCTATTTGTGGGCCTCCAAAAATATTGAAACCGTCGAAGTAAAACTTGAGGAGTAATGGAACATCAAGATAAGCGGCCTTGTTTTCGATCAGGTACTCATTGTCGCTGTCTGTGAAGGACCCGCCAGCACCTTTACGGCTGTAGTAAAGTCCTGGTTCGAGCTTGATGGCGTTGGTAATGTTCACCTCACCATAAAGTCCGATGTGAAAAGCGTTCAACGGTTCAGATTCGAAATCTGCACTAGCCAGCACAAATCCTTTCCAATTGGTGAGGGAATAACCACCCCGAACCCCGATTTGAGCCATAGCTGTGGTACTTAAAGCGACAAGTATAACTAAAAGGATAGAGCTCTTCTTTAGGTAGGTTTTCATATGGTGATATTCTTTTTATAAACTTAAAGATACTGATTGTAAACTTGATATAATATTCAGTTTGGATGGCGTGTATTAAAAGGTATTCAAATCCAATCGCCAGTGGATACCTGAAGAAATTCACTTACCCCCTTTCCTAAAGGGTGCAATGGGGGATTTAAGAAAATGTATTTTTGCTACCCGGAAAAGTCTCACAGTACCTTCCAAAAATCGTAGATATCTCATCTATAAATGGCAGCTCCCAGTAAATGAGTGACAGGCCCTGGTAGAGGATATAGATAAAACACCTCACATCACCAGCACTACATTTCCCCTTTTATGTCCCTGGTCCACATATCGATGTGCATCTGCGGTTTCTTCCAGTCGGAATGTCCTGTCGATACTCCCACTATTTTAATATCTTTACAGTATGGCCACATTGAAAGACATTAGAAACCGGGTAATAGAGAGCCTAATGTCAATTGATAATCCAGAATATCTACAGGCTCTTGAAAAGATGATCAAGTCATCAAATGTAACGCATGCCAAGGTTCCCCTTACTGAAGAACAGAAAATCATGCTAGCCATGAGTGATGAAGACATTCAAAAGGGAAACATTATAGACGAGGATTCACTTAATAATCAGGAGCTTCAATGGCTCAACGAAAAGCCCGCCTGACCGGCCGGCAGGTAGTTTGGACTCAAACTGCCGCTCGGCAAAGAAGAAATATTTTGACGTACTGGGTAGATCGCAATAAATCAAATGCCTATTCACTAAAACTACTCAATTCCAGTAATTCAAAAACTAGATTAATTGCCAGGAATCCAAAACTGTTTAGAGAAGCTAATTTTCCAGAAACACGAGTCGCATCCATGGGACACTTCAGTATTTTCTACAAGCTCAATTCCAAAGAAATTATCATTACTGCATTTTGGGATAATAGAGATGATCCTGAGAAATTATTGAAAGAATTGAAAAAGGCTACCTAGTAAGAGTTTCCCACTGATTTCACATCACCAGCACCACATTTCCTCTTTTATGTCCCTGGTCCACGTACCTGTGGGCATCTGCTGTTTCTTCCAGTCGGAAGGTACGGTCAATGATCACTTTAAGCTTTTCCTGGTTGATCAGTGAGCTGATGAAGCCGATGTTTTCCAGCTTTTCCTCCGTCTCCAGCATGCCAGTGGCTGCAAACCGTGCTTTTTTCTTACTGAATAACGAAGTGAAGAGCATATCCATCAGCATCCCGATTTTCAATACTGGTGATAGGAATACTCCGGTATCCGTCAGGACTGGCTTACACTTTTTGAAGGTTTGCTTACCGACGGTGTCAAAGATGATGTCGTATTTAACTTCCCCCTTCGTAAAATCTTCTTCCTGATAATTGATCACTTCATCAGCTCCCAGTGATTTCACCAGCTCCTGGTTATTGGGTCCACAAACTCCTGTCACATGCGCTCCGAAAAATTTGGCCAACTGTACCGCTGCCGTTCCGATGCCTCCGGAAGCGCCATTGATCAACACTTTCTGACCTTTCCGGATTTGAGCAATGCTCTGAAGGAACGGTAGCGCTGTGGTAGATCCATCAAGGATTGCAGTAGCTTCTTCAAAAGAGATGTTTTTCGGCTTGGGGATCAGGATATCATCCTTTTTTACCTTCACATATTCCGCATAGCAGCCCATATGGATGTCTGTGGATCCGAATACTTCATCACCTGCTTTAAGATCCGGGACGTTTTTCCCTACGGCTTCCACCACACCGGCGAGGTCGGTCCCGGAGATGGTGTTTTTCGGCTTGATAAGCCCCAGGAATA
Organism: Cyclobacteriaceae bacterium; assembly: GCA_965223915.1. Lineage (GTDB taxonomy): Bacteria > Bacteroidota > Bacteroidia > Cytophagales > Cyclobacteriaceae > UBA7330. Next base: position 16,705 of record OZ245027.1, on the reverse strand, counting down.
ACCTGCCGATAAGTGGAAAACCGGTTCTCATCATGCAATGTGCCCGGGTGACCGATGCCGCATGTATTTTCACGAGGACCTCGTAATCCCCCGGGATGGGCTTTTCGACTTCCTGAAGTTTGAGGACGTCAGGAGATCCGTATTTTTTAGAGACAATGGCTTTCATGGTTTGTGTGTCTTTTGTTATCATGATTGTGTTTTGTTTAAAGTTCACGATCCAAAAGTAGAAGGTGGGGGGAGGGGAATCGTTCGGGATTTTAAATCCGAACTTATTTAAACAATTAATTACCGCCACTGCTTCTTCCGATGATAATGGGGAGAAATAGTCTCATACATTCTACGCGGCTTGAGATTACCTTTTCAGTCAATGCCTCATTCTTCGTAGCGATGGTACTGTTATTGGTTTGTTTGTATTGTCTTCATATAAGCCTTAGGCGTCTGACCCATCACCTTCTTGAAGTAGGTATTGAAGACTGTCTTTGAGTTAAAGCCACTGTCATAGGCAATGGCCAGGAGGGTCAGGTGACTGTTTTTAGGGTCGGCCACTTTTTCTTTGAAGGTTTCCAGCCGATAGGCATTCACGAATTCGGAAAAGTTCTGGTTGAAGCCCTCATTGAGCAGCTGGGAAAACTGGTTCGCGGGAATGTGCATCAGGGCAGCAAGCTCCCTGAGCGTTAAACTGGGGTTGAGGTAAGGCTGCTCTTTTTCCATGAGGGTTTTCAGCTGATCATGGTACTGGCTGAGTAGCTCAGGGTTAAGCAGTGACTTCTTGTATTTTCTTTTGCCTGCCTCGACAGGTTGACTTCCGCCAAACACTTTTTGCATGAGCTCTACGTACCGGGGAACCTTTTGTAGCGGTTTGAGCAGGGGCTCCACATTGAGGTAAACAATGAGCGGTAGGTGATATTCCATGGCTTTTTCTACCATCTGCACTGCCTGATCGTATTTACCCTCCAGTGTGTAGCAAAGGATCAGCAGGTTGAGGGCACGCTCGATGGCGTCCGTCTCCATGTAGGTCCTGATCTTTCCGATCCCAAGTGCCACCTCTTTTTTGTTGCCCAGAGAAGCCTGGGCCAGAACCGTCCCTCCCGTGACCAGCAGGTCATCCGTCCCTTCCGGCAGACTTTGAAAATAGTCCAGGGCTTCTTCCGCCATTCCCATCAGGATCAATGTCTGCCCCTGGTATTGCAGGGATACATGGGAGCCCTCCTTCAGTGAAACAGACTTTTTGAAATGCACCAGGGCTTCTTCATATCTTTCCTCCAGGTATAGTGTATAGCCCTTCAGGTGATGCGTGATCTCAGAGAGTGGGTCGATCTCAATGGCCGTATCGATATAGTGATGTGCTGCTTTCAGCTTACCCTCCGCCGTAAGCATCGAGGTCATGGTCTGATAGGCGTCAACCACCGGACGGATCTCGAGGGCTTTGTTGACGTTTGCATAGGCTGCTTTTAAATCCCAGTCCTGAAAAAAGCTGATCCAGGATTGTTGAAGCAGACATTCCGGATGGTCTTTGTCCAGGGCGATGGCCTTGTCGAGGTAGGGTTTTCCCTTCATCCAGGCCTCACCGGATGGCACAAATCCCAGGGCTCCCAGGAGGGTATAGGCCAGGCTCACCCCCAGGTATGCGGCAGTAAATTCCGGATGCTGTTCAGTAATATGGAGGAGCGTCGCAAGCCCTGCTTCCATATCAGGCTTGTTCATTTTCAGTACCTGGTACCGGCTTTGCAAATAGCTTTTATAGACCGCCGGAGGGATGCCGGGTGCCTCAACCAGCTGGTCACCGATCTCAAAGTGCCCCGTATGTTCCCTGAGCTTATCCGCGATGAGCAGGCTGATCTCATCCTGCACAGCGAAAATATCGTCGAAAGACCGGTCGAAGGTTTCGGACCAGAAATGCTCGTCATTCTCCACATTCACCAGCTGGGCTGAAATCCGCATCTTGTTCCCGGCAAGCCTCACGCTGCCTTCCAGGATGATGGATACCCCAAGTTGCTGTCCGATTTCGTGGATTGGGATGTTTTTGTTTTTGAAGAAAAAGGACGAGGTTCTGGAGGTGACTTTGAGTTCATTGATCCCCGTCAGGGCATTGATGATCTCCTCGGTCATGCCGTCGCTAAAGAATTCATTGTCCTGATTGGTACTCATGTTCACAAAGGGGAGGACAGCGATGCTTGTTGCGACCTGGCTTCGCTTTCCCTGAAGCTCGTCAGGCTTAGGGACGTGAATGCCCTGATGATCCACAGCAAAGACCTCCATGGGTTCAGCAATGTTTTTGAAGTCAAACTTCCCCATGGAAAGTGTGGGGAGCTGATGGTTTTTCAACTCCGCATTGATCTTTTCAGAGATGAGTACAGAGCCAGGCACACCAATGTGCTCGATCCTGGAGGTCACATTTACGCTGTCACCATAGACCTCAGTCCCAGTGTGGACAATGTCGCCCAGGTGCAGCCCAATCCGCAGCGGCACCTTTGGATTACCTTCAGACAAGGCGATTTGTATCTCAGTAGCACATTTTGCAGCTTCCACCGCGCTGCCAAAGATGCTCAGCGTGCCATCGCCATAGTATTGGATGATCTCGCCGTGGAATTCCTTGTGCTTGCTTTCAAAGACTTCCCGATGACGCTTCCGGGTGCTTGCCGCCACGGCTTCATCACTCTGCATCAGTGATGAGTAGCCAACGATATCAGTAAACATGATGGCTGCGAGCTTTCGGGCTTCCGGTTTGATCATTGATTGAAGGTCGGTTAGTTCGGGGTTACTAAATTAAATTGATTTGGTGATTAAGGGATGGAAAATAGAATTTCGAAATTTGCAGTTGGGTCTTTTTATGGCCATTAGCCTTCCAGGTTATGTCCCCCTACAGACTCTCATGAGGTGAGTCGAGGAGTGAGATGCGTTATTCCTCATTTATACCGAAGTCTGTGTCACATCGTGTCTTACAGACCACACCACAATCGCATTACTTCCTAACTCCATTCTGGTGGCTATGATGAATCAGTTCTAAAATACTCGTTGGTGAAACACCAACGAGGGCTTTAAATTAATTTTCATTCATCTTGAAGGCTTCAATTTCCACCCTTGCCAGGGGGGCTTTCATTTTTTTGAGGCCAAAAAAACGAAACAAAAAAAGCCTTGGAAAATTTAATAAGTGCACGGCCTGCACACCACACGCCTCCCACAAGCCAACCTCCGGCAACACTGCTCCGCGCAAGCGGCCCGCCAACCTGCCTGCACGGAGCCGTTTCGGCAAAGGCAGGTTTTCCCCAGCCGCCGTAATTGTCTATTCAGAATTCCAGATAATCAATTTGATGTTAAGAGAAAGATTACTGCTCTGGAGCTACCAGTTAACAATCCTGCCGTTTTCATCTATCCCGGTTCACTTTGCAATTGCTACTGGTCTTTCTCGGACTTACTGGACAAGTTTCACCGTTTGGCTGAAAACAAGTTTATTAGGCGTAAGCTTCTTATTTGTGTTCTTACAATTAAGAGATTGTCTTAAGTGTTGAGGTTTCCATGCTCGGTAGGGTAGGAAACCTACTGGCTAATGCTCCTTTGAGGCTTCCTACCAAATTGACGTCTAGGGAGAGTTTCATAAACCTTCTGTGTCATTTAGTAAGCATCCAACCAAAGTATGTTCAGATTAGCTGCCCTTTTCAATCGAGATCCCATACTTATCCAGCAAGCCAGCCACCCCGGACAAGGAAAACTTAGCCCCTTTCATTCGGTTGACCTCCGGGTTGATGCTGTAGTTGATGGAGTTTCGCAGATCTGCCTGCTCGAGGTTGGTATGCTCGAAGCTGGCATTGAGGAGGTTACAGTCTGTGATTTCGGCTTGCTTGAGATCGGTCTCTGTGAAGTCTACGCCTTCCATCTGACAATGAGTGAAAGGTGTTTTCATGAGTTTCATCTTATAAAATGTAGCGTGGTTGAGCATACATTGATCAAATGAGACCGAAAAGCCAAATGCATTACACCGCTCAAACTGAAGGCCGAGCAGCTTACAGTTCCTGAAGCTGATGTCCTGGAAAGCCGTATTGTCTATGTTGGCGTTGCTGAAGTCACATTCGATAAACTCACACTCCATAAATTTGATGTCAATCAGGTCAACACCATGGAAATTGCAATGGGTGAAGGTGCAGCCTTCATATTCACCTTTTTCGAAGGGCTTATCCGTAAAATTGAGCTGCCTGAATTGTTCGTCTGCCGTGTATTTTGACCCCATCGGTCGCCAATTTAAATTTTTCCGAAAAGAAATCAATCGATGTAGACAGGTTCGATATCAAAAATATTGTTCCGATTCATATCCATGCTGATTTTCACATAATTTACATCCGCGGACCCAAAGACCATCAAAGCAGTAAAATTCGTCAGCAGTTTACCATCCAGGTACAATGGTTGCGAGATCAGAAAACGGTGTGAATCACCGTAGATCCCAAGAACAGGTTTTTTGAAATCCCTGATCAATGGCTTTAATTCAGCCAGGATTTTTGTGTACCCCGGATCATTCTGACTGCTGAACATGTTGGCATGAAAAGCGATTACGATTCCTTTGGAATTATCTTCCGTTGCTTTTTGAAAGATCCTTTTGATCCAGTCAATGGCCGCTGCTTCTCGCTCTATAAATTCAGTATTGTCTCCTTCTTCCTGGTAATTGTTGCTCGACCCACAGATGTGTACTGCAGAGATCAAAAGGTCTTTATGTTTCCACATCACATTCTCCACGTATTTTTCATAGGGAGAGAGAGTGCTTTGGCTGATCAGATTAATTGGTTGCTTTCCAAAACTCTTTGTTGGATTGATAAACATGGTCCTTCTTAGGACATCCAGTCTTTCAATCGGGTCATATTCGCCGCAAGCCTCGCGGTCACAGTCCGTCCACTCATTATCTCCGGGCGTATAGATCAGGGGTTTATTGAAATCGTTGAAATGATCAAGCGTCATTTGATAGAATTCATTAGAACATAGAGTGCTACCTGATTTGGTATCCCCAACATGAATGGTAAAATCCGGATCAGTTTCATTGATATTTTTTACCAATCGGTTATATCTGGGAATGGAGGCCTCATCATAGGGCATGTCACCAAAAGCATAGAAATAGGTAGGTTCGTAGGTTTTCTGTGCGATGGCTGAAACAACTATCAGTATCATACACAGCTGGAGAAGGAAAATTTTATTCATGTTCAAACCTGCTCAATTATCCTGTTTTATTCAATGGTAGGGTGTTATCTTTTTATTGCGACTTTAAGTTGAGCCATTCTTCTTGTGTGATCCGATAAATATCCACCGGCATCTTTTTATATTCCGTTCGCTTCCATTTGGTCATCCCGTTCCTCATGGCTACTTGTGCAGACTTGATATTTTCGATATGGATGATGGAAATGATATGATTCGAATATTCATTTTCAAAACCATAATCCCGGCATTTTTGTGCAGCCTCCGTGGCATATCCCATTCCCTGACATTGCGGAAGGATGGAATAACCAACCTCCAATTCTTTGATCTCATCTACATCCTGGATAAGCAGCCCGCATTGCCCAACCATCTGGTTGGTGGTTTTGTCAATCAGAACATTCATGCCCCCAATATCTTTTTTGTACCTGTTATAGCAGATGTCAAACCAGCGTTGGCACTGTGCTTCCGGCGTAGAAAGATCCGCCATCCCGAGAAAGTTGCCGGCATCGCTATCCCTGAACAGGCTGATCCAGGTGTCGAAGTCGTCATCTTTTAGTAAGCGGAATTTCAATCTTTCGGTCTCTTGTCCGTCGAGGATGTATTTCATTAATGTCTTAGTTTTTAATTGGGGAGATGTGGTTCACAGTTTAGCAATTGATTTGATGTAAAATTCTGGAGTCATTACACCGATCTCACTCTTTTTGAAATCCTTTAAGTTTCTGGTTAAGATAACATCGATTTTTCCATGCTTCACTGCAGCAAAATTTTGTAGGCCATCTTCAAAATCTTTAAATCCTGAATTTAACGCATTACTTGCAACCTCTTTATCCATTGATAAAATATCAGTAATTGTTAGTAATTGTTTGAGGTGATCAATCACTTTTTCATGTCTGGCTGTTTGCCTTAATAGATAATACACATTGCTATAAATAACTGGGGTAGTGAAGCCTGATATTTGATTCCTTTCACATAAACTAATGACCTGAGAAGCGTATTCTGCAAAAGGATCCCTGTCAAAAAAGAAGTCTAAGATGACATCTGTATCAATCAATACCTTGTCCATCCTCAAGATATTTTTTTGATAAAGTTTTTGATAACTCTTCCTTATAATCAAAATTTTCAGGTGCCTTGAATGAGCCCCTTAGTGATGATGCAATAGGTGAGGAACTGATCACCTGGGTATTTTCCTCCTTGGTGATTACTTTGAGATAATTTTCGATGATATCCGAAAGACTCCTTCCCTGGCTTTTAGCATATATCTTTGCTTTGTCAATGAGTTTTTGTTCAATTGTTAAAGTTAATTTCGTGTTCATGGCACGTGTAATATATTTTATAAATATACGTATGATTGTTTAGAATGATTCAATTAGCAACTAATTAAACTGTAGGTGTTGCCTTAATTAAACTTCTTCTGATTGTATTTATTCTGACAGATCAACGATTGGAATTTCCAGGTAAACCTTAAGTGGTTCTACTTTTTTAAGCAGGCGTTTCTTTGATTTGTTTGATCCTAGATAGATCTTCTCGCTGTCAGAGATCTTCAGGTACGCATCGAAGACTACACTTTTCACTGTATTTTCAATAGGACCCATGCCCATCCGTTGGCTTGCTCTGGACTGTTTGATGAAGATGTTCTCCAGGGAAAAGTATAGCTTCCATCCTCCAAAATTGATCAAACCAAAGAGAGAAACGACTGAGCGGTACCGTCTTTGTTCTTTGTCTATTTCCAACATTTGTGTGCCTGCCAGTAAGAAAAGTCCTATTCCGATGGCAACCACCCACAATAGGAGCTTAATAAAAAGAGGAACCGTCAAAGCATAAAAACCGGGAATCCCAAAAAGGATGATCAGGGCTCCGAAAATTTTAAACTGTGGAAGGAAGAGTGGCTCAATAACTATTTTCACATTTGATCAATTAAGATAAAGATCAGGGTAATGATGGCAGGGAGGCCCTGTATGTACAGAATCTTTTTTGAGGCGGTAAACGCTCCGAAAGCTCCGGCGAGTGATACACATCCAAGGAAGAAAACCGCAATGTGTGTGCTCCAGGTCGTATCTTCAATGGTCAGGCTCCAGATCAGGCCCGCTGCAAGGAAAAAATTGTATAATCCCTGATTGGCAGCCAGGTTTTTGGTCTGATGGAAAAATTCTTTCGGGAATTGCTTAAAGATCTTACGGCCTGTTGTGGTCCAGGCAAAAGTTTCGAAATAGAAGAAAAACAGGTGCTGGGCTGCGATGATTCCAACGAGGATGTTGATGAGGGTAGTCAATGAGGTATGTTGTTTTATTGGAAAGTTCCTGAGATACAGAAACAATACTCATTACGACGGATGATTTATCTGTATCTCTTCAATCCAATAAATTTAAATAAATCTCGTCTAAAACGGACCGGGGTTGTTGTTTTTTACAGCATTCAGGCTTGCACCCGGGGTTTCACCTCTTACGCTATGAGTTTTGGTCTTTACATATCCCGGATCGTAAGTGTACCAACTGGTGGTGAGGCTGTCAGGTACGTTGTCGCTGGTGGCCATGATCCATTCATCAAGTATATCTCTCATTTGTGCCAGGTCATCAACTGCTCCGGGCACAGAAGCAATGTTCTTGAGCTGCAATGGATCATCGGTGCAGTCGTACAACTCTTCGTAGGGTCGTGGGGTGACATAGATATCGGCCTGGATAGCCGTAAGCGTTCCCTCTTTTTGTCTTGCCCTCAAGGCAGCGTTGGATGGACTGCCTACCGCATCTGCAGGACCCATCTGTGGTAGGTTAGGTCGTGAATTTTTGATATACATAAAATCTTTGCTGCGGACCATCCTTTCGTGGGCCTCATAGTCATGCCAGTTGTGCTCGGCAAAGACATAATTTCTGAAGGGTTGAGAGGGATCCGTTACCAATGGGTCAAAGCTCTGTCCCTGGAATTGCTCGGTCGGGTTGACTCCGGCCAGACTCAGCAGCGTAGGAGCGATGTCAATGGCACTGACCAGGCTTTCGGAAGTGAGGGCTCTGGTGATCCTTTCCGGCCAATGCATGATGAACGGAGATTTCATTCCGCGGTCATTGACGCGGGTCTTGCTGTGTGGGAAGGGTCGGCCATTGTCGGCCATCACGATGATCAGGGTATTTTCATAGGCTCCCTGCTCCTTAAGCTCAGCCACGACCTGCCCGATGTAATGATCAAATCGTTTGATTTCGTCATAGTATTTGGCAAGATCTTCCCGTGTTTCAAATCCTTTATCGAGATAGAAAGGGGATTCTATACTGTCCGGATGATGTGTGCCACTGAATTCATTGGGTCCCCAGGCCCGATGCGCATCAAAGGCCGCAAACCACATCATGAAAGGCTTGTCTTTGGGGCGGTCCTGAATGGTCTTCACCCACAATTCTTCACCACCATCACCCGTTTCGGAACGTTTTTCGCTGATGATATCAAACCCTCTTCTGGCGTAGGGCCCCATATGGAACTTGCCGGATTGCCCCGTGTAATAGCCATTGGCTTTCAGTAGCTCGGGAAATGACAGCATGAAATCCGGAGGGGTCTGGTGGAGCTCAGGCGCGCCTGAATTGTGTGGGTACCGCCCGGTGATGATGCTATTTCTGCTCGGGCTGCAGGAGCTGGCCGTGAGGTAAAAGTTAGAAAAGTTGATGCCCTGCTCAGCCAGCTGATCGATGTTTGGCGTACTGACATATGGATTACCAGTGCAACCAAAATCGTTGAAGCTCACATCATCGGCAATAAAGACGATGAAGTTGGGAGGGGTGGTGCTGGTCGTTGGCTTATTTTCCTGCCGGGTACAGGAACTAAGTATTAGCAGAATCCCGAGCAGGGAACTTAAGTATTTCATATGATGGGTTTTGAGCGTAAGACTACAAAAGTTTCTTAAATATTAATTGTAGACTACAAAAGTTTCTGATATTTTCAAATTCTAGAGCTTTGGAAATTTAAGCTTTTTAAAGTTGTTAAAACTTTTGTAGTCTTACTCTCAAATGAAACACCTGAACAACCTAACCCAACACCATTCACGTCGGAATTTCCTGAAAACAGGGAGTATAGTGGCTCTTGGAGCGACCTTGCCACTGAATACATCTCTTGCGTCGGCACCTCCGGCCAAAAAGCTGAGGATTGGAATTGTAGGTGGGCGTTTTGGATGTTCCTTCCAGTTTCACGAGCATCCTGATTGTGTGGTTGAAGCGGTGAGTGATCTGAGACAGGAACGTGGGGAGCGCTTGATGAAGACTTACAATTGCACCAAATCATATCCCTCGCTTGAAGAGCTTGTTAAGGACAAGAACATTGATGCAGTCGGCGTATTTACGGAGGGGCCTAACCATGTGAAGCATGTACTGGAATGTCTTAAACATGGAAAACATGTACTGTGCGCTGTACCTGCCATCTGGGGATCTGTGGAAGAGGCTGAAATCCTCCTGGAAGCTGTGAAAGCATCCGGGTTGATTTATATGATGGCAGAAACCAGCTATTACCAGCAGTTCACCATTTCTGCGAGGAACTTCTATAATGAAGGCAGGTTTGGTAATGTCTTTTATGCAGAATCTGAATACCAACATGATGGTCTGGAAGAGCTTTATTTCGAGAATGGAAAGCGTACCTGGCGCCATGGTGTGGCTCCGATGCATTACCCCACACATTGCACGGCTCACCTGATCAGTGTGACCGGTGAGCGGCTGACCCAGGTGAGTTGCAATGGTTGGGGTGACGATGACCCTATTCTAAAGGACAATGACTACAATAACCCCTTCTGGAATGAGTCGGCCATGTTCAGGACCGACCGTGGGAACAGTTTTCGGGTCAATGTCTGGTGGAAAGGTGCGCACATGGGATGTGAACGGGCTCAATGGATCGGCAATAAAATGAGCTTTTACACACCAAACCCCATCGGTAGCGATTCCATCATTGTCAACTCCACAGAACAGTTGGGACAAGACGATGCCGGCTTCGTACGTAGCGAAGCTAAAAAGCAAGTGTATGATCAACCTAAGTGGTGGGAAACAGATTTGCTTCCGGAACCATTAAGGCACAACAGTGGCCATCATGGCTCTCACACCTTCATCACCCATGAGTTTGTAGATGCCTGCATGAAAGAAAGAAAACCAACGGTTAACATCCATGAGGCGCTTGCTTATACCGTGCCCGGGGTGATTGCTCACCAATCGGCTCTGAATGGTGGGGCAACGATGAAGATCCCACAGTTTGGGTGATGTAAGTGGAACAACCCACGTTGAATAGGAGATTATCTAATAAAATATACCTGAAAAGGTATAAATATTAATAAAAATGTAATTTATACCCGAAAAGGTATAACTTTATTTAGTTTCAGGATTACTAAAAAAGGTGTTGTGCGATGATATCCCTACCTCAATATCTGCTTCAAATGATGCTCCATGTGGTCTACATAGTCCTTCATAATGAATTTCAGGTCGGTGGTTTTGCCGTCACTGGTATTGTGGACCTTCTTTGAGAGTGCTTTTTCGGATTGTTTTTTCATGACCTCCATGATCCGACGGTTGACAGCTTCGTACAGAAAAAATACTTCTTTCAGGCTGGCGTTTTGATACTGATTTGCGGCCACAAGGTCATCCTGCTGATAGTTGTCATAGTTAAAAGGCTCAGGTTTGAATTGTGCCTCAGTAAACCGCTTGAGGTTATTGATCCCTGAGTCTGCCAGGTGACCGAGGATCTCAATTTTACTCCACTTCCCTGGTGCGGGTTTTTTACGGAGTTCTTCTTCAGTGATACTGGTCATGTAGCTGCTGAGCTCATTGATGATTTGATCCAGTCGATTAATTTGTTCAACCATGGTCATATAAATTTAATAACCAATTTCTTTAATCACCAGCTCATATTGATTGGATAGTTGATCTAACACCTCGGGAGATTCATTCGCCAGGTCGTTAAGCTCAGAAGGGTCATTTTTCACATGGTACAATTGCCAGGCTTCGCCATTCATTCTCACAATTTTATGATCCCCGGACCGAAACATCCGGAACCTGTCTAAACCGGACATAAAGAATTCCGGTTCTTCACGCTGCTCCCCTTTGAAGATCGGAAGGAGTGATTGTCCATGCAATGGAATCGTGGGGTGACCCTCGATGGTTTCCGGGTAGTCCGTTTCCAGCACGTCCAGGAATGTCGGAGCAAGGTCCACAATATGCCCCGGCTGGTTGGTGATGGTATTCGGTTCGATCATTCCGGGCCAGTAGGCAATGAAAGGTGTCCGGCTACCGCCCTCGAAACCTGCCTGTTTGTACTGTCGGAATGGCGTGTTTCCGAGGTTAGCCCAGGTGGATCGCAGACTCCAGTATGAGTTGGCCGGGCCGGGCTGGACATCCTCAATTTTGTTGGCATAAAATGGACAGGAGCCATTGTCTACCAGAAACATGATCAATGTATTTTCGAGCTGCCCTTTTGCCTTGAGGTGATCAAGCACCCGGCCAATATTTTGGTCCATCCGGTCGATCATGGCAGCAAAAACGGCCATCTCCAGGTCCAGGGAATCTTTTTGGGCTTCGGAAAGTGACTCCCAGGGATAATAATCGGTATAGGAAGGTTTCAAAGGTCCCCTGAACTTATTGAGGTTGCCTTCTGCCGGACTCAATTGGGTATTCTCGGAGATGACACCCATGGATTTCATGCGTTCATACCTTTCCTGTCTGAGCACATCCCAGCCCTTTAGGTATTTTCCCCGATATTTGGCAATGTCCTCGGGCCGGGCCTGAAGCGGATAGTGCGCCGCATGATAGGGGAGATACAGGAAGAAAGGATTATCTGGATCTGGGTTGGCATCGAGCCATTTGAGGGCATAATCCGTGATGAAGTCCGTTTTATGCATGGGAGCTTTCTCATACTCAATTTCAGTTGCTGGTATTTCTTTCCCTTCCAGGTAAAAGGGTCGCTCAAACTCACCTGAGGGAGGGAGAAAGTATTCTGTGGTAGCCCAGAAGTAGAAGGAATGCTCAAACACGTTTTCAGCTTTACAGTAATCTGGTACCCACTTGTCAAAATGTTCCTTCCCACTCATGACTGTATAATATCCTGCTTGTTTGGTCAGGTGTCCCAAATGAACAGCGCCCTCTCCCCCTTTATACAATCCGGTAAGCATCGAAGATCTGGTGGGATTGCATTTGGCCATATTGTAAAAGGTCTGGAACCGCAACCCATTTTCGGCGAGGAAATCAATATTGGGTGTTTCGATCTCCCCACCATAAGAGCCGATGTCGGAGAATCCGATGTCGTCGGCCATAATTAACAGGATATTGGGTCGTGGTGTTTCTTCCTGTGGTGCAGCACAGCTAACAAGAAGCGAAAGAAGTACAAGGGTTAGGGTAGCGAATCTCATGGGGTGCTTTTTAGGTAAACTTAGTCGGATTATCCTGGATATACCAATGGTCACCGGCCATGTGTTTTGTACGTCTATACCATCGTTCGTCAGCGGGGATGGGTTTCAGGCTATTTCCATCTACATGGGATCTTCCTGAGGAGCTGCTATTGTATACAAAATGATCAAAGTAAATGCCGTAAGACTTATGGTGGCCATCATTGGCACTCCAGGTTCCCAGAGTAACTACCAGCCGATCGACTTTCAGCTTACTAAAACTCAAACCATCTGAATGTTGGTAGAGATCCGATGCAATGTTCAGGGAAGCTTTGTGCCACCCTTTATATTCATTGCTAAGGTCAATGACGATGCGGGGGTCTGCGTTATACCCATCCGTATGAAACCAGGCCTTACCTATACAATACATAATATTGAGCTGCTTGGTAGTACCTGAGTACCCTTCTACGAGCACATAGGCTCCACAAAGCGCATTCAAGTCCGTATTGCTCAGGTCTACCTGGTATTTGAAATCGATCTGTGGACTGTCGCCAGGGAATACTGTTATCGCCTGGTAGACCCGGTTAAGGTTTTGTGGCCATCGATCCTGACCGGGCTTATTGTATCCCCGGATCCTCGTGAATAGATACAAGACGTGATCCCTCGTGCTGGGAATTGGGGTGACTTCAGCCACATTGCTGGGGTTTTCATCTTCCTGGTAGATCCACCTTTTACCCCAGCCCTGCAGGCCATCTTCGAAGCTTCCGTTAACAAACTGAGCACTGGCAGGAATTTCCCATTTTTCCTGCAGCTCAAGGGAATATACTTTTTGGTCCAGCGGAGGGAATACGCCAGGATATTTGTATTCCTCCAGGGTAATCGATTTGAAAGTGATGTCTGCTTCTTTGCCTTTCACCTCTACAACAGCAATGCCCTGACTTAAACCTCCGTTGTAATCTTCCTCACCAAAGGCTCTCGGCCGATATCCGGCAGCAGGAAGGTTGATGAATTTAATGCCATCGATTTCCACTGCTGTTTTAAAGGATGCCTTGATGGGGATGTGAACATGACCACTCAGCACGTATTTGACATTGCCATATTTCTTCAGGACACGTAGAACCTCTTTTTTGGTGCTTACATCCTCGGTGTAGCTGATCATGGGATTAATACCAATGGGATGAATGGGCACATGCTGAAAAAACATGGTGGGTCTGTCTTTATGTTTTTCCAGGTCTCGTTCCAGCCAGTCGAAATAGTGTGGATGTGTCTCAAAAAAATGTGCCCTGAGCGGATCAGGCCAGACCACAAAATGCCATTGACCCAGGTTGAAAGAATAAAGCAACTTCTCCACACCATTCACGGCTTTCTGTGCGGCGAAAAAGTTACTAAATCCGTCCATGTTATATCCGGGACCCAAATCTACCCGATATGTTGTTTCATGGTTTCCGATGGAGTAGAGTAGCGGACCATTGACTTTTTTCAAGAACTTATTCATTTGCACAAAATCCTCTTCTTTACCCTGGCCGTCTGTGATATCCCCAATCACCATGGTAAATTTCGGATCACAGTTGATCTTTTTGACCAGGTCCACACTCTCTTCCAAGAAGGCATTGTGTACCCGCATCCGGGTCATAAGCGTATCCGGATCCACAAAGGGATCTCCACCCTGGGGATCAGCCATCGCCACGAAGTTGAAGTCATTACCAGTCACATTGATCCCTACATCCACCGGGTCGATCTCCCCGATTTCATGATAGTACAAGAGGTTCGCAGTCCAGGTGATATCTCCTGCTCTGCCTGTGACTTCGGGTTGTTTCAATAAGTCCTCAGTGGAGAATTTAATGCCTGACCCCGCGTTGATAGATGTACTTTCTGAGATGTCACTCAGCCAAAGTGTGATCACATCCTGGTTGCCATTGTTGGGGATCAGGTAATAGGTGTCCTTATCTTCATTGTATTTGTCACTGCTTTCGAAGTGCGTGCTTCTGACCCGCGCGATCTTACCTTTGGTTGCCCTGATCTTTCCTGTCAAATTCTTTGCTATCTGGCCATCTCCGGAAAATGCCAGCCTGATCGCGACAAGCCCCTCGTCATTTTTGGCTTCTTCCAATGAAACCGGATAAGGGTATTTAAATGGTGGTAAAGATGTGACAGATGCAGCTTTACTGAGTCCGGGTAACATCGAAAGGGCAGGGGTGCCCAATCCCACTTTCCTGATAAAATTTCTTCTTTGCATTGTTCTTGGGTTTGGCGTTTTCAAACTTATCAAAAACACAAGTGTCAAGTGTCATTTAGCCTCCTGACTCTAGAAGATCAACGTGATTTCTTAACCAAAGATGTACTTGTAATACATTAAATTTTCTTATATTACTTATAACTAATTTAAATGAAATGAATATTTTAATCCTGACCACCCTGTTGATATCTCTTATGGTAAATGTGCCAGGTTACAAGGTAAAGAAGGGTATTATCTATAAAGATAAAGTGGAAGTGGGTACTGTAACCGGGGATGCCGGTCTGGCCAAATTTGTTGATCTGACTTTTAAAGATAAAAGGGGAAATGTGGTATTGACGATGGTCCAGAAAAAATTTAGCACGGGATATCCCGGTCACGAGGAGATCTTTTGGAATGAACTTGACTTTACTACTTTGGATATTCAATGTGTTCTATTATGTAAGGTTTCTTACATCAATGAAGCAAAAGTGATCAAGCATGAGTTCGAAAATCGTGGGGTGGAGATCTTCACGGATGGTTTTCATCGGAAGAATGTGGAAGAATTGCTGTTGGTGGATAATTACGCCCATCAGCTAAGAGAGGATACCTTAAAATATTGGAAGGAGCGGGATTTCTACCAAAGATCTCTGGATGGCCCGCTGGTCAAACGGGACTATAGTGCAAAGATCACTTTCAAGCCCATGCCACGTGAAGTAGACATGTATTACATTAATCAGGGAGTCAACCTCAAGTCAGAACCCTATGAGATAGGTCGCCTGGCGGTTGTCAGCGTAGATAATATGATGGAGAAAAAGACGGAAATTGTGATTATGAAACATCTTGCTGAACCTGTGATGAGGGATGGAGAAGCAACTGAATTTGTTGAAGCCGGTTATATTCTGATGGGACAGTTTCCGAAGCTATTCACTTATCAGGATGGGATTGAGCACAGTTTAAGCACTCAATTACGCGAACCAATTGAGAGCATCTATGAAAAAGCGGTCAGGTATATGATGCTACACAAGTATTTGTAAGAAACTAAAACCTCACAATTAGATAGAGCACACTGGGCAGTTCCGGTTTAAAAGAACTTACCTTGGAATCACGATCCGGTTCTCCATCGACGTTGCCTTCAAAAAAGATGGTTCAGCCGCTTTTCAAATAATAGCTCATCTCCGTTCCGAGTAGCACTTTGCTGGAGAGAAAAAAGTTAAGACCAAACCTGCCACCCGCACCAAACTGGTATGTCCTGTTGACGGTAGTTGTTTTAGTAGTCACATTGTTGCCTATTGGCATTTCTAATGTTGTTTCATTCATATTGTCCGTTACAAGCGTAATTAGAAGCTTATCATTTAATTCATTCCGATGCCTGGTTCAGAAACTGGTCAAACGGGAATAATGCCTCAAATGCTCCTGTACAATGCTTCAGGAAGTCATCAGATAACACTTCTTTGTCTTCACATCGGTGAACTGCCAGGAAGCTTTTGTGTTTGAGGAGTTCAATCTCCGGATGGTCTTTTGGATAGTCTCTGGGTGCAGTCTTAAGTTTTTCTCCCTCCATAACAAAGTACTTCTTAAAGCCTGGATCGCCCAATATCTTTTTCAGGGAGTCTGCATTATAATGAATTTCCTGTCTGATGGCTTTGAGCCAGTTGCCCTCCGGGAGGTAAGCACCTCCGGCCAGCATTGTTCCGCCTGGCTCGAGATGAATGTAGTATCCGGCCCTGGTGTGGATTTCTGATTTTTTTGGAGCTGAAGTAACATGAGCACCCAGGTGGGTTTTGTAAGGTGATTTGTCCTTGGAAAACCTGACGTCCCTGTGGATCCTGAAAATAGTATCCTTGGCAGAGAAATGTGCTATTTCTTTATCGAATTTGGCAATCTCTATAATTAAAGCATCCATGAAGTCAATAAACTCATTTTTAGCCTTCTCATAGTCTTTTTTGTGGTCCTTGAACCAGTCACGGTCGTTGTTTTTCTTTAGATTT